>NZ_JAMXHT010000009.1 GCF_023955655.1 Ralstonia soli | reverse complement strand
ACGGCGCCTTGGGCAGGATGATGGCAACGACCCGGTTCGTAACGTAAAGCGGCTCCAGCGGCATGCAGTCGATCCTCGTGTCAGAAGATCAAATGCTAAAGCAAGACGGCCATCACTCCACGCTTACCCTTGGACGGATATGCCTTCCTCAAGCGTGCCGGCAAGGGCGAAGGCCTGGACATGGCACGCAAGTCGCTGTCGTCGCGGTTTAGCCGCAATGGCGTGAGGAAGAAGGAGGAAGGGACACCGGCGGAGTGAGCTTCCAGTTGCCGTCATGAATAGAAAAAGCCGCCCTTAGGCGGCTTTTTCGTTGATGGGACTTCACTAATACTGGCCGACTGCTTCTGGCCGACAGCAGACACCGTCGATGTCCGCCTCCTCTCAATCCTTGGGCTCCTCTTGAGAGAACCCGATTTCACTGAGGCACTTTCCGTCCATGAAGTAGAGTCCCGACTTCAGTGAACTAGTAGGCGAAAAGAACATAACGCTAAAACCAGGTGCATCGTAGTCCTGCCAGGTTCTCTCTTCCCTGAGAGCGATGTGAGAGCGGATGCTCGCTAGGTCGATGCAAGCACCGCTTTTTTTGAGGGGTAGCTTGAATACAGTTCGAGTTGCTCGCTCCGCTTCGACGTGGGTACTCTTATATGCGCTACGCCCCCAATCAAAAGTGTTGGTATCGGCAGTGAATGTCATTTCCTGCACCGATATACCGCTGCTCGGCTTGTATCTCCGACTGCCATCTATTCGAGCCCCAACGATACCGCTTAGTTGACGGTAATCTGCCAGGGACCTCAGCCCACTAACACTATTGACCATTGCTGCCACCTCAGCAGTGTATGGGTCAGAGGGCGCTGTTGCTGGTGAGACAGTGCAGGCCCCGAGTGCACCCAGCAAAGCAACGAAAAAAATCCATCTGGTCATATGTGTTCGCTGAGTAAATTGCAGAAGCACATCTGGAGAGCAGCCTCCGGCCGGGTGAAGGCGGTGCGCACACTAGCAACTAGCGAACACGGCCAATAACGAAGAAGAGCAGGACGACAATAGCCAGCCCAACCACGAGTCCTCCGAACATTTCCCGGTTGCGGAACCAAGTTGGGCCGAATGCCACTGGTGAAAGGTCTGCCACTACCTGACTGCGTCCATTGCTGATGTCACCGAGGCGTCTGGCAACAATTTCAAGATTGGACAAAAACCGTTCGCCCCCAGTCGAGTCGCCGTCAATCGTAGCCTCCAAGAGGTTCACGCGCGCTCGCAGGGACCCGTCATTCCATTCGATTGCCCACGCGTAGTTCGTGAGCAACGTATCCAGAGCACTGCACAGTTCACCGTCGGCAGCGACGGCTTGCACAAGGCTGGGTGCTTGTTTGCCATACGCGAAGAGACCAGGGCGAATTTTTGCCTTCGTCAGAAAGGACAGTGGGTTTATCAGTGGCGCCCTCTCTTTCGCGTAGAACCCCACGTCGACTTGCTTGGTGCACTCGACTGGAATAGTCGCGACCTCAAGTGCTCGCAAGCGATATATGGAAACGTTGTGCTGCCGAGCCATCTCATCGATTGAAAGCATACGGCGCAGCCTCCCAAGCAGAACCCGATGCAGCCTTATGTTACCGAATGACTGCTCGTGGCCGGAAGCGGACGGCCGGCACTTCATCGACCGACGGCCGCGACTTTCATTCAATGTGCGTCTCGTATTGATTGAGTTGCTGCATGACCGCGCGATTGTTCTTGTACCGTCGCTTGAGCGCCGCGAGGCGCTTGAGCGCCGCGAGGCGCTTGTCCGTCCCTGAGCAGTAGATGTCCAAGCTGTCGACAATGAAATCTCTCCGCTCAACCTGGTCCGGACTGTTTCCTTCGGAGGGCTCCCCGCGAAAGTGATCGCATATGTCACGTTCGGCAATGAAGGCTTTGACCTCTTCGGGATACGGCGCGCTTTCCGCATGGGCGATAAGGCAGGCGCCAAATAGGGCAAGGAAACCTGCGGACTTCAATGTCATATGGCTTCTCACTGAATGGACGGTGCCTGCTGTGCGTTGGTGTTCGATTGACCCAACCGGATGTTGAATAGACGCTCCTGGCCGATAGCGGACAGCCTGTGCATCGTCTTCCTGCGCGCCTGATCTTACTGGCACCACATTCACCCTTCCCCAACCAACTCCAAAAAGCTCGCAAGAGCCCGCCGGGAGCTTTGCGCGCGCAAGCACACCAGCGTCTCCGTGAAATGACGCCGACAGTCCCGGATCGGCAGGGCACGCAGGCGCGAATCGAAGCCCAGTTCTGCGGCGGAGATCACCCCCACACCGATCCCGAAGGCGACGGCTTCCATCGCGCCTTCGCGCCCTTCCACTTCGATGGCCTTGCGGATGGCAAAGCCCGCTGCGGCCATTTCTTCCTCCAGCGTCTGGCGCGTGACCGAGCCCTGCTCGCGCAAGACGAGCGGCGTGCCGTCCAGATCTGCAAGCCGGATGGATTTGCGCGTGGCCCAGGGGTGGTCTTTGGATACGAAGGCCACCATGGGATCGCTGCGCAGCGGCAGCGAGAGCAGGCGCTCGTCTTCAATGCTGCGCCCGAGCAGCGCGAGATCGGCACGGTGGCTGAACAGGCGCTGCAGCACCTCGTCGGTGTTGGCGGCCTCGATCCTGACGTTGATGCCGGGATAGCGTGCGCAGAACCGCGCAACGTAGGGCAGCACATGCACGGGGGCATCGACCGCCAGCACGAGGCTGCCGGTGGTGAGCCCGTGATAGTCCATGAGGAGTTCGTGCGCGTCTGCGCTGACGTCGAAGAGGCGTTGCGTCACGCCAAACAATCGCTCGCCCACCTCGGTCAGCCGCACGGTGCGCTTGTCCCGGTGGAAGACCGAGACCCCGTAGTACTCCTCCAGCTTGCGGACCTGGTCGGAAACCGCCGGCTGGGAGAGGCACAGCGCCTCGGCGGCCCGGGTAAAGCTGCCGGCCTCTGCCACTGCGTGGAAAGCCCGTAACTGCGAATGCGAGATCTGCATGATGCGGCCTCAATAAGCTGAACCTATTTGTGCATCTGAAAAATCGATTTTTCTTATTCACCCTAAATTGGTTTGATGGTGACCGCAAGCCGCATCAACACCAACCAGCGCCCACACCCAGGCGCCACGGAGATCGCACCATGAGACCTTTCTGGCTCGACCAGGCCCTCAAAGACCATCCCGAAGCGCCCTGCGCCCCGCTGCAACAGCAGACGCGCGCGGATGTCTGCATCGTTGGTGGCGGCTACACGGGGCTGTGGACGGCGATCATGCTCAAGGAGCAGAACCCGCAACTCGATGTCGTCGTCATCGAAGCGGATATCTGCGGAGCGGGTGCCAGTGGCCGCAACGGGGGCTGTGCGCTGTCGTGGTCGGCCAAGTACTTCACCCTGGAACGGCTGTTCGGGCGGGAAGAGGCCGTCCGCCTTGTTCAGGCTTCGGAGGCGAGCATCTACGCCATTGGGGATTTCTGCCAACGCTACGGCGTGGATGCCGAATACCGTCTCGACGGCACCCTCTACACCGCCACCAATCGTGCGCAGGTGGGTTCCACCGATGCGGTGATTGCGGCACTGGAGCGCAACGGCATCAACGCCTTCGTGCGTTGCCCGCTGCCTGAGCTGCAGCGCATGGCCGGCTCGACACGGCACATCGAGGGCTGGTTCTCGCCTGCGGCCGCCAGCGTGCAGCCGGGCAAGCTGGTGCGCGGCCTGCGCCGGGTGGCGCTGGGGCTGGGGGTGCGCCTGTATGAAGGCACGCCGATGACTGCGCTGGAGCAAGGCAAGCCGGCCGTGGTGTCAACGCCGTCGGGGCGCATCACTGCGGATCGGGTTGTGCTGGCCATCAACGCGTGGATGGCGCGGGCGTTTCCGCAGTTCGAGCGCACCGTGGCGATTGTTTCCAGCGACATGATCATCACAGAACCGCGCCCCGACCTGCTGCAGCGGATTGGTCTGACCAGCGGCGTGACGGTGCTCGACTCGCGCATCTTCGTGCACTACTACCACAACACGCCGGACGGCCGGATCATGCTGGGCAAAGGCGGCAATACCTTTGCCTATGGGGGCCGCATCCTGCCGGTGTTCGACCAGCCTTCGCCCTACCGTCCGCTGCTGCGCAAGACGCTGGCCGAGTTCTTCCCCGAGTTTGCCGACGTCGGGATTGCCGCCAGTTGGAACGGCCCATCCGATCGCTCGGTCACCGGTCTGCCCTTCTTCGGCAGGCTGGGGCAAGGCGACAACGTCTTCTATGGTTTCGGCTATTCGGGCAGCGGCGTGGGGCCGTGCCATATGGGCGGGCAGATTTTGTCGTCGCTCGTGCTGGGGCAAGACAATGCCTGGACGCGCTCGCCGCTGGTCAAAGGGCCGCTTGGCCACTTCCCGCCGGAGCCGATCCGCTACGTGGGCTCGCTGCTGGTGCGCAATGCCATCCGCCGCAAGGAGCGCGCCGAAGACCATGGCCGCCCTCCGCGTCGCCTGGATGTGCATCTGTCCAAGTACGCCGCAGCGGCGGGCAAGGCGGACAAGGGCTAGCAGAAAAAAACCGCCCGAAGGCGGTGAAACCGACAACACAGCCGTAGTGATCGCGCGCCTCCGGCATCGGCAACGCCGGAGGCTTCGTCACCCACGGGATCAATGCGTCAGCAGAGCAGACGGGTCCTGCCAGGTGTAGCCCAACGCGTCGGCCACTTCACGGCAGGTTACGGCACCCAAGGCCACGTTCAGCCCGCGCGCGAGGTGCGGGTTGTCGGCCAGCGCGCGCCTCCATCCCTTATTGGCGATGTCGAGCGCAAATGGCAGCGTGGCGTTGTTGAGCGCGTAGGTGGACGTGCGCGGCACCGCGCCGGGCATGTTGGCGACGCAGTAGTGCACCACGTTGCCAACAAGGTAGGTCGGGTCCGCGTGCGTGGTGGGCCGCGCCGTTTCACAGCAGCCGCCCTGGTCGATGGCCACGTCGACGATCACCGAACCGGCTTTCATGTTGTCGACCAGCGCCTTCGTCACCAGCTTGGGGGCGGCCGCGCCGGGAATCAGCACACCGCCGATCACCAGATCGGCCTCGAGCACGTGGCGTTCGACGTTGTCACGGTTGGAGAACACCGTGGTCACGCGCGAGCCGAGCAGGCGCTCCATGCGGCGCAGGGCGTCGAGGCTGCGATCGATCACCACCACGTGCGCGCCCGTGCCGACGGCAATCTGCGCGGCATTGCTGCCCACCACGCCGGCACCGAGGATGACGATCTTGGCCGGCGCCACGCCCGGCACGCCGCCAAGCAGCACGCCGAGACCGCCCTGCGCCTTCTCCAGGCAATGCGCACCGGCCTGCACCGACATGCGCCCCGCCACTTCGGACATCGGCGCGAGCAGCGGCAGCCCGCCGCCGGCCTGCGTCACAGTCTCGTAGGCAATGCAGACGGCACCGCTCTTCACCAGGTCGGCGCACTGTTCCGGGTCGGGCGCCAGGTGCAGATAGGTGTAGAGAATCTGCCCTTCGCGCAGCATGGCGCGCTCGGCGGCCTGCGGCTCTTTCACCTTGACGATCATGTCGGCCCAGGCGAACACCTGCGCCGCGCCGTCCACCACCTGCGCCCCAGCGGCGGCATAGTCCGCGTCGGACGCACCGATGCCTGCGCCGGCCAGCGTTTGCACTTGCACCTGATGACCATGTGCCACCAGCTCCCGCACCGATGCCGGCGTCAGGCCGACGCGGTACTCATGATTCTTGATTTCCTTGGGTACGCCGATCTTCATGTTGCATGTCTCCCAGCGTTTGGATTGGCTGCGCGCTTACCAGGGCAGCGAGTAGGTCTTGGTGTTGGTGAAGCTCTTCATGGCTTCCTGCACACCTTCCTTGTAGCCGAGGCCCGAATCCTTGATGCCGCCGAACGGCGTCACTTCCAGGCGGTAACCCGGCACCTCACGCACGTTGACGCTGCCGACGTTGAGCTCGCGGATGAAGCGGGTGATGTGGTCGAGCCGGTTGGTGCAGACGGCCGACGACAAACCATAGGCCGTGCCGTTGGAAATGCGGATCGCCTCGTCGATGGTCTTGAAACGGATCACCGGCGACACGGGGCCGAAGGTCTCCAGCCGTACCACTTCCATCTCGGGGCGCACGTTGTCGAGCACGGTGGGCGAATACAGCGCGCCGCGGCGCTCGTTGCCGTACAGCAGGTCGGCGCCCGCTTTCACGGCGTCATTCACCACGCGCTCGAAGTGCATGGCGGCGGCCTCGTCGATGACGGTGCCCATGTCGGTGGCGGGGTCGAACGGATCGCCGTATTTGACCGCGCGCGTCTTCTCCAGCAGGAGTTCAACAAAGCGGTCGGCCACCGACTCCTGCACCAGCATGCGCTTGATGGCGGTGCAGCGCTGGCCCGAGTTCTTGTACGACCCGCTCGCCGCCAGGGTCGCGGCTTCTTCCAGGTCGGCATCGTCCATCACGATGATCGGATCATTGCCGCCCAGTTCCAGCACCTGGCGCTTGTACACGGCGCGTGCGGCGATGTGTTTGCCGATCGCCACGCCGCCGGTGAACGTGACCAGATCGATGTCGTCGTTGGTCAGCATTTCGTCGGCGATCTCGCGCGGGTCGCCGGTGATCACCGATAGCATCTCGGGCGGCAAGCCGGCTTCGTAGAGGATGTCGGCGAGCGCAAAGGCCGCCAGCGGCGTCTTCTCGCTCGGCTTGAGCACGATGCGGTTGTTGGTGGCCACCGCCGGCGCCACCTTGTGTATCACCTGGTTGAGCGGGTGGTTGAACGGCGTGATAGCGGAGATCGCACCGAGCAGCGGCTCCTTCAACGTGTAGACCTTGCGGCTCTTGCCGTGCGGGGTGAGGTCGCACGAAAAGACCTGGCCGTCGTCCACCAGCGCCTGGTTGGCGGCAAACAGCAGCACGTCGGAAGCGCGGCCCACTTCGTACTGGGTGTCTTTGAGGGACAGGCCCGACTCCAGTGTGATCAGGTGCGCGATTTCGTCACGGCGTTGCGCGATCAGCTCACCGGCGCGCATGAGGATGCGGTAGCGGTCGTGCCGAGTGAGCGTGGAGCGGTAGTTGCGCGCGATATGGAAGGCGCGCCGCACATCGTCGACGGTGGCCTTCGGCACGGTGGCGATCAACTCGCCGGTGTACGGGTGGGTGACTTCGATCACGCGATCGCGGTAGATCTTTTCGCCGGCGATACGCAAAGCCTCGGTGCGCAGTGGCGGCTGGGCAGGTGAGTTCATGGCGGTCTCCTCCGGCGGATCAGGCAGCGTGGTTCAGGGCAAGGTCGAGCGCGTCAAAGTTGCGCAGGCGGCGATTGGCGGCGATGTCCTTCATCGGCCGGTTGCTGATCAGCGGCACGCGCTGCTCCGACACCCCACCGTGCGAGCGCAGCGGCACGTCGAGCGCGGAAAGATCGTGCCGGCTCTGCGCGGTCCCGATCACCACGTTGCGGCCCGACACCGCGACGATGTCGCCGATGCGATCGGGCGGCAGTTCAAACCGGGCGGCCGCCTCTTCGCGCGACAGCACGGTTTCCATGCCTTCGAGCTTGGCGATGCGCTCGATCCACTGGGCGGCGTCCTGCGGCGTCGGCGCGTACACGGTGGCGAACGAGCCGAGCGCGCCGTGGTGGACTACGTACGGATCGGTGATCGGCAGGATCACGCGCGCCTTGTCCTTTCCGTACCAATCGTCCAGCACGTCCTGCAGATAGATCACGTTCGGCTGGCCGTCTTCGTCGTGCTTGTCGTTCATGCCGTGGTCGGCAGTCAGCACGATGGTAGCGCCCAGCGCATCGAGCTTGGCAAGGTAGCCGTCCATCATCTGATAGAAGGCGTTGGCGGCGGCGCTGCCCGGCGCGGCCTTGTGCTGCACGTAGTCGGTGGTGGACAGGTACATCAGGTCGGGCCGTTCGCGCTCCATCAGCTTCACGCCGGCGGCGAACACGAATTCAGACAGCTCGGCGCTGTACACCGACGGCACCGGCATGCCCACCATCTCGACCACGTGGTCGATGCCGTTCTCGGCCACGGTGGCCTGGTCGGCCTTCTCGGACGAGAAGCAGATGCCCTTCATCTTGTGCCCGAGCAGCTTGCGCAGCTTGTCCTTGGCGGTGACCACCGCCACTTTGGCGCCGGCGTCTGCAAATGCCGCCAGCACGGTGCCTGCGCGCAGGTATTTCGGGTCGTTCATCATCACTTCCTCGCCGACTTCGCGGTCGAAGAAGTAGTTGCCGCAGATGCCATGCACTGCGGGCGGTGCGCCCGTCACGATCGACAGATTATTGGGGTTGGTGAAAGAAGGCACGATGCAGTCGGCCAGCAGATTGGCGCCCTGCTTCATGGCGCGCGCCAGGAACGGGGCAATGCCGGCTTCCGTGGCTGCGCGCAGGTAGTCCGGCTCGCAGCCGTCCACACACACCACCACCACCGGGCCATCCATCCAGCGGTAGCTTCTTCCATTTACCACAAGGGTTTCTGTCGTCATTTGGGTTACCTCAGTCAGGGTTGGCTACTCAGGACCCTTGGGCGCTGTCCTATTCGGGCTGGCGTCCAAAGGTCTTCAACATTCGCGCTCGGCTGTCCGCCACGTGCGCACGCAGTGCGGCACCGGCCTTGTCGGGGTCGCCACCGGCAATGACCTCGACGATGTGGCGGTGCTCGCCGGGTGATACGTCCAATCCGCCGCCTTCCGTCAGCGCGCGCATGCGGAACAGGTGCAGCTCCTTGACCAGGCGGCGGTAGGTCTCGGTCAGCTTGCGGCTGGCCGCTGCGTCGAGCAGCAGGTCGTGGAACTGCAGGTTCAGCTGGGCGTATTCCGTGGCGTTCTTGTCGTTTGCCGCCTGGTCCATCGCGTCGACCATGGCGTTGAGCTTCTCGATCAGTTCGGGCGTGGCGCGTTCGCACACGCGGCGGCCGACCAGTTCTTCCAGCACCTCGCGCAGCATGTAGATCTCGTCGGCTTCCTCGACCGAGATCTCGCGCACGAACACGCCGCGGTTCTTCTCGTTGCGCAGCAGCCCCGCCTCTTCGAGCTTGCGGCAGGCCTCGCGGATCGGCCCACGGCTGGTACCGAAGCGGCCGGCCAACTCGCTCTCATTGATGCGATCGCCCGGGCGCAGGCCGCCGGTGAGGATCATGCGTTCGACTTCTTCCTGCACATACATCGGCAAGGAGCTCGACAGAAGGATTTGGATAGCGTTGTTCGGTCCCATGGCGTCCATTTAAGTGCGTGGATCGTAAACTGTCAACAGTTTTCAGTTGACGAAAGACAGTTGACAGTTCGCAGTTGACGTTCTACATTTTGAAACACAAATCGTAACAGGCACACTCGCCGGTCCGCCGAGGTTCTGCAACGAAACGCAGCGCACACCTCCTTGGATAGATCGAGAAAGCCGCTTTCTGCAGTTGGTCGAAACCAAAGGAGACAAAGATGAACGTATCTCGGAGTCGCATGACCTGCGTTGTGTTGGCCGCTGCGGCGAGTGCCGTGCTTGCGGGCCCATTGCACGCACAGGAGAAAACGCCGCTGCTGGTGTACACGGCGCTGGAAGAAGACGCGCTGAAGTTCTACAAAACCGGCTTCGAGAAGGCCAACCCGGATATCGAGATCAAGTGGGTGCGCGACTCCACCGGCGTGATCACCGCCAAGCTACTGGCCGAGAAGGCCAACCCGCAGGCCGACGTGGTGGCCGGCCTCGCCGCGAGCAGTCTCGCTCTGCTCAAGCAACAGGGCCTGCTGCAGCCGTACGAGCCAAAGGGCTTCGCCAGCCTCAATCCCAACTATTCCGATACCTCGCGGCCGCCGAGCTGGGTGGGCATGGACGTGTGGTCTGCGGCCATCTGCTTCAACCGGATCGAGGCGCAAAAGCAAGGCTTGCCCAAGCCGACCAGTTGGCAGGACCTGGCCAACCCGATCTACAAGGGCAAGATCACCATGCCGCACCCCGCGTCGAGCGGCACCGGCTACCTGGATGTGTCGGCCTGGCTGCAGATGTGGGGCGAGAAAGACGGCTGGAAGTACATGGATGCCCTGGACAAGAACATCGCCCAGTACGTGCACTCCGGCTCCAAGCCTTGCGTACAGGCCGGCAACGGCGAGTTCCCGATCGGCATCTCGTTCGAATTCCGCGGACACCAGGTGCAGAAATCCGGCGCACCTGTCGACCTGATCTTCCCGAGGGAAGGTCTGGGCTGGGATATCGAGGCCACCGGCGTGATGAAGGCCACCAAGAAACCGGTACAAGCCAAGCGCTTTGCCGATTGGATGGCCAGCCGCGACGCCAACGAGATCACTTCCAAGTGGTGGGCGGTGGTGGCCTACCCGGGCGTGGCCAAACCGCTTGAGGGCATTCCTCCCGACCTTGAGAAGCTGCTCGCCAAGAACAACTTCGACTGGGCCGCCGAGAACCGCGCGCGCATCCTGGCCGAATGGAGCAAACGCTACGAAGGCAAGGCAGCCGCCAAGTAAGCCTGCTGTCGCCGGGCGCTGCATCGCACAGCGCCCGTTCCCCTTCTTCCATGAGGAGACCACCATGGATGTCATCACGCCCCACAGCGTTGCTCGACAGATGCAACGTGCGCCCGCGCTGGAAGTCCGCGCGCTCTGCAAACAGTTCGACAGTTTCCACGCGCTCCATGAAATTGACCTGACGGTGCATCAGGGCGAAATGCTGTGCTTCCTGGGCCCGTCGGGCTGTGGCAAGACCACGCTGCTGCGCATTATCGCGGGGCTGGAAAACCAGACCAGCGGCGCGTTGAATCAGAACGGTCGCGACATCTCGTGGCTACCGCCGGGCAAGCGCGACTACGGCATCGTCTTCCAGTCCTACGCGCTGTTTCCCAACCTGACCGTGGCCGACAACGTGGCCTACGGGCTCACCAACCGGCGTGTCGCCCGCGCAGACATCAACGCGCGCGTCGCTGAACTGCTCAAGCTGGTCGGGCTGCCCACCTCGGGCGGCAAATACCCGAGCCAGCTCTCCGGCGGCCAGCAGCAGCGTGTGGCGCTGGCGCGCGCACTGGCTACCAAGCCGGGCCTGTTGCTGCTGGACGAACCGCTGTCCGCGCTCGATGCGCTGGAGCGCATCCGGCTGCGCACCGAGATCCGCCGCCTGCAACAGCAGGTGGGCATCACCACCATCATGGTGACGCACGATCAGGAAGAAGCGCTGTCGATGGCCGACCGCATCGTTGTCATGAACCAGGGCCGTATCGAGCAAGTGGGCACGCCGCAGGAGATCTACGAGCGCCCCGCTACGCCGTTTGTGGCCGACTTCATCGGCAAGGTGAACGTACTGAAGGCCGAGGCACTGGGCGACCGGCGTTTCCGTGTCGGCACGCTCGAGCTGGAATGCGAGGGCTGCGACAACCAGTTCGCACCGGGCAGCGCGGTCAACCTCTACCTGCGCCCCGAAGACCGCCTGACCGAAAACCTCGACGACGTCACGCCCAACCGGCTGACCGTGCGCGTGGACAAGATCGAGTTTCTTGGCGGCTCGTGCATGGCTGAAGTCAGCAGCGAAGTCCTCGGCGGCCAACCGATCCAGCTGTATTTCTCGCTCAACCAGATGCACGACTACAGCCTGGCCGAAGGCCGCATGCTCGACATCGCGCTGCGCGCCAACCGCATCCGCGCCTTCGCCGCCAAAGGGGCAACACAAGGGGTCACTCAAGGGGCCACAGCATGATGGAACTCACCCGCCCCCACCGTGAGGCCAAGGCCACGCCGTCCGTGCTGCCCCGGCTGCACGGCGAGGCGCTCATCGCACGCGCGCTGCTGCTCGCGGTCGTCGCCCTGCTGCTGGTCTTTCTGCTGGCGCCACTGTGGGCCATCCTGGTCAACGCGGTGCAGGACCAGGACGGCCATTTCGTCGGGCTCATCCACTTCCGGGAATACCTCGAGACGCCGTCGCTGGTGCGGTCGGCGCTGCACTCGGTGGGCATTGCCTGCAGCGTTGCGCTGATCTCGGTGCCGGCTGCCTTCATGTTCGCCTACGCCCTGACGCGCAGCTGCATTCCCACGCCGCTCAAGGCAACGCTGCGCCTCATCGCGCTGATTCCGCTGCTGGCGCCGTCGCTGCTGTCGGCCATCTCGTTCGTGCAGTGGTTCGGCAACCAGGGCGTGCTGAAAAGCTGGCTCGGCGATACGTCGATCTACGGCGTACCGGGGCTGATCCTGGCCGAGGTGTACAACACGTTTCCGCACGCGCTGATGATCCTGACCACGGCGCTGTCGCTGGCAGACGGCCGCCTGTACGAGGCGGCCGACGCGCTCGGCACCCGCGCCTGGCGCAAGTTCACCACCATCACGCTGCCCTCGTGCAAATACGGCCTCATCAGCGCCTGCACGGTGTCGTTCACCTACGTGATCTCCGACTTCGGCGCACCCAAGGTGATCGGTGGCAACTTCAACGTGCTCTCGATCGACGTGTTCAAGCAGGTGATCGGGCAGCAGAACTTCTCGATGGGTGCGGTGGTGGGCCTGTTGCTGCTGATCCCGTCCGTGATTTCGTTCGGCGTGGACAACGTGGTGCGGCGCAAGCTCAAGGCACAGCTCACTGCACGCTCGGTGCCCTACGCCCCCAAGCCGAACCGGTGGACCGATACGCTGCTCGCGCTGTACGGCATCACGATCGCCGGGCTGCTGCTGGCCGTGGTCGGCATGGCGCTTTACACGTCGGTCATCAAGCTGTGGCCGTACAACCTGAGCTTCACGCTTGACCACTACCTTTTCGTGCTGGTGGAGAGCGACATGTCGGCCGCCTACACGAACAGCCTGATCCTGGCGACGGTGACTGCGACGGCCGGTTCGCTCATGGTGTTTGCCGGTGCATACCTGAGCGAGAAGACGCGCAACATCGGCCTGCTGCGCTCCACCATGCACTTCCTGGCCGTGCTGTCGATGGCGGTGCCGGGGCTGGTGCTGGGCCTGGGCTACGTGGTGTTCTTCAACATGCCGGGCAACCCGCTGGGCTGGCTGTACCAGACGATGACCATCGTCATCGTCTCGACCATCGTGCACTACTACACGTCGAGCCACCTGACCGCCGTCACCGCGCTCAAGCAGATCGACAACGAGTTCGAAGCCGTGTCGGCCTCGCTCAAGGTGCCGTTCTACAAGACCTTCGTGCGCGTGACGCTGCCGGTGTGCCTGCCGGCGGTGCTCGACATCGCGCGCTACTACTTCGTGGTGTCGATGGCGACGCTGTCCTGCGTGATCTTTCTCTACACGCCGGACACCATCGTCGCCTCGGTCGCCATCATGCATCTGGACGAAGCCGGCCAGATCGGCCCGGCCGCGGCACTGGCCTGCCTGATCGTGATCACCTCGACGCTGATCTGCATCGCCTACGCGCTGTTCACCCGGGTGCTGCTCAAGCGCACCCAGGCGTGGCGCAGCCTGCGCCGTTCCTGACCCGACATTCCCGACCCAATCATCGCAAGCGCACGCTTACAAGGAGACCACAATGACCACGCCGTCCGACCCGATCCTGCTCACCCCGGGCCCGCTGACCACCTCGGCGCGCACCAAAGAAGCCATGCTGCGCGACTGGGGTTCGTGGGACAGTGATTTCAACCAGATCACCGGGCGCCTGCGCGAGCAGATCCTGCGCATCGTGCACGGCGAAGCCACGCACGAGTGCGTTCCCCTACAGGGCAGCGGCACTTTCTCGGTCGAGGCGGCCATCGGCACGCTGGTGCCGCGCGATGGCCACGTGCTGGTGCCGATCAACGGCGCCTACTGCCAGCGCATCGCCAAGATCTGCGGCTACCTGAACCGCCGCCTGTCCACTTACGAGTACACGGAAAGCGAGCAGATCCGCGCGGCCGACATCGACCGGCTGCTCAAGGAAGACCCCTCGATCACCCACGTGGCACTGGTGCATTGCGAGACCGGCACCGGCGTGCTCAACCCGCTCGACGAGATCGCACAGGTGGTGGCACGCCATGGCCGCGGCCTGATCATCGATGCGATGAGCTCATTCGGTGCCATCGAGATCGACGCGCGCACCACGCCGTTTGATGCGCTGATCGCCGCTTCGGGCAAATGCCTGGAAGGTGTGCCGGGCATGGGCTTCGTCATCGCGCGCCGCACCGTGTTGGAACAGTGCGCGGGCAACAGCCACTCGCTGGCGATGGATCTTTACGACCAATGGGTCTACATGCGCAAGACCACGCAGTGGCGCTTCACCCCGCCTACGCACGTGGTGGTGGCACTGGACACGGCGCTGCAGCAGTACTGGGAAGAAGGCGGGCTCGCTGCGCGCGGCGGCCGCTATGCGCGCAACTGTCAGGCGCTGATCGACGGCATGGCGGAGCTGGGCTTGAACACGTTCCTCGACCACGCCGTCCAGGCGCCGATCATCGTCACCTTCCACGCTCCGGATGATCCGAACTACGACTTCAAGACCTTCTACCAGGAGGTGAAGCGCCGCGGCTACATCATCTACCCGGGCAAGCTCACGCAGATCGAAACCTTCCGCATCGGCTGCATCGGCCACTTTGGCGAGGCCGGCATTCCCGGCGCGGTGGCAGCGATCCGCGAGGCACTGACGTCGATGGGTGTGCAACTGGGCAGAACCGCAACGGTGGCTTGATCGCCCTGCCCTTGGGACCACGCCCCGCCGGGGTGTGGTCTCCTGCAGATTTTTTCGTTTCCAATTGTTAATGGCGTGAGCCATGGTCGACTTCCGCGGCCGCAGGTGATGAGGGCGTGCAGTACAGTCCATGCCATGAAAAAAGCCCTCATCTGCCCGTCCCTCGTCCTGCTCGCCTTGCTGGGTGCATGCGCCTCGCATCCGCAGCAGCCCGCCGATTCCAGCAGCACTGCCAACGCTGCAGATACCGCCAACGCCGGCAGCGGTTGGCAGGCACTGCGCGCCAAGTACATGGATTGCGTCCAGCGTCATGCCGATGACGGCGTGCCGGGCAACACGCAAACGAAAGCCGTCGTCTCGACCGCGCTGAACGCCTGCGAAGGCGAACTCACCACCATGCACGACGGCTTCCGCGATTACCTGAGCGCCGAGATGTCGCCCTCCGGCGCGCGCAAGGCTTCCGATCGCGTCACCAAGGACACCCGAGAAAAAGCGCGCGTCTACCTGATGGGCTACGTCGACCACGCACGCTACGTGGCCAAGTCCCGCTGAGGGCTCAGCCGCTCATAGCATCTCCAACGCGTGTGGGCCCTTGGGCGGCGGAAAAATGCTGTCCAATGTCGCAAGCTGCTCGGCCGTCAGCGTATGCGACAGCGCGCCGAAGTTCTCGCGCAGCCGTTCACGATGACCGGTCTTGGGAATGGCAATGACGCCGTCACGCGCCAGCAGCCAGGCCAGCGCCACCTGGGCCGGCGTCATGCCGCATTCCTGCGCAAAGCGCACCAGCTTCGGATGCCGGACCAGCCGCGCCTGCTCGATGGGCGAATAGGCCATCACCGGCACGCGGCGCTCCTGCAACCAGGGCAGCAGATCCCACTCGATGCCGCGCCGGCTGAGGTTGTACAACAGCTGGTTGACGGCAACCTCATTACCGCCCGGCACGTTCCACAGCTCTTCCATATCGGACAGGTCAAGATTGCTCACGCCGTAGTGGCGGATCTTGCCTTCGCGCTGCAGGGCCTGCAGACCTTCCACCGTCTCTTCGAGCGGCACGCCGCCGCGCCAGTGCAGCAGATACAGGTCTAGCCGATCGGTGCCAAGCCGGCGCAGGCTGCGCTCGCACGCCTGCGCGATATCGTGATAACCGGCGTTGTGCGGATAGACCTTGCTGACGAGAAAGACCTCGTCACGGCGGCCTGCGATGGCCTCGCCGATCAACTGCTCGGACAGGCCTTCGCCGTACATCTCGGCGGTATCGATCAGGCGCAAACCCAGATCGAGGCCCAGGCGCAGTGTGGCGAGTTCTTCGGCGCGCGTGGCGCGGTCGTCGCCCATGTTCCATGTGCCCATGCCGAGCGCAGGGACACGCTCGCCGTCAGGCAAAGTGACTTGTTTCATGTCTCGCTTTCCAGTGGTGAGAGAACGAAACATGAATCTACAAGAGACGCGGCGCGGCGGTAAGGCTGCGCCGATCCGGTCAGAAAATACCCCGTCAACGCACCGACGCCATCAGTGCGCCGTCTGCGAGTGGCTACCGCCGCGAGCCGAGATACCGCCCATCGCCTGCCCGGTTTTCTTCGCATTGCCGCACCCCGCAATGTCGCCGATGGACACAATGCCCACCAGGCGCTTGTCGCGGCTCACCACCGGCAGCCGCCGCACCTGAATGTTGCCCATGTTGTGCGTCACATGGTCCAGGTCTTCATCGTCGTAGCAGTACATCACCTCCTTCGACATCACATCGCCGATGCGGGTGTCCGGGCCTCGCCCTTCGGCGACCGCACGCACGGCGATGTCACGGTCGGTCACCATGCCCACCAACCGATCGCCATCGCGAACCGGCACCGCACCGATGTCGCATTCGGACATCAACTGCGCGGCGTCGCGGATGGTCTGATCCGGTTTGACCACCTTCACGTCTTGCGTCATCGCTTCTCGAACTTGCATGGAACCTCCTCAAGCGCCGCCTGGGTCAACGCCCGGAGCGCTGGCGCGTTCGCGCCCCGAGACACCGTTAAAGGCAGCACAGCGCGTACCTGTGCATGCCCGCCACACGTTACAGGCATGCCAATTGCGACCTCCCCCGCGCGACGGGCTTCAAGCACGGCTCCAGGGCCGGAAAAAGCGTGTCCGGAATCGCCCGAGCGCAGCCGGCGGCACGGCAACCGGCGCGCCACGCCAGAGGGACGTAGTAGCGCTTACGCGCGGTTTGTACAAAGGCAATTCCCCCCACGAAATGGCCAATCGATACACACAAAAAAGCTGGAGACAACGATGCTGAGCCCCCACGAAATTGCGACGCTGGTTCTGGTGTGTGGCAACTCGCAGCCGCGCGATCTCGACACGCTCGATGTCGAAACGCTGCTGGCACTTCAACTCATCACGCTGGAATGCTCCGGCGCCGGTGTGAGCGAGCCGCGTGTCACGCTTCAGGGCCAGGCGTTGCTGAAGTCGCTGGGGGTGATCCGTGTGCGCGGAGGAAGAGCGGGGCTAGCCGCCGCGCGGTGACACACCAAGGCTGGCAAAGCGAGCAACCTCACAGCCCCGTCAACGCGTGGCGGAGCAAGAGTGCAGAGAGCACCAGCATCGTCACGCCGATCAGCCCGTCGAGCACTTGCCACGCCCGCGGGCGGGCAAACCAGGGCGCGAGCCAGCGCGCGCCAAACCCCAGCGCCACAAACCAGCACAGGCTGGCCGCACTCGCACCCGCCACAAACCAGCCCCGCAACGCAGCCGCCTGCTGCGCACCAATGCTGCCTACCAGCAACACTGTGTCCAGATACACGTGCGGATTGAGCAGCGTAAAGGCCGCCGCCTGCGCCAGCGCCGAACGTCGGCTGATGCCATTCCCGCCTGCGGACGCTTCCAACTGATTCGAATGCCTCGCGCGCCACAGCGCCTGCCAGCCGTACAGCAACAGGAACGCCGCACCGGCCAACGCCAGGAATCGCGCCAGGCTCGGGCGCTCGCCCAACGCCTGGGCCATGCCGAGCACCCCCGCCGAGATCAGCAACGCATCCGCCATCGCGCAGAACAGCACCACGCTGCCCACGTGTTCACGGCGCAGGCCTTGACGCAGCACAAAGGCATTCTGCGCGCCAATGGCCACGATCAGCCCCAAGCTCAGCGCAAGGCCTTGAAGGAATACGGAAGAGGAAGTTGCGAGTGGTGTCGTCATGCGCGCAGCTTGCCGGCACGCCGTGATGAAGACAAACTATCTCTCCTTCATTCAATTCAGTTTGGCTAACTGACGTGCTCGACTATTCCGCCCTGACTGCATTGGCCGCCGTCATCCGCGAAGGCAGCTTCGATCGTGCCGCACGCGCATTGCACGTCACGCCTTCGGCCGTTTCGCAGCGCATCCGGCTGCTGGAAGAACGCGTGGGCTGCGCGCTGGTGGTGCGCGACCAACCGTGCCGCCCTACGGAAACCGGCCGACGGCTTTGTCAGCATGTCGACCGTGTCCGGCTGCTCGAACAGGAATTGCAGGGCGCGCTGCCCGCGCTCGCGCCCGAAGGCGTGGCGCGCGTTGCGCTGCCGATCGCCGTCAACGCCGACAGCCTGGCGACATGGCTGGCGCCGGCCATTGCCGCATTCGCAGCGGATCACCCCGTGTTGATGGAAGTGGCCGTGGACGACCAAGACCACACCAGCGAGTGGCTGCGCAGCGGCGCCGTGCTGGCCGCCGTGACCGCCACCGCGCGCCCGGCGACGGGCTGCAACAGCCGCCCGCTGGGGTCGATGCGGTACGTCGCCGCGGCCAGCCCGGCGTTCATGGCACGGCATTTTGCGGACGGCGTTGGCGCGGGCACGCTCGCGCAGGCACCCTGCCTCGTCTTCAACACCAAGGATGAATTGCAGGCCCGCTGGGCGCGGCGCCTGTGTCATCGGCATGTCGAGCTGCCCCGCCACCTGTTGCCGTCGTCGC
The DNA here is from genome assembly GCF_023955655.1 of Ralstonia soli. Lineage (GTDB taxonomy): Bacteria > Pseudomonadota > Gammaproteobacteria > Burkholderiales > Burkholderiaceae > Ralstonia > Ralstonia soli. The sequence continues at coordinate 239,950 of NZ_JAMXHT010000009.1, read as the reverse complement.
AGGCGTTTGTGACGGCGGCTGTGGCTGGCATGGGCTGGGGTCTGCATTCGCATGCGCTGATCGCGCAGCATCTTGCAGACGGCTCGCTGGTTGAACTGGTGCCTGACACGCCGCTGGACGTGCCGCTGCACTGGCAGCATGCGCGCGCGGCATCCGCGCTGCTCGATGATCTCAGCCGCGAAGTGCTGGCCGCCGCGCGCGCCGCACTGCTCGCGCCATCAGCGGCTACAGCAGGTTGAGGGGGATCTTGAGGTATTGCACGCCGTTTGGCTCGGCCGGCGGCATCTCGCCCGCGCGGATGTTGACCTGGATAGACGGCAGCATCAGCGTCGGCATGGACAGCGTGGCATCGCGCTGGGTGCGCATCTGCACGAACTCGGCCTCGGTTACGCCATCGCGGACGTGGATGTTGGCGCGGCGCTGCTCGGCCACCGTGGTATGGCTCAGGGCTTCACGGCCCGCGGGCGGATAGTCGTGGCACATATAGAGCCGGGTGTCGGGCGGCAGGTCCAGCAGGCGGCGGATCGACTGGTACAGCGTGCCCGCATCGCCGCCCGGAAAATCGCACCGCGCCGTGCCAACGTCCGGCATGAAGAGCGTGTCGCCCACAAATACGGCATCGCCCACCTGATACGCCATATCGGCTGGCGTGTGGCCCGGCACGGCCAGCGCGCGCGCTTCCAGCTCGCCGATACGGAACACCTCGTCCGCCGCAAACAGGTGGTCAAACTGCGAGCCATCGAGCTGGAACGACGGCTCCAGGTTGAAGATCGGCTTGAACACGCCCTGCACCACACGAATGCGCTCGCCAATGGCGATGCGCCCGCCGAAGCGCCCGCGCAGGTACGGCGCCGCCGAGAGGTGATCGGCATGCGCGTGTGTTTCCAACAGCCATTCGACGTGCAAGTCCTGCGCTTCGATGAACGCGGCAACCCGATCCGCCGAGTGGGTTGTCGTGCGGCCCGATTTCGGGTCGTAGTCGAGCACCGAGTCCACCACGGCACAGTGCGTGCCGGGCCCCGCATGAATCACATAGGTCATCGTGCAGGTGTCGGGGTCGAAGAAGGATTCGATCTGGGCGTGCATAACGGGCTTTGGCGAACAATCTATATTTTTATAGAATATCGTCAGATATTCTGTCTGCCAATAGCGCAAACGGACCTCAACACCGCATTCCAATGACTGATTCGACTGACCTGACCACTGATCCCGAGGTTGTTCCGCTGCCCGAGGCGGCCATTTCCATGCTGCGCGCCTCGGCCTCGCAAGCGTGCGCCGTGCTCAAGGCCATGGCGCATGAAGACCGCCTGCTGCTGCTCTGCCAGCTCACGCAAGGCGAGCGCAACGTGGGCGAGCTGGAAACGCTGGTGGGCCTGCATCAGCCGAGCCTGTCGCAGCAACTCGGCGTGCTGCGTGACGAAGGCCTCGTCACCACCCGGCGCGAAGGCAAGTACATCTATTACCGGCTCGCCAGCTTCGAGGTCATCCAGATCATGCAAACGCTTTCCGCGCTTTACTGCGGCAAGGTGTTGAAGTCGGTCCGGTAACACCGCCCACCCCACATTGCAGCACAGGCCGTGAATGCCCGGCCGCCCAACTGAAATCGCATGCACCACAAAGCCCCTTCCCTGACCGTTTGTGCCCCCCAGCTTGATTGCGAGGCGCTCGAGCGCCACGTGTGGCCGGCGCGGCCCGCTACCACGACCGCATGGACTGGGCGTTGAACATGCCACCAGTGGAAGCGAGTTGGGTGATCAGCGCCGCGCTGGGCTCGGTGGTTGGGCTCATCTTGGCGCTGACGGGCGCGGGCGGGGCCATTGTCGCGGTGCCACTGCTGATCTTCGGGCTGCATCTGTCGGTACCGCAAGCCGCTCCAATTGCGCTGCTGGCGGTCGGCCTGTCGGCCGGGCTGGGCGCGGTGCTCGGGCTTCGCGAAGGCCGGGTCCGCTACAAGGCGGCCGGGCTGATGGCGCTATGCGGCGTGGTGATGTCGCCGTTCGGCATCTGGGCGGCGCACCGCGTGCCGAACACACCGCTCACCGTGCTGTTTGCAGGGGTGCTCGCCTATGTGGCGGTCCGCATGTTCCGGCAAGCGCGTGCTGTGCCCCTGGCCGAATCGCAGCCGCGGCGCGCAGCACCACCCTGCCATCTCGACACCACCACGGCCAAGCTGGCCTGGACGCTGCCGTGCGCGCGGGCATTGGCGGCGTCTGGGTTGGGCGCAGGGTTCCTCTCGGGGCTTCTGGGCGTGGGCGGCGGTTTTGTTATCGTTCCGGCCCTGCGCCGCGCGACCGATCTGCCGATGCAGACCATCGTCGCCACGTCCCTGGCGGTGATTGCACTGGTCTCGACCGGCGGTGTGGTTGCCTCGGCCATCGGCGGGCATGTCGAGTGGCAGATCGCGCTGCCGTTCGCGGCGGGCGCACTGACCGGCATGCTGGTCGGCCGGCGCTTTGCGAAGCATCTGGCGGGGCCTGCCCTGCAGCAAGGTTTCGCGGCGTTTGCGACGATGGTGGCACTCGGGATGATCTTCCGCGCACTGATTTGACCGGATTGTTGCAAAGGCGGTAGAATCGCAGGCTTCGGAGCGTAGCGCAGCCTGGTAGCGCAACTGGTTTGGGACCAGTGGGTCGGGAGTTCGAATCTCTCCGCTCCGACCAGAATTGAATTGGCAGGACAACAAAAGCGGCTTGCGTGATCCACGTAAGCCGCTTTTGTTTTTGAGGCGGCAGATGGCGTCATCTGGCGGTGCTATAACGACAGCATTGACGCACCGCTTGACCATCCTCCATGAACCTCATTCTCTGGCGCCACGCCGAAGCTGAAGACGTGGCTGCATCGCTGCGCATTCAGCGCAACACCGATCTCCAGCGTGAACTGACCAAGCGCGGCCACAAGCAAGCCGAAAAAATGGCCGACTGGCTGCGCCCTCGCCTGCCGGAAGATACGCTCGTGCTGGCCAGCCCTGCCGTGCGCACCCAGCAGACCGCGCGCGCGCTCACCCGGCATGTTCAGACGCTGCCGGCACTGGCACCCGGGGCCGATGTCAGCGAGATCCTCGATGCGCTCGATTGGCCGTCGAACGCGAACCTGCTGCTGGTCGGTCATCAGCCGTGGCTCGGCCGCCTTGCAAGCCTGCTCATCGCAGGGGTGGAGATGGACTGGAGCGTGAAAAAAGCCGGCGTATGGTGGCTCTGCCGCCGTATGCGCGAAGACGAAGCGCAGACGGTGCTGCGCGCGGTGGTCAACCCCGATCTCGCGTGACACAACGCGCCTGTCACGGTATCGCCACGCAAAATTCACGCAACAGTCACGATTGACACGCTTTTGTCGCTGATCTGTCACGCATCGTCACTAGAATCGCCTCAAATTCCACACTTGGGGATGCACGAATGCGAGACCTGCCGACGCCCACCCAGCCGTTGATCGACGCACTGCCGAGCCTGAACCTGGGCAACGCTCGGAGGGGCCTTCCTCGCTCACCCGACGCTGTTCCGACGCGTGACAAGCCTGTTCTGGCCGTTTCGTGGGCGCGCCACCAGGATGAAGTGACCGAGGCCCAGCGCCTGCGCTACAAAGTCTTCGCCGAGGAAATGGGTGCCCGCCTGCCCTCGGCCCACACCGAACTGGATGTCGACATGTTCGACGCCGTGTGCGATCACCTGATCGTGCGCGATCAGAAGACCCTGCGCGTGGTCGGCACCTACCGCGTGCTGCGCCCGGACGCAGCCAAGCAGATCGGCTGCCTGTATTCCGAATCCGAATTCGACCTCGTGCGCCTGGCGCACCTTCGCCCGAAGATGGTCGAACTGGGCCGCTCGTGCGTGCACCGCGACTACCGTTCGGGCAGCGTCATCATGGCGCTGTGGGCAGGCCTCGGCGAATATATGCAGCGCTATGGCTTCGAATCGATGCTCGGCTGCGCCAGCGTGTCGATGGGCGACGGCGGCCACTTTGCCGCAAGCCTGTATCGCAGCTTCGTCGACGATGGCTCGCTGGCCCCGATCGAATACCACGCCTTCCCGCGCGTCGCACTGCCGGTCGAAGAGCTGAACCAGAATCTCGAAGTCGAGCCGCCAGCGTTGGTGAAGGGTTATCTGCGCCTGGGTGCCCGCATCTGCGGCGCGCCGGCCTGGGATCCTGACTTCAACGTTGCCGACTTCCTTACGCTGCTGCGCCTGTCAGACATCAACCCGCGCTACGCACGGCACTTCCTGCGCGGCTGACGACACAGCACACGCAGCACGGCACCAAAGCAAACGGCCCGGATCACTCCGGGCCGTTTTATCTTGTGTGCGGCGAACCGCCTTACACGTACACCACCTTGTAGCGGCGGCCGATGCGCTGCCACTCATCGGCTTCCTTCATCAGGCTGTATTCCACCAGCGGGTTCTGCTCGATCCAGCTCTTGGGCAGTTCCACCTCGAAACCGCCCTCGTTGAGCTCGCCCTCGCTGTGGCGCACGCGCAGGCTCGGCAATTGAATCGCGCCGCGACGGCGGCACAGCACGAACGCCAGGCGCAGGCTGAACAGCATCCGCCAATCCAGGAATTTGCCGCCGCCCGAGAGCTTGCCTAGCTTGCCGGCGTGCCCCAGCAGCAGTGTCGCCAGGCGCGCCTGATCGGTCTTGGAAAAGCCCGGCATGTCGGCATGGCTGGCGATGTACGCCGAGTGCTTGTGATACCCGCTGTGCGAGATGCTCATGCCGATCTCGTGCAGATTGGCGGCCCAGCCCAACAGCGCGAGATTGTCTTCACGCCGCTCATCGGGCGGATCGGGAAACTGCGAGAGCAGCGCCGTGGCGGCATCGCGCACGCGGTTCGCCTGCGCGCGGTCCACGTTGTAGCGGCGCATGAACTGCTCGATCGTCACCGTGCGCATGTCTTCGTGATGCGAGCGGCCCAGCAGGTCATACAGCACACCCAGGCGCAAGGCACCGTCGGTCACGTCCATGCGATCGACATCGAGTTCGGCAAACACGCCCAGCATGATCGACAACCCGCCTGGCAGCACCGGAATGCGGTCTGGCTTCAGCCCACTCAACTTCAGGCGGTTGGTGTTCTCGGCCTTGACGAGCGCGCGCTTGAGGCGCTCCAGACCTTCGCGCGTGATGCCGTGCTCGGTGCTCTTGTCGTTAAAGCCATTGAGCTCGATCAGCTCAGCCAGCGCACGCGCGGTACCTGACGAGCCCACCGCCTGGTTCCAGCCCGCCGTACGATATTGCGACACCAGCACCTGAATCTCGCGACGCGCCGCCAGCTCGGCCTGCTTCATCGCGTATTCGTCGACGTTGCCGTTGGGGAAGAAATGGCGGCTGTGCGACACGCAGCCGATATAGAGTGACTCCATCAGCTTGGGCTTGTAGCCGTTGCCGATGATGAACTCGGTCGAGCCACCGCCGATGTCGACAACGAGCCGGTTGCCCTGGCACGCCGGCGCGTCATGCGATGCCCCAAGATAGATCAGGCGAGCCTCTTCACGGCCCGCTATCACTTCGATCGGAAAGCCAAGCGCAGCCTCGGCCTCGATCAGGAAATCCTGCGCGTTCTTGGCCACACGCAACGTGTTGGTGGCGACGGCGCGCACGTGCTCAGGGGCAAAGTCGCGCAGGCGATCCCCGAAGCGGCGCAGCGCGTCGACACCGCGCCGGCGCGCGGGTTGATCGAGGTATTTATCTTGCGTCAAGCCGGCAGCCAACCGCACGGGCTCACGCAGCGCATCGACTTGGAAGATCTGGGTACTGCTGGTGCCATTGGCACCGATGGTCTCGTCAACGCGGCCGATCATCAGCCGGAAGCTGTTGGAGCCCATATCGACAGCGGCCAGCAGACGGGGGGTGGGACTCATGAATGGGAACGGGTGAGGAGCAGAATCAGAACGCCGACTATTGTCGTTCTAAACATTGCGCAACAAAATATGTCTCTATTGTGTCCCGCACGTGACAATTTCAATGTGTCACAAATTTGACACCTAACTATGAAAAAGTGGCCGGATCGTCATTCGTCTGAACACAACATGTCGACATTGCCCACCGGCGACCTGCTCAATCGCGAACTGGGCATCCTCGAATTCAACGCCCGCGTCCTCGCCCAGGCGGCGGATCCGGGTGTGCCGCTGATGGAGCGGCTGAAGTTCATCTGCATCGTGTCGAGCAATCTCGATGAGTTCTTTGAAATCCGCATTGCCGGATTGAAGGAGCAGATGCGCGACAACCCTTCGTCGGTCACGCCCGACGGGCTGTCGGTGCAGCAGGCATTTGGCGTGGTCTCGGCGCGGGTACGGCATCTGGTCGCGCAACAGTATGCCATGCTGCAGGACGAGATCCTGCCGCTGCTGGAGAAGGAAGGCGTCTTCTTCCACATGACCACCAACTGGAACGAAGCCCAGCGCGCCTGGTGCCGCCAATTCTTCCAGCGCGAACTCGTGCCCATCCTCACGCCGATGGCACTGGACCCGGCGCACCCGTTCCCGCGCGTGCTCAACAAGAGCCTGAACTTCATCATCGAACTGTCGGGCAAGGATGCCTTCGGCCGCGAAGCCGAGCTGGCCATCGTGCAGGCCCCACGTGCCCTGCCACGCCTGGTGCAGATGCCGCCGGAGCTGTCGGGTTACCAATATGGATTCGTGCTGCTGTCGTCGTTCATGCAGGGTTTTGTGCACGAGCTGTTCCCGCAGATCGACGTGCACGGCTGCTACCAGTTCCGCGTGACACGCAATTCCGACCTGTTCGTGTCGGAAGATGAAATCACCGACCTGCGCGAGGCGCTGCAGGGTGAACTGTCCACGCGCCACTTTGGCGATGCGGTGCGCCTGGAGCTCGCGCACGATACGTCGCCCGCGCTGGTGCTTCGGCTGCAGCAGGAGTTCGGCCTGGCCGAAACGGACTGCTATCGCGTGAAGGGCCCGGTGAACCTGGTGCGCCTGCTGCAGGTGCCTGACATGGTCGACAAGCCGGTGCTGAAGTATCCGCCGCACGTGCCGGCCACGGTCAAGCAGGTGGCCAACAGTTCGAACGTATTCGACGCCATCCGCCAGGGCGACATCCTGCTGCACCATCCGTACGAGAGCTTCACGCCCGTGCTGGAACTGCTGCAGCAAGCCGCGCGAGACCCGGACGTGGTCGCCATCAAGCAAACCGTCTACCGCACCGGCAATGAATCGTCGGTGATGGACGCGCTCATCAAGGCGGCGCGCAACGGCAAGGAAGTGACCGTGGTCGTCGAACTGCTCGCGCGCTTTGACGAAGAGACGAACATCAACTGGGCGGACCAGCTTGAATCTGCCGGCGCGCATGTCGTCTATGGCGTGGTGGGCCACAAGTGCCACGCGAAGATGCTGCTGGTGGTGCGCCGCGAGGTTTCCGGCAAGGGCAAGGCCGTCAAACTGCGCCGCTATGCGCATCTGGGCACCGGCAACTACCACCCCAAGACCGCCCGCCTCTACACCGATTTCGGTCTGATGACGGCCAACGAGCAGATCTGCGAAGACGTGCACCACGTGTTTCAGCTGCTCACCGGCACCGGCGCGCAGGTCAAGCTGCACCACCTGTGGCACTCGCCGTTCACGATGCACGACAACCTGATCGAGCATATCCGCGCCGAAGCGCGCGCCGCTCGCGCGGGCAAACGTGCGCGCATCATCGGCAAGATGAATGCGCTGCTGGAGCCCACCATCATTGACGAGCTGTACAAGGCGTCGCGGGCAGGCGCGAAGATCGACCTGATCGTGCGTGGCGTATGCGCGCTCAAGCCGGGCGTGCCGGGGCTGTCGGAGAACATCACCGTGCGCTCCATCGTCGGACGCTTCCTGGAGCATCACCGCGTCTACTACTTCCATGCGAGCGGCGAGGAGGTCGTCTACCTCTCCAGCGCCGACTGGATGGATCGCAACCTGTTCCGCCGCGTCGAAGTGGCCTTCCCGGTGCTCGATCGCAAGCTCAAGGCGCGCGTCATCAAGGAAAGCCTGCAGGTGCATCTGCATGACAACGCATCGGCCTGGGTGATGCAGCCCGATGGGAGTTACGTGCAGCGCCGCACGCGCGGCAAGCACGTGCGTGTCAGCCAGCTCGAACTGCTGAACCACTTCTCGCCACAGGCCGCGGCGGCGGCGGAAACGGCAGCCGCCGTGGCTGCAGCGACGGCGGCCGAGCCGACGGTGCGTGCTCCGGTAGAGATCTCCGCAGGGTGACCCAAACGCGGCCCCCCAAACGAAAACGCACGCTCAACAGCGTGCGTTTTCGTTGGCGATGCGCAAACCGCTGATCAGGCTGCGCGCTCGTCGCTGATGCTGGCGCTGCGCACCACCGTGCGCTCCGGCGGAAACACGGCGCGGAACGTGCTGCCCTTGCCGTGCTCGCTGGTCACCTGCAGCTCGCCGCCGTGGCGCGAGAGCACATGCTTGACGATCGCCAGACCGAGGCCAGTGCCACCGGTGTCGCGCGAACGGCTGCGGTCGACGCGGTAGAAACGCTCGGTCAGGCGCGGAATGTGTTCGGGCGCAATGCCAATCCCCGTATCGGTGACGGAGTACACGGCGTGCCCGTCCTTCACTCCCCAATCGAGGCGGATCGTGCCGCCGTCTGGGGTGTAGCGCACGGCGTTGGATGCCAGGTTGCTGAACGCGGAAAGCAATTCAAGCTCGGCGCCACACACGCTCACGCTCGGGTCGCAGGTCATGCTGACGGTATGCCGGCCGGCGGAGAGCGCTTCAATATCATGCTGAAGCTGCAGCATCATGCGCTGCATCGGCACGGGTGCCAGCGACGGCGGCTCGGAGTTGCCTTCCAGCGTCGCCAACGCCAGCAGGTCTTCCACCAGATGCTGCATGCGCACGGCTTGCACATGCATCATGTCCAGATAGCGCTTCTTGTCTTCTTCCGGCAGCGGAATGTCGCGCACGGTTTCCAGAAAGCCCGAGAGTACGGTCAGCGGCGTCTTCAACTCGTGCGAGACGTTGGCCACGAAGTCGCGCCGCATCGCCTCGGTGTTCTCGAGCTTGGTGATGTCCTGCGACACCAGGAGCTTGCGGTCCTCCCCGTACGGCAGGATCTGGGCAGAAACGATGCTTTGCTTGTGCGGGCCCACGTCATGCATGGTGAGCGGCTCCTCGAACTCGCCGCGCGCCAGGTAGCGCACGAACTCCGGTCGGCGGATCAGGTGGGTAATGCGCTGGCGCAGATCGCGTTTAGCGGAGAGACCGAAGTGCTCCTCGGCCACCGCGTTGCACCATTCGATCTGGTCGTCGCCGTCGAGCATCAGCACGCCGTTGGGCGATGCCTGGATGGCCTGGATGAAGCGGCTGTGCTGTTGCTCGACCTGCAGCACCTGGGTGCGCCAGCCCTTCATCAGCCGGTGCAGACGGTAGTAGACCTCGCCCCACAGACCGAGCGCGCTGGGGATCTCGCCATAGGCCGGTGAGTCCAGCACGCGCCACAAGCGCTGGATCTGATAGACGTAATACAGGAGCGTCGCCAGCAGCAGCACGCTGAGCACGGCCAGCGCGATGACGGGGTTGGCGAAGACATATAGACATGCCGTAAGGATGCCCACCAGGGCAGCAAAGACGGCAAAGCGGGTCCAGAAGACGTTCATGAGGGCATTCTAAGCGCTGGACCGCAGGGATCGCATGAGCGGTGTGTGACGCGCGGTCGGCATCGCCGGTTCGCGCGTTCGATCAGACGATGCTACTGCCCCGGATTGCGCGCCAGGCGGTAGCCGCTGCCGCGCACGGTTTCGATCATGTTGCTGTAGCCGCCGGGGGCCAGTGCAGCGCGCAGGCGCTTGATGTGCACGTCCACGGTGCGCTCTTCGACGAACACGTGGTCACCCCACACCTGATCGAGCAGTTGCGATCGGCTGTGCACGCGCTCCGGATGCGTCATCAGGAAATGCAGCAGGCGGAACTCGGTTGGGCCCAGGTCGAGCTTGATCGGGTTTTCTGCTTCGGTGTTCGTGGCCGTCACGCGGTGCGTGGCCGGGTCCAGCTTCAGGCCGTTGATGGCGACCACATCGTCGGTCAGCTGCGGCGCGCGGCGACGCAGCACGGCCTTGATGCGGGCCAGCAGTTCCTTGGGCGAGAACGGCTTGGTGACGTAGTCATCGGCGCCGCTGTCCAGGCCCATGATCTTGTCTTGCTCTTCGCTGCGGGCGGTCAGCATGATGATCGGGATCTGGCGCGTGCGCTCGTTGGCACGCAACTCCTTCGCGAACATCACGCCCGACTTGCCCGGCAGCATCCAGTCCAGCAGGACGAGATCGGGCAGCACGTCACTCATCAGCGACAGTGCCTGTTCAGCGTTATACGCGCGGATCGGATAGTGCCCTGCGTGCTGCAGGTTGACGGCAATCAGTTCGGCGATCGCCGGTTCATCTTCCACGACCAGAATACTGCTCGGCATACTCACGTCTCCAATCCTGCCTTTTATTCGCCTTCGCCCTGGACCTCGCGCTCCAGCGCCTCGCGCCCGGCATGCCGAACGTCAGTTCCCTTGACGATGTAGATAATAAACTCGGCGATGTTCTTGGCGTGGTCGCCAATGCGCTCGATGGCCTTGGCAATGAACAGCAGATCCAGCGCCACCGAAATCGTGCGCGGGTTCTCCATCATGTACGTGATGAGTTCGCGCATGAAGCCGCGGAATTCCTCATCAATGGCCTTGTCTTCCTGCAGGATCGACACGGCTTCGGCGGTATCCAGGCGTGCAAAGGCGTCCAGCGCATGACGCAGGATCGTCGCGGCCATCTCGCCCGAACGCTCCACGCCGGCGTAGTTCAGCGCATGTGCCGACGGGTCCTGCATGAGGCGCTTGGTGCGCTTTGCAATCTTCGCGGCCTCGTCGCCTGCGCGTTCGAGATTGGTGATGGTCTTCGAGATGGCCATGACCAGACGCAGGTCGCGCGCAGTCGGCTGGCGGCGCGCAATGATGTTGTTGCAATCGCCGTCGATCTCGATTTCGAGCGCATTGATCTCCTGCTCCACCGCCAGCACCTGATCGCACATCGCGGTGTCGAAGTTGGCCAGGGCGCGCATCGCACGTGCGATCTGCGCTTCCACCAGGCCGCCCATCTGCAGCACCTTGGTGCTGATGGAGGTCAGGTCGGTATCGAATTGCGTCGACAGATGTTTGTCGGACATCGGGTTCTCCTTGCCTTGTCGATTCAGCTTCTGCGCTGTTGCAGATCAGCCGAAGCGGCCGGTGATGTAGTCTTCCGTTTCTTTGCGCTGCGGCTTGATGAAGATCTTTTCGGTGTCGCCGAATTCGATCAGCTCGCCCAGATACATGTATGCCGTGTAGTCGGAGCAACGCGCCGCCTGCTGCATGTTATGCGTGACGATGACGACGGTGTAGTCATCCTTCAGTTCGGCGATCAGCTCTTCGATCTTGCCCGTGGAAATCGGGTCCAGTGCGGAGCACGGCTCGTCCAACAGCAGCACCTCAGGGCGGATGGCAATGCCGCGTGCGATACACAGACGCTGCTGCTGACCGCCCGACAGGCCATAGCCCGACTGGTTGAGCTTGTCCTTCACTTCATTCCACAGCGCGGCCTTGGTCAGTGCCCATTCCACACGATCGTCCATCTCCGAGCGCGACAGGCGCTCGAACAGCTTCACGCCAAATGCGATGTTGTCGTAGATCGACATCGGGAACGGCGTCGGCTTCTGGAACACCATGCCAACCTTGGCGCGCAGCAGAGCGATGTCCATGTTCGACGTCAGCAGGTTCTCGCCGTCCATGTTGATGGCGCCTTCGGCACGCTGCTCCGGATACAGCGCGTACATCTTGTTGAACGTACGCAGCAGGGTCGACTTGCCGCAGCCCGACGGACCGATGAACGCCGTCACCTGCTTCTCGGGAATCTGCAGCGAGATGTTCTTCAGCGCGTGGAACTTGCCGTAGTAGAAGTTCAGGTCGCGAACATCGATCTTCGGGCTTTGCGCGCGCACTTCGAGGGACGTAGCAGTCATGGTCATTTCTTGGTGAACAAGGCACGCGCGAGGATGTTCAACCCCAGCACACCCAGCGTAATCAGGAACACCCCGGCCCAGGCCAGCTGCTGCCACTCGGGGAATGGGCTCATCGCAAACTTGAAGATCACCACCGGCATGGTCGCCATCGGCTGATTCAGATCCAGGCTCCAGAACTGGTTGTTCAGCGCGGTGAAGAGCAGCGGCGCGGTTTCGCCGGCAATGCGGGCCACGGCCAGCAGCACACCGGTAATCACGCCGGCATACGAGGCCTTGAGTGTGATCGACAGAATCATTTTCCACTTGGGCGTGCCGAGCGCCATGGCGGCTTCACGCATCGCGTTGGGCACGAGGTTCAACATGTTCTCGGTGGTGCGCACCACGATGGGAATCTGCAGCAGTGCCAGCGCAAGCACGCCAGCCAGGCCGGAGAAATGCTGCACCTTCGCCACCACCACGGCATACACGAACAGGCCGATCACGATGGACGGCGCCGACAGCAGGATGTCGTTGATGAAGCGCGTAGCGCTGGCCAGCATCGACGTCTTGCCATACTCGGCCAGATAGATGCCGGCCAGGATGCCCAGCGGCGTACCGATCAGCGTAGCCATCGCCACCAGCATGAACGAGCCGGCGATGGCGTTCGCCAGACCGCCTCCCGGCGTGTTGGGCGGCGGCGTCATCTCCGTGAAGAGCGACATCGACAAGCCGCCCACGCCCAGCGAAAGCGTAGTCCACAGAATCCAGGCCAGCCACACCAGGCCGAAAGCCATGGCGGCGAGCGACAACGTGAGCGCTACGCGGTTGACATTGCGGCGGCGGGCCTGCAGGCGAGACTTGATCTTGTCGGAGTCGGCACGGACGGCAGGAATGGAGGACGTGCGCATGGTATTGGGTCTCATGGCATCAGGTAGGTCACGTTGGTTCACTTCTGACCCTCGCTCTTCTGCAGACGCAGAAGCAGCAGCTTGGATGCGGCCAGCACGATGAACGTGATGACGAACAGGATCAAGCCCAGCTCCATGAGTGCCGCGGTGTGCAGGCCCTGGCCTGCTTCCGCAAATTCATTGGCCAGCGCCGAGGTGATGCTATTGCCCGGCGAGAACAGCGACGCGTCGGACAACAGGTTGGTGTTGCCGATCACGAACGTCACTGCCATGGTCTCGCCCAGCGCCCGACCCAGGCCCAGCATCACACCGCCGATCACACCGGCCTTGGTGTATGGCAGCACCACGTTCCACATGACTTCCCACGTCGTGCAACCCACGCCGTAGGCCGATTCCTTGAGCAGCGTCGGCGTGATCTCGAACACGTCGCGCATCACTGCCGAGATGTACGGGATGATCATGATCGCCAGGATCACACCGGCACACAGCAGACCGATGCCGATCGGCGCCCCCTGGAACAGCGCCCCGATCACCGGGATCTTGCCGATGGTCGCGGCCAGCGGCTTTTGGAAGTATTCGCCGAAGATCGGCGCAAACACGAGCAGGCCCCACATGCCGTAGACGATGGACGGCACAGCGGCGAGCAGCTCGATGGCGGTACCCAGCGGTCGGCGCAGCCACGCTGGCGACAGCTCGGTCAGAAACAGAGCAATGCCGAAGCTCACGGGCACGGCAATGATGAGCGCGATCAGCGAAGTGACCAGGGTGCCGTAGACGGGCACCAGCGCGCCGTAGATGTCAGAGGGCGGATCCCACTCTCCGCTCCACAGGAACGACAGGCCGAATTTCTGGATCGAGGGCCAAGCGCTGATGACGAGCGAGACGATGATGCCGCCCAGCAGCAGCAGCGTAACGATTGCGGCAAGGCGGGTCAGACCGCCGAACACCAGATCGCCGAGGCGGCTGGGTGCGCGCATACGGGAAGCGCCGGAAGAATCAGAGAGCGTGGCCATGAGGGAAACCGGTCAGCCGTGAGAGAAGCTTTTGAAATGGCGCGCGCGGCAGGATCGCACCGCCCGCGCCTTGCACGTCAGGCCATCATCAGTGGTTGTAGACAACCTTTCCCGATGCGTCCTTCACGCTCGACTTCCACGTGGCGCGGATCTGGTTCTTCACAGCGTCCGGCAGCGGCACGTAGTCCAGGCTCTTGGCGGCATCGTCGCCACCCTTGTAGGCCCAGTCGAAGAACTTCATGACTTCGGCGCCCTGCTCCGGCTTGGCTTGCGTCTTGTGCAGCAGGATGAAGGTCGCACCGGCGATCGGCCATGCGTCCTTGCCCGGCTCGTCCGTCAGGATCTGGTAGTACGTCTTGCTCCACTCGGCACCGGCAGCGGCAGCCTTGAAGGCTTCAGCGGTCGGTTGCACGGTGGCGCCCGACTTGTTCTGCAGGTTCACGTAGGTCATCTTGTTCTGCTTGGCGTAGGCGTACTCGACGTAGCCCACTGCGCCGCCCAGACGCTGCACGAACGCGGCCACGCCTTCGTTGCCCTTGCCACCCGTACCGGTCGGCCAGTTCACGGTCGTGCCTTCGCCGACCTTGCTCTTCCACTCGGCATTCACCTTCGACAGGTAGTTCGTGAAGATGAACGAGGTGCCCGAACCGTCAGCACGGCGCACCACCAGGATGTCCTGGTCCGGCAGCTTGGCCTTCGGGTTCAGCTTGGCGATGGCCGGGTCGTTCCACTTCTTGATCTTGCCCAGGTAGATGTCGCCCAGAATCTGGCCGTTCAAGGTCAGCTCGCCCGGCTTCACGCCCGGCAGGTTGATCACGGGCACCACACCGCCGATCACGGTCGGGAACTGGATCAGGCCGTCCTTGTTCAGCTCTTCGTCCTTCAGCGGCATGTCCGATGCGCCGAAGTCGACGGTCTTGGCGGTGATCTGCTTGATGCCGCCCGACGAACCGATACCTTGGTAGTTCACCTTGGTCTGGGTTGCCTTGTTGTAGTCGGCCGCCCACTTGTTGTAGACGGGTGCCGGGAATGTTGCGCCTGCGCCGGTGATGTCAACAGCAAATGCGGCACCAGCGAAAGCCAGCGCGGCCACGCCAGCGATTGCGGTCTTGACCAGTTTCATGAGTTCTCCAGAGGAGCGGTTGAGCGATGACAGATTTTTGACACCCCGAACTTTAGGCCGCTCAAATGACAGTTCCGTGACAACACGAAAACTTCTCATAACTGACCTGTAAGACATGAATGTCGACTTGCGCGCATAAAAAAAGCGACCCGAAGGCCGCTTTTAGCTACTTTGTCTGATCTGGCGGCAACTTACTGGAACGTTGCCGCAAGACGCTCCGCATGTTGGCTGGCGACGTCAGCATCTTGTGCCTCGACCATCACCCGGACGACCGGTTCGGTGCCGGAAGGGCGAATCAGCACCCGCCCCTTGCCATTGAGTTCAGCCTCGCTGGTCTTGAGTGCTGCCTGCAGAGCAGCGTGCGATTTCCAGTCGAAGCCCTTCTCGACCCGCACGTTGATGAGCTTCTGGGGGAACAGGCGCACGCCGTCCAGCATTTCATCCAGCGTTTGGCCGCTGCGACGCAATGCCGCAAGCACCTGCAATGCCGAGATGATGCCGTCGCCGGTACTGTGCTTGTCCAGGCACAACAGGTGACCCGAGCCTTCGCCGCCCAGCAGCCAACCGTTCTTCTTCAGCTCTTCCAGCACGTAGCGATCACCCACCTTGGCGCGTACAAAATCCACGCCTTGCGCCTTCAGCGCGAGCTCCACGGCCAAGTTGGTCATGAGCGTGCCAACGGCGCCCGGCACGGTCTGGCCTGCGGCACGGCGCGCCTGAACCATCACGTAGAGCAGCTCGTCGCCGTTGTACAGGCGGCCATTGCGGTCCACCACTTGAAGGCGGTCGGCATCACCGTCAAACGCCAAACCGATGTCGGCGCCATGCTCGCGCGTGGCCTCGACCAGCTTGCCCGGCGCCGTTGCGCCATAGCCGTCGTTGATGTTGCGACCGTTCGGCTGGTTGCCGATCGACACTACATCCGCGCCCAGTTCATGGAACACGTGCGGCGCGATGTGGTAAGCAGCACCGTGCGCGCTGTCCAGCACAACCTTCATGCCAAACAGGTCCAGATCGCTGGGGAACGTACTCTTGCAGAACTCGATGTAGCGGCCGGCGGCATCATCGATGCGGCGGGCACGGCCCAGCGCGTCGGAAGCCGCGTATTCCATCGGCTTTTCCAACTGGGCTTCGATCTGCAGCTCGGTCTCGTCGGGCAGCTTGTCGCCTGTGGCCGAGAAGAACTTGATGCCGTTGTCGTAGTACGGATTGTGCGATGCCGAGATCACCACCCCCGCCGACAGCCGCAACGCGCGCGTGAGATACGCTACACCGGGTGTGGGCAACGGGCCGCTCATCAGCACATCCACGCCGGCTGCGGTAAAGCCGGCTTCCAGCGCGGCTTCCAGCATGTAGCCCGACAGGCGCGTGTCCTTGCCGATCAGCACGGTGGGACGGCCATGACCATGTGCTTCGCTGCCATGAGCCAGCACGCGGCCGGCCGCATAGCCGAGACGCAGCACAAAGTCCGGCGTGATTGGGCTTTCACCGACACGCCCGCGGATGCCGTCGGTGCCGAAATACTTCCTGGACATTGAGAGTCTCTCCTGGAGAATGTTTCTTTCTTTCTTTGTTTGTAAGGCGCCGGCCACGGCCGGACAATCGCCTGTTCGCTCGACCCCCAGCCGTGTGAGGGCCGGGGCGGCTGTCATGCCAGCGGCGGATTCACACGTTCGTGACGCATGGCCCACCAGACCTGGATCGCCTCCACTGTCGGCCGCACGTCATGCACGCGCACGATGAAGGCACCCCGCTCCGCCGACAGCAACGCCGCCGCCACACTGGCCGTGATGCGCTCGGCGGGTGGCTTGCCACCCAGCACGGCGCCCAACGTCGACTTTCTCGACAGACCCACTAGCAGCGGCAACCCAATCCGCTCGAACTGTGCCAAACGATTGAGCATGGTGAGATTGTGATCCGGCGTCTTGCCGAAGCCAAATCCCGGGTCCAGCGAGATGCGTTCGGCGGCCACGCCTGCAGTCATCAGGGCTTCGGTCCGTGCGCGCAAGAAAGTCTCGACCTCGCCCATCAAGTCGACATAGCTGGGCGCTTCCTGCATCGTTTCCGGGTCGCGCTGCATGTGCATGACGCACAGGCCTGCGTTGCCTGGGGTTACCGCCTCAATCGCCCCCGGCCGACGGAAACCCCAGATGTCATTGATCAGGTCGGCGCCAGCTTCCAGCGTGGCGCGCATCACTTCGGGCTTGTACGTGTCGATCGACAAAGGCTTGCCGCAATCGCGCAGCGCCTCGACGATCGGCAGCACTCGGCCCAGCTCCTCCTGCAGGCCCAGCGGCTCGGCGCCCGGCCGGCTCGATTCCCCGCCGATGTCGATCATGTCCGCGCCGTCAGCAATCAATTGCTCTGCGTGGCGCAACGCGGCGTCACGCGTCGCGTGCTGGCCGCCATCGGAAAACGAGTCGGGCGTGACGTTGAGAATGCCCATGACCAGCGGGCGCTGATCACGCGCGTAGCGAAAACGTCCGCACTGGAAGTGCGTTGTAGTGGGAATGGAAGCGGACAAGATAGATAGACCGGAATGCTGCGCAGGACCGGAATGTTACGCCAGGCATGCCAAACCAAAAAGGCGCCCACAAAAAAGCCGGTGCATTTGCACCGGCTCCTCTGCGTCGCGGCCAGGGCGACAAACTAACGCGACGTCAGGCCGTGGCCGGCACGTTACCCGGATTCACAGCCGGGGTGCCACCGCCCGGCGGCGTGCTGCCACCGCCGGTGGAACCATAGCGCGGCGGACGCGGCGGCTTGCCGTCCATGATGTCGTTGACTTGGTCGGCGTCGATGGTCTCCCACTCGAGCAGCGCCGCGGTCATGGCTTCCACCTTGTCGCGGTTGGTCTCCAGCAGGCCCTTCGCGAGAGCGTATTGCTCGTCAACGATGCGGCGGATTTCCGAGTCCACCTTTTGCTGCGTTGCCTCGGAAACGGTCTTCGATGCCATGCGGCCGAAGAAACCGTCCTGCTCGGTATCGACATACACCATGGTGCCGAGCGTATCGCTCATGCCGTAGCGCGTCACCATGTCGCGGGCCATCTTGGTGGCTCGCTCGAAGTCGTTCGAGGCGCCGGTGCTCATTGCGCCCAGGAACACCTCTTCTGCTGCACGGCCGCCAAACAGGATAGCGATCTCTTCCAGCATCGTGTCCTTATAGGCGTAGTGCTTGTCGTGCTCCGGCAACTGCCAGGTCAAACCGCCAGCCCAGCCGCGCGGCATGATCGTGACCTTATGCACCGGGTCGGCCTTCGGCAGCAGTTTGGCCACCACCGCATGACCCGACTCGTGGTACGCCGTCGCCTTGCGCTCTTCTTCGCGAATCACGGCCGACTTGCGCTCCGGACCCATGTAGATCTTGTCCTTCGCGTCTTCGAAGTCCTGCATATCCACCACGCGCTTGTTGCGGCGTGCGGCAAACAGCGCAGCTTCGTTAACCAGGTTGGCCAAGTCAGCGCCCGAGAAACCCGGCGTGCCACGTGCCAGCACCGATGCATCCACATCATTGCCGATCGGCACCTTGCGCATGTGGACCTTCAGGATCTGCTCGCGGCCGCGGATGTCCGGCAGGCCCACGTAGACCTGGCGGTCGAAGCGGCCGGGACGCAGCAGCGCCTTGTCGAGCACGTCAGCACGGTTGGTTGCCGCAATGACGATGACGCCCGAGTTGGCCTCGAAGCCATCCATCTCGACCAGCATCTGGTTCAGGGTCTGTTCGCGCTCGTCGTTACCACCGCCCATGCCGGCGCCGCGATGGCGGCCGACCGCGTCGATTTCATCGATGAACACGATGCAGGGCGCCTGCTTCTTGGCGTTTTCGAACATGTCGCGCACGCGGGCCGCGCCCACGCCAACGAACATTTCCACGAAGTCCGAACCAGAGATGCTGAAGAACGGCACCTTGGCTTCACCGGCGATGGCACGCGCCAGCAGCGTCTTACCGGTACCCGGAGGGCCAACCAGCAGCACGCCGCGCGGAATACGGCCGCCCAGCTTCTGGAATTTCTGCGGATCTTTCAGGAAGTCGACCAGTTCGACGACTTCTTCCTTCGATTCGTCACACCCTGCCACGTCAGCAAACGTGACGCTATTGTTGTTCTCGTCGATCAACCGCGCTCGGGATTTGCCGAAGGAGAAGGCGCCGCCCTTCCCGCCGCCCTGCATCTGCCGCATCATGTAGAACCAGAACACGATGATCAGCAGCGTCGGGCCGAGATAGTAAAGGGCAGTCAGGAGCACACCTTGCTCTTCTTCCGCCTTACCGGTCACCTGCACGCCGTACTTCATCAGGTCGCCGACCATCCAGATGTCGCCCGGCGAGATGATGGAATACTTGTTGCCCTCGTTGGGCGTGACCAACAGCGTGCGGCCCTGGACTTCGACGCGCTTGACCTTGCCGGCTTTCGCATCGTCCATGAATTGCGAGTACGTCACACCCTCTTGGGCGCGCGGCTTGTCGAACTGCTTGAAGACGGTGAACAGCACCAAGGCAATCACCAGCCAGATGGCCGCCTTCTGAAACCAGTTGTTATTCAAGGCGAGACTCCTTTAGAAATGCCTTGACGGGATGCTTGGCATTGTAATGCACGGATACTGCCGCGGGTTGATTGCCCGCAAGACAGCTGACCACCCAGCCGCCGATCCTTTCCTGTGTAACGTCCGTCAGCCCGGATGCTTGAGTTGACGGCCGAGCAGGAACGTCTCGGACGATTTGTCGCGGGAGGCCTTGGGCTTGCGTGGCGCCACGATCTTGAAATGGCGCTTGAACATCTCGACGATCTGACTATAGCCGCTGCCGTGAAAACATTTGATCAATAGCGCCCCCTCAGGTTTCAGGTGCGCCATGGCAAATTCCACAGCCAGCTCAGCGATGTGCTCCATGCGCGCGGCGTCCGCCGACGCCACACCTGAGAGGTTGGGGGCCATATCGGACAAAACAAGGTCTACCTTGCCCCCGCCCGTGGCCTGCAGCGTGATGTCTTCGAGTTGCCGGAAGACCGCCTCCTCACGGAAGTCGCCCTGGATAAAGGCGACGTCGGCGATCGCCTCCATCGGCAGGATGTCGATTGCGACGATGGCACCATCAATGCGGCCATCCTTGGCGCGCGGTGAAGCGGCCAGCTTGTTGCGCACATACTGGCTCCAACTGCCCGGCGCGGCGCCCAGGTCAACGATGACCTGGCCCGGCTTGATCAGCTTGTCCTGCTCGTCGATCTCCTTGAGCTTGTAGGCGGCGCGGGCGCGATAGCCCTCGCGCTGCGCCAGCTTCACGTACGGATCGTTGATATGGTCGTGCAGCCACGACTGGTTGAACTTGTTCTTTGCCATCGAATTGGTTGCTATATCGCCCCAACATCGCGCCAAACATGGCGACTGGGAGGGATTTTGGCGGATAATACGCGCCGTTTGTCCTTTTGCGCGATTTCGCCCTCATTTATGCCCGCCCTCATCCTCACCCCTGCCCAACGATCGGAACTGCGCTCGGAAGCGCACGCGTTGAACCCGGTCGTCATCATCGGTGCGGAGGGCCTGACCAAGGCCGTTCTGGCCGAAATCGACCGCTCGCTGGCGGCCCATACGCTGATCAAGGTGCGCGTCGCCGGCGATGACCGCGAGGCGCGCATCGAAATCTACGACACCATCTGCGCCCGCCTGCAAGCTGCGCCCGTGCAGCACATCGGCAAACTGCTGGTGATCTGGCGCGAAGGCCCGGCTTATCTGAAGGAAAACCAGCCGCGCGACCTCAAGCCGCCGCGCAAGACCACCGTGGGTGCCGGTCCCCGTTCGGTAACAGTGCGCAAGCCGAATCCGAACAGCACACGCCGCCCGAAACCGATCCACCTGAATGTGCTCGGCAACGAGCGAGTCACGGCCGGCGGCAACGTCAAACGCGCCAAACCGCGTCAAACCAGCCAGAAGAAGAAGGCACTGTCCTGACTCGTGCACGCACAAAAAATGACCGGCTTTTTCAGCCGGTTTTTTTTGCCCTCAGGCGACCTGACGGATGCCAGCAGCTTTCCAGATCAGCGCCAGGCCGAGCAGGCTTTCCACCAGATAGAAAACACTCGACACGCCGTGGAGCATGCCGAATTGGGCACGATATGGCGAATCGCCCACCGCCACGCCCAGCACATCGGCCTGTGCGCGCAGCGATGCCATGAACGGCTGCAGACCGAAATAGCCCACCAGTACACACACCAGCATCGCCAGCACCAGCCAGCGCAACTGCTTGTACCCTGCTTGGCCGCGCCGGACCAGCGTCGTGGCAGCCAGCAGAAGCAAGCACCCTGTCGCGAGGCCGATCCAGGCTTCTGCGTGAAACAGCCGCCCGGCAATCGAGCCGGCCATCTGGCGATCGTCCAGCATGGCAAACAGCGTCGGCGCGACGACGTAGCCAATGGTCCAGAGCGAACCGCACCACACCGTGGCAAGCAACTGGAAGAAGCGCTGCGGCATGGCGGTTCGGCTCCGGGTGCGGATTAAAGGTACTTGACAGCCAGAACTTCGTACTCGCGCTCGCCGCCCGGGGCGACCACGGTGGCGACATCGCCTTCGAACTTGCCGATCAATGCACGGGCGATCGGCGAGCTGATCGAGATCTTGCCGCTTTCGAGATCGGCTTCGTCATCGCCGACGATCTGGTACGTGACGGGCTTGCCCGAGTCCAGGTCTTCCAGGTCAATGGTGGCGCCAAAGACCACACGGCCCTCGGCGTCGAGCGCGGCCGGGTCAATGATCTGCGCCGCCGACAGCTTGGATTCGATTTCCTGGATGCGGCCTTCGATAAAGCCCTGGCGCTCCTTGGCGGCATCGTAGTCGGCGTTTTCGGACAGATCGCCCTGGGCACGTGCCTCGGCGATGGCGGTCACGACGGCCGGACGCTCCTTGGTCTTCAAGCGCTGCAGCTCTTCCTTGAGCATCTCGGCACCGCGCTTGGTAATGGGAATGGTGCTCATAGTGAGTAATTCTGAATCACAAAAAAATCAGCCGCTGCGAAGCGGGAGGGCGCGTAGCGCACACCCGCCAGACGGCGGCTGTCGTTGTTTTGACACGAACGCTGTAGTGTAGGCGAACCATCCGGAGGCGGCAACCGCCACCCCCGGGGGTTCTGAGCGCGACGCTATGCCGCGTCGCAAGATCTGACGAAGACCTGATCCGACCTTACAGGCTGGCGTGCAGCCCCTGCAGGTCGTACACATCCAGGTTCTGCATGTGCTTCAGGCCCTCCACCGCGGCGCGAGCGCCAGCGATGGTGGTGTAGTACGTCACGCGTTGCGCCAGAGCGGCTTGGCGGATCGAGCGCGAGTCAGCAATCGCGGTACGCGTCTCGTCGACGGTCGTGAACACGAGGGCAATCTCGGCGTTCTTGATCATGTCGACGATGTGCGGGCGACCATCCTTCACCTTGTTCACCACGCGTACCGGAATGCCGGCCGCCTCGATGGCCGAGGCCGTACCGCGCGTCGCGACGATCGGGTAGCCCAGCGTATGCAGGGCGCGGGCAACTTCCACTGCGGCCGGCTTGTCGCTGTCCTTGACCGTCATCAGCACGGTGCCCTTCTCGGGCAGGCGCGAACCGGCGGCGAGCTGGCTCTTGAACAGTGCCTCGCCGAAGGTCTTGCCGACGCCCATCACTTCGCCGGTGGAGCGCATTTCCGGTCCAAGCACCGGATCGACGCCCGGGAACTTGTTGAACGGGAACACGGCTTCCTTGACGCTGTAGTACGACGGCACGACTTCCGTTTCGATGCCTTGCGAATCCAGCGACTGGCCGGCCATGCAGCGCGCGGCCACCTTGGCCAGCGAAATGCCGGTCGCCTTCGACACGTACGGCACCGTACGCGACGCACGTGGATTCACTTCCAGCACATAGACGATGTCTTCGCCGCCCTTCTGCTGGATGGCGAACTGCACGTTCATCAGGCCGACCACGTTCAGCGCCTTGGCCATCGCGGCGGTCTGGCGCTTGAGTTCGTCGACGGTGGCTTGCGACAGCGAGTACGGCGGCAGCGAGCACGCCGAGTCGCCCGAGTGCACGCCGGCCTGCTCGATGTGTTCCATCACGCCGCCGATGAACACGCGCTTGCCATCGGAAAGGCAATCCACGTCGCATTCGATGGCGTCGTTCAGGAAGCGGTCGAGCAGCACGGGGCTGTCGTTCGACACCTTCACGGCCTCGCGCATGTAGCGCTCGAGGTCGCGCGGCTCGTGCACGATTTCCATCGCGCGGCCACCCAGCACGTACGACGGACGCACCACCAGCGGGTAGCCGATCTCGTCGGCCAGCTTGAGGGCTTCGTCTTCAGCGCGCGCGGTGCGGTTGGGCGGCTGGCGCAGGCCCAGTTCGTGCAGCAGCTTCTGGAAGCGCTCACGGTCTTCGGCTGCGTCGATCATGTCCGGCGACGTACCGATAATGGGCACCCCGTTGGCTTCGAGATCGAGCGCGAGCTTCAGCGGCGTCTGGCCACCGTACTGCACGATCACGCCAACCGGCTTTTCCTTGTCGACGATCTCGAGCACGTCTTCCAGCGTCACCGGCTCGAAGTACAGGCGATCGGAGGTGTCGTAGTCGGTCGAGACGGTTTCCGGATTGCAGTTGACCATGATGGTCTCGTACCCGTCTTCGCGCAGCGCCAGCGCGGCGTGCACGCAGCAGTAGTCGAACTCGATGCCCTGACCGATCCGGTTCGGGCCGCCGCCCAGCACCATGATCTTCTTGTTGTTGGTCGGCTCGGCTTCGCACTCGCCGTGCTCGGCTTCGTACGTCGAGTACAGGTACGCCGTGTTGGTGGCGAACTCGGCCGCGCAGGTGTCCACGCGCTTGTAGACCGGGCGGACCTTCTCAGCGATGCGCTTCTCGCGCACGGCCTTGGCCGTCGTCTTCATCAGCTTGGCGAGGCGGCGATCGGAGAAGCCTTTCTGCTTGAGCAGGCGCAGTTCGGCAGCCGACAGGCTATCCAGCGTGCGGGCCTTGACCAGCGCTTCGGTCTTGACGATGTCTTCGATCTGGGCGAGGAACCACGGATCCACAGCCGTCTCGGAGTAAACCTCGTCGATCGACAGGCCCAGGCGGAATGCATCGCCCAGATACCAGATGCGGTCCGGACCGGCTTCGCCGATCTCTTCGATGATCTCGTCGCGGTCGGTCGACTTTTCGTCCAGACCGTCCACGCCGACTTCCAGGCCGCGCAGTGCCTTCTGGAACGATTCCTGGAAGGTACGGCCCATGGCCATCACCTCACCCACCGACTTCATCTGCGTGGTCAGGTGGCTATCAGCTTGCGGGAATTTTTCGAACGCGAAACGCGGCACCTTGGTGACCACGTAGTCGATCGACGGCTCGAACGATGCCGGGGTCGCGCCGCCGGTGATCTCGTTCTTCAGCTCGTCCAGCGTGTAGCCCACGGCCAGCTTGGCGGCGACCTTGGCGATCGGGAAGCCGGTGGCCTTCGAAGCCAGTGCCGACGAACGCGAGACGCGCGGGTTCATCTCGATCACGATCATCCGGCCATCCTTCGGATTGATCGAGAACTGCACGTTCGAGCCGCCCGTGTCGACGCCGATCTCGCGCAGCACGGCCAGCGAGGCGTTACGCAGGATCTGGTATTCCTTGTCGGTCAGCGTCTGCGCCGGGGCCACGGTGATGGAGTCACCGGTGTGGATGCCCATCGGGTCCAGGTTTTCGATCGAGCAGACGATGATGCAGTTGTCGGCCTTGTCGCGCACGACTTCCATCTCGTATTCCTTCCAGCCGAGCAGCGATTCTTCGATCAGCAGCTCGTTGGTCGGCGAGAGGTCGAGACCACGCTTGCAAATCTCTTCGAATTCTTCACGGTTGTAGGCGATGCCGCCGCCCGTGCCGCCCAGCGTGAACGACGGGCGGATCACGATCGGGTAACCGCTGGTGCCGGTTTCCTTGGCGATGTGCGACTGCACGGCCACCGCTTCGTCCATCGAATGCGCAATGCCCGACTTGGCCGAACCCAGGCCGATCTTGGTCATCGCGTCCTTGAACTTCTGGCGGTCTTCGGCCTTGTCGATGGCCTCCGGCGATGCACCAATCAGCTCGACGTTGTACTTCTTGAGCACGCCGTGGCGGTGCAAATCGAGCGCGCAGTTCAGCGCGGTCTGGCCGCCCATGGTCGGCAGGATCGCGTCCGGGCGCTCCTTGGCGATGATGCGCTCGACCACTTCCCAGGTGATGGGCTCGATGTAGGTCACATCGGCCGTGCTGGGGTCGGTCATGATGGTGGCCGGGTTGCTGTTGACCAGGACCACCTTGAAGCCTTCTTCACGCAGCGCCTTGCAAGCCTGCGCGCCGGAGTAATCGAACTCGCACGCCTGGCCGATGATGATCGGACCCGCGCCGATGATCAGGATGGTTTTAATGTCTGTACGTTTTGGCATAACCCGCTCGATTCGATTAATTCAGTGTGGCCGTCGCCAGCTTGGCGGAGAAGCCGATAAACATGGCGCCGACGCCGCTGCTCATTCCGGCAGACAGGCGTCGTCGCGCGCGGAACGCCGCGGCCAGCCGCGCGCCCACGAAGATGATGGTGGTCAGGTACAGGAAGCTGCAGAGTTGGCAGACCAGCCCCAGCACGACGAACGACACCACCGGCAATGCGTAGTGCGGATCGACGAACTGGATGAAGAACGAGATGAAGAACAGAATCGCCTTCGGGTTCAGCAGGCTGATGATCAGCGCCTTCTTGAACGGATGCGATTCATCGGCCGGGGCTGCGTTCTGCTCGACCGACTCGCCTGCCTTGCGCGCACGCCAGCTACGCAGCGCACCGCGCAGCATCTGCAGACCAATCCACGACAGGTACGCCGCGCCGATGTACTTCACAACGTAGAACAGCGCCGGACTCGCCTTCAACAGCGAAGCCACGCCCGCTGCCGACAGCACCATCAGGATGGCATCGCCCAGGAACACGCCGCATGCGCCCTGGTAGCCCGCGCGTACACCGCGACGGGCCGCCACCGACAGCACGTACATCGAGTTCGGCCCCGGCAGCAGCACGATGAAGATCGTGCCGAGCAGGAAGGTCCAGAACTCGGTGATGCCGAAGTGGGCGAGCATGAAGGCGTTCATGGCGATCTCGTTTGCCTTATTGCTTGGCTGCGTCCATCGCCGCGGTGAAGCGGTCGAACAGATACGCGATGTCGTGCGGGCCAGGCGACGCTTCCGGGTGACCCTGGAAGCAGAATGCCGGGCGGTCCGTCAGTTCGAAGCCCTGCAGCGTGCCGTCGAACAGCGAGACGTGCGTCACGCGTGCGTTGGCCGGCAGCGATTCCGGGTCCACTGCAAAGCCGTGGTTCTGCGAGGTGATGACCACGCGGCCGTCCTGCAGATCCTTGACCGGGTGGTTGGCACCGTGGTGGCCCGTCTTCATCTTGAGCGTCTTGGCGCCGACGGCCAGGCCCATGATCTGGTGACCCAGGCAGATGCCGAACGTCGGGATGCGGCGCTCGAGGAATTCCTTGGCAGCGGCGATGGCGTAGTCGCACGGCTCCGGATCGCCGGGGCCGTTGGAGAGGAAGACGCCATCCGGGTTATGCGCGAGCACGTCGGCCGCGCTGGTCTGCGCCGGCACCACCGTCACGCGGCAGCCGCGCTCGGCCAGCATGCGCAGGATGTTGAACTTGACGCCGAAGTCATATGCAACCACGTGGTACTTCGGCGCTTCCTGCTTGCCGTAGCCGCGGCCCAGCTCCCATTCGGTCTGGGTCCACTCGTACGGCTCGGTGACGGACACCACCTTCGCCAGATCCATGCCCGACAGGCCCGGGAACGAGCGCGCCAGGTCGATGGCCTTCTGCACGTTGTCTTCGCCGGCCAGGATGCAGCCGTTCTGGGCGCCCTTCTCGCGCAGGATGCGAGTCAGCTTGCGGGTGTCGATGCCGGCAATGGCGACGACCTTCTCGCCCTTCAGGTAGTGCGAGAGCGAGTGTTCCTTGCGGAAGTTCGATGCCAGAAGCGGCAAGTCTTTGATGATGAGGCCGGCGGCATGGACTTTCGTGGCTTCGACGTCCTCACGGTTCACACCAACGTTACCGATATGCGGGTACGTGAGCGTGACGATCTGGCGCGAGTAGCTCGGATCGGTAAGGATTTCCTGATAGCCGGTGATGGCGGTGTTGAACACCACTTCGCCGATCGTATGACCGGCCGCACCGATGGAATAGCCACGAAAGACCGTGCCGTCTGCAAGCGCAAGAATGGCGGGCGGGAAAGACGGCAACACGGGTAGCTCCTGCTGGATTCACCCTGTGCCGACCTGATCGCCTTGGCGCCAAAGCGGAGTTCCGGCTGCGCGGAATCCGGGCCGTTTGCGCGTCGAAACCGGGGCGAAATTCACCGGGAAACGAGGCAGACGGGGCGGTAGGCGGGAGGTAGGAAGCGGTTGGCGCTAGGGTGATGGGTTTCTGAACTCAAACCTGAAAATTATACCGTGACGCCGCAAAAAACTCAATGAAAGGAAGGACTTATCGGCGGGTTGCCCGTCAATTGTGACGGCCCGCCTGTGTCGCTGGCCCGCCTCCGGACTGGCGGGCACGTCACTTTTCCTTACGTTGCTACCCCTGCATTGCCGCTTGCACCTGCGCCAGCGCGGTCGGGTCTTCAATGGTCGTCAAATCGCCCGGATCACGGCCTTCGGCCACTGCCTGCATCGCGCGGCGCAGCAGCTTGCCCGAGCGCGTCTTGGGCAGCGCATTAACGAAAAACACGCGTGACGGCCGCGCCACCGCTCCTAATTGCGCCTCCACCGTGCGCATCAGTTCGCCTTCCAGCGTCAGCCGATCTGCAGGCTCAGCAACGCGCGACGCATCACGCACGATGGCAAACCCCATTGCCACCTGCCCCTTGAGTTGGTCGGCCACGCCCACCACCGCGACCTCGGCGATCGCCGGGTGCGACGAGAGGCTCTCTTCAATCTCGCGCGTGCCGAGGCGATGGCCAGCGACGTTGATGACGTCGTCCGTGCGACCCAGGATGGTGACGTAGCCCTCCTCGTCGCGCACACCCCAGTCAAAGCTTGAATAGATGTGGCGACCTGGGAATGCGGACCAGTACGTTCTCAGGAAGCGCGCATCGTCGCCCCAGACGGTGCTCATGCACCCTGGCGGCAACGGCGCGGCAACGGCCAGCAGACCTTTTTCGCCGGGGGCACAGGGTTCGCCGGTCGCCTCATCCAGGATGTCGAGCTTGTAGCCGTAGACCGGAAAGCCCGGCGAACCGAGCTTCTGCGTGGAGGGCTCGACACCTTGCGGGATGGCCAGCATCGGCCAGCCGGTTTCGGTTTGCCAGTAGTTGTCGACGATGGGCTTGTGCAGCGCCTCGCCGATCCAGCTTGCCGTGGGCTCATCCAACGGCTCGCCGGCCAGGAACAGGCGGCGCAGGCTGGAGAGATCATGCCGCTGCAGCAGCGCCGGGTCCTGCTTCTTGAGCACACGGATAGCGGTCGGCGCGGTGAACATCACATTCACGCGGTATTGCTCGACGATGCGCCACCAGACAGCGCCGTCCGGACGGATCGGCGTACCTTCGTACATGACGGTCGTGAGGCCGGCGAGCAGCGGCGCATAGACGATGTAGCTGTGCCCCACGACCCAACCGACATCCGATGCGGTGAACATCGTGTCGCCGGCCTGCGCACCGAAAATGAGCGGGATTGAAGCGGCCAACGCCACCGCATAGCCACCGGTGTCGCGCTGCACGCCCTTCGGTTTGCCGGTCGTGCCCGACGTGTAGAGGATGTACGAAGGCTCGCTCGATTCCATCCATTCGCAGGGCACGTCCGCATCGGCATGCTGCGCAGCGAGCGTGGCGTAATCGACATCGCGCGGGTGGTGCTGCATTGGCGCCAGCTTGCGATTGACCAGCAGTACCCGCTCGGGCTTGTGCGCGGCCAGGTCGATCGCGGCATCAAGCAGAGGCTTGTACTCGACCACCTTGCCCGCGCGCGAGCCCGCATCAGCGCTGACTATGATGCGCGGCGTGGCGTCATCGATGCGCGTGGCGAGGCTGTTGGATGCGAAACCGCCGAACACCACCGAGTGAATCGCCCCGAGTCGCGCACAGGCCAGCATGGCAAACGCCGCCTCAGGAATCATCGGCAGGTAGATCAGCACGCGATCACCACGCTTGACGCCCAGCGCCTGGAGGCTTGCCGCCATGCGGTTGACCTCGCGATAGAGCTGGCGATACGTGTAGGTGGTCTCGATGCCCGTTTCGGTGGACACGTACACCAGGGCGGGCTGCTCGCCGCGCGTGGCAAGGTGCCGGTCGATGGCGTTGTGACACAGGTTGGTGCGCCCGCCGACAAACCAGCGCGCGAACGGCAAGCGCGAATCGTCGAGAACAGCGCTGTACGGCGTCTGCCAGTCGATGCGCTGCGCCTGCTCGCCCCAGAAGCCGGCAGGGTCGTTGATGGAACGCTGATACAGCGCGCGATACGCTGCGGACATGGGCATGACGTCGTCTCCTGGCCATCGTGTGCGACGGCTCAATCTTGGGTGTGCTCGATGCACTTACTGTGCGGCTCGCAACTTACGCAGGTCTTACCGCAGCCGGCCTTACGCCGCCACAAAGTGAAACGGCGCCCCGCAGGACGCCGTCTCTTCTTGCCAGCCTCAGCGCTTCTTGCGCTTGGCCGATGTGGACGCGCTGGCCACTGGTTTGGCCTTGACCACAGGCTTGCCGGCCACCTTCGCGGTCGGCACACGTGTGGTGGTCGCTCGGCCCGCCGCAGCCGAGACACGCACGACGCGCACCGGACCACCGCGACTGCCAGCGCGCGCTTGCGGCAGCATCAGCACAACGTTGTGCCCCCTGGGGATGGCCTCGCCGGGCAACTGGTTCCAGGCGCGGATCTGAGCGACCGTCACGCCATAACGCCGGGAGAGCGCCGTCACCGTGTCCCGCTTGCCCGCACGCACCACCACGCGGCGCAGATCGGGCAGATCCGGCTCGACAGCCATGGTGGCGTTCTCCGCCAGTTCGGGGCTGATGTCGGGCGCGCTTTCCTTGGGACCGTCCGTGCGCGGCACCACCACAGTGGAGCCGGCCTTCAAGCGCATGCCCTTGGGAATGCGGTTGATTTCGCGGATGGTGTCGGGGTCGACCTTCAACCGCGCCGCCAGCACCTCCACACGCTCGCGGTTGCCGACCGTAACGGCCGTCCAGCTCGACAGCCCGCCGCGATACGTGTTCAGGTTGTACTGGAACGTTTCCGCGTTGTCGTACGGCAGCAGGATCTGCGGGTTCGATGCCCCCAGGATCACCGGCCGGTTGAATGACGGGTTCAATGCCTTGAACTCATCCATCGGCAGGTTGGCCAGCTTGGCGGCCAGCGTCACGTCGATATCACGCGAGGTGGTGACCGTCACGAAGTACGGATGGTTCGGGATGTCCGGCAGCGTGACGCCATAGCGCTCCGGGTTGGCGATGATGTTCTTCACCGCCTGGAGCTTGGGCACGTACATGCGCGTTTCGGCGGGCATGTTCAGGTTGACGTAATCCGTCGACAGACCGGCCGCCTGGTTGCGCGCAATGGCCCGCGCCACCGCGCCCTCGCCCCAGTTGTAGGCGGCCAGCGCGAGTTGCCAGTCGCCAAACTGGTCATGCAGCTTGGAGAGATAGTCGAGCGCCGCATCAGTCGAGGCGAGCACATCGCGGCGCTCGTCCTGGAAGACGTTCTGCTTGAGGTTGTAGGTTTTGCCGGTGCTCGGGATGAACTGCCACATCCCGGCTGCCTTGGCGCTCGACACAGCCTGCGGGTTGAACGCGCTTTCCACGAACGGCAGGAGCGCCAGTTCAGTGGGCATGTTGCGCCGCTCCAGTTCTTCGACGATGTGATACAGGTAGCGGTTGGAACGATCCACCATGCGGCGGAAGGCATCGGGACGCTGCGCATACCAGTCGGCACGGTCATCCACGGCCGAGCTTTGCAGGTCGGGCATGGAGAAGCCTTGGCGAATGCGCGCCCAGAGATCCTTGGCCGGCCCTTTCAGGGAGGCCACGGGCTGCTGATCGACATTGACGACCGGCGCAGCAGTCTGGCCGGCGGAGGTGGAGGCGCTGGTGCTGGCTGTGTCGGCATTCGGCCCGGGGGCCGTGGCACAGGCCGCCAGAAGCAGACTGAGCACAGTTGCCGCAAGAAGTCGCACGGATCGCATCAAGTTCTAAGGGGTTGGACCTAAAAATTGCCCCAGATAGTAAGAAACGCGTTGGGCCACGTCAACCCGCGTTCACCCGGCGCTTGACCAGGCAAGCGTCGGGCAGCAAGCCGACCGCCAACCCGCGCGCCCAGCGTTTTCAACGGAAACCGTTCTTCCATTCACGCAACGCGGCGAATATGGCGACCGGATTCTCCGCGTCAACACCGGCATGGCGCGCCACCGCCTGCGTCACCTTGGCGTCATCCGAACGCATGAAGGGGTTGGTGGCGCGTTCGTGGCCGACGGTCGTCGGCACAGTCGAGCGGCCCTGGGCCCGCAACGCTGTTACCTCGTCTTCCCATGCGGCGAGCTTGGCGTTGTCGGGCTCGACGACGCGCGCAAAGCGCACATTCGACGCCGTGTATTCATGCGCGCAATACACGCGCGTATCGGGTGGCAGCGCCGCCAGCTTGGCCAACGACACGCGCATCTGCGCGGGTGTGCCCTCAAACAGCCGGCCGCAGCCGGTGGCGAAGAGGGTATCGCCGCAAAAGAGGCTCGCTGCTGCGGCATCACCCTGAAGGTGCCCCACATAGGCAACGTGGCCGCTGGTATGGCCGGGCACGTCGATTACCTGAAAGGTGGCAGCCGGCTGCACGAGTGCGACGACGTCGCCTTCACGCACGGCCTGCGTGCGGCACGGAATCGACTCCCCCGCGGGGCCGATCACTTGCAGCGGCTGACCATCGGGATTCTCCGGATACGCCGCGACCAGTTCGCGCACCCCGCCGACGTGATCGCCGTGATGATGTGTGATTACAATGGCACCGAGCGCGAGCCCTCGTTCCTTCAGAAAGCGCAGCACCGGTTGCGCGTCACCCGGATCGACAACAGCAGCCACGCGGCCATCGTGTAGTGCCCAAATATAATTGTCGGTAAACGCAGCGATCGCCTCGACCTCAAGCGCCACGTCACACGACACGTCGCGCGGCACACCACCCTGGACCATGTCCGACTCCTCTAACGATCGTCGCATTATAGATTGGCACCACTGGCTGGCTTCACCGCCCGGGCAATATGTCCTGCGCTGGGAGCAGGCTCAGTTCGATCGCACGGTGGCCGACATGTTTGGCTATCACGCACTGCAGCTCGGCCATCCGGGTTTTGGCGCCCTGCGCGAAAACCGCATTCCGCTGATCGCGCGTGTGGTGGATGACATCGACCCGACCGCCCCCACGGAAACACTCGATTCGATGGACGGTGATCCAGCTGAACCTGCCGACGCCGGCGACGGGGCATCTGAAGCCAGCACGCCGCAGCGCCAGGCAACGCCACGCGTGATCTGCCGCTACGACGAGCTGCCCTTCGCTTCGCAGAGCATCGACCTGGTGGCCCTGCCCCACGTGCTGGAATTCACCGACGACCCCCATGAGGTGCTGCGCGAGGTGGCACGTGTGCTCATGCCCGAGGGGCGCTTGGTCATTACGGGCTTCAACCCGTTGAGCCTGTGGGGCATGCGCCAGGGCATGCGGCGCCTGGGCACCGAATCGTTCCTGCCGGCGCAGAGCCAGATGATTGCGTTCACGCGCCTAAAAGACTGGCTCAAGCTGCTCGGATTTGATATCGTGCGCGGCCGTTTTGGCTGCTACTGTCCGCCCAACCGCACCGACAAATGGCTGCAGCGCGCCGCCTTCATGGAGAAGGCAGGTGACCGCTGGTGGCCCATCTTCGGTGCGGTGTACATGCTGCAGGCCGTCAAGCGCGTGCGAACCATGCGACTGGTGGGCCCGGCGTGGAAGTCGCGCAAAGCATCGTCGCTGGTGCCAGCCGGTACGCCAGTTGCCACGCCTTCGGGCTCGCATTCGACCAAGACGCCCCAGGCCACTGCGCGCGACGGCCAATCGGGCGCCTGAACGCAGCCCTCCCCTCACCATTCTTCGATTGTTTTCATGCAAGAAGTCACCGTCTATTCCGATGGCGCATGCAAGGGCAACCCCGGCCTTGGCGGCTGGGGTACCGTGCTCGTCTCGGGCGGCCACGAAAAAGAGCTCTTCGGCGGCGAAGCGCTTACCACCAACAACCGCATGGAACTGATGGCCGTGATTGAGGCCTTCCGCGCACTCAAGCGACCGTGCCGGGTGCAGGTGTACACCGACTCGCAGTACGTGCAGAAAGGCATCAGCGAATGGCTGGCCGGCTGGAAGGCACGCGGCTGGAAAACCGCCGACAAGAAGCCCGTGAAGAACGACGACCTTTGGCGCATGCTCGACGAACTCGTCGCCGGACATGACGTGAGCTGGCACTGGGTCAAGGGCCATGCCGGCCACCCCGGCAACGAGCGCGCCGATGCGCTGGCCAATAAAGGTGTGGAGATGGCACGGCAGGCCGCGGCCGTGCGCGCCTGAAGCCACGCGGCAACAGCACACACTCATTGCATTCATGCCGCCGCGCCATACACTGGTTGCAAGGCGGCGCACGGTGCATCGCCGTTTTTTCATGGAGGCCGGCCATGAACTCCATCGAATTCCACACCAGCCCGCCACGCTACTGCGCGGCGGATCTCACCCTCACCTGCACGGCCAGCGTCGACGGTGCGCCGGCTTGGTATGCGGTGACTGCCGAGGCGCTGGAGGAGCACTTTGGCGCCCGTTCCTGGCGGCAGGAAGATCTGCTGCAAGCCATGGAATCGCATCGCGGGACGATCGAAGACATGGCCCGCTCCCTGTTCAAGCTGACCGACTCGCACAACATCGTGCTGCGCAGCGGCCACTTCCGGTTCGGGATGTAGCCGCATCGAAAAAAAAGAAGACCAGCGTCAAGCTGGCCTTTTTTCGAAGCTCACGCGCGCTACTCAGGCCTGCACTCGTATTTCATTTCGCGCCGCCCGTCTTCGTAGACCACTTCCAGCCGGCACGTAAAGCCCCACAGGCGTACGACGTGCCGCAGCATCTCTTCGTTGTTCGTGCCCAGCGGGCGGCGGTTGCTCTGCAGGTGCCGCAGCGTCAATGAACGATCGCCGCCAACGTCGACATTGGTGACCTGGATGTTGGGTTCGATGTTCGACAGGTCGTACTGGCTCGCCAACAACTCGCGGATCATGCGATAGCCGTCGTCGTCATGGATGGCAGTAACGCGCAGCCGCGCATCGCGGTCGTCATCCAGCACCGAGAACAGCTTCAGCTCCCGGATCACACGCGGCGACAGGAACTGCAGCAGGAAACTCTCGTCCTTGAAGTTACGCATGGCGAAGTCGAGCGTCTTCTGCCAGTCGCTGCCGGCAATCTCCGGCGCCCAGCGGTAGTCCTCGTCTTCGGGCGATTCGCAGATGCGGCGGATATCCTGGAACATCAGGAAGCCCAGCGTGTACGGGTTCAGGCCGTTGTAGTACGGGCTGTTGAAGGGCGGCTGGTAAATCACATTGGTGTGGGCCTGCAGCAGTTCGAGCATGAAGGCGTCGTTGACGAGCTTCTCGTCGTAGAGCTTCTGCAGGATGGTGTAGTGCCAGAAGGTCGCCCAGCCTTCATTCATCACCTTGGTCTGCCGCTGCGGGTAGAAGTACTGTGCGATCTTGCGCACGATGCGCACGATCTCCCGCTGCCACGGCTGGAGCTTGGGCGCGTTCTTCTCAATGAAGTACAGCAGGTTTTCTTCCGGCTCGGGCGGGAATTGGGGGTCAGGTTCGGGGGCGTCGTCCTCCGCCGTCAGAGCCCGCGAACGGTGCGTGGGCAATGTGCGCCATAGGTCGTTGACTTGCGCCTCGAGATATTTCTCACGCTCGGCCTGGCGGGCCTGCTCTTCATTGATCGACAGCTTCTTCGGCCGGCGATAGCGATCGACGCCGTAGTTCTGCAGCGCGTGGCAGGAATCGAGCAGCAGCTCCACTTCCTGCTCGCCGTAACGCTGCTCGCATTCAGCGACATAGTTCTTGGCGAACAGCAGATAGTCGACGATGGCGTCGGCGTTCGTCCACGTGCGGAACAGGTAATTGCCCTTGAAGAAGGAATTGTGGCCATAGCAGGCATGCGCGATGGTCAGCGCCTGCATCGGCATCGTGTTCTCCTCCATCAGGTAGGCGATGCAGGGGTTGGAGTTGATGACGATCTCGTAGGCGAGCCCCATCAGGCCACGCTGGTAGCCGCGTTCCGACGCAAGAAAGTGCTTGCCGTAAGACCAGTGGTTGTAGCCAAGCGGCAACCCGGACGAGGCATAGGCATCGAGCATCTGCTCGGCAGTGATGATCTCGATCTGGTTCGGATAGGTGTCCAGGCCGAACTCGGCGGCAATCTGGGCGATGCTTTGGTCGTAGCGCCTGATCAGCTCGAAGGTCCATTCCGAGCCTGTAGATAGGTAGGCCATGCTCGTTCCCGTTGGTCCATCACACAGGGTCACAGGTGGCGTGTCCGCCATGGCACGCGCGCTGTCACTGCGCGGCAGCAGTGCCGGCTGGGAGCGACCCCCTACCGCCCCTCAGGTGGCGCGCTTCTGAAACAACTCGTGCAGCACCGGATAGATCTCATCCGGTTTGAGAATGCGCTGCATCGCGAAGTTGTCGTGCCCAGCCTTCAACGTAAGATACTCCTCCCACAGGTTCTGCGGCTCCGTGGAGACCACCTCCACATACGCGTAGTACTGCGTGAGCGGCAGGATCGATTCGCGCAGGATCTTGGCACAGAGTTCCGAGTCTCCTGCCCAGTTGTCGCCATCCGAGGCCTGCGCACAATAAATGTTCCATTGGCTCGGCGAATAGCGCTCCTGAATCACTTCCGCCATCAGCTTGAGTGCGCTCGACACGACGGTGCCGCCGGACTCGCGTGAATGGAAAAAGTCTTCCTCATCCACCTCTTTGGCCACGGTGTGATGGCGGATGAACACGACATCGATGCGCTCGTAATTCCGCTTCAGGAATAAGTACAGCAGCATGAAAAAGCGCTTGGCGAGATCCTTGCGCGATTCGTCCATCGAGCCCGACACATCCATCACGCAAAACATCACCGCCTGCGCCTGCGGGCGCTTGCGCATCACCCGGTTGTTGTAGCGCAGGTCGAGCTTTTCGATGAAGGGCACACGGTCCAGGCAGGAGCGCAGGTGACGCATCTCCTTCATCAGCTCCTGCGCGCGGGCACTGTACGGGCCGTCTTTCTCGAGCTCTTCGTTGTACTCCCCTTCGAGTTCGTGCAGGCGCCGCTGATAGGGGCTCGACAGCGCGATACGGCGGCCAAGCGAGCTGCGCATCGTGCGCAGGATCGACAGGTTGGAAGGTGTGCCATCGAGCGAGAAGCCCGCGCGCACTTTACGCACCTCCGCGATCTTGGCCAGGCTGCGCTTGGCCAGATCGGGCAGTGCCATGTCTTCGAAGAAGAAGTTGAGGAAGTCCTCGCGCGAGAGCGTGAAGATGAAATCGTCTTCGCCCTCGCCCGAGTCGCTGGCCTGCGAGCCAGTGCCACCGGCGCCTTGCTGCGGGCGGTCAAAGCTATCGCCGCGAATGAATTCCTTGTTACCCGGGTGAACGCCTTCGCGGCGCCCGCCCGGGCCATGATGGAACATGGGCTCGGAGATGTCCTTCACCGGGATGGACACCTGCCCGCTCTGCTCGATGTCCATGATCTTG
Source organism: Ralstonia soli (assembly GCF_023955655.1). Classification (GTDB taxonomy): domain Bacteria; phylum Pseudomonadota; class Gammaproteobacteria; order Burkholderiales; family Burkholderiaceae; genus Ralstonia; species Ralstonia soli. The sequence continues at coordinate 203,180 of NZ_JAMXHT010000009.1, read as the reverse complement.
CGGCCCGTTACCGCCTTGGCCACCGCGCGGCGGATCTGGTCACGGTAACGCTTGATGAAGCGTTGCTTGTTGACGGTGCTCTTGCCGCCGCCATTCTCCCGCCGATCGATGATCGTACCCATGTGACTGCCCTCGGTTGGAAGTTGCCTGCTGTGTGCCTTCGCTTCCTCCTTAAGACGACTTCCTCACGCGCAGGTACCACTCGACCAGCAACCGCACCTGCTTCTGGGTATAACCCTTCTCCACCATCCGGTTGACGAAGTTCTCATGCTTCTCCTTGTCGTCGTGCGACGACTTGGCGTTGAACGAGATCACAGGCAGCAGGTCTTCCGTCGTCGAGAACATCCGCTTCTCAATCACCGCGCGCAACTTCTCGTAGCTGGTCCAGACCGGGTTCTTGCCTCCGTTCTTGGCTCGTGCGCGCAGCACGAAGTTGACGATCTCGTTACGGAAATCCTTCGGGTTGGAGATGCCCGCGGGCTTCTCCACCTTTTCCAGCTCATCGTTCAACGCGCTGCGATCAAGAATCTCGCCGGTGTTCGGATCGCGATATTCCTGATCCTGGATCCACAGGTCGGCAAACACGACGTAGCGGTCGAAGATGTTCTGCCCGTACTCCGAATACGATTCCAGGTAAGAGGTCTGAATCTCCTTGCCGATGAACTCCACATAAGGCGACGTGAGGTACTCCTTGATGTAGGACATCAGCTTGGATTCCGTCTCCGGCGGGAACTGCTCGCGCTCGATCTGCTGTTCGAGCACATAGAGCAGATGCACCGGATTGGCCGCCACCTCCGTCCCATCAAAGTTGAACACCTTCGACAGCACCTTGAACGCAAAGCGCGTCGACAAGCCCGTCATGCCTTCGTCGATGCCAGCAAAGTCGCGGTACTCCTGATACGACTTCGCTTTCGGGTCGACATCCTTGAGGCTCTCGCCGTCGTACACCCGCATCTTCGAGAAGATGTTCGAGTTCTCGGGCTCCTTGATGCGGGTGAGCACCGCAAACTGCGCCATCATCTTGAGCGTGTTCGGCGCGCATGGCGCGGCCGCCAGTGAGCTGTTGCGCAGGAGCTTGTCGTAGATCTTCACCTCGTCTGACACGCGCAGGCAGTACGGCACCTTGACGATGTAGATGCGGTCGAGGAAAGCCTCGTTGTTGCGGTCGGACTTGAAGCTCTGCCACTCTGCCTCATTCGAGTGCGCCAGGATCACGCCGTCGAACGGGATCGCGCCAAAACCCTCGGTGCCCTTGTAGTTGCCCTCCTGCGTGGCCGTCAGCAGCGGGTGCAACACCTTGATCGGCGCCTTGAACATCTCAACGAACTCAAGCAGCCCGCGGTTGGCCAGGCACAGCCCGCCCGAGTACGAATACGCGTCCGGATCGTCCTGCGGATAGTCCTCCAGCTTGCGAATGTCGACCTTGCCGACCAGCGACGAAATGTCCTGATTGTTTTCGTCGCCTGGCTCCGTCTTGGAAATCGCAATCTGCGACAGCACCGACGGGTGCAGCTTCACCACGCGGAAGCGCGTGATATCGCCATTGAACTCGTGCAGGCGCTTCACCGCCCACGGCGAGGCAATCGTATTCAGATAGCGTTTGGGGATGCCGTAGTCTTCCTCGAGGATCTTGCCGTCTTCCTCGGGCGAGAACAGCCCGAGCGGGGACTCGTGAATAGGCGAGCCCTTGAGCGCGTAGATGGGTACCTGCTCCATCAACGACTTCAACTTCTCGGCAAGCGAGGATTTACCGCCGCCCGGCGGCCCGAGCAGGTAAAGGATCTGTTTGCGTTCTTCAAGGCCCTGCGCGGCATGCTTGAAGAACGAGACGATCTGCTCGATCGTGTCCTCCATGCCATAGAACTCCCGGAAGGCCGGGTAGATCTTGATGACCTTGTTGAAGAACAGCCGCGACAGTCGAGGATCGTGGTGCGTATCCACCAACTCAGGCTGACCGATCGCGGTGAGCATGCGCTCGGCGGCGGTCGCATAGGCGGTGGCGTCTTTCTTACAGATATCCAGATACTCCTGGATGCTGTACTCGTCCTCTTTCCGTGCTTCAAAACGCGTGGCGTAGTGGCGGAAAATATCCATATCTCCCCCGTAGATTTCTTCCCGACCCCACACCATCAAGCGAGAGCCAGGCTAGTTCTTGCGTGCGTTGAATCCGACGTTACTGATTCCACTGTAGACGAATCACAGATGAGCACAAGAACGGTTAAGAGGCTGAAGTGGTGCACAACCGATCGTGATTTCGTTAGCGCTCGACCTCGTACAGTGCTAAACAGCCTTTGCACCTTGCGTGAGCACAAACGCAGCCGCGATCAGCCACCCCGAGCACAGCAGAAAGCGTACCCATGGCCCTTTTCGGCGCGCTCGCAGAGTTTGTACGTAACGATCTGCATGAGTTCCCGCCTGTCGTCTGTGCGCGCATGAGGGATGTCCCGATGTGCGCGGGCACGGTGGAGAGCAGCGTGGCCGCGGTGCTGCGTCCCAGAGGCTGCGCTTGTGGCGGCAGTCTTTCTCGTTGTGATGCAACAACCCATTGTGCAAAACACTGCGCTGCACTCGACTCGGTGCACAGAGCACCGGCGACCCGGCGAGCCACGGTGATTGGCCGCTGAGTTGTCGCTTTTTTGCGCCAAAAGGAAAGTTTTGCCAGGTGTGGCGGGCGGTGCAGGTGGGAATTTCCGCTGTCGAGAGGACAGCCCGGACAAAGAAAAAGGCCCTCGGCATCTGCCTGAGGGCCTTTTAAGCGATTGCTCGCCTGTTTGGTGGGTGGTACAGGGATTGAACCTGTGACCCCTGCCGTGTGAAGGCAGTGCTCTACCGCTGAGCTAACCACCCGAATGCGGTGAAAACGAGATTATGGCGAAAAACCGTATTCGTGTAAAGACCCCGGCCGCACTTTTTTTCGTCAGGCGCCAGGCGGGGCCGCTTCGACAGCCTCGCGCGTCCAGACCGTCTTGCCGCCGCTGGCCTTGTCGATCTCCTTGAGCACGCCGGCATGGGCTTCGGCCTCAGCTTCCGTGGCCAGCAGCACCGGCAGCTCGAGCGCGCTCAGGTCGACGGCAACGGCCACCGCCGAGGCGCCTTCGCCCGACTCGAGCATGTCGATCACGAGCGTGTTCTGGCCGCGCGTCATGGCCAGATACACCTCGGCCAGCAGCTCCGCATCCAGCAATGCGCCGTGCAGCGTACGGTGCGCGTTGCTCACGCCCAGGCGGTCGCACAGCGCATCGAGCGAGTTGCGCTTGCCCGGGAACATTCGGCGCGCTTCGAGCAGCGTGTCGATATGGCCGGACAGGTGCTCGCGGAAGGTCGGCAGGCCCAGGCGCTGGAATTCCATATCCAGGAAGCCCAAGTCGAACGCGGCGTTGTGGATGATGGCCTCGGCGCCCTGCACGTAGTCGCGGATTTCGTTCACGACTTCCGCAAACTTGGGCTTGTCGGCCACGAACTCGTTGGTGATGCCGTGCACCGCCATCGCGCCCGGGTCAATTTCGCGCTCGGGGTTGATGTAGAAGTGCAGGTTGCGGCCGGTCAGGCGCCGGTTGACCATTTCCACGCAGCCGATTTCGATCACGCGGTCGCCGGTGGCGGCGTTCAGGCCGGTGGTTTCGGTATCGAGAATGATCTGTCGCGTCACGCTGGCTCCCCTGCTCTTACTTGAAGACGACGGTCTTGTGGCCGTTGAGCAGGATGCGGTGTTCCGCATGCCACTTCACGGCGCGGGCCAGGGCCACGCATTCCACGTCGCGGCCGACGGCGGTCAGCTGCTCCGGGTCCATGCTGTGGTCCACGCGCTCGATTTCCTGTTCGATGATCGGGCCTTCGTCCAGATCGGCCGTCACGTAATGCGCCGTCGCCCCGATCAGCTTCACGCCGCGCTCGTGTGCCTGGTAGTACGGCTTGGCGCCCTTGAAGCTCGGCAGGAACGAATGGTGGATGTTGATGGCGCGGCCTTCCAGCTTGCGGCACAGGTCGTCCGACAGGATCTGCATGTAGCGCGCGAGCACGACCAGGTCGATCTGCTGCTCCTGGGCGATTTCCCAGATGCGGGCTTCCTGCTGGGCCTTCTGCTCGTCCGTTCCCTTGAGCAGCGGCAGGTGGGTAAAGGGCACGTTGTACGACGCCGCCAGTTGGTAGAAATCGCTGTGGTTCGAAACGATCGCTGCGATCTCGATCGGCAACTGGCCGGCGCGGGCGCGGAACAGCAAGTCGTTCAGGCAGTGGCCGATCTTGGAGACCAGGATCATCACGCGCGGCTTGACCGCGGCGTCGAACATGCCCCACTGCATGGAAAAGCGCTCGCCGATGGGCTTGAAGCGGTCGCGCAGCGTGGCGAGGCCCAACGGCTGGCCCTGCGGCACGAAATGCACGCGCATGAAGAAGCGGCCCGTGAATTCGTCGCCAAACTGGTCGGAATCGAGAATGTTGCAGCCCTGCTCGAACAGCAGGCCGGACACGGCGTGGACGATGCCGGGCTGGTCCGGGCAAGACAGGGTGAGAATGAAACCGGAGTGACTCATCAAGCGTTTTACGTATTGTTGTCGGGCGCGAACCGTTGCGGTTCCATGCGCGCCAAGGCATCGAGGGTGACGAGCGTGGCGTCGACCGTCATCGCACAGTCCGCCATGATATCAAGCGCTGCGTCGGGGCTGGCACGCAGGTGCCCGGCAACCTCGCCGTCCTGGTTCGCGGGCGTGAAGCCCGCCGGCAGCGTCAGGTCGAAGGCGAAGAGCGTTTCATGCTGGATGCCCTCGGGTACGGCGCGCAAGACGTCGACCGTGCCGCGCGGCACCAGTCTGCCGGCCAAGTCGGCGCCGATACCGGCCTCTTCCCAGCACTCCTTTTCCAGCGCGCCGCGCGCATCGAAGCCATGGCCGATGCCGCCGGCGACGAGGTTGTCCCACATGCCGGGGTCGATCGGCTTGGTGTCGGCACGACGGGCTAACCAGAGCATCGGCCCCGCGTCGCCCATGCCCTCGATGAGGCCATTCATGTGCGCGGCGTAGGTGCGGATGCCGAAAAAACGGGCGGCCGCGCGTTCGATCAGCGCCAGTGTGGGCGCGCCCCAGCCGGTGTTCACGGCAAACAGCTCGTTGCGCCAGCCCCGCACATGGCCCGCTTCAGCCAGGCGCGCGATCACCTCGGCCAGCGCGGCGGTGCGCTCAGCCTCCATCGCCAGCGTGTCGCGCAGCTCGACGCGCTGCGCCGATACTTCGAACCACTGCGGCCAGCGCGCGAGCAACGCGGCGCGCTCCCGGCCCAGCCAGCCGACGCGCTGCCCGGCCACGACCCACGGGATCAACGTGTCGGCATCGAAGCCGTTACGGGCCGCCAGCCCCTCGATTACGCGGCGAATGCGCGGGTCGCTCATGCCGGTCCCTCGCAAGGCCGGGCGCACGTTGTGCTTTCCATGGCGCGCCATAATGCACTGTTCATGCGCGATAATGCACCATTAATACAAGCCGTCATCAGACTGGAGAAACAAGGATGGATGAAATCGACGAGCTGTCGGATCTGCCGACCCCGCGCTTTATCTGGGGGTTCGCCATTGCCGTCACACCGTCCGGCGAAGTGTCGCACGACGAGTTCGAATACCTGACGCATACCCGCGCGCCGCGCTTCACCTGCCGCGTAGTGGAACTGGAAGACGCGCCCGCCGAGCCAGAAGACGATGGCGACATCGATGGCCGCATCGTCCACTTCGACAACCCGAAGCGGATGTTCTACATCACCGACCTGGGCCTGGCGCTGATGAACTTCACCCTGTTCGACAAGGTGGACAACAAGGCCAAGCTGAAGAAAGCCTGCGACGAAGCCATCGCCGATTGGCTGACCCGCCGCGACTTCCTCGACTCCGAACCGGACGACGACGAGGAGTGATCGCTCAGCCCTGGCCGCCTGCCCCGCCATCATCGGCAAAGCGCAGGTCGGTCAGGCGCACATCGGCGTGGGACCGCCCGGCCTCGAGCAACGCCGAAATCTGCGCCTTCACCTGCTCCTTCTGCACGCGCAACGCGCGTGACGGCACGGTTGAATCCTGACCGGTGTGGTGCAGGTACAGCATCTTGTAGGTGAGCTGGCTCACCATCCACTGCCGCAGCACGCGGCGCCGGCCGGCGTGGCCGGCCTCTAACCGGTCAATCTGTTCCAGCAACGCGGAAAAGGCGCGTGCCGTGGTCGCAGTCCCGAGGGTCTGGCCGGCGATGCAGCGCTCCGCCACGGTGCGTGCTTCGGCGGGCGGCATGGCGTCGGTCTCGATGAAGCGTTCGGTCGTTGCAGCGGCCAGCGGGGCTTGTCTGGCCAGTCGCGTAGAGACGGCGGAAAGCGCTTCCTGCGCACGGCGGATGGACGCTTCCAGCGATTCCGCGGTGCCGGGCGTGATGCCGAGGGTCGGCCCCTCGCCGGGTTGTTGGTCGCATTTCCTCACGTCCATCGCGCGCGCTCCGTGGTCGCCCTTGCGAGGAGGCATGGGCAGAAACGGCATTGTAGAAGGCGGCGCACATGGCTCGACGCGCTCCTAGCACATGTTCCATATTGCAAAGACGGCGCAAACGATAACGTGACGTCACAAAACCACGGCCGAGTGTTGGCAGCCACCCACGCGGCGGGAGCGCGCCACGGTTAAAATAGCAGTTTGCGCTTCGCGCGCTTGCCTCTCAATTCAGACCGCCCTTCGCGCGGCAAGGAAATCGCCTTGATCAAGTGGATTATTGTGGCCCTCTATCTGGGCTCCATTCTGTATGTGCACTTTCGCGGTAAGGTGCGCCTGAAATTCTGGCGCCAGATGTTCGACCACTCGGCGGTGGTCGCGCCGGTCAACTGCTTCATGTATGCCTTCTCGGGCGTGCCGCAGACGCCGTATGTGCCCGTTGAACGCTTTCCCGACCTGGCAAAGCTGCAGGCCGCTTGGCCGCAGATCCGCGACGAGGGCCTGGCGCTGATCAACCTGCGCAAGATCAAGGCCGCTGAGAAGAACGACGACGCGGGCTTCAACTCCTTCTTCAAGAATGGCTGGAAGCGCTTCTACCTGAAGTGGTACGAGGCAAGCCATCCGTCGGCCGAACAGCTCTGCCCGAACACCGTTGCCCTGCTGCGAGATCTGCCCAGCGTGAAGGCCGCGATGTTTGCCGAGCTGCCGCCCGGCGGCAAGCTCAACCCGCATCGCGACCCGTTTGCCGGTTCGCTGCGCTACCACCTTGGCCTGGCCACGCCCAACGACGACCGCTGCTTCATCGAGGTCGACGGCCAACGCCACAGCTGGCGTGACGGCCAGGGCGTCGTCTTTGACGAGACTTACCTGCACTGGGCCGAGAACGCCTCCGACAAGGACCGCCTGATCCTCTTCTGCGATATCGAGCGGCCGATGAAGTTCGGCTGGGCGCAGCGCATCAACAAGTGGCTCGGTCGCAAGGTCATGACCGCCGCTAGCTCGCCCAACGATGAGGGCGACCAGACCGGCGGCATCAACAAGCTGTTCCGCTACGTCTGGCTGATGGGTCAATACCGCCGCCGCTTCAAGGCGTGGAACCGCAAGGTCTATTACGTGGTGAAGTTCGGGCTGATCATTGGCGTGGCAGCGCTGATCATCTGGATCTGACACGCTCTTCGCAGCGCACAATAAAAAAACCGGCTCTCGCGCCGGTTTTTTTGTTGCGACTGCAAAACGCACAAGGGGCGTGACCGCTTTTCGCTTTTACACAAGAGAAGGTGAAAAAGCGCTACGTCAGCCACAAATCTCGCCTAATGTCAGGAACTGAGCGCTCCGGCGCTTATCCGATATGGCGGGCACGCCGCTTGCTGGCCCGTGCATGACACCCTTGCAGATCGCTCGGGCCCCAGTCATAGCCGGGATGCGCGTGGCTGTATCCCCTCCTTTCACAACAGAGACAGAGAGATCGATCGCCATGAATAACAAACTCATCAGCCGCCGTACCGCCGCCACTCTAGCTGCCGTCGCGCTACTTGGCACCCAGATCGCGGCCTGTACCACCACCAGCCCGAACGCTCAGGGCTCAGACGTGATGACGTCGACCAACAAACACGCCACCACCAACTCACAGGCCGATTCGGTGCTGTCGCGCCTGTACACCACGGCCAATGGCTCGCGTGAACTGGTCTCGCGCGCCAAGGGCGTGCTGGTGTTCCCGTCGGTGCTCAATGCCGGCTTCGTGGTGGGCGGCCAATACGGCGAAGGTGTGCTGCGCACTGGCGGCGGCCGTCCGCTGGGCTACTACAACATCGCCTCGGCGTCGGTGGGCTTCCAGGCTGGCGCGCAATCGCGTGCGCTCATCATCCTGTTCATGACCGACGAGGCGTTGCAGAAATTCCAGAACAGCCAGGGCTGGACGGCCGGCGTGGATGCCACGGTGGCACTGGCCAAGATCGGCGCGAATGGCGCCGTGGATACCAACACCGCGCAACAGCCCATCATCGGCTTCAACCTGACCAACGCAGGCCTGATGGCCGGCGCCTCGGTCGAAGGCACGAAGATCACCAAGCAGAACAACTGATCCGCACACCGCTGATTGCCAATGCCGCCGTCTCGTACGGCGGTTTTTTTTGCGCGGAGCCGGCACGAAGCGTTGCAGCGATGTCGCAGTCCCGGGGAAACCCGGAGCAGGCGGCGCCAACCTTCTCGGCTAGCATCGTGCGTCCGATGCTGCAGTGCGCGCTGCCACTTCGGCGGACACGACAAAACAAACCACCCGAAAAAAGAAAGGGGAGACATGACGAGTCGCAACGCTGCGTTGCGCGGCGCTTTTGCGCGCGCGCTGTTTGGTGCTCTGCTGCTGGGCTCCGGCCTGACGATGGCCGAGCCGGGCGTCATGCAAGACAAGATCCTGATCGGTCAGACCGCAGGCTTTACGGGCCCCGCCGGCGAACAGGTCAAGGAGCTGACGGAAGGCGCCAGGCTGTACATCGATGCGGTCAACCGGGCGGGCGGCGTGTATGGCCGCAAGATCGAATTGCTCTCGGAAGACGACGGCTTTGATGCCACCGCTTCCAAGCAGCATGCGCACACGCTGCTGGCCGACAAGCAGGTCTTCGCCCTCTTCCTGCCGCGCGGCACGCCCAATACCGAGGCCATCATGACCGAGGCGCGCCCGGTGGGCGCTCCCGTGGTGGCGCCCTCAACCGGCGCCGCGACGTTCTTCGACCAGCCCGACCCGCTGCTTTTCGTGGTGCGCGCGAAATACCAGACGGAGATTGCCGAACTGGTCAATTACTTCGACACGCTGGGCCTGCGCCGTGTGGCGCTCGTCAACGTGAACGACACCTTCGGCAAGGACACCGAGATCGGCTTCAACAACGCCACGCAGAAGCTGTCGGTGGACGCGCACCACATCTTCACCGTTGATCGCCTGAAGCCGGACGTCGCCAAGGCGGCCGCGGAGGTGGGCCGGTTCGCGCCGCAGGCGGTGATTCTGGCGTGCCCGAGCACCACGGCCCGCGCGATGATCGAAACGTTCAGCAAGCAAGGCACCCTGGCGCAGCTGGCCGTGCTATCCAACAACGCGGGGCTGGCCTTTGCACAGTCGCTTGGGGCATTGGGGCGCGGCGTGGTGGTGTCGCAGGTGATGCCCTCGCCGGTGCGCTCGACCTCGCGCCTGGGCCGCGACCTGGCGGCCAGCGCCAAGGCAGCCGGCGTGGCGCCGTCGTACGCCATGATGGAAGGCTACGCATCGGCCCGGGTGCTGGTCGAAGGGCTCAAGCGTGCAGGCAAAACGCCAACGCGGGCCAGCTTTGTCGCGGGGCTGGAATCGGCCGGCACGATCGATCTGGGCGGGCCGGAAGTGCGCTACGGGCCCAGCATCCGCAAGGGGTCCAACTACGTCGAGTTGACGGTGATCGGGCCCAACGGCACCTTCGTCAGATAGGGATTTGTCGAACGATGTAGCCTGCCCGGGCAATTGCTGCACCGCAGTAGATAGCGGTTGCCCGCGTAAACCGCATGAGCACATAAGAAAATACTATTTGGAATTCGCATACTGCCTCTACCAGAATGCACAAACCACATGCATGACTGGGATCAAACAGGCGGATGGAACTCCGACAACTCGAAGCGTTCGCGGCGGTCATGTCGACCGGCAGCGTCACTGCGGCGGGCAAGCTGCTAGGCCGTTCGCAGCCCGCCATCAGCCGGCTCATCCAGGATCTGGAAGCGGAGATCGGCTATGCCCTTTTTACGCGCGCGGGGCCACGGGTCTCGCCCACGGAGCAGGGTTTCCTGTTGTATGAAGACGTTGAGCACACGCTGATCAGCTTACGTCAGATCCGCACGCGTGCCGAAGAAATCGCGCGCGGCGAGGCGCGCCCGCTGCGCCTGGCGGCCACGTCTGCGCTGGCGGCGGGGCTGCTGCCCGCAGCGCTGGCCGAGGAGCCTGAGCTCGCGCAGCACATCCAGATCCGCAGCGCCTCGCCCGAGCAGGTCGTGCATGCCGTGCTGACCGGCGCGGCCGACCTCGGCATCAGCAGCCTGCCGCTGGAACATCGCGGCGTGACCGTGCACTGGATCGGCGAAGCCGCGTGCGTGGCCGCCGTGCGGGCAAGCGACCCGCTGGCCGCCGGCAAGCGCATGGCACTGGCCGATTGCGCGGGAAAGCGCATCATCACGATGCACAACCCGTACCGCCTGCGCCGCCGCCTGGATCAGGCTCTGGCCCAGGCCGGCGTAGCACCCACGTCGCTCATCGAGACAAACGCCTCGTTCAATGCGCTGACCGCCGTGCGCGCGGGCCTGGGCGTGGCGCTGCTGGAGCCGGTTACGGCGTACGGCGTGCCCATCGAGGGCGTGACAGTGCGCCCGATTGATGCCGATATCCCCTTCTTCTTTGGCGTGATCACGCCCGAAGCCAAGCGGCCGTCGGCGGCCGTGACCTCGCTGATCGACGCCCTCTCTCGCGCCGCGCAGCGCCTGCTGCCCGACTGCAAGCTCCACGACCCGGCGCGCCACGCGAGCATGCTGCAGGTGCTCTACGGCGACCCTATCAACGAAACCGAAGGCGCGTCCGCATGACCGCTGCACAACAACACAACACGCTGCAAACCGCCCAGACCCATGGGCTTGCCGCGCTGGAAGCCCGCCTGCACCAGGATCTGTCGTGGCTGGAGTTGCCCGCCAAAAATTGGACACTGCCGCATACGGTCGATGGGCAGCCCGTGCTCGACGTGGCCGTCATCGGGGGCGGCATGGCCGGCCTGGCGGCGGCGGCATCGCTCAAACACCTCGGCGTGGGCGTGGTGGTGTTCGACCGCTCGCCCGCCGGCTTTGAGGGCCCGTGGGCGACCACTGCGCGCATGGAAACCCTGCGCTCGCCCAAGCAGCTGACCGGCCCTGCGCTCGGGCTGCCGGCGCTGACGTTCCGCGCATGGTTCGAGGCGCAGTTCGGCACCGATGCGTGGGAGGTACTCGACAAGATTCCGCGCCTGCAGTGGATGGACTACCTGCGCTGGTACCGCCGCGTGCTGCAGCTGGACGTGCGCAACGAACACCATGTGAAGGCGATCCTGCCGCGTGCGGACGGTGCCGTGGAGTTGCTGATCGACGCACCGGGCCAGCCGACCCAGCGCGTGTTTGCGCGCCGCGTGGTGCTGGCCACCGGGCGAGATGGCCTGGGTGGCCCGTCGGTGCCCGACTTTGCACAGCGGCTGCCGCGCAACCGGTGGGCGCACTCGTCGGACGATATGGACTACGGCACGCTGGCTGGCAAGCGCATCGGTGTGATCGGCGCGGGCGCATCGGCGATGGACTCCGCCGCGACGGCGCTGGAAGCGGGCGCCGCCAGCGTCGACATGCTCATTCGCCGCCCCGACCTGCCGCGCGTGAACAAGGGCAAGGGCGCAGGCAGCCCAGGCCTCGTGCACGGCCACGTGCATCTGCCCGACGCGTGGAAATGGCGCATCCGCCATTACATCAACGTCGAACAGGTGCCCCCGCCGCGCGGCAGCACGCTGCGCGTATCGCGGCACCCGAATGCGCGCTTCAACCTCGGCTGCGGCATCCTGCGCGTGGACGAGCGCGACGGCGTATTGCATGTGATGACCACCAAGGGCGTCTTCCACCTCGATTTCCTGATCTTTTCGACGGGCTTCCGCACCGATTGGACCGCCCGCCCCGAGTTCAGCGCGCTGGCGCCGCACATCCGACAATGGCGCGACCGCTACACACCCCGCCCCGGCGAGGAAGACGCGGAACTCGCCGATTCGCCCGATCTGGGCCACGCTTTCGAATTCCGCGAGAAAACGCCTGGCGCACTGCCCGGCCTCTCGCACGTGCACTGCTTCTGCTACCCGGCGTCGGTCACGCACGGCAGCGTCTCCGGCGACATCCCGGCCATCAGCGAAGGCGCGAAGCGTCTGGCGCAAGGCATTGCCGGGCTGCTGTACCAGGACGACATCGACGCGCACTACGCCGCCATCCAGGCCTTTGCCGAGCCGGAAATCTTCGGCGATGAGTGGACGCCCGCTCTGCCGCCCGCAGTCGAAGTCGACACGGCACCGAGCCAGGAGGCCGCGCAATGACCGCCTGGCTCATCCGCCGCATCGGCCAGGCCCTGCTGGTAGTCCTGGTGATGACGATGATCGTCTTTGTCGGGCTGCACGCCATCGGCAACCCGGTCGACATCCTGATCGGCCAGGACGTCGACCAGATCGACCGCGCGCGCATCATTGCCGAGCTGGGTCTGGACAAGCCACTGTGGGAGCAATACCTCGCGTTCCTGAACGGCGCGCTGCACGGCAATCTGGGCAAGAGCTTCGTCTACAACGAACCGGCCATCCAGCTCATCCTGCAACGCCTGCCGGCCACGCTGGAGCTGGCATTTTCAGCGCTGATCATCGCGGTGGTGATCGGGGTGCCGCTGGGACTGTTCGCGGGGCTGTATCCGCGTCACCCGGTGTCGCGGCTGCTGATGATGGGCAGCGTGGTGGGCTTCTCGCTGCCGACGTTCTGGGTTGGCCTGATGCTGATCATGGCGTTCAGCGTGAGCCTCGGCTGGCTGCCCGCCAGCGGGCGTGGCGAGACTGCCCGCCTGTTCGGCATCGAGTGGTCTTGGCTGACGGTAGATGGGCTGCGGCACCTGGTGCTGCCGGCGGTCAACCTGTCGCTGTTCAAGCTCTCGCTGGTGCTGCGGCTCACGTCTGCCGGTGTGCGCGAGGTACTGCCGCAAGATTTCGTGAAGTTCGCGCGTGCCAAAGGGCTATCGCCGCTGCGCGTGGTGCTGGCGCATGTGCTGCGCAACACGCTGATCCCGCTGGTGACAGTGCTGGGCCTGGAACTGGGCTCGACCATCGCCTTTGCCGTGGTGACGGAGAGCATCTTTGCGTGGCCCGGTGCGGGCAAGCTGATTCTCGACAGCATCAACGCGCTGGATCGCCCGGTCATCGTTTCCTATCTCATCGTCGTGGTGTGCCTGTTCGTGTCACTCAACCTGATCGTCGACATCCTGTATCGCCTGCTTGACCCGCGTGTGCGTGCGGCAGACTCCGCGGAGGCTGCATGAACACGACTCCGCAATCCGCCGCAACGACGGCCTCAACGGTAGCCCATGCGCCGCGCAAGCAATCGCCCTGGCGTCGCGTTCTGTCGGATTTTCTGGCATCCAAGGCGGCCGTCCTCGGGCTGGTGGTGGTGGTGGTGCTGATCCTGGCCGCGCTGGCCGCACCTTGGATCACGCCGCAGAACCCGTACGACCTGATGCAGCTCGATGTGCTGGATTCGCGCCTGCCGCCGGGCTCGCCCAACGGTTTGGGCACGTTCACGTACTGGCTCGGCACCGATGGCCAGGGGCGTGATCTGTACTCGGGCATCCTCTATGGCCTGCGCATCAGCCTGGGCGTCGGCATCGGCTCGGCGGCAGTGGCGGCTGTGATCGGCACGTTGCTCGGGCTGATTGCCGCCTACGCGGGCGGCAAGGTCGACAGCATCATCATGCGCACGGTCGACCTGCTGCTGTCGTTCCCGTCGGTGCTGGTGGCGATGATGATCCTCGCGTACCTCGGCAAGAGCATCACCAACGTGGTGCTGACGCTGGTCCTGCTGGAGTGGGCGTACTACGCGCGCACGGTGCGTGGGCAGGCGCTGGTCGAGCGCCGCCGCGAATACGTGGAAGCCGCGCGCTCGCTCGCCCTGCCCGGCTGGCGCATCGCGATCAAGCACATCCTGCCGAACTGCCTGCCGCCGCTCATCGTCGTGGGCACGCTCCAGGTGGCGCGCGCCATCACGCTGGAAGCCACCCTTTCATTCCTGGGCCTGGGCGTGCCGATTACCGAGCCGTCTCTGGGCCTGCTCATTGCCAACGGATACCAATACATGCTGTCTGGCCAGTACTGGATCAGTTTCTATCCGGGCATCGCGCTGCTGTCGGCGCTGGTGGCCATCAACCTGGTGGGCGACCGCCTGCGCGAAGTGCTCAACCCGAGGACGCAACGATGAGTGCGTCCATGAGTGCATCGCCCCACGCCAACACCCTGGAAGTGCGCAACCTGCGCACGCATTTCTTCACCCGCGAAGGCGTGCTGCCGGCCGTGGACGACGTGTCGTTCGCGCTGGAGCGCGGCCGTATCCTCGGGCTGGTTGGGGAATCGGGCTCGGGCAAGTCGGTCACCGGGTTCTCGATCATGGGTCTGGTGGACCCGCCCGGCCGCGTGGTCGGCGGCGAGATCCTCTACCAGGGCCGCGACCTCACCAAGCTGCCGCCGCGCGAGCTGCGCAAGCTGCAGGGCAACCGCATCGCCATGGTCTTTCAAGACCCGATGATGACGCTCAACCCCGTGCTGCGCATCGACGCCCAGATGATCGAGGCCGTGCGCGCGCACAGCAGCATGAGCCACAAACAAGCCCGCGAACATGCACGTGACACGCTGGGCCTGATGGGCATTCCCAGCCCGGAAGAGCGGCTGCGCGCGTATCCGCATCAGCTCTCGGGCGGCATGCGGCAGCGCGTGGCGATTGCCATTGCGATGCTGCATCGCCCCGACCTGATCATTGCCGACGAACCGACCACCGCGCTGGACGTGACCATCCAGGCGCAGATCCTGTCGGAGGTGCAGAAGCTCGCGCGCCAGCACGGCACCGCGCTGATCTGGATCACGCATGACCTGTCCGTGGTGGCCGGTCTGGCCGATGAAGTGGCGGTGATGTACGCCGGCCGCATCGTCGAACACGGCCCAGTGGATGCCGTGCTCGATGCGCCGCTGCACCCCTACACGATGGGCCTGATCGACAGCCTGCCTAGCGAGAACCGCCGCGGCCAGCGCCTGCGCCAGATTCCGGGCATGACGCCGAACCTGTTGTCGCTGCCGGCGGGCTGCGCGTTTGCGGCACGCTGCCCGCGCGCCACCGATGTCTGTGGTGTCCGTCCTGAAATCACGCAACCGATGCCGAACCGCCTCGTGCGCTGCTTCCATCCGGGCACGCTGCACGCGCCGGGAAGCCACAACCAGCAGGAGGTTGCATGAGCACACCTCTTGTCGAACTCAAGCACGTCAGCAAGCGCTTTGGCGATCGCAGGAGCGGCGCGGGCGACCGCATGCTGCAACGCTTCGGCCTAGCGCATCCACCGTCGGTGGTGCGGGCCGTGGATGGCGTCGATCTCGCGATCCAGCCCGGTGAAGTCGTTGGCCTGGTCGGCGAATCGGGCTGCGGCAAATCCACGCTCGGCCGGATTGCCGCGGGCCTGATGCCCCCATCGGCGGGTGAGGTGCTCGTTAGCGGCAAGGCCGTCGAACAACTTTCCGCCGACGAAGCTCGCGCCGCCCGCCTGAAGATCCAGATGATCTTCCAGGACCCGTACGCCAGCCTCAACCCGCGTCTGCGCGTGGAAGAGATCGTCGGCGAGGCGGCGCGCGTGCACGGCCTGACCGACCGCGCCAACTTTGCCGACTACGTGGCCGCGCAGATGCAGCGCGCAGGTCTGGACCCCGCCCTGCGCGACCGCTACCCGCACCAGTTCAGCGGCGGCCAGCGGCAGCGCATCGGCATTGCACGCGCGCTGGCGGTGCAGCCGTCGATGCTCGTCTGCGATGAAGCGGTGGCCGCGCTGGACGTGTCGATCCAGGCGCAGATCCTGAACCTGTTCATGGACCTGCGCGAGCAGCTCAACCTGACCTACCTCTTCATCAGCCACGACCTGGGCGTGGTGGAGCACCTGTCAGACCGCGTGGTGATCATGTACCTGGGCCGCGTGGTGGAATCGGCGCCGGCGGAGGAAGTCTTCCGCCACCCGAACCATCCGTACACGCAGACGCTGCTGGCGGAAATTCCGCGTCTGTCGGCACGGCACAAAACGTTCACGGCCATCCAGGGGGAGATGCCGAGCCCGCTGCACCCGCCCACCGGCTGCCATTTCCACCCGCGCTGTCCGCACGCCATGCCGCGCTGCAAGACCGAAACGCCGACCTTGAAAGGCATCGCGGTCAATCACATCAGCGCCTGTCATTTGAACGACCTCCAATAAGCCAACGATTCCCAAAAAAAGGAACCACTGTGAAACGCCTCCTTGCCTCGTCGCTTGCCGTTGCCCTGTTCGCTGCCGCTGGGGCGGTGGGCGCGCAGACGCTGAACATTGCCTTTGCCGATCCGCTGTCGTCACTGGATCCGCAACTGAACAACCACGCGGGCGATCGCTCCGTCGACGTGCACTTCTGGGATCTGCTGGTCGAGAACAAGTGGAACAAGCTGCAGCCCGGCCTGGCACTGTCGTGGAAGACGCTGGACCCGAAGACGTGGGAATTCAAGCTGCGCCCCAACGTGAAGTGGCACGACGGCCAGCCGTTCACGGCGGATGACGTCATCTTCTCGTACCAGCGCGCGCGCAGCGTGCCGGGCAGCGTGGCGACCTTCGCGGGCTACCTGCGCACGGTGGAATCCGTCACGGCCAAGGACCCACTCACGCTCATCATCAAGACGAACATCCCGAACCCGGACCTGCCGCTGAACCTGGCGTCCGTGCACATCGTCAGCAAGCACGTGGGCGAGAAGTCTTCCACCGAGGACTACAACGCCGGCCGCGCCGTGGTGGGTACGGGCCCATACAAGTTTGTCTCGTACGTGCCCGGCGACCGCGTGGTGATGGCGCGCAACGACAACTACTGGGGCGGCAAGCAGATCTGGGAGAAGGTCAACTACCGCTACATCAACAACGCCGCTGCACGCACGGCCAACCTGCTCTCGGGCGAGGTGGACGTGATCGACAAGGTGTCGGTGTCGGACCTCGCGCGCCTGCGCCAGTCACCCAACGTAAAGGTGTTCGCCTACCCCGGCCTGCGCGTGATGCTGCTGCAGCCGAGCTTCCGCAAGGGTGAAAACCAGTACATCACCGGCAACGACGGCAAGCCGCTGCCGAACAACCCGCTGCTGGATGTGCGCGTACGCCAGGCGCTGTCGCTGGCGATTGATCGCAAGGCGATCGTCGATCGCATCCTGCAAGGTGCCGCCACCGTCGCCAACCAGTGGATGCCGTCGGACACCTACGGCTACAACCCCGAGGTCAAGAACATTGCCTACGACCCGGCGCAAGCGAAGAAGCTGCTGGCCGAGGCCGGTTTCCCGCAGGGCTTCAACCTGGTGATGCACGTGCCGAACGACCGCTACCCGCAAGGCCCGGAAACGGCGCAGGCGGTGGCGCAGTTCTGGACGCGCATCGGCGTGAAGGCGCGCGTGGAGGTGGTGCCCTGGTCGGTCTACTCCGGCCGCGCCAACAAGAATGAATACGCGATGAGCATGCTGGCGTGGGGCAACGGCACAGGCGAGGCGAGCTATGCGCTGGTCAACGTGCTGGCCACCGTCGACACCAAGAAAGGCCTGGGCGCGTCCAACTGGGGCCACTACAGCAACCCGGCCGTGGACAACGCGCTGAACGCCTCCACCGAAGAGTTCAACACCGAGAAGCGCGCTGCCATCCTGCGCCACTCGGTCAAGCTGGTGTCGGACGACGTGGGCGTGGTGCCGCTGTACCACTACCAGAACGTGTGGGCCGCCAAGAAGGGCCTGAAGGTGACCCCGATGACCAGCGACCGCACGGCCGCGCAGATGGTCACCAAGGACGGCAAGTAAGCACGCCATGGGGAATTTCGTGCTCAGCGTTACACCGGCGGATGACCTGATCGACGTATCGCGCCAGATCGTCGTGACGGGGCTGGCGCCCGGCGCACAGGTCGGCATCGTCGCGCAGACAAATCGGGCAGGTAACAAAAATGCGGGCGTACTCTGGCATGCCCGCGCCGCATTCGTAGCCGACGCGCAAGGCACCGTCGACCTGACCCGTGATGCGCCTGTCTCCGGCGATGGGATCAGCGACTACAGCGGCGTCAGCGCCATGGGCCTGGTCTGGAGCCAGCGCCCCGAAGACGGCAAGGCGCGCGAGGTGTTTCCGCCGTTGTCCGCAGCAGGGTTCGAACCGCTGACGACCACGCTCACAGCCACGGCGAATGGCGAGTCCGTCCACGCGAGCTTCGTGCAGCGGCTCGCCGCGCCGGGTGTGACACGTCACGAGGTGCGCGATGAAGGGTTGGTCGGCACGCTCTACCTTCCGGATCCGTATGCGCACCCGGGCCCCCGCCCGGCGGTGCTGATCCTGAATGGCTCGGGTGGCGGCATCAACGAGCCGCGCGCGGCGCTGTATGCCTCCCACGGTTATGCTGCGTTTGCGCTCGCCTACTTCAAGGCGCCGGGGTTGTCGGACTACATCTCCAACACGCCGCTGGAGTATTTCGAGCGAGCACTCGCCTGGCTGCGCAAGCGTGTCGAACCGCTGCACGACTTTGTCGCGGTGAGCGGCCAGTCGCGCGGTGGCGAGTTGGCACTGCTGCTGGGCGCGACGTTCCCCGAGGCGGTCTCTGCGGTGATCGGCTACGTACCGGGGGCCGTGGTGCACAGCGGGCAGAACGCCGCCGACCCCGCCGTCGGCCGCGAAGGCCCGACGTGGCTGTATCGCGGCCAGCCGCTGCCGCATCTGTGGGAAGGCAATCGCACCGCCAGCTGGGCGCCGTTCGACGAAGGCCCGGCGCCGCATCGGCATGAGCGCGCCATCCGCACCGCACTTCAGGACCCCGACGCCGTGGCGCGTGCGCGCATCCGCATCGAGCGTGCGCGCGGGCCCGTACTGCTGCTCTCCGCCACCGACGATGGCTCGTGGCCCTCGGGCGACTACTCGCGCATGGTCACCGCCAAGCTGGCCGAGGTGCGCCACCCCTACCCCGTTGAGCATTTCGACTACGAAGGCGCGGGCCACGCCATCGTCTTCCCGTATGTGCCGACCACGCAGCTCGTCTATGCGCACCCGGTGTCTGGTCGCATCAGCACCGGCGGTGGCGAGCCGCGTGCCAATGCCCGCGCCGATGCGCAGTCGTGGGCCGCCGTGCGACGTTTCCTCGCCAGCGCAGTGGCTGCGCGCGGCGCCTCCGTACCCGATTCTCGGAGCCTTTCATCCATGGATTTCACGCCCACCCAAGATGTGGTCGACCACGTTGCCGGTCTGGACGAGGGCAGCACCACACATGCGCTGCGCCACACCCGCGAGAAGGTCGCCACTGCCACGCAAGGCAGCTATGACGGGTTGTTCGACGCAGCCCTGCCCGGCCTCACGCTCGGTGAGCGCCTGCTCGTGGCGCTCTACGCCTGCCGCCTGACGCCCGCGCCCGAACTGGCCGAGCACTACCGACTGCGTCTGGCCGACACGCCCGTCGACACGGACGCCCTGCAAGCCATCGAACACGGCGATGTGGACGCAGTGGACACGCTGGCCGACACACGCCTGCGCGCCATCCTCGCCTTCACGCGCACGCTGGTCGAGCGCCCCATCGAAGGCGACCGTGATGCGCTGCTGCGCCTGCCCGCTGCCGGCCTCGCCACCGCAGACGTCGTCACGCTCGCGCAACTCATCGCCTTCCTGTCGTATCAGACGCGGCTGGTGGCCGGCCTGCGCGCATTGAATGCACTGAACGGGGCCAACACCTCCCCCGCCTCCACGGAGACCGCAGCATGACCGAGATCATCCGCGCCCACGGCTTCACCAACGAATCGCTCGAATGGAATGCGTGGCTCGATGTGGTCGACCTGGACCGCGCCACGCCTGAGCAGATCGCCGTGCTGGAAGAGAGCCACCCGAAAGCGAAAACCTCGGACTACTACCGCTTCCTCGTCCACCAGCCGGAGATCCTGCGTCAGCGCTCAGCTGCATTCAACGCGATCATGTATGCGCCCGGCGGCCTGTCGCGCGCTGAACGAGAACTCGCCAGCGCGGTGGTATCACGTGTGAACGGCTGTGTGTATTGCGCCTCCGTTCACGCCCAGCGCTTCGAGCAGCTGGCCAAGCGCAACGACGTCATCAAGCAGGTCTTCGAAGACCCGCACACCGCCGGCACGAACGCGCGCGAACGGGCCATCGCGCTGTTCTCCATCGACCTGACGCTGCGCCCCGGCGATGTGCGCGCCGAAGACCTGAAACCACTCAAGGCCGCCGGGCTGACGGATGCGGAGATCCTCGACCTCATCCACGCCGTGGCGATCTTCGCGTGGGCCAACCGGTTGATGCTGAACCTGGGCGAGCCGGTGTTTCCGGAAGCGGCCTGAGCGCCTCGCACCGCATCAAAGAAAGAAACCGCAGGTTTGCGCCTGCGGTTTTTTTTTGCCGAAAGGCTAGCGGGCGCAGTCCGTCATCGGCGCGTGCGTGCCGTCGGTATAGGAATCGAACTTGCCGGCCTTTGCGCCGTCTGCGTAGACGTCGAATTTCGTCGCAAGTCCGCCATCGGTGTAGGGATTGCGTGCCTCCATGGCGGCGGCGCCATCCGTGTACATATCCCGCGTGGCACTGGCATGCGCCACAGTCGCACCCAACGCAGCGACGATCGCCGCGGCGAGGGTCCACAGTCTCTTGTCCATTTCACACCTCCTTTCCTGCAGGATGGGTTTCCTGCAGCCAACGCTCATACCGCCAAGTTGCCAAGGCTGACACGCTCACGACGCCGGCCGCACGTTCTGGTTGACGCGGAACAGGTTGCCCGGGTCGTATCGGGCCTTGATCGCGGCCAGCCGGGCGTAGTTGTCGCGGTAGGTCGCCTGCACGCGCTCCTGCCCTTCGTCCATCATGAAGTTCACGTAGGCGCCGCCTGCCGAATACGGGTGCAGTGCATCCCAGTAGCCCTTGCACCAGTTGGTGATGCGCTCGCGCTGGGCTGGGTCGGGGTCCACGCCAACAATGACGGCTGCCCACTTCGAATCGCGGTAGGCGAACGGCGTTTCCTTGCGCCCCATGCGATGCACGGCGGCATCGATCGGATACAGGTGCATCGTCGAGTGCATGGTCGGCAGTTGCGAGCCATGTTCCACATGCAGGGCAATGGCGTCGTCCGGCAGGTCATTGACGAAATCGGCACGCCAGTACCACTGCAGACCCGGCGGATACAGCGCATCGAAGGCGCTTTGCAGTATCGGATAAGGCATCGTCCCGACGCCGTACAACGCGGGCTCCATCGCCCGCACTGGTGCGAAGGCCTCGTCTGCCGCCGCGGGGTCGCCTGAGTAGCACCACACCACGCCGCACATCTTCTGCAAATGCAGTGCCGGCGGAAACGGCGGCGCAGGCGGCACGGTGAGGAACGCGAAAAAGCCATTCAGCTCGGGCGGCGCCTTCGGCATGAAGTCGCGATACCAGCGCAGCACCTCTGCGGCCTGATCGAGCGACCACAGCGTGGGGCCCCCGACGATATGGCTCAGTGCGTGCAGGCGGAACTCGAACGAGGTCACAACGCCGAAGTTGCCGCCGCCGCCGCGCACCGCCCAGAACAGGTCGTCATTGGCATGCGCGCTGGCTGTCACAAAGCTGCCGTCGGCGAGCACGACGTCGACCGACAGCAGATTGTCGATTGTCAGGCCGAAGCGCCGCGCCAGATGGCCGATACCGCCACCCAGGGTGAGCCCGCCGACGCCTGTCGTGCTGATGATGCCGGCCGGCGTGGCCAGACCGAAAGCGTGCGTCGCATGATCGACATCGCCCCAGGTGCAACCGCCCTCGGCACGCACCGTGTGGGCGACCGGATCGACGCGAATGCCGCGCAGCCGGCCCAGGTCGATGACCAGACCGTCATCGCACACACCCAGGCCGCCGCCATTGTGAGCGCCGCCGCGCACCGCCAGAAGCAGGTCGTTCTCGCGCGCGAAGTTGACCGACGCGATCACGTCGGCCACGTCCGCGCACTGCGCGATGAAGCGTGGCCGCTTGTCGATCATTGCGTTATAGACGCGGCGGGCCGCATCGTAGGACGGATCGCCGGGCTCGATCAGCGCCCCACGCAACTGGGCGCGGAATGTCTCCACTGAGGCCTCCACTGAGGCCTGCACCGTAGTGTCTTCCATCATGTTGGCCTCCTTGGCACTTCGGGCAGGGAAATCGTGATGGAAGTCTAGGTAGCGGTCGTCGTCGGTTCTATCCGCTGCCTTGATCATTTTGGCGCGGCGCCCGAACTGTCCTGGGATAGTCAATATTGACTATTTGTTTTGCCCGGTCTTCGGCCTTCAATGAAACGCAATGGCGGCATGGCCCGTCGATGCGTCAGGAGGGAAACCCAATGCCACTGTTCCTCATCGAGCGCCAATTTGCCGACGAGCTGGAGTTGAGCGGCGCGGACGTCGCGAACGTCCAGAAGATCAATGCAGACGTCGGCGTGAACTGGGTCTTTTCGTTCCTCTCGGCCAACCGCAAGAAGACCTATTGCCTGTACGAAGCACCGAGCGCGGAAGCCATCCGGCAGGCGGCGCGCCTGGCCAACCTGCCCGCCGATGCGGTGATCGAGGTCACGCAACTGCGCCCGGAGAGCTTGGTGTAAGGCTTTCGCAACATGCGCTGCACTCGCTGTGACCGCTGGTGCCGGCCGGACGCGAAGTTCTGCGACGGCTGCGGCGCACCGTTGCCGCTTGAGCCTGCAACGCAAGATGATCGGACCGCCAGCACAGAAAGCGGCCAGGCCATGGCCCGCTTCGTCGGCCGCGAGCATGAGCTCGAGGCACTTGATCGCCTGTTGGCGCATGCACACAACGGCACCGGCAGCATCGCAGCGCTCGCCGGAGAGCCCGGCATCGGCAAAACACGCACCGCGGAAATCGTTGCCGAGCGGGCCGAACGGCAAGGTATGCGCGCGTTTTGGGGCCGCTGCAATGAAGAGCCCGGTGCGCCGCCCTACTGGCCCTGGCAACAACTGGTGCGTAGCTGGATCGCCGCGCACGACGAAGACAGCATCAATCGTGCGCTGGCTGGCGGGGTGGCGCCGCTTGCGGAAATCGTGCCCGACCTTGCCGACCGGTTACCTGAACCACTACGCGACCGCGCCGTTGCCGCGCCAAGTACCGAAGTCGCCCAGGCCCGGTTCCGGCTGTTCGATGCCGTGAACACGTTCTGGCAGCGCGCAGCGCAACAGCACCCGCTACTGCTCGTTCTCGACAACCTGCATTGGGCCGATGCGTCATCGCTGCGCCTGCTCGAATTTCTTGCCCCCGACCTGGCTGGCAGCCGCATTCTGCTGCTCGTGACGTACCGTGATGTCGAACTGTCGAGGCAACACCCGCTGTCGGCCACGCTGGGTGAACTGGCGCGCCAACCGCACTTCGAACGGCTGCGCCTGGGCGGGCTGTCCCATGCGGAAACGGCGCACATGATGCATCTGGCCGGCGGGGCAACCTTTGCTGCGGCGCTGGTCGATGCGATTCACGTGCAGACCGAAGGCAACCCCTTGTTCATCGGTGAAATGACGCGCCTGCTCGCACAGGAAGGTTCTGCAGCGGGCACGAGCCGTGCGCTGCGCATTCCCGAAGGCATCAAGGAAGTGATCGGGCGCCGCCTGAATCGCCTGTCCGCCAGCACGAACAAGGTGCTCACCGCCGCAGCCGTCATCGGCCGCGCCTTCGAATTCCGGCTGCTGACCGCCCTGGCGGATGATATCGACGAGGACGCCTGCAGCGCGGCGATCGACGAGGCTCTGCAGGCCCGTGTGGTCGAAGCCTTGCGTGAACCCGGCCACTATCACTTCGCCCATGCCCTGTTTCGCGAGACCCTTTACGACGAGATCCCCGTACCCCGGCGCAGCCGGCTCCACCTGAAGCTCGCGCGCGCCATCGAGATGATCTGCGGCGACGACCTCGAGCCGCATCTCCCCGCACTGGCCCATCACCACTGGGCTGCACTGCCCGGCGGGGATGCCGCGCAGGCCGTGGATTACGCGCAGCGCGCGGCACGGCGCGCCGACTGCCAGCTTGCGCACGAGGAATCGGCGCGCTATTGCCAGATGGCGCTGCAAGCGATGGACGTTGGCACTGGCCTCCCACGCGAGACGCGCTGCAGTCTGCTCAATGCGCTGGGCACCGCGCACAGCCGCG
Source organism: Ralstonia soli (assembly GCF_023955655.1). Taxonomy (GTDB): domain Bacteria; phylum Pseudomonadota; class Gammaproteobacteria; order Burkholderiales; family Burkholderiaceae; genus Ralstonia; species Ralstonia soli. The sequence goes on along the minus strand of NZ_JAMXHT010000009.1, from coordinate 178,801 downwards.
CCGGCGATTGGCTCCAGGCCATGCAGACCTTCAAGGAGGCGGCGCGCCTGAGCGCCGAGTACGGCAACACCAAGGAGCTGGCACACGCGGCACTCGGCTTCGAAACGGCGAGCTGGAGCCCAGGGCTGCCCGGCGGCCCCGCGGCCGAGCTGCTGCGCGAAGCCCTTGCGGCCCAGACCAGCGCCGACCCCGTGATGAACGCCCGCCTGCTGAGCGCCCTCGCGCGCGCCCTCATCTTCAGCGGCGAGGAGGAGCAGGCCATCCGGGTGCATGAGCAGGCCATCGCAGTGGCACGCACCGCCGGCGACCCGGCAACGCTGGCCGATACCCTGGTCGCCACCGTGTCGCTGCGCTGGCAGCAGGAGCGCATCGCCGAGCGCATCGCTGCCTCGGACGAAGCATATGAACTGGCCCGGCAGGCCGGCGATCGCATACTGATGTGCGCGACGCGAGCCTGGCACCTCTTCGATGACTTCGAGCTCGGCGACATGGCGGCCTGGCGCGCAAACCTGGAGGAATACGAGCACGGCGGAGAGACGCTGCGCCTGCCCTTCATCCGCTATACCGCCAGCATGTCGCGCGCCATGCACGCGTTGTTCGAGGGGCGCTTTGCCGATGCGGAGCGCCTGATACCCCGCGCTTACGAAATCGCGCGCCGCATGCCAGGCATGGACGCAGCCGGTGCCTACAGCGTTCAGATGTTCACCCTGCGCCGCGAGCAGGGCCGACTGCACGAGGTGGCACCGCTGGTGGAGCATTTCGTTCAGCACACCAGCGCGATGGATGTCTGGCAGCCCGGAATCGCCTTGATGCACGTCGAGCTTGGCCAGATGGACGCGGCGCGCAAGAAGTTCGACGCACTCGCCGACAGTGACTTCCGTGCGATTGCGCGCGATGGCGTCTGGGTGGCCAATCTCACGTACCTGGCCATTGTCTGCCACGCCCTCGGCGATGCCGCCCGAGCCGTAACGCTGTACCAGTTGCTGGCCCCTTCCAGCGGACGCAACCTGCTGTTCGGTACGGCCATCGCCTCATTCGGCGCGGCCGACGCGATACTCGGCGCACTGAGTGCAACGGTGGGCGACTTGCCGCGAGCCCAGCAACATTTCGAAGCCGCGTTGGCGATGAATGAGCGCCAAGGCGCGCGGCCAGCGCTCGTGCGCACGCGCCTGTACTTTGCCCAGATGCTTTTGCGTCGCGGCGAGCCGGGCGACCTCGAGCATGCCACCCGCTTGCAGAACGCAGCCAGAGAGGAGGCAGCAGCGCTCGGGATGACCAGTGTGGTGGCATGCATTGACGCAGCCAGCGCGTTGGCCCAGACCGCTGCGATGGAGCATTACCCTGCGGGGCTGAGCCGTCGCGAAACTCAAGTGCTGCGTCTGGTGGCCCAGGGCAAGGGCAACCGCCAGATTGCCCGCGAACTGTTTGTCAGCCCGAACACGGTGGCAAACCACGTGAGCAGCATCCTCAGCAAAACGCACAGCGCCAATCGCGCGGAGGCCGCGGCATTTGCCATCCGTCATGCGCTGCTGTGAGCACGTGTTCAGCAGACGTGGTCAGCCTCACACGATTGGCAGTTGCCGCACCGGCTTGCCGGTCAACTGCGCCACGGCGTGCGCCACGGCAGGCGCAATCGGCGGCACGCCAATCTCACCCACGCCAGTGGGCTGCGCCGTGCTCGGCACGATGTGCGTCTCGATGATGGGCGTCTCGGCCATCTTGAGCGCCGGATAGTCCGGGAAGTTCGACTGCACGACCTGCCCGTCCTTGATGTCGATCCGCCCGTACAGCGCCGCCGTCAGGCCGAAGATGACCGCACTCTCCATCTGCTGCGTGACGATGCGCGGATTGACCACCGTACCGCAATCCACCGCGCACACCACGCGATGCACGCGCGGCTTGCCGTCCTTCAGCGACACCTCCACCACCTGCGCGACCACGGAGCCGAAGCTCGGGTGCAGCGCGATCCCGCGCGCACGCGGTGCGCCATCGGCAGCGGGCGGCAGCGGTGGCCCCCAACCGGCCGCCTGTGCCGCCGTGTCAAGCACCTTCAGCTCACGCGGATGGGCCTTCAGCAAATCGCGCCGCATGGCTAGCGGGTCGAGCTTGGCCGCAGCCGCCACGTCATTGAGGAAGCCCTCCATGAAGAAGCCGTTGTACGAGTGGCCGACACTGCGCCAGAACCCCACGGGGATCGGCAGATCGACCACCAGATGCGCGATGTGTTCGTGATCGATCTCGTACGGCAGGTCGAACAGCCCTTCCGCAGCGTAGCGATCGATCCCCGCCGAGGGCGCGCCGGCCAGGCGGTCCAGCTCACCGGCGAGGATCGATTGACCGGCGCTGCGCGAAGCGATCGCCGTGACCTTGCCGTTCTCCACGCGCGCCTTCAGCCGTGCGATGGCATGCGGGCGATAGAAGTCGTGCCGCACGTCTTCCTCGCGCGACCAGATGACCTGCACCGGCTTGCCCTCGGTCTTGGTGGCGATGGTCACGGCCTGACCGATGAAATCCGATTCCAGCCGCCGCCCAAAGCCGCCGCCGATGAACGGGATGTCGATGTGCACCTTGTCGCGGCCGACACCGGCCGCATGTGCCGCCACCAACTGCGCCAGCGTGGCGACCTGCGTGGGCGCCCAGAGCTGCACGCCGTCCTTTGTCACCTGTGCCGTGCAGTTGATCGGCTCCATGGTTGCATGCGCGAGATACGGCGCGGTGTATTCCGCCTCGACCACGGTCACGCCGTCGGCCTTGCTGTCGAAGGCTTTCAAGCCATCGCCCATCGAGCGATAGGTGAAGCCGCTCTTGTCGCTGTCGAGCGCGCTGATGAGCTGCTGCCGGATACCGGCCGAATCGAGCCCGGCATGCGGGCCGTTGTCCCACACCGGCTCGACCGTTGCCAGGGCCTGACGCGCCTGCCAGTAGTGGTCGGCCACTACAGCCACACCGGGTGCGCCACCCGCCGAACCTTCAAACGGCACCACGTAGCGCACGCCCGGCATGCCGAGCGCCGCCTTCGACTGGAACGTCTTGAGCTTGCCGCCAAACACCGGGCACATGACCACGGCCGCATACAGCATGCCGGGCAGGCGCGTGTCGATCGAGAAGCGCGCGCTGCCATCCGTCTTGGACGCCAGATCATTGCGCAGCGCCGGCTTGCCGATCAACTGGTATTGCGAGGCAGGCTTGAGCGTGACGTTGGAAGGCGCAGAAATGCCCTGCGCCGTCTTTGCCATGCCGCCGAACGCGGCCTGCTTGCCGTTGGGCCCGATCAACTGACCATCGTGGATGCTGACCTGCGCCGCCGGCACGTTCCATTCGCGTGCAGCCGCCTCCACCAGTGCGGCACGCGCCGTGGCGGCCGCCTCGCGCACCGGTTGCCAGCCGTCGGCCACGCTGCTGCTGCCGCCGGTGATGATGAGGCCGATCTCGCGCGCGCTCTTGGACATCACCCAGGCCAACGCACGCGCCCAGGTCTTGCCCTCGCTGTCCGGGTGCACCGGCAGCGAGCCGATGCCCATGGCGACGACGTTGCCGTAGATGCGCTCCACCGGCGCGGTATCGATGCGCACGCGCGTGAGCGGAATATCGAGTTCTTCCGCCGCCAGCATCGACAGCGCGGTGTGGATGCCCTGCCCCATCTCTACGCGCGGCATGGCGAGCACGACGTTGCCTTCGGGCGTGATCTTGATCCAGCCGTTCAGCGCGATCTCGCCGCTGTGTTCCGGAAAGACGGACGGAGTGCCCACGCGGCTGCGCGGCGGCATCACGCCCCAACCCACCACCAGCGCTCCGCCCACCCCCAGTGCGCCCAGCAGGAAGCGGCGGCGTCCTGAACGGACCTTCGTCGGCTTGGTTGCGTTGGCGTTCATGCCTGCCCCTCCCGCAGCGCCCTGGCAGCGCGCTTGATGGCGGCACGCACGCGCGGGTACGTGCCGCAGCGGCAGATGTTGGTCATGGCGGCGTCGATGTCGGCGTCGGTGGGGTCGGGGTGCTGCGCCAGCAGGTCAGCGGCCGCCATCAGCATGCCGGATTGGCAGTAGCCGCACTGCGGCACCTGTTCTTCCACCCAGGCCTGCTGCAGCGCGTGGCGCTTGCCTTCGCCGCCGCCCAAGCCTTCGATGGTGGTGATGTGCTTGCCTGCCACAGCAGCCACCGGCAGCACACAGGAACGCACCGCCGCCCCATCCACATGCACCGTGCACGCGCCGCAGGCCGCAACGCCGCAGCCGAACTTGGTACCGGTCAGGTTCAGGTGATCACGCAGCACCCACAAGAGCGGCGTAGCCGGGTCGCAATCGACGCTGACCGGCTTGTGGTTGACGTCCAAGTCCATGGGGGTGAGGGTCTCCGGATGGTTTCTTTTTTGTGACTTTTATGCGGCGAAGCGTACGTTCAAACGCCTGCGCGCGGCAATAGTGGTTCCCCTCCAGAGCACAAACCCACCGCTGCCCCCTCGATACACGCACAAAGGCTTGGCTGGCCCGCACGGTGTGCTACAATCGCGGGCTTCCGGAGAGATGGATGAGTGGTTTAAGTCGCACGCCTGGAAAGCGTGTATAGGTTAATAGCCTATCGGGGGTTCGAATCCCCCTCTCTCCGCCAGAACACAAATGCCCGCGCAAGCGGGCATTTTCATTTCCCCGGCCCATCCGCATCGCCCAAAACAAAAGGCCCAGTCTCCCGACCGGGCCTTTTGCATCCCACTGCACTTCCGGCACGTCTTGCACGGCCGGCATTCCCCTCGCTAACTCAATGCAGCGTCGGTGCCTCGCTCAGGAGCAACGTCTGCGTAATCTGTTCGCGAATCGACTGCGCCTTCATCAGCAGGCGGAGCGCGATATCAGCACCGCGACTGGCGGCGACATGTTCGATGAAGGCGATGCGCGCACGTTCGTTCAGGGTGGCAACGTGCGCGGCCTCGGACCACACGCGCCATGCGGCGGGCTGCCCGGAAAACTGCTCGCGACGGCGCAGCAGGTCCGCGTCGATGGCGGCGGCAATTTCAACGTCTTGAATGGTGCGGTTCATATTGGCCCCTGTCTGTCTATGCGCGGCGCCCTGTGCCGGGCGTGTCCGCTGGAGTTACGCAACCTCCATGCCAGTGCCAGCACACATTCGAGCGCGCACTCTATGCATGCATCCATTGTCATTCCGACGTGTTTGAAACGCCCTGTTGGCGCGGATTGGCGGGTAGAGTCCCTCCGGCGGTGGGGTGCGGATTTCTCATCCGAAAATCGCGCCACTGCCGCCTGCGTTACGTCGCACGTTACGTAACGCGAAGGGTATTCCGGGCCCCGAACACGCTCCAACGTACGGCGCGAGGCGGGGTGCGCATCATCGCTTAACAGGCATGCTTGGCGCTTTACCTTGCGTCCAAGCCCGCTGGCGCATGGTCGGCCGTGTGACTCACCCCTCTTCTGCGCCGGCCTCTTCGCTTGCATCGCTTCCCGACCGGAAGCGCGCTGCCGCGTGCCGCCACCCTCGGCATGCCGCCCCCCCCAAACAACAAGAGCATTCAAGAGGAGACACCCCCATGGAGATGGGCAACCCACGCTTGCGGCACAGCCGCGCGCTGATTTCGGTGCTGCTATGCGTAGCGCTTTCGCTGTCGGGCTGCGGCGGTGACAGCGGCTCGACTGTCGCCACCAACGACAGCACCCCGCTTAATTCAAACACCACACCGCAGCCAACACAGCCGGCACAGCCCGCCGCAATCAACTGGACCACGCTCGGCACGCGTGCCACCGCTGCGCAACCGGGCACGTCCATCACGAGCAACGCAGGTGCCAAGTGGGTCGACTACAACCCGCCCGCGCTCTACGCCGGCATCGCACGACAAGCCACCCAATACATCATGATGCCCGACGGCACGAAGCTCGCCGCTTACGTGACATTGCCGGCCGACGCATCAGGCAAGCCTGCTTCCGGCACGTTCCCAACGGTGCTGGTGCAGACCTCATACAACGGCGGCAACGCGCAATACACCGCTTCGATCGGCGCAGCGCTGGGCGGGGCGGACCCGTACATCGTCCAACACGGCTATGCGACCGTGGTGGTGGACGTGCGCGGCACCGGCCAGTCACAAGGCACCTGGGATGCCTTCGGCGCCGACGAGCAGAGCGACTACGGCCACGTCGTCGACTGGGTCACGCAACAGCCGTGGAGCAACGGCGCCATCGGCCTGTACGGCGTTTCGTATCTCGGCATCACGACGGTCATCACGGCCGCGCAGAACCATCCAGCGGTGAAGGCGGCCTTCCCCATCGTGCCCATTGGCGACGGGTATCGCGACATCGTCTTCACCGGCGGGCAGACCAACCTGACGTTCATCCCGGCGTGGTTCGGGCTGGTGTCGGTGCTGAGCCTGACGGATCCGACATTGCTGAGCGACTCGACCATCGGGTTGCCGGCGGTGCTGCAGCACCTGGTGTCCGCAGTCACAACGTTCCAGTTGCCGACGATGCTGCAGGCGCTGCTGGGCACAACAGCCACCGCCTACGACGGCCCATTCTGGGCGACACGCTCGCCGCTGGAGAACGACGGCAAGATCAAGGTACCGACCTTCGTTGTGGGCGGCTTGCATGATCTCTTCCAGCGCAGCGAACCGCTCACGTATGAAGCCATCAAGACGCAGGCACCGGCCAAGCTGCTGATCGGCCCCTGGACGCACCTGCAGGCCGCCATGGGCAATGGTTTGCCGGTGGACGGCGTGCCACCGCTGAACCACATCCAGCTGCAGTGGTTTGACCAGTACGTGAAGGGCATGAACGTAGGGGCCGATGCGCTGCCCAACGTTACGCAGTACGTGACCGGCTACGGCCACTACGCCACCGCCACCGACTGGCCGCATCCGCAAGTGCAGGCGCAGCAGCTCTTCCTGCGCGGCGACAAGAGCCTGTCGACCACCGCGCCGGCCGCCAACGAAACCGCCAGCCAGGTCGCCCAACAGCCGCTGAATGGCGCGTGTTCGATGAGCCTGTCGCAGTGGACAGCAGGCCTGACTGGCTTCCTCCCGTTGCCCTGCCAGACCGACGACACCCTCGCCGAAGCCGCCGATGTGAAGTTCGAAACGCCACCCATGCCGGCCGACGTCTACCTGAATGGCCCGATCGAAGCCGATGTGTGGATCTCCACCACGGCGCTGGATGCCGGCGTGTCGGTGCGCATCGACGATGTGGATGCCGCCGGCAATGTCACCCCGCTCACTGACGGTTTGCAGACGGCGTCGCTGCGCGCGGTCGACGCCAGCCGCTCGCGCATGATGAACGGCCTGTCGATCCAGCCCTGGCACCCGTTCACCCCCGGCTCGGTGCAGGCGCTCACGCCCGGCCACGCCGTGCTGGTTCCAGTGGAGGTGTTTCCGACCAGCGCGCTGATCGCCAAGGGTCACAAGCTGCGCGTGGCTGTCGGGGCGAGCAATCTGCCACAGGGGGTGCCCCCCCTGCCCACGCTGCTCAACTCGCTCATCGGCGTGTTGACGGTCTATAGCGATGCGGATCACCCGTCCAAGGTGGTCCTGCCTGTGGTGCCCGCCACTGCGCTCTAGCCGCGCGCCCCTTCAGCGTTGCCCGACGGCTCGCTTCGGCGGGCCGTTTTCTTTACACACTGGTCACCACCAAAATATGTAGCCGCCTAAATACATCCGTAAAACCACGCAGTACGCGGTGTAAAGACAATATCGATACCTGACTTCAGCGGCAGTAACCACAGCGTGAATGCGCCGATTCCACTGCTCTTTTCATAACCCGTCACACGATCCGAAATTGTCTGGCGCCGAGCCTTGCCGCACAACGTTCCACAGGCAAAACAGCGGCCACACAATGCATTAAGTGAAAACGCGTACGAAAAGGCATATTAAGAACCCCCACCCCAATGCCGATAACTCCGTGGAGGCACGGAAATGCAATCCCAGAAAAATCGGCCTCGCCCTGGTGGAGCCCGCTCCTTCCTCTTATCTACGCAGCACCTTGCACATAACAATCGTGGTTGCCGGCTGCCCTTCTCTAACGGCCTCGATGCGCGACCCCACTCGAACTGATTCTGCAAACCGGAGGACGCTGTGAACCTTTCCCAGATGACCATCAAGGCCAAGCTCACCATGGGCTTTGGCGTGCTGGCTGCCATCGTTGTCGTGGTGTCGGGCATGTCGTTGCGAGCCCTGTCCGAGTCGACCGAGGGCTTCTCGAATTACGTGCATGGCATCAGCGCCCGCGCCGACGTTGCCAACGACGTACGCACAGCCGTAGACCGCCGCGCCATTGCCGCCCGCAACCTGGTGCTGGTCGTCACGCAGCAGGATCTGGAGCTGGAAAAGGCCGACGTGCTTCGCGCGCACGACGATGTGAAGAACAAGCTCAAGCTGCTCAACGAGCTGATCACCAACGCCCGCGACACCAGCGACCGTGCCCGTTCCCTACTGCAGGACATCAACAACGTGGAAGCGAAGTACGGCCCGGTGGCGACCGACATCGTCGGGCTGGCGCTGGCCGGCAAGCGCGAGGAGGCCATCCAGAAAATGGACAACGAGTGCCGCCCGCTGCTGGCTGCGCTCATCAAGTCCACCGATGCATATGCCGCCTACACGCACGAGCGCCAGGAGCAGCTCGTGCAAGCCTACGAAGCCCAATACGTCATGCAGCGCAACGTGCTGACGGGGCTGTCGATCGGCGCGGTGCTGCTGGCCGTCATTGCGGGCATGATCATCACCCGCTCGATCACGCAACCGATCCGCACCGCCGTGGACGTCGCCAAAACGGTGGCGCGCGGTGACCTGAGCAGCCGCATCGACGTGCAAGGCAAGGATGAAACGAGCCACCTGCTCTCGGCCCTGCGCGACATGAACGGCCGCCTGACCGAGATCGTCGACAAGGTGCGCGACAGCAGCAGCAGCGTGGCCGGCGCGGCCAAGCAGATTGCCGCCGGCAACGCCGACCTGAGCCAGCGCACCGAAGCACAGGCATCGTCGCTGCAGGAAACCGCGGCCAGCATGGAAGAGCTGACCTCCACCGTGAAGCAGAACGCCGACAACGCCCAGCACGCCACCGCACTGGCCTCCACCGCATCGGAAGTCGCACTCAAGGGCAGCTCGGTGGTCAGCCAGGTCGTGTCGACCATGCAGGACATCAGCGAGCGCTCGAGCAAGATCGCCGACATCACCGGCATCATCGAAGGCATCGCGTTCCAGACCAACATCCTCGCGCTGAATGCCGCGGTGGAAGCCGCCCGCGCAGGCGAACAGGGCCGCGGTTTTGCGGTGGTTGCCAGCGAGGTGCGCAGCCTGGCGCAGCGCTCGTCCACGGCCGCCAAGGAGATCAAGGAGCTGATCGCCTCGTCGGTGGAGCGCATTCACGATGGCTCCACGCTGGCAGGCGAAGCCGGCGAGACGATGACCGAAGTCACGCAAGCCGTGGCCCGCGTCACGCACATCATGGAAGAAATCGCGGCCGCCTCGGTCGAGCAGAAGCGCGGCATCGAGCAGGTCAACCAGGCGATCTCGCAGATGGACGAAGTCACGCAGCGCAATGCGGCGCTGGTGGAAGAAGCTGCGGCCGCCTCGCAATCGCTGCAGGACCAGGGGCAGGAGCTCAATGCGACGATGGCATTCTTCCGCGTCGCCTGACGCACGCTTTCAAGTCTCCAAGCCGTCATTGGGCCCGCGCCGGGAAGTCGCGGGCCTTTTTTCTTGCTACAGCGGATCGCGGATGTAGCCAACCAGCTTGTCGACCACCGGCCGGTTCGGTTTGGTGAGCAGGCTCACGACAATCGCCGCGACAAACCCCGCCGGTACACCGAATGCGCCTGAGGCGATGGGGTCCACGCCAAACCACGGCTGCCCCAGCACGCCGGTCATGCGCGTGAAGAATGGGTAGTTGGCGATGATGTAGTACACACTCACGGCCAGACCGGTCAGCATGCCCGCAATGGCGCCGGCACGGTTGGTGCGTTTCCAGAACACCCCGAGCACCAGCACCGGAAAGAAGCACGACGCCGCCAGTGAAAAGGCCGCCCCCACCAGAAAGAGGATGTTGCCCGGCTTGAGCGACGTCACATAGGCCGCCAGCAGCGCCACGCCAAGCAGCACCACCTTCGCGCTCGTCACGCGCCGCTGGTGGCTGGCGGTATTGTCGATCATGTGGAAGTACACGTCGTGCGACAGCGCATTGGCAATCGTCAGCAGCAGGCCGTCGGCGGTGGACAGCGCCGCCGCCAGCGCACCCGCTGCAATCAAGCCCGACAGCACGTACGGCAGCCCGGCGATCTCGGGCGCCGCGAGCACGACCATGTCAGGCTGCATCAGCACCTCGGCCCATTGCACGATGCCGTCGCCGTTGATGTCGTGCAGCGCAAATACGGGCGGGTCGACCTTGCGCCACGGCGCGATCCAATTCGGCAAGTCAGCAAACGGCGCCCCCACCAGATGCTGCAGCAGGTCGAGCTTGACCAGTGCTGCCAGCGCCGGCGCCGACACATACAGCAGCGCCACGAAGAACAGCGTCCAGCTCACCGAATTGCGCGTCTCGCGCACCGATGGCGTGGTGTGAAAGCGCGTGAGGATGTGCGGCAGGCTGGCCGTGCCCACCATGAGGCAGAACACCAGCAGCACGAAGTTCAGCCGCTCGGTGCCGCGCTCGTTTTCGGACTTTGACGGGAACGGCTCGGTGGACGGCGCAGCCACGCGGCTACGTTCCAGCGCATCTTCGCGCTCCTGGTTCCAGAGGATCGATGCCGTGGCCGCGTCGGGCGGAAACTCCTCGCGCGCGCGCTCCAGCGCCTTGATCTCACGCAGCGGTGCATTGCGCTCGCGGGCGAGCTTGAGTTGCGTATTCAATGCGTCACGCGCATGGTCGAACGACGCCGGCAGGTGCGCGATCCGCTCCTCCAGCGCCTGCGCCTCGTTCAGGAAATGATCGCGCACATGCTGCTCGGCCGGATCCCGGGCGATGCGCCGCTCCTCTTTCTCGATCTGCTGCAGCAGGCGGCCGGTCGAGAGCTGCGGCACCGGATCGTGATACCGATACCAGCCGATGATCGACACCACGCCCAGGAACGACACGATCATGATGATGTACTGCGCCACCTGGGTCCACGTGACCGCCCGCATGCCGCCCAGGAACGAACACACCAGGATGCCGGCGAGCCCGAAGAACACGCCCACCGAAAACTCCACGCCGATGAAGCGTGTGACCACGAGCCCAACGCCCTGGATCTGCGCAACAAGGTAGACGAACGAACACAGCGTCGCACCCAGCACCGCGATGCCGCGCACGACGGAGCTACCGCCGCGCTCCCCATTGCCATAGCGGTTGGCAAGAAAATCCGGCACCGTATAGCCGCCGAACTTGCGCAGGTACGGCGCCAGCAGGAAAGCGACAAGGCAGTAGCCGCCCGTCCAGCCCATCACGTAGGCCAAGCCTTCGTAGCCCGAGGCAAACACGATGCCCGCCAGGCCGATGAATGACGCGGCACTCATCCAGTCTGCCGCGGTGGCCATGCCGTTAAAGAACGCGGGCACGCGGCGCCCGGCCACGTAGTACTCGGTCAGGTCCGCCGTGCGGCAGATGAGCCCGATGCATGCGTAGATGGCAATCGTGACGAACAGGAACACGTAGCCGAGCCACACGCCCGGCCCGCGCACGCGCTCGATCGCGCCCATCATGACGATGAAGAGCAGCAGCCCTACGGTATAGAGCCCGTAATACAGAAACAGCCGCTTGCGAAAGCGGCTGTCTGATTGCAGATCGGTGGCCAAGGTGGCGGCCAGTGTTAGCGTGCGTCCTTCAGTTGTTCAAGGATGGCGGGGTTCTCCAGCGTGGACGTGTCCTGCGTGATGTCTTCGCCCTTGGCCAGCGAGCGCAACAGCCGGCGCATGATCTTGCCCGAGCGCGTCTTCGGCAGGTTGTCGCCAAAGCGGATGTCCTTCGGCTTGGCGATCGGACCGATCTCCTTGCCCACCCAATTGCGCAGTTCGGTGGCGATCTGCTTGGCCTCATCGCCCTCGGGGCGCGAGCGCTTGAGCACCACGAATGCGCAGATGGCCTCGCCGGTCATGTCGTCAGGACGACCCACCACGGCGGCCTCGGCCACCAGCGGGTTCGCCACCAGCGCCGATTCGATTTCCATCGTGCCCATGCGGTGGCCCGATACGTTCAGCACGTCATCGATGCGGCCCATGATGGTGAAGTAGCCGGTGTCCTTGTCGCGGATGGAGCCATCACCCGCCAGGTACAGCTTGCCGCCCAGCTCTTCCGGGAAGTAGCTCTTCTTGAAGCGCTCCGGGTCGCCCCAGATGTTGCGGATCATCGACGGCCACGGGCGCTTGACGACCAGGATGCCGCCCTGCCCGTTCGGCACGTCGCCGCCCGTTTCATCGACGATGGCAGCCATGATGCCCGGCAGCGGCAGCGTGCATGAACCCGGCACCAGCGGCGTGGCGCCCGGCAGCGGCGTGATCATGTGGCCGCCGGTCTCGGTCTGCCAGAACGTATCCACGATCGGGCAGCGGCCGCCGCCCACGTTCGTGTGGTACCACATCCAGGCTTCGGGGTTGATCGGCTCGCCCACGGTGCCCAGCAAGCGCAGAGTGGACAGGTCGTACTGCTTCGGGTGGATCTTCTCGTCGGCTTCGGCCGCCTTGATGAGCGAGCGGATTGCCGTCGGCGCGGTGTAGAACGTGTTGACCTTGTGGCGGGCGATCATGTCCCAGAAGCGGCCGGCGTTCGGATACGTCGGCACGCCCTCGAACACGACCTGCGTGGCGCCGGCAGCCAGCGGCCCGTAGGCGATGTAGCTGTGGCCCGTCACCCAGCCGATGTCGGCCGTGCACCAGAAGACATCGTCGGGCTTGAGGTCGAACGTCCACTGCATGGTCAGCAAGGCCCACAGCAGGTAGCCGCCGGTGCTGTGCTGCACGCCCTTGGGCTTGCCGGTCGAACCCGAGGTGTAGAGGATGAACAGCGGATGCTCGGCGCTGACCGGCGTGACTTCGCAGGTATCGGGCTGGCCGGCTTCGACTTCGTCCATCGCGCGATCGCGGCCTTCCACCCAGTTCACGTTGCCGTTGGTGCGGCGATAGACGATCACGTGCTTGATGGCGTCGGTGCCTTCCATGGCCAGCGCTTCATCGGCGATGGCCTTGAGCGGCAGCGCCTTGCCGCCGCGCATCTGCTCGTCGGCGGTGATGAGCGCGACGGCGCCCACGTCGACGATGCGTTCCTGAAGCGACTTGGCCGAGAACCCGCCGAACACCACCGAGTGCGTCGCGCCGATGCGTGCGCAGGCCTGCATGGCAACGATGCCCTCAATCGACATCGGCATGTAGATGACCACGCGGTCACCCTTCTTGATGCCGAGAGCCTTTAGGCCGTTGGCAAAGCGGCAGACGCGTGCGTGCAGTTCGCGATACGTGACGCGCGTGACCTTGGCGTCGTCGGTTTCGAAGATGATGGCGACCTTGTCAGCGTTGCCGTTTTCAAGGTTGCGCTCCAGGCAGTTGTACGAGGCGTTGATCTCGCCATCTTCAAACCACTTGTAGAACGGTGCGTTGGATTCATCCAGCACCTTGCTGAACGGCTTGTGCCACAGCAGGTGTTCGTGCGCCAGGCGAGCCCAGAAGCCTTCGTAATCGCGCTCGGCTTCGGCGCACAGGGCACGGTACGCATCCATGCCGGCGATGTTTGCCTGTTTAACAAAGGACTCGGGCGGGTCGAACACGCGCGTTTCCTGCAGGACAGATTCAATGCCAGCCATGGTGTCTCCTGATAGTGCGATGTCTGTGATCGTTTTGCGGCGAATCTAAGCGACTGAACTGACTCCAGCCTTACGCGTTCTGACGCCAATCCAGTGCCGCAAGCCGACGCGAAGGGCACTACTATAATGCGTCACCTCATGCTATGGCACGCATCGCAACGCAACATGGCCGGCCTGAAAACCGCGCGCCGTGCCGTTTTCCACCCCGTTCTTCATTGTGCCTATCCACGCCCTTTTTCTGATTGCTGCCATGGCATTGGTCGGTAGCAACGTCGGCTTCGGTAAATCGATCGTCGCCGTCATGCCGGTGATGCTGTTTGCCTTGCTGCGCTTTCTGATCGCCATCGTCTGCATGGCGCCCTGGTACAAGCCGGCGCGCATGCGCCGCGTGACGCGCAGCGAGTGGACCAACCTCTTCCTGCAGGCGTTCTTCGGTACGTTCGGTTTCACGCTGCTGATGCTCAATGGCGTGCGGCTGACCTCGGCGCTGGCCGCCGGCATCATCACCAGCACGATCCCGGCCACGGTGGCGCTGCTGTCGTGGGTGGTACTGCGCGAGAAGCCCTCCGGACGCACGCTGGTGTCCGTCGTGCTGGCGGTGGCGGGCGTGGCGATTCTCAACGTCTATCGCGGCGGCGAGTCTTCCGGCGCAGCGCCGGCCGATGCGTCGCAGGCGCTGCTCGGCAATGCGCTCGTGATGGGCGCGGTGCTGTGCGAGTCGATCTACGTGATTCTGTCGCGTCGGCTGACGCAAACGTTGCCCGCCATCGAAATCTGCGCGTACACCCACCTGATCGGTGGGCTGCTGATGCTGCCGCTGGGGCTGGTGCCGCTGCTTACCTTCGACGCATCGAGCGTGCCATGGCCCATCTGGGGCCTCGTGCTGTGGTATGCGCTGTCGGCCAGCATCTTCTCGTTCTGGCTGTGGATGAAGGGCATCCGGCATGTGCCCGCACATCTGGCTGGCGTGTTCACCTCGGTGCTGCCGATTGCGGCGGCCACGTACGGCGTGGTCGCGCTCGGCGAGACGCCCGGCTGGCCGCACGGCGTGGCACTGGCATGCGTGGTGGCGGGCATTCTGGTGGCGAGTTGGCCAGCGCGCCCGCGCCACCCCGTACGACGCGGGCGGGTGGTCGACCCGCTGGACCCGCTCGATCCGTCACTCGATCGCGAATAATACGCATCGCAAGCGTTTTCCTGTAAGCGTTTTAGCAATCACTGAACGCTACAATCGCGCGGTTTTTCACCCGCACCCGCTCCGAACATGAAGTCGCCCATTGCTCCGCTGCGCCCGATTCCGCGCCTGATCTTCTTTTCCCGCTGGCTGCAACTGCCGTTGTATCTGGGGCTGATCGTCGCCCAGGCGGCCTATGTGTACCTGTTCGTCGTCGAAGTCTGGCACCTGGTCTCGCACATGACCGAGCTGGACGAAACCAAGATCATGCTCGCCGTGCTGGGCCTGATCGACGTGGTGATGATCTCCAACCTGCTGATCATGGTGATCATCGGCGGGTACGACATCTTCGTGTCCAAGCTCGGCATCGAAGGCCATGAGGATGAGCCGGAATGGCTCGACCACGTCAACGCGGGCGTGCTGAAGGTGAAGCTATCGATGGCGCTGATCAGCATTTCGTCGATCCACCTGCTCAAGACCTTCATCGATGCGGCCCAGAAAGACACGCACACGATCCTGTGGCAGGTGGTGATTCACGTGGCGTTCCTGGTGTCTGCACTCGTGATGGCTTGGGTAGATCGCCTCGTTTCGCACGCCCATCCCAAGGGCGAGACCGCCGACGCACATTGACACCGCTGCCTTGTCGCGCCACCGATTCCGACGAATCCGCTCGGACAATCGGCACCCGACATTGGGTGTATGATCTCTGGCTGTTCTGAGCCTGCGGCGCCCGCCGCTGGGCCACAGGCAGGGAGTGCTGATCACTGCCTTCCCGCCACATCCAGCATCCGGTTTCTCATTCCTATACGTTGGTCCCCCACCATGACCGTCATCCGTCAAGAAGACCTCATCCAGAGCGTCGCCGACGCGCTGCAGTACATCAGCTACTACCACCCGATGGACTACATCACTGCTCTGGGCCGCGCCTATGAGCAGGAGCAGAGCCCGGCGGCCAAAGATGCCATCGCGCAGATCCTGACCAACAGCCGCATGTGTGCGGAAGGCAAGCGCCCGATCTGCCAGGACACCGGCATCGTCACCGTGTTCCTGAAGGTGGGCATGAACGTGCGCTGGGACGGCGCCACGATGAGCCTGGAAGACATGGTCAACGAAGGCGTGCGCCGCGCGTACAACGACGTCGACAACAAGCTGCGCGCAAGCGTCTTGGCTGACCCCGCCGGCAAGCGCACCAACACGAAGGACAACACCCCGGCCGTGATCAACATGTCGATCGTGCCGGGCGATACGGTGGAGGTGATCGTTGCCGCCAAGGGCGGCGGCTCGGAAGCCAAGTCGAAGTTCGTGATGCTGAATCCGTCGGACTCGATCGTCGACTGGGTGCTCAAGACCGTGCCGACCATGGGCGCCGGCTGGTGCCCGCCGGGCATGCTGGGCATCGGCATTGGCGGCACGGCTGAAAAGGCCATGCTGCTGGCCAAGGAAGCCCTGATGGAGCCGATCGACATTCAAGACCTGATCGCACGCGGCCCGAGCAACCGCGCAGAAGAACTGCGCATCGAACTATATGAGAAGGTCAACGCGCTGGGTATTGGCGCGCAGGGCCTGGGCGGCCTGGCCACCGTGCTGGACGTGAAGATCCTCGACTACCCGACCCACGCGGCCAACCTGCCGGTCGCCATGATCCCGAACTGCGCCGCTACCCGCCACGCGCACTTCACGCTGGACGGCAGCGGCGTTGCCAAGCTGGAAGCGCCGGACCTGTCGCAATGGCCGAAGGTCGAGTGGGCGCCGAACACGGAAACGTCGAAGCGCGTCGACCTGAACACGCTCACGCCGGAAGAAGTCGCCTCGTGGAAGCCGGGCCAGACCCTGCTGCTCAACGGCAAGATGCTCACCGGCCGCGACGCCGCGCACAAGCGCATTGCCGACATGCTAGCCAAGGGCGAGAAGCTGCCGATCGACTTCACCAACCGCGTGATCTACTACGTCGGCCCGGTCGACCCGGTGCGCGATGAAGTTGTCGGCCCGGCGGGCCCGACCACCGCTACCCGCATGGACAAGTTCACCGAGACGATGCTTGCCCAGACGGGCCTGATCGCCATGGTGGGCAAGGCCGAGCGCGGCCCGGTTGCCATCGAGTCGATCAAGAAGCACAAGTCGGCCTACCTGATGGCCGTGGGCGGCGCGGCGTACCTGGTGTCGAAGGCCATCCGCGGTTCCAAGGTGCTGGCGTTCGAAGACCTGGGCATGGAAGCCATCTACGAATTCGACGTGAAGGACATGCCTGTCACCGTCGCGGTGGACAGTTCGGGCACCTCGGTCCACAAGACCGGCCCGGCGGAATGGCAAGCGAAGATCGGCAAGATTCCGGTCGCAGCTGCTTAATCGGCTTACCGTCGCTATCGTGACGACACGCGCGCAGGCACCGGTCGGGGTCTTTGACTCCGGCCTCGGAGGGCTCTCCGTCCTGCGCGCAATTCGCGCCGAACTGCCGGCCGAATCGCTTCTCTACCTGGCGGATTCCCGCCATGCCCCGTACGGGGAAAAATCTCCCGAATTCATCGCCAAGCGCACGCTGCGTGTGTGCGAGTGGCTGGTCGACCAGGGCTGCAAGGCACTGGTGATCGCGTGCAACACCGCCACGGCGCAGGCCGTGCATGTGCTGCGCGAGAAACTGGCGGTGCCGGTGATTGGCGTCGAGCCGGGCCTGAAGCCGGCCGTCGCAACGTCAAAGAGTCGCGTGGTGGGTGTGCTGGCCACGGAAAGCACGCTGCGCAGCGATAAGTTTGCGCGCCTGCTGGCCGCTGCCTCCGGTGATTGCACGGTACTGAGCCAACCCGGCTACGGCCTTGTCCCCCTGATTGAGCGCGGCGATACGCACTCCCCCGCCGTGCTGGAACTGCTGCAGGCCTATCTGCAGCCGATGCTCGATGCTGGTGCCGACACGCTGGTGCTCGGCTGCACGCACTACCCGTTTCTGGAAGACGCCATCCGCGAGATTGCCGGCGATCGGCTGACGCTGATCGATACCGGCCACGCCGTTGCACGGCATTTGGGCCGTACGCTGGCCGCGGCGCAATTGCAGGCCACAGGCAACGCGGCATCACCGCGCTTCATGAGCACCGGCGATGTGCTCCCGCTGCAGGCGATGGTGGCCGCCTTGTTGGGCGAAGCGCCGATGGCGCAGCGCGTCGACATTGGCGACGCACCAGCGCTGGCTTCGCTCGCTTCACAGCCTGAATAAAAAACGCCGCCTGGGTAGGCGGCGTTATCACTGTTGGCCTCAGCCGAGGTTCGGCTGCGCGACAGGCTCGGCCACTTCGGCTTCGCTCTCTTCTTCCGCTGGCTCGTACTTCGCCACTACGGCAGTGGCCAGGCTGTTGCCGATCACGTTGGTAGCCGTGCGGCCCATGTCGAAGAACTGGTCGATGCCGATGATCAGCAGCAGGCCGGCTTCGGGCAGATGGAACATCGGCAGCGTCGCAGCCACCACCACCAGCGAAGCGCGCGCCACGCCGGCCATGCCCTTGCTCGTGAGCATCAGTACCAGCAGCAGCGTGACTTGCTGCGTGAAGCTCATCTGGATGTTGTAGGCCTGCGCGATGAACAACACCGCAAACGCCTGGTACATCATCGAGCCATCGAGGTTGAACGAATACCCCAGCGGCAGCACGAAGCTCGCCACGCGCTTGGGCACGCCAAACTTTTCCAGCGCTTCCATCGTCTTCGGATAGGCCGATTCGCTGCTTGCGGTTGCAAAGGCCAGCATGGTCGGTTCACGAATCAAGCCCAGCAGGCGGCCCAGCGAGCGGCCCAGCAGCACATACCCGACGAAGAACAGGATCGCCCACAGCAGCGCCAGGCCCAGGTAGAACTCGCCGATCAGCTTGCCGTAGGTCCACAGCACGCCCACGCCTTCCACCGTGATGGCGGCGGCCATGGCGGCGAACACGCCCAGCGGTGCGAAGCGCATCACGTAGTCGGTAATGCGGAACATCAGCTTGGTCAGCTCTTCCAGGCCACGGCCGATCACGCTTTCCATCGGGTTCTTCATGGTCGACAGTGCGGCGCCGAAGAACAGCGAGAACACCAGGATCTGCAGAATCTCGTTGGTGGCCATGGCCTCGACGATGCTGCGCGGGAACACGTGCGTGATGAACGCCTTGAGGGTGAAGTCACCCGTCTTCAGACCCGACGTGGCCGACACATCGGGCAACGCCAGATTCATGTGCATGCCGGGCTGGAAGAAGTTGACGAGCAGCATGCCCAGCGCCAGCGACGTGGCCGATGCGCACACGAACCAGATCATCGCGCGCAAGCCCACGCGGCCGACCGCGCTGCCGCCGCTCATGCTCGCCAGACCCGTCACCAGGGTCGAGAACACCAGCGGCGCAATGATCATCTTGATCATGCGCAGGAAGATGTCGGTGATGATGCTGAAGTACGACGCGATGTCCTTGGCCGCTGCCGCGTCCTTGGCGTATTCGTGGCAGCCCCAGCCGACGGCAATGCCCAGCAGCATTGCCAGCCCGATATGGGAGGTCAGACGTTTGGTGTTCAAGACTTTCTCCAGGAAGGTCCGGGGCCGGAGGGAACGGCGCGCGGGGACGCGGATCTCATCAGGACCAGGGCGGCCCCATTTCGTCACGCTTTGTAAAAAGCGACGATATTAGACAAGCAGATGACCCGCGTTATGTCGATGTTGCATAGCAACATGCAAAGTTTGCATAGTTTGCGCGGCGCGGGACGGGGGCAGTGAGCGATGCCGCACCGGCGTTGGAATTGCACCCTGCGGGCGGGATTATTGATCACAACGCAATGCCGTCGGCGCATACCAACAAGCGCCCTTTGGTGCATCCGAAATGCGTCGCGCAAGGCACTCGCGCACTGCTACGATCGCACCCTGGATTCGCCAACGGACCCCCACGATGAAGATGCCTCCCTTCGCATTCGATACGACCGACTGGTCTGCTGTCGGGCGCACGGAACACACCGGCGAGACGGGCATGGCCTATTGGCGCACGCGCTACTTCGGCGACGAGCCGAACCGCATCCGCGTGCGCATGGTCGAGTACACGCCCGGCTACCTGGCCGACCACTGGTGCAAGAAAGGTCACATCCTGTTCTGCCTGGAGGGCGAACTGGAAACCATGCTGGAAGACGGCCGCAAGTTCACGCTTACGCCCGGCATGAGCTATCAGGTGGGCGATGATGCCGAGGCGCATCAGTCGTACACGAAGAACGGCGCCCGGCTGTTCATCGTCGATTGATCACCGCGACGCAGCTAGGTCGACCTGAACCCGATCGACCGCCGCTCGCGCAACTCCGGCTTGATCGAATGCTCCTGCCGCAGTTGCGCCAGAAACGCCTCGGGGTCGAGCGCCTCGCCCAGCAGCACTGACTGCTGCTTCACCACCGCAAAATCACCTGGCGTGAGCATGTCGAGCGAGGCCAGTATCTCGCGCCACACGGGCTTGAGCGCGTCGGCGTTGCCACCCAGCGCCTCCGCAATGAACATCTGCTCGCGCTGCGCACGCTCCAGTGGCTTGAAGCGGATCTTGAACGCAAAGCGCCGCAGCGCGGCCTCGTCGATCCGATCGAACAAATTCGTCGTGCAGATGAAGATGCCGTCAAAGCGCTCCATGCCCTGCAGCATCTCGTTGACTTCCGACACCTCGTAGTTGCGCACAGCAGCCTGGCGGCTCTGCATGAAACTGTCGGCCTCGTCGAGCAGGAGCAGCGCGCGCTCGTCCTCGGCGCGCGAGAACATCGCGGCGATCTGCTGCTCGGTCTCGCCGACGTACTTGCTCATCAGATCCGACGCGCGGCGAATCATCAGCGGCATATCGAGCTGCGTAGCGATGTGCTCGGCCAGCACCGTCTTGCCGGTGCCCGGCGGCCCGTAGAAGCACAGCGTGCCGCGCTTGCGTGCACGCAGCGCATCGATGATGCGCTCCACCGAGAAGCGCGTCTCAAGGTTCAGGTAGTCGAGCTTGTACTCGGTCACCACGCGATGCGCGGCCACTTCCGGGTGCAGCCCCATCGCCTGGTCCGCGTGGTCGAGCTGACGCACGATCAGCGACTCGGCGGACTCTTCCATTGCCGGCTGTGTCAGGCGCGCGAAACGTGCGGCGGAGTCGATCTGTGCGGGCGTAAGCGTCTTGCGTGCAGCCAGCTTGGCCATGAACGCATCGGACACATCCAGCCCTTCCAGGTGCTTGCGGATGATGCTCTCGCGCACTGTCGGCGGCGGCACCTTCAACTCCAGATGGAACTGGAAGCGGCGCAGGTACGCGGGGTCGATCTGGCGGATGGAGTTCGACACCCAGATCACCGGCACCGGGTTCTGCTCCAGCGTCTGGTTGACCCACGCCTTGCCGTTGACGGAGCCGCGCGGCTCGTCGTGGCCAAACAGGCTCATCAGCTCGCGCGTGGGGCCCGGAAATACATCTTCGACTTCATCGAACAGCAGCACCGCACCCGGCCGTCCGCGCAGGAAGGCCTGCGAGACCTGGAGAGAGCGATAGCGGTCCTTGCCGGTGAGGCTGTTGCCGTCCTTGTCGAGGCAATCCACCTCGTACAGTTCGCAGCCGGCATCGCGTGCCAGCACGCGGGCCAGCTCCGTCTTGCCGGTGCCGGGCGCACCGTACAGCAGGATGTTCACGCCCACTGCGCGCTGCTGCGAAGCGTTTTCCAGCAACGCAGTCAGGTAGCGAGCGTCGGTTTCAACGTGGGGGTAATCGGATTGCGACAGCGTGGTCGGCGGCGCTGGGCGCGTGAATACCGCCATCATCTCCGCTTCGCTGGCGTAGTCGCCCAGCAGCACGTGCAGCAGGCGGTCGGAGATACGCATCAGGTCGCCCAGGTCCGTGACGCTGTTTTCCGGCAGCGGCGGCTCGATCAGTCCCAGCGTTTCCAGCCGCGAACCGGGCCGCAGCGAGGCCGCCACCTCCGCCGTGCTCGCACCGGCCAGGTTGGCAAGCAGCTGGAACGCTTCCTGGCTGTGCGCGACCTTGCAGTCGACCATCACTGCGCGCAGGTCGCGCTTGTATTTGACCAGCGACGCAAACAGCAGCAGCGCACGCTCGTGGGGCGGCAGGCCCAGCACGCGGGCCAGCATATCGATGTTGCCGACCAGCAGCACACGCTCGTTGGAAAGCCGTTCGCCCAGGGCATCGCACGACGCGCCGAACACAGTGAACATGTCTTTGGCGTGATGCTTGACGTACTCGTCGAGGTAGTAGAACAGCGAGCCTTCATCGAAGGCGCTGCTCCACTGGCCATGGCGGTCCATGAAGGTGGGCAGGTCGAGCTTGCCGACGGCTCGCCAGCCGGGCATGTCGGCGCAGCGCGCGGCCAAGAAGCGCTGCAGGCGTTGAATGACCGTTACCGGCCAGATCAACTCCGGCGCGCAGACGGTAAGGATGTCGTTGATGTTGGTGCGCAGGTTGAACCGCAGCCCCATCGCGCAGACCGTGCGCAGCGCAAATTGAGCGCACATGGAGTCGAGCGACGACAGCAGCGACTGGGGCTGCCTGCCGCCTGTGGGGACGAACGTGCCGTCGCTACCACCAGCGTCGGCGTCGTCCATGCTGAGGTTGGCTTCATCCATGGTCGCCCCCTTCTTCCCCGTTTCACGGTTGGCCGGCCGGTCACCGTGTTTGAATGCTTTTTATCCTAGCGCGTTTGTACGCACAGCGGAGCCCGGATGGACCCGTGTCTTTGCAAGTTGCGCGCCCGCAGCCCCTTGCACGGCCAACCGCCTGCACAGGCAGTTTTTCGCCATCAGCCTTGTGGATGTGCGCCTCACCCCACGAATGCCATGGAATTCCTCGCAAATGGGAATCATTATCGTTTATACTTTACCTATCGACACAATAGGCTGAACCCGAACTGAGCTCGGTTGTCGCAACACTGTTGCAGTTGCGGGCCTACAATACCTGTCATGCTGGCGGCGACCCCGTCAGCTCCAACGCAAGGCGCCATGGAATTGCTCCTGAGTCTGCTCATCAGCATTGGGGTTTCACTGATCGTCTTCGGCAAGCGCTGACGCGGTGTACCGCTCAAGCTGTCGCCGACTTCGCTGTTCATCCCGCCACCATCGCATCGCACCTCTTTCTTCTGCTTTCGATTCCCGGTCGTTGATGATTCACCCTCGTACTCTCAAGATCCTGGTGGTCGTGCTATTGCTGCACGCGGGCGTGCTGATGCTGATTCAGCTCGGCCTGATCGCGCCGCGCCCGACTGCCGAAGAACCGCTGGAAATCCAGGCCCACATCATTCCGGCCGCGCCGGAGCCCATCAAGCAGCCTGAACCGCCCAAGCAACAGCCGCAACCGCCCGTCAAACAGGAAGCGCCCAAGCCGGTCAATATCGTCAAGCCCATCGCGCAGCCCAAGCCCACACCGACGCCCGCGCCCACACTGCCCCCGTCGAACAACGCACCGGTGGTGCCTGCCGCACCTCCTGCGCCACCTGCACCGCCGGCTGAACCCGCACCCGCGCCAGCCCCCGTATCATCGGGGCCGATCAGCGTAGGCATCAACGACATCCAGTGCAGCGATCCACAGCCGGTATATCCGTCGATGTCGCAAAAGATGGGCGAGGAAGGCCGCGCCATGGTCAAGCTCTCCATCGGCACCACCGGCGAAGTCACCAACGTGGCGCTCACGTCGTCGTCCGGTTCTGCACGCCTGGACCGCGCGGCCACCGAAGCCGCCCGCTCCATCAAGTGCACCCCGTACAAGCAGAACGGCCATGCCGTGCCCGTGGTGGCCAGCAAGCCGTATGTCTTCAAGCTCGATAACTGATTCGATTCCGCTTCTCGCTTAGCTTCTCGCTCAATTCAGGATATTCATCATGCAGGAACTCGGTCTTTCCCACCTCTGGACACAAGGCGATGTCGTCACGCGCGCCACGGCGATTCTGCTGCTGCTCATGTCGCTCGCCTCGTGGATCGTCATCTTCACCAAGGCCTGGGACATCGTCCGCCTGAAGTCGATGGCGCAAGGCGCTGAAAAGCGCTTCTGGCACTCGGATGATTTCGACCACGCCATGCAGACGCTGGGCTCGCCCAAGGACAACCCGTTCCACACGCTCGCGCAGACTGGCCGTGAGGCCGCGCAGCATCATCGCGCCAGCCAGCCGCAACTGCACGACGTGATGGACATCTCCGACTGGATCACGCGCTCGCTCAAAAGCGCCATCGACGAGTCCGTCGGCCAGATGCAATCGGGCCTGGCCGTGCTGGCCTCGGTCGGCTCGACCGCGCCGTTCGTCGGCCTGTTCGGCACGGTGTGGGGCATCTATCACGCGCTGCTGGGCATTGGCGCCGTAGGCGTGCCGACCATCGACAAGGTCGCCGGCCCCGTGGGCGAGTCGCTCATCATGACGGCCTTCGGTTTGGCCGTGGCCATTCCGGCGGTGCTCGGCTACAACGCGCTCACGCGCGGCAACAAGGCCATCATCGCCAAGCTCAACCGCTTCGCGCATGACCTGCACGCCTACTTCGTGACCGGCGCCCGCCTGCGCCCGGGTGCCTCGCGCGACGAGGCCGGCGTGCGCCTGGCTTCGGTCAAGCCGCAATAACTCAGCCGGAAACAGGGAGCAGCCATGGCCTTCGGATCCTTCGACAGCGATGACGAGGTGATGAGCGAGATCAACATGACGCCGCTGGTCGACGTCATGCTGGTGCTGCTGATCATCTTCATCATCACCATTCCGGTGATCAACCACGCGGTGAAGATCGACCTGCCGCGCGCATCCAACAAACCCGACGACGCCAAGCCGCAAAGCGTAAACGTCGAGATCAACGCAGACGGTCAGGTGTTCTGGAACAACCAGCCGGTTGACGAAGCCACGCTGCAGGCCGACATCGTGCAGGCCGCGCAGCAGCAACCGCAGCCCGAGATGCACCTGCGCGCCGATCGCAACGTGCGCTACGAGCGCGTGGCGCAGGTCATGGCCGCCATCCAGCGCGGCGGCCTCGCACGCATCGGCTTTGTCACGGAGCCGCAGCGCAACTAGGGCGCCGACGCAGCCCCCGCGTTGCTCAAGAACCCCCGTCCCCGTACGGGGGTTCGTCATTTCTGGGCACCCATATTTGCATTGGGACCGCCGTGCCTGTACTTTTGTGACCAACCCTTCCCTTTCGCCCCCTTCCGAATGTCCCTTCCTTCCCAAGAAGCATCGATTGCGCCGCCACGGACCACCCTTGTTCCCCAGGTCGTCGTACCAGCCTTGGCCGTACTGGTCTTGCTGCTGGTGCTCTGTACCGTTCAACCCGAACTGGCCGGCTTTGTCTTCGGTGTTGCCCAGCGATGGGTGACGACGCATTTCGACTGGTTCTACATGCTCGCCGTCACGGGCTTCCTGGCGTTTCTCGTGATCGTCGCGGCCAGCCGTTTCGGTGACATCCGCCTGGGGCCCGACGAGGCCGAGCCCGAATTCAGCTTCGTCTCGTGGACGGCCATGCTGTTCGCCGCCGGCATGGGCATCGGCCTGATGTACTTCGGCGTGGGCGAGCCGATGC
The DNA here is from genome assembly GCF_023955655.1 of Ralstonia soli. Taxonomy (GTDB): domain Bacteria; phylum Pseudomonadota; class Gammaproteobacteria; order Burkholderiales; family Burkholderiaceae; genus Ralstonia; species Ralstonia soli. Next base: position 153,386 of record NZ_JAMXHT010000009.1, on the reverse strand, counting down.
AACACTACCTGCAGCCGCCGACAACGACACCGCAAACGGCCCTTGCCGCGCGCGAGGCGATGCTCACCACGTTCTTCCACTGGGGCTTCCATGCGTGGGCCGTCTACGGTGTGATGGGCCTGGCGCTGGCGTATTTCGCGTTCCGCTACAACCTGCCGCTCACGATGCGCTCGGGCCTGTATCCGCTGCTGCGCGAGCGCATCAACGGCGCGCTCGGCCACGGCGTCGATGCGTTCGCGCTCATCGGCACCATCGCCGGCATTGCGACCACGCTGGGGTACGGTGTGCTGCAGCTCAGCGCAGGCCTGCACCAGGTGGGCGGCTGGCAGACCGATTCCGATACATTTCGCGTCGCGCTGATCTGCGCGGTGGTCGTGCTCGCGGGCGTGTCGGCCGCGTCGGGGCTTGGCAACGGTGTCCGGCGACTCTCCGAACTGAACCTGACGCTGGCCTTCCTGCTGCTGGCCTTCGTCGTCATCGCGGGCCCGACGACTTTTGTGCTGCAGGCCTTCAGCGAGAACATCGGGAGCTACCTCTCGAATCTCGTCAGCCTGTCGTTCCGCACCTTTGCGTATACGCCGCCCAACGCAGCCGACTGGTTCGGCGGCTGGACCATCCAGTACTGGGCTTGGTGGGTATCGTGGTCGCCGTTCGTGGGGATGTTCATTGCGCGCATCTCGCGCGGGCGCACGGTGCGGCAATTCGTGATCGGCGTGCTGATCGTGCCGACGGTGTTCAACCTGCTGTGGATGACCGCCTTCGGCAACAGCGCCATCTGGCTCGATTCGCATGTAGCCATGGGCAAGCTGGCGCAAACGGCCACCAACGTGGATGCGCTGCTCTTCCGCTTCTTCGATTTCTTCCCGGGCACCACGGCACTGTCGTGGCTGGCCATCGTGCTGATCGCGGTGTTCTTCGTCACCTCGGCCGATTCGGGCGCGTTCGTGATCGACACCATTGCCTCGCGCGGCGCGACGCAGTCGCCGGTGTGGCAGCGGCTGTTCTGGGCCGCGGTGCTTGGCGCGACGGCCGCCATCCTGATGCTGGCCGGTGGCCTCAAGGCGTTGCAGGCGATGACGCTGGTGGCCGCACTGCCGGTGGCGATCATCATGGTGTTGCTCTGCTACGGCCTGTGGCGCGGCATGTCGGCAGACCGGGCGCACTACTCGCGCGAACTGGCGCCCGCCACCTCGTACTGGAGCGGCCAGCGCTGGCGGCAGCGCCTCACGCAGATGGTGCACCCCGCCACCGAGGCCGACGTGCGCGCCTTCCTCGCCGAGCACGTGCGGCCGGCCATGAACGATGTCGTCGACGAACTCGGCGCGCGCGGCATCGAAGCCCAGGTGCGCGAAGTCGAAGACAGCGTGCGCCTTGTCATTCCCGATGCCTCGTACCGCGACTTCGTCTACGGCGTGCGCGTCGCCAGCAAACCGCTGCCGGTCATCACCCCGCGCCAGGCCGCGGAGCCCGACCATGCGCACGTCTACGAGCCAATCACCTTCTTCGAAGACGGCCGCGAAGGCTACGACATCGAATACCTGCGCGGCGAAGAAATCATCGCCGACATCCTGCGCCACTACGAGCGCTATCGCGCTCAGCGGGCTGATCAGCGCACGCGCCTGCTGCGCGAGGCGCCAGGGCATACCTGATCCGCACCGACACCAGACAACCGGGCCGCGCGCCCGGTTTTTTTTCGGTCCTGGGTCAGCACATCGTCAGATCATGCTTGTAATGATAACGATTCGCATTTACACTGCTTGGCATTCGCTGGAAATACCTTGCCAGCCAACGCTTTCCCGCCCGCCAGGACATCGCCATGAACGCTGCTGAATACCAAGACGCAGGACGCACCGTGACTCGCCGTCGCCATGTCATCGTGGCCCGACAGCGGCCAGCCAGCCCGGAGGCACCGTCCGCTGCGCCGGCGACGTCCGCAACGATGGCCCCCACACCTGCCACCATCGGCGACACGCGGGTGATGACCTCCGAGCAGCTCTTCGCCGGCCAGAGCGCCGTGGCCATCCAGCACAACGGTGCGATGTACACGCTGCGCGTGACGCGCTTCGGCAAGCTGATCCTGACCAAATAACGCAGTACAGAACACGCAGTACGCATCGACTTTTGTGGGGACGTCTCTCTCAGGAGACCTTCGGCGCTAGCCAGCCATCGTCCATTCGCGTTGCAGACACCCAGACCCGTCTGCCGGACCACCGCCAGCCAAGGCCGTTCTTTCTCTCACCGTCCACCCAAACAAAAAGGGCGCGACCTGCGCCGCGCCCTTCCCTTCGATTCGCCTAGTGCGATCTGCGTATCAGCAGATCACGTTCACCGCGGCAATGCCCGCCTTGGCGATCACCACATCCTCGGCCGACTTCACGCCCGACACACCCACTGCACCGGCGCACACGCCTTCCACCATCACCGGCACACCGCCTTCGAGCATGCCCTGCAGATGCGGCGCCGACAGGAACGAAATGCGGCCGTTGTTGATGATGTCTTCGTAGACCTTCGACTCGCGGCGGCCCAGCGCGGCGGTCCGGGCCTTCTCCGGCGCGATGTACGACGAGATGGTCGCGCAGCCGTCCATGCGGCGCAGGCCCATCAGGTGACCGCCATCGTCCACCACGGCGATCGTCACGGCCCATTGGTGTGCGCGCGCTTCCTTCTCGGCGGCATCCAGGATCTTGGTGACATCTTCCTGGCACAGGCAGGGCTTGGTTTTCATGACGTTCTCCTTGGTCGTTGTAATGCAGATGCGCAACGTTGCGCGAAGCAAAAGTATGCCACCGGCGTCGGTCGCTTCCACAGCGCGATCCTGCCCCTGCGGCGCAAGAGTGCCGATACATTCCTGCGTTCCAGTATCGTCACGCTCGCGCCGTACGCCAGCCTTTCTTGCGGATGACGTTAACACGCGATCCGCGATCTCAATATGCGCAAAGAAAAAGCCCGGGTATCGCCCGGGCATGATGTTGCGATGCGGCAGCAAGGCCGCTGCGACCCCGTTACGGCTGACGGTCGGTGCAGCCGCCGTCGGTGTATGGGTCGGCACGGCCTATCCTGGCGCCGTCAGTATAGGGGTCAGGGCTACCGAGCTTGGCACCGTCGGTATATGGATCAGCGCGGCTCACCCGATCGGCGGCCTGGTGCGGATCGATCGAGCCAGCGTGCGCGACCGCCGCGCCCAACGCCAGGGCCAAACCGCTTGCGGCTGCGACCAGGGTGCGCGTTGCGAAGCGTTGCGTGGTGACTTGCATGAAGACTCCTTGTCATTGCGTTACGAGGACGATGCACGACAGAGGCAGGCACGCTCGCGGTTCCACCCCGTGCTGCTTCGTCTTCGGAGTCCGTCACGATGGCTGCCCGTCATTGCGCTCCACGCAGATGTCGTGCCAATTCGGTGCCAGACGATCGGCCAACAAAAAAGGCTCCAGATGGAGCCTTTGATCACGCAGGCGCGCGAATTAACGCCAGTGCCGCCAGTGACGGCCGTCGTACCACCGGTAGCGCGGGCCCCACCGGTACCAGCCCGGGCCCACCACCACCGGTGCCGGGCCGTAATACACCGGCGCAGGCGCGTAGTACGCGGGGGGCGGGGGAGGCGGCGGATAGTACGCCGGCGGGGGTGGCGGGTAATACACCGGGGCCGGCGCAACATACACCGGTGCCACCGGTACACCCAGGCCGATGCCGACGCTCACATGCGCCGACGCCATCTGCGGCACAGCCAGTACTGCCAATGCCGCTGCACCTGCAATCCACAGCACATTGCGTCGAATCATCTGTATCACCTGCAGCTGAAAGCGCCGGACCAGTCCCGTAGCCGGCGCGAAATACGGTATCTGTATTGTATTCAGGACCGCTGACACAGGTGATACGGGGCTGGCGATTTGGTAACAGAACGTAACCCCATGGCGTTCGTACGGGCAGGGCGCGGATTCACTCAGCACGGGCTGCAGTCGAACTGCCCCGCCGCGATCATCGCTTCGGCATAGGTACGGGCGGCCTCCAGCGCCGAAGCCGCGCTCGGATACGTATTGGCCGATTCACGCACGGTGGTACGGGGCAACAGGATCTCGCCGTTGCTGACACGCAAGATGCTCACTTCCGCGCGCCACGCTTCGGGCGAGAGTTCATAGGCAGAAACCTCGATTTTGCAGTCGTCTCGGAAAGTCATGTGTCCTCCGGTTCGTGTTGAGAAATCTGGTCCGTCCGCGTTAATGGACGAACAGCCAGATCAGCAACAACACGAACGCGGGAACACCCAAGAGCCACGCAACGAGATAGGACATGATCACCTCCTATAGGTTGATGGACATATAGGAAGTGTAGAAATGCGTGCACGGGCGGAGTACCGCCCTCCGCCCGTGCCGTTTTGTAGGACTGCGCCGAAATCGCTGTCGTCCTGGTACCGACGGGTCTCCCCCGTACAGCGGAGGTTCAGCGTGCCGCGCTTTCCTTGGCGGCGGCGTCACTTGCCTTGGACACGGCCGCCTCTGCGGCTTGCGCGGCCGCGACTTCCAGGCCAACCGAAGCCTTGAGGAAGTTGACCGCCAGCTCCGCACCCGGGGGCGCGGCATCTACAAGGTTTTCTGCCACAAAACCCCATTGACGGCGCACTTCATCACCATGACGCTGCAGCGCGCGGGCGATGCCGTTCTGTGTCTCCACGCCGATTTCAATGAGATTGCGCGTGTATCCGGAGACACGTTCTCCTGCCGGCTGGAGATAACGTGCTTGGGCATTCCACCATTGGCCGGCATCCTGTGCGCCGGCGGTTTCCTGCAAGCAGTGCTCCGTCTCGCCGATGCCTGCCTTGAAGGCCTGGAGATTGAGCCCGATCAGGCGGTTGACGCCGTCGAACGCCTCTTCGGTCACAGCCATCCAGGTCTCCAGCTGCGATCGTTGCAGAATGCCGAGTTGCTCCAGAGTCATCATGTCGGGTTCTCCCTCGTGAGATCGGTGAATGTATCCGGCAAGCGCCGGAGCGTTTCAGTTTAGCTGCGGGCAAGCCCGATTTCCGTGACATCCCCCGTTTGTCCTACAGGCGTTTCGGACGCGCTCACGTGGGGTGCCGGGGATGTGCGCGTTAGAGTGAAACGACTTCCTCACACACCTCGGAGTCATGATGAAACGCCTCGCCCCTGCTCTGCTCGCCACGGTTTTCATTGCTGCTGCACCGCCAACTTTTTCGCAAGTCGCGGGCCATGCTGCGTTGGGCGTATCAGTCACGGAACTGGACGCCATCATCCAGGGCGTAAGCGTGAAAAAGCAGGTGCTCGGCAAGCCGGTCTACAACGAGGCCAACCAGAAGGTGGGCAACGTGCAAGACCTGATCGTGACGCCGGAGAATGCGGTCTCGTTCGCGATCGTAGGCGCAGGCGGCTTTGTGGGCGTGGGTCGTCACGACGTGGCCATCCCCGTGAATCAATTCAAGTACGAGCAGGGCAAGATCGTACTGCCGGGTGCCACCAAGGACGCCATCAAGGCACTGCCTGAATTCAAATACGAGCGCCAGGAAAAGCCTGCCAAGGCCTGAGAAGTGCCAGGAACTTTGCCCACACAGACCGCGCTTGAGGTGTCGGAATCGGCTGACAGGCCTTTCAGGCAACGCCGCCTGCACATGCGCGCGCGCATGGTCTTCAATGAAGGCACACAAACGACAAAAGGAGTTTGTTATGCGTGCCTTCGTATCCTTGATTCTGGCGGCCGCATTGGCATCCGTCAGCGGATGCGCGGACATGACGCCAAAGCAGCGTAATACTGCGCTGGGCGCAGCCGCAGGTGGTGTCGCCGGGGCGGCCATCTGGGGCGGTCCGGGCGCCACGCTGGGTGGTGCGGCGCTGGGTGGCGTGATCGGGAACGCCGCCACCAAGTAACACCATCCGCGCGCGCAAGAGCGTGCGCTGCAAGCTCGGGGCCAGGCAGTGTTGCCTGGCCCTTTTTGTTGTCTGACGCAGGTCGAACGATTGCACAGTCATCGCATACGCATATGCCGCCACCGGCGCATAATCGGCGTTTTGCAACGGAGGTGACGTGCGATACGAGCAAGAAGGCTTCGGCATGGGCAGCACACCGATCCTGAGCGTTGAAGGCTTGCGCAAACGCTATGGCGACCAGACCGTCGTCGACAACCTGAGCTTCAGCGTCCGGCGCGGACAATGCTTTGGATTGCTCGGCCCCAATGGCGCGGGCAAGACCACCACGCTGCGCATGCTGCTCGGCATGACCATGCCCGACGCGGGCAGCCTGCGACTGTGCGACGAGCCCGTCCCCGAGGCCGCACACCGTGCGCGCATGCGGGTGGGCGTGGTGCCGCAGTTCGACAATCTCGATCCCGATTTCTCCGTCTCGGAAAACCTGCGCATCTTCGGGCGCTACTTTGGCCTGTCTGCTGCGACCATCCGTGAGCGCATCCCCAGGCTGCTGGAATTCGCGCGACTCGAACAGAAGGCCGACGCGCCGGTCCGAGCGCTCTCCGGCGGCATGAAGCGCCGCCTGACGGTGGCGCGCGCGCTCATCAACGATCCGGACATCCTTGTCATGGACGAGCCCACAACGGGGCTCGACCCCCAGGCGCGCCACCTGATCTGGGAGCGCCTGCGCTCGCTGCTGGCCGCGGGCAAGACCATCCTGCTGACCACGCACTTCATGGAAGAAGCCGAACGCCTGTGCGACGAGCTCTGCGTGATCGACAACGGCCGCAAGATTGCGCAAGGCAAGCCGCAAGAGCTCATCATGCGCGAGATCGGCTGCGATGTGGTGGAGGTCTACGGCGACGATCTCAACGCCCTGCGCGCGTTGCTCACCCCGCTGGCCGATCGCGTCGAGGCGAGCGGCGAAACCCTCTTCTGCTACGCGCGCGATCCGCAGCCGCTGGTGACCGCCCTGCGAACGCAGTCGGAAACGCACGCCATGCCCGGCCTGCGCTACCTGCACCGCCCCGCCAATCTCGAAGATGTGTTCCTGCGACTGACCGGCCGCGAGATGCGCGACTGACCGAACTCTCCCATGTCGACTGAAACCACGCTCACCCACGCGCAGCAGCGCGCCTTTCCTCAGCCGTTGCTGCCGCTCAACTTCCGCAACTGGCAATACGTCTGGCTGCGCAATTTCATGGTGTGGCGCAAGCTCGCCATTCCATCGATGGCCGGCAACCTGGCCGACCCGATGATCTATCTGTTTGGTCTCGGACTTGGCCTGGGCCTGCTGGTCGGGCGCGTCGAGGGCGTGTCGTACATCGCCTTCCTTGCGGCCGGCACCGTGGCCTCCAGCACGATGATGTCGGCAAGCTTCGAGTCGATGTACTCCGCGTTCTCGCGCATGCATGTGCAGCGCACGTGGGAAGCGATTCTCTACGCTCCGCTCAGCCTTGGCGACGTGGTGCTCGGCGAGCTGATCTGGGCGGCCAGCAAATCCGTGCTGTCAGGCCTGGCGATCATGCTGGTGGCGGGTGCACTGGGCTATGCGTCGATGCCGCAGGCGCTGCTGGCGCTGCCCGTTATCGTGCTCACCGGCTTCACCTTTGCCTGCCTGGCGATGAACATGACGGCGCTTGCGCCCAACTACGACTTCTTCATGTTCTACCAGACGCTGGTAATCACGCCGATGATGATGCTCTCAGGCGTGTTCTTTCCGCTGTCGAAATTGCCAGCGCCCGTGCGCGCAATCACGAACGTGCTGCCGCTGCCGCACGCCGTCGATCTGATTCGTCCGCTGATGCTGGGCCGCACGCCCGACAACATCCTGCTGCACCTTGGCGTACTCGTAGCGTATGCCGTGGGCGCGCTGCTGCTGTGCCTGTGGCTGCTGCGCCGTCGCATGCTGAAGTGAGGCGCGATCCAGACACCCAACAAAAAAGCCCGTCGCAATGACGGGCTTTTCTTTTGCACCGAGAACCCTTTACTCGTTCACGGCAGAGCGCTGCAGATGCAGTTGCGTGCGCGGATCATCGTTCTGCGCATTTTCACGATCTGCCTTGGCCGAGTTGTTGCGCGCGGCCTCCAGACGATCGAGATACGCCTCATCGATATCGCCCGTCACGTACTTGCCGTCAAAGCACGACGCATCGAAGTCCTTGAGCGCGGGGTTGACGTCACGCACGGCGCGCTTCATGTCTTCCACGTCCTGGTACACGAGCTGGTCTGCGCCGATGATCTTGGCAATCTCTTCGTGCGTGCGGCCATAGGCCACCAGTTCGCCGCGCGTCGGCATGTCGATGCCGTACACGTTCGGGAACTTCACCGGCGGCGCGGCCGAAGCGAAGATCACCTTCTTCGCGCCCGCATCGCGCGCCATCTGCACGATCTCCGACGAGGTCGTGCCGCGCACGATGGAGTCGTCGACGATCAGCACGTTCTTGCCCTTGAACTCGATCGCCATGGCGTTGAGCTTCTGGCGCACCGACTTCTTGCGCACCGCCTGGCCCGGCATGATGAAGGTGCGGCCCACGTAGCGGTTCTTGAAGAAGCCCTCGCGGTACGGCACACCCAGATGGTTGGCGACCTGCATAGCGGCCGGGCGCGACGAATCCGGAATCGGCATCACCACGTCGATCGGGTCGGTTACCTCGCGCTTGATCTTCTCGGCCAGGTAATCGCCCATCCGCAGGCGCGCGTCGTACACCGAGACGCCGTCCATGCGCGAGTCCGGACGCGCGAGGTACACGTATTCGAAGATGCACGGCGTGAGTTGCGGGTTCTTCGCGCATTGCTTGGTGTGCAGCTTGCCCTCGAGGTCGATGAAGATCGCCTCGCCGGGTGCCACGTCGCGCTCGAACTTGAAGCCGATGCCCTCCAGCGCCACCGATTCGGAAGCGACCATGTATTCGATCGTGCCGTCGGGCGTTTCCTGGCTACCCAGCGCCAGCGGGCGGATACCGAACGGATCACGCACAGCCAGCACACCGTAGCCGGAGATCTCCGCAGCGATGGCGTACGAACCCCGCACGCGACGGTGCAAGCCTTCCACGGCGGTAAAGATGGAATCGCGATCCAGCGGGATGTCGTTGCTGGCGCGTTGCAGTTCATCGGCCAGCACGTTAAGCAGCACTTCGGAATCGGACTGCGTGTTGATGTGGCGGCGGTCGCGCCGGAACATCTCTTCGCGCAGCTGATCGGAGTTCGTCAGGTTGCCGTTGTGTGCCAGCACGATCCCGAACGGCGCATTGACGTAGAACGGCTGGGCCTCTTCCTCGCTGGAGGAACCGGCGGTCGGATAACGCACCTGCCCGATGCCGCTCGTGCCCGGCAGACCACGCATGTTGCGCGTGCGGAACACGTCGCGCACCATGCCGTTGGCTTTGTGCATGTGGAAAGTGCTGCCCGATGCGGTGGCAATGCCTGCCGCATCCTGCCCCCGGTGTTGCAGAAGCAACAGGCTGTCGTAGATCAGCTGATTGACGGGCGTGGCTGAAACCACCCCAACGATACCGCACATGTCGAACTCCAGCGAGAACGTGTATTTGGTGGCGCCCACACCCGTTGCGGGCGCCGGAAAAGCTTTCTGGATCGTCTAGCTTGTGGCCAGACGCCCTAGATCAATAGTGAACGTACTTTGCGACATCCGGGGGCAGCAATGGCTTGGCCGCCTGTGCTGCCTGCTCCGCATACGGCCGTGTGATCGCCTCGCGCCAGAACGGTTGCTCCGGCAGGCTGGTAAAGCCCGCCACCGTCATCACCACCAGGATGATCACGCCACCGCGCACCAGCCCGAACACCATGCCCAGGCCGCGATCGGCGGGCTTGAGCCCTGCGCTCGACAGTACAGCCGAGAGCAGGGCCCCCACCAGCGACGTTGCAATCACCGTCACGATAAACAGTAGGACGAAACCGAGAATGGTGCGCACGACCGGACCGCCCGGCAGCGACTCAGGCATCCAGCCCGCGGCCACCCCCGAAAACGAATACGCCACCCACGCAGCAAACAACCAGCCAAGCAGCGCCAGCACTTCGCGAATCAGCCCGCGAAACAACCCCACCAGCGCAGACGTCACGACAATGAACAGGACGCCGTAGTCAAAGAAAGTCGGATGCATCGGACAGCGGCTCGAATTGACTGGAGGCGGCGCAGCGGGTCAGCGAATCTGGCGAGTGCGCGTCGGGCCGCATGTTGATGGCGTTATTGCTGAACGAGCTTGGGCGTCAGGCCGATCTGTTCGGCACGCTTCTGCGCAGCTTCCGCCGCCGCACGGTCATTGAACGGGCCTGCACGCAGCAAGGCCAGATCGCCCTTCTCAGGCACCTTCTTGTGTTCGATGTAGCCGGGAATCTTCTCGCCCTTGAGCTTGCTCAGCCAGTTGCGGGCACGATCTTCGGAAGCGAAGGCGCCGATCAGCAGAATGAACTTGCCACCATTGGCATCGGTGTTTTGCGCCGCGGCTTGCTGTGTGGACTGGGCAGGTTTCGCAGCCGGCTTGGGCTCTGCAGGCGGCGTCTGGCTGGCGACCGTTTTTGCCGGGGCCGGCTTGGCCGGCGGCGTGTTCGCAGTTGCCGCCACTGCTGGTGCCTTCGCGCCAGCGGCTGTGGTCTCATTGTCGGCGACCACCTCTTCACCTTGGTCGAGTGCCTGAGCCTGAGCTGGCGGCGCATTCGTCCCGCGCGATGCAGAACGGCGACTGGCCACCTTGGGCTCGTCGCTCGAATTCTTGGCACCGCGATCGACCGGCTGATCCTGGATCTGCACAGCCACGGCATCGGTCACCGGGCGAGGCTTGGCATCGAACACCATGGGTAACACGACCACGGCGGCGCCAACCAAAACCACCGCGCCGATCAAACGACGGCGTGCGCGTTGCTTTTGCGGGAGCTCGGGGTCGAGGCCGTCATCATCGTCGTCAGTGCGACGGGAGGCACGGCTGCGGGTGTTCGCGGATGCACGAGACCCGCGCACCGCATCGCGGGCCACATCGGCGGCACTGCCCGCGGCGCCGCCGCGGGTGCGTTCGCCTTCAGCGTTCTTGCGGGAGGAGAAGATGGAAAACAGTCCCATGAGGGCCCCGGGTTTAGTGCGCGCGACGCTTGCGCTCCGCCAGCACGCCGGCAACGGTGTAGAACGATCCGAAGACCACGATTCTATCATCCTCGGTCGCCCGCTCCATGGCGTTGCGATAGGCTGTGGCGGGATCGCTGAATGTGCTCACGCTCGATTCCTTGCCAGCGCGGAAGCCGGCATCGGTCAGCGCCTGCTCCAGGCTTGCGGCGCTCGCGGCGCGCGGTGTGGGCAGATCCGTCAGACACCAGTGGTCCACCTTGTCGAGCATGTGACCGAGCACCCCGGCGATGTCCTTGTCCTGCATCGCGCCGAACACCGCGTAGGTGTAGCGATAAAACCCCATGTTCTCAAGGTTCTGACCCAGCGCGGCTGACGCGTGCGGGTTATGCGCCACGTCCAGAATGACCGACGGGCGGCCCGGCAGAACCTGGAAGCGTCCCGGCAATTCCACGTGTGACAACCCTAGGCGCACATCCTGCGCCGAGATCGGCAGCCGATCGCGCACTGACTCCAGCGCGGCCAGCGCCGCCGACGCATTCAGCAACTGATTGGCCCCGCGCAGCGCCGGATAGCCAAGGCTGGGCCACCGCCGCCCTCGCCCGCTAAAGCCCCATTGCTGCTTGTCACCCTGGAAATTGAAATCGCGGCCGATCAGCCAGAGGTCTGCACCGATGGCTTCGGCATGCTTGACCAGTGAGATGGGCGGCACCGGGTCGGAACAGATCGCCGGCTTACCCGGGCGGAAGATGCCGGCCTTCTCGAAGCCGATCGCCTCGCGCGTGTCGCCCAGGTAGGCCATGTGGTCCAGATCGACACTGGTAATGATGGCGCAATCGGTATCGATGATATTGACCGCATCCAACCGGCCACCCAGGCCGACTTCCAGCACCACAGCATCCAACCCCGCGTTGGCGAACAAATGCAGGATAGCCAGCGTGGTGAATTCGAAATACGTCAGGCTGACGGGCTCGCCGCGGTCGTCACTTAGGCTGCAACGCGCGCGCTCCACCGCCTCGAAATGCGGCAGCAGCATCGCGTCGGAGGCGATCTCGCCGTTCACGCGGGCGCGCTCGTTGAAGTCGATCAGGTGCGGCGAGGTATGGCTGCCGACCTTGTAGCCCGCAGCCAGCAGGATCGCCTCCAGCATCGCGCAGGTCGAGCCCTTGCCGTTGGTGCCGCCTACCGTGAAGATGACGGATTTAAGCTCCAGCCCCAGTGCATCACGCACACGGCTGATGCGGGCCAGGCCCATGTCGATGCCGACCGGGTGTGCGGTTTCCAGATGGGCCAGCCAGGCCGGCAGCGTATCGAATGTAGGCATGGAATGCAGTTGCGCCGAGTCGGAAACCGGTCGCGCAAAAACAAGAAGCGCGGACTCATCGCCCGCGCTTCGATTAACGGATGTGGTGCATCAGGCCAGTGCGTCGGCCGGTTGCTTTTGCAGCAGCGCCAGCAACTCGGCGATCTCGCGGCGCATGTTGCGGCGGTCGACGATCATGTCGATGGCGCCCTTCTGCAACAGGAATTCGGCACGCTGGAAGCCTTCCGGCAGCTTCTCACGCACGGTCTGCTCGATCACGCGCGGACCGGCAAAGCCGATCATGGCCTTAGGTTCGGCGATCACCACATCGCCCATGAAGGCGAAGCTGGCGGACACACCACCAGTCGTCGGATCGGTCAACACGCTGATGAACGGCAGCTTGGCTTCGGCCAGCTTCTGGACCATCGCAGTGGTCTTGGCCATCTGCATCAGCGACAGCAGGCTTTCCTGCATGCGCGCGCCGCCCGAAGCCGTGATGCAGATGAACGGCACCTTTTGCTCCAGTGCCATCTGCGCGCCACGCGCGAAGCGCTCGCCCACCACCGAGCCCATCGAGCCGGTCATGAACTCAAACTCAAAGCAGGCCACCACCACCGGCAGCGCGTGAATGGCGCCGCCCAGCACGACCATCGCATCGGTCTCGCCAGTGTTGTCCATGGCGGCCTTGATGCGATCGGGGTATTTCTTGCTGTCCTTGAACTTGAGCGCGTCGACCGGGAGGATCTCCTGACCCAGCTCATAGCGGCCTTCCGCGTCCAGCAGCGCGTCCAGACGGGCACGGGCGCCAATACGCATGTGGTGGTCGCACTTCGGGCAGACGTGCAGGTTCGCCTCGATGTCGGTGCGATACAGCACCGACTCGCAAGCCGGGCATTTGACCCACAGGCCTTCCGGGATGCCCTTGCGTTGCGACGGGTCGGTCTGTTGAATCTTGGGCGGAAGCAGTTTATCCAGCCAGCTCATGCGTGCTCCTTGAATGCAGTGTCGCCGAGATTAGGCGTCGAGCGCCTGGCGAATCTCCGCGATGAAATCAGTCAAGTATTGTACCGCTTGTTCGCGAGGTGCTTCTTCAAGCAATTGCACAATGCGGGATCCGATGACCACCGCATCGGCCACACCGCCAATTGCACGTGCCGTTGCCGCATCACGGATGCCAAAACCGACACCCACAGGCAGACGCGCATGCTGGCGAATTTGCGGGATGCGCGCGGCCACGGCATCCAGGTCGATGGTGGCGGCGCCGGTCACGCCCTTGAGCGACACGTAGTAGATGTAGCCGCTTGCCACGCGGGCAATCTGCGCGATGCGCGCCTCGGTGGAAGTGGGCGCCAGCAGGAAAATCGGATCGATACCGGCTTCGCGCATGGTCTTGGCGAAACCCTCGCACTCTTCGGGCGGATAATCGACCACCAGCACGCCGTCCACGCCGGCTTCCGATGCCGCCTTGGCAAAGGTGTCGACGCCCATGCGTTCGATCGGGTTGGCGTAGCCCATCAGCACCACGGGCGTGGTCGTGTCGGTGGTGCGGAACGCGCGCACGTATTCCAGCACGTTACGCAGGCCGACCTTGTTGGCGAGTGCACGTTCCGACGCACGTTGAATGACCGGGCCATCGGCCATCGGGTCTGAAAACGGCACGCCCAGCTCGATGACGTTGGCGCCGCCCTTGACCAGCGCGTGCATCAAATCGACGGTCATCTCGGGGTACGGATCGCCCGCCGTGATGAACGGAATCAGGCCCTTGCGGCCCTGTGCGGACAACTGCGCGAAAGTTTGAGCGATACGGGACATAGCGGGATCAGTGTGTCAGGCGACCTTGATGGTCTCAGGCGCCTGCGAATCAGTCGGTTGGGCGTTGGCGGCAGCGGCGGCGTGTACAGCAGCCACCCGCTCGCGCGCCACGCGGCAATAGTCGGCGTTGATCTCGAAGCCGGCAAAGCGGCGGCCAAGGCGTGCGCAGGCCGCCGCCGTGGTGCCGCTACCCAGGAACGGGTCGACCACCAGGCCATCCGGCGGGCAGCTTGCCAGGATCATCCGCTCCACGAGTTCCAGCGGCTTCTGCGTCGGATGCTCGGCGCGCTCCGGGTCTTGCCGGTGCAGGCGCGACACGCTCCACACGTCCTTCGGGTTGTAGCCGACCTCCAGCCACTTCTTGCCCTCGAAACGCTTGCGGCTGCGCGCCTTCTTCGTCTCCGCATCGTACGGAATGCGCACGGCGTCGACGTCAAAGTAGTAATCACGCGAAGCGGCAAAAAAACCGATGTTGTCATGCACCGACGAGAACTTGCGCGTGCTGCCGCCCATGCTGGGCACGCGGCGGTCCCAGATGATCTCGTTGATCATCGTGAGACGCCGCTTGAGCATCACGAACAGTTCCGGCGCGTATTGCCACGTGCAGAACAGGTAGAGCGAACCGTTGCGCGCCAGCTTCGGCAACACCGCATCGACCCAGCGTTCGGACCACGCAAGATAGGCATCGCCCGACAGCTTGTCGGAGTCGTTGCCGTAATCCTTGCCCAGCCCGTACGGCGGATCGGCGATGACGAGGTCCACACTGCCGTCGGCCAGATGCCCGACTCCGGTGATGCAGTCCTCGTTGAAGATGCCGTCGATGGCGCGCTCGGTCATGCGGGTGCCAGTGCCGTTAGAGTTTGATGCCGGAGAATTCGGCGACGGTGTGCATGTCCTTGTCGCCGCGGCCCGAGAGGTTCACCAGCAGGATCTTGTCCTTCGGCAGCGTCGGCGCCAGCTTGCACGCATAGGCCAGCGCGTGGCTCGATTCCAGCGCCGGGATGATGCCCTCCATGCGACACAGATCGTGGAAGGCCTGCAGCGCTTCCTTGTCGCTGATGGGGACGTATTCCGCGCGGCCAACATCCTTGAGCCATGCATGTTCCGGACCGACGCCCGGATAGTCCAGCCCCGCCGAGATCGAATGCGTCTCGATGATCTGCCCGTCGTCATCCTGCAGCAGATACGTGCGGTTGCCGTGCAGCACGCCCGGCGAGCCGCCCGTGAGCGATGCGGCATGGCGGCCCGTCTCGATGCCCTCGCCCGCCGCTTCCACGCCAATCAGTTTCACGTCCGTGTGGTCAATGTACGGATAGAAGATGCCCATGGCGTTGGAGCCGCCGCCCACGCACGCGATCACGGCGTCCGGCTGGCGACCGATCATCTCGGGCATCTGCACCTTGCACTCTTCGCCAATCACGGCCTGGAAGTCGCGCACCATCATCGGATACGGATGCGGCCCGGCCACCGTGCCGATGATGTAGAAGGTATCGGCCACGTTGGTCACCCAGTCCCGCATGGCTTCGTTCAGCGCATCCTTGAGCGTGCGTGAGCCGGACTCCACCGGCACCACGGTCGCACCCAGCAGCTTCATGCGGTAGACGTTGGCGGCCTGGCGGCGCACGTCTTCGCTGCCCATGTAGACGACGCATTCCATGCCGTAGCGCGCGGCAATGGTGGCCGTTGCTACGCCGTGCTGACCGGCGCCGGTTTCGGCAATCACGCGCGGCTTGCCCATGCGGCGTGCCAGCAGCGCCTGGCCGATGACGTTGTTCACCTTGTGCGCGCCGGTGTGGTTCAGGTCTTCGCGCTTGAGGTAGATCTGCGCGCCGCCACAGTGCTCGGTCAGTCGGCTGGCGAAATAGATGGGCGACGGACGGCCGACGAAATGCTTCAGCTCGTACTCGTATTCCTTGATGAATTCGGGATCGTGCTGGTAGCGCGCATAGGCGTCGCGCAGCTCATCCAGCGCGTGGGACAGCGTTTCTGCAACGAAGGTGCCGCCGTAGGGGCCGAAGTGGCCGTGGGCGTCGGGCAGGTTGTACATGGCAATCTCTCGAGGCATCCACCGCAGCCCAACAACGTGGGGGCTTGTCGGCGGAAGAATTCAGAAAGGTGCGAACCGCGAGAGGTCCAGGCTATCGCTCAGGCCTGAACCGATGCGCCCAGGGCTGCATCGGCCTCGCGGACCGCACGCACGAATGCGGTCATGCGGGCGTGGTCTTTCACGCCCCGTGCGGCCTCGATTCCGCTGCTGACGTCAACAGCGTAGGGCCGCACGCGCTCAATCGCACCAGCGACGTTTTGCGCGCTCAACCCACCACTCAAAACGAGCCGAGGAGCGGCGCTTGGCAGTGCGGATTGCGAGAGCCATTGCGGGGGAATCAGAGTCCAGTCGAAGACGTGGCCGCCGCCGCCATAACCCTCGACAAATGCGTCGAGCAGCAGGCCTTGGGCCGCGGCAAACCGATCGGCGAATTCTACCAAATCGGCCCCGGGCTGAACACGCAGGGCCCGCAGCCAGGGCAGCCCGACCTTGTCGGCGATCTCCGCGCATTGCTCCGGCGGCTCATCGCCGTGGAACTGGAGCAACGTAAGCGGCACTTGGTCGAGCACACGGGCGACGTCGTCCGCGCTGGCATTGACGAAGAGGCCCGTCACGGTGACGAAGGGGCCGGCCCGGCGGGCCAGCTCAGCCGCACGTTCGGTGGCGACATAGCGCGGGCTGGGCGGATAGAACACCAGCCCGATGGCATCGGCGCCCAGCGCGACGGCGTGGTCGACGTCGGCCGGTTGCGTGAGGCCACACAATTTGATGCGGGTTCGGTGGAGCGACATGGCGGAATTCAAAGCCCGGCGTGCTCATCGAACACACCGCGGAACAAGCTGGACGATGCCGGAGATGCCGGCAACTGGAAGCCCTCAGGATAGCCGACCTCAGCCAGATACAGCCCATCCGGCATGAACGTCGGGGCGGCAGCTACACGGCTGCGGGCGGCCAGCACGTCAGCCATCCACGATGCCGGCTGGCGGCCTCGGCCGATCGCTACCAGGCAGCCCATGATGTTGCGCACCATGTGATGCAGGAAGGCGCTGCCTCGAATGCGCACGAACACCCACTCGCCAGCGCCTCGCACCTCCATCGAATACATCGTCTTGACGGGCGACTTGGCTTGGCATTCCGCTGCGCGGAAAGACGAGAAATCGTGCTCGCCGACCAGCACCTGGGCGGCCTCATGCATGGCCGCCACGTCGAGGAACTGGCCCGGCGGCAGCGTCACATAACCGGCCTTGCCTTCGAGCAGCGGCGCGCGCGTCGGGCCGAAGGTCAACGCGTAGTAGTACGTGCGGCGGTGGGCCGAGAAGCGCGCGTGAAAATCCTCGGGCATGGCCTGCGCCCAGCGCACAGCCACCGTCGGCGGAAGAAAGGCGTTGGTGCCGCGCACCCACGAGAACGGATCACGCACGAGGTCGGTATCAAGATGGACGACCTGCCCCAGCGCGTGCACGCCGGCATCGGTGCGGCCAGCCACCATGGTGGGCAGCGCCACACCGGCAAACTGGCGCAGCGCCGCCTCCAGCGCGTCCTGCACGGTGTTACCGTGCGGCTGCGATTGCCACCCCGAAAACGCGGCACCGTCGTACTGGATGCCGAGCGCGATGCGCGTCATGCCGTGTGAATCCTCGTGCGGAAAGAAAAACGCCGGCAGGATACCACCCTGCCGGCGCTGTCGATGGCTGTAAGCGCAGTGCGTCAGCCGATCTGGCGCATCAGGGCCTGAGCCTCGGCATGGAACGCCGGATCGCCCAAGTCCAGCACTTCCTGCAGCAACTCGCGCGCACCTTCCTTGTCGCCGATCTCGATGTAGGCCTTGGCCAGGTCGAACTTGATCTGCAGATCGCGCACACCATCGGCACCATGTTCGCCCGACAGCGTGTGCGGCAGGTTGGTGTCCAGGCGGATGGCCGATTGCGGCTCGTCGTTGGCGACCTCGGCGCGTTCGCCGTGGTGCTCAGCGTGAAGCGGCTCAGATTCGAAGTGCATCGGCGCTTGCGACAGGTCTGTCGGCTGAGCCCAGCTCGGCAGGCTGTCTTCTGCGGTGGCCGGAGCAGCCGCAGCGGCCGTTTCGTCGGCCGGCGGCGTGGGGTTCAGATCGAGCGACAGATCCGACAGATCCATGTGCAACGGCGGCGCGGCGACGGGCTGATAGGCCTCACCAGCGTGCGCGTTGAACTCCGGCAGACCGGCTTCGGGCTCGGCGTGTACCTTGAAGATGTCCGACGCTTCGGCCGGTGCCGTGATCGGCTCGCCGGCGGCCGGCGCCGGGAACGACTCCAGCGGCAACTCCAGATCGGCCAGTTGCGGAGCCCTTGTCGCCGGCGCGGACGGGTCCAAGTCCGGCGACAGCGTGGTCCAGTCATCACCGCGGCGGGTCGTTTGGCCCGTCACGGTCGGGCTGAAGGCCTCAGCAGCGACCGCGGCGCCGACACCCGCCAGCGCGGCAGCCCCGGCAACAGCGGCGCCAGCGTGGCTCGACGTAGCAAGCGTTTCAGTGCCCGCATGCGGCGCCTCGCCATGCATCGTCAGGTACAGCGGATTGGCCGGATCGAACTTGCGACCCATCGCAGCGGCTTCGGCCCATTCCGACGAAGACGCGCCAACTTGCGCCAGCATCTCTTCGGCAATGGTCTG
Organism: Ralstonia soli; assembly: GCF_023955655.1. Lineage (GTDB taxonomy): Bacteria > Pseudomonadota > Gammaproteobacteria > Burkholderiales > Burkholderiaceae > Ralstonia > Ralstonia soli. Next base: position 134,592 of record NZ_JAMXHT010000009.1, on the reverse strand, counting down.
GAAGCCGTGTGCGTCTTGGCGATTGGCGTAAATCTCCATCAGCTTCAGGCGGATGGCCTGACGCTCCGGATGCTGCTCCAGCGCCTCGCGCAGGATTTCCTCGGCCTGCACGTCGCGGCCATAGGCGATATAGACGTCGGCTTCGGCGATGGGATCGACCTCGTTGCTTTCATTGCCGCCACCGATCCGGAAATCCGCACCGAACACGCTGTGCTGCGAGGTGTCGACACTCTGGCCGCCCGCGGCGCCAAACAGTGAATTGGCACCCGCCATGACGGTGCTTTCCTGCGACAGCAGGCTGTCCTGGAAGCCATGTGCCTGCTCGGGCTTCTGCTGACGGCGGCGATACACCACCAAGCCGCCCAGCAGCGCGACAGCCAGACCACCCAGGCCCAGCGTCATCGGGTTGCTCAGCAGCGTGGAGACGAACGACTCTTCTGCAACTGGTGGCTGCGGCGCCACAACCACCGGCGCCTTCTTCTTGGGTGCAGCCGCCGGAGCGGAAGCAGCGACTACCGGTGCGCTGGCAGCTGCTGTCGGTGCCGAGGCCGCGGCCAACGGTGCCGATGCCCCAGCCGGTGCGGAAGCCGCCGTTGCGACCGCGGCCGACGAAGCTGGTGCAGCGGCCGCCGTTTCCGCCGGAGCTACGGCCGGCTGAGCGGGCGCAGACGACGATGCAGCCGGTGCTGGCGCATTGGCGGCAGCCACAGCCGGGGCAGCCGTTGCCGGCGCCGCCCCTGTAGCTGGCTTGGCTGCGTTGGCTGCCTTGGCCAGCTCGGCGTTCTTCAACTCCACCAGGTGCTGCATGTCGGCGAGATTCTTCTCCAACTGTGCAACACGCGATTCCATGTCCTTGAGCGCGCGCTCCTTGGCGATGAGCTCTTCATCGCGCGCGGCAGCCGCGCCAGCCTTGCCGGTGCGATCCGCCTTCGACAGTCGCAACTCGTCGCGGCCGCTGGCGGCCGGCGTGGCCTGATCCTGTACGCGGGCCGACACGCTGCCGCTTTGCTGGCGTGCCGAATCGGTATCCGTGGCGGCATTGGCTTCCGCGGCCGTGGCCACGCGGTTGCGATAGCCGGCAAAGCCGGACGTCTGCGCAATCACCTCACGGCGCGCCTCGCGCGGCGAGGTCTTTTGCGCGTCGGCCTGCGACGGCACCTTCAGCACCGAGCCGGTACGCAGCCGGTTGATGTTGCCGCCAATGAACGCGTTCGGATTGTTGCGATACAACGCCAGCAGCATCTGGTCGAGCGACACGGCCTCCTGGCCCTGCGCTGCGGTCGACGCGATGTCATACAGGCTATCGCCGCGCTGCACGGTGTATGAGCCACCCGGCGTGGCGTCTGGCGCCGCGGCTGCAGCCGACGCAGCAGGCTGCTGACGCGCCGGCTGGCGTGCCTGCCGCGGCTGACGTGCAGGCGTGGCGACCGCCGGTGCGGCGGCTTGCGGCTGTGCTGCCGGAGCAGACGATTCGGCGGCGCCGGGCGTCGTCGCCTGCACCACCGGCGTCGGCGCGAAATTCTGCGCAGTGTTGCTGGAACCCACCGGGTCCAGCAGGAAGGTATAGGCGCGCGAAACGTGGCCGCTGGCCCAGTTCAGATCGACGAGAACATCAACAAACGGCTCAGCGACAGGCTGACTGGAGCGCAGTCGCACTACATAGTTGCCGTCGGACTGACGCACGAGCGAGGCACGCAGCGAAGAGACGATCGGGTTGTAGGTTAGGCCCGCACGCGCATAGGCGTCCGGCGCAGCCAATTTGGCGGACAGGTTTTGCGCCTCTTCGGCGGTCACACCGGTCAGATCGATATCGGCCTGCAGCGGCTGGCCGAGGCTGGAGCGCACATGCAACGCGCCGAAACCAGCAGCCTGCGCAGCGGGCTGAATCAGGAGCAGGCTCGCCGCGGCAAACGCGACGGCCGACCAGCGAGGACTGCGATGGGACGATTCTCTCCGGCGGTATTGGCTCACCCTCACCTTCGACTCCGTTATCTTTTAATGTGCAAACGAACTTAACATCAACGAGTTAGCGCAGCAAGTTCACCTAAAAGGCGAAATGCCGGGATAAGAACCGCCGTCAATTTTTATCAAAACGACACCGTTGGCGAGATTCTGAAGCACCCGTCGTACCCCCCGGAATGCGAATGCTTCTATGTGGCGCTAACCCTTCCCCATGCTTCGTCCACCCCACGCATGGGGGGACAGCCTTCTTGCCTGATTCTGGCCGCTATTGTGTACCAACGTTACTAGCCGTGGGCATCCAGATGGCACAACGCCGCGCAGGCCGCGCGGCGTTGGTAGAAAAAGCACACTTTCTGTTGTCAGGCAGCAACGACAGCCGCCGAAGCCTGACCTGACAACAAAAGCAAAGCTCGAATCACTTGCCCAGCAGGATGCGCAACGTGCGGCGCAGCGGCTCGGCGGCGCCCCACAGGAGCTGGTCGCCGATCACGAAAGCACTCACATATTCCGGGCCCATGTTCAGCTTGCGCACGCGGCCCACACCGATTTCGAGGCCACCGGTGATGGACGCCGGCGTCAATTCCTTCTCGGTGATGCTGCGGTCGTTCGGGACCCACTTCACCCAAGGGTTGCCCGAGCGGATGATCTGCTCGATCTCTTCGAGCGGCAGGTCGCGCTTGAGCTTGAGCGTCAGCCCCAGGCTGTGGCAACGCATCGCACCGATGCGCACGCACAGGCCGTCAACCGGAATCGTCTGCGCCGTGCCAAGGATCTTGTTGACTTCGGCCTGGCCCTTCCACTCTTCCTTGGATTGGCCGTTGTCGAGCTGCTTGTCAATCCAGGGGATCAAACCGCCCGCCAGCGGCGCCGGGAAGAACTCGGTCGGCACGTCTTCGCGGATGGTCTTGGCGACCTTGCGGTCGATGTCCAGGATGGCAGAGGCCGGGTTGGCCAGTTCGTCAGCCACGGCGCTGTGGATCACGCCCATGCCCTTGAGCAGTTCGCGCATGTGGTTTGCGCCACCACCCGAAGCAGCCTGGTAGGTCATCGAGCTGACCCATTCGACCAGGCCTTCGCGGAACAGGCCGCCCACGCCCATCAGCAGGATCGAGTTCGTGCAGTTGCCGCCGATGAAATTCTTGGTGCCGGCCGCCACCGCATTCTTGATGAGCGACAGGTTGACCGGATCCAGCACGATCACGGCGTCGTCTTCCATACGCAGCGTCGACGCGGCATCGATCCAGTAGCCGCTCCAGCCGGCGGCGCGCAGCTTCGGGAAGACTTCGGTGGTGTAGTCACCGCCCTGGCACGTGATGATCGTGTCGCATGCCTTCAGCGCTTCGATGTCGTTGGCGTCGGCCAGGGGCGCATCCGTCTTGGCGAATGCAGGCGCCTTGCCGCCAGCGTTGCTGGTGCTGAAAAACACCGTGTCGATCAGGTCGAAATCCTTTTCTTCCTGCATGCGCTGCATCAGCACACTGCCGACCATGCCGCGCCAACCGACGAGACCTACCTTCATGATTGTGAACCTCTAGTGATTTTCCCCGCCTCGGTCGCCCGGCGTGACCGCGCGGGGAAGGCGAACGGGCACGACGGACGATCAGGAGATCGTTTTTTTCGTAATGGTTTTAATGGTCGTGCGAATCTCGACAGGCGTCATGCGAGCGCGAACGGCAGTGCCCTTGGCGGTGATCGCCAGGGTACCCAGAATGCCGAAGAGAAGCGCGGTCGAGATCATCTGCAAAAATATACACGATTTGGCGGAGGCACAATGCACTGCACCATGCGCCCGCCCAAAAAACGACGATTGCGGCGCCTCAAGTGACGGCGTCGCAACGCGCGTTTTGACTTACAAAGCAGCCACCACCGCGTCGCCCATCTCCACGGTGCCAACCTGCTTGCAGCCCGGCGTGAGGATGTCGCCAGTACGGTAGCCCTGGGCCAGCACCTTCTTGACGGCGTTTTCGATGCGGTCGGCTTGCTCGGCCTTGCCCAGCGAATAACGCAGCATCATTGCCGCCGACAGGATCGTCGCCAGCGGGTTGGCGATGCCCTTACCCGCGATGTCCGGCGCGGAACCGTGCGACGGCTCGTACAGGCCCTTGTTGTTCGCATCCAGCGACGCCGACGGCAGCATGCCAATCGAGCCCGTCAGCATGGCGGCTTCATCCGACAGGATGTCGCCGAACATGTTGCCAGTGACGATCACGTCGAAGTTTTTCGGCGCCTTCACAAGCTGCATGGCAGCGTTGTCGACGTACATGTGCGAGAGCTCGACTTCCGGATACTCCTTGTGCACATCGGTGACGACGTCCTTCCAGAACTGGAATGTCTCGAGCACGTTGGCCTTGTCGACGCTGCACAGCTTCTTACCGCGCTTGGCGGCGGCCTGAAAGGCGACGTGCGCGATGCGTCGGATTTCCGGCTCGCTGTAGCGCATGGTGTCGAAGCCTTCACGTGCACCGGCGAACAGGCCGTCCGGTGCTGCACGCACACCGCGCGGCTGACCGAAGTAGATGTCGCCGGTCAGTTCGCGCACGATCAGGATGTCGAGGCCCGCCACGATTTCGGGTTTCAGGCTCGACGCACCGGCCAGTTCCGGATAGCAGATCGCCGGTCGGAAATTGGCGAACAGCTGCAGATGCTTGCGCAGGCCCAGGATCGCCTGCTCGGGGCGCAGCTCGCGCGCCAGCGTGTCGTACTTCCAGTCGCCCACCGCGCCGAACAGGATGGCATCAGCTTCCTTGGCGAGCTTGAGCGTGTCTTCCGGCAGCGGATGGCCCTTGGCTTCGTAGCCGGCGCCGCCCACCGGGGCGAATTCCATCTCGAACGACTCGCCCAGCACCTTGAGCACCTTCACGGCCTCGGCGACGATTTCCTTGCCAATGCCGTCACCCGGCAACACTGCAATCTTGGTCATGCGTATTTCCTTGTTGTTCTGCGTGTTCTTTGACTAGCTCAGCCGACGAGCTTGTGTGCGAGCCACGGCATCTTGGCCAGGCGCTGCGCTTCGTAGGCCTTGATCTGGTCGGCGTAACGCAAGGTCAGACCAATGTCGTCGAAACCGTTGAGCAGGCAGTATTTGCGGAACGCCGTGATGTCGAATGGATACGCCGTGCCACCCGGCGTGACGACGACCTGCTTGTCCAAGTCCACAGTCAACTGATAGCCGGGGAATGCCAGCGTCTCATTGAACAGATGGTCGACTTGCGACTCCGTCAGCACGATCGGCAGCAGGCCGTTCTTGAAGCAGTTGTTGAAGAAGATGTCGGCAAAGCTCGGCGCGATGATGGCGCGGAAGCCGTACTGCTGCAGCGCCCACGGCGCATGCTCACGCGAGCTGCCGCAGCCGAAGTTCTTGCGCGCCAGCAGCACTGACGCGCCTTGGTAGCGCGGCTGGTTCAGCACGAAATCCGGGTTCAGCGGACGCTTGCTGTTGTCCTGGCCGGGTTCGCCGACGTCCTTGTAGCGCCACTCGTCGAACAGGTTCGGGCCGAAGCCCGTGCGCTTGATCGACTTGAGGAACTGCTTCGGGATGATGGCGTCGGTGTCGACGTTCTCGCGGTCGAGCGGGGCCACGAGGCCGGTGTGGATGGTGAATTGTTCCATGATTGCTCTCTCTATCCTGCCGCTCAAGCGAGCTTGCGCACGTCGACGAAGTGGCCTTCCAGCGCGGCCGCAGCGGCCATTGCCGGGCTCACGAGGTGGGTGCGCCCCCCCGCGCCCTGACGGCCTTCGAAGTTGCGATTGGACGTGGAAGCGCAGCGCTCGCCCGGGTCGAGGCGGTCAGCGTTCATCGCCAGGCACATCGAGCAACCCGGCTCGCGCCATTCAAAGCCAGCGGCCTTGAAGATCTTGTCGAGCCCCTCGCGCTCGGCCTGTTCCTTCACGAGGCCCGAGCCCGGCACGACCATCGCCAGCTTCACGTTCGAGGCGATGCGCTTGCCCAGCTTCTGCACGACCCACGCAGCAGCGCGCATGTCTTCAATACGGCTGTTGGTGCACGAGCCGATGAAGACCTTGTCGATGCTGATATCGCTGATGGCGACGTTCGGCTGCAGGCCCATGTATTCGAGCGCGCGCTCCATGGCGTTGCGCTTGTTCGGGTCCTTCTCTTTGTCGGGATCCGGCACGCGGTCTTCAATGCTGACCACCATTTCCGGCGACGTGCCCCAGCTCACCTGCGGGCGGATGTCTTCGGCACGCAGTTCGACCACGTGGTCGAAGTGGGCGCCATCGTCGGAATGCAGCGTGCGCCAGTACGCAACGGCCTGCTCCCACTCCACGCCTTGCGGCGCAAACGGGCGGCCCTTGATGTATTCGAGCGTGACGTCATCCACGGCGACCATGCCGGCGCGTGCGCCGCCTTCAATCGCCATGTTGCACACCGTCATGCGCCCTTCCATCGACAGCGCGCGGATGGCCGAGCCGCCGAACTCCATGGCGTAACCCGTACCGCCTGCCGTACCGATCTTGCCGATGATGGCGAGCACGATGTCCTTGGCGGTGCAGCCCCGCGGCAGCGTGCCTTCCACCTTCACAAGCATGTTCTTGCTCTTCTTGGCGAGCAGCGTCTGCGTGGCCAGCACATGTTCGACTTCCGACGTGCCGATGCCGTGGGCCAGTGCGCCGAATGCGCCGTGCGTGCTGGTGTGCGAGTCACCGCAGACCACCGTCATGCCCGGCAACGTCGCGCCCTGCTCCGGCCCGATCACGTGCACGATGCCCTGACGCTTGTCGTTCATCTTGAATTGCGTGATGCCGTAGCTGTCGCAGTTGGCATCGAGCGTGTCGACCTGCAACTTGGAGACCGGATCGGCAATGCCGTGCGAGCGATCGGTGGTCGGCACGTTGTGGTCCGACACGGCCAGGTTGGCGCTGATGCGCCATACCGGCCGTTCGGCCATCTTCAGGCCTTCGAACGCCTGCGGGCTCGTCACTTCGTGCAGCAATTGACGATCGATGTAGAGCACGGTCGTGCCGTCCTCTTCGGTATGAACGACGTGATCGTCCCAGAGTTTGTCGTAGAGCGTCTTTGCCATGATGCGATCCGTGCACAACACGCCATTTTTGGCGGCTGCGCGAGCAGTTTCGTGGGGAGTGATCGATTATGCCACCCGGGGCATTCTGCACCGGACGTGACTGGCGAAAGGGGGTTTCGCCATTTCGCGAAAGCCCGCCGACACGCTGCGGACAACAAAAAAACCCCGCCGGTTTCCCGAGCGGGGTTCTTGTGAAGCAACAGCTTGGCTTAGCGCTTGTCGAGCACCGGCACTTCGCGCAGAGCGGCGCCGTTGAACAGCTGACGCGGGCGACCGATCTTGTATTCCGGATCCGTGATCATCTCTTCCCACTGTGCGATCCAGCCCACCGAGCGAGCGAGCGCGAAGATGCAGGTGAACATCGCCGACGGGATGCCCAGCGCGCGCTGCACGATGCCCGAGTAGAAGTCGACGTTCGGGTACAGCTTGCGGCTGACAAAGTACTCGTCTTCCAGCGCGATTTTTTCCAGTTCCATGGCGAGCTTGAACAGCGGGTCGTTGTGCAGGCCCAGCTCGTTCAGCACTTCATGGCAGGTTTCGCGCATCAGCTTGGCGCGCGGGTCATAGTTCTTGTACACGCGGTGACCGAAGCCCATCAGGCGCACGCCGCTGTTCTTGTCCTTGACCTGCTTGATGAACTCGGGAACCTTGTCCACCGAGCCGATTTCTTCCAGCATGTTCAGCGCAGCTTCGTTCGCGCCACCGTGCGCCGGGCCCCACAGGCAAGCGATACCGGCAGCGATCGCGGCGATCGGGTTCGTGCCCGACGAACCAGCCAGACGCACCGTCGAAGTCGAAGCATTCTGCTCGTGATCCGCGTGCAGGATAAAGATGCGGTCCAGTGCACGCTCGAGCACCGGATTCACCTTGTATTCTTCGCACGGCGTGGCGAACATCATGCGCATGAAGTTGCCGGTGTACGAGAGGTTGTTCTGCGGGTAAATCAGCGGCTGGCCGATGCTGTACTTGTAGGCCATGGCCACCAGCGTGGGCAGCTTGGCGATCAGGCGGATCTGCGAGATCTCGCGCTCACGCGGGTCGTTGATGTTGGCGGCATCCGGGTAGAACGCGCTCATCGCACCAACCAGGCCCGTCAGCACGGCCATCGGGTGTGCGTCACGGCGGAAACCGCGCAGGAAGAACTGCATCTGCTCGTGCACCATCGTGTGATTCGTCACAACGTGGTCGAACTCTTCCTTCTGCTTGGCGTTCGGCAGCTCGCCCTTCAGCAGCAGGTAGCAGATTTCCAGAAAGTCGCACTTGCTGGCCAGATCGTCGATGGCGTAGCCGCGGTACAGCAGCTCGCCCTTGTCGCCGTCGATGTAGGTGATCTTGGAATTGCACGACGCGGTCGACATGAAGCCGGGGTCGTACGTGAACTTGCCCGTCTGGCCGTACAGCTTGCGGATGTCGATCACGTCGGGCCCGACCGTGCCCTTGTAGATCGGCAGCTCAACGCTGGGCGAGCCATCGGAAAACGATAGGGTGGCTTTCACATCGGACGGCGTCATGTCGGTTTCCTTCTCTGCTGTTTATAAAAATGAATACGGGAGACTCCCGCCAGACGGATCAAAGGAGCGCCGGCCGGGGGGACGGCTGGACCGATTCGTCTTGCGGCAACCTCTCGCGCGCCGGTGTCAGACCGAGCGCAGCAAGGTCAGGACGTGCTGGACTTGCGGCACGTCGAGATCGCCCTCCGGCTCCTTGCGTGCAAGCAGGAGATCCATCAGGTCGTTGTCGGGTAGCTCGAACAACTGCGTGAGCGCGGCAACGTCGTCGTCCGACAGTTCCGTCTCATAGCGGTTGAAGAAGCGCTCGACGATGATGTCGTTCTCAAGCAGGCCGCGCCTGGCTCGCCAGCGCAAACGCGCGCGCTTGTGCGGATCGGACTGGTGGGAGAACGTCGGAGTATTCACAGCGGTCATGCTTCTCAAAAAGCGCGTCGCCGGCAAACCGCTCCGGCGACGCAGGGTGCGTTGCGGCTTACACCGCGCGGCGCACCATCAGTTCCTTGATCTTGCCGATGGCCTTGGTCGGGTTCAGACCCTTCGGGCACACATCGACGCAGTTCATGATGGTGTGGCAGCGGAACAGGCGGTACGGATCTTCCAGGTTATCCAGACGCTCGCTGGTAGCCTGGTCGCGGCTGTCGGCAATGAAACGATACGCCTGCAGCAGACCGGCCGGGCCGACGAACTTGTCCGGGTTCCACCAGAACGACGGGCACGACGTCGAGCAGCTCGCGCACAGAATGCACTCGTACAGGCCGTCGAGCTCCTCGCGCTCTTCCGGCGACTGCAGACGCTCTTTCTCGGGCGGCGGCTCGTCGTTGATCAGGTACGGCTTGATCGAGTGGTACTGGTTGAAGAACTGCGTCATGTCGACGATCAGGTCGCGCACCACGGGCAGCCCCGGCAGCGGACGCAGCACGATCTTCTCGGGCAGCTCGCGCATGTTGGTCAGGCAAGCCAGACCGTTCTTGCCGTTGATGTTCATGGCGTCCGAGCCGCACACGCCTTCACGGCACGAGCGACGGAACGCGATCGACTCGTCCAGCTTCTTCAGCTTGACCAGCGCGTCGAGCAGCATGCGCTCATGACCGTCGAGTTCCACCTCGTAGGTCTGCATGCGGGGCGCTGCGTCCTTGTCCGGATCGTAGCGATAGACTTCAAAAATACGCTTCATTTTTGTGGGTCCTTCCGGTTAGAACGTACGGGCCTTGGGCGGCACGCTTTCCACCGTCAACGGCTTCATCGTCACGGGCTTGTATTCCAGACGATTGCCTTCGCTGTAGTACAGCGTGTGCTTCATCCAGTTTTCGTCGTCGCGGTTCGGGAAGTCGCTGTGGGCGTGGGCACCACGCGATTCCTTGCGAGCCGCCGCCGACACCATCGTCGCCTTCGCCACTTCCACCAGGTTGGCCACTTCCAGCGCTTCGACGCGCGCGGTGTTGAACACCTTGGACTTGTCCTTCAGGTGGATGTTGGCACCGCGCTCGGCCACTTCCAGGATGCGCTCGACACCCTCGTCCATCAGCGCCTGCGTACGGAACACACCGGCGTGCGACTGCATGTTGCGGCGGATGTCGTTGGCGACGTCCTGGGCGTACTCGCCCGAGGTCGACGAATCCAGCTTGGCCAGGCGCTCCAGCGCACGGTCGGCAGCGTCTGCCGGCAGCGGCTTGTGCTCGCGGTTCTTCAGGTTCTGCGCAATGATGTGGTTGCCCGCCGAACGACCGAACACCACGAGGTCGAGCAGCGAGTTCGTGCCCAGGCGGTTGGCACCGTGCACCGACACGCAGGAGCATTCGCCGATGGCGTAGAAGCCGTTGATGACTTCGTTCGAGTTGCCGTTCTTCGGCACCACGACTTGACCATGATAGTTCGTCGGGATACCGCCCATCTGGTAGTGGATGGTCGGCACGACCGGGATCGGTTCCTTGATCGCGTCGACGTTGGCGAACTTCAGGCCGATTTCGCGGATCGACGGCAGGCGCTTCATGATGGTCTCGGCACCGACGTGGGTCAGGTCGAGCAGCACGTAGTCGCCGTTCGGGCCACAGCCGCGGCCTTCCTTGATTTCCTGGTCCATCGAGCGCGACACGAAGTCACGCGGTGCCAGATCCTTCAACGTCGGAGCGTAGCGCTCCATGAAGCGCTCGCCATCCTTGTTACGCAGGATGCCGCCCTCGCCGCGCACGCCTTCGGTGATCAGCACGCCCGCGCCGGCCACGCCGGTCGGGTGGAACTGCCAGAACTCCATGTCTTCCAGCGGCACGCCAGCGCGTGCTGCCATGCCCAGGCCGTCACCCGTGTTGATGAAGGCGTTGGTGGAAGCGGCGTAGATACGGCCAGCACCGCCCGTGGCGAACAGCGTGGTCTTGCCTTCGAGGATGTAGACCTCGCCAGTTTCCATTTCCAGCGCGGTCACGCCCAGCACGTCGCCTTCCTGATCGCGGATCAGGTCGAGCGCCATCCACTCGGTGAAGAAGTGGGTCTTGGCACGCACGTTACGCTGGTACAGCGTGTGCAGCAACGCGTGGCCGGTACGGTCAGCGGCGGCGCAAGCGCGCTGCACCGGCTTCTCACCGTAGTTCGACGTGTGGCCACCGAACGGACGCTGGTAGATCGTACCGTCGGCATTGCGGTCGAACGGCATGCCGAAGTGTTCCAACTCGTAGACCACGTTCGGCGCCTGACGGCACATGAACTCGATCGCATCCTGGTCGCCAAGCCAGTCGGAACCCTTGATCGTGTCGTAGAAGTGATAGTGCCAGTTGTCTTCGCTCATGTTACCCAGCGAAGCACCGATACCACCCTGCGCCGCCACGGTGTGCGAGCGGGTGGGGAAAACCTTGGACAGCACGGCCACGGAGAGGCCGGCTTCTGCGAGCTGCAGCGATGCGCGCATGCCCGAACCGCCCGCACCGACGATCACGACGTCGAATTTGCGGCGCGGCAGCCCAGTCTTGACTGCGACCATGTCTTAAACCCTCCAGAGAATCTGAGCTGCGTAGCCCGCACAACCGACGAGCCACAGAATCGTCAACACTTGCAGCGTCAAACGCACTGCCACGGGCTTCACGTAGTCCATCCAGATGTCACGCACGCCGATCCAGGCGTGATACGTGAGCGACAGGAATGCCAGGAACGTCAGCAGCTTCATCCACTGGTTGGCGAACAGGCCAGCCCAGCTTTGATACGACGTGTCTTTCGAGAGCAGGAACGCGGCCAGCAGCACGATGGTGTAGACCGCCATGATCACGGCGGTGACGCGCTGCGCGAGGAAATCCTTCAGGCCGTAGTGCGCGCCGACAACCAGGCGCTTGGGACCGATATTGTTATTTGCCATCAATCCACTCCTCAGAACAGGCCGAACAGCTTGGCGCCGAACACAACGGTCAGCAGCAGGCTGACGATCAGCACGCTCACGGCCGACTTGGAGGCCGAAGCCTTGTCGATGCCGATATGCAGATCGAGGATCAGGTAACGGATGCCGGCGCAGAAGTGGTGCAGATACCCCCAGATGAGGGCAAGGACGACGACCTTGACGAAGCCGTTGGACAGAAGCGCCGAGAACTTGGCGAAACTGATTTCCGAGGTGATGCTCTGCTCAAACAGATACAGCACGAACGGAAGAAGAAGGAACATCAGTGCACCGCTGGCACGATGCAGGATGGACACCTTACCGGCCCAGGGCAAGCGGTAGCGGGCGATATCGCCCAAACCGATGTTCCTGTATACCGGCCTGGCTTTCTTGATGGCTTCTGCCATGTCAGACCCCATTGGCTAATCAACAAACAAAACAGCTTTGCACAAATCCGCGAGATTCTATCGCGCTTTCGTTGCGCAGCGCACCAATAATTCCTTCCAGCGCGCTCCACTTTTGTGCTTTCCACCCTCGCCTGCCAGCGGCGTGATACGGGGGCGTATTGTCCTCTCTACGCTGTCTGCATGACGCGCAATACGCTGTTGCGCACCCCACAAATCCAGACGCCGCCGCATCGGCCCACACCGGCCGCATGAACCGGCCCGGCGACGTATCGTCAATTCAATTCATTCTGGTAGAAGTGCCGTGTCGTGACGTACAGGCCACGACGCAGTTCCACCGGCTTGTCCCCGAACGTATGCGACACGCGCTCCACCGACAGCAGCGGCGAAGCCACCGCCACCGACAGCAGCTCTGCCGTGGCTGCATCGGCCGCTACGGCGCGGATGCGCTCCGTGGCACGCAGCATGCGCACTCCGAATTCCGCCTCGAAAAAGGCGTACATCGGGCCCTTCCACTCGGTCAACTTTTCGGCCGTCAGCCCTTTGAAACTTGCGCCCGGCAGCCAGATGTCCTCAAGCACCGTCGGCTCGCCCGAGAAAAACAGCACGCGGCGGATTTGCACGACGCTGTCACCGGCCTTGAGCTCGAGCAGGCGGGCGATTTCGGCAGGGGCGCGCATACGCTTGCACTCGAGCACGCGGCTGCTGGGATAGTGCTGCTCGCCCTGCTCCGGCATCAGGCGCAGGAAGCGGAACTGCACACCCTCTTCATGATGGGTGGTGACAAAGGTGCCCTTGCCCTGACGGCGCGCGACCAGGTTTTCGACCGCCAGTTCGTCGATCGCCTTGCGCACGGTACCCTGGCTGACCTTGTAGCGGGCCGCCAATTCCATTTCGCTGGGGATCATTTCGCCGGGCTTCCATTCGCCGGCTTGCAGGCTTTGCAGGATCAGCGTCTTGATCTGCTGATACAGCGGACTGAACGTGGGCGAGCCCGCCCCCGCACCCGAGGATGCGGGCGACGCACTGACCTCGCCGCCCAAAGACGGCGGCACGGCAGCGGATTGGGGGCTTGATGTGCTCGACATAGCTTGCGATTTCACCACAAAAGCGACAGAGGCGTCCAGCCTGTTTATAGAATGTCTTATGTCTTATATAAGACAGAAGATTGATTGACTTTCGCAGGAGGCCCGCCCTACACTCGCGCCTGTTCCGGACGACGGGCTCGACACGCGCAGCGGCGACTCCAAGAGAAATCGCAAGTGTGTTTCCACATCGTCATGCGGACGCAGTAAACTGCGAGGCTCCTGCCGATTCCAAGCCAACCGCCCACGGGGCGGCGGCTGTTGCCGGCAATGCCTGCGCGGCTGCGCCGCCATCCTGCCAAGGGTGTGCGCCCTGCGCAGTGCGGTCCGCTTTTCACTACCGTTTGGAGAGTTCTCATGGCAAAAGCACCCATGCGCGTCGCAGTGACCGGCGCTGCTGGACAGATCGGTTACGCGCTGCTGTTCCGCATCGCCGCCGGCGAAATGCTGGGCAAGGATCAGCCCGTCATCCTGCAACTGCTGGAAATCCCCGATGAGAAGGCCCAGAAGGCGCTCAAGGGTGTGATGATGGAAATCGAAGATTGCGCATTCCCGCTGCTGGCCGGCATGGAAGCGCATTCCGACCCGATGACCGCGTTCAAGGACATCGATGTGGCGCTGCTGGTGGGCGCCCGCCCCCGTGGCCCGGGCATGGAGCGTGCTGACCTGCTGTCGGCCAACGCACAGATCTTCACGGCACAGGGCAAGGCCCTGAACGCCGTTGCCAAGCGCGACGTCAAGGTGCTCGTGGTCGGCAACCCGGCCAACACCAACGCCTATATCGCCATGAAGTCGGCGCCGGACCTGCCGCGCGAGAACTTCACCGCCATGCTGCGCCTGGACCACAACCGTGCCCTGTCGCAGATCGCCGCCAAGACCGGCAAGCCGGTGTCCTCCATCGAAAAGCTGTTCGTGTGGGGCAACCACAGCCCGACGATGTACGCCGACTACCGCTACGCCACGATCGACGGCAAGAGCGTCAAGGACATGATCAACGATCCGGTGTGGAACAACGACGTGTTCCTGCCGACCGTCGGCAAGCGCGGCGCCGCCATCATTGAGGCGCGCGGCCTGTCGTCGGCTGCTTCGGCTGCCAACGCCGCTATCGACCACGTCCGCGACTGGGTGCTCGGCACCAACGGCAAGATCGTGACGATGGGCATCCCGTCGAACGGCGAATACGGCATCCCGAAGGACGTGATGTTCGGCTTCCCGGTCACCACGGAAAACGGCAAGTACAAGATTGTCGAAGGCCTGGAGATCGACGAGTACAGCCAAGGCAAGATCAAGATTACGCTCGACGAGTTGGAAAGCGAGCGCGCCGGCGTGCAGCACCTGCTGTAATCGGCATGATCTAAGGAAGAACCGGAGCGGATCGGCAGCGAACCCTCCGGTTTTTTTGCATCTGCAACGACGCAGAACCCCAGGCGCCGCAAGCCCTACAAGCGGCACAAGCGGCACAAGCGCCAATAACCGAATACAACGCAGTGCACCCCACCGAGGTTTTGTTCCAGGACGATGCCATGCCGGCCCAGTTGCCGGTCTGCGACCACTATGCGGGCGCCGAAAAGCTGATGCGCAAGTCGCTCGCCCTGCAACAAGCCCTTGGCCCCGTCTTCGACATCACGTTTGACTGCGAAGATGGCGCCGCCGTCGGCCACGAACGCGCGCACGCCGAACTGGCCGCCGCGCTCATCAACAGCGACGACAACCGCTTCAACCGCGTTGGCGTACGCATCCACGACCCGAGCCACGACGCCTGGACGCAGGATGTCGACATCCTCATAAGCCAGGCCGGCAGCCGCCTAGCCTATGTGACCGTGCCCAAGGTGCGCGACGTGGTGGAAGTGGCCCGCGTGACCGATCGCGTGAACCAGGCCGCGCGCGCCGCCGGTATTGCTCGACACCTGCCGATCCACGTGCTGATCGAGACGCATGGCGCGCTGGCGCAGGTGTTCGATATCGCCTCGCTGGTGCAGGTGGAATGCCTGAGCTTCGGGCTGATGGATTTCGTCTCTGCGCACAACGGCGCGATTCCCGGCGCGGCGATGGGCTCGCCGGAACAGTTCGAGCATCCGCTGATTCGCCGCGCACTGTCCGACATTTCGGCCGCCTGCCATGCGTACGGCAAGGTGCCGTCGCACAACGTCAGCACCGACATCAAGCATCCGGACCGCGCAGGCGCCGATGCGCTGCGCGCCCGCAATGAATTCGGCTATCTGCGCAAGTGGAGCATCCACCCCGACCAGATCGCGCCGATCGTCTCGGCGTTCCGCCCGTCGCACGACGAAGTGACACAGGCCGCGGCCATTCTTGCGCAGGCGCAGGATGCCTCGTGGGGACCGATCCAGCATGAAGGCCGGCTGCACGACCGGGCAAGCTACCGCTACTGGTGGGCCGTGCTGCAGCGCGCGCACACCACCGGCGTGGAAATGCCGGCCGATGCCGTTGCGCGTTTCTTCGCCTGAACGGCGGCACCGGAGCGCAGCCCCAAACCTCGACTGACCCGGACCACCGATCAACAAAAAACGAGGAGAACGGAAGACACAAAGCGCGAGGATAATCGCCCGGAAACCGCGTCGCATGTCGCCCGACACCCACGTTTGGGCGAACGGTTGCATCGCGATGTAACAGAACGTTGGGCATGGCGTGCAAATCGGTCAAAATACCGGCCGGTGTGCGAAATGCCGTGGCGTTCCGTGGCCTGGCAACCGCCTCCCCCCACCTGTCTTACCGAAGGAAACCTATGAACAAGTTCATCGTGGGTGCCTGCGCCGGCATCCTGTCCGTTGCCGCATCGCAGTACGCAACCGCCCAGACCACGTCGACCGCCAAGCCGGCAGCCAAAAAGAAGGCTCCGGCCAAGAAAAAGGCCGCCAAGAAAGCCGCTCCGGTGGCCGCTGTTCAACCCGAAGGCGTGCAATGGAAGTGCGAGCTCGGCAACGAGCTCTACATCAAGGGCGACATGGCCCGCGACCAGATCATCACGATGCACTGGAAGGGCAAGAATTACCAGCTGCCGCGCCAATTGACCCGCACCGGTGCGGACCGCTACTTCGACCAGAAGACCGGCATGGACCTGGTCGTGATCCCGTCCAAGTCGATGCTGTTCGACCGCAACGAAGGCCACCGCCTGGCCGATGAGTGCCAAACCGCAGAGATGGCCGCCGGCGCACCGGCTCCGACGCAAGCCGGCGCCCTGCGCGCACCAGCCGGTCTGCCGCTGATGATGCAAGACAACGCGGCACCGGCGCCCGCGCCCGCCCCGGACGCCTCCGGCAGCGCCGCGCAACCGGCCAAGCCGTAACATCAAGAAGCAACAGGCCCACAGGACCTTCCCATGCCCGCAACGGCTGCGACCATTCGCCCGGCACACGGCACAATCCTCACGGATGACGTGAACGTGTTCTGGCTGGCCAAGGTCCTGGGGCCCGACGTGCCAGAGGCCGCCATACCACATGGCGCGGCGGCGCCCGGCTCAAACGTCTTCGGCCATCGCATGGCCGAAGATCACCAAGATTCCATCGCCCACGGGCTGCGCATGAAACTCGCCCATGCGGGAAATGCGCTGCTCACCGGGAATGAACACGACACGGAAAAGTGTTCGATTGCCCATGGCAACACCGCCCGCTTCAACGGCGGCAAGGCGCTCGATCGTGTCGTGGCACCGCACCGACTACCGGCCGTGCCGGCCAGTGCGTCTATCGATTTGTACGTGACTTGATTTTGTTGATTTGAATGTATCCGCAACGAGTACCCCGGTACCCCGCGCAATCCTAGCCTGGAGTCATGCCATGTCCCACAACCTGAAAAAGACACTCAAGGAATTCAAGATCAACGGTGGCCAGACCGGCAAGTTCCATTCCCTGCCGCAGCTGGGCAAGGAACTGGGCGTGGCGATCGAGCGCCTGCCGGTGTCGATCCGTATCGTGCTGGAATCGGTGCTGCGCAACTGCGACGGCAAGAAGGTGACCGAAGAGCACGTCGAGCAACTCGCCAACTGGAAGCCCAACGCGGAGCGCGTTGACGAGATCCCGTTCGTGGTCGCCCGCGTGGTGCTGCAGGACTTTACCGGTGTGCCGTTGCTGGCCGACCTGGCCGCCATGCGCAACGTGGCGGAGCGCATGGGCAAGAACCCCAAGAAGATCGAGCCGCTGGTGCCGGTGGATCTGGTGGTGGACCACTCGGTGCAGATCGACCACTTCCGCGAGAAGAAGGCGCTGGACCTGAACATGCAACTGGAGTTCTCGCGCAACAACGAGCGCTACCAGTTCATGAAGTGGGGCATGCAGGCATTCGACACGTTTGGCGTGGTGCAGCCGGGCTTCGGCATCGTCCACCAGGTCAACCTGGAATACCTGGCGCGCGGCGTCCATAAGAAGGACGGCGTGTACTACCCGGATACGCTGGTCGGCACCGACAGCCACACCACCATGATCAACGGTATCGGCGTGGTCGGCTGGGGCGTAGGCGGCATCGAAGCGGAAGCCGGCATGCTGGGCCAGCCGGTGTACTTCCTGACGCCGGACGTGGTCGGCGTGGAGCTCAAGGGCCGCCTGCGCGAAGGCTGCACGGCCACCGACCTGGTGCTCACCATCACCGAAATGCTGCGCAAGGAGAAGGTCGTCGGCAAGTTCGTCGAGTTCTTCGGCGAAGGCACGGCCAGCCTGTCGCTGCCGGACCGCGCGACCATCGGCAACATGGCACCGGAATATGGCGCCACGATGGGCTTCTTCCCGGTCGACGAAAAGACCATCGAATACTTCAAGGGCACGGGCCGCACGAAGGAAGAAATCGCCGCGTTCGAGGGCTACTTCAAGGCTCAGAAGCTGTTCGGCATTCCGAAGGCCGGCGAGATCGACTACACCAAGACGCTGACGCTGGACCTCTCCACGGTGGCCCCGTCGCTGGCCGGCCCGAAGCGCCCGCAAGACCGTATCGAAATCGGCAACGTGAAGTCGACCTTCTCGTCGCTGTTCTCCAAGCCGGTGGCGGAAAACGGCTTCAACAAGAACGCCGACGATCTCGACAAGGGCTACACGACGGCCGACGGTATCGAAGTGAAGAGCGGCGACGTGCTGATCGCGGCCATCACCTCGTGCACGAACACATCGAACCCGAGCGTGCTGCTGGCCGCCGGACTGCTGGCCAAGAAGGCCGTGGAAGCCGGACTGCAGGTTGCCCCGCACATCAAGACCTCGCTCGCCCCGGGGAGCCGCGTGGTAACGAAGTACCTGGAAGCCGCCGGACTGCTGCCCTATCTGGAAAAGCTGGGCTTTGGCGTGACGGCCTACGGTTGCACGACATGTATCGGCAACGCTGGTGATCTGACGCCGGAGCTAAACGAAGCCATCGTCAAGAACGACATCGTGGCCGCTGCCGTGCTGTCGGGCAACCGCAACTTCGAAGCGCGTATCCACCCGAACATCCGCGCCAACTTCCTGGCCTCGCCGCCGTTGGTCGTCGCTTACGCGATTGCCGGCAACGTGACGCGCGACCTGATGACCCAGCCGGTTGGCCAGGGCAACGACGGCCGCGATGTCTACCTGGGCGACATCTGGCCGACCTCGGAAGAGATCGCCAAGCTGATGAAGTTCGCCATGAACGCCGACACGTTCCGCACGAACTACGAGCAGGTCAAGAAGCCGTCCAAGCTGTGGGCGAACGTCAAGGGCACGAAGGGTCAGGTCTACGATTGGCCGAAGTCGACGTACATTGCCGAGCCGCCGTTCTTCGAAGGCTTTGGGATGACGCCGGCCGCTGCATCCGCATCGGTCACTGGCGCACGTGCGCTGGGCGTGTTTGGCGATTCCGTGACGACCGACCACATCTCCCCGGCCGGCTCGATCAAGGAAACGTCGCCCGCCGGCAAGTACCTGCTGGCCAACGGCGTGCTCAAGGCCGACTTCAACAGCTACGGCTCGCGCCGCGGCAACCATGAGGTGATGATGCGCGGCACGTTCGCCAACGTGCGCATCAAGAACCTGATGATTGCGCCGCGCGCCGACGGTTCGCGCGTGGAGGGCGGCGAAACGCTGTTCCAGCCGAGTGGCGAGCAAATGTCGATCTACGACGCGGCCATGAAGTACATCGCCGAAGGCACGCCGACGGTCGTGTTTGGCGGCGAAGAGTACGGTACCGGCAGCTCGCGTGACTGGGCTGCCAAGGGCACGCAGCTGCTGGGCGTGAAGGCCGTGATCGCACGCAGCTTCGAGCGTATCCACCGGTCGAACCTGGTCGGCATGGGCGTGCTGCCGCTGCAGTTCAAGGGCAACGACTCGGTGCAGTCGCTGGGTATCGTGGGCGACGAGACCTTCGACATCGAAGGCCTGGAAGGCGACATCAAGCCGCAACAGGACGTCACCCTGGCGATCAAGCGCGCCAACGGCGAAACCACGCGTGCGCAAGTCCTGCTGCGCATCGACACACCGATCGAAGTCGATTACTACAAGCATGGCGGGATCCTGCCGTTCGTGCTGCGTCAGTTGCTGGCCGCCTAAGCCATCACGCTGCGCTGTAGCAGATCGGAAGCCGGCTCTTTGGAGCCGGCTTTTTTATTGCTTGCCGAATCAAACAAGGTGACGACGCCCCAACCGGCGCACAGCCTTTGGTACAGTGTGCCGAATAGGCCGCGTGATGCACCGGCCACCATCGCCTGATCATTTCATTGCTGGAGTCCCGCACCCATGGCTCAAGTGGTCTTAGCCTTAATCGTCGTGGCGGCTGCCGTGTTTTACATCCTGTTCAAGGCGCCGCAGACTGACGCCCAGATCCCGGCGCCCGTAGTGCCTGCTGTGGCGGCTGCCCCTGTTCCACCCCCTCCGCCCATGCCGGTGCCCGCACCGGCCGCCGATACGCCGGCCAGCACCCCTGCAGCAGCCTTGCCGGCAACAGCTTCAGCACCCGCCGCCGCGAGCAGCGTGACAGCCGAGGCATCGGCCCCCGCCGCCAAACCCTAAGGTTTTCGACCTAGGGTTTCGCCGATGCGCTTCGCACGGCGGCATACGAGGGTAAAATAACGCCCCTTCTTTCTTCCAATCGACCGGTACGGCACAGCATGGCAGGATTCCGCTCCAAGGCTCCCCAACGTCTTTCCCCCGATGCAGAACGGCTGGTGGCCGACGCACTGGCGCTTGATGCGTCAGGCAGCCGCATCGAAGACGTCTATTGGGAACAACGGCTGTCCGAACGCCTTTCCCGGCTGCTCAAAAACGGCAGCCAGACCGCGCTGGACGCTGCGCTCGACCATCTCTTCAAGCACAACGAGGAAGCCTCCGACGTGCTGGCCGAACAGGCCGAGACGCTGGCCGAATCGGCCATCCTCACCTCGGGCGGCGTGGAATATGACGCACTGCTGATCGCGGCCCCCATCCTGGCGCACACGCGCTACATGATCCCGTCGGGCACGATCAAGCCCGAACTGGCGCAAACACTGCAGGTGCACCTGCAGGCGCATGTGATGGCCTCGAACGCACGCGTGGCGCTGGCACCTTACCTGTACAGCATCGATCAGCTCCCGCGCACGCATTCCGACACTTTCGCGCTCACGCACAAACTGGCTGCCTATGCGCTGTCGGGTCAGCCGGCCAAGGTCGATTTGCGAGATATGCCCGAAACGGCGCCGATCCTGGCCGACCCGCGTTACCTCGTGGCCATCGTCGTGGCACAGCACGGCCAGGCGCTGTTCCGCTGGCAGGAAGACGCCAAGGAGCACCACGCAGAGCGCTCCGCCTGCCTGGAGCAATGGCGCGAACAAGTCACGCCGACCATCTCCACGCTGATGCCCGGCTGCGAATTCGATCTGCTGCTGCCCGACGCCTTCTTCCTGTCCTGCCGCGAATCCGACAAGCAGATCCGCCCGCTCACCGTGCGCGCTGCCGTCAATTACCTGCAGGGCGCACTCGATATGCCGGCCAACCGCTTCGCGGCCATCATCGGTGCGTTTGGCGAAGAACAGATCGAGGAATACCGCGTGGCCTTCACCGTGCGCGGTGAAAAAGATCTCATCTACGGCATCGTCTGGCCTGTCTACGGCCGCGACGGGGGCGCCACGGATGTGACGGCCGAAGGCGAGCCCGGCAGCCCGCTGGAGCAGATCTGCGACGAACTGCGCGCCTGCGGCATCGAAGACATCTTCCGCCACGGCCAGCTCTTCGAGCCGGAATACTGCGAAGACTGCGGCGCCCCGCTCTACGCCGACCGTGCGGCCGAGATCGTCCACGCAGAAATGCCGGAAGACGCGCCCACGCAGCAGCCGTTGTTCCACTGACCGGCGAGGCGCTCACCAAAGCCACCTTCGGGTGGCTTTTTTATTGCGCCGCCGTCGTTCATATTGATTGTCGGTTTGCGTCGCGCGCGCAAAACCCGGCTGCGGCACAATGACGATCTCCCGCCACATGGCATCACTGCCCGAACCCCTGGAGCCCCCGATGACAACCCGTCCCCTCTTTGGTGGTCCAATCCGCGCCTTGATCCGCAACCTCGCCGCATGCGCGCTGGCTGCGGCTGTCGCGGTGCCGCTCGCTGCGCAGGCCGACGACCTGCGCATCGGCCTGTCCGCCGACGTCACGTCGATGGACCCGCAATGGAACAACGCCGGGCCCAACAACGCCATGGCGCTGCACGTCTTCGAGTCGCTGGTGTTCCTCGACAAGAACGGCCGCTACACGCCGGGCCTGGCCACGTCATGGAAGGCCGTCGATCCCAACACCTGGGAAATCAAGCTGCGCCCCAACGTGAAGTGGAGCGACGGCACGCCGTTCACCGGCGAAGACGTGAAAGCCTCGATCGAACGGCCTGCGCGCCTGACCAACAGCCCGGGCCCGTTCACGAGCTACACCAAGTCAATCACCGAGGTGCAGATCGTCGATCCGCTCACGGTGCGGCTAAAGATGTCGATCCCGAACTACGCGAGCATCCCCAACGACCTGAACAGCCTGCCGATCATCCCCAAGAAGGTGGCCGATGCATCGCAAGCGGACTTCGATGCGGGCCGCGCGATGATCGGCACGGGCCCGTTCCTGTTCGACCACTTCACGCGCGGCCAGGAAATCGTGCTGAAGAAGAACCCGCACTACTGGGGCCGCGCACCACAATGGGACAAGGTCACCTTCAAGATCATCACCGACAACGCCGCGCGCACTGCCGCCCTGCTCTCGGGTGACGTGGATGTCGTCGAGGCCGTGCCCGCCGCCGATGTGCCGCGCATCAAGCAGAATCCGAAGTTCCACCTCGAACAGCAGGTGTCGTGGCGCACGATCTTCTGGCAAATGGACCAGAGCCGCGACGTGTCGCCGTTCATCACGGACAAGGCCGGCAAGCCGCTCGCCAAGAATCCGTTCAAGGATCATCGCGTGCGTGAAGCCATCGAGCTGGCCATCAACCGCGATGCCATCGTCAGCCGCGTGCTCGAGGGCCAGGGCGTGGTGGCATCGAGCATCGTGTCGCCGCAGATCTTCGGCCATCCCGGCGGCAAGCCGATTGGGTACGACCCGGAGCGCGCGAAGAAACTGCTTGCCGAAGCCGGTTATCCGAACGGCTTCGGGCTGACGCTGCACGCCACCAACAACCGCTATCTGAATGACGCGCAGGTCGCGCAGACGACCGCGCAATTCCTCACACGCATCGGCATTCAGACGAAGGTGGAAACGCTGCCGGTGGCGGCGTACTTCTCGCGCGCACGTCAGGGCGAGTTCTCGTTCATGATGCTCGGCTGGGGCTCCGTGGCGGCGGATGTGGCGCTGCGCAGCATTCTCGGCACGCCCAATGCGCAAACCGGCTACGGCTCGTGGAACTGGGGCCGCTACAGCAACCCCGAACTCGACAAGCTTGTGCAGACGTCGCTGTCGACCGTCTCGAGCGAACAGGCCCATGAGCAGGCCGCCAAGACCGCCGCGCGCTTTGCGCAACAGGACGTCGCGATCATCCCGTCGCACCACCAGCTCGCCACATGGGCCATGCGCAAAGGCATCCGCTATGAAGCACGCACCGACGAATGGTCGCTCGCGTGGCTGTTCACCAAGCAGTGATTGCCGCGTAGTCACCTCGTAACGCGCTGTTACAGCTAAATCGCCGGATGGGCCCCATTGCGGACGCATTGGGGTAACCCGCAGGAACTTTCAGCGTGGGCTTTCCTCTATCATGGCGACTTTCCACGCCGACACCCTGTAACTCTCGTGATGTTGCGACCCAAACTACTCTGTCTCGGCGTCGTCGCTTCGCTGGCCGCCTGCTCCAACCTGCAGACCGAACCGACCGATGCGTCGGCTCTGTCGGCTCAAGCCGCCACCGCGACGCCGAGCACCCCTGCCGCGCAACCCAAGCCGGCCATCCAGCCCATACCGACCACGCCGCCCATCGTCTTCGGCTCGACCGATACCGGTGGCGGCACCACGACGGTCAACCTGCCGCCCAAGGACAAGATGAGCTTGTCCGAATACCGCGCGCAAACCCGTGACCGCCTGATCAAATCCGAGAATGCCCGCCCCGACGTGGCTGACTGCGCCGCGCATGCGAGCTGGATCATTCCGCGTTCCACCAATTTCGATCAGTTCCGCCTGCCAACTGGCGCGCTGTCCAACGATCAGGCCAAGGTCGAACCGTGGGACTCGCGCTTCTCGTCGAGCAAGCAAGGCGCGGTCAAGGTCTCTACCGTGGTCAGCTTCAATGCCGCCGTGCACAAGCGCGGCACGGGCAGCGATCAGTGGGAACCGGTCAAGATCCGCTGCGGTTATGACGAAGGCATGATGCTCGCGTACGAGCTGCTCGATGCCAACGGCCAGCCGTTCGCCGCACCGGCCGTTGCGCCGTCGTCAACGGCAACCCGCACGCACTGCCGCCGCGGCCATCGCTGCACAACCAGCGCGGCTGCGCACGGCAAGAGCACGGCCAAGGGCAAGGCCTCGACGAAGTCCACGGGCAAGTCTGCCAAGAGCAGCAGCACGGCCAAGGCGAAGTCGACAACGGCGGGCAAAACCACCGCCAAGTCGACGACCAAAAAGACGACGAAGAAGTCGTCTTCCAACTAAACGCAGCGCGCCGCCTGGATGGGCGGCGCTGCGTTGTCTTCAGCCGAGATATTCCAGGATCGCCTGCAGCATGGCCGCACCCAATGCGGCACTGCGGGCGCCGTCCCAGCCCACGCGTGCGTCGGGCAGGTCGGCGTTGTCCTTGAACGGCATTTCCAGCGTCAACGACAGGCAGCCATAAGTGTGGCCGATGTACTTCGAGGCGAGCTTGAGTGCGTCTTCGTTGTACTTGCTGGCCTCGTAGCCGTATTGCGTCTGGAAGTCTGGCGAGGCGCGCAGGAAGGCCGCCACAAAGCGATCCTGGTCCGCGCGCTGCGCATCGGTAAAGCCTGGCAGCATCTCGCTGCCGGCCACGAACACGTAGGGCAGTACCTCGTCGCCGTGGATGTCGAAGAACAGATCGACGCCGGTCTGCTCGATGGCCTGGCGCACGCATAGCACTTCGGGGCTGCGCCGGGCATCGGGCTCCATCCACTCGCGGTTCAGGTTGGCGCCGGCAGCGTTGGTGCGCAGGTTGCCGAGCGACGAACCATCCGGGTTCATGTTCGGGACGATGTGGAAGACGGCGCGCTCGGCGAGCACGCGGCCAATCGGATCACCGCTCCACACGCCCTGACGCGTCAAGCGCGCGAGCAGGCCTTCTACAAACCACTCGGCCATCGTCTCGCCGGGATGCTGGCGCGCGATGATCCACACGTTCTTCTTGCCGGGGCCGGGTTCACCAACGGTGATGCTCGTCATGTCGCGACCCTGCACGGTTTGCCCCAAGCGCTGCGTGCGCACGCCGGGCCGGGTCTGCGCGGCGGCCACCAGCGAGAGGTGGCGCTCGTCCGAATACGGTTCGAAGTACGCAAACCAGATGCTGTCGTGCTCGGGCGTCACCTCGATGGTCATGGTCTTGCCGTCATAGCGCGTTGGCACGCGGAACCAGTGTTCGCGGTCGTACGAGGCGACGGCCTGGTAGTCCTTCCAGCCAGCGGCGTAGGTGCATTCGCCCGCGTTTTCGAGGGCCAGCGTGCACGCCTGCCCCTGCACGCCTTGCAGGCGGAAGTGGAACCATTGCGTGAAGTCCGCATGCGTGTCGCGGCGGATGCGCAGGCGGATGGCATCCGCGCGTGCGGCATCGACGATCTCGATGGCACCGCTGTCGAACGCGCTGGAGATGTGCGGTTGGGAAGTCATTTCGAATCCTGTCATCAGATGAGCTTGCGGCGGAAGACCCAGCGCTCGTCGTCGGAATCGGCCGCGTCAAATGCATAGCCGTCGACATCGAACGCCTTGAGCTTGCGCGGATCGGTGATTCGGTGCTCGATCGCGTAGCGCGCCATCAGGCCACGCGCGCGTTTGGCATAGAACGAGATGATCTTGTACTGGCCGCTCTTCCAATCCTCGAAGATGGGCGTGACGATGCGTGCCTTGAGCACTTTCGGCCGCACCACCTTGAAATACTCTTCCGACGCGAGGTTGACGAGCACGGGGTCATCGCTTTGCTTGAAGAGCTTGTTGAGCGCAAGCGTCACCTCGTCGCCCCAGAAGGCGTAGAGGTCCTTGCCGTGCGGGTTGGCCAGGCGCGTGCCCATTTCCAGGCGGTACGGCTGCATCCAATCGAGCGGGCGCAGCACGCCGTACAGGCCCGACAGAATGCGCAAGTGCTTCTGCGCGAATTGCAGATCGTCCGCCGACAGCGAATTGGCATCGAGCCCGCCATAGACATCGCCATCGAAGGCCAGCGCGGCCTGCTTGCTGTTCCCGGCGGTGAATTCGGTGGACCAGTCCCCGTAGCGGGTGACATTGAGCACCGCCAGCGGGTCGGAAATCTTCATCAGCGTGCCGATCTGGGCCGGCGACAGCTTGCGAAGCACTTCAATGAGTTCTCCGGAGCGCGCGATGAAATCGGGCAGCGTGTGGGTCTTGATGCGCGGCGGGGTGTCGTAGTCGAGCGACTTGGCCGGCGAGAGGACGATGATCATGTCAGAATCGCGGTTCACAAGTCTGGAATTGTATCGAATGGCAGACGCTGCTGCCCCGGCCCCATTCCCAGCGCCACGCGTGGTGCTGGACTCCAACATCTGGGTCGACATCCTGATCTTCGATGATGCCGTTGCGCGCCCGATCCGCGCCGCGCTGGAAGCCGGCCGGCTGGACGCCATCATCAGCCCCGCGTGCCGCGAAGAGCTGCGCCGCGTGCTCGACTATCCGCAGTTCGCGCACTACGCCGTCGATGCACAAGCGGCGCTGGCCTGGGTCGATCGCGTGACCCGCTCGGTCGCCGATCCGGAAGACGCGGCCCGCGCGCAAGGCGAAACCTTCGTCCCCCGCTGCAAGGATCGCGACGACCAGAAATTCCTGGCGCTGGCCGACGCCGCCGACGTTGCCTATCTCGTCTCCAAAGACAAGGCCGTGCTCAAGCTCAAGCGCCGCATGGCCAAATATTGCGACGTGGCGGTGCTGCCGCCCAAGCAGTTTGTCGCGCTGGTCCAATTGGAGAGCGCTCCCCTCGTTCAAGCCTGAACCCCGTTTCGTATTGCCATGACCACCGCTGCCGCAACCGTCTCCGCTGAACCGCTCGCGCCCATCGCTCCGCCGCCTTCGCGGCTGCCGAATGTCGGCACCACCATCTTCACCGTGATGTCCGCGCTGGCCGTGGAGAAGCAGGCCGTCAACCTCGGCCAGGGCTTTCCGGATTTCGACTGCGACCCGCGCATCGTCGATGCGGTGTCCGACGCCATGCGTGCCGGCCTGAACCAATATCCGCCGATGGCCGGCGTGCCGGCGTTGCGCCAGGCCATCGCCGCAAAGGTCGCGAGCTTGTACGGTCACACGTACGATGCCGACCGCGAGATCACCATCACCGCCGGCGCCACGCAGGCCCTGCTGACCACCGTGCTGAGCAGCGTGCATCCCGGCGACGAAGTGATCGTGTTCGAGCCGACGTACGACAGCTACATCCCGTCGATCGAACTGGCCGGCGGCAAGGTCGTGCCGATCACGCTGAACGCGCCGGACTTCCGCATCCCATTCGATGCGCTGGCTGCCGCCATCACGCCGCGCACGCGCCTGATCATGCTCAACACGCCGCACAACCCGACCGGCACGGTCTGGCATGCGGATGACATGCAGAAGCTGGCCGAGATCCTTGCACCGACCAACGTGCTGCTGCTCTCCGACGAGGTGTACGAGCACATGGTGTACGACGGCGTGCCGCACGCGTCCGTAGCGCGCATTCCGGAGCTGGCGCGGCGCGCCTTCGTGGTGTCGAGCTTCGGCAAGACGTATCACGTGACAGGCTGGAAGGTCGGCTACGTGGCCGCGCCTGCAGCGCTCACGGCGGAGTTCCGCAAGGTGCACCAGTTCAACGTGTTTACCGTCAACACGCCGGTGCAACATGGGCTGGCGAACTACATGGCCGACCCACGGCCGTATCTGGACCTCTCGGCGTTCTACCAGCACAAGCGTGATCTGTTCCGCGCGGGGCTGGAGAAGACGCGCTTCAAGCTGCTGCCCTGCCAGGGCACGTACTTCCAGTGCGTGGACTACAGCGCCATCTCCGACCTACCCGAGGCGGAGTTCGCCAAGTGGCTGACGAGCGAGATCGGCGTGGCAGCGATCCCCGTGTCGGCGTTCTATTCGCAGCCGCATGAGTCCGGCGTGGTGCGCTTCTGCTTCGCCAAGAAAGACGAAACGCTCCAACTTGCGCTGGAGCGTTTGTCGAAGGTGTGAAACAGCAACCGGCGATCAGCGCTTGCTGGCGTAATGCGCCAGCATCTGCTCCAGGTTCGCCTTGCTGTCTGCGCGCACCTTCTGCACGTTGGGGTTCTCAGCCATTTTGGCGAGATACGGCTTCACGCCCTCGACCTGCGCCAGCAGGTCTTCTCCGTAGATGATCTTGGTGGCCTGGCTGACGAGCGGGAAGTGCACGATGGCCGCGCAGTCCGCAATCGTGAACGTATCCCCCGCCACGTACGGCGCGAACTTGAACAGCTTGGCCGCCGCCGGGATGTTCTTCTGCAACTGCTCGCGCACCTTGACCTTCAGGTTGTCGCTGACCTTGCCGCCAAAAAACGCCTCGGGAAACAGCTGACGCGCCACCAATTCCAGGTGCAGCTCCAGGAAGGTCACGATCTCGCGCACCTTGGCGGCCTGGAACGGGTCAGCCGGAACCAGCGGATGTTCCGGGTAGCGCGCCTCCAGATAGTCCATGATCACCTGCGATTCGCACATGCCGCGATCGCCATCCGTCAGATACGGCACCTTGTGCAGCGGCGAGATCTCGCCGTCGGTCTGGTCAGGCCAGCGCAGCGATTCTTCGAACGGAAGCCCCTTCTCCAGTAGCGCGAGCTTGACCTTGTTGTAGTAGTTGCTCGCGGAAAAACCGTATAGCGTCAGCATGAACCCATCTCCTTGGTTGAGGGCAGCTTGTTATGGTTGGCGCGGATGCCAGAAATCGCACGCTCGTGCTATTTTAGCCAGACTTCTTTCGATCGCAGCGGATTTCATATGCAGACTATCGGGATTGTAGGGACCGGCGCCATGGGGCGCGGTATTGCACAGATCGCGGCCCAGGCGGGCCTGCGCGTCAAGCTGTTCGACGCCAACCCGCAAGCCGTGGAAGCGGCGCGTACCGCACTGGCCGACACGCTCGCCAAGCTGGCCGCCAAGGGCAAGCTCACAGCGGATGAAGCCGACGCCACAATTGCACGCCTGCTTCCCGCAGGCGCTCTCACTGACCTGGCTGACTGCGATCTCGTGGTCGAAGCCATCGTCGAGAAGCTGGAGGTCAAGCGCGATCTCTTCCGCCAGCTCGAAGACATCATCCGCGCCGATACGATCCTGGCGTCGAATACGTCGTCGCTGTCGATTACCGCCATTGCCGCGACCTGTAAGCACCCCGAGCGCGTAGCTGGCTTCCATTTCTTCAACCCGGTGCCGCTGATGAAGGTGGTCGAGGTGATCGATGGCCTACGCAGCGCACCGGCCACCGGCGATGCCCTGGCCGCACTGGCCAAGCGCATGGGCCACACCGCCGTGCGCTGCATCGACATGCCGGGGTTCATCGTCAACCACGCCGGGCGCGGCATGAACACCGAAGGCTTGCGCGTGGCGCAGGAAAGCGTGGCCAGCTTTGCCGACATCGACGCCATCATGCGCGAGCAGGCGGGCTTCCGCATGGGCCCGTTCGAGTTGATGGATCTGACGGGGCTCGATGTTTCCCACCCGGTGATGGAATCGGTCTACCGCCAGTTCTACGACGAGCCGCGCTACCGCCCCTCGCAGATCACGGCGGTGCGCTTTGCCGGCGGCATCCTGGGCCGCAAGACCGGTGAAGGCTTCTATCGCTACCCGGAGGGCCAGAAGCAAGTGCCAGCTGAAGCGCCGGTGCCCAACGCGCGTCCATCGTCCGTGTGGATCAGCCGCGCGCACGAGGCAGGTCATGCCGCCGCACAACGCCTGATGCTCGACCTGGGCATCATGCCCGAAGCCGGTTCCAAACCCTCCGCCGATGCGCTGATCATCGTCACGCCGCGCGGGCTGGATGCCACTGCGTGCGTGGCTGCAGAAGGACTGGATGCGCGCCGCACCGTGGCGCTCGACACGCTCTATCCGTTTGCCGCCACCAAGCGCCGCACGCTGATGACCACGCCCGGCACCGACCCGGCCTACCGCGACGCCGCGCACGGCCTGCTGGCTTCCGACGGCGTGCCGGTGACGGTGATCCGCGATTCGGGTGGCTTTGTGGCGCAGCGCATCGTCGCGTGCATCGTCAACATCGCGTGCGACATCGCACAACAGCGCATTGCCACACCGACCGACATCGACCTCGCCGTCACGCTGGGCCTGGGCTATCCGAAGGGGCCGCTGGCACTGGGCGATACGCTGGGCGCCAACGCCGTGCTTGAAGTGCTGCAGAACCTCACAACCCTCTATGGCGACCCGCGTTATCGCCCGAGCCCGTGGCTGTTGCGCCGTGCCCGTCTCGGCATGTCGTTGCTGGCTCCCGATGCCTGACGCCTGATCGCCCCACTCCACTCTGACGAGGCCGCCATGACCGCGCAATTGCTTTCTCAACGCATCGGCTCGACGCTGGTGCTCACGCTGTCCAACCCCGACGCACGCAACGCGCTGGACCCGGTGATGTACACCGCGTCGATGGAAGCCCTGGACCGCGCCTCCAACGACAACGAGATCCGTGCCGTCATCTTCACCGGTGCGGGCAGCGCCTTCTGCGCGGGCGGCAACCTGAACCGCCTGCTGGAAAACCGCAGCAAGCCCAAGAGCGTGCAGGAACAGAGCATCGACGCGCTCAACCACTGGATCGAGACGATCCGCACCTTCCCCAAGCCGGTGATTGCGGCAGTGGAAGGGCCGGCGGCGGGCGCGGGCTTCTCGCTGGTGCTGGCGTGCGACTTTGCGATCGCCGCATCGGACGCGAAATTCGTCATGGCGTATGCAAACGTCGCGCTCACGCCAGACGGCGGCGGCTCGTGGCACATCGCACGCTTCCTGCCGCGCCCGCTGGCCAGCGAAATCATCATGCTCGGCCGGCCGGTCGGTGCAGAGCGTCTGGCGCACTTCGGCCTCGTCAACGAAGTCGTCAAACCCGGCGAGGCGCTGGACCACGCATTGGTGCTGGCGGAAAAACTCGCAGCGCAATCGCCGCATGCGGTGAGTCGCATCAAGGGCCTGATCACCCACGCGGAAGACGCGTCGCTACACAATCACCTGCAGGCCGAACAGCACAGCTTTGTCGAAGCGCTGCACCACGCCGATGGCAACGAAGGCATCTCGGCCTTCCTGCAAAAGCGCAAACCTCAATACCGCTGATTGCAGGCACACATGGTTCCCTTTCCGACACCCAAGCGCCGGCGCGTCTACCTCATGCGCCACGGCGCCGTAACTTACTTCGACGAAACCGGCCGCCCCGTTCCCTCGCCCGAGAACGTACCGCTCAACGAACTCGGCCGCAGCCAGACCACCGCTGCGGGCAAGATCTTCGCCGCCGAGAACATCGTCTTCGATCGCGTGATCGTCAGCGGTCTGCCGCGCACGGTAGAGACGGCACAGCGCGTGCTGGCCGAGATGCCGGCGATGCAGGAGCGTGGCTTCACGCTGGAGCACTGGCCAGAGCTGCAAGAAATTCGCGGCGGCAAGCTGGCGGAGATTCCCGAGCATGAACTCGCGCAAGCCTTTATCGGTGCATTTGAGGGCACGGTGCGCGAAGACCGCCGCTTCCTGAACGGCGAGAGCATCGGCGAATTCCTCGACCGCGTGATTCCGACCATTGCGCGCCTGCGCGCCCTGCCCGACTGGGACACCGTGCTGCTGGTGCTGCACGGCGGCACCAATCGCGCGATCCTCTCGCACGCCATCACCGGCGGCGAGCGCGTGTTCTTTGGCAGCCTCGCGCAAACCGCCGGCTGCATCAACGTGCTCGACGTGGGTGACGCGCCAACCGACTGGGTGCTGCGCATGAGCAATTTCTCGCCGCCCTCGCCCACGCATCTCGGCTCACGGCTGACGACGATGGAGGTGCTGTTGCAAGAGTACTTACGCCATCGCCAACCGACCTGAACCTTCCTCGACACACAACAAGATCCGGAGACACACCATGGCACAGACGGAGCAGCAGGATTTCTCGGCCTTTGAAGGCACGCGGCCGGTGGCAGAACAGCAAAAGTTCGACGTCGGCGCGCTGGAGGCGTGGATGCGCGAACACGTGGAGGACTTTGCCGGCCCGCTTACTGTCGAGCAGTTCAAGGGCGGCCAGTCGAACCCGACGTTCAAGCTGATCACGCCCTCGCGCACGTACGTGATGCGCGCCAAGCCGGGCCCGAAGGCAAAGCTGCTGCCGTCTGCGCACGCCATCGAACGCGAGTACCGCGTGATGGATGCACTCGCCAAGACCGACGTGCCGGTCGCAAAAATGTACGCGCTGTGCGAAGACGAAGCCGTGATCGGCCGCGCCTTCTACATCATGGAGTTCGTGCAGGGTCGCGTGCTGTGGGACCAGGCGCTGCCCGGCATGGCGCCCGCCGAGCGCATCGCCATCTACGACGAGATGAACCGCGTCATCTCCGCGCTGCACACGGTGGATTACGCCGCCATCGGCCTGGCCGACTACGGCAAGCCCGGCAACTACTTCGCCCGCCAGATCGAGCGCTGGAGCAAGCAGTACAAGCTGTCGGAAACCGAGTCGATTCCGGCGATGGACAGTCTGATCGAATGGCTGCCCAAGCACGTGCCGCAAGAGGCGGAAGAGATCACCAGCATCGTCCACGGCGACTACCGGCTCGACAACCTGATCTTCCATCCGACCGAGCCGCGCGTGCTGGCCATCCTCGACTGGGAACTGTCGACGCTCGGCCATCCGCTGGCCGACTTCAGCTACCACTGCATGAGCTGGCACATCGAGCCGGGGCAATTCCGTGGCGTGGCTGGGCTGGACTTCGAGGCGCTGGGTATTCCCACCGAAGCCGAATACATCCGCCAGTACAAGGAGCGCACCGGCCGCCGCATCACCGGCGACTGGAACTTCTATCTCGCCTACAACATGTTCCGCATTGCCGGCATCCTGCAGGGGATCATGAAGCGCGTGGTGGATGGCACTGCGTCTTCCGCACAGGCGCTTGAGGCTGGCAAGCGCGCCCGCCCGATGGCCGAGCTGGGCTGGAAATACGCCCAGCGCGCCGGCGCCTGACGCAGCCGCTTATTGATACTCGCGCGCCGCTTCCAGCGGACCGGACAGCGGCGCCTCCAACTCCAGCACCACCCCGCCCGGCAACTGCACGAAGATCTGTGCGGCAGGCCGCGCGGGGTGTTTTCTTACCTGGTGCGGAATCCCGCTTTCACGCACGGCAGCCAGCACGTCCGCCGCATCCTTCTTCGTGCGGAACGCGATGTGCGAGAACACCAGCTCCGGCGTATCGCCCTCCTGCGTCACCAGATGCACCAGCGCGTCGTTGTTCTGATACAGCCACGTGCCGGGAAACGGAAACGCCGGGCGCGGCCCCGGGTTCCAGCCGAGCACATCGGCGAAAAACTTGAGAATGGGCGCGTCCCCCGTTACGTGAAAGTTCACGTGGTCGAATGTCCAGTCTTCGTCGGCTGTCATAGCAACCCGCCTCCGTCGATGTCGATGATGGCGCCGGTCATGAAACCGTTGGTCATGGCCAGCAGATAACCCTGCGCGAGGTCTTCCGGCGTGCCGACGCGGCCCACCGGCAATCCGGCGCCGATGCGCGCAAGCATGGCCTGCCGATCTTCCGGCGCGCCCCACACTTCCGTATCGACCACGCCGGGGCTGACCACGTTGACGCGACGCGGCGCCAGCTCCTTCGCGAGGTTCTTGCCCGCCGACTCCACCGCCGCGTTGATGGACGCACGCAGCAGACCCGTCGCGGTCGGTTTGCGCGAAAGCAAGCCCGACGTGAGCGTGATCGACGCCCGTTCCGCCAGATGCGGCAACGCCGCCTGCACCGCCATCAGCGCGGCAAACAGCTTGGTGCCGAAGCCCTGCTCCAGATCGCCGCGTTGGAGCGAGGCAAACGGCGGCGGGCTCGCGCGCGAGCCGATGGTGATGACGAGGTGGTCGATCTTGCCGGTGCCTGCGGCTCGCGCGAATGCGCCGGCCAGTGATGCCGTGTCATTTGCGTCAACGGCGATCCCATCGATATCGCCCTCCGCCTTGGCCGAGCGCCCCAGTACCGTCACACGGGCACCTGCGGCGGCCCCGGCACGTGCCACCGCCTGCCCAATGCCCGCCGTGCCGCCCAACACCACCACCGCCTGGTCCTGCAACGTCTTGAAAGTCATGCCAACGCTCCTTGAGAAGAAGAAAGAGAAACCGTCCATCGATTGGGGCCATTCTTTCATCAAACAAAAGCAAGATAATCTGGCTATGCTTTGATGATTCTCCAAATCTGCTTTGACAATGATCGCCCTCGACGACCTCCGCCTGCTGGTGCGCATTGCTGACGCCGGCAACCTCTCCGCCGCTGCCCGGCAGCTTGGCTGGCTGCCTGCAACCGCCAGTGCCGCGCTCAAGCGTGTGGAAACCGAACTGGGTGCGCGCCTGTTCGAGCGCACCACGCGCAGCATGCGGCCCACCGAAGCCGGCCAGCGTTATCTAGGGTATGCGAGACAGGCGCTCGAAGCGCTGGACGAAGGCGCGGAAAGCCTCGGCCAGGACCGTACCGAGCTGTCCGGCCCGATCCGCATTGCCGCCACATCAGACCTGGGGCGGCACATCCTACGCCCGTGGCTCGATGCCTTCTGCGATACGCACCCCGGCGTGCGCGTCACCCTGGTGCTGGGCGACCGGCTGGCGGACCTGATGCGCGAAGACCTCGATTTCGCGCTGCGCTACGGGCACCTGCAGGATTCGGCGCTGGTGCGGCGGCCGCTGGCGTCCCACCCGCGCGTGATCGTGGGCGCGCCGTCGTACTTCAAGCAGCATGGCCGCCCCGCGCACCCGAGCGATCTGGCCGACCACCGCTGCCTGATCCTCTTGCGCAACGGCGAGCCCGTCACGCGCTGGCAGCTCACGCATGCAAGCGGCCCCGCCCCCATCGACGTGCGCGGCGACTTCCAATGCGATGACGGCGCCGTCGTGCGCGACTGGGCTGTCGCCGGACGCGGGCTCGCATTCAAGTCGTGGCTGGATGTGGCGCAAGACGTGTACGCCGGCCGGCTGGAAGTAGCCCTGCACGCCTGGAGCCACGCGCCCACGCCGCTGCAGCTCGTGAGCCTTGCGCGGCGCCATCGCCCGGCACGGCTGACGGCCTGTGCGGACTTTCTCGCCGCGCGTTTTGCAGAATTCAGCGCGCGCTATCCGTTCCCGTCCGCGAAGGCGGCTGCGGCCTCATCCAAGGCCACCTCGGCCATCGCCGCGAATATGTGATCGCGCAACCAGCGGCTGGCGGCATCCTGGTCGCTGTTGGCATGCCAGTACAGGTAGAGCTCCAGCGCCGGCACCTTGAACGGCACCGGCAGCATGACGTTGCCATACGGCTCGTTGGCAATGCGCGCATAGCGCACCGGCAGCGTGACAAGCCAGTCGGTGCAGCTCACAACGCGGCAGGCCGCCGCGTAATGCTGGCAGCGCAGGCGCACCCGGCGCTCGCGCCCCAGCCGGCGCAACTCCACATCCTCCAGCCCCGCCCCGCGCCGCCTTGACGACACCTGCACGTGCTCGCAGGCCAGGTAGCGATCCAGCGTGAGCGGCCCCTGAGTGAGCGGGTGCCCTGGGCGCGCCAGCACCACCATCGGGTCGGCCAGGATCGGCGCATGGCGGATGGCCGTCGACGCCGGCAACAGAATGTCCGCCGCCGCGTCGATGCCGCCAGCCAGCAACTCGGCTTCGAGCTGGCGGCGGTCGCCTCGCACCGTGGTGACGTCAATACGCGGCGCTTCCTTGGCGATGGCGGCCATCAGGGGCGGCAGCAGCGTCGCTTCCAACGCGTCGCGCATCGAAATCGTGAAGCGGCGTTCACTCGTGGCCGGGTCAAAGCGCGTGCCCTCCCGCAACGTGCGCTCAAAGCCCTGCAGCGCCGTGCGCACTTCGGCAATCAGCGTGCGGGCCAGCGGGGTCGGCACCATGCCCTGCCCGCGCCGCTCGAACAGCGGGTCGTCGAACAACTCACGCAGGCGCCCCAATGCATGGCTGACAGCCGGTTGCGTCAGATTCAGCGTGCGCGCGGCCGCCGTGATCCCGCCTTCCGTGTAAATGGCATCGAAGACCACGAACAGATTCAGATCGACCCGGGATATATGCATCGCATTGATGAACGACAATCCAGTAAATTCATTTCTCTTATTGTAGGCGAAGGCTTATGCTGCGTGCATTGATGTGTGTTCTGCCACGTGCCATGACCACAGCGACCCACCCTAGCGCGCCCGCCGGCTTTGACCGGCTGAATAAACCGAGCCCCTTCCTCACCATGCTGGGGCCCGTGTATGCGCGTGGGATGGGGCCATCGATGGTGATGGGTTTTCACGTGGGGCACCACCACCTGAACCGGCGCGGCATGCTGCACGGCGGTGTGGTGGCATCGCTGGCGGACGCGGCGCTGGGCTACTGCCTGGCCGACCCTGCCAGCGGCGACAGCAACGAAGGCGTGCTCGCCATGTCCACCGCCAGCCTCACCGTGGATTTCATCGCCTCGGCGGCGCAAGGCGACTGGATCGAGATCACCCCGGAAGGATTGCGCACCGGCAGCAAGCTGGCCTTTGCGCAGGCCCTGTTCCACCGCGGCGACCGGCTGATTGCCCGCGCCAGTGCCGTGTTTGCGG
The DNA here is from genome assembly GCF_023955655.1 of Ralstonia soli. GTDB lineage: Bacteria > Pseudomonadota > Gammaproteobacteria > Burkholderiales > Burkholderiaceae > Ralstonia > Ralstonia soli. Next base: position 97,918 of record NZ_JAMXHT010000009.1, on the reverse strand, counting down.
TGCTCGGCGGTCGCATCGCCGGACCGGTCTGACATTGATTGATTGTGATTGCGCGTTCAAGACGCTTGTTCGATGTACTGAGGAGACCCCATGAATTTCGACTACACGCCCAAGGTCAAGGAAATGCAGGCTCGCCTGCTCGAATTCTTCGACCAGCACATCTACCCGAACGAGCAGCGCTTCCACGAAGAAGTTGAAGCCAACCGCCGTGCGGGCAATGCCTGGATTCCGACCAAGGTCATCGAAGAACTCAAGCCGCTGGCACGCAAGGCCGGGCTGTGGAACCTGTTCCTGCCGCGCTCGCCACGCGCCCCGGAAGGCCTGTCGAACCTGGAATACGCCCCGCTGTGCGAGATCATGGGCCGCGTGCCCTGGGCGCCCGAAGTGTTCAACTGCTCCGCGCCCGACACCGGCAACATGGAAACGCTGGAGCGCTACGCCTCCGAAGCCCTGAAAGACAAATGGCTCGAACCGCTGCTGCGTGGCGAGATCCGCTCGGCCTTCCTGATGACCGAACCGGCCGTGGCCTCGTCTGACGCCACCAACATCGAATGCCGCATCGAGCGCCAAGGCGATGAGTACGTCATCAACGGCCGCAAGTGGTGGTCGTCGGGCGCCGGCGACCCGCGCTGCGCCGTGTACATCGTCATGGGCAAGACCAACCCGGATGCAGGCCGCCACGAGCAGCAATCGATGATCGTGGTGCCGGCCGATGCGCCGGGCATCACCGTCATGCGTCCGCTGACGGTGTTCGGCTACGACGATGCACCGCACGGCCACATGGAAGTTGACCTCAAGAACGTGCGCGTGCCGGTGGGCAACATCCTGCTGGGCGAAGGCCGCGGCTTCGAAATCGCGCAGGGCCGCCTTGGCCCGGGCCGTATCCACCACTGCATGCGCAGCATCGGCGTGGCTGAGCGCGCGCTGGAACTGATGTGCAAGCGCCTGTCGTCGCGCATCGCCTTCGGCAAGGCCATCGCGCAGCACAGCGTGTGGCACGAGCGCATTGCCGAAGCGCGCTGCATGATCGAACAGGCCCGTCTGCTCACGCTCAAGGCCGCGTACATGATGGACACCGTCGGCAACAAGGTCGCCAAGGCCGAGATTGCGATGATCAAGGTCGTGGCCCCGAACATCGCGTGCCAGATCGTCGACTGGGCGATCCAGGCGCACGGCGGCGGCGGCGTGTCGGGCGACTTCCCGCTGGCCTCGGCTTATGCGCACCAGCGCACGCTGCGCCTGGCCGACGGCCCGGACGAAGTGCACCGCGCCGCCATCGCCAAGCTGGAGCTGGCCAAGCACCTGCACAAGCTCGGCGACGTGGCTGACATGCCGGTTACGCGCGGCGCCTGATCGTCCGCACGGTTTTTACCGTTCACTCCTTAATCCCCGCAGCAAGCGGGGATTTTTTTTGCCCGTGGGCGCCGTCTGCGCGCTTTGGCGTTCTGTGCTTGAATGACCGGCTATCTCTCCCCCCTCTCGTTCAGGAGCACGCAAGTCATGATCGACGTCTATAGCTGGGCCACGCCCAACGGGCACAAGGTGCACATCATGCTGGAGGAATGCGGGCTGCCTTACCGCGTCCACGGCATCAACATCGGCGCCGGTGACCAGTTCAAACCCGATTTCCTCAAGATCAGCCCGAACAACAAGATCCCGGCCATCGTCGATCAGGATGGCCCGGACGGCAAACCCATCTCGCTGTTCGAATCGGGCGCGATCCTGCTGTATCTGGCCGGCAAGACGGGCAAGTTCCTGCCCGACGATGTGCGCGGCAAGTACGAAGTGCTGCAGTGGCTGATGTTCCAGATGGGCGGCGTCGGCCCGATGCTCGGCCAGACGCACCACTTCCGCCTCTACGCGCCGGAGAAGATCGAGTACGCGATCAATCGCTACACCAACGAGGCCAAGCGTCTGTATGGCGTGATCGACAAGCGCCTGTCGGAATCGAAATACCTGGGTGGCCCCGAATACTCCATCGCCGACATCGCCACATGGCCGTGGCTGCGCAACTGGAAGGGCCAGGGGATCGAGCTGTCGGACTACCCGAAGCTGCAGCGCTGGTTTGAAGCCATTGAAGAACGCCCCGCCGTACAGCGCGCCGTGAAAGTACTGGCCAAGGAACGCCCCGCCGTGCAGGATGACAAGGCGAAGGAGATCCTGTTCGGTGCGACGCAGTACGAGCGCCGCTGATTACCGCACGACTCTGGGAAAACAGGCCGCGTGATGCGGCCTTTTCTTTTGGCAGCCGTCAATGCGTGCGACGTTCTGGCCGCCTACACTGGCCTCACACCAGTTCTTGCGGAATGCCATGGCAGCGTCTCCCAAGCTCGGCCTCGCGGCCATCGTTTCCGTAGCGGGTTATCTTGGCCTGGCTGCCTTCGGCTGGGGCGGTGTGGGGTTGCTGCTTGCGCATCCTGCTCGAGTCGCGCTTGTGGTGGTGACGGTGCTGCTGACCATCGCGGCGCTGTTTGCGGGCGGCAACCTCAGCGCAGGGGAACGCGAAGACCGATCCAACCGGTGGGTGCTGCCGGTGTTCGGCGTGATCGGGTTGGCAAGCGCGTGGCTGCCGGCGTACACCGATCGGCATGACCTTTGGTGCATCGATGGTGATGCGGTGCGGTGGTTGGGCGTGGCGCTCTACGCAGCAGGCGGGGCGCTGCGGTTGTGGCCGGTGTACGTGCTGGGCAATCGATTCAGCGGACTGGTGGCGATTCAACCCGGCCATACGCTCGTGACCAGCGGCATCTATCGGCATGTGCGCAACCCGAGCTACCTGGGGTTGCTGGTGACCACATTGGGGTGGGGGCTAGGTTTCCGCGCACTGGCCGGCGTGGTTCTTACGCTGCTGCTCATTCCCCCGCTGGTGGCTCGCATGCACGCCGAAGAAGCCCTGCTGCACTCGCAGTTTGGCGCGGAGTACGACGCGTACCGCGCCCGGACCTGGCGCCTGATTCCCTGGCTGTATTAGATCAGCTTCGCGCTCACCCTTGCCCGCCTAAAGCGAAGCACTGCACATCCGGTGCCGTATAGGGCGTTGGATACGGCGCCCTCGGCCCCACCTCCAACCGCATCGGTTGTAACGCCAGCACCTCGGCTTCATTGCGCTCGCGCGTGGTGAGTGCCGGACCCGGCGGGTTGGGTGGCACCAGCGGCTGGTTGATGGCGCAACGCACCGGTTTGCCGTCGTGCAGCCGCACATCCATGGTGTAAGACGGCCCAGCCACCAGCGGTGTACACGCCGCGGCACTCCACCCCAGTCCCGTCAGCACGATCCAAAGACGCGAGCCCATACGGCACCTCCGATTTTGCGCACGCCACAGCCGATTTGACACGCCGTGTCATCGCGAGTGCCGACGTCGCGCGCCTCAGGCGGCCAGCATCCCCTGCTTCTCAATGAAGCGGACCACCGCATCCAACCCGCCCTGCGCCCGCAGGTTGCACATCACAAACGGGCGATCGCCACGCATCTTGCGCGTGTCGCTCTCCATCACCTCCAGATTGGCGCCGACATACGGCGCGAGGTCCGTCTTGTTGATGATGAGCAGATCCGACTTGGTGATGCCCGGCCCACCCTTGCGCGGAATCTTTTCCCCGCCCGCCACGTCGATCACGTAGATGGTCAGGTCAGACAGCTCGGGGCTGAACGTGGCCGCGAGGTTGTCGCCGCCCGATTCAATGAACACGACATCGGCATCCGGAAACTTGGCGAGCATGCGGTCGACCGCTTCGAGGTTGATCGACGCATCTTCGCGGATGGCGGTGTGCGGGCAGCCGCCCGTCTCCACACCCATGATGCGCTCGGCCGGCAACGCACCGGAGATGGTGAGCAGGCGCTGGTCTTCCTTGGTGTAGATGTCGTTGGTGATCGCCACGAGGTCGTAGCGCTCGCGCATGGCCTTGCAGAGCATCTCCAGCAGCGTCGTCTTGCCGGAGCCCACCGGGCCGCCCACGCCAACACGCAGGGCAGGAAGTTTCTTGGTACGCATGATGATCAGGTTCAGGATCGAAAGAGTCTTGAGTATTGCGTTTCATGCCGGGCCGACAGCACGCCCAGCCCCGGCGAAAACGTCGAAAGTTCGGGCGGATGGCACGCCGCGCGGCGCGTGGCTTCATCCACTGCGCGAGCGACCGCCGGATGCAGCCCGAAGAGAATGCGCTGCCCCGCGGCCTGCCCGAGCGGCACAGCCTTCACCGCCGCGGCCATCTGGTTTTCCACCCACGCAAAGCAGTACGCCGTCACGCCATCGTGCGGATCAACGTTCAGTGCTGCCGCCGCTGCCGCAAACGCAGTCGGAAACGTCACTGATGCACGCGCGGCCAGCGCGGCACGCAAGGCGTCGTCGCCCCACCCCATCTGCTGGATGAGGCGATTGAGCGACCAGCCCATCTGCGAGGTTTCCAGCCGCAGCTCGCGCGTTTCGCGTGTGGCGAGAAACCACGCATCGCGCTCGGCCACGGCATCGAAACGGCCAGCCTGCCAGTCGGCAAATTGCAGCAGCCACAACGGCGCCTCGCACGCGGCGAGCACGTCGAGGCCTTCGGCAATCCACGTCGCAGCCGACGCTTCATCCGTCACATGCCGCACATCCACCGCCGCCTCCAGCCCCTGTGAATAGCTGAACGCGCCCACCGGCAATGCGGGGGATGCGAGGTGCAGCAAGGCGGTCAGTTGCGTGATGCTGGCCATGGGCTAGTCATGGTGATGATGGTGATGGCCGCAGCCAGGGCCGTGTACATGACCGTGGTCGTGGCTGTGGTCATGGGAATGGCTGTGCCCATGATCATGCGCGTGGCTGTGGCCGTGGTCATGCGAGTGGCCGTGATCGTGGCCGTGGTGCTCGTTGAACAACGCCTGTGCTGCAGCGTAGTCCTCTTCGAACGTCGCATCATGGCCGTGGCGATGGCCACCGCCGTAGGCGCCGGCTTCGGGCTCGAACGGCGCTTCCACATGGGCGACGGTCACGCCCAGGCGTACGAGCATGTCTTCGAGCACCGGGTCGGCTTCGAGCTGCAATGCATCGGCGCTGACCTGTACCGGTGTGTGGCGATTGCCGAGGTGGTAGGCCGCGCGCATGAGGGCAAGGCGGTTGTCGCTGGTCACGCGCAGCACCTGCTCGGGCGCGGCCTGGACTTCAATCAGCGTGCCGTCTTCTGCGACGAGCACGTCGCCGCCGCGCATGACGGTGCCGCGTGGCAGCACCACGGCCACTTCGCGGCCATCGTCGAGCGTGGCGCGCAGGCGGCTGCGGCTGCGCTCCAGAAACAGCAGCACAAGCTTGGGCGCGCGCTTGACCAGCACGGTGGCCAGGCCGTGCGGCGCGGGCAAGTGTTTATCGATTGAAAGCATCTTCTGTATCCAATTTGCCGAAGGTTGAGGCTCTGAGCCCCATGTTTGCACCTGATAGGGCCATCGTTGAGCCTCTGACTGGCATCGTTGACTCTCAAACATTCGACGGTGAGTCTCTGAGGTTCATTGTTGCACCTAATTGGGGCATCGATGGACCTCAGACCCTCATTGATGCGCCTTTAGCCCGCACTGTTGAGCCTTAGACGCTCGGCGTTGACTCTCTGTTGGTCATCAATGGCTCTCAAAGACTCAATGTTGCGTCTTTCACTGTCATTGATGGACCTCGAACATTCAACGTTGAGCCTCTGACTGTCATTGATGGACCTTGGAGATTCAACGTTGAGCCTTTGAGGTCCGACTTCCGATGCGGCAGTGCATCCCCTGTTTCATCCCCTGCCGGGGCTGACTCACTTTCTTTGTCTTGCCAAAGAAAGTAAGCAAAGAAAGGCGCGCCCGAGATGGCGAAAGATTCCTTGAATTTCTGTCGCAGAGAGGGGAAGGGAAAAACTCGCTTCGCTCAAACAGTTTCCCTTCCTTTTTCCTCTCTGCAACAGAAATTCAAGGCGCCATCTAGGGCAAGGGCAAAGCACACCCTCTCTTGCCTGCGCACCACTCCGTCCTGCTTGCGCACGGCGCCACATCTCAACTCGGCGCCCACCTTTGTGCCTCGTCGGTTTGGCCTTTGACGTTCCTGCCCTTGATGGCGCCTTGAATTTTCGTAAGCGGGCGGAAAAAAGACGGGAAACTGTCTGAGCGCAGCGAGTTTTTCCCGTCTCCGCCCGGTTACGAAAATTCAAGGAGGGGGGTCGCCATCTCGGGCGCGCCTTTCTTTTGCTTACTTTTCTTTGGCAAGACAAAGAAAAGTGAGTCGGCCCCGGCAGGGGACGATACGAGGGATGGACCAACAACAAAAAAACCAAAGCCCATCCCAACCCACGCAACTAAAACAAGAAATACCGCTGCGCCATCGGCAACACCTCAGCCGGCTCACAAGTCAACACAGTCCCGTCGGCCACCACTTGGTACGTCTCAGGATCGACGCTGATATCCGGCTGCCAGTCGTTATGAATCATGTCCGCCTTGCTGACAGTACGCGTGCCCCGAACCACGGCGGTGGTCTTAGCCAACCCATACTGCTCCGCCACCCCAGCAGCAGCCGCCGACTGCGACAAGAACGTCAACGACGTCCGCCCCAGCGCCCCACCCGCCGACCCAAACATCGGCCGATAGTGCACCGGCTGCGGCGTCGGGATCGATGCATTCGCATCCCCCATCGCAGCGGAGGCAATCATCCCGCCCTTCAAGATCAAGCTCGGCTTCACACCAAAGAACGCCGGCTTCCACAGCACCAAGTCCGCCCACTTGCCGACTTCGACAGAGCCCACCTCATGCGCAATACCGTGCGTCAGCGCCGGGTTGATCGTGTACTTCGCCACATAGCGCTTCACGCGGAAGTTGTCATGCCCGCCACGCGCATCATTCGGATCCCCGGCCAGCTTGCCGCGCTGCACCTTCATCTTGTGCGCGGTCTGCCAGGTGCGCAGCACGACTTCGCCCACGCGGCCCATGGCCTGCGAGTCGCTGGAGATCATCGAGAACGCGCCCAGGTCATGCAGAATGTCTTCCGCAGCAATCGTCTCGCGGCGGATGCGGCTCTCGGCAAAGGCGATGTCTTCGGCGATGGATGCATCGAGGTGGTGACACACCATCAGCATGTCGAGGTGCTCGTCCAGCGTGTTGACGGTGAACGGCCGCGTCGGATTCGTCGACGACGGCAGCACGTTCGACTCACCGCACACACGGATGATGTCGGGCGCATGCCCACCGCCCGCGCCTTCGGTGTGATACGTGTGGATCGTGCGGCCCTTGAATGCCGCGACGGTCGCTTCGACAAAGCCCGACTCGTTCAACGTATCAGTGTGGATGGCGACCTGCGTGTCGGTGTCGTCGGCCACGCTTAAGGCACAGTCGATGGCGGCAGGCGTGGAGCCCCAGTCTTCGTGCAGCTTCAGGCCAATGGCGCCCGCATCCACCTGCTCGCGCAGCGCGCCCGGCAGGCTGCCGTTGCCCTTGCCGAGGAAGCCGATGTTCATCGGGTACGCATCGGCAGCCTGCAGCATGCGCTGCATGTACCACGGGCCTGACGTGCAGGTGGTGGCGTACGTGCCGGTAGCCGGCCCGGTGCCTCCGCCGATCATCGTCGTCACGCCGCTGTTAAGCGCCTCGTCAATCTGCTGCGGGCAGATGAAGTGGATGTGCGTGTCGACACCGCCCGCCGTGACGATCATGCCCTCGCCCGCGATGATCTCGGTGCCGGGGCCGATGACGATGGTCACGCCGGGCTGGATGTCCGGGTTGCCCGCCTTGCCGATCGCCGCAATGCGGCCGTTCTTCAAACCGATGTCGGCCTTGACGATGCCCCAGTGGTCGATGATCAGCGCGTTGGTGATGACGGTGTCGGCACAGTCTTTCGACTCACGCTGGCTCTGGCCCATGCCGTCGCGGATGACCTTGCCGCCGCCGAATTTCACCTCTTCACCGTAGATGGTGAAGTCGCGTTCGACTTCGACGATGAGGTCGGTGTCGGCCAGGCGGATGCGGTCGCCGGTGGTGGGGCCGAACATTTCCGCATAGGCGCGGCGGTTGATTTTCAATGTCATGTCCGTGCCTCGTTCAGAGCTTGCCCATCACACGTCCGGCAAAGCCGTAGACCACGCGGTCGCCGGCCAGCGCCACGAGTTCGACCGTGCGCTCCTGCCCCGGCTCGAAGCGCACGGCGGTGCCGGCGGCAATGTTGAGCCGGTAGCCGCGCGTGGCCTCGCGGTCAAAGTGCAGCGCATCGTTGACTTCATAGAAGTGGTAGTGCGAGCCGATCTGCACGGGGCGGTCGCCGGTGTTGGCTACCGTGACCGTCAGCGTGGCGCGGCCCACATTCAATTCGAGGTCGCCGTCTTGCGGGATGAGTTCGCCGGGGATCATGGTTGCGCTCCTCGCGCTCAGATGGCCGCAGCCAGCAGGCCGGCGCCGTACAGCGCCACGCCCACACCCGACAGACGTGCCAGCCACGCCAGACGCGGCTTGAGCGCAAAGCCCGCGCCGATGCCGGCGGTATGCAGCAGCGCCGTCGCCACGGCAAAGCCGCCGACGAAGTACGGGAACATGGCCTGCGCGCCTGCGGGGAATTCCGTGCCGTGCGCATAGCCGTGGAACAGGGCAAACCCACCGCACAGCAGCGCGCCGGCCCACGTCGGCAGTTGCGCGCGTGCGGCGATCAGCAGGCCGAACACCAGCAGCGACGCGGCAATCATCGGCTCGGCCATCGGCAGCGCCATGCCGCCCGCGCCCAGCAGCGCACCCATCACCATCAGCGCGACGAAGGCGACTGGCGCCCACAGCGCGTCACGCACCGTGCGCGAGGCGAGCGCGCTCCACACGCCGACGGCCACCATGGCCAGCAGGTGGTCGGCCCCCGTGAGCGGATGCAGGAAACCGGCCAGCAGGCTGCCCTCCGCCGTATGACCGGCATGCCCCGGATGGGCGAAGGCGATGGATGCGCCAAACGTGAACGCAATGGCCGCAGCGGGCCGGACGATGCGAGATAGGAGTTGGGTCATGGCTGGACTCTTCATAGAAGGCGTTCAAACAATCGGATGGTGGACGGTGACAAGCTTGGTGCCGTCCGGGAAGGTCGCTTCGACCTGGATGTCGGGGATCATCTCGGCCACGCCGTCCATCACGTCGTCGCGCGTGAGGAGCGTGGTGCCGTAGTGCATGAGTTCGGCCACCGTGCGGCCATCGCGCGCACCTTCCATGATGGCGGCGCTGATGAAGGCGACGGCTTCCGGGTAGTTGAGCTTGAGGCCGCGGCCCTTGCGGCGCTCGGCCAGCAAGGCAGCGGTGAAGATCAGCAGCTTGTCTTTTTCGCGCGGGGTCAGTTCCACGAGGGGCTCTCTTCGGTGAGGGTCTAGGTTAAGCAGCGTGCAGTTACGTTGCCATCATGTCGCCCACAAACGCAGCGGACGGCCCGCTACGCCGTGCATCGGTTCGCGCAATGCAAGCCATGTCTGCGACAGCAACGCGCGCGCATCTTCGGGCCGGCGCGCGAGCACGCGCAGCAACAAAACGTTTGGTAAGCCGGGCACATCTTGCGTGAGACAGGTCACGCCGGCACGCAGGGTGTCGTTGTACGGCAGGTGTTCGGCCATCGCTTCAGCCACGGCTTCGGTAGCACCCTCGCCCACGGCCCACAGCGTGCCGACGACGTGGAAGCCAGCCATGCCCGTCGTCGCGCCCAGCATGGGTGACTGCGCATCGAACGCGGCGGACTCGATCCACAGCGGCTGGCCGTTGCTGCGCAGTTCCGTGCGCATGGCGATGCGGCCTTCTGCCCACGATTCACCGGCAGCGTGCCGGCCGAGCATGGTGGTATCCCAGCCGATGGCGGTGGCGCCAGGGGCTATGTCCAGCGCCAGGTCGATGACGGGGCACGCCTGGTTGAAGACGATGTTCTCCTGCGGCAGCCAATCGAGCCGCGCGCCCGCGTCCACACGGATGGCGACGCGCTGCGTGGCCGTACGGCCGAGCGACTTGTACCACTTGGTCGCACCCGGCGTGGTCAGCACAGCGTGCGCGTCGGCACCGAGTTCGATGTCGATGTCGAGCACATCGCCGCCGGCAATGCCTGCGGGCGGATGCAGCATGACGACGTGGCACACGCCCTCGCCTTCCGGATACAGCGCCTTCTGCACGCGCAGCGGCCCCTGATGCCGGCATGTGGCCAGCACCGTACGTTCACCGCGCCGCGCAAACGCCAAGCGCAGTGACGCTTCCCAGGATGCGAATGCGCTGGCCTGTGGCGGGACGGGAAAATCGGGATGGCGCATCGGTCATGCAATCAGGGGAGTCTTCAATTGAACGTGTGTGCACGTTTCATGGAAGAAACCGCCCTAAGCAAACGAAAAGGTTGTCCATCATAGCCAGATGCCACGGCTTGCGCACGTCTGCCACGCGACATTTTTGGCAAAACGCCTGTGCGTCAGACAGCATCAGACTGCAACCAGGTCGCGCACACCGTCCGCTTCCATGTTGGCGCCGTCGCCCTTGGCAATCACCTCGCCGCGGCTCATGACGACGTAGCGGTCAGCAATGCTGCGGGCGAAGTCGTAGTACTGCTCGACCAGCAGCACCGACATGCCGAACTCGTCCACCAGCCGGCGCAGCGTGCGGCCGATCTCCTGGATGATCGACGGCTGGATGCCCTCGGTCGGCTCATCGAGGATCAGCAAGCGCGGTTCGCTCATCAGCGCGCGGCCGATCGCCAGTTGCTGCTGCTGGCCGCCGGACAGGTCGCCGCCGCGCCGCCCCTTCATCTCCTTGAGCACCGGGAACAGCGCGTAGATCGAATCCGGCACCTTGGACGGCGCACGCTTGGCCGCCGCGCCGATCAGCAGGTTCTCTTCCACCGTCAGGCGCGGGAAGATCTCGCGGCCCTGCGGCACATAGGCGAGGCCCTGCGAGACGCGCTCGTATGCCGGCAGCTTCTGGATGGCGCGCCCTTCCCAATCGATCGCGCCGCTGGCGGTGGGCACCACACCCATCAGGCATTTGAGCAACGTCGTCTTGCCGACGCCGTTGCGGCCGAGCAGCGTGGTCAGCTTGCCCGCAGGCACTTCGAAACTGACGTTGCGCAAGATGTGGCTGCCGCCGTAGTACTGGTTCAGTTGAGCGATGGTGAGCATGTCAGCGTCCCAGATACGATTCAATGACGCGCTCGTCGCGCTTGACGGCATCAAGCGTGCCTTCAGCCAGGACGCTGCCTTCGGCCAGCACGGTCACGCGCCCTTCCGCCCCCGCCAGCGCGGCGACAAACTCCATGTCGTGCTCCACCACCATGATCGAGCACGACCCACGCAGGCCGTTGAGCAGCGCGGCGAGTTGCATCGTTTCTTCATCCGTCATGCCGGCGACGGGCTCGTCGAGCAGCAACAGTTGCGGCTGTTGCATCAGCAGCATGCCGATCTCCAGTCGCTGCTTCTGGCCGTGCGAGAGCAAACCGGCGGGCCGATAGGCCTCGGCTTCCAGGTGGATGCGGCCAAGCGTCTCTTCGATGCGCTGGCGGCCGTCGTTCAGCAGGCGCGCGCGCAGCGACACCCACCAGCGCTTGTCGGCCTTCATCGCCAGTTCCAGGTTTTCCCACACGGTGTGCTGCTCGAACACCGTGGGCTTCTGGAACTTGCGGCCGATGCCGATCTGCGCGATGCGGGGCTCGGTCAAGCGCAGTAGGTCGATGGTCTGGCCAAGGAAGACGCGACCCGTCACATCCGCATTGCGCGGGCCGGTCTTGCCGGTGATCACGTCCATCATCGTGGTCTTGCCCGCGCCGTTGGGGCCGATGATGCAACGCAGTTCGCCGTGATCGATCGACAGCGTGAGCGCGTTCAGCGCACGAAAGCCGCCAAAGCGCACCGTCACATCTTCGAGATACAGGATGGCGCCATGCGAGACGTCGATCTTGTCCGGCTCAACCAGATGGCCCATGCCGGTGGCGGTGCCGGTCTCCGCACGGTCGGGGAGTTCGGTAAAGGTACTCATGCGTGGTCTCCGGCGGGCGGTGCGGCAGTGGCGGCCTTGGCTTCGGGTGCCTTGCTTTGTGCAGGCGCGCGCTTCTGCATGCGCAGCTTCCCAATCACGCCCAGCACGCCATTCGGCAGGTACAGCGTCACCAGCACGAAGATCGCGCCCAGCACGAACAGCCAATACTCCGGCACCCAGGCCGTCAGCAGCGTCTTGGCCCCGTTGACGAGGAACGCGCCGATGATCGGGCCGATCAGCGTGCCGCGCCCGCCCACGGCCACCCACACGGCCATCTCGATCGAGTTGCCCGGCGACATCTCGCCCGGGTTGATGATGCCGACCTGCGGCACGTACAGCGCGCCCGCAACGCCGCACAGCACCGCCGAGAACGTCCACACGAACAGCTTGTAGCCGAGCGGGTTGTAGCCCGAGAACATCACGCGCGCTTCGGCATCGCGGATGGCCGTGACGACGCGGCCGAACTTGGATGTGACGATCGCGCGGCAGGCGATGAACGCCAGCACCAGCGCAACGAATGTCGCGACGAACAACACGGTGCGCGTAGGCAACGCCCACACCTGAAAGCCGAGGATGCGCTTGAAATCTGTAAAGCCGTTGTTGCCACCAAAGCCCGTCTCGTTCCGGAAGAACAGCAGCATGGCCGCGTACGTCATCGCCTGCGTAATGATCGACAGGTACACGCCCTTCACCCGTGAGCGGAACGCGAAGAAGCCGAATAACCACGCCAGCACGCCGGGCACCAGAATCACCAGCAGCATTGCCCAGGCGAAATGCTCGGTGCCGTGCCAGAACCACGGCAACTCCTTCCAATCAAGGAAGACCATGAAGTCCGGCAGGTCGCTCTTGTACACGCCCTCGCGGCCGATGGAGCGCATGAGGTACATGCCCATGGCGTAGCCGCCGAGTGCGAAGAACACCCCGTGGCCAAGACTCAGGATGCCGCAGTAGCCCCACACCAGATCGAGCGCCAACGCAGCCAACGCGTAGCACATGATCTTGCCGATGAGCGTGAGCGCATACGCCGACAGATGCAGAGGGCTGCCCTCCGGCACCAGCAGCGCGCACACCGGCGCCCCGATGCAAACGATAAGCGACACCAGCACCAGCGCGGTCCACCCGCGCCGCGACAGCAACGGCATGCGCGCCGGAATATCAAGAGAGAACTTGGTCATGTTGTCAGGCCTCCGCGCTGCGGCCCTTGAGGGCAAACAGACCCTGCGGACGCTTCTGGATGAACAGCACGATCAGCACCAGCACGATGATCTTCGCCAGCACCGCGCCATAGAACGGCTCGATGAACTTGTTGATGAGCCCCAGCCCGAACGCGCCGATGATGGTGCCCGCCAGCTGCCCCACCCCGCCCAGCACCACGGCCATGAACGAATCGATGATGTAGCCCTGGCCGAGGTCGGGCCCGACGTTGCCGATCTGCGAGAGCGCGCAGCCGCCCAACCCGGCAATGCCGGCACCGAAGGCAAACGCGTAGCTGTCGACCTTCCACGTGCGCACGCCGACGCAGGCGGCCATCGTGCGGTTCTGCGTGGTGGCACGTACGAACAGACCCAGACGCGTGCGGTTGAGCACGGCCCACGCAATCGCCACCACGGCCAGTGCAAACAGCAGGATCACCAGGCGGTTGTACGGCAGGATCAGCCCCGGCATGAGCGCAATGCCGCCGCTCATCCAGCTCGGGTTGGCGACCTCCACGTTCTGCGCGCCGAAGATCGAGCGCACGGCCTGCATCAGCAGCAGGCTGATACCGAAGGTGGCGAGCAGCGTTTCCAGCGGCCGGCCATACAGGTGGCGCAGCACCAGCCGCTCCAGTGCAAAGCCGACCACTGCTGCAGCCAGGAAGGCCGCCGGCAGCGCTGCCGGCAGATACCAGTCGAACGCGTTCGGGAAGTAGTTGCGGAAGATGGTCTGCACCACGTACGTGGCATACGCGCCAATCATCAGGAATTCGCCGTGCGCCATGTTGATGACGCCGATCAGGCCGTAGGTGATCGCCAGCCCCAGGGCAGCCAAGAGCAGCACCGAGCCCAGGCTCAGGCCGGCAAACAGGTTGCCGATCAGCTCCGACTTGCGCTCCTGAGCAGACAGGCTATCGAGCGCTTGTTGTGCGGCTGCACGCAGTTCGTCATCCGCCCCGCTGTCCTTGGCGAGCAGCGGTGCGATGCGCTGGCGCGTCTGCGGGTTGGTATCGCCCGCGAGCAGCTTGAGCGCTTCGAGCTTTTCGGCATGCGTGCCGTCGTCGAGCGCGAGGTTGGCCCACAGCAGATGCAGCTTGGTGCGCAGCTCCGGATCGGTCTCATGCTTGCGTGCGGCATCGACGATGGGGCGCGAGGCCGTCTCCGGGCGCGCCAGCAGCGTATCGACTGCCTGTGCACGCACGGCGCGGTCCGGCGATTGCAGCACGAAGCCGCTCGCCGCGCTGTCCACTTGCGAGCGCAGCGCGTTGTTCAGCGTGAGGGATTGCAGGTCATCCGCCTTGACGGTGACGGGTTGGCCCGAGATCGCGTCCAGATAGCGATCGCCGTCCTGGCGGACCATGCCGGCCGCAGGAGCGAAGAACAGTGCATCGTTCTGCAGCGCTTGCAGGATCGGCCCGGCCTGTTCGGCGGGCGCCGCAACCAGTGCGTTGAGCGTCTTCACCTTGGCGTCGAAATCGTCTTCGGCCAGGGGCTTGAGATCGGCCTGTGTCAGGCGCTGTCCGGCAGCCGATGCAGAGACGGCGGGCATCGCAGCCAAGCAGAAAGCGCACAGCAGTGCGGCAAGAAAACGGGGCAAACAGCGAGACAGACGCATCATGGCAATCCGATGCGTGGTACCCGGCGATGAGCGGCCGGGCACCACGTCGTACAGCGTGGTTCAAAAGGCCGGCCGCAACACCAAGCGGCCGAGCCAGCCGATCACTTCACCTCGTCAGGCTTGCCTTCGTTGCCCGCGATGTACGGGCTCCACGGCTTGGCGCGAATCACCGTCGGCGTCTTCCACACGACGTTGAATTGCCCGTCGCCACGCACTTCGCCGATCATCACAGGCTTGCTGAGGTGATGGTTGTTGTTCATCACCAGCGTGTAGCCTGACGGCGCCTTGAACTGCTGGCCGTACATGGCCTTGCGGACCTTGTCCACGTCGGTGGAGCCGGCCTTTTCAACGGCCTGTTTCCACATCATGATGCCGACGTAGGTGGCTTCCATCGGATCGTTGGTGACGCGCTTGTCGCCGCCCGGCAGGTTGTTGGCCTTGACCCACGCGGCCCACTTCTTCTTGAAGTCGTCGTTCACCGGGTTCTTGACCGACATGAAGTAGTTCCATGCCGCCAGATGGCCGACCAGCGGCTTGGTGTCGATACCGCGCAGTTCCTCTTCACCCACCGAGAACGCCACCACCGGCACGTCCTTGGCCTTCAGGCCAGCGTTGCCGAGTTCCTTGTAGAACGGCACGTTGGAGTCGCCATTGATGGTCGATACCACGGCCGTCTTGCCGCCCTGCGCGAACTTCTTGATGTTGGCGACGATGGTCTGGTAATCGGAGTGGCCGAACGGCGTGTAGACCTCTTCGATGTCGCTGTCCTTCACACCCTTGCTGTGCAGGAAGGCGCGCAGGATCTTGTTGGTCGTGCGCGGATACACGTAATCGGTGCCGAGCAGGAAGAAACGCTTGGCACCGCCACCCTCCTTGCTCATCAGGTATTCCACCGCCGGAATGGCCTGCTGGTTGGGTGCTGCACCGGTGTAGAAGACGTTCTTCGACATCTCTTCGCCTTCGTACTGCACCGGGTAGAACAGCAGGCCGTTCAGTTCTTCATACACTGGCAGTACCGACTTGCGCGACACCGAGGTCCAGCAGCCGAACGTCACGGCCACCTTGTCCTGCGTCAGCAGCCCGCGCGCCTTTTCGGCAAACAGCGGCCAGTTCGACGCCGGGTCCACCACCACCGGCTGGAGCTTGCGGCCCAGCACGCCGCCGCTCTTATTGATCTCGTCGATCGTCATCAGGGCCACATCTTTGAGCGACGTCTCGGAGATGGCCATGGTGCCCGACAGCGAATGCAGGACCCCAACCTTGATCGGCTCTTTTGCCTGAGCAAACGCGAGGTTCGAAACAGACAACAGCGTTGCGGCGGCGACTGCGGACAGCTTCAACAGCTCACGACGTTTCATTGCGGCTCCTTGGGTTTATTGGTAGCGAGAACGACTCCCACGCCCCAAAGTGCAACTACCGTGCCATCACTTTCCGCTCTTGGAATGGGAAATCCGCGCCAAAACGGTGCCTATTCCGCGCCAAGTCCGCGCATTTGTCCCCCGTGATGCGCGCGCATGGGGCACGCGCAGACAAGCACAGAACAAGCGAAGCGCAAGCGCAAAAAACAAAGGCCGGCATTGCGCCGGCCTTGGAGACATGGGTGGAAGTGCCTCAGGAATATCGCCTCGAGATCGATTCCGCCACGCAAACCGGGCGCTCCTGCCCTTCCCGCTCGATGGTCACCGCCCAGATCATCTGAGCGCCGGTCAACGCGGGCGCGTTGGGCAACGGCGGCAGCGTTTCCATCTCAAGCAGGCTCACGCGCGCGCGCACACGGCTACCCACGGGCACCGGCGCTGTGAAGCGGACCTTGTTCAAACCGTAGTTCACGCCCATCTTCACGTCCGGCATCTCGATGGCGTTGGCCATCAGCATCGGCAACAGCGACAGCGTCAGAAAACCGTGCGCCACCGGCGCCCCGAACGGCGACTCGCGCTTGGCGCGTTCCACATCCACGTGAATCCACTGGTGATCGCCCGTGGCCTCGGCAAACAGGTTGACCTGCTGCTGCGTGATCTCGGTCCAATCGCTGACCGCGACTTCCTGGCCAATCAATCCTTTCAGTTCGTCGAGCGACTCGATGATGCGCATCTGGGTTGTCTCCTTGTTGTTATGGAAGTGCAATCGCCTCAGGCCTTCGGGCGCCGGCCAAACAGGCCCATGCCCGTCACCGTGCAGACCAGCTCGCCGCGCTGGTTGTGAGCCTCCCAGCGGTTGACTGCCACGCCGCGGTCCGGTTTCGACTGCGACGGCTTGATCTCCATGCATGTGCTCGACACCGACAGCGTATCGCCCGGGTACACCGGTTTCATCCAGCGGATTTCATCCACGCCCGGCGAGCCCATGCTGGCGGCCTTGCCCAGGAAGCCCGTCACCATCAGTCGCATCATGATCGAGCAGGTCATCCAGCCGCTCGAGATAATGCCCCCGTAGATGCTGTGCTTGGCCGCCTCGGCGTCGATGTGGAACGGCTGCGGGTCATACTGCCGTGCGAAGGTCAGGATCTCTTCTTCGGTGACGGTGTATGTGCCCATCTGCAGCGTACGACCGACTTCGAAATCGTCGAAATAGAAGTCGTACGAGCGCGTTGCTTGTGTCATGGCGTGTCCTCCAAATGACAACGCCCCGCATGACTGCGGGGCGCTGATGACTGCAATTACGCTGCGTTCTGGAAGCCCGGCAGCGATGCGAAGCGGGCCAGGTGATGATCTACGTCGCCGAGCGTCGTGTTGATCATCGTGAGCCGCTTGAACATGTGCGCGGCCGGCAGTTCGTTCGTCACGCCCATGCCACCGTGCAACTGCACCGCTTCCTGGCCAACGTCGCGCGCAGCCTGGCCGACCCGTGCCTTGGCTGCCGACACATAGCGGCGGCGCGCTTCCACGTCGCCGTCTTCGAAGTGCGCCGCGGCCAGCCACGTGACCGAACGCGCCTGCTCGGCGTGGATGAACATATCGACCATGCGATGCTGCAGCGCTTGGAAACGTGCGATCGGCACGCCGAACTGCTGGCGCGTCTTCGTGTATTCCAGCGTCGCGGCGTTCAGAGCGTCGATCAGGCCGACGGCTTCTGCGCACAGCAGCACGCAGCCCAGATCGGCCACGGCGTCGATGGTCTCCCAGGCTTCGCCAGCCTTGCCAAGCAGCGTGGCCGGTGCGTTGTCAAAGCGGATATCTGCGGCGTGCAGGTTGTCGATCGTGCGGTAGTCCTTGACCGTGACGCCGGCAGCAGTGCGGTCGACCAGGAACAGCGACAGGCCAGCCGTGTCACGGGCCTCGCCAGCGGTGCGCGCCGAGACGATCAGCTTGTCGGCCTGCGCGCCGTGCACGACCACGGCCTTCGCGCCGGCGAGCGTCCAGCCGCTGCCTTGCTGCACAGCACGCGTCGTCACGTTGAAAAGTTCGTAGCGCGATTGCGGCTCGCCAAAGGCGATCGCCAGCTTGACGGCGCCACCGGCCACTTCCTCCAGCAGCGCTTCCTGGCCACCCGCGAGCTTGAGCGCCTGCGTGCCCAGCACGGTCGCCTGATACGGCTCCACCACCAAGCCACGGCCGAGTTCCTGCATCACCACCAGCAGGTCCATCGCGCGGCCGTCAAAGCCACCTTGCGCTTCCGGCACCGGCAGCGCGGTCAGGCCCAGCTCGGCGAGAGCATCCCAGTGGCCTTGCGACACCCCTTCCGGCGAGTACACCACCTTGTTGCGCGCCTCAAAGCCGTAGTCCTTGTCGATGAAGCGGCGCACCGCATCGGCCAGTTGCTTCTGTTCGTCGGTGAACGAGAAATCCATTGTTGTCTCCGTTATCCGTTGCTCGTTAGACGCCCAGAATCATCTGGCTGATGATGTTGCGCTGGATCTCGTTCGACCCGCCGTAGATCGAGGTCTTGCGATAGTTGAAGTAGTACGGCGCAAGCGGCGCGGCGTCGTTGTCGCCCGTCACCGCATCGGCGGTGTCGCCCTCCAGGTAGCTCGGGTCGAAGGGTTGGGCGTACGGACCCACAGCCTCGACCATCAGCTCGGTCAGCAGCTGCTGGATCTGCGTACCCTTGATCTTGAGTAGCGATGCCTCGGGGCCCGGGCCCTTGCCAGCGTTCTCGCTCGACACAACGCGCAGCACGGTCATCTCCAGCGCCATCAGCTCGATCTCCAGGGAAGCCACCTTGGCCGCGAACACCGGGTCCTGCAGCAGCGGCTTGCCATTCTTCTCATGCTGCAGGGCAACGCGCTTGAGGAAGGCCAGCTCGCGCTTGGACATCCCCACGCGTGCAATGCCGGTGCGCTCGTGGCCGAGCAGGTACTTGGCATACGTCCAGCCGCGGTTCTCTTCGCCGATCAGATTTTCGACCGGTACCTTCACGTTGTCGAAGAACACCTCGTTCACTTCGTGTTCTTCGTCGAGCATGATGATTGGGCGCACGGTAATGCCGGGCGTCTTCATGTCGATCAGCAGGAACGAAATGCCCTCTTGCTTCTTGGCTTCTGGGTCGGTGCGGACGAGGCAGAAGATCATGTCGGCGTGCTGGCCGAGCGTGGTCCAGGTCTTCTGGCCATTGACGATGTAGTGATCGCCCTCGCGCACGGCGCGGGTCTTGACCGAGGCGAGGTCGGAACCGGAGCCCGGTTCGGAATAGCCCTGGCACCACCAATCGGTGCAATCCAGAATGCGCGGCAGGAAGTAGCGCTTCTGCGCCTCGTTGCCGTATTTCATGATGACGGGCGCGACCATGCTGACGCCGAACGGCAGCACGCCAGGCGCGCCGATCTGCGCGCACTCTTCGTCCCAGATATGCTTTTGAATGGGCGACCAACCGGTACCGCCCCACTCGACCGGCCAGTGCGGGACCGACCAGCCCTTGCCCGCGAGCGCCTTGTGCCAGCGAACGAAATCTTCGCGGTTCAAGCGGCGGTGGTTCAACACCTTGTCTTGGATGTCCTTGGGCAGATTGGCTTGCAGCCAGCCGCGGACTTCCTGGCGGAACGCATCATCAGCCGCCGAGTAGTTCAGATCCATGCCTGTCTCCTTTGGTTGGCGCTGCGCCGCGGCAAATCGGCGAAGCACGTTCTGTCGGACCGGCGCGGACCTGAATCAGGGCGACTAGTGCACGGGCTGCTTGAGCGCGTCGGGCACCAGCAACGGCATCACTTCGATGCCCTCCTCTGCCAGCTCCTGCGCTTCCTCCCGAGACGTCGTCCCGCGAATACCCCGCTCCGGCGCCTCGTTGTAATGCATACGACGCGCCTCCTCTGCAAACCGCTCGCCGACGTCCTCGGTGTTGGCAAGGACATGGCGCACGGCTTTCAGATAGAGCTGTTGCAGGGCCACGGGCACGCCACCTTCGCCTTCTGCTGCCTTGGCGGCACCGCTCTGCTGAGCAGTCTCCGCACGGGACGACGACAGATTCAGGCGCGGCGCACTCGGCAAGCGCTCAACCTCGTTGTGACCGCAAACCGGGCACGTCAATAGCCCGCGTTCTTGCTGCGATTGCAGGTCGGCATCAGAGCCGAACCAGCCTTCGAAGCGGTGGTCATTGGCACAGCGGAGGTCCAGCACTTTCATGATCGGTCCAGCGCATGGGGATGAGTGTATCCCCGATTCGAAAATTTGTGAACGGTCGTGCTAATTTTTTCGCACGACCGTTCGCCATGGTAGCGACAACAGGAGAACCAAGCGTCGGAACGGCTACGCAAGCGACTCAAGAACCACTTGGCGTCCAGGCGCCGGACAGGATCTTCTCGAGCCAGAACGTACCGATGATGGTCTTCACGTCAGAAATCTTGCCCTCGCGCACCCAATCAATCAACTGACCGGCCGGCGTGATGAACGTCTCGAGGAACTCCCCCTCGTCGAGCATCGCCTCGCCCTGCTTCAGATCGCGTGCGAGATAGATGTCGATGAACTCGGTGGAATACGAAATGACCGGGTGGATGCGAGTGAGGTAATCCCAGCGCTCGGCCGTGTAGCCGGTTTCCTCGTGCAGCTCGCGCTTGCCGCAGGCGAGCGCACCCTCCTGCGGATCGAGCTTGCCGGCCGGAAATTCGATCATCACCTTGCCGACCGGATAGCGGAACTGGCGCTCCATCAGCACCGTGCCGTCATCGAACAGCGGGATCATCATCACCGCGCCGGGGTGGATCAGGTATTCGCGGCTGGCATTGCGGCCATCCGGCAGACGAACGATGTCCTGCTTGAGCGTGAGGAACTTGCCCTGATGCATCAACGCAGATGCGACCTGGGTTTCGCGCAGACCGGCATCCGGGTCTTGCGCCGTATCAGGCGAGGCGTTCAGCGGGGTGTGATCGGACATGGCGCTCTCTCATGCCGAGACAGCGAGAACCTGCCCGGCGGGAATTAACGGGAATCGCGGGGATGGCGAACCAGGTATTGCCACGTAAAGCCGGGAAACGCGAACACCAGCATCAGGCAAGCGGTGATCGCGTAAAACTGCCAGCCTTGCGCAAACGCATTGCCTTGGCTCGATTCGATACCGAAGCCGATCAGCCCTACCACCACATACATGGCAATCAGCTCGGTGCCTCGCAGCCAGAACGGCTTGCGGGGCCAGCGTGCCGGCACCAGGGCCAGCACGCGTTGGTTGACGAACGGCAGGTTGGCACAGATCAGTGCCAACACGATGACAAACAGGCCGCCCGTCGAAGTGCTCATTGCGCCGGACAGCTTACGAAGCCAGCGTCAGGCGGATCGCCTGATAGCACATGCCCATCAGGCCGGCCGGGAAAATGCCCAGCAGCAGCACCAGCAGGCCGTTGACCGACAGGAGCGAGCGCAGACCGAAGGTGGCTTCCACGGGGCCCTCGTCCGACGGTGCATCAAAGTACATCACCTTGACGACACGCAGGTAGTAGAACGCACCCACCAGCGAGAACAGCACGGCCACCACGGCCAACCAGGGCATCCCCGCGTCGACCACTGCGCCCAGCACCGACAGCTTGGCGTAGAAGCCGACCGTCGGCGGCAAGCCGGCCAGCGACATCATCATGAACAGCATCAGCAGCGCAAACCACGGGCTCTTCTTCGACAAGCCCTTCAGGTCGGCGATCTCTTCCGCCTCATAGCCCTTGCGTGCCAGCAGCAGAATCATGCCGAAGGCGCCCAGTGCGGTCAGCACATAGGTGATGGCGTAGAACATCGACGCGCTGTAGGCCTGCGCCGTCAGGTCCGGCTTGCCGGAGCTCACGCCCGACAGCAGACCCAGCAGCAGAAAGCCCATGTGCGACACCGTCGAGTAGCCCAGCAGACGCTTGAAGTTGGTCTGCACCACGCCCGTGACGTTACCGATCGCCAGCGAGACGACGGCCAGCACAATCAGCATGTTCTGCCAGTCGAATGCCAGCGGCAACAGGCCCTCGACCAGAATGCGCAGCGTCATCGCAAACGCCGCAACCTTCGGCGCACCGGCAATCAGCAGCGTCACTGCCGTCGGAGAACCCTGGTACACGTCGGGCACCCACATGTGGAACGGCGCCAGACCCAGCTTGAACGACAGACCCGCAACGATGAACACGACGCCGAACACGAGGATCGTCTTGTTGATCTCGCCGCCCTTGATCGCGTCAAAGACCTTGCCCAGCTCCAACGAACCGGTCGCACCATACAGCATCGACATGCCGTACAGCAGCAGGCCCGAAGCCAGCGCGCCGAGGATGAAGTACTTCATGGCCGATTCGGACGACACGTTCGAGCGGCGGCGCAATGCGACCAGCGTGTACGACGCCAGCGACAGCAGTTCCAGACCCAGATAAAGCACCAGGAAGTTGTTGCCGGTGATCATCACCACCTGACCGCCCAGCGTGAACAGGGCGAACATGTAGAACTCGCCGGCCGACATGTCGCGATCGGTCAGATAGCGGCGCGTATAGACCAGCGTCGCAAAGAGCGTCAGCGCGCAGAACGACGCCAGCACATTGGCCATCGGGTCGATCACGGCCATGTTGCCGAAGGCGTAGTGCGTCTCGCCGGTGGCTGCGTTCAGACCAAACCAGACAGTCAGCACGAGCGTGATCAGCAGCGAAACCGGATAGGCGACGCTGCTGCGGTTCTTGCCGCGCGCCAGATCGATCCAGTTGACGGCACCAATGCCTAGCGCGAGAAAAATGATTGGGGCAACAGCCGCAATAGAGGAGGACGATTGCATAGTTTCTTCTCGCTGCTTACAGCTTCGACTGAGCCACGTGGGTCAGCAGGTTGACCACGGACGCATGCATGACATCGGTGAAGGGCTTCGGATACAGGCCCATGTACAGGGTGGCGATGGCCAGCACGCCCAGCATGAAGAACTCGCGGCAATTCAGGTCCTTCAACTCGGCCACGTGCTTGTGCGTCACGTCACCGAAGATCACGCGCTTGACCATCCACAGCGAATACGCTGCACCAAAGATCAGGGCGGTGGCGGCCAGCAGGCCGATCCAGAAGTTGTACTGGACCGAACCCAGGATCACCATGAATTCACCCACGAAGCCCGAAGTGGCCGGCAGGCCGCAGTTGGCCATCGCAAAGAACACCGACAGCGCGGCGAACTTCGGCATCGTGTTCACCACACCGCCGTAATCGGCGATCTGGCGCGAGTGCACGCGGTCATACAGCACGCCAATGCACAGGAACATCGCGCCCGAGATGAAACCGTGCGAGATCATCTGGACGATACCGCCCTCGATACCGATCTCGTTGAAGATGAAGAAGCCCAGCGTGACGAAGCCCATGTGCGCGATCGATGAATATGCGACCAGCTTCTTCATGTCGGCCTGCACCAGCGCCACCAGACCGATGTAGATCACGGCGACCAGCGAGATCGCGATGATGAACGTCGACAGGCTGTGGCTCGCATCCGGTGCGATCGGCAGCGAGAACCGCAGGAAACCGTACGCACCCAGCTTCAGCATGATCGCGGCCAGCACCACGGAGCCGCCAGTCGGCGCTTCCACGTGGGCGTCCGGCAGCCAGGTGTGCACCGGCCACATCGGCACCTTCACGGCAAACGCCATGAAGAACGCCAGGAAGATCATGATCTGCTCGTTCATCGACAGCTTGAGTTGATGCCACTGCAGAATCTCGAACGTACCGCTATGGAAGTACAGGTACAGCAGCGCGACCAGGGTCAGCAGCGAGCCCAGCAGCGTGTACAGGAAGAACTTGATGGCCGCATACACGCGGTTCGGGCCGCCCCACACACCGATAATGATGTACATCGGGATCAGCGTGGCTTCGAAGAACACGTAGAACAGCAGACCGTCGAGCGACGCGAACACGCCAATCATCAGACCCGACAGGATCAGGAACGCGGCCATGTACTGCGCCACGCGCTCGGTGATCACTTCCCAGGCAGAGATCACCACGATCACCGTGATGAACGCCGTCAGCACCACGAACCACATCGAGATGCCGTCAACACCTAGGTAGTAGCTGATGTGGAAGCGCTCGATCCAGGACGATTTTTCGACGAACTGCATCGCGGCCGTCGACTTGTCGAAACGCGTGATCAGCGGCAGCGTGATCACAAAGCTGATCAGCGAGCCGATCAGCGACATCCAGCGGACATAACCGGGATTGCGGTCTGAGCCCGAGGCCAGCACCAGCACGCCGAAGAAGATCGGCAGCCAGATCGCAAAAGACAGAACCATTTTTGTTATCCCTTATTTGCCCGCCAGGAACACGAAGTACGTCAGCAGCCCAACCGTGCCGATGATCATCGCGAACGCATAGTCATAGATGAAGCCGGACTGGAGCAGGCGCACGACACTTGCGAACCACCCCACCAGACGTGCGCTGCCGTTGACGACCACGCCGTCGATCACGCCCTGATCGCCGCCCTTCCACAGGCCACGGCCAAACTTGACCGCACCGTTGGCGAAGACGATCTCGTTGATCTTGTCCATGTAGTACTTGTTGTCCAGCAGCGTGTAGACGCCGGAGAAACGCTTGGCGATCGCTGCCGGAATATCCGGGCGCTTCAGGTAGAAGAACCACGACAGCACGACGCCAGCCATCAGCAAGATGAACGGTGCCGACGTGAAGCCGTGGAGCGCCATCTCGACCCAGCCGTGGAAATCTTCGGCCAGCACCTTCATCGCTTCGTGGTTCTCGCCGTTGAAGATGACTTCCGAGAAGACCACGCCGTGCTTGAAAAACTCGCCGAACAGCATGGGTTGGATCGCCATCGCACCGATGATGACCGACGGGATCGCCAGCAGCACCAGCGGCACCGTCACCACCCACGGCGACTCGTGCGGCTTCTCGCCCGGGGCCAGACCGTGATGCTCGTGGCCGCCGTCTTCCTCTTCGTGATGCTCGTCGTGGTGCGTGTCGGCCTTGCCGAAGCGCTCTTCACCGTGGAACACCAGGAAATACATGCGGAACGAGTAGAACGCGGTCACGAACACACCTGCCAGTACCGCCCAGTAAGCGAACTCGGCGCCCGGCAGATGCGATTCGCGCACCGCTTCGATGATCGAATCCTTCGAGTAGAAGCCCGAGAAGAACGGCGTGCCGATCAGCGCCAGCGAACCCACCAGCGACGTCAGCCATGTGATCGGCATGTACTTGCGCAGGCCACCCATGTTGCGCATGTCCTGATCGTGGTGCATGCCGATGATGACCGAGCCCGCACCGAGGAACAACAGCGCCTTGAAGAAGGCGTGCGTCATCAGGTGGAACACGGCCACCTGGTAAGCCGATGCGCCCAGCGCAACCGTCATGTAACCGAGCTGCGACAGCGTCGAATACGCCACCACGCGCTTGATGTCGGTCTGGATGATGCCCAGGAAGCCCATGAACAGCGCGGTAATGGCGCCGATGATCAGCACGAACGACAGCGCGGTGTCCGACAGTTCAAACAGCGGCGACATGCGCGCGACCATGAAGATACCAGCAGTCACCATGGTGGCCGCGTGGATCAGCGCGGAGATCGGCGTCGGGCCTTCCATCGAGTCCGGCAGCCACACATGCAGCGGGAACTGGGCCGACTTACCCATCGCGCCGATGAACAGGCAGATGCAAGCCACCGTCAGCATGTGCCAGTCGGTACCCGGGAAGCCGATCGTCGCCAGGTTATCGCGGGCGGCGAACACGTCGGCGTAGCTCAGGCTGCCGCTGTAGGCCAGCAGCAGGCCGATGCCGAGCACAAAGCCGAAGTCACCCACGCGGTTGACCAGGAACGCCTTCATGTTGGCGTAGATGGCCGTCGGGCGCTTGAACCAGAAGCCGATCAGCAGGTACGACACCAGGCCCACCGCTTCCCAGCCGAAGAACAGCTGCAGGAAGTTGTTGCTCATCACGAGCATCAACATCGAGAAGGTGAACAGCGAGATGTACGCGAAGAAACGGTTGTAGCCGTCGTCTTCTGCCATGTAGCCGATGGTGTAGATGTGCACCATCAGCGAGACGAAGGTCACCACGCACATCATCATCGCCGTGAGCGAATCGATGAGGAAGCCGACTTCCATCTTCAGCGAGCCGACCGTCATCCATTCATAGACGGTGCCGTTGTAGCCAGCGCCGTTCATGACGTCGGAAAGCGTCAGCGCCGACAGAATGAAGGCGATCGCAACACCGAGGATGGTGACGCTGTGGGACGCCGCGCGGCCGATCTTCTCGCCGAAGAACTTGGTGCCGAACAGCCCGGCGATCGCCGCGCCGGCCAGCGGCGCGAGCGGAATCGCCAGCAGCAGGTTGGGATTGAGCGTGGTAGCCATGGAACGCTTCTTATAGGTGGATGCGGAGGTCAGCCCAGGGGTTTAACCCTTCAGGCTGTCCAGATCGTCGACGTTGATGGTGTCCAGGTTACGGAAGAGCACCACCAGGATGGCGAGACCGATCGCGGATTCCGCCGCGGCCACCGTCAGGATGAAAAACACGAACACCTGCCCCGCCAGATCACCCAGGTAGTGGGAGAACGCGACGAAGTTCAGGTTGACCGCAAGCAGCATCAGTTCGATCGCCATCAGCAGCACGATGACGTTCTTGCGGTTCAGGAAGATGCCGACGATGCTGATGGCAAACAGCACCGCGCCGAGCACGAGGTAATGGGCAAGGGATAGCGAAGACATATGGATACTCCCGGGGCTCAGCTGTTGGATTCAGCCGAAGCTGCACCAGCGGACTTCTCTGCCGGCATCGAGACCAGACGCACACGATCCTTGCGCTGTACGCGGATCTGCTCGGATGGGTTCTGCGCCTTCGTGTCCTTGCGGCGACGGGCAGTCAGGGCCACGGCTGCGACGATCGCCAGCAGCAGCACAGCACCAGCCACTTCAAAGGCGTAGATGTAATCGGTGTAGATCAGCTTGCCGAGCGCCTGGGTGTTCGGGCCGTTGAAGCCCTTGGGCAGTTCCTGCACGGGCTGCACGCGGCCCATGAAGGTCTTCGTCAGCACCACGGCCATTTCCAAGATGATGACCACGCCCACAAAGGCCGCCATCGGCACATATGTCCAGAAATCGCGTCGCAGATGCTCGATGTCGATATCGATCATCATCACCACGAAAAGGAACAGCACCATCACTGCCCCCACGTAGACCAGCACCAGCGTGATGGCGAGGAATTCTGCCTTCAGCAGCATCCAGATCGCCGCCGCAGTAAAGAACGAGAGCACGAGGAACAGCGCCGCGTGCACCGGGTTCTTCGCGGTGATGACCTTCAGCGCTGCGAGCACCAGCACGAGCGCGAAACAGTAGAAGATGATCGTCGTGATTTCCATGATCCTGGCACGCGCCGTTTTGCGGCACGTGCTTGTCCAAAGCCGTGGCGGCAAGATTTGCAACTTGCCGCCACAACTGGTTGGCTCACGTGGAGCCGAAGTCCTTCCGGGATGTCAACTGCACCACCCGCCAACTGCTCGGCGGGCGTCCTGAATCAGCGGTACTTTGCGTCGGCCGCCTTGTTGGCCGCAATTTCCGGCTCGAAGCGATCACCCACGGCCAGCAGCATGTCCTTGGTGAAGTACAAGTCGCCGCGTTTTTCACCGTGGTATTCCAGGATGTGCGTCTCGACGATGGCGTCCACCGGGCAAGCCTCTTCGCAGAAGCCGCAGAAAATGCACTTGGTCAGGTCGATGTCATAGCGCGTGGTACGGCGGGTACCGTCATCGCGTTGATCGGACTCGATCGTGATGGCCAGGGCCGGGCATACGGCTTCGCACAACTTGCAAGCAATGCAACGTTCCTCTCCGTTCGGATAGCGACGCAGCGCATGCAGACCGCGGAAACGCGGTGAAAGCGGCGTCTTCTCTTCCGGGAAGAGAACGGTGATCTTGCGCGCAAACAGGTAGCGCCCGGTCAGCGCCAACCCCTTGAAGAGTTCCTTCAGGAGCAGGCTGTTAAAGAATTCCTTGATGGCAAGCAACATGGTGGCTTCCTATTGTCCCGTTACTTCCAAATGTTCCACGGCGACACGATCCAGATGGCAACAACGACAAGCCAACCCACAGTGAGCGGAATGAAGATCTTCCAGCCCAGGCGCATGATCTGGTCATAGCGATAACGCGGGAACGACGCACGCAGCCAGATGAAGACCGACAGCAGCAGGAAGACCTTGATCAGCAGCCAGAAGAAGCCCGGGATCCAGTTGAATACCGGTGCATCGATGGGCGAGGCCCAGCCGCCGAGGAACATCGTCGCCGTCAGCGCCGAGATGACGATCATATTGATGTACTCGGCCAGGAAGAACAGCGCGAACGCCATGCCCGAATACTCGATCATGTGACCGGCCACAATTTCGGACTCGCCTTCCACCACGTCGAACGGGTGGCGGTTCGTTTCAGCCACGCCAGAGATGAAGTACACGCCAAACATCGGCAGCAGCGGCAGCCAGTTCCACGACAGGATGTTGATGCCGTGACCCGCGAAGAAACCGCGGTTCTGCGAGTTGACGATGTCCGACAGGTTCAGGCTGCCCGTCACCATCAGCACCGTCACAAGCGCGAAGCCCATGGCGATTTCGTACGAAATCATCTGGGCCGAGGCGCGCATCGCACCCAGGAACGCGTACTTGGAGTTCGAGGCCCAGCCGGCCAGGATCACGCCGTACACACCCACCGAGCTGATCGCCATCACATACAGCAGACCGGCGTTGATGTTCGACACCACCGCCTCTGCCTGGAAAGGCACCACCGCCCAGATCGCCACGGCCGGCATCAGCACCATCAGCGGCGCGATGATGTACATGCCACGGCTGACCGCGCTCGGCACCATGACTTCCTTGAGCAGAAGTTTGAGCACGTCGGCAATCGGCTGCAGCAAGCCCATCGGGCCTACGCGGTTCGGGCCCAGACGCACGTGCATCCAGCCGATCAGCTTGCGCTCCCACAGGATCAGGTAGGCCACGCACAACAGCAGCGGCAGGACGATGCAGACCGCCCGCACCAGCGTCCAGATCAGCGGCCACCAGCCACCAAAGGTGGCGGTACCGAAAGAAGTAATCGACTCGATCATGTTGACCCTTACACCGTAGCCGCCAGCGCGGACGATTCAACCTTCTCAACGCTCACCGCGCCAAACATGGCACCCAGCTGGGCCGAAGCCTCGGTAGCGGCCGGTACGCGGATCACGCCGGAAGCCAGCGACTTGTCCAGCACGGCCGGCAGCACCACACTCGCCTGCCCTTGCGTCACGCGCACGGCATCACCGTTTGTCAGGCCAAGTTGCGCATACAGATCAGCCGGCAGGCTGGCACGCACTGCGGCACGGGCGGCTGCG
The DNA here is from genome assembly GCF_023955655.1 of Ralstonia soli. Classification (GTDB taxonomy): domain Bacteria; phylum Pseudomonadota; class Gammaproteobacteria; order Burkholderiales; family Burkholderiaceae; genus Ralstonia; species Ralstonia soli. The sequence goes on along the minus strand of NZ_JAMXHT010000009.1, from coordinate 68,462 downwards.
GTCAGTTGCAGCGAACCGGCGCGGCGCACGATCGGGTCAGCGTGATAGATGGGCACGTCAGCCAGGCGCTCGATACCCGCAGCAGAAGCGGTGGGAGCGGCGGTCTGTGCAGTGGTCGTGTTCGACAGGCGTGCGGTGACCGGCTTGGCCAGCACTTCGTCGCGCACCACTTCCGAGCTGTCGTACTCAAAGCCCGACACGTTCAGCAGGTTGCCCAGCACACGCAGCACCTTCCAGGCCGGACGCGAATCGCCGAGGCTACGCACGACGCCGTTGAAGCTCTGCGGCAGGCCTTCGCAGTTGACGAAGGTGCCCGAGGTTTCCGTGAACGGCGCGGTCGGCAGCAGCACGTCTGCGTATTCAAGAGCGGCGCGTGAGGCGAACGGCGACAGCACAACCACCGTGTCAGCCTGGTCCAGTGCAGCACGGGCTTGCGCCGGGTTGGCGGAATCGAATTCCGGCTCGGCGCCCAGCAGCACGTAGGCACGACGCGGTTGCGCCAGCATTGCCGCGGCGTCCAGACCATTGCCTTGCGGAAGCGCACCAGCAATGTACCCGCCGACCGTATTGGCCGCCTCGGTCAGGAAGCCCAACGTGGCGCCGGTCTGTTGCGCGACCCACTGGGCCAGCGCGTGCAGCTGCGAGAATTGCGGATGCGCCACGGCAGCATTGCCCAGGAAAACGGCCTTGCGCTCACCCGAAGCCAGGCTTTCGGCGATGCGCTTGGCAACGTCACCGGCTTCAACGCCATCCGTGCCGCCCGGACGCGCAACGTTGTTGGCGGCAGCCACAGCCACAGCCACTTGCGACAGCAGCGACAGCCATTGCGACGGCGCACCCAGCAGTTGCGTGGCCGGCATCAGCAGATCTTCGCCGCCGGCGCCGATCACGTTCAGTTGCGCACCCTTCTTGCCAGCCTGACGCAGACGCGCGGCCAGCAGCGGGTGGTCCTTGCGCAGGAATGCGCCTACCACCAGCGTGCGCTGCAGCAACGACACATCGGCGATCGGCAGGCCCAGCCACGGGGCGCCCGTCGGCTTAACGGAGAAATCGGATTGGCGCAGGCGGAAGTCGACGTTGTCGCTGCCGATGCCGCGCACCAGCTTTTGCAGCAGGAACAGTTCTTCCAGCGTGCTGTGCGGGCTGGCCAGCGCACCGATCTGCTCGGCGCCATGGTCGCGCTTGATTTCGTTCAGGCCATTGGCAACGTATTCCAGTGCCGTGGTCCAGTCGACGGCCTTCCACTGACCGCCTTGCTTGAGCATCGGCTGGGTCAGGCGGTCGTCGCTGTTCACACCTTCATAGGCGAAGCGATCCTTGTCGGACAGCCAACATTCGTTGATGGCTTCGTTGTCCAACGGCAGCACGCGCATCACGCGCTGGTTCTTCGTCTGGACGATCACATTGGCGCCCAGGCCGTCGTGCGGCGAAACCGACTTGCGGCGTGCCAGTTCCCACGTACGAGCCGAGTAACGGAACGGCTTGCTGGTCAGCGCACCGACCGGGCACAGGTCGATCATGTTGCCCGACAGTTCCGAGTCGACGGTCTGACCGACGAACGTCGTGATCTCGGAATGCTCGCCACGGTTGAGCATGCCCAACTCCATCACGCCGGCGACTTCCTGGCCAAAGCGAACGCAACGCGTGCAGTGAATGCAGCGTGTCATTTCTTCCATGGAGATCAGCGGGCCCACGTTCTTGTGGAACACCACACGCTTCTCTTCCTTGTAGCGCGATTCGGACTTGCCATAGCCGACCGCCAGATCCTGCAGTTGGCACTCGCCGCCCTGATCGCAGATCGGGCAATCCAGCGGGTGGTTGATCAGCAGGAATTCCATCACGGACTTCTGCGCCTTCACCGCCTTCTCGGAGTTGGTGAAGACTTTCATGCCCGCGGTGACCGGCGTGGCGCAGGCAGGCAGCGCCTTGGGCGCCTTCTCGACCTCGACCAGGCACATCCGGCAGTTGGCCGCGACCGACAGTTTACGGTGATAGCAGAAGTGAGGAATGTAGGTGCCCGCCTGGCGAGCTGCCTCCATCACTAGGCTGCCTTCGGCAACCTCGACCTTCTTGCCATCGATTTCGATTTCAACCATGTTCTGCCACGCTTAAATGTAGGTGGGCACCATGCACTGCTTGTGTTCGACGTGATACGCGAACTCATCCCAGTAGTGCTTGAGCATGCCGCGGACCGGCATCGCGGCGGCATCGCCGAGCGCGCAGATGGTCCGGCCCATGATGTTTTCGGCCACGTTGTTCAGCAGGTCCAGGTCTTCCTGGCGGCCCTTGCCGTGCTCGATGCGATCGACCACGCGGTACAGCCAGCCCGTGCCCTCGCGGCACGGCGTGCACTGGCCGCACGACTCTTCGAAGTAGAAATACGACAAGCGCAGCAGCGATTTCACCATGCAGCGCGTCTCGTCCATGACGATGACTGCGCCCGAGCCCAGCATCGAGCCGGCCTTGGCGATCGAGTCGTAGTCCATGTCGGAGGCCATCATCAGGTCGGCCGGCACCACCGGCGCCGACGAACCACCTGGAATGACCGCTTTGAGTTTCTTGCCACCACGCATGCCACCGGCCAGCTCGAGGAGCTTGGAAAACGGCGTGCCCAGCGGAATTTCGTAGTTACCCGGACGCTCGACGTCGCCGGACACCGAGAAGATCTTCGAGCCGCCGTTGTTCGGCTTGCCCATCTTCAGGTAGTTGTCCGGACCGATCGCCAGCAGGAACGGCACCGCTGCAAAGGTTTCGGTGTTATTGATCGTGGTCGGCTTGCCGTACAGGCCAAAGCTCGCCGGGAACGGCGGCTTGAAACGCGGCTGGCCCTTTTTGCCTTCCAGCGATTCGAGCAACGCCGTTTCTTCGCCACAGATGTACGCGCCATAACCATGGTGCGCATGCAGTTGGAAGTTGAAACCGGAGCCGAGGATGTTGTCACCCAGGAAGCCCGCAGCACGCGCTTCTTCCAGTGCCTGCTCGAAAATCTTGTACTCGTTCCAGATCTCGCCGTGGATGTAGTTGTAACCCACGGTGATGCCCATCGCGTAGCCGCCGATGGCCATGCCTTCGATCAGCGCGTGCGGGTTGTAGCGGATGATGTCGCGATCCTTGAACGTACCCGGCTCGCCTTCGTCCGTGTTGCAGACCAAGTACTTCTGGCCCGGGAACTGGCGCGGCATGAAGCTCCACTTCAGGCCGGTCGGGAAGCCTGCACCGCCACGGCCGCGGAGGCCCGAGGCCTTCACGTCGGCGATGACTTGTTCAGGAGAAATCTTTTCCGTCAGGATACGCTTGAGTTGCTGATAGCCGCCGCGCTTAACGTAGTCTTCAAGGTGCCAGTTGTCACCGTTCAGACCGGCGAGAATCAACGGCTGGATGTGTCGATCGTGCAGAGAGGTCATTACTTGCCTGCTCCGTTGGTCGCCTTCGCCTGCAAATCGGCGATCAGCGCGTCGAGCTTCTCGTTGCTCATGAAGCTGCACATATTGGTGTTGTTGACGATCATGACCGGTGCGTCACCGCACGCGCCCATGCACTCGCCTTCTTTCAGCGTGAAGTTGCCGTCGGCGGTGGTCTCATTGAAACCGATGCCCAGTTTCTTCTTCAGGTAGTCGGCTGCACGCTCGCCGCCCGAGAGCGCGCACGGCAGGTTCGTGCACACCGTCAGCTTGAAGCGGCCCACCGGCTTGGTGTCGTACATGTTGTAGAACGTCGCCACCTCCTCGACCCACACCGGCGGCATGTCGAGGTACTCGGCCACGAACTGCATGACTTCGGGCGAGACCCAGCCTTTCTCGCTCTGCGCGACCGCCAGCGCCGCCATCACGGCGGACTGCTTCTGGTCGGCGGGATATTTCGCGACCGCCCGGTCGATTTCCTTGAGAGCTTCTGCTGATAGCATGTTCGTTGCAATTGGTGCGGGACGCGGGGCCTATTACCTGACAGCCTTACCCCGGCGCGCGTCCTCGTTTCACAGCCGCGCTTGCCTGCGCGTCAAACGGTTGTTTCCTGCGAGTGCTTAGCGATCGATCTCGCCGAACACGATGTCTTGCGTTCCGATGATCGTCACAGCGTCGGCGATCATGTGGCCTCGGGCCATCTCATCGAGCGCCGCGAGGTGAACAAAGCCCGGCGCACGAATCTTCAGGCGATACGGCTTGTTGGCGCCGTCCGAGATCGCATAAATGCCGAACTCGCCCTTCGGGTGTTCGACAGCGGCGTACGCCTCGCCTTCGGGCACGTGAATGCCTTCGGTGAAGAGCTTGAAGTGGTGAATCAGCTCTTCCATGTTGGTCTTCATGTCCACACGCGACGGCGGAGCCACCTTGTGGTTATCGGTGATCACCGGGCCGGGATTCTTGCGCAGCCACTCGATGCACTGGCGGATGATGCGGTTGCTCTGGCGCATTTCTTCCACGCGCACCAGATAACGGTCGTAGCAATCGCCGTTCACGCCGACCGGGATGTCGAAATCGACACGGTCGTACACTTCGTACGGCTGCTTCTTGCGCACATCCCAGGCGATACCCGAACCGCGCAGCATGGCGCCGGAGAACCCCTTGTTGAGCGCACGCTCGGGGCTCACCACGCCGATACCAACCAGACGCTGCTTCCAGATCCGGTTGTCGGTCAACAGCGTTTCGTACTCGTCGACGTACTTCGGGAAGCGATTGGTGAAGTCTTCGATGAAGTCCAGCAGCGAGCCCGAACGCGTTGCGTTCAGGGCAGCCAGCGCCTTCTCGTTGCGCACCTTGGATGCCTTGTATTGCGGCATCGTGTCAGGCAGGTCGCGATACACGCCGCCCGGACGGTAGTAGGCAGCGTGCATGCGCGCGCCCGACACCGCTTCATACATGTCGAACAGGTCTTCGCGCTCACGGAAGGCGTACAGGAACACCGCCATGGCGCCAACGTCCAGCGCGTGCGAACCGATCCACATCAGGTGGTTCATGATCCGCGTGATTTCGTCGAACATGACGCGGATGTACTGCGCGCGCAGCGGCACTTCGAGGCCGAGCAGGCGCTCGATGGCCATGACGTAAGCGTGCTCGTTGACCATCATCGACACGTAGTCGAGGCGGTCCATGTAGGGCACGCTCTGGATCCAGGTCTTCTGTTCGGCGAGCTTCTCAGTCGCGCGATGCAGCAAGCCGATGTGCGGATCGGCACGTTGAATGACTTCGCCGTCCAGCTCGAGCACAAGGCGCAGCACGCCGTGTGCGGCCGGGTGCTGCGGGCCGAAGTTCAGGGTGTAATTCTTGATATCTGCCATGATCGTCGGGCGCCCTTCAGTGCTTCAGACCGCCGTATTGATCCTCGCGGATCACACGCGGCGTAATCTCGCGCGGCTCGATGGTCACCGGCTGGTAGACCACGCGACGCTGCACCGGGTCATAACGCATTTCGACATAACCCGACACCGGGAAGTCCTTGCGGAACGGGTGACCAATGAAGCCGTAGTCGGTCAGGATGCGGCGCAAGTCGGGGTGACCTTCGAACACCAAGCCGTACAGGTCGAACGCTTCACGCTCGAACCAGTTGGCGGAATTCCAGAGATCAACCACGGAAGCGACGACCGGGAGGTCATCGTCCGGTGCGAACACGCGCACGCGCACGCGCCAGTTGTACGTTACCGACAGCAAATGGGACACAGCGGCAAAACGCGGGCCATTCCAGGCACCGTCGCCATAATCTGCATAGTCAACGCCGCACAGGTCCATCAGTTGCTCGAACTTGAGCGATGCGTCATCACGCAGCGTGCGCATGACATCGAGATAATCAGCGGCTTTCACCACGAGGGTGAGTTCACCAACCGACTCGGTCAGGCTTTGAACGCGATTGCCGAGCGCCTTTTCCAGCGCGGCTTTCAGGGTGGCAAGCTTGTCGGTCATGTCAGGCCTTGCGCGCGATGGTGTTGGTGCGACGGATCTTGGCCTGCAGCTGAATGATGCCGTAGATCAGCGCTTCGGCCGTCGGCGGGCAGCCCGGCACGTACACGTCGACCGGCACGATACGATCGCAGCCGCGCACGACAGAATACGAGTAGTGGTAATAGCCGCCGCCGTTGGCGCACGACCCCATCGAGATGACCCAGCGCGGCTCGGCCATCTGGTCGTACACCTTGCGCAGTGCGGGCGCCATCTTGTTGCACAGCGTGCCGGCCACAATCATCACGTCAGACTGACGCGGCGACGGGCGGAACACCACGCCGAAGCGGTCAAGATCATAACGCGACGCGCCAGCGTGCATCATTTCCACGGCACAGCATGCCAGGCCGAACGTCATCGGCCAGAGCGACCCGGTGCGGGTCCAGTTGATCAGCTTGTCAGCGGTGGTCGTGACAAAGCCTTCGTTGAGTACGCCTTCGATCGCCATTTCACATCACTCCCAATCGAGCGCGCCTTTTTTCCAGATGTAGACGAAGCCCACGAGAAACTCGAGAAGAAACACGCCCATCGCGAAGAACCCCGGCCAGCCGATATCACGCAGCGCCACGCCCCACGGGAAGAGGAACGCAGTCTCCAGATCAAACAGGATGAACAGGATGGCGATGAGGTAATAGCGCACGTCGAACTTCATGCGCGCGTCTTCGAATGCTTCGAAGCCGCACTCGTACGGCGAGAGCTTGTCAGGATCGGGATTGTTCGGACCGAGAACTCGGCCGATGGTCATCAGGAGAAGGCCAAGGCCTACACCGACAACGATGAACAACAGTACGGGGAAATAGGCTTCGAGGTTCAAGGGACGCCCGCCTTTTTGAATGGTTGCAACAGCACTGCCCGCAGGCGGCGCCTTGTCGCCCCATCAAAGGCGCCGGGTCCGCAGCCTCACGACGCCTCGACTGCGCGTCGTCTTGCGGAGGGGCCTGCGCGGAACACTCCCGTTGAACAGACCCCGAAATTTGATTGGTGCCGACGGCGAGACTCGAACTCGCACAGCTTTCGCCACTACCCCCTCAAGATAGCGTGTCTACCAATTTCACCACGTCGGCTGGGGGAAGAAACCCTACTAGGACACCGCATCAGGCTTAGCCGCCCTTGCTGTTTCCCGTATTGTTTCAAGCCTTGCATTCTACCGCAAAGCTACGCTTTTGTTCAATGCACAAACAAAAAACTTATGCCTGAGGGCGCACTGAAAAGCCTCGGGTACGTGCGCCCTTTCGTTACGCCAAATTATTTCGGCACTGCCGGCGCGGACGCCTCAGCCGCAGCGGCAGGAGCCGATGCTGCCGGGGCCGATGCCGCAGACGTAACAGGCGCCACCGAGCCCATGACACCTGCCGACACGCTGCCCTTGTTGGTGCCGATCAACGTCAGCGCCAGCGTGGCCACGAAGAACACCGTAGCCAGCACTGCCGTGGTGCGCGACAGGAAGTTGGCCGAGCCCGTGGCCCCAAACAAACTGCCCGATGCGCCGGAGCCGAACGCGGCCCCCACATCGGCACCCTTGCCGTGCTGCAGCAGCACCAGGCCGATCACGCCGAGCGCGCTCAGAATTTGCGCCACCAGCAGCAGAGTCTTCAGAATTGCCATTTCGCTTCTCTCAATAATATGTTGCGGTCGCACATGCGCCACACGGCGACCCGAACGGTCGTTTATGCGCGACCGATCGCCAGGAAATCTTCGGCCTTCAGCGATGCACCGCCGATCAGGCCGCCATCGATGTCCGCCATTGCGAACAATTCGCCCGCGTTGTCCGGCTTGACGCTGCCGCCGTACAGGATCGCCAGACGTTGCGCCACACCCGCATCGCGGGCAGCAACGCGCGCGCGCAGGAATGCATGCACCGCCTGAGCCTGCTCGCTCGTCGCCGTCTTGCCCGTGCCGATCGCCCAGACCGGCTCGTAGGCAACGACGATGCGACCGAGTTGCTCGACCGACAACGCATCAAGCACCGCATCCAACTGGCGGCCAACCACCTGCTCGGTTTCACCGGCTTCGCGCTGGGCGAGCGTTTCGCCCACGCAGACGATCGGGGTGATGCCGTGTTCGAGCGCTCGCAGCGCCTTGGTCGCCACTTGGGCATCGGTTTCGCCGTGGTACGTGCGGCGCTCGGAGTGGCCGACGATCGCGTAGCCGCAGCCGAACTCCGACAGCATCGAGGCCGCGACTTCGCCGGTGAAGGCGCCGCGCGTTTCGGCCGACACGTCTTGTGCGCCCCAGCCCACGGCCGAGCCGGTCAGCAACGATTGGCACTGCGCCAGATACGGGAACGGCGCACACACCGCCAGCGCGGCATTGGTCTTGCCCGCCGCCTTGATCTGCTCGAGCAGCGCCGCATTGGCACTCAGACTGCCATGCAGCTTCCAGTTGCCCACCACCAGCTTCGGTCTTGCGTTCACGTTTTTGCCCGGTCGACTGTCAAATAAACCCGGCATTCTACCGTGGCGGCAAAAACAGGGTCAATTTCGGCGTTTTGGAATCAATCCCAAACCAACATGATCTTGCCGATGTGGGCGCTGGATTCCATCAAGGCGTGGGCGCGCGCCGCCTCGGCGGCCGGCAAAACCTCGTGGATGACCGGCTTGATGCGCCCCGACGCCAACAACGGCCAGACCTTCTGATACAGGTTGGCCGCAATCGCCGCCTTGAACGCCACCGGTCGCGGGCGCAACGTCGAGCCCGTCAGCGTGATGCGCCGGCGCAGGATATCGCCGAGCGGCACTTCGGCCTTGGCACCGCCCAGCAGGGCGATCAGCACGATACGGCCGTCGTCGGCCGTACAGGCGATTTCACGCGCGACATAGCTGCCACCGACCATGTCGAGCACCACGTCGGCGCCACGCCCCGTCTCGGCCTTGACGATCTCGACGAAATCTTCGGTCTTGTAGTTGATGGCACGCGTGGCACCCAGCTCGACGCAGGCGTCGCACTTGTCAGCGCTGCCCGCCGTGGCGAATACGCGATGACCCAGCGCGGACGCGATCTGGATCGCCGTTGTGCCAATGCCGCTGGAGCCGCCCTGCACGAGCAGCGTTTCGTCGGCACCGTGTGCGCCGCGCCCCAGCAAGCCGCGGTCAAACACGTTCGACCACACGGTGAAGTAGTTCTCAGGCAATGCCGCGGCCTCGATGTCGGACAGGCCTGCCGGCACCGGCAGCACCTGCCCCAGCGGCGCGGTGCAGAACTCCGCATAGCCACCGCCCTGGACCAGCGCGCAAACGCGGTCGCCAGCCTTCAGGCCATAGCGGTTGTCGGCGTGCGCCAGATCACCGCTGACGATTTCCCCCGCCACTTCCAGACCCGGAATATCCGACGCGCCGGGCGGCACCGGATAGTTGCCGGTACGCTGAAACACATCCGGCCGATTCACACCGGCCGCGCGCACGCGGATCAACACTTCGCCGGCCTTCGGCTCGGGCATCGGGCGCTCGCCGAGCTTCAGGACTTCGGGGCCGCCGTACTGGGTGATTTCAATCGCTTTCATGGGATTCGGATCGATGAGGGTTACGAGGCAGCACGCTTCGGTTCAACAAAGTGCTGCGGAATGCCGCGCGTGGTTTCGCGCAGGATCTCTTGTTTGCCGTGGACGATGGCGTCGGCGATCTTGCTGATATGCAATTTGAGCCACATCTCAGTCGGGGAGCCGGTGCGGTAATCGGCGGGCCCCAGCATGTCGACGCGATCGTCGGCGCGCAAGTTGTCGGCCTGCTCGAACGAGCGCGGGCTCTCAGGGTTGTAGACCGCGTACGTGCGGCCGCCGCCCTTGCGCGCCACCGAGAACGCGGGAATATCGCTCGGGCCATCGGCCACATAGATCATGTTGGCGAACGGCACGCGGCGCTCATCCTCGGCAATCGATGAGTTCACGTTGACCGCCTCGGGGTGCTTGTTGACGCCCTTGTTGATCTCGAACAGCGCCCGCGTCTTGGTGGTGTTGTCGATCGCGTAGATGACTTCCGAAATGACGGGGCGACCGCTCGCATCAGGCGCCTCCAGGAATTCGCAGCCCCACACGCCGTCGATGTATGGTGCGATGGGCGAACCCTTGATCATCTCCGTCAAACCAGTGCTGACGATGTAGTGCTCGAGCTTGATGTCGAAGGCTTGATACGCGCCGTTGTCGCGCACCCAGGCCTTGCTGCGCTCGAAGAAATCGGTCACACCAGGAAAAAATTCAAGCTCGGCACCCAGCTCGCGCAATGTGGCATTGTCGAGGCCACCCATGCGACCATCGCGCACATGGCGCAGCAGTACGTTCAGATAGAACGTCTCGCGGTTGACCTTCTGCCCGCGCGATTCGATCGCCTTTGATCCGGCCTCAACCTCATCCCAGAAACCCTGTTCGGCGATGTTGAAGCGCTCGAACAGCGGCACTTGCATGTAGCGCGGGATCAGCGTCTTGTCGAAATCCCAGACGACGGCGATGCGGTTTTGCTCGAACAGGCGGCTCATGATGGGTCGCGGAAGGAGAACTCGCGAGGCAGTGTAAACAAAAAAACGGCTGGACACTGTCCAGCCGTTTTTGGGTAGCGAGAAACCCCGCGCTTACTGCTGTTGTTGCTGCTGCTGTTGCGAGGCAGCGTCGCCAGCACCCGGTGCTTGCGGTGCAGCGGCCGGCACGTCGCCTTCCTCAGCCTTGGCGGCCTTGATCGACAGACGCATACGACCCTTCTCGTCGGTGCTCAGCAGCTTCACGCGCACGGCCTGGCCTTCCTTCACATAGTCGGAGACCTGGTTCACGCGCTCGTTGGCGATTTCCGAGATGTGCAGCAGACCATCCTTGCCCGGCAGGATGTTCACGATCGCGCCGAAGTCCAGCAGCTTGAGCACGGTGCCGTTGTAGATCTTGCCCACTTCGGCTTCGGCCGTGATGCCTTCGATGCGGCGCTTGGCTTCGGCCATGCCTTCCGAAGAGGTCGACGCGATGGTGATCGTGCCGTCTTCCCCGATGTCGATCGTGCAACCGGTTTCCTTGGTCAGCGCCTGGATGGTCGAGCCGCCCTTGCCGATCACGTCGCGGATCTTCTCCGGATTGATCTTGACGGTGATCATGCGCGGTGCGTGCTCCGACAGCTCGGTGCGTGCGCCGCCCATGGCAGCCTGCATCTTGCCCAGGATGTGCAGACGGCCTTCCTTGGCTTGCGCCAGTGCCACCTGCATGATTTCCTTGGTGATGCCCTGCACCTTGATGTCCATCTGCAGCGCGGTGATACCAGCGTCGGTACCCGCCACCTTGAAGTCCATGTCACCCAGGTGATCTTCGTCGCCCAGAATGTCGGTCAGCACCGCGAACTTATTGCCTTCCAGGATCAGGCCCATGGCCACGCCAGCGACGTGCGCCTTGATGGGCACGCCAGCGTCCATCAGCGACAGCGAACCGCCGCACACCGAAGCCATCGACGACGAACCGTTCGACTCGGTGATTTCCGACACCAGACGGATCGTGTAGCCAAACTCGTCAGCGGGCGGCAGCACCGGAATCAGTGCGCGCTTGGCCAGACGGCCGTGACCGATTTCGCGACGCTTCGGGCTGCCCACGCGGCCGGTTTCGCCCGTGGCGAACGGCGGCATGTTGTAGTGGAGCATGAAGCGGTCACGGTACTCGCCTTGCAGCGCGTCGATGATCTGCTCGTCGCTCTTGGTGCCCAGAGCGGCCACCACCAGCGCTTGCGTCTCACCACGCGTGAACAGGGCCGAACCGTGCGCACGCGGCAGCACCGACGAGCGGATCTCGATCGGGCGCACCGTGCGGGTGTCGCGGCCGTCAATACGCGGTTCGCCGTTCAGGATCTGGCCGCGCACGATCTTCGATTCGAGCTCGAACAGGATGTTGTCGACTTCCACGCCGTCGGCTTCCACGCCGGCTGCCGCCAGCTTCTCGGCCACCGACTTGTAGACTTCCTTCAGCTTCTGGCTGCGTGCCTGCTTCTGGCGCAGTTGGTAAGCAGCTTGCAGATCGGCCAGGGCCAGTTCGGACACCTTGGCGATCAGCGCTTCGTTCTTCGGGGCAGCTTGCCAATCCCATTCGGGCTTGCCGCCTTCGCGCACCAGGTCGTGGATCGCGTTGATGGCGATCTGCATCTGCTCATGGCCGAACACCACGGCGCCCAGCATCACTTCTTCCGACAGTTGCTGCGCTTCGGATTCGACCATCAGCACGGCACGCTCGGTACCGGCAACCACCAGGTCCAGCTCCGAATGCGCCAGTTGTGCGCGGTTCGGGTTCAACAGGTACTGGCCATCCTTGTAACCCACGCGGGCAGCGCCCACCGGGCCGTTGAACGGCAGACCCGACACAGCCAGCGCAGCCGAAGCGGCCACCAGCGCCGGGATGTCAGCCGGCACTTCCGGGTTGATCGACAGCACGTGCACGACGACCTGGACTTCGTTGTAGAAGCCTTCCGGGAACAGCGGGCGCAGCGGACGATCGATCAGGCGCGAGGTCAGCGTCTCATTTTCCGACGGACGGCCTTCACGCTTGAAGAAGCCACCCGGAATCTTGCCGGCGGCGTAGGTCTTCTCGAGGTAGTCGACGGTCAGCGGGAAGAAATCCTGGCCCGGCTTGGCGTTCTTGGCACCCACGACGGTGGCGAGCACGACGGTGTCTTCCATGTCGAGCAGCACGGCGCCGCTCGCCTGACGGGCGATCTCACCCGTTTCCATGCGGACCTTATGGCCGCCCCATTGGAATTCTTTGACGACCTTGTTGAACATGGTCATAGCATCTCCTGTTCGGTATTCGCGGCGCGCTTCATTACGCTTCGCCGCGACAAACACGTTCCGGCAGACGGTACGGTTGCAGAGGTGTGTTTATGCCATTCCAGCGCAGCGCTGCGGCTCAACGTCGCGCTGGAATGACACAAGATTCTGCTTCCTGCCGCCCCCGGTCCTAACAATCGGCGATATCACCGACTGCCATCATTGCCGGTTGCCCGGCGCAGCCGCAAATGCGGCCGCCAAAAACAAAATGCCTGCATCAGCATGCTGACGCAGGCACTTGTTCATCACGCGCAGTGCGTGAGACCCACCATTACTTACGCAGACCCAGCTTGGCAACCAGCGCGGTGTAACGGTCAGCGTCCTTGCTCTTGAGGTAGTCCAGCAGACGGCGACGACGGCTCACCATCTTGAGCAGGCCACGACGGCTGTGGTGATCCTTCATGTGCGCCTTGAAGTGCGGCTGCAGTTCGTTGATGCGGGCGGTCAGCAGTGCAACTTGCACTTCCGGGCTACCCGTGTCGTTGGCGCTGCGGCCGTTATCCTTGACGATGTCTTGCTTCTTGATGTCAGCGACGGACATTTTGATTCCTTTGACTTGCGGACACTGCAGCGCCTGAATACCTGAATAGCCGCCGCGGGTGCCGTGTTGAACAATGATCTTGCCGGCCATTCCGAAACCGGTTTGGACGGCAAGACCGCGATTATAGCCGAGAACCCCGCCCTGACGACAATTCTGTGTCACGCGCGATCAATAGCGCACCATCTTGCACGTCGTCGGCAACGCCGTTTGCGCCGCGGGGATCACTTTCAGCGTACGAAAACCGTAACCGGAACCCTCGATATCGAACGGCACGCCGGGCGTACCGGCACGTTCCATCTGCGTGACGATAAGCGGCTGGATGGCCTGGTGATCATCCGCGCGCAATGTGATCCGATGAAACCCGTTATCGAGTGAAGCGCCTTCCAGCGCACGTGCCACGGCACCCGCCTCTGCGGTCCCGGCACGCTCGATTGCGGCAGCCAGCATGTCGATCATCATCTGGTCGCGCAGCAGCGGGTAGTCGTCGGCAGGCGACGGATAGCGCGCGCGGAAGGCCTTGTAGAACGCGTCGGACCTGGCGCCACCCAAGTTCGGATGCCACTCCGCCACTGCGACCACGCGGCCGACGCCCGCCTCGCCCATCGCACCCGGCGCACCCAGCGAGTTGCCGTAGAACGTGAAGAAACGCGCCTTGAGCCCCGCATCGCGCGCCGCCTTGACCAGCAGCGTCAGGTCATTGCCCCAGTTGCCGGTGATGACGGTGTCCGCACCCGACGCGGCAATGCGCGCCACATACGGCGCGAAGTCCTTCACCTTGCCGATGGGATGCAGCACCTCACCGACGATGGCCACGTCCGGCCGCTTCTCACCCAGTTGCTGGCGCGCGAGTTGCGCCACCTGGCGGCCGAAGGTGTAGTCCTGGCCGATCAGATAGACCTTCCTGACAGCCCTGTCCGCGCGGATGACTTCCGTGAGCGCGTGCATGCGCATGTCGGCTGACGCGTCGAAGCGGAAATGCCAGAAGCTGCATGCCTCGTTGGTCAACGCCGGATCGACGGCGGCGTAATTGAGGAACAGCACGCGCGCGTCCGGATGACGCTCGTTGTAGCGTGAAATCGATGTCGACAACGCCGCTGCAGCCGCCGAGCTATTGCCCTGCAGGACGAAGCGCATGCCGGCATCGGTGGCGGCCTGCAGTTGCAGCAACGATTCATCGACTGTGTTCTTGCTGTCCAAACGCACCAACACAAGCGGATGGCGTCCATCGGGCAGCTTGACGCCCCCGCGCGCATTAACCCCTTCGATGGCGATGCGCAGATTGCGGTCCACCGCCTCCCCCGCATTGGCAAACGGGCCCGAGAGACCCTCGATCAGCGCCAGCCGAATCGGCACGGCTTCAGGCTGGGCGCTTGCCGCACCACACAACCCTACGACCGCCAGCGCGGCCACCAACCAACGAAACACCATGGCAAACCTCCGTGAAGCGCGGATGGTAAAGCGGCTGCGCACGCCAACACAAGGCACACGCAGCCGCATTTGACGCATGGGATCGTTTCAACGGCAACATCCACGCGAGGCGCGTCACCTGGCGTGGATGTTCGGGTCGGCCATGTCGTGGATCGCACGGACATCGCTCTCAAAGACAATCAGCATGGTGCACGCTCCTGGCGTGTCCTGTGCCGCTGCACCCGCTTCGCGTCCCGGCGGATACCCGGATGCGCGCTCTGTTGTGATCGTGTCAGGGTCGGACTGACTCCTGCCTGTATCGGTGGAACCGCGATCAGATCTGCGGGTTGAGTTTTTCGCTGCTCTTGTCCTGCAGCTTGTTCAGCGCAGCCAGGTAGGCCTTGGCGGACGCGGCAACGATGTCCGGATCCGTGCCGACGCCATTGACGATACGGCCCGACTTGGACAGACGCACCGTCACCTCACCCTGCGCCTGCGTGCCGGTGGTGATGGCATTGACCGAGTACAGAAGCTGTTCGGCGCCGCTGGCAACCTTGCTTTCGATCGCGTTGAGCGTGGCGTCGACTGGGCCATTGCCCTCCGCCTCGCCCGTCACTTCCTTGCCGTCGGCAACGAAAACGATGCGTGCGTGCGGGCGCTCACCGGTTTCCGAGCGCTGCGCCAGCGACACGAAGCGGAAGTGCTCGCCTTCGCTGTGCTGCGCCTCGTTCGAGACGATGGCGACAATGTCCTCGTCGAAAATCTCGGCCTTCTGGTCGGCCAGCTCCTTGAAGCGCGTGAAGGCGGCGTTCAACTCAGCTTCGGAGTCCAGCTCGATGCCCAGCTCCTGCAGGCGCTGCTTGAAGGCGTTGCGGCCCGAAAGCTTGCCCAGGACGATCTTATTGGCCGTCCAGCCCACATCTTCGGCGCGCATGATTTCATAGGTATCGCGCGCCTTGAGCACGCCATCCTGGTGGATGCCCGAAGCGTGCGCGAACGCGTTGGCGCCCACCACGGCCTTGTTCGGCTGCACGACGAAACCCGTGATCTGCGAGACCAGCTTGGAAGCCGGCACGATCTGCGTGGTATCGACACCGACGTCGAGGTTGAAGTAATCGCGACGCGTCTTCACCGCCATCACCACTTCTTCGAGGCTGGTATTGCCGGCGCGCTCACCCAGGCCGTTGATCGTGCATTCGATCTGGCGGGCGCCGCCCAGCTTGACCGCGGCCAGCGAATTGGCAACCGCCATGCCCAGATCGTTGTGGCAATGCACAGACCAGATCGCCTTGTCCGAGTTCGGGATGCGCTCGCGCACCGAGCGGATCAACGCGGCATAGCCTTCCGGCACCGCATAGCCCACCGTATCCGGCAGGTTGATGGTGGTCGCGCCCTCGGCAATCACGCCTTCGAGGACGCGGCAGAGGAAATCCATGTCCGAGCGACTGCCGTCTTCCGGCGAGAACTCGATGTCATCCGTGAACTGACGTGCAAAGCGCACGGCCAGGCGCGCCTGCTCGTACACCTGATCCGGTGTCATGCGCAGCTTCTTCTCCATGTGCAACGCCGACGTGGCAATGAACGTATGGATACGGAACTGGCCTGCCGGCTTGAGCGCCTCGGCGGCGCGCGAAATGTCGCGATCATTCGCACGGGCCAGCGAGCAGATACGCGAATCCTTGACCGACTGGGCAATCGCGCGGATCGCCTCGAAATCCCCATTGGAGCTGGCAGCGAAGCCGGCTTCAATCACGTCCACCTTGAGTCGCTCGAGCTGCTTGGCGATGCGGATCTTCTCTTCCTTGGTCATCGACGCACCGGGGGACTGCTCGCCGTCTCGCAAGGTGGTGTCGAAAATAATCAGTTTGTCGCTCATGGCGGCTCCTTGGTGGGGTGACGTTTTTGGCGTCGGTCTTGGTGGTGTCTCGAATAATTGGATTTTGGCGGCGCAGAATGCAAAACGCCCCGGCGTGCATGGTTGCAGGCCGGGGCGCTGTTGAATCCTGGTTCGCGAAAACTTGGCGGTTTTGCTTGCCTCGTCTTGCGATTTCCTATGCGCGTGTCCCGACCTGACGACCTAGTAGGCCACCAATCGAGACTAGCGTAATCAGAATGGAAATCGGGCGCGAAAGCATACGAATGACTATAGACGAATTCAAAAATTGACGCAAGCGCACAATGGTGCAGCGCATTGGTCACTCATGGGCTTCATCGGACGCCTGTTTCGGCATGCGCGGACTACCCTGCTGCCCATGCAGCGTGCGCCAGCCCCAAAGTAGATAGCCCGACACCGCATAGCCGACAAACAACCCAAACAGCGCTACCGGCGGGTCGCTCGAAACCACCACGAACAGCACGAGCACCAGCACCATCACGCCAAACGGCACGCGATGCCGCACGTCGAGCGCCTTACCGCTATAGAACGGCGCGTTCGACACCATCGACAATCCCGCATACAGCGTCAGTCCGAATGCCACCCACGGCATCCAGAGTTCTTTCACCGGCAGCTTGTTATCGATTGCCAGCCAGACGAAGCCTGCGATGAGCGCTGCGGCAGCTGGGCTCGGCATGCCTTGGAAGAAGCGTTTATCGACCGAACCAATGTTCGTGTTGAAGCGCGCCAGGCGCAGCGCCGCGCCAGCGCAATACACAAACGCCGCGAGCCAGCCCCACTTGCCCAGATCCCGCAGGATCCATTCGTACATCACCAGCGCTGGGGCAACGCCGAACGACACCATGTCCGAAAGCGAGTCGAATTGCTCACCGAACGCGCTTTGCGTGTTGGTGATGCGCGCAACGCGGCCATCCATGCCGTCGAGCACCATGGCCGCGAAGATGGCAATCGCAGCCGTCTCGAAGTTCAGGTTCATCGCCTGCACGATGGCAAAGAAGCCGGCGAACAGCGCGGCCGTCGTGAATGCGTTGGGCAGCAGGTAGATGCCGCGGCGCCGCGGACGCACGATCTCGAGATCGTCGTCGTCCGAGCGCGGCTGGTTATGTCGCAGCGGACGCAAGTGCGTCACGTTGCTGGCGGTGAAACGCTTCTTGCGTCGGTTGAACGCGGGCATGGCGGCCTCCGGATCAGTCCAGCTCGGCAAGCACTGTGAGCGTGGCGGACACCTTCTCGCCGATGGTCACGCGCGGGCGCGCCGTCAGCGGCAGGTACACGTCGACGCGCGAGCCGAAGCGGATGAAACCATAGCGCTGGCCGCGCGTGAGGGCTTCCCCTGCCTTGGTATAGCAAAGGATGCGCCGCGCGATCAACCCAGCCACCTGCACCGAGGTGACGAGTTGACCATCGGCACGGCGCAGCACGACGGCGTTGCGCTCGTTCTCGAGCGAAGCCTTGTCCAGGTCGGCGTTGACGAACTTGCCCGGGAAGTACTGCACTTGCTGCACCGTACCATCCACCGGCGCGCGGTTCGAGTGCACGTTGAAGACGTTCATGAACACGCTGATCTTCAGCGAGTCGCGATCGGCGTACGGGTCGCGCACCTGTTCAACGGCGACGATGCGGCCATCGGCCGGCGAGAGAATCGCGTTGGCCTGCGTCGGCACAGCGCGCGCCGGATCGCGGAAAAATTGCAGCACGAACAGCGTCAGCACCCAGAACGGCCAGGCCCATCCGAAGCCGGCGGCAGCCTGCACGATGAGCGAGACGATGAAGATCGCGCCCAGGTACGACCAGCCCTCGCGGGCGATGATGGGATGCGGATACGTGTTGTTCAAATCAGACCTCGACAGCGTCTTGAAGGAAATGCGGCATTCTAGCCGACACGGGGCCGCGCCAGCACTTGAAACGGTGGCGAATCCCATCGGTTCAGCATAAAAAAAGCCAGCCTGGAGGCTGGCTTTCTTCTCGCACAAGGCGCGGGCGATCAGTTCTTCGACTGGTCGACCAGCTTGTTCTTGGCGATCCACGGCATCATCGCGCGCAGCTTGGCGCCAACTTGCTCGATCTGGTGCTCTTCGGTCAGACGGCGGCGCGAGATCAGCGTCGGCTGGCCTGCCTTGTATTCCAGCAGGAAGCTCTTGGCGTATTCGCCGGTCTGGATATCCTTCAGGCACTGCCTCATGGCCTTCTTAGTCTCTTCCGTCACGACGCGCGGGCCGGTGACGTACTCGCCGTATTCGGCGTTGTTCGAGATCGAGTAGTTCATGTTGGCGATGCCGCCTTCGTAGATCAGGTCGACGATCAACTTCAGCTCGTGCAGGCATTCGAAGTAAGCCATTTCCGGAGCGTAGCCTGCTTCCACCAGCGTCTCGAAGCCAGCCTTGATCAGCTCGACGGTACCGCCGCACAGCACGGCTTGTTCGCCGAACAGGTCGGTTTCGGTTTCTTCGCGGAAGTTGGTCTCGATGATGCCGGCGCGGCCGCCGCCGTTGGCGGTGGCGTACGACAGGGCGATGTCACGTGCTGCGCCCGACTTGTCCTGGTGCACGGCGATCAGGTGCGGCACGCCGCCACCTTGCGTGTACGTGCCGCGCACGGTGTGGCCCGGAGCCTTCGGGGCGATCATGATGACGTCCAGGTCAGCGCGTGGGATCACGGCACCGTAGTGCACGTTGAAGCCGTGGGCAAACGCCAGCGCGGCGCCTTCCTTGATGTTGTTGTGCACTTCGTTCTTGTACACGTCGGCGATCTGCTCGTCCGGCAGCAGGATCATGACGACGTCGGCGTCCTTCACGGCTTCGGCCACTTCCTTGACCTGCAGGCCGGCGTTGACGGCCTTGTTCCACGACGCGCCGCCCTTGCGCAGACCGACCGTGACCTTCACGCCCGAGTCATTCAGGTTCAGGGCGTGGGCGTGGCCTTGCGAGCCGTAGCCGATGATGGTGACGTTCTTGCCTTTGATCAGGGAGAGGTCGGCGTCCTTGTCGTAAAACACTTTCATGGTGATGTCCTAATTTTTCAAATATCGATGGGATCCGGCAGCATGCACGCGCCGGTTCAAACCTTCAGAATGCGCTCGCCGCGGCCGATGCCCGAACCGCCCGTACGGACGGTCTCAAGAATGGCAGTGCGATCGATGGCATCGAGAAACGCGTCAAGCTTGCTGCCGTTGCCGGTCAGCTCGATCGTGTAGGTCTTCTCGGTCACGTCGATGACGCGGCCGCGGAAGATGTCCGCCGTACGCTTCATCTCCTCGCGCTCCTTGCCGACCGCGCGCACCTTCACGAGCATCAGCTCGCGCTCGATGTGCGCACCTTCGGTCAGGTCGACGACCTTGACGACTTCCACCAGGCGGTTCAGGTGCTTGGTGATCTGCTCGATGATGTCGTCCGAACCGGTCGTGACGATCGTCATGCGCGACAGCGAGGCGTCTTCGGTCGGAGCGACCGTCAGCGTCTCGATGTTGTAGCCGCGCGCGGAGAACAGACCCACCACACGCGACAACGCGCCGGCTTCGTTTTCCAGCAGGACGGAAATGATGTGACGCATTACAGGTCCTCCGCGCCGAGCAGCATTTCAGAGATGCCCTTGCCTGCCTGGACCATCGGCCAGACGTTTTCGGTCGGGTCGGTCTGGAAGTCGAGGAACACGGTGCGATCCTTGAGTCGGAAGGCTTCGCGCAGCGCGGGCTCGACGTCTGCTGTCTTTTCGACGCGCATGCCCACATGGCCATACGATTCGGCCAGCTTTACGAAGTCGGGCAGCGCCTGCATGTAGGAATGCGAGTACCGGTTGTCGTACTCGATTTCCTGCCACTGGCGCACCATGCCCAGGTAACCGTTGTTGAGCGAGCAGATCTTCACCGGGGTGTCGTACTGCAGGCAGGTCGACAGTTCCTGGATGCACATCTGGATCGAGCCTTCACCGGTGATGGTGACGACTTCCTTGTCCGGGAACGCCTTCTTGATGCCCATCGCGTACGGCAAGCCCACCCCCATCGTGCCCAGGCCACCGGAGTTGATCCAGCGGCGCGGCTCGTTGAACTTGTAGAACTGCGCGGCCCACATCTGGTGCTGACCGACGTCGGAGCAGACGAAGGCGTCGCCGTTCGTCAATTCCCAGATCTTCTCGACCACGTACTGCGGCTTGATGATCTCGGAAGTACGGTCGTACTTCAGGCAATCAACGCTGCGCCACTGTTCGATCTGTTCCCACCACTTGGCCAGCGCCGCCTTGTTCGGTTTGGCTTCGCCCGACTGGATCTGGGCGATCATCTCCTGCAGCACGTCCTTGACGTTGCCGACGATGGGGATGTCGACCTTCACCCGTTTGGAGATGGAGGACGGATCGATGTCGATGTGGATGATCTTGCGCGGCTGCGAAGTGAAGTGCGCCGGGCTGCCAATCACGCGATCGTCAAAGCGCGCGCCGATGGCGATCAGCACGTCGCAGTTCTGCATCGCCATGTTGGCTTCGTACGTGCCGTGCATCCCCAGCATGCCGACGAACTGCTTGCTGGTGCCGGGGAACGCGCCCAGGCCCATCAGCGTGTTCGTCACCGGGTAACCGGTCAGCGCAGCCAACTGGCGCAGCTCTTCGCTGGCTTCAGCCAGCACCACACCGCCACCCGAATAGATGTACGGACGTTCGGCCTGCAGCAGCAGGCTCACGGCCTTGCGGATCTGGCCGGAGTGCCCCTTGTTGACGGGGTTGTACGAGCGCATCTCGATGGTTTTCGGATACTCGTACTTGCACATCTCGCGCGAGACATCCTTGGGGATGTCCACCACCACCGGGCCCGGACGGCCGGTCGAGGCGATGTAGAACGCCTTCTTGATGGTCGAAGCGAGGTTGCGCACGTCCTTGACCAGGAAGTTGTGCTTGACGATCGGGCGGGTGATACCGACGGTGTCGCATTCCTGGAAGGCGTCCTGGCCGATGGCGTGCGTCGGCACGTTGCCGGTGATGATCACCATCGGGATCGAATCCAGGTAAGCGGTCGCGATGCCGGTGACGGCATTGGTCACGCCCGGGCCGGACGTCACGAGGGCGACACCGACCTTGCCCGTGGCGCGCGCATAGCCGTCAGCCGCATGGACTGCCGCCTGTTCATGGCGCACCAGGATGTGTTCGATCTTGTTTTGCTTGTAGAACGCGTCGTAGATATAGAGCACCGCGCCGCCGGGGTAACCCCAGACGAACTCGACACCCTCTGCCGCGAGCGCATTGACGAGGATGTCAGCCCCCATCATGTCGGCAGATGAACCGCTATTGGCGTGGGAAAATTCCGCGCTAGGCATATTCATTTCAGTCCTTTGCAATTTTCGGCAAAAAATTGTTTGGATGCTCTCTACCGGGCTTGTGGCGCGGGTTTGAGCGGTTGCGCGTCTGCATGGAGGACCGCCTGATGGGCAGCCAGATGAGACAAACCACAGATGTTGTGAACCGGGGATGATACTGCAATGCCGCATGGTGGTCCAGCGGCGGCGCGATTCGCCACGCGGCGGCCACACCGGGCCGTCCACCAGACAGTCGGGCTGTCCGCCGACCGGCATTTTTGCTAGCATCGCAACATTTTTCACGGCCACGGCCATCGCAGGCACGCGGCGCGATCGTCACATTCGCAATGTGAATGTTCGCCCGGCCGCTCCACCAGGATTCGCACCGCCGTTGTATGGCCTCTGAACAGGAACTGTCGGCCTTTCTCCTCAGCGTCGAGAAACGCGCCTTCAAGCAGGCAGTCTTTGCTGTGCGCGACGACGATGCCGCGCTCGACATCGTGCAGGACGCCATGATCAAGCTGGCCGAGAAATACGGCGACAAGCCGGGGGCCGAGCTCCCGCTGCTATTCCAGCGCATCCTGCAGAACACGATCCACGACTGGTTCCGCCGCACCAAGGTGCGCAACACGTGGGTGAGCCTGTTTTCCAGCTTTCGCACAGACGCCGAGGGCGACGACACCGACCCGCTCGAGCTGATCGAAAGCGAAGCCGGCTCCACAGCGGCGGAGAGCAGCGCCGACAAGGTCGAGCGTGCGCAGATGCTGGAAATCCTGGAGCGCGAAATCGAGAAACTCCCGACACGTCAACGGGAGGCCTTCCTGATGCGTTACTGGGAAGACATGGATGTTGCCGAGACAGCCCAGGCAATGGGCTGCTCCGAGGGGAGCGTAAAGACGCACTGCTCGCGGGCAACACACGCCCTGGCCCAAGCGCTGCGGGCGCGAGGGATCCGACTATGAACAAGGCAGAACTCCGAGAACGCCGTTTTGTGCATGCTGTCCGTACCGCTCTGAACGAGTCGGCCGGACAACTGCCGCCTGACGTGCGCGACCGCCTCGCAGCGGCGCGCCGGACGGCGCTCGCGCACAAGAAAGCGGAAGCACCGAGCACGGTGCGCTCGCCCGTCTTGGCGATGCCGGGCGTTGGTGCGGTGTCTTTCGACGTGGAAGGCGAAGCACAGTCGCCGCTGCAACGCGCTGCGGCATTCCTGCGCCGCCTCGGCCTACTGTGGCCGACCATTGCGCTGATCGCCGGTCTCGCAGGTATCTATCAGTGGCAGCAGCAGCAACGCGTGGACGAACTCGCCGAAGTCGACACCGCCATGATGCTCGACGACCTGCCGCTGGCCGCTTACGCCGATCAAGGCTTCCACCAGTACCTCAAACACGATCAGTGAAAGGCTGATCGATGAGCGACTTCCAGCACACCCACGGCCAACCACCGCGAGGCGATCGGGGCCTGCGCCTGCGCGCTGGCATCGCCACGCTGCTCGGTGCGGCGGGACTGATGACCGGCCTCGCGATTGGGCAGGTTCCGGCTGCTTTGGCGCCCACGCCCGCCTCCGGCGTCACCGCCAACGCGCCGATCGATCTGCCGACGCCGCCGGCGACCAATCCGCAACCGTCCGTACATCCGAACTGGGCAGAGCTGCCCATCGTGCAGCAGCGCATCCTCGCGCCACTGGCACCGGAGTGGAACGGCATGCCGGAGCTTGCCCGCAAGAAGTGGCTGCAGATCGCCCTGGCCTATCCGAAATACTCGCCTGCGCAGCAGCAGCGCCTGCAAACGCGCATGGCTGACTGGGTGAAGCTCACCCCAGAGCAGCGCCACCGCGCGCGTGAGAATTTCCAGACCACCAAGTCGGTCCCGGTTCAGAAGAAAAGCGAAGCGTGGCAGAGCTACCAGAAGCTGACGGAGGATCAGAAGAAGGCGCTCGCTGCTGCGGCCAAGGCGCAGAAGCATCCGTCTGCGGTCACGGCGCTGCCGGGCAATGCGAGCCTCGCAAAAGATGCGGCCAAGGCGGTTCACCATGGGCGTACCAAACCGGGCACGACCCGGTCGGCGCCGAACAAGGTGACCGCTGCGGCATCGGCGCCGGTTGCTACGCCTGCCCCGACACCGGCTCCGGCACCTGCCGCCGCCGCGCCAGCGCCCGCAAGTGCGCCACTCACGCCCGCGCACCCGGTGGCTCCGCCTGTGGCGCCCGGCGGAGAACCGGGCAATCCGCCGCCATCCACCGTCCTGGGCGGCTGAGTCCGTACACCCTTTGGCATAATCTGAACACGCGCCGTGCAACCCTTGCCGGCGCATGACGCATTGCGCTTGCCGCACTCCCCCCTGTTCGATGGCCACCTCCGTCTCTCCCTCTTCGCCGGTAGCGGCAACTGATCCGCTCGCAGCCCCCACCCTGCGCCGTCGTCTTGCGGCGATGCTCTATGAAGGCCTGCTGCTGTTTGGCGTGATGTTTGGCGCGACGGCCATCTTCCTGTTGCTGCGCGTGATCGTGCCGCCACTGGCGCGCACCGGTGATGCAGGGCTGCAGGTCTGGGGCTTCCTGGCGCTCGGTCTGTACTTTGTGTGGTTCTGGCGCAAGCGCGGGCAGACGCTGGCGATGCAGACGTGGCGCATGCGCGTGGTCAACGCCGACGGCTCGCGCATTTCGCTCGGTCGTGCCATCGCGCGTTATGTGCTGGCATGGGTGTGGGTGGTTGTGGCAGTCGGCGTCATCCACTTGAGCGGGGCGTCCCGCTGGGCCGGTGTGGGTGTTGCCCTGGCGTGCCTGCTGGCCTGGGGTGCGCTGGCGTGGATCGATCCGCAACGCCAGTTCCTGCACGATCGTCTGGCCGGCACGCGGCTGGTGCGCGACTGATTCGGCGACACCGTTGGCGCAATCACCACCATGACGCGCGCCGATCTGTCCGCAACGCCTGCTCCCCTGGCTTCTCTGACCGCCGCCACCGCGCGCCGCATTGCCGTGGCGCTCCAGTGCGCGGCAACGCTGGCGGTTGCCGGTGCTGCGCATCATTGGGCGGGATGGAGTTGGCCGGCTGCGGCAACCCTCGCGGGCGTGGCGCTGGTATTCGGTTATCTCGTTTCGGTGGGCTGGGCGTTTCTGGTGTCCTTGAAAAGCACGGCCTCCCCCATTCCGGATGACCCGGCATGGGACCGCGTGCCCGTGCCCCACGAACAACGCATCGGCGCGGCCGGTTTCATGGTGTGCTGGTTGCGCGAATGCCTGTCGGTCGCGTGGATGTTCAACGTGCTGCAGCCGTTCCGTGCGCACGCCACGTTCGATGTGCCAGCGGGCGATACCAAACGTGTGCCCGTGCTGATGATTCACGGCTACGGCTGCAATCGCGCGGTATGGCTGCCGATGCAGAAGCATCTGGCCGCCGCCGGCCATCCGACCGAGGCTATCGATCTCATGCCGCTGCTGGGCGACATCGACGACTACGCGCGTGACATTGCAGCAGCGGTCGTGCGCCTCACGCGCGCGCATGGCCGGCCACCCGTTCTGCTCTGCCACAGCATGGGTGGACTCGCCGCGCGTGCGGCATTGCGCCGATCGGAGATGAGCCCCGTGGCCCACGTCATCACGCTCGGCACCCCACATCGAGGCACCGCGATGGCACGTACAGGACGCAGCCGCAACGTGCGCCAGATGGCTTGGGCGAGCCCGTGGCTGCGTCAGTTGGCGGCATCCGAAACGCTAACTGCGCGCGCGCGCATCACCTCGATCTTCTCGTGGCACGACTCCATCGTCGGGCCGGCCGGGGCGTCTTGGCTGGATGGCGCCCGACACGTTTCCTTCGCCGGCATCGGCCATGTGTCGCTGCTATGCGACGCGCGGGTGCGCGCTGCCGTGCTGGCGGAACTCAACCGCATCGACGGCATCCCGCTAACGCCATCCGCCTGAAACGCGCGACTGGCGCGGATCTTCGGCACATCACCTTCTGCCTTGCGGCAACCACGTCATGTGACGGTCATGTTTCTGACACGGCCGATTCACGCAGCGGTGGCGAAATCCGTCCAACGCAGCCTCCGTTGCCGACATGGTCCTGCCAAATCTGCCCAGCCCTGGTTTTCTCCGCCGCC
Source organism: Ralstonia soli (assembly GCF_023955655.1). Taxonomy (GTDB): domain Bacteria; phylum Pseudomonadota; class Gammaproteobacteria; order Burkholderiales; family Burkholderiaceae; genus Ralstonia; species Ralstonia soli. The sequence goes on along the minus strand of NZ_JAMXHT010000009.1, from coordinate 42,539 downwards.
TCGCGCAACGCTTTCGCGCCACTCCACTCGCCGGTTCCGACTGGAACGCTCCACCGCCTCTGATGCAAATGGCCGCCGGGCTTGCCGCCGCAGGCGTGCTCGGCTCGGCAGTGCCAGCGGGCCGCGGCGATGTGCGTGATCACGAGGCACCTGTCGCCGCACCGGCATCTGCGCTGGCCCCCGATCAGCTGGCGAACAAGGACACCGACCCACCGCCCGAGAAAATCCACCGCTACCGCACGATCTGGCTGTCGGACATCCACCTCGGCACCGCAGGCTGCCAGGCCACCTACCTGCTCGACTTCCTCAAGCACAACGAATCCGACACGCTGTACCTCGTGGGCGACATCGTCGACGGCTGGCAACTGCGCAAAGGCTGGTATTGGCCGCAGGCACACAACGACGTCGTGCAGAAGGTGCTGCGCCGCGCGCGCAAGGGCACCCGCGTGGTCTTCATCCCCGGCAACCACGACGAGATGGCGCGCCAGTTCCATGGCCTGAATTTCGGCGACATCGAAGTCGCGGAAGACGCCGTACACGTGACCGCCACGGGCAAGCGTCTGTGGGTCGTGCACGGTGATCTGTTCGACGGCGTGATGCAGCACGCGCGCTGGCTCGCCTATGTGGGCGACTCGCTCTATACCTTCATCCTGGCGATGAACCGGCACTTCAATCGCATCCGCGTGCGGCTGGGGTTTCCATACTGGTCGCTGTCGCAATACCTGAAGCACCAGGTCAAGAACGCGGTCAACTTCATCAACTCGTTCGAGCGCGTGATGACCGACGAAGCACGCCGCCGCGGCTGCGACGGCGTGGTCTGCGGGCATATCCACAAGGCCGAGATCCGCGAGATCGATGGCCAGCTTTACTGCAACGACGGCGACTGGGTGGAGAGCCTATCTGCCCTGGTCGAAACGATGGAAGGCGAGCTGCAGATCGTCTATTGGACGCACCTGCTCGATGCGCCGCCCATGTCCCGCCGCGCACGCCGTGCCGCTGCGGCTGCCGCCTGATGAACGCCCACATGACCCACACCAACATCGACATCGTGCAGCCTGCCGCCGCGCAACCCACTCCCACGCCCCAAGGAGAGCCCGTGAAAGTCATGATCGTCACCGATGCCTGGGAACCGCAGGTCAACGGCGTCGTCCGTACCCTCACCCAGACGCGCCGCGAACTTGAGGCCATGGGCCACATCGTCGACATGATCACGCCGCTGGAATTCAAGACGGTGCCGTGCCCGACGTATCCGGAGATCCGCCTGTCGATCCTGCCTTCCAAGCGCGTGCGTGAGCGCATCGAACAGTTTGCGCCGCAGGCACTGCACATCGCCACGGAAGGCCCGCTCGGGCTGGCCGCACGCGCCTACGCGCTGCGCCACAAGCTGCCCTATACGACCGCGTACCACACGCGCTTTCCCGAGTATGTGCAGGCCCGCTTCGGCATCCCGCTGGCCTGGACGTATCGCTTCCTGCGGTGGTTCCACAGCCCCGCCCAGGCCGTGATGGCACCGACGCCCGTGGTGCTGAAAGATCTCGCCGCCTACGGCATCACCAACGGCGTGCTGTGGACGCGCGGCGTCGATCTGGATGTGTTCACCGCCCAGCGCAGCAACGTGCTCAACACGGCCCACCCGATCTTCCTGTACGTCGGTCGCGTGGCCGTGGAGAAGAACGTGGAAGCCTTCCTGGAACTCGATCTGCCCGGCTCCAAGTGGGTGGTCGGCGAAGGCCCCGCACTGGCCGGCCTGAAGGCGAAGTATCCGAACGCCAGCTACCTGGGCGTGCTCAAGCAGCCGGAACTGGCCAAAGTGTATGCCTCGGCCGATGTGTTCGTCTTCCCGAGCCGCACCGATACGTTTGGCCTCGTGTTGCTCGAAGCGCTTGCCAGCGGCCTGCCGGTTGCCGCGTACCCGGTGACGGGCCCGATCGACGTGCTGGGCGATTCACCGGCCGGCGCCATGCGCGAAGACCTGCGCGAAGCCTGCCTGGAAGCACTGCGCATCGACCGTGCAACCGCGCGCGCGCATGCCGAAAAGTTCTCGTGGCGCGCGGCGTCGGAGCAATTCCTCGCTCACCTGCGGCCGATGCCCGCCTCGCACACCGGCAGCACCAAGGCCGCCGAACCCTCCACTGCAGCGGGTGCCTGAGCCTTGCGTTCCATGAAGCCCACCACCCCGCCGGATCGGGGACTGGAAGACGCGCCAGCGCCGCCAGCGGCCGGCGCTTATTCGCCGGCCGACAACCCGCACAAGGGCAACCGCGGCATCACACGGGCCTGGTTCGCGCTCAAGAACTCCATCAGCGGCATCCGCTTCGCCATCGACGAGGAAAGCGCATTCCGCCAGGAACTTACGCTGTGCGCGATCCTGCTGCCGTGCGCGTTCGTCATCCCCGCTACGGTGGTGGAGCGCATCCTGATGCTCGGCACGCTGGTGCTGGTGCTGATTGTCGAGCTGCTCAATTCGAGCGTGGAGGCGGCCGTCGACCGCATCTCGCTGGAGCAGCATGGGCTGTCCAAGCGCGCCAAGGATTTCGGCAGCGCCGCCGTCATGCTGGCCCTGCTGCTGTGCGTGGGAACATGGGGGGCGATTGCGTGGCCGTGGGCGGCGTCGCTATTGCGTTAGGACATACCCGCGCTTACGCCGCGTCAACGTTTGGCGATGTGACGCCCACCCGCTGCGGGGGAGTCGTTGCACAAGCACGATCTCTTATAATCCGGGCACCAACACGCCACGGAGACAGGGCCACTGGCCTTGGCAGTTCAATGGAAACCAAGCAGCATTCCACCGGCCCACGCCGCACGCGCGATCGCATCCTCGAGGTGTCGCTGCGTCTGTTCAACGAGCTGGGCGAACCCAACGTCACCACCACGACGATCGCCGAAGAGCTCGAGATCAGCCCTGGCAACCTGTACTACCACTTCCGCAACAAAGACGACATCATCAACTCGATCTTTGTGCAGTTCGAACAGGAAATCGCGCGCCGCCTGAAGCTGCCAGACGACCACAAGGCCACGCTGGACGAAACCTGGGGCTATCTGCAGTACATGTCGGAGTTCCTGTGGAACTACCGCTTCCTGTATCGCGACATCAACGACCTGCTCGCACGCAACCGCATGCTGGAGCTGAACTTCAAGCGCATCGTCGAGCAGAAGCGCCATTTTGCGATGGACATCTGCCACCAGTTCATTCAAGACGGCGAGATGGAAGCCACGCCCGAGCAGATCGATGTGATGTGTACCAACATCGTCGTGATCGCCACCTATTGGCTGTCGTTCCAGTTCGTGCAGCACCCGCGCCAGTACAACGACCAGAAGGCGATCCGCGATCACCTGCACGGCGCGAGCTACCACATCCTGTCGATCCTTGCGCCTTACCTGCGCGGCAAGCCGCGGCGAGCCTTCGATCTGCTGGCCGTGAGCCGCAGCAACGATCCGCCGCTCACCCCCACCACTCCTGCCAAATGAAATCGATCTGCGTTTATTGCGGTTCCAGCCCGGGCGAGCGCCCGGAATACAAGACCGGCGCCATCGCGCTGGGCAACGAGATGGTCAAACGCGGCCTCACGCTCGTCTACGGCGGCGGCAACGTCGGCCTGATGGGCGTGGTGGCCGATGCGGTGCTGCACGGCGGCAGCCCGGTCATCGGCATCATCCCCAAATCACTGGTGCGCAAGGAAGTCGGGCATAAAGAGCTGACCGAACTGCACATCGTCGAGAACATGCACCAGCGCAAGCAGATGATGGCCGACCGCGCGGAGGCCTTCATCGCCATGCCCGGCGGCGTGGGCACCTACGAAGAGCTGTTCGAGACGTTCACATGGCTGCAGCTCGGCTATCACAACAAGCCGATCGGCCTGCTGAACGTGGCCGGCTTCTACGACAAGCTGCTCGCCTTCATCGACCATGCGGTGCAGGAAGGCTTCCTCAAGCGCCACCACGCCGATCTTCTGCACGTGAGCGACAACCCGGCCGAGCTGATCGACATGCTGGCCCGTGCGCCGCGCGAAACCGTCGACAAGTGGTCGGAGCGCCGCGACCGCACGTAAGCAGGAAAAACCCTCCCCTCATGCAAGACCCTCTGCTGATGCTGGCGTTGTACACGGCTCTGGTGCTGATCGTGCCGGGGCCGACGAACACGCTGCTACTCTCGTCTGGCCTGAAGGTGGGGGTACGGCGCACGAGCCCGCTCATTGCCGCCGAGGCACTGGGCTATGTCTCGTCGATCGCGTTGTGGGGCTTCTTCTTGAATGCCCTGTCCGCTGACCGGCCCTGGCTGCCGGTCGTGGTCAAGCTGCTGAGCTCGGCCTACATCCTCTTGCTGGCGGCAAAGATCTGGCGGCAAAGTGGCGCACTGCAGCACGTCACCGCCAGCCCGGTCAGCTTGCGCGACATGTTCGTCACCACCGTGATGAACCCCAAGGCGCTGCTGTTTGCCAGCACGCTGTTTCCGCTTGCTGCATTCCAGTCCGCAGCCTATTTCGGGCGAACCATCGGCGTGTTCCTTGTCGTGCTGGTGCCCATTGCCATCGGCTGGTCGACGCTCGGCATGCTGCTCACGGCGCGGCGCACGTGGGCGTCTCATACGCCCACGCTGTTGCGTGGTGCATCGCTGGTGTTGCTCACGTTCTCGGGCTCGCTGATGTATTCGGTGCTGACCCACTGAGCGGCACAGCGTGCCATCTCAGAAAGACGATCCGGGCTGGGCCAGAAACGCCACCTCATCCGGTGTCGACTCACGCCCCAGCACCGCGTTTCGATGCGGGAAGCGCCCGAAGCGCGCGATGATCTCGCGGTGCTTTTCCGCCCAGACGAGGGAATCGGCATCGCCCTCCTGATCGCGCAGGCGCGTGTACAGACGGACCGATTCGTCCTGCATGGCCAGCGCTTCGCTGTGCTCGAAGGGCAGATAACAGAACATGCGGTGATGGCGCGTCGGCAACTGGGCATCCCAGCCTGCGGCGACGACGATCTGCGCAGTGTGCAATGCCGCCGCATCGCTGGCAAACGCGCGGGCGCTGCCGCGAAACATGTTGCGCGAGAACTGGTCGAGCACCACGATGCGCGCGATGGCCTCCTGCGGCGTGTCCATCCAGGTATCGGCATCTCCGGTGGACAGCGCTTCCCACAGCGGCAGGAAGCGTGCACGGATATCGGCGTCGAATGCGCCGGACTTGGTGAACCACTCTGGCCGTGCATCGGCCAGCGGCGCGTTGCCGAACCAGAACGCGAGCACATCGTCGGCGGTGGGCAAACCGATCATCGGGGTCTCCTCGAATTGTTCTTGTGATGATGCTTTAGCGCGGCACCTTAGCGCTGCACATTCCGCATCCAGTCAGCGGTCTGCCAGAAGGCCTGCATCAGCCTCATCTGCAGCGCTTCGTCCAGGCCGATGTCCTGCATGGCGAGCGCCATGCAGCGCATCCATTGATCACGCTCCTGTGTGCCGATCTCGAACGGCAGATGGCGCGCGCGCAGGCGCGGGTGGCCGAATCGTTCAATGAAATGGTTCGGACCGCCCAGCCAGCCGCACAAGAACCAGAACAGCTTGTCGCGCGAGCCGTCGAGGCTCTGGGGATGCAGCGCCCGCAGCACGGCAAACTCGGGCTCCAGATCCATCAGGTCGTAAAACCGGTCAACGAGTTCGCGTACGCGCGCCTCGCCACCAATCAGGTCGAACGCCAGGGTTTCCTGGCCGGAAGTTGCGTCGTCAGTCATACAGCCATCACATCAAGAAAAAAGGTCTCATGCATCCCGCAGCGTGGCCATGGCCGGGCGGCGCAGCACGTCGCGCAGGCCCAGCCAGCCGCCAGCGAACGCGCACACCATGCCGCCCACGATGCCGACCGGCAGGATCAGCGGGTTGAAACGATACGGAAAATCGAACACCTGCGCGGACAAGACCCAGCCGATCGCGATGGCACCCACACCCGCCATCAGCCCCGCCAGGCCGCCAACGATCAACACCTCGGCGTACTGCGTCTGGCGCACCACGCCGGAGCCCGCGCCCAGCGCCCGCAGCACACCGGCATCACGCAGGCGCTCGTCGCGCGAGCCGGACAACGCCGCATACAGCACCAGCACGCCCGCCGCCAGCGTGAAGACAAAGAGGAACTCCACCGCCGCTGTCACCTGATCCAGCACGCCCTGCACCTGTTGCAGGATCAGCTCGGTGTCGACCACCGTCAGGTTCGGAAACTCGCGGACGAGCCTGGCGGGTAGATCGGCCTGTCCTGCTGGAATGCGGAACGCGGTCACGTACGTCTGCGGCATGTCATGCAGCGCCACGGGCGGCAGGATCACGAAGAAGTTCACGCGCATCGAGCTCCAGTCGAGCTTGCGCAATGAAGTGATGGGCGCATCCACTGTCTGCCCGGCAACATCGAAGCGCAGCACGTCGCCCAGGCGCAGATTCAACGTCTTGGCGATGCCCTCTTCCACCGAGGCTTCGGGCTTCTGCCCGTTGAACCATTGGCCCGAGACCACGCGGTTCTCGGGCGGCTGCTCGGTCGCGTAGGAGAGGTTGAATTCGCGCTCGACCAGGTTGCGCGCGCGCGATTCGGTATAGGTCTGGCGATTGATCGTCTCGCCGTTCACCTGCGTCAGGCGCCCGCGCACCATCGGGTAGAGCTTCGGGTCAGCCACGCCGGCCTGGGTCAGTGCCTGCCTGACCGATGCCATCTGGTCCGGCTGGATGTTGATGATGAAACGGTTGGGTGCATCGGCAGGGGTAGCGTTGTGCCACGAGCGGATCAGGTCATTGCGCGTCATGGCGAGCAGCAGCAGCGCCATCAGGCCAACGGCCAGGGCCACGGTCTGCAGCACGCTCACGCTGCGACGGCGCTCCAGCACGGCCAGAGCAAAACGCCAGCCCACGCCCAGCGCACGGCCCCGCCCCAGCGACACCGCCAGTGCACGCAGGCCGCCCGCCGCCAGCAACGCAAACACAACGATCGCGCCGGCAAACCCGGCCGCCGTCAGCGCGCCGAGCTTCACGTCGCGCGCGGACACCACAAGCAGCGCAAAGAACGCCGCCGCCCCCAACGCATAACCAACCCACGCGGCAACGGCGCGCTCCGCCACGTCCCGCCGCAACACGCGCAACGGCGGCACCCGCACGAGACTCAGCAACGGTGGCACCGCAAAGCCGACGAGCAGCACCAGCCCCGCCGTCACACCGACCACGGCCGGCCAGAAAGACGCCGCCGGCAGCGTCACCGTCACCAGATCACCGAGCGACGCCAGCAGCAGCCAGTGCGCGCCATAGCCGAGCGCCACACCCGCCGCCGAACCCAGCACGCCGATCAGCAGGAACTCCAGCGCAAACGTCCCGAGAATCTGCCCCTGCCTGAGCCCCAGGCATTTGATGACGGCTACCGCATCGGTATGCCGCGCCGTGTAGCGGCGCGCAGCCATGGTGATCGCCACCGCGGCGATCATCGCGGCCAGCAGTGCCACGAGCGAGAGGAAGCGTTCGGCGCGGTCCAGCGTTTCGCGCATCTGCGGCTGGCCGTTCTGCAAGGACTCCACGCGCACACCGCGCAGCTGCCGCGTCTTCAGTTGGGCCTCGACCCACGTGTGGAATGCGTTGGCCGCGGCATCGGGGCCGGCCACCAGCAGGCGATACGTCACGCGGCTGCCGTAGGTGACGAGGCCGGTCGAGGCCAGATCCGCCATCGGCAGCATCACGCGCGGGGCAAAGTTCATGAAGCCCGCACCACGATCGAGTTCCTGCGTGATGACGTGGGCAACCTTGAAGGTGCGCGAGCCGAGGCGGATGGCATCGCCCACGCGAAGGCCCAGCGCCTCGAGCAGCGGCGCATCCACCCACACCGTGCCGGCGGCGGGAATGCCGCGAATCGGGGCGCCGACGGTATCGTGCGCACCGCCGCTCACCTTGAGGGCGCCACGCAGCGGATAGCCCGCGTCGACCGCCTTGATGGCGGCCAACTGGGATGCGGGCTCGCCGGACGAACCCTTCGTCAGCGTGCTAGCCATGCTGGGGAAAGTGGCGGTATGCGTGACCTGCAGGCCGCTCGCCTGTGCATGCGCCTCGATATCGGGGGGCAGCGGCTGGTCGGACACCACGAGCACATCCGCACCGATCAACTGGCGCGCATCGCGCTCCAGGCCGGCATGCATGCGATCGGCCAGGAAGCTGACGGACGCCAGCGCGGCCACGGCCAGCACCAGCGCGATGAGCAGCAGGTTCAGCTCACCGGCGCGCCAGTCGCGGCGCAGCATGCGCAGGGCTTGGGTCCAGACGGAAAAACGTGACATGGGCAGAACATGGACGAGAGCACATCGACATTGATGCTTGAACTCCGCCATGTTCGCACGACTTCAGCGGGCCAGCGCGCGGGCCTCGTCGGCGTGCCAGGGCAGCGCCTGCTCGGCGGTGAGCAGCGCAACATGCTCGGTCGGCCGGTAGCCCGCCAGATGGCCCAGCCCTTCACGGAAGGCCGGTTGGCCGATGCGCTCGATCAGCTCGCGCACCCATGGGGCGAGCGCGTCATTGCGGCGCACCGCCAGGTAATACGTTTCGCGCGTCAGCGGCACGAAATGCAGGCCATGGGCCTCGGCGCCCGGGCGCAGGCCGAAGCCGACGTCCGCACGCCCTTCCTGCACGGCCACGGCAATCTTGTCGCTGGAGAACTCCTGCTCTTCATAGCCGTGAATCTGATCCGGATACAGCCCGGCAGCAACCAGCAACTGGTCAAACAGCAGACGCGTGCCCGAGCTGCGCTGGCGGTTGATGAAGCGCGCCTGCGTGCGCGCCAGATCCCCGAGCGACTGCACCCGCCCGGCCCATTCCGCCGACATCATCAACCCCTGCTCACGATCGGCCAGGGCAATCAGCCGGACGGAGGTGGGGCGCAGCCACTTGCGCAAGGTCTGGTGCGCGATCGAGCCAGCCCCTTGCTGCGGCGCCACATAGAAGCCGGCCACCTCGCATTGCTTTTCCTGCAGGCAGATCAGCCCCTCGACGGCACTGCAGAACACGGTATCGATGTGCGCGCCGTGGCTTTGCTTCGCAAATGTTTCGGCCAGCAGCTCCACGGCCGGATCATGGCTGCCGGAGAAACGAATGCGCGCCTGCGATTGCGATGCGTCTTCCAGCTCCGACAGAAACTGCCCCATGGCCTGGTGCAGCACCGGATCGAGCTGCTCGCGCAAACGCATCTCGGCGCGCAGCATGCGTTCGCCGAACAGCGTGAGCGAGGCGCCGCGGCCGCGCTCCATGTCGAGCAGCGAACGCCCGAGCATCTCTTCCCACGAACGCATCACCCCCCAGGCATGCCGGTATGACAGCCCCACCTGCTTGGCCGCCCGATGCAGCGAGCCGGTTTCGCGCACCGCCCGCAGCAACTGAAACACCTTGCCGTTGGCACGCGGATTGTCGTCCGGCCCCACCACCGGAAATACCTCGAACTGGAATGTCATTATGTTGATGGCTTCCTATTTACTTCGGCTGCGGCCCCGGGGAACAATCGTGCTCACCCCGGGGCAGGCGCATCGTGGCCGCCGATTGCCCCCTGTTTTGCCGCAATCATGCAGCATCCGACATAAAGCGTCCACGTCTTCCATACCACCCCGACAACATGCCCGGATTGTCCAGAACCCTTCAGTTTTCTGCTGTTATCTGCCTGACGCTGGCGATCGCCACCACCGCATATGCTGGCGATCTCCGCATGGCCACCACCACCAGCACCGAAAACTCCGGCCTGCTGAAAGTCCTGCTGCCCAAGTTCGAAGCGGCCACCGGCGTCCATGTGCACGTGATTGCCGTTGGCACCGGCAAAGCCGTCAAGCTGGGGGAATCTGGCGACGTGGATGTGGTGCTCGTCCACGCCCGGCAACTGGAAGACGCCTTCGTTGCCTCCGGTGGCGGCATCGACCGGCGCGACGTGATGTACAACGACTTCATCCTCGTCGGCCCGGCGGCAGACCCCGCGCACCTGCGCGGCCAGAAAGACGTCATCCAGGGCATGGACGCCATGGCCCGTGCGGGAGCGAAGTTCATCTCGCGCGGCGACAACTCCGGCACAGACGTCATGGAAAAGGCTTACTGGAAGGCGGCCAACATCGACCCGAAAGGCAAGCCGTGGTACATCAGTGCGGGCCTCGGGATGGGCGAAGTGCTGAACATGGCCGCGCAGATGAACGCCTACACGCTATCGGATCGCGCAACGTACGGCGCCTACCGCGCGAAGACCGGCCTCGACATCGTCCTGGCCGGCGACACGCGCATGTTCAACCCGTACGGCATCATCGCCGTGAACCCGAAGAAGTACCCGGGCATCAACTACACCGACGCCACAAAGCTGATCGAGTGGATCACCTCGTCGCCCGGCCAGCAGGCGATCGCCGATTTCAAGGTCAACGGGGAGCAGGTGTTCTTCCCCGACTACGGGAAGACGGTGGCGAGCGGGAAGTAACGTCCGCTGCTTGGAGACAGGACGGCAGCTTAGGCTGCCGTTTCCAATTGCGGATGCTGCGGCAGATCGGCAGCCACTTCACCAATCATGCGGCGCAGCCACATCACATCGGGCGCAGCATGGCTGCGTTCGTGCCAGAGCTGATAGAAGCGCATCTTCGGGAACGCCATGGGCGGCGGCAGGATGCGGATCGGCAGGTACTGCGCGCAATGCGCCGCGAACTGGCGGCCAGTCGTGAAGACCAGATCTGTGCGCATCAGCACATACGGCACCAGCCCGAAGTACGGCAGCGACACCTGAATCTGACGCTTGAGCCCCTGCTCCGCAAGTGCCTGATCGATCATGCTGCGCTGCATGACGGCGTACGGTGCGGGCGCCAGGTGCGGCATCTCCACATAATGCTTGAGCGAGATGCCCTTGCGCGCCAGCGGGTGCTGCGCGCCCAGCATGCAGACGACTTCATCGTCGAACAGCGGCGAAATGTGCAGATGTTCCGGCGGCGAAAGCCAGTTGCCGATCACCAGATCCATGCCGCCCTGCTCCAGTGCGGCCAGATAGTCGACGCCCGCGTTGAGCGGATGCACCACCAGCTTGGCTTGCGGCGCCTGCTTGCGCAGCCGCTCGACGATGTTCGGGAGGAAGAAGGCGTCCAGATAGTCCGGCGCGCCAAGGTGGAAGGTGCGCGTGGTGTTGGCCGGATCGAACTCCTGCGACGGCCGCGCAATGCGCTCCATTGCCTCCAGGCTCTGCTGAGCCAGCGAGAGCAGCTCGTGGCCGCGCTCGGTCGGCACCATGCCGCTCTTGCCGCGCACGAGGATGGCGTCGCCGGTGATCTCGCGCAGGCGCTTGAGCGTGTTGCTGATGGCCGGCTGCGACTGGCCGAGCTTGACCGCCGTACGCGTCACGCTCTGCTCGGTCAGCAGCGTGTACAGGACGCGCAGGAGGTAGGTATCGAGGTGATCTTTGCCGTGCATCTGGAGGCGGAAATGGGTGGCGAAGCAGCGCCGAGCGGTCAAAAGAAACTTGCGGGAGGACGCTGTCAGTGTATGTCACTTGCACGCCGCGCCGCCAGACCGCTACCGGCGGGTATACCCCGGATTTTGGCTTTCCGATGCGGGTTATCACCTGGGCCAAATATTGCATTCCTGGCCCGGTGCTATGGTTCCAGTACAGACCCAACGACACACAAACAGGCGTAGAACCCCATGGAGACTCAGCCCATCCGTTTCTTCCACCGCGGCCAGGTGCGCACCATCACGGACGCGCCGATCACCCGTACGGTGCTTCAATACCTGCGTGAAGACGCACACTGTACAGGCACCAAGGAAGGGTGCGCCGAGGGCGATTGCGGTGCATGTACCGTGGTGCTTGGCGAGCTTCAGGAAGACGGCACGGTCGGCCTGAAAGCCGTCAATGCTTGCATCCAGTTCCTGCCCACGCTCGATGGCAAAGCGCTGTTTACCGTGGAAGACGTGCGCGGCAAGGACGGCGCGCTGCACCCGGCGCAGGAAGCCATGGTGGAGTGCCACGGCTCGCAATGCGGTTTCTGCACGCCGGGCTTCGTGATGTCGCTGTACGCGCTGTACGAGAACACCGGCAGCGAGGCCCCGATCCCCTCGCGCCAGACCATCTGCGATTCGCTCACCGGCAACCTGTGCCGCTGCACCGGCTACCGCCCGATCATCGACGCGGGCGAACGCATGTTCGAACTGCCCTCGCCGGCTGGCATCGATCGCACCCAACTGGCCGAAACGCTGCGCAAGCTGCAGCGCACCGACACCTTCAGCTACGCGCCCCTCGGTACCGAAAAGGCGCCGCATTTCTACGCCCCGCGCACGGCATCGGCATTTGCCGCCATCAAGGCCGCGCACCCGACGATCCGCATCCTGGCTGGCAGCACCGACGTGGGCCTGTGGGTCACCAAGCAGTTCCGCGATCTGGGCGACATCCTCTACATCGGCCAGGTGGCCGACCTGTACGCCCTGGAAAAGCGCGACGGCTGGATCGAGATCGGCGCAGCGGTGTCGCTGGAAAAAGCCTACGCGTTCCTCGCCGAGGATTACCCCGAACTAACCGAGCTGTGGAAGCGCTTCGCCTCGCTGCCGATCCGCAACGCAGGGACGCTTGGCGGCAATATCGCCAACGGCTCGCCGATTGGTGATTCGGCACCGGCGCTCATCGCCATCGGCACACGCGTCGTGCTGCAGCGTGGCGAAGTCCGCCGCGAGCTGCCGCTCGAAGACCTCTACCTCGCCTACCAGAAGAACGCGATGGAGGAAGGCGAGTTCGTCGCCGGCCTGCGCATTCCGGTGCGCGAGGGCCGCGATGCCATGCGCTTCCGCACGTACAAGCTGTCCAAGCGCTTTGACGAAGACATCTCCGCCGTGTGCGCCGCGCTCGCCATCGAGCTGGACGGCAAGGATGGGGAAACTCGCGTGCGCAGCGCGCGCATCGCCTACGGCGGCATGGCGGCAACGTCCAAGCGCGCCACGGAGACCGAGAACGCCATCATCGGCCAGCCGTGGAACGAAGCAACCGTGCGCGCTGCCATGGCAGCCATGTCGCGCGACTACACGCCGCTGACCGACATGCGTGCCACCGACAACTACCGCCGCATTTCGGCAGCCAACACGGTGTACCGCTTCTGGCTGGAAACCCGCACCGACGCGCCGCTCAACCCCGAACAGATCAATGTGCGCGCGGTCGAACTGAATACCCTCACTGCGGCCTGAGAACATGAACAAGCAAACCGAAGCCTTCCTGCTCGCAGAAGCCGACATTGCGGCGGCGATCCCTGACCAGCGCGGTGCCGTGGTCGGCATCTCGCGCCCGCACGAGTCCGCGCACTTGCACGTTGCGGGTACCGCCACCTACACCGACGACATCCCCGAGCTGGCCGGCACGCTGCATGCGGCGCTGGGCATGAGCACGCAGGCGCATGCACGCATCGTCAACATGAACCTGGAGCGTGTGAAGGCCGCCCCTGGTGTGGTGGCGGTATTCACGTCGGGCGACATTCCGGGCACCAATGATTGTGGCCCGATCATTCACGACGACCCGATCCTGGCGACCGACACGGTGCACTTCATCGGGCAGCCCATGTTCATCGTGGTGGCCACGTCGCACGACGCGGCACGCCGCGCCGCACGCCTGGGCGATGTCGAATACGAAGTCTTGCCCCCACTGCTGACGCCCGAAGAAGCCCGCGCCGCCGGTAAATCCGTGCTGCCGCCGATGCATCTGAAGCGCGGCGAACCGGCCGAGCGCATCGCGGCCGCGCCGCATTCGGAAGCCGGTCAGATGTCCCTGGGTGGTCAGGAGCAGTTCTATCTGGAAAGCCAGATCTCGTACGCAGTGCCGAAGGAAGACAACGGCATGCACGTATGGTGCTCGACGCAGCATCCGACTGAGATGCAGCACCTGGTATCGCACATGCTGGGCTGGCACGCCAACCAGGTGCTGGTGGAATGCCGCCGCATGGGTGGTGGCTTCGGCGGCAAGGAATCGCAATCGGGCCTGTTTGCTTGCTGCGCCGCGCTGGCTGCGTGGAAGCTCGCCTGCCCGGTCAAGCTGCGTCCGGACCGTGACGACGACATGATGATCACCGGCAAGCGGCACGACTTCCGCTTTGCCTACGAGGCCGGCTACGACAACGACGGCCGCATCCAGGGCGTGAAGGTCGACATGACCTCGCGCGCCGGTTTCTCGGCCGACCTGTCCGGCCCCGTGATGACGCGCGCCATCTGCCACTTCGACAACGCCTACTGGCTGCCCGAGGTGGAAATCGATGGCTTCTGCGCGCGCACGAACACGCAGTCGAACACCGCCTTCCGCGGGTTCGGCGGCCCGCAGGGCGCGTTTGCCATCGAGTACATCATGGACAACATCGCGCGCTCGGTCGGCAAGGATGCCCTCGACGTGCGCCGCGCCAACCTGTACGGCAAGGACACGAACAACATCACGCCGTACGGCCAGACCGTGGAAGACAACGTCATCCATGAGCTGCTCGACGAGCTGGAAGCGTCATCCGACTACCGCGCCCGCCGCGAAGCCATCCGCGCATTCAACGCGACGAGCCCGGTGCTCAAACGCGGCCTGGCGCTGACGCCGGTCAAGTTCGGCATCTCGTTCAACGTCAAGCACTTCAACCAGGCCGGCGCGCTTGTGCACGTGTACAACGACGGCTCGATCCTCGTGAACCACGGCGGCACCGAAATGGGCCAGGGCCTGAACACGAAGGTCGCGCAGGTAGTGGCGCACGAGCTGGGCGTGTCGTTCAAGCGCATCCGCGTCACCGCCACGGACACCAGCAAGGTGGCCAACACGTCCGCCACGGCCGCATCGACCGGCAGCGATTTGAACGGCAAGGCCGCACAGGATGCCGCACGCCAGATCCGTGCACGCCTGATCGCGTTTGCCGCCGAGCACTACGAGGTGCCCGTCGAAACCGTGACGATTGTGGGCGACCATCTGGAGATCGGCGCACGCCGTGTGCCGTTCGATGAGCTGATCGGCAAAGCCTACGTGGCACGTGTGCAATTGTGGTCTGACGGCTTCTACGCCACGCCCAAGCTGCACTGGGATCAGTCGAAGTTGAAGGGCCGTCCGTTCTACTACTTCGCTTATGGCGCAGCGGTGTCGGAAGTGGTGGTCGATACGCTGACTGGCGAATGGCGCCTGCTGCGTGCCGACGTGCTGCACGACGCCGGCCGCTCGATCAACCCGGCCATCGACATCGGCCAGGTGGAAGGCGCGTTCATCCAAGGCATGGGCTGGCTGACGACCGAAGAACTGTGGTGGAACAAGAGCGGCAAGCTGATGACGCATGCACCGTCCACCTACAAGATCCCGACCGTCAACGACTGCCCGCCGGACTTCCGCGTGCACCTGTTCAACAACGCCAACGTGGAAGACAGCATCCACCGCTCCAAGGCGCTGGGCGAGCCGCCGCTGCTGCTGCCGTTCTCGGTGTTCTTTGCCATCCGCGATGCGGTGGCCGCCGTGGGCGATGGCCGCGTCAACCCACCGCTGAACGCGCCAGCCACGTGCGAGGAAATCCTCAAGGCCGTGGACGCCATCCGCAGCGCCCCGCTGTCCGTCTGAGCCTGAGTCCGGAGACCCTGTCATGACCGCCATCGACCACACGCAACTGCGCCCATTCCGCTTTGCCGATGTGCTTGCCACCGTGCAAGCGGGGCAGCCGTGCGTGCTGGTCACGGTGACGGACGTACAGGGCTCCGCCCCGCGCGAGCCCGGCACGCTCATGCTGGTGTGCGGTGATGGTTTCTTCGGCACCATCGGCGGCGGCCATCTGGAATGGCGCGCGATGGAAATCGCCCAGGCCATGATGGCTGCGCCCGAAGCCAGCGGCGAAGCACGCCGCCAGTTCGTGCGCATTCCGCTGGGCCCCGCGCTGGGCCAGTGCTGCGGCGGCGTGGTGCGCCTGTCGCTCGAACGACTCGATGCGCGTGATGTGGACTGGATCGCCCTGGCCGACGACGCCATGCGCCAGCGCCGCAGCCTGCGCCGCTTTGTCTCTGCAGATGCGTCTGTGAACGTCGAAGCGAGCATCGGTGATGCAGCCGCAGCCGGTGTGCAGTTCGACGCCAACGGTTTCACGCAGACTGTACTGCCGCCCGACATGTCGATCGTGCTGTGCGGCGCGGGCCATGTCGGTCACGCCATCGTGCGTGCGCTGGCCCATCTGCCCTGCCGCGTGACGTGGGTGGATGAGCGCGATGCGATGTTCCCGTTCCCGACGGAAGTGCCGCCGAACGTCGTCATCGAATCGACCGATACGCCGGAAGCCGTGATCGACCACGCGCCCGCCGGCAGCTACTTCCTGGTCATGACGCACAACCATGCGTTGGACCTCGCGCTGTGCGAACGCATCATGCGCCGCACGGACTTTGCCTACTTCGGCCTGATCGGTTCCAAGACCAAGCGCGCGCGTTTCGAGCACCGCATGGTGGAGCACGGTGTGGACCCGGCACGCTTGCCGGAAATGGTATGCCCGATTGGTGTGGCGGGCATTGTGGACAAGGCGCCGGATATCATTGCGGTCTCCGTCGTCGCGCAACTGCTGCAGGTACGCGAGCTGCAACAACATGCGCTCACCAGTGCTAGCAGCGGCGCGGCGGTTCCATACCGAGTCCCCACATCTGTCTAATCATGCCGATCTCGCCAGCGCTTGCAGAACGCATCGCCACCAGCCCGAAGGCTGAGCTGCACATCCACATCGAAGGCTCGCTCGAACCCGAACTGATGTTCGCGCTGGCCGAACGCAACGGTGTCAAGCTGCCCTATGCATCGGTTGAAGAAGTGCGCGCGGCCTACGCGTTCGACGATCTGCAATCGTTTCTCGACCTGTATTACGCCGGCGCCAGCGTGCTGCTCACCGAGCAGGATTTCTACGACATGACCGCCGCGTATGTGGCGCGCGCGCTGGCCGACAACGTCCACCACGCCGAAATCTTCTTCGACCCGCAGACGCACACCGCGCGCAATGTACCGATGCATGTGGCCATCCACGGCATCGTCCGCGCGCTGGATGATGCCGAGCGCGAGCACGGTTTTTCCAGCCGACTGATCCTCTGCTTCCTGCGCCATCTGAGCGAGGAAGATGCATTCGCCACGCTCGAAGCCGCCCTGCCCTACATCCAGGATCCGGCCAACCGCATCGTCGGTGTGGGGCTGGATTCGTCGGAACGCGGCAACCCGCCGGAGAAGTTCGCGCGCGTGTTCGCACGCTGCAAGGAACTCGGCCTGCGACTGGTCGCCCACGCCGGTGAGGAAGGCCCCGCGCAGTACGTGATCGACGCGCTCGACATCCTGAAGGTCGAGCGCATCGACCACGGCGTGCGTGCCATCGACGACGCCGCGCTCGTCAAGCGCCTGGCCGCCGAGCGCATCGCGCTGACGGTCTGCCCGCTGTCGAACGAAAAGCTGAAGGTCTACCCCGACTTGCGCGACCACTCGCTCAAGCAACTGCTGGATGCCGGCTGCGCAGTGACCCTGCACTCCGACGACCCGGCTTACTTTGGCGGCTACATGAACACCAACTGGCTCGCCACCTTCAACGCCCTCGACCTGAGCGCCGCTGATGCCCACATGCTCGCGCGCAACAGCTTCGAGGCGTCCTTCCTGCCCGAGCAGGACAAAGCAATGTGGCTTGCCAAGGTCGACGACCACTGGAAGCACACACACTAAGAGTCGCTAACACAGCCTGCCTGGCTAGGCGCGCCGACGCAGACAGTACAAACGTACGGCCAGGAGGCGCAACGACGCCGGGCAGGTTGTGTTAGCGACGTAAAAACCCACGAGACGACGATGACCACTATGCCTCCAAATCCCAACGCAACCGTTCACGCCTACCGCGGCCGCGTGCTGCATTTCCTGCACGATCCGCAGTATCGCGAGCGCGATGCCTATGAGTACTGGGAAGATGGCCTGCTCGTGGTCTCGGGCGGCAAGGTGCTGCAGGCCGGCGATTACGCCGCATTGCGCGAAGGCCTGCCCGCCGGCACACAGCTGCACGACTACAGCGGAAAGCTGATCGTCCCCGGCTTCATCGACACGCACATCCATTACCCGCAGACGGACATGATTGCGTCGCCGTCCCCGGGCCTGCTGCACTGGCTGGAGACGTACACCTTCCCGGAAGAGCGCCGCTTCGAGAGCGAGCAGTACGCCGCCGGCGTCGCCTCGTTCTTCCTCGACGAGTTGCTGCGCAACGGCACGACCAGCGCGATGGTGTGGAGCACCGTGCATCGCAGCTCCGCCGAGACGCTGTTCAGCCAAGCCCAACAGCGCGGCATGCGCCTCATTACCGGCAAGGTGATGATGGACCGCAACTGCCCGGAATACCTGCGCGACACGGCCGAATCGGGCGCGCGCGATACGGCAGACCTGATCTCGCGCTGGCACGGCAAGGACCGCCTGGGCTACGCCATCACGCCGCGCTTCGCACCCACCTCCAGCGAAGCGCAACTGCAGGCCTGCGCGGAGCTCGCCAAGCAGTACAAGGACGTCTTCATCCAGACCCACGTCGCCGAAAACCCCGACGAAGTGAAATGGGTGGCCGACCTGTTCCCGAACGCGCGCAGCTATCTGGACGTGTATGACAAGTACGGTCTGCTGCGCAAGGGCGCCTTCTACGGCCACGCCATCTGGCTGGACGACAGCGACCGCCAACGCATGGCGGAATCGGGCGCGGCCGTGGCGCACTGCCCCACGTCCAACCTGTTCCTGGGCAGCGGCCTGTACAACTTCCACAAGAACGACGCGCACCGCCTGGCACTGACGCTCGCTACCGACGTGGGCGGCGGCAGCTCGTTCTCGATGCTGCGCACGATGGGCACGGCGCACAAGGTTGCGCGCATGGGCGGCTATCACCTGACCGCGCTGCGCATGTTCTACCTGGCCACGCGCGGCGCTGCCGAAGCTCTGGGCTGGGAAGACCGCATCGGCAGCTTCGTGCCGGGCGCCGAAGCCGACTTCATCGTGCTCGATCCGGCCGCCACGCCGCTGCTGGCGCGCCGCAATGCACGCTCGGAAACGCTGGAAGAGCTGCTGTTCTCCCTCGCACTGCTCGGTGAGGACCGTGCTGTCTCCGCCACTTACATCCAGGGCGAGCCGGCCAAATTTGCGGTTGGCGCCAACGCCTGATGCACTTATAATCGCGGCTTCCATTGGGGAGTAGCCGCTCGAAGTCGACACTTCGAGGACCACGTCAACAGACTTGACTGCCGTCGCAATGACAGGTGGTTATGGCGTGGTCAGCAGCCACTCAGGGTGCCATCTTGGCACCTTGGTGACGCGCCTGGCGAGACCGATGACAACCCACTGCGGACAGGGCCGGCAGTGGCGCGTCATTGGTTCGCACACGGCCCGGACACCACAACAACATGGAAGCCTTCCTCGTCTCCACCGGCATCGTCGCCCTTGCGGAAATCGGCGATAAGACGCAACTGCTGTCGATCCTGCTGGCCGCGCGTTTTCGCAAGCCGGTGCCGATCATCCTCGGCATCTTCATCTCCACCCTCGTCAATCACGCACTGGCCGGCGCTGTCGGCGGCTGGATCACGCATGTGCTCGGCGAGAACGCGCTGCGCTGGATTCTCGGTATCGCGTTCATCGCCATGGCTGGCTGGATGCTGATTCCCGACAAACTCGACGACGACGAAGCACCAAAAGACACGCGCGGCCCGGGCATCCTCGGCACCACCATCGTTGCGTTCTTCTTTGCCGAGATGGGCGACAAGACGCAGATCGCCACGGTGGCCCTGGCAGCGCGTTTCCACGACGTCGCATGGGTTGTCGCTGGTACGACCGTCGGCATGCTGCTGGCCAACGTGCCCGCCGTGCTGATGGGTAACAAGTTTGCGTCGCGCATGCCAATCACGCTCGTGCATCGGATTGCGGCGTTGATCTTCCTGGTGCTGGGCGTGCTGGCGCTGTTGGGGGTGGGCAAGTAAGCCCAGTCCCGAGAGGGCTCTGGGCGCATGCTCGGAGCCTGCTCACGATCCATGGCGAACTGCCCCATGCCCGTGCAAGGCTGTGCCGCGCAGAGCGCCACGCGCTGAAAGCCCCAGACGAAAAAAAAAACGGGGCCGTAGCCCCGTTCAACCCTCACCGGTCATGCCACCCGCTAGGGAACGAATGGCATGCTCCGATAAACCTGTCTGTTGTTGCTTCAGCGTGCGCCTCAGTTGGTCTTGGCGCCGCCTTCAAACCACTTGGCGATGATCGCGCGCTCGTCATCGGTGATTTGCGTCACGTTGCCAAGCGGCATCAGCTTTTGCTGCACAACCTGCTGGTAGACGAGCTGCGCATGTGCCGACAGCTGTTCCGGCGTATCGAGCAACACGCCCTTGGCCGGCGAAGGCATCAGGGTAGGATGCGCCGAGTGACATTGGTAGCACCGTGCGGTAACGACTGCCTGTACTTTGGCGAAGTCCGAACCGCCGGCAGCTGCCGGAGCGGCTGCTGCCGGTGCCGAAGCGCCGCCTTCTGCCGCGGCGGGTGCTGCTGCCGACGTTTCTGCGGCAGGTGCCGCCGGACGCTGCACCGGAGCCAGCCACACCGCTACACCCAGCAGCACAGCCACGCCAGCGGCCGGGTAGCCCCAGTTCACCACGCCCTTGTGCTTCAGGATGAAGAACTGACGGATCAGCACGCCCGCCAGCATGATCAGCACCAGTACAGCCCAGTTGTACTTGAACGAGTACGTCATGCTGTAGTGGTTCGACAACATCGCGAACAGCACCGGCAGCGTGAAGTACGTGTTGTGCACGCTGCGCTGCTTGCCGCGCTTGCCGTGGATCGGGTCCGGCTTCTCGCCAGCCTTGAGCGAGGCCACCACCTTGCGTTGCCCCGGGATGATCCAGAAGAACACGTTGGCGCTCATGATGGTCGCGATCATCGCGCCGATCAGCAGGAATGCCGCGCGGCCCGAGAACAGGTGGCACGCCGCATACGCAGCCAGCACCACATAGACCGCCACCAGAATGCCCACCACGCGGTCGTTCTTGCCGAACACGCGGCAGATGGTGTCGTACACCAGCCAGCCGACCACCAGGAACGCCAGCGCCAGGATCACCGCCGTCGTCGCCGTCATGTCGAACACACTGCGGTCGATCATGTAGACGTTGGCGTTGAACAGGTACACCACCGTCAGCAGGGCAAAGCCCGACATCCAGGTGGAGTACGACTCCCAGTAGAACCAGTGCAGATGATCCGGCAGTTGCTTCGGTGCAAGCAGGTATTTCTGCGGGTTGTAGAACCCTCCGCCGTGCACGGCCCACAGCTCGCCGTCGACGCCCTTGTCCTTCAGGTCCGATGCGGTCGGCTTGGTCAGGCTGTTGTCGAGCCAGACGAAGTAGAACGACGAACCGATCCACGCGATCGCGACGATCACGTGCAGCCAACGCAAGAGCAGGTTGGCCCAGTCGAGGATATAGCCTTCCATGATGACTCCCTGCCCGTTAGCTACCGCGATAGGTCGAATACGACCACGGCGAGACCAGCAACGGCACGTGGTAGTGCGCGCTGGTATCGGCCACGCCAAAGCGCAGCGTCACCACGTCGAGGAACGCGGGCTCGGGGAGTTTGACGCCGGCTGCGCGGTAGTAGTCGCCCACCGCGAAGTCCAGCTCATAGACGCCGGTCTGCAGCGCGTCGCCTTCCAGCAGCGGCGCATCGCAACGGCCATCGTGATTGGTGCGAACCGATTTGATCGGCTGGCGTTGATTGTCGACAATCTTGAACAGTGCAATCGCCAGGTCTTGCCCCGGCGTGCCTGCAGCGGTGTCGAGCACATGGGTGGTCAAGCGTCCCATTTGTCTTCCTCTGTAGTTCGAATTTTCAGAAGCGCCGCTGCCTCCACTTGCACCTCGCGCCAATCCCTTGTGTCCCAAGCGGGACAGGGGCTGACGTCGGGGCCCGCTCGGTACGTGCACTGCACGCATCCCGGCGCGCGTCCAGCCGGTTTACGCCTGCCACCTTCATGTTGAAGAGGCATGCCAAACCGGCAAAGCCGTCGCTCGTTCTGGGTCCGACTCCCAGCCTCGGTGGGGACTCGAGACAGGGATTTCCCTAGTTTGTCGGAAACCCGAACGCATTTTGTTGACAATATTGAGGGCCCACACGAATAATTGTCAACAGATTTTCGCAGCGGCTTCGCAGTCGACTTGTGTTGCGCTGCACTACTCAAAGGCGGATCTGCCATGTCCAAGAATCTCAAGCTGGTCTCCACGGAAACGGCGTCGAAGTCGGGCACCAAGGCATCGGGAGCAATGCGTATGTCGGTCGAAGAGCGGATGTACCACGAGATCTACGACGCGATCATGGAGCACCGCCTGCCTCCGCGCACGAAGCTGACGGAGCATGCGCTTTGCGAAATCTATGCCACCGCGCGCCATACGGTGCGCAAGGTCTTCTCTCAACTGGCCGCTGACGGCCTGGTCGACCTGGAGCCGAACCGCGGCGCGTTCATCGCCGCGCCCTCCATTGACGAGGCTCACGCCATGTTCGAACTGCGCCAGATCCTGGAGCACGCCGTGCTCGACAAGGTCGGCCACAGCAGCAACCCCAAGGCGGCCATCGCACCGTTGGTCCAGCTCGTCAAAGAAGAGCGCGAGGCCTTCGTCACGCACGACCGCCCGCGCTGGATCCGCCTGTCTGCGGAGTTCCACGTTGCGCTGGCCGAGCAGTCGGGCAACCCGCTGGTGGTCGAGATGATGCGCCGCCTCGTGTCGCGCACGACCCTCATGATCGCCAGCGTCGAAGCCCCGGGCAACAACGCCTGCTCGTTCGACGAACACCTGGACATTCTCAACGCCCTGGAGCGTGGCGACGCGAGTGCCGCGCAAGCCCACATGGCCCAGCACTTGCAATGCTGTGCCGACCGCGTGCGCCCGGAGGCGCCAGCTGATTTCGACCTGCGCTCGGTATTGGGCCCGCGCAACAAGGTCTAGGACCCGTTTTGCTGTATCGGGCGAGCTGGCACGTCAGAGGCTGGCCGCTCCAAGCCGGACGCCGTCCGGCTCACCATTCAAAGGAGACGTTTTTATGGCAAGCAGCACCATCGCCGCCCCCACGGCGGATCTGACCAACGAGCGCGTCGCTTACGGACGCCTGCTGGCCCTGGGCCTGCAACATGTATTGGTCATGTATGCAGGCACCGTGGCGGTGCCGCTGATTGTGGGCGGTGCACTGCATCTGCCCAAGGAGCAGCTCGCATTCCTCATCAATGCCGACCTCTTCGCCGCCGGCCTGGCCACGCTCATCCAGGCGTTCGGCGTGTGGAAGTTCGGTATTCGCATGCCCGTCATGATGGGCGTGACCTTCGCCTCGGTCGGCCCGATGATCGCCATCGGCACCGACCCGAGCATCGGCCTGCTGGGCATCTACGGCGCGGTGATCGCGGCGGGGATATTCGGGATCATCGTCGCGCCGCTGATGGGGCGCGTGCTCGGGCTCTTCCCGCCGGTCGTGACCGGCACCGTCATCACGCTGATCGGCATGTCGCTGATGGGCGTGGGCATCAACTGGGCCGCAGGCGGGCAGCCGACCAAGAAGGCAGTGGTGGACGGTGTGCTGCAGACCGTGCCGAACCTCGACTACGGCAACCTCGGTAACCTGGGCATTGCGCTGGCGGTGCTGGTCATCATCCTGTTGCTGACTAAATACGGCAAAGGCCTGATCGGCAACATCGCCGTGCTGCTGGGCATCGTGATCGGTACGTTCATCGCCATGGCGTTCGGCAAGGTCAGCTTCGCCGGCATTGCGGATGCAGAGTGGATGGCCGTCATCACACCGCTGCACTTCGGCATGCCGACGTTCCACTTCGGCGCCATCGCCTCGATGTGCATCGTGATGCTGATCACGCTGGTGGAATCGACCGGCATGTTCCTGGCGCTGGCCGAGATCACCGGCAAGAAGCTCTCCACCGATGACCTGACCCGCGGCTTGCGTGCTGACGGCTTGGGCACCGTGATCGGCGGCCTGTTCAACACGTTCCCGTACACGTCGTTCTCGCAGAACGTGGGGCTGGTGACCGTCACGGGTGTGCGCTCGCGCTTCGTGGCTGCCATGGGCGGCGTCATCCTGATCGCGCTGGGCCTGTTTCCGAAGATGGCGCACATCGTGGCATCGGTGCCCTCCTTCGTACTGGGCGGCGCAGGCATCGTGATGTTCGGCATGGTGGCGGCAACGGGCGTGCGCATTCTGGGCTCGATCGATTTCAACAAGTACCGCCACAACCTGTTCATCGTGGCGATCTCGATCGGCTTCGGCATGATCCCGACGCTGGCTCCGACCTTCTTCCAATACCTGCCGCATTGGCTGGAGCCGGTCACGCACAGCGGCATCGTGCTGGGCACGCTGGTCGCGGTCATCCTGAACCTCTACTACAACGGCATGCAGTCGGCCGAGCACGCAATGCGCGACGCTGCCGCCAACACCCACGGCACGGAGTAATCGCATGAACGCCACTGTCGCGCACACCGACGCGCGCCCGACCTCGTTGCTGATTGCCCGTCATGCCGACGTGCTGGTCACCATGGATGCGCAACGCCGCGAGATCCCCGATGGCGCCCTGGTGGCGCGCGGTGGCGTGATCGAATGGGTGGG
Organism: Ralstonia soli; assembly: GCF_023955655.1. GTDB lineage: Bacteria > Pseudomonadota > Gammaproteobacteria > Burkholderiales > Burkholderiaceae > Ralstonia > Ralstonia soli. Next base: position 17,967 of record NZ_JAMXHT010000009.1, on the reverse strand, counting down.
TGCCACGGCCGATCTGCCCGCGCAGTATCGCGATGCCATCGGCCAACCCAACGTACGTGTAATGGAGCTGCGTGACCACGTGGTCACGCCAGGCTTCGTCAACACGCACCACCACATGTACCAGAGCCTGACGCGCGCGCTGCCCGCCGCGCAGGACGCCGAACTGTTCGGCTGGCTCACGAACCTGTATCCGGTGTGGGCGGGCCTCACGCCGGAGATGGTGCGCGTGTCCACGCTCACGGCGATGGCGGAACTGCTGCTCTCGGGTTGCACGACCTCCAGCGACCACCTGTATCTGTATCCCAACGGCAGCCGGCTCGATGATTCGATCGAAGCCGCACAGCAGATCGGCATGCGCTTTCATGCCGCGCGCGGCAGCATGAGCGTCGGCCGCAGCCAGGGGGGCCTGCCGCCGGACCGTGTGGTCGAGGGCGAAGAAGCCATCCTCAAGGAAACGCAGCGCCTGATTGAAACGTGGCACGACGCCGATCGCCACTCCATGCTGCGCATGGTGGTGGCGCCGTGCTCGCCCTTCTCTGTCTCGCGCGATCTGATGCGCGAATCGGCCAAGCTCGCGCGCAGCTACGGTGTGTCGATGCACACGCACCTTGCTGAGAACGACAACGACATCGCCTACTCGCGCGAGAAGTTCGGCATGACGCCGGCCGAGTATGCAGAAGACCTCGGCTGGGTCGGCCACGACGTCTGGCACGCGCACTGCGTGAAGCTCGACGCGCACGGCATCGACGTGTTCGCACGTACCGGCACGGGCGTGGCGCACTGCCCTTGCTCGAACATGCGCCTGGCCTCGGGCATCGCGCCCATCCGCACCATGCGCGACGCCGGCGTGCCCGTCGGCCTGGGCGTGGACGGCAGCGCCTCGAACGACGGCGCACACATGCTGGGTGAAACGCGCCAGGCGATGCTGCTCGCGCGCGTTGGCTTCGGCCCCGCGGCAATGAGCGCGCGCGAGGCGCTGGAAATCGCCACGCTTGGCGGCGCCCGCGTGCTCAACCGCAATGACATCGGCGCGCTCGCACCGGGCATGTCCGCCGACTTTGTCAGCTTCGATCGCCACCAGGTCGGTTTTGCCGGCGCCGACCACGACCCGGTTGCCGCGCTCGTCTTCTGCGCCCCGTCCAACGTGGCGCACAGCGTGATCAACGGGCGCGTGGTTGTCGAAGACGGCCGCCTGACCACGCTTGAACTCGACGCCCATCTCACGGTTCACCGGAAGCTCGCGCTGGAACTGGCGCAGGCTGCCCGGGCAGTCTCGGCCTGACGTGATGGAGGCTCGCCAATTTCATGACAAGACCGCACAACTGCGGCGTTCCTGCAACAGCGACAACCCAGCGCCTTCAAGCTGCTGGACCCGCCCGCTGGCAGGAACAACATCCAACCGTGATGTCGTGAATTTGGAAAGCGCCATTCAACCGTCTGACCGGTGTTGTATGAAGTCTCCTCGACCCAAAAAATCATGACCAACAATAGCTATCCGCGCGATCTCATCGGTTACGGCAAGAATCCGCCCAACGCCAACTGGCCGGGCGGCGCGCGCGTAGCACTGCAGTTCGTCCTCAACTACGAAGAAGGCGGTGAAAACTGCGTGCTGCACGGCGATGCCGGCTCGGAGCAATTCCTCTCCGAGATCATCGGCGCAGCCGCCTACCCTGCTCGCCACATGAGCATGGAGGGCATCTACGAATACGGCTCGCGCGCGGGCGTCTGGCGCATCCTGCGCGAGTTCGAAAAGCGCGGCCTGCCGATGACGATCTTCGGCGTGTCGATGGCCCTGCAGCGCCATCGCGACGTGACGCAGGCCTTCGTTGACCTGGGCCACGAAATCGCCTGCCACGGCTGGCGCTGGATCCACTACCAGAACATCGACGAAGCCACCGAACGCGAGCACATGCGCATCGGCGTCGAGATCATCCGCGAGCTGACCGGCAACGCGCCGCTCGGCTGGTACACCGGCCGCGACAGCCCCAACACGCGCCGCCTGGTGGTCGAGCACGGCGGCTTCGCCTACGACGCGGACTACTACGGCGACGACCTGCCTTTCTGGACCGAAGTCGAAACCTCATCCGGCGAGACCAAGCCGCACCTGGTGGTGCCGTACACGCTCGACACCAACGATATGCGCTTCGCCAGCCCGCAAGGCTTCAACACGGGCGACCATTTCTACCAGTACCTGAAGGACGCCTTCGACGTGCTGTACGAAGAAGGCGACCCCAACGGCCTGGCCGCACCGAAGATGCTGTCGATCGGCATGCACTGCCGCCTGCTGGGCCGCCCGGCGCGTTTCCGCGCGCTGCAGCGCTTCCTGGATTACGTGCAATCGCACGACAAGGTGTGGATCTGCCGGCGCATCGACATCGCCAATCATTGGATGCAGAACCACCCGTATGCAAAGCAACCCGTTTTGAGCACCGCAGCATGAGCCAGACCACGTACACCGCTCCTTACACCATTCAGCAGCTCAACGGCATGGACGCAGCGCAGTTCGTGCAAGTGTTGGGCGGCATCTACGAGCACTCGCCGTGGGTGGCCGAACAAGTCGCCACGCAGCGCCCGTTTGCCTCCGCCGATGCGCTGACTGCCGCCATGCGCCACGCCGTGGACGCTGCTGGCGTTGAGCCGCAGCTCAAGCTCGTGCGCGCTCACCCGGAGCTGGCCGGCAAGGCCGCCGTGCGCGGCGAACTGACCGCTGAATCGACGCGCGAACAGAGCGGCGCCGGCCTGAACCAGTGCACGCCGGAAGAGTTCGCCCGCCTGCAAGAACTCAACGCCCGCTACAACGAGAAGTTCGGCTTCCCGTTCATCCTGGCGGTGCGCGGCTACGACCGCCACGGAATCATCGACAACTTCAGCAAGCGTGTTGACAACGACCGCGATACCGAGCTGCGTACGTCGCTGGAACAGATTCATCGCATCGCGGGTTTCCGCCTGCACGATTTGATTTCAGGCTAGCAACACCACGCCGCGAACGTGGCGTGCACGGGGCGTCGCCCGGCCGGAACCCTGAACGGCTGGTCCCTGACCGCAGCAGAGAATGCGGCGGGGATATGCGGCACAGAACCTTAGGGATGAAAGACCATGCAGTGGACGATCCAACGCGGTATCACGACGGTTGCAGCAACGGCCGCGCTCGCAGTGCTGAGCGCGGGCGCCAACGGCCAATCGCCCGCGCCACAGCCCCACCAACCCGCACACGCCAAAGCCGCGCACACCACATACACCATCGCGCAACTCAATGCGATGAGCGACGCCCAGTTCGTGCAGATCGTCGGTGCCGTCTACGAGCACTCGCCGTGGGTGGCCGAGCGCGTCGTGTCGCAACGCCCGTTTGCCTCGGCCGAGGCGCTGCGCTCCGCCATGCGCCGCGCGGTACAGCAAGCGGGTGAAGCGCAGCAGATCAAGCTCGTGCGCGCCCATCCGGAACTGGCGGGCACAGCGGCCGCGCGAGGCGAGATGACTGCTGCGTCGACCAGCGAACAAGGCGGTGCGGGCCTGAACCAGCTGACACCGGAAGAGCTGGCACGCCTGCAAAGCCTGAACGCCCGTTACAGCGAGAAGTTCGGTTTCCCGTTCGTGATGGCGGTGCGCGGCCATGATCGGCAGGCCATCTTCGCCGCCATGACCCAGCGGCTGAACAACGACCGCGACACCGAACTGCGCAATTCGCTGGAGCAGATCGATCGCGTCGTGAGCTTCCGCTTGAATGATTTGATTTCAGGTTAATCAGTACAAACAACGCTGTGGGCGCGGTGTCATGGGGCGTAGGACACCGCACGGCACGGAACCTGACCGGCCGCGTGTGACCGCAACAAAGAGTGCGGCACACCCCGCAGCGAACTTTCAACAACAAAGGAGGTAGCTATGCAGTGGAACATGAAGCGTGGCGCGGCTGCGCTGGCAGTGGCATCGGCACTGGGGGCAATGAGCGCCGGTGCACAAGCGCAGTCGTCGGTCATGCTTTACGGCCAGGTGGACGCCTGGGCCGGTGCAACCAAGAACCTGGGCGCGTCCGACCGCGCATGGGGTGTCAACTCCGGCGGCATGTCGACGTCGTACTGGGGCATGAAGGGCAGCGAAGACCTGGGCAACGGTCTGAAGGCGCTCTTCTCGCTGGAAGCCTTCTTCCGCCCCGACACCGGCAAGGCTGGCCGCTTTGACGGCGATACGTTCTTCGCACGCAACGCCAACGTGGGTCTGTCCTCCAATTCCTGGGGCACGATCAAGCTCGGCCGCATCACGCCGCCGTACTTCGTCTCGACGATCCTGTTCAACCCGTACGGCGATTCGTATACGTTCTCGCCGATGATCTTCCATACCTACCTCGGCAACGGCCTGACCGGCGCCGCGGGCATTTCGGGTCTGGTGGGAGATTCGGGCTGGAACAACTCGATCCTGTACTCGACGCCGGACTTCAATGGCCTGACCGCCAACTTCATCTATGGCGCGGGCGAGCAAGCCGGCCACAACGGCCAGAACAAGTGGGGCGGCAACGTCCTGTACTTCCACGGCAACTTCGCGGCCACCGCAGCGTTCCAGCAAGTGCGCTTCAACTCGAACCCAGGCGACCTGAACGCGCTGGTGACGGGTTTCTCGCGCCAGACGGCGGGCCAGCTGGGTGCCACGTATGACTTTGGCGTGGTCAAGCTGTACGGTCAGTACCAGTACATCAAGAACACGATCAACACGGGCGACGCCAAAAGCAACGGCGGCCAGCTGGGCGCATCGATTCCGCTGGGCCCGGGCAGCATCCTGGCATCGTATGCCTACACGAAGACTTCGGGCGCTGCCGACGTGAAGCGCAACACCTGGGCGGTCGGTTACGACTACTCGCTGTCCAAGCGCACGGACGTGTATGCCGCGTATTTCCGCGACAAGGTCTCGAACCTGAGCTCGGCCGACACCTTCGGCGTGGGCATCCGCGCAAAGTTCTAAGCGGTTGCTTTCCTTGTCACCGCCCCGCGCTTCGACACGCGGGCGGATCATTCCAACGGCGTTCCGAGGCTCGGGCGCCGTTTTTTTTGCCTGCAGATTTCCGGTTCTCAAACCCGCATGAAAAAACGGCGCCTGAATCGCTCCAGGCGCCGTCCTTTCTTGGGCTACCGCACACGGCAGCCCAGCGTATTGACCATCAACCGATCAGCGAGCGGCCGACACGTCCGCCACCGCCAGCGCCGTCATGTTGACGATGCGGCGCGACGTGGCCGACGGGTTCAGGATGTGCACCGGCTTGGCCGCGCCCAGCAGGATCGGGCCCACCGTCACGCCCTGCCCGCCCGTGATCTTGAGCAGGTTGAACGCGATGTTGGCGGCATCCAGGGTCGGCATCACCAGCAGGTTGGCGCTGCCCGAGAACGCGCTCTTGGGCAGGAAGTGATGGCGAATGTCTTCCGACAGCGCCGCGTCACCCTGAATCTCGCCTTCCACCTGCAGCTCGGGAGCTTCGGTCTTGAGCAGGTCGTATGCCGCGCGCATCTTGCGGGCCGACGTGCTCTTCGACGAGCCGAACATCGAGTGCGACAGCATCGCGACCTTCGGCTCCTGGCCGAAGCGGCGCACTTCTTCTGCCGCCAGTTTGGTGATGTCGGCCAGCTCTTCAGCGCTCGGGTTCTCGTTGACGAACGTGTCGGTGATGAACAGCGTGTGCTTCTCGAGCATCAGGCCGTTCATGGCGGCGAACACCTTGGCGTTCGGTGCCAGCCCGATCACGTCGCGCACGTGCTCCAGGTGCGCATCAAAACGGCCAACGGTGCCGCACAGCATGGCATCGGCATCGCCCAGGCGCACCAGCATCGCGCCGATCAGCGTGTTCGAGCGGCGCAACTGGGACTTGGCCATGTCCGGCGTCACGCCATTGCGGCCCATCAGTTCATGGTAGGCGCTGTGATACTGATGGAAACGCGGATCATCCTCCGGGTTGATCAGCTCGAAATGCACACCGGCCTTCAGGCGCAGGCCGGCCTTCTGGATGCGCATTTCGATCACGTGCGGACGGCCGATCAGGATCGGCTTGGCCAGGCCTTCGTCCACCACCGTCTGCACGGCACGCAGCACGCGCTCTTCCTCACCTTCGGCATAGACGACGCGCTTCGGGTTGGCCTTGGCGGCCGAGAACACCGGACGCATGGTCAGACCCGTGTGGTACACGAAGTCGCTCAGTTGCGCGCGATAGGCGTCCAGATCCTTGATCGGGCGCGTGGCCACGCCGGACTCTTCCGCGGCCTTGGCAACGGCCGGCGCAATCTTCTCGATCAGGCGCGAATCGAACGGTTTCGGGATGATGTAGTCCGGGCCGAAGGTCAGGTCCTGCCCGGCATAGGCCTGGGCTACGGCGTCATTGGTTTCGGCTTCGGCCAGCTCGGCGATGGCCTTCACGCACGCCAGCTTCATCGCTTCCGTGATCTTGGTGGCGCCGCAATCCAGCGCACCGCGGAAGATGTACGGGAAGCACAGCACGTTGTTGACCTGGTTCGGATAGTCCGAACGGCCCGTGGCGATGATGCAGTCCGGGCGCGCGGCCTTGGCCACTTCGGGGCGGATTTCCGGCTCGGGGTTGGCCAGCGCCAGGATGATCGGCTTCGGCGCCATGGTCTTGACCATCTCGGCGGTCAGCACGCCGGCGGCCGAGCAACCCAGGAACACATCCGCATCGCGCACGATGTCAGCCAGCGTGCGGGCCGACGTGTCCTGCGCGTAGCGTGCCTTGTTCGCTTCCATCTTGGCGTCGCGGCCAACGTAGATCACGCCCTTGGAGTCGACCACGTAGACGTTCTCGCGCTTGACGCCCAGGCCCACCATCACGTCGAGGCAGGCAATCGCCGCGGCGCCCGCGCCCGACACCGCCACCTTCACGCTGCCGATGTCCTTGCCGACCACCTTCAGGCCGTTGAGCAGCGCCGACGACGAGATGATCGCCGTGCCGTGCTGGTCATCGTGGAAGACGGGGATGTTCAGGCGATCACGCAGCTTCTGCTCGATGTAGAAGCACTCGGGTGCCTTGATGTCTTCGAGGTTGATGCCGCCCAGCGTCGGCTCCAGCGAGGCGATGATGTCGACCAGCTTGTCCGGATCGCGCTCGGCCAGCTCGATGTCGAACACGTCGATGCCGGCAAATTTCTTGAACAGGCAGCCCTTGCCTTCCATCACCGGCTTGCTGGCCAGCGGGCCGATGTCGCCCAGGCCCAGCACAGCGGTGCCATTGGTGATCACGCCGACCAGGTTGCCGCGCGAGGTGTATTCGGCCGCCAGCGACGGGTCCTGCTCGATCGCGGTACACGGATAGGCCACGCCCGGGGAATACGCCAGCGACAGGTCGCGCTGGTTGATCAGCGCCTTGGTCGGGCGCACCTCGATCTTGCCGCGCGTCGGGGCGCGGTGGTATTCAAACGCGGCGCGGCGCAGTTCGGCCTCGGCGCCTTGATCTTGGGAAGCGGGCGAGGCGTCGTGGAGCTTGTCGTTCATATCGATGAATCCTGATGGGGCCTGATGGGGGCGTTCCGCAGATGAGACGCACACGCGCTCAGGCAGAGACACCCGGGCACGGAGTGGCAGAAAACTGTGGGAACAGGGGGAAACCGGGAGTGAGGCCGCAAGCGTTGCGGTGCACCGTCAAAAGGGTAGCGACGGGGCGCAGGCGGCGCCGGCCAGGGGTGGCGGTCGGCGCGAGATGGGATGGGGTGACAACGCTCAAGCGGGGTACGGCTGGCGGCCTACAAATTAGGTCAGGCATTTTAACGTAGACCAGCCGCCACGCCCACTCAGGCGCACTACTTAGGTGCCGGTTTCACCGATGGATCAACCGGCAGCTCGACGAGCACCGGCTGCGCGTTCGGCGCCGGGAAATTGGCGAACGCGCTGCGGATCAGGTACGGCATGACGGCGGCGAGCGAGCCGTCCCCGCCCTGCGTCTGCGCCGTCACCTGATACACGCGCTTGCCGGTGGCGGCTTCGTCGATGTCGACGTGATAGGCATAGAACGGCACCTGCACGTTGGTATCGACATATTGCGGACCCCACGGGCCCCAAGGCCCCCACGGGCTGCGCCACGGCCCCCACGGGCCTGGGCCCAGGTACGGATCGGGGTACACCGGCTGGCGCACCTGCACAAGGCGCGTGGCCGTCGAGTAGTCCAGCCGAACGAGATAGCGTGCGCTGGCGCGCGGGGCGGTGGTAAAGCCGTGGGCAGCAAGCTGGTCGGACGTCCAGGCCTCGTAGGTCTGACGCTCCAGGTCGTTCTGCTGCGCTGCGGTACGCTCGAACGCGTAGGTGCGCGGCGGGGCGTCGTTCCAGCCGGGCTGCCTGAAGGCCGTCACCTGACTGGTGACCGTGCTCGCGCAGCCCGCCAGCAGGCTGGCCGCCATCAGCGCGCCGGCCATCGGCCAGATGCCCGATGTCTTGATCCACTTCCACATAGAAATTCCCCCTACTCTCAATCAGACAGATGGCTTTGCACGCCCGGAACTGGCTGCGCACGGCCTGTTGGTCAGAGTCGCGCGCCGCCTGGAAGATTCCCGCCGAGGGCCTGAGTACAATGGTCTTTTGCGTTCCGCTACGAGGATGTTACCGATGTTGCGCACCGATACCGCCGTGACGATTTACCGCAAGGACTACACCGCCCCTGCCTTCCGCATCGACGAAGTGGCGCTGGAGATCGACCTTGTGCCCGAGCGCACCCGCGTCGTCAACCGCATGCGCATGACGCGCACGGACGCCGGCAAGCCGCTCGTGCTGGCAGGCGAAGGGCTGGAACTGGCGGGCGCAACGGTGGATGGCCAAGCCGTGTCCGGCCTGCACACCGACGACGACACGCTCACCATCGACGCCGTCCCGGCCGAGGTTGGCGCCAGTTTCACGCTCGAGCTCACCACCTACTGCAATCCCGCCGCCAACTCGTCGCTGATGGGGCTGTACGTGTCCAACGGCAACTTCTTCACGCAGTGCGAGGCGGAGGGCTTTCGCAAGATCACCTACTTCCTCGACCGGCCTGACGTGATGACGGTGTACACCGTGACGTTGCGTGCGTCGAAGGCGGACTACCCCGTGCTGCTGTCCAACGGCAACCTCGTGTCGAAGCGCGACCTGCCGGACAGCCGACACGAAGCCGTGTGGCACGACCCGTTCAAGAAGCCGTCGTACCTGTTCGCGCTGGTGGCGGGCAAGCTCGAATGCATCGAAGAGCGTATCCAGTCCGCCTCGGGCAAGGAGAAGCTGCTGCAGGTGTGGGTTGAGGCGCAAGACCTGGGCAAGACGCGCCACGCGATGGACTCGCTCATCCACTCGATCCATTGGGACGAGCGCCGCTTCGGGCTGGAACTCGACCTCGATCGCTTCATGATCGTCGCCGTGGGCGACTTCAACATGGGCGCGATGGAGAACAAGGGCCTGAACATTTTCAACACGAAGTACGTGCTGGCCAATGCCGAGACCGCCACCGATGTGGACTTCGCCAACATCGAGTCGGTGGTGGGCCACGAGTACTTCCACAATTGGACAGGCAACCGCGTCACCTGCCGCGATTGGTTCCAACTGAGCCTGAAGGAAGGCCTGACCGTATTCCGCGATCAGGAGTTCTCCGCCGACATGGCAGCACAGGCTGGCAACGAAGCGGCAGCGGCGAGCGCGCGCGCCGTCAAGCGCATTGAAGACGTGCGCCTGCTGCGCCAGGCACAGTTTCCGGAAGACGCGGGCCCGATGGCCCACCCGGTGCGCCCCGACAGCTACGAAGAGATCAATAACTTCTACACCGTCACCGTGTATGAGAAAGGCGCGGAGGTCGTGCGCATGTACCAGACCCTGCTGGGCCGCGACGGCTTCCGCAAAGGCATGGACCTATACTTCCAACGCCACGACGGCCAAGCCGTCACCTGCGACGACTTCCGCGCTGCCATGGCGGATGCCAATGGCCGCGACCTCACGCAATTCGGCCGCTGGTATAGCCAGGCCGGCACGCCGGTCGTTGCCGTGGAAGGCCATCACGATGCGGCCACGCACACCTACACACTCACACTGCGCCAGCGTTGCGAGCCGGTCGGTATCGAAGTGAACAGTGGCATCCAGAAGCAGCCGTTCCACATTCCGTTTGCGGTGGGCCTGATCGATGCACAAGGCCGCGACTTGCCACTGCGCCTGCGCGGTGAAACCGCATCGACCCAACCCGCAACCACGCGCGTGCTCGACTTCACGCAGGCCAAGCAGACCTTCGTCTTCGAAGACGTGGCCAAAGCGCCGCTGCCCTCGCTGCTGCGCAATTTCTCGGCACCAGTCATCGTCGAATACGGCTACACGACCGAGCAGCTCACCTTCCAGCTCGCGCACGATTCCGATCCGTTCAACCGCTGGGAAGCCGGCCAGCGCCTGGCCACCGACACGCTGCTGCGCATGGTGGCCGACATCCAGCATGGCCGCGCGCCAGCGGTCGACCCTGCGCTGGTGGAAGCCCTGCGCGCCGTGGTAGCCGACGCCACGCTCGACCCGGCCTTCCGCGAGCAGATGCTGATCCTGCCGGCCGAAAGCTACCTGGCGGAGCGCATGGATGTGGCCGACCCGGCCGCCATCCACACCGCGCGCCGCACGCTGCGCCGCACGCTGGCCGAAGCCCTCAACGCCGAACTGCTGCACGCCTACCAGAACAACCTGACCGAAGGTGCCTATTCGCCTGATGCGGTGTCCGCCGGCAAGCGCGCGCTCAAGAACATCGCTCTGGGCTATCTGGTCGAGACCGAGGCGCCCGAAGCGCTAGCCCTGGCCGAACAGCAATACGCCCGCGCCACCAACATGACCGACCGCATGGGTGCCCTTTCGGCAATGGTCGCCAGCTACGCTCCGGGCCGCGAAGCCGCATTGGCCGACTTCTACACACGCTTTGCGGACGACGCCCTGGTCATCGACAAGTGGTTCTCGCTGCAGGCGATGCAGCCGGGCGGTGCCGGCAAGCCCACGCTGGAAACCGTGCGCGCGCTGATGGCGCATCCGGCCTTCACGCTGCGCAACCCGAACCGCGCCCGCTCGCTGATCTTCAGCTTCTGCTCTGGCAACCCGGCGCAGTTCCACGCTGCCGACGGCTCCGGCTATGCGTACTGGGCCGAGCAGGTGCTGGCGCTGGACGCCATCAACCCGCAGGTGTCCGCCCGTCTGGCGCGCGCGCTCGACCGCTGGCGCAAATACGTGCCGGCGCTGCGCGATGCCATGCAGGACGCGCTCAAGCGCGTGGCAGCCCACCCCAGCCTCTCGCGCGACGTGCGCGAGATCGTCGGCAAGGCACTGGCCTGACGGGATGCAAACGTCAGATATCGTAAAATCGCGCCCGTCTCAGGAGAACCCATGAAGCGCATCAACCTCACCCGCTACCTGATCGAAGAACAGCGCGAGCACAACACCATCCCGGCCGAGCTGCGCCTGCTGCTCGAAGTCGTGGCGCGCGCCTGCAAGGCGATCTCGCACAGCATCAACAAGGGCGCCCTTGCCGGCGTGCTCGGCTCAGCCGGCACCGGCAACGTGCAAGGCGAAACCCAGCAGAAGCTGGACGTGATCGCCAACGAAGTCCTGCTCGAAGCCAACGAATACGGCGGCAACCTGGCCGCCATGGCCTCGGAAGAGATGGAGTCGTTCTACGAGATTCCGCACCGCTACCCGAAGGGCGAATACCTGCTGCTGTTCGATCCGCTCGACGGCTCGTCCAACATCGACGTGAACGTGTCGATCGGCACGATCTTCTCGGTGCTGCACATGCCCAAGGCCGGCGAAGCCGTGACCGAAGCTGATTTCATGCAGCCCGGCGCCAAGCAGGTCGCTGCCGGCTACGCCGTGTACGGCCCGCAGACCACGCTGGTGCTGACCGTCGGCAACGGCGTTCACATGTTCACGCTCGACCGCGAAGTCGGCAGCTTCATCCTCAGCAGCCGCGACGTGAAGATTCCGGCCGACACGAAGGAATTCGCCATCAACATGTCGAACATGCGCCACTGGGCCCCGCCCGTGCGCCGCTACATCGACGAATGCCTGGCCGGCACCGAAGGCCCGCGCGGCAAGGATTTCAACATGCGCTGGATTGCCTCGATGGTGGCTGACGTGCATCGCATCCTGACGCGCGGCGGCATCTTCATGTACCCCTGGGACAAGCGCGAGCCGGGCAAGGCCGGCAAGCTGCGCCTGATGTACGAAGCCAACCCGATGGCCTTCCTGGTGGAACAGGCCGGCGGCGCGGCCACCAACGGCGAGCAGCGCATCCTGGATATCCAGCCCGAGAAGCTGCACCAGCGTGTGGCCGTGGTGCTGGGCTCGAAGAACGAAGTGGATCGTGTCACGCAGTACCACCTCGAAGCGGGCAAGACGGCGTAACCACGCCGTGTAAGGTCAGTGTTTCAGCGGCTCTTGCAGGGCAACAAAAAGTTCTGTTAGAATCGCTGTTTCCGACGCCGCTGTAGCTCAGTCGGTAGAGCAGCGCATTCGTAATGCGAAGGTCACCAGTTCGATTCCGGTCAGCGGCACCAGAATAAAAAAAGGGTTACAGGTTCTGCCTGTAACCCTTTTTGCATTTCTGCCCACCACGAACTGGCATTCGACCGGCTCCCCCCTCCCTCATCCGCATCGCTCGTCCAGCCTGAGACGCAAGCCCCTCGCTTCCCTACTGCTGATTCGGCGCGACAATTCCGAAACGCTCCATCTGGCGATAGACCGTCGCGCGGGCAATGCCCAGCTCGTGCGCCACCTGGGTGATGCGCCATTTGTTCCGGCGCAAGGCCGCCAGCAAGGTTTCACGCTCGCTGTCCGGTGCCGCATCGGCCGTGGCTGACACCACGTCTGCCGCGCTGTCCGTCACGCTTTCCAGAATCTCCGGCGGCAACGCATCGATGTCGATCAGGCCGTCATCGCTCATGGCAAGGGCGAAACGCAGCACGTTGCGCAACTGCCGCACATTGCCCTGCCACGGGTAGCCGCGCAGCACTGCCAGCGCGGCCGGCGCCAGTTCTGCATGCATGTCGAGCTGGCGCGCCTCTTCTTCGACGATGCGCGCGATCAGGTAGTCCTTGTCGCGCCGCTCGCGCAGCGTCGGCAGGTGCAGCGTGGCACCGCACAGGCGGTAGTAGAGATCCTCGCGGAAGCGCTGCTCCGCAATCAGCTGACGCAGGTCGCGGTGCGAGGCGGCAATGACGCGCAGGTCGACCGGGATCGGCTTTTCCGAGCCCAGCGGCATCACCTCGCGTTCGGACAGCACGCGCAGCAGCCGGCTCTGCAGATGCAGCGGCATGTCGCCGATCTCGTCGAGGAACAGCGTGCCGCCGTCTGATTGGGCGATCAGGCCACGCATGCCCTTGCTGCGCGCGCCGGTGAAAGTGCCGGGCGTGTAGCCGAACAGCTCGCTTTCGATCAGCGATTCGGGGATGGCCGCGCAGTTGACCGCAACGAACGCCTTGCTACGACGCTCGCTGGCGGTATGCAGTGCCTTGGCCAGGACTTCCTTGCCGGTACCGGTCTCGCCCTGCACCAGGATGTTGAGCGGCTTGTTGGCCAAGCGCTTGGCCTGCAGGATCAGCCGCTGCATCTGCGGATCATCGGCGCCGAGGGCCTCCAGTGCGGCGCTGGCCTCGGGGCTCGGCAATGCCGGTTGAGACGCCGTCGCAGACGGTGTGGACGGCTTGCCGGGTGCGCCGCGCGGCGGAATGCCCGTCGCGTAATACAGACCGTGGTCGAACATCCGCACGGCGGTGCGTTCCGACGAGGTGCCAGCACGCGCAATGCGCCACAGCTCGCTCATGTTTTCGCGGAACACTTCGGTCAGCAGATGGCCGCGCACATCGGCGTGGGGATCGCTCTCGAGCCGCAGCTTGCGCCGTCCGCCGCTGTTGATGCCGCGGATCACGCCATCGGCATCGAAGGCGACCATGATTTCGCTGTCCACATCGACCAAGGACCAGGTCGAGCCCAGCCGCAGAATCCACTGATCACGGAAGTAGCGCAGGAAGTTGGCGTCTTCGATCTTCTGCGCGTACATGGCCGTCATCTGCAGCGCGAGATGCTGCCCTTCGCGCGGCGCCGGTGCAGTCAGTGCGGACACATCGAGCACGCCCAGGAAGTTGCCCGTGGGATCAAACAGCGGTGCGCTGTTGCAGGTGAGCGTGATGTGACAAGCGTCGAAGTGATCGGTCTGGTGGCACGTCACCGGAGCCTGCTCGACGATGCATGCGCCCACAGCGCAGGTGCCGGCGCGTGATTCGCTCCAGTCGGCGCCGAGGTAGAGGCCGGATCGTTTGAGCTCGCGGTCGAGGTTGTCGTTGCCGATGAAGTCCACCGTCACGCCGTAGGCATCGGTCAGCAGCAGCACGTAGTCGAGGCCCGAGACACGCTTGTAGAGCTGCTCCATGCCGGTGCGCGCGACGCTCAGAAAATCTTCGATCTGGTCCTTGTGCTCGCGTAGGCGCTGCGCCTCGACGATGTAGGCAGGCGTGGGGCGGCTGGGGTCGCGGCCGTAATCGTCGAGGCAGCGCCGCCATGAACGCTCGATGACGCCATGCGCCTCGCCCGGCTGCTGCGAAAAGGCGAGCAGCCGCTCGATATGTGCGCGGTGTGCTTTTTGCTGCACGACTGTCTCCTTAGCCGCCGCATTTGTAGGGTGCGAAGCCCGCGCCGCCGGTCTTTGCCGGCCTTTGGACGAGGGCAGATGCGGTTCTACGCTAATCGATTTACCCGGATGCCGCAACGCAATGGCAACCGGGTTGGCTGGCTTAGATTTCCTTCCGGTTCAATGCCCCGGCAATGTATTCCGCCTGCCGGATTGCCAGCGCCACGATGGTGAGCGTCGGGTTGGCCGCCGAACTGGACGTGAACTGGCTGCCGTCCGAGATGAACAGGTTCTTCACGTCGTGCGCCTGGCCCCACTTATTGACCACGCCGTCGCTGGCCTTCGCGCTCATGCGATTGGTACCCATGTTGTGGCTGGCCGGATAGGCGGGCATGTCGATCACACGCGTCGCGCCCACCGCCTCCGACACCTTGCGCCATTGCACGAGGCCATGGGCCGCGATCTTGTCGTCGTTCTCGTGATAGGTCTTGGTAACGATGGGAATGGGCAGGCCGTACTGATCTTTCTCCGTGGGGTGCAGCGTGATGGTGTTCTGCTCGCGCGCCAGGTCTTCGCCGCACACCCAAACGCAGCTCATGTGGTCGTACATCTCCATGGCCGAGGTGAAGTCGCGCCCCCAGCCCCCCGGCTTCATGAACGCGGCGGTGTACGGCAGGTGAAGCGCCAGCCCTTCGAGGTAATACCCGCCGACAAACCCGCGCTTGGTGTTGAGCGGCACCTCATCGGCCACCACCGCTGCGATGTCGAAGCCGCGGTACATGTAGACCGGCTTCTTGTGGATCGACACCG
Source organism: Ralstonia soli (assembly GCF_023955655.1). Classification (GTDB taxonomy): domain Bacteria; phylum Pseudomonadota; class Gammaproteobacteria; order Burkholderiales; family Burkholderiaceae; genus Ralstonia; species Ralstonia soli. Next base: position 2,585 of record NZ_JAMXHT010000009.1, on the reverse strand, counting down.
CTGCGGCCGTGGCGTGGTTCATGTAGTTCTTGCCCACCTGCCCGGACGAGTTGGCCATCCCATTCGGGAACAGGCTCGATGCCGAGTTCAGCAACAGCCGGGGCGACTCGATGGAGTTGCCCGCCACGCAGACCACGCGCGCCTTCTGCAGTTGCTTGCGGCCCTGGTTGTCGACGTAGAGCACGCCATTCGCACGGCCCTGCTTGTCATGCTGGATCTGCAGCACCATCGACTCGGGCCGCAGCTCGACCTTGCCCGTAGCCTGCGCGCGCGGCACTTCGGTGTAGAGCGTTGACCATTTCGCACCGATCTTGCAGCCCTGCATGCAAAAACCGATCTGCATGCAGCCGGGGCGGCCGTCGTACGGCTCGGAGTTCGAAGCGGCGGGGCGCACGATGTGCTTGTAGCCGACCTTCCTTGCACCTGCCTCGATCACCTTGTAGTGGTTGTTCGGCGGCATGGGCGGCAGGCCGCTGGCCTTGGTGCCGCATACGCCCATCTTCTTCTCGGCCAGCTCGTAATACGGCTCCAGCTCGGCCAGCGTGATGGGCCAGTCCAGCACGTTGGCCCCGTCGATGGCGCCGTAGGTCGTGCGGGTGTGGAAGTCGTGCTCCTGAAAACGCAGTGCCACGCCAGACCAGTGCACCGTGGAACCGCCCACGCCCTTCACGATCCAGGCCGGCAGGTTGGGATACGTCTTGGTGTGGTGCCAGCCCCCCGCCGAGATGCGCTTGTCGAGCCACGAGATCTTGTTGAACATGGCCCATTCGTCGTTCTCGAAATCGGCCTGCGTGTAGTGCTTGCCCGCTTCCAGCACCACGCATTTGACACCGCGCTGTGCCAGCTCGTTGGCGAGTGTGCCGCCGCCCGCGCCCGAGCCGACGATCACGACGACGCTGTCATCGTCGAGGGAAAACTTTGCCTGATCCGTCATGATGCTTGTCTCCGTATTTTTTATGCGCCGAGGCTCAGAGCCAGTCGATGTCGTCAAAGCCGCGGTTCAGGTAGCCGCCCTTCTGCCACGACGAACCCTCGTAGCCGAACAGCGGCCACAGCTTCTTGTTGTTGTAGAGACCAGTGACCAGATCGCCCTGGACCTTCTTGAAGAAGGGTGTGGCCTCGATGTCCTTGAGCAGCGCGACACGCTGGTCCTCGGTCTTCACCTGGACGTAGGGCACGCCGTACCGTTGCTTGGCGCGTTGATCCAGATCGTGCACGCCATCGGTCAGCAGCGTCTTCACCGCCGGGTCCTTGGCTGCTGCCGCGTCATACGGCGCGACGGCCTCGACGTAGAACTTCTCGGCCAGCTTGTCGTGCGGATAGATGTCGCGCGCCATGCGCAACAGGGTCTTGCCGGCGGCCATGCCCAGGCGCGGAAAGCTCTGCTCAACCGCCACATCCTTGCTGGCCGCGATGGCCGCGGGAACGACCGTGACGCTGATGGCGGCCAAGCCGCTGCCGCGTAGAAAACCCCGGCGCGACACCTTCGGTTGCTTGTCCAAAACGCGCATGGCAGAGCCAGCGGCTGGCGTGGGTTTCATATTGGTTGCCTCCTTTTGTGGGCGAGCACAGTGCGCGCCTTATCTTGTTGAAATGCACAACGTTGACCGTGGGCTCACGGGCCCGCCGCAGCGGACAGGGTTGCCTGCGCCGTATGCCACGCGCGGCGGGAAGGCTGGGATGGATTGGTGGGGTCGTGTTCGCCGAGCACATCGACGAGCATGTGATGCAGACCTTCTGCCAGCACGGTGGCCATCAGCGGCACACCGAGTTGCTCGGTGCACGACGTGGTGCAGGCCTGCAGGCGCTGCGCGTCGGCCGGGCTCGCGCCCAATGCCGCGCACAGCAGCGGCCAGTCCGGCGGCGAGATGAGCGTGCCGCACGTCAGCAGCACACCCGTGCGCCGCCGCACCTGCGCAAGGCCGACGATCTTGCGTTGTCCGACCACCACCTCCCACGGCGACAGCCCACCGAAGCAGGCCCACTTGAGCGACCGGTCCGGCGGTGCCATCTGCAACTCTTCGGGCGGCACCGCATAGGCGGGGATGCCGAGATCGCGCAGCAGCCCCGCATGCAGCACCCCCAGCCAGCGGTAACTCGATACCGTGCCGGTGCCGGCCACCAACGGGTGATCGGCCGGTAGGACGATCGACGCCGACAACATCCACGGCCCGGCCAGCACCGCACCGCCGCCGGCATCGCGCACGACCACCGGCGTGGCACCGCCTGCCATGCCCGGATGCAACGCCGCCTGCGCACGCCCCAGGACGACACCGGGCGCGGCATACGTCCACAACCGCACAGCGGGCCGCAGGACCGGTTGCGCAAGCTGCGCGCGGTTCCAATCCTGCTCGTCTGCGCAGTGGATGCCATCGGAGAGAAAGGCGGGGGCGAGCATCACAGGCCTTCGACGGTTTCCAGCCGCGTCTTCAGATCGGTCAGGAAGCGCGCGGCCGGATAGCCGTCCACCGCGCGGTGATCGAAGATCAGATGCAGGCCCATCATGGGCGCGATCATGATGCTGTCGTCCTTGACCACGACCCGCTTGGCCACGCGCGTCACACCCAAAATGGCGACCTGCGGCA
>NZ_JAMXHT010000008.1 GCF_023955655.1 Ralstonia soli | reverse complement strand
TGAAACGTGTGCTTGCCCAGATCGATTCCAACCAGCGTGACGTGCTCCATGATGGCCTCCACAAAGAAAAACACCCTACCAGCGTTACCCGCTCGTAGGGTGGGGGTGACCATCTCATTACGGGAGGACAGTGTCCTCCCGTTTGCTTTGGCGCTTGCGAAACCGTGATCAGGTTTCGCTGGTGCTTTCCTCGTCGGTCTCGGCTTCGGCGGCCTTCTTGCGTGCCGAGGCTTTCTTGGCGGCCGTCTTCGTTGCCGTTTTGGCAGCGGTCTTGGCCGGGGCCTTCTTGGCCGCAGGGGTCTTGGCGGCAGCCGTCGTCTTCTTCGCAGCGGTCTTGGCGCCAGGCTTGCCCTTGCCTTCACCGCGCGGCTCGAATTCGAAGCCGATCTTGCCGTCCGGCTGCTTGACCAGGAAGGCCTTGAAGTTGCGGCCCGTGCGCGCTGACTTGAAGCCGGTCAGCAGGTCCGTCTTGCCGTCGGTCAGCAGCTTGGCGAGCTGCTCGCGGCTGATCTCCTGCTGCAGGATGATCTTGCCGGTGGTGAAGTCGCACGTCTTGGGCTGCGCCACGGCGTTCTCGCACACGTACTTCAGGCCGTGCTCAAACACATTGCCGTTGCACTTCGGGCAGTGGCCGACGCTTTCCTGTCCGGAGAAATCCACCGGCTCGCCGTCGTCTTCATCGTTCTGGCCGAAGTCGAACTCCATCTTCCAGTGGCCGTCTTCCTGCGCCAGTTTGAGGATGGCCGCAAACGGCCGCCCCATCTTGCTGCGGAAGCCCTGCAGCGGGCCGATGGTCTTGTTGGTCAGCAGCTCTTCCACCTCGTCCAGCTCGAACTGGCGGCCGCCCGGGATCTTGCTGATCGAGAAGTCGCAGTGGCTGCAGGCGAAGCGGCGGTAGTTCTCCTTGACCACGTGGCCGCATTGCGGGCACGGCGTGGAGAGTGTCGCGTAGTCGCCGGGGATGGTGTCGCTGTCGTATTCCTTGGCGCGCTTGACGATCTGCTGCGTCATCTGCGCGATCTCGCGCATGAATTCGTCGCGCTCGAGCTGGCCGCGTTCGATCAACGAGAGCTTGTGCTCCCAGCCGCCGGTCAGTTCGGCCTGCGTGAGTTCTTCCACGCCCAGGCCGCGCAGCAGCGTCATCAACTGGAACGCCTTGGCGGTCGGAATCAGCTCGCGGCCTTCACGCAGCAGATACTTTTCCGTCAGCAGCCCTTCGATGATGGCCGCGCGCGTGGCTGGCGTGCCCAGGCCCTTGCCGGCCATGGCTTCGCGCAGTGCGTCGTCATCCACCAGCTTGCCGGCGCCTTCCATGGCCGAGAGCAGCGTCGCTTCGTTGTAGCGCGCGGGCGGCTTGGTGGTCAGGCCCACCGGCTCGACCTTGTCGGTCTTGACCTTTTCGTCCTTGGCGACCGGCACGAGGTTAGCGTCCTCGCCCTGTGCTTCACGGCCGTACACGACCAGCCAGCCCGGGTTCACCAGCACCTTGCCTTCGGTCTTGAAGTGATGCCCAGCCACTTCGGTCACGCGCGTGGTGACCTGATATTCGGCCGCTGGGAAGAAGACCGCCAGGAAGCGGCGCACCACCAGGTCGTACAGCTTCTGCTCGGGCTCCGACAGGTTCTTCGGTGCCTGCAGCGTCGGGATGATGGCGAAGTGATCGCTGATCTTGCTGTTGTCGAAGATCCGCTTGTTCGGCTTGACCCACTGGTTGTCTAGAATCTTCTTCGCGTGCGGCAGGTAGTTGTGCGAGCTGTCACCCAGCATGCTCAGCGTCTGCTTGACGGTGCCCATGTAGTCTTCGGGCAGCGCGCGCGAATCGGTACGCGGATACGTCAGCACCTTGTGCTTTTCATACAGCGCCTGCGCCAGCCCCAGCGTGTTCTTCGCCGAGAAGCCGAAGCGGCCGTTGGCCTCGCGCTGCAGACTGGTCAGGTCGAACAGCGCCGGCGACATCTGCGTCGACGGCTTCGATTCTTCCGTCACCGTGCCCGTCTTGTCGCGGCATGCGGCGACGATGCTCTTGGCCTCGGCCTCGCTCCACAGGCGCGAATCGCGCTGCTCGGGATCGAACTCGTTCTTCTTGAACTTCGGGTCGAACCAGCGGCCTTCGTACAGGCCGGCGGCGGCGATGAACTCGGCGCGCACTTCCCAGTAATCGCGCGGCACGAAGCGTTTGATCTTCTCTTCGCGCTCCACCACGATCGACAGCGTGGGCGTCTGCACGCGCCCCACGGTGGTCAGGAAGAAGCCGCCGCCCTTGCTGTTGAAGGCCGTCATCGCGCGCGTGCCATTGATGCCGACCAGCCAGTCGGCCTCGGAACGGCAACGGGCCGCGTCGGCCAGCGGCATCATGTCTTCATCGCTGCGCAGCTTGGCAAAGCCGTCGCGAATGGACTGCGGCGTCATCGACTGCAGCCACAGGCGCTGGATCGGCAGCTTGGTGTTTGCGTGCTGCGCGATCAGGCGGAAGATCAATTCACCTTCGCGCCCCGCGTCACAGGCGTTAATCAGGCTGGTGACGTCCTTGCGCTTGATGAGACGCGTGAGCACCTTCAGGCGCGACTCCGACTTGGCGATCGGGCGCAGATCAAAGTGCGGCGGAATCACCGGCAGGTGGGCGAAGCTCCATTTGCCGCGCTTGACTTCGTATTCGTCGGGGGCTGCGATTTCGACCAGGTGGCCAACCGCCGAGGAGAGGACGTAGTCGTCGCTCTCAAAGTACTCGTCGTGCTTGGTGAAGCCACCCAGCGCCCGCGCGATATCAGCGGCGACCGACGGTTTTTCGGCAATGATGAGAGCCTTGGACATGTGAGCGGATCCTGGCGATCGCAAGTAATCAGGTAAAGAAGAGGTCGCTTATCTATAGCGACCGTTCGCGTGGTTTTTGTAGAGTCTTATGGCAACGCCTGCCGACTTCAAGTGCCGCTGGCGCCCATCGGAACGGGCTTCAGGGCCGTCAATCCACGGGACGGCCCCCAAATTTGGCCGCCAATCATAAGCGCGGTTCCTTTTCAGGCGCAATAGAGTGGCGCATGCATCGCTTAACGTTGTCAAGGCCCTGAATCACGCCGATTCCAGCAGCCAGCCTCGCAAGTCCGGCGCGGCATCCACGGCCGGCGCGACGCCCAGGTCACGCGAAAGCAGCCCGTCCACCACGCCTGCATGCGGCAGGACAGGGCCGAAAAACAACACATCGCTCCCGCGCTGAACCAGCAGGGTCGGGAAGTTCTCCACATCAAACTCCCCCAGCGCGTCGGCGTGGTCTTCGATATCCACCCAGACGAAGCAGCATTCCGGGTGCCGCACCGCCAGTTCGGTGAAGGTCGCGCGGTAGCTGCGGCACGTGCCGCACCATTCCGCACACAAGCATGCGACGAGCAATTGCCCCGCGCGGATGTGCGCGTGCAGTGTAGCGGTGTCGGTATCAGGTGAGAGCAGCGGCATGGAAAGCACAGCCAGGCGGCGAAAAGGTCGCGCCTATTGTAGGCACGCTTTCATGGAAGCCGCAGGAAGCGCCCGCCGGGCTGGCGTTCGACGCGGCCATCCAGCTCCAGCGCCAACAACTGCGCCGACAGCGCGGCAGCGGCCTGGCCGGTGCGCTCGCACAAGGTGTCCAGATCGACCGGGTCAAAGCCGAGCGCATCCAGCAACGTGGTTTCAGCGGCGCTGGGTGCGGGGCGGCTGACAGGCGCCGGTGCGGCGGGCGACACCCCGGGGGTGGCGGTGCGCTTGGCGCGTTTGGCCGGCGTCGCGGCACTTCCCCAGCCAAGTTCGTCGAGGATGTCGGCGGCGGTCTCGACCAGCTTGGCGCCCTGCTTGATCAGCAGGTGACAACCCTTAGCCAGCGGCGAATGGATCGAGCCGGGGATTGCAAACACGTCGCGCCCCTGCTCAGCGGCCAGCCGCGCGGTAATGAGCGAGCCCGACTGCGCCGCCGCCTCCACCACCAGCAGCCCGCGCGCGAGGCCGGCGATCAGGCGGTTGCGGCGCGGGAAGTTCTCGGCGCGCGCGCCCATGCCCAGCGGATATTCGGAGATGATGACCCCGGCCTCGGCAATCCGATGCGCCAGAGCTCGGTTGCGCGCCGGGTAAACAATATCGAGCCCCGTACCAACTACGGCGATCGTGCTGCCGAGGCCCGCCAGGGCACCTTCATGCGCGGCCGCATCGATACCGAGCGCCAACCCGGACACGACCGTCACGCTCGCCGTCGACAGTGCCTGCGCAAACGCCCGTGCATTGTCGATGCCGGCGGCCGTGGCGCTGCGTGCACCCACCACGCCCACGGCTGCGGCCCGTAAGAGCGACACGTCGCCCTTGGTGTACAGCAGCGTCGGCGGGTCCGGCAGTTCAAGCAAGCGGGGCGGATAGCCGCGATCGGCCAACGTGAAGATGGCGTTGCCGGGCTCGTTCACCCACGCGACGGTGCGCTCGATGAGCGCGGCAAGCGCCTCGTCCGGCTCGGCGAGCAGCGCACGCGCCTGCCGCTCTGGCAGCACCTTGACGAGCGCCGCATACGGCTGGGCGAAAATGTCTTGCGGCAAGCCGAAGGCCGCCAGCAATTGCCGCGCGGCGACGGGCCCGACGCCGGGGGTTTCGGTCAGACGCAGCCACGCGGCCAGTTCAGCCGGGTCGCGCGTGCAGGAGAGGGAATCGGTGGAGTCGGCCGCGGCGTGTGCCGCGACCTGTGAGGCATCGGTCAAATCAGGACTGCGTCAGCGTGGTTCAGGGTTGAGGCGACATCGGGTTGGACACGGCATCGCCCACTTCCACGGTGTTCGAGGCGTCCGTCACCAGCGCATAGGCCACGTGCGGGAACACGCGGAACACAAAGGCCAGGCCATAGCGCTCTTCCGGCAATTGCACGCGCTCGTTACCGGCGGTCGAGTCTTTCACCACAGCACCTGCACGCGCAAGTGCCAGTACATGACCCGGCTCGAGCCCCTGCTGGCTGCCGATGTTCAGCACGACCACCTGATCAGTGCCGCCAAAACGCACACCGCCCGTCACCTTGGCGACCGCGCCATGGATGTCGCCTTCCGGGGCATGCGGCACGTAGCGCACCGGCACGCGCGGCGGCAGCGGCATCAGTTGCGTGCCGACGCCCATCTCTTCCTTGGACGACAGCACTTCCATCTTGGTTACAGCCTGCGGGCCGGTGGCCGCGCGCACCACGCGCAGCGTGCCGAGAAAGTCCGCTTCATAGCCGAGCACCGTGCCAGTCACGGGATCCTTGAGCGGCTTGACCGGGCGATACGCCTGCCATTCGGTACCGGCCTGGCCGGCCTCGCCATCAGGCAGGCCGCGCGCATAGGCGTTCTCGCCTTTGCCCAGATAGACGCGGCCCTCGGGCAGCCCGAAGATGCGCGCCGGCGTAGCCAGCGTTTTTGCATCCACGACGATCGGCTGCGTGAGGAACGGTTCGATCACCGCCGCAGGAATGCTGGAGATGGCATCACCCTCTTGGTCCGACACACGGGTATGCGGCGACAGGCGCACCGTGCCGCCCTCAGCCGACGCCGGCAAGCTCGACAGCCACGCCCGGCCATTGGCGTGGTGCAGATACAGGACTTGGCCTGGATAGATCAGGTGCGGGTTGCGGATCTGCTCGCGGTTCATGCCCCACAGCTCAGGCCAGCGATACGGCTGCTTGAGATACTTACCGGAGATTCCCCAAAGCGTGTCGCCACGGCGCACGGTGTACTGTGCAGGCGCGTTGGCGGCTAGCTCGGACTCGGAGATACCCGCCTGAGCAGCCGTCGCAGCCTGCGCCTGTTGCGCCAGCGTCACGGTGCGCTCGGCCGCGTGGGCGGCGCCCATGCAGAAAAGCGCTGCCGCGGCAACCGCTGAGAAGACGCAAACGTAAGACTGGCGCGCGTTCGTGGCAGTTTCCGTGGCGGCCGGAGAAAGCATCGGTGTGTTACGATTGCGCATTATTCTTTGAAGAATCGGCGAGTGGTCCGCGTACCTGTCCGACGCCTGACTGCCGCCGCTGTGCGCTGTTCTGCGTCGCAGCAAGAGGGGTATGGCATCGAACATTCGTCAGGCTTTTTCCTAAGCCATGTGGCGGATAGCGCCCCCGATTCTGCATGACATTCCAAGCGATCGCAATTGAAGGCAACCCCTCCTTAGCGTGGCCTTCTGCAACCGTTGTTGCCAAGCATCATGGCCCTACTGAATATCCTGCAATACCCTGATCCACGGCTGCACAAAATCGCCAAACCGGTGGCCGCCGTGGATGACCGCATCCGCAAACTGGTGGCCGATATGGCCGAGACCATGTACGAGGCGCCGGGCGTCGGCCTCGCCGCCACGCAGATCGACGTGCACGAGCGCGTGATCACCATCGACGTGTCGGAGTCGCGCGACGAACTGCGCGTGTTCATCAACCCGGAGATCGTCTGGGCGAGTGACGAGCGCAAGGTCTGGGACGAGGGCTGCCTGTCGGTGCCCGACATCTATGACAAGGTCGAGCGTCCGGACCGCGTGCGCGTGCGCGCACTGAACGAGAAGGGCGAAACGTTCGAACTGGAAGCCGACGGCCTGCTGGCCGTGTGTATCCAGCATGAGATGGATCATCTGATGGGCAAGGTGTTTGTCGAATACCTCTCGCCGCTCAAGCAGACACGTATTCGCTCCAAGCTCAAGAAGCACCAGCGCGACGTGGCGCACGCGCGCTGATCCGCCGCCTCCGATGTCTGCCGACACCGACGCACCCAGCTCCATCCCGCTGATGCCGACCGCCCCCGCCGACACTGGCGCACGCCGCCTGACCTCAGCGCTGGTACGGCACTGGCGCGTCGTCGTCGTGCTGATGCTGTGCGCGTATTTTGTCGCGGGCACGTTCTGGCGCGCGCCCTGGAAGGCCGATGAGCCGTATTCGTTCGGCATCGTCATCAACATCATCGAACACGGCGACTGGGTCATCCCCAATGTCGCCTTCGAGCCGTTCGTCGAAAAACCGCCGCTGATGTACTGGACCGGTGCGCTGGCCGCGCTGGCCTTGCCGGAAGTGGCGCCGCACGAGGCCGTGCGGGTGGCCGTGCTGCTCTGGATGGCACTCACGTGCTGGGCGGTCTGGCGCACGGCGCGTCTGCTGCGCAGCGAAGCGCGTGACTGGCGCCTGCGCGTCGGCGCAGACCTGGCACGCGGCCGGCCCGGCCCCACGCTCGCCGCACGCCGTGAAGCAGGACTGGATGCCGGCGGCGCCGCGCTGCGCGACTACGCCTTGGGCGCCCTACTGCTGTTTGCCGGTTGCATCGGGCTGGCCGAGCACGTGCACAAGTTCATTGCCGACGTGCCGCAGCTGGCCGGCACGGCGCTGGCCCTGTACGGCCTCGTGCGCTTTGCGAAAGAAGCCGAAGCGGGCGGTGCCAAGGGCGTCGATGTGCTGCGCCCGGCGCTGTGGTTCGGCACGGGGATCGGCGTGGCGTTCCTGGGCAAGGGCGTGCTGGTGCCGGGGCTGTTTGCGCTGACCGTGCTGGCGGCGATCGCGCTGCTGCCGGATTTCCGCAGCCGCCAGGCGTGGCGCTTCTACGGCATCTCGCTGCTGGCGGCGCTGCCGTGGCTGGTGATCTGGCCGGCCATCTTCTGGCACGAGTCGCATGACCTGTTTATCGAATGGTTCTGGGTCAACAACCTGGGCCGCTTCTTCGGTTTCTCGCACCTGGGGGGCGAGAAGGGGGATCTGACAACAACCATCCGATCGATCTTCCTGACAGGCACGCCTGCCGTGTGGCCGGCGGTGGCGGTGCTGGGCGTGTCGATCTACAAGCTCATCCGCCAACGCGGACGCGGCGCGCGGGCGGCGTGGCTGCTGCCGTATCAAGGCCACCTGGTGGTGGCGCTGTTCGTGCTCGTGACGATAGCCGTCGTGCTGCGCTCCGCTGTGCTGCGCGATGTGTATCTGATGCCGCTGCAGCCGGCGCTGGCCGTGCTGGGCGCGCCAATGCTGCTGCTGATTCCACCGGTCTGGCGCGCGCGCGCATGGGGCGCGGCGGTGGCGCTGTTCGGCGTGCTGGGACTGGTGGTCTGGACCGTATGGACCGCGCTCGTCACCGACGGCGGCCTGATGCTGCCGGGCTGGCTCGCCAAGATGCTGGGCCGCGTGCTGCCGCTGCCGTACGACATGCTGATCCACCCGATCGCGGTGGCGGCCGCCGCAGGCATCACTGTGCTCTGGGCGATTTGCGTGTGGCTGCGGCCAGCCCGTTCGGGCGTGGTGGCCTGGGCCGCCGGTCTGGGCATGGTGTGGGGCCTGCTCGGCACGCTGCTGATGCCCTGGGTGGACGATGCACGCAGCTACCGCCCGCTGTTCCAGGCGATCAAGCCGGCGCTGGAATCCGCGCAGATCTGCGTGGCCACGCGCGGCATGGGCGAAAGCGAGCGCGCGCTAATGCACTACGAAACCGGCGTGCGCCCCGTCAAATGGCTGCTGGGCCACAGCGGCGCCGGTGACGATTACCGTCCCAACCCCCTCGCGCGCACCTGCGACCTGATGCTGGTGCTCGAGAAGAAGCCCGAGCACAGCCGACGCCGCCCTCACGGAGACCATTGGGAAATGGTGTGGCGCGGCAGCCGCCCGGGCGACACCAACGAAACCTTCTCGTTGTTCCAGCGGCGCAGCAACGGCATGTCCGAAGCCCTGCCCCCACCCGAGCCCATCGTCCCGCTGACAGACAAGCCGCATCGCGGCGATCGATAAGCCCAATGCGCTACGCTGCCGTGTAGCGCGTTTTTTCTTTCCGCTCCATGACGTCCACCCTTCGCGTAGCGTTTGCCGGCACGCCTGAATTTGCGCAGATCGCCCTGGCGGCGATCCACCAGGCCGGCTTCTCCCTAGTCGCCGTACTAAGCCAGCCCGATCGCCCGGCCGGCCGCGGCATGCAGCTGCAGGCGAGCCCGGTCAAGCAATACGCGGTGTCGCACGGGCTGGGGCCGATCCTGCAGCCGCCGTCGCTGCGCCGCGCAGGCAAGTACCCGCAGGAAGCCGCCGAAGCCATCGACGCGCTTGCCGCGCAGCGCCCCGACGTGATGGTCGTGGCCGCCTATGGCCTGATCCTGCCGCAGGAAGTGCTCGACCTGCCGCGCTTTGGCTGCATCAACATTCACGCATCGCTGCTGCCGCGCTGGCGCGGTGCCGCGCCCATCCACCGCGCCATCGAGGCCGGCGATGCCGAATCGGGTATCACGCTCATGCAGATGGACGCGGGCCTGGACACCGGCGACATGATTTCCATGGAGCGCGTGCCCATCGGCCTGACCGACACGACCGGCACGCTGCACGACACGCTGGCCGCGCTCGGCGGTCGCATGGTGGTGGACGCACTTGGCAAGCTGGCGGAGGATGGCAAGCTGGCCGCCACCCCGCAGCCGGCTGAAGGCGTGACGTACGCCGAGAAGATCGCCAAGGACGAAGCCGCGCTCGACTGGTCGCGCCCGTCTTCCGAGTTGCTGCGCCAGGTGCATGCGTTCAATCCATTTCCGGGCGCATCGGCCGCCCTCGACGGTGTGACGATCAAGTTCTGGCAAGCGGAAACGCTGGTCGACCGCCCGACTGACGCAGCACCGGGTACGGTGCTCGCGGCCAATGCCGAGGGTGTGACCATCGCGTGCGCCACCGGTGCACTGCGCGTGACGCAATTGCAGAAACCCGGCGGCAAGCGATTGCCCGCACGCGAGTTCCTGCAGGGCCTGGCGATCCAGCCGGGCCAGCGCTTCGCCTCGCGCGGCTGACCGGCACGATCGCTGTCTCGCTATAGAAGAAAAGGACTTTGCCATGACCGCGCTTGGAATCGTCAATCTGCCGCTGTTCATGCTGGCCGTGTTCCTGCTGAATGTGACGCCGGGGCCGGACGCGGCCTACATCGTCGGGCGCAGCGTGTCGCAGGGGCGCGCTGCGGGGTTGCTGTCGGCGCTGGGCGTGTCGGCCGGGTGCTGCGTGCACGTGCTGGCGGTCGCTTTCGGGCTGACGGCGGTGCTGGCAGCCTCCACCGTGGCATTCACCGTGATCAAGGTGGTGGGTGCGGCCTACCTGATCTACCTGGGCGGCCGCATGCTGCTGGCGCCGCCCGGGCGCGATGACACCCCCGCGGACGAATCCGAAACTGCCGAGCAAGCTGCCGCAGCCAAGCGCCCGCGCCCGGTCAAGTCGCTGTTCATGCAGGGCTTTCTCACCAATGTGCTGAACCCGAAGGTGGTGCTGTTCTTCCTGTCGTTCTTCCCGCAGTTCGTCGATCCGCATGCCAATCACAAGGCGGCGGCGTTCCTGGCGCTGGGCGTGGTGTTCGTCGTCATGTCGACGGTGTGGAACAGCCTGGTGGCGTGGGTGGCCGCGAGCGTGACGCGCCGCGTGGCCGGCAAGCCCGGCATCAAGCACTGGCTCGATCGCGTGGTCGGCACGGCGTTCGTCGCGCTGGGTGCACGGCTGGCCTTCACCACTCGTTGACAATGCAAGCGCCATCTGCGGCGAAATATCGCGCAAATCCTTGAATTTTCGGCGATTATCGCGATCTAAGAAACTCGCAAACCCCTAGACCCACAGGAGCCACACCCCCATGTTCAACTGGATCAAGACCTTCATGCTGATGGCAGCGATCACCGCGCTGTTCATCGTCATCGGCGGCATGATCGGCGGACGCAGCGGGATGATGCTGGCGCTGCTGTTCGCGCTGGGCATGAATTTCTTCTCGTACTGGTTCTCCGACAAGATGGTCCTGCGCATGTACAACGCGCAGGAAGTCAACGAGACTAGCGCACCACAGTTCTACCGCATGGTGCAGGAGCTTGCCGGCCGCGCCGGCCTGCCGATGCCGCGCGTCTACCTGATCGACGAAGCGCAACCCAACGCCTTCGCCACCGGCCGCAACCCCGAGCACGCGGCCGTAGCGGCCACCACCGGCATCCTCAACATCCTGAGTGAGCGCGAACTGCGCGGCGTGATGGCGCACGAGCTGGCCCACGTGCAGCACCGCGACATCCTGATCTCGACCATCTCGGCCACCATGGCCGGCGCGATCTCGGCACTCGCCAACTTTGCGGTGTTCTTCGGCGGGCGCGACAGCGAAGGCCGTCCGGCCAACCCGATCGCCGGGATTGCCGTGGCGATTCTTGCGCCGCTGGCCGCCGCGATGATCCAGATGGCGATCTCCCGCGCGCGCGAGTTCGAAGCCGACCGCGGTGGCGCCACCATCAGCGGCGACCCGCAGGCGCTGGCTTCCGCGCTGGACAAGATCCACCGCTATGCGGCCGGTATCCCGTTTGCCGCGGCTGAAGCTCACCCCGCCACCGCGCAGATGATGATCATGAATCCGCTGCACGGCGGCGGCCTGGCCAATCTGTTCAGCACGCACCCGGCCACCGAGGAGCGCATCGCTCGCCTGATGCAGATGGCGCAGACCGGACAGTACCCGGCGTAAAAGCGCCGGCCACGCCAGTCGGTTCCTTTATACTTCTGCAGTCCGCACGAGCCCGCCCATCGCGGGCTCGTTGCATTTGTGTTGCCCCATTTTCCCCGCCTGACTTTTCACGCCGATGCGTCTGCCGTCCGACTCCCTTGCCCATGCCTTGTCGCTTGCTGCAATTGCGCTGGGCAAGCTGCGGCAGGGCACGGCATTACCGCAGGCCATCGACGCCGTCTGTCAGGGCGAGACCGGTCCAATGCGCCCCCAGGTGCGCGGCGCAGTGCAGGATCTCGCCTACCGCGCCACGCGCTGGCTCGGCAGCACCGACTGGCTGATCCGCACGCTGATCCCGCGCCCGCCCGCCGAAGCCAGCGCCAACCTGCTGCGCGTGGCGCTGGCGCAATTGCTCGATGATCCGCCGCCGTACGCGCCATTCACCGTGGTCGACCAGACTGTGCGTGCGGCCTCGGCCGACCCGAAGCTCGCGCACGGCAAAGGCATGATCAACGGCGTGCTGCGACGCTTCCTGCGCGAGCAGAGCGAGCTCACCGCCGCCATGCAGGCGGACCCGGTGGCGGCCACCAATTATCCGAAGTGGTGGATCGATGCCGTGCGCAGCGCGTATCCCGCGACGTGGCAAGCCATCCTGGCCGCCGGCAACCGCCGCCCGCCGATGGTGCTGCGTGTGAATCCGCGCCGCATTGCCGTCGACGCCTACCTCGCACGCCTGGCTGAATCCGGTATCGATGCCGAGCGCATTGGCGAACAAGCCGTGCGGCTCGCACGCGCTGTCCCCGTCGCCGAATTGCCCGGTTTTGCCGAGGGCGACGTCTCTGTGCAGGACGCCGGTGCGCAACTGGCTGCAACGCTGCTCGACGTCGCCCCCGGCCAGCGCGTGCTCGACGCCTGCGCCGCCCCCGGCGGCAAGACCGGCCACCTGTTGGAGCTGGCCGACGACCTGGACGTGACGGCGCTTGAATCCGACGCCGCACGCGCCGTGCGTATCAACGAAAACCTCGCGCGCCTGAACCAGACCGCCACCGTTTGCGTGGGCGATGCGGCCAAGCCCGACACCTGGTGGGACGGCCGCCCGTTCGACCGTATCCTGGCCGACGTGCCGTGCTCGGCTGCTGGCATCGTGCGGCGCCATCCGGACATCCGCTGGCTGCGGCGCCCAGCCGATCTCAAGGCGCTGGCCGCCCTGCAGCGCGACATCGTGCGCGCGCTGTGGGCATGCCTCGCGCCTGGTGGCAAGCTGGTTTATGTCACGTGTTCGATTTTTCCGACGGAGGGCGTTGAGCAGGCCCGATGGTTTGAACGCCATCTGGAAGATGCGATACGATTGCACGCGCCTGGCCAGTTGTTGCCCGTCGCGCCCGAGGCGGCGCCGACTGGCGGCTTCGTCCCAGGCGTCTCGCCCTTACCGCTCGACCACGACGGCTTCTTTTACGCGGTGTTCCAGAAACGGCCTTGATGCGACGACCGTTGTGACTGCCTTCCTCCGCCCATCGCTCCAGCTGCTGCCCGCCCGATTCCGGCAGATGCTGCATCGGCTAAGCGCACTCTGCGTACTGGGCATGTTGTGCCTGCTGTGGCCGACGCTGCCATCCGCCCAGACCATCGAAATCAATCGTGCCCAGCTCGAATACGCCGACGGCGGCTGGAACCTCTCTGCCGATTTCGATTTCGACCTGCCCGGCAACCTGGAAGACGCGGTCAACAAGGGCATCCCACTCTATTTTCTTGTCGAGTTCGAGCTCATCCGCCCGCGCTGGTACTGGTTCGATGACCACGCGGTGAGCGCCACGCGCGTGGTGCGGCTGTCGTACCACCCGCTCACGCGCCAGTACCGCGTGTCGACCGGCGGCCTGCAGGTGCCGTTCTCGCGCCTGAAAGACGCCGTCGACTTCATGCAGCACGTGCGCGGCTGGCGTGTGTTCGAGCAGCGCGCCGTCAAAGCCGGCGAGACCGTGCAGGCCGAAGTGCGGATGCGCCTGGACGTGACGCAGTTGCCCAAGCCGTTCCAGATCAACGCCGTCAATACGCGCGACTGGAACCTCAGCTCCGACTGGAAGCGCTTCAACCTGGCGGTGCCGAACGAACCACTGCCGGCACCGGCTCCGGCCGCTCCCCCAGCCAGCACACCGGTCTCGCCGCCGGCCTCCCAGGCTTCGGGCCTGTCGCCCAATTCGGGCTGGGGCATGAGCGCCGGCCCCTCCAGCGCAGGTTCGCTGCTGGCGCCCGCCAAATGATCTTCGATCGCAGCTACAAGCGGCTGCTCTATCAGGTGGTCGCTGGGACCATCGTTTTCCTGGCGATCGTGCTCGTGGGCCTGCTGGCCGCGGCATCGGCCAATACCGAATTCTTCGACCGGTATTTCACGCTCCTCTACAAGGTCAACCTCGTCATCGGGGTGCTGCTGGTGATGATCATCGGCGGCCTGATGCTGGCGCTGGCGTTGCGCGCGCGGCGCGGCAAGTTCGGCACGCGCCTGATGACCAAGCTGGCGGTGTTCTTCGGCGTGGTGGGCGTGCTGCCGGGGGTGCTGATCTACCTCGTGTCGCTGCAGTTCGTGTCGCGCAGTATCGAATCGTGGTTCGACGTGAAGGTGGAATCGGCGCTGGAAGCCGGTCTGAACCTGGGCCGCTCCACCATGGACACCGCGCTGGCCGACCTGCAGAACAAGGGCCGCCTGATCGCCGAGCAGGTGGGCGATGGCTCGGCCTCGGCCACGACCATCACACTCAACCGACTGCGCGAGCAATTTGGCGTGCAAGAGGCCACCATCTTCACCGCCAACGGGCGCGTGGTCGCCACGGCGTCGAGTACCTACGACACGCTGGTCCCGAACCTGCCCGACCAGGCCGTACTCGAGCAGGCGCGTGCGCCCGGCGGCTACGCGAGCGTAGAAGGCGGCAGCGACTACGAAGGCAGCAGCGACACCGGTACCGCCCTCAGCACCGCACCCAGCAGCGGCCCTGCCTCCACCCCGCACGCCAACCCACGCCGCAATGATCTGTACCAGTTGCGTGTGGTAGTCGCGCTGGGCACCACTGCGCGCGAAGAATCGGGCCTGCGGCTCGGCACGTCGGGGCGCAAGTGGGCCGGCACCGGGCTGCTCGATCGCCAGTCGGATGAAGGCGCCAGCTCACGCGGCTTCGGCCTGACGGGCGAGACGGGCCGCGAAGAACGCTTCCTGCAGTTGGTGCAGCCCGTCCCGCAGGCCCTCGCCCGTAACGCAGATGCTGTGCAACGCGCTTATCAGGAGTACCAGGAAAAGGCGCTGGGCCGCACGGGTTTGCGCAAGATGTATATCGGCACGCTCACGCTCACGCTGTTCCTGGCGGTGTTCATCGCGGTGATGCTCGCGCTGCTGCTGGGCGCACAGCTGGCACGACCGCTGCTAATGCTGCTCCAGGGCACGCGTGAAGTGGCCGAAGGCGACCTCTCGCCCAAGCGTGAACTGCATACGCGTGACGAACTGGGCCTGCTCACGCAGCAGTTCAACCAGATGACACGCCAGCTGGCCGACGCGCGCCGCGCCGTGGAGCAGAACCGCGCGGCGCTCGAGCAATCGAAGGCCTATCTTGAGAGCGTGCTGACCAACCTGACCGCAGGCGTCTTCGTGTTCGACCATCGCTTCGTGCTGTTGACCGCCAACCCGGGTGCCGAGCGCATCTTCAAACAGCCCTTCGGCGCATGGGTCGGCCAGGGGCTCGTCAGCATTGCGCCGCTGGCCGCCTTTGCGCCGGTCGTCGAGCAGGCCTTTGCCGAACACGACGTGAGCGCAGCCGCTGGCGGGGCTGCAAACCATTGGCAGAAGCAGGTCGAGATTCCGCTCGAAGACGAAGATGAACCGCTCACGCTGCTGGTGCGCGGCACGCGCCTGCCGGGGCCTTCGGTGGGCGCGCACGGCACCGAGCGCGGCTACGTGGTGGTGTTCGACGATATTTCCGACGTGATCTCCGCGCAGCGCTCCGTGGCGTGGGGCGAGGTTGCGCGACGCCTGGCGCACGAGATCAAGAACCCGCTCACGCCCATCCAGCTCTCGGCCGAGCGCCTGGAGATGAAGCTCTCGCCCAAGCTGTCGGAGGGCGACGCCGAGGTGCTCCGCCGCGGCGCCACCACCATCGTCAACCAGGTCGCCGCCATGAAGCGCATGGTTGACGACTTCCGTGATTACGCCCGCACGCCGCCGGCCATGCTGCAGGATCTGGACCTCAACGCGCTCGCCGCCGAGGTGCTGCACCTGTACGGCATCGATCACCCCGACCGCGACGAGCACCCCGTCATCAAGGCCAAGCTGGGCACTGGGCTGCCCCCCATCAAGGGCGATCCGACACAGTTGCGCCAGGTCATCCACAACCTGCTGCAGAACGCGCAAGATGCGGTCGCCGAGAACGAAAGCGCCGGGCGAGCCGCTCCACATGTCATGTTGCAAACTGACACGGTAGAATACGACGACGCCTCGGGCGCGCGGCGGCAAGCCGTGCGGCTTGCGATCGCGGACAACGGCAGCGGGTTCTCGTCCCGCATCCTCAACCGCGCCTTCGAGCCGTACGTCACGACCAAAGCCAAAGGCACAGGATTGGGCTTGGCCATGGTGAAGAAAATCATGGACGAGCACGGGGCGCGCATCGAATTGCGCAACCGCCAATCTGGCACACCATCGGGCACCGAAACCACCGGCGCCCAGGTTTCCATCCTGTTCGTAAAACTCGCGTAGCTTGGTGGGCAATCCCGCCGCACATAGAGGAAAAGCATGGCCACCATCCTCGTTGTCGACGACGAAATGGGTATCCGGGAGTTGCTCTCCGAAATTCTCGGAGACGAAGGGCACGTTGTCGAAGTCGCCGAAAACGCGCAGCGCGCGCGTGACTACCGCGCGAACGCAACGCCCGACCTCGTCCTGCTCGATATCTGGATGCCGGACACCGACGGCGTGACACTGCTCAAGGAGTGGGCCTCGCAAGGTCTGCTGACCATGCCGGTCATCATGATGTCGGGCCACGCCACCATCGACACCGCCGTCGAGGCGACCAAGATCGGTGCGCTGAATTTCCTGGAAAAGCCGATCGCGCTGCAAAAGCTGCTGACAGCGGTGGAGCAGGGCCTGTCGCGCAGCAAGGAAAAACCGCGCGCGTCCGCACCGGCGTCCGCACCGGCAACCGGCCTTGCAGGTGCCGCGCCGAATGCAGCAGCAGGTGCGCCCGCACTCGATCGCGGCGATCTCAATGGCGTGCCGGCCCGTGCTGCAGAAGGCGGCGGCATGCAGTTCTCGTTCGACATGCCGCTGCGCGAAGCCCGCGACCTGTTCGAGCGCGCCTACTTTGAATACCACCTGCAGCGCGAGGGCGGCAGCATGACCCGTGTGGCCGAAAAAACCGGCCTGGAGCGAACGCATCTGTATCGCAAGCTCAAGCAGTTGGGCGTGGAGTTGTCGCGCAACAAGGCCGAACCCGCCGCCTGATCATCAAAGTTCACAGGAGTGCTTGACGGCAGGGGGGAAACACTGCCATACTTGCATTTCTTTGCTTGGCCCGGTAGCTCAGTTGGTAGAGCAGCGGATTGAAAATCCGCGTGTCGGTGGTTCGATTCCGCCCCAGGCCACCAAAATTCTTCGCTCCGCAATCTCCAACGATTTTGCAGAGCAACAAAAAAGACCTCCTCGCGAGGTCTTTTTTCATTTCTGCGCACCCTGTTGCGCGCGCCCGCCATCGCTCCTTTGCCGCACCAGCCGCCGATCTGCGGCGCAGTGTCGCAGTCACAAAAAATATACCGAGTCCTATTGACGCAGCGCAGCTTAGGGTATACCTAGCGGCGCAAACTGCGCCAAACTGTCGCAGGTCTCGGTATAGTGACTCAACGCTATCAAGCGGCAAGCACAAGGAGAGACTCCATGGCATTCGTCGGCACCGGACACCACTTCCATTTCCACGCTTTCGACGGCATCAGCCGCAAGACGCGGTTGACGTGGTTGCGCAATGCCGCGGCGCTGACGTGCTTGATGGCGCTCGTCGCGGCCATGTGGGTGGGCGGCAATCTGTCGGCCCTGATGCATACGCCGCTCATGAGCGGGGTGTCGTCGCTAAGCGCGGTGATGATTCTGGCGTGCACCTGCATGGCGCTGAGCCTGCTGGGCCTGATTGGCGCCGGGTTCTTCCAGTTCCGCATGGAACAGCTGGACGCGCCGGCAACCTGAGAAGCCAGCATCACACCCGACAACGGAGGCTTCGGCCTCCGTTTTTGTTTGTCCGACACGGCCGCACACCCTTGGGATGCGGCCGTTTTGCTGCGCGCCGATCCAGGTGAATCCCGATATTGACTCAACTGTTTCATTGTCGTAGTTTACGAAACAGTTGAATCAATACGGTCACCTCATGACGTTCGATGGGCTCATGCAGACGCTGCGCGACCGCGCCAGCGACCTGTCACCGCAACTGCAGCGCGCCGCGATGTTGCTGGAAACGCACCAGCACGATATCGCCCTGCTTTCCATGCGCGACTTGGCGCGCCGCTGCGATCTGGCGCCAGCCACTTTCTCCCGCCTGGCACGGGCGCTCGGCTTTGACGACTTTGCCGCGCTGCGCGACATCTGCGTGAACCACCTGCGCCAGCAAGCCGATGGCTTTGCCGGCCGCGCCAGCGCGCTGCAGGGCGACGATGCGGCCGGGGCCTCCGACGCCGAGCGCATCGGCATGGCCATCGGCGCGCATGTGCAATCGGCGTTTTCGCCGGCCAACCTGGTGGCGCTCGAGACCGTGGCGGCCGCCTTGTGCAAGGCGCGCCGCGTCTATCTGCTCGGCGCGCGCAGCTGCCTCGCGCTCACGCATGCATTCGGCTATGCCGCGCAACTGTTCGACGACAAGGTCACGCTGTGCTCGGGCACCGGCAACACGCTGGCCGACCCGCTGCGCTTCTGTGGCGCAGACGACATCGTCATCGCCGTCACGTTCGATCCGTACACGCGCGAAGTCATCGAGGCCATGCAGTACGCGCACACGCGCGGCGCGCGCCTCGTCTATGTAACCGACAGCGCCATCGCCCCCGGTGCCGAGCTGGCGTGGCAGCGGCTCGTCGCGCCGGTGGCGATCCCCTCGTTCTTCCATTCGCTGGCCGCGCCGCTGGCGCTGCTCGATGCGTTGCTGATGACGTGGTTCCGCCACGCCGGCCCCACCGCGCTCGCACACTTGGCCGACAGCGACGCCCAACTCAAGCAACAACACGCCTACGTGCGCAGCGCCCGCCGCAGTGAAGCGGCGGTTGCGGTGCCGCCAGCCCAACGCCAATCCTCCGACTGACCATGACACCGTCCACTACCCACGTCTTCCACCGCGACCCTCGCAAGACGCTGCCCACCGCCGTCGGCGGCGAGGGCATGACGCTCATCGACTCCGATGGCAAACGCTATCTCGACGCCTGCGGGGGCGCCGCCGTCTCGTGCCTCGGCCATGGTCATCCGCGCGTGGTCGAGGCCATCTGCAAACAGGTACGCGCGCTCGCCTATGCGCACACGTCGTTCTTCACGACCGACGTGGCAGAGGAACTCGCCGCGCGCCTCGTCGACGCCGCGCCGGGTGATCTCAATCACGTGTACTTCGTCTCCGGCGGCTCGGAAGCCATCGAGGCCGCGCTGAAGCTCGCACGCCAGTACTTCGTCGAGATCGGCCAGCCGCAACGCCAGTACTTCATCGCGCGTCGCCAGAGCTATCACGGCAACACGCTCGGCGCGTTGGCGATTGGCGGCAACGCATGGCGGCGCGAGCCGTTCCTGCCGCTGCTCGTGCCGGCGCACCATGTGTCGCCGTGCTATGCGTATCGCGAGCGCCTCGATGGCGAGAGCGACGCGCACTATGTGCAGCGCCTGGCCGACGAGTTGGACGCGAAGATCGTCGAACTCGGCGCAGACAACGTCGCCGCCTTCGTGGCCGAGACGGTGGTCGGGGCCACGGCCGGCGCAGTGCCGCCGGTGGGCGACTACTTCCGCAAGATCCGCGCGGTGTGCGATCGCCACGGCGTGCTGCTGCTGCTCGATGAGGTGATGTCCGGCATGGGCCGCACCGGCTATCTGTTTGCCTGCGAGGAAGACGGCGTGGTGCCGGACATGGTCGCCATCGCCAAGGGCCTGGGCGGCGGATATCAGCCGATCGGCGCAACGCTGGTGAACCGGCGCATCTACGACGCCATCACGCGCGGCAGCGGCTTCTTCCAGCATGGCCACACCTACATCGGCCATGCCACGGCGTGCGCGGCGGCGCTGGAAGTGCAGAAGGTGATTGCGGAAGAGAACCTGCTCGCCAACGTGCAGGCGCGCGGCGAGCAATTGCGCGCGGCGCTGCGTGCACGCTTTGCCGACCACGCCCACGTGGGCGACGTGCGCGGCCGCGGGCTGTTCGTCGGCGTGGAGCTGGTGGCCGATCGCGCTACCAAGGCGCCGTTGTCGCCCGCACGCAAGACGCACGCGCGCGTGAAGGCCGAGGCCATGCAGCGCGGCCTGATGGTCTACCCGATGGGCGGCACGATCGACGGCCAGCGCGGCGACCACATCCTCCTGGCCCCCCCGTTCATCGCCGCCGCGCAGGACATCGACGCCATCGTTGAGCGCCTGGGCGATGCCGTGGACGCTGCCACCGCCAATGCGCTGGAGGCTGCGTGAGCCACCACCCCATCGCCATCGCCGTCGCGCCAAATGGCGCGCGCAAGACGCACGTCGATCATCCGGCGCTGCCGATCACGCCCGACGAACTGGCTGCCTGCGCGCGCCAGTGCGTGGATGCCGGCGCCGCAATGCTGCATCTGCATGTGCGCCGCCCCGACGGCACGCACAGCCTGGAGCCCGACGACTACCGCCCGGCCATCGCCGCCGTGCAGCAGGCCGTGGGCGATGCGCTGGTGATTCAGATCACCACCGAAGCTGTCGGCATCTATACGCCCGCCCAGCAGATGGCCTCGGTGCGCACCCTGCAGCCCGAGGCGATTTCCGCCGCACTGCGCGAACTGGTGCCCGACGCAGCGCACGAGGCCGAAGCAGCACGCTTCTTTGCAGAGCTGGCCGCCGCGCGCACGGCCATCCAGTACATCCTCTATTCCGCCGACGACGTGGTGCGCTACCGCGACCTGCGTGCGCGCGGCGTGCTGCCAGACACCCCGCACTGGGTGCTGTTCGTGCTCGGCCGCTACAGCGCGGGTCAGCGCTCCGATCCGTCGGATCTGCTGCCGTTCCTGCAGGCGTGGGCCGACGGTGGCGAGCTGACTGCCAACGTGCCGTGGGCGATGTGCGCGTTCGGCCCGCGTGAAGCCGAATGCGCGCTCACCGCGGCGCTGCTCGGCGGCCATGCGCGCCTGGGCTTCGAAAACAACATGGCGCTGCCCGACGGCACGACTGCGCCCGACAACGCGGCACTCGTTACCAACCTGCGCCGGCATCTCGACGCACTGCACCTGCCGCTGGCCAGCGCTGCCGAGTTGCGCAGCTGGTTCGGCCGCTAGCGCCACCGGGCAACCGCGTAACAGACCTCACTCGAAGACATCCCCGAGACGGCGTGACACGTATCACGCCGCGCCACACAACCATTGGAGGACACCATGCGTTTTACCCTTCGCTGCATCCCGCTGGCACTGGCCGGCCTGCTTGCCGCCACCGCGCACGCCCAAGCGCTCGACGGCACGCTCAAGAAGATCCAGGACAGCAACACGATCCTCATTGGCGTGCGCGAGTCGTCGATCCCGTTTTCGTACCGCGACAGCAAGAACCAGATCATCGGCTTCTCGGCTGACCTGTGCGCGCGCGTGATCGACGCGGTGAAGAAGAAGACGGGCAAGCCCAACCTGCAGATTCAGCAGATTCCGGTGACGTCGCAAAACCGGACGTCGCTGGTGCAGAACGGTTCGGTGGACCTGGAATGCGGCGTGACCACGCATTTGAAATCGCGTGAGCAGCAGACGGCGTTCTCGACCACGTTCTTCATCGCCGGCACGCGTCTGCTGACCAATGTGAAATCGGGCGTGAAGGATTTCCCCGATCTGGCGGGCAAGTCCGTCATCACCAACGCGGGCACCACGTCGGAGCGCATCCTGCGCAAGATGAACGACGAGAAGAAGATGAACATGAACGTGATCAGCGGCAAGGATTACGGCGAGTCGTTCCTCACGCTGCAAAGCGGCCGCGTGGCGGCGTTCATGATGGACGATGTGCTGCTAGCCGGCGCGCGCACCCTTGCGCAGAAGCCCGACGACTGGGTCGTGACAGGCACGCCGCAGTCGTTTGAAGCGTACGGCTTCATGCTGCGCAAAGATGACCCGCAGTTCAAGAAGCTGGTCGACGACACCATGGTGGGCGTGATGAAGAGCGGCGAGATCAAGGCGCTCTACGCCAAGTGGTTCGAGAAACCCGTGCCGCCCAAGAACCTGAATTTCAACTTCCCGATGAACGATCAGTTGAAGGCGCTGTACGCCAACCCGAACGACACGCCGTTCGAGTAAGCCGCCCAGGCCGGCTCATACGCCGGCTTGCGCGACGGCCTCGATGCGCGCCTGGTGGACCGCCTGCTTGATATGCGCGGGGTGGTCGGCATGGCGTTTGGCGACGGCGCCTGCATCGATGGAGGACGCTGCCTGCAGCGCGTGCAGCAGGCGTTCCGCCTGGGGATAGCTGCGGTCTTCAAACCCGAGGCGGCCACGGGCATCCGCTTCGCAGGCCTGCAGCACCTGACGGAAACGATCGGGCTTGCGCAGTGCATCGCAGCGCTCCAGCAGCCGAACGAGCGCTGCCGCATCAAAGCCATCGCAACGGTGGATGTTGCCGTGCTCGCGCGCGACCACGAGCGCCAGTTCGCGGCACTCGGTCGGCACGCGCAGACGCTGGCAGACCACTTCGATCATCGGTACGCTGCGCCCTTCGTGGCCGATGTGGCGCGGCAGGATATCTTCAGGCGTGGTGCCCTTGCCGAGGTCGTGCACCAGAGCGGAGAAACGCACCGGCAGTGTCGTCCCCATGGCAGCAGCCGTTTCGATGACCATCATGGTGTGCACGCCGGTATCGACTTCCGGGTGGTAGTCGGCGCGTTGCGGCACGCCCCACAGCCGGTCGAGTTCGGGCAACAGGCGCACCAGCGCGCCGCAGTCGCGCAGCACGGCAAACATGCGCTGCGGGTGCGCCTCCATCAGCCCGCGTGCGATTTCCTGCCACACGCGCTCGGGCACCAGCGCATCCACCTCGCCGGCCTGCACCATGCGCTGCATCAGCGCGTTGGTTTCGGGCGCGACATGAAAATCGGCAAAACGCGCGGCAAACCGTGCGAGGCGCAGGATGCGCACCGGGTCCTCCACAAACGCATCCGACACATGCCGGAACGTGCGCGCCGCTACGTCGGCCTGCCCGCCATAGGGGTCGATGACGGGGCCGACCAGCGCACCGTCTTCGGCCACGCGCTGCGCCATCGCGTTGACGGTCAGGTCGCGACGGATGAGGTCGTCTTCGAGCGTGACGTCGGGCGCGTAGTAGACTGAGAAGCCCTTGTAGCCGGCCGCCGTCTTGCGCTCGGTGCGCGCAAGCGCGTACTCGGCATGAGTGACCGGATGCAGGAAGACGGGGAAGTCTTTGCCGACGGCGCGAAAGCCGCGCGCCTCCATGCCCTCCGGCGTGGCGCCAACGACAACGTAATCCCGGTCCTGCACCGGCAACCCGAGCAGCGCATCACGAATGGCGCCGCCCACGGCATACACATCCAGCCCGTGCGTGGCTGGATCAACGATGGCTTCCGCTTCTGTTGCGCGTTCCGTCATTGATTGGCAGCGTGGTTGGCAACAACAAGCGTTTCTTCGTCCAGTGCAGTGCGGTAGGGCTCGTCGTCGGCGAGGAAGTCATGCTCGGCGCGTGCACCGTCGATCCATTCCTGCATGGCGGGCAGGTTAAGGATGGTGTCGGCATAGGCCTTGGCCGCTTCGGGCAGGCGCACGCCGTAGGTGGCGAAGCGGCTGACCACCGGCGCGTAGAACGCATCCGCCACCGTGAAGTGGCCGAACAGGAACGGACCTTGTGATGCGTATTTCTGGCGCAGTTCGGTCCACATCGTGGCAATGCGGTCGATGTCGCGCTGCACGGCCACATTCCAGCCCATGCCGGGCAGCACGGCCGTGACGTTCATCGGCATGTTGTTGCGCAGGTTGGTGAAGCCGGAGTGCATCTCCGCGCAGATCGAGCGGGCGTGCGCGCGGGCCTTCGGATCAGCCGGCCACAGCTGCGCGCGTGGAAAGCGCTCGGCCAGCGTCTCGCAGATGGCGAGCGAATCCCACACGTTCATGTCGCCGTCGACCAGCACGGGCACGCGGCCGGCCGGCGAATGGCGTGCCACGTCGGCGGCAAAGGTCTCGCTCAGCAGGCGCACGCGGATCTCCTCGAACGGAATGCCGGCCTGCTTGGCGAGCAGCCACGGGCGTAGCGACCACGACGAATAGTTCTTGTTGCCGATGACCAGTTTCATGATGCCTGTCCTTGGAGAGTGCACAGCTCGTGTTGTGAGGGGCTCGCCGGCTGGATATCGCAGCGCCCCGGATGCTCTAGTTCTTGATGATGGCAAAAGGCTGCGGCGCAAGGCGAACGAACCATTCTAGCCTTGCGCTGCACCGCCACAAAATGAAACGGATTGGCCACCGTTGTGAAGGGCATTCACAACCGGGCCCGCAACTTCGGTGCCTGTTACCTGCTACCGATGCGCGCGGGCGCGAGCGTTGCGCAGTGCGGAGTTCGGCCCGAAACCGGCAAGCGCGGGCAGCATCACCGCTTCCATGCCGAGCGGGTGAATGCCCAGTTCCGGCGCCACCGGCTCGGCGCTGACGTTATCCACGCGCATGGAGTCGAGGTTGTCGCGCGAAATGGGCGCACCCGGCAGATGCTCGAACAGCGCCGCCTGCATGCGGCCCAAACCCTCGGGCAGCGGCACGATCCAGCGCGGGTGGCCGCTGGCGCGCCCCGCAAAGCGCATGAGTTCGGCCAGCGTGTAGATACGCGGCCCTACCAACGGATACGCGTGCCGCACGGTGGCCGGGTTGTCGAGCGCGTTGACGAAGGCGGCGGCCACGTCGTCCACATACACGGGCTGGAAGCGAGCCTCGGCACAGGCCAGTGGCACGAAGGGGGCCACGCGCTGCATGCGGGCGAACAGGTTCAGGAAATGATCCTGCGGCCCGAACACCACGGACGGCCGGAACACCGTCCAGTCCAGCTCGCTGCTCATGACCACGCGCTCGCCGTCGCCCTTGCTGCGCTGGTACATCGATGGGCCGGCCGGATCGGCGCCCAGCGCGCTCATATGCAGCAGCCGCTTCACGCCGTGGCGGCGGCAGGCATCGACGATGCGGCGCGGCAGATCGACATGCACGCGCTGGAAGTTCGGGCCATATGGCATCTCGCGCGCATCCTGCAGCGTACCGACCAGGTTGATGACGGCGCAGTGCTCACCGCCGCGCTCGGTCAGCGCCAGGAACAATGCATCGAGGGCATCGTCGGCGTAGATATCGGCGTCCATCACATCCACGCGCGGCAGCAGCGTGAGGTTGTGCGCACGGGCGGATTCGGCATCGCGCGTGGGCACGATCACACGGCCTTCGGGCATGCCGGGTGCGGCAAAGGTCTCTGTCACCAGCCGCGAGAGCAACTGCGTGCCGACAAAACCGGTACCGCCGAAAACGAGCAGGTTGGAGGTGTGCATGGTGGCATCTCCAGAACGGGGAGGAGAGAGGCGAGTGGCGCCTCACCACAATAGGCCCGGAACGCCATCGCCCCCAAGGTGCGCGCACGTGGCGTGCTGCCGGTGTGTCGAAGCCCGCACTGTTGTGATCCAGCAGGCGCATGCCGCAATGAAAAACGCCCGCGTCGCAGCGGGCGTTTCGTGTGAAGCGGATGACGGCCGCGTCGCTTACGGCAGATCATCCGGCGTGACGGATTCCGGCACCACCTTGCCCAGGCGATCCTTCAGCGACTGCGGCCGGCCGGTCAGCAGCGCGCTGTAGTACGTCGCGTTCGACAGCACGTTCTTCACATACGTGCGCGTCTCGTTGAACGGAATCGTCTCGGCGAAGATCGCGCCCTCCACCGGACGCGTGAGCGTCGAGCGCCAGCGCTTCGGACGGCCCGGGCCCGCGTTATAGCCCGCGGTGGCCAGCGTCATCGAGCTGTCCAGGTTGGTCAGGATCATCGACAGGTAGGCCGTACCGAGCAGCACGTTGGTATCGATATCGCTCATCTGCGAAACACGGAACCCCGGCAGGCCGATCTTCTTGGCGATGTGCTTGGCGGTTTCCGGCATCACCTGCATCAAACCCGAAGCGCCCACCGACGAACGCGCATCCATGATGAAGCGCGACTCCTGGCGGATCAGGCCGTACGTCCAGGCCACATCCAGCCCCACGGCGTCGGCGTTGCGCTGGACCACGTTCAGATACGGCGTCGGGAAGCGCAGCGAGAAGTCATGTTCGGTCCTGGTCTTGTCGGCCGAGTTGACGGTGCGGTCGAGCAGGCCGAGCTTGCGGCCGTATTCCGCCGCTGCCAGCAGCTCGCGGTCGCTCATGTCACGCAGCTCCCAGTTCCACTCGCGGTTGCCTTCAAAGCGCAGGTTCAGGTCGTACAGTTTCTTGGCGCGCGCGAAGCCCGGGTGGTTGCGGCCGATGGGGTCGATCTCGGCGTCGGCCACGGTCGTGCGCGGCGGCACGGTGATGCGCTGGCCGAGCTCTTCCTGCGCGAGCTGGCCATAGAAGTTGAACTGCCCGGCGATGGACTGGAACTGCTTGTTGGCGTCATCGTTGCGGCCATCTGCCTTGAGTGCGCGGGCGTACCAGTACGTCCAGGCCGGATCGCGGCTGCGCAGCGTCGGGCGCATGGCGTCGATGGCCTGGCGCACCATCTTCCAGTCACCGGCGCGCAGGGCCGTGCGCACACGCCATTCCTGCGATTCGTCCGACAGCCACGCATCGCCGCCCAGCTTCATCTGACGGCGGTAGGCGTCCAGCGCATCGGGCGTCTGCTTCTTGGCCGCGTACTGACCAATCACGCCCCAGCCCGCGCCTTGCTCTTCGCGCGAGAGGCTGCCGCTTTGCGACAGCAGGTAGGCCGTCGCCTGCGACGGATCATTGCGCGCCATGCGGGTCACGTTGGCCAGCGTGTCGTTGTCCACGCGGTCACCATCGGGCAGCACCGCAGCAATGCGCGAGGCCTGCGTGACGAGGTTCTGCTCCAGCGACAGCCGCGCCGCAAAAGCGACGTCCGCACGCGTGAACTGGTTCGATTGCGCCAGATAGCCGATCAGGTCGACGCAGCCTTCGCCATAACCCTTGGGGTCGGACAACGTATTACGCGCATCGGCGGCCACGTTCTGCCCCTTCATCGCGCGCGAGAGCAGGGCGTAGCACTCGACCTGCGTATCGTCCTTCAGCACGAAATTCGGGTACTCGGCATCGAAGGTCGCCCAGTCACGCTTCTTGCCGAGCACGAGCAGCCAGTCGTTGCGCAAACGGTCGGCAATCGCCTCGCCCTTGTAGCGCTGCAGGAACGTGCGGATCTCATCTTCCGGCGCATCGACGCGGGCATAGCCGCTGGCGTCGAACAGCTGCGGCTTGATGCGGAAATACTGCACGTACGACTGAATGGGGTAGTCGGACAGGCTGTCGGCCAGCTCCCAGCTGCGCGCGACATCGTTGCGGCGGGCGGCGTTGCGCAACTCGACGAATGCATCGTCCGGATTGGCCGGAATGCCTTGCGGCGCCTGGCGCTTGGCGGCCACCGCCATCGAAATGGGACTCAGCGGGCCCACCACACTCACGCCGACCACACCCGCAAAAGCCAGTGCGGCCGCGCGATATACTGCCTTGCCCTTCAATGCCATCTCCTACCCCATCCAATCACTGTTAGGTCCGTCGATTATCCCATGCCAGCCTTAGGGAACCCGCACGATCCGGCCAATTCCACCACCCCGATCGAGTCCCGCCGCACGCTGCGCACGATGCTGCTCGATGCGCGCGCCGCGCTGCCTGAGCGCATCGCGCACGACGCCGCGCTGGCGCATCACCTCGCTGACCTGCTGAGCACGCTGCCCGTCCAACGTCTGGCCGCCTACTGGCCAACGCAGGGCGAGTTCGATGCGTTGACCGTGCTGGGCCACTGGCTGACGGCCGATGCCGCGCGCCATGCGCTGCTGCCCGTGGTGACAGACAAGTTTTCGCCGCTGCAGTTTCGGCGCTGGACGCCCGATTGTGAAATGACGCCGGGCGCGTACAACATCCCCATCCCCCGCTCGGGCGAGAGCGAAACGCCCGATGTCTTGCTGATCCCGTGCGTGGGCTTCGATGCGCAGCGCTACCGCATCGGCTACGGCGGCGGTTTCTACGACCGCACGCTTGCTGCGCTGCATGCCGCCGGCCACCGTCCGCGCACCATCGGCATCGCGTACGAGGTGAACCGGGTGGAATCCATCGCGCCGCAACCGCACGATATCGCGCTCGACTGCATCGTCACCGAGCGCGGCGTATTTTGAATCGCCCCAAGGAATGCGCATGCCCCACACGCTGAAGACCGTTGCCGACCTCGAAGCCATCTATGGCGCCCCGAACCCGCGCTCGCTGCTCAAGGAGATCGACCACCTGAACGCGGACTACCGCGCGTTCGTGGAGGCCTCGCCGTTCATCGTGCTGTCGTCGGTGGGTGCGGGTGGCACGGATGCCTCGCCCAAGGGCGACGCCCCGGGCTTCGTGCGCATCGTCGACGAACGCACGCTGGCGATTCCCGACCGCCCGGGCAACAACCGCATCGACAATCTGCGCAACATCATTGAAGACGGACGCGTGTCGGTGCTCTTCATCGTGCCGGGCGCGGGCGAAACGCTGCGCGTGAACGGCACGGCCACCATCTCGGCCGACCCGGCACTGCTCGCTTCGTTTGCCGTGCAGGACAAGCTCCCGCGCAGCGTGATCCTCGTGCAGGTGCAATCGGTGTACTTCCACTGCTCGAAGGCGCTGGTGCGCTCGAAGCTGTGGGAGCGCGCGCAGGAGCCAAAGCCCGCACTGCCGACCGCAGGCAGGATCCTGCAGCGCATCAGCGGCGGCGCATTCGATGGGGAAGCCTACGACCGTGAATTGCCCGAACGGCTGAAGACGACGCTGTACTGAGCGTTCAGCGCTTGGCCGTCTTCTTGGTGGCGGTGGTCTTTGCAGTGACTGTCTTGGCGGCGGCCTTCTTGGTCGCCGTTGTCTTTGGTGCCTTCTTTGCCGCGGTGCGCCTGGGCTTGGCCGCCTTGGCATTCGCCTCGCGCAGCGCGGCCTCGATCGCCAGCCGTGCCCAGTCACGCAATGGCTGGCCACCGTCGAGCGCCTCGGCCGGCGTACTCAGGTAGCCCGTCATGCTGATCGTGCGGCCGTTGCGCTCGTAGCTGAACGGCACCGACTTTTCTGCGAGGAAGCGCGCGCGTGTGAGGTCATCCACACGTAGGTACGACGTGCCGCGAATCACCAGCGCAAAGACGATGTCGTCGTAATACAGCGCCGCGCCGCTGAACATCCTCCGCGCGCGGATCTCGCCGATCTGCGCGGCAAGCGGCCGGAGCTCATCCAGCAGCCAGGCGATCAGCGGATCCGGCGCCGCGGCCACGTCGTTACCCGGTTACAAGCCCAGGCGCTGCCAGATGGCGCGCGTGGCGCCGGCCGCGTTGAGCGTGTAGAAGTGCAGCCCCGGCGCGCCGCCTTGCAGCAGGCGGTCGCACATGGCCGTCACCACATCCAGGCCGAAGGCGCGGATGGATTCGCGGTCGTCGCCAAAGCTTTCCAGTCGCTTGGCAATCCAGCGCGGCACTTCGGCGCCGCACATCTCGGAGAAGCGCATCAGCTGCGACGAATTCGTGATCGGCATGATGCCGGGCACGATGGGCACTTCCACGCCAAGCTTGCGTGCATCGTCAACGAACTGGAAGTACGCATCCGCGTTGAAGAAATACTGCGTGATGGCGGAGTCGGCACCGGCCTTCACCTTGCGGGCGAAGTTCTCCAGATCGTGCTTGGGCGAGCGTGCCTGCGGGTGGTATTCCGGGTACGCCGCCACCTCGATGTGGAAGGCCTCGCCGGTTTCCTGGCGGATGAACTCGACCAGCTCGTTGGCGAAGCGGAATTCACCGATCTCGCCCATGCCCGAGGGCATGTCGCCGCGCAGCGCGACGATGCGGCGGATGCCGTTCTCGCGGTACGTGTTGAGGATGGCGCGGATGCTCTCGCGCGACGAGCCCACGCACGACAGGTGCGGCGCGGCCTCGATGCCTTCGCGCTGGATCTCCACCACGGCGTCGAGCGTGCCTTGTTGCGTGGTGCCGCCCGCGCCGAAAGTCACGGAGATGAAGCGCGGCTTGAGCGGCGAGAGCTGCGCACGCGTGTTGCGCAGCTTCTCGGCGCCTTCCGCCGTCTTGGGCGGGAAGAATTCAAAACTGAATTGACGGTCTTGCATGACAGAAACCTTAAGCCTCGCGCAGCAGCAGGCTCGAGAGCAGCCACGAGATCACGCTGTACAGGATGGAACCCAACAGCGCCGCGCCAAAGCTGGCCACCTGGAAGCCCGCCAGCAGGTTGCCGACGAACAGGAACAGCAGCGCGTTGATGATGAAGATGAACAGCCCGAGCGTGAGCAGCGTCACCGGCAAGGTGAGGATGACCAGGATCGGACGGATCAGCGTATTCACGAGACCCAGCACCAGCGCCGCGATCAGCGCGGAGCCGAAGCCATTCACGTGGATGCCTTGGAGCAGATAGGCGACAAGCAACAACGCCAGCGCGTTGATGACCCAGACAGCGAGCAGTCTCATGGGGGAGTCCTCGAGTTGAGTGCCGGCGGCAGAGATGCCGCCGGCGGGTACGGCTTAGTAGCGGTAGTGGTCAGCCTTGTACGGGCCTTGCTTGCTTACGCCAATGTAGGCCGCTTGCTGATCGGTCAGCTCGGTCAGCTGCGCATTCAGCTTCTTCAGCTGCAGGCGGGCGACCTTCTCGTCCAGGTGCTTGGGCAGCGTGTACACGCCCACCGGGTACTTGTTCGAGCCCTTCTGCGCTTCGGTCCACAGCTCGATCTGCGCGATGGTCTGGTTGGCGAACGAGCTGCTCATCACGTACGACGGGTGGCCCGTGGCGCAGCCCAGGTTCACCAGGCGGCCCTTGGCCAGGATGATGATCTTCTTGCCGTCGGGGA
Organism: Ralstonia soli; assembly: GCF_023955655.1. Lineage (GTDB taxonomy): Bacteria > Pseudomonadota > Gammaproteobacteria > Burkholderiales > Burkholderiaceae > Ralstonia > Ralstonia soli. Next base: position 316,737 of record NZ_JAMXHT010000008.1, on the reverse strand, counting down.
AGATCACGTGATCAACCTGCGGCTTGATCTCTTCCCACTGGTACTTCTCGACCGAGGCGATGTCGATCTCGTTGTCGAAGTGGCCGATGTTGCAGACGATGGCCTGATCCTTCATCTTGGCCATGTGGTCGTGCGTGATGACGTGGTAGTTGCCCGTGCAGGTGACGAAGATGTCGCCGTGCTCGGCGGCGTAGTCCATGGTGACCACGCGGTAGCCTTCCATCGCCGCTTGCAGCGCGCAGATCGGGTCGATTTCCGTCACCCACACTTGCGCGGACAGCGCGCGCAGTGCCTGGGCCGAACCCTTGCCCACGTCACCGTAGCCGGCCACGATCGCCACCTTGCCAGCGATCATCACGTCGGTCGCGCGCTTGATGCCGTCGACCAGCGATTCACGGCAGCCGTACAGGTTGTCGAACTTGCTCTTGGTGACCGAGTCGTTCACGTTGATGGCCGGGAAGCGCAGTTCGCCGCGCTGGGCCATCTGGTACAGGCGGTGCACGCCCGTGGTGGTTTCTTCCGTCACGCCCTTGATCGCGTCGAGGTTGCGGCTGTAGAAGGTCGCGTCCTTGGCGAGCTTTTCCTTGATGGCGGCAAACAGGAAGGTCTCTTCTTCGCTGCCCGGCTTGCTAATGACGGAGGCGTCCTTTTCCGCCTTGGCGCCCAGGTGCAGCAGCAGCGTCGCGTCGCCGCCGTCGTCCAGGATCATGTTCGGCGTGCCGCCGTCGGCCCATTCGAAGATGCGGTGGGTGAAGTCCCAGTATTCCTTGAGCGACTCGCCCTTGAACGCGAACACCGGCGTGCCCGATGCGGCAATCGCGGCGGCAGCGTGGTCCTGCGTCGAGAAGATGTTGCACGAGGCCCAGCGCACGTCGGCGCCGAGCGCCTTGAGCGTCTCGATCAGCACGGCGGTCTGGATGGTCATGTGCAGCGAACCGGCAATGCGCGCGCCCTTGAGCGGCTGGCTGGCAGCAAACTCCTCGCGGATGGCCATCAGGCCGGGCATTTCCGTCTCGGCGATGGCGATTTCCTTGCGGCCCCAGTCGGCCAGCTTGATGTCGGCGACGAGGTAATCGTTCTTGAGGTCGGTCACAGCGTTCATTGGATCACTCCGAAAATTGGGGTGACTGCACGCTGGGGAGGCAACCGCTGAGACAGGGCCCATTGCACTGGACCCCGGATAGATGCGTTCTCGCCATCGTGTAGCCACGATACTGCGAGCGCCGTTTGAACTTCCGAGCCTGGCGGTGGGACTGAGCCGACCGTTGCAACGCTCCTCGGAATGGGCTGGATTGTAGCGGATTCGGGCGGGCGCAACCATGTCGGGGGCGTCACATGCGGCCCTTTTGCCGCCTACGCGCTTGCCCTGGCGAGCAAATCCCCGTAGTCGACCATACGGCGCACTGTCAATGCACCGTCACATTCGAACCTTTCGATCCGGTTAGGAAGTGCTGCCCCCGCATCACACCCCTGCCACACGCCACCACCAAAGTGCCGGGCATCGTTCAGGGAGCCAACGATGCACAACCACACACTCACGAAATACGCCGCCGCCGCGGCCGCCGCGCTGGCCATGGCCGCCTGCGGCAGCGACGGCACATCCACCACCGGCAACGCCACGCCGGATGCCGGCACGCCCACCACCCCGACCAAGAACGTCGTGTTCTTCCTCGGTGACGGCATGGGCCTGACCACCATGACCGCCGCGCGCATCTACAAGGTGGGCGAAGACGGCGAGCTGACCATGGACACGCTGCCGGAAACCGGCTTCGTGCGTACGTATTCGAACAACGCGCAGGTCACCGACTCCGCGCCGTCGATGTCCGCCTACATGACCGGCGTGAAGATGAACAACGAAGTCATCTCCATGTCGGCCGACACCATGGCCTATGACGCGGGCGGCAAGGATTACCTCTCCGGCGCCGACAGCACCTGCCCGAGCGGCAACGGCAAGCCCGTCACCACGCTGCTCGAACTGATGAAGGCAGCCGGCTACGGCACGGGCGTGGTCACCACCACGCGCATCACGCACGCCACGCCGGCGGCCACGTACGCGCACATCTGCCACCGCGACGGCGAGAACACCATCGCCGCGCAACTCACGCCGGCCGGCAAGGGCTTCAACGCCGCACTCGGCGACGGTGTGGACGTGGTCTTCGGCGGCGGCCGCAAGCACTTCCAGCCGACCACCGCTGGCGGCGCGCGCACCGACGGCCGCGACCTGATCGCCGAATTCAAGGCCGGCGGCTACCGCTACGCCAGCAACAAGGCCGAGTTCGACACGCTGGCCGCCACCGACAACAAGGTCGTGGGCCTGTTCACCAGCAGCCACATGTCGTACGACCTGGACCGTGACCCGAGCAAGGAACCGAGCCTGGGCGAGATGACCAACAAGGCCATCGACGTGCTCGCCGCCAAGAAGAAGGGCTTCTTCCTGATGGTGGAAGGCGGCCGCATCGACCACGCGCTGCACGAAACCACCGCCCGCAAGGCATTGCAGGACACCGTGGCATTCGACTCCGCCATTCGCGGTGCGATCGACAAGCTCAACACGATCGACCCGGGCCTGAAGAACACGCTGATCGTCGTCACGGCCGACCACGACCACACGCTGGTGCTCAACGGCTACGCCAAGCGCACGGGCCCGACCAGCGATGCCAACCCCGGCGTGCTGGGCCTGCTCAAGAGCTACGTGAACGGCGCCAACGCCACCGACACCGGCGGCAACCCGTTCACCATCATCGGCTTCGGCACGGGTGAAAACCGCCCCGCCACGCGCGGCGCACTGACGGACGCCGCCGTGTACGACAAGACGTATCACCAGGAAGCCGCAATCCCGGTCGCACCGGGCGGCGAAACGCACGGTGGCACCGATGTCTTCATCGGCGCGCGCGGCCTGGGCGCCGAGCGCTTTACCGGCACGATGGACAACACCGAGGTCTTCGGCCTCATCAAGCAGGCCGTGGGCCTGTAAGAGGGAGAGGGCAAACATGAACACGCAATCGAATCGCATCCCGAATCGCATCCTTCAGGCCACCGTGCTGGCGCTGGCCGCCGGTGCCTGGGCCCAAGCGCACGCCGCCGGCGAAGCCAAGAACGTGATCTTCTTCCTGGGCGACGGCATGGGCCCGACCACCGTCACCGCCACGCGCATCTACAAGGTGGGCGAAGCCGGCCGCCTGACGATGGAAACGCTCAGGCGCACGGCGCGCATCAAGACGTACTCCAACGATGCGCAGACCACCGACAGCGCCCCGTCGATGTCGGCCTACATGACCGGCGTGAAGATGAACAACGAAGTCATCTCCATGTCGCAGGACACCAAGGCCAGCGACAGCGCCGGCAAGGGCTACGTGACGGGATCCGACAGCACGTGCCCGGCCAACAACGGCACGCCGGCCGCCACGCTGCTGGAGCTGGCGAAGGCCGCCGGCAAATCAGTGGGCGCCGTCACCACGACGCGCATCACGCACGCCACGCCCGCTGCCACGTATTCGCACATCTGCCACCGCGACGGCGAGAACCAGATCGCCGCGCAGGGCGCACCGGGCAACACGCTGTACAACGCCGCCCTGAAGGACGGCGTGGACGTGCTGCTCGGCGGCGGCCGCCGCCACTACCTGCCGCAGGGCACCACCGGCAGCAAGCGCACCGACACCACCGATCTGATCGGCCAGTTCACCGCAGCCAACTACACGTATGTGTCGACCGGTACGCAACTCGCTGCCGTGGACCCGACGAACACCACCAAGCTGCTCGGCCTGTTCAACCTCGACCACATGAACTACGAGCTGGACCGCGTCAAGAAGAGCATCGACGAACCCAGCCTGGCCGACATGACCGAGAAGGCCATCCGCGTGCTGCAGAAGAACGGCAAGGGCTACTTCCTGATGGTGGAAGGCGGCCGCATCGACCACGCACTGCACGGCACCAACGCCAAGCGCGCGCTGGAAGATGCCGGTGCGTTTGACGAAGCCATCAAGCGCGCGTTGGGCACGGCGGACTTGTCGAACACGCTGATCGTCGTCACGGCCGACCACGACCACACGATGACGATCAACGGCTACGCCCACAAGGGCAACCCGATCCTGGGCCTCTCCACCGACATCAAGACCAAGCAGCCGCAACTGGCCGCTGATGGCCTGCCGTACACCACGCTCGTGTTCGGCAATGGCGGCGGCCCGCGCAAGGCCACGCGCGACAACCTCGCCGCAGTCGACACGGCAGCCGACGATTACTTGCAGGAAGTGGGCGTGCAGCTCGGCACGCCTGGTTCGGAAACGCACGGCGGCGGGGATGTGATGCTGTTCTCCTCTGGTCCGGGCAGCGCACCGCTGAAGGGCACGCTGGACAACACGAAAGTGTTCGGCGTGGTCAAGACGGCCATGGGCCTCTGATTCCGGCGTTTCCATTGACGCGCATGCCGAGACCATCGGCATGCGTTTTTTTCTGTTCGCTGCACCGAATTCGCATGACCCGATCTGTCCGTTTTCTCCTTTCGCTCGCGCTCGCCACACTCGCTGTCACCGCACAGGCTGCGAGCCCAGCCTCCTCGAATGCGCTGACCGCACTGCGCGTCGAACACCAGATGTCGTCACTCGGCACCGACGGCATCCAGCGTGACGTGCGCTTTGCCGAACGCGTCTACCGCCAGGGCGACCGCGTGTGGATTGCCCGTGAACTGCCGCCCGAGTCTGCCCACGCTGAGCACGACCACACCAACGCCCACGCCGGCCACAAACACGCCGATACCGACACCGCCCCGCGCTGGATCGAACGCGACGCCAAGGGCGCGTTGACCGTGCGCGTGGTCAGCGTTTTGCAGCAGAAGAACTACGCCGTGGAGCCCGCCGAGTATTCCAACATCGGCTTCGACGGCTCGTGGGCGACGGCGTACCACCTGCTCGACCCGGCCGCGCTCAAAGGCATGCGCCCCCAGGGCCCCGTGCGCAACGGCGTGCAGACCTACAAGGCGAAGCAGGGCGAGCGCACCGTCACGGTCGACTGGGACGTGGCCGGCCAATACCCGCGCCGCGTGGAATCGCGCAATGCCAGCGGCAGCCAGCGCAAGCTCACGCGCGTGACGGCCTTGCCCGCGCCGGCCACGGCACCGTGGGTGCGCGCCCAGGGCTACGCCGCTGCGGACTACACGGACTTGATGGATTGAACGCGGTCCCACAGTGCCCGCACACGGGGCGCTGCGAGCCGGCGGTCATGCTCTGCGCCCCGCCACCGATGCTCCAAGTCCCACTACGGACTCTCTGTGCCCCGCCACTGGCTCAGGCAGTCTCCCCGCTGGCTCTTCGGGTCCCACCACCGGCTCTCTGAGTCCCACCACTGGCTCTCTGCGTCCCACCGCTGGCTCTCTGCGTCCCACCGCTGGCTCTTCGGGTCCCACTGCTGGTTCGCTGAGACTCGACACTGGCTCGTCAAGACGCGACGCTCGCGCTCCGAGAGCAGAAGCTGGTACGCAAAGAGCCGGGCACTGGCACTTTGCAACGCAACATGGGCGCGCCACACGGTGGAGCTGGCTCTCCGAGACCCAACGCTGGCACGTTGAGAGCCGAGGCTGGTTCTCAGAGCGTCGGCGCTGCCGCTCTGAGCCTCGCCCATGGCTGCCGGAGCCTCCTCCGAGGGACTCCATGCCTCGTGCGCCCGCCCGGCCGCGATAGCGCTATAGTGCAAGCAACCCCCAACGCCGCTCGCACACGTACCCCGCCATGACGATCACCGACCCGACCCTCGCTGCGTTTGCCGCCCCTGCCTCGCACGTGCCGCGCGTGCTTACCATCGCCGGTTCGGACAGCGGCGGCGGGGCGGGCATCCAGGCCGACCTGAAGACGTTTGCCGCGCTCGGCTGCTACGGCATGTCGGCCATCACGGCCATCACCGCGCAGAACACGCTGGGCGTGACGGCGGTGGAAGCGCTCACGCCGGACATCGTTGCCGCGCAGATCGACGCCGTGGCAAGCGACATCGGTGTCGATGCCGCCAAGACCGGCATGCTCGGCACGCCGCAGGTAGTGGAGGCCATTCTCTCCGCGCTGGACCGCCACCCCATCGCCAACCTCGTCGTCGACCCGGTCATGGTCAGCACCAGCGGCGCGCAGCTCGGCAGCGATGCCACGGCGCAGGCCATGGCGAAGTGGCTGTTCCCCCGCGCGCTGATCATCACGCCCAACCTGCCGGAGGCGAGCGCGTTGCTCGGCCGCACCGTGCGCACGGCTGACGACATGCTGCCCGCCGCGCGCGACCTGCTCGCGCTGGGCCCGCGTGCCGTGCTGCTCAAGGGCGGCCATCTGGCCGATGCCGCCACGGCGGGGGAAGACGGCGTGCTGCAGGATGTGCTCGTCACCGCCGACGGCACCGAACGCGTCTACGCCCACACCTACATCGACACGCCGCACACGCACGGCACCGGCTGCACGCTGTCGGCCGCGATTGCCGCGCACCTCGCGCGCGGCGACACGCTGGAAGCGGCCATCGAGGCTTCGCTCGATTTTCTGCTGCACGCCATCGGCGCCGGCCGCCACCTGGCGCTCGGGCGCGGGGCCGGCCCGCTCAACCACGGCTTTGCACCGCGCCCGCTGGCCGCACCGCGCGCGCTGGAAGTGGACGTCGACGAGGATTGAACCCAAGGAGTCGCCATGCACCGTCTGCCGATCATGCGAGTCCGCTGTCTTACCGTGGCGATGCTGTGCAGCTTGCTGACTGCCTGCAACGGCTACGTCAGCATCGGCTCGCCCATCGGCAGCGTCTTCTCGATTGGCGGCACGCTCAGCGGGCTGCCGGCGGGCCAGTCGATCGTGTTGCTCAACAACGGGCGCGATTCGCTCACGCTGGCCGCCAACGGCACGTTTGTGTTTGGTGGGCTGGTGCCGTTTGGCGGCAGCTATGTGGTGACGATCAGCGCGCAGCCTGCATCGGCCAACTGCACGGTGGCCAACGGCAGTGGCACCGTCAACGGCGATGTGAACAACGTGCAGGTGAGCTGCCAGCCGCGTTAGGCGGCACACGCGGGCAAAGAAAAAGCGCGGACGTTGATCCGCGCTTTTTCGTTTCGGCTCACGGGCTCACGCCGACGCGCCGGCCTGCTCCTTCGTCCATTTCTCCATGCGCCGGGCCATCTCGTCGGGCGCGACGTCTTCCACATGCGTGGACACGGTCCACACGTGGCCGAACGGGTCTTTCAGGGTGCCCGAGCGGTCGCCGTAGAACTGGTCCACCACCGGGCGGACCTCCGTGCCGCCGGCCTTGATGGCGTTGGCAAACACGGTGTCGACGTGGGGCACGTAAATCATCAGCCCGACCGACGTGCTCTGCAGCGTCTCGGGGCTGGCGCAGGCCATGTTGGGAAACTCGTCGGCCAGCATGATGGGCGAATTGCCGATGCGGATTTCGGCGTGCGCGATGGTGCCGTTGGGGCCGTTCATGCGCATGATTTCGGTGGCGCCGAAGGCCTGCTTGTAGAAATCGATCGCGCGTGCGGCGCCTTTGATGCTCAGGTATGGGGTGACGCTGTGATAACCCTCGGGGATGGGCTGGACCGCCATGTCTGTCTCCTGCAGCGTGTTTTAGGAAGCCGCCGCAGCATCGGCCACGGCGGCGCACAAGCAGGATAGGTCAGCGCAACGGCCCTTGCGCGTCAGGCGCGTACGTGCGCCGCAAACGTCGCTTGCAGCGTGTCGACGGCGGCCGGCACATCCTCCGCCTGGGTGATGGCACGCACCACGGCCACGCTACCGACACCGCTCTGCAGCACACGCGGCATTGCAGCGAGATCGATCCCGCCTATCGCAACCAAAGGCGGGGCCGGCACGCGTGTGCGCATGGCCGCTGCATAGGCGAACAAGCGGCCAAGGCCCTGCGGCACCGTCGGCATGGTCTTGGTGGGCGTGGCGAACACGGCGCCCAGCGCGAGGTAGCTCGGGTTCAGCGGGGCAACGCGCAGCATCTCGGCAAAGCCGTGCGTGCTGATGCCCAGACGCAGGCCAGCGGAGCGAATGGCCTCGAGGTCCGCATCGTCGATGTCTTCCTGGCCGAGGTGGATGCCGTAGAGGCCGCTGCCCGCCACCTGTGCGTGTACGTCGAGTGCGATCTGCCAGTGGTCGTTGATGAAGAGGCGCGTGCTGCTGCCGCGTGCGGCGGCTTCTGCGCGGCGCACCTGGTCGGCCACGGCGTGCGCATCGTCCGACTTGAAGCGCAACTGCACGGTCGGCACCTTGAGGGCGACCAGGCGCGCGACCCATTCGGCATCCGGCACCACGGCGTAGAGGCCGAGCTGCGTCGGGCACGGTGCGAAGGCGAGGTCCGCTGCGGTCGGGCACGGCAATGCAGGTTCGAGCACGCGCGGCAGGGCGTCGAAACGCGTGGGCCAGGTCAGCGCATCGGCATTCGCTTCGGCGATCCACGCACGGGCCACGCACAGCGCATCGCGCGGCTCGAATGCCAGCGCGAGTGCCGCGCCGAAGATGGCGACGAAGCGTGCGTCGAGCGCATCGCCTTGGGCAGCCGACGAGAAGCGGTACGTGCCGAGGCGATCGTGTACGGTGTCGATGCGTTGATCGCCTTCCGCTGCCGTGAGCACAACGGCTGCACCGGCGGTGCGGGCGCGGTCGGCTCGCGCAGCGTCGGTGGTCAGCAGGACCGTTGTGGCGGTCGTCGCTTCATCGGCGCGGTCTGTCACGCTCCAGGCGTGCGGCGAGCGGCCGAAGGCTTCGACATGGCGATCGATGATCTGTGCCGCAAGGGCAGCCGCTTCGGGCCACGCGGCGGAAAAACGCAAGGCGGACAGGCTCATGCTTGCTTCTCTTCCGCATGCCAGAAGGGCAAACCCACCACCGGCGTGCTGGCCTGGGCGACATCGCGCTCCGGCATCGGACCGGACAGGCGCGCCAGGCGACCGGCCTGCGTGGCCATCGCAAACGCCTGCGCCATCGCCACGGGGTCACCCGCTTGCGCGACAGCGGTGTTGAGCAGCACGGCGTCGTAGCCCCACTCCATGACCTGCGTGGCATGCGAGGGCACACCCAGGCCCGCATCGACAATGAGCGGCACGTTGGGCAGGCGCTCGCGCAACAGGCGCAAGCCATACGGGTTGGTGGGCCCACGGCCGGTGCCGATGGGCGCGGCCCACGGCATCAGCGCCTGGCAGCCGACGTCGAGCAGGCGGCGGCACAGCACGAGGTCTTCGGTGCAATACGGCAGCACCTTGAAGCCGTCTTTGATGAGGCGTTCGGCCGCTGCGGGCAGCGCGAGCGTGTCGGGCTGCAGCGTGTAGTCGTCGCCGATGACTTCGAGCTTGATCCAGTCGGTCTCGAACACTTCGCGCGACATCTGCGCGAGGGTGACCGCCTCGTCGGCGGAATAGCAGCCGGCGGTGTTCGGCAGCACGGGCACGCCGAGTTCGCGCAGCATCTTCCAGAAGCCGGCGCCGCCCTCAGGCGAGCCCGCGCTCTGGCGGCGCAGCGCCACCGTCAGCATGGCCGGGTTGGACACGCGCACCGCGTCTTCCAGCGATTGCGGCGACGGATAGCGCGCGGTGCCCAGCAGCAGGCGCGAGGCGAAGGTCTCGTCGTACAGGCGCAGCGAATCGGCTTGGCCGGTGAGCGCGGAAAGATTCGTAGTGGTCATCAAGAACTCCTAGCCGCCCACGACAGGCTGGACGAGTGCAATACGGTCGCCGGCCTTGAGCGCGTGCTGCGCGTGGCGCGTCTTCGGCACGAAATCGCCGTTCACGGAGGCGGCAAACGGCGGCGCGATCTGCAGTTGCGGCGCGGCAGCACCAATGGCATCAGCCAGCGTGCTGCCGGCGGGCAGCGCGAGCGACAGGTCGTTGAGGGTGACGTTCAGCGTCATGACAAAACAGGTTCGGGCGATGCGCTTGCGGCGAACAGCTCAGGCCATTCGCAGGCGTCCGCATCGATGGCACGGCCGTCCAGCAGATCACGTGCCGCCGCCACCGCAGCTTGCGTGACGGCGGGCGCGATCATGTAGCCGTGCCGGTACAGGCCGTTGACCGACAGCGTGCCCAGCGCTTTCCCAGTCTGATCCCAGCGCAACGCGGGGCGATGGTCGGGCAGGGTGGGGCGGCACTGCGTGTTCAGTTCCAGCACGCGCGCCTCGCCAAAGGCGGGGTGCACGGCGTACGCGGCAGACAGCAACTCCAACGTGGAGCGCACGCTGGCCGGCGACATATCGTCGGACTCGATTTCCGTCGCGCCGATCACGTACACGTTGCCCGGCTTGGGCGCGATGTACAGCGGATAGCGCGGATGCAGCATGCGCACCGGCCGCGTAAGCGACACATCGGGCGCATGAATGCGCGCCACCTCGCCACGCAGACCACGCAGGCGCGGCCATTGCGGCTTGGCACCGAGCCCACGGCAATCGAGCACGAGACGTGCGCCCAATCCGGCAGCAGCCAATGCATCGGGGTGCGGATCGGAGACTTCCGTGTTCCAGCACAACTGCACGCCGAGCGCTTCGAGTTCGGTTGCCAGCGCGTCGAGCAGGGTACGGTTATCGAGCTGGCCTTCGCCCGCCAGATACAGCCCCTGCGTAAAGCGTTGCGCGAGCAGCGGCTCCAGCGCGGCGATGCCGGTGGCGTCCACCGCGCGCAAATCTGCGGCGACACGCTCGGCCGGCGCGGCAGCACGCACGTGGTTGGCAAACAGCGATGCCTCACCACGGTCGGCCGCATGCCACACGACCAGCGTGCCGGCTTCCTGAAAAAAAACGGGCGTACGCAGCTTGGGCAGCCAATCGCGCCACAGCCCCAGGCTTGCCAACCCCAAGTCCACGACGAAACGATCAGCCACGGCGGCCTCGGCCAGCGGGGCCAGCATGGCGGCCGCCACGTGTGCGGCAGCACTGCTGCCATCGCGCGCGCCGCGCTCCACCACGGCAATGCGTGCCGGCGGCACCCCCGCTTGCGCGAGTTGCCAGGCACACAGGCGGCCGGCCAAGCCGCCGCCGAGGATCGTTACGTCAAAGGACGTGGAAGTTGGCATCGCGCCGTCCGGTTGGCTATGGCTTAGCTGTAGATCTTGCTGCCGCTCTTGCGGAACTCGATCGACTTCTCTTCCATCCCGCTCACGGCGGTGGTGGCGTTGCTGTCGAGCGTGGCCGCGTAGTCGCGCACTTCCTGCGTGATCTTCATCGAGCAGAACTTCGGACCGCACATCGAGCAGAAGTGCGCGATCTTGGCGCCTTCGGCCGGCAGCGTTTCATCGTGGAAGGCGCGTGCCTTTTCCGGGTCGAGGCCGAGGTTGAACTGGTCTTCCCAGCGGAACTCGAAGCGCGCCTTGGACAGCGCGTTGTCACGCAACTGCGCGCCCGGCCAGCCCTTTGCAAGATCAGCCGCATGCGCAGCGATCTTGTAGGTGATGATGCCCTCGCGCACGTCTTCCTTGTCCGGCAGGCCCAGGTGTTCCTTCGGGGTGACATAGCAGAGCATGGCCGTGCCGTACCAGCCGATATTGGCTGCACCGATGCCGCTGGTGATGTGGTCGTAGCCCGGCGCAATGTCCGTCACCAGCGGGCCCAGCGTGTAGAACGGGGCTTCGAAGCAGTGCTTCAGCTCTTCGTCCATGTTGGCCTGCACGCGCTGCAGCGGCACGTGGCCCGGGCCTTCAATCATCACCTGCACGTCGTGCTCCCACGCCTTCTTGGTCAGCTCACCCAGCGTGTGCAGCTCGCCGAATTGCGCAGCGTCGTTCGAGTCAGCAATGCAACCCGGGCGCAGGCCATCACCCAGGCTGAACGACACGTCGTACGCCTTCATGATTTCGCAGATCTCGTCGAAGTGCGTGTACAGGAAGTTTTCCTTGTGATGCGCCAGGCACCACTTGGCCATGATCGAACCCCCGCGCGAGACGATGCCCGTGATGCGGTCGGCCGTGAGCGGCACATAGCGCAGCAGCACGCCGGCGTGGATGGTGAAGTAATCGACGCCTTGCTCGGCCTGCTCGATCAGCGTGTCGCGGAACATTTCCCACGTCAGGTCTTCAGCCACGCCGCCGGTCTTGTCCAGCGCCTGATAGATGGGCACCGTGCCGATGGGCACCGGCGAGTTGCGCAGGATCCATTCGCGCGTCTCATGAATGTGCTTGCCAGTGGACAAGTCCATGATCGTGTCGGCGCCCCAGCGGATTGCCCACACCATCTTTTCCACTTCCTCGGCCAGCGACGAGGTGACCGCCGAGTTACCGAGGTTGCCGTTGATCTTCACGCGGAAGTTACGGCCGATGGCCATCGGCTCCAGCTCGGTGTGGTTGATGTTGGCAGGGATGATCGCGCGGCCGGCGGCGATTTCTGCACGCACGAATTCCGGCGTGATGTCTTCGGGGCGCTGCGGCAGGTTGGCGCCGTACGAGAAGCCCGGATGCTGCTTGAGCAGTTGGCGGTACTCGGGCTTGTCTTGCAGCGCCTGCAGGTTCAGCGACTCGCGCAGCGCGACGTACTCCATTTCCGGCGTGATGATGCCGCGGCGCGCGTAGTGCATCTGGCTCACGTTGGCGCCAGCCTTGGCGCGGCGCGGCTTGGAGATGTGCGAGAAGCGCAGATGCGCGGTGGCCGGGTCGTTAGCGCGGTTCTGGCCGTACTCGGACGACAGACCCGAGAGGATTTCCGTATCGCCACGCTCGTCGATCCACTTGGCGCGCAGCGGGGCCAGGCCAGCCTTCAGGTCGATGTGCACGTCCGGGTCGGAGTACGGGCCCGAGGTGTCGTACACCGGCACCGGCGGGTTCAGCATCTCGCCCTTGTCGGTACGCGTGGCGGTCTGCTTGATGGTGCGCATCGGCACGCGGATGTCCGGGCGGCTGCCGGCGATGTAGGTCTTGCTGGATGCCGGATAGGCGAATTTCTGGTCGAGCTCGGACTGCAGCGAGTCGAACGATGCGGCGGGGGCGGCTTTCTTGGCTTGGGGCATGGTCTCGTCCTTGATTCTGTGGCCTGGTGGAGCAGGCAGTGGACGAAACCGGGAGAGTTGGCGTGGCCCGTGAAGGGTGGCTGCCAGAGACTACGCGGTGTTCTGAAACTTCCCACGCCGGTACGAACCGGATCGGGTGCGAAGGGACTCTCTCAGCCGCACGGCCCATCCGTACGGCACCCCTGTTTCATCCAACGAGGCTGAATTTAAGCACAGGGCTGCCAGCGTTGCCAGTAAGAATTCCCCTCGGGTGACGGTTCGATGGTCATTTCAGTCCAAACCCCCGCGCAATGTGCATCGGGGCGCACGGACACGGCCGCCCTTGATCTGGCGCAACGTGGCCGCGTTTCACCTATGCGACGCTCCTCCCCATTTTCTATTGCATTGCGGCAAATACCGCGGGGAGTTGTCATGCTGGAGCGTCGGTTCACACTCGCGGGGCGTAGCCTCGTGCCCATCGTGCAGGGCGGGATGGGCGTGGGTATTTCGGCGCACCGGCTGGCCGGTGCCGTGGCGCGCGAAGGCGGCGTGGGCACCATCGCCAGCATCGACTTGCGGCACCACCATGCTGACCTCGTGGCGGCCACCGAGAAATCGCATGACAAGGCCGCCATCAACGCCGCCAACCTCGTCGCGCTGGACCGCGAGATCCGCGCCGCGCGGGAAAGCAGCCAGGGCAACGGCCTGATCGCCGTGAATGTGATGAAGGCGGTGGAATCGCATCCGGCGCTGGTACGGCAGGCGTGCGAGAGCGGCGCCGATGCCATCGTCATGGGTGCGGGGCTGCCGCTCGATCTGCCGGAGATGACGGCGGCGCATCCGAAGGTGGCGCTGATCCCGATTCTTTCTGACTCACGCGGTGTGGGGGTGGTGCTCAAGCGGTGGATGAAGAAGGCGCGCTTGCCGGATGCGGTGGTGATTGAGCACCCGTCGCACGCGGGCGGGCATCTCGGTGCAGCACGCATCGAAGACTTGCGCGACGAGCGATTCTCGTTTGCGCGCGTGCTGGACGAATGCCGGGAGTTGTTCGTCAAGCTGGGGCTGGCTGCGGAGCAGATTCCGATCATCCTGGCGGGTGGCATTGATTCGCATGCCAAGGTAAAACATTGGCTCGACCAGGGCGCAGCGGCGGTGCAGCTCGGCACGGCGTTTGCGGTGACGGAAGAGGGCGATGCGCACGAGCGCTTCAAGCGCGTGCTGACCGGCGCGGAGCAGGACGATATCGGCGAGTTCGTCAGCGTGGCGGGGTTGCCGGCTCGGGCGGTGATGACGCCTTGGTTGTCGCGTTACCTTTCACGCGAAAGCGCGCTGCAGGCCAAGGCCAAGGTACGCGATTGCCTTCAGGGGTTCGATTGCCTGCAGACGTGCGGGCTACGGGATGGGATTGGGAAGGTGGGGCAGTTCTGCATCGACCTGAAGCTGGCGCAGGCGCTGCGGGGAGATGTGGAGCGCGGGTTGTTTTTCCGTGGCGCGGGCAAGCTGCCGTTCGGGGAGGCGATCCGGCCGGTGCGGGAGTTGATGCATTACTTGCTGACGGGGGAGAAGCCGACGCTGGTGACGGTTGCACCTCACGCGGAAACCGCGAGCACCGTATAGAAACTCGCCTCCAGCCGCGCAAACCATCGGTGGTCTACCATGGGCTCACAAGAAACGTGACACGCCAGGAGACCCCCAATGCCCACCGAGGCCACGCACCGCGTCTTCAATCAGGTTCCGGACCTGACCGGCTTCAATCCCTTCACGTCCGACACGACGCTACAAAGCGCCCTCGAACGCCAGGGCGGCGGCTGGCATACCGATGCGTTGCGTGCCTTCGGTGACCAGCTCGGTGCACCCCAAACCCTGCGGTGGGCTGCAGAGGCCAACCAGTACCCCCCCGAACTCCACACCCACAGCCGCACCGGCGAGCGCATCGACGCCATCCGCTTCGACCCCGCGTGGCACGCGCTGCTCGGCCTGATGCGCAGCCAGTGCCTGCAGGCGCTGCCAATTGCCGAACCACGCCCCGGCGCCTGGGCCGCGCGCACCGCCGGTTATTTCATGCAGGCGCAGATCGAATCCGGCACGCTGTGCCCGGCGACGATGACCTTCGCCAGCATCCCCGTGCTGCAGAAAGAGACCACGTTGTTTGCCGACCTCGGGCCCCGTCTGTATGCCCGCGAAGACGATGCGCGTGACCTGCCGTGGCGCCAGAAAACCGCCATCCTGATCGGCATGGGCATGACCGAGAAGCAGGGTGGGTCGGACGTACGCAGCAACACCACGGTAGCGATGCCCCTGCGCGGCGAGGGACGCGGCGCCACGTACGCCATCACCGGACACAAGTGGTTCTTCTCGGCGCCGATGTGCGACGCGCATTTGGTGGTCGCTCGCATGGGCGCGGAGGACGGGCCGCTGTCGTGCTTTTTCGTACCGCGCTTTCGCGACGATGGCAGCAAGAACCCCATCCAGATCCAGCGCCTGAAGGACAAGCTCGGCAACCGCTCCAACGCCAGCAGCGAGGTGGAGTTCCGCGGCGCGGAGGGCATCCTCATCGGCGAGGAAGGGCGCGGCATTCCGACCATCATCGAGATGGCCACGCACACACGGCTTGATTGCGTGATCGGGAGCGCGGCCATCCTGCGGCATGCGCTGATGCAGGCGCTGCACCACGCGCGCCATCGCATGGCGTTCGGCCGCCTGCTGGTCGATCAACCGCTGATGCGCAACGTGCTGGCCGACCTCGCACTCGAATCGCAAGCCACGACCCTGCTGATGATGGAATTGGGCAGCGCCTTCGAGCGGGCCGATGCTGACCCGCTGACCGCCGCCTGGAAGCGCATCGTCACGCCGGCGGCCAAGTTCTGGGTCTGCAAGCGCACCATCGAAGCCACCGGCGAGGCAATGGAAGTCTGGGGCGGCAACGGCTACGTGGAAGAAGGCCCGATGGCGCGCCTGTACCGCGAGGCGCCCGTCAACTCCATCTGGGAAGGCTCGGGCAACGTGATGTGCCTGGACGTGCTGCGCGCCATCGGCCGCACGCCCGACGACGCGCTGCGCCTGCTGCACGACATCGGCGAGCGTGCGCGGGGCCACCGCACCGTGCGCGCGGAACTGGCCGCGCTGCAGGCGATGCTGCACCAGCCGGGCGACATCCAGGAGACCTCCGCGCGCCGCATAGCGCAGGGGCTGACGCTCACCGCGCAGGCCGCGCTGATGCTGGCCCACGCCCACCCCGACGACGCCGAGCGCTTCATCGCCAGCCGCTTCCACCATCAGCATGGCCGCGTGTTCGGCACGCTCGACGGCCATGCGCAGGAACTCGGGGCGGTGTTGCAGCGCGCCTGGCCCGTGTAAGAAAATCACGGATCGCTCGAAAGCCCGGTGAAAGCGCGCCTGGCGTAGCGTGCGCCAGCCGGAGCGCCTGCGTCCGGCACGACAAGAACAAGCAGAAAAGAGGGGACTTCACCATGCCGCATCTGACCCGCGCCATGCTCACGGCTGGCCTCGCGTTGTGCGCAGCACAGGCGCTGGCCGCATCGCCCACACCGGTGCTCGACCGCATCCGCGACACCGGCACCGTCCGGCTGGCCTACCGCGAAACCTCCGTGCCGTTTTCCTACGTCGATGGCGGCAAGCCGGTGGGGTATTCGATCGACCTGTGCGCGCATCTGGTCGACGCGATCAAGGTGGCGACCAAGCGGCCCGACATGAAAGTGCAGTACGTGGCCGTGACGCCCGCCACGCGCATCGCCGCCATCACCGAGGGCCGCGCGGATGTGGAATGTGGGTCCACCAACAACACACGCGAGCGGCGCGAGAAGGTCGCGTTCACGATCCCGCATTACATCGCCAGCAGCCGCATGCTGGTGAAGACGAACTCGGGCATCCAGCGCTGGGAAGATCTCAACAACAAGACGGTGGTGTCCACGCGTGGCAGCACCAACGGCGGGCAGATCCGCGCGATGGCGGATGCGCGCGTGCTGAAGATCAACGTGATCGAGGCCAAGGACCACGCCGAAGCCTTCGGCATGGTAGCGGCAGGCAAGGCCGACGCCTTTGCGATGGACGACGTGCTGCTTTACGGTTTCCGGGCCACCTCACCCAACCCGGCGGACTATGCAGTGGTCGGCAGCAATCTGGCGGTGGCGCCGTACGCGATCATGCTCGGCAAGGACGACGCCGAGTTCAAGAAGGTGATCGACCTGGCGATGGCGCGCACGATCCTCGATGGTGACGCCGAGAAGCTCTACAGGAAGTGGTTCCTGCAGCCCATTCCGCCCAACGGCGTGAAGCTCGACATCCCGATGAGCTTCCTGCTGCGCGACTCGTTCAAGTTCCCCACCGACAAGGTGGCTGACTAGCGCCGCCCCATCGCCTCAGTGCACTTCGGCCGGTGCTGCCCGTGACGAGGTGCCTGCCACCACATTCAGCGCCGGGCGCCCGCCCTGGCGGATGAGGTCTGCCGCACGCTCGGCAATCATGATGATCGGGGCGTTGGTGTTGCCGCCGATCAGCGTCGGCATGACTGAGCCGTCGATCACGCGCAAGCCCTCGACGCCGCGCACGCGCAGTTCCGAATCGACCACCGCCATCGCATCATCCGCGCTGCCCATCTTGCAGGTGCCGACGGGGTGGTAGATGGTGTCTGCGTGCTGGCGGATCAGTGCGCGCACGGCTTCGTCGTCCGAGCCGTCGCCGCGAATATTTCCCGAGTACAGCTCGCGTCCGCCCAGGTCGGCCAGTGGCCGCTGCGCGAAGATCGTCTTCACCGCACGGAAACCCGCGAGCATGCCGTTCATGTCGTCCGGGTCGGACAGGAACTTCGGATCGATCAGCGGTGCCTCGCGCGTGTCGGCGGAGGCCAGGCGCACCTCACCGCGGCTCTTCGGACGCAGCACGCACACGTGGCATGAATACCCGTGCCCGTAGTTGAACGTGCGGTTGTGGTTGTCGGCCATGGCGACCACGAAGTGCAGCTGCAGATCGGGCTCGGCCAGGTCGGAGCGGCTCTTGATGAAGCCGCCGGCCTCGGCAAAGTTGGTCGCCAGCATGCCGCGCCGCTCGCGCCGGTAGCGCAGGATCTCGCCCAGCATGTGCGCGCTGCCGCGCAGCGAATAGCCGATCAGGTCGAGGTTGAAAACCTTCTTGTGCAGGATGATGTCGAGGTGGTCCTGCAGGTTCTGGCCGACGCCCGGCACGTCCTGCACGACCGGGATGCCGAGCGCGCGCAGATGCTCGGCCGGGCCCACGCCCGAGGCCATCAGCAGCTGCGGCGAGCCGAAGGCGCCGGACGACACGATCACCTCGCGGCGCGCATGCAGCGTCTCGGTGCGGCCGGCGCGCTCGACCACCACGCCCGTCGCACGCTTGCCTTCGAAGACGATGCGCAGGGCCTGCGTCTCGGGCAGTACCGTCAACTGGCGGCGGTTGCGGCTGAGGGTGGCATCGCTCTTGTCACCACCATGCAGATAGGCGCGCGCGGCGTTCCAGCGTTCGCCGTTGTGTTGCGTGACCTGGTAGAGCCCCACGCCCTCCTGCTCCAAGCCGTTGAAGTCGTCATTGCGGCGGTAGCCGGCTGCAGCGGCCGCCTCGACAAAGCGTTTCGGGATCGGGTTGCCGGTGCGCAGGTCGCTCACATGCAGCGGACCGGTGCCGCCGTGCAGCGCATCATCATCGCGGCCGGCAAAGCGCGCGTTGCCCTCGGAGCGCTTGAAGTAGGGCAGCACGTCGTTCCAGCTCCAACCGGTGCAGCCAAGCGCGGCCCAGTGGTTGTAATCGCTGGGCGTGCCGCGAATGTAAATCATCGCGTTGAGCGACGAGCTGCCGCCCAGCCCACGCCCCCGCGGCTGATAGCCCTGCCGACCGCCAAGGCCGGGCTGCGGCACCGTCTCGAATCCGTAGTTGCGCTTGTTCTTGAACGGCAGCGACGCCGCACACCCCGCCGGCACCCACACCGAGAGGTGATGGTCATGCGGCCCCGCCTCGAGCAGCGCGACCGTCACATTCGGGTCTTCGGTCAGTCGACTGGCGAGCGCGCAACCGGCCGAGCCGGCGCCCACGATGACGTAGTCGAAGGTGAGGGCTTGGGCGAGCGATTCGGTGGCCATGGGTGTCTCCGGTGCGGTCTTGTATTAGACGCGACCTCACATGCTAGGCGCCATGGGCTGTTTGAAACGGTGGGGGTTACCCCGCATTAGAGGCATCGCTCGATGGCATGCTGCGGGCCGCAATCCATTAGCAACGGTGCGGTTTTTTCACCGATGCATTAGCACCTAGAATGCTTCGATGGCCAAGAACCTCGATATCACGCTCGTCCGCACCTTCGTTGCCGTGGCGGAAAACGCCAGCATGACGGTCGCGGCCAATGCGCTGCACCTCACGCAGGGCGCCATCAGCCAGCAGATCAAGCGGCTCGAAGATGCCTTCGAATGCCGCCTCTTCGAGCGCGACGGCCGCCGGCTCGAACTCACCCACGCGGGTGAACGCTTTCTCGGCCGCGCCAAACGCCTGCTCGCCCTCAACGACGAAATCTGGGCCGACATGGCCGCGCGCCCGCTGCAGGGCGCGGTACGCCTGGGCGTGCCGTATGACCTGGTCGGCACCGTCTTCCCGCCCATCTTCAAAGCCTTTACCGAGGCGTGGCCGTCGGTGGAGCTGAGCATTGTTTGCGGCACGTCGCCCGAGTTGGCGGAGGGCATTGCGCGCGGCGAACTCGACGTCGCCGTGGTCGAAGCCCCGGTGGACGAAGCCAGCGGCGAATGCCTGTGCGTGGAACGGCTGGTGTGGGTGGGCGCGCGTGGCGGCAACGTGCATGCGAAGCGCCCACTGCCGCTGTCGATGGTGGACGAGAGCTGCGCCTTCCGTGCCCGCGTGCTCAAGGCGCTGGGCGAACACGGCATCGAATGGCGCACGGTGTTCGAGAGCGGCAACATCGAAGCGACCACCGCCACAGTGCGCACAGGCTTGGCCGTCACGGCATGGCTCACGCCGACGGTGCCGGCGGATCTGGACATTCTCGGGCCGGAAGCTGGCTTGCCGGAATTGCCGATGTTTGCGATCAGCCTGCTGCTGCCCGCGCAAGGAGCGAGTGCGGCGGCGCAGGCTTTGGCGGCGTGTGTGCGGGAAGGATTTTCGGTGCGGCAGCGTGCGCCGGAGCGTAGGCGCGCGGCTTAGTAACGGCGCGGTCCCAAAAACAAAAACCCCGCCAACCGGCGGGGTCCCCCAAATCCTTTCGAGCCTGCAAGCGCATCAAGCCTGCGGCGCAGCCCCATCTTCCGGGGCAGCCTCGGCGCCTTCGGCCTTGGCTTCGTCCTTCTTCTTTTCCACCATCTCTTCCAGTGCGCCCGCGCCCTTGAAGCCGGCGACGGCGGCAACGGCCTTGGTCAGCAGGCCGGCATCCGGATCGACCTTCTCGGCGGCTTCCACAGCGGCGACGGCGCCGGCGATCTTGCCCACTTCATCCAACAGTCCCATGGTCATCTCCACCAGGTTGAACGGGAGAGCCATCTTCCCCCCGGCAAGTGGTGGAAGTGCAAGCAAAGTTAAAAATTTTTCGTCGACGCTCGTTTGCGTACGCTGTGGGTCACTCGGCTTCGGCGCCGGCGGGGGTGACCGTGAGGGCCGCAAGTCGCTGGCGTGCGCTGTCGGTAATCGCGGCCGACTGGCGCGTGGCGACGTCGATCTGCACGATCACCGACTGCGAGGTCGCGGCGCAGCGGCCGTTCTGGAAGATGGCCTGTTCCAGCTTGACCGAACTGCGCCCGACATTGGCCACGCGCGTGCCGATCTGCACTGAACCGGGCCACAGGATTTCGTTGCGGAAATCGAGCACGAGCTGCGCGATGACGAACTCGCAGCCGGGCGCGGCCAGCGGATTGTCGGGCGTGAAGAGCATCTCGACACGGCCCGTTTCCAGGTACGTGGCGAAGACGGCGTTGTTGATGTGGCCCTGGCGGTCGGTGTCGCCGTAGCGGAGCTTGTCGGTGGACTGCAGCGGGAAATCGTTGAGCGACGGGAGCGTCATGGTGATGTGTCGTGAGGCGAGGGTGTGGGCATTGTGCCGGGCTTTGGCGGGCCGCGCTGGCACACGCGCTGCTGCGGCTGGCTATGGGTCGCCTAAGTCTGCCGCAGCAGACTGGCGCGGAATCGCCCTGCCTGCCTGAGTGCACATCGCCGGGGCGATCGGGCGGATGCCGCAGCGTATGATCTGAGCGGCCTCTCATGCCGGTCTTTCGTGCTGCATGCCATCTCCTGCCATCAACCCCACCGACCTGACCCCGGATGCGAGTCCTCCTCGTTGAAGACGACCTGATGATCGGTGCGGCCGTGCAAGCCGCACTGCAGGACGCCGCCTATGCGGTGGACTGGGTACGCAACGGCCAGACCGCGCTGGACGTGGCTGCGCATCAGCACTACGACGTGCTGCTGCTCGACCTCGGTCTGCCCGGCAAGGACGGCCATGCGGTGCTCGGCAGCCTGCGCGCCCGCGACAACCCGGTGCCCGTGCTGATCCTGACCGCGCGTGATGCGCTGGACGAACGCGTGCGCGGCCTCGATGGCGGCGCCGACGACTACATCCTCAAACCCTTCGAGATGGCCGAGCTGCTCGCCCGCATGCGTGCCGTCCTGCGCCGCCAGGGTGGGGCGGCAAGCCCGGTGCTGACCAACGGCATGCTCACGCTGGACCCCGCCGCGCACGAGGCCCGCATGGGCGATGGCGAACCGGTGCGCCTGTCGGCACGCGAGTTCGCGCTGCTGCAGGCGCTCATGCTGCGCCCGGGCGCCATCCTCTCGCGCACGGAGCTGGAAGAGCGCATCTACGGCTGGGGCCACGAGGTGGCGAGCAACGCGGTCGAGTTTCTCATCCACGCGCTGCGCAAGAAGCTTGGCGGGGAAGCCATCAAGAACGTCAGGGGGGTCGGATGGATGGTGCCGAAGGGCCAATGACCGCGCCTGCAACGGCGTCCGTCCAGCGGCGCCTCTCGGTGTGGCTGTCGGCGATCATCGTGACAGTGGCGGTGGTGGGCGGCGCCTGGGCGTTTGTTGCAGCGTTCCGCGAGGCCTACGCACTGCAGGACGACGTGCTGCGCCAGGTGGGCGCGATGTTCGACCCCGCGCATCTGCCGTCGCCGGGCAATCCGGCCGATGCGCCCAAGGTGTCGGACAAGGAGGCCCGCGTGATCGTGCAGGTGCTGCCCGGCCCGGACGGTGCCGTCGCGCCGGGAACATCGGCGCCGCCGCTGGCGCTTGCGCCCACGCTGGTCGACGGCATGCAGACCGCGCGCGCCGGCAAGCGGGACTACCGCGTGTGGGTGCGCACGCTTGCCAACGGCCAGCGCATTGCCGTGGCGCAGGAGACCGCCGTGCGCAACGAAACCGCCCGCGACAGCGCCATCCGTACGCTGCTGCCGTTTGCCGTGCTCGTGCCGATCCTGCTCCTGGCGCTGGCGCACGTGCTGCGCAAGATGTTCGCGCCCATCAAGCGGCTCGCGCACGAGGTGGACCAGCGCGACGAGCGCCAACTGCACGCCATCACGCCAGAGGCCGTGCCCGACGAAGTGCACCCGTTCGTGGTGGCCATCAACCGGTTGCTGGCACGCGTGCAGCAATCGATGGACGCGCAGCATCGCTTTGTCGCCGATGCCGCGCACGAGCTGCGTACGCCGCTCTCCGCCCTGTCGCTACAGGCCGAGCGCCTCGGGCAGGCGGCGATGTCGCCCGATGCCCGCGAACGGCTCGCCACGCTGCGCCAAGGCATCGAGCGCAGCCGCGGGCTGCTCGACCAACTGCTCGCCTTGGCCCGCGCGCAGGAGGCCACCGGCGTGCCGGCGGGCACCGTCTCGGTCCAGCGCGTGTTCCGCAGCGTGCTCGAAGATCTCATGCCGCTGGCCGACGCGCGGCGCCTCGACGTGGGCGTCACCACCGAAACCGATGCGCGCGTGCATGCTGCCGAACTCGACCTCTTCGTCGTAGTACGCAACCTGGTGGACAACGCGATCCGCTACACGCCCGAAGGCGGGCGCATCGACCTCTCGGTCACGGCAGAGGCGCGCATGGTGTCGATCGCCGTGCAGGACACCGGCCCCGGTATCCCCGCCGATGAACGCGCCCGCGTGTTCGACCCGTTCTATCGCGTGCTCGGCAATGACGCGACGGGCTCTGGGCTGGGGCTGTCGATCGTGAGTACCGTGGTGAGGCGGCTGGGGGGAGAAGTCGAGCTGGGCGATGCCGGTGGTGAGCCAAGCGGGCTGCGCGTGACGGTGCGCTTGCCGTTGGTCTGAAATCGATCTGCCGCGCGCGGCTACTTCAGATACGACTTGATCACCTGCATCACCGCGTCGAGGTCTTCTTGACGCTGCGCCTCGGCAGGTTCCTTCACCACGTGGTCGGTCAGGTGGCCTTCGATGACGGCAGCCATGAGGCCGTTGACCGCGCCGCGAATCGCCGCGATCTGCTGCAGGATGGCCGTGCAATCCCCCTCGTCGGCGAGTTGCTTTTCCAGCGCAGTCGCCTGCCCCTGGATGCGCCGCACGCGCGCCAGCAGCTTGGCTTTGTCGCGGATGGTATGGGCCATGGATCGGTGGTGTGGGAGTGATTCAAGGATCGCCGGAGGGTAGCATGACGATACTAGGGGGGAGTATACTGCACCGACCACGAATCACCGCCTTCACCCGCACTCGATGACCGCATTCACGACGCTCCTGCAGCAAGGCAACGCCTGGCTGTTCGTTCCCAGCGCAATCCTGCTGGGCGCGCTGCACGGCCTGGAACCAGGGCACTCGAAAACGATGATGGCTGCGTTCATCGTGGCGATCCGGGGCACGCTGGGGCAGGCCGTGCTGCTGGGGCTGTCGGCCACGATCTCGCATACGGCCGTGGTCTGGGCAGTGGCGATGGCGGGCCTGTATTTCGGCCGCAACTGGAACGCGGAGACGACGGAGCCGTACTTTCAGGTGGCGTCCGCCGTCCTGATCGTGGCGGTGGCCGCGTGGATGATGTGGCGCACATGGCGCAGCACGCATGCGCCGCACGATCACGATCATCACCACGACCATGAACACAACCACGGCCACGACGAGGTGAAACGCATCGACACCGGCCACGGCATCGTCCGGCTGGAGGTGTTCGAAGACGGCGTTCCGCCGCGCTTCCGCCTCACACGCGAAGGCTCGCGCGGCCATGCATGGGGGGCCGATCAGGTACGGATCGTCACCGAGCGGCCCGACGGCAGCCGGCAGACGTTCCACTTCGTGCCGCGCGACGGCTTTCTGGAATCGGAGCAAACCATTCCGGAACCCCATGCGTTTGTGGCGCACCTGTCACTGGGGCACGCCCACCATCGGCATGACTACGACGTCGAGTTCACTGAACATGACCATGCACACGCGCATGACCACGGCGGGCTCGATGTGTCGTCGGCGGGGTACCAGGACGCGCACGAACGCGCACACGCCAACGACATCCGCCGCCGCTTCGCCAACCGAGATGTGACCACCGGACAGATCATCGTGTTCGGGCTCACGGGCGGGCTGGTGCCGTGCCCGGCGTCGATCACGGTGCTGCTGCTGTGCCTGCAGCTCAAGCAGGTGACGCTGGGTGCCGCGCTGGTGCTGTGCTTCAGCATCGGGCTGGCGCTCACGCTGGTGGCGTCGGGCGCGCTGGCGGCATTGAGCGTGAAGCACGTCTCCAGGCGCTGGAGCGGCTTTGGTGAATTTGCGCGCAAGGCACCGTATTTCTCGGGCGTGCTGATCTCGCTGGTGGGTGTGTATGTGGGGTGGCAGGGCGTGCATGGGTTGATGCAATTGCCGTAGCAACGTACCCACGCATTCGCGCAAGGCTGCATCCGCGGACGCTTGGCCTGCGTATCTGCAGGTACAGGCTGGTGCGCAATGTTTTTTTTCGCCGATGCAGTATCAGGTTTCCATGTGTGCCGCGACCAACCTGTGGGATCCAGGCGGCCACGCTCCGCCGGTGATCCGATGGGATGCCGCCTCCGGACGGCACGTTCACCGCACAAGGAGTTCATCATGCACACCCGCCGCGTTTCACTGGCTCTGCTTGCCACGCTTTCGGCTTCGGCCGCGCTGTTCCTCGCACAACCCGCCTCGGCCGCCCAACCGAAGTTCGACCCCTATACGCAGGGCGCCCTCGACAAGGCGGACCCATACACGCAGGGTGCCGATCGCCAGGCAGACACCTACGGCTATCTGTCGTGGAAATACGACCGCTTCGACCCCTATGGCCAAGGCGCGGACCGTCAGACCAGCGCGCATGACGTGCTCGCCTGGCGCGGGGATACGCGCTATCCGGGCAGCACGGAAGGGGCGCGCGCTTGAGAGGCCACGGGTGGTGTGAGAGCGCCGGTGCGCGACACCGGCGCCCCTCCACCACCGTCACTGCGCGGACGTTGCATCTTCGATGATCCGGTCATAAAGCGCACGCGCCGCGGGCGACAACTGCGCCGCCTTGCGCGTCACCAGCACCAGCGTGCGCGAGACCGCCGGCTCGATCAGCTCGATCGTGCGGATCATCGGGTACGCATTCTTCTGGATCGCCAGCCGCGGCACGACCGCCGCGCCCAACCCTTCCGCCACCAGGCCGAGTGCGGTTGAACTGCGCTGCACCTCGTAGAACGAATGCAACGTCACGCCGCTGCTTTTCAACGCGCCTTCGAGCAGGCTGCGGTTGCCGCTTACCTCACCGGCAAAGATCAGCGGGTGGGGATGCAGCGCGTCCCACCGAATGCGGCGCCGCTTCGCGAGCGGATGATCGTCGCGGCAGACCAGCACATACGGGTCGCTCGTCAGCGGCACGCTCACCAGCTCGGGATGCTGATCGCCCGCAATGCTGATGCCGAACTCCGCCTCGCGCCGCAGCACCGCCTGCAGCACCGAGGCCGATGCGTGATCGAGAATCTTCACCCGATCATGCGGCCTGTGCTCGGAAAACGCGCGCAGGATCCGCGGCAGATACTGCACACCCACCGTCGGCACACACGCGATGGTGATGTCGCCGCGCTGGCTCAGGCCGGTCTCGCGAATCTCCGTCAACGCATCGGACAGCTCATTGAGCAGCCGCCGCGCCTGCGGCAAAAAGCGCTGGCCGATTTCAGTGAGTTCGGTTCGGCGCGTGGTGCGCTCCACCAGCGCGACGCCCAGGAATGCTTCGAGCTTGCGCAGCCGCTGCGTGATCGCGGTCTGCGTTACGTGCAGGGTATCGGCGGCTTGCGTAAAGCTGCCGCATTCGGCAATCGCCACAAAGGCCTGCACCCCAAGCGTGTCGATTTTCATCAGCGTTATGAATCAATTCGGAAATTGAATTCATTTTACTGATTGATCGTGACTGCCGACAATTCCGTCATCGGAGACCACCGCAAGGAGCACACCGTGACGACCCCACACGATTGGTACGCCAAGCAGTACGTGCAGTTTGAAGACGAGCGCACGCGGCCGGTGCGCGACCTGCTGGCCGCCGTGCCGCACACCCCCATCCATATCGCCATTGACATCGGCTGCGGGCCCGGCAACTCAACAGATGCGTTAATGGCGCATGCGCCCGCGGCAGCCGTGCGCGGAATCGACGCCTCGGCCGACATGATCCAGGCTGCACGCAAGCGCTTGCCCGAGGTGCGCTTCGATATCGTCGACATAGCAACGTGGGACGAGCCGGGCGCGTATGACCTGATCCTCGCCAACGCGGTGCTGCAATGGCTGCCGGCGCATGACACGCTGTTTCCGAAGCTGGTCGGCAAGCTGGCGTCGGGCGGGCATCTTGCCGTGCAGATGCCCGATAACCTCGATGAGCCAGCACACCGGCGGATGCGCGAAGTGGCCGCCACCGGGCCGTGGGCCGACAAACTCAAGGGTGTGGAGCGCACCGAGCGATTCGACGCACGCCGCTACTACGCGATGCTGCAACCGCTGTGCGCGCGCGTAGATGTGTGGCGCACCACCTATCACCATCCCCTGCACGGCGGCGCGGATGCGGTGGTCGAATGGTTCAAGGGCAGCGCGCTACGGCCGTTCCTGGCGGCACTGAACGAAGACGAACAGGCCGCCTTCCTCGCGCGCTACCGCGACGCCGTTTCCACGGCCTATCCGACGCTCGGCGACGGCACTGTGCTGCTGCCGTTTCCACGCTTGTTCATCGTGGCGACGCGCAAGTAGATGCCTGCGCGCAACGCCAGCGGCATCACCCATGAAAAAAGCCCGTCGGTCTGCACCGGCGGGCTTTCTTGTCCGACCTGACCGGCGCTTAGCGCGTCGGGTTCAGCGTCAGGTTCATGTGACGGTTCACATCCTTGTACAGCAGGTAGCGGAAGCGGCCCGGGCCACCCGAATAGCAGGCCTGCGGGCAGAAGGCGCGCAGCCACATGAAGTCACCGGCTTCCACCTCGACCCAGTCCTGGTTCAGGCGATAGACGGCCTTGCCTTCCAGCACGTACAGGCCGTGCTCCATGACGTGCGTTTCCGCAAACGGGATCACACCGCCCGGCTCAAAGTTGACGATGTTGACGTGCATGTCATGGCGCATGTCGCTCATGTCGACGAAGCGGGTGGTGCTCCAGCGCCCTTCGGTATCCGGCATCACCAGCGGCTGGATGTCCTGCTCGTTGGTGACGAAGGCGTCCGGCAGCGGTACGCCGTCGACCTTCTGATAGTGCTTGCGGATCCAGTGGAAGCGGGTGTGCTGGCCGGAAGTGTTGCGCACCTTGTAGTCGGCGCCCGGCGGGATGAAGGCGTAGCCACCCGGCTGCATGTTGTGAACCTGGCCTTGCAGGGTCAGGGTCAGCTCGCCTTCGACGATGAACAGCACGGCTTCGGCGTTGACGTCCTGCTCCGGCTTGTCGCTGCCGCCGTTGGGTGCCAGCTCGACGATGTACTGGGAGAAGGTCTCGGCAAAGCCGGACAGCGGGCGAGCGATCACCCACATGCGCATGTTGTCCCAGAAGGGCAGGTGGCTCGTGACGATGTCGCGCATCACTCCCTTCGGAATGACCGCGTACGCCTCGGTGAACATCGCGCGATCGGTCAGCAGATCGGTCTGCGGCGGGTGGCCGCCATGCGGCGCGTAATACGTGGTTTTAGACATACTGCATCCAGGCAATGGGGTTGGTCCGGCCCCGGGCGCAAACAGCATCAGGCGGTTCGTACGCGGGCGGCGTTGACGATAGCGAAGTCGATCACGATCGACCAATTAAATGTTGCGATGCTGTTCATTCGATTTGCCACTGAAGATGGGCGTCCGCCCTGGCCGGTGAGGACGAAAGGCCCGGAGCGCGAAATAGCCCATTGCGCGCCCCGTCACGCCGACGAGGCGCAGAATCCACTCCATAAAGTTTGACTTCTTGTGTCGCGACAACTATCTTAAGATATGTTTTCCGACACAAAAGGAGCGCGCCAGCTCACCGGTTAAGGCGGCGGCCTGCGCGCGCTTCCTCTCCTTCATTCGCCCTCATGCCCTTACTTGACCCTTCCCGCGAGCGCCGGCTGCTCTGGCTCCTCGCGCTCACGCAGTTCACCGTCATCATGGATTTCATGGTGATGATGCCGCTTGGTCCGCAGATCATGCATACGTTTGGCATCGGCCCGGCGGCGTTCGCCACAGCGGTGTCGGTGTATTCGCTGTGCTCGGGCGCCTCGGGTCTGCTGGCGGCGACCTATGTCGACCGCTTCGACCGGCGCCGCCTGCTGCTGACCGTCTACGGCCTCTTCACGCTGGCCAACCTGGCCTGCGCGCTGTCGGGCAGCTACGCCATGCTGCTGTTTGCCCGCGCGTTTGCGGGCGTCACGGGCGGCGTGCTCGGGTCGATCATCATGGCGGTGCTGTCCGATGTGATTCCGCCCGCGCGGCGCGGTGCCGCCACCGGCGTGGTGATGTCCTCGTTCGCGTTGGCCGCCATGGCGGGCGTGCCGGTGGGCATTGCGATCGGCGCGCACTTCGGCTGGTCGGCGCCATTCTTCCTGCTGACGGCGCTGACCGTGCTGATCTGGGTGGGCGCGCGGCAGACCATTCCGCCGCTGGCCGAACACCTGGTCGGCAAGCGTAGCCAGACGCTCGCGGAGATCCTCGCCGGCCTATGGCAGTTGCTCACCAACCCGCACCATCTGCGCGCCTTTGTGCTGACCTTCGTGATGATGGGCTCGCACATGCTGGTGATTCCGTTCATCTCGCCGGTACTGGTGGCCAACCATGGCATCGCGCCCCAAAACCTGTCGTGGTTGTATGTGGCGGGCGGTGCGGCATCGTTCTTCACCTCGCGCGCCGTGGGCAAGCTGGCCGACCGCTACGGCCGCCGCCGCGTGTTCGTGGCCGCCGCGCTGCTGGCGTTCATTCCCGTGCTGGTAATGACGCATCTGCCTGACTGGCCCTACGTCGGCATCCTGCTGTTCTTCCCGTGCTTCATGGTGGTCCTCTCCAGCCGCATGGTGCCGATGCAGGCGCTGATGACGACGGTGCCCGCCCCGCAGGTGCGCGGCGCGTTCCTGTCGGCCAACAGTGCGGTGATGTCGGTGGGGACGGGCGTGGGAGCGTGGGCGGGCGGGCTGCTGCTGTCCGCCGGCGCGGGCGGCCGCATCGAAGGCTATGGGTTCAACGGCTGGCTGGCCGTGGCGGCGGGGTTGTTCTGCGTGTTCTGGGTGCGCCAGGTGAAGGGGTCCGATGCGCAGGGCGACCCGTCGCTGGCGGCGCCCTCCGCGCCCTCCGGTCCACAAGCGGTGCCGCAAGCACCGCAGGTGGAGAAGCTCTGAGGAGGCTCCAAGCCTTACTCCGCTTCCAGCACCATCTTCAGCTTGACCAGATCGCGCTGCACCCATTCAGCATCGGCTTCGAACTGCGCGTCATCCATGTTGGGCTGCTGAAACAGCGTGAGCGAGACCGTGGTGCCGGCGCCGTTGCGCACCACGCGCAGCGGCACATAGACGACCGAGCCGTCCGGCAGGCGGACCCAGTGGTCGGCAATGCCGAAGGTGTTGGGCGGGCTGAAGCGGATGAACACGCTGCCTGCGTTGCCGTCATTGCCGTCGCTGGCCACGGGCCCCTTGGCGATCCACTCGTCGGGTGCCGCGCCCGAACCCTGCGTGCCGGGCGCGAGCCCCTCCGACAGGCCGGTCGCCCAGATCGGAAAGTTCAGCGGCTCGGCCAGGAACATGGCCACGTCGTCGAAATGACGTTCGACGTTGATGCTCAGGGTGCGGACGTTGTGCAGCATGTTGCCTCCGTGTGCGGCGCGCGCCGTGCGAGGCAGTATATGCGGCGCTCAACTCGGCAGCTTGCGAAAGCTGATCGCCAGCCGGTTCCACGTGTTGATGGTGCAGACCAGCAGGGTCAGGTCGACCAGTTCCGCATCGGAAAACTGCGCGCGTGCGGCTTGCCACACATCGTCGGGCACGCGGGTTTCACTGACGAGGGTGACGGCTTCCGTCCACGCCAGCGCGGCGCGTTCGCGGTCGGTGAAGAACGGCGTTTCGTGCCAGACGGAGACCGTGGCCAGGCGGCGGTTGTCTTCGCCGCCCTTGCGGGCATCGGCGGTGTGCAGATCGACGCAGTAGGCGCAGCCGTTGATCTGCGAGGCGCGCAGGCGCACGAGTTCGGTCAACGGCTTTTCCAGCGTGCTCTTGCCGAGGGCTTTTTCGAGGCCCACGACGGCCTGAATGGCGGCGGGGCTGCTTTGATAGAAATCGAGGCGGGGTTCCATGGCGGGGCTCCTGTACTTGAGGATAGGAGCCAGTCTAGGCACCGCAGTGGCACCTTGAAATCGCCAATCGACACGAATATCAGGTAGCCACCCGGGCGAGCTCGTCCGCCAGCTGGCCGAGCCCCGCGTCGATCTCCGCCACGTTCACATGGCCGTAGCCGATCAGCAGGCCGGGCTGAGGAGGCCGCGCCACGAACATGCGTGACGTGCCATATAACCCCACACCCACACGTTCGGCCAGCTTGACGAGTTCGACTTCCGGCAACGGCGTCTGCAACTGCGCCGCCATGTGAATGCCGGCGGCTGACGGCATCGGCGCCAGCCACGGCGCCAGCGGGCCACGCAGATGGCGCAGCAGCGCATTACGACGCGCGGCGTATTCCTTGTGCATGCGGCGCAGGTATTTGCCGAAATCGCCATCAAGCATGAACTTGGCGAGCGCGGCCTGCATGAGCGATTCACTGTGCCAGTCGGCCACCTGTTTGGCGTGCCGCAATGGCGCCGCCAACGAAGCCGGCGGCACCACGTAACCGATGCGCAGCTCCGGAAAGATCGTCTTGGAGAAGGTGCCCACGTAGGCCACGCAACCGTCGGTGTCCAGGCTCTTGAGCGACTCCATCGGGCGGCCGTCGAAGCGGAACTCGCTGTCGTAGTCGTCTTCCACGATGAGCGCATCATGGCGCTGCGCCCAGTCGAGCAGTTGCGCCCGGCGCGCGAGGCTCATCGGCATGCCCAGCGGAAACTGGTGCGACGGCGTTACGTAGACGAGCTTGGCGTACGGCGGCAGCGCCTCGACCACCAGCCCCTCGGCATCCACCGGTACCGGCACCACGTTGGCGCCCAGCGCCTGCAGCGCGATGCGCGTGGGCGGGTAGCCGGGGTCTTCCACGGCCACCGTATCACCGGGGTGCACCAGCACGCGGGCAATCAGATCAATGGCCTGCTGCGCGCCGTTCGTGACGACGATATCGGCCCATGCACACACCACCGCACGGCTGAACGCCAGGTAGCGCGCGATGGCCAGCCGCAATGCCTGATCGCCCGCCGGATCGTGATACCCACCTCGCCCGCGTGCCTGCTGCCGAAGCGCGTGTGCCACGCAGCGGCGCCACACATCAAAGGGAAAGAGGCGCTTCTCCGTCACCCCACCAACAAAGTCGTAGACGATATTCGTGCGCGGCATGGGCAGCACGGGCGCCACGTTGTTCCACGGGGTATCGAACGTGCGGACGGGCGGGGCGGGTGAAGCGAGTTGCGCCGCGGGTGAGGCGGCCTGCGTGCGGGCGCGCAGACCTTGCGTGGCTTCGGCAACGAAGGTGCCGGCACCGGTGCGCGACTGCAGATAGCCCTCGGCGATGAGGCGCTCGAACACGTCGAGCGTGGTCTTGCGCGACACGCCGATCTGCAGCGCAAGATCGCGCGTGGAGGGCAGACGCTCGCCCGGCACAAGCCGACCGTCAAGGATGGCGGTGCGGAGTTGTCGATAGAGCTGGCCAGCAAGGTCATGCCGGCCCTGGATTGTCAGGTGGACATCCATCGTGGGCAGAATGGGCGCAAACGAGGCGAGGGAGCTGCGCCATTCTACGGAAAGCCGCCCACACGGCTGCATGCTGCGAGTTCCGCCTTCTCGCCCGTCCGCCCACAACGCCATGCCCAGCGCGGCCAAGGCTCCGACCAGCAAGTGGAACGGCCAGTGGTGAGCAGGGGCGCTTGGCGGGGCATGGTGAACGCCGTGGTTCCGTTCAGAGAATGTCGTCCAGCAGATCCGGGCCGAACACTTCGCGGTGGATACGCGCCGACGGCACGCCGTTGGCAAGCAGCGCCGCGCGCTGTGCCTGCATGAACGGTAGCGGACCGCAGAGGTAGAAGTCCGCATCGATTGCGTTGTCGTGGATGAAGCTGTCAACGCGCATGCGGCCAGGCTGGGCCGGGCGCGCTGCAAACCGTGCGTCTTCGCCGGACTCCAGGAACACGTGCGCTTCGAACGCAGGCAGCGCCTGCGCCGCGCGCTCCAGGTCATCGACGTGCGCCACGTGCGAGGCCGCGCGATCGGCATGGCTGAACACGATCTTGCGCGCACTGTTCTGCTGCGCGAGCGTGTTGAGCGCCGAGATCATCGGCGTGATGCCGACACCGGCCGACATCAGCACGATCGGATTGTCGGTGGCAAGTTGCGGCACGAAATCGCCGTACGACTGGCTGACGAGCAGGACATCGCCTTCGCGGGCGTTGGCGTGCAGCCAGCTCGACACCGTACCGGCCGGGCGATCAGCATCGCCGGCATCGCGCTTGACCGAGATGCGCCAGGTGCGGCCGTTCGGCGCATCCGACAGGCTGTACTGACGCTGTTGCAGCACGCCGGGCGCCACATCCACCTGCACCGAGATGTACTGGCCCGGCAGGAAGTCGGCCAGCGGCGCATCACCCACGGCTTCGAGCGTGAATGAGACCACGTCTTCTGCCTGCTGGCGGCGCTCCACGATGCGCACCGGCTGGCGGTGGTCGGGGCCGCTGCCGGTGTGCTGGTACAGGCGTGCCTCCGCAGCGATCAGCTCAGCGGCGAGCAGCCAGTAGGCTTCGTCCCAGGCGGCAATCAAGTCCGGTGTGGCGGCATCGCCCAGCACCTCGGCAATCGCACCCAGCAGATGGCGCGCGACGATCGGGTAGTGGCTCGGCTTGATGCCCACGGCGGCGTGCTTGTGCACGATGCGGTTGACCACCGGCCCCAGCGCTGCGTTGTTGCCGTAGTTGGCGGCGTACGCAAACACCGCCGAAGCCAGCGACTGCTGCTGCGACCCATTGGCCTGGTTGCCCATGTTGAACACGTTGGTCAGCTCGGGGTGGCTGGCGAACATGTTGCGGTAGAAGGTCTGGGTGATGGTCAACCCATGCTCGCGCAACACCGGAACACTCGCATCAATGAAGGGCCTGGACTTGTCGGACAGCATGTTGGACTCCAAATATGCTTTATAAATGCAACAAATAAGACGGGGGCGCCGTCACGCTTTATTTGTGTCACCCGGTGATCGGGCAACCGCTTGCATTGGATTCTATTAAACATATATCTTTGATACAACAAATTGGCCTGCGGCAAACCGGCGCATCTTGCGGGCAACTTCCCGATAAGATGCGTCTCTTGTGAATGTTTTCCCTCGCAGCAGCACCGCACACCCGCCATGCGACTGACCGACTACACCGACTACGCCCTGCGCACGCTGATCTACGTGGCCGTGCATCCGGACGAGCTCGTCACGATCCAGCGCATCGCGGACGCATTCGACATTCCCAAGAACCACCTCATCAAGATCGTGCAGCAGCTTGGGGCAGACGGCTTCCTGCACACCGTACGCGGGCGCGCGGGCGGCATCACGCTCGGCCGCCCCGCCGACGAGATCAACCTGGGCGACGTGGTGCGCGCCACCGAACCCGACTTCCGCATGGTCGAGTGCTTCCAGGCGGATCACAACAACTGCGTCATCACGCGCGTGTGCGGGCTGCGCGGCGTGCTGCACGCGGCGCTGCAGGCGTACTTCCAGGTGCTCGACGGCTACACGCTGCAGGATCTCGTCGACAAGCCGAATGCGGTGAGCCGGGCGCTGGGTGAGGCGGCCTTGCCGATGCCGCGCACGCGCGCCAAGGCGGCGGCACGCAAGTAGCCTCGCCATCGCTCGTTCCTCTCGCTGATGTTCACGGCACCGCAGGCATGTTCGGTGCTGCAGAACCGCTGTCGGCCGCGCCATTCCGGGTGACGGCCCGTTCAACCAACCAGCGGAGGTGTCATGAAACCGACTCGCGACAAGAGCACGCATGCGTCGCATTCGAAGTCGACGTCCCAGACCAAGCACAGCAGCGCATCGAAGGAGCGCGGCGGGCACGCCAGCCAAGGCAGCCATGGCGGCCACGGCAAACCCGATGAGCGCGCGGGCGCCAAGTCGCACGAGCGCGGCACGCATGACGGCGGCCAGCGCGAACACACGACGCACTCGCCCATCGGCATCCAGAAGGCGCTCAAGGGCGCGTCGTATCCGGCCAGAAAGCAGGATCTGCTCAAGACCGCACAGGCCAACGGTGCCGACGACAGCACCCTGAAGACCCTGCGCGACATGCCCGACGACGAGTACGACACGCCGGCCGCCGTCTCCAAGGCCGTCGGCCACGAGATGTGATGCGCCCGCACAGGAGAACGACCCCCATGAAAACATCGACACACCGCTTTGGCGCGCGGCGCATTGCTGCGCTGTGCCTTGCAGGCGGGCTCGGCTTCTTCGGCGCAGCGGGCATGGCCACGGCCGCCGCAGACAAGGCCGATACGACCTACGTCACCAAGGCTGCGGCCGCCGGCATGATGGAAGTGCAGGCCAGCCAGACCGCCATCACGCGCGCCAGCAACCCCGACGTGCGCGCCTTTGCGCAACGCATGGTGAAGGACCACACCGCCGTCGGCGATGAGCTGAAGACGCTGGCGGGCCAAAAGGGCATTGCCGTGCCCGATGCGCTGCCCGCCGATGAGCGTGCCAAGGTCGACAAGCTCGGCACGCTGGAAGGCGCACAGTACGACCGCGCCTATGCCGACGAGGTGGGCGTGAAAGCGCACAAGGAGGCCGTCGCGCTGTTCGACAAAGCCTCGAAGCACGCCAAGGACCCTGACATCAAGGCGTTCTTCGCCCACAACCTGCCCGCGCTGCGTGAGCATCTGCAGATGGCAGAGCACCTCAAATCCGGCAAGTAGCCGCGTCCCCTAACGACGAGGACACCATGAACAGCCGACATCAGAAAGGCGCGGGGCGCGCCCCGGGCGACGACACGTTTCTGACCGACGTGTCGGAACCCGACGCCGAGGGCACCACCGTGCGCGAGGCCGAAGTGCGCGAGCGGGACATGTCCGAAGTGAGCGGCAGCAAATCGCACCGCGATCCGGCCGGAGAGGAAGAGCGCGATACGTCGTCTAAGGACGCCCCATAGCGGCCGCGCGCGAGCTTATGCGGCGTTATGCAGCGGCCGGCGGCTCCGACCGCTGCAGCCACACCGACACCGCCAGTCCGATGCCGCCTGGCCCGGGCGCCAGCGCGATCTGCCCACCCATGCGATCGACGATCTGCCGCACGATCGCCAAGCCCAGGCCGGTGCCCTGTGTGTGCGTGCCTGCCAGGCGCGTGAAGCGCTCGAACACGCGTGCGTACGCCTCGGGCGGAATGCCGGGGCCGTTGTCCGTCACGGTCAGCATCGCCCAGCCGTAATCGGCCGACACGTGCACGGTCACGCGGCCCCCTTCATGGGTGTAGCGCACGGCGTTGTCGACCAGGTTGAACAGCATGGCAGCGATCAGCGTACGGTTGCCCAAGGTCCACACCGGGCGATCGGCCGGCTCCATCCCCAGATCGATGCCACGGCCATCGGCGAGCAGCGCCAGGTCTTCGAGCACGGTGCGTGCGACTTGTGAAAGATCGACCGCCTCGCTGGTGGCGGGTGCCGCCTCCGCCTGCGAGAGCAGCAGCAGGTCGTTGATGAGGTCCGCCAGGTTGCGTGTGCTGGTACGGGCTGCGCGCAGGACTTCGTGCAGCGCGGCATCGGCGTTGGTCTGCGCCGCCACCTGCATCTGCGTATCGAGAATCGCCAGTGGCGTACGCATCTGGTGCGCGGCATCGGCAATGAAGCGCTTCTGCGTGACCGCGTTGTCGGCAATGCGCTTCAGGTACTGGTTGAACGCGCCGGCAATCGGCTGAAGCTCGTGCTGCAGGCCGTCGGGGTCGAGTGGGGCGAGGTCGGTCGGCGCACGTGCCGATACGTTGCCGGCCAGCCGCAAGATGGGCCGCAGCTCCAGCGTCAGGCCGATCAGAATCATCGCCAGCGCCAGCCCCACCAGGGCGAGCTGGCGCACGGTGGCGGGCCACCACAGCTGCCGGATCATCGCGTCGCGGCCGTTCATGGTCTGCGCGACACGCGTGACCACGCGTTCGGTGCGCCCCGCGTCGTACATGGTGCGCAGCACGGCGGCCACGTGCACGGGCTCGCCTTCCACCGTATCGGTGTAGGTGCCAGCATCGGGCAACCCTGCCGCGTCGAAGGCGGGACGCGTGCCGAAATCGAGCCGTCCGGCCAGCAGGCGGCCGTGCTCGGTGCTCACCTGGTAGGTCACCTGGTCGCGCACGGCGCTGTCCGGCCCCTGTGGCGCGGCAAACACGGCCAGCGCGGCCGGCGGTACCGACACGCGCAGGCGGCCTTCGTCCCATTCGATCTGGCCGCTGATCATTTGTGCGGCCGTGTCGAGCGCGTGGAAGTGCACCTGATCGGCGTTGTGGCGCGCGGCCGCCAAGTCGAGCCAACCATCGGCCGCCACGTAGACGACCAGTGGTAACGCAAGCCACAGTACCAGCCGCGCACGCAGGCTGCGTGTGCGCGAGCGCGCCGCCGGCGGCTCAGGATTGGGTGGCCGATGCATCGCGCAGCAGGTAACCGAGGCCGCGCAGCGTGACGATGGTGGCGGCGGAGTGCTCCAGCTTCTTGCGCAAGCGGTGGATGTAGATCTCGATGGCTTCGGGGCTGGCCTCGTCGTCCATCCCGAATACGCCGTTCACCAGCGACGGCTTGGACACCGTGCGCCCGAGCTTGAGCATCAGGATTTCAAGCACGGTGTGCTCGCGCGCCGGCAGCACCAGCGGCTGGCCCGCCAGACTGAAGGTGCGGCTGCCAGTGTGGTACGCCAGGTCGCCGCAATGCAGTTCAACCGATTGATCGGGCGCGCTGCGTCGCACCAGCACCTGGATACGCGCGATCAGCTCGCGGATCTCGAATGGCTTGACGAGGTAATCGTCGGCGCCCGCACCCAGGCAGGCGACCTTGTCGTCGATGCCGCCACTGGCGGTAAGAATCAGCACCGGCACGGGATTGCGCCGGCTGCGCAAACGTTGCAACACGCCTTGCCCGGACAGCGTGGGCAGTTGCAGGTCGAGCAGCACCACGTCGTAGTGTTGCGTGAGCAACAAGCTGTCGGCGGATTCACCATCGGTGGCATGATCCACCGTGAATTGGGCGCGGCGCAGCGCTTCGGAGAGCCAGTGCGCCAGGGGGGCGTTGTCTTCGATCAGGAGCAGCTTCATACGAAGGCGACGCGTCAGGAAATGAAAGCGATTTGTGGGTTGCCGCTTCCTAGAATGGTGGCGGCTGCCTACGCGCGCCGGATACATCACTCGATGATCCAGGCCACGCGCGATATCGATATCTACAAAAGAGCCGGAGACAACTCAATGGGTGTTTTTACCTGCAGGCGCGCCCGCCCACGCGGCGTCCGGGGCTGGATCACGCCGTTGTTCGCCACATGCGTGGCGCTGACGCAGGCGATCGCCACCCCGCATGCACACGCGCAAGACCCGACGCGGCTGACCATCATGGTCAGCGGCACCGCCAAGATGATCTATCTGCCGGCCACGCTGGCACAGCGCCTGGGCTATTTCCGCGACGAGGGGCTGGAGGTGGAACTGCTCTCGCAGCCCGCCGGCGTGGATGCCGAGAGCGAACTGCTGACCGGTTTCGCGCAAGGCGTGGTCGGCTTTTACGACCACACCATCGACCTGCAGGCCAAGGGCAAGGAAGTGCGCGCCATCGTCGTGTTCAGCCAGGTGCCGGGGGAGGCAGAACTGGTGTCGACGCGGCTGCCCGCCACTGTCGGCACAATGCGCGACCTGCGTGGCCACACGCTCGGGGTGACTGGGCTGGGATCGTCCACCAGCTTTCTTACGCGCTACCTGATGGCGCAGCAGGGCCTGTCGGCTGCCGACTACACCATGCTGCCAGTCGGTGCCGAGCACAGCTTCGCCAAGGCACTGCGCAGCGGCCGCATCGATGCCGGCATGACCACCGACCCGATCGCCTCGCGCCTGGTGCGCAACGGCGAGGCCCGTGTACTGCTCGATCTGCGCACGCTGGAGAGCACCCGCGCGGCGCTGGGCGGCCCGTATCCGGCCGCGTGCCTGTATCTGCAGTCCGAATGGCTCGAAGCCCATCCGGAGCTGGCGACCAAGCTGGCACACGCCTTTGTGCGGACCTTGCGCTACATGCACGCACACGATGCGGAGGACATCGCGGCGCACATGCCGCCCGAATTCCGGCGTGATCATCCCGAGCTCTACGTCAAGGCGCTTGCCGCCGCGTTACCCACCTTCAGCGCCGACGGACGTATGCCGGACGACGGCCCACCCACCGTCCTGCGCGTCCTCGCCGCCAGCAATGCCAACGCGCGCAGCAAGCTCTTAGACCCGCACATCGACCTCTCGCGCACCTATACCAACAAGTTCGTCGATCAGGTGCGCGAGCGACGCTAACCGCGTCGAACGCTCAGATCAGAAGCGCGTGCGCATACCGACGCCGAACTCCGTCTGGCTGTTGTGGCCGTTGGCGCTACCCACGACGTACTGATCCTTCAGCTTCATGTAGTCGGCCGCCACGTAGAACTCGGTACGCTTGGACACGTGGTAGAACACCGAGCCGTACAGCGTGTTCTTGCGACCGCTGCCCGCTGCGGTGGCGCCCACCACGCTGGCATACGCGTTGAGCGTGTTGCCATCGGCGCTGAAGGCGGCGTTGTTGGCCTTCATGATCTGGTAACCGATTTCGTAGTCGAAGGCTCCCGGCGGTGCGACCTTCAGCGACACGGTGTAGGCGTTGTCGCTGCGGTTGCCCAGCGCGGCCGGCTGCTCGCCGGTGTAGTGGAAGTAGCCAGCGTTCACACGGAACATGCCCATGATCACGTTGCCGCCCACCGAGTACGAACGGTCCATGAAGCCGCCCACCTTGGCCTGTTGTGCGAAGCCGGCCAGGTGGAAGGTGTCGCCGTTGTAGCCGAGGGCCAGCGATTCGGTGGTGCCTTGCGTGAACTGGCCCGGCACTTCGCCAAACTGATAGGCCAAGCCCGTGAAGAAGCGGCCATCCCACAGCTTCTTCCACACCACGCCGTTGTTCAGGCGCGTGCCGGTGGCGCTGCCTGCGTAGAAGATCAGTTGCTTGAAGTTGTTGACGTTGGTGTAGCCGCCTTCGTCCAGGGTCACCTTCTCGCTGGTGTACGGGTCGCCGTAGATGCCGGACACGTCACGTGCAATCGCGTTCTGGCGACCGAAGGTCAGCTTACCGAGCGATTCGCTCGACAGGCCCACCCAGGCGTCACGGTTGAACAGCACGCCCGGGGTGTCCATGTTGCCGGTCGGCGTTTCGAATTCCGATTCCAGCTTGAAGATGGCCGACAGACCGCCGCCCAGGTCTTCCTTGCCGGTTAGGCCCCAGCGGCTGCCGGAGAACCAGGGCACCTGGAAGCCGGTCAGGCGCGAGCCCGCAGCGTTGGCATTGCTGACGGTGCTGATCGTGGTGTCGATCAGGCCGTAGAGCGTAACGCTCGATTGTGCGTGGGCGCCGGTGGCCAGGGTGGCCGCGGCGGCTGCAGTTGCCGCCAGGGCAAACTTGATGCGGGACATTGAAGTCTCCTTCCTTTGTGGGTAATTGGCGTCCGGTCGTGATGCCGGCTTGGGGTAACGCGCAGGGGCCGCCGTTCAACCATGCCTGTCAGGCCGCCCGATGCAATCGCCGGGCGAGCGTAGAGGGGGCCACCTTTCTGGAGCCTTTCGCGTCGGCATGCGCGCAACGCTAGGGTTCGCCCGCATTGGGGCGTTGTTGCGTCACCTGTTGCAACGCATTGCAGTCGTGGAAACCCGGCTCGGGGTAGAGTGTCGAGTCGTTTATCCCAACCCCATCCGAGCCTTCCCATGCATCCGTCCCAAATGACCGGCCTGCAATTGCTGCAGGCCATGTCGCGCGGTGATCTGCCGCGCGCGTCCATCAGCGAAACCATCCCGATGTCGATGGACACCATTGAACCCGGCACCGTGCGCTTCGGCGCCCAGGCAGACAAGCGCCACCTCAATCCGCTGGGCGGGGTGCACGGCGGCTTTGCGGCCACGGTGCTCGACTCGGTGACGGGCTGCGCGGTGCATTCCATGCTCGAAGCCGGTGTCGGCTACGGCACGGTCGACCTGAACGTGAAGATGGTGAAGGCCGTGCCGGTGGATACGCCGCTGGTGGCCGAGGGACGCGTGCTGCATGTCTCGCGCACGATCGGCGTGTCGGAAGGCACGCTCAAGACGCAAGACGGCACGCTGCTGGCGCATGCCACGGCCACGTGTGTCATCCGTCGTCCGTAACCCAGGAGTTGTTGATGTCCGAATCGCTGCAAACCCTGTCCGCCTTATCTGCGAGCACCACCGCGCTGGTGCTGATCGACCTGCAACGCGGCATCCTGCCGTTTGCGCAGGGGCCGCACTCTCCTGAGCAAGTCCTGGGCGCATCCGCCAAACTGGCCAAGCGCTTTCGCGAGCTGGGCGCGCCCGTGGTGCTGGTGCGCGTGGGCTGGGCCTCTGACTACGCCGATGCGCCGCGCCAGCCCGTCGACCGCCCCGCGCCACAACAGCCCGGCGGCCTGCCGCCGCAATGGTGGGAGCAGCCCGCCGAGCTGGAAGTCGCACCCACCGACATTCAGATCACCAAGCGCCAGTGGGGCGCGTTCTACGGCACCGAGCTGGAC
The DNA here is from genome assembly GCF_023955655.1 of Ralstonia soli. GTDB lineage: Bacteria > Pseudomonadota > Gammaproteobacteria > Burkholderiales > Burkholderiaceae > Ralstonia > Ralstonia soli. Next base: position 275,562 of record NZ_JAMXHT010000008.1, on the reverse strand, counting down.
TTGCAACTGCGCCGACGCGGCATCACCACCATCGTGCTGGGCGGCATCTCCACGCATGTGGGGGTGGAATCGACCGCGCGCGCCGCGTGGGAACACGGCTACGCCCTGGTGCTGGCCGAAGATGCGATGAGCTCGAACGACGCCGCGCTGCATCGCTCCTCCGTCGAGCACGTCTTCCCGCGCCTGGGCCGCGTGCGCAACACGGAGACCATCCTGGCGGCGCTCACCGACTGAGCACCTGCGTGCCGTCTTCCACCGGCACGTACAGCACCATGCGCAGGCGCGGGTCTTCCATCACCGGCAGGCCGATGTAGTCATAGCGGACGATCTTGCCGCCGGGTGTGCGGATCAGCTTGTGCTCGGCGCGCTGGGCACGCACCTCGTGCTGGCGCCACCAGGTGTCGAACTCGCGGCTGTCGGTGCGCAGCCGCTCGACCAGCGCCGCGAGCACGGGGTCGTCCGCATGCGGGTCGTACACCGCGCGAAACTTCGCCAGCATGCGGCGCGCCTCGTTCTCCCACTCGACAAACCGTTCGCGCGCGTTGGCATACAGGAACATGTAGACCAGCGAGTTGCGGTCTTCAGGCGGCATCGTGCCGAAATCCATGAACAGCTGCGTGGTGGCCTCGTTCCAGCACAGCAACTCGGTGCGGTAGCTGCGCACGTGGGCCGGCAGGACCATGCCGGCAACGGCCCGGCGCAAGACATCAGGCACCGCTTCGGCCGCCGGGCGCTCTGCCGAAGCCGTGAAGGCCGATTCCGCACGCGCCAGGCCACGCATGTGCGCGCGCTCATCCGGGGACAGCATCAACGCGCGGGCGATGGCCTCGATGGTCGCCACCGAGGGCCGCACGTCGCGCCCCTGCTCGATGCGCACATACCAGTCGATGCTGATGTTGGCCAGCTGCGCGACTTCCTCCCGGCGCAGACCAGCGGTGCGCCGCCGCCCGCCGCCCTCGGGCAGGCCGACATCCTGCGGGCGCAGCTGGCCACGGCGGCTGCGCAGGAACTCGCCCAGCTCGTTGCGGGGCGCGGCGGCAAGGGCAGGCAGATCAGGCGTGAAATCGTCCATGGCGGCATTACACACGACGGCGCGTGCGCGTGGGAGGGACAGCGCAATCCTAGGTTAATCCTAGCTCTGCATCGAATCGGCACCGGCACCTACGCTGCGTCCATCCCTCTTTCCGGAGCCGATCGTGACCCACGTTTCTTCTGCTTCTCCTGCATCGGAACCCCGCCGCTGGCTCGCCTTTGGTGTGATGGTGACGGCGCAATTCATGTTCATCGTCGATGCGTTCATCGCCAATGTGGCGATCCCGAGCATCCGCGCGAGCCTCTCCGCCACACCCGCGCAACTGGAGGCGGTGCTGGCCGTCTACCAGCTGGGCTACGCAATCCTGCTCATCACCGGCGGCCGCCTGGGCGACCTGTTCGGGCGGCGGCGCGTGTTTCTGTTGGGGCTGGTCGCCTTTACCGCCACCTCGGCCGGCTGCGGGCTGGCGAGCAACGCGGCGGCGCTCATCGCATGGCGGTTTGCCCAGGGGCTCTCTGCCGCGATGATGGTGCCGCAAGTGCTGGCGAGCGTGCAGGCGCTCTTTGCCGGCACGGAGCGCGACCGCGCGCTGTCGATCTTCGGGCTGGTAATGGGCACCGGCGGTGCTGCCGGACTGCTGGTGGGCGGCGCGCTCACCAGCGCGGACATCGCCGGGCTGGGCTGGCGCGCGGCCTTCCTGATCAACGTTCCGGTGGGGCTGGCGGCAGCCGGGCTCGGCTGGCGCTGGATTCCGCATCCGGCCACCGCCCGCGCAGACGTCCACCTCGACACGGCGGGCGTCGCCTGGATGGCCGTCAGCGTGGCGGCCGTGCTCGTGCCGCTGCTGTTCGGCCGCGAACTGCACTGGCCGGTCTGGAGCCTGGCGTTGCTGGCCGTGGGCCTGCTCGGCATGGCGACGTTCCAGCAGCTCGAAGCCCGTATCGACCGCGCCGGTGGTACGCCGCTGCTGCCGCCCGCGCTGCTGCAGCATCGTGCGTTCATGACCGGTCTGACGGCATCGGGGCTGCACTACATCGGGATGATGGCGTTCTTCCTGGTGCTGACGCTGTACCTGCAGAACGGGCGGCAATTGTCGGCGCTGCACATGGGCGTGGCCATCCTGCCGCTGGCCATCGCTTTTCTGGTCACATCGCGGGTGGCCAATCCGCTGGTGCGGCGTTACGGCGTGCGCGCGCTGCTGGGCGGCCTTGGCCTGATGGCGCTGGGCCTACTGGTGCTGCTGTCGGGTTTCGGCACGCAAGCCGGCATGGACTGGGCGCATCCGGCAACGCCCGGCATGGCGCGTATCGGCGTCGCCGTCACGTTGTACGGGGCGGGGCAGGGCCTGGTGGTGGTCCCGCTGATCGGGCTGGTGCTGACCGGCGTGGCGCGTGCGCAGGCCGGTGCAGCCGCGGGGCTGCTGATCACGGCGCAACAGCTGGCGGGCGCGGTGGGCGTGGCCTGCATCGGCGGGGTTTACTTCACGTTTGCAGCAAACAACGGCGCCGCCGGCGTCGCGCAGGGCACCATGGCGGGATGCATTGCCATGCTGGCGGCGCTGTGCGCGGCGGCCGTGGGTTTTGCTCGGCTCGGCGCGCAACAGCGGCAACTGGCGGCGGCCGGGGCAGCGAGCCCGGCCTGAAAACGTGGCGCCCGCCCGCGACATTCGATACTCCGGCGCGCGACACAAGCGCGCCGCGATGCATTGATCGGCCCAGGCGGAGGTTCCACACTCCGCGCGATGCACTTGGCATCGTCCGCATTGTCTTCCCGCATGGCCACCGTTTCTCCGCTTGTTTCTGCGCATCGCGCCGCTGCGTCGGTCACGTCTGCAGCACCATCCACGGTCTCCCTGGCTCGCCGCATCGTCGCGGAAGGGCTAGGTACGGCCTTGCTGATTGCGGTGGTGATCGGCACCGGCATCCACGCCAGCCGGCTCTCCGGCGGCGATGCCACGTGGACGCTACTGGCGCAATCACTGGCGGGCGGCGCGGGGTTGCTGGCGCTGCTGACGATGTTCACGCCGGTGTCGGGCGCGCACCTGAACCCAGCGGTGACGCTGTCGGCGCTGCTGCGTGGCGGCCTGCGCGGACGCGAGGCTGCGGCTTACCTGGCAGCGCAAGCGGTGGGTGCCGCGTTGGGCGTGGCGGCCGCGCATGCCATGTACGGCATGCCGGTGTGGGCGGCGGGCACGCATGCCGCCACCGGCCCCACGCTGTGGTGGAGCGAGGCATTGGCAACGTTCGGGCTGATCGGGGTGGGCATCGCCTGCGGCCGTCATGCGCCGAAGCAATTGCCGCTGGTGGTGGCCGCCTACATCGCGGCGGGGTACTGGTTCACGTCGTCGTCATCGCTGGCCAATCCGGCGCTGGCATTTGCGTGCGCGCTGACCGACGGCCCCTCCGGCATCCGCCCCGGCGATGTACCGGGCTACATGCTGGCGCAACTGGCCGGCGCACTGCTGGCAACGCCGTTGTTCACGTGGCTGATGGGTGCCGCACCCGCGCCGGCAAAGATCGCCGCCCCAACCACGGCACCGGTGAAAGCCCTGCCGATGCGCCGCCGCGCACACTGATGCGCCGCGCTCAGCGGATCGCAGCAACCCCGCTGGTACGCACGTACTGAAAGAGATCGGTTTCGCGCGCCAGGCCCAGCTTGCGCAGCGCCACGGTCTTCTGCGTGCTGACCGTCTTGACGCTCGAACCGAGCCGGCGCGCGATCTCTGACACCGCCATGCCGCGTGCATACAGACGAATGACTTCGCGCTCGCGGGCACTCAGCCGTTCAAAGACGTCGCGCTCATTGGCGCTGAGGCCGCCTTCTTCCAGGATGCGCGGGCTGTAGTAACGCATGCCGCGCGCCGCCGCCATGATGGCGTGGCCGACGTAGGTGAGGTCGTCGCTCTTGCTGACGATGCCCGCCACGCCCACCTCGCGCATGCTGCGCAGCAATGCCGGGTTGTGGACCATCGTGCAGACGACGATCGGGCGCTTGGGATGCTTCTTGCGCAGGCGCAACAGGAGCCGCATGCCGTCGAAGGCGGGCTCGCCCTGCATGTTGTAGTCGGTAACCACCACATCGCAGTCGATATGGTCGAGCACCTGCAGCAGTTCGCGCCCGTCATGGGCCTGCGCCACGATGCGCTGCTGCGGAAATTGCGCAATGGCAGCGCTCAGCCCCATCAGGATCACAGGGTGATCGTCCGCCGCCACGATCGACAGGAAAGGGGACATGGCGCGCGTCGTCGGGTGAGTCATGGGGTGGAAGGACCGCAGCAAAGAGCAGGTACCTTACTCACCCGACGACCCCGATGGGATCAGACGTTTCTTACTTTGGCCGCGCGTAACCTTTCGGGGCAGAAGCTGTTTCAATCAGGGCTGAGGGAAACTGAACACTCCTCGGCACCAGGGGCTCAGGCGGCTGCCTGCACGTGCGCCAGGAAGGCCGTCACCGACAACGGCGCCGCCCACAGATAGCCCTGCCCGATGGCACAGCCCAGCGCACGCAGGGTCTGGCGCTGCGCATCGGTTTCCACCCCTTCGGCAATGCATTCGAGATGCAGCGTGCGCGCCAGCTCGATCATCGTGCGGCAGATCACGCCGCGCTGGCTGGTCTGGTCGACAGCGGCGGTGAACGAGCGGTCGATCTTGAGGATGGTGAAGGGCAGGTCGGCCAGCAGCTTGAGCGTGGCAATGCCCACGCCAAAATCGTCGATGGCCAGCGGATGGCCCAGCAGGCGCAGGCGGTTGAGCGCGATCGTGAGTTGCGTGGCGTCGGGCACCGGCGAATCCTCGGTCAGCTCGATGGCGATGGCCGCCGGTGCGATGCGCGCCTCGCGCACGATGGCCTCGATGCGCTCGATGGTGCCCGCACGGCTGAGCGTGGCCGCCGACGCGTTCACCCCGATCGACACCGGATACGCATGCGCGGCCAGCGCGTGCTGCACGCGCACGCAGTGTTCCAGCACGTGGAAGAACAGGCCATCAGCCAACCCGAGCGCCTCCAGGCGCGGCACGAATGCCGCCGGCGACACGCGCCCGTACACCGGATGCATCCATCGGCAGAGCGCCTCGGCGCCCACAATCTGGTTGCTGGCCAGATCGTGCTGCGGTTGAAGCACGACCTCGATCTGCTCGGGCGTCTCGTGAATGAGTGCAGCGATCTCGGCGTCGGAAAACTGCGGCATGCCGCTCGGCGGGGCGGGGGCGCGATCCCGCTCGCGCGCGGCGGCTTCTTCGAGCAACGGCAGCACATGTGCCGGTCGCAACGGCTTCTGCACGCCATGCATGCGCGACAGGCCGATCGCATCGCCCAGGCTCACATGCGACTCGACGATCGGGGCGTCCATCCCGCTGACCCACGCCCACACGGGTGCCCGCCGCGGAAAAACCTGGCCATTGCGCAGGCGCATCTGCTCCATCAATTCGGGGCCGTTCATGCTCGGCATGTCGATGTCGCACAGCACGAGGTCGACATGGCAGAGCTGGAGGAGGTAGAGCGCCTCGCGGCCGTCGCAGGCGGTCAGGATCTGCTGCACGCCCAGCGTATGGAGCAGCTGCCGGGCGGCGGCCCGTTGCACGGGGTGGTCGTCCACCACCAGCACGGCGAGTTGCGCGAAACCTTCCATCGACCAGTCCTTTGTTGTTGTAGGTATCGGCAGCCGCGCATCCCGTTTGCGCTATGTGACGCCACCGTGAGCCGTCATTGAAACACCGCGCGCGGGCGTTGTCAGGCGGTGGGGAACATGGCGCCGGAAAAAACAAAGCCCGCGCAGCTTTTCAACTGCGCGGGCCTTGAGCGATTCCCCCAACCTTTTGAGCTTCCGGCGCCGGTGTCGACGGCGTCGGGATGCAAGAAATCGTGCCCGAAAAAAATGAAGCCCGCAACAGGGGCGGGCTCAAAAGGGGGGGAGTGCTCTCTAAAGAGAGAGCAAGGTGAAGTTTAGTAAAGGGGGGGAGGTCAGACTGTCCGGGGTTCGCCGAAACCCTTGTAGGACAAAAACTGACGCACTTCTGCGATGTTGGCCGCACAAAGCACGTGGTTGTGCGCACATTCGCAACGTTAGCGTGACGCAAGTGACGCTTCTCGGGGAAGACCGAAAAACGGGAGCGTGGGCTCGAGGCATGCCTCAAAGCGCACGCTTGAAAAATATTGCGCTCGTTGCGATTGGGCAACGCCGCCCTGCTGCAAGAGAGCAATCAGCGTAGCCGGAATCGGCGAGTCTGCAAGACAGCCGTGCGGATCCTGAATCCGCTGCCCTAAGAAAAAAGGCCCGAGCACCAGGTGCTCGGGCCGCAATCCACCAAGGAGGGTGGAGGAGACAGTTCCAACTATAGCGGATCGTTTGTTGCGTTGCAATAACGTAGAACTACTTAATGCACCAAGCGTTGCCAAGGCGCCACGATCGCGAAAACGATTGCAAGGGCAACAGGAATGGCGCAACGCAACAAAACAACGCGGCGCGCGCGGAAGTTGCTGCTCCCGTGGCGCGCCGCCTGCAGTTTCCGAAGATTTGGCGAAAGTATCCGCTTACTTTTTAGGCAGCATCAAAACGCCGGCAGGATCGCGCCCTTGAACTGCGTGTCGATGAACTTGCGCACTTCGTCCGACTGGTACGCATGCACCAGCGCCTTCACCCACGGCTGGTTCTTGTCCTTCTCGCGCACGGCGATCAGGTTGGCGTAGGGGCCCTGGCGCTCTTCCAGCGCAATTGCGTCCTTGGCCGGCGTCAGGCCGTTCTTGACGGCGTAGTCGGTATTGATGGAAGCGGCGTCCAGGTCATCCAGCGAGCGCGGCAGTTGGGCCGAATCCAGCTCGATCAGCTTGATCTTCTTCGGGTTCTCGACCACATCGCGCGGGGTGGCGTTGTTGCCGTTGGTGCCCGCACCGGCCTTCAGCTTGATCACGCCCGCCTTCTGCAGCAGGAGCAGCGCGCGATTGCCGTTGGACGGGTCGTTCTGGATGCCGACCTTGGCGCCTTCCTTGAGCTGCGCCAGCGACTTGACCTTCTTCGAGTAGAAGCCCATCGGCGCGACGTAGGTCAGGCCCACATTGACGATCTTGTAATGGCGCGCCTGGATCTGGCTGTCGAGGAAGGGCTGGTGCTGGAAGCCGTTGGCGTCGAGGTCGCCCGAATCGAGCGCGGGGTTGGGCTGAGCGTAGTCGTTGAACTCGATGACCTTGACGTCCAGGCCGTCCTTCTTGGCGACCTTCTGCACGACTTCCCAGATCTGCGCGTCGGGGCCGCTCATGGTGCCGAGCTTGATCTGTTTGGTGTCGGCATTGGCGGCTGTGCTCAGCGTGGCAACTGCGGCAAAGGCGATGGCCGGTACGGCCACGCGTGCAAGGCGGGAGAACAGGGACATGGAGAAACCTCGTGGATTTATCGCGGATTGAAACGAACTCCGCCCGCGGGTAGCGGGCGGTGTGATGCAATCCTGACACAGAGGCTTCTGCCGAAGAACGACAATTTCGGCATGTCGATATGCCCAGCGATGGTGCAGCGCGTCGGCTACACCGCGGGCTCGATGTCTTCCACGGGCGGCGGCTCGGCAGCGGGCAGGGCAACGACGAAGCACGCCCCGCCATCGGCCGGTGCCTCTACCCAGATGCGGCCGTGATGCGCGCTGACGATGGCCTCGCACACCGCCAGGCCCAGGCCGACGCCGGTGGTGGCCGATTCCTTCTCACCGCGCGTGAACTTCTCGAAGATCGTCCGCACCGCGCCGGCCGGCACGCCGGGGCCGTGGTCGCGCACGCGCAAGTGCAGTTCGTTGCCGCGGGCGTCATCGTGGACGATCTCGCCTGAGATGCGTACCTCGGTGCCGGCGGGCGCGAACTTCCCGGCGTTTTCCAATAGGTTCGATAGCACGCGCTCCATTAGCGGGCCATCGCAACGCACGAGCGGCAAGGCAGCCAGGTCATCCACCACCACGCGATGCTCGGGCAGCGGAATGGCCTGCAGCGCCGCGCCGACGAGTTCTTCCATCGACTGCCACTCCAGCCGCAACTTGACGTCCTGGTTCTGCAGGCGCGCCATGTCGAGCAGGTTGGTGACCATGGTCCGCATGCGCTGCGCCTGCTGGCCGATAGCGGCCGCGGCCTCGGCCTGCAGGGGCGACAGTGGGGGCTGCGCACGCGTAAGCGTCTCGGCCATCCCCACGAGCCCGGTGAGCGGCGTGCGCAAGTCATGCGACACCGCAGCCAGCAGCGAATTGCGCAGCCGCTCCGATTCCATGCGCACCAGCGCATCGCGCGCCACCTCCACGTAATGCACGCGCTCGATGGCGATGGCGACGAGCGTGGCGCAAGCGTCGATCTGGCGGCGGTTGTCGGGCTGCGTAAGCACATGGAACGTTTCGGGCTCGACGGCCAGCACGCCGCGAATGGCCATCGGCGCCTTCAGCGGCAGATACAGCACCGAGCCCGACGGCAGCGTGTGCGTGCCCGTGCCGGCGGGCTGGCCGTGCTGATACGTCCAGTCGGCCAGCACACGGTCGAGGTTCGGCATGCCGGAAGGTGCCAATTCAGGTGCATCGACGGCGCCTTCGGGCTTGGCGATCTGCGGTGCACCGAGCCGCCCATCGAGCCCGACGAAGAAGAACGCGCAGCGCCCGCCAAACGTCGCGTTGACGAAGCGCCCGCCGATGCTGACGATCTGGTCGAGCGTGAGGGCAGCCGACAGCTCGCGCGCCGCCTCGTACAGCGCATGCGCAGCGGCTTCGCGCTGCACGGCCACTTCGGCCTGTTCGCGCAGGCCCGCGGTGAGCTGGCCCACCAGCATGCCCACTGCCAGCATCACCGCGAAGGTCAGCAGGTATTGCACATCGCTCACGGCAAAGGAGAAGCGCGGTGGCACGAAGAAGAAATCGAACAGCGCCACCGACAGCACCGACGCCAGCGCTGCCGGCCCACGCCCATGGCGCATCGCCACTGCCACCACGGCAGCCAGGAAGACCATGACGATGTTGGCGAGGTCAAACACCGGGCGCACGAGGGTGGACAGCACTGTCGCCAAGCCCACGTAAATACATGCGGCCACGTAGCCCGGCTTGAACACGGTTGCTTGCGCATCCGCGGCGCGTTGGGCCTCGCTGCGCACGTCGGCACGGCCCACCTCTGCGGCACGCGGCGTGAGCTGGATATGCGCCGGGTCCGCCGCCGCACGGATCACGTCCACCTCGGGGCACTGCCGCGCCAGCGCTTCCGCAAAGTCGCCGCTGGGCAAACGCCGCTCCAACCCGATCGCCAGCCGCAGCGCGACGATGATGGCGCGCGCCGACCGCCAGCGCTTCTCAGGCGGCCTGCCGATCACCGCCTTGGTGATGTTGTGGCGGCGGATATAGCCGGTGATGGCCTCGACGGCGTTCGTACCCGCCAATGTCTCCACCCGCGCGCCGGCGTCTTCGGCCAGCTTGAGCAGCGCGTGCAGCCGCTCGGCACGCGCATCGGCGGCGCGCAGATGCGGCATCACCACAGCCACGGCATGCCAGTCGCATTCGAGCTGTGCCGCCAGGCGCGCGGCACTGCGGATGACCTGTTCGCTGTCGCCCTGCGGGTCGAGGCACGCAACGATGGTCTCGCGCGTGCGCCAGACGTTTTCGATGCGGCGTGCGCGGCGGTATGCCTGCACGTCGTCGTCCACGCGGTCGGCGGTGCGGCGCAGGGCCAGTTCGCGCAGCGCGATGAGGTTGCCCTTGCGGAAGAAATTGCGCGCCGCGTGCTGCGCCTGCTCGGGCATGTAGACCTTGCCCTCGGCCAGGCGGCGCAGCAGTTCGTCGGCGGGCAGGTCGACGAGGATGACTTCGTTGGCGCTGTCGAACACGGCGTCGGGCACGGTTTCCCATACGCGGATGCCGGTGATGCTGCCGACCGCTTCGTTCAGGCTGTCGAGGTGCTGGACGTTGACGGTGGTCCAGACGTCGATGCCTGCCGCCAGTAGGTCTTCGATGTCTTGCCAACGCTTGGGGTGGCGGGAGCCTGCGACGTTGGAGTGGGCAAGCTCGTCGACGAGGATCAATGCCGGCTTGCGGGCCAGTGCTGCGTCGAGGTCGAACTCGGGGAGGGTGCGGCCTTTGTATTCGATCTGGCGGGTGGGGAGGTGTTCCAGGTCTGCGACCAGGGCGGCGGTTTCGGATCGGCCGTGGGTTTCGACCAGGCCGATGATGACGTCGATGCCCGTGGCGCGGGCTGCTTTTGCTGCGGACAGCATGGCGTAGGTTTTGCCTACACCTGCGGAGGCGCCGAAGTAGATGCGGAGTTTGCCGCGGGCGGCGTGCTCCTCGCCGGATTGGAGTTCGGCTAGGAGTGCGTCTGGGTTCGGGCGTTGGTTGGCTGGCATGCGCTGTATTTTGGGTGGTTTTTGGTCTTGTGGTGCATCCCCTGTTTCATCCCCTGCCGGGGCTGACTCACTTTCTTTGTCTTGCCAAAGAAAGTAAGCAAAGAAAGGCGCGCCCGAGATGGCGACTTCCCCTTGAATTTCTGTCGCAGAGAGGGGAAGGGGAAAACTCGCTTCGCTCAAACAGTTCCCCTTCCTTTTTCCTCTCTGCAACAGAAATTCAAGGCGCCATCTAGGGCAAGGTACGGCCACACCATCACCGCTCCATCGCTCCCGCGCAGGCGGGAACCCAGTGGCGTTTTGATGCAGTAGAACACCAACGACACTGGGTCCCCGCCTGCGCGGGGACGACAAGAAAAAAAACAACGCCATGGCCAGCGCACCAACGGTTTGGCCTTTGACGTTCCTGCCCTTGATGGCGCCTTGAATTTTCGTAAGCGGGCGGAAAAAAGATGGGGAACTGTCTGAGCGCAGCGAGTTTTCCCCATCTCCGCCCGGTTACGAAAATTCAAGGAGGGGGTCGCCATCTCGGGCGCGCCTTTCTTTTGCTTACTTTTCTTTGGCAAGACAAAGAAAAGTGAGTCGGTCCCGGCAGGGAACGAAAGGGGGGCGGACCACCAGCATAAAAACCCGGTGGTCCACAAAGCTCACTTCAAATCATCCAACGCCAAATTCAACTCCAACACGTTGACGACAGGCTCCCCAAACACCCCAAGCACCGGCCCCTTAGTGTTCTCAGCCACCACCTTCCGAACCACCTCCACCGGCAGGTGCCGCGCACGAGCAACCCGCTCGACCTGATAGGCGGCAGCAGCCGGACTGATCTCCGGATCCAACCCGCTTGCAGAAGCCGTCACGAGGTCAGCAGGAATCGGTGCAGTGTTGGTCGGGTCCGCTTCCTTGAGCGCAGCAATGCGCGCCTTAGCAGCATCGGTCAACGCGGGGTTGCTAGGCCCCAGGTTGGAGCCGCCAGAAGCCTGCGCGTTATACGGGTTCGGCGCAGTCGCCGAGATTCGCCCCCAGAAATACTGCGGCGACTCAAAGTTCTGCCCGATCAACGAAGACCCAACAGCCTTGCCATTACGAGAAAGGATCGACCCACTGGCCTGCGCCGGAAACACCGCCTTGCCAATCCCCGTCACCACCACCGGGTACAACACGCCGGTAATCAGCGACAGCCCAATGAAGACCACCAGCGCCGCACGCAGCAGCCCGCCTTGTTGCGGTACCTCAGCCTGTACGGCTTGTGTCGTGGTTGCCATGAATGCACTCCTTCCTTAAACCCAGCCCATCGCGGCCAGGAACATGTCGATGATCTTGATGCCGGGGAACGGCAGCAGCAGCCCGCCCAACCCATAGACCAAGAGGTTGCGTCGCAGCAGCGCCGCCGCCCCCAGCGCGCGGTACTTCACACCCTTGAGCGCCAGCGGAATCAGAAACACGATGATCAGCGCATTGAAGATCACCGCACTCATCACCGCCGATGCAGGCGTTGCCAGGTGCATCACGTTCAGCGCCGCCAACTGCGGATACGTGGTCGCAAACGCAGCCGGAATGATCGCGAAGTACTTCGCCACATCATTCGCAATCGAGAACGTGGTGAGCGAGCCGCGCGTCATCAGCATCTGCTTGCCGATCTCGACAATCTGGATCAGCTTGGTCGGGCTGGAATCCAGGTCGACCATGTTGCCGGCCTCCTTGGCGGCCTGCGTGCCGCTGTTCATGGCGACGGCCACGTCGGCCTGTGCGAGGGCAGGGGCATCGTTGGTGCCGTCCCCCGTCATGGCGACGAGGCGGCCTTGCGTCTGCTGCTCGCGGATGAGCGCGAGCTTGGTCTCGGGCGTGGCCTCGGCGATGAAGTCGTCGACACCGGCTTCTGCGGCGATGGAGGCGGCGGTGAGGCGGTTGTCGCCGGTAATCATCACCGTCTTGATGCCCATCTGGCGCAGCTCGGCAAAGCGCTCGCGAATGCCGGCCTTGACGATGTCCTTCAGTTCCACCACGCCGAGCACGCGGTCGTTGTCGCTCACCACCAGCGGTGTGCCGCCTGCGCGGGCCACGTCGTCCACAGCCGTCGATACAGCATCGGGAAACTTGCCGGCGAGCAGCGTGACGTGCGTGCGGATGGCATCGGCCGCGCCCTTGCGGATCTGACGTGCTTCACCGTTCTGCGAGTTGTGAGAACTGAGGTTGATGCCGCTCATGCGCGTCTGCGCGGAGAAGGCGACGTACACGGGCTGCGTCTTGGCCAGCGCGGCTTCATCGATGGACGCTTCACCCAGGTTGCGTGCGAGCGTGACGATGCTGCGGCCTTCTGGCGTTTCATCGGCCAGCGACGACAGCCATGCGGCTTCGGCCAACGCCTTCGCCGTCACGCCCGGCGCCGGAATGAAGCGCGAGGCCTGCCGATTGCCGTGCGTGATCGTGCCGGTCTTGTCGAGCAGCAGCACATCCACGTCCCCCGCAGCTTCCACGGCGCGACCCGAGGTGGCGATCACGTTGGCCTGCATCATGCGGCTCATGCCCGCCACGCCAATCGCCGAGAGCAACCCCCCGATGGTGGTCGGGATCAGGCACACCAGCAGCGCGACGAGCACGGTGATCGTGATCGGCGACCCAGCCTTCATCGCATCGACCGAGAAGATCGAGTACGGCAGCAGCGTGACGGTGGCCAGCATCAGGATGATGGTCAGGCTCACCAGCAGGATCGTCAGTGCGAGTTCGTTGGGGGTCTTCTGGCGCTTGGCGCCTTCCACCATCGAGATCATGCGGTCGAGAAAGCTCTCGCCCGGGTTCGCGGTGATGCGCACGATGATCCAGTCCGACAGCACGCGCGTGCCACCGGTCACGGACGAGAAATCCCCGCCCGATTCACGGATGACCGGTGCGGATTCACCCGTGATGGCGCTCTCATCCACCGAGGCCACGCCTTCGATCACCTCGCCGTCACCGGGCACCATGTCGCCGGCTTCGATGAGGACGATGTCGCCACGGCGCAGGGCCGTAGCAGCGCGGGCTTCCACACGGTCGCGGCGGCGGGCGTCGGCCAACACCTTGGCCTGCACCGTGGTCTTAATGCCGCGCAGCGAGGCGGCCTGCTGCTTGCTGCGGCCTTCGGCCAGCGCCTCTGCAAAGTTGGCGAACAACACGGTGAACCACAGCCACACCGTCACGGCGAGGATGAAGCCCGCCGGGGCTTCGGCCTGGCCGCGCAGCGCCATGATCCACAGGATGGTGGTGAGGATGCTGCCGACGTACACGACAAACATCACCGGGTTCTTGGCCTGCGCAGCGGGTGAGAGCTTGCGGAAGCTATCGACAATGGCGGGCTTGACCAGCGCCGACGAGAACATCGACAGCTTGCGCACGTCTTTGGCGGACAGCGGCGCATGCGGCGTCGCGACGGTCGTGGTGGCTGTGCTCGGTTCAAGCTTGTGCTTGACCGTACGCACAACGGGTTGGGATTCGGGATAACGGATCGCCATAAGGCACCTGTTGATGTGGAGTGGCAGCGCGCGTTAGCGTGCGAGGTGTTCTGCGATGGGGCCAAGTGCGAGCGCCGGGATATACGTGAGCGCGCCCACCAGCAGCACCGAGCCGATCAGCAGCACGACAAACAGCGGCCCATGCGTGGGCAGCGTGCCGGCGGTCACGGGCAGGCGCTTCTTGGCGGCAAACGTGCCCGCCATGGCCAGCACCGGCACGATGATCCAGAAGCGGCCCAGCCACATCGCAATGCCCAGCGCGATGTTGTAGAACGGCGTGTTGGCAGACAGGCCCGCGAACGCGCTGCCGTTGTTGTTGGCAGCAGAAGAGAAGGCGTAGAGCACTTCCGAGAACCCATGCGTGCCCGGGTTGAAGATGCCCGCCTTGCCCTGCGTTACCACCACGGCGATGGCTGTACCCACGAGCACGAGCAACGGCGTGACGAGGATGGCGATGGAGGTCATCTTCATCTCGAACACCTCGATCTTCTTGCCGAGGTATTCCGGCGTGCGGCCGATCATCAGGCCCGCGATGAACACAGCCAGGATGGCGTACACCAGCATGCCGTACAGGCCCGAGCCCACACCGCCGAACACCACTTCGCCCAACTGCATCAAGAACATCGGCACGAAGCCGCCCAGCGCGGTGAGCGAGTCGTGCATGGCATTGACCGCACCGCACGATGCCGCCGTCGTGATGGTGGCAAACAGCGCCGAGGCCACGATGCCAAAGCGCGTTTCCTTGCCTTCCATGTTGCCGATCGCCTGGTCGACGCCAAGGTTGGCGAGCATCGGGTTGGCATGCAGTTCGGCCCACGCAAGGAACACGGCGAGTACCACAAACAGCACCGTCATCGCCGCGAGCACTGCCCAGCCCTGACGCCCATCGCCCACCATGCCGCCGAACGTGAAGCACAGCGCCGCCGGGATGATGAAGATCGCCAGCATCTGCACGAAGTTCGTTAGCGCATTGGGGTTCTCATACGGATGTGCGGAGTTGGCGTTGAAGAAGCCACCGCCATTGGTGCCCAGCATCTTGATCGCCTCTTGCGAGGCCACCGGGCCCATCGGCAAGGTCTGCGTTTGCGTGGTGGCTTTCTCGGTGACGGGGTTGCCTTGGGCGTCTTTGATCGGCGCGCCGCTGCTATCGAGCTTCGGGTTGTCGTACGTGGTGGCGGTGACGGTGGTCACGTCCTTGTACGCATCGAAGTTCTGGATCACGCCCTGGCTCACGAAGAACACCGACACGACAATCGACAGCGGCAGCAGCACGTAGACCGTCGCACGCGTGAAGTCGACCCAGAAGTTGCCGATGGTGCTGGCCGAGTGGCGTGCAAAGCCGCGGATGAGCGCGATCACCACCGCAATGCCCGTCGCTGCGGACAAGAAGTTCTGCACCGCCAGGCCGAGCATCTGCGTGAGATAGCTCATCGTGCTTTCGCCCGAATAGCCCTGCCAGTTGGTGTTGCTCACAAAGCTGATGGCCGTGTTGAACGACGAATCCGGCGTGATGGCAGCAAAGCCCTGCGGGTTGAGTGGCAGCCACTGCTGCACGCGCTGCAACGCATACACCGCCAGCGCGCCCAGCACGTTGACGACGATGACGGCAGCGGCATAGCGCTTCCAGCCCATCTCGGCCTGCGGGTTGACGCCGGCCACGCGATAGAACAGCCGCTCGATCGGGCCGAGCCAGTGTGTGCGCGACGGCTTGTCGCCAAACACGCCGGTCATATACGCGCCCAGCGGTTTGGCCAGAACCAGCAGCACGACCAGATAGATCGCCAGCTGGAGGAGGAACGCATTCATGGTGTGCCTCGCAGTGTTGTTAGAAGCGTTCGGGCCACAGCAAGGCCACGAACAAGTAAACGAGCAGGACCACCGTGATGGCCCCGGACAGCACGTAGAGCCAGGTCATTGCTGTTTCTCCATCGCATGCGTGGTGGGTTGGTCTTTGGTGGCAAGCCGGGCAGACAGGGCGAGCAATCCGCCCACTGCCAAGGCCAGCGCCGCGAGGCCGGCGAGATAAACGAAGTCCATATGCGCTCCCCTTTTCTGTGTCCGTTGCGCGTGATGATCAGAACGCCTTGGTCACGGCTAGCAGCGCCGTGGCCTTGCCCATGTAGTTGCCGCGCGTGTTGGTGTAGGCCAGGCGCGAAGCATTGGTGTCGAGGTAGGCGAGCGACGCCGCCCAGCCGCTGCCGAAGTCTTTCGTCACGCCCACCTTCCAGTCGGCATACGACGTGCGCACCGCCTGGTGCGGCACCTGTTGATAACCCACGTGTAGGTTCAGCGTCAGGCCCCAGAAGCCTGTATCGAAGTTGCCCGACAGATCGAAGTACTGGCTGTGGTGGCTATCCGCAAAACCGAACAGGTTGGAGAACGCATGCGAGTACTTGAACGCCACCGGCCCGTAGCCGATCTGTGCATAACCCTCGGTGGTATGCGGGCGCGTGTAGCCATCGGGGTAGCTGCCCGGGTAGTAGTACTGCAGCACGCCCACATCGATGGGCACGTCCTTCATCAGCTCGGTCTTGTAGCCGCCGTAGAAATCCATCTCGATGGGGGCCGACACGTTGGGGTTGGAATCCCCCAGCCAACTGATCGACGAGTTCCAGTTGCCGACGTAGAAGCCGTTGGGCAGGGCGTAATCCACACCGCCCTGGATTGCAGGCCTGTTGTTGGTCTGCATGAGGCCCCGGTAGCGGTACTGGCTGGCCAGCGTGACGTTGGCCGTCAACGGGCCGGCGGGTGCAGCGGCGGGCGCCGGGGCAGCGTCAGTGGACTGCGCAAAAGAGGCCGCGCTGGAGAGTGCTGCGGCACAGAAGACAACGCCACCGATGACGGTGGCGTGCAAAGCAACCTTGGCTTGCATGGACCTTTCCCTTGTTGTTTTGGGTGCCGCATGGCCCGGCGCGTGTGCGCGTCAACTGGGGCCGGATGCGGCGTGCACGCAGGCTCCCGTCACAGGGCCTGCGTGCAGTGCAACAGTAGGGAAAGGGGGGTAAAAACGGGGTAAAGGTTGGGGGGGAGGGGTGTAAACGCAGTGTAAAAATGGAAGACGGAGGAAGACATCTGCCCTTCGCCCACTCCACCTCAAGGGGCACTGCGCACTGAATACATCGCATGAGTCTTTTTGCTCGACGCCCCGAGCTCTGTGCTCGACGTTCGAGGCTTTTTGCTCGGCTCTCCGAGCTTAAAGCTCGGCCCTTGCGTCTTTTTTCTCGGCCTCCCGAGCTCCGAGACCCGCGTGTGGAGCTTTTTGCTTCGCTCTCCGAGTTCGGAGCTCCATGGGGACGAGGCTTTTTTCTCGAACGGTCAAGCAAAGAGCTCGAAGCACGGGTCTTTTTGGTCCACGCGTGGGATTCGGAGCTCGGCGCATGAGTCTTTTTGGTCGGCGCTCCGAGTTCTGAGCTCCACACACGGAGCTTTTTGCTCGACGGTCGGAGTTCTGAGCTCGGCATTCGGAGCTTTTTTCTCGACGGCCCGAGTTCCGACCTCGGCGCACGGAGCATTTTTCTCGGCGGCCCGAGTTCTGAGCTCGACGTGTGGCGCTTTTTGCTCGGCGGCCAAACGCCGGCGCGGCTGAATCGGATACGGCAGTTGTGGCCCGAGCAAGAAGAGGCTCGGTGAATGTCGTATCGCACGGAACACGTCATTGGCGAGCGTGTTGATCGCGGTCAATTCCCGTTTCTGCACCGCGCCAATACTGAAGACGTAGCTTGGTTAGTCCCTTTCCCTGGCCGGAGGCGGATATGGAGCACCACGAACATGGGCAGCAACATGACGAGGCAGCGCCGGCCATCGCGCGGTCGAAGCTTGTGCTGGTCGGTTTTCTGTTGGTTGTTGCGTACTTCCTGTGGACCGAGCATCAGGCGCACGTTATCCAGTTCCTGCCGTTTCTTCTGCTTGCGACATGCCCGCTGATGCATGTGTTCATGCATGGCGGTCACGGTCATAGGCATCACGGTCACCCATCGGCCAAGGCTGACGGTGCCGACGCCAAGGGAGAACACTGATGCAACACGACAGCACATATGGGTACGGCCTGTGGTCTCTGGTGTTCATCAACTCCGCCGTCTTCATCATCTTTGCCTTCAGCTTTACGAAGCCTCAAACGCAGCGCGACTGGCGCTCGTTCGGTGCGTTCTCGGCATTCATCGTTGCGTTGTTCACGGAGATGTACGGGATACCGCTGACGATCTATCTGCTGTATCCGTGGTTGACGGCAAGGTTTCCTGGCGTCGACTTTCTTTCGCATGACTCGGGGCATCTGCTGGAAGTCATGTTTGGCTGGCGGGCCAACCCGCATTTCGGCCTCTTCCACATCGTGAGCAACGTGCTGATCTTTGGCGGCTTTATCCTGCTCGCCACGGCGTGGCGCGTGCTCTACGTTGCCCAAAGCGCCCACCGACTGGCAACCACGGGAATCTACGCCCGGTTGCGGCACCCGCAGTATGTGGCGTTCATCCTCATCATGGCCGGCTTTCTCTTCCAGTGGCCGACACTGCTGACATTGGCCATGTTCCCGGTTCTCGTATGGATGTATGTGCGCTTGGCAAAGGCTGAGGAAGCCGAAGCACTGGCTGAGTTCGGGCACGAATATGAAGCCTATCGGGACCAGACACCCGCATTCTTTCCCCGCCTTGGCGAAGGTGCCCACCACGACAAGGTGCATAGGAAGCTCTGACGTACTGAATCAGGAGGCCGCCATGAAGCCGTTAAAAACCGGTGCCACGTTCGCCCTTACGGTCATGCTGTTCTACGCCTTGTGCGCGATGGTCTGGTATGCATTTCCGGAGCCGTTCATGCGCTTCATGATGGCGCTGTTCCATGGCATCGATTTCCACGCGCTGCAGAGCGGGAAGGCAACACTCGGGGGCACGGTGTATGCAGATGTCGTCCTTGGGGTCTGGGCCTTTTTCGCGGCAACGTTCTTTGCCTGGTTGAGTGCAAAGCTTCCGCCGGCCATGTGAGTCGGTGGGCGCAGCGGGCAGTGTGGCCACTGCCCTCACGTGGGACTAGATGCTCAGCCGGCGCAGACGCAGCGCATTGGATACCACCGACACCGAACTCAGGCTCATTGCGAGCGCCGCGATCATCGGAGACAGCAGCAAACCGGTCGTGCTGTAGAGAACCCCGGCGGCGAGCGGCACACCCAGGGCGTTGTAGACAAACGCAAAGCCCAGGTTTTGCTTCATGTTGGCGATCGTTGCCTCGGACAGGTGCCGTGCGCGCGCGATGCCACGCAGGTCCCCCTTCACGAGCGTGACTTGCGCACTATTCATGGCGACATCCGTGCCCGTGCCCATGGCGACACCGACATCGGCTTTCGCCAATGCGGGTGCATCGTTGATCCCGTCGCCGGCCATGGCGACTGTCCTGCCTTCGCATTGAAGCCGTGTCACAAGTTCCAATTTATCGGCGGGCCGGACTTCTCCATGAAACTCGGCGATGCCCAGCGACTGAGCGACCGCCCTTGCCGTGACCGTGCCGTCGCCGGTGGCCATCACCACACGAATGCCCGCGTCCTTGAGTTGCGCCAACGCTTCGGCAGTCGTCGGCTTGACTGGATCGGACACGGCAAGCAAGCCGGCAAGCCTGCCGTCTGCGGCCAGGTACATGACGCTCGCGCCTCGGGCCCGTAGCGCGTCTGCGGCCTGGGCCAGCGGGGCTGCATCGATGCGCTCTTGCGCCATCAACACCGTGTTGCCCAGCGCCAGCTTCTTGCCGGCGACAGCGCCACGTACGCCGATGCCGCTGCTGGATTCGAAGTTCTTCGCCTGCTGCAGAGACAGTCCGCGCCCTCTGGCGGCCGCCACAATGGCCGCAGCCAATGGGTGTTCGCTGCCTTGATCCAGACTGGCCGCCAGGCGGAGCACTTCCAGGTCATCGAAACCGTTGGCGCCCACACTGCGTTCAAAGGCGGGCTTGCCTTCTGTGAGCGTTCCTGTCTTGTCCACAACAAGGGTGTCAACCTTGCGCAGGTTTTCGATGGCGGCCGCGTCGCGAAACAAGATGCCATTCGATGCACCCTTGCCGCTCGCCACCATGATCGACATCGGTGTGGCCAGGCCCAACGCACATGGACAGGCAATGATCAGCACAGCCACTGCGTTGATGAGCCCATACACCCAGCTTGGCTGCGGCCCAAAGAAGCCCCAGGCGAAGAAGGTCAGCACCGCAACAGCCACCACAGCGACAACGAAACCGCCCGCGACCTTGTCCGCCATGCGCTGCATGGGGGCCTTGGAACGCTGAGCTTGGGCAACCATCTGGACGATCTGCGAGAGGACGGTCTGGGAACCCACTTTCTCCGATTCGATGATCAAGCTGCCTGCTGTGTTCATCGTCGCGCCAATCACGTGGTCACCCACCCGCTTGGTCACGGGGATGGGCTCGCCGGTAATCATGGATTCGTCCAGGGAGCTTGTGCCTTCGACGACGATACCGTCGGTGGGCACCTTCTCGCCGGGGCGTACGCGCAGCCGGTCGCCAACGTGCACATGGCTCAGCGGTACATCCGCTTCGGTGCCGTCGGTGTTGACGCGCCGGGCTGTCTTGGGGGCGAGCCCAAGCAGTGATTTGATCGCGGCCGACGTTTGCGACCGCGCCTTCAGCTCCAGCAGTTGGCCCACCAGCGTGAGGGAGATGATGACCGCCGCCGCCTCAAAGTAGACGCCGATCCGGCCGTGCTCCGTGAACGTTTGAGGAAACAGCCCTGGCGCGACGGTGGCGATCAGGCTGTAGAGATACGCGGCGCCCGTGCCGAGCCCGATCAGCGTCCACATGTTCGGGCTGCGATGCACGAACGACTGAGCGCACCGCTGGAAGAACGGATACCCCGCCCACAGCACCACGGGGGTCGACAGGGCCAGCTCGACCCAGCTTTGCTGCGAAGCATCCATCCAGCCGTATCGGTGTCCGAACATTGCCAGGATGAACGCCGCAACGGTGAGCGGCAGCGTCCACCAAAAGCGCCGCTGGAAGTCGGTGAGCTCGGGGTTCTCTTCTTCGTCCAACGCCGGAATGACCGGCTCCAGCGTCATGCCGCAGATCGGACAGTTGCCTGGGTGATCCTGGCGGATTTCCGGATGCATCGGGCACGTGTAGACGGTGCCTGCTTGGGATTCGGCCGGGGCGGAGCCAACACCGTCTTTGCCGATAGGCTCCGCGGGGCCTGCTGCGGTCCGGCCGGGTGCCTGTGTTGCACCGTGCCCGTCATGACGATGGCCGGCGTGGGCTTGATGCGAGTGCGTGTGATCGTGTTCGGCTGCGTGGATATGGCGGTGCTCTTCCATTGAGGTCGGCTCCTATCAGTTCGCCTACTGCCAGGTGCACTAGCTTGAGGGGCAACGTGCATTTCTCATGCCCAAAAAACGATAAACCCTCCCATGCAGGGAGGGTCAACGGTGAGCGTTGTGCCCAGCGCTGCGCGACTCGACGATCCGCTTACTTCGACATCATGCCGCCCATGCCGCCACCCATACCCATGCCTTGGCCATCCATCATCATTTGCATCATCTCCTGCATCATGGCCGTGTGTTGCTCCATCATTCCCTGACACATCGCCATCTGGCCGGCCTGGCCCCTTCCTTTTGCCCGCTTCGTGTCGCCCATGCGACGCATGCCGGCCATCATGTCTTGCATGACTTTCATGCGTTCGTTCATCAGCGCTTGTCGTTCTTCAGGGGTGTTGGCACGCGCCAGGCGTTCTCTGATGGCCCTCAGGTGGGCGATTTGCGCGTCGAAGTCCGCATTGCTTTGCTGCGCGGTTGCGGCCACAGGCGCGGCGGTCTTCTTCTCCGGGTGGTTGTGATCGTGTTCCGTGCTGCTGGATGGGCCTGCAGCGAGCGCCAGAGACGCCCACGCGCACATGAGCACGGCCGAGGCGGTTGCGATGAGGTTGCGTCGAGTGTTTGCCATGATGGCCGTCCTTGCGTGTGA
Source organism: Ralstonia soli (assembly GCF_023955655.1). Classification (GTDB taxonomy): domain Bacteria; phylum Pseudomonadota; class Gammaproteobacteria; order Burkholderiales; family Burkholderiaceae; genus Ralstonia; species Ralstonia soli. The sequence goes on along the minus strand of NZ_JAMXHT010000008.1, from coordinate 253,763 downwards.
TTGGCGCCAAAAACCCACACTGCCAATGTAGAGGACGGGCGCGATGCGCCATTGATGCATGTCAAGCCGCCTCGGGGTGCGCCGGCGTGGAGAGCCGGATCGCTAACCCCATCGTCGGGGCCACCTCCCTCTGTTGGCGACAGAAGTCGCCTCAAGCCTTCGACACGGGTTTCAGCTCCCACATCGGCAGGTAGTTCATGATCGGCCGCTCAAACGTGCCGCCCTTGTCGATAAATGGCTTGCCCGCATCCAGCATCGGCCGGAACGTGTCCAGTTGCTTGGCCGCGTCCAGGTCGGTCCACAGGCTCACGTTCGATAGCGACGACGTCGACGCGTCTTCGCCCACATAGAAGGCGACCAAGCCACGCATCGCCTCGATACCGGGCCGAAGCACCGGTTCGAGGTCGTTCATCATCTGCCGCATCTCGGCGAACTTGTCCGACGGGCACCGGAGAATCGAGACTCTGACGACTGGCTGCATTGGAACGTCCTCTCGTTGACGAGCGTTGAAGGAGGGATCGAGTCGCCGGTGACAACCCTGGCGACTCGCAGCGTGGAATGAATGAGACCGGACGCTATTGCGCGAGGAACTTCACGATGGCACTCACCGTGGCCTGCGTCTGCTCCTCCATCAGCCAGTGCCCGGCATCGGGAATGACCAGCTCCTGCACGTTGCTCGCGGCATTGCGCATGACGATGGCTTCGTTCTCGCCGAAGGACTTGGCGCCGCCGATGGCCAGCACCGGCATGGGCAGCTTGGTGGCGAGGGATTTCTGGTTGTCCTCCGCGTCTTGCGGAATCGACAGGAATTGCGCAAACGCGGAATGCATGGCGCCCGGCTTGGCGTAGAGGCGGGCGTAGTGCACCCGCGTGGCCTCGTCGATCTTTGCGGGGTTGCCGGCAAATTCATTCCAGAACCGGTCGAGGTAGATGCGCTCGCGGCCTTTGACCAGCCGCTCCGCATCGGGGCCACCGAACGAGAAGTGCCAGAGCTTGGGCGAGCGGACGATCTGTTCCCACGGGGGCACGCCCGGCACGGGGGCGTCCATCACGACCAGCCGTGTGGTCTTGTCCGGGTAGCGCGCCGCATACGCGAACGCGACCATGGTGCCGATGTCGTGGCCGACCACGTCGGCCTGGTCGATGTTCAGCTTGGTCAGTACGGCGCGGATGTCGGCGGCCTGGGTGCGCTTGTCATAGCCGCCTTCCGGGTGCGATGACAAACCCATGCCGCGCAGATCCGGCACCACCACGGTGTGGGTGCGCGCCAGCTCGGCGGCCAGCGGCGCCCACATGTCGCCCGTGTCGCCAAAGCCGTGCAGCAACACCACGGCCGGGCCGCTGCCGCCCACGCGCACATACAGGGTGGCGCCATCGGTCTGGATGTTCTGGTGGCGGAAACCCGGCGGATACGGTTTCACCTGGGCTTGCACAGCTTGCACAAGGGGCGTCATGGCCAGCAGGAGCGCAACGGCTGTAAGGAGTTTTCGCATGGCGTGTTCTCTGGGGGAGGGGGCGGCCGGAGCCGATTGGGAAGCGGCCCGCTCACGCTGATCGGACCGTATGGCAGGGCGCTGCGCAGACTGGTCAAGCGTAGTACGCGCCATGCGAGCTGCAAGGATGAATGCGAGGGGTGTCGCGCGCAGGGCGGAAGGCGAGGCCGATATTCACATGCCCGATCCGACGGCTCTCCCCACCGTGGGTTTATAGGTTTACTTCTTTATGTATACAGATAGTAGTAGTAGATAACGGTGGATAACTCCTGTGGATAGGTGCAAAAAGCGCTTGTGCATCAAGGGCTTAAGAAAAGCACAACCCATCGGACAGCATGTGCCGTTGCGTGGATGAGTCGGGGGTTCGTGTCGCACGCTGTCGATGCATGTGGGAGTTGTTCCTCCGCTGTCGACAAGCCGACCCCGCAGAACCAACACGCTTGTCCCTGGAGTTATTCACAGGGGGCGGGGGAGTTATCCACATTGGGCGTGGCCGACGCGTCCTCATCCTTGCCTCTCCGCCATCCCGCCTAGCCGATGGCCGATTTCGCAAACGCATCAGGCGTCCTATACCTACGGTGTCCGGCGACTCGCGCGGTGGCATCACGCGTGCGGCGCTTGCCTTGCCACCTGCTGCACAGGCTTGTCATCGTCCAGCGGGCGACCCACCAGGAGAAAAGCCATGCGCATGCTCGTCAACGTGCAACTCCCGCACGAACCCTTCAACACCTATGTGCGCGACGGCTCCATCGCCGAGCGCATCCCGCGCGTGATGGCGGAAATGAAACCCGAGGCCGTGTACTTCACCGAGCAGGACGGCCACCGCGGTGCGATGCTCATCGTCAATGTGGAGACCGCATCGCAGATTCCCGCGCTGGCCGAGCCGTGGTTCCTCATGTTCAACGCCGATTGCGAGTTCCGCATCGTGATGAGTGCGGAGGACTTGCAGAAAGCAGGGCTGGCCGAGATTGGCGCCAAGTGGAAGTAACGCCACCTGCTGTGAGGGTCATGCTGGGGTTCTATGCGGCTTTCTGATCACCGGCTCGCATCGCTCGGCGCGGTTACGATTGGTTGCACAGAAATGCACATTCGCATGTGCGTCTACCTACAATCGGTGACACCAAAACCAGAAGGAGGACACACATGACCCGAGCACAATGGATGATGGCGGCCGCGATGACCGTGCTGTGCACCGTGTCGCTGACGGCCCAAGCCAGGGGCGGCGCAGGCGGCAATGCCGGCGGCGGTTCGGCGGCGCATATGAGCAGTCATGGCATGGCCAACACCAACGGCCCGGACAGCCTGGACCGCGACAAGGGCCGCGCCCGTGCCGAAGACCGTGCGCATGAGCATGGCAAGTCGATGCAGCACAAGCACATGGGCAAAGCCAAGGGCAAGGGCAAGTAAGCGCCGCATCGCTGCACAAAAAAAGCCGGTCACGCAGACAGGCTTTTTCATTGGGCGCTCGCTTTGGGGGCAGGCGCTCAGCAATTCCCCTTCTTTGCCTGGCCCGGCGGGCAGAAGCCGTTACCGGGGCCGCCTTGCGGCCGTGCAACGGGGCCATCATCGGGCAGATACACGGCGCACCCGCCCAGCAGCGATGCACCCAAAGACAGGATGAGGATGAGGTTCTTCATTGTGTTGTCAGGGGGCGGCTCGGCCCCCGTTCTCCTTGGTTAGAAATTGAAGTTGATGCCGGTCTGGTTGGCCGCCGCGACATTGGCCGGGCTGGACTGCACCACACCCGTCGAGCTGGTCGCCTGAATCGTATAGGCCCCTGCCGTACCCGCTGCCGCCAGCGCAATCGGCAGCGTGGTGCTGTACGTGCCGGCCACGGGCGTGGCGGCCGGCAGATTCATCGAGTAGGCGCCGGTCGTGAGGTCAGCGTTGGTCGAGGTGATTTCGTACGATGCCGTCCCGATCGTCTGCAGCGCCACCAGCGATGCCTGCGCAGAAGCCGTGGCCGTGCCGGAAGCCGTGCGGGTGACCGAAGCGGCCAGCGTGATCGGCTGGGCCGAGGTGGCCACCGTGGTGGTCGTGCTGGCGGTCACGGGCACCGAGCGGATGACGCCGGTGGCATGTCCGCCCGCCGGGTTGTTGTCGACGATCACGACATCGTAGTTGCCGTTGGTCGAGCTCTGCACGAGCGGCGACAGGACGAACTTGCCGGTGGAATCCGCCACCGTGCCGCGCACGACCTTGCCGTTCTGCTCGGCATACACGGTGGCGCCGGCCTGTGCGGTAGGCACGTAGCCGGTAATCGAACCGCTCACCACCATGGGCGTGGCCGTGACCACCGGCTTGAGCAGGTAGTTGCCATTGCCCTGCGTGACGATCGATTTGCAGGCATTGAAGTCGAGCACCAGATCCACCAGCGTGTTGGCCTGCACGGTGAAGGGCTGGATGATCTTGTAGCCGCTCTGCGCGCCACTTGGGGTGGCCAGCGGCTGCTCGGTGCCGCCGGTGGGCACCACGGAGTTGGCCAGCGTGTTGCCCTGGTTGGGCGACAGCACAAGGCGCAGCTGCTGATACTGCCCAGCGGCCAGCGGTGCGCTGCCCAGATCGGTCAGCACGCCGTTGGTGAGCGAGAGCAGGTCGATCTTCTGCGGCGTGGCCAATGCGATGTCGGTCCAACCGCCATCCGTATCTGCAGCCGTCGAGCTGGCATTGACGCGCACCTTGTTGACGGTGACGTAGACATGGTCAAAGCCGCAGGCCGGTGCGTCTGTCATCGAGACATGGAGAGTGCCGGTATCTGGACCGCCATCCCCACCGCCGCATGCGGCGATGAGAAACGGCAGTGGCAGCACAAGCAACGCGTTCCGATAGTTTGTTCTCATGGTTATCTCCTCGGGTGGGGGGTGCCGGAAGAATAGTCCTGGCCATGGCACGCACTTTGGGCAAAGTGCAACCAATCGTAACGCGACGGGCACCGGGTCGCATTGGCCAGATTGGAACAACGTTTGCGGAACCTCTGCACCGCCACAGCGCGCAACCGTTTAGCGTCCACTGTCGCGCGCTGGTGAATGCGCTCCCTATTTCTTCACGGCGGCCTGCGCATCCAGCGCCTTCCTGACGGCCTTGGCCAGGGTGTCGGCATGGCCTTTGCCCCAGTAGTGCAGGAACATGTAGCGCGGCTGCTCGTGGGTCATGTGCTGATGAATCGCGACGATGTTGATGCCGTCGCCGCGCATGGACTTCAGCACGGGTTGCAGTTCGTCTTCACGCATGACGAAGTCGCCATCGACGATCGCTTCGTCGTCTGTGCCGGCAAACGCGGCCCACGTGTTGACGCCCATTTCGTTGCCGATCGGCGTGCCATGCATGCTGCCTGGGGCGCCAACCACCACTTTGAACATGCCATTGCTGGCTTGCCCCTTTTTGCCAAGGACGGCTTCCAAGGGCGCTGGGGTGATCGTGTTTTCCGCACCGATCCTGCCGGGGAAGGTCATGGCCGGGGCCGCATTCGCTGCCCGGACCTCGGCGATCTTGTCGTAGACCTTTTTCACGCCCGCTGCCAATTGGCTGGCATCGCCCATGCCGGCGATATGCATGAAGTACACCTTGGGCCGGTCGAAGAAGAAGTGGTTGTGCAGTGCGGTCACCTCAAGGCCTGCGTCCAACGCCGCGCTCATCGCGGGGTTCACCTCGTCTTCGAACACCACGGTGTCGCCCATCAGCATGACGCGGCCGCCGTGGGCGGGCGTGAAGGCCGCCCAGGAGGTCAGCCCCATGAATGGCGCCATGGCCAGGCCGTCAACCTGCACCGGCACGTCGGTGCGCGGCTTGGTGACCTTGAAAACGTTCTCCGCCTCGGAGAAGCTGCCTTTGAGCCCGGTGATCTGTTCGATCTGGGCCCGATCCAGTGTGGGATGCCGGTCTGACGGCGCGGCGCTGGCGAGGGTACATGCGCACGCGATGGTGGCAAGCACGAGGGCGATACGGCTGGGCAATGACATCCGTGGCTCCTTGCAGGGGGATGGCGCCTGGGTGTGGTGCACACGCGTTGGTCGCCCGTTGAAGTCAGCCGACGTTGCAGGCGCAGGCCGGCAAGCATCGGGCCGTTGTTCCCCCTCTCCACTTCCCGTCCTGCCAGAAGCACACCTTGTGCCGCCTGGCGTCATGCCGGCATGTTGGGCGGCCAGTTGTGCGTCTCCGCCTGGCAGTGCTTGCACCAGGCATAGAGCGCGTCGTACATCACAAGGCCGTGTTCGAGCATCGTCAGGTCATCGGCAAACACTTGCGACAAGCCCAGCGAGATGGCATACAGCCCGCTGGATTGCGGTGTGAGATCCAGGCGCGAGGTGTCGGCGCCGCGCACAATGCGGGCCAGGTGCTGCAAGGCAGCGTCATCGCCCAATTGGTACTTGCTCAGGAACGCATCGAAGCTACACAACTCGCCCACGTGGGTCAGTTCCACGCCGGGGATGTCGTACGGGATGGCGCCGGTGTCATTGGCAATGCGCAGCACGTCGGCCGCCGGCACGTAGAGGAAGTCCGGCGTCTCGTCGATGAAGCGGGCGATCAGCCAGGGGCAGGCAATGCGGTCGATCTTGGGGCGTTCGCGGGTGATCCATTGCATGGCAACCTCCACATCAGTGATGCAGCAGCGGAAACGCCACCAGGCCGAGCAAGGCCGCACCCGCCACGATGACGGGCTCCGACAGCTTCTTGAACTTCACCAGCAGCAACACCGTTGCCACGGCCATCAGGGCGGTCGGCACATCGACGATCGAGCGCTTGGCCAGCACGATCACCGCGCCGGTAATGGCGCCCACCGCAGCGGCAGTCACGCCATCGACAAACGCCAGGATGGCGGGCAGCTTGCCGTACTTCTTGAAGTACGGCGCGGGCAGGATGGTGAACAGGTAGCACGGCAGGAACGTGCCAAGCGCGGCCACGCAGGCGCCGGGCAGCCCCGCCACCAGGTAGCCGATGAAGCCGACCGTGATGACCACCGGGCCAGGCGTGATCATTGCCACGGCCACGGCGTCGACGAACTGCTTCTCGTTGAGCCAATGGTGCTCGGTGACCACGCCACCATAGAGAAACGGCACGATGGCCAGCCCCGACCCGAACACGAACGCGCCGGCCTTGGCGAAAAACACGCCCAACTGCGAGAGCAGCGGCCAATCGATCATGCTGGCCATGCCGCTGGCTGCCGCAATGGGCGCACCGGCCACCGCGTTGACGCGGCCCTGGCGCAGCCACTTGGGTGGCGCACGCCAGAACCACACCAGCACGCCGGCGGCCAGAAACAGCCACGCCACCTCGGATTCTGTAATGACCGTCACCGCGGCCAGCAGCAGGTAGATGGCCCACAGCAGCTTGTCCTTGCCGACGCTCTTGGTGGTGAGCTTGTGCGCGCTGATGGCGATGATGCCGATCACGGCCGCGCCCACCCCGTAGAACACGGCCTGCATCCAGGTCAGCCCGCCAAAGCGCACGTAGGCCCAGCCCAGCGCCACCACCATCAGGAACGACGGCAATACGAAAGCGATGCCGACCAGCGTGGCGCCGACGATGCGGTAATGCACGTAGCCTAGGTAGATCGCGAGTTGGGCGGCCAGCGGCCCGGGCGCGAGTTGGGCGAGCGCCAGGCCCTCCTTGTAGTCGGCCTCGGTGATCCACTGGCGGGTATCGACCAGGTCGCGGCGCATGTAGCCGGCCAGCGCAACCGGCCCGCCAAAGCCAAGGGCGCCAAGCCGCAGGAAATACAGCACCAGTTGCCGTAGTGAGTAGGCGGGGTGTTCAAGAGCAACAGTCATGGGGCACCTGTGCAGGGCGTTACGGTTGAGATGGTTTGCGGCTGCCGCAGAAATGGGCATACAGCGAGTCGAGCACGGCGCCGATCTCCGTGAGCAAGGCGTCGTCGTTTGCCAGCCGCTTGCGCGCGCCGGCCAGGATGGCTTCAAACCCGCCGGCTTCGGGCGTGGTGGCGCCGCCCACGTCCAGCGCGTGCACCATGGCGCCGAGCTTGGCGAGCCCGGGGTCGTCATCCAGCCCGAAGCTGGCGAGCAGTACCTCGAACGACACGCGCTCGCCCACGTGCGTGAACGTTGCGCCGTCAAAGTCGAAGCCGAGTGCATCGGCAGGACAGTCGGCCGGGCTGTCGAGCCAGACGAACTGCGCGTGCGGATCGATGAAGCGCTGGATCAGCCAGGCGCTGGCAACGCGGTCTACCCACAGGTGCCGGCGTGTCGCCCACTGGCGGCCCTGGTGGCGGGCCCGGTCCCGCCGGGGGATGCCGCCCGAAGCCGCCCGCGGTTCGCCTGGCGATTGCGTGGCTTCGACCGCCGCCGAGAAATCGCGCCACTGTGCATCGGCGCGCACGGTGGATTCATTCGGGAAGAAGTCGATCTTGCGGATGGCCTCGTAGGCGCGGGCATGGCGGCGGTGCAGCCGGTTGCGCTCGGCGGCGGGCAGGTCGGGGAGTGTCTTGCGGGCTTCCGAGACTTCGGCAAGCCACTCGGCGTAGTCGGGGGTGCGATCGAACAGGGCGCGGAAGGCGGCGTCTTCCGTTGCATCGCTGGCCCGCACGCTCAGCACCCAGGCCTGGCCATCTTCCTGCAATGCCTCGTCGGCCAGGGTGCGCAGCTGTGCGGCGTGTTCGGCATGCGCGGGCAGCAGATAGGCGCCGTCGCGCAGGGCGGCACAGCCGATGGCCTTGATGGCGCGCCAGATGCGCATGCGCACCGTGGCGCTGCCGGTAGGCAGGCTGACGATCAGCAGGAGCCAGGAATCGGGGGTGGCGGTCATGACGGCAGCATAGGCGTGCGTCATAACTGCTGCAATGTTGTAGAGATTGCTACAGCAACACCGCGCGCGTCAGGGCGGCGGCAACCCCATCGCCTTCCTCAGGAATGTGCTGACATCGGCCTCGGACCGCTGCGCCTGCTCCAGATTCGCGCCTGCGGAGACACCTCGCACGACGCAGCGCCTGTAGTCGGCCTCCATCGCCTGAAAGCTGGCGTAGGGCTCGCGGTTCTGCAGGTGGTAGTAGGTGCCGTGCTGCACGTCGAGGATGGCCTGCGGGCACTCGCGCGCCGTGGTCGCACCGGGGAAGTACTTGAAGTAAGGGCGCGTGTTGTCGAAGTCGTGATAGGCGCCGGGGTACATGTGGACCTCCACCGCTTGCCCGTCGCGTCGCATGGTGTCCGCCGCGTTGAGACATAGGTTGGCGGGCGTGTAGTCATCTTTCTCGCCCAGCGCGAGCATCAGCGGGGCGCCCGTCAGCGGAGGCGGCGGCACCTCCCACCAGAGTTGCGAGCAGCCCGGGTAGAAGCCGATGAGTGCGGCAAACCGCGTGTCGTCATCGATGATGCCTTTGCGGAACGCATCGAGCGTCATGTCCATCGCCACACCGCCGCCGCGCGAAAAGCCGATCTGCCCAATGCGCTTGGGGTCGATGCGCGGGTCGGTGCTCAGCAGCTTCAGCGCGGAGAGCGCATCGGCGTCGTTGGCGGCGGGGCTCAATTGCGCCTGGTTGTCCATCGTGTTGTGGATGCCGCGCGGGCCGTACGAATCCACCACGAAGGCCGCCACGCCCATCTGGTTGAACACGCGCACCCAGCGGTCGACGTCTTTCTGCTGCGGCCCTGCGGAGCCGTGCGAGATCACCATGGCCGGCACGCGGCCGTCCAATTTTTCAGGCAAGTACAACGTGCCCCAGATGGGCGTGGGGGTCTTGTCGTACTTGCGATGCACCAGCTCCCATTTGTTCTTGGGGGTGACGCTGGTGAAGTCGATGCGGCCGGTGGGCTTTGCCGAGAGATCGTTCACGATTTGCTGGGCTGATGCGGGCACGGACATCAGCGCCAGAACAAGCATGCCGACCATCAAGGCAACGAGTGGCATCCAAAGCCATGCAGGCATGCGCCAGAAGTGTTTCCTGTCGCGGGAAGTGAACCGGTATCGGGCCTGACTCTGGAGAGGGTGGTGCTTGGCAGCGTTGAACTTCTCGCATTGCGCTTGTGGCGGCAGAGGGGCTGTCATGGTCGAGACCCATCAGGGAATGAAATGCGGCGGGGGCCACTTTAACCGTCCCTGTTGCCTGAACGTCGGCAATCCGGGAAAAAAAGAGCCGCATGCAGCGGCTCTTTTTGCGTGAACGGCAGCCATCGCTTACGACGCGTTGTCGCCGCCGTCCTGCGCCTCACGCTCTTCGCGCTCCTCCCGCTCTTCACGCGGCAAGGTCAGCATGCCGGTGTTGTACACGTACTCATACACCTCGCCGTAGCGGCCCCATTCAATGCCGATCTTGAGCACGCGCTCAGCCTCTTCGGGCTTGAGGTAGGCCTCGAGCTCGCGCAGCACGTGTTCTTCGCGGATCTCGCCGTCCTCGTTGGCGTCCAGCTCGGCGCGGATGTGCGCGGCCAGGGCCACGCGCTCCAGCAGCTTCTGGCCGAACAGCACCTTGCGCTCAGGCGGTTCGGTTTCCATGTAGGTCTTGCCGAACGGGGTGACGATGATGTCGCCGCGCTCGATGGTGGCCAGTTGCAGCAGGCTCAGCGCTTCACAGGCGGGCAGCAGGTCGTCGTCGGTCACGCCGGCTTCTTCGGCCAGGTGCGGCAGGTCGGCGCGGCCGTTGAACGGCGCTTCGACCAGCAGGTCGAGAATGGCCTCCATCTGGCCGATCTCGGCGTCGGGCAGGCGATAGGCGAGCTGCTCGGCGGCGGGCTCCACGCCCACGTGCACGCCCACGCGTTGCGGCGAGGTCATCAGGCCGTACACCTCGTCGATGAGGTTGCGCACGGCAGCCGAATCCCGATTGCGCGGGCGCGGGAACGGCACGCGCACCTCGGCGCGGATGCGCCCCGGGTCGCTCGAGAGGATGACGATGCGGTCCGCCATCATCACCGCCTCTTCAATGTTGTGCGAGACGATCAGGATGCTCTTGATGTTGGTGCGGCGGTCTTCCCACAGGTCGAGCATTTCGTCGCGCAGGTTCTCGCCGGTCAGCACGTCGAGCGCGGAAAACGCTTCGTCCATCAGCAGCAGATCCGGCTCGGTGACGAGCGCGCGCGCAATGCCCACGCGTTGGCGCATGCCGCCCGAGAGTTCGCGCGGCAGAGCGCTGTTGAAGCCCGACAGGCCGATCAGGTCGATGGCCTGCTCGGCGCGCTCTTCGCGCTCGGCCTTGGGCACGCCTTGCGCTTCCAGGCCAAGTTCCACGTTCTGCTGCACCGTGAGCCACGGAAACAGCGCGAACGACTGGAACACCATCGCAATGCCCTGCACCGGGCCGGAATATTCTCGGCCACGGAACAGCACCTGGCCGCGGTCGGCACGCACGAGGCCCGCCATGATGCGCAGCAAGGTCGATTTGCCCGAGCCCGATTTGCCCAGCATGGCGACGATCTCGCCCTGGCGCAGGTTGATGTCCACGCCTTCGAGCACGGCCCGGTCGGTGTGGTCTGCGGTGCGGAAGATCTTCGAGACGCCGCGCAGCTCGATGACAGATTCGCCAGTGGTAGCCATGTTGATGCTCTCTGCTAAATAAGGTCGCGTTCGTCTTAGAGGCGGGTGCGCTCTTGCGCGATGTCGTACAGCCGGTTCCACAGCAGCCGGTTGAAGCCCACCACGAACAGGCTCATCACGCCAATGCCGAGTGCGATGCGGGGGAAGTCCCCCTTCGATGTCATCTCGGCGATGTAGCTGCCCAGGCCTGTAGCCACCAGGGTGCGGTCGCCCCAGGTGACGTATTCGGACACGATGCTGGCGTTCCACGAACCGCCGGCCGCCGTCACCAGGCCCGTGAGCAGGTTCGGGAACACGGCCGGAATCAGGAAGCGCTTCCACATCAGCCAGCCGCGCAGGCCGAAGTTGCGCGCAGCCAGCCGCAGCTCGGTCGGGATGCCCGAGGCCCCGGCAATCACGTTGAACAGGATGTACCACTGCGTGCCAAAGATCATCAGCGGGCTCAACCAGATTTCAGGGTTGAGGGCGAAGCGCGCAATCAGCATCACCGCCAGTGGGAACATCAGGTTGGCCGGGAAGGCTGCCAGGAACTGCGCCACCGGCTGGGCAATGCGCGCCACGTTCGGATTCAGGCCGATGCGGATGCCGATCGGCACCCACACCACCGCGGCCAGCGCGATCAGCAGGATCACGCGCACCATGGTCAGGAAGCCCAGCCAGAACACGTGGCCCACCTCGGCCCAGCCCACCTCGGAGCGCACGAACTGCAGGATGTGCACCACGGCAGCCAGCGCGGCCACGATGATGAGAACGTCCGCCACGCGGTGTGACCACGGAAAGCGGCGGAAGCCGTTGCTGCCGCTGGCAGTCGGGCGGGTACGCTCGGCACCCCAGGCCAGGGTGCGTTCGGCCAGCCCGGCGCCGCGCTCCAGCAGCGTCTTGACCCATTCGGAGCGGCGCAGCAGGTCGAGCAGCCACGACTGCGGCTCGCGCTCGGAAGACATCGCATCAAAGCGGAAGCGGTCTGCCCAGGCAATCAGCGGGCGGAACAGCAACTGGTCGTACAGCAGGATGCCGATCAGCATGGCCAAGATTGCCCAGCCGATGGCCGGCAGGTTCTGCTGCTGGATCGCCAGCGAGATGTACGACCCGATGCCCGGCAGCTTGATGTCGTGGCCCGACACCGAAATCGCTTCCGACGCCACCACGAAGAACCAGCCGCCCGACATCGACATCATCATGTTCCACAGCAGGCCCGGCATGGCGAACGGCACTTCCAGGCGCCAGAAGCGCTGCCACTTGGACAGGCGGAACACCGTGGCCGCCTCTTCCAGGTCGGTCGGGATGGTGCGAAACGATTGGTACAGCGAGAACGCCATATTCCACGCCTGCGACGTGAAGATGGCGAAGATGGCCGCGCATTCCACGCCCACCAGGTTGCCCGGGAACAGCGCGATGAACCCCGTGACGGTAATCGACAGGAAACCCAGCACCGGAATCGATTGCAGGATGTCCAGCGCCGGCACCATCACCTTCTCAGCCGTGCGGTTCTTCGATGCAATGGCCGCAAACGCAAACGAAAACGCCAGCGATGCACCGAGGGCCAGCAGCATGCGGATGCTGGTGCGCAGCAGGTAGTAGGGCAGCTCCGTCACGTTCAGGCTGACGTCCAGCTGCGTCTCGCCAGGCGTGTACGGCACGTTCATCTGCTTGGCGGCAAACGCCACCAGCACAATGGCGGCCAGGATGATCGGCAGCAGCGCCAGATCGAACCGGTTGGGCGGCGCCGTCAACAGGTTGCCGAAGTTGACGCTCAGACTGGGACCAAAGCGGCCCCCCAATTTGCCCCGGAAGGTGGTTTCGTTATCGTTTTGCTGCATCGTGATGACCGGGACGGAGATCGCTGACGAAATTCGCGTGCTTCAAGACCTAGGGCCTAGGGCCGAGGCGGAGTATGTGGCGCGAGCGTGGCGGTGCGGGGTGGGCGTCGTGCTTTCACAAGCATGGCTTGGCACCCGGCGGCAAGCCGCCTAGTTTACCTTGCGTAACGTCAGAGCCCGCCGCGCGGTTGTCAGTCTGACGACGTCACATTCCAGAAATGTGACAGAGATGCGACAACGTTGGTTTGTCATGGTTTCTCCAACACCTCATCTGCCGTTCTGTCTGGGAGCGCTGCCATGTCTGTCACGACACAAGTGATCGTTACCGTACAGGGCCGTGTGCAGGGGGTGGGCTATCGCGCCGCCTGTGCCGACCGGGCCCGGGCGCTCGGCCTGCGCGGCTGGGTCCGCAACCGCCGCGACGGGGCGGTCGAGGCGTTCCTGGTCGGCCCTGAGACGACGGTGCTCCGTATGCGGGAATGGATGTGGGAGGGGCCCGACAGCGCCCTGGTCACGCAGTTGGATGTCGTATCGGGCTACGACGAAGCGCCGGGGCCTAGCTTCGAAATCCGCCCGACGGTGTAGGGTCGGCGCCTGGGCCCCACCCGGGGTCGACTCGATCAGTACACGCTGGGCACGATCATCGCTTCGGGCACCGGGTTGCGGATGTACTCCGCGTGGTGCACGCGCTCGGGCAGCACGACCGGCGAGTGCGGCACAGCGTGGTACGGCACCTGGTGCAGCAGGTGGTGGATGCAGTTCAGGCGCGCGCGCTTCTTGTCGTCGGCCAGCACCACCCACCATGGCGACTCGGGAATGTGCGAGCGTTCCAGCATGACTTCCTTGGCGCGCGTGTAGTCCTCCCAGCGGCGGCGGCTTTCCAGGTCCATGGGACTGAGCTTCCACTGCTTGAGCGGATCATCGATGCGGCTCTGGAAGCGCACTTCCTGCTCTTCGTCCGTCACCGAGAACCAGTACTTCACGATCTGGATACCGGAGCGCACGAGCATCTTTTCGAACTCCGGCACGGAGCGGAAGAACTCTTCGTATTCCTCATCCGTGCAGAACCCCATCACGCGTTCGACGCCGGCGCGGTTGTACCAGCTGCGGTCGAACAGGACGATCTCGCCGGCGGCCGGCAGGTGCGCCACGTAGCGCTGGAAATACCACTGCGTGCGTTCGCGGTTGGTGGGGGCGGGCAGGGCGGCCACGCGGCATACACGCGGGTTCAGGCGCTGCGTGATGCGCTTGATGGCGCCGCCCTTGCCGGCGGCGTCGCGCCCTTCGAAGATCACCACCAGCCGGTGGCCGGTCTCGATCACCCAGTCCTGCAGCTTGACGAGCTCGCCCTGCAGGCGGAACAGCTCGCGGAAGTACATGCGGCGTGTTTCGCGGGCCTCTTCGCTGATGGCCGCTTCGCCATCGGCGAGGCGGTCGTCGATCTCCATCTCCAACTCTTCGTCCAGCGTGTCGAGGAGGTCTTCCTGCAGGCGTGCCTGCCGCGCGGCGGTGTCGCGTTCACTCATGATGTCCTGCTCCTGCCGATCCTGATGATGGGCGCGCCCGCACGGGCCGCGCAATCCAAGTCTAAGCCCGACTAGGTAGCACGGGCATGTGGCAGGGGAGTGACATGCGGGCGCTCAACCAACGGGAGGCGGTAACCAGTTCGCATCGCGCAGCCGCTGCTTTACAGCTTCACTCGTATCTCGATGAGTGGGGATCGTACGATCGTACAGTTCGCGCGTCGTCACGATGTACGTGCCCAGCGAATCGATGGCATGAACTTCGGCAGGTGCTGGCAGTGACGGCACGCTTTCTTTTGGTTTATTGCCGTAGACGAACCAATACACCGGTGGCATCGAACGGTCCTTGTCGTTGATATCGGTGTAGTCGATCCAGGCCCAATCCGGCCTCCAGCATCTTATGGTGGCGACGAACAAGCGCTCCAGAGTGGCCGCGTTGAGGATTGCTTCGGCGATTGGGCCCTTTTCTGGAAAATGGATTACCACGCTATTGAAAGCATCTTCACCTGCACAGCCCAACCCGGCACGAATAGCTGCACAATTATTTTTCGCGCTGAATATAAGCGCGCTGAAACCCACCTCCGGATAAACCCTATCCAACGGCACGCCTTTTCTATCTCCATTTACTGGAGAAATGATTTTTTTATTAATCTCCGATACGTCGTCTGGAAAATCAAAAGACCTTGACCGATAGTCTTCGTAATACCAGCTTAATTCCGGAACAACTTCACGTACGGCCCCAACAAAATTCCTCATCTGAGCCGCACACTCTCCGGCGCTTTGCAGGCGATCGCCCCAAACACACCCAACCTCATAGTTCCTGAACTTCATCCATCAACCTGTCGATTTATATACATTTCCGCAACCCGGGACCCCTTATCACAAGAGATCCCGGGTAACCGGCACACCGGAAACATCGGTTCACTAGAATGAACCGCCCGAACTACCCTTCTTCAAGGCATCTTCGACATCCTAGTTAGGAGCAACGACCTCTACCTCAATTCTGCCACGCAAGACCTTGTCGACAGCCTTTCTCATTGCCTCATTGGGAACAACTCATTTAACCTTCATTCCCGCCGCCTTTGCCGCAGTTAGTTGGCGGCCTGCCTGCTTATCAAGCTTCGCCTGCATTTTCTCCGATACTCGACCGCTTTTCCAATTTCCTTCCTTATCAACTTTATACCCAAAGCCTTTAACCTCCGTCAGCTCTCGCTTAGCCTTGTTTACGCCGTCAAATTTAACGTATCCTGGCCGACTAACCGACTTATCAACCCCTACAGCAGCTGATTGCCCTGTCGGCATCCCTGTCACTTGTTTTTGATACATTGAATTTGCCGGCTTCATGCTCTCGCCGGAGGAGATAACTCGCATCTCGCCAACGGCCAATGGTGGCGTAACTGCCAGCACGTTGAATGCGACCAAGAATTGCAGTGCTGCAGCAGCCAGCCACCGACGCGAACGCGTCAGAATTTGATGTTTCATGGATCACCTATCGAATTAGCGAGCAACCGGGCAACGCTGCTGCTCTTTTGCAGCGCTACTCACGAGGGAAGAAGAGGGGCCATACACCATGTTCTGGTGCAGTCGATCCATCTCTTGTTTGAATTCCGCGGCCACAGTCGGTGATTCGATCACCAGAAGGTTCTCGTCATTGGTTCGATTGGCCGATGCAGACCAGTTATGCGAACCCGTGATCACGGTGCGGTTGTCGACAACGGCGATCTTGTGGTGCAGCTTGTCACCCTCGGGCAACCGGGAGTAACCAACATGCGTCGCAATCTTTTCCCACGGGTGGGTCTGAGGCTTCAATGCGTAGTTGGCATCGAATCGCTTGATGCCCCACATATCGAGCGTTGCGCTGCTCGCGTTGTAGACGAAGCTTCGATCGACTACGCCCCGCAGGGTGATATTGCGATTGGTATAGGCTTGTCGCAGTGCTTCGGCGATCCATGCATCGGTAAACACATAGGCCGCGATATCAATGCTGGTGGAGGCAGTAGCCAACGTTCTGGCAATCAGCCCAGATGATGTCGCATCGTCTGGTTGCGTTTTTGAGAAAGGTGAAAACTGAACCTGTAACGTGCCATCCGGTGTTTGGATGGTGCGTGCCGGCCTATACGTTTTCCGCACGCCGAACTTGCTGCGCCCGACGACACCTGGGCCATCGCCCCACAAATAGGCGAACTCGGCTTGATACAACTGCGCGAGTTCGGTGCTCCTCACAACAACGAGGTTTTCAGCGTTGCCCCTGCTGTTAGGTAAGCCGACATCCCCAAAGAACCCGCTGTGCGTGAAGTTGGACGAACTGCTCACCACAACCGCACCATCAATCACCAGAAATTTATGGTGCATCAGGCTGGAGCCCTTGCTGCCGTCCGCCGTATCGTCGATCACTGGAATATTTGCTTGCGCGAATAGCGTCGGCACGTCGCGGGCCGCGCGCTCTTCGTCAGAAATATCGCCGTCGCCATTGACGTCCACCAGCGTATCAATCTCAGCCCAAATTTCCTGTTCCTCGTCGCTTAAGTCAGCGACTTCGTCAATCGAGAGATCGATCCAGTTACGGTTGTAGTCGTTGTCCATCACAACCCTAACCAGCACGCCGCGCTGTTTGGCATCAACCAGTGCCCGCGCAATATTCGGAAGCGTCAGCCCCATCACGGCCACATCAATACTGCTTCTGGCCCGTGCGATTTTCCCGATGATGACGCGCTCGAAGTCGTCCCCGTTGCGTGTAATGCCTCGATACGGTTCCACGAATTGCTGAGTGGCGCGCTGATTGAAATACGCGGTAATCGCTCTTTCCGTGGCGGGATTGGATTGAGCATGCGATGCCAGAGGCGAGGAAATCAAGGCAAAAAGAAGCCCCGCCTTGATTAACAAGGTTGTTTTCATAAGACGAAATTGAGTGGATTCGATCCGGCAGAATGCTCGGAAACGAAGAATCAAAGATGACTTACATCTTGAGGACGTGTTGGATCCGGTCTCCTATCGTTTTTATAGGATCCAACGTTAGGTCTTATGAAACCGGCTTATCGTCAAAGGTTGTTAATTCGCCAAGAGTTCCGCGCCAAGGCGAACACGCGCAGTGCCGTGCGTCGGCACCATCAGCTTTGCAGGAGAAAAGGAGCAAGAGCGTCCAAGGCGCGCTACCAGCTCTGGCGCACCGATTCAGTAATGCCATGGTCCCCGCCGGGCGGTCAGCCCGATACGAGCGCTCTTTTAAGACTTAGCTCGATTCGCCTTCCAGCATGAACTTGGCGCCATCGTCCTGGCCGAGCAGGCGCACCAGCGTGGGCATGGCTTCCTGCAGTTGCGCTTTTAACGTCCATGGCGGGTTGACGATGAACATGCCGCTGCCGTGCAAGCCCAGGCCGCCCTCCACCGGATGCTTGACGGTGAGCGTGACGTGCAGCCAGTCGGTCGGCCGTAACTGCTTGAGGCGCGCAGGAAATTGTGCGGCCTCGCGCCGCTGCACCAGCGGATACCAGATCGCGTACATGCCGGTGGCGAAGCGCTGCAGGCTGTCTTGCAGGGCTTGCACGGTACGCGCGTAGTCGTGCTTGTCTTCGAACGAGGGGTCGATCAGCACCAGCGCGCGGCGCGGCGGCGGGGGCAGGATCGCCTTGATGCCGGCAAAGCCGTCGCCGTCGTACAGCATGACTTTTCGACCGGCACCACGGAAGTTATTCGACAGCACCTTGATCTCGCTGCTGTGCAGCTCGAACAGGCGCAGGCGATCGGCATCGCGCAGCATCTGCCACGCCAGCCACGGGGATCCGGGGTAGTGCTTGAGCTCGCCATTCGGATTCAGCTCGCGCACCTGGTCTAGGTACGCATCGAGCAGCGGGGGAAGTGTCTCGCCGGCTGCTGCTGCGCGCCACAGCGGGCCGATGCCGGTCTCGAACTCCGCCTTCTTCTGGGCCCACTCGTGGTCCAGCGCGTAGAGCCCGGCGCCGGCATGCGTGTCGATGTACCAGAACGGCTTGTCCTTCTGCGTCAGGTAGTCGAGCAACTGCACCACGATGGCGTGTTTGAGGACATCGGCGTGGTTGCCGGCGTGGAAGGCGTGACGGTAGCTGAGCATCGGCGGGCCATGTGCGCCCGGCGTATCAGGCGCAGGCAGAGAAAACGGTAGGCGCGCATCCTACCACTGCGGCTACCACCGCGCGGCGTGCGTCCCCAGCGGCACGGTGGGCCGCGTCCAGTGCGGCGGCGTGTCGGAGAGCTGCCCGGCGTGGCGCAAAGCCGTGAGCGCGCCGAAACCTGAGGGCGTGGTCTCCAGGTACGTGCCGATGTCTTCGTAGCGTGGGTCAGCCACATCGAAACCGTTGGCCATGCGGCCAAAGCTGCGCAGCCAGTACGCCGTCTGGGCCAGCGACACGCGCACATGCCAGCTTCCGCCTTCGGTCATGCGGCGCGCGAGGGCCGTCATCGCACCGGCGGCCATCAGGTAGCCCGCGCCGTGGTCGAGCGCCTGCGCCGGCAGGGGGCGGGGCTTGGCGTCGCCGGCCGCGTCGGCTTCGGCCCAGTTGAAACCGCTGGCGGTCTGCACGAGCGAATCGAAGCCGCGCCGATTGGCCCACGGGCCGTCATAGCCGTACGCGCACAGGCTCACGTAGACGATGCCGGGGCGCAGTGCAGCGGCTTGCTCGGGACTGAACTGCAGCGCAGTCAGACCACCCGGGCGATAGCCCTGCACGAAGACGTCGGCATCGTGCAGCAGCGCGCGCAGTTGCTCGGCTCCGGCCGCATCGCGCAGGTCCAGTTGCGCGGAACGCTTGCCGCGGCCGGTGTCGATCACCAGTGGTGGGATGGCAGGCAGATGCGGCGCGGTGATGAGCAGCACGTCGGCCCCATGCGCGGCCAGCGTGCGGCCGCAGACCGGGCCGGCAATCACGCGCGTGAGATCGAGTACGCGCACGCCAGACAGCGGCTGGTCATCGGCCTGCGTGGGCAGCGGTGTGGGCGGCGCATCGCCAATGCGTTCGATGGTCATGAGCGGCTGACCAGCCACGGCCATGCCTTGCGGATGGCGGTCCCACTCTTCAAATGTGCGGGCAGCGGTGACGACCATGCCGGCCTGCGCGGCAGCGTCTTCAAACGCTTCCGCCTTCCACTGACTCAGGGCGGCGGCCACGGCGTCGCGGTCATACGCGCAGCCAAGCAGCTTGAGCACGCCATCACGGTGATGCGGAAAGTTGGTATGCAGGCGCACCCAGCGGCCATCGCCGCAGCGATATAGCCCGGCGATCTTGTCCCACGGTTCGGGAGGCAGTTGGCCATCCACACGGAAATAGCGCTCGGAGCGGAATTCCAGCGCCGCGTGGTGCATGTCGACCGACACGGTCTGCTCGCGGCCCGTGCGCAGCGTATCGACCTGCGCGGCGGCCAATGCGGCAGCGGCAATGGTGCTCTGTGCGAGCGTGCCTACCGCAAACGATGAGGGTAGCGCCGGCTCAGCGCCTGTGAGATTGACCCGCGACAGCGCTTGCGCCGGCTGACCGAGCACTCCCCACAGGTGGGCAAGTGCTTCGGTCGCTGTCACGGTTGGCACGGACGTGGAAGATCAGGCCTGCGGAATCTCGATCTTCACCTCCAGCACTTCCAGGTTGTCCTGGCGCTCGAGGTTGACCTTGATGTCGTCGTTGCCGATCTTCACGTACTTCGAGATCACGGCCACCAGCTCACGCTGCAGCGCGGGCAGGTAGTCGGCGGGCGCACCGCTGGCGGTGCGTTCATGGGCGAGGATGATCTGCAGGCGTTCTTTGGCGACGGTTGCAGTCTTCTTCTTCTCGCCCAGCAGGAAAGACAGAATCGACATGGGTGTGCGTCTCCTTATTTACCGCCGCCGAACAGGCGCTGCAGGAAGCCCGGCTTGCTGTATTCGACGTAGCGCAGTTCCTTTTCCTTGCCCAGGAAGCGGTCGATCACGTCGTGGTAGGCGTTGGCCACATCGGAGCCTTCGATGTGGATGGCGGGCGTGCCCTGGTTGGACGCTTGCAGCACGGCTTCCGATTCCGGAATCACGCCGATCAGCTTGATGCGCAGGATTTCCTGGATGTCGGTGAGCGACAGCATTTCGCCTTCGGACACACGCTTCGGGTTGTAGCGCGTGAGCAGCAGGTGTTCCTTGATCGGCTCCTTGCCTTCCACCGCGCGGCGCGACTTGGACGACAGGATGCCCAGGATGCGATCGGAGTCGCGCACCGAAGACACTTCCGGGTTCGTCACGACAATCGCTTCGTCGGCAAAGTACATCGCCATCAGCGCGCCCGATTCGATACCGGCGGGCGAATCGCAGACGATGTATTCGAAGCCCATTTCCTTCAGGCCCTCGATCACCTTCTCGACGCCTTCACGCGTGAGCGCATCCTTGTCGCGCGTCTGCGAGGCGGGGAGGATGAACAGGTTCTCGCACTTCTTGTCCTTGATGAGGGCCTGGTTCAGGTTGGCCTCACCGTGGATCACGTTGATCAGGTCATACACCACGCGGCGCTCGCAACCCATGATGAGGTCGAGGTTGCGCAGGCCGACGTCGAAGTCGATAACGGCGGTCTTGTGACCGCGCAGCGCAAGGCCCGCGGAAAACGCCGCACTGGTGGTCGTCTTGCCGACGCCGCCCTTGCCGGAGGTGACTACGATGATCTTGGTCATGGCTCGTATCAGTCAGTTAAATCGGTCGGCACGCTTACAGCGTGTTATTTCATCCGCAACGGTTCGAAAACCAGCGTGTTGTCCGCGAGCCGGACCTGCGCAGGTTTGCTGGCGTAGGCTTCCGGCCACGGGGTTTCGCCGGTGCGGTAGATGCCGGCGATGGAAATCAGTTGGGGCTCCAGGCACGTGCAGAAGATGCGCGCATCCAGGTTGCCCTTCACACCCGCCAGCGCGCGGCCGCGCAGCG
Organism: Ralstonia soli; assembly: GCF_023955655.1. Lineage (GTDB taxonomy): Bacteria > Pseudomonadota > Gammaproteobacteria > Burkholderiales > Burkholderiaceae > Ralstonia > Ralstonia soli. The sequence continues at coordinate 232,543 of NZ_JAMXHT010000008.1, read as the reverse complement.
AGGCATAGACGTAGATGTTGCCCTCGGCGATCACTTCGGCGCCGTCGCTCACGATGTCCAGCACAACCAGATCGCCACGCGCGTAGATGCGCTGGCCGGAACGCAGGGGGCGGTCGATGACCATCGTGCCGGGCTGCGTGGCTACGGCATCGACGGGGGGAACGACGGGGGCGGGAGTTGCGGCAGACGAAGGCGCTTCGGCGGCCTGGGCGTGCTCGGGCACATCCTGGGCGTCCTTCGCGTCTTTCTCGCCGCGGGGACGACGGCCGTGGCTCTCAAGCAGCGGCAGACCAAACGCCTGGGCCCACTCTGCCTGCTCGGGGCTGGCGACCACACCGATCGCACGGGCACGCAGCGCGGTGAGGGTCTCCACCAAACGGTCGATGGGCAATCGCTCATCCTCGGCCAGGCGGCGCACGTCGATGGCGACCACGTCGTTGGAGAAAAACTCCGGCGTGTCGGCAAAGCGTCGCGTGAGTTCGGCGGCCAGCGCGTCCATGTCGGCGGTGCGCGGCGACAGCAGCAGGGCATCGACGGTGCCGCTGCGGATCTCGAACAACGGCGCTTTCTTCTGAGACATAGAACAGCTACGCGGAAAAATGGGCTCATTCTAACGTTGTTGACGAAACGCCTTGGATTTTTTAGCCCTGCCGATCCGCTGTCCGGCTGAGACCCGCAGCCGGCGCACCTCTTCACGCGGCCAGCGTCTCGCATAAATGTCATGCGATGGTCACGGCGTCGTCACGCACGCTTTTGATACTTCTCCGCTTCTGAAGCCCCGGCCCAGTCTGTTGTCCTCTCGCGTTGCGCAAACGATCGCGCACGTGCCTTGGTAGTTCGCAGTCCGTAGTCGCATATCAAAAAAAGACCTTCAGGGAGAAGTTCATGCGAGTCCGACCGTTGCGTTCGGCGGCGTTGCCGCTTGCTGTGTTGCTGTCGATGTTCCTGGCTGCCTGTGGCGGCAGCGAAGATTCACCTGCCACCAGCTCGAGCGGCGACACCACGCCGGCCACAGCGGCACCTGCAGGCACCAAGGCCACGCTGGCCGTGTTGGAAACCACCGACCTGCACACCAACGTGCTGTCGTACGACTACTTCAAGCTCGCGGCCGACAACTCGCTCGGCTTCGAGCGCGTGGCGACGCTCATCAACCAGGCACGCGCGCAGTTTCCGAACACGCTGCTGCTGGACAACGGCGACACCATCCAGGGCACCGCGCTCTCGGACTACCAGGCCATGGTGAGCCCGATCACCTGCGACCAGACGCTGGCGATCTACAAGGTGATGAACGCGGCCAAGTACGACGGCGGTGGCATCGGCAACCACGAGTTCAACTACGGCCTGCCGTACCTGTCGCAGGTTACGGGCAACACGTTCAACGTGGATGGTCTGCCCGATCCGTCAACGCAGAAGAAGTGCGCAGGCCCGAGCTTCCCGCAGGTGCTGGCGAACGTGGTGAGCGCGAAGACGAACGCGCCGCTGTTCCAGCCGTACACGATCCTCACCAAGACGGTAACGGCCACCGCGCCGGACGGCAGCACCCTCAGCGCGCCGGTGAAGGTCGGCATCATCAGCTTTACGCCACCCACCATCACGAGCTGGGACAAACGCTGGCTCGACGGCAAGGTCTATACCGTCGGCATCAAGGAAACGGCGGCAAAGTACATCCCCGAGATGCGCGCGAAGGGTGCCGATCTGGTGGTCGCCATCTCGCACGGTGGGCTCGACAACTCGACGTATTCGCCGACGATGGAAAACGGCAGCTGGTGGCTCTCCACCGTGCCGGGCATCGACGCGATGCTGATCGGCCACTCGCACCAGCTCTTTCCGGATGCGAAGAGCACCGTGAGCCAGTTCAACCTGCCGGGCGTGGACAAGGTGGCCGGCACCGTAAACGGCGTGCCGACCGTGATGGCCAACTACTGGGGCAAGCACCTCGGCGTGATCAAGCTGGGCCTGACGTTCAACGGCACCAACTGGACCGTCGACAAGACGCAGACCACGGTGGAGGCGCGCTCGATCCAGAACGCCGACAAGACTTACGTGGCAGCGGACCCGAGCGTTTCCGCCGCCATTGCCACCGAACATCAGGCGACCATCAACTACGTGAAGACGCCGGTGGGCAACACCGACTTCAACATGAGCACGTACTTTGCCGACGTGGGTGACCCGGGCGCGATCGAGATCGTCAACCAGGCGCAGGCGGATTACGTGTCGGCCTACATTCAGGCGAACCTGCCGCAATACGCTTCGCTGCCGGTGCTGTCGGTGAGCGCACCGTTCAAGAGCGGTTTCGGTGGCGGCACGGACTTCACCGACGTGGCGGCGGGTCCGCTGGCCATCAACAACGCGGCCGACCTGTACCTGTATCCGAACACGGTCTACGCGGTGAAGGTGGCGGGCTCCGACATCAAGAATTGGCTGGAAACGGCGGCCAAGCGCTTCAACACGATCGACCCGAACAGTGCGACGGTGCAGAAGCTGGTGAGCACGTTCCCGGGCTACAACTTTGACATGTTCACCACGCCGGATCTGACGTATGAGATCGACGTCACGCAACCGGTCGGCAGCCGCATCAAGAACCTGCAGTACAAGGGCGCGGCGATTGACCCTGCGGGCCAGTTCATCGTGGCGACCAACAACTACCGTGCGAGCGGCGGCGGCAACTTCGCGGGCCTGGATGGCAGCAAGACGATCTATGCCTCGCCGGATGCCAACCGCGATGTGCTGATCGCGTACATCAAGAAGATCGGTAGCGTGCAGCGCGCGACCAACGGCTCGCAGCGCAGCTGGCGCTTCACGAAGCTGGCGAGCTCGGTGGCGCAGGTGCAGTTCACTTCCGCCCCCAACAAACTGGCCAGCGCCACGGCAGCCGGCATCACCAACGTCACACAAGTGGCTGCGGATGACGGCTCGGGCAAGGGCCTGGCGGTGTACCAGATCGACCTCACGCAATAAGCCGGAGCCGACGATGCCATCTCTTCGTTCCGCATGGGCTGGGCTGGATGCGCCGGTCATGGAGTCTCCGCGCCAGTCGGTGCCGATGCTCACGGTGGCGGCTGCGTTAGCCATCACTGTGACAGTCGGTGGTTGGCTCTCGCACGCACGCCGGGCACCCACCGTGGACGCCACGCAGCTGGAGTCCTGGCGCGCGATGGTCGTGCAGGCGATGGAGCCCGAGGCGCTGCAGCAGCTGCGCCAGTTGGCGCGCAGTGGTTCGGTACCGGCGCAGTCGGCGTTGGGCGAAGCCTTGCTCAGCGCGCGCGATGGCTCACTGCGTAATGAAGGGATGCGTTGGCTGGAAACCGCTGCACCGAGCGATGCGCGTGCGCAGTTGTCGCTCGGCAAGGCATTGCTGCTCGGCACCGGTGGCGTGGAGCGCGACTACCCGCGCGCGCTGCGTCTGCTGCGTCAGTCGGCTGACAAGGGCGACGCGGCTGCCGCGTACTACCTTGGCCTGATGGTTCGCAGCGGCTACGGTACGGCCATCGACACAGCACAAGCGGCGCACTGGTTCGATCGCGCAGCGCACCACGAGATTCCGGCGGCGATGTTCATGCTGGCCAATGCGTACCGTGACGGCGAGGGCGTGCCGCGCGACGAAGCGCGTGCGCTGGCGTTGTACCAGGCTGCTGCCGAGCACGAACTGCCCGAAGCCGTGCAAGCCCTGGCAATGGCGTATCAGAACGGCGAGCTGGGTCTCAAGCGCGACGATGCCGCATATCACCAGCAGTGGATCGAAACGGCGCACGCGCTAAAGCATCCCGCGCTGGCACCGTAACGAAGATGTTGCTTCAGTAGAGCCCGCGGGTCTGGGCATGCAATCGCACCAGACCCAGCAGGGCATCGATCTGCGGTGTCGGCACACCCACGTGCTGACCGATCTCGCGCACCGAGGCCACCAGCGCATCGATCTCGAGCGGGCCGCGCCCGGCTTCCGCATCCTGCAGCATCGACGTCTTGAACGCGCCAAGTTGACGCGTCACCGCGCTGCGTTCTTCGCCGCTCTGTGCGATCGGGCAGCCGATGCGCGCGCCAATCGCTTTCGCTTCTTCCATGATGCCCAAGCAGAACGCTGCCACCAGCGGATCATCGAGGATGCGATCACACGTGGCCCCGGTCAGCACCGACACCGGGTTCATCGTCATGTTGCCCCACAGCTTGAACCAGATGTCGCGTTGGATGGCTTCGCTGCGTTCGATCTGCAAGCCCGGGCGTTCGAACAACGCGCTGATGGTGTCCAGGCGCGGTGATGCGCCGCCGGCCGGTTCCCCGAGAATCAATCGCTTGCCGAATCCGTGCCGCACGTGTCCCGGCGCAGACGTTGAGCACGTCAGGTGCACCACGCAACCGAGCACGTTCTTCGTGGGAATCGACTCGGCAATCCGGCCATGCGGATCGACTGACTGCAGGCGCTGACCTTCCAGCGGCCCAGGCCGATCAAAGAACCACCACGGCACGCCGTTCATCGCCACCACCACGCAGGTTTCGGCGCCGATGAGCGGGGCGATGCTGTGCGCCACGCTTTCCATGGCCGGTGCCTTCACGGCAATGATCACCACGTCCTGGATCCCGAATGCCTGTGCGTTGCCACTCGCGTTGACCGGAACGGCGTGCGTGGTGCCGTCTTCCGTCAGGCGCAGCCCGTCTGCCTGCAAGGCCTCAAGCGTGGCACCGCGTGCCAGCACGTTGATCGATTCACCAGCCAGCGCGAGCTTCGCGCCCAGATAGCCGCCGACAGCGCCAGCGCCGACGATGCAAATGCGTGTCATGAGATCAGGTTCGATAGGAAGGGTCGATGCGATCGATGGTGCGGGTGAGGGCGGCGAAGACGTCCTCGCCGGCACCAAAGTTCGGGTTGAACTGCAGCGAATCGCGCGTGCAGTTGCGGGCGATGGATTCGGGAATCTGCAGCACCGTGCCCATCGATGTGGAAGCCAGTTGGATCTCGCAGGCGCGGTTGAGCAACCACAGCACGGCAAACGCGCGCGCAATCGAATCGCCCCAGGCGAGCAGCCCATGGTTGCGCAGAATGACGGCGGGCTTGTCGCCGATGTTCTTCACCAGGCGCGGCCCTTCATCGGCATGCACGGTGATGCCTTCAAAGTCGTGATACGCGACCTTGCCGTGCAGTTGCGCTGCGTAAAAGTTGCTGATCGACAAACCATCGCGCGCGCAGGCGACCGCCATGCCGGCCGTGGTGTGGGTATGCATCACGCAATGCGCACCGGGAATGCCGGCATGAATGGCGGCATGCACCGTAAAGCCCGCCGGGTTGACCGGCCATTCGGGTTGGCCAGCCGCACGCTGCACGTTGCCCTGTAAGTCGACCTTCACCAGATTCGACGCACAGACCTCCGCATACGTCAGGCCAAATGGGTTGATGAGGAAATGCGGGCCGCTATCGTCATGCGCGCCGTCTTCGGGTGGCAGGCGCAGCGTGATGTGGTTGTAGATCAGCTCCGTCCAGCCGAGCTGCGCAAAGATGCGGTAGCACGCCGCAAGCTTCACGCGAGCCGCCCATTCGCGCGGGCCGCACCAGGCGGGGCGATGGGCTTGGACATCCGATCCGGCATCGGGTGAGAGCGAAAGCACCGTCATGACCTGTCTCCTGATCGCAGGGGCCATGCGCCGGTCGGGTTGCCGGCGCCTTAGTGATTCACATGTTAATTAATTGGCGCCGAACGTCAAACCACGTTACATCCGTTCGCTGCTAAGGCAGTTGGTTGCGCAGGATCACGAGCCACTGCATGACCGAGTTCGTGTACGGGTCGAGCTGGTTGGCATCGTTCAACTCGGTGATGCTCATTGACGCAGATTGCTGCACGTTGCCGCCGATCGCTTTGACCTCGTGGCGGATCGGGTCCAGCTCGACGACGAGATCGCAGTGCATGGGGGTCCTGCCTGCCTGGATTTCCGCCGGATCGGAGATGAAGCGATCGGCGCCGCGGGCGGAGCAGATGAGGTCGCCCGGGCGCGGCACAGCTGGCGTGCGTTCGAGCACGAAGGCGGGATGCCTGAGCAGGTGGTCACGCGCGTCGGTCACGTATTCCGCATGCGAGGCACCGGTCAGAAACTGGTCATTCTGCAAACCGGCCTTGCGCATGATCCACGAGATGAACACCGCCGACCACGCCCAGCCGCCGGTAGTCAGCTGCTGGCAGGCGGGCGTTTTGCCGACGATGGCCCAGTAGCGCTTGGCCAGCATGCAGCCGCGTGCAGTGGCTTCACCGCCGGTGCCGTCCGGATAGCGCAGGCAGGGCGCGGGCGGCGGCGCCGATGGCGCGGCAGCCGGCTTGGGCAACGGCATGTCGGTACCGCCTTCTTCATCGGCAGGAGTCGGGGTCGGATCGTCGGCCGTCAGCCAGTGCCCCGGGGGCTGATCAGGAAAGCCGCCTCCGGTCACGCAATAGGTATCGTCGCGCCCAACGCGCACGGTCTGGCGGCCCCAGCGATCCCACTCGGTCAGGGCGATCTCGATCATCCGTTCGCGCGGCGTGGCGCCGGGCCTTGTCTGCACGACTTCGTTATCGGGCAGCGGTTCGGCTTGCGGACGCGCAGGCGGCGTCGTGCAACCGGCCAGCCAGAACACCGGTGCAGTCAGGACGATCGGCAGGGCAATGCGCAGCAAGCGTGCAGTGCGCAGGAAGGGGCGGGACATGAATGCGGGGAGATGGAATGGCCTGACGGGGAGACAGGCCTTCCGACGTGGTACGCCAATGCTGCGGTCGATTCACGCATGCAATGGCATGCCACGTCGAGGGCGTTGACCGGATGGGCCGGTCACGCCAGGGGCGTCATTGCCTTAGGCGTTGACGGCATCCTTGAACTTCTGGCCGGCCTTGAACTTGACCGTCTTGGCAGCTTCGACCTTGATCTCTTCACCGGTACGCGGGTTGCGGGCCATACGCTCGGCACGCTCGCCCTGGCTGAAGGTACCAAAGCCGATGAGGCTGACCGCATCGCCCTTGCCAACGGATTCCATGATGGCTTGCAGCGTCACGTTCAGTGCCTGCTCGGCCTTGGCCTTGGTCAGACCGTCTACGCCGCTGGCGATGGCGTCGATCAGTTCGGTTTTCGTCATTGCTTGACTCCCTTCAAGAGTAGATAAAACACACCACAGAGCCTCCGGGGGATGGCTCCAAGGGCGACATGATACCGGCATGCGATTCGCGCGGGCACGTGAGCTTTGTAACGGCACGTGGTCTTCGGGTTCCGCAAATCCGCACGGGACGTGCGTTGCGAGGCGATCCCATCACATCGGTATGAACGATGGATGTTCTGGTTTGTGCTTGGCCGACTCGCTCGTTGATCGAAGCGACGACAGTCGATTGATGGGTTTACCTTTTTCTTTATGTATACAGATAGTAGTAGTAAATAACGGTGGATAGTTTCTGTGGATAAGTGGAAAAAGCGCTTTGTGTTCAATCACTTGCTGCAAGCAAAAGCAGGGGTACGGCGTGTGTCCTCGCGTGGATAGTTTGCGGGGTTGGTGAAACCTTCGGTCGGCAAGCGCATCACTTGTGCCCACACCATCGACAGGGCAGCCACAGACAGCCAACAGCCTTTGCCGGTAGTTATCCACAGTTGCAGGCCGGGTTATCCACACGCGTTGTTCACAGGTATGGACGCATGGCGTCCGGTACGTGTCGAGATGCCATGCTTTTGGTGTAGGCTCACGCCTTCGTTGATCGACGCTTTTGTTTTGCCCTGCGACCCCATGACACGTACGTCTCCTGATGCCACGCCGGCTCTGGCCGAGGCCTCGCCCGCGCCGCAAGCGCCGGCCAAACTGCGCCGCCGCGATCGCATCGAGGTGCGTGAATCCGGCGTGCACGGACGCGGCGTCTATGCTGTGACCGCCATTGCCAAGGGCAAGAAGATCATCGAATACAAGGGCGAGCACATCTCATGGAAAGAGGCGTTGCGCCGCCATCCGCATGATCCGTCTGACCCGAATCACACGTTCTATTTCAGCCTCGAAGACGGCAGCGTGATCGACGCCAAATACGGCGGCAACCGTGCGCGCTGGATCAACCACGCCTGCAAGCCCAACTGCGAGGCGCGTGAGAGCGATGGCCGCGTATTCATTCACGCGCTGCGCGATATCGAGGCCGGCGAAGAACTGTTCTACGACTACGGCCTCGTCATCGAAGGCCGCCAGACCAAGGCGCTGAAGGAACAGTTTGCCTGTCGCTGCGGCGCGAAGAAATGCCGCGGCACGATGCTGGCGCCGCCCGCGAAGACCAAGAAGAAGTAAGCCGCAGGTTCGCCGCGGTTCAGGCGGGGGTGCCCGCCAGCGGCAGGCGTAACACGAAGCGCATCACGCGGCTGCCATCACGGGCCACCGCATCGTCAATCGCGACCGTGCCACCGTGCAGGCGGACGATGTCATGCACGATGGCCAGACCCAGTCCGCTGCCCTGCGGCTGCCCAGGGCGATGATCGGCATCGCCACGGAAGAAGCGCTGGAACACTTCACCGCGGCGTTCAGGCGGAATGCCCGGGCCGTTGTCTTCCACACTCACCACGCCCCACCACTGTGAAGCGGCATCGGCTTCCATGCCGGCACGCAGGGTCACCCGTCCGCCGCGCGGCACATACTTGATGGCGTTGTCGAGCAGGTTGTTGATGGCTTCGCGCAAAAGCAGCACGTTGGCCAGCACCGGCGCCTGCAATGATCCTGGCGAAGTGGCGTCCTGCGGCCACGCCTCAAAGCCGAGATCGAGCCCACGCGCCAATGCACGCGGTACCCATTCCGCGCCGGTATCGAACGCGAGCGCGACCAGATCGACGTGCGTCGGCGGCCCCAACTGATCCAGCGTCATGCCGGGCTCCGCGCGCGCCAGCGTCAGCAGCTGGTTGGACAGGCGCACCGCACGGTTGGCGCCCGACTGTAGTTCCAGCAGGGCAGGCCGCGCGTCTTCCAGCGTCTTGGCATCGACCGCGCGATCGGCATGCAGCTTCAACGCGGTGAGCGGGGTGCGCAACTGGTGAGCCGCATCGGCGATGAACGTGCGCTGCGCTTCCAGTGCGTCGCGCAGGCGTGCGAGCAGCGCGTTCATCGCGTTGATGAGCGGCTGCAGTTCAGCGGGCACGCGTTCGGCGGATTCGGCAGGCAGGGGCGTCACCGACCGGGCGCTCTGCTGGTTGAGCGTGTCGGCCAAGGTTTGCAGTGGCTGCAATTCTTCCTTGAGCACGAGCGAGAGGATCAACCCGCCCACGGCCAGCAGCACGATCAGCGGAATTGATACCGACAGCAGCACTTCCTTGGCCGCCGTATCGCGGTGGTCCAGCAATTCGGCCACTTCCACGACGATGCCGTTCTCGCGCTGCATGGCATCGGGTGGATTGGACGGGTTAAACGCGGGCGCCGTCTGCGCCTGCGTGGGTGCAAGCGCTGGGCGCGTGACGTCGTCTTCAGGATCAGGCGGAGCGGGCTGGCGCGGCGAACGCGGCGTCGACACTTCGGCACTCAGGCCCGGCACCAGCAGGTGCACGGCGCGCACCTGTTTGCCGTCGATCCAGCTATAGAACACGCGTGCTTCGCCAATGCGCACCTGGCCCGAGCCGTAGCCCAGCGGCATGTCGCGCCCGATCAGCGTGCCGGTGGGGCCGGCGATGCGCCAGTAGATGCGATCTTCGCCACTGTTCTGCACCAGCGTCTGCGCGGTGAGGGCGATGTCATGCAGCTTGGCAGCCGGCACGTGCGGACCGGCGATGCGCAATTGTTCTGCCAGTGTGTTGGCCACGCCCACCAGCGCGCGGTCGAACACCTGCGCGGTGTAGTGAGCAGCGAGCCAGTACGACAGCGCACCGGTGCCCACGACCAGCCCGAACAGCGGTGTGGCCAGCGCGCGCAACAGGTGCAGGCGCAGGCTGATGGCGCCATTGCCTGCATCCGCGCCCGAAGCGGATGCCTTTGGCGACGAGGTGGGGCGGTGGCGCTTGAACATGGGCGAGTGCTACGCGGCGGAGCGTGCCTGCAACAGATAACCGAAGCCGCGCACGGTGACGATTTCCGCCTCGGAATGCTCGATCTTGCGGCGCACGCGATGCACATACACTTCGATGGCCGTGTCGCCCACCACGTCGTGGCTGGCCTCGCCGATAGCGTGGCCGAAGCTGGCCAGGTGGTCTTGCAATTGCCCCTTGCTGACCACGCGACCCTGACGCAGCATCAGCAGTTCGAGCACGGCAAACTCGCGCGGCGATAGTTCGAGCGGGACAGCATCGACGAAGATGCGCCGTTCCGCACCGCTCATGCGCAGACGGCCGACCATCACGTCGGGCCGCACCGCCGGCTCCGATGGGTCCCCGCGCCGGCGCAGCAGCGCGCCCACGCGGGCCACGAGTTCGAGCATCTCGAAGGGCTTGAGCAGGTAGTCGTCCGCGCCGGCGTTCAGGCCGTTCACCTTGTCGAGCAGGCCATCGCGGGCGGTGAGGATGAGCACGGGCGTGGCGCGATCGCGCGCGCGGAACTGCGACAGCAGCGTCATGCCGTCGATGCCGGGCAGGCCCAGATCGAGGATCACCAGATCGTGTGTTTGCCGGGCGAGTTGCTCGGCAGCGAACACACCGTCATGCACCACTTGCACGCGGTGGCCCGCCTGCGTGAGCCCGGCGTGGATGCCGCTGGCGATGGCGCGGTCGTCTTCAATCAGCAGGATGCGCATGCATGCAATCCATCGTGAGGGCCGTCAAGACGAGGCCCGGAAAGCGGAGCAGAAAAGAGGAATCGGCGAGTTTGGCAGGGCTACAATGCGCGGATGACCGATGCCATGCTCACCATCACCGACCTGGAGGCCGCCATCAATTTCTGGCGCGCCCGTTCGCCCGCCGAGGGCGAGGAACTGCGGCTGTGTGCCGAGGCGTCGGCGCTGGCCAAGCCGTATGCGCTGATGATTGTACAAGGCGCCACCCGCATCGCCCCGGAGCAATTGGGCGACAAGGCGCGGGCAGCGTATGAGGCGTGGCGCGCAGCCACGCAGGGCTGAGCGCCAGTGCTTGCAGGGTGACTGCGCGGGTTACTTCGCGCCGGTTGCCTTGGCGGCTTGCTCCATGAAGCGCGCGAGATCGGCGTCACGGTGTGTGAGCCCGTTCGCATCATGCGTGGACAACGTGACGTCCACGCGATTCCACACGTTGAACCACTCCGGATGGTGATTCATCTGTTCGGCCTTCATCGCCACGCGCGTCATGAAGCCGAACGCGGCGTTGAAGTCGGCAAAGGTGAAGGTCTTGTGGATGGCGTCGCGGTCGCTCTGCAACTGCCAGCCGGGCAGCTCGGCAAACATGGCCTTGCGTTGGTCTTCGTTCAGGGTCGGCATCATGGTGATCAGCGGAGTTCGGGTGTGAATGCGCGCAGTATAGTCAGCGCTCAAATGTCTGCCGTGTCCGCCCAGCCCTCGCGGTTGCCAACGTTCAGCACGAGATCCCCTTCCACCACATCGCCGGCACCAAAGGTCGGCAGCGCGACGAGTTCTTCATACAGCGGCGTGAAGTCCGGGCGCGTGGCGTCGAACAGCTGCTCGAAGTTGTCGATCGTGAAGTAGGTCTTCTGGAACGTGTCGATGCGGTAGCGCGTGCGCATGATGCGGCGCACGTCAAAGCCGATGCGGTTGGGGCTTGCAGAATCCAGCGCGTAGACCGATTCGCTCTTGCTTGACACGATGCCCGCACCGTAGATGCGCAGGCCAGCCGGCGTGCGGATCAGGCCGAACTCCACCGTGTACCAGTACAGGCGCGCGAGCATGTCGAGCGCGCCCAGGCGTGCCGCTTTCAGGCCACCCTTGCCGTAGGCTTCCATGTAGTCGGCAAAGATCGGATTAATCAACAGCGGCACGTGGCCGAAGATGTCGTGAAAGCAGTCCGGCTCCTGCAGGTAGTCGAGCTGGTCGGGACGGCGCATCCACCAACTGGCCGGGAAGCGGCGGTTGGCGAGGTGATCGAAGAACACTTCATCCGGCACCAGGCCCGGCACGGCAACGATCTGCCAGCCGGTGGCGCGCATCAGCGTTTCATTGAGCTTGTCGAACGAGGGCACGCCTTCGCGGCTCATGCCCAGCGTCGAGAGACCCTGCATGAATTCATCGCACACGCGGCCCGGCAGCAGCGCTTCCTGGCGGTCATACAGGGTGCGCCAAGTGGCATGGTCGGCGGCGGTGTAGCGGTGCACCGGCTGCTCCATGGTGAAGTCGGGGCGCAGCGTCTGGCCGTCCAGGCCGTCGGCAAATTGTTCGCGCAGCTTGTCGGTCAGGGTGCCGTTGAAGCCGGCCGGGGCGGCGTTTTGGGCCGCATCGGGGGCGTGGGTTGCGATGTCCATTTGTAATGTCGATCTCGTCAATCAGAGTCCGGCCAGTGTATTGGCGAGACCACGCGGGTTGGCCGCAAAACCCATGTCCATTGGATTCGGTTTGCAGAAATCATGCAAAATACCGACCTCCAACGCAGGAGATGTGCATGATTTCGCTGGATACCTTCGATCTGGCCCTGTTGGCGGCGCTTCAGCGCGATGGCCGTGCGACGCATCAGCAGCTCTCGGAACAGGTTCACCTGTCGGCCAGCCAGGTGGGACGGCGCTTGGCGCGGCTGGAATCGGAAGGGGTGATCGAGGGCTACCGGGTGGTGCTCTCGCCGACGGGGCTGGGGCTGGGCGTGACGGTGTTCGCCAGCGTCAAGCTCGCGCACCACGGTGACGCGATCGTCGAGCGCTTCCACGAAGAGATCATGCTGCTCGATGCCGTGCAGGAGTGCTATTCCGTGGCCGGCGACGCCGATTACATGCTGCGCGTGGTGGTGCCGGATCTGCCGGCGTTGTCGGAATTCGTCATGCGCAAGCTGATGCGCGTGCCGGGCGTGGACAATGTGCGGTCCAATATCGTCCTGACGGCCTTGAAGCGGGATGGGGCGCTGCCGCTATCCCACCTTCGGGGGTGATGCCTGTGCCTTGCGCCTGGGTGCGCGGCGTGTCACGCTGCAAGCCGGATGGACAGGCTGGATCGACAACGCGCCCGGCTGGGCGGGAGACAACGAATGGTTGAAGGGCACACCACGCATCCGGCGCACGCGCTGGTGCATCTGGCAGGCGGCTACGGCATGCCGGCACGGGTTCGCGCGTGGTGGGTGGCTGCTGCGGTGGCGGGCGTCACGTACGGCGGCATGCTGACCATGGTGGCCGTCGAGGTGCCGCCCGGCACGCCGCTGGTTGGTCGCATCATCGCCCAGCCACTGTGGAAGATGTTGATGGCGCTGCTGTTGGCGCGCGCGGCGGCGCTGCATGAGGTCCCGCGCGAGCGCCGCTGGCTGGTCGGCGCCATGCTGTTTTCCGCCCTGGGCGATCTGTGGCTGGCGTTGCCCGGCTGGAAGCCCTCGTTCATTGCTGGCCTGGGCTGCTTTCTGGTGGCGCATCTGTGCTACCTGCGCGTGCTGGTGGGGCTGCGGGGCGCATCGTCACCGATCCGGATGATCGGTGTGGGCGCCATGATGGGCGTGGCCATCGGCATGCTGGTCTGGTACTGGCCGGGGCTGGGCGAGATGAAAGGGCCGGTCATCGTCTACATGCTGGTGCTGTCGTCGATGGTGTGCGCAGCGCTGCTGGCACGTCTGCCGGGGCCGCTGACGGCCTGGGGTGCGCTCGCCTTTGCCGCGTCTGACGCGATGATCGGCATTAGCGTGTTCGTCTTTCCGTTCACCGATCATGAACTGGCGATCTGGTGGAGCTACGCCGCCGCCCAACTCCTCATCAGCGCAGGGCTGCTGACGCGCCGCACACCGCCGGCGCGCCGGGCAGCCTGAGTTTGTCCGACGTTTCTTCCGCTGCAGGAGCCCCCGATGCTGCAGACCCTCGACGCCGCCGCCACGGCTGCCCGCCTACCGTATGCCGCCTTGGCCGATGCCATCGCCCAGGTGTTGCGCGATGCGCGCGCCGGCCGGGCCCAGGCGCCGGCACGGCTGGTGATGCCCGTAGCGGGCCCGGGCAGCTTGCTGCTGATGCCGGCGTCCAACGCCAACATCGCCATCACCAAGATGATCACCGTGCATCCGCACAACCCCGCGCAGGGCTTGCCGGCCATTCACGGCGAGGTGGTGGTGATGGACGCCCGCACCGGTGAGCGCCGGCTGATGCTCGATGGGCCCACCGTCACCGCGCACCGCACGGCGGCCGTGTCGCTGTTGGCTGCTCGTTTGCTGGCGCCGGAACCGGCGGGTGATCTGCTGTTGATTGGTGCCGGTGCACAGGCAAGGGCACACCTGGAAGCCTTCCGCTTCGGGCTGGGCACGCGGCGCGTGACCATCATCGCGCGCACCGCCGCCAGTGCCGAAGGGCTGGCGGCCCACGCCCGCGCACTTGGCATGGACGCTACCCCAGTGGCCGGCGCCGATGCGGCGGGCGTGGCGAGCGCCGCCCGCACGGCGCTGCCGCGGACATCGCTGGTGATTACCGCGACGCCCTCTGCGCAGCCGGTGCTTCCCGACTTGGCGGAGCCGGATCACGCTTCCGGCTATGCCTGGGGCGCCCATCACTTCATCGCGGCCGTCGGCGCGTTCCGGCCCGATATGGCCGAACTGCCGCCGCGCCTGTGCGTGCACGCTGCGGCTGTTGATAAGCTCTACGCCGACACGCTCGTCGACCTGGAAGTGGAAGCCGGCGACCTGCTGCAGGCCGGCGTGCCGTGGTCGCGTGTGCGGCCGCTACAACAGTGCATCGACATGCCGCCGGACACGCGTGCGAAGTCCGCGCCGGTGTCGCCGGTGGTGTTCAAGAGTGTCGGCAGTGCCCTGTGGGATCTGGCCGCGTGCGTGCTCGCGCTGTCCAAGTCCAAGCCTGTTTAAAAACGGCGCATGTGCCGAGAAAGGCCGCCGCAAAACAATCTTGCGCGGCGCTTATAACAGGAAACCTCTAGAAAAACGGTTCTAGCCAAGGCAATCACACAGGATAATGGCCGTCCCTTCCGCCCTGGGAGGAGACTGAGAACGCACCGGCAAACGCACCCGCCGTGTTTGCCTCGGATGCGTCAGACACTGGAGCACATACAGAGATGGCCTATAAGAAAGCACTGGCGGCCGCCGCCGGGATGATCCTCGCCACCGCCGCGCACGCACAAGCTGCCGGCAGCAACATCGTCAGCCTGGGCTGGTTCCGCGTGATGCCGAACAGCTCGAGCGACCCGCTGTTGGTCAAGAGCATCGGCGGCATGCCTGTCAACCAATCGCAGTCGGGCACTGGCGCCAAGGTCAAGGATGCCGATACCGTTGGCCTTGCCTTCACGCATTTCTTCACCGACAACGTTGCCGTGGAACTGGTGGGCGGCATCCCGCCGCGCCACAAGGTCGAAGGTGCGGGCTCGCTCTCGAGCTATGGTGAAATCGGCTCCGTCAAGCAGTGGAGCCCGGCGATCGTGGCCAAGTGGTACTTCCTGGATGCGGATAGCAAGTTCCGTCCGTATGTGGGCGCGGGCCTGAACTACACGTGGTTCTCCGACGAGAAGATCACCAGCAGCGCGTTCCAGACCAAGCTGGGCGGCCCGGGCAGCACGAGCAGCGTGTCGGCCGACAGCTCGCTCAACCCGGTGCTGAACGTGGGCGCGACCTACGCCGTCACCAAGGACTGGTTCGTCGGTCTGTCGGTGTCGTATCTGCCGCTCAAGACGACGGCGACGATCGACACCAAGACGGCCACGGGCGTCCACGTCGTGAGCGAAGCGAAGATCAAGATCAACCCGGTCGTGACCTTCCTGAACGTCGGCTACCGCTTCTGAGCGGCTGCGGCGCAAACAAAAAGGCGTGCCACTGCGGCACGCCTTTTTTGTTACCTATGACCCGTCAAGCGACGGATTTGACCGGGTAACCGGCCTGCTCGATGGCGGCCTTCACGGCATCGGTGCTGGCGGCGCCGGTGACGGCCACGGTCTGTTTATCAAGATCGACCTGCACTTGGGCGCCGGCATCGACTTGCTGCACCGCGCGGGTGACGGCCGAAACACAATGGCCGCAGCTCATGCCTTCAACGGAAAACGTCGTCATGGTTGGCTCCAGAAAAGAAGGGGGGGGATACGTGTTGCCAGTATGAACCCTCCCATCGTGGGAAGCGCAAGCGTAAAATGGGCGCTTGACCTTGCCAAGATGGGAAGGTCTAGGGTGATGCCATCTTCCTCAGATCGGACGCTTTCATGACTGCCGCCAGCCCCGTCGTCGACATGACTGAGGTTGCCTCAACCGACCTCGATATCAGTGGGATGACCTGCGCCGCCTGCGCGGGCCGGGTCGAACGTGCCCTGCGCGCCGTGCCTGGCGTGACGGATGCAAGCGTGAACCTTGCCACCGAACGTGCCCGTGTACAGGGTGCGGCTGCGGCGGATGCGCTGGTCGCCGCTGTGTCGGGCGCCGGCTACGAGGCGCACATTGCGTCCGACGAAACTGCCACGCCTGGTGCTGCCGAACCCGATTTCTGGGAGGGCGCCGGCCCGGTGTGGATTGCCGCCGCGCTGTCGGTGCCGCTGGTGTTGCCGATGATCGCCGGCTGGTTCGGCAGCGGCTGGATGCTGCCCGCCTGGGTGCAGTGGCTGCTGGCAACGCCGGTGCAGTTCGTAGTCGGCGCGCGTTTCTACAAGGCAGGATGGAAGGCGGTGCGTGCGGGTGCCGGCAATATGGACTTGCTGGTCGCGCTGGGCACGTCGGCCGCGTATGGTTTGTCGCTGTGGCTGTGGTGGCGCGCGGGTGCAGACGGGATGCACCATGAGCCGCATCTCTACTTCGAGAGCGCCGCCGTGGTCATTACGCTGGTGCGCCTGGGCAAGTGGCTGGAAGTGCGCGCCAAGCGGCAGACGGCGCAGGCCATCCGCGCGCTGCAGGCGTTGCGCCCCGATACCGCGCGCGTGCGCGGTGCGGACGGCACGCTGCGCGACACGCCTGTCGCCAAGGTGCGGGTGGGCGATGTGGTGTCGGTGCGCGCGGGTGAGCGCATCCCCGTGGACGCCGTGGTGCTGGAAGGTGCCAGCCATGTCGATGAATCGATGTTGACGGGCGAAAGCCTGCCTGTGCCCAAGCACGAAGGCGATCGCGTGACCGCCGGCGCCATCGCCACCGACGGCGTGCTGCTGGTGCGCACCACGGCCATCGGCGCAGACACGATGCTCTCGCGCATCATCCGCCTGGTGGAAGACGCACAGGCCGCCAAGCCACCGATCCAGCAACTCGTCGATCGCGTCAGTGCGATCTTCGTGCCGGCCGTGCTGGTAGCGGCGTTGCTGACGCTGGGCGGTTGGGCTATCGCCGGGGCCGGATGGGAGGCAGCCATCGTCAACGCGGTGGCGGTGCTGGTGATCGCCTGCCCCTGCGCGCTGGGGTTGGCCACGCCGTCGGCCATCATGGCGGGCACCGGTGCGGGCGCGCGGCGCGGCATTCTGATTGCCGATGCGCGCGCACTGGAGCGTGCGCAGCAGGTGGACTTCGTCGTCTTCGACAAGACCGGCACGCTCACCGTTGGCCAACCGCGCGTCACGGCGGTGGAGGCAGCGCCGGGCATCGATGCCAGCGCGGTGCTCCATCAACTCGTCGCGCTGCAAGCCGAGAACACGCACCCGCTGGCGCAAGCCACGCGTGAGTACGCGATTGCGCAGGGTTACGCGATCACCCCTGCGCAATCGCCGGAAGTGCTGGCCGGACGCGGCACGCGCGGCATTGTGAATGGCGCATCGCTGCAGCTCGGCAACGCGCGCTGGATGGACGAACTGGGCGTCGATCGCAGCGCTTTGCAGCTGCGTGCCGACGCGTTGGAAGCGCAGGGCAACACGGTCTCGTGGCTCGCGCAGCGCAGTGAAGGCGGTGTGCAGTTGCGCGGCCTGATTGCCTTCGGGGATGCGCTCAAGCCGGGCGCCAGGGACGCCGTCGCTGCGCTGCAGGCCCGGGGCGTGCGCACTGCACTCGTGACGGGCGACAACGCCGGAGCCGCACGCAGCGTGGCCGATGCGCTCGGCATTGACGAAGTGGCTGCGCAGGTGCTGCCGCAAGACAAGGCCGCACGCGTGACGGCCTGGCAGCAGAGTGGTCATGTGGTCGCGATGGTGGGCGACGGCATCAACGATGCGCCTGCGTTGGCAGCGGCCGATGTCGGCATCGCCATGGCCACCGGCACCGATGTCGCGATGCAGGCCGCGGGCATCACGCTCATGCGTGGCGAGCCGCGTCTGGTGAGCGACGCGCTCGACCTCTCGCGCCGCACCGTCGCCAAGATCCGGCAGAACCTGTTCTGGGCGTTCATTTACAACGTGGTGGGCATTCCGCTGGCGGCCTTCGGCTTGCTCAGCCCCACCTTCGCCGGCGCCGCGATGGCGTTCTCCAGCGTGAGCGTTGTCACCAACGCGCTGATGCTGCGCCGCTGGCACGCTACCGGAGATAAGGCATGACGCGACGCGATCTCAACGTAAACCAAGGCCCGGTCAATATCGGCGAGGCCGCCCGTGCCAGCGGCGTGTCGGCCAAGATGATCCGCTATTACGAGAGCATCGGCCTGCTTCCGCCGAGCCCGCGCACCGAGGGCAACTACCGCATGTACGACGCGCGCGCAGTGCACGTGCTGCGCTTCATTCACCGGTCGCGCTCGCTCGGGTTCGCGCTGGAAGAGATCCGCACACTGCTCTCGCTGTGGAATGACCGCGAGCGTGCCAGCGCCGACGTGAAGGCCATCACCCTGCGCCACGTGGCCGACCTCGACGCGCGCATCGGCGAGTTGCAAAGCATGCGCGACACGCTCATGACGCTCGCCAACGCGTGCCACGGCGATGACCGGCCCGATTGCCCCATCCTCGCAGGCGTAGCAGGCGAGAGCGATGGCAAGGACGCCTGCTGCCACTGATGCAACCCTCCATTGCGCCGTAGGACGTCTATGCCACAATCTGGCAACCCAAGGAGGAGACGCCGATGACGCAAGCCCCCGCTCAGGCCACCGCCCATCCCGCGCTGGAAACACGCCAGCGCATGAAGGACGGCACTGAACTGCTGGTCCGCACCTGGTTGCCCGACACGCAAGCGGGCGAGCCGCGCGGGACAGTCATCCTCGTTCACGGCATGGCAGAGCACAGCGGGCGGTATCCCCATGTCGCCAAGGTGCTGACCGATCTCGGCCTGCGTGTGCGGGCTTTTGATTTGCGCGGCCACGGCAGGAGCGGCGGCCCGCGCATGGCGCTCGACGCGCCGGACAACTACCTCACGGACCTTGCAGAAATCGTCGATGCGGCTGTCGCCGAATGGCACGAGATGCCGTTCGTACTGGGGCACAGCATGGGCGGGCTGATCGTTGCGCGCTTTACGACCGCGCGCATCCGGCCGGTGCGCGGCGTGCTGCTGTCATCGCCCGCGCTGCGCGTCAAGCTGCCCCCAGGCACGGGGATCGTGCGCGGCATTCTGTCGGCGCTGGCGCCCAAGCTGGCGGTGCCCAATCCGGTGGACCCCTCCAAGCTCTCGCATGATCCGACGGTGGCCCCGGCCTATCGCGCCGACCCGCTGGTGCAGGGCACGATCAGTGCTTCGCTGCTCGAATTCATGCTCAATGCAATCACGCAGGCACAGCAGGATGCACCGCGCCTGGAAGCGCCGATGCTGCTGATGGCGGGCGGGGCGGATTCGATAGTGGACCCCTCCGGCAGCCGGGATTTCTACGCGAACGCTCCCGAAGATCTGCGCACGCTGGCCTGGTTCGACAGCGGCTATCACGAGATCTTCAACGAAGCCGAACCATTGCGAACCGAGGTGTTCGGGAAGATGCGGGAGTGGCTTTCCTCGCGGATTTGATGTGCAGTGAATGGGTTGGATCACAAGAACAAAAACCAATAACACCAAGGCAAAGAAGCACGGAGACATGGACACCTACGACTACATCATCATCGGCGCAGGCTCCGCAGGCTGCGTCCTGGCCAACCGCCTGACGCAAGACCCGGACGTCTCCGTGCTGCTGCTGGAGGCCGGCGGCAAGGACGACTACCACTGGATCCACATCCCCGTCGGCTATCTGTACTGCATTGGCAACCCGCGCACCGACTGGCTCTACCGCACGCGTGAAGAACCTGGGCTGAACGGCCGTTCGCTCGGCTACCCGCGCGGGCGCGTGCTGGGCGGCTGCTCGTCGATCAACGGCATGATTTACATGCGCGGCCAGCGCGAAGACTACGACGGCTGGGCCGCCATTACCGGTGATGACTCGTGGAAGTGGGATGCCGTGTTGCCGCTGTTCAAGGCCAGCGAGAACCACCACGGCGGCGCCAGCGCATGGCATGGCGCGGATGGCGAATGGCGCGTCGAGCCGCAGCGCCTGCACTGGCAGGTACTCGAAACCTTCATTGAAGCGGCCGTGCAGGCCGGCATTCCGCGCACGAGCGATTTCAACCGTGGGGATAACTTCGGTGTCGGCTACTTCGAGGTCAACCAGAAACGCGGTATCCGTTGGAACACCGCCAAGGGTTTTCTGCGCCCGGCATCGCAACGGCCGAACCTGACCATCATCACCGGGGCGCAGGTGCGTGCGCTGACGTTTGACGGCAAGCGCTGCACGGGCGTGACGTATCGCGGAGGCGGTCACGACCACACGGTGGCCGCGCGTGAGGAGGTGATTCTGTCGGCGGGCGCGATCAACTCGCCGCAGTTGCTGGAGCTGGCGGGCATCGGCCAGCCGGAACGGCTGCAGGCGCTGGGCATTGCCGTGCGCCAGGCGCTGCCGGGCGTGGGCGAGAACCTGCAGGACCACCTGCAACTGCGCAGCGTGGTCAAGGTGCATGGCGTGCCGACGCTCAACACGCGTGCGTCGAACTGGTGGGGCAAGGCGCTGATCGGCATGCAGTACGCGTTCAACCAGAGCGGGCCGATGAGCATGGCGCCGTCGCAGCTTGGCGTGTTCGCGCGCTCGAATCCGCAAGTGGCGCGGCCGGATGTGGAATACCACGTGCAGCCGCTGTCGCTCGACAAGTTTGGTGATCCGTTGCACGCGTTCAATGCGTTCACCGCGAGCGTGTGCAACCTGCGGCCGACCTCGCGCGGCACGGTGCACGTCACGTCGGCCGATCCGTTTGCCGCGCCGACGATCGCGCCGAACTACTTGTCCACAGAGGAAGACCGCAAGGTTGCGGCCGATTCACTGCGCCTCACGCGCCGCATCGTCGCGCAACCTGCGTTGGCCAAATACAAGCCGGAAGAATATCTGCCCGGCGTGGCCTTCCAGACTGACGAGGACCTGGCTCGCGCAGCCGGCGAAATCGGCACGACCATCTTCCACCCGGTTGGCACCTGCCGCATGGGGCGTGCGGATGACGCAAACGCGGTGGTCGACGCGCAACTGCGTGTGCGCGGCATCGAGGGCTTGCGTGTGGTCGATGCTTCCGTCATGCCGACCATTACGTCGGGCAACACCAACTCGCCGACGATCATGATTGCGGAGAAGGCGAGCGAGATGATTCGGGCGGCCCGCAAGGTGCGGGTGCGGGGTGAGGCCGCCGTGGTTTGAGTGCCAACGACACGGGCCTGACACACCGCCCGTGTCATATCGATACGCAATCCGCATCACCCCCATACGTAACTCTACGTAACCCCCTCCGGGGAGCTGGAAAACCAGTGCTGGCGCGGGTTTCCGGCGCGTAAGCAGGGTGTAATCGTCTCGGTAAAAACCCCGATGTTTTGCGACGCAACAGCCGTTGACAATCATCCGCACCATAAAAAGGGCGGGAGACCAGAGGGAATCATGGCGCAGGACATCATTCTCGAAACGCGCGGACTGACCAAGGCCTTCAAGGGCTTTACCGCCGTGTCCGACGTCAACCTGCGTGTGCAGCGCGGGTCGATCCACGCGCTCATCGGCCCGAACGGTGCCGGCAAGACGACCTGCTTCAACCTGCTGACCAAATTCCTGGTGCCCACGCGCGGCACGATCCTGTTCAACGGCCTCGATATCACGTCGGAAAAACCGGCGCAGATCGCACGCCGCGGCGTAATCCGCTCGTTCCAGATCTCCGCCGTGTTTCCGCATCTGACCGTGATGGAAAACGTTCGCGTTGGACTGCAGCGCCAACTTGGGTCGGCATACGCGTTCTGGCAAAGCGAGCAATCGCTCAATGTCTTGAATGACCGCGCGATGGCGCTGCTCGAACAGGTGGGCCTGACGCAGTTTGCGCACACCGTGACGGTGGAGCTGCCCTACGGCCGCAAGCGCGCGCTGGAAATTGCCACCACGCTGGCGATGGAGCCCGAGCTGATGCTGCTCGACGAGCCCACGCAGGGCATGGGCCACGAAGATGTAGACCGCGTGACGGAGCTGATCAAGCGCGTGGCCGAGGGCCGCACGATCCTGATGGTCGAACACAACATGAACGTGGTCTCGTCCATCGCCGACAAGATCACGGTGCTGCAGCGCGGCCAGATTCTGGCGGAAGGCCCGTACGAGGAAGTGTCGAAGAACCCGCAGGTGATGGAAGCCTATATGGGCACCGCCGATGCGGCGCTGGAAGGCCACTGAGTCCATCAAGGCCATTGAAGCAGTCGGCCGGCGCAGACCGGCCAGCGATGTAGCCGTTTGCTGCATCACCGAACGCTTGACCCGAACACACGAGAACACTGCATGAGCACGCCCGCGCTCCAGATCAAGGACTTGCACGCCTGGTACGGTGAATCGCACATCCTGCATGGTGTCGACCTGACCGTGAACCGCGGCGAGGTCGTCACGCTGCTCGGCCGCAATGGCGCAGGCCGCACCACCACGCTGCGCGCCATCATGGGCCTGGTGGGCTCGCGCAAGGGCTCGATCGTCGTACATGACGCCAGCGGCCAAGGCGTGGAGACCATCGACCTGCCCACGCACAAGATCGCCCACTGTGGCATCGGCTACTGCCCGGAAGAGCGCGGCATTTTTTCCAGCCTGTCGTGCGAAGAGAACCTGATGCTGCCGCCGGTGCTGAAAGGGCAGGTGGCCAAGTCGGGCAATGTCGGCATGAGCATCGACGAGATCTACGAGATGTTCCCCAACCTGAAGGAGCGCCGCCAGAGCCAGGGCACGCGCCTCTCAGGCGGCGAGCAGCAGATGCTGGCGGTCGGACGCATCTTGCGCACGGGTGCGAACCTGCTGCTGTTGGATGAAATTTCCGAAGGCTTGGCTCCGGTGATCGTGCAGGCGCTGGCCCGCATGATCCTGATGCTCAAGAAGCGCGGCTATACGGTGGTGATGGTGGAGCAGAACTTCCGCTTTGCCGCGCCACTGGCCGACCGCTTCTATGTGATGGAACACGGCCGCATCGTCGAGCGTTTCGAGGCGGCGCAGTTGCAGGACAAGATGCCGGTGCTGCACGAACTGCTCGGCGTTTAAGACGATTTCCCCATCGATTTGCAAGACCCATGCGCCAGCGCGATCCGCGGCGCGCACGACACAGGAGACAAGACCATGACACTCAAGAAGCTGGCAGGTGCATTGATGGCGGTGGGGCTGGGCGCAGTCGCATTCGGCGCGCACGCCCAGGTAAGCGGCGACAAGGTGAAGATCGGCTACATCACCGATCTGTCCGGCCTGTACGCCGACATCGACGGGCAGGGTGGCGTCGAGGCCGTGAAGATGGCAATCGAGGATGCGGGCGGCAAGGTGCTCGGCAAGCCGATCGAGCTGGTCACGGCCGATCACCAGAACAAGGCCGACATCGCGGCCTCCAAGGCGCGCGAGTGGATGGACCAGCAAGGCCTGGACATGCTGCTGGGCGGCACGAACTCCGCCACCGGTCTGGCAATGGCCAAGGTGGCTGCCGAGAAGAAGCGCGTGTTCATCGACATCGGTGCCGGCACGGCACGTCTGACCAACGAAGAGTGCACGCCGTACACGATCCACTATGCATATGACACGGTGGCGCTGGCCAAGGGCACCGGCAGCGCGGTGGTCAAGCAGGGCGGCAAGTCGTGGTTCTTCCTGACCGCCGACTACGCCTTCGGTCACTCGCTGGAGAACGACACCGCTGCCGTGGTCAAGGCCAATGGCGGCACGGTGGTGGGTTCGGTCAAGCATCCGCTGTCGGCATCGGACTTCTCGTCGTACCTGCTGCAGGCGCAATCGTCCAAGGCGCAGATCTTGGGCCTGGCCAATGCGGGTGGCGACACGATCAACTCGATCAAGGCGGCCAAGGAATTCGGCATTACCAAGTCGATGAAGATCGCCGGCCTGCTGATGTTCATCAACGATGTGCACAGCCTGGGCCTGCAAACGGCCGAAGGCCTGCTGATGACCGACAGCTGGTACTGGGACATGAACGACGCCACGCGCAAGTTCGCCAACCGCTACTTCGGCAAGATGAAGAAGATGCCGAGCAGCTTGCAGGCCGCCGACTACTCGGCCGTGTCGAACTACATCAAGGCGGTGGCCGCCGCCGGCACGGATGACCCGGACAAGGTGATCGCCCAACTCAAGAAGACGAAGATCGACGACTTCTACACCAAGGGCACTATCCGCCAGGACGGCCGTGCCATCCACGACATGTACCTGCTGCAGGTGAAGACCCCGGCCGAATCGAAGAAGCCGTGGGATTACCTGAAGGTCGTGGCGACGATTCCGGGCGAGCAGGCGTTCACCACGCCGGCTGAGTCGAAGTGCTCGCTGATGAAGAAATAAGCAGGTAAGCACCGGCGCTGCTGCCCGCGTGGGCGGCGGCGCCGTCAATGTTGTCGGTGTGGTGTTCTCTTTCTGACCGCGATGGAAATCTTCGGCGTTCCGCTACCGGCCATGCTCAGCCAGTTGCTGCTGGGCCTGGTCAACGGTTCCTTCTATGCGATGTTGAGCCTGGGCCTTGCGGTCATCTTCGGGCTGCTCAACGTCATCAATTTCGCGCACGGTGCGCTGTTCATGCTGGGCGCGGTGCTCACGTGGATGGGCTTCTCGTACCTGGGCGTGCCGTACTGGGCGATGCTGGTGCTCTCACCGCTGGTGATCGGCGTGCTGGGCATGGTGATCGAGCGCACGCTGCTGCGCTTCATCTACAAGCTCGACCACCTGTACGGTCTGCTGCTCACGCTGGGCGTGACGCTCGTCATTGAGGGCGTGTTCCGTGCCATTTACGGTGTGTCGGGCCTGCCGTACACCACGCCCGTACTGCTGCAGGGCGCGACTGACCTCGGCTTCATGATGCTGCCCAACTATCGCGCGTGGGTCGTGGTGGCGTCGCTGGCGGTGTGCTTTGCCACGTGGTTCATGATCGAGAAGACGAAGCTGGGCGCGTATCTGCGCGCTGGCACCGAAAACCCGAAGCTGGTCGAAGCGTTTGGCGTGAACGTGCCGTTGATGGTCACGCTCACCTACGGCTTTGGCGTGGCGCTGGCGGCGTTTGCGGGTGTGCTGGCGGCGCCGGTCATCCAGATCTCGCCGCTGATGGGGCAGAGCATGATCATCACCGTGTTTGCGGTGGTGGTGATCGGCGGCATGGGGTCGATCCTGGGTTCGATTGTCACCGGGTTGGGCCTGGGCGTCATTGAGGGGCTGACCAAGGTGTTTTATCCACAGGCGTCATCCACAGTGGTGTTCGTGATCATGGTGCTGGTGCTGCTGGTGCGTCCGGCCGGCCTGTTCGGTAAAGAGAAATAAGCAGCGCTATGCAAAACACCTCTTCCTCTTCAATCAAATACGTCCTGTACGGCCTGCTGCTGGTCGCATTGATTGCCGCGCCGCTGGTGGGCGCGTATCCGGTATTTGTCGCCAAGCTGCTGTGCTTTGCGCTGTTTGCTTCGGCCTTCAACCTGCTGCTGGGCTATACCGGGCTGCTGTCGTTCGGGCATGCGGCGTTCTTCGGCGGCGCGGGCTACGTGGCCGGCTACATGATGCGCGACCTGCATGTCACGCCGGAGCTGGGCCTGCTGGCCGGCACGGCCGCCGGGGCGTTCATCGGCCTGGTCGTCGGCCTGCTGGCCATCCGCCGCCAGGGCATCTACTTCGCGATGATCACGCTGGCGCTGGCGCAGATGCTGTACTTCTTCTGCCTGCAGGCGCCCTTCACCGGCGGGGAAGACGGCCTGCAAGGCGTGCCGCGCGGCAAGCTGTTTGGCGTGCTCGATCTGTCGAGTGACCTGACGCTGTACTACGTGGTGCTGGCGATCGTGGTGGTGGCCTTCCTGCTGATTGTGCGCACGATCCACTCGCCATTCGGGCAGATTCTCAAGGCCATCAAGGAGAACGAGCCGCGCGCCACGTCCCTCGGTTACGACACCGACCGCTTCAAGCTGCTGGCCTTCGTGCTGTCGGCCGCGCTGACTGGCTTGGCCGGCTCGCTCAAGACGCTGGTGCTGGGTTTCGAGACGCTGACGGACGTGCACTGGTCAATGTCCGGCTCGGTGATCCTGATGACGCTGGTGGGGGGCCTGGGCATTCTGTCGGGCCCGCTGTTGGGCGCGGCGCTGGTGATTGCGCTGGAAAACAAGCTTGGTGACATCGGCACCTTCCTGGCGGGCGCCACGGGCATCGACGGCTTCAATGTCCTCGGTGAATCGGTGACGACGGTGACGGGCGCGATCTTCGTGATCTGCGTGCTAACCTTCCGCCGCGGCATCATGGGCGAGATCGCGGCCCGGGTGCCCTGGCTGCGGCGTTAAGGTCACAATGGCCGGTGATGCCTCCGAGATCCCTCCGAAAGGGTGAGCTTTGTACCGATTTGGTGCTTACGGCACCGTAAGGGTTTGCTCTAGTTGCTGCATTGCGGTGCATCTTTTACAGTCTCGTTACGGTTTTCGCACGAGATAAATGAGGCGGGAGCGAGGAGACGACAGCACACACCGCATGTACGGTGGAGATGCAAAATAGAATAAAGGCCCTGCCGGGCGATCCCCGGCAGGGCCTTTTAGTTTTGTGCGTTCAGTTTGTGCGCTCAGTCGACGGCATTCGCCGCCAGCAGTGCCCGGCCCCGGGCGCTGACCGTCACCAGATGCGTTTCCGGGGCACAGTCCACCAGCCCATCGATGCACGCGTCCTCCCAGATCGACAAGCGCGGACACGACGTCCGCCAGGTTTCCAGCACTTCGGAATAAGGCCTGGGCCGCTCGGCCAGCGACTGCAGCAGTTGCAGGGTGAGGGCGCGGGTCGGGTCGGCCATGGTCGGGCTCCGTCTGGCAGGTTATCCACATGTCCACAGTCTCGTCGCCATCGATCCACAAGAGAAATGCATTCGGTGTCGACGCCTATGCGGGCGCTGCATGACAATGGCGCCTTCGTCCAGAGCCGCCCATGATCCTGTCAACCCGTCTTGCCACGCCGGATGACCGGCCGCGTTTGCTGACCGCCATCGCGGCGGCCGCGTCGATTGCCGCGCCGCTGCAACGGGCGCATGCCGTCGATACGGTGCTAGCCCAGCCCAGCGTGCATCCGTGTTTTCTCATTGAGGCGGGCGGGGCGCTGGTCGGTGTGGCGCCCATCACGCTGATGCCGCACCTGATGTTGGGCGGGCTGGTGGCGTGGCTGCCCGTTGGCGTCATGGTGCTATCGGGCGGCGCGGCCACGCCGAGCGTCACCCTGACCGCCTTGGCGGCCGTCAATGAGTACGCTCGCGCACATGGCATACTCCACGTCCTGCTGCCGCCCACCGCCCTTGCCGCAGACGAAGCCGCAGCGCTTGGCTTCACTGTGGACAACTCCGGTTGCTGGCGCCGCAGTGCACCGCCGTCGCCCAAGTCGCTGGGCTAGTCGTTTCTGATCCCTGTCTGTTTTTGTTTCCCTGATGGAATTCGCTTTGCTCGCCGTGGCCGGCTTTCTGGCCGGCCTGATCGATGCCGTGGCCGGTGGCGGCGGCCTGGTGCAGATTCCCGCGCTGTTCTCCGCGTACCCGAACATCGCGCCGGCCACGCTGATCGGTACCAACAAGGTCGCATCGATGTCGGGCACGGCCACAGCCGCCGTGCGCTACGGCCGCACGGTGCGCATCTACTGGGGCGCGACGGCGCCGGCGGTGGTCACGGCGTTTGCCTGTTCGCTGCTGGGCGCGTGGGCGCTTATGCATATCCCGGCCGAACCGTTGCGCCGCGCACTGCCGTTCGTGCTCGCGCTGCTGCTGATCTATACGGTGGCCAAGAAGAACCTCGGTGCGGACCACGCCCCCAGCCTCAAGGGCTGGCGCGAGCGTGCGGCGGCGCTGCTGGCCGGGGCCGCCATCGGTTTCTACGACGGCGTATTCGGCCCGGGCACCGGCAGCTTTCTGATGATCGTGTTCGTGCGCGTGTTTGGTTACGACTTCCTGCACGCCTCGGCGTCCACCAAGATCGTCAACCTGGCGACCAACGTGGCGGCCTTGCTGCTGCTGGCCGCCAAGGGCCATGTGTGGTGGCAGCTCGGCGTGGTGATGGCGGTGGCCAACGTGGCTGGCAATCAGGTCGGCAGCCACCTTGCGCTGCGGCACGGCAGCCGCTTCGTGCGCAAGGTGTTCATCGTGGTGGTGCTGGCGCTGATCTTGAAGACGGCGTACGACGCCTTCATCCGTTGAGCTGGGTATCGAGCGTCACGGTGCGCTCGGTGACGACATCGCCCGTGTGCTGCGTGGTGACGGTCTCGATCAGCATGATTCCGCACTCTTCATCGGCGACAGGAAAGTGCCGCACGCCGCGTGGCACCACGCAGAATTCGCCCGGGCCGAGGTGCACGTCGGCGCGGTCTTCGAAGGCGATCTTCAGGCGGCCGTAGACCACGAAGAACAGCTCGTCCTCATTCGGATGGTCGTGCCAGACGAACTCGCCCTTGAGCTTGGCGACCTTGATGTACTGATCGTTGACCTGGCCGACGACGCGTGGCGACCAATACTCCGTCACCTGTTCCAGCGCGTGCGCCACGTGTACGGATTGACCTGCGAGCATGATGCGCTCCGATGTGTGGGAGACCCTGAAGATAAGGGCGGCACGTGCGCATTCCCAACCAAACTTTCTAATCGCACCGATCACGCGGGCTAATGCGCGGCGCGCTGTCACCGCGCTGCCGCACGCGTCGGCTATTCTGGAGGGCCCCGCTTTCTCGCGCGCAATCATGGCCCTGAGTCTCGACGATATCCGCACGCTGTTCGACCGCCACGGCGATATCGCCTACACCGGCGAGCCCGTCTCGCAACTCGAACACGCGTTGCAGACGGCGGCGCTGGCAGAAGAGGCCGGCGCGTCGGATGCGCTCGTTACCGCGGCGCTGCTGCATGACCTCGGCCACCTGCTCAACCTGCAGGGCGATACACCGAGCGCGCACGGCATCGACGATCAGCATCAGTATTTCGTGTTGCCATTCCTGCGCGCGACGTTTCCCGATGCGGTGCTCGAACCCATTCGCCTGCATGTGGATGCCAAGCGCTGCCTCTGCGCGATCGACCCGCATTACTACGCGCGGCTGTCGCCGGATTCCGTGCGCAGCCTGGCGCTGCAGGGTGGCGTGTTCTCGGCGGAAGAGGCCGAGGCGTTCATGCAGCGCCCTTACGCGGCCGACGCGTTGCAGCTGCGCCGCTGGGATGACCTCGCCAAGGCGGAAGGTCATTCGACGCCCGGTCTTGCGCATTTCCTGGCGGCGGCCGCACGCGTGGCAAAAGCAACGTCACAGGCAGCGTAGGCTGCGCAGCGTGGCGCCGACGGCTTCGTCCCACGGCGTGTGCGGCTCAGCGCCGAGCGCTTGCACGAGCTTGGCGTTGTCCATGCGCACCGGGTGTTGCCACAGGTAACGCATCTCGCGCATCTCCCGCAGCATCTCCGAGAACGGCGCCAGCGCTGGCAACACCCACCACGGGAACGCGCGCGTCTTGACCGGGTGGCCTACGGCGCGGCCGATCGATGTGGCCATCTGCGTGCCGTCCGCGTCCCAGTGGCCACGCATGTGATAGACGGCGAAGTCGGGCAAGCGATCGCCTTGCTCGACCAGGCGCAGCATCGTCTCGGCCACGTCCGGCAGATAGGCCCATTGGTGGCCGATGCCACGCGCGCCAGGGTAGGTGAGGGTGCCCACGGGCTTGCCCGGTTTGATCAGCGCGCCGGCAAACCAGGTGTTGGTGGTCTGCGGCCCAAAGAAATCGCCCGCGCGCACGATCAGGCTGCGCACGCCATCCGCGCTGGCGGCCTGCATGCGGCGCTCCAGCTCCACACGGATCTTGCCCTTGCGCGTGAGCGGCTGTTGCGCGGTGCTTTCACGCAGCACCGGGAACGTCTCCGGCGCAAAGTTGTACACCGTGCCCGGCAGCACAATGCGCGCATCCGAAGCGCGGGCGGCGGCGATGGTGTTGTCGATCATCGGCAGGACCTGGCCGGCCCAGTTCTTGTAGCCCGGCGGGTTGACGGCGTGGACGATCAGCGCCGCGCCTTGCGCCGCGTTGACCACGTCTTCGCGCACCATCGCATCGCCGCGAATCCATTCGAAAGCGGTGTTGCGGCCGGTGAGTGCATCGGGGTTGCGCTGCAGCGCCCGCACATGCCAGCCGCG
Source organism: Ralstonia soli (assembly GCF_023955655.1). Taxonomy (GTDB): domain Bacteria; phylum Pseudomonadota; class Gammaproteobacteria; order Burkholderiales; family Burkholderiaceae; genus Ralstonia; species Ralstonia soli. Next base: position 202,116 of record NZ_JAMXHT010000008.1, on the reverse strand, counting down.
CGCCACCAGACGCCGTGCCACTTCGCCGCCGATGCCGCCGGTGGCGCCCAGTACCAATGCAATGCGTTTTGCCTGTTCCATGACCGTGCTCCGAGGTGAGTGAGCGTTGCGATGGAGGCATTCTGGGCGCGCCTGTGCTTCAATGGAATTGTTGATGATGAGCGTGCAGCTATACGAATTTGTATGAATAAGACGGAGCCGGGCTGGGAGTTGTATCGGACGTTTCTCGCCGTGGTGCGAGAGGGTTCGCTGTCGGGCGCGGCGCGCGCGCTGGGGCTGACACAGCCGACGGCTGGGCGCCATGTCGATGCGCTGGAACGGGCGCTGGGCATGTCGCTGTTCATCCGCACGCAGCAGGGGTTGAGCCCGACCGAGGCGGCGCTCTCGCTGCGGCCGTTCGCGGAATCACTGGAAGCCACGAGCGCGGCCTTGCTGCGCGCTGCCTCCAGCCAGGGCGAGGGCGTGCGCGGCACGGTGCGCATCACCGCCAGCGAGGTGGTGGCGGTGGAGGTGCTGCCGCCCATCCTCGCCGACCTGCACGCCGCCTATCCGGAGCTGACGCTCGAACTGGTGCCCTCCAATCGCCTGGAAGACCTGCTGCGCCGCGAGGCCGACATCGCCGTACGCATGCAGCCGCCGAGCCAGGGCGTGCTCGTCGCGCGGCACCTGGGCGGCATCGAACTGGGCATCTTTGCGCACCGGCGTTATCTCGCGCAGCGCGGCGTGCCGGCCACCGTGGAAGATCTCGCAGGCCACACGCTGATCGGCTACGACAAGGAGAACGCTTTCCTTCGCAGCATGCGCGCGCGGTTGCCGTGGATTCAACGCAACCGCTTCGCGCTGCGCACCGACAGCGATCTTGCCGCGATTGCCGCGCTGCGCGCGGGCTTTGGGGTCGGCTTTTGCCAGGTCGGCCTGGTGCGGCACAACCCCGATCTGGTCCGGCTGTTTGCCGATCAAGTGTCGATCACGCTCGACACTTGGCTCGCCATGCACGAAGACCTGCGCGACAGCCCGCGCTGCCGCGTCGTGTTCGATGCGCTGGCGGCGGGGCTGCTGCGTTACATCAACGACGACTGAGCGATCGCGCGGCTAGCGATGCTGGCGCAGCGGGTCGAGCAGGCCCTTGAGGCCGTTGTGGTCCAGCTCCTGCATCAACGCCAGCAGGCGGCCGATCTGACCCGGCGGAAAGCCCTCGCGCGCAAACCAGTTCAGGTAGTGACCCGGCAGGTCGGCGATGAGTCGGCCCTTGTACTTGCCGAAGGGCATTTGCGTGGTGACGAGGCGTTGGAGGTCTTCGGGCTGCATGGGCGCTATTTTGCCGCTGATGTGGGTACGTGCGCGCCGACGTGCTCGAGCAAATGCGCGACAAAACCGGAGAGCTTCGGCAACGGCCGCCGATCCTGCCGATACACGATATGAATCGGCCGAGCCTCGGGCGCATAGGCTTGCAGCACACGCACGAGCCGCCCGTTCGCCAAGTCTTCGGCAACGAGCACTTCGGGCTGCAGCAGCAGGCCCGCCCCGGCAATCGCCGCCATGCGCAGGCCGTGGCCGTCGTTGCACGTGAACGCCGGGTCGTCGCGCCAGGGTGTGTCGCCATCCCACCCGCGCAGCTGCCACGCATTGCGGCTGTTCCACACCATGTGCGAGAGACAGCGATGCTGCGGCAGGTCGGCCGGGGTCTCCGGGCGCCCGTGCCTCGCGAGGTAATCCGGCGATGCGCAGATGACCATGCGGTACACGCACAGCGGCTTGGCCACCAAGTCGGCATCGCCTAGCGGCCCGATGCGAATGGCGAGATCGAACCCTTCGTCGACCAGGTCAACCATGCTGTTGCTTAGGTTCAGTTCCACGCGCACCTGGGGATGCGCCCGCTGGAACGTCGCCGCGAGCGGGGCGATGACGCAGGCGCCGAAGGTGGTCGGCGCGCTGACCTTGAGCGTGCCAGATGGCGATGCCCGCAGTCGCTCCACGGACGTCTCCGCCCAGCGCACCTGTTCCAGCACGCGCTTGGCATCTTCGTAGAACACGCGGCCGGCGTCGGTCAGGCTCTGGCGGCGCGTGCTGCGCTGGAGCAGGCGGGCGCCCAGTTGCGTCTCCAGCGCGTTCACGTACTTGCCGACCATCACGGCCGACATCTCAAGCCGCGCCGCCGCCTCGGTGAAGTTGCCGCCTTCCACCACGGCGACAAAGGTTTCCATGCTGCGCAGCTTGTCCATATTCCGAACCAATGATTAGGAATAGTCGAAGTTATCACGTCTTTATCGTGTTCAGGTTTCGGCCAAGAATGGATGCCATTCCAACTGGATTTGCGAAGGAGTACAGCATGAAGATCGTCGTGATTGGTGCCAGCGGCACGCTTGGCCGCGCTGTGGTGGCGGAACTGGAGCAGGGCGGGGCGCACGAGATCATCCGCGTCGGCCGCACGCGCGGCGAGCACCAGGTCGACATCACCAACGCCGATAGCGTGGCGGCCTTGTTCGACAAGTTGGGGCGCGTGGACGCGATCGTCTCCACCGCCGGCAACCTGTTCTTCGGGCCGCTGACCGAGATGTCGGCGGCAGACTTCAACATCGGACTGCAGGACAAGCTGCTGAGTCAGGTGCGATTGGCGCTCGTCGGGCAGCACTATCTGAGCGACGGCGGCTCGATCACGCTCACCACCGGCATCGTCGGCCAGGAGCCGATCGCGCAGGGCGCGAACGCGACCGCCGTGAACGCGGGAGTGGAGGGCTTTGTGCGGGCGGCCGCGTGCGAGCTGCCGCGCGGTATCCGCATCAACGCCGTGAGCCCGACGGTGCTGACGGAATCGATGGAGGCCTACGGCCCGTTCTTCCCTGGTTTCGAGCCCGTGCCGGCAGCGCGCGCGGCGTTGGCCTACCGGCGCAGCGTGGAGGGCGTACAGAGCGGACGGGTGTATCGCGTGGGTTGAGTCTGCATGGGTCATGAACACGTTAAGGTTCGGGGTATCTCCCCCTTGCCCGCGTGGCGTGACTCCTTCTAGACTCCTTCATCCCCGACCCAGCGGTCGGTCAATTTCCAGATTCAGGGCGGGCGCAGAACCTGCCCGCACACTTCAGGAGACGGCATGAAGGTTTCGCGCGCTACCCCGATCGCAAAGGCGGCCCTCGCCGCGACGGCGCTCTTGGCGCTGTCCGCCGGCACGGCATTCGCCCAGGTCAAGGTCGGCATCACGGTGTCGGCCACGGGTCCGGCGGCTTCGCTGGGGATTCCCGAGAAGAACACCGTGGCGCTGCTGCCCAAGGAAATCGCCGGCAAGAAGATCGAGTACATCGTGCTCGACGATGCTTCCGACACCACCACCGCCGTCAAGAACACTCGCAAGCTCATCACCGAAGACAAGGTCGACCTGGTGATCGGCTCGACCGTCACGCCCAACTCGCTGGCGATGGTCGATGTGGTGGGCGAGAACGAAACACCGATGATCACGCTGGCCGCATCGGCACGCATCATCGAGCCGATGGATGCCAAGCGCGCGTGGGTCTTCAAGACGCCGCAGAACGACTCGCACATGGCCACCGCCATTGCCGAGCACATGGCCAACCACGGTGTGAAGACTGTCGCGCTGATCGGCTTTGCCGATGCCTACGGCGATTCGTGGGCGCAGGAGTTCGACAAGGTGGCGACGCTGCGCAAGCTGAAGGTCGTCGCCAACGAGCGCTTTGCGCGTACCGACACGTCGGTGACGGGGCAGGTGCTGAAGATCATGGCGGCCAATCCGGATGCGGTGCTGATCGCAGGCTCGGGTACGCCGGCCGCGCTGCCCGAGCGCGCGCTCAAGGAACGCGGCTACAAGGGCAAGCTGTACCAGACGCACGGCGTGGCGAACGCCGACTTCCTGCGCGTGTGCGGCAAGGACTGCGAAGGGACGTTCCTGCCGGCGGGCCCGATCCTCGTCGCCGAGCAGTTGCCCGACAGCAACCCGGTGAAGAAGCCGGCGCTGGCCTACAAGACGGCGTATGAGAAGGCGTATGGCGGGCAGGTTTCCACCTTCGGCGGCCACATGTGGGATGCAGGTCTGCTGTTTGCACATGCGATGCCCGAGGCGTTGAAGAAGGGGCAGCCGGGTACGCCGGCGTTCCGCAAGGGGCTGCGGGATGCGATGGAGTCGACGAGCAATCTGGCGATCTCGCACGGCGTGATGAACATGAATGCGAAGGACCACCTGGGGCTGGACCAACGGTCTCGCGTCATGGTTGAAATCAAGGATGGGAAGTGGAGGCTGCAGAATTGATCTGACGCTTTAGCTGCCGTTGTCTGAACGCCGTGCCTCTTGGGGTGCGGCGTTTTGTTTTTGGCGTTGGTGGTTTGCTGCTGTTTCCTCCCCTGCCGGGGCCGACTGACTTTTCTTGTCTTGCCAAGAAAAGTAAGCAAAAGAAGACGCGCCCGAGATGGCGACTCCCCTTGGACTTCTGTGACCGGGCGAGGAGGGAGGCACACTCGCTATGCGCAGACAGCCTCCCTCCTTGTTCCGCCCGCTCACAAAAATCCAAGGCGCCACCTAGGGCAGGGTCCGGCCACACCGTCGGTGCATCGGTCTTGGCGTTGCTGGTTTCACGCGCCGGTGTGTTTCACGTGAAACACAAACAGTGCGGAACAAGCGGTGCATGTTTCACGTGAAACACGAAATGCGGATGAATTTCGTCTCGATTGCCGCATCGTCGAACTGCGGTGTAGCTGCGCGACTTATAATTCCGCTTCTCCAAATTTCCGATGCCTCCATGCGAGGAGGAAGCCATGCTGTATCCAATTGAATTCGATGTGATCGTGGTGGGTGGCGGACACGCCGGCACCGAGGCTGCCTTGGCGGCGGCGCGGATGGGGTGTCAGACCCTGCTGCTGACGCACAACATCGAGACGCTGGGGCAGATGAGCTGCAACCCGTCGATCGGGGGCATTGGCAAGGGCCATCTGGTCAAGGAAGTGGATGCGCTGGGCGGGGCCATGGCCATCGCGACGGACGAGGGCGGGATCCAGTTCCGCATCCTCAATTCCAGCAAGGGCCCGGCTGTCCGCGCGACCCGCGCCCAGGCGGACCGTGTGCTGTACAAGGCAGCCATCCGCCATCGCCTGGAAAACCAGCCGAACCTGATGCTGTTCCAGCAGGCCGTCGAAGACCTGCTGGTAGAGGGTGACCGCGTGGTCGGGGCGGTGACGCAGGTGGGCGTGCGGTTCCGTGCACGTGCCGTGGTACTGACGGCGGGGACGTTCCTCGACGGCAAGATCCACGTGGGCCTGAACAACTACACCGGCGGCCGGGCGGGTGACCCGGCGGCGGTGTCGCTGTCGGCACGTCTGAAAGAGTTGAAGCTGCCGCAAGGGCGCCTGAAGACCGGCACGCCGCCTCGGATTGACGGCCGGACCATCAATTTCTCGGTGCTGGAAGAGCAGCCGGGCGATCTGGATCCGGTGCCGGTGTTTTCGTTCATGGGCCGCGCGGACATGCATCCGCGCCAGGTGCCGTGCTGGGTCACGCACACCAACGAGCGCACCCACGACATCATCCGTGCCGGGCTCGACCGCTCGCCCATGTATACAGGCGTGATCGAAGGGGTGGGGCCGCGCTACTGCCCGAGCATCGAAGACAAGATTCATCGCTTCGCCAGCAAGGATAGCCACCAGATTTTCCTAGAGCCGGAAGGCTTGGCGACCAACGAGTTCTACCCGAACGGCGTGTCGACCAGCCTGCCGTTTGACGTGCAGCTGGACTTGATCCACTCGATGCGCGGTCTGGAGGATGCCCACATCCTGCGCCCCGGCTACGCCATTGAGTACGACTACTTTGACCCGCGCGGGCTGAAGGCTTCGCTGGAATCCAAGGCGATTTCCGGGCTGTTCTTCGCTGGTCAGATCAACGGGACGACCGGCTATGAAGAGGCCGCCGCCCAAGGGCTGCTCGCCGGCATCAACGCCGGTCTGCAAGTGCAGGGCAAGGATGCCTGGGCGCCGCGCCGCGACCAAGCCTATCTGGGCGTGCTCGTTGACGACCTCATCACCCGTGGCGTGACCGAGCCGTACCGCATGTTCACCAGCCGCGCAGAGTTCCGCCTGAGCCTGCGCGAAGACAACGCCGACATGCGCCTGACCGAAGTGGGCCGCCAGCTTGGCGTAGTTGACGACGTCCGGTGGGATGCCTTCAACCGCAAGCGCGATGCTGTTTCACGTGAAACAGAGCGTCTGAAATCGACGTGGGTGAACCCAGCCACGCTCCCGCTGGAAGACGCCGAGCCCGTGCTGGGGAAGGGCATTGAGCGCGAATATGCGCTGGCCGATCTGCTGCGCCGTCCGAACGTGTCGTACGAATCGCTGATGGGCATGCAGGGTGGTAAGTACGCGCTCGAAGCGCCGCTGGCGGAAGACCCGCTGCTGGCCGAGCAAATCCGCGAGCAGGTTGAGATCGGCATCAAGTACCACGGCTACATCGCCCGCCAGGCCGATGAAGTGGAGCGCCTAGGTGCCAACGAGAACACGCGCCTGCCGGCTGATTTTGATTACGCGCAAGTGCGCGGCCTGTCGATCGAGGTGCAGCAGAAGCTGGCCAAGCACAAGCCCGAGACCATCGGGCAGGCGTCGCGTATCTCCGGCATCACGCCGGCAGCGGTGTCGCTGTTGCTGGTACACCTAAAGAAGGGCGTGCTGCGCGGCCAAGTCGGCCCCCGCACCGACGCGCAAGGCGAGGCCGCTTGATGCCGAATGCACTGACGAATGTGCCGACTGAGGCCCGATCGGAGCTGGAAGCGGGCGCGCGCGCGCTAGGCTTGTCGCTGAACGAAGTGCAGCTCGATCGCCTGCTGGCGTACCAGGGGCTGCTCGCCAAATGGAACCGCGTCTATAACCTGACCGCGATCCGCGATACGGGCGACATGCTGACGCATCACCTGCTGGATTCGCTTTCGGCCGTATCGCGCATTGCCGAGTTGGCGCGCAGTGCGCAGCCTGACGCACCGCGCGTGCTGGACGTTGGTTCCGGTGGCGGCCTCCCGGGCATTCCACTGGCGATCGCGTACCCGGATGTCAGTGTCACGATGGTCGACATCGTGCAGAAGAAAACCGCCTTCCTGACGCAGTGTCGCGCCGAGCTTGGCCTGACCAATGCCCAGTCGCACTGGGGTCACGTGGAAAAGCTGGACGACGCCACCGGCTATGGCGTCATCACATCGCGCGCGTTTGCTGAGTTGGTTGATTTTGTGACTCTGGCTGGCCATCTGCTCGCGCCGGGCGGCCGCATGGTCGCCATGAAGGGCGTGCGCCCGGACGCTGAAATCGAGCGCCTGCCCGCAGGCTGGAAAGTCGAAGCCATTGAACGCCTGACCGTGCCGGGGCTGTCGGCCGAGCGTCACCTGGTCATTCTCGCGCCGTCGGCGTGAGTCATTCACCGCAGAGGAGTCATGTCGAATACTTTCGTGATCGCCAACCAGAAGGGCGGGGTCGGCAAGACCACCACCACGGTGAACCTCGCGGCCGGGCTGGCTGCGCAAGGGCAGCGCGTGCTGCTGGTCGACCTGGACCCGCAGGGCAATGCCTCCATGGGTTCGGGTATCGACAAGCACACGCTCGAATTCAGCGTGTACCAGGTGCTCGTCGGTCTGGCGACGATTCCGCAGGCGCGCCAGCGCTCCGAAGCTGGCCGCTATGACGTGCTGCCCGCCAACCGCGATCTGGCCGGCGCCGAAGTCGAGCTGGTCGACCTGGAGGATCGCGAGAATCGCCTCAAGCTCGCACTGGCCGAGGTGGCCGATGACTACGATTTCGTGCTCATCGATTGTCCGCCATCGCTGTCGATGCTGACGCTCAATGGCTTGTGCGCCGCGCACGGCGTGGTCGTGCCAATGCAGTGCGAGTACTTCGCGCTCGAAGGACTCTCCGATCTGGTCAACACCATCAAGCAGGTGCACGCGAACCTGAACCGTGAGCTGAAGGTGATCGGCCTGCTGCGCGTGATGTTCGACCCGCGCGTGACGCTGCAGCAGCAGGTGTCAGCGCAGCTGGAGTCACATTTTGGCGACAAGGTTTTCAAGACGGTGATCCCGCGCAACGTGCGCCTGGCTGAGGCGCCGTCCTACGGCATGCCGGGCGTGGCGTTCGATCCGGCATCGAAGGGTGCCAAGGCCTACCTGGATTTCGGCGCCGAGATGATCGCGCGCGTGCGGCAGATGGCCGACGTGCCGGCTTGATGCGGGAAAGAGGAACCACATGAGCACGATGAAGAAAAAGGGATTGGGCCGGGGCCTGGAAGCACTGCTCGGCAGTCCCGCCGAGATTGTCGAAACCGCCAAGCAGGAGGGCGCCCCGACGGTGCTGAAGCTCGAGCAGATGCAGCCCGGCAAGTACCAGCCGCGCACGCGCATGGACGAGGGTGCCCTGCAGGAATTGGCCGCGAGCATTCGGGCGCAAGGCCTGATGCAGCCGATCCTGGTGCGCAAGGTTGAGTCGGACGGCCCGAAGCCAAAGTACGAGATCATCGCTGGCGAACGCCGCTTCCGCGCCTCGCGCCTGGCCGGCCTGACCGAAGTGCCGGTGCTGGTGAAGGACGTGCCGGACGAGTCGGCCGCCGCCATGGCGCTGATCGAGAACATTCAGCGTGAAGACCTGAACCCGCTCGAAGAAGCGCAGGGCATTGCGCGCCTGGTCCGCGAGTTCCAGTTCACGCACGAGCAGGCGGCCGAATCGGTTGGGCGCTCGCGTAGTGCCGTGTCCAACCTGCTGCGGCTGCTCAACCTTGCCCAGCCGGTGCAGACCATGCTGATGGCCGGGGACCTCGACATGGGCCACGCCCGCGCGCTGCTCGCCGTCGATGGTGCATCGCAGATCACATTGGCAAACCAGATCGTCAACAAGCGTTTGTCGGTGCGCGAGACGGAAAAGCTGGTTACGTCGACGCTCAAGCCGTTCGAACTGAAGTCGCTCAAGCAGAAGGGCGGTCACCAGAACGGGCGCGATGTCGCGCGCCTGGAAGAAGAGTTGGCGGACCTGCTCGGGTTGAGCGTGCAGATCAAGCTTGCCGCCAAGGGGCGCGGCCAACTGACGGTGCAGTTCGGTAGTCTGGACGAGTTCGACGGCTTGCTCGAGCGCCTGCGCCCGGACGGCGGCGACGAAGCGCACGCTTGATGAGCGCAACTGCTGCGACAGTTTGACGCAGGGGCGGTCTCTCCCCGTCATTGAGCCATTTGCGGGCAGCCAATTGCACCGAATCGGTGCAATTACCTCGTGAGTCATCGACGCGGGATGTCGGCAACACCATCATGAAATCGACGGGGGCACCGCTCCATCAGGCGGATCCGGTGCCCCGGCAACCGCGCCCGAAGGCGCGCAGAGCGCGGGAACATCGCTGCCAGGAGTGCTGTCGAAGGCGCCCGCACGAGGGTGCGCTTGCGCGTTGACTGGCGAACGTCATGTCCCGTAAAATCGTGCGGTTTTAAATCCGCCTGACCCAAAGCGGTGCGGCATGATGAAAGACCATTCTTCCATGCAGCCAGCCACGCGGCAACGGCCCGATTCTTACGCTTCGTTGGAAGCCGCCCGATCCCGATCGGCGCAGGCTCCGAAGCGCGACGATTGGGATGACGACGCAGGAAAGGCGGAGCCGCCGGCGCATGTGCTCTCGCATGACGAAGCGGTTGCGCTGTTCGGCGAACAGGCTTTGCGGGCCTCGCGTATTACGCCGCTTTCCATCGTGCTCGGCCAGGTGGCCATCACACTGCTGTGTGCGCTCGGATGGTATGTCGGCAGCTGGTTCACGGGGTCGGGCGCTGCGCAGGCCGGCGAGGCAGCGTTGTCGGCCCTGCTGGGCGGCGGCGTGTGCGTGGTGCCCTCGGCATGGTTCGCGATGCGACTGTCGACGGCCAAGGGGTTCGAGTCCATCGCCCGGCTGGTGGTGGGCGAAGCGATCAAGGTGCTCGGCACGGTCGCGCTGCTGGTGATTGTGGTGGTGATGTTCAAGGGGCTGCATTGGCCGCCCTTGCTGATCACCCTGATCCTGGCGCTCAAGATGTACTGGGTGGGTCTCGCGCTGCGGTAGCGCGATGAGCGAAACCCGGCCCGCCATGATGCGGCGGGCACCGGAAGTGTTGGCACGTGGCAGGAACCGCGGCAGGAGAAGCTCCGGTTCATTGCGCTGACACTCCGCAAGAATAAGGTGGCACGTTCAAGTCGCGTGCAGTCCGCGATCTCTAGGGAAACCTGTTGAGCATCGGGCGCGAGCAAGAACGGATCACGAAGAATGTTTCGCAATATTGGACTGAATCATCATGGCAACTGAAGTCGCAGAAGCCGCCGGCCACGCCGCCGAGCACGCTCTCACGCCTTCCGCGTATATCGCGGAGCATTTGCAGAATTTCAATAGCGTCGGCGGCAAGCAGATGTCGGTCGTCGACTTCTCCGTCATCAACTGGGACACGATGTTCTGGTCCGTGTTGATGGGCGCCATCGGCATCATCTTCCTCGGCATGGCTGCGCGCCGTGTCACCTCCGGCGTTCCCGGCCGTTTCCAAGCCTTCGTTGAACTGGTTGTCGAGATGGTCGACGACCAGGCCAAGGGCATCATCCACGGCGATCGTTCCTGGATTGCTCCGCTGGCCCTGATGGTCTTCGTGTGGGTCACGCTGATGAACGCGGTCGACTTGATCCCGGTGGACTGGGTCACGGGCGTCAACCACCTCCTCGGCACCTTCGGCGTGCACGTGCCGCACCATCGCGCAGTGGCCACGGCCGACCTGAACGGCACCTTCGGCATGTCATTCGCTGTGCTGATCCTGATGATCTACTACAGCTTCAAGATCAAGGGTGCGGGCGGCTTCGCACACGAGCTGCTCTCCGCCCCGTTCGGCGCCAAGTGGTACCTCGCGCCGTTCAACCTGATCCTCAACATCATTGAATTCCTCGCCAAGGCTGTGTCGCTGGGCATGCGGTTGTTCGGCAACATGTACGCGGGCGAACTGGTGTTCCTGCTGATCGCGCTGCTTGGCTCGATCTGGACGTTCGGTGCTGATTTCTCGGCACTGGGTTTCGTGGGTCACGTGGTGGCCGGTGCAGTGTGGGCGATCTTCCACATCCTGATCGTTCTGCTGCAAGCGTTCATTTTCATGATGCTGACGCTGGTGTACATCGGCCAGGCACATGATCACCACTAAGTAGCGGTTCAGGTTCTCCGGTTCCGTTTGGTTTTTTCAAGTTCCTAAGTTCTTAGTCTTTCACGTAAAAGGGAGTCATCATGCAAGCATTTCTCGCCAACATCCAAGGTCTGACCGCCATCGGTATCGGCATCATCATCGGCCTGGGTGCCATCGGCGCCTGCCTCGGCATCGCACTGATGGGCGGCAAGTACATCGAAGCCTGCGCACGTCAGCCTGAGCTGATGAACCCGCTGCAAACCAAGATGTTCCTGCTGGCTGGCCTGATCGACGCGGCATTCCTGATCGGCGTTGGTGTGGCCATGCTGTTCGCGTTCGCCAACCCGCTGCTGTCGGTCATCAAGTAATTCTTTTCGGTCTGCATGATGCCGGAGGCGGCCTGGGTGAACGCACCGCGTAACCCTCGCCGCTTCGTGCATTGATCCGTAGTCTCAATACCGAAAGGAACACACCATGAACCTGAACGCCACACTCGTCGCGCAGATGGTCGTGTTCTTCATCCTGTGGTGGGTTGTCGCCAAATTCATTTGGCCGCCCCTGGTGAAGGCGCTCGACGAACGCGCGAAGAAAATTGCCGATGGCCTGGCCGCTGCCGATAAGGGCAAGGCCGAGCTCGAGCTGGCCAACAAGCGGGTCGAGCAGGCACTGACCGAAGCGCGCAATGAAGGCGCGCAGCGCATCGCGGACGCTGAAAAGCGTGCCCAGATGAGCGCCGAAGAGATCAAGCAAAACGCCCAAGCCGAAGCGGCGCGCATCATCGCGCAAGCCAAGGCAGAAGCCGAGCAGCAAACTGTGCGCGCGCGTGAATCGCTGCGTGACCAGGTTGCCACGCTGGCAGTCAAGGGCGCCGAGCAGATCCTCAAGCGTGAAGTCAATGCGCAGGTCCATGCCGATCTGCTCAATCAACTCAAGGCTGAGCTGTAATCATGGCAGAACTCGCAACCGTTGCCCGTCCGTACGCAGAGGCGCTGTTCCGCGTGGCGAAGGCCGGCAATCTGGGTGCATGGTCTGAGCTCGTGTCGGAAATGGGGCAAATTGCCGCCGTGCCCGACATGAAGGCAGTCGCCGATGATCCGAAGCTCTCCAAAGCCGATGTGGCGGGGATCTTCCTGTCGGCGCTGAAATCTCCGGCTTCGCATGAGGCGAAGGAACTGGTTGGCCTGCTGGTGGCCAACAAGCGCCTGTCGCTGCTGCCGGAAATTGCCGCGCAATTCCATGTGCTGCGGAATGCCAGCGAAGGCGCCGCCGACGTCGAGATCACCAGTGCGTTCCCGCTTGAGGGCGCGCCCCTGACCGAACTGGTCGCCACGCTCGAACGCAAGTTCGGCAAGAAGCTGCAGGCTCACGTGAGTGTCGATCCTTCGTTGATCGGCGGCGTGCGCGTGCAGATTGGCGACGAAGTGCTCGACACCTCGGTGCGCGCGCGCCTGACGCAGATGCAGTCTGCGCTGACCGCCGCGTAATGCTGTTTCGCGAGGCGCTGATGCAATCGACGATATCGCGCCCGCAGACAGATTGAAGAATTAGGAGCATTCGATGCAACTGAACCCCTCCGAGATCAGCGACCTGATCAAGACCCGTATCGAGGGCTTGAAGGCTGGCGCTGACGCAAAGAACACCGGCACGGTCATTTCCGTGACGGACGGTATCTGCCGCATTCATGGCCTGTCGGGCGTGATGCAAGGCGAAATGCTGGAATTCCCGGGCAACACGTTCGGCCTCGCGCTGAACCTCGAGCGCGACTCCGTCGGCGCTGTGGTGCTGGGTGACTACGAGCACATTTCCGAAGGCCAGGAAGTCAAGTGCACCGGCCGCATTCTGGAAGTGCCGGTTGGCCCGGAACTGCTGGGCCGCGTGGTCAACGCACTGGGCCAGCCGATCGACGGCAAGGGCCCGATCAACGCCAAGAAAACGGATGTGATCGAGAAGGTCGCCCCGGGCGTGATCGCACGTCAGTCGGTGAGCCAGCCGGTGCAGACCGGCCTGAAGTCGATCGACGCGATGGTGCCAATCGGCCGTGGCCAGCGTGAGCTGATCATTGGCGACCGCCAGACCGGCAAGACCGCCGTGGCCGTCGACGCCATCATCAACCAGAAGGGCAAGGGCATCTTCTGCGTGTACGTGGCAATCGGTCAGAAGGCTTCGACGATCGCCAACGTGGTGCGTAAGCTCGAAGAGCACGGCGCGCTGGAATACACGATCGTGGTGGCCGCTGCCGCTTCGGACTCTGCTGCCATGCAGTACCTGTCGGCCTACGCCGGCTGCACGATGGGTGAATACTTCCGCGACCGCGGTGAAGACGCCCTGATCGTGTATGACGATCTGACCAAGCAAGCTTGGGCCTACCGTCAGGTTTCGCTGCTGCTGCGCCGCCCGCCTGGCCGTGAAGCCTACCCGGGTGACGTGTTTTACCTGCACTCGCGTCTGCTGGAGCGCGCTGCCCGTGTGAACGCTGACCACATCGAAAAGATCACCAACGGTGAAGTCAAGGGCAAGACCGGTTCGCTGACCGCACTGCCCGTGATCGAAACGCAGGCCGGCGACGTGTCCGCCTTCGTTCCGACCAACGTGATCTCGATTACCGACGGCCAGATCTTCCTGGAAACCGACCTGTTCAACGCAGGTGTGCGCCCCGCTATCAACGCCGGTATCTCGGTGTCGCGTGTGGGTGGTGCCGCTCAGACCAAGGTCATCAAGAAGCTGTCCGGCGGTATCCGTACCGACTTGGCCCAGTACCGTGAACTGGCTGCGTTCGCGCAGTTCGCCTCGGATCTGGACGAAGCGACCCGCAAGCAGCTCGAGCGCGGCCGCCGCGTGACCGAACTGCTCAAGCAGCCGCAATACCAGCCGCTGCAAGTGTGGCAGCTGGCCGCGTCGCTGTACGCAGCCAACAACGGCTTCCTCGACAACGTGGACGTGAAGGACATCCTGGCTTTCGAAAAGGGCCTGCACGACACGCTGAAGACGAAGTACGCCGATCTCATCAACCGCATCGAAGATACGAAGGATCTGTCGAAGGACGATGAGGCCGCACTGCGTGCCGCGATCGAGGATTTCAAGAAGTCCGCCGCGTTCTAACCGCGTCATTCCCGAAACTGGCTGTGCGTAGCCTGCGCAGCCAGGTTTGAACGGAGAGGAAGAAATGGCCGGAACAAAAGAAATCCGCACGAAGATCAAGAGCGTGCAAAACACGCGCAAGATCACCAAGGCGATGGAAATGGTCGCCGCATCCAAGATGCGCAAGGCGCAGGAACGGATGCGCGCTGCCCGCCCGTACGCCGAGAAGATCCGCAACGTGGCTGCGCACATGGCGCAGGCCAATCCGGAATACAAGCACCCGTTCATGGTGGAGCGCGACGTCAAGCGTGCCGGCCTGATCGTGGTGACCACGGACAAGGGCCTGTGCGGTGGCTTGAACACCAACGTGCTGCGCGCCGTGACCAACCAGTTGCGCGACCTGCAGAACAAGGGCGTCGAGACGCAAGCCACCGCCATCGGTACCAAGGGCACGCAGTTCCTGGGCCGCGTCGGTGCGAAGGTTGTTTCGAACGTCGTGCATCTGGGCGACACGCCGCATCTGGAAAAGCTGATCGGCGCGATCAAGGTCCAGCTCGACGCATTTACTGCCGGTGAGATTGACGCCGTGTACCTCGCGTACACGCGCTTCATCAACACGATGCGGCAGGAACCGGTGGTCGAGCAACTGCTGCCGTTGACGGCCGACAAGCTGACGCAGAGCGACGCCGAAAAGCAGGCCTACTCGTGGGACTACATCTACGAGCCGGACGCGCAGACGGTGGTCGACGAGCTGCTGATCCGCTACGTCGAGGCGCTGGTGTACCAGGCGGTGGCCGAGAACATGGCCTCCGAGCAATCGGCCCGGATGGTGGCGATGAAGGCGGCTTCGGACAACGCGAAGAACGTGATCGGCGAACTGCAACTGGTCTACAACAAGACCCGTCAGGCAGCGATTACGAAGGAACTGTCCGAAATCGTCAGCGGCGCAGCGGCAGTCTGATAGCCACGGCAAAGAATCAAGTTATTGGAGATACAAATGAGTATCGCAAACGGAAATATCGTGCAGTGCATCGGCGCCGTGGTGGACATTCAGTTCCCGCGCGACGCGATGCCGAAGGTCTACGACGCGCTGGTGCTGGATGACAGCAACGACGCTTCGTTCGCCGAGAAGGGCCTGACCTTCGAAGTGCAACAACAGCTGGGCGACGGCGTGGTGCGTACCATTGCGCTGGGTTCGTCCGACGGTCTGCGTCGCGGCATGCGCGTGAGCAACTCCGGTGCGCCGATTTCGGTGCCGGTGGGCCACGGCACGCTGGGCCGCATCATGGACGTGCTGGGTCGTCCCATCGACGAAGCCGGCCCGATCGCCTGCGACGAAAAGCGCGCGATTCACCAGAAGGCCCCGAAGTTCGATGAGCTGTCGCCGTCGGTTGACCTGCTGGAAACCGGCATCAAGGTGATCGACTTGGTCTGCCCGTTCGCCAAGGGCGGTAAGGTGGGTCTGTTCGGTGGCGCCGGCGTCGGCAAGACCGTGAACATGATGGAGCTGATCAACAACATCGCCAAGCAGCACTCGGGCTTGTCGGTGTTTGCTGGCGTGGGCGAGCGTACCCGTGAGGGCAACGACTTCTACCACGAAATGAAGGACTCCAACGTGCTCGACAAGGTGGCCATGGTGTTCGGCCAGATGAACGAGCCGCCGGGCAACCGTCTGCGCGTGGCGCTGACCGGCCTGACGATGGCTGAGCGCTTCCGCGACGAAGGCCGTGACATCCTGTTCTTCGTCGACAACATCTACCGCTACACGCTGGCCGGTACCGAAGTGTCGGCACTGCTGGGCCGTATGCCTTCGGCTGTGGGCTATCAGCCGACGCTGGCTGAAGAAATGGGCAAGCTGCAGGAACGTATTACGTCGACCAAGACCGGCTCGATCACGTCGATCCAGGCCGTGTACGTGCCTGCCGATGACTTGACCGACCCGTCGCCGGCAACGACCTTCCTGCACCTGGACTCGACCGTCGTGCTGTCGCGTGACATTGCTGCACTGGGTATCTACCCCGCAGTGGATCCGCTGGACTCGACCTCGCGTCAGCTCGACCCGCAGATCGTGGGCCAGGAGCACTACGAAGTCGCCGACCGCGTGAAGAAGACGCTGCAGCGCTACAAGGAACTGCGCGACATCATCGCGATTCTGGGCATGGACGAACTGTCGCCGGAAGACAAGCTGGCCGTGGGCCGTGCTCGTAAGATCCAGCGTTTCCTGTCGCAGCCGTTCCACGTGGCCGAAGTGTTCACGGGTTCGCCGGGCAAGTACGTGCCGCTGAAGGAAACCATCCGCGGCTTCAAGATGCTGGTGGACGGCGAGTGCGATCACCTGCCGGAACAGGCGTTCTACATGGTCGGCTCGATCGACGAAGCCTTCGAGAAGGCCAAGAAGCTCCAGTAAGCGTGATGTCTGGCCTTGCGCGTAAGCCAGGGCCAGTACTGGCTTTCTGAAGTCCATTCAGAAAGCCGCTTTTCTGAGCAAAGGAATCGAGATGGCAACCATTCATGTAGACGTCGTCAGCGCTGAGCACGAGATCTTCTCCGGCAATGCCAAGTTCGTGGCACTGCCGGGTGAAGCGGGTGAGCTGGGCATTCTGCCCGGCCACACGCCGCTGATCACGCGCATCAAGCCGGGCGCCGTGCGCATCGAGAAGGAAGACGGCGGCGAAGAGTTCGTGTTCGTTGCCGGTGGCATTCTCGAAGTGCAGCCGAAGAAGGTGACCGTGCTGGCCGATACCGCAATCCGCGGTCACGACCTGGACGAAGCCAAGGCGAACGAAGCCAAGCGTGCGGCCGAAGAGGCGCTGCAGAATCAAAGCAGCGACCTGGATCTGGCCCGTGCACAAGGTGAACTGGCTGTGGCCGCTGCGCAGCTGGCAGCGATCGCGCGTCTGCGTCGCAAGCGCTAAGGCAGTAGTGTGTGCCGGCTGGTGTCATCGGCCGGCGCAGAAAAAAAAAGCAGCCCCGAAGGGCTGCTTTTTTTTTGCCTGTCGGCTGGCGCGGTCAGCGGTGTTCCCCTTCGCGCCGTTCCTCGCCACGGTTGCCTTGCGGATGCGGCTGGGCTTCGTGGTGCTCCTGCCGGGGTGGCTGCGCCTGGGGCTGAGGTGGTTGCGGCCGCGCTTCCGGCGGGCGTGGTTGTGGCTGCGGCGGATGGAATTCCGGTGCACGCGGCTGCGGCTGGGGTTGCGGCGGACGCATCTCCACAACATGCGGTTGCGGCGCAGGACGTGGTGCTTCCATGCGCGGTTGCGGCGGGCGTTGTTCCGGCTCGGGGCGTGCGCGCATCTGCGGCGGAGCGTTGGGCGGGCGCTCCTGCATCGTCGGCGCGGGATTGCCATTGAAACGATTCGGCTCCTGCGCGCCGCGCTGCGGCTGAGGCGTCTGCGTGGCGGCTTGCGGTGGCTGTGGATGGGGCTCGAAAGCACGGCGCTCGTCGCGCGGCGCATCAGGCGTGCCCTCGTGCCGTGGTGGGCGGGTCGTCATGCCGGCCGGACCCGGTGGTGCTTGTGGTGCCTGTGCTGCTGGCGGCTGCCACGGGTGTTCTTGCGATGCGCCAGCACCCGGCTGCGGACGCGGACGATTGATCGAGCTCGGCGGCATCAGCGCCTGTGGGGCAGGTTCCCGCTGGGCGCCGTGCGGTCCGTTCTGCGGGTTCGGCGTGTTGGGGTTGGGCGAGCCCATCAATCCCATTGCGCCGCCAGGGCCGCGCTGCTCCGGCGGGCGTGCCGGTTCGTTCACCGGGTACGCCGCTCCATTGGGGGCGGCGCGCGTGAGGCGCAGACCGGCGGCCTGGGCAGCAACCGGTGCCGCCGGTACTTCAGCGGTGGCGCGGCCACGCGTTGCCACATGTGCTCCCATGTTGCCGCCCGTCCATGCCGGGCCCACACCGGGCAGCGTTCCGCCTTGCGAGCGGAAGCGGTCTGCCAGGGCATCGCGTCCGCCCGCAGGCAAGCTGGGCGCGCGCACCGCAATCGCCTGTCGCGCAAACGCCTGCTGTGGCGGTTGGGAATGCGGACCCGCGTTGGCGGCCGCGCCCAGCAGGCTGGTACGCACCGGTGCCAGCGCCGGCGTCGACACGAACTGCGCATGCGCAATCTGTGCACGCATCTGTTCGGGCCGCAGATGCGTCATCGCTGGGCCGACCGGCTGGCCATTCACGAAGGTTTTGGCGGGCACAGCCGTGAGCGCGGCCGGATTGTTGGCGTTAACGTACGTGACCCGGTTCCCGTTCCGGATGTGGGTCACGTTGTTGTTGATGATGGTCTTGTTGACGGTGATGTTGTTGACCACCACCGTGCGGTTGATGTTCGTCACGTAGGTCGGGCTGGCCGCATATACGGGGCGATACGCTTCGCCCGGCGCCAGCGGGAACCACGCCACGCCCGGCGAGCCGATCGAGATGTTGATTCCCCAGCTCACGCCGCCGCCGCCGCCGCCACCGACGAAACCGACCAGCGCCGGCGCATACACCGGACGCGGCACCACCGGCCCGGGCACCCAGCACCACGTCGTGCCGACGTACGCCCAGCGACCATAGTGGAACGGTGCGAAGCCCCAGGGGGCGTCGTCGACCCACGTCCAGCCCCACGGTGCCACCCACGCCCAGTGTCCGGTGCGATACGGCGCCCAGCCGACCGGGACGGCACGCGGCACCCACACGGCGCCATAGCCGTCTTCTTCGCGCCACGTGCCGTAGTCGTCGAGGGCTTCGTAGCCGGTCATTTCGCGGCCAACGTAGCGGGCCGAAACGGACGCATCTTCACGGGCATCGCGCGATTCGGCCCAGCGGTCGAAGGCGTCGCGCCCGGGGTTGTCGGTGCCGCCGGCCTCGGCGAGGTCCGTGCCGTCGAAGCGGACTTGCTGCCCGGCGCCGAGCGGGGTGGAGCGGTCATCGCCGTAGGCCGTGCCCTGGCCACGCCAGACGGTGACAGTGGTGCTGGAGCCATCCGGCGCGACGTCGAGGCGGTATTCGCCGGGCGCTTGCGGTGTGAAGGCGAGGTTGGGGGTATCGATCTCGACGGTTTGATCCGGCGGCAGCGCGCGCACGCGCACCGACAGCGCACCCTGTGTGAGCTTGATTTGCGTGTTGCGGTCGTCCAGATCGACCAGCGTGGCGCCCGTGTTCTGCCCGAGCCGCACTGCGGTGGAACCGACGTGCAGTTCGCTGCGGCTGCCTTGGTCGGACCACAGCCGGTCGCCGGTGGTGAACGGGCGGTTGAGCGACGCGCCGGCCCAGTCGTCGGAGCCGGCGGGCGCGAAGCTCACCGCGCCCGAGAAGTCGGACAGCCGTGCCACCCGTGAAGCCGGATCGGCGGCCATCGCAGCATGCGTACCGCAGACGAGCAGTACAGCTGCAACGCCCACGGCGCGCAGCACCTGCGGCAGCCGCACGCCGGCGCGGAAAGAACGACGGGAGGCATTGGACATGATGAGCCCTCGTTTTTATGGCGGCATGCGCCGCGTGGATGTCTCCATTTAACGCGGTGGCTGCAGAAGGGTCGACTTGCCTTTGTAAGAGCGTGTATCCCGAGCGGGATGGGCCGATCAGCGGATCGGAAGCGGGGCGTGTGGTGAGCGGGCGCGCGAATTGCGCAGGCAAAAAAAAGCGCGCGGGCCGGGGAGCGCCGCGCGGACGGGAAATCCCTTCGAGGGGTCAATTCGAAAGGGAGGGGTAACCGTGCCCCGGAGAATGTGTCGTTGTGGCTGGGGTCGGCGGGCAGGCCATCCGATGCTCAACATGGCGCACAACAATTGGACACAAACGCTGGGGTGCGAAGGCATTGTGGGCGACCGCCCTGTCCTGAGGCGTAACAAAGTGTGTCGGAGTGCAATCGAATGCAAGCGCTGTAGGCGTCGCTCGAGGTGACGTAAAGAGCCCGCTGGAACACCGTTCGGGGAACGCCTACTGCACTTGCACAGTCCCACTGATTTGCCGCTTCGGCAGACCGGGCTTGAACAAACGCGGCACGGCGGCCGGTGTCCTAGTCTGGGCGTGTCGGGTTCATAGGAGGGAGGCATGCAAAGGCATGCGGTGCACCATGTGTTGCAGAAATCGATCGGAGTCAGGGCTTTTGTTACCTTGATGGGGACACTGGGCGGGGTTGCGGCCGCACAAGCGGGTTCGGAAGCGGCCTCCGCGCCCTCCGCCCTGCCTGCGAGTGCCCCGGCCGCCTCCGCGCCTGTTGCTTCTGCACCAATTGCCCCCCTTGCAAAATCGAAAGAGCAGCACGAGCGTCTTGCCGGCGCTTTCTGGCAAGGCACGGTAGGCAAAGGCGCCGACAGCCCCGCTTGGAACCTGTGGCTGAACGTGTATGACCCGCCGCCCAAGGCGCAGGAGGGCGACAAGGACCCCGTCGCCGACACCCTCACCGGCGAGGCCTACGACGACCGCCCCCAAGGTCGCGCCTTCTGGTCCATCGAAGGCCGCAACGCGCCCGAACGCCGCTTCGTGTGGCGTGAGCGTGCCGAGGCGCTCGATGCCGCTGGCCAGGCGGTCATGCGCGAGGGTGGCACGCTCTCCGGCGCCCTCTCGGTCGACGGCACCACCGCCACCGGCACCTGGAGCGATGGCGGCCGCAGCCAGCCCTTCACGCTCAAGCGCGCGGCACGCTATCAGGAAGCCATCAGTGCCTCCGGGCAGGCCCGGCTGACCGAGCGCTACCCCGTCACCGGCGATGCCGCCATCGACGCCCTGGTGCAGTCGCTGCGCGTCCGCCGCTGCGACCAGTACGACACCGAATGCGTCATCCGCATCAGCGCCATCGGCCTGGGCGACACCGTGAGCCTGCTGCGCATGGTGTGGGCCTACAGCGGCGGCGCCCACGGCAACTACAGCTTTGCCGGCGGCAACTGGCGACGTGGCGCGCAGGGTTTTCTGCCGATCGCGCTGGCCGACGTGCTGAACCCGACCTCGGCCTGCCTGCAGAGCTTCAACACGCAGCTCGTCGATGCGCTCAAGCGCGAAGGGGCGCCCGAAGCGTCGCGCGGTGCGCTCAAGGAGAAGGACCTGCGTAACGCCGCGTTTCCGTTTACGCTGCAAGGCGACCGCATCGTCGTGCATTACGGGCCGTATGAAGTGGGGCCGTATTCGTCGGGTGCGTTCCGCGCCGCCGTGCGGCTTGATGATCTGGGCGCCGCATGCAAGCGGCCCACCACCTGAACGCAACACCCACCATGTCTGCCAATCCTTCCTACGTCGACGAACAAGCCACCATGCGCCGGCTGCTGTCCGGCAAGACCATTGCCGTGGTCGGACTGTCGCCGCGGCCCACGCGGCCCAGCTATGACGTGGCGCGCTATCTGCAGCAGGCCGGCTACCGCATCGTGCCCGTCAACCCGCAGCATGCGGGCGAAGACGTGCTCGGCGAGCCCTGCTACGCCACGCTGACCGAAGCCGCCACGACGCTCGCCGCCGCTGGCCAGCGCATCGACCTGGTCGACATCTTCCGTCGCGCCGAGCAGGTCCTGCCCGTCGTGCAGGAGGCCGTGGCGCTGCGCGTGGGCGGTATCTGGGTGCAGCTCGGCATCGTGAACGACGAGGCGATGGCCGTGGCACGCAACGCCGGCATTCCGGCCGTGCAGGACCGCTGTACCAAGATCGAGCACTGGCGGCTCGGCATCGGCGCCCAGGACTGACGGCGTGCGCATTGCCGCGCGCGCTACACTCTGACGGTCATTGCATCCCACGCACATCATGGCCGTCGATCCGCAAATCCTGCAGTTCTACCAGCGTGTTGCCGAGCAATTCGGCGCACTGCCCCCACCTGAAGATGCCTGCGCACAGCGCGCGCGCTTCGAGGCGATTGCCGCGCTGTCCGCCCGGCCCGATCCGGAAGGCATCGAGGTGTCCGACCTGAGCCTGCCGCTGGCGGGCCGCACGCTCGATGCCATCGTGTTCCGCCCGCAGGGTGTAGCCACGCCGCGCCTGCTGGTGTGGTTCCACGGTGGCGGCTGGGTCGTGGGCGCGCCGCGCACGACGCATCGCATGCTTGCTGCGCTGATCGCGCTGGACACAGGCTGCGCGGTGGTCAGCGTCGATTACCGCCTCGCCCCCGAGCATCCGTTTCCCGCCCCCGCCGACGATGCACGCGATGCGCTGGCCTATCTGGCCGAGCAACGCGCCGAACTCGACTTCGACCCGGACTTTCTCGCGGTCGGCGGTGACAGTGCCGGGGGCCATCTTGCCGTCCAGGCCACGCAGGCCGTGCATGCAACGGTCCGGCCCGGCCTCGTCAACGCGCAGTTCCTGCTGTATCCGGTCACCACGCCGGCGTTCGGCAGCGAGAGCTACAACGCGTTCGCGCAGGGCCCCGGCCTCACGCGCGACGAAATGCGTTGGTACTGGGAGAAGTTCATCGGCGCTGACGCACTCGCCAGGCCGCTTGCGGAGCAGGACGCACGCGTCTTCCTGATGGCGCAGCCGCCGAAGCACACGCCGCCCGACACGGTCGTCATCGTGGCCGCGCACGATGTGCTGCGCGACGATGGCCTGCGCTACGCCGATTACCTCGTGCAGCACGGCGCCCAGGTCATCACCATCGAGGCGTCGGGCATGACGCACGGCTTTGCGCGCATCCAGTTCGAGGCCGAGCGCGCACGCGAATGGATGCGCCGCGCGGCGCACGCCTTCGTCGGGATGATCAGCGGGGAGTAACGCGCGTCAGCGCGGCGGTGTGCGGCGCGGGCGGAAGGCGGCCATCACGCGGCGCGCGACGAACAGCGCGAGATAGTCGTGCACGCGCGCATCGGCGGCCAAGATGCGCATGGTTTCGATGTACTGGGCGCGCACGAGGTCGGCCGGCGCGCCGGTGTCGTGGGCGATCTGGTCGATCTGCTCGTCCTGATCTGCGATGGCGGTACCCATGTCTGCTTCCCGTTGTTGCTCTGGCAGTGACGCGCGGGGCGACTTTGCGCGGCGAGTGACCACTATAGGAAACTCGCTGAAACAATCTACCCCTGTTGCAAAGCTTTCGACGGGCGTCTGCCCAGCATCAAAACGGCGCGGTTGCCGGGGCAAAAACTGCGCCGGCATTATCCATCTGCTGCTTATTTGCCCCAGCTTGCCGGCATGCTCTGCAGGCCGATAGTCGTGCCCGACGCATCCGTCACGCGCGCCAGTTCACGGTACGCAATCGCCTGCACGCGCTCGGGCAGCGGCACGAATTTGGCACGCGCAGCCAGTTCGTCGCCGTGGAAGTAGCCCCACGTCAGAAACTTCAGCGCGGCCAGCGTGCGCGGGCCGGACTGGCTCACGGCCGGCACGACGATGAAGGTGCCCATGGTGATGGGCCACGTCTCTGCGCCCGGCAGGTTGACCAGCGGCGCGGTGAAATCGCCCTTGCGGTTCCATGCGCTCTGCACCACGGCTTCGCGGAAGCCGCCGACCTGCGCGCTGACGAACCGGCCCGCGAAGTTGCGCAGCTGCACGGCGTTCAGATCGTTGTCGAGGACATAGTTGTAGTCGACATAACCGATGGCGCCGGAGGTGGTCTGCACGGCCTTGACCACATCGCCGCTGCCCTTGGCGGCAGTGAAACCCGCGGGCCAGTTGACGGTCGACTGGGTGCCGTAGGCGCGCTTCCAGTCAGGGCTGACGGCGCCCAGGTAATCGGTGAAGTGATACGTCGTGCCCGAGCCATCGGCCCGCACCACCGGTCGGATCTTCAGCTTGGGCAGCGTCATGCCGGGGTTCAGCGCCCGCAGTTCGGGCGCGTCCCAGCTCTCGACCTTGCCGAGGAAGATCTGCGCCAGCAGTTCGCCCGTCAGCTTGAGCTGCCCGCGCGGTACGCCCGGCACGTTCACGAACGGCACCGCGCCCGTCACCACCGACGGCACGCAGACGAGCCCCGCCTTGGCCGCATCGGCGGCGGAGAGCGGCACGTCCGATGCACCAAAATCCACCGAACCGGCACGAATGCGCTTCAGGCCTTCTCCTGACCCCACGGCGTCATAGTTGAGCGCCACCCCCGACGACGCGGCATACCCGGCCGACCAGACGCGATAGACCGGCGCAGCGGCCGTCGACCCCGCGCCGCGCACTTCCGCGCGGGCGAGAACGGGCAAGCCCGCAGCGGCAACCGCCAGGGCGAGAACAACGTGCTTGAACATGGGAAAACCTGCGGACGGCAGAAGACGCAAAGCCGCGATTGTAGCGACGTGTGACGCGCAACGCCGGATGGGCGCGCCTTACGACATGCGGAGCTGTTGTAAGACGTTCCGCAAACGTTGGGCGGAGTCGGGTGGGGGATCGGCGACGTTGCTAGCCCGCCGACCCCGCATGCCCACGTGTCAGGCGACGGCGCTGGCGGCGTCGGCCTTGACCAACCCTTCCGCCTTCAACGCTGCTTGCACCTGCGGCCGTGCGCTCACGCGGGCCATGTACGCCTGCACGTTCGGGTACGCCGTCATCGGCAGCGCCAGGAAGTTGGACCAGTTCAGCACCGTGAAGGCATAGGCGTCGGCCACGCTGTAGGTGTCGGCCAGGTACGGCTGCTTGGCGAGGCGCGCGTCGAGTTCGGCAAAGCGCTTGGCGAGCTTGTCCTTGGCGCCCTGGCGCGTGGCTTCGGGCGTGTCCTTGTACCAGAGCGGGCCGAAGCCCTTGTGCAGCTCGGTGCTGACGAAGGTCAGCCACTCGATCACGGCCAGGCGCTGCGCGCTGCCGGGCTTGCCGATCAGGGCATGCGCCGGGTCGAGGTCGGCCACGTACTGCAGCAGCGCGGCGGCTTCGGTGTGGCGCGAGCCGTCCGACAGCTCCAGCAGCGGCACGTAGCCGCGCGGCGAGATCGAATAGAAATCCGTGCCGTCGGCGGTGAGGTGCTTGGTGAGGTCAACGGCGGTCAGGTCAAACTGCGCGCCCACTTCACGCAGGGCGATGTGCACGGCCAGCGAGCAGGCGCCGGCGGAGTAGTAGAGCTTCATGATCGTTGTGTCCAGACAGGTTGGGAATGCCGCAGACGGCGTTGCGCCGCGGTGGCGGTATCAACACTGTAGGATTGCGCGTATGCCAATGAAATAGGCGAGATAGAAAACCATGCTTGCAAAAACGCAATACAGCCTGAGCGCAGCCGACCTGGAGATCGTGCTTGCGATGGTGCGCACCGGCACGCTGGCGGCTGCGGGTGAGCGGCTGGGCGTGGATGCGTCCACGGTGTTCCGGTCTTTGCAGCGCATCGAGCGCGGGCTGGGGCAATCGCTGTTTGCGCGTTCACGCACGGGGTATCTGGCGGGGGAGCTGGCGCACTTGCTGGCAGAGCAGGCCGAGCAGGTGGAGTCGGCACTGGAAGCCGCGCGCTCGGCGGTGCATGCGGCGCCGGACCAGGTGTCGGGCACGGTGCGCATCACCACCACGGACACCATCCTCGTCGGCCTGGTCGCGCCCGCGTTGAAGGTGCTGCAGGCCCAGCACCCGAACCTGAACTACGACCTGCGCGTAGGCAACGAGCTGGCCAGCCTGACCCGGCGCGATGCCGACATTGCCGTGCGGGCCACGCGCCGCCCGCCGCAGCATCTGGTGGGCAAGCATATCGGCTCGATCCGTGTAGGGCTCTATGCCGGGCGCACCAGCGGTGTCACCTACGCAGACGTGGAAGCCGGCCGCCCGCCGTGGATCGCCATCGACGACGCGATTCCGGAGCACCCGTCCGTCAGCTGGCGCAAGCGGCATTTCCCGAAGGTCATGCCCACGTACTTCGTCAACAGCCTGCAGATTGCGGCCGAGATGGTGGGCATGGGGATGGGCGTCGGTATCCTGCCGATCGTGATGGCGCAGGCGCGCGGCGATCTGGTGACGCTGCGGGATCTGGCGGATGCCAACCAGTCAGAGCTGTGGCTGCTGACGCATCCGGAATCGCGCCACCTGCGGCGCATTGCGGTGGTGTATGGGCATCTGGCGCAGACGCTGCGCCTGCCGTGAAGCAGGAGCGGGACGGGCCCCTGCGTTCTGCTCCGTGGCTTACTTGATGAAGAGGATGGTTTCCACTTCGTCGTTGTTCAGCAGGAAGGTCGTCGTCGTGACGTCGTCAAAGTAGTACGTGTAGGTGGTCCTGTTGGCGAATGTTCCCGTTTTGACCGGATTGCCGAGGGCCTTGGTGAGCGTAACGACGTCGTCGCCGACATGGACGCCGCCTACGCTGCCCTTGAAGGGCGCATCCACGCGATAGGTCGTCACGCGGTCCTTCTCGAAGAACACCCAGATACCCTTGGTCTTCAGGCGCAGCTGCTTCTTCTTGGGCAACGCCGGGTTGGGCTGATCCATCGGCTCGGGATCGAGCGTGGTGCCCAGCGCGCGCTTGACGTCGTCGACGGAGTCACCGAGCTTGACGGGCAGATCTGTCACGGTAGGGGCGGCGAATGCGGTGCCGTGACAGGCAAGCAGCAGCGTAGCCATCGCGGCGGCAAGGCGCCACGAACGTGGGAAGGCGATCGGCATGGTCGTGGAAAGCGTGAGGATGGACGGATCGAGGCTAGCAGAAACCTTTCGCGCTGCCTCGTATGCGGAAGGAGGGGGTGTCACGAAGACACAACGGCTTCCGCGCCCGGTCCGGACGGCTCGGGTGGCGCGAACGCGCTGGCCGTTGCGGCACGCCGGCGTAATTCCTCCGTGGTCTCGCCGTTGCCGTCGGGCCGCCAGCCTGGCGGGCGAAGCAGGTAGCCGACCACGTCGCGGGCCGAGCGGGCCGTCTTCAGGTCTTGCCACAGCGCACGCCAGTGCGCGAACTCGATCGTCAGCAGGTTGTACGTGCGCATCGGATGCACGAGGCCGTAGCGGCAGGGCACATCGCGGCGTTCGGGGATGTACGTGCCGAACAGTCGGTCGAACACGATCAGCACGCCGCCGTAGTTGCCGTCGAGGTATTCGAGGTTGGAGGCGTGGTGCACGCGATGCGCCGACGGCGTGTTGAGCACCCATTCCAGCGGGCCGAGGCGCGGGATCCAGGTGGCGTGAATCCAGAACTGGTACAGCAGGTTCAGCGACAGCAGCATCAGCACGATGCGCGGCGGCATGCCCAGCAGCGGCGCCAGCGCGAAGAACGCCAGCGTGCCGGTCAGCCGGCCCGTCCAGCCGAAGCGGTAGGCGGCCGAGAGGTTCAGGTCATTCGGCGAATGGTGGATGGCGTGCGTGCACCAGAACCAGCGCACGCGGTGCGCGGCCCGGTGGTACCAGTAGTAGCAGAACTCCTGGCCGAGAAAGCAGGCGGCCCAGCCGGTCCAGTGGTCCATCGGCAGGGTCCAGAGGCGGTGCTGGTAGACCCAGTCCAGGCCGTTCACCCAGAAGGCCACCGGCAGCAGCCAGCGCAGTGGGTACTCGCGTACCAGGAAATCCACCACCGACACGCCGGCGGCCTTCCAGTCGTAGCTGCCCCATCCGTTGCGTAGCGAGAGCACGATCGCTTCGGCCAGAGACGACACCAGCACGACCACGACGGCAATCTTCAGGATGGTGAACAGCACGGCCATGGCACGCGGCTCCGGCGAATGATGCCAGCGACGGTACTGCAAACGGTATTGAGGCGGCAATCGGGGCAGACGCCGAGATGTCTTACACCGTGTTCGGCGTGCCGCTGCGGGAGGACGGGCACTGCCGCCTCAAGTTCGGGCGGGCGCTGCCGTAGCTGGTTGGGTGGCCCCCGACAGCCGGCAGTCGGTTCTGGAGGGCGCTACGGCACGCACCGTACGCAGTCAGATTCACGCAGGACGTTCCACCTAGAAGAATCATGATCTCCTCCCTCCGCACCCGCATTCTCCTCATCTCGTCGGCCACCGTGATCGGTGCACTGGCGCTGTCTGGCGCCGCCACGTATTCCATTGTGCGCACCAACACGATGGAAACCATCGACCAGAACCTCGCCGCCATCGCCAGCGGCAACACGCTGGCCATCGACAAATGGGTCGCGGCCAAGGCGCAGGCCGTCAAGGCCACCGCCGGCGTGATCGAGCAGGGCGACCCGCAAGGCTTCGGCAAGCAGATGGGCAACGCCAACGGCTTCCCCATCATCACGATCGGCTGGGCCGACAAGTCGTTCATCTCCACCAGCAGCACCACGCCCAAGGACTACGACCCGACGTCGCGCCCCTGGTACAAGCAGGCGATTGCCGCGGGCCAGCTGCTCGTCACCAAGCCTTATGGCGACGTGTCGACCGGTGTGCCGTACGTGTCGTTTGCCGCGCCGCTCATGAAGGGTGGCGAGGCCACGGGCGCGTTGTCGGGCGCCGTGCCGCTCGATGGCGTGCGCGAAGTGGTGGCGGCGGTCCACCCGACGCCGTCGAGCCTCGCCTTCGTGGTCGCCAAGGACGGCCAGGTGATCGCCCACCCCGACGCAAAACTGATGCTCAAGCCGGCGACCGACATGGCGGCATCGCTCAACGCCGACGCACTCGCCAACCTGGCCAAGGCCGCCGCGCCGCTGGAAGTGGAGCTGGGCGGCGCCGCCAAGCTGCTCAAGGCGCAGGCCGTGCAGGGCACCGACTGGTATCTCGTGATTGCGCTGGACAAGGCCGAGGCCACCGCCGGTTTGCGCAACGTCGTCAAGGCGCTGGGCGTCGCCATGGTGCTGCTGACGCTGGCCGCCGTGGGCATCGCTGCGTTCTTCACCTCGCAGTCGTTCCGCCGCCTCTCGCAGGTGCGCGATGCAATGGACACCATCGGCGCCGGCGGCGGCGATCTCACCCACCGCCTGCCCGTGGTCGGCAACGACGAGGTCGCGCAGATCAGCGCGTCGTTCAACACCTTCATCGACAAGATCGGCGAGGTGCTGCTGGAAGTGCGCGCCGGCGTCGACAACATGAAGTCGGCTACCGGCGAGATCGAGATGGGCAACCGTGACTTGTCCAACCGCACGGAAGCCTCGGCCAGCAACCTGCAGGAAACCTCCGCCGCGCTCACCGAGCTGACCACCAGCGTGAAGAACTCCGCCGATGCGGCCGTGCAAGCCACGCGCCTGGCCAGCGATGCCAGCGATGCGGCAACGCGCGGCGGCGAGGTCGTCTCCAGCGCGGTCAGCACGATGGACGAGATCGCCAGGTCGTCGGCACGCATCACCGAGATCATCGGCGTGATCGACAGCATCGCGTTCCAGACCAACATCCTCGCGCTGAATGCCGCGGTGGAAGCTGCCCGTGCCGGCGACAACGGCCGCGGCTTTGCCGTGGTGGCCGGCGAGGTGCGCACGCTCGCCCAGCGCAGCGCCACCGCCGCGCGCGAGATCAAGGACCTGATCCAGTCATCGGAGGCCAGCGTGAAGACCGGCGCCCAGCGTGTGCAGGCCGCCGGCGCGACAATGCAGGAGATCGTGCAGGGTATCGAACGCGTCGCCCGCATCATCGGCGAGATCGACGGCGCGATGCACGAGCAGAGCGCCGGCATCAGCCAGATCGATCGCAGCGTCGCCGAGATGGATCAGGCCACGCAGCAGAACGCCGCGCTGGTGGAGCAGTCGACCGCCGCCTCGTCGATGCTCAACGAGCAGGCGCATGGCCTGGCGCGCACGGTGGGGCTGTTCAAGCTGCGTGCGGGCTAAGCGGCGCGAAGTTACATCGCACGCCCGTTGAAATGCTTGACGGGCACGCTGTCCAGGTCGATGTCTTCCAGGCAGCGGATGTTGACCGCGATCATTGGCGCGCCGTCGGGCATCACGCCTTCGGCATACGGGTGGATGCCGCAGTTCGGGCAGAAGCGGTGGTTGATCACGTGCTTGTTGAAGATGTAGGTGCTGGCGTTGGCCTCGGGCGTGAGCAGCTTCACCTTGTCGCGGGGCACGAACCACAGCAGTGACCCCTTGCGCTGGCAGATCGAGCAGTTGCACGCCATGGCGCCCTCGGGATGGCCTTCGACTTCGAAGGCGACGCGTCCGCAGTGGCAGCTTCCCTTGTGTGTCATACCGGGCTCCTTCAGATGTGTTTGCAGTCGGATGGGCGTCGTCCACTATAGGTGAGCCGGTTGGCGGGCGCCGGGCGCTCGGGAATCGCCCTAGGTCTCGGTGCCCACGCGCCGATGCGACAATCGCCACGCATACGCCACACGGATCGCCGCGCCCTGACGGCGGCCGCGTCATGAGGAGGGCCCCATGCATCGCCATCGTCCTGTTGCTGTCGTACGCGCGGTTTGCGCCGCCGTTGCATTGACCGGTTGCGCCGGAGCGTTGGCACAGGCCTCCGCACCGGCGGCGGCCGCCGCTGCGCCGCCGCCGCTCACGCCGCAGATCGCCAACATGGGCGGCATGTCTGCGGAGGACATCGGCCCCGTCATCGCCGAGATGGGCACGCTGCGCACCAAGACCCTGGTCGCCACGGCCAACGGCACGGTGGGCATCCAGGTGGGCACCGTGGCCAAGCACACGCATACCTACTCGGACGAAATCCAGTACGTGATGTCGGGCACAGCCACCGTCTGGCTCGACAACGCACCGCGCGAGGTGCGGGCGGGGGACCTGATCGTCATTCCGCACGGCGTGGTGCATGGAACGTTGACCACCAGCACGGATTTCAAGTCGATGGCGATCAAGCTGCCGCCGCAGCGCGCGGGGGATACCCACAAGGTGCCGTGAGCTGTGCCGGGTATTGGTGTGGATCAGGGCGGGATCAAAACACCATCCCTTACAATGGCGCCCTCCTGAAGAGACCATCGCCATGTCCGCACCGCTCGCCAACGACACCTTCCTGCGCGCCCTGCGCCGCCAGCCCACCGAGTACACGCCGCTGTGGCTGATGCGCCAGGCTGGCCGCTACCTGCCTGAGTACAACGCCACGCGCGCCCGTGCGGGCAGTTTCCTCGGGCTGGCCAAGTCCCCGGCGTACGCGACGGAAGTGACACTGCAGCCGCTGGACCGTTACCCGCTCGACGCGGCGATCCTCTTCTCCGACATCCTGACCGTGCCCGATGCCATGGGCTTGGGCCTGTCGTTCGCGCAGGGCGAGGGCCCGCGCTTTGCCAAGCCCGTGCGCTCGGAAGCCGACGTGGCGGCGCTGTCGGTGCCGGACATGTCCCAACTGCAATACGTGTTCGACGCGGTAGCCGAAATCCGCCGCGCGCTGGTGCAGGACAGCCGCCAGCGCGTGCCGCTCATCGGCTTCTCGGGCAGCCCCTGGACGCTGGCCTGCTACATGGTCGAAGGCGGCGGCTCGGACGACTTCCGCACCGTCAAGTCGATGCTCTATGCGCGCCCGGACCTGATGCACCGCATCCTGGAGATCAACGCGCAGGCCGTGATCGACTACCTGAACGCGCAGATCGATGCCGGTGCCCAGGCCGTGCAGGTGTTCGACACCTGGGGCGGCGCGCTGGCCGACGGCATCTATCACGAGTTCTCGCTGGCCTACATGCAGCGCGTGGTGGAAGGCATCCGCCCGGGCGCCGATGGCCAGCGCGTGCCGGTCATCCTGTTCACCAAGGGCGGCGGCCTGTGGCTCGAAGCCATGGCCGAAACCGGCGCCGATGCGCTGGGCGTGGACTGGACGGTCAACCTGCAGCTCGCTCGCCAGCGCACCGGCGGCCGCGTCGCCTTGCAAGGCAACCTGGACCCGACCGTGCTGTTTGCCGAGCCGGAGGCGATTCGCGCACAGGCGCGCCGCGTGCTGGAAGACTACGCCGCTAGCGGCGACAGCGACGGCCACGTCTTCAACCTGGGCCACGGCATTTCGCAGTTCACCCCGCCCGAAGCGGTGACGGTGCTGGTGGACGAAGTGCACGCCTTCAGCCGTGCGCTGCGGGCAAAGGCCGCGTAACAGTTTCATGCTGCAGTGCGATAGCGTTTGAATTGAGCCACCACGGTGCGTGAAGCCAAGGGCACGGGTGGAATCCTCGCCGCTTTGGTGCGCACAGGGTGAGTGACTACTTGCGTGCCGGTGGCCCAAACTGGCCCGGGCAGGGTGTCAAGCGATTTATTTCGCACCTTTTTGTGCGCACCCTGCCTGTCAAGACTTGACTTATGCACAAAGCTGTCGCGGCTTGTTTTTTTCGCGGCGCAGCAGAAAGGCCTGTGCGCATTCAACGCATAAGTGTTTGATTTTTTTGAAAGAAAGCCGCGTGCGCGGAAATCGTGCAAGCTAGAAAAACGCTGGACATATCGGCCTTCGCAGACGTAGCGGCCGACTTTTCAACAAAGTTATCCACAGGTTGTGTGGACAGGCCGGAAAACTGATCCCGCATCAGGGCGCCAAGGCACAAACCTCAAGTAATACTTGAACATCGCGCCCGCCACGGCAAAGGCTGTGGAGGCAAGGTGAGATGGGCAGGACGCTTTTACCGGGTGCAGGATTCGCCGCCGCATCGCAACAATCCCTTTGCAATTCAACCGTTTGCGCTTCGCATGACCACCACCCACGTCGACGCCGCGTTTCCTGATGCCCGGGCGTCGGCCGCCATTGCGCGGGTGGTGATCGATACGCCGCTCGATGCGGTGTTCGACTACCGTTGCGCGCAGCCGGTGTTGCCCGGGCAACTGGTGGTGGTGCCGTTCGGCAACCGGCGCGTCGTGGCACTGGTGATCGACACCGCCGCTACGACCGAGGTGCCGCAAGGCAAGCTGCGCGACGTCGAACGCGTGCTCGATTGGGTCCCGCCACTCGACGCTGAATGGCGCGCCCTGGCCGAATTTGCCGCTGGTTACTACCACCGGGCGCTGGGCGAAGTGACGTTGCCGGCGCTGCCACCGCTATGGCGCACGCCTGGCAGTTGGGACAACCTCGCGCGCCAGGCCACCGAAACCGTCTACGTGATGTTTGAGCCGGCGCGGGTGGCGTTGCTGGACAGCGTCCCGAAGCGCGCCACGGGCGCCATGCGCCTGGCCGAAGCGCTGACCGGCGACGGTGAACTGTCCACCAGCGCCGCCGTCGCCCTGCACGGGCAGGCCGTGGCCAAGCTGCGTGACTGGGCGGCGGTGGGTTGGCTGCGCGCCGAACTGCGGCCGAAGGCGCTACTGCCGCAACCGCTGGAATTGCCCGAACCGTCTGTCGCACCCGCCCTGAATACCGAGCAGGCCGCCGCCGTGGCCGCGATTGCGCAGGGTGGAGCGAGCGGGGCCTTCAGCCCGTTCCTGCTCTACGGCGTGACCGGCAGCGGCAAGACCGAGGTCTACCTGCACGCCATCGCCGACGCCCTGGCGCGCGACTCCGCCGCGCAGGTGCTGATGCTGGTGCCCGAGATCAACCTCACGCCGCAGCTGGAGGCGCGCATTGCGGCGCGTTTTCCCGGCGTACCCATGGCTGCGCTGCACAGCGGCCTGGCGGAGCAGCCGCGCGCGCTGAACTGGCTCGCCGCCCATCGCGGCGAGGCGCGCATCGTGCTCGGTACGCGGCTGGCGATGCTGGCGTCGCTGCCGAACCTGGCGCTCATCCTCGTCGACGAAGAGCACGACACGTCCTACAAGCAGCAGGAAGGCTTGCGCTACTCCGCGCGCGACCTGGCGCTGTGGCGCGCCAAGCAGCGCAACATCCCCGTCGTGCTGGGTTCGGCCACGCCGTCACTGGAAACCTGGTGGCGTGCCGAGCAGGGCGCCACCGTGCGCCTGACGCTCTCGCAGCGCGCGCAGGCCGAGGCGGTGTTGCCGCGCGTGTCGCTCATCGACCTGAACCTGGAGCGCCGCGCGGGGCGGGAGATCCGCGATGGATTGTCCAAGCCGCTGGTCGACGCGATTGCCGACCGCCTCGCACGCGGCGAGCAGAGCCTGCTGTTCCTCAACCGCCGCGGCTATGCGCCGGTGCTGTCGTGCGACTCTTGCGGTTGGCTGTCGGGCTGCCCGCGCTGCTCTGCGTACCTGGTGCTGCACAAGCCGGAGCGGCGCCTGCGCTGCCACCATTGCGGGTACGAATCGCGCATTCCGCATCACTGCCCCGACTGCGGCAACGTCGATATCGCCCCGCTGGGGCGCGGCACACAGCGTATCGAAGAGACGCTCGGTGCACTGTTTCCCCAGGCGCGCGTGGCGCGCATCGACGCCGATTCCACCCGCCGCAAGGGCAGCGCCGAAGCGCTGTTCGACACCGTGCACGAGGGCAGCGTCGACATCCTGATCGGCACGCAGATGGTCGCCAAGGGGCATGACTTCCAGCGCGTGACGCTGGTGGGCGTGGTAGGGCCGGATCCTTCGCTGTTCTCCCATGACTTCCGGGCCGGTGAACATCTGTTTGCCTCGCTGATGCAGGTGGCGGGGCGCGCCGGCCGTGCCGGGCTGGCGGGCGAAGTGCTGATCCAGACGCGCTATCCGGATGCGCCGGCGCTGCAGGCGCTGGTTCGGCACGACTACGGCGGGTTCGCGCGGCAACTGCTGCGCGAGCGCAAGCAGGCCGGGCTGCCGCCGTTTGCCTATCAGGCGTTGCTCACTGCCGAGCACAAGGAGGTGGCGCGCGCGCTGGCGTTCCTCGGCGAGGCCCGCGCGGCCGGAGAATCCCTCGCCGCAGAACTGGGCGCGACGGTTTTCCTGCATGACCCGGTGCCGATGACGATGGTGCGGCTGGCCAACCGCGAACGCGCGCAATTGCTGGTGGAGAGCGCGTCCCGGGGCGCCCTGCAAAAGCTGCTGACGGCCTGGACTGAGGGTTTTGCCGAGATCGGCAAGACCGTCAAAGGCGTGCGGTGGCAACTGGAGATTGATCCGCTGCGGATCTAGGGCCTTGTGGGGTGCATCCCCGCCCCGGCGAGGGGAAAGGCCCCCCGGTTGTCGCCCCAAAACCATGTGCGGTTGCACCAAAATTAGCCCATTAGAAGCAAGGGGTTCTACTAGGTTGCACCTTCTGTTCGCGCGGGCGTATTATCCGCTCCGTTTGCCGGCCACAAGCTTTGGCACTGGCAGCTCTGGTAAAGGAACCCACATGGCTACAACCACCCTCGGGGTCAAGCTGGACGACGCTTCGCGTGAACGCCTCAAGCGCGTTGCACAGTCCATTGACCGCACGCCGCACTGGCTGATCAAGCAGGCGATCTTCACGTATCTGGATCAAGTGGAGCGGGGGCAGCTGCCAACTGAAACAAACGGCACGGCGGCGGATGGCCTCCCGTCCGCTGCCGCCGCCGTCTCGGATGTGCACGAGGGTGACGAACCTGCGGTGCAACCGTTCCTCGAATTCGCGCAGAGCGTGCAACCGCAGTCGGTGCTGCGCGCTGCCATCACGGCCGCGTATCGCCGGCCGGAAACCGAAGCCATTCCGATGCTGCTGGAGCAGGCCCGCTTGCCGGGTGCGCTCGCTTCGGACGCCAAGCAACTTGCTCACAACCTCGCCGGCAAGCTGCGTGCGCAAAAGGCCGGCACGGGCCGTGAAGGCCTCGTCCAAGGCCTCATCCAAGAATTCTCCCTGTCGAGCCAGGAAGGCGTGGCGCTGATGTGCCTGGCCGAAGCGCTGCTGCGCATCCCCGACAAAGCCACGCGCGACGCGCTCATCCGCGACAAGATCAGCAACGGCAACTGGCACTCGCACCTGGGCCAGAGCCCGTCGCTGTTCGTCAACGCCGCCACCTGGGGGCTGCTGCTCACGGGCAAGCTGGTCGCCACGCACAACGAAGCGGGGCTCTCCAAGGCGCTCACGCGCATCATCGGCAAGAGCGGCGAGCCGCTGATCCGCAAGGGCGTGGACATGGCGATGCGCCTG
This sequence comes from Ralstonia soli, assembly GCF_023955655.1. Lineage (GTDB taxonomy): Bacteria > Pseudomonadota > Gammaproteobacteria > Burkholderiales > Burkholderiaceae > Ralstonia > Ralstonia soli. Next base: position 166,324 of record NZ_JAMXHT010000008.1, on the reverse strand, counting down.
ATGGGCGAGCAGTTCGTCACCGGCGAAACCATTTCCGAAGCGCTGGCCAACGCGCGCAAGTTCGAGGCCGAAGGCTTCCGCTACTCCTACGACATGCTCGGCGAGGCCGCCATGACGGAGGAAGACGCGCAGCGCTATCTCGCGTCGTACGAGCAGGCCATCCGCGCGATCGGGCAGGCCTCGGGCGGTCGGGGCATCTACGAAGGGCCGGGCATTTCGATCAAGCTGTCGGCGCTGCACCCGCGTTATAGCCGTGCGCAATACGACCGCACGATCAACGAGCTGTACCCGCGCGTGAAGAGCCTGGCGATGCTGGCCCGCGAGTACGACATCGGCATCAACATCGATGCGGAAGAGGCTGACCGCCTGGAGCTGTCGCTCGATCTGCTGGAGCGCCTGTGCTTTGCGCCCGAGCTGGCTGGCTGGAACGGCATCGGCTTCGTGGTGCAGGGCTATCAGAAGCGCTGCCCGTTCGTGCTCGACTTCATCATCGACCTGGCCCGCCGCAGCAAGCACCGCCTGATGATCCGCCTGGTGAAGGGCGCCTACTGGGACAGCGAGGTCAAGCGCGCCCAGGTCGAGGGCCTGGAGGGTTACCCGGTCTACACGCGCAAGGTCTACACGGATGTGTCGTACCTGGCGTGCGCGCGCAAGCTGCTGGCGGCGCCGGATGCGATCTTCCCGCAGTTCGCCACGCACAACGCGCACACGCTGGCCGCGATCTACCAGATGGCTGGCCAGAACTACTACCCCGGCCAGTACGAATTCCAGTGCCTGCACGGCATGGGCGAGCCGCTGTACGAGCAGGTCGTCGGCAACAAGCCGGGCAAGCTGAACCGCCCGTGCCGCATCTACGCGCCGGTCGGCACGCACGAAACACTGCTGGCCTACCTCGTGCGCCGTCTGCTCGAAAACGGCGCCAACACCTCGTTCGTGAACCGCATTGCGGACGAGGCGATTCCGCTGGACGACCTCGTCGCCGATCCGGTGGCCGTGGTGGAGAAGATGCACGCCGAGGAAGGCACGCTCGGCCTGCCGCATCCGAAGATTCCGCTGCCACGCCACCTGTATGGCGATGTCCGTGCCAACTCGGCCGGTATCGACCTGGCGAATGAGCAGCGCCTGGCGTCGCTATCGTCCGCGCTGCTGGCCAGCACGAGCACCGTGTGGAATGCCGCGCCGACCATCGGCGATGCACCGTACGTCGGTGGCACGCCGCAACCTGTGCGCAATCCGTCGGACCTGCGCGATGTGGTGGGCCACGTGACGGAAGCCACCGAAGCGGATGTCGATGCCGCGCTCGCTGCCGCGACGGCCGCCGCCCCGATCTGGCAAGCCACGCCGCCCGAAGCGCGTGCCGCGCTGCTCGATCGCGCCGCCGATCTGATGGAAGGCGAGATGCAGCACCTGATGGGGCTGATCATCCGCGAGGCGGGCAAGACGCTGTCCAACGCCATCGCCGAAGTGCGTGAAGCCGTGGACTTCCTGCGCTACTACGCGGCACAGGTGCGCGGCGGGTTCTCCAACGACACGCACCGCCCGCTGGGCCCGGTGGTCTGCATCAGCCCGTGGAACTTCCCGCTGGCAATCTTCACCGGTCAGGTGAGCGCCGCGCTGGCCGCCGGCAACCCGGTACTGGCCAAGCCCGCCGAGCAGACCCCGCTGATCGCCGCCCAAGCCGTGCGCATCCTGCGCGAAGCCGGCGTACCTGCCGGTGCCGTGCAACTGCTGCCGGGCCGCGGCGAGACCGTTGGTGCCGCACTGGTGAAAGACACGCGCACCAAGGGTGTGATGTTCACGGGCTCCACCGAAGTCGCGCGCATTTTGCAGCGCACGCTGGCCGGCCGCCTGGATGCCAACGGCGCGCCGATCCCCCTGATTGCCGAAACCGGCGGCCAGAACGCGATGATCGTGGACTCGTCCGCGCTGGCCGAGCAGGTGGTGGCGGATGTGCTGTCGTCCGCGTTCGATTCAGCGGGCCAGCGTTGTTCCGCACTGCGCGTGCTGTGCCTGCAGGACGATGTGGCCGACCGCGTGCTCGCGATGCTCAAGGGCGGCATGGCCGAACTGGCGATGGGCAATCCGGACCGCCTTGCCACGGATGTCGGCCCGGTGATCGACGCCGAAGCGCGCGACAACATCGTCGGCCATATCGAAGCCATGCGTGCCAAGGGCCGCCGCGTGCATCAGGCACCCGTGCCCGATGCGTGCGCACACGGCACCTTCGTGCCGCCGACGGTGATCGAACTCGACAGCCTGTCGGACCTCACGCGCGAAATCTTCGGCCCGGTGCTGCACGTGGTGCGCTGGAAGCGCTCCGGTGACAACGCGGGCCTCACCAAGCTGATCGAGCAGATCAACGGCACGGGCTACGGCCTGACGCTGGGCATCCACACGCGCATTGACGAGACCATCGCACACGTGGTGGACCGCGCGCATGTCGGCAACCTGTATGTGAACCGCAATATCGTCGGCGCCGTGGTGGGGGTGCAGCCGTTCGGCGGCGAAGGCCTGTCGGGCACCGGCCCGAAGGCAGGCGGCCCGCTGTATCTGCTGCGCCTGCTGTCGACGTGCCCGCAGGACGGCATGCGCACCGCGCTGCAGCTGACCGCAGGCACGGGTACGGACGTCGATACCGATGCGCGCCGTGCGCTGCTGGCGCCGTTCGATGCGCTGGCCGATTGGGCGCGCAAGCAGTCGCCTGAACTGGCTGCGTTGTGCGACCGCCTGGCCGCTGCATCGGCCACCGGTGCCACGGCCACGCTGCCGGGCCCGACCGGCGAGCGCAATACCTATACGCTGCTGCCGCGCGAAGCGGTGCTGTGCGTGGCGGCTGATCCGGCCGACTGGCTGCGCCAATTGGCAGCGGTTCTGGCGGTCGGCAGTACGGCTGTCGTGCAGGAAAACCCTGCCATCGAAGCGGTACTGCGTGGCCTGCCGGCGGCAGTACAATCGCGCGTCCGCGTGGTCGGGTCGACCGACGAAGCGGTGTTTGATGCGGTGCTGCACCACGGCGATTCGGACCATCTGCGCGCCATCTGCGAAGGGTTGGCACGGCGTGCCGGCCCGATCGTGGGCGTACAGGGCCTGCCGCACGGCGGGGAAGGGCTGGCGCTGGAGCGCCTGCTGATCGAGCGATCGCTGTCGGTCAACACGGCTGCAGCGGGTGGCAACGCCAGCCTGATGACCATCGGCTGACGGGGAGCACGAGCAGGATTCGCGGTTTCACCCACACGACGGGTGCGGGTGGAATGCGAAGCGGGAGGAGGGCGACGGTGATCCCGTCGCGCTATTGATCCAAATTGCGTTTGAACTAGGAGACGCACAAATGAAATTGAAGCAACTGTGTCTGGCGGCCGCACTGTGCGCGCTGGGGAGTGCAGCATCGGCCCAGGAAGTCATCAAGCTCGGTTACGCCGGCCCGATGACCGGTCCTCAAGCCCAGTACGGCAAGGACATGCAGAACGGCCTGACGCTGGCGGTGGAAGAGTTCAACGCCACCAAGCCGAAGATCGCCGGCAAGGACGTCAAGTTCCAGCTGGTGTCGGAAGACGACCAGGCTGACCCGAAGACGGGCACCACCGTCGCACAGAAGCTGGTGGACAACGGCATCAAGGGCATGCTGGGCCACTTCAACTCGGGCACCACCATCCCGGCCTCGCGCATCTACAACAACGCCGGCATCGCAGAAATCGCCATGGCGACGGCGCCTGAGTACACCAAGCAAGGCTACAAGACGACGTTCCGCATGATGACCTCCGACACCCAGCAGGGCTCGGTGGTCGGCACGTACGCCGTCAAGAAGCTGGGCTACAAGAACATCGCCATCATCGATGACCGCACGGCCTACGGCCAGGGTCTGGCGGACGAGTTCGAGAAGGCCGCCAAGGCTGCCGGCGCCACCATCGTGCGTCGCGAGTTCACCAACGACAAGGCCTCCGACTTCAAGTCGATCCTTACGCAGATCAAGGCCAAGAAGCCGGACGCCGTTTTCTACGGCGGCGCGGAAGGCCAATCGGCCCCGCTGGTCAAGCAGATGCGCGAACTGGGCATGAAGTCGACGCTGATGTCGGGCGAAATGTCCAAGACCGACGACTTCATCAAGCTGGCAGGCGCACAGGCGGCTGAAGGCGTGGTGTGCTCGCTGGCCGGCCTGCCGCTGGAGCAGATGCCGGGCGGCGCGGGCTACAAGGCCCGTTATGAGAAGCGTTTTGGCACGCCGGTGCAGACGTACTCGCCGTACGCCTACGACGGCGCCATGGCGCTGATGCAAGCCATGGTGAAGGCCGGTTCCTCGGACCCGGGCAAGTACCTGCCGATCCTGGCCGCCACCAACATGCAAGGCGTGACCGCCAAGCATTACGCCTACGACGACAAAGGCGACCTGAAGGATGGCGGTATCACCGTCTACAAGGTTACCGGCGGCAAGTGGGCACCGCTGGAGAGCGTGGGCGGCAAGTAAGCCGAACGTCTCTCAGCCGTTGGTTGGAGAAAAAACCGCCCCGAAGGGCGGTTTTTTCTTTGGCCGCGACTTGTCGCCAACACACGCGAATGCCGCAATTAACGATAATTTTCGCCCATCTCCGTTTAAACATCGTGTAACGCAGTCTTATTGCGTGTCAGTGCTTGGCTGACTTTTCGGCTGGGGTGCTTCGGGTACCATGTCGGCCATGACAGGACTTCACGATCTCTTCCCTTCGTGGCCGCCGGAACCTGGTGGCCTGTTCTGGATCGGGCTGGCGCTGGTCGGCGCGGCGCTGTGTGGCGAGTTCGCCCGCGTGGCGCTCAAGCTGCCACGCATCGTCGGTTATGCGTTGGCGGGGCTGGTGGCCGGTGTGCTCGGCCGCCCGCTGATCGACGCCGACATGCTCGACCAGACCCAAATCCTCATTGAGATGGCGCTGGCGCTGGCGCTGTTCGAACTGGGGCATCGGCTCTCGTTCGAGTGGCTGCGGGCCAATCGCTGGCTGCTGCTCACCAGTGGGTTCGAGAGCCTGCTGACCTGGGGCCTGGTGACCTGGGTGCTGCAGGTGTTTGGCGTGGCGGCGCCGGTGGCGGTGGCCGCGGGCGCCATCGCGGTGGCTACGTCCCCCACGGTGCTGCTGCAGCTCAAGAACGAGTTGCGCGCGGAAGGCCAGGTGACGGAGCGGCTGCTTTCGCTGGGCGCGCTCAACAGCATCTATGCGAGCGTGCTGGCGCCTCTTACGGCCGGCTGGCTGCACAGCGAATACGGCCACTGGGCCGCCGCCCTGATCCACCCGCTGTATTTGCTGGCAGGCTCCGTGCTTCTGGCCTGGGTGGTCGGCAAGGTGGGCCATGCGCTGTACCACCGCATGGCGGGTGATGATCACTACGCGTTCCTGGTGCTGGTGGGCCTGGTGCTGTTTGCACTGGCGATGGCCAAGCTGCTCAAACTGTCGGTGCCGCTCACGCTGCTGCTGGCGGGCGTGGTGTTCAAGCACCAGGACGACCACCCGCGCGTGTGGCCGTCGCACTTCGGCAGCGCGGGCAGCATCCTGATCGTGGTGATGATCGTGTCACTCGGCCTGCCGCTGCGGGCGTCGGACTGGATGATCGGCGGTGTGGCGGCGGTGGCGCTGGTGCTGTCGCGCTTCATTGCCAAACTGGCGGCCACGACGGCGCTGGGCTCGTTCACGGGCCTGTCGATGCGGCAGAGCGTGGCCCTGGGCCTGGCGCTCGGGCCGATGTCGGGATTGTCATGGTTGCTGATGCACGATACGGCAGCGCTGTATCCACAGACCGGCGGTCCGCTGGCGGCCATCATCCTGTGCACGCTGGCGATCCAGCAAATTGCTGCGCCCATCCTGACCGCGCGTTCGCTGCGCTGGGCCGGTGAGGTGCGCCAAGACGAAGGGAGGCACTAAGCCCCATGTCCCTCGAACCGTTCTCGAAATCCGAAGCCCTCACGTTTGGCGTCGAGCTGGAGCTGCAGCTCGTCAATCGCCACGACTACGACCTCGCCTCCGCGTCGCCAGACTTGCTGCGCATGCTCAAAGGCAAGGAGTACCCCGGCGACATCAAGCCGGAGATCACCGATTCGATGATCGAAATCTCCACCGGCATCTGCCACAGCCACGATGAGGCGTTGTGGCAACTGCGCGAGATGCGCGACCGCATGGCCGATGCCGCCACGGCGCTGAACATCGGCATCTGCGGCGGCGGCACGCATCCGTTCCAGCAGTGGAGCCAGCGGCAGATTTCGCAGTCGCCGCGCTATCAGTACATCTCGGATCTGTACGGTTATCTGGCCAAGCAGTTCACCGTGTTCGGCCAGCACGTGCACATTGGCTGCCCGAATCCCGACGACGCGCTGTACCTGCTGCACGCCATGTCGCGCTACGTGCCGCACTTCATTGCGCTGGCCGCGTCGTCGCCGTTCGTGCAGGGGGTGGATACCGGGTTTGCCTCGGCACGCATGAATTCGGTCAGCGCCTTCCCGATGTCGGGCCGCGCGCCGTTCGTGCTCACGTGGGATGCCTTCATTGCGTACTTCAACAAGATGCACGCCACCGGCGTGATCGAAAGCATGAAGGACTTCTACTGGGACATCCGCCCCAAGCCCGAATTCGGCACGATCGAAGTGCGCGTGATGGACACCCCGCTCACCGTTGAGCGCGCCGCCGCCATCGCCGCCTACATCCAGGCGCTGGGCCGCTGGCTGCTGCTCGATCGCCCGTTCACGCCGGTGGAAGACGATTACCTCGTCTACACGTTCAACCGATTCCAAGCGTGCCGCTTCGGGCTGGCGGGCGAATACGTCGACCCCGCCACCGGCAGCCGTGGCGCGCTGGCCGATCACATTCTGGAGACGAGCAAGGTGCTCTCGACGCACGCCGAGGCGCTGTCGTCCGAAGGCGCGCTCGACATGGTGCGCGAGGTGGTGGAGGCGCGCGATGCGGATGCCGAGTGGATCCGCGCGGCGCAGCGCGAAACCCGCAACCTGCACGAGACCGTACGACGCGGTTGCGGGCGATGGACGCAGGCTGCTACGCAGCCTGCATAAGGCATCGGCGGAACGGTCAGTCGTTGCCGACCGTGCCCGGTGCTTCGAGCATGCGCTGCATGAAGACGAGGTCGAGCCACTGGCCGCGCTTGATGGCCGCCTCGGGCATGCGGCCCACCTCTTTGAAGCCGAGCTTTTCGTGCATGCGGATCGAGCCCGCGTTGGCACCGTCGATGGCGCCGACCATCACATGCTTGCCGATCGCCGCGGCGCGTTCGCACAGCGCTTCGGTCAGCAGGCTGCCAAGACCCTTGCCGCGCCAGTCGCGGTGAATGTGCACCGAGTGTTCGACCGTGGTCCGAAAGCCCGGATACGGTCGGAAATCCCCAAACGACGCAAAGCCTGCGACCTGCCCATCCTCCTCAGCCACCAGTACCGGATAACCCTGCGTGGCGCGCAGGGCCAGCCACGCGGTGCGGTCTTCCAGCGTGGCCAGGGCTTCGGTGTAGACCGCGTTGGAGGTGGCGATCACATCGTTGTAGATGGCGAGGATGGCCGGCAGATCGGCTTGCGTAGCGTCGCGGAGCAGCATGGTGAGGCGTTGGAACGTTAGTGTGTCGGGCGCACCGCCAGCACGCGGCGCGCGAACGCCCAGCATACCAAGGCGAACACGATCAGCCCAAGCCATTGCGCCGTGCCTTCAAACGACGCGCCCACAATCGCCAGCGGCGCATCGCTGCTCGTGCTGCCAATGATGGCCGCCATCACCACGCCGACCAGGCTCTCGCCCACGATCAGGCCCGAAGCCAGCAGCACGCCGTGGCGGTTCGGCACCTCGGCATAACGCTCGACCGGCACGCCTGCAGCTTGTGCGCGCTTGGCAAGCATCTTCTCGATGACCCACGCCAGCACCGCGCCGGTCACCAGCACCGTACTGATGGTCGGCGGCAGATAGATGCCGATGCCCACGGCCAGCACGGGCAGCCGTGCCACGCCGCCGCGGCGCTTCAATACCCAGTCGATGGCGATGAGGATGGCACCGATCACGATGCCCGCAATCACCATGTTCCACTCCAGCTTGTGCGTGAAGATGCCGGTGGCAATCGCCGTCATGAGCGTGGCTTGCGGTGCGGACAGCGCCTGGGCCGCATCCATGCCGGCGCGCGGCAGCGCACCCGGGAAGCCGTATGCGTTGTAGAGCAGCTCCAGCACCGGCGAGATGACCGCTGCCCCCGCCACGCAGCCGATCAGCAGCGCCACCTGCTGGCGCCACGGCGTAGCCCCGACCAGCCAGCCGGTCTTCAGATCCTGCAGGTTGTCGTTGGAGATGGTCGCCACGGCCACCACGGCCGACGTCGTGAAGATCGCCAGCGCGATGCCCAGCTTGCTCGCTTCCGGCGAACCCATCAGGCCATTGTTCGCGCCAATGGCCAACAACAGCAGCGACACCAAGGTGATGGCGATGATGCCGATGCCCGAAATCGGGCTCGACGACGAGCCGATCAGCCCGGCCATATAGCCGCACGCCGCTGCCACCAGGAAGCCGAACACCACCGCGAAGATCACCGCGCAGGTGATCAGCGTCCAGCGTGAGCCGGCCGACAGCATGGTCGGCGCGAGGAACGCTGCGAAGGTGATCACCAGCACCACCACCATCGCCAGCGTGACGAGCAGAATCCAGCGCGGCGCCATGTCCTGGTCGGTACGCTGTTTGGCGTCGCCTTGCGGGCGCAGGCTGCCGAACGAGCGCTTCACGCCCTGCACCACGGGGCCGATCAGCGTGCCCAGTGTCCACACCGCCGCCACGGCGATCACGCCCGCGCCAATGAAGCGCACCTGCGTGCGCCACACATCGGTGCCGAATGCGGCGAGCGCCTTGCCCGCCGGCATCGGCGTGATGGAAGTCAGGTAGGGCACCGCGATGCCCCAAGCGATGATCAGGCCCACCAGCATTGCCAGCCCGGCCACCAGGCCGATCAGGTAACCCGCGCCGAGCAGCGCCGTTGAAAAGCCCAACGGCAATCGCACCACCGATGCGCCGGCCGCGAACCACCAGCTCGCGCCTTCGCCCAGCACGCGCAGGCCGCTGGTTGCAAACGCCACGATGGCCGCGACGATGCCGCCCGCGGCGAGATCGCGCATGCCGGTGGCGGCGGGCACGGCATCGTCATCGGTGTCTGCACCGTCCGCCGAGTGGCCGCTGCCCACGCGCAGGATTTCCGCCGCAGCCACGCCTTCGGGGTAGGGCAGATCACTCTGCACCACCATCGCGTGGCGCAGCGGGATCGTGAACACCACGCCCAGCATGCCGCCGGCCATGCACACGCCGAACGTTTGCCAGAACGGAAAACCTTGCCAGTGCCCGATCATCACCAGGCCCGGCAGGATGAAGATGATCGAAGACAGCGTCCCGGCCGCAGACGCTTGCGTCTGCACCATGTTGTTCTCGAGGATGTTCGTGCCGCCGAGCATGCGCAGCACCGCCATCGAGATCACCGCTGCGGGAATCGCCGAAGAAAATGTCAGGCCCACTTTCAGGCCGAGGTACACGTTGGATGCGGTGAAGATCACGGTGATGATGGCACCGAGGATCATGCCGCGCAGCGTCAGCTCCGGCAGGGTCGCTGCCGGAATGTGCTTGGGAGGATGGAGAGGTTGCATCCTGCGGGGCTCCTAAAGGGTTCTTGTGGCGCGGATTATAGGAGGGGAGGGATGGGGTGGTTTGTTGGTTTTTTTTGTGCCTCCTCTAATTTTTTGCTTGTGGTGCATCCCCCGTTTCATCCCCTGCCGGGGCTGACTCACTTTCTTTGGTCTTGCCCAAAGAAAGTAAGCAAAGAAATGCGCGCCCGAGATGGCGACTTCCCCTTGGATTTGTGTCGCGGGGAGGGAAGGGAGGCAAACTCGCTACGCTCAGACAAGCCTCCCTTCTTTATCCTCCCCGCAACAAAAATCCAAGGCGCCATCAAGGGCAGGAACGTCAAAGGACAAAAGACAAAGGCCAACCCATCGCGAGGTTGGCCTTGTCGTTTGCGCTGGCGCTTCGAGGGTTTGGCTTTTGACTTTCAGGCCCTATGCGGCGCCTTGAATTTCTGTTGCAAGGAGGAAAAAGAGGGGAGGCTTGTCTGAGCGCAGCGAGTTTGCTTCCCCTCCCTCCTTGCGACAGAAATTCAAGGAGTGGGTCGCCGCATCGGGCGCGCCTTTCTTTGCTTACTTTCTTTGGCAAGACAAAGAAAGTGAGTCAGCCCCGGCAGGGGATGAAACAAGGGATGCACCAACAACACAAATCCAGAAGCTCAGCACTCCACGATATTGACAGCCAACCCACCCCGCGCTGTCTCCTTGTACTTCGTCTTCATATCCGCCCCCGTCTCCCGCATCGTCTTGATGACGGAGTCGAGCGACACATAGTGCGTGCCATCCCCGCGCAACGCCATGCGCGCCGCATTCACGGCCTTCACCGACGCCATCGCATTACGCTCAATACACGGAATCTGCACCAGCCCGCCCACCGGGTCACACGTCAGGCCAAGGTTGTGCTCCATACCGATCTCGGCCGCGTTCTCGACTTGCTCGGGCGTGCCGCCTTGCACGGCAGCCAGCGCACCGGCGGCCATCGAACATGCGACACCCACTTCGCCCTGACAGCCGACTTCCGCGCCGGAGATGGAAGCATTCATCTTGTACAACATGCCGATCGCACCGGCGGTGAGCAGGAAATCCACCACGCCGCTGTCGTTCGCACCGGGCACGAAGCGGTCGTAGTAATGCAGCACTGCCGGGATGATGCCCGCCGCGCCGTTGGTCGGCGCTGTAACCACGCGCCCGCCCGCTGCGTTCTCTTCGTTCACGGCAATCGCATACAGGTTCACCCAGTCGATCACCGACAGCGGGTCGGACAGCGTGCGCTCGGCTTGCACCGTGAGTCGTGAATACAACTCAGCGGCGCGGCGACGCACATGGAACGGGCCCGGCAGTTCACCCTCGGTGCGGCAGCCGCGCGCCACGCACGCCTGCATCACGTGCCAGATGTTGAGCAGGCCCGCGCGCACTTCGGCTTCGGTGCGCCAGACCAGCTCGTTCTCCAACATCAGGCGGGCGATGGATTTGCCGGTCGATTCGCACATCGCCAGCAGTTCCTTGCCGCTGCGGAACGGGTGCGGCAACTGGTCATGCGCGGACAGCACCTGCGTATTCGGTGCCCCGGCCGTGACGACAAAGCCGCCACCGACCGACAGGTAGCGCGCCTCGCGCAGCCGCTCGCCCGCTGCGTCGAAGGCGTGGAACTTCATCCCGTTCGGGTGCTCGGCCATCGCTTCGCGGCGGTAGAAGGCGATGTGCTCCTTCTCGGTAAAGCGCACGGCATGGCGGCCCAGCAGCGACAGGGACTGCGATTTACGCAACTCGGCCAGCTTGGCTTCGATCGTGTCGGGGTCGATGGTGTCCGGTGCCTCGCCCATCAGGCCGAGGATCACGCCGCGATCGGTGCCGTGGCCCTTGCCGGTTGCGCCGAGCGAGCCGTACAGCTCCACGCGCACACTGGCCACTTGCGGCATCAGCCCATCAGTTTCGAGCGCCGTGGCGAACATCAGCGCGGCGCGCATCGGGCCGACGGTGTGTGAGCTGGACGGGCCAATGCCGATCTTGAAGAGGTCGAAAACGGAAACAGCCATGGGGTAGGCCTCCGGGGGCGCGTGGGGATAAAGCGCGCGAGTCGGGTCGTGGCCGCCCGCGCACGGGTTGTTCAGATGCAAACGGCCGCCCCGGGGTACGAGGCGGCCGTCAAGACGCTTGGCGCGGTTTGGCGCCAGGGTCGCCTTTAGTCTTGCGCGTACTCGCTCATCGGCACGCAGGCGCAGAACAGGTTGCGATCGCCGTACACGTTGTCCGCACGGCCAACCGGCGGCCAGTACTTCTGCTTGCGCAGCGACGCCACCGGGTAGGCAGCCTGCTCACGCGTGTACTTGTGCTGCCAGTCGTCAGCCATCACCACGGCAGCGGTGTGCGGCGCGTGCTTGAGCGGGTTGTCTTCGCGGTCGAATTCGCCCGAGATCACCTTGTCCACTTCGCTACGGATGGCGATCATCGCGTCGATGAAGCGGTCGAGTTCCACCTTCGGCTCGCTCTCGGTCGGCTCGATCATCAGCGTGCCGGGCACCGGGAAGCTCATCGTTGGGGCGTGGAAGCCAAAGTCCATCAGGCGCTTGGCGATGTCTTCGTTGCTGATGCCCGATTCCTTCTGCAGCGGGCGGATGTCGAGAATGCACTCGTGCGCGACCAGATCGTGCGCGCCCGTGTACAGCACCGGGTAGTACGGCGCCAGACGCTTGGCCACGTAGTTGGCCGACAGGATGGCCGTCTCGGTAGCAGCGGTCAGGCCCGCCGCGCCCATCATGGCGATGTACATCCACGAGATCGGCAGGATCGACGCCGAACCGAATGCCGCCGCCGACACATTGCCGATGTTCCGGCTGGCGTCTTCACCCGACGCCGCGCGCCCCGGGAGGAACGGGGCGAGATGCGCGCCCACGGCCACCGGACCGACGCCCGGGCCGCCACCGCCGTGCGGAATGCAGAACGTCTTGTGCAGGTTTAGGTGCGAGACGTCGCCGCCGAAGTGGCCCGGCGCAGCGGTGCCGACCATCGCATTCATGTTGGCGCCGTCCACATACACTTGGCCGCCGTGGCTGTGCACGATCTCGCAGACGCGCTTCACGCCTTCCTCGAACACGCCGTGCGTGGACGGGTAGGTGATCATGATTGCCGCGAGGTTCTTGCTGTGCTCGGCGGCCTTCTTTTCCAGATCCGCCAGATCGACGTTGCCGCGCTCATCGCACGCCACGACGACGACCTGCATGCCGGCCATCTGCGCCGATGCCGGGTTCGTGCCGTGCGCCGACGACGGGATCAGGCACACGTTGCGGTGGCCCTCACCACGGCTGGCGTGGTACGCGTGGATGATCAGCAGGCCAGCGTATTCGCCCTGCGAGCCGGCGTTCGGCTGCAGGCTCACGGCGGCGTAGCCGGTGGCGGCGCACAGCATTTGTTCGAGCTGGTCGATCATCTCGCGGTAGCCCACGGTCTGGTCGGCCGGTGCGAACGGGTGGATGTTCGAGAACTCGGGCCACGTCACCGGCAGCATTTCGGCGGTGGCGTTGAGCTTCATCGTGCACGAGCCCAGCGGGATCATCGTGCGGTCCAGCGCCAGGTCCTTGTCGGCCAGGCTGCGCAGGTAGCGCAGCATTTCGTGCTCGGAGTGGTGGGCGTTGAACACCGGGTGCGTCAGGTACGCGCTCTGGCGGACGAGCGATGCCGGGTAGGCATCGGCCACGCTGGCTTCGGTCTTGTCGAAGTCCGGCGCCGCAGCGTGGGCGGCGTGCGCGAAGATGTCCCACAGCGCGACCACGTCGGCGCGCGTAACGGTCTCGTCCAGCGAGATGCCCAGGCGTGCATCATCGATCTGGCGCAGGTTGATGCCGTGCGCCTGCGCAGCGATGTGCAGGTTGGCGGTGCGCGGGCCGGTGGCGATCGTCAGCGTGTCGAAGAAGGCGTCGGCTTCCAGCGTGTAGCCGATCGCGCGCAGGCCGGCGGCCAGCGTGGCGGTCAGACGGTGCACGCGCTGGGCGATGCGCTTGAGGCCCTGCGGGCCGTGGTAGACGGCGTACATCGACGCCATCACACCCAGCAGCACCTGCGCGGTGCAGATGTTCGAGGTGGCCTTCTCGCGGCGGATGTGTTGCTCGCGCGTCTGCAGCGCGAGGCGATACGCCGAGTTGCCCTGCGCATCGATCGTCACGCCGACGAGGCGACCCGGCATCGAACGCTTGAACGCATCGCGCACAGCCATGTAACCAGCGTGCGGGCCACCAAAACCGAACGGCACGCCAAAGCGCTGCGTGTTGCCGATCACCACGTCGGCACCCCATTCGCCCGGCGCGGCCAGCAGCGTGAGCGCCAGCAGGTCCGCAGCGGCGACAACCAGGCCGCCGGCCGCGTGCACGGCGTCGGTCAGCGCTTGATACGTTGCCAGATCCCCCAGCAGTGCACCGTTGGCGCCCGGGTATTGCAGCAGCACGCCGAAGGCATCGTGCTTGGCAGCATCAGCGGCTGGGCCCGTCACCACTTGTACGCCGATCGGCTCGGCGCGCGTGCGGACCACTTCCAGCGTTTGCGGCAGCACGTCGTCGGCCACGAAGAACACCGTCGACTTCGACTTGCCGATGCGCTGCAGCAGCGTCATCGCTTCCGCCGCAGCGGTGGCTTCGTCGAGCATCGACGCGTTGGCGATGTCCATGGCCGTCAGGTCGATCACCATCTGCTGGAAGTTCAGCATCGCTTCCAGGCGGCCCTGCGAGATCTCGGGCTGATACGGCGTGTAGGCCGTGTACCAGGCCGGGTTCTCCAGGATGTTGCGCAGGATGACGCCCGGCGTGTGCGTGCCGTAGTAGCCCTGACCGATCAGGCTCTTGGCCACGCGGTTCTGCCCGGCGATGCCGCGCAGCTTGGCCAGTGCCGCTTCTTCGGTCAGCGGCTGGGTGAATTCGCCCAGCGGCATGCCGTCCTGGCGGCGGATGGCGGCGGGGATCACGGCGTCGATCAGCGCGGCGCGGCTGGCGTAGCCGAGCGCGCTGAGCATGGAAGCCTGCTCGTCGGCCGACGGGCCGATGTGGCGGTGCGAGAAGGCGTCGCGCGCCTCCAGGTCAGCCAAAGAGGGGCGTTCGGCAGACAGCGCCGAGGAAGCGGGGTGCGGAGCGTTCATGGCAAGGGCTCGAATCAAACAGAAAAAGCCGATGCGCAGGTGAGGCGCATCGGCTTGAGGTGTGGCTTAGCCTTTCGTGGCAGCGTACTGCTCGGCCGACATCAGGGCGTTCACGTCGTCGGCGTTGGTCGGCTTGATCTTGAACAGCCACGCCGCGTAGGCATCGGCGTTGACGGATTCGGGCGCGCTGCCAGCATCCTCATTCTTGGCGACGATCTCGCCCGACACCGGTGCGTAAATGTCCGAAGCGGCCTTCACCGATTCCACCACGGCGATCGCTTCATCCTTGGACACGGCGCGGCCGGCTTCCGGCAGATCCAGAAAGACGATGTCGCCGAGCGCATCTTGCGCGAAGTCGGTGATGCCGATGGTCAGCGTGCCGTCGGCTTCAACGCGGACCCACTCGTCGTGTTCGGTGTACTTCAGATCAGCAGGAAAGTTGCTCATGAAAGGGTTCTCCGGAAGATTGGAATGATTGGAATTCGGGGGGGTCAGCTGACCAGCGCCTTGCCATTGCGCACGAACGGCAGTTTAACCACAGTCGCGGTCAACTTGCGGTCGCGGATCTCGACCTGCACGTCGGTGCCGACTGCCACATCCTTGGGCAGGCGCGCCAGCGCGATGGACAGCGACAGGCTCGGGCTGAACGTGCCGCTGGTGATCTCGCCGTCACCGGAAGCGGTGATGACCTTCTGGTGGGCGCGCAGCACGCCGCCCTTGTCGCGCAGGATCAGGCCGACGAACTGCTCGCGCTGGCCGCCGGCCTGCAGCGCCGCCTTGCCGGTGAAGTCGCGTTCGCTTTGCAGGTCGACCGTCCAGGCGAGGCCCGCGTCGAGCGGCGAGACCTGCTCGTCCATGTCCTGGCCGTAGAGGTTCATGCCGGCTTCCAGGCGCAGCGTATCGCGCGCGCCGAGGCCGGCCGGGCGCACGCCGGCTTGCAGCAGGCGTTCCCACACGCCGGCGATCTGCGCGGCGGGCACCACCAGTTCGAAGCCGTCTTCACCGGTGTAGCCGGTGCGCGCGACCATGATCTCGCCCACGTTTTCCACGGTGACGAAGCCTGCATTGAACGGCTTGAGCGCCTCGCCCACGGCTTGCGTGCCGGGCAGCGCGGCGTAGGTCTTGGCGCGGGCGTTCGGGCCTTGCACCGCGAGGATGCCCAGCGGCTCGGCGCCCGCGTTGTTGTCCGAGCGGCGCGGGGTGATGGTCACGCCCGTGCCGGCCGCTTCGTTCTGCGCGACGATCCACTCGAGGTCGGTCGGTGCGGTGCCGGCGTTGACCACCAGGCGGAACCAGTCTTCACGGAAGAAGTAGACGATCAGGTCGTCGATCACGCCGCCCTTGGGGTTGAGCATGCAGCTGTAGAGCGCCTTGCCCGGGGTCTGCAGCTTGTCGACGTTGTTGGCGAGCAGCCCACGCAGGAAATCGCGCACACGCGCGCCGGTGAGGTCGACCACGCACATGTGCGAGACGTCGAAGATGCCGGCGTCTTGGCGCACGGCGTGGTGTTCTTCGATCTGGGAGCCGTAGTTGACGGGCATGTCCCAGCCGCCAAAGTCGACCATGCGGGCGCCCAGCGAGCGGTGGATGGCATTGAGCGGCGTGTGTTGGAGCGTCATGGAATCTCTCGGCTGAGTGCGCCGCCGGTGGCCTGAGCGCGGCGCATGGATCGGGACCAGAAAAGCAAAAAGGCCACCCGCGCAGCCTGATGCCCCATGGTGACGCCATGAAGAATCAAGCTACGCGGATGGCCCCTCTGTCCTTGGTACCTGAGAGATTGCGAAGCGGTGCGCATAGCGGTGCGCGCCGTTCGTGAGCCCCTTCGGTGGGCGCCCGCAGTGGTCGTGCGGCGCCAGCTCTCCAGAGTGCGGTCAGACGCATGTCTGGCCGATCCACCCGGTCCTGGATGCCTGAGAGTTTTCGGGTGCTACCCCTTCGGCGGTGCCTTGCCGTGTGCGGCGGGCACGCTCTCCCGGATGGATGGGCGGAATGTACGGAAGGGGGCTGGGATTGTCAATCAGGACTAATGGATGGCGCTTTTTGGCAGGTATGCCGCAAAAAAATCGGCCACACCCGACGAGGCCCGGCATAACGCCATGCCTCTGGGTGTGGCCCAGGTGTACAGAAGCGGGTTGTTGGAAGCCGGTGATCAGTTGCCGATCTGGCGGCTCACCTTGTTTTCCTGCTGGTTCAGGGTGCGCTGTTCCTGCTTGGTAATGTGGCCGCCATTCTGGGCTGCCATGTCGCGTTCTTCCTGGCGGATCTGACGGTCTTCTTTGTGCAGCGCCTTGGCCTGGCCCTTGGTGATCTCGCCTTCCTTCACTTCGTTGTGGATGCGCTTGTTCTGGTTGGCGAGGCGGTGGTTCACTTCGGCGCGGCGCGGGTGATCCTTCTGCCATTGCGTCTGGGCAAAGGCGCCGGTGGTGGCGGACAGGGCGACGGCGCTAACGGCCAGGATCTTGACGAGGCGGTTCATGGTGTCTCTCCGGTGCGCGGCTGACCGATTCAGCCGCTGTCCCGTCTATAACGAGCCGGATTGCCGGCGCGCTTACGGCCGTCGTGTAACCGCGGGTAAGCCGTGTAACGCGTCCGGGGCAAAGCGGGGGGAGCAAACGAGTGCGGTCATCCTGGACTTTGATGCCTAAAGAGAAACGGACGCGCCCGTGAGGTGCGCGCCCGTCCGCTTTCAGCCAGTCAACGCTGCGAACTTACCAGCCGTAGCCTGCGCCCACGCCGACGTTGTACTCGCTGCCGCCCGCGGTCGAGCCGCCGATCGTGACCGTCGCGCGCGCGCCGACCTTGCGCTGGTAGCCGATCGCCAGGGCGGTCTGGCCGCGGTACAGACCCGTACCGATGGCCATGCGGTTGTCGGTCTGCAGACCAGCCGCGCTCGCCATCATCGTGGACATGGCCGCGCTCATGGCGCCTACGCGGTTGACCTTGCTGTCGATCTGGCCGACTTGGTTTTGCAGGTTGCCGACGCTGTTTTGCACGCCTGCAATTTCGCGATCCATTTGTGCCTTGTTCACCGCATCGGTGGGGTTCATGCCTTCCGCGACGTTGGTAATGGCGCGTTCGTTGCCAACGGAGCCGACGGACACCGTGTTGGCCGTATCCGCGATCGAGCCGGCACCCAAGGCGACGCTGTTCGCTGCGTTTGCCTGGGCATTGGCACCCGTCGCAGTGGAGTTTTGGCCCTTGGCAACCGCGTTGGCGCCTGATGCCGTGGCGTAGGCACCCGATGCTACGGCTTGCTCCTTCTGGCCGGGATTGCCGTTGTTTGCACCGCTACCGGAGAACTTGTCGTTGGCAGCGCCACCGCCGCCGACGCTGCTGCCGATGGTGCCTTCCAGGGTGAAAACGCGGTTATCCAACTTCGAGAGTGCATCGCCCACATTGGTCGACTGGTCGCCATTGCGGAAGGTGTAGGTCGGGCCGGTCCACACACCATTGTTGAACCCAGCACCACCGCCCAACGCGCTGCCCACGCCATTGAGCTGGCTGAAGTTGACGGCGTCGTTGGCATTCACGCCATTGGCGATGTTCGACAGCTTGACCGGTGCCGTTGCCGGAACCATGGCGCCCGTGCCGTCGTCCTTCAGGCCACCCAGCGTAACGCTGTCCTTCTTATCGCTGTCGTATGTCACAGCATTGGCCAATTTGCCATCATTGCCCACCAGGCCTGCGTCTTTGAGTTGCTTGACGTTCACGGCGTCGGTGTCGTCCGTGCCGGCCGCCACGTTCTTGATCTGCACGGGGCCCGTGCCAGTCGCCGGGTTCGTGAGGGTGATGGTGTTGCCGGCAGCGTCGTACTGGACGGAGTTGTTCGCCTTGGTGGCGGCCTGTTCAGCCGCGCTCTTGACGTCGAACAGTTGGCCACCGTTGACGGCGTCCTTGCTGTCCTTGGCCACATCGCCCTTGGCAACGTTATGGAGGGCGACGCCATCCGTGCTGCTGCCGCTGTCGAGCGTGACGGAGTTCAGCTTGGCACCCGTGGCGTCGGTGTCGTACTTGACAGCCAGTCCATCCAGCTTGCCGATCGTCTCGGCATTGCTGACGATGTTGTTGTTCAAGCTTGTCAGCGCATCGCCCACATTGTGGAACGTGTCTTTGCCCGAGATGGGGTCGGGGCTCAGCACGTAGGTCGGCGAGGTCATCTTGCCGTCCGCACCGATGGTCGAGCCGCCACCCAATGCATCCGACACGGCTGTGGCATTGGCTGCGTTGAGGGCATTGGCGGCGCTGAGCTGACCGAAGTTGACGGCGTCAGTGCTGTCCGTGCCGGCCGCCACGTTCTTGATCTGGACGGGGCCCGTGCCAGTCGCCGGATTCGCGAGGGTGATGGTGTTGCCGGCAGCGTCGTATTGGACGGAGTTGTTCGCCACCGCTTTTACCGCGTTGACCTGGCCGACATTGGCGGCATCGGTATCGGCCGTGCCGGCGGCGACATTCGTGATCTGGCGCTCCTTGCCAGCCGAGCCTACCGACACCGTGGATGCGCGGTCGGCCATCGAGCCAGCGCCCAGTGCGACGGAGTTTTCTGCCGCGTCAGAAACGAAGCTGTTTGCACCGATGGCAACGGCATCCTTGGCACCGATTTCGGCACCCGTACCGATGGCGACGGTCGATGCAAAGTTGGTCGAGGCGAATTGGCCAATGGCCACAGCCCCTGCGGCACCCGCCCCAGCGTTGTTGCCCACGGCCACGCTGCCGCCGCCGCTCGCACCAGCTCCCGCGCCGAGTGCGGTGGAAGCCTTGCCGATTGCCTGGCTGCTTCCCCCCACTGCAAGTGCATCGCCGCCTGTTGCCGACGCCGGGGTGGTCTGGTCGACAGCGTTGTATGCAACATATTTGCCGGCGGCACCCGTGGCCCGCTCCAATTGACCGAGGTTGACGGCATCGGTTGCGTTTTCACCGTCGGCCACGTTGGTCAGCTTGCGGTTGATGGTGGCACCCGTCGTGGCATCCTTGCCCGCGAAATTCACTGCGGCACCATCCGTATCTTTCGCCACGGTGATGTCCGCACCGGGCGCAGCTTGCTGAACCATACCGGCCGTGCCGTTGGTGATGTTGGTGATGTTGGTGGTGTTGTTGGCGATGCCAGCAGCGTTGCTTTTGATGCGGTTGTTCAGGTTGCCAAGAGCGCCGCCAACGTTGCTATACGATTGCGTGCCATCTGGATTAACAGGCGTCGTCAGGTCTGAGGGATCTGTATCCAATTTGTACGTTGGTGCGGTACTCAAGCGCCCGTCTACTGGATTAATCGAAGCGCCCCCCCCAAAGAAATCAGCTATTGCACCTGTGGCGCGCGCGAGCTGTCGATAGCTAACGGCGTCAGTATTAGCGGTGCCGTCAGAAATCCCCGTCAATTTGCGAGTTCCAGAACCTGTTGGCGAAAAATCAACGACGTTCCCGCCGGTATTGCCACCAATCTCGATGTTATTCGAAAACGGATCTTGCACCACGAGTTGAGCCGCCGCGCTAGGTGCCAAAATCGTCGCCACACCGGCAACCAACACCGTGCTGACCGCCCGCACCACTGCACGTCCCTTCCCACGCCCACGTGCAATTTCCGAAACCGCCATCCATACACCGCTCGCCTTGTTGAAGACGACCCGATACGCTTTGTTCATGTCCATCACCCCTGCGGATATCAAATTGGAATTCGGTGCCAATTCAAATGCATGATTGGCGGTGGCGGAGTCTGGACAAATCGCGCGAGGAGTTCCGTGGAGTTGCGTGCAAATCGCAATGAATGATGGAAACCAAAAAATCAGAAAGCTCTGATGCCGTGGGTGGCGGATGCGTGTCGGCGACGTTGTAAGCCACGTGTGCCGCAACGCATCAGGCAGGCGCGAGGCGACACAATAAATTCCAAAAATCCGTCAATTCAGGTTTCTCCATTTGACGGAAGTCAACCAACCCCTTTCTGCTTTGAGCCAAGCGCTGCTGTGTGGTCGGTCAATCAGTTTAGGCGCCTATCAGGGGGAAATATTCGGCATAAAACAGGGAGAACCGACCTCGCGATCGGCTCGGAATCACCAAGAAAATGCCGATCCGGATCGAGCTGGACGCAGGCGGTGAGCGACGCCACCCCCGCGTGCTACCATCGCCCTCCGCTGTGCCTTCCCGCCTGATGTTTCCTGCCTGTCCCCCATGTCTTCTGGTCTCGCCCACGGGCTCAATGCTGCCCAATCCGAAGGTGTGCACTTCCTTGATGGCCCGTGCCTGGTGCTGGCCGGGGCGGGGTCGGGCAAGACGCGCGTGATCACGCAGAAGATCGCGCACCTGATCCTGGACAAGGGCTTCGAGCCCAAGCACATCGCCGCGGTCACCTTCACCAACAAGGCGGCCAAGGAAATGCAGGAGCGCGTGGCCAAGCTGATGGAAGGCAAGACGCGCGAAGACGGCAAGCGCATCCCCATCAAGCAGCTGACGGTGTGCACGTTCCACTCGCTGGGCGTGCAGATTCTGCGGGCCGAGGCCGAGCACGTGGGCCTCAAGCCGCGCTTTTCGATCATGGATTCGGACGATTGCTTCGGCATGATCCAGGAGCAGCTGGCAACCACCGATAAGCAACTGATCCGCCGCGTGCAGAGCACGATCTCGCTGTGGAAGAACGGCCTCGTCGATCCGGAAACGGCGATTGCCGAGGCGCTGGCCAACAACAACGTCGATGATCACCAGGCCGCGCTGGTCTACCGCAACTACGTCGCCACGCTGCACGCGTATCAGGCGGTGGACTTCGACGATCTGATCCGCCTGCCCGCCGAGCTGTTCGCGCGCAATGAGGAAGTGCGCCTGAAGTGGCAGAACCGCCTGCGCTACTTCCTCGTCGACGAATACCAAGACACCAACGCCTGCCAGTACCAGTTGCTCAAGCTGCTGGCGGGCGGCTCGCACCTGCGTGCGCCGGCCTTCACGGCGGTGGGCGACGACGACCAGGCCATCTACGGCTGGCGCGGCGCCACGCTCGACAACCTCAAGCTGCTGCAGACGGATTTCCCGAACCTGAAGGTGATCAAGCTGGAGCAGAACTACCGCTCCACGGTGCGCATCCTGAATGCCGCCAACGCGGTGATCGCCCAGAACCCGAAGCTGTTCGAGAAGACGCTGTGGAGCGAGCACGGCATGGGCGATGCCATCAACGTGACCAGCGCCAACGACGAAGAGCACGAAGCCGAGAGCGTCGTCTTCAAGCTCTCCGCGCACAAGTTTGAGCGCCGCGCCCAGTTCCGGGATTACGCGATCCTGTATCGCGGCAATTTCCAGGCGCGGCTGTTCGAGCAGATTCTGCGGCGCGAGCGCATCCCCTATGTGCTCTCGGGCGGGCAGAGCTTTTTCGACAAGGCCGAGATCAAGGATCTGTGCGCGTACCTGCGCCTGATCGCCAACGCGGATGACGACCCTGCCTTCATCCGCGCCATCACCACGCCCAAGCGCGGCGTGGGCAATGCGACGCTGGAAGTGCTGGGCGCCTTCGCCGGGCAGGCCAAGGTGTCATTGTTCGAGGCGGCGATGATGGGCGGCATCGAGGCGCAACTCGCGGCGCGCCAGCTGGAGCCGTTGCGCGTGTTCTGCGAATTCATCGTGCGGCTGTCGGACCGCGCTGCGAAGGAGCCAGCCGCCACGCTGCTCGACGAGATGATGGAAGGCATCCACTACGAGGCCTACCTGTACGACACCTACGACGAGCGCCAGGCCCAGAACAAGTGGACCAACGTGCTGGAGTTTCTCGACTGGCTCAAGCGCAAGGGCACCAAGCCGGAGAAAGACGACGCTGAAGAGGCCACCGGCTTCGACAACGCGGATGGGTTGATGGACACCGGCAAGAATCTGCTCGAACTCACGCAGACCATCGCGCTGATCAGCATGCTCGAAGGCAAGGAAGAGGACCCGGACGCGGTGCGGCTCTCAACGCTGCATGCGAGCAAGGGGCTGGAGTATCCGCACGTGTTCCTGGTGGGCGTGGAGGAGGGCATCCTCCCGCACTGCCGTGAAGACGATGACCTGACCGACGAGAAGATCGAGGAAGAGCGGCGGTTGATGTATGTGGGGATTACGCGGGCGCAGCGCAGCCTGCATATCAGTTGGTGCAAGAAGCGCAAGCGGGCGCGGGAAACGGTTGTGTGTGAGCCTTCGCGGTATATCGCTGAGATGAAGCTTGGTGATGATGCTGGGCCGACGCCCGAGGACTCGATGCCGGCGATGTCGCCTAAGGATCGGCTTGGTGCGCTGAAGGGGTTGTTGTCGGCTAAGAAGCCTGTGGTTTCCTGATGGTTTTTGGGCTTGTGGTCCGCCTCCCTTTCGTTCCCTGCCGGGACCGACTCACTTTTCTTTGTCTTGCCAAAGAAAAGTAAGCAAAAGAAAGGCGCGCCCGAGATGGCGACCCATCCCTTGAATTTTCGTAACCGGGCGGAGATGGGGAAAACTCGCTGCGCTCAGACAGTTCCCCATCTTTTTTCCGCCCGGTTACGAAAATTCAAGGCGCCATCAAGGGCTCAACGTCAAAAGACAAAAACAAAGGCCAACCCATCGCGAGGTTGGCCTTGTCGTTTGGGCTCGCGCACCAAGGGTTTGGTTTTGGCCTTTGACTTTCAGGCCCTATGCGGCGCCTTGAATTTCTGTTGCAAGGAGGAAAAAGAGGGGAGGCTGTCTGAGCGAAGCGAGTTTGCCTCCCCTCCCTCCTTGCGACAGAAATTCAAGGAGTGGGTCGCCGCATCGGGCGCGCCTTTCTTTGCTTACTTTCTTTGGCAAGACAAAGAAAGTGAGTCAGCCCCGGCAGGGGATGAAACAAGGGATGCACCACCAACATAAAAACCCTAATTCCCAACCCCCTGGATGTAATTCAGATCCACAAACTCACTCCCGCGATTCCCGCGCGTGAAGTCCAAAGTAAAGCCACCAACATCCACCCGAGCCTGCAGCGCCCGCCGCAGTTCAGCCCCCGCCACCTTCCCCCCGGCCGCATTCATCGCCTGAATCAGATACGTCGCGGCGATATACCCCGACAACGTCGCAGCAGAAGGCGGCTCATCGAGAAATTGCTTCATGCGCGCCATGTGCTCACGCGCGACCTTGGTGTTGCCGCTGGCCGCATTGGGCACCGTCTGCGCGAGCAGCATCCCGCCGCTGTAGCCGCTGCCAAGAATCTCCCTGGCCACCAGCGGGTTCACTGACGACAGCCCGACCAGAAAGCCATACCACCCCTGCTGCGCGAGCGCGCGTCCAACACCGGCGTAGGTGAGGGTGTCGCCGGCCACGATGACGGCCGTGGGCTTGGTGGGCGCAATGCGTGCGGCCAGTTCACCCGGTTCGCCGGTGAGGGTGTAGAGATCCAGCACCTCGGCAGCCTCGCCCTTGGCCGGTGCCGTGCCAGCCAGCGCGCTTCGCAGGCGCGCGCCGAGCTGCGGGTCGAAGCCCGAGGCGGTGACCAGCGCAATGCGCCGCATGCCGAACTGCCGCAGCCGGTTGTGCGCGGCGATGATCTCGTGGTCGTAGTCGGGGCGGATGAAGAGCACGTTGTCGGACGCTGACGTGGCGCCCGAGAGCGGCGCAAGCAGCGGCACATTGCGCCGCGTGATTTCCGGTGACGCGGCCAGCGCGGGCAGCAGGCGCTCGCTCACGCCGAACAGCACTTCCACGCGGTCGCGCTCAATCATGTCCACGGCCTGCGGCACGGCCTCGTTCTGCGCGGCTTCGCGCCGCACGAGGCTGATGCGCCGGCCCTTGATGCCGCCGCCCTGGTTGGCGGCATCGAACGCGACCTTGGCGCCGGCCATGAAATCACGCGCGTAGTCGGCCTGCGCGCCGCCGCGTTCGACCAGTTGCCCGACCACGAACGGCGCGTTGCCCTGTGCCTGGGCCGCCAGCGTCACGGCGGCGGCCGCACAGGCCAGCGCATGGGCGCTGCGGCGTGCCAGTGTCTGCCACATGGTGCTTCCCCCAAAAGACGAGTCGACGGCGTGCGTTGTGGTGTTGTCGTAGTGGCCTGCGCATCCAGACCATGACGCCGATCGTCGATGTTAGGGGGCGGAACGTGACAGATCGGTGAAGTTGGCTCCCTCCCAACGGAGGGGGGCGAGGCGTTTGAACTGGCGTCGATCGACGTTGACGCACGTCAACGCGGCGCTGACAGGGCGGTTTTAGGATGGACCATCGCCCTCGCCACACCCGCACCATGTTCCCTTTTACCAAGCCGGCCGACGTTCCGTCCGCCGCCAACGACACCGACTTCCGCTGGTCTGCGCCGCAGGTGCGCGCGCTCGCGCAGCGCTTTGACACGCACGGCCCGCGCTATACCTCGTACCCGACGGCAGACCGCTTCCACACCGGGTTCGACAACGCCGATTACCTCGCCGCACTGCACCGCCGCGCCGCCATTGCGCCCGCGCTGCATGCGCCGCTGTCGCTGTACATGCACCTGCCGTTCTGCGCGAACCTCTGCTACTACTGCGGCTGCAACAAGGTCATCACCAAAGACCGCTCCCGCAGCGCCCGCTACGTGCAGACGCTGGCGCGCGAGATGGCCTTGGTGGCCGAGCAGATCGGCCCGCTGCGCCGCGTGACGCAGCTGCACTGGGGCGGCGGCACACCCACCTTCCTCGCGCATGACGAGATGCGTGCGGTGATGGCCGCCACACGCCAGCATTTCGACCTGGCCAGCGATGGCGAGATCTCCGTCGAGCTTGACCCGCGCCACGCTGACGCCGCCACGCTCGCCGTGCTGGCCGAGATCGGCTTCAACCGCGCAAGCCTCGGCATTCAGGACTTTGACCCCGATGTGCAGCGTGCCATCCACCGCACGCAGAGCGTGGAAGAAACGCGCCGCGTGGTCGACACCGCGCGCCGCATGGGCTTCGAATCGATCAGCTTCGACCTGATCTACGGCCTGCCGCATCAGCGCACCGAGACGTTCTATGCCACGCTGGACCGCGTGCTTGAGATGGCGCCGGACCGGCTGTCCGTCTACAGCTACGCGCACCTGCCGCACTTGTTCAAGCCGCAGCGCCGCATCGACATCCTCACGCTGCCGACGGCCGACGAGAAGCTCGACCTGCTGGCGATGACGGTGGAGCGCCTGGTCGCCGAAGGCTACGTGTACATCGGCATGGACCACTTTGCGCGGCCCGACGATGCGCTCGCCATCGCGCAGCGCGAGGGGCGGCTGCAGCGCAACTTCCAGGGCTACTCCACGCACGCCGACTGTGACCTGCTGGCCTTTGGCGTGTCCGCCATCAGCCGCGTGGGCGATGTGTATGCGCAGAACGAAAAGGATCTCGACGCGTATTACGCGCGCATCGATGCGGGGGAACTGGCGGTGCTGCGCGGCATGTCGCTCACGCCGGACGACCATGTGCGCCGCGCGCTGATCGGCGAGCTGATGTGCGGGTTCGAACTGGACATGCGCGCATTCGGCGCCCGCCACGGGTTGGATTTCAAGTCCACCTTCGCCGACGAGCTTGCCGCGCTGGTGCCGCTGGAAGCGGCTGGGCTGTTGAAGGTGGGCGACGAGCGCATCGTCATCACGCCGCAAGGGCGGCTGCTGGTACGACGCATCGCCATGGTGTTTGATGCGCACCTGCGCGCTGCGATGCAGGCCGCGCAGATGGCAGAAGACGCGCGTGAAGCCAACGCTGGCACAGGCATGGCGGCAGTGCCGCTGCCCGTGCCGCGTTACTCCAAGGTGGTCTGACGAACCGGCGTCAGACCGCTGCCGGCTCGATCTGCGAGCTGGTGTCCGCTTGTGCCGTCGACAGTGTCTGCGGCCAGATTTCAGCCAGGCGCAGCAGGTTGGTCGAACCTGCCTGACCGAACGGCATGCCCGCCGTGATGGCGATGTGGTCGCCCGCAGCGGCAAAGCCTTCGCGCGCGGCCGCGCGGCAGGCGGCGTCTACCATCTCGTCCACGCTGCTCACGTCCGGGCTGACGGTGCTGTGCACACCCCAGACGATCGCCAGGCGGCGCGCCGTATCCAGGCGCGGCGTGATGCTGACGATGGGTGCCAGCGGCCGCTCGCGGGCGGCGCGCAGGCTCGTCTTGCCGCTGGACGTGTAGGTGACGGTGGCCACCGCGCCCAGGATGTGCGTCACGTCGCGCAGGGCCGCGCAGATGGCGTCCTGGCGCGTCGGCAGCGGGGCCTGGTGCTGCGCGTCGATCAGGTTGCGGTACAGCGGATCGCGCTCGGTCTCGGCAATGATGCGGTTCATGATGCTGACCGCCGCCACCGGGTGCTTGCCGCTGGCCGATTCGGCCGAGAGCATCACGGCGTCGGTGCCGTCGTACACGGCGGTGGCCACGTCGGACGCTTCGGCGCGCGTCGGCACCGGCGCCTCGATCATCGATTCGAGCATCTGCGTGGCCACGACCACCGGCTTGCCGTGCTGGCGCGCGATGCGCAGGATGCGCTTCTGCACGCCGGGCACGCGCTCGGGCGGCAGCTCCACGCCCAGGTCACCGCGTGCCACCATCAGCGCATCGGAGGCCTGCACGATGTCTTCCAGGTGCAGCAGCGCGGCGGGCTTCTCGATCTTGGAGAGCAGGCCTGCGCGGTCGCCGATGATCTCGCGCGCGGCGATCACGTCTTCGGCGCGCTGCACGAACGACAGCGCAATCCAGTCCACCCCCAGCGACAGCGCGAAGTCCAGATCGCGCAGGTCTTTCTCGGTGAGCGCGGGAATGGGGATCACCGCGTCGGGCACGTTCACGCCCTTGCGGTCCGACAGCGGGCCACCGTCGACCACGCGCGTGACGATGGCCGTCGGGTCGGCGGCTTCCACGGCCAGGCGGATCTTGCCGTCATCCAGCAGCAGCGATTGGCCGGGCGCGGCCGCCGCGTACAGCTCGGGGTGCGGCAGGTGCACGCGGGTGACATCGCCCGGCGTGGGGTCGCGGTCGAGCACGAAGCGCTCGCCGTGCTTGAGCACGACACGGCCTTCGGCAAACGTACCGATGCGCAGCTTCGGGCCTTGCATGTCAGCGAGGATGCCGATGGGGCGGCCGGTCTCGGCTTCCACCGCGCGCACGGTGTCGTAGCGCTTGCGGTGGTCTTCGTGCGAGCCGTGGCTGAAGTTCAGGCGGAAGACGTCTGCGCCCGCGTCGACGAGGGCGCGGATGGTGTCTTTGTCGCTGCTGGCGGGGCCGAGGGTGGCGAGGATTTTGGTGTTGCGGAAGCGGCGCATGATGTGTTGTTCCGGTGTGTTGCTGTTTGGGCCTTGGTGGTCCACTCCCTTTCACCCCCTGCCGGGGGCGACTCACTTTCTTTGTCTTGCCAAAGAAAGTAAGCAAAGAAAGGCGCGCCCGAGATGGCGACCCCCTCCTTGAATTTGTGTAACCGGGCGGAGAAGGAGGCAAACTCGCTGCGCTCAAACAGCCTCCTTCTTGTTTCCGCCCGCTTACACAAATTCAAGGCGCCATCTAGGGCAGGGTACGACCACACCATCTGTGGGCTGCCCCGTGGCGCTGTGTTTCTTGTTCCTATCGACACTCAAAGCGTCGGTGCAAGGACTCCAAGAGTCGATGCTGACTCCCAAAACTCCAGTTCTGGCTCTCAAAGAGCCGGCGTCGACTCTCAAAGCGCTAACACCGGGACTCACAGAGCCAGTGCCGAGTCTCAAAGCATCAGCGTCGGGACTCCAAGAGCCGGCGTTGACTCTCAAAGAGCCAACATCGGGACTCAGGAGAGCCAGCACTGAGGCTCAAAGCATCAGCGTCGGGACTCCAAGAGCCGGCGTTGACTCTCAAAGAGCCAACATCGGGACTCAAGAGAGCCCGCGCTGAGTCTCAAAGCATCAGCGTCGGGACTCCAGGAGCCAGCGTTGACTCCCAAAGAGCCAACATCGGGACTCAGGAGAGCCAGCGCCGAGTCTCAAAGCGTCAGCGTCGGGACTCCGAGAGCCGATGCTGGCTCTCAAAGAGCCGGCGTCGACTCTCAAAGCGCTAACACCGGGACTCACAGAGCCAGTGCCGAGGGCTCCGCGACGGTGTGGCCGTTCCTTGCCCTTGATGGCGCCTTGAATTTCTGTTGCAAGGAGGATCAAGGAAGGGGAACTGTCTGAGCGCAGCGAGTTTTCCCCTTCCCCTCCTTGCGACAGAAATTCAAGGAGGCTTTCGCCATCTCGGGCGCGCCTTTCTTTTGCTTACTTTTCTTTGGCAAGACAAAGAAAAGTGAGTCAGCCCCGGCAGGGGATGAAACAAGGGATGGACCACCAACCTCAATCCATCCCTCATCCAACCTCACCCAGTAATCAAAATCGCCCGAAAGTCATTCACATTCGTCCGAGTCGGCTTGGTAACAATCAAATCGCCGAGCGCATCAAAGAACCCATACCCATCGTTGTTGTCGAGCAGCTGCTTCGGCTTCAGGCCCAGCGCCTCGGCACGAGCAAGACTGTCCGGCGTAAGAATCGCCCCAGCGTTGTCTTCCGAGCCATCGATGCCATCGGTATCGCAAGCAATCGCATGCACGCCCGGCAGGCCGTCCAGCGCCACGCCCAGCGCGAGCAGGAACTCGGCATTGCGGCCACCGCGCCCGTTGCCACGCACGGTGACGGTGGTTTCACCGCCCGACAGAATCACGCACGGCTTGGTGAACGGCTGATTGCGCGCCACGATCTGCCGCACGATGCCGGCATGCACTTCGGCCACATCACGCGCTTCGCCTTCGATGCTGTCCGACAGGATGTGCGCTTCGTAACCGAGTGCGCGTGCCTGTGCGGCAGCCGCTTCCAGCGCATCCTGCGCCGTTGCGATGACATGGCTGCGATGGCCTTCGAAGCGCGCATCGCCGGGCTTGGGCGTTTCGCCCGCGCCGGTTTCCAGATGACGGCGCACCGCTTCCGGCACGTCGATGCCGTATTTGTTGATGACGGCCAGCGCATCCGCGCAGGTGGTCGCATCCGGCAGCGTCGGGCCGCTGGCGATGAGCGTCGGATCATCGCCGGGGATGTCGGAGATCAGCAGCGTCTCCACGCGCGCCGGTGCGCAGGCCAGTGCCAGGCGCCCACCCTTGATCGACGAGAGGTGCTTGCGCACGCAGTTCATCTCGCCGATGCTCGCGCCGCTCTTGAGCAGCGCGCGGTTGACCGTCTGCTTGTCGGCCAGCGTCAGGCCTTCGGCCGGTGCGGCCAGCAGGGCCGAGCCGCCGCCCGAGATCAGGCACAGCACGAGGTCGTCTTCCGTCAGGCCCTTGAGCAGTTCGACCATGCGTTGCGCGGCACGTTGGCCGGCCGCATCGGGCACCGGGTGCGAGGCTTCCACGACTTCAATGCGGCCTTGCGTGCCGGGCGTACGGCCATGCTCATAGCGCGTGACGACCAGGCCCGACAGTTCGCCCGTCCAGTGTTGCTCCACGGCTTCGGCCATCGCCGCAGCACCTTTGCCGGCACCAATGACGATGGTGCGGCCACGCGGGGGTTCCGGCAGAAACGCGGGCAGGCACTGTGCAGCACTGACAGCAGCCACCGCGGTATCAAACAAGCCGTGCAGCAGCGCGCGCGGCGACGGGTTGGGCAGGGCGGCGCGCAAGGCGGCCTGAGCGGAAGAGTCGTTGTGCATGGCAGAAAGCGTGGGGACAGCTCAAACGAAACTGCCGCCACCCGAAGGCGGCGGCAAGGTACGGCTTAGGCGATCTCGTGGTTCGACATGATCTCGATCGCGCGGCACAGTGCCGAGTGATCTTGCTTGCCCATGCCGTTGGCGGCGCAGGTGTTGAACAGCTCTTGCGCGGTCGCGGTGTTCGGCAGGGCCACGCCCAGTGCCTTGGCGCCTTGCAGGGCCAGGTTCAGGTCCTTCTGGTGCAGTTCGATGCGGAAGCCCGGGTCGAACGTACGCTTGACCATGCGCTCGCCGTGCACTTCCAGAATGCGCGAGTTGGCGAAGCCGCCCATCAGCGCCTGACGCACCTTTGCGGGGTCGGCACCGGCCTTCGAGGCAAACAGCAGGGCTTCCGACACGGCCTGGATGTTCAGCGCCACGATGATCTGGTTGGCCACCTTGGTGGTCTGGCCGTCGCCGTTGCCGCCCACCAGCGTGATGTTCTTGCCCATCAGCTGGAACAGCGGCGTGACACGGTCGAATGCAGCTTGGTCACCGCCGACCATGATCGTCAGCGAGGCCGCCTTCGCGCCCACTTCGCCACCCGACACCGGAGCGTCCAGGTATTGGGCACCGGTCTTGTTGATGCGTGCGGCAAAGTCCTTCGTGGCGATCGGCGAGATCGAGCTCATGTCGACCACGATCTTGTTGGCAGCAGCGTCCTTGCCTGCGTCCTTCAGCGCCTTGGCAACGCCCTTCTCGCTGAACAGCACGGCTTCAACGTGCGGGGTGTCCGGCACCATGATGAAGATGATGTCGGCGCGCTTGGCAACTTCCTCGGCGCTTGTGCAGACCGTCACACCGGCTTCCACCAGTGCGGCCGGGGCCGGGTTCACGTCGTGCACGAACAGCGTGTGGCCAGCGGCGCGCAGGTGGCCGGCCATGGGGGCGCCCATGATGCCGAGGCCGATGAAACCGAGGTTGAGTGCGTTTGCCATGGTGAGGGATCTCCTTGGTTTGAATGTTGGTTCGTCGGTTGTTGGATTGGGCCTTGGTGGTCCACTCCCTTTCACCCCCTGCCGGGGGCGACTCACTTTCTTTGTCTTGCCAAAGAAAGTAAGCAAAGAAAGGCGCGCCCGAGATGGCGACACCCTCCTTGAATTTGTGTAACCGGGCGGAGAACGGGAAAACTCGCTTCGCTTAGACAGTTCCCGTTCTTTTTCCGGCCCGCTTACACAAATTCAAGGCGCCATCTAGGGCAAGGGAAAAGCAAACCGTAGGTCTGCATGTCCTGTCGCTCTGTCTGGCTCTTGATTGCTGTTTTGCTGCGTGACCTGCAACTGCTCTTACTACTGCACTAATGAACCGACTGTTTGGCCGTTGGAGCCCTTGATGGCGCCTTGAATTTCTGTTGCAGGGAGGAAAAAGGAAGGGAAACTGTCTGAGCGAAGCGAGTTTTTCCCTTCCCCTCCCTGCGACATAAATTCAAGGAGTCTTTCGCCATCTCGGGCGCGCCTTTCTTTTGCTTACTTTTCTTTGGCAAGACAAAGAAAAGTGAGTCAGCCCCGGCAGGGGATGAAACAAGGGATGCACCACCGGGGCAAAAACCAAACCAGACAAAAAGCTCAAGCCACCTGGTGAGCCTCACGCCAGCCAAGACCTTCAACCGTCCCAGCCTTAGGCTTGTACTCACACCCCACCCAGCCCTTGTACCCAATCTCATCCAGCCAACGGAACAAGAACTGGTAGTTGATCTCGCCAGTCCCCGGCTCATTACGCCCCGGGTTGTCCGCCAGCTGCACATGCTTGATCTTGTCCAGATGGCGCTTCAGCGTGTTCGCCACTTCGCCCTCCATCCGTTGCATGTGATAGATGTCGTACTGCACGTACAGGTTGGACGCATCCACGTCGTTGATGAGGTCCAGCGCCTGCTGCGTGCGGTTCAGGTAGAAGCCAGGAATGTCGAACGTATTGATCGGCTCGACCAGCAGATCAATCTTCTCGGCCTTCAGTGCCTTCGCTGCAAACTTCAGGTTCTCCACCAGCGTCTTGCGTGCAACGTCTTCGCTCACGCCTTCGGGGCGAATGCCCACCAGGCAGTTGAGTTGCTTGACGCCGAGCACCTTGGCGTACTTGATCGCTTCACCCACGCCTTCCTGAAACTCGCCCACGCGATCGGGCAGCACGGCGATGCCGCGCTCGCCACCGTCCCAGTTGCCGGCCGGCAGGTTGTGCAGGACCAGGTCGAGCTGGAAGCGGTTCAGGCGATCAGCAATCTGGTCTGCATGGAACGCGTAGGGGAACAGGAACTCCACACCGCGGAAGCCCGCGCGAGCGGCGGCTTCGAAGCGGTCGAGGAACGCCTGCTCGTTGAAGAGCATGGTCAGGTTGGCTGCCAGCTTTGTCATGTTTTCTCCTTATCGGATCGGTGAGGGACAGACGCGCCGTCTTTATGCGGTGGCGCCTTCGGCTTCCGTGACGGTGTCTTCCAGGTCGAGCACCTCTTCAAACTCGACCACGTTGTCGATCTCCGTGCCCATCGCGATGTTGGTCACGCGCTCGAGAATCACTTCCACCATCACCGGCACCGAGAACTCGGCCATCAGCTTGCGGGCCTGTGCGAATGCGGGTTCGATGTCTTCCGGCTTGAACACGCGGATCGCCTTGCAACCCAGGCCTTCCACGACCTTCACGTGGTCCACGCCGTAGCCGTTCACTTCCGGCGAGTTGACGTTGTCGAAGGCGAGCTGGACGCAGTAGTCCATGTCGAAGTTGCGCTGCGCCTGGCGGATCAGGCCCAGGTACGAGTTGTTCACCACCACGTGGATGTACGGCACCTTGAACTGCGCGGCCACCGCCATTTCTTCGATCATGAACTGGAAGTCGTAGTCACCCGAGATGGCGACGACGTCGCTGTTGGGCGAAGCCACCTTCACGCCGATCGCGGCAGGAATCGTCCAGCCCAGCGGGCCTGCCTGGCCGCAGTTGATCCAGTGGCGCGGCTGGTTGACCGACAGGAACTGCGCAGCGGCGATCTGCGACAGACCGATCGTGCTCACGTAACGCACGTCGCGCGGGAAGTACTGGTTCATCTCGCGGTACACGCGCTGCGGCTTGATGGGCACGTTGTCGAAGTCCGAGCGACGCAGCATCGTGCGCTTGCGCTTCTGCACGTCAGCGTTCCAGCTCTTGCGGCACGGCAGCTTGCCGGCGGCCTTCAGCTCGCGGGCGACTTCAATGAACTTCTCCAATGCAGCCTTGGCGTCCGACACGATGCCCAGGTCGGGGCCGAACACGCGGCCAATCTGGGTCGGTTCGATGTCGACGTGCACGAACTTGCGGCCCTTCGTGTACACCTCGACGCTGCCGGTGTGGCGGTTGGCCCAGCGGTTGCCGATACCGAACACGAAGTCCGAAGCGAGCAGCGTGGCGTTGCCGTAGCGGTGCGACGTTTGCAGGCCGACCATGCCGGCGTTGAGCGGGTGGTCATCAGCCAGCACGCCCCAGCCCATCAGGGTCGGAACCACGGGCACGTTCACCAGCTCGGCAAACTCGACCATCAGCTTGGCCGCATCGGCGTTGATCACGCCGCCGCCGCACACCAGCAGCGGGCGCTCGGCTTCGCACAGCATCTCGATGGCGCGCTCGGCCTGGGCACGCGTGGCCGCGGGCTTGTAGACCGGCAGCGGGCTGTAGGTGTCGGGGTCGAACTCGATCTCGGCGACTTGCACGTCGAACGGCAGGTCGATCAGCACCGGGCCCGGACGGCCCGAACGCATCAGGTGGAATGCCTGCTGGAACACGCGCGGCACCAGGGCCGGTTCGCGAACGGTGACGGCCCACTTGGTGACCGGCTTGGCGATCGACTCGATGTCGACAGCCTGGAAGTCTTCCTTGTACAGACGGGCGCGCGGCGCCTGGCCGGTGATGCAGAGGATGGGAATCGAATCTGCCCAGGCCGAGTACAGGCCGGTGATCATGTCCGTGCCCGCCGGGCCCGAGGTGCCGATACACACGCCGATGTTGCCCGGTTCGGCACGGGTGTAGCCCTCGGCCATGTGCGAGGCGCCCTCAACGTGGCGGGCCAGCACGTGGCTGATGTTGCCGGCCTTACGCAGGGCCGAGTACAACGGGTTGATGGCGGCACCAGGCACGCCGAAGGCGGTGGTGATGCCTTCTTTTTCCATCACCGCAACTGCGGCATCAATCGCTCTCATCTTCGGCATGGTGTGTCTCCAGGAAAGGGGAAGGGTGGGATTGCTTTGAGGTGATCCTATTCCCGCATGCCGATATGGATAAACGCTGATTTCGTCAGTTGATTGCTAACTCCACGTATCGAAATATTTTGCGTGCTGCAGCAATACCCAGGCAGCGAAGATGCTGCAAATGCCCGTGGTAAAGCCATTGCTGGGTGATTTGGTGCGTCGCAAAAACTCGCATCGGTGCGTGGTTATCGATCACATCGCCAATCCCGATTTTTTCCATTCGTCACAGGTGATATGCGCGAGAAAGTGGCAATCCAGGTACGGAATGCTCACTAAAATGGTCAGACATTGCGAACTGGAATGATGGAATGGACAAGCTCAAGCAGATCGAAGCGTTCATCGCCGTGGTGGAGCACGGCAGCATGGCCGCCGCCGCGCTCACGCAGGACGTGACGCCCGTCATGATCGGCCGGCGCATCAACGCGCTGGAAGCCCGCCTGGGTGTGAAGCTGCTGCACCGGTCCACGCGCCGCATTGCCGTGACCGAGCAGGGCGCGGTGTTCATGGAGCAGTGCAAGAAGGCACTGGGCGAACTGGACCGCGCCGAGCTGCTGGTGGCCGAAGGCCGCCACAAGGCGACGGGCCACCTGATCGTGTCCGCACCGGCCGCGTTCGGTCGCAAGCATGTTGCGCCGCACGCGCCGGACTTCCTGCGCGCCAACCCCGATGTGCGCTGCTCGTTCAACCTGACCGACCGCGTGGTCGACCTGGTGCGCGAGGGCTACGACGTGGGCATCCGCATCGGTGGGGCGATCGACCCGAACTTCGTGGCGATCCGCCTGGCGTCGAACAAGCGCGTCGTGTGCGGCACGCCCGCGTACTTTGCCAAGCACGGCGTGCCGCGCACGCTGGATGACCTCGAGCGTCACAACTGCCTCGCCTTCAACCTGCAGGGCGGCCAGCAGCGCGGCTGGTACTTTCAGCAGAACGGCAAGGCCGTCACCGTGAAAGTGAGCGGCAACCTCGACTGCAACGACGGCGAACTGCTGCACCGCTGGATGGGCGAGGGCCTGGGCCTCGGCTGGCGTTCCACCTGGGAAATCCAGCCCGAGTTGGAATCGGGTGCGCTGATGACGGTGCTGGACGACTACGCGCTGCCCGACTACGACATCCTCGCCGTGTACCCGCAGCAGCGGCCGGTGCCGGCGAAGATCCGGTTCTTTATCGAGCACCTGAAGACGGTGTTTGCACAGCCGGGGTACTGGTCGCGCGCGGGGTGAGCGGTACCGAACGGATGAGGGTGCCTCGGCGCGCCATCCGGCGCATAGTGGGGACGTGCTCACGACCGGAGACGGAAGATGCTACGCACAACTGCAGTGGTCGGTGCCCTCATGTTCAGCACCTCCGTGCTGGCGTGCACAACGACCGGGTTTGAGCATCCACTGGTGTTCCCGCCCGGCGAGTCAGCGCTGCCCACCACCGAAATCCTGAAGCTGGCGGACTGGGACTCGCAACTCAAGGAAGATTTCCGCAGCGGCGGCAAGTATCGGGTGAGCTTGCGGGAAGCGCCCGAGCCCGCCACCGACTCGGAACTGGCGGTTCTACGCCTCAGAAGCATCCAGGCCGTCCTGGCCGCTGTTGGGATCGATGGCGACAAGGTGGAGTTGTCCGAAGCCGATACGCGTCTGCGCGCGGTGCAACGCGAGGGTGCCATTCCCAAAATGCCGACCGCTGTCTACGTGGTCTTCCAGCCGGACTGTCCTGACCCGTGTTGCCCTGGCCCCGCGCTCGCCGCGCCGCCTGCTCCCGCACATTAAGCGCTAGGTGATCGACACACGCCCCTGTGTCAGATCCCGCAATGCAACCCGCGCCTGCGCCTCGTCCGTCACAGGCAGTCGCACAGTCAGCGTGACGCCCGCGTCGTAGGCGGCATCGACAAGCGCATACCCGCCGTCGTCAATCCAGCGTCGGATGCGCGCCTCGTCCGCGTAGTCGGTGGCGAGGGTGAGCGTGGTGCTGGCGATGCGCTCCACGCGCTCGGCCTGCATGAGGGCGGTGGCGATGGCATCGGTATAGGCGCGCACGAGGCCACCCGCGCCGAGCTTCACGCCGCCGAAGTAGCGCACCACGGCGCCCAGCGTGCCATCCAGGTCGTGATGGCGCAGCACTTCCAGAATCGGACGGCCAGCCGTGCCGGAGGGTTCGCCGTCATCGGACATGCCGGATTGCCCGCCCGCCAGCAGCGCCCAGCAGACGTGCGTGGCCGTCGGGTGCTCCGCGCGCAAGCGGGCGATGACCTCCATGGCCGCGGCCCGGTCTTCAACCGGCACGGCCCATCCGATGAAGCGGCTTTTCTTGATGTCCAGCTCGGCTGAGACAGGCGCGCGCAGCGTGTACGTCGGCACGACGCGTATCAGGCGAGGAGCGCGGCAACGAGATCCGTTGCGCGGCCACCCGGCGATTCGAACTTGAGCGAAGACTCGGTGTGCGCCATGTGTTCTTCCATCAGGGCGATGGCGCCTTCCACGTCGCCGCGCTTGGCGGCCTCCAGGAAGGCGGTGTGCTCGTCGGACGAGCGCACGGCGTCATAGGTGGACTGGTACATCATCGTGATGACCGAGCTGCGCGCGGAAAGCTCACGCAGCATTTCCTTGAGCACGCTGTTGCCGACCACATCGGCCATCAACAGGTGGAAGTCCGCCATCATGCGGTTGCGGCGCGGCACGTCGGCGAGGCTGCCGCTTGCCGCCGCCCGGTGTTCTTCGGCCAGGTGCTTTTCCAGTCGCTTGTAATCGGCGGGGGTGGCTTTCGCGATGAACTCGCGCACCAGCGCCACCTCCAGCACGCGGCGCACGGCAAACACCTCGCGCGCCTCGGTCTCGTCGGGCTTGGCCACGAACGCGCCGCGGTCCGGCTCCATGCGGATCAGCTTGTCTTTGGCCAGCATCAGCAGCGCCGCCCGAATCTTGGTGCGGCTCACGCCGTAGACCTTCGCCAGCGCCTCTTCACGCAGCTTGGTGCCCGGGGGCAGCCGATGCGCGACGATCGCCTGGGCGATGTCGTCGGCGATGCCTTCGGAGGAGATGTCGGCGGCGGTGGTTTCAGTCATGGTGCCGATTTTACCGCCGTCCGACAGGAGGGCCGCTTCAGGCATGCGGCAGCGTGTGTGCAGCCGGTGCTGCCACGCCTTGACCGTGCGCAATCGCCTCGCCTTCCTCGGTGATGTCGATCTTGCCGTCGAGCACCGCATTGGCGCGCACGCGGTCGATGTCCTTCTCCCACGCGGCAATCACCACCGTGGCCACGCAGTTGCCGATCAGGTTGCCCAGCGCACGGGCAATCCCGATGAACCAGTCGACGGAGAGCACCAGCACCAGGCCCACCGCCGGAATGGCCGGGATGACCGACAGCGTGGCCGCCAGGATCACGATGGCCGAACCCGGAATGCCGTGCGCGCCCTTGGAGGTGATCAGCGCCACACCCAGGATCAGCAGCAGGTCTTGGAAAGCCAGCGGCGTGTTGGTCGCCTGCGCGATGAATACGGCGGCCAGCGTCAGGTAGATCGAGAACGCATCGAGGTTGAACGAGTAGCCGGTCGGAATGACAAGGCCCACCACCGAGCGCTTGATGCCCATCTTCTCGAGCTTGTTCATGATGGACGGCAGCACCGCATCGGACGATGCCGTGCCCAGCACCACCAGCAGCTCGGCGCGCAGGAAGCGGATCAGTTTGAAGATGTTGAAGCCAGCCAGCTTCAGGATGCCGCCCAGCACCACCACCACGAAGATCACCACCGCTGCGTAGAACAGCAGCACCAGGAAGCCGAGCTGCTTGAGCGAGCCCGCGCCGTACTTGCCCACGGTGAAGGCCACCGCACCCAGCACGCCCAGCGGTGCCAGGCGGATGATCACCGCCATCATGCGGAACAGCACGTGCGAGAGCTGGTCGATCAGGCTGACGAGCGGCTTGGTGCGCTCACCCAGCAGCGACAGCGAGCAGCCGAACAGGATCGACACCAGCAGCACCTGCAGGATGTCGCCCTTCACAAAGCCGCTGACGAACGTATCGGGAATCAGCTTGAGGAAGAACGCCGCCACGCCGGTCGATTCCACCTGCTTGGCGGTGTTCATGTACGACGCCATGGCAGCCGGGTCGAGCGATTTCGGATCCACGTTCATGCCGTGGCCCGGCCCGACCAGATACGCCAGCCCAATACCCAGCGCCAGCGCAATCGTCGTGACCACCTCGAAGTAGAGGACGGCCTTGCCGCCCACGCGCCCGACCTTCTTCAGCTCGCCCGCGCCGCAGATCCCCACCACCACCACCGAAAACACGATCGGCGCGATCAGCATCTTGATGAGCTTGAGGAAACCGTCGCCGAGCGGCTGCAGCTTCTGTGCAAATTCCGGCACCCAGATGCCCAGCGCGATGCCGATTGCCAGAGCAATCAAAACCTGCCCGAACAACGGGCGCGTAAAGCGTTGCATGGTGAATCCTCCTTTGGATTTCAGGTGTCTCAAGCCCTGCGGGATCGTCTGTTGCGATTGTCGTCACGGCTTTGTTTTGCGCATCGTGCCGCAACAAATTGTTGTCGCGGATTGTCGAGCGATGACGGCATCATAGGCGATCCAATTTTTGTATGCAATTTTTGAATTCACATGCTAGCATCGGTTCATGCAGTCCCGCGAAGCCTTGTGCTTCCAGCATCCACGCTGCACTTCCGGCGTTCCCATCGCCACAGTTTCGAATGTTCTTACTCGGCGTTTTTGTTCGATGGGCCTGCCGTATAACATCCAGAGACAAACACCAAGGAGTTTTCCCATGGCGCTGCCTACGCTCGATCCGAACGCCCCAGAATTCACCCGCCGCTACCCGAACCTGGCCGATCCGCGCCTGGGCGCCGTAGCCACGTTCGCGACCGACGAATTCTTCGCACCGAAAGACCGCATGCTTAATCCCGAGCCGGCCGTCTTCATCCCCGGCAAGTACGACGACCACGGCAAGTGGATGGACGGCTGGGAGACGCGCCGTCGCCGCAACGGCGGCTATGACCACTGCATCGTCCGCCTGGCACGCCCGGGCGTCGTGAAGGGCGTCGATATCGACACCAGCCATTTCACCGGCAACTTCCCGCCGGCCGCGTCCATTGAAGCCGCCTACCTGCCGGACGGCGAGCCGACCGATGCCACGCAGTGGACCGAAATCGTTCCGTCGACCACGCTGCAAGGCAACAGCCACGCCTACGTGGCCGTGACCAACACCGGCGCCTTCACGCACCTGCGCGTGAACATCTTCCCGGATGGCGGCATCGCGCGCTTGCGCGTCTACGGCCAGCCGCAAGTCGACTGGAAGGGCGCTGACCGCACCAAGCTGTTCGACCTGGCCGCCATGGAAAACGGCGCCTACGTGGTCGAAGCCAAC
This sequence comes from Ralstonia soli, assembly GCF_023955655.1. Lineage (GTDB taxonomy): Bacteria > Pseudomonadota > Gammaproteobacteria > Burkholderiales > Burkholderiaceae > Ralstonia > Ralstonia soli. The sequence goes on along the minus strand of NZ_JAMXHT010000008.1, from coordinate 126,444 downwards.
AACGAACACTTCGGGCCGGCCTCGCGCATGCTGATGCCGGGCCGCGGCGTGAACATGGGCGACGGCTGGGAAACGCGCCGCCGCCGCGAACCGGGCAACGACTGGTGCGTGATCGCGCTGGCGCAGCCGGGCCGCATCCGCAAGATCGAAGTCGACACCGCGCACTTCAAGGGCAACTTTGCCGACCGCGTTTCCATCCAGGCTGCGCGCGTGGTGGGGGGCACCGACAGCTCGCTGAAGACGCAGGCGATGTTCTGGCAGACGCTGCTGCCCGAGCAGAAGCTGCAGATGGATCTGCAGCACTACTACGAGGCGGAAATCGCCGACTTGGGGCTCGTTACGCACGTGCGCTTCAACATGTTCCCGGACGGCGGTGTGTCGCGTCTGCGCCTGTGGGGGGTGCTGGAATGAGCCAAGACACTGTGACGCGCGTTGCGCTGACCATCGAGCCGCTCACGCGCGAAGCCTTCGCGCCGTTCGGCGACGTAATCGAACTGGAAGGCGCCAAGCAGTTCCCCATCAACCAGGGCACGACCATCCGCTTTCATGACCTCGCCAACGTGGATGTAGGCGAGGGCGGCCGGGCGCTGATCAACCTGTTCCGTGGCCAGCCGCGGTCGCTGCCGTTCGAGATCAAGATGCTGGAGCGCCACCCGCGTGGCAGCCAGGCCTTCATCCCGCAGAACGACAAGCCGTACCTGGTGGTCGTGGCACCGGCGGGCGATCTCGATCCGTCCAAGCTGCGCGCGTTCGTCTCGCGCGGCTGGCAGGGCGTGAACTATGCGCGCGGCGTGTGGCATCACCCGCTGCTGGCCTTGGGCGAGGTGAGCGACTTCCTCGTCATCGACCGCGGCGGCGAAGGCCATAACTGCGACGAGCAGGATCTGCCTGAATCGGTGTGGTTGACCGAAGAGGCGATGCAAGCCGCCAAGTAAGCGTCCCCTTCATCGGCGACCACCCTGGGCCCCCGCACAACGGGGGCTCAGTCACATTCAACACCCATCCCCCGACAACAGGGAGACATCGACATGACTCAGGCTCAACTCGCCAACCCCGGCATCGGCGCGGACATCCGCGCGTTTGTCGAGGCCGCGCACCCGCAGCAGATCGAATTTCTGCGCGAGCTGGTGAAGGTGCCGTCGGACAACCCGTCCGGCGACTGTGCACCGCATGCGGCGCGCGCCAAGGCGCTGCTGGAGGCGCTGGGCTTGACGGTCGAGGCGCATCCCGTGCCCGAGGCGCAAGTGCGCGCCGTCGGCATGGTCAGCGTCACCAACCTGATCGTGCGGCACACGTTCGGCAGCGGCGGCCCCACTGTGGCCATGAACGCGCACGGCGACGTTGTTCCGCCCGGCCTGGGCTGGACGCACGACCCGTACGGCGGCGAGATTGTCGAGACCGAACACGGCCCCACCATGTTCGGCCGTGGCGTGGCCGTGTCCAAATCGGATTTCGTCACCTACACGTGGGCGCTACTCGCGCTGATCGACGCTGAAAAGCGCGGCGCCAAGCTCAACGGCACCATCGAACTGCATTTCACGTACGACGAAGAAACCGGCGGTGACATCGGCCCGAAGTGGCTGCTGGATCAGGGCCTGACCAAGCCGGACTACGCCATCTCGGCCGGCTTTGCATACGGCATCACCTCGGCGCACAACGGCTGCCTGCACGTGCAGGTGACGGTGCGCGGCAAGCAGGCGCACGCTGCCATGCCGCACACGGGCATCGATGCGATTGAAGCGGCCACGCACATCCTGCAGGCCGTGTATGCATATCGCGCAGAACTGGCAACGCGCAAATCCGCCGTGCCCGGCATCGACCACGCGACGCTCAATGTCGGTCTCATCCAAGGCGGCATCAACACCAACGTCGTGCCGGATCTGGTGACGTTCCGTATCGACCGCCGCATGATTCCCGAAGAGGCCGGGCGCGATGCCGAAGGCGAACTGCGTGCCGTGATCGAGCGTGCTGCGGCTGAGCGGCCCGGGATCGAGGTGTCGGTAGAGCGCATCATCCTGGCGCAGCCGTTGGCCGAACTGCCGGGGGTGGAGACCCTGATCGGTGCGTTGAAGCGCAACGTGCAGGCAGTATTCGGCGGTGAGGTTCCGGTGCATGGCGTGCCGCTGTACACCGATGCGCGCCACTACACGGCGCACGGTGTGCCGACCGTGCTATACGGCGCCGGCCCACGCACGTTGATGGAAGCGCGTGGGCACAACACGGATGAGAACCTGCGATTGAATGATCTGCGCGGCGCGACGGTGGTAGTTGGCTGCGCTGTGGCGGAGTTGTTGGGCGGTTGATTGGTTGCGGTTTGAGGTTTTGCGTGGGGCCGGCTTTTGTCGGCCCTTCGTGTTTTGTGGGGGGGGCACCAAAAGAAGCCCCCTTTAGCCAGACGCGAAATCTGCAACAGCATCCACCCATTAAGATGGCACCCATCCACAACAAGCCAACCATCTCGACATGCAGATCTACCACAACCCCCGGTGCTCCAAATCCCGCACCGCGCTTGAACAAGCCCAGGCTTTTGCAGCAAAACAGGGCGAACCGCTGGAAGTCATCGAATACCTGAACACACCGCCCACGCTGGCCGAGCTCAAGACGCTGGCCGCGCAACTCGACACCCCCGTCCGCTCGCTTGTGCGCGAAAACGAAGACGAATACGCACAGCTGAACCTGGCCGGCGCTTCGGACGACGCGCTGTTGAAGGCCATCGCTGCACATCCCAGGCTCCTGCAGCGCCCCGTGCTCGTTCGTAACGACCGCGCCACCATCGGCCGCACGCCCGAAGCGCTCGACGCGTTCCTGAAGTAAATCGCAATGGGCGCGGCCACAAAGTTGAACGGCCTGCCGATTTCCATCGGACAGGCCGTTCAGGGGTGGCCGTATCGCCTTGCGCGAGGGCCGGGGCTGCGTCCGTCAAGACGCGCAGGGGCTCCGGATCATTCCAGGCCCATCCATCGGGCCATTTCTGACCCGAAACCAACTGCCAGCAGGGCTGCAAGCACCACTGCCAGCGCCGTCACGGTAGACACCATGGCGACTTTCATGACTTCCGCGTCGTCGTGCCCATTGCTGTGCGTGTGATGTGGATGCTGCGCACGCATGCTCAACGGCATCGCCTTCGCGGAGGGTTTGCGATGCCAATGCAAGCGCTCCGTCATCGCTCGCAAGTGTTGCGTGTCAAACGCGTCACGGGAAAATCGCATCGCAGAACCTCCCCGTCGTTAGCTGATAAGCCGACGCCGGCACGCACCGGCGTCGGGGGTACGTGCGGCCCGAAAACGATACGACAAGCAAATGGCGTATGCGAGTGGCTTTGCTTGCCGGCGCCGGGTGGCGCAGTCGTCTGGTCGCCTCGCACGAACCCAGCGTAGACGCGGGTTTGCGGCGCCGCAAGTTGCGTTGCGGCATGGTGTGCGCGTCACGCGGGCGAGAGGCAAACGGCGTGCGGCTCTTCGCGAAATGCGTGATGCCTTCGACGCCCCAACCGCGCGTTCAATCCTGAGCAGATTGGTCGGGCACTTGTGTGGCGGCGCGCTCTGCCTCGCGCTTGCGCAACTCGGCGAGCATGTTGCAGAAGAGCGCGCCTTGCTCCTTCGCGTCATCCAGCGCGACATGCGTGTGCGGCAGCGGGTCATGCCAGTGCTCGGGAAAGAGCGCCTTGACGTTGCGCCGGTACGGCAGCCCCGTCAGCGCAAAGGCCAGCGTCTTGATGTCGAGTGCAGCCCACCCAAACGGCGAGCGCCCGGCAAAACGCATCATGTACCAGAACATGTACGTGAAATCGAAGCCCGCCGGAAACGCCACGAACACCGGCTTGCCGGGCAGGCTTTCCACCCATTCCACGTAGCGCGGCAGAGCCACTTCGGGCGCTTCAAGATTCTGCCGGCACGCGGCCCAGGCTTCAGGCTGCGTTTTCCACCACTGCATCTGGATCGGATGGCCTTCCGCGCCGGGCAGCGTTTCGAGATTGGCTTCGAAGGTGCTGATAAGCGTCTTGTCGGCCAGATACGCCGCGCTGGCAAAGCTCAGCATCGAATGCGGCCCGGGGATGGGGCCATCGGCTTCGATGTCGGTGCTGACGTAGATCTCGGGCCGCGTGTCCGGCGCCTGGTTGCCGCGCTTGCGGCGGGGCTTGTCTGCCGGCGCAGCAGGCGCGGTGTCGGCGAAGGTGTCGTCGCTCATGCCGCGCCTTCGTTGGCAAACAGGCGATCGGCGACGTAGGGGTTGCTCGCGCGCTCATCGCCGAAGGTGGAGACCGGCCCGTGGCCCGGCACGAAGGTGACGTCGTCGCCGAGCGGCCAGAGCTTGGTGCGGATCGAGCGGATCAGGTCCGCATGGTTGCCGCGCGGGAAATCCGTGCGGCCGATCGAGCCCGCGAACAGCACATCCCCGACGATCGCAACGCGATCTTCCGGGCTGAAGAACACCACGTGGCCCGGCGTGTGACCGGGGCAGTGGAAGACCTGCAGCGTGCGGCCGGCGGCTTCCACGGTGTCGCCGTCGTCCAGCCAGCGATCGGGCACGAAGGCCTTGGCGGGCGGAAAACCGAAGCGCTGGCTCTGCATCGGGAGCTGGTCGATCCAGAACGCCTCGTCCTTCTGCGGGCCTTCGATCGGCACACCGAGTTGCGTGCGCAGCGCGTCAGCGGCCGCGCAGTGGTCGACGTGGCCGTGCGTGAGCAGGATCTTTTCGATGCGCGCGCCGTGCTGCTCGGCGGCGGCCAGGATGCGTTCGATATCGCCGCCGGGATCGGTGACGGCGGCAGCACCATCGTCGCCAATCAGCAGCGTGCAGTTCTGTTCAAACGGCGTAACGGGGACGACAACGACTTTCATGTGATCTTATGTGCGCATTTGCGCGAGGCAGGGATAACCCGATTGTATCGGGCCGAGCCCGCGCCAGCACTGGGCTGGCGGGGAACGCTGTTACATCGGAAAGAAAATATTACAAAATTGATGCGAGATGACTGCATGATGTGATCGTTTTAATAGGAAATGTAAATAGTCGATCCGAGCATGCGTGTTAGACTCGCGCCCATGCTCAAGCTTCCCCACCCGATCTCCAGCCTTCAGGCCGGCCGCACGCTGCGTGCCTGGCTGATGCATGGCACCGCGTTGCTGGTGCTGGCAGGCTGTGCCGCTGTCCCGGGCGAACCGCCCGCCGGCGTGCAGACCGGTGTGCAGGCCAGCAAGCCAGCGCCTGCCCTCAAGCTCGCCGACCCGCGCGACAACCCCGATGCCTGGGGCACGCTGTCGTTTCGCGGCAGCCCGGATTCGAGCAGCCTCAAGCTCGACGAGAACACCGACACGTCGCCCGGCCTGCGCGCCGACCTTGGCACGTTCGAACAGCGCGGCCTGGCCTCGTGGTATGGCCGCGGCTTCCACGGCCGCCGCACTGCCAGCGGCGAGCGCTTCAACATGAACGCCTTCACGGTGGCGCACCCGTCGCTGCCGCTGCAAAGCTGGGTGCTGGTGCGCAACCTCTCCAACGACCGCGTGGTCGTGGCCAAGGTGACGGATCGCGGTCCGTACTACGGCAAGCGCATCCTCGACATGTCGTATGCCGCGGCCAAGCGGCTGGACTTCGTCCGTCGCGGTTCGACGCAGGTGGAGATCCGCCGCCTGTCGCGCGCCGAAGTCGAAGCGCTGCGCCCTGAACTCACGCAGACGGACCTCGCCAGCAACGATGGCGATGCCGATGTGGGCGCCGACGACCCGGCACCGCTGAAGAAGCGCGTGAAGCATCGCGCCAAGAAGGCGCGTCACCGTTAATCCTTCCCATCGTTCTTCAGTGCCAGTGCGCTCTGATACAGCGCGTCCACCGGCGCACCCGTGATCGCCCCGGCCAGCTTGGCCGCGCGCTTGGTGGGCAGCTCGGCCAGCAGCAGACGCAAGACCTGATCCGCCGCCATTGCAGCCGGCGCCGCATCCTGCGGGCCCGCGCCTTCGACCACCAACACGAATTCACCCTTGCCATGCGAGGCATCGGCGGCAAGCCATGCCGGCGCCTCGGCGGCTGGTATCACCACGATCTGTTCGAACAGTTTGGTCAGCTCGCGGCCGATGAGGATGCGCCGCGCGGGCAGGTGTTCCGCCAGCGCCGCGAGCGTCGCGTCAATGCGATGCGGCGCCTCGTACAGCACCCACGCCGGCCCGTGCGCTGCCCATTGGCGGATGGCCGCGTCACGCTGCCCCGCCTTGGGCGGCAGGAAGCCGACGAATGTGAATTGCCCAGCCGACGTATCGAGCAGCTCGCCGGCGGCAGAGAGCGCCGTCACCACCGCGCTCGCACCGGGCAGTGGGATCACGCGATGCCCGGCCGCACGCACCGCTTCGACAATCCGTGCACCTGGATCCGACACGCCGGGCGTACCGGCATCGGACACATAGGCGATGCGCTCGCCCTGCGCCAGACGCGCGACGATGCGCGCAGCGGCCTCGCGCTCGTTGTGCTCGTGCGCCGCCAGCATCGGCCGTGACAGGCCCAGCCGATTGAGCAATTGCCCGGTATTGCGCGTGTCCTCGCAGGCCACCGCGTCGACGAGGCCGAGCACGTATCGAGCCCGCAGCGACACGTCGGCGGCGTTCCCGATGGGGGTGGCCACCACATATAATGCGCCGGCGGGATAGTGCTGGTCTTGCGCCAGCAGGGTCCAGTCAGGATCACTCACGAGAACTTCTCTCCGTCACTTGGTTCAAACCGCCAATGCACGCGCCGCAGCCCGTCCCTTCACAGCCCATCACAGCCGCAACCGGTGAAGCCGGTGAGGACCGCGCGCTGCGCTACTTGCAGGCGCGCGGGTTATCGGTGGTGGCCCGCAATTATCGCTGCAAGGGCGGCGAGATCGATCTGGTGATGCGCGATGCGGCCGGCGCACTGGTGTTTGTCGAGGTGCGGGCCCGCGTGGCGCGTTCCACGCAGCGCTTCGGCGGTGCGGCCGCGAGCGTGACACCAGCCAAGCAGCGCCGCCTGATTGCCGCGGCCGAAGATTTTCTCGCGCGGCAGGTTGAGGACGTTCCCGCCTGCCGTTTCGACGTCATCGCCATCGACGGCAGCCGCATCGAATGGATGCGCGATGCCTTCGGTGTTGAAGCATGAGCTTCGCTCTTCTCCCTTCCGGACTTCCTTCAAGGACAGCATGAAACTCTCGTCCCCTACGTCTGCCCGTATCAAGCGCACCGTTGTGCTGGCCGCGCTGGCCGGCATCACCGCCACGCAGCTGACCGCGTGCTTCCCGCTGTTTGCCGGCGCAGTGGCGGGCGGTGTGGCCTTGGCCACCGACCGTCGCCCGACCGCAACCCAGACCATCGACCGTGGCCTGCAACTGGAGGCCGAGAACACGCTCATCACGCGCTACAACGGCCGTGCCCACGTCAACGTCACGGTCTACAACCGCAAGGTGCTGCTGACCGGCGAGGCCGGCACCGAGCAGACCAAGCAGGAGATCGGCCAGTACGCGCAGAAGCTCGAAAACGCACGCGAGGTCGTCAACGAGCTGGTCGTGACCGGCGAATCCAGCACGATGAGCTCGCGCGCCAACGACACCTTCATCACCACCAAGGTGAAGAGCGTGCTGGCCGGCACGGAAGGCGTGCCCTGGAACTCCATCAAGGTGACCACCGAAGCCCAGACCGTCTTCCTGATGGGCGTGGTGACCGAGGCCGAAGGCAACCGTGCCACCGAGGCCGTGCGCACCGTGAGCGGCGTCAACAAGGTCGTGAAGGTGTTCGACTACGTGAGCGAAGACGAGCGCAAGCGCCTGGACACGAACGCCACGTCGACCAACCCGTCGACCACGCCAGGCGCCTCGCAGGGCACGCCGGCGCCGGTGCAAGGTACGCCGACGGCCACGCAGGCACCGGCGCCCGTCACCTCGGCCTCGCCGGGTGTCACGGTGTCGCCGACCAATTCGCCGGCGCTGCCGCCAGGTAAGCAACTGCCCTGAGTCGTCGGCAACATCGCCCCGCAAGGAACGCAGCCACCGTGCTGCGTTTTTTGTTGGCTGCGCGCATCACGGGGCACATGGCGGGCCGTGCGTGTTAGCGTATGACGCTCCCGCGACTTCGCAGCCCCCCAATGCCCGTCGTCCACCGCCTTGCCGCCGCAGCCTGGCTTGCGGCACTGTCCACGGCCCAAGCGGCTCAAGCAGCCCAAGCGGCTCAAGCAGCCCAAGCGGCCCAAGCGGCCGATCGTCCGCCCTCCAATCTGCAGGCGCGCACCTGGGCCGCCACGTGCGCGAGCTGCCATCACACGGATACCGCGCCCGGCGCCCGGCTGCCCGCGCAGACGCTGCCGCCGCTGGCCGGCCGCTCCCAGGCGGAGTTGATCGACGCGCTGCAGGCGTTCCGCAACGGCACGCGCCCAGCCACGGTGATGGGCCAGATCGCGCGCGGTTACGACGACGCGCAGATCGCCGCCATTGCCGGCTGGCTGTCGCGCCAATCGCAGGAGGGGCGTCATGAGCAGTAAGGATCGACGCGCGGTGCTGCGCGCGCTGGGGGCGACGGCGCTCGCGGGGCCGCTGGCGGCATGTGCGTCGCTGTCGGGCACACGCAATGCGCGGGTGGTGGTCGTGGGCGGCGGCTACGGTGGCGCCACGGCGGCCAAGCACGTGCGCGTGTTCTCCGGCGGCCGTGTCGACGTGACGCTGGTGGAGCCGAATGCCGCGTTCGTGTCGTGCCCGCTGTCGAACCTCGTGCTGTCGGGCGACCGCGATCTCGCCTCGATCACCGTGCCGTACGACGCATTGGTCGAGCGCCACGGCGTGCGCTGGGTGCGTGACCGCGCCTCGGCCATCGATCTCGGGGCCAGGCAGGTGCGCCTGGCCGGCGGCGGCACGCTCGACTACGACCGGCTGATCCTCTCGCCCGGGATCGACTTCATGCCGGGCGCGATTCCCGGTCTCGCCAACCCGGCCACGGCGGCGCAGGCGCCGCACGCGTGGAAGGCCGGCATGCAGACGCTCGCGTTGCGCCATCGGCTGGAAGCCATGCCCAACGGCGGCACGGTGGCGATCAGCATTCCGCTGGCGCCGTACCGCTGCCCGCCCGCGCCGTACGAGCGCGCCTGCCTGATCGCCCACTGGCTGCAGCGCGCCAAGCCGGCCTCGCGCGTGCTCATCCTCGATGCCAACGACGATGTCACCTCCAAGGGCGCATTGTTCAAGCGCGTGTGGGCCGAGCGTTATCCACAGCACATCGAATATCGCCCGCAATACAACGCTGTCGATATCGACCCGACCGGCCGCGTGCTCAAGTTCGACGTGCAGGACGACGTGCAGGCCGATGTGGTCAACCTGATTCCGCCGCAACGGGCGGGGGCGATTGCCGTGTCGGCGGGGCTGGCGACAGCCAACGGGCGCTGGTGCGAAGTGGATTTCCTCTCGTTCGAGTCGAAGGTGGCACCGGGCGTGCATGTGATCGGCGATGCCATCCAGACCGCGCCGCTGATGCCCAAGTCGGGCCACATGGCCAACCAGCACGGCAAGGTGGCCGCCGCCGCGGTGGTGGCCATGCTGGCCGGCCATGCGCCCGATGCGTCGCCGCTGTATGCCAACACCTGCTACAGCTTCGCTACGCCCGACGAGGCAATGCACATAGCGACCGTCCACCGCTACGACCCGGGCCAGCACACCATGGTGACGGTGCCCGGCGCCGGTGGGCTCTCGGATGCGCCTTCCGCCGCCGAGGGCAAGCTCGCGCAAGGCTGGAGCCGGGCCATCTGGTCGGACATGCTCGGCTAGGCACGCCGTCCTTGGACGGCACGAACAATGCGCAAGATTGTGCAAGCCGTACCCGCTGCCTGGGCCTACAGTGCGTCATCGGGCCGCGCGGGCGGCCGTTTGATCATGTGCTCATCATGTCTCCCAAGGATCTGCTGCTGGCCCTGACCGTTGTGCTGGTGTGGGGCGTCAACTTCGTCGTCATCAAGGTCGGCCTGCACGGTGTGCCGCCCATGCTGCTGGGTGCGCTGCGCTTTGCGCTGGTGGCCTTCCCGGCGGTGCTGTTCGTGCCGCGCCCGAAGATTCCGCTCAAGTGGTTGCTGGCTTACGGCGCCACGATCAGCTTCGGGCAGTTCGCGTTCCTGTTCTCGGCCATGTATGTGGGCATGCCGGCGGGGCTGGCCTCGCTGGTGCTGCAGTCGCAGGCGTTCTTTACGCTGACGATCGCGGCGGTGGTGCTGCGCGAGCCGATCCGCTGGTTTCACCTGGCGGGCATGGCGGTGGCCGGCTGCGGGTTGGCGATCATCGGCATGGCCGGCAATGCCGCCGCCACAGGCATGACCACCGCGGGCTTTCTGCTCACGCTGTGCGCGGCACTCTCGTGGGCCAGCGGCAACATCGTCACCAAACGCGTGGGGCCGGTGAATGTGGTGAGCCTGGTGGTGTGGGGCGCGGTGATCCCACCCGTGCCGTTCCTGCTGCTGTCGCTCTGGATGGAAGGCCCGGAGCAGATCGCGCATAGCCTGGCCAATATCAGCGCGTCGAGCATCGGGGCGATCGTGTACCTGTCGTTTGGCGCCACCATCTTCGGCTACAGCTTGTGGAGCAAGTTGCTGGCGCGCTATGCGGCCAGCCGGGTGGCGCCGCTGTCGCTGCTGGTACCGGTGGTGGGGCTGGTGTCGGCCGCCGTGTTGTTGGGCGAACGGCTGGCGCCCGCGCAGTGGCTGGGCGGCGCCGTGGTGATGGCCGGCTTGCTGCTGAACGTATTCGGTGGCCGGCTGGCTGCGCGGCGCGCGATGGCCTGAGTCAACGTGCCAGCGTTGGACCTCAAAGGTCCAGCGATGGCCCTCTAAGGTCCACCGTCGAACCTAAAACCCCCGGCGTTGAACCTAAAACACGCAACGTCGACCCTCGCAGGTTCTCGCATGCCCCAAATAGGGGCATCACTGCTGAAAAAAGCATCAACGCCGGAGCGAAAAGACTCGACGATGAGGCTCTCGGGCCTCAACGCTGCTGCTTTTTTCAGCAATGATGCTGCTTTTTTAGGCAGCGACGACTGTCCAAGCCTCGACGTTGATGCTTTTTGCCTCAACGCCGGGGCTTTTTGCGCCGCGCGTGGCTGTCCGAGCCGCGCAGGCGAGCCTCGGCGAAGCGCTTGGGGCACAATATCGGCGCAAGCGGCCCGCAACGACACGCGGGCCGCCCCATTTTCCGGAGACCACATGAAGTTCGCCCCCACGCTCGCCGCTTCGGCGGTGCTGGCCGGCCTGGCGCTGTCCGCCTTGCCCGCACAGGCCGCCGTTGATGCCGCCCGCGCGCAATCCCTCGCCAACCAGAACGCCTGCATGGGCTGCCACGCCGTGGATCGCAAGCTCGTCGGCCCGGCCTACAAGGACGTTGCCGCCAAGTACAAGGGCGATGCGGGCGCCGAGGCCAGGCTCATCAAGAAAGTGCGCGAAGGCGGCATGGGCAACTGGGGCCAGATCCCGATGCCGGCCAACCCGAAGGTCAGCGACGCCGATCTGAAGACCGTGATCGAGTGGGTGCTCGCGGGCGCCCCGGCCAAGTGAGGAATGCGATGACGGATTCCGTGAACCTCTCCCGCCGCGACGTGCTGCGCGCCGGCGCCATGATGGCGCTGCTGGTGTCCGCCGGCATTGCCACGCCCGCCCAGGCCGCCGAGTGGAACAAGACCGCCTTCAGCATCAAGGGCGTGAACGACGTGCTCAAGCAACTGGGTGGTGGCGCTGTCGATAAGGGTGGCTCGGGCGTGCACCTGACCGCGCCGGACATCGCCGAGAACGGCGCCGTGGTGCCGCTGGTGGTGACCAGCACGCTGCCGGGCACCGACATGATCGCCATCCTGGTGGAGAAGAACCCGAACACGCTGGCGGCCACGTTTGGCATTCCCGCCAGTACCGAGCCGTTCGTGAGCACGCGCGTGAAGATGGGCGAGACCTCGGTGGTCTACGCAGCCGTGCGCGCGGGCGGCAAGTGGGTGCTGGCAAGCAAGGAAGTGAAGGTCACCCTCGGTGGCTGCGGCGGTTAAGGAACAGAGGAGCACACCATGGCAGACCCGATGCGCATTCGCGCAATGGAAAACGGCGGCACGACCGACGTGAAGATCCTGATGAAGCACGATATGGAAACCGGCCAGCGCAAAGACGCGTCCGGCAAGCTCGTGCCGGCTTGGCACATCACCAACGTGACGGTGCTGCACAACGGCAAGACGGTGCTCGACGCGCAGTTCGGCACGGCCGTGTCGAAGGATCCGTTCCTCAACTTCAAGTTCAAGGGCGGCGCCAAGGGCGACAAGGTGACGGTCACCTGGGTCGACAATCACGGTGACAAGCGCACCGACGAAACGGCAATTCAATAAGCCCCGGAGGCCGACATGCGACGCAGCTTCTTTCGTGTGACCGCCGCGCTGGCGGCACTGGGCGTGGCGGGCAAGGCCGCCGCGCAGAACGCGCCCCGCTCTGGTGGTGCGGGTGCCCGCTACAAGGTGGTCTACCAACTCAGTGAAGGCATCGACCAGGCCACGCGCGCGATCGGCAACCTGCGCAACCACCTGAACGGCGCGCCCGGCACGAAGATCGTGGTGGTGGCGTTCGGGCACGGCATCGACTTCCTCGTCGAAGGGGCCAAGGATGCGCAGGGCCGCACGTTTGATGCGCCAGTGGCTGCACTGGCGAGCATGGGCGTGGAGTTTCGCGTGTGCCACAACTCGCTGATGGCCTTCAAGGTGCCGGAAGACAAGCTGCTGCTCGAAGCCAAGGTGGTGCCCGCCGGCGTGGTGGAAGTCACCCGCTTGCAGCAGGAAGAAGGTTTCGCCTATCTCAAGCCGTAGGCGTGCCATGGACTGTAGGTGCTCCATGGCCTGTAGGCGACCCACGGAGGGGACCGTGAAACGACTCACATCGATCGCATCGATCACCGCAGCAGCGGTGGTACTTGCAGCGGGCGTCAACATGACGGCCCGCGCGCAAGATCAAAAAGACAGCACCGCTGCCGGCATCGCGCAGTACCGCGAAATGCTGGCCGACGGCAATCCGGCCGAGCTCTGGGAAGCCGCCGGCGAAGAACTCTGGAAGAAGCCCGCCGGCCCGAAGCAGACCTCGCTCGAAGCGTGCGACCTGGGCCTGGGCCCCGGCGTGGTGAAGGGCGCGTACGCCAAGCTGCCGCGCTTCTTCAAGGACACCGGCCGTGTGATGGACGCCGAACAGCGCCTCATGTACTGCCGCATGACGCTGCAGGGGCTGACGAAGGAAGAGGCTTCGGCCACGCCGTTCTCGTCGCCGGGCAAGCCGTCGCAGATCGAACGGTTGATGGCATACATCACCTCGGAATCGCGCGGCGCGGCCATCGATATTCCACTGGCGCATCCGGAAGAAAAGCGCACGTACGAACTCGGCCGCCGCATGTTCTTCTACCGTGGCGGCGCGTATGACTTTGCCTGCGCCACGTGCCACGCGCAGCCGGGTTTGCGCATCCGCCTGCAGGAACTGCCCGATCTGCTGACGGCTGACGGTGCGCGCTTTGCGTATTCCACATGGCCGGGCTACCGCGTCTCGCAAGGCGAGGTGCGCACGATGCAGCACCGCCTGTACGACTGCCTGCGCCAGCAGCGCTTTCCGGAGCCGCTCTACGGCAGCGAGGTGATCACCGCGCTGGAGCTGTTTCTCGCCCGCAACGCCAACGGCGGCAAGATGGACGCGCCGTCGATCAAACGATGAGGCCCGCCATGCTTCGAACAACCCTCATCGCTTTGATGCTGGCTGCCGGCACCGCACACGCTGCGGACGCAGCCAAGACCATCACCGCGCCCAAGCCCGATGCGAAAGCCGACGCCGCGCTCGCCAAGGTGATCCACGAGAGCTTTGTCTCCAAGGGCCCGGCCACCGTGGAAGGCGTGACCGAGCGCGACGACGTGCAGAAGACCTGCAGCCAGTACGCCGACCGCAATGCCGTGCCCGCCGCCGTCGCCAAGACGCTGGAAGACGCGCAGATGAAGACCATCCATTACCCCGCCGACGGCAAGTGGCTGGGCGACTGGAAGGAAGGCGAGAAGACCGCGCAGAGCGGCCGCGGCATGCAGTTCTCCGACCCGGCCGGTGGTGTGAACGGCGCCAATTGCTATGCGTGCCACCGCCTGTCGAAAGACGAGGTGTCGTACGGCACCATCGGCCCGTCGCTGTACCAGTACGGCAAGCTGCGTGGTAACTCGGAGGCGATCCTGCGCTACACGTGGGGCAAGATCTACAACTCCAACGCATACGCCGCGTGCTCCAACATGCCGCGCTTCGGGCACAAGGGCATCCTGACCGAGCAGCAGATCCGTGATGTGATGGCGCTGTTGCTGGACCCGGCATCTCCAGTCAATCAGTAACGCCATGCACGCGATTCGACGGTTCTTGATGTGGGCAGCAGCGGCGATGGTGTTTGCCGGTGGCGCTGCACAGGCCGTCGAAGTGGGCGATGTGGTGACGATGCCCGATGTGCAATTGCTTGACGGTACGCGGATGCCCGGCAGTGCATGGCGCGGGCATCCGGTCATCATCGAGACATGGGCATCGTGGTGCCCGTTCTGCGCGCTGCAGAACCCGCGTCTGCAAAAGCTCCACGACGCCACGCGCGGCAAGGACCTGCGCATTCTCACCATCAGCATCGACGCCAACCCGCAGCTCGCAAAGGACTACGTCGCCAAGCGCGGCTTCACCTTCCCGGTGACGATGGAATCCGACGCGCTGTGCGCCGCCACCGGCCCGCGCAAGGGTCTGCCGGAGCTGCTTGTGCTCGACGCCAACGGCCGCGTCGTGCGCAAGGAAGTCGGCGAGATGCTCGAAGACGACGTAGCTGACCTGGCCCAGTACGCCCACCCGGCCCACAGCCCCAAACCATGAACCGCCGCGAATTCGTCCAAGCCCTGGCGATTGCCGCAGCCGCCGGCCTGCGCCTGACCGACGCCCACGCAGACACGGTGGTCTACAACGTGCCGCACTTCGGCAACGTCCACCTACTGCACTTCACCGACTGCCACGCGCAGTTGCTGCCCATCGAATACCGCGAACCCAGCGTCAACCTGGGCGTGGGGCAGTGGG
Organism: Ralstonia soli; assembly: GCF_023955655.1. GTDB lineage: Bacteria > Pseudomonadota > Gammaproteobacteria > Burkholderiales > Burkholderiaceae > Ralstonia > Ralstonia soli. Next base: position 111,396 of record NZ_JAMXHT010000008.1, on the reverse strand, counting down.
CGGGGCAGCCGCCGCATCTGGTGGGCAATGCATTGCTCAAGCGCTATGGCATCGCACCGGGTTCGCGCACGGCGCACGCCTTCACCTCGCTCGATTTCACCGAAGCCGCGCGCCGCTATGGCCGCATGGGCGGCTTTGCGCATCTGGCGACGCTCATCAAGCACCTGCGCGCCACGCGGCCCAATGCATTGCTGCTCGACGGTGGCGATACGTGGCAGGGCTCGGCCACTGCGCTGTGGACCAACGGGCAGGACATGGTCGACGCGGCCCTCACGCTCGGCGTCGATGTCATGACCCCGCACTGGGAAATGACCTACGGCGCCGACCGCGTGCGCCACGTGGTCGACCACGATTTCAAGAACAAGGTCGCCTTCGTCGCGCAGAACATCCAGACCGCCGACTTTGGCGACCCGGTGTTTGATCCTTACGTGCTGCGTGAGCTGAACGGCGTGCCAGTGGCCATCATCGGCCAGGCGTTCCCCTACACGCCCGTCGCGCATCCGGCGGATTTCACGCCCGACTGGACCTTCGGCATCCAGGAAGAACGGCTGCAGAAGATGATCGACGAGGCGCGCGGCAAGGGCGCCAAGGTGGTCGTCCTGCTGTCGCACAACGGCATGGATGTCGACCTGAAACTCGCCTCGCGCGTGCGCGGGTTGGATGCCATCCTCGGCGGCCACACGCACGATGCGGTGCCGGCGCCGATCAAGGTCAGCAACCCCGGCGGCGTGACGCTGGTCACCAACGCGGGTGCCAATGGCAAGTTTGTCGGCGTGCTCGATCTGGACGTGCGTGGCGGCACCGTGCGCGACATCCGCTACACGTTGTTGCCCGTCTTCGCCGATCTGCTGCCGCCTGATCCGACGATGATGGCGCTCATCGAGCGCGTGCGCGCGCCGTACAAAGACAAGCTCGGCGAGACGCTCGCCACGAACCGCGGCCTGCTGTACCGGCGCGGCAACTTCAACGGCACGTTCGATCAGCTCATCGTCGATGGCTTGATGCAGGCACAGGGCGCGGAGATCGCCTTGTCGCCCGGCTTCCGCTGGGGCACCACGCTGCTGCCCGGCGAGGCCGTCACCATGGAAGCGCTGATGGCCCAGACCGCCATCACGTACCCGGCTACCACGCTCACCGAGATGACCGGCGCCACCATCAAGACCGTGCTCGAAGACGTGGCCGACAACCTGTTCAACCCCGACCCGTACTACCAGCAGGGCGGCGACATGGTGCGCACCGGCGGCCTGCGCTACACCATCGACCCGCTGAAGCCCATGGGCCAGCGCATTACCGACATGCGCCTCGGCGACAAGCCGCTCGACGCCGACCGCCGCTACAAGGTCGCCGGCTGGGCCGCCGTGTCGCCCGAAGCGCGCAAGGCCGGCGGCCGCCCCGTGTGGGACGTGCTGGCCGACTGGCTGCGCGACCAGCGCGAAGTGACGGCGCGGCCCCTGAATACGCCGCGCATTGTGGGCATGGCGGACAACCCCGGCATGGAGCTGGGGGGCGGGTTGACCCGCGATTGAAGGCGCACCGGGACTTCGGGTAGACTTATTTTTCACGGGCCGATAGCTCAGCTGGGAGAGCGCCGCGTTCGCAATGCGGAGGTCGGGAGTTCGATCCTCCTTCGGTCCACCAAGAACAAATCTGAAGCAGTCTCAAGAAGTCCAGAGAACCCCGTAGATTCAAGGTCTGCGGGGTTTTTTGTTGCCGGCGGCATCCATTCCGATCTGTTGACATCCGGAATGATAAGGGGGTATTTGTGGGGGTATGCAGTGCCCACCAACGGAGAGATACCCCCAATGCCGCTAACCGACACCGCCATCAAGAATACGAAGCCGGGCGACAAGCCAATCAAGCTGTTTGACGGGGGTGGGCTCTTCCTTCTTATCACTCCAGCAGGGCAGAGATACTGGCGGCTCAAGTATCGAGTCTTGGGAAAGGAGAAGCTGCTAGCGATAGGCGTATATCCCGACGTGGGCCTGAAGGATGCTCGCGGCAAGCGGGATGCAGCGCGCAAATTGCTGGCGAACGGCGTAGACCCCGGCGAAGCGCGTAAGGCGCAGAAGATTGCCAAGGTCGAACGAGCTGCAAACAGTTTCGAAGCGGTCGCTCGCGAGTGGTTCGCTAGACAGGCGCCGGGTTGGGCTTCAACCCATGCAAGCAAGATCATTCAGCGGCTCGAAAAAGACATCTTCCCCTGGTTGGGCGGGCGCCCCATCGCTGAAATCGCAGCGCCCGAATTGCTGGCGGTGCTGCGTCGTATCGAAGGGCGCGGCGCACTGGATACCGCTCACCGGGCGCATCAAAACTGCGGGCAGATTTTTCGGTATGCCGTGGCGACCGGTCGAGCAGAGCGCGACCCTTCAGGTGATCTGCGAGGCGCGCTACAGCCGTCCAAACATGAAAACTTCGCGTCGATCACGGACCCGGTAAGGGTGGGCGAGTTGCTGCGAGCGATCGATGCCTTCAGGGGAACGTTCGTTGTGAAGTGCGCGCTGCTGTTGGCCCCGCTGTTGTTCGTGCGTCCCGGTGAGCTTCGTTCGGCAGAGTGGGCGGGGTTCGATCTGGACAGAGCTGAGTGGCGCTACTTCGTGACGAAGACCAAGACAGACCACGTGGTGCCGCTGGCATCGCAGGCCGTTGCCATTCTTCGGGAGCTGCATGCTCTGACTGGCGGAGGGCGCTATGTCTTCCCTGGCCGAGACCCCAAAAAGCCCATGAGCGAAGCCGCAGTTAATGCGGCACTGCGCCGCATGGGTTACGACACGAAGACGGAGATCACCGGCCACGGCTTCCGGGCGATGGCTCGGACGATCCTGCACGAAGAGCTGGAGATAAAGCCCGAGGTTATCGAGCACCAACTGGCTCACAAGGTGGCGGACTCCTTAGGCACCGCCTACAACCGGACGAAATTTATAGACGCTCGTATCAAGATGATGCAAGCGTGGGCTGACTACCTGGATCAACTGAAAGCGGGCGCCCGCATTATTCCTGGCAAATTCGGGCAGGTAGCGTAGTCAGTGCAGGAGGGAGGAGGGCGGCAAGCCGCCGACTATCCATGGACGACGTGACAGCGTCTCGCGTCATGCGGCATTACTGTGGGAATGCAGCTACTGCATTGCGTCGCAAGAAGGGCGAGGATCGCCCTCATCCGCGCGATGTCGTGTGCATCTCGTCGACTTCATCCTCGTCAAACAACGCACGCACATTTACGCCAAGAGCATCGGCAATCGTCTGAATCGCGTCTAGAGATGGGTTGGCTTTCCCTGTCTCGACTTTGCCCATATAGCTGCGCACAAACCCACATCTGTCCGCCAGAGCCTCCTGGCTGAGGTCCGTCATGGTTTTGCGGAGATGTCGAACGCGCGCCCCAAACCGTTCCCGAAGTGATGTGTGTTTCCTCATCCGCCGGATGGTGTCGCGTGCGTATAATCCGCTCCACACCCTAATAAAGGCCACCCTAAAAGTGGCATTCGAATGCCCGAACTAGGGATGCAAGATCACGGAGGGGAAGTGGAAAATCGCGCGAAACCGGCAGCGTCAATCATCATTGCGTTGCTCTGCGGCCTAACCGCAACTACCGCACACGCTGGCGGCTACGGCAACGAGACACAGAAGATCGAGCTGTGCCGGATGGTGGGCGCTGAGGCAGAGATTGGCTTCGGTAACCGGGGAACACCGCTACCGACCAACATTGACGACGAGACGCGCAACAGCTGGATAGGCGGGATCATGACCTTTGCCTACAACTACGGGCATGACGTGGCGCCCAACCCGCGCAACGCCCACATGGTCGCGTTTGGGAAATGCATGGACAATCTGGACCATGCCGCACACCGCAGTCCCGGCAGCTACATGACGGAAGACGAAGTTCGCCACTGAGGTGCCAGCCATGAGAAAAACTGCCTTCCTTCTTGCTGCGCTTGCGACATCGGGTTGCGCCACCTACCCGCAATACGAAGAGCTGAAGGCCGCGCCCTCCAACAAGACGATTACCGTGCCGGCACCGCTCGCATGCCTGTATCAGAAGGGTCTGGAGCATGTCACGTCGCGCAGCAATGCCACCGAGCCGGTCCCTACTGGCTACATCAATGAGCGCCAGGGTTATGCGTGGTTCCGACAACCGCTCACCCTTGTTATGCTGACGGACACGGCCGGTGCCACACTGGTTGAGCGTCACCAGACGGACAGCGCCGCGCTGTTTGGGCAAGGTGACAACCTGATCGCGTATCTGATGGCCAATCCGTGTTCTGAGTAGCGAGGAGCAACGATCTGCGATATTTCAATCGCTATCGCAGCGGGTAAGGTGGGAGTGCACATGAAGCTGTCGCTTGAAAAAGCCGACTTTATCCTGCGCATTTTGACGTTCGTTGCGCTCGTTGTCGGCGGTGGATGGGCGATCTACCAATATGAGTTGTCCGGGGCGACCGACTGGACGAACAACATCACGCTAGACACGAAAGTTCTCCCATACCGGGATAATCTTCGACTGCTGGTTGTGCATGTCAGATCAAAGAATCCGCGCGGCTACGAGTTTGAGCTAAACAGCAAAGCTGGCGACTCATTCGAGCTACGCTTCCGTCGTATCGCGATGGACAGGAAAGAAAGGGCCGTTGTCGATGAAGATGAGGGCGAGCTGATCGCAAAGGTCGACCTGATGGAGAAAACCGGGGGTGAATACCTGCTTCTTCCCAGCGCGGAAATGGACGACATGCGCACCCTGGTCGTCCCGGTAGGTGCGATCATCTCGATGACCGCTGAGATGCAGATTCACAACGGCTCTTCCAGGTGGCGTGGTAAGCCGGACACGGATTTCATATCGGCCTCAACGGTTGTTCGCGTTGAGCCATGACCGAGCATCAAGCTGACGCACGAAGACGATGCGGGCGTGGGCTGACATGGTGGATGCTCGGGGCAGGGCCCACATTACTCCGGGCAAGGTCAGGCGAGTGGCCTAATGAATGGGGCGAGTATTGGGATAAACCCGCCTGCCCTTCTGCCGTTGGGTTGGCGACATACCGACCCGGTAGATACGATTATTCTTGGCTGCATTGGCGTGTAGCCAATGGGCTTTGGTGCTGAAGGAGCAAAACCTGACGGAAGGGGCCGGAGAGCGAAGTTAAGAGTTCGCCAAGGGGGCTGGCAAGATTTACCTCAACGCGCGATTTACACAACAATTCAAAAACATAAATTATGCTGAGAATTTTCCTTGCAATCATATTTGTCATTTCAATTTCGGGTTGCGCCTTTCACAAAACACCTTATGTCATGTATGAAGGAAACCCACCGTTATCTACAACAACGGTGTTCTCGGCATCAGATCACACGCAAACGAAACACATTGTGGCACGTATTACACAGGTCGATGGGAAAGATACATCCTGTTTTCAGGTTGGCTGCCCAATTTGGGTTCGTGTTTTGCCAGGCTCTCATACTTTCACAATTCGCTACACTGCAAATATCGCGCTAATGGGCCCCGTCATTACATCCACAGTTGCAACGGTTAATATTGAGGTGGTGGACATGAAACCGATGCATGTCTATGAGGCTAGATATCAGGAGTTTTATGACCAAAAGAGGCTTAACGCAACTTTTGCCGATCTTGGCGAGAAGCCAAAAGTGGGGTTATGGCTTGGTCTAAAAGGAGTTAATCAGGAATTTTATCCTGTCTCATTTGAGTGAAATTGAGCTTAATTGGTGCGGCTAGTTCTGTAAGGATCGGGGGATTTTTGCTACCCGTTGACAAAACGCACCCCATCCCGAGGGTGCGTTTTTTCTAGGGGTTTTACTTTCTAATGAAGCCGGCGCGTGCCAGCATATGATGCCGAATTCCTTACTGGATATTCTTACAGCGGTATCTTGGGGGGATCATTTGGAGCTGAGACCCAATGTGAGCCTTGACGGGCAAGGGGCTAGGTCTGTAGCCGCGCGTGATTGCCGGTTGGCCGGTGCGACGCGGGGACGAATGTCAGTCAGCTATGACTGATCGCGTGACACGTCGTCAGAACAGACGACGCAAAGGCGGGAAGGCTGAAGGGTCAGTAGATGATGGCGCCGACGCTTTCAGCTTCGTGGTAGATGCCAGTCACTAGCGCACCTTCGAGCGTGCCAATATGGATCGTCGTGTGTCCGTGCCGGATGGTGCTGGTGATGTCCATCTGGTCGATGACTTCGAAATAGTTGTCGATGTCGTGTTGCTGTGCATGTTGCATGGGGGGAGTTCTCCTTTCGTTGGGTTGCCCTGGTCGGCGCACGTGCCGATGGTGCGCACGCGCGGTCGCCGGGATGGTCGATTGTGTCGATGCGCGACGCGGTTTACAACAAGGCGAGGCGCTGGCTGGAAAGGTCGGCCAGCGCGCCGGTTGCTGAGAAAATAGGCAGCTCAAGAATTGGAAACTTGGGGTGTGTTTTTTCTCAGCATAGAGCGTTGTGGCACAAGGGTTTATGGTGAGAAGGAACATACCGGGAATCTATAGATTCCCGGAGACACCATCCCTCCCTCACTGCATGTCCCAGGGCATCTCGAATTTGCTCGTCTTCGCGCTTCTGCTGCCGCGCGATTCGGAGACGTTGTAGAACACCCAATCGAGATCACGCGCAGCGGTGCTGGTGCGCATGTCAATGTCTTGCCAGAGACCGTATAGGCGGGCTGTCTTGGTCGGGCTGCGTCCAGTCATCTCTCCGCACAGCCAAATGCGGTAGCGCCGTTCCAAAGTATGCGTCGCCTCGCCTTCGCCCTGCCGTCGCTTCGCTTCCGGTAGCTGCGCCATGATCGCCTTGTGGGTCTTCACGCGCCGATACCGTAGACCCTGTGCGGCATGCCTGACTGGCTGACTGCGAAGCACGTTGCACTCCCACTGCTGGTCGACGGTGAGAGCCATCTGGCGAACGAGAATCCAGGTCTTGGCCTGATGCTTGGTCGTCCACAGATATTCCGCTCGGGGAAGCCAGCTATCGCCCTCGCCATGCAGCAGGCTCGCGTAGCTACCGGACGCTTTCCGCCACTGCTCCGGATACATCGTTCTGATCCACTGGAGGTCATGCGCCAGCAGGTCGAACGCCATGTCGGCCACCCGGTGTGCGTCGTCCAGGCGAAAGCATGGCGGGAGCGGGGCACGCCGAGCGGTCAGCGCTTCGCTCAGCAAGAACGCAAGTTCCCGCTTTCCGGTCGCCATGGCCCGCTGGTAAGCCTGCACCAGCTTGTGGCGGTGCTGGGTGGCTAGCCGATCCCGATGGTGAGCCAACTCATAGGGACCGATAGCGGCCAGCAGGACCGACAGCGGACGCTGAGACGTATCGCCAATTGGGCTGATCGGCCCGATACCGGCAACCCCTTGCAGCCCTTCCGATTGAGTGGACTGGGCACTCATGCGACAGGCGCTGTGTCTTCGTGTCCGGCGAGCAGACCGTATTCATCGCCCGGCTCATAGGGCCGGGTAGGCATGAACACCATATGGCGCAGCTCGCCGTCGTCGCCTTCACCCTTCTCACGCACGCACAGGAAGGCGTAGCCACCCCCTGTCCCGTCCATACCGTGGTTCGGAGATAGCCAGCCATAGAGCACGACGACCGGACCGCCAATGTCTTGCTCGCCGTCGATCTGCGCACCCTCCAAGAGGCTCGCGAGGTCGCTGTCTGTGAAAAGGTGCGCCACCGTTCCTGCAACGGGATGCCATTGCGATGCATCAAGCAACCAGTCGCGGGCAGCGTGCAGGGCTTCGCCACCTTTCTGGAATTCCTCGCGTGTCATCGTTTGTTCCCCTTCATATTTAGCGCGGACTCTGCGATCAACGCGCGCTCGTCGGCGGTTCGATACTCGATGACCATCCAATCAAGCAGGGCGGCAGGCGTCATGTTCTCCGCCTGGGCGAGCAGTTCCACCATGGCGAACGTGTGCTCTGGAATGTCGATTTCGATCATGGCTGTCGCTCCGTCAGTGCGCGATGCGGCGAGAGGTCAACCAAGCTTCGAGACTTTCAACCAACCAGCCTTTGGCGTTGGGGCCGAGCTGAACGTCCGGAGGAGGGAATACTCCTTCGGAGATCATGGCGTAAAGGGTGGATTTTCCGAGCGCGACGTATGCCGACACGTCTTTCATACGCATGACGCGCTGGTAGGGTGCCGCGTTCGTGGTGATGGCCGCGTGATGGGCGACCGGGAGGGATGCCACCGAAGCGGCGAGGTGACTGCTTTGCGTCATGCATGCTCCTGTCTCGTATGACCCGGCCCATCCGGGTCAACAGGAGCACTCTAGTGATGGGCGTAGAGCGGGAGAACCACTGAAAAGATTGAATGTTTAAGGGGTGTCATCGAGCCAGATATTCCCGTAACGCTGGAGGAGCGCCTTAACCCTGTCCATCCGCTTGTAATACTCTTTATCGGTCAGGGAGCGCCGAGCTTTGACTACGTTTTCACCATGCAGCGCCTCATACGCAAGTTCGAGTCCGCGCGCGTGGCGCTCATGCTCCACTTCGCTCTCGCGTGTGAGCTTCAAAAGAAGCGTTGCGAATTCGGCCGGATCAGCGCCTTTGGGAGTGAGTGCGTGTCCATCAGAGGCAGTTTCACAGCCTTCGGGCAAGACATAACCAGGGTGGCCCTTCGGCCATGCGCTCTGGTATGCAGCTCGGACGGCTTCAATTTGTTCGAGCGTGGGACTGGGCCGGCCTTGTCTACCATTCAACTTCAGGGCCGACTCTATCGTTTCAATCTCGCCGTCGAGATAGGCCAAACCGACCAAGGCAAACCACGTTTGGTAGACCTTGCTCGGTTCGTCACCACGCAGGGTTGCTTCACAGTGCTCCCGCAATAGGCGCCTCGCGGTAGTCTTTGGGTCAGTGTCTCCAATCGTTGGGGCACGAAAGGTCGCGTCGCCGGTCAAGAGCATGTCGATGTCCCACGTCACCTTAGCGTCTGCGACCGAGCCCGGCGCTAGCTCCTGAATCTTGGACAAGATCATTGCATCGAACTCCGCCTTCTTCACTCTCAACCCCTTACTCAAATTTTCAACATACCAACCGAACAACTCGTCTTCAGGCGTTCGCCGCACACGCCGCCAGCGTAACGCCGCTCCCCGCATCGTGGCGTATGAGCGAGCGGAGCAGTAGGCTATGGCATGCGAGTGACTGCCGGTCGATCGGTGGACAGCAGCCCTAGGGTGGGGGTATTTTTGGGGGTATATGCAAAGGCGATTTTTCACAGTGCCTTTGTTTTTGTGGCTTTGCGGCAACTGTTTTGTAGCCCTTCGGTCCACAGATTCATCGGCAAAGCCTGACAAGTGCGATGCCAAAAAAAAAGCCCGCGATGCTGCAAAGCCTCGCGGGCTTTTTATCGCTGGCCGGGCCTGTGAGTAACTTTGTGTTCAAGGCATAACTTGCCCTCAAGGAGGGTTTATGTCTCGCAAACCGAAGACGAAACCGGCCAGGCGCACTGCTTAAGCCGTTTGGCAACGGGCCGTGACCCCCCGGTTAGCGCCGAGATGGTGGGGCGCCTTCAACCCCAAGGAGGCTCCTAAGCCAATTTCCGACGCGACGTGGCCCGCCTCCTACCCCTCTCCACCCGCACCAGCAGCACTGGCGTATCTCAAGCGCACGCACCGTCATGTGCACACACGGCCAATGCCCAGCCACGTGTGCCGCGCGCGGAGCTTCAGGTCTCCTCCACGCAGTCATTCCCGCCGGCAGTCATTAAAAGCTTTGTCGATGCAATGGATGCGTACGCTTCGATGTCACTCCGGGGGCGTGATGTCGATCAGCAAACGGGGGATGTGCCAACAGCCGTCGCCCAAGACACTGACTCGCCCTAGGGCGGGCCCTATTGCCTGCATATCCGGCACAGGGTAAAAATTTATCCATTGCCCAATGTCGATCGGGAGTCGTGCACCCATGGACCAGCCAGCCAAGCTCAATGCCGATTCCCTGGGCATCGTCGAATCGGTGATCATGGGTATCGCCGGTACTGCACCGGCCTACAGCATCGAGATCACGACTTCCACCATCATCGGGACGGCAGGCACGCAGTCGCCGGCGAGCATCCTGGTGTGCGGCCTCATCATGTTTGGCATCGCGTACGCGTTCATCAACATGAACCGCGCCCTGGCGAGCGCCGGCACCTCTTACTCGTGGGTGAGCATGGTATTCGGGCGCGCGCTCGGCTTCCTTGCAGGCTGGGCGCTGCTGGTGCTGTGCTGCGTGTTCATGGTGTCTGCCATGATTCCGGCGGCGAATGCCACACTGCTGATCTTTGATCGGCCCATGATGAACAACGTGCACTACGTGACGCTGATCGCGGCGGCATGGCTCACGTTTGTCAGCGTGGTGGTCGTCAAGGGCATCAAGCTCACCAGCTACGTGCAGGTGCTGATGACGATCGTCGAGGGTGTCATCCTGCTCGTGATCATCGTCGCGAGTTTCATCGTGTTCCCGCGTGCGCCACAGCACCCCTTCTCGTGGGTCTGGTTCTGGCCTTTCGCGTTCACGCCCAAGCTGTTCGCGAACGGCGCGTTGGTGGCGATCTTCTTCTTTTACGGCTGGGACGTGACAATGAACCTCAGCGAAGAGACGCGCGACGCTAACCGCACTCCCGGTCGTGCCGCGTTCTGGTCGATGGTGTTCTTGATGGTGTTCTTCCTCGTCTTCATCGTCATTACGCAGCTTGGTCTGTCGGATGCCGAGATTCAGCACTACAACACGAACATCATTTTCGCCATTGCCGAGAAGCTGTTTGGGCCGACCTGGGGTTACGTCGCGATCGTCGCGGTATTGCTGAGCACGGTGGGAACGGTCGAAACCCAGATGCTGCAGTTCACGCGCACACTTTTTGCCAAAAGCCGCGACGGCGCACTGCACGCTCGCTATGCGCGTCTGCATCCAGTTTGGCGCACGCCGCACATCGCCATCTTCTTCATCTGGCTCACGGGACTCGCACTGCTGTTCGTGTCGTCTTATTTGCCGACGATCAACGTCATCCTGCAGGATTCGATTACCGCCATCGGCTTCCAGATCTGCTTCTACCTTGGGCTCACTGGGCTGGCCTGTGGCTGGTACTACCGCAAGGTGCTGACGCAGGGGCCGTGGGTCGCCATCACCCATGTCATCTGGCCGGTAGCAAGCGGGCTCTTCCTCTTCTTTATCGCGCTCTACAGCATCCCGACCTTTGACTGGGTCACCAATGTCGTGGGGATGGGCGGCATCGCCATCGGTGTCATTCCGCTGCTGCTGAACCGTAAAAAGATCTGGTTGGCTCGCTCTGCCTGAACTGGCCCCGCGCGAAGCGCCGCCCACTCAGACGGCGCGACAACATCCGTTGCCATTCACCCGGCGCCAAACGGGCGGCGAGCCCATCGCTCAGACCTGCGCCATTCCTCCATCAACAAACAACTCGATGCCATTGATAAAGCTGGCGGCATCAGAGGCAAGAAACGCGACAGCCTTGCCCACTTCGGATGGCTCCCCCAAGCGGCCCAGCGGCACTTGTGCGGCGAGGAAGTCGAACAGGCCCTGGCGCGTTTCATCCGACGCCAGGCCGCCAAGGCCCGGCGTACGGATGGGGCCCGGGCTCACCACATTCACGCGGATACCGCGATCCTTCAGATCCATTACCCATGAGCGAGCGAAGTTGCGCACTGCCGCCTTGCTGGCGCTGTAGACGCTGAAGTTGGCCGTGCCTTGCACGGACACCGTGGACGATGTGAGGATGATCGACGCGCCGTCGGTCAGCAGCGGCAGGGCTTTCTGCACGGTGAACAGCACGCCGCGCACATTCGTCCCGAAGATTCGGTCGAAATGCTCTTCGGTGATGGCACCCAGCGGCATCATGTCGCCACCGCCGGCATTGGCGAACAAGATGTCCAGCCTGCCGGCTACCTTGGCGATCTGGGCATAGACGGCGTCGAGATCGGAGAGCACCGACACATCGGCCCGCAATGCGGTGGCTCCAGCGCCGATCTCTGCGACGGCCTCATCCAGCTCGGCCTGACGGCGGCCAGTGATAAATACGCGCGCGCCTTGGGCCGCGAGCTCCTTGGCTGCGCCAAGACCGATACCGCTGCTGCCACCCGTGACGAGTGCGATCTTGCCTTCCAGTTGCTTGCTCATGATGTGCTCCATGTCGTGATTTCAGGTTTGGATGAATGACCTCGGGGCGGGGCTTGCTTTGCTTTGCATTTCCCCGTCGCGTCGGGCATGGACACACTGTAGGGCCCACCTATTTTTCGAAAAAGCGATATAAATGGAATGACTATCCACAACTGTGGATATTTTGAGGTCGCACGGCGGCAGGGACGTTTGAATGGATCAACTACTGGCAATGCGCTCTTTTGCGCGGGTGGTGGAAGCGGGCAGCTTTACGCGGGCGGCCGATTCGCTTGACATGCCCATCGCCACGGTCAGCAAGCAGGTACAGGAGTTGGAGGCCCATCTGGGTGTGCGCCTGCTGCAGCGGACGACACGGCGCGTGACGGTGACGCCCGAAGGTGAGGACTACTACGCCAAGAGCACGCGAATCCTGCGCGACCTGGAAGACATCGACGCCTCGCTCAGCCTCGCACGCGGGCGGCCGCGCGGGTCCTTGCGCATCGATGTCGGCGGCTCGACCGCGCGGGACGTGCTCATTCCTCTGCTGCCTGAGTTCGCTGCGCGCTATCCCGAGATCCGGATCGACTTGGGCGTGTCAGACCGCTCGGTGGATCTGATCGCGGACAACGTCGACTGCGTGATCCGTGGTGGCCCGCTGGATAACTCGTCCCTGGTCGCACGCCACCTGGGCGATGCGTCCCTGATCACGTGCGCCACCCCGGAATACCTCCGGCAATACGGGACGCCGGCCTATCCCGACGAGTTGAGGAATGGCCACCGGCTGGTGAGCTATGTCTTTAGCCAGACGGGCCGGTCGGTTCCATTCCGCTTCGAGCGCGACGGCGAAAAGACCGAGATCAAGGTCGAGCATCGCATCAGCGTGAACGAGAGCAATGCGCATCTGGCCGCGTGTCTTGCCGGCCTGGGCATCGTGCAGACCTTTGGTTATGCGGCTGAAGCGGCGATCAACGACGGCGCGATGGTGGAAATCCTGAAGCCGTGGCGGCCGGCGCCTTACCCGTTCCACGTCGTCTATCCGCAGACGCGCCATGTCACGCATCGTCTGAGAGTATTCATTGATTGGCTGGTGGAGTTTTTCCCGGCGCGACTGGGGCGGGGGCCGACACAGTAACCATGGTGCACGGTCACGGTCGTGATTGTCGCTGTGGATAAGCGCGTGAAGAACTTCAGGGACAACTGTGTTCGCTGTCCGGGGTCAGGTTGTCCACAGCATTGGAATAACTTTGGCGTATGCCGAGGGGTGGGACGCGCTTTGCACGACTCATCCACGCAACGGCACACTCTGTCCGATGGGTTGTGCATTTCGCAAGCAGTTGACGCAAAAGCGTTTTCTGCAGCTATCCACAGAAACGATCCACCGTTATCTACTACTACTATTTTTATATACAGAAGAAATAAAGAAGACAGCAAAGACGGGCAAGTCGAACGCTCAGAGGGTTTGAGCGTTTGACTTGCGCTACGTGAGCGCAGCCGGCAGCGCCTGCGCGCTGATCACCAGATTGCGCCCGGCCGCCTTGGCCCGGTACAGCGCGGCATCGGCGGTTTCGACCAGCATGTCGATGGAGAAGGTGCCTGTGCCCGGCGCGGCCGTGGCGCAGCCGGCGCTGACGGTCACGTAGCGCGACGGCGCGGTGGCTTCGATGCGCAGACGCAGCACCGCTTCACGCGCGCGCTCGGCCAGGTCCTGTGCGGCCTGTGCATCGGTTTCGGGCAGCACGACGACGAACTCTTCGCCACCGTAGCGGACGATGAAATCGGCCGGGCGGCGCACCACGCCGGCTAGCGCATCGGCTACGGCCGCCAGGCAGGCGTCGCCCTTGAGGTGGCCGAATGCGTCGTTGTAGCGCTTGAAGTGGTCCACATCGACCATCACCAGCGAGAGCGGCTGCCCCGCGTGCTGCGCAGCGCTGATCGTCGTGCCGATCTGCTCGTTGAAATAGCTGCGGTTGTACAGGCCGGTCAGCGCATCACGCATGGACGCTTGCCGCAGCGACACATGCGCTTCGAACAGGCGCCGGTACAGCGCCGTGACTTCCCACACCAGCACGCACACCAACACGCCGGGCGCCAGCATGCTGAACAAGCGTGCCACGTACCAGCCGACGGTAAAGCGGTCGGTGCTCAGCAGGTTGAGGGTGGTGTCGGTCAGGCAGGCCAGGGCGGCAACGGCCAGCCACACGTCGAGCACGCCGCGCAGGCGGCTCTTGGCGACTACCAGCAGCACGGCGATGGCGTTGATTGCCCACAGGATGACTGCCACCGGGTTGTCGCTGTTGGTCGCATGCAGTGGTGGCGGCAGGTTGGTCACCAGCGCGAAGCCGCACAGCATGGCACCCACCGCCACCGGTCCGCCGATCAGGAGCCAAGCCCATAGGCCGACCCGCCCGGCGGGAATGGCATCGCGCGAGAGCCGGTCGCGCATGAGCACCGCCAGGGTCACGAACAGCGGAAAGCCGCCGTGCCAGAACACCCACATCCACACGGCGCTCGTGGGGCGGGCGCCGAGCAGGCCCGTCGGGGAGAACACGCCCGGGAACATCAGCAATTGCAGGGCAACGGCCAGCGCGGTGAAGGCATATGCGCCTCCCAGCGCGCCCAGCATTGGCTGCCGCGTGACGGTGAACTGCGCGCCCAGAAGGAACGCCGCAATGCCGGCCGTGGTGAACACCGTCAATGCGCACATCGGCATGAATGGGTGGATTGCTGGCCATTGCACGCCGGCGCGCGGCGCGGCCAGCGCCAGCGTGAGCAAGATCAGCAGCGCCACCGTGCCGGCACTGACCGCTTGCCGGCGCGTAGCCCGCTGAATCAGGAAACTTTCCATCCACCCCCCAGGGTTTTGACTGTGGTGTTCGATGCCTGCCGGGCGCCTTGTTGTGTCTTCCGGCATGCGGTAGCCCGCCCGGCTGCGCGTCGAGGTGCCTACATCATAGGCACCGGCAGGCGGTGCGAAAAGCCTAGGCAATGATCCGCTGGTGCTACGGCTGGGCTAAGTCTGACACCGTAGGCTTGTGCGCTGGCCGGCTCCAAGCGAATTGAAGGGAACGTCCCGTACCCTCGGCCGGACCAACCACCGCTGTCGAATCACTCCGGTCTGCGGGCCGATGCTGTATGGAATCGCTCAATCACACACTGTTTCTCTGGATCAACGCACCCGCCGACCCTGCCGTCACCACGGTCTGGCTGGCGATGGCCTTTGCTGAATACGCCATCTGGCTGGTGCCGCTCACGCTCGTGGCTGGCTGGTTGTGGGGGGCGCCCACCACGCGCCGCCAGGCGTTGCAGACCGCCGTGGCCACGGTGCTGGCGCTGCTGATCAACGTCGGGCTTGGCCTGGTGTGGTATCACCCGCGGCCGTTTGCAATCGGGTTGGGGACCAACCTGCTGCCGCACGTGCCGGACTCCTCGTTCCCGAGCGATCACCTGACCGTACTCTGGACCGTGGCGTTCAGCCTGATGTGGAACGCGCGCCTGCGTCGCACCGGGGTGCTGCTAGCGCTGCTGGGCTTGCCGATGGCCTGGGCGCGCATCTACCTCGGTGTGCACTATCCGTTCGACATGCTCGGCGCGGCGGCCGTAGCGGCCCTGAGCGCATGGCTGTGCAGCGGGCGCGTGGCACATACGCTGTCCGAGCCGCTGCACCGCCTGGGGCTGGCGGTGCACGGCGTGGTGCTTGCGCCGTGCGTGCGGCGCGGCTGGGTGCGTAAGTAAGCGGCAACGTCGCTGTACCCGGGCCATCTGCCCGACTTGGCAGCGCAAACAGGGGACACGGCCCGCTTCATCCCGGCTGCATCGCCGGCGGCCTGCATGGAACCCGAGCTGCCGCAACGCTCGGTATCTATTTGATTGCATTCAGCACAGGTCATAAAGACATTAATATGTGCCCGTTTTGCCGGACGGGCATGGCCTCGTCATATCGGGCGCCCATTGCGGCGGAGCCGTTTTGGCCCAAAATTTGTGCCTACGTGTTATATCCCGCTGTGACGTTGTGGCACATTAGAGCCAGCCTGTGCAGTCAATCAAAACAAGTCGAATAGGAATCTGCCAACATGAACTGGACCGCGACCCGACCGATTCGCGTGGTCGTGCTCGATGACCATGCGGTCGTCCGCCATGGCTTGGCCGCGCGCCTGAAGCAGGAATCGGACATCGAGGTCACAGCCCTGTTTGCGTCGGGCCGCGAGGTGGTGCAGGCGCTCAAGGACAGCGCCGTCGAAGTGGACGTCCTGCTGATGGACTACTCGCTCGGGCCCGCCGAAATCGACGGGCTGAACCTGATCCGCCTGATTCGCGTGCGGTATCCGGATTTGAAGATCCTGGTGGCTTCGGCGCACCACAACAAGGCGACGGTCGGCATGGTCATGCATGCCGGCGCGCGCGGGTTTGTCGGCAAGGAAGAAGAGCTGTCGGAACTGGTGCGCGCCATCCGCACCGTGGCCACGGGCGGCAAACGCCTGAACGACACCCTGGCCGCCGAGATGGAACGCGATGCGCTGGCCGATGCGCCGGCTGCTGCAGCCGACGGGGCCGCTGGCGATCTCGCCGCCCTGGTCGATCGCCCTGAACTGAGCCCGCGTGAGCGCGAAGTACTGCGCTGCTGCCTCGACGGCATGTCGGTGACGGACATTGCCGAGAAGTTCGCACGCAGCATCAAGACCATCAGCTCGCAGAAGCAATCCGCCTATCGCAAGCTCGGCATCCGTACCGACACCGAACTCTTCAAGATCAAGCACGAGCTGGAGGGGCAATGAGCGCTGGCCAGCCTGTCCGGCCGCGCCCCCGCGTGCTGGTGGTCGATGACCAGCCGGCCAACCTGCTGATCCTCGAATACCAGCTGCGCGAACTCGACTGCGATGTCGAACTCGCCGCCGATGGCGCGCAGGCGCTGGAGAAGGCTGGCGCGCAGCCGTTTGATCTGATCCTGCTGGATTGCCAGTTGCCTGATCTCGATGGCTATGCCGTGGCCGAGCGCATTCGTGCGCATGAGTCCGGCACGGGCGCTCATATGCCCATCCTCGCCATCTCTTCGGCCACCGACGACGAACACCAGCAGCGCGTCATGGCGAGCGGAATGGACGGCATGCTGACCAAGCCGATTCGCGAAGACGTCCTGCGCGACCTGCTCGCGCTGTGGTGTGACCGTGCTGATGATGTGCAGGCTCACATGCCCGTCACGGCCGCGGTCGGGCGCGATCTTTGGTCGGTCTATCTGGAGTCGCTCGACGAGGATCTGGAGCGCCTGGCCCATGCCATCGCTGCGGCCGACCTGGAAGGGCTCCGCCATGCGGCGCATCGCATCAAAGGCGCGGCCCTGGCCGTGGAGCAGGGCACGATCGCGCAGCGTGCCGGCGCATTGGAGGCGGTGCTGAAGCAGGCTGCCGCCATTCCCATCGATGCACCCGATACGCTGGCAGAACTGCGCCGCCAGCGCGACAACCTGCGCGCCGGCAGCACCGCCGGCTGAGACTGCCGCGCAGCATTGCCAGCGCCCGAATCGATCAGGCGTTGTGCAGCACGCGCAGCAGCAGGTTTTCCAACTGCTTGACCTCGGTCTGCGAGAACCCGCGCAGCAGGTGGTTCAGCACGTCGATGATCAAGGGCCGGATCTCCGGATACAGCGCACGGCCCTGTTCGGTGAGCGAGACCACCACCGAGCGGCGGTCCGCATCGCTCGGGGCGCGCTTGACGATGTTCTTCTTCTCCAGCCGATCGATCAGTCGCGTCATCGCACCTGGATCGTAGTGCAACAGGCGCGAGAGTTCGGCTGGCGTGGTCGCCAGGTCTTCCGCAAGGTAGATGACCACGGTCCACTGCGCGGCTGTCAGGTCCAGCGAGGCCATGGCGCTGTCGATATGCGTCACCAGCGCATGCCGGACCCGCTGCACGAGCCGGCCGACGTTGGTTTCGCGGTCCATGGTGTCAATCTGGTAAGCGCCTTCGATGGCGCTGTTGCCGGCGGCGGCCTCAGGTGTCTGTACGTCGATGCTCATGGTGGTGCTCCCCGTTCTGCCGGTGATCCGGCTTGTATGGCACGCCATGCGTTCCCTGTCTGTTTCCCCGATTCGCGCGGGGCGTGCTCCATTGCACACTAATCGTCGCTTGCCCAGGCCGTCAAGCCGGGATCGACACCAACGCTGACCATCAAATCTCGTTGGATACCGCTGCAAAACGATTGCGGCTGCCAAGGGCCGGGGGGCTTCGTATCATGGTTGAAACGTCGCCCCAGCACCAAGTGGCGCGGCGTGCTCCTCCTCCTCCATATTCCTTTTTTGCACGCCATGAACCTCCACCTTCAGAACAAGCTAGCCCTCGTCACGGGCTCGACCAAGGGCATCGGACATGCCATTGCTGTAGCACTCGCCGCCGAAGGCGCCCGCGTGATCGTCAACGGCCGCACCGAAGGCTCGGTCTCCGATGCGATTGCGCGGTTGCGCACCGAGGTGCCCGACGCCCAGGTCGAAGGCTTTGCGGGCGATTTGTCCAACCCGGCTCAGGTCGACGCGCTGCTGGGCCGCTTCCCCGCGGTCGACATCCTCGTCAACAACCTCGGTATCTTCGATCCGAAGCCGTTCGAAGACATCGACGACGCCGAGTGGCTGCGTTTCTTCAACGTGAACGTGATGAGCGGCGTGCGGCTTTCGCGCGCGTACCTGCCCGGCATGCGTGCACAGAACTGGGGCCGGATCGTCTTCATCAGCAGCGAGAGCGGCGTGCAGATTCCGGCCGAGATGATCCACTACGGTGTGACGAAGACGGCGCTGCTGGGCCTCTCGCGCGGGTTGGCCGAACTGACCGCCGGCACGGCCGTCACCGTGAATGCCGTGCTGCCCGGGCCGACGCGCTCGGAAGGCGTGGATGAGTTTGTCGGCAAGCTCTCGGGCGGCCAGAGCTTCGAGGCCTTCGAGAAAACCTTCTTCGAGACCGCCCGGCCGACCTCGCTCATCAAGCGCTTTGCCACGACGCAGGAGGTGGCCAACCTGGTCGCCTACGTGGCCAGCCCGTTGTCGTCGGCCACCACCGGTGCTGCGCTGCGGGTGGATGGCGGGGTGGTGAAGTCGGCGTTCTGACGTCGACCTGTTTGACGGAGAACGACCATGCCTCGCGCGAGCAGTCTCAGGGCATTGAAGAGGTCAACCGGGCTGTCACGGTGATGGACGAGGTGACGCAGCAGAACGCTGCGCTGGTGGAAGAGGCCGCCGCTGCTGCCGAAAGCCTGCGCCAGCAAGCGCAGGAATTGCGCGGCGCGGTGGATGTGTTCCGCCTCGCTTGAGCCGGCGGAGGGCATGGCTTGTGACCCTACGTTGCAATTGACAAGGATCTGACGCCTGTTCGGTGCAAACCTGTACCGCGCGGAACCTGGCTTGCACGGGCGCACTCGCACCATGGAATCCGCCGTGTTTTTGCAACGGAACGTGGCGGAAAGTCCAACCCGTGCGAACGCCAGCGACCATGTCCACCGTAGATCCCACGTTTTACTCTGTCGTCGCGATTGACGACCATCCAATCGTCCTGGAGTCTATCCAGGCCTTGCTTGCCGGCTCCCCCCAACTGCAGTTGGTTGCCACCGCCGCCGACGGCGCGCAGGGGCTGCAACTGGTGCGCTCGGCGGCCCCGAAGCTCGCCATCGTCGATATCAACCTGCCCAACCTCGACGGCCTGGAGCTCGTACGCCGCGTGCGTGCGCAGCGCCAGGACATCGGCTTCGTGATGACCTCTTCCGACACCACAGGCAACGAAGCCCGGCTGGCCTTTCTCGCGGGCGCCAATGCGTACGTCCCGAAGTCGGAGGCGACATCCGTGCTGACGGCAGCGCTGCTGCTGGCGGCGCGAGGCTATCTCGCGTTTCCGACCACGGCGATGAGCCCCGCCGAAGGCGGTGGCATCGCCACGCTCACCCAGCGCGAGATGCGCGTGAACCAGCTGCTGGCAGAAGGCCACCGGAACACCGAGATCGCCAAGCGGCTGGGCATCTCTCCGAAGACCGTCTCCACCTTCAAGCACCGCATATCGAGGAAGGTCGGGCTCGCCACCTGAAACCCGCAGGTTTTGCGCGCGAAAAAAAAGAGGCCGCTGTGTAGGCGGCCCCTTAAGGTCGATATGAAGCTGTGAAACTGTCATTCAAGCTTCGGCCCGAATCATAATCGAAAACAGCCGTCCTTCAATATTTTAATTTGCGTAATTTATTTGATGATTTTGTTGCTTCATTGGATTACGTGTGGAGGTGCATTGGATTACGTGTTTGTGAGGCATGCTTACGGTGGCGTTTGATTCGGTGTAAGTCATTGATTTGCATGTTGAATTCATGGATCAAGGCTTAGGTTTCATATTTACCACAGGGCAATCGGCTTCATTGTTCGGCACGCGTTATCGGCATACATAATGGCCGTCGATCGCAAATCCTTGCGATGGTGTTTTTCAAGGAAAACGATATGAAGATCAAGCTGTTTGCGGCTGCTGCCGCATCCCTGGTTTCGGCAGGCGCATTCGCGCAATCGAGCGTCTCCCTGTACGGTACGGTTGACGCCGGCGTTGAGTGGGTGAACAACGGCCCGGGCAACGGTGGCTCGCGCACGGCCGTGCAATCGGGTAGCGAAATGACGGGTTCCCGTTGGGGCCTGCGTGGTGTTGAAGACCTGGGCGGTGGCCTGAAGGGCATCTTCAATCTGGAAAGCGGCTTCACGCTCGACGACGGCAAGTCGGCCCAGCTGGATGCCAACGGCAATAGCCGCCTGTTCGGCCGTGCTGCTTACGTCGGCCTGCAAGGCCAGTGGGGCCAACTGACCCTGGGTCGCCAGACGAACCTGCTGTACGACTTCACGACCAAGTACGACCCGATGGCGCTGACTTCGCGCTACTCGATCCTGTCGCAGGATCCGGCAATGGGCGGCCGTGCCGACAACGCCGTGAAGTACGTAGGCACGTTCGGCGGCCTGACGGCCTCGGGGCTGTACTCGACGCGCAACGACGGTCAAGAAGTGGCTGGCAACAACCATGTGGGCCGTGAGTGGAGCGCTGGTGTGAACTACGCCACGGGCCCCTTCTCGGTGGGTGCGGTGTATGACCAATCGAACAGCAACGGCGGCATCCTCATCCCCAACACGAGCGCCAAGCAACAGCGCGCAACCGTGGCTGGCACCTATGCATTTGGTCCGGCCAAGCTGTTTGCCGGCTACCGTTGGTCCAACGCGAGTGCCGATTACCTGGCGGCTAACCTGCCTAACGTGCGCTCGAACCTGTACTGGCTGGGCGCTGGCTACCAAGCCACGCCGGCGGTGTCCCTGACGGGCGCCGCGTACTACCAGCAAGACAAGGGCAGCAACGTGGGTAGCCCGTGGCTGTTCGTGGTCGGCAGCGATTACGCCCTGTCCAAGCGTACGGACGCCTACCTGAACCTGGCTTATGCCAAGAACAGCAGCGGTTCGATCCTGGGTGTGGCAGGCATGGGTGATGTGCAGTACACCCCAGCGGTCGGTACCACGCCGGCAGAAAGCAGCAACCAGATGGGCGCCATGGTTGGTCTGCGCCACAAGTTCTAATCGACACCCAGTCGGCTAGATCAAAAACCCGGGCTTCGGCCCGGGTTTTTTTATTGGCGCTCACTGTACGACACGCCGAGTGGCCTAGTGCAGCATGACCCGCCGCACCAGTGCCACCAGCGGAGGCCGGATCGAACGCTCGAATCCCGGGCGCAGTCGCAGCGGCTTGAGCAGCATCTTGGCCGCCATATCGATCGGCAGGTAGGCGCGCACCAGCGCGCTTACTTGTGAGTTGAGTGCGTGCACGTCGGCTTCGGGCACGTCTTTCTGATCGCGCTCGATGCGCAGCACATTGCGCAGGGCGATCATCGAATCCTCGTTCTTGATCTCGCGCAGGCGCAGGGCGAGCGCCTTGAGCACGCGTGCGCGGCCCACGCCTTCGTGTGCGTTGCATTCGTTGAAGAAGCGATAGAAGTGTTTGTAGTGCCGCACTTCGTCGGCCGAGATGCGGCTGGCGAGGTCTTGCAGCACGGGCTCGCGGGCGTCGTCGGCAGCCTGGGCGATGGCGCGGTAGAACGTGGCGGTACCGGTTTCGACCACGCAGCGCGCGACCATCTCCAGCGCCTGCGTGGGCTCGAACTGGTCGACCGAACACGTGACGGAGTATTCCTCGAAGAAGCGGGCGTAGCCGCGTTCCCAATCGAACTCGGGCCACACGGTTTCGACGTAGCGGCGCAACGCGCGGCCGTGCTGGAGCTCTTCGCGCTCCCAGTGGGCGATCAGCCAGTGTGCGGTTTCAGGACGGTCGGCGTAGTACTGGGCGAGATTGCCGGCGTAGAGATCCGAGCCGCTCTCGATGAACGAGGCGCTGGCGACCAGATAGAACAGCGTGCGGTTCTCGCGCACGCGGGCGGTGTCGATGCTGCCGTAGGCGATCTCCTGGATCGACCACGGCATGCGTTCACTCGCAGATGCTGTTTCCAGATGAGCCTGTGACACGGCGCTTCCTCCGTTGACGGTTTCGCAAAAACCGGGCCGCCTCTTACGAGAATGAAACATCACGTCTCAGGATTCAAGACAGATTTGCGCGTGAAAAGGTTCCTAAAAGCAATCTTCTGCGTACAAAGTGCCGAAAACATTATGGCGATTGCGTCACCTCGCCACGTGCCGCAGCAGTGGGTACGGTGCGTGCCTGCGCGTGCCGCAAGGCATAGGTGAAGGCTGCGAGCGCGATGAACGCAGCCGCCACCATCGCCCATTCGACCGCCGCGTAGCCGCCGGTGGCCCGCCACAACAAGGCGCCGAGCCAGGGCGCGCTGGCCTGCGCAAGCAGCACCGGCGTCATCATCAGGCCGTTGAGCGTGGCGTACTGGCTGCGCGAGACCAGCTCCGGCATGGCAATCGCTCGCACCATCGTGTTGATGCCGTTGGCCGCGCCGTACACGAGTGCGAACACCAGCAGCAGCGGGCCGCTGGAGAGTGCGAGCAAGGCAAGCCCCGCTGCCATGGCGAGGTACGTCCACGGCGCGATGCGTACCGGGTGCGCGGGGCGCGAGCGCATCATCGCCAGCCGGCCGAGCACCTGCGCAGGGCCGATGAGTGCGGCGATCAGCAACTGCCGGCCGGTCGGCACGCCTTTCTCCGTCAACAGTGGAATCAGGTGCGCGCCCAGCACCGTGGCGATCAGGCTGACGGCCACGAAGGCCAGCACCACCGCCCAGAACACCGGCATGCGCAGTGCCATCCGCCACGCCGATGCGTGCACCGGTGCGGCCGGGTCGACCGCCGCAGCCGGCGCATGCGCGGGTGGCCGCACGCGCAGCCTCGCATGGATCGGCAGGCAGATCAGCACATGCGCCAGCGCAAACACCTGCAGCGTGTGCCGCCAGCCGATGTGCTCGACGCCCCATTGCGCGAGCGGAATGCACAGCGTGCTGGAGAACCCCGCGATCAGCGTGAGGCCGATGATGGGCCGCTGGTAGGCATCACCAAACGCCTGGCGCAGCACGACGAAGGCGGGGTCGTAGAGCGTGGTCGCCATGGCCACGCCCATCGGCAGCCAGAGCAGCAGGAAGGCCGTCTCACCGGAGACGAGCGACCAGGCCAGCAGGCTGCCTGCTGCCAGGACGGTGCCCGCGCCCATCACACGGCGCGCCGGCCAGCGATCCAGCGCGCGCCCGACCCAGAACGAGCACAGCGCCCACACCAGGAGCCCCAGCGAAAAGCCGCCCGCCAGAAACGGCCGTGTCCAGCCGAGCGCGTCGTGCATCGGCGCAAGAAACACGGTGAAGGTGAAGTACAGCGTGCCCCACGAGACCATCTGGGCCAGGCCGAGCAGCAACACAAGGCGCCGGCCTTCGGGCGAGCCCGGCGAGAACATGGGGGTCATGGGGCAGGTGAGGGCGGCCAGCGCCGCGCGCAGCAAAAAACCATTCTATTGGCGCATGCCCCGAGCGCGCGTGCCCCCTCCGCGGGGCTCCGTCAGGAGGGGGTGTTGCCGATCAGCATGCGCAAAGCCGCTGCATCGACGATCTCGACGCCCCGGTAGTGGCACCGGACCCAGCCCGCGCGCTGCCACGCCTGCAGGTACTTGGAGATCGTCTGCCGCGAGCGCGCCAGCATGCGGCCGAGCTCTTCGTTGCTGGCGGCCACCATGTGACCGTCACCCGTGCGGGCGAGCAGCAGCAGGCGTTGCGCGAGACGGGCCTCGGCGGGCATCTCGCTGGCGTGCTCCACCTCGTCGAAGATCAGGCGAATGCGCTCACAGAGCTGCTGCATCAGCGCCCATCGGCTGGCCGGATACCCGTCGACGATGCGCGTGAACGCTGCGCTGCCGAGCAGGATGAGCGTGGTCGACCCCTGCGCATGGGCGCTGTGCGTGCGGCCGCCGCCGTCGATGAGTGCGATCTCGCCAAACCATTCGCCCGCGCGCAGCACGCTGTAGACGAGTTCACTGCCGGCACCCGTCGTGCGGCTGATGCGTACCCGGCCCCGCACGATCAGGAACATGCCCTGCGCCGGGTCACCGTGCAGGTGGATGCACTCGCCGTCGGGGTAGGTGACGAGGCGTGTGGTGGGGGCAATCTCGGCCAGCAGGTCGGCGGGGGCGTCGCGCAGCCAGCCCTGCGCAAGCTGGGCGGGCGTGGGGGCAGGGTGGGCGCGGGAAGCTTCGGCAGACATGGCAGCAGGATGCGGCGAAGGCGGACGGGGCATTGTCAAACGCTTGACAGTCTGCACGCAAGGCCCGGGCAGAGAATGCCCCACAAGCTGCGCGCCCGGACGTTCATATGACGCGGCATCGATGACACCCTGGAGACCATTCAGGCGACGAAGGAGACACCTCATGACGCAACACACCGCCCCGCACGCAACGTTTTCCCATATGGAGCGCGGCACGCGCGAAGACTGGGCCGCCATCTCGGCTGAATTCGTGCCGTTCGCCCGGGCGCTGCCCGACCGCGTGCTCGCGCACCTGAAGCTGCTCGACGGCGACTGCGGCGGCTTCCCGATCGACCGCCTCGCCCACTCGCTGCAGACCGCCACGCTGGCGCACCGCGACGGCCGGGATGAGGAATACGTGGTCTGCGCGCTGCTGCACGACATCGGCGATACGCTCGGCAGCTTCAACCACCCGGACATCGCCGCCGCCATCCTCAAGCCGTTCGTCAGCCCCGAGAACCTGTGGATGGTCGAGAAGCACGGCATCTTCCAGGGCTACTACTTCTTCCACCACCTGGGCCTGGACCGCAACCTGCGTGAGCAGTACCGCAGCCAGCCCGAGCTGTTCGAGCGCACCGCCGAGTTCTGCGCCAAATACGACGGCGCCGCCTTCATGGCGGACTACGACAACCTGCCGCTGTCGTTCTTCGAGCCGATGGTGCGCCGCGTGCTGGCTAAGCCGCGCAACTCCATCTATGTGAAGGAAGGCGAAAGCGAGCTGTCCAAGCCGAAAGCCGCCTGAGCGCTGGCGGGGCTTTGCCCGTCGGTCTGTTTGCCTTGTCGGATGGGCCGTCGCTGCGTTCAGCCGATGTTCCACTGCGGTGCGATGGCCAGGAGCTCGCCGCGCAGGTGCTCGACTTCGCTGGCAAAGCGCTGCGCCAGTGCGCCTTCGGCAGAGAGCGGCGCGGGCCGGCTGGTTGCCGTCGAGTTGTCCACAGGGGCGCCCGCTGCGCGGTCGTGCGCCAGGCGTGTCACCGTACCGAACCTGAGCGCGCGGGACATGCCGATGAGCGTATCGCGCAAGCGCCGGTCTTGCGCCGCTGACACTGCATCTGCCGCTGCGTGTTCGGCTGAAGCGCCCGACGATGCGCGTGCCGCATCGAGCAGCTCCAGCGTGCTGATGCAGATGCGCAGACTGCGCTGGATGCGGTCGAGCCGATCGATCGGCACACCGATCTCCTTGGAGACCGACGGCATGAGCGAGCGCAATTGCACCAGCAGCGTGTTGAGCTTCGTGAGGTGTGCGTGCCGCCCGCTATCGGCAGTGCGGCCTGCCGTCTGCAGACCGGCATAGGCCTTGGCACATTCGCGCAACGCATCGGCCATCCGGTAGCGCCACGAGAAAGTGGCATACAGCGGCAGCGCAAAGGAGAACAGCAGGGCAATCGCAATCCCGATCAGGACATTGAGCGTGCGCCAGGCACCCTCGAGCAGATCGGTGTTGCCGTGCCCCACCACGATGACCAGCGTAATGGCGGCCAGCAGGGCGATGTAGCCCCCCTTGCCGATCGCGTGGTAGGCGCAGACGCCGCAGGCCAAGGCCATCAGCGCGTAGGTGAGCGGCAGGTGGCCGAGCCAGGTCTGCTGAATGATGATCAACAGACCGGCCAGCGCGCCGATCAACGTGCCCCAGGCCCGCTCGGCCGCGCGCTTGCGGATGTTGCCGTGGTGTTGCAGCCCGGCAATGACGATCAACAACGAGATGGTGGCCCATTCGCCGTGCGGCAGACCGAGCCCCGACGTCACCACGATCGACAGCAGCACGCCAAGGCTCACCCGCGTCGCATGGATGACGCGCGCATGGTGATAGCGCCGGTGCGGATCGCGTACCAGCCGGAGCGCGGAAAGAAAGGGGGCGGGGAGTCTCAAGGGGCGATGGAGGCGGATGGAAGTCGGCATTGCGGCGCTAACGTTTGGGGCTGGGGCGCCAATTGCACTGCAGCGGCGCCAAGCGGGTGTCGATGCCCCGATGCGGTGCGGCTGCGCGTTGGCGACATCGGGTTTCCCCTAGGTATTGCAGGAATCCTGCCATGTCCGAGACCGCCGGGCCGCGAACACCGTCTGTGTCGATGGGAAGGCACGCCGCTGATCCGCCATCGCAGCTAAGGTTTCACGACATTGATCGGCGCCCCCGCCGCCCATGCCGCAACGTTGGCGAGCGTCGTATCGGCAATGCCCGCCAGCGCCTCGCGCGTAAAGAACGCCTGATGCGCGGTGACGATCACGTTGGGAAACGTCAGCAGCCGCGCGAACACATCGTCCTGCAGCACATCGGCGGAGCGGTCCTCGAAGAAGAGGTCGGCTTCTTCTTCATACACATCCAGCCCGAGGTGGCCGAGCTGGCCGGTCTTGAGTGCATCGATCAGCGCGGGGCTGTCGACCAGGCCGCCGCGGCTCGTGTTGATGAGCATGGCGCCGGTCTTCATGCTGGCGATGGCGCTGGCGTCGATCAGGTGGTGTGTGTCGGCATTGAGCGGGCAGTGCAGGCTGACGATGTCGGACTGCGCCAGCAAGTCCGGCAGCGGCACATAACGCACGCCCAGCGCCGTGAGCGCCGCCTGCGGGAATGGATCGAACGCCAGCACCTGGCACCCGAAGCCCGCCATGATGCGCGCGAACACCTGCCCGATCTGCCCGGTGCCGACCACGCCGACGGTCTTGCCAGCCAGGTCGAAACCGAGCAGCCCATCCAGCGAGAAATCGCCCTCGCGCGTGCGATTGCAGGCGCGGTGCAGCCGACGATTGAGCGTGAGGATCATGCCGACCGCGTGCTCGGCCACCGCATGCGGCGAATAGGCAGGCACGCGCACCACCGTCAGCCCCAGGCGCTGCGCCGCCGCCAGATCGACATGGTTGAAGCCCGCCGAGCGCAGTGCGATCAGGCGCGTGCCGCCGGCAGCCAGGGCGACCAGCACCTCGGCGCTGAGCGAGTCGTTCACGAATGGGCAGACCACCTCGAAGCCGGTGGCGAGCGGTGCCGTATGCGCGTCGAGATGCGCGCGCTGGAAGACAAGGTCGAAGCTGTGGCCACCGCGCGCTTGTGCGGCGCGGAAGCTGTCTTCGTCATAACGGTGGCTGCTGAAGAAGAGGATGCGCATGGTGGCTCGGGCGCGTGGGGCAAGTGGGCGACCGCACTAGCTTACTCCCGCCCCAGGCCGGGTTTGCGCGGCCCGGCCGGCTGGGCTGTTAGCATGCCGGCATCTTTTGCCTTTTCCAGCGAGCCACCGCCTTGCCCCCTTCACCCGTTAGCCAGACCTTCCTCTGGCACGACTACGAAACCTTCGGCGCCGTGCCGCGCCGTGACCGCCCGGCCCAGTTTGCGGGCATCCGCACCGATGCCGAACTCAACGAGATCGGCGAGCCGGTCGAGCTGTTCTGCCAGCCCTCCAACGACTGGCTGCCCGACCCGGTGTCGTGCCTGATCACCGGTATCACGCCGCAGCAGTGCGCCAGGCAGGGCATCCCGGAATACCGCTTTGCGCAGGCCATCGAGCGCGAGCTGGGCACGCCCGGCACCATCGGCGTCGGCTACAACACCATCCGCTTTGATGACGAGGTGACGCGCCACCTGTTCTGGCGCAACCTGATCGACCCGTACGCCCGCGAGTGGCAGAACGAATGCGGGCGGTGGGATTTGCTCGACGTGGTGCGCACCACGTGGGCGCTGCGGCCCGAAGGCATCCAATGGCCGAAACACGAAGACGGCAGGCCGAGCTTCAAGCTTGAGCATCTGTCCAAGGCCAACGGCCTGGTGCACGAAGCCGCGCACGATGCGGTATCCGACGTGCGCGCGACGATCGCGCTGGCGCGCCTGATCCGCAACGCACAGCCGCGCCTGTTCGACTTCTGCCTGGCGCTGCGCAAGAAAGACCGCGTGGTAGCCGAGATTGGCAACGCGCCACGCCCGCTGCTGCACATCTCCGGCATGTACGGCGTGGAGCGCGGCTGCATGGCTGTCGTCTGGCCGCTGGGTGGGCACCCGACCAACAAGAACGAGCTGATCGTGTGGGACCTCGCGTTCGATCCGTCGGAGCTGTTCGACATGGATGTCGCCACGATCCGCGAGCGCATGTTCACGCGCACTGCCGATCTGGCCGAGGGCACCACGCGCCTGCCGATCAAGTCGATCCACATCAACAAGTCGCCCATCGTCATCGGCAACCTGAAGACGCTGCAGCCCGCGCAGGCCGAGCGCTGGGGCATCGACTTCGCCACCATTGACCGCCACGCCGCCATCGCCCAGGCCGCGCCCGATATGCGCGAAACCTGGCGCCAGGTCTACGCCCGCGAGCTGGAGCCCATCGACGATGTCGACCAGAACCTCTACGGCGGCTTCGTCAGCAACGACGACCGCCGCACGCTGAACGAACTGCGCACGCTCAGCGGCGAGCAGCTCGCGCAGTTGCATCCGGATTTCGCCGATGCGCGCCTGCCGGAACTGCTGTTCCACTACCGCGCACGCAACTTCCCCGACACGCTCAGCGAAGAGGAATACGAGCAGTGGGAGCAGTTGCGCGCCGAGCGCCTGTTCGAGGGCAACGGCGGTTACCTGACGTTCGAAGCCTTCGGCGAGCGGCTCCAACAACTGGGCGCGGAAGCCACGGAGAAAGGCGACACCCGCGCGCAGCGCCTCCTGCAAGACCTGTACGACTACGCGCAGCAGATCGTGCCGGGCTAAGCCTCCGCCGCTGACTTCGCGAGTGCCGGTGTTGGCACCGTGGGAGCCACTGTCGAGTCCCAAAGACCCGATGCTGGCTCTCCTGAGACCCACTGTCGACGCTCCCAGAGCCGATGCCGACACTCCGAGAATCGGCGCTGGCTCTCAAAGACCCGGGCGCTGGCTCTTAAAGACCCACGGCTCGCTCTCAAAGCGTCGCCGGTGGGTGTGTGGAGTGCCAGTGCTGGCGCTTAAAGACCCGAAGGCGACGCTCTGAGACCCGGCGTTGGCTCTGAAAGACCCGCTGCCGGCGCTCCGAGAGCCGCCTTCGTGGAGCGCCGCGTCCTGCGCGCCCCTTCTTGAGACTTTGACCGATCAGGCTGCGCGCTGCGCCCCTGCCGGATCACGCCACTGCGCGAGCAGCTTGTTCCAGCGGATGCGTGCGGCGGCCAGGTTGGCCTCCTTCACATGGCCGAAGCCGCGGATGTCTTCCGGCAGACGTGCCAGTTCCACGGCCTGCGCCAGCTTCTGCGCGTTCAGCCCCTTTACCAACTCATCCACCAGCGCACGGTATTCGCCGATCAGCGCGCGCTCGGTGCGGCGCTCTTCGGTCTTGCCGAACACGTCGAACGCCGTGCCGCGCAGGCCTTTGAGCTTGGCCAGCAGCTTGAAGATGCGCATCGTGTTCGGGCCGAAGCGTTGCTTGACCAGGTGGCCCTTCTCGTCGCGCTTGGCCGTCATGGGCGGCGCGAGCCAGAAGTTGAGCTGGTAGTCGCGGCCGGGTTCGCCTTCAAACTGCGCGCGCAGCTTGTCGAGGAAGGCCGGATCGGTGTACAGGCGGGCGACTTCGTATTCGTCCTTGTACGCCATCAGCTTCGACAGGTTGCGTGCCACGGCTTCCGTGAGCGTGAGCGCTTGGCCGGCACCGACCACCGCCGTTTCCGCTGCGCGCACGCGCTCGACCACGCTGCGGAACTCAGCAGCGTAGGCAGCGTTCTGGTACGCGGTCAGCAGATCGACGCGGCGGGCGATGAGCGTATCGAGCGAGGGCAGGGCGATCACGTCCGCTTTGGCACGCGGCGCATCGTCGGCCAGCTTGAGCACCGCATCGCGGTCTTGTGCCAAGTGGCGGCCCCATTCGAACGCGGTCTTGTTCTTCTCGACCGCCACGCCGTTGAGTTCGATCGCGCGGAGGAGCGCGTCGTACGTCAGCGGAATCCAGCCCTTCTGCCACGCAAAGCCCAGCACCAGCGGGTTGGTGAAGATCGCGTCGCCCAGCAGGCGCACGGCCAGCGTGCTGGCGTCTTCAAACGCGCAGGCATCACCCACGGCCGCGCGGATGTCCGCCTCGGCCGAGCTGCCCGGGAAGCGCCAGTTCGGGTTTTTGATGAAGTCCGCCGTGGGCGAGGCCGCGCTGTTGACGATGGCGCGCGTCTGGCCGTGCTGCACCTTCGACAGCACTTCGTCCGAGGCCGAGACGATCGCATCGCAGCCGATCACCAGGTCCGCTTCGCCCATGGCGATGCGCGTGGCGTGGATCGAATCCGGACGCTCGCCGATCTGCACGTGCGAGAGCACCGCGCCGCCCTTCTGCGCCAGGCCTGCCATGTCGAGCACGGTCACGCCCTTGCCTTCGATGTGCGCGGCCATGCCGAGCAGGCCGCCGATGGTTACCACGCCCGTGCCGCCCACGCCGGTCACCAGCACGCCGTACGCGCGCTGGATGGCGGGCAGCTCAGGATGCGGCAGCAGCGGCAAGTCGCTCATCGACACGCCGCGCGACTCGGGCTTGCGCACCTGTGCGCCTTCGGCCGTCACAAAGCTCGGGCAGAAGCCGTTCACGCACGAGAAATCCTTGTTGCACGACGACTGGTTGATCTTGCGCTTGGTGCCCAGCTCCGTTTCCAGCGGCTCGACCGACAGGCAATTCGACTTGACCGAGCAATCGCCGCAGCCTTCACACACCGCGTCATTGATGAACGCGCGGCGTGCCGGATCGGCCATCGTGCCGCGCTTGCGGCGGCGGCGCTTCTCCGTCGCGCAGGTCTGGTCGTAGATCAGGATGCTGGTGCCTTGCACCTCGCGCAGCTCGCGCTGGATGGCGTCCAGGCGATCGCGGTGGTGCACGGTCACGCCTTCGGGCAGCTTGATGGCCGCGTTGTACTTCTCAGGCTCGTCCGTGACGATGACGATGCGCGACGTGCCTTCGGCATGCACCTGCGCGGCAATCTGCGGCACCGACAGCGGGCCGTCCACCGGCTGGCCGCCGGTCATGGCCACCGCATCGTTGTAGAGGATCTTGTAGGTGATGTTCACCTTGGCCGCGATGGAGGCGCGAATCGCCAGCAGGCCCGAGTGGTAGTACGTGCCATCGCCCAGGTTGGCGAACACGTGCTGGTCGCCCGAGAACGGCATCTGGCCGATCCATGCCACGCCTTCGCCGCCCATCTGGCTGAAGGTGTCTGTGCGGCGGTCCATCCACACGGTCATGTAGTGGCAGCCGATGCCGGCCAGCGCGCGCGAGCCTTCCGGCACGTTGGTCGACGTGTTGTGCGGGCAGCCCGAGCAGAACCACGGCTTGCGCTCGGCGGTGATGCGCGGCTTGGCGAGCGCCTTCTCCTTGGCGTCGATGATGGCGATGCGCGAGGCAATGCGCGCGCGCACATCCGACGGCAGCTCGAACTTCTCCAGCCGCGTGGCGATGGCACGGGCGATCAGCGCCGGCGACAGCTCGTAGTGCGCCGGCAGCAGCCAGTTGGCCATCGGCACCGACCATTCGCCGCCGGCGTTGTCCTTCTCATCAAACTTGCCGTACACGCGCGGACGGACGTCGTCGCGGTAGTTGTACAGCTCTTCCTTCAGTTGGTATTCGAGGATCTGGCGCTTTTCTTCCACCACCAGAATCTCTTGCAGCCCTTCGGCAAAGGCGCGCGCGCCGTGCGCTTCGAGCGGCCATACGCAGCCGACCTTGTACAGGCGGATGCCGATGCGGCGGCAGGTTTCCTCGTCCAGGCCGAGGTCGACCAGCGCCTGGCGTACGTCCAGGTACGCCTTGCCGGCGGTCATGATGCCGAAGCGCGCTTGCGGCGAATCCATCACCACGCGGTCGAGCTTGTTGGCACGCACGTACGACAGGCCGGCGTACCACTTGTAGTCCAGCAGGCGGGCTTCCTGTACCAGCGGCGGATCGGGCCAGCGGATGTTGAGGCCGCCCTGCGGCATGATGAAATCTTCGGGCAGGATGATCTCGGCGCGGTGCGGGTCGACATCCACCGAGGCGGACGATTCCACCACGTCCGTCACGCACTTCATCGACACCCACAGGCCGGAGTAGCGGCTCATCGCCCAGCCGTGCAGGCCGTAGTCGAGGTACTCCTGCACGTTGGACGGATACAGCACCGGAATGCCGGCCGCCTTGAAGACGTGCTCCGACTGGTGCGCCAGCGTGGACGACTTGGCGGCGTGGTCATCGCCCGCCAGCACCAGCACCCCGCCGTGCGCGGACGAGCCGGCCGAGTTGGCGTGCTTGAACACGTCGATCGTGCGGTCCACACCCGGGCCCTTGCCGTACCACATGCCGAACACGCCGCTGAACTTGGCGTTCGGATACAGATTGACCTGCTGCGAGCCCCAGACCGCCGTGGCGGCCAGGTCTTCATTGAGCCCCGCCTGGAAGACGATGTTGTGCCCGGCCAGATGCTTCTTGGCCTTCCACAACGCTTGGTCCAGCGCACCCAGCGGCGAGCCGCGGTAGCCGGAGATGAAGCCTGCCGTATTGAGCCCAGCGGCGCGGTCGCGCTCCTGCTGCAGCATCGGCAAGCGAACCAGTGCCTGCGTGCCGCTGATATAGATGCGGCCACGCTCGAGCGTGTACTTGTCGTCCAGGGAAACGGTTTCGAGCGCGCGGCGTAGCGCGTCGTTCAGAGGGGCATTCATGCGTGCTCCGTGTGGGTGTGCCGGGATCACCGACAACAGGTCTCTTTTGATGCTGCCTGCGCCGCTTCTTGTGGAAACTGGCAGACAGCGATGGATCGCCGCATCGTAGCATCGCGTGACACTCGCAACACCATGCAACGCAGCAAGAATGGGGGTGGGTTTTCCCGAGGTTGCGGCGTTTTCGGCACAGATGTGGCGCATTGGCTGAGTCGTTCGGGCACATGCTGCGGTGCACGCGAAACGCGCAGGCCGGCCGGTTGAAGCGCCGGGTATTGGCAAACTTGCGTCAAGAAGCAGCGCGTGCGTCACCTTGCCACTGGACTTTCGGGGTCGCCGCCGCCATCCTGCGCCGCTCCATCTTGAATGCCTCCTTTCCAGACCATGCGCCGCCCCCAATCCACCCGCATCCAGCACCGGCAAGCTTCGCCGGCAGCCTGCGCGCGCGTGCATTGCGCGGCCGCGCATGACCTGCCGCCCACGCACGCGGCCCTCCGGCACTTCCTGCTCGCCCGGCTTTCGTAAGCCGTGCGGGGCGTAGCCCCAGCTGGCACACCCGCTCCGCACGGCACCCTCCGCTTTCGCTTTCCTCTTCAACTCCGGTCTGGTGCTGACATGCGCCGGCACCGGTTCGCCCGCCATTGCCGGACACGACTCGCTATGGCGGCGCAGGAATCGCCATGGAACTCACGCAGAACTTCGTCAAGGCCAAGCGGCCTTGCGCGGATGGCTACCGCTGGTACATCCGCAACCGCCACAACGGCACCGACTACCAACACCTGCTCGACAGCCTCGTGCGCGAGGGCCGCATCACCGACGCGATCTGGCTGCTCGACAACTTCGGCCCGACTGATGCCGTGCTCGAAGCCGACGCCATCGAGGCCGATGCGCTCGTCTTTGCGGGCACGATCCTTGTGCGCCACGGCATCCACGTCGACGGCTTGTTGCGCGCTGGGCAGGCCATCCGCGCGGGCGGTGGCGTCCGTGCCGGCACGTCGATCACCACTGGCGGCAATCTCGAAGCCAAGGCTGGCCTTTACTGCGACGGCGCCGTGCACGTGGGCGGCGACCTGCGCGTCGGCTGGACCCTCACCGCCACCGGAGCGCTGCACTGCGGCGGCGTGGCGCGCGTGCACCGCGACCTGCATTGCGATGCCGACATCGAGGTCGCGGCCGACCTGCTGATCGGCGAGGCGCTGGCCGCGCGCGGCAACGTGCGCTGCGGCAAGGGCCTGCGCGCGGGCGGTGAGGTGAGCTGCGAGGCCGGCATCGTGAGCGGCAACGGCATCCTGGCTGGCGGCGACCTGCGCGTCGGCACACACCTCGAAGCGGACTGGGGTATCAGGGCGGGCGGCGATGTCGAGGCGGGCGGCGCGATCCGCGTGGGCGAAGGCGTCGAGGCCGGCGGCGTAATCCTCGCCGGGCCGGGCTACGGCATCCACGCGGGCCTGAACGTGCGCATGGACGACTGGCCCGCGAGCGCGCGCATCCGTGCCGCCGAGCCGCCGGCGCGGCTCATCAGCGGTTACTGGGCGGAGGCGGCATGAGCGCCGTACCGACCCTGCCCATGCCGCCACCAGCGTTGCCGACGTTGGCATCGATGGTGCAATCGCTGCGCGAGTGGCTGCAGCCGCTCGGCCTGCGCACGGACGTCGACTTCAACAACGACGACATCGAGCGCGAACTCGACGCGCTGTATGAACGCATGCAAACGCCCGGCACGCCGCTGCACGGCATGACCTTCGACGACGGCACCTTGCCGGGTTTCCGCATCCACACGCGCGAGGCCGATGGCGAGACCTATGTCTATGTCGAAGACGTGGCGGCGCGGCGCCTGGCCGGCTACACGGTCTTCAACCGCTTGATTGAATTGGACAAGCGCGCGGATCGCTATCTGCGTGCGCCGCACTCGAAGTACGCGTTGGCGTACCAGCGGCGCGGGTTGGCCTCGACCGTATTCCGGCGCGCGCTCGACGGGGGGATGTGTCTGATGAGCGGCGCGCGTCAGTCCGTCGGGGTGCACGGGGTGTGGCAGTCGCTCGCCAGGCGCTACCCATCTGGCTATGTGGAGGTGCGCGACAAGCGCCTGCGCTACCTGGGCGAGCAGGTGGACGATGCCGTGCTGCTGGAGGACTTGCACACGCGGCGCGTGCTGCTGGGGACAGGCTGGAGCCTGGCTGAACTGGCCGCCGCCACGAGGATGGTCGTCTGATCAACCAGCGACCGCTTCGATCACGTCGCGCATGCGCATCACCAACCCGTCCATCGCCTCGGCGGGCACGTTGCCGTACCCGAGCACCAGGCCGTTGTACTGCGGGGTGAACGTGCCGGGCAGGCAGAAGCGCGACAGCGGCCGCAGCACCATCCCGTGTTCGCGCGCGGCGCGGCTGACCTCGGTGTCGGGCACCGGCGCGTCGAGCCGGGCGGAAAGATGCATGCCGCCCGCACCACCCGACACGGTGACGATGCCATCCAGATGTCGCTCGATGGCGGCTTGCAGTGCATCACGCCGCTCGCCGTACAGGCGCCGCATGCGCCGCAGGTGCCGTGTGAAATGCCCCGCCTCGATGAACTCCGCCAGTGCGAGCTGCTCGGCCACGCGCCCGCGCAGCATCAACGCGCCCGCCGTCTTGCGCAGCACGGGCGCCAGCGCGGGCGGCACCACCATGTAGCCCAGGCGCAGCGCCGGGAATAGCATCTTGCTGAACGTGCCGAGGTAGATGACCGGCGCATCTTCGGTCAGCCCCTGCACCGCAGAGAGCGGCGCCCCCGTGTGGCGGAATTCGCTGTCGTAATCGTCTTCGATGATCCACGCGCCGGCTGCGCGCGCATGCTGGATCAACGCGAGGCGCCGTTCCAGGCTCATCACCGCGCCCAGCGGGTACTGGTGCGACGGCGTGATGTAGATGAGCTTGGGCGCGGTGTCGCGCCAGTCTGCCTCGCGCGGGGCAAGGCCGTCGACATCCACGCCGATCGGCACGAGGCGCAGGTCGGCCGCCTGCAGTGCGGCACGTGCGCCGTAGTAGCCGGGGTTCTCGATCCAGGCGATGTCGCCCGCATCGGCCAGGGTGCGGGCGCACATGTCGAGGCTGTTCTGCGTGCCGTCGGTGATGAACACCTGCCCCGCATCGCAGCGCACTCCGCGCGAGACGCGCAGGTATTCCGCCACCGCTTGCCGCAGGGCGACGTTGCCTTCCACCGGGCCGTAGCCCATCTGGCCGGGGCCGATGGCGCGCCATCCGCGCTCCATGCAGCGGCGCCATTGCGAGAGCGGAAACGCATCCAGCGCGGGCGTGCCGGGCAGGAAGGGCAGCAGGTCGCTCATCTCGCCGCGTGGGCGCTCCAGATCGCGCGCGCGGCGTGACAGCACCGGCGGAGCTTCCGGCGCCTGCACCGGCGTCTGCTGCAGGCCCACGCGCGCCACCACCGTGCCCTGGCGCCGGCTGAGTACAAAGCCTTCCGCAGCGAGCTGCTCATACGCGTACAGCACCGAGTTGCGCGCAATGCCCAGCTCCTCGGCCAGCGTGCGCGACGGCGCCAGACGTGTGCCTTCCTCGATCTGTCCGCTCAGGATGGCCGCCCGCAGGCAGGCATACAGGCGATGCTGTTGCGACGTGCGTGTGCCATCGACGTTGCTGCGTGCCGCAGTGCGCTCGTAGTTCGACAGCAAGACGCCGTAGTCCATCGTGGCTCCAAGGTTCTGCATTTTGGTGGGTCTATGCATGGTGCCACGGTTTTTCTATCGTCGGCACATCGATTGATGACCCGGAGCCTTGCATGTCGACCACAGAACCCACGTCGCCGACTGACCGCACACGCGTGCGCCGCGTCGCGCATCGCGGCCACTACGACCGCACCACGCTGCACGCCATCCTCGACGAGGCTTATGTCTGCCACATCGCCTTCACCGATGCGCATGGCGTGCACTGCATTCCCACCGCATGCTGGCGCGAAGGCGATCACCTCTACATCCACGGCTCCAATGGCAGCCGCATGCTCAAGCTGGCAGCCAGCGGCGCGCAGGTGTGCGTGACCGTCACGCATATCGACGGCTTGGTGCTGGCGCGATCGGCGTTCAACCATTCGATGAACTATCGCTCGGCTGTCATCTACGGGGCCTTTGAAGTCGTGCCCGATGCGCAGAAGCCGGCTGTGCTGGATGCGTTCATGGAGGTCCTCGCGCCGGGCCGGTCGCGGCAGGCGCGGCCCGGTAATGCCAAGGAGCTGGCTGCGACCACCGTGTTGCGCATTCCGCTGGACGAGGCGGCCTGCAAGATCCGCGCGGGTGGCCCGAAGGACGATGCCGAAGACCTGGATCTGCCGGTGTGGGCTGGTGTGCTGCCGATGGCGTTGTTGCCGCTAGCGCCCGTGGTTGAAGCCGCACCAGCCGGCACACCGGACTACGTGCAGGAGTGGAAGGACAGCGCTCGGCTTTCCGTCGATGAAGCGGTAGCGCTGTGAGCGTGTGCAGCAGCGGCGTTGTTGTTTGATGTTGTTGGGGCATCCCCGGTATCGGCCCCGGCAGGGGATGAAACAGGGGATGAACCAAAAGAAATCCAAACCAACCAGTCAGTGCACCAGTTGGTTGATCTCGATGATCGGCATCAGCACAGCCAACACGATGAGCAGCACAACCACCCCCATCGTCAAAATCAAAGCCGGTTCCAGCAGCCCAGTCAGGAACAAGGTGCGGCGCTCAAGCTCTTGAGCCTCACCCTGCGCCGCCCTTTCCAGCATTGCGGGCAAGTTGCCAGTCGCCTCGCCGGAACGAATCAGATGCACCAGCACAGGCGGAAACTGATTCTGCGCCGCCAACGCCCGCGCCAGCGATGTCCCTTCCCGCACCCGCGTGGACGCATCCTCAACGTTCGTCTTGAGCGCGACGTTATTCAACGTCTCCCCTGCCGCCTGCAGCCCACGCAAAATCGGCACACCCGCACTGGTGAGAATCGCCAGCGTGCTCGCAAACCGCGCCGTGTTGTAGCCGCGGACGAGCTTGCCGAACAGCGGCGCCGTCAGCAGCCACTTGTGCCACGACAAGCGCAATGCCGGCTGCTTGAGCAGATTGCGGATCAGCAAGCCCAACGCCACCAGCACGATCGCAGCCAGCCACCCCCAGTTCCGCACGAAGTCCGACAACCACAGCATGATGATCGTGAGCGTGGGCAGCTTCTGCTTGGTATTGGCGAACACGCTCACCACCTGCGGCACCACATACGACAGCAGGAAGATCACGATCGCAAACGCCACTACTGTGACGATGGCCGGGTATGTGAACGCCAGCTTGATCTTGGACGTAAGCGCGTTGCGGCTCTCGATGTAGTCGGCCAGGCGCGAGAGCACGAGGCCCAGGTTGCCCGAGTGCTCGCCTGCGGAAACGAGCGCGCGATAGATGTCAGGAAAATCCTTCGGATGCTGTGCCAGCGCGACGGATAACGAACTCCCGCCCACGACTTCCGCGCGGATGGCGGCGAGCAGTTCGCCTACGTAAGCGCGCTCCGCCTGATCAGCCAGCGCGGCAAGCGCTTCATCGAGCGGCAAGCCCGCAACCAACAAGCTGGCGAGCTGGCGTGTGACCAGTGCGTTCTCCTGTGCCGAGAGTCTCTTACCGAAACTCGAGCCGCCACGCTTGGTGGCCTGTGCCCCGAGCGCATCGACCACCAGCGGCGTGAGCCCGCGTGCACGCAGCACAGTACGCGCCTGGCGCGCGCTGTCGGCTTCGATGACGCCCTTGTCGGTTTTGCCGGCGGCGTCGGCGGCTTCGTAGCGGAAGGCTGGCATGCGCTATTCGTTTAATCGCGCCTTAGTCGCGCGTCACGCGCAACACTTCTTCCAGCGACGTGGCACCCGTGTCGATCCAGCGCTGCG
The DNA here is from genome assembly GCF_023955655.1 of Ralstonia soli. Classification (GTDB taxonomy): domain Bacteria; phylum Pseudomonadota; class Gammaproteobacteria; order Burkholderiales; family Burkholderiaceae; genus Ralstonia; species Ralstonia soli. The sequence continues at coordinate 72,148 of NZ_JAMXHT010000008.1, read as the reverse complement.
CATCCATGCGCATGGTCTGCATGCCCTGGTTGATGGCGAAGGCCTTGATCTCGGATTCAGCGGCCTGGCGGTGGATCATGGTCTGGATCTCAGGCGTGACAGTCAGCAGTTCGTACACACCGGTCCGGCCCTGGTAGCCCGAGTTGCTGCAGCGCTCGCACCCGACGTGATGCCACACGGATTTGCGTGCCGGTGCAGCCGGTGCCACGCCTTCTGCAACCGGTGTGCCGGCCACGGCTTCGACTTCTGCAGGCGTGAGTTCGAGCACTTCCTCGCGGCGGCAATGCACGCACAGGCGGCGTACCAGCCGCTGCGCCAGCACGCCCAGCAATGACGACGACAGCAGGAACGGCTCGATCCCCATGTCGATGAGGCGCGTCACAGCCGAGGCGGAATCATTCGTATGCAGCGTCGCCAGCACCAGGTGGCCGGTCAAGGAGGCCTGCACGGCGATCTGCGCGGTTTCCAGATCGCGGATTTCCCCGATCATCACCACGTCCGGGTCCTGGCGCAGGATGGCGCGCAGGGCCTTGGCGAAGGTCATGTCGATCTTCGGGTTGACCTGCGTCTGGCCGATGCCGTCGAGGTCGTATTCGATCGGGTCTTCCACCGTCATGATGTTGGTGGATGACGCATCGAGCCGCGATAGCGCCGCGTACAGCGTCGTTGTCTTGCCGGAACCCGTCGGGCCGGTGACGAGCACGATGCCGTGCGGCTGGTTGATCAGGTGGTCGAAGCGCGCCAGCGTGCTGGCGCCCATGCCGAGCTTGCCGAGGTCGAGCCGGCCGGCTTCCTTGTCGAGCAGACGCAACACCGCGCGTTCGCCGTGGCCGGTGGGCAGCGTGCTGACGCGCACGTCGACCGGGCGTCCACCGACACGCAGCGTGATGCGGCCGTCTTGCGGCAGGCGTTTTTCAGCAATGTCGAGCTGCGCCATGATCTTGATGCGCGAGATCAGCGCGCCGTGCAGTGCCTTCTTCGGACGCACCACATCGCGTAGCGTGCCATCCACGCGAAAGCGCACGACCGATGCATTCTCGAACGGCTCGATGTGGATGTCCGAGGCGCCCTCACGCGCGGCCTGCGTGAGCAGCGCGTTGATCATGCGGATGATCGGCGCGTCGTCTTCGGATTCGAGCAGGTCTTCCACGGCGGGAATGTCCTGCATCAGGCGCGAGAGATCGACTTCGCCTTCCACCTCGCCGACGACCTGGGCGGCACTGCCGTCTTGCGCGTTGTAGGCGGTTTGCGTGGCGGTGGAGAGCGCCGCAGCATCCAGCGTCACCAAGTGCAGCGCGCCGAACACACGTGCGAGTTCGGCCAGCGCCGTGCGCGAGGTGTCGGGGCAGACCCACACCTCGAGCGTGTCGACGCCTTGCCGGGCGACCAGCAACTTGGCGTCGCGCGCGAACGCATACGGCACCAGCCGCACAGCCGACTGCGAAGGCGGCTCGAGCGTGCTGGCGTCGGTGGTGAGGGCTTGCGTTGCCATGGTCGGGTGTCCTTCGTCGCCTTCGCCGTGCTTAACCACCGTTGCGCGGCGCGTTGCTGTCGTAGCCGCCCGAAGTGGGCGCCGCGAAGTTCTGCAGGCGCGGCTGGGGGCGCGTGGTCGATTGCGGCATCGGCATCGGGGCACCCGGGGGCACCTGCGTACCGGCCGGGCCCTTCGGCACGATCGACACATCACCGTAGTTGTCGGCCGGGCGCACAGTTTCGGGCGCGGGCAGCACCGGCGTGTCCTTGTCGGAGGTGGTCGGCAGCATGTTCGGCGAGACAAAGCCCTGCTGCGTGTCGCGCATGTAGTTGTAGCGGTTGTCCGACAGCGCGCCGGTGGCATCGGCCGTGCGCAGGATGATCGGGCGGAGGAACACCAGCAGGTTGGTCTTCACGCGCGTCTTGTTCTCCGAGCGGAACAGCGCACCCAGGATCGGGATGTCGCCCAGGCCCGGCACCTTCTGTTCGCCGTCCTGGTAGTTGTCTTCCAGCAGCCCGCCGAGCACGACGACCTGGCCGTCGTTGGCCAGCACGTTGGTCTCGATCGAGCGCACGTTGGTGGTCGGCCCTTGCGTCGCATTCTGCGTGCCCGGCACCACCGCCGACGATTCCTGGAAGATCTGCAGCTTCACCAGCCCGCCGTCGGTGATCTGCGGCTTGACGCGCAGCGTGATGCCGACGTCCTTGCGGTCGAATGTCTGGAACGGCGTGACCGAAGCCGCAGTGCCCGTCTGCGCATACGAGCCGGTGGTGATCGGTACGTTCTGGCCGATCAGGATCTTGGCTTCTTCGTTGTCGAGCGTGATGAGGTTCGGGGTCGACAGCACGTTGACCGAGCCGTCCGAACCCAGCGCCGAGAGCAGCACGCCCAAGCCGCTGCCTTTGTTGAACACGCCGAAATTTCCGCCGTTGAGCTGGCCGACGTTGAGGCTGCCCAGCGCCGTCTGTGCCGCCGCGCTGCCGATGCCGCCCGAACCGATGGCGGCGATCGTGCCGGCCAGATTGAGCAGGTTGCCCGAACCGGTGCCGTAGTTGGTGCCGCCGCCAACGAACGTGCCCGGCCCGCCGCCGCCCACCAGCCACTGAATGCCCAACTGCGACGCCTTGGTGGCCGTCACCTCGACGATCATCGATTCGATGTAGACCTGTGCGCGACGCGCATCCAGGTCGTCGATCACCGCGCGCAGGTTGCGGTAGACCGGCTCGCTGGCGGTGATGATGAGCGCGTTGGTGGCCGGATCGGCCTGGATGATGCCGCCGGTGGCGGGCGTGTTGTTCTGCCCGAACGAGGCCCGGAACGACGAGTTGCCGCTGCCCATGCCGCTGCCAGAACCGCCGGTGTTGGTGTTCTGCGTGTTCTGGTTGAACTGCGAGCCGCTCGTGCCGCCGGTTGGCTGCGAGGTGGCGCCTTGCGCGGCGTTCTGGCCGCCGGGGCCGGTGGATGCGGAGGCCGACAGCGTCGCATCCGCCGCCACGATGGCGCGCAGGGTGGTCGCCAGTTGCACGGCGTTGGCGTTCTTGAGCGGCACCACCCAGATATTGCCGGGGCGTGCGTTGGGCACATCCAGCTTGGCGACCAGTTGTTTGGCCTGCGCCAGGCGCGCCGCGCTGGAGGCACGGATCATCACGCTGTTCGAGCGCGGCTCCGCCACGACCGACGTGCGCAGGCTCGGGTCCGACAGCGCCGCGCCGGCGCCTGCGCCACCCGCGCCACCGGCTGACGGGTCGAGCAGCTTCTGCAGCGTGGCGGCCACGTCGATGGCCACGGCGTTCTTCAGCGGGATCAGCTCCGTCTCGCCGGCCACCGGCGTATCGATCGACGCGATGATGCGGCCGATGCGGCGCAGGTTGTCGGCGTAGTCGGTAATGACCAGCGTGTTGTTGGCCGGGTACGCGGTGATCGTGTTGTTGGGCGCGATCATCGGGCGCAGCACTGGCACCAGGTTGTTGGCCGATTCATGCTGCAGGCGGAAGACCTGCGTGACGACCTGCTCGCCGCCGCGTGCACCCGCCGCGCCCACGCTGGTCGGCGAGCCCTGCAGCTTGGCATCGGCTTCCGGCACGACCTTGGTGAAGCCGTTGCCTTCGACGATCGCGTAGCCCTGCATGCGCAGGATCGAGCCCAGCGATTCGAGCGCCTGCGCGCGCGTCACCGGCTTCTCGGTGACGAGGTTGACGGTGCCCTTCACGCGCGGGTCGACGATGAAGTTCTTGCCGGTGGCCTGGCCTACGGCCTTGACCACCGAATCCAGATCGGCGTTGACGAAATTCAGCGAGACCTCATCCCCAGCGGATGCCGCGTTCGGCGGGGCAGCGTGGGCCGACATCAAGGGCATCGAACCACCCACCATCGCTACGCAGCATGCCAGGACGATGGCGCGGACGGTGAGTCGGGAAGCGGCGTTGTACATGGTCTCGTTCATGGTTGTCGGCGTGCTGGCTCGCGCGCCGGCTTGGAAATCAAAAGCGGAGTCGATGGTGCGACCCGTCTCGCGGGCCCAGCAGACTCAACAGGCCAATCAATTGCGGTTCCGACTCCGGCGTGGCACTGGCCACGCCGTCAAAATGTGCGCCTCGGCCCAGCGTCCCCTGGCCCTGCAGAGACAGCGGCCCGGCCAGTGTCGACAGCGCCAGCTGCATGGGCCCGCCGCTCACGCCGCCAAAGGAAACCACCGCCTGGTAGCTGCCCAGGGGCCGTACCCGGCTGAGGCTGGATGATACCTGCTCAAGCGTGACGGTCAGCGCCCCCTGGGCGGTGTCCGGCGTGCCTTTGCTGTGCCCAAACTGGCCCCAGAGCGGCGTCCACTGCGCGCGCAGGCGGCCGTCGAGTTTGAGCGTGTTGAATGGCGCGCCGATGCCCTGCAGCAGCGAGGCCGGCAGCGTGACCGTGCCGGCTTCCGCCTCCCAGTGGCCCGGGGTGACCGTCAACGTCACGGGCTTCTCCAGCGCGCGATCGTGCGTGAGGTGCGCGCGCAGTGTGCCGGCCAGCAGCGGCAGTATGTCGATCGACCATGACAGTCGCCCCGGCAGCACCGTCGCATCGGCGCCCCCGTTGCCGGCAGTGAGTGCCAGCGTGGCGCTGCCGTGCCAGAGCGTTCCCTGGCTGTCGGCCAGCAAGACACGGTGCCCTGTGGCTGCGGCCACGCGCTCGGCGGCCCAGGCGGCCGGGTATTGCGCGACGACCGTCACCGCAATGGCGAGCAGCGCCGCCACGCACCACAGCACGCGCCAGCCCAGGCTCGTGCGCTCGTCGGCTTCGGCGCGGCGGCGCAGGCGTAGCGGCGGCAGGGATTCGATCGCCATCGGGCAGGCGTCAGCGGCTCGCGGCGGCGGGGCCTTGCAGCGTCGCCGTCACGTTGACCAGGGCGGTGGCGCCCACGTACTTGATGCTTGCGTCGATCACCTTCATGCGCTGGGCCTGCCTGACTTCCTGCAGCCATTCGGCAACGGCGCCAAAGGGCGCCTTGTCGAGCTGCACCTGCACGCTCTCGCCTGACATCGCCATCCGCGTGGCCTTCAGGCCGTGGTTGGTCAGGCTCGTGTTCAGCGCCTGCTGCAGGTCGGCGCCGCGCGGCACGGGTGCGGCGGCAATGGCCGACAGGCCGCGCGCTTCCTGGCCGAGCGTTTCCATCTCGGCCAGCTGGGTGCGCATCTGCGGCAGGGCCTTTTCGATGCGGCGCTGGCCCTCGAACGCGGGCTCCCACAGCGCCAGGTAGAGGATGACGAGCAGCAGGATTACGCCGCCGCCGGCCAGGATGCGGCGTTCGCGTGGCTCGCGCTGCATCCAGAACGTCGTGGCCGCCGAATTGATCGAATCAAGCACCGAATCCAGCACACCGATGCGCGGCAGCCGGCGGGTCGACGATCGGGCGGAGGAGGGGGAAGAGGTCGCCATGGGGGGATCGTTATTGGGCGATGGAGACCGTCCAGCGCGAGCCGGGCACGGTAGCCTCAGCGCCGCGCGGGGCCTCGGCGGTGTCCATGTTCAGGCCGACGTTGCGGGCGGCGGTGCGCAGGCTGGCGGTGTCGGTGCCGTCCTTGAGCGTGACCGTCAGCGCGCGGCCGTGGTAATCAAGTGCGAGCAGCGCATCGGGCGCGAGGCCCGTGGCGGCCTGGGCAAAGCGATCGGCCAGCGGCAGGAAATCTTCCGGCGCCGATTTGCCGGCGGCCAGCCGCAGCTGTTCGATCTGGCGGCGCATCTGCGCGGGCGGATCGAGGATCACCGGCGTATTCGGGAAGGCGGTCTGCAATTGTGCGCGCATGGCCGTATCGAGCCGCTTCTGCTCGGCGCGCAGGGTGAGCCAGCGCGCGTTCATGCCAACCAACTGCACGACCACCAGCAGCACGGCCAACGCGACCGGCAGGCGCCACAGGCTCCAGTCCATGCCGGCCACGCCGCCGCGTGCAAAGTCGAACTGGCAGAGGTCGGCGTCACCCGAGGCCAGTGCGTCCCGCGCGCCGGCGGCCCAGGTGGACCAGTCCAGCGTGGCGGTGGCCGGGTCGGCCGACAGGCCGGGCGTGAGCTGAGTTGCCAATGCATGCAGTGCGGGCGACACCATCAGCGTGGCCGGGGTGGGCGCAATGGCCAGCCAGTTGGCCACGTTGGCCGGCAGCAGGCGCAGGCCGTAGCCCTCGGCAACGCCGGTGCGCACGGTGATGTCGACGGCGACTGGCGCGTCGGGGTCCGACGGCGGGGCGGCATCGAGGGCGATGGTCGCGTGAGCGACTGCCGCCGCGGTTTCCACAACGGGTGTGTCGCTTGCCGGTTCGGCGGGCGTCTCGAGCGAGGGCTCAGCGCGTACGACGCCGTTGGCAGATTCTGCGATCGCGACCGCTGTAGCGGCAGGCGTTTCAAACGGCACACAAAGCTGCGCGGGCAGCAGATGGCAGGTGCGGTGCTTGTGGCTGGCGAAGGTATCGAGGATGAAGCGGACCCACGCGCGGTCGGCAATCATCAGTGCGCGCGATTGCGGTTCGCGCGGCGCACGCCAGCCGCGCGCGGGTGCCGCCCCCAGCCGGGGGCCCAGGGCGATATGGCACTGCTGCGCGTCCTGCACGAGGCGGTCTTCCACCAAGTTGGGCAGGGCCAGGCGGAGTTTGGGCAGCGCAAGCGGCGGCACGTTGGCCGGCACCAGCAGCACATCGGCGGCGGGCAGTAGCAGGATCAGGCGATCGGCGGCGGGCAGCTCGTCGGGGCGCGACGTGCCTTCGCGCTGGATGCGCTGCGGTCCTTGTGCGCCGTCCTCGCGCACCAGGGCAAAGGGCACGGAGGCCAGCGCACCCGCTGACCAGCGCTCGGGTGATTGAATGGGCCGGTGCGGCAGGCGCACGTACAGGGAGGTCGTCAAACCGCTCCTCTAATTGAATATGGATGCGAGTGACCAACGAAACCGAGAGAGCCGCCGGATTGCGCAAGACCCGCGATGCTGAACGATGCGGATGACAATACGGCGAAGGCTGGGGTCTGTCTACTTGCGCAACGTACGCATGCAGAAGGGTATTGTGGCGCCGTCATGACGGAATCTCGTCCACGCGGCGGACCCAGACGATCCGGGTCGCGTTATTGTTGACCGGATCACCACGTGATACAAGCGCCACTTCCCCGATCTGCGCGCGCTCGTGACGGGCCATGCCGTAGACCAGGAAATAGTGCGTCTGCACGTCCAGCAGGTTGGCCGCGGCGGTGGTGTCCGCCCCCGGCGCGATGCCGCGCAAATTGTTGACGACGTCGCCGATGTTGCGGAAGTAGGCGCGATCGCGCACCAGCACCAGCGCGCGGGCGCGGTCCAGACTCAGGTTCGGGATGACGGCGGCCAGCACCTCGGCGCTGGCTGTGTTGGCGTTGATCTGCGTGCGGGCGGGCAGCACGATCACGTAGGGGCGCAGCTTGGCGATCATGTCCGCCGTGTAGCCGGGCACCGTCAGCAGGCTGTCGACATCGTCCAGCGGGCGCGGGCCGTTGTCGCCGCCGCTCCCGCCACTGCTGCTGTCTTCGCCGCCGGGCTGGCCGCCCTGCGTGCCTTCGGCCGACTGGAAGCCGCCCAGCATCTGCGCCAGCGTCGTCGCCGTGACGTTGGCCAGGCTCGGATCGAGGTTGAGCGATTGCAGCAGCAGGCCGTAGGCCTTGATGCCGTCCTTGTCGCGGCCCGTGACGATGGTGCGCGCGCCCAGCGTCTGCATCGTCAGCAGGTTCATCAGGTTGAAGCGCGCCTGGGCGTCGAAGATGCGGCCCGACAGGTACGACTCCTCGCCGGCCGTGTCCGTGCGCAGCGAGCTGCCGAGGAAGTCCGACAGCTTGGTCTCCTGGATGGGCACCGCCCAGATCTCGCCCAAGTGGTCGACGGCGCCGGTGCGGCGCTGGTCGTCGCGCAGGATCAGGCGCGCCCAGTCGATGCCCGCCCGCGCGATCCAGGTGGCCTGCGCCTTGAGGCGTTGGTTTTCCACCGCGCGGATCTCCACCTGCTGGCGCCACAGCATGCCCGAGACGATCACCACCGCCAGCGTGACCACCAGCAGCGCGGTGATGATGGCCGCACCGCGCTGGCGTGCGTGGCGTTGAGCAGGTCGACGGGAGCACCGAGTCATGTCAGAGCCCCGTCATGCAGATGCGCGTGAAGCGCTGCGGCGCCCCCTGCGGCGTCATGCGCACAAGCAGCGCCAGTTCCACCGCACGCACCGAGGCGGCGGGCACCACCACGCCTGGGCTGTTGGCCACGGGTGCCGGTGCGCTGGGCGTGGATGCCGACGGCAGTCCGGCGAGGGTGGTCGTATTGCTGCCGGCGGGGAACAGCGCCGCCGACAGCGTGCCGCTGTTGTCCATCCAGCCGCCGGGTTCGATCCAGGCGCGCGCGCTGATGCTGTCGACGTTGCTGGCGAGCAGGTAGCGCGCCGCACCGCCGCCGCCTTGGCGCAGGCTGTCGAGCGCGCCGCGCAGGTCTCCGCGGTTCGTGATCGGCGGGCTCTGCAGGCGTTCAAGGCGGCCATCGGTGATGCGATAGAGCACCACCTGCCACGCGGGCGGCTGGCCATCGTCACGGCGGTCGCGCACCATCAGCACGCGGTTGGCGTCCACCTCGATGGGCGGGCGCGACAGCGTGTTCGGATCGGCCAGCTGGGTGCAGTCGGCGTCGAACTGGGCGTAGGCCGTCTTGAGGGCTTCGATGCGTTCGTCGCGCTGGGCCAGCGCTTCGCGCGTGCGGGTCATGCTGTCCAGCCCACGCCAGGCGATCACGGCCAGGATGGCCATCAGCGTGATCGCCACCAGCAGTTCGAGCAGCGTGAAGCCGCGCGCGCCGATATGCGCCGGACGCTTAGAAGACATTGCGCGCATCGTTGGGCAGCAGGGTCACGAGCCAGGCCAGGCGCACGGATTTGGACGCATCCGGATAGACGGACACCTCCGCGCGGCGGAACACCGGGTTGGGCGTGGTAGCGATGGTCTCTTCGCACCACAGTTGCGTGTCGCCCTGTGGGCACGCAAAGCCGCGCGAGCCCGGATCGGGAAACGCGCGTGACAGCCGTAGGTTGGCCAGGTGGTTCTCGGCGCTCCAGGTAGCGATCATGCGGGTCTGCAAGGAATCGCTGGCAGTCGTCATGCTGCCCATGGCGCGCATGGTGGCGGTGAGTGCCACGGCCACGATGGTCAGTGCCACCAGCACTTCGAGCAGGGTGAAGCCGCGAGCGCGGTCCATTGCCGGGGTCATTGCGTTTCCGTCAGCACGCGTGGGCCGCCGTCGGAGACCACATCCACGCGCGCGCCCTGCGAGGTCAGCGCCACGCGCCACGGCAGTCCGATCGCCTCGCGGCCGAACACCAGGCGTTGCGGCGCGCCCGGTATCCCGGTGGCACCTGCGACGATCTGCACGCTGTCCATGCCCTGTCGCCAGTGGCCGGGCGCCAGCACGTCTCGCGTGAGCGGGCGCCAGCCGTTGGGGGTCGATTCGTAGAAGCGCCAGCCCTGTGCGTCGCCTTCCCACGCCACGGGGCGCGAAGTGAGCTGCGCCTCTTCCTGCGCGAGTTCGATCAGGCGGGCCAGCTTCTGCGCATCATCGGCCAGTTGCGAGCGCGGGTTGGGTGTGGCGTTCACGGCCACCACCCCCAGCACGATGCCGATGATGACCACCACCACCAGCAGTTCCAGCAGCGTGAAGCCGCGCAGATGCCGGCGGCGGGGCGGGTGGCCGAGCATGACGCGCGGGGTGGATGGAAAAGGGCGGGGCTTAGTTGTCCCAGTTGCCGATATCGGCGTCGTTGCCCGTGCCGCCGGCCTGGCCGTCGGCGCCAAAGCTGAAGACGTCCACTTCACCGCGCACGCCCGGGTTCAGGTACTGATACGGATGGCCCCAAGGGTCCTTGGGCAGGCGTTCCAGATAGCCACCGCCCTTCCAGTTGTTGGGGATCGGCTCGGTGGTTGGCTTGGTGACGAGTGCGGCAATGCCCTGTTCGGTGGTCGGGTAGCGGCCGTTGTCCAGGCGATAGAGCTTGAGCGCCTGCGAAATGGACGCGATGTCTTGCTTGGCGGCGATGATGCGGGCCTCGTCTGGGCGGCTCATGATCTTCGGCACCACCAGCGCGGCGAGGATGCCCAGGATCACCACCACCACCATGATCTCGATCAGGGTGAAGCCGCGCGACGAGTTGCGGGCGAGGGCACGTTGGCGGAATGAGGAGCGAAGTTGGCCTTGCATCATGGCAACAGAGTTGGCAATAGGAGGAAGAGTCAGAGTATATCCGTGACATATGACCATACATTGCCCGGCAGGGTCACGCCGTGCAATGCCTGGAACCACCCCTCCGGGCCGTTCACCGAACGGGCATGAAGGGCGGATAGAATCAACGCATTCTTACGGTGCCTCGCCCCATTTTCATGACCGCTCGACAGTCGTCCCGCCTGCTCAGCCTTGCCCTGTTTGCCGCCCTGTGCGCGCTGTTGACGCATTGGGTGCTGACGCTGTCTTCGCTGCGCTCGCTGAGTGCGCCGCGCGAGGCCCGCGTCGCCCAGACCGATGCGCTGGAAACCGGCGCCGCTGTCACGCTCTTCGGTGGCGGCCCGCAGAACGGCCCGCGTGATGTGCAGGTGATTGGCGTGGTGGCAGATCTGGCCGATGGTGGTGGCGCGGCCATCGTGTCGGTGGACGGTGGCGCACCGCAGGCCGTGCGTGCGGGCAAATCGCTGTCGTCCAACCTCAAGCTGGTGGAGATCAAGGCGCGCTCGGTGGTGATCGAGCGCAACGGCGCGCGCCAGGAGATTCCGCTGCCGGCCAACGCCGTGGCGGGGGTGTCGCCCGCCAATCGCAATGCGGCGCCGATGCCCACGATGCCGTTGCCGCCGTCGGGTGCAGCGGCGCCGCTGTCGACGCCGGCTACGCCACCTGTGCCGCCCGCAGCACCGGCGGTGGCCAACAACCCGGCCAACACGGCGATGCCGGGCGCCATGCTGCCCATCGCGCCGGCACAGATCAACACGGGCGAGCCTGGCGCCAATCCACAGGGTGGCGGCGGTATCGCTGGCCCGCGTCACCGCGCGGCAGCGGCGGCGCGCAAGGGCGATGCCGCTGACCCGGTGGCCGATCACTAGTCATTTTTGCGGCCCGCCATGCGTGGGCGGGCGCATATTACAGCGCATGTCATCGGGGTAACAGCGTGTAAAACACGGCAACGTGCTGGCATTGTCGGGTTCTAATCCGCTACACAGTCCATGTGAAAAGGAGCTGACCATGACCAACAAACGTGCTGTCCAAGCCTTCCTCGCCACCTCGGCCCTGTTCCTGGCCATGTCCGGCATGAACGCCCGCGCCCAGGATGCCAGCGCCCCCGCCGCCAGCGCACAAGCGCCGGCCGCCGCACCGGCCGCGCCGCAAACCGACGCGCGCGCCGGCAAGCCGGGTCACCACCACGGCGGCCAGGGTGGCTTTAAGGCCATCGACACCAACGGCGACGGCCAGATCTCGCGCGACGAGGCCCGCGGCCACGCCTGGCTCGAGAAGAACTTCGACCAGATCGACACCAACCACGACGGCCAACTTAGCAAGGACGAGCTGGCTGCCTGGCACAAGGCCCACAAGGGCGAGATGCGCGAAAAGATGGCGCAGCGCTTCGACGCCAAGTTCAAGGCCGCCGACAAGGACAACGACGGCAGCTTGACCAAGGAAGAAGCGCAGACCGGCATGCCGCGCCTGGCCAAGAACTTCGACCAGATCGACGCCAACCACGACGGCAAGATCACGCAGGACGAAATCCGTGCGTACATGCTGGCCCGCCACGAGGCGCGCAAGGCGCAGAAGAGCAACCCGGCCACCGCAGCCATGCCGGGCGGCGCGACGGCCACCAAGGGCGAGTGATCGCTCCCATCTGCAGTCAGCAAGCGGCGCCTTCGGGCGCCGTTTTTCATGCGCGCAAAAAAAAACACCCCGATGGCGAACCACCGGGGTGTGGGTACAGCTTGCCTGAAGTTTGAGGGTCTTCAGGCTGGCTGATCGTCGGCCTTGAGCACGCCGCGGCGCATCTGGTCGAGCTCGATCGACTCGAACAGCGCCTTGAAGTTGCCCTCGCCAAAACCTTGGTTGCCCTTGCGCTGGATGAACTCGAAGAAGATCGGGCCGAGTTGGTTTTCCGAGAAGATCTGCAGCAGCAGATCACCCGGGGCACCGTCGATCAGGATCTTGCGCTTCTTCAATTCCGCCACGTCTTCGCCATGGCCTGGGATGCGCTTGTCGACCAGTTCGTAATACGTGTCGATGGTGTCGAGCAGCGTGATGCCGTTGGCGCGCAGTGCGTCCACCGTCTTGTACAGGTTGGTCGAACCGAGCGCGATGTGCTGGATGCCCTCGCCGTGGTACATGTCCAGGTACTCCTGGATCTGGCCGGCTTTCTCCGTCCCTTCCTCGTTGATGGGGATGCGGATGTTGCCGCATGGGCTCGTCATCGCCTTGCTCTTCACGCCTGTGACCTGGCCTTCGATGTCGAAGTAGCGCACCTCACGGAAGTTGAAGAAGCGTTCGTAAAACTCGGCCCATTCCTTCATGCGGCCACGGTAGACGTTGTGCGTCAGGTGGTCGATGTAGGTCAGGCCGTGCCCGGTGGGGTTGGGGTTGGCGCCCGCGATGGGCACGAAATCCACGTCGTAGATGCTGATGTTGCCGATGTCGCCCGGTTTGGCGCCGTTCTTGCCGGCCCAGCGGTCGACCAGGTAGATCAGCGAATCGCCGATGCCCTTGATGGCCGGGATGTTCAGCTCCATCGGGCCGCTGTGGGTGTCGAAGCCCCAGGCGCCCAGCTCCAGCGCGCGCTTGTAGGCGAACGCGGCATCCTGCACGCGGAACGCAATCGCGCAGATCGACGGCCCATGCAGACGTGCAAAGCGCTGCGCGAACGAATCGGGCTCGGCGTTGATGATGAAGTTGATCTCGCCCTGGCGATACAGCGTCACGTTCTTGTGGCGGTGCTTGGCAATGGCGGTGAAGCCCATGTTCTCGAACAGCTTGCCCATGGCAACGGGGTCCGGTGCGGCGTATTCGATGAACTCGAAGCCGGCGGTGCCCATCGGGTTTTCCCAAGGCGTGAATTGCATGGTGAGTCTCCTGTGGGGCGCGCGCCTTCAGTGCAAAGGAGGGCGCTCAGGTCTTTGATGATGCTCGCAGTGTAGGAGTGTCGATTCACGCAAAAATTGCGAAGTTGTGCCCGGCTTGCTAAATTTGCGCAAGAAAATTGCCGAATTAATTGGTGCGGAGCAACAAAATGAATAAAGTGGAGCTCGACAAGATCGACCGCAAGATCCTGGAAGTCCTCCAGAACAACGGCCGCCTCACCAACCTGGAAGTCGCCGAACGGGTGAACCTGTCGCCCAGCCCGTGTCTGCGACGCATCCGCCGTCTGGAAGAGAGCGGCGTGATCCGCCAGTACGCCGCGCTGCTCGACCCGGGCAAGATCGGCCTGGGGCTGTCGGCGTACATCAATGTGCGGCTGGAGAAGCAGGGTGGGGCGCCCAAGGGCAAGGGGCCGTCCGACATCTTTCGCGCTGCTGTGGCGACGTGGCCCGAGGTGGTCACCTGCTACGCCATGACCGGCGAGATGGACTACCTGCTCAAGGTGTTCGTGGAGGACATGGAGCACTTCGCGCGCTTCATCCGTGACCAGCTGCTCGCGCACCCGGCGGTGATCGATGTGAAGAGCAGCTTTGCGCTGGAGCGGATTAAGGATACGACGGCGTTACCGGTGGTGGTTTGAGGGACCGTGCCTGTATCAGGCGGTATCCGCCATCACCAAATTCGCATCCCGCGAAAGCCGCCACTTCCCATCTGCCCCTTTCCGCAGAATCGTCAGCGTGTATCCGGACCGCGATGCCGTCTTCCCATCCGGTATCGTCATCTTGATGCGCAGGAAGTTGCGCAGATACGCCACGTCGCCAAACACCTGCACCTCCTGAATATCGCTCGTGCCTTCCACGCGCACGTCTTTCATGGCGCCAGACATGGCCGCGAAGGCTTCCTTGCCGAAGGGTGGCTGGCCGGGTGTCATGAAGAGCGCATCGTCGGTCATGAGGCTCAACACGGTGGGCAGATCGCCGGCTTTGCTGGCGGCGAGCCAGGTGTCTACTACGGCGCGGATGGCGCGTTCGTCGTCGGTCATGGCAGTCGATGCGGGGCTCGGGTGTTTGATCGGAGCCACTGTACCGCGTCGCAATGGTTGCGCCGCCGAAAGCCCTCTCTTTCGGCGGTGGGCGTTGCTTATTGCTTGGGCGACGGATCGTCCTGCGGATTGACGTACTTGATGTCCAGCGGCCCGGTGCCGTGAATCTGCACCACCGTTGCGTTCTTCGTGAAGGCGTAGTGGTGCACGCCGCCCGGCAGGTTATGGAAGCCCCCGGCCTTGAGCGCATGCGCTGCGCCCATGTCCATCGTGTCGCCGCCGCCCAGATAGAGCGTGCCGGAGATCACTGTGAGGTTCTCCGTTTGCGTGTGCCAGTGCGGGGGCACCTTGTAGCCGCCCGGCGCTTTCATGCGGATGACGTAGGGGCCGTCCTTGCCGGGGTCGCCATACAGTACGGCCAGCTTGAGGCCCTTGGGCATCGTCGGCGGGCCGTCGACCCATTTCAGGCCTGCCGGATTCATCATCATCATCTCGCCCATGGCGGCGTCCTGGGCAGCGGCGGGCAGCGCGCCGGCGCAGAGCAAGACGGCGGCCGTTAGCAGCGGCCAGTGTGCAGAGGGTATCTTCATCTTCGTCTCCTTCTTGCCTCGGCACGGGCTCGCGGGCGACGTAGAGGGCCGCCCCTGAAAGGCGAGAGGTGCCTTGCCATCATCGTAGGGAAGGCCCCCATGCGGCTGACAAGCAGGCAATTGCTCTAAGCCTGCGGATAGGCGCGGATCTCCAGCGCGTGCCCGTCGGGATCATTGAAGTAGATGGCCGCCGCCAGGCCACGTGCGCCGTAGCTCTGTCCGACCTGGCCGTTTTGCCGCTCGAACGGCGAGCCGCCGTAGGTGATGCCGCGCTCCACCAGCCGCGCGTGGACGGCATCGAACGACGTGCGGTCCAGGCTGAAGGCGAAGTGCTCGCTGTGCAGTTCGTCGGCCTGGCGCAGGTCGAGGGTGAAGGTGTCGTTCACGCGCACGACGTCGAACGGGCCCATCCGCCCCTCGTGCGCAAAGCCGAGCACCTGGGTATAGAACGCGACCGAACGGGCTGCGTCGCGCACCCGCAGGATGGTGTGATCAAGCACAATCATGTCAAGCCTCCTTCCGCCGACTCAACCGACATAGCGGGCAATGACCATGCACACCAGCGCCACGGCCAGCAGCGGGGCCGCAACGCGATGCGCCAGCGCTGGCCGCTTGCGCAGTGCGCCTTGCACGCCCGCCGCCGCGATGCCGGCCAGCGCACCGAGCATCAGCACCGTGCGCGGCCAGCCGAGCAGCCCGGCGTGGACAAGGCCCCCGAGCCCAAGCCCGGTGAGCACCGCCACGGTTGCCGCGCCCATCTGCGGGCGGAACATGACATCCGCATTGGCGCCCCCGGTGCGGGCGAGCATGAAGGTGGACCCGGTCCAGAACACCGTGGCCATGGCGTGAAGCGCGATCAGCAGAATCCATCCGAGTTGCATGGTGACTCCTGGTTTGAGCAGCAGGGTGAATTGAACCGATGTGCGACCGGATGCGGTCGCACAACACTTCGACATCGAATAATTCGATATCTATCATAGATCAACATGAAGCCAATGCAAGCCCATGGCATGCCTGTGGGATTCCTCCTCGCCCAGACCGCGAAAACCACCGCGCGCGCGTTTGACGCCGCCCTGCAGGAGCGGGGCGGCTCATTGCCGATGTGGCTGATCCTGAAGGCGCTGATGCAGGGCGGGCACGGCACTCAGGCCGAACTTGCCGCCACGGTGGGCGTGCAGGGGCCCACGCTCACCCACCATTTGAACGGCATGGAGAAAGACGGCTTGCTGATCCGCAGCCCGTTGCCGGACAACCGCCGTGTGCACCAGGTGGCCCTCACAGACGCGGGCCGTGCGCTGTTCTTCAAGCTGCGCCAAGCCGCGATGGCGTACGACGCGCGCCTGCGTGACGGCATCGACGAGGCCGATCTGGATGTGTTTCGCGCCGTGTTGCAGCGGATGTCGGCCAACGTGGGGGATGCTCAGGAAGACCAGCCGGCGCGCTGAATGGGAGCACCCAATGCAAAACGCCCGGCAGAACCGGGCGTTTGCTGAGTGCGGTGCGATCGGAGATCAGACCGTGCGCTTGTGCGGCACCAGTGAGCGCCAGAAGCGCTGGCCGAAGCGGCGCGCGTCGCGCAGGTTGCGCTTGAGCAGGTAATCCAGATCGGCGACCTGCTCATCGATGGCTTCCGACAGCACGCTCATCGTGTCGGCGGGCGGCAGTTCCAGATAGGCATCGGCCTCGCCGTAGGCGTACTGCACGCGCATGCCAGCCTTCTTGGCGATGTGCATCATGGCCGCGTTGCGCGACAGGCAGTGCATGTACAGCGTGCGTACCTTGGTGTTGCGGCCGTGGATGGCGGCACGCTGGAACAGCGCACTGCCCACGCCCTTGCCGCGCGCGGATTCCGACACCGACACGCCGAACTCCGCCACGCGCCCCTGCGGGTTGTCGCGCAAATAGGCGAGGTGGCCCACGCCAACCAGCTCCAGGCGATCGTTGTAGACGCCGAAGACCTTGTCGTGGTCGAAGTCGATGCTGTCGACGTACGCTTCAATGACGTGATCGCCCACCACCTGGCCGAAGCGCAGCAGGCGGTCTTCCTGGCCGAGGGCCAGCAGATGTTTGAGCAGGCGCGAGCGATGGTGCGCGGCAAGTTCACGCACCAGCACGGTGGAGCGCGGCGCGCCTTGCGCCGCTTCCGTCTTGTCGATGTCGCCCTGGGTGACGACGCCGATGGCCTTGCTCAGTTCGAGCGGGTTCACGACAAAGTTCCTGTTCTGTTTGCGCCCATCAATGGAGGGCGGCGAGGTGATGAGTCGGAGGCGCGGATGGCGCTTCCGGGGCACTCAGCCGGGTGCAACTGAGTGTTGTGCAATGCATCATGCCATTGTAGTGCAATCAGGGATTTCCCGTAAGATTCGCGTCAGCCTTCCCACAGGATTTGCCGACAAATCATTGATTTAGCGCAGCCGAGCGGGACTTCAAAGGTTGTGGCGTGTCAACAACGCGCGATGCTGCGCTGCGCAAAAGTGTCCGGTCGAGCGCTTTTTTTGCGCCGCCGTTTTGTTTCACCGGCTGTCCGCCGCACCCCCGTTCCCCGACGCCGCTTCACAATAGCCGTGCGAAGATGCGCGTTCAAGACGCCTCCGCCTCCTGATTTTCCCTTTCTCGTCCATGCAGCCCTCGCGCATTCTTGTGATCTACGCGCATCCTGCGCCGCGCCGTTCGCGCGCCAACAAGCCGCTCGCCCGTGCGCTGGCCAGCCTGCCCGGCGTGGCCATGCACGACCTCTACTGGCATTACCCCGATTTCGACATCGACGTGCGCCTCGAGCAGGAAGCTGTGGAGGCCGCCGAGTTGGTCATCTTCCAGTTTCCGGTGCAGTGGTACGCCACGCCGTCGCTGCTCAAGGAGTGGCTGGACGTGGTGCTCGAGATGGGCTGGGCTTACGGGCCGGGCGGCACGGCGCTGCGCGGCAAGCACATGATGGTGCTGGCCACGGCGGGCGGGCGCGAGCACGCTTACAGCCAGGACGGCATACACGGCCACACGCTCGACATGTTTCTGCTGCCGCTGGAGCAGACCGCCGCGTTGTGCGGCATGCAGTGGCAGCCGCCCCATGTGCTGCACGACGCCGACGACGCCACGCCCGAGCTGATCGCAGCCCACATCGCGCAGGTGCGCGCGGCGCTTCAGCCCTGGCTGCCGACCGACGCGGATTCCGTCGCCTGACATTCCCGATTTCCTGTTTCTCCGTCGCCCATGCAATCGCACGACCTGCTCGTCAATTTCGTCATCTACCTGGCTGCGGCCGTGGCGGCGGTGCCGTTGGCGCGCCGGCTGGGGCTGGGCTCGGTGCTCGGCTACCTGCTGGCCGGCGTGATCGTCGGGCCGTGGGGGCTGCGGCTCATCACCAATGTGCAGTCGATCCTGGATTTTTCGGAGTTTGGGGTCGTGCTGATGATGTTCGTGATCGGGCTGGAACTGGAGCCGGCGCGGCTGTGGTCGCTGCGGCGCAGCATCTTCGGTTACGGCGGGCTGCAACTCGCGGCGTGCGCGCTGGCCGTCGGGCTGGCGGTGATGGCAGTCGGCCACCCGTGGCGCGCGGCGGTGGTGGCGGGGCTGGGGCTGGCGTTGTCGTCCACCGCGATTGCGCTGGCCACGCTCTCGGAGCGCAACCTGATGCGTACCCCGGCAGGCACGGCCAGCTTCGGCATCCTGCTGTTCCAGGACATTGCAGCCATTCCGATGATCGCGCTGCTGCCGCTGCTGGCGCCCGAACCCAGCGATGCCGCAGCCACCGGCCATTGGGTCGCGGCGCTCAAGGCGGTGGGTGTGGTGGCGGCGGTCATTTTTGGCGGGCGCACGTTGCTGCGGCCAGTGCTGCGCGCCATCGCCCGCACCAACATGCGCGAGATGTTCACCTCGTTCTCGCTGCTGCTGGTGGTGGGCATCGCGCTGCTGATGCACAGCGTGGGCCTGTCGATGGCGCTGGGCGCGTTCATTGCCGGTGTGCTGCTGGCGGATTCCGAATACCGGCACGCGTTGGAAACCGACATCGAGCCGTTCAAGGGGCTGTTGCTGGGTTTGTTCTTCCTCGCGGTCGGCATGTCGATCGACTTTGGCGTGCTGTTGCGCCAGCCGCTGGCCGTGTTTGGGCTGGTGGTGGTGTTTCTAGTGGTGAAGATCGGCGCGCTGCGCCTGCTGGCCAAGCGATTTGGCATTGCGACCGGGCAGGTCTGGCTGTTTGCGTTTCTGCTCTCGCAAGGCGGTGAGTTTGCGTTCGTGGTGTTCGGCCCCGGTGTGGCGGGCAACGTGCTCGGCGCGGAAACGGCTGCCGTGCTCAACCTTGTCGTGGCGTTGTCGATGGCGACCACGCCGCTGCTCCTGATCGTGCGCGACAAGCTGCTGCTGCCGCGCCTGATGGCGGGCAAGAAGCGCGCCCCCGACACCATTGAGCCGCAGGAGAACGAGGTCATCATCGCCGGCTTCGGCCGCTTCGGGCAGATCGTCGGCCGCATGCTCTACAGCCAGGGCTACAGCGCCACCGTGCTCGACCACGACCCCGACCAGATCGACATGCTGCGCCGCTTCGGCTTCAAGGTGTTCTACGGCGACGCCACGCGCATGGACCTGCTGGAGACCGCCGGCGCGGACAAGGCCCGCATGATGGTCGTCGCCATTGACGACATGGAAACCAGCCTGGAAGTGGTCGACCGCGTGCGCGAGCGCTTTCCGCACCTGACGCTGTACGTGCGGGCGCGCAACGTGTCGCACGTATACCAGCTGCGTGATCGCGGCGTGGAGGTGATCGAGCGCGAGATGTTCGAGGGCTCGCTCATGCTTGCACGCCGCGTGCTGGAAGGCCTGGGCAAGGCCCCGTACGAGGCGCACCGCATCGCGCAGACGTTCCGCCGCCACACGCTCAATTCGATGGACCAGGTCTACCCGGTCTACCGTGACCAGAAGAAACTCGTCTCGCTGGCGCAGCAGGGCCGCGACGAGCTGGCCGAGATGTTCCAACGCGACCGCACGCAGCGCAAGCGCCTGCGCGAGTCCGGCATGCCATGGGGCGAGGGCGACGTTCACAGCGAAGTGGAAGGCGCCCAGCCCGACGCCGACCTTGCCAATGAGGTCGACGGTGGCGAACCGGGCACGCCGATCGACTGCCCGGCGCGTGCCGGCATCCGCCACGAAAGCTAAGGTCAGGCGGACAACAAAAAAGGAGCGCTGCGGGCGCTCCTTTTTTCTGGTGGCATGCGTTGGCGCTACACCGCCACGCCCACATTGCGCCGCAGCTCGCACGTGGCGAGCGAATCGGCATCGCCGCGCAGCAGCAGCTGGCCGTTGCCGACCAGCTCGCGGCAGCGCCAGAAGACGAACCAGTCGCTGGCGAGCAGCCCGTCGATGGCGCCCATGATGCTGCCGACCACGTCGCGCGCGCTGGCCCATTCGCGGGGCACGTGCTCCAGGATCACCTCGTCGACCGTGCCGTACGACACCGGCACCAGCGTGTTGCCCTTCCACAGCCGCACGTCGGCGTTCTCGCGCACGGTCTGCTGCCATTCGTAGGCCAGGCGGCCGATGCGCAGCACCGACACCGGCGCGATGGTCGAGAACCGCCGCGCCAGCCGCGCGCCCGAATACATGCCGATGGCAGTGAGCGGCCCCTGGCCGTTGGGGGCCTCAAGTTCGCGCACATCCATGCCGACTTCATTGATGCGTTGGGGTGACTGATGCAGATGGAACGCCACCCGGCGCAGCATGAGCTGGTCCGACGCGCTCTGGCCGTGCCAGATGGCGACTTCGGTGGCGGCTTCGCGCAGGTCGGCGAGCGACGCCAGCGCGTCGCGCATCTCGCAGGCGAAGTCGATGTTGCTGTTGGGTGCCACACGCTGCCAGAAGCCCGAACGCGCCATTGCGACGCTGTCGACGTCGGCCAGCGGCCCGACGGCGAGATCGTCGCGCAGCACGACTACGGAATCGGGGCGGCCGGCCTGTCCGAGCGCCTGCCTGAGCGTGGCGCCGGCAACATCGCCGTTGACGACATGGATGTATTGCATGGCAGCAATTGTAGCGAGAGTGTCAGCGTCGCGCTGTCGTTTTGCGCGGGTCTATCGGTATTCCCTTGCGCTGCGTCATCGTGCCCATCCGAAGGGCCGATGGGTCACGGGCAATCGTCAGCCGGGCGTGCGAAAATCGCCGCTTTGTTGCAGTCCATAACTAAGAAACAGAGAGAGGAAACCACCATGAGAGCCCCAACGTTTGCGCAGCGCTTGCGCCCGGTCATGGTCGCGCTGCTGGCGGCTGCCGGTGCGCTGGTGGCCGGCCACGCCGCCGCTGTGCCGCCCGCTGACATCTACAAGCGCGCCCAGCAGGAAAAGCCCGCGCTGATCGACACCATGAAGACGCTGGTGTCGATCGAATCGGGCAGCAAGGACATCGAGGGCCTGGACAAGATTGCCGGCGTGATTGCCGACCGCCTGCGTACCCTGGGCGGCGACGTCAAGCTGATCGACCCGAGCGACCACGCCTACCGCATGGCCGACACGCCCGAGAAGATCGGCAAGATGGTGCTCGCGCGCTTCAAGGGCGAGGGCAAGCGCAACATCATGCTGATCGCACACATGGATACGGTGTACTTGAAGGGCATGCTCGCGCAGCAGCCGTTCCGCATCGACGGCGACCGCGCCTACGGCCTGGGCATCGCCGACGACAAGAACGGCGTGGCGGTCATCCTGCACACGGTGTCGATCCTGCAGGCGGCCAACTTCAAGCAGTACGGCACGCTCACGGTACTGATCAACGGCGATGAAGAGATCAGCTCGCCGGGCGCGCGCGCCATGCAGGCCAAGCTGGGCGCCGAGCAGGACGCCGTGTTCTCGTGCGAGGGCACGCGCGTGACGTCCGACAAGCTGTCGCTGGCGACCAGCGGCATCGGCGCGATCCTGCTGGATGTGAAGGGCAAGGCATCGCACGCGGGTGGCGCGCCGGAGCAGGGCCGCAACGCGCTGTATGAACTGTCGCACCAAGTGCTGCAGATGCGCGACCTGTCCAAGCCCGAGACCGGCTTGAAGGTCAACTGGACGGTCGCCCAGGCGGGCACCAACCGCAACGTGATCCCCGCCACCGCCAGCGCCCAGGCCGACGTGCGCCTGCTGCGCGCCGCTGATGCCGACAAGCTGGAAGAAGCCGTCAACGAGCGCATCAAGAACAAGCTGATCCCCGATACGCAGGTCACGGCCAAGTTCGAGCGCCGCCGCCCGCCACTGGAAGCCACGCCGGCGTCGCGCGCGCTGGCCGAGCACGCCCAGAAGATCTACGGCGAACTCGGCAAGACGCTGGAAATTGACGACAAGGCCGAAGGCGGTGGTACCGATGCCGCATTTGCCGCGTCGAAGACCAAGGCGCCCGTCATCGAGCGCTTTGGCCTGGCGAGCTACGGTGCGCACTCGAACGACGCGGAATACGTCGACCTGAACTCGATCGTGCCGCGCCTGTATCTGCTCACGCGCATGGTCATGGATGTGTCGCGCGACCGCGTGGGCACGACCAAGTAACACGGCCGCACCGCGGCGCGTAAGTCTTACACGCGCCGCAGCAAACCGCCTCTGCGAGGCCTCGGTTCCGTGGCCTCCTTCTATGCCTCAAAGTGCCCGGGTGCCGGGTATTCCGCTTGCTTTCCCCTGACGCATGTCCCCAGCTCCGGCATTCCAGCCGAGGAGAGCGTCATGTCTGAACCGCCTCGCGCATCGTCGAACGATCCTGCGCATGCATCCGAAGCCTCACCTGCCGGCCTGAGCCGGCGCGGTTTTCTGCAGAGTGCTGCGGCAGCGGCGTCGGCGCTGGCATTGCCGCATGAATCGGAGGCTGCCCGCGCTTCTGCGCAACCGCCGGCGCGTCCGGCGGCCTTGGCGCCTGCGCGGCCGGTGTCGCTCAATATCAATGGCAAGCCCTACGCCCTGTCGCTCGAGCCGCGCGTCACGCTGCTCGATGCGCTGCGCGAAGTGCTGGGCCTGACTGGCACCAAGAAGGGCTGCGACCGCGGCCAGTGCGGCGCATGCACCGTTCTCGTCAACGGCCGGCGCATCAACAGTTGCCTGACGCTGGCAATCATGCACGAGGACGAGACCATCACCACCGTCGAAGGATTGGCGCAGGCACATGACGGTGCCGTCGACCGCGCGGCGCTGCACCCCATGCAGGCCGCCTTCCTTGAGCACGATGCGTTTCAGTGCGGGTATTGCACGCCGGGGCAGATCTGCTCGGCGGTGGCGGTGCTGGAGGAAGCGCGGCGCGGTATGCCGAGCACCGTCACGTCGCCTGCAGCGCTGGGCAGCGAGGGGCCGGTCGTGCTCACGGAAGACGAAATCCGCGAGCGCATGAGCGGCAACCTCTGCCGCTGCGGCGCGTACCCCAACATCGTGGCGGCCGTTCGTGTGGTGGCGGCCAAGCCCAGCACGACTGTTTGAGGAGCCGCCATGCAATCGATTGCCTATGACCGCGCGACGTCTGTTGAAGCCGCGGTGCGCCTGGGGCTTGAGCCCGGCGCGCGCTACATCGGCGGCGGGACAAACCTGCTGGACCTGATGAAGGGCGGCGTCGAGCAGCCGCAGCGGCTGGTGGACGTGAGCCGCCTGCCGCTGGCGCAGATCCGCGCGCTGCCCGACGGCGGCCTGCGCCTGGGGGCGATGGCGCGCAATGCCGACACGGCGGCGCATCCGCTGGTGCGCTCGCGCTATCCGCTGCTGACCGAGGCGATTGTGTCCGGCGCGTCTGGCCAACTGCGCAACATGGCCACCAACGGTGGCAACCTGATGCAGCGCACGCGTTGCCATTACTTCTATGACACGGCGTATCCGGCCTGCAACAAGCGCCAGCCGGGCTCCGGCTGTGCGGCGCGCGAGGGGTTCAACCGCATGCACGCCATCCTCGGTGCGAGCGAGGCTTGCGTGGCGACGCATCCGTCGGACATGGCTGTTGCGCTCGCCGCGCTGGACGCCACGGTGGTCGTGCACGGCACGCACGGCGAGCGGCGCATCCCGATCGAGGCGTTTCATCGACTGCCGGAGGCGCATCCCGAAATCGACACGACGCTTGGGGCCGGCGAGTTGATCGTCGCCATCGACCTGCCGCCGCCGCTGTTCGGCACGCGCGCGCACTACCTGAAGGTGCGCGACCGGGCGAGCTATGCGTTTGCGCTGGTGTCGGTGGCGGCGGCGCTGGCGCTGGAGGCGGATGGGCAGACGATCCGCGAGGCGCGCATCGCGCTGGGCGGCGTGGCGCACAAACCGTGGCGCGCGCATGCGGCCGAGCAGATGCTGGCGGGGCAGGTGCTCGACGCGCAGTTGTTCGCCCAGGCAGGCGCCCTGGCCGTGCAGGGCGCGCAGCCGTTGCGCGACAACGGCTTCAAGGTGCCGCTCGCGCAGCGCGCCGTGGCCCGGGCGCTGAACGTGGCCGCAAATCCGAACGCGTCAGGAGGTGGGGCATGATCAACGTCGGCCAACCGCTGGACCGCACCGACGGTCTGCTCAAGGTCACTGGCCAGGCGCGCTACGCGGCCGAGTTCCAGGTGCCGCACCTCGTGCATGCCGTGCTGGTGCAAAGCTCGGTACCTGCCGGGCGCATCACGCGCATCGATACGCATGTCGCGCAGGCCATGCCTGGCGTGCTGCTGGTGATGACGCACGAAAACGCGCCGCGCCTGCCCAACGGCGGCAAGCCCGCGCTGGAGCCGCCGGCCGGGCGCGCGCTGTCGCTGCTGCAGGACGATCAGGTGCACTACAACGGCCAGCCGGTCGCGCTGGTGGTGGGCGACACGCTCGAACACGCGCAGGCCGCCGCACGTATGGTGCGGCTGGAAGTCGCGCAGCAGCCGGCACGGCTCGATTTCGAGAACGCCCGCGCGGATGCTCACTCGCCCGGCAAGGTGCAGATGCAAGCCGCCGACACCACACGCGGCGACGTGGCGGCCGGCATGGCGCAGGCCGCGCAGCGCATCGAGGCCGTGTACGGCACGCCCATGGAAACGCATAACCCCATGGAGCCGCACGCCACCATCGCCGTGTGGGACGGTGATGCCCTCACGCTGTACGACAGCACGCAATATGTCTCGGGCGTGCGGCGCACCGTTGCCAAGACGCTTGGCCTGTCGCCCGACAAGCTGCGCGTGGTGTGCCCGTTTGTCGGCGGCGGGTTTGGCTGCAAGGGGTCGGTGTGGTCGCACGTGGTGCTGGCCGCGATGGCCGCGCGCCAGGTGGGGCGTCCCGTCAAGCTGGTGCTGGAGCGCCCGCAGATGTTCGGCCCCGTCGGCGGCCGCCCCCGCACCGAACAGCGCATCGCCGTGGGTGCCGCGCGCGACGGCCGCTTCACCGCCATCTCGCATGACGTGCTGAGCACCACCTCGATGATCGAAGACTGGACCGAGCCGTGCGCCATCGTCACCCGCATGCTCTACGACACGCCCAACCAGCGGACCACGCACCGGCTGGCGCGGCTCAACGTCGGCACGCCGACGTTTCAGCGCGCCCCGGGCGAGGCCACCGGCACGTTCGCGCTCGAAGTCGCGCTCGACGAGATGGCCTACGCGCTGGGCATGGACCCCGTGGAGTTGCGCCTGCGTAACGACGCGCCGCAGGACCCCGAAAAGCACATCCCGTGGTCGAGCAAATCGCTGGCCGCGTGCTATCGCGCCGGCGCCGAGCGCTTCGGGTGGGTGCGCCGCAACCCGCAGCCGGGCAGCATGCGGGAGGGCAACACCCGCATCGGGTGGGGCATGGCGACGGCCACGTACCCCGCCAACCGCAGCCGCGCCGGCGCCACCGCGCGCTACCTCCCGGATGGCACGGCGCAGGTGGAATCCGGTTCGCAAGACCTCGGCACCGGCACCTATACGGTGATGACGCAGGTGGCCGCCGATGCCATGGGCCTGCCCGTCGAACGCGTGCACTTCAGCCTGGGCGACACGCGCATGCCTGAGGCGCCGGTCTCGGGCGGCTCGCAGAGCGTGGCCAGCGTGTCGCCTGCCGTGCAGGCCGCCGGTGCCCGGGCGCGCGACGCGTTGATTGCCGCGGCCATTGCCGATGCAAGTTCACCGCTGCACGGGCTGGCAGCCGGCGACATCACCGTGGCCGAGGGTTTCCTAAGTGCACGTGGCGGCGCGCGTGAGCCGGTCGCCGCCGTGGTTGCGCGCCATGGCCAGCCCGTCGAGGCGACCGCCAAGGTGCAGCCGGGCGACGAGAAGCAGAAGTTCTCGATGCACTCGTTTGGCGCGGTGTTTGCCGAGGTGCATGTCGATGCGGACCTGGGCGTGATCCGTGTCTCGCGCATCGTGGGGAGTTACGGAGTGGGGCGGCTGCTCAACGCCAAGACGGGGCGTAGCCAACTCATGGGCGGCATCGTCTGGGGCATGGGCATGGCGCTGTTTGAAGAGAGCCTGCTCGACCCGCGCTACGGCCGCATCGTCAACAACAACCTGGCGGAGTACCACGTGCCCGTCAACGCCGATGTGCCCGACATCGACATCCTCGTGCTCGACGAGGCGGACCCGCACATCAACCCGCTCGGCGCCAAGGGCATTGGTGAGATCGGCATCACGGGCGTGCCGGCCGCCATCGCCAACGCCGTCTATCACGCCACCGGCCGCCGCGTGCGCGAGTTGCCCATCATGCTCGACAAGCTGATCTGAGCGCGCATGAAAAAGCCCCGCTGGCGCATACCAGCGGGGCCAGATTGGGCCGAGAGGCGGAAAAACGGAGGTGCCTTACGACCGGCCCGTAAGCGCTTGCCGATCAAGGCATCAATTCGGTACCGGATACCCGTAGACCGAGCCGCCGCCGTCGCGGGTGCGGCCGGCCGGGTCGCTGCGCATGCCGTCCGAATACGGATCGAAGCGACCGGCGCGCGCGCCTTCTGTATAGGTGTCGAAACGTCCGGTGCGGGCACCATCGGTATAGACGTCAAACCGTTCGGCGCGTGCTGACTGGCCGAACACTTCCACGCGGCTGGCCTGCGCCCAAGCGCTGCCCGCCGCGAGGGCCCCTGCCACCAGCATGGCGGCCAACCCCATTTGCTTGAGTCGCATGGCGAACTCCTTCTTCAACTGATTTTCGGTGTGCTCTTTTGACGTGGTCTTTTGATGTCTTGCCACGGTCTGAAGCCTAGGTCAGCGGACATACCGTATCCACGGCGGTGCGACGAACGGTTTGTTGTCGGCGCCGAAATGATGCAAGTCAGCGTGAATGGCGATGGAAAGGCGCGCCCATGACCCTGCACGCATCGGCAATCCCCATATCTTTTTGTCTAATCAAGAGATCGCGTGCAGGCCGGCAGTGGGCCTATTGGTGCACCACAGCAGGGCGTCACGCGCCCGCAAGCCTTGCTGCAGGCGGTTTTGGTGCGTCGCAAAAAAGCGATGCGCGCTTACCACACTTCGCAGAATCCTTCTGTGAATTGCTTTGCCCGCCATAAGGGCTTTTGTTAAATTTGCGCGGCACTTCCGACACGGAAGGAAAGGAAACGGAGGAGCCCACCCTCATGCACACGGGGATGGGCGGTCTGAGACAACTTTTTTGAATACGAGCCCACATGAAAAAGTCTGCCATTCTGGTTGCAGTCGGCGCCCTGTTCGCAGGTTCGGCCTACGCCCAATCGAGCGTGACGCTGTACGGTATTGTTGACGCCACCATTCACTACACCACCAACGCGAACCAAGCTGGCAACAGCCTGCTGCGTCTGGATAATGGCGCGGTGTCCAACAGCCGCTGGGGCCTGAAGGGCTCTGAAGATCTGGGCGGCGGTAACAAGGCGCTGTTCGTGCTGGAAAGCGGTTTTGATCCGGACACCGGTCGTGCCAACGGTGGTGGCCTGTTCAACCGTCAATCGTTCGTGGGCCTGTCGAACAAGGACTACGGCACCCTGACGCTCGGCCGCCAATACAACTTCGGCTTCACGATGGGCGGCAACTTCGACCCGCTGGGCGTGGGTAACTACGACGAAAACTCGTGGATTTACTACGGCGTCACGGGCCTGCGCGTGTCGAACATGATCAAGTACGAAGGCAAGTGGAACGGCCTGTACGTTGGCGCAGGTTACGGTTTTGGCGAGAAGGCCGGCAGCACGGCTGACAACCGCTACGTTGGTGGCGCCGTGTCGTACGAATTCGGCCCGGCCCTGATCGGCGCCTTCTACCAGCAGCAACAGGATTCCACCGCTGCCGGTAACAAGCAAAAGGTGTGGGGTATCGGCGGTAACTACGCGTTCGGCCCGGCCAAGCTGTACGCAGGCTACATCGACAGCAGCGACAACACGGGCTGCGTCAACAGCAGCGCCACCTGCGCGGGTGACCGCAGCACCTTTGGTTTGAACCTGTACGGCAATGCGACGGGCGCTGGCTTGGCTCCGGGTGCCACCAAGCGTCGTGACCGCATCGGCTTGGCTGGCGTAACGTACCAAGTGACTCCGGCCCTGGCGCTGACGGGCGTGTTCTACTACGACAGCATCAAGGACGCTGCGCTGGACGCCGGCAACGACGGCAAGCGCTACACCGGCGTGCTGCTGGCCGAGTACTCGCTGTCCAAGCGTACTCAGCTGTACGGTACGGTCGCCTACGACAAGGTGAAGAACGGTGCGATTCCGGAACTGCCGGGCGGCACGGCTAACGGCCAAGGTGGCAAGACCAACCAAGTTGGCGCTGGCGTGGGTATCCGCCACATCTTCTAATCGACGCAGTCACTCGATTGGGAACGGAAAGGCGCCTTCGGGCGCCTTTTCTTTTGCCTGGCGACTTTGCTCGCCGCCGGGCGAACTTGCCTGGGCATCCGCCTACAATGGTGTTTCCTGCCTCTTCCCGTTGACATCGCGCCATGACTTTCGTACGTATCGCTCGCCGTCGCCTGATTGCCTCTGCGGCGCTGCTGTGTGCCGGCCTGCCCCTGGTTGCGGCATTGCCAGCGCTGGCTCAGGACTATCCGGCCAAGCCGATCCGCATCATCGTCGCGTATCCGACCGGCGGCATTTCCGACAACGTGGCGCGTGCGCTGGGCGAAAGGCTGTCGGCGCAACTGGGCCAGCCGGTGGTGGTGGAGAACCGCGCGGGCGCCGGCGGCAGCATCGGCATGGATGCGGTGGCCAAGGCCGCGCCGGATGGCTATACGCTGGGCTTCTCGTCGGTGAGCCCGCTCACGCTCAATCCGCATTTCGGCAAACTGCCGTACGACCCGCAGAGAGACATCGCGCCCGTGGCCAACGTCATGTATGCGCCGATGGTCCTGGTGGGCACGCCGTCGTTCACGGGCAAGAGCTTTGCCGACATGCTGAGCCAGTCGCGCGCCAAGCCGGGTTCGATCCGCTGGTCGACGTCGGGGCTGGGTACGGTGGGGCATCTGGCGCTGGAGCAGATCAAGACGCAGGCGCACGTGGATATCACGCTGATCCCGTACAAGGGCGGCGGCCAGCAGTTGACCGACGCCCTGGGCGGCCAGGTGGAGGTGATGTCGACCAACGTCGGCCCGACCCTCATGCAACACATTACGAGCGGCAAGCTGCGCCCGCTGGCCGTGGGCGCGCCGCACCGGCTCGACACGCTGCCGAATGTGCCGACCTTCACTGAACTCGGTTACGCCAAGGCGAACATGGCATCGACGTTTGGCGTGTTCGCCCCCGCCAAGACGCCCGGCCCGATCGTTGCGCGGCTGAATGCGGAGATCAACAAGGCGCTCGCCGCGCCTGACCTGCGCGAACGCCTCACGCAGGCTGCCGTGGTGCCGGCCGGCGGTACGCCCGAGCAGTTCGCCGCGGCCATCCGTGCGGAATACGACAGCAACGGCCGCATCGTGCGCGCCGCGGGCATCAAGCCGCAGTAACGTTGGGGCCCGGTCAGGCAGTCAAGCGGTAGCCGACGCCGACTTCGGTCAGCAGATGCTCGGGCCGTGCCGGATCGCGCTCGAGCTTGTGGCGCAGGTGGCCCATGTAGATGCGCAGATAGTGGCTGCTGTCGGCGTGCGCGGGGCCCCAGACTTCGCGCAGCAGTTCGCGGTGCGTCATCACCGTGCCGCGCCGGCCGAGCAGCACCGCCAGCAGCCGGTATTCGATCGGGGTGAGGTGCACCGCCTCGCCGTTGCGGTTGACCAGGCGGCGTGCCAGGTCCACCTCCACCTCGCCGAAGCGGACGACGCTGCCGCCGTCTTCGCCGCGCTTGGCGTGTCGGCGCAGCAGGACGCGCAGGCGGGCAATCAATTCACCCACACCGAAGGGTTTGGTCAGGTAATCGTCGGCACCGGCATCGAGGGCGTCGATCTTGTCGCGCTCGTCCACGCGGGCGGAGAGCACGAGCACCGGCACCTCCGTCCACGTGCGCAACTCGCGGATCAACTGCATGCCGTCACCATCCGGCAGGCCGAGGTCGAGGATCACCGCATCGGGCTGGCGCGTGCCGGCTTCGATCAGGCCGCGCCCGACGCGGTCGGCTTCATGGACTTCGCAGCCTTCTTCCTCCAGCGCAGCGCGGACGAAGCGGCGGATGTGCGGCTCGTCGTCGATGACGAGAACGGTGGGCGTGAATGTGAACGGCATGGCACGCATTGTAGAGCGGCCACCCATGAAAAACGGACCCCGCAGGGTCCGTTCTCATTGCTGAAGTGCCAAAGCGATAGGCTTAGGCCTTCTTCGCCCAGGCGCTGCACCAGCCCTTGTTGGCGACGTCTTTGCCGGCGAACAGCGGGCAGCCGCCTTGCGCGGCGGTACCACCCTGGTACAGGGCGCAGTTGCCGCAGTGCTGATCCGGCGTGTGCTTCGGGAACTTGGCCTTGTCGGCCTTGGTGGTGTCAGCCACGTAGCCGAGTGCCTTGGCTTGCGGGTCGCTTTCAGCAACCATCGGCGCGGCCAGTGCCAGGTCCGACATCGACATGACGGCGCCAGCGGCGGCCACGATCGGGATGCTCTTCAGGAATTGACGACGATTGGACATGCTGATTCCTTTTGTGGGAGTGTGTTGTGTGGCGTCCCGTGCCGCGCTGGTGCCAGGTACCCGTGCGCCCTAGGGGACAGCGGACGGCGTCGGCGCGCCATTTTCCCGCTCGTGCATTCTGGCACAGCAATTGGCCCGCGGCATCTGCCTGTGGTCAATGTTCCGCATACCTGAGTGCAGCAATCACTCACTTCCGTGGCTCGCAGCCCACACGGCGGCATGCCTGCCATGGGCCGTGTGGCTGAGGGAGGGCGCCATCAACGTGCGTGCGTTCCTTCGGACCGCGGGGCCCCCCGGGTGGCAATTTGCCGCACGAGCGTGCGTCGTTATCCCAACAGACCCTGCAGCGCTTTTAAGAATGCGTCGCATTCATCGTCGGTGCCGACGGTGATGCGCAGATGCTGATCGATACGCGCAAGCTTGAAGTGGCGCACAAAAATGGCTTGTTCCTTCAGACGCGCCGCGAGCGTGCCCGCGTCGTGGCCGGGATGCCGTGCGAAGACGAAGTTCGCCTTTGACGGCACGACCTCGAATCCGAGCGACTGGAGCGATTGCGTCAGCCGCGCACGGCTGGCGATTACGCGCTGGCACGTGGCGCGGAAGTAGGCGTCATCCTCGTAGGCCGCTTGCGCGGCGGCCTGGGCGAGGCGATCCAGCGGATACGAGTTGAAGCTGTCCTTCACACGGTTGAGCGCTTCGATGAGCGCGGCGTGCCCGAACGCGAAGCCCACGCGCATGCCGGCCAGCGAGCGCGACTTCGATGTCGTCTGCACGACGAGCAGGTTCGGATAGCGGTCGATGAGCGCGACGGCCGATTCGGCGCCGAAATCCACGTAGGCCTCATCCACCACGACCACCGACGATGGGTTCGCAGCGACGATCCGTTCGATTTCTGCGAGCGGCAGCGCGTGGCCTGTCGGCGCGTTCGGGTTCGGGAACAGCACGGCGCCCGCGTCGCCAAGGTAGTCGTCGGCGCGGATGGCGAAGTCGTCGGCCAGCGGCACCACTTCGCACTGCACGCCGTACAGGCGCGCATACGTCGGGTAGAAGCTGTACGAAATGTCCGGAAAGCGCAGCGGCTTGTCGTGCTTGAGCAGCGCCTGGAAGACGTGCGCCAGCACCTCGTCCGATCCGTTGCCCGCAAAGACCTGCTCGGGCTGCAGGCCGACCTGGGCGGCCACCGTTTCGCGCAGCCGGCGCGACAGCGGATCGGGATAGCGGCGCAGGCTGTCGCCCGTGTCGCCCAGTTCAGCCGCAATGGCCGCCACCACGCGCGGTGACGGCGGATACGGATTCTCGTTGGTGTTCAGCTTGATGGGGTGCGCGATGGCCGGCTGTTCGCCCGGGACATAGGGCACCAGTTGCTGAACGATCTCGCTCCAGTAACGGCTCACGGCTCGACTCCTGAGGGGTGAATGTCTGGCGTGCCCGCCGCACGATCGAAAGGTTGAAGCACGCGGAGGCTGAATAGGCGGGGAAATGGGCAGACCGGCACCTTGCGGCAGAAGCGCGGTTCAGGCCGGGGATTGCCTTGCAAGCTTGCGTCAATCTTTGCGTGTTTGGCGCGCCCGGCTGGGATCGAACCAGCAACCCCTGCCTTCGGAGGGCAGTACTCTATCCATTGAGCTACGGGCGCACTTCGGCGCAGAACGCACCGAAAGAGAAGCCCCGCAGAATAGCGCATTTAGGGGCAAGCGTCCATCGCGCGCCCGGGAGGGCCTCACAGCGAGGGCGGGGCCCAGCCACGTTTTGTCCGGTTTTTGACGCAGGTCGAAAAGCGGCGCCTAGGGCTGTCCCGCGTGTCAAAGGCCAAAACATTACGGATATAATCGTTCGCTATTTGCTAGAAGAAAGACGGGGACAGGTTGTTCGGGCCGACGCGGCATGCGGTAACTGCCATGGTCTTCCTGCCCTCATCGCGATCCAAGGCGGCCCCCATGCACTGCAGGCGATGCTCGTGACCTCGCCGGCGGCGCTCTGAGGGCTCCAAGAGCGGTTCCACCATCCTGAGAGTTGAGCATGAGCGACGCGCAACACGACGAACACGAGCCCCTGATCAAGACCCCCAAGCAGCTGATCATCGCGGTGATCGCCGCCTTTGTCGTTCCGATTCTCATCATCATCCTGCTGGCCAATTACGTTGGCCTGGGCGCCAAGGAAGGCGCGGGCGGTTCCGGCATGTCGGAAGAAGCCGTCAACGACCGCATCAAGCCCGTTGCGCA
This sequence comes from Ralstonia soli, assembly GCF_023955655.1. Lineage (GTDB taxonomy): Bacteria > Pseudomonadota > Gammaproteobacteria > Burkholderiales > Burkholderiaceae > Ralstonia > Ralstonia soli. Next base: position 39,305 of record NZ_JAMXHT010000008.1, on the reverse strand, counting down.
GCTCGAACTGAAAGACCCGAATGCACCGCGCGTCTACAAGACGGGCGAGCAGCTCTACAAGGAAGTCTGTGCAACCTGCCACGCGGCCGGTGTGGCTGGCGCGCCCAAGTTTGGCGACGCGGCCAGCTGGGGCCCGCGCCTGTCGCAAGGCCTGGAAGGCCTGACGAAGGTGGCGCTGGCCGGCAAGGGTGGTATGCCCGCGCGCGGCGGCACGTCGCCCGACGACGTGAGCGACTACGAAATCGAACGTGCCATCGTCTACATGGCCAACTCCGGCGGCGGCAAGCTGCAGGAGCCGGCGGCTCCGGCGGCTTCGGCGCCGCAAGCAGCGGCCCCCACTGCCGCTCCGGCTGCTGCTGCCCCGGCACCCGCCGCTGCAGCGCCGGCTCCGGCCGCCGCCCCGCAAGCTTCTGCCGGCGACGTCGGCAAGAAGGTCTACGACTCGACCTGCCAGATGTGCCACGCAGCCGGTGTGGCCGGCGCGCCGAAGTTTGGCGACAAGGCTGCCTGGGCTCCGCGCATCGCCGAGGGCAAGGCCAAGATGTATGACATCGCACTGCACGGCAAGGGCGCGATGCCGCCCAAGGGCACCTATGCGGGCTCCGACGACGACGTGAAGGCCGCCGTTGACTACATGGCCGCTGCCGCCAAGTAAGCGAAGTCACCTCCCCGAAGAAGCCCGCCCCGTGCGGGCTTTTTTGTTGCCTGTGGTGGCAGCGTTACACGCGCGGCACGTCGTTTGCTACGTCCTTTTTTGATGTGCGGAGAACGATGCAGCCAAGCTGCGTCGCCCCGCACACGTCTGTGATGAGGCCAATGGAGGTTGCAATGCGAAGGGAACGAACGAGGCTGATCTATGGGGTGGCTGCCGCGCTGGCAATGGGCGGCTCGACGGCCATGGCGGCGGACAACTGGCTCAAGCTGGCGCCGCTGGCCGACAACGCCGGCTCGCTGTACCTGGACAAGGACTCCGTCGAACACAACAAGGATGGCACCGTACGGGCCACCACGCGCGACGCCTATGACGCACCGCGCAAGCTGTCCGACGGCAAGGCGTACCAGTACGACACGCGCACCTCGATCTACGACTGCAAGGAGGGGCGCATCCTGCCGGTCAGCGCGCTGATCCAGGACGGCCAGCACGCGACGGTGCTCACCAAGAACATCGACAGCCCCCGCTGGGAGGCCGTTGTGCCGCGTTCGGAAGGCGAGGCGATCCTGCTCGCCGTCTGCCAGAAGTAGCGCCTCTGCCGCGTTACTGCGCGGCCGCTGCCGGCGCCAGATCGACGCGCAGCGTGCCGTCCGCATCCATGCGCGTGGTGCCGCGCGCGGCGGCCTCCCGGTAGTGGTAGAGGTCAAAGCGCAGCGGCCCGCGCGTGGAGGTATCGGTGACGAGTACGCGGCTGTTGGCCACCAGCACGTTGTACATCTTCAGGTCGCCGGACTGGATCCAGATGCGGCTGCCGGCGTTGGTCGGAGCGGGCGCGCAGGTGGCCGGCGCGGGGCCGAAACTCAGCACGAGGCCCTCCGGCGTGACACGCGCCGCCTTCATCTGGCCGACCAGGCGCGGCGGTGGAAACACCGTGTATTGATCCAGCACCATGTCGTTGCCGTCCAGCTTGGCGCTGTCGCGGTCGAGGGGTGCCAGTTGCGAGAGTTGCAAGCCCATCCTCTTGAGCAGCGCCAGCGTCTGGATGCCCATCACGCGGGCCTCGGTGGGGGTATAGACGAGGTAGCGCGATTCCTTGAGCTGTAGCGTGCCGCGCATGCCGAACGGCAGCCACACGCCCGGAAAGTGGTCGCGCAGCTTGAGACCGCCCGACACGTCGAGCACGCCGTCGCCCGGCGTGAGCGACAGCGCATTGAGCGAGCGCGGCGAGTAATCCAGCAGGTACGTGTTGAACAGCGCGTCGAGCGAATCCTTGGGCACCGTCACCTCGCCGCCGAGGATGCGGATGTCGAACTGGCCTGGGTCGTCCATGTCGACGGGTTGCCCCGGCGTGTGTGGCACGAGCTGCGCGGTGAGCTGGTGCACGTGGAAACCGATGCTGCCGGTGATGCGGAAATCCACATCGCGCATCTGCACCACGGGCGGCGCGGTGCCGGAGTTGCGCGCGACCGCCGGGCCGCTGGCGTTGGGTGCGCCCGAGGAGGGGGCGCAGCGCCGCGACCATTGCTCGCGCGCGGTGGCCAGTTCCTTGCGCTGGGCGCTGGCCATGGGGGCCAAGGGCGTCAAGGGCGGCTGCGCAGCACGGCACAGCGCACTGGCCATGAGGCCGGCCAGCCCGAGCCCCACCAGCACCAGACGCAACATCAACGCGGCAAAAGCGAAGGCGGGGGCGATCATGGCGCGGTCCTCTTGGCGAGTTGCAGGGCGGCTTTGGCCGCTTTGGTCATCTTGGCTGCCTGGCCGGTGTCCAGCGCAGCGAACGACGGCATCAGCACGCGGATGCTCCCATCGGGTGAGAAGCGCAGCGACCCGGCCACGAGCTGATCCCGGTACCGGTACAGGTTGAACACGAACGGCTTGGCCGGATCGGCGACGACGATGTCGATGCGCGCGTTCATCGGCATCGAGCGCATGAAACGGATGTCGCCGCCGCGAAAGAGGATATAGGGGCGCTGCGTGTCGGCGGCATTGGCCAGCGGCGGCATCTGCGGGTGGCCGTCGCCGATCTGCATACGCAGGCCGTCGCGCGTGACGCGGATGGCCGAGAGTTTCAGGTCCAATGCCGGCGGCGGAAACAGCTTGGGCACCTGCATGACGATCTCGCTGCCCGCCAGCTGTACGGCCGGCGTGGACACCGGCAGCAGGTCGGCCAGTTCGATATGCGCGGCGCCCATCAGTGCGCCGGCGTCCTGGCCACGCACCTTGACCACGTTCGGGCGGAACACGATGGTCTGCGGATCGCGCAACACCAGCGGGCCGCGCAATTCGATCGGCACCCACGCGCCGCGGCGGTGCATCTCGGCGCGCATGTCGAGCGTGCCCTCGTCGAGCGAGAAGCTGAAATTGCGCAGCGGCGGATCATTGCCCGGCCCGCGCGCGAAGACCACCGTGTTGAACAGCGCGGCCATGCTCTCGGCCGTCACACGCACCGCGCCGCTCACCGGCTGCAGCGCGTAAGAGGACACATCGTCAAGCCACACCGGGTCGCCCGCCTCACGCGGCACCATGCGCAACGCCAGCTCGTCGATGACGAACCCGACACCGCCGTCAAAGCGGAAGTCGACATGGCGCAGATACGAGATGGCATCGGGCTGACCCGAATCGCGCAGCGTGGCCGCCCGCACCTCGCGCGTGGCGAGGCCACCGGCCTGGAACGGCGCACGTGCCTGGGCGCGCGCGTCTTCCAACTGTTGGGCCTTTTCGGCCACGATGCCGCCGTGGTTATCGCCAGCGCTAGCGCAGCTCTGCAGCAACAACGCCGCCATCAATACACCAGCAGCCCGAAACCACGCAGACCGCGCAAGCACGCCGACGGGGTGGCCGTACCCTGCCCTAGATGGCGCCTTGGATTTCTGTTGCAGGAAGGAAAAAGAGAGGAGGCTGTCTGAGCGAAGCGAGTTTGCCTCCTCTCCCTCCCTGCGACAGAAATCCAAGGGGAAGTCGCCATCTCGGGCGCGCCTTTCTTTGCTTACCTTTCTTTGGCAAGACAAAGAAAGTAAGTCGGCCCCGGCAGGGGACGAAACAAGGGATGCACCAACAGCGCCCACGGACTGCCGCCCGCGCAGCCTGCGCAAACGCAATATCAAGTCCCACATCGACGGTCTCCTCGTCGAGAGCATCAGCCGGGAGAGCCCGGCAATCGGCGCGGTCGTGGTAGTCAGTCACCCCGCCGCGCTCGTGTAGAATTTTTTGCATGCCTTCCCGCAAACCAACCGGCGACGCCGGTCCGCCTGCCCAACCGCCCGTTGCGCCCGCCCGCGAGTTCACCATTGATGAACTGGCGCGCGCGGCTGACACCACTGTCCGCAATGTCCGCTCGTACCAGGACCGCGGCCTGATCGATCCGCCCGAGCGGCGCGGCCGCGTGGGGATCTACACGCAGGCGCATCTCGGACGGCTCAAGCTCATCAACCACCTGCTGGCGCGCGGCTACACGCTCGCCAACATCCAGGAACTGCTCAAGGCCATCGTCGAAGGCCACGACCTGCGCTCCATCCTCGGGCTCGAATCCGCCATCAGCAGCCCGTGGTCGGATGAGTCACCCAAGCACTTCTCGCTGCTGGCGCTGGCCAAACTGTTCGGCCGGGCCATGTCGCGCGAGGCGCTGGCGCGGGCCATCTCGCTTGGCCTGCTCGAACCCGATGGCCTCGGCTATCTGGCGCGCAGCCCGAAGGCGCTGATGGCCGGCGCGCAGATGGCCAAGGCCGGTTTCCCGCTGGTCGAAGTGCTCGACATCATCGAGCGCGCCCGGCCGCACACGCAGGCGGTGGCCGACGATCTCGTCTCCATGGTCGTGCGCGAACTCGACAAATACGGCAGCGACTTGCCGCCGGTCGAAGACGTGCCGCGTCTGGTGGACGTGATCTGGCGCATCCGCCCGCTGGCGTTGGTGGCGGTGGAAGCCGAACTGATGCGCGCACTCGAAACCGCCGCCAACAAATACCTGGGCGACCGCGTGGCGCAGGTCATCGAGCATCTGCACGAATCACCCAATCCATCGAACTCGCCGGACAAAGGCTAATGTCTCCGGCGCGCCCATGCGTGGGGCGCGCCTTATCTATTTCTAGTTTGATCCTGATGCTGCCGATACCGCAGGCGTTTTGAATGCCTGCTCAGGATCCGGCCGCACCCGCCGTCGACAGCTTGCGGCGGATCGATGGCGACGGCGCTTCGCCATTGGCAGCGGCATACGCTTCGATCTCCGAGATCAGCTTGGGCAGGCGTTCGAGCGCGGCACGGTTGTCCTCATCCCACGGATGGAAGGACGGCCGGAAGAAATCGAAGAACTCCGGAATGATCTTGCGCAGCGGCGCCGGGTGGATCCACAGATAGTGGAATGCGCTTCCCAAGCCGAAGAACTTGTTCTTGCACGTGCGATCCGCAAAGATCAGCCGCAGGTGCACGTAGAACACCATCGCCCAGAAGGTGACGGTCGTCACCAACATCGTCAGCGTGCGGGTGAGGTAGCGGCCCACACCCGGCTTGATGGCCAGGTTCCACACGTCGTAGCTGACCGCCTTGTGTTCGGTCTCTTCCATCGCGTGCCACATCCAGACCTGGCGATAGCCGGGTTGGGAGTTGCGGCCCAGGCCATCTTCGTGCGCCAGCACCTGACCGGCCAGCATGGCGGTGTAGTGCTCCAGCGCCACCGTCACCGCTAGCTGGTGCGATTTGGGCGTCCACTTGCGCAGCACGTTGAGGAACTTGCCGACAAAGCGGTCGATGCGTGTGGCGGGCAGGCCGGCGCGATCGAGCAGGTCGTTGTACAGCACGTGCTCGCGCGTGTGCATGGCTTCCTGGCCGATGAAGCCGGCCACGGCCTGCTTGAGCTCGGGGTCAGTCACCAGATGGCGGTAGTTGCGCACGCTGTCCATGAAGAAGCGCTCGCCGGTCGGGAAGAAGATCGACAGCGCGTTCAGGAAGTGGGTCACGTGCGTGCCTCGCTCGTGCCAGTTGCTGATGCGATCAGCGGGCAGGTGAGGATGCACGTCGCGGCGGACTGGCATCATGGGCGGTTCTCCTGGAATGTGGTTTCTGTAGGGCGGCTTTGGACGCGCCCTTGGTCGAGGAAGGCGCAGAGGTCGGTCCCCACGCGCACGGGGTCTTCCTCCATCGGGATATGGCCGAGCGCCGGATACATGCGCAGCGTGGCGCCGGGAATGCGGCGGGCAAATTCACCGGCGTGCGCTGGCGGGATCCACCGGTCGCGCTGGCCCCACAGAATGAGCGTCGGCACGTTGATCGCGGCCAGACCACTCGTATCGACATCGTCAAAGCGGAACTTCGGCACCATCTTGCCGATGGCCTGGCGTGCACCTTCGGCGTAGAAAAAGTCTGTGTAGCGGCGCAGCGTGGGTTCGGACACGCGCGACGGATCGCCATACACATCGCGCGTGGCGGCGCGGATGATGCCCTCGGGCAGCATCCACGGCGAGGTGAGCCGCACGCTCAGGTGGTTGAACAGATCGATATAGATGGGCAGCTTCATCGGAAAGCCGGCCGAGTCGATCAGCACGAGCTTCTCGACACGGCCCGGATGCCGCACCGCAAAGTCCCACGACACCATGCCGCCGAGCGAGTTGCCGATCAGCGTGAGCTTCGACAAGCCCAGCGTATCGACAAACGCGTCGATGAAGTCACGGTACAGGGGCAGTTCCATCGTGCGCGGGCGGCCCTGCGCGTCACGCAGCGGGCCGGTGATGCCGAATGGCGGCAGGTCGAGCCGGATCACGCGGTAGCGGCGCGTGAGCTGCGGCAGCACGCCGTCCCACGTGTGCAGCGAGGCGCCAAAGCCGTGGATCAGCAGCAGCGTGCCTTCCGCGTTGGCGGCGCCCTCATCGGTGTAATGCACGCGCGTGCCCATCAGCGGGAGGTAGCGCGATTGCGGTTTGGCGTAGCGCGCGATCAGCACGTCGCGGCCGATGCTGCGCAGGCCGATGCGGCCCGGGCGCAGCACCGCGCGTGCGACGTTCAGCAGATTCGCGCGCGGGGGGCTGGCGAACAGTTCGCCGGTGGTGGCGGTGTTCATGCGCGGCCTCCTACTTGGCGCGCGCGGTGGCCGGCGCCGTGTCTTCACGTAGCGCCTTCTTGCGCGTACGGCGCGCTTCCCGAACGACCAGGGCCTGATACGCGGCCGGCAACACGCGGGCCATCACATCCGCAGCATGTGCGTCGGGGCCGATCAGTACGCGGCGCTTGTTCTTGCGCACGCCATCGAGGATTACCTCCGCCGCCTTCTCGGCCGTGGTGATGAAGAACTTCTCGAACTCGGCCTTGCCCTGCTGTTCGTCGCGCACCAGAAAGCCATTCATGCTCGGCGACACGCGGCTCGACTTGGCAATGTTGGTCTTGATGCCGCCCGGGTGCACGCACGTGGCCGACACGCCGCAGTTCATCAAATCCAGTTCCTGGCGCAGGGCTTCCGTATAGCCGCGCACGGCGTACTTGCTGGCGTTGTAGGCGCCCATGCCCGGCTGCGCGAAGATGCCGAAGATGCTCGACGTGTTGATGATGTGGCCGTTGCCGCTCGCCTTGAGCAGCGGCAGGAACGCCTTGGTGCCATGCACGACGCCCCAGAAGTTGATGTTCATGATCCACGCCAACTCGTCGTCGTCCATGCCTTCGATCGTGCTGGACAGCGCCACGCCCGCGTTGTTGAAGATCAGGTTGACCTTGCCGTGCGCGGCGGCTGCTTCTTCGGCCCAGCGGTAGACGGCGGCGCGGTCGGCTACATCGACGGCGTGCGTGGTCACGCGGATGCGGTCGCCTTCGTGCGCGCGCACCAGTTGCAGCGTCTGCGCGAGTGCGGCCTCGTTGCGATCGGCCAGCGCGAGGTGGCAGCCTTCGCGTGCCAGCTGCAGCGCCAGCGAGCGCCCCATGCCGGACGCGGCACCGGTGATGGCGGCAACCTGGTTGTTGAATGACTTCATGCTGTGGTCTCCTTGGCTGGCGCGTCAGACGCGGTCGAGCGCTTCTTCTTGAGGGGTGTTCTGGGTGGCAGCGGGTACGGTGCGCGCGGGCACGCGCGACGGCACGCCCCTGGGCACCGGCATCGGCCGCGTACGGTAGTCAGCAAGCCGGAAGTGCGCGGTGGCGCGGCGGAACTGCCAGGTGAATCCTGGCCACAGCGTGGTGTTCTTGCCGGTTTTCGGATCGAGGTACCAGCTCACGCAGCCGCCGGCCGACCAGATGGCGTTTGACAGCCGCTTCTGGATGCCGTCGTTGAAGCGGCGCTGCACGTCGGGGCGCACGTCGATGGCCGCGACATTGTGTGCGCGCATCGACTTGAGCGCATCGACGATGTACGCCACCTGCGACTCGATCATGAACACCATCGACGAGTGGCCGAGCCCCGTGTTCGGGCCCACCACCATGAAGAAGTTCGGGAAGCCCGCCACCGTGGTGCCCAGGTAGGCCTCGGCGCCTTGCTTGTCCCACACGTCGACGATGTCCGCGCCCTGGCTGCCGAGCAGCACGCCGCGCGGGAACGGGTCGGTGGCGTGGAAGCCCGTGCCGAAGATCAGGCAATCGACCTCGCGCCGCGTGCCGTCGGTGGTGACGATGGCATTCGGTTCGACACGTGCGATGCCGGTGGTGATCACATCCACGTTTTCGCGCGTGAGGGCGGGGTAGTAGTCGTTCGAGATCAGGATGCGCTTGCAGCCGATGGTGTAGTCGGGCGTGACCTTCTTGCGCAGTTCCGGGTCGGCAATGCGGCGCTTGATGTGGCCGCGTGCCATGCGCTCGACCGCCTTCATCAGCTTGGGGTGCACCACGAAGCCCAGCACGCGCGATTCGAGCATCCAGTAGATGCTGGTGCGCACGAGCTTTTGCGTGAACGGCAGGTGGCGGAACAGCCAGTGCTCGGCGCGCGAGACCTTGCGGTCGGGCTTGGGCAGGATCCACGGCGGGGTGCGCTGGTACAGGTCAACGCGGCCGGCCTTGGGCGCGATCTGCGGGACGAACTGGATGGCCGATGCGCCCGTGCCAATCACGGCGACGCGTTTGCCGCGCAGGTCGTAGTCGTGTTCCCACAACTGCGAATGGAAGGCCTTGCCCTGGAAGGTTTCGATACCGGGAATGCTGGGCCATGCCGGGCGGCTCAGGCCGCCCATGCCGGAGATGAGCACGCGGGCGCGGTAGCGGCGGCCGTCGGCCATGTCCAGATCCCACGCGCCGGCCACTTCGTTGAAGGCTGCGCGCGTCAGCTCATGGTGGAAGCGCACGTGCGGGCGCACGCCAAATTCATCGGTGCAGCGCTCCAGGTACGCGCGGATTTCCGGCTGCGGCGAATACATGCGCGACCAGTCCGGATTGGGCGCGAACGAAAATGAATACAGGTGCGATTGCACGTCGCACGCGCAGCCTGGGTAGTGGTTGTCGCGCCATGTGCCGCCCACCGAGCCGGCCTTCTCGAAGACGAGGAAGTTGTCGATGCCGTGCTGCTTGAACTGGATGGCCATGCCCAGGCCGGCAAAGCCCGTCCCGATGATGGCGACATCAACGAGGGCGCGGGCCTCGGTGCTTGGGGCGGGGTGAGGGAACTCAGACCGTGCATTCACGTGGTGTCTCCGTGGGCACCACATGGATCATGGGCACCTCTTAATGTGACATTGTTCGATGTCATCGTAGGGGGCGCCCTCGGGCGAGTCAATCGCCCGATTGGAATGCTGAGACTAGAAGCGGCGTACACGCCGCTTGAAACGGATTTCCCTTATGAATCCGCAACTTGCGTGCGCTGCACAACGGCCGATGAGGGCGATTTAAGCGTGGCCAGCAGCCGTCTGATGTGGGCAATGAGTCGCGTCATACGAGCGCCTGCCGCGCGGATCTCTTCGTCGGCGCCATGGTGGACCGCATGACGGAAGGCTTCGGCTTCGACGTCCACATCGGGGGTGCGCAGCAGCGCGAGGGCTCCGCCGGTGCGATGCGCCCAATTGCGCAGGGCCGCGCGGTCGAGTGTCTCCAGCAGCGGGCGCAGCTTCTGGGCATCGTCATCCAATGAGGACAGGAAGACCTGCGCCAAGCTGGCCGCCGCCGGACCCGTACCGAGCGTGCGGTGCAGGTTGTCAAGCGAAAGGCCGAACGTGTCGTCGCCCGCGGTCTCGGCGCCGGTCGAGGCGTTGGCCCACAGCGTCGATAGCGCTTCCTGCAGCGTGGCCAGCGTGGTCGGCTTAAGCAGGCTCGCGTCCATGCCGACGGCGCGGCAGCGGGCATGCTCCTCAGCCAGCGTCGTTGCGGTGATGGCGATGATGGGCAGGCGAGGCCCGCCGCGCTGTTCGTCCTGGCGGATGCGCTGGGCAAGGTCGAAGCCGTCCATACGCGGCATGTGGCAGTCGGTGAGCAGGGCGTCGAACCGGCCTTCGCGCAGGCGCTCGAGCGCGACCACGCCATCTTCGGCCAGCGTGACCCGATAGCCCAGCAGTCGCAGTTGCTTGGCGATCAGCTCGCGATTGATGGGGTGGTCTTCCGCCACCAGGATGTGCGCGCCAAGCGCTTCGCCGGAGACAACGGCCGGCGGCGTGCGTGCCGGTGCGCTGGGTGGCTGCGCCAGTGCGGGCTGCGGCAGCGCACGCTCGCAGGCCTGCAAGAAGGCGTGCCAGCTCAGCGGGTTGATGCTCAACGCCGCGCCGCGCTCGGCATAGCGGGCTTCGGTGGTGATGCGGATGGTGCCTTGCCCGGCTCGCGGCGACGTGGTGAACACGATGTCGGCTTCGGCTACCGGCGCGGCATGCAGACCTGCGGCCATCGCGAATTGCGCGAGGCCGTGTTGCTCGTCGGTATCGTCGACGGCAATGGCCACGCTGCGCCCGGCCAGACGGGGCAGTGCATAGCGCGCGGTAATGATGGGCACCGCCAGCCGCAGCGTGACGGTGGTGCCGCGCCCGGGCGTGCTTTCCATCACGAGCGAGCCGCCCATCAGCTCTGCCAGCTGGCGCGAGATCGCCAAGCCCAGGCCGGTGCCGCCATAGCGGCGCGTGGTTGAGCGCTCGGCCTGCACGAACGGCGCGAACAGCGTCGCCTGCACCTGAGGTGTGATGCCGATGCCCGTGTCCACCACCTGGATCGCCACGTGCGCCACATCGCCTTCGATGGCCATGCATTCGGCGCGCAGGCGCACGCTGCCGTTGTCCGTGAACTTGATTGCGTTGGAGAGCAGGTTGAACAGGATCTGCCGCACGCGCACGCTATCGACCGAAACGCTGGCCGGCACATCGGCCATCACGTCCACGCGCACCGGCAGCGATTTCTCGTGCGCGCGGCTGGCGAGCAGGCCGACCGTACCATCGAACAGAGCGCGCAGATCCGTTTCCACCGGCGAGATGTCCAGCCGGCCCGCCTCGATCTTCGCGTAGTCGAGGATGTCATCGAGGATGTGCAGCAGCGCACGGCCCGAATCCTGCACCAGCGACACCATCTGCTTCTGCTCGCCATCCAGCTTGGTTTGCTGCAGCAGTTCGACCAGCCCCAGCACGCCGTTCATGGGCGTGCGAATCTCGTGGCTCATCATGGCCAGGAAGCGGTCCTTCGCGTGCAGCGCCGATTCCGCCGCGTTCTTGGCAGCTTCTAGCGCATCGGCCTGCTCGCGCTCGGTGGTGACGTCGCTCATATAGCCGTTCCACACGGTGCGGCCGTCGGGCTCGCGGTGCGGAATGGAGCGCGCATGCAGCCAGCGGACCGCACCGTCCTCGCCGATATGGCGGAACTGGATGTCAAACGGGATCAGGTGCTGCGCGGAGACCAGCGTCATCTCCTGCATGCGCTGGCGATCGTCTTCATGGATCAGCATCGCGGGCGAGGACAGGTAGCCCAGCAGGTCGTCGGGCTGCGCGCGCAGCGTCTCATACGCCTTGCCCGCCACGTAGGTCATCTGGCCCACACGTTCGCCCGGACGCAGCTCGAACTGATAGACCAGCGCTGGCAGCGATTCGGTCACCTCGCGCAGGCGCCGCTCCAGGCGTTCGGCGCGCGCCTGGGCTTCGCGGATCTCGCTGATGTCCACCAGCGATGCCACGGTGCCGGCCGGCTGGCCATCCGCCAGATGGAACGGCTCGATCCAGTACAGCACCTGGCGCGACTGCCCGTCGGGCGTGACGATGGTGATTTCCTCGCGCGTGCTTTCGTCCAGCTCGACGGCACGGCGGTTGGTCTCCGACAGGTAGGGTGAATTCTGCGGCGAGTACAGCCCCAGTTGTTGCGGCGTGCGGCCCAGCAACGACGCGCGCGTGCGGCCGAACATGTTGCAGAACGCCGCGTTGACGGCCACGTACCGGTGCTCGGCATCCTTGGCGACCAGCGGAAACGGGACGGCCTCCATCAGCGCACGCTGAAAGCTCAACTGCTGAGCGAGCGTCTGCTCGGCCAGACGGCGCTGCCGGTTTTCACGGCCCAGCTGCATGTGTTTGATGAACAGCGCCACCAGTGCCAGCAGCACAAGCGCTGCCGCCGGCCCGAACTTGGCCAGCACGGCCGAGGCCGAGGGACCGAGCTGATAGCTGACCGACAGCCACTTGTTGCGGATGCTGACCTGCTCGCCCTCGGGCATCGCAAACAGCGCACGGTTGATGAGCGGCACCAGCGCCCCAAAGCGCGCCGACACACCCACGCCGATGTTCTCGACCGTGTTGGCCGAGCCCGTGACTTTCAGCTCGCCCGGAAAGTGGTGGCGGATCAGCGCATCGGCCACCGGCAGGTTGGCAATGGTGAAATCCGCCGTGCCCGCGGCCACCATCGCCAGCGCATCGTTGATGGAGTCCGCTGACACGATGCGGATCTTGGGCACGTTCTGATGCAACAGGTTGGCCAGCGAATCGCTGCTGGGCAGGGCGACCGTCTTGCCTGCCAGCTCGGGGAGCGCGGCCACCGTCAGCGCGTCGTTGCGCCCGACGATCACCATGGGGGTGGCGTCGATCGCGTGGCTGAGCAGGAAGCCCGGCGGGCGAGCATCCTGGTCGGACATGCCGAGCAGGATGTCGACCTCACCCGTGCGCGCCTTTTCAAGCGCATCCGACCAGTCGCGCACCGGCACGCGCTCGAAGCGCAGGCCGAGCGTGCGCGACAGAAAGGTCTGGTACTCGGGCAGGATGCCGAGCACCTCGCCGCGCGCGTCACTGAAGGTGTAGGGCATGTAATCGGGGTCGGCTGCATAGCGCAGTGGCGGCAGCGAGGCCAGCATCGTGCGTTCACCGGCCGATAGCGGCAGTGCCACCGTGCCGGCCCCGCCTTGGCTGATCCAGCGCGCGCGCAGCTCGGCCAGGGTGGTGTCGGGCAACTGCGCGAGATGGCGATCGAGATAACGGATCAGCGCAACCTGCTTGCGTGGCGCGGCAAAGTGGATCGCGTCTACCTGCTGGTTGACCAGCTGCACGATCCCCAATTGTCGATAGCGGGGCTGCGCCAGCAGCTCGCGCGTTGTGTACGTCATGCCGACATAGGTATCGGCCGTGCCGTGCACCACGGCATCAAGTGCGTCGGCTGCGGTGGGTACGGGCATCAGGCGGATGCGCGGGAAGTCCCGCACCAGTTCGTCTTCCAGCGGCGAGCCTTGTTCCACCGCCACGCGCGTGCCGGCGGAGAACGCGTTGAGCCGCACGCCTTCGTTGTCGCTGCGGGCGACCACGGCGGTGGCGCGCTCCAGATACGGCGCGGAATATTCGAGGCAACGGTCGTATTGCGAACGCGGCACCACGCTCATGATGATGTCCACGTCGCCGCGGCAGGCGGCCTTGAGCAGATCGTCGCGTCGCTGGAACACGCGCGGCACGATGCGGACCTGATCCTGCGGAATCAGCTGCGTGAGCAGGTCGCCCGAGAAGCCGGTCAGATGGTCGGCTGCCACGCCTTCCAGCGGCATCATGGTGTCGCTGATGACACCCACGGTCAGCCGGGAAGGAATCGGGGGCAGCCGGTGGACCACCTGAACGGCGTCCTCGGCGTCCGCATCGCGCGTGCCCCCGGCCCAGGCGAGCGCGGCCGCGCAGGCCAGCACGCCTGCGCCGATGCCGATGCGCACCCGCGCCAGGGCCGAGAGGTTCACGCGCGCGATCATGGTGTCAGCCCTCGCCGCTGCCCAGCAGCCCGTGGCGCACGGCAAAGTCGAACAGTGCCGCTTCGGTTTCCAGCTTGAGCTTGCGCATGGCCATCTGCTTTTGCGCGCTGATGGTCTTGACGCTGCGGTTGAGCTGCACGGCAATCGCGCTGACCGTCTTGCCGGTCACGTACATGCGCAGCACTTCAAGCTCGCGCTTGCCGAGCTTGGCGATGGGGTCGTTCTCCGACGGTTCGCGCTCGGGTACGCGGCGGATCAGCTTGGCATCGAGCTGCGGCGACAGATAGATGCGATCGTTCATCGCCGCCTGCATGCCTTCGAGGATGTGCTGCGGCTCGTCGGCCTTGCTGACGATGACCTTGATGCCAGCGCGCAGGATGTTGCTCATGAGCGCGCGCGTTTCGAGCATGGTCAGCACCATCACGCGCAGGTCTGGGTGACGGCGCACGAGGAATTCGAGCAGGATGATGCCGTCACCGTAGCGGCTGCCCGGCATGGCGTAATCGGTGATGGCGATGTCGCAGCGCACGCGGCTGAGCACGGCGAGCAGTTCATCGGCGTTGCTGGCCTCGCCCACCACCTCGAAGCCGTTGACCGCCGACACGAGGTGCCGCACCGCCGCCACCACACCGGGGTGATCATCTGCAATGACGAGTTGGATGGGGGCCTGCATGTCGACGTGTCTCCGCGCGTGTAACGTGCGGCAACGTGTTTGCCGCATTGCTGAGAATCGCCGATGCCGCCAGCGTGGAACATCGGAAAAGTCTTATTAGTGCGCGCTACTACGCGCTCTTCTGGTGCAAATGTGTCTAGGCTTGTTGGGGTCGCAGCGCCGGGTCCGAGCCGAGGCGCGACTTGGCTGCGTGGCACAATGCTCGCGATTTGCTTGCGACTCTTCAGGTACCCATTTTCATGACGTCCAATCACCCGACCGCTCCTTCTGCAGCCGCGCGCCAGCAGAGCGCCGAACGCTCCACGCTCGTGAGCGCGGGCGTCAATTGCCTGCTCTCGGCGGGGCAGATTACGGCGGGCCTGTGGTCCCATTCGCAAGGCCTGGTGGCCGATGGGCTGCATACGCTGTCGGACCTGATTGCCGATGGCATCGTCTTCATCGCCAACCGCAACAGCCACAAGGGCCCGGACGAAGACCACCAGTACGGCCACGCGCGCTACGAGAACGCCGCGTCGCTGGGGCTGGGCTTGCTGTTGGTGGGGGCGGGCGCCGGCATGATCTGGGCGGCCGTGGCAAGCCTTCGCTCGCCCGAGGGGCCGGCGCCGGTGCATGGCCTGGCGCTGGTGGTGGCGCTGATCGCGCTGGGCGCCAAGGAAGGACTGTTCCGTTACATGCTGGCCGTGGCCAAGCGCATCGGCTCACGCATGCTGATTGCGAATGCGTGGCATGCGCGTTCCGATGCCGTGTCGTCGCTGGTGGCGGCAGTGGGCGTGGCGGGCAACCTGATGGGCTACTACTGGCTCGACCCGGTGGCCGCTTGCGTGGTGGGGCTGATGATCGGCCGCGTGGGCGTGCGCTTCAGCTGGGAGGCGCTCAATGATCTGATGGACCGCGCGCTGCCGCCTTCGCAGGTGGAGGCCATCCGCGCGAGCCTGGAAGCCACGCCCGGCGTGATGAGCGTGCACGACCTGCGCACCCGCGTGACGGGCGACCAGGCTCTGGTGGATGCGCATATCGAGGTGGACCCGCGCGTGTCCGTGAGCGAGGGCCATGCGATTGCCGTGCGCGCGCGCGTGAATGCGCTGGCCGCCCATACCGCGATGGCCGTGCTCGACGTGCAGATCCATGTCGACCCGCGCGAGCGCATCGCCACCGACCCTGTCCCGCTGCCCGACCGCGATGCCCTGCACGCCATGCTGGCGCAGCTGCTGCCGCCCGGCACGCCGCTGGACGCGCGCCACTGCGTGCTGCATTACGTGGATGGCGCCGTGGAAGTGGACTTGGTCCTGCCGCCCGCGCTGGCCGCCGAGCACGATCGCATCGCCAACGCGCTCCACACCAGGTGGAACGGCCAGGTGCGCCTGCGCGTGCTGGCCTCCAACCGTTAAGCCCTTGGCGTTAGCGGCACTGATCGACCGCGTTGGCCGGCTGCGTTTTGGCCGGGTCGAAGTGCAACTGTTCGAGCCCCTTCTCGGTGAGCGACATCCAGTCGAGCGTGCCTGAGGTGCGCTGCATACCGATGCTGCCGACAGGGCGCCACTGCACACGCTTGCCGTCGGTGTTCATCAGCGTGCCCGACAGGGTGAGCGAGTCCGGCCCCGCCTGGAGTTGCAGCAGGCGGCCATCGGCGGCGGGTGTGTAGGCCTTGTCCTGATTCACGGTGATGCCCGCTTCGCGCACCGTGGCCGGCATGCACGGGATGGACGCGCGCACCTTGCCCGTGCTGTCGATCAGGTCGGCAAAGCCGTTGCCCTTGGCCACACCCACCAGCAAGAAGCGCTCGATCGCGGGCATCCACGTGAGGCTGTAGGTGTAGTACTGCAGATGGTGGTGCAGGAGCTGCTCCCCGGTGACGCGCCCGCTGGTCGGGTCGAAGATGGCGATCTTCAGGTTGGCCTCCGTCTGCCCCGGCACGAACTGCTGCCAGGCCAGCAGCGCGCGCGTGCTGCCGCCGGCCACCATGGGCCACCATTCGCGCCGTTCGTTGGCAATGTCGACGTTGTGGAGGCGCCGGCCGCGCCCGTCGTAGACCTTCACGTAGACGCCGTTGCCGCTGCCAAGGTTGTCCACCCCGCCGCCGGTGATCCAGCCATCGGAATAGAACACCACGAAGCGGTCGCCCACGGCTGTGATATGGCCGGAGTGCCCGCCCGATTCCACCTGCTGCGGATACGGCTTGATGGGCCGCAGCGCCGTGTCGTAGATGCCGAAGCGCTGCGTGACGTTTTCCGTCGTGTTCCAGCCGTCTTCAAACGACACCATCACCTGCCCGGTGCGGTTGCGCGCCACCGTTACGGGCTCCTGCGCCTCGGGCTTGCGGATGAAGATGCGCGGCGCATCGAGCACGCCCGTGTCGGCATGCCACTGGGCGACGTACACATCGTGCGGCCAGCTGCCGCTGCGGTCGGCCCCGCGCGGCGGCAGGCCTGACGCGCTGAAGAACACGTTGAAGGTGTTGGCCGCCGAGGCGGGCACCGCCCCGATGCCATGCATGTACTGGCGCGGATCGGAGGCAGCCGAGGCCATGCTGGGGACAGCCAGCACGCAGGCTAAGGCCAGCAAGGTGTGGCGCAGGAAGGACGATCGGGGTGCGGATCGGGACACAGACGGCTCCATCTCAATAGGTGGCGGTTCCGGAACCGATTTGGCCACGGACACACGCCGAAGTTGCTGCGCGAATGGGGGAGCCCGTTTGGCGGAGTGGCAAGGCTGCGCCGGTTTACCCCTCGCCGCGGCAATCAAGTTTCGGCCCTGTGTGCCGTTCTTCATGGGCAAGAGCGGAACCCATTCCGCCAACCCTTTCCTTGCGCGGCCAGAGTGGGCACCAGCCCGCCATCCCCCGCGCCAAAACCGGCGCCAGAACCGACCTGACGAGAACACCATGACGCAGCGACTCGACGCCCGATGGCGAAGCGAAGTGACGGAGGCCTTACGCACCGTGCAGGCTCAGTTCGGTGTGGCACCGGAAAGCTTGCCCCGCGACACACGCATCGCCGCCCTGACCGACGCCATCTGGGCGCAGCGTGCTGCCTATGCGCGGGTGCGCCAGAGGTTGGTCACGGTGCCGGCGGTGTCCGCGCTGTCGGAGCCGGCCGACGAATCGATGTAACCGGCGCACCACCCCGTGCCGCCGTATTTTTTCTGAAGGTGATGTGATGCGGTACTGCGGATCGCTCGACCTGGACCACCTGCTGCGCCAGCCGTTTGCCCAACTCGGCCGGCTGGTGCGCGACCAAGACTCGGGGCAGCCCTTGCCTCCCGTGGAAGTGGCCGCGCGTGCCATCCTGCTGCGCGCCGCCGGCTACGAGGTGATGCCCACCTGTGGGCACCATGATCGACGTGGCTTCTGCCTCGGCCACACTGACCAGCCCATCGGGATGTAAGCGCCACGCCTACGACGTAGGCACCACGTGCGCGCAGGCTTGCGCACACGCTGTTGCGGCCGCGCATCACGCGCTTGAAAAGCACCCCTGGGGCGTGGTGTGCGAAGCACCCGCAAAGCGTTGCCTGGCGCACCTTTGCGGGCGATTCGTTGCCAAAAAGCAAACGGTAAAAATGACTTACATTCCCGGCCTTTTTCGCCCCATGGTTCTGGTGCATCCTGAACCAAGATAGGTCGCACGGATGGAAAAGCGCGCGATGTCGGATGCAACGCCAGACCGCAAGTCGAAACACATCGAATCGGTGGCGCCTGCAAACCTGGGGTCAGGGGAAAGAACATGAAGACGCAATATCTCAGCAAACAAGAAATCTACGATGGCGCGGTTCGCCATCTGTTTGGTCAGGGTGGTGCTGCCATCCTGCCGCGCGGTGGTGCCGCGTACCACGGCCAGGGCGGCCGCTGCTGCCCCATCGGCAATCTGATCGGCGTGCGTGACTACACGACGTCGATGGAAAGCGTGCCGGTGCGCTACATCCTCAAGCCCGCCAATGAGATCCCGCGTTACATGGACGCCGGCGTCATCGCGCTGCGCCGTGCGCTCAAGAAGGCCCGCATCGATGTGGACGACCGCGACACCGTCGAACTGCTCTCCAAGCTGCAGAATGCGCACGACGTGTTCGGCACGTGGGAGTGGAAAGAGCGCCTGCAATCCATCGCGCGCCAGTTCGGGCTGAGCGGCGCCCTTGTCGATACGTTCTGACCGGCCGGTCACAGATCACCACATAGAAGGTGACACCCATGCAAGGGAAGGAGACGTTCCTCGCCATCGAGGACATTTTTGAACGTGTGCGCACGCACCTGCTTGCGCAGCACTGCCGCTCCGAAGACGCCGACGGCGAGCCGCGCTACCGCGGGCTGGACAACCGCCGCTGCGGGGTCGGCATCCTGATCGACGATGCGTTCTACTGCAGCGCCATCGAGCGCCTGGGCGTGAGCCTGTTGCGTGTGCCCAGCGACGATCCGCTCGCGCGTGCGCTGCGCTGCTCCGGAGTCAATGTGGACGATGATCGGGTGGTGGACTTGCTGATCGATCTGCAGGACATCCACGACCTCGCGGCCATCGAAAGCTGGCCCGCAGCGCTCGAAGACGTTCGGCGCCGCCTGCCCGCCGCGCCGCTGGACGCCTGAACCACCACACCCGCGAACCCGGCCCTGCGCCGGGTTTGTCATTTCAGCGCATCGAGTTCCGGGTAGTGGCGGAAGATGCCCATCGTATTGAACGGAATGCGCCGCGGCGATTCCAGATACGCCGCGATGTTCGGCTGCGCGGCCACGCGGTCGTGCAGCGCCACCAGGTGCGGCAACTCGCGTTCATAGCGCTGCATGTGGCGCGGGAATGCATAGCGCAGGCCCGCCACGATCTGGAACAGCGACAAGTCCACATACGTCAACGCATCGCGCACGGCCCACGTCGGGCCGGCGGGATTGCGGTCGAGCACGCGCTCGAAGTAGCGCAGGAACTTGGGCGCGCGGTGTGCGAGGAAGTCCTGCGTACGACGCTTCGCTTCGGGTTGCTGATCTTCGTAATACTCGCCCGACGCGATCGGGTGGTGCGTGTCATGGATCTCCACCACGAAGTCGGCAATCGTCAGTTGCAGGCCGTGCGTCCACAGGCCGCCGGCTTCGTCATGCGGGGCCAGGCCGTAGTGCTGGCCGAGGTAGAGCAGGATGTTGGCGGTCTGCGCGATCACCAACTGGCCGGTGACCAGAAACGGCGGTGCGAACGGTGGCGTCGGGATACCCGCGTCGTCGAGAAACGCTGAGATGGCGGCCTCATCCTCGCGGCCGAGATCGGTGTAGGGCACGGCGGCCTGTTCGAGCGCGAGGCGGACGAATTCGCCACGGCCCTGGATTTCGGGCCAGTAGTAGAGCGTGGTTTCCATGGGTGGGCCGAAGAAGAACGTGTGGACGGTGTGCAGCAAGACGGGTGCCTCTCCTACTGCGCTGCAGCGAGAATCGCGGCTGCGATCGATAATAGGCGCTTGCCTCAGCGTTTGTTCTCTGCCCGCCCACCGTGAACGCCTCGTCTTCCCCAGCAGCGCCCGCCATCGAACCCGCTGATCCGTCGCGCTGGCTTGTCCGCGGCCACCCCGGTTATCTGCGTGCCAATCTGGCGTTGTTTGCGGCGGGCTTTTCCACCTTCTCGCTGCTGTATTGCGTGCAGCCCCTGATGCCGATGCTGGCGCACGACTTTAACCTCACGCCCGCGCAGACCAGCCTTGTGCTCTCGGTGTCCACGCTGTTGCTGGCGTTTGCGATCTTGTTTGCGGGGCTGCTGTCGGAGTCGACCCATCGCAAGACGCTGATGGGCGTGTCGCTCGTGCTGTCGTCGGCGCTCACGCTGGCGGCGGTGGTGTTGCCGGGCTGGCACGCGTTGCTGGCCACGCGCGCTTTGCTGGGTGTGGTGCTGGGTGGTGTGCCAGCGGTGGCGATGGCGTACCTGGCCGAAGAGGTGCATCCGCAGGGCTTGGGGCTAGCGATGGGCCTGTACGTTGGCGGCACGGCATTCGGCGGCATGGCCGGGCGCGTACTGACGGGCACCGTGGCCGACCACTTCGGCTGGCGCGCCGCCATGGGCTTCACCGGCACGCTGGGCTTGCTGGCGGCGCTGGCGTTTCTGTGGCTGCTGCCGCCGTCGCGCCGGTTCGTGCCGCGCAAGGGCGTGGCACTGGGCGATCTGCTCGATACGCTGGGCGCGCATCTGCGTGAGCCGGGGCTGCGTGCATTGTTCTCCATGGGCTTTCTGCTCATGGGCGGCTTCGTCACGATCTACAACTATGCGAGCTTCCACCTGCTCGACGCGCCGTACACGCTCAGCCAGACGGCGGTGGGCGGCATCTTCATGGTCTACCTGCTCGGCATCGGGGCATCGGCGGGGTTCGGGCGGCTGGCCGATCGCCATGGCCGAGGCCGCATGCTGCTGGCGGGCACGGCGCTGATGTCGGCGGGCGTGCTGTTGACGTTGGCCGCGCCGCTGGCGCTGGTGATCGGCGGTATCGCGCTGCTGACCTTCGGGTTTTTTGGTGCGCACGCGGTGGCCAGCGGCTGGGTGGGGCGACGCGCACAGCGTGCCAAGGGGCAGGCCGCGGCGCTGTATCTGCTGGCGTACTACCTCGGCTCCAGCCTGATCGGCACCACGGGCGGCAAGCTCTATGCGTCGTGGGGCTGGCCCGGCGTGGTGGCGCTGGTGGTGGCCTGCATGGTGTGCGCGCTGGATACGGCGGCCTGGCTCTGGCGCCGCGCGCCGCTGCCGCCCGGCGCCAAGCGCTGAGGCTGTGCGCTACGGGCGTGCGCCCCTCTGGTCATTCGCCCCGGTTAGGAATTCGCGTATCGTGCCGTGATTGGTGCCTGCACGATTGCCTTTTCTGTCATGCGTATTCTTTCCTCCTTCTGGATGCGTCGATGGTCGGTAGTGCTCTTCCTGCTGATGGCAGGTATTGCGCATGCCGCTCCCGTATCGTTTGCCAAACTGACCGGGCTGTCCTCATCGACCGCGGCGGCATCGACGCCGGCCGCAACCCCCGCGCAGACGCGCCAGTCGCTCGACACCGTCATCACGCTGCTCGACAACGACCAGCAGCGCGCCGCCCTCGTCAATGAGCTGAAGCAGTTGCGCGATGGTGTGAGCGCGCAGCAGAAGGTGCAGGCCGAACAGGCGCCGGGCCTGCTGGGGGCGGTGGCTTCGCTCATCGAGAACGGCTCGCTGCAGGCCGATGTGGAAGCGGGCGCGCCGCGCTACTGGCTGCGCCGCATCGAAGCGGCAGCCGGCAATGCCAGCCTGCTTGCCGCACCCGGCACGCGCGATCGGCTGTTCGGCGATTTTGCGGCAACGGTCGGCATCTGGGCCGCGCTTGCCGGTGGGCTGCTGGGCCTCGGTTGGCTGATCCGCCGCGTGTTTGGCCTCAAGGTGGGCCTGGGGCCGCATCCGACCACGCGCGCGTTGTTCATCGATGCGCTGCGCAAGATCGGCCCGTGGGCCATCTCGTTTGCCGTGCTGATGCGGCTGGGGCAGGACGCCACGCCCGGTTTCGTGCTGGCGCTCGTGCTGGCCTACGCCATCGTGTGGGGCGCAATCATCACCGCCGGCGTGGCGATGCTGTTCTCGCTGTTTGCCGGCAGCGCACACCGGCGCGTGGCGGTGGAATACCTGCTCAAGCGCGGCACGTGGCCGATCTTCGTGACGGCCAGCCTGGGCGCCTGCGGCGATGCGTTTGTCGACCCGCGCGTCGCGCTGGTGCTGGGCGGCTCGCTGAGTCTGCTGATGGCGACGGTGTGCAACGTGATCTCGTCGGTGATGCTGGCGGTGGGGGCGCTGTGGGCGCGTCGCCCGATTGGCCAGCTGATCGCCAACCGGCCGCTGGAGCTGCGCCAGGGCGAGCACGCCGGCAACCAGATCCGCCGCCTGATCGCCACGCTATGGCCGGTGCCCGTACTGCTGCTGGCGGGCGTGACCTTGCTTGCCACGCTGACCATGCCCGACAGCGTCGACGTCGTCGCGCACCGTGCCGTCCTGACCTCGCTGCTGCTGGTGGCGGCATTTTTCCTGACGGCGGTGGTGCGGCCGCGCGCCAACTGGCGCCTGCGCCTGCGGATGGCACGCACGTCGCCGTATGTCGAGCGGCTCAAGCAGTTCGTCACCGCGCTCGTGCAGCTGGGCATCTGGATCGTCTTCGTCGAGCTGGTGCTGCGCGTGTGGGGGCACACGCTGGTGGAGGTGGCGCACAGCTCGGTCAACGGCAAGCGCATCGCCGACGCGCTGGTGGGGCTGATCAGCACCGTGTTCGCCACCTGGCTCGTGTGGATCCTGCTTGATACGGCGATCCTGCGGGCGCTGTCGCCGGCCACGGCGCGCGCGCAGCCCAGCACGCGCGCGCGCACCATCCTGCCGCTGCTGCGCAACGGCCTGAAGGTGACGCTGGTGGTGACGGCCGGCATCGGCGTGCTGGCCAACCTGGGCGTGAACGTGACGCCGCTGGTGGCCGGCGCCGGTGTGGTTGGCCTGGCGGTGGGCTTTGGTGCGCAGTCGCTCGCGCAGGATCTGATCACCGGCATCTTCATCCTGATGGAAGACACCATCAGCGTGGGCGATACGGTGGATGTGGGCGTGGCCTCGGGCATCGTCATCAACCTGACCATCCGCACCGTGCGCCTGCGCGACGGCACGGGCGCGGTGCTGTCCATTCCGTTCAGCCAGATCAAGACGGTGCGCAACCTCTCGCGCGACTACTCGTTTGCGGATTTCGAAGTGCGCGTGGCGATGGATGCCGATCCGCAGCAGGCCATCGACCTGGTGCGCACCGCCGCCGACCGGATTGCTGGCGAGCCGCGCTTTGCCGCCACGCTGCTCGGCGGGACAGAGGTGTTCGGGCTGGACCGCTTTGATGGCGGCGCAATGATCGTCAAGGGCCGCTTCAAGACGCGCCCGCAGAAGCAGGCCGATGTGCTGCGCGCTTTCAACGTCGTGCTCAAGGACGCGTTCGACAAGGCGCACGTGCCGCTGGCCACGCCGGCCACGGTGCTGCGGACTTCGCCGGCGTTTGAGCACTGGATGACGCAAGTGGTGCCGGGCGGGGACAAAACCGAAACCCTCGAGCCCACACAGGTGCCGCCCGCATCTGGCGAGCCGCCCGCCACGCCGGCTTAACGGACACGCTGCGCTCGCGGACAAAAAAAGGCGCCACGCGGGCGCCTTCGATCGTGGATGCGGCGTTCAGAGCCGAGAGATCGCCAAGCCGATCGCCAGCGCGCTGCCCAGTCCGAAGATCGTCCAGCCCACCGTGCGGCGCTTGGTGGTCATGACCCACAACGCCAGGCCCGAGAGCGACAGCAGGATCAGGCACCCGGCCAGCGTATCCACCAGCAGAATCCAGGGCACCGTCATGCCGGTGCCTTTGTGCAGGTTGTTCAGCGTGGCGACAATACCGTTGTCGGTCTGCCGCACTTCGGCGGAATGGTTGCCGACCCAGTACTCAATCTGCATCTGTTTGCCGGCGTTGCCAAAGCTGAAGCTCCACTGCGCGGGCTGCATGAGCGGCTTGGCGGCGCGGTGCTCGTGTTCACCCTGCGCGGTGTCGGCGGGTTCCGTCCAGGGCACGGGCTTGGCGCGTTCGACGCGGATGCGGTTGGGCGGCTCTTGCAGTTGCAGGGTCTGCTGCAGATACGCACTCATCGCCTCTGGTGTGGCCGGCAAAGGGTCGGCCAGCGCGATGCGTGTGGTGGTCTTCTGCTGCGCCACCGGCAGCTTCATGACCGCGCGGTGGTTCAGCCAGATGCCCGATACGCCAAAGATCAAGCCCAGCACCGCACCCCACAGCCCGAACCAGCCATGCGTTTTGCGCAGCCAGCGCACGGCGGTGGCGCGGTGGTTGGCCGGGTGTTCGGCTTTGGCTTTCGTTTTTGCCGGATGCGCGGGGGCTGCCGACGGGGCGGACAGCGAAGGATGCGACAGGTCGTTCATGAAGCACAAGGCGGCGTGGCGGCCGCCAGCGGATGACAAATCGACCGGTCAATATAAATGAGAATGATTCTCGTTGCAATGCGCGTACGCTTACAACGTGATCCGCTCCAGCGCCCGGCGTGACGCCTCATCCGCCGGATAAAAGCACTCGATGCGCATTTCCTGCAGCCCCGCATCGCGCGGCGTGCCCAATGTGGTGAGCGTGGAGAACAGGGAGACTGTCACCCCATCGCGCTGCAGCGTGATGGGCAGGAAGGGCGGCGGATCGGCAGCGTCCTGAAGGGGTGAGGAGGGCGCCGGTGCATCCGACGCCTCGAACACCGCGGGTTGCAGCGCGCGGATATCGGCCAACAGCCGCTGCGTGGCGGGGTCGATGGCGTGCAGGGCCAGTTCCTGCCGCACGCGCCGGGCGAGATAGCGGCCCACGGCTTCGCGGTTGACGATGGCGGGCCACAGGGCGGTCGGGTCGAACACGAGCCGCATCATGTTGACGGCGCCCGTGGTGTGCCCGGTTCCGCCTTCGGCCCGGTCGTCCCCGATGGCCCAGCGCATCAGGCGGCGGTGGGCGGCATTGGCGTCGAGCAAGTGCCAGAAGCGGTCGAGCACGATGGCCGGATACGGCGCCTGCTTGTCGAGGATCAGTTTCACCGCATGGCGCACCGCCTGCATCATGGGTGATGCCTCGTCGGCGGGCGTGCTCAGGCCCTGCTCGGCATACGCGGGTGCAAAGCCGGCGGCCAGCAGCATCTGGTTGCGATGGCGCAGCGGCACGTTCAGCTCGTCGGCGAGCTGCAGGATCATGTGGCGGCTGGGCGCTGCACGTGCCGATTCCAGAAAACTCACGTGCCGCTGCGACACCCCCGCCGCCAGCGCCAGGGCGAGCTGGCTGTAGCCGCGCCGGGTGCGCCAGAAGCGCAGCAGCTGCGGAAAGCGCGAGAGCGCTGCGTCGGGCGGCTCGGTCGCCACCTGGGCGGTATCGGCGGTAGGGGCGTTATCCAGCATGAGCGTGTTGGCGGCGGGCGAGGCAGGCTGGGCAGGTTTCATGTCACCTATTGAAGCAGAGTCGGGTAGCTGCCGCGATTACCTGTCGCGTAATTGTGACCGTGCGCGCCGCCGCCAATACTGCAGGCATCCCGACACCCTGAGCGGAGTCCCCATGCAGCGCGAACCGATCGACTACCCCGCCGATGCCC
Source organism: Ralstonia soli (assembly GCF_023955655.1). GTDB lineage: Bacteria > Pseudomonadota > Gammaproteobacteria > Burkholderiales > Burkholderiaceae > Ralstonia > Ralstonia soli. The sequence goes on along the minus strand of NZ_JAMXHT010000008.1, from coordinate 13,822 downwards.
TTCCCACCCGAGAAGACCACGTCCGCACCGCCGACGGCTGGACACTCCCCGTGACGGTTACCAGCCCAGGCCTGGATGCGCACGGCACGGTGGTGATCTGCTCGGCGCTGGGCGTGCCGCGCCAGTTCTACGCGGCGTTCGCACGCGCGCTGTGCCTGGCCGGTTGGCGTGTGGTGACGTTCGACTATCGCGGCATCGGGGGCGCGCTGGCCAGTGGTCCCGGCACCCTGCGCTTTGCCGACTGGGGCCGGCAGGACATCGACGCGGTGCTGAAATGGGTGCACGACACGCTCGTCCCCGAAGGCTGTGGCGGCCGCCAGTTGGTGGTGCTCGGCCACAGCGCAGGCGGGCAGCTGGCAGGACTCGCGCCGCACATCGTGCACGCCGATGCGCTGGTGCACGTGGCGGCGTCGCTGGCCGATGCGCGGCTGTGGCCGTGGCGCGGGCTGCTCAGTCGCCCCAAGCTGGCGTGGCTGCTGCGCGTGCGGATTCCAATGGCCGTGGCGCAAGCGCGCGGTGGCATGCTGCCGCTGACCGCCGTCGGGATGGGCCCGATGGCGATTCCCGCTGCCATCCTGGGCGACTGGGCGCGCTTTGCCCGCCGGCGCGGTTATCTGTTCGCGCCGCGCACCGGGCTCGATACCTCGCGTTACGCACGACTTGCCGTGCCGCTGCTCGCCTGGAGTTTCGACGATGATCCGATGGCACCGGCCAATGCCGTCGATGCGCTCGTCGCGCGGTTTCCCGCCACGCGCGTCACGCGCCGCCAGGTGGGCGGTGCTGCGCTGGGCGACAAGGGCGTCGGCCACATGGGCTTCTTCCGCGCATCGTCGGGCGCGCCGTGGTGGCGCGAAACCGTGGCGTGGCTGGATGCGCTCGTGGCCCGCTAGGCCATGTCGGCGTCGCTGCCCGGCCGATGCAGGAACGCACTCGGGCTGCTGCCGAACGCCCGGCGGAACATCGCCGAAAACGCGCTCTGGCTGTTGTAGCCCAGCGCCTGCGCCACGCGTGAGAGCGGCATGCCCTGCGACATCATCGGAATGGCGCTGGCCAGCACCGCCTGCTGGCGCCATTGCGAGAAGCTCACGCCCAGCTCGTCGCGAAAGCGCCGCGCCAGGGTGCGGGCGCTGGCGCCTACCTCGCGGGCGAGGGTGTCGAAGGTGAGCGGCGTGCCGGGGTCGGCCATTACGCGTTCGCACAGGGCACGCAGGCGCTTGTCGGCAGGCATCGGCAAATCCAGCGGCAGCGGGGCACTGCGGCGCAGCTCATCGAGGATGAGCGCGGCCAGCGCCTGCTCGCGCGCGGGCGGCAGCGGCTGTTGCACGTCCATGGCGGCAATCAGCTCGCGCAGCAGCGGCGACACCTCCATCACCCGGCACTGCGCGAGCGTGCCCGTTACCACGGAGGGATCGGCATACAGCGTGCGCAGGAACGCGGCCTCCACCACCCACACCTCGTGCTCGATGCCTGGCGGAATCCAGATCGCGCGCGAGGGCGGCACCACCCAGGCCGTGTCGCCGGCCTGCACGCGCAGCACGCTGTTATGGCTGTACGCCACCTGCGCCCATGGATGCGTGTGGCGCGGAAAGCGCGTGTTGGCGTCCATCTGACGCGTGTAGAGCCGCACCGGATGCGCCACGGAGGGCGGCGTGCGGCCTTCGACATCCGTGGGCAGGAGGCGCTGGGGCATGGCGGTTTTGCGACAGAACGGAGCAGATGAGTGTAAATCCGCCGGCCGGGCTTGTCGAAGCGAGTTGCGTGTCCGGGCTCGAGCCCGAGTGGTGGACTGCCACGCTCCAGGCCGGAGTGCTCAGGCCGGACCGACGCGGTAGTGGTACGCGTAGGCGTCGGCAAAGCCGAGCGAACGGTACAGGCTCAGCGCGGGCGCGTTGTCGATGTTGACCTGCAGATACGCGGTGACCGGCGTATCCACCGTGGCCCGGGTACGTGCCCAGCCGAGCATCGCGTCGGTCACGGCGCGTCCGAGCCCGCGGCCGCGGGCGGCGCTGGCGACGCGCACATCAAATAGACCGACATACGCGCCGTCCGCCACGGCCAGGCCGATACCGAGGGTGGCACCGTCCGTGTCACGCAGCGTGATCGCCGCGTGCGGGCGGTCGAGTGCGTCGAGCATGGCGCGGCGCGTGGTGCGTCCGTGTGCATCCAGCCCGTCGAATAGCGCGAAGGTGTCGTGCCATGCGTCAGGAATCGTCGTATCGATACGGAGGGTGATGCCGTGGGGCGGCGTGGCCGGCGGTGATGGGGCCAGCTGCGCTGTCATGACAAGGCTGCGGTCGGTGATGCGGTAGCCGCGCGCCGCGAGCAGGGCATCGGCCTCGGGCGAGGCCAGCGGTGTGATGCGCACGATGGGCGCGATGGGGACCAGGCCCGTGTGGCGGTAAAAGCGTTCGATGCGGTGCAGGCGATCCGCATCCAGTGGCGCGCCCGGTGCGCGCGGGTTGGCGGAGTTGGCCCGTTTGGCCAGGCCCCCCGCCATGCGCAGCACCCAGGGGCCGTCTTCGATGCTGTGTTCGGGCGGCAGCGCGGCAAAGCCGCAGTGCTCGATGGTGGCGATGTCGACGATATCGATCAGGCCGCCCGGGGTGCGCATCGCCGATCAGGCGGCCGTTGCCGTGCCCGTGCCGTGTACGTGCTTGCCCGCCGGCTTGACGATCGCCAGGGTGGCGATCAGCCCGCACAGCGCGGCAAACGACACCCACACGCCCGGCATCGCCTTGTTGCCCGTGGAATGAATCAGCCACGTGGCAATCGCGGGGGTGAAGCCGCCGAAGATGGCCGTGGCCAGGCTATACGCCAGCGAGAAACCGGTCGTGCGCACGGCAGGCGGCATGATTTCGGTGAGCGTGACGACCATCGCGCCGTTGTAGCTGCCGTACAGGAACGACAGCCACAGCAGCACGGTCAGCATGCGCGCGAACGACGGCTCGTTCACCAGCCACACCATGGCCGGATACGCGGTCAGCAACATCAGCACGGTAAAGAGGATCAACAGCGGACGGCGCCCCACGCGGTCGGACACCGCGCCCATCACCGGCAGCCAGAATAGGTTGGAGGCGCCCACGCACAGCGTGACGATCAGGCTGTCCATGTCGGAGAGGTGCAGCACGCTCTTGCCGAACGTCGGCGTGTAGGCGGTGATGAGGTAGAACGACACCGTGGTCATCACCACCAGCAGCGTGCCCGCGCCTACCAGGCGCCAGTTCTCGACCATCGAGCGGAACACCTCGGCCATGTCGGGGCGGTGCTTGCGCTTTTCGAACTCCTCCGTCTCACGCAGCGAGCGGCGGATGATGAACAGGAACGGCACGATCAGGCAGCCGACCACGAACGGGATACGCCAGCCCCAGGCGCTGATCTCGGCGGGCGGCAGCGCCAACGAGAGCAGCACGCCCAGCAGCGCGGCAAACATCACCGCCACCTGCTGGCTGCCCGACTGCCAACTCACGAAAAAGCCCTTGCGGCCCGGCGTGGCGATTTCCGCCAGATAGACCGACACACCGCCCAGCTCCACGCCGGCCGAGAAGCCTTGCAGCAGGCGCCCGATCAGCACCAGCAGCGGCGCGGCCAGGCCGATGGTGGCGTAGCCGGGCACCGCCGCGATCAGCAGCGTGCCGCACGCCATCAGCGCCAGCGTGAGGATCAGGCCCGCGCGGCGGCCGTGGCGGTCGATGTACGCACCCAGGAAGATCGCGCCCAGCGGCCGCATCAGGAAGCCGGCACCAAAGGTCACCAGCGACAGCATCAGCGAGAGGAACTCGTTGCCGGCTGGGAAGAAGGTGTCGGCAATGGCCTTGGCGTAGTAGCCGTAGACCATGAAGTCGTACATCTCCAGGAAGTTTCCGCTGACCACCCGGAAGATGGCGCGGGCCTTGGATTCGTTGGGGTTGTGGTTATGCATGATGGGTCTCACTCAACAGCTTGGGTACAACGTGCGTGCGAGCCGGTCAGTGAACTGCGGGCCGCCTCGTAAAAAGTGGTGATGTGGTACGGCGTGCTGGACGGCATGTCGGCGCGCAGACGGGCGCCGGACGCGTCGATCACCTCGTTCCAGCCCTGCGCGTGCAGGAAGCGCGCGGCCCACGCGGGCAGCATGCGCGCGAGCATGGCGCCATGCGTTTGCGCGCACAGGGCGAGCGCGCGGCCGTATTCGGTCTGGGCCCAGATGCGCTGGCTGGGGTCGCGCATGGTGCCGTCCAGGTTGAGCGACAGGCAGACGCCCTGGGTGTCGGCGTCCACGCCGGCGGCGCAGGCGGCATCCACCGCGCGGGCGAGGGTTTCGGCCAACTGGCGGCCGGCTTCCGAGCGCGAGAACACATCGGCGTGCGCACGCACGAGGTAGAACCATTCGAACTGGTGACCGGGCTCGATGCGGTTGTCGGCGCTGCCTTCATCGATTGGCAATTCGGTGATGCTGCCGGTGCGCGTGTCGATGAAGCGCGCCAGGATGCCTTCGGCCAGCGTACGCACGCCGGTTTCGGCCCAGGCGGGCGGTTCGTCCAGCGCGGCGGCGGCCAGGTAGGCCTCGGTCAGGTGCATCACCGGGTTCTGCGCGACACCGGCCAGTGCGGTGCCGAACGGGCCGTCCATGGCGGCCACCGGCAGCGGCGCCGCATGCGCCCCGCCGGCTGCGCGGGCAAAGCGGTGCGCGATCACGTCGTGCGCGTCGTGCATCAGCGCGGCCGCACGCGGGTCATCGCTGACAGCCAGCCAGTGTGCGGCCGCAAACAGCACGAAGGCGTGCGTGTACAAATCCTTGGTGGTGTCCTGCGGCGCCATCGCACTATCGATCGCAAACACCCAACCGCCGTGGATCGTGTCGCGAAAGCGCGTGTCCAGCGCATGGCACAGCGCGGCCGCGCGTTCACCGCAAAGGTCGCGGTGGCAGGCGGAGAGCTGCGTGGCGCGGGCGAAGATATACAGCTGCCGCGCACACGCCATGGCGCGGTAGCGCGCGGTCGATGCGGGCACCAGCGTGTCGTTCTCGACGACGAGCGCCTCGTAGCAAAGGCCGGCCTGCGCGTTCCAGCCCGGGCCGAGCCACATGGGCAGCAGGACGTCGTCGTAGTAGCGGCTGAGGGACGCCAGGGCGGCCTCGGGGGCGGCAGGGCGTTCGGCCGATTCAACCAGGTCGGGCAGCGGAGGCGTGGAGGACTGTGGAAGCATGTGCGCCGTGAGGATCGTGGCGGGCGTCGGCCCCATCGTCGTAGCGGGGGGCCGGCAGCAGCGGTCTGTATCTGTCCACGATAGGCGACGAACGTGCGTTGCACATGCGGACAGACCCGGGATTGTGCTCCAACTGGCGACCCGATGCCACGCAGAACACTCCGAATCCCGCCCGTAGTGCAGGGTTGTGGGGCCATTGAAAGCTTTGAGCGGGACACTGCCTGGGCGTACGTTTGTGCGAAGATGGTTCTCCCGTGGCTCCCCTGGTCCTGCCTGATCCATGCACCGTCGCGATCTGCTCAAGCAGTTGGCCGCCGGGCTGCTTTCCGTGGCCCCTGCCCTGGCGCCGGGTTTGTCCCGCAGTGCCACGCCCGGCAACGCCGTTGGCGTCCCCGAGCCGTTTGACGAAGCCCACCTGCTGGCCCGGGCGCGCGCATTGGCGGCCCGGCCTTACCGGCCCCGCAGCGTGCAACTGCCCAAACCGCTGGCCGCGCTCAACTGGGACGGCTATCAATCCATCGGCATGCGCGCCGATCACGCCCTGTGGGCCGGGCAGCACTTGCCGTTCGAGGCCAGGTTCTTCCACCTGGGGCTGTTCTTCAAGTCGCCCGTGCGGATGCATGAGGTGGTCGACGGTGAGGCCCGCCTGATCGCCTACGACCCGGCCATGTTCGATTACGGCAAGAGCGGCCTGGACCACCAGACCCTGCCCGCCGATCTCGGTTTCGCGGGCTTTCGGCTCACCACCAGGGCGGACCCGACACGCGATGTGGCCGCCTTTCTGGGGGCGAGCTACTTCCGCGCGGTGGGCGGGCAGTGGCAATACGGTATGTCGGCGCGCGGGCTGGCGATCGACACCGGTCTGCCGCGCGCGGAGGAGTTTCCCGATTTCACCGAGTTCTGGCTGGTGCGCCCGGCAGCCGATGCCGACACGCTGCGTGTCTACGCGCTGCTCGATTCACCCAGCGTGGCCGGCGTCTACCGCTTCGACATCCGCCCCGGCGACACGCTGGTGATGGACGTCGGCGCCACGCTCTTTGTGCGCAAGCCGATCGAGCGCCTGGGCATCGCGCCGCTCACCAGCATGTTTCTCTACGGCGAGAACGACCGCACCGACCGCGCCGGCGATCGCTACAACGCCGCCCGCCGCTGGCGCGCCTCGGACTGGCGCCCCGAGATCCACGACTCCGACGGCCTGGCCATCTGGCGCGGCTCGGGCGAATGGATCTGGCGCCCGCTGGCCAACCCGCCCGCGCTGCGCACCCAACGCTTTGCCGACAATGGTCCACGCGGCTTCGGCCTGCTGCAGCGGGACCGCAACCCTGATCATTACCAAGACGACGGCGTGTTCTACGAGAAGCGCCCGAGCGTATGGGTCGAGCCCACGCACGGCTGGGGCGAGGGCGCGGTCGAGCTCGTCGAGCTGTCGGCCAATGACGAGACCTTCGACAATATCGTCGCGTTCTGGCGCCCGGCGGTGGCACCGCGCGCTGGGCAGGAATTGGCGTTCGGTTATCGGCTGACGTGGGGGGCGCAGCCTGCCGCGGCTTCACCGCTGGCGCGGGTGGTCGCAACGCGCACGGGCATTGGCGGCGTGGTCGGGCAGCCGCGGAAGGTGTTTTCCTGGCGGTTTGTGGTGGACTTTGCGGGCGGGGAGCTGTCGCGGCTGGGGCGCAGCAGCGCAGGGTCGACCGTGGAGCCGGTCATTCGGGCCTCGCGGGGGCGGGTGGAGATTGCGTCGGCGCGGCCGCTGACCAGTATCGACGGCGTGCGGGCGATGTTTGATGTGGTGCCGGATGCTGGCAATGCGCCGATTGAGTTGTCGCTGACGTTGCAGTCGGGGGAGCGGTTGCTTTCTGAGACTTGGATGTATCAGTGGACGCCGCCGGTGGATCGGGCGGTTTAGTTCTTGTTTTTTGCTGGTGGTGCATCCGCGGTTTCGTCCGCTGCCGGGGCCGACTCACTTTCTTTCTCTTGCCAAAGAAAGTAAGCAAAGAAAGGCGCCATCCAGGGCAGGGTACGGCCACACCGACTGGGCGTATTGGTAGGCGCCAAGGCTCACCTCTCGTGAGTGTCGGGCTCAATCGCGCTGCGGCTTCTCGCTGAATTTCTTCGCCATCTCCGCCCAACCTTCTGGGCCTAGCTCTTCCATCGTCGCGATGTTCCGCTCGTAGATGTCCGCTGCATCGGGTACGGCTGCGGCGGCGCGGGCGATGCTGTCTTCGCGCAGCAGATGCAGGATGGGGGCGGGAGCGCGGTTGGTGGCGTTGGCGATGTCGCCGGGGTCGGCGTCGGCGAAGACGAAGTCGGGGTGGAAGCTGGCCAGCTGCAGTTCCCCTTCGAAGCCGGCTTTGGCGAGCAACGCCTCGGCGCGGTCGGTGAGGGTGTGGAAATCGAGAAAATCCGCCAGGGCGGGGACGATCAGCAAGGTCGTGTCGATGTCGGCGGCGGGCGTGATGTGCAGCAGCTCGGCTTCGGCACGCAGGTGGTCGAGCACGTCGCCGTCCAGGGTGGCGCGGCTGATGGCGTAGCGGACCTGGCGCTTAACGTGCACGGCCTTGGCGAAGGGGCACAGGTTCAGACCGATCACGGCGTCTTCAAGCCAGCGCTGGACGCGGGCGACGTGGCGGGCGGCGGCGTCCTGGCCGAGGGCCAGCGCATCGGCCGGTGGGTCGAGCAGGACGAAATCGGTGGCGGGAGTGTGGTCAGACACGGTGCAAGCGGGAAGAGGGGATGGGAGATGGCGCGCAGTGTAGTCGATGCCCCGGGAGCGCTTCTTGCGGCACCAACGGTGTTGTGACTTGCAACGCCCGGCGCGTGCCCTTGATGCGCGCCGAGACCGCTCTGAGGTGCTTCGCGCGCCCCTTGCGTGGTCAGACCTTCCCGTGACTGTGTAAAAGAAGGAGCCCAACCATGATGGAACTGCGCCCGACCAAGACCCCATTCCGAACCGCGCTTGCGCTGGCCGCGGCATTGGCTGCGTCGGCAGCCTTTGCCCAGACGACCCCCGCACCGCAGACCTCACCACAGACCACCGGCACGGTACAGGCACCGAGCGGCCAGCCCCCGGCAGCGTCCTCGTCGGACCCGCTGGTCGAAAAGCGTATCGAGGACAAGGCCGCCAGCGATGAATACAAGGCGCGCAAGTCCGACGCCAAGGCTGCCTACAAGGAAGAGAAGAAGGCGGCGAAGGCCAACCGCAAGGCCGAGCGCAAGGAAGCCCGCGCCAAGCGCAAGGAAGCTATGAAGGAGCAAGGCGGCCCGACACAGGTGCCAGATACCGAAGGCAAGTGAGCGGCGGATCGGACCATGAAAAAAGGCGACCTTCGGGTCGCCTTTTTCCTGCCGGCCGCAGATACGCTCAGTGCCCGCGCTGGGTGGGCAGGCGGACCTGCGCGACGGCCATTTCCCACTGGGCGATGCGGTGCGCGGCCTCGTCGCGGCTGATGACGGGGTGGAACGTGCGCGAGGCGCGCCATTGCTGCGCGACCTCCGCTTCATCGCGATAGAAGCCTGTGGCGATGCCGGCCAGGTACGCCGCGCCGAGCGCCGTGGTTTCGATGATCTCCGGACGTACGACCGGAATGCCGAGCAGATCCGCCTGGAACTGCAGCAACAGGTTGTTGGCCGAGGCCCCGCCGTCCACGCGCAATTCCGAGATGGTGGAAACGGCGTCGCGCGTCATGGCTTGCAGCAGCGCGGTGCTTTGGAAGGCGATCGACTCCAGCGCGGCGCGGGCGATATGGCCGATGGTGGTGCCGCGCGACAGGCCGACGATGGCGCCCTGTGCGGTCGGGTCCCAGTACGGCGCGCCGAGGCCGGTGAACGAAGGCACGAACACCACGCCGCCGGAATCGGGCACCGAAGCGGCCAGGCCTTCCACGTCAGCCGAGCGCTGGATCGCGCGCAGGCCATCACGCAGCCATTGCACCACGGCACCGCCGACGAACACGCTGCCTTCCAGCGCGTAGCTGCGCTTGGGGCCGCTCTGGCAGGCGGCCGTACTGATCAGGCCGTTGTGCGACTGCACCGCCTTGTCGCCCGTGTTGAGCAGCATGAAGCAGCCGGTGCCGTACGTGTTCTTGGCCATGCCGGGCTTGAAGCATGCCTGGCCGAACAGGGCCGATTGCTGGTCGCCAGCAATACCGCCGATGGTGAGCGAGGCGCCCAGCCAGTGGGCATCGGTCTGGCCGAACTGGTAGGCCGACGGGTGCACTTCGGGCAGCAGGCTCGGGTGGATGTCGAGCGCGCGCATTAGGTTCGCATCCCACTCGCCGGTGTGGATGTTCCACAGCATCGTGCGCGACGCGTTGGAGACGTCCGTCACGTGCAGGCGGCCGCCCGTGAGTTGCCACACAAGCCAGCTGTCGATGGTGCCGAAGGCGAGTTCGCCACGCTCGGCGCGCTCGCGGGCACCGTCCACGTGGTCGAGAATCCAGCGCAGCTTGGTGGCCGAGAAATACGGGTCGATGATCAGGCCGGTGCGCTTGCGCACTTCCTCTTCCCGGCCCTCGGCGCGCAGGCGTTCGCAGATGCTTTCGGTGCGGCGGTCCTGCCAGACGATGGCATTGAAGATCGGCTTGCCGGTGGCGCGCTCCCACACCATGGTGGTTTCGCGCTGGTTGGTGATGCCGAGCGCGGCCATGTCAGCGGCGGAGAGCTTGGCTTGTTCGAGGGCCGCGCGGCACGTGGCGAGCTGACTGTTCCAGATGTCGAACGGATCATGCTCGACCCAGCCGGGCTGCGGGAAATGCTGCGGAAACTCCTGCTGGGCACTGGCGACGATCTGGCCTGCGCGGTTGAAGACGATGGCGCGTGAGCTGGACGTGCCCTGGTCGAGTGCGAGGAGGTATTCCATAAGGCGGTCTCTGGCGGCGGGTGAACGGGAGCGGGCATGGTAGCCCGGCACCCGGTTGGCTTCAGGGGGCGCGCTGCGCGATGGGTTCTGCGTTGGTTGGCTGCATGCGATGCGCCAGCCAGCCTTCGAGGCGGCTGCGGTCGGCATCGCTGGCGTACAGCCCCAGCTTGGTCCGCCGCCACAGGATGTCCTGCGCCGTGCGGGCCCATTCGTGTTCGATCAGGTAGCGGATTTCGGCTTCATACAGGCCGGGCGTGACCTCGGCGCCGAGGTCGTCCAACCGTGCGGCGCCGGCGAGCAGCGTGTTCACCCGCGTGCCGTACTGGTGTGCGTAGCGTGTTGCCAGCGCGGTCGGCAGCCACGGCAGACGCGTTTGCAGGCGCGTCACGAAATCGCTGAACGTGTATTCGGCCACCAACTGCCCCGGCGCTTCCAGATCGCCGCCCGGCAGCGACACCGTGGCCGTCCACGACGGTTTGCCCGCGTCCGGCAAGTACGGAGCGAGCTGGTCCAGCGCCTCTTCGGCCAGCTTGCGGTAGGTGGTGATCTTGCCGCCCCACACGTTGATGAGGGGCGCGCGGTTGCCGTCGGTGCCGGTCTCGCATTCGACCAGGTAGTCGCGCGTGATGGCCGAGGCGTTGGCGGCGCTGTCGTCCAGCAGCGGGCGCACGCCAGAGTACGTCCACACCACATCGGCCGGCGTGAGTTGCTGTGTGAAATAGCGGCTGGCCATGTCACACAGGTACTGCACTTCACCCGCGTCGATGGCCACCTGGTTCACGTCGCCCTTGTACTCCAGGTCGGTCGTGCCGATCAGCGTGAAATCGTTCTGGTACGGAATCGCAAAAACGATCCGCCCATCCGGGTTTTGGAAGATATAGGCGAACGGGTGGTCAAAAAGCCGCCGCACGACGATGTGGCTGCCCTTGATCAGGCGTAGGCCGCGCGTGCTCGGCAGCGCGTGCGCCGAGCGGGCGAATTCGGCTGCCCACGGCCCCGCCGCGTTGACGATGGCCTTGGCCCGCACCGAACGGATGCCGTCCGGGCCGGTAAGCGAAGCATGCCAGCCATCGGCGCGGCGTTCGGCGTTCAGGCAGCGCGTGCGGGTGAGGATGTGCGCGCCGCGATCGGCCGCGTCGCGCGCGTTGAGCACCACCAGACGGGCGTCGTCGACCCAGCCGTCGGAATAGACGAAGCCGCGCGTGTAACCCGGCTTGAGCGGCTTGCCGGCCGGATGCTGCCCCAGCTTGATCGACGCCGAGCCCGGCAGAAAGCGCCGGCGCGCCAGATGGTCATATAAGAAGAGGCCCGCGCGGATCATCCACGCCGGGCGCTGTGCGGCGTCGTGCGGCATCACGAAGCGCAGGGGCCGCATGATGTGCGGCGCCATGCGCAGCAGCACTTCGCGCTCCTGCAGCGCCTTGCGCACGAGGCTGAATTCGTAATATTCGAGGTAACGCAGGCCGCCGTGGATCAGCTTGGTCGAGGCCGAAGAGGTGTGCTGGGCCAGGTCGTCCTTTTCGCACAGGACGACGGACAGGCCACGGCCCACAGCGTCACGGGCGATCCCCACGCCGTTGATGCCGCCTCCGACCACCAGCAGATCACAGTCCAGATGCGACGCATCGGTGTGTTGCATGGTTTGCTTGATGTTGGATTGCGCGCCTTTTCTTGCGAAGTGTGACGCGTTCGCGGATAGTGTAGTGAAAGGCGAAAATAAAGCAACATGTTAAATCGCCTAATTCGCTCGCATGTGTTCGTTTGTGTTCGTTTAGTGACTTGATGCTTCCTCGACACCGCCAGATTCTCGAATACGTCCGTCAGCACGGTGATGCCTCTGTCGAGGCGCTTGCCCGTGTGCTGGGCGTGACCACCCAGACTATCCGCCGCGACATCCGCCAGCTCGAAGACGAGCGCTTGCTCGCGCGCTACCACGGCGGTGTCGGCCTGCCCTCGTCGGTCGAGAACATCGACTACGACCAGCGCCAGGTCCTGCACATCGATGCCAAGCGCAGCATCGCCGAAGCCGTGGCTGGCCACGTCGAGCCCGGCCGCTCGCTCATCATCAATATCGGGACGACCGCCGAAGAGATCTCCAAGGCACTGGTCGGCCAGAGCGGGCCACGGGGTTTGCGCGTCATCACCAACAACCTAAACGTCGCGTCCATTCTGTCGGGCAGCCCGGATGCCGAGGTCATCGTCGCCGGTGGCCTGGTGCGCAATCGCGATCGCGGCATCGTGGGCGAGGCCACCATCGACTTCATGAAACAGTTCCGCGTCGACATCGGCATCATCGGTGTCTCCAGCATCGACGAAGACGGCACGCTGCTCGACTACGACTACCGCGAGGTGCGCGTCGCCCAGGCCATCATCGAGCAGTCGCGCGAGGTCTGGCTTGCCGCCGATCACTCCAAGTTTGGCCGCCGCGCCGTGGTCCGTCTGGGCCACATTTCGCAGATCGACAAGTTCTTCACCGATGTGCCGGTGCCCGAGCCGATGGCCGAGGTCTTTCGCGCGGCGGAGGTCGATGTGATCGTCGCCAGCGAGGCGCGCCGCCTTTGATCTGGCGCCCGGCAGTCTTTGGCCCGTCGACTACAGTGAAATGGCACGGCGCGCACCTTGCGTGCCTGTCTGTCATTCCGCCACGTCCACACGGGGAGCATCGTGAGCAAGCACTCACATGCGGTCATTCTTTCGATCTTCGCGGGTATCGTCACCGAGCATATCGGCGCCTTGCGTGATGCCTTGACCAAACTGGGCGCGCCCAGCCCCTGCGACGAAGATCTCCACCAGTTCCGCGTCACCTTGCGGCGGCTGCGTTCCGCGTGGGTGAGCTTCGCGCCGGTCCTGCCCGCCAGCTTTGTTGCGCAATGGAAGCCACGTCTGCGCGCACTCGCGGCGTCTACGGGCCCGGTTCGCGAGTGGGATGTGCTGCTCTCTGAGTGGCTCCCTGCTGCCCGGGACTCCCTGAGCAAGGACGATGAGGCGGGTCGCGCGTGGCTCGACCAGGCCATTGCATGCGCAAAGGACGCCCGGGCTGCCGCCTGGGAAACCCTGCGCACCGAGCTCGCCTCCTCGGAAGTGTCGCTGACGCTGCTCGCGCTGGACGACGCCGTCGCTCCCTTTCATAGAGAAGAGGATGCCGGTGCGCATTCCCGCTTCGCCCGCCGCCGGGCTGAGGCGCTCAGGAAGAAGCTCATCCGCCGCGGCCGCCGCCCAAGGCGAGCGCCCGCGCCACGCCTGCACCGCGCGCGCATCGCGGCCAAACAGTGGCGCTATCTCTATGAGTCGTTCTACCACGCGCTAGGAACCGCAGCGCCCAAGCGCTACCGAGCGCATTTGCGCAAACTTCAGGACGCGCTCGGTGAGGTTCACGACGCCGAGGTCTCGCTCGACCGCGTTGCTGAGCTATTGGACGCGCCTCCTCCCAACTCCGTCGTGAGCGCATTTCACAAGCGCGCCGCCACAGCTCGCAAGCGCGCTGCCAAAGGGCTTCGCTGGGTACGCCGCCACAAGGCCCGTTGAACGTCCGGGCGACGCCTAAAGACCCTTCAAGAAAAAGGGGCTTGCGCAGATCGGAAAACCTGCCTATAGTTCGCCCCTCGCTGCAAACGACAGCGCCGAAACGAAAGCGACGGTGGGGTGGTTGAGGTGGTGGAGAAGTAGGAGTGGAGCGGGTTTGCGGGTTGTTGAGTGGTTGGCGACGGTCTGCGGTTGCGGTGAAGTTAGCGACGCGTTGAACGATAAAAATTCTTCAGCAAGTTGTTGACAGCGACGAAA
>NZ_JAMXHT010000007.1 GCF_023955655.1 Ralstonia soli | reverse complement strand
GTGGGCGGCGCGGGCACGTTCCAGTCGATCCCGAGCATGTCGGCGCGCAAGGCCACGGTCGTCGAAGGCGGCGTGGACTACGCCTTCACTCAGGCCTTCACCCTCTCGGGCGATGTGCTGTACCGGCACAACTCCACACTGTCAAACAGCACGATGGTCTATCGCCTGCTGGCGCAATACAGCCTGTCCAAGCGCACCACGCTGCTGGCCAACGTGGCGCATCTGAAGAACTCGTCGGGCGCCACGGAGGCACTGGTCAATACCTCGTCAGGCGCCATTGGCGGCGGCGTGCCCGGCATGACGCAGACCTCGGTCACGCTGGGCGTGCGCCACGCCTTCTAAGCCGTACGGAGCCAGCCGCGCCATCTGCCCAGGTATGTGGCACGGCTGCCCACCCATGCGACCTCACGCACCAGATCGACCCATGCCAAGCGCTCGCTTCGCAACACATGCAGCGCGCACAAGCAGGCATACCTCTTGCACCGCCCCGACATGACGCGCTTACCCACCGACTCGGCTATCTCTCTGGAACTCGTCGCGCTGACCAAGCGTTACTCCGACGACGGGGTGGCGGTCGACGCCATCAACCTGCGCGTGCCGGCCGGCAGCTACTGTTGCCTGCTCGGGCCATCGGGCTGCGGCAAATCGTCGACGCTGCGCATGATTGCCGGCCACGAAACCGTGACCGAAGGCGACATCCTTCTCGGCAATCGCAACATCACCAACCTGCCCGCCGCAGCGCGCGGCACGGCCATGATGTTCCAGAGCTACGCGCTGTTCCCGCATTTGAGCGCGCTCGACAACGTGGCTTTCAGCCTGAAGATGCGCGGCGTGAGCGCCAACGAGCGCCGCCAGCGCGCCAAGGCGTTGCTGGAGCGCGTGGCGATGGGCCACCTGGCACAGCGCCGGCCAGGCGAATTGTCCGGCGGCCAGCAACAGCGCGTGGCGCTGGCGCGCGCACTCATCATGGAGCCGCGCGTGCTGCTGCTCGACGAGCCGCTCTCCGCGCTTGACCCGTTCCTGCGCACGCAGATGCGCGCCGAACTGCGGCGCTGGCAGCAGGAGCTGGGCCTGACCTTCATCCACGTCACGCACTCGCAGGAAGAAGCGATGGCGCTGGCCGACCAGATGGTGGTCATGAACCACGGCCGCATCGAACAAGCGGGCAGCCCGCGCGAGGTCTACAACCAGCCGGCCACTGCGTTCGTGGCCACCTTCATCGGCGGACACAACCTGCTGGAAGACGCCCACGGCCCGGTGGCCGTGCGCATCGACCGCATGGCTCTGCACGGCGATGCCGCCGCCGCCGGCGACCGCCCACGCGTGGCGGGGCGCATCTGCGACATCGAATACCAGGGCACGCATGTGCTCGTTGGCGTGCAGACCTCGCCCTCGCAACGCCTGACGGTGAGCCTGCCCGAAGCCGACACCACCATCGCGCACCTGTCGCTGCATCAGCCGATCTGGGCCTCGTGGGATGCCGCGCAGGCCCACCGGTTGCCGGCCCTGCCCGCTTGAGCCTGCTTTTCAAATTTCCATCCGCAGCCTGACGGCCTCAGGCGATGCCTTCACCTTCACACCACAGGGGTTGCTTCATGTCTGACGATTCCATCGACTTCAAGGCTGGCCGCCGCACCGCACTCAAGGGCATGGCCGCCATTCTGGCCACCGGCGTGGCGCCCGTCGTCCTCGCGCAGGAAAAACCAACGCTGCGCTACCTCGGTACCGCGGTCAACCAGGACAAGGCCATCGCCGAGAAATTCGAGGCCGACACCGGCATCCGCCTGCAATACGTGGCCGTGACCACCGATGAAGTCACCAAGCGCGCCGTCACCGCACCCAACAGCTTCGACCTGATCGACACCGAGTACTTCTCGCTCAAGAAGATCGTGCCGACCGGCAACCTGCTGGGCATCGACGCACGCCGCATCAAGAACGCCGACAAGATCACCTCGCTCTTCACCAAGGGCGAAGTGGCCGGCAAGAAGGTCGGCGACCAGGGCACCGCGCCGAAGAAGGTGATGTATCTGCCCGCTGCGAATGCCACCACGTTCTCGGCATCGCCCACGCAGTTCATGACGCTGATCCCGACCGTCTACAACGCCGACACGCTGGGCATCCGCCCTGACCTGATCAAGCGCCCGATCAGCTCGTGGGCCGAACTGCTCAACCCGCAGTTCAAGGGTAAGGCGTCGATCCTGAACATTCCCTCGATCGGCATCATGGATGCGGCGATGGTGGTGGAGGCGATGGGCCTCCACAAGTACGCCGACAAGGGCAACATGACCAAGCCCGAAATCGACCTGACCATCAAGACGCTGATCGAAGCCAAGAAGGCCGGCCAGTTCCGCGCGCTGTGGAAGGACTTCAACGAAAGCGTGAACCTGATGGCCTCGGGCGAGGTGGTGATCCAGTCGATGTGGAGCCCGGCGGTGACGGCCGTGCGCGGCAAGGGCATCGACTGCGTGTTCCAGCCGCTCAAGGAAGGCTATCGCGCATGGGCCGCGGGCTTCGGCATTCCGAAGACGGTGTCGGGCAAGAAGCTCGACGCCGCATACGAATTCATCAACTGGTTCCTCGACGGCTGGGCCGGTGCGTACCTGAACCGCCAGGGCTATTACAGCGCCGTGCTCGACACTGCCCGCGCCAAGATGGAAGCGTACGAATGGGCCTACTGGATGGAAGGCAAACCCGCCGCAAAAGACATCAAGAGCCCCCACGGCGACCTGCTCGCCAAGGCCGGCAGCGTGCGCGACGGCGGCAGCTACGAGCAGCGCATGGGCGGCATCGCCTGCTGGAACGCGGTCATGGACGAGAACGAGTACATGGTCCGCAAGTGGAACGAATTCGTTGCCGCCTGACCCGACCTCGTCACTCCACACCACCTGATCATGACGACCACCGCTCCATCCGACCCGACCTCCGCCGGCACCTCGCGTTCAGTCGGCCCCGGCCTTCAGGCGCTGCCGTTTGCGGCGGTGTTCGTCGTGTTCTTTCTCATCCCGCTGGGGCTGGTCGCCATGGTCAGCTTCTGGGATTTCAACGAGTACGCGCTGCTGCCGACCTTCACCCTGCGCAGTTACGGCAAGCTGTGGGAAGGCTGCAGCCGTCTCAACGAATACGGTGATTTGTGCGTGACCGTGTCGACGTACCTGTCGACGCTGCGCTTTGCGCTCGGCACGTGGCTGCTCACGCTGGTGCTGGGTTTTGCGCTGGCGTATTTTCTGGCCTTCCACGTGCGTTCCACCGCCGTGCAGACACTGCTGTTCGTGATCTGCACGGTGCCGTTCTGGACGTCCAACGTGATTCGCATGATTTCGTGGATTCCGCTGCTGGGCCGCAACGGCCTCGTCAACCAGACCTTGCAGGCCATGCACCTGACCAGCCAGCCGCTGGAGTGGCTGCTGTACTCCAACTTCTCGGTGCTGCTGGCCTATGTGCACCTGTACACCATGTTCATGATCGTGCCGATCTTCAACTCGATGATGCGCATTGATCGCTCGCTCATCGAAGCCGCGCGCGATGCTGGTGCCAGCACGTGGCAGACGCTGTGGAACGTGATCGTGCCGCTGTCGCGCAGCGGCATCCTGATCGGCTCGATCTTCATCTTCACCATCGTCATGGGGGACTTCGTCACCGTGGGGGTGATGGGCGGGCAGCAGATTGCCTCCGTCGGCAAGATGATCCAGGTGCAGACGTCGTACTTGCAATTTCCGCTGGCGGCCGCCAACGCCATGGTGCTGCTGCTGACGGTGCTGATGATCATCTGGGGCCTGACCCGCGTGGTCGATATCCGCAAGGAGCTTTGAGATGGCCAAGCGCTTTCGTGAACCGCGCGCCCCCGGCTTCTGGCCGCTGGCGTGCCTATTCGGTCTATTCGTGCTGTTCCTCTATGGGCCGATGCTGACGATCTTCACGCTCAGTTTCCAGGGACCGGAAGGCGGGCTGACGTTTCCGATGAACGGCTTCTCGCTGCACTGGTATCGCCAGCTTGCCGAAGGGCTCGGCACGGTGGACATTGGTGCGGCATTCCGGCGCTCGCTCGCGCTGGGTGCGATGGTGATGGCGCTGACGATGGTGCTGTCGCTGCTCGCAGCACTGGCCTTTCGCAAGCGGCTGCGCGGCGGCGGGGCGTTGTTCTACGTGACGGTGGCCAGCCTGATCATGCCGTCGATTGTGGTGTCGCTCGGTATCGGCCTGCAATTCCGGCTGATCGATACCGGCATCAAGGCGCTGCTCGGTGCGTGGGGCATGGGCGAACAGGCGGACAGTTTCGGCTCTTCGCTGGGGTTGTGGACTTCCGCGCTCGGCGCGCACCTCACGTGGACGCTGCCGTTCGGGCTGCTGATCATGTTTGCGGTGTTCAACCGCTTCAACCCGGCCTATGAAGAAGCGGCGCGCGATCTCGGTGCCACGCCCTGGCAGACCTTCCTCCACGTCGTGCTGCCGCTGATCGCGCCGTCGCTCATCGGCGTGGGCATGTTCGGCTTTACGCTCAGTTGGGATGAAATCGCCCGGACCTCGCAGGCCATCGGCGACGTCAACACGCTGCCGCTCGAACTGCAGGGGCTGACCACCACCGTCACCACGCCGGCCATCTACGCGCTGGGCACGCTCACCACCGTGGTGTCGTTCCTGGTGATGGGGCTGACGCTGCTGGCCATTGCGCGGCTGCGCAAACGTCAGTCTGGTCGTGTGGGCCGTGTGAACGGGTGAGGCAGCACGATGGTCGTCACCACCCAATCGTCCACCGCTGAACCCGTATCCCGGCCTCGCCGGCTGCTGTTGATCAACCCGAACACCACCGTTGCGCTCACGCACGACGTCACACGGCAGATGGAATCCGTGTTGCCGAGCAACGTGGTGGTGGAGTCCATGACGGCACGTTTCGGCGCCGCCTATATCGCCAGTGAGGCTGGCCATGCGGTGGCGGCCCACGCCGCACTCGACGCCTGGACAATCGCGCTGCGGCAGCAGCCCGCGCCCGATGCCGTAATCATCGGCTGCTTTGGCGACCCAGGGCTATTTGCGTTGCGCGAAATCGCGCCATGCCGCGTCACAGGTCTGGCTGAGGCGGCATTGATGGAAGCCGCGACGCACGGCACGTGCGCGGTGATCACAGGCGGACACGCGTGGGGGCCCATTCTCAAGCGCTTGCTGCCAACGCTCACGCATGGCGACGCGGTCCGCGACATCCATACCGTCGAACTCGACGGCGCAGCGCTGCACGCCGCACCGAATGCGGCCGAACGCATTGTGCTGGACGCCTGCGCCTCTGTGCTGCGGCATACGAGGGTTGATGCAATCGTGCTCGGCGGCGCTGGCCTGGGCGGGCTGGCGCAGCGCCTGCAAGACCATGTTTCTGTGCCGTTGGTCGACAGCGTGATCGCTGCCGCGCGCCAGGTCTGGCACGCCCCAAGTGCAGGACACGCGGTACTGCCTGATTGGCTTGGCGAGATCGCTGTGTAGCAGCGAAACGCCGTTCTTCAGTCCGGCACCACGGCCGTCACCTCGATCTCCACCTTCGCCCGGTCTTCCACGAGCGCCGACACCTCCACTGCCGTCATGGCGATGCTGAAGCTGCCGATCAGCTCGCGGAAGGCCTGGCCGATCTCCTTATAGGCCGCCAGGTACGCCTGCTTGTCGGTCACGTACCAGGTCATGCGCACGATGTGCTCGGGCTTGGCATCGCCTTCGGCCAGCACTTCGACAATGTTCTGCAGCGCCTGGCGCACCTGGCCCGCAAAGTCATCGGTGTGGAACACGCCTTGCGCGTCCCAGCCGATCATGCCGGCCACGAAGATCATGCGTCCGCGTGCGGACACACCATTGGCATAACCCTTCGGACGCGGCCAGCCGGGAGGGAGGAGAGCTTGCATGATTCAGTTCCTTCTAGTTCTGTAGTTGAACGCACGCCTCGATGGCCTGCCGCACGTCGGGCGGCATCGCCACGGCGCGATGCGTATTGAGATCGGTAAACACCAGCACCTGCTGCGAGCGCACGCGCTGTTCGTCGCCGGCCCAGCAATCCAGGCCCAGCGTCATGGATGCATTGCCGAGCCGTTCGAGCTTGAGCTTGAACTGCACGTCATCGCCCATGCGGCTGATGGCGCTGAACTCGCAGCTCAGCTTGACGATGGGCAAGCCGATGCGGCGCGGTCCCAGCATCTGCGCATACGAAATGCCCAGGCCATCGGTAAACCAGTCTTCGACCAGCCCGTTGAACAGTACGAGGTACTGCGGAAAGTAGACGATGCCGGCCGGGTCGCAATGCCCGAAGCGGATGCGCGCGGCGCGCTCGAAGTGGTAGCTCATGATTTAGCGGTGTCACGCAGGCGATAGCGCAAGAGTTTGCCGACTTCACTGCGCGGCAGGCTCGGGCGGAACTCGATGGCGCGCGGGTACTTGTACGGCGCCACCGTCTGCTTCACGAAATCCTGCAGCGTCTTCACCATCTCCGGCCCTGCCGTGTGGCCCGGATGCAGCACCACGAAAGCCTTGACGATCTGGCCGCGCTCATCATCGGGCACGCCGATCACACCGCACTCGGCCACCGCCGGATGCTGCATGAGCGCGTCTTCCACCTCGGGCGCGGCAATGTTGTAGCCCGACGAGATGATCATGTCGTCGGTGCGCGAGTGGTAGTGGAAGTAGCCTTCCTCGTCCATCACGTAGGCGTCGCCCGTGAGGTTCCAGCCGTCGCGCACATAGGCACGCTGGCGGTCGTCAGCCAGGTAGCGGCAGCCGGTGGGGCCCTGGACAGCAAGGCGCCCGACCGTACCCGGCGGTACGGGGTTGCCCTCGTCGTCCACCACACGCGCGACATAGCCCGGCACAGCCTTGCCGGTGGCGCCGGGGCGCACGTCGTCATCAGCGGCGGAGATGAAGATGTGCAGCATCTCAGTCGCGCCAATCCCGTCGATCAGTTCGATGCCGGTGGCGTTCTTCCAGAGCGTGCGCGTGGCCACGGGCAGCGCTTCGCCGGCGGACACACAGCGGCGCAGCGGCGTCGCGCGCAGTTCGTCCCCACGCGCGGCGATGTTGCGGTACGTAGTGGGCGCGGTGAACAGCACCGTCGCGCCAAAGTTGCGAATGCCCTCCACCAGGTCGTTCGGTGATGCCTTCTCCAGCAGCACCGTCGACGCCCCCACGCTCATCGGAAACAGGAGCAGGCCGCCCAGCCCAAACGTAAACGCCATCGGCGGGCTGCCGATGAAGATGTCGTCCGCTCGGGCTTTCAGCACATGCGGCGGCCAGCATGCGCAGATGGCCATGATGTCGCGGTGAAAATGCATCGTCGCCTTCGGCACGCCAGTCGTGCCGGAGGTGAAAGCGAGCAGGCAGGTGTCGTCCGCAGCGGTGTCAACGTTGGTGAAGGCGGCCGGCTGGCGCGCCATGGCCGCTTCCAACCCTTCCGGCGTGTCATCGTGGAAGTTCTGCACCTGCACAGGGCTGGCAGCCTGTGCAACAGCATCGTTCAGCTCGTCGACCAGGCGCGCATCGCACAGCGCAAAGCCGATTTCGCCCTTGGCGATGATCTGCCCAAGCTCCTTGGCGCGCAGCAACGGCATCGTGGCGACGGCAATCGCACCCACCTTCATCACCGCAAACCAGCACGCCGCCAGCATCGGGCTGTTGGGCGAGCGCAGCAGCACGCGGTTACCTGGCACCACGCCCATCTCGTTCACCAGCACGTTGGCGATGCGGTTGGCGTGTTCCTGCAAGTCCGCATACGTCCAGCGGATGCCGGGGGCCTGGATGCAGAGGCGACCACCCTCACCTGCCGCCACGCGGCGGTCGAGCAGTTCCGTCGCGCAATTGAGCTGCGCCGGAAACTGCAATGCCGGCAGATCGAAGCGGTAGACCGGCTGCAACTCGGGCGGCGGCAAGCGATCGCGAGCGAAGGTGTCGATATGGGCGCTGGGCATGGCGGGCTCTCCGTCTCTTGGCGGTACGGGTTCGGTCAGTGCTTGGCAGGGGCAACCGCCCGCAGCAACTCGCGCGCGATGATGAGCTGCTGCACTTCGGTCGCACCTTCGTAGATGCGCAGCGCGCGGATCTCGCGGTACAGGCGTTCGACCGGCTGTTCGCTCACCACGCCCAGGCCGCCCCACATCTGCACGGCGGCGTCGATCACCTGCTGCGCGTTTTCGGTGGCGGTCATCTTGGCCATGGCGGCTTCGCGCGTCACGTTGCGGCCCTGGTCACGCTGCCACGCGGCGCGGTAGGTCAGCAGCGCGGCGCTGTCGATGGCGGTGGCCATCTGCGCGAGCTTGGCCTGCGTGAGTTGGAAGTCGGCCAGCACGCCGTTGAACATCTTGCGGGTGGTAGCGCGCGTCAGTGCCTCGTCCAATGCACGGCGCGCAAAGCCCAGCGCAGCCGCAGCCACCGACGTGCGGAACACATCGAGCGTGCGCATCGCCACCTTGAAGCCTTCGCCCGCCGCGCCCACGCGCTGGCTGGCCGGGATGCGGCAATTGGTAAAGCGCAGGCGCGCGAGCGGGTGCGGCGCAATCACGTCGATGCGCTCGGCAATCTCAAAGCCCGGCGTGCCCGCCTCAACGATGAACGCGCTGATGCCGCGCGAACCCGGTGCCTCGCCCGTGCGGGCAAACACGACGTAGAAATCCGCAATGCCGCCGTTGGAGATCCACGTCTTCTCGCCGTCGAGCACGTAGTCGGTGCCGTCTTCACGCGCGGCGCAGGCCATGGCGGCCACGTCGGAGCCGGCGTCCGGTTCGGACAGCGCAAACGCAGAGATTGCCTCCCCGCGCGCTACCTTCGTCAGATAGCGCTCGCGCTGCTCCGGCGTGCCATGCAGCGAGATGGCGCCCGAGCCCAGCCCCTGCATCGCAAACGCAAAGTCGGCCAGGCCGGAATGGCGCGCCAGCGTTTCGCGGATCAGGCAGATGGCGCGTGTGTCGATGGTTTCGCCCGCGCCGCCGTGTGCCGTGCCGCCCACCGCGTGGCGCAGCCAGCCGGCCTGCCCCAGCGATTTCACCAGCGCGCGGCATTCGGCATCCACATCGGGGCCGTGATCGTGCGGGATGTGCTTGGTGGCCCAGGCATCCAGCTCAGCTTCGAGCTGGCGGTGCTTGTCGTCAAAGAACGGCCACTGCAGGTAGTCCTTGTCGCTCATCTCAGTTCCCCTCGAAGACGGGTTTTTGCTTGGCGACAAACGCGTGGTACGCACGCGAGAAGTCTTCGGTCAGCATGCAGATGGCCTGTGCCTGTGCCTCAGCCTCGATCGCCTGCTCGATCGTCATCGTCCATTCCTGATGCAGCATGGTCTTGGTGATGCCGTTGGCGAAGGTCGGGCCGGCGGCCAGATCAGCAGCCAGCGCTTGCGCTTGTGTAAGCACCTCGGCGGGGTCGCACAGGCGGTTGAAGAAGCCCCAGCGCTCGCCCTCTTCGCCGCTCATCGAGCGGCCCGTGTAGAGCAACTCGCTCGCGCGGCCCTGGCCGATGATGCGCGGCAGGATGGCACACGCACCCATGTCGCAGCCCGCAAGGCCGACACGGTTGAAGAGGAATGCCGTCTTGCTGCGCGCGGTGCCCAGGCGCAGGTCCGATGCCATCGCCAAGATGGCCCCTGCACCAGCACACACGCCATCAATGGCGGCGATGATCGGCTGCGGACACGCGCGCATCGTCTTCACCAGCTCGCCGGTCATGCGCGTGAACATCAGCAGCTCGGGCGCCTTCAGTTGCACCAGCGGGCCGATGATCTCGTGTACGTCACCGCCGGAACAGAAGTTGTCGCCCGCGCCAGCCAGCACAATGGCTTTCACGTCATCTGCCCACTTGAGCTGGTGGAACAGATCGCGCAGTTCGGCGTACGAATCGAAGGTAAGCGGGTTCTTGCGCTCGGGCCGGTTGAGCGTGATGGTGGCAACGCCGCCTGCCACGCTCCACAGGAAATGCTTGGCCTGATAGCCCGCCAGCGGGCGGCGGTTGCCGGCCAGCAGGGCCGGATCGATGCGGTCGGTCATGGTTGGGTCGGGTTCGTTCAGGGTTGATCGTCGCGGGCGTCCAGCTCTTCCTCGCGCTGCGCGAGGTGCACGCGCAGGTGGCCGAGCTGCGCATACAGCGCGTCTTTGTTGGCAACGCCCAGGCCGTCGAACATCTCGATCAGCCAGCGTTCGTGCTCGGCAGCCATTTCGGCAAAGTGGCGGCGGCCGGCGTCGGTCAGCAGCACGCGAAAGGACCGGCGATCATCCGGATCCGCCTCACGTTTGACAAGCCCTTCCTTCTCCAACTGATCGGTCAGGCCGGTGACGTTGCCGCCCGTCACCATCAGATAGCGCGACAGCACGTTCATGCGCAGGCCTTCCGGGTGGCGATCGAGCTGGGCCAGATAGTCGAAGCGCGGCAGCGTGGTGTTGAAGCGCGTGCGCAGGCGCTGGCGGATCTGCTGTTCGATCTGCGTGCTGCACGCCAGCAAGCGCAGCCAGATCTTCACGTCGATGTGGTCGTCCACATGCGCGCGGGCTTCCAGGCCGATGTGCTCGTCGCCCAGCGCTTGCGCGACAGCGTGATAGCCGGATGTGCGGGTGGCGAGTGCAGTCTTGCGCGGCTTGCTCACATCACCTCCCCGCCCGAGACCGAGATGGCCTGCCCGGTAATCGACGACGCGCCATCCGAGCACAGCCACACCACGGCATTGGCCACTTCATCGGGCGCGATCAACCGGCCCTGCGGATTGCCCTTCACCAGCTCGGCCCGCGCTTCCTCTGCGCTGCGGCCTGTGCGGGCGACGATGCGGTCGATGCTCTCGCGCACGATGTCGGTTTCCGTATAGCCGGGGCACACCGCGTTGACGGTGACGCCGCGCGCGGCCAGCTCCAGCGCCAGCGAGCGCGTGAGGCCAATCACCCCATGCTTGGCCGCCACATACGCCGACACATACGCATACCCACGCTGCCCCGCCGTGCTCGCAATGTTGACGATGCGGCCACGGCCCGAGACCTGCACATCGGCCAGCGCCGCCTGCGTGCACAGGAACGTGCCCGTCAGGTTGACGGCCAGCATGCGCTGCCATTGGTCGAGCGTGGTCTTGGCAAACGGTGCGCTCTCGGCCTGGCCTGCGTTGTTGACGAGGATGGAGATGGGGCCGAGCCCAGCGCGCGCCGACTCAAACGCCGCCGACACGCTTACCGCGTCCGTCACGTCGCAGGTGACGACCTGCGCGCGGGCGCTGTCGGGCAACGTCTTGGCCGTCGCCTCCAGTACCGCCGCGTTGCGGCCCATCAGCGTGAGCGTGGCGCCCTGCGCGGCCAGTTGTGCGGCAATCGCCGCGCCAATCCCCCGGCCTGCGCCCGTTACAACCGCGTGGTGTCCTGCGAGCATCGTCACGTCAGACCCCCTGCATGCGGTTGGCCTGTTCCAGCGGAGACAACCCCGCCGCCTGCGCCGCCATCGCGCGTTCGCGCTCCAGGTTGCGCTCCAGTTGCAGCTTGCCCGCGCGGTACTGTTTGGGCCACGGCATGTCGAGGTAACCGATGCGCGCAGCTTCGTTCAGCGTCCAGGCCGGGTTGGCCAGGTGCGGACGCGCCACGGCACACAGGTCCGCCCGGCCGGCGGCGATGATGCTGTTGACGTGGTCCGCCTCGGAGATGGCACCCACGGCAATCGTGGCGATGCCCGCCTCGTTGCGCACGCGGTCGGCAAACGGCGTCTGGAACATGCGGCCGTACACCGGCTGCTCCTTCTTGCTGACCTGGCCCGACGAGCAGTCGATCATGTCCGCGCCCGCGGCCTTGAAGATGCGCGCGATCTGCACCGCATCGTCCGGCGTGATGCCGCCTTCCACCCAGTCGTGGGCAGAGATGCGCACCGACATCGGCTTGGTGCTCGGCCACACCTCGCGCACCGCCTGGAAAACTTCCAGCGGAAAGCGCAGGCGGTTTTCCAGCGAGCCGCCGTATTCGTCATTGCGCTGGTTGGTAAGCGGCGAGATGAACGACGACAGCAGGTAGCCGTGCGCGCAGTGCAGCTCCAGCCAATCGAAACCGGCCTCGGCGGCCAAGCGTGCGGAGTGGACAAAGTCATCACGCACACGGTCCATGTCGTCACGCGTCATGGCGTGCGACCACTGGCTCACGCCATCCAGATACTGCTGGGGAGATGCCGAGATGAGCGGCCAGTTCTGCCCCTCATCCAGCGGCAGGTCGATGCCCTCCCACGCCACGCGCGTCGAGCCCTTGGCGCCCGCGTGGCCCAGCTGAACGCCGAGCTTCGCATCGCTGTTGGCATGCACGAACTGCACGATGCGCGCCCAGCCATCACGCTGTTCGGTGTTCCACAAACCCGGGCAGCCCGGGGTGATGCGCGCATCGGGCGACACGCAGGTCATCTCGGCCATCACCAGCCCCGCACCGCCCATGGCGCGCGCGCCCAAGTGCACGAGGTGGTAGTCCGCCGGCTGGCCATCCACACACGAGTACTGGGCCATGGGCGACACCACCACGCGGTTCTTGAGCGTGACGCCACGCACCGTAAAGGGCGTGAACATCGGCGGCACGGGGCCGTGCTCGGGCGCGCGGCTTCTACCCGGTAGACCGGCTTGCTCGGCAATCCAGTCTTCAAACTGTTCGAGATAGCGCTTGTCGCGCTGGCGCAGGTTTTCGTGGCTGATGCGCTGGCTGCGCGTGAGCAGCGAATACGCAAACTGCTCGGTCGGCAGGCTGGCGTAGCGGTCGACGTTCTCAAACCACTCGGTCGAATTGCGCGCCGCGTTCTGGATGCGCAGCACTTCCACACTGCGCACGGCTTCATAGTGTTCGAGCGCGCCTTTCAGGTCCCCCGGGTGCTGGCCGATGCTGCGCGCGAGCTCAATCGAATCTTCCAGCGCCAGCTTGGTACCCGAGCCGATCGAGAAGTGCGCCGTGTGCGCCGCATCGCCCATCAGCACCACCGGCGTGTTGTTCTCGTTGGTATGCACCCAATGCCGGCACACCACGCGCGGAAAGCGGATCCACTGCGCCGAGCCGCGCAGGTGCGTGGCGTTGGAGATCAGCTTGTTGCCATCGAGGTACTTGGCGAACAGACGCTCGCAGTAGGCGATGGCGTCTTCCTTCTCCATCGTCTCCAGCCCGGCCGCGCGCCACACCTCTTCCGGCGTTTCCACGATGAAGGTGGAGGTGTTGTCGTCAAAGCGGTACGCATGCGCCTGAAACCAGCCGTGCTCGGTTTCTTCAAACGCAAAGGTGAAGGCCTCGAACAGCTTGTGCGTGCCGAGCCAGACAAAGCGGCAGCGGCGCGTGTCGATATCGGGTTGATACGTGGCCGCGTACTTGGTGCGGATGCGGCTGTTCAGGCCATCGCTGGCGATGATGAGGTCGGCATCGGCATAGGTGGTGTCATCCTGCACATCGGTTTCAAAGACGAGCTTGACGCCCTCTTCCTCGCAGCGCGCCTGCAGGATGTTCAGCAGGCGCTTGCGCCCGATGCCGCAGAAACCGTGGCCGCCCGAGCGCACCACCTGGCCGCGGATGTGGACTTCAATGTCGTCCCAATGGTTGAAGGCATCGAGAATCTGCGCGGCGCTCTTGGCGTCGGCACGCTGCAGGTTGCCCAGCGTCTGGTCAGAGAAGACCACGCCCCAGCCGAAGGTGTCATACGGCCGGTTGCGCTCCACCACGGTGATGTCGTGTGACGGGTCCTGCAGCTTCATCAGCAGGGCAAAGTACAGGCCAGCCGGCCCACCACCAATACAGACGATCTTCATGACAACGGCTCCGCGTTCAGTGCGGTATTACATTAGTCATGAATAGTTTAGTTGTAAAGTAATTTGCTCGGACGTCGCCCCGGGGGTTTACACCAAATAGGTGGCGGCGGGTGCACACCAGTAGGTGAGTCCCTACTCAAGCCAGCCGCTGCCGGAAGAACGCCAGAATCTCGTCACGCGCGGCCACCGTAGGCTGGCCCGCCACATCGATCAGGTGCGCGGTCACCACGCTGTGCGGACAAGGCACATGCTGCGCAAAAAACGGCGGCGGGTTCGGGTGCGCGGCGCTATCGGGCAACACCCGCGCCACGAACCGATCCCCCAGCGCCTCGGCATAGGCGGCAAAGCGCTGGGTACGGCAGAAGCGGTCACCCTCAAACCGGTAAGCCAGCACGGTCAGGTCTTCGCGCTCCAGCCGCTGGCGCACGGCGGCAGCGTCCTCCGGCGCAATCTCGATGCCGCCGGGCTCGTTCAACGGCAAAGACGGCTGACACAACACCGGCGCCAGCATGGCCGGCTCCAGCATCATCGTCAGCGCAAAATTGCCGGTGAAGCACATGCCGATGGCGCCCACGCCGGGGCCGCCGCACTCCGCATGGGCCAGCCGCGCCAGCGCGCGCAGCCACTGCGTAACCGGGCTCGACTGGTTGGCCGCAAACGCGCGGAACTCCGCACTCACGCACGCGTGGCGGAAGACCTCCGCGCCGGCGTCCGCCTCGGGCACCGCGCCATCGCGGCCGAACAAGGACGGCATGTAGACGGTGAGCCCCGCATCGCGCACCCAGCGCGCGAACCGCGCCACGTGCGGGCTGATGCCGGGCATCTCCGCCATGACAATCACGCCTGGGCCGGTGCCGGCCACGTACACGGTTTTGGTGGTGCCATCCAACGTGATCTGGCGGCGGGTGAAGTCTTCCAGGCGGTCGTCTTCCTGCGGGTGGTGGTGTGTCATGCGCGGGCTCCGGTTGATGGGCTCAGGGTTAGGCCACGAGGTGCTGTAAGTGCGCATAGCCCGCTGCCCTGGCGAAATCGGGCAGCGCCCACAGCGCACCGTTCACACCCCAGGTGCCGTCGGCCACGTCGTGCAACATCACAGAGGTCACAACACGCCGGCCATCGGCCGTCGGCAGCGCCTGCGCAAAGGCTTCGTGCATCTGCTGCACGAACAGCGCCCGCGCAGCGGCATCCAGCACGCCCGCCGGCACGTGCGCGATGGCCATGCACGGCACCATCTGCGTTGCCACCTCCCCCCCGCCGCACCACCACGACCCGGCGGGCACCTCCTCGATCACCACCCAGGTTGTCGCGCGCCTGCGTGGGTCATCGGGAATCTGTTCGGCCTGCGCGGCAGCGGCGGTGATGCGGCGTGCAAGCGCTGCGCGGGCGGCGCCATTGAAGGTGTCTGCGGGAATCTTGACGAGAATGTTCGGCATGCGGGCAACCGTGCGTGCTGTGGAAATGCCTGCATTGAACGCCTTCGGCCGCTAGACTGGCAGTGTCGATTTCGACATCTTTCAGGCAAATTTGGTCATGACGGATTTCACCATCCTCGTACTCTCCGGCGCGTATGCCACCAGCGTGGCGGCCACGCTGGACGTGCTGCAGGCGGCGTCCACGCTTGCCCCACGCACGAAGGCCGCACGCCCCACCTGACGCGTGGTATCGGCCGACGCGCCCAGCGTGCGCCTGAGCAGCGGCATGCAGGTGGAGGCGGCGACGCTGCCCAAACGCCCCCGCCCCGATGGCAGTACCTGGATCGTGCCCGGCCTGGGCCTAGACCATGCCGGTGTGATTGCCACGCGCCTGGCGCAAGACGACGCCCTCCGGGCCGCACGCGCCCTGGCCGCACAGGTAGCGGCCGGCGGGCAGGTGGCGGCATCGTGCTCGGCGGTGTTTCTGCTGCAGGCAGCGGGGTTGCTGCCGGGGCGCTGCGTCACAACGTCGTGGTGGCTGGCCGCCACGTTGCGGCAACTGGAACCCGCATGCACCGTCGATGCCGACCGCATGGTCTGCGCCGATGGCCCGATCAGCACTGCTGGCGCCGCCTTTGCGCAGACAGACTTGATGCTGCACCTGCTGCGCACGCGCTTTGGCGTGGCGTTGGCCGATGCCGTCGGGCGCGTGCTGCTGATCGACGGGCGCCACGCGCAGGCGCCGTTTGTGGTGCCCGCCATGCTGGCCAATGGCAACGCGCTCGTCGCCCGGCTGGTGGCGCGCATTGAAGCCGCCCTGCCCAACCCGCCCAGCGTGCAAACCCTGGCCGACGAATTTGCCATGTCGCAGCGCACGCTGTCTCGGCACGTGCGGGAGGCCACCGGCAGAAGCACCCTCGCCCTGGTGCAGAGCGTGCGGCTGAACCGGGCCCGCATGCTGATCGAATCCAGCCGCATGACCATCGACCGCGTGGCCGAAGCCGTGGGGTATGAAGATGCCACCGCGCTGCGGCGCCTGATGCGCAAGGTGTCGGGCACCAACCCCAGCCAGTATCGGGCCGCGTCCTAGCGTTACAGGCCGTTACACAAGAACCCGCCCGGCCTTAATTGTGGTTTAAGACTTGGCCCCTACCTTGGACACGTCGCACCCACCCTGATAGGAACCCGCGCCATGTCCCCGCAAGAACTGCAAGCCCTGGACAACTTCCTGGCCCAACTCACGCAAGCCCGCGCCGGGGCAAAAGACCCGCAGGCCGAAGCCCGCATTCTGGAAGCGGCCGCCCGCCAGCCGGATGCCGCCTACCTGCTCGTGCAGCGCGCCATGCTGCTCGACCAGGCACTGGCATCGGCCCAGGCGCAGATTGCCGCGCTGCAGAGCCAGTTGCAGGCAGCACAGGCCGCCCGCAACACGTCGTTCATGGATTCGGCCAACAACTGGGGCAGCCACGCCACGGGTGCCGCGCCCAACCCCGGGTATGCGCAGCCGCAAGCCGCACCCATGCCGATGCCCGCCCCCGCCCAACCGGCCCCGGCCCAACCCGCGCGCCCCGGCTTTTTGAGCGGTGGCCTGGGCAGCACGCTGGGCGGCATCGCCACCACGGCAGCCGGCGTGGCAGGCGGCGCGCTCCTGTTCCAGGGTATCGAGAACCTGTTCCACCACAACAGCAGCGGCGGCTTCTTTGGTCAGCAGCCGCTGATGGGTGGCACCACGGAAACGGTCATCAACAACTACTACGACGGCGACAGCGGCAATCGCAACACGGCCTCGCGCGATGACAACAGCCTGGGTCTGCTCGACGATAGCGATTTGGGCGGTAGTGATTACTCTGATGATGATTCCACGTTGATCTAGCCGCAGAAAGGTCCATGCCGATCTCGAGCAGGAAAAGCCGCCTTCAAGGCGGCTTTTTTGTTGAACGCGCCGCGAAAGTCGACCGCCATTGCACGGGCACCATCTCCGACCCTGAAAGCGCGTTTCACATTGCGAAATTTGCGCCGGAATTTCCCGACGCCGCCTTCCCGTTTTCTGAAAAAGCATTCCGCATCGCAAAATTCATCGCATAACCCATTGAAAAATAAAGAAAACATAAGTCTTATGTCTTATATAAGACCTTGTCGCGCCGCACCAAATCCGCCCTACAATGATTCCACGCTGCTTGCTTCGATAGACGCACCCGAACACGCAACCCTTTCCTCTCCAACGCGCTTTACTTCCAGGAAATTGACATGGCCCAGTATCAAGACGACATCAAGGCAGTTGCCGGTTTGAAAGAGAACCACGGCAGCGCATGGAACGCGATCAACCCCGAGTACGCTGCCCGCATGCGCGCGCAGAACAAGTTCAAGACGGGCCTGGACATCGCCAAGTACACCGCCAAGATCATGCGCGCCGACATGGCCGCCTACGATGCGGATCCGGCCAAGTACACGCAGTCCCTGGGTTGCTGGCACGGTTTCATCGGCCAGCAGAAGCTGATCTCCATCAAGAAGCACTTCAAGAGCACCGAACGCCGTTACCTGTACCTGTCGGGCTGGATGGTCGCTGCGCTGCGCTCGGAGTTCGGCCCGCTGCCGGACCAGTCGATGCACGAAAAGACGTCGGTCAGCGCGCTGATCCGCGAGCTGTACACCTTCCTGCGCCAGGCTGATGCCCGTGAACTGGGCGGCCTGTTCCGCGAGCTGGACGCTGCCAAGGACGCCGCCGCCCGCGCCGCCATCCAAGAGAAGATCGACAACCACGTCACGCACGTCGTGCCCATCATTGCCGACATCGACGCTGGTTTCGGCAACGCTGAAGCGACGTACCTGCTGGCCAAGCAGTTCATCGAAGCGGGTGCATGCTGCATCCAGATCGAGAACCAGGTGTCGGACGAGAAGCAGTGCGGCCACCAGGATGGCAAGGTCACCGTGCCGCATGAGGACTTCCTGGCCAAGATCCGCGCGATCCGCTACGCATTCCTGGAGCTGGGCGTGGACGACGGCATCATCGTGGCGCGTACCGACTCGCTGGGCGCTGGCCTGACCAAGCAGATCGCCGTGACCAACGAGCCGGGCGACCTGGGCGACCAATACAACTCGTTCCTCGACTGCGAAGAGCTGTCGGCGGATCAGCTGGGCAACGGTGACGTGGTCATCAAGCGCGACGGCAAGCTGCTGCGCCCCAAGCGCCTGCCGAGCAACCTGTTCCAGTTCCGCGCCGGTACGGGCGAAGCACGCTGCGTGCTGGATTGCATCACCTCGCTGCAGAACGGCGCTGACCTGCTGTGGATCGAAACCGAGAAGCCGCACATCGGCCAGATCGGCGGCATGGTGAGCGAGATCCGCAAGGTCATCCCGAACGCCAAGCTGGTGTACAACAACAGCCCGTCGTTCAACTGGACGCTGAACTTCCGCCAGCAGGTGTATGACGCCATGAAGGAAGCCGGCAAGGACGTGTCGGCCTACGAGCGCGGCCAACTGATGAGCGCCGAGTACGACGACACCGAACTGGCCAAGCAAGCCGACGAGAAGATCCGCACGTTCCAGGCAGACGCATCGCGCGAAGCCGGCATCTTCCACCACCTGATCACGCTGCCGACGTACCACACCGCTGCGCTGTCGACCGACAACCTGGCCAAGGAATACTTCGGCGACCAGGGCATGCTCGGCTACGTGGCTGGCGTGCAGCGCAAGGAAATCCGTCAGGGCATCGCTTGCGTGAAGCACCAGAACATGTCGGGCTCGGACATCGGCGACGACCACAAGGAATACTTCAGCGGTGAAGCAGCGCTGAAGGCCGCGGGTAAGGACAACACGATGAACCAGTTCCACTAAAAACTGGTTGTACCCAAAGCGAAAACGCCAACCCGATGGGTTGGCGTTTTTTTTGTTCGCAGCAGGATGACTATTCAGGCTGAGAAATACGTTTTCCAGAGCACGACCGCGCCAATGTTCAAGGCAACGGTGGTCCAAAAGGTGACCTGAAATTCTTGCTTCCGATTCTTGTGTCGAAGCAAGTGCTGGGCGACAAGCGCGCCCGGCCAGCCACCACAAAGCGAGATCAGGTGAAGATCGGTCTCGCGAATGCGCCATGCGTTGCGACTCGCGCGTGCCTTGTCGACGGCATACGCCACAAACGCAACGATGCTGGCAACAACGCAGGCGATGCCCACCTGCCGGGGGAGATAGCCGCCAAGGGCGCTCACGACGATGCCCACGAGAGCAGCCAAGCCGAGAAGCGGGGGCAGCCAGCTTGCGCCTGTGTCCTTGCTCGACTTCGGGGCGCCCGCAATCACGACGCCAACGGCTTGCATCCGGCCGTCCTTTCCTCGCGTCAGCTCGAAGCTGACACGGTCACCCGGCTTCGGCTGAACAGAACGCGTCTGCAATGCCGTAACGTGGAAGAAGACATCCTTGAGGTCCGCATGCACGTCGATGAAGCCGTAGCCTTTCTCGGCATTCCAGGATTTGATTCGTCCTGCCTTCTTCATATCGTTAGCTCGGTGTTGCGGGAGGCGGTGAGTTTAAGGCAAGGGCGGTTTATTGATAGAAGCGGCCGATGACCGCTGTCGGCAAGTTTCGGCCATTCATCGTTCCGCTTCCACTGTCCGGAGCGATGCATTACGGGCACGCCGAGACCCGATGTTCGACTCGCAGTGGCCGAAGAAGTGTCTTGGCGCTACGATCAATGCTCACAGTCCGCTTCTTCGCTGTCGAAGACTTCTTCAATGCCACGTCACCATCACCACGTCTACGTCGTCGAGCTGTCGCGGCAAGTGTTGGCCGAAACGCGCTTCGTGAAAGCCAATCCCGATTACCTTGGCGACAAGCCTTGCGTTTATGTCGGCATGACAGGGCAATCACCGGACGTGCGCTTTGACAAACACAAGGCGGGGCTGAAAGCGAACCGGTTTGTGCGGGAGTATGGCTTGCGCTTGATGCCGGAGCTGTACGAGTGCTTCAACCCGATGCCTTACGAGGCAGCACGGGAGATGGAAGTGGAGTTGTCGATCGGATTGCGCGAGGACGGGTATGCAGTCTGGCAAGCGTGAATCCGCGATGGATGCCGGAGGAGCCTGAACGGGTTCAGGCCGGTCGGATCGTCGGCAGTCACGAGAATCTCGGGGCGCCGACGCCAATGATGGCAAGGAGAACCGCATGATCAAAGTCAACGTGATGTACCCGTACACCGAAGGCGCGCGCTTCGACCACGCCTACTACCGCGACCGGCACATGCCGATGGTGAAGGCCCGGCTGGGCGGTGCCTGCGCGTACTACACCGTCGAAAAAGGCTTGGCCGGCGGAGCGCCCGGTGCACCGCCCGCCTTCGTGGCGATGTGCGCGTTCTTCTGTGATTCGGTCGAAGACTACGAGGCTGCCATACAAGAGCACCGCGCCGAGATCCTGGGCGACATCGCCAACTACACCGACATCACGCCGGTGCTCCAGGTCAGCGAGGTCGTCGTCGAGCGGTCGGATCGTTGAACGCCCTGGGTCGCTATTCATACGCTGTCGCGCGGATCAAGCGCGGAAGTCCTGGCGGGCGGACGCCGATGTCCACATTCGGCCAGAAGCGGTCGTTCGCCGCGCCGGTGACCACCCCAGTCTCAAGGTGAGCTGCATCTCCGGGGTTCCAATGTCAGCACGTCGACTACGCTCAAAACGTCTTGCCGCCCCCAGCCTTTCAGCCCGTCAGCCAAACTTGCGCGCCGCATCGCGCGCCAGGCCGGAACCGATCCCGCCGAACAGGTCGCCCTCGACGCGCCGCGCCGACGGCAGCACTTGCGCCAGTTGCTCGCGCAGCAACGGCACCCCGCTGGAGCCGCCGGCGAAGAGAATGGTATCGACCGCTTCCGCTGCGACGCCCGCCGTCTTCAGCATCGCCTGCACCGTGGAGACCGTCTTGCCGACCAGCTTCCCAATCGACTGGTCGAAGTCCTCGCGCGTGACGGGCTGCTTCAACGCGGGCGCGATGCGGTGCAGGTCGATCTCCGCCACCGGAGCGTCCGACAGCGCGATCTTCGCGGCTTCCACCTGGATGGCCAGCCAGTGGCCGGCCCGCTCGCGGATCAGGCGGATTAGGCGGTCGAGTTTTTCGGTGTCGGCGGCATCTCGGTAATTGTCCATCACCACCGCCCACGCCTTGCGCGTGTACACGTGGTTGATGGTGTGCCAGCTCGCCAGGTCGAAATACTGGCCGGACGGCATCGCCTTGCCGTTGCGCAGCGTGCTGTTCAGGCCCAGTAGCGGCATCACGCTGGCTAGGCTCAAGGCGCGGTCGAAGTCGGTGCCACCGATGTGAACGCCGCCGTTGGCGAGGATGTCCTCGCGGCGGTCAGGGCGTTTCGCGCGGTCGGGCGACAGGCGCACCAGCGAGAAGTCCGACGTACCGCCGCCAATGTCCGCCACCAGCACAAGTTCTTCACCGCTGATGCCGGCCTCGTAGTCGAACGCGGCGGCGATGGGCTCGTACTGGAAGGCGATCTCGTCGAAGCCGGCGTCGCGCGCGATTTCCGACAGCGTGTCTTCGGCGAGCTGGTCGGCCTTGGGATCTTCGTCGATGAAGAACACCGGGCGGCCCAGCACGGCGCGGCGGAATTCATGGCCGGCGGCGCGCTCGGCGCGCCTCTTGAGTTCGCCGATGAAATGCGCCAGCAGCTTGCGGAAGGGCATGGCCTGGCCCATGACCTCGGTGCTGTCATCCATCATCGACGTGCCGAGCAGGCTCTTGAGCGAGCGCATCAGGCGCCCCTCGTAGCCGGCAAGATAGTCGGTCAGCGCGGCACGGCCGTAGCTGACCAGCGGGTCTTCGGCGTGAAAGAAGATGACGGAAGGCAGCGTAACCTTGCCGTCTTCGAGCGGCAGCAGGGTGGGTGCGTCCGATCTCAGCCAGCCGACGGTGGAGTTGGACGTACCGAAATCGACGCCGCAAGCGTTTGACATCATAGGATTGTGGCTTCTCGAGTGCAGCGGGAGGCACGCGCCTGCACGGGATATCAGGAGCGGGCGCCACCGGCAAAGGGGCGCTATTGTAGTGGCTTTGTGCGACGGATCCCCTCACGGCGCCCGCTGTTACGCGCCGTCATGCGTCAGCGGGCTCGCGACCTGTGATGCTAGTGAGGCAAAGAGAGGCAGGACCGCGAAATGAAACGCAGAGCTCAGCTCGATGCTGGGCTCCGCGTTCCTATGTGAAAGGCTAAGGGCAAGCACGACGTTGGTATGTGAAGAAGGTTAGTCTGAACCCGGCCATAAGCAGACAAAAGACCGGAGCGGCCACCATGCAGGAGACACCATGCGAAACCTCAAGCTCATGGAGCACATCTCGCTGGACGGTGTAATCCAGACCTCCGGCGAGGACGATTTCCCCTACGCTGACTGGACCGCGCCCTATCGGACCCCCGAAGGCCGGGATGCTGTCCTCGCCGAGCATGGGGCGCACTTCGATCTTCTGCTCGGCCGTCGTACCTACGACATATGGTCGGCCTACTGGCCCAAGGCACCGAGCAGCCCGATGGCGGACAGCTTGAATGCGGCCACCAAATACGTCGTAACGCATCGTCCGGAAAGTCTTGAATGGGGCCCGTTTGAGTGGGTGGGCCCGGACCTTGTCGAAGGCATTCGCCGCATCCAGTCGCAGGCAGGCCCAGACCTGATTCTGTGGGGCAGTTCCACGCTGACATCGACGTTGCTCGAACACGGGCTGGTGGATGAACTCCTGCTGATCGTCTATCCCGTCCTGGTGGGTGCCGGGAAGCGCTTCTTTGCGGAGGGAACGCCTCCGTGCGCATTCGAACCCGTCAAG
This sequence comes from Ralstonia soli, assembly GCF_023955655.1. Taxonomy (GTDB): domain Bacteria; phylum Pseudomonadota; class Gammaproteobacteria; order Burkholderiales; family Burkholderiaceae; genus Ralstonia; species Ralstonia soli. The sequence continues at coordinate 467,609 of NZ_JAMXHT010000007.1, read as the reverse complement.
ACACAGACAACGCCGTCTGGCGTGAACCTCTGTACTTACAAGGCTGCAGGCCGGTTGAAGATCTGATCCTCCGGCACCAAACGTTTCCGCTTCGGCAGGCCACCTTCGCACGAAGCGAGAATTCACGCGCCTGGCCACGTCGCGCCTACCGGAGAAACACGCATCGACGCCCCTTTGCGAATTAAAGGATTCGTGCTCGCTGCCGATATGCAGGTTGGCGTCTGTTGCGGTCAATCAGCTTGCTTGCCGTCCTATTCCCTCTCCGCATTCTGGCTCCCGCACGGACTTCGCAGCCTGGCCGCCGTGACTGGCACTTTTGGTCATCCGCAGGCAACGCATAGGCGGCAATATCGAGCGCTTTGATCGACGGGCGACCGCGCGATGCATTTCCCCGTCGCGCGCCCGACCGGCTCCTACCGAACCTGAAAGCGAGCGTGACGTGCAACGAAGCCACTTTATCCGGCTGCTATCCGGCCTGATCGGTTTGCTGGCGCTGTGTAGTTGCCACCAGCAGGACGCCGCCACCCCCCGTTCCACCCCGCCGCACCGAACCACCATTACCGCACTGATCTGGGCGCCGGACTGGCCCGAACAGATGCTCCAGATCGCGGCGGAGTTCAGCGCGCTCAATCCCGATGTGCGCGTGGACGTTCAGTTCATGATCGGCAACTCGGTCGAAGAGAACATCAAACCGCGCGTCGCCGCCGGCATGCTGCCCGACGTGCTGAGCGTCAACCCGAACGCCTATTCAGCCGAGCTGGCCGACCAGAACGTGCTTGCCGACGTGAGCCAGACAGTGGCGTGGCAGAACGTGCTGGCACCGCTCAGGCGCGACTGGACGAGCCGCCACGGCACGGCGTTCGGCATCTCGGGTGGCGTCGCGACGACGATGATCTACTACAACCGGGATATGTTCGCGAAAGCAGGCGTCGAGAAGGTGCCCACGAACTTCGACGAGTTTCTGCGCGTGTGTGCGCAGCTCAAACGCGCTGGGTTCACGCCGATCATGTTGAATGGCGGCTTTCCGAACATGCTCGGGAACGGGCCGTTTGCTTCAGGTTTCGCCAACAACGTGGTCGCGCACGAGCCGAACTGGAAAAGCAAGATGGCCGAGGGCACGCTGAACCTCGACACTGCGCAGGTTGCAGATATCTTCGCCAAGATGGCGCTGCTGCCGGAGCGCGGCTACGTCCAGCCCGCATTCATGTCGACCGGCTACGACGACGGCATGCAGCTCTTCAAGGAAGGCAAGGTGGCCATGACCTTTCAGGGCAGCTGGGCGGCGGGTCTGCTGCTGCATGGCAACCGCTTTGCGACGGGTGTGTTCATTCCGCCATGGAATGCGCGAGGCGAACCGGTGGTGCCCGTGCTCGGCAGCGAAACGGGCTTTGCCGTGAGCGAGACCCCCAACAAGGCGGCCGCGATGCGCTTTCTTGAATTCATCGCCGGCAAGGGTTTCCCGATCCTGCAGAAGAAGCGCCACAACATCTCGCCATTCCAGCACGACGCGGAAACAGCCGTCAGCGACCGGGAAATCGTCGACTATACGAACGCAGCCAGCCGCTACCCGGTGACGGCCAGCCCGTATTACTCAACGCTGCCATCGAACACGCTCGAGTCACTGCACGGGTTGATGCAGGACGTGCTGCTCAAGAAGATGACGCCCAGGCAGGCGGCGAAGCACCTCGACCAATCGGTCAAGAATGAAGCGAAGATGCACTACAAATGAATTCCATCACGAGGTTGCTGGCACGCGCGCTCGACTATCTCTCACAGGACCTGCTTCGCCGTGTTGAGATCCGGTACCGGCTGATTGCCGCTTTCATCCTGCTTGCCCTGCTGCCGATCTTCATTTCGGGTTGCCTCTCGTATGTGAAATCGATCGCGGCGATCCAGGAGAATGCCGAGATTTTCTCGAAGGAGGTGGTCAAGCAAGTCTCGAGAAACATCGAGTTGCGCATGCAGCAGATCGAGACCGAAAGCAACCTGCTGGTGCTCTCCAACCGCGTTCAGGACGCGCTCTCCCGGGCCGAGCGCGGCAACGCCAAGGAACAGAGTGACGCTCGCCAGGACATGGCACGCCTGCTTCTCGAACATTACGGATCGGTCGATTTCATCAACCAGAAGTACCTGCTCGACAAGGACAACCGGATTCTGGATACCCAGGCGGCCGCGCAACTGACCCAGGGCGTGACAAACCTGGTCAGGCAAGCGCAGAACACGAACGAGCGAACCTACTGGGGCAGCTACGACAACGGTGTCGGCCAGCAAAACCTGGGGGTGGTACGCGCCATCATCAGCAAGAACAGCAACCAGCAGCTCGGCAATCTGGTGCTGATCGTCCGCCCGGCCTATTTCTCGACCATCTTCAACGACGTGGCCACGGGCAGCGGCACGCAGATCTACATTCTCGATACCAACGGCAACAAGGTGGTCATCCGGCCCGATGACGCATCGGACAACGCCGGCGCGAATCCGGAACCCCGCCTGCTGGAGAACATCGCGCACAACGCGACATCGGGCGAAGTGCGCAGCCTCGTTTCAGTGGCTGGCGAACACGGCGGACGCTACCTGGCTGCCTACGCGAGAATCCCGGGCACGACGTGGTTCGTGGTCAGCACGATCGCCGAGAAAACGCTGACGGTCGAGGCGCAGGCGGTGCGCAACCAGATTGTCCTGGTCGGCATCTCGGGGTTTCTGCTGTCGATCTTCCTGGCGTATTTCATCTCGCACAGCATTTCCGCGCCGCTCAGGGAGCTGGTGCGCAAGGTGCACGACACCGGCGACGATGCAGGCGCCCAGCTGGACGAAGCGGCGCAGGCAGGTGCCGGGCCACGCGCCAGGGACGAACTCGGCAGGCTCGCGCAGCGCTTCGAAAAGATGCGCGATGCGATCCAGCAGAAGATCCAGAAGATCAACGAGATCAACGCCTCGCTCGAGCAAACTGTCGTCGAGCGGACGGCGGAACTGGTCGCACGCGAGCGCGAATCGCGCACGCTGATCGAGAACTCGCCCGACACCATTGCCCGCTACGACCGCGCATTCCGCCGCATCTATGCCAATCCGGCGTTCTGTACCGCGTTGGGATGCAGCTTGGCCGAGGCGCTCGGCAAGCGGCCCTCGGAACTGCCCGGCGGCGCCAACGCACGCATTTATGAAAGCGTCATCAGCGAAGTCATTTCCAGTGGAACGAGTGCCCATTTCGAACTGAAATGGGCCGGCAGGGATGGGCGGGAACAATGCTCGCACATCCGAATCACGCCGGAGGTCGACCGGTCCGGCAATGTGACTTCCGTGCTGGCGGTCGGCCGCGATCTTTCCGACCGGATGGCGTTCGAGGCCACCATCTGGAAACAGGCCAACTTCGATGCACTGACGGGCTTGCCCAACCGCCAGATGTTCCATGAACGGCTCGCGCACGAAGCAAGGCAACCGGGCCGCTCCAGGCGGCGCATGGCGTTGATGCTGATCGACCTCGACCGCTTCAAGGAGGTCAACGACTCGCTTGGGCACGACACGGGAGACAGGCTGCTGATCGAGGCCGGCAAGCGCATCAGTGCGTGCGTGGGCCCATCGGATACGGTTGCCCGTCTTGGCGGCGACGAGTTCACCATCATCTTGCCCCGCCTGGACGACGCCCAGGACGTTGAGCGAATCGCCCGAACCATCATCGGCAGACTGGCCGACCCATTTCAGCTCGGCGCGGACGAGGCGTTCATTTCCGCCAGCGTCGGGATCACGTTCTTCCCCGACGACGCGCACGATCTCGACGTGCTGTTCAAGAACGCCGATCAGGCCATGTATGCGGCCAAGAATGCCGGGCGCAACCGCTTCAGCTACTTCACGCCCGACATGCAGGTCGAGACCGAACGGCGCCTGCGGCTTACCAGCGACTTGCGCGTCGCGCTGCCCAGCGAGCAGTTCGAGGTCTGCTATCAACCCATCATCGACCTGGCGACGGGCGAGGTCTGCAAGGCGGAGGCGCTGATCCGCTGGCGGCATCCCGAGCGCGGCACGATCAGCCCGCTCGATTTCATTTCTCTGGCGGAAGATACGGGGCTCATCGTCCCCATTGGCGATTGGGTGTTCCGGCAAGCGGTACAGCAGGCCCGCCAATGGCGCGACCGCTTCGATCCGTCGTTCCAGATCAGCGTCAACATGTCGCCGGTCCAGATGCGGCAGGACAGCCAGTTGTGTGCGCGCTGGTCGGATTTTCTCGCGCGCGAAGGCATGCCCGCGCAGAGCGTGGTGGTGGAAATTACCGAAGGGCTGCTATTGCAGGCCGAATCGCGAAATGACGAAACGCTGCTGACCTTGCGCGACGCAGGCATCGGGATCTCGATCGACGATTTCGGGACCGGTTACTCGTCGCTCGCCTATCTCAAGCGCTTCGACGTCGACTACCTGAAGATCGATCGCTCGTTCGTCCACAACCTGAGCCTTGACGTCGACAACCAGGCGCTTTGCGAGGCGGTGGTCGTTCTCGCGCATAAACTGGGGCTCGAAGTCATTGCCGAGGGTGTGGAGACGGCCGAGCAGCGGGATTTCCTCAAGGCCGTCGATTGTGATTTCGCCCAGGGCTTTTTCTACTCCACGCCAGTGCCGGCCGCTACGTTCGAGCGGCTGGTGTGGCCGCAGATCGCCGCGCCCATCACCGATGTTCAGGGATGACGGCGTCGACGGCCAATGCAGTTCAGGCGGCCGCCTGCTGCACCGTGTCGTTCTGATCGCCGCCCAGGATCTCCACCAGATCGGCCAGCATCCTGGCCAGCTCACCCGTCATCAGCGTGACGTCCGATTCGAAGCGCTCGTCGTCGTTCTGCGCGGTCGGGTCGGCCGCTTCCTTGATCACGTCGAGCGGCGTGACGCGCTTGATCGTCAGCGACGGCGTCAGCACGAACGAGACCCGGTCGTCCCACGTCATCGCGAGGCGCATGCACTGTTTGCCGGCTTCGATGTGGCGCCGCATATCGTCGGCTTCGAGCGCGTGGCCGACGTAGCGCACCGTGGCGCCGCCCTCACCGGTTGAGCGCAGTTCGGCGTCCTGGTCCACGGTGAATCCGCCCGGTGCCTCACCGGAGAGCAGCCACTCCGTCATCGCGGCCACGGCCGAATACGCCACGCGCACGCTGGTGAGCGGCAGCTGATCGATCGATTTGACGAGCAGGCCGCGAATGTCGTCGGCAAGCGTCTGCGAAGCGGCATCGATGACGAGCCAGCCGTTGACCGGGTCGATCCACACGCGGGTATCGCGCCGGATGCTGAACGCGCGCGGCAGCAACTCGTCGGTCACCTGCTCCTTGAGTTCACGCAGTTGCTTGCGGCCGGGCTTAAAGCCCTGCTGCTCTTCCATCTCAAGCGCGCGGGCCTTGGTCACCTGATTGACGACCGACGCCGGCAGCAACTTCTTTTCCGAGCGAAACACCAGCAGCATCTGCCGGTTGACGGAATACACGAGCGCACCGTCATCGCGCGGCGACGCCCATCCGGAGGTCTGTTTCTCGACACTGTTGCCCGCTTGGAACGCGTGCGGTGCCAGCCACTTTTCAAGCTGGTCGGGGGTCACGGCCCAGGGTGCCGGAAGACGATGAAGCTGAAGGTTCTTGAACCACATGGGAGTACGGGCAAAGTGCGCGATTTTAAATGACAGCGGCACTTCCCCGCCAATCGCTGTAGGTACCTGCAAACAACGGCGCGGTACTAAGATGCATGTCCGGACGCCGGCATGCGTGGATGACCTGCCGGCCCCTAACCGGAGGCACACGATGACACACGTTCGCGTTGCAGGCTTCACCCTCTCAATCGACGGCTACGGAGCGGGGCCGGATCAGGACATCGACAATCCGCTCGGCGTGGGCGGGACGGAGCTGCACCAGTGGCTGGTGCCGACACGCACATTCCAGCGAGCCTTGTTCGGCAAGGACGGCGGCACAACGGGGGTGGACGATGGCTTCGCCGCCCGCAGCTTTCAGAACGTCGGGGCGTGGATCCTTGGACGCAACATGTTCGGCCCCATCCGTGGCGACTGGCCGGATACCAAGTGGAAAGGCTGGTGGGGAGACAGCCCGCCGTATCACGTGCCCGTCTTCGTGCTGACCCACCACGCGCGCCCGTCCATTGAGATGGAAGGCGGCACGACGTTCCACTTCATCACCGGCGGCATTCACGAAGCGCTCGACCGGGCACGCGAGGCCGCCGCCGGCATGGATGTGCGCATCGGCGGTGGGCCGGGCACGATCCGGCAGTATCTGCGCGAGGGGCTGATCGACGAGTTGCACCTTGCGATCTCGCCAGTGCTGCTCGGTCGCGGAGAGCCGCTGTTCGAGGGGATCGACTTGCGGGCCCTGGGATACGTGTGCGTTGAATCCGTGGCTTCCGACAAGGCGATGCATGTCGTGTTGCAGCGCCAGGGGCGTGCAGGCGCCTGATACCGCACTGATGGCGAGCCCAGAGCCGCTCGCCATCAAATGCGACTGCGGCGCCGTGCGGCTGAAACCTGTCCGACCAGCAGATCGACGTATTGCCTCACCACCGACGTGTTCCTCTCGAATAGCCACCACAGGGCCCAGCACACGCACAGCAGCAGGACAAGCCAGCCCGTGAAGACGAGCACACTGGCGCCGTTGGCCGGCATGCGCTCATTCCTGTAGAACTCGGCGCCGATCAGCATGACAAGCGGGAAGTGCGACAAGTAGAGGGTGTAGGACAACTGCGCCAGGGCGCTCGAGAATTGGTCGAAGCGGCTCTCAGCCGCATGCTGCGCGCCGGGAACGATCAACACCGCGCAAACCGCGGCAAACGCAGAGCCCAGCAGAAGATCGGGAAGACCCCACGCGACACCGGGAATGATGCGCAGCCGGCTCAACACCAGGCATGCGGCAAACAGCCCGAACAACCCCGCCGCCGCGGCGCGAAAATGGCATGCCATAAACGCCACGAGTTCGCGTCTTGCCGCAAACACGGCCAGGCCGAGGAGCCAGACCATATATCCGGACAGCATCGAAAACGGTATGAAACACAGGACGAGCACAGCCAGCAGCGCACATGCCAATCGGCGCATCACCGTAGGGCGCTCGCCGATTTTCGCCGCCGCCATCGCCATCAACGGGAACAGCATGTAGTACCAGAACTCGTTGGCCAGGCTCCAGAGCGGGCCGTTGGAGCCATAGACCGGGACCACGATGGTCTGCAGGAACAAGAGGTTGCCCACGGCTGTTGCGAGGCTCGCGTCATAGGCACCCGATTGCGGAGCAGAATGCCATGTTTCGGCGAACGCGCCATCAAGCACGCTGGGTGCGGTGGCCCAGACAACGTTGTCGACCACATACGTGAGCAACAGGCAGGGAATGAGTACGGTCCAGAGCCTGGACAGGCGTGCGGACAGGTACGTGGTCCACTGGAACTGTATGCCGGCCTTGAGCGCTGCGCCCCCCACGAAGAATCCGCTGAGAACAAAAAAGACCACCACGGCCTGATGGCCCAGCCCCGTCACAAAGTAGAAGCCCTTGATCCAGGCGGGACTCTGCGAGGCACGCTGGAAGTCCACCATGGTCGCGTTACGGAGGTGCTCCGCAACAACGATCAGCGCACTGCCCCCTCTGACCAGATCGAGTCTCGCGTATCTCATAGACGGGCACCCCCAACGGAATTCGGCTTCGCCGTGTGATCACGCTGCCACTGCAGGTTGCGCCCGTCGGTGTGGTGGGCCACGTTACCTGCGCAATTGGCCTGCAACGCCGCTAGGTTGCCGGGGTGACCGCAACCCCAAACACAGGTTGGTCAGGATCCATGCCGGAAGATCGGCCACCAGTCCGCCTGTCGTTCCATCAACGCTTGACCGGCCATATTCGATCCGCTCAAACGCAAAGCCCCAAACAAAAGAGCCGGCACCCTTCGGCACCGGCCCTGTGTCTACGCAACGCGTCGCGTCAATCAACCCGCCGACTTGCGCAGCGCGGGCGCTTCTTCCCCGCGCTTGCCGAAAATCAGCTGTACCACCACCGCCACGACGATGTTGAAGACCAGTGCCGCCAGGCCCGTGTAGACGGTGTACTTGTCACCGCCAATCACGAAGGTGTGCACAGGCTTGATGCCATCAGAAAACGCCAGCCAGCTGCCGCTGATCATGCCGGCCGCCCAGCCGGCCAGCAGTGCCGGTGCGCGGAAGCGGTTGGAGATGTTGAACAGCCCGAACACGACCGACGGGAAGGTCTGCACGATCCACACACCGCCCAGCAGTTGCAGATCCAGCGCAAACTTGGTCGGCAGGAACAGGATGAACACCAGGGCGCCCGCCTTGACGATCAGCGAGATCACCTTGGCCACCTTTTCCTGGCCGGCGGCGGTGATGTCTGGTGCCACATACGGCTTCCAGAAGTTGCGCGTGAACAGGTTGGCCGCGCCAATCGACATGACGGCCGCCGGCACCAGCGCACCAATGGCGATGGCCGAGAACGCAAACCCGGTGAACCAGCTCGGGAACAACGCGTTGAACAGCGCGGGCACCACGTCGTTGTTGTTGGTGACCTTGATGCCTGCCGCATACGCCATGAAGCCCAGCAGCGCGATCAAACCCAGCAGCACGGTATAGGCCGGCAGGAACACCGCGTTCTTGCGCACCGTGTCTGCACTGCGCGCCGCAAACACGCCGGTGAGCGTATGCGGGTACATGAACGCAGCCAGCGCCGAGCCGATGGCCAGCGTGGCGAACGGCAGGAACTGCGCAGACTTGAGCGTAAGGCCCGTGGCCCCGCCCTTCACGGCAAACGCGTCATGCGCCGAGGCAAACACCGCGCCGTAGCCGCCGAGCTTGGCCGGCACCAGCACCACTGCCACCAGCACCACGATGTAGATCATGATGTCTTTGACGAAAGCGATGAGTGCCGGTGCACGCAGGCCGGCGGAGTACGTGTACAGCGCCAGGATGACAAACGCGGCCGCCAATGGCAGCTCGCCCGTCAGGCCCAGCGCCTTGATCACGACCTCCATGCCGATGAGCTGCAGCGCGATGTAGGGCATCGTCGCCACCACGCCGGTCAGCGCCACCGCAAACTCCAGCGAGCGTGAGCCGTAGCGGCCGTACACCGCATCAGCCGCCGTGACGTGGCCATTGGCATGCGCCACCTTCCACAGTTTTGGCATGATCAGGAACACGATCGGGTACACCAGGATCGTGTACGGCAGCGCGAAGAAGCCATACGCGCCGACCGCATACACGAGTGCCGGCACGGCGATCACGGTGTAGGCGGTGTAGAAATCGCCGCCGACCAGGAACCACGTGATCCAGGTGCCGAAGTTGCGGCCGCCCAGGCCCCATTCGTCGATGTGCGCGCCCTTGTCGGAATCGCCGCGCTGCCAGCGCGAGGCGATGAAACCCATCACCGTGACGAGTGCGAAGAAGAAGATGAAGACGGCGAGCGCGGTCCAGTTGATCTGTCCGTCCATCATTCTTCTCCTTTGCTCTGACCGTTCTTGAAGACGATCCAGATCAGCAGCGAGGTGATCGGCACCCACATGAACTGGTACCAGTAGAAGAACGGAAAGCCGAACAGCATGGGCGTTTCCTGGTTGTAGAACGGCACCCACAGCAGGCCGATGAAAGGCAGTGCGAGCAAGAACTTCATGGTTGTCTCCTGATGGGGACTTCGGATGTTGTTTTGAACCGGTGAGGTGCCACGCAAGAGATTGCGGGCGGATGCTTCCGGAGTCAGGCTCCGTCTTGTCGTTGTGGGCGCACTCTGATCCCGCCCGTGCTCCAAGACCATTCGCACCTGTACGCAATCGCCACACGTAGAACTACGCAGTAAGCGTAGGCTTTTCGCGCAAAATAACCAATCGCTAAGACTGGCGCGGGTTTCCTAGGGTTTTCACGAATTCCTGTAGCGGCAAACAACAGCCGATTTGCGTGAGCAACATTCGCAAGCCACTGCCGATGGCTTGGCACCAAGCACAACGGGGAGCCACCTGGGCTCCCCGTTGATTGTTGTGGTGCAGCAGGAAGCCCTGGCATCCACAGGGTTACTGCATGGCACGGCATGCTTGCCTTACCAGTTCCAGCGCACGCCGAGCTTGCCGTCGTAGCCGTGCAGGCGGCCGTCCGAGCTGATCTGGTACCCCACGCTGGCATAGAACGATGCCGTGCGCGTGAACTGCGCCGTCACGCCGGCCTGCAGGTCGAGCACGGTGGCGGGCATGCTCGAAGTGAACGGCACCCAGCCGTCGGCCGACGAGAACGATGTCGTGCTCGTACCGCGAAACTCCTGCCACACACTCGCCCGGAACCACGTGGAACGCGGACGCTCCGGCGTGTCGCCCCAGTCCTTCGCCACTCGCACGCCAACGCGGCCGAGCAGCGATTGCACGTTGCCGAAGCGCACCTGCGCCGCCGGGTCCGAGCCATCGGCCAGGCCGATGCGCTGATAGATCAACTGCGCCTGCGGTTCGACGCGCCAGCGGTTGTCCAGCGCGATCGGGTAACCCGTTTCCAGAGACAGCGCATAGCCCAGGCCATGCGAGGTCAGCCCCGCCATGCGCGTCGGCGACGACTTCACGTCGTAGCGCGTGCCCTGCGCGACGGCATCGACGTACCAATCGCTGGGGCTGAAGTGCGTCCAGTACACGCCGACGGTGGTGGCGTTGATGCCGTTGCTGCCGGCATTGGTGCCGTCGGCATGCGTGACGTCACCCGTGATGCGGCCGGTGGAGAACATCACGCCGGCGTGGTCGCGGCTGTTGTCGGCGTTCTGCGCACGGTACAGGTCGCTGCCGAGCTGCACGGCGGCAAGCTGGTAGTCGAAGGCCGGGCCGTCAGCGCCGTAGATGCCGCCGTCCGACATGCGGCTGCCCTTCTGGCCGATCACACGAGCCCAGGCGCCGTTGAAGGCCTTGCCGCCATTCTTGTCGCCATTGGGCACGCCGGTGCGCAGCAGCGTCTCGTCACCCACGCGCTCGTGCAGCGTGTCGAGCATGGCGCGGCTAACCATCAGCGCCATCGACGGCACGGCGGTGTACAGCGACACCTCGGGGCGGTAGTTCGGCACCTCGTGCGGGGTGATGGGGTTCGGGTCCGGCGTGACGTCCGGCGTGGGCGGATTCGGATTCGGGTTCGGGGTCGGATCCGGGGTCACGTTCGGCGTGGGGTCCGGGTCCGGGGCCGGACGCGTCGAACGCAGGTACCAGCTATCAGCCGAGCCCGTACCGCCACGGTGCAGCGTGTATTCGTACGGACCTGCCACCACAGGGGCGGCCAGCGCAAACGCACCGGCCTGCGTGGTCGCGCCATTCACGGCCGCGATGACCTGGATGCCGTTGCCCGTGGTCTGCGCGCCCGCGCCACCCACGTTGGTGACGCGCACCGCCGTGTTGCCCGCAGCGCCTCCGCCCGACAGCACGAGCTGGTCGGTGGGCGAGTTGTCGGTACCCAGCTGTGTGTTGAGCGCCAGCGTGCTGCCGGCCCCCATGAAGCTGCCGTTGACCGCCAAACGATTGCCCACGCCTGCGCCGCCAACCTGCAGGGTGCCCGTGTTGAACAGCGCGCCGTTGATGGTGAACGTGCCCCTGCCGCCGCCCGCCAGCGACGGCACGGCATCGGCCACAGCCAGCGTGCCATCGTTGCGCACGCTGCCGCTCACACTGCCGAAGCCGCCCAGCGTGGCGCCGCTGTTGACCAGCGTTCCACCCGCAAGCGACGCATTGGCGTGCGTGGCATCGCCCACCACCAGCGTGCCGGCCGCGACGGTCGTGCCACCGCCCACGCTGTTGTTGCCATTCAGGGTGAGCACGCCGCTGCCGAGCTTGGTCAGCGCGCCGCTGCCCGTGATGCCCTGCGACAGCGTCGAGGCAAAGCCCTGCGTATCGATCGTGCCGCCGCCCGCGTTGAGCGTGACGGCACGCGCGGCTGCGAGGTCGACGTTCTGCGTGAGCTGCAGCGTACCGCCGTCAAACGACACGCCGCCGGTCGCCGCGCCCAGTGCGTTGTCGGCGCCAATGGCCACCGTACCGCCGTTGATGCGCGTGCCGCCCGCATACGTGTTGCCGCCAGCTGCCGTGGGGGCGAGCGTGAGCGTGCCGGCGCCGGTCTTCTCCACCGCGCCCGCGCCGGAGATGAGCCCCGCATACGTGCCGGTATCCGGTTGGTCAAAGCGTACGAGACCGTTGTTAACGATGGTCGGCATCAGGCTCTGCGCTCGCCCCTGCAGCGTGCCCGCCGCATCCACGGTGATGTTGCCGGTGTAAGCGGCGTTGTTGCCGGTAAGGATGAGCGTGCCCTGCTGCACGGTGGCGTTCTTCACGCCGCTCACGGTGCCGGTCAGCGTCCAGGTGCCGGTGTCGTTCTTGATGAGCGTCTGGAAGTTGCTGATGTTGCCGGGCAGTGCGCTGTCGCCCGCGCCGCTCAGGTAGATCGTGTTGGAACCCCCACCGCCGTTGAAATTGCCGGTGATGGTCGAGCCGGTGTACAGGCGCAGCGTGTCGTTACCGCCGGCAAACACCAGGTTGCCGATCACGGCGCCCTTGTTGGTGAAGTCGACGCTGGCGTTGCCCGAACTGCCGATCACGTTGCCGTTCGCTTGGATGACGCCGGTCTCATTGTTGATGATGGTGTGCTGCCGCTCAGGTTGTCGAACCAGATGGCGGCGGCGGTGTTCGAGCGGATCGTGCCGTTGTTGATGACGGTGTTGCCCGAGCCCATCACGTTGACGGCCTCGCCGTTCCGCTGGCTTCCATTGGACAGCACGCTGCCGCCCTGGTCCACCGTGAGCGTGCCGTTGCTGCGGAACTCGATGGTGTTGTTGCCGGTGCCGAACAGGCCTGGGCCGCTGGTGGCGTTGTTGCTGACGGTCGCGCCGTTCTGCACATTGATGTTGGCGCCGTCGCGCAGGCTGATCGCGTTGGCGCTGCCCACGCTGATCGTGCTGCCCGATTGCACGGTCACCGTGCGGTTGTCTTCCGCAGCGTTGTTGCCGGTGCCAACCGTCTGCGACCACGGATTGGGAGAAGTGGCGTCGCACGTGGTGGTGGCGCCAGTCGTCACGCAGGCTGCCTTGGCTGCAATGGCAAACAGCGTCAGGGGCGACGCGACCAGCGCCATGGAAAGCATGCGTTGCCGCTCGCGGCGGCGTAGAGATGTCGTCGGCATATTGTTTTTCCCGTGCCTGCGCACCGCCGACGACACCTCTGCATACCGCGCCACGCTGCAATGACAACGCTGGACCCGACACACCAAGGTTCGCCCGCGGAGCAGACACCGCTCCGAGAAACACAGGGTGGATGGATGGATACGAACTTCCCGTTCATTGCCGCCGGATCCGGTACGCCAGTGCGGCGACCGGTGGAGCGATTGGGCCGCTCTGACGGCGGCTCCTGCTCCGCAAACGATTCAGCTGCACGATCCACCTGGGAGTGCATGGCGACCCTGAGTCGTTGCTTGCGGTGAATTCTGGGCAAGCACAGCGCATCAAAATTCAACAAATGCAAAAACCTGCTCAGGCATTACTCAGGTTGCCGAAGGGCGCCGGGCGGTCAATAGGCTTTGCCGAAATTCAGAATCAAAACGCGATTTATATTTCCTTTCTTTAACCAAGGAAAACCCGTTTTATTCACGCGCGCTTTATATGTTTTTTATTTATCCGACATCCATTTTGAATGGATGAATTCGCGCGGAGTTGCCTCAGGAATCGCCCGCAAACGGCTTGGTTCTAAGGAAAAACCCGTAGTCAGGGTTCGCGTTCAATCGCCTGTTTCTTTAGAGTAAATCCTCAAAATCGTGTGGTGTTTTCAATTTGTTTTCAATCTGTATGCTGAAATACTTGTAAGGTGCTTTCATCGCGCGCATTCCTATCCCACTTAGCCCGGCATTCCCCTCGCCGGGTCTTTTTTTGGGCGTGCGGCAAGCTGCCGCGCCTGCGACGAACCGTCGCAAACTTTGGCGACATTGCAAATGCGGCAAAGCTTCAGCGGTGGCTTGCGCCATGAAGCGACGGTGCGCGGCGAGGCCGTGCACCGCCATGCGTAACGCGATGGCTCAGTGGCCAGCGAAGGCCAGCACTTCCGGCAGGCGCGCGAGCATCGCATCGCGCGAGCGCACGCCTGTGGAAGTCGGCTCCACCTTGTCGTCCTGGATCAGGTTGGCGAACACGTAAGTCCGACTGTCGGCACCCGTGCCTTTTTTCGCCCAGCCCACAAACCACCCATAGGCGTGTGCCTGGTCCCACGTGCCATCGGGCGACGTATTGCCCGGCGCCGGTCCGGCCATGCCCGTCTTGCCCTGCACCGCCCAGCCGCCCGGCACCTGCCAGCTCTGCACGGTGCGCTCGACCTTCTCGTACGTCTGCGCCGACACCGGCAGTTGCCGGTTGACCAGCCTGCGCAGGAAACCGACCTGCTCCTGCGGCGAGATCTTCAGCGACGAGGTGATCCACGAGCGGTCCAGGCCGTTGTTCTTGCCCGGATCGCCGCTCACATCCATGTTGCCGTAGTCGAGCTTGCGCACGTAGGCCTGGAACGCTTGCGCGCCCATTGCATGCGTGATGCGCTGCGAGTACCACACCACCGAATACTGCAGCCACAGCGTCGGGTCGACCGGCTGGCGCCAGGCCTCGCCGCCCCAATCCGGGTCACCGCGCTTGATGTGCTCGACCGGCGCGTGCGGGTTTTTCAGAAAGCCATGGTCATAGCCCATGACGGCCAGCGCCAGCTTGAAGGTGGACGCCGGGGTGACACGCTCGTCGCAGCGGCCTTCGTGCAGAACCACCTTGCCCGTGGCGGCATCGGCAACGACCGTGCAGATCGTGTGCTCGGCATGGGCGAAGGTGGCCAGCGCGGCCAGCAGGGCGCCGGTGGCGGCGTGGCGGAGTTTCATCATCGAACAACCTCGTGAGGGGGGGGGAAAAGCTGCGCGGCAGCATAGCAGCGCAGTTGTTCCCGCGTAGACCGCCGCGGGCGTAACGGCTGTAACGCTGGCGCTTCGGGCGGAATATCCGTCTGGACAAGAAGGGCTTGCAAATTTTCTGGCGATCGGTAGAATGCGCCGCTCACCTAGCCCAGGTGGCGGAATTGGTAGACGCACTAGTTTCAGGTACTAGCGGGTAACTCCGTGGAGGTTCGAGTCCTCTCCTGGGCACCAAACACAGTCCCAAGCTGTTCAGGGACGAACAAAAACCCGCGTGGCGATGAGCTTCGCGGGTTTTTTGTTGTCCGGATGAGTCGATGGACGCGCGGCACAGGCAACGGATGCGCCTTCCAGCTTCGGTCCGGCTGGCACAGGCACCAAAGGCGCAAAAGCCAGCGTGAGCCTAGCCGGCCGATCAGAACCTATAGTCAAACTTAAGGTTTGCAGCCTGCGCGGACACGTGTGAGGTGTTGAGCAGGACGTCGTAACCCAGCGAGATGGACAACGCCTTGCTCGACCGCAGGCTCAAGCTCACACCGGTAGTCAGGTAGCCGCGCGGCAAGCTGGTGCCCGGCGCGGCAAACAGCGTACCGTCCTGCGATGCCACGTTCAGGGCTCGGTTTGCATCGAGCACCTCACGGGCATAGCTGAGCCGCAACTGCGCAGCCACCGGATGCGCATCGCCAAATGTCCTATCGAGTGTCACGCCCACATACGGCTGCAGGCTGCGAAGGTTGTCGGTGCCGACGTTCAGGCTCTGCCCGCCCGCACCGCTTTCCCCAAACCCGTTGGCGTGGAAGTAGGCAAACCGCGCACCCAACCGGGGCGTGACGGCGATCCCGCCAAGCAGCATCGGCAAGCTGGCTTGGCCGCCCGCAGTGACCTCCTGACCCACGTGATCGCCCTTGGCGGTGCCCAGCGCGCCAAACGGACGCTTCTGCGACAGGAAATCGAGCCCGGCGCCGACGGTCGCTGCCAACTGCACTGGCCCCACTGGCCGGCTGGCGTACAGCGCTGCGCGCAGCGTGTCAGCGGCACCGGAATCGCCGGTTGTCTCCTCGTTGATATCGGTGTGTGCATAGCCGGCTGCCACACCAACTGTGTCATCACCTACCCGCCGGTCGAGCCCCGCCAGAAAACCATAGCGGTTGGATTGGAAGCCGGGGGCTCCGCTCGAACCACCCACCTTGGTGTGGCTGCCGTTGGCAACGACCCACCCAGACGAAGAGGCCTCCGTGGTCGACGATGCGCGATCGAGCCGGTCAAGCAATGTGGCATTGCCCGCCTGCGCGCCCAGCATCGCCGCTGTGCCAACGGCGGTGTAGATGCTCGTGTTGGTCGGTGCAATCACCGGGGCGGCCAATGTCAGCAGAACCGTGTTCGCGCCGTAGGCGACGGATGGCGTCAAAACGTTCAGATTCTCCGCACCGTTGCTGGTCACACGGCTGAATGTGCCGGTAACCCCATTCGCGGCAGTCAACAGCGTGTACTGCGTCGGCCCATACGTGCCCGGGGCATAGAGAATCGCGAGCGTGCCGTTGAGGGCCGCAGAGCCGGCCACCCGCAACTGCGAGGCAGCCGTGGGGCTGACCTCGACTGCCAGCGTGGCCGTACTCGCCTGCGTGTAGTTGCCCCCCACGCTCAGCGTGCCGATGGAACCACCCGGCGCGACGGTCCCGCCGTTGATGACATCGCCCAGCGCCGTGCCGTGGCCGCGCAGCGTGCCGTTGGTGCCCACATTGACCGTGCCACCCAGCGTAGCCGCAGGCGTGTTGATATCGCCCACCTCAAGCGTGCCGGAACCCACTTGCGTCGTGCCCCGGAACGCCGAGCTGTTGCCGTTCAGGATGAGCAAGCCCGACCCCTGCTTGTCGAACACGCCCGAGCCGGCCAGATTGCCATTGAAGGTTCCGCTGGCGTTGGAAAGCGTGAGCGTCTGGCTGCCGAGATTGACGGCGCCGCTCCCAGAAAGATTGGCAAGCGTTGCGCCGTTGCTCGTGCCGGAGAGATCCAGCGTGCCGTTGTTCACGACTCCGCTAGAACTGGCGATGCTGCCCGCGCCGGTGAGCGCGAGTGTGCCGCCTGCGCCGATCGACGTACTGCCCGTGTAGGCGTTCGCACCAGCCAGCACTTCGCTGCCGCGTACAAGCGTTAGTCCGCCTGCACCGTTGATGACGCCGCTGAAGGTGCCTGTAGCATTGGACAGGGTCAACGCCTGGCTACCAAGATTAACCGTGCCGCCGCCGGAAAGGCTGCGGATCGCCGCACCGCCGGTTGTACCGGAGATGTCGAGCGTGCCGCTGTTCATCACGCTGTTCGAGCTGGCGATACTGGCCATACCGGTCAATGCAAGTGTGCCGCCGATAATCGTCGTAGTACCGCTGTAGCCATTGTTGCCGGACAGGGTCTGAGCACCGCCTGCAAGCGTCAAGCCACCTGCGCCGTTGATTGCACCGCTGAACACACCGTTGGCGTTGGATAGCGTGAGTACCTGGTTACCGAGATTGACCGTCCCGTTGCCCGAAAGACTGGCGAGCGTCGCACCACCGGTGGTGCCGGAAATATCCAACGTACCGTTGTTGGCCACGCCGCTTGAACGCGCGATGCTACCGGCGCCGGTCAGTGCGAGCGTGCCCGCGCTGATCGTCGTGACCCCGCCGTAGCCATTGTTGCCCGACAGCGTTTCGTAACCGCCCGTGAGCGTCAAGCCGCCCGTACCGTTGATTGCGCCACTAAACGTGCCGCTGGCGTTGGACAACGCGAGCGTCTGGCTGCCGAGCGCGACCGCACCGTTTCCCGACAGACTGGTGATGGTTGCCCCACTGGTCGTGCCAGAAATATCCAGCGTGCCGTTATTGACCACACCGCTCGAACTGGCGATGCTGCCTGCCCCTGTCAGTGAAAGCGTGCCTCCGTTGATGGTCGTTGTGCCGTTGTAAGCGTTGTTGCCGGACAGCACTTGCGTCCCGCTGCCCGACTTGATCACGCCACCGGTACCGATGATGGCGCCCGCGAAGGTCTGGTTGGTCACATCGCCGAGCGTCAGCGTGTTCGCGCCCAGCACGAGGCTTGATCCAGCCACGCCACTCAATGCACCGATCGTTTGGTTGGCGCCGCTGCCGCTGATATCAAAATCTGCCCCGGATCCGACAAGGTTCACCGCACCACCAGCGGCCAAGCTTCCGCCTGCGCCAAGCGTCAGTGTGCCGCCAGCAATGGTGGTACCGCCCGTGTAGGTGTTGGTGCCCATCAGCGTCTGCGTGCCGCTGCCCTGCTTGACGATGCTGCCGGAACCGCCGATGGTGCCGGCAAATGTCTGATTCGTTGCGTCGCCAAATGTCAGCACACTCGCGCCCAGCGCGACGTTCGATCCGGCCACGCCGCGCAGCGCGCCGATGGTCTGGTTGCCGCCCCCGCTGATGTCGAAGCGCGTTCCGGAAGCTGCCAGGTTCACCGCGCCGGCCGAAGCCAGGCTGCCACCCGCGCCGAGGGCCAGCGTGCCGCCGATGATGGTCGTGCCGCCCGTGTAGATGTTGGTGCCGGTCAGCGTCTGCGTGCCGCTACCCTGCTTGACCGCGCCACCGGTACCGGTAATGCCACCTGCGAAGGTCTGGTTGGTTGCGTTGCCAAATGTCAGTGTGTTGGCGCCCAGCACGATGGAAGATCCGGCAACGCCGCTCAATGCACCGATCGTTTGATTGGCGCCGCTCCCGCTGATGTCAAAGCGTGCCCCCGAGCCGGCAAGGTTCACCCCACCGCCCGCCACCAAGCTGCCGCCACTGCCAATCGCGAGCGTACCGCCGGTGATGGTCGTGCCGCCCGTGTAGGTGTTATTGCCGGTCAGGATCGTCGTGCCGCTGCCGTTCTGGCCAACACTGCCCGCGCCGCTGATATTGGCCGAGATCGTGGACGTGTCCGTCTGATTGAATTGGATCCGGCCATTGTTCGTGAGGCTGCTCAGCCCGGTGATCGTGCCGCCGGTCGAGCCATTGACGGTCGCATCACCCAGGTTGAACGTCCCGTTGCTGTTGATGGTGAACGATGCGCCGGACAGGTTCAGCGCGCTGCCGCCACCCAGATTCAATATGCCCGTGCCGCCTGCGCCAGCATTGCCAAAAGTACCGGAGCTGCCGGCATATCCGCCAAGGACGAGCGATCCGGTAACGTTGACTGTCGAATTGCCCGTGATGGTCACCGTACCTGTACCGCCGGCACCGCCGCTGCTGCCTGTTGAGGTGCCGCCGCCACCCCCATCCCCGCCCACCAGCAAAGTGGTCGCGGAAAGTGTGGAACCACTGTCGATCGTGACCGTGCCAGCGCCGCCAGCACCACCGGCACCGCCAACAATGCCAACACCACCGCCTCCGCCACCCACCTGCAAGGTGGTCGCAGAAAGCGTCGCGTTGCTGCCGATGACGACCGTACCAGTACCACCAGCACCGCCTAGCCCACCCTCGCCACCAGAACCGCCTCCTCCGCCTCCAACCAACATACCCGAGGTCAGCGTCAATCCGACACCGGCACCGGTAACCGAAAGAGAGCCGGCGGTGCCTGTACCGCCGTTGCCACCAACACCACCACCACCACCGCCGCCGCCGCCAACCCCGGCATAGCTATAAACGTTGGATTGGCTTGAACCCGTGGAAAT
Organism: Ralstonia soli; assembly: GCF_023955655.1. Classification (GTDB taxonomy): domain Bacteria; phylum Pseudomonadota; class Gammaproteobacteria; order Burkholderiales; family Burkholderiaceae; genus Ralstonia; species Ralstonia soli. The sequence goes on along the minus strand of NZ_JAMXHT010000007.1, from coordinate 448,074 downwards.
CGTGTCCGAACTGGGTACTGTCGTGATGCTCCCGACCACCGTACCGCTGCCGGCATTACCACCTGTACCACTCGATCCGTTACCGCCGATGGCCCCGCCTGAATCTCCGCCACCACCATTGCCAGTGGTATCGCCGATGCCGCCGGCCGAGCCGCCGCCGTTGCCCGCAATGTAGCCAAGGTTGGTAGCGTAGATGCCAAAGTTACCGCCGCCACCACCACCGAAGCCGCCACCGCCTCCGCCACCATAAACACCGCTGTTGGGAAGACCGCCGCCACCGCCTCCCCCGAGTCCGCCACTGCCGCCGGAGCCGGCGCCGAAAGTGCCGGCGCTACCGCCGCTTCCCCCACTACCAACGAGCAGAGACACCTGGGCATAGACCCCTGCCGTTGGAGCGAGCACGCCACCAAACAGCAAACCGATGGCAACAACGGCCTTGCCCGATGCTTTGCCCCGCGAGCGCGCCACCTCCGACACCGCCTGCCACGCCCCTCGTGCCGCATTCCAGACGATCCGATACACCTGATTCATGCTTTCCCCCGCTTTTTGTTCATGTTCTGGTCTACAGCGCGCCTCTCTGGAACCGCCCACGCAAGGATCTCCGCGCCACCGCCCGGCAGCCTCCGCTCAACCGCAGGCACGATGACGAGAATGAGGTCGGCGTTGATCGCCCTGAGAAGGGGGGGGTGCCATACGCACCGTCGTTGTTTTGTTGTCCGCCGTGTCGACGGCTCGCGGAAAGTCGGCTGGAAACGCCGCCCCCGCGAGCCGCTCATCTCGATCACGACGCTGCCATCGCCCCGGCTGGGCGACGGACTCCCCGTTCGATGCGTTCCGTCGTGCTGCTCGATCCCCCCGCTTTCGAGCCAGCCTCAGAGCGTCATCCGCGTCCCGATGGTAGGACACGGAGCCATGGCAACGAATACCTAAAAAACGGTATCGACTGGCGGGCGTGCCACCGCCCCTGCCGGTTTCGCAGGCAAGGCGCCTCATCCCACAAATGAGGTATTGCACCTCGCGCGCCCGTGGCTATGCTGCCGAGCAAGGCCGAGGCCTGCCTTCATCTCTGGCGCGCGCCTCTTGCAAAAGTGAGCAGACACGACCCAACCGCGCGCGGCACCCCACACTCGCCAATGACCCACCCCGACCCGAATCCCGACGATTCGCTGCTGCCCGGCCCCATGCTGATCGTGGAAGACGATCCATTGATGCAAGCCCGATTGCGAGACCTGCTGATGTCGCTCGGCTACACGCATGAAGCGCTGCTGTTTGCGAGCAGCATTGCGCAGGCACGCGGGCTTCTCGATGAACAACCGGTGGCCATGGCCCTGGTGGATGTGGGCCTGCCCGACGGCAACGGCATCGACCTCATCCGGGTGCTGCACCAGCGTGATTCCACACTACCGATTCTGGTAATCTCGACTTGGAATACCGAACAGGTGGTCGTGACGGCGCTGCAGGCGGGTGCCACCGGCTATCTGCTCAAGGAGCGCGACGATGCCGAGATTTCGATGTCGATCCGCAGCGCACTGCGCGGCGGCGCACCGATCGATCCGTTTGTCGCCAAGCGCATCCTTGAACTGATCGGTACCGGGGGAACGCTGCTGGCCAATCAACAGCCCAGTGCACCACGAGACCATGTCGCGTCACCGTTGAGCGGGCGCGAGATCGAGATTCTCTCGCTGGTGTCCAAGGGGCTGACCAACCGCGAAATCGCCGATGTCCTGTCATTGTCGAAGCTGACGGTCGGATGCCACATCAGAAATATCTACAAGAAGCTCGCCGTCAATTCGCGTACGCAAGCGATCTTCGAAGCGCGCTCCAATGGCTGGCTGCCTTAGTTTGCGCGTGGGCGCTAGCCTCCGCGTCATGGGCAGCGACACCGTCGACATCCGCAGCGCAGGCGCCAGCGTTTTCCAGCATCCAGGCCGTCCGGGCTTACGCGTTGGACGCACAACCTGCCATCCCGGTCGAGCAGGACCGCCCGCCGGCCACCGGCTGGGTCGACGTCAAACTTCCCGATTTCTGGGCGAGCCGCTGGCCTGGTTTTGATGGCGTGGTGTGGTATCGGCTGAGCTGGCAACAGGCGCACGTCGATACGCCCGTTGCTGCCTTGCTCGACTACCTCAACATGTCGGGGGCGATTTACCTGAATGGCACGCTGCTGCATCGCGATACGCAGCTCGCGGAGCCGCTCTCGCGCGCCTGGAACACGCCGCGTTATCTTCTACTGCCGGCGGCGCTGCTGCGCGATGGCACGAATACGCTGCTGGTGCGTGTTTCCGGAATAGCCATGTATCAAGCCGGCTTGGGGCCGGCCTCGCTGGGCCCGCCCGCGCAAATGCAAACCCGGTTTGACGCTGCACGTTGGGTCCGGTTCGATATGCAGTTGGCGAGCCTTGCGGTCAACGCCACGCTGGGCTGCTTCTTCCTCGCGATGTGGATGATGCGGCGTCGGGAATCCGTCTATAGCTGGTTTGCCTTCACAACGCTTGCGTGGTGGGCGGTCGGCTACAACCAGATCGCAACCAGCACGTGGCCGTTTGCCAGTACCGATGCTTGGGAGATTGCCAACGCTATTGCTTTCTCGGTCTACTGCACCGCGCACACCGTCTTTACGCTGCGCTTCTGCGAGCGACGCTGGCCGCGTGTTGAGCGGGTGCTGTGGCTGGTTGTCGCGCTGACCAGCGCAGCATTGATTTGCACACCGCACCCGCACGTTGAGGACGTACGGTCGGTACTGTTCATCGCACAAGCCTGCCAGTTCTTTGCAGCCAGTCTGGCCTTCGTGGTTTTTGCATTCCGATACGGGCGCGCCGAACACCGCATCCTTGGCTATTGCGTGCTCGTCTTCGTGGTCGCAGGTTTGCATGATCTGTTGGCCGTTCTCACGATTGTTCACGACAACACCTACTACACGGCATTGATGTCGCAGGTGCTGGTGGTTGGCATGGCCCTCGTCCTGGGCCGGCAGTTTGTCGCAAACCTGCACCGTATCGAGGGCTTCAACAAAGACCTGAAGCGAAGCGTGGACGCGGCCCGGTCCGAACTGACGCGCACGCTGGAACGCCAGCATGAACTGGAGATTGCCAACGCGCGCCTGGGCGAACGGCTCAACCTTGCACATGACCTGCACGATGGCCTGGGCGGCACGCTGGTCAGCAGCATCGTGGCGCTGGAGCGTACGCCAGCCGATGTCCCGCCCCAGCGGTTCCTGTCCATTCTGAAAGAGCTGCGCGACGACCTGCGCATGATCATCGACTCGGCCGCCAGCCAGCACTACGGCGAGACCACGCTGGCCGACCAGATCGCGCCATTGCGGCACCGACTCACGCGCCTGCTCGACGCGCAGGGCATCGAATGCCGCTGGCATCCGGTCGGCCTCGAGGCCTGCACGCTACCGCCGGCGAAGAGCCTGGAGATCATGCGGGTCCTGCAGGAAGCGTTGACGAACGTGTTCAAGCACAGCCGTGCGAGCCACGTTGACGTTGAGATGCATTACAGCGAGCAGGGCTTGCGAATGACTGTCCACGACAATGGCGTTGGGCTTGCGGCTCACGCAGCTCCAGTCCATCACGGAACCGGCATGCACAGCATGCGCGCGCGCGTCGGCAGACTGGGCGGCACGTTCGACATCCAGTCTTCGCCGGGCTCGACACGCATCACGCTGCATCTTCCGTCGCTCGCTGCCTGAAGAAACGCCCCCCCGGAAGCCGACGACTCACCACCCCTGAAACCGCCCCCACGTTTGCACACCACGCGACGACACCGCCTGGTATTCCGGAAACTGCGCCCCGGTGGCGCATGCATGGTTCGGCAGCACACGCAGCTTCGTGCCGACCGGGAAGCGCTGCGCAAGATCGTGCCGCACCGAGCCATCGCTGGCGGCGAGGATGCCGTGTTCCTGGTTCGCGCCAATCAGCATGAGCCCGTCGAGCAGCGTGCCGTCGAGCGCGCAGGGTTGCCCGTAGCCGAAGTCACGCGGCTGCTTGGCGGTACCGCGGTCGCGGCTCATCGCCATCCATCCGGCATCGACAATCACCCAGCCCTTGTCGAGCTGATGGCCGATCACGGTGGTCAGCACGCTCAGGGCAATCTCGTCCATCGCACACACGCCCACGTTGTGCATGACGAGGTCGAAGAACACGTACACGCCCGCGCGCACCTCGGTCACGCCTTCGAGGTGCTCGGCGGCCAGCGCAGTCGGCGTGGAGCCGACACTGACCGCCGCGCACGGCACACCCGCCTCGCGCAGGCGCTGCGCCGCGCGCACGCAGCCGGCGCGCTCCTGCTCGGCCAATGCGGCCAGCGCGGCGTGGTCGTTCAAGTCGTAGCTGGAACCGGCGTGCGTCATCACGCCGCCCACGTCGATGCCGCCGTCTTGCAGGATGCGTCCCACTTCCAGCAGCGCGTCCTGCTCGGGCGTGATGCCGGAGCGGTGGCCATCGGTATCGACTTCGATCCACACCTCGCAGCGTTCGCCATGCGCGCGGGCATGGTCGACCACGGCTTGCGCGGCCTCCACGTTGTCAACCACGAGCTTCAGGTCGCAGCCGCGGTTGCGCAGCGCCATCGCACGCGGCAGCTTGGTGGCAACGATGCCCACTGCATACAGAATGTCCTTGATGCCGGCGGCAAAGAACGCCTCGGCCTCCTTCAACGTCGATACGGTGATGCCCTGCGCGCCGGCCGCGACCTGGGCGCGTACGACGTCGAGGCACTTGGTAGTCTTCACGTGCGGGCGAAACTTCACGCCCAGCGCGTTCATGCGGTGCTGCATGCGCGCGATGTTGTGCTGCATGCGGGGCAGGTCGATCAGGGCTGCAGGGGTGTCGAGCGTATCCAGCGTGTCGGTCGTCATGGTTGCGTCCTTATGCGGCAAAACGGCGGGCCCAGGGCAACAGGTCTTCGAGCGTGGGCGAGGTGATTTCCGGCAACTGCGCACCTTCCACCGGCGCCAGGCCGATGCGGTTGTGCCAGTACGTGCGTAGACCCACGGCGGCGGTGCCGAACATGTCGTAGCTGGAGCCGGCCACGAACGCCGCATCGGCTGCGTCCACGCCAAGCTGTTCGAGCGCCATGCGGTACGGCTCCGGGTCGGGCTTGTACACGCCCGCCTGCTCGGCCGTGATGACGACATCCCACGTGATGGGCAGCAACGCGGCAGCTTGCCGGCCCAATCGCTCCGAGCAGTTGGTGACGACGGCCAGCTTGCAGTGCGGCTGGAGCTGGGCCAGCGCCTCTGCAGCGCAGCTCCACGGTGTGAGCTGCTGCCAGTGGGTTTCCAGTGCGTCGGGCGCTGAAGCGGGCAAACCCACGTTCTGCGCCGCCTGCCGCACCATCGCTTCATAGGGGACGTACTTCCCGCAGCCATAGGTGAGCCGCAGATACTCGGCGCGCCACGTGCGGCCCGCCGGTTCCGAACCGGCCGCGCGGTTCCATAGCGACCACGAGTCCAGCAGCGCGGTCAGTAGATCGAACAGGATGGCCTTGGGATAGCCGGAAGAAGAAGGGGAAGACGTCACGCTGGTCACCTGCCAATCAGTGGAGATCGTTGCAGCCGATTGTAGGTACCGCGCGCCGGCTTTCGGTGAAGCCAGTCTGATTCAAAGATTCAGTCTGGCTACATCATGCGCGCCACGGCGGCTGCGGCTTAAAGCGGCTCTGCAGTGCCTGCATGAAATGACGCGTACGCTGCGGCAGCCCCGCCCGGTTGTGCGTGAGCGCGATCACGTTGGCGTCCGGTGCCTTCCAACCCGGCAGCAACCGCACCAGCCGGCCCGCGCGCAGGTCGTCGGCCACATCCCATTCAGAGCGCAGGATCACCCCGCGCCCTTCGCCCGCCCACTGGCGGATCACGTCGCCATCGTTGCAGATGAGCTGGCTCGGCACACGCACGCTGCGGCTCGTGCGCCCCTTGCTGAAGTGCCAGAGCGACACGTCTTCCTTGTTCTCACGCAGCACGATGCACGGCAGCGCGGCCAGGTCATCGGGCGTTTCTGGCAGGCCGAAGCGCTTTACGAACGCCGGTGACGCGCAGACAAAACGCGCATTCGGCGCAATCGCATAACCCACCAGGTTCGACGCCTGCAGCGCACCGATGTGCACCACCACATCAAAGCGGTCGGCCGCTTCCGTGAGCGGCGCATCGGAAAGCGTCAGTTCGATATCGACGTCGGGATGTTGCCGCTGAAAATCGGCAATGAGGGGGGCCACATAGCGCCGCCCAAACCCCAGCGGCGCGTTGACCTTGAGCGTGCCGACAAGGCCGCCCCGGCGCGAGTGCAAATCGTCCGACAGGGCATCGAGCTGGCGGATCAGCTCCGCGCCGCGCTCGCACAGCAGCGTGCCCTCTTGCGTGAAGCGCAGGCTGCGCGCAGAGCGATCCAACAGCCGTGTCCCCAGCTTCTTCTCCAACTGCTGCAACCGCTGGGAGACAGCCGATGGCGTCAGGCCCAGCGCGCGCGCCGTCGCCACCAGGCTGCCGTTGTCCTGGATGGCGAGCAGGAAGCGCAGGTCGGCAGAGTCGGTCACGGGTCGATCCGATTACTTGCCGGCAAAACGGTCCGTCGCCGCAAGAAGCTGGTCGAGGATGCCGGGTTCGGACCACGCGTGGCCGGCGCCTTCGATCAGGTGGAAGTCCGAATCCGGCCACGCCTGATGCAGCGCGTAGGCATAGCGCGCGGGGCACGGCATGTCGTAGCGGCCATGCACGATCACGCCCGGAATACCCGCCAGCTTGTGCGCCTCGCGCAGCAACTGGCCCTCTTCCAGCCAGCAGTGGTGCGTGAAGTAGTGGTTCTCCAGCCGCGCGAAGGCCAGCGCGAAATGGTCGTCGGCGTGCTTGGCGCTGTTGCTCGGGTCGGGCAGCAGCGTGATGGTCTCGCCCTCCCACACGCTCCACGCGCGGGCGGCTTCGATCTGTCTGGCGAGGTCGGTACCGGTGAGGACCTTGCGATAGGCCGCGATCATGTCGCCACGCTCGGCCTCGGGGATGGGCGCCTGAAAGCGTGCCCATTTCTCGGGAAACATCTCCGACACGCCATATTGGTAGTACCAGCGCAGTTCCGCCTGCGTGACGGTGTAGATGCCGCGCAGCACGAGTTCACTCACATGCTGCGGATACTTCTGCGCGTAAGCGAGCGCCAACGTCGAACCCCACGAACCGCCGAAGACCAGCCAGCGCTCGGCACCCACCATCGCGCGCAGGCGTTCGATGTCGGCCACGAGGTGCCACGTCGTGTTGGCCTCCAGCCCCGCATGCGGCGTGGAGCGCCCACAGCCGCGCTGGTCGAACAGCATCACATCGTAGCGTGCCGGATCAAACACGCGGCGATGGTCCGCCGAGACGCCGCCGCCCGGCCCGCCATGCAGGAACACCGCCGGCTTGGCGCCGGGCGTGCCGACGCGCTCGTAATAGATCGTGTGGCCATCACCCACGTCGAGCATGCCGGTCTCAAACGGTTCGATGGGCGGGTACAGGGTGCGCAGTTCAGACATGTCGGTTTCCACGTGGAAAAGATGTCCCGATTCTACAAAGACGATGGCGAAGAAGCCGTTCGAAAAAACGTGACGATTCATTCACACGCATGTGGCGATGAGGCGACACCTGCGAATTCGATTTGCTGCGTCGCAATATCCGAACTAATATTCGGGTATTCCCTACTAGGGTTATCCCTAAATCAGTCCTCAGAAGGAATCGCCATGAACACCGTCGCCCTCAATGCTGCTCCCGTCTCCCGCTTCGCCCGTTTTTGGCAAGTCGTGCGCCGTGAAGCCAGCCGCGCCATCGCGCTGCACGTGGAAAGCTGCGGCATGATGGCCGAGCTGTATCGCCGTTCGGGCCGCTAAGCTCACCGCAAAACGCAAAACGCAGGTGGGTATTGCCTCGCACGGCGCTCGTTGCGGGGAATTGATGGCCAAGCGCAGCAGGAATTCGCTGCGACGGGCCAAAAGCGTACCTATTTCTGCGTGTCTTCGGACCTGCGGGAAGGTGCTGTGCGTCATCTCCGGCGTCTTCTCGATTGCGGGCCCGCGCAGCGCGCATATACCGACGGCACGTCGGCCCTTCGCGCCTGATGGACGCGCCGCCGGCCACCGAACACAGCGCCGGCGCGCTGCGTACCAGGCTCTGCCGCGCACCGAGTACGCCATCGCCCACGGCAATGGCTTCCATATCGTCTTCAGGCGCCCTTGCGCGGGATCCACACTTCAGGGCGACCTGCAAGGTGATGCCCGCGCGCAGGCGCGCCCACCACGGCAGCGCGCGCTGTGGCCGCCCCGCCAGGTCGGTCCGACAGCCACCACTGCAGGTGGCGCAAGCACTGGCGAAACAGGATCGTCGACAGCGACCCCGCGCAGTCGATCATCCCGGCAATCACAAACAGCAGGTGCTCGCGCCCGAACGGCGGTCGTGCCATCACGCGACGCCTCGCGCGCCTTATGTCGCTACGGCGACGTGCGCGTCGGGCAACCACGCCTGGGGCACATCCGCGCTGCGGCGATTCGGACCCCACGCAATCACCTGCACCCGTACCAGGTTCTCGATCACAAACGGGTCGCGCGCGACGATGGCGTCGATGGCCTCGCGCGAATCGGCGCGCGCCAGGATCCCGCCGCCCTCACGCGGATAGAACGGTCCTGACATCACAAAGTGTCCGCTCGCGTAATGCGCATCCAGGTGCGCGCGATGCGCGGGCAACACGCGATCCAGGGCTTCGAGCGGTGCGGTATAGGTGAAAAGAATCAAGTACAGCATGTGACAACTCCTTTGCTGAGTGAAGAAAAACACCGACATGCGAGACACGACGACAGCGCCAAGCGCCTAAAAAGGTCTCGCAGAAACGGGTACGCTTTGCGTGATTCAGGGCCGCAAGAGCAACGCGCCGGACGTCTGACCGGCCTCCAATGCGGTGTGCGCGGCGGCAGCGTCTTCGAGTGCATACGGCCCGCCCACAGGTACGCGCACACCGTCGAGCATGCGCTGCAGCGCAGCCTGGGCAGCCGCCCGGTAGCACGACAGATCGGCCATGTAGCGAAACACCCCGGGCCGCGCCAGCGCGATCGAGCGTGACGGCCCAAGCGCCGCGAGGTCGATGGCGCTCGTTTGCGCATTGCTCACGTCGCCCGCCTGGCCGATGCTCGCCACCATGCCGAAGGGCCGCGTCACCGCCAACGAGGTCTGCAGCATCGCGCCGCCAACACCGTCGATCACGTAGTCGACGCCGTCCCCGCCAGTGAGCTGCAGCACGGCTTCGCGCACGTCCTGCTGGCGATGCTGCACGACGTGATCCGCGCCGTGGCCCAGGGCGGTGGCGGCCTTCGCCTCGCTGCCGACAGTGCCGATCACGCGCGCGCCCTGGCGCTTGGCCCACTGCACCAGCAGCACACCGAGGCCGCCGGCGGCGGCGTGCACGAGCACGTTATCGCCGGCACGGACCTGGCGTACCCGCGTCAGCAGCATGTGCGCGGTGATGCCGCGCATCAACGTGGCGGCCACGGTTTCGTCGTCCAATGCATCAGGCAAGGCAATCGCCCGTTCGGCCGGGATGTTGCGGTGGCTGGTGTAGCCGCCGGGTGCACCGTCCATCAGCCCCGCCCACGCTACGCGCTGGCCAACCACAAAGCCGCGCACCTCCGTACCCATGGCTTCCACCACACCGACGCCCTCCACACCGAGCACGGCAGGAAACGCGGGCACCGGATACAGCCCGGCACGGTGATACACGTCGACAAAGTTCACGCCGATGGCGGTGTGCCGCACCGTCAACGCATGGGGCGCTGGCGGCGGCAACATCAGGCTGGCGGGCTGCAAACCCAATGCCGGTCCGGGTTCGCGGAGTTGAATCACCTTGGCATGCATGGCAAAAGTCCTCGCAGAAATGGGTACGCTTTTCGGTTTTCGTGATGACAGGCACTGCGTTCGTCACGTTGTGAAACAAGCGTATTCCGTTCAGAATCACCCGGGAATTCACAAAAACTGACCACCTTCTGTGCAAAAAAGCCCAGATCGGCCAAAGAAAACCTCCGCCCGTGCGCGGGCGTCAGCGGCCGAACCTTCTTCTTCCTTGCAGTGGGATGACGTGCGCTACTTCCTCGTGCTGGCGCGCGAGGGCAGCCTGTCGGCCGCGGCACGGCGCCTGGCGGTGGAACACACCACGGTGGCGCGACGGGCCGAAGCGCTGGAGCAATCGCTGGGCGTGCGGCTGTTCGACCGCCTGCCGCGCGGCTGGCGCCTGACCGCCGAAGGCAACGCCCTGGCTGAACGCGCCGAACGCATGGAGCAGGAGGCCGCGGGCTTTGCGCGCGCGGCGGCGGGGGCAGGCAGCCTGCGCGGAACGGTGCGCATCTCCGCGCCGCCCACCATTGCGAGCCATTTCATCGCACCGCACCTGGCGGCACTGCGACGCCAGTGGCCGGGTATCAGCCTGGTGCTGCTGGGCGAAACGCGCAACGCGAACCTGATGGCGCACGAGGCCGACCTCGCCATCCGGCTGTCGCGCCCCACCGCATCCACACTCGCTACCCGGCAGCTCGGCGATCTCGGCTACGGCCTCTATGCAACGCGCGAGGTGCTCACACAGCCCGAAGCGGAATGGGAGTTCATCGGCTACGACGAACGCCTGCGCCACGTGCCGCAACAACGCTGGCTGGACGAGTACGCGGGTGAGCGCCGCGTGGTGCTACGGTGCAGCGACCTGGCGGCCATCCATCAGGCGGCGTTGGCCGGATTGGGCGTTGCAGCGCTGCCGCACTTCCTGGGCGCGCCCGCAGAAACGGGTACGCTTTTGCGCCGGCTGCCTGTCGACGACCCCGCGTTGCATCGAGAAATCTGGTTGGTGATTCACCCCGACGTGCGTCGATCACCGCGCGTGCGGGCCGTCGCCGACGCGCTGATCGCGTTGTTCGACGCGCAGCGACACGTGTTGGCAGGGAATTGAACGTACGCAGAAACGGGTACGCTTTTGCGAAAAAACCGGCGCCAGGGGATGGCGCCGGTTGTGCGCAGCGCGCTCAGCCGCCCAGGTAGGCTTCGAGCACGCGCGGATTGCCGAGCAGGTTTTTCCCGCTGTCCGCCAGCACGATCTGGCCCGTCTCGAGCACGTAGCCGTGCTGCGCGATCTTCAACGCCTGCCGCACGTTCTGCTCGACCAGGAAGATCGTCAGCCCTTCGGCATTGATCATGCGCAGGATGCGGAAGATCTCCTGCACGATGATCGGCGCCAGGCCCATCGACGGCTCATCGAGCAGCAGCACGCGCGGGCGGGCCATCAGCGCGCGGCCGATGGCGAGCATCTGCTGCTCGCCGCCCGAGAGGTTGCCGGCCAGGCCATCGATGCGCTCCTTCAGGCGCGGGAACAGATGAAACACGCGCTCCAGGTCCGAGGCGATCTGGCTCTTGTCCTTGCGCGTGTAGGCGCCCAGCTCCAGGTTTTCGCGCACAGTCATGGTGGTGAGCGTCGCGCGACCCTCCGCCACTTGCACGATGCCGCGTTCCACCCGCTTGTGGGCGGACCACTGCGTGACGTCCTCGCCCTCGAACAGGATCTGGCCGCGCACCGCGCCCTGCGACTTCGGGATCAACCCCGACAGTGCCAGCAGCGTGGTCGACTTGCCAGCCCCGTTGGCGCCCACCAGCGAGGTGATCTCGCCGCTCTTGAGCGCAAAGTCGATGCCCTTGACGGCTGCGATATGCCCGTAGGACACGTCCAGCCCCTTCACTTCCAGCAGTGTCGTCATGCTGCCACCTCATCGTCATCATCGCGCCCCAGGTAGGCTTCGATGACTTGCGGGTTGTTGCGAATCGCCTCAGGCGGTCCCTCGGCGATGATGCGGCCGAAATTGAGCACCGCAATGCGTTCGCACAGGCCCATCACGAAGCGCATGTCGTGCTCGATCATGAAGATCGTGTAGCCGCGCGCCTTGATGTTCTCGATCTCGGCCATCAGGTCGACCTTCTCGCCGGTGTTCATGCCGGCGACAGGCTCATCAAGCAGCAGCAGCTTGGGCTCGGTGGCGAGCGCCCGTGCGAGTTCGAGCTTGCGCTGGTCGCCGTACGAGAGGTTGTCGGCCAGGTCGTGCGCCTTGTGGTCGAGCTTGACCCACGAGAGCAGCTCCAGCGCACGGTCGCGCGCGCGGCGCTCCGCAGCGCGGTACTTGGGCAGTGAGAACAGCAGCCCCGGCGCACCGTAATCCAGATGCCGATGCATGCCGACCACCACGTTTTCCAGCAGCGTCATCTCCTTGAAGATGCGGATGTTCTGGAACGTGCGGGCGATGCCCATCTGCGTGATCTGGTGCGGCTTCTTGCCGACGAGGTTTTCGCCGTTGAACGTGAGCGAGCCACCGGTGGGTGCGAGCAGCCCGGTGATCAGGTTGAACACCGTCGTCTTGCCGGCGCCGTTCGGGCCGATCAAACCAAAGATCGAACCCTGCGGTACTTCGATATTGACGTCCTGCAGCACCGACAGGCCGCCAAAGCGCTTGGAAATGGATGCAAGTTTCAGCATGGCGGCCTCAGTGCGATTCATTGGAAGCAGCCGCGCCGGGCATGGTGCCCCCGCGCTTGATGCCAAACCAGCGCGCAAAACGCGCCGGGTCCCAGATGCCCTTGGGCAGGAACAGCACGATCACCATCAGGATCACGCCGTTGACGACCAGGCGGAAATCCTTGAATGCGCGCAGCAACTCCGGCAGAAGCGACAGGATCAGGCTGCCGAGCACCGGACCCGTCAGGCCATTGGTGCCGCCCAGGATCGTCATCGTGAGGATTTCCACGCCGCGGTCGAAACCGAATTCGTTCGGGCCGATGAAGAACGTCAGGTGCGCGTTGAGCGCGCCTGCCAGCCCGGCGATGGCGGCACCCAGCGTGAACGCCAGCAGCTTGGTGCCCGCCACGTTGATGCCCATCAGGCCGGCGGCGGTTTCGTCTTCCTTGATGGCCTCGAACGCGCGGCCCACTTTCGAGCGGCGCATGCGTGCCAGCACGAACAGCGTCAGCAACACGGCGAGCGCCACATGCCACCACTGCGTGAGTTGCGGAATGCCGTTCAGGCCCAGCGCGCCGCCGGTCCAATCCTCGGTGTTCAGAATCAGCACACGCACCACTTCGCCAAAGCCCAACGTCGCCATGGCGAGGTACACGCCCGACAGCCGCAGCACCGGCACGCCGATGACGAGCGCCACCACAGCGGGCGCCGCCATGCCACCGGCCAATGCCACCGAGAACGGCATCTCGGCATTCATCGTCAGCAGCGATGCCGTGTAGGCGCCGATGCCCATGAAGGCCGCATTCGCCATCGCGAGCAAGCCGCACGACAGCGTGAGATAGATGGACAGCGCCAACAGCGCGTTGATGCCGAGTGTCAGCACCAGGTTGCTGTAGACCGACCAGAAGTTGTCGAACCATTCCATGTCGTCGGTCTCCTTATGCCTTGCGTTCCAGCACCTTGCCGAACAGCCCTTGCGGCCGCACGAGCAGGATCAAGAACAGCAGACCGAACGCCACCGCATCGCGCATGGTTGAGCCAATGTAGGCCACCGACAGCACCTCCGCAAAGCCGAGGAACAGCCCGCCCAGCATGGCGCCGCGAATGTCGCCCAAGCCACCGAGGATGATGACCGCAATGCCCTTGTGCAGCATCGGCTGGCCCATCAGCGGGAACACGGCGTTGGAGTACAGGCCGATCAGCACGCCCGAGAGCCCGCCCAATGCAGCCGCGGCAAACGAGGTCAGCAGAAAGAGCCCCTCCACGTTGATACCGAGCAGCGCAGCGGCTTTCGGCGACTCCGCAATCGCGCGCAACGCGCGACCGAGTTGCGTGCGCTTGAGCAGCAGCATGAGCCCGGTCATCAGCGCGAACGACAGCACGATGATGCCGAGTTCAAGCGGGGTAAGGTGGATGCCGCCCAGATCCAGCGAGGCATCCGACACGAGCCCCGATGGAAAGCGCAGGTTCTCCGCGCCGAACACGCCCTGCATGGCGTTGTTGATGGCGATACCCGCGCCAATGGTCGCGATCATCGGGATCAGGTGAGGTGCGTTGCGACGGCGCAGGGGGCGCAGCAGCAGCACATCGATGATGAGCCCGGCCACGCCGCTCACGACAAAACCGACGGCCAATGCTGCCCAGAGCGGCAGTTCGAAATGGGTCACAACCTGCAGCGCCGCATAGGCGCCGAGCATGAACACCGCGCCGTGCGACAGGTTGATCACGCCCAGGATGCCGAAAACCAGCGTGAACCCCAGAGCAAACAGCGCATACACGCAGCCGAGCGACAGCGCGTTGACAAGTTGCTGTTCCAACATGATGAGTCAGGATAAGAGTGTGGCCGATGTCACCAAAGCGGCCACAAAAAAAGCGATGGGGCGTAGGTTTAGCTACGCCCCGCCTGTTGGTCAGCTTTGGGTTCAAAGCCAACCGAAGATTACTTCTCGATCGTGTACTTGCCCGACTTGGTCACGCTCACGATCGGCGTCTGCACGGCGTCGTAGCCGGCCGGCTTGCCGCGCGCCGTCACCTGGCGGAACGCAAACGCGCCGGTTGCACCCGTGTGCTTGACCGCCGGCAGCGCATCGCGGATGGCCTTGCGATCGGCTTCCAGGTTGCCACTGAACTTGACCGTCTTCAGCGCCTTGCTCGCGATGTACATGGCGTCATACGCCTGCGCTGCAAACTGATCCGGCGCGGCCTTGTACTTGGACGTGTAGGCGGTGATGAACTTGCTGTTCTCGGCCGTGTGGTTCTCGATCGACCACGGGCTGCCCACCCACAGGTTGTCGGACTTGTCCTTGGCCAGGTCGAAGATCTTGACCGAGTTCATGCCGTTGCCGCCGATGATGGGCACGTTCAGGCCGAGCTGGCGTGCCTGCACCATGATCGGACCGCCCTCGGCAATCAGTGCCGACAGCACGATCGCATCCGGGTTGGTCGCCTTGATCTTGGTGAGCTGGGCCTTGAAGTCCACGTCGCCCTTGGCGAAGGTTTCGGTGGTCGTCACCGGGATCTTCAGGTCTTCGAGCGCCTTCTTGAAGTTGTCGTAGCCGCTCTTGGTGAAGACGTCGTCGTTGCCGTACAGCACGGCCACCTTCTTCACACCAGCCTTCTTCACAACGGTCTGGATCGTGGCCGGCAGCACGTCAGCTTCGGTCACGGAGTTGCGGAAGACGTAGTCGCCGATGCTGGTGATGCCGTCGGCGGTGTTGGACGTGCCGAACGCGACCGTCTTGGCCGCTTGCGCGATCGGGTCAGCCGCCTGGGCCGAGTTGGACAGCGTGGGGCCGAACACCATGGCCACCTTGTCCTGGAAGATCAGCTTCTTGAAGACGTTGATGGCCTCTTCCTTCTTGCCCTGCTCGTCTTCGATCACCAGCGCGATCTTGCTGCCGTTGATGCCGCCGGCGGCGTTGATCTCGTCAGCCGCCAGCTGGAAGCCGTTGCGGATGGCCACGCCGTACTGGGCAGCGCCGCCCGACAGCGCTTCGGCCACGCCGATCTTGATGTCCTGGGCCGCGGTTGCCGCGCCCGTTGCGATTGCCGCCCCCGCAGCCACTGCCGTCAACAGCAGCTGTTTGACCATTTTTTTCATGCGAACCTGCTCCTTTTTGTCCGTCGCGATTGCGACCGTCTTGAAGAGTGCGTTGGCCCAACACCGTCGCTCCCCCATGCGCCCTGCATCGCGTCCGGCCGCTCGCTTGCCGTGGCTCGCGCCATCGCAATGGACGGGCGAAACATCGGCAAACCAAACCGATGCACGGTGCCAGGTCAGGCGCGTGCGACGGAGCGTTGCGTCGGAGAGTGAAGCGAAGGCGCCATGGGTACAGCGCTCTTATGCGACGCGCCGGGGTCGCCAGCGCGTGCAGTCAGTCGCGGGACTTTACCGGAAAGCGCACGACCGTGCGATAGGGAATTGTCCGCCGCCCGGCCTGGGGGGCGGATGTTGCGGCGCAATATTGCCTGTGCAATACGTCCTGTTCTAACGAAAGCGTACCCGTTTCTGCGTGCGGGGCGCTCGACGTGCGGCACCGCAAAATCAACCCGTCGAGAGCTCGTCCGCGCTGACGAACAGGCCCTTGCCGCGCGATTTGGCCTCATACAATGCCTCGTCGGCGGCTTCGAAGACGACGCTCTGCGCCAGCGTGCGCGAATCAAACACCGCGATGCCGATGCTGGCGCCCACCTGCACCATCGTCTCACTCAGGCGAAACGGCCTGTTGCAGGCGCTGAGGATATGGGTGGCAACCGCCTTGGCGTCGTCCGGGCGCGACAGGTGCTCCAGGATCACGGCGAACTCGTCGCCGCCAAAGCGCGCCACCCCGTCATATGGACGCACGGCGCGCGCCAAGCGCTGCGCGAAGGTGCGCAGCAGTGTGTCGCCCACGGCGTGTCCGTACGTATCGTTGACGACCTTGAAGCCATCGAGATCGAGCAGCAACAGCGCGCCGATCGAACTGCTCACACGCGCCTGGTCCAGCGCGGCCAGCAGGCGCTCTTCAAAGCCAGCGCGGTTGAGCAGGCCGGTCAGGTGGTCGGTGGTGGTCAGCGCACGCAGGCGGAGCTCCTGCTTCTTGCGCTCGGTGATATCGAGCGTGACCGAATGCACGCCGGTTACGCCGCCGTGGGCGTCGAACTGCGGGAGGTAGCTGATCTCTTCGCAGCGGTACAGATCGCGGCCGCGGACCTCACGCTCGAAGACGATGGTCTCGCCGGCCAGCGCGTGCCGCAGCGCGCCTTGCAGGATGCCGTAGGCATCGATGCCAACGACGTCGCGCACGGTCTGCCCGAGCATGCTGGCCGTGGGTCGCTCGTAGGCTTTCTCGTACGCGGCATTCAGGAAGCGGAAACGCTCGTCGGTGTCGATGAAGGCCACCAGCGCCGGCAGCGCGTCGGTCACGGTCTGCAGGGTTTCGCGGCTGCGCTGCAGGGCCTCCTTGGCGGCCTTGTCCTGAGTGATGTCGCGCATGACGGACGAGAAGTACTCCATGCGTCCAGCCGGATCGCGGTGCGCGATGATCATGTGGTTGATCGGCACGACCTGCCCTTCCCCACCCCGCACGGTGGTCTCGCCGATCCACACGCCGTCGCGCGCGGCGGCGGGTACGGCCACCTCGCGCAGCCAGTCCATCGTCTCGGGCGGATAGAAGTCCGCCACCGTAAAGCCATTGAGGTCCACATCCGGCGCGAGGCCGGCAAAACGGCGTCCGGCCGGGTTCATGTAGGTAATGTTGCCCAGCACATCGGTCTGGGCGACGAAGTCGGTGGTGGAATCCAGGATCTTGGTCAGCACCCGCGAGGCCTGCTGCGCCCGCGCCCGCACGGTGATGTCTTCCATGACCCCAACGTGGCCGATCACCTCGCCATCGACGCGCACCGGCGCCGTGTTGACGATGAGCAGGCGCTCGCCCGCGCCGGGCACGATGACGCGCTGCTCGGCGCTATAGCCGATACCGTGCGCCACCGCGTCATGCCAGCCGGCGGTGGTGGCTTCCACATCGTACGGATGCAGCCGCGCGAGCCACACGTCGGCCAGCGCCTCCTCGGGCGTGGCGCCGAGCTGCCGCCGATACGCCGCGTTGGTGTAGACGGTGCGCCCTTCGGCATTGGTGCGGAACAACCCCAGCGGCGAGGCATCGTTCACGGCTTCCAGCTCGGCGCGCTGGCGCACGACTTCGCCCATCAGCTTGTGGAACGCCGTGGATACGGCTTCGATTTCTTCCGATGCCCCCGGCAACTCAAGCGGCGGTGCGTCGCGCAGGTCGGTGGCGGAGAGCTGGGTCATGGCGGCATGCAGCCGGCCCAGCGGGCGCAGCAGCCACAGCATCGCCCCCCACACCGATACGCCGATCAGCGCGGCCAACGCCAGAAGCGAAAGGCGAAAGCGCTGGCGCATAATGAAAAGCTGCCGGTTGGCTTCGGCACCCGGCAGCACGGCGGCCAGCGTCCAGCCGGCGGCAATCACGTCCTGCTTGGTCACCACATCGCCGCCGGGCTCCGGCAGGGCCGAGGGGTCGGCGCGGAAGGCGGCTGCGATGGCCGGATCGACATCAACCGGCGCGAGAATCTTGTCGGCCTCGGGGTGGATCACGAACACAGGCGTCGGGCCGTGCGCCACCAGATAGACGTGCCCTGTCTGGCCGATATGCATGTCGCGCAGGTTGCCCAGAAAATTCGGCTGGAGCAGGTACAGCGATGCGCCGATCAGCCCGACCTGGCGACCCTCCTGGTCATGCACCGGCGCGGCCAGGATGATGATGGGCTCGCCGCCGACCCGATTGCGCAGCGGCGCGGAGATGGTCGGTTGGTCCACCACCATGACTTGCTTGAAGTAGTCGCGGTCCGCGATATCGATGCCGACCACGCCTTCGCGGTACGGCCGCAACGACGTCACCGTGCCTTCGGCCGTAGCGAGAAACACGCTGTTGAACAGGCCAGCGGCGGGCTGGATGGACTGGAAGAACGCCGCCTCCTGCTGCGGTGTATCGAACCGCACGGTGCGCATCTGCTGCGCGGTGCGCTCGAGCACACCCAGGTAGGTGTCCAGCCGCTGCTTGAGATCGTCTGCGGATTCCTTGACCAGCGCCGTCTGCTGCACCTTGATCTGTGCCATCACTTCGCGGCGGATCGGCTCGCGCTGCGACCAGCCGAACAGGCTCACCAGCGTCACGCTGATGACGGTCGCCATGATGGCCGCCTGCGACTTCAGGGTGAGTTTCATCGGACGGTCGGCTGGCACCGGCGCCCCTCGCGGCCGGTACCTTGTAATAGGAGAGCAAGCGCCATAGTGCTATGCCCGCCGGGGATTGTCGAGCAACCTAGCGGCGGGCGCAGACATACGCGGCCGACCGTGCCGCCAGCGTGCCGGGGCGGATGCGCATCCAGTGCGCGCCAGCAGCAGTGTCGGAGTCCAGCTTGGCACCGTCCGGGCCGCGCACGACGTAGTCGACCAGGCGGATGCGCTGGCGGCGGCAGTCGATTTCCTGGCGCGAGAGGATCATCGTGCCGGGCCGGTAGCGGGCGCCGTGGGCTCGGCGCTCGCTGCGCTTGAGCACCGTCCGCGCGAGAAAGGTCTTGTGTCCGGTATGGCTGGAGCGCAGCGACGTGCGATCGATGGAGGCAGAAACCGAGGTCGTCGTCAGGTATTCGTGCCAGCGCGCAGCCTGGGCAGGCGCTGCCACGCTGAACGCGCTCATGCCGACTCCGCATATCCAGATCCACTGCCACATCAAGCGTTTCACGACCGTCTGCCCTGCCATATCTAGACGCGGCAGTTGCTGCCGCATGCACCCATTGTAACAATCCGCCCGCAAGACACGCGCCCGCAAGCCTCGGGTAGCATGCGGCCCAACCGACAGCCACATCTGCCCCTTGGCGCCATCCGCTATGCCCACCGTTGCCCTGCCCGCCCTTGCTGCCCACGCCGTCGCGGGCTTGCTGATCACCTGCGCACCCATCGGAGCGTGGTTCTGGCTGCGCCGGCGCTTTGACCTGGCGTGGCGCGACGTTGGCGTCGGCGCGGCGGTGTTTGTGGTGTTTGCGCTGGGGCTGGAACGTACGCTTCACCTGTACCTGCTGCAGCTCAACCCGGTGACGGCGCAATGGCTGCGCATGCCGGCGCTGTTCGTGATCTACGGCGCGCTGATGGCAGGGCTCTTTGAAGAGACCGGCCGCTGGCTCGGCCTGCGCTTTCTCACCCGCAAGCCCGGCGGCGCCGCCACGCCCGTGGCGTATGCGCTCGGGCACGCGGGCATCGAGGCGTGGCTGATCGGCACGGCATCACAGGCGCAGATGGTGATGTTCGGCATCGCCGCCAACCGTGGCGAACTGGACGCGCGCCTCGCGGCCAGCGGCGCCGAAGCCATGACCGGCACGATCCACGCGATGCTCGCGCAGCTCTCGCCGTGGCTGGCGGCCGGCGCATTCGCCGAACGCATCGCCGCGATGCTGATCCAGTTCACGCTCACGCTGGTGGTGTGGCACGCGGTGCGGCAACGGCGCTTTGTGATCGTCGTGCTGGCGGTGCTGCTGCATGCGCTGGCGGACCTGCCCGCCGCGCTGTACCAGGTACGCGTGATGCCGCTGGCCGTGACCGAAGCCATCTACGCCGCCATCGCCGTGCTGCTGGCGGCAACGTGCTGGCCACCACAGGGTGGCCGAAAGATCGGCGAATCGTCGCTGCGTTAGGAGTCAGTGGCCGCGGAATCGGTCCGGCTCGATGCCGTGCCGGTTGAGCTTGTCGTAGAGCGTCTTGCGTGGCACGGCCAACAAGTCGGCTGCGCGGGCGACGTTGCCCTCGGTAGCGCGCAACGCCTCTTCGATGGTGGTGCGTTCCACCGCCATCATGCGGCCGGCCAGTGAGTGCTGGCTCGCTTCCGACGCGACGAGGCCATCGTCGAGACCAAGGCAGAAACGCTCGGCCACGTTTTTCAACTCGCGCACGTTGCCGGGCCAGTCGTGGTGCTGCCAGCGCATCATGTCCTGCGCTGACCAGTCGGGCGCGGCACGCTCGTAGCGCACGGCGGCCTGCTGCAGAAAGTACGCCATCAGCAGCGGGATGTCTTCCGCGCGCTGGCGCAGCGGCGGCAGCGCGATCGAGACGACATTCAGGCGGTAGTACAGATCCGCGCGAAACTCGCCGCGGTCGGACGCATCTTTCAGATCCACCTTGGCCGCGGCCACCACGCGGCAGTTGACGGGCACGCTCGCGTTGCTGCCCAGCCGCTCGATGCTGCGCTCCTGCAGCGCGCGCAGCAGCTTGGCCTGCAGCGCCAGCGGCATCGATTCGATCTCGTCCAGGAACAGCGTGCCGCCATCGGCGTATTCCATCTTGCCGATACGGCGACGGTTGGCGCCGGTGAAGGCACCTGCCTCGTGGCCGAACATTTCGCTCTCGAACACGGATTCCGGCAGCGCCGCGCAGTTGAGCGCAACGAACGGCCCGCGCCTGCGGCTGCCATCGTGGATGGCACGCGCGAGCACTTCCTTGCCCGAGCCGGTCTCGCCGGTGACGAGGATGTCGGCATCGGTGGGCGCAAGCGCGGTGACGAGCCGGCGTACGTTCTGCATGGCCGCGCTCTGGCCGATCAGCGGGTACGCCTGGCGGCCCTGGAGCGCCTCGCGCAGGCGCAGGTTTTCGGAAGTGAGCCGGCGCTTTTCCAGCGCGCGCCGTACCACGTCGACCAGGCGTTCGGAGTGGAACGGCTTCTCCATGAAGTCGTACGCACCGGCGCGCATGGCGGCCACGGCCATCGTCACGTCGCCATGGCCGGTGATGAGGATGACGGGCAGCTGACGGTCGTGCTGCAGCATCTCGCGCAGCACGGCCAGGCCGTCTCGGCCCGGCAGACGCACGTCCGTGACCACCACCGCAGGCGTTTGCGTGGCGAGTGCGGCCAGTGCGCTTTCCGCGTCGGCAAAGGACTGCACCGGCACATCCGCCAGCGTGAGCGCTTGCTCGCAGCCCAGGCGCACGACGTCGTCGTCTTCGATCAGGAAGACGAGCGCGTGGTCAGCAGAAGCGAGGTTGGGAGAAACGTTTTCAGGCATGCGGTTTTACGACGCGTTCCAACTCGATGATGAATTCTGCGCCGCCGGAGCCATCCTGTGCGTTGCGGCCGACGAGGCGGCCACCAAAGTCTTCGATGATCGCCAGCGAAATCGCCAACCCGAGGCCCAGGCCCAAGCCGTCGTCCTTGGTGGTGAAGAACGGCTCGAACAGGCGCGGAAGCACATCGGCAGGAATGCCTCGGCCGAAGTCACGCACGGTGATGCGTACCCAATTCTCGATGGAGTCGACGCGCACATCCACGGTGGCGGAGGTGGGTTGGGACACCTCGACGGTGGCGTCGATGGCGTTGCGGATCAGGTTGACGAGCACTTGCTCGAGCCGCACGGCATTGGCCCAGACGGACAGGTCCGCCGGCATCGTTGGGGCATTCACCGCCACGCCGGCCTGGCGGCGGCGCGTTTCCACCAGCATCAGCGCCTGGCGGATGGCTTCGTCCACCGACACCGCCGCACGCGCCGCATCACCCTTGCGCGAGAACGCCTTGATGTGCGACACGATGCGGCCCATGCGTTCGGCAAGCTGGCTGATGTGCGTGAGGTTGCCGCGCACCTCGTCGATGCGGCCGCGTTCGGCAAGCTGGTTGGCGTTGTCGGACAGCGTGGTCAGTGCGGTGAGCGGCTGGTTGAGTTCGTGCGTGATGCCGGCGGCCATCTGGCCGAGCACGGCGAGCTTGCCCGCCTGCACAGCCGAGTCGCGGGTTTCACGCAGGATGCGCTGCGCGGCGTCGAGCGCCTCGACCTTGCCGGCGAGCGCGGTGTTGGCAGACGTGAGTTCGGCGGTGCGCTGGGCGATCCGCGCTTCCAGATCGCGCTGGACTTCACGCAGCGCAGCGCGGGCGCGGTGCTGTTCTTCGCGTCGGCGGGTACGCAGGCGCAAGGCAACGAGCACGGCGAAGATCAACGCCATCGCAAATGCGGCACTGGCACCGGCCACCAGCGCGGTGCGCTGCTCGTCGCGCGGATCGATCAACACCGCGACCTGCCAGCCGAGCAGGTCTACCGGGCGGTACTGCACGCGCAGCGTCGAAACCGATTTTCCGGGCAACGCGGCCTTCACCGTCTGGGGTGGTTGGTCCGCAGAAAAGGGTACGCCCCCGGCTTGGGGATCGAGCGGGGTGAGCGTGTGCGGCGCATATTGGCGCGTCGCGTCGAGTGCGGCGCGCTGATCGGCGCTCAAGGTGCCGAGCGTGCGGTATTTCCACTCGGGTACGGACGACAGAAAGATCACGCCATGGCGATCGACCAGCAACACGGTGTCGCCGCTGCGCGAGAGCGTCGCCTCGAACGCGTCGAGGTTGATCTTGACGACGACGGCGCCGATCGGCTTGCCGCTCTCGCGCACGGGAGCCGCCAGGAAGTAGCCCGTCTCGCCGGTCGTGTTGCCCACGCCGTAGAAACGCCCAAGGCCCTCGCGCATGGCCTCGTCAAAGTACGGGCGGAAGGCGTAGTTCTGGCCAACGAACGAAGACGGCAGATCCCAGTTGCTGGCCGCGAGCGTCAGGCCCGTAGTGTCCAGCAGGTAGATGGCGGTCAGGTCGGCTGCGCTCTGGGCCTGCTTCAGGTAGGCATTGGCGGCACCGCGCAATGCGGCATCGGCAGGTGGATGCCGCGCCTGCAGGGCGACGTGCAGCACATGCTCCAGCGCAGCGAGCCGCGGCAGCGATTCATAGCGCGCCAACGTGCTGCGCAGGTTCTGTGCGTAGAAGGTGGTGCGCTGGCCGGCTTCTTCGGCGCGCGTGGCAACGTAGCGCTGCAGGGCGATGGCGTAGGCGCCCCACCCTGCGGCCATGCAGCATGCGGCCATGGCCAGCGCAACGGCCAGCCGCCAGCGCCGCCCGTGAGCGGGGCGGGCAAGCTCGGCGTGGCCGTCGGATGGCGACATGGATCCGTGTTCCGTCAGTGTTCGATGCGGGAATGCTCGCGAGTATCGCGCATGAACACGTACACCAGCAGCGACAGCAGGATCGTGCCCGTCACGTACCAGTAGAACAGCGACTCATGACCGGCCTGCTTGAGCCACAGCGCGATGTACTCGGCCGTGCCCCCAAAGATCGACACCGTGAGCGCATACGGCAGACCCACACCCAACGCGCGCACTTCCGCCGGGAACAGCTCGGCCTTCACCACGGCGTTGATCGACGTGTAGCCCGAGACGATCACCAGCGCGGCCATGATCAGGAAGAAGGCCACCCACGGGTTCGTGGTCTGGCTGATGCCCGTCATGATGGGCACGGTCAACAGTGTGCCCAGCACGCCGAACGCAATCAGGATCGGGCGACGGCCGATGCGGTCGGACAACCCGCCCACGATCGGCTGCAGGATGGCGAATAGCAGCAGCGAGGCGCCCGACACCAGCGTTGCCACGTCCTTCGTCAGCCCCACCGTGTTGGCCAGGAACTTCTGCATGTAGATCGAGTACGTGTAGAACGCGACCGTACCGCCCAGCGTCAGGCCCACTACGGTGGCCAGTGCACGGGGATGCTTGGCAAGTTCGGCCAGTGTGCCGCGCTTCTTGTTCTTCGTCGCGGCCTCGGTAAAGGACTGCGTTTCTTCCATGCTCGAGCGCATGCGCATCGCCACCAACGCACCCAGCGCGCCGATCAGGAACGGAATGCGCCAGCCCCATGCCTCCAGCTGCGCTGGCGACAGCACGAACTGCTGCAGCGCGATCAACAGCCCCAGCGCCGTCAGTTGCCCGGCGATGAGCGTGACGTACTGGAAGCTCGAATAGAAGCCGCGGCGCTCCTTGCTGGCAACCTCGCTCAGGTACGTAGCCGACGTCGCGTATTCCCCGCCGACCGACAGGCCCTGCAGCAGCCGCGCCAACACCAGCAACACCGGAGCGGCGACACCGATGGTCGCGTAGCTGGGCGTGAGCGCGATGGTGAGCGAGCCCAGGCACATCAGCACCACTGAAATCAGCAGCGCGCGCTTGCGGCCATAGCGATCGGCATAGATGCCCATCAGCAGGCCGCCCACCGGACGCGCGAGGAACCCCACCGCAAACACCGCCGCCACGTTCAGCAGCTGCGCGGTCTGATCCCCCTTGGGGAAGAACGACTTGGCAAAGTACAGCGCAAATGCCGAGTACACATACCAGTCGTACCACTCGACCAGGTTGCCGATCGAGCCGGAGAAGATCGAGCGCAGACGGCGCCGTACGTCGGCGGGCGTGTCTTTGGCGGGGGCTTGGGTGGGCGTGTGCGTGGGCGCGTGAGTGGGCAAATGCGCGCCCGTGACCGCGCCAGCCTGAGGCTGAGTCATGGTGTCTCCTTGGAGCGTTGGCGGCGGCCTTTGCCCGTCACGTGTCGGCACACAGAACCCGAGTGCGACACGCGGGCGGCCCGCCGGTTTATGGGTGGTCGCTCTTACTCAAGAAGCATTCCATGCGGAAAACAGGCGCAGCGATCTGCCGTAAAAGCCCTTGGCACAAGGCTTTGCGGGAAATCAGCGGAACGGCGGGGGATGGGAGGAGTGTGCGGTTTCCCAGAATCGGCTGGGCAGGCTGTGCGAAATCCCGCACGGCCGATTCTGAAAACGGGTCGAGGCTCAGGCAGCCACGCCCAGCGGAATGGTGTCGCGCACCAGCGCGTCCACCTCGGCAGCCACGGGCTCATGCGACTGAGGCAAGCCAAGGCGCTCGTACAGGTACGCCTCAAAGTCAGCACGCACTTCCGGATGGCGCAGCGCAAATTCAACGGTCGCCTGCAGATAGCCGAACTTGCTGCCGCAATCGAATCGCTGGCCCCGGTAGCGATAGGCGAGGATCTGCTCTTCAGCCAACAGGCTCTGGATGGCGTCGGTCAATTGCAGTTCACCGCCGGCGCCCGGCGTCAGGTTGCGCAGGTGATCAAAGATGCGCGGCGTGAGGATGTAACGCCCGACCACGCCCAGGTTGGACGGTGCATCCTTCGGCGCCGGCTTTTCAACGATGCCGTCGAGCTTGACCAGGCGGTCGTCCCATTCGCGGCCCGCCACCACGCCGTACGAGCGCGACGCGTCCGGCGCAATGGTTTCAACACCGACGATCGAGCAGCGGTAGTGATCGTAAAGCTCCGTCATCTGCTGCATGACGGGCGGCTCGTGGTCCAGCAGGTCATCGGCCAGGATCACGGCGAAGGGTTCGTCGCGTACCAATTTCTGCGCACACAACACGGCATGACCCAGGCCCAGCGTTTCGGGTTGGCGCACGTAGAAGCACTCGACGCCGGGGGGCTTGATCGACTGCACCATCTCCAGCAGCGCCTGCTTATTCTTAGCGGCCAGCTCGGATTCGAGCTCATATGCCTTGTCGAAATGGTCTTCGATTGCGCGCTTGGCGCGGCCCGTGATGAAGATCATCTCCGTAATACCCGCGGCGGCCGCCTCTTCCACCGCGTATTGGATCAGCGGTTTATCGACAATCGGCAACATCTCTTTCGGGCTGGCCTTGGTGGCGGGCAGAAAACGCGTACCGAGCCCCGCCACGGGAAACACGGCCTTGGTGATCTTCTCGTTCATGACGACTCCATTGGTGAGACCTAGCGTCATGAGCAAGTCATATGCCAGTGCGTCAGCCCTTTGATGGAGCGGGCTCGGCCATGCCTGACACACTGCGGCGGCGTCCTTTCCTACAACCGGTTGCAATCCGTTGCCGACTTTCAGCGCCGAAAGTTGGAAAAGCGTACCCAATTCTGCGAGGCCACGACGCGGTTTAGCGGCCCACCGACTCAGTCCGTACGCGCGATCAGTGTGCCGACACCTCAGGGAGATGGCTTGACCCAGCCGCGCGAGACCGGTGCGGTGCGCTCGGGCGCGCGCCGGTAGGCATCGATCTGTGTGCGCAGCTGGGTGACCTCGGCCTCGAGTGTGCGAATGCGCTGGCGCAGTTGATCGGCTTCGTTTTGCGTTTGCTGGCGCACGGCGTCGTTCTGCAGACGCAGGAAGCGCTCCGTGCCCGCCAGCGCGCTGGCCGCACCTTCCAGACGAGTGACCGTGTCGATGGTCTGTTCCAGGCGCTCGAGCGTTGCATCGGTCAACTTGGGCGGGGCAGCCGGCGCCGTGGCGAGCGCCTCGCCGAGGCGGCGCTCCAAGTCGGCCATGGCCGCCTGCAGTTGCCGATTGCGGGCGGCTTCATGCTCCAACGCGCGCTCCGCGACTTCGGCACGGATGCGGGCCTCCATCCATTCAGCGCCAGCCCCCGGAGCACCAATGGCGCGCGACGCAATCCGGTTGCGTTCTTCACGTGCCGAATGGCCCGGCGCCGGCGAAACCGTACCCGTTTCTGCGAGCGCCCACGGAATCGGCCAGGGCTCGATTGCGTCTGCGACAACCGCGCCTGTGTCACCGCGGCCCCGCGCCCGATCCACCGCCTTCTGCAGCGTCGTATTGCTCGGCCGTCGACGCACGCCTGCCTCGGCCAACCATTGGACATATCGCCGTGCGCCATAGACGCGGCGCGTCACGGCATGCACCGCCTCGATCACCTCATCCAGGAACACCGCATTGTCATGAGGGAAGGCGACATCCAGCCGACGGATCGCTTCAACGATCCGCTGCTGCTGCTCTGACGAGAAATGAAGGCCGGGACGTGCCATGAGGACTCTTTGATGTCGATATAGTGTACATCAAGGGTTAAAAACATCAATACGAGTCATGTGTAGATCATTATTTGCATACTATATATTTGTAGTTCCAGTCGTGTTTCGTAACACTGGAAGTGCCTACAGCGAGCCAAAGAGCCCTCTTCCTCCCTCATTCGGGAGTAGGGACCAAGGCTCGCAGGGACTGCCCGGCGGGAGGACGGAGTCACGCAGAAACGGGTACGCTTGCCGCCTCGTCGAACCTCGGAGCGCCATATAAGGGCGAAAAAAAAAGCGCCCGGTCGGGCGCTTGAGTGGCGTGTGAGGGGAAAACTACAGCAACGCGACGTCCAAGCCAAAGCGGCTTTTCAGCGCTTCGAGCAAGGATTCTCGGGCGCCGCGGTCTTCCAATTTCACATCCAGCATGACGCGGCCAGAATCCCACTCCTTGATTGTGCCTAATAGATCACCTTCAGCACTGCGAATTTTGTACTGTCGGCTGACTTCCTTGACCTTGCGTGTGCGCCCTTCCTGGGCGACTTTCCGAATCTGTTCGACGTCTCGGCTGGAAAGGCCCTCTTCCAGCACACGATGCACCAACTCGCGCGTGCGGTCTTCGCCGGCGCTCTTGAAGTACAGCGTCAGCTCATAGCCCGTTGCGATACCGATGCCGGCGGGGCGCTCTTTCATCACCTCAAGAACTGACTCCGGCAGCTTCAGCAATGCCAGTGTCTTGTTGACGGTACCGGCCGATACGCCAGTAATCTCGCAAATATCTTCTTCTTTTTTTACTTTTCCTTCGTCCAGCAGCTGCCGCCAGGCGATGGCGTTGTCCAGCACCGACTGCCCGGACCGCTGCTCGTTCAGCACAAACGATAAGCGGTAGAAATCGATGTCCGATAACCCATCCTCGACGAAGCAATCCATCTCCGCCTTACCGGCAGCGGCCAAGGCTCGCTTGCGGTAGTGGCCATCGATCAGGACATACCAGCCCGGCTTGGCGGGGTCGGGCGCCGCCAGCCCAGGGGTCTGCTGGCCATGCGTGGCGATTGAAGCAGCGCGCTCCTGGACGGTTTGCGGATCGTAGATGCGGCGGGCGTTGAGCGGATTCTCCTGCAGTCGCTCAAGTGGAATCTTGATTACCCGGCGCTCAGAAGTATTCGCAGGGGTCGGACTTTCAGCGCTGAAAGCGGGCGCGACGGGTTGCCCAAGCAAGCCACGAGGATGCGATGTGATCGCCTTTTCCGCCAAAGCGAAGCGATCAACCGGCGCCGCCTTGGTTTTCTCTGCGGCGATGCCGGCCAGCATGCCGTCCTTGAGCGATTTCAACTTCGCGCTCATACACGTTCCTCCTGCAACAACTGCAACACTTCGTCGACCATGGTGTCGACTTCGCTGACGGCCTCCCGGGCGCCCGATACGCCATGGACGGTCGCACCAATCGCTTGGCATTCGCGAAACGCCGAACGCGACCCGATCATGGATGCCATCAACGGGATATCGCCATCGTCACCTAGGATCTCGATGGCTTGCTTGGCGAGCGACACCCGTCGTTGCACCATGTTCGCCAGCACACGGATGCGCAGCGTCTCGTTGGTCACCTGCGCTTGCTGAGCCAGCGCCTTGGCGGCCACTGCAGCCCATAAATCGGGCGGCGAGGGCACAACAGGAATCAACGCGATGTCCGAAATCAGCAAAGCGCTGGAAGACGATGGTGAATGAACTGCGGGGGGGCAGTCGACCACGATAAAGTCATAGTCCGACACAAACTTGCGGACCTCTCGATGCATAGCGCCGCCAGAGGGCGCCAAACCGATTACAGATGCCGGAAAAGGCTTCTCGTCAGACGCCTGCGCCGCCCAACGGGTCGCCGTTCCTTGCTCGTCCATGTCGACCAGCAGCGTCTTGTTTCCCCGCAAACCAAGGGTGCCGGCGATGTGCATGCTGACCGTGGTCTTGCCGCAGCCGCCCTTTTGATTGAATACCGTTACGATCTTGGCGCTCACTGGTCCTCCACTTTCAGCGCTGAAAGTCAGTAGCGCCTATCTTAGGGAAGACCGCATGAAAACACAAGATCGATTAATTTCAATTAATATAAATTTCAGAAGATCGGCGACGGGTGAAACAGCTGAGCCGGTGGTGTTCAGCTCGCCTAAATTGAGATGTAAATGCGGCCTTTAGCGCATAACGTCATGCGTTTCGCCGGTATTTACCGAGTCCTAGGTGTTTACCAGTGGGATGCATAAAAGCGACATTCCAAAAAAATGCCGCCCATCGACACTGTGCCTCAAACTGGTTATGATGCTTAGACAGTCGTCTGAAGACTTTGTCTACGCAGGATTCGGAATCAGCCGGTTCTTCGTGCGATGTCCGGACCGGCTGGACGACGTGTTTTTTGTTTTTTAAAGGAATTTTTGCATGGCCACGGGTACTGTCAAATGGTTTAACGAAACCAAAGGCTTCGGCTTCATCACTCCGGATGGCGGCGGCGCTGATCTGTTCGCGCACTTCTCCGAAATTCAGGGTTCGGGCTTCAAGACCCTGAAGGACGGCCAGAAGGTCTCCTTCGAGGTGAAGCAAGGCCCGAAGGGTCTGCAAGCCTCGGGGATCAAGCCGGAATAAGTTTCGGGCTGTTCGCCTGAGATGAAAAAAGGGGAGCTTCGGCTCCCCTTTCTCTTTGCTGCTGACCCCGCGTCAGGCCAGTTTCCGCACACTCGTGCGCGAAGGCTGCAGAATCAGCGCCTTCGATGAATCCGCGTCCACCTTGGCGTCCGGATACACCACCAACACATCCTTCAATGCCTTGCGGAACAGTGCACGGAACTTCCGCTCGCTCTCGGTCTCGGTACCAAACTGCATCTGCAGTGCTTCCCAGGGGATCTCAGTACGCTTCTGAATCGTGAAGAAGCGATAGGTCAACCACGAATACACGTCAAGCGCAAACGGCGACTGCTTGAGCGCCTTAAGCGCACGCATGTCCACCGGCACCGGGCGGTTCACGAGCTCGTTGAAAAACGGCTCGGACAGCACGACAAAGCTCTCGAACATCGACCCCTGACCGGGTTGCATCGGATCCCACCAGGTCGACAGTTGGTCGGCCAGCAGGTAACCGATACGGTCGATGGAGAGCGGTTCCTGATTCTGGTTTTGGCTGCTCGGCGCCGACTTGTTCTGCACGATGGCAATCGTCGCCGAGAAGAGGCGGATCATCTGCTGGCGTACCAGCGTCATGGTGCCGCGCTTGCCGCCCGTGGCCATCGGAATGCCAAGGTTGTACATGAACTCGGACAACGAATTGCCGAGCGAGATACGCCGGTCTTCCACCGTACCCTGGAACTCGCCCCGCTTCTTCTTGGCCATGATCTCCTTGCCGATCCACGCCAGCATCAGCCGCGGATACGAGCCATAGGGATAGCCGAACGAAACGGTCTCCGAGACGATCCGCTGCCGCCCGTTGCTGGCCCGCTCGGAGCGCTGCTGCGTGAAGTAGCCGGGCTGGATCATCAGCGAGATGTTGCCGCTGGACCGCGTCCAGACGGGTGGCGCACCTTTTGGCGCGCGATAGGGAAGCGTGACCTGCACGCTGGCACGGCTGAGAAAGCCGACCTCGCCGCTTTGCCAGGCATCTTCGCGTTCCATCGCCTGGGCTTCATCGAACAGGCGCTGGAATTTCTCCGGCGCGGCAATGACTTGCCCTCCCGAGGGGACGATGATGCGGCCGGGCGAATCATCGTCCGGTTTCCCATTGGGTGTGAGGCGTTTCGTGACCATGGTGAGCAAAATTTGTTCAGAGCCTTTGTACTAAAACGCCTTCGCCTTGTCACGCAGAATTGGGTACGTTTTCCTTTTTTTGATCGTCGTCGCGGGAAGGGCGTCGGTGGGCAACCTGCAGGGTTGTCCACGGAAGACCTTTCCTCACTACAAGTCATATATACCTTCTACGTTTACTACAGGTAAACCGTATACGGCCCCCGCAAAGCCTTGTCAGGCCTGGGTTCAGAGGGGTAAACCGAACCAGATTCTGCGGACCTCCGAACCAGATTCTGCGTGGGTGCGTACCCGCTTCTGCGCGAAACCGTACCCGCTTCTGCGCACTGTGCGTACCGGAATCTGCGGGGACAACATCATGTTGTCCACAGTGTTATCCACAGAAAATGGCCGCTGGGCGGCACCTTCGATCGATTTTTCGGGACTGCGTACCCGTTTCTGCGTCAGATCATGGGGATTTTTCCGGCTTGGCGTGCGTTCCGGCCGCCCAAGCGTACCCGTTTCTGCGCACGGTGGCGTGATGGGTGCTCCTCATGCGTACCCGAATCTGCGTACACATGCGGGTTTTCGGTTTGCCACTTCTTGCATTGTCGCCATCTGCGAAAAAGCGAGCACCAGCTTCGTTTTGGCGGGATGGATTTCGGGCGTACCCGTTTCTGCGGAGATGGGTGTGGCGACCATTCGAGAGGCGTGCTTACAGAGCGTTTGGCGCCATCGCGATTCAGAACTTTCATCGCTGAAACCGGAGCGGCATCCGAGGGCTGCGTCACGTGCGGCGAGGCCGGACCATTGCCGGCGTACCCGTTTCTGCGGGTAAAAACCCTTATTTACCAATGGCTTGGCGTACAGCGTTGCACGGGATGCGTACCCATTTCTGCGAAGGTGTGCGCAGAAACAGGTACGCCCGAGCGGGCGTTCTTTCGCAGAAACGGGTTCGCTTTACCGGGAGGAAGTGCTTCGACCTTGCGCAGAAACGGGTACGGTTCGGTTTGATCTGGCCTCGCAGAAACGGGTACGGACGCGAGTTGTTCTTCCCGTCGTCTTCGATCATGCGAAACCCGTACCCATTTCTGCGAGCTGGCCCGCAGAAACGGGTACGCCAATCGCTACGCAGGCCTCGTGGTATCAAGCTTTCGCAGAAACGGGTACGGATCGTCGCGGCCCGAAGCGCGTTTGGTGGCTACTGAATCCGCTCTGACAGAGCGTGCAGACGCTTGATGTTTCGGGCATCATGCGCATCCCGCGCGCCGGCCTCAGGCCCGGCTCCCGCGTTTTCCATCCCGGCATTCGCATGCCCCTATGTTGGCCGCGCAGCCTCCTGGCGCCGGCGTTCTGCCCGGCGTCGCGGCGCTTGGTGGTGGCGTGCCTGGGGAGCCGTGCCATCCGCAGGGCTGGCCGGCGATGGCACTTCACACCAAGAGGAGAGAATCCGCATGACCTGGCTCGCGCGCACCTTCAAGCTCGAGGAGCACCAGACCGATGTCCGCACCGAGGTGCTCGCCGGGCTGACGACGTTCCTGACGATGGCGTACATCATCTTCGTCAACCCGAACATCCTGGCCGACGCGGGCATGCCACATGACGCGGTGTTTGTCGCCACCTGCATTGCGGCGGCGATCGGCACGATCATCATGGGGATGTACGCCAACTACCCCATCGCGATGGCGCCGGGCATGGGCCTGAACGCGTACTTTGCGTACGCCGTGGTCAAGGGCATGGGCTTTACGTGGCAGGCGGCGCTGGGCGCGGTGTTCATCTCGGGCTGCTTGTTCTTGCTGGTCAGCGTGTTCCGCATCCGCGAGATGATCGTCAACGGGATTCCGCATTCCATCCGCGTGGCAATCACGGCGGGCATCGGGCTGTTCCTGGGCATTGTGTCGCTGCGTGGCGCGGGGCTGATCGTCGGCAATCCGGCGACGCTGGTGTCGCTGGGCGATGTGCATCAGCCGTCGGTCATCCTCGCGGTGATCGGCTTTTTCGTGATCGTGGCGCTGGACCACCTGCGTGTGAAGGGCGCCATCCTGATCGGGATCCTGGTCGTGACGGCGGCGAGCTTCTTCTTTGCCGGCAACACCTTCCACGGCGTGGTGTCGATGCCGCCGTCGCTGGCGCCTACCCTGCTGCAGCTCGACATCATGGGCGCGCTGTCGGTGGGCATTCTGAACGTGGTGCTGGTGTTCTTCCTGGTGGAGCTGTTTGATGCGACCGGTACGCTGATGGGCGTGGCCAACCGCGCGGGCCTGCTCAAGCAAGGCAAGATGGACCGCCTGAACAAGGCGCTGCTGGCCGACAGCACGGCCATCATGGCGGGCTCGCTACTGGGCACGTCGTCGACCACCGCGTATATCGAGAGCGCTTCCGGCGTGCAGGCTGGCGGCCGCACGGGCCTGACCGCGCTGACGGTGGCGGTGCTGTTCCTGCTGTGCCTGTTCTTCTCGCCGCTGGCGGGTGTCGTGCCGGCCTATGCGACAGCGCCCGCGCTGCTGTACGTGTCATGCCTGATGTTGCGCGAGCTCGTCGAACTGAACTGGGAAGACACCACCGAAGCCGTACCGGCTGTGCTGACGGCGCTGATGATGCCCTTCACGTACTCGATCGCCAACGGCGTCGCATTCGGCTTCATTACGTACTCGGGCCTGAAGCTGTTCACGGGCCGCATGCGCGAGGTGCCGATCATCGTGTGGATCATCTCGGCGGTGTTCCTGTTCCGCTTCTTCTATCTGTCGGGCGGACACTGAACGCACGGTGCCCAATCGCAAACGCGGACTTTCGAGTCCGCGTTTTTTTTTTGCATTTGCATGAAAGCGTACCCATTTCTGCGTGCGATTGCGGGAGCGGGCGTACCCGTTTCTGCGTGCCATCGTGAACGATCCCGCCACAGGTGCGTACCCAATTCTGCGGACGATGTGAGCGGCAACTGTTGCTGCAAGCGCCGCGATTATCGATGCCGACAAGACGCCAGCGCACCGCTCAGATAAGCGATGCGTACCCGTTTCTGCGCGATGTGTGGAGGAATGTCAGGCCGACGGCGTGGCCAATTGGCGTGCGGCTTGCGCAATGCTGGCGGCCAGATCGGCCTCGCGCGCGCGCACGGCCACGGTGGGCAGGGCGGCCAAGCCCAGTGCATGTGCCACGTCGGCTGCAGCTTCGCCGGCAGCGAGCCGCTCTCGCATATGGGCGCCCCGCACGCCGCGCAATGAGGCATGCGAGAGCCGTGCAGCGGCGTCGGCATGGCCGATGGCGCGCGCGTACTCAGCGGCCTCGTCCAGCATGGCCTTGACAATGAGCAGCAGCTGCGAACGTGAGGCGATGCCCTTGCGTTCGCCAAAATCGCGGCGCAGGGCGGGGGAGTCGATGATGCTGCCGTCCGCACGTCGTGGCGAACGCTTGCGCACCGACAGCAGCAGCGGCGTCGCTTCATCCGGCAGCGGCAGCGGCGACAAGCCGAACGCCGTGCGGTATTCCCGCAATGCGGTCATCAGCGCCTCGCATGGCAGCCAGCGCTGTGTGTGCCCGCTGCCGATCGCCAGCAGCCAGACCGATGCCGGCAGCGATGGATCGGATGCCAACTGCGAAGCCGGTACCGCATGCAGTGCCACATCGCCCATGCGCGCGCCGACAAGCTCCGCCACACGCATGCCCGCATGCGCGAGCAGCACGGCGAGGAAGTGATCGCGTGCCTGGCGCAGGCGCGCTTCGCGGCCGAGGGCAACCCGCACGCGCACGGCGTCGACTACCAGCGCCATGTCCGCCGCGCCCAACGCGCTGTCGGGTTCCGACGTTGCGGTCTGCGATGCCGGTGTTTGCGCACCGGGCACGGTGATGACGATGGCGTCGTCGTCAAGAAACGGGTTCGCACGCAGGTAGCCGGTGCGTTGCAGCCAACCGCACAGGTTGGCCGCGATGATGCTGCTCTGCCGTGTCGAGCGTGCCGAGAGCGGACCGCGCAGCGGCGTCCAGTTGGCATCGTCGCGGCCAATGCCGCGCGCGCTGACCGCCCAGACGGGCGGTTCTTGCAAAAAGCGCAGATAGGCCGACGCGTCGTCGCGTTGCCAACTTGCGATTGGCTTACCGAACGTGCGCGCGTACCAGCACACACGTTCGGCTTCCACGCGGTATTGCGACAGCGTGGAGGCACTCACCGCGCGCGCGCCCGAAGCCCGCGCATCGAGCCATGCCTGCACGCGTTCGCGCTCATGGGCGAATGCCTGCAGATCGGCCTGGGAGGCGGCGTTGTCGGGTGGAGGCGGGGGCGGGAGCGCGGCATTTGCCGGGCGCGGTTCGAACATGCGGAAAGCGCGTGGCGCACAAGGAAAAAGCGGATCGCGCAAGTATAGCGAGCCACGTCCGCGCAACGTCGCTCCTGCAGGATTGGAACAGGCATTCAAGCGGCGTGGGCACGCGCCATGCTCATTGCGGTACGTCGCTTCGTGTGTCGGAGCGCTCCGACAAGGCGATCGGAATCGGCTCGATAGGCGCGTCGCAAATGCATGGCTATCGTCGGTCCAACATGTCGACAACAACGTACACGGGCACGGCAAGCGTGTGGCCCGGTACATGACACGACTCTCCCTCTGAGGTGGAAGATGAAGATACAGATCAGGAAGATCGCCGCCGTGCTGGCGCTGGGTTCGTTGGCCGTGCTTGCCGGGTGCGGCGGCGGTAGCGACGACATCGGGCAGATCATCGGCACCAGCTCGCCACAGTACCGAACGGTGCACGCCAATCCGTTCATTTCGAACGTCGACTTTGCGGTGAACGGTACCGTGAAGGTCACCAACGTCGGCTTCAAGAACGTCAGCAACTATTTCGGCATCGACTCGACCGCCACCAAGGCCACGGTGTCGAATTCGGGCAGCACCACGCCGCTGGCTTCGGCCAACTTCAGCCCCGTCAACGGCCACCGCTACACCGGGCTGGCCATCGTGGGGGCCAACGGTTCGGCCACCAGCCTCGCGCTTATCGACGATCCGTACAACAAGTCGATCCTCTCGGACAAGGCGCGCGTGCGTACCTTCAACGCCTCGTATAACGCTCCCAATGTCGATGTCTATGTGACGGCGCCCAACGCGGATATCTCGACCACCGGGCCGACCATGGGCGGTGCTGCATATGGTGCGGCGTCTCCGGTCAGCACGCAGGACTCGATCTACGTCGATGGCGGCACGTATCAGATACGCGTGACGACCGCGGGCACGAAGACGGTCATCTTTGCTTCGCAGCCATTCAACCTGGCCAACAACGCGGACTGGCTGATCACCACGCTGCCCGCCGGCGGCGTGGGCGCGGTGACGCCCAACGCCATTCGCGTGTTGGTGGCCCAAGCCAACGGCGCCTCGCAGACAGCGAGCGAATTGCCCGCGCAGTAAATCGGCACCATCCCTCGTGATGCGGTGCTGCGGCACCGCTTCTTTTTCGACCATGGCCGTGGGAACGAAAACTGCTACGCAAGGGCGCAATGAGTGAATTCGCAACAATCGGGTCGGCACCTGTGCGCCCAGCGCGCATCGAGCCGGCTGCCCGAAAGGCCGTGGATGTGTTCTGGGTAGATGATCCATTGACGGGAACCCGCCTGCACGTGAGCGCTGTCGCGCAAACGTGGGGGGTGCGGGCCGACGCGCTATGTGGCGTGCGCGAGCACTGGCTCGTCCACGTGCACCCGGACGACCATGCCGCGCTGCGCGCCGCGTGGGATGGCTTGGCGCGCGGGCAGGACTTCAGCCTCGAATACCGCTGGATCGGTGCCGACCTTGCCGAGCGCCGCGTGCGCGAACGCGGCTTCCTGATGCCGTGTACCCACGGCGCGCCCGCCCATGCCGTGGGCATGGTCGAAGACGTGACGCAGCGCCAGCAGACCCTGGCCGACCTCACCGAATCGGAATTCCAGTTGCAATGGCTGACCGAGAGCGTGCCATTCCCGCTCGTGCAGATCGACGCCGGGCATCGCGTGCGCTTCGCCAATCACGCGTACGCGCAGCGCTTTGGCCTTGCGCTGGAAGAGGTGCTCGGCCGCCATGTGCGTGAACTCATGGGCGATGCTGCGTATGCGCGCGTGCTTTCGCATCTTGAAGAGGCCTTCGCGGGCCGGCGCGTCGATTTCGAGATGGAACTGACGTACCCCGGCGCGATTGGCCGCCGCTTCATGCATGCCGCGTATTCGCCGCAGCGCGGGGCGGACGGCAGCGTGCAGGCGCTCGTCTGCGTGGAAGACGACATCACCGAACGCAAGGACGCCGAGCGCGAGCGCTTTCGGCATCAGCGCGAGTTCGTCACGCTGGTGGAGAACGCACCCGACGTGATCGCGCGGCTCGATCGCGAACTGCGTTGCGTGTATGTCAACCGCGCCGTGACCGAAGCCTTTGGCGTGACACCGGCCGCGCTGATCGGGAGCGCGCTGACGGCGTCGCCGCTGTCGGCTGACGTGACCGGCCCGCTGGAGGACGCCGCGCGCCGCGCCTTTGCTTCAGGTGCGGAACAGACGCTCACGCTGCATTTGGAGAGCACGGGGCGCCCGCGCGTTGTGCACTACAACGCACGCGTGATTCCAGAGGCCGACCGGTCGGGCGCGACGGAATCGGCACTGCTGATCGTCTATGACGTGACCGAGCGCACCGAAGCCGAGCGCGAACGCGATGCGTTGCTGCTGCGCGAGCAGGCCGCGCGTGCCCAGGCCGAAGCAGCCGCGGCCGCGCGCGACCAGTTCCTAGCCGTGGTGTCGCATGAATTGCGCTCGCCGCTCAACGGCATTCAGAACTGGGCCTATGTGTTGGAGAGCCAGGTCGCGGGCGGCGCGCCGCTCATGCAGCGCGCGCTGGCTGGTATCAAAACCGGTGTGGAACAGCAGGTGCGGCTGATCGAAGACCTGCTCGACGCGACGCGCGTGATGAGCGGCAAGCTGCGTCTGACGCGCAAACCGTTCGTGCTGCGTACCGCGCTCGAGAGCGCGCTCAACAGCGTCCGCGCCCTGGCGGCCGAACGCGGCATCACGCTGCATGTGGAGAGTGCCCTCAATGAACACGAGATCGACGGCGATGCCGACCGCGTTCAGCAGATCCTTTGGAACCTGCTGACCAATGCCATCAAGTTCACGCAGGAAGGTGGCGACGTCTGGCTGTCGGCCGAACTGGTGGGCGAAGTGGCGCGCATTGTGGTGCGCGACAACGGCCGGGGCATTGCGCCCGCGTTCCTGCCTTATCTGTTTGACCCGTTCCGGCAGGCCGAGGGCGCGCACACTCGGCGCACCGGCGGGCTCGGGCTCGGGCTGGCGCTGGTCAAGCGGCTGACCGAACTGCACGGCGGGCGCATCTATGCGCGCAGCGATGGCGAGCAGCAGGGCGCCGCGTTCACCGTGTACCTGCCGTTGCATGCCGGTGCCGAATTGACTGCTCCGCTGACCGAAGACCCGGCACGCAGCGGGCCGCTGCCCTCGCTGTCGGGCCTGCGCGTGCTGTTGGTGGACGACCAGGCGGACGCGCGCGATGCCCTGGCGACGCTGTTGACCCAGGTGGGTGCGGACGTGGGCAGTGTGGGCTCCGGCCGCGAGGCACTGTCGCAGTTGGATGCCTGGGGCGAATTGGGCCGCCCGCACGCCCTGGTGTGCGACATTGCGCTGCCCGATGAAGACGGCTACGCCATCCTGCAGAACATCCGTGCGTGGGAACGTGCGCACCCGCAAGCCGACGGGGAGCCGATGGCCGCGATTGCCCTGACCGCCTTCGCGCAGCCCCACGATCGCGCACGTGCGCTGGCGAGCGGCTTTCATGAGCATCTGATCAAGCCGGTCTCGCCATACGACCTGGTGCGCACATTGCGCACGCTCGCCAAGCTCGGGGTGGCGATATAGCGCCGTTTTAGCGCGCCAAGGCACGGCGCTTGCGCAGAGAAGACTGCACCACTTTCCCTGCCATGCCGGACGACCCCACTACCCCGCCGACCCTGCTGTCCCACAGCGAACCCGCACCGCCGCAGATGCATTTGCTCGACGGCCTGCGGCAGCCGGCGTGGCGCGTCGCGATGGTGCTGGTGGCCATTGGCGGCACGCTGGTCTTTCTGCAGTGGGCGCGGGCGTTTCTGGTGCCGTTCACGATTGGCGTGGTGCTGGCGTTTGCGTTGAATCCGCTGGTGGTGTGGCTGCAGCGCGGCTACGTGCCGCGGCCGATTGCAGCGGCCATCGTCGTGCTTAGCCTGTGGGTCGGTGGCGCGGCGCTCGTCTTCGGCATGCAGGACGGCGTGTCGGCCATGGCCGCGCGCCTTCCGATTGCGGCCGAGCGCATGGCGGAATCGGTCGACCACATGCGCGGCCACGTGGGCGGCGCATTCGACAAGATGCGCGAGGTCACCGTCGCGCTGGAGCACGCCGCTGAAGGCGTACAGGGCAAACCGGCGCCCCCACCCGCCAAGCGCGCGCCCGCAGCTTCCGCCGAGCCGCCTGCGCAGCCGGTGCTGCCGCTGCGCGAGTTTCTGTGGACGGGCTCCGCCAATCTGTTCGCCCTCGCGGGACAACTCGTGGTGGTGTCGTTCCTCGTCTATTTCCTGCTCGCATCGGGCCAGGCACTCAAGCGCAAATGGGTGCGCGCGGTGGGCACCACCCTCAGCGAGAAGAAGCGCGCGGTGCGCATGATGGCGGTCATCGGCACGCAGATCCAGTATTCGCTGCTGGTGCTGTTCGTGACCAACATCGTCCTGGGCTTACTCACCACGGTGGCCTTTGTGCTGCTCGGCATGGAGGACGCCGCAGTCTGGGGGCTGGCCAGCGCCGTCCTGCATTTCGTGCCCTACCTGGGCTCGGTGGTGATTGCCGTGGCCAGCGGTATCGGCGCGTACCTGCAGATGGGCACGTGGTCGGACGCGCTTGTCGTGGCCGGCACCACGCTGCTGCTGGCGACCCTGATCGGCACGCTGCTGGTGACGTGGCTGCAGAGCCGAGCGTCCAAGCTCGACCCCTGCGTCGTCTACATCGGCCTGCTGCTGTGGGGCTGGCTGTGGGGTGTGTGGGGGCTGCTGCTCGGCACCTCCGTCACGGCAATGATCAAGGTGGTGTGCGACCACGTTGAACGGTTGCGCCCGCTGGGTACGCTGCTGGGCACCACCGACGCGCCAGCCGGCGTGTCACAGCGCTTGCTGGACCGCCTGCGCGGCCGCCCCACACGTCGCCCCACACGTTGGCCCGCACGTTGGTCTATACGGAACCCGGACCGGGCGCGCCGGCGCTGAATCACCTTGCACAGCAAGCGTTACAAGCGCGCATGTAACCCTTACGCAACCATTACGCAACCATTACGCAACCAACCCGATACCTGCATCGGCAGGCAGTCGCATACCGGTGGCGCGGTGGCGCAGTGGCCGTGCAGCTCTTGTCTGCCGTGCGGTGTATGCCTGCGCGTTGGGCACGCCGGTTGCGGTGCGCAAGGCATCCAGACCATGTCCGCAGGAGGGCACCATGAACGCGCAGCCACGTGCCATCGTGTGCGGCCCCGACCAGCGTGATGAGCGAACCTCGGGTGCTGCGCCTCCGCGCGCGCCCGATGCCGGCAAGGCCGCCGAACAGGTGGATGCCGTACTCGGCAAGCCCGAGCCGCAAGGCAAGCCGCTTCCAGGTGAGCGGGACAGGCTGCCGCACGAACGCGACCAGAACCTCGAAGAGCAGCGTTCCGAGCCGCGCAGCAATGTCGAGCAGGCCGCGCGCGATATCGAAAGCGGGCAACTCGATACCGACCTGCACAACACGCCCGGCGTCGAGCGCGTCGTGCGCGAACGCCATGCCGCCAACACGCAAGACAGCGATCGCCAGGTCGCCAACCGCAGCGCGGACGATCTTGCCGACAAGCGCGGCCAAACGGTCGGGCCATCGGCCACGCCATCGCGTCACCGCGACGAGCGTCAAGGTTGATCGGCCATGCGCATCGCCTACGTGACCGAGACCTGGCCGCCGGAACTCAACGGTGTGTCGCTCACTGCCGCGCGCACCGCGGCCTTCCTGAATGCGCAGGGGCACGACGTGATGCTCGTGCGCCCACGCCAGCAAGCCATCGATGCCGGCAAGCCCGGGCTGGCGGACGACACGCTCCGGGTGCCCGGCGTACCGATTCCGCTGTATCCGGACCTGCGCATGGGCCTGCCCGTGCGCCGCCGGCTGCTGCGCGCGTGGTACGCACATCGGCCCGATCTCGTGCACGTGGCCACCGAAGGGCCGCTGGGCTGGTCGGCCATCCGCGCGGCACGGCAACTGGGCGTGCCTGTCACCTCGGACGTCCGTACGCGCTTTGACGAGTACGGCCGACACTACGCATGGGATGGCGCCGCGACGCTGGTACGCGCCTACCTGCGCGCCTTTCACAACCGCACCGATCGCACCTTCGTGCCTACGCGCGAGCTGCAGAGGCAACTGAGCGAACTCGGCTTCGAACGCCTCACCGTCAGCACGCGCGGCGTGGATGCCGGCCAGTTCGCACCGCACTACCGCAGCGAGGCGCTGCGCGCCCAGTGGGGTGCTGATGCCGAATCCCCCGTGGTGCTGACAGTCGGCCGTCTGGCGGTGGAGAAGAACCTGGGCGTCGTGCTCGATACGTTCGATGCGGTGCGTGCGCGCATGCCCGGCGCGCGGCTCGTCATGGTGGGCGATGGCCCGCAACGCAGCGCGCTGCACCGGCGCTGTCCCGATGCCGTGTTTGCCGGCACGCAGTACGGCGAGGCATTGGCCGCGCACTATGCGTCGGCGGACCTGTTTCTCTTTCCCAGCCTGACAGAGACCTTCGGCAACGTGGTGGTCGAAGCCATGGCCAGCGGCTTGCCCGTGGTCGCGTTCAATACCGCCGCCGCGGGCATGCATGTGCGCAGCAACGAGAACGGTTGCCTTGCCCCGCTCGGCGATGCCGCTGCGTTCACCCGCGCCGCCGTCGCGCTCGCCGCAGATGCAGGCTTGCAGCAACGCCTCGGCCACGCCGCACGGCTGACCGCGCAGAGCCTGGACTGGCCGCGCGTGCTCGAACGTTTCGAGGCTGCGCTCGTCGCCGTGCACCACGCCGCCACCACCGGGGAGGCCTACCATGGCGACCCACGTCTGGCCTGACTGGAAGCGCTGGCGCGAGCGCGACCGCCAACTGGCCGTCGCGCTGAACCACGTGGCGGGCGATGCGTCGTCCATCCGCTTTTATCGCGGCGTCAGCCGCCTGGGCGACGGCATGCTCTGGTACGCGCTCATGGCGGCGCTGCCCGTGGTGGGCGGCGACACCGGCTGGGAATGCGCCAAGCAGATGGGCCTGACCGGGCTGCTGTCGCTCGTCATCTACATCCTGCTCAAGCGCGGCGTGTGCCGGCCACGGCCGTATCTGTCGTGCCAGGAGATCCACTTGTGCGGGCGCGTGCTCGACCAGTTCAGCTTTCCGTCCGGCCACACGCTGCATGCCGTGTCGTTCAGCATCGTGATGGCGGCGTACTACCCGCGCATGGCGCTCGCGCTGGTGCCGTTCACGCTCATGGTGGCGGTCTCGCGCGTGGTGCTCGGCCTGCACTATCCGAGCGATGTGCTGGCGGGGGCGGGGCTGGGGATGCTGATCGGTGGGCTGTCGGTGTGGTTGTTCTGACCCAGGGTGTCCGCGCTGGTCCGCCTTGTTCGGGCCGTCGAGCAAAAAGCTCTGCGCGTCGAGCTCCGAGCTCGGGCCGTCGAGCAAAAAGCTCCGCGTGTCGAGCTCCGAGCTCGGGCCGTCGAGCAAAAAGCTCCGCGTGTCGAGCTCCGAGCTCGGGCCGCCGAGTAAAAAGCTCGGCACGTCGAGCTTCGAGCCCGGGCCGCCGAGCAAAAAACTCCGCACGTCGAGCGTCGAGCCCGGGCCGTCGAGCAAAAGGCTCCGCGTGTCGAGCGTCGAGCTCGGGCCGCCGAGCAAAAGGCTCCGCGTGTCGAGCGTCGAGCTCGGGCCGCCGAGCAAAAAGCCGGATGTTTCGAGTTGTGAACCCGGACGTCGGACCTTTCTGATTCTTCACGCAAAGCGCGCCTCCGATATTGCGGGCCGATGACGTAGCGGCCAAGCTCGCGCGGCCGTCCTGTCGGTACGGCCCTGCAACCGCTCGTGAGGAATGTCATGCCCCAGAACCTGATCTCGTTTCAACTCACCCCCGCCGACTTGGCCGCCGTGGATACCGCGCTCAAGATGCTGGAAGACCGGCTCGCGAGCCTGATCGACCTGTCGCCCGACCAACGCCGGACGCTGGTGAAGATGGGCGACAAGTCCGAAGCGTTTGCCCGCCTGGCCGTGGACGTGCTGAACGCCAACCCCAAGGTGTTGCCCGGCAACTTCGACCTTGCTGAACTGCGCCGCGACCTGGCGGGCTTTGATCTGCTGCGCAGCCGCCTGGTGCGCCTGACGCGGCTCCATGAGCGGATGTCGGATTCGCAACTGGCGCTGGGCAGCGATGTGATGAGCGGCGCGATGGAGGGCTATGCCCTGTTGAAGGTCGCCGGCCACGGCGAGGGGTTGGATGCGGCGCGCAAGGCGTTGGCGGCGCGCTTCAGCCGCGGCAGGAAGACGTCGGAGGACGACGCGGTGGTGGAGTGATGTGCCGCCGCATGGAGGAGAACGATCGCTTCAGGCGCGGTGCTGCGGAGGGCGCCCTCGGCTTGGCGACGGGCGCCTCGGTTCAGTAAGACGTTTGCGCCTGCCCAGTGGTGGTGTCCGGGCTGCCCATCCACGCCTGGGCCAGCACCTGTGCAAAGCCGTTCTTGGTGACGGGCGTGCGTGTTTCCAGGCAGGCCGCGAGCAGGTTCTGCCAATGGCGGATGACGTCCGGATGGGCGGCATCGGCCGGATGCAGGCCCAGGCGCAGCAGCGGTGTCTCGGCATGCTGCTGCGCCAGCCAGCGCAGGTAGTAGCGCGAGAGCAGCCGGCGTGCCGGCGTGCGCACGCTGTATGTCAGACAGGGCGCTTTCAGCGCACGCCGCGGGTGCAGCAGATAGAAGCGCCGCAGCGTGGTCGTGTAGCGTAGCGGCAGGCTGTCGAGCGCCTGCCACGTTGCGGGGTTCATCAGCCAGGCCGGCGCGACAAAGCCGTGCAGCGGCCAGCCGTTGGCGGCAAACCAGGCGGCGCCGGCTGCGATGCGCGCACGCGCCGTCGACAGCGGAATCGCCGAGAACTCGCCCTCGCCGGCGGTATAACGGGTGCGGATCAACTGGTCGATCACGCCGCCGGGCGGTTGGTCGTCCAGGTGCGCATAGCCGTGCAGCACGAGCTCATCGCCTTCGGCCAGGCATTCGGTCATCAGGCGGCAGAAGCGCTCGCTGTTGCGCGCCGTCGGCCCGCGATAGAAGTTCGGAATGACCAGCAGCGACTTCGGCACGCGCGCCACCTCGTCCAACGCAGAGAGGAGGACCTTGCACGCCGGCCACGTGGCGGGCGTGACATCGTGCATGGCAAGAATGAGGTAGCGCGACATGATGGAGCGGGGTTATCGGCCGCGCGCTGCACGCGAGCGTTCATGGGCCGGTGGAAAGGTTTCGGGGCGCGCGCTGGCTTGGCGGCCGAGCAGCGTCAGGTAGCGGCGCAGCAGTTGGGGCAGCACGACGCGCCAGTCGTATTGCATGGCGTGGCGGCGCGCGGCGTGAGCCAGCGCCACCGGATCGCGCTGGCGCAACGCGTGCAGGCCGTCGGCAAAATCGTCCGCACGGCAATGCGGGACGGCGTAGCCGACGTGCTCGTTCACCAACTCGCCCAGGCCCCCGGCGGAGCAGGTCACCACGGGCACGCCGCTGGCCATGGCTTCCAGTGCGACCAGGCCAAAGGTTTCCTGGTCGCCCGCGTGCACGAACACGTCGGCGCTGGCCATGGCGGCGGCGAGGTGCTGCGCATCGCCTTCGTAAGGGAGCGCGCGCACGTGCTTGCCGTGCGGTGGCGTCGGGCCCGAGCCGATGGTGACGAGCACGCTGCCGTCGTCCAGTTTGTCCACCGCATCGCAGAGCACGCGCAGGTTTTTCTCTGGCGCATAGCGGCCGACATAGAGCAGCACGCGCGCATCGCGCGGCAGGCCGAGCTG
Source organism: Ralstonia soli (assembly GCF_023955655.1). Lineage (GTDB taxonomy): Bacteria > Pseudomonadota > Gammaproteobacteria > Burkholderiales > Burkholderiaceae > Ralstonia > Ralstonia soli. Next base: position 403,163 of record NZ_JAMXHT010000007.1, on the reverse strand, counting down.
TTCGCGCCAGCGCAGCGAACGCCGCGCGGGGTGGAACAGGCGGGTGTCCACGCCCAGCGGCTGCAGTTCGATGCGCTGCACGCCCAGATCCGCCACCTTCTCTGCGATGTAGCGGCTGGGCACGAACACGGTATCGAAGTGCGGATACAGCTTGCGCGCATAGGCCGCTGCCGCCAGTTCAGCGGGCGGCCCGCCCAGGCGACGGAAGAACGCCGGTAGATCGGAGTGATAGAACGCCACGACCGGCACCTGCAGCCGCGCACCGCCACGCAGCGCTGCCCACGACAGCCGGTACGGGTCGCCTGCTTCGATCAGGTCCGGCGACAGCGCACACAGCGCCTGCTCGGCAGGCCCGCTGCGCAGCGGAATGCGGTAGCCGTGCGAGAGGGGCAACGGCACGCCGGGCACCACAGCGATCTCGTTCGTTGCATCGTCTGCCGTACCCGGCACTACCAGCGTGTGGCGCCAGTGGGTGGAGCGCAGAAAATCGTGCTTCGCACGCAGGTAACGCTTGACGCCGCCGCTCTCCGCCGCCCAGAACATCGTCACGTCGGCCAGGTGCAGTGACGCCATCGTGGCGTCGTCGGCGTGGTGCGACGGGTGCGAGAACGTGGAGTGGGTCGGCAGCTTGCGCACGGGTGTCCCGTTGTTCCGTGGGTGGCGGGCGCCTTAAACCTGGCGCCGCATTTCCGCCGGCGCAATGCGCATCAGCCCGCGGTACTTGGCCACCGTGCGGCGCGCGACGATCACGCCCTGCTCGGCCAGCATCTTGGCCAGCGACACATCGGAGAGCGGTGCGTCGGCATCTTCGGCTTCGATCATCTCCTTGAGCAGCGCCCGCACCGAAGCGGCCGAGCATGCGCCGCCCGTGTCGGTGGCGAGCTGGCGCGAGAAGAAATACTTGAACTCAAAGATGCCGCGCGGTGTGGCCATGTACTTGTTGCCCGTCGCGCGCGAGATGGTGGATTCGTGCAGGCCGAGCTCTTCAGCCACATCGCGCAGCACCAGCGGCTTCATCGCCACTTCGCCGTATTCCAGGAAGTGCTTCTGGTGCGCAACGATGGCCTCGGCTACGCGCTGGATGGTGGCAAAGCGCTGCTGCGCGTTGCGGATCAACCAGCGCGCTTCCTGCAACTGATGCGCCAGCGGCGTGCGGTGGTGGCCGCGCGTCTGCGCAAACAGTTCGGCGTAGACCTTGTTGATGCGCGCGCAGGGCGCCACCGCCGGGTTGGTGACGGCCACCCACTTGCCCTTGATCTTGGCAACGATCACGTCCGGCACGATGTAGCCCGCATGCGCCTGTGAGAACCGCAGCCCGGGGCGCGGATCCAGCATGCGGATCAACGCGCAGGCATCGCGCAGTTCGTCTTCCGTGCAGCCCAGCGCGCGGCGCATCTGCATGAGCTCGCGCTTGGCCAGCCGTGGCAGGTGGCTGCGGACGATGTCGTGGGCAATCTCCTGAATGCGCTCTTCGGCTTCGGTGTCGGCGGGGCGGGCTTCGATCTGCAGGCGCAGGCATTCCGACAAGTCGCGCGCGGCCACGCCCGGCGGGTCCAGGCTCTGCACCAGCGCCAGCGCAATCTGCATCTCCTTCTCGCTGGGTGCGGGCTCCACGGGTGCGAGCGGTATCAGTTCAGAGAGCAGCTGGCGCAGGTAGCCGTCGTCGTCCAGCGCTTCGATCAGCGTCTGCGCGAGCAGGCTGTCGCGGTCGGAGAGCCGATAGCTGCTCAGTTCCTGGCGCAGGTGCTCGCGCAGGGTCGGGGTCGCGTGCACCCATTCGCCGATATCGCTGTCTTCGCCATCGCCGTGGTGGCCGCCGCTGTGGCTGTAGTACGTGCTGAAGTCGCCTGGAAAATCTTCCGAGGCGGCCAGGGTCGGGTCGGTCTCGATGGCGCTGGTGGTGGTTTCCAGCGGGGCTTCGTCAACGGGCGTGTGGTCAGCCGCAGCCCCGTCCAGATCGGCAGAAGCGGCCACGTCACCCGTGCGCACGAGGGTGTCGTCTGCCGGTTGCGCACCGGCTTCTTGCTCGACTTCTTCCAGGAAGGGGTTGCTTGCGAGCGCTTCTTGCATTTCCTGCGCAAATTCGGTTGCAGACAACTGCAGCAGCTTGACGGACTGCTGCAGCCGCGGCGTCAGCGCGAGATGCTGCTTCGCACGCATTTCCAGAGCGGCCTTGACCATTCGCCTTGCCTCCTTTGGTGAGTGGGCGTCGACACTTCCGTCGACTACTCACCGCATCGATGCAAAGGCTATGCCATGTCAACCAAGCCAATCGCCACAAGGCTTTACGGGTGGCTGGCACGCCGTTTCTACATGGTCATGTCGTTTTTATATGCGCAGTGTTGCCGGCACATGACAGCACCCCGGCGCACGCCTGCTGCAGCAGCACATGCGGGCAGGTGGCACCGCAGGTACATGCGTTGCTGCGGTGGACGGCAATGGAAGATGCGTCGCGGTGCGCTTCCATTGCACGCCTGTCGACCCTTCGGCATACACCGTCACATCCTCGGAGACATCACCATGCGAACACGTTTACTGACTGCCGCCCTTGCCAGCGCGATCCTCTGCCTGGGCGTCGGTTCGGCCGTTGCCCAGACCACCCCCGCCCCCGCCGACAACGAGCAGACGCCCAACACCAACCCCACCAAGGCGCCGGGCAAGCGCACCGACCCGCCGTCATCGAGCCCCGACCGCAGCGCCAATGCAGCGGCGGGCGACCAGGCGGCGCCCGCCATGGACAGCAGCGACACCACCAAGCCGATGCACAAGAAGCATCGCCACCACAAGAAGGCGAAGTCGACCGAGCCAGGCGGCACCAGCAGCGCGGGCGACATGTCGCACTCGGGCGTGCAGTCCGGTGGCAACGACGCTGCGACGAGCACCGGCAATTCGATGCCGGGCAGCTCGAAGCAGGGGCAGTAACGCAGAAGGAGTCCCGCCATGCCCATGACACCCACGACCGTGGCGCACACGGGCCCGCAGGCCCGCGCCGAGACCGAACCCGCGCCGCGCCGGCCCGCGCCCGCACCGCTAGAGCGCCGCCGCCATGAACATCCGGGCGAGCGCACGCACGCGCATCCGCGCTAGAACCTCAGCGCGGATGTAGCGAGCATGGAATGAAGGAAGGCTTGCGCCGGGAGGCGCGGTGCCGTGTGCCGTCAGGCCGCCATGGCAGCGGCCGCGGCGCTTTGGTAGAGATCGAGCCGGTTGTACAGCGTCTTGAGGCTCACGCCCAGCGTCTTGGCGGCCTGCCGCTTGTCGCCCTGGAAGTGTTCCAGCGTGGCGAGGATCATCGCGCGCTGCGCCTCTGCCAGCGTCACCCCCACTGAGAGGCTCAGCATGCCTTCCTTCACGCTCGGCCGCGCAGGGCCACGTGCCGGCGCCAGCGGCATCGCCAATTCCACCGTCTTCTCACCGAGGATGTAGCCGCGCTGGACGGCATTGCGCAATTCGCGCACGTTGCCGGGCCACGCATGGCCGCGCAGCGCGCCCAGCGCGGCGCGCGAGAAGACCTTGTCGGTCTGGTGCGCGGCGTTGAACTGCGCAAGGAAGTGCAGGGCCAGTTCTTCGATGTCGTCATCGCGATCCCGCAGCGGCGGCACCTGCAGGGGTACCACCGCCAGGCGATACATGAGATCTTCGCGAAAGGCGCCATCGGCTACCGCTTCGTGCAGGTTGCGGTTGGTGGCGGCAATGATGCGTGCCCGGGTCTGGATCGGCTCGGTGCCGCCCACGCGCATGAACACGCCGGTCTCCAGCACACGCAGCAGCTTGACCTGCATTTCCACCGGCATCTCGGTGATCTCGTCCAGGAAGATCGTGCCGCCGCAGGCATGCTCGAAATAGCCGATATGCCGCTGGCCCGCACCCGTGAAGCTGCCCTTCTCGTGGCCGAACAGCTCCGACTCGATCAGGTTGGGCGAAATGGCGCCGCAGTTCACGGCGATGAAGGCCTGGTCGGCGCGCGGGCTCATGTCGTGCACGGTGCGGGCAATCAGTTCCTTGCCGGTACCGGATTCGCCCATGATGAGCACGGTGGCCAGCGTGCCGGAGACCTTGCCGATCTGATCGTACAGCGCACGCATCACCGGCGAGCGCCCGTAGAGGTGCCCAAAATCCGGCTTGGCAATCGGCTGGGCAGGGGAGGTTTCGGCGTCGGACGGCACGCGTTCGGTGTCGTCAAAATCCGCCAGGGCAGGGGGGTAGGGCGTGCGCCCGACTGTGACTGCGCGGTCGTCGGCGAAGGCTTCGCTCAAGGACATGGCTCCCTCGTGGTCGGTCGCGACGGGCGACGTCCTGGCGAGCGGCCGCATCGCCCTAGCGATGCCGCGTCCGGAAGGCTTGGTACGTCGTCATCCCGTCACATTGTGTTGAAAAGTTGAGCCATTATCAGCGCCGCCCGAGCGGGTTGTATGTCGGGCATGCGCTGACGTTTCGGCCATCCTGTCGGCCAAACGCTGACAAGAAACGCGCCCAAAACGAAGATGCAGCGCGGGTTTCACATCCTTATGTGGCATGGCGTGTCTCGTTGCCTGCCTATTTCGGCGGGCGGGTGGCGCAGCGTTGTCCTTCTCAACTATGCTGACTGCACCGCAGGTCCAGACGACCGGCGGCGCGAGTGACGCATGCAATCCTTTTCTTGCACAGGGACGTGTAAAAGTTACACATCTCCGCATGCGCAACGTGGGTTTGGCCATGCGTTGCCGAAGGGGTATTCGCTGGAATACTTTTTGCACCTGCCACCCATCCTCATAGGCCCGCGCGGTAGCGCCACGCACGTATCGCCTGATTGCCGACCTCGCGCCGGCGTATCCAACTCGAATTGAGATGCCACATATCCTGATTGTCGAAGACGATGCCAACGCACGCGCCGCGCTCGGTGAGCTGGTCGGTGCGGAAGGCTTCACCACTGCGCTGGCCGGGTCGCTGCGCGATGCGCGCATTCAGATGTCGCGTCACAGCCCCGATGCCGTGCTGATCGACCTCGTCCTGCCCGACGGCAACGGCATGGATCTGATGGAAGACATTCCGCCGCACTCCGGCACCGAGATCATCGTCATGACCGGCCACGCCAGCGTGGAAACCGCCGTCGAAGCGCTGCGCATGGGCGCGGCCGACTATCTGGTCAAGCCGGTCAACTTCCAGCGGCTCAAATCCGTGCTGGCGCGCATTCCGCGCGCGGGTGACCTGAAGGCGGAGATCGGCAACCTGCGCGGCGAACTGCGCCGGCTGGGCCTCTTCGGGCAGATGCTCGGCAACTCGCCGGTCATGCAGACGCTGTACGACCAAGTCAGCCGCGTGGCGCCTACCGAGGCGACCGTGCTGCTCATCGGCGAGTCCGGCACCGGCAAGGAGCTGGCCGCGCAGACCATCCACGACCTGAGCCTGCGCCGCAAGCAACCGTTCCTGCCCGTCAACTGCGGCGCCATTTCGCCCAACCTGATCGAGTCGGAAATGTTCGGCCACGAGCGGGGCAGCTTTACCGGCGCCGACCGCCAGCACAAGGGCTACTTCGAGCGCGCCAACGGCGGCACGTTGTTCCTCGATGAAATTACGGAGATGCCGATCGAGCTGCAGGTGAAACTGCTGCGCGTGCTGGAAACCGGCGTGTTTATGCGCGTGGGCACCAACCGCGAGATCGACTCGGACGTGCGCGTGATTGCCGCCACCAACCGCGACCCGGAAGAGGCCGTCGCCGAGGGCAAGCTGCGTGCCGACCTGTACCACCGGTTGAACGTGTTTCCGCTGCAGCTGCCGCCGCTGCGCGAGCGTGGCAAGGACGTCGAGTTGCTCGCACAGCATTTCCTCGATCAGCTCAACGCGCAGAGCAACACCAAGAAGGCATTCCTGCCCCCGGCCATGGATACGCTGCGCGCCTACAACTGGCCCGGCAATGTGCGCGAACTGCGCAATTACGTGCAGCGCGCGTACATCCTGTCTGACGACGCCGGCATCGACACCGCCAACGTGCCGTTGCAGGTGTCGAGCACGCAGGTGTCATCGGGTTCCACGCTGACGATCTCGGTGGGCACGTCGCTTGCCAGCGCAGACAAGAAGCTCATCCTGGCCACGCTGGAGCAATGCGGCGGTGTGAAGAAGCGTGCGGCCGAGCTGCTCGGCATCAGCCTCAAGACGCTCTACAACCGGCTGGAGGAATACGGCAACAGCAATGCCGGCGATGGCGGCGACGGCGGTGACGACAACAGCGGCCGCTCGGGCCGCACGCATGCCACCGAGGCATAACGCCGGCCTCTTGGCCTCTTGGCCTCTCGGCCTCTCGGCCTCTTCCTCGCGCGGTACGCGGCTTGCTGACCGTGGGGTATCCGCCCCACCGGCGGTAAGCCCACCCTACCGCACAAGGAGGTTGCCATGCTGCGCTATGCAGTTGTCTTTTTCGTCATCGCCCTGATTGCGGCCGTGCTCGGTTTCGGCGGTATCGCCGCCGGTGCCGCAAGCATTGCCAAGATCCTCTTCATGATTTTCGTGGTGTTGTTCGTTGTCAGCCTCATCTGGGGCCTCGTGGCCGGCAGAGGATGACGTCGCTCCTCTTTCCCACAATGCCAATGCCAACCACCCCACCGAACCCCAGGAGCGCTGACTGATGGAACCGTCCCAAACCAACCCGTTTCCCAAATCCGACGCCAATGGCAACCTCATCCGCGGCGATGTGTCCGAAGCCGCGGAGCGCGTCAAGGCCACCACTGCACAGGCCATCGACCGCACCGCAGACGCGGCCGCCACTGCACTCGACGAGGCGGCTGCGAAGCGGGAGCAGTGGCGCGCGTCGCAAGAGCGCCTGATGAGCAGTGCGGCAGAGTGCATGCGCACGCATCCGCTCGCGTCGATTGGCCTGGCCTTCGGGGCCGGTTTTCTCATCAGCCGCTTGCTGGGCGGCGGGCGCGACTGAGACCGTTCTACCCCAACTGCCGGTCCGCCGCGCCCCTGCGCCGCGGGCGCTTGCGCGTGTGCCGCATGCTGACTAGGCTCAAGCTCGGGGTCGGCATGGGGCCGGCCCGCGTTGCCTTGTGAGGAAGCCTCATGCGCTTGGCTGCCTGTTTCGACCGCAACCTGCTCAAGCGCTCCACCCAGGTGCTGACCGGGGCGGTGCGCCAATGGTCGGCGCACCGTGCCGCCAGCAAGGGCGCGGCGCTGTCGTTCTATACCTTGTTCTCGATGGCGCCGGTGCTGGTGCTGGTGATTTCCATCGCGGGTTTGTTCTTTGGCGAACAGGCCGCGCGCGGTGAAATCTTTGGCCAGATCCAGGGCCTGGTGGGCGCGCAGGGCGCTGCCGCCGTGGAAGCCGTGCTGGCCGCCACCAAACGCTCGGGGCACGGCGCGTTTGCCGCCGCGACCGCTGTTGCCCTGTTGCTGGTGGGCGCCACTACCGCCTTTTCCGAACTCAAGGACAGCCTGGACGAACTCTGGGATGTGCCACCGCGCCAGCAGCCGGGGCTGTGGGGCTTGCTGCGTTCGCGGCTGCTGTCGTTCAGCCTGATCCTGGTGCTTGCGTTTCTGCTGCTGGTGTCGCTCACCATCAATGCGGCGCTGGCGGTGGTGGAACGCTTCTGGGGCGCCCTGTGGTCGGGCTCGACCTCGGGGATCGCGTTGGTGGTGGCCGAGGTGCTGTCGTCGGCGTTCTCGTTTGCCGTCGTGTCACTGCTGTTCGGCACCATCTTCAAGATGCTGCCGGAGACGCGCGTGGCGTGGCGTGACGTGGCCCTGGGCGCCATCGTCACCGCGTTGTTGTTCACGCTCGGCAAGCACCTCATCGGCCTGTATCTGGGCAACAGCGCGGTGGCGTCGTCGTACGGCGCCGCAGGCTCGGTGGTGGCGCTGATGCTGTGGATCTATTACTCGGCGCAGATTTTCTTCTTCGGCGCGCTGGTCACACGCCAGTACGCGCTGCAGCTGGGCAGCCGCCAGCACGAGGCAGCGGGGCAGGCCGCCCAGGCCGCGTTGCTCAATCCCTCGCTGGCAGCGAACCGCGCAAGCGGCGAGGCAGACCAGAGCGCCAGCACCACGCGTGCAAGCCGCTGAGCCGCGCGCTCGGTTGCCGCTTAGTTGCTGCTCAGTCGCGGGTCAACTGCTCCAGCAGCATCCCTGCCACAAATGCCAGGCCGATCGTGATGACCGGGTGCTGACGCACGGAGTCGCTGGCCTGCTCGGACACATTCGCGTGCAGGTTCTTCAATTGCTCGGTGCGTTTGTCGAATTGCGTGAGCGCGGTGGAGATGACGCTCGCCAGCCGGTCGATGCCTTCGGCCGTGGCATCTTTGACGCGCTGCGCGGTGTGATCAATCTGCGGATGCAGCGTGGTGACGGTGGCACCGTTGCTGCCGTTCGTGGGCGGCTTGGGGGTCAGTTCGGTCATGCGTGCCTCCTGAGCTGGGTCATGCTTTACCCAATCACAAGCAACCGGCATGCCCTGAAACGCGCGCGCCGCGCCCAAAAGAAAAGGGCCACGACTGTGGCCCTCGACACGGTGAGGATTGCTGTCTAGCCGACCGTTACCACGGTCTTGCGGGCTGCCCAGATTTCAGCTTGCAGGGCGAGTGCCGCGAGTGCCTGCAGGCTGTCCTGCGGCAGGGCTTTGATCCGTTTGCGGCGATTGGCGGCACGCTGCTGACGCGCCGCGCGCACGCTTTGCTCGTCGAGTTGCCACGCGCGGCGCGTGGTCTCGATGATGCGTTGCACTGCCGGATCGACAGGGGTTCGACTACGCACGATGTTGGACTCCTTGCTTCTTTGCTTCTTTGAACGTCGCGGCGTACCCAGAAGCGGGTTTCGCGACGGCCTCCACAATACGGGAGCTTCATGACAACTTCGATAACACCGTCTCCGAAAGGGTTGTCAGTGCATTCCCACAACGGGTTGGTCTCCCCCGTCCGGATGACGGTTCCTAGGGAGTTTCCCCCGCTTGTGGCTCGGGTCAGTTGATCCTAAGCAATGGCGCCGATCGCGTACAATCTCGGCTGCCCCGGATTGACAACTCCGATCGGGCACCCATCGGCCGCCGGGATGACCCGCCAGCCAGCGCCCACGCCCTGGGCGAATTCATCACTTCTCCCTTTGGTTTTTGCCCGTGAGTACGCTGCAACAGGAGATCCGGCGCCGCCGGACGTTCGCCATCATTGCCCACCCTGACGCGGGTAAAACCACGCTGACCGAAAAGCTGCTCTGGTTCGGCGGCGCCATCCAGATGGCTGGCGCCGTGCGCGCGCGCAAGGCCAACCGCCATGCCACGTCCGACTGGATGGAGATGGAAAAGCAGCGCGGCATCTCGGTCACGTCTTCGGTGATGCAGTTTCCGTACCAGAACGAGGGCGGCGACTACATCGTCAACCTGCTCGACACCCCGGGCCACGAAGACTTCTCGGAAGACACGTACCGTACGCTCACCGCCGTCGACTCCGCCGTGATGGTGATCGATTCCGTGAACGGTGTGGAAGCGCAGACCATCAAGCTGCTCAACGTCTGCCGCCTGCGCAGCACGCCCATCCTTACGTTCATCAACAAGCTCGACCGCGAGGGCCGCGCGCCTATCGAACTGCTGGATGAAATCGAAAGCGTGCTGCAGATCCAGTGCGCGCCGATGACGTGGCCGATCGGCATGGGCAAGTCGTTCAAGGGCGTGTATCACCTCGTCAACGACACGGTGCAGCTGTTCGACCCGAACGCCGACAGCGAGAAGGGTGCAACCGCCGGTTTGATCCAAGGGCTCGACAACCCCGAGCTCGATCGCGTGCTCGGCGCGCAAGCCGAAGAGCTGCGTATCGACATCGAGCTCGTGCGCGGCGCATCGCACACGTTCGACAAAGAGGCGTTTCTGGCCGGCAAGCAGTGCCCGGTGTACTTCGGCTCGGCGGTGAACAACTTCGGTGTGCAGTCGCTGCTCGACGCATTGGTCGGCCAGTCGCCGGAGCCGCTCGCGCGCCCCACTGAAACACGTGAAGTCAAGCCGATGGAAGAGAAGTTCACCGGCTTCGTCTTCAAGATTCAGGCCAACATGGATCCGAAGCACCGAGACCGCATCGCCTTCGTGCGCGTGTGCTCGGGCCGCTTCGAGCGCGGCATGAAGCTGCTGCAGGTGTCGACCGGCAAGACGGTGGCCATCAACAACGCCATCACCTTCATGGCGCAGGACCGCAACACCACCGAAGAGGCGTTTGCCGGCGACATCATTGGTGTGCCCAACCACGGCACGATCCGCCTGGGCGATGCGTTTACCGAAGGTGAGCCGCTCAAGTTCACGGGCATTCCGTCGTTTGCGCCGGAATTCTTCCGCCGCGCACGCCTGAACAACCCGCTGCGTCTCAAGCAGTTGCAGAAGGGGTTGCAGCAGCTGGCCGAAGAAGGTGCCACGCAGATGTTCCGTCCGCTGGCGTCGAACGACCTGGTGCTGGGTGCGGTCGGTATCCTGCAGTTCGACGTGGTTGCACACCGCCTGGAGCACGAATACGGCGTCGATGCCATCTTCGAGCCGCACGAGTGCTCCACGGCCCGCTGGCTGCGCGGCAAGCAGGAAGACATCGACAAGCTGATCGACAAGGCCGGCCACAATGTGGCGCTGGACGGTGCAGGCGATTACGTCTACCTGGCGCCGAGCCAGGTGAACCTGCGGCTGACGCAGGAGCGGTTTCCGGACATTCAGTTCATGGAAACGCGGGAGATCGTCTAAGCGGCGATGGGCTAAAAGAAACGGGGCTAAGTGCCCCGTTTTTTTGCGTTATCGACTGTCCAAGCGTCGCAGGCGCTGCATCCGTACCCGCACCGCATCCAGTTCGCCACCGGCGTTCAGCACCGCATCGTCGGCAAACACGCCTTGCGCCAGGCGCGTCAGCGCGCCGCCGCCCAGCACTTCCACCGCCATGCGTGCCCCACGCTCAAACGCATGCCGCAGCGTGTCATGCCACAGCACCGGCCGCGCCATGTTCCAGGCCAGGTCTTCGACGATGAGGTTGGCGCGGAACAGCGCCCGCGCGCGGCTGCTGCTGATGTACGTGCGTTGCGGCGCGTGCGCTGTGACTTTTGCAGCGGCTGCAGCAAGCTCGGCGGCCTGCGCATCGAGCAGCGGGCAATGCGACGGTACCGCCATGCACAGCCGGGCCACCGACGACGCGCCTTGTGCTTGCGCGCGCGCCATGACCTGCGCGAGTGCGGCATCGCTGCCTGCCACGACGATCTGCCGCTCAGCATTGAGGTTCGCCACGTAAGCAGGCGTGGCAGCCGAGTGAACTTGCGCAACGATGGCACCCACTTCGGGCTCGGCCAGGCCAACGATGGCCGCCATGCCGTAACCGCTCGGATACGCACCTTCCATGAGCCGGCCGCGCAGGCGGACCAGACGCAGGGCATCGCTGAAATCCAACACGCCGGCTACGACGGCAGCGGGCCACGCGCCAATCGACAGGCCGGCCACCATATCGGGTGCGGCGTCCTGCTGAACGAGCGTGCGCGCCACCGCGACACCGGCAATCAGCAGACAGAGTTGAACCGCCACGGTCGACTGCAATGCCTCCGCGGTATCGAGCGTGAGCGGATCCACGCCCAGCACGTCGCCCGCTTCGGCGAGGGTTTGCGTGACGGCCGGATCTGCGGGCAGCGTGTGAAGCATGCCCGCACGCTGGCTGCCCTGGCCCGGGAACATGAAAACGATGCTCATGCGGCATCGCTCCATGGGTCTGCGACGAGGCGGGGACCGTGATCGGTCTTGAGCAGTGTCTGGCATGGGGTGGCCAGCCACGAGTTTCGCCAATCCTGTAGCGCGAAGCCACCGTGGCCGGTGTCGATCTGCAGATCGACGCGGCATTCGGTGTCGTTCAGCAGCTGCACGAGGTGATCGCGTTGCGCGGTCGAAGGCGCATGCGGCATGCGCACGACGAGGTCGAGATCGCTGTCGGTGTGGAGCACGGGCAACCCGCTGGCGAGTGCGAAGCCCGCACCGCCGGTCGGGCCCCAAGCCCAGCCAAGTGCGTCGAGTTCAGGCGCCAACGCACGCAAGGTACGCAGCGCCGCGAATGGCGCATCGTCGGCCATGGTGATGATCGTGGTCGCCAGGGTCTCAGGCGTGACGATGCGCGTGATGGTGTTGACGGCCACAGTGGCCGCGCAGCGTTCGCTTCGTGCACTGCCGCGCAGGCCCACCGGGATCGAGCCATCGGCGCCGCGCGGCGCCCGTCGCACGACCACCGGTGCGCCATGCTTGCACGCTGCAACAGCCCAATCCGGCAGGGGGGTGCCGCTTGCTGCCGTGGGCATCTCAGACACCCACAGCAGATCGTGCGCGCGCAGCATCGGCTGTGTCATCGCAGCAGCGCTTGCGTCGCCAGGAACAAGATCGACGGCCCGAGCAGGCAACCGATGCCCGTGTGGAACGTCGCTACCAGCGAGCCATAGGGCACCAGGCGCCGATCGGTAGCCGCGAGACCCGCCGATACGCCGCTGACCGTACCGGCCAGCCCACCGAACACCATGGCCGCGCGCGGGTTGTTCAGCCCCAATGCTTTCGCCGCGAACGGTGTGCCGACCATCACAAGGATCGCCTTGACAAGGCCCGTGGCGATTGACAGCGCCATCACATCCGAGCTGGCACCCAGGGCAGCGCCCGTCACCGGCCCGACGATGTACGTGACCGCGCCCGCGCCGATGGTGGTGACGCTCACCGCGTCGGTGTACCCGAAGGCGTAGGCAACGCAGGCGCCGACGATGAACGGCAGCACCGTCCCCAGCAGCAGCGAGATGGCGCCGATCAGGCCCGCCTTGCGGGCCTCGGTCACCTGCACCTCGAAGGCGGTCGCCACGATGGCGAAGTCGCGCAGCATGGCACCGCCCATCAGGCCGATACCGCCGAACAGCTTCAGATCAGCCAGGCCGCGCTCGCCGCCCGTCTGCACGCCGCCCCAGTAGGCGAGCACCAGCCCGATCATGATGGCGATGGCGGAGCCGTGCACACGCCCAAACGTCAGCTTCTTGGACAACCACATCGACAGGCCCATGACGATGCCGACCAGTGCAAAGGCGGCCACCAGCCCGTTGTGCTGCAGGACTTTTTCGAACATTGACAGCATGGTGGGGCTCCTCAGGCGGTGGCTTGTTCGGACTCGGGCAGCGGCGGCAGTGGTTGCCGGTCCTCTACCTTGCCGGTGCGGTTGATGAGGGCGATGCATGCACCGCACACCACCACCGCGCCGATCGCACCGAGTAGTGCGACGGGGCCGCCGCGCAGTGCGGTCACCACGTTTTGTGTGGCGGCCATGGCCACGACCACGGGGATGTACATCGCACCCCAGAACGAGACGCCGGCTTCGGTTGCGGCGGGCATCAGGCCGCGCTTGTGGAGGTAGAGGCGCGCGAAGATCAGCAGCAGCATGGCAATGCCCACGCCGCCTACGTTGGCTTTGACGCCGATGGCCTGGCCGAGCAGGTCGCCCAGGAAGAGGCCGGCGATATGACAGAGCGCCAGCAGGGTTGTGCCGTAGATGATCATGGTTTTGTCTCCTGTTCTTGGTGGACTTGCGGCGTTTTTTTTTGCCGTCTTTTTTTGTTGGTGGTGCATTCTTGTTTCACCCCCTGCCGGGGGCGACTCACTTTCTTTGTCTTGCCAAAGAAAGTAAGCAAAGAAAGGCGCGCCCGAGATGGCGACCCATCCCTTGAATTTCCGTAACCGGGCGGAGACGGGGAAAACTCGCTTCGCTCAGACAGTTCCCCGTCTTTTTTCCGCCCGCTTACAAAAATTCAAGGCGCCATCAAGGGCATCAACGTCAACGGCCAAACCGTCTTGGCGCTTGCGTCGGCGCTGGTGTCATCTCCTGTTGGTTAGGCATTCCATTGCGCGCGCAGGCGCTCACGCACTTCCGATGACGCCTTGCGCAGTGGTGCGCCCAGCCGGCTCTCCAGCCCGCGCGAGGGGTCGGCCGCAATGTCGGCCAGTGCCGCTGCGAGTGCCGTCTGCACGGTATCGACGTCGCCTGCATCCGGTGCGTCGGCCGACTTGACCTTCAGCAGCTTCCACAGCAGCCCGAGCGACGCGAAGCTGGCAATGTCGTAAGCCATGGGCGGAATCTCCTGCGCGAGGCGTTCGAGGTCGGCCACGGAGCGCAGCGTCACGCGCGCGGCTGCGGCTTTGCCCATGGCGTGCACCATCACCTCGGCATCGTCGAGTGCGAGCAGTCGATTGGCCTGGTAGCCGTGTGCCAGCAATGCGCCCGACATGGCGCGGCCGACGATCAGGCCGATCACCGGGTGTCCGGCCAGACGTGCAGCGGCATAAGCATCGGCTGCAGCAGCCAGGGCGAGGTGGATGCCGTAAGCCTCTTCGCGGCGGCCATAGGCCTGGCTGGCGACGTCGATGACGGCGACGATGGCGCGCTTGTTCTCGCGTCCGGCGTCTTCGGTCATCACGTCGCGCACAGCGCGGGCGAGTTGCCAGCCTTCGACCAGGCCGACTTCACCGTTGCGTGCGCGCGGGAATCGGTTGTCCGCATCGGGCACGACAGCGATGTAGCGTGCGGGTTGGCCGGCGAGCGTGCCATCCACGACTTGCAGCGTGCTTCCGTAACCGGCGACGGGCGTGCCGCCAGCGAGCGCGCGCATCCAGGTGGTGCCGCGTGTGGAAAGGGGGTTCTGGCTCATGCCGGGTCCTTTGCGTAGAGCGTGCGCACATCGTCGGCCGTGACTTGGCGCGTGGTGTCGACGGCGGCGAGGCGATCGAGGTACAGGTCGATCTGTTCGCTGCGCTGGTGCTTCGGTGCGCCTGCGCGCAGCCACTCGATCACCTGCGCGCGGATGCTGATGGAATCGTCTTCGATGCAGACATCGGCCAGGCCCGTGGCGGCGCGTTGCTCGCCGCCGGTCAGGCTCCAGATGAAGGGGCGGTCGCGCGAGTCGTATTCCTCGATACCGGCTTCCTGTTCGATCACCTGCGGGCCGTTCAGGCCCAGGCGCGCTTCGCGCGTCATCAGCAGGTAGCTGCACAGCCCGGCGGCGATGCTCATGCCGCCGAAGCAGCCGACCACGCCCGCTGTGATACCGATGACGGGCCCGTACTCGCGCAGCGCACGGATCGCAGCGTGGATCTCCGCAATAGCGGCGAGGCCGAGGTTGGCTTCCTGCAATCGCACACCGCCGGTCTCGAAGACGATGACGGCGCGCGTCGGGATGCCGTTGCGGTTGTCTTCCGCCGCCAGCTCCAGTGCGCCTGCGATCTTGGCGCCGGACACCTCGCCCATGCTGCCGCCCTGGAACGCGCCTTCAATGGCGAGCGCCACGGCGGGCTGCCCGCCCAGCGTGCCGCGCGCCACCACCACGCCATCGTCGGCCTGCGTGACGATGCCCTGGCGCGGCAGCCACGGCGAGGTCAATTGCTCGAACGGGTCGAGCAGCTCGCGGAAGGTGCCGGGGTCGAGCAGGGCGATGGCGCGGCGGCGTGCATCGCGTTCGATAAAGCTGTCGCGTTCAATCGGGTTGCGTGACATGTCCGTCTCCTTAAGGCTGTGCGAGCGCTTCGAGCGCCTGCTCAAGCCGCAACCGCACCACGGCTGGTGTCGCGCCGAAGTCGTTGATCGTGATCTTGGTTGCCGGCCACGCGTGCGAGCCGAACACGCGCGCAAGCTGCGCCTGCCACGTCGCGCTCATGCCGTTGACGGAGGTGGTGATGGCCACGTCGATCTGGCCGGTGTTGCCGGGCGTGACCAGCACCTCCAGGTCGCCCGAGCCGACCACGCCGGCATACGCACGGCGCTCAGCGGGGGCGCCGCCGGTGAATTGGAAATCAAGATGCTCCATGTTCGGTTTCCTGATGAGCGGATTCGAGGTCGGATGCGTGCGCATGTTCGTGTACATGCGCGGGCAGGCGGTCGAGGAACAGGGCGGCAGCCAGCAGATCGGCCGCGCCGCCGGGCGACACGTGCCGCGCCAGCATGTCTTTTTCCAACAGGCGGAAGGCGCGACGCCCCTGCGCTGTGGCGAGACCGCCTTCGGCGCGTACCGTTGCTGCACCGGTTTGCACGGTGCGCAAAGCATTGGCGCCACCGCGTGCGAGCACGCAGGTGTCGTCCAGCGTGGCTATGATGGCGAGCAGGGCGTCCACGCGTGCGTGGTCTTCGCGGATGCCTGCGGCGCGTGCTTGGCGCAACGCCGGCAGCGCCACCTTGACCACGTGCGGAAAGCCTGCGCACGCCTGGCCCTTGGCACCGCCGACGCCGTAGTCGTTGCACGCGCGTTCGCCCTTGTGGCCGGTCGAGACGGGTGCAAAGCGGTCGGGGATGTTGGCCAGGTGTGCTGCGCGGCTCGCTACAGCGGCGGCGGCCAATGCATGCGGTGCCTGCGCGGCCGCTGTCACCAGCAGTCCGAGCGCCCAGATGGCGCCACGGTGCGTGTTGATGCCGCCGGTGGCATCGAGCATGGCCGCTTCCCCTTCGCGGCCCAGGCGGCCGATGCGCTCGCGCAGCGCAAGGGGCGAGTCAATCTGTGCACCAGACAACGCCATCGCTTCAAACGCGGGGCGCAGGGCCTGTGCGGAATGCACCATCAGCGTCCAGTCGAGATCGTGATGCGCGCCGTTGCCACGCACATCCACGAGACCGGGTTTGGGCGACAGCGTTACCTCGTCGATGAGGGCGGACTCCACCAGCGCACCCAGACGCTTCGCACGCGCTTTCGGGCTGGCGGGCAGGGGCCGGTTCAGGGTTTTTTCCATTACCAGCTCCGGAAGCGTGCAGGCGGGTCGTACAGGCCGCCGGACCATTCCACCAGGTCGGCGATGCTCTTGGCGGCGAGCAGCTCGCGGCTGGCATCGCTGCGGCGCACGTCGAGGTCTTCGGGCAGGGCGATCAGGCCATCACGGCGCATCTGCTCGGTCTTGGACGGATCGTGGCGCAGGCCGATGGACGTGACGCCCGCCACCGCCGCAATCATCGCGCGCCGCTCTTCCAGCGACTGGGCCTTGTAGAGATAGGCGATGCCATCTTCGGTCAGCAGGTGGGTGACATCGTCGCCGTAGATCATGATGGGCGCGAGCGGCATGCCGCTTTGCTTGGCGACAGACACTGCGTCGAGCGTATCGACAAACGTCGGTTTGCCGCCCTCCTGGAACGTTTCGACCATCTGCACGACGAGCTTCTTGCCGCGCTCTAGCATCGTCACGGGTTCGGTCATGTCGAGCCACGCAGGCGTGGCATGGCGGCGGCCGCGCGGGTCGTGGCCCATGTTGGGCGCGCCACCAAAACCGGCCAGACGACCGCGCGTGACGGTGGACGAATGCCCATCGCCATCCACCTGCAGCGTCGCGCCGATGAACAGGTCCACCGCGTATTGCCCCGCCAACTGGCACAGCATGCGGTTCGAACGCAGCGAGCCATCACGGCCGGTGAAGAACACATCCGGGCGCGCGGCCACGTAGCGCTCCATGCCGAGTTCGGTGCCGAAGCAATGCACGCTTTCCACCCAGCCCGATTCAATGGCGGGGATCAGCGTCGGGTGCGGGTTGAGCGTCCAGTTGCGGCAGATCTTGCCCTTGAGGCCCAGGCGCTCGCCGTAGGTCGGCAGGATCAGCTCGATGGCGGCGGTGTTGAAGCCGATGCCGTGGTTGAGCGACTGCACGTTGTGTCGCTGGTAGATGCCGCGAATGGCCATCATCGCCATCAGCACGTGCACGGGCTTGATGAGGCGCGGGTCGCGCGTGAACAGCGGCTCGATGTAGAACGGCTTGTCAGCCTGCACGATGAAGTCGACCCACGAGCCGGGGATGTCGACGCGCGGCAGGTCCGTCGGGTCATCGACGATCTCGTTGACCTGGACGATGACGATGCCGTCGGAAAACGCGGTGGGCTCGACCAGCGCAGGTGTGTCTTCGGTGCTGGGGCCGGTGTAGATGTTGCCCTGGCGGTCGGCCTTGAAGCCGGCCACCAGCGAGACGTTGGGAATCAGGTCCACCACCAGCCGCGCATACAGCTCGATGTAGGTGTGGATGGCGCCTACTTCCAGCAGACCGTCGGCCAGCAGCTGGCTGATGCGCAGGCTCTGCGGGCCGGCAAACGAGAAGTCAAGCTTGTGTGCGATGCCGGCTTCGAAAATATCGAGGTGCTCGGCGCGGCTCACGCTCGGCATGATCATGTGCAGATCGTGCAGGCGCTTGGGGTTCACCTTGGCCAGCGAGCGCGACAGGAAATCGGCCTGCTTCTGGTTGTTGCCTTCCAGCACGACGCGGTCGCCCGGGGCGAGCAGCGCTTCGAGCGCGGCGACGATATCGCCGGTGGGAATGACCTTGCCGTTGGCGATCCGGCGGGCAGCGGCCAGGCGGCGTTCCTTCTCGTCGCGCCGCTTGCGCCACTGGGGCGGGATGGCTTGGGTGGACATCGCTTGCATGAGTGGGCAGCTCCAACCGTGAACTCGATGGGCTGTACCGTATGCCGGAAGCCCCTGCACTTCAATCAACCTTGGCGCGGTTTCATTAACCTGAAGTTAATGAAACAATGGGCAAGGTGACCAAAAATCACGGCAAAGCGCGGCGCAACAAGCCCATGCCCGGCGGAGACAGAACCATGGCAATTGATGAAGACATCACATTGAAGAAGCTGGAGGTCTTCCAGTCCTTCATGACGCTGGGCAACATGGCGCGCGTGTCGGAGGCGCTCGGGCAGAGCACGGTGAGCGTGCATCGCGCGCTGCATTCCTTGGAGGAGGGGTTGCGCTGCCCGCTCTTCAAGCGTGACGGGCGCAAGTTGATTCCTCTGTCCACCGCCTATGTGTTTGCCGAGCACGTCGAGCGCATCCTCGCCGAATGCGAAGCGGGCGTACGCCGCACGCGCGAGGCGGCCGGGTTTTCGTCGACGACGCTGAAAATCGGTGGCCTGTATTCGATGACGGTGGGTACGCTGCCGCGCATCTTTGCCGGCCTGAAGACGCGGCGCTCCGCACTCGACATCGAACTTACGCTGGGCTCGAACCGCAGCCTGCTGGCCAAGCTGGAAGACGGCCAGCTCGACGCCATCGTCATCGCGCTGGGCGAGCCGCTGCGCAATCCCGATCTGCTGACGGTGCCCATGTTTGACGACGAGATCCTGTTTGCCGCGCCGCTCGGCTCGCCGTATGCCGCGTCGGCGGAGATCGACCTGCAGGCCGTGCGCAGTGAAAAGTTTGTCGCACTCGGCGATGACTTCGCCACGTATCACGACTTCATGGCGGCGTTCGACAAGGCCGGTTACGCACCGCAGATCGCGCTGCGCGTGGGCGACATCTTCTCGCTGATGAACCTGGTGAGCGGTGGTATCGGCTATGCGCTGCTGCCCCGCCGCGTGGCGGATTTCAGCCCCAAGGTGCAGTTGATTCCGCTGGCGGCGCGCTATGCGATCAGCCAGCACATCGTACTGGTGATGCAGCGCAATCGGGAGCGCGATCCGAACCTGTTGGCGCTGTCCGCGGAGTGTCGGTTGTTGGGCACGAGATGACTCGCGTCGCCCCTAGAAAGGCGTTACTGCCGCAGCCCAAACAAGCCGTGCCAGAACGACTCGAAGGCGCTGGGGTGACGCTGGTTTGATGTCGAGTCGTCGGGTTTGGGCGCCTGCGTTGCTTCGGGTGCCTGGGTCGCTTCCGCGTTGGTGGATTCCGCGGCAAGCACGCTGGCCTGTCGCGCTTCCTCCAGGGCCCACACGCTGTTCGCGATGCGTGCCGCCAGTTCGGCTTCGCAGTCGCGGCCGAGCAGCACGCCGAAGAGGACGTCCCGGTTGTGCCCGTCGCCTGCAAAGCGCATCGCGATGGCGACCATCTTTTCGTAGTGTTCCTGCGCCAGGCGCTCCCGCTCGTGTTGCGCGGCACGCTCCTGCGCTTCCTGCGCCTCGCGCTCGGCCTGCCAGCGCTGCGTTTCCTGCGCGAAGACCTCGTCGTAGACACGGCGCTGCTCGGCGTCGGAGAGGATGGCGTAGGCCTCGCGGACTTCCTGGAACGCCGCCTGTGCCTCGGCTTCGCGGCCCAGGTTGCGGTCAGGGTGCCACTTCATCGTGGCGCGGCGGTAGGCGCGCTTGATTTCGTCCAGGGTCGCGTCTGGCTGCACGCCGAGGGTCGCGTAGATGGTCGTCATGGGGGGAAGAGGGAGGCTGCCGGGGGGAGCAGTTATCCTAGCATGCGGTTGTTGACGCCTGATGGCCAATGGTTCATGCGGCCGTGTTTTCGATCGTGCACGCTCATCTCTTCGAACGAGTCGTGTTGACCCCCGCCCGCCGCGCGGCGCATCCTGCTATGTGGTTGTCGCCATGGGGGGTGCGTGCCTTGGCAACGAAATCATCCGGCCTGTCTAAAGCGGTTGCCCGTTGCGGTCATGCTTGCTTCGAGCGCCGCGACCAGACGCTGCTGTATTTTGGCTGCATCACACTGTTTATCACGCTGGCCACGCCGGCCGGCTATCTGGTGGATATCCAGACGTCGTACCTGCTGAAGAATCAGTTGCATGCGAGTGCGACGCAGATTGCGATGTTCCGGTTAGTCACGGGCGTCCCGGTGTATGTGGCCTTTGCGTTTGGTCTCGCGCGTGACCAATGGAACCCGCTGGGCTTGCGGGATCGGGGTTTCTTCCTGATGTTTGCGCCGGTCACGGCGCTGGCGCTCATGGGGATGGCGTTCGCGGGCCTGTCGTACCCGGCGTTGCTGTTCGGGATGCTGTTGGCCATGCTGTCGTCCCGGTTTGTCGCCGCAGCTTATCAAGGTCTGATCGCGCTGGTGGGCCAGGAGCGGCGCATGTCGGGGCGCCTGAGTGTATTGTTGAACGTGGTCAGTTCGGTCCCGGTCGTTGCGAGTGCGTTCGCCTCGGGAATCATCTCTGACCATCTTGCCCCCAAACAGGCCTTTTTCCTGGCAGCGGCGCTCATGCTCGTGGTGGCGATGCTGGGACTCTGGAAGCCCGTTTCCGTCTTCGGCCAGGCCTATGAGAAGCCGCAGGCCCAGGTCACGCATTTCGCCGGAAACATTCGACGGCTGGTGAGGCATCGGGCCGTGTATCCGGCGGTGCTCATCTGCTTTCTGTGGAATTTCGCGCCAGGTGCGGCCACGCCGCTGCAGTTTTATCTGACCAATACGCTGCATGCGTCGGATTCCGTTTATTCCTACTACAACGGGATCTTTGCCGCCGCATTTATCCCGACCTTCCTGCTATACGGAGCGCTGTGCAAGAAGGTCGCGCTGAACAGGCTGCTGTGGTGGGGAACCATCATTGCCGTACCGCAGATGGTGCCGCTGGCTTTCATCCACTCCGCCGACCTCGCGCTGGTGCTGGCGGCACCGATCGGGCTGATGGGCGGTGTCGCCACGGCCGCGTATTTCGACCTTGCCATGCGGTCTTGCCCGCGAGGGTTGCAAGGTACGTTGATGATGCTGGTGGACGGCGTGCTCGCGCTCTCGGCGCGTGCCGGCGATCTGCTGGGTTCGCATATCTACAACAGCAGCCAGACGCACGGGTTCACGTACTGCGTGATTGCCACCACCGTGGTGTATGCGCTGATCCTGCCCTTGATCGCGCTGACGCCAAAGGCGTTGATTGCGACCCGGGATGGCGAACTCAACCCGGAAATCGAGGCCGAGGCGCTGAGCGACCCGCGGGGAAACGGAATCGACCTAGACGCCGAATCACCAAAGAAAGCGCCCTGAGACATCAGGGCGTTTCCTGATGTGGTCACGTTTGCTGATTCCCTAAGGGGTTTGAACTTGCACGGCGGCCCCCAGCTTGCCGGACACAACCGGTGCAATCACGAGATATCTGCGCGTGCTGTCGGTGGCAGCGTTGCCGGGCACAACGATCTGCTGAACTTGCCCGATCGAGTTCACGATGGCAGCGCCAGCCGGATTGGTCATGAAGTTCGCCAGGCTTTCAAGCGGGCCGCTGCCATCTGCATGTGCGGACAAGGCAATCGCATAAGGCTGCTTCGGTTGCAGTCCGGTCACGGATGCCTGCAGTACCTGCACGAGTCCTTGATCGAACAGCGCGATGCTGGTGGGGGCAGCAGATGCGCCGGACTTGTCTGTGGCGACTGGCATCAGTGCGAGATGGCTGACTTGCCCAGCAAGACCAAGCGGCTGCAGATTCTCTGTGCCTTCGCCTTCCGGTACGGCGTTCGGCACGTACGCCAGCGCTTGCGGCGCCTGGCCAATCGGAATGGTAGATACGACCTTGTTCGTCAACGTGTCGATCACGGCCAGCGCATCGTCGTTCTCCAGGCCGACATACATGCGCGTGCCGTCACCGGAGGGCCACAGACCATGCGGGAGTTTGCCGACGGGAATCGTCGCGACGGGTTTGAAGTTGTCCGTCCGGAACACCTTGACCTGGTTCGTGCCGCCAATCGTCACGTAGGCAAACGCGCCCTTGGCGTTCTGCGCGAAGTTGACGTGATTGGTGATGGGGCCGGTCTCGAACGCGGTGATTGCGTTGAACGGCGGCTTGGCATCAAACACCTGCACCTTGCCGATGTCCTTCAACGTGAACCACACCTGCTTGCCGTCGGGCGTTGCAGCAATGTTGGGGCAGAACGGGGACTCTTGTTTGATGTGCCCAACGATCTTGTGGTCCCTCGTCGCAATCACGACCATCTCTGGATTGAACGACGAGCACACATAACCGTACTTGCCGTCGGGCGAGAAGATCTGCATGCCTGGGCCGGCTGGCACGGTCACGCGCGTCTTCTCTTCATACGTCTTGGCGTCGAGCACGGCAATGTAGTTTTCGCCACGCACGGTGACCCAGACCTCGCCGCCATCGGGCGTGTAAAACGCTTCATGCGGGGAGCGACCCACATACGTGGTGTGCTTAACCGCGTTGGTCTGCGTATCGATGAACGTGACGGAGTTGGAGCCGATCGAGACCACGGCCAGCGTCCGGTGGTCCGGCGAGAACCCCATGCCGTGCACCAGCACTTGCCCGCGATAGAGCGGGCTGAAATTGCCGGGTGCGGGGTCGCCCAGTTTGATCACGCCCAGCAGCTTGTTGCTGGCCGGGTCTGTGACAGACACTGTGTTCGAGAACTGCTCCGCCGCATAGACACGATCCTTGTGGCTGATGGGTATGTCCGGTGATGCGAGCGCGTTGGGGGCTTGTCCAGCTTTGGCGCCCGTGGTGCACGTGATGGCCGCTGCTGCAAGCGTCGTGGCAACAAGCAATCGGTGTTTCATCAATCTTCCTGTTGGCGGGTTGTGTGAGCGTGATGCGCCGCACGTGATGCGGGCGCAGTCGTCAAGGAGGCAGGGCCTGGCTGTGTTGGTGCAGGTGCCGAAGGGGGCAGCGGCTGGCCGAGCGCCATGCGCATCGCTGCAATCTCTTGCTGCTGCTCGATGACGATTTCCTGCGCGATGCGGCGCAGTTGTTCGTTCTGGCCGTAACGCAGATAGGCCACGGCCATGTCGATGGCGCCCTGGTGGTGCGGCGTCATCATCGCGACGAAATCCTGGTCGATGCTGCCGGTGGGTTTGGGAGCCATGCCATCCATCATCTTTGTCATGGCGACATCGTTCTCGGCAAGGAACGCTTGCTCGCGATTGGCAGGTGGCGTGATCTCCTGGGCAAACACGATGCCCGACATGAGCGCGAGTGCAGCGAACAGCAACGTGCGTGGACGATGCTTCAAACGTGACGACATGTGGGCCCTCCAAGACAGGGGTTCGTGCGTGTTAGCGGAGTAAACAGAGTAGGTCGGCCGTTTATTCCGTGCGCCGCAAAGAATTTGTACGCCACCGCGCACACGCGTTACGCGTGCTCAATCTGTAAATGAAAACGCCCCGAACAGGTCGGGGCGTTTCATGGTTGTTTTAGGGCTTCAGGTGACCGTCAACGTCCCATTCATCGTCTCGTGCCCCGAGCCGCAGAAGATGTCGCACAGGAAATCGAACGTGCCGGTCTTGTCCGGCGTGAGCGCCAGGCGCACCGTTTGCCCCGGCACCACATCGGCCCGCACGTTGAAATCCGGAATCGAGAAGCCCATCAGGATGTCTTGCCCGGTCAGCTCGAACACCACGGGCACGCCGCGCTTGAGCGTGATCTTGTCGGGCGTGAAGGTGAACTTGCGCGCGTGCACGCGTATGACCTGCGGGCCTTCGCCGTGGGCCACGCAGGCGAGTGCGGCACCGGCCGCGAGCACCGTGAACTGGCGCAGCGCGAGGCGCCGCTTGGGGTTGTAAGCATTGAGTGGGCGCATGTCAGGTGGTCTCCGGGGTCTTGGTGGTGGCATCGGCCTGGATCGGCTGTTCGGCCAGCGCCCAGGTGGCGGTGTCCTGCTTGCCGTGTTCGGTAATGCTGCGCCAGCCCAGGCCGCGATAGGGGGCGGCAGCATCCCACGGAACCGGGTTGCGCTTGGCTTGCGAACCGGGCGCCGGCGGTGCGGGCAGCGGAAACATCAGCGAGCGTGCGGAGTGGTGCGCGATATGCCCGGTCATGTGGTGGTGCTCCTGGTGGATGTGGCCGTAGAACACCGTCACGTTGGGGTGCGGCATGAGCAGGTCGATGACCTGCTGGCCATCGCGCGTGGCCCAGTCCCATTGCGGATACAGATCGAACAGCGGCCGGTGCGTGAACACGACGATGGGCGTGTGCTGCGGCACCGAGCGGAGATCCGCCGCCAGCCAGGCGAGCTGGGCCTCACCCACACGGGCCGAGGGGTCCGACACGTTGTCGACGGTGATGAAGTGCACGCCTTTGTGGTCGAACGCATAATGCGTGCGGCCGAAGAATTCGGAGTAGGCCTCGCCGTTGTCGAGCGAAGCGTCGTGCTCGCCAGGCATGTAGTGCACCACGGGCACCTTGATCCCGGCAGCCATGTCGCGAAACTCGGCCAGCCGCTTGCGGCGCTCGGCAGGGTCGTCGCTGATGTGGGACAGGTCGCCCGTGAAGATGACGAAATCCGGCGCGGGCGACAGCGCATTCACGGCGGCAATTGCCTTGGGCAGCGTACCGCGCGCGTCGGGGTTGGGCGCACCCTTGAAGCCCCAGTGGGTGTCGGATAGCTGCACGAAATAGAAGTCGTCCTGCCGGGTGCCGGCCGCCATTGCCTGCCAGCCGCGCAGGCCGGAGGCGTAGACCAGGCCGCCGACTGCGGCCAGCTGCAGGAACTGGCGTCGTCCGGGTTGCTTGCTCATGGGGTGTCCCTCGCATTGGGTGGTGGATGCATCGTTGCTCCAGCGCGATGAGGCGGGTGGGCGCGCCGGTCCTGTCTGTCATACCGGCGGGGCCGGCACCGTATTCCACGAAACGCGTGTTTCAACAACATTTCTTCGGTGCGGGAATAAACTGGATCGCCCCCCGGTATTGCAGGGGTCAACCGCCTCCAGGCCGCCATGCCCGACCTGCCAGATTCCGCCCTCGACATGCCCACCGACGCGCAGCGATTTGCCCAGGCGGTGCTGCCGCATGTGGATGCCGCCTATAACCTGGCGCGCTGGCTCTCGGGCAGCACACAGGACGCCGACGACATCGTCCAGGAAGCCTGCCTGCGCGCGTTCCGGCTGTTTGGCGGATTTCGCGGTGGGGACGGCCGCCCGTGGCTGCTGGCCATCGTGCGCAACACGTGGTTTTCGGAATGCGCGCGCCGCAAGCAGACGCCCGCCCAGCCGTGGGATGACGCCGCTGCCACCAGCGCCACCGAGGATGACGGCGCCAGCTACGGCGTGGACCCTGCCGCATTGCTCGCCCGCGTGGATGACGTGCGCCGCGTGCACGCCGCACTGGAGCGACTGCCGGTGCCGTACCGCGAGGTGCTCGTGCTGCGCGAGCTGGAGGACCTTCCGTACCGTGACATTGCGGCCGTGGTCGAGGCTCCCATCGGCACGGTCATGTCGCGGCTGGCGCGGGCGCGGCAGCAGCTCGCGCGCCTGTTGACCGAAGACACCGCGCCGCCGCGCACCAACGTCACGCCGATTCGTTCGTCGGCTGGCGCATCGGGCAGCATGGGGAGCACGACCAAGGAGATCCGCCATGAGCTGTGACGACATCCGCGCACTGCTGGCCGCACGCGCCGATGGCGAACTCGGAGCGGCCGACAGCCTGCGCATGGATGCGCATCTGGCAACGTGCAGTGCCTGCACGGATGCCGCCGTGCAACACGATGCCACCGTGCACGCGCTGCGTCAGGGCCTGCGGGCGCCCGGACTGTACGCAAAGGCGCCAGCCGATCTGGCTGCACGCGTGCGGCTAGCCGTGCAGGCGGAAGCGGGGATGCGCCCCGCATTGCCATCAGCGACTCGGGGGCGAAGCGCTGCCGGGTCTCCCTGGCAACGATTGCTGGGCTGGCTGATCACGCCATCGCGGGGGCTTGGCCTGGGCTTGGGGGCCGGTGCGCTGGCCGCCGTGGCGCTCGGCGTGGGGGTGTTCGTGGGCCGGCCCGACACCGTGGCGCTCACCGCGCACGACATCACCGCCAGCCACGTGCGGGCGCTGCTGGGTGCGCGCGAGACCGACGTGCTTTCATCCGATCGCCACACAGTCAAACCGTGGTTCAACGGCCGCATCGACTACGCGCCACCCGTGACGGACCTGGCGGCGCGCGGCTTTCCGCTCATCGGCGGGCGGCTGGACTACATCGACGGCCGACCGGTGGCGGTGCTGGTCTATCGCTCCGCGCAGCATCCGGTGGACCTGTACGTGCGCCCCGAGGCCGGCGGCGATACCGACCCCGCCCTGCGCACCGAGCGCGGCTATCAGCTGATGCACTGGCGTAGCGCCGGCATGGGCTACTGGGCCATCACGGATGCTTCGGCCGACGTGGTGCAGGCATTCGAGCGCGCCGTGCGCGGCAACTGAACGCGCTGTGGTTCAGGTTTCCGTGAGCGAGCGTTCGACCACGAACGACTCGAACGCCGCGGCCGGCACCGGCGGGCAGAAGAAATGGCCCTGCCCGTAGTCGCAGCCCGCGGCCACGAGGATCATCTTCTGCTCCTCGGTCTCGATGCCCTCGGCAATGACCTTGATGCGCAGCGCGTGCGCCATGCTGACGATGGCGCTGCACAGCGCGATGTCTTTCGGGTCATGAGCGAGGCTGCGCACGAACGACTTGTCGATCTTGATGTAGTCGATGTCGAAGCGCTTGAGGTACGACAGCGATGAATACCCCGTGCCGAAATCGTCCAGCGCAACGTCGATCCCGGCGCGCCGGAAAGCGCGAAGATGCTCGATCACTTCGATGCTGTCGGCCATCAACGAGCCTTCGGTAATCTCGACGACCAGGCTATGCGGCGGAATCCCGCGGCGCTCGACCACCGTGGTCCACGATTCGATGCCCGACTGGTGGGCACGGAACTCCACCGGCGATTTGTTGACCGACATCTGCAGCGTGCTGTCGAGCGTGGCATGCCAGCGCATGAGCTGGTCCAGCGCTTCGTTCAGGACCCACTTGCCGATTTCGACGATCAGGCCGCTGTCTTCGGCCACCGGAATGAAATCTGCCGGATCGATTTCGCCGCGGGCAGGGTGCGTCCAGCGGATCAGCGCCTCGGCCTTGCGGACCTTGCCGGTGCGCAGGTCGACGATGGGCTGGTAGTGCACGGCGAGCTGCTGCTCGGCCAGCGCCACACGCAAGTCGCTGGTGACGCGCAGGCGCTCCTGCTCGGCGCGCTGGAGCGCCGGGGTGAAGACGGCCCATTGATTGCGTCCCGCGCTCTTGGCCGCGAACATCGCCTGATCGGCGCGTACCAGCAAGGACTCCGCGCTGTCGGCATCGCGCGGGTACATCGCCACCCCGATGCTGGCGGAGACTTCCACGTTCTCCTCGCCCAGCTGCAGTGGTGTGGCGATGCGCGTGAGCAGGCTGCGGATGATGGGCGCAGCCGCGCCGGGGTCGGTCAGGTCGGACAGGATGATGGTGAACTCGTCGCCGCCCAGCCGTGCCACCGTGTCGGTGCCCCGCACGATGGCCGAGATGCGCCGCGCGATCTCCTTGAGCAGGATGTCGCCCTGGTCGTGACCAAGCGTGTCGTTCACTTCCTTGAAGCGGTCCAGGTCGATGAACAGCAGCGCCAGTTGCGTGGACGACTGCTTGGCCCGCGCGATCTCGTGGCGCAGGCGGTTGTAGAACATGTGCCTGTTCGGCAGATCGGTGAGCGTATCGAAATTGGCCTGGCGCCAGATGACTTCTTCGGCGCGCTTCTTCTCCGTCATGTCGTGGATGAGCGCGACGCGGCGCGGCTCGCCTTGCGCGCTGCCCGCGAACGTGTCGATGGTGAGCAGCGCCGGGAATTCGCTGCCGTCCTTGCGGCGGATCAGGAATTCGCCGCTCCACGTGCCCTTGGTGGACACCGCTTCGCGCATGCCGTCGATCACCACGCTGTCATTGCACTCCGAGCGGATGGCATCGCTGGATTGACCCTTGAACTCCTGCGCGGTATAGCCCGTCGTGATGCTGAATGCCGGGTTGACGTCGACTACCTGCCCGTCGAGCGTGGTCACCATCATCGCTTCGCTGCTCGACGCATACACCATCGAAGCGAGGCGCATTTCTTCGATATGCCGCTTGCGCTCGGCCCCCTGATGCCGCAGCGTGAAATACAGCAGCGCGATCAACAGTGTGGACGCCGCGGCCTCGACAAGGGTGGTATGGCGGTAGCTGTCGTACGGCGCCATCACCGAGGCCACCGATTCCCCCACCAGGAAGAACATCCCGATCTCGGGCACGTGGTGATAGCCCAGGATGCGGTCTACGCCATCGGTGCCCGAGACCACACGGTAGCTGCCCGTTTCCGGCGCGCCCGCTTCGTTGAACTGGCGCCGGCGCGGCGGCTTCTCGATACCGGCGGTGGGGTTGGGCACCCGGGCGACGATCTGCCCCGAATCCTTGATGATGGTGGCCACGCCGTCCCTGCCGACGGTGAGCGTGTTCGCAAAGCTGGCGAACTGCTCGGGGCTGACCGAGACCACCACCACGCCTGCAAACTGCCCCGCCTTGAGGATCGGCCGCGTGAACTGGATCGACCACTTTTTTGACACCTTGCCCTGCACCGGGTCGCTGATGAACAGCACGTCGCGGCCGCCCGATTCCTTGTGCACACGAAAGTGCTCGCGTTGGCTCAGGTCCAGGCGTTGCGTGACGGGGTCGATGCTGGAGTAGACCAGCATGCCGTTTTCATCGATCACGGCCACCTGGAAGGTCAGGTCACGCACGACTTCCTGCCGCTCGTGGATGACTTGCTCGAACACCTCGCGCCCGGCCAGCCAGCTTGCACGCAGGTCGAGCAGGAACTCGGACACGCGACGCGCGCTGCCAAGCGAGTATTCACCAAAGGCCCGGGCTTCGACTTCGGTGCGCGCCTGGGCGGTGCGGGCCAGCCGATCGCGCTCCTGGGTGAGCTGGTGGGACGTGAAAGACCAGATGAAGAGCAGGCACGCCGCCGCCCCGAGGTTGAGCGGCGACAGCAGCCCCCGCAGCCGCGACCATAGCCCTGGCGTTGTGCCAGGTGTGCCATCAGAAGCCCTCGATTGCCCTGCGGCCATCCCCTCTCCAGCGTTTTGCGTGTCCAGTCGGCGCCGAGGCCTGAGGCGTGCCCCAGGTGTTGCCGATTCCATGTGTCTCCCACTCTATATCGGAGCGGATGCGCTGTGTCTTAAGCCGAACGGCGGGGGGAGGTTGAGGCCTCGCAATCGTTTGCGTGCATCGGGCTTACCCTCAGGCTTGGCGTTTGGGCGCAACGTTGTCCAGGAATGGCGCCACAGACGGCCGCCCGGCCTCGCTTTGCCGCGGTCCAGGCTTACCCCGCTGCAATACCCCGCGGGCTGAATGCGTCACGGGCGCGACAGATCGAAGCCCGCCAGCAACACCACCCCCGCCAGCGCCGTCAGCGGCAACGAGTGTTGGCCGAAATACAGCAACGCGGCGGCCAGCCAACTGGCCGCGAAGAATGCACTCATGCGGTTCATGGTCACACCTTGCTCTGTGGTGGAGGGGCCGGGCCAGCACATTACGCGTGCTGATAGCGATACTCCTGCGTCTTGCCGCCATACCCATAGGCGGCAGCGCGGACGTCCTGCACATAGATATAGCTCTCCTCATGCAGGTTGCCGAGCAGTTCAGCAAACGCCGCGAACGCCTCGGCGATGTACTGTGCCTTCTCCGCCTTGGTGTTGGTTTCGTCCGTCACCTTGATGTCGAAATAGACGCTGTTCTTGCCTTGCGCCGCGAGCGTCTGCCCGCCGACCACCCAGTCCGCCGGGTCGACATAGTCGATGGCGATGGCGGTCACCTTCGGGTCTTTGCCGAGGATGCGGGAGGTGAGCTCCAGCAGCGTGGCAGAGATCTTCTGCGTCATCTCCGCAGAACGTTGGGCACTGACTTTGACGTTGAGGATAGGCATGATCGTTCTCCTTATTAATTAGCAATGCAACTATTTGAGTCAAAAAAATTTGACGCTCAGGTCAGGGTTGAGCGCACACCCCGGATCTTTGTCACCGTATCGGTGAACTCGGCACTACCCAGCACACGCTTCAACCGTGCGGTGACGGCGCCGCTGGCTTCGTTCAGCGCTGCCCCGATCTTGACGGCTTCGCGCGTTGGGAAGACTGCGATCTCGCGGCCGTCGGCTTCTGTCTTGCGGCGTTCGATCAGGCCTTTGGCTTCCAGGCCGTCCAGCGCGCGGGTTGCCGTGGGGCGGGTGACCGACATGGCTTCCGACAACTCGCTTTGCAGCATGCCCGCGCGGTCCACGATCGCCCTCAACATGAAGCCCTGCGGGGGCGTCAGGTCGAAGGGCGCGAAGGCATCTGCCCAGACTCGGTCGAGCTTGCGGGCTAGCGCAGTGGTGTTGAAGTAGAGGCAGTGGTCGAACATGGTGAGTTGGATGGTAGTTGGTTATGGTTAGATATGCAACTTGTTTTTGCTTTGTTGTTGGTCCATCCCCGGTATCGGCCCCTGCCGGCGCATGCAGTGGCGTCAGGAGAGCGCTGCTTCGACGAAGTGCAGGCGGTCCTGGCCCCAGAACATGTCGTCACCGACAAAGAACGTCGGGGCGCCGAACACGCCGCGCGCAACGGCGTCTTCGGTCGTTTTGCGCAGCGTCTGCTTGACGCGGTCGTCCTGCACCAGCTCCAGCATCAGCGCGGGCGAGATGCCGGCGGCTTCCAGCACGGCGGCCAATTCCTGCAGATCCCCGAGATTGCGCGGGTGTTCGAACATCGCGCTGAAGATGGCTGCGAGGTAGCGGTGGAATTCGGCGTCGCTGCGCAGTTGCATGCCGACCGCGCCGCGCATCAGTTGCAGCGTGTTGATCGGGAAGTGCGGGTTCTGCTGGATTGGCACGCCGAACTGCTTCGCCCAGCGTTCCAGATCGATGTTGGAGTAGTGGCCCTTGGCGGGAACAGTCGCTGGGCTGCTGTTGCCGGTCGCCTGGAACACGCCGCCCAGCAGCATCGGCCGCCAGACGATCTCCGCGCCCTTGGCCTGCGCGATCTTCGGCAACTGGTGATAGGCGAGGTAGCTGTACGGGCTGCCCACGTCGAAAAAGAATTCGACCTGCTTCATGCGTATGTCTCCTGGTGTTGTGATGGTGTTACCAGCGCTCGATCCATGGGCGCAGATCCAGCTCGTGCGTCCACGCGTCGCGCGGTTGCGTGTGCAGGTACCAGTAGTTCTCGGCGATGTGCTCGGGGTTGAGGATGCCGTCCTGGTCTTTTAGCGCGTAGCGCTCGGGAAAGTTTTCGCGGATGAACTCGGTGTCGATCGCGCCGTCGACCACCACGTGCGCCACGTGAATTCCCTTGGGGCCGAGTTCGCGCGCCATGCTCTGCGCCAGTGCCCGCAGCGCGTGCTTGGCGCCGGCAAAGGCCGCGAAGTTGGCCGCCCCGCGCATCCCGGCCGTCGCGCCCGTGAAGAGAATCGTGCCGCGCCCGCGCGCGACCATGCGCTTGGCCACTTCGCGCCCCGCCAGGAAGCCCGAGAAGCACGCCATCTCCCAGATCTTGAAGTACTTGCGCGCCGTCTCTTCCAGGATGCTGCTCGGCACGTTGGCGCCGATGTTGAACACCATCACCTCGATGGGCGCGACGTCGCGCTCGATGTCATCGACGAGCTTGATGACGTCGTCCTCCTTGCGCGCGTCGGATGCGAAAGCCTGCGCCTGGCCGCCTTCCGCAACGATGGATTCGACCAGCGGCTGCAGCTTGTCGGCCGAACGGCGCGTCACGCAGGCGATGTAGCCCTCGCGCGCAAAGCGCCTGGCAATCGCGCCGCCGGTTGCGTCTCCTGCGCCCACGACGAGCGCTGCCTTCTTGTTGCTTGTCTCCATGTCCACCTCGTTTATAGAATAACGATCGTTATTTCATCGAACGTTATGCTACTGGTTGCATAGTGTCAAGCAGGGAAGTACGGGGGAAGCGATGCGATACCAACCGGGTCACAAGGAAGAAAAGCGCAAGGCGCTGCTCAAAGCCACCGGCCGCAAGGTCAAGACCAACGGCTTTGCCGCGACGGGTGTGGACGCGCTCGCGCAGGCCGCCGGCATGACCAGCGGCGCGTTCTATAGCCACTTCGGTTCCAAGTCCGATTGGCTCAAGGCGCTGATCGAGGCCGAACTGGCCGCCAGTCGCGAGATGTGGGCCGGCAATCCGCACGACACGGCGGCAAACTGGCTGCGCTTCGAGCTGGACCGCTACCTCTGCCTCGCCCACGTGAAGCATCCCGAGGCGGGGTGTGCCGTGCCTGGCCTTGCTGCCGAGATTGCCCGTGCTGAAGTTTCCGTGCGCGCGCTGTATCAGGAGGAGATGCGCAAGGGCCACGCGATCCTCGCGCAGCGCCTGGGAGATGACGATGCCGCGTGGGCAATGATTGCGCAACTGGTGGGGGCCATCCACATCGCGCGGGCCATGCCGGACGAAGCCATGCAGCGAACCATCGTCGAAGCGAGCAAGCGGTTCCTGCAGGACGCGGTGACGCGCCTCGCGACCAAGCCTTAGCGCACGACTGCGCTATTGCAGGTTGCCCCAGCGCGGCACGGCGGGCTCGGCGTTGGCCCATTGCCAGGTGTTGCCGTTCTGGCAGGCGTAGATCGTGTAGCCGGCGCCGGGTGCGTTCTTGGGTGCCTGCGCTTCCTGCACGGTGAGAATCGCTTCGCGGCAGGTGGCCAGCGGCGTGGTGAACGTGCGCACCAGCACGACCTGGCCGTGCGACTTGGTAAAGCCCATCGCGCGCTCGAGCGACCAGTTTAGCGATGGTGTGCCCTCGCTTAACCGGCCGACTGCCGTGGCGAGCGCATCCTGTTCGCTGGCGGCCCATTTGCGCGTTGCGTACTTGATGGACGCGTCCGTCGCCGCATTGACGGAGACAGCCACGCCATAGGCCACCGCCGGGTTGCCGGTGACGGTGCCGGTGGCCACGCCGGCTGCTGCGCCGGTCAACGGCCCGACCGACGAGCATCCCGCCACGAGGCCGGCGCACGCTGCCAGAAGCCAGCGCGCCCCGCTCATTGCAGCGAACCCCATCGCGCCGTGGCAGGTTCTGCGGTGGCCCACTTCCACTGCTTGCCGTCGTGGCAGATCGAGGCGATGAAGAAGTCGACCTGCGCGGCCTCGCCTTTGGCGCCGTCAGCCCCATCGACGGTGAAGAGGATTTCCTTGCAGTTGACGAGCGGCCCGTTGATCGAGCGCGTGACGACCACGCGCCCATGTTCGTTGGGCTCCAGTGGAATGCGGTGCTGGATCTGCCAGTTGCCAACGGTGTTGTCGGCGAGGGCGCCCGCCACCTGGGCAATCTGATCTTGTGTGTCGGTGTGGATGGCGCGCTGGCTTGCCTGCAGTGCGGCCCGTGCACCGGCCTGCACGCCCAGGCCGATGCCGGTGGCCACTGCGGCGTTGTCCGTCACTTTGGCGGCGATGGCCGCACCGCCGATACCGGCCGCGGCCGTTGTGCCTTCCGACATCAGCGAACTGCAGCCGCTGAGTGCGAACGCGCTCAGGGCCAGCGCGCTGCCCAGCATCCGGGCGGATGCGAACCACGGTGTGCGCATGGCAGGACTTCCGAATCTGCAACAGAGCGGATTTTACGGCAGTCGGCGGGCCCGAAACGAGCCTGTGGCGCGGATTTCCACAATTGTTTTGAGTGTCAGCGCGGCTTTGCGCGGTGTTGCGCCGCGCAAAGCCCGATGCGGCGGGCCTTGCGTGTCACCGCTCAGCCTCGCCGCACATCTCCCGGCGGTAGCGCTCGGGCAAGAATCTGACCTGCTTGCGGAACATCGCGATGAACGCCGACGGTGTGCCAGGAGAGCGCGGAGCGTTTCAGGTGCCTTATAACGACAAGACGATCCGTATTGGATCCGCTAAAACCTCTGTCGCATCTCTGGGAAAACGAAGCCGCTCGCGCAAGCGCAAACGGCACGTAGAGAGGAAAGTACTGCGCATGTCAAACGATGTCTAAATGCACCACTGGCTCAAGCGTGCAAGCGAGAAAATTTTGGTCCGACACTTGGACTGATGTCTGAGACGGCATTACGTAGTGCCATGCGAAGAGAGGAAGTGGTGAGCCTTCGTGTCGATACACTGTCAGAAGCCGAGAATCCGCACTACGAAGCGGCCTGTGAACTGAGCTTGTCGTCCGGCGCGAACTGGCGACCCGTCAACCGGGAGCGCTCTGCGAATGAGGTAATCCGGCACCACTCATCGTTCGCTTATGCATAGCCGAGTTCTTCCCTCTCGGGCGCACCTCCATCATCAAAATTTGCTTCATATTGTTCGGTTCTATTTCTTCCCGCTCATTGCATTCCAGGCTGCATGGGAGTCCATGTAGTCTCTCCAATGCGTGATCTTTCGGTTTTTGATCTTGATGATTGAGCAGAACCGATTGTCGTATTTCACGCCTGTCGCGAGGATAGTTCCATGGATCTCGTATTCGATGACGAGGCCGTCATCTGTCTTGTGGCTAATTAACTTGTCGGCAGACTGAAGCGCGATGTTGTCGACGTAGCCTCTGAACGCAGCCATCAGGTCGGTTCGTCCTTTGATGATGCGGGGCCAACCCAGCTCATAGAGAACTTCGTAAATGACGTCGTCGGCGACGATGTCAAAGAAGTGCTCCCCATCGACAAGGTTATCGAGCGCTCCTCGAACCAGGTTGAAGTAAGGGGCGGCGGCCCCGTAGACAGCATATTTCGATTTCGACATGCCAGGCTCTTTGCTCCCTTTGGTATGTTGCTTACAGAATGAGAGTTGAATGTAAATCCGAAGCTAGCCTCAAGGAAGAAGGCACTTTAGTTTCAGTCACTAACATTGATCGACTGTGACGAATGCACATTGCTGCCTTGCAGGTGCGCGAGTTCTTCATCGTTG
Source organism: Ralstonia soli (assembly GCF_023955655.1). Lineage (GTDB taxonomy): Bacteria > Pseudomonadota > Gammaproteobacteria > Burkholderiales > Burkholderiaceae > Ralstonia > Ralstonia soli. Next base: position 367,900 of record NZ_JAMXHT010000007.1, on the reverse strand, counting down.
AGATCGAACTCCTTCAAGCGCTTGCGCCGCGCCGCGTTATTGCGACGCGATCGGAGCGCACCCACATAGAACGCAGGCATTTTCAGCGCTTCCATCAGCGCGAGATCGTCGAGCTTCTGATCGTGCGTCAACGTGATCACCGCACAGCGTTCGTCGAGCTTCATCTCCATCACGGTGTCCACGCGTTGTCTTCATCACGGTCCCCAGCAGCACGCGATGCCCGTCTGCCAGCCACCGCGCGCTGCCTTTCAGGACTTCGAGACCCACGCTGTCCATTGCCTCGCCTCCCTGCCATTCACCGCAACGGTGCGATGCCTTCCGCAACGCCAGCCGACATGCAGATATGCTTCAACTCGGTGAAGTCCGCAAGCGCCTCGTAGCCGTGCAGCCGACCCAGTCCGCTTTGGCGATACCCGCCCGTTTCGGCTTCCGCGAAAAGCTTGTTGTGGTCATTGATCCACACAGTGCCGTTACGCAGCGCGCGCGCGACGCGGAATGCGCGCGCTACGTCGTGCGTCCATACGCTTGCCGAGAGCCCGAAGACCGTGTCGTTCGCTTTCTCGATCGCTTCCATTTCGTTCTCAAAGACTTCCAGCGTGACGAACGGGCCAAAGATCTCGTCCTGACAAAAGAACGCTTTCGGATCGCTATGTTCGACAAGCGTCGGCGACAGAAACGCGTGCCCCGAGCAAGTGCCTCGCAGCAGCACGCGTTCGGCCATCCCGCACGCGCGCTCGATCGTCCGAGCCACCGCATCGCGCGTCGTGCCGTCGATGAGCGCGCCGATATCTGTTGCCCGATCGATGCCCGGTCCGACCCTCAGCGACGCAAGCGCCGACGCGAGGTGCTCGCGCATTTGCGCAGCGCGGGATGCATGAACCAGCACCCGGCGTGCCGCTGTACATTGCTGCCCGGAGATGATCGTCGCGGCGCGCGCGAGACGGGGCGCTATCGCTGCAATATCGGCATCGTCGAAGACGACGCAGCATGACTTGCCGCCAAGTTCGAGCGACAGCTTCTTCATGCTGTCGGCGGCGGCGGCCATGATCTTCTTGCCCGTCGCCGTCGATCCCGTGAAGCTCACCACATCGACGCCGTGCGAATCGACGAGCCGCTGGCTGGCCGCGTATCCCCGTTCATTGACGAGGTTCACCGCGCCTTCTGGCAACGCCGTGTGTTCGAAGCAGCGCACCATCGCGGCTGTGAGCAGTGACGTCTGCGCCGCCGGTTTGACGATCGCCGTGCAGCCGGCCGCCAGTGCGGGTGCGAGCGAGCGCACGAGCAGCACGGCGGGCGCATTCCACGGCACGATGATCGCCGCAACGCCGGCCGCTTCGCGGAGCATCGTCGATATCGTGCCCGGTTCCGCTTCGAGCACGTGCCCGGCAATATGCCGCGCGAGCCCGGCGTAATAGCGTACCTCCGATATCGCGCTTGCAATCTCGCCGCGCGATTGTGCGATCGCCTTGCCGTTCTCGCGCGTGAGCAGCGTTGCGAGGGTGTCGTGTTCGGCTTCGAGCGCCGACGCCCAGCCGAGCAGCACGTCCTGGCGCAAACGCGCGTCCTGCGCCCATGTCGTGCGATCGAACGCGCGGCGCGCGGCGGCGATGGCGGCATCGGCTTCGCACGATCCGCCGTCGGCGAACCGGCCGATGGCCTCGCCCGTTGCGGGATCGATGCTGTCGATGTTGGGCGTGCCGGTCCATTCGCCGGCAATCCAGTGTCGTGCGTTCATGCTGAACGTTCCTTGGTGGTGTGTGAGGGCTCGTCGCCCGACATGTTCGACGCGCGGTGCAACTCGTCGCCGATGATCTCGATCAGGGCTTCTGCCGCCGCGCTCAGCGGGCGGCGCGGATGGCTCACGCAGACAATGTGCCGCACGATGCGAGGCGCCAGAATCGGGCAAGCGCGCAATGTGCCGTGCCGCGCGGCGCGCTCGACGACGATGCGCGGTAGGATCGTCGCAAAGCGCGTGTGCTCGACGAGCTTGAGAATCGTCGACAGCACGTCGATCTCGAAGCGCGGCGCGAGCAGAACGTCCTCGTGTTGCGCAGCGCTGTCGAGCACGCCGCGCAGGCCATGACGTTTGGTGGGCAGCACGAGCTCCAGTTGGGGCAATTGCGCGAGTTCGATTGCATGCGGCAAGTCGGGGCCATGCGCGGCGCTGGTGGCAAGCACCATCTCCTCGTCGAGCAGCGGGCGCGAGTCGAGCGAAAGACGCGCGCGCGGCTTGTTGATGAGGGCGGCATCGAGCTGCCCGCCCGCCACCCAGTCGATGAAGGTCGCGCTGTAGCCATCGGCGACGGTGACTTCGACATCGGGGTAACGCGCGTGAAAGCGCGACAGCGAATCCGCGAGCACGCTTTCCGTCACCGATGCGATCAGCCCGATGCGGACATGCCCCGTAACCACTTCGTCGCGCTGCACGAGTTGCTGCCGCGCGTGCGCAAGGTCACGTACGATCGGTAAAAACAGACGGTACATCAGCCGTCCCGCGGCGGTCGGCGCCATGCCGTGTGCGCCGCGCTCGAACAGCTGTTGATGCAGTTCGTCCTCGAGCTTGGCGATCTGCATACTCAAGGCCGGTTGCACGATGTTCAGGCGCTTCGCGGCACGGGTGACCGAGCCGTCCTCGAACAGCGCGATGAAGTACTGGATTTGCTTGAGGTCCATTTTTCCGGGGCATCAGAGACACTAATAATGTGTGTCGCCATTATCATCCCGCTACCCGCATGCAGGCAGGGCGCAGATTCTTCATGCTCCTGCTTTCTAAGCATGTAGAGCGATACATTGATACGAAACGACACGAGCGCTGTCATCCGGGGGAACACCGATATAAGCAGAAATGATTCAGCGCATCAGAAAACAGTATTAGATCTTATGGGGTGATCTGGCTACGCTCCATCCCATGCGCTCGCTACAGTGCCGCGCATAGATGGAGACGCTGATGAACACTCGCGATGCCGCAACGCACGGCATTCCCTCATTCACCTGGGCACGGGACCACGCTGACACCGGCTCGCTGTCGCTGCGCGACTGGCTCGCGCATCTCGCGAAAACCGGCCGTGTCGCGACGATCGACAAGCCCGTCGCGCTCGAGCACGAACTCGCCGCCATTGCAAAGCGCCTCGACGGCGAACAAGCTGCATTTTTTACGCAGCCGCGCGGACATGCGATGCCCGTCGTGAGCGGCTTCATGTCGAAGCGCGCGTGGATCGCGGAAGCGATGGGCGTCGATGAATCAGCGCTGCTCGCGCATTTTTCCGCTGCGGCCGCAGCGCCGATCGCATCGAAACTGATTCAACGTGAAGACGCGCCCTGTCAGCAAGTGCTGCATACGAGCGGTATCGATCTCCACGCGCTGCTGCCCATTCCCACGCACAGCGAACACGACAACGGCCCGTACATCACCGCTGGTCTCGTGATCGCCCGCAATCCGCGCACCGGCGTGCAGAACGTCTCGATCAACCGAATTCAGGTGCACGGCCCCGATCGCATGGCGATCCTGCTGCTGCCGCGTCATCTCTACGCGTTCCAGCGAGACGCGGAAGCCGCGGGCGATGCGCTCGACGTCGCCATCGTGATTGGTGTCGATCCCCTGACGATGCTCGCGTCGCAAGCGATTACGCCAATTGATCACGACGAACTCGAAATCGCGGGCGCGCTGCACGGTGCGCCGCTGCCTGTCGCGCGATGCGTGACGAACGGCGTGCACGCGCCGGCGTTTGCGGAGATCGTCATCGAAGGGCGCATTCTGCCCAACGTGCGCGAGCCGGAAGGCCCGTTCGGCGAATTTCCCAAGTACTACAGCGCGAAGGAAGCACGCGAAGTCATCGAAGTGACGGCCGTCACGCATCGGCGCAATCCGATCTTTCATACGATCGTGCCCGCCGAAATGGAGCATCTGCTGCTCGGCGCGATTCCGCGTGAAGCCACGTTGCTCGCGCATCTTCAGCGTAGTCATCCCGCCGTGAAGGACGTGCATCTGTCGGTGGGCGGCGTGTGCCGCTATCACCTGTGGGTGCAATTCGACAAGAAGCGCGAAGGCGAAGCGAAGAACGTCATCCTGTGCGCGTTCGGCGCGCATTACGACATCAAGCAGGTCGTCGTCGTCGATACCGATGTGAACGTGCACGATCCCGCCGAAATCGAATGGGCGATCGCGACGCGCTTCCAGGCAGACCGCGATCTGGTCGTGATAGCAGGCGCGCAAGGTTCGCCGCTCGATCCGTCCACGACGGTCGGTCAGCCCGACGATGCGCCGTCGCACCTGCAAGGCGTCAGCGCGAAGATGGGTCTCGATGCGACGCGCCCTGTCGTGTATCCCGCGCATGTGTTCACGCGTGTGCACATACCGGGGCAAGACACGGTCGACCTTCATGCACTCGTCGCCGCTGACAACAGCGCGTTCGACGCCTATCTGTCGCGCGATCATGGCTGAACGAAAGAAGCGCATCGTCGTCGGCATTTCGGGCGCAAGCGGCGCGAGGATCGGCGTGCGTTTGCTCGCCGCATTGCGCCGGCTCGGCACCCACGAGACGCATCTCATCGTGTCGTTGTCGGGCGCGGTGACGGCCGCACAGGAACTCGGCCTCGCGCGGGGTGATCTCGAGGCCGTTGCCGATGTCGTGCACAACGTGCGTGATATCGGCGCGGCCGTGGCGAGCGGATCGTTTCTGACCGAAGGCATGGTAATCGCTCCATGCTCGATGAAAACGCTCGCGGGCGTCGCGAACGGCTTCGCGGACAACCTGCTGACGCGCGCCGCCGATGTGATGCTCAAGGAGCGCCGCCGCCTCGTGCTGGTCGCGCGCGAAACACCGCTCAATCTCGCGCATCTGCGCAACATGACGCTCGCCACGGAAATGGGCGCGATCGTGATGCCGCCGGTGCCCGCGTTTTACGCGCATCCGCAGACCATCGACGACGTGGTCGATCACACGGTCGGTCGCATTCTCGATCTGTTCGGCATCGAGCACCACGAAATTACGCGCCGCTGGAGCGGTCTCGCCGATGAATTCGGCGGCCGCGCCGCACGTGAGGAGTAACGTCATGAATCAGCGCGAAACCGTATTCGCCGACATGGATGCGCGCGTCGCCGACAACCAGGCGCGCGAAGCGAGCGCACCGCAGCGTCACATCGGACGCCCGATGCAGCGCCTCGAAGACCCGGCGATCCTGACAGGCCGTGGCCGCTATGGCGACGACATCGCTGTCAAGCCGGGCACGCTGCACGCCGCGATTCTGCGTTCGCCGCATGCGCATGCGGAGATCCTGTCGATCGATACGCAAGCTGCTTCGAAACTCCCGGGCGTGCGCGCCGTGCTTACGCGCGACGATTTGCGTCCGTGGTCGCGACCGTTCGTCGTCGGCGTGAAATCACCGATGGAACAGTGGGCGCTCGCGATGGACCGTGTGCGCTACGTCGGCGAGCCGGTCGCGGTCGTGATGGCCGAATCGCGTGCGCTCGCGGAAGACGCGCTCGATCTGATCAAGGTCGACTACGCGGTGCTCGATCCGGTGAGGTCGATTGAACAAGCCGCGAAGGACGACGCGCCGGTGCTGCACGAACGCGTCGGCAGCAACGTCATCAGCGACCGGCATTTCCGCTACGGCGAGCCTGAAGCGGCCTTCGAGTGCGCGCCGCATCGCGTGAAGCTGGTTGCGCATTATCCGCGCAACACCTGCGCGCCTATTGAGTGCGGTGTGGTCATCGCCGAGTATCTGTCAGGCGATGAAGGCTACGACGTTACGTCGAACTTCATGGGGCCGTTCTCGCTGCATGCCGTCATGGCAATGGCGTTGAACGTGCCTGCCAATCGCCTGCGTCACAAGGCGCCGCGCGATTCCGGCGGTAGCTTCGGCGTGAAGCAGGCGGTGTTTCCGTATGTAGTGCTGATGTGCCTCGCGTCGCGCAAGGCGGGCGCGCCGGTGAAGTGGGTCGAGGATCGGCTCGAACACCTGAGCGCGGCCACATCGGCGACGGCGCGTGTTTCAACGATAGAAGCGGCCGTCGAAGCCGATGGCCGGATCGTTGCGCTGTCCTACGATCAAATGGAAGACGTGGGCGGCTACGTGCGCGCGCCCGAGCCCGCGACGTTCTACCGGATGCACGGCTGCCTGACGGGCGCTTACGCGATCCCGAATCTGCTCGTGCGCAATCGCGTCGTGCTGACGAACAAGACGCCGACGGGGCTCGTGCGCGGCTTCGGCGGGCCGCAGGTGTACTTCGCGCTAGAGCGGCTGATCCAGCGCATCGCGATCGAACTGAAGCTCGATGTGCTCGATGTGTATCGCCGCAACTTTGTTCCCGCCGATGCATTTCCGTATCGCGCGGCGGCAGGCGCGCTGCTCGATTCGGGCAATTATCAGGAAGCGCTGCGCAGCTCACTCGACGAAGGCGGATACAGGGAACTCGTTGCGCGCCGCGATGCCGCGCGCAACGAGGGGCGGCTGTATGGCATCGGCTTCGCGGCGATCGTCGAGCCGTCGGTGTCGAACATGGGCTACATCACGACCGTGATGCCCGCCGACGCACGCAAAAAAGCCGGGCCCAAGAACGGCGCGATCGCGAGCGCAACCGTCAGCGTCGATCTGCTCGGTGGTGTGATCGTCACGATCGCATCGACACCCGCGGGCCAAGGCCACATGACGGTGTGCGCGCAAGTCGTCGCCGATGTGCTGGGGCTCGATCCGAAGGACATCGTCGTCAACGTCGAATTCGATACGCACAAGGACGCGTGGTCCGTCGCGGCGGGCAATTATTCGAGCCGCTTCGCGGGCGCGGTGGCGGGCACGGTGCATCTGGCCGCGACCCGCGTGCGCGACAAGCTCGCGCGCGTGCTCGCGAAGCAGTTCAACTGTGCGCCAGGCGACGTGCGCTTCGAAGGCGCGCGCGTCTTTCCGCACGATGCCGAAGACCGCGCGCTGCCGTTCGCGCGTGCCGCAAGCAATGCGCCGCACTGGGCGCCCGCGCTCTTGCCCGAAGGCGAAGAGCCAGGCCTGCGCGAAACCGTCTTCTGGTCGCCACCGCACATGGATGCGCCCGACGAACAGGACCGCATCAATACATCGGCGGCGTATGGCTTCGCGTTCGACATGTGCGGCGTCGAAGTGGATCGCGCGACGGGGAGCGTACGCATCGACCGATATGTGACCGTGCACGACGCCGGCACGATCCTCAATCCCGCACTCGCCGATGGCCAGATTCGAGGCGCGTTCGCGCAAGGCGTCGGCGCGGCGCTGATGGAAGAGTTCCGCTACGGCGCGGACGGCAGCTTCCAGTCCGGCACGCTGGCCGACTATCTGATGCCGACGACCTGCGAAGTGCCCGATCCGCTGATCGTGCATCTGGAGACACCTTCGCCTTTCACGCCGCTTGGCGCGAAGGGTCTGGGCGAAGGCAACAACATGAGCACGCCGCCGTGCATCGCAAATGCGGTGGCGGACGCGATGATCGGCGTCGAAGACATTCGTCTGCCGCTCACGCCGCCCAGCGTGATGGCGATGATCGGCATGGACGATCCCGAACCGTCGCGCCCGGAATATCGCGAAGCGCCCACCACGAAGCCCGCGACGCCAGGCGGCGGTCGCGCACTGACGGCGCAGGGCGCGGTCGACCTGCCCGCCACACCGGAAGCCGTGTTCGCCGTGCTGCTCGATCCGAAGGCACTCGCGAACGTCATTCCCGGCTGTCACGCACTCGAAGAGACGGCGCCAAACCAGTATCGCGCGGACGTGACCGTCGGTGTCGGCATGATCAAGGCGCGTTTCGAGGCGCGTATCGGCTTGTCGGAGATCGATGCGCCGCGCCGCCTTCGGCTCGCTGGCGCGGGAATCTCGCCGCTGGGCAGCGCGCGCGGCAGCGGTCTCGTCGAACTGACGCCGCAAGGCACCGGTACGCGGCTTACATACGACTACGAAGCGCAGGTGTCAGGGAAGGTGGCGGCGGTCGGCGGCCGCATGCTCGAAGGCGCGGCGAAGGTCGTGCTGAAGCAGTTGTTCGAATCGCTTGGGCGGCAGGCGGCGGGCAAGCCCGTGCAAGCGCACGGATCGTGGATCGCAAGACTCCTCGCACGTTTCAGGAGACACGCATGAAGCCCGCACCCTTCGATTACGTGCGCGCGATGACCGCGCAAGACGCGCTCGACGCGCTCGCGCAATACGGCGAAGACGCCCGCGTGCTGGCGGGCGGCCAGTCGCTGATGGCCGTGCTCAATATGCGGCTCGCGCAGCCAAAGGTACTCGTCGATATCTCGCGCACGGCTGAACTCGATGCCGTGCGCGTGGACAAGCAGGCGCGGCATCTCGTCGTGAATGCCGCGGCGACGCAAGGCAGCGTCGAATGGCGCAGCACGCTCACCGACGAAGCGCCGCTGCTCGCGCTGGCCTTCCCGCATATCTCGCACTTTCAGATTCGCAATCGCGGAACCGTGTGCGGATCGATCGCGCATGCGGACCCGAGCGCGGAGTTGCCGCTCGTGCTTGCGGCGCTCGGCGGCGACGTGATGCTGCGCTCGCGAAAAAAGCGCCGAACGCTCGCGGCGCAGGACTTCTTTCAGGGAATGCTGATGACCGCGCGCGAGCCCGATGAACTCGTCGAAGCGGTGCGCTTTCCGCTGCGCAAGCCGGGCGAGCGCTACGCGTTCGCGGAATTTTCTGCGCGACACGGCGATTTCGCGATCGTCGCATGCGCGGCTGTGGTCACGGCCGAGTCGATCCGTATTGCAGTCGGCGGCGTCGCGGACCGGCCGGTGACGGAGCAATGGCCGCGTCTGCGGGGCGACGACCTACGCGGCGCACTGAACGATTTGAGCTGGAAACTGAACGCGCAGGACGATGCACACATCAGCGCGAAATATCGCCGGAATCTGGTCCGGCAACTCGGATGGCGCGTGATCGAGGAGGCAAAGTGAGCAAGATGTCGAGCACCATCATGCGGCAAGGCGAAGTGCGGCGCATCGCGCTGACGCTGAACGGCCGCGAACGAAGCGGCGATTGCGAGCCGCGCGAACTGCTGTCGGACTTCATCCGGCACGAACTCGGCGCGACGGGCACGCACGTCGGCTGCGAACATGGCGTGTGCGGCGCATGTACCGTGCATGTCGATGGCGTCGCGGCGCGCTCGTGCCTGATGCTCGCGGTGCAGGCCGATGGGCGGCGTATCGATACCGTCGAAGGCCTTGCGCCCGATCAGACGCTTGGCGACCTGCAGCAGGCGTTCCAGCGGCATCACGCGCTGCAATGCGGCTTCTGCACGGCGGGGATTTTGATGTCGTGCGCGGATTATCTGCGGCGCGTGCCGGATCCGTCCGAAGAGCAAGTGCGCGAGATGCTCTCGGGGCATATCTGCCGCTGTACAGGCTACACGCCCATCGTGGCCGCGGTGCTCGACGTGGCGGCGCGCCGCCGGGCCGAGGCAAGCACGAAGGAGGTCGAACATGCTTGATCTCGGACGCACGTTCCTGCAAAGCGTCGAGCGCAGTCCGAACGCGCTCGCGCTCGTCGATGGCGATGTGCAACTGACGTACGCGCAGTGGCATCGCATGATCCTGAATGTCGCCGATGGCCTGCGCGAGCTCGGCCTGCAACGCGGCAACCGGCTGCTCGTTGTGCTGCAAAACCGCTGGGAAATGGCGACGCTGCATTGGGCCGGACAGTTTGCGGGCATCGTGATCGTGCCGCTCAACTGGCGCGCGAAGCCGGAAGAAGTCGACTACTGCGTGACCGATGCGGGGGCGACGGCGATCGTCTACGAACCCGTCAGCGCAGATTCCGTCGCGCAGAGCGCCGCCGCGCAAAAAGTGCCGCGCGTCGGACTCGACGATGCGCCCGGTCGCACAACCACCTTCGACGCGCTCATCGTCGAACGAACGCGCAGCAGCGACGTGGCCGACACGACGCACGCCACCGCCGATGACATCTCGCTGATCCTTTACACGTCCGGCACGACGGGAAAAGGTAAGGGCGTGCCGCGCCGGCATCGGCATGAACGCGCGGGTGCGCTAGCGCACGTCGCGCAGAACCTGTACAGACGCGGCGAACGGACGCTCGGCGTGATGCCGCTCTATCACACGATGGGCGTGCGCTCGCTGCTCGCGATGGCGCTCGTCGATGGCCTTTTCGTCTGCGTGCGGCGCTGGAACGCGAAGCACGCGCTCGATTGCATCTCGAAGCACGCGCTCACCTGCCTCTACCTCGTGCCGACGCTCTATCACGATCTGCTCGCCGACAGCGCGTTCGCGAGTACGGACACGTCGTCGGTCAGAAAGCTCGGCTTCGCGGGCGCACCGATGAACGATGGCCTGCTCAAGCGCCTCTCGGCCGCGTTCGAACCGGAGCTCTTCGTCAATCACTACGGCTCGTCCGAGGTCTACACGTTCAGCATCGACCAGGACGCGACAAAGAAACCCGGCAGCGCGGGCCGTGCGGGCATCAATACGCGGCTGCGCGTCGTGAAGCTCGATACGCTCTCGCCCGATGAGATCGCCGAAGTCGGCGAAGAAGGACAGATCGTCGTCGACCTGCTCGGCGACGAAGCCTTCGAAGGCTACTGGAATCGCCCGGACGCGAATGCGAAGTGCCTGCGCGATGGCTGGTACTTCACCGGGGACACGGGCTATCTCGACCGCGACGGCGATCTGTACGTGACGGGCCGCGTCGACGACATGATCGTCAGCGGCGGAGAAAACATCTCGCCGGTGGATATCGAATCGGTGTTGTCGCTGCATCCCGCCGTCGATGAAGTCGCGGTCGCGGGCGTCAAGGACGAGCGCTGGGGTCAGCGCGTGGTTGCATTCATCAAGCGCCGCGAGTACGTCGATTCCGACTCGCTCGATGCATGGTGCCGCCAGTCCGACCTCGTCAACTTCAAGCGCCCGCGCGATTACGTCTTCGTCGACGACATCCCGAAGTCGCCGGTCGGCAAGATCCTGCGCCGCAAGCTGCAAGCGGGCGAGTACACGCCCGATTCGAAAGCGCAGGTCGCGCAACCTACAGAAACCACCAAGGAGTAACCCACAATGAGCGATCTCAACCATCGCGGCCAGACGCTGCTGCAAGACCTCGACGGCTTCTCGGTCGAAATCGACGCGCAGCGCGAGCGTGCCGACATCATCCTGCATCGGCCGCCGTTCAACGTCATTTCGATGCACGCACGCGAGCAGTTGCGCGCCGTGTTCGAAGCCCTCGACGAGGACGACCGCGTGCGCGTGGTCGTCGTGCGCGCGAAGGGCGAGCATTTTTCGAGCGGCGGTGACATCAAGGGCTTTCTGGAAGCCTCGCCGGAGCACGTATCGAAGCTCGCGTGGAACATCGCGGCGCCCGCACGGTGCTCGAAGCCGGTGATCGCGGCAAATCGCGGCTTCTGCTTCGGCGTGGGCTTCGAGTTGTCGCTGGCATGCGATTTCCGCATCGTCACCGATACGACCTTCTATGCGCTGCCGGAGCAGAAGCTCGGCCAGATTCCCGGCTCAGGCGGCTCGGCGCGTCTGCAGTCGATGGTCGGCATCGGCCGCACGAAGGACATTGTGATGCGCTCGCGCCGCATTCCGGGCAAGCAGGCGTACGAGTGGGGCATCGCGGTCGATTACGTCGCGGACGCGGAACTCGAATCGGCAACCGATGCGCTCGTCGACGAACTGCGCGCGTTCTCGCCGCTCGCACAGCGCACCGCGAAGAAGCTGCTGAACGATACGGAAGACTCGCCGCTCTCGATTGCGATCGAACTCGAAGGGCATTGCTATAGCCGGCTGCGCGCGTCTGACGATTTCCGCGAGGGCGTGGAAGCGTTCCACGGAAAGCGCAAGCCGGTGTTTCGCGGTTCCTGATACGCCGCGCGGCGAACATAAGGGGGAGACAGGTGACGGATCGCTTCGACTATGTGATCGTGGGCGGCGGCTCGGCGGGATGCGTGCTCGCGAATCGGCTGTCGGCGACGCCGACTGTGCGCGTCGCGCTGATCGAGGCCGGCGCCGACACGCCGCCTGGTGCAGTGCCTGCGGCCATCCTCGACAGCTATCCGATCCCGGTCTTCTGCGGCGACACGTACATCTGGCCCGATCTCAAGGCGAAGGCCACCCGGGGCGCCGCACCGCGCGTCTACGAACAGGGCCGCGTGATGGGCGGCGGGTCGAGCATCAACGTGCAGTCAGGCAATCGTGGCCTGCCGCGCGATTACGACGAATGGGCCGCCAGCGGCGCCGATGGCTGGTCATGGCGCGACGTGCTGCCGTACTTCCGAAAGCTCGAACGCGACGTCGACTTTCCCGGCGGCGAACTGCACGGCAGCGATGGTCCCGTCCCAATCCGCCGCATCATGCCGAAAGACTGGCCCGCCTTCTGTCATGCGTTCGCCAAGGGTTTGCGCGCCAATGGCTTTCCTGAATTGCAGGATCAGAACGGCGAATTCGGCGACGGCTTTTTTCCGGGCGCGTTCTCCAACATCGACGATAAGCGGGTATCGACGGCCATCGCCTACCTCGATGCAGCCACGCGCCAACGCCCGAATCTCAGTATCCATTCGAATCTGCGCGTCGAACGCATCGTGATGGAAGGCACGACGGCGAGCGGTGTCGTCGCGATTGCGGCGAACGGCGAGCGCGTGCGTTTCGATGCGAGCGAAGTCGTGCTGAGCGCGGGCGCACTGCAGTCCCCGGCGATGCTGATGCGCGCCGGCATCGGCGATGCGGGCCAACTCGGGGCGATGGGTATCGCATGTACGGTGGATTTGCCGGGCGTCGGGCGCAATCTGCAGGATCATCCGTCGCTCACGTTCTGTCATTTTCTCGAGCCGCGCTTTCGCATGCCGCTCGCGCGACGCCGCGCCAGCATGATGGCCGCCCGCATGAGTTCGGGCGTCACGGGCTGCGACGAGTCGGACCTGTATCTGTCGAGCGCGACGCGCGCCGCGTGGCATGCGCTCGGCAACCGGCTCGGCCTCTTCTTCCTGTGGTGCAACCGGCCTTACTCGCGTGGCCGCGTGCAGTTGACCTCGCCCGATGCGGCCGCCGCACCGCGCGTCGATCTGAATCTGCTCGATGACGAACGCGATCTGCAACGGCTCGCCGCGGGCGTGCGCGTGCTGGCGGGCATTGTCGATGCATCGGGTCTGGGACGCGATGCGCGCGACTTTTTTCCGGCGGCTTTCTCGCCGCGCGTGAAGGCGCTGAGCAAGGTCGGCGAAGGCAATGCGCTTTTGACTTCGATCCTCGGCGCGCTGCTCGACACACCGGCGCCGCTACGGCGTCTGCTGATCGAACGCTTCTTTACGCGCGGTCTGAAGATGGCTTCGCTGCTCCACGACGACCGCGCGCTCGCCGATTTCATTCGCGCGAACGTGTTCGGTGTGTGGCATGCGAGCGGCACTTGCCGCATGGGTGGCGCGCAGGACCGCGACGCCGTCACCGACACCGAAGGCCGCGTGCGAGGCACGCGCGGGCTGCGCGTCGTGGATGCATCGCTGATGCCGCGACTGCCATCGGCGAATACGAACATACCCACCATCATGATCGCCGAGAAAATCGCCGATGCGATGGTTGCCCAGCGACGGGCGAGCGTGGCACCGCTGTTCGCCGCCGCGCACTGACGATTTTTCAACCTCGACAAGAGCGCGCATGAAAAGCGTGCCTGCGACACAGGGCGATCGAGAGATGCCCGGTGACACACAAGGAGATGCAAATGTCCGTAGCAACGCAAGACGCGACCGCCGTGCTTCCGGTTAATCAGCGCCAGATTATGGGCGCCGTGATGGCTTCGTGCCTCGGCTGGGCCCTCGACCTGTTCGACCTGTTCGTATTGTTGTATGTGGCGCCGGTTGTCGGGCGTCTGTTCTTTCCGTCCGAACACGCGATGCTCTCGCTAGCGGCGGTGTACGCGTCCTTCGCGGTGACGCTGCTGATGCGCCCGCTCGGTTCCGCGCTGTTCGGCTCTTATGCCGACCGTCATGGCCGCAAGGGTGCGATGATCGTCGCGGTCGTCGGCGTCGGGCTTTCGACGGCGGCGTTCGGCGTGCTGCCGACCGTCGCGCAGGTGGGTCTCGTCGCGCCGATTCTCTTCTTGCTGCTGCGTCTCGTGCAGGGCGTGTTCGTCGGCGGCGTGGTGGCATCGACGCATACGATCGGTACCGAATCTGTCGCGCCGAAGTATCGCGGCGCGGTGTCCGGGCTGATCGGGGGCGGCGGCGCAGGCCTTGGCGCGTTGCTCGCGTCGCTCACGTATCTCGCGATGTCGTCGCTCTTTCCCGGCGAGCTCTTCGACGCATGGGGCTGGCGCTGCATGTTCTTCACCGGAATCTTGAGTTCGGTGCTCGGTCTGTTCGTGTTCAACGGCCTTGAAGAATCGCCGCTGTGGAAGAAGCTCGCCGCGGAAAAAGCCGCCAAAGCCGCCGCACAGATCAAAACCGCGCCGGTCGAAGTCGTGCGCTCGCCCATTCGCACGCTCTTTTCGCGCGACTATCGGGGCGTGCTGTTCGTGAACCTGCTGCTCACCGTGGGCGGCGGCAGCGGCTACTACCTCACGTCAGGCTATCTGCCGACGTTCCTCAAGGTCGTGAGCCATGCGCCGAACGGCGCGGCCGCAGCGATCCTGATGATCTGCAGCATCGCGGTGGTGGCCGCATCGGTTGCGGCCGGGCATTTGAGCACGTTCATTGGGCGCAAAAGCACTTTCGTGTGGATCGGCATCATCCGGTTGATCGCACTGCCCGGGCTGTTCCTGCTGCTGCCCACCGCGCAGAGCATCACGATGATCGGCGTGTACGCGGTGCTGCTTTCCGCGCTCGGCAGCGCGGGCTACGCGCCGATCCTGATTTTCCTGAACGAGCGATTCCCGACTGCGATCCGCGCGACCGGCACCGGCCTTTCATGGAACATCGGCTTTGCCATCGGCGGGATGATGCCGACCTTCGTTTCACTGGTCGCCAAGGACGCCAGCCAGCTGCCGTCGACGCTCGCCATCTTCGTCGGCGCAATCAGCGTGATCTTCCTCGTGGGCGCGTTTGTCGTGCCCGAGACGCTCGGCAAGCTCGAGAACAGCGCGGCGCGCAATCCGTCCTGAAGCGTGCAGTCACGACCGGGCGCGCGAAGAACGCGCCCGCATCTTCCGGTAGAAAAAACAGGAGACGCTCATCATGAAATACGACGAGGACGTTCGCACGCGATCCTACAAGTTCCGCGACGAATATGTCGAGGCGACGCCGTGGTGGTATCGCGGAGAGATGCATCTGGGCTTCACGCTCGTGTTCACGACGGCAGTGATCCTGTATTGCGCCGCGCAGATCCACGCGCCGACGTTCGCGGAATGGCTCGCGGTCGTGCCGCTCTTCCTGTTCGGCAACTGGGCGGAATGGGCCGCGCACCGGTACGTGCTGCATCGGCCGACCAAATACTTCAGCATGGTCTACAAGCGTCACTGCGCCGTGCATCATCGCTTTTTCACGCATGTGACGCTCGAGTACAAGGGACAGAGGCACTGGCGTGCGCTACTGTTTCCGCCGTTTGCGCCTGTCGCTTTCGTGCTCGCCGCCACGCCGCTCGCCTTGTTGATCGGCTTCGTGTTTTCGCGCAATGCAGGCTATATCGCGCTTTTGACCATGGCCGCGTACTACCTGATGTACGAAGGGTTGCACACGCTCTCGCATGTCACGGACAGTCCGTTTCTCGACCGTGTGCCGTTCATCAACACCGTGCGTCGCCTGCACGTGACGCATCACGATCCCGAGCAGATGGCGACGCAGAATTTCAATCTCACGTTTCCGATCTGCGATACGCTCTTTGGCACGCGCAGCGATGCGTCGCGCACGTCGCACGAGCGGACGACCCCGCGCCGCGGTTGATCCACGCTCGCATCGTTACGGCGAGAGCGCCGGCGCGCCCGCCGTCACGCGCCGGATTTCCTCGGTGATGATCGCGATCAATGCCTGCGCGGCAGGCCCGATCGGCCGCTTCGGATGCGTCACCTGAATGATGTGTCGCACAATCGGCGGCGACGCGATCGTGCGTGCGCGCAAGCGCCCTTCGTCCACTTTCGCCTGCACCACGACGCGCGGCAGGATTGTGGCGACACTGCTCTGCTCAACGAACTGCACGATGGTGCTGAGCAGATCGATCTCGAACTTCGGTTGGATGACGACGTCGGCCGCCATCAGCGCGGCATCGAGCGCGCCGCGCAGGCCGTTGCGGCGCGTGGGCAACACGAATTCGATGCCCGACTGCTGCGTGAGATTGATCGCATCGGGCAGTTCTGGGCCGTGCACCACGCTCGTCACCAGCACCATTTCTTCGACGAGCAAAGGCTCTACGTGAAGCGTCAGCCGTCCGCGCGGTTTGTTGATGATGGCGGCATCGAGCCGGCCAGATTCGACAGCGTCGATCAGTTGCGCGCTGAAGCCATCGGCAACGGAGACTTCGACTTGCGGGAAAAGCGCATCGAATCGGGCGAGCGATTCGGGCAATACGCTCTGCGCCTCCGACGACACCATCCCCAGCGACACGCGGCCCGTCACGATGACATCGCGACGACTCAGGTGCTCCCGTGCGTGATCGATGTCGCGCATGATCGGCGTGTAAAGGCGGTACATCAACCGTGCGGCTTCGGTCGGCGCCATGCCGTGCGGCCCTCGCTCGAAGAGCTTCTGCCGAATCTCCGTTTCGAGCTTGGCGATTTGCATGCTGAGCGCCGGTTGCGCGATGTTGAGCCGTCTGGCGGCGCGCGTGACGGTGCCTTCTTCGAAAAGCGCGATGAAGTACTGGATCTGCTTCAGTTCCATACGACGGGGATATACGGGACAGGGCCGACGAAGATAGTACCGTGCGCCGTCTTTCATGAGGTGGGTGTCGTATCGCTAACCCACGGTATCGAGTCGCTGATTGCAGCGGAGCGGGCCGTCCGGAGCGATCTCGGCCCACCCGTCAGTACGCCCGGCTCGTGCATCGCTGGATCGCGTCCATTGGCCTGAACGACACGGCATGCGGCATCCACACTATGCGGCGGACCAAGGCATCGCTCATGTATCGAAGAACCACAAACCTGCGCGCAGCGCAATTGCTGCTAGGCCACGCGAAGCTGGAGAGCACGGTTCGCTACCTCGGCGGAGCAGGCCGAAGGGTGACAAACTTCTGGCCGGCGAGCGGGCACTTGCCGGCCAGAAACGGCTGCTCGAGCATGCTTGCGTCCGAAAAGGTGCTGCGCAATTGGACTAGGTGCTGTGGATTGTCCGGCATACGAAGGCATCAGTCTCGACGTACCAGAGCTCTCATGGTTTGCATCGCAAAAGTCATTGCGGCAAAAAATTCTGGCTCCTACTCTTCCAGATGCGATCGCGACCAGCAACGGGAGTAGCGCAATGACTCGTACGACCGAATACCGGGGTTACGAAATTCACATGGAGCTTGTAGGCACATCCGAGGACATGTTCGATTTGTGGTTTTGTATCGAAGGCCCAATACAGCCCCCCGGCGTCGCGGCAATCGGCAAACGCATCAAAGTCCATGGCGGCCCCTTCTCTCGACGTTGGGCGCACTTGATTGGCGAACTGGCTGGGCGGGCTGCGATCGACGTGATCCTTGGTGTTGAGGAGGAGCCGCCGGCAACGGACGAGTGGTGAGCTACGATCACTTCTCACCACGTGCTGATCCCCTGCGCGGTGTCGATTGGCATGCTCGATCCCGATGCACTGCCTGCAATGGCCTGAATTTCCACCCGTGGTCGCGACGATTTGACATTGCCGAAGACCATGGCAATGGGGACATCCGCCGCGTCCCGCCCCGTACCGATGCGCAGAAGCCCCATGGGTACCGACGCATTCGATGGATCGACCAGATACCATCGCTGCCCCAGGAACACTTCCACAAACGCGTGAAAATCCGGCGGACCCAACAGCGGATCCGCACCGTAGTCGAGGCTGCTTGAGAAGCGGGCCGGAATACTCAGTGCGCGGCACAAGGCGATCATGAGGTGCGCATAGTCACGACACACCCCCGTTCGCTCAACCAGCGTGCTGACAGCAGACGTGCGCTCGTTCGTCGATTGCGGGGCAAATCGTACATAGCCGCAGACCCAGTCCCGGATCGCGATGGCAAGCGGGTAGCCACGTTGAGAGCCGCCGAACTCCCGCAGCGCAAATTCCATGAGGCGATCCGACTCGCAGTAGCGACTGGGGGCCAGATAGCTGATGACATCCAGAGGAAGATCGGCGATGGGGACTTCGAACAGCTGTTCAGGCGGTGTCAGCAGATGGTCGATGTCGACGGTTGCGGCGTAGTTGACGGAGAAGTGCCCCTTGGGTGCCCGCACACGTAGGCGTCGATTGAGCAGCGTGGCTTCCGTGTGGGGCTCAACGGGTAACGCCGGGGTCAACTGCAGTGACTCGGCGACGACCACCTGTCGCGCCGTCTGCGCGGCGTGGAAATTGAAGATGAAATCGGCGGTCGGGTCGTGCACCTCATAAGCCAAGCCGACCGCATAGCGCATGCGGACCATACGACCTCCTGCTGTCTGCCTCCAGCACCGGTCAGTCGTCGGCCAAGGCAAGTCAAGGGCGACGCAGCGCCGGCACTGGCCGCAGGTCTCATGCAGCTACTGGGAAATCATGGATTGGCCGGGCACAAATCCATCGATGATGTCTTCGGCCATCTTCGCAGCCGCGCGTTTGGCTGTTCCGACGTTCTCCCATTGAATCGCCTGCAGCGGGAAGATGCGGGAATGCTCGGCATTTGGCGACTCGCCTGCCAGGCAGATCAACACGGAGGCGCTGTAAGACCGGTCAGGGCGCCGCTTATGCCACTCACGGGGCGCGTCAAACAGGTAGATCAGGGGATAAACATCGAACCCCTTGTAGCGGCAAGTTGGATAGGCATCCACAGCGATCTCCGTTGAAAGGGGTAGCCCACTGTACGCTCTTTCCATCCACGCCATCGAACTATCCATTGCCTGATAGCAAGCCATCAGGCTTTGCACGACGCGGATGTACCCGCGCCATCACAAAGCTATCGCTCTTGGCCCGAAACTCGTCGGCCGATTGCGCCTAGTGCGCGCCATTTTTCATGTTCTCGGTTTCCATGGCGGCGATCCATTCCTCGTGCGCCTCAATTGGCTCCATGGCTTCATCCACGAGCGTCGTTGCGCGCTCCGCGGCGGCTGATGCCTCCTGAGTGTCGTCGCTGCGGCCGTCGTCCTCGGTGCTTGGCGGCAGAAGCATGTCTTTCAGCATCGCCCGCAACTCCGGGGTATTCCATGGTTTGCCCAGCCGGCGAAGCCTGTTCAAGTAATGACGGACTTCCGCCTCTTGCTCGGGCGTTAGCGGAAGCCCCCGGAATGTCTGATGTGCGTCGCGGTGGATCATGATGCGCCTCCCAAATTGGTCTGCGCTTTCGACTCTCAATACGGATGCTTGGATTCGCAATAGAGAACGTCACGCTTTACGCGTCAGTCCTGCATGGCAGTCTGCGGCCAACCCGATTACGTCTTTTTCTTGGTGGCACCGTCGTTCCCGACCCGCGATTGAACCGTGCTGAACGGAGTCGCGGGCACCGCGGGCTTCTTCGGCTGCTTAGGCTTCTTCGCTTCGCGGTTGCCGCGCAATTGACTCTTGGCCATGGTGATACTCCTGTTGCATTGCTTGCCAGGTGGCAATCCCCAGCATACGCGCTTCACCCTTGGCAAGGGGGAATATCTTCCGCAGGGTGCGATGCGGTGGGCAATGCCTGTCGAAGGCGCCTCATGCCGGGAACGCCTAGGGTCCGACGGCTCTTGCAACGGCGGTTATTGAACTCGACGATACCGCGTATGGCACCCATACAATGCGTCGGACAAGGCTTCGCCAAGCTCAGCAAGCAGCTTGTGAGAATGGCGTTGGATCTGCGTTGGCTTCGCAGATGACCACGGCAAGCTGGTTATTGGCGAGTCTGGTCGACGAATGAATCGCCCCGGCTTTCGAGGAGGCCAGTTGGTTTAAGTTGGGACCGCCACACCGGCCTCGTGCTGCTGCGCGTCAGCCTCGCGCAGGGCCTCGTGCGGCTGCCGATCCCCTGTTTTGGACTGAGCGCCCGCTAGCTTTTTTGCACCGTGCGACATGGGGGTTGGCGGTAAAATCGGACATATTGGTGGGCGCGTTGTTGCGCCCGTTCCGTGTTCCAGAACCACCCTCGCCAGACCATCGTCAGACCATGAAGCGCAACGCCGGAGCTGTCACCGTTGATGATGTGGCCGCGCATGCTGGCGTGTCGATCAAGACCGTCTCGCGCGTGCTGAACCACGAGCCCAACATCAGCGAGAAGACGCGCGCCAAGGTGGTCGAGGCGATGCAGACGCTCGACTACCGGCCCAATCCCGCTGCTCGGCGCCTGGCCAGCAAGCGCGCCGACATCATCGCGCTGGTCTACGACAACCCGTCCGACAACTACATCGTCAACATCCAGCACGGCGCGCTGGAGGCCTGCCAGGCGCTCGATTACAGCCTGCTGCTCACGCCCTGCAACTACCGCGATCCGGACCTCGCCGAGCAGATCATCCAGAGCGCGCGTCAGCGGGCGCTGGCTGGCATCATCCTGACGCCGCCGGTGTCGGATGTGACATCGTTGATTGCAGCGCTGGATGAAGCGGGCATTGACTACGTGCGCCTCGCTCCGGCCGATCGCGAGCACAAGGGTTTGTCCGTCAATACCGAAGACCGCGCCGCCGCGCGGGACATGACGCTGCACCTGATCGGTCTGGGCCACCGCCGCATTGGCTTTGTGGTGTGCGACCCACACCATGGCGCGGCGTACCAGCGTGTGTTCGGTTATCGGGATGCGATGGCGCAGGCTGGCATTGAAGTCGACGAGCGCCTGGTGGAGCAGGGCGAGCACTCGTTCGAATCAGGTGTCGCATGTGCGGAGCGTTTGCTCTCTTGCGAGCCACGCCCCACCGCCATCTTTGCCGGCAACGACGACATGGCCGCCGGTGTGCTGCGCGTGGCGCAGGCGCGCGGCATCAAGGTGCCGGAAGAACTTTCGATCTGCGGCTATGACGACACGCCGCTCTCACGCCAGCTCTGGCCGGCGCTTACCACCGTGCGTCAGCCGATCCAGGCGATGGCGCATGCGGCGGTGGAACAACTGGTTGCGATTCATCGCCCGCATCTGCCGGGTTTGAAGCCGCACTCGGTGCACGAGAACTTGCAGTACGAGCTCGTGATTCGGGAATCAACCTGCCCGCCGCCCGTTTAAAAGGCGGCCACCGCGCGGGGCGGGCAAGCGTACAGGCCACGCCCGCTTGTACGCTGGAGACTTGTCCCCCTGCAGTGGGGTGGTGACACGCCACCCTGTTACGTTATGTTGCGATCTGGGTTATTAGCACAACGGATCGGTACCCTCCCATATTGAATTCCGGTGGCCGGCTGGGCAATCTCAGAATGATGGCGGAAATGTCAACGTCTGTTTCTGCTGGTCCTTCAATTCCATAGGTGCGACGCGTCACCAAGCTGTAACGTCTCCACGGCCTCATGGTGGGGGTTGCGTGCGCCCTCGACCAAGAGAACCGGGATATCAGCGGTATCCGGGTAAATCTGGCGGAATTGAAAACAAAGGCACAAATGCGGTTAGGCGGCTTGCCGCCGATGATGAATTTTTTTGGACGGAAAACGTGATGAAGAACGGTAGTGCGGCGATGGATGAGGAACGCGGCCACGCTGATATTGATTGGCAAGCGCTGATGGCGCGCTGCTGGGAGTTGCGGCGGCAGATTATTTTATTTTCTGTTGGTTTTGCCGTGCTGATCTTCGTATTCGCTTTCTGGATGGGGCGGCAATATTCCAGTGAAGGGTTTATGCGCGCTCCGCGCAAGTTTGCAGAATACAACGCTGAAAGAGCGGCATTCTGGGATCGCGAAACGCTGCGCCACTACCTCGATGAGAACAAGAAGCTCGACGACGTGAACGGCCAGTATTTGCTGGCCAAATTGAGCGAACCTTTCGTACAGCAGCATCTGCAGGCGGTCCTGCCGTTGTCGAAAGACGATCTGCGCTTCATGACCGACGCAAAAGGGGTGCTCGACGCTGTCGGCATCCTGGGTTTCTCGATTACGTTCAAGGATCAGTCGGCACAAAACGCGCAAGCCCGTGTCCAGCTGCTGGGCGACTACATCAAGGACACCATGCTGAGTGAAGATCTGCAGGACACGATCTACACCAAGGCGGGTGAAGCCAAGGAAAAGAAGCAGCAGATCGACAACCTGATTATCCAGAAGAAGTTGGCCTTGACCCAGGCCTCCAGCCGGCTCGAAGCCGCCCGGGCGATCGCGGGCAAGTACCCTGAAGCATCAAAGATGGAAGCCCGCCAACTGCTGTCGACTGCCAGCGACAGCAATGCGTCGCGCTACCTGTCGCCCATGGCGCAGCTGGTCGGGATTGAAAGCGAAATTGCCGATCTGAAATCGCAACTTGTCTTGCTCGAGCGTGATGCGGAGCAGAATGCGCTGCGCAGTGCATTTTTTGAGCGCATGGACGAGAGTAGCCGCCGGACCAAAACCGGTCATGCATTGCTGGCTGAATTTGTGAAGGCGGGTCAGGCTGTTTTCGCGGGCAAAGACCTTCAGGACGACAAGATCCGGGAGGTCTATAACCAGATCACGTTGATTGCCGAGAAAATGCGCACCAAGCACATCACGGAAGCTCGGTTTGTCTCGGGCCCCACGTTGCCGGACCGCCGTTCGGGCCCGGGTTCGCTGGCGCTGGTGCTGCTGTCATTGATCGGTGGTGTGATGCTTGGAAGCGCGATCGTGCTGCTGGGTGACCAGCTTAGCGCCGCTAAGGGTGGGCGTGGGATTGTCGCGCACGACGAAGAGGCTGGCCCGGACGAGAGTGTGCGGCCGATTCGCGCAGCCTGATCTTCCTGCATTGACCGAAAGGGCCCGGCTACCATGCCGGGCCTTTTTCTTTGGGCATTAAGGTGCGACGTTGATCCGTTCGTACAAATCATCCTGCGGGTTATAGCCGATCAGTTCGCGCCCGGTCTCCAGACCCCAGTCCATTCCATGGTTGTTCGACACGCCATTCACGACGATGGCCGGTGCGGGCCAGCGTGCTGGGTCGGCCGTGACGGCGCAGAGGAACAGCTGGCGCAGATCGTCATTCGACAGCCACATGTTGCGGAACCAGCGCAGTGCGATGCGGCTGGCTTCGTCGGCCACCTCGCCGGGCACGGGCGTGTCGGCGGTGCCGGAGTGGTTGATGTTGTTCGGGTCGTTCTCGTCGGGCAGTGCCCAGCCGATGCGCAGTGACACGATCGACAACGGGCCGCCGTTGGCTGCGGACACCGCGCCGACCGCTTTGCAAAGCCGCTCGCCCATTGCCTTGGATGTGCCGTAGGCCAGCGAGTAGACCTCTTCGATGCCGTTGTGCCAGCGCGTGCCCGGCGCCGGGGCCAGTTCGGCGGTGAGTTGGCCCGGGCCGATGGTGCCGGCCAGCGGTTGGTCTTTGTAGGCGCCCATCGCATGGTTGGATGACGCAAACACGAAGCGCCTCACCCCGTGCGTGGCAGCAGCCTGCAGCACGTTGAGCGTCATGCCGTAGGAGGCGAGTGCCTGTTCCCATGTGGCATCTGGCGTGGAGTGGATCGCGGCCAGGTGGATGACGGCGTCGACGTTGCTCAGCAGGTCGGTCCAAGCGCCATCCGCTTGGGTGAGGTCGGCCTTGACCCATTGGAAGCGTTGGGCGGCTTGCGGAGAAAACGTGACGTTCTGGTCGACCCAGTCGACGCCGATGATGGAGCTGCACCACGCGGTGGTGGCGAGCGCTTCGACGACCTTGCGGCCCAGGTTGCCGGCTACGCCGGTGACGAGAACGCGAGCGGGGGTTGGGTAGTCAGCCACGGTGTTGGATTGTGTGTGTGAGATGTGAGGTCGGGGTTTGGCGTTGGTGGTCCATCCCCGGTATCGTCCCCTGCCGGGGCCGACTCACTTTTCTTTGTCTTGCCAAAGAAAAGTAAGCAAAAGAAAGGCGCGCCCGAGATGGCGACTTCCCCTTGAATTTCTGTCGCAGGGAGGGAAGGGAGGCAAACTCGCTTCGCTCAGACAGGCCTCCCTTCTTTTTCCTCCCTGCAACAGAAATTCAAGGCGCCATCTAGGGCAGGAACGTCAACGGCCAAACCGTCTGAGTGCTTGCGTTGGCGCTGCGGTGGGTGCTTAACCTCGGTTGGAGCCCGATAGCACGTCGATCCACACCGCCAGGACCAGCACCACGCCTTTGACGATCATCTGCCACGAGGCGTCGACGTTCATCTGCTGCATGCCGTTGTCGAGGCTAGCCATGACGAGTGCGCCGATCAGCGCGCCGTACACCGTGCCGGACCCGCCGCGCATCGAGGTGCCGCCGATGAAGCAGGCGGAGATGGCATCGAGCTCGCCGCCGACGCCGGCCGAGGGCGAACCCGCTGCCGAGCGGGCCGTGGTGATGATGCCCGCGAAGGCGCACATCACGCCCATCAGCACAAACACCAGCAGCTTGACGCGGCCGACGTTCACGCCAGAGAGGCGCGTGGCTTCCATGTTGCCGCCCACTGCGTAGACGTGACGGCCGAACACGGTTTGCGTGGCCACGTACGAGAACACCGCCAGCAGCACCAGCAGGATCAGCACCGGCAGCGGCACGCCGTTGGCCTGGTTGAGCACGGCGACGAAGCCGAACGCGGCCGCTGCAATGGCCAGCAGCTTCAGGCCATCGGCCCACAGCGGCGTGAGCGCCAGTTGCAGGCGGGCGCGCTCGCTGCGGCGGCGTACGGTCAGCACGACCGACATGGCGACGATGAAGGCCGCCAGCGACCACGCCATCCACGCCGGCACAAAGCTCTGCGCGATGTTGACGAGGTCGTCAGGCACCGGGGCGATGGTCACGCTGTCGGTGCTCCACTGCAGCAGGCCGCGGAAGGCCAGCATGCCGCCCAGCCCGACGATGAACGACGGCACGCGCAGCTTGGTCGTGATGAAGCCGTTGACCACGCCGATGGCCGCACCGGCCACCAGCACCGTGCCCACCGCCAGCCACGTATTCCACCCGAGGTTGACGGTGAGGATGGCGACCAGCCCGCCCAGCAGCCCAAGCAGCGAGCCGACCGACAGGTCGATCTCTCCGGCGATGATGACGAACACCATGCCGCAGGCCAGCATGCCTGTCACCGACATCTGCAGGAACAGGTTGGAAATGCTGTTGGGCTTGAGGAACGTGCCGCCGGTCTGGAAGTAGAAGAAGATCCAGATGAGCGCTACGGCCAGCAGCAGGGCCAGGACCTTGTAGCGCACGAACAGTTGCTGGATGGCGCGGCCGTCCAGACGCGGGCTGCCGTTGCCACCGTTGTGGCTCTCGCGGGCGAGTTGGGATTGCAGGATGTTCGACATGGCAATTCAGGCAGCTTGGGGCTGCGGTTCGGCATTGATCGCTGCGGCCAGGATGCGCTCCTGGGTCAGACCTTGGTTGACGAAGTCGCCACGCAACTGGCCTTCGCCCATGACCAGGACACGATCGCTCATGCCCAGGATTTCCGGCATCTCGGAAGAGACCATGATGATTGCCATGCCGGCCGTGGCCAAGTCGGCAATCATCTTGTAGATGTCGTACTTGGAGCCGACGTCCACACCGCGCGTGGGCTCGTCGAGGATCAGCACCTTCGGCATCGCCAGCACCATCTTCGTGACGACGGCCTTCTGCTGGTTGCCGCCCGAGAGGCTGGCGATCGACAGCGCGGGGCTGGCGGTCTTGATGCGCAAGCGCTTGATTTCGCGGTCGACGGTGGAGAGCTCCGCGCCCTTGTCGACGCGCAGGCCGCGTGCGTACTGGGCCAGCGTGGCGAGCGTGATGTTCTCGCCCACGGCCATCAGCGGCACGATGCCGTGGCGCTTGCGGTCTTCGGGTACCAGGCAGATGCCGTTGGCAATCGCTTCTGCCGGCGAGCCCACCTTGACGGGCTTGCCTTCCATTGTGATCTCCGCGCTGGAGCGGCCGGGATAGGCGCCGAACAAGGCGGACACCATCTCCGTGCGTCCCGCGCCCACCAAGCCGGCAATGCCGAGAATTTCACCGCGGCGCACGGCAAAGCTCACGTTGTCGGCGCGTTTGCGGCTCGGGTTGGTGACATCCCAGCAGGTGACGTTGCGCGCTTCCATCACAACATCGCCCACGGTGTGTTCCACCTTGGGGAAGAGCGAGGTCATCTCGCGACCGACCATCATCGTGATGATGTCGTCGATGCTCATATCCGCAGCGGGGCGCGTGCCGATGTGCTTGCCATCGCGGATGACGGTGACGGTGTCGCACACGCGCTTCACTTCATCGAGCTTGTGCGAGATGTAGACGCACGCCACGCCGCTGCGCTTCAGGTCTTCGATGATGGACAGCAGCACCTCGATCTCCTTGGCGGACAGCGACGATGTCGGTTCGTCCAGGATCAAAAGGCGCGCGTTCTTGGCCAGCGCCTTGGCAATCTCGAAGAGCTGCTGGTGGCCGCTGCCGTAGTTCATCACGGGCGCGGCCACGTTCACGTCGGTCAGGCGCAGGCGGGCCAGGAGCTGCTCGGCCTTGGCGTGCATGGCGTCGTAGTCCATGCGGCCCCCGGGCTTGGTGATCTCGTTGCCGAGGAAGATGTTCTCCGTCACGGAGAGCTGCTGCACCAGCATCAATTCCTGATGGATGATGACGATGCCTGCGCGCTCGCTGTCGCGTACAGAATGCGCGCGCAGCGGCTCACCTTCCCACAGGATCTCGCCCTCGAAGGTGCCGTAGGGGTAGACCCCCGACAGCACCTTCATGAGGGTGGATTTCCCAGCGCCGTTCTCCCCGCATAGCCCGACGCATTCGCCCGGCTGTACTGCCAGGCTCACGCCGTCGAGCGCGCGCACACCGGAGAACGACTTCACGATGTTGCGCATCTCGAACAGGGTGCCGTTGCTGCTCATGGCTGCCTCCTACTGCTGCGATGAATCGACTGCGTTCGACGGTGTTACTTGCCGAAGATTTGCTGGTGCGTATAGAAGCCGTCCTTGACGACCGTGCTTTCCAGGTTGTCCTTGGTCAGCAGCGTCGGGGTCAGCAGCACGGTGTCGACATCCTTCTTGCCGTTGTTGAGCTTCGTGTTGAACTTGGGCGCGGTGCCCTTGACGAAGTCCACGGCCATTTCAGCGGCCGTGCCGGCAATCTGCTTGATCGGCTTGTACACCGTCATGGCCTGCGTGCCTTCGGCCACGCGGCGCACGGCGGCCAGATCGGCATCCTGGCCCGACACCGGCACCTTGCCCGCCAGCTTCTGGCGTGCCAGCGCCTGGATCGCGCCGCCTGCCGTGCCGTCGTTCGAGGCGACGATGCCCTGGATGTTGTTGCTGTTTGCCGTCAGCGCGTTTTCAACGATGTTCTGCGCCTTTGAAGGGTCCCACTCGGGCGTCCATTGCTCGCCGACGATCTTGATGTCGCCCTTGTCGACCAGCGGCTTGAGCACCTTCATCTGGCCTTCGCGCAGCAGGCGCGCGTTGTTGTCGGTGGCGGCGCCGCCCAGCAGGAAGTAGTTGCCCTTGGGCGCGAGCTTGACCACGCCCTGTGCCTGCAGCTCGCCCACCTTCACGTTGTCGAAGGTCACGTAGCCGTCGATGTCGGCGTTCAGGATCAGGCGGTCATACGACACCACCTTGATGCCCTTCTTTTTGGCGCTGGCAATGGCGTTGCCCAGCACCTTGGAGTTGAACGGCACGATCACGAGCACGTCGACGTTCTGCGCGATCAGGTTTTCGATCTGCGCGATTTGTTTGGCCTCGTTGGCGTTGGCCGACTGCACGTTCACGGTCGCGCCCAGCTTCTTGGCCGCTTCGACAAAGTAGTCGCGGTCGTGCGTCCAGCGCTCGACGCGCAGGTCGTCGATCGAGAAGCCGATCACCGGCGCTTCCTTGCTGGCGTGTGCGGAGGTGGCTGCGAAGGTGAGGACCGCCGCAGCGGCCAGGGTGTTCAGTACGCGGGAAATCATGAAAGGTCTCCTGGGGTGCGTAGGGGTGTTCTTAGAAGGTGACGCCGGTCTTCAGGCCGACCACGAACGCATTCTTGTTTTGCGTGGTGCCGCCCGGATGGAGGATGTACTGCAGATTGGGCCGGAAGTACACAGACTTCACCGGCGACCAGCTGTAATACAGCTCGCTCACGTACTCGTAGCCGTCACCGGCAACGGCATTCGAGCCGGTGCGCGCATTGTTCTGGCGCACGAAATCGGCGAAGCGGCCGTTGTTGTGCGTGGCGCCCACCGCAAAGCCGATGGTGTCCTGCAGGCGATCGAACGGGCCCTTGTACTGCACGCCCACCGAGAGCTGGTGGTCGGTCTGCGCGGTATTGCGATCGGCTTGCGAGAAGTTCAGGAACACCGTGGCGCCGCGTCCGTCCGGCGTGCCGGTGATCTGCTGTTGCAGGTTCAGGTAAGCGCCGTACTGGCCGCTGCGCTGGCGGGCATCCAGCCCGGTGATGCCGCGCGGGTTGCCGTTGACGTCTTCGTACAAATCCTTGCCGTTGGACGTGTTGTACCAGATGCCGACGCGGTATGTGCCGGGGCGGCCTTCGATGGTGGGCATCCAGCCGAATTCCAGCGGGATCAGCGCGCCGGTGGTGCCGCCCGGGTTGTTCAGCTTCCAGCCGTTGCGGCGCGCCCAGCCGTCATCTACATAGTTCGGGTTGACCTGGTAGACGCCGATCTGCGCGTAGGTTTCGGCCGAGGTGTGCACCTTGGCGCGGGCGCCCCACTGGCTGGTCGGCCAGTTCACCCAGTAGCCACCCACCAGGTTGCCCGGCTGCGAGCCGCAAAACGTCAGGTTCTGGAAGTCGCACGAGAACGAGAAGAAGTCTTCGCCCACCGTCACGCGGCCGGCCTTGATCTCCAGGCGGTCATTGAGCAGCTTCTGGTTCAGCCAGAACTGCGTCAGGTGCCAGGTCTGGCCGCGGCCATAGACTTCCTGGATCAGCATGTTGTTGCCGATGTTTGCGTCGGAGCCGAGGTTGCGGCCGTTGCGGTCGGTGATGGTGGCCTGGAACGTGCCGCCCTTCCAGCCCCAGAGTTTCTGCAGGTCCAGCGCCGTGCCGATCACCCATTGATCGGTGTAGCGCGTGAGGTGCTCGGTGCCGCCGCTGAAGTTGTGCGCGACTTCGCTGCCGTAGCCGAGGTTGAAGGTCACGCCTTGTTCAGCCAGGCGGGCGCGCAGGCCGCCCCAGTCGCCCAGCAGGTAGGGGCTGGTGGTGACGTCATATGCGTGGGCGCTGGCAGCACCGAGTGCCAGCACAGCGGCAGCGATGGCCGATGCGCCAAGGCGCTTGCTGCGGAATTGACGACGTGCGGCCGGACGAGCGGCTTCAAGCTCCATGGACTGTCTCCTGATATTGGACCGTCTGTCATGCGTGACAGCGGTGTCGGCGTTCTCTTCTGAATAGTGTGGCGGGCCGACGGACGCAAGAATGGCCACAATTGACAGCGCTGTCAATCTCGGGGTTTGCCCTAGTCCGAAGCGCCTCTGCAATGCGTTGCCAGGAAAACGGAATGGATGCTGCGATGCGGAAATCGCAGGCGGACAGGCAAGCCCTGCGATGGGCGCGGCGCTATGTGCATGGCATCGACCTTGCTCATGCTGCGCGGCGCTTTCTTTCTCTCAACCAAGGAGCCGATATGCAACGCGAAGATGTGACCGACCTGATCGTCCTGCAGAAGATCAAGAAGCGGCTGACGTGGGCGCAACTGGCTGAAGTGATCGGCCACAGCAAGGAGTGGAGCACCGCTGCACTGCTCGGCCAGATGACGTTGACCGAAGCGCAGGCGAACGCCGTGGGTGCTGCGCTGGAGCTGCCGGCAGAGGCCATCGCCCTGCTGCAGGTGACGCCCTACAAGGGCTCACTGCCGAGCGCCGTGCCGACGGACCCGCTCATCTACCGTTTCTATGAACTCATCAGCGTGTATGGCACGACGTTCAAGGCGCTGATCCACGAGGAGTTTGGCGACGGCATCATGAGCGCGATCGACTTCAACATGGACCTCACGCGCGAGCCCGACCCGAAGGGCGACCGCGTGCGCATCGTGATGAGCGGCAAGTTCCTGCCCTACAAGACCTACTGACGCGTTACGCCTCGTCGTCGCTGTCGTCGCTGTCGTCGTGCTCGTGGTCATGCTCGTCGATGAGCGGACGACTGCGGCGCGGCATCTCGGAATCGAGCACCAGACGGCCATGCACGCGGCCGTTCATGCGCGTGACGTGGTGCGTGCAGTCTTCCATGTGCGCGGCCATGAGCTCACGCACACGCTCGGCATCGCGCGCACGCGCGGCGTCGTAAATCTGCCGATGGAACTTGACGGTTGACGCACCAAATTTGGCGTGGTCCTTGGCCGAGGTCTCGTTGCCGAACACCACCAGCTGCCGCAGCATTTCGTTGATCAGCTCGCAGCAGAACCGCAGCATCGGGTTGGGGTTGGCGGCGGCCAGGATGTCGTGAAAGCTCAGGTCTTCCTGGCGCTGGTCCAGCGGCGCGGCAGCTTTGGCCGACGCCGGGTCGCACAGATCGATCGTGTGCTCGAGCGCGTGGAAATCGTCTTCGGTCAGGTGCGGCACGGCGCCGGCCGCCAGCTCCGGCTCGAGCAGCCGACGCACGGTGTAGACGTCGGCAATGCCGATGTCCTTGAAGAACAAGTAGTTCTGCATGAGCTGGAAGGTGCGGTCCAGCGGCACCTCGACGATGGTGCCGCCGCCGGCGGGCCCCGTGCTCACGCTCACCAGGCCTTGCACCTCTAACGACTTGAGCGCCTCGCGGATGGTGCCCTTGCTCACGCCGAAGGTCTCCTGCAGCTTGACCTCCTGCGGGAGCTTGTCTCCGGGCTTGAGGTTGCGCTGCGTGATCAGCCGCTTGAGTTCTTCGGCAACGAGGTCGGCGCGCTTTTGCTTGCGGATACCGATCGACGCCGTTTTGCCTGCTCCGAGTGTGGCCATGGATGTCCGTTCCTTGTTGCGCGCATTCTAACTGCGGGCTTGTGCAGCCCGGGGCTGCCCGGCGTGGTGCATGCATGCCCTTGGATCGTGCGCACGCACTGCATTTCCGCATCGTCGCCCGGTACCTCACCCGTACACACCTTGGCGTAAACACCGACGGCTTCGTCGTTGACGTGGCGCGGATGCGGCTTCTATGATGATTTCGCCTATTTATCATAACAAATATAAGAAACTGGTCTGGTTCTTGCTCGACGTGATGGTCGGCGACAACCATCGCCGGTGATGGCGGAGGGAATCGCTGGAGATTGCCTCAAGCGCTGTTCTGTATTCACACGAACCCAAGGAGTGCGCTTTGAATCGTCGAGACTTGCTCAAACTGGCGGCGCTGTCCGCCGTGCCCGCGTCGGTGCTGCAGGCCCGTTCCGCGTTTGCTGCCGATGCCATCGAGCTGGGCTGCCCGGTGCCGATGTCCGGCCCGTTTGCCGCCAACGGCAAGTTTGCCGACCTGGGCATGAAGCTGGCCGTGGAGCAATACGGCAAGGTGTTGGGCCGGCCGTTGGCCTACAGCGTGCTCGACACCGAGGGCAAGCCTGCCACGGCGGTGCGCAAGGTTCAGGAACTCGCGCAGCAGAAGAACGCGCGCTACTTTGCGGGCGGCATTCTCTCTTCCGAATCGCTGGCGATGGGCAAGGAGGCGGAGAAGTTCGGCGGCGTGTTCATCACCACCGCCGGGGCCGATGAGATTACTGGCAAGGACTGCAACCGCGCGACCTTCCGCTGGTCGGTGCCGACCTACGGCGCCATCGAGCGCACCGTGCGCCCGCTGATCGAATCGATGCCGAAAGCCAAGCGCTGGTACACCATCACGCCGCAGTACGTGTTTGGCGACGGGCTGCTCTCGGCGGCCAAGAACATCTTCAAGGAAAAGGGCATCGAGCACGTGGGCAACAGCTACCACGCGCTCACCGAGAAGGAATTCAGCGGCTACCTGACCAACGCGATGGCTGCCAAGCCCGACGTGCTGCTGATCCTGAACTTCGGCTCGCAATCGTCCGACACGCTGCGCCAGGCGGTGAGCTTCGGCATGAAGAAGAACGTGACGATCCTGGTGGCGTGGGCGTCGGGGCTGGAGCAGTTCGAATCGCTCGGCGCGGACCTGTGCGATGGCGTGTACTTCGGCGCGCAGTACTGGCACGACGTCGATACGCCCGCCAACCGTGACTTGGTCAAGCGCACGCAGGCGGCGTTCAAGACCAACCCGAACTACAGCCTGGCGGGTTCGTACACCTGCACCAAGATCCTGCTCGACGCGATGGCCAAGGCCGGCACTGCCGACCCGAAGGCCGTGATTGCCGCGCTGCAGGGCATGAAGTACGACGGCCTGACCGGCCCCGAAGAGATTCGCGCGGCCGACCACCAGGTGCTCAAGAACTACTACCTGCTCAAGGGCAAGCCCAAGAGCCGCATGAAGGACAAGGACGACTTTGCCGAGGTGGTGTCAGTCGGCAAGGCGTTCCTACCGGTCGAACAGACGCAGTGCAAGCTGGCTTGATGCGCTACGCGCGTCGCGGGGCAACCGCGACGTAGTTGTCTTGCAGTTGTCTTCCCGCATGCGACTCCAATGAACGTCTACCTGCTCCAGGTCGTCAACGGCGTGGGGATCGGCATGCTCTACTTCCTGCTGGCGGTAGGGCTGTCGATCATCTTCGGGCTGTTGCGCTTCGTCAATTTCGCCCATGGCGCGTTCTATGCGCTGGGTGCGTATCTCTGTTTCCAGGCCCTGCAACTGGGCATGAACTTCTGGATGGCGCTGGTACTGGCGCCCGTCGTTATCGGCGCGCTGGCGTGGGTGACGGAGAAGGTGCTGCTGCGCCACGTGTATGCGCAGGCGCATGAGTTCCACATCCTCATCACGGTGGGGCTGGCGCTGGCGGTGCAGGAACTGATCATTGTGGCGTGGGGCCCGCTGGGCGTGGATGTGCCGCCGCCCGATGCGCTGCAGGGCGTGGTGATGTGGGGCGATTTCGTCTACCCCAAGTACCGCCTGTTCGTGATCGGCTTTACTGCCGTGCTGGCGGTGGCGCTGTGGTGGCTGCTGGAAGGCACGCGGCTGGGCAGCGCGGTGCGTGCCGGCAGCGAATCGACCGAGATGGTGTCGCTGCTGGGCATCAACGTGTTCCGCCTGTTCAGCCTGATGTTTGCGCTCGGCGCGGCCACCGCAGCAGTGGCCGGTGTGTTGGCTGCACCCATTCGCGGCGCGGAGCCCTTCATGGGCGTGGAGGCTCTCGGTATTGCCTTCGTCGTGGTGGTGGTGGGCGGCATGGGCAGCTTTGCGGGGGCGCTGGTCGGTGGCCTGCTGGTGGGCATCGTGCAGAGCCTGATGAGCACGCTGTGGCCCGAAGGCGCGCGGCTGATGATCTATGTGGCGATGGCGGCCGTGCTGCTGCTGCGCCCGCACGGCCTGCTGGGGAGGGGATGATGCAAGCCACGCTACAAGGGTTTTCGCGCTACCGCTTCTGGTGGCTCTCGCTGGGCGTGACGCTGCTGCTGCCGCTGGTGCTGACCTCCGGCACATTGGCGACGGAAGTGCTGGTCTACGCCATGGCCGTGATGGCCTGCAATCTGCTGCTCGGCTACACGGGGCTGCTGTCGTTCGGGCAGGGCATCTTCTTCGGGTTGGGCAGCTATGCGGTGGGGATCGGGCTCACACAGCTCGCCTTGCCGATGCCGGTGGCGATCATCTTGGCCGTGGTTGTGGGCGCGGTCGTCGCGGCAGCGGTGGGGTGGTTTGCCATCCGCCAGCGCGGCACGTACTTCGTCATGCTCACGCTGGCGTTTTCGCAGATGTTCTACTTCCTGGCGTACACAACGCCCTCGCTCACGGGCGGGGACAACGGGCTGCTCGACATTCCGCGCCCTGCGTTTGCGGGCTCGCCGTGGGCGTTCTACGCGTTCGTGGCGGTGCTGTTCCTCGTCGTGTTCTTTCTCGTGCAGCGGGTGACGGAATCGGTGTTCGGCCGCACGCTGCTGGCGATTCGCGACAACGAAGAGCGCGCACTCGCCGTCGGCTACAACATCAAGGCCTTCAAGCTGCTGGCGTTCGTCATCTCGGGCGCAGTCACGGGGCTGGCGGGCGCGCTGCACGCGATGCTCACGGGCATCGCGCCGCTGGCGAACATCGACTACCACGTCAGCGAGATGATCCTGGTGATGACCGTGATCGGCGGCACGGGCAACGTGTTTGCCTCAGTGCTGGGCGCGGCGTTCTATGTGCTGCTGTCGGACTGGCTCTCCGGCCTGTGGCCGCGCTGGCTGATGCTGCTGGGCTTCCTGCTGATTGCGGTGAGCCTGTTCATGCAGCGCGGGCTGTTCGGGCTCGGGCAGAAGCTGTGGCAACGCGTGCGCGCGCCGCGCAGCGCAACGGCAGTTCAGGAGGAACGCGCATGAGCACCACGCCCATCCTGCAGGCCACCGGCATCGTCAAGCAGTACGGCAAGTTCACCGCGCTGGGCGGCGTGGATTTGCGCGTACTGCCCGGCACGGTGCACTCCGTTATCGGCCCCAACGGCGCGGGCAAGACGACGCTGTTCCACATGCTCACGGGCACGCGCATGATCACCAGCGGCACCATCGTCTTCGATGGCCATGACGTGACGCGCGAAGCCGACTACCAGCGCGTGCAGCGCGGCATCGCCCGTTCGTTCCAGGTGACGAGCCTGTTCCCAAGCCTGTCCGTGCGCGAGAACCTGCGGCTGGCGGCGCTTGGCACCACACCGCGCCGGGCCATGCATGGCTGGCGTTTGCCGCAAGGCGATCTGGCCTGCACCGATACGGTGGACAGCGTGCTCGACCGGCTCGAACTGCCGCGCCTGGCCGACACACCGGCTGCCGCGCTTTCGCATGGCCAGCAGCGCCGGCTGGAAGTGGGTATGGCATTGGCCGCCAAGCCGCGCGCGATCTTCCTCGACGAGCCGACCTCCGGCATGGGCGTGGACGACCTGCCCGCTATGAAGGCACTCATCCGTGGCCTGGCGCAGGACCACACTGTCGTCCTGATCGAGCACAACATGGACATCGTCATGGACATCTCCGACACCATCACCGTCATGCAGCAGGGCAAGGTGTTGATGGAGGGCACACCCGATGCCGTGCGTGCCGACCCACGCGTGCGTGCCGCCTACCTCGGCAACATGATCACGGGAGGCAAGAAGTGACGACGATCCTCGACGTTGAAGACCTGCACGGCTACTACGGCAAAAGCCACGTGCTGCAAGGTGTGGCGCTGTCGGTGGGCGAGGGCGAACTGGTGACGCTGCTCGGCCGCAACGGCGCGGGCAAGTCGACCACGCTCAAGGCGATTGCCGGCGTGGTGACGCCGCGTGGGCACGTGCGCTTCCGCGGCAAGGACATTGCCGGGCAGCCCGCGCACCGCATTGCCGCGCAGGGCTTGTGCCTGGTGCCCGAGCATCGCGGCATCTTCAAGCTGCTGACGGTGGAAGAAAACCTGAAGCTCGGTGCGCGGCGCGATTCGCCGTGGCAGCTGACCGACATCTACCGCATCTTTCCGCGCCTGCACGAACGGCGGCGCAATGGTGGCGCGAATCTCTCCGGCGGCGAGCAGCAGATGCTCGCCATCGGCCGCGCGCTGATGAATCACCCGCGCCTGCTGATGCTCGACGAGCCGGTGGAGGGCCTCGCGCCCGTCATCGTGGAAGAGATCGTCGCGCAGTTGAAGGTGATCAAGCAGGCGGGCGTGTCCATCCTGCTGGTCGAGCAGAACCTGGAGGTCTGCACGCAACTGGCCGATCGCCACGTGATCATCGAACAGGGCCGCGTGGTCTACACCGGCAGCAACGACGCCTTCCGCGCCGACGATGCGATCAAGGACCGCTACCTCGGCGTCGGCCTGGCCGCTTGAGTGGAACTCTCATGACAACAACGACTCTCGACACCACCTTGCGCATCAATGGCGCGCGCCTGTGGGACACGCTCATGCAGCAGGCCAGCATCGGCGCCACGCCCAAGGGCGGAGTGCGCCGCCTGGCGCTGACCGATCTCGACCGCCAGGGCCGCGACTTCTTTGTCGCACAGGCCGAAGCCGCCGGCTGCACCGTGCACGTGGATGCCATCGGCAACCTCTTCGCGCGCCGCCCGGGACGCAACAATGCACTGCCGCCGGTGATGACCGGCAGCCACATCGACACGCAGCCCACCGGCGGCAAGTTCGACGGCAACTACGGCGTGTTCGCGGGCATCGAGGTCGTGCGCACGCTCAACGACGCGGGCATCGAAACCGAAGCGCCCATCGAAGTGGCCGTGTGGACCAACGAAGAAGGCTCGCGCTTCGTGCCGGTGATGATGGGCTCCGGCGCCTTCATCGGTGAATTTGCGTTAGACATGGTGTTGGCTGCACAGGATCGCGACGGCGTGGCCGTGGGTGATGCGCTGCGCAGCATCGGCTATGCGGGCACCGAAGCGGTCGGCGGCCGGGAGGTCGGCGCGTACTTCGAAGCGCATATCGAGCAAGGGCCTGTGCTGGAGGCGCACGCCACCACCATCGGCGTGGTGACGGGCGCGCTTGGCCAGCGCTGGTACGACGTGGTCCTGACCGGCATGGAAGCCCACGCCGGTCCCACGCCCATGGAGCTGCGCCGCGATGCGCTGCTGCCCGCCGCAGAACTCGTCGGCATTGCCAACCGCATCGCGCTGGAGCGGCCGCCGCACGCCCGGGCGACCGTGGGCTGCCTCAGCGTGCATCCGGATTCGCGCAACGTGATTCCGGGCCGCGTGTCGATGACGATTGACTTGCGTGCAGCGGACGATGCCGTGCTCTCCGACATGGATGCCGCGCTGCACGCCGCCGTGGCGGAACTACGCGTACGCAGCGGCATCGACATCGCACTCAAGCAGGTCGTGTACTTCCCGCCGCAACCGTTTGATGCGGCGCTGGTGAGCGCCGTGCGCAACGGCGCACGGCAGCTCGGGTTGTCAGAGATGGATGTGATCAGCGGCGCAGGCCATGACGCCGTCTACCTCGCCCGCGTGGCGCCCACCGCGATGATCTTCGTGCCGTGCAAGGACGGCATCAGCCACAACGAGATCGAAGACGCCCGCCCCGAACACCTGGAAGCCGGCTGCAACGTGCTCCTGCACGCCATGCTGCAAGCCGCCGGCCGCTCATAACCGGCACACGCCCATGCGCATCCTGATCGCCCGCTTCAATCACGAGACCAACACGTTCTCGCCAGTGCCGACGCCGCTGGCATCGTTCCACCCGCACTACGGTGCCGACGCCTACCGTGCCGCCAAGGGCACGCGCACGGCGGCCGGTGCCTTCATCGACCTGGCCGAGGCGGCGGGCGCGGAAATCGTCGTGCCCGTCATCGCCGGCGCCAACCCGAGCGGGCGCGTGGCCGCCGAGGCATACACCACGCTGTGCGATGCCATCGTCGCGGCTGCGCCGGGGTGTGATGCGCTGATGCTGGACCTGCACGGCGCGATGGTCGCTGAGAACAGTGACGACGGCGAAGGCGATCTGCTCGAACGCCTGCGCGCCGTGGTGCCCGATGTGCCGATCACCGTGGCGCTCGATCTGCACGGCAACCTCACGCAGAAGTTCATCGACCTGGCGGACATTGCCGTCAGCTTCAAGACGTATCCGCACGTCGACATGTACGAGACGGGCGAGCACGCAGGGCGCCTGCTGTTCGACAAACTGTCCGGCCGCGCCAACCCCGTGCTCGCATGGCGCCGCCTGCCGATGGTCACGCACACGCTGCGCAGTCGTACCGACGAAGGGGCCATGCACCGCGCCGTGGCGTTGGCCCGGCAGGCCGAGCAGGACGGCATGCTGGCCGTGTCGATCCTGGCCGGCTTCGGGCTGGCGGACATTGCCGCGCCGTGCCTGTCCATCGTGGTGGTTGGCAATGGCGATGCACAAGCCGCTGACGCCGCCGCCCAGCGCATTGCCGATGCCATCTGGGCTGACCGCGAAGGCTTCGTCTACCGCTCGGAACCTCTGGCCGAATCGATCGCACGCGCAGCTGCACTGGCCGACAAACCTGGCAAAGGCCCCGTGCTGCTGCTCGACCACGGCGACAACTGCATGTCTGGCGGCACGTGCGACGACATGCACGTTCTGCACGAAGCGTTGAAGCAGGGGTTGACCGGCATCGCCGTCGGGCCCGTGTGCGACCCCGAGGCCGTCGCCGCGATGATCGACGCAGGTGTCGGCGCCACCGTCACGCTGCCGGTGGGTGACAAGGTACCGCTCACGCAATTGGGCGTGTACCCGGTCTCACGTGTATTGACGGGCAAGGTCGCCGCCATCAGCGATGGCGAATACACCATCACCGGGCCCACCTACACCGGCCAGCGCATTCGCATGGGCCGCACCGCGTTGCTCGACATCGGCGCAGCGCAGGTGGTTGTCACCGAAACGCCGCAGGAACATTGGGATCTCGGCATCTTCACGCACATCGGCGTGGATCCGCATGCCGCGCGCTTCGTGCTTTTGAAGTCGCGCATGTATTGCCGGCCCGTGTTCGTGCCGATTGCCAAGGCCGTGGTGGAGTGCGACGGCGGTGGCGTGACGAGTTCGGACTACAGCCGCTTTCCGTTTGCCACGTTGATGCGGCCCGTGTTTCCGTTGGATGCGGAGACCGCTTCGTAGAGATACCCGACCGGCTTACCTTCGGTCCGCTGCGGGCGCGTCTCGGTCCTGGTAATGATGCGGCTCGCCAAACCGTCGATCTCTTCGCATTGCGCACGCGTCCAGCTACGCAACTGCTCGATGTTCTGCAGCAGGCCGAGCCGGAGAATCTGCGTGTCTTCGCCCATGCCCACGAGCGCGGCCGAATGCTGGCCTGCCGTCAGCACGTCGCCGGCGGTCAGCTCAAACACCTTGCCCGCGCCGTCCTTGAATTCGGCCGTGCCGCGAATGACGCGATAGATGACCACCTCGCCCTTCGAGAAGGAAGCCGCGTCCACCGCGCCCGCCTGGCTCTTGGGCAGGCTCGACTGGCCGCGCGGGTCGGTGGCGATGAGGTGTCCTGTCACAAGCTGGCCGCTTGGCGCTTCGATGCCGGTATCACGCACGTACACCGGTTCGGGCGATCGGATGGAACCGCCGGCCAACGGCCTGTAGAGCGCGTTCAACTCCAGCGGGTCTTGCACCCAGAAGCCTGCACCTGCCGGCCGATCATGCACCGGGTGGCTCCAGGCGATGCGCGGCGTTTCGGCTTCGTTGATCAGTGGCGGCGGCACAATCGTGGGGTTGGGAAACGTGGTCGGATCGGTGATGAACGCTTCGAGAAACTTGCCCGAGCAACCCATGGAAAGCGCGTCGGGCACCACGGTTTGCGGCGTGCTCAAGTTGTCTTCCGTGGACAGGCCCGACCACGTGTAGAAAAGCTGCCGATGCACGATCGCGCTTTGCAGGATCACCGAGCCGGGGCCGACGTAATGCAGCCGGCCATCGTAGTCGAACGTAAACACGCCCGATGTCACCAGCACGAACTGAAAGGCGCCCGGCGGCAGATGTGTGTGGAAATCGGTCGGGCCCGTGTCTTCCAGGTAGATCGGCCGGTTGGTGGCGACTTCATGCAGCAGGAACGCTTCGTTGTTGGCGGCAAAGCCTTCGTCGGCGCGGCTGTACAGCGCCTGCGGCCGATAGGTCGCCTCGTACTTGGCATTCTGGCGGCGATCGATGGCAAC
Source organism: Ralstonia soli (assembly GCF_023955655.1). GTDB lineage: Bacteria > Pseudomonadota > Gammaproteobacteria > Burkholderiales > Burkholderiaceae > Ralstonia > Ralstonia soli. The sequence continues at coordinate 328,228 of NZ_JAMXHT010000007.1, read as the reverse complement.
GAAGTCGCCCGTATTAAGGCGGATGGGGTTGCCGCCCGGATGCAACAGGCCCGAAGCGCGTTGGGACTCCGTGGTGTGAGTGTTCATCGCAACCCTCCATGAATCGATCAACGTCGATGGAGCATGACCCGCTCGTGGTTCGATACTCGCCCTTCGAAATTACGTCTCGCTGACACCGACCCGGGCGTCAGTGTGTGACCGCCATCTTGCGCGAGCGCCCGCGCGTGACGGCCTGGCTCGGCGTTTGTGCATTGAGCAGCGCCCATAGCGTGACGCGGTGGGCGCTGTCTGCGTCGCCGCTGGCGGTGGTGCTAGCGTCGAAGGGCTCGTTGTCGTGGATGGTGGCGCGCACGATCGGGTAGATCTGCTTTTCCCATTTGCTGCCGTTGAACACGCCGTAGTGCCCCACACCGGCTTGCACATGGTGTGTCTTCAGATACGGCGGCAGCCCGGAGCACAGGTCTTGCGCGGCCACGGTTTGCCCGACCGCGCAGATGTCGTCCTTCTCGCCCTCGACCGTCAGCAGCGCCGTGCGATGGATTGCCGCCGGTTCAACCAGCCGGCCGCCGACCATCAACTCGCCGCGCGGGAGTGCGTATTGCTGAAACACCTTCTCGACCGTTTCCAGATAGAACTCGGCGGTGAGGTCGCACGTGGCGAGGTACTCGTCGTAGAAGGCGCGGATCGTGTCTGCCTTGGCAGGGTCGCCCTTGGCGCGCTGGTAGTACATCTCTTCAAACGACTGCGCGTGGCGATCCGAATTCATTGACATGAACGCGCTCAACTGCACGAAGCCGGGATACACGCGGCGCTGCTCGCCCACAAAGCCGGGCGGCACGACGCCGATCAGGTTTTTCTCGAACCATTCGATCGGCTTGCTGTTGGCCAGTTCGTTCACCGCGGTTGGGCCCACGCGGCAATCGATGGGGCCGGCCATGAGCGTGAGGCTGGCGGGCTGCGCGGGGTCGTTGTCGGCGGCCATGAGCGAGACCGCCGACAGCGCGGCCACGGTCGGCTGGCAGATGGCCAGCACGTGTGCGTCCGGGCCGATGTGGCGGATGAAGTCGATCAGGTGGCCGACGTATTCATCAAAGCCGAAGCGCCCGGCTGACACCGGAATGTCGCGTGCGTTGTGCCAGTCCGTCACATACACGTCGTGATCGGCCAGCATCGTGCGCAGCGTGCCGCGCAGCAGCGTGGCGAAGTGCCCAGACAAGGGCGCGGCAACCAGCACGCGCGGTTGCGGGGTGGGCGTGGCCTTGCGGAAATGCACGAGGGTGCCGAACGGCGTTTGCATGGCGGTGTCTTCCACCACCGGCACCGTCTGACCATCGACCTCAACGCTGTCGATGCCGAACGACGGGCGGCGGTGCGTGATCGCGCTGCATTCCAGCAGTTCGAGCCAGGCATCGAGTGCGCGGCCAGTCGGGTGCTCGGTCGATGGCGGCCAGTGCGCCATCGCCAGCCGTGCAAACGAGGCCCATGCCCGCGCGGGCCGCACGCATTCGGAGAGCCACTGGTAGAGGGGATACGCGAGCAGGTTCATGGCGATTGCGTCGCAGGACACGTCAAGGCAGTCGAGCGAAGCAGGCAATACGTGTGCCAACTCAGGTGCCCGTGGGCGTGAACCCGCATGCGTGCTGTCGTTGCGCCGCCGTCGCGTTGTCGCTGACTGGCATAGGCCTTGCGCGGCGTCCATGCGGGCGCGGCGTGGCCTGCGCTCTTGCAGCGCACGGGTGCAGACGGCGCACCGACAAGGTGCCTGGCGCCGGCCATGCACCGGATTGGAAAACGGGGTGGAAAACGAGATAACCAGGGGACCGAGATGAAATCCGCCGACCTGACCACGCTCACCATCAGCAGCCGCAATTATTCGTCGTGGTCGATGCGCGGCTGGCTGCTCGCCAAGCTGAGCGGCTTGCCGTTCGAGACGGTGAGCGTGCCGATCGATGCCTCATCGCGCGCGGAATTGCTGCTGCTATCGCCGTCGATTCTGGTGCCGTGCCTCACGCACGAGGGCCGCAAGGTATGGGACGTGCTGGCGATTGCCGAATACCTCAACGAACTCTCGCCCAAGGCCAAACTGCTGCCCGCCGATCGGCATGCCCGCGCACATTGCCGCTCGATCTGCGGCGAGATGCATTCGGGCTTCAGCGCTCTACGCTCCGCACTGCCGATGAACTTGCGCGCACATTTTCCGAACTTCCGCATCTGGTCGCGCGCGCAGCACGATATCGAGCGGATCACGCTCATCTGGCGCGAATGCCTCGCACAGTACGGCGGCCCCTGGCTGTTTGGCGAGATCAGCATGGCCGACGCGATGTACGCGCCCGTCGTCATGCGATTCCTGACCTACGACGTCAAGCTGGACCCGGAGATCGCCGAGTACTGCATGCGCGTGCTTGCGCACCCGCATGTCGCCGAATGGATTGCCGGGGCAAAGGCCGAGAAGGAGGATATTGATGAGCTGGATATGGAGTTCTAGGGCGGGCCTTGCCGGACTAGCGCGCTGAATCCCAGAAGCGTTGGGCACGGAACGGGCGAGTATCCACAGAGGGGGTCTCGCCCGTCATCATTTCTGCAATTAAGCGCCCGGTGATCGGGCCCAGCGTCAGGCCGTGGTGTGCGTGGCCGAATGCGAACCACAGGCTCGGGTGGTGCGGTGCTTGCCCAATGATCGGCAGCATGTCCGGCGTGCAGGGGCGGGCGCCCATCCACGGTTCGGCATCTACGCGCTCGGCCAGCGGGAAGAGCTTGCGCGCGACGGGTTCGACGGCTTCCAGCTGCACCGGCGTCTTCGGCGCATCGCGGTGCGCGAGTTCGGCGCCGGTGGTCAGGCGGATGCCGCGCGCCATCGGGGCCAGCACGTAGCCGCCGTCGGCATCGAGCACGGGGTGGTTCAACTGCGCACCCTGCGCCGGCGCGTAGTGCATGTGATAGCCGCGCTTGACGGCCAGCGGCAGGCTGTAGCCCAGGCGTGTGGTGAATACATCCGCCCACGGGCCCATGGCGATGACGACGTCGTCGGCACGCAGCTCGCCCGCCTTGGTTTGCAGTAGCCACGGCGCGTTGGGTGTCAGCGTGTTGGCATCGGCCTCAATGAGCTGGCCGCCGAGCTGCTGGAAATACGTTGCGTAGGCTGTCACCAGCGCGTTGGGGTCGCTCACCGAATCGGCTTCTGTGTAGCGCAGGCCGCCCAGTAGCGACGGGTCCAGATGCGGCTCGACGGTGCGCAGGCGCGCGGGGTCGAGCGCCTCGAACGCGACGCCGTATTCGCGCTGCCAGCGCTCCACGGCGCGGGTTTCTTCGTCCTGCGTGGCCGCATTGCGGAAGACTTTGATCCAGCCGCTCGGGCGGATCAGATGCATCGCGCCGGCCGCTTCCGCCAGCGCACGGTGCTCGCTCACGCTGTGCGCGATGAGCGGTGCATACGCCCGTGCAATGGCGGCATGCCGCGCCGGGTGCGAGTTGCGCCAGTACTGCCACAGGAAGGGCAGCAGCCGGGGCAGATCGCCCGGGTGGTAATGCACGTCCGCCGACGTATTGGTGGCATAGCGCAGCAGCGTCGGCAGGTCACGCGGGAACGCATACGGATACACCCCCTCGCGCTGGATCAGCCCCGCATTGCCGAACGACGTCTCCAAGCCCGGCGCACGGCGATCCACGAGGGCAACGGCACGCCCGCGTTTCTGCAGATGCACCGCCACCGATACGCCGACAATGCCGGCGCCCAGCACAAGGGTGTCGAAGCGCATGGCCGGTGGCTCCTTAGCCCTTGGCCAGCGCAGTGACGGCGATCTCCACGTCGATGCCCGGGCGCATCAGGCCGGACTGCACGCACGCGCGCGTGGGGGCGTGGCCGGCCGGCACCCAGGCCTCCCACGCGGCATTCAGCTCGGCGAAGTGCTTGGCGTCGGTCAGCCAGATGTTGGCGGAGATCAGGCGCGTCTTGTCGACGCCGGCTTCGGCCAGCAGTGTGTCGATGCGCGCGAGGATGTTGTTGGTCTGCTCGGTGACTGACTTGAAATCGACGTCAGGCACCTGGCCCGCCAGATGCACGATGCCGTTGGCGATCACGATCTGGCTCATGCGGGCGTTGGTGTGCAGGCGTTGGATGTCGGACATGGGAATTCGGAAACGTGAGGGAACGGAGTGCCGATGGTAGCGCGGTCCACCAGCATGCCGCGAGTGTAAGGACATCGGCACTTCCGATCGCATGCAAATGGTTGGGGCCGGTATGCGGGGCAGACATGCAGACGCTCCGTTGTCCCGGGGCAGTTTTCAGGCATCGAAACAACAGTCAGCAATTTCAACATCAGAATTAAGACCGGCTAATTACTCGCAACCCGTTGCCAGCGTTGGCTTCGGCAAGACATTCACGACAATGTGGTTCTGTCCCCACTCTTGAGGGGAGCATCCGCTTTGCCCCGATGACACAATCGCCGAAAGTGAAATGCCATGTGCCGCCAACGCGCGAAGCATGGCGGGCCCGGATGGGGAGCTTCATGCACGGAAGTTGGATTGCGATATCAGCGGCGCGCGCGCGGGCGCATCGGCTCTATGGCGTGCGCGGCTGGCTGCTGACGCTGCTTTGGCTCAACACGCTGCCTGTTGTGGCGATCATCCTTGCGTTGGTCGCAACGCTTTCTAGCGGCGGCCTGTTGGGCAGGTTGCCGCTGGGGTTGTTGTGGCTCCTCGTCCCGCTCGGGCTGGTGACGGTGGCGTTCATGCTCGTGCGGTGGTTTCCGATGCTCTGGTTCGCGTATTGCGCGCTGCAGCTTCCGATAGCGCTGGTGACGGCGTTCTGGATGCGGCACTGGAACGTGTACGCGTTCGGCTATACGCCCGCCGACGCCGGGATCGCGGTGCTGCTGGCGCTGCAGCTGCTGACGCCCGTGGTGTCGATGGTGTACATCGTGCGCTCGCGCCGCGTGCGGGCGACTTATGGGCACGCCGTGCGGGCCAATGACCCGGCGGCAGTGCCGGCCGTGTTCGACCGGCCTAATCTCAATGAAACGCCCACCGATGCCACCGACCATGCGCGCGAACGCGCCGCGCTGCGTCGCGTGACGCAGGAGCTGAGCTCGGGGGTGCTCGATACGCAAACCTGGGTGCACGTGATGCGCCATCACGCCGATGACACCGACCGCGCCCGGACGGCCGCCTATGTGCGTGCCCGCATGTCGGTGCTGTGTCCGCCGGCGCATGTGCATCCGCCTCTGGTGCGCACGGTGGCATCGGCGCTGGGTGCGCTGCTGGTCAGCCTGATCACGGCGGGTATGCTCATGGCTGCAGTGCTGGCGCTGGCGTTGCGCGCGCCCGGTGGCCAGGCCACGGTGCTTCTTCACGCGCTAGCTGTGGTGGCGCTGACGCTGAGCTGGCTTGCCGGCCTGTTTGTGGGCGCGCGCTTCCTGCGCCGCATTGCCTAACGCTTAACGCTGTGCCGTCGGCGGCGTGGCGGCGTGGTTCCAGTCGCCGCCCACTGCCTTGACGAGGAACACGCTCGTCGTCATCTGCTGGCCGAGAATCTGCACCGCTGTGCGCTGGTTGTTCAGTAGAGATTGCTGCGCGGTGATCACGTCCAGCGACGTTGCAAGCCCGCCCTCGTAGCGCACGCTGGCAATGTCGTAGACCTTGCGGGCGCTGGCCACGGCCGAGCGGGCCTGGCTTGCGGCGCGGTCGAGCGATTGCAGCCCCGCCAGACCATCCTCCACTTCCTGCAACGCACCGAGCACGGTCTGCCGGTAGTTGGCGATCGCGCCCTGGTAGGCCGCATTGGCAACGTCCACACGCGCCCGCGTGCGGCCGGCGTCGAACACCGTCTGCGCAATCTGCGTACCGAACGACCACAGCAGCGTGGGCGCCGAGAGCAGCAGGGCCAGATCGCGGCTTTCCCAACCGGCGCCGCCGTTCAGCATGACGCTCGGGAAGAACGCCGCGCGCGCCACACCCACTTGCGCGTTGGCGGCGGCGGCACCCCGCTCGGCGGCGGCTACGTCTGGGCGGCGTTCGATCACATCGGAGGGCAGCGCCACCGGAATCTGCGGCGCCGTGCCCTGGAGCGGCGCCGGATCGATATGGAAGGCGGGCGCGGGCGTGCCCACCAGCGTGGCCAGCGCGTGCTCGTACTGCGCGCGTTGCTTGGTCAGCAGCTCGGCCTGTGTGGCAGTGCTGTCGACGAGTGTTTGCTGCTGCGCGAGGTCCAGCCCCGAGGCCACGCCGTCCTGGTGCCGCGAGTTGACGAAGTCGAGTGCCTTGCGCTGCAGGGCCAGGCCCTCCTGCACCACGGCGATTTCCGCATCGGTTTCGCGCAGGTTGTACCAGGTGGTGGCCACCTGGGCGGCAAGCAGCAGGCGGAAGTTCTCGTAGTTGGCGCCGGCCTGTTCTTCGCTGGCGGCGGCGTTGGCGACGGTGTTGCGCACGCGGCCGAAGAGGTCGGCTTCGTAGCTCACGTCGGCGCGCACCACGAAGTCGTTCTGCACGGTCGACATGGTCGGGCTGGTGTATGACGCCAGCGGGCGTTCCGCCGAAGTGTGCGTGCGGCCGTCATTGCTGCTGGCCGTGATGGTCGGCAACAGGCTGGCGCGTGCCACGCGCGTTTGCGCCTGCGCCTGCTCCAGGTTTGACAGCGCCACCTTCAGCGATTGGTTTTGCTGCAGCGCCTGGGCGATCAGCTTGTCGAGCTGCGGATCATTGAAGCGCTGCCACCATGGGCCCTTGGGCGCGGCGTCGGCGGGCTGCGCGGCGCGCCATGGCGCCTCGGTCTGCCAGTGCGCGGGCACGTCCATGGCCGGGCGCTCGTACGTTGGCGCCAGCGAGCAGCCCGACAGCGAGACGATCAACGAGGCCGCCAGCGCGGTGGCGTGCAGCCGGGGTTGCCGGCTCATGATGCGTGCGGCGCCGATGCCGCGGGTACCGAAGCCGGTGCGGGCGCGACGATGGTCACCGCTTCGCCCTGCTCGATGGAATCGGCCGGGTTGAGGATCAGCGCATCGGTCGCCTTGAGACCGGAGACGATCTCGACCGTGCGGCCGTAGTCACGCCCGATGGTGACGGGGCGCAGGTCGACGCGGCCGTTTTGTGCGATGGCAATGCGCGGACCTTCCTTGCGGAACAGCAGCGTGTTGGTCGGCACGATGAAGGCGGTGGATGCGCTGGCGTCAGCGTTGGTATCAACGTCGGCACCGGTAGTCTTGCCCTTGATGGCGACCTGCACATACGCGCCCGGCAGCAGGCGGCCCTCCTTGTTCGGCAGTTGCACTTCCACCTGCATGGTGCGTGTGGCGGCATCGATGGCGCCCGAAGCGCGGGCGATGGTGCCGTGGAAGGTCTGTCCCGGCAGCTCGGCCAGCGTGACGGCCACGTCCTGCCCCACCTTCACCTGCTGCGAATACGCCTGCGGGACGTACAGATAGATGCGCAGCGGATCGGTCTGCGCCAGCGTGAACAGCTCGCGATTGGCGCCCGCATTTCCGGCGTTGACCAGTGCGCCCACGTCGACGTTGCGCTTGGTGACCACGCCCGCAAACGGCGCGACCACGCGGCGGAAACCCTGCAGTTCCTGCAGGCGGCGCACATTCGCTTCGGCAGCGGCCAGGTCGGCCTGTGACTGGTTGGCGGCACTGGTGCGCTCGTCCAGCTCCTGCTGCGAGACCGCATCTTTCTGGCGCAGGTTCTGCCAGCGCGTGAGGGATGTCTGCGCCAGCGCGCGGCGAGCGGCCGCCTGGTTGCGCGCAGCCTGGGCCTGGTTCAGTTCCTGGTCGACTTCGGGCGTGTCGAGCAGCGCCAGCACTTCGCCCTTGTCCACATGCGCGCCGATGTCCTTGTACCAGCGCAGCACGTAGCCGCTGGTGCGTGCGTAGATGGGTGATTCGACATAGCCCTGCAGCGTGCCCGGCAGCGTCAGCTCGCGGTTGGCCTTGGCGGGTTTGGGCGCGGTGGTGTTGACGTAGCGACTGGTCTGCGCGCTCACCTGGCGCTCCAGCGCATGCGCGTTGGTGTAGCGGTTGATCAGCGTGCGTGCCGCGCCCAGCGCGAGCAGCACGGCCACGACGATGACGACCCAGCGGGCGCGGCGCATGGCAGGGCCGCGGTCCACCTGCTCGATCGGGTCCACCGTGACGACGTGGTGCGGCGGGCCGTCCGCCATGTGTGCCGAATGGTGCCCAGGCTGGGCGCCGGATGTTGGTTCAGACATGTCCTTCGCTTCCCCGCAAGTCGTTACCGCGTCGGGCGGCGCGCCGCTGCAATCGGTTGTGCACGCTGGCAAACACCACCGGAACAAAGAAGAGGGTCGAGACGGTCGCAAACAGCAGACCGCCGATCACCGCGCGCCCCAGCGGCGCATTCTGTTCGGCACCTTCGCCCAGGCCCAGTGCCATGGGCACCATGCCGATGATCATCGCCAGCGCCGTCATCAGCACCGGGCGCAGGCGGGTGGCACCGGCTTCCAGCGCGGCCTGCACCGGTGCAATGCCTTCGGCCAGCCGCTCACGCGCAAATGAGATCAGCAGGATCGAGTTGGCCGTCGCCACCCCCATCGTCATGATCGCGCCCGTGAGCGATGGCACCGACAGCGTCGTCCCCGTCACGAACAGCATCCACGCGATGCCCGCCAGCGCCGCCGGCAGGGCCGTCACGATGATGAGCGGGTCCACCCACGACTGGAAGTTCACGACGATCAGCAGGTACACCAGCACGATCGCCATCACCAAGCCCAGCCCCAGGCCGAGGAAGGACGATTCCATCGTCTTTACCTGACCGCGCACCGTCACCTGCGCGCCGCGCGGCAGCTTGGGACGGATGTCGTCAACGGCCTTCTGCACTTCGCGGGCGACGGCCCCCAGGTCGCGCCCCTGCACGGACGCGTACACATCCACCACCGGCGTGATGTCGTAATGCGAGACCACCTGGGGCTGGACGCCGGGGCTCACCTGCACGAGGTTGCCCAGCAGTTGCGGGCCGCCGGCCTGCGCAGCGCCGCCACGCGAGCTGGCCACGGGCGTTCGCAGCAGCGCATCCAGCGAATCGACGCGGTATTGCGGGCTCGTGACCGCCACCTGGTACACCACGCCGTTGAGCGGGTTCAGCCAGAACGTGGGCGAGGTCTGAAAGCTGGAGCTGAGCGACACGAGCAGGTTCTGCGCCACGTCGCGCCCTTCCAGGCCGACCTGCTGGATGCGTGTGCGGTCCATGTTGAGCGCCAGCGTCGGCTGGTCGAAGCGCTGGTGCACATGCGTATCCACCGCGCCCGGAATCTGCTTGATACGGTTGGCCAGGATGCCGGCCAACTGCTGGTTGGTTGCCACATCGGCGCCGGAGAACTGCACGTCAATCGCCGAGGGCAAACCGAAGTTCAGGATCTGGCTGACGATGTCTGCCGGCTGGAAGGCGAACTCCACACCGGGAAAGCGCTTGGGCAGCTCTTCGCGCAGGCGGCGGATGTACTCGGCGCTGGGTTTGCGCTCGCCTTCGTGCAGGGCGATGAGGATTTCGCCATCGAGCGTGCCGATCGTGCCGGCATTGCTGTACGACAGGTTGATGCCCGAGTTCGGCACGCCCAGGTTGTCGAGGATGGTCGACAGCTCTTTCTTGGGGATGATCTCGCGGATGGCTGTTTCCACTTCATCCGCCAGACGCGCGGTTTCTTCAATGCGCAGGCCAGAAGGCGCGCGCATGTGCAGGCGGATCTGGCCGGCATCGACATCGGGGAAGAAGTCGCGGCCGAGCGCAAAGTACAGCGCGCACGACGCCACACAAAAACCCAGGAACGACAGCGCAAACACGCGGCGGTGCTCCAGCAGCCCGCCCAGAATGGCGGCGTAGTTGCCGCGCATGTGCTCGAACTGCGTGTTGAAGCGCTCGTAGATACGGCGCATGGGGCCCGGCTTTTTGGTGTCCTCGGCGTGGCCGGTCATCAGCATCATCACCAGCGTCGGCACCAGCGTGCGCGAGAGCACGTACGACGCCAGCATCGCGAAGATCACCGCCTCGGCCATCGGCACGAACAGGTAGCGCGCCACGCCCGTGAGGAAGAACATCGGCACGAACACGATGCAGATACACAGCGTGGACACGAAGGCCGGCACGGCAATCTCGGCCGCGCCATCCAGGATGGCCGTGATGGGTTCCTTGCCCTCGTGCAGGTGGCGCTCGATGTTTTCGATGGTGACGGTGGCGTCGTCCACCAGAATCCCCACCGCCAGCGCCAGGCCGCCGAGCGTCATCAGGTTGATGGTCTCGCCCAGCAGGTGCAGCACGATGATCGACGACAGGATCGACAAGGGAATCGACACGGCAATGATGGCCGTGCTGCGCCAGTTGCCGAGGAACAGCAGGATCATGGCGGCGGTCAGGCACGCGGCGATGAGCGCCTCGCGGATCACGCCTTCAATGGCGGCCTTGACGAACAGCGACTGGTCGAACAGGGGCGTGATCTTCAGGTCTTGCGGCAACGCGGCGGCGGCGGTCGGCAGCAGCTTGTAGATGTCGTTGACGATATCGAGCGTAGACGCGCCGCCGTTCTTGAGGATGGACAGCAACACGCCGCGCTGGCCGTCCTGGCGCACCACGTTGGTCTGCGGCGAGAAGCCGTCGCGGACGTTGGCCACATCGCCCAGGTAGAGCGTGGCGCCGTTGCTTGTCTTGACCGGAATCGCATTGAGCGCAGCGATGCTGCCGGGCGTGCCGTTGAGCGTGACACCGTATTCGGTGGCGTCGATCTTTTGCGTGCCGGCCGGCAGGATCAGGTTCTGCGCGCCGACCGCGTTGACGATGTCCACGGGCGTCAGGCCCTGCGCCAGCAGCTTCTGCGTATCGAGGTCCACCGTGATCTGCCGGCTCTTGCCGCCGTACGGAAACGGCACGGCGATGCCCGGCACGGTAATCAGGCGCGGCCGCAGGAAGTTCAGCGCCGCGTCATTGAGCTCCTGCTCCGACAGTGTGTTGGACGACAGCCCCAGTTGCAGGATCGGAATGCTCGACGCCGAATACTTGATCACCAGCGGCGGCGTGGTGCCCGGCGGCAGCTGCCGCACTTGCGCCTGCGTGCTCGCCACGATCTGCGCCAGCGCGGTCTGGATGTTGGCGTTGGGCTGGAAGAAGACCTTGATGATCGAGATGCCGCCCAGCGATTGCGACTCGATGTGCTCGATGTCGTTGACGGTGGTCGTCAGGCTGCGCTCCGTCACAGAGACGATGCGGTCGGCCATCTCCTTGGCAGGCAGGCCGTTGTAGTTCCAGATGATGCTGGCGACCGGAATGTCGATTTCCGGAAAGATGTCCGTTGGCGTACGCATGAGCGTAAACGGCGTGGCCAGCAGGATCAGCAGGGCGAGGACGATGAACGTCAGCGGCCGTCGCAGCGCGAGTTGGACAATCCACATGGAGGCGTTTCAGAACCGCGAGGCGTTTGGGGGAGTGCAAGCCGCTCGAACCGAAGCTCGACGATAGCGGCCAATCATTCTATCGCCGGGGCCGGTCGATCAACATGTTCCTTTGATCTGTCTTTATTACATTGCATAACGGCGATTGTCATGGCAACTGAAGGGCCGTGCTCAGCGCAGGTTTCGCCCACATTGCAGCAGCAGGTCGTGCAGCAATTCGGCATGCGCGGCATCGATCCCCTGCAGCATTTCCGTCTCGAGCTTGCTGACGGCCTCGTCGCAGAGCTTGAGCAGCGCGAGCGCGTCATCGGTCAGACCCAGCATGACGATGCGGCCATGCGTCGGGTCCGGCGTGCGGGTGACCCAGCCGCGCGCTTCCATCGTCTTGACCACCTCGTTGGCCGATTGCGGCGACATGAACGAGCGCTCCGCCAACTGCGCATTCGACAGGCTGCCGCGCGCATGCAGCACCGACAGCGCCGTGAACTGGGGCACCGTCAGGCCGTGCGGGGCCAGCGCCTCGCCCAGGCGGCGCTTGACGATGCGGTCGGTACGGCCAATCAGGTAGGGCAGTCGGGCGGAGGTTGCCGGTGCAGCGTCCGGTGTGGGCTGCGTTGGGTTGCGCTTCGTTTTTGTGGCCGCCATGGATGTGGGTGATGTGCATGCATGCAGATGCGCACATTTTGCTACGTGTCGTTCGAACTAGGGTTTACGGCAATGATAATCTCCTTGTTATATCAGGCTACCTGATATTAAATGGGCACCAAGCTGACACGCATCGCACACCAGACGGTGCAGGTCTCAAGCAAGCCGACAGATCAAGGAGATGGAAATGGCTGATTACCAAGGGCGCTGGCAAACCGTGGGCGTGAAGGTGGACCAGGGCATCGCGTGGGTGACGTTCAACCGCCCGGAAAAGCGCAACGCCATGAGCCCGACGCTCAATTCGGAGATGATCCAGGTGCTCGAAGCGCTGGAGCTGGATGCCGACGCCAAGGTGCTCGTGCTGACCGGCGCCGGCGATGCATGGACGGCCGGCATGGATCTGAAGGAATACTTCCGCGAAGTCGACGCCGGTCCCGAGATCCTGCAGGAGAAGATCCGCCGCGACGCGTGCCAGTGGCAATGGAAGCTGCTGCGCATGTATGCCAAGCCGACCATCGCCATGGTCAACGGCTGGTGCTTCGGTGGCGGGTTCTCGCCGCTGGTGGCGTGCGATCTGGCGATTGCCGCCGACGAGGCCACCTTCGGCCTGTCGGAAATCAACTGGGGCATCCCGCCGGGCAACCTCGTCAGCAAGGCCATGGCCGACACCGTGGGCCACCGCCAGGCGCTGTACTACATCATGACTGGCGACACGTTCACCGGCCAGCAGGCCGCAGCCATGGGCCTCGTCAACGAGAGCGTGCCGCGTGCCCACCTGCGTGCCCGCACCGTGGCGCTGGCCGAGAAGCTGCTGGAGAAGAACCCCGTGGTGCTGCGCGCCGCCAAGCACGGCTTCAAGCGCAGCCGGGAGCTGACCTGGGAGCAGAACGAGGACTACCTGTACGCCAAGCTCGATCAGGCCACGCTGCGCGACCCGGAAGGCGGCCGTGAGCAGGGTTTGAAGCAGTTCCTGGATGAGAAGTCCATCAAGCCGGGCCTGCAGGCGTACAAGCGCGCCTGAACCGCCCACGCCACTGCTACGGAGACGAACGCATGCATGACGTGACCCTGCTGATTGGCGGACAAAGCCGGCCGGCCGCGAACGGTGCCACCTTCGAGCGCCGCAACCCCGTGAACGATGCCCCGGTGTCGCACGCCGCCGCCGCCACGCTGGGCGATGCCGATGCCGCCGTGCAGGCCGCGGCCGATGCGTTTCCCGCGTGGGCAGCGCTGCCGCCCGGCGAGCGCCGCAAGCGCCTGCTCAAGGCGGCCGACCTGATGGACCAGCGCACCGCAGACTTCATCCGCATCGGGGCCGGAGAAACGGGTGCCATGCCCAACTGGATCGGCTTCAACGTCATGCTGGCCGCCAACATGCTGCGTGAAGCCGCCTCCATGACCACGCAGATCGACGGCAGCATCATTCCGTCGGACGTGCCGGGCAACTTTGCGATGGCGGTACGCCAGCCGTGCGGCGTGGTGCTCGGCATTGCGCCGTGGAATGCGCCGGTAATCCTGGGCACGCGCGCGCTGGCGATGCCGCTGGCGTGTGGCAACACGGTCGTGCTCAAGGCGTCGGAGCTATGCCCCGGGCTGCACCGGTTGATCGGCACGGTGCTGCATGAGGCCGGACTGGGCGATGGCGTGGTCAACGTGGTGACCAATGCCCCGGCGGATGCGGCGCAGGTGGTCGAACGCCTGATTGCCCACCCGGCCGTGCGGCGCGTGAACTTCACGGGTTCCACGCATGTCGGGCGCATCATTGCCCAGCATGCCGCACGGCACCTGAAGCCCGCGCTGCTGGAGTTGGGCGGCAAGGCCCCCGTGCTGGTGCTGGACGATGCCGACCTCGATGCGGCAGTGGACGCGATTGCCTTTGGCGCGTTCTTCAACCAGGGCCAGATTTGCATGTCGACCGAGCGCGTGATCGTCGATCGCAAGATTGCCGATGCACTGGTCGACAGGCTGGCCGCCAAGGCGCGTACGCTGCGGGCAGGGGACCCGGCCGACGCTACAGCCGTGCTTGGCGCCATGGTGAGTGCGGATGCCGCCAGACGCGTGCAAGCGCTGGTGGAAGACGCCCGCGCGCAGGGCGCAGCGCTTCCCGTTGGCCTGCACATGGATGGCGCCATCGTGCAGCCGTGCATCGTTGATGGCGTGACGACCGCCATGCGCCTGTACCGCGAAGAATCGTTCGGCCCCGTGGTGACGGTGGCCCGTGTGGACGGCGATGACGAGGCCGTCCGCCTGGCCAACGACAGTGAGTACGGATTGTCGGCGGCGGTGTTCAGCCGCGATGTCTCGCGCGCCATGCGGGTCGCGCAGCGCATCGAATCGGGCATCTGCCACATCAATGGCCCGACCGTTCATGACGAAGCGCAGATGCCGTTTGGCGGCGTGAAGAGCAGCGGCTATGGCCGCTTTGGCGGCAAGGCGTCGATTGCGGAGTTCACCGAGCTGCGCTGGATCACGCTGCAGAACACGCCGCGTCACTATCCCATCTGAAGCAGGACCGCCGCCCACCGATAACGACAACACGGGCGGCGCATTCAGGAGACAAGACGTGAATCACGTCGAGATGCAGGCCCAGACCGCGCACACCGGTCACGCCATGCCGCCCCCGGCAGGCGTGCCCTATCGCGAGGTTGCCATCAACGATGCGCCCGTGCGCTGCGAGACCGACGGCACGGTCTGGCACGTGCGCAATACCGAGCTGCTGGCTGACCACCCACAGCGCATGACCGATTGCCTCGTGGCGGGCGCGCAGCGCCATCCGGAGCGCGTGCTGGTGGCGCGTCGCGGGCCCGATGGCGCGTGGATCAAGCTGACCTACCAGGAGACGCTCGACCGCGCCCGCGCCATCGGCCAGGCGCTGATCGACCGTGGCGTATCGGCTGAACGCCCGCTGGCCATCCTGTCCGGCAACGACCTCGAGCATCTGCAACTGGCCTTCGGCGCCATGTGGGCCGGCGTGCCCTATGCGCCGGTGTCGCCGCCGTATGCGCTGGTGTCGGCGGATTTCGGCAAGCTGCGGCACGTGTTCGATGTGCTCACGCCGGGGTTGGTGTATGCGGCGGATGGCGCGGCCTTTGGCAAGGCGATCGATGCCGTCGTGCCTGCGGGCATCGAGGTCATCACGCGCGATGGCGCGCTGCCCGGCCGCACCGCAACGGCATTCGATGTACTGCTGCAAACGCCCATCACAACGGCCGATGCCGCACAGGCTGCAGTCGGCCCCGACACGCTGGTGAAGATTCTCTTTACCTCGGGCTCCACGCGGCAACCGAAGGCCGTGCCGACCACGCACCGCATGCTGTGCAGCAACCAGCAGATGCTGCGCCAGACCATTCCCGAGTTTGCCAAGGCGCCGCCGGTGCTGGTCGACTGGCTGCCGTGGAACCACACGTTCGGCGGCAGCCACAACGTGGGCATCGTGCTCTACAACGGCGGCACGCTCTATATCGATGACGGACGGCCCGTGCCCGGCAAATTCGACGAAACCCTGCGCAACCTGCACGAGATTGCGCCCACGGCGTACTTCAACGTGCCCAAAGGGTGGGAAGAACTCGCACTGGCGCTGGAACGGGACGCCGCGCTGCGCGAAACCTTCTTCTCGCGGGTGAAGCTGTACTTCTTCGGCGGCGCGGGCCTCTCGCAAGAGGCCTGGGACCGGCTCGAACGCGTGACGGGCCAGCACTGCGGTGAGCGCATCCGCATCATGGCGGGCCTGGGCATGACGGAGACCTCGCCGTGCTGCCTGTTCACCACCGGGCCGATCATGCGCTCGGGCTATGTCGGCACGCCGGCGCCAGGCTGCGAGCTCAAGCTCGTGCCCGTGGGCGGCAAGCTGGAGGCGCGCTTTCGTGGGCCGCATGTCATGCGCGGCTACTGGCGCCTGGGCGAAACGCCCGCCACGCCGGTCTTCGATGACGAGGGCTACTACTGTAGCGGCGATGCGCTGCGCTTCTTCGATCCTGCGCAGCCGGAAAAAGGGGTCGTCTTCGACGGCCGCATCGCGGAGGATTTCAAGCTCAGTTCCGGCACGTTCGTGAGTGTGGGCCCCCTGCGCGCGCGCGTGATCGCGGCCGGTGCACCCTACGTGCAGGACGTGGTGATTGCCGGCATGAACCGCGACGACATCGGCCTGCTGGTGTTTCCGCAGGTGGAGCACTGCCGGCGCCTGTCCGGCTTGCCGGGCACGGCGAGCCTTGCCGATGTACTGGCCACGCCCGCCGTGCGTGCCGCGTTTGCCGCGCTCCTGCATGAACTGAACGCCACGGCCACCGGCAGCGCGACGCGCGTGGCGCGGCTGCTGTTACTGGACACGCCGCCATCGCTGGACCGTGGCGAGATGACCGACAAGGGCTCGCTCAACCAGCGCGCCGTGCTCACGCATCGTGCGGCGCAGGTCGATGCGCTGTACCGCGAAGGCGATCCGACCGTGATCCGCGCAGGCTGACCCACCCACAACGCATCAGACCGAACCGGCACAGACCGGTTTATCCATCCAGGAGGAGACTCATGAAGACCGTCATGTCACGCGGCATGGCGCTGGGGGCGTTCGCCCTCGCGCTGGCCTGCGCCGGTTGCAACGACGACAGTGCCACCAGCAGTTCGGCCAGCACGCTTCCGCAACTCAGCCCGGCCACCGGCATGAATCTCGCCGCCACGTGCGAGAGCTTTGCCGGCAAGCTGGCCTTTGCCAACACCAGCATCACGGCCGTCTCAACGGTCGCCGCCGGTACGCTGACCGTGGGCGGCAATGCCGTCCCGGAGCATTGCCTGATCACCGGCACGATGAACAGCCGCGTGAGTCCGGTGGACGGAAAAACCTACGCCATCGGCTTCCAGATGCGCCTGCCCAAGGCCTGGAACGGCCGCTTCTTCTACCAGGCCAACGGCGGGCTGGATGGTTCGGTGTTGACTGCGCTCGGCGCGCTGGGCGGCGGCCCCATCACGAGTGCCCTTGGGTCGGGCTTTGCCGTCATCAGCTCCGACGCGGGGCACAGTGGCAGCCAGAACCCGCTCTTCGGGCTGGACCCGAAGGCGCGGCTCGACTACGGCTACAACGCCGTGGCGGTGCTCACGCCGATGGCCAAGTCGATGATCGCGCAGGTATACGGCAAGGCGCCGGATCGCAGCTACCTTGGCGGCTGCTCCAACGGCGGGCGCCATGCGATGGTGGCCGCCGCGCGCTCGGCCAACGCGTATGACGGCATCCTGGCCGGCGACCCCGGCTTCCACCTGCCCAAGGCGGCCATCAACGAGGTGTACAGCGCGCAGCAACTGGCGACGGTGGCCACGGCCAACACCGCGGCCGGCTTCCCCGACATCACTACCGCACTGAGCGCAACAGAGCGCGCCATGGTGGCCAGCCGCGTCCTCGCCAAGTGCGATGCCCTGGACGGCGCGACCGACGGCATGGTGAACAACCTCAAGGCATGCCAGTCCGCCTTCAGCCTTGCCAACGATGTGCCCACATGCACGGGCGCTCGGGATGGCACGTGCCTGACGTCGGCGCAGAAGACCGTGCTGGCCAACCTGTTTGCCGGTGCACGCAACAGTGCAGGGCAGGCGCTGTATTCGGGTTTCCCGTTTGATGCCGGCATCAGCGGCAGCAACTGGGCGGCGTGGAAGCAGGGCAACTCCATCCAGCTGGATCCCGCCGCGCTGGCGTTCGTCTTTACGACCACGCCACAGCCGGCATCGGCCATCACCACGCTCACGGCGTACGGGCTGGCGTTCAACATGGATACCGACGCGCCGAAGATCTTCGCCACCGACGCCACGTACACCGAGTCGGCATGGTCGTTCATGACGCCGCCCGATGAGACCAACCTGGCCACGCTCAAGCAGCGCGGCGCCAAGTTGATGGTCTACCACGGCACGAGCGACCCGGTCTTCTCGTCTGACGACACAACGGACTGGTACCAGCGCCTGGCCGCCGCCAACGGTGGAGATGCCGGCAACTTCGCGCGCTTCTACCCGGTGCCCGGCATGAACCATTGCTCGGGCGGCCCGACGGCCGACCAGTTCGACATGCTGACGCCGCTGGTGGCGTGGGTCGAGCAGGGTGTGGCGCCCGATAGCGTGGTGGCCACCGCGCGCGGCCCGTCCAACGCTGTGCCCAACGCCGAGGTGCCCGCCGACTGGAACGCCGCCGGCCACGACCGCACCCGACCGCTGTGCGCCTACCCCAAGAACGCACGCTACACGGGCACCGGCAATATCAACGACGCATCCAGCTTCCGCTGCGAATGACGTCCGCTTTCCAACATCCCCAACATCGGGAAGGAGACGCCATGCAAACCACCACGCTCACCCGGGACACGGCCATGCCCGGGGTCGCCATGACGCTGGGCCTGTGCTTCATCGTCGCGCTGCTCGAAGGGCTCGACCTGCAATCCATCGGCGTGGCCGCACCGCGCATGGCACGCGAGTTCGGCCTGTCGGTTGCGCAGATGGGCCTGGCCTTCAGTGCCGGTACGTTCGGCCTGCTGCCCGGGGCCATGCTGGGTGGCCGGCTGGCTGATCGCATCGGCCGCAAGCGCGTGCTGATCCTGGCCACGGCGCTGTTCGGCGTGTTCTCGGTGGCCACCGCCCATGTGTGGGATTTCAACAGCCTGCTGATGATCCGTGTGGCCACCGGCCTGGGTCTGGGCGCGGCCATGCCCAACCTGATCGCCCTGTGCGCAGAGGCGGTGCCCACACGCCTGCGCAACACGGCGGTCAGCATCATGTATTGCGGCATCCCCTTCGGCGGGGCCATCGCGGCGGTGGTGGGCATGCTGAGCGCGGGCGATACCGGCTGGCGCCATATCTTCTATGTGGGCGGCTTCGGCCCGCTGCTGATCGTGCCGCTGCTGCTGACGCTGCAGGAGTCGCGCCGCTTCGACAGCGCCGCACAGCGCGATGGCCGGGCCATCCAGCCGCCGCCGGTGTCGTGGGCGCTGTTCAAGGAGCGGCGCCTGGTGGCCACGCTGCTCCTGTGGATCAGCTATTTCTTTACGTTGATCGTGCTGTATTTCCTGCTCAACTGGCTGCCTTCCTTGATGGCTGCACAGGGGCTCAGCCGTCCGCAGGTGGGCATGGTGCAGATCCTGTTCAACATCGGTGGCGGCGCGGGTGCGCTGGGGATCGGCATGTTGATGGATGCGGCACGCCCGCGCTGGGTGGTGTCGGGCATGTATGTCGGCATCATCGCGGCGCTGTCGTTGCTGGCCGGGGCGGGTGGCGTGGCCTCCATGTCGGCGGGCGCGTTCATGGCGGGGCTGTTCGTGATCGGCGCGCAATCGGTGCTCTACGCATTGGCGGCCGCCTATTACCCGACCGCAGTACGCGGCACGGGTGTGGGCGCGGCCGTGGCGGTGGGCCGGCTGGGATCGATTGCCGGGCCGATGCTCGCCGGGCAGTTGCTGGCGATGGGGCAGCAGTCGACCACCATCATCGGGGCCAGCATCCCCGTCACCATCATCGCGGCGCTTGCGGCATTGCTGCTGCTCAAGCAGCCGCGTGCGCAGGACTAGCGCGTTTCACTGTCGCGCCGTCCCGTTGCGGATGGCGCTTCCCACCATTCCAAACCGCTGGCCCGCCAAGACAACAGGGGGGCGGACCCAGCTCGACCCTAGGAGGGGGCCACCCATGCAGAAAACCACCATGCGCCTGTGCTGTCTGGCGGCAGCAGCACTCGCACTTGCCAGCGGCGCGGCCCGCGCCGATAGCACCCAGGGCAGCGTGACGCTGTACGGCCTGATCGACACTGGCATCGAATACGTCAGCCACGCCAATGCCAACGGCAACGGCCTCACGCGCATGCCGTCCGTCACGGGCACGCTGCCTTCGCGCTGGGGCTTGCGCGGCGCCGAAGACCTGGGCAACGGCATGAAAGCCGTGTTCACGCTGGAAAGTGGCTTCAATACCGATACGGGCACGTCCGGGCAGGGCGGCCGCCTGTTCGGTCGCCAGGCGTGGGTTGGGCTGGCGAGCGACTACGGCACGGTGACGCTGGGCCGGCAGTACAGCATGGTCTTCCTGTCGCTGGCCGACGCAGACATCCTCGGCCCCAGCCAGTACGCGATCGGCTCGCTGGATGCCTACATCCCCAACGCGCGCACCGACAACACCATCGCCTACAAGGGCACCTTCAGCGGTTTGACGGTCGGCGCCACGTACTCGTCTGGCCGCGATGCAGCGGGCGGCGTGCCGGCCTCGGGCACATGCGCGGGCGAGGTGGCAGGCAACGCATCGTCATGCCGGGCCATGTCGGCGATGGTGAAGTACGACGCGGCCACCTTTGGCGTGGCCGGCGCGTATGAAGAGCAGCGCGGCGGTGCCGGTGCCACGGCGTCGTTCTTCAACGGCAGTGCGCCGGTTGCGTTCACCGATGCGGCAGACAAGGACCGCCGCATCGTCGCCAACGGTTATGTGAAGCTGGGCAGCGGCAAGCTCGGGGTGGGATGGATCGGCCGCCATCTGCTGGCAGCGGCGGGCAACGTGCGCTCCAACCTCTACTTCGTCAACGGCAGCTATCCGCTCACCGGTGCGCTCACGCTCGATGCGGGCCTCATCCGCATCGTCAACGCAGACCAGGGCCGCAGCGCCACCATGGCGGTGCTGCGCGGTGTGTATGCCTTGTCCAAGCGCACGGCGCTTTACGCGCAGACGGGCTACCTGTGGAACAGTGCCAACGCCCAATACTCTGTGAGCGGCGGAGGGGGCGGCACGACGCCGGCCAAGGGCGTGGGCCAGCTCGGCGCCATGATCGGCATGCGCACCGCCTTCTGATGCACGGCGGGTGGCGCCGACGCAGCGCGCCGGGTCACCCGTTCACCACCTCCCCGCCGTTGGGGTGCAACGTCTGCCCCGTCATATAGCTCGCATCGGAAGACGCCAGAAAGATGTAGCAAGGCGCCACTTCATCGGGCTGCCCGGCGCGGCCCAGCGGTTCCTTGCTGCCGAATTTGGCGACGTGCTCGGCGTCGAAGGTGGAGGGGATCAGCGGGGTCCAGATCGGCCCCGGCGCGACCGCATTCACCAGGATGCCCTTCTCGGCCAGCTGCTGGGCGAGCGAACGCGTGAACGCCAGGATCGCGCCCTTGGTGGCCGCGTAGTCCACCAGGTGCCCGCTGCCGCGAAACGCCGTAACCGACGTGGTCGTGATGATGCGCGCGCCCTCGTGCAGGTGCGGCAGCGCCGCGCGCAGCAGAAAGAACATGGCGAAGACGTTGGTGCGGAACGTGCGCTCGAGCTGCATGGCATCGATGTCGGCCAGGCTCGATTGCGGGTGCTGCTCTGCCGCGTTGCTCACCACGATGTCGATCTTGCCGAACATGGCCACGGCTTGCGTGACCACTGCAAGCGCATGCGCCTCGTCACCCAGATCGCCCGCAATGGCTTCGCAGCGGCGGCCGGTGGCGCGCACGAGACGGCAAGTCTGGTTGGCGTCGTCGTGTTCGTCCAGGTAGGCGATCAGCACGTCGGCCCCTTCCTTGGCGAAGCCGATGGCCACGGCGCGGCCGATGCCGCTGTCGCCGCCGGTCACGATGGCGACCTTGTCTGCGAGCTTGCCGCTGCCGATGTAGCCCTCCATCTCGGCGCGGGGGCGCGGCGTCATTTCGTCTTCGGTACCGGGCTGGCGGTCCTGGTGCTGGGGCGGTTGCTGTTGGGGTTGATCAGACATGGCAAGGCTCGCTGTGAGGGTGTAGATACCGACTTTCAGCACACGGCATGCCACTGCGGGCGGATGTTGCGGCCGATGTTGCCTGGGGGACCCATGTGACGCGGCACGCCGTTTGCTCTGCTGGTGAACAGGAGATTCCACAGCGACAGGAGGCGCCGCCATGGACACGCTGCTGTTTCTGTTTGGCGAAGGCAAGGACCTCAACCCGTTACAGACCGCAGTGCGTGCCGTGGTGGTGTTCGCCATCGGGCTGGCCCTGGTGCGCCTGTCGGGCCGGCGCTCGTTCGGGCAGCGTGCGCCGTTTGATTTCGTGGTCGCCGTGCTGCTGGGCGCGACGTTGAGCCGCGCGATCGTCGGTGCATCGCCGTTCATGGCGACGGTGTCGGCGTCATTCGCCCTGGTGGCGGTGCATCGGCTGCTGGGCTGGGCATGCGTGCGGCTCCCGCGGCTCGATCGCCTGATCGCCGGCCGTGAGCGCGAGGTCTACCGTGACGGCCGCATCGATCAGGCCCAGATGGACGCAGCGCTCCTCACCATGGGCGACCTGAAAGAGAGCGTGCGCCAGACGCTTGGCACGCGCACGCTGGACCACGTGGAGGCCGCCATCCTGGAGCGCAACGGGCAGGTGAGCCTGATCCGCAAGCGCCACTGACCCCGCGCAAACCACACCGGAGCCGATCGTGCGAGACAAGCAGCAGAAGGAAAACCAGGGCGCCGAAAAGCGCCACGCCGATTGGGAGCAGGCCGAGTCGCACCGCAAGCCGGGCGACCGCCCCGCCAACGCTGAAGTGGGCCGCCCGGGCAGTACGGCGCCCATACCGCAGAACCCGCACGACACCGGCCGCCGCATGCGCCAGGGCGAGGTGCCGCCGGGCATTACGCGCGACAAGCTGCACGACCCCGGCCAGCAGACGCCGGACGCACCGCCCACCGACAACCGCAGCTGATCGCTGACCCGACGTGCCCGTAGCGGACGACGCCCCGTGGTACCGCCGGCTGGGGCCCGGCTTCATCACCGGGGCCGCCGATGACGACCCGAGCGGCATTGCCACTTACGCCCAGGCCGGCGCGCAAGCGGGCACCGGCATGCTGTGGACGCTGTTGCTCACGCTGCCGTTGATGATCGCTATCCAGCTCGTGAGCGCGCGGCTGGGGCGGGTATCGGGCGCGGGGGTGGTGGCCAACATCCGGCGGCATCACTCGCCGTGGCTCGCGTATGCGTTTGTGGTGCTGGTCACGCTCGCCAACATCATCAATGTCGGCGCCGACATTGCGGCCATGGGTGACAGCGTGCGCCTGCTCGCGGGCGGCTCGACGGCGTGGTACGCGTGCGTGTTTGCCGTGGTGTCGCTTGTGCTGCAGGTGTGGCTGCCGTACCGGCGTTATGCGCGCTATCTGCAATGGACGGCGCTGTCGCTGCTGGCCTATGTGGCCACCGCGTTTGTTGTGAAGGTGGATTGGGCGCATGCGCTGCATGACACGGTAGTGCCCAGGCTGCAGTGGTCGCGCGACTACGTGATGACGCTGATTGCCGTGTTCGGCACCACCATCAGCCCGTACCTGTTCGTCTGGCAGGCTGCGGGCGAAGTGGAAGAAACCCGGCTCACGGAGGGCGACGAGCCGCTCAAGACGGCGCCGTGGCAGGCCCCGGAGCAACTCGCACGCATCCGCATGGACACCACGGTCGGGATGGTGGCGTCGGCGCTCATTGCGTTCTGCATCATGCTGACGGCCGCCTATGCGCTGCACACCCACGGTGTTACGCACATCGAAACCTGCGCACAGGCTGCCGAGGCGCTCAAGCCGGTGGCGGGGCGGTTCGCACAGACCCTGTTTGCGTTGGGCGTGGTCGGCACGGGGCTGCTGGCCGTGCCGGTGCTGGCGGGTTCGGCTGCCTACGCCGCCGCCGAGGCCTTCCGCTGGCACAGCAGCCTTGAGGCTAAGGTGCATCACGCGCCGAAGTTCTACCTGTTCCTCACGCTGGTGATGGCGGCGGCCACCGCCATGGTGTTTCTACCGATCGAGCCGTTCAAGCTGCTCTACTGGGCCGCCGTGCTCAACGGTGTCGCGGCCACGCCGGTCATGGTGATGCTGCAGCTGATGTCGCGCCGCAAGGCGGTGATGGGGCGCTTCCGCAGTTCACCGCTGCTGCACGGCACCGCGTGGGCGGCCACGCTGTGCATGTGCGCGAGCATGCTGCTGTTCTTCGTGCTGGCGGTGCGCGGGTCGTGACGGGCGGGTGGCTGGCACCGTGGTTGCGTGTCAGGGGCGACGCCGCACAAAAACGGCGGTCCTGTCCATCCAACCAGGGGTCCACTATGAAAGCTGTCGTATTTCACGGCATCGGCGACATCCGTCTGGAAGACGTGCCCGAGCCGACACTGCGCGAGCGGCGCTGGAAGGCCAGACGCGACCCGCAAGCCAAGGACGGCGCAAGCGTGCCTGACGCCGCTGGTGTATGAGCCGCGCGCTGCACGATCGCGTCGCCCGGCTTGGGCCCGTGCTGGTGATCTCGCCGCACTTTGACGACGCGGTCTTCTCGTGCGGCAACGTGCTGGCCGCGCACCATGGCAGCCACACCATCACGGTGTTTGGCGGCGCACCCACGGCCGCCATGCAGACCGAGTGGGACCATAAGGCCGGCTTTGCCGATTCCGACGCCGCCGTCGCCGCGCGCCGGCAAGAAGATGCGCAGGCGCACGCGCAGGTGAGCGCCACCGTGCACCACCTGGGTTTCTGCGACAGCCAGTACGACCAATCGCCCACCGCCGATGAACTGGAGCGCGCGCTGCAACGGTTGCTGGCGCGGTACACGGCGGAGGGTGTTTTCGTGCCGCTCGGGCTGTTTCACAGCGATCACGTGCTGGTGCACGAGGCCGCGCTGAGGCTGCTGCGCAGGATGCCCGACCGCCTATGGATCGGTTACGAGGACGCGCTGTATCGGCGCGGGCGCGGTGCCGTACAGCAGCGCATCGTCACGCTGGCGGAGCAGGGCATCGTGGCCACGCCCGTGTCGCCGGCATCCGCCATCGATGGCCGGCAGAAGCGCCGTGCTGTGGCGTGTTACGCCAGCCAGTTGCGCGCCTTCGGCCCGGGCGGGGTGGAAGACCTTCACCAGCCTGAACGGTACTGGCTGCTCGAAACCCAACAAGGAGAACCCGACCATGCAACCACTGGATGACGCTCAGCGGGCCCAGGCGCCGTGTTCCATCGTCGTGCTCACGCACAACCGCGCCGCCACGGTGCTCGACACGTTGAGCAAGCTGGCTGCGCTTGGCGAGCCCTGGCCCATCGTCGTGGTCGACAACGGTTCGACCGACGGCACCGCCGACCAGATCGCCGCGCGCTTCCCCGGCATCACCCTGGTGCGCGCGCCGCGTAACTACGGCGCCGCCGGACGCAACTTTGGTGTGGCCTCGGTCGACACCCCGTTTGTGGCCTTCTGCGATGACGACACCGCGTGGCTGCCGGGCTCGATCGGGCGGGCGGTGGACGTGCTGCAGCGCTATCCGTCGGTGG
Source organism: Ralstonia soli (assembly GCF_023955655.1). Classification (GTDB taxonomy): domain Bacteria; phylum Pseudomonadota; class Gammaproteobacteria; order Burkholderiales; family Burkholderiaceae; genus Ralstonia; species Ralstonia soli. The sequence continues at coordinate 303,001 of NZ_JAMXHT010000007.1, read as the reverse complement.
GCGTGGTGGCGGCCCATGTCGTGGTGGGCCCCACCCGCCGCGATGACCCGGCCTGCGAGCCGATGGCCACCAGCACGCTGCCCGCCGAAGGGCTGCCCGGTCCCGCATTGCTGGGCTTCATGGCCGGTGCCTGCGTGGTACGCACACGCGCGTTCACCGAAGTGGGCGGCTATCGGCGCGACCTCTTCATCGGTGGGGAGGAGACCGTGCTTGCGCTGGATCTCGTTGATGCGGGCTGGCGCATCGTCTACTGCCGCGAGGTGGTCACCCACCACAACCCATCGCCGGTGCGCGATGTGATGCAGCGGCGTGCACTGCTGGCGCGCAATGAGGTGCTCAGTGCATGGCTGCGTTTGCCATCGGATCTCGCCTGGCGCGTCACAGGCCGTGCGCTGCGAGCGATGGCCGAGCAGGGTGTGTTGGCCGAGGCGTTGCCCGCCGCGCTGGTGCGCCTGCCGCGCATACTGCTGCGCCGGCATACCGTGCAGCCGTCCACCGTGGCGCTCTGGCGCCAGATGGATGCCGACCGCCAGCGCCAGCGCGCCATCCCCACGCTGTCGGTGGGTTAGGCCAACGCCGGCATCGGGGCCAGGAAGAACTGCTGGCGGAAATACTCCACCGTGCGCGCCAGCCCCACCTCCAACGCGGTATGGGGCTCCCAGCCGAGCACTTCGCGGGCCTGCGTGATGTCGGGGCAGCGTTGGGTGGGGTCGTCCTGCGGCAGCGGGTGGAATACCAGCTCGGAGTTCGAACGCGTGCACGCCACGATCTGCCGGGCGATGTCGAGCATGCTCATCTCCTGCGGGTTGCCGAGGTTGACCGGGCCCGCGAACTCCGCCGGCGTGTGCATCAGGCGCACCAGTGCATCGATCAGGTCGTCCACGTAGCAGAAGGCGCGGGTCTGGCGGCCATCGCCATAGAGCGTGATGGGCTCGCCAGCCAGGGCCTGCATGATGAAGTTGGACACCACGCGCCCGTCGTTCGGGTGCATGCGCGGGCCGTAGGTGTTGAAGATGCGGGCGACCTTCACGTCCAGCCTGTGCTGGCGGCGGTAGTCCATGAACAGCGTTTCGGCGCAGCGCTTGCCCTCGTCGTAGCACGAGCGCACGCCGATCGGGTTGACATTGCCCCAGTACGCTTCGGTTTGCGGGTGCTCGTGCGGGTCGCCATACACCTCGCTGGTGGAGGCCTGCAGGATGCGCGCACCCACGCGCTTGGCCAGTCCCAGCATGTTGATGGCGCCGTGCACACTGGTCTTGGTGGTCTGCACGGGGTCGTGCTGGTAGTGGATGGGCGAGGCAGGGCAGGCGAGGTTGTAGATATCGTCCACCTCCACGTACAGCGGGAAGGTCACGTCGTGGCGCAGCACCTCGAAGCGCGGATGCCCGAGCAGGTGAGCGATGTTGCGCTTGGTGCCGGTGTAGAAATTATCGACACACAGTACATCGTGCCCATCGCGCAGCAGCCGGTCGCACAGGTGCGAGCCGAGAAAGCCCGCGCCGCCGGTCACCAGCACGCGCCGCTGGTCGCGCCAGTGGGGGTGCGGGTGGGAGTACGGGTGGGGGTGGCCGGGGTGATGCGCATCGCCGTGGTGTCTCATGCAGCCTCCTGACGGTTTTCCATGACGGCGCTGAGCGCGTCCAGCCAATCCGCGACAAAGCGGTCGATGCCGAAGCGCGTGCGTGCCGTCTCACGCGCGGCGTCGCCCCAGCGGCGCGCCAGCACCGGATCGCGCAGCAGCGTCTGCATGACGCCGGCCAGCGCTTCGGGGCGCGTGTCGACATAGCCGTTGTGGCCGTTGCGGATGACGGTGCTCATCTCGGTGGTGGCCAGGCCTATGACGGGCATGCCGATCATCATGGCTTCCACCACGGCCAGCCCCAGGCTGGTGTAGCGGATCGGGTTGAAGAAGAAGCGGTAGCGCGCGCAGAAGGCGGGCAGGTCGAGGTTGCCGATTTCGCCAATGCCGCCTGCGGCTTCCGCACCCATGCCGACCAGATCGAGAGGAACGCGCTGGCGCAGCGTGTCGAACACGTCGGCGCCCAACCGCCGCCCCCGCTTGCGCAGATGGTTGACAACCACGATGCCGCGCTCGACCTCGCCCGTGTAATGCGCCGGCGCGGGCAGATGCACGCCGTGCTCGATCACACGCGTGGGCGTGATGCCGCTGTCCCACATCAGCGCGTTGAAGGGCGTCACATGCACGAGCAGAACGTTCGGGTCTTGCACCCAGTGGCGCGTGTTGGTGGGATGTTCCTGCGGGGGATCGTGCTCGAGGTAGATCGTCGGCAGCGCACGCTGGGCGGCACTGAGTACCGTGAACCGATCGTCTTCCCACTGCGCGCGGGATTGGAACAGCACCGCATCGAAGGCTTGCCCCGCTACCGCGTCAAACGGCACTTCATGCACGTTGTCGCCCCAGGGCAGTGCGCCCACCTTGCCTGCATAGCCGGGCGGCACGCGGCCGGCAGCATCGGGCGGGCGCGTCACGAGGTGGAAGTCGTGCGGCACCTGCGACAGGTAGTACAGGTAGTTGCCATGCACATGCCACGTCAGGATGCGCAGGCGCCGCGTCGGACGATGCGTCGGGTGCGTCATGGCGTGGGGTGCTCCAGGGTAGCGGGTACGGTGGCCGTGTCGGTGTGCGATGCGCGCAATTGCACGTCGGGGTCGAACAGCGCGGCATAGGCGGCGTCGAGTGCCTGCCGCACGGTCACATCGCCAGCACACTCGTGCCCCGTGGGACACGTCCAATGCATGCAGGGGCGGCATGGCGGGTAGGCAGCCAGCACGCGATGCAGCGTGCGATCAGCCGGTGCCCAACGCGCCACGTCGCTGCCGCAGGCAATCACAAGACTGGGCGCGCGCACCGCTGCCGCCACGTGCGACACGCCGGTGTCGTTGCAGATGAGCAGCCGCGACAGCCGCAGCAGCGCGGCCAGCCCGCCGAGCGAAGTCTGCCCCGCCACCGACGTCGCGCGCTGGCGCATCCGGCGGCGGACTTGCTCGACCAGCTCCCCTTCCGACGGCGCTCCGGTGATCGCCACATGAAAGCCGCTGACGATCAGCGTGTCGGCCACGGCCGCAAAGCGTTCGGGCCACCAGCGCCGCGTGGGCATGCGCGCCCCGGGATGCAGGCAGACGAGGCGATCGCGGTCCAGCGCGTGACGGCGCAGCAGGGCAAGGGCTTCAGCGTAGTCGTCGCGCGTGAGTGGAAAGTCCGGCGCGGCAGGCACCGCGGGCGCGCCGAGGTGGTCGAGCAGGGCAAGCAGGCGCTGCGCTTCCGGCAGTTGCGTGGGCCATGGCAACAGCGCTGTATTGCCCTGCCGCACGATCCCGCCGTCCGGCTGAAAGCCGAAGACCTGGTGCGCGCCAAATTGCCGGACCACCTCGGTCGACTGCGGTCCGCTGCCGTGCAATTGGATGGCCACATCGAGGCAGCGCGCACGCATCTCGGCATAGAACGCATGCGTGGTTTGCGCGTCAGCCGGTCCGGCCTCCGGAAAACCCTCGCCGCCGGGAAAGGCGACAAAATCGTCCAGCAGATCGGCATAGCGCTGCTGGAACTGCCGCGCCCAGGGCAGGCCGACCAGCGTGATATGCGCCTGCGGCGCAGCAGCCCGCAACGCGCGCAAGGCCGGCACGGCGCACAGCATGTCGCCCAGTTGCAAGGCGCGGAAGACGGCAATGCGGCGTGCGCCGCGCAGGAGTTCAGCAGACGGCGTCATAGGAACCAGACCCGGAAGTGCCAGGCCCCGCGCAGGCGCCAATACAGCGCCAAGGGGGGAATGGCGATGGACGTCCACAGCATTTCGAGCACGTGCCGTGCGGTATGCGTGGTGCCTTGCAGGCGCATGGCCGTGAAGCGCAGCGTGAGCGCCAGCCAGACCATGGCAGCCACTCCGGCGAGCCATGGCAGGTGCGTTGCGAGCGCGATCAGCGCCACCGCAACGGCGGCGCCCATGCCGTAGTAGTGCCACGGCGGCACCGGGCGGATGCGGGCGCGATAGCGCTGCGGATGCTTCTTGTAGAGCAGCGCGTCGTAGAACACCTTGCGCTGCTGCGACACGCTCACGCCCCACGGTGCGGGCCGCACCGGGTGATGCATCAGCGCGTGCGGTGCACGGGCGATGCGCCCACCGGCATCGAGGATGCGGAACTGCAGGTCGGAGTCTTCGCGCCACGCGAGTCGAAAGCGCTCGTCAAAGCCGCCGATGTGCTCCAGCATCGCGCGCCGCACGAAGCAGTTGGCGGTGACGAACTCCGCGCGCGTGAGGCCGCTGGCATCGCGCTCGTAGTCGGTTGGCCGCATGGGCAGCGGCATGCGGACGGCGCCGGTGGCTGCGTCGGGCGGCATGCCGCCAGCCTCGTCGGGGCTGGTCATGGTGCGCCAGCCTTCGGCCAGCCACGTGGGTGCGGGGATGGTGTCGTCGTCGGTGAAGGCGATGATGTCGCCGGTGGCGGCCTGCCAGCCGCGGTTGCGTGCGGCGGCGGGGCCCTGCGTGTCGCGCACGGGCACGTAGCGCACGCGCCAGCCGGGGGCAACGGCGGCAAAGGCGTTCACCACGGCATGTGTGGCATCGTCAGGGCCGTCGTCGGCTACCACCAGCTCCAGCCGGTGCGCGTCGAACGTCTGCATGAGCAGGCCATCGAGGCAGCGCTGCAGCATCTGCGGCCGCCGCCACGTGGCAATGACCACCGACATGGCCGGCACCCCCTGCACGGGTGTGAGTACCGACACGTCAAACGGCATCGGCTGGTTCATGCGACCCCCGCCAGGCCGGGAACACGCCGTAGGCCGCCCACGCTGCGCACGGCGCTGTCCTCTTGTACAGCGTCACGGCGAGCGGCCGTCTTGCGCAGCAGGAACGGACCGATCACCAGCGCATCGAGCGGCGACGTCCAGAACGATTCCACCGCATCGCGCGGGCTGCATACCATGGGTTCTCCGCGCGTGTTGAACGACGTATTGACCAGGATCGGCACGCCGGTGCGCCGCTCAAAGGCAGCGAGCAGGTCGAAATAGAGCGCGTGCTGGCGCCGGTTGACCGTCTGCACGCGGGCGGTGCCGTCGACGTGGCGCACGGCCGGAATCTGCGCGGCGCGGTCTTCCCGCACGTCAAAGATGAACAACATGAACGGAGCAGACTGCGCGCCCACAAACCAGTCGGCGGCGCGCTCCTCCATCACCACCGGGGCCACGGGGCGAAAGTCTTCGCGGTCCTTGATCTCGTTCAGGCGCGCCTGCATGTCGGCCGGAATGGGCGAGGCGAGGATGGACCGCGCCCCAAGCGCACGCGGGCCGAACTCCATGCGCCCCTGGAACCAGCCGATCACCTGGCCCTGCGCCAGCAACTCGGCCGTCTGCTCGGCAATGTTGTCCAGCCGCTCGAACGGCAGCTTGGACCACGTGAGGAACTGCTCGATCTCTTCGTCGCTGTAGGCCGGGCCCAGGTAGGCGTGGTCCATCTTCCATAGGCGTTGCTTGTTGCCGCGCGCGTGGTAGTCCGTCCACAGTGCGGCGCCGAGCGACGTGCCTGCATCCCCGGCGGCTGGCTGCACCCACACCTGTTCGAACGGGCCACGATCGCGCACGCGGGCGTTCATCACGCAGTTGAGTGCCACGCCGCCGGCCATGGCCAGGTTGCGCGCGCCGGTGGCCTGATGCAGCCACTGGCTCATCGTCAGCACGGTTTCCTCCAGCACCTGCTGCAATGAACGGGCGATATCGAAGTGCCGTGCTTCCATGGGGCCGCCACGTTGACGCGGTGGGCCGAAGCGTTCTTCCAGCCGCAGCGGCGCCACGGTGTAGCGGCCGTCCGTGTCGACCCGCACCATCTCGTGGAAGGCATCGACGTAGCGCGGCTGTCCGTACGACGCCAGCGCCATCACTTTGTATTCGTCGGATGAGCGCAGAAAGCCGAGGTACTCCGTCACCTCTTCATAGAGCAGGCCCAGCGAGTGCGGTAGATCCACCTGCTGCAGGCGCGTGTATTCGCCGTTGCGAAAAAGGCCGTAGGAGGTGGTGGCGCGTTCGCCACGGCCATCCATGGTGAGCACGGCACAGTCGTCGAACGGTGCGGCCAGGAATGCGCTGGCCTCGTGTGCCAGGTGGTGTTCGACGAACGACCAGCGGAACGGCCCGTTGTGCTTCACGTTGGCGAAGCGCGCCTGCAGGTGGTGCGGGGCGCCGCCCGCCAACTGGCGCGGGGCGTTCAGCACGTACGAGAGGAACAGCGGGTCCCACGGCGCCGCGCCGGGCGGCAACTCCATCTGCGCGGAAGGCTGCAGCGGCAGGGCGATGTGGGTCTGCGCCTGCAGGTCGGTCAGCAGTGCCGGGTCCAGCGAGTAGGCCACCTGGTCCACCCGGGCCAGGTCGATGCCGGCTTCGGCCAGGCAGTAGTCGATGGCGTGATACGGCAACTGCCAGGTGGAGAACGGCACCGGCCGCTTGGCATGCTTGACGTGCGTGAAGCGCTCGTCTTCCGCAGCGGCAATCACCACGCCGTCACGCACCAGCGTGGCGGAAGAATCGTGATACGCCGCGTTGATGCCGAGGGTATAGAGCGGTTTGGCTTCCATGCAGGGCTCCATCGATCGATTGGTGGATAGGGCGGAGGCGGGGCTTAGGCAACCGGAGTGACGGCCCGGGTGGTGGGCCTCGCATCAGGCGGCCACAATGCTTGCGCCACGCGCGTCGGCTGCCAAAGCGCGTGCGCCGCCGCGATGACCTCGTCTTCCGTCACGCCGGTCAGGCAGGCCTGGTGCCCGAGTGGGCAGACGCTGCGATAGCAATAGCGGCACGGCACCTGGTGCGAGAGCACCGCGTGCGGCACGGCCCAAGGCGTGTGTTGCGGGTTGGTGAGCGCGTAGAGATCCACCACCGGGGTCTGCGTGGCCGCCGCTAGGTGCACGGGGCCGCTGTTGTTGGACACCAGCAGCGCCGCGCCTTCAATGAGCGCGGCCAGCTCGCCCAGCGTGAGCGCGCCGGCCAGGTTCAGCACGCGTTGCCCGGCCACGTGCCCCGGCATGCAGACCTGCTGCACAAGCTCGGCCTCCGCCGGCGCACCCGTCACCAGTACCGGGCAACCGTAGCGCTGCGCCAGCGAGCGGGCGATGTGCGCAAAACGGTCCGGCGGATAGCGCCTTGAGGCGGCGGTCGCGCCCGGATGCAGCACGATCCAGGGCGCGTCCAGGCCGATGCCGCGCATGGCGAGCTTGTTGCGCGCGGCATCGCGGTCGGCCGGGCGAACATTGAAGCGCAGACGGTGCGGCAGGTGCGCCGGCACATCGGTCACGTGGCGCACCAGGTCGAGCTGGCGGCGCACTTCGTGGCGCACGTCGCCGGGTGCGGTGGCGGCAATGCGCGCATCCGGGTCGGCAATCCAGTCGGACAGCAGCGCATACGGATTCTCGCGGCAATGCGCGAGGCGCAGCGGAATGCCCGCCAGGAAACACAGCAGAGCGGCCGGCAAGGGGTTCTGCGTGTGCACAGTAAAGATGACCGCCGCGTCGAACGCGCCTTTGCGCAGGGTGTCGACCAGCGCGCGGGTCTGGTCGGCGTCGGCCGCATTGGCATGCTTGGCCCACGGCACGTCGCACGCGATCGCGTCGTCGATGTCGGTCAGGTGCGGCATGGCCGAGGCGCCCGCGCGCGAGGTCAGCAGCGTCAGGTGGCGGTCGGGGCCACCCGGGCCGTTGGCCTTGAGCGCGTGAAAGGCGGGCGTGGTCATCACCACATCGCCCAGGTTGTCCGGGCGCACGCACAGGATGCGCGCGGCATGGGCCCACACCGCGCGGCGCTCGGGGATGGCGGCTGCGCTCATGCCACGGCCTCCATGCGGGCGGCGTGCTGCGCGATGACGATGGCCGCCGCCTCGTCAAAGCGGCCGACGATGTAATCGGGCACGCGCAGGCGTCCGGGGTCCCAGCGGGTCTCGTTGCCGTTGGCGATGAGGATGGTGCTGCAGCCCGCGCGCCGGCCGGCCTCCACGTCGTTGAGGATGTCACCGATCATCCACGAGCGATCCAGATCGACGTTGTGCGAAGTGGCGGCCTGCCGCAGCAGACCGTCGTGCGGCTTGCGGCACGAGCAGCCCGCACCGCCGTCGGGCGCGGGGGCATGCGGGCAGAAATGAAACCCGCCGAGCACCGCGCCGTGCGCCGCGAACAATTCGCGCAAGCGCCGCGCGACGGCCTCCAGCGCCTCGATCTGGAAATAGCCCAGCGCCACGCCGGGCTGGTTGCTCACCACGATCAGCGGCAAGCCGGTGCGGCCCAGCAGGCGCAGGCCGTCGCCGGCGCCGGGTGCGAGGGCAATGCGCGCAGGGTCGACGTTGTAGGGCACGTCCTGCAGCAGCGTGCCGTCCTTGTCGAGAAAGATGGCGGCGCGCGCGGGCGAAGTCGGCAGCCGCGATGGCGCATGCATCAGGGCCATGACGTCTCCCGCATCGGCAGCACCATCACTTCGGGGATGACCGTCTCGGCCGGCTGCAGCAGCACGAAGCGCACGGCGGCCGCCACGTTGGCCGGGTCCTGCAGGTTGCCCACGTCGATATCGGGAAAACGGTCCAGCAGGAACGGCGTGCGCATGCCGCCGGCAATCACGGCGGAGACCTTGATCCCATGCGGGCGCAGCTCGGCATGCAATGCGTGCGACAACCCCAGCAACCCCCACTTGGTGGCGTGGTAGACCGACGCATTCGGCCACGCGCGGCGCGATGCGGTGGACGCAATGTTGACGATGGCGCCGCCCGCGCGCTTGCGCATCAGCACGCTGGCGTGCTTGGCCAGCAGGAAGGGGCCGCGCAGGTTGGTGCGTACCACGCGGTCCCAGTCTTCCACGTTGAGTTCGTCGATGGGCAGCGTGATGTCGATGGCCGCGTTGTTGATGACGGCGTCCACCCGGCCAAAGCGGTCGACCACCTCGTCGAGTGCGCCGCGCACGGCGGCTTCGTCACCCACGTCCAGCGCAATGGCGTGGGATTGGCCACCCTCGGCGATCAGCTCGGCGGCGGTGCGGTCGGCGGTGTCGGCATCGTGGTCGGTGGCGACCACCGTGGCGCTTTCGGCCGACAGCACGCGGCTGATGGCGGCACCGAGCCCGCGCCCGGCACCGGTCACGACGATGACCTGGTCGCGCAGCGTGGGTGGAGTGTTGGGGTGGGCGTTCGAATCGGTTTGGGTCATGGCAGCGTCGGGGTTGGACAATGGAAAGAGGATCAGTCGGGAGATCAGGCGGCCAGCCCCGCAACCGCCGAAGCGTTGGCGCTGGGCGCCGAGCCGTTCATGCGGGCCATGGCGCGCGCATGCGCATCGATGGCTTTGAGGTAGGCGCGCTCCAGCTGCCCCGCCACGCCCCGCCACGTGTAGAGCATGCGGGCGCGCACCAGTCCGGCCTGGCCCAGCTCGCGGCACAGCTCGGGTTGCAGCATCAGTTCCAGCAGACGTGCTGCGAGGGCTTGCGGGTCTTTGGGCGGGACAAGAAAGCCGGTGCGTCCGTGGCGCACGGTCGAGCGGATGCCACCCACGTCCGCGCCGATCACTGCGCGCCCGCAGGCCATCGCCTCCACGGGCGTGATGCCGAAGGGCTCGTACCACGGTGTGCTGACGAAAACATCGCAGGCGCTGTACCACGCGCGCAGGTCGGCGCGTCCGCGCTTGCCGACAAAGACCGTCTGTTGCGTGACACCGGCATCGGCCGCAATGCGCTGCAGGCGGCCAAGCTCCGGTGTGGCGGCCACATCGGGCGTTACCGTGTTGCCGCCCACCACGTACAGGCGCACGCGCTTGCGTGCATCGGGCGGCAGCTTGCCGATGGCCTCGATGACGTTGTCGACCCCCTTGCGCGCCACCATGCGGCCGAGCTGCAGCACCACAAACGCGTCGGCTGGCACGCCCAGGCGGCGGCGGGCTTCGGCGCGGTCGATGGGCGCAAACTCCGTTGCATCAAAGCCGCAGGGCACCACATCGATCTGCTCAGCGCGGGCGTGGTACAGCGTTTCCAGGTCGGCCTGGTCTTGCGGGCATTCGGCAATGAGGCGGTCAGCGCGCTGCACCAGGGTGTCTTCGATCGCGAAACGCGCATCGGGAAAACCGTCCGCGCTGCCCTGGTGCAACCGGCGTACGCGGCCCAGCGCGTGGAACGTCATCACCAGCGGTAGTTGCAGGCGTGCCGCCGCTGCGAGCGATGCCAGCCCCGACATGAAGAAGTTGGCATGGATCACGTTATAGCCGTCGCCGCTGGCGTGGGCCTGCGCGCACTGGTTCAGCAGGTGGCGGCCGAAGGCGTGCATGTGCGGCAGCAGGGCTTCCTTGGGCAGCACGGCGGCCGGCCCAGCGGGCACGTGAATGACGCGGCATCCGTCATCGAACGGCACGATCTCTGGCTCCCACGGGCGCTCGCGGCGGGTGAAGACATCGACGCGGTGGCCCAGCCGCGCAAGCTGGCGCGCGACATGGCGCACGTAGACGTTCTGTCCGCCGCAGTCGACACCGCCCAGGTCGGCGAGTGGCGATGCGTGTTCACTGACCATGGCGATGCGCATGCTGATCTCCTCGTTATCGTCGTGGCCTGTCGCGAGCTGGATAGGTCGAAGCCACGTGCGAGCACCCTCAGCAGCCGGCGTGCCACCGCGCGCGGCCTTGCACGACAGGGCTCCGCGAGCGGTGTTGGAATCCGGATACAGGCGACGTTTCTCGCTTGTCGGGACAAGCGTTAGCGGCACGGCGGCGCGTGCGTGCAGCGTGCGAGCGGTGCAAGTGGTGCGAGGGGGAGGCCCGTCGCGGCATCGCGCGCGGCACCGTATGGCGCCGGCGGCGCTGCGTAATTCTTACGTGGGGCCCAAGGAGAAACGGCGCGGCGATGGCATCACGCTCATCGTGCGCCGCTGGGCGTTCAGGCCAGCCGCAGCGTGCCGGCGGTGGCAGCGGCGGCCTGCTTGGCAACGGCGCGCAGGCATGCCGCCACCACATGCGCGAAGGCTTCGTCATAGAACGGCAGCGCGCCGCTCACCCCGACGACGATGCCGTCGAGCACGGCACTGCCCCACAGGTTGGTGTCGCCCGCGCGCAGCACGTGCGGGCGCAGCGTCTGCAGCGCATGCGTGCTCATGCCGTGCTGCCACGCCAGCCGGGCCTTGGCGCGGGCGTAAGCGGCGTAGTCCGCATCCCATTGCGTGTGATCGCCGACCGAGTGTTCATACAGCACGGCTTCATCAAAGACGCAGTCGGCCGGCGAGCGTGCGGGGTCCATCACCACGATGTGCAGGAAGCCGCTGTCGCCCACCTCCTGCGGGCGGGTCATGGCTTGCGTGATGAGCTGCAGCGCCATCTCCACTGCACGGCGTGCGGCATCGGCGCCGGCAAAGTGGGATGTGGTCGGTTCTTGCATGGTGAGGGAAGGATCGAAATCGGCCAGCATGGTCATGGAGACTCCCGGGCTGAGTGGAAAGACGCGGAGACGTGCGATTCGTGCGCGGGCGCGCGCCGTACACGGATGACGCTCTGGATGGCGGTGACGAGTTCACCGCGCTCGGTGGGCTTGGCGAGGTGCAACTGGAAGCCCGCCAGCAACGCGCGCGTGCGGTCTTCCGGCCGGTCATAGCCGGACAGTGCCACGGCAGGCAGGCGGGCATCGAGCGGCATGTCGCGCTCGCTCTCCAGCATGCGCACCGCGCGCAACAGGGCGTAGCCGTCTTCGTCGTCGCCCAGCGCAATGTCGGAGACGAGCACGTCGGGCCACGAGTTGCCGGGCGCCGCGCGCAATGCCGCCAGTGCAGGCTTGGCCGCCCCATAGGCGGTGACGTTGGCGCCGTAGGCTTCCAGCAGCAGTTGCAGCATCTCGCGCGCGTCTTCCTGGTCGTCGACGATGAGCACGTGCACCCCGGCCAGCGCGTCGGGCGGCGCAAGCGCCGCGTCTGCCGCCGCCGGTTGCCGTTGCGGCGTTGCCGAAGCCGCTTCGCCCAGTGCCGCCGCAAGCGGCGCGACGGCCCGGATCGGGAAGTCCATCACGTAGGTCGTGCCCTCGCCATGCGGCAGCGGTACGACGGCAAAGCGCCCGCCATGCTGTTCCACCACGGAGCGAATCCACAGCGGGTCGAGCGTTGCCGCAGGGGTATGCACCACGTCCTGCGCGGTGTCGGGCAGCTCGGTATCGAAAGGACTCGGCTCTTGCCGCAGGGTGGCGGGCGGTTCGGCCGGGTCCAGCACGTCGAATGGTTCGGGCGCGGGTGCGGCCGCTGCGAGGCCCCCGTTGGAGCGCGCCGAGTTTGCTTCCATGGCGTCCATGGCGGCCGGTGCGCGCGGCGGGGTGGGAATGGCGGCACCCGCCACCGCCGGCACGGCAATCGTGTCGGTCACGCGCAATTGCGCCATGCCTTCCACGCGTTCCAGCACGATCTCGATGCGGCTGCCTGTGTGGCTGGACAGCACAGCGTGGCTGAGCACATCGCCCACGATGCCCTGCAGGCGGCTCGGGTCGCCGGTGATGCTCGGCGTCTCAGACCGGATGACGGAATACACGGTGATGCGCCGCGCCTCGATCGCCTCGCGCAGGCCGTCGAGCACGCTCACCACCAGCGCCACCAGGTTGATCGGCTGTTGCGCCAACCGGTGCTGCGCCTGTTCCAGGTCGGACTGCTGGCGCTGCAGCGTCCAGAGTTGGGCGTAGACACCGCCCGCGGCCAGCAGGTCGGTATGCCGGCCCCGCTCGACAATGCGGCCTTTTTCCAGCACGACGATCTCGTGGGCATCAACCACCGTGGAGAGCCGATGCGCGATCACCAACGTCGTGCGGTGCGCCGAGAGCCGGTCCAGCTCGCGCTGGATGGCGCGCTCGGAGCGTGTGTCCAGCGCCGAAGTCGCCTCATCGAAGATCAGGATCGACGGGTTCTTCAGCAGCGCCCGCGCGATGGCAATGCGCTGCTTCTCGCCGCCCGAGAGCTTGAGTCCACGCTCGCCCACCATGGTCTGGTAGCCCTCGGGCAGTGCGGCGATGAAGTCGTGCACATAGGCCGCGCGCGCTGCTTCGATCACCTCGGCCATGGTGGCGCCTTCGCGCCCGTAGGCGATGTTGTAGGCGATGGTGTCGTTGAAGAGGATGGTGTCCTGCGGGACGATGCCGATGGCGCGGCGCACGCTGTCTTGCGAGACCACGCGCAGGTCCTGCCCGTCGATGGACACACGGCCCGCCCAGGGGTCGTAGAAGCGCAGCAGCAGCCGCGCCAGCGTCGACTTGCCCGATCCGCTGCCGCCCACCACGGCCACCGTCCGCCCCGCCGGAACATGCAGTGACAGGTCGTGCAGGATGGGGCGCGTGGCCTCGTAGCCGAAATCCACGTGGTCGAACTGCACGTCGCCCTGGGTCACGTGCAGCGGCGCGCCGTGGGGCAGGTCCGCCACGTCGGGGCGCTGTTCGAGCAGGTGGAAGAGGCGCTCGGCGTTGATGGCGGCGTCCTTGGCCTCGCGGAACATGAAGCCCAGCGCATTGAGTGGCAGGCACACCTGGATGATGTACGCGTTGATCAGCACGAGGTCGCCCACCGAGAGCACGCCGCGCGTCACGTCCTGCCCCGCCAGCAGCATGACGGTGGCCACGCCGCCCGCGATCACGCCGCTTTGCGACACGTGCAGCAGCGACAGCGCACGCTGATTGGCCACGGCGGTTTCAATGCGTTGGCGCAGGATGTCGCGGTAGCGCTGGGCCTCGAAGCGCTCGCTGGTGTAGACCTTCACGGCTTCATGGTTGAGCATGCTGTCGAGCAGGCGGTTGCCGGCCAGCGAGTCGAACTCGTTCATCTGCCGCTGCAGCCGCACGCGGCGGCGGGTGAGCAGTACGGTGGCCGTGCAGTAGGCCGCGAACGTCAGCAGGATGGTGACGAGGTACCACCCGCTGTAGCGGCTCATCATGATGACGAGCACCGAGCCGATTTCCACCATCGTCGGCAGGATCGTGAACAGCGCCACGCCCAGCAGGAACTCGATGCCGGTGGTGCCGCGCTCCACATCGCGGATCAGCCCACCGGTCTGACGGCTCGCATGAAAGCGCGGCCCCAACTGGTGCAGGTGCTCGAACGCCTGCGCCATGAAGGCCGCCACGGTCGGCTGCGACACGCGCGAGAACACCATGTCGCGCAGTTCGCCAAACAGCGTCCCCCCAAAGCGCAGCACCGCGTAGGCCAGCAGCAGGAAGGCCGGAAACACCCGCACGCGGGCAGCATCGCCAAAGCCGTCGACGATCCACTTGAGGACGATCGGCACCCCCACCGCGCACAGCTTGGCCAGCACCAGCAGCGCCACGGCCGCCAGCACACGCTTGCGGTAGCGCCAGATCGCGCGCCATAGCGCCGCGAAAATGCGTTGCTGCAGGCTGGCAACCTGCGGGGGAGGAGGAGATGCGCTCGTCACCAGGCGTGGGCTCCGGACAGTCTTGCAACGCGGGGGTGCGACGCAAGGCACGTTCCACGCCGGCCAGGCCTTCCCACCCAGGTGGCCCCGGAATCGCGCGATAATGCTGGACTTTCCCGCCCTTTTTGCTGCCCCCGCCATGACCGGACTGACCACCGCCCTCCTGCACGCCGACCGCGAAGCCGGCGTCGAGCACTACGCCGTGCACAAGCCGCTGCACACGTCCACCACGTACGGCTATGCCGAGACGCGTGAGCTGATCGACGTATTCCAGGGCAAGCCCGGCTACACCTACGCGCGCCAGGGCAACCCGACCACGGCCGCGCTGGAAACCAAGATCACCATGATGGAAGACGGCGTGGCCACCGCGTGCTTCGCCACCGGCATGGCCGCCATCGTGGCAGTGTTTTCGACCATGCTGCGCGCGGGCGACCACGTGGTCTCGAGCGCCTTCCTGTTCGGCAACACCAACAGCGTGTTCGAAACGCTGCGGAACATGGGCGTGGAAGTGACGTTTGTCGATGCCACGTCGGCGCAGGCCGTGGCCGATGCCGTGCAACCCAACACGCGCCTCGTCTTCGTGGAAACCATCGCCAACCCGCGCACGCAGGTGGCGGACCTGAAGGGCATTGGCGAGATTTGCAAGGCGCGCGGCCTGATCTACGTGATCGACAGCACGATGACCTCGCCGTGGCTGTTCCGCGGGCGCGATGCGCAGGCCAGCCTGGTGGTGCATTCGCTGTCGAAGTACATCGGCGGGCACGGCAACGCGCTGGGCGGCGCGGTGGTGGATACGGGCCTGTTCGACTGGACGGCGTATCCGAACATCTTCCCGGCCTATCGCAAGGCCAAGCCGGAAATGCAGGGCATCCAGCAGATCCGCAAAAAGGGCCTGCGCGACCAGGGCGCCACGCTCATCGCCGATGCCGCGCACCGCATTGCCGTGGGTGCCGAAACGATGGCCCTGCGTGTGGACCGCACCTGCAGCAACGCCCTGGCACTGGCCCGTACCCTGGCCGCACACCCGAAGGTGGCACGCGTGTACTACCCCGGCCTGCCGGAGCACCCCGAGCATGCCCGCGCGACCGAGCTGTTCCGCCGCTACGGCGGCCTGCTGAGCTTCGAACTGGTGGAGGGCGCAGATTACGTCGACATGCTCGACCACCTGCGCTACGCCGTGCGCGCCACGCACCTGGGTGATACGCGCACGCTGGTGATCCCGGTCGCACCGACCATCTACTGGGAAATGGGCGCCGAGCGCCGCGCCTCCATGGGCATCGCGGATTCGCTCGTGCGCGTGTCGGTCGGCATTGAAGACGAGGCAGACCTGCTGGAAGACTTTACGCAGGCGCTGGACGCCACGTCCGTCGCCTGACGGCGGGCCGAGCCGCGCTCAGTGAAAGAAGAGGGTGCGCATCCCGAAGGTGTGATGCGCCTCTGCGGCCATCAGTACCATCAGCACCAGCAAGGCTAGGGGCGGCATGAGGATGGCGTACACCAGCGCCAGCCGCTCCCACATCATGTGCATGAACACCGACACGATGAGGCCTGCCTTGGCGATCATGAACACGATGATCAGCGTCCAGCGCAGCATGCCCTGCACGTGGAAGTAATCCACGAGATACGACATCGTAGAGAGCACGAACAGCAGGCCCCAGATCTTCAGGTAGATGCCGATGGGGTGCGTTTGCCCATGAGAGCCGGGTGTGCCGGACGCGGGCGATAGGTCGGTGTGGTCCATGACGTGCCTCACCACAAATAGAACAGCGCAAAGATGAACACCCAGACGAGATCGACGAAGTGCCAGTACAGGCCCGCGATCTCCACGATCTGGAAGTTGCCGTGCTCGGCAAAGCCCGGCTGCAGGATCTTGCGCGCGATCACCAGCAGGTAGATCACGCCGCAGGTCACGTGAAAGCCGTGGAAGCCGGTGATCATGAAAAAGCACGCGCCAAACTGCGCCGCGCCCAGCGGGTTGCCCCACGGGCGGATGCCTTCGTGCACGATCAGCTTGGTCCATTCAAACGCCTGCATCGACACGAACGCCGCGCCCAGCAAGGCCGTGGCCAACATCAGCAGCGCGGCCCGTTTGGCTTCTCGCCGGTAGCCGAAGTTGACGGCCATGGCCATCGTGCCGCTGCTGCTGATGAGCACGAAGGTCATGATGGCGATCAGCAATAACGGCACTTCCACACCGCCCACCGACAGCCCGAAGACCTTGGACGGGTCGGGCCACGGCACGGTGGTCGACATGCGCACCGTCATGTAGCCGATCAGGAAACTGCTGAAGACGAAGGTGTCCGATAGCAGGAAGATCCACATCATGGCCTTGCCCCACGGCACCTTGAAGGCTTCGCGGTCGTCCGACCAGTCGCGGGCGACGCCGCGCCAGCCTTGGGGCAAGGCTTCGGGGGAATCGGTTTGGAGCGTGGGGTTGCTCATGGCGTGGCTCCGTACAGCGGCCCGCAGATGGCGCTGACGAACGCGGGCGTGATCCACCACATCGCCGCCAGCAGCACGAGCCAGATAGCCAGCAGGAAGTGCCAGTACGTTGCGCACAGGGCGATTGCGCGGCGGGCGCGATCGACATGGCTGTGCAGGCGCGCTGCCGTCACCGCCAGGACGATGACGCCGCCGATCACGTGCACGGCATGCAGACCGGTGAACACGTAGAGGAAGCTGTTGGACGGATTGGCCGTGACGCCTTCTCCGCTGGCCGACAGCTGTTGCCACGCCATCCATTGGCCGAACACGAACAGCACGGCCAGCGCGCCGCCTGCCAGCAGCCAGAGCGCGCGGCGTGCGTCGGTGCGCCGTGCAATCTCCATCGCCACACTGGCCAGCGTGAGCGCGCTGGTGTTCCACCACAGCAGCGTCGGGTGGGGCACCGGCATCCAGTCCGCTTCACGCATGCGCATTGCATAGGCCAGGAGCAGCAGCGAGAACAGCGCCGTCACCACACACATGAGCACGCGTAAGCCGATGCGTCCAGCGCTTGGTAATGCGGCTGGCGCATCCGGAACGAAGCTGCGGGGCAAGGTCGTCATGCGCGCACCTCGCCAGCGTGAAGGATGTCCGCTTCCGTTTCAGGTGCCCCCGACGGCGGCTCGTTCTGCGGTACGAAGTCATCCGCACGGCCGGGCGGACTGTACTCATACGCCCAGCGATAGACCACCGGCAGCGTCGGCCCCCAGTTGCCGTGCACCGGCGGCGTTTGCGGCGTCTGCCATTCGAGCGTGGTGGCGCGCCACGGGTTGCCGTCGGCCTTCTTACCGCGCACCAGGCTCCACGCCAGGTTGAAGAGGAACAGCAACTGCGCCACCCCCACGATGATCGCGACGATGGTGATGAAGGTATTCAGCGTCTGCGCAGACGGCGGGATGAAGCTGTAGCCCTCATACGCGTAGTACCGGCGCGGCATGCCCAGCACGCCCAGGTAGTGCATCGGAAAGTAGATCAGGTACGTGCCGATGAAGGTGATCCAGAAATGCGCGCGGCCCAGCGTGTCGTTCAGCATGCGGCCCGTTACCTTGGGGTACCAGTGGTAGAGCCCGCCGAACACCACCAGGATCGGCGACACGCCCATCACCATGTGGAAGTGCGCGACCACGAAGTACGTGTTCGAGAGCGGAATGTCCACGCTCACATTGCCGAGGAACAACCCCGTCAACCCGCCGATCACGAATGTGCTGATGAAGCCGATCGCAAACAGCATCGGCACCGTCAGGTGGATATGGCCGCGCCACAGCGTGAGCACCCAGTTGTAGACCTTGAGCGCTGTCGGGATGGCGATGATGAGCGTGGTGGTGGCGAAGAAAAAGCCGAAGTACGGGTTCATGCCCGCCACGAACATGTGGTGTGCCCACACGACGAAACTCAGCACACCGATGATCAGGATGGCCCACACCATCATTCTGTAGCCGAAGATGTTCTTGCGCGCGTGCGTGCTGATGAGGTCTGACACGATGCCGAATGCGGGCAGCGCAACGATGTACACCTCGGGGTGGCCGAAGAACCAGAACAGGTGCTGGAACAGCAGCGGGCTGCCGCCGGCATGCTTGAGCGTCTGCCCCATCGACACCACCGCCGGGATGAAGAAGCTCGTGCCCAGTGTCTTGTCGAGCAGCATCATGATGGCCGACACGAACAGCGCGGGAAATGCCAGCAGTGCGAGGATGGTCGCCGTAAAGATGCCCCACACTGTGAGCGGCATGCGCATCAGCGTCATGCCGCGCGTGCGTGCCTGCAGGGTGGTCGTCACGTAATTGAGCCCGCCCATCGTGGCTGCAACGATGAAGATCGCCAGCGACACCAGCATCAGCACGATGCCCCATTCGGTGCCCGGCGTGCCTGGCAGGATGGCCTGCGGCGGATACAGCGTCCAGCCCGCACCGGTGGGGCCGCCCGGCACGAAGAAGCTCGCCACCAGCACCAGCACGGCCAGCAGATAGACCCAGTAGCTGAGCATGTTCAGGAACGGGAACACCATGTCGCGAGCGCCCAGCATCAGCGGGATCAGGTAGTTGCCGAAACCGCCCAGGAACAGCGCCGTGAGCAGGTAGATCACCATGATCATCCCGTGCATGGTGACGAACTGGTAGTAATGATTGACGTCGATGAAGGCGAACTTGCCCGGAAAGCCCAGCTGCAGCCGCATCAGGTTCGACAGCACGAGCCCCACCAGCCCGATGGCGATGGCCGTGAGCGAGTACTGCACCGCGATGACCTTGTGGTCCTGGCTCCAGACGTAGCGCGTCCAGAAGCTCTGCGGGCCATGTTCGTGATCGTTCTGACCGTAGGACATCGTTCCTCCTCGCTACGGTTTCGCTGTGATTGCCGCCGACGTACCACCCTGCGCCTTGATGTACGCCACCAGCGCCGACAGCTCCTGCTCGCTCAGGTCAAAGTTCGGCATGATCGGCGCGAAGCCCTTCACCACGCGCGCCTTCGGATCGCGGATGAACGCGCGCAGGTAGGCCTCGTCGACATGTGCGGTGCTGCCGTCGGCCATGGTTTCGGTCTTACCGTAGAGGCCCTTCCATGTGGGGCCGACACCGGGGTTGCCGTCCACGCTATGGCAGGCCACGCAGCCTTTGGCTTGCGCCAGCGCCTTGCCTTGATCCGCCAGGGCTTGGGCGCTTCCACCCGCTGCGGCGGGAGTTGCCTGCACCTTCGCTTTCTGGCTCCGCTCAAAAGTGGTTTGCTGTGCGAGCCAGCGCGCGAACGATGCCTCGTCTTCCACCACCACCACGCCGCGCATGTTGGCGTGGCCGACGCCGCAGAGCTGCGCGCACAGGATGTCGTAGCGGCCCGCCTTGGTGGGCGTGAACCAGAACGTGGTGATCATGCCCGGCACCATATTCATGCGTGCGCGGAACGGCGGCACATAGAAGTCGTGCAGCACATCGCGCGAGCGTGCCAGCACCTGGATCGGGCGGTTCAGCGGCAGGTGCAACTCGGGCGTCTCGATCAGGTAGTTGTCGCGTCCATTCGGGTCGGCGGGGTTCATGCCGAACGGGTTGTCGTTGGTCATGTAGCGCACGTCGGTCGTGCCGAGCTTGCCGCCGGGGCCGGCAAAGCGGAAGCGCCATTGCCACTGCTGGCCGAGCACCTCCATCTGCAGCGCGCCCGCCGGCGGGCGCACGTAGTCGGCATAGACGAACAGGCCTGGCGCCAGCAGCGCCGCCACACCCACGGTGGTGATGCCGATCAGCCACCATTCCAGGCGCTTGTTATGAGGCTCGTAGGCGGCACGCTGGCCAGGCTGGCCATCGCGATGGCGATAGCGCAGCAGCGCGGCAACGACGAAGAGATTGATGGCGACAAACAGCACGCCGGTGATGACGATGGTGATCGTCAGCGTGTCGTCCATGCGCACCCAGTTGGAGGCGATTGGGGTGATCCACCACGGACTGGCAAAGTGGAACCCCACCGCCAGCACGACGATCAGGACGAGCGCAATCGCAAGGGCCATGGCGCCTCCGCAGAGGATGCTTCCTCAACACGCTAAAGCTAGGCTAGGTCGCGCACCCGGATCGTGCAAGGCAACGTAAGGACGAGGCGCACCCCGCATACGGATCGCGCCGGTCCGGCATCTGTGTGCTGCGCCGCAATGCAAAACGGCCGCCGCCGGCATGGGTACCGGCAGCGGCCGCCCCCTGCTGGCGCCGTTTCGCTTGCGGCGCCGCAGGAAAAAAAGTGGAGGCTGGGATGCGTCAGCGCAGCGGTTCCCGCGTGGGCCGCTCCAGCATGCCGTACACCACCGCGGTCACCACCCCGAAGAGCAGATTCGCCAGCAGCGGCCCTGAGCCGCGCTCGGACGCAAACCACGGGTACACCGCCGTCATGCCATAGAAGTTGACCACGTACGCCACGATCCCGAATGCCAGCCCGATGGCCGCGAGCATGCCCGGGCTCGAATCAAAGTGGAACGGCGCGATGATGGCCGCGAGAATCATCCCCATGAGGGCACCCAGCACGAAGTGCAGCACAAGTGCCGTGCCAACGATGCTGAAGCTGAACAGCGACATCTCTTCGAGCGCGCCTCGGCCCATCACCATGGCCGCGATCTTGTGCGTCGGCCGCCACGGGCTTTCATTGAGCACCATGGTCGACCAGAAGAACTCCAGCACGATGACCAGTGCGCCGCCCACGAGACCCGCCACGCTGGCCGCGAGCCAGTCGGGCATGCGGCGCTCCCAATGATGCGATTGCATGTGCAGTTCCATACGAACCTCCTGCTGCTGATGATTCTGCTTCAGCACTTAAGAATCGGGAGCGCCACTTATGGTGCTGCAAAGTGCCACTCGCCAAGTGCCCCTGTGCCAAATCAGTCTGGCAGATACGGGTGCCAACGCAAGGTACAAAATCCATGCGCGTCACACAGCACTACCGCGTTCTGCTCGAACGTGAGCATCAGCGTGTCGGCAATGGCCGGGTCATCGATGAAGAGGAGCAGGCTGGGCTCGGGCGTCCACGCGGGGGTGGGGGCGTCTTCCGGCGGCCCGCCTTCGCCTGCGAGCCAGGGCATGCCGCGTGCGATGGCCCAGGCAAGCAACTCGGTCTGCCGTGCGGCATTCTCGTCGGCAGAAACCGGTCGCGAGAACGGCTGGCACGCCGTCACGAACACGGCCCACGGTGCATCGGCCTGCGCGAGCAACGCGGCCACGCACGGGTTGACCGCATCGACGCGCAACAGCACATCGCCCTGCGGCGCGCTCACGCGGTATCGCGCGCTGCGATACGCGGCCGTCAATTCAGGCGTGGGGGCGGGCGGCAGGCGGTGCATGGTTGTGTCACTTGGTCACGACCGTCTGATCTGGCGCAACGCAAAGGGGCCGAGGTTGTCACAGAATAGTCTGTGAGCAGTCAAGATGCTGCCCCAGCACCAATTCCGACAACCACTCTCCTGCGAGGCCGAATCATGTACAAGAAAATCCTGGTCGCTGTTGACGGTAGCGACACCAGCAAACTGGCACTGGCCGAGGCCGTGCGGCTGGCCAAGGACTTCCAGAGCACCGTGCGCGCCGTGTATATCGTCGACAGCCCGGCGATGCTGTTCGACGTCGGCTATTACGACCCCACCGAACTGCGCAAGTCATTCATCGAGGCGGGCACGGCGTTGCTGGCCGACACCGCCGCCACGCTCACCTCGGCGGGCTTGGCAAACGAAACCACGCTGGTGGAAACCACAGGTGTGGGTGAAGACGTAGCGAGCGCCCTGCAACGCGAAGCCGTGGAAAGCGGCGCCGATGTCGTGGTGATCGGCACGCACGGCCGCCGCGGCCTGGCGCACGCCATGCTCGGCAGCGTGGCGGAGAAGTTCATCCGCCAAGCCACCACGCCGGTGTTGCTGGTGCGCGGGCAGGCCAAGGGCTGAGCGCGACGGACGTCGCGCAGGCGGAGGCGCCCACCTGCGCGCCGGATATCATGTTGGATCCAACGCCGGACCGCACAGGCTTGCGGTCCGGTCCGCCCCAGAACCAACGTATCCGCCGCCCTCCCACCATGAACGTCAATCCAGACGCCCCGCAGCGTCGCGCCATCCGTACCCTGACCGCGCTTGAAGGGCGCGTGCTCGGCGTCCTGGTCGAAAAGCAGCACACGGTACCTGACACCTATCCGCTCACGCTCAACGCGCTGGCTGCCGGCTGCAATCAGAAGACTGCACGCGCGCCGGTGATGAGCGTGACCGAAGCCGAGATCCTCACCGCCATCGACGGGCTGAAATCGCTGAGTCTGGTCATGGAGGGCAGCAGCAGCCGTGTGCCGCGTTTCGAGCACAACATGAACCGCGTGCTTGGCGTGCCGAGCCAATCCATCGCGTTGCTCACCGTGCTATTGCTGCGCGGCCCGCAGACGGCCGCTGAACTGCGCCTGAACGCCGCGCGGTTCCATGCCTTTGCCGATATCTCGTCCGTTGAAGCGTTTCTGGAAGAGCTGGCCGAAAAAGATCCACCCTATGTCGTGAAGTTGCCGCGCATGCCGGGGGAACGTGAAAGCCGCTGGATGCACTTGCTGTGCGGTGAAGTTGCAGCGGCAGACATGCCGCAGAGCGGCGCCGCCGACGACACCATCGCGCCGTCCGAATTCGAAGCGCTGAAAGCCGAGCAGAAGCGACTGGCCGACCAGGTGGCCCGGCTTCAGGCGCTGGTCGAACAGATGGCAGGCGAACTGGGCATCGCGATCGACAAGTCGACGTTGTAATCGTGTCACCGCGGCCGGCCCTGGCGTCGGGCCGGCACGCATTGCCGTCAGCTTATGCGCCTGCCGACACAAACAGCGTGCAGGCGCCTTCTTCCGCCGCTGACACATTGCGGCGGAAGCCCGAGAACAAGTCCCGCCCAACGCCTGCGTGGTAGTGCGCCAGATCCGGTGTGCTGACCTGGCGGGCATTCCACTCCGCCTCCGGCACGCGCACTTGCAGTGTGCCCGCCTCCGCATCCAGCACGACGATGTCGCCATCGCGCACGCGCGCCAGCGGCCCGCCGTTGAGCGCTTCCGGCGTGATGTGGATGGCAGCCGGCACCTTGCCCGATGCACCCGACATGCGGCCGTCCGTCACCAGCGCGACCTTGAAGCCGCGCTCCTGCAGCACCGACAGCGTGGGCGTGAGCTTGTGCAGCTCGGGCATGCCGTTGGCCGCCGGGCCCTGATACGGCAGCACAGCCACAAAGTCGCGCTCCAGTTCACCGGCCTTGAACGCGTGGATCAGATCGTCCTGCGCCATGAACACACGCGCCGGTGCCTCCACAAAACGATGCTCCGACTTGACCGCCGATACCTTGATGACCGAGCGCCCGATGTTGCCGTCCAGCACGCGCAGGCCGCCGTCGGGCGAGAACGGCTCGGCCACGCCGCGCACGATATTGGTGTCGAGCGAGGCGGCTGCGCCGTCGCGCCACACCAGTCGCTGGTTACCCTCTGTGCCTTCCAGGAAGGGTTCCTGTGCATGGCGGCGCAGGCCCTTGCCCATGATCGTCGTCACGTCGTCGTGCAGCAGCCCGGCATCGAGCAACTCGCGGATCACAATCGACAACCCCCCCGCCGCCTGGAATTCATTCACATCGGCCTTGCCGTTCGGGTACACGCGCGCCAGCAGTGGAATCACGCCCGACAGGTCATTGAAGTCGTCCCACGTGAGCAGGATGCCGGCGGCGCGTGCCATGGCGATCAAGTGCAGCGTATGGTTGGTCGAGCCCCCCGTGGCCAGCAGGCCGACGATGCCGTTGACGAAGGCGCGCTCGTCCAGCACGTCGGCGATCGGGGTGTACTGATCGCCGCTGAAAACGAGCTTGAGGGCCTGGCGCGCCGATTCCCGCGTGAGCGCTTCGCGCAGCGGCGTGCCCGGGTTGATGAAGGCGGTGCCCGGCAGGTGCAGGCCCATGATCTCCATCAGCATCTGGTTGGAGTTGGCGGTGCCGTAGAACGTGCAGGTGCCCGGGCCGTGGTACGACTTGGATTCCGCTTCCAGCAGGTCGGCGCGCGAGAGCTTGCCCTCGGCGTAGAGCTGGCGCGTGCGGGCCTTCTCGTCGTTGCTGATGCCGGTGGTCATCGGGCCGGCCGGCACGAACACGGCGGGCAGGTGGCCGAACGACAGCGCGCCGATCACCAGCCCCGGCACGATCTTGTCGCACACACCCAGGTACAGCGCCGCATCGAACATCTGGTGCGACAGCGCCACGGCGGTGGACAGCGCGATCGTGTCGCGCGAGAACAGCGACAGCTCCATGCCGTCCTGCCCCTGCGTCACGCCATCGCACATGGCCGGCACGCCGCCGGCAAACTGGGCAGTGCCGCCGGCTTCCAGCGCCGCCTGCTTGAGCCATGCCGGAAACACCTCCAGCGGCTGGTGGGCCGACAGCATGTCGTTGTACGCCGACACGATGCCGATGTTCGGCCGCTCCAGCGCCTTCAGGCGGATCTTCGCTTCCCCGGGCATGGCCGCAAAACCGTGGGCCAGGTTCGTGCAGGACAGCAGCGTGCGTTCGACCTTGCGGCCGGCGTTCTTGCGGGTAACGTCCAGATAGGCCTGACGGGGGCCGCGGCTGCGGTCGATGATGCGCTGGGTAACGTCGGCCAGTACGCTGTGCAGGGCCATGCGGGTTCTCCTGGAAGTGGGGGGGCGGTCCGGGTGGGACGAATCCTGTAATTTTCCTACAAACGGAGCGATCGTGGGACAGGGTTTTCCACAGGTATCGAGCGGGTCCCACCGAGTTGTCGCCGCCGCGCACGCGAATTGCGTGCCAGAAAGCGCGCCAGTAGTCTAGGAAAGCGCCAGAATACGGGCTGGAAACGCTTGCTTGGGCAGTTTCACGAACGTCTTGCTCGGCGTGTAGTAATACTACAAAATGCGCTTAAAACACGTGGTGTCTTGCTAGTCGACTAGGCTAGCCTAATCGATGGCTCACACACAGGAGATGACGATGTCGGTGCCCGCATTCGACATGGTGTTGTTCGGCGGTACGGGCGATCTTGCCCGCCGCAAGCTGATCCCGGCCTTGTTCGATGCGCATCAGGGCGGCGAACTGCACCCGCGCGGGCGGATCTTCGCCATCGGCACCCAGCCGCTGGAGACTGCGGGCTACCTGGCCCTGCTGGAGCGCGAAACGCGCCCGACCATGCGCCTGTACTCCGGCGCGCCTGTCTCCGACGACGCCTGGGCCTCGTTTGCCGAGCGCATCGTCTACCAGCAGGTCGATGCCCGCAAACCCGAGCAATTCGACGGGCTGGCCGCTGCGCTGGGCGAGGACCGCGCGCCCGTCACGGTGTGCTACCTCGCCACCGCGCCGGGTTTCTTCATCGATATCTGCGCGCAGTTGGCCCGCGTTGGGCTGAACACCCCCAACGTGCGCCTCGTGCTGGAAAAGCCGCTCGGCACTGACTTGGCCTCCAACGAGCGCATCAACTCCGCCGTGGCCGAGTACTTTGCCGAAGACCAGATCTACCGTATCGACCACTACCTCGGGAAGGAGTCGGTGCAGAACCTGATGGCGATCCGCTTCGGCAACGCGTTGTTCGAGCCGCTGTGGCGTCGTGAGTGGATCAAGGACGTGCAGATCACCATCGCCGAGCAGCTCGGCGTAGAAAAGCGTGGTGATTTCTACGACGGCGTCGGCGCGCTGCGCGACATGGTGCAGAACCACCTGCTGCAGCTGCTGTGTATCGTTGCCATGGAGCCGCCGTCGAGCCTCTCGCAAGACGCCATCCGCGATGAGAAGCTGAAGATCCTCAAGGCGCTCAAGCCGATCCCGCTGCAAGAAGTGCCTGAGAAGACCGTGCGCGGCCAGTACCTGGAAGGCGCCATCGCCGGGCAACCGGTGCAGGGCTATCTGCACGAGCAGGGCATTCCGCCGGACAGCCGCACCGAAACGTTTGTCGCCATCAAGGCCGAGATTGCCAACTGGCGCTGGGCCGGCGTGCCGTTCTACTTGCGCACCGGCAAGCGCATGCCGCAACGGCTGGCGGAGATCGTCGTGCGTTTTCATGATGTGCCGCACGCGCTGTTTCCCAAGCCGCTCATTCAGTTTCCGGAAAATCGTCTGGTTATCCGCCTGCAGCCGGAAGAAAGCATCCGCCTGCAGTTCCTGACCAAGACGCCGGGTGCGGCGCTGGGTTTGCAGCCTTCCACGCTGGACCTGGATTTCAGCGACCACGGCGGCGTGCGCCACGCCGGCGCGTATGAACGCCTGCTGATGGACGCCGTCAACGGCAAGCTGGGATTGTTCGTGCGTCGCGATGAACAGGCGGAAGCCTGGCGCTGGGTCGAGCCCATCATCGAGGCATGGAACGAAGTCCGCATGCCGCCCAAGGGCTATACGGCGGGCAGCTGGGGCCCGGCGGCATCGAGCGCGCTGCTCTCGCGCGACGACGCGGCCTGGCACGAGGAGATGTGAAATGAGCCCGGTGCGCTGGCACGCAGTTCCCGACGCAACGGCGCAGGTTCAGGCCCTGGCCGAGTCCATCGCGAGCACGCTCACGCACGTGATCAACGAGCAGGGCAGTGTATGCCTCGCCGTGTCGGGCGGGCGCTCGCCCATCGCGCTGTTTGCCGCGCTGCGTGTGCTGCCGGTGCGCTGGTCCGACGTGTCGATCACGCTGGTCGACGAACGTGCCGTGCCACCGGAGCATCCTGACAGCAACGCCCGCCTCGTGCGCGAACACCTGCTGCAGGATGCGGCGGCAGCGGCGCGGTTCTTTCCGCTGGTGCTGCCGCCGCATGTACATGGCGGATCGGTCGATGTGGATGCGTGCGTGGCAACTGCCAACGATCCGTTTCAACAACCCGACGTCGCGATTCTCGGCATGGGCGACGATGGGCATACGGCTTCGTTGTTTCCCGACGCGCCGGAGCTGGACGAGGGCATCGATCGCACGCACGCGCCCGCGTATCTGCCGGTGCGCCCGGGCGTGGCGCCGCATCGGCGTATCAGCCTGAACCTGTCGGCGCTGTGCGCCGCGCGGCGCTTGTTCCTCTCCATCACGGGGCCGGTCAAACGCGGTGTGTTCGACGAGGCCGCGCAAGGCGTGGCACAGCGCACGCTACCGGTGAGTTATGTCATCCATCAGCGGGAGGTGCCGCTCGATGTCTATTGGACTGCATGAGGTGAGCGCGGGCACCGCGGCCGACCGATTGGCCCACACGCAGGCCTACCCGCGCCTGGTGGCCGACGTGGGTGGCACCAACGTGCGCTTTGCGCTCGAGATGGCGCCCATGCGCCTGGCCCACATCGGCGTGCTGGCCGGCGATGACTACCCCTCGCTCGAAATGGCCATGCGCGCGTATCTCGCGTCGCTGCCGCCCGAGATTGCGGCTGCCGATGTACGGCACGCAGCCATCGGCATCGCCAACCCTGTGCTGGGCGACGAGATTCGCATGACCAACCGCGACTGGGCGTTCTCCACTGAGGCGATGCGGCGGGCGATGGGGTTCGACACCTTCGTCGTGCTCAATGACTTTGCCGCGCTGGCGCATGCGCTGCCGTATCTGCCGGCGGAAGAACTGGAGCAGGTAGGCGGCGGGGCGAGCCTGGCGGATGCGCCGCGCGCGCTGCTGGGCGCCGGAACCGGCCTGGGCGTGGCGTCATTGCTGCCGACGCCGGATGGCCGGTTCATCGCCGTGGCAGGTGAGGGTGGCCATGTGGCTTTTCCGCCGATGAATGACGAGGAGGTCGTCATCTGGCGCTATGCGCATGAACGCTTCGGCCACGTGTCGGGCGAGCGGTTGATCTCGGGCATGGGGCTGGAGTTGATCTACGAGGCGCTGGGTGCATGCTTCGAACTCTGGCAGCAGGGCCCCACCTTGCGTCGCGCCGCCGACATCACCGCCATCGCCCTCGGCGAGATGGAGGACACCGCCGGAGACCACGCGCGTTGCCGCTATGCCGTCGATATGTTCTGCGCGTTCCTGGGCACCATCGCGGCCAACCTGGCAGTCACACTCGGTGCGCGCGGTGGGGTGTACATCGGTGGCGGCATCGTGCCGCGCCTGGGGCCGGCATTTGCGAATTCACCTTTCCGGCGGCGCTTTGAAGACAAGGGCCGTTTCTCGGCCTATGTGGCGGCGATGCCGGTGTATGTCATCCACTCGCCGTACCCCGGGCTGATCGGGCTGTGTGCGGCCATGGACCACGCGGTGGCGCAGGGGCATTGAGGCCGTGGTGGCATGGATGATGGATTTGTCATCTGTGCGCCACGTTCTCGTTGGAGGCTGCCGCTTACGCTGATTCCGTTCTTTACCCAAGACGGAGTCTGCGATGACCTTCTTTTCTTCCTACGTCGTACCTGCGGCTGTTTCGCTCGCGGGCCTTCTTGTCGCGGTTCCGGCGCAGGCTGTGACCCAGATGACGGTGCAGGAAGCGACTGCACAAGGCGCCTATGCTCACTTGTTCGGCACACCGGCCGATGCCAAGGCGGCGGGCCGCACGATCGAGCTGCGCGGCCAGAGCGTGGTGCGCGTGACATCGGGCGAGACCGTGGCATTTCGCAGCGGCACGCGCATCGCTGCATGGAATTTCACGCCCCGCGGTGACAGCACGTCGGTGGCGATCAATGAACTGCTGCCAGCCATGTGGGCAGACAGCCGCGTGTATGTGCTGATCGAGCGCAGCCCGGTCTATTCGGGCAACTGATGGTTCGGCAGGGTGGTGCTGCCCTTGCGCAGCGCCACCTCCAGCACCAGCGCATCGAGCAATGCCAGATGCAGCAGTCGCGCCACCATCGAGCGGTCGGCCACGGCATCGTCCACGCCGGCAGGCAACACCACGTCGGCAAGTGCGGCCAGCGGGCTGCCGGGCGCCGTCACGGCAATCACGTGCACGCCGAGTTCGCGCACGCGTTCCACCGCCGTCTGGAGTTCGGGCAGCTCGCCCGATTTGGAAATGGCGATTACCACGTCCCCCGCCTGCAACACATTCAACGACATCGACACGAGGTACGGGTCGCTGTACGCATTCGCGGGAATACCGTAGCGGAAGAACTTCATCTGCGCGTCGGCCGCCACTACGCCGGAGCTGCCGAAGCCGTACAGGTCGATGCGGTGCGCCGCGTCCACCAGTGCGACAGCCGCATCGAGCGTGAGCGGGTCGAAGCGATCTTGCAGCGCTGTGAGCGCGTCGATGGTGTTCTGCAGCACGCGCGTGCCGGACGGTGTTGCCACACGAGTCGCGCTGGCACCACGCACCGCTTCCGGTACCACGTTGCCCTGTGCCAGCCGCAACTTGAAATCCGACAGGCCATGGCAGCCCATCGATCGGCAGAACCGGATCACCGTCGGCTGGCTGACGCCGGCTTCGCGTGCGATGGCCGCCACCGGCAGGCTCAGCACGGTACCGGGCTGGCGCAGCACCCAATCGGCCACCTGGCGCTCGGCCGGAGACAGCGTCGGGCGTGCCGCGCGGATGCGCTCGCGCAAGTCGGTCGGCGGTTCGGCAGGCGTCTGGGAGGGTGCGTGCTGGGCGCTCATTGCGCGCGGGTTCCAATGGGGGATCGCGTCACGATAAAGGCAAGCCGGGCCATGCGCAACCGCCAGTGCGGTGGGCGGCAGTTCTACAATGGGCCTTTCCCCGGCTCCTTTTCTTCTTTGTCATGCGGGTGCTCCTCGTAGAAGACGACGACATGATCGGCGACAGCGTGCGCAAGGGCTTGCGCCACGACGGCTTTGCCATCGATTGGGTGCGCGATGGCGAGGCCGCCGTGCAGGCGGTCACGGCGCCTAGCGCGAGCAGTGCCGAACCCGGCACCACCATGTTCGACCTCATGCTGCTCGACCTCGGTCTGCCCAAGCGCGACGGGCTGGAGGTGGTGCGTGAAGTGCGCCAGCGCGGCATCGCCATTCCCATCCTGATCCTGACCGCGCGCGATGCGGTGGCCGACCGCGTGGCTGGTCTCAATGCCGGTGCGGATGACTACCTCGTCAAACCGTTCGACCTGCAGGAACTGGCTGCGCGCATGCATGCCTTGCTGCGTCGGCAAGGCGGCCGCGCCGATCCACTGATGCGCCACGGCGAGGTGCTGCTCAACCCCGTCACGCGCGAGGTGCTGCGCGCGGGGCTGCCGGTCAAGCTGTCGGGACGCGAGTTTGCGGTGCTGCATGCGCTGCTCGCACGGCCGGGCAAGGTGTGGTCGATCGCGCAGTTGCAGGACAACCTTTATGGCTGGGATGAAGAAGTCGGCAGCAATACCGTGGAGGTCTACATCCACGCGTTGCGCAAGAAGCTCGGCAGTCACTTCATCCAGAACATTCGCGGCGTGGGGTATGTGATTCCACGAGAGACGCCCGCATCGCCTGCGGAACCTGCCGGCGGCGAAGACCATCAATAGCCCATGCAATCGATTCGTAAAACCCTGCTGTGGTGGCTGGCCGGCGGCCTGCTGGCGGGCATCGTCATTGCCACCGGCCTGATCTACGCGCAGGCGCGCCAGGAAGCCAACGCGCTGTTCGACTACCAGATGCAGCAGGTGGCGGCTGCGCTCCCGAGCCAGTGGATCGACCCGCCGCCGCCGGCGCTGGCCGGCATCGCGCGCGACGACGATGTGGTGATCCGCATCTGGGATGGCACCGGCCGCAGCCTTTACCTCTCGCATGCGCGGCCCGATCTGCCGGACCAGGTCGAGCTGGGTTTTTCTGATGCGAAGACGCCGGAGGGGCCATGGCGCGTGTACAGCGTCGCCTTCGGGCCTGCCGTGGTGCAGATTGCGCAGCCGTACAGCGCGCGACACGAGGTGGCCGCGCGCATGGCACTGCGCACCGTGGCGCCGCTGCTGATCCTGCTGCCGCTGCTCGGGTGGATCGTGTGGCTGGCCGTCGGGCGCGGGCTTGCGCCGCTGGGGTCGGTCGCCAGGCAGGTGCAGGCGCGCGATGCGGCGGCGCTGTCGCCGTTGCCCACGCAGGGGCTGCCCGACGAGATTCGCCCGCTGACCAACGCGCTGAACGATCTGCTCGCGCGCCTTGGCACCGCGCTTGCGCATCAACGTGCGTTCGTCGCCGATGCTGCGCATGCGCTACGAACGCCGCTGGCCGCGCTCAAGCTGCAGTTGCAGGTGGCCGACCGCGCGCAGGATGAAGACGAACGCCGCGCCGCGCATGCCGATCTGCATCGCGGTGTGGAGCGCATGATCCGGCTCGTCGGTCAGTTGCTCACGCTTGCGCGTCAGGAGCCGGGCGCGGCCGACACGCAGCGTGCGCCGGTCGCGCTCGATGCCGTGGCGGCCGACGTGATTGCCGAGCTGTCGCCGGCGGCCGTGGAGAAGGGGATCGACCTGGGGATCGCAATGGAGTCGCAACCGGCGTCCGTCAACGGCAATGCCGATGCGCTGCGAGTGCTGCTGGTCAACCTCGTCGACAACGCACTCAAATACTGCCCACGTGGGGCGCGTGTCGACGTGTCGACCGGTCACGCGCCTGATGGCGGCGCGCAGCTTGTGGTGGAAGACAACGGCCCCGGCATCCCCGCCGAGGAACGCGAGCGCGTGCTTGACCGCTTTTATCGCCCCGCGCAGGCGCCCACCGGCGGCAGCGGCCTGGGCCTGGCCATCGTGCGTGAGATTGCGCAGGCGCATGACGCGACACTGGCGCTGGAAGCACGCGAGGGCGGCGGCCTGCGCGTAGTGCTGCGCTTCCCGTTCAGGGCCGACGCATAGCCGACACGAGCGGCACACCGGCTGCACACACTTTTTGCATGTGACGCCGACCCGCTTAAGTCTCGTTTAAGTCTGTGTGCCTACGATGCTTGCAACCGATGGGCACGACAGGCAACCCGCCAGCCGTGGCCCTCGCAGCAAGCATGAGAGGACACGACAATGACACGCCAAACCCTGGCTCGTAGCGCGGCTGGCCTGGCCGCCGTGGTCGCCGTTGCGGGCGGCTATGCCTATCTGCAGAAAGACATGATTTCGCGTGCGGTGGCCGCTCCCGTGGCAACCGCCACGGCAACCACAGCGCCTGCCCCGGGCGCCGCTCCGGTTGCCGTGGCCGCGCCAATGGACTTCTCCGGCATCGTCGAGCGCTACGGCCCGGCGGTGGTCAATATCAGCACCACCGCGCATGCCCAGCGCACCAGCATGCAGGGCCTGCCGCCGGGCATGAGCCCAGATGATCCGTTCTCCGAATTCTTCAAGCGCTTCATGCCGCAGATGCCGCAGCAACGTGGCGACCAGATCGTGCGCGGGCTGGGCTCGGGCTTCATCGTCTCGGCCGATGGATTGATCCTCACCAACGCCCACGTGGTGGACGGTGCGCAGGAGGTCAACGTCAAGCTGACCGACCGGCGCGAGTTCAAGGCCAAGGTGCTGGGCGTGGACAAGCAATCCGATGTGGCCGTGCTGCGCATCTCGGCCAAGAACCTGCCGGTGGTGCAGATCGGCAGCCCCGCCAACACCAAGGTGGGCGAACCGGTGCTGGCGATCGGCTCGCCGTATGGCTTTGAGAACACTGTCACGGCGGGCATCGTGAGCGCCAAGTCGCGCTCGCTGCCGGACGATACGTACGTGCCGTTCATCCAGACCGACGTGGCCGTGAACCCGGGCAACTCGGGTGGCCCGCTGTTCAACCAGCGCGGCGAGGTGATCGGCATCAACTCGCAGATCTACAGCCAGACCGGCGGCTACCAGGGCCTGTCGTTTGCCGTGCCGATCGACGTGGCGATGAAGGTGGAGCAGCAGCTCGTGTCCACCGGCAAGGTCACGCGCGGCCGCCTGGGCATTGCGGTGCAGGAGGTCGACCAGTCGCTGGCCGATTCCTTCAAGCTGCCCAAGCCCGAGGGCGCGCTGGTCAACTCGGTGGAATCCGACGGCCCCGCCGCCAAGGCCGGCCTGCAGCCCGGCGACGTGATCCTGCAGATCGGCGGTGCGCGCATCGACCATTCGGGTGACCTGCCCGAGCAAGTGGCCGACATCAAGCCCGGGACGACCGTTTCGCTGCAGATCATCCGCCAGGGCAAGCCGACCACGCTGACGGTCACCATTGGTGCGGCCAAGGATGCGAAGGTGGCATCCAGTACAAAGGCCGCGCCCGACCAGGGCCGTCTGGGCCTGGCCGTGCGTCCGCTGCAGCCGGAAGAAAAGCGCCAGAGCGGTCTGCCCGGCGGCTTGGTGGTACTGGACGTGGCCGGCCCAGCGGCCAAGGTCGGCATCCAGCCGGGGGACGTGATCCTGTCGCTCAACGGCACGCCGGTGTCATCGGTGCAGGAACTGCGCACGTTGGTGGATCGCGCCGGCAAGCATGTCGCCCTGCTGGTGCAGCGCGACGATACGAAGATCTTCGTGCCGGTGGATTTGGGCTGACGCTGGCTGAACCTGTTTCTCGATGCCTGTATGTTGCGGCGCGCGCCCGATGAGGGCCGCGCCGTTTTTTCATGGGCTCAGCGCAGGGTTCAGCGTGTCTGGCAAAGCCGCGCCGTCGCCCGATCCAGCGCAATGCGGTGCAGCGTATCGAGCGACTTTTCATGCGCGACACGGCCGATTGCGTTCGCTACCTGCACCGGGCAATCCGCCTGCCCGCGTGCCGGGGCAGCATCGCGCAGCGCTTGCAGGATGGATGTCTGCAGCCCGTCGAGCTTCGGCCGGATGACATCCGGCAGGCTCTGCCGCGGGGCGGTGGGCGCAGCGCCGGCGCGCCGCCAGTCATTGAGCAGGGCGTACTGCACTTCCTTGTTCGCCTCGATCTGGTCGGTGAACACGTTGCCCACGTCGGCCGGCGCCAGGCCGTAGACGGACGCCTGTGCCGAGACATTGGTGACGACCTGGGCCTCCCGCTCGGGGTCGTACACCGATTTGCCGCTGTCCCATTTGCTCAGGGCCACCTGATCTGCGGTAGCGAGGCGATCCGCCAGATGGCGGAGCAGCGGCGCAAAGGCGTTGTCCTGCGCGTACGCCGGGGCGGCGCAGCTGACGGCCAGCAGCAATGCGCAGGTCAGGCGTGGTGTCATCAACGTGTTAAAGGCGCTCGTCATGCTCGGTACCGGTCGAATGCCGCGTGTCAGGAGGCGGGAGCGGCCATCATACCGAAGCGGAATTCGCCTGGCGCGTGCGCCGCTGTTCGGATGGGCGCTAGTGCGCACCGTTAGGCCATTTGCACGTGCCGTCTGTCGCAAACCCAGGTATCATGCGGACTACGCGCCGTATTTGTCTGCAAAGCCTGCGGCGGCGCGGCTAGCTGAGCATACGACGATGGATTTCTACCCCGATCTGGATGGTTTGCCGCTGTTCGCCAAACCCGCTTTCGGCTGGGAGGAACCGGCGTCTGCATCGCCAACTGAAACGTCCCCCACCAAACTCCGCCGCTCGCGCCGATGGCGCGGTCCGATCACGCATTGGGAACGCGGCTACCGCTCCCACTATTACCGCGACAAGCGTGGCAAGAAGCTCGGTGAAATCCACCTGAGCCCGCGCGGCGAGGCGCCGCTCCTGTATCGCTGGCTGGCCGGCACGCTCTCGGGCATCGAAGGGTCGCTCACGCACGCGCGCCTGCGGGTGGAAGAGGCGATCGGGTTCGGGATGCGGCAGATGGCGTTGTTCTGAGGCGCCCGCCAGACGCGTGGCCGGGCACGGCCGATGCGTCAGATTTGGGTTCACCCAGCCAGGAGAACCCACATGCCGACCATCGTCCGCATCTTCACCGATCACGCCGCCGCTGAGGCGGCCCGCCAGGCCGTGCTCAATACCGGCCTCACGCTGGAGCGAGTGGCGCTGTCGCATCAGGCCGACGAGGCAGGGGCCGTGTGCGGCAACTTTCTCTGCGGCGACCACCAGCCCGATGGCGAAAACGCCGAAACCTACGAGCGCAAGTTCCAGAACGTCGTGATCGGCGGCCGCTTCCTGCTGACGGTCGACGCCGAGCCCGCCCAGGTGGATGCCGCCGAAGCGGCGTTGCAGTTAACCGGCGGACACGCTGTCGACGACCTCGGCCCCAATCCCCCGACACCCCGCACCTGAACACGGCGTGCGACGGCTCTAGAATGTAGCGATTGCGTTGACCGCCGCGCGCGTTCATGTCGACGACTCCTGATGCCACCTAGTAGCCCCGCACGGCGCCTCTACCAAGAGCGCTGCCGTCGCCGGTGATCGACGGTCTGTGTGAGGACGCGAAGCCGGGTGGTTATTCCAACAGTGGCGCGGACATCGGTGCGATGGTGGCCTAACAGCACAACGCAGGTGCGCAAGGCGTTGGCAATCCGCGCGGCGTAGGATCTTGCCCTCAACACCAATGAGAGCGAATGCCATGCCGAAGACGCAGTACTACGCCGCCGCCAGCCTCGACGGGTTCATTGCCACGACCGATCATTCGCTTGACTGGCTGATGCAGTTCGGCTCGCTCGAGGGCACGAGCTACGACGCCTTCATTGGCGACGTAGGCGCACTGGCGATGGGCGCCTCCACCTACGCGTGGCTGCTGCGCGAGTTGGTCAAGCCAGGCACCGGGCAGGCGCAACCGTGGCCTTACACACAACCTGCGTGGGTCTTCACCTCGCGCACGCTGCCGGTGGTGGAGGGTGCAGACATTCGTTTTGTACGGGGCGACGTGGTGCCCGTGCACTGGGAGATGCACGCGGCAGCCAACGGCCGCAACGTGTGGATTGTCGGCGGCGGCGAACTTGCCGGCCAGTTTCTCGACGCGGGTTTGCTGGATGAACTGATCGTGCAGGTGATGCCCGTCACGCTGGGTACCGGCTTGCCGCTGCTGCCGCGTCGGATCGTGCAACCGGCGCTGAAGCTGACGTCAGCCGTGCCGTACAAGGACACGTTTGTGGAGATGCGGTATGAGGTGGTGCGGACGTAGGACAGTGGCTTGATGCGGCCTTACGGCCCCATGTCATACGGCCGCGTCATGACTTCCAGAAAGTGCCCATCCGGATCCTCAAAGTAGAAGCCGCGCCCGCCGTTATGCGTATACGTTTGTCCGGGGCGTTGCCGGGCGGGGTCCGCCCAGTACGTCAAACCTTTTGCCTGCACGCGTGCGAATGCGCGGTCGAACTCCGTGTCGCTGATGAGGAACGCGTAGTGCTGCGCGGCGATCGGTTCGTCACTGTCGAAGAAATCGAGCGACACGCCGTTCGACAGCGGCACGACCAGCATCTGGCCGAACGGGATCGGCTCGGGCAGGTCGAGGATGTCGCGCAGAAAGCGGGTGGATGTCTGCTTGTCGCGGCACCAGACGATGGTGTGGTTCAGCTCGATGGGCATGTGGGCTCCCAAAGTGACACCTGACGCGCAACGCCACCGTTGCCGATGGCGCGTGCAACCGCTTCCACGATAGACCACGCCGACTGGCATGCAAGGCGCTGGATACGTAAGGCCGCGGGCAGTAAGCTGGCGGCTTCCTCTGCCTCTGCAAGTGCCGCACATGCCCATCGAACTCGACCGCGACATCCGCGAACAGGCCGTCCAATCCCTCCAGCGCTATTTCACCGAGCACATGGAAGAGCGCATCGGCAACATCCAGGCCGGTGCGCTACTGGGCTTCTTTCTGGAGGAGATCGGCCCCGTGGTCTACAACCTCGCCGTGCAGGATGTGCAGGAACGCCTGCATGCGCGTGTGTCCGAACTCGACTATGAGTGCCACGAAACACCGTTCGCGTACTGGGCGAAAGCCGGCAAGCGCGGGTAACCATGTCGGCGTTCAACACCAACCCGTGGTTCCAGAGCCTCCCGCCGCACGCGGCCGATGCGCTGCTCCAGGCCGCTGTGCCTGTGTCCGTTGCTGCGGGGGCGTTCCTCTTTCGGCAGGGCGATCCAATGGATGCGGGCTCGCTCGCCTTCTTTGGTGTGGCGAGCGGTGTCCTCAAGCTGTCGATCTTCAACGCTGAGGGTGACGAGGCGATCCTCGCGCTGGTCGAACCGGGCAACTGGTTTGGTGGCGTATCCACGTTGGACCAGCAGCCGCGCGGCCATTGCGCGATCGCGCTGGAAGATGCCGAAGTGCTGGGCGTGAGCGTGGAGCGCTTTGAGGCGTTGATGCGCGATGCCGCGTTTGCCGGTGCGATTGCGCGGCTCGTGGCGGCGCGCTTGCGGTTGGCCTACGGCTCGCTGGCCGGTGCAGCCTTGCAAGGCACGCGGGCGCGCGTGGCACGGCGCATTGCAGCGCTCGCGCACGGCGATATGTCGCAAGCAGCGCAAGGGCGCGCGAACATTTCCACCTCGCAGGACGCGCTGTCCATGATGCTGGGCATCAGCCGGCAGACGCTCAGCAAGGAGTTGCAGGCGCTCGTCAAACTCGGGGCGATCCGCCTGCGCTACGGCCACATCGAAATTCAGGACATGGCCTTGTTGCTGGAAGCCAGCGAAGCCGGCGCCGACTAGGCCGCTGTGCGCAAGGCCGTCAGCAGATTGCCGCCCGACCAGTTCGGGCGTGCGGTGGCGCTTTCGGCGGCATGCACCAGCGCACACAGTTGCGCATTCACTGGCGCGCGTTGCCCCAGGCGTTCTGCCAATCGGACGACCTCGCCGTTGATCCAGTCGACTTCCGTTGCGCGTCCGGCGGCCAGATCGTCGGACATGGAAGACCGCGCCAACGGGTCGATGGCGAGCATCTTGCCGCCCAGTCGCGCAAACACTGCATCGGGCGTGGCCAGCAGGCGTGGGATCCACGCGGGTGGCACCGGCGTCAGCTTGGCGGGCTGGATGCCTGCACGCGCCAACAGCCGCAGCGCCTCGGTTTGCGCCAGTGCCAGGCAGCGCCGATACGCGCGCTGCGACAGCTCTTCTTTCAGCGGCCGGTTGGCCAGTGCATTGATGGCGTTGTTGAGGTTGAGCAGCAGCTTGGCCCATTGCACCGCGGTCATGTCGGTGCGTTCCATGAGCGGTAGCCCGGCCCGTTGGAAATCATCGAGAAACGGTTGCAACACGGGCGATGCGGCGACCTCCAGTTCACCGCCCGTGCCCTGATGAAAGGCCCCCGGCCCCGGCTGCATCACGTTGAAGGGCACCATGCCGGCCAATACCGCTTGCTGCGGCAAGGCCGCCCGCAGCACGTCGGCATTGCTCAGCCCGTTCTGGAAGCTGATGACGGTGGCGCCGGGGCGCAGCACGGGTTTCAGCTCGTCGGCCACGGACTGCGTCGCGGCGGATTTGACCGTCACCATCACGAGGTCGGCATCGGCAGCGGCATGGGGGTCGGTGACGTAGCGCACGTCGGCGGCGCGCACTTGCCAGCGGCCGTTGCGGTAGTCCGTTAACGTAAGGCCGTGCGTGCGCAATTCGTTGCCGATGCGTGCGCGGCCGACGAACGTTACGTTGGCACCTGCGGCCAGCAGGCGGCCACCCAGATAGCAGCCGATCGAGCCGGCCCCCACGATGCAGATCTTCGCCATGCAGTTCCTTGTTGCCGATGTTGCGGAAGGGTCAGGCCAGCCGCCATCGTGCCGGCTCGCGCCCCGGCGGATTGTTCAGCGTTTGACAATGTAAGGGTAGCCCCCAGTGTGGCGAATGCGTTGCGCCGCATTCTGCCCGCGTGATCCTGGCTATACGCGGTGTGCGCAGTCCGTGAAGACCGGACGCTGCCTACCATGGCCCCGGTTTTTCTCACGGAGCCCTCAGATGAACGAACGCATTTCCTTTGCAGAACTGCCGCCCGGCTTGGTCGAAGCTGTGCTGGCAGTGGAGTCGTACGTCAACCATTGCGGTTTTGAGATGCGCCTGCTCGAGCTGCTGCGCTATCGCATTTCGCAACTCAACGGCTGTGCGTATTGCCTGGACCGCCATTACAAGGAAGGTGTCCACGCCGGCGAGACGCCCATGCGCCTGTACTCGCTGCCCGTGTGGGAAGAGACGCCCTTCTACACCGAGCGTGAGCGTGCCGCACTGCGCTGGGCCGATGCCATCACGCTGCTGGCCGAGCACACCATCGGCGATGACCTGATCAACGAGATGCTGCGCCACTTCAACAAGCAGGAACTGGCCAACCTCTCGCTGGTTGTCGCGCAGATGAACACGTGGAACCGTATTGCCAAGCCGTTTGCCTGGGCTCCTGGAGAATTCCAGGCGGGCTGAGGCTGCGCGTAGCGCGCCAAAGACAAACGCCCCGATGGCCGAAGCCGCCGGGGCGTTGTCATGTCAAATGAGGCGGGTGTTGCCTTGCCGATCGATCAAGCGATCAGTAGCCCCACACCTGCATCTCGTCCAGCGAGTAACCCCACTGCGTGGCGCGCTGCGTGCCGTACATGCGCACATAGCGGCCGCTGCCCTTCAGGTTGGCCAGCGACGTGTGGCCCCACGAAACACCGCTCGAGGTCGAGTAAATGTTCGTCCAGTTCACGCCGTCGTTCGACGTTTGGATGTAGTACACCTTGGCGCCTGCGTCCCAGTAGAGGTCGACGCCGGTGATGGTGCGGGTCGAGCCCAGGTCCACCATCAGCCACTGCGTGCCGGCGAAACCTTCGATGGAATCCCAGCGGGTGTTGGTGGTGTTGCCGTCAAACGCATACGCCGGGCCGAGGCTGGCGCTGTAGCTGGACGACGCGCTGGCCGGCTTGCCCTGCGAGAGCAGCGTGACGGACGGTGCAGCGGTGGCGGGGCCGCCTGCGTAGTAGTTCGAGCCAAGCTTGGCCTTGGTGGTATCCGAGTTCACGCCGAACTGCGACAGGCTCCAGCGTTGGCCGGTGCTCGCATCGCCCAGGTAGAGCTGGTAGCCGCCGGCGCTGGTCGACGAGAAGAACACGTAGTTGGTGCCGTTCACGGGCGACGGGTCGGAGTTGTTGCTGTTGCAGTCGTTGAGCGAGAGCTGGTTGGGCGCATCGCTCGGGTTGACCTTGGTGTAGATCTGGTCGGCCTGGCTGGTGGCATCGAGCCAGCGGGCGTAGAACACGGTGCCGTCCGCACGTACGATCGGGTAGTACGTAGCGAGGCCGGCCGGCGCGTCGAAGGCCACCCTGGTGGTGCTGCCCATGGTCTGTTTGTACAGGCCCATGCCCGAACCGGTGCCCTGGGCGTAGTACATGGCTGTACCGTCCGGCGTGGGGAAGGGCATCGAGTCTTCCAAGCTCGGCGCGGTGCGTGTCAGGTTCGCGAGCGAGGTGAACACCGGACCCGAGCTTGTGTACGACAGGGCGGCCTGCATCACGTCACCGTTCTGCTTGAACAGCAGCGACTTGCCGTCGGCGCTGAACTTCGGGTCTTCATTGCGGGTCTGGCCGGTGCTGTTGGTCAGGTTGATCGGCATGTTGCTGGAGCCGACCTGCCAGAAGAACACGTTCCATGCGTTGTTGGTGATGCCCATGAAGGCGATCCACTTGCCGTCGGGGCTGAACACCGCGTTCATCGGGTCCTGGATGCCCCAAGTGCTCTTCGACACCTGCGTAAGCGTGCGGGCCGCAAAGTCGTAGATGAAGATCTGGCTCGTGCCGTCGCCGTAGCTCACGTAGCTGTGGTACGCGAGCTTGCCGGTCAGGCTGGCCGGAAAGGTGGTGTTGGACTGCGTGGGCGGATTGGCAACGCAGTTGGCGTGGCTGGGCGCCGAAAGAAGTGCAAGCGTGGCACCGGCGATAAGGCCCAGGGAAAGAGAACGGATACGCATGAACGGGACTTCCTAAGCAAATGGGTCGGTGGCGGGGGCTGCCGCCGTATTAATTCCGCATCACCTGCCTGAATTTGGGCAAAGCTTCGCCAATCCCGGGCGCACCCGAGTTTGAAAAAAGCCCCAAAAACCGGAAAGTGATCAGGAGTGAAGACGCGCCAAAAAACCCTGTTGCTTCGTACCGTCGTGTTTGTTGTCGGGGTCTCGACTACATCGAGAGGGCGAGTCGCGGACGAGACTGTAAGGGTTCCGCTGACAATCCGAAAGCGTAATAAGAAAGGCGTTCTTGCCTTAAATCGCCTGCGTGGGAGCGGGCCGCCACATGGCCGTGTAAATCTGACACGTCAATTTTTCCGGACGTTGCCCACACTGCACGTACATTGCCGTTATTGTTATTTTTACTGCGACGTTTTGCCGCGCGGTTGAGGTGCAAACTTTGCTGGGTGTCGCACTTCTGCACCGGGCGAATGTCGGCGCCAGCGCACGCTCTGCGGCGCATGTGCCACCCGGCGGGAATCATGGGAGTGAACGTGGACAGCGATGAATCCGGCGCATCACATCAGAAGTTCCGGATGCGAAATCGGCGTGTCCTGGATGTAAGACAGACCGACTCCGCCGCAAAGATTTCAACCGCACCTTTCCGGCGTGCTGGTTATGAGGAAATCCAAGGTCGCATCATTCTGATGCTTCCGAGCGTATTGATTCTATTGCTGGGTGATTTATCAGGCTGCCGAGAAAATCCGCGCTTTGAAAATCAGCTCGGTTTAGTTCAAGTGCGTGGCGTGCAATTCAGTTCCGGATTTTTATATTCCCGGCGCGTCGCTGCTGCTGATTTCCAGATCACGCATATGGGTTCTTGCGTACGGGGTTGATTCAGCCAATCAAGCGGTCGCATATACGGGCCCGGCGGGGCGCATGGTCTCCAGATGGAAGCCGTTGTCGCTTTGCTTGGCGCGCCGCTTGGCGAGCGCGGCGGCAGTGCCGATGTCGTCGCTGTTGTGCGCGGCGCCCGGGTGCACGTGGAGCGCGCCCACCGCCATGGTCACGAAACGGAAGAACGCCGGCAGCCCCTTGCGGTCTTCGGCATGGATGCCGCCGGCCGTGCGGTCAGC
This sequence comes from Ralstonia soli, assembly GCF_023955655.1. Lineage (GTDB taxonomy): Bacteria > Pseudomonadota > Gammaproteobacteria > Burkholderiales > Burkholderiaceae > Ralstonia > Ralstonia soli. The sequence continues at coordinate 260,977 of NZ_JAMXHT010000007.1, read as the reverse complement.
CGGTGTGTACATGGCGAGCGCGTTGGTGTTGAAGGCGGCCATGGCCTGCGTGATGCGTGCCTGCCAGTCGGCGCTCTGGAACAGGATCAGGAAATCGTCGCCGCCCACGTGGCCGAGAAAATCGCGCGTGGGCTCGCAGGCGTTGGCGAGTACCGCGGCGGCCATCTTCAGCATCTCGTCGCCCTGCCAGTAGCCGTACTGGTCGTTGAAGGGCTTGAAGTGGTTCAGGTCCACGTAGCAGGCGTAGAACGCCGCGGGCGCTTCCAGCAAACGTTCAATGTGCAGGTTCAACGGAATGTTGCCCGGCAGGAACGTGAGCGGGTTGGCGTAGCGTGCGGCCTCGATGCGGATTTCCGTGACGGTGCGCACCAGCTCTTCGCCGGTGCCCAGGCCCAGGTAGCGGCCATGCTCGGTGATGATGAAACCGTCGGTGAGGTAGCGCTGGTCTTCGCTCATCAGCAGCGCCGACATATCTTCGAGCGATGCGGATTTCTCCACCAGCACCGGCTGCCGGTTGGCAAACGCCAGTGCCGGTTTCTTACCGTACAGCTCGCGGTGATACGGCATCGCATACCGGTCGATGAAGGCGCGGCGCGCGATGAGCGCGAGCGGGTGTGTGTCTTCATCGAGCAGCGCCACGGCATGCAGATCGGGGTGGCGGTTGAACAGGTGCAGCACGTCGTCGTTGCTGCAACGCAGGGGCAGGGTGGGGGCCACGCGCAGCAGCTTGCTGGCGGTGATGGCGCGCCAGCCCACGCGCACGGTCTGCGGAAACACTGCAATCTGCGAAGACTGCAGCACGCGCGCCGCGTGGCTCGACATGTCGCTTGCGGGCGTGTCGTGCGGGCGCGCGAGGAAAAAACCCTGCCCGAAGCGGATGCCCAGGTCGCGCACTACGCCCAGTTCGTCTTCGGTTTCCAGCCCCTCGGCAATGATGCTGGTCGCGCCGCCCTCGAGCGTCTGCTGCAACGTGCGCGCGATGTCCAGCTTGGCCGGATGCTTGGCGATATCGCGCAGGAAATACTTGTCGAGCTTGATGTAGTCGGGCGCGAGTTCGATCAGCAGGTTCAGGTTGGCATTGCCGGTGCCGAAGTCGTCCAGCGCGCATTGCAGGCCGAAGTCGCGCGCCACCGACAGCGCCCGCGCAAAACTGGCGAGATCGTCGATGGGCGTCTGTTCGGTCAATTCGATGACGATGCGCGAGGGCTGCAGGTCGTGGTCGGCAATCGCGTGTAGCAGGCGGGCGTGGTCTTGCAGCAATTGGCGCACGCCTTGCGCGCTGAAGTTCAGGAACAGCTTGCCCGGCAGACGCATCGCCGAGAATCGCGCGATGGCCAGGCGTGCGGCCGTGGTCTCCAGCGCGATCGTGCCGGCGGTATCCGAGGCCGCCGCGAACAGCGCTGCGGGCGACTCCATGGCCGAGCCTGCTGGCCCGCGCAGCAGCGCTTCGTAGCCGAGCACCTCGGTGGTGGATAGACGGAAGATCGGCTGGAACACCGTGCGCAGCATCTCGGGCGCAATGCCCGCGGGCAAGGGGAGCGGTGAGGAGGTCATGGCGTTGGACGCAACGATGGACGCAAAAGCGGACATTCCGCCTAAACGGTCACCAGGGTGCCCCCTGAACACGGCGTTCAATGAATTTTTTATGACGCACGCGGCGGCGCGGGTGCGCGGGGCGTGGTCCCCACCACAGAGGGGCGTGGCTGGGAATGCAGGACACGCCTGCGTCTTGCGCGGGCGTCCTGCGGCAAGCGCGCAAGAAAAAGGCGCCTGCTGTTGTGGCAGGCGCCTTCGGCAATGCGGTGCGTTACTGGCCAGCCAACGCCGCCACCGCCCGGTTGAACGCCCCCGGGTTGGCGATGTTCATGCCATGAGAGGCGCCGGCGATGGTCTGGCGCTCGGCGCATGGAATCCACGCGTGGAGCTTCTCGACGGTGTTGCGGAACATGCGCGGGCTCTTCTGCCCGTCGATCAACAGTGTCGGGCACTGGATCTCACCTGCGGCTTCGGGGGTGTAGGCGGGCAGCGGATCGCGCAGCTGCTTCGGCAGCGTGAGCGCGTTGTCCAGCGCCATCCTGCGGAAGCTCTGGGTGCTCTTGCTCCAGAAGCCGGGCAGGGTGACCGAGTCGACGAACAGATTCAGGCCGGCGTCGAATTCGCCTTGCTCGATCAGGTCTGCGGCCTGCGCCCGCAAGGCCTGGGTGGCGGGTGGCAATGTGCCGGTTGCGGCCTGCGGCGTCGCCTGCAACGGGCCGCCCGGGTCGGCCAGCGTGAGCGTCTTCACCAGGTGCGGGTATTGGCGCGCCAGATGAAACGCAACGCAGCCACCACGTGAGTGGCCAACCAGGTGCACCGGCCCGAGCCCCAGCGCTTCGATGAACTCCGCCATCTCCACAACGTGCGCTTCCCAGCTGAAATCGCCGTGCCCGAACGCGTGGGTCTCCGGCCAATAGTGGCCCAGGCTCGGCGCAAAACAGCGGAACTGCTTCGACAACGCGGCGAGCTGCGGATCCCAATAGCGGTAATCGCACAACGACCCATGCACAAAGACCATTGGCTCGCCGCTGCCGGCCTCCACGTAGGGCACCGAGGTGCCCGAGGCGGTGGAAGCAAAGGCGGGTTGTGGCCAGACACCGGCAAGAGCCAGGGTCGTCAGGGGCGTTCGCGCGTTCATTGTTGAAACTCCGTTTTCCGAGACTTTGCTGCACCGCGATGGAAAAGGAAATCGCATAATATTGATGGAATCTTTCAGTTTTTCTGATACATCGACGCAAGCGAGTGCACATGAGTACCGAGATGAAGGCCCTGGACGTCGACGTTCTCACCATGATCGTTGCCGTTGCCGACACGGGCACGATCAGCCGCGCTGCGGAGGCCGTGCACCGCTCGCAATCGGCGGTGAGCATGCAGATCAAGACACTGGAATCGGCGCTCGGAAAAGCGTTGTTCATCCGCAAGCCGCGTAGCGTGATACCAACACAAGACGGCGAGGTGCTGCTGGCGTACGCGCGCCGGATCATTGGGTTGCGCGATGAGGCTTGGGCGGCGGTCGTGCGGCCGGATGTGACGGGCCGCGTGGTGATCGGCGTGCCGGACGATTACGCGTCGTCGCTGTTTCCGCCGATTCTCAAGAAGTTCTCGGCCACCTATCCCAAGGTCGAGATCCAGGTGATCGGCCTGCCCAGCGTCGCGCTCGCGCCGATGTTGCGCGACGGCACGGTGGACCTCGTCTGCGCGACACGGGTGAAAGGGCTGACCGGCGAGTTCTTGCGACACGAGCCGATGGTGTGGGCGGCAGCGCCCGGCGCGACAGACATCTGGCGTGAGCGGCCGCTGCCCATTGCCGTGTTTCTGCCGGGCAGCGTCGCGCGCGAGAAGGCGATCCGCAGTCTGGAGCGCGCAAAGATCGCCTACCGAACCTCGTATGAAAGCCCGAGCCTGCTGGGCCTGCTGACGATGGCCCGCGCGGGCCTGGCCATTACCTCGCTCGCGCAGTGCGCCGTGCCGTCGGACTTCACGTTGCTGGGGCCCGCGCACGGCCTGCCGGAGATCGGCTCGCTGGAGATTGTCCTGGCGCGCAGTGTCACGTCAAACCGGCCACCCTGCGATTTTCTGGCCGAGCGCATCGTCGCTGAGTTGCGCGCATGAAAAAAACGCCCGCCGGCAAGCCGGTCGGGCGTTCTTTATGCAGCGTGGGCGTGGGGCTCAGGTGCCTTGGGGAACACCGCGCGGCACGCGCTGGCCGCGTTGCGGTGCAGCCTCTTCATGCACGCTGTCCACCTCTTCCAGATAGCGCGTATGCCAGCCGCTGGCCACGCCCCAGTGGTAGAAGACCAGCGAGATGACCGCCACGATGCCCATGTCCCAGCCGTAGGGGATGAACCCGTGGCCGCCGAACTCCGTGCTGCCGCAGTACGACAGCGCGGCGATGGTCGGCAGGTAGGCGATCATCCACCAGGCGCCCTTGAGTTCGGTCTTGAAGTCGGGCCAGCCGGCCTTGGCCTGGTAGTAGAAGTACACGGGCAGGGCCACCAGCATCAGCACGATGATCTCGCCTGTGAGCGGCCACTTGGCCCAGTACAGGATCAGCGATGCGCACACGAACGCAAACGGCGCGATAAGCGACAGGCCCGCCAGGCGCAGCGGACGATGCAGCCCCGGCGACGTGCGGCGCAGCGACATCACGCTGATCGGCCCCGTCAGGTACGAGATGACCGTCGCCACCGAGATGACGGCCGCCAGTGCGCCCCAGCCGCGGAAGAAGAACAGGAAGATGAACGACACGCCCAGGTTGAACCACATGGCCGGACGCGCCACGCCAAACACCGGATGCACGCGGCCGAAGATGGCCGGCAGGGTGTTGTTGCGCTCCATCGCGTAGATCATGCGCGTGGTGGTGGCCATGTACGTGCTGCCGGTGCCCGAGGGGCTGACGAACGCGTCGATGTACAGGACGATGGCCAACCAGTTCAGGTTCAGCGCAATCGCCAGCTGGGCAAACGGCGAATGGAAGTCGATGCCGTGCCAGCCGCGCGCGAGCGACTCCGGCGGAACCGCGCCCAGAAACGCCACCTGCAGCGCCACGTAGATCACCGCCGCCAGCAGGATCGAGCCGATCACCGCGATCGGCACGTTGCGGCCCGGGTTGCGTGCCTCGCCCGCCAGGTTGATCGGGCTCTGGAAACCGTTGAAGGCGAACACGATGCCGCTGGTGGCAATGGCGGTCAGCACCGCAGACCAGCCGTAGGGCGCAAAGCCCTGGCCGCCGGTGCTGGTGCCGAAGTTGCCCGGGTGGAAACCCGCCGCAACCAGGGCCACCGCCGTGGCGGCCGGAATGATGAACTTGAAGACGGTGATGGCGTTGTTCGCCTTGGCAAACACCTTCACGCCCCAGTAGTTCAGCAGGAAGTACACGACGACCAGCACGGCGGAGAGCACCAGTCCAGGCGCCGTGAGCTCACCGTGCTGGAACAGCGACTGCGCCCACGGCCAAGGCCAGCTGCTCATGTACTGGATGGATGCCTCCGCCTCGATGGGGATGACGGTGACGATGGCGATCCAGTTGGCCCAGGCCGCCACAAAGCCCACCAGCGAGCCGTGCGAGTAGCGCGCATAGCGCACCATGCCGCCCGATTCGGGGAACATCGCGCCCAGTTCGGCATACGTCAGGGCAATCGCCAGGATGACGACGGCACCGATGATCCAGGTAAAGATGGCAGCGGGGCCTGCCACCTGTGCCGCATGGCCGGCGCCGAACAGCCAGCCCGACCCAATGATCGAGCCTAGCCCGGTCAGCATCAGTGCCCAGGCGCCGAGGTTGCGTTGTACGTTTTTTTCCAAAGGGAGTCTCCGCCCGGCGAGTCGGGGCTCGACGGGGCATCGCGGTCTAGTGACGATTCCGCTTAGTTCTACCGAGGCGATGCGGTTTGGGCATCGCCCACCGTCCTGCGCGGTGGGTGTCACCGAGCGGGACATGCGTGCACGGGTTGACGCGCAGCGTCATCCGAACCAGTCCGGCCGCGATGGAGGGGCAGAGCGCGATGGCTGCCCTCCGGGGGGATTCGCGTATAGTCACCGGCGACGTTGTGCGGGGTGCCGCACTTGCCGCCCGATGCCGGAGCTCGCAATGGGGCGCAATGATAGCGAAATCGCTGGCGGTTGCACCGCCTTTTTCACCGTTCATCGCAGTTTTTTATCGGCATGGAGTCCTCTTCCGTCACATCGGTTGCACCTGCATCACCTGCGCAGTGGCACCGGCGCGTGCTGACGCTGGCGTTTCCCATCGTCCTGGCCAATCTGACGCAGCCGATCCTGTCGGCGGTCGATACGGCCGTGGCGGGGCATTTGCCGGGGCCGGAATACATCGGCGGCGTGGCGCTGGGCGGCGTGTTCTTCAACTTCGTGTTCTGGGGATTCGGCTTCTTGCGCATGGGCACCACGGGGCTGGTGTCGCAGGCGCATGGGGCGGGCGATACGCAAGCGCTGCGAGCGAGCGTGGTGCGCGCGCTCTTGCTGGCGTTGGCCATCGGGGCGGCGCTACTGGTGCTGCAGGGGCCGGCCATCCGCCTCACGCTGATGCTGCTGGGGGCGAGCGACTCCGTCACGCGCATGGCCGAGGTGTATTGCCATGCGCGGATCTGGTCGGCACCGTTTGCACTGGCCAACTACGTGGTGCTTGGCACACTGCTCGGGCGCCAGCAGGTACGGCGCGCATTGCTGCTTCAGGTGTTCATCAACACGGTGAACATGGCGGCGGTGCTGGGCCTGGTGCTCGGCGCAGGCCTTGGCGTGGGAGGTATTGGCGGGGCGACGGCGCTGGCGGACATCGCCGGCTTCGCACTCGGCATGCTCTTGCTGTGGCTGCAACGGCCGGTGGGTTTGCCGCCGCTCACGCGCGCCGAGCTGCTCGCGCGGGATGCCTGGCGCCGCCTGATGGGCCTGAACACCGACATCTTCCTGCGCACGCTCTGCCTGCTGGCCGCCTTCGGCTGGTTTGCCCATGCAGGTGCCAAGCAGGGCGACGTGGTGCTGGCCGCCAACGCGCTGCTGCTCAACTTCCTGACCTTCATGGCCTATGGGCTGGACGGCTTCGCACACGCGGCCGAAGCGCTGGTGGGCGCGGCACTGGGTGCGCGGGATCGTACTGCGCTGCGCATGGCGATCCGCGTGTCGACGTTCTGGTCGGTGCTCGGGGCGGGGCTGTTTGCGGCGGTATATGCGCTGGCGGGTGCCGCCATCATTGGCGTGCTGACCGATCAGCCCGCCGTGCGCGAAGCCGCGCGCCATTACCTGGTGTGGGCCGCGCTGCTGCCGGTCGTATCGGTGTGGGGCTTTCAGTTTGACGGCGTGTTCATCGGCGCCACGCGCACGCGTGAACTGCTGGTGACGATGGCTGTGGCGGCTGCGGCGTTTTGGGGCTTGTCGGTCACGCTGCAGCCGCTGTGGGGCAACCATGGGCTGTGGCTGGCCATGCTGGGTTTCATGGCGCTGCGTGGGTTGATGCTCGGGGTGCTACTGCCCAGAGTGTTGCGGGCGCCACAGTTGCAAGCGGCCTAGGCAGCCTAGCCCCTTCGCCGCGCAGCCATTACTGCGCGTATTCGACCACCAGCAACGCCGTCGCCACCGTCTTGCCGGTATTCGAAATCGCGTGCTGTACATCACCTGGGTAGCGCGCCGATTCCCCGTGCCGCACTTTCTTCTCACTCGGGCCGGACTGCACCGTCACCGTGCCGCTCAGCACTGATAGGTGCTCCTTCGTCCCCGCTTCATGCGGCTCGGACGCCAGCACGCCGCCCGGCTGAATCGCCAGCTCATACCACTCAAACCGCGCCGCCAGCTCTACGGGGCCAAGAATCTTCAATTCGCACTTGCCATCCGGGCTTTTGATGACTGGGATGGAGTGAGCGGGGATGACCGTCACCGTGGGCGCCGCATCGGCCGCGCTTTCGGGCGAGAGGAAATCCGCCAGCCCCACGCCCAGCGCCGTGGCCAGACGCCACAGCACGGCGACGGTCGGATTGGCGAGGTTGCGCTCCACCTGCGAGAGCATCGACTTGGATACGCCCGCGCGGCGCGACAGCTCATCGAGTGAGAGCTTGCGCGTCTGGCGCAGCGTCTGCAGCTTGGCACCAACGGCCGGCGGGCCGTCGGCGAGGCCGTCGTCGAACGGACGGGTGGCGGGGGCTTGTGCCATCGGTTGGTATCTTGTAAATTGAACGAATTATTCGATATATCGAACTTGTTCGATTTATCGATCAACGCAGTCTACAGGAGCAGCACCATGGGGACAACGACAGCCAATGCGTCAACCGACGCCTTCTACGCGAACATCCGCCGCGAGCTGGAAGCGATCGAGGAGGCTGGTCTCTACAAGACCGAGCGCATCATCACCTCGCCGCAGGGCAGCGTGATCCGCACAGACGATGGCAAGGAGGTCATCAACCTTTGCGCCAACAATTACCTGGGTTTGTCGTCGCACCCCGAGGTGCTCAAGGCAGCGCATGAGGCGCTCGACACGCATGGCTTTGGCCTGAGCTCGGTGCGCTTCATCTGCGGCACGCAGGATCTGCACAAGACGCTGGAAGCACGTCTGGCCAAGTTTCTCGGTACGGAAGACACCATCCTCTACGGCTCGGCATTTGATGCCAACGGCGGCCTGTTCGAAACCTTGCTCGGCGCAGAAGACGCCGTCATTAGCGACGAACTGAACCACGCATCCATCATCGACGGCATCCGCCTGAGCAAGGCGCAGCGCTATCGCTACAAGCACAATGATCTGGACGACTTGCGCGTGCAATTGAAGGCGGCCGATGCCGCGGGCGCGCGCTTCAAGCTTGTGTTTACCGACGGTGTGTTCTCGATGGACGGGACGATTGCGCGGCTTGATGAGATCCGCGCCATCTGCGACGAATTCGGTGCGCTGCTCGGCATTGACGAGTGCCATGCCACGGGTTTCATGGGCAAGCGCGGGCGCGGCTCGCACGAGCACCGCGGCGTGTTCGGCAAGATCGACATCATCACCGGCACGCTGGGCAAGGGCCTGGGCGGCGCATCGGGCGGCTTCACCAGCGCGCGCAAGGAAGTGGTGGCGCTGCTGCGCCAGCGCTCGCGGCCGTACCTGTTCTCCAACACGGTGGCGCCGTCCATCGTCGGGGCCAGCATCAAGGTGCTCGACTTGCTGGAAGCCGATACCGCCCTGCGTGACAAGCTGGAAGCCAGCGCGCTGTACTTCCGCCACAAGATCGTCGAGCTGGGTTTCGACATCAAGCCGGGCGACCACCCGATCGTGCCGATCATGGTGTATGACGCGCAGAAGGCGCAGGCCTTGTCCAAGCGCCTGCTGGAACTCGGTGTCTATGTGATCGGCTTCTTCTACCCGGTGGTGCCGAAGGGGCAGGCGCGCATCCGCGTGCAGATCAGCGCGGTGCATGAGCGCGAGCAGCTCGACGCGGCGCTCAAGGCGTTCGAAACAGCAGGCAAGGAACTGGGGATCATCTGATGAGCACCGGCACTGGAACCACCGGCACGGCGCCGCGCATCCTCATCATCGGCGCCAACGGACAGCTGGGCACCGAACTGGCCGCCGCACTGGCCGAGCGCTACGGCAACAACAACGTGGTGACCAGCGACATGGTCCCCAAGGGACGTCACCCGCAGATCCGCCACGAGACGCTCGACGTGACGGACCGTGGCCAGTTGCGCGAGATCATCGAGCGCCACGGCATCACGCAGATCTATCACCTGGCGGCGGCGCTGTCGGCAGCGGCGGAGCAGTCGCCCACATGGGCGTGGCAGCTCAATATGAACGGCCTGCTGAACGTGCTGGAAGCTGCCCGCAACCACCAGCTCGAACGCATCTTCTGGCCGAGTTCGATTGCAGCCTTTGGCCCCACCACGCCTGCAGACAACACGCCCCAGAGCACGATCATGGAGCCCAAGACCGTGTACGGCATTTCCAAGCTCGCGGGCGAGGGTTGGTGCCGTTGGTATTTCGAACACCACGGCATCGACGTACGCAGCCTGCGCTATCCGGGGCTGATCTCATACAAGACCGCGCCCGGCGGCGGCACGACGGACTACGCCATCGACATCTTCCATTCGGCGGTGAAGGGCGAGCGCTACACATGCTTTCTGGAGCATGACGAGGCCTTGCCCATGATGTACATGCCCGATGCCGTGCGCGCGACCATCGAGCTGATGGAGGCCCCGGCCGAGTGCATTACCGAACGCGGCAGCTATAACCTCGCGGGGGTGAGCTTTACGCCCGAGCAACTGGCGGGGGAAATCCGGCGGCACCGTCCGTCATTCGATGTGGCCTACGCGCCGGACTTCCGCCAGGCGATTGCCGCCAGCTGGCCCAACTCCATTGACGACACCCGGGCCCGGCACGACTGGGGCTGGCAACCTGAATTCGGCCTGGCCGAGATCACCGCCGATATGCTGAAGAACCTGGCCCATCTGGCGACCCCAGGTGAGGCGGACACCACCCAGAAAGCCTAGGCAATGTCTGTTGGGGGAAATGCGGGCGTTCCCCCAGTGTGTTTTCTGTTTCGCTTCGATCGGTTGTGTTCAACAATGCAGCATGGCCATCACATCTCATCCACGCCGCATGCCTTGCCCGACGCCCGACGATCGCCGCGCCTCCACCGACCCGGCCCCGCGTCATCGCGACGATCCGCCGCCTGCAAAGCGGACGTGGTGGGTGCCCGTGGTGCGCACCTCGGTGGCGGCCTGCCTGGTGGCGGCCATTCCGCATACGTCGATCCAACTGCCGTTTGCCGATGGCGCGTGGATACTGCATACCGCAGCTGCCCTCATCTTCATGGTGGGCGCGATCGACAGCCTGTTCCTCTTTGCCATGCGCAACAAGCCCTGAAGGGGCGCATCGGCCCTCTGACCCGCGTTCACATCGCATCGTATGTGGCGCCTGCTTCGCTCCCTCGGTAAGTTTTAAAACAGGTTGTAAAAACGTTCAGACGACATCCGGCCGCAGGATCACGCCCGCGTCACTTGTCATGCATTCGTAACCGGGTCGTTACAGGGAATCGTCGTTTACGCGGCGGTGCAGCATATCGTTTAGCTGCCCGGCGATCCTTTGCCAGCGCGGCTCTCGGCCGTCCCTCACGCTGCGCTTTTTGTGCCGGAAATGTAAGCAGATGTTGCGCTGCACGGCCCTGGCCCGATGTTTGCTCAATGTCCTGCGGTCACTCTGCGTGTGCAGGGCGTTTCCGCCACATGCAGAACACGTTCTACCCATAAGCGAATCCGGGGCCCGCGCGGTCTCCACGGCATTCGCACTTCGCTTCTCCACAGCCGGCGTATGGCCGGTGGCAGGGCGCTTCTCTCGGACGGTCCCGGGGTTTCGACGGTCATGCGCGTGTTCGCTCGCTGCGGCAGGCCTGCGCGCGTTTGACCGGAATCGCTTCACAAGAAAACGAGGAAACCATGAAAGCAGTCCTGCTGGAGAATCATCCGTTGCTGCGAGCCGGACTTGCGCAATTGCTCGCGCATCCCACCCTCGGCCTGGAGGTCGTCGCCCCGGTACTGCCGGCTGATGAGCCGGGCGAACTGCATGTTTGCGATGAGCGCGCCGATCTGCTTGTCGTCGGTCTGGACGAGGCGAGTGCCCCGGTCGACGTCGCCCAGTTGCGCGAGGCCATTGCCCGCAGCGAAGCCAGTCGCGTGGTAGTGCTCGCGGCCAGCGTGTCTGCCGAAGAGGCCCATGTCGCCATGACGTGCGGCGTGGACGCTTACGTTGCCAAATCCCAGTCCCCCGAGGTGCTGCTGGCCACGTTGCGGCTGGTGCTGGCCGGCGGCCAGTCTTATCCGGCGGTGATGCCGCGTGCGGCCAACACTGCCATGCCGATGCTCACGCTCGATGCATCGGAAGCGGCACAGCGGCTCAATGTGTCGCTGCGGCAATACGAAGTGCTCGTGTTGCTCTCGCGCGGGCACTCGGTCAAGGGCGTCGGGCGTCTGCTGGGTATTTCCGAAGCCACCGTCAAGACGCACGCGTGCACGCTGTACCGGCGCCTGAGCGTGCGCAACAAGAGCGAGGCGGTGTACGCCGCCATGCGCCTGGGCATTCCGCTTGAACTGCAAGGCACGGCTGTGCCGTCTTCGCAGACATCGGTCCAGGTGTCTGCAGAGGCGGATGACGCGTTCGTGCAAACCACTGCACCTGCAACTGTATCGGCGCCGTACGCGCTTCAGGCCGGCCGGCCCGCGCAGGATGCAGTGATGGTCTCCTCATCCCCCCAGCCGGGAGCGCCCGATCCGGGTGCCGAAGCGGGCGCTGAATCGCGCTGGGCGGCCATGACACGCGCATTTGGGGGCGTGACCGGCGGCGTGACGCCTGCCAAGTCGATGCGTGCCCCCGTGCGCACCGCCAACGGTACGGCGCGCCTGGGCTGACTCTGCCCGGGCAGCTCTTCATGCACTGCGGATGCCGCGCACGTGCGCGCTCCGCTCACTGGACATGACAACAATGACAACCCACGAGCCCATTTCCTCGATGCCGGCCGAGCGCACCGGCACGGCCGCAGTATGGCACCCCCGCCGCTGCGCAATCGCCGCGGCCACCGTTGTGGTGGTCGGCTCGGCGCCCGTGTTCGCACACGCTGCCGATGATGTTTCCAACGCGGCCACGCGCCGCCTGATCGACTCGCAACTGACCGACGCCGCCGCCAAGGGCCCGGCCACTTTTGCATCCACCACGGTGGTGGTGGCCGGCGGTGAGGATCTGCCGACGTCTCCGGCCGCATCGATGCTGGTGGCCCAGCAGCCCGCGCCAACTGCGGATGCGCCGGCAACAACCTCGCCCGCAACAACGTCACCGCCGCCCGCGCCGATGCCGGCCGCCGAAGCTGCGCCGCCTGCGCCGACGTCGCCCACGGTGGTGCTGCCGCCGGGCGTGCCGTCGCCGGATGCGGCGGCACCTGCCATGCAAACCCCCGCTGCGCCGGCGGGCCCGAGCGCCCAAGGCCCGGGCGCGCTGGAACCGCTGCAGGTGTCGCCGGAAGCGGCCAGTGCGGCAGCTACGCATGCCGCCGGCAATGCGCCCGACAACGCCCAGACCGGCCCGTTGCCGACGGACCGCCAGGCCTTTCACGATGAAGTCATGCGCGAGTCGCGCGAGGGCGCGGCCACGCTGGCCCAGGAGAACCTGCGCCAGCATCCTGACTGGTTCACGGAGGCCGAGTCGTGGCATGTCGACCATGCCGCCGCGGCGCAGCGCATCCGCTGGGGCCGCCAGCAGTTGAAGGTGATCAACGGTCCCGAGCGCTTCGTCATCATCGACCAGGCCGTGGCCGAGATCGAAGCGCTGCTCAAGAAGGTGCCCGACACGCCCGAGAACGCGGAATTCCGCCAGGAGATCGTGGCGGACGAAGTGGTGGCGCTGGCCTCGCGCGGGCGCATGAAGGATGCCGTCAAGCGCTACGAAGCCATGTCGCAGACCGGCAAGGTGCCGGCCTACACGCGTGTGGCGGCGGGCGATGCGTATGCGTATCTCGATACGCCGGACAAGGCGGCAGCCGCCTACTCGCGCGCCCTCAAGGATGCGGGCCCGGGCGAGATCGAAACCGGGGACGTCCAAGAAGGCCTGTTCTACGCGCTGCTCGACACGGGGCGCTTTGAAGAGGCCCGAGCGCTGCTCGACAAGATGAAGGCTGACAACCCGGAATACGTGCGCCTGGCGCCCGAAGCCGGCACGCCCAACCCGGACTACTCGCGCGTCAAGCGTCTGGAAGCGCAGTACCTGGTGCTGACGGGCCGCACGCACCAGGGTATTTCGGAGATGGACAAATGGCGGCACGAAGCACCGTTCGCTGCATCACTGGTGAGCGCGCGTGCCGATGGCGCCATGGTGCAGGCCGAGCCGTATCGCTCGCGCGAGATGTACAAGACCGCGCTGGCCGAGCACCCCGACGACCTGAGCGTGGTGGCCGGCTATGGCCGCGCATCGCTGGCGGTGGACGACCTGAAGACCGCCAAGGACACCGCCAATGGGCTGGACGAGCGCTTTCCCGAGAACGGTTCGGTGCATGCGCTGCGCAAGGATCTGGATGTGTACCAGAGCCCGCAGCTCATCATCCAGTCGACGGCGGACAAGGGCAATTCGGTGTTCGCCAACAACGAATATGGCGTGGACACCAAGGCTTACAGCAGCCCGTTCGCCGATCACTATCGCCTGTTCTTCCACAACTTCGCGGGCCGCGCACAGTTTGACGGTGCATCGCAGAGCCGCGTGCGCAATGGCGCGGGCGTGCAGTGGTTCGACACCGGCGTGGAGGTGAACGGCGAGGTGCACCAGTCCGTCGGATCGGCAGGCAAGACCGGCGGCACGCTCGATGCAACGTGGATACCGAGCGACCACTGGAAGGTGTCGGGCATGGCCACCACCGACGACCTTGAGGTGCCCTACAAGGCGTACCAGGTGGGCGTGACCGGCAAGACGCTCTCCGGCAACGTGCGCTACACGTGGGATGAAACGCGCTACGCCTCGCTCACGTACGGCGTGTCGCGCTACTCCGACAGCAACCTGCGCCAGCGCTGGGGCGCGAATTTCTATCAGCAGGTGTTCGTCTCGCCGCGCCACACGATCGGTGTGCTCTTTGGCGCCGACACCAGCAGCAACACGATGACGGGCCTGAACTACTTCACGCCGTCTCGCGACTACAGCGGGCAGGCCACCGCCATCTGGTCGTGGACACCCTGGCGTTATGCCGACAAGTCGTTCACGCAGCGCGTTTACCTGACCGGCGGCATGTACAACCAGCAGTCGTTCGGCAACAGCCCGATGTACGAAGCGCGGCTGGAGCACGTGTGGCAGATCAGCCGCAAGACGCAGGTCTCTTACGGCATCGGCTTTGGCCGCCATCGCTACGACGGCCAGCCCGAGAACCGCAAGTTCCTGTACCTGAACCTCAACATTCCGCTGTGATGCCCATGCAACTCTCCCGACAAACGTCATTGCGACGATTCTTCGCCTGGATGGCCCTGACCGTGGCACTGGCCTTCGTGGCTGCAGTGCGTCCGGCCGCCGCCGTTCAGGTGGACTTCCTGCCCAAGCCTGATCCGGACGACGGCAAGACCTTCCGCGTGCTGTGCTTTCACGACATCCGCGACAATCTGCGCGCCAGCTTCGAGACCCTGCCCGATGGGTTTGCCGTCGACACGAAGATGCTGACGAACATGTTCAGCTGGATCCAGGCCAACGGCTACCACCCGGTCACGCTCACGCAGATCGACGCGGCGCGCAACGGCGGCAAGCCGCTGCCCAAGCGCCCGATCTTGCTGACGTTCGACGATGGCTACGAGAGCCACTACTCGAAGGTCTTCCCGCTGCTCAAGCAATTCCGCTTCCCCGCAGTGTTCGGCTTGGTGACGGAATGGACCAACGCCCCCCCGGGCGCGAAGATCAAGCTGTCGGACAAGCAGATCGTGCCGCGTGATTTCTTCATGAACTGGGATCAGATCCGCGAGATGCAGGCGTCCGGCCTGGCGGAGTTCGCCACCCACACGCACGACATGCACCACGGCGCGCTGGGCAATCCGCAGGGCAACGAGATGCCGACCGCGACCACGCATGAATACCTGCCCAAGCTCGGCCGGTATGAAACCGACGACGAATACCGCAAGCGCGTGCGGGCCGACCTGCAGCGCAGCATCGACATCATCCAGAAGAACGTCGGCGCCAAGGTGCAGACCGTGGTGTGGCCGTATGGCGCCCACAACCTGATGGCTGACCAGGAGGCCGCCAACGTGGGCCTGAAGTACATGCTCACGCTGGAGCCGGGCCCGAACACGCCGGATGTGCCGCTCACCGCCATCCGCCGCAGCCTGATGGGTTACGACACCAACACGGGCGACCTTGAGCGCTCGCTGCGCGAGCCCGTGACGCACCACGGCATGATCAACCCCGTGCAGCGCGTGGTGCATGTCGACATGGACTACATCTACGACCCGGACCCGAAGCAGCAGGAGGCCAACCTCGGCAAGCTGATCGATCGCATCAAGGACCTCGCGCCGCGCGTGGTCTACCTGCAGGCCTTTGCTGACCCGAAGGGCAATGGCGCGGTAGACGCGGTGTACTTTCCGAACCGCCACATGCCGATGCGTGCGGACCTGTTTTCGCGCGTGTCGTGGCAACTGAAGACGCGCGCGAAGGTGGAGGTGTATGCATGGCTGCCGATGCTGTCGTACAAGCTGCCGGCCAACAACCCGGCCGCCACGCATCTCGTGCAGGCCGTGCCAGGCGCGCCGCAGAAACCGGGCACGGTCAAGCCGCCACGGCTGTCGCCGTTCGATCCGCAGGCGCGCCAGATGATTCGCGACATCTATGAAGACCTGGCCAAGAACGCGACCGTCGACGGCATCCTGTTCCACGACGATGGCGTGCTCGACGACTACGAAGATGCCAGCCCCGCCGCGCTCAAGGCCTACGAGGCCATGGGCTTGCCGGGTGACATCAATCAGATTCGCCAGTCGCCCGAGCTGATGCAGAAGTGGACGCGTGCCAAGACCGCTGCGCTGATTTCGTTCTCGAAAGAGCTGACCTCGGTGGCGCAGGGTTACCAGAACGGCCGCGACATGCTGACCGCGCGCAACATCTTCGCGAGCCCGGTGCTCGACCCCAAGGCCGAAACCTGGACGGCGCAAAACTATGACGATTTCCTGGAGGCGTACGACTACGTGGCGCTCGAAGCCATGCCGTACATGGAAGAAGCCAAGGACCCGAAGGATTGGATGAAGAAGCTGACGGCGGCCGTGGCCAAGCACAAGGATGGCCTGAGGAAGACCATCTTCGAGTTGCAGGCCGTGGACTGGCGCAACAACGACAAGCCGATCCCGACCACCGAGCTGCGTGACCAGATGCGAGCGCTGCGCTCGGCAGGCGCCCTCAACTATGGCTACTACCCGGATGACTTCATCGCCGGCCGGCCCGATACCGAGGTGCTGCGTGACGTGATGTCCCTCAAGACATACATCGAGACACGCAAGCCGCCTGGCGGCGACAAGGGCAGTGTTGAAAAGCTCAACAGCACGTCGCTGCCGCAGAGCCAGCCGCCGAATGGGGCCACTGCGGCCAATGCGGCTGGAGCGGACAAGAAGCCGGCGACGACCGAAGCGGCCACGTCGTCCAACACCAAGGCGGGAGGCTGACATGGAAGTGGACTTCCTTCTGGCCAAGCGCTGGATCTCCGACTTCGTCTTCTACTACCCGTTCTTCATGTCGTATTTCTGGATGATCGGCGGGCTGCTGCACTACTTCCTGCTCGAACGGGGGACGGAGCACGTGCGGCACCCGCTGGCACTGCTGGGAGTGAAGAGCTACCCCAAGGTGTCGATCATCGTGCCTTGCTACAACGAGGAGGCCAATGTGCGCGAGGTGATCAGCCACCTGGCCCGCATGCGCTATCCGAACTACGACATCATCGCCGTGAATGACGGCAGCTCCGACCGCACCGGCGAGCGGCTGAACGAACTGGCCGCGGAGTATCCGCAGCTGGTGGTGATTCACCAGTCGTCCAACCAGGGCAAGGCGATCGGCCTCACCACCGCCGCGCAGGTGACCGACGCCGAATACCTGATGTGCATCGACGGCGATTCGATCCTCGACGTGGACGCGATCGCCTGGATGATCCGCCACCTGATGGAGAACCCGAACGTGGGTGCGGTGACGGGCAATCCGCGCATCCGCACGCGCTCGACGTTGCTCGGGCGCATGCAGGTGGGCGAGTTCTCGTCGATCGTGGGGCTCATCAAGCGCACGCAGCAGGTGTATGGCCGGCTGCTGACGGTGTCGGGCGTGGTGGTGATGTTCCGCAAGCACGCCATCGAGGATGTCGGCTACTGGAGCAACGACATGCTCACCGAAGACATCGACATCAGCTGGAAGCTGCAAGTGGGCGGCTGGATGATCCGCTATGAGCCGCGCGCGCTGTCGTGGATCCTGATGCCCGAGACCTTCCGTGGCCTGTACAAGCAGCGCTTGCGCTGGGCCAAGGGCGGCATCCAGGCGCTCATCAAGTATGCGCCCGCCATGCTGAGCCTGCGCCAATCGATGATGTGGCCGATCTTCTTCGAATACGCGCTGTCGGTGGTGTGGGCGTACAACATGCTGATCGTCATTACGTGGTCGATCGTCAGCTTCTTCATCGAGTTGCCGCCCGAGTGGCGCATGGAAGCCCTCCCGCGTTGGCACGGCACGCTGCTCTTCATCACGTGCGTGCTGCAGTTGCTGATCGGCTGCTTCATCGATCGACGCTACGACGACAACATCCTGCGCTACTTCATCGACACGGTCTGGTATCCGGTGGCGTTCTGGATCCTGAACCTTGTCACCACGGTGGTCGGCTTTCCGGCCGTCGCCTTCCAGCGCACACGCGCCCGTGCCCGCTGGACCAGCCCTGACCGGGGTATCCAACAACAACAGGGGAATTCGCCATGACCATGCTCGTCATTGATGTCTCACGAAACTCGATCCGACAGTCGTTCTCGGACAAGGGTGTCGTCGGCACCCTGCACCATGTGCTGTGGTTCCGCATCTTCCGGCCGGTGCTCGTGATCTCGATCTGGGGGTTGCTGGGCCTGTATGTGGGCTACTCCATCAGCAGCGTGGGCCCAAGCGGCCTGCCATTCGAGCAGCTGCGCATGTACGGGAACGTCATCGCTGGCATGGGTGGCGTGCTGGTGGTGTGGATGATCCTGTCGCGGCTGGATCGTGCCATCCGCCGCAAGATGACGCGTGCGCCGGTCTTCCGCCCGACCGTGGCATCCGGCAGCTCCACGGCCGCGTCGCGCGCGGCGCGGCATGGCGATCAGCAGCCGGCCTGGCAGCGCCCGCGCAACACGCGCCTGATGGTGGTCGACCACGACGATGACGGCGATATCACCCACGTGCGCTCGTGGCAGGAGTGGTCGGGCCGGCCGGCACCCGCCGGCACCGCCACGCCGCCGACGCCATTTACCCGCAGCCCCGAGTATGACCCGGACGAGCCCGTGCTGGCGGCGAGCCCCGTCAGCCAGGCCATCGTCCTGGAGAACATCGACCGCGAAGAGCCGACGCTGGTACGCGCGGATGTGCCTTCACCGCAGCCGCTGGCTGAGGTGAAGGCCGTGGCAAAGGCTGTGGATGAGGTGACGGCCGATGCTGCGGGCTTCCATCGCTTTGGCTATCGCGGCCGCCTTGGCCGTAGCGATTGGGTGGAGCCGCAGGCACCCTCGCAGACGTATGCCATGCGTCCGGGCATGGCCCGCCACTACGGCAGCGTGACCGCCGTGGTGCATGGCCGCGCGGCTGCGCAGGCGGCTGAACGCGTGACCGAACGCCACCGTGCTTTGCACGCATTCGGCGCGCACGCACAGCTGGACGATCCGTATGCGCGACTCGAACGCTACGAGCGCGTGGACCCGCTGCACGGCTTCGGCCGCCGCGCCAACATCGTCGCTCCTGACGTGTAAGCGGGCCCCACCGAACCAGCCTCCGCGCCCCGGGCGATGCGAATCGCCGGGGCGCATTTTTTTGGCAAATTGATTTAGCGCAAACGGAGGAGAACGCCATTGCGTGCACTGCGCAATCGTTGCCGCCGGTGCCTTGTGCAGCACTGCAAACGGTTGGCGAAACACGCTCGGCAGCGGAGTGTCCGGGCGGAACGAAGAAGCGCTGAATTGCCCTCTTGAATGCTGTCGCGCGCGTGCCTATGCTGGCTTCTCCTGCAAGTTCAGCGCCCCTCTCTCTCGGTGTTTCGGGGCTCTTGCAGTGCTCATGGTGTCAGTGATACGCACGCCCGCCGCCACGGGGTTGCAGCCGTGGCCAACAGACAAGATGGAGCCCACTGTGCTGAGTCCCCATGAATTTGCCGTTCTGCTTCTCGTCAACGACGGCGCCGCATCCGACGACTTGGACCGCGCCGATGTCGAAGCGCTGATCGAGCGGCAGCTTGTCACGATGGAGTGCCGCGGCCCTGACAACTGCTATGCCCGGGTGACGCTCCAGGGCTACGCCCTGCTCAAGGCTTCCGGACACGTCCGCTCAAGCGGGCGCCGTGCCGTAGCCGTATCGCACTGAGTCTCCTGCTCAACAACGCATCGCCTGTTGCCCGGGGTTCCGGCCCCGGCAAAGGGTGACGCGCGCGCGTCGATACAACCAGAAACACACTGCCGGTGGCAGAGCTGCGCCCGCGCGCTGCGCGGGGCGAGCTTCTTGCTGGATTGCAGATGCCGGCCCTCGAACATGACGCAGCCGCTGCTTCGGCAGCCGGTTGTGGTGTTCCGGGGGCGGCAGCCCGACAATTCAAGAGGAGCCACCATGAAAACCAAACACACGCTGATTGCCGTTTTGTTCGCTTCGGCCGGTACGCTCGCGTTCGGGCAGCCGGCAGTTGTAGTGGTGCCGGGCTCGGACGAACATCAGGAAATGCGGCACGATATGGAACACGAACGCGCTGAACGTGAACGCGCAGAGCATAGACGGCACGAAGAGCACCGCGAGCTCAAGGACGAACGCCGCGACCTGAGGCGAGACCGCGATGCCCTGAAGGATCGCGCGCACCAGCTACACGAGCATGAAGAGCACGAAGAGATGGAGCACCGTTGACCACCGCGGGCGCCCATCATGGCGCCCGCGAACCGGGCGTCATTTCAACCCGAATACCGCCCGCCCCCGCATCGCGCACGCGCAGTAACGCGTTGCGCCTCAACCCCCACCAATGCCCTGAATGATCTTGCCGCTGCCCTCGCACGTGGGGCAGGGGTTGCCGTCGCGCTGGCCGGTGCCGTTGCAATCGGGGCAGACGGCCTCGCCGCTACCGGGCGATCCGGGCGCTGCTTCATCGCCGGGCGCGACGGCGGCGGGCGGCATGCCGGGGATGGGGGTCTCGTTGTTCATGGTGGGCTCCTGGGTATGGCCTCAAGGCTGCGTGGCTGGGATGTTCGGCGGGCTGGCGGGCGGGCGCTCACGCCCCGGCGGGCTGCCGCCGGTGGAGGTGTCTTTCACCACGTTGCCGTTCTTGTCCCGATGCGAGCTGGAGCCCGTGCGCGGCACGTATTCGCCGGAGGGGTTGGCGCGGTCGTTGCGGGTGCGGTTGCGCGTGGCATCACGTCCGGTGGGGCTGTCGGTGCGACCGGTGGTGCCGGTGGCGGTGGTGCTCTCCGGGTTGGCGGCGGGCGCGTTGTTGCTGCTGCCGGATTGCGCGCCCGTTGCTTGCGCCATCGCCGCGCTGCTGCCCAGTGCGGCCACTGCTGCCGCAACGCATAGGGCACGTGCTAGGCCCGGCACATAAGCGGGGGTGTGGATCATCATGGTGGCTCCAGTAAGGTGCCGGTTGCTGACGCAACTCGCGCGCCCGCGCGGCTATTTGCCGGCAGCAAGCTGGCGCGCGTGTTCGAGCGCGCTGACGATGTCGAGATAGGCACGCTCGCGCGCGGCAGCGTCCGGCGCACGCAGTGCATAGGAGGGGTGCCATGTTGCGAGCACCGCTCGACCTTCCCGGCGCGTGACCTTGTTGAAGTGCTCTTGCAGCCGAGCGTGCGCGTCGTCCAGCAATGCCTTCAATGCGGTCGCGCCTAGTGCCACCACCACCGCCGGCGCCTCCTGCTGCAGCTCGCGTTCGAGCCAGTACATGCAGGCTTCCACTTCACGTTGCCCCGGGGTCTTGTGCAGGCGCCGCTTGCCACGCAGTTCCCATTTGAAGTGTTTGACCGCGTTGGTGATGAACACGTCATCGCGCGGGATGCCGGCCTCGGCCAGCGCGCGGTCGAGCAATTTGCCCGCCGGGCCCACGAACGGCTTGCCGGCGAGGTCTTCGCCATCACCCGGTTGTTCGCCGACGAGCATGATGCGCGCGCGGCGTCTGCCCTCGCCGGGCACCGCTTGTGTGGCGTGGCGCCAAAGGTCGCACCGCCGGCACGCCTCGAGCGAATCCGGCTGCTGGGCGGGGTCGGTTTCGTCAGACGGTGGCGGGGTGGGGTGTGCGGGTTTCTTCATGGCAGACCGGGGCGGGTGACAAGCGCGAAGCAACCCCGGTGCCATAGGCCGCGTGTGGAATGTACGTTGCTTGGTCTCCCGCATTGACCAGGAGGCCATGTTGGACGCTGCATCGCATGTTCCGTTGGACCATCGCCGCCGGCTGGGCGGCTGGTTGCCCGAAGGCGAAGAAAAGCTGGCCGCGTTTCGTACCGAGCTTGTCGCGCAGGCGCTCTCGCGCCCCACAAAAACGCCATCCGTTGCCGCCGTGCGCGCACTTGCGGCGCTCATCGATGGCGAGCCGGCACTGCGCATGCACCTCGCACGCGCCATTGGGGAGGCGCGGGGCCGTGGCTACGAACTCGGCTACCGCGACAGTGCGGAGCTGCTGCTCGCCATCGACCACGTCGTGACATGTGCGCCGCGCTTCAGCGAAAGCAGCTTGGTGGTGTGCCCGCTCAATGCACTGCTCGACTGGCCGATGTGCATGCCGTCGGGCTACGCGTTGTTTCGTGATCGACGCTTCAACGATGCGCTCAAGGCCGTGCTCAACGGGTGGAGCGCTTTTCTCAGCGGTCCGCATTCGCGCGCCTGCCTGAACACGCGCGAGCCCGACGGTTGGTTCAGCCCGGAAGCGACGCGGCGCGTTGGCATGGAGCAGTTTCTATCTGACCCATCACTGCCGTATTGGGGATTCACCTCGTGGAATGACTTCTTCACGCGCCGCTTCCGTGCCGGCATGCGGCCGGTGGCAGGCGAGGATGACCGGAAACTGATCGTCAGCGCGTGCGAGGCCGCGCCCTACAACATCAGCCATGGCGCACGCTACGAAGACGCCTTCTGGATCAAGGCGCAGCCCTATTCACTGCGCGACATCTTCGGGCCGGGCAGGGCTCGGTTGGCGGAGCGCTTTGCCGGCGGCAGCGTCTATCAAGCCTTCCTGAGCGCCTACAACTACCACCGCTGGCATGCGCCCGTGAGCGGCACCATCGTCGATACCTATCACCTGGATGGCACCTACTACTCGTGTGCGGAATCGGAGGGCCCAGACCCGGAAGGGCTGAACGATTCGCAAGGCTACAGCGCCGCCCTGGCTGCGCGTGCGGTCGTCACGATTGCCTGTGACGACCCGGCCGTCGGCACAGTGGGCTGCGTGTTCGTGGGCATGGCGGAGGTGTCGTCGTGCATGATCGACGTCACCCCCGGCCAGCACGTGTGCAAGGGCGAAGAGCTCGGTTTCTTCCAGTACGGCGGCTCGACCTACTGCCTGTTCTTCGAGCCGGATGTCATCGATGCATTTTTCGTGCAGCCGCCGTTCTCGCATGAGACGCCCCCGGTGCATGTCAATGCGGCACTGGCGCGCGCCCGTTAGAGCCGCAACAGAACCCTCCCGGCGTCGTTGGGCCTCCTTGCCGTACTCCTTGTACGGTCTGCGTCGGCCGCCTGGCCAGGACCGCTGCGCTGGGTTTTGTTAGCGGCTCTTAGTGGCCCACTTCACGCTGGCTTCAGGCGTCCACTTCCGCCAGTGCCTTGAGCCCCACGGATAGCATCGCCAGGTCAGCCGACCCGGCGGCCACCTGATCGGCGATCACGCGGTTGTAGCGCGCCAGCGCATCCTGCCGCGAGGCGCGCCAGGTGTCGATCAGGGTGTCGGCGGTGGCGCCTGCCGCCGCGTTCTGCAGAACCGAGCGGGTGAGCCGCCGCCGCAGTTGCCCAAGCTCTTCGAGCAGCGTGGCCCGGGCCAGCATCTGCCAGTGGGTTTGCGTCGGCAAGCTCAGAATGCCGCCTTGCAGCCACCCGTAGCCCAGCGGCTGATCCAGCGCGAAGTACACGCGTGCGGCAAGCCTGGCGTCGCAGCCGCTGTCGGTGGCCACTTCGGCAATGTCGAGCAGCGACACACGGGCCGGCACGCCGGTCGCCACACGTGCCAGCGTTTCGGGCACGCCGGCTTCGGTAAAGGCCTGCCGCTGTTGCGCGGCAGCCTGTGCGGATTCCTCTGTCTGCAGTGTGTCGATGTCGGGCGCGAGGGCATCGACTGCCGCGCGGAAGCGCTCCACCGTGGCCGGCACGTCAAGCACGTTCGACGTGCGCCGCCGCAGGAACCACAGCGTGGCGCGTTCGTGCAGTTGCGCGAGTGCGGTGAACAGCGCCGTCTGCGTTTCGTGCGGCACCTTCGCATCCAGCGCATCCACGTCTTGCCAGAGAGCGTCGAGCCGGTAGACGGCGCGCGCGACCAGGCTCGCCCACACCACGGCAATCGGCTCGGCGCCGGTTTCTTCGGCCATGCGGTGGACGAACGTTACGCCGGCACGGTTGACGAGCGCGTTGGCGTGCATCGTTGCCAGGATTTCGCGCCGCAGCGTGTGCCGTGGGATCGCCGCTGCGCAACGCGTGTGCAGCGGGTGCGGGAAATACGCCGGCAGGCCATCGGCAACGAAGGGCTGGTCGGGCAGGTCGCTGCCCAGCAGCACGTCGTACAGCCACATCTTGCTGTAGGCCATCAGCACCGCGCGCTCGGGTGTGGTCAGGCCGCCGCCGCTTGCGCGCCGGGTGTCGATCTCTTCATCGGCGGGCAAAAACTCGATCGCACGGTTCAGGCGCCCGCCGCGTTCCAGGTGCCGCATCAGCCGTGCCTCCGGGTCGAGCCACAGCGCCGTGCGCGTGCGCGCGAGCGAGAGCGCCTGCGTCTGGAAGTAGTTGTCGCGCAGGACCAGGTCGCCCACTTCGTCGGTCATTTCGGCCAGCAGCGTGTTGCGCTGCTTGAGGGTCATCTCGCCTTCAGCCACCACCTGGCCGAGCAGGATCTTGATGTTGACCTCGTGATCGGAGCAATCCACGCCGGCCGAGTTGTCGATGGCGTCGGTGTTGATGCGTCCGCCGTGTTGCGCGTATTCAATGCGGCCCAGCTGCGTGCAGCCCAGGTTGCCGCCTTCGGCCACCACCTTGCAGCGCAGCTCCGCGCCATTCACGCGCAGGCCGTCGTTGGCGCGGTCGCCCACCTGGGCGTGCGTTTCCGTGCTGGCCTTGATGTAGGTGCCGATGCCGCCGTTGTAGAGCAGGTCCGCCGGCGCCTTGAGAATGGCGTGCAGCAGATCGTTCGGCGCCATCTCGGTGGCGGTCACATCGAGCATGGCGCGCACTTCTGGCGACAGCGCAATCGCCTTGACCGTGCGCGGGAACACGCCGCCGCCCGGGCTGATCAGCGCGCGGTCGTAGTCGGCCCAGCTGGAGCGCGGCAGGTTGAACAGGCGCTCGCGCTCGGCAAAGCTCGTGGCCGCATCGGGCGACGGGTCGAGAAAGATGTGCCGATGATCAAACGCCGCCAGCAGCCGGATATGGCGCGAGAGCAGCATGCCGTTGCCGAACACATCGCCCGACATGTCGCCCACGCCCACCACGGTGAAGTCCTGCGTCTGCGTGTCGACGCCCATCTCGCTGAAATGCCGCTTGACCGATTCCCACGCGCCGCGCGCAGTGATCGCCATCTTCTTGTGGTCGTAGCCGACCGAGCCGCCGGAGGCGAACGCATCGCCCAGCCAGAAGCCGTATTCGGCCGAGATGGCGTTGGCGTAATCGGAGAACGTGGCCGTGCCCTTGTCGGCGGCGACGACCAGGTAGGGGTCGTCCTCGTCGTAGCGCACCACGTCGGGGGGTGGCACGACGCGGCCGTCGGCGTAGTTGTCGGTCAGGTCGAGCAGCCCGCGCAGGAAGGTCTGGTAGCACGCCACGCCTTCGGCCAGATACGCATCGCGGTCGCTGGCCGGCGGCGGCTGCTTGACGACGAAGCCGCCCTTGGAGCCGACCGGCACGATGACGGTGTTCTTGACCATCTGCGCCTTCACCAGACCGAGCACTTCGGTGCGGAAATCCTCGCGCCGGTCAGACCAGCGCAGCCCGCCGCGCGCGACCTTGCCGCCGCGCAGGTGTACGCCTTCCACGCGCGGCGAATACACCCAGATCTCGAACATCGGCTTGGGTTCGGGCAGCCCCGGCACGCGCGCCGGATCGAACTTGAACGACAGGTACGGCTTGGGTTGCCCCTGCGCCGTGTTCTGGAAGTAGTTGGTGCGCAGCGTGGCTTCGAGCACGCCCAGGAACTGCCGCAGGATGCGGTCTTCATCCAGGTTGGGCACGTCTTCCAGGGCCTCGTCGATCTGCTTGCGCAGCGTCTCGGCCTCGCGTGTGCGTTCGGCCTCGTCGAGCGCGGGGTCGAAGCGTACGAGGAACAGATGCACCAGCGCCCGGGCGATGGCCGGATTGCCGTTCAACGCGCTCTCCATGTAGGCGTTGCTGAAGGTCGAGCCGATCTGGCGGATGTAGCGCGCATACGCACGCAGGATGCGCACCTCGCGCCAGGTCAGGCCGGCGTGCAGCACGAGGCGGTTGAGATCGTCGTTCTCCAGCTCGCCGCTCCAGATGCGGGCGAAGGCGTCTTCAAAGCGCGCGCGGGCTTCGTCGAGATCAACCTCGCTGCCGTCGATGGTCTCCATGCCGAAGTCGTGCATCCAGATGGGTGCGGCGTCGGCGGGCTCGATGCAATAGGGCCGCTCTTCGTTGACGCGCACACCCAGGTGCTCGAGCATCGGCAGACTGTGCGAAAGCGAGGTTGGCTGGCCAGCGCGATAGATCTTGAAGCGCAGCGCACCGGCGGGCGCTTCCAGCGGCCGGTACAGCTGCATGGTGAGCTGATTCGTGGCGCCGTTGTCACCGAGCAGGGGTTCCATCAGCTCGATGTCGCGCACGGCCAGGCGGGCCGCGTAGTCCTCGCGGAAGCCGGCGGGAAACGCGCCGGCATAGCGGCGCAGCAGGCGGTTGCCGCGCTCTTCGCCACCGCGTTCGAGCAGCGCGTCGGCCAGGTCGTCCTGCCAGCGCCGGGCGGCCTGCACGATGCGCTCTTCCAGTTCGGCCACGTCCACCTCGGGCACGTTGCCCGGCTGCGTGCGCACGGTGATGTGGATGCGTGCCAGCATCGACTCCGACAGCAGGGGCGTGAACTCCGCAGCGGTGCCGTTGTACGCCGCTTGCAGCAGCCCCTGGATGCGCAGGCGCAGGTCGGTGTTGAACTTCTCGCGCGGCACGAACACGAGGCACGACACGAACCGGTCAAACGGGTCGCGGCGCACGAACAGGCGCGTGCGCTGGCGCTCCTGCAAGCGCAGGATGCCGAGCGCGATATCGTGCAGCGCTTCACTGTCGATCTGGAACAGTTCGTCGCGCGGGTACTGCTCAAGAATGGTCGCGAGCGTCTTGGCCAGGTGCCCGTTCGGCAGGAAGCCCGTGCGCTCGATCACGCTGGCCACCTTGCGCCGCACCAGCGGAATGTCCTGCGCCGGCACCATGTAGACGTTCGAGGTGTACAGCCCGAGAAAACGCCGCTGCCCGCGCACGCGGCCTTCGGCGTCGAACAGCTTGATGCCCACGTAGTCGAGATACCCCGGTCGATGCACCGTCGCGCGCGAGTTGGCCTTCGTGAGGAAGATCGGCTCGGGCGCGTCGATGATCCGGGCGGCGTCGGGGGCGAGCCGCGAGATATCCGGTGCGGTGGGGTCGCGCAGCGCCTCGCGCAGCACACCAAGGCCGGTGCCGGACATGCCGCGCAGGTAGAGGCCATCGTCCTGGACGACGAGCTCGTAGTCGCGCGAGCCGAGGAAGGTGAAATGCCGTTCGAGCATCCAGGCCAGGAAGGCCTGCGTTTCGGCAATCTCCGCGCGCTCCACTTCGGCCGTCGCTGCCTGCGCAGCGCGCGCCGTCAGCGCTTCGATGGAGGCCTGGGCCTGGGCCTGCATCGGCTTCCAGTCTTCCACCGCGGCGCGCACGTCGCCCAGCACGCGCATCAGGCCGTCGTGCAGCGCCTGCATGCGTTCCGGCTCGGAGAACCGGTCGACCTCGATATGGATGGTCGACTCGAAGCGGGCTGCGCCGCCGGTTTCGCTGTCCGCATCGGCGGGGGTGTCGGGCATGTCGCCCGCGAGCGCTGCCGGGCGTTGTGCGCCGCCACCAGCCGAGACCGCCACGCGCGCGCCTGCGGCGTTGCGCTGTACGCGATAGACGGGATGGAATGCCGAATGCAGTGCAAGCCCTTGCCGGTTGATCTCCATGGTCACGGAGTCGAACAGGAAGGGCATGTCGTCGTTGACGATCTCGACGACGGTGTGGCCGCAGTACCAGCCGTGCTGTTCGAGGCTCGGGTTGTACACGCGCACGCGCGGTTGCCCCGACACGAATTTCTGGCCGAGCTGCCAGTGCGCCATCGCCGCACCGTAGAGGTCGGCCACGCTGCGCGAGATCACGTCTTCGGGGTCTGCCAGGCCGTAGTAGTGCCGCAGGAACGGCTCGAACAGGGGGGCGATATCGGGGGCACGTTCGCGTGCCAGGGCCACTGCATCCGCCATGTGCTGGCGGACCTTGTCTTCGTATTGGGCAGACATGGGCAGCTCCCGAAAATGGGCTGCCTCATGCTACGCCGCGTGCCCATGGCTGGCAATCAGCTGGGCGAGGGCGATGGCTGGGTCGATGTTGCTGTGCAGTGCAGCGAGAAGCAAGGCTCACTCGCTGCATGCCGGTGAGCGTCGTCAGGCCTTGGCGACGACGTGGATGCGCAGAGCGGGCTCGCCGGCCACGATGGCCAGCAGGCGGTCGATGTTCGGGTGGGCGCCCGGGCGGTTGCGCGCGTCGGCGGTGTGCTCGGCAAACACGGCCAGGCCGTGCTCGGCGGCGCGGGCGTCGAGCTGGCCGAACGTCTGCTGCAGGTAGTGATACACCGCCAGCGAACCTTGCTTGCCCGGCTTGTTTTCGATGTCGGCCACCACGGCGCCCTGGCCGTCGACCAGATCGATGCGCTCGATGCCGTCAATGGCGGGCAGTTGGGCGAGGTTGTCCTTGAATACGGGGGTCGGTTGAATCACGGCTGTGGCTCCGTTGGTTGATCAGGCGGGCCGTATGTTAACGGCTTCGGCATGACCCGCGCGAGCCCCAGCGTGGTTCTGCGTTGGTTCACCGCTTCGCGGCGGCCTTGTTCACGGCAACGGCGGCCTGGATGAGCGCCTTCAAGGCCTTCTCGTTGACCTTGTCGCCCTCGCGAAAATCGATGGCGCGCCGCACGTTGCCGTCCAGGCTGGCGTTGAACAGGCCCGTCGGGTCCGGCACGGAGGCGCCCTTGGCAAACGTCAGCTTCACGGTCTGCTTGTAGGCCTCGCCGGTGCAGATCAGGCCGTGGTGCGACCACACCGGCACGCTCCACTTCCATTCCTCGACCACGTCCGGGTCAGCCGCCCGGATGAGCGCCCGCAGGTGCGCGAGCATCTCGCCGCGCCAGTCGTTCAGCTCGGCAATGCGTGCGTCGATCAGTTCGGACGCGGGTGCGGCGTTGTCCGGCGTGCTCTTCTTCATGGGGGCTGCCTCCGTGATGGGATCAGCAGAACAGTTTGGCAGGAACGCGGGCCGGTAGCCAATCAGCAAGGGGGTGCGAGGCTTGGCGGGCGCCGGGAAGGGAAACCCGGAAACGCCTTTCTGTTGTATTTGAAATTAAGGCGAATGATTGGCGATAAAAACAAACAGAAAATAATGCGGCGCAATATAAACGGCAAATTGGAAAATAACTTGAGCTTTTTTCTTTGATTCCCCACTTGAGTGGGGGGTGCTGAACGATTTGGACCGCAAACATAGGCGTAATGCGGGTCCATGATGCACTGCCCGTGTGTTTGTATTCAATGCGGCAATACCCCCGATGATGGATGTGACCGTCATCGATTGGTCATCTTTCGACTTCAATAATTGCGCCTTGGATGTTTAGGCAAACAGGTTGGCGCGCACTCCGGTTTTCAGGGGCGGCGATTGAATCGAGAGAATTTCAAATGACCATTCGTCATCGCATTACATTGCTGGTGGTGCTGATGTTTGTCGCGTTGGCGGCCATTGGCGGGTATGCGGTCTACCAGACCCGCAGCGGGGCAGCCGAAGTCCGGCAGGTGACCGAGGGTGTGGTGCCGAGCGCGCTGGCGTCGGCGGACCTGGTGTCGCTCGTCAAGGACGTCCAGCTCGCGACCATGACGCTCGTCTATGCGCCCGACGACAACATCGTCGCGCAAGCCAAGGACGACCTGAAGGCCAAGGAAGCCGCCTTGCAGGCCGCGCTGGACGTGCAGGCCAAGCGCGCCAACAGCCACGCCCAGGAAGGGCTGGTCGCGCAGGCCAAGGAGAGCGTCGACAGCTACGTCGAGGCCATCGGCCAGACCACCGACATGAAGCTGGCGGGTAAGAATGAACTGGCACAAGCGTTTCTGTTTGCCAACGTGGCGAGCTATCGCGACGTGCTGGAGAAGATCGTCGAGACGCTGCGCATTGAGAAGAACCGCGAGAAGGACGACGCCATCGCCGGCCTGAACGGCAAGCTGGCCAGCACGGCCACCACCATCGGTGTGGTGAGCGGCGTGGCCATCGTGCTGCTCACGGCCATCGGCATGCTGCTGTATCGGCAGATCACCCGCCCGCTCACACGCATGCAGGCCGAGATGAGCGAGATCGCCACCAGCCAGGATTTCACGCGCCGCGTGCCGGTCGGCCGCATGGACGAGATCGGCCACTCGGTGGTGGCGTTCAACCAGATGATCGAGAAGATCCAGGAGAACGCCGCGCTGCTCAAGCAGAAGACGGCCGACATCCAGGCGATGCTGCAGAACATGCAGCAGGGCATCCTGACCGTGGTCGATGGCGGCGTAGTGCACGAGGAATATTCGATCTACCTGGAATCGATCTTCGAGACGCAGGAGATCGCGGGCCGCAAGCTGATGGACCTGATCTTTGCCGACACGAGCCTCGGCGCGGATGCGCTGTCGCAGGTGGATGCCGCGGTGGATGCGTGCCTGGGGCAGGACATCATCAACTTCGCGTTCAACCAGCACCTGCTGGTGAGCGAAGTTGAGAAGCGGATGCCGGATGGCCGTGTGAAGACGCTCGACCTTTCGTGGTCGGCCATTACAGACGAGAGCGACACCATCCTGCGCCTGATGCTGTGCGTGCGCGACGTGACAGAGCTGCGCAAGCTGGCGGCGGAAGCCAGCGAGCAGCGCCGCAACCTGGAGATGATCGGCGAGATCCTGGCGGTGAGCCAGGAGAAGTTCCAGCACTTCATCGACAGTTCCACCAGCTTCGTGCACGAGAACGAGCGCATCATCCGCCAGTACTCGCAGGCAGACAGCGCGGCCATTGCGGCGCTGTTCCGCAACATGCACACCATCAAGGGCAACGCGCGCACGTACAACCTGCAGCATCTGACCAACGTCGTGCACGAGACCGAGCAGACCTATCACGCGCTGCGCGAGCCCGACAGCGGGCACACGTGGGATCAGGATTGGTTGATGGAAGAACTGACCCGCGTGCGGGAGGCCATCGAGCACTACGCCCGGATCAACGAGGTGAAGCTCGGCCGCAGGGCCGATGCCGTGCAAGGCGGCGCCGCACAAGCCGCGCCGGATGCGATGCTGCGCATTCGGGAAAGCCTGCGCCTGCTGGAATCGGCCAACCCGGGCAGCTTGTACGAACTGGTGACGATGCGCGACTCCGTGTATCAACTGCTGCGCCTGCTGGGCAGCGAGACGGTGGAAGCGGTGCTCTCTGGTGCGCTGCAATCGCTGCCGTCGCTGGCGCAGGAGCTGGGTAAGGAGAGCGTGGCCGTGCGCATCGACGACAACGGCTACCGCGTGCGCACCGAGGCGCGCGGAATCCTGCAGAACGTGTTCATGCACCTGCTGCGCAATTCCATCGACCACGGCATCGAGCCCGCCGATGTGCGCATGGCACACGGCAAGCCGGCCGCCGGCACCATCGATATCGAAGTGGGTGTCGACCAGGGCATGCTGCAGATCACGCTGTGCGACGACGGCCGCGGCCTCGCGTTGGACCGCATCCGCAGCATCGCGGTCGAGCGCGGCTGGATCGGCGCCGATGAGCACGTGAGCGACGAGACCATCGCGCAGTGCATCTTCCGCCCCGGCTTTTCGACGGCGGACACCGTGACGGAAGTCTCCGGCCGCGGCGTCGGCATGGATGCCGTGCAGGAATTCCTCAAGCGCGAGCACGGCCGCATCGAGCTGCATTTCACCGACGACCACAAGGGCGCCGCGTTCCGCCGGTTCCAGACGGTGGTTTGCCTGCCCGAACGTTTTGCGGTGGATAGCGTGAATGCCGCGCTGAACGGCCAGCCGTCGGTGCAACTGGATCTGGATAAGGAAGCGTCGTGATGGGTTCGATTGTTCTGGCCGCCCTTGCCGGCGGGTTGGTGGTGGGCGTGCTGGTGTGGGGGATTCAGCAGCGCAGGTTGAAGGTCGCGGCGCATGCGTTGGGTGACGCCGATCACCGCATCGCTGCCCTGTCGGCTGATCTGGCAAGGCAGGCCGCGCTGGTCGAAACGGGCGCGCAAGAGGTGGCGGCGCTGGAGACCACGGTCGCGCAAATGCGCGACGCCTCTGCCGATCAGCTGGAAGTGATCGAGCAATTGCGCACGGAGTTGCAATCCGCCATGCAGGCCAAGGAGCAATGGGCCGACCGCGCACGGCAGATCACCGAAGAGGCAGCACGCCTGCGTGGCCTCGCGCTCACGTTCGAGCGCTGGCACGAGCAGATGATCTCGCTCATGGAGCAGAACCACGACATGCATGCCAAGAACCAGGAGCTGCAGTCGATCGTGCGGCACGTGGTGATCGTCTCGCTCAATGCGTCCATCGAGGCGGCGCGCGCGGGCACGGCAGGCCGTGGCTTTGCCGTGGTGGCCAGCGAGGTGCGTTCACTGGCGGCGCGTTCGGAAGAGCTGTCGAAGAGCTACCGCAACAGCCTGCACCTGAATGATCTGACCACCACCGCCACGTTCCAGGACATCCAGGCAGGCGGCAAGATGATCACGGCGTCGCTGTCGAGTGTCGAGGCGCTCGCCAGCCAGTTTCAATCACAGCTTCACTAGGCGGGTACGTCGTGATCAGCAGTAACGCGCAAGAGAGTTTCGACCGCATCTTCCGCAAGGCCGCGCGCACCCGGCTGGTGCGGCAGACGGAAGACACGTGCCATATCACCACCGCCACCGAGGGCGATGGCATGGGCGGCGAGCAGGCCTTGATCCTGACCATCTCGTCCATCGCCTTCCGCCTGTTGCTGGTGCTGCGCTTTGATGAATCCGAGGCCACGCGCACGTACTTCACCGGTGAAGGTACGGGGCGCTCGTTTGAAGAGGCCCGCCTGGAAATCGGCAACCTGTGCTGCGGTGCGCTGAACCAGGAGCTGCTGCAGGTGTTTCCCGACCTGGGCATGTCGACGCCCTATGTGGTGAGCGCACGCTGCCTGCCGTATCTCGATGTGTTGAAGCCGGCATACGTCGCTGCCTATGCCGTGACGATCAATGAAGCGGTGCGGGTGGCCGCCACGGTGTGTGTCTGCACCCATGCACCGCTGGACTTCGTGGCCGACGTGCGCGACGAGGTGGAATCCAGCGGCGAGCTGGAACTGTTTTGATTCAGCAGTTTGAGAACGAGGAACGATTCATGAGCAAGATTCTGGTTGTCGACGATTCGAGCACCGTGCGCGACGAAGTGGCGGGCTTTCTGAAGAAGCACGGCTTGGCCGTGGACACCGCTGTAGACGGCAAGGACGGCCTGGCCAAGATCAAGGCCAACCCCGGTGTGAAGCTCGTCATCAGCGACGTGAACATGCCCAACATGGACGGCTTGACCATGGTCGAGAAGGTGCGCGGCGAACTGGGCAACAAAACGGTCAACGTCATCATGCTCACCACCGAAAGCAGCCCCGCCATGAAAGACCGCGGCAAGGCCGCCGGCGTGAAGGGCTGGATCGTCAAGCCGTTCAAGGGCGATGCGGTGCTCGAAACATTCAAGAAGCTGGCCAGTTGACCGGGGGATGATGCACGCCTGTGTGCGTCATCGTCGACTCAGTATGGAAGGGCGTGGCGCGCGGGGGAATTTGGAGCCAAACTTGCTTGCCTGAGGCCGTGGGCTGAAGGAGTGATCATGCAAGAGCTCGCGTTTCGCACCCTGCTGTACCGCTACTTTTTCTTCGGCTGGCTGTTCAAGGATGCCAGCCGCGGCAACCTGTTCGAGCGTTCGGCCGCGTGGCGTTTCAACCAGGCGCATGCACACTGGCTGCTGGCCTACATGCGGCGCTGGCTCTGGTGCGGGCTGTTCTGCTACGCGCTGGGCGGCGCGCTGGAACTCGGGCTCAAGACGCCCGGCCTGTCCGTGCTCTTCTATGTGCCAAGCGCGCTGAGCGTGCCCGTCAACGTGGTCATCGGCGTGCTGTGGATCGGCCTGAAGGCGCTGCCGGGGCCCGTTCGTGAGCGATAGGTGAGCAGCAGGTGAGTAACGCGAACCTGGGCGGCTAGACGGTGGCGATCAACAGTTCTTCGGCATTGCGTGGCGGCCGCAGGCCATCGGCACGGCCGGCAAAGTAGCGCGCAGTCAACGCATCTGCCGAGATGTGCTGCGCATCGCGAAAGCCGTTTTCTCGTGCCAGTGCAAGCATCTCGGCCGGCGTGAAGAAACTGATGAACGGCGTGCCGCTGGCACGCGCGCCTTTCTCGGCCATCTCCAGGCCGGGGCGCACATCGGGGTCCGCCATCTCCAGCGGCAGTAGAAACGTCATGGCCAGCATCGAGCCTGGCGCGAGGGACGCGACCTGCCGCAGTGTGGCGGCGTTGGCTTCCTTGGTCAGATACATGCTCACGCCCGTAGATACGACGATGGCCGGCTTGCGCACATCAAAACCCGCCGCAACCAGCGCATCCTGCCAGGACGCGCGCGCCTCGAAATCCACCGGCACGAAACGCAGCCAATCGGGGATGCCGACACCCAGTTCCACCAGGCGCTGGCGCTTCCAGGCCTGCGGCCCGGGCGGATCCACTTCAAACACCGTCATGCGCGATGCCACGTCCGGCCGGCGCTGCGCAAAGCTGTCCAGCCCCGCACCCAGGATCACGTACTGAGCGAGCCCCCGGGCGGCCTGCTCGATGACGAGGTCTTCGATAAAGCGAGCGCGCGCCACGATGGACGCGCGAAACGGCCGGGTGAATTGCGCGTCCATGTCGCCGCGCGCTTGCCAGCCGGGTTCGGGCGCGAGCAGCTTCAGGCCCACCTCGTCTTCCAGCACGTGCGGCGGCGCATCCACTTGCACGTGCAAGGCGCGCCACAATGCGACGCGTGCGGCGGTGCTGTCGGGGGCTGCGGTCTGTGGTTCGCTCATCGTGGACACACCTCCATCAACGTCAGGTGGAATGCTGATACGCAGGAAACACGGCAACGGCCTGCACGGGCTGCTTCGTCATGCAGACCTCGAACAGCCGACTGCCGAGCCACCCGGCCAGCCAGGCTTGCACGGCGGGCAGCGGCTGGCTGGCAAACCATGCTGGCTCGACCGCAGCAAACTGCCGCACGAACGGGAAGATCGCCAGGTCGGTCCCGCATGGCGTTGAGCCGCCAAGATAGCGCTGATCCCGCAGGCGTGATTCCAGCGGGAGCAGCAAGGTCTCCACCGCCTGTGCGCGCGCCGTCTCGCGCGGCGCGGTTTCGTCCGGGTAACGGTCGGGGTATTTGTAGCGATCGAGCAGGCGCTTGAACTCGCCGTCGTTGGTGCGCAGCAGGGCGAGGTTGTCGTCGGTCTGGGCGAGGCGCCACCAGCCTTCGGCGTCTGACGGGGCGAACGCCCAGCGCATGATGTCCAGGCTTTCCTCCAGCACCGCGCCATCGGGCAGGTGCAGCACCGGCACGGTGCCCTTGGGGGATAGCGCCAGCAACTCGGCCGGCTTGTCGCGCATGACGATCTCGAAAGTCCGGAAGCGGCGGTTGGCTTGCAGCATCGCCAGGCGGGCACGCATGGCGTAAGGGCAGCGGCGGTAGCTGTAGAGCAGCGGCAGGGCGTGGTCAGTGGACATCGGTGCGGATGCAAAAACGGTGCAGATTTCGAGCGCGTCAGGGTAACGGATTTGCGGTCGCGACGGGCGCTGCGCAACCCGGCGCGCGTGTCCCGAGCGGTCTGAGCGGCCCAAGCGGCCCAAGCGCCGCACTGATTGCGGCGGCTGACCGGTCCACCACCAGCAGCGCGTTGATTGCGTGGCGAGTGCTGCCGGCGGTACGTTGATCGGCGTCCAAGGGCTGCGCGGCGCCAATCCCTTTCGTTTCTTCCTATAGTGACCGGCACAACCAGAAACGAGGGGGCCACCATGGCAGGCTTGGGCGCAATCCAGCACGTGGTCGTGCTGATGCTGGAGAACCGGTCATTCGACAACCTGTTCGGCACGCTGTATTCCAAGAGCGCCGAGTTCGACGGCCTCTCGGGCACCGAAACCAACCCCGACGGCAGCGGTACACCCATCCGCGTGTGGACCACCCCTGCGCCGGCCAACGTGATGACGCTGCCCAACCCCGACCCGGGCGAGCTCTTCACCGACATCAACCAGCAACTCTTCGGCCAGCAGATGCCGCTGGGGCAGACGCCCACCATGCAGGGTTTCACCACCAACTACGCGAAGAACGGTGGCGACCCGCGCGACATCATGCATTTCTTCACGTCGGACCAGGTGCCGGCGCTCAGCACGCTGGCGCGCAACTACGCCGTGTGCGATGCATGGTTTGCCTCTGCGCCATGCCAGACGTGGCCCAATCGCTTCTTCGTGCACACCGGTACCGCGCATGGCTATCCGAACAATTCGCCGGTGCACTTTCCATACCTGATGCCCACGCTGTTCAACGTGCTTGACGACGTGGCCCCTCGCGACTGGGCCGTCTACTACCACGACTTCGCGCAGGCGCTCACGCTCACGCGGCTGTGGCTGCATCTGGATCACTTCCACCTGTTCGACGATTTCCTGGCCGACGCCGCCAGCGGCAAGCTGCCCGCGTACAGCTTCATCGAGCCGCGCTACTTTGCCGACATCGACTGGCCCAACGATATGCACCCGCCGCACGACATCGGCTACGGGGATGCGCTGGTCGCGCGGGTGTACAACGCGCTGCGCAATTCACCGCAATGGCACCAGACAATGCTCGTCATCACCTTCGACGAGCACGGCGGCTGTTTCGACCATGTGCCGCCGCCCGCAGCCGTGCCGCCCAGCCCGCCGCAGCCCGGGCAGCTCTTTGCGTTTGATCGACTGGGCGTGCGTGTGCCGACGGTGGTGGTGTCGCCATGGATTCCCAAGGGCACGATCTTTCGCTCGACCGTGGCGCAACCGTATGACCACACCGCCATCATCAAGACGCTGCGCGTGCGCTACAACATCCAGACACCGCTCACCGCGCGCGATGCCAGCGCGCCCGATCTGGCCCAGGTGCTCGCCTTGGCTGCGCCAGACGACAATCGCGACCCCGTCGTCGCCCGCACCATGGCGGCGGACCCGGCCGGCCTGCAGGCCGCGCGCAACGCACCGCTCAATGACTTCCAGTGGGCCATGCATGAATCGGCGACGATGCTCGCGCCGCTGGGCACTGGCATCAGCATTGACGACCACGTGCGCAACCTGTCGACCGATCAACAGCCGCCCGTGCCTGCCGCGCAGAATGCCCAGCAGGCGGCGCAGCACATCAAAGACGTGCTAGCGTCGATGGATTTGCCGTACGCCGGGCAATGATCATGAACGCGCCACTGCAACACCAACCTGTGGTGATCCGCCTCTTCCGGGCCGGTGATGAGTCACGCCTGCACGCCATCTTCCACACTGCCGTGCATGGACTGGCTGCCAGCCACTATCGCCCCGAGCAACTCGAAGCCTGGGCCCCCACCGACTACGATGCCGCGCAGTGGAATGACCGCATCCGCCGCATCCAGCCCTGTGTGGTGGAAATCGACGGGCAACCCGTGGCCTATGCCGATCTGCAGGCGAACGGGTATATCGATCACTTTTTCGTATCCGCCGCTCATGCGCGGCAGGGCATCGGGCAACAACTGATGCATCACATTCTTGCGCTGGCCAAGCAACGTGGCTTGGGGCGCGTGCAGGCCCACGTGAGCTTGAGTGCCGAACCCTTCTTCGCGCGCAACGGGTTTGCCGTGACAGCGCGGCAGACGGTGACGGTGCGCGGTGTGCCCTTGGCCAACGCATTGATGACATGGACGCAGCTCTGAGCTGCAGTTGAGTTTGGGGTGCGCGATGCAAAGCTTTGCATCGCAGTGATACGTCCGTGGAGTTGTGACAGCGTCTTACAGTGATTAAAGAACGTTATGAATCTGTCGTTACTTTCGTGCATACCGGTGCCACCAGGCGTACACGGTAAAGTTTTCCCACATGTAGTGCACGGCAGATATGAAGACGCTCTCCATCAAGGCCCGGCTGGCGCTGGTGCTTTTTGTTCTGGCTGTATTTCTCGCAGGCGTTGGCGCGCTGGGTTGTACGGCAACATGCGCTCCAACGCAGCGCTCAAGGAAACGTATAGCAATCAACTGGCTTCGGCGCATGCGCTGGGCCAGGCGATCTCCCGTGTGGGCCAGGCGCGTACCGCGCTGGATCGTGCCATCTACGAAACGGATGACGCCAAGGTCACCCCGCTGGTGACGGCCGCCCAGGACCGATACAAGGAAGCACTGGCCGCGTGGAAGGCCTACAACGATCTGCCGTTTGCCACCTCGGAAGAAGAACGCACGGCAGGCGAAGCCAAGACCTTGCTCGACGCATTTATGAAGGACGGCATGGAGCCGACCTTTGACGCCTTCAAGCGCCACGACACCGAGGCCGCCAAGGCCCTGGTGATGGACAAGCTCTTTGCGCTTTCCACGCCGTACCTGGCGAAGCTGGAGCGGCTTGATGCGATCCAGACTGAGGTGTCTGCCGCGGCCTATGCAAATGCGCAGTCCTTCTTCAGCAACCTGGTGTGGGCGTTTGTGGTTGTGATTGCGGTGGGCATCGCGCTGGCCGCTGGTTGCTACCTCGTGCTCTCGCGTGCCATTTCGCGTCCGCTGGCCGACATGCTGGTGCACTTCCGCGAGATCTCCAGCGGCAACCTGACAACCGACATCCGCATCCACTCGCGTGACGAGATGGGCGTGCTGATGGAGGGCCTGCAGCAGATGCAGGACAAGCTGAAGGACACCGTGGTGACGGTGCGCCGCGGCAGCGAGTCGATCGCCTCGGCCACGCAGCAGATTGCGGCCGGCAACACCAACCTCTCCCAGCGCACGGAAGAACAGGCCAGCTCGCTGGAAGAAACCGCGTCGAGCATGGAAGAGCTCACGAGCATCGTGAAGCAGAACGCCGACAACGCCCGTCAGGCGAGCACGCTGGCGGTGAGCGCTTCCGAGATCGCCGTGCAGGGCGGTGCCGTAGTGCAGGACGTGGTGACGACCATGGGCGAGATCAGCGAGTCGTCGCGCAAGATCACCGACATCATCGCTGTGATTGAAGGCATCGCCTTCCAGACCAACATCCTCGCGTTGAATGCCGCAGTGGAAGCTGCGCGTGCCGGCGAGCAAGGCCGCGGCTTTGCGGTGGTAGCCGGTGAAGTGCGCACGCTGGCGCAACGCAGCGCGGGCGCCGCGAAGGAAATCAAATCGTTGATCGAAGATTCGGCCACGCGGGTGGAATCGGGCTCGACGCTGGTGGCACGTGCCGGCAAGACGATGGAGGAGATCGTGGTGGCGGTGAAGCGCGTGACCGACATCATGGGCGAGATCAGCGCGGGCTCGGCCGAGCAGAGCACCGGCATCGAGCAGATCAACGAAGCCGTCACGCAGATGGACGACGTGACGCAGCAGAACGCCGCGCTGGTCGAGCAGGCCGCGGCCGCCGCGCAAGCGCTGGAAGAACAAGCGGACGAGCTGCGCCGTACGGTGGCGGTGTTCCGCGTGGCGATGTAACGCACGGTTTCCGATGGGTTGCCCGGGCAGAGAAGTGGCTGCCGCGAGGCTAAACTTCGGGGTCGGCCTTAGGGTCGGCCCCGCTTTAAGGGTGCCGCGTCTGTGTTTGCGGGCGCGGTTTTAGCTGATTGGCCTTGGTTGTCCATCCCTGTTTCGTACCCTGCCGGGCACGACCTACTTTTCTTTGTCTTGCCAAAGAAAAGTAGGCAAAAGAAAGGCGCGCCCGATGGCGACTTCCCCTTGGATTTTTGTCACGCGGAGGGGAAGAAGCCAAACTCGCTGCGCTCAGACAAAGCTCCTTCCTTTTTCCTTCCCGCGACAAAAATCCAAGGCGCCATCTAGGGCAGGAACGTCAACGGCCACACCGTCTGGGTGCAGGTGTGGGCGGCATGGCGAGGGTCGAGGGATTGGTTGGAGGCTTAGATGAAGCCGCCGTCTGTCATCAACGTTCGGCCTGTGATCCACCGTGCATCATCCGAGGCCAGGAAAGCGATGGCGTCGGCAATGTCTTCCGGCTCGGCCAGGCGGCCCAGCGGCGTTGATTCACGCATGCGTGCCTTCACCTCGTCGGGAATCGGTGCGGTCATGTCGGTGCGTGTGAGTGCGGGCGCCACCGCGTTGACGGTGATGTTGCGCGGGCCCAGTTCCACCGCAAATGCGTGGGTGAGGGCGCTCACGGCGGCCTTGCTCGCGGCATAGACCGACAGCCCGGCGCGCGGCCGGTACACGAGGCTCGACGACACGTTCACGATATGCCCGCCGTGCGCCGGCACATGCGGCAGCACGGCCTGCGTCACGAGAATCGTCGAGAACGCGTTGGTACGGAACTGCGCGTCGAACGATGCGAGGTCGATGCTGCCCACCGGCTGGTTTTCCAGAATGCCCGCATTGTTGATGAGGATGTCGATGGCGCCGAAGCTCTCGCGCACAGTGGTGACCATGGCGTCAACCGACGCGGCATCGCTCACGTCGGCCTGCACGGCAATCGCTTCTGCGCCAGTGCTGCGGATCGCGCTGACCACGGCGTCTGCTTCGGCTGCGTTGCTGCGATAGACCACGGCCACGCGCGCGCCGTCTGCCGTCAGGCGGTGTGCCACCGCTGCGCCGATGCCGCGAGAGCCGCCGGTCACGATAGCCGTGCGGCCTGCCAGGCGTGCCAGACGTGTGGGGGTGGGTGGGGTTTGAGGCATGTCGTTCTCCTGAAGGGGGGCAATGTTTCGGGAGAACAGCTTACGAATCAGGCTTCCAGCGCGCAGCGGGCCTGGCAGCGACGCGGCGTTGCAGCGTTGGAACGATTTGTCAGCCCTGCTGGCGTTTGCGGTATTCGGCCACCTTGTGCCGGTTGCCGCAGGTCGCCATGCTGCACCAGCGGCGCCTGTGCGACTTCGTACGATCGTGGAACCACAGCGTGCACCCGGGGTGTTCGCACATGCGTACGCGCTGGAAGTCGCCTTCGGCCAGCAGTTGCGCGGCGGCTTCGGCCAACGGGGCAAGGCACTGCTCGACCGAATCCGCCGGGCGCAGGCGCTCCACGCGCGGCGTGCCGCCTTCCCACACCAGCACCGGATGGCTCGGCGCCTGCCGCAGAAACACGTTGAGCGCATCGGTGCTTGCGGGGCGCCCGGTCTTGCGCGCTTCCACCAGCACGCGGATCACCTCGCGCAGGTGCCGCGCCACCGCCAGCAGAGCCCCAACCGGATAACGGCCCGCCAGCGGCTCGGACAGCCAGCCTGTGTGGACCAGCCAGTCGGAAACATCCTCATCGGCCTGCCAGAAGTCGAGCATCTGCCCGTTGACGCGGGCCATGGTGTTCAGCATGTCGAGCACCGGATCATCGGCGATCAGCACGGGCCTATCGGGAGCATGGGGAGCATGGGGCGCATCGGGCGAGGCAGCGGGTGTGGGCATGGTGGCAGACAACAAGTCGGATGGCCGTAGTGTAACTACTGATGTCGGTTAATCAGGTTACTTGCGGGTCGCACGGGCTAGCGCGGTGATCTGGCGCAAAGACCGCCGCATTACCATGTGTCATCCAAGTTCCCTGCCGGAGACGATCATGAGCGCATGGCCTGATACACGCGTGCTGGCGTTGTTCAACATCGAGGTGCCAATCGTGCTG
Source organism: Ralstonia soli (assembly GCF_023955655.1). Lineage (GTDB taxonomy): Bacteria > Pseudomonadota > Gammaproteobacteria > Burkholderiales > Burkholderiaceae > Ralstonia > Ralstonia soli. The sequence continues at coordinate 219,548 of NZ_JAMXHT010000007.1, read as the reverse complement.
GGGCCGATGGCAGGCGTGGCCGGCGTGGAGCTGGCCATTGCCGTGGCGCGCGGCGGCGGCCTGGGCTCGTTGCCGTGCGCGATGCTGAGTGCCGAGCAGATCCGCCAGCAGGTCGAGCAGTTTCGTGCGGCCGTGCGCGGCCCCGTCAACCTGAACTTCTTCTGCCACACGCCGCCGCAGCCGGACCCCGAGCGCGATGCCAGGTGGCGTGCGCATCTGGCGCCGTACTACGCGGAATTCGGCATCGACCCCAACGCCCAGGCACCGGCCGCCAACCGCACGCCGTTTGATCAGACCACCTGCGCGCTGGTGGAAGAACTGAAGCCGGAAGTGGTGAGTTTCCACTTCGGCCTGCCCGCGCCCGAGTTGCAGGCACGCGTGAAGGCCGCGGGCGCCAAGATCATCTCCGCTGCTACCACCGTGGAAGAAGCGCGCTGGCTGGAAGCGCGTGGCGTGGACGCCATCATCGCTATGGGGAACGAAGCGGGCGGCCACCGCGGCATGTTTCTCGCCACGACCATCGAATCGCAGGTCGGCACGTTTGCGCTGGTGCCGCAGGTGGTGGATGCCGTGAAGGTGCCCATCATTGCCGCCGGCGGTATCGGCGATGCGCGCGGCGTGGTGGCGGCGCTGGCGCTGGGCGCGTCTGCGGTGCAGATCGGCACGGCGTACATGCTGTCGCCGGAGGCCAAGACGTCCGCCATCCATCGCGCCGCGCTCAAGCGGGCCACCGATGCCGATACCGCGCTTACCAACCTGTTCACCGGCCGCCCGGCGCGCGGCATCGTCAACCGGCTGATGCGCGAGATCGGCCCGATGAGCGCGTTTGCACCGGCCTTCCCCACGGCCGGTGGTGCGTTGGCGCCGCTGCGCGCCAAGACGGAACCGACTGGCTCGGGCGATTTCATCAACCTGTGGTCAGGCCAGGCCGGCCGGCTGGCTACGGAAGACGCCGCCGAGGCCATCACGCGGCGCATTGCCGCTCAGGCGCTCGAACGGCTCCGCTGAGTTCTCCGGCTCCATTGCGCATCCAGCGGGCACGCCAGTTGGTGTGCCCATTTTGTTTGGCATCACAAATCGGCATGCGTGCGATGGAGAAATTTCATGTAACCGGGAAATGTGCATGTAGACGGTTGAAGCCAAGGCTCAACCGAATGGCTTCATGGTGGGCTCCTGCGCAAGGCGCTCACGCAGAAATGCCACCAGCGCTTTCACCGAAGGCGGCGCGCCCGCGCGCGATGGATACAACGCGTGCAGGTCCGCCGGCTCGGGTGCCCAGCCCGGCAGCACGGTGCGCAGGCGGCCATCGACCAGCGCGGCATGGCAGCAGTGCTGCGGCAGGATGGCCAGGCCCAGCCCCGCGATGGCGGCTTCGCGCAGGGCGACGATGTTGTCGGTGGCAAAGCGCGGGCGAATCGGAAGCGCCAGCCGCTGGCCGCGCTCGTCTTGCAGCACCCAGTCGCGGCTGCGCGTGAGTGAGCCCTGGCCGAGGCAGGGCAGGGCTTCCAGCGCGGCGGGTGTATCCGGGTCCCCCACGCGTGCCATCAGCGTGGGGCTGGCCACCAGCACGCGCGGCGAGATCGCCAGATGCCGCGCCACCACATCGCGTGAAGGCAACGGCCCCGTGGCCGCACGGATGGCCACGTCGATGCGCTGCTCGATCAGGTCGACATAGGTGTTGGAGAGATCCAGCTCGATGCGCAGCTTCGGGTGGGCGTCTGCAAACTCGGCCAGCCAGCCGGCGACCAGCGTTTCGGCCAGCAGGGGCGATGTGCCCACGCGCAGCACGCCTGCCGGTTCGCTGCGCGCCGCACCGGCCAGCGCTTCAATGGCGGCCGAGGCATCGGCCATGTCGCGCGCATGGCGATACACCGCCTCACCCACCGGCGTGACCGACACGCGATGGCTCGAACGTTGCAGCAGCCGCGTGCCGAGCTGCGTTTCCAGTTCAGCAACGCGCCGGCTCAGGCGTGATTTGGGAATGCCCGTGGCGCGCTCTGCAGCAGAAAAGCCACCGGCTTCCACCACGCGCGTAAAGAGATACAGGTCGTCGAAGCGCTTCATGTTGGCGTGGCGCGGGAGGCGTGAGTTGGAGCAAACCGCGATTGAAGCATAGGAGTGCGCCCGCCGCAGGCCGGGGCTGTACAGTATCGATCGGGCCTGTGCCGCCGGCGCGGGCATGCAACCAAGGAGAAGGCATGGACAGGCAAGGCAGGCAAACGCTCGGGATGTCTCGCGACCGGCTCGACCGGGTCGAACGCTTTATCGATGACGCCTATGTGGCGACCGGCAAGCTGCCCGGCGCGCTCGTGCAGGTATGGCGGCGCGGCGAGCTGGCCTTGAACTCCGTGCTGGGCATGGCCGACCGCGAGCGGCAGGTGCCGCTGGCCGAGGATTCCATCTTCCGTATCTACTCGATGACCAAGCCGATCACGTCGGTGGCGTTGATGATGCTGGTTGAGCAATGCAAGGTCGCACTGGATGACCCGGTCAGCAAGTACATCCCCGCGTGGGAACACCTGGGCGTGCACGCTGGAGGTTTCATGGAAAGCTTCCAGATGCGCCCCACCACACGCCCGATGCTGATCGTCGATTTGCTGCGCCATACCTCCGGTCTGACCTATGGCTTCCACCAGAACACCAATATCGATGCGGCATATCGCAAGCTGAAGCTGGGCGACGTCGCCACCGCGGGCACGCTCGACGAGATGATCGAGAAGCTGGCCACCGTGCCGCTGGAGTTCTCGCCGGGCGAGGCGTGGAACTACTCCGTCTCCACCGATGTGCTGGGCTACCTTGTCGGCAAGATCAGCGGCATCCCGTTCGAGACCTTCCTGAAGGAGCAGATCTTCGACCCGCTTGGCATGGTCGACACGGCGTTCCATGTGCCGGAAGAGAGGGCGTCGCGCTTTTGCGCGTGCTATGCAGTGGGGGCGCTCGGCTCGAAGGTGGTGTCCGAGCGGCCGATCCTGCAGGACGATCCGCGCACCAGCCCCTACCTGAAGCCGCCGAGCTTCATTTCCGGCGGCGGCGGACTGGTGTCGACGGCGGCGGACTACCTGCGCTTCTCGCGCATGCTGCTGCAGGGCGGCGAGTTGGACGGCGTACGCCTGCTCGCACCGAAGACGCTGGCGCTGATGACCGCCAACCATCTGCCGGGCGGGGCCGATATTCCGACCCTGTCGCCGCGCTCGATGTTCAGCGAGGCCGCCTACGATGGCGTTGGATTCGGGCTCGGCTTCGCCACGACGATTGCGCAGCCGGCCACGCTCATTCCCGGCAGCGCGGGCGATTTCTTCTGGGGCGGGGCGGCAGGCACCTTCTTCTGGGTGGATCCGCAGGAAGACCTGATCGGGCTGTTCCTGACGCAGCTTCTGCCGTCGTCTGCGTACCCTGTGCGGCGGCAGTTGCGCACGCTGGTGTACAGCGCCATCACCGACGTGGGTGGCACTGCACGCTGAAGGTTGGCGCCAGGGCTTGCGCCGTTGCGCAGAGGATGGAAGCCCTGTGGCTATGGCGTGATCGTCAGCGCAGATCGCACCGCATGCACAGCGCGGACGTCTGCTCTGCATCCCGGAACGTCGCCGACGCCTTGACGGCAGCGGGGGCGTCTTCCGCAGGGAAGAGATAGAAACCCCAGCGCGCGAAATAGAGTGGCGCGCTGGTGGAAAGCAAATAGGCCTCACGCACGCCCGATGCACGCGCGCGTACCAGCAGCGTGCCGATCAGCCGGCTGGCAATGCCGTGGTCTCGATACGCCGGGTCAACGGCCGCCGAGCGGATCACGATGGCGTCTGCCCGCTGCTCTGCCGCCGCGCAGCCGATGATGCGGCCCTTGTCCAGCGCGAGGTGAAAGGCTTCGATGATCTCCTGCGTGTCTTCGGCCGGAAGACCGCAATGTGCGAGGAGTGCAGCAACGTCGCGCCAGTCAGCGAGAGAAGCCGGGCGCAATTGAACTTCATGGGCAAGCATGGTGTTTGTCTCTGTGAAGTGCAATGACTGGGCAGGGAGCGCCACAGGGCACTTCATTTTGTTCTTTGGCACGCGTGCCTTGTTTTCGTCACTTCCGCTCGTTTTAAATGTCCTTGGAAGCGTCTGCTGAGGCTAGCATTAACGGTGGATAAAAAGAATCACCCATTTGGTGCGAATCAAAAGAGATTAGGTAGTTGTAGGGGCACAAATACGTCCTCCGCGTGTTGCCATTCTCGCGTGCCGTCAGCGCGCGACCGGTGGCGCGGGGGGAATGAGGGGATTATCCAAAAATCTGCGTAGCACGGTCGTGTGATTTTCTTCCGGTTTCATGCGTATTTTCTGTCGATATCCCCGTCGCGGTTGATTATCCGCTTGTGGCTCGGGGCACGGTATCGCTGCCCATTTTGAGAGACATGGGCGCATTGACCTCAACGTCGAATCGGGTCACCCAAATGCGCATGGCGGCCCATGCTCGGCGTGCGATCCGGCTTTGCCCTGGGACTTACCCTGATGCTTGCCCCGAATTCAGATTTCGTTCAGGTTGGCATCCAAGAATTGCGGCACGAACCGTCGTTGCTCGAGCCGCGCATGAAACCCGCTTTCCATTCCATCCTTCTGCAGATGCATCGCTACGCCGGCCTGACGGTCGGGCTGGTGATCCTGCTCATGGCGGTGACCGGTGCATCGATTGCGTTCAGACCCACGCTTGAGCCCGTGCTCAACCCGGAACTGCTGACGGTACCGGCCTGCACAGCCCGCGTGCCGCTCGACACGCTCGCCACCAATGCCGCCGCGTTGCGGCCCAACGCAACGCTCGACTACGTCCGCATGATTGCTGGCGAGCCCGGTGAGGCGCGCATGCCGTCTGCGATGGTGCGGTTCACCGATCAGCATTTCGTCTATCTCAACCCATGTACCGGCGCAGTGCTGGGTGAGCGTGCACGCTATGGCGGCCTGCTTGGCACCATTGAGAGAATCCACCGCTTCCGGTTCATGCAGAACGGCAGTCTCATCACCGGGACCAGCGCGATCGTGTTCGGCGTGTTGCTCATTGGCGGCGGCGTCGCGCTCTGGTGGCCACGCACGCGCAGTGGCTGGCGGGATGCGTTCTCGCTGCGGTCTGGAACGACGCGGGCTGTGTCGACGTATCGCCTGCATCGGACGGCGGGCATCTATGGCGGCCTGATCCTCCTGTCGATGGTACTGAGCGGCTTGCCGCAAGCGTTCGACTGGTATGCGCATGGTCTTTACACGCTCGTGGGCTCACCCACGCCCGCCAAGCCGCCCAAGTCGGAGGTGCCCGCGAGCGGTGCGACACGCCTGCCGCTCGAGCGCTTCTGGCAGACTGCGCAGTCGTTGTCGCCCGAGCCGCGGGATGCGCTGCTGCACATTCCGGAAAAACCCCGCGCGCCGGTGGAGATGTATCTGATCGACCGCGATGCGCCGCATGCGAACGCACGCACGATGCTGTTCATGGATGCGTACTCAGGGAAGGTGCTGAAGTACGTGCCGTACACGCAGAGCAGCCTCGGGCACAAGCTCTACTTCTGGTTGCTGTCATGGCATACCGGGCTGGTGGGCGGTGTGTTCGGGAGGTTGCTGCTGATGTTCGGTGCGCTGTGTGTGCCCGTGCTGGCCTACACCGGTATCCGGAACTACCTTCGCCGGTTGCGGCGTGGGTCGTCCAACCACCAGCGCTTGGTGGTGCGCGTGGCAAAAAAGACGATGGAAGCCGATGCCGTTTGCGCGTTCGAACTGGTGCACCCGGCCGGGAAGAAGCTGCCGCGGTTTTCCGCCGGTGCGCATATCGACGTACACATGGGCAACGGCATGGTGCGCCAGTACTCGTTGTGCAACGATCCGCAGGAGCAACATCGCTACGTGATTGCGGTGCTGCGAACCGACCCTTCACGCGGCGGATCGATCTCGATGCACGAGCGCGTTCGCGAAGGCGATCTGATCGAGATCGGCAAGCCCAGCAACCGCTTTGCGCTGGACGAGTCTGCACCGCATTCGTTGCTGCTTGCGGGTGGCATCGGCATTACGCCCATCATCTGCATGGCCGACCGGCTGTCGCGCCGCGCGGTGGAATTCGAAATGCACTACTGTGCGCGCTCGCGGTCCCGGGCGGCATTCTTGCAGCGGCTCGCGCGTGCGCCGTTTGCGCGTCGCGTGACGTATCACTTCAGTGACGCGGGCATGCTGCACCGGCTCAACGTCGAGCAGGTGCTCGACCGGCAGCCGGCTGGCACGCATCTGTATGTGTGCGGGCCATCGGGCTTCGTCAACGCGGCACTGACCGCCGCACGGCAGCGCGGCTGGCCGGAGCGGCAACTGCACTGCGAACGCTTCGGGCCCATTGCGAGCAAGCCCACCACGGCGCATGCCTTTGACGTGCAGCTTGCAAGCACGGGCAAGGTGTACCGCGTTCCCCAGCACATGACGGTCACCGCCTTGCTGGCCGAGCATGGCGTGAAGATTCCGACCTCCTGCGGAGAGGGCGTCTGCGGAACGTGCGTCACGCGCGTGATCGCCGGTGAGGTGGAGCATCTCGATTGTGTGCTGACGGAGGAGCAGCGCCAGCGGAACGGGCACTTCACGCCGTGCTGTTCGCGCGCAAAGGGCGAGCTTCTCGTGTTGGACATCTGACCCGGCCGGGTGCTCAGGCCATGGGCGCCGCGGTTTCTCTTCTCTTACGACGTCGTCTTGACGGAACACTCATGAAAGCCAACTGGATTCGAGCATTCGCGCGCAGCGTTGCTGCCATCGCAGCACTGACGGGTGCGGGCCATGCCGCCGCTGCCGAGCCCGCGGCGGGCGACGCGCAGTCATTGATCATCACCTACCAGACCACCCCCGCAAACCGGCCCGTGCTGCGCCAGGCGATGGAACAGTCGACTGCGCACGAGCTTGCCCGCTGGAAGCAGGAAGGACGGATCAAGCAGTACAACCTGCTCTTCAACCGCTATGCCGATTCTGACAACTGGGATGCCATGGCCGTGCTGACATTCGCCACGTCGGACGACCTGTATCGCTGGCGTGAAATCGAGCAGACGCGACCGGCCGGCCTTCCGAAGGAGGCTGCGGCCGTGACCACCTCGATCCACACGGCGCCGGTTGACATGAAGCGCGTGGCGCCGCTGGACGCCAAGTCGGCGCATGCCGTGTACGTAGTCATCCCGTACAAGACGCTGGTGTCCGAGACCGACTATGAAAAGTACGCAGACGGCTATGTCATTCCACAGTTCAAGGGCTGGATGGACGAGGGCGTGCTGCAGGGGTATTCGCTCTACACGAGCCGGTTCCCGGCCGGACGCCCGTGGAACGCGATGGTGGTGCTGCAATACAAGGATGAAGCCGCGCTGAGCGCGCGCGAGGCGATCGTCGCGAAGGTGCGCGGGCGCCTGAAGGCCAACCCCGAATGGAAGGCCATCAGCGACAGCAAGAAAGAGGTGCGCAACGAACTGCAAGTCGTGATCGCCGATGGCATTGCCGTGAATCCGTGAAGCACACGCCTTTGAGGACGCTCCCATGAAAACCCGTATCGTTGCCCTGACCCTTCTTGCCCTGCTCGCCGGCCGCGCATTGGCGGCCGAGCCGGCTGTTGCTGTTGCCGATGCCTCTGCCGCGCCGGAGCGTATCGTTCTGCTGGTCGACGAGATCAAGGCGATCCGCAACTTCCCTGTGGTCCTGGCCGAACGCCTCGGTTATCTGAACGATGGACGGACCACCGTGACCGTCATGAACATCCGTGACGACGTATCGACCGCCGAGATGCTCAAGGACGGCCGCGTTGACGCCGTGATGGCCTACTACCACCACAACGTGGTCAACCAGTCGCGCGGCATCGATACCAAGGCGGTTGTGACGCTGGGTGTCACGCCCGGCGCCAAGGTGCTCGTGGCCAACCAGGCGAAGGAGAAGTACCGCGGCGTGGCCGACCTCAAGGGCGCGCGCTTCATCGCCGGCGGGGCCGGTTCGTCGAAGAGCACGCTGGCAAACGCACTGGTGCTGGCGGGCGGACACGGCATTGGCGACTACACGCGGCTCGGGACGGACGGGAAGGACAAGAACATCGAAGCGCTGCGCGATGGGCGCGCGGAGTTCGTTGTCGCGCCCACCCCGGATGGCGACGTCTACGAATCCAAAGGCGTGGCGACCGTGTTTGCCGACCTGACCACCGTTGAGGGCACGCGCCGGAGCCTGGGCGCGCTGTTCCCATCGAGCACGGTCTACATGTCGAGCGCGCGCGTGCAGGCCCACCCGGAAATCGCACGGCACCTGGCCGGTGCATTCGTGCGTACACTGCACTACATCAACACCCACACGCCGGAGCAGATCCTGGCTGTGATTCCGCCGGAGATCAGCGGGAAGGACCGGGCCGCCTATCTGAAGGTGCTGAAGGAAGAGATTCCGATGTTCGCCAACGACGGGCGCATGCCGGAGGACGGTGCAGTGAAGGAGTGGCGCATCCTGACGGCAGCCAATTCGAGCTACGCCTCGGTGAACGTCGCCCAGACTTATACCAACGTATTCGTCGACGAAGCGTTGAAGACCTTGCGCTGATACATGACGCGCCCTGAGAACAAGACGAGGAAGCGATCGATGCCGTTATTGCGCGTTGCGCGTACCGCCGGGTTCGCCGCCATGCTGGGGTTGTCCGCATGGTCGGCGCACGCTGCGCTCCCCGATGAGATCCAGGTCTACACCGGCGACATCAACGCGCCGGGCGAAGTGGGCCTGGAGCTGCATCTCAATACCACGCCCAGCGGCATCGGCGAGCCGTCGTATCCCGGCGAGGTCACGACGCCGCACGGCTGGCGCGCCACCGCCGAGTTCTCCTATGGCTTGACGCCGTCGATCGAGCTCGGACTGTACATCCCGACCGCGCTCACGCGGGACAACACGTTCTACGTCACCGGCCCCAAGGTGCGCGTGAAGTGGATGCCCGTGCGGCCCGAAGATGGCGTTGGCCGCTTTGCCGGTATCAACGTGGAGCTGGCCCATGTGGCATCGCGCTTCGAGCAGTCCCAGCAAGCGGCGGAGTTGCGACCCATCTATGGCTTTCAGAACGAACAATGGCTGTGGGCCGTCAACCCGGTACTCGATTGGAACCTGAGCGGCCCGGAACGTAGCGGCGTGCCTGAGTTCGCTCCCGCCTTCAAGGTGGCACGCACGGTGGCGACCGGCGTGCGCGCCGGCGTGGAGTACTACGCGGGGCTGGGGCGCATCAATCATCTGGCGCCCTTGCACGAGCAGCAGCACACCGTCTTCCTCGCATTCGACATCGACCGGAAACCGTTCGTCTTCAACGTCGGCATCGGCCGTGGCCTGACACGGGCGACCGATCGCTGGACGATCAAGTGGATCTTCGAGATTCCGTTCCATTGAAGCAGGGCACCTGTTCTCTTCAGTGGGCGGTGCTGGCAGCCTTCTGCCGCACCAGCAACACGCTGACCAGGATGAACCCGACGAGCGCAGCCGAAGCGGAATAGCGGCTCAGTGCCATGCCTCCGGCGTTCAGCGGCTTATCGAGGAAGTCACCCACGACGGCACCCAGCGGGCGGGTCAGGATGAACGCAGCCCAGAACAGCACGGTGCGCGACACGTTGGTCCAGTAGTAGGCCATCACGATCAGGGCCAGCAGGCCGCCGAACACGATCGCCGCGCCGGTGTAGCCCAAGCCTGCCGAGTCGGCGGTCCAGTCGCCCAACGCTGTGCCCAACGTCTGCGAGAACATGATCGTCACCCAGTAGAACGCCTCCGCTTTGGGCGTGCTGACGGTACTGACCGAGATGGAGCCCAGCGTGCGATGCCACACGATGAGCGAGCCCAGCAGCAGGATCAGCAGCAAGGTCGAGCCCCCGGCGTATCCGATGCCGAGCGACCGGTCTGCAAAATCGGCCAGCGTGGTGCCGACGGTGGTGGTGGCGATGATGGTGGTCCAGTAGAGCAACGGGTGGAATGCCTTCGCCTTGATCTGCGCCATCACCAGCGCGAGGAAGATCGCCGCAAAGATGCCCGTGCTGAGCAGGTAGCCCAGGTTCATGGACATCGAGACGGCATCGCCGCCGGTTTCTCCAAGCGTCGTTGCAGCGATCTTGATGATCCAGAACCCGAGTGTGACCTCCGGGACTTTGGCCAGGGCGGCCTGTGTTGGCTTGAGTGCTTTACTGACTGACATTGTTCTATCTCCCAGGGCTGATGCATGTGACGGTGTGACCGACTCTGGTTCGCAAGTTTCCGCGTTCAGACTTAGCTCACTCATAGGCATCTTCTGTGCCCGGCACTTGCTCAATACCGCATGAAACGGCCGAGAAAACCCGTCTCTAAGTACCAAACCGGATTGCGTTTTCCTATCAAGAATTCATCATCTTGAAGTGTGGTCTTGCGTCCGCTTTGTGGCGTGAAGCACCAGGAACTTGCAGAGGAATGCGTATGAAGGCGTTGATTGTTGAGGATCAAGATCGGTTAGGCCGGTTCCTTCAGCAAGGGCTGACGGAGTGCTCATACACCGTCACGCTCGCGCGCACCTGCGCAGCCGCGACTGACGCGATCGTCGAGTCTTCTTACGACGTCGTGATCCTCGATCTGGGGTTGCCCGACGGCGATGGCCTTGACCTGCTCCATACCTGGCGCAAGGGCGGCTTCCAGGAGCCGGTACTGATCCTGAGCGCGCGTGATGGCGTGCAGGACCGCGTGAAGGGGCTGGATATCGGTGCGGACGACTACCTCGCCAAACCATTCAGCCTGGAAGAGCTGCTTGCACGCGTGCGGTCATTGGTGCGTCGCCATTCCTCGGTCAAACAGGTGGTGCTCGAACATGCCGGAATCTGCCTGGATCTGCTCAGCCACACCGTCACGCTCAACGGCAAGCCGATCGACCTGACCAGCCGGGAGTACGCACTGCTCGAAGTCTTCATGCAGAACCAGGGGCGCATCCTGCCGCGCACGCTGATCTCGGAGAAGATCTGGTCCGCGCACTACGACGTCGATACGAATCTGCTGGACGTCTACATGAGCCGGCTGCGTGCCAAGCTCGAAGTCCCGGGCAAGCCGCTTTTCAAGACCGTGCGCGGCGTGGGGTACCAGCTTCTTTGATCTGCGCGGGTGTATCGCCTGCAGTGCCTGCAGCGCCGGTGACGTGAAATCACTCCAGCGCAGACAGGCGCTGCAGCTCTTGCGCACACTCGCTGGCGTTCAACGGCAGGTATCCGAGCCCATCATTTGCGATGGCTTGCTGTCCTTCGTGCGACAGCATCAAACGCAGGTACTCTCGGGCGATCGGATCGGCCTTCTGCTGCGCATCGGTACGGAGGTAGATCAGCAGATGGCGATCCAAAGGGTAGCGATTGGCGACGATGTCCTCTCGCGAACCGGCTGAAGGCGTATCACCCTCACGCTCCGACAGCGGTACCACCTTGACTCCCGGGACGCCCCGATTGATGGCGGCGAATCCGATTGCCAGCGGGTCTGCGGCGACGCACGCAACGGCATCTCGCGACTGTGGGAACGCAGCGAAGCCGTTCGCGAATGGTTTGTCGCCCAGTTGGTGCTGCATGCGCCGGCCCAACGCGGTGGAAGGCGCAAGCCCGCACAGGCGGATGGGACGCGAAGCCCATTCGCCGTCCAACCCGAGTTGACCCCACGTCGTGATGCCGTTCTGCGAGGCCGAGAACACCCGGGACAGCTGCGCCATGTTGAGGCGGGGCAGTGGATTCCGCGCGCCCACGAAGATGGCCAGCGGCGCAGACAACGCAGCCGGATTCAGCGAGTCATGGGCGACCTTGAACATGACCGGCGTGGTTCCGGTTTGCTTCACATAGTTCGCCAGTTCTGCGTCAGAGAGCTCCGCGCCCATGGGCGCAAGCAGGGATGTGCCGCTTGCGAGTGCGCCAGGTGCGGTGCGTGTCCCCTTGAGGATCAGTTCGAACGTGAATTCAGGATGGAAGCGCCGGAAGAGCGCATTGATCCTGACCAGCATGCCCTGCATGTCGTTGTAGCCGATGATCCGGATGGCACCGTCGGCATTCTGGTAAGGCGCACCGGCGGGTGGCCGGAGTGGTGCGGGCTGAAAGTGCGGCAATGCATCGCCACTCGCCTGCCGTGTTTCGGCTGATGTGTCGCTGCTTGCAGTCGAGGCTGCGGATGCAACGAACATTGCGCCGACAGCGATGGTGACTCCAACTTGGCGCACTCTCCGCCGGATGGCGATTACATGCATGGGGCCGCCTTCCATCCGGTCTGCGTCGTCCACAGCGCTTCCGTTGTAGCGAACGGCTGCGCCGTGGCGACTCAGGTTGCGTCTTCTTAATCGAGCTTCTTCAGCTCTTCCTTCACCACTTCCGGCTGCAGCGGAATGAAGACGCGTTCGTTGGCCACCGCCTGCTGGCCTTCCTGGCTCAGCACCAGCTTGAGGAATTCCTTCACCTTCGGTTCAAGCGGTTTGCCAGGCGCCTTGTTGACGTAGATGTAGACGTAGCGGCTGAACGGATACTTGTGCGCATAGACGCTCTCCACCGTCGGCGCATAGCAGGTGCCGCCTTGCGTGGACGAGAGCTTCAAGACCTTGACGTTGGGCGTGACGTTCGCCATGAGTGCATACGTCAGTCCGCCCGGATGCGTGGCCATGTCTTCCGCCGCGACGGTGAACGCGTGCGTGAAGCCCTTGCCTTTGACGAACTGGATGTTGTCCTTGTATTCGCCCCCGTGCATCGCGATCTCTTTGAAATACTGCTCGATGCCGTTGACAGGTTTGAGGCCGTAAAGATGAATCGGGCGAGAAGCCCAATCCCCCGTTGCGCCGAGGTCGCCCCAGGTGTTGACCTCCTTGTAGCCGAGCTTGCGCGTCTTTGAGTAGATGGCGTCGAGTTGCGGCAGGCTCAGGCAGTCGATCGGGTTGTCCTTGTCGACGAGGATGATGCTGGCCGCGGTTTTGCCCAGCGAGCCGACGCTGCCTGTGGCCACCTTGATTTCCAGCGGCTCGTAGCCGAACTTGTCGACGAAGGCCTTGCGTTCAGCCGGGAACATCTCGCGGCCGACGGGTGCCAGCTCGCCCTTGCCGGAGACCAGGCCGGGTGCGCCGGCGCCGGACGCGCGCAGATCCATCGTGAGCGACAGGCGCGGATACTGCTTGCGATAGATCTTGGTCCACTCCATCACCATCTCGTCCATGATGTCGGCGCCGACGATGTTCAGCTCCTCTTCCGGCTTGCTTTCGACCGGGCCGGGGTTCCATTTCGGAATCGACGGATCGGCCTTGAGCGAATGCTCCGGCGCGGCGTACTTCAGTGCATGGGCGGGTACGGCGCTCAGCGCGCAGAGTGCGGCTGCGATACTGACGGCCAGGGTGGCTGTCGTTCTCATGGATGTCTCCTGGTTTGGGTGTCGACGCTCGGTTGGGCGTGATCGTCACTAGCTTAGGCACCCCATCCGAACGCAGGATGAATGTGACCTGAAAGTTCGTTCAGGATCGGCCGCGGCAAACGTGAAGCGTACGCACGTCTGCCACGGTGCTCCGATTACATGTCGAACTTGACGTTGAACTTGATGGTGCGGTCCATGCCGATGCCGTAGGTGCCGGTCGTCACCGAGTTCCAGTAGCGCTTGTTGGCAAGGTTGTCGATGGCAAGCTGGAACGTGGTCCGGCGCCCCTGGATGCGCGTGGTGTAGCTGGCACCGATGTTGTATAGGCTGTAGCCCGGGATGTAGCCCTGATCCTGCGCGTTGACGGGCCGCTTGGAGATCAGCGCAATACCGCCACGCAACGTCAGCCCAGGCACGGCGGCAGGGCTGTACGACACGCCCAGGTTGCCGGTCCAGTCCGGGGTGTTCTCCGGCGTCATGCCGTTGATCAGCGGCTGGTTGGGCGCTTCCTGCCGGGCCTTCAGGCGTAGCACGGCGGCGTGGATGCGCCAGGCGCGGTTGATTTCATAGGTTGCCGTGGCTTCGACACCCTTATACGACAGGTCGCCGCTGTAGCCGAAGATGTTGGTGACCGGATCGGTCACCGCATTGCCACGCGTGATCTCGAAATACGACGCGCTGATCGACAACCCCTTGAAGAACGAATCCCGGATGCCGATTTCCTTCTGCTTGGAGATGGCCGGCGCCAGGATCACGTTCGCGTTTGCGGCGTTGGCGGGTGCCGTGCCCCCGGCCTCCAGGCCCTGCATGTAGCTGGCGAACAGCGTGGTGGTGGGCAGCACATCAAACAGCACGCCGTACGCCGGCGAGAACACATGGTTCTGCGATGTGACAAGGCCGGACTCTTCCGTGTCGAGCACCTTGCGCGCGCCCACCAGGAACTTCAGCCGCTTGGTGATCGCGATCGTGTCGTAGGCATACACCGCTTCGTCGGTGCTCGTCTGCGACGGGCTGGTCACCCCGGGCTTGGTGTAGACCGGCGGGTTCAGGACGATCGGGTCGAAGATGTTCTGGCGCTGCGGCAGCGTCATGTTCTGCACGTCCGCAGCCAGCGAATAGCGTGACGTGCGCGAGACACCAATGGTGAGATCGTGCGCGATGGGCCCGGTCGCAAAGTGCCCCAGCACCTCGGTGCGGAAGAAGGTGTTGCGATATTCGTTGGTGACCGGCTGCACGTTCACCACGCCGTTGGCGCCGGTGTTCAGGTCGTAGCCGGAGATGCGCACGGTGGTGCGGTGGCGGTGCGAGCCTGAGTAGCCGAGCTGGGTGAACACCTTCCAGTCGTCGCTGATCTGGTAGTCGGCGCGACCCTGCCAGTTGAAGGTTTCTGGGGTGTACAGGTCCCACCGGCCCGAGAGCAGGTTGCGCGGATCCGGCACGGGCGTGATCGGTATGACGCCGTTGACGGCTGGCTTGAGCGAGATGCCGGCCTGCTCGGGTACCTCGCGGCGGTAGTACTCGAAGTCGCTCTGGAAGGTGAGCCGCGAGGTGGCCTTCAGGTCCAGGCCGAGGCTGACGAATTCGCCGTTGCCGCCCAGGTCGTGAACACCGTTCTCGTAGTGCGTGGCCGACGCGTTCAGCCGCACGCCAAGCTGCTTTTGCGGGCCGTAGCGCCGGCCAATGTCGACGCTGCCGCCGTACTGCCCGAATGTGTTGCCTGCCAGGCCAAACGTGGTGACATCCTGCTCGCCCGCGCGCTTGGTGACGAAGTTGATGATGCCGGCCGGGCTGGCGATCCCGAACATCAGCGCGTTGGCGCCCTTGAGCGTTTCAACGCGCTCCTTGTTCTCGGTCGGGTTGGTGATGACGCCGGTAATCGGCAGGCCACCGTCCAGGCGGTAGTTGGAGAACAGGTTGAGCTTAATGCCGCGAATGGCGAAGGCATCGTTGGCGCTGCCGGACGAGTTGGTAGAGACGACGCCGGCCACGTTCTTGATGGCCTCCGAATAGCCTTCCTGCGTCTGGCTCAGTGCGTGGCCGGACGAGACCTCCTTGGTCATCGGCAGGCTTTGTTCGTTGGCAAGCTCCGGCTTGTTGTATTCCTTCATGACGTCGTTGCGCGGTGCCACACCCGCGGCCGCGTATGGGGCATCCAGCCCGGACGCGATCGAAATGCGCTCGCGCAGGCCGCCGGCGATGCGCTCGGCCTGCTTGCGCAACGCCTCCGGATCCGTGCGGGAGGAATACGGAAACACCACAGCCAGGACACCAATCGTGGTGCCCACCGCGTCCTTGACGGGTACCTTCCATTCATAGCGGGCGCCATGTGCATCGACGGCCCCGTGGGGTGTGCCGCTCTCAATGACGGCCAAGTCACCGGGCTCTGCTGCTTTGCCGTATCGGCCGATGTTGGAGGCAACGATGGGATAGCCCGAGACCTTCGCCGTACGCGCGTGCAGCGCCAGAACCTCGACTCCGGGATACGTTTCAAGCGCATCGTCAATCAGGAACTGCGCATAGGACTCGGTGGGGATGCGTTCGTCGAGCTGCATCGGCGCCGTCAGGCTCTCCGGATCGAGAATGCGGCGGCTGAGGTCATTGCGGTATTGCGCGGCCTGGCGCAGCAGGGCGTCTTCATCGGTGCCGGGCACATAGGGGAAGGTCAGCTCCGCAATGCCAATGGGCCGCCGGGCGATGTCAAACAGCGGCAGCGTCACCTCGACATTCTGGTCACCCTTGCGGTTGATCTCGACCATTGCCCGCCCGGTGCGGAACACGGCCACGTCTTCGGGGCTGGAGGGGGTGCCCACCAGGGCCGGCGTTCTCGATGCCACGATCGTGCTCTGTCCGCTGGGCGGTGTGGCGTGCAGCTCGATGCCGGTCAGTTCCGGATGCCGCCGTGCGTAACTGTCGACGAGATACTGCGCATAGGATTGCGCCCCGCCCTTGCGATCGACCTGGCTGTCCTGCGCGCTCGGCGTTTGTGCATCCGCAGCCAGTGCGCGCATTTGCGGGATCGCCAACAGGATCGCCAGAGCCAGCGTTGTCTTGGCCAGTTTCATATTGTCTCCACCTTTATTGTTGCCCGGCCTGTCATGTCGGCTCGGTGCGTGTTGGTACTGCCCGACCGATGCCGTTGCGGGCATCGGCCTGTTTCAGCAGGTCCGTGGCGTCGTCAGTTGGCGCGGCCCTCCACCAATGCGCGCGCCGGGCTCACCTGCGATGCGCGCAGCGGCACGTAACGTGCATGGTCGAGTACCACTTGCTGTCCCTCGCGGCTGAGTACGAACTTCAGGAATTCCTCCAGCGCCGGGGGTAGCGGCTTGCCCGGGGCCTTGTTGGTGTTGAAGTAAGTCAAGCGGCTCAACGGATACGTGGCCAGGGCCACGTTCTCATACGTCGGGGCTTGCGGCGTGTCGCCCGCCTTCTCGACCAGCGGCACCAGCTTGACCGGCGCGTCCATGTAGGCCATGCCCGAATACCCGATGGCGTACCGGTCGGTGGCGACGTCCTTGGCCATGGGGAACACGAGCTTCTCGAACTTGATGCCATCGCGCCATTCGCCGCGCTTGCCGTCTGCGCTCAGCACTCGCTGGCGGACGAACTCCTCAAAACCATTCCACGGGCGGATGCCGTGCAGGTGGATCGGCTTGTCGGCCCACTCGCCGGTCAAGCCCAGGTCACCCCACTTGGTGATGGCAGCACCGCCACGGGCGTGCGTGGACGAGTACATCTGGTCGAGCTGCTGGAAGGTGATCTGCTCGATCGGGTTGTCCTTGTTGACGAAGAAGGCGACGGTATCGAGCGCGCCGAAGTGCCGGTATGAACCGCCCGAGATCGGCACGCTGAGCGGGTCGTAGCCGAACTTGGCCTTGAACTTGCTGATGTCATCGGGCTTGAGCTCGCGCGAGACGAAGACGAAGTCCAGGTCGCCCTTGATCAGCTCGATGGCGCCCAGGCTGCCCGCATACGGCGGCGAGATCGACAGATTGACGTCCGGGTAGTAAGTCTTGAACTTCTCCATCCACTTCTGCGCGAGGACCACCATCACGTCGGATGCCGCGCCCTTGAAGGTGCCGCTGATCTTGATGTCGCGCCGCGGCTGATACGACGGGAGCTGCGCGTCCAGCGTGGGCTGCAGCACTTCCGGCGCCGGCAGGTCGCGGCCGTGTTCCACACCGGCCTTGGCCTGTGCTTCGGTCTGCGGCGCGTTCGTCGGGGTCGTCGGCGTGACCCACATCAACATGGGTGTCGCGCTCGGCTGTGCCTGCGCGTGGGCCGGCGCCAGCATCACCAGCGATGCGGCGGCGGCCAGCGCCGTGGCGGCCAGCGTGATGGATCGGTTCATGGCGGTTATCTCCTCTCGTGTTGTCGTTCTATGCCGGTTCGTGTTTGCCTTCCAGCCTATTCGAGCTTGGCAAGCTCTTCCTTGACCTCTTGCGCGGTCAGGGGGTAGTAGCCGGAGTACAGGATGGGCTCCTGTCCTTGGCGGCTGAGCACGTAGCGCAGGAATGCCTTGATTGGCGCAGGCAGCGACTCGCCAGGGTTGCGCCGCAGGCGGATGTACATGTAGCGCGTCAGCGGGTAGCGGCCATTGGATGCGGTTTCATGCGTTCCACTGATGGCGGGGCTGCTTGCGTCCCGCGCAATCGGCACGGGCTTCACCCCCGGCCCGCCATCTTCGAAGCCGCCGAAGCCCATCGCTCCCGTGTCGGCGGCGATGGCTTTCGCGGTATCGGCGACGGACGCCTCGTGCACGGTGTTGCTCCATGCGCCACCCTTGAGCGCCATGATCTGCATCGACATGGCGTTCGGCGTGACGAGGGGCGGTACGTCGAGCGTGATCGGGCGATCGGCCCATGCGCCTGTCAGCCCGAGCTGGCCCCAGCGCGTGATGGTGGGCGACTGGCCGAAGATGCCGGCGAGCTGCTGCATCGTGAGGCGTGCGATCGGGTTGTCCGCATTCACGAACACCGCCTGCGCCGTGGTGCGTTGCTGGGTATCGAACCCACCCCGCGCGACCCGGATCTCGAACGGTTCGCGCCCGGCATTCAGTTGGGCGAACGATGCCGCCTCGTCGGGCCAGAGTTCGCGCCCCATGGGAGCCAGATCGGTTTCGCCGGCCATCAACGCATGGAAGCCGTTCAGCGTGCCAAGGTGCTCCCAGCGGTCACCTTTACGAACGCCGGGCTGCAGCGCATGAAAGTCGTGCATCCAGCGCTCCATCAACGATTTCATGCCGTCGCTGCCGACGCTGCGGATCTCGCCCTTGACCGGCGCACCCGCAACGTAGCAGGGCAGCGCGGGATCGAGCGTGGCGCGATAGCCATCGAGCTTGGGTAGTTCTTGCGCGATCTGGTTGGTGGGCAGCGGTGCAAAGCCGGGCTGGTGTGCGGCGATCTGCTGCCCCTCGGGGCTCAGAGCAAACGTGGCGAATTCCAGGATTGCCGGCGGCAGCGGCGAGTCCGGCCGCTTGTTGAACGCCAGGTAGACGGGTTTGCCGTTGCGTTGGGCCACCTGCACGAGCACCGGCGTCTTCATCATGTCGCCGGCGAACTGGTGCGCGTAGGGCGCGAGCTCGGCCGGTAGCGGTGGGCGCGTCATCGGGGCGACGTCCGCGAGTTCAAACATCAGCGCGCCGATTGCCGCGGCATCGCCCACATGCTGCCAGCGCGGACCTTGGTTGAAGCCGGGCTGCCGCTGGTGCAATGCCTGCAGCCAGGCGTTCATCAGCGGGCCCATCTCGCGGCTGCCGACACTGGACAGCGTCGTGGTGCCGGTGCCCGGTTGTGCGGGCACAGCAGCGCTCGCGCAGGCTGTGCCGGTCAGCAGCGTGGCCGCCAGCAGCGGGGCGAACGCGTTCCTGAGCTTCGGCATCATGGGTCGATCTCCTCCAGCGCCGGCGTTGCCGCAATGCGTGTTTGCAGTTCGTCGCGCAGCGTGACGGCGTGCGTTGTGAGGGCTTTCGCATCCTGGCCGCTGCCGTAGGCGTAGCCGACGTTGAGCGTGCCGATGGCGATGCCGCTGCGGTTGCGGATCGGGAGGTCGACGCCGAAGCGCTTGCCGTTCGAATACACGCCGGTGATGGGGGCGGCGGCGTCGAGCACCTTCATGTCGTCCGCATCGGCTTTCTTGCCGTGGCGACCGAAGGTGGAGCCCAGCAGGACCAGCTCGCCTTTGGGCGGCACCTTTGCACGCAAGGCCAGCACCGTCACTTCGGGGTGGCGCTGGAGGGCTTCCTCCACCAGCGTCTGCGCCCTGGATTTTGTGGTCACCAGCGGCGCGAACGGGTAGGGGTCCATCAGGTTTGGCAGGCTGAGGATACGTCGGGACAGCGCATCGCGGATGACGCCGGCGATGCGCTCGAACTCCGCGTGGTTGCCGCCGACCGGATACCGCCAGACCAGGCCCAGGCTGCCGACGGTCTGCCCGCCCACGTCATGCAGCGGCAGCTCGATCTCGATGCGCTTGTTGCCGTGATCCATGGCAATTCGGGTCTTGCCGGTGGCGATCACGTCGAGGTCATCGGCATCGGCGGGCTTGCCGATGCGGCCGATGTTCGAGGCAATGACGACGTTGTCCGCCGCATTGGGCGGGGTCACGTGCATCACGACGGCCCGCAGGTCGGGATGCTGCGCGACGGTGCGGTCAACGAGTTCCTGGGCGTAGCTCTTGACCGGAAACCCAGCAGGAACCTGGGCTTGCGCGACGGCTGCGGCAGCGAGTGCCACGGCAGCGATGGCGTATTTGCAGACGCAGTCGGCGAGTCCCTTCGCTGTTGTGTGGTTGATCATCATGATGAGGTTGTGGGGCAGGGCACTGGCCGCCGGGAAGGTGAAAGGCGGGTTCGCCGGTCGCCAGCGAACCCGGATGCGCTCAGTGCGTGTCCTGCAGCGGTGCCGGACGCCATTTGGCCAGGCGCGTTTCGACCAGCGTCATCAGGTATTCGGCCGCGAGCGCGACCACCATGATGATGACGATCGCCGCATACATCCCGGCTGCATCGAACGAGCCCTTCGCAATGTTGATCAGCAGGCCGATGCCATACCGCGCGCCCACGAACTCACCGACGATGGCGCCCACGATGGCAAAGCCGAAGCTGACGTGCAGCGAGGCGAAGATCCAGCTCATGGCCGACGGGATGACCACCGAGCGTGTCAGCTGCCAGCCGCGCGCCCCCAGGATCTGCGCATTGGCCAGCAGGTTGCGGTCCGCCTCGCGCACGCCCTGGAACGCGTTGGCAAACACCACGAAGAACACCATCACGAATGAGAGCGCCACCTTGGAGGTCAGCCCCAGGCCGAAGATCATGATGAAGATCGGTGCCAGCACCACACGGGGCACCGAGTTGATCACCTTGATGTAGACGGAGAACACATCGGACAGCATGCGATTGCGCCCCAGCGCGATGCCCGCGATGATGCCGGCCACCGCACCGGTGATGAAGCCCAGCATGGACTCCTCCATGGTCACCCACAGGTGGTACCACAGCGGGCCGTCGGATGTGCCTTCGGTCAACCAGGTGTAGAGGCGCGAGAGGATTTCTGACGGCTTGGAGAAGAAGAATTCATCGATCAGCTTCATCCGCACCAGCACTTCCCAGCCGCCCAGGAAGAGGATGAGGATGAAGTAGCGCCAGAAGTAGACGGTCTGCTTGCGGCGCTTGGCGCTGCGCGCGGCGGCGGCTTCAATCTCTGCCGCAGAGGGGACGGAGACGCCGACCGGGGGCTTCAGGGTGGCCTGATTGTTCATGCTGCAACCTCCGCAACGCGGGCTTCCTCTTGCGAGGCGCCGCGCCGCACTTCTTCGCGCAGGTCATTCCAGATCGTGCGCGAGATGTCGATGAATTGCTGGTCGTAGCGGATTTCGCTGGCGACGCGCGGCCGGGGGATGTCGATCGGGTAGACCGACTTGACGGTCGCCGGGCCGGAGGTCAGCACGTAGACCTTGTCGGCCAACGTGATGGCCTCTTCCAGATCGTGCGTGACGAACACCACCGACGCCTTCGATTGCGACCACAGGCGCAGCAGCTCGTCGTGCATCAGCACGCGGGTCTGCACGTCGAGCGCGGAGAACGGCTCGTCCATCAGCAGGATCTGCGGGCCGTTGATGAAGGTCTGCGCAAGCGATACCCGCTTGCGCATGCCGCCCGAGAGCTGGTGCGGGAACTTGGTTTCGTGCCCCGCCAGATTCACGCGCGCAAGCCATTGGCGCGCGCTGGCATAGGCCTCTTCACGCGCCACACCGCGAAACAGCGGCCCGGCCACGACGTTGTCGATCACGCTGCGCCAGGGGAAGAGCGCATCGGTCTGGAAGGCGAAGCCGATGCGGCTGTCGATGCCGTCGATCGGATTGCCGAACAACCGCACCTCGCCCGCCGAGGGTTTCGCCAGGCCGGTGATGAGGTTGAGCGTGGTGGACTTGCCGCAGCCGGTCGGGCCGACAACGGCAACGAACTCGCCGCGCTCGACGGTCATCGTGAAATCCCGGATGGCGGTCATCGATTTGCCGTCCGGCGTGAGGAAGCGGCGGCTGACGTTGATCAGCTCGATGGCCGGGTCGGAGGTTGCTGCCGTTGGTGCCATTGCTGCGCCCATGATCACTTCACCTTGGTTACGAACTCGGTCGTGTACGTCTTTGCAAGGTCGATCTTCTTGCCCTTCACGTTCGGCGAGAACGTGCTCAGCACCGACAGCACCGTGTCCGGGCCGCCCTTGGGCATCATGCCGTCCGCGGTGAACATGGCTTTGCCGCCTTCCAGGGCCTTGACGTAGCCGTCCTTGTCGCCCACGTAGAAGTCCTTGGGCATCTTCTCGGCAATCTCGGCAGCGCTGTGCGTATTGATGTAGCGCAGCGTCTTCACGAAGGCGTTGGCGAGCTTCTGTACGGTGGGCTTGTTCTTCTCGACCCAGTCCGTCGGCATGTACAGCGAGGCGGCCGGGTAGGTGCCGCCGAGCGCTTCCTTGGTCTTCTCAGCGGTGCGCAGATCAACCAGGACGCGCGCCTCGCCGGTCTTGAGCAGGCGTGAGATGGTGGGTTCGGTCGTCATGCCGGCCTGGATCTTGTCTTGCTGCATGGCCATGATGAACGTCGTACCTGCGCCCACCGGCAGCGAGGTGAACTGGCCCACCGGCACACCAGACTTGACCATCAGGTACTGGGTGAGAAAGTTGGTGGACGAACCCAGTCCCGTCACGCCCATCGTCTTGCCCTTGAGGTCTGCCATGCTCTTGACCTGCGGGTGTTTGTTCGACACCAGCTCGACCTCGCCCGGCGCATGTGCGAGCTGCACAACCGATTCGATGTACTTGCCCTTGGCCTGCAGGTCGACGCAATGGTCATAGAAGCCGACCACGCCTTGCACGGCGCCCGCCAGCATCTCGTTCTCGGCATCCACGCCCGCGCCTTCATTGAGCAGCTCGACGTTCAGGCCTTCGTCCTTGAAGTAACCCAGGCCCTCGGCAAGCTTGGCGGGCAGGTAGATGATCTTCTCGTAGCCACCGACCATCAGGGTGATCTTGTCGGCTGCCTGTGCGGCGGGAGCTGCGGCCATCATGCTGGCGATGGCGGAACACAGCAGGAGTTTGTCTCGGGTTTTCATCGTTATGCGTCCTTGGTTGCGAGGGATCACGTGGTAGTAGTTGGGTGTTCCAACCGTGCCCATACACTAGACAGTCAGCCTGTCTCGAACGTGAACCGATTCTGAAAGCGCGTTCAGGTCACGCCGGTTTGTGGGGTGGGTTTTCCCTAGAAGCCGAGGCCGCGCGAAGGGTTGCCGGGGCAACCGTGGAGGTGGCCAGGCGTGCGCGGCCACGTAGTAGGGCGCTGATGGCGCGGCATGGCTCAAGCAGAATCGATGGCGGCCTGCAGCAACGTTGCGGTCAGCGTCACGCCGCGGGCGCGGCGGGAATCTCGATGACGACGCGCAGGCCGCGCCCGACGTCGCGGCTGGTGGCCCAGATCTTTCCCTTGTGCATTGCCACAATGCTGCGGCAGATGGCCAAGCCCAGGCCGCTACCGCGCTGGTCCTGGCCGGGGGAGGGCAGGCGCACGAACCGTTCAAAAATGCGCTCGCATTCTTCGGGTGTCAGGCCGGGGCCTTCGTCCACCATGCTGATGCGCCAAGTACCGGCCGCCAAGGTCGAGTCGAGATACACCACGCCGCCCTGCGGGCTCACCCGTAAGGCGTTGGTCAGCAGGTTCAGCAGGACCTGCCGGATGCGGGGGCCATCGATGTTGACTTCACCCTCGCCGCGGTGCGACCAGGCGAAGACTTTGCCACCGTGCTCGGCCAGGGCCGAGGCATCCTGACCGAAGGTGCTCAGGAGGGCGGCCGGAGACTGCGCCCGAAGCTCGACAAGCACCGCGCCGGCATCGGCGCGCGAGAGGAACAACAGCTCATCGATGATCCGGTTCACGCGGCCGAGCTCCTCCAGGATGACGGCCACCGAATCCATCTGCTGCTGCGTCAGTCCATCACTGACCAGCAGCCGCTCGGCATGCAGCGCCACCAGCGACATGGGCGTCTTGAGTTCATGCGATGCCTCCGCCGCGAAGCGCCGGATCTCGGCAAACGACATCTCCAGCCGGTCGAACATCTGGTTCAGGAACGCCGACAACTGGGCGATCTCGTCCTTCACATCGCCCACCGGAATGCGTTGACTGAGATCGTCGGAGCGGATGCGGTTGGCGGTGGCCTGGATCACGCGCACTGGGTGGAGGATCAGCCGGCTCAGGCCGTAGCCCACCGCCACACTGATCACCAGCGCCGTGCCGAGCAAGCCGAAGAAGACCAGCCGGTATCCGGCCATCAGATCCTTCACCGGCGCCAGCGGCGTGGCTACGATGACATCGAACGGCGCGAGCTGGAATTCGCTCACCCGCACCTCGCCGATCGTGTTCATGCTGATGGAATACGCACGTTCGCCCGCAATGTCCGGGATCGACTGCCCATGCAGATTGCGCGACTTGAAGAACCGGTTCGCCATCGATGCATGCATGTCGATATAGAACAACGACGACGCTGATTCGGTGGCCTGGCGGATGCGGTCGTCGATTTCCGGTGGCGTCAGCTTGGCGTAGTCCCGGCCGAGGGTGGCCTTGAGGTGTTTGAACTGCGCCTCGTTCAGCTCATCGAGCTGCTTGACGAGATAGCGGTCGAGCAGGAAATGGCCGGCGATGAAGAGGCAAGCCAGCGTTGCCGTGACGGTAATGGCATACCAGAGAGTGATGCGGCTGCCGATCGACTTCATGCGGGGTGCTCCAGTCTTATAGCGCGGCGAGGATCGTTCCCGTGGATGCTATTCGATCCGGCGCCGGCTTGGCTGAATGAATTTTAAGGATCACTACAGGAAGCGTACAGAGTCCCCCCCTAGACTCGGTCCACGCTTCCACGGATCGGATGCGACCAACGACATCTCAAGAACGGAGACACCCCATGAGCACCTTTTTCAAGCTGGCGCTGGCAACGGCACTGACCGGCATGGCCGCTTTGAGCAGTGCGCCCTCCTGGGCGGACAAGAACTGGACACCGCCGTCCCACAAGATCTACGGCCAGAAACTGTCTGACGAGACGATGTCCAAGCATCCGGAACTGCTGAGCATCACGCTGCATGGCACCCCGCCGGGCCAGACCGACATCTTCACGATGTTCGCGGGTTCCTACCCCGAGCGTATCGGCAACGCGGACGACCCGGATGACATCGACGTGATCAAGAAGGGCATCACCATTGTCGATCCGCGCTGGAACCGCACCAAGGACAACCCGAAGAAGTTCGTCGTGCTGATGCCCATGCGCGATGCCAAGGGCAACAACATCGGCCTGGTGGTCTACGCGTTCAAGAATCCGCCGGCCAACCCGAACACCAGCAGCCAGGAACTGGCGTTCCTGAAGAAGTCGAACGCGCTGCGGGACGCACTGGCCAAGAAGATCCCGAGCTACGACGCCCTGTTCGATCAGGCCAACTGAAGCGGCGCGCCGCATTTGCGAAGGGTGAAGACTCCCATGAAAGCGAACATTCGCACGGTCGCCACTGCCGTGGCGCTCGCAGCAGCGACGCTGTTGTCCAACGTTGCCGTGGCCGGCGAGCCATTGCGCCTGCTCAGCCGCACCGACCTGCCCGGTTACGACGGTGATTTCGATCACTTCGGCGCGGACATCAAAGGCAACCGGCTGTTTCTGGCCGGCGAAGACGGCGGAACATTGGAGGTCTTCGACCTGCGCAGCGGCGCACACCTGAAGACCGTCAAAGGCATGGAGACGCCGCACGCCATCCACTACGAGCCGAAGAGCAATCGGCTGTTTGTCAGCAACAGCGGCGCAAGCCTGAGCAAGGTACTGGATGGCAAGAGCTATGCCGTGACCGGCACGATCAAGCTCACACCGGGCGCCGATGTGATGAGCTACGACCCCTCGTCGCGCCGCCTGTGGTTTGTCACCGGTGGCAAGAACGCGCCCACCAAGATGGCGAAAACGCTGGTGACGCAGGTGGATGTCGACTCGGGCAAGACGCTGGGCGAGACCACGTTTGACACCGACTTTACCGAAGGCATCGTGGCCGAGCAGGCCGGATCGCGCGTGTTCGTCAATGTGGCCGGCAAGGGCGAGATTGCCGTGCTCGACAAGAAAACGGGCCAGCTGCTGAACACTTGGCAGATCAAGGAAGGGAAGGACAACTCGCAGATCGATCTCGACGAGAAGAACAAGCGCCTGTTCGTGATTACGCGCAAGCCGTTCAAGCTCGTGGTGATCAACACGGAGACCGGGCAATCGGTGGCGAGCTTCGATGCGCCGGGCCGAACCAACGGCATGATGTTCGACGCAAGGAACCATCGCATCTACGCGGCGGGTGATGACTACGTTGCGGTGTTCCAGCAGCGCGATGCCGATCACTACGACGAGATTGCGCGCGTGCCGTCGGAGAAGGGCGCGAAGACGGCGTTCCTGGTGCCCGAACTCCATCGGCTGTACGTGGCCGTTGGTGGTTCGGCAGACACCAAGGCCGGACTACTGCGGTACGACGTGCTGCCCGGCAACGCGAAGTAGCGCTGCGCAGCACCGGGCGCATCCCTGCGCGACCTCCGTGGTTGCCCGGGGGCGCACTGCGCCCGCCGCACGTTTTTTTCGCACGTTCTTGAGCCTCCGCAATGCTGCGATGTCCCCACCGCCTGTTTGCGCCGATCGTCCTCCTGCTTCTGGGTGCGGTGTGTTCCTCGGCGCGCGCGGTCGATCTGGTCGAATCCTGGCAGGCAGCGCGCGCGAATGATGCCGCGCTGATGGCATCGCAGGCCGCGCTGCGTGCCGCGGAAGAAAAGATTGCGCAGGGTGATGCGCTGACGGCCTCGCATGTTGACCTGACGGCCAACGCTGGACAGGCCGGTCAGGACTATCGCCCGGGTTTGGAAACATCGTCACACCCGGCCTCGTACACGAGTGGCCAGAGCTACGGCACGAGCGTTGTCTGGAGCAAACCGCTGTATGACGCGAGTGCGAACTTCGCCCGGGAGCGTCTGCATCGCGAAGCCGAACAGGCTCGGATTCAGTATCAGCAAATAGAACAGGATCTGATGCTGCGGGTCGCGCGCAGCTACTTCGACGTGCTCGTCGCGCGCGAGAACGTTGCGCTGGCGGACACCCAGGCGCAAGCCATCAGTGAACAACTGGCGCTGGCCAAACAATCGTATGCGCTGGGCCTGAGCACAGCCAGCGATACCGACGATGCGCAAGCCCGGTACGACGGTGTGGTGGCGGCGCTGATTGCCAACCAGAACGACCTGGCCAACAAGTCGGACGCGTTTGCCGTGCTGACCGGGGTGAACTCGGGAAAGTTGGCGCCAATCCTGTCCGGCTTCTCTGCGACGGAGCTGCCGCCCGCAACGCAGGAGGTCTGGCTCGACCAGACGCGGCGCTCCAATCCCGCCGTTCGCCAGCTTGAGCTGGGCGTGGAGATCGCGGAGCTGGCCGGCGACCAGTACACCTGGCGCGGCGCGCCGGTCATCACGGCGGTTGCGAGCGTAGGGCGGCAGTACGATGCGGGCAGTATTTCGAAGTCAGGCGGTCGTGACGTCACCACGGGCGGAACGATCGGGCTGCGCCTGACGATCCCGCTCGTCGACGGCGGTATGCGCCAATCCTTGCTGCGCCAGTCGATGGCCATTCAGGACCAGCAACGCTACGCGCTAGAAGCCGGACTGCGCGAGGCGCAACGTGCCACGCGCCAGTTCTTTGCCAGCCTGCGAGACGGCGCCCAGCGCATTCGGGCGCTGGAGCGCGCCCGTGTCTCCGGCGAGTCATCGGTGCGATCGAGCAAGGTGGGCCAGGAGGTAGGCGTGCGCACCATCATCGACGTGCTCAACGCCGAGCAGAACTACTACCAGACGCTCTACAACCTCACGTCCGCCCGGTCCGACTACCTGTATGCGCGCCTGCAGCTGGCAGCTTCTGCCGGCGCACTGGACGATGCGGTCCTGGCGCAAGTCAATGCGGCACTCGGCCCCGCCAGATGAGCAACGAACCATGACGCTGAACAAGCCTTTCATGTTGCGTGGTGCGATCGCCGTGGGAGCCATGGGGCTGGTGATCGCATTGATGCAGGTCACTCTCTTCGGCAGGCAATCCGATGCCGCGAAATCGCCGGCCAAGGCGTTGCCTCTGGTCAGCGTGGTGCAGGCCGAGGCGCGTGACTTGCCCGTCAAATTGTCCGCGCACGGGCACGTGGTGCCGCTGAATCAGGTCGACGTGCGCCCCCAGGTGGGCGGCACGGTGCGCGGCATCCACTTTCGAGAGGGCGATGACGTCAAGGCGGGGCAACTGCTGTTCACCATCGACGCGAGTGACGTGACCGCGCAACTCGAGCGCGCCCAGGCCAGCGCGGCGCAGATCGAGGCGCAGGTGGACGATGCCGAGCGCGACCTGGCCCGCATCCGGCAGCTGGCGAAGCTGCGCTATTACTCGACGAGCGCGGTCGACACCAGCGCCAGCAAGCTCGAATCATTGAAGGCGCAGTACAAGGCCGTTCAGGCCGAAGTGGCGAGCTCCCGCCTGCAGGTGGAGCGCACGCACATTGCGGCCCCCATGGCGGGCCTGACGGGCGCGCTGACCGTCCACCCCGGCAGCCTCGCGCAGACGACAGCCGCCGTGCCGCTCGTGACGGTGGTGCAGATCGACCCGATCGGCGTTGAGTTTTCGCTGCCGGAATCGCAACTGGCGCGGCTGCTGGATGCGCGCGCCACCGGGGCTGTCCGCATTGAACTGCAGACGCCCGATGGCGGCCGGCAGCCCGGCTCGCTCGTCTTCGTCAACAACACCGTCAATACGGACACCGGCACGATCACGCTCAAGGCGTCGTTTCCGAACGCGACGCGCTCGCTCTGGCCAGGCGCCTACGTGGACCTCGCCATCGATGCGGGCGTGAGCCACGGCGCCATCGTGCTGCCGCCACAGGCACTGCTTGAGGGGCCGCAGGGCCGCTTCGTCTACGTGCTCGATACGGACAGCAAGGCGCAGGTGCGGCAGGTCACCTTGCTCCGTCTGCAAGACCAGATGGCGGTGGTCGACGGCCTCAACGGCGGGGAGCGCGTGGTTGCCGAGGGGCAGGCCGGCCTCAAGCCCGGGGCCGCGGTGCGCATTGCGGCACGCACGAGCAAGGACGCGCGATGAAGCTATCCGAGGCCTGCCTGCGACGCCCCATTGCGACGATGCTGTTCTGGATCAGCGTGCTCGTCGCAGGCGTGGTCTGCTGGCTGCAACTGCCCATCTCGGCCCTGCCGCAGTACGACACGCCAACGCTGGAAGTCAGCGCCAAGCTGCCCGGCGCGAGTCCGCAGAACATGGCCAGCTCCATTGCGACGCCGCTGGAGAAGCAGTTCTCGGCGATTCCCGGGCTGGTGATGTCCACGTCATCGAGCATTCAGGGTGAAACCAAGATCCAGCTGGAATTCGACGCCAGCCGTGACATCGACTCGGCGGCCGCCGACGTGCAGGCGGCGCTGTTCCGGTCCACGCGCTCCCTGCCGAGCGAGCTGCCGGCGCCGCCTTCGTACAAGAAGGTGAACCCGGCCGACATGCCGATCCTGCTCGTCGGCCTGAGTTCTCCGGCGTTGTCGCTGTCAGACCTCAACGCTTACAGCGACAACGTGGTGGTGCCGGCGCTGTCTGCCATCAAGGGCGTGGCGCAGGTGCAGGTGACGGGGCAGAAACGCTACGCGGTGCGCATCCAGGCAGATCCGGCGCGGCTGTCTGCGCTGGATCTGACACTCGCGGAGCTTGCCGCCGCACTGAAGAACGCGAACTCCAACGCGCCCATCGGCCAGCTCGACAACCAGCGCCAGATGCTGACCGTGCAGATCAGCGGCAACCTGCGGCACGCGGCCGACTTCGCGCAGATCGTGGTCGCCAACCGCCAGGGCCGTGTCCTGCGTTTGAGCGATGTGGCCGACGTGCGAGACAGCATCGAGAACGTGCAGAACGTCAGCACGCTCGACGGCAAGCCATCGATCCTGCTGTCGGTGCAGCGTCAACCCGATGCCAATACGGTGGCGGTGGTCGACGCGGTGCGTGCGCTGTTGCCGAAGCTGCAGGCCGCGCTGCCGGCGTCGGTCTCGATCGAGACGCGCGGTGACCGCTCGATCTCGATTCGCGATGCGATCCACGATGTCAACCTGACCATGCTGTTGACGATCGCGCTGGTCGTGATGGTGATGCTGCTGTTCCTGCGCCGGGTGGCGATCACGCTGGTACCGGCGCTCAGCGTGCCGCTGTCGCTGT
Source organism: Ralstonia soli (assembly GCF_023955655.1). Classification (GTDB taxonomy): domain Bacteria; phylum Pseudomonadota; class Gammaproteobacteria; order Burkholderiales; family Burkholderiaceae; genus Ralstonia; species Ralstonia soli. The sequence continues at coordinate 189,445 of NZ_JAMXHT010000007.1, read as the reverse complement.
TCGGCACCTTCGGGCTGATGGCGGCGTGTGGCCTGAGCCTGGACAACATTTCGCTGCTGGGGCTGACCATCGCGGTCGGGCTCGTCGTGGACGACGCGATTGTCGTGCTCGAAGCGATCATCCGCCACATCGAGGAGGGCATGACGCCGCGCGAAGCCGCAGCGGCAGGTGTGAGGGAAGTGGGCTTCACGGTGATGTCGATCTCGATCTCGCTGGTGGCGGTGTTCATCCCGATCTTCTTCATGCCGGGCACGATCGGCCGGCTGTTTCATGAGTTCGCCATCGTCGTGTCGCTGGCGATCCTGGTGTCGGCGGCAGTGGCGCTGACGTTGATCCCGCTGCTGGTGCCGCTGGTGATGCGCATGCCGGTCGCGCATCGCGAAGCGGGACGCTGGAGTCGCCTCTTCGAAACCGGGTTCGAGCGCTGCGCGGCGGGCTACGCGCGTGCGCTCGACGTGGCGCTGCGGCACCGCACCGCCGTGCTGATCATCGGCGCCGCCACCTTCGCGGTCACGGCCTGGCTTTATGTTGGCGCGCCAAAGGGGTTTTTCCCCCGCGAGGACATCGGGCAGCTGATCGCGAACGTCGATGCGCCGGAGGACATGTCGTTCGCGGGCCGGCTGGCGGTGATGCAGCAGATCGAACGCGTCGTGCTCAATGACGCCAGTGTGGCGGCCGTGGCGACCAAGGTGGACCACGACACGACGCAGCTCGTGATCGACTTGAAGGACCGCAGCCAGCGGCCGCCGCTGGACGATGTACTGGCGCAACTGCGGCGGTCCACGTCGTTCCTGCCCAGCATCCGGGTGTACTTCAGCCCGGTGCAGAACCTGCGCGTGGGTGGTCGCGCGTCCAAGAGCACGTATCAGTACACGCTGCAGTCGGTCGGTGCGGGCGAGCTTGATGTCTGGGCCGGCAAGCTGGTCGATGTGCTGCGCCATTCCGATGTGCTGGTCGGCGTGAATAGCGACTACCAGAAGAACGGTCTGGAAGCGCAACTGCAGGTGGATCGGGAAAAGGCCGCGCAGCTGGGGATCGACATGGCGACGCTGCGCAATACGCTGTATGGCGCGTTCGGCAGCCGCCAGGTGTCGACCATCTACGCGCCGGAAGACAGCTACCAGGTGATCCTGGAAGTCGTCGATGAGAAGCGGCGCGACGAGAACGACCTGCTGGCGATCGAGGTGCGCAGCGCGACCGGCAAGACCGTGCCGCTGAGCGCGTTTGCCACCGTCACGCGCGGCAAAGGTGTGATTGCCGTCAACCACCAGGCGCAGTTGCCGGCGGTGACGCTGTCGTTCGAACTGTCCCCCGGAAAGTCGCTGTCGGACGCGGCCGCCGCCATCGCTTCGGCGCAACAGGCGTTGAAGATGCCGGCCACCGTCTTCGGTGCCTTCGGCGGGCAGGCGGCGCTGTTCCAGCAATCGCAGACGACGCAGCTGTGGCTGATCGTGATTGCCGTTGCGGTCATCTACGTGATCCTGGGCATGCTGTACGAAAGCTGGGTGCATCCGGTCACGATCCTGCTCGGCATTCCGTCTGCGGCGCTCGGCGCGCTGCTTGCCTTGCGATGGTCCGGCATGGAGGTCAGCTTCATCGCCATGATCGGCATTCTGCTGTTGATCGGCATCGTGAAGAAGAACGCGATCATGATGATCGACTTCGCGATCGGGGCGCGCCGCGACGAAGGGCTGGGCGCGGAAGATGCCATCCGCAAGGCCTGCCTGCTGCGCTTTCGCCCGATCATGATGACCACGCTGTGCGCGTTGATGGGCGTGCTGCCCATCGCGCTGGGCATGGGTGCCGGTGCTGAGCTGCGCCAGCCGCTCGGCGTTTCGATCGTGGGCGGCCTGCTGCTCTCCCAACTGATCACGCTGTTCATCACCCCGGTGCTGTACCTCGGGTTCGATTCGCTTGGCGCGTCACGCACGCGACCGAAGCCCGTGTCCGCGGTCTCCCCCCAATCTTGAGCGGACCCTTTCATTTCCTTCTCCACCCATCAAGAGACGCTTATGCATCAGCCATTTCCGAACAGCATGAAGGCACGCCTGCGCTGCATGTCGCGCTGGATGGCACTCATTGCGAGTGCCGCAATCGCCGGCCCCGTGTTGGCGCAAGGCGGGCCACCCATGGTGACCGATGACCCCGAAACACCCGGCGACGGTCATTGGGAAGTCAACCTCGGTGCGATCGCAACCCGTACACACGGTCGCCTACAGGTGGCTGCGCCCGATGCCGACATCAACTACGGCTGGGGCGACCACATCCAGCTCAAGGCCGACATTCCCTGGACCTTTGTCCGCGACGATGGCCAGCGCTGGAAGTCGGGGCTGGGAACCGGCAACTTCGGCGTGAAATGGCGCTTCATCGATCAGGAACAGGCGGGGTTCTCGGTGTCGACCTATCCGCAGTACAGCCGCAGCATGCTGGATGGATCCACGCGGCGAGGCATTGCGAGCGATGGGCACGAGTTCTTCCTGCCGCTTGAGGTGGCTACCGATGTCGGCGGTTTCGGCGTGTCGACCGAAGTTGGCCGCAACTTCGTCTCGGGGGGCGGCGACAGCCAGTGGGTCGCTGGCATCGTGGCCGGCCACGCTTGCGGTGACGGGCGCGAGTGCATTGCCGAGGTGCGCAGGACGCAGGCGCCCGGCGCGCACCACACGTTGCTCAACCTGGGCATGCACTGGAAGATCAATGACACCTACACGCTGCTGGGTGCCGTCGGCCGCGAGTTTGGTGCGCCCGCCGAAGACCGGCAGCAACTGCTGGTCTACCTGGGCCTGCAGATCACCCGATAGTGCGGTCGTTGCCACGGCGGTGCTCGCCGGGCAACGTCGCGGACATCAACGAGGGTCCTGCAGCGGGCCCTTCGTCAAGTTCAACCGAGCGAATTGAAGGTCTTGAGCAACGCTGCCATGGCCGCGTTGCAGTCGGCGGAGTTTTGCGGGTTGGCCCGCAGTGCCTCCAATGCGCGGTCAATGGCTTTGTCCAGCAGGTGCCAATCTTCCGGCGCCCTGGGTTTCAGGCCGGCTTCCGCCGAGTCCCAGGCGACTTCGAGATCTTTGATCCGCGTTCTGGCTGCGACCAGGTTTCCCTCGTCTACGAAGTTGGCCACGTCGGCGACGATGATCCGAAACGGGGTGAGATCGCCGAGTTTTGACGCCGTGCGCGTTGCAGAGGGTTGGCCGGGGCTCGCAGCGTTTGCATCGATCGGCTTCGAGCACCCTGTCCCGAGCAATAGGACAGCCACGGCAGCCGCAACGGCGGCACAGCGGGGGATGGAGCAGTAGGCATGGCGCATAAGCATTTCCTTGAAGGTGGCGGTGGGAGTTAGTCGGCCGCGTGGGCGTGTTGGGGGCGGCTTGCGCTGAATTGGGCGGCGGCCACCAGCATGACGATCACGGCGAGGAACACGGCGCTGGTCAGCGGCGCGCCCAAGCCAAGGCCGCCGTAGGTCTTGGCCTGCGTGAGCAGATCACCCAGTGCGGCGCCAAATGGACGCGTCAGGATGTAAGCGGTCCAGAACGTCAGTACAGCGTTGCAGCCGCTGCGCCAGGCCAGATAGACGATGGCAAGCATTGCGCCGAACGATATGGCCCCCCAGGTGAAGCCCAGCCCCAAGGCTTCGGTCGCCAGATCACCGGCGGCCGTTCCAAGCGCGAACGTGCAAAGAATGACGCCCCAGTAGAAGCGCTCCCGCCTGCGCGTGACGATGTCCTGGATGGACAACGTGCGTTCCAGCCGATACCAGGCGCCAAAGATGGCAGCCAGTGCGATGGCGAAGACAGCGGTGCTGAGGTAGAGGCTGACGCCCAGGCCATCGGTCAGCCAATCCGTGATCTGGGTGCCGACGATGCTCACCAACACCACGGACAACCAGTAGAGCCACGGGGTGTAGCGTCTGGTGCGCAACTGGGCGGCAAGGGCCACGGCCAGCAGGGCTCCCATCACCAGACGCGTCACACCCTGGCCCCAACCGGCGTTGACCGCCAGAAAGTCGGCGGCCGTCTCTCCGACCGTGGTGGACAGGACCTTGATCACCCAGAACGCGAGGGTGATCTCCGGAACCTTGCTAAGTCCCTGCTGGGACCGGGACGTTTTGAGCGCATCCATGACAGGTATCTCCCGCTGGTGTGTATCCGTTGCGGGCAGTCTGAATGGCAAAACATAGTTGAGACATAGGGCTCGCCATGGTCGAGCGCCGGTGGTGCCTTAATGAGCGAGGAAGTCGATCACCATGCGGTTGAATGCGTCAGCGTGCTCCCACTGCACCCAATGCCCGCAGCGGTTGAAGACGTGCATCTGCGCGTTGGGCAAGCCAGCGAGCAGACGCAGACCGACATCCATTGGCACGAAACGATCGTCGCGGCCCCAGACCACCAGCGTGGGCGCTGCAATTTCGCCCAGGCGCGCACCGTAGTCGGTGAACTGCTTCGGGTTGGCCTCGAGGCTCTTGACGAAGTTTTCGAGGTGGTCGCGGCGCGCGAGCATGTTATCCAGTCGGGCCTGCATCAAATCATCGGTCAGTGAACTGGGGTCGTGCACGAACACGTTCATCATCCGCTTCAGGTTTTCGATGGTCGGCTCGCGGTACAGCCCGTTGAGCAGCTTGATGCCTTCGGTGGGCATGGGAACGAACTGGCTCGGCCCGCCGGTGCCGCCGCCCATCAGCACGAGCTTGTCGACGCGCTTGGGGTTGGCCAGGGCAAAGGCCACCGCGCTGTGTCCGCCCATCGAGTTGCCGATGACGTGCACGCGCTCGATGTCCAATGCATCGAGCACGGCCTTGAGCACCCGGCCGTTGAGCTCTGAACGTGAACCGGTGTTGACCACCGGATCGCTTTTGCTCCAGCCCGGGCAGTCCACCAGCAGCACGCGATAGCCGGCGGCAGCCAGCGGTTCCACGTTGCGGTTGAAGTTGGCCCATCCGCTTGCGCCTGGCCCGGAGCCGTGCAACATGACCACGGTCTGCGCGCCGGTGCCGGTGTCGTTGTAATGAATCCGAAACTCGGTTTCACCATCCTGGATGGTGACGAATTTGCTCGTTGAAGCTTCGGTGAAGGTCTGTACGGTGGCACCCATGATGGCTGTCCTTTGAGGCGGAGAGTTGAACGAGGGAATGTCTGCTCGCATTCGTCAGGCGTTGTGCCCGTCGGCTAGCGCCGCACCGGGTTCCACATGCGAGGAGAAGGAGCCCACAACCATCAACGCGGCAAGCGCGGCGATGATGATGAGCGGAATGCTGGCACCGACGAGCATCGATGGGCTTTGGCCGAGCGCGAACAGCTGTCCCGCAACGAGCGGACCGAGGATCGAACCCAGACGGCCGATGGCAACGGCGGCGCCGACCCCCGTGCCGCGCACCTGCGTCGGATACGCCTGGCCTGCCAGCGCATACAGCGCCGACTGCCCACCCACCAGGAACAGGCCGCAGAAGAACGCGCCACAGAACATCAAGGTGCTTCCCGTTGCGGCTGCCAGCCCGGCCAGCGCTGCCGCAATGCCCGCGTACATGACGATCACCGTCAGCCGCTGGCCGAAGCGGTCCATCACATTGGCGATACCTACGGCGCCGATGCCGGCCCCGATGTTGAACACCATCATGGCGATGCCCGATTGCGCACGGGTCAGGCCGTTTGACAACACCATCGACGGCAGCCAGTTCATCAGGAAATAGAGCACGATCAACGTGCCCAGGTAGCTGATCCACAGGGCCAGCGTGGTTTGTGCGCGCCCGTTGCGCCACAGGGCCTCGACGAAGCCGGGTGTGCCGTTTGCATTGCGCGCTGAGTCCGCTTTCGCGCGCACAAACTGTGCGGACTCATACAGGCACAGTGCCAGCAGGGGCAGCATCAGCAGCGGGCCGAAGCCACCCACATAGAAAATGTGCCGCCAGCTTGCATCGGCCGGGCTGACAATGCCGATTGCTGCGGCCAGTGCGGCCCCAAACGGCATGCCGCAGTACATGGCCCCTACCGCTGTGCTGCGCTGGTGGGAGGCGGCTGCTTCCGAGCACAGCGCGATCAGGTTTGGCATGGCAGCGCCAAGCCCCAGGCCGGTGAGCAGGCGTGCGAGCAGCAGGCTCTGGAAATCCCATACCAAGGTGGTAGCCAGCGAGAAGACGCCGAACAGCGCCACAGATAGCATCAGCACACGCTTGCGGCCGAGGCGATCGGCCAGCCGCCCGCCCAGCGCCGCGCCGGGCAGCAGACCGATGGCGCCGGCGCTGAAGGCCCAGCCCATCTGTGCCACCGAGAGTGAAAACTCCTTGGCGATGCGCGGCGCGGCCACACCGGCCGATTGCAAGTCCAAGCCTTCGAGTAATGCAATGGCCAGGCAGAGGCCGATGGTGGCAGCGGTGCCGGTTCGGGGCGTATTCATGGGTAGTCTCCGATGTCATGGGCTGCTGTGGGTCGCAGCCTCTGTCTGGGGATTTGGCGATCCGAGTGGGTGGTGTTACTGCTGTGCTTCGAGCGCGCGCTTCTTCAGGTCCAGCGCCACGTCGACGATCATGTCTTCCTGGCCGCCCACCATCCGCCGCTTGCCGAGCTCGACCAGGATGTCGACCGTCTTCAGGCCGTACTTCTTCGCGGCCACTTCGGAGTGGCGCAGGAAGCTGGAGTACACACCGGCATAGCCGAGCGCCAGCGTTTCGCGGTCCACGCGCACGGGGCGGTCCTGCAGCGGGCGCACGATGTCATCGGCAGCATCCATCAGGGTGTAGAGGTCGGTCCCGTGATTCCAGCCCAGGCGCTCAGCCGCGGCAATGAACACCTCGAGCGGTGCGTTGCCTGCGCCCGCGCCCATTCCGGCGAGCGATGCATCGATCCGGTCGCAGCCCTCCTCCACAGCGACAATCGAATTGGCCACGCCCAGGCTCAGGTTGTGGTGCGCATGGACGCCCGTTTGCGTGTCCGGCTTGAGCACGTTCTTGAGCGCACGGAAGCGCGCGCGCACGTCGTTCATGCTGAGCGCGCCACCTGAGTCCACCACGTAGATGCAGGTTGCGCCGTAGCTCTCCATCTTCTTGGCTTCCTGCGCGAGATTTTCTGGCGTGGTCATGTGGCTCATCATCAGGAAGCCGACGGTGTCCATGCCGAGTTCGCGGGCGTACTCGATGTGCTGTTTTGAGATATCCGCTTCTGTGCAGTGCGTGGCCACGCGCACGATGCGCGCGCCGGCGTGGTACGCCGCCTTCAGATCGTGGAGGGTGCCAATGCCCGGCAGCAGCAGCGTGGCGATCTTCGCGTGTGAGATCACGTCGGCAACGGCCTCGATCCATTCGAGATCGCTGTGTGCACCAAAGCCGTAGTTGAAGCTCGAGCCTTGCAGGCCGTCGCCGTGAGCCACCTCGATGCTGTCGACCTTGGCCTTGTCCAGCGCACGCGCAATGTCCTGCACGTTCTGGATGGAGTATTGGTGGCGGATGGCGTGGCTGCCGTCGCGCAGCGTCACGTCGGAAATATAGAGTTTCTTGCTCATGTGCGTACTCCTCAGGCCACGGTGGTTTTGAGCATGTTCTCGGCCATGCGCTCGGCGGTGGCCAGCGCGGCGGACGTCATGATGTCGAGATTGCCCGCATAGGCAGGCAGGTAGTGCGCGGCGCCTTCCACCTCGATGAAGATCGAGGTCTTCAGGCCACTGAACTTGCCCAGGCCTGGAATGTTCAGCGGGCTGTCTTCCGGAATCACGTCAAACTGCACGGTCTGCTTCAGGCGGTAACCCGGCACATAGGCGTTGACGGCCTTGGCCATCTCTTCGATGGACGCTTCGACCTGGGCCTGGTCGGCCGCTTCCGACAGCACATAAACGGTGTCGCGCATCATGACCGGCGGCTCGGCCGGGTTCAGGATGATGATCGCCTTGCCCTTGGCGGCACCGCCCACCGCTTCAATGGCCTTGGACGTCGTCTCGGTGAACTCGTCGATGTTGGCGCGCGTGCCGGGCCCCGCCGACTTGCTGCTGATCGACGCGACGATCTCGGCGTAATGTACCTTTGCCACACGCGACACGGCTGCCACCATCGGGATCGTGGCCTGGCCGCCGCAAGTCACCATGTTCACGTTCGGTGCGTCGATATTTGCATCGAGGTTCACCACCGGCACGCAGTACGGGCCGATGGCGGCCGGCGTGAGGTCAATCACGCGCAGGCCGGGCTTGCGCTGGCGCAAGAGCGCATCGTTCTTCACGTGGGCGCCAGCGGAGGTCGCGTCGAACACGAAGTCGATGTCGTCGAAGATGGGAAGGTCCACCAGCCCCTGTACGCCCTGGTGCGTGGTGGCCACGCCCAGGCGCGCGGCTCGCGCAAGACCGTCCGACGCGGGGTCGATACCGACCATCGCCGCCATCTCCAGGTGCTTGCTGTTGCGCAGGATCTTGATCATGAGATCGGTGCCGATGTTGCCTGAGCCGATGATCGCGGCCTTGAGTTTTTCGGAAGTCATGGGATGGCCCTCGTTATTCGGTAAAGGTCGCGCGGACGCTGCCCAGCCCTTCGATGTGGGCGGTGAACGAGCCGGGCTGTGTGACGGCAACCATGGGGCCCAGCGCCCCGGTGAGTACGACATCGCCCGCGCGCAGCGGCGTACCGAGCTGTACAAGGCGGTCTGCCAGCCAGACCGCCGCATTGAGCGGATTGCCCAGGCACGCGCTGCCGTTGCCGCGTGAGAGCACTTCGCCGTCGCGCGACAGCGTCATGGCGCACGCCGCGAGGTCGATGTCCGTCAGTGGAACGGGTCGGCTGCCTAGGACGAACAGCGCGCTCGATGCGTTGTCCGCCACGGTGTCGACGAAGCGGATGTCCCAGTCCTGGATGCGGCTGTCGACCACCTCGATGGCGGCAACCGCGTAGGCCGTTGCGCGCAGCAGGTCGGCAAAGGTGTGCTTTTCGTGTACCAGGTCGCGTTCGAGCACGAGCGCGATTTCCGCCTCGACCTTCGGCTGGATCAGATTGGAAAGCGGCATCGGCTGATGGTCGCCGTAGGCCATGTTGGCGAACAGCGCGCCGAAGTCAGGCTGATCCACGCCGAGCTGCTTCTGCACAGCCAGCGAGGTCAGGCCGATTTTTCGGCCGACGATGCGCTCGCCCGCGGCCACGCGCGCGTCGACATTCGCTTGCTGCACGGCATAGGCTGTTGCCATGTCGTCGAGGGCAATTTCGCCGCGTACCGGCGCAATGGTCCGACGGGTGGCTTGCGCCTGTCGCAGCCGCGCGGCAATGGTGTTCACGATCGTGTGATCGGACATTCGTTTCTCCTGGTTCAATCAGGCTGTCGCAGCCGATGGGGTGTGCGGCACCGCGTGCATGGTGGCGAAGCCTGCAATCCATTCTGGAATGGCGCGGTAGTAGTCGAGTGACGCGCGGTACGGGCCACAGGCGGCCAGCGCGCCGAAGGCGGCCACCCAAGTGCGGATCTCGTGTGCCGATTTGCCGCCGTCGCGGGTGATGGCGTCGTTGGTCATGTCGTCCACCGAGGCGACCTCGCCCGAAGCGAGGCGCGCAAGGAATGCGCGGTCCCATTCGGGGTTGAGTGGGTGCAGGGGGCTGTCGCCCGCCGCGAACGCCCGAGCCGCCGCCACCGTGCGCGCCTGCCGCGCCGCGCGTGATTCGGCCGATGGATTGCGCCCTGCGATCAGCCGCTCGGCGACCTCCGCGGTGGCGCCGGCCAGTTCTGGCACGGGCGGTTCGTGCGAAATACCGCCCGATCCCACCACCAGCACGCGCTTGCCCGTTTGTCCGAGGAAACGCCCCACTGCATCCCCGAGCAGACGAGTGCGGCGCAGCGTGGCCATCGGTGGCGCCACCGAATTGATAAAGACGGGGATGACCGGGTAGCGGTCCAGCCCGCCGGTCAGCGCAGCGAGCGCATCGGCGCAACCATGGTCCACCTGCATGCGGTACGAGAGCGATACGTCCACGTCAGCGTCCAGCACGGCTTGTGCCATTGCGGTAGCCAGATCGGTCGGCACGGGCAGGGTGCCAGCCAGGCTGTTGAAATCGCCGATGGCGTTGGCGGCCGCGCCGATGCAGAAGGGCGGCATCACGTCGTAGAAGAAGCCGTTGAAGTGGTCTGGCGCAAAGATGACGATGAGTTCGGGGGCGAACGCGCGCACGCGTTCCTGCGCTGCGGCCTGCACGCGCGCCACTTCGGCAACCACTTCCGGAGCGGGGTCGACGTAGCCGTGCAGGGGCGTGTGCGAGAGGCATTCCAAATGAATCGGCATCGTCATGCTCCGGCAGTTTGTGCGGCGGCCAGGTCTTCGTGCTGTGGGCGCGCCGATGGCGGCAGCGGCGTCGGCGCGCTGGCCGGCACCGGTGCATCGGCCATGCCAAGCTTGCCGGCAAGCGCGACGATGGCTTCGGACACCTGTTGCGGCGTACACACGCCGGCCACGAATCGATCGGGGCGCAGCAGCACGACGGATTCCGGCAGCCGGCTGAACCAGTCCTTGAGCCGGCCGGTGACATCGCCGATGGCCGTCACGTCTTGCGGCACGTCGTCGCCGTGGGCGAGCTGCACGTCGGGTTTTGCGATGACGAAGCGCACGCCGGCCCGCTCGCACAGTGCGTGCGCCTGCTGCGTCAAACCAAATGTTGGATTCGCGCCCCAGCCGAGGACCACGAAGCCATTGCCGATAGCGTCATCGAGCAATGCGATGCGTCCGTCTGGCGTGCGCACTTTGGGCTGAATGAACAGCCGCCCAACCGGCGAGCCCGCCAGCGTGTCACGGCCATGGACCACGCGTCCGAGGAGGGAATCGCGCTTTTCGCTCATGAGGCCCAGCAGGCGTCCCGGCGCGGAGTTGCCTGCGCGATCGAGTACACGGGCGAGCCAGCCGCCGGTCTTGGCGGGCGGTGGCAGCAGAACCACGCCCTCTTCGTAACGCGGCATGGGCTTGAAGCGCATTTCGACGAAGTAGCGCTTGATCGACGGCACGATGTTGAACGTGCGCACGAATGCATCGCGAAAGCGCACGCCAAACCGCGTGGTGGGCGCGAAGATGTCGCCTGCCACCTCCGACAAATGGATCATCGAGCGCGCGTGCGCCCGGCGCTCGGCGGTGTAGGTGTCGAGCAGGCGATCGCCTGCCATGCCCTTGACCACCATCGCGAGCTTCCAGCCGAGGTTGTTGGCGTCGCGGATGCCGCTGTTGTATCCCTGGCCTTGCCATACCGGCATGATGTGCGCGGCATCGCCGGCCAGCAGGATGCGGTTGACCCGGAAGGTGGACGCGAGCCGCGCGTTGTGGGTGTAGACACGCTTGCGGATGTAGTCGACCTTCTCCGGATGCGCGACGACCTTGCGGATCAGGGCAGCCATGTTCTCGGGCTTGGAGAGCTCTTCCTCCGTTTCGCCCGGCATGACCATGAATTCGAAGCGGCGGATACCGTGCGGAAGCGCCGCCGACACATAGGGCCGCTCGTGATCGCAATGCAGGTAGACATGCGGCGTGCCGATCGGGTCGTTGCGCACGTCCACGACGATCCACTGGTTGGGCTTGGTGCGGCCCTCGAACGGAACGCCCAGCGCACGGCGCACGAAACTGTTCCCGCCGTCGGCTCCGACCACGTACGCCGCACGGACGGTAAGCACATCACCGCTGGCGGTGCACGCCTCGATGCTTACGCCGTCGGCGTCCTGGCGGATGGATTCCACGCCATGGCCAAACAGAATGCGGACATGCTCGAAGCGCTTGAGGCCCTCAAAGAGCACACTGTCGGCCAGCGGCTGGATGAACGCGTTGCGGCGCGACCAGCCGAACTCATCGGTGCGCGGCTCGATGGAGGCAAAGCAATGGCCGCTGCGCGTGACAAAACGCATCCAGTGATCGGGCGTGGTGTGCGGCAGCAGTTCGCTGGTCAGCCCAACGGCCTGGAATACGCGCAACGCTTCGTCGTCCAGCCCGATGGCGCGCGGATAGTCGATCAACTGATCCAGCTTCTCGATGATCGTCACCCGCACGCCCTGGAGGCCGAGAATGTTCGCGAGCATCAGCCCAACCGGGCCTGCACCGACGATAGCAACGTCAGTGGACAACGCTTGTTGACGGTCTTCGCGAGCCGTCGGGGTAGTCAGGGTATTCATGTGTCTCCTTCCTGTAGGCGCGAGTGCGCCCCTGCGCCAGCCATGTGTTGGCGCTTGATGCGATGGACAATTCAGGAGCGGCCGATCGGCCGCGTGTGGATCAGACGCTACTCGCGAGCGCGCGGGTAACTCGGGGAGGGCAGAGCGGGTGGTCAGGCATGAGGGCGTCTCCGTCGGCTTGATTTTGAAAAGGAGTCTAGGCATCGGCCGACGCCCGCTCAACAATTTCTAAAAAATGTGCATAGAATGCACGTCATTGATTTTTAAGGGGATTTTCCATGACGAAGTATGCAAGCGTGCGGGGCCTGGCGCGTGGCCTGCAAGTACTTCGAGCCCTCAATGCGATGGAGAAAGGCCGTGCGACAAGCCAGCAGTTGAGCGAGGCGACCGGTCTGCACCGCACCACCGTGCGGCGCTTGTTGGAGACGTTGGTGGAGGAGAAATGCGTACGGCGCAGCGCGTCGGACGACACCTTCCGCCTGACGCTCGATGTGCGTTCGCTCAGCGAGGGCTTCACCGACGACGAACGCATTGCCACCGTAGCGCCGCCGATCATGGGGCGGTTACTGCAACGCGTGGTGTGGCCGTCAGACCTGACCACGCCCGACGGCGACGCCATGATCATCCGCGAGACGACCCACCGCTTCAGTCCGCTGTCGTTCCATCGTTCTATGGTGGGCCGGCGCCTGCCAATGCTGCTGACCGCGGCCGGACGTGCGTATTTTTCGATGTGTCCGGAACCCGAGCGGGAAGACATCCTGGAAGTCTTGCGTTCGGGCGCGGGCGGGGAGCAGCAGCTCAAGCTCGCGCAAGACGATGCCTACATTCGCAACCTTGTGCGCCAGACACGTGCGAACGGGTTCGGGTCAAACCACGGGGATTGGTCCGATCAGCGCAAGATCGGTGCGGTGGCCGTGGCGATCGAGGCGCAGGGCCGCGTGCTGGCAAGCCTCAATGTTGTGTACCTCGAGCAGGCGATCAGCCCGGCAGAGGCAGTCAGGCGCTTCGTTCCCGAGTTGCAGCGTGCTGCAGTCGAGATGGTGGAGGCGCTGCTCGCGAACGAAGTGACGCTTCCCGGGGAAGCTTGAGCCTTATCTGGCTTGGCCTTGTGTGAGGTGATTGCGTCGAGCCTAGTCGCCGGCATGTCATCGCGGCGGCATGCATTGCCGTTCGAAGGTTGTGCTCGTGAAAGTCGACGTTGCCGAGCGCTTGAGCGAAACGTTGCTGCGCGTCGGCTTCTGAACCGTCCAATGCTGCGGCAAATCGGGCGGGGCACTGCGGAGGCGATCGGATGAATCGGGATCGAAGGCTGCGGCTCGAGGCAGACGTGCGTGCGGTCGGCGAAATCCTGCTGTGTGATCCAGCACGGCAAACAATGCATGACGCGCCCATCACTGTTCTGTAAAGTTCGCAGATCGGACCAGATAGCGGTATTCAACCCCTTATCCTGGGTCATGGATTCCAGAAACAAAGACTTGCGCCAGATCTTCTCTCATGTCCATCCAACACGCGCTGCTCACGTCCCTGCTTGAAAAGCCCTCGTCCGGCTACGAGCTTGCCCGCCGCTTTGACAAATCGATGGGTTATTTCTGGAGTGCCACGCATCAGCAGATCTACCGCGAGCTGGGCCGCATGGCCGAGGCGGGCTGGGTGAGTGCGGAAGAACAGGAAGACAGCCGCAAGAAGACCTACACGGTGTTGCCGCCGGGCCGCGAAGAACTCGCGCGCTGGGTGCTGGAGCCGACGGTGTCGTCGGACAATCGGGAAGAGGTGCTGGTGAAGCTGCGCGCCGAAGCCGTGATCGGCCCGCTCGGTTTTGCCGACGAGATGCAGCGCTTGGTTGAGCAGCACCGCACGCGCCTGAACACCTTCCGCGAGATCGAGCAGCGCGATTTTGCGCGCCCCGATCTCACGCGTGCGCAGCAGCTGCAGCACGCGGTGCTCCAGCGCGGCATCGTTTACGAAGAAGGCTGGCTCGCGTGGGCAGACGATGTACTGCCGTTGCTGGAGCCAGCCTCGATGACTGCTTAAGACGGAATCAGGCCGTCGCCTTGTCACCCGCCGGAGCACGCAGCGCCTCGACGTTGTTCAGGCGGCGGCGTGCCACCTCGAACTCCTCGGCAAAGCGCTTGACGAGTTCTGCCGCCGGCACCACGCGCTTGACCGCGCCCACACCCTGGCCGGCACCCCAGATGTCCTTCCATGCCTTGGCCTTGGCGCCGCCGCCCGAGCCGAAGTTCATCTTGCTCGGATCGGACTCCGGCAGGGCTTCCGGGTCCAGGCCCGCGCTCTCGATACTCTTGCGCAGGTAGTTGCCGTGCACGCCGGTGAACAGGTTCGTGTAGACGATGTCGCTGGCGGTGGATTCCACGATGGCCTGTTTGTAGCCCTCGATCGCGTTGGCTTCTTCCGTGGCGATGAAGGCCGATCCGACGTAGGCCAGGTCTGCACCGGCCGCCAGCGCTGCGAGGATGGCGTTGCCGTTGGCAATCGCGCCCGACAGCAGCAGCGGGCCATCGAACCATTCACGAATCTCGTGGATCAGCGCAAATGGCGAGGTCGTGCCTGCGTGGCCGCCCGCACCCGCGGCCACTGCGATCAGGCCATCCGCGCCTTTTTCGATCGCCTTCTTGGCAAACTTGTTGTTGATCACATCGTGCAGCACGATGCCGCCGTAGCTGTGCACGGCCTGGTTGACGTCTTCACGCGCACCCAGCGAGGTGATGACGATGGGCACCTTGTACTTCACGCACAGTTCCAGGTCGTGCTCCAGGCGGTCGTTCGACTTGTGCACGATCTGGTTGACGGCGAACGGCGCGGACGGCTTGTCCGGATGCTGCGCGTCGTATTCGGCCAGCTCCGTGGTGATGCGCTGCAGCCAGGTCTCCAGCAGCTCGGCCGGGCGCGCGTTGAGCGCCGGGAACGAACCGACCACGCCCGCCTTGCACTGCGCAATCACGAGGTCGGGGTTGGAAATGATGAACAGCGGCGAGCCCACTACGGGCACGGACAGGCGGTGTTGCAGGATCGGCGGCAGCGACATGGCAGTCTCCGTAGGTCTGGATATGGGAATGAAATGGGGCAGCGGTTCAGGCGCCGGCCTTGAGCAAGCCGAGCTTGTCGGCCAGCTTGGCGCCCATGGCGGCACCGAGTGCCTGCAGGCCGGTGGCCGGACGGACCATCACTTCGAACTCGACGATCTTGCCGTCGGCATTGAAGCGGATCATGTCGATGCCCTTGAGCGCTTTACCGCTCACGTTGGCGCTGAATTCAAGCACCACGCTCGCGCCATCGTCGGTGGCGAAGCTGCGGTGGTATTTGAAATCTTCAAAGACGGTGTTGACGGTGCGCAGCACCAGCGTGGTGGCCGTGCGGCCCGGGTAGGGCGTGTGCGCCACGGGTGAGCGGAACACCACGTCATCGGCGAACAGGCCGTCGAGGTTGTCCATGTTGCCGCTCTCGAGCATGACGTGCCAGGCGTCGAGTGTGGCTTGCGCGGGGGCGTTCAGGGTGGAAGGAATCGGCTGCGTCACAGTGGCTCCTGAGCAAAAAATGCAACGGGTTGCATCAATGTGGGGGCACGATAGCACAGCCTTTCTCCACTATGCAACAAGTTGCATAGTGGAGCGATTCGACGCGTCCAGACGGTTCAGCCGGCGCTCGATTCCGGGTGCGGTGCACGTACCACGATGACGGTGCGGTGCGACAGCTTGACCGTGCGCTCGGCCACGCTGCCCAGCAGGATGCGGGCGAGTCCGTGCTTGCCCTGCGAGCCGACCACGATGGTGTCGGCCTGCCAGCGCACCGCCTCGTGTTCCAGCGCGCTGCCGATGTCGTCGTCGGTGGCGTCGAGCATCAGGACGCCGGTTTCGGCGGCGGTGCCGCTAGCGTCGAACTGGCGCTGGAGTTCGACCAGTGAGGCGCTGGCCGTGCGGTGGGCCTCTTCGCGGAGTTTGTCCACACTGTAGATTTCGCGCGATTCAGGCATGGCCGGCGAGCCGACGGCCCAGACTACGCGCACCCGGCCCTGGAATGCGCGGGCGAGCGCGGCGGCTTCTTCCACCGCCAAGTGGGCTTCGTGGGTGCCGTCAAAGGCAGCAAGAATGCGTTGATGCATGGGCGCTCCGCAAGATTGGAATGGGAATGCCGTCACTGTAGCAGCGCGGGTGGGGGATGCTGCACCCGGGTTTGTCTCCGGCTTGCGCGGTATCAAACCGGCAGCGTCAAGCCGATGGCGCGCCCGTATGCGCAGCGTGCGCCATCAACAGATCCAGCAGCCCTTGTGCTGCCACCGACAGGCTGCGGCCGTCGCGCCGGATCACATACAGCGTACGCACCAGGCCCGGCAACGGCAGCGGACGTACCGCCAACTCCGGCAAGCGGAACTGGAACAGCGCCAGCGCCGGGATGACGGTGATGCCCAGATTGGCCGCCACCAGCGCGGCCGCGGTGGCCAGGTGCTCCACCTCCATGCCGCTGCGCAGCTTGGTCGGATGCAGGGCGGCATCGAGGTATTGCCGGATGCTCGTGTTGCGTGCGAGGTGAATGAACGGCGCATCGACAAGGTCGCTCACGCCGATCGAGCGCTTGCGCGCGAGCGGATGATCCTGGTGGCAGACGAGATGGAAGTCGTCCGTGCAGAACGGTTGCGCGGCGAGCCCCGCCATATCGGCGCCGATGGCTGCGATGGCGAAATCCGCTGCACCGCGCCGGACCATATTGATGCACGGATCCGACAGTTGATCGTGCAGCGCCAGCTGAATGCCCGGATGCTGCGCAGAGAACGCTGCCAGCACGCCGGGCAGGATGCCTGCCGCAATCGATGGCAGCGCGGCCACTGTCACGCGCCCCGTGCGTGCGGCCGCACGGTCGCGCAGTTCGGCAAAGGTGGCCTCGAAATCGGCCAGCAGGCGCAGGGCGGAGTCGGCAAAGGCTTCACCTTCGGGCGTCAATTCGACATGGCGTGTGTTGCGGTCGAACAGACGCACGCCGGCATCGGCCTCCAGGTTCTGGATCAGCGCGCTGAAGGCCGATTGCGACAGGTGGCAGGTCTGCGCCGCCTGCGTGAAGTTCTTGTGCTCGCGTAGCGCGGCAAAGGCGCGAAGCTGCTTGACGGAGAGGTTCATGGCGGAAGCCGGGGCGTGATGCGCCAGCTTAGCTTGGAATCTCCAGCGTGAGCAGCGCGCTGGAGAGCGACTTGCCATGCGCATCCAGCGCTAGCGAACGCGTCACGCCGCCGGCCAGCGCGCCGTGCAGCACGAAGTTGAGCGCACCGAGTTGCGGCAGCACGTAGCGTTCGACATCGCCGTGCACGAGTTCAGCGAAATGCGCGCGCACGCGTTCGGCCGTTACGTGTTGTTCGAGCACGGCAAAGTCTTCTGCCCGATGTGCGATCACGGAGATGCAGGAGATATCACCCTTGTCGCCGGCGCGGGTGTGGGCGAGGTCGCGGAGTGTGCGGGTCATGTCAGCTCTCCAGAATGTGCACGGCGTGCGGTGCCAGTTCAGCCGGGATCAACGTCGACGCCACGGCGATGACTTCGCGCGCGCTCTTGGTTGCGCCGCCGCCGCCGGAGGGGCCGCAGGTCAGCAGCGTTTCGACTTCGTTGCCGATGCGGACGGCCTCGGCCATCGATTCGGTGCGGGCGGCGACGCGCACGCGTACTTCGTACGGTTGGGCATCGGTGCGCGAGAGCGCCGCGCCGTGCAGCGCATCCACGCCGATCAGCTCGAAGCGCGTTTCCGTCATCTGTACACCTGTGAGCGCAAGCCGCTCGCGCACGATGTCCAGCGCCAGCCGGCCGCGCGCCACTGCGTTGGGCCCGGCATAACTGATCTGACCTTCGCCGATGTAGCTGTCGAGATAGCCGATCGAGACCTTCAGTTGATGGGTGCGCGGCGTGCCGGTGGCGCCTTCGATGACGACGCGATCCTTGCCATCGCTGCGCATGCGTACGTTGGAAAAATCGGCTACGACATCGGGCGTGAGATAGCGCGCCGGGTCGTGAATTTCATACAGCAACTGCTCCTTGCACGTCGCCTCGGTCACGAGCCCGCCAGCCGTGGCGACCTTGGTGATGAGTACCGAGCCGTCTTCCCCGACCTCGCCGATGGGAAAGCCCAGGCGTGCGAGGTTTGGCACGTCTTTCACGCCCGGGTCGGCAAAGTAGCCGCCCGTGATCTGCCCCGCGCATTCGAGCAGGTGGCCGGCGAGCGTGCCGCAGCCCAGGCGGTGCCAGTCGTCCATGCGCCAGCCGAACGCGTGGACGAGCGGCCCGAGTGCCAGCGCGGGATCAGCCACGCGCCCGGTGATGACGACGTCCGCGCCCTGCGCCAATGCATCGACGATGCCTTGCGCGCCGAGGTACGCATTGGCCGACACCATGCGGCGCCCAAGCGATGCGACGGGCGCACCGCCGTCCATCAGCGTGAAGTCGTGGCCGCGCGCTTGCAGCAGGTCGAAGACATCGTCGCCGGTGACAGCCGCCACGCGCAGCTTAAGGCCCAGTTCCCGGGCGATGTCACGCGTGCGTTCGGCTGCGGCCTGCGGGTTGGCCGCGCCCATGTTGGTGACGATGCGGATGCCGCGTGCCGCGCAGGCCGGCAACACCGCGCGCATACGCGCTTCGAGCAGCGGGTCGTAGCCGTGCGTCGGGTCTTTGCGGCGCACCTGCTGTGCGAGCGCGATGGTGCGCTCGGCCAGGCATTCGAACATCAGCACGTGGATGTCGCCGTGCTCTGCGAGTTCGAGTGCCGGTTCGATACGGTCGCCCGAATAACCGGCGCCGCCGCCGATGCGTAATTTCTTCATGCCATCACCACGGAAGCACGCCCAGCACCACGGCCACTGCGGTCATCAGCAGCGAGGCACCAAACAGGAAGGGGATCGAGAATTTCTGGTGGTCGGCCAGCTCGATACCGCACAGGCCGACCACAAGGAAGGTGGCGGGTGTGAGAGGACTCACCGGGAAACCGGTCGTCATCTGGCCGAGCACGGCGGCCTGCGCCACATGCACGGGTGCCACGCCCAACATCTTGGAAGCTTCCGCCACCACTGGCAGTACGCCGAAGTAAAACGAATCGGGGTCGAACAGCAGCGACAGCGGCATCGACAGTGCGCCGAGCACCACCGGAATGTGATGCGCCATGCCGGGCGGGATGAAGTCGACCGCCGTCTTCGCCATCGCCGTCAACATGCCCGACTTGCTCATGATGCCGGTGAACACGCCTGCCGCCAGCAGGATGCTCGCCATCATCAGCGCAGCCTTGGCGTGGGCGTCCACGCGCTGGCGTTGTTGATCCACGTTCGGGTAGTTGATGAGCAGCGCGGCCACCACGCCCAGCATGAACATCACCACCGGGTCGACCTTGCCGCTCACCATCACGCCCATCACGACGACGGTGAGGATGAGGTTGATCCAGAAATTGCGCGGGCGGCGCAGCGCCTGTTCCGCATCCGTGAGCGGGCGCGCGACGACCTGCGTGGCGCCATCGTGGTTGGCGAGGCAGAGGCGTTTCTCTTCACGCTTGCCCAGCAGCCAAGCACACACGAACACGAAGATGAGCCCCGCGATCTGCACCGGGATCAACGGGTTGAAGATGTCCGTCACCGGCATATGCAGCGAGGCTGAGGCGCGGATCATCGGGCCCGTCCACGGCAGGAAGTTCACGCCGCATGCCATCGACGTTACACACGCCAGGATGCGGCGGTCCATGCCGAGCCGGTCATAGAGCGGCAGCATGGCCGGAATGGTGATCAGGAACGCCACCGCGCCCGAGCCGTCCAGGTGAATCAACAGCGCCAGCAGCGCCGAGCCCACCACGATGCGCGGAGGCCGACTGCCCACGGTGCGCAGGATGCGGTCGATGATCGGGTCCAGCATGCCGGCGTCCGTGACGATGCCGAAGTACAGGATCGCGAAGATGAACATCCCCGCCACCGGTGCGACATCCTTGATGCCGCCGATGATGAACTTGCTGGTGTTGAGCCCGAAGCCGCCCACGAGCGCGGCGATGACGGGAATGGCGATGAGCGCAACCAGCGGCGACATGCGCTTCGTCAGGATGACGACAAACAGCGCAACGATGGTCAGCAGCCCGAGCAGTGCGAGCATGGTCTCCTCCGAGTTCTGGATTCGGAATCCCTGTTGGCGGGATTTATGCAGCGACTGTAGAAGGTGTCGATCTGCCTGTGAAACAGAATATTTGGATGGATTGTGCGAGTTTGTCGATGAGCACGGCCAGCGTGCTCCGCCAGATCCCGGCAAAATGGGCCGCATTCCCCAAAAAAAATCGGCTACCACCCCGGAGAGCACGTGAGCGCCACCCCCACTGTCCTGATCCTGCCCGGCTGGCAGAACTCCGGCCACGCGCACTGGCAGTCTCGCTGGGAGCGTCTGCATGGGGATCGCCGCGTCGAGCAGCGCGAGTGGTTCACGCCCAAACGCGCGGATTGGATTGCCGCGCTGGAAGCTGAGGTCAGTGCGGCGCCAAGCGATGTCGTTTTGGTGGCGCACAGCCTGGGTTGCGTGCTGACGGCGCAT
This sequence comes from Ralstonia soli, assembly GCF_023955655.1. Taxonomy (GTDB): domain Bacteria; phylum Pseudomonadota; class Gammaproteobacteria; order Burkholderiales; family Burkholderiaceae; genus Ralstonia; species Ralstonia soli. The sequence goes on along the minus strand of NZ_JAMXHT010000007.1, from coordinate 168,816 downwards.
TGGGCGGCCGCTTCCGCCCGTGCGGTGCGGGTGCGTGGCGCCTTGCTGGTCGCCCCGCCGCAGCTCGAACGCACCGGCATGCCGCCGGAACTGGCGGATTTTCGCCCCATCCCGCAGCAGCGCCTGCCCTTTCCGGCCGTGCTTGTCTTCAGCACCAATGACCCGTTTAGCGACGCCGGCTGGAGCCAGCGCCAAGCCGAGGCGTGGGGCGCCGAACCCGTCGACCTGGGAGCGCGTGGCCACGTCAATGCCGAATCGGGCCTGGGCGATTGGCCGGAAGCCCGTGCGATCGTCACCAAGTGGATGAAAGACCTCATTTGAGGCGCGGGCTTGACCCTGAAGCTTCTTCAGGGTTTTGAATGGAGGCATGAAACCCGATCTCGCCTCCACCCTGCCTGTCCACGACCATGCCAAGCCGGAAGCCTCCGGCTGCGGCGGTTGCTGCGGCCATGCGCATCCGGTCGCCAGGGACGCCACCCATCACGCGCACGATCACGGTCATGACCACGATCACGATCACGCGCACGAAGCAGCCGAGCCCGTCGATGCCGCCGCACTGGCAGCGGCCACCGGCCGCACCACCGTGCGCATCGAGCAGATGGATTGCCCGACCGAAGAGCGCATGATCCGTGCCAAGCTGGGCAGCGCCGACGGCGTGGTCGCGCTGGATTTCAACCTGCTGGAGCGCCATCTCACCATCCACCACACCGTTGACGACGTGACGCCCTTCCTGGAGGCGCTGCGTGCCATCGGCATGGACGGCGAGGTGCTTGAGCAGCGCGATCGCATGGCGGCTGCGTCTGCCGGGCCCACCGGTATTTCGCGTCGCGCATGGCTGCTGGGCGTGGGCGGCGTGGCGGCATTCGGTGCCGAGGCCATCGCCTGGTCCCTCGGCGATCACGCTTGGCCGGTGTTGGCGCTGGCGCTCGCCTCCATCGGGTTGGCGGGCGGCCCGACGCTGCGCAAGGGCTGGATTGCCCTGCGCGCGTTCACGTTCAACATCAACTTCTTGATGGCGGTGGCCGTGATCGGCGCGTTGCTGATCGGGAAGTGGGCCGAAGCGGCCATGGTGATCTTCCTGTTTGCCGTGGCTGAGGCTATCGAAGCGCGCGCCCTGGTGCGTGCCCGCGATGCCGTGCGCGCGCTCACCGCCATCGCTCCCGATACCGCCGAGCTGACGGATGGCGCCGGCGGCTGGCGCGACGTGGCGATCGACACCGTCGTCATTGGCGCGCGCCTGCGCGTGCGCACCGGCAGCCGCGTTCCCGTGGATGCACGCATCGTGAGCGGCCGCGCGGCGCTGGACGAATCGCCCGTGACCGGCGAAAGCCTGCCGGTGGAAAAGGCCATTGGCGACACCATCCTCGCCGGGACCATCGTCACGGATGGTGTGGTCGAGGCGGAGGCTACTGCCGTGGCGGCCGACAGTACGCTCGCACGCATCGCCGCGGCCATCCAGGAGGCGCAGTCGCAGCGTGCGCCCACGCAGCGTTTCGTCGACAAATTCTCGTCCATCTACACGCCCGCGATGATGTTGCTGGCACTGGCGGTGGCGCTCGTCGGCCCCCTGGTCACCGCCGAGGGCTGGCTGGCGTGGACGTATCGCGCGCTGGTGCTGCTGGTGATCGCCTGCCCATGCGCGCTGGTGATCTCCACCCCCGTGACGGTGGTGAGTGGCCTCGCGGCAGCCGCCCGACGCGGCATCGTCGTCAAGGGTGGGGTCTATCTGGAAAGCGGTCGCCGGCTGCGCGCACTGGCACTGGACAAGACGGGCACGCTGACGGCGGGTCGCCCGGTACTGGATGCGGTGGTGTTGCCCGATGGGGCGCGCCGCGCTGTGGCCGAGCTGAACGCGGCGACCGATGCCAGACACCTGCAAGCGTTGGCCGTGGCGGCGGCGCTGGATGCCAACACTACGCATCCGATCGCCGTGGCCATCGTGCAGGCTGCCGCCGCGCATGGTGCGGTGGACGCGAACTCGGTGCAAGACCTGTCGGTGCTGCCAGGCCGCGGTGTGGCCGGCACGTTCAATGGCGTGCGCTGGCATCTTGGTAACGCGGCGCTCGTCGCGGATCGCGGCTTCGACAACGCGACGTGGCGCACCGCGGCTGAATCGCTGCAGGCGGAAGGCATGTCTGCCGTCACGCTGTGCGACGCGAACGGTGCCGTGGCACTGTTCGGCGTGCGTGATCGTGAGCGCCCGGAAAGCGCAAAGGCCATCGCCGATCTGCGTGCGCTGGGCGTGCAGGCCGTCATGCTCACCGGCGATGACCGCCGCGCCGCGCAAGCCATTGCCAAAACGGTCGGTATCGACAACGTGCACGCCGAGCAGCTCCCCGCCGACAAGCAACGCGTGGTCGCCGAACTCGCGGCCGAATTTGCACCCCGAAACGGATTCGTCGGCATGGTCGGCGACGGCATCAACGATGCCCCGGCACTGGCCCGCGCCGATATCGGCTTCGCCATGGGTGCGGCCGGCACGGCCACGGCGCTCGAAGCCGCCGACGTCGCCATCATGGACGACGACCCGCGCAAGCTCGCCAGCTTCATCCGCATCAGCCGTCGTACGGTGGCTGTGCTACGTCAGAACATCGTGCTGGCACTGGGCATCAAGGCGGTGTTCCTGGCGCTGGCTGTGATGGGCGATGCCACGCTGTGGATGGCGATCTTCGCCGATGTGGGCGCGAGCCTGCTGGTGGTGTTCAACGGGCTGCGGGTGATGCGCGCGCGCGTTTGAGCCCGTTGCAGGAGGGTGTCAGCGATGCACGCCGCGAATATGCCGATGCGCGTGCTCGCCCTCGCCATGTTCGTGGCTGTGACCGTGGTGGCTGGCCGCAACGGGTTCTTCGTGCAGTGACTGCAGCACGCCGCATTCCGCCACCGACGCTGCCGTCGTGCAGCGCTGCCCGATCGCCTCGATCTGGCGCTTGAGATCGGTCAGTTCGGCAATGCGCGCCTCGACGTGTCGCAGGTGTTCATCAAGCAGGTGGTTGATCTCTTCGCACGAAGCCTGCGGGTTCGCCTGCAGTTCAAGCAAGCGGCGAATTTCAGTGTGTGCCATGTCGAGCGAGCGGCACTTCGCAATGAAGGCCAGTTGCTCGGCATGCTCGGGCGTGTAGACGCGGTAATTGTTGGCGGCGCGCGCCGGCGGGGGCAACAGGCCCTGCGCTTCATAGAAACGGATGGTCTCGATGCTGATGCCCGTGCGCTGGGCGAGCTCGCCAATTTTCATACGCGTTGCAAAACAGGGATCAGAAGACGGTCGGTTCGGCAGTGGCCGCTTCAACGCCGGCGACTTTCAGGCAGGCGTCCATGCAGGCACGGCAGGCAGCTGCGCAGGCGCTGCAATGGCCTTGCCCGTGATGATCGCATTCTTCCGCGCACTGCGAGCAGATCTCGGCGCAGTCTTCTAGCAGGAGTTCTGCGAATTCGCTGTTGCGCTCGAGGAATCTGCGCGTGAGCGCGCAATATTCCGCGCAATCCGTACACACGCTGATGCAGCGCGTCATGGCTTCAGCGTGGCCGTTCTTGCCGGATTCCGTCGCGCAATGAGTGCAAGCGGCCTCACAAGTCTGCAGCGCCTGGATCACACTGGCAAAGCGCTTGGCATTCTCTTTCGCGGTCGGACGAGTGGTCATGTCGGTTCTCCTTTGGCAGTGGATGTGCACGCAGGCGCGCATTGAAGGATGCGCCCGGCGTCATCCGGGCCGCATCTCTCCAATTTAGCAACTGGCGCTCCGCTGCGTGAGCCCGACTTGCGCGTTACGCTGCTTGCGCTTCGCTCTTGCCGCTGCGCAGCATGCCTGCGCCCGCACGCGCGATCAGGCGATTGATGCCACCCACGACCGCGCGGATCGACGCCGTCGTCAGGTTGGCATCCACCCCCACGCCGAACACGCTGCCCGCCACGCCCGGTGCGGCCACTTCCGCAAACGCGATGGCATCGGCGTTGGCGCCCTGGCCCAGCGCGCGTTCTTCATAGTGGTGGATCGACACGGGCGCCGTCAGTACGTGCGACAGCGCATGCACCAGCGCATCCAGTGGCCCGTTGCCGGTGCCTTCACAGATGTGCTCGTGGTCGGCGATGTTGACCACCAGGCGGATGTGCTGGCTGCCGTCATCCTGCTCGGTCAGGCGGTGCGATACGTAACCGATGGCGCCATCCGTGCGCAGGTACGTCTGCTGGAACAGCGTCCAGATGTCCGCGCCGGTCACTTCACGGCCGCTTTCATCCGTCAACTGCTGCACGGTGCTGCTGAACTCCACCTGCAGGCGGCGCGGCATGGCCACGCCATAGCCCGATTCGAGCAGGTACGCGATGCCGCCCTTGCCCGACTGGCTGTTCACGCGAATGATCGAATCGTACGTGCGGCCCACGTCGGCCGGGTCGATTGGCAGGTAGGGCATCTCCCATATGGCATCGGGTTGCTGCACCGCAAAGCCCTTCTTGATCGCATCCTGGTGCGAGCCCGAGAACGCCGTGAACACGAGGTCGCCCACGTACGGGTGGCGCGGATGCACCGGCAGTTGCGTGCAGTCTTCGCAGGTACGTGCCACGTCATTGATGTGCGAGAAATCCAGCTCCGGATCGACGCCCTGCGAGTACAGGTTCAGTGCCAGCGTGACCAAATCCACGTTGCCGGTGCGCTCGCCGTTGCCGAACAGGCAGCCTTCCACGCGGTCGGCGCCGGCCATCACAGCCAGTTCGGCCGCTGCCACGGCTGTGCCGCGGTCATTGTGCGGATGCACGGACAGGATGATCGAATCGCGGCGCACTAGGTTGCGGTGCATCCATTCGATCTGGTCAGCGTAAATGTTAGGTGTGGCCATCTCCACCGTGGCGGGCAGGTTGAAGATGATCTTGTGGTCGGGCGTGGGGTCCCATACCTCGGTGACTGCGTTGCAGACCTCCAGCGCAAAGTCCAGCTCGGTGCCGCTGAAGACTTCGGGGCTGTACTGATACGTCCACTGCGTCTCGGGCATCGATTCTGCAATCTCGCGGATCAGCTTGGCGCTTTGCACGGCAATGCGCTTGACGCCTTCCCGGTCGGTGTTGAACACCGTGCGGCGGAACACCGGCGCCGTGGCGTTGTAGACGTGGATGATGGCTTTCTTGGCACCGCGCAGCGATTCCATGGTGCGGCGAATCAAATCTTCGCGCGCCTGCGTGAGCACTTCGATGGTGACGTCGTCGGGGATGTGTCCACCCTCGATCAGCTCGCGCACGAAATCAAAGTCGGTTTGGGAGGCGGCGGGGAAGGCGGCTTCGATTTCCTTGAAGCCGATCTGCACGAGCATCTTGAACATGCGCATCTTGCGCTCGGCGTTCATGGGCTCGAACAGGGCCTGGTTGCCATCGCGCAGGTCCGTGCTCATCCAGATCGGGGCACGGGTGATGGTCTTGCTGGGCCAGGTGCGATCAGCGAGGGCAATCGCGGGGAAGGGGCGGTATTTGGTGGCGGGGTTCTTCAACATGGTGCGTGTGTGCTGTGAGATCGAGATCGATGGGGTACGTCGGGGACGACCGCGCGTGCGGCGTCCGGCGTGGCCGGAATCGGGATGAGGGTGTGGCGGCCAGACAGCCACGGGCGCGTGGTCTGGCAACCGATCGGTAGTCGTAGCGAAAGCAGGATCGAGGCGGGCATGGTGGGCTCCAACGATTCGGCGCACAGACTGCCGAATGACATCACTGAGACAAGGCCCGTGGCCGGTTACGGCACGGACCGGTCAAACACCGGAACGAGGGGGGAAAGAGAGGTCTACGCGTTTACACGCGTAGTAGAGAAGCGGATAGCAGACCGCGCACGCACGAGAGGGTGCGGGCAGGAGCGGTGAGGAGGGTGGTCTGCTGGAAGTGCATTCGTCGATAGTGAGGGCGGAACATCAGTATTGTCAAGCGGATGCCCGCCAAAAACAGCGATGCACCAGGATGGTTACACCGAAAATCACAACGCGATTTTGATGTGAAGTACTCGCCAGCAAGACCGGTCCGAACCTGCTTTAATACACCCCGTCCCTACCGCTGGCCCGCAATATCAGCGGCTTCATAACGGTAAGACCCCCCTCACGCCCCACAAGGAGAATCCCACAATGGTCACGTTGAATATCAACGGCAAACCGGTGGAAGTTGATGCTGATCCGTCGACGCCGCTGCTCTGGGCGCTGCGCGACAACCTTGGCCTGACCGGCACGAAATTCGGTTGCGGTGTCGCATCGTGCGGTGCCTGCACCGTCCACCTGAATGGCCAGCCCACGCGCAGCTGCGTGCTGCCGATCTCCGCGGTGGCCGGTCAGAAGATCACGACATCCGAACACATCGCCGACGACAAGATCGGCAAGGCGGTGCTCGATGCCTGGGTCAAGCACGACGTGGCGCAGTGCGGCTACTGCCAGAGCGGCCAGATGATGAGCGCGGTGGGTCTGCTGCGCAGCAAGAAGAAGCCGACCGATGCCGATATCGACAGCGCGATGGCCGGCAACCTGTGCCGCTGCGCGACCTATCAACGTATTCGCGCGGCGATTCACGACGCCGCGAAAACGTTGGCCTGAGCCCCACCGGAGAACTCACGATGCGTATTCGAAACCTGGAAGCGCTGGCCGGTGGCGGCGCGCAACATCAGCCGGCGTCTGCTGACACCGGAGCGGCAACGCTTGATCGCCGCAGCTTTCTGAAACTGACCACGCTGGCGGGCGGCGGTCTGGCGCTCGGCGTGGCGCCGGTGCTGGCGGGCGCGCAGGACGCGAAGGCCAAGCCGCCCTCGCCACCGCAGGCATTCATCATCATTGCGCCGGACAACACCGTGACTGTGGCGGTGAACCGGCTGGAGTTCGGCCAGGGCGTGCACACGGCGCTGCCGATGGCGCTGGCCGAAGAGCTCGACGTTGACTGGCGCAACGTGCACGCCGTGCTCGCGCCGGCAGCCGATCCATACAAGGACCCGGGCTTCGGCATCCAGATGACGGGCGGCTCGACTGCACTGAACCACTCGTTCCAGCAATACCGCGAGCTGGGTGCGCGTGCGCGCGCGATGCTGATTTCGGCGGCATCGCAGCGCTGGAAGGTCGAGCCGTCGACGTGTCGCGCGGCCAATGGCGTGATCACCTCGGGCAGCAACCGCGCCACGTACGGCGAACTCGCACAGGCCGCGATGGCACTGCCGGTGCCGGCGCAGGTCACGCTGAAGAACCCGTCGCAGTTCCGTATTGTCGGCAAACCCACGCCGCGTCTGGACGCACGTGCAAAGCTCGACAGCTCGCTCAAGTTTGGTCTGGACACGCGCTTGCCGAACATGAAGGTAGCGGTGCTGGCGCGCCCGCCGCGCTTTGGCGGCAAGGTGGCCAAGTACGACGTGGCTGCGGCCAAGGCAGTGAAGGGCGTGGTCGATGTGCTGCAGATCCCGACCGACCGTGGCGGCACGGGCGTGGCTGTCATCGCCGATGGCTACTGGCCTGCCAAGATGGGGCGCGACGCGCTGCAGGTCACGTGGGAGGACGCCGGTTCGAAGGTGTCCACGCCCGCGCTGATGGAGGAATACAAGAAGCTAGCCGGCCAGCCCGGCACGGTGGCCAAGGCGGCCGATGTGAGTGCGATCCAGTCTGCCGCCACGCGCATCCAGGCCGACTATGAGTTCCCGTACCTCGCGCACGCGCCGATGGAGCCGCTGAACTGCACGATCGACGTGCAGAACGAGGGTGGCAAACCCGGTGGCAAGGTCAGCGGCGCGAAGGTGTGGGTCGGCTCGCAGTTCCAGACCATCGACCAGGGCGCGATTGCCAAGGTGCTGGGCGTCTCGCCCGAGAAGATCGAGCTGAACACGATGATGGCTGGCGGTGGCTTCGGTCGCCGCGCGGTGCCGACGTCGGACTATCTGGCGGAAGCGGCCAACGTGGCCAAGGCCTATGCGGCAGCCGGACACAACGGCCCCGTCAAAGTGATCTGGAGCCGTGAAGACGACATCCGCGGCGGTTACTATCGCCCGATGCATCTGCATCGCGTCAGCGTGGGCGTCGACAACAGCGGCAAGGTGGTCGGCTGGGACCACGTGATCGTCGGTCAGTCGATCCTCAAGGGCACGCCGTTCGAGGCCTTCATGGTCAAGAACGGGGTGGACAGCACCATGACCGAGGGCGTGGTCGAGAACGACTACGGCTTCCCGATGCAGGTGAGCGTGCACCACCCGGACGTGAACGTGCCGGTGCTGTGGTGGCGCTCCGTGGGCCACACGCATACGGCCTATGTGATGGAAACGATGGTCGACGAGGTGGCGCACGCCGCCAAGCAAGACCCCGTGGCCTTCCGCCTGGCGCGCTTTACCGGCAAGGAGCACGAACGCCATCGCGCGGCGCTGCAACTGGCTGTCGACAAGTCGGGCTACGGTAAGCGCAAGCTGCCCAAGGGCCAGGCCTGGGGCGTGGCCGTGCATGAATCGTTCGACTCGGTGGTGGCGTATGTGGTGGAGGTGTCGGTCGAGCAAGGCAAGCCGCGCGTGCATCGCGTGACGGCGGGCGTGCATGCCAATCGCGTGGTCAACCCGATGGGTGCGGAAGCACAGATCCAGGGCGCCTGCGTGTTTGGCCTGGCGATGATCCAGCCGGGCTTTGCCATCGACATCGAAAACGGTGCGACCAAGAACAGCAACTTCACCGACTTCCCGCCCGTGCGCATGCCAGACGCGCCGCCGGTGAACGTGTTCTTCGTGCCGTCGGAAGACAACCCCACCGGCCTGGGCGAACCCGGCACGCCGCCGATTGCACCCGCCGTGGCCAATGCGGTGTTTGCGCTCACCGGCAAGCGGTTGCGCAAGCTGCCGTTCGATACGGTGTAGTCGTCATCCTCATGTGATGGGATTGGAGCCGGCATGCAGCAATGTGTGCCGGCTTTGTTGTTCAACGGACCACTTCTTGCGTCCGTGCTTGCGTTGTCTACCCCACCGGAGAAACAGTCATGGCATTGAACATCCTGTACACCGCCCACGCCAAGGCCACGGGCGGCCGCAACGGCCATACGCAAACCGAAGACGGCCAGGTCTCGCATGACCTGTCGGTGCCGAAATCGATGGGCGGCCCGGGCAAGCCCAACACCACCACACCCGAAGATCTGTTTGCGGCCGGTTACGCGGCTTGCTTTGGCTCCGCTTGCGACTTCGTCGCCAAAAGCATGCTCAAGCTCAATCCGAGCAACATCGAGATCCTCTGTGATGTGGGCATCGGTACGAGGCCGGAAGGCGGCTTCGGCCTGAAGGTGGGCCTTACCGCACGCATCAGCGGCCTGTCGCAGAGCGATGCGGAAACGCTCGTCGCCAAGGCTCATGAGGTGTGCCCGTATTCGAACGCCACGCGCAACAACGTGGAAGTCACGCTCAAGACCGAGGTGGTGTGATGGTGCAGCGGCCTGTTGTTGGTGTGTTGCTGGCTGCGGGCCGCGGCAGCCGGTTTGACCCGGCCGGCGCGGCCAACAAGCTGCTCGCACCGTTGCCGGATGGAACACCCGTGGCGGTCCAGTCCGCGCGGCATCTGAAGCAGGCATTGGGCGACGTGGTGGCGGTGGTGCCTGCTGCCGCCACGCATGGCGCACAGGTCGATCAGTTGGCTGCATGGCTGGCCGACGCGGGCTGCGAAGTACTGCGATGCTCCGGCGCCGCACGTGGCATGGGCGCCAGCCTGGCCGCTGGTGTGGGCGCCCGGCCTCAGGCGGCTGGCTGGATCATCGCCCTGGCCGACATGCCGTGGATTGCACCCGAGACCATCACGCAGGTCGCCCGGGCACTCCATGCACATCACTGCGTCGCGCCGTTCCACGCCGGGCAGCGAGGCCACCCCATCGGCTTTGGTGCCGATTTCTTCGCTGGCTTGACCTCGCTCGACGGTGACGAAGGCGCACGGCGCCTGCTCGATCCCGGCGCACTCGTCCGCATCGAGACCGATGACGCAGGCATCCTGCGCGACGTCGATACGCCGGCCGATCTGGCGCGGTAATCCCACCGGGTTTGCTGACAGCGAGGCGCCGCCGCACATCACGATCTGCTAACCGGTGATGGCGCCGCCGGGGACCGAGCAAGGCGATATGGCTATTGCCCTTTCCTGTTGCGCCTACCGTTGTGTCAGGCCCCGTGTGCGCCCAGCCCGGAGAGGATTTCGTCGTTGTGTTCGCCCGCCTTTGGCAGCGGATGACGCACGCCCGGTCGCTGGCCACCCATCAGCAGCGGCAGCAACACGGCGGGGCCTGTCGAGCCATCGTCCATCTGCATCGGCACCAGACCGCCGCTCGCCTTGAGGTGCGGATCGTCGAGCAGTTGATCCGGTCGGACGATGGGCGCGTAGGGAATGCCCGCCGCTTCGAGCTTGGGCGCGAGCTTGGTCGCGTCGTGGTCGCTCAGGATGTCGCCCAGCTCCTGCAGCAATTGTGGACGCACCGCTACGCGCAGCGTGTTGTTGGCGTATTGCGGGTTGTCGAGCAGTTCAGGATGGCCCAGCAGTTGGCACAGCATCGTGAATTGCTTGTCGCTCACTGCACCAATGAAGAGCTGCTCTCCACCGGCCAGCGTGAAGATGTCGTAGACGCTCCATGCCGATACGCGCGAAGGCATCGGCGGCGGCGATTCACCAGTCATGGCGTACTGCTGCATGTGCTGCGATGCCAGGAACACGCAGTTCTCGAACAGCCCGCTCTGGATCTCCTGACCCTTGCCGGTGCGCTCGCGCTCGCGCAGCGCCGCGAGCACGCCGATGGCGCCGAACATGCCGCCCATGATGTCGTTGACGGAGGTGCCTGCGCGCAGCGGGCGCCCCACTGGCCCGGTCATATACGACAGCCCCCCCATCATCTGCACGACTTCATCCAGCGCCAGGCGGTTCTCGTACGGCCCCGGCAGAAAGCCCTTGTGCGACACATAGATGAGGTGCGGATAGTCGGCTGTTAGCGATGCATGGTCGAGCCCGAGCTTTTCCATCAGGCCTGGGCGGAAGTTTTCGAGCACCACATCGCACTGACCGGCAAGCTCACGCGCCGTGGCGCGGCCTTCGTCCGTGGTGATGTCGAGCACCACGCTCTTCTTGTTGCGGTTGAACGCGCGGAAGAAGCCGATGCCGAGGCCCGGAAGATTGCGCGTCTTGTCCCCGCCGGGCGGCTCGATCTTAATGACTTCGGCACCGAGGTCGGCCAGGATCATCCCGCAGGTAGGGCCCATGACCATGTGCGTGAATTCCAGCACGCGGATGCCGGCAAGCGGCAGCGATGAAGTGTCGTCGTGATGCATGTTCGTCAGGCCAGGATGGCGGACTGTGCCGCTTGGGAGGAATGCGGATGGAAGGTCTTGGGGAGGCCGGCGCGCCACAGCGTGCCGTGCAACGTCTCGCCGCGCAGCCAGTCGCTCAGGCGTTCGCGCAGGGACAGCAATTGGCCGATGTCGAGCCCGGTTCCAACGCCCATGCTCTCCAGCATGAAGGCGAGGTCTTCCGTGGTGACGTTGCCGCTGGCGCCGGGTGCGTGCGGGCAACCGCCGATGCCGCCCAGGCACGCGTCGAAGCGCGTCACGCCTGCTTGCATGGCGGCGTAGACGTTGGCCAGACCCAGGCCCCGCGTGTCATGAAAGTGACCGCACCAGAACTGCTCGCCAGCAATGGCGACGGCGCGCTCGAACAGCCGTGATACGGCAGCGGGGCCGGCGTAGCCCACGGTGTCTGCCAAGCTGACGCGATCGGCACCGGCATCGAGCAGGGCCTGCATCAGGCGAAGGACTTCATCGGGTTCGACCTCACCCTGCAGCGTGCAGCCGAACGCCGTGCCGACACCGCCTTCGATCAAGGTCTTGGCGCCCGCGGCATCGCGCGCCGCGCGGATACGTGCCACCTCGGCCACCACCTCGTCGGGCGTCTTGCGCAGGTTGGCGAGGCTGTGTGCATGGCTGGCCGACAGTGGCACGATCATCAGGTCCACGCCGCTGGCGATGGCGTTCTCTGCGCCACGCAGGTTCGGCACCAGCGCAGACACGAACAGTTCTGGCAGCGTGCGCGCGTAGGCCACAAGCTCGGCGGTGTCCGCCAGCTGCGGCAGCAGGCGCTTGGGCACGAACGAGCCGATCTCGATCTCGCGCACACCGGCGGCGTGGGCGGCCTGCACCCATGCACGTTTGTGCTCGGAGGGCAGAATCGTCTGAATGCTTTGCAGCCCGTCTCGCAAGCCGACTTCGCGGATCACGGCGGTGCTGGGCAGGGGGATGTTGATGAGGGACATTGCGTCAGGCAGGCGTCAATCGATGCTCCGACTGTATGCCGTTCTGTACAGAAGCTACAGCGATCAAATACGCACGTTTTCGTTCCGGATGGGAAAGTCTGGAAAGTGGCATACGGACATTCCAGGGTTTCCTGTAGCGCCAGCGAGCGCTAGCATTTCTCCATGTTCGTTCCGGACCGGAATGCCTCACCGAGCCCCCAATGCGTGACCTTGATCTCACCACCCTGCGTCTGTTCGTTGCCGTGTGCGAGACACGCAATATGGCGCGCGCGGGCGAGCAGGAGAACATCGTGGCGTCGGCCATCAGCAAGCGGCTGGCGCAACTGGAAGACACGGTGGGCGCGGTCCTGCTCGAACGCGGGCGGCGCGGTGTGATTCCCACACCGGCGGGTGACATCGTGCTGGCGCATGCCCGCGCCATGCTGTCTGCCGCCGACCGGGTGGCGCGTGACATGGCCGAATATGGCAGCGGTGTCCGTGGTCAGGTGCGGCTGCTGGCCACCGTATCGTCGATGGCGGAATCGTTGCCCGATGACATCGCCGCATTCCTCAACCGCCCCGAGCACCGCGACATCCGCGTGACGATGGAGGAAAGCCTGAGCAGCGACATTGTGCGTGCGCTGCGCGAGGGCTCGGCACCGCTGGGCATCTGCTGGGATGCGGCCGACTTGGAGGGGTTCGAAACGCGGCCATACCGGGCCGACCACCTGGCCGTAGCCGTGCACGAAACGCATCCGCTGGCAACGCGCGAGCATTGCCGCTTTGAAGACACACTGGAGTTCGATCACGTGGGCTTGCCGGCGCAGACGGCCGTGCACACGATGCTGGCGCGTTACGCGGCGATTCTCGGCCGCACGATCAAGTACCGTGCCGTTGTGTCGACCTTCGATGCATCGCTGCGCTGCGTACGCGCGGGCCTGGGCCTGGCCATCGTGCCGGCCGAGATTGCCGAGCCGTTCGTCCCGACGTTCGGCTTGCGCGTGGTGCCGTTGAGCGACGACTGGGCGCGTCGTCGCTTTGCGGTGTGCTTTCGCAATCTGGAGTCGCTGTCGCCGGCGGCACGCCTGCTCGTGGAGCATCTGGCCGCGGGCGATTCCACTGCCGAACCGGCCACGCCTGCCCGGATAAAGAAAACAACGCGGAAAATCCCTTCCGCGTCGTGAGCGCTGCGGCGTTCCGGCAAGGCTAGTGCGATAGTTCTTCCAGTCGCACACCGTTGCTCTTCGGGCCGAAGCCGCCAATGGCCAGCATGACCACCAGCATGCACGCGGTGATCCCGGCAAACACGCCCGGCACACCGAAGTGACGCAGCAGAAATGCAATCAGGAAGCCCGAGAACATGGCGCCGATGCGGCTGGCCGAATAGACGATGCCATTGGCGCGGCAGCGGATAAAAGTCGGGAACAGCTCGGCTTGGTAGGCGTGATAGCACACCGAGATGGTCTGCCCCGCCAGGCTGATCAGCACACCCAGAACAATCAGTGCGAGCGGCTCCTTCAATTGCCCGAACGTCAAGCCAAACGCGATGACGGCAAACGCCGCTCCGACGATCAGCCACTTGCGCTGGATGCGGTCGGCATACGCCATGGCCAGCAGCGGCCCTACGGGCAGCGCGATGGCGATGATGAACGAGTACAGCAAGCTCTTGGTGACGGTGATGCCGTGGCCGATGAGTAGCGTCGGCACCCAATTGGCAAAGCCGTAGTAACCAATGGCCTGGCAAAAATTGAAGACGATCAGCATGATCAGGCGCGACCTATACGGCGGCCGCCACAGTTCCGCCAACGATGCACGGCGGTGCGGCGGCTGCGCAACGGCTTGCTGCGGCGGCGGCAAGGTGCTGCCGGATTCGCGCTCGGCGGCGGCTTCCATCTGGCGGACGACGGCATCGGCCTCATCGCCGTGGCCATGCATGGCCAGCCAGCGGGGGCTTTCCGGCACGGCGCGGCGGATGAACCACACCAGCACCGCACCAGCGGACCCAAGCAGCACCACCCAACGCCAGCCTTCGATACCGAGGACGGTGGTGGGCACGAGCCAGTACGACAGAATGGCGGCCGCTGGCGCAGCAGCAAACATCACCATCTGATTGAACGCCATCGCACGGCCACGCATGTGCTGCGGTACGAGTTCGGTGACGTAGCTGTCAATGGTCACAATTTCGATGCCGACACCGATACCGGTAAGAAAACGCCAGATCAGCAGGCCTTCGGGGCTCTGCTGGCAGGCCATGATGGCCGAACCGATGGAGTACCACAGCAGCGATACCGTGAACACCGTGCGGCGCCCGTAGCGGTCGGGCAACCAGCCCAACCCGAACGTGCCGACAAAGAGCCCTGCAAACGTGGCCGCAATGAAGCCCGCCATGCCATGCAGGCCAAAAAACGCATCGGTCGTGGCTCTGAGGAGTCCGCTCTTCTCCATGCCCGGCGCGATGTAGCCCGTGAAGATCAAGTCATAGACCTCGAAAAATCCGCCCAGCGAGATCAACAGCACCAGCATCCACAGGTTGCGTGTGATGGGCAGGCGGTCCATCCGTGCAGAGAGTGCGGCGGCGCGGGTGTCTTGATCGGGTTGAGCAATGGCAGTCGGTACGCTGTCCGCTGTCAGGGGGCGCTGCATGGTTGTCTCCTTGTCGCATGACCGAGCTTCTATCGAGCGTTGGGTCCGGGCACTGGTATCGGCATCGTATTCCCGCGCAGGCAAGACCGTCGGCGCGGTCTGTGTGCTAAGGATGGCACCCACTGTAGCGATTCCCGTCTGCAACCGCGGAGCTATTTGGGAAGGGTTGATGTTCCGTTTCGGAAATGCTTGAGCAACCCCTGAGTTAGCCGGGGCAACTTGCCGCCGCTGCGGTGGCTGGCTTCCAGAACATGATCACCCCTACAACGCATTCTCCCAACACGACAGTGCGTCCGGCAGAAAGGTCAATAGAGAAGATTGAAATCGCTGTTGTGGAGGGCGGTCATAGGAGCGAAAGGCCTCGTCCTCATCGGCCATCGGCCTGCATAGGCACCTCGCCGCAGTTGGCGGGCGGCCTTTCTGAGGAGCTCCGAATTCGTATCTTCATTCGTCATAATTGACAATAATATCAAGTATGACTAGATTGTGCATTGTCGCGGCAGGGACGGTCCGTGGACGGGCTGCTGGTGTGCAGTTGAGCGTGCCCTGTAGCACATGCGGCTCAGCCGCCGCGTCAATGTGCGCCGTATCCGCGGCGCCTTGTTCGAGGTGCTTATGGATCATTTCGAGAGCTGGCGGCTCTTTCGTACGATTGTCGAAGGCGGGAGCTTCAGGCGGGCAGGGCAGATGGTCGGGGTATCGCCGTCGGTTCCGGCCAGAGTCCCGGCCTTCATTGACCACGCTGTCGCGTACTTTGAGGAGAGGTGACGTGCGAGGACCGTCTTCTAGGACGACCCCCCTCCCTTATTGCGAACGGTGCAACGCCCACCACCAAGGTGGTTTTCGGCTATCGAAGACACTGGTGTCCACGTTGATCCGGCGGCAGGCTTGGCTATGGGGGCTTGTGGCGCTCGCCATGGGTGTCCTCATGTGGGCGCTGCGGCCTGTGCTCACGCCGTTTCTGCTGGGCGCGCTCATCGCCTACATGCTGCAGCCGGGAGTGGAGTGGCTGGCGCGGCACCGTGTGCCCCGATGGCTTGCGGCGCTCGCGATGATCCTGTGCATTGCGACGATAGCGGCGTTACTCGTCACGCTCATGTTCGCCGTAGTCCAGACCGAAGGCCCTCAACTTCAGGCGAAGATTCCCGGGCTGTTTGCGAATCTGAATGCATGGCTCCAACCGAAGCTGGCCTTTCTGGGGCTGGGTGTGGACCTGAATTTGATCCATCTGCGCAATCTGCTGGCAACGCCGCGCAGTGGCGGCGATGGCACCGCCGTCCTCGCTATCTGGCAATACGTGCGCACAAGCGGCAACGTAATGTTGACCGTGGTGGGTAACGTGGTACTGGTCCCATTGGTGCTGTTCTATTTGCTCTACGATCGGCACCAGATGTTCCGACGCATGGAAAGCTTGGTCCCGCGGCGGTGGCTTGCCAGGACGCGGGCGTTCGTCATCGACATTGATCGGATGCTGTCGCAGTACCTGCGTGGGCAGCTTCTTGTGATGGTCGCGCTGGCTGCGTATTACCCCATCGCCTTGACGCTGGCGGGCTTCGACATTGCCTTGCCGCTGGGGTTGTTCACAGGCCTGGCGGTGTTCATTCCCTATGTCGGATTCGCCGCCGGCCTTGCGCTGGCTGTGTTGGCCGCCGTACTGCAGTTTGGCGACCTCTACGGTCTCTGCGCGGTTGCGCTGGTGTATGGCCTTGGCCAGATCCTTGAGAACGTCTTCCTCACGCCGCGCTTGATTGGCGAGCGCATTGGCTTGCACCCGTTGGCGGTGATCTTTGCGTTGTTGGCCTTTGGCCACCTGTTCGGGTTCTTTGGGGTGCTGCTGGCGTTGCCGGTCAGCGCCATTCTTGCGGCCGGGCTGCGGGAACTGCGTCACCGCTATCTCGCCAGCGAGCTGTATCAAGCCTGATCGATGCGCGCCCCTTGCCGGGCGCCGCGACGGCTCACGCAGGGCTTGCAGCGGCGCCGTCTGTGACCATCGGCAATGGCAATTGCGCGATTCTTTCCGCCTCGGCGCGCTTGATGCCAAGGGCCTGGAGTACGAAGACAGCCGCACGTTCAGCCAGGTGCTCCACCCGAGTGGCGGCGCCTAGGTGGCCGCGCCCGTGTGTGGCCGATGCCGTTGCAAAGTGCAGCTCGGCCGCAACACCGGCAAGCACGGTCCCAATCACGGAAAGCACGCTTGTCAGCGGGTCGGCCACCACAAAGCGCTGGACGGCAAGCCCGCGCTTGCTGTCGCGTAGCAGGCGCAAGCCGAGGCCGCGTGTCAGCGCGCGAGTAGACACACCTTCCCGCATCAGCAGCCGGCCCCAGACCGGCTCGCGCTGCGCCCGCAGCAAGGTGTGACGGACCGAGATGGCGATGACCTCGGCCGGATCCTTCAAGCCATCCGCAACGCCATCCAACCTGTCGGCGAAGTCTTCAAACGCCCAGTCGATGAGGGCGGAAAAGAGGCCTTCCTTCGATTCGAAATGGTTGTAGAACGAGCCGAAACCCACATCGGCGGCTTCGGTGATCTCGTTGATGGCGATGCGCTCGATGTCCTTTTCAGACAGCAGCAACAACGCCGCGTGAAGCAGGCGCGCCCGCGTTTCTTGCTTGCGCCGCGTGCCGCGCCGCTGGCGGCAGTCGTCTGCCGCTCGATTCCTGAGGGTCCGCATAGGGATTGGGAGTGGTGTTCACGCTGCGGATGATAGTGGCTTGCGTCATAGTTGACAACATTATCAGTTATGAGTTTAATGTCGATCCGTAGGGTCGATCGGGGTCAAGTGCCCTGAGTTAGGACGCGGTGATGGGGCAAGCACCCGGTGGCAAAGGCCAGAGAGCCAGTCGCCATTGCTTGCCAGCTAAGGGCAGCCCATTTGCCGAGAAGTGGTTCCTGAACGCCGTGGAGACAGGCGACTCGCGTACCCAACATCCGAGTTCCGTGACGTGTTGCCCGAGAGCCGATTGCGCAGAAGAAGCGCGA
This sequence comes from Ralstonia soli, assembly GCF_023955655.1. Classification (GTDB taxonomy): domain Bacteria; phylum Pseudomonadota; class Gammaproteobacteria; order Burkholderiales; family Burkholderiaceae; genus Ralstonia; species Ralstonia soli. Next base: position 150,982 of record NZ_JAMXHT010000007.1, on the reverse strand, counting down.
CATCTGGGATGCGCGTTACCCATTGTTTGTTAGGCCATCACTTGCTTGGAAACATCGTGAAATATCCCGGTCGTCATGCGCGAACGACAGCGCGCCCCCATCTGTCCGTCGTCGGGCGCTCCAAACGCGCGCCTCTTGTCATTGCCGCTTGCTGCGTTGCGCTGCTGGCGGGCTGCCACCACAAAGAAACCCTTGTCAGTGCGCCCAAGCCAGTCGTTGCGCTGGCCCTGCACCCGGACGGCAACACCGTTGCGAACACATTGCCCGGGCAGGTGCAAGCGCGCTACTCCACGCCGCTATCGTTCCGCGTTGGCGGCAAAGTGGTCGAACGCCGCGTGCGGCTGGGCGATGCCGTCAAGGAAGGGCAGGTGCTGGCGATGCTCGATCAGGCTGATCTGCGTAACGACCTGGCCAACGCTCGGGCGCAGTTGGAAGCCGCTGAACATCGTCTCGTCTATGCCAAACAACAGCTGGATCGCGACCGTGCCCAGTCGCAGGCGAACCTGATTGCGCCGGCGCAGATGGAGCAGACGCAAGAGTCCTATGCCTCCGCGCTGGCGCAACGCGATTCCGCTCGCGCGCAAGCCACCCTCGTTGGCGACCGCCTGCGCTACGCCACGCTGGTGGCGGACCACGATGGCGTGATCACCTCCGAGGATGCCGACACCGGTCAGAACGTTCAGGCCGGCCAATCGATCTATCACCTCGATTGGGCGGGCGACGTCGATATCGTTTGCGATGCACCGGAGCGTGCGCTGTCCTCTCTGACGGTTGGCAGCACGGCACGCGTGAGCCTGCCGGCCGTGCCGTCGCAAACCTTTGAGGCGCGCGTGCGCGAGGTCTCGCCCGCGGCCGATCCGCAAAGCCGCACGTGGCGCGTCAAGTTGTCGCTCGTGGCGCCGAACGCCGCGGTGCGCATGGGCATGACCGCCAATATCGACTTCGATGCCAAGGGTGATGCGACAGGTGCACGCCCGTTCAAGCTACCGGTGACAGCGCTGTTCCATCGCGGCGAAGAGCCTGCTGTGTGGGTAGTGCGCGCGAACACGGATACGTTGGAGCTGCGCCCCGTCACCATCGCGCGTTACGACGAGCGCAGCGTGCTGGTCGCCTCCGGCTTGCGCGATGGCGACCGCGTGGTGATGCAGGGCGTGCATGCCGTCAATGCCGGTCAACACGTGCAGGTGGTCCCGCCTCTGCACCCTGAGGACTTCGCATCATGAGCGCCGGCGATCGCGAAATCGTGCAAGACCCGGCGCCGGCAACTGCCTCAGCCTCCCAGGCGGACGAGGGCGGCTTCAACCTGTCGGCATGGGCACTGCGCCACCAGCAGTTGGTGATCTTCCTGATCGGGCTGGCGACGCTCTTCGGTGTCATCGGCTATACGCATCTCGCGCAGTCAGAAGACCCGCCGTTCACGTTCCGGACGATGGTCATCCAGACGTACTGGCCGGGCGCCACTGCGCGTGAAGTCCAGGAGCAGATCGCCGACCGCATCGGGCGTCAGCTTCAGGCTGCACCGTATGTCGACAACATCAAGAGCTATTCGCGCCCCGGCGAGTCGATGATCTTCTTCGCCATGAAGGACTCCGCCCCGGTCAAGGATGTGCCGGAGACCTGGTATCAGGTGCGCAAGAAAGTGGGCGACATTCGCGCAACGTTGCCTAAGGGCACGGTCGGGCCGTTTTTCAACGACGAGTTCGGTGATGTCTACACCAACATCTACGCGCTGGAAGGCGACGGCTTTTCGCCCGCGCAACTGCACGACTACGCAGACAAGCTGCGTACCGTTCTGCTGCGTGTACCCGGCGTCGCCAAGGTGGACTACTTCGGTGATCCGGCGGAACACGTCTTCATCGAAATCTCCAACGCACAGCTGACGCGACTCGCCATCACGCCGCAGCAGATCGCGCAGGCCATCGACGCACAGAACACCGTGGCACCGGTCGGCACCATCACGACGGCCGATGACCGCGTATTCGTGCGGCCCACCGGCGCGTTCAAGGATGTGCAGGCGCTGGCCGACATGCTGATCACCGTGAACAAGCGCACATTCCGGCTGGGTGACATCGCCAAGATCACGCGCGGTTACGACGACCCGCCTGTCACGCAGATGCGCACAAACGGGCATGCCGTGCTGGGCATCGGCGTCACGATGCAGAAGGGCGGGGATGTGATTGACCTCGGCAAGGCGCTTGATGCCACAGCAGGTGAACTGCAGGCGACGCTGCCGGCTGGGCTGAAGTTGTCTCCCATTTCCAGCATGCCGCACGCCGTGAAGCATTCGGTGGATGAGTTCGTGCGCTCGGTGGGTGAAGCCGTGGCGATTGTTCTGGTGGTGAGCCTGGTATCGCTGGGCCTGCGGACCGGCATGGTCGTGGTGATCTCCATCCCGATCGTGCTGGCCATCACGGCGTTGTGCATGCACATGTTCGGCATCGGGCTGGACAAGGTCTCGCTGGGCACCCTTGTGCTTGCGCTTGGGCTGTTGGTGGATGACGCCATCATTGCCGTCGAGATGATGGCCGTGAAGCTGGAGCAGGGGTGGAGCCGCATGCGCGCGGCTGCCTTTGCGTACTCGAGCACGGCATTCCCGATGCTGACCGGGACGCTAGTGACGGTGTCCGGCTTCCTGCCCATCGCGCTGGCCAAGTCGAGCACGGGCGAGTACACGCGCTCGATCTTCGAGGTGTCCGCCATCTCGCTGATCGTGTCGTGGTTTGCCGCCGTGGTGTTGGTGCCGCTGCTGGGCTATCACATGCTGCCCGAGCACAAGAACGGCGCTGCCGAGCATGGTCATGAGCACGATATCTACAACACGGGCTTCTATCAGCGCCTGTCGGGCTGGATCTCGTTCTGCATCGAGCGCCGTTGGATGATCCTGGGCGTGACGGCTGTGCTGTTCGCACTGGGCATGGCTGCCTTCACGCGGGTGCCGCAGCAGTTCTTCCCGAATTCCGAGCGGCCTGAGTTGCTGGTGGATCTTCGCTTGCCGGAAGGGGCGTCGTTTGATGCCACGCTGCGCGAGGCAAAGCGTCTGGAGAAAGCGCTGGATGGCCGAAAGGAGATCGAACACTTTGTCGATTACGTCGGCACCGGTGCACCGCGCTTCTATCTGCCGCTGGACCAGCAGCTTCAACAGCCGAACTTTGCGCAGTTCGTGATCACCGCGAAGAACGTGGAAGAGCGTGATGAACTGTCGCGTTGGCTCAACGCCACGCTGGAGAAGGACTTCTCCGGTGTCCGCACCCGTGTCGCGCAGCTTGAGAACGGTCCGCCCGTCGGCTTCCCCATCAAGTTCCGTGTGAGCGGCGACGACATCGCCACCGTACGCAATATCGCTGACAAGGTGGCCGAGAAGGTACGCGCCGATGCCCGCACCCAGAACGTGCAGTTCGATTGGGATGAACCGGCAGAGCGTTCGATGTCGTTCGAGATCGACCAGATCAAGGCGCGCCAGCTTGGCGTGACGTCGGAGGATGTCTCCAACTTCCTCGCCATGACGCTGTCCGGCTACACGGTCACGCAGTATCGCGAGCGCGACAAGTTGATCAACGTCGATCTGCGCGCGCCGAAGACTGAACGCATCGACCCTGCCAAGCTCGCAGGCATGGCAATGCCCACGCCCAACGGCTCGGTTCCGCTCGGCGCACTCGGACACGTGCAGAACAAGCTCGAGTACGGCGTGATCTGGGAACGCGATCGCCAGCCGACCATTACGGTGCAGGCCGACGTGCGCGGCAACGCGCAAGGCATTGGCGTGACGCGTGACATCGATCAGGCGCTGGCCGCCGAACGTGCCAAGCTGCCAGTCGGCTATCGCATCCAGATTGGCGGCGCGGTGGAAGAAAGCGTGAAGGGCCAGACCTCCATCAATGCAGAGATGCCGCTGATGATCATTGCCGTGTTGACGCTGCTGATGATCCAACTCAAGAGCTTCTCACGCACGTTCATCGTCGTGTTGACGGCGCCGTTGGGGCTGATTGGCGTGGTGACTGCGTTGCTGCTGTTCGGTAAGCCATTCGGCTTCGTGGCGCTGCTCGGGGTGATTGCCATGTTCGGGATCATCATGCGCAACTCCGTGATTCTGGTCGACCAGATCGACCAAGACATCGCGTCGGGCCAAAAACGCTTCGACGCCATCATCGGCGCGACGGTGCGACGCTTCCGGCCAATCATGCTCACGGCTGCAGCGGCAGTGCTGGCGTTGATCCCGCTGCTGCGCTCGGGCTTCTTCGGGCCGATGGCCACCGCGCTGATGGGCGGCATCACCATCGCCACGGTACTGACCATCTTCTTCTTGCCGGCGCTGTACGCCGCGTGTTTCAAGGTGCGCCCCGACGAGCGGGAAGTGCCTGCGGCCAGCACTGCCGCCCTGGAGAATTGATCATGAAACTCTCTCGTATGACGTGGGCGCTTGCCGCAACGTCGATGTTCGCCATGACGGCATGCTCCTTGGCGCCAACAAGCGCGCCGCCTGCCATGCCTTCGCCGGAGCACTATGGCGTGACCACGCAGTCTGAAAAGACAGTGGAAGCGGCCGGCGTGGCCCAGCAGTTTGATGTGGGCGCCGCGCCCGTGCCGCAATGGTGGAAGCTCTATCGCTCCGATGCATTGAACGCGTTAGTGGAAGAGGGCTTGCGCAACAACCCCACGCTGGCTGCAACGCAGAAGACCTTGTCCGCCGCGCAGGAGGAACTGCGTGCACAGGTGGGTGCATCGACGCTCCCGTCCATTGATGCCGGCGCCGAGGTTGCGCGCCAGCGCACGCCAAACTTCACGGGCGTGGGGCCCGAGGCGCTGCGCTACAACGTGTTCGTTGGGCAACTGCAGGCGCACTACACGTTCGACCTGTTTGGCGCGACGCGCTATGCCAATGCCGCGAGCGCCGCGCGGGTGGACGTGCGCGGCTGCGAACTGGAGGCGGCACGGCGCGTGCTCGCCGCGAATATTGTCGGCACCGTAATCAATGCAGCCGCGCTGGACCAGCAGATCGCATTGATGGAACGTCTGGTGGTGGTGGCAGACGCGACGGCGCGGGACAGCCAGCGGCGGTATGAGCTGGGGGCACTGTCGCATGCGCAGGCGCTGGCATCGACGCAGAGCGCCGCATCGCTTGCGGCGACGCTGCCGCAGTTGCGTCAGCAGCGTGCGGTGTCCATCCATGCACTGGCTGTGCTGCTGGGCCGCACACCGGACGCAGCGCCTGCGGTGCCGGAGTTCAGCAGTCTTTCGCTGCCAAACCAGGTGCCTGTGGCCGTGCCGTCAGATCTGTTGCGGGCTCGGCCGGATATCCGCGCTGCTGCCGCTGCGGTCAAGGCGGCGTCTGCAGACGCGGGCGAGGCCACCGCACAGCTCTTCCCTAGCCTGTCGCTCACGGCCTCGCTCGGCCGCGGCGGGTTGAGCTGGCCAGCCTTGCTCTCGGGCGCGGGCGGGCTGTGGGCCGTGGGTGCGGGGCTATCGCAGCCCATCTTCCACGGTGGCGCATTGATGGCGCACCGCCGGGCCACGCTCGAGCTGTATGACGCCACAGTGCTGCAGTACAAGTCGGCCGTCCTGTCGGCATTCGAGAACGTTGCCGACACGCTCGCCGCATTGGAGAACGATGCGCAGACGCTGGCTTCAGCCGAGGTGGCATCGACCGCGGCACATACAGCCTTCACCGAGACGGCATCTCGGCGTCGGCTGGGCGCGTTGCCCGCATCCGCAGAACAGTCGAGCGAGCAGCAGTACCTGAACGCGCAACTCGACACCGTGCGTGCGACCAGCCGGCGCATGAGCGACACGGCTGCGTTGCTGCAGGCCATGGGTGAACTGCCCGCCCACACCGATCAGACGATCGCCAAAGACTGACATTGCCGTTGGATAGGCCCGGCCTCTACGCCCCAAGCGTGGAGTGCCGCGCCTCGCCTGCAACGCCGATCGGCTTAGGCCACGCCCATGGAATCCGCCCACCTGATTGCCTGTCATGAATGCGACCGCGTGTTTCGGCGGCCGCCACCGTTAGATGGCTTGCACCTCCGCTGTTCGCGTTGTGCGAGCAAGCTAAGCGGTGCCCACCACGCCCGCCCAACGCTCGATTTCACTTGCGCCATGGCGGTTGCGGCGCTCGTGACGTTGGTGATCGCGCAATGCTTCCCGATCATTGCGCTCAACGCGCAGGGCATGACGTCGCAAGCCACCTTGTTCGACGCCGCGTCTTCGCTGTGGACGGGGCAAATGCAGATCGTGGCTGCGGTCGTGTTTTTCACGACCACGCTGTTTCCATCGATGGAATTGCTCGCGTTGCTCTACGTGTTGCTTCCTTTGCGGGCAGCCAGCGTGCCTCCTGGATTTCGTTACGTCATCAAGTTTCTGCAATGGCTTCGGCCTTGGGGAATGATCGAAGTCTTCATGCTCGGTGTGTTGGTGACGACGGTGAAGATGGTCAGCCTGGCGCGGGTGATTCCTGGTGCCGGCTTGTTTGCATTCGGCGCGTTGACGGTGCTGCTTGCGCTGGTTTCGCGGTTCGATCCACACAGGCTCTGGCACGCCTGCGACGACATCGAAACGCGGGATGATGCGACACCACCCGCAACGAAGCGCACTGAATCGCCGCCCGAAGCATCGACAGTGGCTGGGTCGATGAAGGTCGTGTCGGCCAAGCAGGCCGGGCTGCTGGTTTGCCATACGTGCGGCAGCGTGCAGCCACTACATGACGGCGAAGCGCACCCGCGGTGCCATCGTTGCCACACGCCCCTACACGTGCGCCGTCCGGCCAGCGTTTCGCGGACCGCTGCATTGCTTCTGGCTGCCGCGCTGCTTTACATCCCGGCCAACCTGCTGCCGGTGATGCACAGCACCTCACTCGGCCGTTCGGAAGACGACACCATCCTGAGCGGGGTGGCGTACTTCTGGACCTCCGGCGATTTTGGGCTCGCTGCGGTCGTCTTCATTGCCAGCGTGGTCGTGCCGATGCTCAAGCTTGCCATTCTGGCGTTTCTGGTATTCGCGGCACATCGGCGCTCCACCTGGCGCCCGCACGAAAGGACACGGCTCTATCGCCTTGTCGAACGCATTGGCAGGTGGTCGATGCTCGATGTGTTCGTGGTGGCGCTCACCGTTGCCCTGATGCACTTCGGCTCCTTTGCGGTCATTACCGCTGGCCCGGGGGCACTGGCCTTTGGCGCAGTGGTGATCCTCACCATGATCGCCTCCATGCAGTTCGACCCCCGGCTTATCTGGGACGCCGTCCCCGACGCCGCCGAATCCGCGCGAGACGATTCCTGATCGGATTCCGCGCACAACACTCGTCCGCCACCTTCTCTTTTCAAGCAATGCGTCCTATTGATCTACCCCTGCCCGAGATCACGCCGCGACGGCCCTGGCTTCCCTCGCTTGTCTGGCTCGTGCCGCTGATTGCGGCGTTGATCGGGGTCGCGCTGGTCGCCAAGACCCTCGCCGAGAAAGGCCCGGTTGTCACTGTCACCTTTGCCAATGCCGAGGGCCTGGAGGCCGGCAAGACGAAGGTGAAATACAAGGACGTCGAGATCGGCACGATTCAATCCATTTCGCTCACCCCGGATCTGAAGCGTGTGATGGTGAAGATACAACTGGCGCGCGAAGCCGAACGCTTTGCGAGCAAGGACAGCCGGTTCTGGGTAGTCCGGCCGCGTGTGGGTGCGAGCGGCATTTCCGGGCTGGGCACGTTGCTGTCCGGCGCGTACATCGGCGTGGATATTGGTCGCTCCAAAGACAGTCAGACTCAGTTTGTGGGGCTGGAGAGTCCGCCCTCCGTCACGACGGACCAACAAGGACGTCAGTTCTCGTTGCACGGCGATTCGCTCGGGTCCGTCGACATTGGCGCGCCGGTCTTCTATCGCCATCTGCAAGTGGGGCAAGTGGTGGGCTTTGCGTTGGACAGGCAAGGCGGCGGGGTGCAGGTGAATGTGTTCGTAAACGCGCCCTACGACAAGTACGTCGGCACGAATACGCGGTGGTGGCATGCAAGCGGAGTGGACCTTAGGCTCGATTCCAGCGGATTGAAGCTGAATACGCAATCGCTCGCCACAGTCATCGTGGGCGGCCTGGCGTTTCAGTCCCCGCAGGGGCAGGCTGATGGGCCGCCGCCGCCGGATAACACCGTGTTCCAGTTGGCATCCGATGAAGCGGACGCCATGCGCGAGCCCGACGGTGCGCCGCAGACTGTGGTCATGCGGTTCAACCAGTCGTTGCGTGGCTTGTCTGTCGGCGCGCCTGTGGATTTGCGCGGCATTGTGCTGGGCAACGTCACGGACATCGGCATCGAATATGACGAGACAGCAAAGGCGTTCAGCATGCGTGTCGTGATGGAGCTGTATCCGTCTCGACTCAGCCGGCGCAGCAATACGTCGCTGCCTGCGCCCGACACACCGGGCGGCCATGAAATGCTGCAGCACTTGGTCATGCAGGGGCTGCGCGGTCAGCTTCGCATGGGCAATCTGCTGACGGGGCAGTTGTACGTCGCGCTCGACATGTTCCCCAAGGCGCCGCGTGCGACTGTCGATGTCCATCGCTCGCCGGTGGAGCTGCCGACCGTTCCGAATTCGCTCGACGAGTTGCAGGTGCAGCTTGCCGACATTGCGAAGAAGCTCAACCAGGTGCCGTTCGACAAGATCGGCAACAACCTGAACGGCGCGCTCGACAATGCCAACCGCCTGTTCGGTCATCTGGATAAGGACGTGGTGCCACAGGCGCGGGACACGCTGGCTTCTGCGCAGCAGACCTTCAATGCGGCGCAGGCGACCTTGCGGCAGGATTCACCGCTCCAGTCCGATGTGCACGAGGCGATGCAGGAGCTGACGCGCACGCTGCAATCGCTCAACGCACTGACGGACTATCTGGAGCGTCATCCGGAATCGCTGCTGTTTGGCAAGAAGGGGGATGCGCGATGAATTTGTTTGGGTTCCCGTTTCGCAGCGTCCTGGTCGATGCGGTTGCTTGCTTAGCGCTGGCAGCGTGCAGCTCGCCTCCTGCGCGTTTCCATAGCTTGCTCGCTGCCGATAGGGTCGCGGTGGCAGCGCCCGCAGCGGCACCGGCCCTGATCGTTGATGTGCTGCCGGTTCGTGTTCCGCCGGCCGTGGCGGGCAGGCGGCTGGTAGTGCAAGGCAACTCAGGCCAGGTCGACGTACTCGAGATGGACCGCTGGGCTTCGCCCGTGGCCGATGAGATCCGAGCCGCGCTGTCCTCGGCGCTGGTGTTGCAGACCGGCGCCATGGACGTGCACGGTCTTCCCTACGATGGAAAGCGCCCGGTCTACCGCGTAGCCATGGAAGTGCAGCGGTTTGAGTCGTGGCGTGACTCGCATGTCTCGATCGATGCCGTCTGGACGATTCGGACGGCGGAAGACCGTCAAGTGCTGACTTGCCGCAGCGTTGTCCCGGAGGCCGTATCCGCAGGGATCGATGACCTAGTGCAGGGCCATCGGCGCGCGTTGAAGACGCTGGCTTCGCAGATGGCGGAGCCTCTACTGGCTTACGCCGCCGCACCATCAGAGGCGGCGCGGTCGATGCCAGGTTGTCTGGATTCGGCCGCCAGTATGTTGGCTAAGTGAAGTTGGTCGATCGGCGGTGCCGCAGCGCCGCTGATCAGATCAGCTTGCGCTGTCTGCAATCTCCACAACGGGCAGCGGTCGGGCGGCCACTTTCTCGGCCTCGGCGCGCTTGAGCCCCAGCGTTTGGAGCAGCACCGCTGCCGTGCGTTCGGGGAAATGCTCCCCCGTGAAACCCAGCTCCTTGAGGATGTCGGCAGCCGGCGCATCGGGCGCCAGAAAATTGAGCTCGGCCGAGATGGCCGTAAGCACCGTGCCGCCGACCGACAGGAAGCCAATGAACGGATCGGCCACGACAAACCGCTTTGCGGTGATGCCGCGCTCGATATCACGCCGCAACCGCTGGCCAAGGCCTTGTGTCAGCACGCGCGCCGAGAAGCCCTCGCGAATGAGAAAGCGCCCCCACACCGGCTCGCGTCGTGCGCGGACGAGCGTATGCCGCACCGACACGGAAATGATCTCAGCCGGGTCGGCGAGCCCTTCGGTGACCTTGTCGAGCGAATCGGCGAACTCTTCAAACACCGAGCTCACCAGTGCGGCGTAGATGGCTTCCTTCGATTCGAAGTGGTTGTAGAACGACCCGAAGCCGACATCCGCCGCCTCGGTAATTTCGTTGATGGCAACGCCTTCCATGCCGCGATCGGCCATGAGCCGGAGTGCGGCATCCAGCAGTCGTGCGCGTGTTTCCCGCTTGCGCCGCGCGCCACGCGGCTCGCGCTCCTCTACGGCGGGTGCCGGAGGGGTGGGCGTCTTTGCAGAGGCGCGCTTCGGGGTGCGGCGAGTCTCGGTGGTGGCCATGGTGGTCTGCGGTCCTTGTTGTGGCTTCAATTATAGATTCGAATGTCGATATTGACAAAATCATCAGTGATGACTTTAATGTCAAAAAGGCGAGCGAAGCCTGTAAAGACATCGACAAAGACACGGAGTAGCGGTGGAGACAAATGCACATGCGCGTGCCAGTTCACGCGTTGAGGACGGCGCACGCCCCCATGGGGATGGTGGTCTGCCATCCCAGATAGACATTCTTGTTGTGGGGCTCGGCCCGGTCGGGGCCATGGTGGCCCATCTGCTGGCGCGTCATGGCGTGAGCGTGATGGCTATCGACAAGGCGCCCGACATCTATATGGCACCGCGTGCCATTGCGCTGGACAACGAAGCCTTGCGCATCCTGCAACAGGCCGGTATTGGCGAGGGCGATTTCGAAACGGTGGCCATTCCGCATGTCCGCATGCACTCGCCCTGGCTGGGTGAATTCGGCCGGGTCAACACGCTGGGCAGCCTGGACGGCCATCCGAAGCTCGTCACCTTCTATCAGCCCGATCTGGAGCGCTGCCTGCGCGCACGCTTGGCGGCGCACGATGGCGTACACATCGCGCTGGGAACGACGCTGCTCAGCATCACGGATCAGCGCGATTGCGTGTTGGCTTCGCTCGATATCGGGCACGGTGAGGTACACCGGGTTCGCGCTCGTTACGTTGTGGGGGCTGATGGCGCGAATTCGCTCGTGCGCCATCTGATCGGGCAGGAATTCCGGGGCACGACGTATGCCGAGGATTGGCTCATCGTCGATGCGCGTCATGTTCCAAAGCCGATCGATCACGTTGAATTCCTCTGCGACCACCGTCGCCCTACGCCGCACATGGTCGCCCCCGGCGCGCGCGAGCGCTGGGAATTCATGCTCGAGCCAGGCGAGCGCCGCGAAGAGATGGAGTCGGACAGCCGCATCCGCGCGTTGCTGGCGCCGTGGACGGACGTTGACAGCATCACGATCGAGCGCAAGGCGGTCTATCGCTTTCATGCCAGAACGGTGGATCGGTTCAGCGTTGGCCGCGTTTTCCTCGTCGGCGATGCGGCTCACATTACACCGCCGTTTGTCGGCCAAGGATTGGTCGCCGGCCTGCGAGACGCCGCCAACTTGAGTTGGAAACTCGCCTGGGTGCTGCAGGGCCGGGCGGATGCTCGGATTCTCGACAGCTACGACGAGGAACGCCGCCCGCATGCGAAAGCCATGATCAATCTCGCGCGGTTCATGGGCAAGCTGGTGATGCCGCGCAGTGCCCCCATCGCGTTGTTGACGCATGGCCTGATGCGCCTGACCCGGCTGGTGCCCGGCTTGCGCTCGCAGTTTGAAGAACTGCGCATCAAGCCGAAGAACGCGTTCAGGACCGGGCTGTTCGTCAAAGGATGCTCATCCACCAAGCTGACGCGCGGCGGGGTGATCCCACAAGGCTGGGTCAGGAATGCGCACGGGCGCACGTGCCTGAGCGACGACGTGCTCGGCCACGGATACACGCTTGTCAGTTTCGGCTGCGATGCCCGCGCGGCACTGGAGCCCGAAACGGCAGCCGCGTTTGCGCGCCTGGGTGGCGTGTGCGTGCAGATCGCACATCGTGGGCAGTCGCTACACCGTGAAGCCTCGAGCGTTTGGGAAGACATCAACGGCACGTTTCTTCCCGACGCGGTCCCCGTTGGCTGGGCCGCCGTCATTCGCCCAGATCGCACGGTGGTGCATGACGGGCCCGCCGCTGAGGCAGACCGCCTCGTTCGCGAAAGCCTTGCGCTGCTGGGCGGTCAGCAGGAGCTTATGCCCGCAGTTGCCGCCGCCGTTCAATCCGCCTGAGTGCCTTGCCATGAAACTCACCACAGTACAGCCCGCACGCCATCCGCAGCCGACGACGAAGGCGTTGTCGCTCGCTTACCTGATGTTTGATCGGCCTGATCTCGAACGCGCCGAGCGGTTTCTCAATGACTTTGGTCTCGTGACGATTCAGCGCGACGAGGCGACATTGCTCTTGCGCGGAACGGGTGCGGCACCGTTCTGCTATGTCGTGCGCAAGGCGCCAAAGGCCGCGTTTGCCGGCTTCGGGTTGGAGGTGTCCGGACGTGCAGCGTTGGATGCCTTGGCGAAACTCCCTGGGGCATCGACCGTGGAGCCGTCGGATTGGCCGGGCGCTGGCTATCGCGTGCGTCTTGTCGATCCGTCCGGGTTCCGCGTCGATGCCGTTGCTGGTCAGGCGCCCACAGCCGAATTGCCGCACCGCGCACCCTTGCCGCTCAATTCTGCGGATGCTTCATTGCGCATCAACGAAACCCAACGACCACCCGTGGGTGCGCCAGAGGTGATTCGCCTCGGGCATGTCGTGTTGGAGCTTGCCGACTTTCAAGCGACGTGCGCCTGGTACACGCAGCACTTCGGCTTTATTCCAAGCGACGTTCAGGTGCTGCCGGACGGCTCACCTGCGGTTGCATTCATGCGGCTGGATCTGGGGGATACGCCCGCTGATCACCACACGCTCGCGCTTGCGCAGGGCTTTGTCTCGAAGTACAGCCACAGCGCGTTCGAACTGATCGATGCCGATGCCGTCGGCATGGGCCATCGCATGCTGAGCGAGCAGGGGTGGGCGCACGCCTGGGGGCTGGGCCGGCACATCCTCGGCAGCCAGATTTTCGACTACTGGCAAGACCCTTGGGGCGACAAGCACGAGCACTACTGCGACGGTGACTTGTTCACTGCAGACCAGCCGACCGGCATCCACCCGGTCAGTCGAGAGGCCATGTCGCAGTGGGGCCAGTCGATGCCGGCCAGTTTCACCAAGCCGAAGCTGTCACCTACTGCCATCGCGGCGCTCATTCGCAACCTGCGCCGCAGCCCCGACCTGACGTTCCGCAAGCTCGTAACGCTCGCTCGGCTCTTTGCCTGAAGCGTCATTCATCCAACGCATTCCTTTTGCCATGTCGATCAATATTGTTCGCTTTGAATACCAGGGCCAGACCCAATGGGGCGTGATCCGCGATACATGCATTACGCCCGTGCCAGGCACCTATGCCACGACGGGCGACTTCGTTCGCAATACAACGTTGGCCGAGCTTGCCACTCTGGATGGTGAAGCGATCGCGGTGGCCGCCGTGACGCTCCTGTCTCCGGTGACGCGCAACCAGCAGTTCATTTGCCAGGGCGCCAACTATCGTCAGCACATGATCGAGTCCGGCATGGACCCGGACGTGAAGACGTACAACATGATCTTCACCAAGGCATCGAGCTGCATCGTCCCGGCCGACAGCGATGTGATCAAGCCGAAGCGCGTGCAGTTTCTCGATTACGAGATCGAGTTGGGGCTGGTGATGCGCAAGGCGATTCATGGTGCGGTTGACGTGACAGACGACAACCTGCACGAGTACGTGACCGGCGCCGTGATCGTGAATGACTATTCCGCGCGCGATGTGCAGATTCCGCAGATGCAGTTCTACAAGGGCAAGTCGTTCCGTACGTTCGGCCCGGTGGGCCCGTGGCTCACGCTGTTGGAGCCACGCGATTTTGCGGCGCTAAGGAGCTTGCAGCTCCAGCTGACTGTCAACGACAAGCTCCGGCAGGACGACACGACGGCCAACCTCGTCTACGGCCCGGCCGAGACACTGACCGAACTGTCTCGGGTCCACGACCTGGAGCCGGGCGATTTGCTGGCCACCGGCACGCCCGCAGGCTGCGCGTTGTCCGTGCCATCACCGACCAAGCAGAAGATGGCCGCGATGCTGCCAGAGAAGGCGAAGTGGGAGATGTTCCTGAAGGTGCAGGCTGCGCGCCCTCAATACCTGAAGCCGGGCGATGTGGTGGAAGCGCGGATCCACTCGTCGGACGGACGGATCGATCTGGGTACGCAGCGCAATCGCATCGTTGCGGAGGAGTGATCGCCATGTCTGGATTCGCCAACCTGCACGACGTGGAAGCAGCGGAAGCACACGGTCTACCGCCTGATCTTCCGCAGAGCACATACGAGATGATCCGCCGTGGTGCCAGCCTGAACCCGGAGGCGCCAGCATTGAGCTTCTTCCTCAGCGTCAATGACCACCGCACACCGCAAACGTGGAGCTACGCCGAGCTTCTTGCGCGTATCACACAAACGGCGAACTTCTTTGACAGCATTGGCGTTGAGAAAGACAGCGTGATTGCCTTCGTGCTGCCCAACCTTCCCGAAACGCATTTTGTGATCTGGGGCGGGCAGGCTGCGGGCATCGTCGCAGCGTTCAATCCGCTGCTCGAAGGGCCCGCGCTGGCGGAACTGCTCAATGCCGCGGGCGCATCGGTGCTGGTCACGCTGGCACCGTTTCCCGGCACCGACATCTGGGCCAAGCTACAGCCGCACTTGCCCGCAATCAAGAGCCTGCGGCACCTCGTGCTGGTGAATCTGGCTGACCGCGTGCATGGGGCAGCGCAATGCGCGACGCAAATGCAAAAGAACGAAGCCCTGCGATTGCTCGGCCCCCGGGGGCTGCATGGCGCGGTCCCGATGTCGGTGCGCATCCACGACTTCAACGGCGCCATCCAGGCGCAACGGTCGGACGGCTTGAAGAGTGGGCGGCGCATTGCCGCGCAAGACGCGTCTTCGTATTTCTGTACGGGCGGCACCACGGGCTTGCCGAAGATTGCGATGCGCACCCACGGCAATGAAGTCGCCAATGCATGGAGCACTGCGCAAGTGCTGGGCGACGGGATCGGCCCCGGCAAGGTGGTGTTTTGCGGCTTGCCGTTGTTCCATGTCAACGGTGTTCTGGTGACAGGGTTGTTGCCGTTCTCCAAGGGGGCGCATGTCATGCTCGGCACGCCGCAAGGCTATCGCGGCGATGGCGTGATCCAGCACTTCTGGGAGATCGTCGAACACCATCGCGTGAACTTCTTCAGCGGTGTGCCGACGCTCTATGCGTCGCTGCTGCAGGTGCCCGTCGGCGAGCGCGATGTGCGATCGCTCGAATACGGCCTCTGCGGTGCCGCGCCCATGCCCATTGAAGTGTTTCGCCGCTTTGAGGAGCAGACGGGTATCAGGATCCTCGAGGGCTATGGGCTCACCGAGGCGACGTGTGTGAGCAGCGTCAACCCGCCAATGGGCGAGCGCCGTCTTGGCTCCATCGGCTTGCGCGTTCCCATGCAGCAGATGAAGACCGTCGTGTTGGGCGATGGCGGTGCGTACCTGCGTGATTGCGTTGTAGATGAGGTGGGCGTGCTGCTGGTGTCTGGGCCCAATGTCTTTGCGGGCTACCGTCAGGGTGAGCAGAACGAGGGGCTCTGGGTGGATACGGGCGATGGCCAGCGGTGGCTCAACACTGGTGACCTGGCTCGACAAGACGAACAAGGCTACTTCTGGCTCACGGGCCGCAAGAAGGAGCTGATCATCCGGGGCGGCCACAACATCGATCCGCTCACCATCGAAGCGCCGCTGCATCGTCACCCGGCAGTGCAGATTGCTGCTGCCGTCGGGCGTCCGGATATGCATGCAGGGGAGTTGCCGGTTGCGTACGTGCAGTTGCGTGCCGGTGCCTCGGTCACCGAAGCCGATTTGCTGGCCTTCCTGAAGGCGGAGATTGCCGAACGTGCGGCGCTGCCCCGCCAAGTCAACATCATTGAAACGATGCCCCTGACTGCGGTCGGCAAGATCTTCAAGCCCGCACTCAAGCACCGTGAAACGCGAGAAGCCCTGTCTGCGGCACTCAGCGATGCGGGCATTGCGTTTGATGCTCTGGATGTTGCCGAGGACAAGTCAAGAGGCCTCGTTGCCTCGGTCAAGCTCGACGAGTCCGCATCGATTGCCGCCGCACGCGAGGTGCTTGGCTGCTTCCCATTTCCCTTTTACGTCAATTGAAGCGCGGGTGAGCCGAACGTTCTGACGCACCCGATCGAAGGAGGAATTCCTCGCCTGCCCACCATCCAGTGAGCGGGCGAAGTGCCCCGCGCCGCATGGCGGCGCATTCCTGCAGCTGCAGTTCCACCATTAAAAAATCGGAGACAACATGAAGTACACACGCGCGGCAATGCTCTTGTCGATCGCGGCGACCTCGCTCGCCCATGCGCAGTCAGCAGGGCAGTGGGTCGTCAATGCAGGCTGGATGCATCTCGCCCCTCAAGATTCCAGCCAACCGCTGACGGTGCATGCCCTCGGGCAATCGGCCGTGGTGCCCGGCAGCGGTTCGACGCTGGCCAACGCCAATACATTCGCGCTCACTACGCGGTATTTCGTCACTGACCATGTGGCGCTCGAAACCGTGCTCGGCATTCCACCCAAGCTGCACTTGAGCGGAACAGGAACGCTGGCGTCCGTAGGGGAGATGGGCACCGCACGGGCATGGAGTCCGGCCGCGCAAGTGCAATACCACTTTGGCGAGCCGACCGCGCGTGTCCGGCCGTATCTCGGCGCCGGGCTGGCCTATGTCTGGTATCGCGATATTGAGTTGAGCCGGCCGTTGGCAACCGGGCAGATTCTCGCTTCACCAACGACTGGCTCCATGCTGGTCGGCCCGACCACGGCATCGCTGAGCAAGTCGTTTGCGCCTCTCATCAATGGAGGCCTGACGTACAACATCGACGCGCATTGGTCGATTGGTGCATCGGTGTCGTACATGTGGCTATCCACCACGGCGACGCTGACGACGCAGGCGCCGATTGGCACCGTGACAACGACATCGAAGGTGCGGATCAACCCGTTGGCGAGCTTTCTATCGGTGGGCTATCAATTTTAGTGCTGATATGCATGCGAGGCGTCTGGCGCGCTGACCCTACACCAAGAAACAGTACTGCTGAGAAGTAGAGAATCCGGCATGATTTTCACGATTTGAGGTGGAAGACATGCCATGAAGATGAGCAAGTTTACCGAGGCGCAGATTGCGTTCGCGCTCAAGCAAGCGGAGCTGGGTACGAAGGTCGAGCACAATGCCAATGGCAAAGAGGTCCACGGCTCCAATGCCGCTTTGCAGCAACAGCCGTCGTCCACATTTCCTCCACCGTCGATTAGTTTTGGATACACCACGCCCGGTGAGGCGTTCCGGATCGCAGTCGCAGCTTGTATCCCGAACTAATCGAACACCGTATCCACAACTAATCGAGCGCTTCACTCACCGCTTTCATCCGCGCCTCACTTTATCCACAGCAGCGCCCACATCGCATGCAGAACCCACCGCAACCGGTTGATGCACAAGGGTTTGTTGCAGGATGTAACGGGCTCCGCCGATGTGGATAACTTCCCCTTCGCGCACCCGTTTTGCGTCATCGGCACGTTTGCCGAAACCCGTCAAGCCCTTTGGTGACTTGAGCCTTTGGCGGCACAGCGGGTTATGCACAGAACATGTGGATAAGTCTGTGGGAAACCTCACGCAGGCCGCATGGTTGCGGGTTCTGGTCGGCGTTGCCCGCGAATGCGGCACGGCCGGGCATTCGTTAAGAGACCTTCAAAGAAGACGCCGCCGTCGACCGATGGATCAGGCTTGAAGCACCGAGCGTCGGGGCAGCACGCTTGCGTCATCACGGATGGGTGAGGGAGCGCCGGTCAGGCTTGCACCCGCCACGTTGCCGCCCGCTGCGCTGGGTGCTTGCCGCCGAGCGCCTCGACGAGGTAGTCGACGAACGACGCAATGCGTGCGGAGATGGCCGTGTTGCGGTAGTAGACGGCCTGGATCGGCTGCCGTACATCCTGCGTCTGGCGCGCCAGGATCTGCACGAGGCGCCCCGATTCACGATCCTGCGCTGTCATGAAATCCGACAGGCAGACGATACCCGCGCCTTCCAGCGCGAGTTGCCGCAATGTCTCGCCGCTGGACGAGCATACGGCCGGCGCGATGCGGTAGGGCTCGCCGTCCGGGCCGAGGATCGGCCACACGTTCAGCGATTCGGGCTGGTTGAAGCCGAGCAGCGCGTGCTTGGCCAGGTCTTCCACCTTGCGTGGTAGGCCGTGCGCTTCAAGATACGCCGGGCTGGCGAGCATGCGCACCCGGCTGTGGCCGATGAGCTTGCTGTGCAGCGTTGAATCTTTCAGCCGCCCGATGCGGATGGCGACGTCGGTGCGCCGCTCGAGCAGGTCGATGATGCCCTCGTTGCTGTTCAACTCCAGTTCCACCTGCGGAAAGCGCTCGCGGTAGCCGCGCACCAGCGGCACGATCACATGCAGCATGAACGGCGACGCGGCATCCACCCGCAGGCGTCCCGAGGGCTTTTCGCGGCGCGTGAGCATCTGCTCTTCCGCGTTCTCGACCGAATCAATAATCGCGCGCGCGTTCTGCAGGAAGGCGCGGCCCTCTTCTGTCAGCTCCAGGCGGCGTGTGGTCCGGCGCAGCAGTGTGGTCTTCAGCTTCTCTTCCAGCCGCGCCAGCGTGCGGCTCGTGGCCGACACAGTCAGGTCGAGCTGCTGCGCCGCGCCCGTGATCGAGCCCGTGTCCACCACGGTGGCAAAGGCCTGGAGTTCGTCGAGCGTGACCTTCATTGTTGATTTGAAATCAAAATAATTTCGTTTATAGGCCGGTTTTTACGCAAAAGTAAAGCGGGCACACTGCGCTCCATTCCTACCGGCCCCCTGGAGTGCCACCATGCCACTCGCTTTACTTGCGCTGACCATCAGCGCCTTCGCCATCGGCACCACCGAATTCGTGATCGTCGGGCTGATCCCGACCATCGCGTCCGATCTGGGCGTAAGCCTGCCTTCCGCCGGGTTGCTCGTCAGCCTGTATGCACTCAGCGTTGCGATTGGTGCGCCGCTGCTGACCGCACTGACCGGTCGCGTTCCGCGCAAGCTGCTGCTTGCTGGCCTGATGGCGCTGTTCACCGTCGGCAACCTCGTCGCATGGCAATCGCCCGGCTATGAATCGCTGATCGTGGCGCGTGTGCTCACGGGCCTGGCGCACGGCGTGTTCTTCTCGGTCGGCTCCATCATTGCGACGACGCTCGTGCCGAAGGACAAGGCTGCCAGCGCCATCGCCACGATGTTCGGCGGGATGACCGTGGCGTTCGTGGCCGGCATTCCGCTGGGTACCTTCATCGGCCAGCATTTCGGCTGGCGCGCGACGTTCCTGATCGTGGCGCTGTTCGGAGTTATCGCGTTCATCGGTGCGGTGGCGTTCGTGCCGCGCCGGCTGCCGCAAACGGCGCCCGCACCGCTCGCGCGCCAGTTTCGCGTGCTGGCGCAGCCACGTCTGCTGCTGGTGTACGCCATGACGGCGGTCGGCTACGGCGGTTCGCTGATCGCCTTCACCTACATGGCGCCGCTGCTGGAGCAGATGGCGGGTTTTACGCCGTCGCAGGTCAGCCTGGTGCTCGTCGGCTATGGCGTGTCGGTGGCGCTCGGCAACGTGTGGGGCGGCAAGCTGGCGGATCGCATCGGCCCGGTCAAGGCGCTCAAGCAAATCTTCCTGCTGCTTGCGCTGGTGCTGCTGGCGCTCACTTTCACCATCCACGCCAAGTGGTTCGCTGTGCTGACGATGCTGGCCTGGGGCGCGGTCGCCTTCGGCAATGTGCCGGGGCTGCAGGTGTACGTCGTCAAGCAGGCGCGGCATTTCGCGCCGGATGCCACCGATGTGGCCTCGGGTTTCAACATCGCGGCGTTCAACCTTGGGGTGGCGGGCGGCGCTTCGCTCGGCGGGCTGATCGTGGCGCATGTGGGCCTTGGCCATACGCCGTGGATTGCCGCGGCCGTCACGCTCGGCGCGTTTGCTCTGACCGCGCTGAGCGGCATGCTGGACCAGCGCGAAGGCCTGCCCGCACGCACGGCAGAGTCGGTTGAACTGGCCCACTGAACTGGCCCACTGAATTCGCTTTTCTTTTCCGAGATCACCAACATGAACGCACCAACCCAACGCGCCTCGCAACTTCCACCATTCGCCGGCAAGACGTTCGAAGTCCGCTACGACGGGCTCACCGCCACCAATGCCTATGCCGAGGACGGCATCCACATGCGCTACGAGATCATTGAAGGCGCACTGGCGGGTGCCAAGGGCGAAGTTGCCTACATGTGGCAGCACGTGGCCGGCGATATGTACGCGATCTCGTGGCAGGAAGCCGACCGCTCGACCGTGGTGCATCTGGACGATTTCGCGGCCGGCACGTCGCGCTCGTTCTTCACTGCAGCATCGCTCGACTTCTATCGGCTGCAGGGCAGCCTGCGCGCGCTCTGAGCGGTTTTCGTCTGCCCAATATTTGATATGAAATCAACTATTTTTGTCTGGTAGCGGCGTTTATCTCATCAGTCGAAGTCGCCAGAATGCCGGACAACCCCTCCCGATTCATTCGCTTCCCGGAGCACCCCATGAGCAAGATTCCCGCCTTCGGCCTCGGCACGTTTCGCCTGCAGGGCCAGGTTGTCATCGACTCCGTGCGCAACGGCCTCGAACTCGGCTACCGCGCGATCGACACCGCGCAGATCTACGGCAACGAAGCCGACGTGGGCACGGCGATTGCCGGCTCCGGCGTGCGCCGCGAAGACCTTTTCCTGACCACCAAGATCTGGGTCGACAACACCAGCAAAGACAAGCTCGTGCCGAGCCTCGAAGAGAGCCTCGCCAAGCTGCGTACCGATTACGTCGACCTCACGCTGATCCACTGGCCCGCGCCCGGCAACGGCGTCTCCGTCGACGCCTTCATGACCGCACTGTCCGACGCCAAGGCGCGCGGCCTGACGCGCCGGATCGGCATCTCGAACTTCAACATCGACCTGACCAAGCAAGCGATTGCCTCCGTCGGCAAGGACGCCATCGCCACCAACCAGATCGAGCTGAGCCCGTATCTGCAGAACCGCAAGCTTGTGGCGTTCCTGCAGAGCGAAGGCATTCACGTCACCTCGTACATGACGCTCGCCTACGGCAAGGTGCTGAGCGACCCGGTGATCGGCGCGCTTGCGCGACGCCATCAGGCGACGCCCGCACAGGTCGTGCTGGCCTGGGCGCTGCAACTGGGCTACTCGGTGATCCCGTCGTCCACCAAACGCGAGAACCTGGCCAGCAACCTGCTCGCGCAGACGCTGCACTTGACCGACGACGACATGGCGCAGATTACCGCGTTGGAGCGCAATGGCCGCGAAGTCAGCCCCGATGGTCTTGCGCCGCAGTGGGACTGAACACGAACACCATATAGGACACATCATGCAGAACGACCCGCTGTTTCAACCGCTGCAGCTCGGCGCACTGACGCTGCCGAATCGTATCGTCATGCCGCCCATGACGCGCTCGCGCGCAAGCCAACCCGGCGATGTCGCCAACGACCTGATGGCTGCGTACTACGCGCAACGGGCGGGCGCCGGTCTCATCGTCAGCGAAGGCACTTACGTTGCGCCGCTCGGCAAGGGCTACGCATGGACGCCCGGCATTCACACGCCCGAGCAACTGGCGGGCTGGCGCAAGGTGACCGACGCCGTGCACGCGGCGGGCGGCCGCATCTTTGCGCAGCTCTGGCACGTCGGCCGACTGAGCCACACGAGCCTGCTCGGCGGCCAGCAGCCGGTGTCGTCGTCGCCCGTGCAGGCCAAGGGGGTGAACGTGTTCATTGCGGGCGAGGCGGCCGGCGTGCCTGGCTTTGTGCAGGCCTCAGAACCACGCGCGTTGACGATCGACGAGATTGGCGAAGTGGTGGGCCAATACCGCACAGCCGCGCGCAACGCGATGGACGCCGGCTTTGACGGCGTCGAGCTGCACGGCGCCAACGGCTACCTCGTCAACCAGTTCATCGACTCGCAGGCCAACACGCGCACGGATGCTTATGGCGGCTCGCTGGAGAACCGGTTGCGCTTTCTCGACGAGGTGACGCAGGCGCTGATCGAAGGCACGGGCGATGCCTCCCGCGTCGGCATCCGCCTCGCGCCGCTGACCACGCTCAACGGCTGCGTGGACGACGAACCGGAAACCACATACCTCGCCGCGGCAAAATTGCTCGCGGGCTACGGTGTCGGCTACATCCACATCGCCGAAGCGGACTGGGACGATGCACCGCTGATGCCCGTGGCCTTCAAGCAGCAGCTGCGCGTGGCCTATCCGGGCGTGCTGATCTACGCAGGCAAGTACACCGCCGAACGTGCGCGCGAGGCGATTGCCGCCGGCTGGGCTGATCTGGTGGCCTTTGGCCGTCCGTTTGTGGCGAATCCCGACTTGCCGGCGCGCCTGCGCACGGGAGCGCCGCTTGCGCTGCACGATCGCAACACGCTGTTTGGTGGCGGTGCGCATGGCCTGACGGACTACCCGGCGCTGCGGGACGTGGCAGCCTGAGCACGTCCGACGCGCCAAAGAGAGACGGACCCTGGGTTGAACCTTCGGGTCCGTTTTTTTCTCAGGCCTTGGCGCGGCTGCGAGAGCGCAGCAGTTCTTCGAGCGCCGGTACTTCCAGTGGCCTCCCGAACAGGAAGCCCTGCACCTCGTCGCACGCATGCGCGGCCAGGAAGGCCGATTGCTCGGGCGTCTCCACGCCCTCGGCCGTGACGGTCATGTTCAGCGCCCGGGCCATCGCGATGATGGTCTTGGTCAGCGCCACGCAGTCGGCCACCGCGGGCACGCCACTGATGAACGATCGATCGATCTTGATGTTGTGGATCGGCAGGCTGCGCAGGTAAGACAGCGACGAAAACCCGATGCCGAAGTCGTCGAGCGAGATGCGTACGCCCCGCGCGGTGAGGCTTGTCAGCAGGCGCTGCGTCGACAGCCGGTCGGCCAGCAGCACGCTCTCGGTCAACTCCAGTTCCAGGCGGCCCGGTGTCATGCCCGATGCCTTGAGCGCCTCGTCCACATCGCGCTCGATCACGCCGGCGTCGCATTGCCGTGCCGATACGTTTACCGCGATGCGCCCGATGAAGCCAAAATTTTTCGCCCACGCCTGCCCCTGCGTGCAGGCCTGCATAAGCGCCCACCGGCCGAGTTCGAGGATGTAGCCCGACTCCTCCGCCACGTCGATGAACTCGGAGGGCGACACCGCGCCCAGTTCCGGATCGGACCAGCGCATCAGCGCTTCGACCGCCACCAGCTCGCCGGTGCCGAGCGCGTACTTGGGTTGATACACCAGTCGCACCTGGCCCCGCCCGAGCGCGCGGCGCATGCGCTCGTTGAGCGTGAAGCGGCGCAGCATCTGCGTTTCCAGCGCGCGCGAATAGCGGGCGATGCGGTTGCGGCCGTTTTCCTTGGCGCGGTACATGGCAGCCTCGGCATGGCTGACCAGTGCGGCGGCATCGCTGCCGTCTTCCGGGAAGGCCGCCACGCCGATGCTGGCCGACAGATGCACCTCGCGTTCACCGCCGGTAAAGGGCCGGGCCAGCGCATCAAGCACCTGCTGTGCGAGGGTGTCAGCGGCTTTCGGATCGTCGATCGCCAAGCAGAACTGGTCGCCGCCCAAGCGGGCCAGCAACGCGCGCTGCCCGGCCTGCGCACGAATGCGCTGCGCGGCCATGTTCAGCACCTGGTTGCCGACGTGGTGGCCCATCGCCTCGTTGACGGTCTTGAAGTGGTCCAGCCCGATATACAGCAGCGCGGATTCGCCCGTGGACGGCAACGCCAGCCGCGCATCGAGCCGCTCGATGAACGCCGCCCGATTCGGCAGGCCGGTGAGCGAATCCTTCGTCTCCAGCAGGCGCAGTTGCTCGTAGGCGGAACGTTCTGCGGTGATGTCGGTAAAGATGACCAGCACCGCGTGCGGCGATGCGCTGTCGGGCGAGAACATCGGCAGCACCGATTCGCGCAGCCACACGATCTGCCCGGTGCCGGCCGGCACGCCCACGACGACGTTGCTGATGGCGCGCCCAGTGCGGGCAGCCAACGTGGAAGGCCATGCAGCGCGCGGCAGGATGGCGCCGTCTTCGCCCAGCATCATGTCGCTCAATGCGAGGCGCGGGCGGCCTTTCCATGACGCGCCCGACATGCGCAGAATCTCTGCCGCGCTGCGGTTGTACGACAGCACACGGCCATCGGTGGACAGCGTCAGCACGCCTTCGCTCAGGTGGTTGACGACCAACCGGTATTGATCGCGCAGTTCGCGGGCCTGGCGGTATTCGCTCTCCAGGCGCAGCAGCTTGACGAGCGCGGCGACGTAGCGGCCGCACTCGGCGCGCAGCGCTGCATCATCCGGCGGCGTGTCGGCTGAAGCGGCGTAGAAGAGGCAGAGCAGATCGTCGGAAGCGGCCATGCCGCCGTGCTGGGCCGGCATGCGGCACAGCCACGCCGGTTGCGTGGCGCCCAGCGCGCGCGCGAGCGCGTCGCACAGGGCGGCGGGAGCATTGGCCTGGCGAATCAGTTCAATGGGCGCCAGCGCGTTGATCAGCGGCGCGATGCGCGCGAGTTCGATATCGAATACGCCCTGCGCGGCGCCCGCCAGGTGGGCAGCATGGTCATCACCCAGGGCGAGCCGCACGCGCGCCGCTTGTGTGCCATACAGCCGCGCCCGTCCGGATACGATACGCACCACCACACACAGTGTGGATGGCAGCGCTGCCTCCAGGGCCCGCAGCGCCGCATGCAGCCGCTCACCGAGCGAGGCCGCAGAGGGCAGGGTGGACAGCAGATGATCGAGATGTTCGTACGGAAGCGCAGCGCCGAGGGCCTCGGCGCTTAGAACGCGTTCACCGCCCTTGCCCGGCAATTGCGCTTCGAGCGGCAGGGGCAGCCCATGCACCACCACTTGCTGCGCGGGCAGCCCGTCGAAGCGTGTGGGGGTGACGGTCAGGCGGACGCTGACCACCTCATTAGCATCCCCGGCAGACAGGGCGGAGACCAGCTGTGCTGCGGGCACGGACGGGGCGTCCTGCATCGTCGCATCGACATCGTCGGCCGCGCGTCCACCCAGCCACGCGGGAACATCCTGGAAAAAGCGTGAGAAGGGCTCCCCCAGCAACTGGTCGGCCGAAAGCGCACGCACCATGCAGACGCCTGCCGCGTTGGCATACACGATGCGCCCTTCAAGAACCACATAGAGCGGAACCGGAAGGCTTTGCGCCGACAACGGGTAGGAAATTTCGTCTTGCATCCCACGCTCCAACCAGAGGTATTGCCCACAACATCTCGCCACGCACGGACTCCAGGTGGCGCGCGACGGAAAAGCGCCGGCCTGCCGAAGTCAAGGGCAATGTTCTTCATGATGCGCAAAACTCGTGCTCGGCGCAAAGGCTTGTTTGTGCTGAATACAACACATCAAGCATGGAATGGTGCGACGGCGTTCGTTCTAAGTTGCGTCGTGGTGTTGAAACGCGCTTTCGCCGGATTCGCGAGGGGGAGCATCGTCATTCCGATATCCGAAGCGTCTTCGTCTGCCTCGCAGCGCGAAAAATGGCTTGATCTGACGCGGCATGATGGGCAAAGCCCTTGCGCATATCAAAACGCATGTTTCTATTGTCATGTGGCAATGCTTGCGGGCACATCGCATTGAACCTCGCCAAAAGAATGGCGCCGCCACGGTAAAAAAATTGCACAGCGATATGTCAAAGCGAAAAAGCAGCGCGTAAAAACGACACGGCGCTGGGAAGGCGCAATGCGGCCAAAGTCCACGTCAATTGGACAGACACGCCGCTTTGCATTGCTTTACCGCCAATCTGAAAGCGCGCCCCATGGCGAGGCAATGGCACACCAACACAGCAAGCTCCGAGCTATGGAGAAACCCGTGTGGCGCAGGCGGTCATACACCGGACATTGCGGATAGGTGTATTCACCATCGATGCCGAATTGCGGGACCAGGAAGCGCTTGCTATGGTAAGTGCACTGAATTGCAGCGCTGCAGCGGGTCGTGAAGTTTTGCGCGACTGCGTCTGGCTTCATCTGATTCCTGGGGGTTGAAACTTGAGCATCCGGCCAGCCGAGTTCTGTTCTTTGGCTGAGTTGTGCAGTCGATGGCGTCTGTCAAAAATATTGAAATTTAATTTCAGTTATGAATACAATTGATCTAATATCCGAGCCACACCAAACTTCGCATCAGACTTTATCAGGAGCGCATATGGCGACATACAAGGAATTGATTGCACAGAAGGCCAAGCTGGAAGAGCAGATCGAAACGGCACGCGCCAAAGAACTGGAAGCCGTGATCCAGCAAGTGCGCCAGACGGTTGCCGAATATGGGCTGACGGCTGAGGACCTGGGGCTTGCCCAGCGCCGTGGCCGCCGTGCCGGTGCCAAGGCGCCGGTGCCGGCCAAGTACCGCGACCCGAAGACCGGCGCAACGTGGTCCGGCCGCGGCCGCGCCCCGGCCTGGATCGGCAAGAACCGCGATAAATTCCTGATCGCTTGATTGGCGCTTTGCGCGCATTGCGGCCCACCCGTCCGGTGGGCCGTTTGCATTGGTGCGGTTGAAGCGCCTTCCTGTATAACGACGGCATGACGCCCCGCCTGCCCAAATACCTCGAACTGGCCGATCGCATTCGGCTCGACATCCTGCACGGCACCTTGCCGGCCGGCAGCATTGCCCCCAGCGAGAATGAAGTCGCCCAGCGCTACGGTGTCTCGCGTTTGACGGCGCGGCGCACGCTCAATGAACTGGCCGCGCGTGGGTTGCTGAAGCGCTCGCGCGGGCAGCGCAGCGTCGTACTCGACCGCGTGGGGCCACACCGGCCGGTGCTGTACGCGCCGGGTCAGTCCGATGCGGCGCTGGAATACGTGCCGGGCGCCGTCTACACCGTCAGCGCGTTCCGGCTGGAAGCGGCCGACGACACCGTGGCCGCCGCGCTCGACCTGCAGACGGGGGCGCAGGTGGCCTTCGTGGAGCGCCGCGCGCAGGTGGATGGGCAGCCGATCATGCTGTTGCGCACGTGGCTGACTTCGCGGCTGGCGGCCATGCTCGAGGCCCGTGATTTTGAGGATCGCCTGTTCGTGCAGGTGTTCCAGCGCGCCAATCTGACCATCGCGCGCTCGCGCGAGGCACCGTTGGCCTGCGTGGCCGATGCCCATCAGGCGGCCCAGCTTGGCGTGCAAGCAGGCGTGCCGCTCGTGCGTGTGCGCCGCATCGGCTACAGCGTGGCCGACGTGCCGATCTCCCTCACCTACTGCGATTTCTCGCCGGAACGCTATACCCGCGAAGTCGACATCCGCGTGCTGCAAAACGACTGAAACCGCACTGCGCCACGGCGGTGCAGACACGGCGCCACACACGCCGAAACAGGGACTTGTCTGGCTGGGGTATTCAAGCTAGTCTGCGCCCCTTCCCCAGAAACATATTCATTTGTGAAGCGACGCTTTGCCGACGGCGTATTGGCACGGCTGTTGCATTCACTGCGCCATCTCAGCGGCGGCGGGTTGAGCCATCTGCCGCCTCAACGCTGATTCAGTCGATTCAACACACCGGAACCACAAGAGGGAGAAATCAACGATGCAACTCAAGCGACGTTTCACGCTGGCCGTGCTGGCCTTTGCTGCTGCACTGACCGCAGGTGCCGCGCAGGCCCAATCGTCCGTGACGTTGTACGGCCAGGTGGACGCCTGGGCGGGTGCCACGAAGAACCTGGGCCAGGACCGCGCCTGGGGCGTCAACTC
Source organism: Ralstonia soli (assembly GCF_023955655.1). Classification (GTDB taxonomy): domain Bacteria; phylum Pseudomonadota; class Gammaproteobacteria; order Burkholderiales; family Burkholderiaceae; genus Ralstonia; species Ralstonia soli. Next base: position 123,186 of record NZ_JAMXHT010000007.1, on the reverse strand, counting down.
CGGCGGCATGTCGACGTCGTACTGGGGCATGAAGGGCAGCGAAGACCTGGGCAACGGCCTGAAGGCGATCTTCACGTTGGAAGCCTTCTTCCGCCCCGATACCGGCAAGTTCGGCCGTTTTGATGGCGACACCTTCTTCGCCCGTAATTCGTTCGTCGGTCTGCAGTCCAATTCGTGGGGTTCGATCAAGCTCGGTCGCAACACGCCGCCGTACTTTGTTTCGACGATCCTGTTTAACCCGTTCATCGACTCGTACACCTTCTCGCCAATGGTGTTCCACACCTACCTCGGCAACGGCCGTACGGGTGCAGCCGGCATCTCGGGCCTGGTGGGCGATTCGGGCTGGAACAACTCGATCATGTACTCCACGCCGGACATGGGTGGCCTGACCGCCAACCTGATCTACGGCGCGGGTGAGCAGGCCGGCCACAACGGCCAGAACAAGTGGGGCGGCAACGTCCTGTACTTCCACGGTAACTTCGCGGCCACGGCGGCGTTCCAGCAAGTGCGCTTTGACGGCGCGCCGGGCGACCTGAACAGCCTGGTGGCGGGCTTCTCGCGCCAGAGCGCGGCGCAGCTGGGTGCTACGTATGACTTTGGCGTGGTCAAGCTGTATGGCCAGTACCAGTACATCAAGAACACGATCAACACGGGCGACGCCAAGAGCAACGGCGGCCAGCTGGGTGCATCGATTCCGGTGGGCCCGGGCAGCATCCTGGCTTCGTACGCCTACACCAAGACCTCGGGTGCGGCTGACGTGAAGCGCAACACCTGGGCGGTGGGCTACGACTATTCGCTGTCCAAGCGCACCGATGTGTATGCCGCGTACTTCCGCGACAAGGTGTCGGACCTGTCGAGCGCCGATACCTTCGGTGTAGGCATGCGCGCAAAGTTCTAAGCCTTTCGCGTTCCCGTTTTCCTTGTCACCGCCCGCGTCTCGACAGCGCGGGCGGGCATTTTGCAGCGGCGTCCGGATTTCTCCGGGCGCCGTTTTTTGTTGTGCGGCGGAAAAACGTCAGGCGGTGCGCGCCAGCCGTAACGGAGGCGAGGGAAGCGAGGGCTGCAATGCGGCCTCGCCCGCGATTTGCGGTTGATTCAGCAGCATGGCGCCGCGCTGCGTGGCTACGAAGACGGCCTCGGTGCGGCTGCGCACTTCCAGGCGGCGATATAGCGCATTGATATGCGCCTTCGTCGTCGCCTCCGAAATGCTCAGCATGCGGCTGATGGTTTTGACCGGATGCCCGCGCGATAGCAAGACGAGAATCTCGTATTGGCGCTGCGTCAGGCCCAGTAATGCGCAATCGTCACTGCCATTGGGTGCGCCTGCGGCAATGGTGTCCGGCCGCGTCAGCACAATGGAAGGCGGCACATAACGTCCGCCTGCGAGCACCAATTCCAGTGCCGCCGCAATCAGTTTGCCGGAATAGCTTTTCAGCAGATATGCCGACACATTCAATTGCATCAACGTGCGCACATGCGCGGCGGAATCGGTTTCGCCCAATACGGCGATATGTCTGGGATGCGGCTGCTGCAATAGCCGGGAGAGCGCCGGCAGATCGTCGATGCCGGGCAGCGGCAGGCCGATCAGGGCGAGTTCGGCGTCCGCATGCGCCGCAAGATTCTCAAAGAGGGCGTCGTCCGGCTCGATGCTGACGACCTCAGTCACGGCCGGCAACGATTGCAGAACATGCGTTGCACCGGCCCGCACCAGAGGGTGCGCCTCTACCACGATTGATTTCACTGCGCTGCCTGTCTGGTTATGGTTGTTTTCCCATTTCCGGATCTGCTTTCGCTGCAGGGCTTTGGACCGGCAGATCCAAAATCCATGCAGACGTGCTTGTGGAAACGCAATGGCGCGCGGTCTCGGTATATTCCCCGTTCAACCAGCGGTCACCACAGTGTGGTGCTGCCGGGCCGAAACCTTAGCACGCCATTCAGGCGCAATTTCCTTCCGGTTTTGCTTGTTTATGTCGCCAGGCGCGGAGCATTAACCCCGCCAAAATCGCAGAATAAATCCCCAGCTTGCTTGTTGCACCCATCAATGGGATGTAAACCTTTTTGTTTACCCCGATCGGATGTGTACTAGGCCCCTCGATAGATAGCAGTATCAGGTGGCAGCAGCTAGCCCCACTTCACGGCCATTGACGTGGGCGTGAAGCGGGGTGTTCGTCCCAAAAAAAGGGGTGGTGGCTTACTGTGCGACGACCGAGAAGCTCGGCATTGACAGCGGTTGCTTGCCGTTGCGGCCGTAAGGCGTGCCGCCGCCATTGTTGGCGGCATGCAGGACGGACAGCGCGTTCTGCGTGGCGCGCAGGCGCAGGTCGATCAGGGTGCCGTTGTCGGTATTGCGCTGGCGCAGCAGGCGGGCCAGGGCCAGATTCTCGTCGAACAGGCGGCTGGCGGTTTCGTCCGAGCGCAGGTATTTGACCAGCCCGTACGGATCGGTGCCGCCGTGCTGCGCCCACCACAGGCGGCGTTCGCGGTCAGCCTCGGCCAGAGCGGCCAGCTGTTTCTGCTTGGTCTGGGTGATGCGCTCGAGTTCGTCCATGTCGCCATCGCGCAACGCTTGCGCTTCGGCATCCAGGGTCTGGGTGGTGGCGCGCAGCAGTTCCTGCTCGTCGGCAAGGGTGCGGAGCAGCAGTGTGTTGTCCATTTGGCTACCTCAAAGCGTGAGCTTGGGCAGCCGCCGGCTGGCACACCGCCCCGCCGCAGCAGTCCGAATGGACTGGCGGCATTAGAAAAGACGAGGGACGGACGACGGGAAACCCCGTCAGACCTTCTTGGAATGCGTGGAAAGCAGCGACTGCGCGTCGGAAAGCGCGGCGTCGGCGATCTTGCCGGCGTCCATCTTGAGCGTGCCGTTCTGGATGGCGTTGCGGATCTGCTCGACGCGCGCGGCGTCGAAGTCGCCGCTGCCTACCTGGCGGGAGACTTGTTGGACCGACAGCAGCGGCGCATCGCCGTGGCTGCGGGTCGGGCCCGACGCCGTTGTGGGGGCCGAGGGCGATCCGGTCGCGCGCGTCGACCCGGACGCTGCGTCCTTGGTCGGCGCGATGGCCGGCGTGTTGTTGATATGGTTGATTTTCACGGGTGTCTCCGAAGAGCGCGTTCATCCTAACACCCATATCGGCCAACCCCGGCCCAAACTTTAGCGGCGGGTATGGATTGCGCATCACGGCGTGAAAGTGATCCATCAATCTCAATCACCGCTCAGAACTGCACGGCCACGACGCCTGCTGATTGTGCGATCCCGGAAATCACGTTGCCGTTGGCGGTGCGCACCTGCGCCACCTGGCCTACCGCGGCCTGATTCATCGCCCGGCCGTCGCTGGTGACCTGGAAGCCGCCACCTTCAGCGACGAGCTTGACGGTCTGGCCCGCCTGCACAGCGATCGGCAGCCGCAGGCTCTCGGCGCGCAGCGGCTGGTTGGCCGCCACGCTGGTGAGCAGTACGCGCCCCACCACGTCGGCGGGCTGCTGCACCACGGAGGGCGGCAGCATCGACAGATCCCCCGTGCGGGCTTCCAGGTCCGCCATGTCGAGCGTCTTGCCCGGCGGCAACTGGTGCGAGGCCACGTAATACGTCCCCGTGATCTGGATGGTGGCCGGGACCCACGCCGCCCAGGCGTGCGGCGAGCGGCAGCGCACGCCCACTTGTATACGGCCGCGCAGACGGTTGGCCGCCGGCAGCATCAGGTCGATCTGGTCGCACGGCTGGTTGGCCACGCGCGGGTCGACCGGGCCCACTTCCACGGACGCACGCGGCGCGCCGGCCTCGTTGGTGCCGCCCAGGATGTCCAGTTGCGACTGCAGTTGCTGCCGGATCTGCATCTGGATGGCGTTCGGGCCCTGGATGGTGGTCTGTGCGGCCGGTTGTACGGCTGGGGCTGGCGCAGGCATGTTGGCGGCGGCCGGCGGATAGCCGACCCGCACCATCCCCTGGGCGTGCGCCAGGATCGGATGCGCAACGCTGGCCAGCAGGCCCAGTGCCAGGATCAGCAGCAGCGCGCGCCGGTGCACGGCCAGCGGCTTGGCCGTGGCGGCGGATCGGGTGGGTTGCTGAGCGCTGCGTGCAGACCGCGTGGACATGGAAAGCCCCTTCATCAAAAGTCCGGTGAAGTGTAGTCACGCGCGCGGGGGCGCCAAATCCTGAAATGTCGGCCAATCCCCCCCTTATTCGGACGAATGGTCTTGCCAGCCGGCCCCTAGACTTTGCAACGTGGTGAAGTCCCTGGCGTTGTGCGGTCTGTGACTGTGCAGCCTGTCCCGGGCGCCGGTTTCCCGGCCGGCTTTCGGATTCGCAGACAGGTCTTTTCCACTGAGGCTGCATGACGGCAACTCAGCAACACGGCGGTTAGGGGGACGGCATCGGCGGTTTTGAAGGGGCTGCCGATGCCGGGTTCTCCGGCGTGACGGAACACGCAACAAGCACACGGAATACAACCCGGCGGGTGGCGCAGCAAGCAGGGCGCCCACGCGCAAGGAATGACAGACATGGTCGACAAGCTGGATCAGTTGTTCGGTTTTCAGGAGCAGGCGCTGCACTTGCGTTCGCAGCGACACCAGATCCTGGCCTCGAACATCGCCAATGCCGATACGCCCAACTACAAGGCGCGCGACTTCGATTTTCAGTCGGCGCTGCAGAAAGCGGTCGGCCAGCAAAACGGCAGCAGCCTGCCGATGACGGCCACGGCCGCCGGGCACCTGTCGGTTGACGGCGCGCCGGCCGGCGATGTGACGTTGATGCAAGCATCCCTGTCACAACAGACCAAGGCGCTGCAGGGCGAGGTGCAGTACCGCACGTCGCAGCAGCCCTCCATTGACGGCAACACGGTGGACATGGATGGCGAGCGCATGCGCTTTGCCGACAACACGGTGCGCTACGAGGCCGACCTGACCATCGTGACGCAGAAGATCAAGTCGATGCTGGCGGCCATCCAGAACAGCTAGCACGCACGAAGCAAGACGACCGCGCAGCAGCAATGCGCGGCGAAAGAGGGGCGGGAACTGTGTGGCGCTCCGGGGCGGGTGATATCCGCCCGGAGCATGCCGCCATACAGAACACACCGAGGACACACCGGTTCGGACCGGCAACAGTTTTGAAGACAGCGGAATCAACATGTCGCTATTCAAGGTGATGGATGTGGCTGGCAGCGCGCTCACCGCGCAGTCCAAGCGGATGAACGTGGTGGCCTCCAACCTGGCCAACGCCGAGAGCGTGACGGGCCCGGATGGCCAGGCCTATCGCGCCAAGCAGGTGGTGTTCTCGCCGGTGCAGGCGTCCGACGATTACGCCACCGGCGTGTCGGTCGACCGCGTGGTGGAAGACACCGTCACGCCCATGAAGCGCATGCACCAGCCGGGCAACCCGCTGGCCGATGCCGACGGCTACGTGACCATGCCGAACGTCGACGTGGTGGATGAAATGGTCAACATGATTTCTGCGTCGCGCTCGTACCAGGCCAACGTGGAGGTTGCCAACACCACCAAGACAATGGCCTCCAAGGCCCTCACGCTCGGCCAGTAAGCCGCCTGCCATTCCACAAGGGACGACCATGACCATCAGTTCGACCACCGGCGCCACCAGCACGGCAGCTGCCGCCAGCCCTGGCGGCATGAGCAGCCAGAGCGGCGCAGACCTGCAGAACACGTTCATGACACTGCTGGTGACGCAGTTGAAGAACCAGGACCCGCTCAACCCGATGGACAACTCGCAGATGACCGCGCAGTTGGCCCAGATCAACACCGTCAGCGGCATCCAGCAGCTGAACACGACGATGTCCAACATGGCCCTGCAGTCGGCAGCCTCGCAAGGTGCCGCGCTGATCGGCCGGACGGTGGCGGCGCCGGCTTCGAACCTGACTCTGGCTTCGGGTGCGGCCAATTTCGGCATCTCGGCGCCCAGCGGTGCGGACGACGCGGTACTCACGATCACCAACGCTGCCGGCGTGGCGGTGCGCACCGTCGATCTGGGCGCGCTGCCGGCCGGTACCAGCAATTTCACGTGGAACGGCAAGGACGACAAGGGCAACGCGCTGGCCGACGGCCAGTACGCGATGTCGGTGTCGGCCAAGCTGGCGGGCAAGACGGCGGCAGCCAGCACGCTGGCCACCACCACCGTCACCGGCGTCACCATCAACAACGGCACCACGCAACTGCAACTGGCCACGGGCGGATCAGCCCCGTTGTCCAGCATTACGACCATTCAATAACAGGCTGTCCGCAGCGCTTTCATCTTCCGACGGGAGAAATCAATGGGTTTCCAGCAAGGCTTGAGCGGTCTCGATGCCGCCTCCAAAAACCTCGACGTGATCGGCAACAACGTGGCCAACGCCAACACCGTGGGCTTCAAGTCCGGCACGGTGGATTTTGGCGACGTCTACGCGCGCTCGCTGGTGGGTGCCACCGACAATGCGGTGGGCCAGGGCGTGCAGGTGACCAAGGTGACGCAGGCGTTCACGCAGGGGAACATCACGGTGACGGGCAACCCGCTCGATATCGCCGTCAACGGCACGGGTTTCTATCGCATGGTCGATCCGGGCAGCGGCCAGGTGTCGTACACGCGTAACGGCCAGTTCCAGACCGACAAGAACGGCTACATCATCTCCGCCACCGGCCAGAACCTGACCGGCTATGGCGTGGACAACACCGGCAAGGTCAACACCGCCGTCCTGCAGAACCTGCGGATTCCGGTGAACGATCTGGCGCCGCTGGCGACAACCAACACCGCATTCGCCATCAACCTGGACGCGGCTGCCACGCCGCCGGCCTCGTCGCCGTTCCTCTCCACCAACTCGGCCACGTTCAACCACTCGGTGTCCGAGCAGGTCTACGACGGCACGGGTACGCCGCACATGCTGACCAACTACTACGTGAACACCGCGCCCGGTCAGTGGAGCGTGTATTCGCAGGTGGATGGCGTCGGGCAGACCTCGCCCAACGCGGGCGGCGCGATCGCCACGCTCACCTTCAACAGCAGCGGCCAGCTGACCACGAACCCCAGCAAGATTCCGGTCACGTTTGGCGGCATGACGATTGCCAACGTCGACCTGACGGGTACGACGCAGTACGGTGGCGGCTTCAACGACACCACCGTCACGCAGGACGGCTATGCCACGGGCCGCCTCGCCAGCTACGGCGTGGGCACCGACGGCACCATCACGGCGCGCTACTCCAACGGCCGCACCGCGGTGCTGGGCCAGATCGCCATGGCCAACTTCAAGGCCGATAACGGCTTGCAGAACATCGGCGGCAACCAATGGGTGGAAACGGCGGATTCCGGCGCGCCCACACTCGGTACGCCTGGCATGGGCTCGTTCGGCCTGCTGCAGGCGTCGGCGGTGGAACAGTCCAACGTCGATCTGTCTGCAGAGCTGGTCAACATGATCATTGCGCAGCGCCAGTACCAGGCCAACGCCCAGACCATCAAGACGCAGGACACCATCCTGCAGACCTTGGTGACCGGCCTGTAACGTTCGCTGACCGCCTACACCGGAGCCCTGCATGGACCGCTCGATCTACGTGTCGATGACTGGCGTGAAGCACCTGTTCGACCAACAGGCTGCCAGCGCGAACAACCTCGCCAACGCCAGCACCACCGGCTTCAAGGCACAGATCGACGCGTTCCATACGGTGGGCGTGCAGGGCGACGGCTCGCCCACGCGCAGCTACGTGATGGCCTCGGCCATCGGCACGGACCTCACGCCAGGCCCGATCGAGACCACCGGCCGCAGCCTGGACGTGGCCATCGACGGGCAAGGCTTCTTTGCCGTGCAGACGCCCGATGGCGGCGAGGCCTACACCCGTGCCGGCACGTTCCAGTTGGGCGCTGACGGCACGATCCAGACGCTCTCGGGGCAGCCCGTGCTGGGTGACGGTGGCCCGATCACGCTGCCGCCCAGTACCACGGTGCAGTTCGCCAAGGACGGCACGGTCAACGCGATCAGCGCCGACAGCCGCACGCCGCCCGTGGCACTGGGTCGCCTGAAGCTGGTGAATATCGACCCGTCAAACCTCGACCGCGGCACCGACGGCCTGTTCCGCCAGCGCGACGGTCAAGACGCCGGCGTGGACGAGAAGGTGCGCATTACCGGCGGGGCGCTGGAAGGCAGCAACGTCAACCTCACCGACTCACTGGTCAACATGATTGAGATTTCGCGCCAGCTCGAAATGCAGATGAAATCGCTGCACACGAGCGACACGAATGCCCAGTCGGCCAATGAACTGCTGCGCCACGCCTGATGCAAAAAGCGGCGGCGCTTAATCAGATTCAACCAAGGACTCGAACATGATTCGCTCCCTGTGGATTTCCAAGACCGGGATGGACGCCCAGCAATCGCAGCTGGATGTCATCTCGAACAACCTGGCGAACGTCAACACGACAGGCTTCAAGCGCTCGCGCGCCGTGTTCGAAGACTTGCTGTACCAGAACGTGCGCGAGCCCGGTGCGCAGTCCTCGCAACAGACCACGCTGCCTTCTGGCATGCAGATCGGGACGGGCACGCGCGTGGTCGCCACCGAGCGTCTGCACACGCAGGGCAACCTGCAGCAGACCGGCAACTCAACCGACGTGGCCGTCAACGGCGCCGGCTTCTTTCAGGTGCAGATGCCCGACGGCACGCTGGCCTACACGCGCGACGGCAGCTTCCAGATCAATGCACAAGGTCAGCTCGTGACCTCCAGCGGTTACCCGATCCAACCGGCGATCACCGTGCCGCAAAACGCCACCAGCCTGACCATCGGCAAAGATGGCGTTGTCACCGTCACCACGCCGGGCGCCGTTAACAACACGCAGGTGGGCACGTTCCAACTGGCCAACTTCATCAACCCGGCCGGCCTGCGCAGCATGGGCGAAAACCTGTACGCCGAAACCGAAGCGTCCGGTACCGCCACCCTGGCCAACCCGGGCTCGAACGGCGTGGGCGCCCTCAATCAGAACTACGTTGAAACGTCCAACGTGAACGTGGTGGAAGAAATGGTCAACATGATCCAGACGCAGCGCGCGTACGAGATCAACAGCAAGTCGGTGCAGACGTCCGACCAGATGCTGGAGAAGCTGTCACAGCTCTGAGCCGGACAGCGTAGTTTTTAAGGATGTAGTGCGATGCATACCCCCCCGGTTTACTCGCTTGCGGATAGCGGCCGCGCTGTCCGGTTCGTTCGATTGGCTGTGCTCGGCACGGCAGCCTTGCTCGCGACGGCGTGCGGCATGCTGCCGCCGCCGGCCCCGATCGTGCAGGGTCCGACCACCGCGCGCCCGCCGATGCCGGTGATGGCGCCGCGTCAGAACGGGGCGATCTACCAGGAAGTGGCATCGGGCAGCGGCGGCTTTCGCGGCATGTTTGAAGACCGCCGCGCACACATGGTGGGCGACACCATCACCATCGTGATCACCGAGAACACGGCGGCCAGCAAGCAGACTTCGGGCAGCGTGAACCGCTCCGGCAGCATGAGCGCTTCGGTGCCGACGTTTGCCGGCATGAACGCCGGCGTGCTGTCGCTGCTGGGCATCTCGGCCAGCGACGCCAACAAGTTCGACAGCAAGGGCGCCAACGGTGCGCAGAACAACTTCACTGCCACCATCACCGTCACGGTGGTGGAGGTGCTGGGCAACGGCAACCTAGTGGTGAGCGGCGAGAAGCAGATGGCCGTGGGCCAGGGCACCGAGTCCATCAAATTCTCGGGCGTGGTCAACCCGACCACCGTCAACAATCAAAACACCGTGCTGTCCACCCAGGTGGCGGACGCACGCATGGAATACCGCGGCACGGGTTATGTAGCCGAGTCGCAGCAGATGGGCTGGCTGTCGCGGTTCTTCCTGACCGTGTCACCGTTCTAAGGGGTCTGCCATGACTTTGCAGCGAATCATCGGCGCGGCCCTGGTGGCACTGAGCGCAATTTCAGGTGCGGCGCACGCAGACCGCATCAAGGACCTGACCACCGTTGCCGGCGTGCGCGACAACGCGCTGATCGGCTACGGCCTCGTCGTCGGCCTGGATGGCAGCGGTGACCAGACCACGCAGACGCCGTTTACCGTCCAGAGCTTCAACAACATGCTCACGCAGTTCGGCATCAACGTGCCAGCCGGCGCGAGCATCCAGTTGAAGAACACCGCCGCCGTGGTGGTGACGGCCACGCTGCCCGCGTTTGTGCGGCCGGGCCAGACGATTGATGTGACGGTGTCGTCCATCGGTAACGCCAAGAGCCTGCGCGGCGGCACGCTGCTGCTCACGCCGCTCAAGGGCGTGGACGGCCAGCTCTACGCACTGGCGCAAGGGAACGTGGTGATCGGCGGCGCAGGCGCGTCGGCCAACGGCAGCAAGGTGCAGATCAACCAGCTGGGCGCCGGCCGCATCGCCAACGGGGCGACGGTGGAACGCGCGGTGGCGGCCACGGTGGGCGAGGCTGGCAGCGTCCAGCTCGACACCGGCACGACCGACTTCGGCACCGTGCAGAACATCGTCACCGCCATCAACAAGCAGTTCGGTTCGGATGTCGCCCAAGCTGCTGACGGCCGCACGATCAACGTGCGTGCGCCGGCGCTGGCGTCGGACCGCGTTGGGTTTCTTGCCAAGCTGCAGAACATTGACGTGACGCCGGCGCTGGCCGCCGCGCGCGTGGTGGTCAACGCCCGTACCGGCTCGGTGGTGATGAACCAGCTCGTCAAGCTTGAACCCTGTGCAGTGGCGCACGGCAACCTGTCGGTCACCATCAGCACCGATCCGGTGGTGAGCCAGCCGGCGCCGTTCTCGCAAGGGCAGACGGTGGCGGCCGCGCGTTCGAACATCGAAGTCAAGCAGCAGGGCGGCAGCCTCATCAACGTGAAGGGCGGTACCAACCTGGCGGACGTGGTCAAGGCCATCAACGCGATTGGCGCCAACCCGCAAGACCTCATCTCGATCCTGCAGGCCATGAAGGCAGCGAACTCGCTGCGCGCCGAGCTGGAAATCATCTGACGCCGGGGCAAGGTAAGGAAAACTCACCATGAACCCGACCGACCTCACTAGCCGTCTGGCGCTCGACTCCAAGGGTTTCGAGTCGCTCAAGCAGACCGCGCGCACCGACCCCACCGGCGCCACCAAGACCGTCGCCAAGCAGTTCGACGCGATCTTCGTGAACATGATGCTCAAGCAGATGCGCGATGCATCGCCGCAGAACGGGCCGCTCGATTCATCGTCGAGCAAGATGTACACGTCGATGCTCGACCAGCAGCTTTCGCAAACCATGGCCGCGCGCGGCGTGGGTGTGGCCGACCAGCTGCTCAAGCAGATGCTGCGTCAGGCCAACCGCGTGAACCCGGATGCGGCGACCACGCCGGTGAACACCGCGCTGTCCAACACCACGGCCACCAACACCGCGCTGGGCAGCACCGGCGCCACGGGCGATGCAGCCAAGGCCATCGCGCGTTCGTCGCTCAACAGCATTGCCGCGTCTGCCACGTCTGCCGCATCCGGCACCGAAGATGACGGCTCGGGGATCAGCACCGTGCCGCGCCCCGGCCTGGAAGAACGCGTGCAGCGTGCGCTCGCCGCCCTGCGCAAGCAGGCCGAAGCGGAAAAGACGACGGCCAGTGCGCCGCCCGATGTGGACTTGTCCACGGTGGCGTCCGAGCCGCGCGGCGATCGCATGAGCAGCTTTTACAACAAGCTGATCGGACATGCCTCGCAGGCGGCACAGGAAACCGGCATTCCGGCCAATTTCATGATCGGCCATGCCGCGCTGGAATCCGGCTGGGGCCGCCGCGAGATCAAGGCCCGCGACGGCAGCAACACGCACAACCTGTTCGGCATCAAGGCCGGCGGCTCGTGGACGGGCAAGACGGCCGAGGTGACGACCACCGAATACGTGGGCGGCATCGCCCACAAGGTCAAGGAGAAGTTCCGCGCCTACAGCTCATACGCCGAGGCGTTCAAGGACTACGCCAACCTGCTGTCCAACAACCCGCGCTACAGCCACGTGGTGGCGGCCGGCAACGGCAACGATGCGGCGTCGTTCGCCAAGGGCTTGCAGCGCGCGGGTTACGCCACCGATCCGAACTACGCCCACAAGATCATGGCGGTGCTCAAGCAGATCGCTTAGGTGACGCCTGAAGCACACAACACCGCATCGGCTGGCTCAAGTTTGTTCTGGGCCGGCCGATGTTGTTTCTAGGGTTCATCCAGGCGGCGTTGTGCTGCCTGGTTCGAGACCATCCGCGAGACAGACATGAGCAGCTCCCTCCTGAACATTGGCGCGACCGGCCTGCGTGTTGCCGACATCAACCTGCAGGTGACCGGCAACAACATCTCCAACGCCAGCACGCCGGGCTATTCGCGGCAGCAGGCAGTGCAGACGGAGAACATCCCGATGGCCAGCGGCGCGGGCTTTCTGGGGCAGGGCGTTAACATCACCACGGTCAAGCGCATCTATGACCAGTACCTGACCGCGCAGGTGCAAAGCGGCCAGGCGTCGGCCAGTGCGGCAAACCAGCTCAACACGCTGGCTTCGAGCCTCGACAAGTTTCTCTCGGACAGCAACAGCAGCCTGGGCCCGGCGCTCACCAATTTCTTCAATGCCGCGGATGGGCTGGCGTCGAATCCCTCCGATACCTCCACGCGGCAGGTGTTCCTCAGCGCGGCCTCGGCGTTGCAGAGCCGGTTCAATGCCATCGCCAATCAAATGAACGGGCTGGCCAGTCAGGTCAATCAGCAGGTTCAGTCGCAGGTCAGCACGGTCAACGGCATCAGCCAGCAGATTGCCGCGCTGAACAAGCAGATCGCCGAGGCCGAAGCGCAATCCAACCAGCCGGCCAACGATCTGCGTGACCAGCGCGACCAACTGGTGCAGACGCTCAACCAGTCGGTCAAGGCCAGCGTGGTGCAGACCAGCGACGGCCAGTACAACGTCTACGTCGGCAACGGGCAGGCGCTGGTGCAGGGCAACCAGAGCTATCAACTGGCGGCGGTGAGCTCGCCGTACGATCCGAATCAGCTGTCGGTCGGCTACAAGGGGCCGGCGGGTATTGTGATGATTGCCGACAGCCAACTGGGCGGCGGCGCGCTCGGCGGGCTGATGGATTTTCGCCAGAACACGCTGGTGCCGGCGCAGAACAGCCTGGGCCAGCTGGCGGTTGCGGTGTCGGCCGATATCAACGCACAGAACCAGCTGGGCATGGATGCCAACGGCAACATGGGCACGGCGATGTTTTCCACGGCAAGCCCGAGCGTGGCCGCCAGCAATGCCAACACCGGCACCGGTACGCTGACGGCCACCATCACCAATGCCAACGTTGGCAAGGGCCTCGATTACCAGGTGCAGTACGCGGGCGGCAACTACACGGTGTCGCACTACCCTCCGGATGGCTCCGCCGCCGTGACGGTGACAAGCTGGCCGACCACCATCGACGGCGTCACGCTCAACCTGGCCGGTACGATGAACAACGGCGATTCGTTCCTGGTGCGGCCGACTGCCAATGCGGCATCGACCATGCAGACGCTGATCACCGATTACCACAACGTGGCGGCAGCCACGCCGGTGGTCGCCAACCTGGGCAGCAACAACACGGGCGGCGCATCGGTGTCGTCGCTGACGGTGAACAGCACGTATCCCGGGGCGCCGCTCACCTCCCCCGTGACCCTGACATACAGTTCTGCCAGCGGCACGCTGTCGGGCTTTCCGGGCAGCGTGACGGTCACGGCCAACGGCGTCTCGACCACCTATTCGGGCAGCGTGCCCTATACCCAGGGCGCCACCTACGCATTCAACGGCGTCCAGCTCACGCTGACCGGCAGCCCGGCCAACAACGATACCTTTACGGTGTCGGCCAACAAGGCCAACAGCACCGACAACGGCAACGCCAGCGCACTGGCCGGCCTACGCAATGCCACACTGCTCAACGGCGGTACGGCCACCATCGGCTCGGTGTGGAGCGGCGTGGTCACGCAGGTGGGCCTGAAGGCCAATCAGGCCAGCAGCAACCTCACCTCGCAGCAGGCCTTGCTCGCCAGCGCCACCGCGCAGCAGCAGTCGGTGTCCGGCGTCAACCTCGACGAAGAGGCCATGAACCTGATGAAGTACCAGCAGGCCTACCAAGCCTCGGCCAAGGTCATGCAGACGGCCAATTCGCTGTTTGATTCGCTGCTGTCGATTGCCGGCCGCTGAGCCAGGCGCTGAAGAATCGCGCACATCTGCCGATATAGAACGCTAGAGATTCCTTTCCGGGCCCGATCATGCGAGTCAGCACCGCGCAGTTTTATTCCCAGTCCACTACCTCGATGCAGGGCGCGCAGTCGAACCTGGTCAAGCTGCAGCAGCAGCTTGCCTCCGGCGTTGCGCTGAACTCGGCCGGCGACGATCCTGCAAAGATGGACCAGATGCTGCAGCTGCAGCAGGCGCAGGATGCCAACGACCAGTACCAGGCCAACCGAGACGCGACCAATGCGCGCCTGAACACGGTGTCCTCGGCGCTGACGGACACGATCTCCACCATTCAGCAGGGCCTGCAGTCGACGATCTCGGCCAACGTCGGCACGCTGTCGGACGCGCAGCGCGTCTCCATCCTGTCGCAGGTTCAGCAGCAGTATCAACAACTGGTGTCGATCGCTAACCGCAAGGACGCCACGGGGGTGTCCTTGTTTGGCGGCGCCAACAGCGTGGCCACGCCATTCATCACCAGTGGCGGCACGGTGCAGTACGTAGGTACCGGGCAACCGCCTACCGTCCAGGTTGCGTCGAACATCTCCATGCAGAATTCGGTGGCGGGCGATGCTGTGTTCATGCGGGTTCCGAACAGTGACCCGGCCAACCCCAATGCCAACCAGAGCGTCTTCAAGACCTACGAGAATCTGATCGCGGCACTGTCTCAGCCGATCACGGCGGGCGGTGGCGGCGTTGCTGCCATCCAGACGGCCGTGCAGACCGCCGAAGGCAACCTGAACAGCGCGTACCAGGCGGCGCTGCAGGCGCAGGTGACCGTGGGCTCGCAGCAGGCGCAGATCACCACGCTCAACAGCAGCGGTTCCGACTATGCGCAGCAGTTGAAGGAGCAGATCTCCAACCTGCAATCGGTCGACTACACCAGCGCCATTTCTCAGTTCTCGCAGCAGCAGACCGCCTTGCAGGCCGCGCAGAAGACCTTTGCGTCCATGCAGGGGCTGTCGCTGTTCCAGTACATCAACCCCTGATCCGCTGCGGGTGGGCGGCAGGAGGGCGCGGCGTATCATGTCGGCTCACCTACCGTCGGGATTGGCCATGCCCATCCAATACCTCCGCCGCCTGACCAGCCCCGAACGCTCGGAGGCGGCAAACCGGCGCCTCGGGCAATCCCTTGCTTTTGTCGCGGGCGCGGCCAACGCAGGCGGATTCCTCGCCGTCAAACAGTACACGTCGCACATGTCCGGCATCGTCTCGGCGATGGCCGACGACCTCGTGCTGGGCGATCTGGTGCTCGTGCTGGCGGGCTTTGCCTCGCTGCTGGCGTTCCTGTGCGGGGCGGCCTGTACGGCGGTGCTCGTCAACTGGGGGCGCCGGCGCAGCACGCAAAGCGAGTTCGCGCTGCCGCTCATGCTGGAAGCGGGGCTGTTGTTGCTCTTCGGGCTGATGGGCACGTCGCTGGGGCAATACCGCGTCGTGTTCGTGCCCGCCACGGTGGCGCTGCTGTGTTTCCTGATGGGGTTGCAGAACGCCATCATCACCAAGATCTCGAAGGCGGAGATCCGCACCACGCATGTGACCGGCCTGGCCACCGATATCGGTATCGAGATCGGCAAGGCGCTGTACTGGAACCACGGCCATCCCCACCTGCCGACGGTGGTCGCCAACCGACCCAAGCTGCGGTTGCTGGCCTCGTTGCTGGGGATGTTCTTCGTGGGTGGGGTGGCCGGTGCCCTCGGGTTCAAGCACCTTGGCTATGCGGCCACCATTCCGCTGGCTTCGATCCTGATGCTGCTGGCCGTGGTGCCGGTGGTGGATGATCTGCTGACGCGCCGCCGGTAGCGGCCGACACATCGCCGAGCGCCGCGCAGATCAGGCGTTCTCCATCCGGCACACCTCGTACAACGTATTGAAGCGCCGCACCGGATCCGCCACGAACGGATTGCTTTCGTCCCACGCATAGCCGGCCAGGATTGCGCTGATCATGCGGCGGATGCCGGGGGCGTGGCGTGGGTGGAAGATGATGTCCTGCAGCTCGCCCGTGTACCAGCGCTCGACGAAGACGCGGAACGTGTCGACGCCCTTGCGCAGCGGCTTGTCGTAGTCGGCCAGCCAGTCGACGGTTTCGCCGTCGAGCTGGCGGATGAGCGCGCGCGTGGCCAGCTCGGCCGACCGTAGGGCGATTGTCACGCCCGACGAGAACACCGGGTCGAGGAACTCCCCTGCGTTGCCGAGCAGCGCATAGCCCGGCCCATACAGGCGCTCGACGTTGGCGGCATACCCGCCGATCTGGCGTACCGGCATCAGGAACGGCGCGTCGCCGATCAGCGCGGCGATGTTCGGCTCGCTCTGGATGAGGCGGCGCAGGGTGGCTTCGCGTTCGGCCTCCGGCACATCGAGGAAGCTCGCTTCGGCCACGCAGCCCACCGACGAGCGGCCGTTGGCCAGCGGGATCATCCAGAACCAGACGTCGCGGCGCTCGGGGTGCACGGCAATGCAGATCTTGTCGCGGTCGGTGCTGCCGGCGGGCAGTGCGTCGCGTACGTGCGAGAACAGCGCCGCGCGTGTCGGCATGCCGGTCGGCGCTTCGAGGTTCAGCAGGCGGGGCAGCACGCGGCCAAAGCCGCTCGCGTCGAGCACGAAGCGGGCGTGGACGGCATAGGCGTTGCCGGTCTCGTCCTCCACTTCCAGCACGGGAGCATCGCCCGGCTGCATGGCGCGCACCGTATGGCCGAAACGCACGTGAGCACCTTGCTGGGCGGCGCATTGAATGAGCACGTTGTCGAATACCGCGCGCTCGACTTGATACGTCGTGCCCCAGCCGGCGGAATGCTTGTCGCGAAAATCGAACGACGCGGTTTTGTCGCGGTGTACAAAATATGCGCCGTTCTTGTATTGGAATCCGGCCTCCACGACGGCCTGCAGCATGCCCGCCTGTTCGAGATAGGCCATGCTTTGCGGCAGCAGGCTTTCGCCAATGGAGAAGCGCGGAAAATGTTGGCGTTCAAGCACCAGCACATTGCGACCGGCCTGCCGCAGCAGTGCTGCTGCCACCGCACCGGAAGGGCCCGCGCCAATGATGGCGACGTCAACGTGTTCGTGCTTTTCGATGGCTTGAGAGGTGGAGTGCATTATCGTTTGTAAATATCGCTGTCTGTTTGGCCGCTGCCGAGATAACGCGCGAGCTTACGTCTTCCAAATCGCTTTGAAAACCGGCATTCATTGTCGGTACAATGCGCCAGCTTTGAATACCCGCGCTGATTTTCAGAACAACACCGTTCATCCATGGAAACCACTTCAACGCCTGCGCATGTCGGTTCGTTTGTGCCGGAAACCGCATTTGGTGTCTGGTTCCTGCGCACGTATACGTGGGAGCACCATGTGCTGCGCGTTGCCATCAACGACCTCAAGCGGCTAATGACCACGCCGTTGCCCGAAGCGCCCGTGTTGGTGGATGTAGGCTGCGGACAAGGCATTTCGTTCCGTCTACTGGAGCAAGCGTTTGCGCCGCGGCGCATTGTCGGGGTGGATTGCCATGCGCCGTCGCTCGATGCCGCACGCAAGGCGGCAAGCGCAGTCGGCACTTCCGTCGATATCCTGCAGGGCGACTGCGCGGCGCTGCCTCTGCCCGATGCCAGCGCCGACATCGTGTTCTGCCACCAGACGTTTCATCATCTCGTCGAACAGGAACGGGCGCTGGCCGAATTCCGCCGCATCTTGAAACCGGGTGGTGTGCTGCTGTTTGCCGAATCGACCGACGCGTATATCAAATCCTGGGTGATCCGTTTGCTGTTCCGGCATCCGATGGAAGTTCAAAAGAGCGCCGACGGTTATCTGCAGATGCTGCGTACCAGCGGTTTCGATTTTGATCAGCGCAACGTTTCGCTGCCGTATCTGTGGTGGAGCCGCGCGACCGATTTCGGCCTGTTCGAGCGCCTGGGCCTGCATCATCCGAAGCCGGGCAAGCGGCGGGAGACACTCGTCAACGTCGTCGCCACCAAGCCTGCTGTCTGAAGGTGGCCGGGCCACCGGCCGAGTGCTTCGGCCGGCAGCGCCTGCTGGCGTCTTACTTCTTCAGGGTCACGACCTCGCCCTTCAGCGCCACGCCCGACATGATGGCGCCCGAGCCGCACTTGAAGTCCGTTGCGCTCTCCGTCAGGTTGTTCTTGTAGTTGCTCTTGATGTTGATGACTGCGTTGCCGCCCATTTGGCGCGCGCGTTCCTGCAGGGCCAGCACGGCCGACAGGAAGACGTACTGGCACGCCGCTTCGTCGCTGCGTCCAACACCGTTGGTCTTCTTGTTGGTGGCGATCTCGCCCATCGACTTCGCAACCGCTGCGTGCTTCTGGCCGGCAAAAACCAGCGCGATGTCGCTACCGACCTTCTCCGAGCCCTCGCTGTGGAGGGCGGCGTCGATCGAGTACGAATCGACGTCGTTACGGGCCAGGGCGGCGGTGCTCAACGTGGCAAGGCACAGGGCAGCCAGCATCAGGTGACGTTTCATTCCAGACTCCTTGTTGTTGGTATGACGGTTGGGGAAGGGCCTGCGACGACTGACTACTTGTTGGGCTCGACGGTAACGAGCTCGCCGCTCACGCGCAGTGCCGCCGACACGCCGCTGACGCCGCAGGTGTAGTTGCTGGCGTCGGTGCTCACGGTCGAGTGGAACCAGGTCTTGATGTTGATCACGGCGTTGGCGCCGCGGTCGTGCGCAACGTTTGCGAGCTGGCGCAGGGCATCGGCCAGCGTGGCGTTGCAGATCTCGACCTCGGTGGCGGTCTTGCGCGGCGGGTGGGACGACTTGGTGACTTCGCCGAGCTTGGTCAGAACGGCCGGATGCGGCTGGTCGCCAAAGTACAAGGCCACGCCGGGCGCGAACTGCTGCGATTGCAGCACGGGCTGGATCGGATACGTCACGACCTCGGTGCGCGCGTGCGCAACCTGGGTCAGCATGGCGATGCTTGCGGCCAGCAGCAATCGGGTTTTCATCGTGAGCACTCCTGTTCTTGTTATTGCGTTGAAAAATCGCCGCCATGGATGGCATTGGCGTCAAACATCAGGCCGGCGCAACTGCCGCCGAACCCGAAGGAAATGGACAGCGCCCGCCCGATGCGCGCCGCACGCGTCTGCCGAACCAGCGGCAGGCCTGCGACGGCCGGGTCGGGCGTTTCAATGCCGGCCGAACCTGCGATAAAGCCGTCGCGCATCATCAGCAAGGTATAGATGGCTTCGTGTGCGCCTGCTGCGCCCGGCGGATGGCCCGTGAGGCTCTTGGTGGCCGAGAACGGCGGCACTTCCGCCCCGAACACGGCTTGCAGGGCGAGCAGTTCTTCCACGTCGCCCGACGGTGTCGAGGGAGCGTGCGTGTTGATGTAGTCGGGGCGGGCGCCGGCTTCATCCAGCGCGCCCTGGAGGGCGCGGGCAATGCCTGGCGCGCGCGGCGACACCATGGAACCGACATCGGTGCTCTGCCCGAAGCCCGTCAGCTCTGCGTAGATGCGGGCGCCCCGGGCACGCGCGTGGCTGAGCGATTCCAGTACCAGCATGCCGGCCCCGGAGGCCAGCACGAAACCGTCGCGGGCCACGTCGTATGGGCGCGATGCACGTTGGGGCATGTCGCCCGGCGCCCGCGAGAGAGCGCCCATGGCATCGAAGAACAGCGCGTAGCTGTCGTGCAGCTCTTCCGCGCCGCCGGCCAGCATGACGTCCTGCTGGCCCGAGCGGATCCAATGCGCTGCCTGCCCGATCGCCAACGCCGACGTGGTGCAGGCCGATGACGGCGAATAGCTGATGCCGCCCATCCCGAACACCTGCACGAGGTTGGCCGAGATCGTGCTGCTCATCACCTGCGGCACGATGTAGGGCGAGGCACGTTCGACGCCACGTGTGCGGACGGTGTCCAGCGCAGTGTCGTAGGCAGCCAGCGCACCGCTGCCCGAGCCGGCGACGAGCCCTGCGCGCGGCGTGTGCAGGTCGGCAGCATCGAGGCCCGCGTCGTCGATGGCGTTGCGGGCAGCGTGGCACGCCATGCGTGCGGTGTCACCCATGAAGCGCTCGAACTTGCGGGCAAACAGCGGCAGGTCATGCAGGTCAGCCACGCCCGCGACCTGGCACGACAACCCCATCGCCTGCCAGGCCGGCATGTGCGACAGGCCCGAGCGCCCATCGCGCAGCGCGGCCGATACCGCGTCGAGCGTATTGCCCAGGCACGACACGATGCCCAGGCCTGTCACGACCACGCGTTCCGGTGCTGCAAACGGACCCACTGGGCGCAAGGTGCTGACCGGCATCAGGCGGCGCGCTTGAAGATCAGCGAGGTGTTGATGCCGCCGAACGCGAAGTTGTTGCTCATCACGTAGTCGGTGTCGAGCGTGCGTGCGCTCCCGGCGATGTAGTCCAGCGGCGCGCAGGCCGGGTCGACGTGTTCGAGGTTGAGCGTGGGCGCGTACCAGTTGCGCTTCATCATCTCGATCGTCCACCACGCCTCGATGGCGCCGCATGCGCCCAGCGTGTGGCCGATGTAGCTCTTGAGCGAGCTGATCGGCAGGGTGGGGCGGAACACTTCTGCCGTGGCCTGGCTTTCGGCAACGTCGCCCAGGTCGGTAGAGGTGCCGTGCGCGTTGACGTAGCCGATGGCGTCTTGCGGCAGTTGCGCGTCCTGCAGGGCCATGCGCATGGCCTGGGCCATGGTGACGGCGGTCGGCTGCGTGATGTGCGCGCCGTCGGAGTTGCAGCCGAAGCCGACCACCTCCGCATGGATGCGTGCGCCGCGCGCGACGGCGTGGTCGTAGTCTTCGAGCACCAGCGTGGCCGCGCCTTCGCCCACCACGAGGCCATCGCGCGCTTTGTCGAACGGGCGCGGTGTGAGGTGCGGTTCGTCGTTGCGCGTGCTGGTGGCGTAGAGCGTGTCGAACACGGCCACGGCAGGGGCGGAGAGCTCTTCCGCGCCGCCGGCCAGCATCATGGTCTGCTTGCCGGTGGCGATGGCCTCGTACGCATAGCCGATGGCCTGGCTGCCCGATGCGCATGCGCACGACGTGGGGATGATGCGGCCCTTCAAGTCCCAGAACAGCGCCACGTTCACGGCCGCGGTGTGCGGCATCATCTGCACGTAGCTGTTGGAGGTGACGCCCTGCATGGAGCCCGTATCGAGCATGCTGCCGAACGCGCGGATCGGCTGCACCGAGCCCGACGACGAGCCATAGGCCACGCCCATGCGGCCATCGGCGATAGAGGTGTCACCCGTGAGCCCCGCATCGGCCAGCGCCAGCTCGCTCGCACGCACGGCGTACACCGACACCGGCCCCATCGAGCGCGTTTTCTTGCGCGGGTATTCCGGCGGCGTGGTGAAGGACGGCAGCGGACACGCCAGGCGCGCGTGCAGCGTGTCGAAGTAATCCCACTCCGGCATGCGGCGCACGGCGTTGCGGCCTTGTTCGATGGCCGATTGGATCTCGCTCCACTCGGAGCCCAGCGCGGTGACGCCGCCCATGCCGGTGACGACCACGCGTTTCATCAGGCGCTTCATCAGATCATCCCGCCGTTGACGCCGATCACCTGCCGCGTGACGTACGACGCCGCATCCGACATGAGGAAGCCCACCACCGCCGCCACCTCGGCCGGTTGGCCGACGCGGTTCATCGGTACGGTTTGCAGGGCCTGGTCCAGATGTTCGACGTGCGAGAGCATCTCGGTCTCGATCAGCCCCGGCGCCACGCAGTTGACGGTGATCTTGCGCGAGGCCAGTTCCACCGCCAGCGCTTTGGTGGCGCCGATCAACCCGGCCTTGGCGGCGCTGTAGTTGACCTGCCCGCGGTTGCCCATCACGCCCGAGACGGACGCGATGGTGACGATGCGCCCGCCCTTGCGCGCCCGCACCATCGGCATGGTGAGCGGATGCACGACGTTGTAGAAGCCGTCCAGGCCGGTCTCCAGCACGATGTCCCAGTCTTCGTCGGTCAGTGCGGGGAAGGCGGCGTCGCGCGTGACGCCCGCGCACAGGACGATGCCGTAGTAGGCGCCGTGCGCTTCGACATCGGCTTCGAGTTGGGTGCGGCAGGCGTTGCGGTCGCGCACGTCGAACTGCAGCACGCTCGCTGTGCCGCCCTGCGCCTGGATGCCGGCCACCACGGCCTCGGCCTCGTTGCGGCCGCTGCGGCAATGCACCGAGACGTCGAACCCGTCCGACGCCAGCTGGTAGGCGATCGCGCGGCCGATGCCGCGGCTGGCGCCCGTCACAAGAACACGGCGGCTCATGCTGTGAAACTCCCTTCGATGAATGCTTGAAAATCGGTCGGCTGATACACCTTGATGACCGCGTTGGCCAGGCGCTTTTTGGCACCACCGCCGTCAGTGCTGATTGTGCACTCGTAAGCGCCGTGACCCTCGGCACCGCGCAACAGCTCGCGCGCCTCGATGCGCAGCGGCTGCCCGTGCGGGAACGCCGGCACGCTGGCTTCGTATTTGCGTGAACCCAACAGCACGCCGGGCCGTGCGGGCTTGCCGTCGCGCGTCGACAGCAGGCCGACGTGCGCGGCAATCGCCTGCGCCATCAGCTCGATGCCGATCCACGCTGGCATGTTGCCCTCCGCGTCGGCATACCAGGCGGCGGGGTCGGCGTGCGCAATGGCCGCCAGGAATTCTTCGTCCCAACTGTCGACGCTTGCGAGCAGCAGCATGGTGCCGCGATGCGGCAGGATCGATTCGATGGGCGCGGTGGGAAAGGCCGCGCCCGGTTGCGTATCCGTCATGCTCATCCCCGGCCCAGCACGAGGCTGGCGTTGCTGCCGCCAAAGGCGAACGAGTTGCTCATCACATACTGGCCGGCGGCCAGGCGGCGGGTGTCTTCGATCAGGTCGAGCGCGGGCAGTGCGGGGTCGGCTTCGCCATCCCATACGTGGCGCGGCAGGGTGATGCCGTCATGCGCCAGTGCAAGCCATGCAAAGCCGAGTTCCGTGGCGCCCGCCGCGCCCAGCGTGTGCCCGGTCAGCGGCTTGGTGCCGCTGGTCGGCACGCCGTGCGGGAAGACGCGTGCCATGAGGTGCGCTTCCATCCCGTCGTTCTTGCGCGTGGCGGTGGCGTGCAAGTTGACGTAGCCGATGGCGCTGGCGTCGATGCCGGCTTCGGCCAGGGCGGCGCGCAATGCACGCTCGGCGCCAGCCCCTGTGGGGTCGGGCGCCGAAATGTGATGGGCGTCGCTCGACTCCCCCGCGCCGGCCAGGCGCACGGGGCCGGGCTCGCGCGTCATCAGGAAGACGGCCGCGCCTTCGCCGATATTGATGCCGGCGCGGTTGCGGCTCATCGGGTTGGTGCGCGCGGCGCTGGTCGACTCCAGCGACGCAAAGCCCTGCAGCGTCAGCTCGCACAGCGAATCCACCCCACCCACGACCACCGCATCGCACAGACGCAGTTGCAGCAGCCGGCGTGCCGAGGCGAAGGCCTTGGCGCTCGACGTGCATGCGGTCGACACCGTATAGGCCGGGCCCGTGGTGCCGAGCGCGGCGGCGGCAAACGGCGCCAGCGTGCCGATTTCCATCTGGCGATAGTCGAAGGCGGCGGGCAGCATACCGTGCGCCTTGGCATGGCGAAGCGCCGCTTCTGCCGCGTCGATGCCCGATGTGCTGGTGCCGAGCACGATGCCGATCCGGTGCGCGCCGTACTGTGCACGTGCGGCGTCCAGCGCAGGCTCGATCTGCGCGAGAGCGGCAAGCAACAGCCGGTTGTTGCGGCAGTCGTAGGCAGCCAGTGGTGCAGGGGGCGCGAGTTCGAGCGCAGCCAGTGCACGCCCGATGATGGCCGTCGTGCCATCCGGCCGTTCGGCTGCCATCATGCCCGGTGCGTGTCCGGCGTCCAGGTTGCGGCAAATGGCCGGCACGTCATCGCCCAGCGCGTTGACCATGCCCAGCGCATGCAGATAGACAGAAGAGGCGGTCATGAGGATCGATGTCTCGAAAGTGGCATCCCCAGCGGCGCCAACGCCACCGCAATGACGATGCCCAGGGCGAGCGTCATGCCGAAGCTGCGCAGCACCGGCATGGCACTCGTGCCCAGCAGCCCAAACGACAGCAGCGTGGTGGCCGCTGAGAGCAGCACGCCCACCCACACACCACCGATGTCGGCATGGTCGCGTGCGCAGCCTTCGCGCAGGAACACGGCGTAGTTGGCGCCCACGCCCAGCACCAGCATCAGCGCGAGCCAATGGAACAGGTTCAGTGGGATGCCCGCATAGCCGTACACGGCAAACGTAATGCCCACCGCGCAGATTACCGGCAACGTCACCCGCACCCCTGCGGCCAGCCCGTAGCGCACGCAGAACAGCACGAGGATCAGCGTGAGTGCTCCGGCCAGCCACCAGCCGCTGTCGACGCGGTAGGTGGCGAACAGGCGCGCAACGCTGGCCGGCTTATCGACGAAGCGGATGCCCGCATTGGCATCGGCCAGCGCGGCGAGGGCCGGCAACTGCGCCGCAGTGGCACCGGTTGGGACGACGATGGCCGCAAACACGGGTGCTGCCGTGCCGTTCGCTACCTGACCGAGCCACAGATGCCGATAGGGCTGCGACCACGGCTTCGCCAGCCAGGCCTCCACGGTGAGCGGGTCGCTCGCGGCACTCTCGAAGGCGTTGAGGTAACCGGCGGCGACGTCGGCGCGGAAACCGGCGTCCGTCAAGGTGGCGCGCAGGGCTTGTGGGTCGGCGAACACGCGCCGGGCCAAGCGGGCACGGTCTTCCGACTGCTGGCGTGCCGACGGCACGAACTGCGCGACCGACTGCACGCCCTTGAGCGGCGCACCTGCAATGGGTGCTTCCAGCTTGCGCTGCAGGGCTTCGGCGCGCTGCAACACCTGCTCGGCGGAATCGCCCTTCACGACGAAGAACTGCGTGGTGTTCTCCACGCCGACGGCCTTGCGCACGATGGCTTCCTGGCGCGCGAGTTCGGGGTCGCGCTGGATCAGCAGGTGGATATCGTCGTCGCTGGTCAGGCGCAGCCAGCCGGGCACGGCGGCTGCCGCAATCAGTGCGAGGCACAGCCAGGCGCCCCGGCGCGAGAGCGCGGCCTGCCAGCCGCCCAACCAACGCGCGGCACGGCGGTACGATCGGTGCGGTTGCCGTGGTGCATTCACCAGCAGCGCGGGCAACAGCGACACGACCGACAGGAACGCCGCCCCGATCCCGGCGATGGCAAAGCATGCAATCTGGCGCAGCGCCGGAAACGGCACACCCACGAGGATCGCGTAACCAAGCAGACTCGTGGTGAGCGCCACCAGCAACGCCGGGCGCACCACGCGGGCACTTTGCCGCGCGTCCTGGCCGGCATCTGCACCGAGGTGGCTGACGAAATACTGGATGGAGTAGTCCACCGCCTCGCCGATCAGGCTGGCGCCAAACACGAGCGTGAGCAGGTGCAGCTTGCCGAACACGAGCAGCGTCGCCGCCAACGCAAACACGATACCGATGCCGGTCGATACGAACCCGAGCAACAGGAAACGCGGCGAACGGAACACCCACAGCATCAGCAGCGCAATGCCCAGGGTGGAGACGATGCCGATACGGTGCAACTCCTGCTCCGACGCGCTGCGCGCGGCCGACGCGTAGAACACCGCGCCGGTACGCAGGAGCGTCACGTCGGGGAAGGTGCGGGCCAGTGATTGCTCGGCCTGGGCAACAGCGGTGCGGACGTCGGCCTGGATTTGCGCGTCGTAAGCGGAGGCCGCCAGCGTGGTGGTGACCAGCACGCTGGTCGTGTCGCCGCTTGCGTCACTGGAGTGGGCGATCAGGAAGTTGTCTTCCAGCTCGAGCCGCGTGGTGGCCAGCGGCAGGTCAGCCAGCCAGTGGCTGAGCCAGCCGAATGGGTCGTCGGCCAGCGGTGCGCTGAGGCCGGTTTCGACCGGCGCATAGAGCCGGTGCGCGAGCAACGCGGGCAATGCGGTGGACCCGTTATCCAGCGCGGCGCGATCGGCGGCACTCAGCAGGCTGAAGCGATAGGGCTGGTAGAACCGCGTGATCTGGCTGGCATCGAACGGCGGCAACTCGGCGATCACGTTGCGGAACGCCGCACTGCGCGTGAGCTGCGCGCCCAACTGCATGGCGGCTGCCTTGGCGTGCATGGCGTCGCGGCTGCTGACGAGGAAGACGGTGCGGTCTCCCAGTGAGGTGGCGAGCGTGTCGACGGCTTTCTCCGCGATCGCGTCAGCCTCGGTGGCGGGCAGCAGCGAGAGCAGGTTGGTCTGCAGCGCCGCGCCGTCGTGCAGGCGCACGCCGCAATAGAGCAGAGCGGTTAGCACGACCGCCAGCCACCCGAGCCGGATGGCCCAGAAAGATTGGCTCGGTGTGCGCAGCGCCAGTTCCTGCGCCATCAGGGGGCTCCCAGCAGTGTGCGCTCGGCGGCGTTGGGTGCATCCACGCGCGTGCTGCCGGTGAACTCGATGCGCGTTTCATCACCGTTGGCCGCACGGATGCGGATGCTTCGCACGTAGGTATCGCCCGCCAGGTCGAGCCCGCGCAGCGCCTGTGCCAATTGCGGTTGGGCAGGCGTGAGCTTCAGTTGCCAGCGGCTGGTGTTGCCCTGCGCATTGACGCTGAACTGCGAATACAGCGCCGACAGGTCGCCCGCCAGCATCGCACGCATCATGCGCGAGACCTGCGCCACACCGGCACCATTGCGCGCACCGCGTGCCATGGGCTTGTCGTTGGCATCGAGCGTGGTGACGCCGGCGTCGGTCATCACATACGTCATGCGGGTCGGCTGCTCGATTCGCCACACGGCACCCTGATCACGCAGGAACAGCAGCGTGCCACTGCTCACCAGCGGCTTCTGCATGGCCTGCAGCGATTGCGTCTGTACAAACTGTGCGCGTACGCCGTGCGCCTGCGCCAACTGCGCGGCGACTTGCGAGACGAGGATGCTGTCCGCCGGTGCTTCAGTTGCCGTGTAGGCAAGCGTGGACGTCGCCAGCATCAGGGCAGCAACCCAGGCGCGTACCGTGTTGTTCAGCCCAGCCATGCGCGCTCCACGCGTTCGATCATCACGGGCGGCGAGACGAATTGCAGCTCGCCGGTGCGGGCGCACACCGCTACTTGCGTGGTGTGGCCCTTGGTCAGGCGCGCGCCCGAGGCACAGTCGACGATCTCGTACGCGATCTTCAGGCGGTTCTCATATTCCGCCAACGTGGCGCGCACTTCGATCTGCTGGCCGTAGGTGGCCGGCTTGATGTACTTCAGGTGCGCTTCCACCACGGGCCAGAGGAAGCCGGAGTCGCGCATTTCGCGGTAGTCGTAGTCGAAGCGGCGCAGCAGCGCGGCGCGGCCGATCTCGAAATACTTCAGGTAGTGGCCGTGCCAGCAGACGTCCATGGCGTCGACGTCGTGGAAGGGCACCTCAACGCGGGCGCTGGCGGCGAGTGGTGGATGGCCAGGAGGCAGGTCACGGGCGGTCATGGGCATTCCCTTCGGTGAGTGCGCCGCGCTCGATGGCAAGCGTGAGCGCGCGCAGATCGGCTTCCAGCGGACGGTCTTCGCTCACGAAGGCCGAGAGCGCGCCCACACGGTCGACAAACGCCTGCACCGGCGCCGGAACCTGCGTCGACGGGTCGAGCTGGCAGCGCAACCGCACCGCCTGTACAGCGGCGAGCGTGTGTGCGGCGGCCACTTGCTCGGTCAGCTCCAGCACGCGCAGGCAGTCGCGTGCGGCAATCGTGCCCATGCTGACCTTGTCCTGGTTGTGCGCCTCGGTCGAGCGAGAGAACACGCTGGCCGGCATGGTGTGCTTGAGCGCCTCGGCCGTCCATGCCGACGACGAGATCTGCACCGCCTTGAAGCCGTGGTTGATCGGCGCGCGCTCCGCCGTGGCGCCGGACAGGTTGCGCGGCAGACCGTTGTTGAACTTGTCGTCCACCAGCAGCGCGAACTGGCGGTCCATCAGGTCGGCCAGGTTGGCAATGGCGGTCTTGAGCGCATCCATTGCAAACGCGATGTGCCCGCCGTAGAAGTTGCCGCCGTGCAGGATTTCCTGCGCATCAGGGTCGATCAGCGGGTTGTCGTTGGCGCTGTTGAGTTCGTTCTCGATGTCGCGGCGGATCCACGATTGCGCATCGCGCGCGACCCCGATCACGTGCGGCGCGCAGCGGATCGAGTAGCGGTCCTGCACGCGGTGGGCGGAGGTGTCGTCCCAGTCGGCCAGGTCGGCGCGGATCCAGCTTGCGACCTCCGCCTGGCCCGCATGTGGCTTGGCCGCGAAGATGGTCCGGTGGAAGTGCGCGGCGCGGCCGTCAAGCGCCACCGTGGCCAATGCCGTCAGCCTGGACGACAGGCGGATCAGTTGTTCGGCGCGCGTATACGCCAGGCAAGCCAGGCCGGTCATCACCGCCGTGCCGTTCATCAGCGCGAGCCCTTCCTTCGGGGCCAGGGTGATGGGCATATGGCCGATCTGCCGCCACGCCTTGTCGGCCGGCTGCAGTGTGTTGTTGAAGAGCACGTCGCGCTCGCCCACCAGCGTGGCCGCCACGTACGACAACGGCGTCAGGTCACCGCTGGCACCCACCGAGCCTTCGGCAGGAATGCGCGGAAGGATGCGATGGTTGATGAGATCGGACAGGCGCTGCAGCAGCACGTACCGCACGCCCGAATAGCCGTGCGCGAGCGAGTTCAGCCGCGCGGCCACCACCGCCAGCGTTTCAGATGGCTCCAGGTGACGGCCCATGCCGCAGCCGTGGTAGCGCGTGAGCTGCAGCGGCAATGCTTCGACGAGCGCCATCGGCACGCTCACCTGGCAGGCATCGCCATAACCCGTGTTGACGCCGTAGATGGTCGCGCCCTCGGCCAGGCGCTCGCGCAGGAATTGCGCGCCGCGCTCGATGCGATCACGCCAGGCGGCATCGGCATTGAGCGCCACTGGCTGCTGCCCACGCGCAATGGCCACGACGTCTTCGATCGTCAGGTGGCGGTTGCCGATGACGACGGGCTCGACGTGCCGCTCTGTGGTCACGTTCAGATCATGTTCAGCCATGGGCGGTGTCGTTCTTGGGGCGCGCCCAAAAGTCGAAGAAGTTGAACCATTGGAAAGGCGCCTTGCGGCAGTAGTGCTCCAGACGCTCGGCATAGCGTTGGGCGAGGGCGCCGAGGTGGCGGGCGCGATCGGCACGCGGCAGCTCGATGCGCTCGGCAAACGGCTCGAAATACAGCGTGTGGTCTTGCCCGGTCTTCAGGCAGAAGAACAGGTAGACCGGGCAGCCCAGCGCGTGCGCGAGCACGTAGGGGCCCTGCGCAAACTGCGCCGATGCGCCAAGGAAGCGCGCTTGCACCGTGCGGCCCGATTCATGCGCGGGCACGCGGTCGCCCACGATCACCAGCAGCTCGCCGGCGTCGATGCGCTCCTGCATCAGCATGGCGGTGGCGGGGCCGAAATCGGTCACCTGCATCAGGTGCGAGACGACATCGGGGTGCGCCTGGGCCAGCACCCGGTTGAAGCGCTGCGCGTGCTCGGTGTAGACCACGGCCGTCACCTTGGCGTGCCCGTTGCGGGCCGCCAGTGCGCGCGTCATCTCCAGGTTGCCCAGGTGAGCCCCGATCACCAGCGCACCGCGTCCGCTGGCGATGAGTGCCTCGAACGCGGACGGGTCATCAAAGCGCACGCGTTCGGCTTTGACTTGACCCGACCACGCGGCCAGCTTGTCGAGCCCCGACTGCGCGAACGCGATCATGTGGCGGTAGGCGCTGAACCACCCCGGCTGCGGCATGCCGGCGCCCGGCATTGTCGAGTGCAGCCGCGCGAAATACTGTCGAGACGCCTCGCGCGCCGTGCGCCCTGTCAGCAGGAAGTACGCAACGATCGGGTACAGCCACAGCGAGGTGAACCGCGTGCCGAACAGGCGGCAGCTCAGCGCAAGCAACTGCATGCCGAACTGGCTGCCGCGCTCGGCCATGCGCCACCAGCCTTGCGTTGCGTTGGAGGCGGCAGGATGGCGCCAGCGCGGCATCAACTTGCCAGCGAGCAGCCGCGGCAGCCTCAGCAGCATGCCGGCCACCAGGCGCGTGTGGCTCTTGCTGATGCGCACGTTGTCCCACAGCACATCGAAGTGCGACAGGCCGCCCGGCTCATATGTCACGCGTGTGGGCAGCGTGACGATGCGTGCGCGGCGCCAGTGCAGGCGTACCAGAATCTCGATGTCGAAATCCATGCGCGTGGGCAATGCCACGTCGTCGATCAGCTCGCAGGCCAGCGCCAGCGGGTAGATGCGGAAGCCGCACATCGAATCGCGGATGTCGAACGACAGCGTTTCGATCCACACCCACACGTGGGTGACGTAGCGGCCGTAGAGGCGAGCCTTGGGCACGCTCTCGTCGTAGACGGGGCGCCCGAGGATGACGGCGTCCGGCGAGGCAGCTGCGGCGGCCAGGAAGCGCGGCACATCGCCCGCATCGTGCTGGCCGTCGGCGTCAATCTGCAGGGCGTGCGTATAGCCGGCGGCGTAGGCGGCGCGCAGACCGGCCATCACGGCGGCGCCCTTGCCGCCGTTCACGGGCAGGCGCAGCAGCGTGATCTGGTGCCCGTACTGCTGTGCCAGCGCGGCGAGCACGGCTTGCGTGGCCGCATCGCTGCCGTCATCGACGATGAAGATCGGCAACCCATGCACCGCCAGGTGCGCGACGGTATTGCCGATCGCATCCTTGTGGTTATAGATCGGGATGACGATGGCGGTGTTCGGGCTCACGTTGCCTCCCGATGGACCAGTACACCCGAGGCGCAATCGCGCGCGCCCAGCCGGGCGGTGAAACGCACGCGGCAGCGCTCCGGCTCGTGCGCCAGACGCAGCGACACCACGGCACCCGGCGGGACTGGCGCCATGAACTTCAGCTGATCGACCGAGGTGATTGCGCGGGCGACAGGGTTGCGGGCAGCCGCCAGGCGCACGGCCCAGTCGACCAGTACCACGCCGGGCAGGATCGGCAGGCCGGGGAAGTGGCCCGAGAAGTGGGCGAGGTCGGGGCTGACGCGCAGCTCGTAGTGATCGCCGTCGGCGTCGCTCACGTGCGCGAGCGTCTCGAAGCCCTCTGTGCCCGGGCGGAATGCCGCGGCGACAGCGGACGCGGGCAGCTTGCCGCGCGCATCCACCGGCATCGCCATGCAGAAGCGCCAGCGGCGCGGGATCAGCGTGGGCTCGGTGTAAGCGGAGAGATGGCGGCGCAGCGTCTTGGCCAGTGCAACGCGACCCTGTGCGCGCAGCGCTTCCACGCCGGCAGGCGTGAGCGCAATCAACGCGCCGAGGCGTTCACGCGATGACGCCGCCAGCAGCGTAGCGGCGGCGCGCGCGACAAACGGATGCGCGCCCAGCCAGCCTTCCACCTCCGGCAACGAGACACGTTTGCCGACTACCTTGACGACACGGTCCAACCGGCCGCGCAGGATGAAGCGGCCGCTGTCATCAAAGGCGATGGCGTCGTCGGTGCGGTGCCAGTCGTTGTGTGGCAAATGCGGCGAGCGCACGGCGAGCGCGCCGTCGTCTTCCTGCCGGACCTCGATGCTGGCAAAGGGTTGCCATGCGAGGGTCTGGTCCTGGCGGCGCCACGCGATGCCGCCGGTTTCGGTGCTGCCGAGCACTTCGATGGGCGCGCTGCCATGTGCGGCCGCAAACGCCGCGGCCGCCACCGCATCCAGCGGGCCGCCCGACGAGAACACTGCCGGCAGCGGCGACTGCGATGACAGCGCATCGAAGCCCGCCAGCAGTGGCCAGCGCGCCAGCTGTGCCGGGCTGGAGACAAAGGCTGCGGCTGCGTTTTGCACAAGCGCGCGGTGCAACGCCGAAGGCTCGGTAACCGTCTCGCGGCTGAACGCACGCCCGGCCGCCAGCGGCCAGAACACGCGGAACAGCAGCCCGTAGATATGGTGATGCGGCACGCTGGCCATCACCGCGCCGGTGCCGAGTTGCGCGCCCCACTGCTGCTCCAGGGTCACGACTTCGGCGTCGAATTGCGCCAGCGTCTTGTGGATGGCCTTCGGCGCGCCGGTGCTGCCCGACGTGTACAGCGTGATCGGCGCGTGCGGGGCAATCGTGTTGAAGGTCACCGCGCCGGCGTGCGGGCCCATGGCAGCCAGGTCGGCATCGGTGACGAGCGCGTCGTACGCATCCGCCAGCGTATCGAGATACGCTGGGGCAGCACTCGCCGGAATCACGACAGGCTTGCCGCACGCAAACAGCGCGAACAGTGCGCAAGTGAAATCGAATGGGTCGTCCACGCACAGGGCGTAGCGCGTTGCCGGCTGGCTGGCGAATGCCGCTGCGCAAGCCGCCACACGGGCGCGGAAGGCACCGTACGGAATGGCGTGCTGGCCATCGACGCAGACGACGGCATCATCTGGCCGTGCCACCGACAGCAAGGTATGCAGCGCGATCATGCAGCCCCCGACCCACGCACATGCGCAGGCGCATGCGGGCGAACCACCCAGTGGCGAAACGCCGCTTCCGCCGCGATCAGCACGCCCACCAGCACGTAGGCGATCACGCCGTTGTACAGCGCCCATGCCCCACGCGACCAGGTCAGCGCCGCCCACAGGGCCGTCAGCCCATTGATTGCGAAGAAAACACACCAGACCTGCGTGACGCGTCGCGTATAGCGAACGGCGCGCGGCTGCAGATCGGGCAGGCGCATGCGTGCAAACTTTTCGATCATGGAAGGGCCCGAGCGCAGCGTAGCCGCGAAGCTCAGCAGCAGCCCCGCGTTGACCAGCGCCGGATACAGGCGCAGCAACAGCTCGCTGTCCGTGATGGCGACGGCGGCCGACGTGCAGGTGAGCGTTCCCGCGATCAGCCAATCGAGCGGCGTGAGCCGGCGCAGCAATGCCGACACACTACCCGCGCCAATCCAGCGCTGCATCCACAGCAACGCCAGCAGCGCGACGCCTGCATAGCGCGGCTTGCCGAAATGCCACGCCCCGATCAGCACCAGCGGGTACGCGATCTTCAGCGCCACCTGTGCGACGCCGCGCATCCAGGGGGGCAGTGCTGCGGCTGGGCGGGCAGGTTGCGCCTGCATCCGCTTATGCCGCCAGCAGCGATTCGACCGCGCCGATGACGTCGCCCACCGTGCGCACGGTCTTGAATTCTTCCGGCTTGATGCGACGTCCGGTCATTTCCTGCAGCTTGATCGCCAGATCCACCGCGTCGATGCTGTCCAGATCCAGTTCTTCGAACAGATGCGCCTCGGGCGTGACGCGCTCGGGTGCAATATCGAAGTTCTCTTTGAAAATGGCGCGGATGCGCTCGAGGATCTCGATGTCCGTCATGATTTTCTTTTCTCCCTGTACCTGCCGGTGCCAATGCCCGGCCGATTATTGTTGGCTCTTGACCAGTGCGGCCAGCGTATTCACCGAGCGGAAATGCTCGCGGGTATGTTCGTCGTTGGCGGCAATCGTCAATTGATAACGCTTGCGCAGCACGATGCCGATTTCCAATGCATCAATGGAATCCAGGCCGATGCCGTTGGTATCGAATAGCGGGGCGTCGTCGTCGATGTCGGCCGGCGTCATGTCTTCCAGATCGAGCGCCTCGATCAGGAGCTGCTTAATTTCGAGCTTCAAGGAATCCATATTGCAGAAGGTGGTCGGTGATATGGGTTTCGATACCGGTGGTGAGTGCGCGCGCGGCCAATGCCGCCGGCGAGCCCTCCGGCACGTACTGTGCGACGCTGACGGGCTCGAGCACGGCGACCTTCATGCAGAACGCACGGGGCGGCACGTCGTACCAGCGCATGGTCTTGGTGAAGGCAGGCGGGTCGCAGTCCATCAGCACGGGCAGGATGGGGGCGCCCACGTTCAGCGCCATGTGCGCAAAGCCGCGCGAGAACGGGTGCAGTCGGTTCTTGGCAGGGCTGCGCGTGCCCTCGGGGAAGATGATCATGGTGTAACCGGCAGCCAATTGGCGCGCACCGGCTTCCACCAGCTCGGTCGGGTCGGCATTGCTGATGTATTCGGCCGCGCGCACGATGCCCCAGAAGCATGGGTTGCCCCAATGTGCGTTCTTGACCACGCAGCAGGCGGATGGCGTGAGCGATAGCAGCACCATCACGTCGAGGTAGGTCGGGTGGTTGGCCACCACGATGGCTGGCCCGCCCGCGCGCAGTTGCTCCACGCCCTGCAACTCCAGCTTCATCACGCCCAGGCATTGCAGCGCACGTACCAGCGCGCGGAAGAACCAGTGGATGACGAATGTGACGGTGCGTTGGCGCGAGGCGCGGTGCGGCCACAACCACGCCAGCGGAAACACGACGATGGAAAACAGCACCCCGCAGATGCCGAAAACGATGAAGGCCAGCCCCGTTGCCACCAGGCGCCATGCCAGATTCAGGCGGGCGCTCAGTGTGGTTGCCATGGGCCCTCGCGCCATTGCCACGTCCAGGCGCTGTCTGCATGGCGCCAGGTGCTGGACGTGCGGGATGCCAGGCAGTGCAGCACGGCTTGGCTTTGCGTGGTGAGGCCGTCATCAGCGTCGTGGGCCTCAGCCTGTGGACTGTGAGAGCACACCAGCGAGGCCGGCGCCGAGGCGTCGAGCAGGATGGCAAGAGCGCAATCCTCCACTTCATCGGCCACCGCGCCAAAGCGTGGGTCGGCGGGCTCGTCGGCATAGACAAGCAGCACCGGCAAGGCGGGGTCCGATACGTATTGGGCGTGCGCTTCCAGCAGCGCCAGCCCGAGCGTGGCGGGGCCCGCCGATACGGCAATGGCGGGCGAGGTGTCGCCGCGCGCAATGCCGAAGACGCCGCTCATGGCGTTGAGCACGGACAGGCTGAATGCGGTGGGGGAAACGGGCTGCGCGTCGTCCATGTCGGCGAGGATGCCGGCGGTGCGGCGCAATTCGCCATGGCGCGAGGCAAACACGATGCGCGCGCGGGGCACGTCGGATGCGCAATCGTGTGCGACATGGAGGGCATTTTTAGAGAGTGTGCTCAGACGGCGCCGCACCATCGGCTCAATAAAACCGAGGTTTGGAGATGACGCTGAATCAGAACCAATGGCAGGCCAGCAGGACCAGCGAGCAACCGGGATAGTCCAGTGCAAATCGGGCATATCGGTGTTCGCGTGTGGAGCACCGCCAGTGGCCGCCTTGCTGCGCGACGCCCGGCGCGGGGTCGGCGGCCGCGCATTATCGCGACGTTGCCTGAACCCGATTCGCTCTCATTGTTTTCGATTGATTTGGGTAAGCGCGCAGGCCGCTATCGTGGCCGATTTTGTCTTTCAAAGCGCTTGCTATTTCCCAACCCCGGGCCGAATCATACTGAAAAGTTCCCCAGGAAAACAACCATTTACGTGACTTCGTGTCACTTGCGCGACGAACGCGGAAAGACGCAATGCCGTCATTGCGGGATTATGAGTTCGCGCATTTTGAAACCGGATTGCGGACCACCTAATGGGGGGGTAAAACGGCGGGCGATTTACGTTGGCGGATGCCGCGAAATGCGAATTCAGCGCGTGCCAAATTGGCCGAATGCCCGCCCACCCAGATCCAGCGCGTCCATGACCGAGCGCTCCACCACCGGCGCCAGCGACGTCATCATCACCATGACGAGCATCAACCCGACCACCAGCGTGGCGGCGATGCCCACGGCGAACGGATTGAGCGCCTGCGCCGTGCGCGAGAGCACGGCAAAGGCCAGGTTGACCACCATCATGATGGCGATGATGGGCAGGGCGATGCGCACGGCCAGCGCAAAGACGATCGTGCCGCCACCGGCCAGCGTCTGCCAGCCCGGGTTGGCCAGGGGTGCGGCCGAGACGGGCAGGGCGGTAAAGCTGTCGAACAGGGCGTGCAGCAGCACGAGATGGCCGTCACCGGCAATGAACGCCGTGATGGCCGTGAGGCTGAGGAAGCGGCCGAGCAGCATGCTGCTTTCGGTCTGTGCCGGGTCCAGCAGCGAGGCGAAGCCCAGGCCCATCTGCACCGACATCACCTCGCCGGCGCCGCTGATGGCCGAGAACACGAGTTGCACGCAAAACCCCAGCGCCAGCCCGATCGCCACCTGCACCAGCGTGATCCACAGCCCCTCGTACGACCCCACCGACACGCCGGCCAAGTCCGGCGATAGGGGCAGCATGGGCGCCAGCGCCACCGTGATGACCACGCCAAACGCCACCTTGATCGAGGTTGGGATCTCGGTGTTGGCAAACGGCGGCGCAATGGCGATGAACGCCAGCACGCGCACCAGCGGCCACCAGTACATGGCGATCCAGCCGTTGAGCTGGGCGGCGGTGAATTGGATCATGGCTGATTCAGGGCTGATTCGCGGCTACGTCAGCTCGGCTGCGTCAATTCACGTAGTTGGGAATGTTGGTGAGCAGATCGCGCGTGTAATCGACGATCACGCTCAGGATCCACGGGCCGGCGAGCACCATGGTGGCGGCCACGGCCAGCAGCTTGGGGATGAACGACAGCGTCTGCTCGTTCAGCTGCGTGGCGGCCTGGAACACCGCCACCAGCAGGCCGACAATGAGCGACACCAACAGCATCGGCGCGCCCACCATCATGGCAACCTGCATGGCCTGGCGGGCCATGTTCAAGACGTATTCCGGTGTCATGTGCTCTGGCTCCTTATCCGGCTATTGCACAAAGCTCTGGGCCAGCGAGCCCAGCAGCAGGTGCCAGCCATCCACCAGCACGAACAGCATGATCTTGAACGGCAGCGAGAAGATCGACGGCGTGACCATCATCATCCCCATCGACATCAGCACCGCTGCCACCACGATGTCGATCACCAGGAACGGGATGAAGATGGCAAACCCGATCTGGAACGCGCTTTTCAGCTCGCTGGTGACGAAGGCCGGGATGAGCGCACGCATGGGCGTCTGCTCGGGGCTGGCGATGGCCGGGATGTTGCCCATCTTCACGAAGAGCGCGAGATCCGGCTCGCGGGTCTGCTTGAGCATGAAGTGGCGCAGCGGCGTGGCGGCCGTGTCCATGGCCTGTTCCACGGTGATCTTGTTGTCGCGCAGCGGCACGTAGGCGTCGGTGTACACCTTGTCGAGCACGGGCGACATGACGAAGAACGTGAGGAACAGCGCCAGCCCGATCAGCACCTGGTTGGGCGGCGTGGTTTGCGTGCCCAGCGCATGGCGCAGCAACGACAGCACGATGATGATGCGCGTGAAGCTGCTCATCATCAGGATGATGGCCGGGAGGAAACCCAGCGACGTAAGGAAGACCAGCGTCTGGACCGGTAGCGTATAGCTCTGGCCACCGGCGGTGCCCGTGAGCAGCGGAAGGCCCGGTTGGGCCTGGGCGAACACGGCGGGCGCGGCGCCCAGCAGTGCCAGTGCTATCAGGCAACGAAGGAAGGCACGCGCGTTCATTCCGACTTCCCCGTCAGGTGGCGCTTGAGCTGAATCGATAGCGCGTCCGCAAAGCGGGGCGGCTTGGCGGTGCCGGAAGGGTCGTCCGGCGTGGCGGGCGTGTCTTCCGCCGGGCGCGGCAGCGTGTGCAGCGTCTGCACGTGTTGCTGCGTCACGCCCAGCACGAGCCACGTGCCTTCCACATCCACGACGACGACCTTCTCGCGGGCGCCCAGCATTTGCTGCGCGACCACGCTGATCACCTGGCCGCGACGTCGGCCCGGACCCGCAGGGCCCATGCCCGCACGGTGCTGCAGGCGACGCAGCAGCCAGCCGGCCGCCACGATCATCGCCAACACTACAAACAGCCCGCCAAGCGTGCGGGCCCAATCCACTGCATGGTTCATTTCAACACCTTGCCCGGGGGGAGCATTGGTCGCTGTCAGGGTGCCGGCGTGCGGCTTAACGGTTCAGCTCAGCGGTTCAACTTACGGATGCGTTCGGACGGCGTGATGATGTCCGTCAGGCGAATGCCGAACTTTTCATTCACCACCACCACTTCACCTTGGGCGATCAGGTACCCGTTGACAAGAACATCCATCGGTTCACCGGCCAGCGCGTCGAGTTCGATCACCGAGCCCTGCGCGAGCTGCAGCAGGTTCTTGATGGGCACCTTGGTGCGGCCCAGCTCCACCGTCAGCTGCACAGGGATGTCCAGGATCATGTCGATGTCGTTGCGCTGGGCGCTGCCCAGGCCGTCGGCCGTCAGGGGCTTGAACACCGGGCCGGAGTCAACCGGCGCAGCCGCGGGCGCGCTGGTTGCCGGGTTGGCGGCGGCGCGCTGGGCCGCTTCCAGGGCCATGGCCTCTTCCATCGTCATCTCGACATCGAAGTCGTCGGCGGCGGTTTCGGGGTTCATGGTCGGTTCAGTTGTCATCGTCAGACTCCATGGCAGGCTCGCTGCCGCTCATATTCAGCATGCGGTTGACCCGCAGGGCGTATTGGCCATTGAAGGTGCCGTAGCTGCATTCCATGACGGGTACACCGTCGACCTTGGCCGTCACGCTGTCGTCCAGCTCCAGCGGCACCACGTCGCCCGCCTTCATGTTCAGGATGTCGGAGACGCGCACATTGGCCGTAGCCAGGTCGGCGATCAGCTCCACCTCGGCGGTCTGCACCTGCTGCGACAGCAGCCGCAGCCAGCGCTTGTCGACTTCCAGCGCTTCGCCCTGGATGGCCGAGGTCAGCCGGTCGCGGATCGGCTCGATCATGGTGTAGGGCATGCAGATGTGCACGTCGCCGCCATTGCTGCCCAGCTCAATGCTGAAGCTGGTGGTCACCACCACTTCATTGGGCGTGGCCACGTTGGCGAACTCGGTGTGCATTTCCATGCGCAGGAATTCGAAATCGATCGGGTACACCGGCTGCCACGCCTTGGCGTAGTGCTCGAACACGAGCTGCAGCATGCGCTGGATGATGCGTTGCTCGACATCGGTAAAGTCGCGGCCTTCCACGCGCATGTGGAAGCGCCCGTCGCCGCCGAACAGGTTGTCGACTACCAGGAAGATCAGGTTGGGGTCGAACACGAACAGCGCCGTGCCGCGCAGCGGCTTGACGTGTACCAGGTTGAGCGAGGTCGGCACCACCAGGTTGCGGATGAACTCGCTGTACTTCTGGACCTTCACGGGGCCGACGGAGATCTCCGCGTTGCGCCGCATGAAGTTGAACAGCCCGATGCGCCAGTTGCGCGCGAACCGCTCGTTGATGATCTCCAGCGTGGGCATGCGCCCGCGGACGATGCGCTCCTGCGAGCCCAGGTTGTAGATGCGTACACCGGAGGGGTCGGCTGCGGCAGGCTCCTCGTCGACCTCGTCGGTGACGCCCTTGAGGAGCGCATCGATCTCCTCCTGGGAAAGAAACTCTTCCTTGAGCATGTCACTGGATCACAAAGTTGGTGAACAAGACATCCGCCACCGGCGATTCCTTGCCGACAGCCTTGAAGATGTGTTCGCACAGTTCGACGATTTCCTTGGACAGCTTGGACTTGCCGTCTGCCGAATACAGCTCGGCGGGGCTCTTGCTGGCCAGCAGCATCAGGATCTTGCTGCGCAGTTCGGGCGTATAGGCCTTGATCTCTTCTTCGGCGTGCTTGTCGAAGCTCTTGAATGTCACGCCGATTTGCAAATAGCGGTCGCTGCCCTCTTCGGGCTGCAGATTGACGGTGAGGGTTTCCATGGCCACGAACACCGGCTCCTTGGGCTTGGGCGGCGCGGAGGCGGATCCGGCGTGGTTGCCGCCGCCGAGGAAGAACCAGGCAGCGCCGCCGCCCATGCCGACGAGCACGAGCACGATCAGGATGATCAGCAGCAGCTTGGTGGAGCCGCCCTTTGCGGGGGCGGGGGCAGTGGTGGCAGCAGCGGCTTCGGCCATGGGGATCACTCGGGGGACTAGGGGGGGTGGGCTTTCCCGCCTCGGCGTATGCGGAGCAGCGCAAAACGGCCGCAAAACACAGAGTCGGGTTCTCGGATGGCATTCTTCCCTACCCCTGTCCAGCTCATTCCGCCAAGAAACGCGGTCAATCCTGCCTATCTCGTGGGTTTGCAGCCCGTGAGGAGGATGGCGGCACACTAAAATAGTGACCAATAAATCACTAAACGGCCTCGGGAACGATCACGGAAGCGACGTTTCCGGCGCTTGATCCAGCCGATGTGCCACAAAAGTGACGTCGGCCCGAAAGATTTGCGTGCGCTTGCCGATGTAGAGGGCAGAAGGTGCCGGTACGTCCGGCCCTGCAAAACCTGCGTTGCCTTTGCCGGAAGCCGCCTTGAATTCCTTGTCCCTGCCTACCCGCGTCGACTTTGCGCTTGCCGATACCCGCGGCCTGCCGACGGACTGCCCGGCGCGCGGGGCAGCTCCGGGGTTCTGCCCGAAGCTTGACCTGCTGTCGATGGTCAATGCGCTGACCGAGGGCATCCTGGTGTGCGACCTGGACCGCCGCGTCACCTACGCCAACCCGAGTGCCGCACGGCTGCTGGGGTTGCCGGTGGAAGCGCTGATAGGGCGCCTGCTGCCCGCTGTGGTGGCGTCCGCCGTCGATGAGTTTGACGCGGCCATCCAGGAAGCCGATTGGCCTGATCGCGATGTTCTCGCCGAGGGCCAGCCCCAGCTGAACCAGATTTTCGGGCTGCATTGCGTGGACGGCCGCACGGTGTGGGTGTCGAGCAACTGGACGCCGCTCTATGCCGACGGCGGCCAATCGATGACGGCATCGCCGCGTCCGCCCGAGCTTGGCGCGGCGCCGTATTCGGTGCTGGTGTCGCTGGTCGACATCACGCAGATCCGCGAGGCGCAGCAGCGCATCCGGCATCTGGCCACGCACGACACGCTCACCGGCCTGCTGAACCGCTCCGCACTGGAAGACCGCCTGGAGCATGCGCTGGCCATTGCGCGCCGCAATCATTCGCGGGTCTCGGTCATGTTTCTGGACCTGGACCGCTTCAAGAACGTCAACGACACGCTGGGCCACCAGTTTGGCGACATGCTGCTGCGCGAAGTGGCCGCCCGCCTGCAGGCCTGCGCGCGAGAGGCCGATACCGTCGCCCGCCTGGGCGGGGACGAGTTTGTCGTCATGCTCGAAGCGCTCGATGGCCTGGGCACGCGGCGCGTGGCAGAGCGCATCCTCGCGGCCATCAGCGCACCGTTCCATATTGAGGGGCAGGAACTGTATCTGGGCGTGTCGATCGGCATTGCCGTGGCACCGCACGACGGCGACGACCCGAACACGCTGCTGCGCAAGGCCGACGCTGCCATGTACCTGGCCAAGGAGCGCGGCCGCAACAATTTCCAGACCTTCACGAGCGATCTGGACGACCGTGTCTCACGCCGCTTCCGCATTGAATCGGGCCTGCGCCGCGCCAGCGACCGCAACGAGTTCTATGCCGACTACCAGCCGCGCGTGGACGTGAAGAGCGGCCGCATCGTCGGTGTGGAAGCGCTCATCCGCTGGAATTCGGCCGACTTCGGCCGCATGATGCCTGGCCAGTTCATCCAGGACGCCGAAGAGACCGGCCTGATCGTCGAGATCGACCGCTGGATCCTGCGGGCCGCCTGCGAGCAGTTGGCGCGCTGGCGCCGCATCGGGCTGCCGCAGCTGCGTATGTCGATCAATCTCTCGGGCCAGGCGTTCAGCTCGGGCCAGTTGAGCGCGATGGTGCGCGGGGCGCTGTCCACCAGCAACCTGCCGGGCAACGCGGTCGAGCTGGAGATGACCGAAGGCATCCTGATTCGCGACGATCCGTCATTGCATGCGCTGCTGACCGAGCTGCGCGCGATGGGCGTGTCGCTTGCGCTGGACGATTTCGGCACCGGGTATTCGTCGCTGTCGTATCTGCACCGTTTTCCGATCGACACATTGAAGATCGACCGGTCATTCGTGCAGGACCTGCCGCACGTGGCTGAGCGCGCGGCCATCACGCGGGCCATCATCATGATGGCGCAGGCCATGGGCATGAAGACCGTGGCCGAAGGCGTGGAGACCGCCGGCCAGCTGGAGTTCCTGCGTGAAATCGGCTGCGACGAGTTCCAGGGCTACCTGCTCACGCGGCCGCTCGAACCGGCAGCGGTGCAGGACTTCGTGCGCGAGAACGCGCGCCGCTACGGCGAGCGCCCCCCGCGGTTCTTATAGCGCCTTCAAAGCTGCAGGCTGTTGCTGACCACGTACATGGTCAGCTCGGCGTTGTTGCGCAGTTTCATCTTCGATAGCACGCGCCCGCGATACACGCTGACCGTCTTGACGCTGATCTGCAGCGCCTCGGCAATCTCGCCCAGCGTGCGGCCGGAGCCCAGCATGCGCAGGGTCTGGAATTCGCGGTCGGAGAGGATGTCGTGGCGGGGCTTGTCCCAATCGACGTTCAGGTTGTCGGCCAGCACCTCCACCAGGTCGGAGGGCAGGTATTTCTTGCCCTTGGAAATGGCGTTCACGGCCGCGAGCAGCTGCGGCTGGCTGGCATCCATCGGCAGGTAGCCGGCGGCGCCCGCCTTGAGCGCCCGTACGGCGAGCAGCGCTTCAGGGTGGCGACCCAGCGCCAGCACGGCCAGGCGCGCATGTTGCTGGCGCACCGCCTTGATGGTCTGGAATTCATCGCCGGTGGCGGACTCGACCGAGAACAGCATGACGTCCCACTCGCGCTGGGTGAGCAGGTCGTTGTTGGCGTCGCGCAGGTCCGGCACGGCCTCGATCTGCCGGGCCAGGCGCGAATCCTTGAGGATCTGGCGCAGGCCGACACGGGCAATATCGTGCGGTTCGACGATCAGGACATTCAGCATGGCGGGTGTTGCAGGTCAAACGGGCACAAATGCGCTCAAGCGGCTCGCATTGCGCTCTGATCACCGCCGCCAGGTCGTTGCGACATGTCGGCGCGCTTGCAACTCCCCATCTGTGCGGTGGCGCGCTTCTATATAGGGAAATCCCGGGCGCCTCGGGTTGGGTCGATCGAGTATAGCCGAGTGCCTTCCTGCCCAGAAGATGGCCCGGCGCCTCTTTCGGCGGAGAGGCGCCGGGCCGGTGCCCCGAAACCCCAAACCGCCCATCGCGCACGAATTTGTCAAGTTGGCCCTAAACTTTTTGCCGAGGCCACCGATAACCTGAGTACAACGGACCTGATCCCCTTCAAGTTGCAGGTCATGTTGCTGGCCACTCGCCGGAACCCGCGACCCCTTCGGGCGCTCAACCATCGGGAAACTTAGGAGCCGTCATGCTCAGCCTCAATACCAACCTTTCCTCCCTGCAAACGCAGCAAGCACTGAACAACTCGCAGAGCGCGCTGCAAACGTCGCTGCAACGCCTGTCGACCGGTCTGCGCATCAACAGCGCGAAGGACGATGCGGCTGGCTATGCCGTGTCTTCGCAGCTGACCACGACGATCAACTCGCAAAACCAGGGTATCGCCAACGCGAACAACGCCAGCTCGTACCTGCAAACGGCCGACTCGTACCTGGGCCAGGTTGAAAACAACCTGCAGCAAATGCGCCAATTGGCTGTGCAGGCCAACGATGGCTCGCTCGGTACGGCTGACCTGCAAAACCTGGGCGCAGTGTATGACCAACTGGCTGGTGCCAACGCGGCGATCAAGACCAGCGCTAACTACAACGGCAACTCGCTGTTCACCGCAGCGGCTGCCACCGGTGTCACGTTCCAGACTGGCCAGTCCGCGACGAACGACACGGTCGTCGCTAAGACCATGAACATGACCGCCAGCATTACTTCGGCTGCTGGCCAAATCACCTCCAACACCGGTGGCGCTGACGGTACGACGG
This sequence comes from Ralstonia soli, assembly GCF_023955655.1. Lineage (GTDB taxonomy): Bacteria > Pseudomonadota > Gammaproteobacteria > Burkholderiales > Burkholderiaceae > Ralstonia > Ralstonia soli. The sequence goes on along the minus strand of NZ_JAMXHT010000007.1, from coordinate 79,429 downwards.
CGCAGAACAAGGTTGATGCGGACTTGGCCTCGGTTCAGACGGCTCGCGCAGCAATCGGTGCTCAACTGCAAGGTATTTCCTCCAACGTCAGCACGCTGACGTCGGTGAATATCAGCCTGAACGCAGCAAGGTCGGCCATCACTGACACGAACTACGCGTCGGAAACGTCGAACATGACCCGCCAGAACATCCTGCAGCAAGCGGGTACGGCCATGCTGGCGCAAGCCAACTCGGCACCGAACAGCATCCTGAGCCTGCTCAAGGGCTAATAGGTGAGAGTCGCGTGAATTCTGATGGATTCACGCGGACAAAAAAAGCCGGGACACCTTAATAGGCGCCCCGGCTTTTTTTCTGCTTAAGCGGCGCCGGCGGCAGATCGCTCAAACGATTAAAGAAGCGGGGAAAGCGGCCGTTATTCCAAACGATGCCCGTAGCGATACGCGCTTAGAAGCGCCTCGATCATGACGACTACATCCGCCACGTCTTCCAATGCGGCCAGTTCGGCTGCATCCAGCATTGCCCAGGTGCTTGCCAACCCCGGTGCCGGCACAAGCCTGAACCTTAGCTCACTCGTGTCGGGCCTGATGCAGGTGGCGGCCATTCCGCTGAACAACCTGCAGGCGCAGCAGACCTCTTACCAGACGCAATTGTCGGCGGTGGGGTCATTGCAGAGCGCCCTGTATACGTTCCAGAGTGCGATGGCGGGGCTGTCGTTTACGTCGGGCTACTCGGCTATGCAGGCGAGCAGTTCGAATACATCCGTGGTAGGTGCGTCTGTGACGGGGGGGCCGTCGGCCGGCACGTACGCGGTCAACGTGAGTCAGCTTGCCCAGTCGCAAACGCTGGTGGCGCAAGGACAGACCAGTACCAGCACTGCCATCGGCAGCGGTGCTGCGACGACAATCTCGTTTTCGTTCGGCTCGGTCTCGGGCGGTACGTTTTCCGGTGGTGCATACAGCGGGGCAACATTCACGCCCAACGCCAACCTGCCAACCGGCACCGTCACCATCAACGCGTCCAACAATACGCTGCAAGGGATTGCCAGCGCCATCAACGCCGCCCATGTCGGTGTGCAGGCCAGTATCGTCAATGATGGTTCCGGCACGCCCTATCGCCTGACCCTGACCTCAACCGCCGGGGGCTCTAATTCCGAGATGAAGATCTCGGTCTCGGGCGACGCGGCACTGCAATCGCTGCTGGGCCAAGACCCGGCCGGCACGCAGAACATGAGCGAGGTGACCACGGGGCAGAACGCCGTGGCCACCATCAACGGCCTGCAGGTGCAGAGCCCGACCAACACGCTCAGCGGCACGATTCCGGGCATGTCGCTCGCCCTGACCGGCACCGGCAGTTCCACCGTTTCGGTGGCGAACAACCCCAGTGCGGCGGTGAATGCGGTCAACAATTTCGTCAGCGCTTACAACGCGCTGAAGTCCACGCTCAATGCGGCGACCAAGGTTGATACCAGCAACAGCGCCAACAATGGTCCCCTGGCGTTCGATGCGTCCACGCGGCTCCTGGTGGAGCAGGTCAATGGCGTGCTCAACCAGGCGATCGGGTCAGGTTCGTATTCTTCCTTGGGCAGCGTTGGCATCACGCTGGCGCAGGATGGCACCATGCAGGTGAACTCTGCTGCGCTCCAAACGGCCGTTACCACGGCGCCTACGGCGGTCGCCCGGCTGTTTGCGCAGTCCGGTACGGCAACGGATTCCCTGGTTGGTGTGAACGCGTATGCGAAGACGACGCAGGCCGGTACCTATGCCATCAACGTCACGCAACTGGCCACGCAAGGGGCGCTCACCGGCTCGGCTGCAGCCGGTACCACGATTACGCAAGGCGTAAACGACACGCTGAACGTGACTATCAGCAACACCCCGGTTACGCTGACGATTCCACCTGGTACCTATTCCGCCAGCGGGCTGGCCACGCAGCTTCAGAGCTTGATCAACGGCTCTGCCGCGTTGCAGGCGCACAAACTCACGGCCAATGTTTCTGCCGACGCCAACGGCGTGCTGACCATCGGCAACAACCAGTACGGTTCGACTTCCAACGTCGCGGTCTCGGGCAATGCAGCATCGTCGCTGTTCGGTGGTAGCCCCACCAGCACCACCGGGGTGGATGTTCAAGGCACGATCAATGGCGTCGCGGCGACCTCGTCGGGGCAGCAGTTGTTTGGCGCCACCGGTTCGGCTGTGGCTGGCTTGACCTTGCAGGTCAACGGCGGGGCGCTGGGTAGCCGTGGGACGGTCACGGTGCAGCGCGGCTACGCATCGCAATTCTTTACGACCGCGACCACGTTGCTCGCCTCCAACGGCATGGTTCAGAACGAGCAGCACTCGCTGAACAGCACCCTGACATCGCTGGCCAACCGCATCAGCACGATGCAGAACCAGTTGAACCAGCAGCAGGCGCTGTACCTGAAGCAGTTCAACTCGCTCTCGTCGCTGGTGGCAAGCATGAGCCAGACGCAGTCGTATCTAACGCAGCAACTCGCCGCGCTCGCCGCTCAGACCAATGGTACGAGCCCATCTTCGAAGTAACGTGTAAAGACGCCGTATCTCCACGCTTTGACGTATCGGTGTTCCAACTAAGATCGCTAAGACAAGGAAACCTCTCATGTACGCAGCTCAACGCGCCATTGGGGCATACGCAAAAATCGGTATAGAGACGTCGGTGGTCGATGCCAACCCGCATCGGCTGATTGCCATGCTGTTTGAAGGCGCGCGCTCAGCCATCAACCAGGCGTTGCTGGCAACGCGCGCGGGCGACGTGCTGGTGAAGGTGCGTGCATTCGACAAGGCCGTCTCTATCATCGGGCAAGGCTTGCGGGCCAGTCTGGACACGCAGCGTGGCGGCGAAATCGCCCAGCAGCTCGATAGCCTGTACGACTACATGCTGCGACGTCTCACGTTGGCTAACATCAACAACGACGAGGCCATGCTGGAGGAGGTCGACCGGCTGCTTGCGCCGATCCAAGAAGCATGGCTTGCAATCGGTCAGGGCAACCAGGCCGCAGCGGTACCCACTCGTCATTTGAATGTTGTCAGCTAGCTCAACAGACAGCGTCCATTCGAATCTTTCCGGCCTACTACGGAGATCAACAGACATGTTCCGGAAATTCCCCATCAAGGACAGCGAAAGTCTGTTCGCCTGCTATGAGGCGATTGCGCATCTCACCGCCGAGATGGTCAGCGCCGCCGAAGTGGGTAACTGGGAAGTGGTCAGTGAACTCGAGCGCGAGGGTGCGCAGTATGTGGAGATGCTTCGTCGCGCCGAGCCGCATCCGCAACTCTCGCATGCGGACCTGGAGCGCAAGCGCACGCTGCTCACGCGCATCCTGGAGGACGACGCCCGCGTGCGTGCCATCGTGCACCCGCGTCTGGACCGGCTGCAGAAGCGCATCGACACGGCGCGCCGTGCCAACAATGCCAGCCAGATGTATGACTCCATGGCGCGCTATTGAACAAGCGCGCCGAGTTTGAAGCGCGCCGGTGCGGCAGCAGCCTTAAGCGCGGTCTTCCGCTGCCGCAAGCGCATCCAGCAGCTTATGCAGTACATTACGCGTGGCGCCGATCTCTGCCGGTTCCAGCGGAATCTGGCACATCAGTGTTTCCGGCACCTTGGTGGCACGCCCGCGTAGCGCCTGCCCGGCATCGGTCAGGGCAATGATCACGCGACGCTGGTCGTCTTGATCGCGCGTACGCGTCAGCAGTCCTTGTTCTTCCAGCCGCTTGAGCAGCGGCGTCAATGTTCCCGTATCGAGGTACAGCGTGCGCCCGAGATCGCCCACGGCGCATGGAGACTGTTGCCAGCACGCGAGCATCACCAGGTATTGCGGATAGGTCAGCTCCAGCTCATCGAGCAGCGGGCGGTAAAGCCGCGTCATCAAATGCCCGGCGGCATAGAGCGGAAAGCAAAGCTGTTGATCAAGCGCCAGCGCGTCGGTCACGGAGCACTCCCGGGGAATGGTCTCGGCGCGCGGGCGACAGTGCTGCGTGCGAACGTTTGGCGCGTGACCATGGACAAGGGGATGCCAATCTTGCCACGGACGGCATCGGAATTGGGGCGTCCGCCGTGTAGGGCTCGTACAAGCGCTTCAGCCGTCGCTTAAAAGATGCGATATGCGTGTTCCGCATCACCCCGTCGATCCCCGATGCATTTCATGTTGCGGCCGACGGTGTGGTTGCGGCGCCGCGCTTGAGCTCCTCCGCCAGCGTGAGGTAATAATGTGCCTTGTTGGCAAGGTAATGGCTACGTCGCTGGTGGACATCAGCCAACCGTTCGGCGGCGAAGTGGCTGCCGACGCCAAGCGTGCTGTCATCCAGATTTGGTCGATCGCCAATTTCCAGGCAGCGCAGGAACGCCTGCTCAGCCATTGGCAACCATTGCGACAATGCTTGGTCGGGGTATTTGGTTGACGCGTCGGTCATGAGAATCCCCACCTGATAGAAAAAGTCTGGGGATTCAGCCCATTCATCCATCCACTCGCCGGCGCGCGTGATGGCCGTGTCCAGCTGGCCCGCACGGTTCAGGCTAAACAGGAGCCGCATGCACAGATTGTGCCGATAGGGCGCATTTGGCGCAGTGAGTTCGAGGGCGCGTGCGTAGTAATCGGCAGCCCTGGTGAAATCCAGAGTGGTTTGTTCGAGGTCCTTTCCAAACTGGAACAGCACATACGGGTCAGTCGGGTGATCCACGAGTTCCTTGAGCAGCAGGGCCGTATTGCGGCCGCGCTTTTTCTCAACCTTTTCATCGGTGTACCCGTCGTGCCCGAAGACGATCGGCACCCGCTTTTGGACTAACGGTGCCACCGGCTGTTCATGCACGCGCCGCTCATAACGCACCCCGCGCGGCAACAAGCGAATGATCTGCGAATTGGCCTGTATCTTGATGTCCTCGTGAAACGTATGGCTGCTGATACACACCTCGCCCATGTAAGGCGTGGCGGTGCATAGGCTGCGCAAATGCTCGCCACCGCTTTCGATCCATTCGTCTGCGTCCATGACCAGATTCCAGTCGGAGTTGGCCAAGACCAATGCCGCATTTCTGGCCGCGGAGAAATCGTCGATCCAGGTGAAATGGCCGACCTCTGCGCCGCAGGCTTGAGCGATTGCCACGGTGTCGTCGGTGGAACCGGTGTCGAGCACCACCAGGCGATCGACATACGGTTTGGCGCTCATCAGGCAGCGCTGGATGCACCCGGCCTCGTTACGTGCAATGACGACGAGTGCCAAACTGGGATAGGGGCCGTGATGATGCCTTTTTGACATGATGTTCGCTTTCGACCTACAGAAGGGGGCTGACACTACTCTGGGTTAACGGCCCCTTGCACGGGTTTTTAGATGGCTTCAGCATTCGTTCTTAATTTGCGCGCTAAATCGAGGTAGTAATTTGATTTAAGCCGCGCGGTATTGCTTTGTGTTTGGTACATGACACACAGATTGTGTGCGGCCATGTGACTGCCGCGTCCGGCCACACCATCAAGCTCCGGGCGCTCGCCGATCTCAAGACACCGCAAGAATGCGTTTTCGGCCATGGGGAGCCATTGCTCGTCAGCCTGTTTCGGCTGGGCCGCGGCGGCGTCAAACATCAGCATGCCCACGGTGAAGAAGAAGTCGGGCGATTCCGACCAGTCTTCCATCCACTCGCCGGAGCGGGTAATGGCATCCTCCAATCGCCCCGATTTGCTTAGGCAAAACAGCAACCGGACGCACAGGTCGTGACGGTACGCGGCGTCTTTGGGAACAAGCGCCGCCGACCGTGTATAGAAGTCACTCGCTCTTGCGAAATCCTCGGCAATGACCTCGGCATCCTTGCCGAGTTGATAGAGCACATAAGGATCATCAGGGCGGTCGGCCAGTTCTTCCAGCAAGAGGCTGACATTGCGGTCGAGCTTCTTTTCTATTTTTGCGTCGAGGTAGCCATCGTGGCTGAGCACAAGCGGCAGCCGTGCGCGCGGCAACGACGACACGGGCTGCTCATGAATGCGTCGCTCATAGCGAACGCCACGCGGCAGCAGCCGTGAAACCCAAGTATTTTTTCTCTCGACCGATCCGAAGACTTCATAGTCGCTGCGTTGGCACACGACGCCAATCACGGGATTGCCACTGCAGACGCTACGCAATGCTTCGCCACCGCTTTCGATCCATTCGTCTGCGTCCATGACCAGATTCCAGTCGGCATTGGCAAGATCCAATGACGCATTTCTGGCTGCCGAGAAGTCATTGATCCAGGTGAAGTGCCCAACCTGTGCGCCACAGTCCTGCGCAATTGCCACGGTGTTGTCGGTCGACCCGGTGTCGAGTACAACCATGCGATCGACAAAGGGCTTAGCGCTCATCAGGCAGCGCTCGATGCAGGCTGCCTCGTTGCGGGCGATGACGACCAGCGCCAAAGTCGGTAGCCGGTGATGAGAAGCAGGGCTCAAGGATGGTTTCGACATGACTGGTTGCCAACCCGTTTGGGTGTGGCGCAATGGTTAATCAGACCCATGTTCAACTGTTCGCAGATGGCGCGACAGAAAGGCGCCGACCGTGATTGGGTCGACCCCCAGCGCGCATTTGAGCTTAGTGATATCGCAAACAGGCATCGGCTGGCGCGCGCTGTTGTGCGCCAGCGTGAGCGTGTAGCCATGCGCGCGCAGTAGGTCGGCCAGCGCCTGGTTGGAGAGGTTCTCCCCACTGGCGACGTTGTAAATGCCGGGCGCGGGCTGCTCGAGCATGCGGAGCAACGCCCGAACCACATCGTCCACGTGAACGTAGTCCCGCACGTAGCCAGAGGAGGAGTTCAGATGCACGGCGCGTGCGTGCGCCAAGCGTGCCAGCAGGTCCGATAGGAAGCCCGGTGCGCCTGATGCCTGTGCATACACGCAAGACAGTCGCGCGACGCTGGCGCGGCCATCGGCGGCGGTCAGGCAGAGGTTTTCTCCCAGCGCCTTGGACAGGTCATACAGGTGGCGTGGGTTGGCCGGGTCCAGTTGCAGCGGGGTGTCTTCGCTGCAGGTGGAGGTCGGCAGCGCGTCATACAGCCGTGTGGAAGACAGATACACCAGCTTGTCGAAGCGGGCGCGTTCCAGCACGCGGGCCAGGTATCCGGTATGCGCATGCACCGTGTCAAGCGGGCGCTGGCGGAAGTCGGCGGTGAGCCCGATGCAATAGATCACGTGGCCCAGATCGCGTTCGAAGACTTCCGGTGCGTCGCGCCGAGGGGTGAAGCACGTACCGCCGGCGGCGCGGATGGCGCGCACCACGTGCTGGCCGATGAAACCGCTGGCGCCCAGGATGGTATAGGTGTGCGTCATTGGCGCTGCCCGACAATGCGCAACGGACTGCCGGCCACTACCGCATAGGCGGGGACCTCCCCACGTACCACGCTGCCCGCCCCGATCACGCAGCCCCGGCGCAGCACTGCGCCGTCGAGCAGTACACAGTTCGCCCCGATCCAAACGTCATCTTCCACGACGATGCCGCCCTTGCTCGGCAGGAAGCCTTGCTGCCGGATGGGTGTGTCGCGATCCTGATATGCGTGGTTGACTGGCGCAAGCGTGCAATTGGCCGCCACCGCAACCCCGGTGCCGATGCGGATGCCGTTGCCGGTGTAGAGCACGCAGCCGGAGTTGATGACGGACTGCTCGCCGATGATCACATCGCCGCTGCCGCCGGCGGGCTTGATCTTGACGAACGCATCGATGCGCGCGCCCGGGCCGACGACGATACGGGTGCCGCGCACCGAATCTTCGATGTCGGCGAGACGGGAGACAGAAGCGCTGGGATGGATCTCGATCATGGTGTGGGCACAGGCGCGCAGGCGTCGGGTGGTCGGCGCATTAGGGGAACATGGAGATGAGGTCTAGCTCCGAGGTGAAGACCAGGTGATCGTGACAGTTGCTCACAGGCCGGCCTGGTTCATCGCCGTGCGGCGTCACGATGACGGTGGGCTCAGTGGGGAGTTGGCCGTCTTCCAATGCAGTAAATTCAAGCTCGCCAAACTTCTGGGCAAGCGGCAGGATTCTCAGCGGCCGGCTGCGGAAGTACGCGAAGCGCGTCGCGCCGTTCACGAACGGGTCCAGCGCGTTCAGATATTCCAACGCGGCGTTGACGCGGTAGAAGTCGTAGTGCACCGGTAAGTCCTGTCCATCGCCCAGCCCGCGCAGCCGGTTGGCGACGTAGTAGTTGTCGATGGGGCTGGTGTTCTCGAAGGTCCGGATGCGCAGCGCAACATTCATGCGTATCCGGATGAACTGGTTGATGGCGTCGAACCACTGGGTCTTCTGCTCTGGCGTCAGGCTGCTGTTGAATTTATTGAAGAGATATTCCAGACCACCGCGGTAGCGGTCCCACGAGACTTTGACTTCCTCTGTGCCGGCTTGCACACGCACGTGGTCGTCAAAATATTGGGTGACGACCCGGTAGTACGGCGTGGCGCTGAAGAGGATCGCGCCGCGACTGAGAATCTCGGCGCTGTGCACGAACGCCCAGTAAGCGTAGTCGTTGTAGGCGAAGTAGAGCAGAGGGAAGCATTCGCGCCGCGCGATATAGATCTCGGGAAAGATATGGCGCGTGAGCAGGAGCGCCATCATCGCAGCGTGGTCATTCTGCTGGATCAGGTAGTCCTGATCCAGCTGGTAGAACGCCGAGCTGGTCTCGTCGCGCACGCGGTCGTACATCACCCACGGCGCGTAGATTGCGCTCACGCCGGGGTTGTTCTCCAGGGTACGGATGTTCTCGTTGATCTGCTCCATGAGCAGCAGATCGTCATCGGCTAGGTACAGGCAGTATTTGCCGTGGGCGCTTTGGTAAATCTTGCGCTGGTTCTCGTAGGGGCCGATGTTGCGCGGGTTGCGGTAGGCGCGGATATTGAGTGCGCCGGTGTGGCGAGCCACCACCTCGGGCGTGTGATCGGTCGAGCCGTTGTCGCCGATCACGATCTCGTAGCTGAACTCCAGCGCGGGAATGTCGTCGACCAGCGTCTTGAGCAGCTGATCGAGATAGCGTGCTCGGTTGTAGGTCGGAATGCAGATGCTCAGCGTAATGACGTCAGCGGGGCTCGACATGATTTCGGGTTCCGTTCCAATGCTTAGCTGACGCGCTTAAGAAAGCCATCGGGCGACGAAGTGATCAACAGCTTGTGCTCGATCGCCTTGTCGACGGCAAATTCCGGGTGTGCCCGCAGGTAAGCATGCACGGCCGTTTTCGGGTTGTTGCCCGGGCCCCACGGACGGTCGGGGAAGGCCGATTTGGGGGTGTCTTCCACAAAGGTGTCGAACACGACGCAGTAGCTGTCCACGCTGGTGAGTGGTGCGTAGGCGTTCAATTCGGCCAGGACGTGGTCGTGTGTGTGGTTTGAATCGAGCACGACCATCACGGTGCGCTTGCTGGCGGCAATCTGCCGGACCTGCTCAACGAGGGCGGGGTCGATGCTGGAGCCCTGCAGCATCTGGATGCGTCGGTGCATCGGGTGTGCCTCGATTGCCTCCCGGTTGTGCTGGCGGATGTCGATGTCGATGCCCAGCACCAGACCGTCACCGTGTCCGCATTGGGCCAGCAATTCGAGCATGGACGCGTAGAAGATGATCGAGCCGCCGTGCGCGATGCCGGTTTCGATGATCAGGTCCGGCTTGACCTCCCAGATCAACTCCTGCATCGCCAGGATGTCTTGCGGGTGTTGAATGATTGGGCGTCCCAGCCAGCGGAAGTTATAGGTGTATTTGTGCGCGCTCGCCTTGAGTGCCCAGTGGCGGGAAAGTTCTTGCAAATCCGTATCCTGACCTAGGGACTGGATGTTTTCCCGGACCTCGTTCTTGAACTTTTCAATTTCACTCATGATGTGGGAGTCAATGTTGGGTTGGAGGATCGAGACACTGCGCTCGCCTATCCCGGTTAGCAATTGGGTTGAAGGTGGCGATGGTTGTCGGCGCGGCGCTTACAGCCATTCAACGGCCGGCACGGCCACGGCAAGCCGGCCGCCCCATTTCCGAACGTAGGCGAGTTGCTCGGCCAGTTCGTCCTTCAGGTTCCACGGCAGCAGGACGACGACATCGGGCCGGTCCTCGCTCAGGGTGTCTTCCGTCTTGACGGGAATCCGGCTGCCCGGCAGAAACCGGCCCTGCTTGGCGGGGTTGCGATCGACGACATACGGCAACAGCTCCCGCGTGATGCCGGCAAAGTTGAGCAGGGTGTTGCCCTTGGCTGCGGCACCGTATCCGGCCACGCGCAGGCCCGCCTTGCGGCACTCGGTCAGCCAAGCGACCAGCCCATTGCGGGTCTGCTCGGCACGCGCCTGCAAGCCGCTGTAGTACGCCGGGTCTTTCATGCCGGCTGCGAGTTCGTCGGCAAGCAGCGCATCGACGACAGGGGCGCGCGGGTATTGGCCCGTGTCTGCGCGCTGGGCAAAGACGCGCAGGCTGCCGCCATGGGTCGGCAGCGCCTGCACATCGAACACGTGCAGTCCGTTGGCCGCAAAGATGTGCTCGACCGCAGTGAGCGACAGATACGAGAAATGCTCGTGATAGATGGTGTCGAATTGGGCGCCTTCGATCAGGCTGCGCAACTGCGGGAACTCGAACGTCGCCACGCCTTGTGGCTTGAGCAGCGCCGTGAAGCCGCGTACGAAATCGTTGATGTCCGGCACGTGGGCGAGCACATTGTTGGCCGCGATCAGGTCCGCCTGCCTGCCGGCTTCAACCAGTGCAGTAGCTAGCGGCATTCCGAAGAATGCCTCGATGATGTCGATGCCGCGCGCTCTGGCCGCGGCGGCGGTGCTGGCCGTTGGTTCGATGCCGTAGCATGGGATGCCGCGTGCGCGCACGTACTGGAGCAGGTAGCCGTCGTTGGCGGCGACTTCTGCGACCAGGCTGTGCACGTTCAACTCGAAACGCGCGCACATGTCGGCGACATAGCGCTCTGCATGCTTGAGCCAACTGGCGGAGTAGGCGCTGAAGTACGCGTAGTCCGCGTTGAAGACTTCATCTGCTCGCGTGAAGTCTTCTGTCTGCACCAGCCAGCATTGCTCGCACACCATGACACGTAGCGGGTAGCTCGATTCGGGCCGGGCCAGCGCAGCGGGCTCCAGATACGCATTGGACGGCGGGGCCTTGCCCAGGTCGATCAGCGGAAGGTGCAGTGGGGCAGCGCAGTGGCGGCAGTTCATACGGTCAATCCGGTGAAGGCGCTCGTCAGTGCAGGATGGCTGCGGTCGCGCTCCGAGCATGCAGTGACCGCAAGCGGCCACGTGATGGCAAGCCTGTCGTCGGTCGGGCGCAGTCCGCCTTCGGCCGCGGCGACATGGGGTGCGGAATGCAGGTAGAGCATTTCGCAATCGTCTTCCAGTGTCTGGAAGCCGTGGGCAAACCCTGGCGGGATCAGTAGGCTGTTGTGCCGTTGCGCCGACAGCTCGATCGCATGCCAGCGCAGAAAGGTCGCGGAGCCGTGCCGCAAGTCGACGGCAACATCGAAGACGCGACCCCGCAGGCAACTGACCAGTTTGGTCTCGGCGTGCGGTGGGTGCTGGAAGTGCACGCCGCGGATCGTGCCGCGGCGTTGGGTGTACGAATGGTTGACCTGGGCGATCGGTGCGTGAAACCCGTGCGCTGCCAGCTCTTCGGCGCAGAAGAGGCGGGTGAAGAATCCGCGCTCGTCGCCCAGCAGTTGCCGGGTCACCTCGTACAGACCGTTCAGCGGCGTGCCAAGAAGCGTCAGCCGGTTCATGCCAAGCCTGCCTTCGCGTCCTGGGTGAAGCGCGCGATTTGCGATGCGAGCAGCGTGCGGGCATCACTGCGTTCCTCGCGGAGGTCGGCATACCAGCGCGCCGTTTCCTGCATGGCGATGTGGATCGGCCACATCGTCTGCCAGCCTAACCCCTGGCGCGCGAGGCTGGCATCCAGGTGCAGGAAGCCTGCTTCGTGCGGCGCCTGCCGCGTGGCGGGCGGACACTCCCAGTGCAGCTTCGGCCAATGCTGCTGCAGGCGTTGCAGAACCTGTTCGACCGTCTGCACAGCGTGCGCGTCCGGCCCGAAGTTCCAGGCCCTGGCGCAGGCGGTATCGCCGGCCAGCAGACGCGCGGCCAGCATCAGATAGCCGTTGAGGCAGTCCAAGACATGCTGCCACGGCCGGGTGGCGCGCGGCGAACGGATGATCAGCGGGGCGCCGGCGCGCACGGCACGGTCAGCGTCGGGAATCAGGCGGTCTTCAGACCAGTCGCCGCCGCCGATGACGTTGCCCGCACGTGCCGTGGCCAGCAATGGCCCGCTACCGAAGAACGCTCGGGCGTAACTTGCCGCCACCAGCTCCGTGCAGGCCTTGGAGGCGCTGTAGGGGTCGTGACCGCCCAGTGCGTCGGTTTCCCGGTAGCCCCATGCCCATTCGCGGTTCTCGTAGCACTTGTCGGTGGTGACCACCACAATGGCAGCAACGCTGCCGCACCGGCGGGCGGCCTCCAGCACATTGACCGTGCCCATCACGTTGGTGGCGTAGGTCAGCGTCGGGTCCTGATAGGAAGCACGCACCAGCGGTTGTGCCGCAAGGTGGAAGACGATATCGGGCCGCGCCGTGGCCATGGCCTTGGTCAGCGTGTCGGCATCTCGAATGTCGGCCAGCACGTGGCTGGCGAGGGTCGACTCCACGTCGGCCAGCGCGAACAGGCTCGGGCGGGTAGCGGGCGCCAGGCTGTAACCATGGACATGCGCGCCGAGCTGGTGCAGCCACAGGGCCAGCCAACTGCCCTTGAAGCCGGTGTGCCCGGTCAGCAGCACGCGCCGGCCGCGAAAGGCGTCACCGAACGCTGTCATGCCCACACCTTCCAGCGCGGATCGCTGACCCACATGTCTTCAAGCTGGTTTTTGTCGCGCAGGGTGTCCATGGCCTGCCAGAAGCCGTCGTGCCGGTAGGCCATCAGCTCGCCCTGATCGGCCAGCAACTGCAGCGGCGTCGATTCCCAACTGGTCTGGTCGCCCTCGATATAGTCGAACACCTGGGGTTCCAGAACGAAGAATCCGCCATTGATCCAGGCACCGTCCCCGGCCGGTTTCTCCTGAAAGTTCTGCACCGCCGGCCCGTTCAAGTTGAGCGCGCCATAGCGCCCCGGCGGCTGGATGGCCGTGACCGAGGCCAGCTTGCCGTGCTGGCGGTGAAACTGCAGGAGCGCGCCGATGTCCAGGTCGGTCACGCCGTCGCCGTAGGTGAAGCAGAAGGTGTCGTCGCCCACGTATTCGCGCACGCGCTTCAGGCGCCCGCCGGTGAGCGTTTCCGCCCCGGTGTCGATCAGCGTCACGCGCCACGGTTCGGCATAGCGCTGGTGGACTTCCATCTTGTTCTGCGCCATGTCGAAGGTCACGTTCGACATGTGCAGGAAGTAGTTGGCGAAGTACTCCTTGATCACATAACCCTTGTAGCCCAGGCAGATCACGAAGTCGTTGATCCCATAGTGGGAGTAGATCTTCATGATGTGCCAGAGGATCGGCCGGCCGCCGATCTCGATCATGGGCTTGGGTTTGAGGTGCGACTCTTCGCTGATGCGCGTGCCCAGCCCGCCCGCGAGGATGACTGTCTTCATTGCCTGAGATTCGTGGCGCCCACGGTGAGGAGAGCGCGCCCAGCACGGATGGCGGCGGGGCGCATGATGCTCAGATCGACATGCTCATGATGCTCTGGTACGCCGACACCAGCTTGTTGCGCACCTGCACCGCGGTCTGCATGTCGATGTTGGCCTTCTGCAGCGAGAGCATCACGTCGTGAAGATCAACGTCATTGCTGCCCATTTCAAAGCTGCGCGAAACGGACTCCGCTTTCTGCTGCGAAGCATCCACGCGGTCCAGCGACGACTTGAGCACCGAGCCGAAGTCGACGCTGACCTTGGCATCGTCCCCGCCCGCGCTGCCGCCAATGCCGCCCACCGTGCTGGTCGGGGCCAGGACGCTGTTCATCAGCGACACGACTGAATTGGCGTTCGTAATATCCATGTGAAGAGAGCTCCTCTTTTCTGCTGGCGGCTGCCGCCCGGCTTTTTCCGGTCGCCATGACGCCACGGTGATGCAAAGGTAGCCGCCCGCCTCCCGTTCTCAAGCCCTCAAAAGAGCGGGAAAAGGCCCTCTTCTTGCCGATTTGCTTGGCAGACCGCTGCCGATAATGGCAACCACGGAGCCATGCCCTGAGTTCGGGTATTGGCCCAGGCAACGTAGTCAGTCAGGAGATTTGGGATGCCAACGACAGCCGATTCGGTTGCTGTCGCCGACACGCTCGGTACGGTGGATATGCCGGCGGTGGGCCAGGGCGCCAAGGGGCGTCAGAACGCGGGAGCGCTGGTTGCGCTGGGCCCGCTCGGCCGTCTGTCGCCGCGCCTGCTGATGATGATTGGCGGTGCCGCGCTGGTGGCCGTGATTGCCGCCGCCATGCTGTGGAGCCGTGCCCCGGATTACCGCGTCCTGTACAGCAATGTGACGGATAGCGATGGCGGCGCCATTATTGCCGCGCTGCAACAAATGAACGTGCCGTACCGCTTTGCCGATGGCGGCAGCGCCATCATGGTGCCCGAGGCCAATGTGCACGAAGCGCGCCTGAAGCTGGCGTCGCAAGGGCTGCCCAAGGGCGGCCAGGCCGGCTTCGAGCTGATGGAAAACCAGAAATTCGGCACCAGCCAGTTTGCCGAACAGGTCAATTACCAGCGCGCCCTGGAGGGCGAACTGGCCCGCACCATCCAGGCCATGCAGGAGGTGCAGTCCGCCCGCGTGCATTTGGCCATGAGCAAGCCGTCGGTGTTCGTGCGCGAGCAGGCCAAGCCCAGCGCGTCGGTGCTGCTCAAACTGTATCCGGGTCGCATGCTCGACCGCTCGCAGGTGCAGGCCATCGGCCACCTGGTGTCTAGCAGCGTGCCGAACCTGCCGCTGGCCAACGTGACCGTGGTGGACCAATCCGGCCGCCTGCTGTCGACGGCATTCCAGGAGAACGCCTCCGGCCTGGACCCGACGCAGCTGAACTACGTGCGCGAGATCGAGCAGGGCTATATCAAGCGCATCGAGGCCATCCTCGGCCCCGTGGTGGGCGAAGACAACGTGCGCGCGCAGGTGACGGCCGATGTCGACCTCGACAGCACCGAGCAGATGGCCGAGACGTACCGTCCGAACCAGGACCCGGCCAACGCTGCCGTGCGCAGCACGCACACCGCAGAAGCGACGCAGAACAAGGCCGACGCCCAGGGCGGCGTGCCGGGCGCGCTGTCCAACCAGCCGCCGACCGCGCCGCGCATGTTGCCGACCGCACCGGCCCCGGCGTCGGCCTCGCAACCGGCCGCAGCCGGCCAGCCGCAACAACCGGCCGCTGCAGCCAATACCAGCGGCACGACGTCGACCGGCGCTTCGTCGACCACGCGCGACACCACGACCAATTACGAAGTCGACAAGACTGTGCGCCGCACCCGTGCCGCGGTGGGCACCGTGCGCCGCCTGTCGGTGGCCGTGGTGGTCAACTACCGTGGCGACGGCAAGACCTGGAAGCCGCTGTCCGAAGGCGAAATGGCCAATCTCAACGCGCTGGTGAAGGACGCCGTCGGCTTCGACGCCAAGCGTGGCGATTCCGTGAACGTCGTCAACAGCCAGTTCTCGGGCACGCTGCCGGTGGCCAAGGATGACCTGCCGCTGTGGAAGCAGCCGGAGATGATCCAGTACGGCATCCAGGCCGCCAAGTATGGTGCGCTGGCGATCGGTTTCCTGATCCTGGTGTTTGCGGTGATCCGCCCGCTGATCCGCTCGGTGAATAAGAAGGACGAGCCTGCCTCGCCCACCTTCGTCGGCCGCGAGGGCGAAGACCCGAACGCCCCGATCATCACCGGCGCCGCGCCTTCGGCCGGGCCGGAGCTGGAAGGCCCGGCAGCGGCCGCAGCCGACGCCGAAGCGCTGCCGGACGCGCTGCCGCAGCTCAAGAACAACGACTTCGAGAAGAAGCTCGAAACCATGCGCCGCGTGGCACAGAGCAATCCGCGCGCCGTCGCGGCCGTCATCAAGCAATGGGTGAGTAACGAATGAGCGCCGAAGGACTCCAACGCAGCGCCATCCTGTTGATGTCGCTGGGCGAAAACGAAGCCGCCGAGGTGCTCAAGCACCTGGGCCCGCGCGAAGTGCAGAAGCTGGGCGCGACGATGGCCGCGCTGAAGAACGTCTCGCGCGACCGCGTGCTCGACGCATTTGACGCGTTCTTTGTCGAAGCCGAAGACCTGCCGCTGGATGTCGACTCCAACGAGTACATCCGCACCGTCTTCCGCAAGGCGCTGGGCGAAGACCGTGCCGCCAACATCATCGACCGCATCTTGTCGGGCGGCGACACCAGCGGCATCGAAGGCCTCAAGTGGATGGACGCGTCGTCGGTGGCGGAGCTGATCCGCAACGAGCACCCGCAGATCATCGCCACGATCCTGGTCCACCTGGATCGCGACCAGGCCTCGGAAATCCTCACCTACTTCAGCGAGCGCCTGCGCAACGACACCATCCTGCGCATCGCCACGCTCGACGGCATTCAGCCCAGCGCCCTGCGCGAGCTGAACGACGTGCTGACCAAGCTGCTGCAGGGCAACGACCATCGCAAGAAGAACGCGATGGGTGGCGTGCTCACGGCGGCGGAAATCCTCAACCTGGTGCCCAGCGCCGTGGAATCCGCCGTTATCGAGGGTGTGCGCTCGCGCGACCCGGAACTGGCCGACGCCATCGTCGAGAAGATGTTCGTCTTCGACAACCTGATCGACCTGGATGGCCGCGCGCTGCAAACGCTGCTGCGCGAAATCGGCCAGGACATCCTGGTGGTCGCGCTCAAGGGCGCCAAGCAGGAATTCCGCGACAAGGTGTTCGCCAACATGTCGCAGCGTGCCGGCCAGATGCTCAAGGAAGAGCTGGAAGTGCTGGGCCCGGTCAAGGTCTCGGAAGTCGAAGCGCAGCAGAAGGAAATCCTGATGGTCGCGCGCCGCCTGGCCGACGAAGGCGAGATCACCATCGGCCGCAAGGCGGAGGACGCCTATGTTTGATCGTGCCGGCCGCATTGCTGTGATGGAGCGCTGAGATGCCGCGCCCGCCGATCATCCCGCGTGACACGCTCGTCGAGTACCAGCCGTGGGAGCCGACCGACTTCGAGCGCCAGGCCATGCAGGCCACCCAGGTCGCCGCTGAAGCGGCACCGCCTCCGCCGCCGCCCGAGCCCGAAGAGCCGCCGATTTCCGAAGAGGAGTGGCAGGCTGCGCTCGACGCTGAACTGGCCACTGCCCGCGATGAAGGCCGCCGCGACGGTTTTGCCCAGGGTTTTCAGGACGGTTTTGAACAGGGCCGCCGCCAGGGTGAGGAAGATTCGAAGCAGATCGCCACGCTGATGCAATCCGTGCGCGAGGCGATCGACCAGCTGAACGGCAGCGTTGCCGAAGAACTCGTCGACCTTGCGCTGCAGCTGGCGCAGCAGTTTCTGCACGGCGCGCTGCACGCACAGCCCGAACGCATCCTGCCGCTCATCCGCGAGGTGCTGGGCGATGCGCCCACCGCACCGGCGCCGGCCATGCTGCGCGTGCATGCCGACGATGCGGAGCTGATCCGCCAGACGCTCGGTACCGAGCTGGCCGCCGCCGGCTGGACGCTCATCGTCGATGCCGCCATCGAGCGCGGCGGCTGCCGTGTGCAGACCCGCTTTGGCGAGACCGACGCCACGCTGCAAACCCGCTGGGCCGAACTCACCCGCGCGCTGGGCCGCGATACCGCGTGGCTTGCGAGCGAACGCTCGGAAGCTGAACGCGTGGCGGGAGGGGCGCTGCATGTTGCCTGAGTCCGTGCAGCCGGCTGATCAGACCGCGGCCAACAACCCCAACGTGCGCATGTGGCAAGCCCACCTGCGCCAGACGGCCAAGCGCGCGCACTTGGCGCGCCCGGTGGTGACGTGCGGCAAGCTCACGCGCGTGGCCGGCCTGGTCATGGAAGCCGTCGGCCTGAAGCTGCCGGTGGGCAGCGCCTGCCGTGTTGAACTGCCGCATGGCCGCCACGTGCTGGCCGAAGTGGTGGGTTTTGCCGAAGAACGCGCCTTCCTGATGCCGCAGACGGACCTGGTGGGCGTGGTGCCCGGCGCACGCGTCTTCCCGCTCGAACCGCAGCGCCTGCCCGCAGACGCGGCCGATCCGACGATTTCGCACAGCAAGTTCCTGCCCGTGGGCCCGCGCCTGCTCGGCCGCGTGGTCGATGCCAACGGCGAGCCGCTCGACGGCAAGGGGCCACTGGGCACGCATGAAGAACTCGCCTGGGGCACGCTGGCTCCGGCACCGCTGAACCCGCTCAAGCGCAAGCCGATCGAGCACGTGCTCGACGTCGGCGTACGCGCCATCAATGGCTTGCTCACGGTGGGCCAGGGCCAGCGGCTGGGCTTGTTTGCCGGCTCCGGCGTCGGCAAGAGCGTGCTGCTGGGCATGATGGCCCGCTACACGCAGGCCGATGTCGTCGTCGTGGGCCTGATCGGCGAGCGTGGTCGCGAAGTGAAGGAATTCATTGACGAGATCCTGGGCGAAGAGGGCCTGGCACGCTCGGCCGTGGTCGCCGCGCCGGCCGATACCTCGCCGCTGATGCGTCTGCAGGGCGCCGCCTATGCGCACACCATTGCCGAATACTTCCGCGATCGCGGCCGCAACGTGTTGCTGATCGTCGATTCGCTCACGCGCTATGCGATGGCCCAGCGCGAGATCGCCCTGGCCATCGGCGAACCGCCGGCCACGAAGGGCTATCCGCCCTCGGCGTTTGCCAAGCTGCCGGCGCTGGTGGAGCGTGCCGGCAACGGCATGGTGGATGCCAGCGGCCGCGGCGGCTCCATCACCGCGTTCTACACCGTGCTGGCCGAAGGCGATGACCAGCAAGACCCGATTGCCGATGCCGCGCGCGCCATTCTGGACGGCCACTTCGTGCTCTCGCGCAAGCTGGCCGAGCAAGGCCATTACCCGGCCATCGATATCGAACAGTCGATCAGCCGCGTGATGTCGGCCATCGTGCCGCGCGAGCAGCTCGATACCGCGCGCCGCTTCAAGCAGCTCTACGCCCGGTACCAGCGCAACCGAGATCTGATTGCCGTGGGTGCCTATGCACGCGGCAGCGACCCGGTGACCGACCAGGCCATCGCCCGCTACCCCGACATGGAAGCCTTCCTGCAGCAGGGCATGTTCGAGAGCGAAAGCCGCGAGCACACGCTGGAGAAGATGCATGCAGTGCTCGCTTGACACTATGAAGACGCAAGCCTCATCCCCCTTGGGCAAACCCGTGGCTAAAGCTGCCGGATTTGTGACCGTTGGGTTGAAGTAACGGAAAGTTGGAGGGCCTCGCATGACCACTAGAACCGCGCCGTTCCGCCTCGAAACCGTGCTGGAACTGGCTCAGAAGGACACCGAGCGCGCCACGCAGGAAGTCGGCCGCCTGATGAACACGCGTGAGGCCGCCACGCAAAAGCTGGCGCTGCTGTCCGACTACCGCAACAATTACCACCAGCAGATGCTCTCGACCGCCGAGGGCGGCATCGATGCCACGCGCCTGCGCAACTACACCGCATTCATCGATCGGCTGGGCACTGCCGTGCACCACCAGAAGGGCACCATCAACGCGCTGGAGCAGCAACTGGCGGCCAGCCGCGCCAACTGGATCGAGAAGCAACGCCGGGAACAGTCGTTCGACATCCTGCGCCAGCGTCACATTGAAGAGCAGCGCCTGGACCAGGAGCGCCGCGCCCAGCGCGACAACGACGAGCACGCCGCCAAACTGATCCGCATGCGTGCGGCGCAGGGCGGCAATTGACATTGAGTTTGAGTACCAACACGCATTCGCAAGACGGAGTCAACGTGGGCTTGAGTGCCACCCCCAACACCGCCGCCACAGACCTGGGCGCCATGCTGTCGGCCAGCAACGCCGCCGCCGACAAGGCGCAGGGTGGCTCGTCCGGCACCGATACGTTCGGCAATCTGCTGTCGGACCGCATGATGCAAGACGCCGCGCGCCGCCGCGCCGATGCGCAATCGGCCGCCGACGATGCCAGCCGCCGCGCTGAAGCCGCCCGTACCGACGGCGCTCGCAAGGATGCCGCGCGCACCGATGCCGCGCGCAACGATCAGGACACGAAGCCTGCGGATGACGCCACGCCAGTTCAGGCCGCCACGCCGCTGCCCGCCAGCCTGACCGACACGGCCAGCGCCAAGCCGCTGCACCCTGTCAACGCCAAGGACATCGATACCGCCGCGCAGCAGGCCATTGCCGATCCGGCCACGCAATTGGCCGCCCAGATCGAAGCCGCACGCCAGGCTGCCCAGCAGACGGCTGCCGCGACACAACTGCCGGCACCGCAGCCCGCTGCGCAATCGGATTCCAACGCCACGGTGGACGTGTCGAAGCCGGCCGCGAGCCAATCGGCCGCGACCGATACCGCCACGCTGGCCGCGCTGAATGCCGCCGCTGGCGGCGCCCAGGGCGTGGGTGCTCCCACTGATCCTGCCGCAGCGGCGGGCGTCACCTTGCCCGCCGTGCCGATCGCCAGGGAAGGCCAGGAGGCCAAGGACGCCAAGGCCAAAGTGGCTGGTACGCCGACGCCGCCCGCCGTGGCGCTGCCCGACGGCAATGCGCTGGCACAGTCGCTGGCACGCACACGCGCCGTGGCCGATAACACGCCGCCGGCCGTGCGCCAGCTTGGCAGTGCGTCAGCGGCACAGAACACCAACAGCGAACGCGACCTGCCGCGCCGCGCCGAAATAAACGCCCATAGCAACGTCACCCAGGCGGCAACCGCCGCTGTGGCCGACGCCACCAGCCGCACCGGCAATGGCGGCAACGCAGACAACGCAGACGCGCAAGCTAACGCGCAAGGCGCCGGCCCGCAGTTCCAGGGCATCCTGTCGCGCGCCCATGCCGACGCCAGCGCAGCCGCTCCGACATTTGCGGTTGGCACGGCCAGCACAGGCGGTGCTGCAGCGGCCGCATCGATCACGCCGCAGCAAATCCATACGTTGCCCACCTTTGGCGACGCCGGATGGCCGCAGAGCATGGCCAGCCAGCTCGCGTTCATGCAGGTGCATCGCCAGTCGTCGGCCGAGCTGCAGCTGAACCCAGCCGAGCTGGGCGGCCTGCACGTCAAGCTGGAGGTGGACAACGGCGCGGTCAACGCGAGCTTCGTGTGTCAGCACCAGGCTGTAGCTGAACTCGTGCAGGACGCCATGCCGCGCCTGCGGGACGCCATGCACCAGGGCGGCATGCAACTGACGCAGACCTCCGTCAGCACGGGCGATTTCAGTCAGCAGCAGAGCGCCTCGCAAGGCTCGTCGGCGCAAGGTCAGGGCAGTGGTTCGGGCAACGGGGGCAGCGGTAGCCGCTTTGGTAGCGGCAACGCGCAAGACCGGACCGATACCCTGGCCGTGGCGCCGCGCCGTGTTTCCAGCCACGAAGGTGCCATCGACACCTTTGCCTGATGGGTTTCAAGCGCCGCCTAAAGTTCGGCTAAATCCTGCCGTTAGTGGGCAGGAGTGCCATGCAAACATGGCGAGCCGCAAGGCAACGAAAGAAGAGGGACGGGAAAACACAACGCGAGCCAGCCGCTCAGATGTTTGAGGCGGCAGCGTTGGAATGAATAACAAGGGGGTCAAGTCCGACCGGCGAAGAAGGGATCAAACGGGGATCATTTCGCCACACCCGCCCTCGGGCAGGTGCACACGGACCGATGCGGGGTGTCCGAGCCGGGGGGCTGGCGCACCGCATGTTTGCCGTACTTACGGGAGAGCGCGCCGAGAGGTGCGCTTTTTGTTTTTGCGCGTCCGATTCTTTGGGTACCGGCGCGCCGGGAAACCTCAGGCGCGCGCTTCCGCCGTTGCCAGCGTGGACGGCGACACGGACACCACGTGCTCCACGCCGTAGCCGCGCTCCACCCATGCGTCGATCCCGCCATGCAGCGGGCGCACGCGCTTGAAACCGCGGCTCATCAGCGTGCGCGCCAGCATCACGGCAGACGCCTCGTTGGGGCATGCGCAATAGATGATGATTTCGCGGTCTGGGCCGTCGATCTCGATCGGCCGGTTGGTGCTGGACATGTCGTACAGCATCGCCCCTGGAATGCGCTGCGGCTGCAGCATGCGCGAACTGTCGGCCCGCACGTCGATGATGACGGGGGCGGCGCCGGACTCGATTAGCGCGTGCAGCTCGTCGGGCGAGATGCGCGCCATCTCCAGCATCTTGCGAAAGCGCCAGCGTTGCAGCCAGCGTGCCGCCACATACACTGCCGCCAGCACCACGATCAACAGGACCGCGCGCGTGCCGAGCTGGTCCAGCTGCCGCAGCGCCTGATCGATGCTGTCGTGTGCCACCCGGCCCATCGCCAGCCAGAGCACTGCCCACAGCGCCGAACCCAGCAGGTTGTAAAGCGCAAACGTGCTGAACGGCGTGCGCATCGTGCCCAGCAGCGCAGACGAGACCGTCGACAGGCCCGGCACGAACTTCGAGACCAGCAGCAGCGGCGCACCCCAGCGCTCGAACTGCGTGCGCGTACGGCGCACGCACGAATCGGGCGACAGCGACACACGGCACAGCAGCGCCATCACGTGGCGGCCATAGCGCTTGCCGGCGAAGTACCACAGGCCATCGCCCAGCAGCGCACCCGACACCGCCGCCGGCGCCAGTTCAATCAGGTACAGCGGCCCGTGGAAGGTCAGGGCGCCGGCCACCAGCAACGTCGGCACGGCCGGCAGCGGTGCGCCCGCTTGCGTAAGCAGCACATTGAGGAACACGGCAAACGCACCGTATTCGGCGATCAGAGGAAACAGGTCGTGCATGGCAGGGGAGGGCGCGGGAAATGCGTCTGTCAACTTACCGCATTCCGGCGCCGCCCGATAGCCATGCCCCTGTGATGCGCTGCGCAACGTGCGGTCTCTGTGAAATTGGCATGACAATGGGCGCTTCCCTCCTACTTCTGCTGTCATCCACTCGCTATGCCTGCTGCATTGCACTCCGCCGCCTCCGCCGCTGCGCTCGATGCCGGCGCTATTGCCGTTCGCCCCGCCTCGCTGGCCGATCTGCCCACCATCGTCGGCATTTACGCGCATCACGTGCGTACGGGCACCGCCAGCTTTGAGATTGAGCCGCCCGACCTGGCCGAGATGACGCGCCGCTTCCAGGCACTGCAAGACGCGGGCATGCCCTATGTGGTGGCCGAAGCCGACGGCGTGCTGCTCGGCTACGCCTATGCGGGCCCGCACCGTGCGCGGCCCGCGTATCGCCATACGGTGGAGGACTCCATTTACCTCGATACCGCTGCACAGGGGCGGGGCGTCGGCACGCTGCTGCTGCAGGCGCTCATCCGCGAATGCCAGGCGCGCGGGTTCAAGCAGATGGTGGCCGTGGTGGGCGGCGGACGCGAAAACCCCGGCTCGGCCAAGCTGCATGCGCGCTGCGGGTTCCGGGAGGTCGGGGTGCTGGAAGGCGTGGGCTACAAGTTCGAGCGCTGGCTGGACTGCATGCTGATGCAGCGCATGCTCTGAGGCGAGGCCGCGCGAACAGAGGCTACGTCAATCAATGATGTCCGCGCAGGCATCGGTGGGCGCGGCCGCTATATGGCCCACTAGCGGCACCATCTTCAATCCCGCCGACGCCACACGGCACGGCGCGGCCACCACACCGCAGCCCGAGAGGAGTGCGGTACCCAACAGGGCGACAGCCAGTAGAAAACGGTTCATCGAGGGTTCGGTTGCAAGCGGATCGTGGAGCGGCCGGCGCACGCCAGCCTCGGAATGTCGCGCAGTGTGACATAAACCCATCCTCAAAACGGTATGGGTTTGCTCCGGAGAATGTGATTTTTTCAACGCTTAGAAAATGTTGCAACGCGAAACAAAACGACCAGCCGATGCGTTCGAACCTCGCACGACGCTGACTTTCGCTGAAAAAGTCACATTCTTTATTTGCGCAAATTTGCCTGCCAACCGTTGATGCAGGCCGCGAAGTCCCTGTTCATGCGGGTTTCCCCTTAATTTCTGATATCGCAACAATAAATTGTCTGTCACGACATTTATTGTCTGAACAGGGTCGCCTACGATAGCTCCATCGAATGCGGCGCCGCAGCGAAATGAAGATCCAGGAACTGTCCGGATCACTGCCCGACGCGCTGCGCCTCATCTGGAGAAGAATCATGAAAGCCCAACGCACTCTGATCGCTGCCCTGATCGCCCTGGCTACCGTGCCGGCCCTGGCCGCGACGAAGTTCGACGTGTACACGCAAGGCGCTGCACAAGTCAGCCAACGGTTCAACGTCTATGGCGATGACGCAAAGGTCGACAGCAAGTTCGATCCGTACACCCAAGGCGCGAAGGCTGGCGACAAGTTCGATCCGTACACCCAAGGTGCCAAGGCTGGTAGCAAGTTTGACCCGTACACCGAGGGCGCACTGGCTCGTGCCGGCAAGTTCGATCCGTACACCGAAGGTGCCAAGGCTGGCAGCAAGTTTGACCCGTACACCGAGGGTGCCCTGGCCCGTGCCGGCAAGTTCGACACCTATACCGAAGGTGCCAAGGTCGGCAGCAAGTTCGACCCGTACACCGAAGGCGCCGTGGCCTGAGCCCCTGGTTCCTTCCGCAAGAACGCCCGCACATTGCGGGCGTTTTTGTTTGTGCGCACAGGAAGCACGATTATTGCGAACCGAGACGCTGTTCCTGCGTCTCACTGTCATCGCAACCAGGAAGCCATGATGAACCGTTCACGTCGCGCGCTGCGCCCTGTCTTGTGCGTCACCCTGGCCGCAGTCGCCATGCTGGCCGGCTGTGCGACCGTCACCCCGGGCTCGTTCCAGATCACCGTGCGCGACGCTGACGAGACGGTGCTGGAGCAGTTCCAGTTCCAGGCGGGATCGCAGAGCTCGCTGGAGACCGCCATGATCGGCATGTGCCGCGTGTATCCGGAGGCCACCGTCATCGCGGACCAGCTCTCCACGCACGAGCGCCTGCAGGAGCGCTGCAAGCGCTCGTTCGCGTCGATGCTTACGCCGTCCTGAAAGCTGTCATGAAGCCGCACCGAAGCGGCTACCATGTCGCCTCATCGGCCGGCGCCCCCGGCCTTGTGTGAACGACCCGAGCACGCACGAGAGGCCCATGTGAACCTGCAAGACGAGTCTTCCCAGATATCCCGATTTGCCGCTGCACGGCCGCGCCTGCTGGCGTCTTTTGCGCTGGGCGCCGTTGCGGTGGCCGTGATGCCGGCGGGGCAGGGGTGGCTTTCTCGGCTGCTGCTCGGCTGGGATATCGCCGTGTGGGTGTACCTGATCCTGATCACGATGATGATGCTGCGGGCGGATCCGAGCCGCATCCGCGCCGTCGCCCGCCGCGAGGATGCGAGCGCCTCTGCGGTGCTGGGGGTGGTCTGCCTGGGCGTGGTGGCCAGCATGGTGGCGATTGCCTTTGAGCTGGCGACAGCCAAGTCGGCGGGGCATGCGCAGGCTTCGCACTACGCGTTCACCGGCATTACGGTGCTGGGCGCCTGGCTGATGGTGCCGATGATGTTCACGGTGCACTACGCGCATCTGTATTACCGCGCGCGTCATGAGCCGCCGCTGAAGTTTCCCGACGAGCAGCTCGAGCCCGATTATTGGGATTTCGTCTACTTCTCCTTTACGATCGCGGTCGCCAGCCAGACGGCCGATATCAGCATCCGCTCGCGCGCCATGCGGCGGGCGGTGCTGGGGCAGGCGCTGCTCTCGTTCTTCTTCAATACGAGCATCCTCGCGCTCTCCATCAACATTGCTGCCAGCCTGTTTTCATGACGATGCTTCCTCCCAACGCACACTCCCGCGCCATCGATGTCACCAGCTACGTGCTGGTGGCCGCCATGATTGTGGCTGTGCTGTGGCTGCGCCTGCTGCCCGCCGCCATTGCGGGGTTTCTTGTCTATGCGCTGGCGCGCAAGCTTGAGTCGCGCTTGCGCCGGCGGCATACGCTGTCGCGTCATGCCAAGGCGATTGCGGTGGTGGGCGTGTTCGTGATCGCCACGCTCATCCTGGTAGGCATTGGCCTGGGGATCGGCCGGCTGGTGGAGCACGGCCACGGGCTTGAAGGCATGCTCACGCGCGTGGCGGACGTGCTCGACAACCTGCGCGAGTCGTTGCCCGCAGCGGTGGCGGACACCATCCCGCCGTCGGTGACGGAGCTGCGCGTGCGTCTGGTCGAAATGCTCAAGGAACACGGCCGCCAAGTGTCAACCGTGGGCATTGACGGGCTGCGCCACAGTGCGCTGGCGCTGATCGGGCTGATCGTCGGGGCGATGGTGGCGTGGTCGGATACGCCTGACCCCACGCGCCACAAGCCGCTGGCCGCTGCGCTGCTCAACCGTCTGGGCCGGCTGACGGCAGCGTTCGAGGCGGTGGTGTTCGCGCAGGTGAAGATCTCGGCGCTGAACACGGCGCTGGCGGCCATCTATCTGATGGGTGCGCTGCCGTTGTTCGGGCAGCATGTGCCGTATTCCAAATCGTTGATCCTGCTGACCTTCGTGGCGGGGCTGATTCCGGTGGTGGGCAACCTGATCTCCAACGCCGCCGTCGTGGTGATGAGCGTGACGGCATCGCTGGAGCTGGCGGTGGCGTCGCTTGTCTTCCTGGTGGTGGTGCACAAGCTCGAATACTTCGTGAACGCGCGCATCATCGGCAGCCGTATCGATGCGCGCGCATGGGAGCTGATCTTGGCGCTGATCGTGATGGAGGCGCTGTTTGGCGTGGGCGGCGTGATTGCCGCGCCGGTGTTGTACGCCTATCTGAAGCGCGAACTGACGGATGCCGGGCTGATTGGCTGACGCACTCGGGCGCGGCAGTGCAGGGTGACCCGCCAGCGCCCCCGCGCTGACGGCATCGGCAGAAAAGAGCGCGCCCTACGGGACGAGGGGCGCGCAATAACTCGCTGACCGAGAGACGTCAGCGAGCCGAGGGCCGGTACACGGGACGGATGTCGCGGGCGGCGGGCGCATGGCGTCGCCGGTCAGATCCACCGCCTCGGAGGTCACGAAGCAGCAGATCACGCGGTCGTCTAGCAAGGCCTGATAGAACAGGTCTCCTGTCGCGCGACATTGTGTTCCCGTTTGCAGAATCAACATGGCTCCCCTCCCATGTTGGCCGATGTGCAGCATCGAGGATGTGGGTCATCGGTCCGGGTTGCGGATCACCGTGCGTGCAAAACGATTTACAGATCGGCCCACACATCGGCCCACGCGTCGGTTCCGTCTGGCGGCTGGCACGGGCGCTTTATTTCTCTGCTTTCAGCGTCGTGCAGCAATCCTTGCTGGCGAGTATAGAAAGCGTCTCCTGAGCGGCCATGCTCCGAACGGAGTAGCTTCGCGCGCGAATATGGCTAACACGTTAGCTGCCTGCCGGGGCAAGCTGGGCGCGGGTTTGCGGGAGGCGGGGCGCGTGTTTTGACGAAGCGGCGCCGCACGGGCTGACGCTTCTGCCCCGACAGTAAATTGTCCGGTTTGCGCTAATCGTTGTCGAATTTGCGGCAACACGCCTGCACCGTTTAGGCGCAAGATTGAGCGCTTCCCGCTTCTACCTTTTCTTCACCGCAAACCATCATGCAAACCACTGCAAACGGCACGGCCGGCGCCGCGGCAACACCCGCTGCGCAAGCCGACAAGACCGGCTTTGGCGTGATCGGCGCCATCAGCTTCGCGCACTTCCTCAACGACATGATGCAGTCGTTGATCCTGGCGATCTATCCGCTGCTCAAGGGCAATTTCCACCTCGATTTCTCGCAGATCGGGCTGATCACGCTCGTCTACCAGATCACGGCATCGCTGCTGCAGCCGATGGTCGGGCTCTATACCGACAAGCATCCGAAGCCGTATTCGCTCTCGGTGGGCATGGGCTTTACGCTGGTGGGGCTGGTGCTGATGTCGGTGCCGCCGAACTTCGGCACGCTGTTGCTGGCGGCGGCGCTGGTTGGCACGGGCTCGTCGATCTTCCATCCGGAGTCGTCGCGTGTGGCGCGCATGGCCTCGGGCGGCCGGCATGGGCTGGCGCAGTCGCTGTTCCAGGTGGGCGGCAATGCGGGCAGCGCCATGGGTCCGCTGCTGGCGGCGCTCATCATCATGCCGTACGGGCAGCACAGCCTGGCGTGGTTCTCGATTGCGGCGCTCATCGCCATCTTCGTGCTCTATCACGTGGGGGGCTGGTACAAGCGTGAACGTGCCGCGGGCCATGGTCGCAAGGCGGGTGGCCGTGCGCATGCGGCGGTCAAGCTGTCAGGTGGGCAGGTGGCGTTCGCGATGACGCTGCTGGTCCTGCTGCTGTTCTCCAAGTATTTCTACCTGGCGAGCCTGAACAGCTACTACACGTTCTATCTGATCACCAAGTTCCACGTGTCGGCGCAGACGTCGCAGCTGTTCCTGTTCCTCTTCCTGTTCTCGGTGGCGGTGGGCACGATCGTGGGCGGCCCGATCGGTGACCGCGTGGGGCGCAAGGTGGTGATCTGGGTGTCGATTCTGGGTGTGGCGCCGTTCACGCTGCTGCTGCCGTACGCCAACCTGTTCTGGACGGCGGTGCTGACGGTGTTTATCGGGCTGGTGCTGGCCTCGGCGTTCTCGGCCATCCTCGTGTATGCGCAGGAGCTCATTCCCGGCAAGGTGGGGATGGTGTCGGGCCTGTTCTTCGGGTTTGCGTTCGGGCTGGGCGGCATTGGCGCGGCGGTGCTCGGCAAGCTGGCCGATGCGACCGACATCTACACCGTCTACCACCTGTGCTCGTTCCTGCCGCTGATCGGCCTGCTGACGGTGTTCCTGCCGGACATCGAGCGCAAGCGGCGTCTGCAAACAGCCTGAAGGCTCAGGCGTATCAAGGATTGCGCTTTCGGGCGTCGGCCAGCAGCGCAATCACTTCGCGGTCTTCAGTCTGGTCGAAATCTTCGTAGTACTGGCCAACAGCCTGGAAGCTGAAGTCGGGTGCGGCAATGAGGCAGACGCCGACATCGACTTCCGCGCGCAGTGTTTCCCACGTGGATTCCGGCGCGGCGGGAACGGCGAGCACGAGCCGCTCCGGCTTGGCGCGGCGTACGGCAGCCAGCGCGGCGCGCATTGTGGCCCCCGTGGCGATGCCGTCATCTACAACGATGACCGTGGCGCCCGCGAGCGGCAGCGGCGTGACACCGTAGCGTTCTCGTCGGCGTTCCAGCTCGGCCAGCTCCTGCGCCATCACCTCGTCCAGATACGCTTGCGATGGCTGAAGGGCGTGCAGCAGCGAGGTGTTCCATTCGACATGCGGCGGTATGCCTGCGCCGCAATCGGCCAATGCCCCCAGCGCCAGTTCGGGTTGCAGCGGCGCACCCAGCTTGCGCACCAGCAGCACGCCAAGCGTGGCGCCGAGCGCTTTGGCAATCGCGTGTGCCACCGGTACGCCGCCGCGCGGCAGCGCCAGCACGATGCGCGGTGCGTTCAGGCCAAGCGCGACCAGTGCGGCGGCCAGTTGCCGCCCGGCATCGGTGCGATTGCGGAACGGCGCGGGCATGATGATCGGGGCTGCGTCAGGCAAACGCCCGTGCAGTTCCGCTGCGCCCCCATTTGCGCACACGCAGCGCGGCGAGGATCAGGGCCATACCCCATACGATGGCCCACGCGCCGATCCACCACACCACCGCCAGCACGCCGGCCTCGGGCCGCCATAGCAGATAGCCAGCCAGCAACACGCTGGCGATGCCGCCCAGGATCAGCCACCACTCGCCCGCCAGCTCTTCGCGCAAGCGCACGGCCACGACGATCTGCAGCACGCCCTGCGCCAGCAGCCACGCGGCGATGTACAGCAGCAACCCGAGCGCGGTCACCGCAGGGTTGAACAGCGTCAGCACGCCAACCGCCACCCCGAGCAGCCCTTGAAGCAGCACCGGCCAGCGGTCTCGCTTCGGCGTCTGACTGGCGAACGACGTCATCAGCAAAAGACACCCTTCCACCAGCGCGTACGCACCAAACACCAGGACAAGCACCGCCAGCGTGACCGCCGGCGCCACGAACGCGCCAACGCCGATCGCCAGCGCACACAACCCGCGCAGCGCGAGTACCCACCACAGTTTGGAAAGCGTATGCAGCATGAATCCACTCCTTGAAATCAAACGAAAAGCGATCGCGCGCCGAGGCGCGGCGTGCGATCGCTGTTATTCCAAGGTAGTGCAAGGGGTGGCGGGCCTCAATGCGCGTCTGGTGAATTTGTGCGCACGAAGAGTCATATTTGGCAAGTTCCTTCGTGCAATGTGCGTATGGAGCAATACCGCATCGCACTGGTCAGCGCGCTATGCCGCCATGTGGCTGCGGCCCAGGATGGCGCGGATCGTGGCCAGATAGGCCTCGCCCACCGCCCGGTTGAGCGGTCGCGCGTGCGTTGTGCGTTTGCGCGGCGGCGGCGTCAGGCCCAGCGTGCGGCAGACCTCCGACGCGTAGGGCCGCCCGCGCCCATGCATGCGCAGCACGACTTCATTCAGTGCTTGTTCGCCCAGACGCTCGTGCAGCCACGCCACGGTCTGGCGGTCGTACTCGTTTTCAATGCGGATCAGTTCGTCCATGGAGGTGCTGTATAAATTTACAGTTACTGTAAATATATACAGGTATCCATGGAATTCAAGGACGCACTTGTGTCGGGTGACTTAATTCATGAGACTGGCGACATAATTCGCGAGAACGGCAGACACAAATAATGAGATCGCGCGCCAGTAAGTCTGAGCACATCAGGTTCCATGCGTCGCCGAGATCACACATGGCTATGTGGCTCCGTTGTTCTGATCGCGCGAGACCGACGAGTGCCAATCCGAGCAGCGCGCGGCGCAACTAGGCAAGCGAGCGGAAGCGGACAGTCCTCGGTCGGCCTTGCAGCAAAGTGGTGAAGGGATCGGGCCGATCCTACGCGTATTCAGAGCTGTAGCCAGTTGAACTAGCTGTGGTCTGGTTCACGTAACTCTGAACTTTTCTGAAGTCGGGGCCGGAAGCGAGTCTTCCTCAGTGCTTCCTGAGGCCGATCGTTAGCTTAGTGCCAGCAGCTACCATTACACCTGCGGCCCAGAACACACCCGCAGTGCCGATCGAGGTGACTACTGCACCCGAGGCGATGGGAATGCCGACGCTGGACATGTTAATCACCATCAACCGCATCGCGACCGCCTCCCCATAGCGATGTTCAGGCGCTAACCGATGCAGCAGGCTCATCGCCATCGGCTGCACTCCGCCAAGGGTGAGCCCAAGGAGTGCCGAGCACATACCCATTGCCCACGGCGCATACATGAGCGGATATATCCCGAAAAGGATCGCGGTGGCGATCATTGCCCCGACCAGCACGGCCCATTCGCGCAGATGCGTCACTACGAGAGGAGTCAGTAGCCGTACGGCAGCGGCGCCGATGCCAAAGGCCCCCAGGATACTGCCGACCATTGCAGCCGGCAGGCCACGCTCGTGCCCCAACAATGGAACTACGAAGGTGTGCAGGTCCCAGCACGACGCTAGCAACCACGTGACGATAAGGAGCCGCCGCAGGGCAGGGTCGCGCCAGAGGGTCCAGATGCCGGTAGGTCGATTAGCCGCCTCCGGTGCGATGGGCAAATGATCGTGAGCACCTCGCACGGCCAGCCAAGCAAGCAACGGCAGTGTGGCCATTGCCACGAACGCGGTACGAAACCCGGCGGCGTCAATCACGACACCTGCTACGAGCGGCCCCAAAACATTGGATAGGGCCAGACCGATCGCCAGCCACGAAAACGCATTCTGGAGCGCGTCTGGGCTACCGGCGACGCGCGGAGTATGGCGCTGAATTGCAATGATGGCGACGCCTCCCGCACCCCCTGTGAGCACTGCGCTTACGCACAACACGGGGAGTATCGGCCATGCAGCCGCCAGGGCGCAGCCGCAGACAGCCACCACTAGCGACCGTAGGATCGGCCCCTTGAGCCCATGTCGCTCGCAGTAGCGGCCTGCTGGCAGCGCAAGGAACACCTGGGAGAGTGCAAACAGCGCAATCAGGCCGCCAACGGCCTCGTCACCTTGCGCCAGGCGTAGCGACATGGTCATCCGCATGCCTGCGACACACGCGTTGAGAAAGAGCTGAGTGAGCATGAGCCGCACCAGCTCACTGGCCTGACCCTGGAGCCGAAACACTGGAGGACTCTAGAAGTCGGCCACCTTGCCCCAGGCCGATTGCCTGAAGCGCGCGGGGTTGTACGGAGCGGGATCGAAGATCGGCTCGTCACCGGTCACGAGGTCGGCGATCAGGTGGCCTGCGCCGGGGCCGATACCGAACCCATGTCCCGAGAAGCCTGCAGCCAGGATGAATCCGGGAATCTCCGGCACCTCGCCTATTCCGGGCACGCCGTCTGGCGTGCTGTCCACGAAGCCCGCCCAGGCGTTGGAGATGCCGGTCTTGCCCAGTGCCGGCATCAGTTCGACGGCACGGCTATAGGTCTGCTTGACAGCTGTCGCATCCGGCTTGGGATCGAGTATGCGCATCCGCTCCATGGGGGTGGGTGCATCCAATCGCCATCGCGCGAGCGTTTCGTGGCCTGCACGAATACCTTCTAACCCGCCCGGAAACACGTTTCGCCAGCGCTTGGCGAACATCGGCAGAAACTGCGGAGCGAAGCGCAGCAACTGCGCCGTCGGATCCACGCGTCCGCGGCCGCTAATGGCCAAGTTATAGCTACCGTCGCTGCGGCGGGTGATTGACACGCGCGCGGTATGCAGTGCGTCAGGGAGGTGCTCGGGCACCCCGCACACGCGCACGATAGACTGGCGTACCGTCGCTTGGGGAAAGCGGATCCCCAACTGGCGGCAGAACGAGGATGCCCACGCACCACCAGCGAACACCACCGTGCGGGTCTTGATTGTTCCCGCTTCGGTGACGACGCCGCTGACGCGGCCGCTCTCAAGTTCGATACCCCGCGCGGCGCAATTCTGCTGCACGGTGCCACCGAGCTTCATGAGTGCAGCGGCTACCGCCGGCGCTGCCTTGGCCGGATCGGCCGTACCGTCGCTGGGCGAGAACACGCCGCCTTTCCAAGCGCGGCCCGTGTCGCGACCGCGCTCGCTGGCCTCACGGCCGCTCAACATATGCGTTGTCACGCCGGCAGTTCTGGCAAAGTCGCGCCATTTGGCCCAGCGTGCGATCTCGTCGTCGTCGTTGCTGAGATACAGCAAACCACACCGGTGGAAACCTGTGTCTTCACCAGTGTCTTCTGTAAAGCGTTCCCACAGTTCAAGGCTCCGGGTCGCCATCGGCAACTCGCGTGCGTCGCGGTTCTGTTGCCGACACCAACCCCAGTTGCGGCTCGACTGTTCGGCGCCGATGCGGCCCTTTTCGATGACGGTGACCGACAGGCCTCGCTGGGCCAAGTAGTAGGCACTAAACACACCGATAATGCCGCCGCCAATCACTACGACGTCGGCATGCGCCGGTAGGCGAGAGGAAGTCTCAATGAGACGCAAGGGCTGGGACATGGCCGAATTTCCTCGCATTTTTAGGCCTGCACGCTTTGCT
The DNA here is from genome assembly GCF_023955655.1 of Ralstonia soli. GTDB lineage: Bacteria > Pseudomonadota > Gammaproteobacteria > Burkholderiales > Burkholderiaceae > Ralstonia > Ralstonia soli. The sequence continues at coordinate 45,947 of NZ_JAMXHT010000007.1, read as the reverse complement.
TCAATTCGAACTTGGTCACCCGCTTTGTGCTCTGCCCTCCGATGTGTGTGCCCTTGGGCACGAACAGGAACTCATTCATTGGATATGAGCGCACGACGCCGGGGTGGGGCGCCGAGTCGTATGTGCCTGCGTGGTATTGCATTGGTTCGTCGGTGAAGATGTTCTCGTTGTGACACACGGCAGTCCAAGCTACAGCTTGATGTTTGTGCGTGGCCCACTGGACGGTCTGAAGCCCGAACTGTGGTGCCACATCACGGTGGCATTCATGCCGGTTGTTTATCACTGTGTTCGAGGATGGCCTTTGTTTCGAGATACTCCTCCAGGCCCTCCAATCCGTATTCGCGACCATTGCCTGAGCGCTTGTAGCCTCCAAAGGGCGCATGGGCATTCCAGGCCGGATAGTTGATATGCACCTGGCCGGCACGGATGCGTGTGGCCACGGCGCGCGCCGCGTCGAGATCTCGGCCCTGCACATGGGCGCCCAGGCCATAAATGGTGTCGTTAGCGATCTCGACTGCTTCGTCGATGCTGTCGTAGGCCATGATCGAAAGCACTGGCCCGAAGATCTCTTCCTGAGCGACGCGCATTTTTGGATGCACGTCGGAGAAGATCGTCGGGCGTACGTAGAACCCCCGTTCCAGGCCGGGCGGCCGGCCGAGGCCGCCGCAGATGAGCCGAGCACCCTCGGCAATGCCGGCGCCGATCATCTCTTGCACACGGTTGAACTGGGCGGCGTTCGCCACCGGGCCGTGCGTGGTCCGTTCAGAGCGCGGGTCGCCGACCACAAGGCGGGAAACCGTCTCGCAAGCGATCCGCTCCACCTCGGCCAGGCGATCGCGCGGCACAATCATGCGCGTCGGTGCGCTGCACGACTGGCCGACGTTGCGAAAGGCTGCGGCGATACCTCCCGGCACGGCGCGCACAAGATCCGCGTCCGGCAAGACGACATTGGGCGACTTGCCACCGAGTTCCTGCGCGACACGCTTGACCGTCACGGCTGCCGCCTGCGCGACTAGAACCCCGGCGCGCGTGGACCCGGTGATGGAGATCATGTCCACGTCGGGGTGTTCCGCCAGTGCGGCGCCCACTTCTGGTCCTTCCCCGTTTACCAGGTTGAACACGCCGGCAGGTGCTCCGGCGTCATGCATCACCTGCGCAAAAAGTAGGGCGCTGAACGGCGACAGCTCGCTCGGCTTCAGCACGACGGTGCATCCTGCTGCCAGCGCAGGGCCCACCTTCGCAGTGATTTGATACAGCGGCCAGTTCCATGGCGTGATGAGGCCACATACGCCGATCGGTTCACGCGCGATCGTCATCCCCTCTCGGTGCGAGACAAACGGATACCGGCGTAGGTTTTCACTTGCCACGCGGATGTGCGCTGCCGCTGAAGGCACGTGCGCGCTGCGCGCCATGCTAATGGCGGCACCCATCTCCAACGAGATTGCGTAGGCAAACACCTCAGCCCGTTCGAGGATGAGGGCGTGCACCCGGTCGAGAAGCGACACGCGGCTCTTTATCGAACTGACGGACCACTCGACAAAGGCGTCCCTGGCGGCGGCCACAGCTGCGGCGACGTCTTGGCGGCTTCCCAGTGCGATCTCTGCAGCGACGTCTTGTGTCGAAGGATCGACGACGGCCGCACGGCCATGCCCCACCGGGCGAACCCATTGGCCGTCGACGAAGATACGGTCCAGATGGCCCGCATTGCTCAGGCGCTCAACGATGGCGTGCATCATCAGAATGGTCCTCCGCACAAGGGCTTCATATGCGTGTACTTGTCTTGATCGGTCAGCATGCAAGCGGCTGGAAAAGTGATCCGGTGCCTATTGGGCTTCATAGCAGTGGCACGGCGATGTTCCGCTGCAGTGCAGCGCTTGAGTCGATCTTCGGCTGGTGTCATTGCAACATAGAGTGCACCTGCGCTTGTTGCGAAACGGCAGGTTCATCACCACGAAGCTGCTGTTTTATGGCGCGCTGCCAGCATGCTGTGCCGAGCGCGTGCAGGCGGTTCAGGATGCCCCTTTGTGGACAGCCGGCTCGCATCGGGCTGAAGCCTCAGTCCACCTTGAACTGACCGATCGTTGTGGCAAGCGCATTTGCCTGTTCCTGCAACGCGCTGGACGCGGCAGCAGACTGCTCCACAAGAGCCGCGTTCTGCTGGACCATTCCATCCAATTGCATGACGGCGTGATTCACCTCTTGGATGCCTTGTGTCTGTTCGTTAGCCGCTTGGGCGATTCCCGAGACGATGGCCTGCACTTCAGTCGCGTTCGCCACGATCTCCGTCATCGTCGTGCCAGCCTGGCGTACCTGAGCTGAGCCTGCGGCGACGCTTTCGACAGTAGAGCCGACGAGTTGCTTGATCTCGCGCGCGGCGTGTGCGCTTCGTTGCGCAAGTGTGCGCACTTCTTGCGCGACGACCGCGAAACCTCGACCGTGTTCCCCCGCGCGCGCCGCCTCCACGGCGGCGTTAAGTGCGAGGAGGTTTGTCTGAAAGGCAATGCCGTCAATCACGCCGATGATGTCCCCGATGCGGTCCGATGCCTCTTCGATCTTCGCCATGGTGCCGACCACGTCTGACACCACCTCGCCGCCGCGTAACGCAATCCTAGTCGCTGCGGTGGAGCGTTCATCGGCATCGCGTGCGGCGGTGGACGATCGGTCCACTGTGCTCGAGATTTCATGCATCGAGGCGGCCGTTTGCTGCAAATTCGCGGCCGCCGATTCCGTGCGGGATGAAAGATCCAGGCTTGCCGCCGCGATCTCGTTGGCAGCGGCGCGCACCAGTTCACTGCTATCACGGATGCGCAGCATGACGCTTTGAAGCTTCTCGACAAACTGATTGAAGGAGCGTGCGATATCTGCCACTTCATCCCGGCCATGCGCGGGCAAACGCTGGGTCAGATCGCCATTCCCGGAGCCGATTGCCGCCATGGCCCGGCACACGTCGCGCAGGCGTCGGAACGCCGTCGTCGTCATGGCCGCGACAACGACGGAGGCAATGCAGACCACGATCACCAGGCACGTCAGCGAAGCAATCATCAGCGAGCGAAGTCCGGCAGTCGCTTCCGACTTGTCTAGCGCAACTACGACCTTCCAATCTGTGCCCGGCACCGCTTGAGCGCGAACGAGTTTTTTTGCGCCATTGACCGTGAGTTCGAGCAGACCTTTGGGCTCGCCGGCGGCGCCTACTGTGACGCGGGAGAAATCCGCGGCAATTTCAGTGGCAGGTTTGAACCTGAGCTTGGGATCCGGATGCGCAATGATGCGGCCGGTGCTATCCACCAGCATGCCGAAACTTGCAGGTGTTGGGCGAATGGATTTGATGCCATCGACCACGCTGTCCAGCGTAATATCTCCGACGACCACAGCCTTCATCGACCCGTCGCGCATCACCGGTACGCTCAAGGCGACGAGCAGCGCTCCGCTGGTACTCACGTACGGTGTTGCGACGGCCTTGCCGGCTTGCTGAGCGGCGCTGTACCACGGGCGAGTGGTCGGATCATAGCTGGACGGAATGTTGGGCCAGCCGGTGAACTTCGCAGCCTTGCTCGGATAACCAACGCCCACATCCCAAAATCCGCCTGCGGCAGCAATCTGGTCAAGGAAAGGCATCGGTTCAGGTGTCAAGACGGCATCCTGAAGCGATGCAACCATACGGTTCTTTCCTGCGACCCACTCGCCAATGGCGACCGCACGGTTATCCGTGATCGAGGCTAGGTTGCGATCGATGGCCTCATTGAGGCTCGCTCGTGCAATGAAGTAGTTTGCGAGTGTGCAGCAGACAATCGACAGAGCGACAAGAACGATGCTGGTGAAGACAACGCGTGTGCGGATGGACGAGCGCATCATAAAGCGAAGAGGGCTGGCGACGATGCCGACCAGATGGTACGTTCGCATGCCCCGCAAATGGCACCGACAAATCGCGAAAAACCGCAGATCGCAAGTGTTTTTTGCCCTGCTATAGACGAAATTGCTTCACGCTGGAACGAGGGAAGGACAACGCTGCGAGCGTTGCCGCTGGCCCACAATACTCGTCCTTAGTGTGCGATCGAACCCGTTCATGCTACGAGCCATGTGACTGCTGGGGCAAAGTGTTCACGCGTCTGGGCGGCACACTCAGTCCCAGCTTGGCTTTCCGGTTGCAATAATGGTCAGCGGATATCCGCGCTGCTCAAGCGGCTTGCGCAATACGATCCGGCTGGAGAACTTCTCGATCCCGATATCGTCTTTCAACAGCCGCTCCATGAGCGCTTGAAAGTAGCTGATGCTGGGCACCACGACTTTCAGAAGGTAATCGTAGCCACCGCTGACGTTGTAGCATTCGACGATTTCTTGGTACTTGCCGGCCCCCGCTTCGAATCTGCGGAAGTCGTGGGGCCGATGGCTGTTCAGCGTCACCTCGGAAAGCACGATGACGTGATTGCCCAGCTTCTCGAGTTCGACCTCCGCGCGAAAGCCGCGGATGACGCCGATTTCCTGGAGCCGTTTCGTACGGAGTAGGCATGGGCTCTCACTGAGGCCAATGGCCGCTGCCAGATCGACATTCGAGCAGCGTCCCTCGCGCTGAAGCGTGACAAGAATCTTGATGTCGAACGGATCCAGGGAATCTGAAGATCGCATGAGCCGGTATCACCGCCAATGTCAGTCCGGGCTACCCCCGTTTTTCCGACCGCACCGCGGATAGCGCTTCGTCCAGTGTTTCGATGACGATGCCGGCTTGCTCGGCTGTGAGCACCAGCGGCGGTCGGATCTTCAGCACATTGTGCCCCATCGCACAGGCACTGAGCAGGACGCCATTGTCGCGCATGCGATTGACCACTCGGGTAGTGAGCTCCCGGTCCGGTACCCGCGATGCGCGGTCCGCGACAAGCTCAACGCCCACGAACATACCTACGCCACGTACGTCGCCAATGGCCTCGTGTCGGTTGGCTAGCTCGGAGATGCCGTCACGCAGGATCTTCCCGACCGTGGCAGCATGCTGCACTAGGCCTTCCTGCTCGATCGTGTCGAGCACGGCCAAGGCCGCCGCACACGACACGGCATTGCCCGCGAACGTATTGAAGTACCTTGAATTCTTGCCGAACTCCGCGAGTGCGTCGGCTGTAGCCAGTAACCCAGCGACAGGTTGCCCGTTGCCCATCGGCTTGCCCATCGTAACGATGTCAGGGACCACGCCGTGACGCTGGAAGCCCCACATATGCTCGCCGGTCCGACCGAATCCAGGCTGGACTTCGTCGGCAATGAACAGGCCGCCGGCCCGTTTGATCGCGTCGACGGCACCCCTCAGAAGGCCTGTCGGTTCAGGCAGGATGCCGTCGCTCGTGAATACGGAATCGACAATCAATGCCGCCGGCTTGATGCCGTGGCGCTTCAGATCGGCGATTGCCGCTTCGACATCGCGCGTGAAGCGCTCGGAGATGTCGGCGCCATCTGCGTGATAGAGGCGCGGCGCCGGAACCAGACGAACGTGTGCGCCGAGATCGACTGTCACGCCGAGCGACGGGGAGAATTTCGACACCGCGTCGGTGAAGCCGTGATAGGCGGTTTCCGTCACGATCACGCCGGTGCCGCCGGTGCGGACTTGAGCGATACGATAGGCGACGTCGTTTGCCTCGCTGCCCGTGCAGGTCAACATGAGATGGGCAAGCTCGGTCTCGGGCACGGTCGAGAGCAGGCGTTCGGCCAGTTCAAGAATCGTGTCGTGCAGATAGCGCGTGTTGGTCGCGAGCGTCTTCACCTGCCGGCATATCGCCTCGGTCACCGCCGGGTGACAATGTCCAAGCGACGCGACGTTGTTGTAGATGTCGAGATAGCGGTGGCCTTCCGGATCGATGAGCCACGCGCCTTCGCCTCGCACGATGTGAAGGGGATGCTCGTACATCAGCCGATAGGCGGGGCCGAGCAATGCGTCACGCCGCTCGATCAACGCCGCAGTGGCGGGCGCCACGTTGGCGCGACCTGGGATGTAGGCATTGACCATGTTGAGGTCAGTGGTGCTTGTCATTGTGTTTTCCTTTTCTTTATCCATGATGTACTTCGCGTACGTCGCGAACTTCGGCCAGTAGTCGATCGCGCATCTCATTGCGGGAAAGATCAGCCATCTGGGATAGCGCCTCCCACGCTGCGGGGTTGTGGCGCATGATGTATGCGCGGTTTTCGGGGTAGCGCTTGGCGCGCCATTCCGAAATGAGTGCGGTGATGAGGTGGCGTGTGGCCATGAGGTCGGCGACGATCTCTTGCTCGACGTCGGTCAGCGGCAGAATCGCGTGATAGGCGCCGACGAACTGTGCAGGCCCCTCGAACGGATCGGCATTGCCGGTCATGTGAAAGGCCGCCGCCGTACCGACCTCGCCGACCAGCGGCGCGTGCAGCATGTCGCCGAAATCGATAATTCCCAGAATGCGCTCGTGATCGTCAGGAGCGACCAGCACGTTGTAGAGGTGGTAGTCGTTGTGGATGACCTGTGCCCTGACCGAGGCCAGGTGCGGCAGGACATGGTCGGTGAAGCGCTTCATGAACGACTCGACGAGCGCGCGCCGCGCGGCGTCGTCGATGGAATCGAACTTGGCCGTCAGCCGGTGCGCAGCGGAGACATTCCAGAGGAGATCGTGCGTTGCCGACGGATGCGAGAAATCGCATAACGCGAGATTCAGCCTGGCGAGAAACGCTCCCATTGCCCTGCGCTGCGCGGCAGTCCGCGGCGTCTCCCGAATCTGGATGCCATCAAGATAGGTCAGCATCCGCACGGTGGTTTGCACACCGTCGGCGAGGATGACCGTGTCACGCGTACGTCCGCCAAGTGTGCGCACGACGCGCGGCACCGGAAGATCAGGCGATACGCGGGCGATGTGTTCGAGCGCAGCAATCTGGAAGTCGACGACCGACACCGACTCGGACGGGTTGCTGATCTTGACGACGTACCGCGTGCCATCAGTGGTCTCGATGCAGCAATTCTGGTCGCGTTCGCCTGCCAGCGCCTTCACGCTGCCATGAACACCGTAAAGGCGACTGACCACGGCCGCCACTTGCTCGGGAGCCAGGGCGGGGGCCGCCGTGCTCAGCGCCGCCGCCGCAATCGCACGATTCTCCGCCATCATGCGGCTCGTTTCGTCGTGGCGGTGTGGGGCAGACATTCGAGCCCGAGCAAACCGGGAAGCTGGCGAATGTCGGTCAGTCTGTTGACGCCATAGCCGTCGCACACCGGCTCGTGACCGCGATCGATGAACGCCCTGGCCATGAATCCCAGGTCAGACGCCGTCATGAGGTCATAACGGAAGCTCGACGAAACATGCATCATCTGATCGGGGCCGCAGCCAAGCTGGTCGAACATGTATTCGAACATCTGGGCCCGGGGCTTATATGCGCGAGCTTCCTCGGCGGTGTACACGGCGTGGAAAGGCGCCTTGAGGTGAGCGACGCTGTGCGGAATCAGGTCGACCATGGAGTTCGACAGGATCACCAGCGGGACATGCGGAGCGATAGCCTCCAGCGTCTGGACGACGTTCGGATGAGGCTGCCAGGTCGGAACGGCGTCGTACAAGGCGACTGCATCGGAAGGGCGATATTCAACGCCGTGCGTCTGGCAGGCGCGTCGAATGGAATTTTCAACAACGTCAAAGAACGGCTTCCACTCGCCCAATACTTCATCGAGGCGATAGAACCGGAAACTGTCCAGGAAAGCCGGCATCCGATCCACCGGAACACGGTCTTCGAAAATCCGTCTTGCGGTCGGACCCATTTCAAAGTTGATGAGGGTGCCGTAGCAATCGAAGCTGATGAATTTCGGTTTGTATGCCATTTCATTGATCTCCTAAAGGTGGACGACAGGTGGATGCCAGGTCGAATACAAGTTTATGAAGATCAGTGCTGCAGAGATGCTCTATTGCAGTGAGGCTCGAGCAGATTCCTTGTCGTTCTCGCACGTGTGCGAAATGTTGTGCGGCGCTCGTTCAGAGCGGACTTTGCCGGGTGTGGTCGTCCGGTTTCCCGTTGCCGCGGTGGCCTGGAATTGCGCCCCGACGGGACTTAGGGAACAACTCTCTGATGGAAGCCGCCTTTGCTGCTCAGGATCGCAAGCAGCCAGATAGGCGAGGGGGGGCTGGCCTGCACGCGCGTGGCCGTCAAGCGCGGGGCACAGCGGCCGTGAGCATGTTGCTCCAGGCATCACGCGAGGGGAATGTTGGAATGGCGACGCGGTGGCCCTCCGGCCAAAGGCGGGCTTCAGCAGTGCACGAGCGGGGACTTGACCTCAGGGCACGACGCGCCGCAATTCAAGACATCAACGGTACTGCCGCCGATCTGCTCGGGCTGCGGGTTGATGTCGGAGATCTGGCCGTTCATATTTGTTGCGGTCCGATCCGGACGTTTCCGATGGCGCGGTTTGGGCCGAGTTGCAGGCTGCACACAGGCCGTAGAGAGACAGCGAATGCGAATGAAGAACGAAGCCGCGTTCCTGCGCGATGTTTTCCTGACGCCGTTCAATGTCGCTGTCCAAGAATTCTTCCACCTTGCCGCAGGCAGAGCAGATCAGGTGATCGTGATGATCGCCCTCATTGAGTTCGAACACCGCCGCGCCCGACTCGAAATGGCGCCGGATGACAATGCCTGTTTGGGCAAACTGCATCAGCACGCGGTAAACGGTCGCAAGCGCAATGTCGATCTTCTCGTCGATCAGGCTGCGGTAGATCTCTTCGGCCGACAGGTGCTTTGTTTCACGCTCATGAAAAAGCTGCAGGATGCGCAGCCTTGGCAAGGTCACTTTCAGACCGGATTGGCGCAGTGCTTTGGGAATGTCCATGCGTTCGTCCATCAAAAAAAGCTCGCAGGTATTGCTGTCTGCGAGCCAAGCTCCCGGAGGTCGAGGAGACAGGTTTGATCTCAGGCGTCACGCCGAACGGTATATCTCGGCAAGATCGGATAGGTCCCAGTTTCCGCCAGTCAATACCGCGCACACTTTCTCGTCTGGCCTGACTTTGATGGCGCCGGCCAGCAAGGCTCCAACACCAATTGAGGCAGCGGGCTCAGCAATCAATTTCGCATCCTTGGCAAGTACCCGCATACCCGCGATGATGTGCTCGTCTTCAACTAGAACAATTTCATCCACGTATTTTTCAATAATGGGATACGGATTTTGTCCTGGAACGCTGATCCTTAAACCATCTGCGATGGTATTTCCCAAGGGAAGCGACGTAGGCTCTTTATTGATCCTGCTGTGATAGTACTTTGGCGTCAAGGCGGGCTCCGCGCCGATGACGCGCACTGATGGTTTCGTTTCCTTAAGGGCGGTCGCGATTCCCGAAATTAGACCGCCACCGCCCATGGGAATAATGACCGTGTCCACATCTTGCAGGTCTTCCAGTATTTCAAATCCGATTGTTCCCTGGCCGGCCATTACCAAAGGGTCTTCAAACGCGTGGACTACCGCGTACTTGTTTTCCTCGGCAATTTCATAAACCTTCTTCCATCTCGCAGCGGTGTCACCATCAAAGAGAATGACTTCTGCGCCCAGGGCCTTCGTATTCTCGATCTTGATCTTTGGAGTGGTAACCGGAAGGACCAGAAATGCTTTTACGCCCAGCATTCTGGCGGCGTAGGCGAGCCCCTGTGCATGGTTTCCCGAAGACGTCGCGATGATGCCGTTGGCGATCTCTTCCCTTGGCATGGAAAGCGCCTTGTTCAAGGCACCTCGAATCTTGAAGGCTCCGGTAATCTGCAGCGTTTCGGGTTTCAGGTAGAGTTGGCAGCCGACGACTTTCTCGATCTTTTCTGCGCGCAGTAACGGCGTATGCTTGATGTGAGGCCTCAGTCGTTCCTGGGCTTCCCGAATGTCCTGAATGGTAGGGTAGTTGCGCATTGGAGATCCCCTTATTGAATGAATTCAAAGAAGGTGCCAACGTTCCGCTCTATTGCGTTCCGATAGATTCTTGTCGAAGTTGTATTGTCTTGAATGGCCATGCCTGTGGAGTCGAAGATCGTGATTTCGTCGTCGCTCTCTCTTCCGGGCTTCGTGCCAAGCAAGACTTCGCCGATCTCTGCATGGATGCCGTCTTTGGCAATGATGTTCCTGCCTAGCGGATGCTGGGTTTCGCCCTTTTCCGTGCACTGCAGGATCGAATCAACGACTACCTTTGCATTCCGGAATACTTCCGGATCCAGTTCCTGCTTGCCCTTTGCGTCCGTGCCGATCGCAACGATGTGTGTGCCGGGCTTGATCCAATCGGCTTCCACCACGGAGCCTTTGCCGCGCGTCGTCGTAATCAGGATATCTGCCTGCTCAACGGCGTCTTGCTTGGAGTGCGCAGTCACAACAGGAATGCCGAACTCGCGCTCGATATCGGCCTTGAACTTCGCGAGCGACTCGGGAGTGTGGTCCCATGCGTGAATCACTTCAACGCGCATGATCTCGTTGATGGCACGGATCTGCATTCGGGCTTGATTCCCGGTGCCGATCGATGTGATCTTTTTCGCGTTCTTTCTTGCCAACGCCTTGACCGAGACAGCCCCGGACGCGCCGGTCCGGAGGCCGGTGATCAAGCTTCCATCCATCACGCAAATCAGCGCACAGGTCTGCGCGTCAAACAGCAGGATGGTCCCCATGCCGCTCGGCACACCATACGTCACAGGGTTGTTTGGGAAACCGCCGGAAGACGCCTTCATGGAGATGATTTCATTGCCTTTGTAGTACCCGAGCTTGAAATCAATATCCCCGCGCGGCGGATGGAGGTCTATCCCGATATAGTCGGGCTGTACCACCTGATCTGCATTAAAGGCCTTGTATGCCTCTTCTACTGCACCGATGACTTCGCTCATGCAGATGAGGCTGGCGACTTCATCCCTTCTAAGTAGCAACGTTTTCACTTTGGCAACCGCTCCATCTTTCTAGGCCCAATCAGGTTGAGACGAGGTATCCCTTATTGCACGGGGCGATAAATCACATAGACCTTCGCGACATGTTCACGGCTTTCCCATGTGCACCGCGCTGTCTGTTCAACGAGGAAGATGTCGCCCTTTGAGAACGTGCCAGCTCGGCCGGCTTCGTCGATAAGCGTCACGCTGCCTTCTAGCAGGTACATCAGTTCAAAGTGGCGATAGAACATCGCCCGGCGGTGATATGGCGTTGAATCCCAAGTGCCGCAGACGAACTCACCGTCGGTTGAGCGATAGTCGGTGTAGTTGCGACATACCGGCGCGGGCGTGAGCAGAAGGTCTGCCGGCGGCGTGCCCGTCGCTTCCAACTGTGGGTGTTCCTTGATCGGCACAATGGCGCGATCTCCCGATTGGCTGTTGTTGTAGCGCGTGAAGATCAGCGACACCGGACCCTGTGCAGACCAAGAGAATGTGGCGCCTTTTTTGAGTACCGTGCTTTGACCAGGTTTCAGGACGAGAGGCGAGTCCTGCTGCGTGATGGTGAAACTCCCCGCGTGGACGATGATGAACTCGTCCGCCGGAAGCGACTGCACTGAACCACCGTCGGCATCGAGCGCAATGATGCCCGCCGTCACTGGGCCTTGAGGCCAATCGAGAATGCGGCGGCTGGAGAGGAAGCGATCATCATCCATCGAAGCGGGCATGGGAATGCCTTGACTTTCGTCTTGTGCGAATTGGCGCAGATCAACGAATGAGGGCGGAGGGGCACAAGTGACGGTTGTTTGCTGAAGAGTCGACATGGAGGTTTCTCTCGATCTTGATTTAAGCGGGACTACGCAGCGCTCGCGGCTAGTTGCTCAAAGCGCCCAGTTTGGTGAAGGTGGTTGCGGTGTCTGTATGGGCAATGATTGCCATCGCATTGCCTACGCTGTGCCCTCTCTGGAAATCCGAACGCCGGCATATTGGGGTGGACGGCTCGAAAGTGATCTGTGGATTCTGCTGTTGCCAGTCGCACAACGCGGCGGGGATGAACGTAGACGGCGTCGGGCATACGGCGTCAGCGTTGATTGGGAAAGAGCCGTTCAACCGGGCAGTGGGTCTTGACGAACGGCGACTTGATGACGATGTAGCTGAAGTACTTCGCAATACCGATGTTGCGCTCCAGCAGACCCTCGATCGCTTCCTGGTAGTGATTGACCCCTCGCGTGATGAAACGCAGCAGGTAGTCGTAGCCGCCGGAGAGCAGGTGGCATTCGAGCACCTCGTCCATCTCGCGGATGGCAGCCTCGAAGCGCACGAAAGTCTCGCGGTGGTGGTCCAACAGCGTGACTTCCGTGAACACCGTGAGGGTGTCGCCCAGTCTCTCCAGCCGGATGTGTGCGCCATAGCCGGAGATATAGCCCGCCTGCTCCAGGCGCTTGACGCGGATCAGGCACGGGCTGGGCGACAGGCCCACGGCATCGGCGAGGTCCACGTTGGTCATGCGCGCATTCTTCTGCAGTTGGGCGAGGATGCGCAGATCCAGGCGATCGATCTTGAGGGCTTCGATCATGACGGGGGCGAAGGCGTGGAAGTTTGATCCGATTTTGCGGCAGCCAGCGTCTCTTGGTCTGCTACTAGCGGTTGCATCAGGCGAGCGCGGCACGCACGGCCGGCACGGCCAGCACATCGTCGAGCGTCTTCTTCAGCCGCACGAAGAGCTGGGCGAATTCGTCTTCGGTAAACGTCAGCGCTGGGGCAAAGCCCAGGATGTTGTCGCCAAACGCGCGGAAGATGAGGCCATTGCGATAGGCAGCCGAGGCAATCAGATCGGGCAGGCCGAGTGCGGTATCGAAGCCGCGCTTGGTGGCCTTGTCGCTCACCAGCTCCAGCGCGCCCAGCAGGCCACGGTGGCGCGAATCACCCACCAGCGGGTGCGCCAGCAGCGCATCGAGCCCCGCGCCAAAGCTGGCTGCGCCGCGCTGGCCGTTGGCGAGGATGCCGCCCTCTTCGTACAGGCGCAGGACTTCCAGCGCCACGGCGGCGCTCACCGGGTGCGCCGAATACGTTGCGCCGTGGCCGATCGGTGCGCCCGCCGGGGCGCCGTCGGCAATGCCGGCGTAGATGGCGTCGGAGATCATCGTCGCGCCCATCGGCACATAGCCCGCTGTTAGCCCCTTGGCCATCGTCATGACGTCGGGCTCCACGCCCTCGGCCTCGCACGCAAACATGGGGCCGGTGCGGCCAAAACCGGTGATGACCTCATCCACCACGAACAGGATGCCCAGCTCGCGTGTGGCATCGCGCATGGCCTTGAGCCAGCCCTTGGGCGGCACGATCACGCCGCCCGAGCCCTGGATCGGCTCGCAGAAGAACGCGGCGACGTTGTCGGCGCCCAGTTCCGCCACCTTGGCGCGTAGTGCCGCCACTGAGGCCGCGATGATGCCTTGCGCGTCAGCCGGGTCGGCGGCGCGGTAAGGATTGGGCGAGGGAATGTAATGCTGCGTGGGCAGCGGCAAGTCAAAGCCGCGATGGAATGCCGGCAGCGCCGTCAGCCCCGCGCCGGTGGACGACGAACCGTGATACCCGCGCTCCAGCGAAATGAAATGCTTCTTCGTCGGTTTGCCGATCGCATTGAAGTACTGCACGATAAAGCGCACGGCAGCATCCACCGACTCCGATCCACCCAGCGTCAGATACACATGGTTGAGCGAGCGCGGCGTGATCTGTACGAGCTTCTCGGCCAGGCGGACGGCGGGCTCGCTGCTGAAATGGAAGTAGCCCGTAGCGTAGGGCAGACGGCGCATCTGCTCGGCGGCGGCCTGCACGACGCTTTCCTGCCCGTAGCCGACGTTGACGCACCAGAGGCCCGCAAATGCGTCGAGCAGTTCGTGACCGGACGCATCCGTCAGCCATGCGCCCTTGCCGGAGGACAGAACCGTCGGCCCGCGCTGCTCGTGCGTGCGCCACGCCGAGACAGGGTGGATCAGGTGCGCACGGTCGATGGCGTTGAGCGAGGCTAGTTGGGGAAGATCGCAGAGCTGAGTCATATCAGAGTCCATTCATGCAAAACACGAGCATTCGTTAGACTCAAGATTAGGCTGATGCGTCTGTGGCTTGGTGCTGCTTTGCGCAGGTAGAACGCAGTGGGCTGCTGTTGTTCGACGCGCGGCAGCAGATCGTGCGGCGCACCGGCAGTGGCCGCCACTGCTCGGCAGAGTGCTGGCGCCGATAAACAGTAGTGTCGCGGCGCAGGCTCAGCACGGCGTGCGTGACGTACTCGACCATGCCGCGCGCGATGCCAGGCTCGATCATGTGCACCGCGGGCAGCGTGGGTGGCAGCGCGGCAGAGTTGAATTGATCCACCCCCGCGCCTGATGAGAACAACACCTCTAGATGCGGGAACTGCGTAGCGATATCGGCGGGCGGTTCCCACGGCACCAGAAAGCGCACGCGTACCGGATCACCGATCTCGGGTCAGATGCGGAAGTCGATGTCCGGCGCATGCTGGCGGAAGACTTCGGCCCATTGGGCGGCAGCGGACTGGGTCGGCTTTGTAGAGGAAGGTGGTCGTCACGATTCGACGTCGGTGCAATGTTCGAGGTTCAACCCATCGCCTGGGTGACGATGGCAAACAGCGTGGGGCCGTTGGGCGGTGTGGCCAGCGGCTCACCACGCACCATGGTGGTGGGGGCTTCCACGCGCAGCAGGCCGATGCTCTCCAGCCACTCCGTCAGGCCACTGTCGAAGTCGATGTCGATGCGCGTGAAGTGGCCGGCGTTGATGCCGGCCAGATGCGCGATCAGCGCCTTGGCGCTCTCGGCGTCTGGGGCGACCACGGGGCCGATGACGTGCCCGCGACCAAAGCGGCGCAGCATGGCGAAGCCACGCGGCTCGCCGTCGTCGTCCAGGACGACACAGGCTTCGGCACTGGCGAGCAGATCGTCGATCAACGCATCGCGTGGCATGCCGCGTGCCTCGGCATCCAGGCGGCGCAAGTCCGCAGCTTCATTGAGCCCGGCCGGGCGCAGGCGGCAGCCGGCGGGCAGGGCGATCAGCGGCGTGGGTTGCGCAATGCCCTGGTGCTGGCGGATTTCTCCCGTGCGCACGAAACCAAGTCGCTCATATAAACCACGTCCTTCTGCGGTGGCATGCAGCAGCACGGTGTGGTTGTCCAGGCCGTCGAGCAGTGCGCTCATCAGGCGATGGCCGATGCGCCGCCCCTGGCACGCGGGGGTGACGATCACCAAGCCGATGGTGGCGTGGCGCCGGCCCCAGTGCCAACGTTGCGCGGTGGCGATGATCTGACCATCGCGCTCGGCGACGATACCTTCGGCATGCGCAAAGCTCTGCGCCCAGTCCGCTGGGCGGTGCGGCCAACGCTGCTCTTCCGAAAGGGCATGCACCTGAGCCAGATCATCGATGGTCATTGGGCGCAGCACCACGCCATCGGCAGCGGTACTTTGATGAGGCACGGGTGGGGTATACATGCAAGCATTCCTTCTGATGAAGGGGAGGTGAATTCCCTCTCATCTTGGACGACAACAGCCTGACGGGCCACAGTGAATCGAAGCTCGCCCGCAATTTGCAAGTATCGTCTGCAGAGGGAGGCGGTTTCGCAATTGGATGCGGTGGAGTGGGGCGTTACAAACACAAATGCCGAGCCTTCCTGCCTAGCATCAATGACCTCTTTTCGATAGGTGCGTCGAGCTGCGATGCTCCGTCAATCTGTGCTGAAGCCTGTATCGGATTTCACCCACGTCCCGCGTGATACAGCGCGCCTGCTGGGTCGTTGGTCTGATCTGATCGACGCCGACTTGGTACACACGGCCCCGCTTGAAACTGCATGCATTACCCGCCCGCTGCGTAACGCCGCAAACCGGGATGTCCCGTTGACTTCCAACGCCCGCGCTTGTTCGCTGAATGTGCTGATGAGCCCGCCAGCGACATCGCGTCCACGCGCTATAACAATCACGTCACGGTCGTGTTCGGCTCAGCGGTGTCGTCAGTGCGATCGACGACGCACCGGACCTCGGTCAACCGTTAACGGCGCATCCAGTTTTTACCTTCTTCAACGCCGGCTATCCCGAATCGGGAGGGAAGTGGGCCCCGCAAATCGTGGAGGTCAATTGGTGTTTCAACAGTGTGCCGATCGATTTTGCTGCGGTGCATTACCGGTGCGCCCGGCACGCTTGGAATGCGCACCGCATGGCATGCCGCAGATGCCATCGCAAACGGCAGCTTTCCTATGTCGCGCGCCTTAATTCCCTATAACGCATGCAAGCGTGCGTGCTTAAATGTTTTTGTCACAACGATGCTGCCGAGCCCGCATAACGCGGAGCCTTTTGAGGACCTTTGATCATGACTTTCCGCCCCAAGTACATCACCTTTGACTGCTATGGCACGCTCACGCGATTTCGCATGGGCGAGATGACGCGCGAGTTGTTTGCGGACCGCATTCCGGCCACGCAGATGGATCAGTTCATCGCGGACTTCAGCGCCTATCGCTTTGATGAAGTCTTGGGGGACTGGCAACCGTACGAGGTGGTGTTGAAGAACGCCGTACGCCGCCTGTGCAAGAAATGGAAGATCCAGTATTTCGACACCGACGGCCAGGCCTATTACGACGCCGTGCCTACGTGGGACCCGCATGCCGACGTGCCGGCAGGTCTTGCCAAGGTTGCCAAGGAAATCCCGCTGGTGATCCTGTCCAACGCCGACGACGCGCAGATCCAGAAGAACGTGGCGATGCTCGGTGCGCCGTTCCACCGCGTGTACACCGCGCAGCAAGCCCAGGCCTACAAGCCGCGCCTGAAGGCCTTCGAATACATGTTCGATTCGCTCGGCTGCAACCCGGAAGACGTCCTGCACGTGTCGTCCAGCCTGCGCTACGACCTGATGTCGGCCGACGACCTCGGCATCGTCAACAAGGTGTTCGTCAACCGCGGCCACGGCCCGGGCAATCCGGCGTACCGTTACACCGAGATCCAGGACATCGGCGGCCTGCCCGGTGTTGTTGGCCTCTAAGCCGCGTCTGCATCGTCGCCCCACATGACCTCCATGAAACTCGACTCCTACTGGAACGACTCGGTGCCCGCGCTGCCGCTGGACGTGCACGATCTGCCGGCGCAGGCAGACGTGGTGATCGTCGGCGGCGGTTTCACGGGGTTGTCGGCGGCGCTGGCGCTGGCCCGGCGCGGCGCCAGCGTGGTCGTGCTGGAAGCGGGCGAGCGGGTGGCGCCTGAGGCGTCGGGGCGTAATGGCGGCCACGTCAACAACGGCCTGGCCGTCGACTACGCTGACCTGGCCGCCAAGGTTGGCGTGGACCGCGCCCGCGCCTGGTATCACGCCTACGACGCCGCCGTGGATACGGTGGAGCGCATCGTGCGCGACGAGGGCATCGCCTGCGACTTCCAGCGCAACGGCAAACTCAAGCTCGCCACCAGGCTGTATCAGATGGACGCCCTGCAACGCAGCGCGGACCGGCTGATTGCGGATGGTGTGGATCGGGATGTCGAGATACTCGATGCCGCCCGCGTGCGCGCGGAGGTGCAGAGCGAGCGCTTCCAAGGCGGCTTGCTCTACAAGCGCAGCGGCCAGATGCACATGGGTCGTTTCGCGCAAGGCTTGGCCATGGCGGCTCAACGCCAGGGCGCCCAGATTCATACGTGCACTTGCGTGCAACGCCTCGAGCATGTGCAGGGGCAAGTGCATCGTATCCACACCACGCGCGGCACGGTGCTGGCCAAGCAGGTTCTGCTTGCGACCGGCGCCTCGCGCCACGGCGGTTACGGCACGTTCGGCTGGCTGCGTCGGCGCATCGTCCCTATTGGCAGCTTCATCGTCACCACCGAGCCGCTGGGCGCGGAGCGTGCGCACGCGTTGCTGGCGGCGCGCCGCACCTATGTGACGGTGGCGAACATCCACCACTACTTCAGGCTCACGCCAGACCACCGGCTCGTGTTCGGCGGCCGGGCACGCTTTGCGGTGTCCAGCCCTCAAGAGGATGCTGCGAGCGGCGAGATTCTGCGCGCCGGCTTGACCGAGATCTTCCCGCAGTTGCGCGATGTTCGCCTGGACTACTGCTGGGGTGGCCTGGTTGACATGACACAGGACCGCCTACCGCATGCCGGCGAGCGCGACGGTCTCTTCTATTCGATGGGCTACAGCGGCCACGGCACGCAGATGTCCGTACACATGGGTGAACGTATGGCCGAGGTCATGGCCGGCAACGCTGCCGCCAACCCGTGGCGCGATCGCGCGTGGAGTGCCATTCCCGGCCACTTCGGCTCGCCTTGGTTTCTGCCGGCAGTAGGCATGTATTACCGCATGAAGGATCGGCTTGCATAGCAGCCGACGCAATACCGTATCGCCTAGAACAACATATCTTGCGGCGTGCTGAGCTGCAACAGGAGACACAACATGAGCGACAGCCTTAACCAACTCGATGCCCTTGTGGGCCCCACCGAAAGCCTGCGTGTGATGGAGTCGCTCAAGCGCGGCGCCTCGCGCCGCGACGTGTTGAAGATGCTCATGGCCGGTGGCATGCAAGCCACGCTGGCCGGAAGCTTAGCTGCCACAGCTGCAAATGTTTACGCGCAGACACCTCGTCGTGGCGGGCGTATCCGCGTGGCGGCCGCGACGGCTGCAACTACCGACACGCTTGATCCAGCCAAACAGTCAAACCAAAGTGACTATGCGCGCTGCAACATGGTCTACAACGGGTTGTTCTCACTGGATGGAACGTTGACGCCGCGCCTGGCGTTGGCGGAGGCTTCCCATACCGCAGATGCCAAGACCTGGGTCTTCACGCTGCGCAAGGGCGTGACCTTCCACGACGGCAAAGCGTTGTCGCCGGCTGACGTGGTGTATTCCATCATGCGCCACAAAGATCCGGCCACAGCCTCCAAGGCCAAGGTACTGGCCGACCAGATCGAGAGCGTCAAAGCCACAGGTCCGAGCGAAGTCACAGTGGTGCTCACCGCGCCAAATGTCGACCTGCCGGTCATTCTCGGCACGTTCGCCTTTCACATCGTCAAGGCAGGAACGACCGACTTCAGCGCCGGCATTGGCACCGGACCTTACAAGATCAAGGAATTCAAGCCCGGCGTGCGGACGGTGGTCGTACGCAACGATGGGTACTGGAAACCAGGCAAGCCTTACCTCGACGAAATCGAGTTTGTTGGCATAGCTGATGACAGCGCGCGCGTCAACGCATTGCTCTCCGGGGGGATGGACCTGGTGGCGGCGATTAACCCGCGCGCTGTTGCACGCGTCAAGAGTACCCCTGGATACGCGATATTCACGACGCAATCAGGCCAGTACACCGACCTGATCATGCGCAAGGACATGGGGCCTGGCGCGAACCCTGATTTCGTGTTGGCTATGAAGTATCTGTTCGACCGCGAGCAGATGAAGAAGACTATCGCGCTCGACCACGCGGTCATCGGCAACGATCAACCGATTGACCCGACCAACCGCTTCTACTTCAAGGATCTGCCTCAGCGGCCTTTCGACATCGAGAAAGCGAAGTTCCACCTGCAGAAGTCGGGCGTCACGGGCAAGATTCCAGTGGTGGCGTCGCCGGCCGCCTTGTACTCGGTGGAAATCGCATTGGTGCTGCAGCAGACCGCGCAACGCATCGGGCTAGACCTGGACATCAAGCGCATGCCGGCTGACGGGTATTGGTCGAACCATTGGCTCAACAGTCCGGTCGGCTTTGGCAATGCCAATCCGCGCCCGAGCGCCGACGCCATCCTTACGCAGTTCTTCAAGTCGGACGCCGCATGGAATGAGTCGCGCTGGAAGAGTCCGAAATTCGACCAGTTGCTCACGGCCGCCCGGTCCGAGATGGACATCGCCAAGCGTAAGCAGATGTACGCCGATATGCAGACCATGATTCACAACGAGGCGGGCATCGGCATTCCCATGTTCCTCGCGAGCATTGATGGGCACACGTCAAAGCTTAAAGGGCTCACGCCCATTCCGCTGGGTGGCCTCATGGGCTACTCGTTTGCTGAGAACGTCTGGCTCGATGCCTGACGTGGCGACGGAATCGAGTCGAGGCGAGTGTTATGAATCAAATCATCTTTAGGCTGTTGGTGCGGCGCGTGCTGCTCGCAACGTTGTCACTGGTGGCGGTATCAGTGATTGTGTTTTCGATCACCGCTGTGCTGCCCGGCGACGCGGCGCAAGAGCAACTGGGTCAGGACGCAACGCCCGAGGCGCTAGCCGCGCTTCGCGCGCAGATGGGGCTGAACGTACCGGCGCCTCAACGCTACGTACATTGGCTCGGAGGCATCGCGCGCGGCGAGATGGGGCAATCGGCCACAACCCAGCTTCCCGTGGCCGAATTGGTAGCGAGCCGTTTGCCAAATTCGCTGCTGTTGGCGGCCGTGACCGCCTTCTTTTCGGTACCGATAGCGCTTGGTTTAGGCATCGCTTCGGCTGTTTGGCGGGGCTCGAGATTCGACCGTATTGCCTCAAGTGCAGCGGTCGCGGTGGTCTCTGTACCCGAATTCCTGGTAGCGACGCTGGCCGTGCTGGTGTTTGCCGTGAAGTTGCACTGGCTACCGGCGCTTTCCTATGTCAATGCCATTGAATCGCTCGGGCAGATGCTGCAAGCCTTTGCTATGCCGGTGCTGACGCTTTGCTGCGTCATCGTCGCGCAGATGATGCGAATGAGCCGTGCCGCGGTTATCGACCAGCTCGAAGCGCCGTACATCGAAATGGTGCGTCTGAAGGGCGCTTCGCCAATGCGCGTTGTGCTCGCCCATGCGTTGCCCAACGCGGTGGGGCCGATTGCCAATGCCGTGGCGCTGTCATTGTCCTACCTGCTGGGGGGCGTGATCATCATCGAAACCATCTTTAACTATCCCGGCATTGCAAAGCTGATGGTCGACGGCGTGTCCCAGCGCGACATGCCGTTGGTGCAAGGCTGCGCCATGATTTTTTGCACTGGTTATCTGCTCCTAGTAACCACTGCCGATGTGCTGGGCATTGTTGCCAATCCGCGCCTGCGGCACGGGTGAAGGGAGCAAGCCCACACCACGAATATGAGTATGACTATGGAATCCACCCCTTCTTCCCCTGCGCTCCAGGCTCCGTTGCCAGCACAGCGCAATCGCGTCCAGCGTCTGCTGAGCAGTTTTGGCGTCACGGGCCTCATTGGCCTGACCGTGCTGGTGTTCTGGCTGCTGGCGGCCGTGGTCGGGCCCGCGTTGCTGCCCGCGCATCTGATCACGAGCGGCGACGGCAATGGCGACGTGTTCGGGCCCATGAGCGCGGCCCACTGGTTCGGCACCGACTACCTCGGGCGCGACATGTTCGTCCGCGTGGTGGAGGGCGCTCGCTATACGGTTGGAGTGGCGCTCGTGGCCACGCTGCTGGCGAGCGGTACGGGCACGGTGCTGGCGCTGTTTGCCGCCGCCATGGGCGGGCTGGTTGATGCCACGCTGAGCCGTGTGCTCGATACGCTGACCGCCATCCCGAGCAAGATGTTCGCCCTGCTGATGGTGGCGGGCTTCGGTTCTTCGGTGACGATGCTGGTGGCGACCGCCGCGATTATCTACGTACCGGGTGCGTATCGCATCGCACGTTCGCTGGCAGTCAACATCAACGCGTTGGATTACGTGGTTGTGGCACGTACACGCGGTGAGGGCACGCTGTACATCATGCTGCGTGAGATTCTGCCGAACATCCTCGGGCCCATGCTGGCCGACCTGGGCCTGCGCTTTGTGTACGTGGTACTGCTGCTGGCGAGCCTGAGCTTTCTGGGGTTGGGCATTCAGCCGCCCGATGCGGACTGGGGCTCGCTGGTGCGCGAGAACATCGGTGCGCTGCCTGACGCAGGCGCCTCGGTGATCGTACCGGCGTTGGCCATCGCGAGTCTGACCATCGCCGTCAACATCGTCATCGACAACCTGCCGGGCCGCGCGGCCCGCGAACGCGGAGGGCGTTGAACATGGGTGCGTCCGTCGTCGTAGAAGGCCTGCGCATTACCGCAGGCGAACAGACCCTCGTAGACAACCTCAGCTTTGCCATCCAGCCGGGCGAGGTGCTGGCGCTGATTGGCGAGTCCGGTTCCGGCAAGACCACCACTGCGCTGGCGCTGATGGGCTATGCCCGCCGTGGATGCGAGATCGCATCGGGCAGCGTGCGCATTGGCGACATCGATGTCCTGCACCTGCCGCCTGCCGAGCAGCGCGCGTTGCGCGGGCGCACCGTCGCCTACATCGCGCAGAGTGCAGCGGCGTCGTTCAACCCCTCGCGCACGATCCTGGATCAGGTGGTGGAGCCGGCGCGCATTCACGGCACGATGTCGCGCGCGCAAGCCGAGGCCAAGGCCGTGGAGTTGTTCCGCGAACTTGCACTGCCCAATCCCGAAACCATTGGCGAGCGGTATCCGCATCAGGTGTCGGGTGGGCAGTTGCAGCGGCTCATGGCGGCGATGGCGCTCATCATCGATCCGGATCTGGTGATCCTGGATGAGCCGACCACCGCACTGGACGTGACCACGCAGATCGAGGTGCTGCGTGCGTTCCGCCGCGTGGTGCGCGAGCGCCGCGCCACGGCGGTCTACGTGAGCCACGACCTGGCCGTGGTGGCGCAGATGGCCGACCACATCCTGGTGCTGCGCGGCGGCCAGATGCAGGAGATCAACCCGACCGCGCACATCCTCGCCACGCCTGATCATGACTACACCAAGAGCCTGCTGGCGGCGGCGCGGCCAACCGCGCGCCCAGCGGAGCACTGCCTGGGCGAAGGTGAGTTGCTGCTCGATGTACGGTCATTGGCTGCCAGCTACGGACCTGTCGGCACAAAGGGCAAGCCCATCACCTGTGTCATCGAAGGGATCGACCTCAAGCTTTACCGCGGGCAGGCCATCGGCGTGATCGGCGAATCGGGGTCAGGCAAGACCACGCTGGCGCGGGCCATTGCAGGCCTGATTGCGCCGTGCCAGGGCAACATGACGTTCGCCGGCCGTGAACTCAAGCCGCTGCTTGCCAACCGGAGCCACGAGGAGCTGCGCCGCATCCAGATTGTCTTCCAGATGGCGGATACGGCGCTCAACCCGTCACACACCATCGAGCGCATCCTGGCGCGGCCGCTGCAGTTCTACAAAGGCTTGAAGGGCGAGGCGTTGCAGCGGCGCATTCGCGAGCTGCTCGATCTGGTGCGCTTGCCGCACAGCGTGGCGCAACGCTTGCCGGGTGGGTTGTCGGGTGGGCAGAAGCAGCGCGTGAACCTGGCGCGCGCCCTCGCTGCAGAGCCGGATCTGATCCTGTGCGACGAGGTGACTTCCGCGCTCGACACCGTGGTGGGTGCGGCCGTGCTCAACCTCATGGCCGACCTGCGGCGCGATCTGGGCGTGTCTTACCTCTTCATCAGCCATGATCTGCACACCGTGCGCGCCGTGTGCGACGAGATCGTCGTCATGCAGCACGGTCGTAAGCTCACGCAGGTGGCGCGCGCTGATTTTGATCGCGGCCCACATCATCCGTACTACGAGCAACTCGCCAACTCGGTGCCTGAACTGCGTCAGGGCTGGCTTGATGAGCGGGACCGCGCTGCCGCAGTCTCCGTTTAATAGAACAAGGAACGACATGATTCCCGCATTTCGCATCGCGATCATCCCGGGAGACGGCATCGGCAAGGAGGTGATGCCAGAAGGCCTGCGCGTCATCCAGGCGGCGGCCGAGCGCTTTGGCTTCGAGCTGGAGTGTCACAACATCGACTGGGCCGGCTGCGACTACTACCAGCAGCACGGCCAGATGATGCCCGACGACTGGAAGGCGCAGCTCAAGGGCATGGACGCGATTTTCTTTGGCGCGGTCGGCTGGCCGGCCACGGTGCCTGATCACGTTTCGCTGTGGGGTTCGCTGCTCAAGTTCCGCCGCGAATTCGACCAATACATCAACCTGCGCCCCGTGCGTTTGTTTGAGGGCGTGCCGTGCCCGCTCGCCAATCGCAAGCCCGGCGACATCGACTACTACGTCGTGCGCGAGAACACCGAGGGCGAATACACATCGCTCGGCGGCATCATGTACGAAGGCACCGACCGCGAGATCGTGATCCAGGAATCGGTCTACTCGCGACGTGGTGCGGAACGGCTGCTGAAGTTCGCGTTCGACCTTGCACAAAGCCGCCCGCGCAAACACGTGACGCTCGCCACCAAGAGCAACGGCATCGCCATCAGCATGCCGTGGTGGGACAAGCGCGCGGATGAAGTCGCGCAAAGCTATCCCGACGTCACGCTCGACAAGCAGCACATCGACATCCTGACCGCACGCTTCGTGCTGCAGCCGGGCCGCTTCGATGTGGTGGCCGCGACCAACCTGTTCGGCGACATCCTGTCCGATCTCGGACCCGCGACGACCGGCACGATCGGCCTGGCGCCTTCGGCCAATCTGAACCCCGATCGCACGTTCCCGTCGCTGTTCGAGCCGGTGCACGGCTCGGCGCCGGACATCTACGGCAAGAACATCGCCAACCCGATTGCGATGATCTGGTCGGGGGCCTTGATGCTGGATTTCCTGACGCAAGGACAAGGGGCGGGGCGGGCAGCGCACGACGCCATCGTCGCGGCCATCGAAGCCGTGTTGAAGGACGGCCCGCGCACGCCGGACCTGGGCGGCACCGCCAACACCACGCAGGTGGGCGAGGCGATTGCCGCGCACGTTGCGGGTGCCTGATTTTCATTTGCTGTGGACCAAAAGACGATGTCTCTCTCACTCGATCGCGCGGACCTGATCCGCAGCGCCAACTACATCGCCGGCGAATGGCTGAGCGCAACCGGCCCGCTGTTGGACGTGACAAATCCTGCCACCGGCGACCTCATCACACGCGTGCCCGACTCCGGCGCGGATGAGGCACGGGCTGCCCTGGACGCCGCGCATGCCGCCTTCCCGGCGTGGCGCAAGGTGCCGGCCAAGCAGCGCGCGCAGATCATCAAACGCTGGAACGATCTCGTGCTGGCGCATCAGGACGATCTTGGCAAGCTGATCTCGCTGGAGCAGGGCAAGCCGCTTGCTGAAGGCAAGGGCGAGGTGGCCTACGCCGCGAGCTACATCGAATGGTTTGGCGAAGAAGCCACGCGCATGAACGGCGAGGTGATTCCTGCGCCGGTGCCGGGCCGGCGCATGTTTGCGCTCAAGGAGCCGGTGGGCGTGGTGGCGGCCATCACGCCGTGGAACTTCCCGGCGGCGATGATCGCGCGCAAGATCGCCCCGGCGCTCGCGGTGGGCTGCACCGTCGTCTGCAAGCCCGCGGAAGACACGCCGCTGACATCGCTCGCGCTCGTGCGTCTGGCACAGGAAGCCGGCGTGCCGCCGGGCGTGCTGAATATCGTGACCGCCTCGCGCGAGCGGACGCCTGAAGTGGTGGACGTTTGGCTGGACGATGGCCGCGTGCGCAAGATCACGTTCACCGGCTCCACGCCCGTCGGCAAGCATCTGGCGCGCCGCAGCGCCGACACGCTGAAGAAGCTGTCGCTCGAACTTGGCGGCAACGCGCCCTTCATCGTGTTTGAAGACGCCGACGTCGATGCCGCCGTGGATGGTTTCATGGCGGCCAAGTTCCGCAACGGCGGGCAGACCTGCGTGTGCCCGAACCGCGTGTTCGTGCACGACGCGGTGCACGATGCGTTTGCCGCCAAGTTGGCCGCACGCGTGGCCGCGCTCAAGGTCGGGCCGGCCGCCGACCCCGCTTCGCAGATCGGCCCGATGATCAACGCGCGTGCGGTCGAGAAGATCGACCGGCACGTGCAGGACGCCATCGCAAAGGGCGCCAAGGTGTTGACCGGTGGTGCGCGCCTGACACAGCTTGGGCCCAACTACTACGCACCCACGGTGCTGATCGACGCCGATGCCACCATGGCCTGCGCCTGCGAAGAAACCTTCGGCCCCGTCGCACCGCTGACGCGCTTCACGACCGAAGACGAGGTGATTGCCGCTGCCAACGACACGCCGTTTGGCCTAGCCGCCTACTTCTACAGCCAGAACGTCCGCCGTATCTGGCGCGTGGCCGAAGCGCTGGAGACGGGCATCGTCGGCATCAATGAAGGGGCGCTGGCCGCCGAGGCCGCGCCGTTTGGCGGTGTGAAGGAATCCGGCTACGGCCGTGAAGGCTCCGTCCACGGGCTGGACGACTACCTTCACACCAAGTACGTCTGCCAGGGCCAGCTTAGCTAGCCTCGATGGGGGAAAGCTCAGGAGCTATCAAACTTTCCGCCGTACTGAAAGGTAGGCAGGAAACACGCTAGCTTTGCTGGGGCGGGCGTTTTTGCGCGGCCCCATAAAGTTATCGATGAGTTTTCCCCTTGGGGGGCTGCTCTGCATACCGTCGCCTACCTGCCTTCCAACTTGGGCCATTGGCTTACGTCGCGCCAGAGGCGCTCGGACTCAAGGCTCGCCCGTCGCAAAAGCCTTGACGTGCGCGCCGTACAGATTCATTTCATCCCCCCACCCGTTGTAACGCACTGGGACATAAGCAAGAGCGCTCATCCTACCTTTGTGCTTCGGCGGGTAGAAAACGGAGTACCCCCATGCTGAATTCGCGCATTGCCCACATTGCCGGGCTCACCGCAAGTTTGTTGTACGTGTCGGGACCGCCGGTGCACGCAGCGCTGCCCGACGAAATCCAGGTCTATACGGGCGACATCAACGCACCGGGCGAGTTTGGTTTGGAGCTGCATCTGAACACGACGCCGAGCGGCATCGCAGAGCCCTCGTACCCCAAAGAAGTCACAACCCCCCACGGTTGGCGCGCAACCGCTGAGTTCTCTTACGGATTGACGCCGTCGGTAGAGCTTGGTCTGTACGTTCCGACTTCGCTCACGCGCGATAACACGTACTACGTCACCGGTCCGAAGCTCCGCGTGAAGTGGATGCCTGTTCGACCGGAAGATGGGGTTGGCCACTTCGCTGGTCTCAACGTCGAGCTGGCTCACGTTGCGACACGATTTGAGCAATCGCAACAAGCGGCGGAGTTGCGGCCGATTTATGGCTTTCAGAATGAGCGGTGGCTATGGGCGATCAACCCAGTGCTTGACTGGAACCTCTCTGGCCCCGAGCGCAGCGGTGTGCCAGAGGTTGCGCCCGCATTCAAGGTGGCTCGCACTGTCGCAACCGGAGTTCGCACCGGGGTGGAGTACTACGCAGGACTGGGGCGTGTTGATCATCTCCTGCCATTGCATGAGCAGCAGCACACGCTATTTCTCGCGTTTGATGTGGACCGTAAGCCGTTCGTTTTCAATTTCGGTATTGGACGCGGTTTGACGCGTAGCACCGACCGGTGGACGTTCAAGTGGATCTTGGAGATTCCATTGAGTTGATCGCCGATGTGAGCGGCTCTCCAATTCTTGACTGAATGCTTAGCGGCACACCAATTTTCATGTCGCACAACGGATCGGCATTCGGCGATCTGCTTGCGGCGGGATTGGAATCCTTGTTGGAATCGGGGCGAGCAGATAGGACAACACTTCGCCGCCGATCAAATTCTCAGTGACCGATGGGCAAGGGTGTGCACGCCGAGCGCTTCGAGCAAGACATGACGGCGCTTACTCAATCGGCCCTACGTACACACGTACTCCTTCTCGACGCTCTGAGTAGGGGAGGCTTTCGACCGCTGTCGCGGTCAGATGTCGAGCACGAGCTGCTTAGACTTCGCGCGCGAGACGCAGATCATGATCCTGTCGCCAGCCTTACGCTCCTTGTCACTGAGGAACGCGTCCCGGTGGTCTGGCGTGCCGGCCAAGAGGCCAGTCAAACAGGTGCCGCAGACACCCTCGCGGCACGAGGTGGCAACAGAGATGCCGTGCGCGCATAGCGCATCGGCGATGCTGCATTCGGCGGAAACCGGAATCGTGCGCTTCGAGCGCTCCAGCTTAACCTCGAACGCGTGGCCCGGTGCGGACGTCGCAGCAACGTCCGCACCGAAGTATTCGACGTGGATAGCTTCGGGCGGCCAGATGCCGGCTGTGACATCGTTGATGACGTCCGTAAACCGGCGCGGGCCACACATATAGATGTGGTGGCCAGGTGAATAGTGGCGAAGGCTCACCTGCAGCAGGTCACGCAGTCGCGCGCCAACGGCGTAATGGAAGCTCACGCGATCAGCATACGGCTGCGCCGAAAGCATTTGTTGGAACGCGGTCTCGGCGATCGAACGCGTGAAGTAATGCAGTTCGTACGAGGCACCGCGAGCCTGCAACTCCTGCGCCATCGCGAGCAGCGGCGTGATCCCGATGCCGGCGGCAATCAGTACGTAGTGGCAAGCATCGTCGATCATTTCGAAGTGATTGCGCGGATGACTGATGACAAGCGTATCTCCGACGCCCACGCGCTGGTGCATCGCGCGTGAACCCCCGCGTGAGTCAGGCGCATTCTTTATCGCGATGCGATACATGTCCTGTGTGCCAGGTGCTCCACACAGCGAGTACTGCCGAACAGTATCTTGGTCGAGTCGCACGTCGATGTGCGCGCCGGCGCTCCAGCCGGGCAGCTTAGAGCCGTCGGCGCTCACGAGTTCGAACGACTTGATGTCAGCTGTCTCATCAACGATTCGGCGCACCCGTGTCGTCAGCATCGAGGGGACAGCCTGTGCCGGGGGGCGGCCACGCAGCCAGTTGCGCAGCCGGGGCCAGGCGAGGCCGGTTGGCACTGCAAGCGTGAGCGCAGTGATGAACTGCGGAAAGGACGGGAATGGGCTGTTCATATGCAAACTCGATGCGTCTTCACGTGCGTACAGGGCCCGCAATGCTTGGCCTCGGTCGGCCTTACTCGGGCTGGT
This sequence comes from Ralstonia soli, assembly GCF_023955655.1. Classification (GTDB taxonomy): domain Bacteria; phylum Pseudomonadota; class Gammaproteobacteria; order Burkholderiales; family Burkholderiaceae; genus Ralstonia; species Ralstonia soli. The sequence continues at coordinate 17,309 of NZ_JAMXHT010000007.1, read as the reverse complement.
GCGGTAGCACGAATGACAACGTCGCTAGATACTCGTCGCGGTTCGTCTGCACGGGGTTCGCAGGTGGCGTCGTGAGCGTTGCAACGACGACATTGAGACCCTGGTTTCGCACTTTGATGGTCGCGATGCCGTCGGCACCAGTCTTCAGTGGTTTGGAGTCGGGGTCAGTCACGTAATCGGGCTGCACGAGGGCTCCCTGAACAGGCTTGCCCTCATACAACACCCGGACCACAAGCTTTTCGCCCATTTTCTCCGGCAGAGGCTTCACCATTGGCACGATCTGCAACTTCTGGGCTGGCAGGATGGGGGGCACCAGATTCAGCCGGCGCAGATGTACAGCGTACTTGAAGGTGTGTTCGCTGATCGAGGCATCACGCACCTCGTCTTTGCCCTTGTTGTACCACTCGCCGTCGGCTGCCTTGCTCCACGGACCGTGGTCGAGCACAGCGGTCACGATCGCCGGCTCCTTTTCAGCCTTCACTACGAGCAGGGATGCATGGGGCGTGAGCTGCATCGCCACCTCTTTGCCGTTCTCATCATAGGCCGCGGCAGCCTTGATCTTGGGCAGGCGCTTCACTGCGTCTAGATCATCGGCACCTACACCGTAGATCAATGCGAGCTCATTCGAGCGCTGCGCGAACCAGATGCCATGTGCGTCCGCAACGGTCGCTGCGCCAAAGCTCGTCATCACACATGCGGCGAGGGCAAGCTTGTTGATGGTTTTCATTGTCTTCTCCAATCGGTTTTTTTTGGGGCGGGAAATTGAAAAAGCGACGGTTCCAGCGTGATCGAACAGACAGCTGGTGCTGCATTGTTCTACCGCCACTGACTCGTCGGATGCCGGGTCAAATTTGGGCTCAGCAGCGTCGCGACGGACCACGAGGCAAGTGAGAACCGAAGTCCCTTGTGCGGCGTGGTCGGCGAATTCTAGGTGTCATGGTACCGAGCGTCTTGGACGGATTTGCTGTGCGTGGCGTGTCCGCCCCTCATGAGTGCGCGCTGGTGCTTACGTTAAAACGAATGGCACGTCTTGGACGAATTTGCTGCGCGTGGCATGCGTCTGGTCATAAAAACTTCATGCTGTTGCACACCATTACAACGCCACGACGTTCGTTTGCGGGCAAGGTGCTTCAGCGGAACCTGCCGTGGACAGTTCCTACACTTGACGGCAATAGAGCTAGAACTAAAAGCCGTTGCTGGAGGAGCCAAAGATGACCATGCACCCACGCATCGCCTGGGCGATCACGTACATAGGCGAGCATCTCGACGAACGCCTTTCTCTCAATGAATTAGCCGCCAAGGCCGGACTGAGCGTATGGCGCTTCTCCGCGGTATTCCGCAGACATGCAGGCGTCTCGCCACACCGCTTCATCTGCCTGCAGCGTCTCCAGTTGGTGCAAACACTGTTAGCCGACGGCGAGTCGCTGGCATCTGCAGCACAAGTGGCAGGCTTCTACGACCAAAGCCATCTCTGCAGACACTTCAAGAACGCCTGGGGCATGACGCCGAGCCAGTACGTTGGCCGTCAGCGCGGCGTAGCTGCCATGACGGATGGCAGCCGTGAACGGGAGGCCGCATGAAATTCTCTTACCAATGGCACCGTTACTTAGGCTGGGTGCTCGCACCGTTGCTCTCGGTGTCGGCGCTAACTGGCGTCACCCTGCTGTGGCTGCAGCCGCTGCCCTCGCCGCAGGCGAGTCCTCCTACGGTACACGAATGGGGAAAAGCGCTGGATCGGGGCATGGTCGAACTGGCGAGCCGGTACCACACGGCAAAAGCTGATCTCGTCGACCTGCCACGTGGCCCCAACGCACCGATCCGTGTCCATCTACGCATGGCGCAGCCCGGCGAGAGTGGCTGGGCCGAGATCGATGCGACGCGCGGCACGGCAGGCGAGCTGCAGCCGGACAGCCGTGATTTGAAAACCCAGCTGTTCGAATTACACGAGCATCTGATGCTCGGTGAGGCCGGGCCCTGGGTACTTCGAGCATCGGCGTTGCTCGCCCTGGTATCGATCACGATGGGTCTGCGCGTCTGGTTGCGCGTGAGGCGGATGCCTGCGCGCTCGTCCTGGCAGCAATGGCATCGATTGATCGGTCCGGTCGCCATCCTTCCACTCGCCATGATGTTGTCTACCGGCTTCGTACTGCGCTCGCCGGAACTGGCGAGCGGCGCGCTGTCTGCGTTTGCAGGCGGAGGTTCAGTTGTGCCTCCACCCGCCGGGCAGGCCGCAAGCGCGGGGCAACGGTCTACGCTGGGCCAAGCACTCGTTGCCGCATCCGTCGCATTGCCGCAAGCTCGACCGATACGAATCTACGCGGCGCGCGGTGGCGTACTCCGCGTGCGATTGCGTGTGGATGAGTGGAATCCCTTTGGCTTCCACTCGGTGTACCTGCGTGAGGCTGACGCCTCGGTTCTGCGCATCGTGCGAGCCAGCGAGCAACCGCTGACAGTGCGCTATCTGAACGTGGTGTACCCGCTGCACACCGGATGGCTGCCCGGCAATCAGGGGATCGCGGCTGCGTTGGTAGCCCGGGGTCTGTGGACGCTATTCGCGCTCTCGCTCGCAGCGCTGTCCTTGTCGGGGGCAGTGCAGTGCTTCCGGAAAAAATCAAAACGCTAACAAGATTTAGGAGACACATCCCATGCGATCGAATTCGATCACACTGCAAGCCATCACCGTGGCCGTTGTACTCGCGACTTCGCTGACTGGAACCGCTTACGCACAATCCGGCGTGACCCTGTTCGGCACTGTGGACATGGCTTTGGCGCACGGTTCCGGGAGCATTTCGAACCTGAACCAGATGGCGAGCGGCTACCTTGCCGCCTCCCGGATCGGCTTCAGAGGTCAGGAGGACCTTGGCGGCAGCCTCAAGGCCGGATTCTGGCTGGAGAGCGGTGTGAACGCGGACACCGGCACTGGCCAAACCACCAACACCAACAACCAGTCCACCGGTATTACAGGCAATGGCGGGCTCACGTTCAACCGTCGTTCGACAATCAGCGTCGGAAACAATTGGGGTGAAATTCGCCTCGGCCGAGAGTATGTGCCGCAGTACATGAATCTTGCCGTCTTTGATCCATTTGACCTCGGTGGCAGCGGCGGCAGCCAAGTGCTGAACTCGGCGATCACCGGCCCGACCACGGTCCGCGCCTCCAACAGCATCTCGTACCTCTACGGGCATAGCTTCAACGCCTCCTCGATTGGATACGGGCCTCAGGGATTCAGCGGCTCCGGCTTCCAGTTCAACGCCATGTATTACATGGGTGAAAATCCCAGTGGTACCCCTACCTCCAAAGACGGGAACGGCTTTGGGGTTCGCGCCGGCTACTCCACTGGGACCTTTACCGTCGCTGGCGCAGTCAGCCGGGCTCGCTACGCAGCAGGCGATGTTCGGCAGAACAACGCCGGTGCGAGCTATGATTTTGGCGTGGTCTGCGCCATGGGCATGTACGAGTGGGACAAGAACGGACCGGTCAGCGCCAGGGGTTGGCTGGTTGGTGCGAAGATTCCCGCCGGCGCTGGCGCCATCCGGATCGCATACTCGCGTTACAGCACTGATGCGGCAAGCAGCCCGACGGCCAAGAAGTGGGCGCTTGGGTATGTCTATACGATGTCGAAGCGAACTGCCTTGTATACGGCCATTGCTCACGTGAGCAACGGGGGTACGTCAGCTTCAGCGCTTGATGGCGCCGTGACCGCGCCGGGTAAATCCTCCAACGGATTCGACATCGGGATCCGGCACAATTTTTAAGTCCCTCTTTGGGTAACCCGCGACGCTTGCCGCGTTGATGGCACAGACGTAAAGCAACTTGCATTCAAAAGGTATTGGAATTGAAAGTTCCCATAACCCTTGCGCCGCCATGGCGGCAGCATCATCCGCACTCGGCGAAACAGCGACGCGACCTGCATAGCTACCTGGAGTCGCGGTTTGAAGAACACCGAACGGAGGACATCGTCGCGCTTGATCTCGAAGACGTTGGCTATTCGGTCGTGCGAGGCCTGGCGGCACCCGCGTGGTAGCGAGCCTGCCGGGCGTCACCTTGGAGCGGGGAATCGTCCTACGCACAGAGTTGGATGTATCGCCGATTCGTGAGGCCAGTAAGTTTGCTCGTACGTCGGTCTAGGAAGGTGTCATGCATGCGGGCATGACGTGCATATCGTGATGTTGGCGCGCGCGGTCCGCATTCCGAAAGAAGTGCTGCAGTTGCCCGGGCCAGTTCATTTTGTGCCTCTGCCCGGCGAGGAGGCGGGGGGGGGGCGCGCAAGACAATCGACGACGGGCTGTTCGAGCGCTGCCCAACGGAAGTGGTCTTTGGTCGATGGCGCTCAAGCTAGCGTCACGTTCGTCTGGTACTGCCCCACACAATCAACACGAAGAAGGAACAGCCTAGCGCATACGCTGACCGGCAATGCACCGATGGGGAGCGTCGCCCCGGGGCCCGCATCATCCGCAAAGCGACCTCAATGACGACATCATTTCTGTCGGCGTTCGGTACCGGATGGCTCTTTACCACTTCAACTCAGGCGCCTGCGATTTTCCCGCGCTTTGCGCGAAACTATTCACGAGAAAATCAGTAAAAGCCCGCACCCGTGGAGATCGCCCCTGCCGCTCGGCATAGACGGCGAAAATGTCCGCAGGCTCCGTCACATAGTCCTCCAGCAGAATCACCAGTCGACCGGTCCGGACATACTTTGCGATGTCCCACTCGGCCCTGAGCATCAAGCCATGTCCGGCCAGCACCCAGCTGAGAGCCACCTCGCCGTCATTGCTGGAGAGGGTTCCGCGTACCTTGACGGTCTCGGTCTTTTTTCCCTTTGAGAAGCGCCACAAGCCGTAGGCCGACTCGTTCTGTCGCAACACGATGCAGTTGTGGTGGACAAGGTCGTGCGGGACCTTGGGCATGCCATGCGTCTTGAGGTAGGACGGCGCCGCGCAGACGAGACGGCGATTGGGCGCGATGCGCCGTGCAATGAGGCGTGCATCCGGAATCTCGCCGAAGCGGATGCCGATTTCGAAGGTGTCGTCGACGAGACTGAGTGGATGGTCTGTCAGTTGCAACTGGACCTCCACTTCGGGATAGCGTTTGACGAACCGAGAGACGATCGGGGTGATGTAGGTTCGCCCGAAACCCAGCGGTGCATTCACCCTTAGCAGGCCTTTGGGGGCCAGGCGGTTCTGGGCCACCTGCTGCTCCATTTCCTCGAGTTCCGTCAGTATCCGGCGGGCATGGGTGAGGAACAGTTCTCCTTCATCGGTCAGGCTGAGCCGGCGCGTCGTGCGCCGCACTAGCGGCACGCCCAGGCTTTCCTCGATCTTTGCCAGCCGCTTGCTGACCGCTGCCGGCGTGACGCCGAGTTCGCGCGCCGCTGCCGACAAGCTTCCTTGCTTGACGATCTCCCAGAAAAAGCTGAGCTCATGCGAGTGAATCATTTTTTACTCCAAGGAAAAAGTAGTGTGAATTCGCATCCATTCTATCGGATGGGCCGCTGCATAGAGTGGCGCCGTACTGATCAAGCAAGCTCTCGAATGCCGGTGTACGAGCACGGCTCTGGTCGGACATCTGACCCTCTGTCAAACAAAGGAACCTGAATCATGACTACCAGCTTGAGGCCCAAATACATTTCCTTCGATTGTTACGGGACGCTGATCAACTTCCAGATGAAGGAGAAGATGGAGGAGCTTTTCGCTGACCGTGTTGCTCCTGAAGAGATGAAGCAGTTCACTACGGACTTCGCGCGCTATCGCCTGGATGAGGTGATGGGCGACTTCAGGCCGTACGACGAGATCCTGTGCAACTCCGTGGAACGTACCTGTCGCCGCTGGGGTGTCGAATGTCGCGATAACGAAGGCCTGAAGTTCTACGAAGCCGTGAAGACCTGGCAGCCGCACCCGGACGTACCGGACGCACTGGCCACGTTGGCGAAGGAATACAAACTTGTCATCCTCTCCAACTCCATGAACGATCTGATTCCGCACAGCGTCGAGAAGCTGGGGGCGCCGTTCTACCGCGTCTACACGGCAGAGCAGGCGCAAGCCTACAAGCCACGCCTGCAAGCCTTCGAATACATGATCGAGCAACTCGGTTGCCGCCCCGAAGACATCCTGCACGTGTCGTCGAGCTATCGCTACGACCACCTCTCGGCGGATGACATCGGCATCAAGAACAGGGTGTTCGTCGCGCGCGGTCACGAGCCGAGCTGGCCGGTGTGGGGCAGCCACGAGATCAAGAACCTGGGCGGCCTGCCGGCCCTCGTTGGTCTGTAATTCGATGCGGATGCACCTGGCAAGCTATCTAGGTAGGACGCCGGGATGAAAGTGTGTTTACCGGGCTGTCGGCGACGACGGTGGGCGCGACCGGCCCCATAAGTTCCTTTTTACTTGATGGCAACACAGTGTCCATTGCCGCACATTTGCGTGTTTCCCGTGGATGCTTGACCAAGACACACCAGGAGAATTCATGCGCGTACACAAGATCGCCGCGATCCCCGCAGATGGCATCGGCACCGAAGTCATTGCCGCCGGACTTGAAGTTCTGGAGGTGCTGTCAAAGCGCGACGGCGGCTTCAAGCTCGATGTGGAGCTCCTTCCATGGAGCTCCGAGTATTACCTGAAGCACGGCCACTACATACCTGAAGGCGGGCTCGAGAAGCTCAAGACCTTCGACGCAATCTTCTTCGGCGCCGTCGGCAGCCAGGATGTGCCGGACCACGTTTCGCTCTGGGGATTGCGTCTTCCGATCGCACAAGGCTTCGACCAGTACGCGAATGTGCGGCCGGCACGTGTTCTTCCAGGCGTCAAAAGTCCGCTCAAGAACGGCGAGGACATCGATTGGGTGATCGTGCGCGAGAATTCCGAAGGCGAATATGCAGGCCACGGCGGCCGCGCGCACCGCGGCCTGCCGATTGAAACTGCGACGGAGACGGCCATCTTCACGCGAGCAGGCGTCGAACGCATCCATCGCTTCGCTTTCGAGCTCGCGCGTAGCCGTCCCGCCAAACATCTCACTCTTGTGACCAAGTCGAACGCGCAGCGCTTCGGCATGGTCATGTGGGACGAAATGTTCTACGAAGTCGCGGCCGAGTATCCGGATGTGAAGACAGACCGCGAACTGGTCGATGCGGTCACGACCCGCATGGTCCTGAAGCCGAAGACGCTGGACGTGGTTGTCGCAACCAACCTGCACGCGGATATTCTGTCTGACCTCGCCGCGGCCCTTTCCGGCAGCTTGGGTATCGCCCCGACGGCCAACCTGAACCCGGAACGTATCTTCCCTTCGATGTTCGAGCCGATCCATGGCTCCGCATTCGACATCACGGGCAAAGGCATTGCCAACCCGATCGCCACCTTCTGGACTGCAGCGATGATGCTGGAACATCTGGGCGAGACCAGCGCGGCCAGGGTGCTGATGCAAGCCGTCGAGCATGCCACTGCGAGCGGCGTCCACACACCGGATCTGGGCGGCGAGGCCACGACCGCGCAGGTCACAAAGGCCGTGAGCGACTACATCAAGGCATCGCAAGCGTAAGCGAAGCTTTTAGCAATCGCACCTGCTACTCTGTACTCGAAGAGTTCAGAGTTGAGTAAACAAAGTTCAGAGTTGCGAGAATCTCGACAATAAGATTGGCCCAGTAGGCGAAGTAGTGTTGGGAAATGGGCATCTTCGGCCTGCTACCAAGGGACATCCTCTGGAATACCGCCGATCTCGCCGGCCAAGTTGATAAGCCGAGAAATCATCATCGCGCTTCGATCATATGGAGCTATTACGATAAGTCTTCTTATCGTAATAGCCGTATGGAAGCACTAAACTGCCTTCCATGAAAACGCGTCTGCTCCCAATCGATTCCTCCATCGGCACCCCAGCTGGCTTCCCTGATGCCACCGAACTGGCGGCGCTGCGGGGCTGGCATGCCGGCCTGTCCACCCGCGAGGCGGTTGAGCGCTACCTGGGCGACCGCTTGACGCCGAGGCAGTCCTCGCGCGGCGTGCTTGGCCGTATTCGGCGCCAGCTTGCTGCGTTTGCGCGTCGGCGTCAGCGTGAAGACTTGGCGGTGCTGTTTGAGATTCCGGCGGCCGAACGTGCCAAGCAAGGTAGGGCAGCCGACCAGGCGATCGAGCTACTGCGGATGTTGCGATTGCCGGAGCCGGTCATCAGCGATGACGTGGCGCTGTGGCTGGATGCGCGTGCCGTCGCTGCGTTGCGTGCAGCCGGCATTAGTACTCTCGCCGACCTGACCGTTCGCGTGCCGCGTCGGCGCCGTTGGTGGGCCATCATTCCCGGGTTGGGGCAGGCCAGCGCGCGACGTATCGAGATCTTCTTTGCCGAGCATCCGCAACTGACCGAGCGTGCCCGGGCATTGGTCGCGGAACAGGTCCTCGGTGTGGTGGTGCCCTGGGAGCAGTTGCGCCTGCCACACGAGGTCGACGGCTCGGAAGGGCAGTTCCGTGCGCCGCGCGAGACCTGCACCCTCGCTGCTGACAACGACTACGAAGCGGTCCAGGCCTGGCTGTCCCTGCATGAATCGCCCGCCACCCAGCGCGCTTATCGCAAGGAGGCGGAACGCCTGATCCTGTGGGCGATCGTCGAACGCAGTCGGCCGCTCTCCTCACTCACCACCGAGGACGCGATCGCCTACCGGAGCTTCTTGCGACGGCCGACACCACGGGAGCGCTGGGTCGGTCCGGCGCGGCCGCGCACCTCGGTCGAATGGCGGCCGTTCACGGACGGGCTCTCGGCACGTTCGACTGCGTATGCGCTGTCGGTATTGGGCGCCATGTTCCGCTGGCTGATCCAGCAACGCTACGTACTGGCCAACCCATTCGCGGGCATCAAGGTGCGGGGTGGCGGGCGGACTGCCGCACTGGACGCCTCGCACGCCTTCACCGAGGGCGAGTGGGCGCTGGTCCGCACCATCGCGGACGGTTTGGAATGGTCGTATGGGTGGGAAGCGCCGGCCGCGCAGCGGCTGCGTTTCGTGTTGGATTTCGGCTATGCGACCGGCCTGCGGGCGAGCGAACTTGTTTCTTCCAAGCTTGGCGACGTCGAAACTGACCGACAAGGCGATCACTGGCTCAATTTGATAGGGAAGGGCAGCCGTGCCGGGAAGGTTGCATTGCCGCCGCTGGCGCGCACGGCGCTCGACCGCTACCTTGTCGAGCGCGGGCTACCAGTCACGTGGGCACGTTGGAACCCGAAGACGCCGCTGATTGGTGGGTTAGGGTTGGATGCCGACGGTGGCATTTCGGCGGCGCGGTTGTGGAGTGTGGTCAGGAGGTTTTTTGAGACGGCAGCCAACGTCATCGAGAAAGATTACGCAGTGCTGGCAGAGAAGCTGCGCAAGGCCAGTCCACACTGGATGCGGCATACGCATGCTACCCACGCCCTGGCGCACGGCGCCGAACTGACCACCGTGCGCGACAATCTGCGCCACGCCTCGGTCTCGACCACTTCGATCTACCTGCACAGCGACGAGATCAAGCGTGCACGGCAGATTGGAGAAGCTTTTGCTGCGCGAAAATGAGCGTCTGCATCGCGGATACGAAACTGCATCAGCTATTTTCAAGAACATCGCACCCCGGCCTCGCTTGTGGCAGCACGGAAAGCCAAGGCGTTTGGAGGCGCCGGTGGTTGAATCGAAGGGTTCTCGTGAACACCATGACCCTCGGGGGCGTGTTTGTGTGTTGTGGAAGTAAAAATTCCGAACAACTGATATAAAAATCCTACATTTGGCGGTGCCAATTGGTACCTACTCCGTCGGTACTATGGCACTTCGCTCGCGTAACGCGATAATCGGCGCAACAGCGCAAGACACGAGATTCATGATGTGCTCATGTCACGCTCGTTAGACCGCGAGAGTGATTTGCAGGCAGCTATCAGGACTGAGTCTTCTGAGCTGCCTGATTTTGATCGAATAACAAGCCTTCGAACGACGCAGGCAGAAAGAACGTGTGGGGAGCTCATGGAGCCAGTACAAGGGCAAAGCGCGCCGGCTGCCGGTGAAAATCAAACCATTTTTCAAAGTAATTTACCGCTCGCCGAGAAGCTAGAACGAGTCCGAGTCGAACTGCTCGATCTATCAGCTCGTAACCGGTTGCTCAATATGCCCCGTGGGGCTCGGAGTGGTCGGTCCATCGAAATTATCGATGAGAAAATCGGTGAAATCTTTCGACTGTTGGTTCGAGAGGGGAAGACTTTCACTTTCGTAGCGGGGCGCGCTGCAGAGACCAATGATCCAGCATCTGAAGGTACTGATGGAGTCCCCGCCGATGCGTCTACGGATAAGAGGCAGGCCGAACCCGATGAGATCGAGGAATTGGCCCAACCCGACGATGAAAGCAGGGACGAGCGAGGTGTTTTGCGTCGGCATGCCGACACTCGTCTGCAAACTCGTCTAACTAGTAAGGGTCTCCAGAGCCGCCTGCTGGAACTCTATCTGGATGCACGCACGTTGGAGGAAGAGCAGGGCGTCAACGTGCTCTACCTAGCGATGGGCGCCCTCAAGTGGATCGATCCGAACAACGCAGAGAACATTCGTTACGCGCCGCTTTTATTAATCCCCGTCCAGCTCGATCGTGGCAATGCCGGCGAGCGTTTCAACTTGAAGGTTAGGCAGGAGGACTTTGCGTCCAACCTGTCGCTTGAGGCTTATCTCGATCGGGTCCATGCGCTCCGTATGCCGGCTTTTGAGGCGAGCGACACATTCGAGCCACTCAGTTACATGGAGTTGGTTCGGAAGAGCATCGAAACCAAGGACACGTGGGAGGTATTCCCCGACCACATGTCGGTGGGGTTCTTCTCTTTCGCGAAGTTTCTGATGTACCGGGACCTAGATCAAGCGGTCTGGCCTGAGGGCGCCACGATAGGTGACCATCCTTTGATTCGTTCGCTGCTGGCGGACGGCTTTGCAGGCGGCGAGGAGCTCGCGCATGAGGACGCTAACATCGATGCGCTGATCCCACCGTCCGAAATGCTACATATCTTGGATTGCGACAGTTCGCAAGCGCTGGCGATCCACGAAGTGCGGCGGGGCAGGAATCTAGTCATTCAGGGACCACCGGGGACAGGCAAAAGCCAGACTATCGCCAATATCATTGCCGCTGCCGTCAAAGACGGGAAAAGCGTGCTCTTTGTGGCTGAAAAAATGGCCGCATTGGACGTTGTAAAGCGCCGTCTCGATGATAAAGGCGTCGGCGATGCCTGCCTGGAGCTGCACAGCAACAAAGCCAACAAGCGCGCTGTGTTGGACGAGCTTCGGCGCACGTGGGAACTGGGCGCTCCCAAGGTCACGGATCCAGGAAGCCTTTTCGCGCGGCTGACTGAGGCGCGCGACAGCCTCAACGCGCATGCTCGGAATCTGCACGCCATCGATCCGAAATCAGGGTTGTCTCCATTTCAGGTGATTGGGCATTTGGTGCGCCTACGCGAACAGGGGGAGCGCCCGAACGACATTCACCTCGAGAGCCCGGAGCAATGGGGCAAGGATGGCTTCGCTGCGCGCCAGGATTTGTTGGCCGATTTGGCGAGCCGCGTGATTGAAATCGGTCGGCCAGCTGATCATGCTTGGGTGGGTGTGGGACTGCCGGCGATCTCACCGATGGATGCCGAGCGTTTGGTTGCGCGTGTCCAGCAGCTACTAGAGCGGGTCTTGGCGGCACAGCAGCAGTTCGCCATTGCAGCTGAGCTCTTGGAACTTGAGCCACCGCTTCGTTTGTCTGACATTCCACCGATGGTGGAGTTGCTTCAGCGTATTGCGGCAGCCCCCAGGTTATCCGCGTCGGCCATGGGGCACGACGTTTGGCAAAATTCTGACGTCATCCTGCATTTGCTCGAACTTGGGCAACAGTGTGCAGCACGACGAGAAGCCTTGACCGGTCGAGTTGCTGAGGATGCCTGGGACGCGGATCTCGGTGAGGTTCTCCCTGCCTTCACGGAGCTTCCCGAGACTTTCAATGCGCAGCAGTTTCAGCGGCTCGCCCTATTATCCGAAGAATTGCCTCGCTTGCTGGCGGAAGCGGCTGCTCTTGCTCGTCAACTTGGTCGAGATCCCGGATCGACATTTGGAGATTTCCAGACACTGACCCGTATCGGTGAGCGTGTCGCGTCTGCTCCGCCCGCCAGCCCGGAAACATTCGCGTCTGATCTTTGGAATGATGGGGTCGAGCGTGCCGGAGAAGTTGCTCAAGCAGTGGCCGACTTTGAAGCCGCCAAGACCGCCATTGGAGCTCAACTGACCGAAATGGCGTGGTCCCTTAGCTTGGCCTCTGCGCGTGCAACCTTGGCATCGCGTGGCACGAGCGTTTTTCGCTTTCTGAGCGGTGAATGGCGTGCGGCCAATCGATTGGTAAGGTCCGTTCTAGCGACACCCAATCAGCCGCTGCCCGTCGTGTTGGGGTTGCTGGATACCCTGGCTAAGGGGCAGGACGCGAAGAGGACTGTTGAAGCAGAAGATGCTTTTGGGCGCAGCGCGTTTGGCGATGACTGGCGTGGTGCGAGGTCACAATCGGCGCCACTCTTGGCATTGGTCGAGTGGATGCGATCCCTGAAAGGCCTCGGGGCTGAACCACGACTGATCGCCGCGCGCGGCCCGGAAAAGACGGAGGTCGCCGCGCGCGCCAAACAACTATCGGCCGTCTGCCTGCAGATCGAGCGTGGGTTAAAAGAAGTCTGGGACGATTTGGGGGTGGCCCGAGGCCCCGTATTCGGTGAAGTGGCCGCGGTGGAGCGTGCCGATTTGCGCTCGTTGCTTCAACTGGCTGTGCGATATACACGTGCGTATTCGGCTGCAGGCGTGCTGATTCCCGCTGGAGTCTCAAGCGCGGGTGAGGCTCGTGTTGTCTTGGCAGCGCTGGCCGCCGGTCAACGCGATCGGCAGGCTGTCCGCGAAGGTTTGACGCTGGGGCGTGCAGCGTTTGATGGCGCATGGCAAGCAGAGCAGTCGAACTGGGCGGCACTCAAATCTGCCGCGGACTGGATTAGGCAGAATCCTGACATTCGAGCTTTAGCTGGCCGAGTTGATGAGCGAGAGCATTTAGTGTCTCGCGCCAAGGTGTTGGCTGCATTGCAGGCACTCATCCAGACGAGCCTTACCGCTTTGGGTAACGAACTCGAATTGGATCTGGAGGCTTCCATTGGCGGCACGATCCTGGATGCGCGGCTTGAAGTGCTCGTTTGGCGCCTGCGACGCTGGAGCGAGGAGCACGAACAGCTCTTCCGCTGGGTGAACTACCGAGATCGCTCGGCCCGCGCGCGTGCACAAGGCTGCAGTGATCTGGTGGATCGCCTAGATGCCGGTCGAATTGCGCCGGACGCTTTGGCCTCTGCGTTCGAGATGGCCTATTTCGAGGCGACCTATGCGCGGATGGTACGACTCGAACCTGATCTCGCCAGATTTGATGGGACCACCCATGGGCGCCTCGTGCAGGAGTTCGCCGCGCTGGATCGACAGCGGATCCTTGCTGCGAGCGCGGAAGTTGTACACGCGCATTACCAAAACGTTCCGCCTCGCGATGGTGGTGCGCTGGGGCCGCTCGGCGTATTGCGAGGCGAGATTCAGAAAAAGAAGGGTCACATATCTCTGCGTAAGCTCGTCGAAAAGGCCGGACCAGCGCTACGAGCGCTCAAACCGGTGTTTATGATGAGTCCGCTGTCCGTTGCACAGTTTCTCGTGCCGGGCGCCATGGAGTTCGATCTGCTGGTAATGGACGAAGCCAGTCAGATTCAACCCGTTGATGCCTTGGGGGCGATTGCTCGCGCTAGACAAGTGGTTGTGGTTGGTGACCCAAAGCAGCTACCACCCACTGCTTTCTTTGCCAAGATGACCTCAAGCAACGAGGACGAGGATGATGAAGGGGCGACAGCAGTTGCGGATATCGAGAGCATTCTTGGTCTGTTCACGGCTCGTGGCCTGCCTACCCGGATGCTGCGCTGGCATTACCGGAGCCGTCATCAGTCATTGATTGCAGTTAGTAACCGGCAGTTCTATGAGAACAAGCTCTATATCGTGCCGAGTCCCTACACGGCGCAGGGTGGCCGGGGCCTACGGTTTCATCATGTCCACGAAGGTTTGTTCGACGCTGGCAATAAGCGCAATAACCTGATCGAAGCAAAAGCGGTGGCCCAAGCGATCATCGTCCACGCACGCACCTACCCGAAGTTGTCCCTAGGAGTAGCAGCCTTTTCCGCTGCTCAGCGTCGCGCCATCATTGATGAACTCGAACTTCTGCGCCGCGGATTGTCACCTGAGGTTGAGGAGTTCTTCAAGGCACATCGTTCAGAACCGTTCTTCGTCAAAAACCTGGAAAACGTCCAGGGTGACGAGCGTGACGTGATCTTTATCTCTGTGGGCTATGGCCGGTCGGTGCCAAATGGGCGAGTACCAATGCGTTTTGGCCCCTTAGGTACGGCTGGCGGTGAACGGCGCCTGAATGTTTTGATTAGCCGCGCTAAGCAGCGATGCGACGTGTTTGCGTCCATGACGGATGAGGATATTGACCCGGCCTATGCGGCGGAGCGAGCCGGGGTCAACGCATTCCGGATATTCCTCCAATATGCCCGCACGGGGCGCTTGTCGATGGCCGAGGTCACGGGGCGCGACCATGACAGCATATTCGAGGTGCAGGTGGCCAACGCACTGCGAGCGAGGGGCTACGAGGTCCAAGCACAAGTGGGCTTGGCCGGTTTCTTCATTGATTTGGCGGTCCTCGATGCCGAGCGACCAGGACGATTCCTGCTGGGTATCGAATGCGATGGTGCGGCTTACCACAGTGCTCGTTCGGCCCGAGATCGCGATCGGCTGCGACAGGCGATCTTGGAGGAACACGGTTGGACTATCCATCGGATTTGGAGTGCCGATTGGTTCCAGCGCCCGACCGAACAGCTGGACGCGCTGATTCGTCGCATTGAAGCCGCTAAGGCCGAATTCGATGAGTTACGAGAGGATGTTGCGCTTACTGAGCAATTGGATGCCGAGGCACCCTATGTGGAGCGTGAAACGGTAACCGATGAAGAGGATGCCGCCGGTTTTGCTCCCTATGAAGAGGTGACGTTAGTGCGACCGCGCCATCTCGTCGGGGAGCTGTATGAAGCGCCGCAAGGAGCGTTGACAGAGTTGGTGGTTCAAGCGGTCGACGTGGAAGGGCCGGTGCATCGCGACCATGTCATTACCCGGATGCGAGAAGCCTGGGGGCTGAAGCGGGCAGGCGCTCGTATTGAAGATGTGGTGGGAAGGTCCATTGATATTGCGATAGCGACGGGCCGAATCACGCGCTCGGGGGAGTTCCTGGCTACTCCAAACCGTGTGCCAGTACCTCGTGATCGCTCAGGGGTCAACACCATCGCCCTTCGTCGTGCCGACATGCTGCCGCCTGAGGAGATCGAAGTCGCGGCTCTCCAACTGATCGAAAGGAGCTTTGGTGCCACGCGGGACCAAGTCATCCAGGCTGTGTCGCGTGGATTCGGAATTCGCAGCACAGGCAGCCAGGTTCGCAGCGTTCTTGAACAGGCTGTCGATACTATGATTGCTCGACGGCAACTGAAGGAGGTCGCAGGGGTGTTGACTGCCACGGACGAACCGATGCGCTCTGCGGAATAGCGGAAGAGAAGACGCGTCAGCGTAAGCACCTTGCTAATGAAGCATCGTCCCAGACAAAGAGTCGCGAACAAAGTTCTCGAACAGGCCGATCAACGTTGCCACTCAGGCAGTTCGGGAAAACGAGTGCGCGTAGACGTCTGGGCCTCCTTGCGCAAACGCTCTTTCATCGCCGGTGTAACTATCACTCGCCTTGACTTGCGGCGAACAATGACCTTTGGAGCAGCAAGCGTCCCTTGTTTCTGATCGTCCATTGAATTCACCCTCATGCGACCAAGCTGCGGGTTACGTCTCAACACCATACACCCAAGGAACAAGGCGCGCGATATTGCGAGCATCGTCCAGCGCCCGGTGATGGTTTCCTTCTGCTTTGCATCCGACAAGGTTCAAAGCCATTGCCATGCCTACCTCTTTGCCCGTCCGTCGGCGCTTCGCGAATAGCCGCTTGAGGTTTTGGTGCGGCAGTGTGATCGGCATGCGCAAACCATGCTGAGCACTTTCCCGTTCGATCTGCTTTCGATCGTACGCGCCCCAGCTTCCCCATACAGCATCGGGCTGGGAAAACCGACATGAAAACGACTGTAGGCGAGCTGCTGCACGAGGGAAGTCTTCAGCACCGTCGATGTCACTTTGATTGATGCCGGTCAGGGCTGCACAGAACGGTGTTAGGTGAGGGTGCCGATTCGGGCGCACGAAGCTCTGGAATTCGTCAAAGATGTGTCCTCGCCGATCAACCCAGCACGCACCGATCTCGACGATCTCCATCTCTTCCTCGGGGATTGAACCATCGTCCGAGCAGGTCGCCTCAAGGTCAACAATGAGAATCATGCCGCACTCATCAGCGGTAATCTTTCCGCCGCCCCGTCAAGCCCATCTCCCAAAAGAGCGGGACGCGCAAACGCAGTACGCGTATGCAGAGGTGGGTACGTAGCCGGGGCGAACAATCTACTAATGCTACTTTGGCGAGTGAAAAAGCGCTGCAGACAATTGTCGGAATATTCAAAGACGACAACTTTTTTCTTAAAGATCATCAGCGTAGTCCAATTTGCACTTGATCAATCTTGTCTGTTGTTTAATCTTGGCATCAATGATCTAGCGACCCAATGAAGTTTCACGGAACACCGTGCTTTGCGCCGGCACCCGCATGATGCTTCGGAGCGCTCGTCTGACCGTCGACGTTTGTCGACTGAGTGAGGTTCTATATGCACCTTCTTCGGCGCGAGGGTGCGAATGGTGCATACGCCCCTGCGCGCAACATACTCTCTCGATCAGGAAGTATTTTGCGCGGCAAATTTCCGAGTAGGAAGAACGGGCGGATGATCGCCTATGAGGAGTTGCTCGAGGCAGACGCACTCGTTCTCTTCGAAATGCACCCGTCCATAGTTGCCTATCGTGAGCAGCCGTGCACGATTCGCTCCGAGGCACCAGTGTGGCGCTATACGCCGGACTTTGAACTGCTTTTGCGCGATGGGCGATCTGTACTGGTAGAGGTCAAACCACACGCAAAACTGGGCCGTCCCGAGGTAGCAGACCAAATCGCCAACGCTCGGCGGTTGCTTGACCAGGAAGGCAGGGAGCTCTGTGTGTTGACTGTGTTGATTTGCACCGAATCCTGACCCATCCGAGGTAGGTTTTTGCATCGAATGTTGACCCACGTATAGAACACTGTCCCGCTCGGCAAGGAGCGGGAGTTCGGAGTGATCGACGTGGCCATACTGAG
>NZ_JAMXHT010000006.1 GCF_023955655.1 Ralstonia soli | reverse complement strand
CCCGCCCCTCAGGATCGCCCCAGGTACCGCTCCACCAGCCTCACCCAGTACGTCGCCCCCAACGGCAGCAGCGCGTCGTTGAAGTCGTAACTCGGGTTGTGCAGCATGCACGGCCCCAGCCCATGCCCACTCTCTCGGTGATCCCCCTCTCCGTTGCCGATGAAGGCGAAACAGCCGGGCTTCTCGATCAGCATGAACGAGAAATCTTCGGCGCCCATGGTCGGGTCGATATTGGCGTCTACGTTGTCGGCGCCGACAAGCTCGCGCATGACTGCCGCTGCGAACTGCGTTTCCGCTTCCGTATTGACGGTCGGCGGATAGTTGCGATGGAAGACGAAATCGATCGTGCAATCGTATGCGGCGGCGATACCTTTAGAGACTTCTTCCATGCGACGCTCGATGAGGTCGAGAACCTCGGTCGAAAACGTCCGCACCGTGCCGCCGATCCATGCCTCATTCGGGATGATGTTGGTCGCGTCGCCAGCATGGAACTGCGTGACGGACAGCACTGCCGTGTCGATCGGGCGCTTGTTGCGCGTGATGATGCCCTGCAGCGCCGAGACCACCTGCGCGCCGACAAACACCGGATCGTTGCCGTTGTGCGGAAGCGCGGCGTGCGCACCCTTTCCCTTGATGGTGATACGGAACTCGTTGCTCGATGCCATGAGCGCACCGACACGCGTGCCGAATGCGCCGACCGGCACGCCCGGCCAGTTGTGCATGCCGAATACCGCGTCGCATGGGAAACGTTCGAAGAGGCCGTCCTTGATCATTTCGCGCGCGCCGCCGCCGCCTTCTTCGGCCGGCTGAAAGATGAGGTTGACGGTGCCGCTGAAGTTGCGGTGCTTGGCCAGGTAGTGGGCAGCACCGAGCAGCATGGCCGTGTGGCCGTCGTGGCCGCACGCGTGCATCTTGCCTTCGTGTTGGGAACGATGCTCGAACTGGTTGGCCTCGGCCAGCGGCAGGGCGTCCATGTCGGCGCGCAACCCGATGCTCTTGCCCTCGCCGTTGCGAATGACCCCAACCAGCCCGGTCTTGCCGAGGCCGCGATGCACCTCGATGCCCCATTCGGTGAGCTTGGCCGCCACCAGATCGGATGTGCGCTGCTCTTCAAAGCACAGTTCGGGATGCGCGTGGATGTCGCGTCGCAGCGCCTGGATCTCGGCGTGCGCGGCTTGGATTTCTGGAATCAGCTTCATGGGTTGCTCGTGTTCTGGCTGAAAGTTCGGAATCACGTTCGATGATACGCCCCCGGGCGATATCCGACCCGCCATCCCCCGATTGCACGTCCCCACGGCTCGGTTTCGTATGGATTCTTTACGCACTGGCTTGTGCGCTTCTGCTTACAGGGTGGAAGACTGGCCGAAACGCCTACACTGAAGGTCTGCTCGCTGGCCGCGCCAACAAGCGATGTCGCTCCCGCGGCCTGATGAGCACCACGAGCACCACCCGAGCCCGATCATGTCCGCCGACGCCATCTCCGCCGCATCGCAACCTTCCGACGAAGTCCTGCAGCTGATCCACACGCTCGTGGCTTTCGACACCGTCAGCCGCAACTCCAACCTAGGCCTGATCGAATGGGTGCGCGACCGCCTCAAGGCGCAGGGTGCGGAGTGCCGCCTCACGTATAACGCTGCCGGCGGAAAAGCCAACCTGTTTGCCACGCTGTCGCCAGGACGCAAGCCGGGGATGGTGCTGTCAGGGCACACCGACGTGGTACCGGTGGACGGCCAGGCATGGGACACCAACCCGTTCGAGGCGCAGATCCGTGATGGCCGTCTGTATGGGCGGGGCTCGGCGGACATGAAGAGCTTCATCGCCGTGGCGCTCGCGCACGTGCCAGCGTTCATGGCCGCCGAGGGCGACGCGGGCTTTCATCTCTCGCTGTCGTACGACGAAGAGATCGGTTGCGTGGGCGTGCGCAGCCTGCTGCGTGACCTGGAGGCCAACGGCATCCAGCCAGCGGGGTGCATTGTCGGCGAGCCGACTTCGATGCGCGCCATCATCGCGCACAAGGGCAAGCGCGCGTATCGTTGCTGCGTGCGCGGCAAGGAGGCGCATTCCGCGTTGACGCCGCAGGGCGTGAACGCTATCGAATTTGCGGCGCTGCTGATCGCGCATATCCGCTCGCTGGCCGCGCGGCTGACGGCGGAAGAGGCGCGCGATACGGCCTTCGTCGTGCCGCACACCACGCTCAACACCGGCACCATCCAGGGCGGCATTGCGACCAACGTGGTGCCGCGCGATTGCGAGTTCACCTTCGACTTCCGCTATCTGCCGGGCACCGATCCGGATTGGCTCTTCAGTGAAGTCGAACGCTATGCACAGCACACGCTGCTGCCCCAGATGCGTGAGATTTCCGACACCGCGGACATCCGCTTCGCGCTGGAGGCCAACACGCCGGGGCTGTCGATCTCGCCCGCGCACGAACTGGTCGCGCTGGCCCAGGCATTGGCCGACAGCCGCGGCACAGTCGGCAAGGTGGACTACGGTACCGAGGCTGGGCTCTTCTCGCGCGCGGGCATCCCGACGGTGGTGTGCGGCCCGGGCAATATCGAGCAGGCCCACAAGCCCAACGAGTACATCGAACTGGCGCAGATCGCGCAATGCGAGGCTTTCATGCGGCGGCTCGCTCAGGGGCAGCCCCAGCTGCAGCCGATCTGAGCGCAACAAAAAACCGGGCATATGGCCCGGTTTCTTTTTGGCGATGGCGATTCCTGCTCAGCGGATCACCTGGCCGTGCGAGTTGATGATCGTCATTTCGACGAACTTCGAGCCGACATGGTTGGACGGCGAGAAATTGACGTTGAAGCCGCCCAGGTCATAGTTGCCCATCGACTCGAGCGCGGTGATCAGCTTCTCGCGCGTGAGGTCGCGGCCGGCGCGTCTGAGTCCTTCGACAAACACGCGGGCGGCCACGTAGCCTTCGATGCTGCCGTAGTCGAAATCGGTGATGCCGTCGGACTTGAGCAGCTTCTGGTAGTCGCGCACCAGCGGCGACGCACCACTGGACGGATACGGCATCACCTGCGAGATGATCACGCCGCCGCCGGCCTTGCCCAGCGCGTTGGCCAGCGCCTTGGTGCCGACGAACGAGACGTTGTAGAACTGGCCGCCGAAGCCCTGGTCCTGCGCAAGCTTCACGAGCGCGGCCACGGTCTGGTAGGCGCTGATGACGACGATGGCGTCGGGCTTTTGCGCGAGCACGGTGCCGATCGCGCCTTTCACGTCCGTCGTGTTGCGCACCATGCTGGCCTGCGCGACGAGCGACACACCCTGGCCGGCGGGCAGCTTGAGGGCGCGTTGCACGCCGTCCAGACCGGCCTTGCCATAGGCATCGTCGTTGTAGAGCACGGCGATGCGCTTGAGCCCGGTCGTCTGGATCTGCTGCACGATCGCCGCGGTTTCGTCGTTGTAGCTGGCGCGCACGTGGAAGACGTTGCGGGCAAACGGCTCACGCAGGGCCATCGCGCCAGAGTAGGGCGCAAAGAACGGCACGCCCGACGGGTTGGCGATCTTGAGTGCGGCCAGGCTGGTCGGTGTCCCGACATAGCCGAAGAGGGCGAAGACCTTGGTGTCGTCGACCAGCGTCTTGGTGTTGCGTGCGGCGGCGTCGGGCTCGTAGAAATCGTCGAGCACCTTGAGTTCGATCTTGCGGCCGTTGACGCCGCCCGCTGCGTTGACCGCGTTGAAGTACAGCTTGGCGCCCAGGTTCATCTGCTGGCCGAGCTGCGCGGCCGGGCCGCTCATCGCCGCGGACTGGCCGATGAGGATGGTGTCGTTGGTGACGCCTGTTTCGGCGTATGCACCGCCGGCGGCCAGCCCGATGACGCCCGCCGCGAACGTTGCCAGCAGCCCCGTGATTCTGCGTACCTGCATGCTCTCCCCCCGAAGAGATTGGTCTGCCCGGCATCATAGCCAAACGGGCCGGGCTGGCAAACAGCGCCAGGGAAAATGCCGCGCTTTTGATCGTTTTTGAGACAGGAACGCCGTTGATGCGCGATGCCGGGGCGGCCGGTTTATGCCCCAGCCTGGGCGCGGCGCTTGAGCACGGCGAGCAGGGCCGCAGTGAGCACCGTGCCGACGGCCAGCGCCACGACGTAGCCGCCCAGATGCGTGACGGCATTCGGAATCGGCAGGACGAACGCACCGCCGTGCGGCACGCGCAGCTCCACCCCGAACCACATCGACAGCGCCCCCGCGCATGCCGACCCCGCCACCAGGGCCGGGATCACGCGCAGCGGGTCGCGTGCGGCGTACGGGATCGCCCCTTCGCTGATGAACGCGAGGCCCAGCACGGCCGTGGCGCGCGCCGCCTGACGTTCGTCGACGGTAAAACGGGAGGGGAATAGCCACGCCGCCAGTGCAATGCCGAGCGGCGGCGTCATGCCCGCGGCCATGGTGGCGGCCATTGGCGTATAGACCTGTGCGCCGATCAGGCCGGTGCTGAAGGCATATGCGGCCTTGTTGATCGGGCCGCCCATGTCAAAGGCCATCATGCCGCCCAGCAGCGCGCCCAGCGGCACCGCGTTGGCGCCCTGCATGCCGCGCAGCCAGGTGGTGAGCGCGCTCAGCACTGCCGCCACTGGCGCGCCCACCACATACAGCATCACCAGGCCTGTGAGCAGGCAACCCAGCACCGGCAGGATCAGCACGGGCTTGAGGCCTTCGAGGTTGCGCGGCAGTTTGAGCCACCGGTTGAGGGCTTGCGTGCCGTAGCCGGCCACGAACCCCGCCGCGATGCCGCCCAGGAAACCCGCTCCCAGGCTGGCCGCCAGCATGCCGCCGACCATGCCCGGCGCAATGCCGGGACGGCTGGCAATCGAATAGGCGATGTAGCCGGCCAGTACCGGCACCATCAGCGCAAAGGCGGATTTCGCGCCAATCTGGAACAGTGCGCCGCCCAGCGTGCCGCGTGCCGCATCGTCCGTCACGTAGATGCCGCCCAGCGCAAAGGCCAGCGCAATCAAGATGCCGCCCGCCACCACGAACGGCAGCATGAACGACACACCGGTCATCAGATGCTTGTAGGGGCCCGTGCGCTCGGTGGGCGGGGCAGCAGTCTCGGCAGCATGCGCGGCAGGTGCCTCGACCGTCGCGTCGGCCAGTGCCCGGCGGATCAGCCCTTGCCCATCGTGGATGGCCGCCTTGGTGCCAGCGCGGAAGAGCCGTTTGCCGGCAAAGCGCGACAGGTCGACCTGCGTGTCGGCGGCGATGAGCACCAGATCTGCGTTCGCGATGGCATCGGCCGCCAGCGTGTTCTGCGCACCGACGGAGCCTTGCGTTTCGACATGGATGGCGTGGCCGAGCTCGGCGGCCGCCTGCGTCAGCGCTTCGGCGGCCATGAAGGTGTGCGCGATGCCGGTCGGGCACGAGGTGATGGCGACGATGCGCTTGGGCTGCGGGTGCGCCGCAGGTGCGGCCGGCGTGCTGCGCATCATGCGTTCGAGCACGGCGCGGGCGTTGTCGAGCACCTCGTCGAGCGAGACTTCAATCGTGCGCGGATTGGCCTGGCGTGCGGCGTCGTCCGGAGCGACCCCTGCCCACACGACGGCATCTGCCGTGGCCAGCACGGACGTGTTGACGACGGAGGCGGTGTCCGGCGCGCGCACGTCCACGTCAAGCTTGCAGCCGGATTCACGCGCGGCGTGGCGCAGGGCTGCGCCAGCCAGCATAGCCCGCGTCGTGCGGCCGTCAGCGCCGAGAATTGCCAACAGGTTTGCCATGATCGGCTCCTTGATGAGGGTGACTGCGCGGTCTTACGCCACGCGTTGCATGCGTACGGCAGCGGCCCGCTCGCGGACTTGCGCGGCCGGCGGTAGATGCGGCCCGAGGCGCTGGAGCTTGCAGGCGGCAAAGGCCACCGACAGGCGCGCCGTGTCTTCGGCGCTCGCGCCGGCATGCCAGCCGGCCAGCAAGCCCGCCACCATGGCGTCGCCCGCGCCGACCGTGCTGGCGGCACGCACTGGCGGAAGACAGGCCTGCCACGTGCCTTCGGCAGTGACGAACAGCGCGCCGTCTTCACCCAACGAGACGACGACCTGCGCGACGCCGCCCGCGTGGATCATGCGTGCCGCTTCCACAACATCCAGCAGCGTGGGGAGGGGCGCGCCGGCCCACAGCTCAAGCTCATGCCGGTTCGGCTTGATGGCGGTGGGCAGTGCCTCCCGTGGGGCCGCCAGTGCTTTGGCGAGTGGTGCCCCACTGGTGTCGAGCACGGTGCGCACGCCGCGCCGGTTCAATCCCGCGAGCAGGTCGACGTAGGTATCGACGGGCAGTCCGCCGGGCAGGCTTCCGCATAACGCGACGCCGGCCACATCGGGGACTGCATCGATGCGCTTGGACAACGCCTGCACGTCCGCCGGTGTGGCGGAGATGCCGGGCAGATTGATGTCGGTGGTCTGACCATTGGCGGCGTCGCTGATCTTGATGTTCGTGCGGTTGCTGCCGGGTACGCGGCAGAAGGCGTCGACCACGCCCTTGCGTGCAAACAGCGCCTCGAACAGTTCGGCGTTGGCGTTGCCGAGCAGGCCCGTGGCTACGACGGGCACCTGCCAGTCGGCCAGGCAGCTGGCCACGTTGACGCCTTTTCCGCCCGCTTGGTGCGCGACGCCGCGGCCGAGGTTGACGCGGCCGGGTTCGAGGCGGTCCAGCCCGATCGTCATGTCGATGGCCGGGTTCAGTGTGACGGTAACGATGCGCGTGCTCATGCTGTCGCCATTTCCTTGCCATCCGCCATCAGGGGCAGGGCAGTTTCGAGCGTGCGGACGTCCTGCGCCGACGCGCACGCCAGCGCACGGCTTGCCAGTGCAGACAGGGCGGACTGTTCGACCGCACGGAGCCTCGCCTTGACGGCGGGAATGTCACGCGGGCTCATCGAGAGCTCGTTCACCCCCAGCCCCGTGAGAAGCAGCGCGCCCAGCGGATCGCCCGCCAGGCCACCGCACACGCCCACCCAGCGGCCATGGCGCGCGGCGCCTTGCACCGTCTGCTGGATCAGGCGCAGCACCGCCGGGTGCAGGCTGTCGGCCTCGGCGGCGAGATCGGGATGCTGACGGTCGATCGCCAGCGTGTATTGCGTGAGGTCGTTGGTGCCGACGGAAAAGAAGTCCACATGCTCGGCCAGGCGATCAGCCAGCAGCGCGGCGGCCGGTACCTCAACCATGATGCCCAGCGGTACCGCAGGCGCACCGACCTCCACGCGGATACGCTCGCAGGCGGCGCGCAGGGCGGTCACCTCGTCCACCGATGTGATCATCGGGAACATGATCGACAGTGCGCTGCCGTTGCCAGCGTTGCCGGCATCACGCGCTGCGCGATAGAGCGCGCGCAGCTGCGGCTCAATGAGGTCGGGCCGGCGCAGCAGCAGGCGCGCGCCGCGCACGCCGAGGAAGGGGTTCTCTTCCGTGGGCAGGTTCAGGTGCGGCACCTGCTTGTCGCCACCGATGTCGAGCGTACGCACGATCAGCGGACGGCCATTCAATGCCTGGAGCATGTCGGCGTAGACGGTGTATTGCGCGTCTTCGTCGGGTGCGTGGTCGCGCTCGAGGAAGAGGAACTCGGTGCGCATGAGGCCGACGCCTTCCGCGCCGAGCGAGATCGCTTCGGTGGCCTGCGCAGGCAGGTTGACGTTGGCGGCGATCTCGACGGTATGGCCATCACGCGTGCGTGCCGGCAGGTTGCGTTCCGCCTGTTCACGCTGGGCGCGGGCGGTTTCATCCTGCAGCCAGGCGCGGGCGCTCTTGATGCTCGCCGCATCCGGATCGAGCACCAGCCGGCCGCCCGTGCCATCGACGATGGCCTGCGTGCCGGGCGCCACATCCAGCACCGCGGGGCCCGCGGCCACCACGGCCGGAATGCCCAGCGTGCGCGTCAGGATGGCGGTATGCGAAGTCGGCCCGCCCTGCGCCGTGACGATGCCGAGGATGCGCCGTGCGTCCAACGTGGCCGTGTCCGAGGGCGACAGGTCTGCCGCCACGAGAATGCACGGCGTGTCCGGCAGCGCCTGGGCCGCACCGCGCAGCGATGGGTCGAGGTGCCCCAGCACGCGCCGGCCCACGTCGCGCAGGTCAGCCGCGCGCGCGGCCAGCAGCGGGTTGCCCAGCGCGGCGAGACGCTCGGCCAGACGTTCCACCGCCTGATGCCACGACCAAGCCACGCCGTGCCCTTCGACCATCGCCTGGCAGGTGAGCGTCATGAGATCGGTATCGCCCAGCAGTTCGGCCTGCGCCTTGAAGATGCCGGCTTCTGCGTCGCCCAGACGCGCCGCGGTGTCCTGTGCGAGCGCGGCCAGCTCGGCACGCGTATCGGCGAGTGCCTTGTCCAGCAGATCCCCGCCGGTGGTCAGCGCAACCGGGTGATCGGGCACGGCTGCCGCGCCATGCTGCAGCACGTGGATGGGGCCGATGGCCAGCCCGGGGCTCGCGCCGATGCCGCCGATAGCGGGCAATGCGGCGTCGGCTTGCCAGCCGTGTGTGCTCTGGCGCGTGCGGGCGGCCTGCGCATCGCGCGTCGCCTGGGCGCGCTCCTGCGCCGTCAGGCCGCGAATGGTCTGCTGCAGGGCGTCCAGCGCGGCGGCGGCATCAGGCCCGTCCGCCGACAGCGTCAGCTTGGCGCCCGCCGCTAGCCCCAACTGCAGCAGCGCAACGAGGTTCTTCGCATCGGCCGTTTCGTCCCCATGACGCACCTGGATGCGTGCAGCAAACCGGCGCGCCGCCTCGACCCACTGTGCAGCGGGGCGGGCGTGCAGGCCGCTCGGGTAGTCCAGCGTGAGCGCGCGCTGCTCGGCCAGATCGGTGCCGGGCGTGCTTGCGGCCGGGGCGGCGGCATCGCCCGACAGTGCGGTGACGATGTCCTCGGCGTCTTGCGTGGCGAAAAGCTCGCGCAGCCGCACATCGTCGTTCAGCAGCCGGGTGAGCCGGCGCAGCAGCGTGATGTGCTCGTCCGATTGCGCGGCAATGGCGAAGACGAGGTGCGTGGTCTGCCCGGGATGCCATTCCAGCCCCTCGGGAAACTGCAGCACCGCGATGCCCGTCTGGCGGATCAGGTGGCGGTCTTCGCCCATGCCATGCGGAATGGCGACGCCGTGCCCAAGGAAGGTGTTGGCCACGGTTTCGCGACGCAGCAGGCTGTCGATGTAAGCGGTGTCGATGCAGCCTGAATCGGCCAGCAGTTGGCCGGCAGCGCGGATGGCGCTTTCCTTGTCGGTGGCGCGTTGTTGTAGACGGATGCGTTCGGCGCAGATGAGGGCGGAAGCCATGCGGCGGAGTCTCCTGCGGGTGGCCGCGCTCGGACTCGAAGGCGCGGCTTTGCGTGTCGTTGATGTGGTCAAATTGAAATCGATTACAGTTCGAGTGTCAATGTGCGATGCGGCGCCAAGTGACTGATATTCCGCTGTTCACGGGGTTTTCCCTGAGAAAGCGCGGCGTTGGTGGCGGCGTCGGCTTTGGCTATCATGGCACTTTATTTGGAAACGATTTCAGCATGACGGTGCGAATCAAGGACGTGGCGGCAGCAGCGGGCGTGTCGGTGGCAACGGTGTCGCGCGCGCTGGCCGGTGGCCCGGTGAGCGCGGAACTGCGCCGGCGCGTCGATGCAGCGGTGGCGGCGTCGGGGTATCGGCCGAACCTGTCGGCGCGGCGGCTGCGCTCGCAGCAGGCGCAGACCGTCGGGCTGATCGTGTCGGACATCCGCAATCCCTTCTTCACCAGTGTCAGCCGCGCGGTGGAAGACGCCGCCTATGCCGCGGGGTTGCGCGTGATCTTGTGCAATTCCGACGAAGACCCGGACAAGGAGGCGATGTACCTGCGCCTGATGGAGGAGGAGCGGGTGACGGGGGTGATTCTCTCGCCCACGCGCGGCATTGCCGAGGCGCAGCGGGCGGTGGACCCGGGCTATCCGGTGGTGCTTATCGACCGTGCCGGTCCGGCGTGCGGCACCGATGCCGTCGTGCTCGACAACCAGCAGGCTGCGCAGGCGCTGGCCGAGCACTTGGTCGCGCAGGGCTATCGTCGCATCGGCGGCCTCTTCGGGCGTACCAGCAGCACGGGCGCCGAACGCCAGGCCGGCTTTGCCGCCGCGCTGGCGCGCCATGGCCTGAGCGCCGAAGCGCGCTTCATCCTGCCGACGGCCGAGGCCGCTGAGGCCGAGGCGCTCGCGTGGCTGTCGGCCGACGATCGGCCCGAGGCGCTGGTCGCGAGCAACGCGCAATCGCTGCTCGGGGTGCTGCGCGCGTTGCGCCGCCTGTCGCTGGACGTGCCGCAGGACATTGCCGTCGCCGGTTTTGACAACGAACCTTGGACCGAACTCACCGGCCCCGGCATCACCGTGATCGAGCAGCCGGTGTACGACATCGGCCGCATGGCGATGGCGATGCTGCAGGACCGGCTTGCGCAGCCGGCATTGCCGGCCCGGCGTGTCTTGTTGACCGGCCGACTGGTGACACGGGGTTCGACGCCACTACGTGGGGCGACCATGTCGCTGGGTGGGGAGACCATGCGGATGCGTGGGGCATAGCGCGCGATTACAATTTCCGGATCAACGCGGCCGCGTATGTTGTCTGGCCGCCACCCCATTCCGGAGCCTCCGATGTCCACCCAAGTCATCCGTGCCGCCTGCCCGCACGATTGCCCCGACACCTGCGCCTTGCTCGTCACCGTGGAAGACGGCCGCGCCACCCGCGTGCAAGGCGACCCGGAACACCCGACCACGGCCGGCGTGCTCTGCACCAAGGTCAACCGCTACACCGAACGCACGTATCACCCGAACCGTCTGCTCACGCCGATGAAGCGCGTGGGCGCGAAGGGCGAGGGCAAGTTCACGCCCATCACCTGGGACGAGGCGCTCGACACCATCGCCGCGCGCCTGGGCGACATTGCAGCGCGCAACCCGGAAGGCATCCTCCCGTACAGCTACGCCGGCACCATGGGGCTGGTGCAAGGCGAGAGCATGGCCGCGCGCTTTTTCCACAAGCTGGGGGCATCGCTGCTCGATCGCACCATCTGCGCGTCGGCCGGCGCGACGGCGCTGCGCTACACGTACGGCGCGAGCCTCGGCATGGACATCGAACACGTGCAGGATGCCAAGCTGATCCTGATCTGGGGCGCCAACCCGATCGCCTCGAACCTGCACTTCTGGACGCGCGCGCAGGAAGCCAAGCGGCGCGGCGCCACGCTGGTCGCGATTGATCCGTACCGCTCGCTGACGGCCGAGAAGTGCCATCGCCATCTGGCCGTGCGCCCCGGCACCGATGCGGCGCTGGCGCTGGCAATGATCCACGTGCTGATCCGCGATGACTTGCTTGACCACGATTACATCGCCAACCAGACGCTCGGCTTCGATGCGCTGCGCGAGCGTGCACAGCAATACACGCCTGAATATGCGGCCACGCTGTGCGGCATCGAGGCGGCGGATATCGAGTGGCTCGCCAAGCTGTACGGCACGACGGTCGTGCGCGACAGGCAGCCGGCCGCCATCCGCCTGAACTACGGCATGCAGCGCGCTCACGGCGGCGGGCAGGGTGTGCGCGCGGTGGCGTGCTTGCCGTCGCTGGTGGGGGCATGGCGCGATGCGGCGGGTGGGTTGCAACTGTCGACGTCGGGCTTTTTTCCCATCGACAACGCCAAGCTGCAGCGCCCGGACCTGCTGCCCCATGGGCTTCCGCGCACGATCAACATGAGCACCATCGGCGATGCGCTCCTGCATACGGGCGATGCGTCGTTCGGCCCGAAGGTGGAAGCGGTGGTCGTCTACAACAGCAACCCCGTGGCCGTGGCACCGGACTCGCGCAAGGTGGCAGCCGGCTTTGCGCGCGAAGACCTCTTCACCGTGGTGCTGGAGCACTTCCAGACCGACACCGCCGACTACGCCGACATCCTGTTGCCCGCCACCACGCAGCTCGAACACGTGGATGTGCACAAGGCCTACGGCCACACTTACGTGCTGGCCAATAACGCGGCCATCGCGCCGATGGGGCAGTCGTTGCCGAACACCGAGATCTTCCGCCGACTCGCGCAGCGCATGGGTTTTGCCGATGCCTGTTTCGCCGATTCCGATGACGACATCGCCGCCCAGGCGGTGCGCCGCGACGACCCCGCCGCCGCGCACATCGACTGGGAAACGCTCAAGCGCGAGGGCTGGCAAAAGTTGGCGCACCCCGCCGCGCCGCTTGCGCGTGGCGGCTATCGCACGCCGTCCGGCCGCTGCGAGTTCTATTCCGAGCGGATGGCGAAAGACGGGCTCGACCCGCTGCCCGGCTATGTGCCGCCGCACGAATCGGCCGTTAGCACGCCGGAACTGGCCAAGCGCTATCCGCTGTCGATGATCTCGCCGCCGGCGCGCAATTTCTTGAACTCCACGTTCGTCAACGTTGACAGCCTGCGCAGCACCGAGGGCGAGCCGCATCTCGACATCCACCCTGACGATGCACTGCCGCGCGGTGTGGTCGACGGCGAACTCGTTCGCATCTTCAACGACCGCGGCACGATGCAGGCGCGCGCCCGCGTGACGGATCGCGCCCGGCGCGGGGTGGTGGTCGGCCTGTCGATCTGGTGGAAGAAGCTCGCGCCTGACGGCACCAACGCCAACGAGCTGACCAGCCAGCGCCTGACCGACATGGGCCGCGCACCCACCTTCTACGATTGCCTGGTGGAGGTCGCCCCGGTCGCGCAGCCTGCCTGACGAGGCGATCATGCGTGCCGCACGCGCGCTGTGCCTCGCGTTGTCGCTGGCCGGTTCGGTGCTGCTGGCCGGCTGTGACACCGTCGGCTATTACTACCAGTCGGTCACCGGGCATCTCTCGCTGATGGCGCAGCGCGAGTCGATCGACCAGGCTATCGAAGACGCACGCGCCACGCACAACGACACGCTCGCCAAGCGCCTGGAGGATGCCCGCAGCATCCGCATCTATGCCTCGCGCGAGCTGGGCCTGCCAGACAACGGCAGTTATCGCGTGTATGCCAACCTCAAGCGCCCGTTCGCGGTGTGGAACGTGTTTGCCGCGCCGGAGCTGTCGGTCAAGCTCAAGGAGTGGTGTTTCCTCGTTGTCGGTTGCGTGACGTATCGCGGCTACTACGACCGCAACGCCGCCACAGCCTACGCCGACACCCTGCGCGCCCAGGGACTGGACGTGGACGTGGCCGGCATTCCTGCGTATTCCACACTGGGTTATTTCGACGACCCGCTGCTCAACACCTTCGTCGGCCTGCCCGAGGGCGAACTCGCGCGGCTGATTTTTCATGAGCTCGCGCACCAGGTGGTCTATGCCAAGGGCGATACGGCGTTCAACGAATCGTTCGCCACCACGGTCGAGACGATCGGCGTCGAACGCTGGCTGGCCGATGCCGCCACGCCGGACATCCGCGCCGAATACGCCACATACGATGCCCGCCGCGTACAATTCCGCGCCCTGTTGCTGGACTACCGCAATCGGTTGGAAAGGCTGTACGCGAGCCCAGTGTCCGACGATGAAAAGCGTGCGGGCAAGCGCACCATCTTCGCGAGCCTGCAGGCCGACTACGCCAAGCTCAAGGCAAGCTGGGGCGGCTATACCGGCTACGACCGCTGGTTTGCGCAGCCGCTGTCGAACGCGCATCTGGGCGCGGTGGCGAGCTACCTGGAGTGGGTGCCGGCATTCACGGCACTGTACCGCCGAGATGGCGGCGACTGGGCGCGCTTCTACGCCGACGTCAAGGCCATGGCACGCGAGCCCAAACCGGAGCGCGAGGCGGCGTTGCGGCGGCTCGCACCGCCCGCACTGACGGACGGCACAGCGACGCAAAAGTGATGCCAGCGACAGTTTCTGCACCAGTTTCAAGCATGCCGGGGTGTTCAAGGCGCGTCTGAGGGAACTGTCTAAGTTATTGTTTTGACACAAACATCCGCGTACGATGCGGAAAAAATCGAACGACCATTCGAAAAAAAATCGACAATCGCCCAGGAGACACACCCATGGATAAACCGTGGCTGAAGCAGTACCCCGCCGGGGTGCCGGCCGAGATCGATGCCTCGCAGTATCGATCGCTGGCCCATCTGCTTGAGGATTCTTTCCAGAAGAACCGCAACCGCCGTGCGTTTGAATGCATGGGCAAGGTGCTGACCTACGGCGAGCTCGATACGCTCTCGCGCCAGCTGGCGGCATGGCTGCAATCGCGCGGCCTGGCGCCGGGCGCCCGCGTTGCGCTGATGATGCCGAACGTGCTGCAGTACCCCGTGGCGCTGGCCGCCGTGCTGCGCGCCGGTTACGTGGTCGTCAACGTCAACCCGCTCTACACCCCGCGCGAACTGGAACACCAGCTCAAGGACAGCGGCGCTGAAGCCATCATCATCCTGGAGAACTTCGCGACGACGCTGCAGCAGGTGCTGCCCAACACGCCGGTCAAGCACATCGTGGTGGCCAGCATGGGCGACCTGCTCGGCGGCCTCAAGGGCATGCTGGTCAACTTTGTCGTGCGCAACGTCAAGAAGATGGTGCCGGCGTGGGAGTTGCCCAACTGCATCCGCTTCAACACCGCGCTGGAAGAGGGCGCCAAGCAGACGCTCAAGCCGACTTCCGTCGGGCCGGATGACGTGGCCTTCCTTCAGTACACGGGCGGCACGACCGGCGTGTCGAAGGGCGCGACGCTGCTGCACCGGAACATCGTCGCCAACGTGCTGCAGTCCGAGGCATGGATGAACCCGGCGCTCACCAAGCCCGGTCGCGACGGCCGCATGCTGGCTGCCGACGAAGAAATCATCACCATCACCGCGCTGCCGATGTATCACATCTTTGCGCTGACGGTGTGCTGCCTGCTGTCGATGCGCAAGGGCGGGCTGGCGGTGCTGATCCCGAACCCGCGCGACATCCCGGGCTTCATCAAGGTGCTCAAGGAGTATCGCTTCCACATGTTCCCGGCCGTGAACACGCTGTACAACGCGCTGCTGAACAACCCCGAGTTCAAGGACGTCGACTGCTCCAACCTGCGTGTGGCCAACGGCGGCGGCATGGCGGTGCAGGAGGCCGTGGCCAAGAAGTGGCTCGAGGTGACGGGCTGCCCGATCATCGAAGGCTATGGCTTGTCGGAAACCTCGCCGTCGGCCATCTGCAACCCGACCAATACCGACAAGTTCTCGGGCACCGTCGGCCTGCCGATCCCGTCCACCGAAATCGCCATCCGCGATGACGAAGGCCACGATCAGCCGATCGGCCAGCCTGGCGAAATCTGCATTCGCGGCCCTCAGGTCATGGCCGGCTACTGGAAGCGCCCGGATGAGACCGCCAAGGTCATGTACGCCGATGGCTTCTTCAAGACCGGCGACGTAGGCGTGATGGACGAGCGCGGCTTTACCAAGATCGTCGATCGCAAGAAGGACATGATCCTGGTGTCGGGCTTCAACGTGTATCCGAACGAGATCGAAGGCGTGGTGGCGATGTGCCCGGGCGTGCTGGAAGTGGCCGCCGTGGGCGTGCCCGACGTGCACTCGGGCGAGGTGGTGAAGCTGTTCGTGGTGCGCCGCGACCCGACGCTCACCGAAGCCAAGCTGCAGGAGTTCTGCAAGGATCAGCTCACCGGCTACAAGCGTCCGAAGTTCATCGAGTTCCGCAACGAGCTGCCGAAGACGAACGTTGGTAAGATCCTGCGGCGTGAGCTGCGCGATGAGGCGGTGAAGAAGCGGGCCTGAGTCTGCGTCAGCGCAAAGAAAAAGCCGCGAGGATTCGCGGCTTTTCTATTTGTCGGGGCTGGCTAACCGACGTACAGCAGGATGCTGACGAACTGGCACGCACTCCCTGCCAGCACAAACACATGCCAGATGCCGTGAAAGTGCCGCACGCGCTCGTCAAAGACGAAGAAACCGATGCCCGCGGTATAGAGCGCACCGCCTGCCACCAGCCACCACAGGCCCGGCGCGGGCAGCGCGGCCGCCAGCGGGCCCATCGCAATCAGCACCAGCCAACCCATCACCACATAGATCAGCAGCGAGAAAACGCGTGTGCGGCGGCCGATCCAGAGTTCCTGCGCGATGCCGATGGCCGCCAGCGCCCAGATGATGCCGAACAGCGTCCAGCCCCACGGACCGCGCAGCGTCACCAGCGCAAACGGCGTATAGCTGCCGGCAATCAGCAGGTAGATGGCGCAATAGTCCAGCCGCTGGAAGATGCCCTTGGCCGGCCCGCGCAGGCTGTGATACAGCGTCGAGATGGTGTAGAGCAAGACCAGCGTGGTGCCGTAGACCACGGAGCTGACCACTTTCCAGGCATCGTGGTGCAGCGCCGAGGATGTCACCAGCACCGCCATGCCAGCGGCAGCAAGGATGGCGCCGGCCAAGTGGCTGAAGCCGTTGAAACGTTCTCCGTGATACATGCGTTGAACTCTCCAGGCGAACTCGGTTGATGCGCATTCTGGCGAACTACAATCCCGCCATGCCCGGCACCGACCTCAAAATCACGTCCCATTTGTCCATTCCGGAATCGGAACTGGTGGAGCGCTTCGTGCGCGCGAGCGGGGCCGGTGGGCAGAACATTAACAAGGTATCGACGGCCGTGGAGCTGCGCTTTGATATCGCCCAATCGCCCGCGTTGCCGGACGCGGTGCGCGCTCGCCTGTTGGCAAAGCGCGACCGCCGTTTGACCGACCAGGGCGTCTTCGTGATCGACGCGCAGCGCTTCCGGACTCAAGACCGCAACCGCCAGGATGCCCGTGAGCGGTTGGCAGCGTTCATCGCGACTGGGCTCTCGGTGCCCAAGTCGCGCATTGCCACCAAGCCCACGCGCGCTTCCAAGATCCGCCGTTTGGAGGGCAAGCGCGCGCGTAGCGACATCAAGCGCGGGCGCTCCGGCGGTAGTTCGTGGGACTAACGCGGCTTACATCAAGCTCGCGTCGCGCGTCTCGCGCATGCACAGCACGCCGATCAGGCTGACGGCAGCCGCCGTCGACACATACATCCCCACCCAGCTCAAGCCCCCCTGCGCCGCAAGCACCTGCGCGATGTACGGCGCAATCGACGCACCCAGAATGCCGCCCAGGTTGTACGACACGCCTGCGCCCGTGTAGCGCACGTTGGTCGGGAACAGCTCCGGCAGCAGCGCGCCCATCGGCGCGAAGGTCACGCCCATCAGGAACAGCTCGATGATGAGGAACAGCGCCACCAGCGGCGTTTGCCCGCTACCCAGCAGCGGCGCCATCGTAAAGCCCGACAGGATGGCCGCGATGATGCCGACGATCAGCACCGGCTTGCGCCCAAAGCGGTCGGACGCCCACGCCGACAGCGGCGTTGCCAGCCCCATGAACACCACCGCCAGGCACAGCAGCCCCAGGAAGCTCGGGCGCGAGAAGTGCAGCGTGCTCACGCCGTACGACAGGGAGAACACCGTCGAGATATAGAACAGCGTGTAGCAGACCACCATGGCGAGCGCGCCCAGCAGCGTCGGCCACCAGTGGTGCGCGAGCAGCGTGGCGACCGGCACCTTCACGCGTTCCTGGCGGTCGATGGCAGCCTGGAAGGCGGGCGTCTCGGCGATCTTCAATCGCACATACAGGCCCAGCGCCACCAGCACTGCGCTCACCAGGAACGGCACGCGCCAGCCCCAGCTGCGGAACTGCTCGTCCGACAGCGCGATCGCCAGCCCGAAGAACAGCCCGTTCGAGGCCAGGAAGCCCACTGACGGCCCCAACTGCGGAAACATGCCGAACCATGCGCGCTTGCCTGCCGGCGCGTTCTCGGTCGCCAGCAGCGCCGCGCCGCCCCATTCACCGCCCAGGCCGATACCCTGGCCGAAGCGCAGCACGCACAGCAGGATTGGCGCCAGCGTGCCGATGCTGTCATACCCCGGCACGAGCCCGATCAGCGTGGTCGATACGCCCATCACCAGAAGTGAAGCGACCAAGGTGGATTTGCGCCCGATGCGATCGCCGAAGTGGCCGAACAGGAACGAGCCGATCGGCCGCGCAATAAAGGCGATCCCGAATGTGACGAACGCCGACAGCGCCTGCGCCGTGGCCGAGCCATGCGGAAAGAACACCGGCCCGATCACCAGCGCTGCGGCCGTGGCGTAGACGTAGAAATCGTAGAACTCGATGGCCGTGCCGATGAAGCTCGCAAAGACGATGCGTGAGCGGCTGGTTTCGGCGGCCGTGCCGGGTGCGGAGGGCGCCATGGCGGGGGAAGTGGAAGAGGACATGCAGGTCTCCCGTAGGGGGTCGCGTTGTTGTGGTTATGAAAGGCCGCTCATTGTGCGCTGTGCTGCCAGAGGGCTCAATTCTGGGCGGATGGCCGACCATGCAAAAAGGCACCCGAAGGTGCCTTCCTGCGCCCGCCAAGGAGAGGGGCGGCGGGCAAAAGCGAAACTGCGCGTCAGAACTTGTGACGAATACCGACGGCCGCGCCCAGCTGGTTGGTCGAGTCCGGCGTGATGAAGTACGTCTGCGATGCGGCCGGCAGGTAGCCCACCGACGTCTGCGCACCCGTTGCCGGGTTGGTCACGTAGCCGATCGAATCCCAGTTGAGCGAAGCGTTGCGTGCGTATGCGGCCGTGAAGTACACGTCCGTACGCTTGGACAGGGCGTAGTCGGCAATGAAGTTCCATTGCTGCGGGTTGCGCGGGTTGACCGTGGCGCCGCCGATGGTCGCTTCCTTGATGTTGTCGTAGTAGTACGACAGCGTCAGGCCCAGCGCCGGGGTGGCCTGGTAGTTCACGCCCAGCCAGTAGAGATCGTCGCGGTGCGGCGTCAGGGCTGCTGCGGCGCCGCTCGACGGCGCTGCGGTGTTGCCATAGCGGTAGCCGCCCATCAGCTTGACCGGGCCCATGGTGTAGCTGGCTGCAACAGCCGCCCGCTTGTCGCGGGCGTATTCGTTGCCACCCGACAGGCCCAGCGCTTCCGCCGCCGTCAGCACCTTCACCTCGTCATACGCCACGCCCAAACCGAACGGACCGGCAAAGTAGTTCGCGCCGGCGCCGTAGCCCGAGTTGGCCGTGTTGCTGCCTGCACGCTCGCCGAACATCCAGTGCGCCTCGACCGTCACCGGACCGAAGGCGGCGCCGTACTTGACCACGTTGTCTTCACGGAAGTTCGCGCCCAGCAGACCCACGACCGGTTCCCACTGCGTGGCGTAACCGCTCGGTGAGAAGTTCGCCATCATGTCGAAGATCGTCGTGTACTGGCGGCCCAGCGTGATCTTGCCCCAGTTGCCCTGCAGGCCCACGAAGGCTTGCCGGCCGAACAGGCGACCGCCTTGCTGCAGCGTGCCGGTGTCCATGCCGAAGCCGGATTCCAGCACGAACAGACCCTTGAGGCCGCCGCCGATATCTTCGACGCCGCGCAAGCCCCAACGGTTGGAAGACAGGCCACCGGCCTGCATGGCGACGCGCGATCCGCTGCTGCCCGGAATGGCGACACCGGCCGCCGTAACGGCCTGCTCATGGTTGACGTATTCGACGTTCGCGTCGACCACGCCATACAGCGTCACACTCGACTGAGCCTGCGCAACACCCGCAAACGTGCCCAGCACTGCCACTGCCAGCAGCGATTTCTTCATCGGTCGGTCTCCAGATCCTTATTTATTGAGTTGGGTGGCGGGCAGACCCTCCGTTTCCGTCTCCCCGCCCCATGACTTTCAAACGAAGTCGCTGACTAATGTATCAACGCGTTACAGGGCTTGGTCGAAATTTGCGAACGAATGTTCGTAAACGCGCGTTTGCTGTCTGATCCCGGCAACAGGCTGTTTCCGAATTCGGAATAGATCACCGATGTGCGCCCGCCATTTCTTGCGATTTTCGATGCGATCCGCGCGCCTGCAGGGTTATCCCGTACAGTTGTGTTTGGACGATCCGGTTCTGACCGCAAGCAAGGTCTTGGCTGGCGCCGGCCTTACAATGGCGATTGCGCCGCACGCCATTGCCGGCGGCGCCTGCACTCATGCTCGACCGCTTCATTCCCGAATTCGACCGTGCCTTGCGCGCGGTGGCCGGCATCACCCGCGCCAGCCGACCGAACCCCGCTGATGCCGTCATCGCGGCTCTCACCTCCGCAGACGATGCGGCCAAGCTCTCCGAGGCCGACCGCCGCCACGCCGCCGGTCTGATGCGGGTGAACCACGTGGGCGAGGTCTGCGCCCAGGCGCTGTATCAGGGCCAGGCGCTCTTCGCGCGAGACCCGGCCATCCGAGCCCAGCTCGACGAAGCCGCACGCGAAGAAGAAGACCACCTCGCCTGGTGCGCCCAGCGCCTGCAGGAATTGAACGACCGCCCGAGCCTGCTCAACCCGCTGTGGTACGCCGGCGCATTCACCATCGGCGCGGTGGCGGGGCGCCTGGGCGACAAGATCAGCCTCGGCTTCGTCGCCGAGACCGAGCGCCAGGTCGAGCACCATCTCGATGGCCATCTCGACACATTGCCCGAACAGGACACCCGCTCGCGCGCCATCGTGGCCCAGATGCGCGATGACGAAATCCGTCACGGCGATCACGCGCGCCAGGCCGGTGGTATCGACCTTCCTGCGCCCATCCGCCAAGCCATGCGTGCCGCGTCACGCATCATGACCACCACCGCTTACCGCATCTGACGCCCGTGCCGCCGCCCGGCGGCACATCGCGCTCCTCCATTCGCCCGAGCGCTCTCGTCTGCGGTCGATTCGCTCGAATTGCGGGTGTTACTGCGTGCGGTTCTCTCACGTGGTTTCTACATAAACCGCGCTATCTCCTTCATTTGATTGGGAAAACTGTTTGGCGCTGCAGTGCGGTGCGCGCTAAGTCATTGTTCTGATTGCAAATTTTCCCTCTCGCAAGGCTCCGCAAGCCTTGACCGCCTAAAGTCGTTCCTCTAAAGTGGGAAACAGTGTCAGAAAGTGTAGTTTTGTGGTTTGAACAGGTCGTTTTGCGGGCCATTTCCAAGCGGTTACGGAGAGAGAATCCAACGTGTTCCAGGGTGCGTCGGCGCTGACGCTGGATGCCAAGGGGCGGATGTCCATTCCGTCGCGGCACCGCGAAGCGCTTCAGCTGCAGGCCGAAGGCCGGGTGACTGTGACTAAGCACCCGGACGGTTGCCTCATGCTGTTTCCGCGCCCCGAGTGGGAACGCTTTCGCGAGCGCATTGCCGCGCTGCCGATGGAAGCCCACTGGTGGAAACGGATCTTCCTGGGCAGTGCCGCCGA
Organism: Ralstonia soli; assembly: GCF_023955655.1. Taxonomy (GTDB): domain Bacteria; phylum Pseudomonadota; class Gammaproteobacteria; order Burkholderiales; family Burkholderiaceae; genus Ralstonia; species Ralstonia soli. The sequence goes on along the minus strand of NZ_JAMXHT010000006.1, from coordinate 547,560 downwards.
CGTGGAACTCGATACCGCCGGCCGCGTTCTCATCACCCCTGAACTGCGCACGGCGGCTGGCCTGGAACGCGACGTGATGCTGCTCGGCATGGGCAGTCACTTCGAAGTCTGGGACGCCGCCACGTACACCGCGAAGGAGCAGGCCGCCATGGCGCAAGGCATGCCCGACGCCCTCAAGAATTTCTCCTTTTGATGACGCGAGATGACTACCCAAGCCAGTACGGGACTGCGCCATCAAACGGTGCTTTTAGACGAAGCGGTCGATGCGCTGATCTGGCGCGACGACGGCATCTATATCGATGGAACTTTCGGGAGGGGCGGGCACAGCCGGCGCATCCTGGAGCGGCTGGGGCCCGGCGGCAGACTCGTCGCCTTCGACAAGGACCCGGCAGCAATCACCGAAGCGGGCACCGTAGAGGATGCCCGCTTCGCTATTGAGCATGACAGCTTCGCGCAGATGGCCCAGTGCCTGGACGTGCGCGGCATTGAACGGGTGGCCGGCGTGCTGCTCGATCTGGGCATCAGCTCGCCGCAGATCGACGAAGGCGCACGTGGCTTCTCGTTCCGGATGGACGGCCCGCTCGACATGCGGATGGACACCACGCGCGGCATCACCGCAGCCCAATGGCTGGCCGAGGCTGACGAGCGCGACATTGCGAGGGTGATACGGGACTATGGGGAAGAACGGTTTGCTGTACAGATTGCAAAGGCGATTGTTGCTCGCCGGAGCCAATCCGGGGATCGAGGTCCTCTCGATCGCACATCCGAGCTTGCCGCGCTCGTGGCGCAAGCCGTCAAAACACGCGAGAAGGGTCAAGACCCTGCGACCCGCACCTTTCAAGCTTTACGGATTCACGTCAATCAAGAGCTTGCGGACCTCGAAACCGGTCTGAAGGCCGCCTTTGATCGCCTGGAACAGGGGGGACGTCTCGTCGTGATCAGCTTCCATTCGCTGGAAGACCGCATCGTCAAGCGCTTCATGCAGGCCCTGGCGCGCCCGGAGCAATCCGCCGCGCCGGAAATGCGTCGGGCGCCGCTGCGTGCGCATGAGCTGCCGGCGCCGCAGTTGCGCCTGCTTGGCCGCGTAAAGCCGTCGGAGGCCGAGGTGTCGGCCAACCCGCGTGCGCGCTCGGCCATCATGCGCGTGGCAGAGCGTTGCTGATCGACGAGGCCGCCTGATATGAACCGCCTGAACATGTTCCTGCTGACCGCGCTGGTGCTGTGCGCGCTGTCGCTGGTCAACGCACAGCATCAGGCGCGGCAACTGTTTGTCGCGCTGGATCGCGCGCAGGCGGAAGAGAAGCAACTGAATATTGACTGGTCGCGCCTGCAATATGAGCAGAGCGCGCTGGGCAAGAGTGCTCGCATTGCCGACATCGCGAGCAAGCAATTGAAGATGGCGCCCGCCCAGGCGGGCCGCACGCAGTATCTGCAGGGGTTTGCCGATGTGCCGGCGGCTGGGGCCAGTGCCTCCACCACGGCCAGCGCGCCCACGGCTTCAGGAGTCCAGCCATGAGCGGCGCACGCAAAACCAACGGCACCACGGCGCGCGCGCGCCTGGGCCAGTTCTCCGCCAGCCCGGTGCTCGGGCTGCGCTTGCCGATGTGGCGCTCGAAGCTGGTCGTGTTCCTGATGTTCGCGGCGTTCGTGGCGCTCATCGGCCGCGCACTGTGGATTCAGGGGCCAGGCAACCGCTTCTATGAAGCCGAGGGCAAGAAGCGCTTCCAGCGCACGCTGGAGCTGCCGGCCACGCGCGGCAAGATTCTCGATCGCAACGGTCTGGTGTTGGCGACCAGCCTGCCGGTGAAGGCCATCTGGGCTGTGCCGGAAGACGTTCCGAACGACGTGCCGGGCGCCGACATGCAGAAACTGGCCAAGCTGCTCGGCATGAGCAACAAGGAGCTGGCCGCCAAGCTGGGCGAAGACAAGGGCTTCGTCTACCTCAAGCGCCAGGTGTTGCCCGACGTGGCCGACCAGATTGCCGCGCTCAAGATCGACGGTGTTTATCAGACGCGCGAGTACAAGCGCTTCTACCCGGAAGGGGAGGCGATGGCGCACATCGTCGGCTTCACCAACGTCGAGGACAAGGGTCAGGAAGGCATGGAGCTGGCGCGCGAGTCGGACCTTGCGGGTGCCGCCGGTCAGCGCCAGGTGATCAAGGACCGCCTGGGCCGCGTGGTGGAAGATGTGGGCGTGCTCAAGGCCCCGCGCGACGGGCATGACCAGACCCTGTCGATCGACGCCAAGATCCAGTACCTGACCTTCAACGAACTGAAGGCCGCCATTGAGCGCACGCACGCCAAGGCGGCCAGCGCCATCGTGCTGGATGCCCAGACCGGCGAGGTACTGGCACTGGCCAACTACCCCACGTACAACCCGAACGACCGCAGCCGCCTGTCGGGCGAGCAGCTGCGCAACCGCGTGCTGACCGACACCTTCGAGCCCGGCTCGATGATGAAGCCGATCACCATCAGCCTGGCGCTGCAACTCAAGCGCGTGACGCCCAACACGCTGGTGCAGACCAATGGCAAATTCAGCTTCGAAGGCGCCACCATTTCGGACACGAGCAACTACGGCACGCTGACGGTCGCGCAGGTCATCCAGCACTCGAGCAACATCGGTACGACCAAGATCGCGATGACGCTCAAGCCGCAGGAAATGTGGGACATGTTTACCAGCGTCGGCTTGGGGCAGGCGCCCAAGATCGGCTTCCCAGGCGCGGTGGCGGGGCGGCTGCGGCCGGCCAACAAGTGGCGCCGCATCGAGCAGGCGACCATGTCGTATGGCTACGGCCTGTCGGTATCGCTGTTCCAGATCGCGCATGCCTACACCATCTTCGCGCACGACGGCGAGCTGATCCCGATCACGATGTACCGCACCAACGGCCAGCCGCCGCAGGGCGAGCGTGTGATCTCGCCAGAGGTGGCACGGCAGGTCCGTCAGATGCTGGAAACGGTGACGGCGCCCGGCGGCACCGCGCCCCAGGCCCAGGTGATGGGCTACCGCGTGGGTGGCAAGACCGGCACGGCCTGGAAGCACACCGGGCGCGGCTATGACCGCTCCAAGTATCGTGCCTCGTTCATTGGCCTGGCGCCGATGTCGAACCCGCGCATCATCGTGGCGGTGAGCGTGGACGAGCCCACCGTGGGCAACCGCTATGGCGGCGGCGCGGCCGGGCCGGTGTTCTCGCAGATCGTGGGCGGCACCCTGCGCGCGCTGAACGTGCCGCCGGATTCGCCCGTGCGCCAGCTCGTGATGACCCCGGAGGTGCCGGAAGAACCCGTGGGAGGGCTGCAATGACCAGCCGATCCACCAGCACCTTGACGTCCGATCGCACGCCCATCGCCGTGCGTCTGGCGCCCGTGCTCGACTGGCTGCGTACGCAAGTGCCCGCCGGCGCCGACATCACCAGTGACACGCGCAAGCTCAAGACGGGCGATGTGTTCGTCGCCTATGTGCTCGGTAACGTGCGCCAGCATGGCGATGGCCGTCCGCACATTCCCCTGGCCATCGAGGCCGGCGCTTCCGCCGTGCTGGCTGAAGCCCACGGCTATGCCATGCCCGCCGACACACCCGTGCGCATCCTTCCCGTGGACGGCCTGGCCGAGCTGGCTGGCCCGCTGGCCGCGCAGTGGTACGGCGTGCCGGGGCCTGAGGCGCTGCGTGTGATTGGCGTGACCGGCACCAACGGCAAGACGTCGTGTTCGCAGTGGATCGCGCAGGCGCTCACCAAGCAGGGCGAGCGTTGCGCAGTGGTGGGTACGCTCGGCACGGGGTTTGTCGACGCGCTGGTAGCCACGGGCTTCACCACGCCGGATGCCATCCAGCTGCAGCACAGCCTCGCCGACCTGCACCGCGCGGGCGCCCGCGCCATCGCCATGGAAGTGTCGTCGCACGGCCTGGAGCAAGGCCGCGTGGACGGTACCCGCTTCGACATCGCGGTGTTCACGAACCTCACGCAGGATCACCTGGACTATCACGGCACCATGGCCGAGTACGAGCTCGCCAAGGCACGCCTGTTTGGCTGGCCGGGCTTGCGTGCGGCTGTCATCAACCGTGACGACGCGGCCGGCGTGCGGCTGCTGCAGAGCGCGCGTGCAGAGATCGACACCATCGAATACGGCATTGACGGCGACGCTGCCGCGCAGAACGGTGCCAGGCAATGGCTGCGTGCCACCAACGTGCGCGCACACCGCACCGGCACGACGTTCGATGTGGACGGCAGCTTTGGTCACGCGACGGTGCATGCGCCGACGGTCGGCTTGTTCAACGTATCCAACTTGCTGGGCGTGCTCGGCGCGCTGCTGGCGGCCGGTGTGCCGTGGCAGGACGCCATCGCTCGCCTGGAAAAGCTCACGCCTGTGAGCGGCCGCATGGAACGCTTCGGCGGCGAAGATGGCCCCCTGGTGGTGGTCGACTACGCCCACACGCCCGATGCGCTGGAGCAGACGCTGCGCGCACTCGCGCCGATTACCGAAACGCGCGGCGGCAAGCTCTGGGCCGTGTTCGGCTGCGGCGGCGATCGCGACCCCGGTAAGCGCCCGCAGATGGGCGCCATCGCCGAGCGTCTGGCGCAGCACGTGGTGCTTACTTCCGACAATCCGCGCAGCGAAGATCCGCAACACATCCTCGACGAGATCGCTGATGGCATGGACAACCCCCATGCCGCCGCGCAGATCGAAGATCGCGCCGCCGCCATCCTGCACGCGGTGCGCCACGCCGACGCGCATGACGTGATTGTCGTGGCCGGCAAGGGGCATGAATCGACGCAGGAAATTGCTGGTCGCAAGCGGCCGTTCTCTGATCAGGAACATGTGCGCCTGGCGCTCGCAGCACGGGGGGTGAACGCATGAGCCCCGTGATGATGCGCGCTGCCGATGCCGCGGCCAGGATGTCCGGCGCGCACCTGGCCGGCCCCGACGCCGCCATCCTGCGTGTGACGACCGACAGCCGCGCCGTGCAGCCCGGCGATCTGTTCGTCGCGCTGATCGGCGAGCGCTTTGACGCGCACGACTTCCTGCCCGAGGTAGTGGCGCGAGGCGCGGCGGCCGTGTTGGTATCGCGCGCGCCGGCGGCCACGCTGGATATGTCCAACGTGGCGGTGCTCACCGTGGCTGACACGCGCGCGGGTCTGGGCCAGCTCGCCGCCGGCTGGCGCCGCCAGTTCCCGATTCCGGTCGTGGCGGTGACGGGCAGCAACGGCAAGACCACGGTCAAGGAGATGATCTCCGCGATCTTCGCGCAGGCCGTGGGCGAGGACGCCCGTCTGGCGACCGCCGGCAACTTCAACAACGACATTGGCTTACCGCTCACGCTGTTCCGCCTGAATGCGCAGCACAAGCTGGCGGTGCTTGAACTTGGCATGAACCATCCGGGCGAAACGGCCGCGCTGGCCGCCATCGCCCAGCCGACGGTGGCGATGATCAACAACGCGCAGCGCGAGCACCAGGAATTCATGGTCAGCGTGCAAGCGGTGGCCGAAGAACACGCCGCCGTGCTGGCCGCGCTGCCGACCGACGGCGTGGCGGTGTATCCGCGCGATGCCGCCAACGGTGGTGAATACGCGCCGGTGTGGCAAGCGGCCGCGGGCTCGCGCCGTGTGCTCGATTTTGGTATCGATGCCGGCGCCGTGCGCGGCACCGTAGCGGACACCGCCGACGGCCAGCGCATCGACGTGCAGGCCCCGGGCCAGCGCTTCGTCATCACGCTGCCGCTGCTGGGTTTGCACAACGCGCGCAACGCCTTGGCGGCGACGGCCTGCGCGCTGGCCGCCGGTGTGGCACCCGACGTGATTGCGCAGGCGCTGGGCAACTTCGCGCCGGTCAAGGGCCGGCTGCAGCGCAAGCCGGGCGCGCACGGTGGCCTCGTCATCGACGACACCTACAACGCGAATCCGGATTCCGTGCGTGCAGCCATCGACGCGCTCGTCACGCTGCCGGCGCCGCGCTGGCTGGTGCTCGGCGACATGGGCGAAGTGGGCACGCAGGGTCCGGCATTCCACGAGGAGATCGGCGCGTATGCGCGCGAGCGCGGCATCGATGCGGTGCTGGCGACCGGCGAACTGGCGCGCCACACGGTGGATGCCTTTGGCGCGGGCGCACGGCATTTCGCGTCTGCCGAAGACCTGATTGAACACGGCGTGCCGGGCATTGCACCGGCCGCGACAGTATTGGTGAAGGGCTCGCGCTTCATGCGAATGGAACGCATTGTCGAAGCGCTGGTCTTGAAAGACCCGGCTGCACAAGTTGAAACACGAGCAGCGACCGGATCTTCCACACAACAGAAGCATTAAGGGAAGCAAGAACCCATGTTATTGGCATTGGCGCAATGGCTGCAGAACGACTACGGCTTCCTGCGCGTCTTCAACTATCTGACGTTCCGGGCCGTGATGGCATCCCTCACGGCGCTGGTGATCGGCCTCGGGTTCGGGCCGCTGGTGATCCGTCGGCTGACCGCATTGAAGGTCGGCCAAGCTGTGCGTACGGACGGCCCGCAGACCCACCTGGTCAAGGCCGGTACGCCCACCATGGGCGGTGTGCTGGTGCTCATCGGCATTGCCGTGTCCACGCTGCTGTGGGCCGATTGGGGCAACCGCTTCATCTGGATCGTGCTGCTGGTCACGCTGGGCTACGGCGCGATCGGTTGGGTGGATGACTACCGCAAGGTGGTGTACCGCGACCCGAAGGGCATGTCCTCGCGCGAGAAGTTCTTCTGGCAGACCGTGATCGGCCTGTTTGCCGCGGCGTACCTGGCGTTCTCGGTGTCCGAGACCAGCAACATGCGCGTGCTCGAGCTGTTCATGGACTGGGTGCGCAGCGGCCTGTCGCTGAACCTGCCGGCCAAGTCGCACCTGATCGTGCCGTTCTTCAAGGAGATCAGCTACCCGCTGGGCGTGTTCGGATTCATCATCCTGACGTACCTCGTCATCGTCGGCTCCAGCAATGCGGTGAACCTGACGGACGGACTGGACGGCCTCGTCATCATGCCGGTCGTGCTGGTGGGTAGCGCGCTGGGCGTGTTCGCCTACGTGATGGGCAGCGCCGTCTACAGCAAGTACCTGCTGTTCCCGCACATCCCGGGCGCGGGCGAACTGCTGATTTTTTGCTCGGCGATGGCCGGCGCCGGCCTGGCGTTCCTGTGGTTCAACGCGCATCCGGCGCAGGTGTTCATGGGTGACGTCGGCGCACTGGCACTGGGCGGCGCGCTCGGCACCATCGCCGTGATCGTGCGCCAGGAGATCGTGCTGTTCATCATGGGCGGCATCTTCGTGGCCGAGACTGTCTCAGTGATGCTGCAGGTGATGTGGTTCAAGTTCACCAAGAAGCGCTACGGCGAGGGCCGGCGCCTGTTCCGCATGGCGCCGCTGCACCACCATTTCGAGCTGTCCGGCTGGAAAGAGACGCAGGTGGTCGTGCGCTTCTGGGTCATCACCATGATGCTGGTGCTGATCGGCCTGTCGACCCTGAAGCTGCGGTGACGGACATGGTAGACATGATCGAGCCCACCGCACCCGAGGACGACGACATGGCCCCCCCGCCGGAAGCGGCAGTGGAGGCCGTGACCGCCACGTTCGACTCCGCCGAGCCGATGCCCGCTGCCGAGACCGCGCAGTCGCCGCGCATGTTCGGCGAGTTCGACGCGCCGTTCGTGCTGGTGCTCGGCCTGGGCGAATCCGGCCTGGCGATGGCGCGCTGGTGTGCTCGCCATGGCGCACGGGTGCGCGTGGCCGACACCCGCGAAGCACCGGCCAACCTGCCGACGCTGCGCGCCCATGTGCCGGACGCCGAGTTCGTGAGCGGCCCGTTTGCCGTGTCGCTGCTGGAAGGCGTGACGCTGGTGGCGATCAGCCCCGGCCTGTCGCCGCTGGATGCCAATGTCGCCGCGCTGCTGGCTGACGCCAATGCATGGACCGTGCCGGTGTGGGGCGAGATCGAATTGTTTGCGCGCGCGCTGGCGGGGCTCGAGTCCGCACAGGGTTACGCGCCGCGCGTGCTGGCCATCACCGGTACCAACGGCAAGACGACCACTACCGCGCTCACGGGCGCCCTGGTCGAGCGCGCCGGCAAGACCGTCGGCGTAGCGGGCAACATCAGCCCGTCGGCGCTGGACAAGCTCACCGAGTGTGTCGACGCCGGCACGCTGCCCGACGTGTGGGTGCTGGAGCTCTCCAGCTTCCAGTTGGAAACCACGCACACGCTCGACGCCGACGCCGCGACCATCCTGAACATCACGCAGGATCACCTCGACTGGCACGGCACGATGGACGCCTATGCCGCCGCCAAGGGCCGCATCTTCGGCGCCAACACCGCGCGCGTGCTGAACCGCCAGGACGCGGGCGTGATGGCTTTCGCCAGCAAGACCGGTGGCGACGTCACCTTCGGGACCGACGAGCCCGCCACGCCCGATGCACTCGGCCTGCTACGCGAAGGCGGCATGCCGTGGATCGTGCTGGCCGAAGCCGACCAGGACGATCTGCCGAAACCGACGCGCCGCAAAAAGGGCGACACGCCCCCCCCCGCGCCCGTGCCGGTGCGCCTCAAGCGCCTGATGCCAGCCGACGCGCTGCGCATCCGCGGCCTGCACAACGCCACCAACGCGATGGCCGCACTTGCGCTGTGCCGCGCAATTGGTCTGCCGATCAGCGCGCTGTTGCACGGCTTGCGCGATTACGCCGGCGAGCCGCATCGGGTCGAGCTGATCGCCGCGTTTGACGATCTCGAATTCTTTGACGACAGCAAGGGCACCAACGTCGGAGCGACGGTGGCGGCGCTCTCGGGCCTGTCCAAGCACGTGGTGCTGATTGCGGGCGGCGATGGCAAGGGCCAGGACTTCTCGCCCCTGGCCGCGCCGGTCGCGCAGTACGCGCGCGCCGTGGTGCTGATCGGTCGCGATGCGCCGCTGATCCGCGAGGCGCTGGCCAATACCGGTGTCACGTTGCTCGATGCCCCGACGCTGGAGGCCGCCGTGCAGGAAGCGGCCGCACTCGCCCAACCGGGCGATGCCGTATTGCTGTCGCCGGCGTGCGCAAGCTTCGACATGTTCCGCAATTACGAACATCGCGCCCAGGTGTTCCACGAAGCCGTGGCCGCGCTGGCCGCAGACCGGGGAGTGATGCTATGAGCGACGCCCAGATCAAGCGCAGCGGCTTCATCGGCGCGACCATCGGCAACGCGTGGGGCGGCCTGCGCGATGCCGTCTCGGGCGTCAAGCCGACGCGCTCCAAGATGATGGAGTACGACCAGCCGTTGATGTGGGTGGCGATCGTGCTGCTGGGTCTCGGCCTGGTGATGGTGTATTCGGCGTCGATCGCGCTGCCGGATTCGCCCAAGTACGCGAATTACAGCAACGGCCACTTTCTGACTCGCCACATCTTCTCGCTGGTGATCGGCGTGGTGGGTGCCGTCGTGGCGTTCCAGATTCCGGTCAAGTTCTGGGACAAGTACGCGCCCAAGCTGTTCATCATCGCGCTGGTGTTGCTGATCGTGGTGCTGGTGCCGCACGTGGGCAAGGGCGTGAACGGTGCCCGCCGCTGGCTGCCGCTGGGCGTCATGAACTTCCAGCCGTCAGAGCTGATGAAGCTGGCGGTGGTGCTGTATGCCGCCAACTACACGGTGCGCAAACAGGACTGGATGCAGAGCGTGCGCAAGGGCTTTTTGCCGATGGGCGTGGCGGTGGCCTTCGTGGGTGCGCTGCTGCTGCTGGAGCCCGACATGGGCGCGTTCCTGGTGATCGCGGCCGTGGCGATGGGCATCCTGTTCCTGGGCGGCGTGAACGGCAAGCTGTTCGGCGGGCTGGTCCTGACGGCGGTGTCGACGTTCTCGCTGCTGGTTCTGCTGTCGCCGTGGCGGCGCGAGCGGATCTTTGCCTACCTGAATCCGTGGCAAGAGGAATACGCGCAGGGCAAGGCATACCAATTGACGCATTCGCTCATCGCCTTCGGCCGCGGCGAGTGGACCGGCGTTGGCCTGGGCGGCAGCATCGAAAAGCTGCATTACCTGCCGGAAGCGCACACCGACTTCATCCTCGCTGTGATCGGCGAGGAGCTTGGCTTCATCGGCGTGCTGATCGTGATCCTGCTGTTTTACTGGATGGTGCGCCGCTCGTTCGAAATCGGCCGTACCGCACTGCAGCTTGATCGCACGTTCGCTGGGCTGGTTGCCAAGGGTCTGGGTATCTGGATCGGCTGGCAGGCGTTTATCAACATGGGCGTGAACCTCGGCCTGCTGCCGACCAAGGGCCTGACGCTGCCGATGGTGAGCTACGGTGGTTCGGGCATCTTGATGAACTGCGTGGCGGTCGCGCTGTTGCTGCGTATCGACTATGAAAACCGCGTCATGATGCGTGGGGGCAAGGTATGACGGCAGGTTCGTCACCGCGCACCCTTCTCGTCATGGCCGGTGGTACGGGCGGCCACATCTTCCCCGCGCTGTCGGTGGCCAAGCTGTTGGCCGCGCGCGGCTGGAAGGTCGTGTGGCTGGGCAATGCGAACGGCATGGAAGGGCAACTGGTGCCCAAGCATGGCTTCCCGCTGGAGTCGGTACAGTTTGGTGGGCTGCGCGGCAAGGGCCTCGTCACCAAGTTCCTGCTGCCGCTCAATCTGCTGCGCGCGTTTTGGCAGAGCCTCGGCGTCGTGCGTCGCGTGCGTCCGAACGTGGTGCTGGGCATGGGCGGCTATATCACCTTCCCGGGCGGCATGATGAGCGTACTGCTGGGCCGCCCGCTGGTGCTGCACGAACAGAATTCGATTGCCGGTCTTGCCAATCGGGTGCTCGCACGCGTGGCCGATCGCGTGCTGTGCGCGTTTCCGAACGCGCTGTCCGGCGCCGAGTGGGTCGGCAACCCGATCCGCGCCGATCTGGCAACGCTGCCGTCGCCGCAGGCGCGCTACGCCGAGCGCACCGGCCCGCTGCGCGTGCTGGTCGTGGGCGGCAGCCTGGGCGCCGCGGCGCTCAACGACACAGTACCGAAGGCGCTGGCGCTGCTGCCGGCCAACACGCGCCCGATCGTCATCCACCAGGCGGGCGCCAAGCAGATCGACACGCTGCGCGCCAACTACGCTGCCGCCGGCATCGATGACGCGCATGCGCAGGCCGTGCCCTTCATTGACGACATGGCCGCTGCCTATGCGCATGCCGATCTCGTGATCTGCCGCGCGGGTGCCATGACGGTTTCCGAGGTGGCCGCCGCGGGTGTCGCTGCATTGTTCGTGCCGTTCCCGCATGCGGTGGACGACCACCAGACCACCAACGCGCGCTTCCTCTCTGATCGCGGCGCGGCCTTGCTGGTGCCCCAGCCGGAACTGAGTCCGGCATCGCTGGCGGATACACTCGCGCACCTGACGCGTGCTCAATTGGCCGATATGGCGGCTAAAGCACGCGAGCAGGCGCGGCCCGAAGCGGCCGAGCGTGTCGCCGACGTTTGTGTTTCGGTGGCAAGGGCATAGGGAAGATTTATGAAGCACATCGTCAAGAACATCCATTTTGTAGGTATCGGCGGCGCCGGCATGAGCGGCATCGCGGAGGTGCTGCTGAACCTCGGTTATCGCGTAACGGGCTCGGACTTGGGGCAAAGCGCGACCACGCAGCGCCTGGCATCGCTTGGCGCGACCATCATGCAGGGCCATGCGCCCGAGCACATCGTCGGGGCGAACGCCGTGGTGGTGTCCACGGCTGTGCGCGGCGACAACCCGGAAGTGCTGGCCGCGCGTGCCAAGCGCATCCCCATCGTGCCGCGCGCGGTGATGCTGGCCGAGCTGATGCGTCTGAAGCAGGGCATCGCCATTGCCGGCACGCACGGCAAGACGACGACCACCAGCCTGGTCGCCTCCGTACTCGCCGAGGGTGGGCTCGACCCGACCTTCGTGATCGGTGGTCGCCTGAACTCTGCCGGCGCCAACGCACGGCTGGGCACGGGCGACTTCATCGTCGCCGAGGCGGACGAATCCGACGCGTCGTTCCTCAACCTGTTCCCCGTGATCGAAGTCATCACCAACATCGATGCCGATCACATGGAGACCTACGGGCACGATTTCTCGCGTCTGAAGCAGGCCTTTATCGAGTTCACGCAGCGCCTGCCGTTCTACGGCATCGCCGTGTTGTGCGTGGATGATCCGAACGTGCGCGAGATCCTGCCGTTCGTGTCCAAGCCGGTGGTGCGCTACGGCTTTGCCGAAGACGCGCAGATTCGTGCCGTCAACCCGCGCGCCGTGGATGGCCGCATGGAATTTACGGTGATCCGTCAGCTCAACGGCCATGCGGAGCCGCCGCTGTCGATCACGCTGAACCTGCCGGGCCTGCACAACGTGCAGAACGCGCTGGCCGCCATCGCCATCGCCACCGAGCTGGAAGTGCCGGACGAGGCGATCGTCAAGGCGCTGGCCGAGTTCAACGGGGTGGGCCGGCGCTTCCAGCGCTACGGCGAAGTGCCGACGGCTGACGGCAAGGGCCACTTCACGCTCATCGACGACTACGGCCATCACCCGGTCGAGATGGCCGCCACGCTGGCCGCCGCGCGCGGTGCATTCCCGGATCGCCGCCTCGTGCTGGCTTTCCAGCCGCATCGCTTTACGCGCACGCGCGATTGCTTTGAAGATTTCGTGAAGGTGCTCGGCACGGTCGATGCACTGCTGCTGGCTGAGGTGTACGCCGCCGGCGAGCCGCCCATCGTCGCCGCCGACGGCCGAGCGCTCACGCGCGCACTGCGCGTGGCCAACAAGATCGAGCCTGTATTCGTGGAACAGATTGAAGACATGCCGCAAGCGATTCTCAATGCGGCGCAGGACGGCGACGTGGTCATCACCATGGGTGCCGGTTCGATCGGGCAAGTGCCTGGTCAAGTCGTCGCGTTGCAGGCTGATGCGCGTTCGGAAGGAGCGGCAGCATGAGTACCGGTCCGTTCGTTGCGCATCCGACCATCGATCCGAAGTCCCTCGGCAAGGTTGGCGTGCTGCTCGGTGGCCGATCGGCCGAGCGCGAAATCTCGCTGCTGTCGGGCAATGGCGTGCTGGCGGCGCTGCGTTCACGCGGCGTGGATGCGCATCCGTTTGATCCGGGCCTGCAGCCGGTGGCCGACCTCGCCAAGCAGGGTTTCGACCGCGTGGTGATCTCGCTGCACGGCCGCTTTGGCGAAGACGGCACGATCCAGGGCTTGCTGGAGCAGTTCGGCATTCCGTACACCGGCAGCGGCGTACTCGCGTCTGCGCTGGCGATGGACAAGGAAGCCACCAAGCGCCAATGGCAAACGCACGGTCTGCCGACCCCCGACTTCGTCATGCTGCACGCCGATGCCGACTGGCAGGCCGTGGTCGACCGCCTGGGCCTGCCGCTGATCGTCAAGCCGGCGCGCGAGGGCTCGTCGATCGGCCTGACCAAGGTGACGAACGTGGCCGAGCTGCCCGCCGCCTACGAGAAGGCCGCGCGCCTGGACCGCGACGTGATGGCCGAACAGTTCATCGACGGCGATGAGCTGACCTGCCCGATCATCGGCGAAGGTGAGACCGCCACCGCGCTGCCGCTCATCCGCATCGTCGCGCCGCAGGCCAATTACGACTACCAGCACAAGTACTTCACCGACGACACGCGCTACGAGTGCCCGGCACCGATTCCCGCCGACGTGGCCGCGCGCGTGCAGGCGCTGGTGGTGCAGGCGTATCGCGGGCTGGGCTGCCGTGGCTGGGGCCGCGCCGACATCATGCTGCGCAAGTCCGACAACTCGCCGTTCCTGCTGGAGATGAACACGTCGCCGGGCATGACCGGCCATTCGCTGGTCCCGATGGGTGCGCGCGCCGCCGGCATCAGCTACGAGGATTTCGTGTTGCAACTGGCGGCGTCCGCGTCGCTGGAGTTGCACGCGAGCGCCGATTGGAAACCCGAGTAAGCGAAACCGGATAGCACAACGTTATGTGGCACAACACCCGTCTCCTCAACGTCATCGCGAGTGCGCTGTATGCACTGCTCGCGCTCGGCGGCCTGGGCGTCGGGGCGATGTGGCTGATGCAGCGACCGATGTTCCAGCTGCAGCAGGTGCGTGTGATGCCGATGGCCGGCAGCGAACTGCGTCACGTGAATGTGCCGAGCCTGCGAGCCAACGCATTGGTCAAGCTGCGCGGCAACTTCTTCACGCTGAACCTGGATGATGCGCGTGCCGCGTTCGAGTCGGTGCCGTGGGTGCGGCGTGCGAGTGTGCGCCGCGTGTGGCCCAACGGGTTGCTGGTCGAAGTGCAGGAACATGAAGCGCTCGGCACGTGGGGCGGCAACGACTCCGGCAAGTTGGTCAACACCTACGGTGAGGTCTTCGTGGCCAATCTGGCGGAAGCGGAGGACGACACCGATCTCGTGGCGCTGGCCGGCCCCGAAGGTACCGAACAGGACGTGGTCGACAAGCTGGAAACCATGACCGAGTGGTTCAAGCCGTTGAATGCCGAGCCCCTGAGCGTGACACTCACCGACCGTTACGCCTGGCGCGCGCGGTTGTCCAACGGCACGGTCATCGAGCTGGGCCGCGAACTGAATGACGATGACCGCACCGCGCTGGCCGCGCGTGCCCGCCGCTTTGTACGCGCGTGGCCCGAGGTGACGAAGCGCTGGGGCGGTCAAATTGAATACGCCGATCTGCGTTACCCCAACGGGTTCGCGGTTCGTGCGGCGGGTGTGCGCTTCCTGACCGATGCGCAGGCTGCGGTGCTGGCCAAGGGGGGCAAGCTGCCAAGCACCACGAATGGCACCAGCAGTGCTGCAAAGCCGAAAGCCACGCTGGGGGGTAAGCCGGTGGCCAACAACAAAGCAACGCGAAGCACAGAGAAAACGCGATGAGCAAGGAATACAAGGATCTTCTGGTCGGGCTGGATATCGGCACCTCCAAGGTGGTGGCGGTGGTGGCCGAGCTGCGTCCTGACGGCGCCTACGAGGTCATCGGCATGGGCCAGACCGAATCGAAGGGGCTGAAGAAGGGCGTGGTCGTCAACATCGAGGCGACCGTCCAGTCGATCCAGAAAGCGCTCGAAGAAGCGGAGCTGATGGCCGACTGCAAGATCAGCGAGGTCTTCACGGGCATCGCGGGCAGCCATATCCGCAGCTTCAATTCGAGCGGCATGGTGGCGATCAAGGACAAGGAAGTCACTTCCACCGATGTGGCCCGCGTGATCGAAACCGCCAAGGCCGTCAACATTCCGACCGATCAGCAGATCCTGCACATCCTCACGCAGGAATTCATCATCGACGGCCAGGAAGACGTGCGCGAGCCGATCGGCATGAGCGGCATCCGCCTCGAGGTGAAAGTGCACATCGTGACGGGTGCGGTGAGCGCGGCGCAGAACATCGTCAAGTGCGTGCGCCGCTGCGGGCTGGAAGTGCACGACCTGATTCTGCAGCCGCTGGCATCGAGCCTGGCCGTGCTGACCGAAGACGAAAAGGAACTCGGCGTGGTGCTGGTCGACATCGGCAGCGGCACGACTGACATCGCCATCTTCAGCGAAGGCGCGATCCGCCATACGGCCGTGATCCCCATCGCCGGCGACCAGATCACCAACGACGTCGCCATGGCCCTGCGCACGCCGACGCCGGACGCCGAAGACATCAAGATTCAGTACGGCATCGCCAAGCAGGTGCTGGCTGATCCGGACGAGATGATCGACGTGCCGGGCGTGGGCGACCGCGGTCCGCGCACGCTTTCGCGTCAGGCGCTGGCCGCCGTGATCGAGCCGCGCGTGGAAGAGCTGTTCTCGCTCGTGCACCAGGTGGTGCGCGAATCCGGTTATGAGGAACTGCTCAGTAGCGGCGTGGTCCTCACTGGCGGTACCGCGATGATGCCGGGCATGGTCGAACTGGGTGAAGACATGTTCCTCAAGCCCGTGCGTGTGGGCGTGCCCGAGTACCGCGGCAACCTGCACGAGGTGGTGAAGAGCCCGCGTTACGCGACGGTGATGGGCTTGCTGCAGGAAGGTCGCGTGCAACGCATGCGCGGTCGCAAGGTGGTTGTGCAGTCCGGATCCGCCAAGCAGATCTGGACGCGCATGAAGGAATGGTTCATCGGCAACTTCTGAGCACGCGTGTGCAGGACGTTGACGATGTGCTCCCTGGGGGGAGCAAGTTGAGTTTCTTGTTTTGATGTTTTTCGTTCAGGAACCAGGAGTTGCGGCGGGGAGGCTGCATCGTCTGGGACTGATCACTTCTGGAGGCAATGATGGACTTCGACATGATTGAAACGGAAATGCAGGACGGCACCATCATCAAGGTGGTGGGCGTCGGTGGTGCAGGCGGCAACGCCGTGCAGCACATGATCAACCGCGGCGTACAAGGCGTGGAATTCATCTGCATGAACACCGATGCGCAGGCGCTCAAGCGCTCGACCGCCTCGCGCGTGCTGCAACTGGGCAGCACGGGCCTGGGCGCGGGTGCCAAGCCTGAGGTGGGCAAGCACTGCGCAGAAGAAGCCCGTGAGCAGATCGCCGACGCACTGCGCGGCGCGCACATGGTCTTCATCACCGCCGGCATGGGCGGCGGCACGGGTACGGGCGCCGCACCGGTGGTCGCACAGGTCGCCAAGGAAATGGGCATCCTGACCGTGGGCGTGGTCTCCAAGCCGTTCGACTTCGAGGGCGCACGTCGCTCGAAGGTCGGCGAGCATGGCGCAAATGACCTGGAAGGCAACGTCGATTCGCTGATCGTCGTGCTCAACGAGAAGCTCTTCGAAGTCATGGGCGACGACGCCGAGATGGACAAGTGCTTCCAGTGCGCCGACGACGTGCTGCACAACGCCGTGGCCGGCATCGCGGAAATCATCAACGTCGACGGTCTGGTGAACGTCGACTTTGAAGACGTGAAGACCGTGATGGGCGAACAGGGCAAGGCGATGATGGGTACGGCCACCGTGTCCGGCGTCGACCGTGCACGCCTGGCCGCCGAGCAAGCCGTGGCAAGCCCGCTGCTGGAAGGCGTGGATCTGTCGGGCGCACGCGGCGTGCTGGTCAACATCACGGCCAGCCGCTCGCTCAAGCTGTCCGAGACCAAGGAAGTGATGAACACCATCCGCAGCTATGCCGCGGAAGATGCCACCGTCATCTTCGGTACGGTCTACGACGACGCCATGGGCGACGCACTGCGCGTGACCGTGGTGGCCACGGGCCTGGGCCGCGCTGCCCGCAACAAGCAACAACAGCAGCAGACGATGACGCTGCTGAAGACCGGTACCGACAACCAGCCTGTGGCCTTTGGCGGTGGCGCCAGCCATTCGATGGCCGCTGCACCGGACTACAGCAACTTCGACACCCCGGCCGTGTGGCGCAGCTCGCGTGAGTCGGCATCGGCTCACGTGGCGGCGCTGCAAGAGAAGGGCGTCGACACGTACGACATTCCGGCATTCCTGCGCAAGCAGGCGGACTGATCGGGCTCGCGTTGGCTCGATAAGGGCTGCGCACGTCCGGCTGCCTGCGGCACCGCACGCCGCGCGTGGTTCACGGCTCCCCTCCCGTGACCGCCGTTGTGTGATGGCCCGCCGCTCGCCAGTCGACAGCGCACGATGAACCGGACTCAGTCGTTGCCGCCGGGCAGGTTGGCCTCTGGCCGCCTCCCCGGAAGGGTTCACCCCGCCCGGCGGGTGTGTCCGTTCGTCGTGCCGCGCGCGAGCCTTGCGTCCAATGCGGCCTGATGTGGTTGTCTCCCAAGACCGCCCGCGTGATTGCTTCACGCGGGCGGTCTCGTTTTGCGGAACCTGCTGCGAGGTCGTTCGGCAGGTTCTATGATCGCGATATCCACATACACGCTTCCTGACGATCATGATCCAGCCTGGTCAACCGCTTCCCGACGCGACGCTCTACGAGTTCTTTGAAGTGGAGAAGGACGGCTGCGCGCTCGGCCCCAACGCCTTCTCGGTCCAGCATCTGGCCGAGGGCAAAACAATCGTCATTTTCGGCCTGCCAGGCGCGTTCACGCCGACCTGCTCGGCGCGCCATGTGCCCGGCTACGTCGCGCACTACGACGACCTGCGCGCCAAGGGTGTCGACGAGATCTGGTGCGTGTCCGTCAACGACGCCTTTGTGATGGGTGCCTGGGCCCGCACGCAGGGCAGCGACGGCAAGGTCCGCATGCTGGCCGACGGCAGCGCGGAATTCACGACGAAGCTCGGGCTCGAGCAGGATCTTTCCAAGCGCGGCATGGGTGTGCGCTCGCAGCGCTACGCCATGGTCGTGAAAGACGGTGTGGTAACAGCGCTACAGGTGGAAGCGCCTGGGCAATTCGTCGTCAGCGGTGCCGAATCGATTCTGGCGAGCCTTTGACGGCACGCCAGAAAATCCCCCAAATGGCGGAGTACCGCCCACCATCCCGCCCCGCCTCTAGGCTGATGAGACGCTGGCGCCGAATCTGCGTGCGTTAAGGTTGAGCGGAGTGTGTGCACCCCTAACATCCCGATACAAAAGTCGTTTTGAAGGCAGGGGGGTGAAAATGGTATGCTTAGGGTTATCACCTATGCAGACCGCATAGATAAAAACAATCATAGAAATTTCGTGAGTTGAGGGCGGCCATGTTGAAACAACGCACCATCAAGTCCCTCGTCAAGACCGTCGGCATCGGGTTGCACTCGGGCCGCAAGGTGACGTTGACGTTGCGCCCGGCTGCTGCAGGCACCGGCATCGTCTTCACGCGTGTCGACCTCGACCCGGCCGTCGAGATTCCCGCCACCGCCAGCGCCATCGGCGACACCCGCCTGGCGTCCGTGCTGCAAAAGGACGGTGCTCGCGTGTCGACTGTCGAGCACCTGATGTCCGCTTGCGCGGGCCTCGGTATCGACAACCTGTATGTGGATGTCGACGCCGAAGAAATCCCCATCATGGATGGCAGCGCTGCCTCGTTCGTGTTTCTGCTGCAATCGGCGGGTATCGAAGAGCAGGGCGCGGCCAAGCGCTTCATCCGCGTGATCAAGCCGGTGGAGATTCGCGAGGGTGACAAGCTCGCTCGCCTGGATCCGTACTTCGGCTTCAAGCTGTCGTTCACGATCGAGTTCCGCCATCCGGCTGTCGACAAGACCGGCCAGACGTTCGAGATCGACTTTGCCGACACCAGCTACACGCGCGAGATCGCCCGCGCGCGTACCTTCGGGTTTGCGCACGAAGTCGAAATGCTGCGTGAGGTGGGTCTGGCACGCGGCGGCAGCCTCGACAATGCCATCGTGCTGGACGAGCACCGCATGCTGAACAACGACGAACTCCGCTACGGCGATGAGTTTGTCCGCCACAAGATCCTCGATGCGATCGGCGATCTGTATGTGGTCGGTCATCCGCTGATCGCCGCGTACACGGCGCACAAGTCGGGGCACGGCCTGAATAACGCGCTGCTGCGCGCGCTGTTGGCCGACGAAACGGCGTACGAGGTTGTGACGTTCGACAAGCAGGAAGAGGCGCCGCGCGCGTTTCTGCCGCAGCTCCAGCCGGCGTTTTCGTGATCGACTGACGCGGTTGTCCGCATGAAAAAAGCGCCCCGTGGGGCGCTTTTCATTTGGGTGCGATATGCCGCCCGACCATCTCCGCCAAGGCCTGGCGGAGTGGCGAATCGGGCAGTTCGTTGGCGAGCGCCGCCAGACTGTTGAGTCCAACTGCCGTCATCTTGGCGCGTTTAGGCGGCTTTTCGGTCTCTTGTGGCCACAAACTGTCGTTCCCGCCCTGCGGTTGTACCCGTACACGAATTGCGGTAATCTGCGATCCCCGGCGCTGCAGACGCTCTAGCAAGGTGGGTACCACCTGCCGTAGGCGCGCCGCAGCCGCACTATGTGCGGCGAGCAACACCAGAGTCGCTTCCCGGCTGTCCCGCGCATCGTTTTTGATGCCGCCGATGGCCACGCCGCCGCCCAAGCCGGGCGGCAACAGCGACAACACCTCCGCTTCTAACGACGCCAATTGCCTGGCCGCCTGCATCAGCGGGCCGACCGAGCCGGCACCCGAGAGCCAGTCTTGGACGGGTTTTGCCACAGGCGTCTTGAGAGCGGGATGAACAAAGATTCGCATGCCGGCATTGTAGGGCGCTTGACTGCGCTTTCGTGCCGTCGGGCGGCTTTTTTGTCCGGAAAAGAGCGATGCAGATCATCCTGATTCATCCGCGCAAGGCCGGCGCGGTGCACCTGTCGCGGCGCGGCGTTTTCGCCAGCATCGGTGCAGCGCTGCTGGCTGTGGCGGCCCTGTCTGTCGGCGGGACGTGGCTGGCGGCCAAGCAAGGGCTGCTGCCTGGCGCCAGCGCGTCGGCAGCCGCCGGCACAGACCCGCGTGTTACGCGCGAAAACCTCAACCTGATGGCCGCGCGCATCGGCGAAATGCAGGCGCAGATGGTGCGCCTGGACGCGCTCGGTGCCCGTGTGTCGGGTCTTGCTGGCGTGTCGCCGCGCGAGTTCGACTTCAAGGCGCAGCCTGGTCGCGGGGGGCCGGAGGGTGCGTTCTCGCGGCCCATGTCGATGCCGGAGATCCAGTCCGAACTGAACCGTCTGACGCGCTCGGCCGACCAGCGCAACGACTACCTCAGCGTGCTCGAGAGCACCCTGATGGACCGCCAGATCCACGCCAAGATGATGCCAACCGTGCGCCCGGTCGCCACGGGCTACGACTCGTCGGGCTTCGGCGCGCGGATCGATCCGTTCACCGGCCGGCGCACGCAGCATGACGGCGTGGACTTCGTCGGCCCGGTTGGCACGCCCATCGTGGCGGCCGCAGGCGGCGTAGTGGTGGCCAGCGAGTACCGCAGCGATTACGGCAACATGGTCGACATCGACCACGGTAACGGCCTGAAGACGCGGTATGCCCACGCGTCCAAGGTGTTCGTGAAGATCGGTGACATCGTCAAGGCGGGCCAGCGGATCGCGCTGATCGGCCGCACCGGCCGCGCCACGGGGCCGCATCTGCACTTCGAGGTGCACGTCAACGACGTGCCGCAGAATCCGGTGGCTTTCCTGGAGAGCGCCGGCCAGCCGAAGATGGCGGCTAACACGGCGGCCGCTCCGCAGGTTGCGGCCGCTGATCTTGGCAAGGGCATGGCGGCTGCCGGCCACTGACCGGCCCGGGTTGCAATCGGGGGCGCTCGTCCCCAGTTGGGCGTGAGTGCGGGCTGCCCTGTTGCGGCCCAGAGTGCAGCGTTCCTGCCACATCCGGCGGGGCCGCTGCCATCAAGCGGGTGTTTTGCACATGCTAAACTCCCGCCTTTGCGCCGACCCTGCGCCAACCTATTTCTGGGCCATTGCGCCGCCTGTGTTTCGCTGTTTTTTGCGAAGCGTTTTCCGGGTGGCTCGCCGGCCCTAGCCATCGATGATCACGGGCCTTCTCAAGAAGATTTTCGGCAGCCGTAATGAACGGCTGATCAAACAGTACCGCCGCAAGGTGGCGCAGATCAACGCGCTCGAACCGAAGTTCGAAGCGCTGTCCGATGCCGAGCTGCAGGCCAAGACCGAAGAATTCCGCCAACGCTTTGCCAATGGCGAGACGCTCGACGCGCTGCTGCCCGAAGCGTTTGCCGTGTGCCGCGAGGCCAGCAAGCGCGTGATGAAGATGCGGCATTTCGATGTGCAGCTCATCGGCGGCATGGTGCTGCACGACGGCAAGATCGCCGAAATGCGCACCGGTGAAGGCAAGACGCTGACCGCTACGCTGGCGGTCTACCTGAACGCCATCTCCGGCCAGGGCGTGCACGTGGTGACGGTCAACGACTACCTCGCGCAGCGCGATGCCGAGTGGATGGGCAAGCTCTACAACTGGCTGGGCCTGTCGGTGGGGGTCAACCTGACCACCATGGATCACGACCAGAAGCAGACTGCTTACGCGTCGGACATCACCTACGGGACCAACAACGAGTTCGGCTTCGACTACCTGCGCGACAACATGGTGTACGACGCCGGCCAGCGCGTGCAGCGTCCGCTGAACTACGCCATCGTCGACGAGGTGGACTCGATCCTGATCGACGAAGCACGCACGCCGCTGATCATCTCCGGCCAGGCCGAAGACCACACCGATCTGTACCGCCGCATGAACGGCATTCCGGCGCAGCTCACGCGCCAGATCGGCGAAGAGAAGTCCGACGGCACGGGCGTCGAGAAGCCGGGCGACTACTATGTCGACGAGAAATCGCACCAGGTCTACCTGACCGAATCGGGCCACGAGAAGGCCGAGCAGATCCTGCTGCAAGCGGGCCTGATCGGCGAGGGCGAATCGCTCTACGCGCCGCAGAACATCACGCTGATGCACCACCTGTACGCCGCCCTGCGCGCGCACAGCCTGTTCTTCCGCGATCAGCACTACGTGGTGCAGAACGGCGAAGTGGTGATCGTCGATGAATTCACCGGCCGCCTGATGTCGGGCCGCCGTTGGTCCGATGGCCTGCACCAGGCCGTGGAAGCCAAGGAAGGCGTGCAGATCCAGCAGGAAAACCAGACGCTGGCGACCATCACGTTCCAGAACTACTTCCGCATGTACAACAAGCTGTCGGGCATGACCGGCACGGCGGATACGGAAGCGTACGAATTCCAGGAAATCTACGGGCTGGAAACCGTGGTGATCCCGACCAACCGGCCGCCCCAGCGCAAGGACTTGCAGGATCAGATCTACAAGACCGGCAAGGAGCGCTACGACGCGGTCATTCGCGACATTCGCGATTGCTACGAGCGCGGCCAGCCGGTGCTGGTGGGTACGACGTCCATCGAAAACTCCGAGCTGCTGTCGAACCTGCTGAACCAGGCCAAACTGCCGCACCAGGTGCTCAACGCCAAGCAGCACGAGCGCGAAGCCGCCATCATCGCGGAAGCGGGCCGGCCCAAGGCGATCACCATCGCCACCAACATGGCCGGTCGCGGTACCGACATCGTGCTGGGCGGCAATGTGGAGAAGCAGGCCGGTTTCGTGATGGCCGACGAGTCGCTCTCGGATGAAGAGAAGGCGACGCGCGTGAAGCAACTGCAGGACGAATGGCAGTCGCTGCACGAGCAGGTGAAGGCCGCAGGCGGTCTGCATATCGTCGGCACCGAGCGCCATGAGTCGCGCCGGATCGACAACCAACTGCGTGGCCGTGCCGGTCGTCAGGGTGACCCGGGTTCGTCGCGCTTCTACCTGTCGCTGGACGACCAGTTGCTGCGCATCTTCGCGGGCGATCGCGTGCGCGCCATCATGGACCGCCTGAAGATGCCCGAAGGCGAGCCGATCGAAGCCGGTATTGTCACGCGTTCGATTGAGTCGGCCCAGCGCAAGGTCGAAGGTCGCAACTTCGACATCCGCAAGCAACTGCTGCAGTACGACGACGTCTCCAACGATCAGCGCAAGGAGCTCTACAAGCTGCGTAACGAGATTCTCGAAGCGCAGGACGTGGGCGATCTGGTCAAGAACCTGCGCGAATCCGTGTTCACCGAGCTGTTCCGCACCTACGTGCCGGCCGAGACCATGGAAGAGCAGTGGGACGTCGCCGGTCTGGAGAAGACGCTGCGCGACGACTGGGGTGTCGACCAGCCGCTGGTGAAGACGCTCGAGTCCGCCGAGTCCATCGAGGACGAGGAGCTGCTGAAGATGGTGCTGGACGCCGCTGAAGCTGTGTACGAAGGCAAGGTCGCACAGGTCGGCCGCGAGTCGTTTGCCGGCTTCGAGCGTTCGGTGATGCTGCAGAGCCTCGATACGCACTGGCGCGAACACCTGGCCGCGCTCGACATGCTGCGTCAGGGCATCCACCTGCGCGGCTATGCGCAGAAGGACCCGAAGCAGGAATACAAGCGCGAATCGTTCGAACTGTTCGGTCGCCTGCTCGATACGATCCGCAACGAAGTCACGCGTATCGTCTTCACCGTGCGTATCCAGTCGCAGGAAGAGTTGGAACAGGCTTCCGAGCAGATCGAAGAGGATCTGTCTGCACTGAGCAACGTGCAGTACAAGCACGACGAGTTCAACGAACTGGCGGAAGTGGCCGCGGGCGATGCCGAGATTCACGGGGCAGAACCGGGTATGCCGGCCCACCGTTCGGCGGCATCGGCTGCTGCGGCGGCGCTGGCCGGCGAAGTGCCCAAGGTCGGCCGCAATGACCCGTGCCCGTGCGGCTCGGGCAAGAAGTACAAGCAGTGCCACGGCAAGCTGGCCTGACGCTGCTTCGTCTCGTTTTCTGTTGATTCACGATGCCCGCACTGCGGGCATCCTCATTTGAAAGGTGTGCTCCATGGCTGTGAATCTCGTCGCGCCCGCCGCTGACTCCCTGTTGCCGATCGACGGCGTGGATCTTGGCTGGGCCGAGGCCGGTGTCCGCAAGGCCAATCGCAAGGACGTGCTGCTGGTCCGCATCGCCGAGGGTTCGAGCGTGGCCGGCGTGTTTACGCAGAACCGCTTCTGCGCCGCACCGGTGCAGGTGTGCCGCGAGCATCTGGCGAGCGGTAAAGGCGCACGCGCCATCATCGTGAACACGGGCAACGCCAATGCAGGCACGGGCGCACCGGGCCTCGCACACGCACGCCAGACTTGCGATGCAGTGGCCAAGCTGCTGGGCGTGTCGGCGGAGCAGGTGCTGCCGTTCTCCACGGGCGTGATTCTGGAACCGCTGCCGGTCGACCGCATCATCGCCGGGCTGCCGGCTGCGCAGGCCAACGCCAAGCCGGACAACTGGCTGGCCGCCGCCGAAGCCATTATGACCACCGACACCGTGCCCAAGGCCGCATCGGCCACGTGCACGCTGTCGGGCAAGACCGTGCGCATGTCCGGCATCAGCAAGGGCGCGGGCATGATCCGCCCGAATATGGCGACGATGCTCGGCTTCATCGCCACGGATGCCAACGTGGACGAAGCGGTGCTGCAAGGCCTCGTGCGCTACGCGGCCGACCACTCGTTCAACAGCGTGACGGTCGACGGCGATACGTCGACCAACGACTCGTTCGTCGTCATCGCCACCGGCCGCGCCGGTACGCCGCGCATCGATTCCGAGTCGCACCCGGACTACGCCGCACTGCGCGATGCGTTGACCGGCCTCGCACAAGACCTCGCACAGAAGATCGTGCGAGACGGCGAGGGCGCGACCAAGTTCATGGCCATCCAAGTGGAAGGCGGCCGCAACGTGGAGGAGTGCCGCCAGATCGCCTATGCGGTCGCGCACTCGCCGCTGGTCAAGACCGCGTTCTACGCATCGGACCCCAACCTGGGCCGTATCCTGGCCGCCGTCGGCTATGCCGGCGTGACGGACCTCGACGTGAGCGGCGTCAACCTGTGGCTCGACGATGTGTGGGTCGCGCGCGATGGCGGCCGCAACCCCGATTACCGCGAAGAAGACGGCCAGCGCGTGATGAAGCAGGCCGAGATCACCGTACGCATTGCGCTGGGCCGTGGCGACGCCACCGCTACCGTGTGGACGTGCGACTTCTCGCACGACTACGTGTCGATCAACGCGGATTACCGCTCGTAATCGGGAACCGGCTGCCATGTCATCCGATCTTTCCGCACGGCTCGACCGTTTCCTGGGGCGGCTTGAGCAGTGGTTGCCCTCTGAGCTGACCGAAGCCGACTGGAACGAGGCCGTTGCCTTCCGCTGGCGCAAGCGCCAGAGCCTGTTCGGCAACATCGGCTATCTCGCGCCGATCCGCCAGCTGCCGCCGATTCATCTGAGCGACCTGCACAACATCGAGCGCCAAAAAGACGCCATCGTCGCCAACACGCGCCAGTTCGTGAACAAGCTGCCGGCCAACAACGTGCTGCTCACGGGCGCGCGCGGCACCGGCAAGTCGTCGCTCATCAAGGCCTGCCTGAACGCATTCGTGAAGGACGGCCTGCGCCTGGTCGAAGTTGACAAGGATGACCTGGCGGACCTGGGCGACATCGTCGAGCAACTCTCGCAGCGCCCCGAGCGCTTTGCGATCTTCTGCGACGACCTGTCGTTCGAAGAGGGCGAGTCGGGCTACAAGGCGCTGAAGTCGGCCCTCGATGGCTCGGTCGCGACGCAGTCGGACAACGTGTTGATCTATGCCACGTCCAACCGGCGCCACCTGCTGCCCGAATACATGAAGGACAACGAGACCTACCAGCACACCTCGGACGGCGAAATCCATCCGGGCGAAGTGGTGGAGGAGAAGATCTCGCTGTCGGAGCGCTTTGGGCTGTGGCTGTCGTTCTACCCGCCCAAGCAGGACGAATACCTGACCATCGTCGGCCACTGGCTCAAGCACTTCGGCTGCAGCGACGAGGACATCGCCGCCGCACGCGGTGATGCGCTGGTCTGGGCGCTGGAGCGCGGCTCGCGTTCGGGGCGCGTGGCGTGGCAGTTTGCCCGCGATTGGGGCGGCAAGCATGGGCGGCAGCATGTCGACTGACAACCTGACGCAGGTGCCTCCCACGCACACGCCGGACGGCCGCAAGATCACCGAGGTAGCCGTGGGCGTGCTGGTGCAACCGGACGGCCAGTTCCTGCTCGCGCAACGCCCTGAGGGCAAGCCGTATGCAGGCTTCTGGGAATTCCCCGGCGGCAAGCTGGAGGCGGGCGAATCGGTGGAAGCTGCGCTCAAGCGTGAACTGAAGGAAGAGCTGGATGTCACGTTGCGCACCTGCGTGCCGTGGCACACCATCGAGCACGACTACCCGCACGCCTACGTGCGCCTGCACTTCTGCAAGGTCACGGCCTGGGACGGGACGTTGCGTGCGCTGGAGGGCCAGGACTTCGCCTGGCAGACGCTGCCGATCAGCGTCGACCCGGTGCTGCCGGCGACGCTGCCGGTGTTCGAATGGATGCGCGAGGAAGCGACGGCTAGTTGAGCTTGCCGCTCGTGTCGTTGCCCGGCGCGTCAGGCAGGTCGTCGTCTTCCACCACGGGGATGGTGTACTGCTCGGCGGCCCAGGCGCCGAGGTCGATCTGCTTGCAGCGCTCGGAGCAGAACGGTCGGTAGCGGCTCTCCGGTACCCAAGGCACCGGCTTGCCGCAGGTCGGGCATTTGACAGTCTTTGCAGTCATGGTGAGGCTCAGAAGTTGCAGAGCTTCAGCTGGAACGGGATGTCCGCATCAACCGGCTTGGGTCGCAGGTCGCCATCCTGCTGGGTGAAGCGCACCCAGAGCATGTACTTGTTGGCGCTGATCTCGGGGATGAACCCGAGCGCCGACTCATCCAGGCGCACCTGCATGAGCTGGTAGACGCGGCCCGACAGCATCTGCTGATAGCTACCGGCGTTAGCAATCACCTTGCCACTCTGGCCCGACTCCCGCAGCAGGCGCAGCACGATCATCGTCGCATCGCGCAGCGGCACGAGCGGCTGGGCCCACTTGATGATGTCGGCGCGGCGGCGCTCGGCCGGATGATGCTGCCATGCAAAATACGCCGGCAGATCGAATTCACACGTACCGCCCGGGATGATGGCGCGGCTGCGGATGCTCGTCAGCCACTCGTTGTCGGCGATGAGCTGGCCGGCCTTGCCGTGCGTGGCGGTGAGGTTGCCCGAAGCGGTTTCCAGCTCGCTGATGACGGCGTCGAGCGCGTCCTGGTCGATCTGCGGGTTGGCGCGCAGCGCGGTGAGCGTCTGGCGCTGGCGATCGAGTTCCTTCAGCAGGTCGGATTTGAGGTCGGCGCGGCCGGCCACGTCGACGATCTCGAACAGC
Organism: Ralstonia soli; assembly: GCF_023955655.1. Taxonomy (GTDB): domain Bacteria; phylum Pseudomonadota; class Gammaproteobacteria; order Burkholderiales; family Burkholderiaceae; genus Ralstonia; species Ralstonia soli. Next base: position 520,000 of record NZ_JAMXHT010000006.1, on the reverse strand, counting down.
GTGGTCAGCGCTACGTGATGCTGCAGCGGGTGTTCCTGCACAAGAAAGAAATCCAGCCGCTCGAACAGATCTTCAAGGCGCAGCAGCGTCCGAATGCGTTCGTTGAAGGGATATTCGTACAGGATCAAAACGTGGTGCCCGGTTCGCTGGCACGAGGCCCGTTTGGCCTCGGGAGGGTAGGGACAGGTCATCACTGACCCATCCCCCCCTAAGAACCGTACGTGCGAGTTTCCCCGCATACGGCTCAAGCCGTTACAAAGCCCCGATTATAGGGCCGGTTTCACAACATTGATACCGCTGGCATGCACTTGGGCATGGCAGTTCGGGTGCAACAGCACGCGATTTCCTAGGACGTCTGAGCCACCGTGTACACGGTACTCGATATGGTGGTCGTGCCACCCCGTTTCCTTGGTCATCTTGCACCGACACAACGCACACAAGCCCCGCTGGTCGACGTAGAGCCTGACCCACTGCTTCCGGTGTGACATGCTTTGCAGCAGTCGCTCCTGACGCAAGGTCTCGCCATACATCTCCTGCGCTGGGTCGAAGGGGTTGTAATCTCCCTTGATCTTCTTGTGGCGTTCAATGGGTGTCCTCGCGAGCGAGTACAACTCCATCCACCGCTTGCTATCGCTGTTCGCGACCATGGTTCCGAATACCCAACCTCGTCCGACCGTCGGGGGGAAGTACTTTTTCCGTACCCATTCTGCGGATTTGTTTGGGTGGCGGCGCTTGGCCCACTGCCACAGAGCCCAGAAAATATCGTGCTCCAGGCGGTTGAACGTCGCCTTGGCTACCACGGGGCTGTGATACCGCGCCCAGCCTCGTAGTATCGGGTTCAACAGTCGGATCAGGTCCTCCTGCCTTACCTGCTTATGGGCACTGATTTCTTCCTTCACCTTGCGGTAGAACGTTCGCACGTTCTTTTTGCTTGGTTTGATAAGCAGTTTTCCCGAGTACTTCCGGAAATTCCACCCGAGGAAGTCGAAGCCTTCCGCAATGTTGACGATCCGCGTTTTCTCCGTGGATAGGGACAACCCTCGTACAGCAAGGAATTGTTCCACCCACGGTTTGATCTCGTTTTCCAATAGCTCCGGCGTACTGCCGGTGATCACGAAATCGTCCGCGTACCGCACGACATTCACTTTCAGCTTCTTGGTTCGTACCACCCCCAGCGTCGCCTTTAGATGCGCAAGCAGTTGGTTTTCCAAACCGTTCAATGCCACGTTCGCCAATGTCGGGGAAATGATGCCCCCTTGCGGCGTTCCAGCCTCGGTCGCCTGAAACTGGCCCTGAAATACCACGCCAGCCTTCAGCCACTTCCGCAAGATTGCTTTGTCCATCGGGACATTGCGCTCCAGCCAGTCATGGCTGATATGGTCAAAACAGCCTTTGATATCCGCCTCCAGCACCCATTGGGACGAAGCCTTTTTGGACAAGGAGACGAACAGCTGTGACATGGCATCCGCTGTGGAGCGATTGATCCGGAACCCATATGAGTTCGGATCGCTCGTGCTTTCGGACACCGGTTCCAGCGCCAGCAGGTACAGGGCCTGCATGGCTCGGTCCAACATGGTCGGAATGCCTAGTGGGCGCTCCTTCCCATTGGCCTTGGGGATATAGACCCGCCGCAACGGCAGGGGCCGATACCCTCGGCGTTTCAACCGCCCGATGGCTTTCCACCGGACTTCAGGCGAGTCCCACAGTTCGCGATCGACGCCTGCCGTTCGCTTGCCTTGGTTCTCCGTCACTCGTCGTACTGCCAGCGCTTTCGCGCTAAACGAGCGGGTCAAGGACCGTTGCAAGGCTTTCACCCGGCGCCAATCCTCTTCCTGTGTTGCCTTCGCAATTCGTATCTGCATTGCCCGAACGTTTCGCTCGACTCGACGCCATTGAATGGTCGTCCAGCTTTGCGGTGCGCCGGAAAGCGCAGATTGATCTTCGCAGATCAATTCTTCCATGCTGCTCTCCTATGTTGAGGACCTTCCCCGACAGCAAGAGACAACATGCCCCCTGAGGGACGAGTTGCCCCTCAAGGGAAGAAATTTCAATTCACGAGTTTCTGTCAGCCGTCTTGCGACGAAAGACCAGTTGGAAGTCTGCCCGCTTTCGCGTGGGGTGATGTTCCAACCCCTATCCGGACCATTACAGTCCGGCATTCGCTTTTTCCAACCTCCCATACCCGCACAGCCAACAGCGTTCCTTGCGGTTCGCCTGCCCGAGCCAACAGCGCTCGGGCAGCCATACGGGCTTACCACGTTCCCTGCGCGTTACACGACTGGGTTAGAGCCTACCTCTTCACCGGCGGTTCGTTGACGACGTACCCCGAGCAGATACCGGGATAGCCAACCGCACACCATTTTGGTTAATGCCTAACAGCAGCTTTGGCACCTTAATGCTGACGGCGTTTATCAGTAGTTCACATACGTTGCTCATGCCAGCCAGCCTAGCTCCTCGACCCCGTTGCTGCTCGGGATCTCTGCCATCCCGCCTCACGGCGCGATGACACCCTTGCGGGGGCTACATTGTCAGGAGAGCTTCATACCCCACCGTTACCAGTGACGCATGTCTCCCTAGGCTACTGTCAGTCGTATGACAGGTTCGCTGTCGGCGCACGCCCGGGAGGGCGCGGCCGATTGAACAATAACGCGCAGAGCTTTGAGCTCCGGGTTTTGCTCAGTTGCAATGCGTTGCAGCGCCGGGAGGCGCTGAAACTTGCAAACATTCCTCTCCGCAGTCAGCGGAGGTGAAGCCGCTGACTGGGCGGGACCTGATGGTAACCAGGTCATTGCAGTGCGATGGCGAGTGGGAGTACCCCACCAACCGTCGCTTCATTACATGTCTTATTGCCTCGCTGCCGTCCAACATCCAGAACTGAGGCATCATCCTGGACCGGCGAACAGGTTGTTTTAAGAGGGCCTGACCCTCTTCACGGAGCGCGCCGTGTCGCACATCTGCCCGCATTCTATGCGAGACCCTCGCTCATCACAATGCAAAGGGCTGTGACGGTCGCTTTCAGTGGGTTTCAGTTCGACCGGTAGGTTGGGTCCAGACGGTCGATCTGGGACGTGAGTTCGGCCAGCGTGCCGCTGTTGTCGATCACGTCGTCGGCGGCGGCGAGGCGCGCCTCGCGCGAGGCCTGGCGCGCGATGATGGCCTCCACCTGCGCGCGCGGCAGGCCGTTGCGGGCCATCACGCGCGCGATCTGCGTCTCGACCGGGCAGTCCACCACCAAGATGCGGTCGACCAGGTTGCGCCAGCTCTGGTGGCCGCCGAGCGATTCCACCAGCAACGGGACGACGTAGACGAGGTACGCGTGCATGCCCGACGCCTGCGCTGCGGCGCCGCGCGACAACGCAATCTCGCGGATGAGCGGGTGCGTGATCTGCTCAAGCCGCGTCTTGGCGGTGGCGTCGGAGAAGGCGAGGGCGCGCATGGCGTCGCGGTCCATGGCGCCGTCGGGGCGCAGGATGCCGGCGCCGAAGGTTTCGACCAGCTTGGGGATGGCCGCGCCGCCCGGCGCGGTGATTTCGTGGGCGATGGCGTCGGTATCGACGACGGCCGCCCCGCGCTCGGCGAGGCGGTCCGCCACGTAGCTTTTGCCGCTGCCGATGCCGCCGGTCAGGCCGATCACGCGCATGCTGGCAAATCCTTTATGGCGCGACCATGGGCCCGAGCCCCGTCAGCATGACCAACTGCGGGCCCGCCAGCAGGGCGATCACGCCAGCGCCCGCAATGAACGGACCGAACGAGAACGGCGATTCGCTCTTGGCACCGCGCGCGATGCGCACGAGCCCGAACACCAGCCCGACCACCGAGGACAGCAGCACCAGCAGCGGCAGGGCCTGCCAGCCGAACCACGCACCGAGCGCGGCCATCAGCTTGAAGTCGCCGTAGCCCATGCCTTCGCGGCCGCGCAGGAGCTTGTAGGCCCAGTAGATCGACCACAGGAAGAGGTAGCCGCCCATCGCGCCGATCACCGCGTCGTGCAGATGCGCGAACATGCCGAACAGGTTCACACCCAGGCCAAGCCAGAGCAGCGGCTGGGTGATGGCATCGGGCAGCAGTTGGGTGTCGGCGTCGATCATCGTGCCGGCGATCAGGAACCACAGCAGCACGGCTGAGGCCACCGCCACCCAGGTCGGGCCGAAGTGCCACAGGCACGCGGCGGTCAGCAGGCCGGTGACCAGTTCTACGGCGGGGTAGCGCCAGGAGATCGGCGTTCTGCAGGCACTGCAGCGCCCGCGCAGCGCCAGCCAGCTCAGTAGGGGGACGTTCTCGATCGCCTTGATCTGGTGGCCGCACGACGGGCATGCGGAGCGCGGCACGACCAGGTTATAGGCGTCGGGGTGCGGCAGGGGCTCTTCGCGCAGCTCGGCGATGTAGTTGGCTTCCTCGCGCTCGATCATGCGCGGCAGTCGGTGGATCACCACGTTGAGGAAGCTGCCGATCAGCAGGCCAAACAGCCCCGCCGCCCCGATCACAAACCACGCCGGCAGTTGCGCCAGCGTGGGAATCACAAACAGCTCCGGCATCAAACCACCTGACCCAGCTTGAAGATCGGCAGATACATCGCCACCACCATGCCCCCGATCAGCACGCCCAAGATCACGATGATGATCGGCTCGATCAGGGTGGAGATATTGGCCACGGCGTCGTCCACTTCGCGTTCGTAGAATTCGGCCACTTTGAGCAGCATGTTGTCCAGCGCGCCGGATTCTTCACCGATCTGCGTCATCTGCAGGACCATGTTGTCGAACACGTGCGTGGCCTGCATGGCGTTGGTCAGGCTGGTGCCGATGCGCACGGCCTGCTGGATCTCCAGCGTGGCATCGTGGTAGACCCAGTTGCCGGCTGCGCCCGCCACCGATTCCATTGATTCCACCAGCGGCGTACCGGCGGCGAACATCGTGGCCAGCGTACGCGTCCAGCGGGCAATGGTGGCCTTGCGGATGATCTCGCCGAAGATCGGCATCTTGAGGATGAACCGATGCGTGGAGCGCTGCACGTTCTGCGACCGTTTGAACGCCCGCACAAACAGGATGATGGCGATCATCGGTGCGAAGACGATGATGTACCACCACTGCACGAAGAAGTCGGAGATGCCCATCACGACCAGCGTGGGCGCCGGAAGCGTGGCGCCGAAGCTGGAGAACACGCTCTTGAACGAGGGCACCACGAAGACCATCAGCACCACGGTCACCAGGAAGGCCACCGTCAGCACCGAGATCGGGTAGATCATGGCCGACTTGATCTGCGCCTTCAGCGCGATCGACTTTTCCATGTACAGCGACAGGCGCTCGAGCAGGGCATCGAGAATACCGCCCTGTTCACCTGCGTCGATCAGGTTGCAGTACAGCGTGTCGAAGTACTGCGGATGCCGGCGGAATGCGGTTGCCATGCTGCTGCCCGACTCGATGTCGACACGGATTTCCGTCAGCAGTTGCGTGAAGTTCGGGTTGGCATGGCCCTTCGCGATGATGTCGATCGACTGCAGCAGCGGCACGCCGGCCTTGAGCATGGTCGAGAGCTGGCGCGTGAAGTACGCCACGTCCTTCGGCGTGATCTTCTTGCCGCGGGCCGCGCGGCGGCGCTTGGACTTAGTAATCGACAATCCCTGCTTGCGCAGGACGGCGTTGACCTCGGTGATGCTTTCCGCGCGCATCTCACCCTTGAAGATCTTGCCCTTGCGGTCCTTGCCCTCCCACTCGAAGATGTACTGCGTGGGTGCCTTCTTGGCGGCGGTCTTGCCGGTCCTGCGATCGGGCGCGGCCGCGCTTTTTGAGGCCGGTCGCGCGGCGGGTGCTCGTGTAGCCATGGTCGGTTCCTACCCCCCGGTACGGGAACGATGTTCGAGAAAATTACTGGTTCGTTGTGGCCAGCACTTCCTCTAGGGAAGTCAGCCCTTGCTTCACTTTCTTCAGGCCCGATTCGCGCAGCGACAGCACGCCTTCGCGGCGCGCCTGCTCGGCAATCTGCAGCGCCGTGCCGTGCGTGAGGATGATCTCCTGGATCGCTTCGGTGATCGGCATGACCTGGTAGATGCCGACCCGGCCCTTGTAGCCGCTGCCGTTGCAGGTCTCGCAGCCGACCGGGTGATACGGCTGCCAGGAGCCGTCGAGGTCGGCCTCGGTGAAGCCGGCGTCGAGCAGCGCTTCCTTGGGCAGCGGGCCCGGCTTCTTGCAGTCCTTGCACAGCCGGCGCGCCAGACGCTGTGCCGTGATCATCAGCACCGATGACGCAATGTTGAACGGTGCCACCCCCATGTTCATCAGTCGGGTGAGGGTGGTCGGTGCATCGTTGGTGTGCAGCGTGGAGAACACCAGGTGCCCGGTCTGCGCGGCCTTGATCGAGATGTCGGCCGTTTCCAGATCCCGGATTTCGCCCACCATGATGATGTCCGGATCCTGCCGCAGGAACGACTTGAGCGCCGCCGCGAAGGTCAGCCCCGCCTTGTCGTTCACGTTGACCTGGTTGATGCCGGGCAACTGGATTTCCGCCGGGTCTTCGGCCGTGGAGATGTTGATGTCGCCCTGGTTCAGCTTGTTCAGGAAGGTGTACAGCGACACCGTCTTGCCCGAGCCGGTCGGGCCCGTGACCAGCACCATGCCGTACGGGCGCTTGATCACGTCGAGCAGCAATTGCTTCTGCTCGGGCTCGTAGCCGAGCTGGTCGATGTCCAGGCGCTCGGTGGACGACTCCAGGATCCGGATCACGATCTTCTCGCCGAACAGCGTGGGCAGCGTCGACACCCGGAAGTCGATGGCGCGCTCGACCATCTCCTTGTTGTCCTTGTCCTTCTTGTCTTTCGGGACGGTGATGAGCAGCTTCATGCGGCCGTCCTGAGGCACGCGCTTCTCAGAGATGTCCAGGCGCGAAAGCACCTTGATGCGGGTGGCGATCTTGTCGCGGATATCGAGCGGCGGCTGCGCGACCTGCGCCAGGATGCCGTCGATGCGGAAACGCACGCGGTAAAACGTTTCAAATGGCTCGAAGTGCAGGTCGGACGCGCCGCGCAGCAGGGCTTCGGTAAAGAGCTTCTGCAGGAAGCGCACCACGGGGGCATCGTCGATGCCGTCCGGGGTGGTGCGGCGCGTGGCGGCGGCAGCGCCTGGGTCGTACTCGATCTGCGTGGCTTCCTGCTTGGGGAAGAGCGATTTGATCTCGGCCGGCGCCTCGTTCGCGAGGCTGAGCTGGCGCACCAGCTTGTCATGCTCCACGACGACCGTTTCGATCGCCACGTTCATCTTCTGGCGCAGTTCTTCGATTGGCTTGGGGTCGCTCGGGTCTGACGTGGCCAGGATCAGGCGGTTGTCGCGGCGGCCCAGCGGCAGCAGGCGCAACTGGGCGAAGTGCTTGTTGGCCGACAGGACGGCAGGGACGGTATCGAGCTTGTACTGCGCCAGGTCCAGCAGCGGCATCTGGTATTTGCCGGCCACGAACACGGCCAGGTCGTGCGCACTCATGATCCCGCTGCTCACCAGCTCGTCGATCAGCTGCGTGCGCTTTTCGCGCGCGCTCTGTTCGAGCTGGGTGAGCAACGTCGGCGCGATCCGCCGGCTCTGCGCTAGAGCGAGTCCGAGAGTCATGAGTCCAGTCCGTCAGGCAGAAGCTGACCATGTTCAGCGCGTGCCAGGCCCCACGGCCTTGACGCGCGCCCGCCCCCCAAGGCGAGTTGTTTTATGTTCTGCAGCCGGTACCCCACCCATTCGTGGGGGGTGGTGCCCGGAACCGGGGCAGTTTGCCGACCGCCCCTCGTTTTGTAAAGCGCACGCCAACGTGCAACTTGCATTTGTGCCACATCGGCAAAAAATGCCCGCGGCTGAAGCGCTTTGCGCGAGGAGTGTCGTCAGCTGCGCTTGCCTGACGCCGGCCGATGCAGCCGGACAGTACGGATCGACTGGTTATCCATCTGCACAATGTCCATCACGCACCCGGCGATCTTCACGCTGACCGTCGCTTCGGGAATCTCTTCCAGCACTTCGAGGACCAGCCCGTTGAGCGTTTTGGGGCCGTCGGTCGGCAGGCTCAGGCCCAGGCGCCGGTTCAGGTCGCGCAGCGACATCCCCGCATCCGCAAGATAGGTGCCCTCGGCATCCCAGGCCAGCTTGCCGGCGTTGGGCAGCGTGGTGGTGAACTCGCCGATCATCTCCTCGATGATGTCTTCGAGCGTCACCAGGCCCAGCATGTCGCCGTATTCGTTGACGATCAGGCCGATGCGGCGGCGGTTTTCCTGAAAGTACTGTAGCTGCCGGAAGACCGGCGTGCCGCTCGGTACGAAATACGGTTCGACCAGCAGGCCACGAAAGTCGTCGTGGGTGAGCTCGGTGTCGCCCAGCAGCGACAGCACCTTGCGCACGTGCAGGATGCCAAGCACCTGGTCGCTGTCCTGCTCGAACACGGGCAGCTTGTTGTGATAGCAGGTCTCCAACTGCTGGATCACCTCGTCAATCGGACGCGACAGGTCGAGTGATTCCACCCGTGCGCGCGGCGTCATCACGTCGTCCACGGTGATGGCGTCCAGGTCGAACAGGTTGAGCAGGATGCTGCGGTGCTTGTGCGGGATGAAGTTGCCCGATTCCAGCACCAGCGTGCGGAGCTCTTCGGTGGACATGCGCTGCTCCGGCGCCGCCTTCGTATTGATGCGCACCAGCCGTAGCACCCCCATGGCAAAGGCGTTGACCACCACCACCAGCGGCGTCGAGATCTTCATCAACGGCTTGATGATGAAGCTGGCCGGAAAGGCGACGCGCTCGGGGTACGTCGCACCCACGATCTTCGGGGCGATCTCGGCGAACACGATGATGAGAAACGCGACGATGGCCGTGGCGATCGACAGCGTGGTGCCGTTGTTGCCGAAGTAGTGGATCGCCAGGGTGGTGATCAGCACCGGTACGGCAGTGTTGATGAGGTTGTTGCCGATCAGGATGAGCGAGAGCAGCTTGTCGGTCTGGCCGAGCAGTTGCTGCGTATTGCGTGCGCCCGAGACGTTGGACTTGGCGAGATGGCGCAGGCGATGGCGGTTGAGTGCCATCATCGCGGTTTCGGAAATCGAGAAGAAGGCGGAGGAGCACAACAGCAGCACGACGGCGCCGATTTGTGCCCAGAGCGGCCAAGAGTCCAAGGCAGGAAAGGAAGGGCGACGAAGCACCCACTATAACAGAGGGGTTTGTCGCCTCCGCGCTGCCAGCCGGTGAAGAGGTCCGCCGAAAAGGCTGTGCGGCGCCACTGGAATTTTGTGCCGCACGGGTCACTTTTTTCGGCTCAGTCCAGCTCCCGAAACAGGCGCCCCCAGCCGCGCATTCCGCTGGTATCCACGTCTGCCATGCGCAGGGATTTCCACACCACGGTGGAGATCGTGTCGTAGATCGGAATCCCGGTCTCGGCTTCCAGCTGTTCTACCAGCGGAGCCGCGTGCAGGTTCGTGCAGAACGTGGTGATTGCTTGCGGCGCCGCGGCGGCAAGCTCACGCACCATCTTGCGGATCACCTCTTCGTTCACCTCCGCGAAAGCGAAGTTCTCATGGAGTTCAAGGTGGCGCTCTGCGAAGCAATCGAAGCCGCTGCGGGCGTAATTGCGAACAATGCGTTCCTGTACGTCACTCAGGTACGGTGTGGCCAGGGCAAAGCGGCGGGCGTCGGTCCTGTCGAGGATCTCGTTGAGTGCAAGTACGGAGGTGGTCGCCGGAATGCCGGTGGCCTCGGTGATCTGCCGGCACAGGGCCTCGTCATTCTCGAAGCCCAGCCAGCCGGCGGACGTGCCGTTCCAGGCGATCACGTCGACACGCGCATCGGCCAGAAGCTTGGCGGCCGCGATGATCTTGCTCGTGTCGAATTGGCCCAGCGCCTGATCGCGCAGTGAGATCTCCGTCACGGTGAATCTCGCAAAGTGGGCGCTGACGTTGGGCAGCGCAGCCACCATGGCGCTGGTGATGGGTTCAAGTGCCGTATTGGATGACGGCGTCAACATGCCGAGTCGGGTTCGTTTGCTCACGCTGATGTGCTCGAATTGGAAGGTTTGAAAAGAGCCCCCGCCAAGGAGGGCCGGAATGTGCTCACCGGATACAGCGCTAGAGCACAGGAGACACCGGTCAGTGGCTCGCCTGCTTTCTTGCCCGTGCGGGCGAGCCGCGCTATTCCTTACGGGCTGACGGGCCGTGCGGCCATGCTTTGCGCTTCGGCCTGGCCGTGCGCCTCGTGTGCCCCGTGTGCCCCGTGTGCGTCTTCACGCGGGATACCGTTGAAGAGCAGGTTCAACCCGACCGAGGTGATGCACGACAGCAGAATGCTGCTGTGGAGCAGGGGCTGTACCCAGCCAGGCAGCGCCTTGAAGAGGGCCGGCGAGTAGGTTGGCAGCAACGAGATCGCCAGGGTGGCCGCAACGATGTAGACATTGCGCCGGCTCGTATCGAAGTCGACCCGCGACAGCGTGCGTACGCCTGCGGCCGTCACGACCCCGAACATGAAGAGCCCCGCACCGCCCAGCGCCGCCAGCGGCACCGACGCCACAATGGTGGCCAGCTTCGGCAGCAGGCCCAGCCCGCAGAGGATGACGCCCGCTGCCACGGCCACCCACCGGCTCTTCACGCCGGTGACGACCAGCAGGCCGATGTTCTGGCTGTAGATCGTGTACGGGAAGCCGTTGAAGATGCCGCCGATCACGCTGGCCAGGCCGTTGGCACGCAGGCCGTCCGACATGTCGCGCGTGGTCAGCGGCTTGTTGACGATGTCGCTCGTGGCCAGGAACAGGCCCATCGACTCGATCATGATGATCACCATCACGACCACGATGGTCAGGATTGCGGTGACATCAAAGACCGGCACGCCGAAATAGAACGGACGGATCATGTCGACCATGGGCGCTTGCGCCACGCCGTGGAAATCGACCATGCCCAGCGGAATCGCCACCAGCATGCCCGCAGCCAGCGCCAGCAAGACCGACACGTTGGACCAGAAGCCTTTGAGCCAGCGGTTGATGACCAGGATCAGCACAAAGACAAACGCGGCCAGGGCCAGGTTTTCCGGAGCGCCGAAATTGGGCGCGCCCTTGCCGCCGCCCACCCAGTTCACGCCGATCGGAAACAGCGACAGGCCGACGACCATCACGATGGATCCGCCGACGATGGGCGGGAAGAACCTGACGAGCTTGCCGAACACGGGCGAAATCAACACCGTCACGGCGCCGCCCGCCATGACGGCCCCGATGACGGCGGGCAGGCCTAGCGACGGATTGGTCGCGATGACCAGGATCGGCGGAATCGCGCTGAACGCAACGCCCTGCATGATCGGCATGCGCACGCCGAAGCGCCAGAGTCCGGCCGACTGCAGGATGGTGGCGAGTCCGCAGGTGAACAGGTCAGCGTTGATCAGCACGGCGATCGCTTCCTTGGGCAGCTTGAGCGCGCTGGCGATGATCATCGGCACCGCGATCGCACCCACGTACATCACCAGAACGTGCTGAAACCCCAGCATGAGCAACATGCCCGGCTGGGGCACCCGGTCGACGGGCGCGACCTCGCGGTGCACGGGATCGTGCGTTGCAGTCATCGTTTGTCTCCTTGCTTGTCTCTGCCGGTGTCTTCGGTGTTGCACCGGCTAGGGTTGGGAAGGCGGGCGTGCCTTCCCCGATCCTCCGCCCCGGGGTGGGCGGGGTCTTGAACCTAAAGCGTGAAGGGCGTTGCGCGCAGACGGTGACCCGTGGCCGAGAAGATGGCGTTGCCGATGGCCGGCACCACCGGCGGGTTGGATAGCTCGCCGACACCGGCCGGTGCGCGCCCGGACGGCATCAGCTCGATGGTCACCTTGGGCGCCTCGTTGATCCGCACCACACGGTAGTCGTGGAAGTTGCTCTCCTGCACTGTTCCGTCCTTGATGTGCACGGCGTTGAACAGCGCAGTCGATACGCCCCAGTGGATGCCACCGGCCAGCTGTTGCCTCACGGAGTCGGGGTCCACGGCAATGCCGCAGTCAACCACGCAGGTCACGTGCTCAACGGCGATGTCGGAACCGTGCACGCGCACGTCCGCCACGATGGCGATGTCGCTCTTGTAGCCCTCGTAGACGGCCACCCCGAGCCCATGCCCCTCGGCCTTGCGCTTGCCCCAACCGGACAGCTTTGCCGCGCGTTCGAGCACGGCTTGCAAGCCGGGCCGGCTCTGCAGCATGGCAAGCCGATACGCCACCGGGTCCCGCTTGGCCGCGTGGGCGGCTTCATCGACGATGCTCTCGATGGCGAAGATGTTCGGCACGTAGCTCACCGCGCGCCACCACCAGATCGGGAAGCCCGGTTCGTGGCGCACCCAGGCCAGGTCAAGCGCGGGCAGGTCGTAATAGAAGTCGTCGCGCATGCCCTCGGTGCAGCTTGGGTCGACGGGGAATTTGGCGAGGAAACCGGGATCGTCGGGCTCCTTGATCGACGGCACCACGGCGCGCAAGCTCATCGCCTGAATCTGGCCGGAAGCATCGAGCGCCGCACGCGCCTTGTGCACGGTGGCCGCGTGATAGAACAGTGCCTGGATGTCGTCCTCACGGCTGTACAGCAGCTTGACTGGCTTGCCCACACGCTTCGAAATGAACGTTGCTTCCAGGATCTGGTGCAGCCCTTCGCGGGCCCCAAAGCTGCCGCCGGCCTCCGTCAGATGAATGCGCACGCGCGAACGCGGCACGCCCGCGATGGTCTGCGCCGCCTGCGCGCAGCGAGACGGCACCTGGATCCCGCCCCAGTACTCCACCTCGTCCGGCTTTACCCAGGCCACCACGCTGAGCGGTTCCATCTGCGCGTGGGCCTTGTACGGCATGGTGTACGTGGCTTCCATCACGTGATTGCCGGGCGACTGCAGCAGGCCCGCCGCATCGCCCTTGGTCTTCGACTTGAGCCCTGCATCATCCGCATGGGCCTTCATGTCGGTGATCACGTCGTCGGAGTTGAAGCGCGCCATGGCGCTGTCCGACCATTGGACCTTCAGCGTCTTGCGTGCGCGCTGTGCCGCCCAGAACGTGTCCGCCACGATCGCCACGCCTGCCTGGCAGGCGCCATTGTCCACCGTGCTCGGCGGGCGGTCAGGACGGAAGTGCGCGATGGACTCGGGGATCTCCAGTGCGAACACATCGCGCACGCCCGGCATCGCCTTCACGTCGGCCGCGTTGAACGACACCACCTTCGCATTGACCACCGGCGGGTGGACGACGATGGCGGTCAGCATGCCGGGCACCTTCACGTCGATCGCGTATTCGGCGCGCCCCGTGACCTTGTCGACGATGCGGTAGCTCGGGCGAGGCTTGCCGACGAGGACGAAATCCTTCGGGTCTTTGAGCTTGACGTTGGTTGGTACCGGTTGTGCAGCGGCGCCTTCGGCCAGTTCGCCGTACGAGATCGAGCGCCCGGTGGCCGGATGCGACACGCGGCTGTTGGATGCGGTGCACGTGGCGGCCGCCACATCCCAGCGCTTGGCGGCTTCTGCCACCAGCATCGCGCGGGCAGTCGCGCCGGCATGGCGGAGCTTGTCCCATTCGAGGGACACGCTCGTGCTGCCGCCGGTTGCGTGCATGCCCCATAGCGGGTGGAGGTAGGCCTTGGCGAGCGGATCGTTCGGCGCGATCACCTTGACCTGGCTCCAATCCGCGTCGAGCTCTTCCGCGAGGATCAACCCCAACGCGTTCTTCACCCCGGTGCCGCTGTCGAACTTGTGCGACACGAGCCAGATCTCGCCGTCTGGCGCAATGCGGACCCACGCGTTCGGGGTGAAGCCACCGGCCGTGAGGGCCGCGTCTGCCCGCACGATGCCGATGCCGTTCGCATGGAGTTCCAGCAGCATGCCGCCGAGCAGTGCTGCGCCCGTCTGCAGGAAACGGCGGCGCGCGGTGCTGTCGGGGCGCGTGGGGCTCGCAGCGCCATCGGGACGTGCGTTCGGATGGCGCATCATGCTTTCTCCCCGGTGCGCAGCATGGCAGCGGCGGTGTGGATGGCCTGCCGGATGCGGTCGTACGTGCCGCAACGGCAGATGTTGCCCGACATGGCCGCGTCGATGTCGGCATCGCTCGGGTTGTGCTTGTTGCGCAGCAGTGCGGCCGCCGACATGATCTGGCCCGACTGGCAATAGCCGCACTGCGGCACGCTTTCCTTCTGCCAGGCAAGCTGGACGACGTGCATTTCGGCAGGCTTACCCAGCCCTTCGATCGTGGTCACGTTCTTGTTGTCCACCGCGCTGAGCGGCAACTGGCAAGCACGCATGGGCGCGCCGTCGACATGCACGGTGCACGCACCGCACAGACCCATGCCGCAACCGAACTTGGTGCCAGTCAGCTCCATCTCGTCGCGCAGGACCCATAGCAGCGGCGTGTCGTCCGGCAGATCGACGCGGTGCTCCACACCGTTCACTTTGAGGGTTGTCATCTTGTCTCCAAGGTCGCCGTCTGGTGCGGCAACGCATGATTCAGGCCGGGTGCTCCGTCGCTGCCGGTCTACCGGTGGACGAATAAGCACGGACAAGCATATGTACGTCGATGCATTCTGATAAATATGATTTTGGTCTGCTATCGATATGAAATGCATATGGATGCCCACCGGGGGATGCCCTGCGTTGACAGCCGATTTCTGCGAACCGCATCATCGCCGTGTGGGTAGAAGCGGTCGATTGAACAGCAGCGGTGCAATGCCGCGAGCGTTCAACGGGAGATTGCTCATGGTTGGCGTGCCGTCGGTGGCGTCGATGGGCCCTCCGCCGCTTTCGGCGGTGCTCTCGACTACGGAACGCGCTCGCGGCAGGCCGCCCGATTGCGTGCCGGGGCTTTCCGGCACTATTGCGATATCCACGCGCCAGAGATCTCTATGGACATCCGGCAACTGCGTTACTTCATTTCCGTGGCGGAAGAGGGCAATTTCAGCCGCGCCGCCGAACGGCTGCATATCTCGCAACCGCCGCTGAGCCAACAGATCAAGGCGCTGGAGGCGTCGCTGCGCGTCACGTTGTTCGTGCGTGGGCGACATGGCGCACGCCTGACGCGCGCAGGCGAGGCGCTGCTCGTGCGCGCACGCAGCATCGTCAGCGATTGCGATTCGGTTGAGAAATTCGTGCGCCGCGTCGCCGATGGGCTGGAGGGTTATCTGCGGATCGGCATCATCAACTCGGTCATGTACGGCCCGCTGCCGCGAACCATGCACGCGTTTCAGAAGCACCATCCCGCTGTGGAGTGGACGCTGCACGAACTGCTGCCCGACCGGCAGGCGGATGCCCTTGTGCGTGGCCAGATCGATGTCGGCTTCGCATGCAATGCGTCCTCACGCGACGAGTTGAAGTCGATCCTGGTCTATCCGCAACCGCTGGTGGTCGCGTTGAGCGCGCAGCATCCGTTGGCCTCCAAACGTTCCAGCCTCAGCCTGAGCGCGCTGGCCGACGAATCGTTTGTCTTGCTGAATACGCAAAGTCCGGTCATGCGCGATGTACTGTCGGCGTGCATGCGCGATGGTTTCCATCCGCGCGTGCTGCACGAATCCATTGATCCGGAAACCGTGTTGAGTCTGGTGGGGGCGGGGGTTGGCGTGAGCGTTCTGCCGCAGTCGCTGTCGACCACGCCGCGCGAGAACGTCGCCTTCGTGCCTATCAAGGCGCCATCGTTGAGCGCCGACCTCTACGCCACGATCCGCCGGGATGACGCGCTGCCTGCGCTCGACCGCTTCCTCGCGCTCCTCGCACAAGTGACCGAGGAGTGGCGTAGTGAACTGACCGCCAGGCAGGATGACGATGGCTGATGGGCGGAGTGGGTCAGGAAGGGCGCCGCAGAGTCGAAAGCTGGGATCGACGCAGTGCAAAGGCAGCACCCCAAATGAAATCGCCCGGAACACCTTGACGACCTCTTGATGAGGACCGTCGCGGCATTCCGGGCGATGGTATTTGGTCGGGGTGAGAGGATTCGAACCTCCGGCCTCTACGTCCCGAACGTAGCGCTCTACCAGGCTAAGCTACACCCCGAAATCTCATTGCTGCGTCAGGACTGACGTTGCAGCGAGAAAGCACACAAGTCTATCAGCGTCTGGCGGAAAAGGGAAGGGGGTAATGCATTTGCTGCGGTTTCGGCTGCAGCGGCCTCGCGCTCGGCCGCCTGGCGCGTGTACTCCAGCGCGCCGGAAGCCTGAATGGCCGCGAAGATTGCATCGAAATGTTCCGTGCCGCCTTGCTCGACGGCCTGGCGCACCAGCGCGCGTTGCTCTTCCGTGCCGTTGCGCAGCAGGTGGATGAGCGGCAGCGTTGGTTTGCCTTCGCGCAGGTCGTCGCCGGCGTTCTTGCCCATCTGGTCGGCGGTGGCGGTGTAGTCGAGCAGGTCGTCGACGATCTGGAACGCGGTGCCGATGCGGCGGCCGTACTCAGCGGCGGCCTCTTCGGTGGCGGCATCCGCGCCCGAGAGCACCGCGCCGATCTGCGCAGCCGCCTCGAACAGCTTGGCGGTCTTGTAGCGGATGACTTGCAGGTAGCGTTCTTCCGTGACGTCCGGGTCGTGCATGTTCAGCAGCTGCAGGACCTCGCCTTCGGAAATGATGTTCGTTGCATCGGCCAGGATCTGCATGATGCGCATGCTGTTGGCCTGCACCATCATCTGGAAGGCGCGCGAATACAGGAAGTCACCCACCAGCACGCTGGCCGCGTTGCCGAACACGGCGTTGGCCGTTTTGCGGCCGCGGCGCAGGTCCGATTCATCGACCACGTCGTCGTGCAGCAGCGTGGCCGTGTGGATGAACTCGACCACGGCCGCCAGCTCGTGGTGGTGCTCACCCTTGTAGCCGAGCGCGTTTGCCACCAGCAGCAGAATCACCGGACGCAAGCGCTTGCCGCCGGCGCTGATGATGTATTCGCCGATCTGGTTGATCAGGACCACCTCCGAGCCGAGGCGGCGCCGGATCACGGCATCGACGGCACGCATGTCTTCAGCGACGGGGGCGAGCAGGACGGAGGCGGAGGTCTGGGTCAAGGCGAATTCCGGCGGAGGGCGGTGTGGCGGATGATCAACTTGCGCGCGATCGGTGCGGCGCAAAAACCGCGAGATTATAGAGCAAGCCTGGGCGCTGCCCGACGTGCCTGGCGCTGCGGAGCGCCACCGCAGGCCGTTGTGCGGCGGGCACGCTTTAGTCTTTGATTTACTTGGGTTTTTCTTGTATAGTTGCGAGTTCTCTGTGTCCGCTGTCTGCGCAGGCAGATGGCGAGTGGCACAAGAGTCACGTTTTAGTTCTTTTATCGAGGTCCGACAATGTACGCGGTCGTAAAAACCGGCGGTAAGCAATACAAGGTTGCTGCTGGCGAAAAACTGAAAGTAGAACAGATACCGGCGGACGTTGGCGCAGAAATCACGCTTGACCAGGTGCTCGCAGTGGGCGCCGGCGACCAACTCAAGGTTGGTGCGCCGCTGGTGAGCGGGGCTGCCGTCAAAGCCACCGTCATCTCCCACGGTCGTCACGACAAAGTGCACATCTTCAAGATGCGCCGTCGTAAGCACTATCAAAAGCGCCAAGGGCATCGTCAAAATTACACCGAGTTGCGTATCGACTCGATCGTGGCCTAAGGCTGCGTCGCGCATTTACGGCAATTACGTAACCGGATAGGAGTTCAGTCATGGCACAGAAAAAAGGCGGCGGTTCCACCCGGAACGGCCGCGATTCCGAGTCGAAGCGCCTGGGCGTGAAGGTGTTTGGCGGCCAAGCGATCAACGCTGGCGGCATCATCATTCGCCAACGCGGTACCCGCACGCACGCTGGCGTGAACGTGGGCATGGGCAAGGACCACACCCTCTTCGCGCTGGTCGATGGCCACGTGAAGTTCGCCACCCGCGGCGAAGGCAAGAAGCAGTTCGTCGACGTTGTTCCGGCGGCCTGATTCAGCCTTGTAGTCAAAAGGCCCCGCATACGTGCGGGGCTTTTTTGTTTCTGGTGCTAACACAACGTAAGCCCGTGTCCTGAACGGTACGATATCGCCAGGCGCGTTCTGCTAGCACCATTCTCCTTTTCTTACCTGCCGTGCGATGCCGCACGGGCGGAGACCTCCATGAAGTTCATCGACGAAGCCCGGATTGAAGTGATCGCTGGTGACGGCGGCAACGGCAGCGCCTCGATGCGCCGCGAGAAATTCGTCCCGTTCGGTGGCCCCGACGGTGGCGACGGTGGGCGCGGCGGCAGCGTATGGGCCGTGGCCGACCGCAACATCAACACCCTGATCGACTACCGTTTCGCCAAGAAGCACCTGGCGCGCAACGGCGAAAACGGCCGTGGCGCCGATTGTTACGGCGCCGCCGGTGAGGACATCACCCTGCGCTTGCCCGTCGGCACTGCCATCTACGATGCCGACACGGAAGAGTTGATCGCCGACCTGACGGTCGACGGGCAGCGCCTGTGCCTGGCGCGCGGCGGCGAGGGTGGGTGGGGCAATATCCACTTCAAGTCGAGTACCAACCGCGCGCCGCGCCAGAAGACCGACGGCAAGCCGGGCGAGCGTCGCAACCTGCGCCTGGAGCTGAAGGTGCTCGCCGATGTGGGTCTGCTCGGCATGCCGAATGCCGGCAAGTCCACGCTGATCACGGCCATCTCCAACGCGCGCCCGAAGATTGCCGATTACCCGTTCACGACGCTGCACCCAAACCTGGGTGTGGTGCGCACGGGCCCGTCGAAGTCGTTCGTGGTGGCCGACATTCCTGGCCTGATCGAAGGTGCGGCAGAGGGCGCGGGCCTCGGCCACCAGTTCCTGCGCCACCTGCAGCGCACGCGTGTGCTGCTGCACGTGGTGGATCTCGCCCCGTTTGACGAGAGCGTCGACCCGGTCGCCGAAGCCAAGGCCATCGTTGGCGAGCTGAAGAAGTACGACCCCGAGCTGTATGACAAGCCGCGCTGGCTGGTGCTCAACAAGCTCGACATGGTGCCCGAGGACGAACGCGAAGCGCGCGTGAAGGACTTCGTGAAGCGCTTCAAGTGGAAGGGCCCGGTGCACCGCATTTCTGCGCTGACGCACGAAGGCACGCAGGCGCTGGTTCATGCGATCCAGGAATACCTCGACGAGCTGCGCGCCGAAGAGGACGCCGCCGCGGCTGCGCCCGACCTGCGCCTGGATCCGACGCTGCACAACGTCGATCACGACGATCAAGCCTGAACACCACACACAACACCATTCGGAGACACGCCCACCATGGCCCTGCATTCGCTGATTGCCGATGCGCGCCGCCTTGTCGTCAAGGTCGGTTCCAGCCTGGTCACCAACGATGGTCGCGGTCTGGACCAAGCTGCCATCGCCCGCTGGGCCGCGCAGATCGCGGCGCTACGGGCGGCCGGCAAGGAAGTCGTGCTGGTCAGCTCCGGCGCCATCGCCGAGGGCATGCAGCGGTTGGGCTGGGCCAAGCGCCCGAAGGAAATCCACGAGTTGCAGGCGGCTGCCGCTGTCGGGCAGATGGGCCTGGCGCAGGTATATGAATCGGAGTTCGCGCGACACAGCATCCGCACCGCGCAGGTGCTGCTCACGCATGGCGACCTGGCCGACCGCGAGCGCTATCTCAACGCGCGCTCCACGCTGCTCACGCTGCTGAGCCTGGGCGTGGTGCCGATCATCAACGAGAACGACACGGTCGTCACCGACGAAATCAAGTTCGGCGACAACGACACGCTGGGCGCGCTCGTCACCAACCTGATCGAAGGCGATGCGCTGATCATCCTGACCGACCAGCGCGGCCTGTACACGGCCGACCCGCGCAAGGACCCAAACGCCCGCTTCGTTGACGAAGCCCAGGCCGGCACGCCCGATCTGGAGCAGATGGCCGGCGGTGCCGGTTCGAGCATCGGCAAGGGCGGCATGCTGACGAAGATCCTGGCGGCCAAGCGCGCGGCCAAGTCCGGCGCCCACACCATCATTGCTTCGGGCCGCGAAACCGATGTGCTGGCGCGGCTGGCCAGCGGCGAGGCCATCGGCACGCAACTGCGCGCGCCGACCGGACGCATGGCCGCACGCAAGCAATGGATGATCGATCACCTGCAGTTGCGTGGCCGCGTGGTGCTCGATGCCGGCGCGGTGGAGAAGCTCACCGCCGGCGGCAAGTCGTTGCTGCCGATCGGCGTGACGGAAGTGCAGGGCGAGTTTGCACGCGGCGAGGTGATTTCCTGCGTGGACGCTGCCGGGCGCGAAGTGGCGCGCGGGCTGACGAACTACTCATCCGCCGAGGCCCGGTTGATTGCGCGCAAGGCATCTTCGGAGATCGAAGCGGTGCTGGGCTATGTGAGTGCCGCTGAGCTGGTGCACCGGGACAACCTGGTGCTGCTCTGATCGGGCTACGCGCCAAAAACAAAGGCCAACCCCTCGCGAGGTTGGCCTTTTTTGTTTGACCGGGACAATGCCCGTCTCAAGCCTTGCGGTTACGGGCCGTAATAGCGCCCGGCCTCGCCCAACCGCCGCACCAGCGTGGAGGCTTTCCCGTCTCCCGCCACCGCCCGGACGTCGCAGAAGTACGAGCGCATCAGTGCCGAGGCATAGTCCGTCGGCCCGCCATTGCCGACACGCTGCCAATCGGTGGCGGCCTTGTAGGCGTTCATGCTGGCGGATTCGGTATTGGCGGTTTCGTTCATGTCCACTGCGCGGTTGCCGATCCACTGGTTGGTATCGTTGCGCAGCGTGGCGTAGATGCGGCGCTCGGCCGTATCGCAACGCAGGCCTTCGTAGTTGACGTTGCGCGCGCCGGTCTTGCTGGTGATCAGCACGGTGTAGCGCACCACGTTGTCTGTGCCGATCGATACAGACTTCGGGTCGATGGCGAAGCGCAACGGCGAATCATTGCGGCCGCCCACGTCGAACGGCACGGCATCACGATCGACCGGCGGGGCGGGGAAGGTGACAGCGTCTTCCTTGAAGGGCTTGTCGTTGAACGGGTCCATCAACAGCTTGTCTTCGAGGTCGCCGGTGCGGTTGTGGCCACATGCCGTCAACGCCAGCGCAGCCGCCAGCGCGAGCGGCACGAGAGCGCGGTGCGCTCCACGTGTCGTCGTCATCAGAGTCACGAATTGTCCTTGGACGGTGTGTCGTCGGGGTTGGAAGAGGAGGCTGGCGCGGACACGCTCACCGTTTCGACGATCACCGTGGTTGTGGTGGTGACGGTCAATGCCGGTTGCGTGCGTTGTTCGCGAGCGTTGTGGTCGGGGCGCTCGCCTTGGCTGGCGGAACGTTCGCGGCCATCGCGATGGTCACGCCCATCGCGCTCTCGGTGCTGCCCACCGCGCCCATACGGCGAGAGCGGCGCGCGACTCTGCCGCTGCACGAAGCGCGACAGCTCCGACAGCGCCAGTTGATACACCTCGCGCTTGAACTCGATCACGGCCTCGAGCGGCACCCAGTACTGGCTCCACCGCCAAGCATCGAATTCCGGATGCTCAGTGGCGCGCAACTGGATGTCGCAATCGCGACCGACCATGCGCAGCAGGAACCAGATCTGTTTCTGGCCCCGGTAGTGGCCGCGTATCTCGCGGCGGATGAACTTGTCCGGCACCTCATACCGCAGCCAGTCGCGCGTGCGACCGACGATCCGGACGTGTTCTGGCAACAGGCCGACTTCTTCGTGCAGTTCGCGGAACATCGCCTGTTCGGGTGTCTCACCGTACTTGATGCCGCCTTGTGGAAACTGCCAGGAGTGCTCGCCGATGCGCTTGCCCCAGAACACCTCGTTTCTTGCGTTGATGAGGATGATGCCGACGTTCGGGCGGAAGCCTTCACGATCGAGCATGACTGCACCTCGAATACTTTAGAATTACGCCGATTATAGAGCGGCCCGTCGTCCGGCTGTCACACAAGCCGAATGTTGCCGCTCACTCGCGCCTCCTGGGGGAGGGTGCCGATCACATGAAAGTGCGTCAGGCGCCTCGTTCCATCTCCTGATTCCGGTGGCTTTTGCCCTTGTTTTCGCGGCTTTGCCTCGCCGCGCCATCCCTTATTGTCAGTCGCATGAAAGCGTCCCAATTCTTCATTTCCACGCTCAAGGAAGCGCCCTCCGACGCGGAGATCGTGTCGCACAAGTTGATGATGCGTGCCGGCATGATCAAGAAGCTCGGCGCGGGCCTCTATACGTACATGCCCGTGGGTCTGCGCGTGATCCGCAAGGTCGAGCAGATCGTGCGCGAGGAGATGAACGCCGCCGGCGCGGTGGAAGTGCTGATGCCGGTGGTGCAGCCGGGCGAGCTGTGGCAGGAGACCGGCCGCTGGGACAAGATGGGCGACGAACTGCTGCGCTTCAAGGATCGCCACCAGCGCGACTTCGTTATCCAGCCGACCTCGGAAGAAGTGGTGACGGACATCGCCCGCACCGAAATCCGCTCGTACAAGCAGTTGCCGGTCAACTTCTACCAGATCCAGACTAAGTTCCGCGACGAGCGCCGCCCGCGCTTCGGCATCATGCGCGGCCGCGAATTCACCATGAAGGACGCATACTCCTTCGATCGCGATGCGGAAGGCCTGAAGGTCTCGTACCAGAAGATGTTCGACGCTTACATGCGCATCTTCCAGCGCTTCGGGCTGGAATTCCGCGCGGTGGCGGCGGACAACGGTGCCATCGGCGGTTCGGGCTCGCAGGAATTTCACGTGATTGCCGACACGGGCGAAGACGCCATCGTCTACTGCCCGACGTCAGACTACGCCGCCAACATCGAGGCCGCCGAGGCCGTGGCGCCGAGCACGCCGCGCGCTGCCGCCAGCGAGGCGCTGACCAAGACGCACACGCCGGGCCGCACCAAGTGCGAGGCCGTTGCCGAGCAGCTGGGCATTGCGCTGGAGCGCAACGTCAAGTCCATCGTGCTGGCCACGGATGTCGAGGGTAGCGAGCCGCAGATCTGGCTGCTGCTGCTGCGCGCCGATCACGAACTCAACGAGATCAAGGCATCGAAGGTGCCGGGCCTGGCCGGTTTCCGCTTTGCGACCGAAGGCGAGATCCTGCGCACGTTCGGTACGCCCCCGGGCTACCTGGGCCCGATCGGCACCAAGCAGCCGGTCAAGGTGGTGGCGGACCGCACCGTGGCGGCCATGAGCGACTTTGTCATCGGCGCCAACGAAGAGGATTACCACTACACCGGCGTGAACTGGGGCCGCGACCTGCCCGAGCCCGAAGTCCATGACCTGCGCAACGTCGTGGTGGGCGATGCCTCGCCCGACGGCAAGGGCACGCTGGCGGTCTGCCGCGGCATTGAAGTCGGCCACGTCTTCATGCTCGGCACGAAGTATTCGGAAGCGATGAACGCCACGTTCCTCGATGAAAACGGCAAGACCCAGCCGATGGTGATGGGCTGCTACGGCATCGGCGTCACGCGTATTCTGGGCGCGGCGATCGAGCAGAACTACGATGCGCGCGGGATCATCTGGCCGGCGGCGATCGCGCCGTTCCAGATGGTGATCTGCCCGGTGGGCTACGACCGCTCCGACGCGGTGCGCGAAGAAGCCGATCGCCTGCACGCTGAGCTGGTCGCGGCCGGCTTCGACGTGATCCTGGACGACCGCGGCGAGCGCCCCGGCGCGATGTTCGCCGACTGGGAGCTGATCGGCGTGCCGTTCCGTGTGGTGGTGGGCGATCGCGGCCTGAAGGAAGGCAAGCTGGAATTCCAGGGCCGCCGCGACGAAGCCGCCACCGCCGTGGCCCCGGCCGATGTGCTGGCCACGCTGAAGGCGCGCCTCGCGCAATAAAAGGACAGCCTCGCATGCGTCGCCTCCTCGCCGTCCGCCTGATTGCCGCTGCGCTGTGCGCGGGGGCGCTGCTGGCTGGCACGCAGGCGGCGTGGGCGGGTGCTCAGAAAGAGGAATATCTGGCGGACTCCGTGCGCAGCGCGCTGTCCGCCGCCGTGGCCGACAGCCGGCCGCTGCGCCCGGTGTTCGCCAGCAATGACGAGCAGCTCGGCTACCTGCGCTGGCTGGCCGAGATGTCGGTGCGCATGTCGGGCAAGATCCCGCAGGCGTCGGTGCGCGTCGAGCTGATCGAAACCGCGTATTACGAGGCCAAGCGCGCGGGGCTCGACCCGGCGCTGGTGCTCGGCCTCATCCAGGTGGAAAGCGGCTTCCGCAAGTACGCCATCAGCAGCGCGGGCGCGATGGGTCTGATGCAGGTGATGCCGTTCTGGACGCGCAGCATCGGCGACAACGACGCGCGCAAGCTCTTCCACCTGCAGAGCAACCTGCGCTACGGCTGCACGATCCTGCGCCATTACCTCGATATGGAAGGCGGCAATCTGTACCTGGCGCTGGGCCGCTATAACGGCAGCCGCGGCCAGCCGCAGTATCCGAATGCCGTGCTGGCGGCGTGGAAGCGCTGGCAGTACCAGGCGTCGAGCGCGATAACGGTGTCGGCGCCGGTTCCGGCCGAGCCCGCCGCACCTGCCCCGCGCGCCAAGGCGCTGCCGGAAGTGCCGGCGCGCAATCCGTTCTCGCCGCTGCGTATTGCTGGCGGTTCCTGATCCGCTGCCGGCGGGCGGTCGGCCTACAATAGGGCCATCTTTCGCTGCCCGCCTCTCCTACTGCGCATGACCACCACTCAACCGTACGCGACCATGTCTGACGCGCTGCGCGACTGGCTGCAGCGTCACGTGACCGAAGGTTTCGAGGCCGACTCGCTGGTGGCCTCGATGGTGCAATCCGGCTATGACCGCGCCTTCGCGCGCCGCGTCGTGGACGAGGCGCTTGCTGCCCGCGCACCGGCCCCCGCCGTGGCCCCGGTGCCCGCGCCCGCTGCCGACGAACCGGTCGAGAACAGCAACGCGGTCCGTACCGCCGATGGCGAGATTCCCATCCTGTTTGCGATCGAGACGCCGCGTATCGTGCTGTTCCAGCACTTTCTTTCGGACGACGAGTGTGACCAGCTGATCGCCATCGGGCGCAGCCGGCTCAAGCGCTCGCCCGTGGTGAATCCCGAGACGGGCGAGGAAAACCTGATCTCGGCCCGCACCAGCCAGGGCGCGATGTTCCAGGTGGGGGAGCATCCGCTGATCGCCCGGATCGAGGCACGTATCGCGCAGGCCGTGGGCGTGCCGGTCGAACACGGTGAAGGTTTCCAGGTGCTGAACTACCAGCCCGGCGGCGAATACCAGCCGCATTTCGATTTCTTCAACCCGGGCCGTACCGGCGAGGCGCGCCAGCTTGAAGTCGGCGGCCAGCGCGTGGCCACCATGGTCATCTATCTGAACAGCGTGCAGGCGGGCGGTGCGACGGGCTTTCCGAAGCTCGGGCTGGAAGTGGCGCCGGTCAAGGGCAACGCCGTCTTCTTCGTCTACAAGCGCCCCGATGGCACGCTGGATGAAGCCACGCTGCATGCCGGCCTGCCGGTCGAGCGCGGCGAGAAGTGGATCGCCACCAAATGGCTGCGCGAGCGGCCATACCGACGCGGCGCCTGATTGACGCCCGACGATGGAATACACGTTCGTCTCAGCGACCGTCCTGCTGGTGCTGATCACCGATCCGCTCGGCAATATTCCCATCTTCATCTCGGCGCTGCGGCCAGTGGCGCCCGAGCGCCGCAACCGCGTTGTGCTGCGCGAGGTGGGCATCGCATTCGTGCTGCTGCTCGTCTTCATGTTCTTCGGCGAGAGCTTCCTGCGCATGATGAGCCTGACCGACATGTCACTGCAGATCGCGGGCGGCATCGTGCTGTTCCTGATCGCGCTGCGCATGATCTTTCCGCGCGAGGGCACCGCCGAATCGCAGCCTACCGCCGAGCCCTTCATCGTGCCGCTGGCGATTCCCGCCATCGCCGGGCCGTCGGCCATGGCCACGGTGATGCTGCTGGTGTCGCAGGCGCCGGGGCGCATGTGGACGTGGGTCGGCTCGCTGTGCGTGACGATGGCGGTGAGCACCGTGGTGCTGCTCAGTGCCACGCGCATTCAGCGCCTGGTGGGCGAGCGCACGGTCATGGCGTTCGAGCGGTTGATGGGGCTGATCCTGGTGGCGATCTCGGTCGAGATGCTGCTTAAAGGCATCCGCATCTTTGCGCACCAGCTTTGAGCAGAATCCCTCGGACAACAAAAAAGGGCGACTCGACGGTCGCCCTTTTTTTGTTGCGCCTGCGCCGCCTCAGGTGTTTTTGAGCGCGCGGATGGCCGGCAGGTTGCGCCAGTAGCCCTTGGCATCCATGCCGCAGCCGAACACGTAGCGGTCGGGCACCGAGAAGCCGCAGAAATCGGGGTACAGCGGTTTGTCCTTCGCGAGCGTCTTCTCGCACAGCACGGCGGAGTAGAACTCGGCGGCGCCCATGTCGATGATGCGCGAGCGGATGGCGGCCATCGTTTCGCCTTCGTCGAGGATGTCGTCGAGCACCAGCACCGTGCGGCCCTTGACCGACTCGCGTGGCGCCACGCGCCATTGCATTTCTTTGCTGCCGACGGTCTGGTTGTTGTAGCGCGAGAGGTGGATGTAATCGAACTCCAGCGGGAACGCCAGCTTGGGCAGCAGCATGCCGGTGAACACGCACGCGCCACCCATCACCGACAGCACCATCGGGAAGGTGTCGCCGATTTTCTCGGTGATCTCGGCCGCCATGCGGTCCAGCGAGCCGCGCACGGCGTCTTCGCTGACGATTTCTTCGGAGTTGGCCCAGAGTTCGCGGGCCTGTTCTGCGTTCAGCATCGTGTGGTCTGGTAAACGTTGGGGTGTGGTGTGGGCAGATTACCGGCCGAGGAGACCCTTCATGCCACCTTTCATGCCGCCCATGGCGCGCATCATCTTCATCATGCCGCCGCCCTTGAGCTTCTTCATCATGCCTTGCATCTGGTCGAACTGGTTGAGCAGGCGGTTGACCTCCTGCACCTGCACGCCAGCACCGGCGGCAATGCGGCGCTTGCGGCTTGCCTTGATCAGCTCGGGCTTGGCGCGCTCGGCCGGCGTCATGCTATTGATGATGCCTTCCATGCGGCGGACCTGCTTTTCGGCCTGGTCCATGTTGGCGCCCTGCGCCTGCTGGGCCATCTGCGCTGGCAGCTTGTCGATCAGGCTGCCCAGGCCGCCCATCTTCTTCATCTGGCCGATCTGGGCCTTGAAGTCTTCCAGGTCGAAGCCGCCGGTCTTCTTGATCTTGGCCGCGAGCTTCTGGGCCTCTTCCATGTCGACACCGCGCTGCGCCTCTTCCACCAGCGCAAGGATGTCGCCCATGCCCAGAATGCGCTGGGCCATGCGGTCGGGGTAGAACGGCTCCAGCCCGTCGAGCTTTTCGGCCACGCCGACGAACTTGATCGGCTTGCCCGTGATGTGACGTACCGACAGCGCCGCGCCGCCGCGCGCATCGCCGTCGAGCTTGGTCAGTACCACGCCCGTGAGCGGCAGGGTGTCGTTGAACGCCTTGGCGGTATTCACCGCATCCTGGCCCAGCATCGCGTCGACCACGAACAGCGTTTCGGCCGGCTTGAGCGTGGCGTGCAGCGCGGCGATCTCCTGCATCATCGCCTCGTCGATACCGAGGCGGCCGGCCGTATCGACGATCAGCACGTCGTGGTAGTGCTTCTTGGCCCAGTCCAGCGCGGCGGCGGCGATGTCGACCGGCTTCTGGTCCGGCTGCGAGGGGAAGAAGTCAGCGCCGACCTGTTCGGAGACGGTCTTCAGCTGTGCGATGGCGGCGGGGCGATACACGTCGCACGACACCGTCAGCACTTTCTTCTTCTTGTTTTCTTTGAGCCACTTGGCCAGCTTGCCGACGGTGGTGGTCTTGCCCGCGCCCTGCAGACCGGCCATCAGGATGATCGCGGGCGGCGTGACGTTGAGGTTCAGCTCCGCCGCGCGGCCGCCCATGATGTTGTTGCCAGCGCCTTCGAGCGCCTCCTGGCCGCCGATGATGGCGGTCAGCTCGCGCTGCACGATGCCGACCAGCGCCTGGCCGGGCGAGAGGCTCGTGATGACTTCTTCGCCGAGCGCCTTTTCCTTGACGCGGGCAATGAACTCGCGCACGACCGGCAGCGCTACGTCGGCTTCGAGCAGCGCCAGGCGGACTTCGCGCAGCATCTCGGCGGTGTTGGCTTCGGTCAGGCGCGCTTCGCCGCGCATGGTCTTGACCACGCGCGCAAGCCGTTGGGTCAGGTTATCCAGCATGACAGTGTGAGGGATCCGGAATTGGGGACAGTATTGGGAAGAAGCTGGCCGGCGCGGATGGGGCTGGCGCCGGCTGGAATGTGCTGAATGCGCGCATGTTGCGTTGCCGCCCGGCGAGGGTTTCGGCGGGGGGCGCCCCGGCCAAAACCCGGGTGCGCTGCGGTAAACTGTGCAAATGGTGATTGTACTGTATGCGCTGACGGCGCTTCTCTACGGCACCCTCGCCTGGGCGGCGTGGGCGCGACGCGGTGGGCTCGGCGCCCCGGCCGCTGCTGGAGCCATGGCGGGCGGACAGCCCGCGGGCGCGGCGGTGCTGGTGCCGCCGCCTCCAGCCTCCGCCGATTCCGCTCCGGCCTGGTGGCGCTGGGCGTTGCTGGTCGCGCTCGGGGTCCATGGCCTTCTGCTGCACGAGACCATCTTCCCGGCCAGCGCCATGGTGTTCGGCTTTGCCTATGCGCTGTCGTCGATGCTGTGGCTGGGCGTGGGCATCTTCTGGATCGAGAGCCTGTTCTTCTCGCTCGCGGGCCTGGGCCTGCTGGTGATGCCGGTGGCGCTCATCGGCAGCTTGCTGCCGCTGGCCTTTCCGGGCGCGCAGATTCTCGGCTATGCGGCCAGCCCGCTGTTCAAGCTGCACTTCGCCATCGCCAACGTGGCCTACGGGCTGTTCACGCTGGCAGCCTTCCACGCGATCCTGATGCTGGCCGCCGAGCGCCGCCTGCATACCATCAACCGCCCGGCCGAATCGGGCTGGCTCGGCCGCTGGCTCGACCTGCTGCCGCCGCTGCTCACGCTGGAGAAGCTGTTGTTCCGCCTGATCGGTGCGGGCTTCGTGCTGCTCACGCTCACCATTGCGTCGGGCGCGCTGTTTTCCGAGCAGCTGTTTCATCGTGCCTTCCAGTTCGATCACAAGAACGTCTTTGCGGTGCTGTCGTGGCTGATGTTCGGCGGCATCCTGATTGGCCGCCGTTTTCGTGGCTGGCGTGGCCGCGTGGCGCTGCGCTGGGTGATGGCGGCCTTTGCGATTCTGCTGCTGGCGTATGTGGGCAGCCGCTTCGTGCTTGAAGTCATCCTGCATCGCGCGTAGCGCGTTTCCGGCGCCAGCGCCATTACCTGTCTGTCTTTCATGTCCCGTCCTGTCCTGCTGATCCTGATGCTGCTCGCCGGCTGGTGGTGGTTGAGTCGCCTGGGCGCGCGTCCATCCCGGTCTTCGGGGCAGGCGCAGACGTCTTCCCGCGGTCAAGGGCCGGCCACGCGTGCGCCCGAGGTGGGCGCATCCCAGCCCATCGAGCAATGTGCGGTGTGCGGCGTGCATGCGCCACGCACCGGCATGGTTGCGTTGGCTGGCGGCCGCTACCGTTGCCCGGAGCACGCTGACCGGGGCACCTCATGACGCCCGAGGCGTCGAGCGCCGCTGACACCAAACCGGCAGGCGCGGACGATGCCGCACCGGCCCAGCCCTCCGGTTTGCGTAGTCTGTTGTCGCGCCTGAACGCCTGGCGCGCGCTGCGCTCGGTCTGGCTGGAGCCCGATCCTCCCGAATTCCAATGGCGCCTGCTGCGCTATTTCGCCTTCAGCCGTGCGGCCGTGGCGCTGGTGCTGCTGTTGTTCGTGATGGTGCCGCGCGAGTCCAGCGGTGGCGCAGGCCTGCCCAATGCCGAAGCACTGCTCAGCCTGGCGCTGCCGTACCTGGCGCTGGCCGTGCTGATTCTGGCGGCGTCGGGCTGGTGGCGCTCGCGGTTCCAGTTCCGCGTGCGGCTCGATGTGATGCTCGATCTGCTGTTCCTGGGGTTGGCGTATGCCACGCTCTCGCGCATGTCGGCCAGCGTGGCGATGGTGCTGCTGATGCCGGTGCTGGCTGCCGGCGCACTCACCAGCCTGTTGTTTGCGCTGTTCACGGCGGCAGTCGCGTCGATCGTGGTGCTTGCCGATCCGTTCCTGCAGATGCTGGGCGACGGCGTGATCGCGCCGGGGCTGGCGTCTGCCGGGCTGTACGGCCTGATCTACATGATGGCCGCGTCGATGATGTATGGCCTGTCGCACCGCCAGATCGCGCAGGAGCGTCTGACGATGGCGCGCGAGCGCGAGTTGCGCCTGCAGCAGCTCGTCAATCGGCTGATGGTCTACGACATGCAGGACGGCGTGATGCTGGTGCGCGCCGATGGCCGTGTCGTGGCCGCCAACCCGGCGGCGGCCGTGCTGCTCGGGGTGCCGCAAAACGCGTTTGTCGGCAGCGGCGCGATGCTGTTCGACCTGAAGGACGTGCCGCACCTGCGCCCGCTGCTCGAGATGCTGCGCCAGTGGCTGCGCCGCAAGGCCCGCCCCGCCGACGGCACCGGCGACGACGATGCGCCGCGCATTCTTGATCTGCTGCCGATCGCGCCGCACGGCCGCGCCGGGCGGGCAACATTGAGCGCGCGCCTGCGGCTGCGTTTCATCCTGCCGAGCCTCGCCAACCTGCGTGGTGTCTATCTGGACAGCCTGCTCAGCGGGATCGGCCTGGGTTTGCCGGGCGAGGGTAGCGAGACACGCTCGCGCATTCCATTGGCCGACGCCATGACACAGGGCTGGTCGGCCGACGACGAGGCCTTCCTGCGGCACGAGTTGCACGACACCGTGCTCGTCCACGTCGAAAGCTGGGAGCGCGTGGCGGAGCAGGCGCAGCAGGAAAAGCTCGCGTCGATGGGGCGGCTGGTGGCCAGCGTTGCGCACCAGATCCGCAACCCGCTGGCGGCAATCAGCCAGGCGGCCGAGCTGCTGGATGACCCCGGTGACGCTGGTGAGCAGGCTCGCCCCGAGGGCTCCGGCGTGGAGACACGCCTGTTGCGCATCATTCGCGACAACGTGCGCCGGCTTGATCAGGTGGTCGCCGATGTGCTGATGCTCTCGCGTCGCCCGCGCGGTGAGCGTGTGCGCGTGCAGCTTGCGCAGGTGCTGCCCGAAGTGGTCGAGCGCTGGCGCGCCGAAGCGCAGCGCCGTAACGGTGCCTCCGCACCGGGCGGCGCAGGCGAGGCCACCGAGATCAACCCGAACCTCGTGCGCGTGGCCGTGGGCCTGAACAAGCCGGTGCTGTTCGACCCGGCGCAGCTGCAGCAGGTGGTGGGCAACATGCTCGACAACGCGCTGCGCTATTGCCGCCGCGTGCCGGGCTCGATCCAACTGGCCGCCTACGCGCTGGACGACACCCACGCCGAACTCGTCATCTGGAACGACGGCCCCGAAGTGCCGGCCGAACAGCAACGCAGCCTGTTCGAGCCGTTCTTCACGAATGACGCCCAAGGCACCGGCCTCGGCCTCTACATGGCGCGCGAGTTGTGCAGCGCCAACGATGCGCAGATCCGGTACGGCGCCATCGCGCTGGAATCCTTGCTCGATCGCACCGGAGCGTTGACCATGGAGGCGCGTGGCACGTTGCCGCGCCGCGCCTTCGTCATCACCCTGATGTTTGACCAACCTGCTGTGCCTGCGGCAGATTGAGCCACCGCACCACCTTTTGCTGATCCATGTCCAAAGCCGCCATCGTTCGCGAACCCATTCTCGTCGTCGATGACGAAGCCGACCTGCGCGAGCTGCTGGAAATCTCCCTGCGCCGCATGGGGCACGACGTGGTGCTCGCCGGTGGCCTGGCCGAAGCGCGCGAGGCCCTGTCGCGCCAGCGCTTTGCGCTCGTGTTGACCGACATGCGCCTCGGTGATGGCCTGGGCATCGAACTGGTGCGCCAGCTCTCGGCCACGGCCGACCGCACGCCGGTAGCCGTCATCACCGCCTATGGCAGCGCCGAGAACGCCGTGGAGGCGCTCAAGGCCGGCGCGTTCGACTACATCGCCAAGCCGCTCTCGCTCGACCAGTTGCGCAGCCTCGTGCTGAACGCGCTGGGACGCCAGCAGCGCGATCCTGACCCCGGCAACTCGGACCTGGCCGAGCGCACCAATGAACTGCTGCCCGGCCACTCGGCTGCCATGCAGGAAGTGCGCCGCTCGTTGATGCGGCTGGCGCGCAGCATGGCGCCGGTGGTCATCAGCGGGGAGTCGGGCAGCGGCAAGGAACGCGCAGCGCGCGCCATTCACGCACTGTCGTCGCGCGCGTCGCGGCCGTTTGTGGCGGTCAACTGCGGGGCGATCCCCGAGAATCTGATGGAAGCCGAGTTCTTCGGCTACGTGAAGGGCGCCTTCACCGGCGCCGACAGCGATCGCCAGGGCTTCTTCCAGGCGGCCAACGGCGGCACGCTCATGCTTGATGAAGTGGCCGACCTGCCGCTGACGATGCAGGTGAAATTGCTGCGCGCGCTGCAGGAGCGCCGCGTGCGCAAGATCGGCGAGAGCCGCGAAGACCCGGTCGACGTGCGCGTGGTGTGCGCGAGCCACCAGAACCTCGCGCGCCTGGTCGCCGCCGGACGCTTCCGCGAAGACTTGTTCTACCGCCTGAACGTGCTGGAGCTGCGCATGCCCACGCTGCGCGAGCGCGCCGAAGACGTGCCCGTGTTGGCCGGCGTGCTGCTGGAGCAGCTCGCCAACCGCTATGGCGATCCGCGGCCCAAGCGGCTGACGCGTCCGGCGCTGCAGCAGTTGTGCGCGTATCCGTTTCCGGGCAACGTGCGCGAGCTGGAGAACCTGCTGGAGCGCGCCTACGCGTTTGCCGAAGGCGAGTCGATCGACGTGGATGACCTGGGTGCGCTCGGCGCCGAGATCGAGCGCTCGCCGCTGTTCCACCGCACGCGCGAAGCGCAGGCCGCCGCCAATCACCCGATGGCACCGCCGCCGATGGCGGGCTGGCCCGATGCCATCACCATGCCGGCACCACCATCGAGCCCAGCTTCAGGCTCGATGGCGCCGCCAGCCGAGCCGGTTTCCGCCGCGGCCACACAGCCCGCGCTGCCAAACGTCGCGCTGCCGATCGACCTGCCGGCCTATCTGGAGTCGGTCGAGCGCAGCGTGATTCTGTCGGCGCTGGATCAGACCGGCTTCAACCGTACCGCGGCTGCCAAGCTGCTTGGGCTGTCGTTCCGCCAGTTGCGCTATCGCATGCAGCAGTTGGGCATTCGCGACCCGCGCGACGCTGAAGCCGGTGGCAACGGGCTGAATGGTGATGTCTGAACCGCACCTCACGCACGCCATGCACATCGACGCCGACGGCTGGGTGCGCGGCATGCGCCGCCATCCATCGCCCAACATCGACGCGCGGCCCGAAGGCATGCCGATCGACCTGATCGTGCTGCACAACATCAGCCTGCCGCCTGCGCAGTTCGCCACCGACTTCGGCACCGATGACGTGCTCGATTTCTTCACCAACACGCTCGACTGCGACGCGCACCCGTACTTCGACCAGTTGCGCGGCGTACGTGTGTCGGCGCACTTCTTCATCCGTCGCACGGGCGAGTGCGTGCAGTTCGCGCCGTGCGGTGCGCGCGCGTGGCATGCCGGCGCATCGGACTTCTTCGGCCGCGCGCGCTGCAACGATTTCTCGGTCGGCATCGAGATCGAGGGCACGGATGACTTGCCCTTTACGCCCGAGCAGTACGCCGCCACGGCAGCACTCGTGCGGGCGATCTGCGCGGCGTACCCGATTGCCGCGATTGCGGGGCACTCCGATATCGCGCCCGGCCGCAAGACCGATCCGGGGCCGTGCTTCGACTGGGCGCATCTGCGTGCGCTCGGCGGCTTCAACGCGGCGCTGTTTCCGTATCAGCGCACGCTCTGAATAGAAACGGGCGGCCCCCTTGCGAAGGCCGCCCGCGTTCTGCGCTTTGCGCTTGCTTCTTGTCAGCGACCAGTGGGGCCGGGCCGGATACACCGAGCACGCTGCGTACAGCCCCGGCATCGGGGCAAAAAGCATCGACCGCGCGGCCCTGGCGCTCCGGCCTCGAAGCACGCAGCATCGACGGTGGGGTGCAAAGCATCGGCTTCAACACTCAAGGTTTCGAATCCCGGGCTCCGGGCCTCGCCCGCAGCGCTTAAAGCCTTGGCGTTGATGCAAAAAGCATCAGCGGTGATGAAAAAAGCAGCACGCATCGAACGGAAAAATTCCGATATCGCCATTTTTTGCCTCGTCATCGCGCATTTTGACGCGGCGACGGTGCTTTCAAAATTCGATACGGATACCACGGGTATCGAATCCGATGCTTTGGGTTCCGCGCGCGATGCTTTTGGCTTCGACGTCGGCACTCAGAGCGCCGGTGTTGATGCGTTTTGCCTCAACGCCGGCGTTTGGAACGCCAACAAAGCCGCCCGCAGGCGTCTCGTCGTCAGGTCCCCATCGCCGGGTCGGACACACCATCCTTGCCGGTTTCCATGCGGCCCGCAAAGCGCCGCGTGAAGCCGCCTTGCGGCACCGTCACCGTGAAGTCGTACCAGTTGCCCTGACGCGCGATCGGCCAGTGCTGGTCGAGCTGTTTGCCGGCGGGAATGTCGAACGTCCACGGGCCGTCGTTGCGGTAGGCGTTGGGCTTGACGGTGAACGTGCAGCTGGTGGTGCCGGTGTTCATCATCGTCACGTACACCTCGGCGTTGGCCAGGTCGTAGCACACGCGGATTTCCGGTGCGCTCGCGCCTGCCGACGACACGGCACTCACATCGCCCGAGAACGCGCGGTGGAAGCCGTTGGGGCCGAGCACCCACAGGTCGTACTTGCCCTTGTCTGAGGTGTACACATCCCACGTATCGTCGAGCATCTTGCCGGGCTCGACGGCGTAGCGGCGCGGTACGCGGTCCAGGTGCAGGCGGTCGTACACGTGGAAGACGGCGGCGGCCGTGCCGGTGTTGCTGAAAATCAGGCGCAGCGCGCGGTTGGTGGCGTCTTCACGGGCGCTGACGTGCAACTCGTACGGCAGGGCGCGCGAGGGGCGCGTGCCGGTGGCCTGCGTAGGCATCTGCTGTGCCGCCACAGAGGGCACGGGCACCTGCGGCTTCAACCCTTGCGCGGTGCGGATCGCATCGGCCGTCGCCTTGTCGCGGCTGGGCAGCGTCGGCAGCGTCTCGTTGTTCGGGTTGACGAAGTTGAACGCGCTGGTCAGGTCGCCCAGCACGGCGCGGCGGTACGCGCTGATGTTCGGCTCCTTGACGTTGAAGCGCAGTTCCAGGAAGCGCAGCACGGAGGTGTGGTCGAACGCCTGCGAGTTGACCCAGCCGCCGCGGCTCCATGGCGAGACGATGTACATCGGCACGCGCGGGCCGGGGCCGTACGGGTGTTGATCCGTGTGGTATTCGCCGGCGGTGCTCACCGTCGACTTGCCGGCCAGCACGCCACTGTCATACGCGGGGGCGGCGGGCGGCGGCACGTGGTCGAAGAAGCCGTCGTTCTCGTCAAAGTTGATGAAGAGCACCGTCTTGCTCCACACGGCCGGGTTGGCGGTGAGCGCGTTGAGCACTTCCTGCGTGTACCAGGCGCCCTGCACGGGGCTCGATGGGCCGGGGTGCTCGGAGTAGGTGGCGGGCGCGACGATCCACGACACCTGGGGCAGAAGGCCTGCGGCGATGTCGTCTTTCAGTGCCTGCAGGAAGCCGCCGTCGGGCATGGTGTTGCCCACGCCCTTGATGAGCGGGCTGACCGCCTCGTCAACAGCGGCGACATACGGCGGGAACGGACTGCCGTCCTTCAGGTTGCCGCGCGCGGCGTTGGCGTCGCGGTAGGCCTTGAAGCCGGCGAGCGGGTTGTCGGTGAAGTTGTCCGGCATGTTCTGGTAGACCTTCCACGACACGCCGGCCGTCTGCAGGCGCTCGGGATAGGTCGTCCAGTTGTAGGTGACGCTGGCGTCGAGGTGATCGCCGCTGTTGTCGATGACCGGGCCGCCGGCTGCGCCCGTCGGATCGTTGGTGCCCGTCCAGTGGAACAGACGGTTGGTGTTGGTGCCGCCGTGGAAGCTGCAGTGGTACGCGTCGCACAGCGTGAAGGCGTTGGCGAGTGCGAACTGGAAGTCCAGCTCTGCCTGCTTGTAGTAGCCCATCGACTGCGTCTGCTTGTAGGTCGGCCACTTGCTCATGCGGCCGAGGTCCCACGCGTTTTGTGCGTCGGGGTAGCTGTGCGGCGTGCCGGACACGCGCTGCGCGTTGCCGGCGCTGCTGTCGAGGTAGTACGGCAGCACCGTGCGGCTTGGGCCGCTGCTCGGCACGTAGGTCTGCTGCCACACATTCAGGCCGCCGGCCAGCGGGATCGGAAAGCGGTCGCCAAAGCCGCGCACGCCGGCCAGCGTGCCGAAGTAGTTGTCGAATGAGCGGTTCTCCTGCATCAGGATCACCACGTGTTCGATATCGCGCATCGTGCCGGTGGCGTTGTTGGCGGGAATCGCCAGCGCACGGCGGATCGACGGCGGGAACGCAGCCAGCGCGGCGGCGGAAATCGCGCCCGTGCTGGCCATCTTGAGGAAGTTGCGGCGGCTGCCGTGGTTGGGGTTCGTGTCGGAGGTCATGTCGGTCTCAAACGCAAGTCGATGGATTGGCCGTGCGCTTACGGAGCGCAGTGCAGGTTCGGCTTGTTGGCCGGCGGCTTGCCGGGTTGATCCGGCTGGGCGGTGCCGGGGTCGCCCGGGTTGTTCACGCCGGGCGTGCCGTCGTTCGAATCGCCGCCGCAGGCCGACAGCGACAGGGTGGCCGCGCACAGCAGCACGGCGGCCAGCCGGTGCGGCCGCGCGAGATGAGAGAAGAAGCGCTTCATGAGCAGTCTCGTTCGGGTTTGGAGGGAGGGGATCGGGGGCATCAAGGATTGAGCGACGACAGCGGCTGGTGCGAGCCGTTGATCGTCTTGAGTTCGTCCAGCGTCAGGCGGCGCGTCCACATGGCCAGGTCGTCGTAGGCCATCACGCCCTTGAGCGAGCCCGGGTTGTTGGCCACGTAGTTGTGCGTGGCGTCGTCGTTCAGGCCCCAGACCTTGGTGGCCAGGCCGTTCAGCTTGGTGACGTCGGTGTTGGCGATGGCCTTGTCTTCCACCTTCTGTACGCCCAGCACCGGGTCGAGGATGTAGGCGCTGAACAGCTTGGCCTGCGTGTCCACCGACAGGGCCAGGTAGGCCCACTGGCTGGCGCTGAACTTCATGCCCTGGATGTCGTCGCGCTTGCCGCCGCTGCCCAGGTTGAAGCGCACCTCGCAGCCACCGAACAGGCCGAGGGCGATGCCCGCGTTGGCACCCGAGGTGTAGTTCTTGTTGGAGAGGATCGGCTCGCCCGTGCCATTGCCCTGCGTGCAGTCCGACTTGAACCAGAAGCCGATGGTGAACTGCGGGCTCTGGGCGATGTCGGCACCGTTCTGCGTGAGCTTGTAGGCGTCGATGCGCGAATCGACCGCCAGCGCCGTGCCGCCGAACGGGTCGGCGACTGCCGAGCCGCCGTCGGTGCCGATCACCCACGGGCCGATTGTCGAGCCGGCCTTGCGATCGGTGGGCGGCAGCGGATCGAAGCTGTAGTACGCCGCCAGGCTGTTGGTGAGCGAGGTCGCTAGCGGCGTCGGTGCGACGTAGCTGATCTGCGCGAGCATCGACACCGGCACGTCGTTGCGCACCAGCGTGTAGTTGATGCGGTAGAGGTCGCTGGTGGTGGCGAAGCTGTTGTCGGTGTACTGCGTGGCCGTGGCGGGCAGCGTGGCGACTGGCTTGCCATCACGCAGCACGGTGATCGGGCTGGTGGCGATGGTCGGGTTCTGCCAGTTCAGCACGAGTGACGCGCTGTACTGGCCGACCGTGCTCTGGACATTGCGCACACCCACGGCACTGGCGGTGAGCGGTGCACCGTCGAGCTTGTGCATGGCTGCCGGCACGGCGGCGTTCAGTTGCGCCAGCACGGTCGGCACGATGTCGGCCTCGCTGGGCAGTGCGGCCAGCGTGGCTTCCGAGGTGGGGGCGGGCGCGCCATTCTTGGCCAGCACCGGGTTCACGGCCTTGTTCAGGGCGATGAAGGCAGTGCGATTCTCCAGTGTCGGGGCCGAGGTGGTGGCGCCGGTGGCGTCCAGGCCGTGGCTGGTGGTGACGACCACGAGCCAGTCTTCGTTGGGGTTGGCGGTGCGGCGCTGGGCGATGGCGGCCTGCAGCGTGCCGATGGCCTGGTCGACGCTGTTCAGCGCTGCGGCGTACGCATCGCTCTGCAGACCCGACGCCAGTGCGGCGGCGGCCGGCGCGGTGTACTGAGCAAAGACCACGTCGTAGCCGGATTGCACGAGCTTCACGCTGTTCTGCGTGACGCAGGTGTCGACCTGAGCGCAGTCCACCAGCGTGTCGAGGTTGCCGGCCTGCTGGTCGGCCTTGAGCAGCGCGGGCAGCACGGCCGAGCTGACGGCCGCGCCCAGGCGCTGCGTGGTGCCGGCTGCCTTGGCGGCGCTGCGCGCGTAGCTGAAGACGCTCGGCGCGGCCAGGGTGGTGACCGTGTCGTCCGTCACGCCGTGGCGGTTCTGCCAGGTGCCGGTCAGCACGGTCGCCCAGCTGGGGGTGTCCAGCGGCGGCTGGGCGGTGGTGGTGCCGAGCGTGCCGCCGGTCGAGGCGGGCATGACCGCCAGCGCGCCCAGGTTCGGCAGGCCGCGCTGCAGGAGCGCGCTCTGCACCTGCGCGTAGGTGGTGCCGTCCAGGCCCACCACCAGCACTTTCCGGCTGGCACTGGCGGCCGGTGCGGTCGTGTCGCCCGGGCTAGCGACGTGGGGGCTGTCGCTGCTACCACCACATGCGGTCAACGTGGCCGCCAGCGTGGCAACCACGGTTGTGCCCAGCGCAGCCGTCAGCCGGCGGCAGGCAGGTTGATTCCAAGCCATGTCGATTTCCTCGGTCGTTGTGTGCGGCGCCCGGCGTCCGGACGCCGTGACTGCGCTCCTGCAATGGGACCGAAGCGTAGGGAAGGGGCCTGTCGCTCAAGTGACAGCCGCGGCAAGAATGCTGATGCCGCTATTCGGATTTCTTGAGCGAGTGGAAGGCCGATCAGGGGAGAGGACATCGCACACGCGCACCAGTGCAGTGCGCGCCACCCATGTCCCTACTACAGACGAGGTGACGTCTATCGATCTTGTGGCCTTGATAGAAAGAATTATTCTGAAGAGAGGGCCAGTGCGGCGCCGCAAGCGAGCCGTGGCGACCCGTTGTGCAGACTGGGATCGCGGGCTTGCGGCGCTGCATTCCGATTGCAAAAAAGCCCGGTCGCCCGCATCTGTCAAGACTAGGCAAACGGAATCGATCCACTATACTTAGGGCCAATCCCGGGATGAGACACTAGATGTAGTGGTAGCTTTCCGGGATTCTTATTTCAGCGCCACGCGGGGGCGGGCGTACGGCAGGTCGAGCCGGCGCTTGGGGGCTGAGGAAAGGCAAGGGTCTTTTCCGTCTCATTTCTCCGCATGGCGCAAGGGTTCGCCCAAGGGTTTCACCCGCCGGCGAGCCGATAAAACGAACGGTTCAACAGGAGTCCACATGCAGACGGCCCAACCAGAAATCCACTCCGGCACCGCCAATCCTTCCCAATTTGCGCAAAGCGCTGGCGGCACGGCCGCTGCCCCCAGCACTGGCTACGCGGACTACAAGATCATCCGCCGCAACGGCGCCGTGGTCAGCTTCGAGCCCTCCAAGATCGCCGTGGCGATGACCAAGGCCTTCCTCGCCGTGAATGGCGGGCAGGGCGCCGCTTCCGCGCGTGTGCGCGAGCTGGTCGACCAACAGACGCAGAACGTCGTGCGCGCCCTGCTGCGCAGCCGTCCGAACGGCGGCACGTTCCATATCGAAGACGTGCAGGACCAGGTCGAACTGGCCCTGATGCGCTCGGGCGAGCACGATGTGGCCCGCGCCTACGTGCTGTACCGCGAGCGCCGCGCCCAGGAGCGCGCGCAAGCTGGCGAGACGCAGCAGCAACCGGCCTTCATCGGCCTGAACGTGACCGACGGCGGCATCACCCGCCCGCTGGACATGGCTGCGCTGCGCAACGTGATCGTCTCGGCCTGCGAAGGCCTGGGCGACGCGGTGGACCCGGAGCCGATCCTCAAGGAGACGGTCAAGAACCTGTATGAAGGCGTGCCGATGACGCAGGTGTACGACTCGGCCATCCTGGCCGCCCGTACCCTGATCGAAAAGGACCCGGCGTACAGCCAGGTCACCGCGCGCATCCTGCTGCACACGATCCGCCGCGAAATCCTCGGCGAAGAAGTCACGCAGGCCGAGATGTCGACCCGTTATGTCGACTACTTCCCGCAGTTCATCAAGCGCGGCATCAACGCCGAGCTGCTCGACGACAAGCTGGCCCAGTTCGACCTGGCCAAGCTGGGCGCCGCGCTGGACGCCTCGCGCGATTTCCAGTTCAACTACCTCGGCCTGCAGACGCTGTACGACCGCTACTTCCTGCACGTCAACGAGACGCGCATCGAAATGCCGCAGGCGTTCTTCATGCGCGTGGCGATGGGCCTGGCGCTGAACGAAATCGACCGCGAAGCCCGCGCCATCGAGTTCTACCAGTTGCTGTCGTCGTTCGACTTCATGTCGAGCACGCCGACGCTGTTCAACTCGGGCACGCGCCGCTCGCAGCTGTCGTCGTGCTACCTGACCACCGTGTCGGATGATCTGGACGGCATCTACGAAGCGCTGAAGGAAAACGCGCTGCTCTCCAAGTTCGCAGGCGGCCTGGGCAACGACTGGACCAACGTGCGCGCACTCGGCTCGCACATCAAAGGCACGAACGGCAAATCGCAAGGCGTGGTGCCGTTCCTGAAGGTGGTCAACGACACGGCCGTGGCCGTGAACCAGGGCGGCAAGCGCAAGGGCGCGGTGTGCGCGTACCTGGAAACATGGCACCTGGATATCGAAGAATTCCTGGAGCTGCGCAAGAACACCGGCGACGACCGCCGCCGCACGCACGACATGAACACGGCCAACTGGATTCCGGACCTGTTCATGAAGCGCGTGATGGAAGGTGGCGAGTGGACGCTGTTCTCGCCGTCCACCTGCCCGGACCTGCATGACAAGGTCGGCAAGGCGTTTGAGCAGGCCTATCTGGCCTACGAAGACAAGGTCGCGCGTGGCGAGATCAAGCTCTTCAAGAAGATGCCGGCGCTGCAACTGTGGCGCAAGATGCTGGGCATGCTGTTCGAAACCGGCCACCCGTGGATCACGTTCAAGGATCCGTGCAACATCCGCAGCCCGCAGCAGCACGTGGGCGTGGTGCACAGCTCCAACCTGTGCACGGAAATCACGTTGAACACCAACGACAGCGAAATCGCCGTGTGCAACCTGGGTTCGGTCAACCTGGTCGCTCACCTGGTCAAGCAGGCTGACGGCAGCGTGGTGCTCGATCACGAAAAGCTGAAGAAGACGGTGCGCACCGCCATGCGCATGCTCGACAACGTGATCGACATCAACTACTACGCCGTCAAGAAGGCGCGTGACTCCAACCTGCGCCACCGTCCGGTCGGCATGGGCATCATGGGCTTCCAGGACGCGCTGCACGTGCTGCGTGTGCCGTACGCCAGCGA
The DNA here is from genome assembly GCF_023955655.1 of Ralstonia soli. Classification (GTDB taxonomy): domain Bacteria; phylum Pseudomonadota; class Gammaproteobacteria; order Burkholderiales; family Burkholderiaceae; genus Ralstonia; species Ralstonia soli. The sequence continues at coordinate 478,537 of NZ_JAMXHT010000006.1, read as the reverse complement.
CGCAGCGGTGCAGTTTGCCGACACCTCGATGGAAGCCGTGTGCTACTACGCCTACTGGGCGTCGACGGAGCTGGCCGAAGAGCGTGGCCGCTACAGCAGCTACAAGGGCTCGCTGTGGGACCGTGGCATCCTGCCGCAAGACTCGCTCAAGCTGCTGGCCGAAGAGCGCGGTGGCTACCTGGAAGCCGACATGTCGTCGACGATGGACTGGGACAGCCTGCGTGGCCGCATCAAGCAGTACGGCATGCGCAACTCGAACTGCGTGGCGATCGCGCCGACGGCAACGATCTCCAACATCATCGGCGTGTCGGCCTGCATTGAGCCGACGTACCAGAACCTGTACGTCAAGTCGAACCTGTCGGGCGAGTTCACGGTGGTCAACGACTACCTGGTGCGCGACCTGAAGGCACGCGGCCTGTGGGACGAAGTGATGGTCGCCGACCTGAAGTACTTCGACGGCTCGCTGGCCCGCATCGACCGCATCCCGCAAGACCTGCGCGACCTGTACGCCACGGCCTTCGAGGTGGAACCGCAATGGCTGGTGGAAGCCGCCTCGCGTCGCCAGAAGTGGATCGACCAGGCGCAGTCGCTGAACATCTACATGGCCGGCGCGTCGGGCAAGAAGCTGGACGACACCTACAAGCTGGCCTGGCTGCGTGGCCTCAAGACCACGTACTACCTGCGCACGATCGGCGCCACGCACGTCGAGAAGTCGACCGTGTCGCGCGGCACGCTGAATGCGGTGTCGTCGGGTAGCGATGTGGGTGGTGTGTCGGCTGCGGGTGCGTCGCAAGCTGCGCCCACCAGCGCGCTGGATGCCGCTGCCGCCACCGCGCAGGCCATGCCGGAAGCTGAAGGCGCCGTGTGCACGATGCGCCCCGGCGACCCCGGTTTCGAGGAATGCGAAGCCTGCCAATAAGTCTAAGCAGTACCTAGGTGTTGCCTCCGCATGTGCGGGGGCAGCACGCAAAGAATTCAGGAGAAACACACATGCTGAGCTGGGACGACGACGTCAAGCCTGCCGCACAACCCGCCGCTGCACCGCAGCCCGTGTATCAACCGCAGCCGCAACTGCAAACGGCGACCGCTGACCAAGGTGGCGTGCTGCCCCCGTCGGCCACCGCTGCCGCTGTTGCCAATTCGGGCACGGGCATCCTCGGCAACAACCCGAACGCTGCCGCCGCACAGAGCAACCGCCGCGTGAACGCCGCCGACAAGCGCGTCATCAACGGCGCGACCGACGTCAACCAGCTGGTGCCGTTCAAGTACAAGTGGGCCTGGGAAAAGTACCTCGCCGGCTGCGCGAACCACTGGATGCCGCAAGAAATCAACATGTCGCGCGACATCGCCCTGTGGAAGGACCCGAACGGTCTGACCGAAGACGAGCGCCGCATCATCAAGCGCAACCTCGGCTTCTTCGTGACGGCCGATTCGCTGGCCGCCAACAACATCGTGCTGGGCACGTACCGCCAGATCACCGCGCCGGAATGCCGCCAGTACCTGCTGCGCCAGGCGTTTGAAGAGGCGATCCACACGCACGCGTACCAGTACATCGTGGAATCGCTGGGCCTGAACGAGGCCGAAATCTTCAACGCGTACCACGAGGTGCAGTCGATCCGTGACAAGGACGAGTTCCTGATCCCGTTCATCGACACGCTGACCGATCCGTCCTTCAAGACCGGCACGCCCGAGAACGACCAGAAGCTGCTGAAGTCGCTGATCGTCTTCGCCTGCATCATGGAAGGCCTGTTCTTCTACGTCGGCTTCACGCAGATCCTGGCGATGGGCCGTCAGAACAAGATGACCGGCGCTGCCGAGCAGTACCAGTACATCCTGCGCGACGAGTCGCTGCACTGCAATTTCGGTATCGACCTGATCAACCAGATCAAGCTCGAGAACCCGCACCTGTGGACGGCCGAGTTCAAGGCCGAGATCACGGAGCTGTTCAAGAAGGCCGTCGACCTGGAATACCGCTACGCAGAAGACACCATGCCGCGCGGCGTGCTGGGCCTGAACGCACCGATGTTCAAGGGCTACCTGCGCTTCATCTGCAACCGCCGCTGCCAGCAGATCGGCCTGGACCCGCTGTTCCCGAACGAAGAAAACCCGTTCCCGTGGATGAGCGAGATGATCGACCTGAAGAAGGAGCGCAACTTCTTCGAGACGCGCGTGATCGAGTACCAGACCGGTGGCGCGCTGTCGTGGGAATGATCGATTCCCGCTCCCAAGCTTGAAGAAAAGGCCCATTCGGGCCTTTTTTATTGGTCACGGCCTGTTGAGAATCAGTTGAATCTGATGGGGTGTGGCCAACGATCGTCCTATCGTGTCGTATCGATGGACTGAATAGAAGGACACCCGTATGAAAAAGACCCTCCTCGTCGCCCTTACGCCATTCGCTTTGCTGGGCGCCTCTTCGGTATTTGCTGACACGGTGGACTGCGCCACCAAGATCCGCGCGATCGAGAAGCAGATCGGCTTCGCCAAGCAGCACGGCAACACGTATCAGGTCGCCGGCCTGCAAGACGCGCTGGCCAACACGAAGGCGCACTGCACCGACGCCGGCCAGCTCCAGCACGCTGAGCGCAAGGCGCGCGACGCCGAGCAAGACGTGCAGAAGGCCCAATCGGAAGTGCGCGAGGCCGAAGACAAGCTGCATGACGCCCGCGCGAAGGGCGACGCCAAGAAGATCGCCAAGGCGCAGAAGCGGCTGGCCGACAAGCAAGCCAAGCTGCACGAAAAGACAGAAGACCTGCGCAGCGCACAGGCAGACGTGGCCGCGCTCAAGGGGTGATGCTGCCGGCAGGCACTGCAACCGAACTGACAGGGGCTGAGGCCCCTGTTTTTATTGCGATGCAGTCATGGTCTGCCTGAGTTGTAGGTGCCCGGCCGGCCCCCGATAATCGAAGGCACCACACCGTTGTCTTCCCACCGCTGCGGGCCCCACATGAGCGTCGAATCCTCCTTCTCCCAAACCTACGATGAAGCGCGCGGCAAGTTTCTGGCGGCCGCGCAGGCGCGGGGCCTCAACATCGAGCGGCATCTGCATCCGGAGGTGGTGGGGCCGTCGGGCGAGCAGCTCTCCATCGACAGTGCGCTGTTCTCGCCAGAGGCGGCGGAAACGCTGCTGATCGTCACGTCCGGCGTGCACGGCGTGGAGGGGTTCTGCGGCTCCGGCTGCCAGGTCGGCCTGCTGGGCGACGACGAACTCTTCGCGCGGCTGGCAGCGGCCAAGGTTGCGCTGCTGCTGGTGCATGCGGTCAACCCGTACGGGTTTGCGCATCTGCGGCGCGTGAACGAAGACAACGTTGACTTGAACCGCAACAGCGTCGACTTTGCCGAGGCGGCTGGAGCCAACCCGGCGTATCTGGAGGTCGATTCGCTCCTGTTGCCGCGCACGTGGCCGCCCAGCCAAGCCGATCAGGCCGCGTTGCAGCACTACATGGTCACGCGCGGCGAGAAAGCGCTGCAGGACGCCGCAACGAGCGGCCAATACCGCGTGCCCGACGGCATGTTCTACGGCGGCAGCGCGCCGTGCTGGAGCACCCTACAGATGCGCGGGATCGTGCCGCGCCATGCGGCCGGCATGTCCCGCCTCGTGTGGATCGATCTGCACACCGGGCTCGGCCACTACGGCCACGGCGAGAAGATCTTCAACAGCCCCGACCCGGCCGAACTCGAGCGCGCCATGCGCACCTGGGGCGCGGATGTGCGGCCGATTGCGGCGGCGGGTTCGGTGTCTTCAGTGGTCAAGGGCGACCTGGTGGGCATGGCGTACGAACTGCTGCCCGACATCGAGAAGACCTGCGTGACGCTGGAATTCGGCACGCTCGCGCCGCTGGCGGTGCTGCAGGCGCTGCGCGCCGATCATTGGCTGCATCGCCATCCGGAGCAGGGTGCCACGCAGCAGGGCAGCATCCGACGCGCGCTGCGCGATGCGTTCTATTGCGACGTGCCGGAGTGGAAGGGCATGGTCCACGCGCAGACGCGCATGGCCGTATTGCAAGCCGTGGCGCGGTTTTCCGGCTAGGCGACGTTAAGCAACGCCCGCCGGATCGGGCGACGGCTTCGGTGCCCGCACCGTCAGCGCGCACCCAGCCGACGCGGCGATGATGGCCAGGATCGCCACCCACTGCCGCCCCGTCAGCTGCTCGTGCAGCACGATCGCCCCGGCTAGCGCGCCGATGGCCGGCTCCAGGCTCAGCAGCACAGAGAACGTTTTCCCTGGCAGGTGCTTGAGCGCCACCATTTCCAGCGAATACGGAATTGCGCTCGACAGCACCCCGATGCCGAGTCCGGCCAGGATCAGCGACGGCGACAGCAGCGCAGACCCGGCCTGCGCCACCCCGAACGGAATCGCAAACAACGCCCCCACCACCATGCCGAGCGACGTGGCCTGGCCCGCGTGCAGCCCACCGAGGTTCTTGCCGGTCAGGATATAGAGCGCCCAGCACACACCCGCAGCCAGCGCATACGCCGCGCCCACGTGATCGACCTGGCCGACCGCCTTGTCGGCCACCGTCAGCATCAGCAGCCCCACCACCGCCAGCCCAATCCACACGAAATCGAGAGCCCGGCGCGACAGCACCACCGCCAGCACCAACGGCCCGGTGAATTCGATGGCGATTGCAATGCCGATCGGCAACCGCTGCAGCGACAGGTAGAACAGCAGGTTCATGCTCGCCAGCGTGACGCCGTACAGCGCGATGCGGCCGGCATCGGCGCGGCTCAGATGCAGGCGCCACGGCCGCCACACGGCCAGCAGGATCACAGCGCCGATGGTGACGCGGTACGTGACCGTGCCCGCCGCGCCCAGCGCCGGGAACAAGGTCTTGGCAAACGAGTTGCCGAGGCACACCGAGGCCATCGAGCCCATCAGTGCAAGGACGGGCATCCAGGGGGACGTCGTCGTGGAAGCGGAAGAGGCGTGAGCAGCGGAAGACATGGACGGCGCGCAAGAAGCAACGCCACAGCATAGCCGCGCGCCGCCGAGAAATCGTTGCGTTCTCGGCGGCGCGGGCGTCGCTTTTTATCGAATTGGAGCGCCTGCGGACGACCTTACAGCGCTGCCGCGCTGGGGCGGATCACGTCGATCAGCAGCACGCGCTGGCCTTCGCGTTCGCCGTCGGGGCGCGGGGTGACGCCGCGCTGGGGACGCGGCGCGGCGAGCGGGCCCGGATCCTCGGCGCTCATGCCGAAGACCGCCAGCTTGGTGGCCGCGATGCGCTGCAGCGTGCTGCGCACGCCGGGCACGTCGAGGTCTTCGGGGTCGAAGCCGGTGGTGGCCGTCCAGTCGTCGCGGGCGATGTCCTGCAGGCCGTTGGCCATCTCGAACTGCAGCGAGGCGCTGAAGCCCTTCTGCAGCGAATGCGAACCCAGCAGGTATTCCGCTGTCAGGAAGCCTCGCAGCCGCGTCCAGAACGCCATCGCACTGATGTTGCCGCTCTTGAGTGCATGGCTCGGGGCGACTTCCCAGCTGTGGTCGAGCAGTTTGTTGATGAGGCGGCCCCAGGTCGGCACATCGGTGCCGGCGGAGCAGTCCTCGCCCGGGCCCTCGGGCCGCACGAGCTGACGCAGCATGCCGGTAAACGAGCCGGAATCCGGGCGCGCACCGCCGGCCTGCGGGCCCGAAGGCCAGCGCCATTGCAGCGGCGACGCCGGCCGGACGCCCGGCCATTGCGCGTGTTGCTGCAGGCCCGTGCACGGCGTCAGGTAGCGCCACTGGCGCTGGTCGCGGCCGATGCGGCGCAGCGGTTCCAACTCGGCCGACAGGTCGAACTTGCCCAGGAAGGTCGCGTTGCGCGACTTGATCGGCGAGCGCGCATAGACGTTGAAATCGGGCCACCCCTCGTAGAGGTTGATCTGCGGTAACGCGTGGTGCTTGTCGAGCGCGTCGTCGGGCAGGTCGATGCGGCGGGCGGTGAGGAACAGCGCGCGGCAATCCAGCGTCGGCACAGCGCCGCGCAGGCGCAGCAGCACGAGGATGTCGCCGAATTCGGCCGGCCGGGCTTCGGTGCGGGCCGCGTAGGCGTGCGGTTGCTCGTCGGGCCAGAACGTGGTCAGGCGCAAGGCCGCGCCGGGGAACGCACTGCGCAATCCCTGCCGGAGCAGGCGCAGGCCGTCGGGGCGGCGCAGGATGCGCAGGATGGAAAGATCGTCGCGCAGGGCGGCGTCAGGGTGGGGGGCGCGGCCGCCGTGCTCTGCGGCCAGTGCATAGCGCCACAGTGCGGTGTCGCTGGCCAGATCCTGGGCGGCGGCCTGCATGTGGGCAGGTGCGGCATCGGAGCGGCCGCCGGACATCGGCTCATGCGCGCCGCCGGGCATGTCTCCGGGGAGGTCTCCGGTTGCGGCCTGGGCGCTGGTGGTCGACCCGGCAATCGCGCTAAAAAGGCCCCGGAATGGCGGCCGGTTGCGCTCGGGCATGGCTATTCCAACGTTGTTTTGTCAATTTCTCTGGCGCGCAGCATAGCACCATGCAGCACACCAGAGAACGGCGCGGCGGCCCTTCGTGCGTTGGGGGGATTGGCCAGGCAAGGCCCGGGCCGATCAGACCGTGCGGAACGACGCCACCGCATCGCGCAGCACCTGGGCCTGTTCTTCCAGCGACAAGGCCGCGGCGGCCGCCTGCTCGACCAGCGCCGCGTTCTGCTGCGTCACCTCGTCCATCTGGTTCACGGCCTGGTTGACCTGCTCGATGCCCGAGCTTTGCTCCTCCGACGCCGAACTGATCTCGCCCATGATGTCGGTCACGCGCTTGACCGCGACCACCACCTCGTCGATCACGCTGCCCGCCTCGGCCACCAGGGTGGTGCCGTTTTCCACACGGCCCACCGAGTCGCTGATCAGTTCCTTGATCTCTTTGGCTGCACCCGCGGAGCGCTGCGCCAGGTTGCGCACCTCGCCGGCCACCACCGCGAAGCCGCGGCCCTGTTCACCCGCGCGGGCGGCTTCCACCGCGGCATTCAGCGCGAGGATGTTGGTCTGGAACGAGATGCCCTCGATCACGCCGATGATGTCGGCGATCTTCTTGCTGCTCTCGTTGATGCCCGCCATGGTGTCGATCACGCGTCCGACCACTTCGCCACCCTTGACGGCGATGTCCGACGCGTTGACGGCCAGGGTGCTCGCCTGACGTGCGTTATCGGCGTTCTGGCGCACGATGCTGGTGAGCTCTTCCATGCTCGATGCGGTTTCTTCCAGCGATGACGCCTGCGCTTCCGTGCGCTGCGACAAGTCGGCATTGCCGGCGGCGATCTGCTTGGTGGCGCTGGCAATGGAATCGGCCGACGTCTTGATGTGGCCGATGGTGCCGGTCAGCTGCTGTTGCATCTGGGCCATGGCGACCAGCATGCTGTCGCGGTCGCCGGAGCGCGTCTGCACCTGCACGGCCAGGTCGCCGCCGGCAATGCGGCGGGCCACGTCGGTGGCGTAGCTTGGCTCGCCGCCCAGCCCCCGCTGCACGTTGCGGATGATGAGCGACATGGCTAGCGATACCGCGCCACCTACCAGCAGAATCACGATCAAATTGGCGATCAGCGAATGGCGATACGCCGCATCCACTTCCTGCAGGAACACGGCGCTCGAGATATTCCAGTCCCATGGCGCAAAACGTTTTACGTAGCCGATCTTGGGCAGCGCGGTTTCGCTGCCGGGCAGGCGGCCCTGGTACTCGGCAAAACCGAAGCCCTTGTCCTTGGCGGCGTCGACGATGGTCGGGTAGACCAGCTTGCCGGTCGGGTCCTTGAACTGGGCGGTGCTCTTGCCGACCATGTCGGCCAGCGTCGGATGCATCAGCAAGATGAGTTGCGAGTCGACCACGAACAGGTAACCCGTGGTGCCGTAGCGCATCGAGGCGAGCGTCGATAGCGCAGCCTTCCTGGCGTCGGCTTCGCTCATGGCGCCGGATTGCGCGCGGGCGTGATACAGCTTGGCGATGCCCTCGGCGGCGTCCACCAGGTTCTGCAGGCCGACCTTGCGTTCATCGAGCATCGTCGCGCGGGTCTCCATCGCGCTCCAGATGCCCACGCCAATCAGCCCCAGCCACATCAGGGCCAGCGCCAGGCGCAGTTTTGCTTTGAGTGTCCACTGCCGCATGTCGCGTTTTCTCCACTTATCGTTGACGTCTCCCCAACGAAGTAACGGCGAGGGGTGGGTCTTCTTTAGGAGAGGGCTTTGCGTGCGGGGTGTGGGCGGAGCGCAAAAAGAAGGCGCCGGCTTGCACCGGCGCCCGAAGAGACGGCGTTTCCTCACGAGGAGGAAACGCCGCCGCGCGTTGGGAGGTTTCGTTATCAGGCGGGGATCACTGCTCGCGGATCCAGGTTTGCGTGCGGCCGATCAGACTGATGCCGATGAAGCCGCGCACATTGAGTTTCTGACCGTCTTCCGACAGCGACATCTTGGCGCTGTAAACCTTGCCGTTTTCCGGGTCCAGGATCTGGCCGCCATCCCAGTTGTTGTTCCCGTTTGCCTTGAGGCCCGTCAGGATGGTCAAGCCCTGGATCGGCTGGTCTTTGCGGTCGTCCGTGCACTTGGTGCAGGTCTTGTTCTCGTCGCCCGGCACGAGGATCTTGCTGACCTTGCCCGTGAACGTGCCGCCGTTGTCGACGATCTTCACTTCGCCTTTTTGTTTACCCGTGTTGTCGTCGATGGTCTTCCAGGTGCCAGCGGGCGTGGCTTGCGCGAAAGCGCTGCCTGCTGCGAGTGCGAAGGCCAGTGCGCCGGCCAGGCGCGCGAAAGAGTGGGGGGTGCGTTGCATTGTGGAGTCTCCTTGTCAGCGTAAAAAGAATCGGTGAGGGCAGATCGGTTGTATTGGCGCGGGGTCAATGGGCGCTCAACGCACCGGTCAGGGGGGACAGCGGATTGCTGCCGGAGCCGCCGGTGGCGTTCGTGACGCCACCCAGCGCATTGGTGATTGGGGCAAGCGGGTTGCCGCTGCCGGTGGCGCCGCTCAGCGCGCTCGTCACCGGCGCCAGCGGACTGCTGCCGCCACCCGACAACGCACCGGTCACAGGAGCGAGCGGGTTGCTGCCGCCGCCGAGTCCGCCACCCAGTGCGTTCGTGATCGGCGCCAACGGGTTCGTCGAGCCGCCGCTGCCACCGTTGACGAGGCCGCCGGCGCTGGCCACCGTGCTGCCCACGGCACCGATCACGCCACCCACGTCACGCGTGAGCGGGTTGCCGCCAGCCGCACCGACTTGCGCGCCTGCGCTCTGCAAGCCGCCGCCCACCGTGTTGAGCGCACCCGCCAGCGGGCCGCCGAGCATCGTCGTGCTGCCGACCGCTTGCGTGCCCTGCGCAACCTGTGCCGACAGCGGCACGATCGCGTTGCTGGTCTGCTGCGTGATCTGTTGCACCGGGCCGCTCGACGTGCCGATGGTGACGAGCCCGCCCGCGCCCTGCAGCACCTGCCCCAGCGCAGACACCCCGCTGCCCACCGGCGCCGTCACCGGATTCAGCGGTGCCAGCGGGCTGCCTGCCGCGCCCAGGTCGGAGACGGTCTGGCCTGCATTGCCGACGGTCACGCCGGCGGAGCGCACCACATCACCCGAGCTCTGCACCGTGGTGCCGACCGGGTCAGGCGTCGAGCCGATCTTGCCGAGCCCGTTGCTGATGCCGTTGCCCAGCGTCTGGACGGTATTACCGGCGGAGGTGACCGTCGCGCCCAAATCCTTCTGCGCTGCCGTGCCGCCCACCACCGGTACCGGGGCCGTGCCGATCGTCGTGCCAAGGTCGCTGACCGTCTTGCCCGTCTGCGTCACGACGTTGCCGCTGTTGCTGGCCACGTTGCCCACCGGCACCGCGCCGGGGTTGTTGTTCGCCGTCGATGCCGGAGTGTCGCCGTTCGGGTTGCCGCCCGAAGCGCAGCCGGCCAGCGTCAGCACGGCGAATGCGGCCGCCGCCAGCAGCGTGCGCGATTGCAGAACAGCGGAAGAAGCTTGCAGCGGGTTTTGAATCTTCATGATGAGTCTCCTTGTAAGCGCGGCCCGTACCGCTGAATCACCGCCGGGTCAGAAGAACGCGCATCTGGTGCCTGGCGGTTAGCATCCGTCTGCCCTTTCAGTCGAATGCAAATAAAGTTCTCAAGAGCAGGGCTAGCGATGCGCGCCGGATGTCACACCCGCCAGCACGCCGCTGACCAACCCGCCCACCGTTGTACCGATGCTGCCCAGCCCGCCGAGCGGACTGGTCGCCGCAGTACCGCCATTGCTGATCGCCCCCACGCCCGGCAAGGCGGCAGTCAATGAACCGACGGCCGACGTGACCGGTGCGAGCGCGCCGCCAAGCGCACCGGTCAATGCACTACCGGGTGCGCTGCCTGCCGAGGATGGCGCTGCGGGCGAGACAACCGTTGCCAACCCGTCGGTGAGCGTGCCGAGCGCGCTCACCGTATTGCCCAGCGTCGACACCAGCGCATCCCCCTTGGCTGCCGTCGTGATCGTGCGGCCCTCGCTGCCGAGTGCACCGCCCAGCGTCGTCAGCACGTTGCCCACTGGCGCGCCCAGGCCGGTGGCTGCGCCCAGCGTTTGCGTGGTCGAAGTCAGCGTGGCGGTGAGCGGCACGATGGCCGTGACGACGGTGGTCGTCACCTGCTCGACGGGGCCGGTCGGTGTGGCGATGGGTGTGCTGCCTGTTGCGCTGGTGCCACCCGTTGCACTGCTGCCGCTATCGCTCGACCACGTCGGCGACGTCGATGCCGTGATCGCCGGCTTCGATTGCGAATCACCGCCGCCGCCGAGCGACGTACCCATGTCGCCGCTGCCGGAATTCGCGCAGCCCACCAGTACGGCGAGCGATGCCGTCGCCAACATGCACTGCGTGCACCGCGAGAACCTTCCGCGCCTCGGCGGATTCGATGTCGACAAGAACGCTCGATCGCGCATCTTGTGCCTCCACTACTCAGAACGCTGTTGGACCCCTTCTGTCTTGCGCTCTTTGCTCGTCGGGTTTGCCGTCGCCGCGTTGCGGGGTGGCGACGACCGCCCTGTCTTGTCACGTGCCACGCGCAGGGCCCGTGCCACACCGCGCGATCGATGCCGTGCTGATGTGGTGAGCGGATCGTGGAGTGAAACCGAATGGCATGACAATCAGCGTCAACCTGACACCCCGATATGCGACTGCAGCAATTCTCGATGCGGATTCGGTATAAAACGCCTCAGCAAGCCGTTCTTGGTGCATGTATGCCGCAGCAAAAATGCCCCTTGGATTGCCGTAGAACAATCCTTCTATCGTCGTAAAACCGCCTCGTTTCAAACGCGATTGCGCGCAGTTTTCAGCGGTTGCTGAGCAGGGTTTTCCCGCGATTGGCGATCGGCTTGCAGCGATGCGCGCCGCGATGAGGAGGTGCGATGCGTTGGCCGTTCGACATCGTCACCTACCGGCATCCGCGGCACGCATCGATGCGATTCGCACGCGTGCACGCATCGACATCTCGACCGCCTCGCGCATCCGATGCGCGGCACGCGACTTGCGGCACGTGCGTGCATGTCGTTGACCATCGCGATCGCATCGCTTTGGCACCTCGTGTGTCGATGGTGTGCGAACACTGCGCGAGAGACGCGTTCGCGACGTCGATCGACACGCTCAACACGTCGACACGCACACGTCGATCGCATCGATCGAATGCGCGCGTGCCAAAAATTCGCGTGCGTTGTCGCATTCACGCATCGTTTTTTTTCGACACGCATCGCGCCGCTCGCGCGTCATCGCACACGACGATGCTGAACGTGTGCGAGGCGCGCGCGCGCCTGCGCGATGCACACACGAGTTCAATCACGCGCTGCTGTAAACCGGCATGAACATTGGGTTTGCGGGAAGAGTGTGTCACCGTGGAGCAACGTCGTAACGCGATGTCACCACGCAAGAAAATGCGCTTCCGAGAGGTCGCCTGCGATGCATGCGCGATCTGAATCGCAGCGACGCACAGACGCAGCGCAATCCTTCACCAAAACTCACCGCGCTTTTTGCATAAATCTCTTAACATCACCGCGCAAACGAATTATGATTCGCCTTGACAAGACGTTGACTTCGATGCAAGGAAGCTTCGCGCGATCAACGACGATGAACTTCCAAGCAAGCAGCAAGTGAAAGGTAGTCGAGGAGCGTAACCACTTTGATGCACGCCACGCCGACAGGGCTGTTCGAACTCGGTGCCGTCTCTGCGATCCCCCCGTCGGGATGGGCGTACTACCCCCAAAAGAAAACGCGCGCTCTCCAGATTTCCGCTGTCCGCAAAGCTACGCTGCAAGCGGCTTTGCAACCTACACAGCGATTCGCGCAAGATCAGATTTCGACCGGTGTGGCCACGATGCCCCGGTCCTCTCAGTTGACGAAGACCCGCCGGACGCAGTGTGTCCGGCCAGCTGCGGTTACGCGCGTATGCGCGACCGAGGCGTGCAACTTGCTGCGTGTGTCTACCGCGCGGGATGCAGGTCTTCCTACCGAATTCATTAGCGTGCGACTGCCGTCTGGTGGTGCGCCGATGAATCGCTCGCTCGGTTGGTCTGGCGATGCCGTTGCATCGTGGGATCGGGCCGGTCGGGTTGCTCAATCTCGATAGTTCGATACCCAATCTTGAAGGAGTTTCCCATGGCAACTGCTGCTAAGAAGAAACCGGCCGCCAAGGCCCCGGCCAAGAAGGCCGCTGCAAAGAAGGCTCCGGCCGCCAAGAAGGCTGCTGTGAAGAAGGCTGCTCCGGCCGCCAAGAAGGCACCGGCCAAGAAGGCTGCTGCAAAGAAGGTTGCAGTTAAGAAGGTCGCCGCCAAGAAGGCACCGGCCGCCAAGAAGGCCGCAGTGAAGAAGGTTGCTGCCAAGAAGGTTGCAGCGAAGAAGGCCCCGGCCAAGAAAGCCGCAGTGAAGAAGGTTGCAGCGAAGAAGGCCCCGGCCAAGAAAGCTGCAGTGAAGAAGGTTGCTGCCAAGAAGGCCCCGGCCAAGAAAGCTGCAGTGAAGAAGGTTGCCGCCAAGAAGGCCCCGGCTGCCAAGAAGGCCGCTGCCAAGCCTGCTGCGAAGAAGGCTCCGGCTGCCAAGAAGGCTGCTGCCAAGCCTGCTGCGAAGAAGGCGCCGGCGAAGAAGGCTGTTGCCAAGCCCGCTGCTGCTCCGGCCGCTGCACCGGCTGCACCCGCTGCCAAGACCGCGCTGAACCCGGCTGCGGCATGGCCGTTCCCGACTGGCAACCGTCCGTAAGTCATTCTTGCGACGGTGATCCTCCGGGACCACAGCGGCGCGCATGTCGCGCCCACCTGATCGGATACCGCGTATCCGGTCCGCAAGACCTGGTGTCTTGCACCGCCCGCCGATCGGCTTACGCCCCGGCGGGCTTTTTCTTGCTCGTGCATTCGTTGCATGCGCGAAAAAAAAACCGCATCGGCATCGTGCCGCTGCGGTTTTTTCCGATGCGCCCGGCCCGATGGGCCAGATCGATCAGTGCGTCACGCGGGTCACGCCGCCAGACGACAACAGGCGCACGCGCTCGCCCGGGCGGAATGCCTCGTCGGCGTCCTGCGTGATGGCGCGGTATTCGCCGTTGTCCAGCTTGACGGTGATCTCGAGACCCGGACGCTTGTTCGCCTGACCTTCGATCGCGCTGCCAGCCACGCCGCCGAGGATGGCGCCGAGCACGCCCGCCGCCACCGAGCCGTTGCCGCGCCCGATGGCTGCCGCCGACCCGATGCCGCCGATTGCGCCGCCCGCGATGGTACCGACGCCGGTCGCCTCACGGTCGATCACGACGTTGCGCACGGAATCCACGGTGCCGAAGCGCACGGTCTGTTCGCGCTGCGCCTGCCCCGAGGTGTACGCGCTGTTGGAGTTGGTGCCCATGGCGCAACCTTGCAGGCCGAGAGCGGCAACCATCAGGGCTGCAGCGCCGATGCGATAGATGGGTTTCATGTTTGTTCCTTATTGATACCGATACCCGAAAGCGGATTCGAAGCGCCGGGCAATCTCGTCGACGGGCAGACCGTGATTTTGCGGCCCCTGGCAGGCGATCTTGAGTGAGCCCATCAGGCTGGCGAGCCGGCCGGTGGTTTCCCAGTCCAGCCCGTTCTCGATACCGTAGAGCAGGCCGCCGCGGAAAGCGTCGCCGCAACCGGTCGGGTCGACCACACGCTCGGCCGGCACAACAGGAATAGTGTACTGCTTGCCGCCGGTGTGAATCTCCGCCCCTTCTTCCCCGCGCGTGACGATGAACGCCTCGACGCGCTGCGCAAGTTCTGTCGCACTGTAGCCCGTGCGTGACAGCATGACCTGCGCTTCGTAGTCATTGACCACCACGTAGCTGGCGAGTTCAACGAAGCGGCGCAGGTCGGCGCCGTCAAACAGCGGCATCGCCTGGCCCAGGTCGAAGATGAACGGCACGCCCGATTCGGCAAATTGGGTGGCGTGGTGCAGCATGCCTTCGCGGCTGTCGGGGCCGACCAGGCCCAGTCTGGCGGGCAGCGCATCCTTGACCGAATTCACGCTCGACTGGCTCATCGCGCCCGGGTGGAACGCGGTGATCTGGTTGTTGTCGCGGTCGGTGGTGATCATGGCCTGCGCCGTGAACGTGTCCGGAATCTCGGTGATGTGCGCGGTCGAGATACCGAGCGCCTTCAGGTAGTCCAGATACGGGCCGGCATCCTGGCCAACGGTGCCCATGATGATGGGCTCGCCGCCGAGCAGCTTGAGCGTGTAGGCGATGTTGCCTGCGCAGCCACCGAACTCCCGACGCATGCTTGGCACCAGGAAGGAGACGTTCAGGATGTGGATCTTGTCGGGCAGGATGTGTTCGCGGAAGTGTCCGTCGAACGTCATGATGGTGTCGTAGGCGACCGAGCCGCAGATCACGCTGGCCATATCGGGAGGGCTCCAAATGTGAACGCGGCCGTCCAAGCGGACGGCCGTGTGATGAACGAGAGACCGGCGACCGGTCTCGAAACAGCTTACTTCAGTGCAGCCAGTGCGGCGTCGTAGTTCGGCTCTTCCTTGATTTCCGGCACGAGCTGCGAATACAGGACGTTGTCGTTGCCATCGAGCACGACCACGGCGCGGGCGGTCACGCCGGCCAGCGGGCCCGACGTGATGTCGACGCCGTAGGCTTGCTTGAAGCCCTTGTCACGGAAGGTCGACAGCGGCACGACGTTCTTGATGCCTTCGGTGGTGCAGAAGCGGCCTGCGGCGAACGGCAGGTCGGCAGAGATCGAGAGCACGACCGTGTTGTCGAGCTTGGCAGCGGCTTCGTTGAACTTGCGCGTGGAGGTGGCACACACCGGGGTGTCCAGGCTCGGCACGATGTTCAGGACCTTACGCTTGCCGGCAAAGTCGGCCAGCGACACGTCTTTCAGGTCTGCGCCAACCAGCGTGAATGCCGGGGCTTTCGCGCCGGCCGCCGGGAATTGGCCGCCGACTTCGATCGGGTTGCCGCCAAGGGTCACGTTTGCCATGGTGTTGCTCCTTCCTTTGATGCGTGTTGGGGGTGAGTCTGGGGAAAATTCAGGGGTAAAAAATCAGCACCCGGTAGTTGGCCGTCGGGCGCTGGGACTGGAATCGTACCCGAATCGGCAACTCGGCGCGGGCGGGCAGCCCTGACTTGCCGTATGCACTGTCGCTCGGGTTCAGATAGTCGTTGGGCAGTAGGGCGCGGCGGGAGAGCAACTGGTCCTGCAGATCGGTCGTGATCAGCTCGATGGCGGGCAGCGCGATGGGGCCGCCGGCACGGTTGCGCAGCGTGGCGGTCAGCACGTATTCGTCGGACGCCTCGCCTTCCTGGCGCTGCAGTTGGGACGACTCGATCAGCAGGGCATCCAGATCCCGCGGCGGCGCGACCGTGCAATGCAGCGGCTGGCACAGCGCTTCCCACAGCGGGCGCGTGGAGGGTGCACGGCGGGCGATCTCGGCGCGGGCGAGGAACAGCAACTGCACCACCGCCAGCACGGTCAGGAAACCAACCGCAATGCGCGCCAGTGCACGGCGTCCTGTCGACTTGCGTGCCTGTTCGCGTGCCTGCGCGGCGCGCAGGAAATCCAGCGTTGCGGCGGAGACGCCGTGATTCGGCCCGCGCACCTGGCGTGGACGCGGTGCCCCGGTCAGTGTGCGTTGCGGTGCCGGGCTCGCGGGTTCGGTTTGCGCACGACGAGCGTGACCATGGCGCCGTGGCACCGGCGCGAATAGCGTGTGCGGATCGGCATCGTGGCGCATCCAGACCGAATCGTGGGCTTGGGCAACGGGCGTCGGGGATGCAACCGGTCCTGCCGACGCGGCTGCCGGTGTGAGCGCGGGTTCGACTGGCAAGTCAGCCGACGGCTGCTTGGGCAGGGCTGCCGCGAACGTGTCTTCCTCGTCTTCGAGATCGCGCAGCGGCGGCAGACCATGGAAGGCATGGGTGGGCTGCTGCGGTTCATCGGACGGAGCAGCTGGTGGCGCGCCGGGCAGTGGCCGCGTGTCGGGCGCGGTCGGTTGTGCGTCGGGTGCCGGGGTCGCGCCTTCGACTTCACCCAAATGGACTTCGGCGACGCCCTCTTCGGAAAGGTCTTCTTCCCAGATCAACGTCATGCCGAAGCCGTGGTCGTCTTCGCGTTCGTCTTCGCTTTCGTTTCCGTCAGCCGGCGGCGTGGAGGGCGCTGGCGGTTCTGGGGCGACCGGGGCTTGCGTTGTACGGGGGGCAGGTTCTTGCGGCTTCGGCGGCTGCGGCACTTCGGCCACTGGCGCTGTCTGTGCGGGTGCGGGTGCGGGTGCGGCGCCGAGTTCGATCAGATGATCGCGGCCATCAAAGACGTGGTTGCAGCGCCCGCAACGGACAAGCCCGCCGCGCAGCCGGAGTTGGTCGGCGACAACGCGGAACGCGGTTTGGCAGTTGGGGCAGCGGGCGGCCAGACGTGGCGCAGCTTGTGGCGCAGTTGCCATGCGAGACGAAGAGAGAAAAGCCGACCGCGCGAGTATTGCAGACAGCAGCGCCAGCGTCGACCTTTGTGCCGACGCTGGTGCGACTTCTGCGCTGTTAAGCCGGTTTCACACCGTGCAGGCAGACCCAGCCGTCACGTGCGCGCCACACCGTCAGCGGAATGGCCGACGCATAGGCGGCGGCCACTTCCTCCGCTTGGCGCTCCAGCACCCCTGACAGGATCAGCCGGCCGCCCGGGCGCGCGCGTGCGCACAGCATGGCCGCCATCAGCTTGAGCGGGTTCGACAGAATGTTCGCCACGACCAGGTCGAAGGTGCCTTCCGGAGCATCGTCGGGCAGCGCGAAGGTGGCTTCGACGTGGTTGCGCTCGGCGTTGTAGCGCGAGGCTTCCACGGCGTTCGGGTCGATGTCGACGCCGACGGTTTCACTCGCGCCGAGCTTCTTGGCGACGATGGCCAGGATGCCCGAGCCGCAACCGTAATCGAGCGTGCGCTCGCCGGGCTGCACGTGCTGTTCCAGCCATTCCATGCACAAACGCGTGGTCGGGTGGCTGCCGGTACCGAAAGCGAGGCCGGGGTCCAGCTCCAGCACCACGGCATCGGGCTCCGGTGCGTCATGCCACGAGGGCACGACCCAGATGTGCTCGCCGATGTGAATAGGCTCGAACTGCGATTGCGTCACGCGCACCCAGTCCTGCTCTTCGACTTCGCGCACGGTGTACGCAGGGATGGGCGAGAGCTTGATCTCGTTGGCCGCGGCTGCCACCAGCAGTGCCGGATCGGCATCGTCAGCCAGCAGCGCGACCACGCGCGAACGGTTCCACGCCAGGCGGGTCGGCTCGTGGCCGGGCTCGCCGAAGAGCGGTTGTTCTTCCGGCGTGTCGGCATCGGCGTCTTCTACCGACACCGACAGGGCGCCCAGATCGAACAGCGCCTCGGACAACGCCTCAGCGTCGTCGCGAGACACCTCAAGTACGCATTCGCGGTACGTCACTTGCCGCCACCCTTGGCCACTTCCTGCTGCGCCAGACGGTGCTCCAGGTAGTGGATGTCGGTGCCGCCTTCGACGAAGTTGGCGTCGAGCATCAGGTCGCGGTGCAGCGGCACGTTGGTCGAGATGCCTTCCACCACCATTTCCGACAGGGCGATGCGCATGCGGGCAATGGCCTGCTCACGCGTGGCGCCGTACGTGATGACCTTGCCGATCATCGAGTCGTAGTTGGGCGGCACGAAGTAGCCGTTGTAGGCGTGCGAATCGACGCGAACACCCGGGCCACCCGGCACGTGCCACGACGTGATGCGCCCCGGCGACGGCGTGAACTTGAACGGATCTTCCGCGTTGATGCGGCACTCGATGGCGTGGCCCTTGAGCGTGATGTCCTTCTGGCGGAAGCGCAGCTTTTCGCCGGCCGCCACGCGGATCTGCTCTTGCACGATATCGACGCCGGTGATCATTTCCGTGACCGGGTGCTCGACCTGCACGCGCGTGTTCATCTCGATGAAGTAGAACTCGCCGTTTTCGTACAGGAACTCGAACGTGCCGGCGCCACGGTAGCCGATCTTCTTGCAGGCCTCGGCGCAGCGGTCGCCGATGCGCTCGATCAGGCGGCGCGGGATGTGCGGTGCCGGCGCTTCTTCGATCACCTTCTGGTGGCGGCGCTGCATCGAGCAGTCACGCTCGCCCAGCCAAATGGCGTTGCGGTGCTGGTCGGCCAGGATCTGGATCTCCACGTGGCGCGGATGCTCCAGGAACTTCTCCATATAGACTTCCGGGTTGCCGAAGGCACGGCCGGCTTCTTCGCGGGTCATGTTGACGGCGTTGATCAGTGCAGCCTCGGTGTGCACCACGCGCATGCCGCGGCCACCGCCGCCGCCGGCGGCCTTGATGATCACCGGATAGCCGACCTTCTTGGCCGTTGCCAGGATTTCCTTCGGATCATCGGGCAGGGCGCCGTCCGAGCCGGGCACGCACGGCACGCCGGACCTGATCATGGCCTGCTTGGCCGAGACCTTGTCGCCCATCAGGCGGATCGATTCGGGTGTCGGGCCGATGAAGGTGAAGCCGGATTGCTCCACGCGCTCGGCAAAGTCGGCGTTTTCCGAGAGGAAGCCGTAGCCGGGGTGGATGGCCTGGGCGTCGGTCACCTCGGCGGCCGAGATGATCGCCGGCATGTTCAGGTACGACAGCGGCGACGGTGCCGGGCCGATACACACGGCTTCGTCGGCCAGCTTGACGTATTTGGCTTCCTTGTCTGCCTCGGAATAGACCACCACGGTCTTGATGCCGAGCTCGCGGCAGGCGCGCTGGATGCGAAGAGCGATCTCGCCGCGATTCGCGATCAGGATCTTGTCGAACATCGTGTTCTCGCTACAAAAAGGGGAGGCGAGGGCGCTATGGCTGGGCCGCACTTAGCGGACCTGGGCACTCGGTTGCGTCAACTCGCGCTCGGATGCGGCGCTCTTGGCGCCGCACGATGAGGGTCGGATGCCGGAAGATCAGCCGATCACGAACAGCGGCTGGCCGTATTCCACAGCCTGGCCGTTGTCGATCAGGACTTCCTTGATCACGCCGGCCTTGTCCGCTTCGATCTCGTTGAGCAGCTTCATCGCTTCGATGATGCACAGCGTCTGGCCTTCCTTGACGGTGTCGCCCACCTTGACGAACTCGGCGGCGCCCGGCGACGGCGAGCGGTAGAACGTACCGACCATCGGCGAGGTCACGATATGGCCGGCGGGCAGCGCCGGGGCGGCGGCCTCAGCGCCGACAGCCGGTGCAGCCGTCGCGGCGACGGCCGGTGCAGCAGGCATGGCGGGCATCGGTGCGTACTGCATCGGCGCGGCCATCACTTGCTGCGGTGCCGACTTGACGATGCGGACCTTGCCTTCGCCTTCGGTCACTTCGAGTTCCGAAATGCCCGATTCGGCCACGAGGTCGATCAGCGTTTTCAGCTTGCGCAAATCCATGAACGTTCTCCTGCAGCGTCGGCGATCTGGGGCGGGGATGCACGCGCGAATGGCTCTTCAGCCGCGCATCGGTAAAGTCAGGCGCTCCAGGCGCTGGCGTCGTTGCGTTGGTTAAGTGGTTGAAATAAAAGGGGAAGAAAGCGGCAGATCAGCCGCCGTGTTGATCGCTATGTTCGTCGACGACATAGTCCAGTGCGGCCAGGTAGCCACGCCAGCCCAGCCCACAGATCACGCCCACCGCCTGGTCCGCCAGGTACGAATGGTGGCGGAACGGCTCACGACGATGCACGTTGGACAGATGGACTTCGATGTACGGAATCACCACCCCGGCCAGCGCATCGCGCAGCGCCACACTCGTATGCGTATAGGCCGCCGGGTTGATGATGATGAATTCGACGCCTTCGCTCTTGGCGGCGTGAATGCGATCGACCAGCGCACCTTCGTGGTTCGACTGGAAATGCGACAGCGTCACGCCGCGCGACTGGGCACGTTTGACCAGAGCCGCATTGATGTCGGCCAGCGTGGTCGCACCATAGACCTCCGGTTCCCGTGTCCCCAGCAAATTGAGGTTCGGACCGTGCAATACGAGCACGTTGGGAAGCGCTTTGGCGATCGGTTTGTCAGTCACGATTTGACCGGTTGAGCGAAGTTGGGCGGAATTTACAGCAAATTAGAATGCTTTGTCTAGTTTTTGCTGAAAAACTGTCGAGAAATCGGTGTTTTCACCGATGTTGACTGCGCAGCCCACATTTTTGGTGAAGAAGAAGGGAAGTTGCGTGCACATGAACGTCATATGACGTTTTTGAATGTTCACGCCTTCTGCAGGGCTTCGCGTAATTCTTCCGCATGCACCCGGCCCATTTTTCGGAATGTGATCTCGCCGTGTGCATTAAGGATCACAGTAAACGGAAGGCCGCCGACCTCGTTGCCGAACTGACGCCCCAACTCCGTGCCGCCGAAACCTGCCACCGCGATCGGGTAGGTGACGTGGACCTTACTCAGAAATGTCTGGATATTGGCTGCCGAATCGATGCCAATGCCGACGAACTTTGCCTTGCCCCGCTGCTCTTGCGCCAGCGTGGACAGTTCGGGCATTTCTTCGACGCAAGGGCCGCACCATGGTGCCCAGAAATTGATCACCACCGTCTGGCCCCGGTATGCCGCCAGATCCAGTGGCGCGCCCTGGGCATCGGGCAGCTTGCTGCCGTAGAACGCGGTGACCGCATTGTCGGCCGGCGTCTTGGGCTCCGTGGCGCGATGCCCGGCGTAGACGCCCAGCGCTGCGGCAATCAGGCCGGCGATCAGCAGGGCGATCAAGGTGGTACGGCGGGTCATGGTTCCAGGGGGGGCTCTATATATAGACAGCGGCGAGGCGTGCCGGATTGTACTCCTGTCGGGCGGGTCACCCCTGCGAGAGGAGGGCGCGCACCGCGGCAGCATCGCCGCGCTGGGCCCGGCCGCTGGCGTCGGCGCGTCGCGCACCACGCACATCGTTCAGGTCGTACAGGGCGATGTGGACACCGACGGGCGTGCCGGTTTCGGCGCGCAACTCGCGGGCGAGGTCGCGTGATTCGGGCCCAGCAGGCCATTGGCCGCGCCACAGAAAGCTGAGCGTTTCCACTTCGTCGCGGCCGCCGAAATGGGCGGTCTCGGTGGTGTCGAAGTCGATGCCGGCATTGAGCAGGAAGATCGCCACGTCCTTCGGGCTGTCGCAAAAGACCTGCAGGTGGATGTCGGAATGCTCGCTGGCAGTGCCGTTGAAAACCGCGCCAGCCAGATACGGGTTGTGCGCGGCCAGCCCTTCCATCAACACCAGCGCGATGCGGCGCAGCAGTGCCAGCACCCGTGGTTGGGAATCGGCCTGGAACAGCGCCTGGTACTCGCGGACTTCCGTTTCGACCAGCTCGTTATCGGGCAGCCATTCGCCGGCGGCGCGCGACTCCGTGCCGAGCACCTGGCGCGCGGCCTTGCGCTTGGCGGTGGCGTAGTCGGCCCCGTCCTCCGCGATCATGCGGGCGGCGACGGCGGCGATTTCCTCCCGCACGCGAGCGGGGTCAAGGATGGGGCGTTTGGACATGGCTCTATTTTACTGAAGCGCGCGGACCGCCCGAAGGCAGCAGGTACAATGCGCCGCAACGAAGTTGAGATGGCTCCCATGCATATCCACATCCTTGGAATCTGCGGCACCTTCATGGGCGGCATTGCCCTGATCGCCCGCCAGGCCGGTCACCGCGTCACCGGCTGCGACGCCAACGTCTACCCCCCCATGAGCACGCAGCTCGAAGCCCAAGGCATCGAGCTGATTGAAGGCTTCGACCCCCAACAGCTCTCCATCGGTGCCGATCTATACGTGATCGGCAATGTGATCTCGCGCGGCAACCCGCTGATGGAAGCCATCCTGGACCGCAATCTGCCCTACGTTTCCGGCCCGCAATGGCTGGGGGACAACGTGCTGCGGCAGAAGTGGGTGCTGGCCGTGGCCGGTACGCATGGCAAGACGACGACCACGTCGATGCTTGCCTGGGTGCTGCAAGATGCCGGCTACAACCCGGGCTTCCTGGTGGGCGGCGTGCCACGCAACTTCGGGCTGTCGGCGCGCCTGACCGAATCCGACTTCTTCGTGATCGAGGCCGACGAATACGATACGGCGTTTTTCGACAAGCGCAGCAAGTTTGTCCACTATCGCCCCCGCACGGCCATCCTGAATAACCTGGAGTTCGATCACGCCGACATCTTCCCGGATCTTGCTGCGATCGAAACCCAATTCCATCATCTCGTACGGACGGTGCCCGGTCAGGGCCGGTTGGTCGTCAATGGCCGTGAAGACAGCCTGAAGCGCGTACTTGAGCGCGGATGTTGGTCTGAAGTCGAGCACTTCGGCGCAGAACAGGGTGATGGCTGGAAGATCGCCAACTTGGGGGATGGCGCAAATGCGGACGACAGCTTTGACGTGCTCTTCAATGGTCGGACGCAGGGCCGAGTACGTTGGTCGCTGCAGGGCGACCACAACCGCATGAACGCCCTGGCCGCCATTGCTGCCGCGCGCCATGTGGGCGTGCCGCCGGCTCAAGCCATTGAAAGCCTGGCCCGTTTCGAAAATGTGAAGCGCCGCATGGAAGTCCGCGGCACCGTGAATGGCGTCATCGTCTACGACGACTTTGCCCACCACCCGACCGCTATCCGTACCACGATCGAAGGGCTGCGCCGCCGCATCGGCGACGCACGCATCCTGGCGGTGCTGGAGCCGCGCTCAAACACCATGAAGCTCGGCGTGATGAAACAGGCGCTCCCGGATAGCTTGGCCGGCGCGGATCAAATCTTCGCTTATGGTGCCGCCAACGGCCGTGACGCCCTCGGCTGGGATCTGGCCGGTGCACTGGCGCCGCTGGGCGGTCGTGCCAAGGCGTTTTCCGATCTGACGACCCTCGTTGAGGCTGTGACCGCTGTCGCTCGCCCGGGCGACCATGTGCTCGTGATGAGCAACGGTGGCTTCGGCGGCGTCCACCAGAAGCTGCTTGACGCCCTGGCCGCCAATTAAGCGACATATGCCGGCTTCCATCCTTTATCTGCACGGATTTCGCTCGTCGCCGCGCTCGTTCAAGGCGCAATTGCTCGGCAGGCGGATGGCTTCGCTCGGGCTGTCCGACCATTACGTTTGTCCAATGCTGCCGGTCTCCCCCCGCGAGGCGATGGCGGAAATTGACGCGGTGATCGCTGACCTGGGTACGCGCGACGGCGTCAAGCCGGCGCTGATTGGGTCGTCGCTGGGCGGCTATTACGCCACTTGGTTGGCCGAGCGCCATGGCTTGCGTGCCGCGATGCTGAATCCCGCCACGCGTCCGGAGCGGGATCTCGCCAAATACGTCGGCGAACAACCGCTCTGGCACGGCGGTGGCACGATCCGCGTCGAGCCGCACCATCTGGACGAGTTGCGCGCGCTGGCCGTGCCCGCCATCACGCACCCGGAGCGCTACTACCTGCTCGCCGCCACCGGCGATGAGGTGCTCGACTATCGAGAAATGCTCGGCCATTTCCCGGGCGCCACGACCCGCGTGATCGACGGCAGCGACCACGGCATCAGCGATTTCGCCCAGTACGTGGACGAAGTGCTCGTCTTCTGCGGCGTTCCTGCCGATTTGCTGGCCGCGCATCCGTTCGACGGCGCCGCATGACCGAATCGCCGTCGTATCCGCGCAGCCTTTGGCGTAGCGCGTTGCCGCCGGCGGTGGTCTATGACCGGCATTGGGCGGGCTGGGCCGTGGGCGCCGATTCGCTCACCGCGCGGTTGCGTGCCGCATCGTCCAGCTTTCGGGTGCGACTGCTTGGCCAGCACCGCGCAATGCCACTGCGCGATGAGTGGCGTTGCCTTGGCATGGCAGGGCCGGCCGAAACGCTGGTCCGCGAAGTTCTGCTGATCTGTGACGACATTCCGGTCGTTTATGCGCACACCATCGTGCATCCGCGCAGTGTGGCGCTCGACTGGCCGTTTCTGAAGGCGCTGGGGACCCAGCCGCTGGGGCATTCCTTGTTTGCCGATCCGCGTGTCGAGCGGGGCGATTTCGAGTTTGCGCTGCTCGACGCACGCCACCCGCTGGTCCGCCGCGGACACGAAGCGCTGGGTGACGCGCCCATCACTGGCACGCAGCGATTGCCGGCGCGCCGGTCGGTGTTCCGGCGTGGGGCGAGCGCGATGCTGGTGACGGAGGTTTTCCTGCCGGCGCTGGCCGGTTTCCACCCGCCCCGCTAAGCGTATTTCCGGGGCCGGGCGACCGGCCAGTGCGGTATCATCGCCCCCAACTTTTTGATCGCCGCGCATCAAGTTGTGACATCCGGATGCGTGGTCATTCCACCTCATTCAAAGTGGCGCTCGCCTGTGCGGGTGCCGCAATCCAGACAAATCCATGCAGTTGCTGTTTGAAGAAGGCGGCGAGATCCGCGCGGGCACCGTCTTGTCCCAACAGGGCGAGGCGTATCAGGTCGAATTGCCGAGCGCCAAGCGCACCAAGGTCAAGTCGCGCGATGTGTTGCTCCAGTTTGCCCAGCCGTCGGCCAGCGAGCTGTCGCAGGCCGCCCAGGCGCTGTCGGCGGAGATCGATCTGGATTTCCTCTGGGAATGCGCCTCGGCCGAGGAGTTCGGCTTTACCGATCTAGCCGGCGAATACTTTGGCGCCGGCGCCACCGCCACGCAGCAGGCCGCGCTGGCCATCGCGCTGCATGGCTCGCCGATCTACTTCCGCCGCAAGGGCCGCGGCCGCTATCAGCGCGCGCCCGAAGATCAATTGAAGGCGGCACTCGCCGGCCTGGAGCGCAAGAAGCAGCAGGCCGCCCTGCAGGCCGACTACGAGGCCGAGTTGAAGGCGATGCGCCTGCCCGACGCCTTCCGCGGCAAGACGCTGCAATTGCTCTTCAAGCCCGACAAGAACAGCCTGGAATACAAGGCGCTCGACGCCGCGTGCACGGCGCTGGGCCTGTCGCCGATGCGGCTGATGGTAGCGGTGGGCGGCATCGCCAATGCGCGCGCGCTGCACGAGGCACGTTTCCTGTCGGAGTGCTTCCCGAAGGGCACTGGCTTCCCGGATGTGACCGTGCCGGAACCGGCGCTCGACTTGCCGGCCGCCGATGTGCGCGCGTTCTCGATCGACGACGTGACCACCACGGAAATCGACGACGCCATCTCTGTCACGCCCATCGATGACGCGACCGTGCGCATCGGTATCCATATTGCGGCGCCGGGCTTCGGCATCCAGCGAGGCGATGCGCTGGACGCGATTGCGCGCCAGCGTTTGTCGACCGTGTACTTCCCCGGCGACAAGATCACGATGCTGCCGGAGTCGGTGGTCGATCGCTACACGCTGCAGGAAGGGCGCGCCTGCCCGGCGCTGTCGCTGTACGCGACGGTTGATCGCGCGACGTGGACGGTCACCGCCAGCGAGACGCGCTGCGAATCCGTGACGGTGGCGGCCAACCTGCGCCACAACCTGCTCGACGACGTGATCACCGCCGAAGCGCTGGCTGAGGGTTCGGGCGACTACCCGTTCAAGGCCGAGCTGGCCGTGCTGTGGCCGTTCGCATGCGCGCTGTACGACGGCCGCCAGCAGGCGCGCATCGCCAGCGGCCTCAAGCCCGAGGGCGCGCAGAAGGGCGACTACTCGTTCTATATCGACCCGATCCCCGAGGCCGAACGCGGCGAGGGTGATGCCACCGAGCGCGTGCGCATCGAACAGCGCAAGCGCGGCTCGCCGCTGGACAAGATCGTCGCCGAGATGATGATCCTGGCCAACAGCACCTGGGGCCGCATGCTGGCCGACGCCGGCGTGCCCGGCATCTACCGCACGCAGAAGGCGTGGGGCATGCATCGCACGCGCATGCAGACGTATCCGGCGCCGCACGAAGGCCTGGGCGTGGCGCAATACGCGTGGAGCACCTCGCCGCTGCGCCGCTATGTCGACCTGGTCAACCAGTGGCAGATTGCGGCGGTGGCGCAGCACGGCGTGACGGCCAAGCTGATCGCGCCGTTCAAGCCGAAAGACGCCGACCTGCTGGCCGCCGTGGCCGACTTTGAGGCCACCTACGCGGCCTATGCCGACCACCAGTCGACCATGGAGCGCTACTGGTGCCTGCGCTGGCTCAAGCAAGAGCAGCGCACGCGCATGCAGGCCGTGGTGCTCAAGGAAGGCGCCGTGCGCTTCGCCGAGATTCCGCTGGTGACCAAGGTGCCCGAGCTGGCGCAGACCGCGCGTGGCACGCATGTGGTGCTCGACATCCTGGACACCGACGAGATCAGCCTGGAAGTGTCGTGCCGCGTGGTTGAAATCCTCGCGCCCGCCGCGGATGCGCAAGCCGAAGCCGAGGCCATTGAGGAAGAACTGGCCGAAGCCGAGACGGATGCGCCGGCCGAACCACAACCAGCAGCCGACGAGGAAGAGACTCGCGCCGAAACGGACACGGTTGACGCCTCTGTGGCGCCGCCGCCGCAGGACGGCGAGACCGGTGGAACGCCCGCCGCCGCCTAACTACAATCGCAGTCTGACGTCTACCCTTCCCGCATCGCCCTGGAACCGCCTCATGGCCGCCCTCGCAAACCGTCCGGACTGGTCCGGCAGCAGCACGCTCACCAAGGCTTTGGTGGTGTCGCTGGCCGTGCACGTGCTGCTGCTGTTCGTGCGCGTGGTGGCGCCCGAGGCGTTTGACATCAAGCGCGACGATCCGGGGCTGGATGTGGTGCTGGTCAACGCCAAGTCGTCCACGGCGCCGTCCAAGGCGACGGCCGTGGCGCAGGTCAACCTGAACGGCGGCGGTGAATACGACCAGCAGCGCGCCACCACGCCGCTGCCCGCCGACACCAGTGAACAGACTGGCGATGCCGTCAAGCTCACGCAGCGCCGGCTCGAATATCTGGAGCAGGAGCAGCGCCGCCTGCTCACGCAATCGACCGACCGCGCGCCGCTGGTCAACGATCGCCAGGTCAAGCCCGGCGAGCGCCCGCAGCCGTCGCCCACCAACGGCACCGACGACCGCACCACGCAAGACGAGATCGCCCGCCTGCAGGCCGAGATCGCCCGCAACCTCGAGCACTACGCCAAGCGCCCACGCCGCAACGTGCTGACCGCTGCCAGCGCGCGCCAGGTCGATTACGCCCGTTACTACGATGCTGTCCGCCGCAAGATCGAGGCGCGTGGTACGGCCAACTTCCCAAGCCAGAACGGCCGCCCGCTGTACGGTGAGCTGATCGTCGTGATCAGCATCAACCGCGACGGCCATCTCGGCTACAACCAGGACGGCTACAAGATCGAAGGCATCGAGATTGCCAAGAGCTCGGGCAATCCGGCGCTGGATCGCCAGGCCGTGGCCATCGCACGTTCGTCCGCACCATTCGGCGCCTTCCCGGCCGAGATGCGCAAGCGCGTTGATATCCAGGACGTGGTTGCCACATTCAAATTCACACGCGCAGGGCTGGAAACGCACCTGCAGACCCGCTGATGTCGTCGCCCCAAACGCCCAAGTCGTCCTTTCAAGAGGCCATCCTCGCTGCGGTGAGCGCGCCGCCCACCGATCGCTACGGCGTGATCGGCAACCCGATCGCGCACAGCAAGTCGCCCACCATTCATGCCGCGTTTGCACAGCAGACCGGTCAGCTCATCCGCTACGACCGCATCTACGCCGAGCTGATCGCGTTTGACGAAACCGTGATGACCTTCGTGCGCGAAGGCGGGCGCGGGCTCAACGTGACGGTGCCGTTCAAGCTCGACGCGTATGCGATGTCGACGTCGCTGTCGCTGCGGGCCGAGTCGGCGGGCGCCGTCAACACGCTCAAGTTCGATGGCGACGAGATCTTTGGCGACAACACCGACGGCGTGGGCCTGATGCGCGACATCACGCACAACATCGGCAATTCGCTCGCAGGCGAGCGGGTGCTGCTGCTGGGCGCGGGCGGTGCGGCGCGCGGCGTGCTGCTGCCGCTGCTGGAGCATAAGCCCGCGCGCGTGTTCATCGCCAACCGCACCGCCGATCGCGCCAACAAGCTGGTCGACCGCTTCGAGGTGTCGGCCAAGCTGCACGATGCGGAGCTGGTGGGCGGCGGCTACGATGAGCTCGCCGCTGACGATGTCTTCGACGTCATCATCAACGCCACGGCCAGCAGCCTGCAGGCCGAGGTGCCGCCGATCCCGACCACTGTGTTCGGCCCCAATGCGCTGGCCTACGACATGATGTACGGGCCGCGGCCAACGGTGTTCATGGAGTTCGCCAAGCGCAATGGCGCCCGCGCGTGGGACGGCCTGGGCATGCTGGTGGAGCAGGCGGCGGAATCGTTCTTCGTCTGGCGCGGCGTGCGCCCCGATACCGCGCCGGTGCTGCTCGGCATGCGCGAAGGGCTGCAGGGCGAGGCGGCAGTCGCTGCGCGCACCCAACGCTGAACCGGAGCGAAGCCCCGCGATGATGCGTTGGTTCGGCTACGTGATCGGCTGCTTCCTGGCAGGTGTCGTCGCGCTCAATCTGTACTTCTTCGCGGCCATCGCGAGCTGGCAGGTGTTCAATCCATCGTCCACCGCGTTCATGCGTGCGGAGCGCATGCGCTTGTGCGGCGCCAACGTCTTCACGTGCAAGATCGACCATCGCTGGGTCAACTACGACCAGATCTCGCGCAACCTCAAGCGCGCCGTTATCGCCAGCGAAGACGCCGATTTCGTCTCGCACAGCGGCTGGGAAGTCGACGCCATGCTCGATGCATGGGAGAAGAACAAGCGGCGCGGCCACGTGGTCGCGGGCGGTTCGACCATCACGCAGCAGCTGGCCAAGAACCTGTTCCTCTCGGGCGAGCGCCACTACCTGCGCAAGGGCGAGGAGCTCGTCATCACGTGGATGCTCGAGTTCTGGCTCGACAAGGAGCGCATCCTCGAGATCTACCTGAATTCGGTGGAGTGGGGCGAGGGCGTGTTCGGCGCGGAAGCCGCTGCGCAGCATTACTTCAAGCGCCCGGCATCGCAACTCACGGTGGGGCAGGCGGCGCGACTGGCTGCGGCATTGCCCGCGCCCAAGTGCTTCGACAAGAAGAGCTACTGCGCCAACGTGCACGTGAACTTCACGCGCAAGGCCACCATCATCGCCAATCGCATGGGGTCGGCCACGCTGCCGGATTGATCCGGTTGCAGTGGCCAGGGGCTCCTACTTGAGCCAGCCCTTGCGCCGGAAATACACCAGCGGAATCGCCGCCGACACGATCATCAGGCCAATCGCATACGGGTAGCCCGCTGCCCAATCCAACTCCGGCATCACCTTGAAGTTCATGCCGTAGATCGAGGCGATCAGCGTGGGCGGCATCAGCGCCACCGACACCACCGAGAACAATTTGATGATCTTGTTCTGGTTGATGTTGATGAAGCCGACCGTGGCGTCCATCAGGAAGTTGACCTTGTCCGACAGAAAGGCCGTGTGGTTTTCGATGGAATCGATGTCGCGCAGCACCTGGCGCGCTTCGTCCTGCTGATCGGTTGAGAGCAGTTGACTGCGCAGCAGGAAGGACACCGCGCGGCGCGTATCCATCACGTTGCGGCGGATGCGGCCGTTCAGGTCTTCCACGCGCGCGATGATCTCCAGCACATCGGCCGCGGCCGCATCGGTCACTTCATCGGCCAGCACACGTTTGCTGGCGTCTTCCAGGCGCTCGTAGACTTCCTCGATGGAGTCCGCCGAGTATTCCGCGTCGGTGGCGTACAGGTCCATCAGCACGTCCTTCGCATTGCGCACCGAGCCCGGGCGCAGTCGTGCGCGCATGCGCACCAGCCGGAAAGCCGGGAGGTCTTCGTCGTGGATTGAGAACAGCACATCCTTGGTCAGCACGAAGGCCACGCGCACGTTGCGCGAGGTGGTTTCTTCGTCAAGCAGGAAGTCGGTGCGGATGTGGATGTGGCCGTCTTCGCCTTCAAAGTAGCGGGCGGAGGCTTCCAGGTCCCCTAATTGCTCCAGTTCAGGCAGGACCACGCCGTAGGCTTCCTTGATCCACGCGAGCTCTTCGTCGTCGGGATCGATCACGTCGATCCAGATCGGCTTGTGCTGCAACAACTCGCTGCGTTCTTCGACCTGTTCTTGCGCGAGACGGCCTTTTTGCACAACAAACAGGTTGATCATGGGTGTTCCTTGAGGCGAGACGGTGGACAGGCGCGGCGAAAAATCGCGCCGAGTGTAGCCTAAAGGCGTGGTGGATTCAGCCAGAAACCGTGACTTGCCGCGCACGCGTGGGGCCGGCGCCACGCCGGGAAGATGCGGTCAGCGGAGCCCCCGGCGGGTAAAATGCAGACAAGTCACGCGGCAGCCCGGCCGCGCTCTCATATTGCCGACATCATGCGATTTACCGAACAACTGGCTGCCGCCTGGCAGCGCAACAATTCCCTGCTGTGCGTCGGGCTCGATCCCGATCCGGCGCGCCTGCCGGCGTCGTTGACCGGCACGGGCGGGGCGATCTTCTCGTTCTGTCGCGCCATCGTCGACGCCACGGCCGACCTGGTCTGCGCGTTCAAGCCGCAGATCGCCTACTTTGCCTCGCAGCGCGCCGAAGACCAGCTCGAGCAGCTGATCAACTACATCCACGAGGCGTATCCGGGCATTCCGGTCATCCTCGATGCCAAGCGCGGGGATATCGGCTCCACCGCCGAGCACTACGCCAAGGAGGCCTTTGAGCGCTACCAGGCCGATGCCATCACCGTCAGCCCGTACATGGGTTTCGACTCGATGCAGCCGTACCTCGCGCATGCCGACAAGGGCGTGATTGTGCTGTGCCGTACGTCCAACGCCGGCGGCAGCGACGTGCAATTCCTGGAAACGGGGGGCCGCCCGGTTTACCAGGTCGTGGCCGAGCGCGCGCGCGACGTGTGGAATACCAGTGGCCAGATGGGCCTGGTAGTGGGCGCGACCTTCCCGGAAGAGATCGCCAAGGTGCGCGAGATTGTCGGCGATATGCCGCTGCTGATTCCGGGCGTGGGCGCCCAGGGCGGCGACATCGAGGCGACGGTACGCGCCGGCCGCACCGCCAATGGCACCGGCATGATGATCAACTCGTCGCGCGCCATCCTGTACGCCAGCACCGACAGCGATTTTGCCGATGCGGCGCGTCGCGTGGCGCTTGCCACCCGCGACCAGATCAACCAGTTCCGCAACTGACCTGGCGCTGCCGGTCCGGTTGCCGTGAGAGCGAGGACGCCATGACCACGCATCCACATCGCGCCGTCGCCGGTGCGCATCGGGAAGAGACCGGCCGGGATCCGGACCGCAAGCTCGAGAAAGAGCGCGACGACACTCACCAGCACGAGACGACGCGGCGCGATCATGATCGCGACCGCCGTCACGAGCACGATCACGAGCACCAGCCGGAACACGATCACGAAGATCGCCGCCGGCCGGATCATCCCAGCGAGATCTAGATCAGGACTCCGCCGAGTCGAGGAAATCGAGCAGGCCGCGCAGTGCGTGCTCGGCAGCCTGCAGGCGGACCTGCTTGCGATCGCCTCTGAAGTGACGTGTTTCCACGCGCGTCTGCAGGCGGTTGCTCCAGCCGAAGCACACCATGCCGACGGGCTTGTCGGGCGTGCCGCCGGTGGGACCTGCCACGCCGGTAATCGACACGGCCACCTGGGCGCGGCTGTTGAGCACAGCGCCTTCCGCCATCGCATGTGCCACCGGCTCGCTCACGGCGCCATGTTCTCGGATCAGCGCCGCCGGCACGCCCAGCATCTGCGATTTGGCCTCGTTCGAATACACCACGAAGCCGCGCTCGAACCACGCAGACGAGCCCGAGACATCGGTGATGGCGGCCGATACCAGCCCGCCGGTGCACGATTCGGCGGACGCCACCATCAGGCTGCGCTTGCGCAGCGTGTCGGCCACCAGTTCGGCCAATTGGGCCAGGGCGCGGGATTCAGCCATTGCTACACCTTCAGAATGTCTGACTTCAGAATGAGCGCCACAGCGCAAACACGAGCAGTGTGTAGAACGCCGCGAGAATATCGTCGACCATCACGCCGTAGCCGCCGCGCACGCCAAAACCCTTGAGCGAGCGATCGTAGTAGCGGATGGGCGCGGGTTTGACCATGTCAAAGAAGCGGAACCAGAGGAACGCCGCGAACTGGCCCCCCAGCGTGGTCGGCGTGACGAAGGCCAGCACCAGCCAGAACGCCACCATCTCGTCCCACACCATGGCGCCGTGATCGGCCACGCCCAGGTCGCGCGCGGTACGGGCGCACGCCCAGATGCCGATCACGAAGCCAATGGCGGCGATCAGCAGCCAAGCCGGCCCCGGAATCCAGCGCGCGAACACAACGTAGATCAGCCACGCATACAGCGTCCCCGCCGTGCCCGGCATGATGGGCGACAGGCCAGAGCCGAACCCTAGCGCCAGGATGCGAGCGGGATGGCCGAACATGAAGCGCGCCGTCGGGCGGCGGACCTGTGCGGTCTGCCCGGCTTCGAGGATCACGGTTTCAGGCTGGCCCGGCGCACCGGAAGAGGAGGGGGGCGGAAACGGGGTGGAAGACATCATGAGGCGGAAGAGAAATGATCGAAGCTGCCGTGCGTGAAGGTGACCGGCGCGCCTTGGGCGTCAACCAGGCGCAGGCCGGCTTCGGCATCGATGCGGCCGACGCGTGTGACGGCCACCCCGGCGCGCTGGCCCGCTTCGAGCACGGCATGCCGTGCGTCGGCGGGGGCAGTGAAGCAGAGTTCGTAGTCGTCGCCGCCGGCCAGCGTGCACTGCAGCTGGAGCGCTGGAGATTGCGCGGCCAGCGTGGCGGAACGTGGTACGTGATCCACAACGATCGTCGCTCCGACACGCGATTGCGCGAGGATGTGGCCCAGATCGCCCAACATGCCGTCCGATACATCGAGCGCCGCCCGGGCGATGCCGCGCAGCGCCAAGCCGAGGGCCACGCGTGGGGTCGGCATGTCCATGCGGGGCTGCACCTGGGCGAGCGCTTCGGGCGCGAGCGACCACTCGTTGCGCAGGGCACCCAGCGCGAGTCGTGCGTCCCCAACGGTCCCGGAAACCCACAGATCATCGCCCGGGCGGGCGGCGTCGCGGCGGAGTGCCACTGCGGCAGGGACATCCCCAAACACGGTCAGGCTGAGCGTCAGCGGCCCGCGCGTGGTATCCCCGCCGATGAGTTCGCAGTGGAAAGCATCCGCCAGCGCGAGCAGGCCTTCAGAAAACGGCTTGAGCCAAGCGGGATTGGCCTCCGGCAACGCCAAGGCCAGCGTAAAGGCGCGGGGCTCGGCGCCCATGGCGGCCAGATCCGACAGGTTGACGGCCAGCGCTTTATGGCCAAGTGCGCGTGGCTCCGCATCCGCAAAGAAATGGCGGCCCGCGACCAGCATGTCGGTGGAAATCGCCAGTTCGTGCCCGGGACGGGCGCCGAGGAGCGCGCAGTCATCGCCCACGCCCAGGATCGCTTTTCGCGTGGGGCGCGTGAAATAGCGGCGGATCAGCCCGAATTCGGATAATTCGGCAGCGCGATCGGAGGCGTTCGTGGAATCGGCGGGCTTGGACACGGCAGCGGCGATGGATAAGGTGGGGCAAGCCCGATGGTGCCGTGACAGGACGGTGGAATATTGTAGCGAATGCGCACAGCAGTCCCACCCAAATTCCCGTTGTGAGATCGGTTTTCACTATATAAAATGACGGGCCCAAGGAGGCGGACCGTAGTCCCGAGACGCTCGTAAGGGTTTCGCGGCGGCCCGCTAGATGCGACGGCCGGCGCGCGCGCTGGCCACCCGATACGAGAGACACCCCATGACCACGGTGGATACCCAGCCTCAACAGCCCGCCCGCACGGATGAAGAACTCAAGGCGCAGCAACGCGCCGCCCTGCGTAAAGCCGCGCTGGAGTACCACGAGTTTCCGACCCCGGGCAAGATTTCCGTTACGCCGACCAAACCGCTGTCGAACCAGCGCGACCTGGCCCTGGCGTACTCCCCCGGCGTCGCCGCAGCGTGCGAAGAGATCGTTGAAGACGTTGCCAATTCCTTCCGTTACACCGCCCGCGGCAACCTCGTCGGCGTGGTGACCAACGGCAC
The DNA here is from genome assembly GCF_023955655.1 of Ralstonia soli. Classification (GTDB taxonomy): domain Bacteria; phylum Pseudomonadota; class Gammaproteobacteria; order Burkholderiales; family Burkholderiaceae; genus Ralstonia; species Ralstonia soli. The sequence continues at coordinate 444,145 of NZ_JAMXHT010000006.1, read as the reverse complement.
GGCCGTGCTCGGCCTGGGCGACATCGGCCCGGAAGCCTCGAAGCCGGTGATGGAAGGCAAGGCGGGCCTGTTCAAGAAGTTCGCCGGTATCGATGTGTTTGACATTGAGATCAACGAAAAAGACCCGCAGAAGCTGGTCGATATCATCGCCTCGCTGGAGCCGACCTTCGGCGGCATCAACCTGGAAGACATCAAGGCACCGGAGTGCTTTTTTGTCGAGCGCGAGTTGCGTAAGCGCATGAAGATCCCCGTCTTCCACGATGACCAGCACGGCACTGCCATCGTCGTGGGCGCGGGCATCACCAACGCGCTCAAGGTGGTCGGCAAGGATATCAAGAAGGTCAAGCTGGTGGCCTCGGGCGCGGGCGCTGCAGCGCTGGCCTGCCTGGACCTGCTGGTTGATCTGGGCCTGCCGCGCGAAAACATTTGGGTGACGGACCTGGCCGGCGTCGTCTACGAAGGCCGTACCGAACTGATGGACCCGGACAAGGCCGTCTTCGCGCAGAAGACTGACCTGCGCACGCTGGCTGAGGTGATCGACGGCGCTGACATCTTCCTGGGCCTGTCCGCCGCCGGCGTGCTCAAGCAAGACATGGTCAAGCGCATGGCCGACAAGCCGATCATCTTCGCGCTGGCCAACCCGAACCCGGAAATCCTGCCGGAGCTGGCCAAGGAAGTGCGCCCGGACGTCATCATGGGCACCGGCCGCACGGATTATCCGAACCAGGTCAACAACGTTCTGTGCTTCCCGTTCATCTTCCGCGGCGCGCTGGATGTGGGCGCGACCACCATCACGCGTGAGATGGAAGTCGCCGCCGTGCACGCCGTGGCCGAGCTGGCCCGCCAGGAGCAGAGCGACATCGTCGCCTCGGCCTACGGCATCCAGGACCTCTCGTTCGGCCCCGAATACCTGATTCCGAAGCCCTTCGACCCGCGCCTGATCGTCAAGATCGCGCCGGCCGTGGCACAGGCGGCCATGCTCTCGGGTGTGGCGCAGCGTCCGATCGAAGACATGGACGCCTACCGCCAGCACCTGCAGCAGTTCGTCTACCACTCGGGCACGCTGATGAAGCCGATCTTCTCGGCCGCCAAGAAGGTGCCGATGGAGCACAAGCGCATCGTCTTCGCCGAGGGTGAAGAAGAACGCGTGCTGCGCGCGGTGCAGCTCGTGGTGGACGAAAGGCTCGCCAACCCGATCCTGATCGGCCGCCCGGGCGTGATCGCGCACCGCATCGAGCGCTTCGGCCTGCGCCTGCGTGAAGGTGCCGATTTCACCATCATCAATCCGGAACACGACGAGCGCTTCCGCCAATACTGGGAAGCGTATTACCAACTGATGGCGCGCAAGGGCGTCACCCCGCAATACGCCAAGCTGGAAATGCGCCGCCGCTCCACGCTGATCGGCGCGATGATGATCCACAACGGCGAGGCCGACGGCATGATCTGCGGCACCGTCAGCAACACCGCCGCGCACCTGCGTTACATCGACCAAGTCATCGGCGGCACCAACTGCGTGTATGCCGCGATGAACGGCCTGGTGCTGCCGGGCCGTCAGATTTTCTTGGCGGATACTCACGTCAATGCCGATCCGAGCGCCGAGCAACTGGCCGAGATCACCATCATGGCGGCCGAAGAACTGTGCCGCTTCGGTATCAAGCCGAAGGTGGCGCTGGTGTCGCATTCGAACTTCGGTTCGTCGGAGGCGCCTTCTGCCGCCAAGATGCGCGAAACGCTTGCCATCCTGCGCGAACGTGCTCCGCAACTCGAAGTCGATGGCGAGATGCACGGTGATGCCGCGCTCGATCCGAAGCTGCGCAATGCGTTGGTGCCGGACTCCGCGCTGGAGGGCGAGGCCAACCTGTTGGTCATGCCCAACATTGACGCCGCCAACATCGCCTACAACCTGCTGAAGACGGCCGCCGGCAACAACATCGCCATCGGCCCGATCCTGCTGGGCGCCAAGAAGCCGGTGCATATCCTGACGCCGTCGGCCACCGTGCGACGCATCCTCAACATGACGGCCTTGACCGTTGTGGATGCGGCTGCACAAGCACAACGCTGATCGCCATTGCATGAGAAAAAAGGGAGCGCACGATGCTGCGCTCCCTTTTTTTGCCTGATAAGTTTGCGTGCGCTCACATTCATGCAAACTTAGTCAGTGTGTGGAAAAACCCTTCAGACTTTCACCGCCGGTTGATTGTTATCATCGATGAGCGTACCCTTACGGACTGAAGGGGTGCTTCTCAGCACATGAGGTCTGAACGGGGCCGGACGGGTTCAAAAATGCGGTTTTTCCGTACACACGTCTGACCAGGTTCACCTTATTCGGTGCGCGCAATAGGTTGGTTTGCAGGCAGAAGGATTCCCCAAGTCTTCGGCAGTCGCCCGACTTGTCATTCCCTGCCAAGCCTCTCACGCATTGAGCCGCTTCGCTTTCAGCTGCAAACCGGCTGTCCGGTTTCCATTGGACAGCCACCTGCGCTTGTGACCTGCGCCGGGCTCCGTTCGGCGCGATTCTCCCGTTAGGGCCTGCTGATGACAAAGCGACTTGGGGCGTGGATCGGCCGCTCCGTATCTCGGGCGATGGCGCGTGGTGCGCTGGCGACAACGCTTGCGTTGTCGATGGCTGGCTTGTCCGCGCATGCGGTTGCCCGGGACACCACCGGCATGGCCGTCGCCGCGGGAACCATTCGCGCGGCGGAGCTGCCCAATGAGGCGCAGCGCACGCTGGCACTGATCGAGCAGGGCGGCCCGTTCCCGTATGCAAAAGATGGCACCACGTTCGGCAACTATGAGCGACGTTTGCCTGCGCAGCGGCGTGGTTACTACCACGAATACACCGTCAAGACGCGGGGCGCGCGCAACCGGGGCGCCAGGCGCATTATCTGCGGCGGCGATCAGCAGGCGGCCAACGACTGCTATTACACGGAAGATCACTACAACAGTTTTCAACGGATACAGCGATGACGACCAACATGTTTGGGCTGGACGACTCGCTCACCGCACGCGATGAACGCGTGGCACGCGAGACGTGGCACAAAGCGCAGAATCTGTATGACGGCGTGGTGGGGATGCAAGCCCTGAGCGCACGCGTTGGGGGCGCGGCGGCTAAACCGCAGCAGAACATCATGACGCAGGACACTACCAAGACGGACGACGACGGAGGTCGCGAAGACGCCATGAACCTGTTCAAGACGGTGCGTCCGAATATCGTGCAATCGATCCGCGCGTTCCGCGTGGCGGACTTGGCCGAATCGGCGGCCAGCCTTGGGCAGCATTTCCTGTATGCCAACTGCGCTGCCGCGACAACCAAGAGCGAAGTGCTCGACGTGATCGCACGCGAGTTCCTGTTCCCGAAGCACTTCGGCAAGAACTTCGACGCGCTGGCCGATTGCCTGACCGACATGATCTACAAGGCCGGTCCGCAGCCAGGCTTCGTGATCGTGCTTGAGGGCTTGCCGTGCCAGCCGAAGTTCGACAAGGAAGCGCGCGAGGTGCTGCTGGACGTGTTCCGCGATGCAGCCGAGTTCTGGGCCGAGCGCAAGGTGCAGTTCCGCGTGTTCTACTCGTTCGCGTGACGTTGTTGGCGGATTGGTCGGCGTAAGCGTAAAAAAGCCCGCAATTGCGGGCTTTTTGCTTGTGGGTGGGGCCGTTCAGGCTGCCGGTAGCGTGCCTTGCGGCGTGAGGTGGTTCACCGCTTCAGGCAGGCCTTCGGCAAGCTGGTTGGCGAGGTCCCCTTCGTTGATGCCGAAGTGGGCGGCCAATTTTGATACTTCCTCCAGCGCGCCCGTGCTGCTCAACGCCTGGGTGATCTGCTCGCCCGACACCGGCAGGTTCTGGCCGTTGCCGATCCAGGATTTGACCTGCTCGCCTAGGCCGGCTTGCTCCAGGATCTGCTGCAGCGGGCCGAGGCCACCTGCGGCAGCTTGATCCGCATTCCCGTTACCGCCGCCGAGCAGGCCGCCGAGCAGGCCACCAAGGCCTCCGGCTCCGCCTGCGCCGCCGAGCAGGCTACCCAGCGCACCGGCGCCACCTGCCGCGCCCAGCAAGCCACCCAAGGAGCCGAACAGGCCGCCGCCCTGATCCTGCTGTTGCGCGGCGTCGCCGGCGTCTGGCGTCTTGCCGTGCTTCATCGCCAGGTAGGCCAGCACGCCCACGGCCAGCAGCACCTTCTTGTTGCCCAGCAAGGACGATTGCGCGCCGCTGGCGTCATTGCCGCCGAGAATCGAATCGAGTAGACCCATGGTGAAGCTCCTTTGGTCGGTGGCGGGAGGGGGAAGGGGTCCGCCGTTGGGATCAAACAGTCAGTGTTTCGGCATTGGAAATCAGAACTCGCCAAGCACGGCGTGCAGCGCGGAGACGGCAACCAGCGCTGCCGATTCCGTTCTCAGAATACGTCGCCCGAGTGTCAGCGGTAAGAAACCGGCGGCCTCGGCAAGCGCCTCTTCGTCGGGCGACAGACCGCCCTCGGGGCCGATCAGTAGAACGATGCCGGCGCCCTCGATGCGCGCACGCGATTGTGCTGCCCATTGCGTGAGCGACTGGGCGCCGCGCGGCGACAGCAATACGCGCGGCGCGGCGGTCGCCTTGGCGGCGGCCAGCCATTCGCGCAACGTGGAGACGGGTGCGACGTTCGGCACGCGCGCACGGCCGCATTGCTCGCAGGCCGCCTGCACCAGCGCTTGCCAGTGCTGCACGCGCTTGACGGCGCGCTCGCCCGAGAGGCGCACCACGCCGCGCTCGGTCTGCAGCGGGGCGACGGCGTGCACGCCCAGTTCGACGGCCTTCTCGATCAGCCAGTCCATCTTGTCGCCGCCGGCAATGCCTTGCGCGAGCGTGATGGCGTAGCGCGCTTCGGTGTTGGGCTGCGTGGCATCGGCGAGGTTGGCGGTGGCGTCGCGCTTGTTGATGGCGTCCAGCCGCGCGTGGAATTCGTCGCCGGAGCCGTCGAACAGGCAGATGTCATCGCCGACGGCCAGGCGCAGCACATGGATGTGGCGCGTGACGGCCTCGGGCAGCGTGACGGTGGTGTGGGGCGCGAGCGGCGTGTCGACGAAAAAGCGGGGAAGCCCCATGTGAAGCGGTCCTTATGGTGAAGCCTGTCTTACGATCAACCGATCAACCGATCAAGCGGCGGCGGGACGGTGGGCGAGGCCCCAGCGATAGCCGTCGGGGTCGCGCACGGCAGCGTAGCGCTCGCCCCAGAAGGCGTCGTGCGGCGCCATGATGGACGCAGCCCCCTGGTCCAGCGCCTGCTGGTAGATGGCGTCGACATCGTCGCAGTACAGGTGAAAGCTCTGCGGGCATTCGAAGCCCGCGCTGGCCGGGGCCTTGGCCGTGGAGCCGAAGACGCCCTCGGGTGCGAACATCAGCATCAACTCATTTTGGTAGGCCATCTCGACATGGATGGGGCGGCCATGGTCCTGCACTTCGTCCTGCACGCTGAAGCCAAAGGCGTTGCGATAGAAGGCGATGGCGGCGGATGCGTCGCGCACGGTCAGGTACGGGACGAGCCACGGGGTGTTGGCGGGGCGGGGGAAGCTCATGGCGGGCTCTTTTCAATCGGAAAACGCCGGACACCTAGTGTAGAGCGCCGACTACGCCACAATCAAAAAGAAATCAAAACAGAGCATACACACTGCGCTGCGGCGCTCGCAGAAAGCGGCCAGCCAAGTCATCCCCGTCTGGTAAAATCGCGGTTTTCCCGCCTTCCGCCATTTTCCTGCCGCAGGTTCGCATGACCGCCCCCGCACTCCACTCGAATACCACCCAGCCTACCCAGCTGATGGCCAACGCCATCCGCGTGCTTGCCATGGACGCCGTCCAGCAGGCCAACTCCGGTCACCCCGGCGCGCCGATGGGCATGGCAGACATCGCCGTGGCACTGTGGAGCCGCCATCTGCGGCACAACCCGCTGAACCCGCGCTGGCCCGACCGTGACCGCTTCGTGCTGTCCAACGGCCACGGTTCGATGCTGATTTACGCGCTGCTGCACCTGACCGGCTACGACCTGCCGATGTCGGAGCTGAAGAACTTCCGCCAGCTGCACAGCAAGACCGCCGGCCACCCGGAATACGGCATTACCCCTGGCGTTGAGACGACGACCGGCCCGCTGGGCCAGGGCATCACCAACGCCGTCGGCATGGCGCTGGCCGAACGCCTGCTGGGTCAGGAGTTCAACCGCCCGGGCTTCGACATCGTCAACCACCACACCTACGTCTTCCTGGGCGACGGCTGCCTGATGGAAGGCATCAGCCACGAAGCCTGCTCGCTGGCCGGCACACTGGGCCTGAACAAGCTGATCGCGCTGTGGGATGACAACGGCATCTCGATCGACGGCGAGGTTGTCCACTGGTTCAACGACGACACCCCGAAGCGTTTCGAAGCCTACGGTTGGAACGTGATCCGCGCCGTGGACGGCCACAATGTTGACGCTGTTGACGCTGCCATTGCCGAAGCCAAGAAGTCGAACAAGCCGACGCTGATCTGCTGCCGCACCGTGATCGGCAAGGGCGCGCCCAACAAGGAAGGCGGTCACGACGTGCACGGCGCACCGCTGGGCGGCGTGGAAATCGCTGCCGCGCGCGAAGCGCTGGCTTGGCCGCACGCTCCGTTCGAAGTGCCGCAAGCCGTGTACGACGCGTGGGATGCCAAGGGCCAGGGCCAGGCAGTGGAAAAGGCCTGGAACGCACTGTTCGATGCGTACTCCGAGCGCCACCCGGCCGAAGCCGAACAATTCGAGCGCCGCATGCGTGGCGAACTGCCGGCGAGCTTCGAAAAAGCTGTCGACGAGTTCATCGAGAAGTGCGAACTCAAGGCCGAGACCATCGCCACCCGCAAGGCCAGCCAGAATACGCTGGAAGCTTACGGCCCGGTGCTGCCCGAGTTGCTTGGCGGCTCGGCCGACCTGACCGGCTCGAACCTGACGAACTGGAGCGGCAGCAAGGCCGTGCGCGTGGATGCCTGGGGCAACCACATCAACTATGGTGTGCGCGAGTTCGGCATGAGCGCCATCATGAACGGCATCGCGCTGCACGGTGGCTACATTCCGTACGGCGGCACGTTCCTGACGTTCTCCGACTACAGCCGCAACGCCCTGCGCATGGCCGCGCTGATGAAGATCCGCTCGATCTTCGTCTTCACGCATGACTCCATCGGCCTGGGCGAAGACGGCCCGACGCACCAGTCGATCGAGCACGTTGCCAGCCTGCGCCTGATCCCGAACATGGATGTCTGGCGCCCGGCCGATACCACCGAAACCGCCGTCGCCTGGGCCGCCGCCATCGAGCGTCAGCACGGTCCGAGCAGCCTGATCTTCAGCCGCCAGAACCTGCCGTTCCAGGCGCGCAACCCGGCCACGCGCGAAGCCATCGCACGCGGCGGCTACGTGCTGCGTGATGCGGCCAACGGCAAGCCGGACGTGGTCATCATCGCCACCGGTTCGGAAGTCGGCCTGGCAGTCGGCGCGGCAGATCAACTCGCCGCCGAGGGCATCCACGCCCGCGTGGTGTCGGTACCGGCGACCACCGTATTCGACAAGCAGGACTCGGCCTACAAGGCCAGCGTGCTGCCGCACGGCGTGCCGCGCATTGCCGTGGAAGCCGGCGTGACGGACTTCTGGTGGAAGTACCAGGTGCAGGCCGTGGTCGGCATCGACACGTTCGGTGAGTCGGCCCCGGCGGGCGTGCTGTTCAAGCACTTCGGCTTCACCGTCGAGAACGTGGTGAACACCGCCAAGAGCGTCATTGCCTAACTGAATTTGCGTACGCGGCACCCACGAGGTGCCGCGTTGGTTTGTATCGCATCGTCGATTTCTTTTCTGCTATCAGGAGACTGACCATGACCATCAAGATCGGCATCAACGGCTTCGGCCGCATCGGACGCATGGTGTTCCGCGCCGCCATCGCCAACTTCAAGGACGTCGAAGTCGTTGCCATCAACGACCTGCTCGAGCCCGACTACCTGGCGTACATGCTCAAGTACGACTCGGTGCATGGCCGCTTCGACGGTGAAGTGGCGGTCGACGGCAACACGCTCGTCGTCAACGGCAAGAAGATCCGCCTGACTGCCGTGAAGGACCCGGCCGAGCTGAAGTGGGGCGAAGTCGGCGCTGACGTGGTGATCGAATCGACCGGCATCTTCCTGACCAAGGAAGGCGCACAGAAGCACATCGACGCGGGCGCCAAGAAGGTGATCATGTCGGCGCCGTCGAAGGACGACACCCCGATGTTCGTGTTCGGCGTGAACCACGAGTCGTACAAGGGCGAAGCGATCATCTCGAACGCCTCTTGCACGACCAACTGCCTGGCACCGGTTGCCAAGGTGCTGAACGACAAGTGGGGCATCAAGCGCGGCCTGATGACCACCGTGCACGCTGCCACCGCCACGCAGAAGACCGTGGACGGCCCGTCGAACAAGGACTGGCGCGGCGGCCGCGGCATCCTGGAAAACATCATCCCGTCCTCCACGGGCGCTGCCAAGGCCGTGGGCGTGGTGATCCCGCAGCTCAACAAGAAGCTGACGGGTATGTCGTTCCGTGTGCCGACCTCCGACGTGTCGGTGGTCGACCTGACTGTTGAGTTGGAAAAGTCGGCCTCGTACGAAGAAATCTGCGCCGAAATGAAGGCACAGAGCCAGGGCGCACTGAAGGGCGTGCTGGGCTACACCGAAGACAAGGTCGTGGCCACGGACTTCCGCGGCGATGCACGCACCTCGATCTTCGACGCTGAAGCCGGCATCGCGCTGGACGGCACGTTTATCAAGGTCGTGAGCTGGTACGACAACGAGTGGGGCTACTCGAACAAGTGCCTGGAAATGGCTCGCGTGGTGGCCAAGTAAGCCCTCGCTGTTGCAGTCGGAAGAACGCGCCTACGGGCGCGTTTTTTCATGGGGCCGAGTTGCGTGCAAGGCGCACGCGCCCCTGTAGGAGCAGGGCCGGGCTTTGGAGCCGGCAAACGGCGATTGTTATACGCCGTGAAGAAAACGTTTGCTTATGGCTAAAATTTGCGTTTGGGCCCCAGGAATTTCCTTTGAAAAACGGGTTCCAGTCCGTACACTGAACAATTACTACATTGTGATGTGACGCGTGTTTCGGTCGTATCCGATCCATTGCCTCGGCAATGGTAATCTTCCAGTCTCCCAACGTGTTTGAGCCAAGGCGTCCCATGGTCAACGTCGACACCAAGCTGCTGGTGATATTTGTTGAGCTCCTCAGTAAGCGCAACGCCACCTACGTGGCTGAAAAGATGCACATGACTGCGCCGGCCGTGTCTCACTCGCTGGGCCGCTTGCGCGAGATCTTCGATGACCCTCTCTTCATCCGCGTGCCGCACGGCCTGACGCCCACACCCAAGGCGCTCGAACTGGGCCCCAAGGTGCGTGAGATGCTTGACCTCTGGGCCGCCATCAACGAAGGCGACATCGCCACGTTCGAGCCGGCCGAAGCCACGGGCACGTTCAACATCAGCTTTGCAGGTACGCTGGGCGACGCGCTGTTCGATCGCTTCCTGTTGCGCATCAAGCGGCTGGCGCCGGCGCTGCAGGTGCGCTTGACTGAATCCTCGTCGTGGGAAGCCGATGTGGCTGCCATGCGGGCCAACGAGCTGGATCTGGCGTTCTCACCGTTCCCCACCCGCCACTCCGAAATCATGGAAGAGGTCGTGACCTCCTTCAACATGTGGGTCTGCGCGCGCAAGGGGCATCCGATTCTCGCCGATCGCTGCACGCTCGAGCAGTACCTCGATTGCGAGCACATCTTCATCGCGCAGGGCAGCCCCGGCAGCCGTGTGGCGCCATCGCTCATTCCGCTGGACTACGCCCTGCAGCAGCGCGGCCTCAAACGCAACTCGACCATGACCGTGCACAGCTGGCGCACACAGGGCGAGGTTGCCGCGCAGACCGACATGATCTTCACGGTCAACTCGCTGATGAAGGATCTGGTGTGCAAGATGTACGACCTCAACGCGTTCCCGCTGCCGGCGGAGCTTGAGACCGTGCTGGGCTTGAACATGCTGTGGCATCGCAGCCGTAACACGCACCCCATGCTGGTGTGGGCGCGACAACTCTTCAAGCAGGTCGTGGCGGAATACACGGGTCAGGCGTCGGGCGCACCGGCGCATCCGTCGCTGCATGCCAATGAGTCGGGCAAGCCCGACAAGGGTGACGCAGAAAAGGAGGGTGAGGCGCGGCTGTCCGCGTAATGCCTGCCACCCGTTCCCAGCGCAATGAAAAACGGCCGCAGACGATGCGGCCGTTTGCTTTTGCGTTGGTGCTTCAGCGTTTCGGGCGATGCGGGCAGGCTTCCTTCGTGCAGTTACCGTAGAGTGACAACGCGTGCTCCTGCAGCGCAAAGCCGCGCGCGCGGGCGATGCTTTGCTGACGTTGCTCGATCTCGGCGTCAAAAAATTCTTCCACGCGACCGCAATCGAGGCACACCAGGTGATCGTGGTGCTTGCCTTCGTTCAGTTCGTAGATCGCCTTGCCGGATTCAAAGTTGTTGCGCGACAGCAGGCCCGCTTGCTCGAATTGCGTCAACACGCGGTAGACCGTGGCCAGGCCAATGTCCATGTGTTCGGCGAGCAGGATGCGGTACACGTCTTCAGCGCTCATGTGGCGCTCATCGCTGGTCTGAAAGATCTCGAGGATCTTCAACCGCGGCACCGTGGCTTTCAGACCGATGTTCTTGAGGTCTGCAGGACTCGGCATGCGCCAGGCTCCCTAGAGTACAATGTTCGGATATTCCAATCATAAGGGTTTTGGCGGCAAAAGTCCTATCGACGGGCTTGCCCGATGTGCCTGGGCCGTCGCCAAATCCTCCCGTACCGGGCCTACCCGGAACCGTTTGAAGGCCGATCGCTCATGACCTTTTCTTTTGCGCGCAGTCCTGTCCGTTTTGCCCATGTCGCCCGTCGTGGCGGCCTGTTGGTGGGTGCCGTGCTCGCTGCGTCGGCGTTGCTGGCCGGATGCGGCACATATGACAGCACCACGCGCAAGATCGCCAATGCCATCACGCCGTATCGCATCGATATCGTGCAGGGCAACTTCGTGTCGCGCGAACAGGCTGCGCAGCTCAAAGAGGGCATGACGCGCGATCAGGTGCGCTTCGTGCTCGGCACGCCGCTGCTGACCGACATGTTCCACGCCAACCGCTGGGACTACATCTTCTCGTTCAAGCGCGGCAATACGAACGTGGTGCAGGAGCGCAAGCTGACGGTCTGGTTTGACGGCGATCGCCTGGCCAAATGGGCCGGTGCAGAAGAGCTGCCGTCCGAGCAGGAGTTGATTGCCGAAATCGACGGCATCAAACGCCCGAAGAAGGATGCCGCCGAGGCCGCCGCCGCGGCCGGTGCAGCCCCCGCGGCGCGCGCACCGTCGATTCCGTCGGCCGAAGTGAGTGACCGTGTGCAGTCGACCACCGGTTCCAAGAACAACGTGGACCTGACCTTGCCCGAACGCCGCACCGGCGGTGGCAGTACCGATACCAGCGTTCCGCCGCCGGCCACCCAATCGCAGTGAAGGCCCTGCAGCGCGCGTAGCCAGCGCACCGGCATACCATCTTCGAGCGAGCGGCGGACGGGTTCCGCCGCTTGTGCGTTCTACAGACTGATTTCTCTTTTTGCAGCTTTTTCGCTTCCACCGACATGAAAATCGCGATTGCAGGCGCTTCGGGCCGCATGGGCCAGATGCTGATCGACACTGTACTGCGCACGCCGGGCGTCACGCTGGGCGCTGCGCTGGACCGCCCGGGCAGCGATGCCGTAGGCCAGGATGCTGGCGTCAAGCTGGGCAAGGCCACCGGTGTGATTGTTACCGACGACGTGCGCGCGGGGCTCTCCCAGGCGGATGTGCTAATCGACTTCACCCGCCCGGATGCGACGATCAATCACCTGAACATTGCGCGTGAGGTGGGCACTGGCGTGGTGATCGGCACGACCGGCTTCACCGCCGAGCAGAAGGCCAGCTTCAAGACCTACGGCGAATCGATCGGCGTGGTCTGGGCGCCGAACATGAGCGTGGGCGTGAACGCCACCTTCAAGCTGATCGAGCTGGCCGCGAAAATCCTGGCACAGGGCTACGACGTCGAGATCATCGAGGCGCACCACAAGCACAAGGTCGATGCGCCGTCGGGCACCGCACTCAAGCTGGGCGAGGTCGTGGCCGAGGCGCAGGGCACCAAGCTGGCGGACCGCGCCGTCTATGCCCGTGAGGGTGAAACCGGCCCGCGCGAGCTCGGCACCATCGGCTTTGCCACCGTGCGCGGCGGCGATATCGTGGGCGATCACACGGTGCTATTTGCCGGCGAGGGGGAGCGCATCGAAATCACGCATCGCTCCAATACGCGCCAGTCGTACGCCGAAGGTGCCGTACGCGCCGCGGTGTTCGTGGCCGGCAAGAAGGGTTTGTACGACATGAACGACGTGCTCGGCCTGTAAGTCAGGCGGGCAGAGGTCAGTCAACAAAGCGGGCGCCGGCAGGCCTGTCCGGCGTCTTTTTGCAGCGTCGCCATCGCCCGGATGGGGTGGGTGGCGACGGTATAATCGGGCCTTTTCCGTTATTCACTCCGGTTGCGCGCGCACTGTGCCGCAACTGCAATCGCCGGGGGCATCCTGGCGTACCGTCACCATGCAAGACAAATACTCCCCGTCCGACGTCGAACAGCAGGCCCAGCAACACTGGCAGGCCCTGGATGCCTATCGTGTGACCGAACACGCGCGCGCTGCTGACGGCTCGGACAAGCCCAAGTTCTACGCCTGCTCGATGCTGCCGTATCCGTCGGGCAAGCTGCACATGGGCCACGTGCGCAACTACACGATCAATGACGTGATGACGCGTCAGTTGCGCATGAAGGGGTACAACGTGCTGATGCCGATGGGCTGGGACGCCTTCGGCATGCCGGCGGAAAACGCGGCGCTCAACAACGGCGTGGCACCGGCCGCCTGGACCTACGACAACATCGCTTACATGAAGAAGCAGATGCAGTCGATGGGCTTGGCGATCGACTGGTCGCGCGAGGTTGCCACCTGCGACCCGGACTACTACCGCTGGAACCAGTGGCTGTTCCTGAAGATGCTCGAGAAGGGCATCGCCTACCGCAAGACCGGCACCGTCAACTGGGACCCGGTGGACCAGACCGTGCTCGCCAACGAGCAGGTGATCGACGGGCGCGGCTGGCGCTCGGGCGCGGTGGTGGAAAAGCGCGAGATCCCGATGTACTACCTGGGCATCACCAAATATGCGCAGGAGCTGCTCTCCGACCTCGACCCGCTGGGCTGGCCCGAGCGCGTCAAGCTGATGCAGCAGAACTGGATCGGCAAGAGCGAAGGTGTGCGCTTCGCCTTCCCGCACAGCATCCTTGGCGATGGCGGCAAGCTGATCAACGACGGCAAGCTGTACGTCTTCACCACGCGCGCCGACACCATCATGGGCGTCACCTTCTGCGCCGTGGCCGCCGAGCACCCGATCGCTACGCACGCTGCGCAGACTAACCCCGCGCTCGCCGCGTTCATCGACGAATGCAAGCACGGCAGCGTCATGGAAGCCGACATGGCGACCATGGAAAAGAAGGGCATGCCGACGGGCCTGACGGTCACGCACCCGCTCACGGGCGAATCCGTGCCGGTGTGGGTGGGCAACTACGTGCTGATGACCTACGGCGACGGCGCCGTGATGGGCGTGCCCGCGCACGATGAACGCGACTTCGCCTTCGCCAACAAGTACGGCTTGCCGATCAAGCAAGTGATCGACGTGAAGGGCCAGCCGTACGACACGACCACCTGGGCCGAGTGGTACGGTGACAAGGAACACGGCGTGCTGTTCCACAGCGGCAAGTACGACGGCCTGAACTATCAACAAGCCGTCGATGCCGTGGCCGCTGACCTGGCCGCCAAGGGCCTCGGCGAAAAGAAGACCACCTGGCGCCTGCGCGACTGGGGTATCAGCCGCCAGCGCTACTGGGGCACGCCGATCCCGCTGATCCATTGCGAAAGCTGCGGCGTCGTGCCGGTGCCCGAGCAGGACCTGCCGGTGCGCCTGCCCGAAGACCTCGTGCCGGACGGCACGGGCAACCCGCTCGCCAAGGACCCGCGCTTCCTGGAATGCACGTGCCCGTCGTGCGGCAAGCCCGCGCGCCGCGAGACGGACACGATGGATACCTTCATCGATTCGTGCTGGTACTACATGCGCTACACGTGCCCGGACGGCGCCACCATGGTCGACGCCCGCAACGATTACTGGATGCCGATGGACCAGTACATCGGTGGCATCGAGCACGCGATCCTGCACCTGCTGTACGCGCGCTTCTGGACCAAGGTCATGCGTGACCTGGGCCTGGTCAAGTTCGACGAGCCGTTCACCAACCTGCTCACGCAGGGCATGGTGCTCAACGAGACGTACTACCGCGAAGACGCCTCGGGCAAGAAGCAGTGGATCAACCCGGCCGACGTGGATGTGCAGACCGACGAACGCGGCCGTCCGGTCGGTGCCACGCTCAAGGCCGACGGCCAGCCGGTGGTGATCGGCGGTGTGGAGAAGATGTCGAAGTCGAAGAACAACGGCATCGACCCGCAAGCGCTGATCGACCAGTACGGTGCCGACACCGCGCGCCTGTTCACCATGTTCGCCGCACCACCCGAGCAGCAGCTCGAGTGGAACGACGCCGGTGTGGAAGGCGCGTCGCGTTTCCTGCGCCGCCTGTGGAACTTTGGCGTGGCGCATGGCAATGCGATTCGTGCCGGCCACGGCAACGGCGTCGTCGCTGGCGCAACGGATGCGGACCGCGCACTGCGCCGCGAGCTGTACACGGTGCTCAAGCAAGCCAACTACGACTACGAGCGCCTGCAGTACAACACCGTCGTCTCTGCGACGATGAAGATGCTCAACGCGCTGGAAGGCGCCAAGGACGCCGGCGCCGATGCGCGCCGTGAAGGCCTCGGCATCCTGCTGCGCGTGCTGTACCCGGTGGTGCCGCACATCACCCACGTGCTGTGGGCGGAACTGGGCTACGCCGGTGCGTTTGGCGATCTGCTCGACGCCCCGTGGCCGCAGGTCGACGAAGGCGCGCTGGTGCAGAGCGAGATCGAACTCGTGCTGCAGGTCAACGGCAAGGTGCGCGGCAGCATCGTCGTGCCGGCCGATGCCGACCGCGCCGCCATCGAGGCCATCGCCGCCAAGGACGAAGCGGTCCAGAAATTTGCTGAAGGCAAACCGCCCAAGAAGATCATCGTGGTGCCGGGCCGTCTGGTGAACGTGGTGGCCTGAGCGTTGCTCGCCATCCCACTCAAGGAACGCATGGTTATGTCGTTGTCCCGTCGTCGCTCGTCCCGCCGCACTTTCGGCCGCGCTGTCTTTGCCCTGGTGGTTGCGCTGCCGGCGCTGTCCGCCTGCGGCTTCCATATGCGCGGGAATACCGACTTCGCCTTCAAGAAACTGTACATCAACCTGCCGCAGAATTCGCAGATGCGCGCGCAGTTGCGCCGGCTGATCGACAATGGCTCCGACACCGTCATCGTGTCGGACAAGAAAGACGCCGATGCGCTGCTCGATGTGCTGGCCGAAGACCGCGTGAAGACCATCTCGTCGCTCACGCCGCAGGGCGTGGTGCGCGAGTACCGCATCACGTATCGCTTCCGCTTCCAGTTGCGCGATGCGCACGACAACCTGCTGATCCCGCCGTCGGAGATCACGCAGTTCCGTGATCTCTCGTACAACGAAACGCAGGTGCTCGCCAAGGATTACGAAGAAGCGGCACTCTACCGCGACATGCAGGGCGACACGATCAACCAGCTCGTGCGGCGCCTTGCTGCCGTGAAGCTGCCGTCGTAAGCGGCAAGCACGCCATGCAACTGCGGCTCGACGCGCTCGAAGGGCATCTCAAGCAGGCCGCTGCCAAGGGCCTGGCGCCGCTGTACGTGGTACACGGCGACGAACACCTGCTCGTGCTCGAAGCCGTCGATGCGCTGCGCCAGGCCGCGCGTGCGCAGGGTTTCTCCGAACGCGAGGTGATGAGCGTTGAGCGCGGCTTTTCGTGGTCGAAGGTGACGGAGGCCCAGCAATCGATGTCGCTGTTCGGGGATCGCAAGATCGTCGAACTGCGTATTCCCTCCGGCAAGCCCGGCAAGGACGGCGGCGAGGCCCTGCGTGCGCTGGCCTCGGGCACGTCCTCGGGCCCTGCGACCGACACCATCACGCTGATCACGCTGCCGCGCCTGGATTTTGCGACCGCCAAGTCGGCATGGTTTGCGGCGCTGGAAGGCGCGGGTGTCTCGATCAAGGTCGATTCGGTCGACCGCACCAAACTGCCCGGTTGGATTGGCGAGCGTCTCGCCCGTCAGCAGCAGCGCGTGGAACCCGGTGAGCCTGGCCGACGTGCCCTGCAGTTCATCGCCGACCGTGTGGAAGGCAACTTGCTGGCGGCACATCAAGAGATTCAGAAGCTCGGCCTGCTGCACCCGCCGGGCGTGCTGACGTTCGACGATGTGCACGATGCGGTGCTCAACGTGGCGCGCTACGACGTGTTCAAGCTGTCCGAAGCCATGCTGGCCGGCGATGTGCCGCGCCTGGTGCGCATGCTCGAAGGGCTGCGTGGCGAGGGAGAGGCCACGGTGCTGGTACTCTGGACGTTGACCGAAGAAATTCGCGTATTATCAAAAATCGCCTCGAGCGCGGCTCAAGGCAAGCCGGTGGCCTCGATGCTCCGTGAGTTGCGGGTCTGGGGCCCGCGCGAACGGTTGGTGCCGCAGGCGGCGCAACGGCTGTCCCAGCGCGAGCTCGAAGGCGCGCTTGCCATGGCTGCCAAGCTGGATCGGCAAGTCAAGGGCTTGCGCGAACCATCGCTGCCGGCCGAGCCGTGGGATGGCTTGCTGCAACTGGCAATGCGCATCGCGCGGCCGGGCAGCCTTCCGATTCCGGCGTAGTCGGCGCGAACGGCCGCAAGGCTCCCATTGTCCTCACACTGAATTCGCCGGCACATCGCCGGCCGCGATCATCATGAAGCAGCTCGACGTGAACGAATACATGGCCCTGGTTGGCCGTCAGGCGCGTGTCGCCTCGCGCGGCATGGCGCGCGCCGGCGCCGCGCAGAAGAACCGCGCGCTCTTGCATATCGCCGCCGCAGTCCGCCGTGACGCCGCCAGGTTGAAAGAGATCAACGCCCGCGACGTCGAGCGCGCCCGCGCCAACGGCCAGGACGCTGCCTTCATCGACCGCCTCACGCTCACCGACCGCGCCATCGACACCATGGCCGCCGGATTGGAGCAGATCGCCGCGCTGCCGGATTTGATTGGCGAGATCAGCAACATGAAGTTCCGCCCGACCGGCATCCAGGTCGGCCAGATGCGTGTGCCGCTGGGCGTGATCGGCATCATCTACGAGTCGCGTCCGAACGTGACGGTCGACGCTGCGGCGCTGTGCATCAAGTCGGGCAACGCGACCATCCTGCGCGGTGGCTCTGAAGCGATCGAATCGAATGGCGCACTGGCGGCGCTCATCGAAGAAGGGTTGGCCGATGCCGGCTTGCCCGCCAACGCGGTGCAGGTGGTGGCCACCACGGACCGCGCCGCCGTCGGCAAGCTGATCACCATGACGGAGTACGTCGACGTGATCGTGCCGCGCGGCGGCAAGAGCCTGATCGCGCGCCTGATGGAAGAGGCGCGCGTGCCGATGATCAAGCACCTGGACGGTATCTGCCACGTTTACATCGACGTTGATGCCGACATCGAGAAGGCCGTGCGCGTATGCGACAACGCCAAGACGCAGCGCTACGCGCCATGCAACACGATGGAAACGCTGCTCGTGCAACGCGACATCGCAGCACGCGCGCTGCCGCCGCTGGTGAAGATCTATCAAGACAAGGGCGTCGAACTGCGCGTCTGCCCGGCCACGCGCGCCACGCTGGAAGCCGCCGGCTTCGGCAATCTGAAAGACGCCGTCGAAGCCGACTGGCATACCGAATACCTTGCGCCGATCCTGGCGATTCGTACGGTGGACGGCCTGGACGCCGCCATCGAGCACATCAACATCTACGGCTCGGCGCACACCGATTCGATCATCACCGAGAACTATTCGACCGGTATGCGCTTCCTGCGCGAGGTCGATTCGGCCAGCGTGATGATCAATGCGTCCACGCGCTTTGCCGATGGTTTCGAATACGGCCTGGGCGCGGAGATCGGTATCTCCAATGACAAGCTGCACGCGCGCGGGCCGGTGGGATTGGAGGG
This sequence comes from Ralstonia soli, assembly GCF_023955655.1. Lineage (GTDB taxonomy): Bacteria > Pseudomonadota > Gammaproteobacteria > Burkholderiales > Burkholderiaceae > Ralstonia > Ralstonia soli. The sequence goes on along the minus strand of NZ_JAMXHT010000006.1, from coordinate 425,933 downwards.
GCTGACCTCGCTCAAGTACGTCGTGTTCGGACACGGCGAGATTCGTACCTGATCTGACGCCACATGCGCGCCGCCACGAGCGGCGCGCATTGCTTCTAACGAGAACAACACATGCTCTGGGTCAAAGCCTTTCATATCGTCTTCGTCGCATCGTGGTTTGCCGGCTTGTTCTACCTGCCGCGCATCTTCGTCAACCTCGCGATGGAAACCGAGCGCGCGGCCATTACGCGCCTGCTGATCATGGCGCGCAAGCTGTTCCGCTTCACGACCATGCTGGCGATCGTCGCCATTCTGCTGGGCTTGTGGCTGCTCTTCGGCTATCGCATTGGCCTGACGCCGCCCAATGGCTGGATGCACGCCAAGCTGGCGCTGGTGCTGGTGACGATCGGCTACCACCACGGCTGCGGCGTGCTGCTGCGCAAATTCGAGGCGGGTGCCAACAAGCGCTCGCACACTTTCTACCGCTGGTTCAATGAACTGCCGGTGCTGCTGCTGCTGGCGATCACGATTCTTGTCGTGGTCAAGCCGTTCTGATTTTCTGGTTTTCCAATGGCAACTGCTTACTTCGCGCCGTGCCCCCGTGGGCTGGAACAGGCGCTGGCCGACGAACTGGCCGAAATCTCGATCCGCCCCGAGGTGGATGAGCTGGCCGCGTTCGAGGTGGGCCGCACCGTGCCGGGCGGCGTGCACTTCTTCGGCACGCAGGGCGCGGCGTATGCCGTCAACCTGCATAGCCGCATCGCCAGTCGGGTGCTGATGCGACTGGCCTCGCGCGGGTATCGGTCGGAAGACGATATCTACGCGCTGGCCGCCGCACAGCGCTGGGAAGACTACTTCACGCCCGACGAAATGATCCGCGTGGACGTGACCGCGCACAAATCGCCACTGCAGAGCCTGAAGTTTGTCGGCCTGCGCGTGAAGGACGGCGTCTGCGACCGCTTCCGCCAGCGCACCGGCGCGCGCCCCAGCGTCGATACCGTCTCGCCCGACGTGCGCATCTACGCGTATCTGACCGAGACCGACTGCACGATCTACCTCGACACCACCGGCGAGCCGCTCTTCAAGCGCGGCTGGCGCCAGGAAAAGGGCGAAGCGCCGCTGAAGGAAAACCTGGCGGCGGGCATCCTGCGCCTGACCGGCTGGACGGGCGCGCAAGGCGTGCCGTTCTACGACCCGATGTGCGGTAGTGGCACGTTCCTCATCGAAGCTGCGCAACGCGCCCTGGGCATTGCGCCGGGCGGCCAGCGCGCCTTCGCGTGCGAGTGGCTGCAGGGCCACGATGCCAAGTGCTTCAAGCGCCTGCGCCAAGCCGCCGCCGATGCCGCCGCCGCAGCCATGCGCCGATCGCCGCCACTGGTAGCCGGGGCCGACATCTCCACCGACATGCTCGCCTATGCCACCGCCAACTGGCAGCGCGCTGGCCTGCCCGGCGAGCCGATGCTCAAGCAGGTCGATGCGCGTTTCGGCAAGCCGCCGTTCGAAGCTGCCGGTGTGCTGCTGATGAACCCGCCGTACGGCGAGCGCATCGCCGTGCGGGGTGCGCAGGGCTCACGCCGTCGTCGGCCGGAAGGCGAGGAGGACGGCACCGTGTTCGAGCGCGCCAGCCGCGCGATGGGTGCCCCGCGCGATGATGGTCGCCACTCCGTGCGCGAGCAACGCCAGCCCGAGCCGCCGCCGCCCGTCGATCCACAGGAAGAGGCCGCTGCCAACGAGTTCGCCCAGGCGTTTGCCGGTACGCTCAAGCGCGAGTTCGCGGGGTGGAAGGCGTTCGTCTTCACGGGCGATCTCTCGATGCCGCGCCGCATGCGGCTGAAGGAGTCGCAGCGCACGCCGCTCTACAACGGCAACATCGAGTGTCGCCTGTTCCGTTTCGACATGGTGAAGGGCGGCATGCGGGACCGCCCCGAACGCGCCGCCAAGGGCGACGCCTCAAGCGACAACGCCGAAGCGTAAAGCTCCGGCGTTGCGTGCAAAACCAGCAGGAGGGATGGCTCAAGCCGCCTGCTGGTGATCCTGGAAGTGCTCCATCCACGCGGCGAGCTGATCGGGCGTGAGCTGTGTCTGGTTGTCGACCAGCCGCAGCTTGACGGTGGCACCATCGCGCTCGGCCGTGATCGACCAGCCCTTGCCATCGAGCCACAGCAGGAACGCCAACCACTTGGCATGCGCTTCCGACACCTTGTGGGTTGACGCGGCTTCCAGGAATTCCGTCAGCGTGGTGAGATCCACCACCGCCGCTGCGTCGCCGCCTGCCGGCGAGACCTTGCCGTGCAGCACCTCGGCCAGGACTTCGAGGGCTTGCCCGGCGGGCTTGCTGCCAAAGCGCGCAGACAGGTCCTGATACGCCTGGTGGACCGCATGACTGAATTCACCGGCGCGCACGCTTTCTTCGCCGACGAGCTCGGTGTAGTCCTTCATCGCCCAGTCGGGCTGTGCCAGCGGTTGCAGACCCACGGCTGCTGCCGCGCGCAGATAATCGTTGACCGCGCTGAATGACGACAACCCCGACACCGCCAGGTACAACGTCTGCAGCGCGCCGATGCGGTGCGTGAGCGTCTGGCTCTGGCGCACCGTCATCTTCTCGCGCAGCAGGGCGTCGCGCTCGCGGCGCAGGTCGGAAAACTCCAGTGCCTGCTTGAGCTCCACGCGCAGCGCCGTGATGTCCCACGGCTTCTTGATGTAGCGGTGGATCTGGCCCTGGTTGACGGCCTCCACCGTGTCTTCGATTTCCGAGTACGCGGTGGTCAGGATGCGGACCAGGTGCGGATAGCGCTCGCGCGCGTAGCGCAGCAACTCGTTGCCGAGCTCGCCGGGCATGCGCTGGTCAGATACGAGCACGCCCAGCGTGTCGGCGTGCTGGTCGAGCATGCGCTTGCCTTCGTCGACCGAGGTGGCGGTGACGACCGGCGCCAGTGAACCGATGGCACGGCCGAAGTACGTCAGCGCCAATGTCTCGTCGTCCACGTACAGAATCTTGGGCGGGTTAGTGGGCGTGTGGCCCCCGGGATTGGTCATCCATCACTCCTCATAGCAAATACGGTCAATGCGCGGATCATGTTCGGCGTGGTTCGTGTGCGTATTGTTGATGGTGTCATGGGAACGTCAGAGTCACGCGCGTGCCTGCGCTGGGGGCGGATTCAATGGCAATCGCTCCCCCGAACGATTGCATGATCCGCGTACAAAAAATCATGCCCATGCCGTTGCCGCCGTCTTCGGCGCGCGTCGTCACGGGGTCGATGGTCAGCCGCGCGAGAACGTCGGGCTCGATGCCCGGGCCGTTGTCTTGGATGCGGATCATGTGCCGGGCATCACGAGTTGCCGGCGCTTGGCCGGCGACGATCTCGAGCCGCGGGGTGCGGGTGTGCCGCAACGCGTGCAACGCGTTGCTCGTGAGCGACGAGAGCACCAGCATCACGCAGTTGGGCAGCGTGCGGATCGGGAAATCCTCTTCCACCCGATACGACACCCATTCGCGCTGTGCGTTCGTGAACGGATACGTGTCAAACAGTGAACGGATCAGGCCGCCCGCGCTGTTGGGCGTGGCCGCCGTACCCGGCTTGCCATAGGTGTTGCGCACCGAGTTCAGGAACGTGGCGATCACCGACAGGCAGTACCGTGCGTTGTCCTGCACGCGGTCGGCAGCGCGGCCAACCTCGGGCAGCGCGTCGGGCGCCAGTTCGGTTTGATCCACGCGCATGCGGATGCCCCGCGCGAAGTTGGAGATGGCCGCCAGCGGCGTGTTCAGTTCGTGCGCAAGAAACGCCAGCGTTTCGTCGATGGCCATCAGGCGCTGTGTGCGCAGGAGCCGGTCCTGGCGCAGCGACAGCGCTTCCTGCAGTGAGCGCCGCACGTCTTCGGGCTGGTAGGGCTTCTCCAGGATCTTGAACACGCGCCCCGTATTGACGGCCTGGATCAGCAGATCCTTGTCGGCATAGGCGGTGACGAGGATGGTGGCGATATCGCCGTACTCGGTATCGATGAAGCGCAGCAGCTCCGTGCCGTCGCCGCCCGGCATGCGGAAGTCGGTCAGCACCACGCTGATGCGGTTGTGCGCCTGCGCGTCGGCCTGCAGGACGGCCTTGGCTTCGTCGACGCTGTTGGCCGTCAGCACCTCGTAGCCCGCGCCGATCGTGCGCGCAAACCATTTGCAGGCCTGCGTCTCGTCGTCGACGTAGAGGATGGTGACGGTGTCCGGCGTGGTGTCCATGTTGCGGCTTACTCTGCGCGCGGCAGGTCAAACGTGAAGCGTGCCCATTCGCCTTCCTGGCTCGTCACGGCGAGCGTGCCGCCGTGGCGCTGGATCACGCTGTAGCTGATCGACAGGCCAAGCCCCAGGCCCTTGCCGACATCGCGCGTGGTGAAGAACGGTTCGAACACGCGCGTGAGGTTCTTTTCGGAAATGCCCGGGCCGTTGTCGGTCACGACCACATGCAGGCGGTTATCGATCCACTCCGCGGCGATTTCGATACGCGGGTTTTCGCGCTGCACCTTCTGCATGGCCAGCGCCGCGTTCGACAGCAGGTTGATCAGCACCCCGATGATGGCGGCCTCGTCGCCGCGCACCAGCGTATCGGGCGGTAGCTTGCGCTCGACGCTTACGCCGCGCAGCTCGTGGCTGGTCAGGCGGATGGCCGAGTCGATGGCCTTTTCCGCCAGGAACGGCGCGTCGGCTTCACCCTTCTCGGGGCTGCGGTAGGCGAAGGTCTTCAGGTCCGACACGATGTGCTGCACGCGCTGCATGCCTTCCTTGGCGTCGACCAGGCATTCGAGCAGCATCGGGCTGTCCTTGGCGACCGGGTCTTCCTGCGCCACGGCTATCGCCATGAGGCAGAAGTTGACCGGGTTGTTGATCTCATGGAGCAGACCCGCTGACAGCGTGCCGATGGCGGCCATTTTTTCCTGCTGCAGGAGCTGGCCCTTGATGTCGACGAGGTTGGCGTTGATCGTCTCGAGCTGGATGTTCTTGTCGGCCACTTCCTCCTTCAGCTTGAAGAGCTCAAAGCGGCTGTTCTCATTGAAGTAGGTGCAAAAGACGCCCAGCGTCGAGGTGAAGATGAGGAACTGGGAGTTCACGAAGAACGTGCTCCCGGTGATGCTGCCCGGGTCGTGCGCGAGGCACGCCAGAAAATACAGCGCGTAGGTGATCACCCCGAACCCGATGGTCTGCCTGGTGTTGAATGGCAACACACTGCCTGCTGCAAAGACGGCCAGATGCAAGCCCGTCGCATAGATCGATTCCGCGCCCTGCGTGACCGAGATCATCCACGCGATCATGACTTGCGGGAAACACAGCCAAAGCAGTGTCAGGTACGACAGCCGTTGCCGCCCCCACGGGGTTGGCAGGATCAGATAGACGACAAAGATCAGCACCGACGCGAAGACGCGGGCAAAGAAGAATGGCTGGAGCTCACCCGGATAGGTGTTGTAGTCCAAGCCGCAGCCCATCAGCACCAGAACGATACCGACCAGCGCGGTGGTCCGGCTGAAGGACAGCCGGAAGCCTTCCCGCTCCGTGCGGTTGAATGCGCGTTTCAGAGGGTCTCTTACGGTGTCGGCCATCTAGATTACCGTTGCCTCGCTGAAGACATTGACGCCTGTTGCGTCAACATAGGTCTTGATATCGCGGCAGGCTTCCTCCGGGAACGTGGCCGACAGCTGCTCTTCGTTGCGGTAGATCAGGTACCACTCGAGCAGGTGCTCCATCGTGAACAGTCGCTCCGGGTTGCTCGAATGCACATTCGTGGCAAGCATGCGCCCGCCTGGGCGGGTGCGTGTGGTGAAGTAGGTCAGCAGCCGGTTGCAGACCTTGTCCGAAATATAGTCAAACAGGCCCGCGCAGTAGACGGCGTCGCAGTCGCGTACTTCTTCGGCTCGACGTGCGGGGCGCTTGATGAGTTCGTGCACCGATTGGTGGACGAACTCAGCCTGCAGCGTGGTGCCTCCCTGTCGGGCTGCTTCGGTCAGCCGTGCCTTTGCGTAGTCCAGCGTCTCCTGGCTGAAGTCGATCAGCTCGAACTCGAGCAGGTGAGGCTCTTCGAATTCACGCAGGAAGCGCTGGATCTCCACCGCAGGCCCGCAGCCCAGGTTCATGACGCGGTACGGGCGCCCCTCGGCCTTGGCCTGAATCGCAAGCTGCTTGAGAAAATCGACCAGGATGTCGATGCGGTTCCGGTGTGCCTGTGCAACCTGCGCCTTCAGGAACGTGACGTTGATGATCTGGAAGTACGTGCTCGGGCCATCCTGCGGGTCGCCCAGGATCTGGTTGACCATTTCATAGTCGCCGGCGTAGCCCAGCGGCTTGGTGAAGGTGCGGTGCACGAACGGCGAGCGCAGCAGCAGTGGATGCAGCGCAGTTTGCGCGAAGGCCCGGTGCGATGGTGCCAGGCTGGCATCGACCTCGACGGCCTCGGCTTCCAGGATGTCCAGGTAGTGCTTGACCCGCAGCATCACCGGCTCGGCCAGCTCCATGAAGACATCGGGGCGCAGCTTGCTGTCTTCGCGCGGCAAGGACTTCGACAAGTCGACCTGCTCGACCCAACGCGCCACTTCCGCGAGGAAGGCACGCATCTCGTTGATGACGAGCTGGTATTCGCGCCGGATGCGGAAGCGCTCCTGCCATTCCCGCACGAACGTTCGCGCTTCCTCGCCCACCGAGGCCGGCGTGTCGGCCACCTCCGACAGCTCGCGCCATTCGTCGATCAGGGTGAGCGATACGACGGCGGTCAGGCCGGTGTTGACCAGACTGATCACCACGGCCTTGCCGAGATAGACCTGGCGCGTGCCGATCTTGATGGCGAGCTCGGACAACACCTCGCTCACCTGCACGATCGAATAGGGGTTGTAGATCTCCATCACCAGTGCACGCCGCTGCAGTGTGATGATGGTGCCGCGGACCTGCTGACCCTGGGAGTTGCGGAAGCTGACCGCCGGATCGATTTGGTTGGGTGAGTACACGGTGCGAATTTGCCGGTGACTTCAGGGAAAACGTCTGCCAAGCGGGACGCTCACTCCAACAAACGCGCATCCGAAACGACGCCGTCGTCCCGGACAAAGCACCGCCCGCCGAGGCTGGGGGGCATGCCGTCGCATCAGTCGTGAAAGCGTGCTTGAAGCCGTCCGATGATCGAGCGCAACGCGCTTCGACCCGGGCGTCTCTCGCCCAAACCCGCTTTGAGAAGATTGAGGAATCGAGACTGCCGTTGCGCAACGGCGAAGCCGTTTTCGCGCGCGAGCAACCCGCAGATCAACAGCGTGGCAATGGGAGTCGTGCACCCGCGAACAGACTGGAACGATGCACCCCTCTGACATCCGCAACGCGCGCTGAGTCTGCGCGCGGCCTGCTGCTGCATCCCAAATCGTCTCTCAAGAGAATCCCGCACAGTAACCATCCGGGACGCCGTTCGTGTGTTGCCTGCCGGCGCCCTCGATCGCCATGATGCCGCAGCAATGCCACGCATGCATCAGGGCGTTTCAGCCGGGCCACGTTCTGACGTCATGGCTGCCGGATGACGCGATCGATTGTACTTGTCCAATGTGGCCCACACAATGTGAAAACCCGCATCGCATCACAGCCCGCAGGCGTATGTCAGCGCGATTTGCGGCCGGTGAGCGTGTCCGGATCCTGCTTGTAGTTGGCGAGGAATTGGGTGTAGCTGTAGACCTGTGCCGGCAGCAGGTGGCTGGGCATGTCGAACAATGCGTAGTAGTACGGCTCGCGCCCCTGGCAGACCTCTGCGGGCAGGCAATACTGTTCCCATTCGACACAGGCCGGGGTGTACATGCCGTCGCCGGGCCAGAAGAACGGCACGATCTGCTTGTCGTGCAGGCCCTTGAGCAGCGCATCGGGCGCGTTGTACGCCTCGGCGTTCTCCAGGTGCGTGAGCATGCTTGCATTGGTCTCGATGACCATGAGCGTGGCGCGGCCATCCGCGGTGAGCAGCAGTACACCCGCCGGGTGCGGATAGAGGTAGTACTCGATGAAGCGGTAGCGCGCGGAAAGCTCGCGCACGAGCCGCGTGATGGCCGGGTCCGACAGGAAGCTGAACGAGTGGCGCGACAGCAGATCGCGCAGCGTGCTCGACAGGTTGCTGAAGTAGCGCATCTGCAGCGCTTCGATCTCCGCATTCAGGCGCTCGGCCATCGCGGGGTTGTCTTTCTTGATGTAGCGATCGATCAGGCCGTCGTTGAAGCCCTGCACGGCGATGTTCTCGTCGGCCATGCCGGTCAGCAGGATCGTCATGCACGGCAGGTCTTTGAGCTTGGCGCAGAACTCCAGCCCGTTCATGCGCGGCATGGAATAGTCCACCACGATCACGGACGGCTGCAGGAAGCGGTTGACCTCGTGGGTCTGTCGGTAGACGCGGTCGACGTCGAGTTGAATGGTGCGACGCTCGGTCGAGAAGGTCAGGTCATCGTGCGTGACACGCACGGGCAGGAAGCCCGGCATGCGCAGCGAATGCCACTGCCGCAGCCACGCCAGTGCGGCTTCCGGATCGTTGAAGGCCAGCAGCGCCCGCGACGGGTCCATCTGGAACCCGAGGCTTTCCACAAACGATTGGCTGTCGTCGACCACCACCGTCAGGGTGGGGTGGAAATAGACCGGCAGGGCGCTGTCCTGTTGCATACGTCGGGGAAGAGTCGGGAAAGGGCAGGGAGCAGCGCACGGCCGGTGTGGCCTGCGCTGCCCGTTTGCACTACGTTACTGCCTGCCGCAGCCAGGAGCAAGCGCAAGAGGCGCGATGTGACGCCGCACTGACGGCCACGCCTGCGCGCACCCTTACTCGACCGCCTTCACCATGTCTTCGACGACCTTTTTGGCGTCGCCGAACACCATCATCGTCTTGTCCATGTAGAAGAGCTCGTTGTCCAGCCCTGCGTAGCCAGCGTTCATCGAGCGCTTGTTCACGATGATGGTCTTGGCCTTGTAGGCCTCCAGGATCGGCATGCCGGCAATGGGCGACTTCGGATCGTTCTTGGCCGCCGGGTTGACCACGTCGTTGGCGCCCAGCACGAGCACCACGTCGGCCTGGCCGAATTCACCGTTGACGTCTTCCATCTCGAAGACCTGGTCGTACGGCACCTCGGCTTCGGCCAGCAGCACGTTCATGTGGCCCGGCATGCGCCCCGCAACGGGGTGGATGGCGTATTTGACGGTCACGCCTTTTTCCGAGAGCTTCTCGGTCAGTTCCTTCAGGGCGTGCTGCGCGCGCGCAACGGCCAGGCCGTATCCGGGGACGATGATGACCGTCTCGGCGTTGCCCATGAGGAACGCGGCGTCATCCGGCGAGCCCGATTTGACCGGGCGTTGCTGCCCGCCACCGCCGGCGGCTGCGCCCGCGGAAGCCTCCGAGCCGAAGCCGCCCAGGATCACGTTGAAGAACGAGCGGTTCATCGCGCGGCACATGATGTACGAGAGGATGGCACCGGACGAACCCACCAGCGAGCCCGCGATGATCAGCATCGGGTTGTTCAACGAGAAGCCGATGCCCGCCGCCGCCCAACCCGAATACGAGTTCAGCATCGACACGACCACCGGCATGTCTGCGCCGCCGATCGGGATGATGATCAGCACGCCGAGCACGAATGCGATGGCCGTCATGATGACGAACGGCAGCCAGCTCTGCGTCAGGAAGAACAGGATGCCGAAGCCCAGCATGGCCACCGCCAGCAGCAGGTTCAGCATGTGCTGGCCGGCAAACTGCACCGGTGCACCCTGGAACAGGCGGAACTTGTACTTGCCCGACAGCTTGCCAAAGGCGATCACCGAACCCGAGAACGTGATGGCGCCGACGAATGTGCCGATGAACAGCTCCACGCGGTTGCCCAGCGGCAGCACGTTGTCACCGGCCATGGTGATGCCGAAGGCGGACGGCTCAGCCACTGCGGCCACGGCAATGCACACTGCGGCCAGACCGATCAGCGAGTGCATGGCCGCCACCAGCTCGGGCATCTTGGTCATCTCGACGGTGCGCGCCACGTAGGCGCCGATGCCGCCGCCGACCACCAGGCCCGCGAAGATGAGGATGAAGCCCGTGGAGGTGCCGCTCTCGGTACCGGCAAACATTTCGGCCTTGAGCTTGACGATGAGCGCGAGGGTCGTGACGGCGGCGATGGCCATGCCCGTCATGCCGAACGCGTTGCCGCGCCGGGCCGTGGTCGGGTGCGAGAGCCCCTTGAGCGCCTGGATGAAGCAGACCGACGCCAGCAGATACAGCAGGGTGACGAGGTTCATGCTCATTGCTTGTTCTCCCCTGCCTTGGCCTTGGGCTCTTTCTTCTTGAACATCTCAAGCATGCGCTGGGTGACCAGGAAGCCGCCAAACACATTGACTGCCGCCAGTGCCACCGCCACCACGCCCATCGTGCGGCCCAGGCCCGTTTGCGTCAGACCTGCCGCCAGCATGGCGCCGACGATGATGATGGCCGAGATGGCGTTCGTCACGGCCATCAGCGGCGTGTGCAGCGCCGGGGTGACCGTCCAGACCACGTGGTAGCCGACGTAGATCGCCAGCACGAAGATGATCAGGTTGATCACCGTGTGATTGACCAGCTCCATGAATGCTCCTCCTCGCTTCTTGGTCGATGTGCAGTGCAGCCCCGCGCGTTGCTTTTTTCTTGCGGGGCCGCTCTGGCGCGTCAGGTTTCCTTGATGGCCTTGATCTTGTTGCCCTCGCCCAGCAGCACGACCTTGGGCTTGTAGCTGGCGACTTCTTCCTCGTTCATCGGCGCGTAGGTGCAGATGATGAGCAAGTCGCCCACGTGGGCACGGCGTGCAGCGGCACCGTTGAGCGAGATTTCGCCCGAGCCGCGCTTGCCCTTGATGATGTACGTCGAGAAGCGTTCGCCGTTGTTGACGTTGTACAGCTCGATCTTTTCGTACTCGCGCATGTCGGCCGCATCGAGCAGGTCCTCGTCGATGCCGCACGAGCCTTCGTAGTCCAGATCGGCCTGGGTGACCGTCGCGCGGTGCAGCTTGGCGCGAAGCATGTTGCGTTGCATGAAGCCTTCCTTGAAACAAAAAATGAAATCGCCACAACCGGCCCTGGCGTGATGTTGCGTCGACCTGCAGGGCCGCTATCTCCGTTGTTATTTGGCGGCGCTCGTGGCAGCGGGAGCGCGCACCACCTGGCCGGCCTGACTCAAGAGGCAGGCGGCCACGATGTCGTCTTCGCGGTTGATGACCAGGCCGCCGTCCTTGTCGACGATCAGCTTGAGGAAATCGAGCACGTTGCGGGCGTAAAGGGCGGAGGCATCGGCCGCCACCATCGACGCGAGGTTGGTGTAGCCGACCAGCTTGACGCCGTGCTTGACGACTACGCGGTCGGCCTCGGTCAGCGGGCAGTTGCCGCCCTGCGCGGCGGCCAGGTCGACCACCACCGAGCCCGGTTTCATGGCGCGCACGGTCTCTTCCGAGAGCAGCGTCGGCGCACGGCGCCCCGGGATCAGCGCGGTGGTGATGACGATGTCGGCCTGGGTCGCGCGTGCGTGCACGAGTTCGGCCTGTCGGCGCATCCAGTCCGGCGGCATCGGGCGGGCATAGCCGCCCACACCCTGCGCGATCTCGCGCTCTTCGTCGGTCAGGAACGGCACGTCGAGGAACTTGGCGCCCAGCGATTCGATCTGCTCCTTCACGGCGGGGCGCACGTCGGACGCCTCGATCACGGCGCCCAGGCGCTTGGCCGTGGCGATCGCCTGCAGGCCCGCCACGCCGGCGCCGAGGATCAGCACGCGCGCGGCCTTCACCGTGCCGGCGGCCGTCATCAGCATCGGCATGAAGCGCTGGTACTCGTTGGCGGCGACCATCACGGCCTTGTAGCCGGCGATGTTGGCCTGGGAGGAGAGCACATCCATGCTCTGCGCGCGCGTGGTGCGCGGCGCGGCTTCCAGCGCGAAGGCGGTGACGTTGGCGGCAGCCAGCCGCGCGGTGTTCTCGTCGTCGAACGGGTTAAGCATGCCGACCAACACGGCACCCGACTGTATTTGCGCCAGTTCGGCCGCTTCCGGCGACCGCACTTTCAGCACGATCTGCGCGCCAAGTGCTTCGGCGGCGGTGCCGATCTTGGCGCCCGCAGCCACGTAGGCTTCGTCAGGCTGGGCGGCAGCCACGCCGGCGCCCGATTGCACCGTGACCTGGTGGCCTTGCGCGACATATTTCTTCACCGTTTCCGGGGTCGCGGCAACGCGCGTCTCGTCCGCCCGCGTCTCCTGCGGGATGCCGATGTGCATCGTGTTCTCCTCGTTCATGGTGCGCGCGGGTGAGGCTGCGCGCGGGTCGGTTTTGTTGAACGATGTGGAGCTTACCCGAACTTTTGCTGCGCGCGCTCCCACAGAATGCCGTTGCCGAACATCCGGATTTGCCGTAGATCGCGCGTCGATCCTCCGCAAACGTGTGCCGAACCGAGCACAAGTCGCGCAAACTGCCGCGCCGGCGCCCGAATCAGCGGGAAGTGCGGCCGCCAGCTACAATAACGCCTTGTTTTTGTTGCCTTTTTGCCATGAACCAAGCTGTTCGCTGGAAACCCAGTGTCACCGTTGCCGCCGTCATTGAACAGGACGGGCGCTTTCTGCTGGTCGAGGAGCACACCGATACCGGCCTGCGTCTGAACCAGCCTGCCGGCCATCTCGACCCGGACGAAAGCCTGGTCGACGCCGTCGCGCGCGAGGCGCTGGAGGAAACCGCGTACAGCTTCGTGCCCACCGCATTCCTGGGCTGCTACATGGCGCAATTCCAGCCGCCGCAGGGGGATCCGGTCACCTATGTGCGGATGGCCTTCACCGGCGAACTCGGGCCGCAGGACCCGCGCCGCACGCTCGACGATGGCATCGTCCGCACGGTTTGGATGACGCCGGATGAGATCCGCGCCAGCCGCGATCGCCACCGCAGCCCGCTGTTGCTCGCCTGCGTGGAGGATTACCTGGCCGGCAAGCGCTATCCGCTCGAAGTGATCCACACGCACGCCAGCGTGTACGGGCTGGGGGTGGAGCAATGAGCAAGAAGCGCGTTGTCGTCGGCATGTCCGGCGGCGTGGATTCGTCCGTCACGGCATGGATGCTCAAGCAGCAGGGCTACGACGTCGTCGGCCTGTTCATGAAGAACTGGGAAGACGATGACGACAGCGAATACTGCTCGACCCGGCAGGACTGGATCGACGTCGTCTCCGTGGCCGACCTGATCGGCGTGGACGTGGAGGCGGTCAACTTTGCCGCCGAGTACAAGGACCGCGTGTTTGCGGACTTTTTGCGCGAATACTCGGCCGGCCGCACGCCCAACCCCGATGTGCTCTGCAACGCCGAGATCAAGTTCAAGGCCTTCCTCGACCATGCGATGGCGCTGGGCGCAGACACCATCGCCACCGGCCATTACGCCCGCGTGCGTGAGGTCGATGGCAGCTTCCAACTGCTCAAGGCGTTCGATCACACCAAGGACCAGAGCTACTTCCTGCACCGGCTGAGCCAGGCGCAGCTCTCGCGCACGCTGTTCCCGCTGGGCGAGATCCCGAAGACGAAAGTGCGCGAGATCGCCGCCGAAATTGGCTTGCCCAACGCCAAGAAGAAGGATTCCACCGGCATCTGCTTTATCGGCGAGCGGCCGTTCCGCGATTTTCTCAACCGCTACCTGCCGACCAAGCCCGGCCCGATCAAGACGCCTGATGGCAAGACCATCGGCGAACACATCGGCCTGGCGTTCTACACGCTGGGGCAGCGCAAGGGCATCGGCATCGGCGGCAGCCGCGATGGCAACGGCGATGCGTGGTACGTCGCACGCAAGGACATGGCCGCCAACACGTTGTACGTGGTGCAGGGGCACGACCACCCATGGCTGCTCGCGCATACGGTGCACGCCGATGACCTGAGCTGGGTGTCGGGCCATGCGCCCGCCGAAGGCACGCAGCTGGCGGCCAAGACGCGCTATCGCCAAGCCGATGCGCCATGCTCGGTCGCACGCGCGGCCGATGGCGCGCTCACGCTGACATTCCCGGATGCGCAGTGGGCCGTCACGCCGGGCCAATCGGCCGTGCTGTATGACGGTGAGATCTGCCTGGGCGGCGGGATTATTTCCGCGGCTGAGCCGGCTGTTGCCGAGAAAGCGGTCGCCTGAGCGGTTTTTCGCAACACTGCGTTGCGACGGCTGCGGCGGTTGCGGCACTCGCGCATGTCTCAGTTATGCTGGCGCCCTGTTTTGTCTCCACACAGGGTTTGTCATGCTGCCACGTCGCTACTGGGCTTTTGCGGGCGTTGTGCTGTTGTTCATCGCCACCGCGGGGTTTGCCGTGGCGGGGCGTCTGCACTGGGTATGCGCGGCTATTCCGGGCATCTTCGTGATCCTCGGCGTGCACGACCTCACGCAGACGCGCCATTCGGTGCTGCGCAACTACCCGCTGTGGGGCCATTTCCGCTTCCTGTTCGAGTTCATCCGCCCGGAAATCCGCCAGTACTTCGTTGAAGACGACACCGACGAGCGCCCGTTCTCGCGCGCTCAGCGCAGCATCGTCTACCAGCGCGCCAAGGGTGAAGTCGATAGCCGCCCGTTCGGCACCGAAGTCGACGTGAAGGTGGCGGGGCATGAGTGGATTGGCCATTCACTGGCGCCCACGCGCATCCCTTCGTCGGACTTCCGCGTGATGGTGGGCGAGGGGCGTGCGCAGCCGTATTCGATGTCGGTGTTCAACATCTCGGCGATGAGCTTTGGCGCGCTGTCGGGCAACGCCATCCGCGCGCTCAACCGGGGCGCGAAGCTCGGCAACTTCATCCATGACACGGGCGAGGGCTCGATCTCGCCGTACCACCGCGAAGAGGGCGGCGACCTGATCTGGGAAGTCGCCTCGGGCTACTTCGGCTGCCGCGATGCCAACGGCCGCTTCGACCCCGACCGCTTTGCCGAGCAGGCGCGCAACCCGCAGGTGAAGATGATCGAGGTGAAGCTCTCGCAAGGCGCCAAGCCGGGCCATGGCGGCGTGCTGCCCGCCGCCAAGGTCACGCCGGAGATTGCTGCCACGCGCGGTATTCCGATTGGGCAGGATTGCATCTCGCCGGCTTCGCACTCGGAGTTCTCCACGCCGCTGGGGCTGCTGCAGTTTGTAGACCGTCTGCGCACGCTGTCGGGCGGCAAGCCCACGGGCTTCAAGCTGTGCATCGGGCATCCGTGGGAGTTCTTCGGCATCGTCAAGGCGATGCTGGAGTCGGGCATCCTGCCGGACTTTATCGTCGTGGATGGTGCGGAAGGTGGTACGGGCGCCGCGCCACTGGAATTTACCGACCATGTGGGTACGCCGCTGCAGGAAGGGCTGCTGCTGGTGCACAACACGCTGGTGGGCACCAAGCTGCGGGACAAGATCAAGATCGGCGCCTCGGGCAAGATCGTCACCGCCTTCGACGTGGCCCGCACGCTGGCGATGGGTGCCGACTGGTGCAACGCGGCGCGCGGCTTCATGTTTGCGCTCGGCTGCATCCAGGCCCAGAAGTGCCACACCGACCGCTGCCCGACCGGCGTGGCCACGCAGGACCCGTCCCGTCAGAAGGCGCTGGTGGTACCCGACAAGGCCGAGCGCGTGCATCAGTACCACGCGCACACGCTGCATGCTCTGCTGGAGCTGACGCAGGCGGCCGGCCTGCAGCATCCGGCCGATTTCCGAGCGCATCACATCGTGCGGCGTGTGTCGGGCAACGAGGTGCAGTTGCTGTCTGCGCTGCTCAAATACCTCGAACCCGGCGACCTGCTCGCCGGGCGGTATCGGTATCAGCTGTACGAGCGTTATTGGCCGATGGCCCAGGCCGACCGGTTCGACCCGGTGGCGGCATAGCGACGGCGCTTTATTGCGGCTGGGTTTCGATGAAGCTCGGCCGCTTTTCCATGCGCGCGTAGAACGTGGTCAGGTTGGCGTGCCGTTCGCGCCAGTCGATCTGCGGCTGGCGGAAATCCAGGTAGGCGAGGGCGCAGCCGACGGCGATGTCGGCCAGCGTCAGGTGGTTGCCGTTGCACCACGTCTTGTCGGCCAGGCCTTGCGACATGGCCTTGAGCGCCTCGTCGATCTTGTGGTTCTGGCGCGCAAGCCAGGTTTCACTGCGCTGCTCGGGCGTGCGCTGGGTGTGTTCGATGCGCAGCATGAGCGCGGCGTCGAGCAGGCCATCGGCCAGGGCTTCCCAGCAGCGCACTTCCACGCGCTCGCGGCCCGACGGCGGGATCAGCCGCGCCACGGGTGACAGCGTGTCGGCGTATTCGGCAATCACGCGCGAATCGAACAGCGCGCCACCGTCGTCCATCACGAGGCACGGGACTTTGCCGAGCGGATTGAACTGGTGGATCTGCGTGCCGGCGCTCCACACGTCTTCCAGCACGAACTGGTAGTCGATTTTCTTTTCGGCCAGGACCACGCGCACCTTGCGGGTGTACGGGCTGGCGTGCGATCCGATCAGTTTCATAGGCATGTCATGTTGGAGGCGGAAGTATAGCTGCGCACTTCCCCGGGTGCTCTGCGCGGCGCTTCTACCAAACGGAGACTTGCCTTCCATGGTCAATCCAGCCGCATTTGGCCATGGAAAGCGGGTGCCGGGTGGTAAAATTGCAGGCTTGCCGGGGTGCGCGTATGCACCTGGGTTCAACGCTCGATGCAGCGTCCGGGTTGTCCGGATTGAGCTTTCCTTCACATTTTTCCCCGCCTGCCATGTCGTCGCTTTCTGCCCTGACCGCCCTGTCTCCCATCGATGGCCGCTACGCTGCCAAGGCCGATCCGCTGCGCGAGTGGCTGTCGGAAGCCGCTTTCATGCGCAACCGCGTGAAGGTGGAAGTGCACTGGCTGATCGCCCTGTCGCAGGCCGGCCTGGCCGAAATCCCGCGTTTCTCGGCGGCCGCCGAACAAGCGCTGCTGGCCCTGGTCGAGAACTTCTCCGAGGCCGATGCCGCCCGCATCAAAGAGATTGAAGCCGTCACCAACCACGACGTGAAGGCCGTCGAGTACTGGATGAAGGAGCGCGTGAAGGGTAACGCCGAGCTGGAAGCCGCCAGCGAGTTCATCCACTTCGCCTGCACCTCGGAAGACATCAACAACACCTCGCACGGCATGATGCTCAAGGGTGCGCGCGATACGGTAATCGTGCCGTCGCTGCGCCGCGTGCAGGCCCGCCTGGTGGAACTGTCTCACGCGAACGCCGACGTGCCGATGCTCTCGCGCACGCACGGCCAGCCGGCTTCGCCCACCACGCTGGGTAAGGAAATGGCCAACGTTGCCGCGCGCCTGGACCGCGCCATCCGCCGCATCGAAGCCGTGGAACTGCTGGGCAAGATGAACGGCGCGGTGGGCAACTACAACGCGCACCTGTCGGCGTATCCCACGCTGGATTGGGAAGCCTTCTCGAAGAACGTGATCGAGACCCGACTGGGCCTGACGTTCAACCCGTACACCATCCAGATCGAGCCGCACGACTACATGGCCGAGCTGTTCGACGCCGTGGCGCGCGCCAACACCATCATCCTGGACCTGGACCGCGACGTCTGGGGCTACATCTCGCAGGGCTACTTCAAGCAGAAGACCAAGGCCGGCGAGATCGGCTCGTCGACCATGCCGCACAAGGTCAACCCGATCGACTTCGAAAACTCCGAAGGCAACGTCGGCCTGGCTAACGCGGTGCTGCGTCACCTCTCGGAAAAACTGCCGGTGTCGCGTTGGCAGCGTGACCTGACGGACTCGACCGTGCTGCGCAACATCGGCGTGGCTTTCGGCTACAGCCTGCTGGCCTACGACGCGTGCCTGCGCGGCCTGGGCAAGCTGGAAACCAACCCGTCGCGCCTGGCCGAAGACCTCGACAACTGCTGGGAAGTGCTGGCCGAGCCGGTGCAGACCGTGATGCGCCGCTACGGCATCGCCAACCCGTACGAGCAGTTGAAGGAGCTGACGCGCGGCAAGGGCATCTCGCGCGAGGCGCTGCGTGAATTCATCGGCACGCTGGCCATTCCAGAAGAGGCTCGCAAGCTGCTGTTGGACATGACGCCCGGCAGCTACACGGGCAAGGCCGCAGAACTGGCCCGCCGGATCAGCGCCCAATAATTGTTTCGAAAATTTGGTGGCTGTCCCAATTACAGCCTCCTCCGTACGGTTACGGAGGAGGCTGTTTTACTATCTGGGCTCGGTAGAATAGTCATTCTGCCGCGTCGCCCCCATTCTGCCGATTCATCAAAAAATTTGAATTTCTTGGTGAACTTGGCGCCGTCCTGCCTGGGCGGATCGCACCAATAATGCACAAATCGATGGCGCCGCGGTCTGACTGACAGGTGCCGCCCACTTACCGAGAGCGTCTCCAAACCGAGGGAACCCGATGTCACAAGCTGCCCAACCGAACCTAGCCGTGCGCAGCGCCGCAGATGATGGCGCTTACGGCGCGCCCGCGATCGCGTTGCACTGGATCATTGCGCTGCTGATCTTCGCGGCGTTCGGGCTCGGTCTGTACATGACCGACATCCCCGGCTTTACGCCGACCAAGCTCAAGCTGTACTCGTATCACAAGTGGATCGGCATCACGGTGCTGATCTTTGCGGCGCTGCGCGTGCTGTGGCGCCTGACGCATCCGGCCCCGGCACCCGTGGCAGGCATGCCCAAGTGGCAGCACAAGGCCGCCGAGGGCGCGCATTTCGTCCTGTATCTGCTGATCCTGGCCGTGCCGGTCACCGGCTACCTGCTCAGCGTGGCAGCCGGTATCAAGGTCGTCTACCTTGGCGTGTGGGAAATGCCCATGCCGTTCGACAAGAGCGATGCGCTCAAGGAAGTCTTTGAAGCCGCGCACGAGTGGTTGAACTGGACCATGGCGACCATCGTTGTGCTGCATATCCTGGCGGCGCTCAAGCATCACGTCGTCGATCGCGACGGCACGTTGCGCCGCATGCTGCCTTTCTTGCGCTGAATTCGTGCGCTGATTCTGCGCTGTCCCATCCTGACCAAGATTGCCGGCGAGGCCCGGCCTGACCGAAGGAGTCTGAAGATGAAACGTTTTGTGCGCCCCCGCGCTGTCGCTCTGGTTGCTGCCGCCGCGCTGTCGATCGCTGCCGTGTCGGTGTCGGCCACCACCCAGGTGGATGCCGGCAAGAGCAGCGTCAGCGCCACCGGCAAGCAGCTCGGCGTGCCGATGGACATCAAGTTCGGCAAGTTCGACGCCGTCGTGAACTACAACCCGGCCAACGTAGCCGCGTCCACGGCCAAGGTCGACATTGATGTGACCAGCGTCGACGTGGGCAGCAAGGAATACAACGACGAACTGAAGAAGAAGGACTGGTTCGACACCGCCAAGTATCCGAAGGCAACGTTCGTATCGTCGGCATTCAAGCCGGGCGCGGGCGGCAAGGTGGACGTGGTCGGCAAGCTGACCATCAAGGGCATCACGCAAGATGTGACGGCACCCTTCACCTTCAAGCAGGAAGGCGCCAACCAGGTCTTCGAAGGCGCATTGCCCGTCAAGCGCAATGCGTTCAAGGTCGGTGACGGCGAATGGAAGGATACGTCGGTCGTCTCGGACGACGTGACGATCAAGTTCCGCGTCGTCATCGCCAAGAAGTGAGCGTCAGTCTCAACCCCAACGTTTTTTTCGGCCCTCGTGTGCCGCTTTTATCCGCAGGAGCTCTCATGAAATTGCGTACCCTCGTTGCCGCACTGTCGGCTGTTGCCGCCACCGCCGCGTTTGCCGCGCCGGCCACGTATCAGCTCGACCCGAGCCACACCTATCCGAGCTTCGAAGCCGACCACATGGGGGGTCTGTCGAAGTGGCGCGGCAAGTTCGAGAAGTCCAGCGGCACCGTGACGCTGGATCGCGAAGCCAAGAAGGGCACCATCGACGTGACCGTGCAGACCGACAGCATCGACTTCGGCCTGACCAAGATGAACGAGCACGCCAAGAGCGCCGATCTGTTCGACGTCGCCAAGTACCCGACCGCCACGTTCAAGGGCAACTTCACCAAGTTCAAGGGCGACGTGCCGACCGAAGCCGAAGGCCAGCTCACGCTGCGCGGCGTGACCAAGCCGGTCAAGATGGAAATCGACGCGTTCAAGTGCATGCCGCACCCGATGCTCAAGCGTGAAGTGTGCGGTGCCGACGCAGAAATGAAGTTCAAGCGCGACGAGTTCGGCCTCGACTACGGCAAGGCTTACGGTTTCAACATGGAAACCAAGCTGCGGATCCAGGTCGAAGGCCTGAAGCAGGACGCCAGCGTCGCGATGCAATAAGCGACACGGCAAACAAAAAGCCCCGCAATTTGCGGGGTTTTTTGTTATCGGGCCGTTTTACGACTTCAGCAGTTCGCGAATCGACGCAGGGCTGAATGGAAGCGTGCGCGGCCGGATGCCCACAGCGTCGTACACGGCACTCGCAATGGCCGATGGAATGACCGCGCATGCCGGTTCGCCTGCTCCCACGGGAGGTTCATCCGGCCGATCGAGCAGCACCACATCCACCTGCGAAGGCAGTTCCGGGAACTTCAGCAACCGGTACGTGAGCCAATCGACGCTCGTGACGGCCGATGCCGAGAAGTTGACTTCCTCGAACAGCGTCCGGCTGATCGTCTGGACGACTTCGCCTTCCACCTGGTTGCGCACGCCATCCGGGTTCACCACCAGGCCGCAGTCGTGCACCACGGTCACCTTGCCGACCTGGATGACGCCGGTGGTGCGGTCCAATTCGATTTCGATGACTGCTGCCACGTAGGCGTTGTTCGGCTCGTAGCGCACGCAGGCCATGCCGCGCCCGCGCGCAATGTTGCCGCCGGGCCGCGTGGAGAACGAGGGCCGGCGCACCCAGCCCGAGCGCTTTTCCAGTGCCTCGACCACCGCCTTGAGGCGCGGTTCGCTCAGATGGCGTAGCCGGAACGCGATCGGGTCTGCGTGGGCTGCAGCCGCCAGTTCGTCCATGAAGGACTCATTGGCATACGTGTGCTGAAGGCGCCCCGGGCCGCGCAGCCACGCTGGCCGCAGCGGCGAGCGCGCGTAGCGGTTGACCACCACGTTCACGTTCGGGATGGCGTAGGGCGAGACCATGTTGAATTCCATGCCACCGGGGTTATCCGGCACGTCGGCTAGCGTCGACGCGCGGACAAGTTCGCCCGCCAGCAGCGGCACGTCCACGCTGCCCGAGGCGCGGTACGGCACCCATGAGGTGTACTGCCACGCCTGGATGCGGCCCTCATCGTCCACAGCTCCCACCATGTCCGAGATGACAGGCGGGCCTTTCGGGTCCCAGCCGTGTTCGTCTTCGCGCATCCACTGCACGCGCACGGGGCGCCCGATGGCTTTCGACAGCAGCGCGGCTTCGGCCGCGGCATCTTCGTGGCCGTTGCGGCCATAGCAGCCGGCACCTTCCACGTAGATCAGCCGTACATCGCCCTTGTCCATCTTCAGCATCCTGGCGATCTGGTCGCGCGTCAGGTGCGGCGATTGCGTGGCCGACCAGACCGTCAGCTTGCCGTCGCGGTAGTCGCCGATCGCGCAGGACGGTCCGATGGAGCCATGGGTCTGGAACGGCCAGGCGTAGGTTGCGCGTACCGTCTTGCCTTGACTGGCCTTGCTGATCGTGTCGCTCGCATGACCGCGCTCCAGGACCTTGCCTTGATCGTGTAGCGGCAGCACGCGCACGGCATCGTAGAGCTTCGATTGCTCGGGCAGGCCCGACCACGAAGACCACGTCACCTCGAGCGCGCGGGCGCTCTGGATCGCGGCCCATTCATCGGAGGCGATGGCCGCCAGCAGATTGCCGACGCGCACCGTGCGCAGGAAGCCCGGCACCTTCTTCGCGTGCGTGTCGTCGACGCTCACCAGCTGCGCTCCATACGCATTGGGATGAACGACACGCGCATGCACCATGCCGTCGACCTTCACGTCATGCATGAAGGTGAAGTCGGCAAAGACTTTCGCGCGCACGTCGTCGCGCTTGACCGGCTTGCCCACGAGCTTGTAATTGCCGGTCGACTTGAGCGGCGCCTTGGGATCGAGATTGAGCGCCAGCGGGTGCGCGCCAAGCAGCCGGTGATAAGGCGTGCCTTGCTTGTCCGCCGCGCCCCGGAAGGCGGCACCGTTTTCAAGGCGAACCTCCGTCGGCGCGATGCGATAGGCGCGCGCGGCCACCTCGCGGATGGCAGCGGCGGCGGTGGCGGCTGCCTGGCGCAACTGGATACCCGCGTTCGAAATGGACAGCGAACCGATGGTGGCGCCCTGGTCAACCGTCATGGCCGTGTCGCCCTGCACGACGCGAACGCGGCCGATCGGAAATTCCAGTTCCTCAGCAGCCATCTGCGCGAGCGCGGTGGTGTTACCTGTACCCAGGTTGACCTTGCCCGTATACAGCGTGAGCGTGCCGTCGCCTTCCAGCACAAGGAAGGCATCGACCCGCGTGCCGTCAACGGATTTGGCCTTGGCGACCGGCGTGGCATCGGCTTCCGTGATCTCGCCCAGGACGCGGGCGACGGCCAGCCCCGAGAAGGAGAACCCGATGGCAAGCGCGGCGCCTTGCTTGAGAAAGTGCCGACGGGAGAATGAGGTGGAATCATTGACGCGCATTCAGGCCTCGCTGGCTTTGAGGATGGCGCGGACGATCCGCATGTGCGTGCCGCATCGGCACAGGTTGGAGGCGAGGGCTTCCTTGACCTGTGCTTCGGTCGGCTTCGGGTTGCTGTTCAGCAGCGAGCGTGCGGCGATCAGCATGCCGTTGATGCAGTAGCCGCATTGCACCGCCTGCTCATCGACGAAGGCCTGTTGCAGCGGGTCCGGCTTGGCGGGCGTGCCCATGCCTTCCAGCGTCGTGACGGCACGGCCGCCCACTGCAGCAGCCGGCAGCACACACGAGCGCTGTACCGCGCCATCGATGAGCACGGAGCAGGCGCCGCACTGTCCGAGCCCGCAGCCAAAACGCGGGCCTTTCAGGTGCAACTGGTCGCGCAGTACGTACAGCAGCGGGGTTTCCGGCGCTGCCTTGATGTCAACTGCCTTGCCGTTGACGTGCAAGGTGATGGGGGAGAGGGTCGTAGCCGTCATTGGTCGTTTCCGGTTTGCTGGCGCAGCTTGGTGACGTCGTTTGCCGTAATTGCCGGTGCGTGGTTACCCCAGCTGTTGCGCGTGAATGTCAGCGCGGCCGCGATATCCGCATCACTGAGCGCATGGCGATGCGCGGGCATCGGGTAGGGCGCCGGAATGCCGTCGATGACGAGCGCTGGCGTGCCGTTAAGAGTCACGTTGATGAGCGAGAGCGGATTGGGCTCCAGCACGTTGGGGTTGCCTGCGAGCGGCGCCAGCCACGGGGCTGTGCCCTTGCCGTTCGGCAGGTGGCAGGCCACGCAGAAGTTTTGGTAGACCTGCGCGCCATGTGCCATCGTGGCCGGGTCGACAGTGCCTGCGGGCGCGGTCGGTGCGCCCGAGGCCGGCAACGATTTCAGATACACGGCAATCGCGGCGAGGTCCTTGTCGGACATCCACTGCGTGCTGTTGTTGATCACGTCCGTCATCGGTCCGAAGGCGGTAGCGTGCGTGTTGGCGCCGGTCTTGAGGAAGCGAGCGATGTCTTCGCCGCTCCATTTGCCGAGGCCCGTCGTCGCATTGCCGGTCAGGTTGGATGCGAACCAGCCGTCCAGCGCGGCCCCAGACAGAAACTGGCTGCCGCGGTCATCCAGGGCGAGTTCCTGGAACGCAATGCCGCGCGGCGTATGGCACGCTCCGCAGTGGCCGAGGCCCTGCACCAGATAGGCGCCGCGATTCCATTCGAGGCTCTTGTCAGGACTTGGCGCGAAACGCCTGTCTTCGAGGAACAGCATGTTCCATAGCTTCAGCGGCCAGCGCATTGTCAGCGGCCAGGGGGCATCCGGCGCGCGGTTGGCCTGGTGCACGGGCTTCACGCCCAGCATGAAATACGCATACAAGGCGGAGACATCGTCATTCGAGACCTTGGCGTAAGACGGGTACGGCATGGCCGGATAGAGGTTGTGCCCATCCTTTGCCACGCCTTCGCGCAATGCGCGCGCGAACTCCTGTTCGGTGTAGCGCCCGATGCCGGTCTCGGGGTCGGGGGTGATGTTGGTCGTGTAAATCGCACCGATCACCGGCGCGTTCATCTTCAGCCCGCCCGCGAAGGGCGCCTTGCCTTTGGCGGAGTGGCACGCGGCGCAGTCGGCGGCCTGCGCGAGGTAGCGCCCGCGCTCAACCAGCGTTTGATCTGGTGCTGGCGGGGCGGCTCTGGCGATGCCGATGGTGCTCAACAGCGCGAGTATTGCGGGGAGTAGGGTTCTCAACGGCCTGTCCTTTCGAAATCTGCAACGGCTTTTCCAACGGTGAGGAAAACCACTGCCGAACATGACGTGCCGCATTGGTGTGCAGTGAAAGCCGGGAGCATGGACAGGAGAGGGCCGATAGGCGGCCGGACCAGGCGAGCGTTGCGCTCTCTGAGGTCACGATCTGTCGCTGTCGTACGGAACGGCCGAGCGAATCGGCCGGTGCAACGATGTGGCGCGTCTAGCCGACACTGTGCGGGATCATCTCGCTTTCCGACATCGGAAAAGTCTTATCCGCAGGCACCATTTGGCAATGCATTTCCACGACGGCGTCGCCGCGGTTTCGGCGCACTGCCAAAGAAAAAGCCCCGCGATTGCGGGGCTTCCTTGTGCCGAGAGGGGTGAGCCGCAGGGTGCTCAGACCTGCGCGCCGAAGTTCGGATCGTCTTCCTTCGGGCCGCCGGCCTTCTTATCGGACTTGACCAGGTCTTCGCGCTTGACGCCCAGCCACATGCACAGCGCAGCCGCCACGAACACCGACGAGTAGATACCAAACAGGATACCGATCGTCAGCGCCAGGGCGAAGTAGTGCAGCGTCGGGCCGCCGAACACCAGCATCGACAGCACCATCATTTCGGTCGAGCCGTGGGTGATGATCGTGCGCGAGATGGTGCTGGTGATCGCGTGGTCGATCACTTCGTGCGTGTTCATCTTGCGGTACTTGCGGAACGCTTCGCGGATCCGGTCGAAAATCACCACCGATTCGTTCACCGAGTAGCCGAGCACCGCCAGCACCCCCGCCAGCACCGACAGCGAGAACTCCCACTGGAAGAAGGCGAAGAAGCCCAGGATGATGACCACGTCGTGCAGGTTGGCGATCACGCCCGCCACTGCAAACTTCCACTCGAAGCGGATCGACAGATAGATCACGATGCCGATCACCACGAACAGCAGCGCGAGCAGGCCGTCGGTGGCGAGTTCCTTGCCGACCTGCGGGCCGACAAACTCCACCCGTTGCAGCTTGGCGTCGGGGTTGGCGGCGTTCAGGGCTGTCATCACCTGCTGGCTCTGCACGGCAGAGGCGATGGGCTTGCCGTCCGGACCGTTCTTGAGCGGCAGGCGGATCATCACGTCGCGCGAGGTGCCGAAGTTCTGCACCTGGGCGTCGGCATAGCCGAGCTTTTCAACGTCGCCGCGGATCTTCGGCAGATCGGCGGCCTGGGTGTACGCGACTTCCATCACCGTACCGCCGGTGAACTCCACCGACAGGTGCAGCCCCTTGTGGAACAGGAAGAAGACAGCGGCGATAAACGTCAGGAACGACAGCGCGTTGAGGACCAACGCGTGCTTCATGAACGGAATGTCGCGGCGGATGCGGAAAAACTCCATGGTCTGCCCTTTGTGGCGACCGCCCCATCGTGTCGGGGGCGGGTGCCGGTTATGCGAGATTCAGTGTTGGGTGAGCCGTGCTTACTTGGCCGGCGTCTGCGTCGTGCCGGTATTGCCCGGCTTCCACACCTGCCCGATGGCCACGCTCTGCAGCTTCTTCTTGCGGCCGTACCAGAGGTTCACGAGGCCACGGTTGAAGAACACGGCCGAGAACATCGACGTGCCGATCCCCAGGCAGTGCACGATCGCAAAGCCGCGCACCGGGCCAGAACCGAAGGCGATCAGCGCCAAGCCGGCGATCAGGGTCGTTACGTTCGAGTCCAGGATAGTGGCCCACGCACGGTCGAAACCGGCGGCGATGGCCATCTGCGGCGACGCGCCATTGCGCAGTTCTTCACGCACGCGCTCGTTGATCAGCACGTTGGCGTCAATGGCCATACCGAGTGCAAGCGCAATTGCCGCGATACCCGGCAGCGTGAGCGTGGCCTGCAGCATGGACAGCAGGGCGATCAGCAGGAACACGTTGACGCCCAGCGCCGCCACCGAGAACGCACCGAACAGCATGTAGTACAGCACCATGAACACCGAGATGGCGAGGAAGCCGTACAGCGCCGAATCGAAGCCCTTCTTGATGTTGTCGGCACCCAGCGACGGGCCGATGGTGCGCTCTTCGATGATCTCCATCGGTGCAGCCAGCGAGCCGGCACGCAGCAGCAGCGCCAGGTCGGACGCTGCTTCGGTCGAGCCCATGCCGGTGATCTGGAAGCGCGAGCCCAGTTCGGACTGGATAGTCGCCACCGTCAGCACTTCGCCCTTGCCCTTTTCAAAGAGCACGATGCCCATGCGCTTGCCGATGTTGTCGCGCGAGACATCGCGCAGCATGCGGCCGCCCTGGCCGTCGAGCGTGATGTCGACCGACGAGTTGTGGTTCTGGTCGAAGCCGGCCGAGGCGCTGGTGATGCGGTCGCCCGTGAAGATCACCTGCTTCTGCAGCAGCACCGGGGCGCCGCGGCCTTGCGTGAACAGCTCGTCGCCCAGCGGTACCGGATCGCCGGCGCGTGGCAGCAGCGGCGCGTTCGGGTCGGCCAGGCGTGCTTCCAACGTGGCGGTGCGGCCGATGATGTCCTTGGCCTTGGCCGTGTCCTGCACGCCGGGCAGCTGCACGACGATGCGGTCCGGGCCCTGCTGCTGGATCACCGGTTCTGCCACGCCGAGTTCGTTCACCCGGTTGTGCAGCGTCACGATGTTCTGCTTGACCGCGTTGTCCTGCACTTCCTTCATCGCAGCGGCGGTGAAGGTGCCGGTGAGCGTGGCGCCATCGGCCGTCTTGTCGACGGTGTAGGCCAGTTCGCGAGTCGAATCAGACAGCAGGCTGCGGGCGCGGTCGGCGTCGTCGGCGCTGCTGAACTTGATGGTGATGGTGTTGCCCCCGCGATCGATACCGCTGTGGCGGATGTTCTTGTCACGCAGTTGCGTGCGGATGTCGCCGGCCAGCGAGTCCAGCTTCTTCGTCACTGCGCCGTTCATGTCGACCTGCAACAGGAAGTGCACGCCACCGCGCAAATCCAGGCCCAGGAACATCGGCTTGGCAAAGAACGGTGCGCCACTGAGCCAGCGCGGGGAGCCCGGCAGCAGGTTCAGCGCGACGATGTAGGTCGGGTCGGCTTGGTCGGTGTTCAGGCCGCGGGCCAGGACGTCCTTGGCTTTGAGCTGGGTGTCGGTATCGGCAAAGCGCACGCGCACGCTGGCGGAGGTGCCGTTGTTGTCGAAGAACACGCCGTCGGGCTGGATGCTGGCTGCGGCCAACAGGCTTTCGACCTGCTTCTGGACGTTCAGGTCGACCTTGACGGTGGCCTTGCCAGAGGACACCTGCACGGCAGGCGCCTCACCGAAGAAGTTCGGCAGCGTATAGAGGAACCCGATGGCAAGCGCCACCAGGATCACAAGGTATTTCCAGAGTGGATAGCGATTCATCTTGGAAAAGCAGAGAGGCGACGCCGAGGGGCGCGGGCGCGGATTCTTAGAATAGGCGCTGCCTGGGGTTCCGGCGCCAGCGCGGGTGAGCGCGGCGCCGGGATGGGCCGATTACAGCGCCTTGAGCGTGCCCTTGGGCAGCACGGTCGTCACGGCGCTCTTCTGGACGGTGATTTCGGTGTTGGCGGAGACTTCCACGGTGACGTACTGCTCAGCCACCTTGGTCACCTTGCCGAGGATGCCGCCGGCGGTGACGACTTCGTCGCCCTTGGCC
Organism: Ralstonia soli; assembly: GCF_023955655.1. GTDB lineage: Bacteria > Pseudomonadota > Gammaproteobacteria > Burkholderiales > Burkholderiaceae > Ralstonia > Ralstonia soli. The sequence continues at coordinate 398,071 of NZ_JAMXHT010000006.1, read as the reverse complement.
AGGGCTTCGAGCATCGCCTTGGTTTCCTTCTGGCGCTTCATTTGCGGGCGGATCATGATGAACCACAGCACCACGAACATCAGGATGATGGGCAGGAAGCTCATCAGGCCACCTGCAGCACCACCAGTCGGTGCGGTTTGCGCGTAAGCGTCGGAAATGAGGAACACGTCAAAACTCCGTAATGGTTCGTCAATCGGTCAAAAATCGGACCGGACATTCTACCATTGCGGTGCTGCGGCAAATGGGCGCGCCCGGCGCCCTGTCAAGCCGTGTTACAGCGCGCCGCGCGCCCGGTCTGCGGCAAAGCGCGCCTGGAAGGCCGCAAAGCCGTGCGACTCGATGGCGGCACGCATTTCGGCCATCAATTCCAGGTAGTAATAGAGATTGTGGATGGTGTTCAGGCGTGCGCCCAGGATCTCCCCCACACGCTGCAGATGGTGCAGATACGCGCGCGAGAAATTGCTGCAGGTGTAGCAGCCGCAGGTCTCGTCCAGCGGGCGCGGGTCGTTGCGGTGCACGGCGTTCTTGATCTTGATGTCGCCAAAGCGGGTGAACAGCCAGCCGTTGCGCGCATTGCGGGTCGGCATCACGCAGTCGAACATGTCCACGCCAGCGGCGACGCCCGCCACCAGGTCTTCCGGCGTGCCCACGCCCATCAGGTAATGCGGCTTGTTGGCCGGCAGACGCGGTGCCACGTGCTGCAGCACGCGCATCATGTCTTCCTTCGGCTCGCCGACGGAGAGGCCACCAATGGCGTAACCGCCAAAGCCTTCGCCGCCCGCATCGGCGTCGATCGCCTGCAGGCCGGCCAGCGATTCATCGCGCAGGTTCTCGAACATGCCGCCCTGCACGATGCCGAACAGCGCGTTCGGGTTGCCTTCGCGAGCGAACTCGTTGCGCGAGCGCTGGGCCCAGCGCAGGCTCATGCGCATCGAGGCGGCGGCTTCGGCCTCGGTGGCCGGGCGATCGCCGATCTTGTACGGCGTGCATTCGTCGAACTGCATGACGATGTCCGAATTCAGCCGGCGCTGGATCTGCATGGAGATCTCCGGCGACAGGAACAGCTTGTCACCATTGATGGGCGAGGCGAACGTCACACCTTCTTCGGTGATCTTGCGCAGATCGCCCAGTGAAAACACCTGAAAACCACCAGAGTCGGTCAGGATGGGCTTGTCCCAGCCGTTGAAGCCGTGCAGGCCCTTGTGTGCATCCATCACATCCAGCCCCGGGCGCAGCCACAGGTGGAAGGTGTTGCCGAGGATGATCTGCGCGCCGATGTCCTTCAGTTCTGCCGGCGACATCGCCTTGACCGCGCCATACGTGCCCACCGGCATGAAGATGGGCGTTTCCACCACGCCGTGGTTCAGGGTCATGCGGCCGCGCCGGGCGAGGCCATCGGTGGTAAGGAGTTCGTACTTGAGCATGGTCAGGCGGGAATGTGGTCTGGTTCGGCGCGCGTGAGCAGCATGGCGTCGCCGTAACTGAAGAAGCGGTAGCGCTGGGCAATGGCGTGCTGGTAGGCGCCGCGGATGGCGTCCATGCCGGCAAACGCCGATACCAGCATCAGCAGCGTCGACTTGGGCAGATGGAAGTTCGTCACCAGCGCATCGACGATGCGGAAGCGATAGCCGGGGGTGATGAAGATGTCGGTGTCGCCGCTGCCCGCATGGAGCGTGCCGTCAGGCTGCGCGGCGGATTCCAGCGCGCGCATCGACGTGGTGCCCACCGCGATCACGCGCCCGCCCGCTGCCCGCGTGGCGCGAATAGCCTCAGCCAGTTCGGGCGAGATGGCGTACCACTCGCTGTGCATGCGGTGCTCGGCGATGTTTTCCACACGCACCGGCTGGAACGTGCCCGCGCCCACGTGCAGCGTGAGAAAGCCGCGCTTGACGCCCATCGCATCCAGCTTGGCGAACAGTGCATCGTCGAAATGCAGGCCAGCCGTGGGGGCCGCGACGGCGCCCGGGTTGCGTGCGTAGACGGTTTGATAGCGCGTTTCGTCAAAGCTGTCGGGGTCGTGCTCGATGTAGGGCGGCAGCGGCAGGCGGCCGTATTGCTCGATCAGGTCCAGCGCCGGCTGCGGAAAGCGCAGCGTGAAGAACGGCTCGGCGCGCGGGCCGACCGTCACATCAAAGGCATCGGCCAGGCGCAGCGTGGTGCCCTCGATGGGCGATTTGCTGGAGCGGATCTGCGCCAGCACGGTGTGCTCGTCCAGCAGGCGCTCGACCAGCACTTCGACCTTGCCGCCGCTGGCCTTGTGGCCGAAGAAGCGGGCCTTGATGACGCGCGTGTCGTTGAAGACCAGCAGGTCGCCGGGGCGCAGGTAATCCACCAGATCGGCGAACTGGCGATCATCAAAGTGCACGCCATCTTCCGTGCGGCGAACCGCCAGCAGGCGGCTCGCGGTGCGGTCGGGCAGGGCGGTTTGCGCGATCAGCTCGGGCGGCAGATCGAAATCGAAATCGGACAGCGTCAGCATGAAAAGTGGCGCAGACGTGGATTGCGCCAAGTGATGGTGGCGGGCGCCGGTACAATCGGGCGACACCGCAAAGTTCGCCATTGTAAACGTCCTGTGCCGCCTCGCGCCCGTTCCGCCACTGATGCTGTTCTTACGTCCGACGCTGATACTGCGTCGGCGCCGAAGCCCAAACGGGCGACCTCAGCAGACAAGCCGGCCAAGACCGCCGGTCCGGCCGACAAACTCGCCAAGCTCGGCCTGCACCGCGACGTCGATCTCGTCCTGCATCTGCCGATGCGCTACGAGGACGAAACCACGCTCCTGACCATCGCCGAAGCCATGGCCCGCGCCAACACCGGCTGGGCCGCGCAGGTGGAAGGCACCGTCACGCGCAACGAAGTGGCGTTCCGGCCGCGCCGGCAACTGGTCGTGCATATCGCCGATGATTCCGGCGAACTCGTGCTGCGCTTCCTCAATTTCTACGGCAGCCAAGTCAAGCAGATGGCCGAAGGCGTGCGCCTGCGCGTGCGCGGCGAGGTGCGCGGCGGTTTCTTCGGCGCGGAGATGGTCCACCCGACCGTGCGCACCGTGGCGGAGGATGAACCACTGCCTGATCGCCTGACGCCGGTGTATTCCACCGTAGCCGGTGTGCCGCAGGCGTATCTGCGCAAGGCGATCCTGAACACGCTCACGCGCACGCCGCTGCCGGAAACGCTGCCGAACAGCCTCATCACCGGCCCGCTCGCGCCGCTCAAGCTGATGGCGCCGGCGGAAGCGGTTCGCCTGTTGCATCAGCCGACGCCCGACGTCGATGAGCACAGCCTGGTTGAGCGTACGCACCCGGCTTGGTTGCGCATCAAGTTTGATGAGCTGCTGTCGCAGCAGCTCTCGCTCAAGCGCGCACAGGCCGCGCGCCGCATGCGTAACGCGCCTGTGCTGCGCGACAGCGGCAACGGCGGGTTGCTTGCACGCTTCATGGCGGCGCTGCCGTTCAAGCTGACCGGCGCCCAGGCCCGCGTGTGGGACGAGATTCGCGCCGACCTCGCGCACCCGTACCCGATGCAGCGGCTGCTGCAGGGCGATGTGGGCAGCGGCAAGACCGTCATCGCCGCATTGGCCGCGTGCCAGGCCATCGATGCCGGCTGGCAGGCCGCGCTGATGGCGCCGACCGAACTGCTGGCCGAGCAGCACTATCGCAAGTTATCCACATGGCTGGCGCCGCTGGGTGTGGATATCGTCTGGCTGGCCGGCAGCCTCAAGCGCAAGCAGAAGGACGAAGCGGCGGCGCGCGTGGCCGACGGTACGGCGCAGCTCGTGATCGGCACGCATGCGCTGATCCAGGACGCGGTCACGTTCGCGCGCCTCGGTCTGGCCGTGGTGGATGAGCAGCATCGCTTCGGCGTGGCGCAGCGGCTGGCCTTGCGCGGCAAGGCGAGCAATGGCGATGCGCCCGTCGCCGCCAACGCTCAGGTGCCGCACCAGCTGATGATGTCCGCCACGCCCATCCCGCGCACGCTGGCGATGACGTACTACGCCGACCTCGACGTCTCCGCCATCGATGAACTACCGCCCGGCCGCACGCCCATCGTGACGCGTCTGGTGAACGACGCGCGCCGCGACGAAGTGATCGAGCGCATCTATGCCGCCGCACGAGAAGGGCGGCAGGTCTACTGGGTGTGCCCGCTCATCGAAGAAAGCGAAGCGCTGCAATTGCAGACCGCCGTGGAGACGTTCGAGACGCTCTCGCAGAGCCTGGAAGGATTGAAGGTCGGCCTTGTGCACGGGCGCCTGCCGTCCGCCGAGAAAGCTGCCGTGATGAGCGCCTTTGCCGGCGGCGAGTTGCATGTGCTGGTGGCCACCACCGTCATCGAAGTGGGCGTGGACGTGCCCAACGCCTCGTTGATGGTGATCGAGCATGCCGAGCGTTTCGGCCTCGCGCAGCTGCACCAGTTGCGCGGGCGCGTGGGGCGCGGCACGGCGGAATCGGTGTGCGTGCTGCTGTATCAGGCGCCGCTGTCACCGACGGCCAAGCAGCGCCTGCAGACCATGCGCGAGACCACCGACGGCTTCGAGATTGCGCGGCGCGATCTGGAAATTCGCGGGCCCGGGGAATTCCTTGGCGCGCGGCAATCGGGCGAGGCCATGCTGCGTTTTGCCGATCTGAACCACGATGCGTGGCTCGTCGAGTTCGCGCAGGAAGCGGCGGAGGCCATGCTCGCGCGCTTTCCGGAAGCGGTGGACACGCACCTCAAGCGCTGGCTGGGCGAGCGCGAGCACTACCTGCGCGTGTAGGTGGCGGGCGCCGGCCTAGTGGTGCGACCTCGCGCCGTGGTCGCCATCATGCCCACCATGAAAGCCGCCTCGGAAACCACCCCCGCCCACCCTGCGGCCGCCATGATGGAAGAACGCACCGTGCATGCGGTGGACGTGGTGGAAGCGGTCGACAAACACCACGCTGCCAAAGAACACGGGCGGGCCCCAGTACCACGTGTCATCCACGTAATACGGCGTGCTGGCATAAGTGACTGGCGTGCCGTCGGTGTCCACCATCTGCCAGGTGCCGTCCGGTTGCAGGCACGCGGTGCCTTGTACCTGCTGCATCACGCCGTCGATCTCGGTTTGCCCTGCCACAGGCTGGCAGGTGCCCACCGGCAGGTCTTGCGCTGTCGCGCAGGCGCAGAGGCTCAACGCCATCAGCGCCGTCGTCAGGAGGGTCAGACGCTTCATGTTCATCCCCGGGTCAGGAATGCCCGACGTCTTGCTACGGTGCGGTGATCTGTCTTGCCGTATCGCTGGCACATCGGTTTGCCCGCGGCTGCCGTGCCGGCGTCGTCGCCGATGGGGCTCCGCATGACCGGTAAACGGCTCGGGCGCACGGTTTATTCCGCCGGGTGTGCGGGTATGTGTAACCGCGCGTTTCAATACCAAAGTGCCCGTCCGTTAGCGCTTGGCAGCGGTGGACGGGGCGCCGCATTCACGTATGAAGCCACGCATCAGCATGAACAGGCTGTTCTCGAAGTCCGGGCTGCCGAGCCACTGTTCGTCGTAGGAAAGCGCGCTGCCGATCGCCCCCATGACCGAGCGCGTGAGCACGAAGGCCTGGATGGGCGAGAGCGTCACGCGTTGCCCGGCGGCGTCGCGTGCGCCGGCTGAAGTCAGGAAGGTCGACACGTGCCCCGGCGTGATCAGCGGGTTGCGGCCGCGAGCGATGGCCTGTTCGAGCACGATGCGACGCGCGCGATGCCGCCCGCCAAATGCGCCCAGCAAGGTGCGCACGGCCAGCCGCAGCCGGGCATCCGGCGACAGCGCGTCGGGCGCGGTCAGTACCGCCAGCAACTCGGCGGTCAGCCGATCGCTCTCGCGCTGCGCCAGTTCATCCAGTACCTGCAGCTTGTCGCCGAAATACTGGTACAGCGTGCCGATGCTGATGCCCGCCGCCTCCGCGATGCGGTTGGTGGTGAGCGCCTCCAGCCCCGCCTGATCGAGGATCCGCAGCGTCGCTTCCAAGATGAGTTCCACCTTCTCGCGTGAACGGGCCTGGCGCGGCTGGCGCCGTGCAAGTGGTTGATCTATATCGAATTTTTCCCTGGATTGCGAGGTCATGGAACGCGAGTGGCGGAATGTGAGCCGGGCTCATATTATGGTCGCCAGATCAAAAAAATACCTCAGGAGGAGACCGATGTTGTCCAGCCGACGCCGCCCCCTTTCGGGCAAACGCCTGCTCGCCTTCGCTGCCGTGAGCCTGTGCGCCAATCTGGCCGCGGCAGCCGCCCACGACTGGAGCGCCGCCGAGTCCACGCCCTCGCAGGAGACGGTGCTGCACCAGGCCTTCGACTACGCGTTTCCGCTGGTCGCGATGGGGCGTCTGCGTGCCGGCATGCTGGGCACGGATGCCAAGCCCGGGCGCCTCCAGCTCGGCCAGTGGTCGCATCAGCACAAGCTATCGGGCCCCGAAGATCGCTGGGTGACCACGCCCAACAGCGATACGGCGTACTCCACGCTATGGCTCGACTTGCGCCAGGGCCCTGTCGCGCTCACGGTGCCGGACATGGCCGGCCGCTACTACTCGCTCGCCTTGCTGGACATGGCGACGAACAATTTCGAGATTCTCGGCCGGCGCGCCAATGGCACGCGCGGTGGCACTTTCGTCGTCGTTGGCCCTGACTCAACGCAGCCACTGCCGCCCAATGTGCAGGTGATTCGCGCACCCGCCAACGACGTGCTTGTGCTGGCCCGCATCCTCGTGAATGGCGAGGCCGACATGCCCGCCGTGACGGCCTTGCAGGACCAGTTCAAGGTCGAACCGATCGGCGCCGGCAAGACGCCGCCGCGGTGGCAAGCTGCACCGCCGGTCGAGCAGAGCCCGCAAGCCTTTGTCGACATGGCCAACCTGATGCTGGCGCGCAACCCTGCACCGCGCTACGAAGATGCGTTGATGCAGCGCCTGGCATCGGTCGGCATCTGCGGGGCCGCATGCCGCTGGGAAGCGCTGTCGCCCGAGGTCAAGGCGCTGTGGGCGAAGCAGTTGCCGGGCATGCTGAGCTCGCTCAAGGGCGGGCTGTCGGCGGCCGGCCCGAAGACCGACGGGTGGTCGTACTCGAAGGCCAATCTTGGCGATTTTGGCACCGACTATGCCTACCGCGCGCAAGTCGCGCTGGGCGGCCTGCTTGCACTCAAGACAGTCGAGGCCATGTACCCCATCACCTTTGTCGACCAGCAACAGGCGCGGCTCTCCGGCGCGCACCGCTATCGGCTGCATTTGCCGGCGGGATCGCTGCCGGTCAATGCGTTCTGGTCACTGTCGATGTACGAGGTGGAGCCGGACGGCAAGCTGTTCTTCACGCCCAACCCGATCGCGCGCTACGCCATTGGCGATCGCACCGCGGGCCTCAAGGTGGGTGCGGATGGCGCGATCGATCTGCTGATCCAGCGTGATGCACCAGCCGATCCTGCCCAGCGTGCCAACTGGCTGCCGGCGCCTGCCGGTGATTTCGCCCTGGTGCTGCGTGCCTACGAACCGAAGGCCGAGCTGCGCGATGGGCGTGCGCGGGTGCCTGCCGTGGAGCGGTTGGACTGAGCCTGCGGCCGTTGGGCCGGAGGCCTCAATGCGCGGTGGCCGCAGTCCGTGCCTGCTTGCGCAGGCGCTTGGCGCTGTACATCGCGCGGTCGGCTTGGTCCAGCAGGGCGGTGATCTCCGTACCGTCTTCGGGCATCACCGCCACGCCCACGCTGACGCGCAGGTCCAGCGGCTGGCCTTCGAACACGTACGGCTGCTGCACTTCTTCCATCAGCCGCTCGCATTGCGCCTGCGCATCGGCGCGCGCACCGATGCCGGGCAGGATGACGGCAAACTCGTCGCCGCCCACGCGCGCCACGGTGTCGGAGCGGCGTGCGGTGCGGCCCATGCGCTGCGCGGTTTCGCGGATGGCCGCGTCGCCGGCGCGGTGGCCGTGGCGATCATTGATGAGCTTGAGGTTGTCCATGTCGACGTTGAGCACGCCAAGCCCGCCATGCGCGCGCTGCGCCAGATGGATCGACTGACGCAGGCGGTCATAGAACAGTGCGCGGTTGGGCAGGTCGGTCAGCGCGTCATGCGTGGCGCGCAGATAGAGCTGATCGCGCTCGGCATTGGCGGCGTGGAACATGGCGGCAATCAGCTCGGACATCAGCTCCAGCACGCCGATGTCGCTCTTGCTGAACGCGTTCACCTCCGGCGCCACCAGCTTGAGCACGCCGACCGTGGTATCCAGATGCCGCAGCGGCGTGACCACCATCGAGCGCAAGCCCACGCGCCGGCAGGCTTCGCGATCGACGCGGGGGTCGATTTCGGAATCGTCGCACTGCAGGATGCTGCCGGTCTGCACGCACAGCCCCGACAGGCTGCCCTTGCGCGCCAGGCGCAGACCCAGGAGCGTTTCGGTCAGGCCCGAGGTGGCGCGGTAGACCATCTCGTCGCCTTCGGCCAGTTCGACCACGGCGCCGGTCGCGCAGGTCAGGTGTTGGGCCCGCTCGGTGACCAGCTCCATGATCGCGCCCAGATCGGTGCCGAGCTTGGCGATCTCGGACTGCGCCCGCACGATTTCAAGGAGTGTGGTGGGGTTCTGCAGATGGGGATGGTCGAGCGACATGATGGAGCACGGCTTGGCATTCAACTGGCCGATTCTAGCCCGATCAACCGAACGATATAGACCGAAATCACGCCGGTTTGCGGCTGAATTACAGCTTTTGAATGCGCTGTGGCGGTGCGGCGGATGACGCTTCGCGCAAGACCGCCGCGCCGAGTTCGTGGCGTTCTCACAATCCCCAAGCAACATCCCGCGTCACAAGGTAAAATCTATCGACATCCAAAAGCCGATTGATTGCCATGACGCTCACTGAACTCAAGTACATCGTTGCCGTTGCGCGCGAACGCCACTTCGGGCGTGCCGCCGAGGCCTGCTTCGTTTCGCAGCCGACGTTGTCGGTCGCCATCAAGAAGCTCGAAGATGAACTGGCCGTGCAGATCTTCGAGCGCGGCGCCTCTGAAGTGAGCGTCACGCCCGTGGGTGAGCAGATCGTCACCCAAGCGCAGCGTGTGCTGGAGCAGACCATGGCGATCCGCGAGATCGCCAAGCAGGGGATGGACCCTCTGGAGGGGCCCTTGCGTCTGGGGGTGATCTACACGATCGGGCCGTACCTGCTGCCGGCGCTGGTCAAGCAGATGATCCAGAGCGTCCCGCAGATGCCACTGATGCTGCAGGAGAACTTCACCGTGCGGCTGGTGGAGCTACTCAAGCAGGGCGAAATCGACTGCGCCATCATGGCCGAGCCGTTTCCCGAAGCCGGGCTGATGACCGTGCCGCTGTATGACGAGCCCTTTGTGGTGGCGGTGCCGCGCGGCCATGCACTGTCGAAGGTAGACGCGGTGGACCCGGAGGCGCTCAAGCAGCAGACGATGCTGTTGCTCGGCAACGGGCATTGCTTCCGCGACCACGTGCTGGGGGTGTGCCCTGAGCTGTCGCGTTTTTCGCAGAACGCTGACGGCATCCAGAAGACGTTCGAAGGCTCCTCGCTGGAGACGATTCGCCACATGGTGGCCAGCGGTGTAGGCATCACCGTACTGCCGCGCACCTCGGTGCCGAACATGCAACCCGCCGCCAACGAGCTGCTGACTTACGTGCCGTTCCAGGAGCCCGTGCCCGACCGCCGCGTTGTGCTGGCCTGGCGCAAGAGCTTCACCCGCATCGCCGCCATCGAGGCGGTGGCCAAGGCGGTCGCGCAATGCGAACTGCCGGGCATCAAGCCGCTGCCGCACACGCCGCTCGTCCACTGATTCACTGACGCCGCCTGCTGGCCGTCGTCATTGCATGACGGCCATAGCGCACGCCTAATTGATAGATAAAAACAATCAAATTTACGGATGCAATAGGGCATTGATAGACTATTTTTCATGGTGAGCCGAGCGCTCATCCCCAGTCACCATGGAGCCCGTCATGTCCCTGCACCTTGCCTCGAACACCGTCGCGACCGTGCTGGAATGGCTCGCTGCCTACGGTGAATCGCATTGAGCAGGTATCAGGAAAGCGCGGCACGCAGGAGACCAATCATGGCAATGATGCAGATGTTCGTTTCGGAATGGCAGGCGTTCGCGGGCACGGTCCACGCCTCGCAGGCTGGGTCGACGAAGTCCATGACGGGTGGCCGAGGCGCGCGCGCTGCGGACTCCGCCCGGCTGCAACGCAAGTGGGTACGCAAGCAGATCGGCCTGGCCATTGCAGCAGCCGGCACTATGATCATTTTCCTGCATGGCATGGTGCAGTTGACGGCTTGATCGCCTGGTTGCCGTTCGTTCCGGATTTCGTCACGGAGCGATGCCACGATCGGAACTTGCAGCTTGGGTGGCAACCGAAAGACAGGCTTGAGGCACGCTTGGTTGGCCTTGGCCTTCGCAGACCTCCGCGTTTTTGCACACGACTTTTTTCAGGGGAACCCAGATGGCAAAGAAGAACAGCGGCGCAGCGGCCGCAGCCCAGATCAACATCGGTATTGCAGACAAGGACCGCAAGAAGATTGCCGAAGGCCTGTCGCGCCTGCTGGCCGATACGTACTCGCTCTACCTGAAGACGCACTACTTCCACTGGAACGTGACCGGCCCGATGTTCAATACGCTGCATCTGATGTTTGAGACGCAGTACAACGAGCTGTGGAACGCCGTCGACCCGGTGGCCGAGCGCATTCGCGCGCTGGGTTATCCGGCACCGGGCTCGTACACCGAGTTCGCCAAGCTGTCGTCGATCCCGGAATCGAAGGGCATTCCCGAGGCGATGGATATGGTGCGCGAGCTGGTGGCCGGCCACGAGGCTGTAACGCGCACCGCCCGCAGCCTCTTTCCCGACGTCGACAAGGCCGCCGACGAGCCGACCGCCGACCTGCTCACGCAACGCATGGACATTCACGAAAAGACGGCGTGGATGCTGCGTTCCCTGCTGGCGTAAGCGCACTTCCAGTCGTATCGCCACACTGGCGGCAGGTGTTGAAACAGCCGCAAATTTCCCCCACCCGCAGTGTCGGTCCGCTGCGTAGCGGGTGGGGCCGCCTCACCCCCCCAGACCTCACGAGAACACCATGACTTCTGAAGCCAAATGCCCGTTTTCCGGCCATGCTCCCGATGGGTCCCATGCCTTCGGTGGCGGTACGTCCAACAAAGACTGGTGGCCCAATCAACTGCGCGTTGATCTGCTGAACCAACATTCCGAGAAGTCCGATCCGCTGGGTAAGAACTTCAATTACCGCGAGGCCTTCAAGTCGATCGACTATGACGCCCTCAAGGCCGACATTCGCAAGCTGATGACGGATTCGCAGGACTGGTGGCCCGCCGACTTTGGACACTATGGCCCGCAGTTCATCCGCATGGCGTGGCACGCCGCCGGCACGTATCGCACGGGCGACGGCCGCGGCGGCGCCGGGCGCGGCCAGCAGCGCTTTGCCCCGCTCAACTCGTGGCCCGACAACGTCAACATCGACAAGTCACGCCGCCTGCTGTGGCCGATCAAGCAGAAGTACGGCCAGGCCATCTCATGGGCCGACCTGCTGATCCTGACCGGCAACGTGGCGCTGGAAACCATGGGCTTCCGCACGTTCGGCTTTGCCGCCGGCCGTGAAGACACGTGGGAACCGGACAACGACGTCTACTGGGGCAACGAGACCAAGTGGCTGGAAGCGACCCGCTATTCGGGCGAGCGCAACCTCGCGAACCCGCTGGCTGCCGTGCAGATGGGCCTGATCTACGTGAACCCGGAGGGCCCGAACGGCAACGGCGATCCGTTGGCGGCTGCGAAAGACATCCGCGAAACCTTCGCCCGCATGGCGATGGACGACGAGGAAACCGTGGCGCTGATCGCCGGTGGCCACACCTTCGGCAAGACGCACGGTGCCGGTGCTGCAAGCCATGTTGGCGCCGATGTCGAAGCCGCGCCGCTGGAAGCGCAAGGCCTGGGCTGGGCCAGCACCTTCGGCTCCGGCAAGGGCGCGGACGCGATCACCAGCGGGCTGGAAGTCACCTGGACGCAAACGCCCGCGCAATGGAGCAACTTCTTCTTCGAGAACCTGTTCAAGTACGAATGGGTGCAAGAGAAGAGCCCGGCCGGCGCGCTGCAGTGGGTGGCCAAAGATGCAGAGGCGATCATTCCTGGCCCCGCGCCCGATTCGCCCAAGCGCAAGCCGACGATGCTGACGACTGATCTGTCGCTGCGCTTCGACCCGGCGTACGAGAAGATCTCGCGCCGCTTCCTGAATGACCCGCAAGCCTTTGCCGACGCTTTTGCACGTGCGTGGTTCAAGCTGACGCACCGCGATCTGGGGCCGAAGTCGCGCTACCTCGGCCGCGAAGTGCCGAAGGAAGACCTGATCTGGCAAGACCCGTTGCCGGCCGCCACACACAAGCCGACCGAAGCCGACATCGCCGATCTCAAGACGAAGATTGCCGCTTCGGGTCTGTCGGCATCCGATCTGGTGGCGGTGGCGTGGGCGTCGGCTTCGACGTTCCGCGGCTCGGACAAGCGCGGTGGTGCCAACGGTGCGCGGATCCGCCTGGCGCCGCAGAACGACTGGGCAGTCAATCAGGCTGTTGCCGGCACGCTGGCCAAGCTGGAAGACATCCAGAAGGCCTCGGGCAAGGCCTCGCTGGCCGATGTGATTGTGCTGGCAGGCAGCGTGGGCGTCGAACTGGCGGCCAAGGCAGCCGGCACGACCATCACCGTGCCGTTCACGCCGGGCCGTGTCGATGCCACGCAAGAACAGACGGACGCCGTCTCGTTCTCGGTGCTCGAACCTGTGGCCGATGGTTTCCGCAACTATCAGAAGACGAAGTTTGCGGTGCCCGCCGAAGTGCTGCTCCTCGACAAGGCCCAGTTGCTGACGCTGACCGCGCCCGAGTTGACGGTGCTGATCGGTGGCCTGCGCGCAATCAACATCAACGCGGATGGTAGCCAGCATGGTGTATTCACCGCCACGCCGGGCGCGCTGACCAACGACTTTTTCGTCAACCTGCTCGACATGGGCACCGAGTGGAAGCCCGCCGGCGACATCTTCGAGGGCGTCGATCGCAAGACCGGTGAGAAGAAGTGGACCGGCACCCGCGTCGACCTGGTGTTTGGTTCGAACTCGATCCTGCGTGCGCTGGCCGAGGTGTACGGCAGCGCCGACGGGAAGGACCGCTTCATCAGCGAGTTCGTGGCTGCCTGGGTCAAGGTGATGAATCTAGACCGGTTTGATCTGGCCTAAGCCTTAACCTGCAAGTCATCGGGACTAAAATGGCGCCTTGCCTCGTGCAGGCGCCATTTTTCTTTTGGTGATTTCCCATGCAATCGTCTGCTGCCCAACCCAGCCGCCTCGTGCTCTATGCACGCCTGATGCGGATGGACAAACCGATCGGCACGCTGCTGCTGCTGTGGCCGACGCTGTGGGCGCTATGGATGGCGGCCGACGGGCACCCGCCAGTGTCGCTGGTGGTGATCTTCACGGTCGGCACATTCCTGATGCGCTCGGCCGGCTGCGCCGTCAACGACTGGGCGGACCGCGATTTCGACAAGCACGTCAAACGCACCAAGGAGCGGCCGATTACCGCCGGCCTTATCGCCCCCTGGGAAGCGCTGGCCTTGGCTGCAGCACTGTCGCTCGTTGCCTTTGCGCTGATCCTGCCGCTCAATGCGCTGACCAAGTGGATGTCGGTGGCGGCGGTGGTGATTGCCGGCACGTATCCGTTCTTCAAGCGGTTCTTTGCGATTCCGCAGGCGTATCTCGGGATTGCGTTCGGCTTCGGGATTCCGATGGCCTATGCGGCGGTGCAGGACCAGGTGCCGGTGCTCGCCTGGCTAATGCTCATCGGCAATGTGTTCTGGGCCATCGCCTACGACACTGCCTACGCCATGGTCGACCGCGATGACGATCTGCACATCGGCATCAAGACATCCGCCATCACCTTCGGTCGCTTTGATGTGGTGGCGATCATGCTGTGCTACGTGGCGTTCTTCGGGATCATGGCCTGGGCTGGCTATGTGATGGCGCTAGGCGTGGCGTACTGGGTTGGACTGGCGGCGGCTGTGGCGTTGGCGCTTTGGTACTACCCGATGCTGCAGACGCGGGATCGGATGAAGTGTTTCTTCGTTTTCCGGCATAACAACTGGCTGGGGGCCTGCTTGTTTGCTGGAGTGGCGGCTGCGTACGCGTTGCGCTGAGTTGGTTTTGGGCCCTTGTGGTCCATCCCTTGTTTCATCCCCTGCCGGGGATGGACCACCCAGGCTCAATCCCGCCCGAATTCTTCGCCCATTTCCTTGCCACGCGCTGCGGCAGCATGCATGGCCCGAACGAAGGCCGCCTTGATGCCCGCTCCCTCCATCGAAGTCAGCGCCGCATAGGTCGTCCCGCCCTTGGACGTTACCCGCTCGCGCAGCACTTCAACCGGCTCAGTTGATTGGCCGGCCAGCGTGGCGGCACCAATGAACGTTTCCACCGCCAGCGTGCGTCCGTCCTCAGCCGACAACCCCAGTTCCTGCGCCGCCTGCTGCATCGCCTCGATGAAGTAGAACACGTAGGCCGGACCGCTGCCAGAGATGGCCGTCACCGCGTCAATCTGTGCTTCGCTCGGCACCCACACGCTCTTGCCGACGGCGTTGGCGATGGCGCTGGCCGTTGCGCGGTCGGCGTCCGCCAGGCCGGCATTGGCCGCCAGGCCGGTCATGCCCAGGCCCGACAGCGCCGGCGTGTTCGGCATCGCGCGCACGACCCGCGCATGGCCATTGAGCCAGCGCGATAAATCCTGGATTCGGATACCCGCCGCCACCGACAGCACCAGGCTGTTGCCCAGGTGGGAGCTCAGTTGCGCGCACACCTCGCGCATCTGCTGCGGCTTGACGGCCAGGACGATCACGTCGCGGTCGGCCAGTTCGGCGCCGGGGGCGGCAGCGGTGCGGGCGCCCCAGGTTTGCTCGGCGCGCGCACGGGCGGGCTCCGTCGGGTCCACCACCACGATGTTGGCGCCGTGCGCGCCCTTCGCAATCAGGCCGCCAATAAGGGCAGCCGCCATGTTGCCGCCGCCGATGAAGCCGAGTTTCAGAGTATCGAGCATGAGAGTGGTGGTGTGAGAGAAAGCAGGAATTCAGGCATTGGCGTAGTGCCGCGCCCCGAAGATGGCACTGCCGACGCGCACGATGGTGGCGCCTTCGGCAATCGCGTCTTCCAGATCGGCGGACATGCCCATCGACAGGGTATCGAGCGCAATGCCGGCTTCGCGCAGCCGGTCCGCCAAGTTGCGCAAGTCTGCGAAGGGCTGGCGCTGGGCGGCAGGATCGTCGCTGGGTTCAGGCACGGCCATCAGGCCGCGCAATTGCAGACGGGGCAGGGCCGCCACGGCACGTGCCACGGCAAGGACATCCTCGAAATCAGGCAGCAACCCATGCTTGCTGGCTTGGCGGCTGATGTTGATTTCCAGGCAGACCTGTAAAGGCGGCAGATAGTCGGGGCGCTGGGCCGACAGGCGCTCGGCAATCTTGAGCCGGTCGACGCTGTGCACCCAGTCGAAGCGTTCGGCCACCGCGCGCGTCTTGTTGCTCTGCAGGGGGCCGATGAAGTGCCAGTGGAGCGGGTTAGCGCCGGTGCGCAGATCAGCGAGGGCATCGATCTTGGCGATACCTTCCTGCACGTAGTTCTCGCCAAAAAGGCGTTGTCCGGCGGCGTGTGCGGCGCGCACGGCATCGGCGTCGAACGTCTTGGAAACGGCCAGCAATGTGACACCCGCTGCATCGCGCGAAGCCAGTGTGCAGGCCGTTGTGATCCGTTGACGCACGGCTTGCAAGTTGGCGGCGATTGCAGACATAATCCGGCGACGTTTGTTACAAATAAACAAGGTTCCGGCGCGGTTTTCAGCGACTCGGAGCGCGTCTTGAAGCGCCGCTGGGGATACCCCCGCAAGACGATTGCGCAGCAAGCACGACATAAAAAAGTCGGGGGTCATTATAAGATGGACATCGCGCAGCTTCTGGCGTTTTCCGCCAAGAACAAGGCGTCGGACTTGCACTTGTCGGCCGGCCTGCCGCCGATGATCCGGATCCACGGCGACATGCGCCGCATCAACGTCCCCGCGCTCGCACACCAGGATGTGCACTCCATGGTGTACGACATCATGAGCGACGCGCAGCGCAAGGTCTACGAAGAGAACCTGGAAGTCGACTTCTCGTTCGAGATCCCGGGGTTGTCGCGTTTCCGGGTCAACGCGTTCAACCAGAACCGCGGCGCCTCGGCCGTGTTCCGGACGATTCCGTCCAAGGTGCTGACGCTGGACGACCTGAAGGCGCCCGCGGTGTTTGCCGACCTGTCGATGAAGCCGCGCGGCCTGGTGCTCGTCACGGGCCCGACCGGCTCGGGCAAGTCGACCACGCTGGCTGCGATGGTCAACCACCGCAACGAAAACGACATGGGCCACATCCTCACGGTGGAGGACCCGATCGAATTCGTGCACGAATCCAAGAAGAGCCTGATCAACCAGCGCGAGCTGGGTCCGCATACGCACTCGTTCGCCAATGCGTTGAAGTCGGCACTGCGCGAAGACCCTGACGTGATCCTGGTCGGCGAATTGCGTGATCTCGAAACCATTCGCTTGGCGCTCACCGCAGCGGAAACGGGCCACTTGGTGTTCGGCACGCTGCATACCAGCTCGGCCGCCAAGACCATCGACCGGGTCGTCGACGTGTTCCCGTCGGACGAGAAGGAGATGGTCCGGACCATGCTTTCCGAGTCGCTGGAGGCGGTGATCTCGCAGACGCTGCTCAAGACGCGCGATGGCTCGGGCCGGATCGCGGCGCACGAGATCATGATCGCCACGCCGGCCATCCGCCACTTGATTCGCGAGAACAAGATCTCGCAGATGTACTCGATGATGCAGACCAGCAGCGGGATGGGCATGCAGACGCTCGACCAATGCCTGTCGGACCTCATCAAGCGCGCGGCGATCAACTACGCGGATGCGCGTGCCATCGCCAAGAACCCCGACGCGTTCGCGAACTGATCTCGCGCACCACGCCATCACTCCGACGCGTTGCCGCGTCAATCCCTTAGGAGGGGCACGCCATGCTGGACCGCGAAGCCGCCACCAAATACATCCACGAACTCTTGCAGTTGATGGTGAACAGCCGCGGTTCGGACTTGTTCATCACGTCGGAATTTCCGCCCGCCATCAAGGTGGACGGCAAGGTCACGCCGATCTCGCAGCAGCCGCTGAACGCACCGCAGGCCATGGGCCTGGTCAAGGCGATCATGAGCGAGAAGCAACTGCGCGAATACGAAGAAAGCTCGGAGTGCAACTTCGCCATCACGGCGCCAGGGGCCGGGCGCTTCCGGGTATCGGCGTTCATGCAGCAGGGTCGCGCCGGCATGGTGCTGCGGACCATCAACACGAAGATCCCCACGCTGGCCGAACTTGACCTGCCGACGAGCCTCAACGAGATCGTGATGAGCAAGCGCGGCCTGGTGATCGTGGTGGGGGCCACGGGCTCGGGCAAATCGACCTCGCTGGCGGCGATGGTGGGCTACCGCAACGCCAATTCGTACGGCCACATCATCACCATCGAAGACCCGGTGGAATATGTGCACGCGCACCAGAACTGCGTGGTGACGCAGCGCGAGGTGGGTGTCGATACCGAGTCGTGGCATGTGGCGCTGAAGAACACGCTGCGCCAGGCGCCCGATGTGATCCTGATCGGTGAAATCCGTGACCGCGACACGATGGAATACGCCATCCAGTACGCGGAAACCGGCCACCTGTGCCTGGCCACGCTGCACGCCAACAACTCGAACCAGGCGATCGACCGGATCATCAACTTCTTCCCGGAAGAGAAGCGCCAGCAGCTGCTGATCGACCTGTCGCTGAACCTGAAGGCGATGATCGCGCAGCGCCTCTTGCCGCGTAAGGGCAAGAAGGGGCGCGTGCCGGCTGTCGAGATCATGCTCGCGACCCCGTTGGTGCAGGATCTGATCTTCAAGGGCGAGGTGCACGAGTTGAAGGAGGTCATGAAGAAGTCCCGCGAGCTCGGGATGATTTCGTTTGACCAGGCATTGTTCGAGCTCTACGAAGAAGACAAGATCACCTACGAGGATGCGCTGCGCAACGCCGACTCCCTGAATGACCTGCGGCTGCAGATCAAGCTGCACAGCAAGCGCGGCGGGCAGACCGATCTGTCGGCGGGAACGGAGCATCTGAACGTCGTGTGATGTATCCGAATTGCTACATCAATTGAGGTAATTTGGCGTGCATAACGTTTGCGTTGGATTGCACGTCACCCGAAGTTCATGCTCTTTCCTTAATATTTGTTGCAAGCTGCCGTATATAACGGCGAGCGCTCCCGTCAGGTCTCTGCTGGGCGCGCATGACTACAAAAAAATTGCGTCAGCAAATCCGGGTGGGTAAAAAACGTGAGAAGCAAGCCGATATGCCTGCGCGCGCGAGCGGCGCGGGGCTTTACGCTGATCGAACTCGCGATCACCGTGGTGATCGCGGCCATCTTGGCCGCGATCGCGTATCCCGCTTATCTGAATCAAGTCCGGAAAGGGCGGCGTAGCGACGCCATTCAGGCCGCTGCCGCCGTTACGCAGGCGCAGGAGCGCTGGCGTTCCAATAACGCGACCTATGGTCGGATGAACTCGACCAACAATGATCTGCAGATCAGCCTGACTAGCACCGGTGGTTACTACGCTCTGGTGGTGACGGGCAATACCAGCACGGGCTATACGCTGACGCTCACCCCTCAGGGAACCCAGGCGACCGACACAACGTGCAACCCCATGACAGTGACGGTGACGAACGGGGTTGCCGTGAATACGCCTTCTGCCTGCTGGGGACAATGATGAGGGGCCGGCATCGGGGTTTGACACTGGTTGAACTGCTGGCGGTGGTCGTCATTCTCGGCATTCTGGCGGCTGTGGCGTTTCCGAGCTTTCAGCAGATGTACCTGAAGATTCGGCTGGAAGGTGTCGCCAATGAGCTCAGGACCGATCTCCAGTACGCGAGGACGGAGTCGATTCGACTTCGGAGCACAGTCAACGTGACCAGCACGGCCAATGGGTCGGGCTATTCGCTGACGGACGCTTCCTCGAACCTTCTGAAGTCGATTACGTTGCCCGCCGGCGTGTCTGCCTCCAATGGGGTGACGGTCACGTTCGACTCGCTGCGTGGCTTTGCAACAAACACCGGCGGCTTTGTCTTGTCGGCCACGAACTTCACACCAACGATCACGGTTTCGGTCGACGCCACCGGCCGCGTGTGGGAGTGCACCTCCAGCGGCGCTTTCTACGGGGTAACCAACGCATGCTGAATCGAGCTCTATATCGACAGCGGCAGCGGGGCCTGTCATTGGTCGAGCTGATGGTAGGCATCACCATCGGCTTGTTTATCGTTGCCGGCGCGCTGACGCTCTTTGCGTCGAGCCTGCTGGAGAACCGGCGCCTGATTGCGCAGACGCGTCTGGAGCAAGACATGCGGTCGATCGCAGACCTCATGACGCGTGATATCCGCCGCGCGGGTTATTGGGGCAACTCCATCCAGGGGACGTTGGCAATTGGCGCAACGGCCACCACGGCATCCAATCCTTACGTTGGTGTCTCCGCGACGCCATCTTCAACCAGTGGTGTCCTGAAGTACAACTTCTCACGCGATCTCGTTGAGAACAACATCCTCGACACGAACGAGCAGTTTGGCTACCAGTTGCTGACCACCGGCACCAAGGCGGGCGTGATGCAGATGCTCACGGCCCAGAACGTGTGGTCGGATCTGAATGATGCCAACTTCACTGTCATCACATCTTTCAGCGTGACCGATAGCAGCCCACCGGCGTTGTCCTTGGGATACCGATGCCCGGTCATGTGCGCGGCCGGCACGCCCAATTGCCCGCAGATGTTCATCCGCCGCTACGACATCGTGCTCACGGGCCGATCCACGCTGGATGCATCCGTCGTACGCACGTTGCGCACCAGTGTGCGCGTCAGAAACGATCAGACCACTGGGTCTTGTTAAGGCAAGAAAGGCGAAAAGGCGATTTGACATGAAGACCTGGTCCGCTCGTCAACGAGGAATGAGCACGCTGTTCATCGCGGCCATTCTGCTGTTCATCATGTCGGTGGGTGTGCTCTACGCCAATCGCAACATCATTTTTGAGCAACGTACGTCCGCAAACCAGATGAAGCAGACTTCGGCCATGGAAGTGGCCGAGGCCGGGTTGCAGTGGACCATCGGCATGCTCAACCACCCCAACGATATCGATACGGCATGCAAAGACAGCACGACGAGCGCCGCATCGTTTCGCAAAAGCTATTTTCAGCCTTCCAGCACGGGCTTTACACCGCTGACCAACGTGAAGCCCGGATGCGCGTGGGATCCATCGGCCAATAGCGGCGCGGGCGCATGGACCTGCGGGTGCCCGACAACCGGCGTGGCCGCGCCGACATTGAGTACAAGCGGGGCGGCCGTGCAGAGCTTTACCGTGTCGTTTGCCGTCGTGGCCAGCGACCCCACGGCGGTGCAAGTGACCTCGACGGGGTGCACGCCGCAGACGGCGATGTGCGCAGCCGGCGCAACCTCGGGTGCCGATGCCAGCGCGACCATCACGGCCATTCTCAAGGTGAGTCCGCTGTTGCCGGGCGAGCCCGCAGCGGCAGTGACGTGTGGCACGGACTGCAACTTTAGCGGCTCTTTCAATGTTGTGAATACGGACGTGCTGACCCATGGCGTATTGGTGAATGCGGGGGGGACTGCCGGTACGCCGCCAGGAGCGACAACGCTTCCCGGCCAGCCGGTGCAGAATGCCCTTCTTGGATCGGATTCGTCGCTCTCTTCGCTGGCCAGTTCCGATCCGACGTGCTCGAACTCCAAGATGTTCCAGTCGTTCTTTGGCACGACGCTCCAGGAATATCAAAACGCGCCTTCCACAGATTCCATCACTTGCAGTTCGGCTTCGGATTGCGGTTCTCAGATGCAATCCGCGTATGACAACGGCTGGCGGTCTTTCTATTTCCCGAGCGGCTTTCAGTACAACAACAGCTCGGGCGGCAATTTCGGTACCCCAAGTGATCCGGTGACCATCGTGACGTCGGGCAGCGTCACGATTAACGGGAATATCAATATCTACGGGGTCGTGTTTTCAAACGACGCCAACCTCAACGATCTCGGTACCGGCAATTCAACGATTGATGGCGCACTGGTGACCTGTGCCGGGTTCAAATCGAACGGCAATGGCTCGGTCACCTACGACCCTGCGGTCATGAACAGCCTGAACAAGGCGAGCGGCACGATCGTTCCCGTCCCGGGGAGTTGGCATGACTGGTAAGTTGCACTCGCTGCGAGGTTTCAATGTTCAGGCATGACGGCACTCCCGTGGCTCGCTTGGGCCGCACAGCTCGCTCGGTTCGGAACCGTGGCTTCACGCTGCTTGAAGCCATGGTGGCGATGCTCATTGTGGGCTTCGGCATGGTGGCGCTGGTGCGCGTGCAGAGCACGCTCACCCAGAATGCTGACATGGCACGCCAACGTAGCGAGGCAACACGCCTGGCCGAGGAAAAAATCGAGCAACTGCGCGCCTACAACTCGGTGATCTCCGGCGTCGGAGTGTCGTGGGCGGACGTGACCAACGGCACCGACACCCCAAGCAGTGCTTCCAATACGTCGTACAGCCGAAGCTGGACATTGGGCGGCGCAGTGACGGATTCGATGCGGCCGATTCAGGTTACTGTCAGTTGGCAGGACCGTACTGCGGCCCAATCGTCGGTGACGACGAGGTCGTACATTGCCCGGTTTGATCCGGCATTGGCGGGGGCCTTGTCCTTTCCGCTGCCGGGTAACGGCAATATCAAGCTGCCCAAGAACCGGAACCTGAACATTCCCATCAAGGCGACGGACCTCGGCGGCGGGCAGAGTGCATACCAGCTGACCAACAACTTTGCCGTCGTCTTTTCAAATGTGACGGGTTACGTCGTGATGCGATGTTCGGGCACCATCACAAGTTCCAGCCAATTGAGCTCTCAATGTACGAGCTACAACGCGTACATTCTTGCGGGCTACGTGTCCCTGGGAGGAAAGAAGGCACCGAGTTCCATGCCAGCCACAGGCCTGAACTTGTCCCAGGTGACGCCGTATATATCGCACGGCAGCACGGACTGCGTGTTCAACCCCGCAGTTGACCAAAACACGGGAAGTACGATTTCGGGGTACTACTATTACCTCTGCGTGATGGCCGTCAATTCGTCGGGAGGCGGTTGGTCTGGAACAGTCAACCTGACAGGGATGTCCAGTGGTAGTCCTGCATATCTGGTCTGCCGCTACCAGTATCCGGCAACGGGCAACGGTAATAGCAACGAGCGCAACGTGCAGCCCTACAGCAATGTGACAGAGTCTCTGGACCAGCAGAATTATGCGATTACGCTGGATAACAGTTGCTCGAACATATCCGGCAGTGTTCTGCACCAGTCATGCACGAGTTCGGGGGCGTGTCCCGCAAACCCAGATTAGCGGAGCTTGCGCAAGGCTCGATTTCAGGCACTTGGTGCTGTGTTTGGATCCCCCAGTCGGGTTGCATGGGGCGGTCGCCTCGCATGGGCGACCGCTACAATCACTCTCAAGGCAACCATCTTTCCCACGTTTCGAGGGGAGCATCCATGAGTGACATCTACACATTCCAAGCCGACTCCCTAACCGGCCAGCGCGTGCCCCTATCGCAGTACAAAGGCAAGGTCCTGCTGATCGTCAATACCGCCAGCCAATGCGGCTTCACCCCGCAATACGCCGGGCTGGAGGCTGTCTACAAGCGCCTGCACGACAAGGGATTGGAAGTCCTGGGCTTCCCCTGCAACCAGTTCGGCAAGCAGGAGCCGGGCGGGGCGGAGGAGATCGGCGCGTTCTGCGAGAAGAACTACGGCGTGTCGTTTCCGATGTTCAGCAAGATCGACGTGAACGGGGCGAACGCGCATCCGCTGTACAAGTGGCTGACGTCCGAAAAGCCGGGCGTGCTCGGCACCGAGGCCATCAAGTGGAACTTCACCAAGTTCCTGCTGCGCCGCGATGGCACGGTCTACAAGCGCTATGCGCCGCTGACCAAGCCCGAAGAGATCCTCGGCGATATCGAAGCGCTGCTGGCGGAACCCGATCCGCTCTGAGCCACGCAGTCGGCATCCGCTAGTCGGATGATCCCCGTACCTTGCGCATGAAATCCGCCAGCGAGCGCTCGGCGGATTCGGCAAAGTGGCGCTCCAGGATGTCGACCTTCACGCAGCGGTCGAGGCGGAACGTGCGGTAGTCCTGGCGGTGCTCGCACCACGCGGCCACCAGCCACACCTGTCCCCAGAAGAACAGCCCGAGCGGCTGGATGCACCGTTCGGTCAACTGGCCCTGCGCGTCTCGGTATGACAGCCGTGCAACGGCATGCCGGCCGAGCGCGGCATGCAGCGTGTCGAACACCTGCTTGACCTCGCTGCCCATGCCGTAGCCGGGCGCGAAGATGCGCGTGGTCTCGGCTTCGGCGCGGCGCTCGGCGGGCAGGGCGCCCATCAGCTTCTCCAGCGCAGCTTCGACGGAGCCCGCCATGGTGCCGCCGCTCCACGCCTTGATCATCCGCGCGCCTGCGACCAGCGCTTCCACTTCGTCCGGGGTGAACATCAGCGGCGCGAGGTCGTAGCCGGCGCGCATGCGGTAGCCGATGCCGGCCTCGCCTTCGATCGGCACGCCAGAGACGGACAGATCACGGATGTCGCGATACACCGTGCGCTCGGACACGCCCAGGCGGTCGGCCAGCATCGCCGCCGTGGTCAGGCGGCGGCCGCGCAGGATTTGCGCAATCTGGAAGAGGCGGTCGGCGCGGCGGGTCATGCGCGGCATTGTAGTGGGCTTCTTGCCGCGCGCAATCCGCACGATCTTTCCCCTACGCGCCGAAGGGCGTCAGCTCGCGTTGCGGGTGGATGTCGACCACATCGACCTGCTCGCCGCGGCGCAGCATGCGCTTGCCCAGCCGCGGGAAATCGGCAATCTCGATGTTCAGGTGTTCGCCGCCGCACAGGTAGAGCAGGTCGTCCTTGCCGCAGTTGCGCAGGTGGTGCGCAACGCCTGTGGGGAAGGCCATGAAATCGCCCGCGCGCACGGTGAAGATGCTGTCGTCGATCTCCGCCTGCGCCTCGCCCGAGAGGATGTAGATCCATTCCTCCTCACGCTGGTGCGAGTGGTAGACGAACGACTCCTTGCCCGGCGGCACACGCGCAAAGTTCACGCCGGTACGCTTGAGGCCCAGCAGCCGGCCCATCATCGTGCCGTGGATTTCCGACAGGCTGTTCCAGGGATGCGAAAACGACTGCGTGCGCGCAGCAATATCGGCGGCGCGCATGAGATACGGGGACTGACTCGGCATGGTGTTGTTCTCTGTCTCGGTGAGTCGGGCCGGTACCCGCGTACCGGCCCTGGGGGCGTTACTGCTGCAATAGGTACGCCTGCGTCTTGGCGTCCGGCTCGTGCAGGCCGACGCGGTTGCCTTCGGTGTCGACGATGTGGGCGATGCGGCCCATGTGGTCGGGCAGCGTCATCGGGCCGAACACGCACTGGCCGCCACTGCCGTTCACGCGCTCGAGCACGGCATCCAGGTTGGGCGCGTTCAGGTAGACCACGCTGCCCTTGTCGGACGGCGCAAAGCCTTCGCCCTTGACCAGCGCGCCGTGGATGGTCGTCTCACCCGCCGGGAATACACCCATGGTGAGGTCGCCCATGTCTTCCTGCTTGAGCTGCGTGTCGAAGACGTTCTCGTAGAACTTCACCGCGCGCGGGAAATCGTTGGCGGGGATTTCAAACCAGTTGATGACGCTTGCCATGGTGCTCGCTCCGGTTGGTGAGACAGTGGGTCGGGGAAACCTGTCTCGTTAAGGTGAAGCGAATTCTGGCGGGGGGCTCCTGACAGCGTTCTGTCAGGAGCATTCAGGAGGGGTGCCCGGTGCGGAATGTCACGCGGGCGTCTCAAAGACTCGGCTTCGAGACGTTGAGAGCCGGCGCCGGCTCTCTGAGTGTCAGTACCTGCTGCCCGGGGAGCCAGCGCTGGGTCTCGGAGAGCCGGTAGGTGGGTCTTTCAGCGCCAGTGCCGGGTCTCAGAGCATCGGTACGTGGGTCTTTTAGAGCCAGCGCCAGGGCTCAGAGAGTGGGTATGTGGGTCTTTGGGAGCCAGTGTCGGGACTCGGAGACTCGGCATGCGGCTTTCCGAGAGCCGGCGCCGAGTCTTTGAGAGCCACCGCCGGGTCTTTTGGTGTGTCAGTGCGGAATCCACCCCGCCAGCAGCGGCACCAACACTGCTGTCAGCACACCGTTCAGACCCATGCCCAGGGCCGAGAACGCGCCCGCCTCCGGGTTGACCTGAAACGCGCGCGCCGTACCGATGCCATGCGCCGCAATGCCGGTCGCAAAGCCGCGCACGCTGTACTCGCGGATGCGCAGCAGGTTCAGCAGCCGCGTGGTGGTGGTCGCGCCCACGATGCCGGTAATGAGCACCAGCACAGCCGTGATCGTCGGTGTGCCGCCGATCTTCTCCGAGATGCCCATGGCGATCGGGATCGTCACCGATTTCGGCGCCATCGAGCGCAGCGTTTCCGGCGACGCACCCAGCAGCCACGCGATGCCCACTGCCGACACCACCGCCACGATCGACCCGGCAAGGAGCCCGCCCATCAGGGGCAGCGCATGGCGGCGCAGTTTCGACCACTGCTGGAACAGCGGCACCGCCAGCGCCACCGTGGCGGGCCCCAGCAGGAAGTGCACGAACTGCGCGCCGTCAAAGTAGGTCTTGTAGGGCGTGCCCGTCACGGTCAGGAGCGAGCCCAGGATGATCACCGCAATCAGCAGCGGATTGACCATCGGGTTGAAGCCGCTGCGTTCATGCAGGCGCAGGCCGATCAGGTAGGCAACGAGCGTGGCGGTCAGGCCCAGCAGCGGGCTGGCTGACAGGTACACCCAGAGCTGGTGCAGGTTGGGGGCCATTGCGTTCATGGGGCGAGCTCCTCGGTGGTCTCACCATGGTCACCGGTGCGGCGCATCAGTGCGCGCGTGACGAGCGCGCCTGCGGCAATCGACAACCACGTCGACACGACGGTCGCCACCACGATCGGCAGCCATTCCTGCCCGATGCGGTTCAGTTGCGTCATCACGCCCACGCCGGCCGGCACGAAGAGGATGGTCAGGTGCCGCAGCAACTCGCTGACAGTGCCTTGCATGATTTCGAGGGCGCGGCCCTTGTCCACCAGCAGGTAGATGACCAGCAGCACCATGCCGATCACCGGGCCGGGCACGGGCAGGTGCAGGGAATACGTCAGCAGCTCTCCGATCGACTGGAACGTCAACAGGATCGCGAAGGTTTGCAGCATGGGGCCTCCGGGCAAAACGAAGCGGCCAGTATAGAACTCAGCCGCATTCGTTTCACCCCAGCATGCGGTCCACCAGCTCGATCCAGTGCTCGACTGGCGTGTCGGTGCCGCTTTGCAAGTGCGTGATGCAGCCGATGTTGGCAGAGACGATGCGCTCGGGCTGCGTGGCCTGCAGCTTGGCGAGCTTGTCGTCGCGCAGGCGGTAGGCGAGTTCGGGCTGCAGCACCGAATACGTGCCAGCGGAGCCGCAGCACAGGTGGCTGTCGGCGCAGAGTTTCACGTCTACGCCCAGCGCGCCGAGCAGCGTTTCGACCGCACCGCGAATCTGCTGACCGTGTTGCAGCGTGCAGGGCGGGTGCCAGGCCACGCGTGGGCGCTGTGCCTCGGGCTTGGCCTTCTGCAACAACTGGTCGGAGAAGGCGGGCAGCACCTCGCACAGATCGCGCGTCATGGCGGACACGCGCGCTGCACGTTCGGCATAGGCAGGGTCGTCGCGCAGCAGGTGGCCATACTCCTTGACCATCGCGCCGCAGCCGGACGCCGTCATGACGATGGCCTCCGCGCCCGCTTCGATATGCGGCCACCATGCGTCGATGTTGGCGCGCATGTTGCCCAGGCCGCCCGCGTGGTCGTTCATGTGATAGCGAATGGCGCCGCAGCAGCCGGCACGGTCTGCACTGATGAGTTGTACGCCCAGCTTGTCGAACACGCGCGCCGTGGCCGCATTGATGTTGGGCGACATGGCTGGCTGCACGCAGCCTTCGAGCAGCAGCATCTTGCGGGTGTGCGTGGCGCTCGGCCGCACGCCGGCATGCGGTTGCTTGGCCGGGACCTTGTTGCGCAACACGGGTGGCAGCAGCGGACGCACGGCCTGCCCCAGCTTGAGTGCCGGGCCGAACAGCGCAGGCCGCGTCAGGCTCTCGCGCAGCACCCAGCGCACGGCGCGCTCGCCCAAGGGGCGCGATTCACCCTTCGCATCGAGCTGGTCATCCACGATCTTGCGGCCGATCTCCACCAGGCGGCCGTAGGTCACGCCGGAAGGGCAGGTCGATTCGCAGTTGCGGCAGGTCAGGCAGCGGTCCAGGTGCAGGCGCGTGGCCTGGCCGGCGGGCTGGCCTTCCAGCACCTGCTTCATCAGGTAGATGCGCCCGCGCGGGCCGTCGAGTTCATCGCCGAGCAGTTGATAGGTCGGGCAGGTGGCCGTGCAGAAGCCGCAGTGCACGCACTTCTGCACGATGCTTTGGGCTTCTTCGCCCTGAGGGGTGTTGCGCAGGAACGCCGCGAGCGTGATTTGCATGGTGAACGTGCTTTAAAAGTCGGCGTACAGACGACCCGGGTTGAAGATGCCCTGCGGGTCGAAGCTGTCCTTCAGGCGTTTGTGCACAGCCATCAACGGCGCGGCGACGGGCGTGAAGATGTCGCTCGCGCGGTCGCCGTTGCGGAACAGCGTGGCGTGGCCGCCGGCTTTGCGGGCGGCATCGCGGATGGCGTCTGCGGGTGTGTTGCCCGTGTCGATCCACCAGCGCTGGCCGCCGCCCCATTCGATGAGCTGTTCATCGGCCGATGCATGGCCGAGTGCCAGAGGCGGCGTGGCCGGGGGCAGGGCAATGCGCCAGAGCGGCAGGCTGCCTTGCAGGGCGCGCGCAAAGAACGCGTGCGACTGCTCGCGCAGGTTGCGCCAGAACGTGGCCGCCTCTGCATCCTCGACACGCTCGCCGCCGAGTTTGGCAATGGCCGCGCGTACCGCCGCATCGGCACCACTCAGGCGCACCCAGAGCGCACCGTCGATCCACGCAGACGCGGCAATCGGCAAGGGCTGGCCACCCCAGCGGTTGAGCGTGTCGATGGCCTCGGCCTGCGGCATGGCAAAGCGCAGCGTCGCATCGGAGAACGGCATCGGCAGCACCTTCAACGACACCTGTACGACGAGGCCAAGCGTACCGAGCGCGCCCGCCATCAAACGCGAGACGTCGTAGCCGGCCACGTTCTTCATCACCTGGCCGCCGAAGTTGAGCATGTCCCCACGGCCATCCATGACAACGGCGCCGAGCACGAAGTCGCGCAGTGCGCCCACCGATTGCCGGCGCGGGCCCGACAGGCCGGAGGCAAACGCGCCGCCCACCGTGGCCTGTTTGCCGTCCGCAGCAAAGTGCGGTGGCTCGAAGGCGAGCATCTGCTTGTGCTCGGCCAGCGCAGCTTCGATTTCGACGAGCGGCGTGCCGCTGCGTGCGGTGATGACGAGTTCCGCGCAGTCGTAATCGACGATGCCCGACCATTCACGCGTGTCGAGCACGGTGCCATTCGGGGCGGGTGCCCGGCCGTAGAAATCCTTCGTGCCTCCGCCGCGCAAGGTGAGCGGCGTGCGGCTGTCGGCAGCCTGCGCGATGGCATCACGAAAGCGCACAAGCGCGGGTGAAAGCGGGGTGTCTGGCGTGATTGACATGTTGAACGTGCGGGCACTGCAGCTCACTGGCTGCTGGCGGTTTCCGTGGAAAGGGGCGGTAGCTTGGTCGCACAGCGCTTGCAGAACACGGCGTCAGTGTCGTGGCCTTCGGTGGCGCAGTGCGTGCAGGTGCGTGTCTTGGGCGAGCGCTCGCGCATCGTGTTCACCAGTTCCGCACCGATGATGCCGGTGGGGAACGCAATGATGCTGTAGCCGAGCAGGATGGTCATCGAGGTAATGAACTGCCCCAATGGCGTCTTCGGCACCAAGTCACCAAAGCCCGTGGTGGTGAGCGTCACCACCGCCCAGTACATGCTGACCGGGATGCTGGTGAAGCCGTGCTGCGGCCCTTCCACCACGTACATCACCGTGCCCAGGATGATCGTGATGATGAACACCGTGCCCAGGAACACGAAGATCTTGCGCCGCGCATTGACCAGCGCGCGCAGCAGCACCTGCGCCTCTTCAAAGTAGATCGTGAGCTTGAGCACGCGGAACACGCGCAGCAAGCGCAGCAGGCGCACGTCCACCAGATACGCCAGCTCGGGTGCGAACACGGCCAGCCACGTCGGCAAGATCGACACGAAATCGATGACGCCATAGAAACTCAGCACATAGCGCCACGGCTTGCGCACGACGAGGATGCGCATCGCGTATTCCGCCGTGAACAGCAGCGTGAACAGCCATTCGAGCACCGTGAACAGCACGCCGGCGCGGTCATGGATGCTCGGCAGGCTATCGAGCATCACCACCGCCACACTGGCGATGATGGCGAGCAGCAGGATCTCGTCGAAGCGGCGGCCGGCACGCGTCTCGGCCTCGAAGATGATGATGTACCAGCGTCGGCGCCAACCGTCGTCTTCGGGCTTGCCGAGATATTCGCCCAGGCGTGCGTTATGGGCGTGCCACCGGTACCGGTCGGGGCGGGATGGATTCTGGCTCATGGGCGGCTCGGGGCGGGCTCAGAAGCGGGGCAGGTCCGGATGCGGCAGCAGGCCGTTGCGCACATGCAGCTTGCCGTATTCGGCGCAGCGCGCGAGCGTCGGGATGGCCTTGTCGGGGTTGAGCAAACGCGCCGGGTCGAAGGCGGCCTTCACGCGCAGGAAGGCATCGCGCTCCTCGGTGGAGAACTGCACGCACATCGAGCTGAGCTTTTCCACGCCCACGCCGTGCTCACCGGTGACGGTGCCGCCGAGTTCCACGCAGGTTTCCAGGATGTCGGAGCCGAACAGCTCGGCGCGGTGCCATTCGTCCTGGTCTTCACCGTTGAAGAGGATGAGCGGATGCATGTTGCCGTCGCCCGCGTGGAACACGTTGATGCAGCGCAGGGCGTACTTCTGCTCCATTTCCTGGATGCGCCGCAGCAGCGTGCCGATGTGCTTGCGCGGGATGGTGCCGTCCATGCAGTAGTAGTCCGGCGAGATGCGGCCGGCTGCGGGGAAGGCATTCTTGCGCCCGCTCCAGAACTTCAGCCGCTCGGCCTCGCTTTGCGAGACCTGGATGCGTGTGGCGCCCGAGGCGCGCAGCACTTCGCTCATGCGCGCGATTTCTTCGGCCACCTCTTCGGGCGTGCCGTCGGATTCGCACAGCAGGATGGCGGCGGCGTTCAGGTCGTAGCCGGCGCAGACGAATTCTTCCACCGCTGCGGTGGCGGGCTTGTCCATCATCTCCAGCCCGGCCGGGATGATGCCCGCGGCAATCACGTCGGCCACGGCGTTGCCGCCGCTCTCCACATCATCGAAGCTCGCCATGATCACCTGCGCGAGCTGCGGCTTGGGAATCAGGCGCACCGTCACTTCCGTCACCACGGCCAGCATGCCTTCGGAGCCGATCACGGTGGCGAGCAGGTCCAGGCCCGGCGCGTCGGGCGCCTCGCTGCCGAATTCGACCGCTTCACAGCCCCCCGCGCCGTCCATCATCACCGCGCGCACGCGCAGCACGTTGTGCACGGTCAGGCCGTACTTGAGGCAGTGCACGCCGCCGGAGTTCTCGTTCACGTTGCCGCCAATCGTGCAGGCAATCTGCGACGACGGATCGGGCGCGTAGTACAGCCCGTGCGGGTTGGCCGCCTCCGAGATGGCGAGGTTGCGTACGCCCGGCTGCACGACCGCCGTGCGCGTGTATGGATCGACCTTGAGGATGCGCTTGAACTTGGCCAGCGACAGTACCAGCCCGCCAGGCGTGGGCATCGCGCCGCCCGACAGGCTCGTCCCCGCGCCGCGCGGCACCACGGGTACGTTCAGGCGATGGCACACCCGCAAGATCTCGACGACCTGCGCCTCGGTATCCGGCAACACCACGGCCAGCGGCACCTGCCGGTAGGCGGCCAGGCCGTCGCATTCATACGGGGTGGTGTCTTCGCGCTCCCAGAGCAGGGCGTCGTCGGGAACGATCTGCGCCAGCGCGGCGGTCAATTCGGCCTGCAGGGCAGCGTAGTCGCGGGCGGTGGCGGGCAGCGGCGCGTTCATGGGATGTCTCTCATCGTTATCACCGGGCGCAGGGGCCGGGGTCGGAGGCACTATAGCCCGGCCGCCGCGCCGCGCGGCGTGTTAAGGACTTGTGTGGCGATGAATTTGGCTCGCGCAAACGGCCAATCGCGTTCATCGCGGTTCTGGTTCATCGATGCAGCTCAAGCGCTCGATCAAGAAATGCTGCATCGCGCACAAGAATAGGCGAAATCCTATGGCCGTTGGGTGGCGAGTCACCTTGTATGAAAGCTCGTTCGACGATCAGTCGACTTGCACACAATGACATTGGAGAGAGCATGAGGGGAGTTGCCGCGAGGTGGTTTGAGGACTGCCGACGGATTGGGCTATTGCTAGTGCTTCTATGGGGTTCGACCTCAGCGTATGGTGTTCCAACGGGAGCTGAAGGGCATAAATGGGAGCTTAATATTGAAGATTACTATGGAGAGATTTTCAATATCAGAGAAAATAGCCCGAGTGTAGCGTGTAAAAAGGCTATTGATATATTTAATGGGTGGTATCCAGATCCAGATTATCGTATGGAGTACCCTGGGGCTTTACGTGTCTGCCAATGACGATTGGCTGGAGGTGAGTTGTAGGGTTGCCAACGATTGGACTGATTATTTTAATAATTGGTTTTGGAGCATGGATGACTGTGCTTATGGTTATGTCAGGCAGTCAGATGGATCTTGCACTCCGGCGCGCCCGCCAGTTCAGGGCTGTCCGGTATCGCACCCCGTCTTTCCAGGTACGGGCGTTAAGATTTTGATTGAGCGCGATGCCTCAAAAAATGACGAACTCCCACTATCTAGAGCCTATCGTTCTTACCTCCTCTATGGATTGCAGTCGGGTAAAGGGCAGTGGATTTTTGAGTGGCAGCGGGAGATTGATTCTCTTCTTGTAAATGATTTGCTTACAGGTTCCGTTACTGTCTTGCGAGGAGACGGGGATGTGCGAGTCTTTCGCAAGAATGGGGTGAGTTGGCGTGCATCAGGAACTGCGGATACGCCTGACCGCGTGGTAGAAAAGCAGCGAGTACAGGATAAGTGGGGTTACTGGCGAGATAAGGAGATCGTCACGTGGCGCTATACGGTCGGGGTAACCGGTGCCGTGGAAATTTACGATGCAAAAGGGAGACTACAAAGTGTTCAGGCATCAGGCCGAAGGCCGACAACGCTGTCTTACAACAAAGCTGGTCAGTTAGCTTCGGTGACGGCACCCAGCGGGCGCGCTCTGAGGTTTGATTACGATGCGCGGGGCAATGTGGCCAGCGTCATTGCTCCCGATGGGGGCATTACCAAGTAGGGTTATAACGCCAATGACATGTTGTCCACAGTCACGCGCCCGGACAACACCACGCGTCAATATGTCTATGAAGACTCGCGCTTTCCTACTGCGTTGACCGGCGTGATCGACGAGGCTGGCGTTCGCTACGCCACGTATGCCTATGACGATCAAGGTCGGGCTATTGTCAGTGAGTTGACTGGCGGGGCAGATCGCTATCAGTTCCAGTACGGCGCGGATGGACAGACGACAGTGCTGACGCCAGAGGGCGAGAGTACGGTCTATAGCTTCTTGAAACAAAACGGGGTGTTGCTGCCGATTGGGGTGAGCGCGCCATGCCCGTCGTGCGGAAAGACGTCTTTCAGCAGCGAATACGATGCCAATGGCAACGCTACACGCGAAGTCGGCTACGACAACACCGCCACGACGTACGCCTATGATGCGCAAGGGCGGGAGACGAGGCGCGTAGAAGGGGCCGGGACTGCGAATGCTAAGACGACCGCTACCGAATGGCATTCGACGTTGAATCTTCCTGTTCGCGTTGCGTCGCCTGGCAAGTTGGAGACGTTCGCTTACGACGGCAACGGCAATCTGACGACGTACACAGAGGTGGAAACAGCGGATGCCAATGGGGCAGCAGGGTTTGCTGCTGTGGCCGATGCCCCGATTAAGCGCACCGACTGGACCTACGATGACGGTGGTCACGTTCTGACCACAACGGAGCGCACCGGTAACGCAGTCACTGGTACGTGGACATTTGTCTATAACGCTCAAGGTGACCTGCAATCGTTGACCAATCCGGAGGGCAAGACCGGACGCATCGTCCAATACGACGCAGCAGGCCGCGTACTTGAGGCCGTGGACGTCAACGGCGTTCACCTCAGATTCACCTACAACGTGCGCGGCTGGCTCACCGACTATGAATTCGATGGTCAGCACATCCGATATGAATACGATGCCATCGGCCAACGCACCGCGATACTCGGCCCGCAAGATCTGGAAACGCGCTACGTCTACGACGCTGCGCACCGGCTGATCGAGATTCTCGACAACATCAAGCTGCCAGAGCCGGAAGTGCCGGGGGATGTATCGCGCAGCCCATTCTCGTTCTTGAGTGATCTGGTCCAAGCATGGAACAACATGATCGATTGGTTCAAGCGGTGGTTTGGCGGTTTCATTGCTTCCGCTCATGCGCAAATGGGAGTAGGGGGGATGTCGAGCTATCGGCCGCCGCTACCGATACCGGGTGGGCAGCAAGTGATGAACCCGTCTTCCTACCCGGAGAATGCGCTTGATCCGAATGCCAGTAGCGCGATGCGTCCCGAAGCACGGGTGGAGGTCATTGTCGCGAAGGCAATTGCAAAGGCAGTGCAGGCATGTGCAGCGGTTTTCGATCGGAGTACGCCGCCAGGTGACTGTGACGAGGGAACGCACAATGATCTCAGAGATCAAGTGAATGACCTTTGCAAGAACAATGGGCAGCAGGGCTGCCTGGGTACGGACTCACCCGCCACTCTGTTAGAGAAGCTCAGTCTCAATAGAGCATGTGCCTTGGCTCGCACGAAAATCAATAACAAATGTTTTCGTGGCGGTGATGGCGCTGGCGAGAAAGATAAGGGGAACCACAAGAGCGCCGAAGATGGTGCTTGGCGATCGGTCGCAAAATGCGAGAAATTGTTGATGGGAAATTAAAATGGAAAGGACGGGGCTTGAAGAGAAGATTTTGACGTCGTTTGCAAATGTACCTCCCCCTAAAGATCAGGAGCTAGTGGACGGAAACGATTTCGAATCGAAAGCGATAGAGAAAATATTCCATGGTGTTAGGGATTGGAGGGAGTTGCATGTTTTCGATATGGATTCTGAGCCTGCCACATTGATTTTTCTTTCAAATACTGCGTTCTTGTATTATTTGCAAGCTTTTATGATTCATGATTTGGCTGGTGAGGTGCATAATAATGATGTCGTCTCATGTATTACGTCCGGATTCAGTGATGATGATCTCTGGGAGAGAGATCACCCACGCCACTATGGGGATACAAGGAAAAGAAGAACTCGTTGGGGGCGAGCGGTGCATCGGTGCTCCGCCTTCTCTAAGGAACAGGTTGAGGCAATTATTGATTACCTGAGATTTAAGCTCGAAGAAGAGCCGGATGGATTTGATGCGCCATCGATCCGCCAGGCGATAGAAAATTACTGGTCCCCTCGCCTTGGTGAGCTTAGAGGCGATTCCACCAGCTAATTTCCGGAAATCATTTTCTGGTTGATTACTGCTTCCTCGCGTGCAGCGCTCGCTGTAAAAACGGCCCCAGATTTGGGGCCTTTTTTTTTGTGTGGTTCACCAATCCAGCCCAAGCAGCCAATCCACAAAATGCTGCGCCTCCGGCTTCATCGGCGCCTGTTCCCGCTGAACGATGTAATACGCATGCGGCGACGCCGATTCAATATCCAGCAGCCGCACGATCTGCCCGGAAGCCAGCCAGTTGCGCGCCATGGCCTGGCGCACCAGTGCCACGCCCTGGTTGGATGCCACGGCCTCCAGCATTAGGCCGATGTCGTTGAAGAGCGAGCCGGTAGCGGGCTCCGGTGCATCCAGCCCGGCCGCCTCGAACCACGGGCGCCACGGTTCCAGCGGGCTGCGCAGCAGCGTGAGGTTCAGCAGTTGCGAGGCTTCGGTGATGGTGTTGCCGCCAATCTGCTCGAAGTAGCCGCGCCCGCACGCGGGGAACACCGGCTCGTTGAGCAGCAGCGTGGTCTTCAGGTCCGGATAACGGCCAGTGCCGTAGCGGATCTCCACATCGGTGTCCTCGGCCTTCACGTCGAGGAATGGGATGGACAGGTGCAGCTCGACGTCGATGTGCGGATACAGCGCGTTGAATTCCGGAATGCGAGGCACCAGGTGCTGGCGCCCGAACGTGGGCGGAATCGCCACGCGCAGCCGTGCGCGCTGCTTGCTGAATTCGGGCCGCGCCAGTTCGTGCAGGGTCTTGAGCGCATCCTGCACGCTGCGCAGATAACGTGTGCCGGCGGCGGTCAGCCGCAGCGCCGTGCCGGTGCGCACGAACAGGTCTTCGCCCCACAGCTCTTCGAGGTTCTTGATGCGGTGGGACACCGCGCTGGGCGTGACCGACAACTCTTCGGCTGCACGTGCGAAGCTCGCATGGCGGGCCCCCGCTTCAAAGGCAATCAGCAGGTGCAGCGGAGGAACGCGTTTGAAGACGGAGGACATGCGGTATGTGCTTACAGATGAAAGATCTTGCCGGGGTTCAGGATGTGCTTCGGGTCCAGCGCCTGCTTGATGCTGCGCATCAGATCAATCGCATCCTCACCGTGCTCGGCAATCAGCGAGCCCATCTTGTGCAGCCCCACGCCGTGCTCGCCGGTGCAGGTGCCGTCCATGGCAATCGCGCGCGCGACGATGCGCTGGTTGATGCGCTCGGCCTCGTCCCGTTCCTCCGGTTTGTCGGGGTCGATCAGCAGGCAGACGTGGAAGTTGCCGTCGCCCACGTGGCCGACGATGGGGGCGGGCAGTTTGAACGGGCTGGCGAGCAGGTCTTTCTCCGTCTCGACCACGCAGTCGGCCAGGCGCGAGATCGGCACGCACACGTCGGTGGTGACGGCGCGGCAGCCGGGCTTGAGTTGCAGGAAGGCGAAGAACGCGTTGTGGCGGGCGTTCCACAGGCGGCTGCGGTCTTCCGGGCGGGTAGCCCATTCGAAGCCCTGGCCTTGGTGTTCGGCGGCGATCTGCTGCACGGTCTCGGCCTGCTCCTGCACGCCGTGCTCGGAACCATGGAACTCGAAGAACAGCGTCGGCATTTCGGGCAGCGTGAGCTTGTCGTACTGGTTGATCGCGCGGATGGCCAGCGCGTCGACAAACTCGACGCGCGCAATCGGCACGCCCATCTGGATCGTGTCGATCACGGCAGATACCGCATCGCCCATGCTCGAGAAGGCGCACACCGCGGCGGACACGGCCTCCGGCTGCGGATACAGCTTCAGCGTGATCTCGGTGATGATGCCCAGCGTGCCCTCGCTGCCGATGAACAGGCGCGTCAGGTCGTAGCCGGCTGAGGATTTGCGCGCGCGGTTGGCTGTCGTGATGATGCGGCCGTCGGCGGTCACCACCGTCAGGTTCAGCACGTTCTCGCGCATCGTGCCGTAGCGCACGGCGTTGGTGCCGGACGCGCGCGTGGCACACATGCCGCCGATGGACGCATCCGCGCCCGGGTCGATCGGGAAGAAGAGGCCCGTGTCGCGGATTTCCGTGTTCAGTTGCTTGCGCGTGACGCCCGGCTCGACCGTCACCGTCAGGTCTTCGGGGTGGACGGACAACACACGGTTCATCTGCGAGAGGTCGAGGCTCACGCCGCCGGCCACGGCCAGCAGGTGGCCTTCGAGCGACGAGCCAGCACCGTACGGGATCAGCGGAATCTCGTGCTCGAAGCACAGCTTGGCGACGGCGGCGACTTCCTCGGTGGTCTGCGCGAAGACGACGGCGTCGGGCAGCATCGGGTCGTAGGCGGATTCGTCGCGGCCGTGGTGGGCGCGCACGGCATCGCTGGTGGAGAGGCGATCGCCGAAACGGGCGCGCAGTGCGTCGAGCATGGCCACCGGAATCGGTTTGCGGATCAACTGGGAGGGCGGTGCGGGGTGGTTCATGACGTCTCGCATGTTGTGCGGCTCTGGCCGGCCTGGACGTTGATTCTAACGCCGGGGCTTTCGGGGGCTTGCGATAATGCCGGGTAGACACACTAGGAGACCCACCGTGGGCAACCGCTTATCCAAGATCGCCACGCGCACCGGCGACGACGGCACCACCGGCCTCGGCGACGGCAGCCGCACGGCCAAAGACAGCCTGCGCATCGCCGCGATTGGCGACGTTGACGAGCTGAACTCGCACATCGGCGTGCTGCTGACGGAAACGCTGCCCGATGGCGTGCGCGCGGCGCTCACCGCCATCCAGCATGACCTGTTCGACCTGGGTGGCGAGTTGTGCATTCCGGGCTACACGATGGTCACGACTGCGCACGTGTTGCGGCTCGACCAATGGCTGGCCGATTACAACGCCGATCTGCCGCGCCTGGCGGAATTTATCCTGCCGGGTGGCAGCCGCGCGGCGGCGCAGGCACATATATGTCGCACGGTGGCGCGCCGGGCGGAGCGCAGCATCGTCGCGCTCGGCCGTGCGGAGACCATTGGCGAGGCGCCGCGCCAGTACGTCAATCGGCTGTCCGACTTGCTGTTCGTGCTGGCGCGCGTGCTGAATCGCGTGGATGGTGGCACGGATGTGCTTTGGAAGCGTGACGAGCACAAGCCGACGTAGTGGTAATCAGCGCATCAAAACAAAACGGCCCGGTTCTGCACCGGGCCGTTTGCTTTTGCGGATGCGTGGATCAGTTCACGCTGGTCGGCGTTGTCGTGCTCTGTGCCACGGCGGTCAGGCCCGCCAGTTGCGCAGGCGTGGTGATGGTCAGCGCTTGCGACGGCGTCGGTGCCGGGAAGCCCGCTTCAGCGAGCGCTTCCCTGATCGTGCGGTTGGTGTCGAAGTAGACCTGCCAGTAGTTGTCGTTGTGCGTGTACGGGCGCACGGCCAGCACCGGCCCGACCAGGTTGAATTCCAGGATCTCCACATCGACGGCCGGATCGGCGAGCACGTTGGGGATGGCCGCGATCTTCTCCTTGAGCAGGGCGATGGCGGCGCGGTGATCGGCGCTGCCGGCTAGCTGCGCCTTCAGTTCCACGCGGCGGAACGGGTTGGAGGTGTAGTTCTGGATCGTGTCCGCGAAGATCTTGCCGTTGCCGACAATCGTGACCACGTTGTCCGGCGTGTTGATCGTGGTGGCAAACAGGCCGATCTCCTTGATCGTGCCCGTCACGCCGCCGGCCGTGACGAAGTCGCCCACCTTGAACGGCCGCAGCACGATCAGGAACGCGCCCGCCGCAAAGTTCGAGAGCAGCCCCGACCACGCCATGCCGATGGCCACGCCGGCTGCTGCAATCAGCGCTGCGAACGTCGTCGTCTGGATGCCGAAGTAGCCGAGGATGCCGATCACCAGCAGCACATTCAGCGTGACGGTGATGATCGAGCCGACGTAGCGCAGCACGGTCGGATCGACCTTCTGCCGGCTCAACGAGCCTTCCACCATGCGCACGGCCAGGTTGATCAGCCAGCGACCGACCACCCAGAAGACGATGGCGGCAAGGATTTTCATGCCGACGTCGGTGGCGTACTGCATCACGATCGCCTGGTACTTGCTTGCGGTGTTGGTGGCGGTTTCCACCAGTGTGTCTGCCATGGTTGCCTCCAGGAGGGGGTGAGCAGGGGAACTCACCTACGATATGTCAAAGGCAATGCACTTGTGTGATTTGGGTACTTTTCGCTCACATTTGTTATACATCCGGCGTTTTTAGCAGCACGCAATGAAAAAGGACGCCCGCGGGCGTCCCTTCTCAAACCGCATCGGTGCAGATCGGCGGCTTAGTTGCCGCTGCCCGGCACCAAGCGGCGCTTACGCACGGCGTCGGCCAGCGTCTCCAGCACCTTCACCGAGTCGTCCCAGCCAATGCAGGCGTCGGTCACGCTCTGGCCGTAGGCGAGGTCGGACACCGGCGTGCCCTGCACGTGGTCCTGGCGGCCGGCGTTGATGTGCGACTCCACCATCACACCAACGATGCGGTTGTCGCCGGCAGCCATCTGGTGGCCAATGTCTTCGCACACCGGGATCTGGTTTTCGTGCTTCTTGCTGCTGTTGGCGTGCGAGGCGTCGATCATCAGACGTGCGGCCAGGCCCGACTTGGCGATGGCTTCGCAGGCCTCCTGCACGCTGGCGGCGTCATAGTTGGGCGCCTTGCCGCCGCGCAGGATGATGTGGCAATCCTCGTTGCCGGCCGTCGACACAATGGCCGAGTGGCCCCCCTTGGTGACCGACAGGAAGTGGTGCGGCTGCGAGGCGGCCTTGATGGCATCCACGGCGATCTTCACGTTGCCGTCGGTGCCGTTCTTGAAGCCGACCGGGCACGACAGGCCGGAAGCCAACTCGCGGTGCACCTGCGACTCGGTCGTGCGCGCGCCGATGGCGCCCCAGCTCACCAGATCGGCGATGTACTGCGGGCTGATCACGTCGAGGTATTCAGTGCCGGCAGGCAGGCCCAGCTCGTTGATGTTCATCAGCAGCTCACGCGCGGTGCGCAGGCCGTCGTTGATCTTGAAGCTGCCGTCCATGTACGGATCGTTGATCAGGCCCTTCCAGCCGACCGTGGTGCGCGGCTTTTCGAAGTACACGCGCATGACGATTTCCAGCTCGTTCTTGAAGCGCTCGCGCTGCTCGACCAGGCGGCGGGCGTAGTCCATCGCGGCCTTGGTGTCGTGGATGGAGCACGGGCCGATGATGACGATCAGGCGGTCGTCCATGCCGTGCAGGATGCGGTGCATCGCGTTGCGGCTCTGGTAGATCAGGTCCGACACGGTGTCGCTGCACGGGAATTCGCGGATCAGATGCGACGGCGGCGTCAGCTCTTTGAGTTCGCGAATGCGCAAGTCGTCGGTGTTCTTCGGCATGGAAAGCTCCTGGGGTGTCTCGTTTGTATTGGAAGTATTGGAAAGGTCTACTGTGTTCGGATCATGTTTCGCGTCGGTGCCGGGGTAGGGCAAGTGACAGGGCGAAAAAAAAACCGCCAGGGTCGCTGGCGGTTTTCGGTATCTGCTGGGTGCTTTTATTTTTGCTGCAAGCGCCCCTCTCCTTCCGCCAGCGGTGCGAGATGCCAAAAGTAAAAGTAAAAAAACTTGGCGAAGGACATGGAGAGAATGCTAAGTACTGCAACAAAAACGAGGGAGGCGCTACTGCGCCGCACCAATCGAACCGTCTTTATAGCTGCTTTTTCTGAGCGCCGCAAGCACGGGTTTTCCGGGCCTGCGGCGCTCAAACGACAATGTTGCGACGATTTCGACGCGAATTAAACCGTGCCGCCGACCGTCATGTTTTCCATGCGCAAGGTCGGCTGGCCGACGCCCACCGGCACGCTCTGGCCTTCCTTGCCGCACACGCCGATGCCTGAGTCGAGGCGCATGTCGTTGCCGATCATGGTCACGTGCTTGAGCGATTCCGGGCCGCTGCCGACCAGCGTCGCGCCCTTGACCGGCGCGGTGATCTTGCCGTCTTCGATCAGGTAGGCCTCGCTGGCCGAGAACACGAACTTGCCGTTGGTGATGTCGACCTGACCACCGCCGAAGTTGACCGCATACAGCCCCTTCTTGACGCTGGCGATGATCTCCTGCGGGTCCTTGTCTCCGCCGAGCATGTAGGTATTGGTCATGCGCGGCATGGGCAGGGCGGCGTAGCTCTCGCGGCGGGCGTTGCCGGTCACGGGCATCTTCATCAGGCGCGCGTTGAGCGTGTCTTGCATGTAGCCAGTGAGGATGCCGTCTTCGATGAGCGTGTTGCACTGCGTGGGGTTGCCCTCGTCGTCGAGGTTGAGCGAGCCGCGGCGGTTGGCGAGCGTGCCGTCATCCACCACGGTGACGCCCTTGGCCGCGACGCGTTCGCCCATGCGGCCGGAGAACGCCGACGAGCCCTTGCGGTTGAAGTCGCCTTCCAGCCCGTGGCCGATGGCCTCGTGCAGCAGCACGCCGGGCCAGCCCGGGCCGAGTACGACGGTCATCGTGCCGGCCGGTGCCGGTTTGGCTTCCAGGTTGACGAGTGCGGAGGAGACCGCTTCGTCCACGTATTCGCGCAGCAGATCATCGGTGAAGTAGCCGTAGGCATAGCGGCCGCCGCCGCCGGAACTGCCCATTTCGCGGCGCCCGTTCTGCTCGGCGATGACGGTGACGGAGATGCGCACGAGCGGGCGTACGTCGGCGGCGATCACGCCATCGCTGCGCGCCACCAGCATCACATCGTACTCACCGGCGAGGCCGGCCATGACCTGCACCACGCGCGGGTCCTTGGCGCGGGCGAGCTTTTCGATGCGTTCGAGCAGGGCAACCTTTTCGGTGGCCGTCATCGAATCGAGCGGGTCGTTAGGGGCGTACAGTTCGCGGCTGCCGGCGGTGCTGGCCAGGCTGTTTGCTACCTTGACGCGGCCTGCGCCGGCCTTGCCGATGGTGCGTGTGGCGCCGGCGGCCTGCATCAGCGCGGGCAGGCTGATGTCGTCCGAATAGGCAAACGCAGTGCGGTCGCCCGAGACGGCGCGCACGCCCACGCCCTGGTCGATGCTGAAGCTGCCGGATTTGACGATGCCTTCTTCCAGGCTCCACGCCTCGTTGCGGGTGTACTGGAAGTACAAGTCCGCATAGTCGACGCGGTGCGTGAAGATGTCGGCCAGCGCGCGCTGCAGGTGCGCCTCGTCAAGGCCGTACGGATCGAGCAGCACGCGGCGCGCGATGGACAGATTCTGGATGGCGATGTTGCCTGCGTTCATGGTGGGTCCTTTGGAATTCGGTTGGGCTACATCACGCGGTGTTTGAGCGCCGGCAAGTCCTGGCGCACTTGTGCTAGTCGGGCAGGGTCCATGTCGCCGACGACCACGCCTTCGCCTTCAGGCAATGCGGCGATGACTTCGCCCCACGGGTCGACCAGCATGGAGTGGCCCCAGGTGCGGCGGCCGTTTTCATGGCGCCCGCCCTGTGCGGCGGCGAGCACGTAGCACTGGTTCTCGACCGCGCGGGCGCGCAGCAGGATTTCCCAGTGCGCGGCGCCCGTCACGTAGGTGAAGGCGGCCGGCATCAGAATCAAGTTCAGGTTGCCCTGCGACGACAGCGCGCGGTATAGCTCCGGGAAGCGCAGGTCGTAGCACACCGACATACCCACGCGCCCGCACGGCGCATCGAAGGCGACCGGCGTGGCGCCGGGCTCGATGGTGCGGGCTTCGTCGTAGCGCTCTTCGCCGCGTACGAAATTGAACAGGTGGATCTTGTCGTAGCGCGCGACGCGCAGGCCGGCTGGGTTGTAGGCGAGCGACGTGTTGCGCACGCGCTGCTCGTCTTCGCACCACATCGGCAGCGTGCCGCCGACGATCCACAGCTTGTGGCGGCGTGCGGCGTCGGCCAGGAAGGTCTGGATCGGGCCGGCGCTTTGGTCGCTCTCGTCGCCTTGGTCATCCTCGCGGATGGCGACCTTGTCGCTGTCCTTGCGGCCCATCTTGCAGAAATACTCGGGCAGCAGCGCCAGCTGCGCGCCCTGGGCGGCAGCTTCGGCGAGCAGCGCGTCGGCGCGCGCCAGGTTGGCGTCCACCTCAATGCCGGTCACCATCTGGATGGCGGCAACGCGGAACGGGGCATCGAAAGGCGCTCCGGAGAGCACATCCGTGCCGGGTGCGGACGGAACAGTCGTGGCGATTGTGGAAGTCATGGGGCCTATTTTGCCGAGGTTTGCGATTGGCTGCCCGAGTTGCTGGATGCGACCTTCTCGATCTTCGGATCGGCCCAGCTTCCGGTCACGTGGTATTGCGTGGCAAAGGCCTTCGACACCTGGTCGCCCAGAATCAACTGCGCGGCCAGCGTGCCCAGCCCGATGGCCGGATTGATGAACGCCGCCGCCAGCGAGGCCGACGTGGCGTCGACCTTGGGCGTGACCTTCACGCGCAAGTCCTGCGTTTCATCGAGGATGTTGGCCGAGCCCTGCATCGCCACCTGGAACTGCGGGCCCCGGACAGCGAAATCTTCCGTGCGGGCGACGCCGTTGGCGATGGTGCCGGTGGCCGATACGTGATCGAACGGGGTGCCGCGGCCGGTGGCGCTGCGCAGGTCGGTGGCGAAATGCAGCAGCCCTTGCAGGCTCAGCACGCCGGCCAGCTTGGCGAGCCCCGGATCGACCTGCAGGAATTGGCCGCGCTCCAGGTTCAGCGCCATGCGGCCGTTGAGCGTGGGCGTGTCGATGGACATCGGCGAGCCGCGCCAGACTACGCGGCCTTCGAGCTTGCCTTTGGCGCCGTCGATCACTTTGGCGAAGCCCATTTTCTGCAGCAGCTCGCCGGTGTCGCGCAGGTCAAGGCTGAAGTCGAGCAGGGTGCGGCGCTCGGGGTCATCGCCGCCACCGCGCAGCCGGCGCGGGATGCGCCACGTGCCGCGGGCGGTCAGCGTGGCGGCGGGCTGTTCGATCTTGAGTGTCTCAAGCGTCCATACCGGCGCACCGTCGTTGATCTGGCTGCGCGCCTTGATCTCGAGCTTGCCGAGCGCTTTGCCACGCAGGTCGAACTTGTCGGCCACGAGGTCGACGGACGGAATTTCCTGCGAGCTGCTGGCCAGGGATTCGGTCAACGC
This sequence comes from Ralstonia soli, assembly GCF_023955655.1. Taxonomy (GTDB): domain Bacteria; phylum Pseudomonadota; class Gammaproteobacteria; order Burkholderiales; family Burkholderiaceae; genus Ralstonia; species Ralstonia soli. The sequence continues at coordinate 354,266 of NZ_JAMXHT010000006.1, read as the reverse complement.
GGTTTCTTCCTTCGCGTCGGGAATGCTCATGCGCGACAGGCGCATCGTCAGCTCGCCGAACGGTACCGCGGCGCTTTCGGCATGCCAGCGCGTGCTGCCGGCAATCTCCCGTGAATCGATGGTCGATTGCCAGTTGGGGCCGTCGCGCGTGGCGTCGATGCGCACGGCGTTGAAGTCGCGGCCGAGGATGCGCAGCGTCTGCGCGCGCGCGCTCAGGCGGCTGGGCAGATAGGCACTGTGGGCATCGGATGCGCTGGCGGCATTGGCTGCGTGTTCGGTGGCGATCTGGCTCGGGCTCTTGTCGGCGGCGGGCGTGGCGAACACATGGCGCCACGCGTCGATATCGAGCTGATCAAGCGCCAGGCTCGCCTGCACGCCGTCTTGCGGTTGCGGCACCGGTTGCCGCACGCCGATGCCGCCGCGCAGTACCTCCACGCCGCCGCTGTTGCCACCCCCCGTGCTGCGTTGCTCGTAGCGCGCGCTGACGATGTTGCCGATCTGCAGGACGATCTCGTCGAGGGCGGTGTTGGTGGCCAGCGGCTGCATCTCGAAGCGCACCGGCAGTGGCTGCCCGGCCGCCTTGTTGAGCGGCGCAGGCAGGCGCACCGTCATTGGTGTGAGGTCGGACTGCACCTGGATGATGGGCCGATGCTGCTTGACGCTGAGGGTGGCGCTGTACGGTGCGCTGCCGTCCAGCGCGCGGGCGATGGCGGCGATGGGGCTGTTCTGCGGTGTGGTTTCGCGCAGGCCCTGCGCCGATGCGGTGCCCGCCACCTGGATGCGGATCGTGCCGTCGGGCGCGGTGCCCCCGGTCGGGCGGATGTCGCCGCCGGCAAAGCGGGCTCGCAGGTTCTCGAAGCCGATGCCCTTTTGCGTGAAGGTGAGCGCGCCCGTCACATCCGTCAGTGGCGGCGCTTGCGGCACGAGGGTGACGTCGTTGCGCAGGAACGTGACGCTGCCCTGGGCGCGCGTCGAGTGCATTTCGTGCAGCGGTAAGTCCAGCTTGAGCGCCAGCGTGGCGTTGCCTTGCGCGCGTGCGTCCTTGGTGAAATGGCCGATCCACTCGCCGACGGGGGTGGCCTCGACGTACTGCAGGAAGTTCTGCGTGGCGCCGTCGCCGCGGCCGTCGATGGTCAGCAGCGGGTTGTGGTCTTCCATGTCGGGCAGGCTGCCGTTCACGTCCTGCAGGTTCACGCCCATCACGCGCGCGCGCGCCACCTTGAACGCCAGCGAAGCCCGGTCGAAGACCACTGTGCCGTCGATGTTGCTGAAGGCCGGCCAGTCGCCAGGATGCGTCGGCACTTGGCTGGGTGGATTATGTGCCGCTTCGGGCGGCGCCGACTGGTATGTCACGTCCTGGACCGGCACTTCCACACGGAAGGCGCCCTTGTGCGGCGGGCGGAACGGGAAGTCGTGCAGGTCGCCCGACAGCACGAAGCCGACATTGCTGGCGGTACCGGCCAGCAGCGCGCCGCTCAGGTAGTCGCGCAGATGCTGGCCGATGGACAGCGGCAGGTAGCGCGGCACGCGCGGCACGTTGGCGCGATCCAGCGTGCCTTTCAGGTCGATGTTGCCCAGGTGGCTGGTGTCGGGCGCATGGCGGTAGCTGCCGCTGATGCGCGCCGACAAGTCACTGTTGGAAAACGCCAGGTTGGTACTGGTGACCACCAGTGCCTGTTTGTGGTACGTCCAGTCGAACGTGCCTTGCAGGCGATCCAGCGGTACGCGCGGCTCGGCAAAGGTGCCCGGCAGCAGCAGGGCGGCGTCGGCGGAATCAATGCGCAGCGTGCCTCGCTGTGTGTCACCCTCGTCGGAGAAGACGGCGTTGCCCGAGAGGTTCTCGATGCCCGGCACGGCCGGCTCGGGGTGGTGGCCCGGCGGCACGGCGGGCAGCGCGCCTGGGCCGAACGACACCTGGCGCATCGTGGCGCGGCCGGTGAAGTGCACCGGCGCTGGTGTTGATGTTGCCGATTGGGGCAGCCAGCGCGAGACATCGCGCTGCCAGTGGATGTCGAGGTCGTCGATGCGGCCGGCGGGCTGCTTGGTGCGCAGCGGCTCTAGCACGCGGGCGGGCAGCGGCAGCGCGGTGGCGATGTGGCGCAGGTCGGTCAGGTCCAGCGTGGTGGCTTTGATCTGCAGGTTGCGCAGGGCGTCGCGCGAGTCCAGTGCCCATCCCACGGTAACGTTGCGCACACCGCGTGGCGTACCCGCGGGGTTGGCGGGCGATTCGATGCCGGGGCCGGCCAGTTCGGGCACGGGCGCCGGTTGCGCGGGCGGGGTCAGCGGTTGCCAGAGCAGCGTATCGACCCGCAAGCTGTGCTCGCCCTTTGCATTGCGCTGGTGCGTGGCCAGGGCCTGCAGACTGCGCAACTGCAGCCGGTCCAGGTCCTTGCGGATCTGCAGATCCAACTGCTGCCCGGTCAGCCGCGCCTGGCTGCGGGTGAAGACACCATCGGCAAATTCCACTGAGCCGTCAGAACTGAGCGTGCCGCTCTTGGCCTCGGCCAGCACGGGCACATAGCGCTGCACGGCGGCCAGCTGCAGCGTATCGACCTGCCAGGAGGCCTGACCGTGCCAGTGGCGCCAGTCGCCCGGGCGCGCGAGAAGGTCGTGGCGGAAATCTGCGTGCAGCTTGATGGCGCCGTTGAACAGCGAGGGGGAGGTACCGCTGGCGTCCAGCCGGTGGCGGGTGGGGCCGCTGCGCAACTGCACGCGCACGTTGCCCAGGGTCACTTCGGGCAGCTTCTGCTGCTCGTCGAGCCAGCGGACGGCACCTTGCCGGAAGTCGATGTCGCCCTGGGAGAGCAACTGATCGAAGAAGTCGCCATCGTCACCGGTGTCCGGGCCGAGCGGCATGCCGGCCACGAGCAGCGCGCCCTCCGGGTTGCGGCGGACGAGCACGTCGGCCTGGCTGGCGTGCAGCACGGCAAAGGTGATCTGCATGCGCAGCAGCGAGCGCCACGAAAGCCGCGCCTGCACGTCCTGCACGGCAAAAGTGCGGCGCCCCGCCGTGTCGCGCGCTTCGATGCGCTGGGCGCGGAAGGCCGGGTGCCAGCCGTCCCAGTAGGTTTCGAGCGAGCCGATGCCGACCGTGGCATGCAGTGCGCTGGACGCCTCGCGTTCCATCCACTCGCGCGCCACGCTCACGCGCGGCCACAAGATGAAACGCACTGCCAGCATGCCGACGACGGCCAGCACCGCCAGCGCCGCCGCCGTCTTCCACAGCACGCGCCACAGCGTGCGCCAGATCGGCGCGCGGATGATGGCGCCGATGCCGCGAACGAGTTGGCCAGCCAGTCCCGCCACTCTTGCCCAGGCTGTAGGTTGGCCCGCCCGGCGTGTGGACAGGGTACTGGCGTGTCCACCATTGGACTTCGGCGATTCTGGGGGCTGGGGCGGGCGAGGCATGATGCGGATTATCCGATATTCAGGAGGCGGCGCCACATTTGGGGCTCCGGCATCGCGCCTGCCGGACGATAAGCACGCGCAAGCACGCACGATGCCCATGAAAGTTGGTGACCACCGACCGCCGCCGCATGCACCGGCGCGCATTTCAGCGAGAATGAGCGTTTCCGCCAATGTTCGATGGGTCCGCATGACCGATTCCGCCTTGTCCGCCCAGCCTTTCCTGCAAGCCCCGGCCCGCGCACCGGACGCCCCCGCCGCCGCGCTGCCGTTTGCGCTCGCGTATTCGCGCTACCTCCAGCGTCTGGCGCAGGCCCGCGAGGGCTGGGCTGAGCGCGTGCAGGCGGGTGCCGCACGCCCCATCGACGCGGCGTGGCTGTCGGCGCGCTTTACCGAATTGTTCGATACCACCGCCGCGGAGCCGGAGGCCGCGCTCAAGCGCGCCCTGCGCCTGCTGCGCAATGAAGTGTTCGGTGGGCTGGTCGAGCGCGATCTGTCAGGCGTTGCGACGCTCGACGAGGTGACTGGCACGATGACTGACCTGGCCGAGTTTGCCGTGCGCGTTGCCATCTCCGTGATCGGCCAGGAGCTGGGCGCGCTGCATGGCCAGCCGATCGGCCAATCCTCGGGCGAGGTGCAGGAACTGGTGGTGGTCGGCATGGGCAAGCTGGGCGGGCGCGAACTGAACGTCTCGTCCGACATCGACCTGATCTTCCTCTACGACGACGATGGCGATACGCAGGGTGGCCCGCGTCCGCTGTCCAACCATGAATACTTCACCAAGCTGGGCCGGCGGCTGATCAACGCGCTGGCCGATGTGACGGAAGACGGCTATGTCTTCCGCGTCGACATGCGCCTGCGCCCGAACGGCGATGCGGGGCCGCTCGCGTGCAGCCTCGGCATGCTGGAGGAATACTTTGTCGTGCAGGGCCGCGAGTGGGAGCGCTATGCGTGGATCAAGGGCCGTGTGATCAGCGATCCGACCAGCCCGCACGCGGCCCGCGTGATCCAGCAGCTGGATCGCGTGACGGGGCCGTTCGTGTTCCGGCGTTATCTCGATTACGGCGTGATCGCCGCCATCCGCGCGCTGCACGCGCAGATCCGCAACGAGGCGGCCAAGCGCAGCAACGGTGCAAACCAGCAGCGCGATGGCGAGGGCCACGTGCAGGCGCGCTCGCCCAACATCAAGCTCGGGCGCGGCGGCATTCGCGAGATCGAATTCGTTGCGCAGGTATTCCAACTCATTCGCGGCGGGCAAGACTTTGGCCTACGCGTGCGGCCCACGCTGGAGGTGCTGCGGGCGGCGTCGGAGCGTGGCCTGATCGACGCCGATGCCGTGGCGCGCCTGACCGAGGCGTATCGCTTCCTGCGCCAGCTCGAACACCGCTTGCAGTACATCGAAGACGCGCAGACGCACAACCTGCCGGGCTCGCCGGAAGATCAGCTGCGCGTGGCGCGCATGATGGGCCTTGACGACTACGCCGCGCTCGTTGCGCAGCTCGAGGCGTATCAGGATGAGGTCGCGCAGCAGTTCGAGCAGACCTTCTCCGACAAGCAGGACAGCCAGCCGCCGTGCGCCGCCGTCTGGCACGCCGACCTGCTTGAGGACGAGCACACCGAAACCGCACGCACCCAGCTCGCCGAACTCGGCTATGCCGACCCCGGCAGCGTGCTGGAGCGCCTGCGTGCGACGCGCAATTCGCCGCGCTACCGGGCGTTGTCCGAGGTGAGCCGCCAGCGTTTTGACTTGCTGATCAACCGCGCGATCGACCAGGCGTCGCGGCAGACCGATGCCGATGTCACCATCGCGCGCTTTCTGGACTTTTTCGATGCGATCAGCCGGCGCGCGTCGTACCTCTCGCTGCTGAGCGAATACCCGCAGGCCATGGAGCGCGTGGCCCACACCCTGCATGCATCGCGCTGGGCGGCCGATTACCTCACGCGGCATCCGCAACTGCTCGACGAGCTGCTCGACGTGGAAGCGCTATCAGCCGAGCCCGACTGGCCCGCGTTCAAGGAGCGCGTGCGCGACCGCCTGCGCGCGGCGTCCGACCATGTCGAGATGCAGATGGACATCCTGCGCCAGGAGCACCATGCGGAGACTTTCCGCGTGCTGCTGCAGGACCTGCAGGGCATCCTCAGCGTCGAGCACATCAGCGATCGGCTGTCCGACCTGGCCGATGCCATGCTGGACCTGACGCTGGAAACCGTCTGGCAGCAGGTCGGCACCCGCCATCGCGAGGTGCCGCGCTTTGCCGTGGTCGCCTACGGGCGGCTTGGCGGCAAGGAGCTCGGCTATGCGTCGGACCTCGACATCATCTTCCTCTACGACGATGACGATGAGCGTGCGCCCGACGTGTACGCGTCATTCGCGCGCAAGCTCATCACCTGGCTGACGAGCCATACCGCCGCCGGCACGCTGTTCGACGTGGACACGCGCCTGCGCCCGAACGGCGCGGCGGGTCTGATGGTCACGCACTTCGAAGCCTTCCGCCGCTACCAGATGCGCGAAGGTGACAACGCCGCATGGGTGTGGGAGCACCAGGCGCTCACACGTGCCCGCTTCTGTGCGGGGGACGCCGAGATCGGCGAGCGCTTCGAGGCGCTGCGCACCGCCGTGCTGCGGCAAGAGCGCGAGCGTGGCCCGCTGCGCGACGAGATCGTGGCGATGCGCGAGCGCGTGCTCGAAGGGCATGCGAACCCGACCGAGCTGTTCGATCTCAAGCACGATCGCGGGGGCATGGTCGATATCGAATTCACCGTGCAGTTCCTGGTGCTGCTGCACAGCGCGGCGCACGCGGAGCTCACCCGCAACAAGGGCAACATCGCGCTGCTGCACATGGCCGGCGAACTTGGCTTGATTGACGCAGCGGCGGCCGGCCAGGTGGCCGATGCCTACCGCGATTTCCGCGCCCGCCAGCACCAGTTGCGGCTCGATGGACAATCTGCGGCGCGCGTGCCGGCCGGAACCTGCGCGCACGAGGCCGCTCGCGTGCGTGCGTTGTGGGAACAGGTGTTCGGGGCCGCACCGGCGCTTCCGGCTGCATGAGCGTGAGCTCACATCGGCGTGCGCATCGGCACGCGCTGCACACCTGGGGCGCGTGTGCAGGCGTGGCGGCGTTGTCGGCGGCGTTTTCATTCGTGCCGTGGTTGTATGCGGTTGGGCTGTATCAGCGCGATGCCGTGCGTGCGGGACAGTGGTGGCGCATCGTCACGGCCATGTGGGTGCATCTGGACGCCTGGCATTGGCTGGCGGACGCGATGGCCGCGGCGGGGCTGATCCTGCTGCTGGCGCGGGTGCTTCGGCCGCAGGTGATTGCCGGTGCGCTGGTGGCGTGCGGGGTGCTGGTGCAGATCGCGTTGCTCAGCCAGCCGGCGGTGCAGTGGTATGGCGGGCTTTCAGGCGCGCTGCATGGCCTGGCGGCATGGGGCGGGCTGCGGTTGCTGCGGCCGCCCGCGGTCGACGCCGAAGATCGCCTCTCACGCTGGGTTGGCGTGGCGCTCTGCGTGGGTGTGCTGGTGAAGGTGTGGCTGGAGCAGTCGTGGCTGTCGCCCATCGCCTATGACCCGCACTGGGGGTTTGGCGTGGTGCGCATCGCGCATGCCTTTGGGGCGGGGAGCGGGTTGCTGCTCTGGGTGCTGGGGGAGTGGCGCGCCGAAGGCCGGAGACGGGCGCAGGGCTGATCGGCAGAACGCCGACGCGGTCGATGGCGGACACGCCGGCGAAATGCCACCGTGTCCGCCTTTTCGTTTACGGCTGTTGACCCATTACCGCCTTGCGACGGCCGAAGCCGAACGCGCCACCGGCGAGCAGCAGGCCGGCGAGCCATTGCGGCAGGGCGCCGCCGCCGCCACCGCCACTGCTGGTCGAGCTGGTGGGGGTGCTCGAACCCGCCCCTGTACCGGTGCCGGAGCTTGCGGTTCCCGTCACGGTCACGCTGGCGTTGTCCGTGGCGGTGGCCTGGGCGCTGTTCGTCAAGGTCACGCTGAAGGTGTAGACGCCGGCAACCGTGGGCGTGAAGGTGGCGGTGGTCACGCCGTTGGCGTCGGGCCCGGACGTCGTCAGGGTGACGCGGCTTCCGGCGGTTTGCGCCCAGACCGGGTTGCTGGCCGTGTTGCCGTAGCCTGCGCCGCCCACGGCCGTCAGCGTGATGGCTGCGCCGGCAGCGGCGCTGGACGCCGATGCCGCCACGTGGATCGTCGGCGAGCCCTGCGCCTGGGTGATGGCTGCGCCGGCATCGAGCATGCCAGCCCCGCAGACACCCGGATGCGTCGTGCAGTACGTGCCCGCTACAAAAGGCCGGGCCGACTGCTTGAGGATCGTCGCGATGTTGTCTGGCGTGAGCGCCGGCTGGACCGACAGCATGAGCGCCGCCGTGGCCGCCACATGCGGCGTTGCCATCGATGTGCCGATGTCGCGGGCGTAGGCATCCCCGCTGGGCGAAGCAACCGGCGCGTATTGGCCGGCATTGGACAGCGACGCGATGGCGCTGCCCGAGCCGGAGATCACCGTGCCCCCACCGCCGCCCGGTGCGCTGATGGTAGTTTGCGCGCCGACGTTGGCGTAGGACGCGTTGTCGCCTTCCAGCGTGTGCGCCGTCACGGCGATGACACCCGTGCAATTGGCCGGCGAGTCGACGGGGCCGGCTTCATTGCCCGTGGCTGCGACGATGGTGATGCCTTTGCTACGCGCGTTATTGACCGCGTCTTGCTCTGCTGTCGTGCAGGGTCCGGCGCCTCCTAAGCTGAGGTTGATGACCTTGGCGGGCGTGAGGTTCGTGCCCGCTCTTGGCGAGACGGTGCCCGCCAGCCAGTTCAGCGCTTCCACGATGTCGGAAGTGGTACCCCCGCAACGACCCAGCGCACGGGCCATCTGAATTCGCACGTTTGGCGCGATGCCCGCAATGCCGATGCCGTTGTTCTGCTGCGCGGCGATCTGGCCTGCCACGAAGGTGCCGTGCCAGCTGCTGTCGCTGCGGCCGCCGCACAGGATCGGGAACTGGGCGCCGTAGGTGTCGTTCAGCCCATCGCCCGGGTCCGACGGGTCGTTGTTGCCCGTGGTGTTGGCGGCGCCGTTGTTGACGAAGCCGGTGGGGATGGTCTGGCCGGTTTGCGAGTCCTTCGCGCCGACCATGGCGCTGTCGCTCACGAAGTTGTAGCCGGTGTTGAAGCGCGAGGGGCCGCCGAAATCCGCATGGTCGGCGCGGACGCCCGTATCGACAAGGCCAACGTTGACGCCCGTGCCCAGCGCTGTTGCGCCGTCCCACGCGGCCGTCACGTTGGCGCCGCCGATCGTGCTGGCGCTGGGGGGCATCAGGTTCCACTGCTGGTTGAACAGCGGATCGGTGGCCATGGCCATTGGCCGCATGATCTTGTCCGGCGAGACATAGTCGAACGCGCCGCTGGCCTCCATGCGGTGAGCAACGGTTTGTGCGTCTTCCAGCGTCATGGCTGTCGGCAGTGTCACCACATGCGCACCACCCGACATCGGGCGCTTGTACGTCATCGGCAATTGCGCCGCCGCCGACCAGCGTTGCACCGTTGCCACGTCCTCGCGCGTTGCCGTGCCATTCGATGCAACCGATTGCGTCTTCAGCGCGCCAGCGGCGTCGGCTTTTTCCTTGATGACGAGTTGCGTCACCCATTGCAGCTGCGTATTGAACGTCGTGGATTTGTCCGCCGCCAGCACCGGCACGGCGTGATACGACATCAGCCCCAGCGCCACCAGCGCCTGAGCAACTCCCGGAGTCACCATCGGCTTCATCAGAGCAGTCCTATTTTTTGTAATAAATCGCAAAGTTTGCGACTGTATTGTCCAAAAGGATTGAGTCAGCCGGGTCTAGGTCGGATTAGGTATAAACCCTGATATCGAAAGCCGTGGCAAGCATGGGGCCGCGTCGTAGCGCGAAAAAGAGCGCAAGGAAATGAGGCCGCAAAAGGAAACCGCCTCTTGAGTGAGGCGGTTTTGGAGAGGCAGTGGGCCGGATTGGGCTTAGCGGTGCAATGGACGCCGGCGCGAGCATGCGAGGCCAAGCGCGAGCAGCAGTGCGGCGCTGGCCAGGGGGATTACGCCGCCGCCGCCTCCGCCACCGCTGCCGGAACCGCCCGAACCTGAGGAGCCATTGCCGATCCCTGCGGGCGTTGCTTGCTGGGCGTAGTGCACCGCGCCTGCCGCGTCCAGCAGGCCGGCACCGCACACGCCGGGATGGGTGGTGCAGTACGTACCAGCCGGGTGCGGGCGCGCAGTCTGTTGCAGGCCGGCCAGCACCTGCGCATTCGACAACTGCGGCTGCACGCTCAGCATCAGGGCGATGGTGCCTGCGACTTCCGGCGTCGAGAAGCTGGTGCCGGCGACCACATCCGTGAGGGAGGCAGGCCTGACGATCGGGTTGCCCGGGGAGTATTGGCCATCGTTGGAGTCAGCGTTGATCGTCGATGGTGTGAGGCACGAAGGCTGCGAGTTGGGGCACCCGCCACCTGGCGCGCTGATGGCCACCTGCGGGCCGACGTTGGCATAGCTGGCGTTTTCGCCGGTGTCCACGTGGGCGGTGACTGCAATGGCGCCGGCGCAATTGCCGGGTGCGTCGGCATTTTGGGCGGCTTCGTTGCCCGAGGCCGCCACCACGATCGCACCGCGCGCCGCCAATTGGTTCACCGCGTCCTGTTCGGCGGCCGAGCATTGTCCCGTGCTGCCCAAACTCACGTTGACCACGCGTGCCGGATTGGCGTTGGCCGGCGCACCTGGAACCGCAATTCCCCCTGCCCACAGCATGCCGTCGACGGTGTCAGACAGCAGCGCGCCGCATCGGCCGGACACACGCACCGGCACGATCGGCGTATTCCAGCCCACCCCGGCAATGCCGACGCCATTGTTGGTGGCTGCGGCCAGTACGCTCGCCACCTCCGTGCCGTGCCAGCTGCTGTATTGCGGGTAGGTGACGCCGGAGGTCGGGCACGAAAGGCTCGGATATTGGCTGGCCGAGGTCACGCCATCGCCCATGTCATGCGCATCAGGCCCGCGGCCGCTGGTATTGCCAGCGCGAACCGGGTCGGAGATGAAGTTGTAGCCGGGCAGGATCTTGCTGGAGAGATCCGGGTGATCGGTGTATCCCGTATCGACCACCGCCACCACGATGCTCGGCGAGCCCAGCGTCACGTCCCATGCGGAGGCCACGTTGATGCCGCCGGGCACCGCTGCCGGCGCGGCGAGGCTGGTCTGCGCACCAAAACGTGGGTCGTTCGGAACCGCGGACGGCTGGAGGATGCGATCGGGCACCACATAGGCCACGCGCGCATCCTGCGCGATCTTATCGGCAGCGGCCTGGATGCTGGCGGCGTCTGTCAGGCCCGTTCCCATGAGCTGGGCGCTCGTGGCCAGCGTGCGCTTGACCTGCAGCGTGCTCCCAGCCGCCTGCGCTACAGACAGCAGCCGGTTGCTCGCCTCGCTGGCCGAGAGCGGCTTGCGCGTGCCGCTGGTGTCGTCGCGCCATTTGATGATGAGGTCGCCGGTGTATTGCGGCTGCGACGTGGCCGCTGTGGCCGGTGGCGTGCCCATCGCCCAGGCCAGGCAGGCAACGCTGGCGCCCGCACGGAGCCAGGACTTCAGCCGGAAAGAGGAAGGGGTCATCAGCGCGTGCTCCGTGGCATCTTGTTGTGGTGAAAAACGTCGTCAGGATGTGATCGTTGACAGTTCGTCACATAAAACAAAAGGTAGCACGCCACTTGCCCGCCTGTGGTGGCCGGGCGGGGACGTTTTGAACGTGTTTACGGAGGGAGGGGGCGCCGGCCCGCGCATCGGGCCCAAGCGCCCGTGGCACGACCGGTCGCAACCAGGCACCGCGTGGCGCCCGGCTGTCAGCCTGGGGAGCGGTACTGCGCGGGAATCAGTGCTGGATCTTCATCACCCGATCCGGGTCGGCCGAAGCGATGCCCTGTGTGGAACGCAATGCCGCCACCGCGCCATCCAGCGTGGCCGACGCGTCGCCCGAGCTTGCGCGCACAACCCAGAACCCGCCCGACATGGGCCGGACGACCGCAAAGGCCAGGCGGGGCGTTGCACGCGCGCCTGCGGCATCCAGCACACCCTGCACGGTGGCGGATGACGTGGTCGGCGTGCTCAGGCCGACGATGATGTCGCCCAGGTTGTGCGCGGCCGACACGGACGCGGGCGGCTGGGTGTTGGCCGAAGCGGGGTCCATGGCAGGCGGCTTGCCGGGATCAATGGCCGGCACCGACTTGCATGCCGCCAGCAGGCACAGGCCGACGGCCGCCGCCAGCGCGGGCCTGGCGGACGACAGCAGCGATCGACGACGGGCAGCCTGTTGCGGCATGCGGGCCATGGTGTTCTCCTTGGATGCGTGGAAAGGTGTGGGCAGGGCGCGCCGGAACCTGCGTGCTTGCGACAGCGGCAATGGTTCCGGTATAGGCGATCACTGCGCGATGCGACGGGATTTCCGCGCGGACGATTCCGGCGCCGGTTGCGCGCGGCCCGCGGCGAGCATCTCGTCCGCGTGGCGGCGCGTGGTGTCGGTTAGCGATGCGCCGCCTAGCATGCGGGCGATTTCGTCGACGCGGCCGGTGGCGTCCAGCACCACCAGGTCGGAACGCGTGCTGCCGGCCACCGTCTGCTTGGCGACCTGGATGTGGTGATTGGCCAGCGCGGCCACCTGCGGCAGGTGGGTCACGCACAGCACTTGGCGGCGCGCGCCCAGCTCGCGCAGGCGCCGGCCGACGACTTCTGCCACCGCGCCGCCGATGCCGGAATCGACTTCGTCGAAGATCAGCGTGGGGGTCGGGCTGGCCTCGCTGGCGATCACGGAGATGGCCAGGCTGATCCGCGCCAGTTCGCCGCCCGACGCGACCTTCGCCAACGGACGCGGCGAGACGCCCGCATGCCCCGCGACGAGAAATTCGATTTGCTCCAGCCCCGCCGCGCCGCCGTGCTCCAGCGTGTGCAAGGCGATGTCAAAGCGCCCGCCAGCCATCGACAGGCCCTGCATGGCACCGGTCACGGCTTCGGCCAGCTCACGTGCGGCCTTGGCGCGCGCGCGCGACAGTGCCTGCGCGACCACCATGTACGCGGCGTGGGTTTGCGCTTCGTGGGCTTGCAGCGCGTCGAGGTCGGACGCGGCTTGCAGCGCCGCCAGTTGCGCCTGGCGTTCGGCCAGCTCGGCGGGCAGCGTTTCAGGCGCAACGCGGTATTTGCGCGCCATGGTGTGCAGCGCCTGCATGCGCGCGTCGACTTCAGCCAGGCGGTCCGGGTCCAGCTCTGCGCGGTCGGCATAGCGGGCTAGCGTGTGCACGGCTTCCTGGATCTGCACTTCCGCCGGTTCCAGCGCGGCCAGCACGTCCGCCAGGGCGGGGTCGATCTCGGCGAGCTCGCGCAGCGTGTGCAACGTGGCGCCCAGTTGTGTGAGGACCGCGCCTTCCGATTCGGACAGGCCATCAAGCGCGGCGCGCGTGCCTTCGATCAGGCTGGCGGCGTGCGACAGCCGGTGGTGCTCGGTCTGTATCTCTTCCCATTCACCGGGTTGCGGGGCGAGCTTCAGCAGCTCGTTCACCTGCCATTCGATGCGCTCGCGTTCGAGCTGGGCTTCGCGCGATTGCTGTTCGGCGGCAACGCGTGCGCGCACCACGGCTTGCCACGCGCGATAGTACTCTCCGACCTCGCGCACGGCGCCTTCCAGGCCGGCGTGGGCGTCGAGCAGGCTGCGCTGTGCGTCGGTCTTGAGCAGCAGCTGATGCGCGTGCTGGCCGTGAATGTCGACCAGTTGCTCGCCCACCTCGCGCAGTTGTGCCAGCGTGACGGCCGCCCCGTTGATGAAGGCCTTGCTGCGGCCGGCGGCATCGACCGTACGGCGCAGCAGGATCACGCCTTCGTCGTCGTGCAGTTCATGCGCTTCGAGCCAGGCGGCCACGTGCGGTTGTACATCGAACTCGGCGGTGATGTCAGCGCGCGGCGCGCCTTCACGCACGACGGCTGCATCGGCGCGCTCGCCCAGCGTGAGTGCGAGTGCGTCGATCAGGATGGACTTGCCGGCGCCTGTTTCGCCCGTAAATACGGTAAAGCCGTCGGCCAGATCGAGGTCGAGCGCGTGAACGATGACGAAATCGCGGATGGTGAGGCTGCGCAGCATGGTGCGTGGGACGGAGTTTGGGTTACAGCCGGTTGTCTTCGGTCGGATACTCGTGCCAGTGCAGCTTCTTGCGCAGCGTGGCGTAGTAGTTGTAGCCGATTGGGTGCAGCAGTTGCACGGTGCGCTCGGAGCGGCGCACCACGATGCGGTCGCCCGGCAGCAAGGACGTGAGCGACTGCATGTCGAAATTGACGCTGGCGTCGCGCCCGCTGGTGACCTGGATGACCACCTCCGCATCCTGCGGAATGACGATCGGCCGGTTCGACAGCGAATGCGGCGCGATGGGCACCAGCACCAGGCCCGACAACGCCGGATGCAGGATCGGACCGCCAGCGGACAGCGCATAAGCCGTCGACCCCGTGGGCGTGGAGACGATCAGGCCGTCCGAGCGCTGGTTGTACATGAAGAAGCCGTCGACCGACACGGCCAGTTCCACCATGCCCGAGGTGCCCGAGCGATTGACCACCACGTCGTTGAAGGCCAGCGCCGAGAAGATGACCTCGTCGTCGCGCACGACCTGGGCCTGCAGCAGCGTGCGCGTTTCGGCCTCGTAGCGGCCGGACAGCATGTCGGGCAGCACCGTGTGCACATCGTCGAACGGGATGTCGGTCATGAAGCCGAGCCGCCCGTGGTTCACGCCGATCACGGGCACGCTGGCGCCGGCCAGGTGGCGCCCGATGCCGAGCAGCGTGCCGTCGCCGCCGAGCACCACGGCCACGTCGGCGTGGCGCGCCATCTCGTCGGGCGGCAGGGCAGGGTAATCCTGGACACCGATATTGAGCGCCGTTTCGCGCTCGAACACGATGTCGTGGCCGCGCGCGGCAATGCACGACGCGAGCTCCATGAGCGGGCCGGCAATGTTGGCGGCCGAATACCGGCCGACCAGCGCGACGGTCTTGAAAGGCGAAGCGGGCGAGGCGGCGGGAGCTTGCGGGGCCACGGCAGACGGGGGAATCGACATGCGCGCATTACACCATATCGATATGACCCTCGCTACGTTTGACGATGTTTGGCGAGAAACGCCAACGTCACCCGCTGGTTGCAGTCGATTTTGCGTAAAATTGGGAAATCATGGACAAGCGCGCCACCATCCTCCTCAAAACCCTGATCGAACGGTACATCGCCGAGGGCCAGCCCGTGGGCTCGCGCACCCTTTCGAAGTATTCCGGGCTCGATCTGTCGCCGGCCACCATCCGCAATGTGATGTCCGACCTGGAGGAGATGGGCTTCATCGCCAGCCCGCACACCTCGGCCGGGCGGGTGCCGACGCCGCGCGGGTACCGTCTCTTCGTCGACACCATGTTGACCGCCAGCCCGCTGGATGTGCTCAGCACACACGACCGCATGGCGCAGCAGATGGTGGGCGCGATTGCGGAACAGGTGCGTACGCAACTGGCATCGCACGGGTCGGAATCGTCGCAGCGGGTGATTGCGGCGGCGGCGCAGACGCTGTCCAACCTCTCGCAGTTTGCCGGCATCGTGATGACGCCGCGCCGCACGCATGCGTTCCGGCAGATCGAATTCCTGCGGCTGTCGGAGTCGCGCATCCTGCTGATCGTCGTCACGCCCGAGGGCGACGTGCAGAACCGCATCATCCACACCGATACGCCGTACACCCCGTCGCAGCTCGTGGAGGCGGCCAACTACATCAACGCGCATTACGGCGGCCAGACGTTCGATGCCGTGCGCGAGCGCCTACGCGGCGAGCTGTCGGCGTTACAGGCCGACATGACCGCGCTGATGCAGGCGGCCGTGGAAGCCGGCAGCAGCGCCGTGTCGGATGAGGAACCGGTCGTCATCTCCGGCGAGCGCAAGCTGCTGGAGGTGGAAGACCTGTCGTCGTCCATGGACAAGCTGCGCCGCCTGTTTGCCGTGTTCGAGCAGAAGACGGGCCTGCTGCAACTGCTCGATGTATCGAGCCGCGCCGAGGGCGTGCAGATCTTCATCGGCGGCGAAAGCAGCCTCGTGCCGCACGAAGACATGGCCGTCATCACCGCGCCGTACGAGGTGGACGGCAAGATCGTCGGCACGCTCGGCGTGATCGGGCCGATGCGCATGGCGTATGAGCGCGTGATCCCGATCGTGGACATCACCGCCAAGCTGCTCTCCAGCACGCTCAGCCAATATTGATGTACAGGTCGGTTGCATAAGCTCAGCCGATTTTCTTCGACGACAGCGCGGTCTGCCGTCTCCCACAATCGACTCCGGCGCATGTGCGCGTTTCTCTTCTGTCGGAGTCTTTCATGGCTGGTTTCTCCATCCCCCGTTTGCTGGCTGCGGCGCGGTTGTTCTTAACCTCCGCGGCCGTTTCGTTTGCCTTGTTTGGTGCCGCCCCCGCGCGCGCGGCCGAACGCGAGGTCGTCATCGCCTATCAGGACATGGTGCTGCCGTGGCGCTACGCCCAGGCCACCGGCGAGGTCGAGCGCGCCACCGGCTACAAGGTGACCTACCGCCAGCTCGCCAGCGGCGCCGATGTGGTGCGCGCCATCGCGTCGGGCTCGGTGCAGATTGGCGAGGCGGGGTCGAGCCCGATTGCGGCCGGTGTGTCGCAGGGGGTGGATCTGTCGCTGTTCTGGATTCTCGACAACATCAATGATGCCGAGGCGCTGGTCGCCCGCAACGGCAGCGGCGTGGCGCGCGTGGCCGACCTGAAGGGCAAGACGCTGGGCGTGCCGTATGTGTCGACTTCGCACTTCCATGCGCTGGTGGCGCTGCAGCAGGCGGGGCTGGACCCGCGCGATGTGAAGGTCGTCAACCTGCGGCCACAGGAGTTGTCGGCCGCATGGGACCGGGGCGACGTCGATGCCGCCTTCATCTGGGACCCGGTGCTCGCCAAGGTGAAGAAGAACGGCACGGTGCTGACCACCTCCGGCAAGATCGCCGCCGCCACCGGCAAGTCGACGTTTGATGGCTTTGTGGCCGACCGCAAGTTTGCGCGTGACCATGCGGACTTCATTGCCAAGTTTGTTGAGGTACTGGCCAAGGCCGATGCGGCGTATCGCGACAACAAGGCCGCATGGACGGTGACGTCGCCGCAGGTGGCGGCCGTGGCCAAGACCTCGGGCGCGACGGCCGCCGATGTGCCGGCAAGCCTCGCGCTATATGCCTTTCCGGATGCAGCGGAGCAGGCTTCCAAGCGCTGGCTGGGCGGCGGCGCGCAGTCGGGGGCGGCGCAATCGCTGCTGGCCACGGCGCAGTTCCTGAAGACGCAGGGCACGATCCAGGCCGTGCTGCCGGATTACGGCGCCACCATCGATTCGCGCTTTGTGCAGCGCGTGGCAAGTGGCACGAAGGCCGTGGCAACGGCAGCGCGATGAGCCGCATCGATGTGCGCGGCCTGCGCGTCGACTATATCGGCACAGGCGGCGACGCGCGTGGCCGTACCACGCAAGCCTTGGGCGGTGTGGATCTGTCGATCACCGCAGGCGAGTTCGTCGTCGCACTGGGCGCATCGGGCTGCGGCAAGACCACGTTGCTGAACTGCCTGGCCGGTTTTGTTGCGCCGACGGCGGGGCAGATTTTGTTGGATGGACACGAGATCGACGGCCCGGGCGCGGAGCGCGGCGTGGTGTTCCAGCGCTACGGCCTCATGCCGTGGCTGAACGTGCGCGACAACGTGGCGCTCGGGCTCAAGCTGCGCGGCATCGATCGCAAGACACGCGATGCGCGCGCGCTTGAATTGCTGCGATGGGTCGGGCTGGAGGCGCATGCCACGTCGCCCGTGTATGCGTTGTCGGGCGGCATGCAGCAGCGCGTCGGCATTGCCCGCGCGCTGGCCACCGAGCCGCGCGTTTTGCTGATGGACGAGCCGATGGGCGCGCTAGACGCGTTCACGCGCGAAACCATGCAGACGCTGGTGCTCGACGTCTGGCAGCGCACCGGCACCACCGTCTTCTTCATCACGCACGACGTGGAGGAGGCATTGTTCCTGGCGACGCGGCTGGTGGTGATGTCGCCATCGCCGGGGCGGATTGTGCAAGCGTTCGATCTGCCGTTCTCGCGGCAGGCATTGGCGGGCAGCGACGCACGCGCGGTGAAGTCGTCGCCCGAATTCATTGCGTGGCGCGAGCGCGTGCTGGCGCTGATCCACCATAGCCCCGAGGAGCTGGCCGCATGAGCGCGATCGATACGGCGGTGTCCAAGGGCGCGCCGCCTGTTGAAGCAGCGACGCCTTCCACTCAACCTCCACGCAAGCTGCGCGGCTATCGGCTGCCGGGCGAGGGCAGTGCGTTGGGGTTGAGCGTGCTGTCGGTGAGTGGGCTGCTGGTGCTGTGGTGGGCGGCCACCACGTTCCACTGGGTACCGCCGCTGTTTCTGCCCTCGCCGCACGCGGTGTGGCGCGCATTCCTGGATGCGTGGCGTGGCGATATCCAAGGCGGGCAGCCACTGGCCGCGCACCTGGGCTGGAGCGCGCTACGGGTGTTCGGCGCATTCGCGTTGGCAGCCGTCACTGCCGTGCCAATCGGCTTGGCAATGGGTGTCTCCCGAACCGCGCGTGGCCTGCTGGACCCGCCCATCGAGTTCTACCGGCCGTTGCCGCCGCTGGCGTATCTGCCGCTGGTGGTCATCTGGCTCGGCATTGATGAGCGCGCCAAGATCGTCGTCATCTACCTTGCGTGTTTTGCACCGATTGCGATGGCCGCGCGCGCCGGCGTGCGCAGTGCCACGCGCGAGCAGATCAACGCCGCCTATGCGCTCGGCGCGAGTTTCACGCAGGTGGTGCGGCACGTGATCCTGCCGGCGGCGCTGCCGGAAATCCTCACCGGCTTGCGTATCGCCATCGGTTTTGGGTGGACCACGCTGGTGGCCGCCGAGATGGTGGCCGCCACGGTCGGCCTGGGGCAGATGGTGCTCAACGCGTCGAGCTTTCTGCGCACCGATCTCGTGGTCATGGGCATCGTGCTGATCGGCGCGATTGCGTGGGCGTTCGATCTGGCCATGCGCGCCATCGAAGCACGCGTGGTGCCCTGGAAGGGCCGCAGCTAGCCCTGCTTAGAAACTCCCCGTGAACTGATACCGTCCGCCCGGGTGCCACATGGTCGCCACCGAGGCGACCTGGCCCTGGGAGAGCGTCTTGCGCCGTAGCATCAGGCACGGCTCGCGCACGTCCATGTGCAGCATCTCGGCGATCTCGCGCGGTGGCAGGCGCGCCTCGATGCCGTAATCCACGCCCTGCAACGGGGCGGCGCGCATCAGGTAGGCGTTTGGCGTGGTCTGCGTGAAGTCCTGCTCCATGTACTCGGGCGCCAGCGCGGCATTCACCCAGCGGTCTTCCACCTGGATCGGCAGGTCGTTCTCGAAATGCACGATCAGCGAGTGGAATAGCAGGTAGCCCGTCGACACCCCAAACGAAGCCGCCAGCGCCTCATTGGCGCGTGCGCGTTCGAGCTTGTGCAGCTCGGCGCGGTGTTGATGGCCGCGTGCGGCAATTTCCTCGGCAATGTTGCGGATTGCCACCAGCGTCGCCTGGTATTTCTGCTGCGCGACGAACGTCCCCAGCCCCTGCACGCGCGTGAGGATCTGCTCGGCAGTCAGCTCGCGCAGCGCGCGGTTGACTGTCATGCGCGACACGCCAAAGGTCTGCGCCAGAGTCGTCTCCCCCGGAATCATCTCGCCCTCCTGCCATTCGCCGCTACGGATGCGGGCGAGGATGTCTTCCTTGATGCGCTGGAAGGCGGGGGTGCTGGCGGACTGATCTTGTGACATGGAGTCGACTTTCTGCGCCGGTTGGCGGCCGATGTGATGTGCGGATGGCAGTCATCATCAGGGTTTGCTCTTAGCTTGTAAAGTTTTCTTGCTTAACTTGTATATACAACATAAGATGCAGCCCATGCTCAAGGAGTTCGTAGGAGACCTCACATGAATGCCCCGACCAACGCTGCCCACCTGACCAACGACCCGCGCTACGATGCATCGCGCGAGATCCGCGCCCCGCGCGGCACCGAGCTGCACTGCAAGAGCTGGCTGACCGAAGCCGCCTACCGCATGCTGCAGAACAACCTCGACCCGGACGTGGCCGAGAACCCGAAGCACCTGGTTGTCTACGGCGGCATTGGCCGCGCCGCACGCGACTGGGCTTGCTACGACAAGATCCTGGAAACGCTGCGCGAGCTGAACGACGACGAATCGCTGCTGGTGCAATCTGGCAAGCCGGTCGGCGTGTTCAAGACGCACCCGGACGCCCCGCGCGTGCTGATCGCCAACTCCAACCTGGTGCCCAAGTGGGCGAACTGGGAACACTTCAACGAACTGGATCGCAAGGGCCTGTTCATGTACGGCCAGATGACGGCCGGCAGCTGGATCTACATCGGCAGCCAGGGCATCGTGCAAGGCACGTACGAGACGTTTGCCGAAGCCGGCCGCCAACATTACGACGGCAAGCTGGCCGGCAAGTGGATCCTGACCGCCGGCCTGGGCGGCATGGGCGGCGCGCAGCCGCTGGCCGCCACGCTGGCCGGTGCCGTGTCGCTGAACATCGAGTGCCAGCAATCGAGCATCGACTTCCGCCTGCGTACGCGTTACCTCGACAAGCAAGCCAAGGACATCGACGACGCATTCAACCTGATCCGCCACCATTGCGAGCGCGGCGAGGCCGTGTCGATCGGCCTGCTGGGCAATGCCGCGGAAATCTTGCCGGAGCTGGTCAAGCGTGCCCGCGCCGGCGGCCTGAAGCCGGATCTGGTGACCGACCAGACCTCGGCACATGATCTGGTCAACGGCTACCTGCCGATTGGCTGGACGGTCGAGCAATGGCGTGCTGCGCAACGCGATCCGTCGCAGCACGCCCGCCTGACCGACGAGGCTGCCAAGTCGTGCGCCGTGCACGTGCAAGCCATGCTCGACTTCCAGGCCATGGGCATCCCGACCGTTGATTACGGCAACAACATCCGCCAGGTCGCGTTCGACCAGGGTGTGAAGAACGCCTTCGATTTCCCGGGGTTCGTGCCGGCCTACATCCGCCCGCTGTTCTGCGAGGGCAAGGGCCCGTTCCGCTGGGTGGCGCTGTCGGGCGATCCGGAAGACATCTACAAGACCGACGCCAAGATCAAGGAACTCTTCCCGCACAACACGCACGTGCATCGCTGGCTCGACATGGCGCGTGACCGTATCGCCTTCCAGGGCCTGCCCGCACGTATCTGCTGGCTGGGCCTGGGCGAGCGTCACCTGGCCGGCCTGGCCTTCAACGAGATGGTCAAGAACGGCGAGCTGAAGGCCCCGATCGTGATCGGCCGTGACCACCTCGACACCGGCTCCGTCGCCAGCCCCAACCGTGAGACGGAATCGATGCGCGACGGCACGGATGCCGTGTCGGACTGGCCGCTGCTCAACGCGCTGCTCAACACCGCTGGTGGCGCGACATGGGTGTCGTTGCACCACGGCGGCGGCGTCGGCATGGGCTACTCGCAGCACTCGGGCGTGGTGATCGTGGCGGACGGCACGGAAGCCGCTGCCAAGCGCCTTGGCCGCGTGCTGGTCAACGACTCCGGCTCCGGCGTGATGCGCCATGCGGATGCCGGCTACGAGACTGCCATCGCCTGCGCCAAGCGCAACGGTTTGAACCTGCCGATGATCGGCTAAGTTAAAGACATCGACGATCCAAGATTTCCATGAACACCATGACCACGCCCCCCGTCCTGACGCTGCAACCCGGCGCGATGACCTTTGACGACCTGCGCCGCGTGTGGCTCGCGCCCACGCCTGTTGCGCTGTCGGGCGACTGCGCTGCCGCCATCGAGGCATCGGCTGCCACGGTGCAAGCCATCGTTGCCAAGGGCGACCCGGCTTACGGCATCAACACCGGGTTCGGCCTGCTGGCCAAGACGCAGATCCCCACGCACGAGCTGGAGCGCCTGCAACGCAACCTGATCCTGTCGCACGCCGTCGGCACCGGTGAGGACGTCAGCGACAGCGTTGCGCGCCTCGTGCTCCTGATGAAGGCAGCCAGCCTGGCACGCGGTTACTCGGGCGTGCGCCGTGTGGTGATCGACACGCTGCTGGCGCTGCTGAACGCGGGCATCACGCCGTGTATTCCGTCCAAGGGTTCGGTGGGTGCTTCGGGCGACCTGGCACCGCTGGCGCACATGACGCTGGCCCTGCTGGGCGAGGGCGATGTGCGCGTGAATGGCGTGCGCACCCCGGCACGCGAAGCACTGGCCGCCGCCGGCATCGAGCCGATCGCACTGGCCGCCAAGGAAGGTCTGGCGCTCATCAACGGCACGCAGGTGTCGACCGCGCTGGCGCTCAACGGCCTGTTCCTGGCCGAGCGTCTGTTGAAGGCCGCCACCGTGGCCGGTGCCCTATCGGTGGACGCCGCCAAGGGCAGCGATGCGCCGTTCGACCCGCGCGTGCATGCCGTGCGCGGCCAGCCGGGGCAGATTGCCACCGCCGCTGTCTATCGCAACCTGCTCGACGGCAGCGCCATCCGCCAGTCGCACCTGGTGGGCGACAAGCGCGTGCAGGATCCGTACAGCCTGCGCTGCCAGCCGCAAGTCATGGGCGCGTGCTTCGACCTGATCCGTCAGGCCGGCGGCACGCTGCTCACCGAAGCCAATGCGGTGACCGACAACCCGCTGGTCTACGCCGAAGCCGGTCAAGTCATCTCGGGCGGTAACTTCCATGCCGAGCCGGTGGCGTTTGCGGCCGACATGCTCGCCATGGCGATTGCCGAAATCGGCGCGCTGTCGGAGCGCCGGATTGCGCTGCTGATCGACGCCACGCTGTCGGGCCTGCCGCCGTTCCTGGTCGAGCAGCCGGGCCTGAACTCCGGCTTCATGATTGCGCACGTCACCGCCGCCGCGCTGGCCTCGGAAAACAAGACGTTTGCCCACCCGGCCAGCGTCGACAGCCTGCCGACTTCCGCCAACCAGGAAGACCACGTCAGCATGGCCACCTTCGCCGGCCGCCGTCTGCAGGACATGGCCGAGAACACCGCCACCATCGTCGGCATTGAAGCGCTGGCTGCCGCACAGGGTATCGATTTCCACAAGCCGCTGGCCACGTCCGACACGCTGCAACACGCGCACGGCTGCATCCGCGCGCGCGTGGCGTACTACGGTGAAGACCGCCTGTTCGCACCCGACATCGAAGCGGCCCGCCGCCTCGTTCTCGGTGGCGAACTGGGGGATTCGTGCCGTGCCCAACTGGCGGACCTTTCGCTCGCATGATCATGCTGGCCCAAGCCGAACCAAACGTCTGGCAGGGCCGCGTCGACGCGGAAGAGGGCCCGCTGGGCCTGCGCTGGCACCAGACGGTCCAGCGCGTTGAAGCATCGACGCCGCTGACCAATACCGTGGCGCTGGCGGGTTTCGCGTGCGACGCGGGTGTCGCGCGCAACCACGGGCGTACCGGTGCGCAGGCGGGGCCGAATGCCATCCGCAAGATGCTCGCCAACCTGCCGGCGCGTGCCGACCGCGTGGTCGTCGATGCGGGCGACGTGACGTGTCAGGGTGATGCGCTGGAAGCGGCGCAGGACGAACTGTCCGGCGTGCTGCATGACTTGCTCGATCGCGGCGCATTCCCCATCGGGCTGGGCGGCGGGCATGAGATTGCGTGGGCATCGTTTGGGGGCTTGGCGCGGCATCTGGCCGGCAAGTCAACGCAGGCGCCGCGCATCGGCATCCTCAACCTCGACGCGCATTTCGATTTGCGCGCGGGCGAGCGGGGGAGCTCCGGCACGCCGTTCCGCCAGATCGCCGAAGACTGCGCGCGACGCGGCTGGCCGTTCCACTACGCCTGCCTGGGCGTGAGCACGTATGCCAATACTGAGGCCCTGTTTGCCCGCGCCCGCCAACTCGGTGTGCGCTGGATGCACGACGACGAGATGGACGTCACGCAGCTCGCCCACGTGCTGCAGGTGGTCGACGTGTTCCTGAGCCAGGTCGACCACGTGTATCTGACGATGTGCCTCGACGTGCTGCCGGCCGGCGTCGCCCCCGGCGTGAGCGCACCGTCCGCACGCGGCGTGTCGATGGATGTGATCGAGCCCATCGTCGATCGCGTGGTCAGCTCGGGCAAGCTGCGGCTCGCCGATGTGGCGGAGCTCAACCCGTCGCTCGATATCGACAACCACACGGCCCGTGTCGCCGCCCGCCTCGTTGCGCGCGTGGCCGATGGTATTGGCCTGCAAGGAACCGCTCATGGCTGACCTGCACTGGGATGCGCTCTGGACCAACGTCCACCTCGCCACGCTGGCGGCCGATGCTGACGGCTACGGCGAGATCCGCGACGGTGCCATCGCCGTCAAAGATGGACGCATTGCGTGGCTCGGTGCGCGTGCCGACCTGCCCGCCAACGCGCGCGCCACACGCGAGCACGACGGGCGCGGCGCCTGGCTCACGCCCGGCCTGATCGACTGCCACACGCACCTCGTCTACGCCGGCAACCGCAGCAATGAATTCGAAGCGCGCCTGAACGGCGTGCCGTATGAAGAGATCGCCCGCGCGGGCGGCGGCATCCTTTCCACCGTACGCGCCACACGTGCGGCGAGCGTTGATGCGTTGGCCGAAGCCAGCCTGCCGCGCCTGAACGCGCTGCGCGCCGAGGGCGTGACCACCGTCGAAATCAAATCCGGCTATGGCCTGAACCTGGAAACCGAGCGCCGCATGCTGCGCGTCGCACGCCGCTTCGGCCAGACCTTCCCGGTGCGCGTGCGCACGACGTTCCTGGGGGCGCACGCCGTGCCGCCCGAGTTCGCCGGCCGTGCCGATGACTACATCGATCACCTCTGCGCCGACGTGCTACCCGCGCTCGCCGCCGAAGGCCTCGTCGATGCCGTCGATGCCTTCTGCGAAACCATCGGGTTCTCGCCCGCGCAGACAGCACGCATGTTCGACGCCGCACAGCGTCTTGGCCTGCCGGTCAAGCTGCATGCCGAACAGCTCTCTGACCAGGGCGGGGCAGCACTGGTGGCGCGTTACGGCGGCCTGTCTGCCGACCACCTCGAATGCCTGACCGACGCGGGCGTTGCGGCCATGGCGCAAGCGGGCACCGTGGCGGTGCTGCTGCCCGGCGCGTTCTATTGCCTGCGCGAGACCCGCCTGCCGCCGATGGCCGCCCTGCGCGCCGCCGGTGTGCCGATGGCCGTGTCGACCGACTGCAACCCCGGCACCTCACCGCTCTCGTCGCTGCTGCTGGCGATGAACATGGCGTGCACGCTGTTCCGCCTGACGCCGCTGGAAGCGCTGACGGGTGCCACGCGCCATGCCGCCGCCGCGCTCGGCCTGTCGGGCACGTGCGGTGTGCTCGCCCCGGGGTGTGTGGCCGACTTCGCGCTCTGGCGCATCGAACGGCCCGCGGACCTGGCCTATGCGATGGGCCTCAACCCCTGCGTGGGCGTGGTCAAGGACGGTGCCGTGGTGGCGTAAGGAACCCGCGATGACTCGGCTCGTATAATCGGCCGGGTCACTCGCGAACCCGCGTCCCATGCCCTTTTTGCCCGAACCTCTGTTTCAGCACGGCCAGCCCGATCGCGCGGCGATCCTGCTGGTCAACCTCGGCACGCCCGACGGTACCTCGCCGCGCGAAGTGGGCCGTTACCTACGGCAGTTCCTGTCCGATCCGCGTGTGGTGGAGATCCCGCGCGCGGCGTGGTGGTTCATCCTCAACGTGCTGATCCTGCCGCTGCGCTCCCGCGCGTCGGCGCACAAGTACGAAAGCATCTGGCTGCGCGAGGCCAATATGACGGGCTCGCCGCTGCTGGTCTACAGCGAACGCCAGGCGCACGCGCTGCAGCAGTTGCTGAACGCGCAAGGCCACGACGTGGTGGTCGCTTGTGCGATGCGCTACGGCAATCCGTCGATCCCATCGGTCATGCAAGCGCTGCGCAAGCAGGGGGTGGAGCGCATCCTCGTGCTGCCGATGTATCCGCAGTATTCCGGCACCACCACGGCTACCGCGTTCGACGAAGTCTTCCGCGTGCTCGGTGAGATGCGTAATCAGCCGGAACTGCGGCTGGTCAAGCATTTCCACGACGACCCGGCCTACATCAACGCGCTGCACCAGCAGGTCGGCGCGTACTGGGCGCAGCATGGCGCGCCGGACTTCGCGCGTGGCGACAAGCTGCTGCTGTCGTTCCACGGCGTGCCGCGCCGCACGCTAGAACTGGGCGACCCGTACCACTGCGAATGCCTGAAGACCGGCCGCCTGCTGGGCGAAGCGCTGGGCCTGCGGCCGGGTCAGTACCTCGTCACGTTCCAGTCGCGCTTTGGCCGCGCTGAATGGCTCCAGCCGTACACGGCCCCGACGCTGGAAGAGCTCGGCCGTGTCGGCACCAACCGCGTCGACGTGTTCTGCCCGGGCTTTCCGGCCGATTGCCTGGAGACGCTGGAGGAGATTGCCATGGAAGGGCAGTCCACTTTCCGCGTCGCCGGCGGCAAGGATTTCCACTACATCCCGTGCCTGAATGACAACGAGGCATGGATTGCCGGCATCGCCGACATTGCGCTGGCGCATCTGCAGGGCTGGCCGTTGACGCTCACGCATCCGCATGTGCTCGAAGCCAGCCGCACGCGTGCGCAGAGCAAGGGTGCGGCAGCATGAGCAGTGAGCACGGGCCCCATGTCGTGGTGATGTGGGCGGGGAAACGCACGACCGCGGAGGCTTGTCGCCAGCGACACTGCCAAGCCCGCAGGGCCGCCCGGCGTACGGAGGTGGCCGCATGAAGGTGAGCACCGAAGCCACGGACCGCGTCCGCATCGACAAATGGTTGTGGGCGGCACGCTTCTTCAAGACGCGCTCGCAGGCGACCGACGCCGTGGAGCGCGGCCGCGTCCAGATCAACGACCAGCCGGTCCGTCCCGCCAAGGACGTCAAGATTGGTGACCACGTGCGGGTGCACGCGCATGAACAGCAGTGGGAAGTACGGGTGTTGGCGTTGGCTGAAGTGCGTGGCCCCGCCTCGGTTGCGCAAACGCTCTATGCCGAGACGGACGCGAGTCGCTTAAAACGCGAGGAGAGCGCCGACAGGCGCCGGCTGTATCGCGAACCCGCCACGCAGATCGCCGGCCGGCCGACTAAGCGCGACCGGCGGCGCCTCGACAAGCTCGGCGAAGAATGAAGCATGCCGCGCGAGTGTGTGCTAACTTGATAGGCCCAGACCGCGGGGCAACTGCATCTGCGCTGGTTTGCTGATGTAGTGCTTGAAGAAGGCCTTGCCGCTGCCGTATTCCGTGTAGCGCGGCGTGACGGCACCGGACAGGCAGATGAATGTGGTGGCTGCGGTGAGCGTCAACAGCAGCAACACAGTGAGAACAGGCAGCTTGTTGTGCATGGTACGAACCCTCAAAGAAGCTCGCGCCCCCCGATTTTTTCTTGCATCATAGGTGGCCGATTGGGGCACCGCAATTGCCGTGCCGTTGCAGTCTGATGAAAGTTGTAACCCGATATTTCGTGATGCATGGTGCACAGTTACCGCGCATCCTGCGCCCTTGAAAAGCGCGCCAAATGCCCCATAACGGGGACAAATCGTTCGTAAAAATCCAGCGGATCGTCGTCAGGCACATGCCGTGCGTCGATCCCTTTACACAGCGCTATGAAACACACTTCGGAAACCCCCTCGACCCCGGATACGCAAGCGGACACGCAAGCCGCCCAACCGCCCCAATCGCACGCCGGTCAGGCCGCCAACGCCTATTCGAGCCAGGCTCAGCGCGCGAGCGCCGATGCCCAGGCCGTTGCCGGTGACGAAGCCGCCGTGGCCGAAGCCGTGGCGGATGTGGACGTCGCCGAATTGCGCCGTCAACTGGAAGCCGCAGAAGAAAAGGCTCGCCAGAACTATGAAAACTGGGCCCGCGCCACGGCCGAAGGCGAGAACATCCGCCGCCGCGGCCAGGACGATGTGGCCAAGGCGCACAAATTCGCCATCGAAGGCTTTGCCGAATACCTGCTGCCCGTGATGGACAGCCTGCAGGCCGCCCTGGCCGATACGTCGGGCGATGCCACGAAGCTGCGCGAGGGCGTCGAGCTCACGCTCAAGCAGCTCTACGCCGCGTTCGAGAAGGGCCGTGTGACCGAGCTGAACCCGGTGGGTGAGAAGTTTGACCCGCATCGCCATCAGGCCATCTCGATGGTGCCGGCCGACCAGGAAGCCAACACCGTGGTGGCCGTGCTCCAGCGCGGCTACACGCTGGCCGATCGCGTGCTGCGTCCCGCGCTGGTGACGGTCGCTGCGCCTAAGTAAGCCAACACGCTCCATGATCCAGAACGCCGTTGCCTCGCATGCCGTACCTGCCGCACGTCCGGTCGATAAGACCGCGTTCGCGGCGTTTGGCATGCGCGAGGTCAACGGCGAGACCATCGACGCGGCCATTGCGGCGGCGGGCGATGACCTCGTCTGCGTGTTCTTCTGGGGCGTCGATTGCTTCAACTGCGAGATGGCCAAGCAGGCCATGCTCGCGCAGCCTGCGCTCGTGCGTGAACTGCGGCTGCACTGGCTGCACGCCAACGTCTACGAACACCCCGAGTTGGGCCAGCGCTTTGGCCTGCACGGCATTCCGGTGTTCCTGTTCTTTCATCGTGGCAAGAAGCTAGGCCGGGCGACCGGCTGGCACGGCCACGCGCAGTTTGCCGCCGCTGTTGCCAATGCACGCAACAAGCTGGCTGGCAAGCCGCTCGTCTGAGGCCGCGTCCAACATGACGTTGATGCCGATGGCTGCGGCCTTCCTCTTCTCTTCGTCTTTCCGTGCCGTGCGCCCGAAGCGCGTGGCGCGCACCTTGCCGCGCGCCGCTCAGGCGATGACCGCGGCCCTTGCCGCCGCCCGGCGGTTGTCCTAGTGCCCTAGCGGCACCTTGCCGCCGGGCCACCTCTCACCGCTTCACAGCATCACTGCCGACCGGCGCACGCGCCCTGTCAGCTTCCAGCCAATGCCGGGCTTTCACGCCGTCGGCGGCGGCATCAATCCGTGTTCAAGACCATTCGTAGGAGATCGCCATGTCCAAACCAGCCGCCATCTACTTGACCGAGCTCGACCTCACCCGCCTGGAAAACGCCGCTGTCCGCGCCGGCAACAGCTCGGCACTGGCCGAGTTGGTCGATGACCTGATCGCCCGTGCCAACGTGGTGCCGGGCAACAAGATCCCCGCCGATGTGGTGACGATGAATTCGGTCGTGCGCGTGGTGGACGACGCGGGCGCCGAGCAGGAGTGGACACTGGTCTACCCCGAAGAGGCCAACGTGAGCTCCGCCAAGCTGTCGGTGCTCTCGCCGATGGGTGCAGCGCTGCTGGGTGCGCGTGCGGGCAAGTCGGTCAAGTACTCATCACCCAATGGTGCCCAGCACTCGCTGCGCATCGAGCGCGTTGCTTTCCAGCCCGAGGCGAGCGGCCAGCACACGCTTTAACCAGCCCACTGTCCAGAACCGGTCTGCGATCTGTAGCGAGCGGCCCGAAGTTGGTCTGGGAAGCGCAGCCGTACACGTGTACGGCGCGCATCGCAAGGCCAGATTGGATCGCGCGGCAGGACCGCGAACCCGTTCTCAGCGCGAGAGGCTGTACCCGACGCGCAACTGCGAGCCCAGCTTGTGGTTGTAGTCGAGCAGGCTCTCGCCGTAGCCGGTGAAGTACTGGACGAACAGGTAGCCGGCCGTTCCGCTGAAGATGCGGCTCATCGGGTAGCTGAGTTGCGCGTCGACGCTGCCATAAGCCTTGCGTGTGCCCTTGCGCAGCGTGGCTGCCAGCTCCCAGCCATTGGGAGCGCCATACGAGACGCGGAAGTCGCCAAAACCACGGTAATGCGCGATGTCGGTGTTGCCGGTGCGCGTGAGGTAGGCGTACAGCTTGGGCTCGAACTTCCAGTGGTAGTCGTTCAGGTCGCCAAAGTGGAAGGTCGGGCGCACGAAGACAGTGTTGATGGCGCGCGAGGCGTCGCCGTCGCGGCCGTTCGATTCGTGCTCGATGCCGCCCGCGAACGACAGCCGCGTGAGCGCGCCGCCCTGGAGGCCGCTCGGGATGTCGATATTGGGCCGGTAGTAAAAGACGCTCGGCCGGTAGTTCGTATCGCGGAACGGCGCCGATTCCTTGCCCAGATCCCACAGCGAAAACTGCGTATAACCGAAGTACAGGTTGTCCAGAAAGGCGGCCGATGCCGGGTTCTCCGGCTGGAAAACCCGGAACTTGAAGCTCAACTGGAACTTGACGTTCAGGCCCTCGTGCGCGCCCACGGTAGCGAACATGGGCTCGTGGAAGGTCAGTCGCGCGGTTTCTTCCGCAGGGCGCAGCGTTTCGCCGGCACCGGCAACCGTCACGGGTGCGGGCGGTGCAACGTTTGCATCGGCAGGCTGGGCGCTCGGGTTGGCCCCCAATGCGCCCCCCGGGCGAACGCCGTTGGCAGCAGCGTTGCGGACGGCACCGGCGGGTGCGCCTTCCGCGGCGATCTGCGGGGCGTCGGCGCCACGCACCAGCGTGACGAGCACGGGTGCCGCATCCAGGTCCGGCATGTCGATGCGGACCGTGCCGCGCAGCACCTCGGGCAGCGTGCCGGTATAAGCGACGGTGCGGACTTGGCCCGGACGCAGGTGCAGCGTTTCGGCGCCGCCGCTGTGTCGATTGAGCGTCACTTCAACGGCGCCTTGCAGATCAGCGGTGGCGGTCACGCGCAGTTTTGCGGGCACGGCATAGCTGCGCTGGGCCGCATCGCCCGAGATCACGAGCGTCAGGGTGAAGGGCTGATTGGCATCGATGCGGCGGGACGGCTGGAGCACGGCAACGGCCGCATCGGCGGAGGGCACGGCGCATGCGGCAAGCACAGCGGCGGCAAGAACGGAGCGGAAAGGGGACAAAGGCATGGGCGCAAAGGCCAGCGGAGGGTTCCGGCAAATGGCAATGGGCGCAAGGGTACCATCCTGACCTTTGATGCCCGGTTTGCCGCGCTGAGCGTTCAAAACGGCCGTTTTTGCCTGGGAGCGCACGTTTTCGGGTGCTTTCCCAAGAAAAACCGGCCAAAATGCTCAACTTTTCAAAAATCGGCCTTGAAAAGCCGGACGGCACTCCCACATCCGAGCCAAGTTTGTATTTCAGTGCAGTCCTGACACCAGATTCGAGGAGCAAGAACATGGGCAAAATCATCGGTATCGACCTGGGTACCACCAACAGCTGCGTCTCCATCATGGAGGGCAACACCCCCAAGGTGATCGAGAACGCCGAAGGCGCTCGCACCACCCCGTCGATCATCGCCTACATGGAAGACGGCGAGATCCTGGTCGGCGCGCCGGCCAAGCGCCAGGCCGTCACCAACCCGAAGAACACGCTGTACGCAGTCAAGCGCCTGATCGGCCGCAAGTTTGAAGAGAAGGAAGTCCAGAAGGACATCGGCCTGATGCCGTATTCCATCGTCAAGGCCGACAATGGCGACGCCTGGGTGGAAGTGCGCGGCCAGAAGCTGGCACCGCCGCAAATCTCGGCGGAAACCCTGCGCAAGATGAAGAAGACCGCCGAGGACTACCTGGGCGAGGAAGTGACCGAAGCCGTGATCACGGTGCCGGCGTACTTCAACGATTCGCAGCGCCAGGCGACCAAGGACGCCGGCCGCATCGCCGGTCTGGACGTCAAGCGCATCATCAACGAGCCGACAGCGGCTGCGCTGGCGTTCGGCCTGGACAAGAACGAGAAGGGCGACCGCAAGATCGCCGTGTATGACCTCGGCGGCGGTACGTTCGACATCTCGATCATCGAGATCGCCGACGTGGACGGCGAAAAGCAGTTCGAAGTGCTGTCGACCAACGGCGATACGTTCCTGGGCGGCGAAGACTTTGACCAGCGCATCATCGATTACATCATCGGCGAGTTCAAGAAGGACCAAGGGGTCGACCTGAGCAAGGACGTGCTCGCGCTGCAACGCCTGAAGGAAGCCGCTGAAAAGGCCAAGATCGAGCTGTCGAGCACGCAACAGACCGAGATTAACCTGCCGTACATCACGGCCGACGCATCCGGTCCGAAGCACTTGAACCTGAAGATCACGCGCGCCAAGCTGGAAGCGCTGGTTGAAGACCTGAT
Organism: Ralstonia soli; assembly: GCF_023955655.1. Classification (GTDB taxonomy): domain Bacteria; phylum Pseudomonadota; class Gammaproteobacteria; order Burkholderiales; family Burkholderiaceae; genus Ralstonia; species Ralstonia soli. Next base: position 322,741 of record NZ_JAMXHT010000006.1, on the reverse strand, counting down.
CGCCCGTACGATCGATCCGTGCCGCACCGCCATCAAGGATGCTGGCGTGAAAGTGTCGGACATCCACGACGTGATCCTGGTCGGCGGCATGACGCGTATGCCGAAGGTGCAGGAGAAGGTGAAGGAGTTCTTCGGCAAGGAAGCCCGCAAGGACGTGAACCCGGACGAAGCTGTCGCCGTGGGCGCCGCCATCCAGGGTCAGGTGCTGGGCGGTGACCGTACCGACGTGCTGCTGCTGGACGTGACGCCGCTGTCGCTGGGCATCGAAACGCTGGGTGGCGTGATGACCAAGATGATCGGCAAGAACACGACCATCCCGACCAAGTTCTCGCAGACCTTCTCGACCGCCGACGACAACCAGCCGGCCGTGACGATCAAGGTCTACCAGGGCGAGCGCGAGATGGCCTCCGGCAACAAGATGCTGGGCGAATTCAACCTCGAAGGCATTCCGCCGGCACCGCGCGGCACGCCGCAGATTGAAGTGTCGTTCGACATCGACGCCAACGGCATTCTGCACGTGGGCGCCAAGGACAAGGCGACCGGCAAGGAAAACAAGATCACGATCAAGGCAAGCTCCGGCCTGTCGGAAGCCGAGATCGAGCGCATGGTGAAGGACGCCGAGGCCAACGCCGAGGAAGACAAGAAGCTGCGCGAACTGGTCGACTCCCGTAACCAGGGCGAAGCGCTGGTGCACTCGACCAAGAAGGCCCTGGGCGAGTACGGCGACAAGCTCGAAGCTGGCGAGAAGGACAAGATCGAAGCCGCGATCAAGGAACTTGAAGAAGCCCTGAAGGGTACCGACAAGGCCGCGATCGACGCCAAGGTGGAAGCGCTGGCTACGGCCTCGCAGAAGCTGGGCGAGAAGGTCTATGCCGATATGCAGGCCAAGGGTGAAGCGGGCGGTGCTGAACAAGCCGCCGGTGCCCAGGCAGGTGCCCAAGCCGGTCACGGTGCGCCGCACGACGATAACGTCGTCGACGCCGAGTTCAAGGAAGTGAACGACAAGAAGTAAGCCTGAGTCCGCCGCGGCGGACTTGAGGGTACGCCGGGCAGTGGCCATCGGGTGGCGCGGGACGCACCTGATGCCATGCTCGGCTTTTTTGCTATTCGACACGCAGTAAAAAACAGGCGACGACTGAAGCCACCATGGCAAAACGTGATTACTACGAAGTGCTCGGGGTGGGTAAGAACGCGAGCGACGACGAGATCAAGAAGGCCTATCGCAAGCTCGCGATGAAGTACCACCCGGACCGCAATCCGGACAGCAAGGAAGCGGAAGAGAAGTTCAAGGAGGCCAAAGAGGCCTACGAGATGCTCTCCGATGCCGAGAAGAAAGCCGCGTATGACCAGTACGGCCACGCCGGTGTCGACCCCAACATGGCGGGCGGCTTTGGCGCGGGTGGCGCTGGTTTTGGCGGCGGCTTTGCCGAAGCCTTTGGCGACATCTTTGGCGACATCTTCGGCCAGGCACAGGGCCAGGGCGGCCGTCGTGGCGGCGGCCCGCAGATGTACCGCGGTGCTGACCTGCGCTACAGCATGGAGATCACGCTGGAGCAGGCCGCGCACGGCTACGACACGCAGATCCGCGTGCCGCACTGGGACGAGTGCGACCACTGTCACGGCAAGGGCGCCGAGCCCGGCTCGAGCGTGGAGACCTGCCCGACCTGCCACGGCGCCGGCCAGGTGCGTGTGTCGCAGGGCTTCTTCACGATGCAGCAGACCTGCCCGAAGTGCCACGGCAGCGGCAAGTACATCCCCAAGCCGTGCAGCAAGTGCCATGGCCAGGGCAAGCTGAAGAGCCAGAAGACGCTGGAAGTGAAGATTCCGGCCGGTATCGACGAAGGGATGCGCATCCGCTCGTCGGGCAATGGCGAGCCGGGCATCAACGGTGGACCCCCGGGCGACCTGTATGTGGAAATCCACATCAAGCCGCACCCGGTGTTCGAGCGCGACGGCGACGATCTGCACTGCCAGATGCCGATTTCGTTCGCGACGGCGTGTATTGGCGGCGACATTGAAGTGCCCACGCTGGGCGGCCGTGCCTCGTTCACGGTGCCCGAAGGCACGCAGGCTGGCAAGACGTTCCGTCTGCGCGGCAAGGGCATCAAGGGCGTGCGTTCGGGCTACGCGGGCGATCTCTATGTGCACGTAAACATCGAGACGCCGGTCAAGCTGACCGAGCACCAGAAGGATCTGCTCAAGCAGTTCGACAAGTCCGTGCACGAAGGCGGCTCGCGGCACAGCCCGCAAGAGCAGTCGTGGATGGATAAGGTGAAGAACTTCTTCTCGTCTTAAGCACAGCACTACCGCAGTTACCGGGGGACATCGTCATGCAGTTGCCGGAAACCGGCGCGCCGTTTGCGCTGCTGGACGATGCCACCTCGGGCGGTGCACCGTGCTCGCGCTGGTACACCGGGTATGCCGGTGAATTCTTCCGGCCCGCCGGCGTGCTGGACGGCTTGGACGATGATCTGCGTGCCGCGTGGCGCGAGGGTTTGCATGCGCTGATCGTCGCGCCGTATGAGTTTGGCGGGCCGTTGGTCGGTCTGCCAACTTCCACTGAAACTTCCTCTGCATTGCCTGGCCACGATGGCCGCTTGCGCGTGCTGTTGTTTCGCGCGATGCAGGTGCTGTCGCCGGCCGGGGTCGATGCGCTGTTCGATGCGTGGCCTGAAGCAGCCGGCGCGGCCGGTCTGTTCGACTGTGCCGCCAGCGTCGATCACGCCACCTATACCCACGCCATCGCGCGCATCCACGACTGGATTGCGGCGGGCGACACCTACGAAGTCAACTACACCTACCGCCTGCGCATGAGTGCGTTTGGCGCACCGGCCGCGTTGTACCGACGGCTGCGCGCGCGTCAGCCGGTGCCGTATGGCGCCTTCATCGGGTTGCCGGAGGGCGGCGCGATCCTGTCGTGCTCGCCGGAGCTGTTCTTTTCGCATCACGCAGGCAAGTTGGTCGCACGGCCGATGAAGGGCACCGCGCCCGCCACCGGCGACGTCGAAGTCGACGAGGCCCGTGCCATCGCGCTGGCCGCCGACGAGAAGAACCGCGCTGAAAACCTGATGATCGTCGACCTGCTGCGCAACGACCTGGGCCGCCTCGCGCGCTCCGGCTCGGTGCGTGTGCCGGCGCTGTTCGAGGTCACACCGTTTGGTAGCGTGCTGCAGATGACGTCCACCGTGGAGGCGGAGATTCCGCCGGCCACGGGTCTTGCCGATTGCCTGCGCGCGTTGTTTCCATGCGGCTCGATTACCGGTGCGCCCAAGCGGCGCACGATGGAAATCATCGATGCGCTGGAGCCCGAGCCACGCGGCCTCTACACGGGCGCCATCGGCTGGATCGACGCGCCCACCGATGACCGTGCGATGGGCGATACGTGTTTCTCCGTCGCGATTCGCACGCTGGTTCTCGGCGCCCCAGGCACGGATGGCCTGCGCGTGGGCGAACTCGGTATCGGTTCGGGCATCGTGCACGACAGCATCGCCGATGAGGAGTACGCGGAGTGTCAGCTGAAGGCGCGCTTCGTGACTGCGCTCGCCCCGGGGCTGTCGCTGTTCGAGACGATGCGTGCGACGCGCGATGGCGTGCCGCTGCTGGATTGGCACCTGGCGCGCCTGGAACGCTCGGCAAGGGCATTCGGTTTTCCGTTCAATCGCAGCGCACTGGTCGATGATGTCGCGCGTGTGTGTGCGTCCCTCGAAGGCGAGGGCGACTATCGCATGCGTCTGTCGCTCACGCCGGACGGCATCGCCAACGTATCGGCGGTGCCATTGCCGCCTCTGCGCGCGACGTGGGATGCACCGGTGCGCCTGCTCGTCGCATCGCAATCGCGTGAGGCGGCGCACATTCTGCCGTCCCACAAGACCACGCTGCGCGCCGGCTACGATGCCGCGTGGCAGGCCGCTGAGCGCGAAGGTGCGTTCGACGCCGTGTTCTTCAACGCCGATGGCACGCTGGCCGAAGGCGGGCGCAGCACGGTGCTGGCCAAGCTCGATGGCGCGTGGTGGACGCCGCCACTGTCGGCGGGCGTGCTGCCGGGGGTGATGCGCGCCGTGCTGCTGGAAGACGCCACGCCGTGGCTCGGCGCGCCGCTGCGCGAACGGTCGCTGACCCGCGCTGATGTTGCCCGCGCGGAGGCCATCGCCGTGTGCAATGCCCTACGTGGCGTGTTGCCCGCGCATTTCGAGCCGCCCCTGGCCGTCGGTATGCTCTAGTTTCCAACGTGTGACGCCGGGCAGATTGATGAGCTCCCGGTCGTGGCAGACCATCAGCAGCGTGCGGCCCTCGGCCGCCAGCTCTCCCACCAGCGCGATGACTTGCTCGCGTGCGGCACCGTCCAGGTTCGAGGTCGGCTCGTCCAGCAGCAGTACATCCGTTTGCAGTGCACGGGCACGTGCCAGCGCGAGGCGCTGGGTCTCGCCGCCCGAGAGCCGCTCGGGCGACACATCCACCACGTGCTGCAGGCCCGCCCAGCGCAGCGCATCGTCGATGCGCGCCGTCAGCTCGACGTGCGCCACGCGGTGCGGCCCCGTGGTCAACCCATAGGCGAGATTCGCGCGCACCGAGGTGCGGAACAGGTACGGATGCTGATGCACGTAGGTCAGCCGCGCGCGCAGTTCGGCCGGGTAGGGCGACAGCGGTTGTCGCCCGCGGCCCAGATCGACGGTCGCATCATGGGCCGGCGCGAGTCCGGCCAGCATGCGCAGTAGCGTGGTCTTGCCGACACCGTTTGCGCCGGTGATCACGATCGCATGCCCGGCCGACAGCGCCAGGCGCGGAATCTCAAAGAGCAAGCGCGCTCCATGCCGACAGCGCAGGCCTTCAAACACCATGGCCGGTTGCGACGCGCTCATGCGGTCACCTCCCGTCCCATGTCGTTCATACGGTCTGGGTGCTGTCGGTGGCGGGCGGCACTCGCGGTCGTGCGCATCCCCGCTGCGCGGGGCCCCTGCTTACTGCTCATGCCGGCCCCCGGCGGTAGTTGCCGGCCCCTTGCAACCATGCCAGCACGAGGTTGACGAGCAGCGCCAGCACGATTAGCACGATGCCCAGCGCAATGCCCTGCGCGAATTCGCCCTTGCTGGTTTCCAACGCAATCGCCGTGGTCATGGTGCGCGTGACGCCCTCGATGTTGCCGCCGACCATCAGCGCCGAGCCCACTTCGGCGATGACGCGGCCGAAGCCCGCCACCACCGCCGCCATCAGCCCGAATCGCAACTCACGGAAGACGGTCAAGAGCAGCCGGACGCGTCCGGCGCCGAGCACGATTGCGGTTTCCGCCAGTCGCGGGTCGGCGCGCTCGAGGGTCGTCAGTGCAAAGGCGACGATGACCGGCAGGCCGAGCACCGCCTGCCCGAGAATCATCCCGCCCTGCGTGAACAGCAGCCCGAAGCCGCCCAGCGGCCCCTGCCGCGAGAGCAGCAGATACAGCAGCAGCCCGATCAGCACGGTCGGAAACGACAGTGACGCCTGCGCCAGTACCACCAGCGCGCGGCGCCCAACAAAGCGATGCATGGCGATGGCGTAGGCGATGAGCAGGCCCAGCGGTGTGGCCAGCAGCAGCCCGGCCAGCGCGACTTTCAGCGATACCCAGACGATCAGCCACAACGCTGCATCGCCGCTGGCGAGCAGGGCGAAAGCGTCGACGGTGGCCGACCAGATTTCCATGCGGGTGCCGTTCAGGCGAAGGTGTGTTCCGGACCGGGGAACGTGCCGTCCTTGACGGCTGCGACGTAGGCCGCGACAGCACCGTCGATGGTGGTCTGCCCATCCATGAAGTTGCGCACGAACTTGGGCCGGTGGCCGGGGAACACGCCCAGCATGTCATGCATGACGAGCACCTGGCCTGAGCACTCCAGCCCCGCGCCGATGCCGATGGTGGGAATCGCCAGCAGGCGCGTCACCTCGCCGGCCAGCGCAGCGGGGATCGCTTCCATGACGACGAGTTGCGCGCCCGCATCCTGCACAGCCAGCGCGTCGAGCTTCAACTGCTTGGCCGCTTCATCGCCGCGACCCTGCACCTTGAAGCCGCCGAAGGCATGCACTGACTGCGGCGTCAGGCCGATGTGCGCGCACACCGGAATGCTGCGCTCGACGAGGAACTGGATGGTGGGCGCGAGCCACACGCCGCCCTCCAGCTTGACCATCTGCGCGCCGGCCTGCATCACGCGCACGGCACTGTGGAAAGCCTGTTCCGGCGTGCCATAGGTGCCGAACGGCAGGTCCGACACGAGCAGTGCCTTATCGATGCCGCGCGAGACGCATTCGGTGTGATAAGCAATGTGCTCGAGCGTGACCGGCAGCGTGGTCTTCTGGCCCTGCATCACATTGCCGAGCGAGTCGCCGACGAGCAGCACGTCAGCGCCGTTGCGGTCCATCAGGGCAGCGAAGCTGGCGTCGTAGGCGGTGAGCATGGCGATGCGCTCGCCGGCGGCACGCATGGCCTGCAGCGAAGTCACCGTAACGGCCTTGCGGTTCGATTCCTGGAGATAGCTCATGGACTGGACTGAAGTTGGGCGCCGCAATGGCTCGGCCCCTGCCACCCATGTGGCGGACCCGCTATCGCGTTGCCAGCTTGATGAATTCCTTGGGCCCGCGCATCGTGTCGATGCGGGCGAGCAAGGTGCGGAAATCGTCGTCGTTGCCTGCGGGGTCGAAGGCAGCGGTGTCGACGATCAGCGTCGGTGCGGCATCGTAATACAGAAACAGCTCGCCGTATGCGGCGCAGATGCGCTCGAGGTATTCGGCATCGATACCCGTTTCGTAAGAAACGGCACGGCGGGTGATGCGCGGCAGCAGGTCTTCGGCACGCGCCTGCAGGCAGATCACGAGGTCGATGCGCTGCTGCGGCAGGGCCAACGCATTCGCCATCGCGTCGTACAGCGCGAGCTCATCGGCCGGCAGCGTCAATTGGGCGAACAGGCGGTCGCGCGGCAGGAAGCTGTCGGCAACGATGCGTTCGCCAGCGAGCGTCGCCTTGTGCCAGGCCTTCAGACGCTCGGCACGCTGTAGCAGGAAGCGCAGCTGCACAGGCAGCGCGTAGCGTGCGGGGTTTTCGTAGAAGCGGGCGAGGAAGGTGTTTTCTGCAGGCGTCTCGAACGACGTGGCGGCACGCAGATGGTCTGCCAGGCGCTGGGCCAGCGCGGTCTTACCCACGCCGATCGGGCCTTCAACGACGACGCGGCGCAGGTGATCAAGAGCCATCAGTAGAGGAGGTGCGTGTGGTGCACAGGATCAGGCAGCGGGCTGCTTCGCGCGCATGCACTGGCACATCGTGGTTTTCTCGATGCGCTGATCGGCCACGCTGGGCAGCAGCTCGGCCACGGCGCCGATTCCCGGAATCACGAGGTCGGGTGCCAGCTCATGCAGCGGCAGTAGCGTAAAAGCGCGCTGGCCAACGCGCGGGTGTGGAACGGTCAGCTCGGGTGAGGTGAGGACGTGGTCACCGTAGAGGAGCAGATCCAGGTCCAGCGTGCGCGGTGCGTTGTGAAATGGGCGCTCGCGGCCGAACTGGTCTTCGATGTGATGACAGATGCGGAGCAGTTGCCTGGCGGTGAAGTGCGACTCGATGCGCACCACGGCGTTGATGTAGTCGTCGCCGCTCGATTCGACCGGCGCGCTGCGATACAGGCTCGATTTGCCGGTGACGGTGATGCCGACCTGCTGCGCGAGGCAGACCACGGCGTCTTTGACTGCCTGGCGTGCGTCGCCCAGGTTGGCGCCGATGCCGATGTACGCCACTGTCTTCACGTTTCCTCCGAACCTTCCGGACCGACGCTACCGACTGTATCCGATTTTGCCGGACCGCGTCGGCGGCGACGGCGCTTGCCCGAACTGGCCGGGCCGGCGTTTCCTGTGGGGCTCGGTGCGTGCTTGGCCTGGGCCATGAGCGCTTCACGGGCTTCGCCGTCGCCGTTCTGGAAATCGGTCCACCAGTCGGCGAGTTCCTGCGGCAATTCGCCCGAGGCGCAGCGCAGGACAAGGAAATCGTAACCGGCGCGGAAGCGCGGCGACTCCAGCAGGCGATACGGCATGCGGCCCGAGCGCTTCTCAAAGCGCGGCTGCATGCTCCAGATTTCCTTCATGTCGGACGTGAAGCGGCGCTGGATGGCGAGCTGCTCGGTCTGGCGGTCGAGAACTTCATCCATGGCCGTGTGCAGCGCGGGGATCAGCGGCTCGCCGGCGGAGCGGCGGCGGTTCCAATGCTCGACCACGTGATGCCACAGCAGCGAGGCGAACAGGAAGCCCGGCGAGACCGGCTTGCCGGCCTTCACGCGATCGTCCGTGTTATCGAGCGCGAGCTGTACGAAGCGCTGCCCCATCGGCTGCTCCAGTGCCACGTCCAGCAGCGGCAGCAGGCCGCGATGCAGGCCGGCCTTGCGCAACTCTTGCAGCGAGGCCCAGGCGTGGCCCGACATCAGCAGCTTGAGCATCTCGTCGAACAGGCGGGCGGCCGGTACGTTGTGGATCAGCGGGCCCAGTTCGGCGATCGGCGCGCGCGTGGCGGGGTCGATGTCGAAGCCGGTCTTGGCCGCAAAGCGCACCACGCGCAGCATGCGCACCGGGTCTTCGCGGTAGCGGGTGAGCGGATCACCGATCATGCGCAGCGTGCGGGCGCGCATGTCTTCCATGCCGTGGTGGTAGTCGTGCACCGTCTCGTCGGACGGGTCGTAGTACATCGCGTTGACGGTGAAGTCGCGGCGCGTGGCGTCTTCGGCCTGGGTACCCCAGACGTTGTCGCGCAGCACGCGGCCGCTGGCGTCCACCGCGTGCGTGTGGTGGTCCAGCTCGGTGCGCTTGACGCGCTTGCCGGCGGGCACCTGCTCGGCGTCCACGGCATCAACGAGCGCGCGGAAGGTCGAGACTTCGATGATTTCCTGGTCGCGCCCGCCGTAGAACGTGACGTGCACGATCTGAAAGCGCCGCCCGATGATGCGCGAGCGGCGGAACAGCGCCTGCACCTGCTCGGGCGTGGCGTTGGTGGCGACGTCAAAGTCTTTCGGCTTGATGCCCAGCAGCAGGTCGCGCACCGCGCCGCCGACGATGAAGGCGCTATAGCCGGCTTCCTGCAGCGTGGACGTGACCTTGACTGCGTTGCGCGAGAGCAGATTCCGGTCGATGCCGTGTTCTTCCACGCTCCACACACGCGCTTGGCGTGGCACGCCGCCGTTAGACTTGGTGCGCGGCTTCGGCGTCTTGGGCGTGCGGGTCTTCTTGGCGGCAGGCGTGCCCGGCTCGGCGGACGAGGCGGGTTCTGCAGTGCTCTTGCCGAGCAGCCGGTTGATGAGTTTCTTGATCACGCCGCGCCTGCTTTGAAGAGATCCATGATGCGCCAGTTGCGCGAGGCTGCCAGGTTGCGCAGCGTGTCGTCCGGGTTGGTGGCGACGGGGTCGGTCACTTCTTCGAGCAGCGGCACGTCGTTGGCCGAATCGCTGTAGAAGGTGCTGCGTTCGAAGTCGCTCCAGCCGCGGCCCATGTTGGCCAGCCACTCGTGCACGCGTGAGACCTTGCCTTCGCGGAAGCTCGGCGTGCCGAACACGTCGCCGGTGAAGGCGCCTTCGGGTGTGCCGTCGGCGGTGGCGGGTTCGGTGGCGACCAGATGCTCGATCCCAAACACCTTGGCGATCGGCCGGGTGACGAAGCTGTTGGTGGCGGTGACCACGCAGCACAGGTCGCCGGCATCCAGGTGGCGATTGACCAGGTCGCGGGCCTGCGGCGTGATGGTCGGGGTGATCACGTCGTGCATGAACTCGGCGTGCCACTCGGCAAGCGTGTCGCGCGAATGGGCGGCCAGCGGCGCGAGCGCAAAGCGCAGGAACGCGTGGACATCCAGCGTGCCGGCCTTGTAGTCGGCATAGAACTGATCGTTCTTGCGCTGGTATTCGGCTGCATCCACCACACCGCGACGGACGAGGAAGCGTCCCCATTCGTGGTCGCTGTCGGTGGGGATGAGGGTGTGATCGAGGTCGAAGAGGGCCAGATTCATGGGCGGCGATTTTACCCGAACGTTACATAACCGGCCGCGCCTGCCATGGCGTGCGTCCCGCGGCGGCTCACTTCATCAGCGCGAGCATGTCGCGCACGAGCGGCAGGGTGACGGCGCGCTTGCGGGCGAGCGAATAGGTGTCAAGGGCGTCCAGCAGGGCCATCAGGCTCGGCATGTCGCGGTAGGAGTGCGTGACAAGCCACTGCGGGACATCAGCCGAGAGCTGCATGCCGCGTTCGCGGGCGGCCTGGCGCAGGGCTTCGACCTTGTCGGCGTCGGACAGCGGCCGCAGCCAGTAGACCAGGCCCCAGCCGAGTCGGGTGCGCAGATCTTCACGCAGCGGCATCGACATCGGGGCTGCAGCCCCAGCGATGGCGATGGCCGCATGCGGGTGCGCGCGCAGTTCATTGACGAGGTTGAACACGGCCACCTGGGCCCATTCATCCAGCCGCTCGGCGTCGTCGATGGTCCAGACGGTGATATCGGGGTCGAATTCGTAGGCTTCGAGCGGAGCGTCGGGGGCCAGCGTGCGGACTTCGTAGCCACCGGCCTCTGCCTGGGCACAGATGGCCTGCAGCAGATGGCTGCGGCCGCTGCCTTCCTCGCCCCACAGGTAGACGAGGCGGTCGGTGGCCGTACCGTCCACCACCTGTGGAATCAGGGCGCGCAGACGCAATACCGCCTCTTCGTTGCCGGTGGCGACGAAGTTGTCGAAGGTCGGGTCCGGAGGGGCGCCGAGTTCGAGCGGTAGCTGTTCTGGTGGGGCCATGAAACGGGAGGCAGGGGTGAGTTATTCGCGGTAGAGCCTGCTGCTCAGGTAAAGCAACCGGATCTGCCGCAAACCAACCAGCAGCACGGCACTGATCGGCAGGGCCAGCAGGATACCGAAAAATCCGAACAATTGGCCAAAAGCCAGCAAGGCGAGGATGACCGCCAGCGGGTGCAGGCCGATGCGCTCACCAACCAGGCGGGGCGTCAGGTAGAAGCTTTCGAGGAACTGGCCGATGCCGTACACCACGGCCACCGCCAGCAGGCCATACAGGTTGCCGAACTGCAACAGTGCCGACAGGATCGCCAGCGACAGCCCCACCCCAAAGCCGATGTAAGGGATGAACACGGCCAGCCCCGTGAAGATGCCCACCGGCAGCGCCACGTCAAAGCCGGCCAGCGCCAAGCCCGCCGAGTAGTACACCGCCAGCACCAGCATCACGATGATCTGCCCGCGCAGGTATTGGGAGAGCAGGCCGTCGGTCTCGGCGGCCAGTTCGCGCATCTTGGGCAGCCAGCGGCGCGGCACGGCGGTCTCGACGCGGCGCATGATCATGTTCCAGTCCATCAGCAGGTAGAACATCACGATCGGCACCAGGAAGAAGATGCCCAGCACCTGGATGGCCGCCGAGCCCGAGACGCGCAGGGTGTTCAGCGCGCGGGCCATCACGTCATCGGGGCTGGCAGCGAGTTGTTCGGTCAGCAGCTTGCGCAGGCCGGGAAAGTCGAGACTGACGTGCAGGCCCATGTCGGCCAGCTTGGGTGAGAGAAAGGCGTTGAGCCTGGCCAGCATGCCCGGCAATTGCTCGCGGATGGCCGGAATCTCCCGCTGCAGCACGGCCAGGATCAGCAGCATCAGCGCCACGGCCACCACCGTCAGCACCAGGATCATCAGGAAGACGCCCAGCACGCGGGGCACGCGCCGGCGCTGCAGCCATTCGACGCCCGGGTGCAGGATGTACGACAGGATGAACGCGAAAACGAAGGGCGTGAGCGTGGGCGCCAGCGCCTTGAGCAGGGCCAGGAAGATCAGCGCCACGGCGATCCAGGCAAGTGTGCGCTTGGTTTCCTGCGATAGCACGGGGGCGTTCATGGGTGGCGACAGCTCCGATAGCGAATGGGTGAGTCGGAAAAGCGGCCATCGGGGTGCCCGCATCCGGTAAAATTGCAATTTTACTGGACCGGCGGGTCCCATTTTGGTGACTGCCCACCGCTGTCCTGCTTTCTTTCCCGGTTTTTTCAATTCAGACCACTGTATGAGCGCTTCCGAAACCCCATCCGCATCGACCGGCCTGTCTTACCGCGACGCGGGCGTCGACATCGAGGCGGGTGACGCCCTTGTCGACCGCATCAAGCCGTTTGCCAAGCGCACCATGCGTGAAGGCGTGCTGGGCGGCATCGGCGGCTTCGGCGCGCTGTTCGAGCTGTCCAAGAAGTACCAGGAGCCGGTGCTGGTGTCCGGCACCGACGGCGTGGGCACCAAGCTCAAGCTGGCCTTTGCCCTGAACCGCCACGACACGGTCGGCCAGGATCTGGTGGCAATGAGCGTGAACGACATCCTGGTGCAGGGCGCCGAGCCGCTGTTCTTCCTCGACTACTTCGCCTGCGGCAAGCTCGACGTCGAGACCGCCGCCACCGTGGTCAAGGGCATCGCCCAGGGCTGCGAGCTGGCCGGCTGCGCGCTGATCGGCGGCGAAACCGCTGAAATGCCGAGCATGTACCCCGACGGCGAATACGACCTGGCCGGCTTTGCCGTTGGCGCAGTCGAAAAGCGCAAGATCATCGACGGCACCACCATTGCCGAGGGCGATGTGGTGCTGGGCCTGGCTTCGTCGGGTGCGCATTCGAATGGCTACTCGCTGGTGCGCAAGATCATCGAGGTGTCGCGCCCGGACCTGAACGCCGATTTCCACGGCCAGCGCCTGCAAGACGCCATCATGGCGCCAACGCGCATCTACGTGAAGCCGCTGCTGTCGCTGATCGAAAAGCTGACCGTCAAGGGCATGGCGCACATCACCGGCGGTGGCCTGACCGAAAACGTGCCGCGCGTGCTGCAAGACAACCTGACTGCCGTGCTGCACAAGAGCGCCTGGACGCTGCCGCCGCTGTTCCAGTGGCTGCAGAAGGCCGGCAACGTGGCCGATGACGAAATGCACCGCGTGTTCAACTGCGGCATCGGCATGGTCGTGATCGTGTCGGCGGCAGACGCGCCGGCAGCCATCGCCCACCTGAAGGAAGCGGGCGAGACGGTCTACCAGATCGGCGAAATCCGCGCCCGCCAAGCTGGTGAAGCGCAGACGATCGTGGTCTGACGGGAGCTTCACACCCAACAAAAAACCGCCGACCAGTTCGGCGGTTTTTTTTATGCGTGGCGTTTTGCGGGTGCTTATTTCAGCGGGACGTATTCGCCGGTGGCAGGGTCGTCTTTCTGTAGCGCGCCGGTGTGGTTGTCGATCAGCAGGGTGACGATGCGTGGTGCGGTGTTCGGATCGCCGCCGCAGGCCGGGGTATGGTTCTCCAGCACCTCGACGCTGTTGTGCGTGTCGTCGGCCCGGTCCACCAGAAACGACAGGCATTCCTGCGGCAGCGTGGTCAGCTTGTACTTCTCGATGGCGGCGCGGGCCAGGTCGACGGCCTTGGCCTGGTCGGCGCTGCTGATAGCAGGCGCACCGGCAGCCGGGGTGCTGGCGACGGTGGGGCCGGAGGCCGTTGGCGCGGCCGGCTTGGGCGCCTCGTCGGATCGGCCGCACCCCGCGAGCGCAATGGCGGCGAGCAGGGCAGGAAGCAGACAGCGGGCCATGGCGGTGAACATGCGTGCGGATAAAGCCGCCACTGTACCCGGAACGCTTACTGCGGATGGCCCTCGCGCTCCAGCAGCGCGAGCTTGCGCTCCACACCCCAGCGGTAACCCGACGTATTGCCATCGCGCCGGATCACCCGATGGCACGGAATCGCCACGGCGATGTGGTTGGCCGCGCAGGCCTGTGCCACCGCGCGCACCGCCTTGGGTGCGCCAATGCGCGCGGCAATCTCGGCGTAACTGGTGGTGCTGCCGGGTGGCACTTCGCGCAGCGCCTGCCACACGCGCTCCTGGAACGCGGTACCGCGCACGTCCAGCGGCAAATCCAGCCCGAGAGACGGCGCTTCGATCAGCCCCACCACCTTGGCGACCAGCGCTTCAAAGCCCGCATCGCCGCCAATGAGTTCGGCCTTGCGGAAGGTGTCCTGCAGATCGCGCACGAGGGCATCGGGGTCATCGCCCATCAGGATCGCGCAGATGCCACGATCGCTTTGCGCTACCAGGATTGAGCCGAGCGAGCATTCGCCCACCGCAAAGCGGATCGTCGTCTGCGCGCCGCCTGCACGGTAGCGGCTGGCCGTCATGCCGAGCACGCTGTCCGACGCTTCGTAGAAGCGGCTGCTGGCGTTAAAGCCCGCATCGTAGATGGCCTCGGTGACGCTGCTGCCGCGGCCCAGTTGCGTGCGCAGTTTGCGGGCGCGGTGCGCATCAGCGTAGCCCTTGGGCGTGAGGCCCGTGACGCTCTTGAACAGGCGGTGGAAGTGATACGGGCTCAGGCCGGCTTCGTCGGCCAGCATGTCTAGCGTGGGCGGCGTGTCGGCGCCTTCGATGCGGCGGCAGGCCTGCGCGACGAGTGCGGCTTGTTGCGCTCGAACGGTGGTCTGGTCCGGGCCGGCGCGGCGGCTCGGCCGGTAGCCGGCGGCCTCGGCATCGGCCGGCGTGTCGAAGAACTCGACGTTCTCCGGCCGCGGCAGGCGCGACGCGCTGCTTGGCTGGCAATACACGCCGGTGGTCTTCACGGCATACACGAATTGCCCGTCGGCGGAAGCATCGCGCGCGAGCACACGGGCCCAACGCGGATCGTGTTCGACGGAGGTGGTCTCCGGTACGGTGCGGGCGGTGGTTGGCATGGCGTCATCCAGTGGACTGCGATGACTGTACTGTAGGTGTGGGCCTCGGCATGGGCACTCCGGGTCTTGCGGTCAAATTCGATGCGACCGGGGCGTCACGCTACGGCTTGGCCGGCACGCGCCACAAGTACCAGGATGCGACCGTGCGATACGGGCTCCACGCGCGGCCGATTTCGATCATCTGCTTGCGTGTGGGCGTGGAGTCCAGCCGCTTGAGGCGGCGGTACCCATCGCGTACGCCGAAGTCGTCGGCGGGGAGGATGTCGGCGCGCTCCAGGGTGTAGATCAGCAGCATTTCGACCGTCCACCGGCCAACGCCGCGCAGGCTGACGAGCTGCTCGATCAGGGCTTCGTCCGGCATGGCGAGCGCGAGATCGCGTGTGGGGACCGTGCCGTCGAGTGCCGCTTGCGCAATGCCGCGGATGGTCGCCAGCTTGCTCGCGGAGAAGCCGCAGCCGCGCAGCGCAGACTCGTCGGTGGCCAGCACCTGTCGTGGCCTGGGAAAGCTGGCACCCGGATAGAGCGCGAGAAAGCGGCCGAGGATCGCGTCGCCCGCCTTGGCGTGCAATTGCTGATAGGCGATGGCGCGCACCAGCGCTTCATACGGTTCGCGCGCGGGTTTGGCCGCGTGGCGGCAGGGACCGACGGCGGCGATATGGCGGGCCCAGTCGTCGTCGAGCGCGGCAAGGAAATCGGCGGCCTGCTGGTCAATGTTTTCCGCCATGTCAGCCGGCCTTGCGGAACGTGAGGTTGATGCGCTGGCTGCCCAGCACCGTGTGCGCATGATCCTTGAGCGGCGCGATGCCGTGATAGCGCAGGCGATCGGGTCCGCCCCAGATGACCACGTCGCCGTGGAACAGCGGGATGCGCTGCGTCTTGTCCGCGCGCCGGTGTCCGCCAAACAGGAAGAGGGCCGGCATGCCGAGCGACACGGAGACGATGGGCGCGCCGTAATCCTGCTCATCCTTGTCCTGGTGCAGCGACAGGCGCGCGCCGGGCACGTAGCGGTTGATGAGGCAGGCATCAGGCGTGAAGCCGGGGAAGCCCGCCTCGGCGGCGGCATGGCGGGCGAGGCGCAGGAACACCTCGGGCAGCGGCGGCCACGGGTTATCAGTGAGCGGGTCATGTGTGGCATAGCGGTAGCCGCGCCGGTCGGAGGTCCAGCCGAGCGTGCCGCTGTTGGTCAGCGCGACCGACATCTCGAAACCGCCCGGCGTGATCATGTGACGAAACGGCGCCTGCTGCGTGATGGCGTCCACAGCAGTGAGCAGCGCAGGCGCATCGGCCAGGGCAAAGCCGCGCAGCAGAAACGCGGCTTCACCGAGCACGATGCGTGCATCGTCAGCGGGTGCGTGATCGGCAAACAGGTCGCCCGTGGTCATGATCGAGTGAGAGGGCTACAGCGCGTCATGAAAGATGATGCCGACAGTATGCCGCCGGCCTGAGCGCAGGCGGCTCACGCCATGGCGCATGTTCACGCGGTACGTGCCGCGCGTGCCCCGCACGGGCCGGTGATGCACGGCAAACACAACCGCATCGCCCTTGCGTAGCGGCACCACCTCAGGGCGCGATTGCATGCGTGGGCGCTGCTCGGTCATGACGAATTCGCCACCGGTGAAATCGACGCCGGGCTCGGATAGCAGGATCGCCACCTGCAGCGGAAAGACGTGCTCGCCGTAGAGGTCCTGGTGCAGGCAGTTGTAGTCGCCGGGGCCGTATTGCAGGATCAGCGGCGTGGGGCGCAACTGGCCGGCTTGGTGGCAGCGGCGCAAGAAATCAGCATGCTCGGGTGGATAGCGCACGTCGATGTCCATCGCCTGGTTCCAGCGGTTGGCGATGCTCGCCAGCGGCGGGTAGAGCGCTGTGCGGAGTTGCGCGATCGGGGCCGGCAGCGGATACGCGAAGTACTGGTATTCGCCGCGCCCGAAGCCGTGGCGCTCCATCACCACGCGAGAGCGGTAGAGGCGCTCTTGCGGGTAGAGCGCGGCCAGGCCGTCGCAGGCTTCGTGCGTGAGCACGCCGGGCAGCACGGCGCTGCCGACGTCATTCAGAGCGTCTTCAGCGGCATGCCAGTCGATGCCGTCGAGATTGGGGTGGTGACTCGCGCTGATTTGCGCGGTGCCCGGGGAAGGCCGCATATGCATTCCGTCCATTTGGAAGGGCGATATGCCAAGCCTACGCTTCTGCGAGTGCACGAGGCACTCCGGAGCTTGCGGTCGAATTCAGGTCTGCGCGGTCATGCTGGAGGGCATCGGTGTGGCGGCCAGCTTGCCCAGTGCATCGCCCGTCGCACGGCAGATGCGCCACTCGGGCAGCACGTCGGCGCCCATGGCTTCGTAGAAGGCGATCGACGGCGCATTCCAGTCGAGCACGCTCCATTCGAAGCGGCCGCAGTCGCGTTCCTGCGCCAAGCGCGCGAGGTGGATCAGCAATGCCTTGCCGATGCCCAGGCCGCGATATTCCGGCTCCACGAACAGGTCTTCCAGATACAGGCCCGGCTTGCACAGGAACGTCGAGAAGTTGTGGAAGAACAGCGCAAAGCCCACGGCCCGGCCGTCGACTTCTGCCAGCACGGCCTCGCAGTACGGGCGCGGCCCGAACAGCATCGTGGCAAGGGCCTCGGGCGTGGTCTGCACGAGGTGCGTGAGCTTTTCGTATTCGGCCAGCGCGGCGATCAGGCGAACGAGCGAAGCGCAGTCATCCGGCGTAGCAGGGCGCAGCGTGAAGGTGGTGGCGGTGTCGGTCGTCGTCATTGCTGTGATTGGGATTGCAGTGAGGTTTGAACCAGGCACGCAACCTGGTCGACGTAATCGGGGGCGAGGCAATCGACCACGTGCCGCTCCGGCGTGCTGCGCAGCCATGTGATCTGGCGCTTGCAGAGCTGGCGTGTGGCAGCGATGCCTTGTTCGCGCAAGGCAGCCATGTCGATCTCGCCGTCGAGGTAGGCCCACGCCTGGCGATAGCCCACGCAGCGGATGGATGGCAGCGTTGGCGAAAGGTCGCCGCGTTTGCGAAGCGCCTCCACTTCGTCAAGCAGGCCGCCCGCGAGCATGGCATCAAAGCGCTGCGCGATGCGTGCATGCAGCACGAGGCGATCGGAGGGCTCCAGCGCAATCGTCAGATACGGCGCGGCGGCATCGTGCTGCTGGAACGCATTCGCACCGACCTCGCGCGCCAGCAGCGCAGACATTGGCTGACCTGTCAGTCGATACAACTCCAGCGCGCGTTGGATGCGCTGCGCATCCGTCGTATGCAGCCGCGCGGCGGTGATGGCGTCGACCAGTGCGAGCTTGGCGTGCAGCGCGGGCCAGCCGTCGCGTGCGGCCTCAGCATCGATTTCCGCGCGGATGGCCGGATCGGCGCCAGGCAAATCGGAGAGGCCCTGTGTGAGCGCCTTGTAATACAGCATCGTGCCGCCGACGATCAGCGGCAGCTTGCCGCGCGCGCGGATGGCGTCGATCAGCGCGTTGGCATCGTTGGCAAACTGCGCGGCCGAATACGCATCGAGCGGGTCAATGATGTCGATGAGGTGATGCGGCGCGATGGCCTGTTCTTCGGCGCTGGGCTTGGCGGTGCCGATATCCATGCCGCGATAGACCAGCGCGGAATCCATGCTGATGATCTCGACAGGCCAGCGCTCGGCGAGCTTCAATGCAGCAGCGGTTTTGCCGGAGGCGGTGGGCCCGAGCAGGCAGACAGCGCGCGGTGCGTTTGCAAAAGACACGGTCATCACCAGCTCACTGGCCGCGCAGGAACAGACGGTCCAGGTCGGCCACGGTCAACTGGATCCACGTGGGGCGGCCGTGGTTGCATTGATCGGCCCGTTCAGTGGCTTCCATCTGGCGCAGCAGCGCGTTCATTTCGTCGATGTTCAGGCGGCGGTTGGCGCGCACGGCGGAATGACATGCGAGCGTGGCCAGCAGTTCGTTCTGGCGCTCGGCCAGCACGCGCGAGCCGCCGTAGGCTTGCAAATCGCGCAGCACGTCGCGGGCGAGGGCTTGTGCATCCGCCTTTTGCAGCAGCGTCGGCACGGAACGCACGGCCAGCGTGGTCGGCGACACGGCGGAGATGTCGAAGCCCAGCAGCGTGAGCGTGTCGCGGAATTCCTCCGCCGTGCCGATTTCCACGGGGCTTGCGGCAAACGTCACCGGGATCAGCAGCGGTTGCACTTCGACGCGCTTGGCTTCCAGCGCAGTCTTGAGCTGTTCGTACAGGATGCGCTCGTGCGCGGCATGCATGTCGACGAGCACCATGCCGCGCGCGTTCTGCGCCAGCACGTAGATGCCGTGCAACTGGGCGATGGCGAAGCCGAGCGGGTGAGCGTCATCGTCATCGGCTTGTTGCGCGACGACGGGCTCCGCGATGGAACTTGGTGCTTCGACAGTCGCGGTGCCGCCGTCGAACAATGTCGATGCGTTTGGCACGTCAGCCATCCACGCGGGGCGGGACGAGGGCATGGGCGTGCTATCACCACGCATCATCGACAGGTATTCGGCGCGCGGCTGTGCAATGCCCAGCGACGTCTGCCGCGCAGCCATCTGGTTGATCCAGCGCGTGGTGTTGTCGGCTGGCGAGGGCGTGGCTGCCACTTCAGGCGCATCGGCAATATCGGTGCGCAGGCTGTCGCCCTGTTCACCGGCGTGGCGGGACAGCGCGCGCTGGATCGCGTGATAGACGAACTGGTGCACGGCACGGCTGTCGCGGAAGCGCACTTCGATCTTGGACGGATGCACGTTCACGTCCACCGCTTCGGGCGGCAGCTCCAGGCACAGCACGTAGGCCGGAAAGCGGTCGCCGTGCAGCACGTCTTCATAGGCGCTGCGCACGGCGTGCGTGAGCAGGCGGTCGCGCACGAAGCGGCCGTTGACGTAGAAAAACTGGTGATCGGCCCGGCCGCGCGAGGCGGTCGGCAGGCCGGCAAAGCCGAAGAGGCGCAGCTCGCCGGCGGCCTCTTCGAAGGGCAGGCGCGCGCGGGCGAATTCGGTGCCGAGCACGGCGGCCGAGCGAGAATCCGCCTGCGTCGCATTCCAGTGTTCCAGCGGCTTGCCGTTGTGATGCACGGAGATGGCCACATCGGGCCGCGCCAGGGCGGTGCGGCGGATCACCTCCATGCAATGACCCAGCTCGGTCTGCTCGGTCTTCAGGAATTTGCGGCGCGCCGGCGTATTGAAATACAGGTGCTGCACGTCGACGGTGGTACCGACGCCGCCCGAGGCCGGCTGCACGCGCCCGCTTTGCGCAATGATTTGCGTGGCGTGCGCGTCATGGGCAGTGCGCGAGGTGAGCGTCAACTCGGCTACCGAGGCAATCGAGGCCAGCGCCTCACCGCGAAACCCCAGCGTCGCCACCGATTCCAGCTCTTCCAACGAGCCGATCTTGCTGGTCGCATGCCGCATCAGCGCGACGGGCAGTTCACTCGACGGAATACCGCCGCCATTGTCGGTAATGGCAATGCGCCGCACGCCGCCTTCTTCCAGCTTGATCTGGAGCTGCGTGGCGCCGGCGTCCAGCGCGTTTTCCAGCAGTTCCTTGACTACGGACGCCGGCCGCTCGACCACCTCGCCGGCCGCGATCTGGCTGATCAGCTGGTCGGGAAGCGGGCGGATGGGGCGGCGGGCGGGGGCGGTCGAATTCATCGGCGCATTATAAATGTCACACCCTGTGTGGCGCACCGATGCAAGCCCCCCGATGTCCCCACCAAGGGCTAGGGGAAATCTAAGTCGCATCCGGTATCATTCCCGCCTCGCTTAGGGGGATGGTTTGGATATCGTGATGCAACTGGTCGACATCGTTCTGCATGTCGACAAATCGTTGGGACTGCTCATCCAGCAGTACGGTGCGTGGGTCTATGTGCTGCTGTTCGCCATCGTCTTTGCCGAGACGGGCCTGGTGGTGCTGCCCTTCCTGCCGGGCGACACGCTGCTCTTCATTGCCGGCGCCATGTGCGCGACGGGCCAGATGGACGCCTGGTTGCTGATCGTGCTGCTGGTGATTGCCGCGGTCACCGGCAACACCGTCAACTATTTCGTTGGCGCGTGGATCGGCCCCAAGGTATTCGACGGTCACATCCGCTTCCTCGATCACGAAGCGCTGATGAAGACGCACGGCTTCTATGAACGCCACGGCGGCAAGACACTGGTGATGGCGCGCTTCATCCCGGTGGTGCGCACGTTCGCGCCGTTCGTGGCCGGTGTGTCGAAGATGACGTTTGCCAAGTTCCAGCTCTTCAACATGATTGGCGCCGTGCTGTGGGTGGCGATTCTCGTGTTGTCGGGCGAGGCGTTCGGCAACGTGCCGGTGGTGCGTGATCACCTGAACACGATCGTGCTGATCGGCCTGGGCGCGGCCATCGTGCCGTTGATGCTGGGCGGGCTGTGGAAGCTGCTCAAGCGCCGTCGCGGCGCCGTGGCGCAGAAGTAAGCGTCAGTTGAGGTTCTTGCTCATGGCGCGCAGCGTTGGCATGCGCTCCTTGAGCTTGGGCGTGTCGGCTGCATCGGGCCGGGCGTCCACATAGGCTTCTAGGTCTTCCAGCGCGGGCCGGAAGCACTCCAGGTTGGCGTAGGCTAGGCCCCGGTCGCGCACTTCCTCGATTGAATCGGGCAGCAAAATCACGAGCCGCTGCTGCACCGCCAGCAGGCGCTGCCAGCGTGATTCCTGCAAGTAGATCGCCTTCAGGTTGCGCAGCATGCGCGCGATGATCTCGCGGTGCGTGGCCACCTGCAGGAACACCCCGAGCGGCACCGTGTTCGGGTCTTCGATGCCTTCCTTTTCCAGGTACGGATCGAGCATGTCCTGCAGCTCTTCCTTCGACAATGTCTGCCCCGTCAGCGGATCGAGCACGACCTCGCCCGCGGGAATGCTCATGCGCACCAGGAAGTGGTTTGGGAACGACACGCCCTTGAGCGGCAGCCCGATCTGCTGGCCGATCTCCATGAGCAGCACCGCAAGCGAAATCGGAATGCCGCGCCGGCTTTGCAGGACGGCGTTCAGGTAGGAGTTCTCGGGGTCGTAGTAATCGTTCGCATTGGGGCCGAAGCCCAGCTCGCGATAGAAGAAGTGGTTGAGCAGGCGCAGGCGCTGGATGGCCGGCGTGCCGTCGGCGATACGGTTCTTGATGCGCGCGACCAGCAGGTCGATGGCGGCAAGCTCGGCCTGCAGGTCCAGGTCCGGATACGCGTCCTGCGCAATGGACAGGGCAGTTTCGGTGAGGGGGATGCTGTCGTCGTCCGCGACAAGGGCCGAAAAATAATCGAGGACTTTTGTGGTCATCAGATGGCCTTCTTTCGGAACGTGGAGAACTTCAATCCAGTCAGCCACAGTGTACCGAAATAGACCACCGCGCACAGGACCAGGCTTGCCCCCAGCAGCGCGATGCGCACGAGCGGTTTAGCGCCCAGTCCCACCCAATCGAAATTGTGGGCGAGCCACAGCAGCAGGCCGGCCAGCAGCAGCACGGCCGACGTCACTTGCGCGAGGAACAGCCCCCACCCCGGCAGCGGGTGGTAATAACCACGGCGGCGCAGCCCGAAGAACAGCAGCGCCGCATTCATCGTCGCGCCAAAGCTGATCGACAGCGCCAGCCCCGCATGCCCGAACACCGGCACAAAGAAGTAGTTGGAGAGCTGCGTCGCCGCCAGCACCACCAGGGCAATCTTCACCGGCGTGCGGATGTCCTGCCGCGCATAGAAGCCCGGCGCCAGGATCTTGATGACGATGAGCCCGATCAGTCCCACGCCGTATGACGTGAGCGCCTGGCGCGTCATCTCGACGTCGATGCCGGTGAACTTGCCATAGTGGAACAGTGTGGCCGTGAGCGGCGCCCCGAACACGAACAGGCCCACCGCCGATGGCACCGCCAGCAGCACCGTCAGCCGCAGGCCCCAGTCGAGCAGCGACGAATACTCTTCGCGGTTGTCGTCCGCGCTGGCTTTAGACAGGCTCGGCAGGAGGATCGTCCCGAGTGCCACGCCCAGCAGCGCGGTCGGGAATTCCATCAGCCGATCCGCATAGTTCAGCCATGACACGCTGCCCGTCGGCAGGCGCGACGCAATGTTCGTATTGATGATCAGGCTGATCTGCGCCACCGACACCGACAGCGTGGCCGGCAGCATCTGTTTGAGCACGCGCCGCACGCCCGGGTGATGCCACGCCGCCCGCACATTGAACGACACGCGCGGCAACATCCCAACCTTGCGCAGCGACGGAATCTGGATGGCGAGTTGCAGGATGCCGCCCACCATCACCGCATAGGCCTGTGCGTAGATCGGTGTCTCAAGAAACGGCGCCACGAACACCGCCGCCACGATGAACGAGACGTTCAGCAACACCGGCGTGAAAGCAGGTACGGCAAACTGCCGCCACGTATTCAGGATGCCCGAGGCCAGCGCCACCAGCGACACGAGCCCGATGTACGGAAACATCACTCGCGTCATGAACACGGCCGAGATATAGGCCTGGGCCTCGTGTTCCTTGAAGCCGGTTGCGACCGCCGTGACGATCAACGGCGCACCGATCACGCCCAGCGCCGAAATGATCACCAGGAACCACGTCATCACCGTGGCCACCGAATCCACGAGCGCGCGTGTTTCGGCCTCGCCCTGGCGATTCTTGAACTCGCCCAGGATCGGCACGAACGCCTGTGAGAATGCGCCCTCGGCCGAGAGTCGGCGCAGCAGGTTCGGAATGCGGAAGGCGACGTTGAAGGCGTCGGTATAGACCGAGGCACCAAAGGCGCGGGCGATCAGCGTTTCGCGAATGAGCCCGGTGATGCGCGAGAGCATCGTCAGGCCGCTGATCGTGGCGAGGGTTTTGAGCAGATTCAAGATGAATGCGTGGTTGGGCGCCGCCCGGGAGGCAAACACGGCGATGGCGGTCTGACCGGCGACGCCATGCGGGGTTCGCGCCGGACGTGACAGAAGGGCGCAATTGGGGCCGTATTATAGGGACCGGCCCGCCATGCACTCAAAAGTGCCGCAAAAGCCGCAATCTGCTGCTATCCGGGCGATTTCACAACACGGTTTGCATTGGGTGGGAAAGTCTGCGTATAATTGCTGTCTTTCACCAATTTGCGCGCTTCGGCCTTCCGTGTCTCCCGGGGCGCTTGCTACCGTTTCTTCAGGGAATTTTCCATGGCAAACACCGCACAAGCACGCAAGCGCGCACGCCAAGCCGTCGTCCAAAACGCTCACAACTCGGCTCTGCGCTCGCGTCTGCGTACCGCGATCAAGGGTGTCCGCAAGGCTGTGGCCGCTGGCGACAAGACCGCTGCTGCTGCTGCTTTCAAGACGGCTCAAAGCACGATCGACAGCATCGCTGACAAGAAGATCGTCCACAAGAACAAGGCTGCACGCGCCAAGTCGCGTCTGTCCGCTGCCATCAAGGCAATGGCTGCCTAAGTTCGGGTGATGCCGGCCTCGGCCGGCATGGCGTGACGGTCAACGTTACGCACCGGCGATAAAAAAGCCTGTCTTCGGACAGGCTTTTTGCTTTTTGTACGCCAACGATTTGCGGCGCACGGTGTGGGGCGCTCTCAGTTTTTTGCGGATGCGCCGGCTTCCGGCAGGATGCAGGCTTCCACGAGTTGCAGGTTGTTGTCGTGCGCGAAGTTCAGCACGAAGTCGAGCGCTTTGGGTTCGATCTCGCGCAGGCGCTCGTCGACGAACACGCTCTTGATGCCGCCCGACATGACGGGGCGCACGTAAGGGGAGTAGCTCAGGCGGGGGTCCCCAGTGTCGCCGGCGGGGCGGAACTGCGCCATCACGCCGCACAGCCGATCGGCCCAGTCGCTCGGGCGGAAGGTTTTTCCGTCGCGGGTGACGCCCTGGATAAAGAATTGGCGGGGGTTGGCTGCCATGGACTGCGTGGGGCTGTGGAGATTTGCAAATGACTTCGACCGTGCGGGTGCCGCAGCGTTCGAGCGGGGTGCACTTGTGGTGCGATGATGCGCTTGCCTGATTGCCAGTTCATGAACCCGGCGGACCAGCTTGTCGTGCCGGTTTGCGGGCCGGTTGAGGCATCCGAGGCAGCCAGTATTATATCTTATATAAGACTTTCATCGGCCTTTCACTCGCGCCTTGATGGCAGCCGGGCCGCCCGGGCCGAAACTCGCCAAACTGGCGGCGATCCCGTATGATGGACTGAATCTTCACCAGACAAGGCGGCTAGGGCGACGTGCCACGGAATGTTTCCGGCGCGTCATCTGCGGGCCGCCTTCGTTGTTTTATGAACCCACCAAGCTCGATCAAGCACTACCTGCAGTTCAAGGACTTTTCGCTGGAAGAGTACGAATACCTGCTGGACCGTTCCGCGATCCTCAAGGCCAAGTTCAAGAACTACGAGACATGGCACCCGCTGCACGACCGCACGCTGGCCATGATCTTCGAGAAGAATTCCACGCGTACGCGCCTGTCGTTCGAAGCCGGCATCCACCAGCTCGGCGGCCACGCGGTCTTCCTCAACACGCGCGATTCCCAGCTGGGACGCGGTGAGCCGATCGAAGACGCGGCGCAGGTCATTTCCCGCATGACCGACATCATCATGATCCGCACGTTCGGGCAGGAGATCATCGAGCGCTTTGCCGCGCATTCGCGCGTGCCGGTCATCAACGGGCTGACCAACGAGTACCACCCGTGCCAGGTGCTGGCCGACATCTTTACCTTCATCGAACACCGCGGCCCGATCAAGGGCAAGACCGTCACCTGGGTGGGCGACGCCAACAACATGGCGTACACGTGGATCCAGGCGGCTGAGATTCTCGGCTTCCGCTTCCATTTCTCCGCACCGAAGGGCTATCAGCTGGATCCGGCCATGGTGGCCGATTCCAGCCTGCCGTTCGTGCACGTGTTCGAAAGCCCGCTCGAGGCCTGCGACGGTGCCCACTTGGTGACCACCGACGTGTGGACCAGCATGGGCTACGAAGCCGAGAACGAAGCGCGCAAGAAGGCCTTTGGCGACTGGATGGTCACCGAGGCGATGATGCAGCGTGCGCAGCCCGATGCGCTGTTCATGCACTGCCTGCCCGCGCACCGCGGCGAGGAAGTCGAAGCGGCCGTGATCGACGGCAAGCAGAGCGTCGTGTGGGACGAAGCGGAAAACCGCCTGCACGTGCAGAAGGCGCTGATGGAATACCTGCTCTGCGGACGCTACTAAGCCGCTACTGAGCTGAAGCCATATAAAAAGGCCGCTCCGATTGACGTCGGAGCGGCCTTTTTTTGCCTTGAATCAGCGGGCTGTTACTTCTTGCCGCCGTCCAACTGGGGCAGTGCGTTGCTGGTGCCCAGCGACAGGAGGCCGGCCTTGGAGTAGATCGCCAGTTTGTCGCGCGTGTCCATCAGGTCAAGGTTGCGCATGGTCAGTTGGCCGATACGGTCGGCCGGGCTGAACGGTGCATCTTCCACCTTTTCCATCGACAGGCGCTCAGGTGCGTACGTCAGGTTGGGCGACTCGGTGTTCAGGATCGAGTAGTCGTTGCCGCGGCGCAGTTCCAGCGTGACGGTGCCGGTGACGGCGCGGGCCACCCAGCGCTGGGCGGTTTCGCGCAGCATGATGGCCTGCGGGTCGAACCAGCGGCCCTGGTACAGCAGGCGGCCCAGGCGCAGACCGTTGATGCGGTACTGCTCGATGGTGTCTTCGTTGTGGATGCCGGTGACCAGGCGTTCGTAGGCGATGTGCAGCAGCGCCATGCCCGGGGCTTCGTAGATGCCGCGGCTCTTGGCTTCGATGATGCGGTTCTCGATCTGGTCGCTCATGCCCAGGCCGTGGCGGCCACCGATGCGGTTCAGCTCCAGGAACATCTCCACCGGGTCGGCGATTTCCTTGCCGTTGACGGCGACCGGGCGACCTTCGTCAAACGTGACCGACACTTCTTCGGCCTTGACCTCGACTTCCGGCTTCCAGAACGCCACGCCCATGATCGGGTTGACGATGCGGATGCCGCTGTTCAGGTGCTCCAGATCCTTGGCCTCGTGGGTGGCGCCCAGCATGTTGCTGTCGGTCGAGTAGGCCTTTTCGGCGCTCATCTTGTAGCCGAAGCCTTCCTTCGTCATGAAGGCGGACATTTCTGCGCGGCCGCCCAGTTCGTCGATGAAGGTCTGGTCAAGCCAGGGCTTGTAGATCTTCAGCGCTGGGTTGGTCAGCAGGCCGTAGCGGTAGAAACGCTCGATGTCGTTGCCCTTGAAGGTCGAGCCATCGCCCCAGATGTGGACGTCGTCTTCCTTCATGGCGGCCACGAGCATGGTGCCGGTCACGGCGCGGCCCAGCGGCGTGGTGTTGAAATAGGTGATGCCGCCGGTGCTGATGTGGAAGGCGCCGGCCTGGATGGCGGCGATGCCTTCATTGGCCAGCTGCGGGCGGCAGTCGATCAGGCGGGCCTTCTCTGCACCGTACTCCATCGCCTTGCGCGGGATGGCATCGTAGTCTTCTTCATCCGGCTGGCCGAGGTTGGCAGTGTAGGCATAGGGCAGGGCGCCCTTGTTCTTCATCCAGCGCAGCGCGGCGCTGGTGTCGAGGCCGCCGGAGAAGGCGATGCCGACCTTCTGGCCGACGGGAACGTGTTGCAGGATGGTTTCCATATCTTTCTCTTCAGATAGTCGGTGCTGGCGTTGGGGCGGCCTTGGGCGCGCTCAGGCGCGCTTAGGCGTAATGGCAGATGTAGTGATATGCCTCAGTCACACGGATATCGAACTTGGAGTTCGCCGGGACGTGGAAGCTTTCGCCCGCGCCGGAGGTCTTCCACTCGTCGGTGCCGTCGAGCTTGTATTCGCACGAACCGCCCACGCATTCCATGATCTCGGCCGCAGCCGTGCCGAAGGTCAGCGTGGCCGGCAGCACCACGCCCACGGACTTCTTGGTGCCGTCGGGCAGGGTAAAGCTGTGGCTGACGCACTTTCCGTCAAAGTACACATTGGCCTTGGTGGTGAGGCGGACGCCGTCAAAGGTTTCGGTGGTCATGGATCGAAAAAAGCGGAACGCGCAAAAAGGGTTGTCTAGGGTCGAATCCGCCATTTTAGGGCATGATCCGGCCAGCGCCACGGGGGCGCCTGAATCTGGGGGAAAAAGCATGCGGAAGCCGGACGGCAAGCACATCAACCTCGCACTGCAGGGCGGCGGCGCGCACGGGGCGTTCACATGGGGTGTCCTGGATGCGCTGCTCGAAGACGGACGCCTGTCGTACGAGGGCATTACCGGCACCAGCGCTGGTTCGATGAATGCCGTGGTGATGCTCGACGGCCTGCTTGAAGGCGGTCCTAAGGGCGGTCCAGAGCGGGCCCGCGAGAAGCTGCACGCGTTCTGGCTGGCGGTGTCGACGGCCGGCTCGCCGCTCTCCGCCATGGGAGAGAACGCCAAGACGTTGTTCTCCGGCAAGCCGCTGTTTCCCGATAGCTGGCCGGTGACGGACTGGATGCGGCTGTGGGACAACTGGATCAGCGCCACGGCCCAGGGCGCGCATTACAACCCGCTGCGCGACTTGCTCGCCAGCCACGTCGATTTCGACCGGCTGCGCGCCTGCGAGAGCACAAAGCTCTTCCTGGCCGCCACCGACGTCAACACGGGCAACGTGCGCGTGTTCAATACGCCCGAGATCGACGCCGAAACCGTGCTCGCCTCCGCCTGCCTGCCGTACCTGTATCCGGCCATCGAGATCCACCGCCACCACTACTGGGATGGCGGCTATATGGGCAACCCCGTGCTGTTCCCGTTCTTTTACGAGACCAAGACGCAGGACATCCTGCTCGTGCACGTGAACCCGATCGTGCGCAAGGAGGTGCCCGACCAGCCGCACGAGGTGATGGAGCGGCTCAACGAAATCACCTTCAATGCGTCATTGCTGCGCGAGATGCGCGCCATCGCCTTTGTGCAGAAGCTGATTGCGGAAGACTGGCTCAAGCCCGAATACCGCGATCGTCTCAAATACATCTACCTGCACGCGATCCGCGCCGACAAACCGCTGGGTGATCTCTCCTCATCGACCAAGCTGGTGACGGACTGGAGTTTCCTGACCATGCTCAAGGAGCGCGGCCGGCACGAGGGCAAGGCGTGGCTGCGCAAGCATTTCGACGATGTGGGCAAGCAGGGCACCGTCGACATCCAGAAGGAATACCTGCGCGGGCAGGACATCTAGATAACGACCGGCTCGGGTTCGATGCGCACGCCAAAGCGCGCGTAGACGGCGTCCTGAATTTCACGCGCCAGCGCCATCAACTGCACGGCGCTGCCGCCACCCCGGTGCACGAGCACCAGCGCCTGTTTTTCGTACACGCCAACCGCGCCGCTCTGGCGGCCCTTGAAGCCGCATTGATCGATCAACCAGCCGGCGGCGAGTTTGTAGGTGCCGTCCGGTTGCACATAGCCGATCAGGTTGGGGAAGCGCTCCACCAGCGCATCGCGCGTGGCGGAATCGACGATGGGGTTTTTGAAGAAGCTGCCCGCGTTGCCAATCTCGGCCGGATCGGGCAGCTTGCGGCGGCGGATGGCGACCACCGCGTCGAAGATGTTCTGCGCGGTCGGGCTGGCGATGTTCTGCGCCGCCAGCTCGCGGGCGAGCTCTGCGTAGTGCGTGTCGGGCTGCCAGTCGATGGGCAGAGCGAACGTCACCTCGGTGATGACGTAGCGATCGGCACCGGCACGCTTGAACAGGCTGTCGCGGTAGCCGAAGGTGCAATCGGTGGCATCCAGCGTGACGAACTCGCCGGCGTGGCGATCGTAGGCGCGCAGCGAGTGGAAGCGGTCTTTGATCTCCACGCCGTACGCGCCAATGTTCTGGATGGGCGCCGCGCCGACCGTGCCAGGGATCAGCGCGAGGTTTTCCAGCCCAGGCAAGCCGTTGGCGACGGTGTGTGCGACCAGGCCATGCCACGATTCGCCACCACCGGCGGTGACGGTATGAAATTCGCGGCCATCGATCGTCGCCCGGCCGGTGGTGATGCCTGGGATCTCCATCAGCAGCACCAGGCCCTCAAAGTCCCGCGTGAGCACGACGTTGCTGCCGCCGCCCAGCACCAGCACGGGCAGACCCTGTACGCGGGGGTCGGCCAGCGCGGCGGGGATGTCTTCCGGCGTGCGGATGTGCGCGGCATAGCGTGCGGTGGCCTCAAAACGGAACGTGTTGTGCCGGCCTAGGGGATAATGCGTGTCGAGCAACGCCATGGCGCCAAATCTGCTGGGAAAGCCCGGATTATAGAAGCCATGGCGCACGCGGCACCCGCAGGAAGCTGCCGCAGCAACCCGATTCAAGTCTGCAAGGAGAACACGATGCCGTCGTTTGACGTGGTATGCGAAGCCAACATGGTGGAAGTGAAGAACGCCGTGGAACAGGCCAACAAAGAGATTTCGACGCGATTCGACTTCAAGGGCTCCGACGCCCGCGTCGAGCACAAGGAGCAGGAACTCACGCTGTTTGCCGATGACGATTTCAAAATCGGCCAGGTGAACGACGTGCTGATGAACAAGATGGCCAAGCGCAACGTCGACGTGCGCTTCCTGGACTACCAGGACAAGCAGAAGATCGGCGGCGACAAGATGAAGCAGGTCGTCAAGATCAAGAAGGGCGTGTCGGGTGACCTGGCCAAGAAGATCGTCAAGACGATCAAGGACAGCAAGATCAAGGTCCAGGCCAGCATCCAGGGGGATGCGGTGCGCGTGACCGGCGCCAAGCGCGATGATCTGCAAAGCGTGATCGCCATGCTGCGCAAGGACGTGAGCGACACGCCGCTGGATTTCAACAACTTCCGCGACTGAGATCGGTTGGTCATCCAGGCAAAACGCCCCGCACGTGCGGGGCGTTTGCATTAGCGCCGACGGATTGGGCGTTACTGCGACAGCTTCGTCACCTTCAACGCCGGGTCCGCTGCGATGGCCGCTTGCGAGAACGGCAGCCGGTTCCAGCGCTTGGCCGAGAACTCGCGCATCTGGTCGAACGCGTGCGGCGAGGCCGGGTCGGTCGATTGGCCGTAGGTCAGGAGGGCATCGGCCACCGGGCCCTGGTCGTCGAACGTGACGGTCTGGATATAGCTGGTGCCGAAATACACCTCCAGCCCCTTCGGCCCGATCGGCAGGCTCGACAGCTTGTTGAGCACGCCTTCGTACTCTTCGCCGCCCTGCAGGGCGATGAGGCCATTCGGCGCGTGTGCCGCCTGCACTGTGCCCAGCGGGGCATCCAACGCGAAGCCGGCGGTGCGAACCGCACCCACGGCTTCCTTCAACGCCTTGAACACGGCCGCGCGCACCGTCGCATCGCTCATGCGCAGGCTGCGCGGCGTGTGGATCGGGTCAGCCGGATTGAAGTCGACTGCGTACACGTTCGGGATGTCCTTGGCGCGCATCCAGAACTCGCGGAACAGATGTGCGGCGCGGGCGTCGACGTTGTCCGTGAGGTTCCACTGCGCGAGGGCAGCGCAGCCGTCGCGCACATCGGCATCGAGGGTGCCACTACCAGCCTTGCACGCGGCGAGCAGATCGTCGCGCACCAGATGGCCGGCAAGGTTGGCATCGCGGAAGATCATCGCCTGCAGGTTCGGCAGGTTGACCTTGTTGCTGGACAGGCCGTCGGTGCCGGCAAGGCGGCGCTCGATCTCGATGATGCCGATGCGGGTGCGCAGACGCTGCGGCACGTCGGTCGAGCCCATCACCGGCGAGAAGCCGGTCAGCTTCTGCGCCGGGTTGGTCAGCCACGAGCTGTCGTTGCTGTTGGCGACGTAGTCGTCGCGCTCGAGCACCGGCATGCGCGCGGGCGCCACCAGGCCCGGCACCGGCGATGCGGGATCGGCTTGCCAGTCGCACGCGCTGCGCGAGCCGTCGAGCAGCACCAGCCCCACGCCCTTGAACAGCTTGTCAGCCAGCGGCGACGGCGCGCAGCGCTTGAGCGCTTCGGCGGAAACATCCGGCGTGGTCGACACATCGGCAAACAGCGCGCGGCCATTGCGGTCGGTGGCAATCGTATTGACCCAGGGAATGCCGAGGTTGCCGATCGCCTGGCGGATGCCCGCCACGTCCTTCGCCTGCGCGATATGTAGCCATGTGTCGATCGAACGCGTGTTGTTGCGGTTGGCGTCGCGCAGCGTGTAGGCCTTCTGCGAGGTCCATGGCATGCCGCCCGCGGGCATCGACAGCACGGGGCCGTACACGGTGTTGTAGAACGTGTGCGTGCGGCGCTCGATGCGGCCGTCGGGCAGCTTCACGTCAAAGGCCACGGTGCGCGTGGTCATCTTGTGCGGCTTGCCGTCGATGAGGTAGGTGGTCGGGTCGCCCTCGGCCAGCTTGAGTTCGAACACCGTGAAGCGGCGGCCGGTGGAGACGGTGTGCGTCCACGCCACGTCCTTGTTGAAGCCGATGCTGACGACGGGGAAGGCGGCAATCGATGCGCCCATCACGTCCAGCTCGCCGGGCACCGTTAGGTGCACCTGGTAGAAGCGGTTGGTGGTCGTCCACGGGAAGTGCGGGTTGCCGAGCAGCACGCCGCGGCCGTTGTCCGTGGCGGCCTTGCCGAAGGCCCAGCCGTTGGAGCCGATGGGCATGTCGCGCAGCTGCAGGTCGCGGTCGAGCGCGGCGGTGTCAACGGCGTGCGGCGGAACAGCCGACACGGGCGCACCGCCTGGCGGTTGCGCGGCCACGATGCTCTGCAGCATGGCGCCCGCGCTGGCCTGGATGGCTTTCTCTTCGCCCATCAGCATCATGTCGGCCAGCGTGAGCGGGCGCACCCAGGCGGCGTTGCGGCAGGCTGCAGGGCGATTGGCCGCCGGCGTGTCCTTCAGGTAGCGGTTGTAGCCGGCGATGTAGCCGCGCAGCAGTTCGCGCGCTTCGGGCGACATCTGCGCATAGCCTGCGCGCAGGCCAGCTTCGTCGAACGCGCTCTTGAAGAACGCATCCGACTGCGTGTTCGGGATCGGTTTGAACGAGACGGTGACGGTGCCTTCCGGCCCGAACGTCTTCGAGCGCTCACCGTTGACGGTGACGACCTGGTCGGCCAGCAGGCAGACGTTGTCCTGCGCGTAGGCATAGGCCATGCCGAAGCCGAGGCTGGCGTAGTCGTTGGCGCGGATGTGCGGAATGCCGAAGCGGGTGCGGCTGATCTCGGCCGAGAGGCCGGTATCCGAAGGCGTGGCCCAGCCACTCTCGGCGGTGCTTGCGCAGCCCGCCAGTGCCGCGAGTGCGGCCATGGCAAGTGTGCTGCGCAGTGCAAATCCCTGCGTCATACGTGTCTCCTGATGTCGGTGTCGTTATGGGCGGCTGTGTCTGTGCGCAGCCACCGTCGCATCCTCAGGCGGATAGGGTCGAATCTGAAAGAGGTATTCCCGCCAAAGATGGGGTCAATATCGCCACACAGTGTGCCGCCCGCGCCTATACTCCGGCATGCCCAAGATCGATCTGCTGACCTTTCCCGACGCCGGCTTTTCCACGCTCGCAACCGCTGCCGACACGCTTGGCGTGGCCAATGCGCTCGCCTCCATGCAGGCCGGCAAGCGGACCAACGCCGCCGGGGCGCCGGTGTTTGGCTGGCGGCTCGTCGCGCGGGATCCGGCGCGTTGGCAGGCGGCCGCAACAACGCTCGCGTGCCGTTGCGATGCCCTGCCGAAAGACGATGCCGAACTCGGTGATGCGCTGATCGTGCCGCCGCTGCATTTCGACCACATCGGCACGCTGGAGCAGCGCCTGACCTTGCTGGAGGTGGAGCGCGCCACGATTCGCCGCTACCTGGAGGCGGGGCGGCTGGTGGCGTCGTCGTTTACGGGGGTGGCCATGCTGGCCGACGTGCTGCCCGCCGGGCAACGGCTGACGGTGACGTGGCTGATCGCAGGGTGGGTGCAGGGCAATTGGCCGCGGCTGAAAGTGGTGCCGGCGCAGGCCATCGTCAGCAGCGGCAACGTCATCACCGCGCGGGCGATGGAGCACGGTGTGGCGCTCATGCATCGCGTGGTCGGGCGGCTGGCCGATGCGCGGCTCGCGCGCACGCTGGGCAACACGGTACTCGACCACCCCTCACGCGGCGAGGCCATCGGCATCTGGCTGCGCAGCAAGCCTGCCATCCGCGACAGCGTGGTCCTGCGTGCGCGGCGTTATCTGCAGCAGCATCTGCACGAAGCGTTCGATCTAGGAAAACTCGCCGCCGCCGCTTCAACCAGCGAGCGCACGTTGCTGCGGCATTTCACGAAGACGGTGGGGATGTCGCCGCTGCAATTGCTGCATCGGCTGCGCGTGGAGCGCGCATGTCACCTGTTGGAGGTCAGCACGCTGAGCCTGACAACGATTGCCGAGCAGTGCGGCTATCAGGACATGTCTGCCTTCCGGCGGTTGATCCGGCGGCACACGGGGCGGCCGCCGGGGGAACATCGGCGCGCCCATTCGGTGCGCGCCGAGCTGCGCAATTAAGCGGCTTTCTTCTTCTCGCCGATGCGGCTTTCCTTGCCGGCCAGCAGCTTGGCGATGTTGGCGCGATGGCGCGCGATCAGCAGCACGGCCATCAGCGCAACGGCCCCGGCAACCCAGTCGAAGCCGAACATCAGCACGTAGAAGAACGGCGCAAACACCGCCGACACCAGCGCCGCCAGCGACGAGTAGCGGAAGAACACCGCGATGATGAGCCACGTGGCCAGCGTCGCCAGCCCCAGCCACACGTTGATCGCCAGCAGAATGCCCGCCGCCGTGGCCACGCCCTTGCCGCCCGCAAAGCGGTGGAACACGGGAAACAGGTGACCGAGGAACACGGCAATCACCACCAGTGCGATGCCCGTCTCATCCACACCAAAGCGCGGCGCCAGCAGAAGCGCTGCCCACACCGCCAGCCAGCCCTTGGCCGCATCGCCCAGCAACGTCAGGATCGCGGCCTTCTTGTTGCCCGAGCGCAGCACGTTAGTGGCACCCGGATTGCCCGAGCCATAGGTGCGCGGGTCCGCCAGACCCATCGCGCGGCTGACCACCACGGCAAACGAGACGGAGCCGATCAGGTAGGCGGCCACGGCAAAAAGGACGGTTGCGACGACTAGGGACATAGCTCTTCTGTGAAATCAGGCTGCGGGATTGTAGCGCGGGCCGTAGGGTGCCCCAGCCGCCGCGTTCGTTTCAATCGGGGTTTGCACAGTTGACGGGCTGCGCGTTCAGCACTGTGGTCAGCGCGCTGGGCGCAATGCTTACCAGAAAGCCGCGCCGCCCGCCGTTGATGTAGATGCGATCCAGCTCCAGCACGGACGCTTCCACGTACACCGGCATCGCCTTGCGCACGCCAAACGGCGACGTGCCGCCGACCAGGTAGCCGCTGTGCCGCTGCGCCACCTCGGGCTTGCACGGCTGCACACTCTTGCGGCCTGTCTGGCGCGCGAGGTTCTTGGTGGAGACCGAACAATCGCCGTGCATGAGCACGATCAGCGGCTTGGCGTGTTCGTCTTCCATCACCAGCGTCTTGACGACGTGGTGCTCGTCCACGCCGAGCTGACGCGACGACTCGGTCGTGCCGCCCTTGTCGACATAGTCGTACGTGTGTTCGGTAAAGGCGACGCCGTGTGCCTTGAGGAACTGCGTGGCCGGCGTTTCGGAAACGTGTTTGGACTTGCTCATGCGAGAAAGGGGACAACGCTATCCGCGCGGATGGTGCTGCGCATGCAACGTGCGCAAGCGCTCGCGCGCGACGTGGGTGTAGATCTGCGTGGTGGAAATATCCGCGTGGCCGAGCAGCATCTGCACCACGCGCAAGTCGGCGCCGTGGTTGAGCAGGTGCGTGGCAAATGCGTGCCGCAGCGTGTGCGGGGAGAGCGGCGCGCGAATGTCCGCGCGCAACGCGTAGCGTTTGATGATGTGCCAGAACGCCTGGCGCGTCATGCCTTCGCCGCGTGCTGTCACGAAGAGCGCATCAGCGGTGCGCTCGCCGAGCAGCGCGGTGCGGCCATCGCGCAGATAGCGTCGCAGCCAATCTCCAGCCTCTGCGCCGAAGGGCACCAAGCGATCCTTGCCGCCCTTGCCGCCGATCACGCGCACCACGCCTTCGTTCAGGCCGATCTCCACCGTCTTCAACGCGACGATCTCCGACACGCGCAGGCCGCTCGCATACATCAGCTCGATCATCGCGCGGTCGCGCAGGCCCAGCGGCGTGTCGACATCGGGCGCGCTGATGAGCGCCTCGACCTGCGCTTCCGATAATGTCTTCGGATAGCGTGGCGGCTGCTTGGCCGTAGGCAGCAGGCGCGACGGATCGGTGCTCACCACGTGCTCGCGCAGGGCCCACACGAAGAAGCGCTTGAACACGGTGCGACGCCGGTTGGCGGTGGAGGCGCGGCTCTCGGCATGGCGTGCCGCAAAGTAATCCGCCAGGTCACCGTCTTCGGTGTCGGCGATGGCTTTGTGGCGCTCGGCCAGCCACTGCGCGTAGAGCGTCAGGTCGCGCCGATACGCGTCGAGCGTGTTGCGCGCGAGGCCGTCCTCGAGCCACAGCGCATCGCAAAAGCGCTGGATGGCATCCGCGCTCTGCGGGGGCAGGGCGGGCGCTTCGGTGTTCTTCAATGCAGCCTTGCTCATATCAGCATCACGCCTTCGTGGCGCAGCAGCCAGTGCTTGATGTTCAGCAGGTAGCCGTCGGTGTGGTGCGAGAACCCGCCGATGCCCGAGGCGCTCACCACGCGGTGGCACGGGATGAGGATCGGGAACCCGTTGTCGCCGCACGCCTGGCCCACCGCGCGCGGCACGCTGCCGATCTGCTTGGCGATGGTGCCGTAGGTGATGACGCTGCCGCACGGGATGGCGCGGATGGCGTTCCACACACGGCGCTGGAAATCGGTGCCGGCAGGGGCGAACGGCACGTCGAACGTGGCGTTGGGGTTGCTGTAGTACGCGTCGAGCTGGCGGGCCAATGTGCGGATCAGGTCGTCATCGGAGTCGACAGCGGGCGTGCTCTCCGGCAGGTAGACGAGTTCGCGCAGCGCGCCCCCAGCAGCGCGCACGCCCAGCTTGCCGAAGGGCGCTTCGAGGACGGCTTCGAATGGGGGCGGCATGACGGAGTCCGGCGTGGGGAAACGATCCTGAGAATCTAGCATGCCGTCCCGCACCGGGCCGCCGGGCGTGGCTGCTCAGCTGCCGAGTAGCCCGCTTTTCAGATCCCGATCGACCGGATTGTTGCCGATGAAGATGCTGAGCACGGCCTGGTAGAAATCTTCGCCGGGGATGGCCCGGGTGCGTGCCACACCGTTGATGGTGATGGTGGTGCCCGCGTCGGGCGTGTAGTCGAAATTGATGGTGTCGCCGCGCTTGGTGGAGCCGATCTGGCGCATCGCGTCTTCGAGCTGCGTCAGGCGATCAGCCAGCCGCGTCATCTGGATTTCGGTTTGGTTGCGGTGGATGCCGTCGTTCAGCGCGTGGATGAAGGTGTCGGCGCCCACGTCGCGCAGCGGGTGAATCTGCAGCCGCTTTGGCCCCTTCATGCCCAGCACGACTGCCGCGTTCTTCGCGCGCTCGGGCAGGTACAGCCCCGCCACGTACCCTTTGATGACGAACACCGAACGCAGGCCCGTGCCGTTGAGCAACAGCTCGCGACCAGCCATCTGGGTGGCTTCATCGAATGGCACGCCCTCGACCTTCACCGTGGCCCATGCCGGCGCCGCGCAGGCGGCGCACAGCAGCACGCCCATCACGCCACCGCGCCACGCGCGCCGAAGGGCAGACAGGCGCAACGATGCGCGGGCACGCACGGCAACCTGCAATGCGCGGCGGAGATCAGCAAGGGCGGAGAACATGAAATGAGCGGTTTGAGATTAAGCCGCCATTTTCCCGATATTTTATTTGCTAACAATTGGTATCTGCCCTGATGCGCAAGCGTTTGCAGGCCAGGCGGCGTAAGGCCCTGCTGGCAGCAGCGTTAAGCAAGATTTCATTTCCTTATGCTATAGGCGCATATTGTTTTGTTTTAAAAACAATATGCGGATGAACCAGGAAGGTCCGATTAAAGCAGGCACTCGGTCTTGACGCGCTACGTGGTCAAGGAGCGTGTGCTCACGTCGCTTGTGCCAGCGCCCAGGTCACGTGTTCACGCACGAGTTCCGATGCATCTTCGGCACGCGCATGCAGAGCGGCAATCAGCTGCGCGCGTACGGTGTCGGGCAGCGGCCCGCGCAGCGCGTTGCCGATGGCCACGGCAATGTTGCGCAGCCAGCGCTCGTGCCCGATGCGGCGGATCGGGCTGCCTTCGAGCCGCTGGTTGAATTCTGCGTCGGTCCAGCAGAACAAGCCGGCCAGCGTGGCCGAGTCCAGCCCGTTGCGCACGTCAAAGTCGTGCAGGTTGGCCGGCACCGCAAACTTGTTCCACGGGCAGATGAGCTGGCAGTCGTCGCAGCCGTAGACGCGGTTGCCCAGTGCCGCGCGCAACTCGACCGGGATGCTGCCCTTGTGCTCGATGGTCAGGTACGAGATGCAGCGGCGCGCGTCCACCGTGTACGGCGCGACGATGGCCTGCGTGGGGCACACGTCGATGCAGCGCGTGCAGTTGCCGCAGTGCGGCTCCACGGGCGGATCGACGGGGAAGGGCAGGTCGATCAGGATCTCGCCGAGGAAGAACATCGAGCCCGCATCGCGGTCGAGCAGCAGCGTGTGCTTGCCGCGCCAGCCCAGGCCGCCGTTGCTGGCCAGCGCCACTTCCAGCACGGGTGCGGAATCGGTGAACACGCGAAAGCCATACGGCCCGACGGCGCCGGCAATCTTTTCGGCCAGCTTTTGGAGGCGTTGGCGTAGCACCTTGTGATAGTCGCGGCCGCGCGCGTAGAGCGAGACGGTGGCGTCGTGCGGGCGGCGCAGGCGATCCCACTCGACGGCGCGCCAGTCGCTGTGCGCGGCTTGCTGACCGGCGCCCGAATGGGT
Source organism: Ralstonia soli (assembly GCF_023955655.1). Classification (GTDB taxonomy): domain Bacteria; phylum Pseudomonadota; class Gammaproteobacteria; order Burkholderiales; family Burkholderiaceae; genus Ralstonia; species Ralstonia soli. Next base: position 284,226 of record NZ_JAMXHT010000006.1, on the reverse strand, counting down.
GCCATGTGGCAGATACGGCATCCGCGCGACGATGGCGCGTACCGTTCCGGCAACAAGTTCGGCCGGGCGGGCGCGGAGCATGCCATGGTTCGCCATATAATCCATGTCACCGTGAAACCCCTGCGCAAGCCACGTCTGGAGCCCTTCTTCCGCGTGCGACAGGTCGACATCGGCGATGCGGACGGCATCGAAGCCGAGTTCGGCACCCCAGGAACGGATCTGCGCCACCAGCGCGAGCATGCCGGCCTCGTCGGCTGGCAAGCGCGCATCCAGGTTCGTTTCGAATGAGGACGTTGGGGTGGCGGACATGCCTAAATTGTACGCAATGCCCACCGTGCTCCCTGCTCTCATCTGCCCGTCATGCCTTCTGGTCTGACCCCTCCGCTCGCCGAGCACACCTTTTCGCTCGCCGACGAGGCCGCCACGTCGGCCTTTGGTGCGGCGCTCGCGCGGGCCGTGCTGGCGCTGGGTCCGAGGCCCGTGCAGGTGCAGCTCTCGGGCGACCTGGGGGCGGGCAAGACTACGCTCTCGCGCGCCATCCTGCGGGGCCTCGGGCACACCGGTCGCGTGCGCAGCCCCACCTATACGCTAGTCGAGCCGTACGACGTGACGGGAACCACCGGCACGCAGAAGGTCTATCACTTCGACCTGTATCGTTTTGCCGACCCGGAAGAGTGGACCGACGCGGGCTTTCGCGACTGCTTTGCCGAACCCGCGCTGTGCCTGGTCGAATGGCCCGAGAAGGCGCAGGCGCTGCTCGGCACGCCGGACTTGCATATCGCGTTATCGGTCGACGTTGTGCACGAAACCTACGATGACGGCGTTGAGCATGCACCGCGCCTGGCGCGTCTGAGTGCTCGCACGCAGACCGGCGTTCAACTTCTCCAGCTGTTGCAACCCTAGTTCCATGCTGATCAAGCATCTGCCGACCGATCAACCGGATGATCCTGCCCTCCCGAGCCAGGCTCGCCGCCAATGGCTCGCGCGCATGGCCCGCGCTGGCGCGGGCACCGTCATCCTGAGCCTGGTGGGCCCGCAGATCGCGCGCGGCGCCAACATCGTTGCCGTGCGCGTGTGGCCGGCCGAGGACTACACGCGTGTGACCATCGAATCCGATGTCGCACTCAAGGCAACGCACCAGCTCATCCAGAATCCCGACCGCCTGATGGTCGACATCGACGGGCTTGATCTGAACCCGACGCTGCGCGAACTGGTCGCCAAGATCGCGCCGAACGATCCGTACATCCGCCAAGTACGCGTGGGCCAGAACCGGCCGAGCGTGGTGCGCCTCGTGTTTGACCTGAAGGAAAGTGTTAATCCGCAGGTATTCACGCTGCTGCCGATTGCCGGTTACCGCAATCGGCTCGTGTTCGATCTGTACCCGACCAACCCGCCCGACCCGCTGATGCAGCTCGTGCAGGCCACCGAAGCGAAGCAGGAGCGCTTTGCCGCTTCGGGTGGCACGCCGATGCCCGAGGCGTCGGACGACGATGACCCGATCGCCGCGCTGGCACGCCGCAACAGCGGTGGCGGCAGCCCGGTCACTGCGCCGAGCGAAGCGCCAAAACCCGCGCTCGCCAACCGCACGCCGCCGCGCAAGACGCCGCCGGCTACGACCGCAAATCCGCCATCGACGCTCGCCAACGTGCCGAACACGCCGCCGCTGGAGACCGTTCCCGAGCAGTCGGTGCCACGCGCGCCCTCGAACGGCCCACGCATGCGTCGCCTGCTTACGGTCGCCATCGACCCCGGCCACGGTGGCGAAGACCCGGGCGCCACGGGCGGTGCCGGCACGCACGAAAAAGACGTGGTGCTGTCGATTGCCCGCATGCTCAAGGCCAAGATCGACGCGCAGCCCAACATGCGCGCCATGATGACGCGCGATTCCGATTACTTCGTCCCGCTGGGCGTGCGCGTGCAGAAGGCGCGCCGCGTGCAGGCCGATTTGTTCGTCTCCATCCATGCTGATGCGTTCGTCACACCGGAAGCGCGTGGTGCCTCGGTGTTCGTGCTGTCGGACCGCGGGGCGTCGAGCGCGCAAGCCAAGTGGCTCGCCAATAAGGAGAACGCGGCCGACATGATTGGTGGCGCGAACCTCGGCTCCAAGGATGCGCAGGTCACGCGCGTGCTGCTGGACTTGTCGACCACCGCGCAGATCGGCGACAGCATGAAAGTCGGCAAGGCTGTGCTGGAGCAGATCGGCGGCATCAACCGCTTGCACAAGGGGCAGGTGGAGCAGGCCGGGTTTGCGGTGCTCAAGGCGCCGGACATTCCGTCCATCCTGGTCGAGACGGCCTTCATCTCCAACCCGGAAGAAGAGGCCAAGCTCAACGACCTCGGCCACCAGAACCAACTGGCAGATGCGATCCTGCGCGGCATTCGCGCGTACTTCGCCAAGAATCCACCGCTGTCGCACAACCCGGGCGTCTGACGTAGATGACCGTGCTTGTGCTACGCCAAGGCGGCGCGCCGGACGCCGATACCATCGCCGACATCCACACGCGCAGCTGGCAGAGCGCGTATCGCGGGATCGGGGTTCTGTCCGATGCGTATCTCGATGGCGCGGCCAGTGCCGACATGCGCGCTAAGTGGCGTACGCGCATGTCGACGCCGGTGGCCGGGCAGCACGTGTGGTGCGCTGATCTCGACGGTCAGACCATCGGCTTTCTCTGCGCCCTGCACGAAGACGGCACGCCCTGGGGCGCGCTCGTCGACAACCTGCATCTGCTGCCGGCCGCGCGCGGCCACGGCGTCGGCAAGCGGCTGATGGGCGAGGCGGCCCGCTGGGCCGCAGCTCAGGGGATCACGCAATTGCATCTCTTGGTGTATGAGGCGAACACTGCCGCGGTCGGCTTCTACGAGGCCCTGGGCGGTGTGCCGGTCAGCCGCGATTGGCTGGAGACGGCCGATGGCGGATACGCTTGGGTGCGCACCTACCACTGGCCGGAATTGGAACTTGCGGGGTTGATGGCCCTGCCCTGATCGGCCGGGACAGTCAGGCTGGGCGGCTGGCGGGTGCGCCGGCGCCGGCTTCAGCGTGCGCAACGCGATCCGCATACTTGCGCGCCAGCGCCGAGCACACGATCAACTGCAGCTGGTGGTAGATCATGATCGGCAGCACGATCAGCCCCAGGGCCGGGTTGCCGGCAAACAGGATCTTCGCCATCGGCACGCCGCTCGACAGACTCTTCTTCGAGCCGCAGAACACGGCGGTGATTTCGTCGGCCAGGCCAAAGCCTGCGCGTCGCGACAGCCACGTCGTCGCACCGAGCACGACAAACAGCAGTGCGCCGCTCATCGCCGCCACGGCCACGATGGTCTCCCACGGGTACTTCGACCACACGCCCGCGTGCGTCGAATCGGCAAACGAGTTGAAGACGATCAGCAGGATCACCGCGCGGTCGATCTTGTTGGTGATGGCCTTGTACTTGGTCATCAGGCCGCCGATGGCCGGACGTGCCAACTGACCCAGTACAAAGGGCAGCAGCAATTGCTCGGCAACGCCCAGCATCGCCTTGCCCACCGACAGCTCCGCACCCGAGGCCTGGATCACGAAGCTCATCAGCAGCGGCGTGACCATCATGCCGATCAGGCCCGAGATGGTGGCGTTGAAGATCGCCGCGGGCACGTTCCCCTTGCCAATGGCCGTCATCGCCACCGACGACGACACCGTGGATGGCAGCGCGCACAGGTAGAACACGCCCAGCAGCAACTGCGCCGGAATGAACGGCTTGCACACCACCAGGATGACGGCGCCGATCAGCGGGAACAGGATGAACGTGCAAGCCTGCACGAATAGATGCAGTCGCCAGTTGCGTGCGCCTTCCACGATCTTCTCGCGCGAGAGTGCTGCGCCGTGCAGGAAGAAAATCAGCGACACGCCCAGCTCGGTCACGATATCGAGGTGCAGCGGGCCGTCGCTGGCGCCGAGGGAAGGGAAGAGCAGGGCCAGCGCCACCATCACCAGCATGGCCTGGATGAACCCATCAATACGAGATAACAGCGGAATCTTCATGTGCGTACGCCATCACCATGACGTGACGGCGTGAGTCGGATAGCGGGATAGGCGCTATTGCACAACATCCCCATCTAGAATACAAATGCATTGATCGAATCAATTCATACAACGCCAGCATGAATGTGACCCTGCGCCAATTGCGCGTCTTCCTGGCCGTGGCGCGCGCGCACAGCTTCAGTCGCGCGGGCGACACCATCGGCCTGACGCAGCCGGCCGTGAGCCGGTCGATCTCGGAGCTCGAGGGCGAGTTGGGCCTGAAGCTGCTCGACCGCACCACGCGGGAGGTGGTGCTGACGGAAGTGGGCCGCTCGCTGGCGACGGCGCTTGATCGGCTGGTGGCCGATCTGGACGACACGCTGCACCAGGCGCGCCAAGTGGGCGAGCAGCGGCGCGGGCGCGTGGTGGTGGCGTCGAGCCCTACGGTGTCGACGCGGCTGATGCCGCTGTATGTGGCCGAGTGCGCGCAGCGCTATCCCGACATCCGCATGATCGTGCGCGATTCGGTGCAGGTCGACACGCTGCAACTGATCCGCACCGGCGGGGCGGATTTTGGCGTGGTGGTGGAGCCGCTCGACACCGACGGCCTGTGGACGGAGCCGCTGCTGACCGACCCGTTCTGCCTCGTCTGCCGCAAGGACCATCCGTTCGCCCAGCGCAGCAGCGTACGCTGGAAAGACCTGCACCGCACGGCAGTTGTATTGCTCGACCACGCGTCGGGCAGCCGCCCCCTGATCGATCGCATCTTCCTGCGTCACGGCGTTCAGCCAGACGTGGCTCAGGAGATGGGCCACAGCAGTGCCGTGTTCGGCATGGTGGAAGCGGGGATCGGCGCGGGCGTGGTGCCGTCGCTGTCGTTGCCGCTGCCGTCGTCGTCGCCGCTGGTGGCGGTGCCGCTCTCCCCGAAGGAGACGCGCGCCATCGTGTTGGCGCGCCGCCATGACAGGTCATTGTCGCCGGCGGCCGAGGCGGCCTGGCAGATGATTCGCCGGATGGCGCTGCCGGCCACTTGATCGTAGACCCTGTTCACCTTCCGTAGCGAGCGGCCCGAGGTTGGCGCGAGAAGCGAAGCCGCACACGTGTACGGCGAGCATCGCAGAGCCAAGATCGGGCTGCGCAGTAGGATGGTGAGCCGGGTCTTATTTCGGCTGCATGCGGATGGCGCCATCCAAGCGAATGGTCTCGCCGTTGAGCATCGGGTTCTCGATGATGGCGCGCGCAAGCTGGGCATATTCCGCCGGCTTACCGAGGCGCGGCGGGAACGGCACCATCTTGCCCAGCGCGTCCTGCACTTCCTGCGGCATGCCGAGCAGCATCGGCGTTTCGAAAAGGCCCGGGGCAATCGTCATCACGCGGATGCCGTCACGCGACAGGTCACGCGCCACCGCCAGCGTCATCGCCACCACGCCCCCCTTGGAGGCCGCGTAGGCCGCCTGTCCAATCTGCCCATCGAACGCCGCTACCGACGCCGTGTTGATGATCACGCCACGCTCGCCGCCGGCGTTGGGGGTGTTGCCAGCCATGGCCGTCGCGGCTAGGCGGATCATGTTGAACGTGCCGATCAGGTTGATGTTGATCACGCGCGCGAACTGATCCAGCGGGTGCGGCCCCGTCTTGCCCACCGTGCGCGATGCCGTGGCGATGCCGGCGCAGTTCACCAGCCCGCGCAGGGTACCCAGCGCAGTGGCGGCTTCCACCACGGCTTGCCCGTCGGCTTCCGATGCAACATCGCAGCGCACGAAGCGTCCGCCGAGTTCCTGCGCCAGTGCCGTGCCGGCCGCTTCGTTCAGGTCTGCAATCACCACCTTGCCGCCGGCCTCCGCCAGCGTGCGTGCCGTGCCGGCGCCCAGTCCCGACGCACCGCCGGTGACGATGAATACCTGATCGCGAATCTCCATGCCGTGTCTCCTTGGTTGTGGTGTGTGCGTTACTTGACGTTTACGTTCACGTCAATTGCAGCGCCATATGGTAGCGCGAAGCGGCCGGCGAGCGCGCAAAAAAAACGGCGCCTCACGATGGAGGCGCCGCTTTCCTTAGCGGGTCGGTGCAGCGCGTGCGCTCAGTCCTGCAGCGCGCCGAACACACGGGCGGTGATCTCATCCACAGTGCCCACGCCGACAATCTTGCGGTACTTCGGCGGCGCGACCTTGGCGGCACCGTTGCCGTTGGCCGCCCACTGCGAGTAGTAGTCCACCAGCGGACGCGTCTGGTTTTCATACACGTCCAGGCGCTTGCGCACGGTCTCTTCCTTGTCGTCGTCGCGTTGGATCAGCGGTTCGCCGGTTTCGTCGTCCACGCCTTCGGTCTTGGGCGGGTTGTACTTGACGTGGTACGTGCGGCCCGAGGCCACATGCACGCGACGGCCGCTCATGCGCTCGATGATGGCGTCGAACGGCACGTCGATTTCCAGCACGTAGTCGATGGCCACGGCGGCGTCCTTCATGGCTTCCGCTTGCGGGATGGTGCGCGGGAAGCCGTCGAACAGGTAGCCGTTCTTGCAGTCGGGCTGCTGCAGGCGGTCTTTCACCAGGCCGATGATGATGTCATCCGACACGAGGCCGCCGGCATCCATCACCTTCTTGGCTTCGATGCCCAGCGGCGTGCCCGCCTTGACGGCGGCGCGCAGCATGTCGCCGGTGGAGATCTGCGGAATACCGAATTTTTCGCAGATGAATTTGGCTTGCGTACCTTTGCCGGCGCCGGGCGCGCCCAACAGAATCAACCGCATGGTGACGAGTTCCTCAAGTTTTCGAATCTTGTCGCGCTCTCAAGCAGCGTGAAGCGCGTTGGGAATCGGTCCTCGGCGGGCAGATTCCCAAAACGCCTGAATGTGCGCCTGCGTAAGCTTTGGCGCAATCGACGCGAACAGGCAGCCTAGCGGGCGAACTTGACGCCAGCCTTACCGGACTTTGGGGATCAGGCACACGCCGGACGGCGGTACCCATGGCTCGATTTGTCTCCCTGTCACCGCTGTGGCGCCTGCGTGGGCGCCGCCATGCGGCTTGTCGTCCTCGCGATTATGCCACGGCGGGGCCGGGGTTTTGGCGGCCCTGCGCGCAAAGTTCAGAGAAATCGCGCGCTCAGGGGCCGTCCTGCGCCAGCAATTCGCTCCAGGCAGCGCGCACGCGGGCCAAGTCTTCGGGCGTATCGACGCCGGCGGCTGGGGCGTCGTCGGTGGTCAACACGGCGATGCGCTCACCGTGCCACATGGCGCGTAGTTGCTCGAGTTGCTCGGTTTGCTCGATCGGGGCGGCAGTCAGTAGCGGGAAGCGGCGCAGGAAACCGGCGCGATACGCATAGATGCCGATATGGCGCAGCACGGGCATGCCGGGCAGCGGGCGCTCGGCGACTGACCGTGCCATGACGGCGGGCGTCCAGGTGTCGCGCGCCCATGGCAGCGGTGCGCGCGAGAACAGCAGGGCGCGCTCTGCGGCATCCAGCACGACCTTGACGACGTTCGGATTAAACACGTCGGCTGGGTCGTGGATCGGGTGCGCGGCGGTGGCGATGGCGCAGTCGGGGTGGTCGCGCAGGTGGGCGGCCACGTTGTCGATCAGCGTCGGGGCGATCAGCGGTTCATCGCCCTGCACGTTGACGACGATGGCATCGTCGGGCAGCGCAAGCACGGTGGCCACTTCGGCCAGGCGATCGGTGCCCGAGGCATGGTCGGCACGTGTGAGCACGGCTTCCACGTGGTGCTGCATGCAGGCGTCGGCCACCGAGACAGCATCGGTGGCCACCACCACGCGCGCCGCGGACGACTGGTGCGCGCGTTCAGCCACGCGCACCACCATCGGCTTGCCGTCGATGTCGGCCAGCGGTTTGTTGGGCAGCCGCGTGGACGCCAGCCGCGCGGGAATGACAGCGATGAACGGCGCGTGCGACATGGCGATCAACCTTGATGCATCAGGCCGGATCGACCGGCGTGCCTTCCACGGTCTGGCGGGCTTCGTCGGCCAGCATGACGGGAATGCCGTCGCGGATCGGGTAGGCCAGCTTGTCGACGTGGCAGATCAGTTCGTTGTTGGCGCGGTCGTGTTGCAGCGTGCCCTTGCAGAGCGGGCAGACGAGGATTTCCAGCAGGCGATTGTCCATGGCGGTAGAGGCTCCGGGGCGGCCACCCGAGCCGGGGCGGCACGCCAGTACAGCGGATGAGGCAGAGGGCGTTATTGTGCGCTTGCCTTGGCAGTTGCGCGATCGGCCAGGGCGCGCACGCGCTGGCAGACCTGTTCGACCAGCGCTGGGTCCACCACTGGTGTGGTCGGCACCACCCAGATGCGCGGGTCGTCGAGATGGCCGCATTTTACGGCATCCTTTTCGGTGATCAGGATCACCTCGGCGTGGTTGTCGGCGAACGGGTCGTCGGCGAAGTCGTAGTGATCGGGCAGCGGCAGCGTGCTGGGCTTGAGGCCCGCCGCGCGCAACGAGGCGAAGAAGCGCTCGGGGTTGCCGATGCCGGCGGCAGCCAGCAATTGTTCGCCCTCGAGCCGTGCGAACTGGGCGAGCGGGCGGCGCAGCGCCGGGTCGGCCAGGTTGTAGGCATCCTGCAATTCGAGGTGCATGCCGAACACGTTCGGGCGATCCGGCGTGGCGCGGTAGTGCGGGTCGTTGATGAGCGTGGCGTCGCGGCGGCGGGTCATCGGCTCGCGCAGGGGGCCGGCGGGCAGCAGGAAGCCGTTGCCGCCCATGCGTGCGTCGAACACGATGATTTCGATGTCGCGGCGCAGGCGGTAGTGCTGCAGGCCGTCGTCGCAGACGATCACGTTGCAGCCCGGGTGCGAGGCCAGCAGCGTTTGCGCGCACAGCACGCGGTCGGGGAATACCCACACGGGCAGATCGGTGGCGCGGGCGATGAGCAGCGGTTCATCGCCGACGTCTTCTGCGCGGGAGTGTTCGCGAACGGGGCGGGGGTGCTTCAGTTGCGCACCGTAGCCGCGCGAGACGATGCCCGGACGCAGGCCGGCTTCGGCCAGCGCGGAGGCCAGCGCAATCACGGCGGGCGTCTTGCCGGCACCGCCCACGGTGACGTTGCCGATCACGACCACCGGCATCGGCAGCCGCACCGAGCGCAGCCAGCCCATGCGGAACAGCAACCGGCGCAGCGCGCTCAACGCCCCAAACAGCCACGACAGCGGCCACATCACCCACGCGAACCAGCCGCGTTGCTGCCATTGGCGGGTGACGAAGCTGGCGAGGCGGTGCTGGGCGACGGGCATGCAGGGGCGGAGGTCGGTTTAACGGCCGGGTTTGCCGGTCTGGGTGGCAAACGTCAGGTGCGACAGCCCGGCCACGCGCGCGGCTTCCATGACATTGACCACCGCCTGGTGCGCGGCTTGCGCATCGGCGTTGACGATGACAATGGGTTCGCGGCCACCGGCCTTGTCCGCCGCAGCGCGCAGGGCGTCGGCGAGGCTGGTCACGTCGCGCGTGTCGAGCACCTGCTTGTCGACCGAGTAGACGCCGTTGGCGGTGACGGAGACGACGATCTGACCGGGACGCTCGGTGGCTTTCTCGGCCTCGGCAGTGGGCAGGTTGACCTTCAGTTCGGTGTAGCGGGAATACGTGGTCGTGATCATCAGGAAGATGAGGATCACGAGCAGCACGTCGATCAGCGGGATCAGGTTGATCTCCGGCTCTTCGCGGGCATGGCGCGGGCGGAAGCGCATGGCGGTTTCCAGTGAGCGTTGCCCGATCAGCCGCGCCGCGGCGGCAGGATCGCGTCGAGGTACATGGTGGAAAGGTGCTCCAGCTCGGCCACGTAGTTGTCGACCACGCCACGGAAATAGCGCCAGAAGATCAGCGTCGGGATGGCCACGACCAGGCCCAGCGCCGTGTTGTACAGCGCGACCGAGATGCCGTGCGCCAGCGTCTGCGGGTTGGTGCCGGCGGCGGTCTGGCTGCCGAAGATCTCGATCATGCCGACCACGGTGCCGAACAGGCCCATCAGCGGCGCCACCGAGGCGATCGTGCCGAGCGCGTTCAGGTAGCGCTCCAGGCGATGGGCGACGTTCTGGCCGGCTTCTTCCACCACTTCCTTGGCCGCGTCGCGCGTGGTGTTGGGATGCAGCACCACGTGGCGCAGTGCGGCAGCCAGCAGGCGGCCCAGCGGCGAGCCCTGTTCCAGCGTGTTCACCACTTCCGGCGTGGCCTTGCGTTGATGCGCGACGGCCAGCGCCTCGTCATACACCTTGGGCGGAATGATCTTCTTGCGCTGCAGGGCGACGAACCGTTCGATGATGAGCGCAAGCGCGAGCACCGAGGCAATCAACAGCGGCCAGATCGGCCAGCCGGCGGCTTGGATGATGGAAAACACTGGACAACCCGTTTTGTCGTTGTGGAAGGAATGGAATGCTGGCCGTTGATGCAAGCCCGATGCTGTTCGTACCGTCCGCGTCCCCGAACGCGGTCCGTTGCGGCAAAAACAGGCAGCACTCTAGCGCGTCGGAACTGCCTCGGCAACACGAGGGCGCAGCGTTGCGACGTGCGCGGGCGACGATCAACGTGCTGTCACGAACACCGTGGTGCCCGCAATCCACAACCACGCGGGACAGTCTTGTGGACGGGTTGTGGACATTGCCCGAACAAGCAAACTAAGTGCTTGATCTAAAAGGATCTTCGTGGTCCTGCTTAAAAAATGTGCAATCAGGGTTTGGGCACGGGTTTCGACGGAAAAGCCCGCGTGAGCGGGCAGCCCGGGGCGATAATCCACACCAGACCGGGACAGTCTTGTGGACCGGTTGTGGACATTGCCCGGACAAGCATCTTAAGTGACTGATTCCAAAGGGTGTTCGTGACGTCGCTTAAAAAATAGGCAATCCCGCTTTTGGCGGTTGCCAAGGGGTAGAGCAGGGCGGATCGGCGGTTATCCACCGAGGATTTATCCACTGCCCAGGCGTCATACCGCGGTTTTCCAGCGCTGCTGTGGATAACTTTGTGAACATCCTTGGGGCGCCTGCGCTAAATGCTTGACGCAGAACGAAATTACTTGCCTTGCTGAAATTTTGACACAGGGGGATTTATCATAAGAATCAATGGGTTGCGGCAAAATGCAGAGAGCGAGTCACCCCCACTCTGTCAAGCTTGACAACCCGTTTATGCTGTGGACAGGTCGCCCACTCCGCCTGAGTTAGCTCCCCTATTCAAGGTAGATGTCGACCCGAAGCCCCCTCGTTTTGCGCCCCGTGCACCACTTATATGACCTCGCCGCCGTCTTCCCGCCGACCGTTCTGGATGGATGCCCCCGCACCTGCGCCTGAGGCGCCGCCTGCACCAGGCCGAAGCGCGCAGGACGTGCTGACCGTCAGCGACGTCAACCGCCGTATTGCCGGGCTGCTCGAACGCAACTTCCCGCTGGGCTGGGTGCGCGGCGAAATTTCCAACTTCACGCGCGCGGCGAGTGGCCACTGGTATTTCTCGCTCAAGGATGCGGGCGCGCAGATTCGCTGCGTGATGTTCAAGGGCCGTAACCAGTACGCCGATTTCACCCCGCGTGAAGGCGAGGCCGTCGAGGTGCGTGCGCTGGTGACGCTGTACGAGGCGCGCGGCGAGCTGCAACTGAGCGTTGAGGCCATCCGCCGTGCCGGCCTGGGCAATCTGTATGAGGCCTTCCTGCGGCTGAAGGCCGCACTGGAGGCGCAAGGGCTGTTCGATGCCGGCCGCAAGCGGCCGCTGCCACGCCACCCGCGTGCGATCGGCGTGGTGACGTCACTGCAGGCGGCGGCCTTGCGCGACGTGCTGACCACGCTGCGCCGGCGTGCGCCGCATGTGCCGGTGGTGGTGTATCCCGTGCCCGTGCAGGGCGCGGGGGCGTCGGAGCGCATCGCCGCGATGCTCGATAGGGTCAATGCCCGGGCAGAGGTCGACGTCGTCATCCTGTGCCGGGGCGGCGGCAGCATTGAAGACCTGTGGGCGTTCAACGAAGAGCCGGTCGCGCGTGCGGTGGCAGCTTCGGAGATTCCCGTCGTGGCGGGTGTCGGGCACGAGACCGACGTGACCATCGTCGATTTTGTGGCCGACGTGCGCGCGCCCACGCCCACTGCCGCCGCCGAGCTTGTCAGCCCCGACCGCGCCCGCATGCTGCGCGATGTGGCACGCGACTGGGACGCGCTCTCCGCGCAGTTCCGCCGCCAGCTGGACCGTCGCGCGCAAACGGTCGACTGGCTGGCGCGCCGCCTGCGCAGCCCGCAGGCCCAGATGCGTGAGCGCCGCACGCAACTCGCCCATCTGGCGGGCCGTTTGCGCTTCGCCCTGACTGGCCGTGTGCAGCGCGCCGAGCACGTGCAGCGGCTGCTGGCGATGCGCCTGACCGCCGCCCGCCCGGATATCACACAGGAACGCGTCAGCGTGCAACGTACCGAGGCCGCGCTGGCACGCGCCATGCGTGACACCTTGGCTCGCGCGCAGGACCGGCTGGCACGCCAGCACACCGGCCTCGAGCTGCTGGCGCCACAACGCACGCTGGAGCGCGGCTATGCGGTGCTGCTTGATGCCCGTGGCCACGCCATCCGCGACCCGCACGCGCTGCATGCCCGTGCGCGCATTGAGGCCCGGCTGGCGCAAGGTACGGTCGACATCGAAATCGCCCAGGTCCAACCCAAGCTCGAACTGTGACCGGCGCATGACCCCATCACGGCGATTCCTGCGATTCCGTATCGGTTTCGCAGGTATTCCGACTAATCGGTATGTGGTTTGCGCCAGTTTTACAACTCTCCTACAATCGTCGCTCCCAACCTACGCAACCCACAGAAGGCAAGAACAATGGAACACACGCTCCCCCCGCTGCCGTACGCACTCGACGCCCTGGCCCCGAGCATCTCCAAGGAAACGCTGGAGTTCCACTACGGCAAGCATCACCAGACCTACGTCACGAACCTGAACAACCTGATCAAGGGTACGGAGTTCGAGAACCTGAGCCTGGAAGACATCGTCAAGAAGTCCTCGGGCGGCATCTTCAACAACGCCGCACAGGTCTGGAACCACACGTTCTACTGGAACGGCCTGAAGCCGCAAGGCGGCGGCGCTCCGACCGGCGCCCTGGCTGACGCCATCAACGCCAAGTGGGGCAGCTTCGACAAGTTCAAGGAAGAGTTCACCAAGACGGCCATCGGCACGTTCGGTTCGGGCTGGGCCTGGCTGGTGAAGAAGGCCGACGGTTCGCTGGATCTGGTGTCGACCTCCAACGCCGCTACGCCGCTCACGACCGATGCCAAGGCACTGCTGACCTGCGACGTGTGGGAACACGCCTACTACATCGACTACCGCAACGCCCGTCCGAAGTACGTCGAGGCGTTCTGGAACCTGGTCAACTGGGACTTCGTCGCGAAGAACTTCGCCTAAAGCGAGTCGCTCTGGCGAACCAAAAAAACCTCCGCGATGCGGAGGTTTTTTTATGCGCGTGCGCAGCGGTGCGGCCAACTTGGCCTCACGGTTGCAAGCCCATCTGCCGCAGCAGCGTCTGGTTGTCTTCCAGATGCCAGTTTTCGGCGATCTTGCCGTCGGCAATGCGATACAGGTCGAAGGCCTGGAAGTCGATCGGCTGGTTCTGTCCGTGCGTGCGGCCGAACTCGCCGGTGAAGTGCCCGCGAAACCGCAGGTGAACCGACACGCGGTCGCCGGCGACGACCATGTCTTCGACTTCCACGCGCATATCAGGCACGGCCGCGCGGAACGCCCTGGATGCATCGAGCGGACCTTGCGGGCCCTGTGCCCGCCCGGCGGGCAGCGTGCGGTCGACAAACTGCGGCGACAGCGCCGCCGTCGCGTAGCGTGCATCACCGGTATGCCAGAAGGTGGCGTAGCGGCGCGCGGCCAGCACGGCAGCAGCGGCCTGCGGCGTGTCGGGCGCGGCGACGTGGTCAGCGCGAATGAGGTCGGTATCCGCTGTGGCGGCGAAGGCGGGCAGTGCGCTCAGCAACGCCAGTACCGCCGTGGCCAGCAGGACAGGGCGAATGGCGGTGGGGCGGATGGGCATGGTGGACTCCGTGGGTTGGCGATGCGCTGCACTGTAGATTTCCAGCCGGACACGATAAAGCGCCTGTGAGTCGATCCGGTTTCAATCGGGATTTGATGATGGGTTCCGCTGCGGGCTGCTCACGCAAACGCAATGCCGTGCACGTGATAGTCGATATGCCGCGACCGGCGGCGCTCGAATCGCCTGCACCGCACCGCGTTTTTCTAGACTGCCCCTTCATCCAACCGTCAGATAAAACCAAAGAGGGGGAGACGATGGACCTGAGCCACATCCTGTCGCGCACGGAGCGCGGCACGCAGGAGTTGCAGGCGCGCAGCGGGCACGTCACGCATCGGCAGCGGGCGATCCTGCTGCTGATCAATGGCGAGCGCTCGGCGGCGGAAATCCTCGCGCAATTGAGCAGCGCCGGCCCCGACACCGAAGACCTCGCACGCCTGCTGGCCGATGGCTACGCGGCAAGCCGCGCGCCCGTGAAGGTGGAACCCAAGCCTGTGGCGGCACCGAAACCCGCACCGGCCACGCAGGTTGCCCGCCACGTGCGGCAGGCATCGATTGCCGATTGGCGCCTGAGCCAGGCGGGCGCGTTCTCTGCGCTGCAGCGTTACCTCGAGGAGGGGCCGGAGGCGCCGCTGGAGTTCCTCAATGGCCTGGCCGCGCCGCTGTATGCCGCGCTCACCACCTGCCGCAGCGAGGCTTCCGCCCACGCTGTGGTCGCGTTCCTGGAAACCCGGTTGGACGCGGAGCGCTGGAATGTGATGAAGGCGTCCTAGGTGTAAATACTGAATTCGTATGCGGATTCTCATTAATTGGGAATTGGACGTTGCTCAATTGAGAAAACCATCGCATTCTCCGTCGCACATTCACGCCACGGAGCTTTGCGATGACCGAGCCGCGTTTGGCACATTCGCCAGCACAATCCGCCGCCGCGACCAGCGGTTCGGACCGCGTGCTGATGGTGCTCGCGACCATCGCGCGCCACGGCCGCCCGATTGCGGCGCGTGAGCTGGTCGAGCTGACCGGCTTGCCGCAGAGCACGCTGTACCGCCAGGTGGCGATGCTCAAGCGCTGGGGCTTCGTGCTCGAATCGGCCGGCACCTACGCGCCGGGGCCGATCAGCCTGCAGCTCGCGCTCGGCTTTGACCACGCCTCGCACCTCGTGCAGGAAGCGCGCATCGGCATGGCCAAGCTGGTGGCCGAGTCGGGCGAATCGGTCGGGCTGGTGGTGGCCGTCAAGGACCAGGCCGTGTGCCTGGAGATGGTCGAGAGCCAGCAGTCGCTGCGCTGCTCGTTCGAGAAGGGGCGCGGCGTGCCACTGCTGGCCGGCGCGTCGGCCAAATCATTGCTCGCGTTCATGCCGCCCGCTGCGGCACGCGCCATCCTCGCCGATTTGCTGGCCGTCGATGCCGACAGCCAGGCGCAACTGCAAACCGAACTGACTGAGATCCGCGCTGCCGGCTACGCACTCTCCGAAGGCGAAGTCGATCCCGGCGTCTGGGGCGTGAGCGTGCCCGTGTTTCGGCTGCCCGGCCATGCGCTCGGCTCGATCACCTTGATGGCGCCTGCCACGCGCGTGCGCGGCAAGGAGCAGCGCCTGATCGACATGACCGTGGCTGCGGCCGCGTCCATTTCGGCGCGGCTGCAGGACATCTGATTCATTGATTCATTCGTTTTTTCCACCCCACATGCACCACACAAGGAGACCACTCATGGGGAATCGCCGTCGTTTCATGCATTCGATGCTGGCTTGTGCCGTGGCGCTGTCTGCTGCGGCGTCTTTCGCCACCGCTGCGCACGCTGCGGGCGAGCCGCTGCGCGTGGCCACCGATGCCACATTCGCGCCGATGGAGTTTGTCGAAAACGGCAAGCGCACCGGCTTTGATGTGGACCTGATCGAAGCGCTGGCCCGCACCATGGGCCGCCCGGTCGAGTGGACCGACATCGACTTCAAGGGCCTCGTGCCGGGCCTGATCTCCCGCCGCTTCGACGTGGCCATCTCGGGCATCTACATCACGGAAGAGCGCAAGAAGGTGGTGGACTTCACGGTGCCGTACTACCACGGCGGCCTGGTCGCGCTGGTCAAGCAGGGCAACACGGCCATCAAGACCCCGGCCGACCTGAACGGCAAGAAGGTGAGCGTGCAGGTGGGCACCAAGTCGGTCAACTACCTGAAGGAAAACTATCCGAAGGTCGAGCGCGTGGAAGTCGAGAAGAACGAGCAGATGTTCAACCTCGTTGAGATCGGCCGCGCCGATGCGGCGGTCACCGGCCGCCCCGCTGCCGCGTACTACGTGAAGATGCGCCCCGGTCTGCGTCTGGTCGAACCCGCGCTGACCACCGAGGAATACGGCATCGCCGTGCGCCGCGACCAGCCCGAACTGACCAAGGCGCTGAACGCCGCGCTCGAGAAGATCAAGGCGGACGGCACCTACGCCCAGATCCTCAAGAAGTGGTTTGGCCCCGACGCCAAGTAACAACCGACGGACACGCCTGGGTTTATTCACATATGGAACTGGATTTTTCTCCTGTCTGGGCGGGGTGGACGGACATTCTCCACGGTGCGCTTGTCACCGTGGAAGTGACCGCCGTCGCGCTGATGCTCGGTTGCGTACTGGGCCTGTTGGTCGGCATCGGCCGGCTGAATCCGCGCCGGCGCTTCATCTACGGCATCTGCACGGTGTACGTCACGTTCATCCGCGGCACGCCGCTGCTGGTGCAGCTCTTCCTGCTGTTCTTCGGGCTGCCGCAGTTCGACATCCTGCTGCCGGCCTTCGTGTGCGGCGTGCTGGGGCTGGGCGTGTATTCGGGCGCGTATGTGTCGGAAATCGTGCGCGGCGCGATCCAGTCGGTTGACCGCGGGCAGATGGAAGCCGCGCGCTCGATCGGCATGTCGTCGGGGCAGGCGATGCGCGCGATCATCCTGCCGCAGGCCGTGGTGCGGATGATCCCGCCGCTGGGCAACGAGTTCATCGCGCTCATCAAGAACTCCGCGCTGGTGTCGCTGCTCACCATTCACGACCTGATGCACGAGGGGCAAAAGATCATCAGCGTGTCGTATCGCTCGCTGGAGGTGTATCTGGCGATTGCGCTGGTGTATCTGGTGCTCACGAGCGCCGCCAGCTACCTGCTGCATCGGCTTGAACGCAACATCCGTGCGGGAGGCATGGTGCAATGAACGTGAACCCGCAAACACTCAAATCGGCACTCGATGTGCCGATGATCCAGATTCGCGGCCTGACCAAATCGTATGGCGATCACACCGTGCTCAAGGGCATCGACTTCGAAGTCGACGCCTCGCAGGTGGTGGTGGTGATCGGCCCCAGCGGCTCGGGCAAAAGTACGTTCCTGCGCTGCTGCAACGGCCTGGAAGTGCCGGAAGGCGGCACCATCGACATCTGCGGCAAGCGGTTGATCGACAACGGCACGATGCTGCCCGAGAGCGACCTGAACCACCTGCGCCAGCAGGTCGGCATGGTGTTCCAGTCGTTCAACCTGTTTCCGCATCTTTCGGTGCTGCACAACGTCACCATCGGCCCGCGCATGCTGCGCGGCAAGTCGAAGAGCGAGGCGGAAACCGAAGCGCGTGAACTGCTGCAGAAGGTGGGCCTGGCGCACAAGGCCGATGCGATGCCTGCGAGCCTCTCCGGCGGCCAGAAGCAGCGTGTGGCGATTGCGCGCGCCTTGGCGATGCAGCCCAAGGTGATGCTGTTCGACGAGCCGACGTCTGCGCTCGACCCCGAACTCGTCGGCGAGGTGCTGCAGGTGATGAAGCTGCTCGCCAAGGAAGGTATGACGATGCTGGTCGTCACGCACGAGATGGGCTTTGCGCGTGAAGTGGCCGACGTGGTCGTGGTGATGGACGGTGGCGGCATCGTCGAAGCCGGCCCGCCGTCGGTCATCTTCGGCGAGCCCAAGGAAGCGCGCACGCGGTCGTTCCTGCAAGCGGTGCTGACACGCGCATGACCACGATGTTCGATGCTTCCATCTGGCAAGGCCGTGACGACACGGGCGAGCGCGGTGATGTGACACGGCTGTTCCAGATCGTGCAGCCGGCCGATGCGATGAGCCTGTCGGGCGCGCCCGCCGTGCTCGGTTTTGCGTGCGATGCGGGCGTGGTGCGCAACCACGGCCGCGCCGGCGCGGCGCAAGGTCCGCGTGAGATCCGCCGTGCGCTGGCCAACGTGCCCGCACACGGCCTCGCGCACTTGGCCGACGCCGGCGACGTGACGTGCGATGACGCCGACCTGGAACGCGCCCAGACCGCACTTGGCAAAGCGGTCTTCCGCCTGCTCGATGCCGGTGCGCGTCCGGTGGTGCTTGGCGGTGGCCACGAAGTTGCGTTCGGCACGTACCAGGGGTTGCGCCAGCACTGGCAGAAGCAGGGCTGGAAAGGGCGCCTGGCCATCGTCAACTTCGACGCGCATTTCGACCTGCGCACGAGCCGCCCCGGTAACTCCGG
This sequence comes from Ralstonia soli, assembly GCF_023955655.1. Lineage (GTDB taxonomy): Bacteria > Pseudomonadota > Gammaproteobacteria > Burkholderiales > Burkholderiaceae > Ralstonia > Ralstonia soli. Next base: position 265,785 of record NZ_JAMXHT010000006.1, on the reverse strand, counting down.
CACGCCGTTCGACCAGATCGCCGAAGACTGCGCCGCGCACGGCATCGACTTGACGTATTGCTGCCTGGGTGTGAGCCGCCTGTCCAACACGCCTGCGCTGTTCGACCGCGCCGATGCGCTGCATGCGCACTACGTGGAGGACACCGATGTGCAGGAGCGCCACCTCGACGCGCGCATGGCGGATCTGACCGCGTGGCTGGCCGATGTGGATCACGTCTACCTGACCATCGACATGGATGTGCTGGCGGCGGCCGTGGCGCCCGGTGTGTCGGCACCCGCCGCGTATGGCATCACGCTGCCGGTGCTCGAAGCGCTGGTGCAGCACGTGTGCGCGACGGGCAAGGTGCGCGTGGCGGACATCGCCGAGACCAACCCCGAATACGATCTGGACCGCCGCACCGTGCGCGTGGCGGCGCGTCTGGCCTATCACTTGCTGCGCCGCTCATGAAACTGATCCCCGCAGAGGCCATGCGCCGCATGCCGTGGAAGAACGGCGGCGGTGTCACCACCGAAATCGCCATCGCCCCCGCAGGCGCCACGCTGGACAATTTCGACTGGCGCATCAGCACCGCGCGGGTGGATGCGGCGGGGCCGTTCTCGCGCTTTGCGGGCATTGATCGCTCGCTGGCAGTGATCGCGGGCGGGCCACTGACGATGCATCGTGCGGACGGCAAAACCGTGACGCTCGCCCCGGGCGAGGCACCCGCGCGTTTTCCCGGCGAGGTCGATGTGCATGCCACGCTCGATGCGCCGCTGAGCGATTTCAACGTGATGACGCGGCGTAGCACCTGGGCGCATCACGCCGAGAGGATTGCGCCGGCGGCCGGTGAGCGGCGCGCATTGCCGTGCGAGCATCCTGGCATGCAATGGCTGGTGTATTGCGTGCAGGGTGTGCTGACGGTTGGCACGGTCGACGTCGAGCAAGGTGCTTCGCTCTGGCTGGATGCGCCAAGCGGGCACGACACGCTGGTTGCCCACATCGGCTCGACTGGTTATCTCGTCGGCATGTGGCCGGTGGCGTAGGCCGGCAGCCGATTTCAATGCACCAAAAGAAAAGGGACCCCGGAGGGTCCCTTGCAAGTCTCCCGGCTCCGTAGAGCGCGGTAGAAGACGCTTACTTCTTCTTGTTCACGGCGTCCTTGAAGCCCTTGCCAGCCGTGAACTTCACGGTCTTGGTTGCCGGGATCTTGATGGCTTCGCCGGTGCGCGGGTTGCGGCCGGTGCGTGCAGCACGCTTGCCCGACGAGAACGAACCGAAGCCAACCAGCGTGATGGTGCCGCCCTTGGCGACAGTCTTCTTGATGTTTTCCAGCGCCGAGTTCAGCGCGCGCTCGGCGGCGGCGTTGCTCAGTTCTGCGTCTTTTGCAATGGCGGCTACGAGTTCGGATTTGGTCGTCATGTCAGTTCCCCACTTCAGGTTTGTTGGACAGCGTTGTACTGCGACCCGTTTTATATCACCGTTGTGAAAGGTTGCACATCCCCTACCTGCAAGGGTTTGCGGGCCGTTGCTTGCAGCCGACACTTGTCCCGCCTGGGTTTGCGGGCAGGTATCCGGGAAACACCTGATATCGACGCGGTTTGTTTGCATTTCCGGCAGCCTTTCGCGCGCCGGAAACACGCCGCTGGCCTGGCCGAAAATCGGCCGGCCAGTCGCCGTACACTGTGTTTTTGGGGCTGGTGCAAACCTCATGGAGAACATCATGTCGAGTTCGCAAACGCCTGTCGCACAAGGCTTCGCAGCCAATGGCGATGCGCCCGAGCAGCTTCGCGGTCCCGCCGTGCTGGTGGTGGGCGCCAACGGCCTGGTCGGCCGCGCCGTGGTACGCCGCCTGGTGGCGCAACCGTGGGCCGGCAGCGTGACCGCGCTCGTGCGCCGGCCCGGCGCGCTGACACCAGGGCAGGCGACGCCGGGCCGCTTGCGCGAACGCGTGATCGATTTCGACCGGCTCGATGCGCCCGAAACCCGGTCTGCGCTGGCGGCCGACATCGTCATCTGCGCGCTCGGTACGACCATTCGCCGGGCCGGCTCGCAGGCGGCATTCCGGCGCGTGGATGTTGAATATCCGGCGGAGCTCGCTCGACGCGCATTTGCCGCCGGTGCACACCATTTCCTGCTGGTGAGCGCGCTCGGTGCCGATAGGCGCTCCGGCGTGTTCTACAACCGCTGCAAGGGCGAGGTGGAGGCGGAAATCCTGTCGATCGGCTTTCCGTCGGTGACGGTGGTGCGGCCTTCGCTGCTGCTGGGAAAGCGTGCGGAATTCCGGTTTGGCGAACGCGTTGCCCAAGACCTGTCGCGCGCAATCGGATGGATGGTGCCCAAGACGTGGCGGCCTGTGCCGGTGGAGTCGGTGGCGGCGGCGCTGGTCACAGCGGCGCGTATCGATGCGCCGGGGGTGCGCGTGCTCGAAAACGCCGCGTTGCTCGATGCAAAAGACGAACGGCCGGTGGGGTGAGCCACCGGCCGTTCTTGCTTGAGGTGCCTCAAGCGATTACTTCTCGATCGGCTTGCCGGTGCGATCGTGCATCAGCGCCAGCGCAAACACGCTGATGATGGCGGCGACCATCACGTAGTACGACGGCGCCAGCTTGCTGCCGGTGCTGGCGATCAGCCAAGTCACGATCAGCGGAGCAAAACCACCGAAGATCGTCACCGCCAGGTTGTACGAAATCGACAGGCCGGTGGAGCGCACCGCAGTCGGGAACTGCTCGGCCAGGACCGCCGGCGCCGGGCCCGTGAACGCCGCCAGCAGCACGCCCAGGATCACCTGCACCTGCAGCAGCGTCTGCACGGTCGGGTTGACGTTCAGCCAATGGAAGAGCGGATACGCCGCCGCAGCAATGACGAGCGCCACCGTGCCCAGCATGCGCTTGCGGCCGACGCGATCGGACAGCGTGCCCATGAGCGGGCACAGCACGAAGATGATCGCGCCGCACAGCGCCGTCGACTGGAACGTCGCGCCCAGCGGCAGGCCGAGCTGCTGCTTGGCATACGTCGGCATGTAGAACACCAGCGTGTAGGTGCAGACCGTCCACAGGATGGTCACGCCCAGCCCGCCGAGCACTTCGCGCGGATGGTCGCTCAGCACCTGCGACAGCGGTGCCAGGCGCGATTCCTTCGCGGCTTTGGCTTTCTGCGCTTCAAACGCGGGCGGCTCGTGCAGGTGCGAGCGGATGTACATGCCGACCGGGCCGATCAGCAGACCGAACAGGAACGGAATGCGCCAGCCCCATGCGTCGATCTGCTCGGGCGACAGGCCGTTCGTCACGATCGCGCCCATGGCCGCACCCAGGATGAACGAGATGCCCTGGCTCGCCTGCTGCCAGCTCGCGAAGTAGCCGCGGCGCTCGTCGGGTGCGTATTCGATGAGGAACGCCGTGGCGCCGCCGACTTCACCGCCGGCCGAAAAGCCCTGGATGAGCCGCGCGATGACGATGAGGAGCGGCGCGCCGATGCCGATCTGCGAGTACGTTGGGGCGAGGCCGATGATGGCCGTGCCCAGCGCCATCAGCATGATGGTGAGCGTGAGCGCCGCCTTGCGGCCCACGCGGTCGGCATAGATGCCGAGCACCACCGCGCCGACCGGTCGCATGAAGAAGCCCACGCCGAACGTGGCGACCGTCAGCATGAACGAGGTGAAGTCGTTGCCGGTGGGGAAGAACAGCTTGGCGATGATGACGGCGAAGAAGCTGTAGACCGTGAAGTCGAACCATTCGAGGCCGTTGCCGATGGTGGCGGCAATGATGGCCTTGCGTCGGGTGGCCGCAGAGATGGCCGGCGCCGTTGCACGATCGCCCGGGTTGGGCGCTGTCGTGGCTTCGGTGGCTTGCATGGATGTGTCCTCCAGTGTGTGTAGGGCATCGCCAGCCGCGATCTCTCCCCCGCGCGGGGTGGCGAAGCGGCCATGGTAAGTGATCCGGCAACGATTGACAGCGCACGTATACGAAGTCCTTGGAATTGAGCCGGGCAAACACGGTCGAACGCATATGCACATGCATCCAACGGAGCACATCATGAACCCGACACCGCAACGTGGCCGCCTGGCTACCTTCCTGCCGGGGGCCCTGGCCGTATGCGCCGCCGCCTTGCTGGCCGGTTGCGTGGTCGCGCCGTATTACGACGCCTACGGCAACCCGATCGCCCCCGCAGCGGTGGCGCCTGCGCCGGTGGCGAGCTATCCGGCGTATCCGTACGACCCGTATTACTACTATGGCCCGGCCTTCTATCCGGCGCCGGTCTTCGGCAGCGTGTGGATCGGCGGCGGAAGTTGCTGGGGCTGCCACCGCGGCGGGGGCGGGCGTGGCTGGGGTGGCCGGGGTTGGGGAGGTGGAGGGTGGGGCCACGGCGGCGGAGGCCATCGTCACTGACCCGTCACATCCGCATGACGAAAGTCCACATCCGGCACGGCGCAACGCCAGTTCGTCCGCCAGTTCAATACGCGTGATTGCGTAACGGAATCGGCGGCGTCGCGACATACAATCCCACGCTCCTAAAAGAACAGAATTGCGAGGAGATTGTCGATGTCCGTCATCATCGTGCTGGCTGCGCTGGCATTTCTGATGTTCGCCGCGTATCGCGGCTACAGCGTCATCCTATTTGCCCCGCTGGCCGCGCTGGGCGCGGTGCTCCTGACCGATCCTTCTGCCGTGGCGCCGGCGTTCTCCGGCATCTTCATGGAGAAGATGGTCGGCTTCGTCAAACTGTATTTCCCGGTGTTCCTGCTGGGAGCCGTGTTCGGCAAGGTGATCGAGCTCTCGGGCTTTTCGCGCTCGATCGTGGCGTCGGTCATCCGCGTGGTGGGGGCCAAGCGGGCGATGCTCTCCATCGTGCTGGTGTGCGCGCTGCTGACGTACGGCGGCGTGTCGCTGTTCGTGGTGGTGTTTGCGGTGTACCCGTTTGCGGCGGAGATGTTCCGCCAGGGCAATATCCCCAAGCGCCTGATCCCGGGCACGATCGCGTTGGGCGCGTTTTCCTTCACGATGGATTCGCTGCCGGGCACGCCGCAGATCCAGAACATCATCCCGACCACGTTCTTCCACACCACCTCGTGGGCCGCGCCGTGGCTCGGCACGATCGGCGCGCTGTTCATCATCGTGGTGGGCATGTCGTATCTGGAGTGGCGCCGCCGCGTGGCATTGCGCAACGGCCAGGGCTATGACCACGGCCTCACCAAGCTGGTGAACGAACCGGAAACGGCCGAGACCGGCACGCTCGCACACCCGCTCGTCGCACTGTCGCCGCTGGTGCTGGTGGGCGTGATGAACTTGCTGTTCACGCGTTGGATTCCGACGTGGTACGGCAAGGTCGTCACCGTCGCGCTGCCGGGTCTGCCCAAGCCGCTGACGGTCGAGGCCGACAAGCTGACGGCCATCTGGGCCGTGGAGGCTGCGCTGCTGATCGGCATCATCGTGGTGCTGGTGTTCGGCTTTCGCGCCGTGAAAGGGCGCTTTGCCGAGGGCAGCAAGTCGGCCGTGGCGGGTGCGCTGCTGGCGGCCATGAACACCGCGTCGGAATACGGCTTCGGTGGTGTGATTGCCGCGCTGCCGGGTTTCCTGGTGCTGGCCGACGGCCTGCGCGCGATTCCGAATCCGCTCGTCAATGAAGCCGTGACGGTGAGCACGCTGGCGGGCATCACCGGCTCCGCTTCGGGCGGCATGAGCATTGCGCTGGCGGCGATGGCCGACCAGTTCGTGCAGGCCGCGCAGGCAACGGGCATTCCGATGGAAGTGCTGCACCGGGTGGCGTCGATGGCCTCGGGCGGCATGGATACGCTGCCGCACAACGGCGCCGTGATCACGCTGCTGGCCGTCACGGGCCTCACGCACCGCGAGGCGTATCGTGATGTGTTCTGCGTGACCATCATCAAGACGCTGGCGGTGTTCTTCGTGATTGGCGTGTTCTACGCCACCGGCATCGTCTGACGCTCATTTGCCGCAATGAAAAAAGCCACCGCAATCCGGTGGCTTTTTGATGTGCGGCGCGTGGCGTTATTGACCGTTCACCGCTTCCGAGCGGCGGTCGCGGCAGACGCGCTGTGCTTCACCGACCAATGAATCGCACTGGTTGGCGCGCCGTGACCAGAAGGCGCGGTCCGAGGACGATTCTGCCGTTGCATTGCCCTTGCGGTGGGTGACGTGCTTGTCGACCCACTTGTCGGTCTTCACATGCGCGCGGTGGACTTTCTGCTTGAGCGTGCCGGGGGTGGCACGGGGCTGCGCGCCCGCCATCTTGTTGTGATAGCCGGGATTCTCGGCGGCATCGGCATCGCGCTGCACCTGTGTGCGGGGGCCTTCCATCGGGCTGTCGACGCCCGTGACGGCGCTGTGGTCCTTCTGCTGCTGGGCGTGCGCGGGGGCCGCGCCGATCCACGCGCAGGTGGCCACGGCGATGGCTGCGGCCAGACTCGACATCTTGCGTGCTTGCATGCTCGTTCTCCTTGTTGTGAACGGGGCGGACTCCATGACACGCATGCGGCGTGCCATCTTGGGGGCGTCCCAAACGTCACAATAGGCAAGCGGCAACCCGGCAGACAGTCGGCGTTGACTGAACCGTCTGTCGGACAAACGCCGTCACACCAAGGTCAGGCAGCGCGGCTCAGGCGCGCACAAACAGCCAGACCGTCAGGATGACGCCGACGATGACGACGAAGCCGCGCAGCACTTTCTCCGGCAGGCGATGCAGCAGCCATGCGCCCGCAAAACCGCCCGCGATGCCGCCGATGCCCAGCGCCAACACCGCCGCCCAGTTCACCTGCGGCGAGAACGCGAACACCGCGACGGCCGATGCATTCATCGTCATGGCGAGCACGTTCTTGGTCGCCCCCGCCATGCGCACCTGCTGGCCCGCCACGGTGAGCGCCGCCAGCATCAGGAAGCCGATCCCCCCGCCGAAGTAGCCGCCATAGATCGCGATGGCGAACTGGATGGTTGCCAGCGTCGTCGTCGACATGCCTGCCGCTGCATGCAGCGGCTTGCGGCGGAAGCTGCCCCATGCGAACACGCTGGTGGCAAACAGCACGAGATACGGCACCAGCTTGGCGAAGAACGACGGCGGCGTCGCCAGCAGCAACAGCGCGCCCAGCACACCGCCGATCAGGCTGATGACGATGAGCTGCTTGAGCGAGAGGTGATGCTCGCCGGCATCCACGCCGCCGGCCAGTTTGCGACCCGCAATCGACGAAGTGATCTGGCTCGGGAACAGCGCGATCGTCGAGGTCATGTTCGCGGCCAGCGGGTTGAGCCCCGCCAGCAGCAGTGCCGGAAACGTGATGAACGACCCGCCGCCCGCAAGGGCATTCTGCGCGCCGGCATAAACGCCGGCCGCCGCGACGAGCAGGGCGGTGGAAAACGGGAGCGTGGTCATAAGCGGGGTGCGCGGCAGCAGGGATAAGCGCGCATGGTAATGGAACGCCCCGGCCCGCGCTTGCTACCGGAGTGGGGTGCCGCTGCGCCGGCGCAGCCACCATTCCGCCAGTTCGAACGCGCCCTGCACGAGCAGCGCGAGCACGGCAGCGGGGATGGCGCCTGCGAGCAGCGTCGCGCTGTCGTTGAGCGCGAGCCCGGTGGCGATGCGCTCACCATAGCCGCCCGCGCCGATGAACGCGGCGATCGTCGCCGTGCCCACGCTGATGACGGCCGCCGTCTTGATGCCCGCGAGGATGACGGGCAGCGCCAGCGGCAGATCCACCACGCGCGTGCGCTGCGCTGGCGTGAAGCCGAGCGCCAGCGCCGCATCGCGCAGGCCGCCGGGCACCTGTTCCAGCCCGACGATGGTGTTGCGCACGATCGGCAGCAGCGCGTACACCGCCAGTGCAATCAGCGCCGGCACCACGCCGATCGATCCGACGATCGGGATCAGCATGGCCAGCAGCGCCAGCGACGGAATCGTCTGCAGCACGCCCACCACGGCGAGGATCGGCTGCTTGATCGGCCGCCGCGCTGCCAGGAGGCCCAGCGGCACACCGAGCAACACGGCCACGCCGGTCGAAATGCCCACCAGCATGAGATGCCGTTGCGTGAGTCGCCCCAGCCCGTCGGTCAACTGCGCGAAGAACGCGCGCGCGGGCGTGGCGGCCGGTGCGTTGCCTTGTCCGGCGAGGAACTGCCGCGCGACTTGCGCGAACGACCTGCCTTCCAGCTCGACCGCCGCATTCATGGCGATCATGTCGTCGGCCCGGATGCGGCCCGTGAGCGCCGTGATGGCCTGCCATTGCGCGGGGTGCCGCTGCACAACGTCGGCGCGATAGAGCAGCACGGCGTCGTAGCGCGGGAAGACGTGTTCGGTGTCGTCGAGCACGCGCAGGTGTTCGCGGCGGATCTTGGCGTCGGTGGAGTAGATGTCGATCACGTCGGTCTGGTCCGCGCGCAGCGCGTCATACGCGACACCGTGGTCGAGGCCGGTCGGGCGTTGCGGCAGCTTGTAGCGCGCCGCAATCGCCGGCCAACCGTCGGCGCGGCCGAGGAATTCGTGCGACAGGCCGAGGCGCAGGGCGGGATGCGTGGCGAGATCGGCCAGCGTGCGGATGTGTTCGCGCTCGGCATCGGCGTCGCGCATGGCCAGCGCATAGGTGTCTTCAAAGCCCAGCGGCACGCCTGCAGCCAGGCCCATGGGGGCAAGCGCGTGGTTGACGTCAGCCAGCAGTGCGGCCTGGTTGGGGTTGGCCGCTTGCCCGGCCGGCAGGTGCAGGATTTCGGCGGCGATGGTGCCGAGGTAATCGGGGTAGACGTCGATGCTGCCGTTCTTGAGCGCGGCGAAGACGATGGCGGTGTTGCCCAGGCCCGGCACGTGTTCGGCCGGGCCCTGCGGCGCAGCGGTCTGCTTGAGGATTTCGCCGAGCACGTACGACTCGGTGAATCGTTTGGAGCCAATCCGTAACGGCTGCTCCGCGAATGCCGATGTGCTGCACGCCAGCCAGCCCAGCGCGAGCCATGCCAGGCAGCGCCGGCAGAGAAAACTACGGATCAGTCGCCGTGTATCCAAAGTTCGTTGAGGTCGGTCAGGCCCCAGTCGCGGGGTTCTTCTCTGGAGAGGATCTGGTCGCCGGTGTGCGCCAGGTCGATGCATTCGGGCGCAATCCGTGTGCCCGACGATATCGAGAAGAATACCTTGACCGTGGGCGTGAGCAACGCGCCCGGCGCATGCTGCATGACCACTGCCAGCCGGCCCGAGCGCAGCCGCACGAGCGACCCGACCGGATAGATGCCCACGCTCTTCACGAAGGCGTTGAACACCATCGGGTCGAAATGGTTGCCGCGCCACTCGACCATGCGCTGGATGGCGTAGGCCGCTTCCCACGCTTTTTTATACGGGCGGTCGGACGTGACCGCGTCGTACACATCGCAGATGGCGCCCATGCGTGCAAACAAAGAGATGCCTTCGCCTGCCAGCTTGTGCGGATAACCGGTGCCGTCCATGCGCTCGTGGTGGTGCAGGCAGACGTCGAGGGCGATGTCGCGCATGCCGCTGTCGCCGGCCAGGATGTCGTAGCCCGCTTGCGGGTGGACGATCACGTGGCGGAATTCCGCATCGGTGAGCGCGCCGGGCTTGTTCAGCACCTCGGGCGGAATGGCGATCTTGCCGATGTCATGCAGCAGCCCGGCCAGGCCGGCGTCGCGCACTTCGTCGTCGGACAGTCCGAGCTGGCGGCCCAGCGCCACCATCAGCGCACACACAGCCACGGAGTGCAGGAAGGTGTAGCGGTCTTTCGTTTTCAGGCGCACCAGGCTGGTCAGGGCGCTTGGGTGTTGGTCGACTGAGCCGGCAATGGCTTCCACCAGGGGCAGTGCGTCGCGCGCTTCGATTGCGCGGCCCATGCGCGCGTCGGCAAACATCGTCTGTACGGCCAGTTCTGCCTTGCTGATGAGGCGGCCAGCGCGGCGCATCGCTTCCGCATGCGAGACCGGGCGCGGCGTGATGCTCGCGTTGGCGGCGCAGGCGGGCGGGTTGGGCGGGTTGGGCGCTTCGGGGACGGCAGGCGCTGCGTTGGCCGCAGCCACGTCGCTCCCGCGAGCGGTGTCGATCCACACTTCGCGAATGCCGCTGGCGCGCAGGCGCTGCAGCTGGGCGGCATCTTCAATGCGAAAGCGGGCGCGCCAGAACGGGTGTTCCAGCCATGCGCCGACAAATTCGTCGAGGTACATGCCGACCCGCAGGTGTTCGATAGCGATGCGCTTGCGCATGTTGAGGGTCCGGGATCGGTCCTTGGCCAAACGTTTCGCAGAGGGGAGCGCTGTCCCCCAGTGGATTCACTCCTGTTTATCGGATGTACGCCACGACGCTTGAGGGCGGGGAAATCCGGACTCGCCATGTGACGCCAACGAGCGTAGGCAAAAAAAAAAGCGGCCAGATGGCCGCCTCGGTAAGCCGGCACCGGCGCCATTGGGGCGCGCGGCATCGGAGGAGGGAGATGATACGGGTGACGCGCGTGGCTTATTGGCCGTCGGTGAACGGGTCAGCCTTGCCGACCAGCGCGCCGTCGGTGTACGGATCGGCCTTGCGCAATTGGCCATCGGTGTACGGGTCAGCCTTGCGCAGCGCGCCGTCGGTGTAAGGATCTGCCTTGGTGATACGGGCACCATCGGTGTACGGGTCGGCCTTGGTGATGGCCTGGCCGCTGGTGTACGGGTCACGGCTTTGCACGCCGGCGGCGAATGCCGGAACAGCGGCAACAGCGATCAGCGAGGCGAGAATCAGGTTCTTGGTCTTCATGATGAACTCCACAGTCTGGGGGTGAGCGTTACTGCCGAGGCAGATTCGCTGCAGTGCGGTAACGCGATGACATAAGCTTAGTCGTTGCTTGGGCGCCAAAAAAGCAGTTCTATTAAACTCTTTGTTCAAAAAACAAGAACAATAGTGATGCCCGAAGCACCGCAATCTGCACATAAGTCACTGATTTGACATGGAAATGTGCCATGCGGGATAACCCTTAATGCAAAGGTCTGACGGTGCCGCGCTAAGAAAATTCCTGGCCGGGGTGTCGCGAATTGTTGCGTTGCATTACAGCCCTCGGGGAATTCCCTCCTCAGGGCGGGGCCTGTGACGGCTAAACATTCGGTGCGGATGGTCGTTGATGCAGGTACGGGCGGTGTTTTCCGCCCCTTGCAGCAGGAAGACCACCATGTCCATCACCACCGCTTCCATCGCCCGTTTCGAGATCGACGGCGTCGCGTATCAGGCAAGGCTGTTTGCCATGCCGTTCCACGTGCCGGAAAACGGCCGCGTGCGTGCGCATGCGATCGGGCGTCCGGAGATGCCGTTCAGCGGCGTGCACGTTCTGGCTGAGTGGCTGGAGGCGCGTGTGCTACCCGATGGCGTGGGCCTGGTGATGGCCGATCGGCTGTTCTCGCATGGTGCGGTGGAGCAATGGTCGGGCGCAGATGGCGCGCGCGCGGCCAAGGTGCTGTCGCAGGTAGCGCTTGGCAGCAAGAGCGGCCACCGCTTGTGGCGCAATACCCCCGCTGGCGGTTTTCGTGACGAAACCGCGTTCTTCCTGGGCGCTGCCTTTGTGCAGGCCGATGCCGCCGTCGACGATATCCGCCTGCTGGGCGACCTGATTCCTGCTGACGATTGGTCCGCCGTGGCCGATGCGGCGTCGACCATGATGGGCCTGCACCTGTATCGCCCCGACGAGCCCGAAACGCTCGTCGATTGTGCATTGCTGGCGCCGTCGTGGACGGAAGTTGCCGTAGAGCGCGCCGATGGCTATCGCGCGCTCACGCTCCTGCACGCCTTTACCGAAGGCGAGGAAGACATCCACGTCGACATCGAACTGCTGCCGCCGGGCCAGGTGGTGCTGCAGGTCGAGTCGTGCTCGACGCGCTTTTCGGCGCGCTTCAACCCCGCGCTGCTGGGCCGCGACATGACCGATGCGCTGCTGCGGGACGCGCTTGCCCTGCAGCACGGCGACCCGCTCAATCTGCACTGATCGGGGCTGATCAGCGCAGACCTTCTCGCTTGCTTACTTGGCCGGGGTGTTCCATGGATACGCCAGCCACGCATCGAAGCGCTTGGCGAATTCGCCGCTCTCCATGCTCTGCCGCAGCCACTGGTCGACAAAGTTCTTGAACACCACGTCGCGCGGCAGCAGGTAGGCCTTCTCCGAGAAATCGAACGGCGCTTCCGGGTGCACGGCGCACAGTTCGGGGTGCAGCTTCTGCTGCAGCTTGGTTTCCACCGCGTCCGTCATCATCAGGTCGGCACGGCCGGCAACGATCTCGTTGAAGATCGTCACGTTGTCCGGATACACGCGGATCTGAGCCTGCTTCAGATTGGCGCGCGCGAACTTCTCGTTCGTGCCGCCGGGGTTGACGATGGCGCGCACGCTGGGCTGATCGATCTGTGCCAGCGTCTGGAACTTGGCTTGGTTCTCGCAGCGTGTGATCGGCGTCTTGCCATCGCGCTGATACGGAATCGAATAGAACGCCTTCTTCTGCCGATCCAGCGTCACGGATACACCGCTCATGGCGATGTCGTAGCGGTCGGCCGCAAAGTCTTGCATCAGCGTCGACCATGTGGTCGGCACGACTTCCAGCTTCACACCCAGCGCCTTGGCCAGGCGCTCGCCCATTTCCACGTCCAGGCCGATGAAGTGGCCGTCGGCAGGGTTCTTGTAGCTGAAGGGCTTGTAGTCGCCGGTGGTGCCGACACGTAGCGTGCCGCGGGCGATGATCTCGTCAAGCCGGTTGGTGGTTTGCGCCAGCGCTTGCATTGAGACCGCGGTGAGCGCGGCGCACAGTGCAAAGGCACCGGCACGAAGGTAGCGATTCAACATGACATTCCCCATCTGAAAAAAACAAGCAAAAAGGCGCGGTTGCCGTAGCACCGCGCCTGAGTTGGTCTGCGCCGGCTTATTGACCCGACGTCTTGCTCCACTGCAGCGCATTGAGCACCGCCAGCGACATCGCCGTCACCCCGGTCTTGATGGACGGCTCCGGCACCGGCGCGAACAGCGGCGAGTGATTGGTCGGCAGCGGCTTGGCGCCCGGTTTGAGCGAGGCCATGAACGTCTGCGGATCATTCACGCCGATGAAGAAGAACATCGACGGGATGCCCGCGTCAACAAACGCCGAGAAATCTTCGCTGGCCGTGATGGGGGGCACGCGCAGCACGCGGTCGTTGCCGAAGGCGGTCTTGAACATCGCCTCGGTGCGCGCGACCACGGCCGGGTCGTTGTTGACCGCCTTCCCTCCCTCGGTGATCTTGATCTCGGCGTCCGGCGCGCCCGACATTTCGGTGACGGCCTTGGCCGTGCGCCGGATGCCGTCGAGCATCTTCTGGCGCACCGCCGGCTTGTACGAGCGGATCGTGCCGCGCAACAACACGCTGTCGGGGATGATGTTCTCGGCGCTGCCCCCCTGGATGGCGCCGATGCTGACCACGCCGAATTCCTGCGGGTCTTTCTCGCGGCTGATCACGCTTTGCAGATCGACCACGAAGCGCGCGGCCATCATCACCGGGTCGATGGTCTTGTCCGGTGCGGAGCCGTGGCCGCCGCGGCCCTTGAAGGTGATCTCCAGCCCGTCGGAGTTGGACGTGATCGGCCCGCTGTTGAAGACGATCGAACCATATGGCCCCGGGCCCGTATGCAGCGCAAACGCATAATCCGGTTTGGGGAAGCGCTTGAAGAAGCCGTCGTCGATCATGCTCTGCGCGCCGGATACGGTTTCCTCAGCCGGCTGCGCCACGAACACCAGCGTGCCGTGCCAGCGGTCCTTGAGCGACACCAGTGTCTTGGCCGTGCCCACCCACGACGCCATGTGCAGGTCGTGCCCGCAGCTGTGCGCCACGCCAACGTCTTCACCGCGCCATTTGGTGTGGACGTGACTCGCGTAGGGCAGGCCGGTCTTCTCTTCCATGGGCAGCGCGTCCAGCTCGGTGCGCACCAGGATCGTCGGGCCGGCGCCGTTGCGATACACCGCCACCACCCCGGTCTTGCCCACATGCTCCGTCACATCAAAGCCGATCTTGCGCATCTGCTCGGCCAGCTTGGCGGCGGTGCGTGTTTCCTGGAAGGCGAGTTCCGGATGGGCGTGGATGTCCTTGTAGAGCGAATCGAGCTGGCCGTATTCGGCGTTGACTGCCGCATCCACCGCCGGTTTGATCTGCGCCACGTCGATCCCGCCGCTCGCGGCCGCCGGGCCTTGCGTTTGCGTTGACGAAGCACCGCCGGGGCTGAACGGAATCTGCGCAAACGCGGGCAAGGCCGCGCCGGCCAGCAGCCAGGCGAGCGCCGTACGTTTCAACCGGATCGGGGGCGTGATCATCGATGTCTCCTGTGGTTGTGGTGTTGTCAACAAAGTCGTTGCTTCGTCAATCGATCTGATTATGCAACGCGATTCACAGTATGTGCACCCGGGGGCATCCCCAAGTCGGCGGCGCGCGGCGAGCGCCGCGCTTGGCACTCGATAGGCGCTTTCCTAGACTGGGTCAATGCGCAGTTCCAGTGAATCGAACCTCGAAACGCGGATGAATCCGACGACGTCCTGTCTACAGCTAGCGTTTCGCGATGCCCCGCCCGGGGAGACGGCGATTCGCGCGGCGCTGGAAGCCGCGCAGCGGGTGCTTGATCGCAGTGGTGTGCCGGCACGCGAGGGCTTTGCCGCCTATCAGGCCTTCGCCAGCGGGGCGGGGAGCCCCGATACCCTGGCGCTGGCATTCGCGCGGGCCGAGGCCGAGGCCATGGATGCACTGGCCGCGTACGGCTATGTCCACTACGGCACGATCAGCCTGGCCGCGCTTTAGCGCCGCCTAATCCATCCGTTTCAGACTTCCGCCGTCTTGCCACCCAGCCGCCGTGCCGTCTCGGACACATGGCGGTGAATGCGCGCGAGGAAGTCGATCTCCGCTGCGCGTGTCGGCGAATGTCCCAGCGCCTGCGACAGATGTGTCGCCACGAACGACGATTGCGGTGCCAGCATGCTGATCAGCCGCAGCAGTTCGCGGCGCGCCTGGCTCGCGTCGTAGCCGAGATGGTCGGCCAGGGCAAGCAGCGCGTCCTGGTCGATGGCGTCGTAGCGGGCCTGTGCGTCCGGAGACAGCGCATCGGCATTCCATTCGTTGGCGTAGACCGCCGCGCAAAAGAGGTGATCGTGCGCAGCCAGGCGGACGCCATCCGCATCGATGTGGAAGTGCAGCGTGCCCGCCGAGGCATTGCGCCCGCCGATCAGCAGGCAGAACACCATCCAGCGGAACAGCGCGGCGGTGGCGGACGCCGGGTCTGCGCACAGGCGCGCGCATTGCGCGACCTGCTCGACGGTGATCGGCAGGAAGCGGTGTTCGGGCGAGAGTCCCAGCAGCTGCACCGCCGAGACGACATAACGCGCCTGCACGAGCGCGGTGTCGTCGCTTTTGCAGCGCAGGGTGCGATCGAGGCGCTGCACCACGGCGGCCGTCTCCGGAAACTGGCGCAGGCCGATGAACGGCGTTTCCAGTCCGATGCTGCGACCGAGCAACGTTGCCCAGCAGTGGTTGATGGTGGCGTATGGCAGCTGCGCGCCTTCGCCCAGGTCCAGCCGCACGAAGTGGCTCGACTGCGCGGCGTTGGCCGGCGCGGAAAACCGGCCGAGCCACATCGATACGGGCAGGCCGTTCGAGGCCAGGAACGGCAGGCGGATTTCGTCGGGCTGCGCGGCCACATCGGTGCCATAGCGTGCACGGGGCTCGGCTACGCGTAGCGGCGTGGTGCGCGGCGGCCGTGCGACGGTTTGCTGAAATTGCAGAACGAGATCGCGTTCGGACAGCCCATCGACCTGGCCGCCGGCGGGCTTGTGGCCTGTCGGCACCAGCGCCAGCGGGCCGTCGAGATGGGGCGCTGTTCGCGCAAGATGGTCCAGTGCGGCCGCGGCAGCCTTGGGCGCGTTGCGTGCCGCTTCGGGCAAGAGGTATTCAAAGAAGTGGCGTACCGGCTGCGCTTTTGCCGTGTCGGCGATGGTGCCGGCGGTGCGCGGCAACTGCGGGCTCAGGTCAAAGCCCTGCGAAGAAGTCTGCCAGCGAGCATCGTATTCGAACGCCCAACCGCTGCGGCCGCACGAGAGCTGACCGATCAGATGCTTGTTCAGGTAGACGTCCAGCATGCGCGTATCCAACGTGTTTGATGGAGCGTGCGTAGTCGGCCGCGCAGCGGAGGATCCGCCAGCAATCGGGTATCGCAGATGTCTCGCCGCGATTCCCTTGCACGCCCCTGATCGACCGATGGGCGAGCATAACAAAGAAAATCGGATTAACCATCGGGGGAATCCGATTTCGATGATGCAATTTTCTCAAATCGGATTATCGGATCATTAAGATCGAGTGCGCGTCTGCCGATGTTTTCTGCTTTTATTTCAGCTTTTAATATTTTCTAAATCGGCCTGAAGGCCCAGTGCTGAGGCCATTGAAGAAATTTCATGGGCTTGGGTGCGGCCGGGTATTCATTACAAATCGATGGCTTATCGCCCCCGGGTCGATCCTTTGCAATGTTGCGCGAATTGGTGCCAAAAGCGTACCGCAAAGTGAAGATCGACAATGAATGCGGCGCATTGCCAATCGATTCGCGCGCGGATTTAAGTGTCGGCTTCAAGCGGTTTTCCGTGCATCAAGGAACATCCCCGCTTGCCGGCACCACCATGGCCGGTCAGCGGCCCGAACGCAGCAGCGAATCCTTCTCGTTGGTCGTGCTGGTTGCGTTGGCTTTCTTGCCCGGCGCAAGCACGCCGGTCGAGAGCGACGTACCGAGCAGGATGACTGCGCAGCCGATCACCATGTTGAGCGTCAATTGCTCGCCAAGGAACAGGATGCCCCACAGCACGCCGAACACCGGGATCAGAAACGTGACCGACACCGCGCGCGTCGGCCCCACGTGTGCGACCAGGCGGAAAAAGAGGATGTAGGCGATGCCCGTGCACGCGATGCCCAGGGCGACCACGTGCAGCCATACGCTGCCCGTGGGCGTTTGCGCAGGCCACAGCCAGTAGGCCAGCGGCGCGAGCACGATGGCGGCGGCCAGTTGGCTGCCGGTGGCCACGGCCAGCGGTGGAACGCCGGTCAGGAAGCGCTTGGTGTAGCTGCTGGCCACGCCGTACAGCACGGTGGCCGACAGCGCCGCCGCTACTGCCACGCCGCCTTGTTTTGCATCGATGACAGACGACCCGCCCACCAGCACGATCACGCCGATGAAGCCGATCGCCAATCCCAACACGCGCAGTGACGACATCCGCTCACCCAGCCAGGTAAACGCGACGATGGCCGCAAACAGCGGCGCCGCAGCGTTCAGCACCGAGGTGAAGCCCGCCGTCAGCGTGAGTTCGGCATAGGCGAACAGGCAGAACGGGATGGCCGAGTTGAGGACGCCCACGGCCAGCAGATGCGGCCAGTGCGCGCGCAGGGTGCCCATGCCGCCGCGCCAGGCCAGCATCGGGACGAGGAAGCACGAGGCGATCGCCACGCGCAGCGCGATCAGCGCCACCGGCCCGAACGGCGGCGCAGCCACCCGCATGAACAGGAAGGAGCCGCCCCACAGGGCAGCCAGCGTTAGGAGTTCGAGCACATCGGAGCGGCGCATGAGGGTGGTCTCGCGAGTGTTGGGTGACGTTGCATGACGGAGATGTGCGCGCATTGTCCGCGCGATTGGCGTTTCATGCAGGCGCGAGCGCCAGCGTGCCCTGGCGATCATCGCCGGGCATGGGCAGGCGTTCGCCGACCTGCGCGGGATGGCCTTCGAGCCGCAGCAGCGCAGCCTTGCGCGGCAGCCCGCCGGCATAGCCCGTGAGCGCGCCGTCGGCGCCCACCACCCGGTGGCACGGGATGGCGATCGAGATCGGGTTGCGTCCGACAGCGGTGCCCACGGCGCGTGCATGCTCGCGCGTGAGCCCGAGGCGCGCGGTGATCTGGCCGTAGGTGGTGCGACTGCCGAACGCGATCTCGCACAGCAGGCGCCAGACATCCTGCTGGAACGGCGTACCTTCGGGCGCCATCGGCACGTCAAAGTCGTGCAGCCTGCCGGCAAAGTACGCCGTGAACTGCGCCTGGGCCTCCTGAATGACGGGCACATCCGCACCCAGCGACAGGCGCGCAGCATTCACGGGAATCGTCTTCTGGCCGGTGAAGAACGCGCCGGTCAGGTGGGTGTCGGTGGCGGTCAACAGCATGTCGCCGAGCGGACAGGGAAAGGTATGGCGGTACATGGCGTTCAGCTGGAAACGGTATCCGCAAGGGCATCTTCCCGGTGCCAGAGATGCATGGCGGCATAGGCGCGCCATGGCGCCCACGGTTCGGCGCGTTCGACCATGGCGCGGCGCGTGGGCAGGGCACCATCGCCGTTGGCGAGGCGTTTGCGCAGTACGTAGTCGCCCAGCGGAAACGCATTGGGCCAGCCCAGCGCGCGCATGGCGACGTACTGCGCCGTCCATTCGCCGACGCCGGGCAGCGCCTGCAACGCGGCCAGCGTGGGCGCAAGCGGCACCAGGGGTTCAAGCCGCAGGTTGCCGCCTTCGATGGCGCGGGCGAGTTCCACCACGGCAGCGGCGCGGCTGGCCTGCAGGCCGGTCTGCGCGGATAGCGCCTGCGGATCGACTGCGGCCAGCGCGGCTGCGGAGGGGAACGTCACCGACAGCCCGGACTGCCGGTCACTCGGCTGCTCCAGCGGCGCGCCAAACGCTGCCACCATGCGCGCCAGGATGTGCCGCGCCTGCACCAGCGAGATGACCTGCCCGGCGATGGCGCGCACCGCAATCTCAAAACCATCCACGGCGCCAGGGACGCGCAAGCCCGGGGTCTCGGCGGCGAGCGCGCCCAGATGCGCGTCCACCAGATCGGGCCGGCAATCGAGATCGAACAGCCGCCGCACGCGCGCCAGCACGGGCGGCATGGCATGCAGCAGGCTGGGTGATAGCGTGAGCGCCACCGCGTGGCGCTGCGGCACATTGCGCGCGTGCAGGGAGCCGGTGTGCCGTGCGCCGGCATAGTCCACCGCGATCGTGCGCGCGTAGCTGTCGTTGTTGACCACCTCCACGCCATCGATTGCGCGTGCTCGCAGGAATTCAAGCAACGCCCCCCATGCAAACGGCGGCCGGTAGCCGAGCATGAGCGTGGGGCCGTCTTCGGGGTGCGTTGCGGTTGTGCGAGACCGCAGGCGGGTCGGCGCAAAACCGTAATGCTCCATGAACCCGCTGTTCAGCCGCCGCACGCTGCCAAAGCCCGCTGCAAAGGCAATGTCACCGACAGGCATGGCGGTGTCCGTCAGCAGCCGCTTGGCGAGCAGCAGGCGCTGCGTCTGCGCATAGTCGATAGGCGAGACGTCGAACTCGGCGCGGAAGATGCGGCGCAGGTGGCGGTCGGTCACGCCCACCGCGTTGGCCAGTGCCGCCAGGTCGTGCTCCTGCAGGAAACCCTCGTCGATCATGCGGGCCGCTGCGCGCGCCAGGTTGGATGACATCTCGGCCAGGCTGTGTCCTGGTGCCAGTTCCGGTCGGCAGCGCAGGCACGGGCGGAAGCCCGCGTGCTCGGCGGCGGCGGCCGTGGCGAAGAAGCGGCAGTTCTTCTGCTGCGGCGTGCGGACCGCGCAAACGGGGCGGCAATATACGCCGGTGGAGGTCACGCCGACAAAGAACCAGCCGTCAAAGCGCCGGTCGCGCGACTGTACGGCGTGGTAGCAGGCGTTGTGGTCGAGGTGCATGGTGGTGATCGGGGGAGCTGGCAGCTAGTCTAGCCCTGTCGAGGTGGGCACGTTCGCCGGAAACGGACATCTCCCTCGATGCCGAGAAGTCGGTATATCGGCACAATGCAAGCACAACAACACATCGGGAGATCGGCATGTCCAAGACCATCGTCATTACCGGCGGCAGCCGCGGCATCGGCCGTGCCACGGCGGTGCTGTGCGCGCAACGCGGCTGGTCTGTTGCGTTGCAATATCGCGGCAACCGGCAGGCGGCGGAAGAGACGGTCGGTCTCATCGAACAGGCCGGCGGCCATGCGCTGGCCGTACAGGGCGACGTGTCGAGCGACGAGGATGTGATCGCACTATTCGAGGCGGCAGCGGGGCGCTTCGGGCCGCTGCATGGCGTGGTCAACAACGCCGGCATCGTGGCCGAGGCGCAGGACGTGGCCGACATGACCACGCACCGCCTGCGCACGATGTTCGAGACCAATGTGCTGGGCGCCTTCCTCGTGGCGCGCGAAGCGGCGCGGCGGTTGTCGACGTCGCGCGGCGGCGTGGGCGGCTCGGTGGTGAATGTGTCGTCGGCGGCGTCGCGGTTGGGCTCGCCGCACGAATACGTCGATTACGCCGCTTCCAAGGGTGCCGTCGATACGATGACGCTGGGCCTCGCGCGCGAACTGGCCCGCGACGGCGTGCGCGTCAATGCCGTGCGCCCCGGCCTGATCGAAACCGACATCCACGCCTCCGGCGGCCAGCCCGACCGCGCCCAGCGCCTGGGCGCCACCACGCCGATCGGCCGCGCCGGCACGCCGCAAGAGGTGGCCGAGACCATCGTCTGGCTGCTCTCCGATGCGGCGTCGTACGTGACGGGCGCGCTGCTCGATTGCAGCGGCGGCCGTTGAACTACCGCTCCCGACTTTTTCCCTCCGTTGGCGGGTCCGCAGCATCCCCAAATTGGGGGATGCGCGGGTCGGCGCCCGTTCTTACGATGGCGGCGGGACGTTGTGGTCAAAAGCAGTCACGGCACCCCCGGCACACGCCGACAGAGCGCCTCCGACCGAGTCAACGGGAAAACGCAGAATCAGCGAACGGGGTCCCATGCAGACAAAGCGCACCGGCCATGGTTTGAGCTACCGCGTGTTCGACAGCAGCACCAGGCACACGCTCTACACAGACATCTAAAAGCGGGGAGAAGCGCGATCCGGCAAGCTCTGCGCAGCGTCAAGACTGCGTGGAGCGGATCGGAAAGAAAGCGGTTGGGCATGCGTGACAGCATGCCCATTTTTGTTTGCGCTCAGGCGTCGGCGCCGGCGCGGAAGGTGTCGCACTGGCGCAGGTCGCCGGCGTCGAAGCCCTGGCGGAACCAGTGCATGCGCTGCTCCGAAGAGCCGTGCGTGAAGGCGTCGGGCGTGACGCTGCGGCCCGCGTTGCGCTGCAGGGTGTCGTCACCGATGGCGTGCGCAGCGGTGAGCGCCTGCTCCAGGTCTCCGCGCTCCAGCAAACCGCGCTGCTGCGCGTAGTGGCCCCATACGCCGGCCAGGCAATCGGCCTGCAACTCCAGCTTGACCGACAGCGCGTTGGCCGCCGCCTGCGATTTGCCCGCCTGCGCACGGCTGACCTTCTCCGACACGCCCAGCAGGTTCTGCACGTGGTGGCCGACTTCGTGCGCCACGACATACGCGGCGGCAAAGTCCCCCGGGGCGCCAAAGCGGCGGCGTAGCTCGTCGAAGAAGCCGAGGTCGAGGTAGACCTTGGTGTCCGCTGGGCAATAGAACGGGCCGACTGCCGAGGTGGCGTCACCGCAGCCCGAGCGGATGCCTTGGCGGAACAGCACCAGTTTGGGCGGCTGATAGGCGCGGCCGGCCTGCTTGAACAGTTGCGACCACGTGTCTTCGGTGTCGCCCAGCACGTGTGAGACCAATTGCTTGCTGCGGTCGTTGTCGGTCTCGCCGGTGGGGCGGGCAGGGTTGTGCGGGGCGGATTGCACGGGCGTGTTCTGCGATACCTGCATCACCATGCCCAGGATTTCCAGCGGGTTCTTGCCCATCAGCAAGCCCACGATGGCCACGACCGCAATGCCGCCGATCCCCAGCCGCATGCCGCCGCCCCCGAAGCCGCCGCCGCCCGAGGATTCGCGCTCATCCTCGACGTTGTTGCTCTCGCGCATGTCATCCCAACGCACGGTGTTTCTCCTTGATGGCAAGTCGGGCGTCACACCCGATAAACTTTGCAAAGTCTACCTGCTGTGTGTGCGTACGGGCATGGCGGCGGTCGCCGAAATCGTCTGCGGCCCAATGGCGGATGCGTGCTGGCAAAGGTTGACGGACGTTTGTGGCGACGCACAAAGCCCGGCACGAAACTTGTTAGCCAAGGCTGCTCATCCTCCGTTCAGCTGTCACACAGATGACATGCGGCGGTTTCCGAATCACGATCGGCAGGGGGTGACGCTGCCGATCCATGACCCTGAGTTCTTATCATGCGCCTGCCTGCTTCCATCACCGCTCAACCACCGGACCCCAAGGATGCGTCGCATTTCGCTGCCACACATGTGGATCCGACCCAGGTGTCGGATGCGGAGCAGCCGGCGGCGGAGCACGAGCCATGGTGGAGGCGCGTGTCGCGGGCGGTGGTGGGCGGCGCATTCAGCAGCGTGGCGGCCGCGTTGATTGCCGTCACAGGCGCCATCTACGTGGGGATGTACCACGCGCCGTGGGTGCAGAGCCTTGCGAGCCACAGGCCCACGGCCACCCAGGCCAGCGATGCGATGAGCGTAGCCGTGGCGGCCGGCCCCGCCAACGCCGCCACGCCGGGCGCGACTGCGGCATCGGCTCCTGCTGTGGCTGAAACGTCGCTGCCGCCCGACTCACCCGACCGCGTGGCTGCGGCGCGCGACCGGATGGAGCAGCGCGTCTACTCGCAAGTGCAGGCGCCGCGGGCCCGCACCGTGGCAGAACGCGAGACGATCGAAGAGGGCAGTGCGCCGGCTCCGGCCAAGGCGCGCCGCCACCATCGGGGCAACCGCTACACCCACCATGGCCTCGCGCCGTATAACGCAGCCTGGTACAAGGGCGCCTGAGTGCCATCACTGGGCGCCATCACACTCCGGCTCAGGCCATGCGTGCCATGCGCCGCTGGCGCAGCGCGATCACCGTCAGTGAAATGCCGCTCACCACGGCTGCGGTCAGCACGTAATAACTGGGCGCCAGCGTGTCGCCGGTCGTGTGGATCAGCCACGTGACGATGAATGGCGCGAACCCGCCGAACAGTGTCACGCCCAGGCTGTAGCCGAGCGACAGCCCCGTCGAGCGCACGCGCGTGGGGAAGATCTCCGACATCAGCGCCGGCATCGGGCCCGAATAGGCGGCTTTGAAGATGCCCGACACGGCTTGCAGCGCCAGCAGCGCGCCGATGGTCGGATGCGCGCGCAGCAGCGCAAACATCGGATAGATCAGCAGGATCATCAGCACCGACGTGGTGAGCATGATGCGGATGCGGCCGATGCGATCCGACAGCGCGCCCATCACCGGCGAGAGCAGAAACTGCAGCCCGCCATTGAGGACCACCACCCCGAATGACTGCGCGGCGGGCAGATGCAGCTGCTTGACGGCATACGTCGGCATGTAGAGCTGCAGCACGTACACCGACACGGTCGACTGCGCCACCACGCCCACCGCCAGCAGCAGGTTGCCCCACTGCGCCTTGAACGACGCTTGCGGGTCGACCGTCGTCTTCTTCTGTTCGGCGACGAACTCGGGCGTCTCGTCCAGGTGCCGGCGGATGTAGAAGCCGACCGGGCCGACCAGCAGGCCGAAGATGAACGGCAGCCGCCAGCCCCAACCCTCCAGGTCTGCCGGGGTGAGCGATGCTGTCAGCAGCGCACCGAGCCCCGCGGCAAGGATGGTCGCAATGCCCTGGCTCGCAAACTGCCAACTCGCGTAGTAGCCGCGCCCGCGCTTGCTGTGCTCGACCATGAAGGCCGTCGCGCTGCCGAACTCGCCACCCACCGCAAAGCCCTGCACGAGCCGCGCGAGCAGGATGGTGACCGGCGCGACGATACCGATCTGCTGGTAGCTCGGCATCACGGCAATCGCCAGCGTGCCGACGATCATCAACAGGATCGACAGCGTGAGCGCCGCCTTGCGCCCCTTCCGGTCGGCATACATGCCGAGCACGATCGCGCCCACCGGCCGCGTGATGAACGACACGCCAAAGCTGCCCACCGCAAACAGCAGCGACACCCACTCGTCATCCGCCGGAAAGAACAGCTTGCCGATGACGGATGCAAAGAAGCCGTAGACGAGAAAGTCGTACCACTCCAGCGCATTGCCGATCGACGACGAAATGACGATGCGGCGCGCGTGTGCAGACGTGAGTGGAGGATGCGAGGGCGCGGCAGCACTCGCCGCGATCGGGGCGGTCATGGTGGGGGTTCCTTTGGTGCCGGCCGGGATCGTTTTTATGGAAGCTGCAGTGCGTTGCCCGCCCGGTCCCACGGGTCAACGCGCTGGTGCGGCGGGAGCTTCGTCAGAAGCCCACCGCGTGGCCGTCGCGGCGGCTGTCGCTGGCGGCCACGTAGCCGTGGTCAGCGTCGTCCGACAGGCGCCAGATGAACTGGCCGGAGCCGAAGTCCATGTACGGATCGGCGATTGATTCAAGTTTGTGCCCACGCGCTTCCAGCGCCGCTACCGTGTCGGCGTTCATGGTCGCTTCCACGTCGAGTGTGAAGTCGCGGTTGACCTTCCAGCGCGGTGCGTCGCACGCGGCCTGCGGCTGCTGCTTGTAGTCCAGCATGCGCACGAGCGTCTGCAGATGGCCTTGCGGCTGCATGTCGCCGCCCATCACGCCGAAGCTCATCTGCGGCTGGCCATCCTTGGTGAGGAACCCCGGAATGATGGTGTGGAACGGCCGCTTGCCGCCTTCCACCACGTTGGCCGAGCGTGCACCCATCGAGAAGCCGAACCCGCGGTTCTGCAGGCTGATGCCCGTGCCCGGCACCACCACGCCCGAACCGAAGCCCATGTAGTTGGACTGGATGAACGAGACCATCATGCCGTTCTCGTCGGCGGCCGTCAGGTACACCGTGCCGCCGGCGCGCGGCATGCCGAAGGTGGGCACCTGTGCGCGGCCCATGTCGATCAGCCTGGCGCGCGCATCGAGGTACGCATCGTCGAGCATCTGCTCCGGCGTGACTTCCATGCTGCGCGGATCGGCCACGTACTTGTAGAGATCGGCAAACGCCAGCTTCATCGCCTCGATCTGCAGGTGCTGCGAATCGGCAGAGTCGACGGGCATGGACGCCACGTCGAAGCGGTCGAGAATGCCCAGCGCAATGAGCGCGGCGATGCCCTGGCCATTCGGCGGGATCTCGTGCAGGTCGTAGCCGCGGTAGCCCTTGGTAATGGGCTTGACCCACTCCGGGCGATAGTCACGCAGGTCTTGCGCCGTCATGCCGCCGCCGCATTCGCGCGAGTAGGCGGCGATGCGCTCGGCGAGTTCGCCTTCGTAGAAGTCGCGGCCGTGGGTCTGGCCGAGGCGGCGCAGCGTGGCAGCGGCATCGGTCAACTGGAATTTCTCGCCCACTTCCGGCGCGCGGCCGTGCGGCATGAAGGCCTGTGCGTAGCCGGGCTGGTCGTGCAGCGCGGGGATTGCCGCGGCCCACTTGTGCGCCACGATGGGCGAGACGGTGTAGCCGCGTTCGGCAATCTCGGCGGCGGGTTCCAGCACGTCGGCAAACGGCAGCTTGCCGAAGCGCTCGTGCAGTGCGGCCCAGGCAGACACTGCGCCGGGCACCGTCACCGTGTCCCAGCCGCGCATCGGACGCTTCGGGGCGCCGTTGGCGTCTTCGCCGTACTTCTTGCGGAAGTAGTCGAGGTTCCACGCCTGTGGCGCGGTGCCGGAGGCGTTCAGACCATGCAGTTGCTGGCCGTCCCACAGGATGGCGAACGCATCGCTGCCGAGGCCGCACGAGACGGGCTCGACCACAGTCAGCATGGCCGCCGCGGCGATGGCCGCATCCACGGCGCTGCCGCCAGCGAGCAGCATGCGCAGCCCGGCCTGCGCGGCCAGCGGGTGCGAGGTGGACACCACGTTGCGCGCAAACAGCGGAATGCGCACGGTGGGATAGGGGTTCTGCCAATCGAAGCGGTGGGACATGGTGCTCAAGCGGGATGGATTTGAGCGTCGATTATTTGCCTCGCACAGGATTTAATAAAGTTAAAATTCATTTGATCTTGCTTAAGAAAATCTTGTTGGTTCGCATGTGAGCACCGTTCGCTTTCTTCGCACCTTTGTTGCCGTGGCGCGCCATGGCTCGTTTGCCGCCGCCGCCGAGCGTGTGGCGCTCACGCAGGCTGCCGTCAGCCTGCAGATGCGCGCGCTGGAGGCCGAACTGCGCCGGGACCTGTTCGACCGGTCGGGGCGCACCGTCACGCTCAATGCGCACGGCCGCGCGCTGCTGCCGCAGGCCGAGCACCTGCTGGGCCTGTACGACGCCATGCGCATCGGCGACGAGCCCCAGACGGCGCTATCCGGCGCGGTGGCGATCGGGGCGGTGGTGTCGGTCATGGGGTCGCTTGCGCATGCGGTGGCGGGGCTCAAGCAGGTGCACAAGGGGCTCGACGTCAAGCTCATCACCGGCAAGTCCGGTGAACTGGCCGAGCAGGTGGAGGCGGGCGACCTGGACGGCGCGCTGGTGGTTGAGCACCTGGAGCGGCTGCCGGCCAACTTGGCGTGGCATCCGCTCTACACCGAGCCGCTGGTGGTCGTGGCGGGGCGTCACACGCGCGGGCGCGCCGAGGAAGTCCTGCGCACGCATCCGTTCTTGCGCTTCGACCGCACCGTGCGCACCGGCGCGCTGATCGACCGCGCCCTGCGCAAGACGCACATGGCGGTCAACGAGTTCATCGAGGTCAATTCGATCGAGGCGATTGTCGAGCTGGTGCGCCAGCAGGTGGGCGTGACGCTGGTGCCGCGCCTGCGCCGTGCCAGCTGGGAGAGCGATCCCGCCCTACGCGTGCTCCCCATGCCGCCGCAGACGCCCGTGCGCACGGTCGGCATGATCGAGCGCCGCGAGCACGTGCGGCACGGTGTGATTCAGGCGGTACTCGATGCGCTCGAAACTACACTTAGCAGTTCCAGCGGCTAGACTGCAGACACTCAACCCTGTCCGGAGGACGCAATGAACGCAAGCATCGAACGTTGGCGCAACGAGCTGATTCTGCTCGCCCGCATCCTGATGATGGTGCTGTTCGTGATGTCCGGCTGGGGCAAGCTCATGCATTTCCAGGGCACCGTGGGCTACATGGCCAGCACCGGGGCGCCTCTGCCGACCGTAGCCGCCGCGGTTGCCGTCGTGATGGAGTTTGGCGTGGGCATCGCCTTGCTGATCGGCTTCTGGACCCGGCCGCTGGCCATTCTGATGGCGTTTTTCGTGCTCGGCACGTCGTTCATTGCCCACAGCTACTGGGATATGGAAGGCGCCATGGAAGCCGCCAACAAGATCCAGTTCTACAAGAACCTCAGCATCATGGGCGGGCTGTTCCTGCTCGCTGCCGTGGGGCCGGGGAAATACGCGGTGCAGAAGTCGTAGTGGGTGCGCTTAACGCAGCGAGCGCTGCACCAGCACTACCACGGCCAGCACGCCACACACCACCGCAAACCAGCTGAAGAGCTGCGTGCCGGCCAGCAGCGTGGCCTGCCGGTCGATCTCGGCCGACAGGCTGGCCAGCCGTTGCGGCGTGAGCGGGCCGGCGGCCTGCAGATCGGACGTGAAGCGCGTGACGTGCGCGACGATCAGCGAGCGTGACTCTGCCTGCTGTGTCTGCAGCGACACCGCTGCGAGCCCCGTGCCCACCGCCGTGGCGAACTGGCGTGCGATGTTCTTCATCTGGTAGCCGTGCGCGAAGTCTTCGCGGTCCAGATCGAGGTAGGTCATCATCGCCACCTGGATCATCACCGCGCCCGGCGTGATGCCCTCGAGCATCGACACGGGGAAGAACGCGTAGTCCGGCGCGCCCGGCATCAGGCTCGTGCCCAGCAGCAGCGCCGCCGCCGCATACACGGCAAAGCCGATGGCGATGAAGCGGCGCTTGCGGAAGAAGAACGGCAGCCAGATCGTCATGACCACGGCAACCACCGTCGACACGGCACCGCTGATCATCAGGAACAGCGTGGTGGTGCGGAACGTGAAGCCCAGGCCGCCTTGCGACACCGCCGGAAACAGGTACGACCAATACCCGCTCATCAGGTAATACACGCCGTAGAAGCCGATGCCCCACAGGTAGCGGCGGCCGTTCAGGCGCGAGAGGTCGAGCCACGGATCGGGGTGCGTGCGCAGGCGGTGAATGGCCAACAGCAGCGAAGCCGTACCGCCGAGCAGCAGCAGCGGAATGAGAGGCGAAGCCGTCAGCCGGCTGTAGCGCAGCTCCGACAGGCCCATCAGAAACGACAGCGCGCCGATGGCCATGGCGCCCACGCCAACCCAATCCCACTGGCTGTCTTCCGGCGGCGATTCGTCAGGACGGCGGGCGGCGCGCGTGCGCGGCTGATGGTGCTCGGGCGGCAGGAAGAACATCGCCATCCACGCGAATCCGGCCAGCGCCAGTTCGATCCAGAAGATCACGCGCCACTCGCTGTATTCGAGCACCTCGGCGCAGATCCACGGCGCAATGGTGGTCAGGCCGAACAGGCCGACGCTGAACATCATCATCGGCGGGATGCGCTCATCGGGCTCGGCCGTGAGCTGCACCA
This sequence comes from Ralstonia soli, assembly GCF_023955655.1. Classification (GTDB taxonomy): domain Bacteria; phylum Pseudomonadota; class Gammaproteobacteria; order Burkholderiales; family Burkholderiaceae; genus Ralstonia; species Ralstonia soli. The sequence goes on along the minus strand of NZ_JAMXHT010000006.1, from coordinate 237,409 downwards.
GAATGCGCGACGCTGAGAAAAGGCCGCCCGCACCGAGCCCCTGGATCGTCCGCCCGATGACAAGCTCGCCGATGTTGTTGGACTGCGCGCAAACCACGCAGCCGATGGCAAACAGCACGATCCCCACCAGGGAGTACATCCGGTAGCCCACGTGCGCGGCAATGCGGCCGATGGCCAGGTTGGCCACCACTGCCGCCACGGCATAGGCGGTGACAGCGTACAGATACGCCTCGGGGCTCGCATGCACGCCGCCCTGGATGTGCTGGCCCGCCACGGCGAACATCTGCGAAGAGACGAAATCGAGGCCCGTAGACAGGCCCAGCGCCAATCCGAATGCATGGACGCGCGCCGAAGAGAAATGCGGAAACGCCCGCAGAGAAGCAGGCCGGAGGATTTGCAGCGACATGTGCCCGAGCATAAACTTGGCCGCCAGCCGGATAAACGGCCAACTTTAGGAACACTGTCCAGTCATGCGAACAATGGAGTGGAACGACTGGGAAACCTTCTGCCGCGTGGTGGAAGCCGGCAGCTTCACCGCAGCCGCCGAGGCCCTGGGCATCCCCAAATCGACCGCCAGCGCCGCCGTATCACGGCTGGAAGCCGCCCTGGGCGTGCGGCTCATGACCCGCACCACGCGTCAGTTGCGGCTGACCGAAGCGGGTTCGCACTTCTACGACGACATCGCCCCACTGTTCGAGCGTCTGCGTGAAGTGCACGCCGACACCACCGCCGCCAGTGAAACCGTGGCTGGCACGCTGCGCATCGCCGCGCCGTACGAGGTGGGTGCGCAGCACCTGACCGAGCCCGTGTGCCGCACGCTGGAGAAATATCCGCACCTGCAGATCCAGGTGCACATCTCATGGGAGCAGCCCGACCTGCTGGCCAGCGGCTACGACATCGTCTTCGTGATGGTCGACCAGGTGCTGCCGGATTCCTCATTGGTGGCGCGCCGCGTGGTGCTGATCCCGCGTGGTTTGTACGCGTCGCCGACATTGTTGGCGGAACGCCCGCCGCTCAAGACGCCCGCCGATCTGGCAGGCTGGCCGTGTTTGTCCGGCCCCGATGATGCGAGCTGGGCCTTCCGCCCTGTCGGCGACCCCACGGCCGAGCCGATCGAAGTCCCCATCCAGCCGCGTCTGCAGACGTTGAATGCCGAGATGCGCGCGCGCGCTGCCGTGCGCGGCCTGGGCGTGGCGCGCATGGCCCGCGCCGTGGGCGATGCCGAAGTCGCCACCGGCCGGCTCGTGCGCGTGCTGCCCGATTTCGAACTGACGGCGTTGCGCGTGTACGCACTGATGCCTGCGCGCAAGCTGGTGCCGCGTAAGGTGCGCGTGTTTCTGGATGCGCTGGAAGCGGAGGGCGCTTCCGCCACACCGGCGTCTGCAAACCCGGCCTAGCCGAAGAACGGCGCCGGATGTCACAATCGGCGCTTTCCCATTCGGATGTGAGGACGGGCGACGATGCGTCTGCGCCAGATCGAAGTCTTCCGCGCTGTGATGCTGGTCGGGACCGTCAGCGAGGCGGCGCGCATGCTGAACGTGTCGCAGCCCGTGGTGACGCGTGTGCTGCAGCATACCGAGCTGCAGCTCGGCTTCCGCCTGTTCGATCGCACCAAGGGCCGCCTGCAGCCCACCGCCGAAGCGTTCGAGCTGTTCAGCGAGGTCGAGCGCCTGTACCAGGAGGTCGAGCGCGTGCGGCGCGTGTCGGCCAATCTGCGTCACAAGGGGGCGGGGCGATTGCGCGTGGCGGCCACGCCCAGCCTGGCGCCGAGCATTCTCGCGCCCGCCGTGCGGCGCTTCTCGCAACGCCATCCCGATACGCTGGTGCGCGTGTTCACGCACCACACCGCCGAGATCGTGCAGGGCCTGCTCTCGCAGGACATCGACGTCGGCTTTGCGTTTGCGCCGCCGGTGCACCCGGCCATCAGCACCACGCCGGTGGCGCAGGGCCGCATCCTGCTGGCGGCGCCGCGCGCGTGGGTTGGTGGCAAGACGGATGGGCGCGCGCTGCACAAGCTCATTGCCGAAAAGCCGTTCATCGGGCTGGAAGATCAGATCTCGCTGGGCTCGCTCGTCGGGCAGACGCTGGCGCGCGGTGGGCTGGCGCCGCAGTCGACACTGGAGGTGCAGACGTATTCGCTGGCGCGCTCATTGGTGGAGGAGTCGCTTGGCGTGACGATGCTCGATCAGTTCACGGCGGCCACCGGCAGCATGGACCGCATCGCGCTGTTCGCGCTGGAGCCCGCGCAGACGTTCGACGTGCGCGCCATGCGTGCCGAGCATCACGCGCCGTCGTCGCTGGCTGACAGTCTCGTGCAGTGCTTTGCCGAAGCCGCGCGTGCGCTGTCCGATGAGTTGCCGCGGCGCGTGGAACCCACGCCATTCGTGCTCAGCCCCGCCGCCGCAGAAACGGACGACACCGCGGACTAACTTTTCCGCCGCCCGTGCGTCTAACCGGCTTCCGATGACGAAGCCAAGGAGACCGATTGATGCGTCGCATTGCAACCGCAGTGATGTTTGGCATGGCGCTGGGCGCCGGCGTGTTCAGTGGCATCGCCACCGCGCAGCAATCGCCGGTGCCGGGCATGTCGCCCGCCGATCTGAACACCGCGCTCGACTTTGCCAAGGCGGGCCTGGACAAGGCCATCGACCAGGCGCGCGCGTATTCCGCGCTGTCCCCGCGCGACATGCGCGACGTGCGTTACACGTGCGAGAGCGGCAAGACGCTCTCCGTGAAATACATGACGGTGGGTGAAACGCCGCTGGCCGCCATGACGCTCAACGGCAAGACGCTGGTCTTCGCCAATGTGATGGCTGCCTCGGGTGCCCGATATGCGTCGGGCCCGTACGTGTGGTGGACGAAGGGCCCCACCGGCTTTCTCGCCGATGAGACCCTGCCCGGCAACCGCAATCCGCTTTACCGCAATTGCAACGAGACGACGCAGTAGCCGGCCAGGTCAGACTTCCAGCAGGTCACGCCCGACGATGATCTCGCCCTTGAAGTGCGGGCGTACCGCATCCAGCCAGACCGAATCTTCCAGGAACGGATAGCCGCCCGGCACGAAGTGCGACAGCACCAGCGTCTTCACCTTCGCCTCGGTGGCGATGCGGCCGACGTCTTCGGTGGAGGTGTGGCTGGCCAGCAGATGCTCGCGCAGCGTCTTGGCGTTGGGCTCGGTGGACAGCAGCTTGTCCAGCGAGGGCAGGTGCATCACTTCGTGCACGAGCACATCGGCGCCGTAAGCCAGGCGCACGAGGTTCTCGCTCGGTGCCGTATCGCCGGAGATGACAATGGAGCGGTCCGCCGAATCAAAGCGGAAGGCAAACGCAGGCGCGACCGGCGGATGCTTGACCAGCGCGCTCGTCACCTTCACGTTGGCGTCCTGCATGACCAGCCCGCCTGCGGTGATCTCGTGCGGGTGGATCATCGGTGCCAGCGGCGGGCGGCCTTCATCGGCGATGCGGGTGCGGATGTCGTAGTCGTAGAGTTCGAGAAACTTGGTCGTCATCGCGGCCAGCGGGGGTGGGCCCCAGGCATCCACCGGGCCGGTCAGATCGGTGGCCCAGGCGAGCAGCATCAGCGTGCCGTAATCGGCGTTGTGGTCGGAGTGCTGGTGCGTGATGAAGACGTGGCGGATGTCCTTGAGCTTGAGCCCGGCGCTCACGTACTGGCGCCCCACGCCGTTACCGCAATCGACCACATACGATACGCCGTTGATGACAATCACCTGTGCCGGTGCCGCGCGGTTCTTCTTGGGCGTCGGCCCGCCGGCGGTGCCCAGCAGGATCAGCCGCGTGCCCTTGGGCGTATCGGCGGCCGAGGCGAGCGGCCAGCCTGCGGAGGCAACGCCAGCACCCACGGCCAGGGCGCCAGCCTGCCGCATCCAGCGGCGACGGTTGTTGTCGAAAGCGTGCATGCGGCGGTCTCCTCTCTCGTGTTGTGTTGGGCTTAGCGGGGCAGCCCGCCGACCTTCATGCCGGGCTTGATCCCCTTGCGGGCGAACCAGCCCTTGTTCATCTCCAGTGCATAGCTGCCCGCGCGGGTCGGGCAGTGGTTGTCTTCCGTCTGCGGCTTCATCTCGGCAATGTCGGAGATGGTGCCGTCGTCGGTGATGAAGGCGATGGACAGCGGCAGGTCGGTGTTCTTCATCCAGAAGCAATGGCCGGCGGATTCATCGAACACGAACAGCATGCCCGCCGTTTCGGGCATCGATTTGCGGAACATCAGGCCCGTCTCGCGCGTTTGCGGGGTGGCGGCCACTTCGGCTTTGATCTTGTACATGCCGATCGTCAGGTTGGCCACGGGCAGGCCGACGTTCGGGCCGGTCGGGGTTTGCGCGAAGGCGCCAGTGGTGGTGAAGGCGGCGATGGACAGGCACAGGCCGGCAAGCAGGCGGGAAAGGGTGGTCATGGCGTGTGGGTAAAAAATGTAACGCACCATGATCGGCACTCGGCCAACCACCGTCAATGAGATTGCGCCGAAGGCCGGGACGAAGTTGTTACCGCGTGTTTGTGCTCTGGCGTTCGATGGCGACCGTCTTGATGCCGGCCTTGGATGCATGCGCCGACCGTGCCTTGTCGGCGGCCGGATCGGGCATCAACGCCACATAGCGCGCATCGGTGAGCGTGCGCAGGAAAGCGACGATGTCGTCGATCTCGCCTTCCGTGAGCGCGGGCGTGGTGCCGGGGCGGCGGTTCATCGGCACGGCGTTCACGTTGATGTTGCCCTGATACTTGGCGGGCACGTCGTCAAAGCGCTTGCCATTCGGATACCACTGCGCCAGATCGGTCGAGCGCGTGGCATAGAAAGCCACCGTGTCGCGCAGCGTGCGGAACACGCCGTTGTGCATGAACGTCTGGCGCACCGCCACGTTGCGCAGACCCGCGGTGCGGAAGTAGCCGCACCACTGGTCGGGCTCCGGCCATTTGAGTTTGCGGGCGGTCTGGCACAGGCCGACGTCGAAGTGCTTGGCGTCCTTGTTGGCGGGCAGCAGCGGATTGCGCGGCACGGCGATGGCGTCATAGCCGAAATCGGTGAACAGCGAGCGCTCCGGCCGCGACGACGATTCCACCATCAGATGACACGACGCGCAGTTGCCCTTGTCGGGGTTGCGGAACAACGCCAGGCCGCGCATCTCGGCGGCGGAGAGCGGCGTGCGCTTGCGCAAAAAGTCATCGAAGCGCGAAGTGAACGGTGCCATCTCGTCGCTCTGGAAATAGGCCTCCAGCGCCTTGCCCAGCGCGTCGATGAGGCGTTCGGGTTCACGTACCGCACCGGCGCCGAACTGCTTCGTCAGCGCTTGGCCGAGATCCGTGCCGGCGATCTTGCGTTGCAGCGCTTGCGGCGAGCGGTTGCCCATTTCATCGGGGCTGAGCAGTGGGCCATGGATTTGCTCGGCGAGGGTGTTGGCGCGGCCATCGGCAAAGAAGCCGCCGAACGGCGACGGGAAGCTCGCGTCGTCGTCCTGAAAGAAATAGCGATGCGGTACGTAGCGCAGATACAGCAGCGACGGCGCATTGCGCGCTGCCACGTGCCCGGGCCGGCTGCCGGCCGGTACGCCGATGCGCAGGGCCTCGCCCTTGAGCGTGGGTGCGAAGGCGCGGGCCGGGTCATGGCACGCCGCGCACGACGTGCCTTGCGGCTCCGACAGCCGCGCATCGAAGAAGACCCGCTTGCCGAGCGCGATGAGGTTCGGCTCCGGCTTGAACGACGTCGATTCGGCAGGCGGCGGCACGGCGTCCAGTTTGGGCGTCATGCCGATCGATTCGGCCGCCGCCGCACCCGAGAAGAGTGCCGCAGCAACCAGCAGCGTGAGGCTCACGCGCTTCAAGGCGCAACGAAGCCGGTCTTGTCGCACACCAGGCTCGAGCCGTTCTGCGTGCAGGTCGTCAGCAGCTTGCCGTTGACGGTGTACGCCTTGAACAGCCAGCCCTTGGCGGGCGCCGGCTGGCGGTCCATCACCATGAAGCCGAATGAATTGTTGTGCGAGATGCTGCCGACCGTCACGCCCGAAGCGGGGCTGATGGCCGGGAACGGATCGGGCAGGGCCACGTCGAGCGAATCGCCTGCATTGCCCGCCACGATGGTCGCCGGGTGGTTGCTGGTGAAGTTGATGGCCTGGAAGTCATGCACGTGGCCATGCAGCGCGACTTGCACGCCCGGCGGGTAGTAGGCCGTGGCGTTCAGGCTGTTCATGACCGACAGCAGCGCGGCATTGCCGCCCAGCGGCGTGCTGCCGGCGATGGGGACGAAGCCCAGGATCGGGTGGTGGTTGGTGAAGATCGACATCACACCCGGCTTGGCGGCTAGCGTGCCCGCCGCGCTGAACTGCTTCTGGTAGGTCTGGAACCACGGGTCGGTGGTCGCCAATGCCGTCGTGCCGGCCTTGGCCGAATCGAACACGATGACCTGTGTGTCGCTGCCGATAGCCACCGCATACGGGTCCGACGCGTTGGCGCCGGTGTCGTTGGCCGGGTCGTCGCACGAGCGGGCGGCGGAGTAGGGGCGCGGATCCAGGAAGCGGTACCAGCCCTGACCGGCGCGCGCGCATTCCTCGTGGTTGCCGCGCACCAGCACCCACGGGGCGGCGGCCATCAGCGGGGCGGCCGGCTGGAACAGGTCAGCCTGCCACGTATCCCAGCCGTAGCCCCACGGGCTGCCCTGGCAGCCGGCCACGTCGGGCGGGCAGGCGTTTTCGCGGTAGTGGTAGTCGCCCACGTGCAGGACGAGGTCGGGGTTCATTGCAGCGGCCGTGGTGGCGGCATTGGCGAACGGCCACGACAGCGGGTCGTTGCACGACTGGAACGTGTTGCTCGACTTCTTCATGCGGCAGCCGGTGTCCGCCAGGATCACCACGCGCTGCGGGTTGGCCTTGGGCAGCGGCAACACGCGCGAACCGATCGACGCGGCCTTGGCCGTCGATGCCACGGTGGCCTCGCAGGCGTTGACGGGGAAGGCCGACGCTTTCGAATCGCTGGCGGCGCTGGCCGTGGTGCGTTGCGCAGGCGTGCCGGCGGCCACGCGCAGGTTCATGCGCGTGGCGGTGCCGTCCACCGTCAGCAGCGGGCAGACCGAGCTATCGACGGGGGAGGCGCTGTTCGTATAGCTGGTGACGGCGCGCACGACGGTCTGGTTGCTGTCACCGATCTCCACCCATGCGGCCTGGATGTTGGCGTCAGCCGTAGCTGCATCCGACGGCGTGGCCGTCGACGTGGTTGTCGAGTCGGACGACGAGCCGCCGCAGCCTGCAATCACGGCGGCAGCGGCCAACGCGGCAAGAGAGAGCATCGTGAGAACGGTGCGTTTGCGTCGCACCGGAGCGAAGATCGATCGGACTTCCATTGCGCCTTCCCTGTTTCTTGTTGTGAGGAACGCGCAAGGTACCCAAGGTTGATGGCGCTATTTTGACAGCCCGCGTGCAGGCTCGGGATTCCGGTATCCGCCGCGCGCGGGCGAAAAAAAAAGCAGATGCATAAGCATCTGCTTTTTTTGTATCGGCCGAGCCGCGAGGGCCCGACAGAAACACAAGCTTATTGCTTGGCGGCGTCAGCAGCCGGAGCCGAAGCGTCAGCAGCCTTCTTGGCAGCCTTCTTCTTGTGGTGCTTCTTGGCCTTCTTGGCCTTCGGAGCAGCCTTTTCGGCGGCAGCCGGAGCAGCAGCTGCGTCAGCAGCCGGAGCGGAGGCTTGAGCGAACACACCGGTGGCGAACAGGCCGGCGATCAGGGCAGCGATCAGCTTCTTCATGGTGAATCCTTTTATAGATCAGTGAGTTAACCAACGACCCGCTAAATGAGTCATCTGCAATAACGCAGGCAGTTACAGCCGCGTTGACACGTTGCACCGAAATTTTTGAGAGGGGCATCGCGGGGTGCGTCAGCATGTGGTGGATGGTGCGCTGCGCAAATTTGGTGCCCGCCCCACCGGTGTTTAAGACCGGTCTGATTGGATGTGTGCCGGCGGCCCTCGAGAATGCGAGCGGATTTTGTTTGACCTCTGCCTCAAGCCCCGCAAGCCGTGTCCCACCTCCTCAAGCCCGCTCGTTTTCGCCGTCGCGACTTTCTTCTGGGCGGCGGCGCGTTGCTCGCGGCCGCCGTGGCGACCGGCCTACGTCGCCCAATCGACAGGGGCACGTCGAGCCTGGACGACTTCATGCTGGTCTCGCAGACGGTGTCCGGCATGACACTGGACCGCCGGATCGGTCTACTGTGCTTCAGCGCGCTGTACCAATCCGACATCCGCTTTGTGGACCACGTCCGGACGCTCGCATGGCTGGTGAGCCACCACCCAGGGCTGGACGGTGCTGGCCTCGCGGGGCTGCTCCAGACGGACAACGAAGGGGAACTTTGCGCCGCCCTCGGCCGCCTGGTCGATGCCTGGACCGCTCAAGTCGGCGCCACGCCTGCGCTGGCCGACGCCCGCGCCCAGATCGAACGCCGTGCCGGCGCGGATTTGTCGGACACCTGATCCGCCGTTTTCACCATGCGCAGGACTATGGCGGATGGTGAAATTTTCCGGCATAATGCGAAATTCACTCTTGTGTCTTATATAAGAGTTGAAGTTTGTGCGGTGCATCGTGAGAGCGTCATCGCACCCCGCTAGAATCACCAGTTCATTGCAGCGTGTCACACCGGCCACCCCGGGGCGACGCGCTGTGCTGTCAACCCCCACCGTCTACCCGCTCACCTGCGGTCTGCACTGGAGTCGTCCATGTATCAACACATCAAGGTCCCGGCCGGCGAGAAGATCACCGTCAACCAAGACTTCTCCCTGAACGTTCCCAACAACCCGATCATTCCTTACATCGAAGGTGACGGCACCGGCTTCGACATCACCCCGGTGATGATCAAGGTGGTGGACGCAGCGGTTGAGAAGGCCTACAAGGGCGAGCGCAAGATTTCCTGGATGGAAATCTACGCCGGCGAGAAGTCGACCAAGGTGTACGGCCCGGACGTGTGGCTGCCGGAAGAAACCCTGCAAGTCCTGAAGGACTACGTGGTGTCCATCAAGGGCCCGCTGACGACGCCGGTGGGCGGCGGCATCCGTTCGCTGAACGTGGCGCTGCGCCAGGAGCTGGACCTGTACGTCTGCCTGCGCCCGGTGCGCTACTTCAAGGGCGTGCCTTCGCCGGTGAAAGAGCCGGAGAAGACCGACATGGTCATCTTCCGTGAGAACTCGGAAGACATCTACGCCGGCATCGAATTCGAAGCCCAGAGCGAGAAGGCCAAGAAGCTGATCAAGATTCTGCAAGACGAGTTCGGCGTGAAGAAGATCCGCTTCCCGGAAACGTCGGGCATTGGCGTCAAGCCGGTCTCGAAGGAAGGCACCGAGCGCCTGGTGCGCAAGGCCATCCAGTACGCGATCGACAACGACAAGCCGTCGGTCACGATCGTGCACAAGGGTAACATCATGAAGTTCACGGAAGGTGGTTTCCGTGACTGGGCCTACGCGCTGGCACAGAAGGAATTCGGCGCCGAGCTGATCGACGGCGGCCCGTGGTGCAAGTTCAAGAACCCGAAGACGGGCAAGGAAATCATCGTCAAGGACGCGATTGCCGACGCCTTCCTGCAGCAGATCCTGCTGCGTCCGGCCGAGTACTCGGTGGTGGCGACGCTGAACCTGAACGGCGACTACATCTCCGACGCCCTGGCTGCGCAAGTCGGCGGTATCGGTATCGCCCCGGGCGCGAACCTGAGCGACTCCGTTGCTATGTTCGAAGCCACCCACGGTACGGCACCGAAGTACGCTGGCAAGGACTACGTGAACCCGGGTTCGGAAATCCTCTCGGCCGAAATGATGCTGCGCCACATGGGGTGGACGGAAGCGGCTGACCTGATCATCTCGTCGATCGAGAAGTCGATCCTGTCGAAGAAGGTCACGTATGACTTCGCCCGCCTGCTGGAAGGCGCGACCCAAGTGTCGTGCTCGGGCTTTGGTCAAGTCATGATCGACAATATGTAAGCACGTGCTTTGCGGCTTCGGCCGCGGCGCATCGAACCCCGGCAGCTTCGGCTGACCGGGGTTTTTTATTGCGATCGATCGTCGCACATGCGGCAAAAACGTTTGTCACTCGTCACAGCGGTAACTAAACTGGCGCATATGTGACTTTCTGTCCGCACTCTCAAGCGCCGATCCGTGAGCCCCAACGACCGCCGACTCGTCCGCCATCTGCTCATCGTCGTCACCATCAAGGTGGCGGTGCTGGGCGCGCTGTGGTGGGTGTTCGTGCGTGATGCGCGGGTGCCGGTCGATGCCGAGCGGGCTGCGGATCGTCTGGGCATACCACCGTCAGTAACAGCGCAGGGAGGGCATCTGTGATATCCGAGCACCTGGTCGATCTTTCGCGGCTGCAATTTGCGGCCACGGCGTTGTACCACTTCCTGTTCGTGCCGCTCACGCTAGGCATGGTGTGGCTGCTGGTCATCATGGAAAGCGTCTATGTCATGACCGGCAAGGTCATCTGGAAAGACATGACGCGCTTCTGGGGCAAGCTGTTCGGCATCAACTTTGCCCTGGGCGTGACGACGGGCATCACGCTCGAATTCCAGTTCGGTACCAACTGGGCGTACTACTCGCACTACGTGGGCGACATCTTCGGGGCGCCGCTGGCCATTGAAGGGTTGATGGCGTTCTTCCTGGAATCCACCTTCATCGGCCTGTTCTTCTTCGGGTGGGATCGGCTCTCCAGGACGCAGCACTTGCTGGTGACCACACTCATGGCGGTGGGCACCAACCTGTCTGCGCTGTGGATCCTCATTGCCAACGGCTGGATGCAGAACCCCGTGGGCGCCGAGTTCAACTGGCAGACCATGCGCATGGAGATGTCGGATTTCTGGGCGGTGGTGTTCAACCCGGTGGCACAGGCCAAGTTCGTGCATACCGTGTCGGCGGGCTACGTGACGGGCGCGATGTTCGTGCTGTCGATCTCGAGCTGGTACCTGCTGCGCGGGCGCGATGTGGAATTCGCGCGGCGCAGCTTTCGCGTGGCGGCGGCGTTTGGCCTGGCCAGCGTGTGCTCGGTGATCGTGCTGGGCGATGAATCCGGCTACACCGTGGGCGAAGCGCAGCAAACCAAGATGGCCGCCATCGAAGCCATGTGGGAGACCGAACCCCCGCCGGCCAGCTTCAACGTGATTGCCTCCATCAATCAGCGCGAGCAGAAGAACAATTGGGCGGTGGAGATTCCGTGGGTGATGGGGCTGATCGGCACGCGCTCGGTGTCCAAGCCGATTCCGGGCATCCACGAGATCAAGCTGCGCAACCGTGGCCGCATCATGAGCGGCATCGAAGCCGTGGCCGCGCTGGAGACGCTGCGCAAGAATCCCGACGATGCTGCCGCTCACCAGACACTGCAGGTCCATCAGAGCGACCTGGGTTTCGGGCTGCTGCTCAAGAAGTACGTGGCCGACGTTCGCCAGGCCACGCCCGAGATGATCGACAAGGCCGTGGATGACACGGTACCGCGCGTGTGGCCGATGTTCTGGGGCTTCCGCGTCATGGTGGGCCTGGGCTTCCTGATGCTGGCGCTGTTTGCGCTGTCGTTCTGGAGCACGCTGCGCCCGCAGCGCAAGGCGCCGGCATGGCTGCTGCGCTGGGCGTTGTGGATGCTGCCTGCACCGTGGATTGCCGCAGAACTCGGCTGGGTGGTGGCGGAATACGGCCGCCAGCCGTGGACGATCTACGGCGTGTTGCCCACGCACCTGAGTGTGTCGACCCTGAGCGAAGCCAGCCTGTATGGCTCGCTGGCCGGCTTCGTCGGTTTCTACACGCTGCTGCTGATCGTCGAGATGTACCTGATGATCAAGTTCGCGCGTCAGGGCCCGGGCAGCCTGGGCACCGGTCGCTACCAGTTCGAAGCCAAACACGCTTGAGGAGAACACCATGTTCGACTACCCAACCCTCAAGGTGATCTGGTGGGTGCTGATTGGCGTGCTGCTGATCGGCTTTGCCATCATGGACGGCCACGACATGGGCGTCGGCACGCTGCTGCCCTTTGTCGGCAAGACCGACGATGAGCGCCGTGTCGTGATCAACACCATCGGCCCGCACTGGGATGGCAACCAGGTCTGGTTCATCACCGGCGGCGGGGCGATCTTTGCGGCGTGGCCGCTGGTGTATGCCACCGCGTTCAGCGGGTTCTACTGGGCGATGCTGGCGGTGCTGTGGGCGCTGTTCTTCCGGCCCGTCGGGTTTGATTACCGCAGCAAGATCCACAACACCACGTGGCGTAAAGCGTGGGACGTGGGTCTCTTCATCGGGGGCGCGGTGCCACCGCTCATCTTTGGCGTGGCGTTCGGCAACCTGCTGCAGGGCGTGCCGTTCCACTTCGACAACTTCATGGTGGTGACGTACACCGGCACGTTCTGGCAGTTGCTGAACCCGTTTGCGATCCTGACGGGCGTGGTGTCGAGCGCGATGATCACCATGCACGGCGGCATCTACCTCGCCCACCGCACCGAAGGCGTGATCCAGCAGCGCGCCAAGCGCGCCGCGACCGGCGCAGCGATCGTTGCCGTGCTGGCGTTCATCGCGGCCGGTGCCTGGCTGCACGCGGGCAGCATCGAAGGCTACGTCATCACCTCGGCCATCGACCCGGCCGGCCTGTCCAACCCGATGGCCAAGACGGTCGCGCGCGCTGCGGATGCGTGGTGGCGCAACTATCAGACGCAGCCGTTGCTGTGGGCGCTGCCGGTGCTGGGCGTGCTTGGGCCGCTATTGGCGGTGGTGCTGTCGCGGGCAGGACGGACGCTGCTCGCGTTCGTGCTGTCATCGCTGGGGCTGGCGGGCATCATCACGACCGCAGCAGCGTCGATGTTCCCATTTGTGCTGCCGTCGTCCAGCATGCCGGCCGCCAGCCTGACGGTGTGGGACAGCGTCTCGAGCCATTTCACGCTTGGCCTGATGTTCTGGGCCGCGATCATCTTCACGCCCATCATCGTTCTCTATACGAGCTGGTGCTATCGCGTGATGCGCGGCAAGGTGACGGTCGAACACATCCGGGCCAACGAGCACTCGGCCTACTAGCCTCGGGAGGGCGAAGACATGTGGTATTTCAGCTGGATCCTGGGCGTCGGGTTTGCCGTACTGCTGGCCGTCCTCAACGCGATGTGGGGTGAGGTGAGCGACGCCCGCGCCACCGAGGCAGACAACGCGGGCGGCCGGGACCGCGAATGAGCCCGGCAGAGGCGGACGCCACCAAGCCGCGCATGCATCTGCCCAGCTTGGCTGCCGGGTTGCTCGTCATGGCGGTGGGGACGGTCTATCCGTATATCGCCGCCAATCGCGACGGCCAAGCCGATCACGGCCTCGCCATGTTGCTGTTCTGGGCGATGAGCGCGGGGCTGGTGCGCGGCGTGGGGTTCATTCCGCGCCACAAGCTGTGGCGCGTGTTGTTTTCCGGAGCAGCGTGCGCACTGGCCTTGGTGCTGTTCGGGCTCCTGCGCGCGTTCGGATGATGCACTAGCGCGGCAATCGCGTCGTGCCTGCGGGCGGCGGTTCCGGTGCGCGCCCGCGCAACGCATCGCGCAGGCGTCGCACGCCGCGCCATAGCTTAGGCAGCAGCCACACCGACACCAACAGCAGCAGCGCCAGCATCACCAAAAACGCGATCGGCAAGAAAAACGCCATCAGCAGGCCGCCGCTGGCCGCCACGTCTTCGCTGAACGACGCCGCCCAGTTCGAGAACGGCTCCGGCGACGTGTTGATCAGCGCCCGCGTACCGGCCTTCGTGGCATGTGCGGTTCCGGCCAGCGTACCGCCGACGAGGCCGGCCGCGACCACCCATTGCGGATCGAGTTGCCCGAATGCAGCCGCCGCCAGAATCGCGCCCGCGGGGACACGGATAAAAGTCTGGATGCCATCCCACACCGAATCGAAGCCGGGAATCTTGTCGGCCAGGAACTCTGCCACGGCCAGCACACCGGCCAAGCCGATCACCCACCACGATTCCAGCATCTGCAAACCTGGGGGCAGATGCAGCCAGCCGGCGCGGCCCAGCACGCCGGCAGCAAACACGGCCAGGTAGAGACGGAATCCACTGGTCCAGGACAACCCGGCGGCCAGCGCGGCGGTTTCCAGCATGGGGCTCCTTCGGAGTCTGACGAGCAGCTTGGCGAACTTTCAGTGTAGTGCGCGCTCGCCTGGGCGGCGGCTTAAAGCAGCGACTTGCCCTGCGACAGGATCTTGTCGCAAGCCTGCTGCGTGATCTGCGACTTGATGCGGCTCAGGTCGAACTGGTTGCCATCGGAGCCAGTCAGGATGCCTTTTGTGCCGCTGGTGTAACTGGGGTCCGACGTCGGTGCGCCGCCCAGTTTGCCGAGCAGCTTGTCTTTGACCGACGCCGCATCCGTGGCGCCGCCCAGGTAGTTGTTCTTCATGCAGAACTCCAGCACCCCGGCCACATTGCCGGTGCTGCCCGAGCTCAACGACCCGAGCGACGACATGCCGCCCAGATTCCCGATGTTGCCCAGGCCGCCTGTGGCGCCTTGGCCGTTGCCTTGCGCCGCGCCCTTGAGCAGATCCCCCAACTGGGCGTGGGCGCCTGCGGGAAGCAACGCGGCAATCAGCAGCGTTGCCGTGGCGGTGGTGCGGGTCAGGTGGTGTTTCATGCGGGGGCTCCTTGGAAAGACAGCGGGAATCATCCACACCGTAGTGCGCAGTCCGCCGAAATGACGTGTTGCGCGCAGTGAGATATCCCATTGTCTGCCGCCCGGGCAACAAAAAACCCGGCATTCCACCGGGTTTTTTGCATTTGGGTGCCTTGCTGAACCCGCAAGGCGCCACATGACGCCAATCAGGCAGCCTGGATGTTCGTGGCCTGCTTGCCCTTCGGGCCTTGCGTCACCTCGAACTGCACACGCTGGCCTTCCTTGAGCGTCTTGAAGCCGCTCATCTGGATCGCCGAGAAATGCGCGAACAACTCTTCGCCACCTTCATCCGGCGAGATGAAACCGAAACCCTTGGCGTCGTTAAACCATTTGACCGTACCGATTGCCATGAAAACCCCTCCGTGAATACACAAGTCTGAGCCGGGAGGGCATGCCTGTCGGGGCAATGCAGAGCGGTACCGCGCAGTCATCGCCCGATCGTCGGGCCTTGGGGCACGACGAAAGGCGCGGGTGGAACCGCGCCGCAAGCGATCGGTCTTCTTGTGGCAGGTGCCACAGCCTGAAGCGGTTGTCGATCTGTTGTCGACTGGTGTGAGGCCTCCCGGGCTCACCAATCATGGCGCTTGCTGCCAACGATTTGCGGGGCAGCCGAACGCACATGTTGAATTCGATTGTTCGAGGAATGCAACAGACTGTCAAGACCGCCGAAGATGGGTTTGTGGCAAAAAACGGTCAGTTTTTGAAGAGGTTTTGCTCGAAATCCAATCAATCGGCCCCACCTGATGAAAACGATTGGCGGGGCAGGCGCGGAGCTTGCGCTCTTCTTTGCCAAGGCGGGGGCGGCAAAGCAGCGCGCTCCCGAGGGCCGACGGACGCACGCCGTTCGGACCAAACCGTTTGCAGACCTTGAAGTCGGCGTTATTTCCCCAAATTGCTAAGTCGAAAGGAGTGGTTAGAATAAGACCATGGCAATCCGGCAAGCGACCACTCCACAACATGACGCAGGCACCGTCCTGGAGCGGAAAGAGCAAGCGCTCAAACCGCCCGCGATGTACAAGGTGCTGCTGCTCAACGACGACTACACCCCGATGGAATTCGTCGTGATGATTCTTCAGCAATATTTCAGCAAAGACCGGGAGACCGCCACACAGATCATGCTGACTGTGCATCGGGAAGGTAAGGGCGTGTGCGGTATCTACACACGGGATATCGCCGCGACGAAAGTGGAGTTAGTGTCAACCCATGCACGGCAGGCGGGGCATCCCCTGCAGTGCGTGATGGAGGAAGCATGATCGCGCAAGAACTGGAAGTCAGCCTGCACATGGCGTTTGTGGAAGCACGCCAGGCCCGCCACGAATTCATTACGGTGGAGCATCTGCTGCTTGCGCTGCTGGACAACCCGACGGCGGCCGAAGTGCTGCGCGCCTGCGCCGCCAATATCGAAGACCTCCGCACGCACCTGAAGAACTTCATCGCCGACAACACCCCCGTGGTGCCCGGCACGGACGAGGTGGACACGCAACCCACGCTGGGTTTCCAGCGTGTGATTCAGCGCGCCATCATGCACGTGCAGTCCACCTCCAACGGCAAGAAGGAGGTGACCGGTGCGAACGTGCTGGTCGCCATCTTCGGCGAGAAGGACTCGCACGCGGTGTACTACCTCCAGCAACAGGGCGTGACCCGGCTGGACGTGGTCAATTTCATCAGCCACGGCATCCGCAAGGACCAGGCCGAACCCGCCAAGCAAGGTGAAGGCAACCCCGAAGGCGAAGGCGGCGACGGCAAGGAAAGTCCGCTCGAGCAGTTCACCCAGAACCTCAATGCGTTGGCCAAGGCCGGCAAGATCGATCCGCTGATCGGCCGTGAGCAGGAAGTCGAGCGCGTGGTGCAGGTGCTGTGCCGCCGCCGCAAGAACAACCCGCTGCTGGTGGGCGAGGCTGGCGTTGGCAAGACGGCCATCGCCGAGGGCTTGGCGTGGCGCGTGACCAAGGGCGAGGTGCCGGACATCCTGTCCAAGGCGACGGTCTACTCGCTCGACATGGGCGCGCTGCTGGCCGGCACCAAGTACCGCGGTGATTTCGAGCAACGCCTGAAAGGCGTGCTGAAGTCGCTCAAGGACAACCCGAACGCGATCCTGTTCATTGATGAAATCCACACGCTGATCGGCGCTGGCGCCGCTTCGGGCGGTACGCTGGACGCGAGCAACCTGCTCAAGCCGGCGCTGTCGTCGGGTGCGCTCAAGTGCATCGGTGCGACCACGTTCACGGAATATCGCGGCATCTTCGAGAAGGACGCAGCGCTGTCCCGCCGCTTCCAGAAGATCGACGTGGTGGAGCCGACCGTTGACCAGACCGTGCAGATCCTGCGTGGGCTGAAGTCGCGCTTCGAAGAGCACCACGGTGTGAAGTACGCATCGTCGGCGCTTACCGCGGCGGCTGAGTTGTCGGCACGCTTCATCACCGACCGCCACCTGCCGGACAAGGCGATCGACGTGATCGACGAAGCCGGTGCGGCGCAGCGCATCCTGCCGAAGTCGAAGCAGAAGAAGACCATCGGCAAGGGCGAGATCGAAGACATCGTGTCGCGCATCGCGCGCGTCCCGCCGCAAAGCGTGTCGCAGGACGACCGCAGCAAGCTGCAGACGCTGGAGCGTGACCTGAAGTCGGTCGTGTTCGGGCAGGACCCGGCCATCGACGCGCTGGCTGCCGCCATCAAGATGTCGCGCGCGGGGCTGGGCAAGACGGACAAGCCGATCGGCTCGTTCCTGTTCAGCGGCCCGACGGGTGTCGGCAAGACGGAAGTCGCCAAGCAGTTGGCGTTCATCCTCGGTATCGAGCTGATCCGCTTCGACATGTCGGAGTACATGGAGCGCCACGCGGTGAGCCGGCTGATCGGCGCGCCTCCGGGCTACGTGGGCTTCGACCAGGGCGGTCTGCTGACGGAAGCCGTGACCAAGAAGCCGCACTGCGTGCTGCTGCTGGATGAGATCGAAAAAGCGCACCCGGACATCTTCAACATCCTGCTGCAGGTGATGGACCACGGCGCGCTGACCGATAACAACGGCCGCAAGGCGGACTTCCGCAACGTCATCATCATCATGACGACCAACGCGGGCGCCGAGACGATGAACAAGGCGACCATCGGCTTCACCACGGCGCGCGAACAGGGCGACGAGATGGCCGACATCAAGCGCATGTTCACGCCAGAGTTCCGCAACCGTCTGGATGCCACCATCAGCTTCCGCTCGCTGGACGAGGAGATCATCCTGCGCGTGGTCGACAAGTTCCTCATGCAGCTGGAAGAGCAACTGCACGAGAAGAAGGTGGACGCCATTTTCACCGAGAAGCTGCGTCGCTTCCTGGCGAAGAAGGGCTTCGACCCGCTGATGGGCGCACGCCCGATGCAGCGCCTGATCCAGGACATGATCCGCAAGGCGCTGGCCGACGAGCTGCTGTTCGGCAAGCTGACCAACGGCGGCAAGGTGGTCGTGGATCTGGACGATGCCGATGCGGTGAAGCTGGAGTTCTCCGAGAACGAGGCGCCGCCGGCACCCGCGCAGGAAGAAGCGGAAGCCTGACGAGTTCGTCGCTCCAAAGAAAAACGGCCTGGAAACTCCAGGCCGTTTTTTTATGCGCGGACGATGCGCTTAGTGGCGCCCGGTGCTGCCAAAGCCACCGGCACCGCGCTCGCTCTCGGCAAAGTCCTCGACGATGTTCAGTTCGGCCTGCGCGACGGGCACGATCACCAGTTGTGCGAGGCGCTCCATCGGGTTCAGCACGAACGCCGTGCTGCCACGGTTCCACGTGCTGACCATGAGCTGGCCCTGGTAATCCGAATCGATCAGGCCGACCAGATTGCCGAGCACGATGCCGTGCTTGTGGCCCATGCCCGAGCGCGGCAGGATCAGCGCCGCATAACCAGGATCAGCGAGGTGGATGGCCATGCCAGTCGGCACGAGGTGCGTGGTGCCGGGCTCGATGGTGAGCGGGGCGTCGATGCAGGCGCGCAGGTCCAGCCCGGCGCTGCCGGTGGTGGCGTACTGCGGGAGCTGTTCGTGCAGACGGGCGTCGAGGATCTTGACGTCGAGTTTCATGCGGATAGGGCAGAAGAGGTGGCGGAAGCCGGGGATGGTAGCGCAAACGCCTCGGCCAGCAGCTCGTACGAGCGCAGGCGGGCTTTGTAGCTCGGCGCTACGGTGAGCACGATCAACTCATCGGCGACGAAGCGGTCCTTGAGCGCCAGCATTTGCTCGGTGATGGATTCGGGCGTGCCGATGATGCTGCGCGGCCGTTCGCGCATGACGATGGCCTGATCGCGCTCCGTGTAGACGTGCGCTTCGCCTTGCTCGACGGTCGGGATCGGGCCGTTGGCGCCCAGCGCCATCTGCACGCGGCGCAAATCGACGGCGGCTTCGTAGCGGCGCGCTTCGGCTTCCGTATCGGCAGCGATCACGAAGATGGCCGCGGCGCTGTACGGCCGCGCATCGTAGCCGGGTTCGAAATCGGTGCGGTACTGCTGCGCGACGATGTGGCCGACATGCGGGTTGATGAAGTGGGCGAAGGCAAAGCGGATGCCCAGGCGCGCCGCCAGCGCGCCGCCGAAATCGCTGGAGCCGAGCATCCACAGCTCAGGCTTGGTGTCGATCTCAGGTTGCAGCAGCACGCCGTAGGCGGGGTGGTCTGGCGGCAGCGTGCCCGTCAGGTGCCAGATCAGTTCCTGCACCTGCTGCGGGAAGATGTCGCCGCGGTTGTAGTCGCCCATGGCGACGGCAGCCGCGGTGCGCATGTCGCCGCCGGGTGCGCGGCCGACGCCCAGGTCGATGCGGTTCGGGAACAGCGCTTCCAGCAACCGGAACTGCTCGGCCAGCTTGAACGGGCTGTAGTAGGGCAGCATCACGCCGCCGGAGCCCACGCGCAGGTGTTTCGTTGCGCTCGCAACGCGGGCGATCATCACTTCCGGTGCGGGGTTGCTGACGCCGCGCAGGCCGTGGTGCTCGGCGCACCAGTAGCGCGTGTAGCCGAGCGAATCGGCGAGTTGTGCCAGGTCGACCGTCGCGGCAATCGCATCGCGCGCGCTGTGGCCGTAGATGACCGGGCTCTGGTCGAGGACGGACAGGCGGATCGGTGTGCTCATGGCTTTGCCCCATGCACACGGTCCGCGATCGCGGCGACGATCTGGCGCGCCAGCGTCAGCTTGTCCGCGCGCGGCAGGCGGGTGATGCCGCGCTCATCGAACAGCGCGACTTCGTTGTCATCACGGCCGAAGGTCTGGTGGCCGAGGTTGCCGACCAGCAGCGGAATCCCTTTCTTCTGGCGCTTGGCCTCGCCGAATTCCTCCAGGCGCTCGGTTTCGGCCGCAAAGCCGACGCAGAACGGCGCATTCGACCGGCGTGCGACGGCGGCGAGGATGTCCGGGTTCTGCGTGAACGTGAGCGTGGGCACGTCGGTGTCGTTCTGCTTCTTGAGCTTCTGATCGGCCGCCTGCGCGACACGCCAGTCGGCCACGGCGGCCACGGCGATGAAGATGTCGTTCTTGGTGCTATCCAGCTCGCGCATGACGGCGTCGTGCATCTGCTGGGCGGTCTGCACGTCGATGCGTAGCACGCCCGCGGGCGTGTCCTGGTGACACGGCCCCGCCACCAGCGTGACCTCGGCACCGGCCTGCGACGCGGCGCGTGCGAGCGCAAAGCCCATCTTGCCGCTGGACAGATTCGTGATGCCGCGCACCGGGTCGATCGGCTCGAACGTCGGACCGGCCGTCAGCAGCACGCGGTGCCCGCGCAGCAGCTTGGGGTGGAAGAAGCCAATGAGCCGCTCGACGATGTCTTCCGGCTCCAGCATGCGGCCGTCGCCGACTTCGCCGCAGGCCTGGTCGCCGGCATCGGGGCCGAGCAGGGTGACGTCATCGGCGCGCAGCTGGGCGACGTTGCGCTGCGTGGGCGCGGCGGCCCACATCTGCCGGTTCATGGCGGGGGCCACGAGCAGCGGGCAGTCGCGCGCGATGCACAGCGTGGAGAGCAGGTCATCGGCCATGCCGTGCGCGAGCTTGGCGAGAAAGTCCGTCGACGCGGGGGCGATGACGATGGCGTCCGCCTCGCGCGAGAGGTCGATGTGCGCCATGTTGTTGCCGATGCGGTTGTCCCATTCCGACGTGAAGACCGGGCGGCCGGAAAGCGCCTGCATCGTCACCGGCGTGATGAAGTGCGTGGCGGCGTCGGTCATCACCACCTGCACGGTGGCGCCGGCCTTGGTGAGCAGCCGCACCAGTTCGGCCGACTTGTAGCACGCGATGCCGCCGGTCAGGCCGAGCACGAAATGTTTGCCTTGCAGTTCCATAAGTGTCCGCTGGGGGAATGCGATTGATGCGTGGAGTGTGGCGATGATACCGGCTTGGCCTCCGGCACGTTCGGATGCGGCGCATAGCCCCGATGGCGACGTGCAAATGGCCGATGGCGGGGCTCAAAGCGCCGACGTTGATGCAAAAAGCAGCATCGCCGGACCTCCTGCGCCTCATCGTTGATGAAAAAAGCAGCAGCGACGGAGCGCTGAGCCTCATCGGTGCTGAAAAAAGCATCAACGCTGGAGCTTCGAAGGTCCAGAGATGCCCCTTTTAGGTGCGCGCATGGGGCTTGGAGGTCCATTGATGCGGTTCAGAGCCCCGACGATGGCGCTCAGAGGTCCAGCAATGGAGGTCAGAGGTCCAACGTCGGCGCTTTGAGCGTGGCGTGCGGGCCGGAGTCGGCCGATCGCCGTGCAAGAAAAACAAAACCCTCGCGGTGGGCGAGGGTTTGTCGAGAGCAGAACGCGGCAGGCGGGGTCAGCGCCGCACGCGCCGCAGCTCATCCACGATCAGCAGCACCGCACCGATCGTGATACCGCAGTCCGCCACATTGAACGCGGGCCAGTGGTAGTTGCGCAGGTAGAAGTCGAGAAAGTCCACCACGTGGCCGTAGATCACGCGGTCAATCACGTTGCCCAGCGCCCCGCCCAGAATCAGCGCCAGCGCAAAGCAGAACATCTTCTGCCCGCTGTGCCGCTTGAGCAGCCACACGATGAACAGCGCCGCCGTGATGCCCAGTCCCGTGAAGAACCAGCGCTGCCAGCCGCCCGCCGCCGCCAGGAACGAGAACGCCGCGCCCTTGTTGTACGCAAGCACCAGGTTGAAGAACCCGGTGATGGGGCGCGACTGCCCATACGTGAAGGTCTTGAGGATGGCGACCTTGGTCAGCTGGTCCAGGAGGATCCAGATGACGGCCAGGCCCAGCCACGGGCCCAGGCCATGACCGCCGCTACCGCTTTTCTTCAACCCGACCGACTTGCTCTTGCCGTTGCTACGCGTGGCCATCAGGCAGCGCTCCGTTGTTCACCGGCGCCGAACAGGTTGTCGGTGCAGCGCTTGCAGAGGGTCGGGTGGGCGTGGTCGTGGCCGACGTCGGCGCGGTAGTGCCAGCAGCGCTCGCACTTGGCATGCGTTGACGGCACCACGCTGATCAGCAGGTCGCCGCCTTCCGGCGCGCGCTCCAGCTTGGCAGCCGACGTGATCAGCACGAAGCGCAGGTCGTCGCCCAGGCTGTTCAGTGCGTCGTACACGGTGTCACCCGCCGCGACGGTCACTTCCGCTTGCAGCGACGAACCGATTTTGCCGTCCGTGCGCAGCGTTTCGAGTTGCTTGGTCACTTCGCCGCGCACGTTGCGGATGGCGGCCCACTTCTCCAGCAGGGCGCTGGCGCCTTGCGGCACCGGGGCGTCGTAGTAGGTGCTGGTGAAGATGGTGTCGGTGTGCTCCGTACCGTGCGCGAACACCTGCCACGCTTCTTCGGCCGTGAACGACAGGAACGGCGCCATCCAGTGCAGCATCGACTGGGTGATGTGGTACAGCGCGTTCTGGGCCGAGCGGCGTGCGACGGAATCCGGCGCCGTGGTGTACAGGCGGTCCTTCAGCACGTCGAGGTAGAAGCCGCCCAGGTCTTCCGAGCAGAACGTCTGCAGCTTGGCGACCACCGGGTGGAATTCGTACACGTCGTAGTGCGACAGGACTTCCTTCTGCAGCGCGTCCGTCAGCGCCACGGCATAGCGGTCGATCTCGAGCCATTGCTCGGTCGGCAGCGCGTGCTTGGCGTGGTCGTAGTCGGTCAGGTTGGCGAGCAGGAAGCGCAGCGTGTTGCGGATGCGGCGATAGCCTTCCACCACACGCTTGAGGATCTCGTCCGAGATGGCGAGTTCGCCCGAATAGTCGGTCGAGGCCACCCACAGGCGGATGATCTCGGCGCCCATCTTGTTGGCGATTTCCTGCGGCGCGATCGTGTTGCCGATCGACTTGGACATCTTGCGGCCTTCGCCGTCGACCGTGAAGCCGTGCGTGAGCAGGCCCTTGTACGGCGGCTTGCCATACAGCATGGAGGCCGTCAGCAGCGACGAGTGGAACCAGCCGCGGTGCTGGTCCGAGCCTTCCAGGTACAGGTCGGCCAAACGACCGTCCGGCAGGTCGGCCGAAGCGTCATACAGGTCCGCCGCGTGCGAGCCGCGGATGACGTGCCAGTGCGTCGTGCCCGAGTCGAACCACACGTCGAGCGTGTCGCGGTTCTTCTCGTACATGTCGGCCTCGTCGCCGAGCAGCTCGCGCGGGTCAAGCGTCTGCCACGCTTCGATGCCGTCTTTCTCGATGCGCTGGGCGACTTGCTCCAGCAGCTCAGGCGTGCGCGGGTGCAGCGCGCCGGTTTCCTTGTGCACGAAGAAGGCCATCGGCACGCCCCATTGGCGCTGGCGCGAGAGCGTCCAGTCCGGGCGGTTGGCGATCATGTTGTGCAGGCGCTGTTTGCCCCACGACGGGTAGAACGCGGTGGCGTCGATGCCGGCGAGTGCCGTTTCACGCAGCGTGGCGTTGCCGTCGTTGGGCTGCACGTCCATCCCCGCAAACCACTGCGACGTGGCGCGGTAGATGATCGGCGTCTTGTGGCGCCAGCAGTGCATGTAGCTGTGCGGGTGCTTGTGCGCGTCAAACAGGTTGCCGGAGTCACGCAGCACTTCAACGATCTTCGGATTGGCATCCCAGATCAGTTGGCCGCCGAACAGCGGCAGGGTGGACGCGTACACGCCGTTGCCCATCACCGGGTTGATGATGTCGGCGTCGACCATGCCGTGCGACTTGCACGACTGGAAGTCTTCCACGCCATACGCGGGCGCGGAGTGCACGATGCCGGTACCGGTGTCGATGGTCACGTAGTCGCCCAGGTAGACGGGCGAGGTGCGGTCGTAGCCGGCGTCCATCTTGGCCAGCGGGTGGTGGAAGCGCACGCCAGACAGCGCCGCGCCTTCGCACGTGGCAAGCACGGTGCCTTCGAGCTTCCAGCTTTGCAGGCAGGCCTCGACGCGCTCCTTGGCGACGATCACCAGGCCGCGCGGCGTGTCGACCAGCGCGTATTCGATTTCCGGGTGCAGGTTCAGCGCCTGGTTGGAGGGGATCGTCCACGGCGTGGTGGTCCAGATCACGATCCAGCCCGGCTTGGCCTTGAGCACGTCGGCGCCCACGTGGAAGGCGCTCGACAGTGCGTCGATGTCGGCAAACGGGAAACCGACGTCGATCGACAGGTCGGTGCGG
This sequence comes from Ralstonia soli, assembly GCF_023955655.1. GTDB lineage: Bacteria > Pseudomonadota > Gammaproteobacteria > Burkholderiales > Burkholderiaceae > Ralstonia > Ralstonia soli. The sequence continues at coordinate 213,210 of NZ_JAMXHT010000006.1, read as the reverse complement.
TCTGCGTATTCGACTTCCGCTTCCGCCAGCGCCGAGCCGCAATCGAAGCACCAGTTCACCGGCTTCAGGCCACGGAAGACGTAGCCCTTTTCCAGGATCTTGCCCAGCGCGCGCACCTCATCCGCTTCGTTGCGGAAGTTCATGGTCAGGTACGGATCGGCCCAGTCGCCCAGCACGCCCAGACGCTCGAAGTCCGCCTTCTGGCGGGCGATCTGGCCGGTGGCGTAGGCGCGCGCCTTCTCTTGCACTTCCTTGACGGGCAGGCCCTTGCCAAACTGCTTTTCGATCTGGATTTCGATCGGCATGCCGTGGCAGTCCCAGCCCGGCACGTAGACGGCGTCCAGCCCGGTCAGGCCGCGCGCCTTGATCACCATGTCCTTGAGGATCTTGTTGACCGCGTGGCCGATGTGCAGATCACCGTTTGCATACGGCGGGCCGTCGTGCAGGATGAACTTCTTGGCGCCCTTGCGCGCGGCGCGGATCTTCTTGTAGAGCTGCTTGTCCTGCCACTGCTTGACCCACTGCGGCTCGCGCTTGGGCAGGTCGCCGCGCATGGGGAAGGGGGTGTCCAGCAGGTTGACCGGGTACTTGCTTTTCTCCGGCGTGGGCTTCTTGGAATCGGACATGATGTGATGTGAGGCAGATTCGGGCAATTCGGATCGATGCAGCGCACTGACTCACGAAGTCGAGTGCAGGGCGCGTGCGCGGCGTGGCTTTCGGGCGGCGAGTGCGTCAGCCGCCTACTGAATTCGGTCGGTCGCGGAGGTGGCGAAGTCTCGCCGCAGCGCGGGCGATTCGCCGGCCGGAGGAATCGGCAAACCGAAGAAGTTGCGCGCGTCCACGCAGTCCTGCGCGATGGCGTCTTTGAGCGCATCGAGCGAATCGAAGCGGGCCTCGTCGCGCAGCTTCTTCATGAATTCGACGCGGACCAGCTTGCCGTAGACGCTGGCGTGGTAATCGAAGATATGCACTTCCAGCAGCACGCGGCCGGAGTCGTCCACGGTCGGGCGCACGCCGATGCTGGCCACGGCGGGCAGCGGCTTTTCGGCCAGCCCATGCACCTGCACGACGAAGATGCCCGACACCGCCGGCTTGCGATGCGAGATGCGCAGGTTCAGCGTCGGGAAGCCCAGCGAGCGGCCGAGCTTCTGCCCGTGCACCACATGCCCGCTGATGGCGTAACCGTGGCCGAGCAGCCGGCGCGCGTGTTCCAGGTCACCGGCACCAAGCGCCTCGCGCACGGCCGAGCTGGAGATGCGGATGCCGGATTCCGACACCGAGCCCATCTGCTCGACTTCAAAGCCGAATTGCGCACCAGCGGCCTGCAGATAGGTAAAGTCGCCCGCGCGCTTGGCGCCGAAGCGGAAGTCATCGCCCACCAGCAGCCAGCGTGTGTGCAGGCCTTCGACCAGCACGTTGCGCACGAACTCGTCGGGCGTCTGCCCGGCGAAGTGCGCGTTGAAGTGCTCCACGACCACGCGGTCCACGCCCTGGCGGCGCAGGCTTTCCAGCTTGTCGCGCAACAGCGCGATGCGGGTAGGGGCGCGATCCGGCATGAAGAACTCGCGCGGATGCGGCTCGAACGTCATGACCGTGAGCGGCAGCCCGCGTGCGTCGGCGGCCGCCCGCGCACGGGCCAGCAGAGACTGGTGGCCGCGGTGCACGCCGTCGAAATTGCCGATGGTCAGCGCACAGGGGGCGCGACTTTCGGCGTTGGGCAGGCCGCGAAAGACTTTCACGAGAGGCGTCGGTGGTCGAGGAAAGGGGGGTTTGGACCCGGATTGGCGTGACAGCCGGCCAAAATCCAGCAAAACGCACATTATATAAGGGATTGTCCCAGCGCCCGCATGTGCAAGCGCGGCCCCCACCGTGTTGCACAATCGTCCGAAGGGTGTGTCCGATTGTGACGGGCTTGCGGCACAATCCGATATCCGCCGATCTCCGATGTCTTTTCCCGCTTTCCCTTGAACGCCACGTTGCGCCTTTTCTTCGCCAAATTCGGGCTGGCCAGCCGTGCGCCGCTCGAACTGGACGCCAAAGCCAAACTGCTTGCCGCCGTGCATCGCGGGGCGCCCATGGGGATCGCTGCCTCGGTCGTGCTGCCGGCCCTGACCGTGGCTGCGTTCTGGGATGCACCTAACCGCCCGGCGCTGCTGGGCTGGTGCCTGATCATGCTGTGCCTGACAGCGTCGGGCCTGCGGTTCTATTTTGGCTACCGCTACGACCTGACCCGCATGACGCTGGCCGCGCACACCCGCAAGTGGTGGACGGGCATGCACATCATGTCGGCCGTGGGCGGGGTGGCGTGGGGGTGCTCGGCGGGGTTGTATCTGATGTCGCCGTCGCTGGAGTTCAGCAGCCTCCTGATGATCGTCATCATGGGCGTGGCGGCGGCGGCGGTGCTGTCGCAGGCGCCGGTGCCGTCCAGCCTGCTGATCCTGGGGACGGGCATCCTGGCGCCGCATTTCGTGCTGGCCGAGCAGGCGTTTCCGGGGCACGGGCTGTACCTGCGCGGCGTGTTGCTGTTCTTTGCGGCGCTGCTGACGCGGCACGCGGTGAACATCCACAACACGCTGGTGCGCGAAATCCAACTGGAGAACGAGAGCCGCCAGCTGGCGCGCCGGTATCAGGATGAGAAGCAGCGAGCGCTGTCGGCGTCGGAGGAAAAATCGCGTTTCCTGGCGGCGGCCAGCCACGACCTGCGCCAGCCGGTGCATGCGATCGTGCTGCTGGTAGAGGCGCTGCGGGCGCGCAACCAGTCCGAAGCGCTGGCGCCGCTGGTGGAGCAACTGGCTTCGGGCGCGGCCACCATCGATCTGCTGTTCCGCTCGCTGCTCGACCTGTCCAAGCTGGAAAGCCGTAAGACCTCCCCGACGCTGGAGCCAGTGGACCTGGGAGAGGTCATCACCGAGGTGATCCAGCAGTTCATGCCCGATGCGCGCGCCAAGGGGCTGACGCTTGCCCAGCGCATTCCGCCGCTGCCGGTGTATGGCATGGCCGAGCCGGTGCTGCTGCGGCGCGCGCTGTTCAACCTGCTGCAGAACGCGCTGCGCTATACCGAGCGCGGCGGCGTGATGGTGGCGCTGCGCGTACGGCAGAAGCACCTGCGCATTGAGGTGTGGGACACCGGCATTGGCATCGCGCCGGAACACCAGAAAGACATCTTCTCGACGTACTACCAGGTCGAAAACCCCGAGCGCGACCCGAGCCAGGGCCTGGGCCTGGGCCTGTCGATCTACAAGGAATGCGTGCGTCTGCTGCGCGGCACGTTCGGCGTGCGCTCGGTGCCGGGGCGCGGCTCGATGTTCTGGATGGCGCTGCGGCCGGTGCCCGCCGAAGTCCGCGCGCCGCTGGCCACGCAACCGCGCGCCGAGCAGAAGCGTGCCGTGCTGGAGCAGCCGCGCTTCTCGGGCGTGGTGCTAGTGGTGGACGATGATCCGCAGATCCGCAAGGCCTGGCATGCGCTGCTGGAAGCGTGGGGTGTGGAAGTCCACAGCGCCGCCGATGGCCGCGCGGCCGAGCACCTGCTGTCGCGTGGAATCCGCCCGCAGATCATCTTCTGCGACCTGCGCCTGCCCGGCGAGGAAGACGGCCTGCAACTGCTCGAACGTTGGCAGGTCAGTCACCCCGATGCCCATGCCGTGCTGCTGACCGGCGATCGCAACTCCGCCGCCCTGGCGCGTGCCGAGGAGGCCGGCTACCTGCTGCTGGCCAAGCCGATGGATCCGAACATGCTGCGCGTGTTGCTCAAGCGCTGGCTGCGCGGCCGTACGGCTGAACCGCAGGTCGCTTACTGAGGAAAGGGTGACGCGGCGCCGTCGATCGCGGCGCCGGAAGTGCCCAGATCAGGCTGCGCCCGTCAGACGGAAGCGCTCCATGCGCGAAATGATCTGGATGCGCGTGCGCACGCCCAGCCGCTGCAGAATCGCCGAGACATGTTCCTTGACGGTGTTTTCCGTCAGGCCCAGTTGGCGTGCGATGGACTTGTTCGGCAAGCCCTCGAGCAGCAGCGCCAGCACCGAGCCCTGACGCGGCGTCAGGCCCAGCTCGGCCGGCGTGATGGGGATGCCGTGCGATGCACCGCCCTTGCCGTTGGTGCCGCCCATGTCGTCTTCCGAAGGGAACGACGAATCCCCGCCGAAGATGCCCGCCACCGCCTTGGAGAACGCATGCGCGTCGGCGTGCTTGCCGATGAAGCCGATGGCGCCGAGCGCCTGCGCCTTGGCGACGATTTCCGGAGTGTTTTCGGCCGACATGAAGGCAAAGCGGGCTTCCGGCAGCCGGCCGCGCAGTTCGCGCATGGCATCGAAGCCGGTGCAGTCGGAGAGCCACACATCCAGCAGCACGACATCCGGGCGCACGCCTTCTTCCACCAGTGCCAGCGCCTGGCGGCGGCCGATGGCCGCGTGCACCTGGACTTCAGGCAATGCATGTGCAAGAAACGTGGTCGTGCCGGACAAGGCGAGAGGGTGGTCGTCGACCACCAGCAGGCTACGCAGCGAGCTCGTCATTCTTATTCCCCGGTGAGGGCAGTGCCCTCTTGTTGTTGTACGCGTGTCGACCCGGCGCGGGCGATGGCCGTCTGGCTGGGCTCGTGACCCTGTGCCGACCGACCGTCACGGTTATCGCCCGCACGATGTTGCGGCGCAGGATGACCAAGGCGAAATGCGCACCGGGTCACCACTGGCAGCACACCCGACCCCCCGGGCGCGCGGACAATTATGGCGCTGAGATTATCAGAGCGCGCCAAGGCACGCCAACGGTTGCCCCTTCGTTTCTCTCTCGCGGCAGGGTTTTTGCTCACGCGCGTCGGCAAAATGCCACGGAGGTCGCAAAAGGGCCCCCGGCTTGGCCGCGCAGCTGCCGTACCGGATTTTCTCGGGGGACTGCGGCGCACTTGATAAAATGCCGCGATGAAAAACATCGTCATTCTCATTTCCGGGCGGGGCTCCAACATGGAAGCCATCGTCCGCGCCTGTCAGGCCGAAGGTTGGTCGGGTCGTATCGCCGCCGTCATTTCTAATCGGCCAGATGCCGCTGGACTTAAATTTGCCGCGTCGCACGGCATTGCCACGGCCGTGGTGGACCACAAGGCCTTCCCCGATCGCGACAGCTTTGACGCCGCCCTGGCGCAGGTCATCGACGGCTTTTCGCCCGACCTCGTGGTTCTGGCGGGCTTCATGCGCATCCTGACGCCTGGCTTTGTGACGCACTACGCAGGGCGCATGCTGAACATCCACCCGTCGCTGCTGCCGTGCTTCCCCGGCCTGCACACGCACCAGGCCGCGCTGGCCATGGGTGTGAAGGTGCATGGCGCGACGGTGCATTTCGTCACGGCCGACCTGGATCATGGCCCGATCGTGCTGCAGGCCATTATCGAGGTGCGTCAGGGCGACACCCCCGATTCGCTGGCCGCTCGGCTGCTGACGCAGGAACATGTGATCTATCCGCGTGCCGTGCGCTGGTTCGTGGAAGGGCGGTTGTCGATTGAAAACGGTGTTGTGCGCGTCTCGCCGGATGTGTCACAGCTTGTCATTGGCGTGAGCGCCGGGGAGGCAGCATGAGCCAGGATCGCCAGCGTTCGCGCGGTAACGGAAACGGTGGGCCGAGCAACAAGCGCTCGGGCTCGGGTGGCGGCGGCTGGTACCGGGCGCCCCAGGGCAAGCCTCAGCAGCGCAGTGCGCCGCGTCCGCGCACGGGCGTGCACGGCAGCCACCTGGAACACCTGGACAAGGTGCTCGCCCGCCTGCTGCACTTTGCGGCGCCGGCCGACATGGTGGTCAGCCAGTACTTCCGTGAACATCACGAACTCGGCCACCGCGAGCGCGGCATCATCGCCGAGGCGGCGTTTGCGGTGCTGCGTCGCAAGGTCGAATTCGGCCAGTTTGCCGAGAGCGGCACCGGCCCGGCGCGCCGCCGCCTGGTGTTGCTTGGTCTGCTGCAGACCGCCGGCCGCGAGGCCATCGCTCCGTTCCTGAATCCGGCTGAAGCCGAATGGCTGGACCGCTGGGAAAACCGCGACCGCGCCGCCCTGGCCGCGCGCGTGCGCGCCAACCTGCCGGACTGGCTATTTGATGCGCTGGTCGCCCAGCACGGCGCCGAATTTACCGAAGCCCTGGCGCAGGCTTGGCTGACCCCCGCGCCGCTGGACTTGCGTGTCAACACGCTCAAGGGCGAGCGCGAAGCCGTGCTGGTCACGCTGGCCGAAGCCGGCATCGAGGGTGCTGCCGCGCCGCTGTCGCCGGTCGGCATCCGCCTGGCAGGCAAGCCGGCGCTGAACAAGCTCGACATCTTCACCAACGGCACGGTCGAGGTGCAGGACGAGGGCAGCCAGTTGCTGTGCCAGCTTCTGGCGCCCAAGCGCGGCGAGATGGTGGTCGATTTCTGCGCCGGCGCGGGCGGCAAGACGCTGGCGATCGGTGCGGCGATGCGCTCCACGGGGCGCCTGTACGCCTTTGATGTATCGGAGAAGCGTCTGTCGAACCTGGGCCCGCGCCTGGCGCGCAGCGGCCTGTCGAATGTGCATCCGGGCCGCATCGACAGCGAACACGACGCCAAGGTCAAGCGCCTGGCTGGCAAGATCGACCGGGTGCTGGTCGATGCGCCGTGCAGCGGGCTGGGCACATTGCGCCGCAATCCCGATCTGAAGTGGCGTCAATCCGCCCAGGCCGTGGAGGAAATGTCGGCCAAGCAGTTGTCGATCCTGACGTCGGCGGCGCGGCTGTTGAAGCCGGGTGGCCGCCTCGTCTACGCAACGTGCAGCGTGCTGGCGCGCGAGAACCAGCAGGTGGTCGAGCAGTTCCTGGCCGCGCATGAAGACTTCGTGCTCGTGCCCGCTGGCGAGGTGCTCGCCGCGCAGAAGATCGAGCTGGAGATGGGCCCCTACCTCGAGCTGTATCCGCACACGCACCAGACCGACGGCTTCTTCGCTGCCGTGCTGGAGCGCCGCGCGTGATGGCGCGTCGCTTAGGGGTGGCGCTTGCCGTCTGGCTGGCGTGTTCTGCAGGCGGAATTGCACTGGCGCGCAGCACGCCGCCGGTGTTGCCGGCCAAGGGCACGGTCCAGGCGGCTTTCACGCCCGACGACGATATCGAAGGGCTGCTCGCCGATGCCATCGATCAGGCGCGCGAGCAGGTGCTGGTGCAGGCGTATCTGCTGTCGAACAAGGCCATCGTGCGTGCGCTGCTGGCGGCGCATCAGCGTGGTGTCGACGTTCGCGTGCTGGCGGATCGGGAGCAGATGACACGCTCCGGCGGCAGCCGTGTCCCCGAGGTTGCCAATGCGGGCATCCCCGTCTGGCTGGAGGTGCGTTACAAGAACGCGCACAACAAAGTCATCGTGATCGACGCGCGCGGTGCGCGACCGGTGCTGGTGACCGGCAGCTTCAACTTCACGCAGACCGCGCAGCGCGGCAACGCCGAAAACGTGCTGATCGTGCGTGGCGATGCCGACCTCGCCCAGCGCTACGCCGCCAACTGGCAGAAGCATGTGGCTGACGCGCTGCCGTATCGTGCCCAATGAGGGTGCGCAATAACCGGTCGCTCCAATGAACGGATTGCCGCTGAACCTGAACCACATCGCGCTGGGCCATATGCTCGGCGACATCGTCTCTGATCTGGGCGGGCCGCGTTTCATCTGGCAGCTCGGCGTGCTCGTGCTGGTGCTGGCCGCAGCATGGCTGATTGCACGGCCGATCTCGCGGCGCCTGCACGCCGCCCACGTGAACGACACCTTTGCGCTGCGCTTTGCCTGGTCGAGCCTTGAGCGGGCGGTGTTCCCGCTGATCGGCTGGCTGCTGGTGCTGGGGGCGCGTTACGCGCTGGTGGGCGTCATGCCTGTCAGCATGTTCCGTCTGGCCGTCGTGCCGCTGTTTGGGCTGACGATGCTCTACCTGGCGTTCTACGTGCTGCGCCGTGTGCTGTCGGCCAACGGCGAACTGCGCGGCATGCTGGTGCTGGTGCAGCGCGTGCTCATCACGCTGATGTGGGTGGCGATGGTGCTGTATGTGCTGGGCGTGCTGGGTGATGTGGTGGATTACCTGGACGGCATCCGGTTTTCAGTGGGCGGCAAGCAGAAAGTGAGCGTGGCCGCCATGCTGATGGGCGTGGTGTGGATTCTGCTGACCGTGCTGGTGGCGATGTGGTTTGGCTCCTGGCTGGACAGTCGCATCACGCGCGCCAGGGCGCTGGATGCCAACCTGAAGGTGGTGCTCTCGCGCGTGACCAAGGCGGTACTGCTGGTGGTGGCGCTGCTGCTGAGCCTGTCGCTGGTGGGGATCGACCTGACGGTGCTGTCGGTATTCGGCGGCGCGCTGGGCGTGGGCCTGGGCTTCGGCCTGCAGAAGATCGCCAGCAACTATGTGTCGGGCTTCATCATCCTGCTCGAGCGTTCGCTCAAGCTGGGCGATCAGATCACCGTCAGCACCTACACCGGCATCGTCACGCAGATCCGCACGCGCTACACCGTGGTGCGCAACGGCGACGGAGACACGCTGGTGCCGAACGAGCTGATGGTCGCGCAGGCCGTGCAGAACCATAACGAGCGCGGCACAGTGCGGGTGGCGGTGCGCGTGCAGGCATCGTACGCCGCCGATCCGGAAACCGTACTGGCACTGCTGGTGCAATGTGCCGAGGGCATTCCGCGTGTGCTGACCGAGCCGGCGCCGGCAGCCTTCATGGTCTTGTTTGCCGATAGCGGCATCGAGTACGAACTGGGCGTATGGATCAACGACCCGCACAACGGCAAGCTGGGTGTGCAGTCGGAGTTGAATCGCGCGATCTATCGCTGCTTCAAGGAAGCCGGCATCGAGATCCCGTACCCCCAGCGCGAAGTGCGGCTGCTGGGGACAGTCGGGCTGCAGCAGGGTGCTTCGGGTGATGCAGCAGTCTCCTCCAACGCGTCGGTATCGACCTAGCGCGCCCGTTTGCGGAACGGCACCGGCTTGTCCGAGGTCAAATTGGCGGTTTTCCCCCATGGAATAGAGGGGGTATTCGGTTAAAATGCCGGATGCTCCCACAGAGGAACCAGACGGCCCGTCGCAAATGCTTAGGTTTTGCGGCATAAAGCGCCGCGGACGCCTTGTATTGCGCAGGGGCGGAGGTCATATGACAGGCGGCTGGAAGCTCGCCGATGTGACGCGCAAGCCGGGTGCCAACACTCGAATCCCCGCCAAGACGACCCCACTGTCGCAACCCTGCGACAGTGGATGGCCTCAAGAGGCAGCAACGTCCCGATCGATTGACGGACCTAAGGCTGCCTTGATCACCCCGAGTTGACCACGGAGAACACTTTGATCGACTCCATTCTGAATTTCCTTGCCAACGGCACCCTGAACTGGGCGTGGTGGCAAATCCTGATTTTCACGCTGGTGGTGACGCACATCACCATCGCTGCCGTCACGATCTTTCTGCATCGTTGCCAGGCGCACCGTGCGCTGGATCTGCATCCGATTCCTGCCCATTTCTTCCGTTTCTGGCTGTGGCTGACCACCGGCATGGTCACCCGTGAATGGACCGCCATTCACCGCAAGCACCACGCCAAGTGCGAAACCGAAGACGATCCGCACAGCCCGCAGACGCGCGGTATCCGCAAGGTGCTGTTCGAAGGCGCTGAGCTGTATCGCGCCGAGGCCAAGAACAAGGAAACGATCGAGAAGTTCAGCCACGGCACGCCGGATGACTGGATCGAGCACAACCTGTATTCCAAGTTCACGTGGCAAGGCGTTGGCCTCATGCTGATTCTCGACGTGCTGATGTTCGGCGCGGTCGGCCTGACGGTGTGGGCGGTGCAGATGCTGTGGATCCCGATCCACGCTGCCGGCATCATCAATGGCCTGGGCCACTATTGGGGCTACCGCAATTTCGACTGCGAAGACGCTTCGACCAACGTGTCCCCGTGGGGCATCATCATCGGTGGCGAAGAGCTGCACAACAACCACCACACGTACGCCACGTCGGCCAAGTTCTCGGTCAAGTGGTACGAGTTCGACATCGGCTGGGGCTACATCCGCGCACTGGAAATTGTCGGTCTGGCCAAGGTCAAGAAAGTGGCGCCCAAGGCGCGTTTTGTCGATGCCAAGCCGGTTGACCAGAACACACTGGAAGCCATCATCGCCAACCGCTACGACGTGATGGCTCGCTACGCCAAGACGGTCAAGGCTGCATATCGCCAAGAGCTGGCCAAGCTGAAGGCCTCGCGTGATGTGGAGTACCGTGCACTGAAACCGGCCCGTAAGTGGTTCCACCGCGATGAGGCCAAGCTGGGCGCGCCGCAGCGCGAGCAGCTCTCGCAGATCGTGTCCGACCACTCGTCGCTGCACACTTTCGTGGAAATGCGCCGCGAACTGGGTGCGCTGTGGAGCCGCTCGAACGCCACGCGTGAGCAACTGCTGCATCAACTGCAGGACTGGTGCAAGCGCGCAGAGGAAAGCGGCATCCATGCACTGCAGGAATTTGCCGTGCGCCTGCGCCGTTACGCCTGAGTTTCGTGTTTCATAGGTGAAGCCCCGCTCCGCAGCGGGGCTTTTCTTTTGGGTAAACTGCCCCAACTCATTTTTTTAACAGGCTGCGACTACGTATCGCGGCGCGAGTCCTCCTCACACACCGTCCGTTTCATTGCCGCGCCAGCTTTTCGGCGCCTTAATGGCATGAAGGGACGGGGAGACAATCATGGAAACCCACATCAAGACGGTTGAATTCGAGCGCCCGGATATGCTCGCCCAAGCCCAACTTGGGCAATCCGGTGCCAGTTGCGTTGCCCACGCCTGGGCCAAGGTGCCGCCCGTGCTATCCCGAGAAGAGCGCGACGAATTGAAGGCTCGCATCAAACGCCTGCTCAAGGAACGCGATGCGGTGCTGGTCGCGCACTACTACGTCGACGCCGATCTGCAGGACCTGGCCGAGGAGACCGGTGGTTGCGTGTCCGACTCGCTGGAGATGGCGCGCTTTGGCCGGGATCATTCCGCCAAGACGCTGGTGGTGGCCGGTGTGCGCTTCATGGGCGAGACCGCCAAGATCCTCAGCCCCGAAAAGACCGTGCTGATGCCGGATCTGGACGCGACCTGCTCCCTGGACCTGGGCTGTCCGTCGGATGAGTTTGCCGCTTTCTGCGACGCGCATCCGGACCGTACCGTGGTCGTCTACGCCAATACCAGCGCTGCGGTGAAGGCGCGCGCGGACTGGATGGTGACGTCGTCCATCGGGCTGAAGATCGTGCAACACCTGCACGCGCAGGGTAAGAAGATCCTCTGGGCGCCTGACCGCCACCTCGGCAGCTACATCCAAAAGCAGACCGGTGCCGACATGCTGCTGTGGCAGGGCTCATGCCTTGTGCACGACGAGTTCAAGGGCGTGGAGCTCGACCTGCTGCGCGCTGAACATCCGAACGCGAAGATCCTCGTGCACCCCGAATCGCCGGAATCGGTGGTCGCGCAGGCCGACGTGGTGGGCTCCACCTCGCAACTGATCGCGGCCGCGCAGTCCCTGTCGGCCAACGAATTCATCGTCGCGACCGACAACGGCATCCTGCACAAGATGCGCATGGCCGCGCCGGGCAAGCTCTTCATCGAGGCGCCGACCGCCGGCAACAGCGCGACCTGCAAGAGCTGCGCGCACTGCCCGTGGATGGCGATGAACGCGCTCACGAATCTGGCTGAAGTGCTGGAAAACGGCCGCAACGAAATTCATGTCGATCCGGCCATCGGCAAACAGGCCGTGGTCTGCATCGACCGCATGCTCGACTTTGCTGCGCGTGAGAAGGCTGCAGTTCGGCCCCAAGGCGAGCTGGCTGCCAATGCACAACTTTTCCAGGGAGTTGGCCCGGCATGACGGCGACTCAGATGAACGTGAACGCCGCGCAGGCGGTTTTCGACAGTTTCGGCCCGGCGTTGCATGAAGCGCTGGCCGCGAATGTGGCGGCCGCCATTGCCGAAGACGTCGGCACGGGCGATCGCACCGGCTTGCTGGTTCCTGCCGAACGACATGCGCGCGCCCGTGTGATCGTGCGCGAAGACGCGGTGCTGTGCGGCACGCCCTGGTTCGACGCCTGCATGCGCGCCGTCGATCCGACGCTGCGCGTGACGTGGCGCCAGCACGAAGGCGATCGCATGGCGCCTGATTCGGTGGTGTGCGAGATCGAAGGCCCCGCGCGTTCGCTGCTGACTGCAGAGCGCCCCTCGCTGAACTTCCTGCAATTGCTCTCCGGTGTGGCGACGGCCACGTCGCGCTACGCGGGGGTCATCGCCGGCACGCGCGCCCGCGTGCTCGATACGCGCAAGACGCTGCCCGGCCTGCGTCTTGCACAGAAGTACGCCGTGCGCATCGGTGGCGGTGAGAACCAGCGCCTGGCCCTGTACGACGGTATCCTGATCAAGGAAAACCACATCGCCGCTGCAGGTGGGGTGACGGCGGCCCTGCGTGCAGCGCAGGCGTTGAATGCCGGTGTGCCGATCCAGGTGGAAGTCGAAACGCTGGCACAGCTTGATGAAGCGCTGGCGGCGGGTGCCACGTCCGTGCTGCTCGACAACTTCGACACGCCGGCAATGCGAGAGGCTGTGCGCGTGACGGCAGGGCGAGCGCTACTGGAGGTGTCCGGCGGCGTGAACATCGACACGATCCGCGCGTTTGCCGAAACGGGCGTCGATCGCATCTCCGTCGGTGCGCTCACGAAGGACGTGCGCGCGACCGACTACTCCCTGCGGATTGTTGACTGAATAACGCTTAGCGCTTGCGCGCGATCTGCCGATGGGTCGGCTGCATGACCGTCGGCAGTGCCTTGGGCAGCGTCTCCGGGTAGTCGCGCGAGAAATGCAGGCCGCGGCTCTCATGCCGTGACAGCGCGCTGTCGACGATCAGCGAGGCCACTTCGACGAGGTTGCGCAGCTCCAGCAGGTCGTGGCCGACGCGGAAGTTGGCGTAGTACTCCGCAATCTCTTCGCGCAGCAGGGCAATGCGGTGCTGCGCGCGTTCCAGCCGTTTGTTCGTGCGCACGATGCCGACGTAGTTCCACATCATGCGGCGCAGTTCGTCCCAGTTGTGCGAGACGACGACTTCCTCATCGGCATCGGTCACGCGGCTTTCGTCCCATGCGGGAATCTGTACCGACGTCGGCTTCGATTGGGGCTGCGCGAGGATGTCTTCCGCCGCGCCACGACCGATCACCATGCATTCGAGCAGCGAGTTGCTTGCCAGCCGGTTGGCGCCGTGCAGGCCGGTGTAGGCCGTCTCGCCCACGGCATACAGCCCCGCGATATCGGTGCGGCCCAGGTGATCCGTCACCACGCCGCCACACGTGTAGTGCGCCGCCGGCACGACCGGAATCGGCTCGCGCGTGATGTCGATGCCGAGTTCCAGGCAGCGCGCCAGGATGGTCGGGAAGTGTTCCTGGAGGAATTCAGGGCTCTGGTGGCTGATGTCCAGGTACACACAGTCCAGGCCGCGCTTCTTCATCTCGAAGTCGATGGCGCGGGCGACGATGTCGCGCGGGGCCAGTTCGGCGCGCTCGTCGTGCGCGGGCATGAAGCGCGTGCCGTCGGGCAAGATCAGCTTGCCGCCCTCGCCGCGCACGGCTTCGGTAATCAGGAACGATTTGGCGAACGGGTGGTACAGGCAGGTCGGATGGAACTGGATGAACTCCATGTTCGCCACGCGGCAGCCTGCGCGCCATGCCATCGCGATGCCGTCACCGCTGGCGGTGTCCGGATTCGTCGTATAGAGATAGACCTTGCCCGCACCACCCGTGGCCATCACGGTCTGGCTGGCGGTGAGCGTCTTCACGTGGCCGCTCTCGCAATCGAGCACATACAGGCCGTGACAGCGCATGCCCGGTAGTCCCAGTTTTGCGTCGGTAATCAGGTCGATCGCGAAGTGGTCTTCCAGCAGCGTGATGTTCGGGTGATTGCGGACTTTCTCCACCAGCGTCGTTACCACGGCATGGCCGGTAGCATCTGCCGCGTGGATGATGCGGCGGTGGCGGTGGCCGCCCTCGCGCGTGAGATGGAAGCCAAGTTCGGCTTGTTCATCGCGGGTGAAAGGCACGCCGTGGTTGATCAGCCATTCGATGGCGGAGCGCCCATTTTCGACGATGTAGCGTGTGGCCGCCTCATCGCACAGGCCAGCGCCGGCGATGAGCGTGTCGTCAACGTGCTCGTCATGGCTGTCGCCCGAGTCGAGCACGGCTGCGATGCCACCCTGTGCCCAGTCGCTGGCGCCTTCCGGCAGGCTGCGCTTGCTGATGACGACCACACGGCGGTGATCGGCGAGGTGCAGGGCGACGGTCAGGCCCGCCAGGCCACTGCCAACAACGGCAACATCGAAATTCATGGAAGACGCAAGACGCTGGGCAGACGCGGCTGCGTGCTGGCAAAGTCAGTGCAGTCGCGTGTCAATCGGAAAGGGGAGCAGTGTACACCGCGGCTTGCGTCAAACGACAGGCAACAAAAAACCCGCCTTGGAGCGGGTTTTTGCTGTCGGTCGTGCCGACGGAAACAAGCCACAGCAATCGCGAGGATTACTTGATCTTGGTTTCCTTGTAAGCGACGTGCTTGCGGGCGACGGGATCGAACTTCATGATCTCCATCTTTTCCGGCTTGGTGCGCTTGTTCTTGGTGGTCGTGTAGAAATGACCCGTACCTGCGGTCGATTCCAGCTTGATCTTGTCGCGTCCGCCTTTGCTGGCCATGATTTAACTCCTAATTAGACTTCGCCGCGTGCGCGCAGGTCCACGAGCACTTCGTCGATGCCTTTTTTATCGATCAGGCGCAGACCGGCGTTCGACACGCGCAGGCTCACCCAGCGGTTTTCGGATTCGACCCAGAAGCGGCGATTCTGCAGGTTCGGCAGAAAACGGCGCTTGGTCTTGTTGTTTGCGTGGGAAACGTTATTGCCGACCATCGGCGCTTTCCCGGTCACTTGACAGACGCGTGCCATGGAGCACTCCTAACTTAATTCGTTGGCTACAGTTTGCGACCGGGCGCTGGGACCAAAACCAAGCGCAGCGCCACTGTAGAGGTGGGACTTCAGCGAAACGCGGATTATACACACAAAACTGCTGGCAAATCAACGAGATCAGCGGATTGCCGTTGAGCAACGCGTGATGCGGCGTCCGCGCTACATCTTGCCGTGTTCCAGGAAGCCGTAGACCGTGGTGCGGCCGACGATCATGTGATCCAGAACAATCACGTCGAGCAGCGCCAGTGCGCGGCAGAGTTCCCGGGTTAGGGTGATGTCCGATTCGCTGGGCTCGGCGTGGCCGGTGGGGTGGTTGTGGGCTAGGACGACGGCCGCTGCGTTGTGATGCAGGGCGCGCTTGGCAATCTCGCGTGGGTAGACGCGGGCCTCGGTGAGTGTGCCGCGAAACAGTTCTTCCCACGCAATCAGCCGGTGCCGCACATCTAGAAATAAACAGGCGAACACCTCATGTGGCCGGTGGCCGAGCGTCAGGCGCAGGAAATCCTTCACGCTCTGTGGGGATTCGAAGGTCTTTCCGTGGCTGATGTCTTCCTTGAGCGCCCGCCGTGCCACTTCTAATAGCGCATGGAGTTGTGCGTATTTGGCGGGCCCCATGCCATTGATTGACGAGAACTCCTGTTGCGACGCGTGACACAGCCGCCCGAGCGAGCCAAAGTGGGTGAGCAGTTCGCGTGCGAGGTCGACGGCACTTTTCCCGGGCACACCCACGCGCAGGAAGATGGCAAGCAGTTCTGCGTCGGAAAGGGCGGCGGGGCCGTGGGCGAGCAGTTTTTCACGTGGCCGCTCGTGGGCGGGCCAGTCGACGATTGCCATAAGGTAGCGCGAGGAGAAAAAGCCCCTATTGATATAGGTGTGCGGCGGGCGCCGCGCCTGCGGGCGCAGGGAGGGCTGACGTACAATAACGGGTTACTTTTTGGTCAAGCGGGTTAAGCGTGCAAAATTTGGTGAACGAGGCGTCCAACGGGGCAGCAAGCGGCGCGGGCAAGGTGGTTGGCCCGGATTCTTTCCTGACGCTGCACTACCGCATCGCGCTGGAAAACGACACGGACATCGTCACGACGTTTGACGACAAGCCGGCCACGCTGCTGCTGGGCCAGGGCCAGATGGCGCCGACGCTGGAGCAGGCGCTGTTCGGCATGCGCGAGGGCGAGCGCACGACCTTCCGCCTGGCGCCCGAACATGCATTCGGGCCGCGCAACCCGGAGCTGCTGCAGCGCGTGTCTCTGGCCACGCTGCGCGAGAACTCCTCGTTTGAAGAGGACTACCAGCCGGGCGATCTCGTTGAGTTCAATGCGCCATCCGGCGGCAAGTACGCCGGCGTGCTCAAGGAAGTCGGCGAGACTTCCGCGCTGTTCGATTTCAACCACCCGCTGGCTGGCCAGACCATCGTGTTTGAAGTCCAGCTCATCGGCATTCTGTAATGAGCAACGCCGTGAACGCCCCGATCGATCCTGTCACCCAAGCCGACGCCGAGGTTCTGCTCGCGCAGCCGCGTGGCTTTTGCGCCGGCGTGGATCGCGCCATTGAGATCGTCGAGCGCGCGCTCGAGTTGTTTGGCGCGCCGATCTACGTGCGCCACGAGATCGTGCACAACGCCTATGTGGTGGGCGACCTGCGCAACAAGGGCGCGGTGTTCGTGCAGGAACTCGACGATGTGCCGGTGGGCGGCACCGTCATCTTCAGCGCGCACGGCGTGTCGCGTGCGGTGCGCGAGGCGGCGGAGGCGCGCGGCCTGCGCGTGTTCGACGCAACGTGCCCGCTGGTGACCAAGGTGCACGTTGAAGTCTCGAAAATGCGGGCGCAGGGCTTCGAGATCATCATGATCGGCCACAAGGGGCATCCTGAAGTGGAAGGCACGATGGGTCAGGCGAACGACGGCATGCTGCTGGTCGAATCCGTCGATGACGTTGCGCATCTCGTGGTGAAGGATCCGACGCGCCTGGCATACGTCACGCAGACCACGCTGTCGGTCGACGAGACGCAGGAGATCGTGGCGGCCATCAAGGCGCGCTTTCCGGCCGTGCATGAGCCCAAGAAGCAAGACATCTGCTACGCCACCCAGAACCGCCAGGACGCCGTGAAATTCATGGCGCCCCAAGTGGAAGTGGTGATCGTGGTCGGCAGCCCGAACAGTTCAAACTCCAACCGCCTGCGTGAGCTGGCCGAAAAGCTGGGCGTGCCCGCCTATATGGTGGATACGCCCGAGCAGGTGAAACCCGAATGGGTGGCCGGCAAGCGCCGCGTGGGCCTGACGGCGGGTGCTTCAGCGCCGGAAGAATTGGCGCAATCGATCGTCGATCGGCTCAAGGCGCTAGGCGCGCGCACCGTCCGTCCGCTGGATGGTATTCAGGAAAACATGTCCTTCCCCCTTCCGAGGGGACTTCAAATCAATTGAACGCGTTTATGTAAATGCCCACTTAAAAGCGCACAAAAACAGTGCGCCCTAGTGCGGTGCGTAAAGCGCTTTCAACATGCAGCGGCCACTCTAACCAGAGTGGCCGTTTCATTTTGTGCGTCGCAAAAACAACTTCGAAACCGCCGAAGCCTTGATTTACCGTGCGTATCGACCGGGAACCCGCATGGATAGGGGGTTTCCCTTACTCTGGCACGGTTCTTGATAGACCCGTCTGCCTATCGCGCATGCCTGCGCGAAATGACGCCTGTTTGGGCATTGGGGAAAGCCCGTAAAGCGGCGTAATTACGGTAAAAATCGTTGTTGCGACGCGTATTGCATCCGCAAAAAAAGGGGATACAATGCGCGCGTTTCAAATTGAAACAAATCGGCGCGGGGGGAGCGGCCGGGAGGCAGGACGCTCTCCTTGCTCTTGCGAGATCTAGGAGATCACTCATGCAAATTAAGTTTGCCAAAGTTCTGCCGCTTGCGGCTGCCGTGGCACTCGTAGCAGCTTGCGGTAAGAACGAGGAAAAGCCCGCAGACCAAGCTGCTGCACCTGCAGCAACGTCGGCTCCGGCTGCTGCCGGCGGCGAGACCGTCGTCAAGATCGGTCATGCTGCACCGCTGACGGGCGGTATTGCTCACCTTGGCAAAGACAACGAAAACGGCGCACGTCTGGCCGTTGAAGAAGCCAACAAGGAAGGCCTGACCATCGACGGCAAGAAGATCAAGCTGGAACTGGTCGGTGAAGACGATGCGGGCGACCCGAAGACCGGCACTGCCGTGGCGCAGAAGCTGGTTGACGAGCACGTTGTTGCTGTCGTTGGCCACCTGAATTCGGGCGTTTCGATTCCGGCTTCCAAGATCTACAGCGATGCAGGCATCGTGCAGATCTCGCCGTCGTCGACCAACCCCGACTACACCAAGCAGGGCTTCAAGACGACCTACCGCGTGGTTGCCACCGACGCGCAGCAAGGTCCGGCACTGGCGAACTACGCCGCCAAGACCCTGGGCGCCAAGACCGTGGCCATCGTTGACGATGCCACCGCCTACGGTAAGGGCCTGGCCGACGAGTTCGAGAAGACCGCGAAGGCCGACGGCGTGAACGTCGTGGCACGTGAAGCCACCAACGACAAGGCGACCGACTTCAAGGCCATTCTGACCAAGATCAAGGGCAAGAAGCCGGACGTGATCATGTACGGCGGCATGGATGCCACCGGCGGTCCGTTCGCCAAGCAGGCCAAGGAACTGGGCATCACGGCCAAGATCGTTGGCGGCGACGGCGTGTGTACCGACAAGGTTGCTGAACTGGCTGGCGACGCCATCGACAACATCGTCTGCTCGGAAGCGGGCCTGGCGCTGTCGAAGATGGAGAAGGGCGCAGACTTCGAGAAGAAGTATCAAGCGCGCTTCAACACGCCGGTGCAGATCTACGCACCGTTCACGTATGACGCCGTCAACGTGGTCATCGACGCGATGAAGCGTGCCAACTCGACCGATCCGGCCAAGATCCTGGCTGCCATGCCGGCAACCAACTATCACGGCGTGATCGGCAACATCGCGTTCGACGACAAGGGTGACCTGAAGGAAGGTTCGATCACCCTGTACAACTACAAGGACAAGAAGAAGACCGTCCTTGACGTTGTGAAGATGTAATCGAAGGGTTACCGCCCTTGAAAACGGCACCGCGCCTACCCTTGCGGTGCCGTTTTTTATAGCCTCGCCAGTGAAACAAGGCCCTCACCATGGGCGCGTCGGCAGGCCGCTTACCAGCAACCTCACCCTACCCATCCGATTGATCGCATACCTTGCGGGCACGACATCCCGTCGCCTACAACAAAGCAAGGCATAGCAGGAGCTGTTCTCATGGATATCTTTATCCAGCAGATCGTGAACGGTCTGGTGCTCGGCAGCATTTACGCGCTGATCGCACTTGGCTACACCATGGTCTACGGTATTCTCGGCATCATCAACTTCGCCCACGGCGATGTCCTGATGGTCGGTGCAATGTCTGCCCTGACCGCCATCAACTTCCTCCAGAAGTTCTTCCCCAACTTGCCTGACTGGATCACGCTGATCCTGGCACTGCTGTTTGCAATGCCGGTCTGTGCCATCGTGGCCTACACCATCGAACGGGTTGCCTACCGGCCGCTGCGCAATGCGCCGCGCCTGGCGCCGCTGATCACCGCCATCGGCGTGTCGATCGTGCTGCAGACCCTGGCGATGATGATCTGGTCGCGCAACCCGCTGACGTTCCCGCAGCTGCTGCCTTCGAGCCCGATCGATATCGGCTCTACGGGCGCGACCATCACTGGCAAGGAAATCGTCATCATCGTCGTGTCGATCCTGGTCATGGTCGGGCTGATCCTGCTGGTCAACCGCACCAAGCTCGGCCGCGCCATGCGTGCGACCGCCGAGAACCAGCGTGTGGCAGGCCTGATGGGCGTCAACCCCAACTTCGTGATCTCCGCCACGTTCATGATCGGTGCTGCCATGGCAGCGGTCGCGGGCGTGATGATGGCGACCAACTACGGTAATGCGCACTTCTACATGGGCTTCATCCCCGGCCTGAAGGCGTTTACCGCGGCGGTGCTGGGCGGCATCGGCAACCTGGCGGGCGCCATGGTTGGCGGCATGCTGCTGGGCCTGATCGAAGCATTGGGCGCCGGCTATATCGGTGACCTGACTGGCGGTGTGTTCGGTTCGAACTACCAAGATGTCTTCGCGTTCATCGTGCTGATTGGCGTGCTGCTGTTCCGCCCGTCCGGCATCATGGGCGAACGCGTTGCGGACCGTGCATAAGAAGGGGAGCGCCATGACTGAAACTGCAACCGAATTCAAGGCTCCGAAGAAGACGCGCGCCGCGCTCTACGGCTTCCTGATCCTGGCCCTGTTCGCACCGTTCATCGTCGGTGCCGCAGGTGGTAACTACTGGGTGCGCGTGCTGGACTTCGCGCTGCTCTACATCATGCTGGCCCTGGGCCTGAACATCGTGGTGGGCTTTGCCGGCCTGCTCGATCTGGGCTACATCGCGTTCTACGCGGTGGGGGCGTACATGATGGGCCTGCTGGGCTCGCCACACCTGTCGAACCAGTTCGAGTGGATTCACCAACTGTTCCCCAACGGGCTGCATCTCATCGTCTGGTGGGTGATTCCGCTGGGCGCGGGGCTGGCCGCGCTGTTCGGCATCCTGCTGGGTGCACCGACGCTGAAGCTGCGTGGCGACTACCTCGCGATCGTGACGCTGGGCTTTGGTGAAATCATCCGGATCTTCATGAACAACCTCGACCGCCCGGTGAACATCACCAACGGTCCGAAGGGCATCAACCTGATCGAGCCGGTCAAGATCTTCGGGTTCGACTTCTCGAAGCGCCACGACTTCTTCGGCATCCGCTTCGACTCGGTCTACATGTACTACTACCTGTTCGTGCTGCTGGCCGCGATCATCATCATCGTGTGCCTGCGACTGCAGAACTCGCGTATTGGTCGTGCATGGGTTGCCATCCGTGAAGACGAAATCGCCGCCAAGGCGATGGGTATCAACACCCGCAACATCAAGCTGCTGGCATTTGCGATGGGCGCGTCGTTCGGCGGCGTGTCGGGTGCGATGTTCGCGTCGTTCCAGGGCTTCGTGTCGCCGGAATCGTTCGTGCTGTGGGAGTCGATCTACATCCTGGCGATCGTGGTGCTGGGCGGCATGGGCCACATCCCGGGCGTGATCCTGGGCGGCGTCCTGCTGGTGGGCTTCCAGGAACTGCTGCGTGCCTTGGCCGAGCCGATCCAGAACAAGCTGTTTGGCCATGTGATCGTGGAAGCGGAAGTGCTCCGTCAGTTGCTGTTCGGCCTGGCGATGGTGGTGGTGATGCTGTATCGCCCTGCGGGCCTGTGGCCCTCGCCGCGCAAGGAAGACCGTCCGCAGAAGGCGCGGGTCGGTGGTTTGTCCCGCATCTGATTGGAGGCACGCACATGAGCAACAACAACGTCCTCCTCTCGATCCGAGGCGTACAAAAGCGATTCGGCGGCCTGCAAGCGCTGTCCGATGTGAACCTGGAAATCCGCGAAGGCGAGATCTACGGCCTGATCGGCCCGAACGGCGCCGGCAAGACCACGTTCTTCAACGTCATCACGGGCCTGTACACGCCGGACGCCGGCGAGTTCGTGCTGGGCGGCCAACCGTACCAGCCGACCGCCGTGCACGAAGTGGCCAAGGCCGGTATCGCCCGCACATTCCAGAACATCCGCCTGTTCGGCGACATGACCGCGGCGGAAAACGTCATGGTCGGCCGCCACGTCCGTACCAAGGCTGGCCTGATCGGCGCGGTGTTCCGCACCAAGTCCGCCCGCGAGGAAGAGCAGTCCATCGAAGATTGGGCGCACGACCTGCTGGACTACGTCGGCATCGGCAAGTACGCCAACTACACGGCACGCAACCTGTCGTACGGCCACCAGCGTCGTCTGGAGATCGCGCGCGCCCTGGCCACGCAGCCCAAGCTGCTGGCCCTGGACGAGCCGGCTGCCGGCATGAACGCCACCGAAAAGGTCGAACTCCGTGGCCTGCTCGACAAGATCCGCTCGGACGGCAAGACCATCCTGCTGATCGAACACGACGTGAAGCTGGTGATGGGCCTGTGCAACCGCCTGACCGTGCTGGACTACGGCAAGGTGATCGCGCAGGGCCTGCCGCACGAAGTGCAGAGCAACCCGGCCGTGATCGAGGCCTACCTGGGCGCCTCCGCGCATTGATTGGCTGAGCGTCTGAAACAAGGCAAAAGGATTACGGATGAAACCAGTAATGTTGAAGATCGACGGCCTGAAGGTTGCCTACGGCGGCATCCAGGCAGTCAAGGGTGTGGATCTGGAGATCCGCGAGGGTGAGCTGGTCACGCTGATCGGCGCCAACGGCGCCGGCAAGACGACCACGATGAAGGCCATCACCGGCCTGCAGGGCTGGGCCGCGGGCGACGTGCAGTATCTGGGCAAGTCGATCAAGGGCGTGCCGAGCTACAACCTGCTCAAGCAGGGTCTGGCGATGGTGCCGGAAGGCCGCGGCGTGTTCGCGCGCATGACCATCGTCGAGAACCTGCAGATGGGTGCCTTCACACGCAACGACGAGGCCCAGATCAAGGCGGACATCGACCGCATGTTCGGCATCTTCCCGCGCCTGAAGGAGCGTGCAAACCAGCTGGCCGGCACGATGTCGGGTGGCGAGCAGCAGATGCTGGCCATGGCGCGTGCGCTGATGAGCCAACCGAAGCTGCTGCTGCTGGACGAACCGTCGATGGGCCTCTCGCCGATCATGGTGGAGAAGATCTTCGAGGTCGTGCGCGACATCTCGGCGCAAGGCGTGACCGTGCTGCTCGTTGAGCAGAACGCGCGACTGGCGCTGCAGGCAGCGCACCGCGGCTACGTGATGGACTCCGGTCTCATCACCATGAGCGGCGATGCCAAGCAGATGCTGGACGACCCGAAGGTGCGTGCTGCCTACTTGGGTGAATGAGTGGGCGAGTAAGCACCATCATGCGTCATGAGAAAGCCCCGCAGTTGCGGGGCTTTTTCTTTGGCGCGCTAGGTCGATGCGGCTTGATAGACGTTCGGCCGATGCAGCTGCATGAAGCCGCTGTCGCCCGGCACATCGGTAAAGCCGTGCTTGCGGTAAAGCCAGCCGGCCTCCGTCGTGACCAGCACCGTGCGGCGCAGGCCTTGAAGCTCGGGGTGCTCGCGCATGAACTGCATCAGCACGTGCGACACACCTTTGCCGCGCCACGCCGGCAGCACGAACACATCACACAGATAGGCGAACGTCGCGTAGTCCGAGATGACGCGCGCGAAGCCCACCAGATCACCATGCGTGCCATCGTCGTTGCGCTGGTAGGCGGCAAAAGCCAGCGAGTTGGCGATCGATCGGTTGAACACCGCGCGGGGCAGTCCGCACGCCCAATGCGTTTGCTGCGAGAGAAAACCGTAGATCTGGTCCAGCGGGAGCCACGCGGGATCGTCAGACAAAACGATCCCCGTGGCCGGAACAACAAGCGTTGCGGCCATGGCAAACCTCAGGGTGGGAAACAGCGGAGGAGCAGTGAAGGGCAGCGCATTGCGCGCCGCCCTGGGTGATGCGTCTAGCTTTAAGCGTGCGTCTTGAGCAGCGTGCGCAGCATGCCGATCATCGTGTCGATCTCTTCGGTCGTCACGTTCAGCGCGGGCATGAAGCGCAGGATGTTCGGGCGCGGCGCGTTGAGCAGCAGGCCCGTCGGGTTCATCTCGCGTGCGGCTTCGACCAGTTGGCCGCCGATGTCCTTGCCAAGCAGCAGGGCGCGCAGCAGGCCTTCACCGCGTTCGCCCGCCAGGCCGAATTCTTCCGACAGTTGCAGCAGCTGCTTGCGCAGGTAGGCGCCGCGCTCTTGCACGCCATCCAGGAAGCCCGGGGCCAGCAGTTGCTCGATCACCGACAGGCCGACCGCCGTCATCAGCGGGTTGCCGTTGTACGTGCCGCCCTGGTCGCCGGCTTCGAAGCTGGCGACTTCATCCGTGCACAGCAGGGCAGACAGCGGCACGCCGCCGCCGATACCCTTGCCCAGCGTCATGATGTCCGGCTCGATGTTCGAGAGCTGGTAGGCGAAGAGGGTGCCGCAACGCCCGCAACCGGCTTGCACTTCATCGACGATCAGCAGGATCTTGTGCTTCTTGGTCAGCGCGCGCAGCTGTTGCATGAACTCCGGCGTGGCCGGCAGCACGCCGCCTTCACCCTGCACCGGCTCCAGCATCACGCCGACGGTGTCGTCGGTGATGAGCGCTTCCACCGAAGCAATGTCGTTCAGGATTGCCTTCGGGAAGCCCGGCACCTGCGGGGCGAAGATCGTGTCCCAGCCGGCCTTGCCCGACGCGCTCATGGTGGCGAGCGTACGGCCGTGGAAGCTGTGGTCGAACGTGATGATCTGGAAGGCGCCGTTCTTATGCTTCTTGCCCCACTTGCGGGCGAGCTTGATGGCGCCTTCGTTGGCCTCGGCGCCGCTGTTGGCGAAGAACACCTTGTCGAAGCAGCTGTGCGCGGTCAGCAGGTTGGCCAGCTTGGCCATCGGCTCGTTGTAGAAGGCCGGGCTCGGGTTGATGAGCTTCTTGGCCTGCGCGTTGAGCGCCTCGATCATGCCGTCGTTCGAATGGCCGAGGCAGTTGACGGCCCAGCCTTGCACGAAGTCGAGGTATCGCTTGCCGTTGTGATCCGTCAGCCACGAGCCCTTGCCTTCGGTGAAGACGATCTCGGGCCGGTTGGTGATGTACATCAGGGACTGGACGGGGTAGTCAGCAAACGCCATGGCAAACACTCCAGAAAAAGGCGGCAGGAAGATGAAAAAGCGGAAAAGCGCGAGTTGGAAAAAGACAAAGGCCACGGGTTGAGCCCGTGGCCTTGTGATCGTCGAATCCTGTGAACCCGATATGCAATCAGCAGACAGCCGCGTGGCTTCCCGGAGGGAGCAACGTACGGCGGCGTCGGAGGTGCAGGGCGTGGTTCATAAGGCGCAAGAATAAGACGGATGCCAAGTCAAGTCAAAACGAAATTTCGGCTTGGTTTGGATTTGTGCAACGGTCAGCCTGCCCTTAGCCAGCCGGGTGCAGGTCAGCCTCCGAGGTGAACGAATCAGCGAAGAACGCATCCGGGTGCATCTTGCACTGGGCGGCGAAGTCCGTGCGCGCCGAGTTGATCACCACCGGCGCGCCGCAGGCGTAGACCTCGTGGTTCGACAGATCGGGGTGATCGGCCATCACCGCCTGGTGGACGAAGCCGGTGCGGCCGGTCCAGGCGTCTTCGGGCAGGGCGTTAGAGACGACCGGCACGTAGGTGAAGCCCGGGATCGTGCGCGCCCATTCTTCAGCCTTGGCGTGCATGTACAGGTCTTGCGGGCGACGGCCGCCCCAGTACAGCGTCATCGGGCGCGTGCTCTTGATGAACTGGGCATGCTCAACGATGGCCTTGATGGGCGCGAAACCCGTGCCCGAGGCCAGCAGGATGATCGGCTTGTCGGATTCTTCACGCAGGAAGAAGCTGCCCAGCGGCCCTTCGAAGCGCAGGATGTCGCGCTCCTTCATGGCCGGTGCGCCTTCCTTGGCGCCGAACACGTAATCGGTGAACGCGCCGCCCGGCATGTGGCGGATGTGCAGCTCGATCGGGCCTTCTTCGTGCGGCGGATTGGCGATCGAGTAGCTGCGGCGCTTGCCGTCGCGCAGGATGAATTCCACGTACTGCCCGGCCAGGAATTGCATGCGCTCGGTGGCCGGCAGTTGCAGCTTGACGATGGTGACGTCCGGCGCGGCCTTTTCCAGCGAGGCCACGCGGCACGGAATCTTCTTGATGGGCACATCGCCGGCGCCTTGCACTTCGCGCACTTCAATGGTGACGTCCGTCGCGGGCGTGGCGCAGCAGAACAGCGCGCGGCCTTCGGTGGCTTCCTGCGCCGTCAGCGCGTTGGGCGAGTGGTTGCCCTGCACGATGGAGCCCTCGCGCACATGGCCCTTGCACGAGCCGCATGCCCCGTTCTTGCAGCCGTACGGCAGGCCGATGCCCTGGCGCAGCGCTGCTGCAAGGATGGTCTCGCCGTCTTCGGCCTGGAACTGGCGGCCGCTGGGCAGCACGTTGATCTGGTAAGCCATACTACAATTCCGAATATGTTGAAAAGAGTGTCTGGTCGCCCCAATGTGGCAAATCCGGCGGCACGTTCGATGGTGAGCCAGACAGGTGCTCTGCCATCCAAACCTATGCCACGCCTGGGCCTTCCGCGCGTGCTGATCGTCGGCTGCGGCGATGTCGGCCAACGCTGCCTGACGACGCTGCGCACGCGTTTTCGCGTCTTTGCCGTCACCTCGCGCGAGGCGGGCCGTGCATCGTTGCGTGAAGCCGGTGCCGTGCCGATTGTCGCCAATCTGGACGATGCCGCGTCGCTGCGCCGCCTGCGGGGTTTAAGCCCGCGCGTGCTGCACCTGGCACCGCCGCCGACTGCCGGCAACGACGACCCGCGTACCGCTGCATTGCTGCACACGCTGGCGCGTCCTGCCCCGATACCGCGAGCCACAAAACGTCGCATTTTACCCGACCGGGCGCGCAGGCTTGGTGGTGTGATAGGGCGCTTGAAAACCCGCCTCCAAGCGCGTGCGTTCGTGTATGCGAGCACCAGCGGCGTATACGGCGACGCGGGGGGTGCCTGGGTTGCCGAATCCCGCCCGGTGAAGCCAACGACGGCGCGCGCGCGGCGCCGCGTGGCTGCGGAACGCCGCGTGCGCTGGTTCGGTGCGGGCGGCGGCTGGCGCACGTCGATCCTGCGCATTCCCGGCATTTACGCGGCTGATCGCCTGCCCGTCGCCCGACTGCAGCGCGGCACCCCCGCCTTGCGCTCGGAAGACGACGTCTACACCAACCACATCCACGCCGATGACCTGGCGCGCGCGCTGATTGCCGCGCTGTTCCGGGGGCGGTCGCAGCGCATCGTGCATGCCAGTGATGCATCGGAGCTGCGCATGGGCGACTACTTTGATGCCGTGGCCGATGCGCGGGGCCTGCAGCGACCGCCGCGCATCTCGCGGGCCGAAGCTGTTACGCAGATCGAGCCGACGCTGCTGTCGTTCATGAGCGAATCGCGCCGGTTACGCAATGCACGCCTGACGCGCGAGCTGCGTGTGGCGCTGCGCTACCCGACAGTCGCGGATTTTCTGGGCAGCGAGGCCTGACATGAGGGCGCCTGCACCGTCACCTTCGGCATCGTCGGCCCATGGCGCGCGCGCCGTGCGGCTGGCGCTGTGGCTGTCAGGAGCGGTGGTCGGGGTGGCGCTGTGCTGGTTTGCCGCTTGCCTGGCGGCCGACGGGATGGGCGCGCGCGACATGCAGCAGATGGTGGAGGCACGGCGCCAGCTCGCTGCGCAGGTGGCAGAAGGGATGTCGAACCAGATCACGGCCGACGTGGCGCTGCTGCGCGCGCTTCCGCAGACGCTCGCGCAGATCGACGCCATCCCGCGCGCGGTCAAGCGCGTCGACACGCGGCGCTGGAACCTGATGGACGAGGCCTCTCGCGCCGAAGAGGCGATGTCGCACCGGGAAGTGGTCGACACCAACGCCTTCCTGAGCGCCACCGCCGGCAATCTCGGGCTGGACTACGTGTGGGTCGTCAACCCGCAAAACTATGTCGTGCTGGCCAACAATGGCGGCCATGGCGATTCGTTTCTCGGCGTGCAGTCGAGCATGCAGCCATACATGAAGGAGGCGATGCTGGGCGGCCTCGGCGAGCAGTTCACGGTGGGGCGGGTGACCGGCATACCGGGGCTGTTCTTTGCCGCTCCCGTGTATGACGCCGACGGCTACCTCGTTGCAGCGATGGGCACCAAGGTGAGCCTCGCGCGCTTGCAGCACTGGGTATCGCATCCGACCTCGCTGGTGACGGATCCGAATGGGCTGATCATCCTGTCGACCGATGCATCGCTGATCGGCAAGATCCTGCCGGATGCGCGGCTGCAGCAGATGGGCGCCAGCGATCGCTACAACGCCTATCAGCGCGTCGACTTCGAGACGTGGCCGTATCAAGCCAATGCGACAGCCCACCGCGACGTCCCTGCCTGGGTGCCCGCTCAAGTGCGCGACACGCTGGCCTGGCGCCAAGGCAGTGCGATGCCATCGCTGACGGTGTCGCGCAATGCCAGCGCGGACCTCACGGTCGTGGTGGCCGAGCCGCTGCCTGCATGGGGTCAGCAGATCGCCAACCATGCGCGCAACCGCACGATCGGCTTCGTGCTGTTCGTGAGCGTGCTGGTGACGTTCGTGCTGGTGGCGTGGTCCCTGGTGCGCGAACGGCAGCACCACCGTGTGACGCGCCATCTGAACCAGCGTCTGCAGCGCACCAACAGCGCTCTTGCCAATGAGGCGCACTTTGACCATCTGACCGGTGTGCTCACGCGGCGGCGCTTTTTGGCGCTGTTCGATTCGGTGCTCACGCGCGCCCACAATCGCGCCGAGCCGCTGGTATTGGTGCTGGCCGATCTGGATCACTTCAAACGCATCAACGACACATGGGGCCACGCGGTGGGCGATATGGCACTGCAGCGCTTT
This sequence comes from Ralstonia soli, assembly GCF_023955655.1. Classification (GTDB taxonomy): domain Bacteria; phylum Pseudomonadota; class Gammaproteobacteria; order Burkholderiales; family Burkholderiaceae; genus Ralstonia; species Ralstonia soli. The sequence goes on along the minus strand of NZ_JAMXHT010000006.1, from coordinate 184,766 downwards.
GCCTCGCTCGCCACGGGGGTGCTGCGCAGCGGTGATCTGGTGGGGCGTCTGGGCGGCGAGGAGTTCGCCATCGTCATGGGCCGCACGACGCTGGACGCCGCCACCGAAGTGGCTGAACGCCTGCGCGCCGCGGTGGCCGAAACGGACGAGAGCTTTCCGACCGGCCTGTCGATGACCGTCAGCATGGGCATGACGCTCTGCCGGCCGGGCGATACCGCATCGGAGATGCTCAAGCGTGCCGATCTGGCGCTGTATCGCGCCAAGGAAAGCGGGCGCAATCGGCATATCGCAGGTTAAGACGGCGCAACACGACAGGGCAGACGGCTTCCTATACTCGGCCAATGCGCCGGCTGCCCTGCAGAAGGCGCTGCAGAGCGACGGCAAGGTCGCGCCGTATGGCGTCTATTTCGATACCGACAAGGCGACGCTCAAGGCGGAATCCAAGCCGCAGCTCGACCAGATGGCGCAATTGCTGAAGGGGGCGCCGGCGCTCAAGGTCTTCATCGTCGGGCACACCGACAACCGGGGCCGTTCGCGCGCAACCAGGACCTGTTGCAGCAGCGTGCGGAGGCGGTGGTCAAGGCGTTGTTGTCGCAGTACGGGATTGCCGCGGCGCGGCTGTCGGGCAAGGGTGTGTGGCATCGCTGGCGCCGGTGGCCAGCAACGAGAACGAGCACGGCCGCGCGAAGAATCGGCGCGTCTAACTCGTCCTGCACTAAGCTGGTTGCGCCTTAACGCGCTGCCCGGCCGGCGCGCCCATTGCGACGACGGCGCAGCTCCAGGTGCGTGCGCGTGCCCGACAGCGGCACACGGCGGAAGCGCTCGCGGCGCTGTTCCTCGTCGAAGAACGCCAGCGACGGCTTGACCAGATCGCTGCGCGAGACGATGCCGACCAGCGCCCGCGATTGGGAATCGGCCACCACCGGCAGGCGCTCCAGCCCATGCACTGCTAGGCGCGTGGCAACGATGCGGCAGGTTTCGCCCGGCAGCGCCATCACCGGGGCATTGGCGCCGAACAGTTCGGCCACGTTGACGGCGCCGCGCTTCTGACTCGCCAGCAGGGCATCGCGGTCGAGCATGCCGACGAGCATGCCATCGCGTACTACCGGAAACGCGCGGTGAGCCTGCTGCGCACCGAAGCGATCGGCGAGGGTGTCGGCCAGCGTGGCGTCTGCATCAATGGTCTGCACAGCGCGCGTCATCACTTCATCCACGGCGTGGCGCTCGAGCGGGTCGACCGCGTATTCGCGATAGATGTGGAAGCCGCGGCGTGCGATCTTCTCGGTCATGATCGAGCGCGGCATGGTCAACACGACAAAGCCGTAGGACACCGACACCGCCAGCAGGATCGGCAGCAGTGCATTCACATCGTGCGTGAGCCCGAAGGCGAAGACGATGGCCGTGAGCGGGGCGCCCAGCACGCCGGCCAGCATGGCGGCCATGCACACGAGCGGCCACAGGCCCGGATCGCCGCCGGGCAGGACTGGGCCGACCAGCACACCCAAGCCTGCACCCATCATCAGCAGCGGGGCCAGCACACCGCCCGACGTGCCCGAGCCCAGCGCGATCACCCAGATGACCGCCTTGACCGCCAGCAGCGCCAGCGCCACGCGGATGGCCAGGTGGTTGTGCAGCAGGTCGCCGATGACGTCGTAGCCCACGCCCAGCGCGCGCGGCTCGAAATAGCCACCAATGCCCACCACTAGGCCGCCGATGGCCGGCCACCACATCCAGTGAATGGGCAATCGGCCGAACAGGTCTTCCGTCTTGTACAGCGCCATCGACAGCGAGCGCGCCAGCGCGCCGCACAGCAGCCCGGCGACCAAGCACGAGCCCAGCGCGGGCAGGGTTGCCGGGGTGGTTTGCAGCGGGAACAGCGGGCCGGGCTCCAGCACCAGCACGCGCAGGAAACCGGCCACCGCGCATGCCACCGCCACGGGCAGCATGCTGCGCGGGCGCCATTCGAACAGCAGCAGTTCCACCGCCAGCAGCAACGCCGCCACCGGCGTGCCGAACACGGCCGTCATGCCCGCCGTGGCACCGGCCACCAGCAGCGTTTTGCGCTCGGCCGCCGTCAGCTTGAAGAACTGCGCGAACAATGAGCCGATCGCGCCGCCCGTCATGATGATCGGGCCTTCTGCGCCGAAGGGCCCGCCGCTGCCGATCACAATGCCCGACGACAGCGGCTTGAGCACCGCCACCTTGGGCGACATCCTGCTCTTGCCGAAGAGGATGGCCTCGATGGCCTCGGGGATGCCGTGGCCACGGATCTTCTCCGAGCCGAAGCGCGCCATCAGCCCGACGATCAGACCGCCGACGAGCGGCACTACGATCACCCACGCCCCCAGCGTGTTGGCCGCCGGCGAGCGGTCTGCCAGCGACAGCGTCTGGAAGAAGAACAGGTTGGTGAAGAAGCGGATCAGGTTGAGCAGCGCGACCGCCGCCAGCGTGGCGAACGCAGCAATCACGACCGCCAGCGCTGTGGTGCGGAACAGCGTGGTGTCGGTCGCAAAGTCGCGCCGATGCTGGTGCTCGAGGGTTTGCATGGCGTTACTGCCCGGCGGATGGTTCGACGGGTTGTTCGAGGTGAGGGATCTTGAAAGCGCGGCTGAAGGCCGACAGCTCGCTCTGGTGCAGCGCGGCCAGCAGCGCGACGAGGCGATCGCCCTTTTTTGAGAGGTGGACCTCCACCTGGCGCGCGTCGGTGTCGCTCGGGTGGCGCTCCACGAGGCCGGCCTCTTCGCAGCGCGTGACCAGCGCCGCGGTGCCGTGCGGTGACGCCTGCAGGCGCTCGGCCAGCTCGCCAACAGTGGCCCACTCGCGCCCGGCATAGCCCTTGACGTGCAGCAGCAGCTGATACTGCAGCGGCGTGATGCCCTTGGCGTGGATCAGGTCTTCAGACGCACGCAGGAAGCGGCGCAGGTGGTAGCGGAAATCGGAGAGGCTCTCGAAATCCTGCTTGGACAACGGTCGTGAGGCGGGGCTGGACATGGCGGAATCAAACGGTTCGGGCTGAAATTTATCACGGCATGACATATTTGGGAAAGCCGTCACTTCGCTGGAGTGCTGACAAGGAATGCGTTCTGAGTGGCACGGATTGTTGATTGACGTTCAAGACTGTTTCGTCAATCAACGGGTTTTTCGGCACCAGTCGAGCAGGCACACTGCCATCCATGCTGATTGCGCTGAAAAGGGCTTCCGCCCTCATCGGCGCGATCGGGCCGTATTTGCGCCGTTTTTCGTTTGCTTGCTCAAACGTTTGCGAGACGTTGGCAAAAAATCCAGCCCGTTTCTATCTGTGCATTGGAGTCTGTCGCATGAACCCCACCACTGTTTCCACCAGCCATGCGCGCCGCAGCGCCACGCTACCGTTGATCGCACTCGCGGCCGGCGCGTTCGGCATCGGGACCACCGAGTTTTCGCCGATGGGCCTGCTGCCCGTGATTGCCGATGGCGTGCACGTGTCGATTCCGCAGGCCGGCATGCTGATCAGCGCCTACGCCATCGGCGTGATGGTGGGCGCGCCGGTAATGACGCTGCTGCTCGCGCGCTGGCCGCGCCGCAAGGCGCTGATCGCGCTGATGAGCATCTTCACCATCGGCAACCTGCTATCGGCCATCGCGCCGGATTACACGACGCTGCTGCTCGCGCGGCTCGTCACCAGCCTCAACCACGGTGCGTTCTTTGGGCTCGGCTCGGTGGTGGCCGCCAGCCTCGTGCCGCGCGAAAAGCAGGCGAGCGCCGTGGCGACGATGTTCATGGGCCTGACGATCGCCAATGTGGGCGGTGTGCCCGCGGCAACGTGGCTCGGTCAGATGATCGGTTGGCGCATGTCGTTTGCCGCTACGGCCAGCCTGGGTTTGATCGCCATTGCGGGGTTGTTTGCCGCGCTGCCCAAGGGTGACGCCGGCAAGATGCCCAACCTGCGCGCGGAACTTGCGGTGCTGACGCGGCCCGTCGTGCTCGGCGCGCTGGCCACCACGATGCTAGGCGCCGGTGCGATGTTCACGCTTTACACGTACGTCGCCCCCACGCTTGCTCATCTGACTGGCGCCGCGCCTGCATTCGTGACGGCCATGCTGGTGCTGATTGGCATCGGCTTTTCGATCGGCAATATCGCGGGTGGCCGCCTGGCGGATCGCTCGCTCGACGGCAGCCTGATCGGCTTCCTGATCCTGCTGATCGTGACGATGCTTGCCTTCCCTGTGCTGGCCAAAACGCATGCGGGTGCGGCGCTGGCATTGCTGGTATGGGGCATTGCTACCTTCGCCGTCGTGCCGCCGCTGCAGATGCGCGTGATGCGCGCCGCGGCCGAGGCGCCGGGGCTGGCGTCGTCGGTCAACGTGGGTGCGTTCAATCTCGGTAATGCACTGGGCGCTGCTGCGGGCGGCGTGGCCATCTCGGCTGGCTTCGGCTATGCGGCTGTGCCGGTGGTGGGGGCGGTGATTGCGGCGGCAGGTCTTGCACTGGTCGGCCTGCAGCTCGCGCAGCGCCGCACGCGCGTGGTCATGAACCCGTGACATGCATGAAAAAGGCCAAGCAATGACTTGGCCTCGTTTGTTGAGTGCTTGGCGGTTACATCAGCTTTGCCTGGACCTTCTCGATGGCCTTCAACGCGCAGGCTTCATCCAGTTGGCCGCTCGGCGCGCCGCCCACGCCAACGGCACCGATTACCTCGTCGCCAGCCTTGATGGGCACGCCGCCACCCAGGACCAGGAAGCCGTCGATCGACGTCAGTTGCGCCTGCGCCGGGTTCTTCTGGATGTTCTCCGCCATCTTGGCCGTCGGGGTGCGCGTCGACAGGGCCGTGTAGGCTTTGCGGCGCGACGCGTCTACGGTATGGAGGCCGGCGTTGTCGGCACGCAGCACGGCGCGCGGCACGCCGGTGCGGTCCAGCACGGTCACGGCGACGTTGTAGTGGTCTGCCGCACAAGCCTGGATGGTCTGCTGGGCGATCTCGGCAGCCACGCTCATCGGCAGATTCTTTTCTTGCAGCGCTTGCGCCGATGCGGTACCCGCCAGCGTGGTGAGTGCGATTGCCGCCAGGGCAGAAGCAGAACGAATCATCATGAAGACTCCTGAAGGGGTTCACTGAAAGGCCGGCCCCGCGCCGTCGGCGGCTTGGGGAGGAACCGCCCGTGGTTTTTCAAGGCACGCCCGTCGTGGGCTCGTGCGACCAATCATGGCGGGGCCGATGGATGCCTTCAGTGTGTGACAGCCTGTGACGCGGGAAAATGAGAATCGTCCGATCTTGCGGGGCCGCGCCGCTAGGCTCTTGCGCGCTACCTAGCCGCGATCGCGCGGTGCGGCTGCCTCCGGGGCCGAGCAAGCCGCGCTTGACTCCGGCGTGGAGACTGCGCCTCCGCAATACGGGCATCGCGGCAGATCGGCCTCGGCGGGCGCGTTCTGCGGACGATGGCGCTCCAGCGCGGTGGCCACGAGTTCCGCGCCCATGATGCCGGTGGGGAACGCGATGATGCCGTAGCCCAGCAGGATCGCGCACGACGTGATCAGCCGGCCGAGCGGCGTCTGCGGGGTCAGGTCGCCGTAGCCGGTGGTGCTCATCGTCACCGCTGCCCAGTACACGCCCACGGGAATGCTCGTGATGCCGTTCTCCGGCCCTTCCACGAGATAGATCACCGTGCCGAGGATGACGACCAGCACGAACATCCCGCCGATGAAGACGAAGATTTTGCGGCGTGCACGGGTCAGCGCGCGAATCAGCGCATGCCCTTCCTCCAGATAGATCGATAGCCCCAGGATGCGGAACACGCGCAACAGTCGCAGCAGGCGCACGTCAATCAGCGCGTGCAGGCCGGGGAAGAAGAACGCGAGATAGGTCGGCAGCACCGACACGAGATCGACGATGCCGAAGAAGCTGCGCGCATAGGCGATGGGCTTGGGCGCCGTGAGCAGGCGGAACAGATACTCAGCCGTGAACAGCAGCGTGAACGCCCATTCGGCCACATACAGCGCCTGGCCGTACTGCACGTGAAGCTCCTTCACGCTGTCGGCCATCACGACGAGCACGCTGGCAACGATGAGCCCCAGCACCACGATGTCGAGGTTGCGTTGGAACCGCGCCGGGCTGACGGCATCGCTTGCGGCGTGGCGCACGATGCTCACAAGTTTTCGGATCGATGTCTTCATGCGGGCGACTGTAGAAGGCACAAGTCGTAACGCATATCGGAACCGACTGATTTGGCCGAACCTGTCGTCACGGTTCGACCGCTTTGCCAAAGAAAAAGCCGCTCCGGAGAGCGGCTTCGGCAGCGATGGGCAAGTGGCCCGCCGCAACGTCAGTCGTCGAGCAGCGACAGGTCGCGTACGGCGCCCTTGTCGGCCGACATGACCAGCTTGGCATACGCCTTGAGCGCCGCCGACACCTTGCGCGTGCGCGGCTTGGCCGGCTTCCAGCCCTTGGCGTTCTGCTCTTCGCGGCGACGCGCGAGTTCTTCATCCGAGACCAGCACGTTGATCGTGCGGTTGGGGATGTCGATGCGGATCTTGTCACCATCGCGCACGAGGCCGATCGCGCCGCCAGCCGCCGCTTCCGGCGAGCAGTGGCCGATCGACAGGCCCGACGTGCCGCCCGAGAAGCGGCCATCCGTCAGCAGCGCGCACGCTTTGCCCAGGCCCTTGGATTTGATGTAGCTCGTCGGGTAGAGCATCTCCTGCATGCCGGGGCCGCCCTTCGGGCCTTCGTAGCGCACGATCACCACGTCGCCGGCCTTGACCTTGTCGGCGAGGATGTTCTCGACCGCTTCGTCTTGCGACTCCGTCACGTGGGCCGTGCCTTCGAACACGAGGATGCTGTCGTCCACGCCAGCGGTCTTCACCACGCAGCCGTCGAGCGCGATGTTGCCCGTCAGCACAGCCAGGCCGCCTTCCTTCGAGAACGCGTGCTCGTACGAGCGGATGCAGCCTTCCGCACGGTCGAGGTCCAGGCTCGGCCAGCGCGTGCTCTGGCTGAATGCCACCTGCGTCGGAATGCCGGCCGGGCCTGCGCGGTAGAACGTCTGCACGGCTTCGTCGGACGTGCGGACGATGTCCCACTGGTCCAGCGCGTCCTTCATCGTGGGCGTGTGCACGGTCGGCACGTCGGTGTGCAGTTTGCCGGCGCGGTCCAGCTCGCCCAGGATGGCCATGATGCCGCCTGCACGATGCACATCTTCGATGTGGTACTTGTTCGTGTTCGGCGCCACCTTGCACAGCTGCGGCACGACGCGCGACAGGCGGTCGATGTCGGCCATCGTGAAGTTAATGCCAGCCTCCTGCGCAACGGCCAGCAGGTGCAGGATCGTGTTGGTCGAACCGCCCATGGCGATGTCCAGCGTCATGGCGTTCTCGAACGCCTTGAAGCCTACCGAGCGCGGCAGCACGCGCTCGTCTTCCTGTTCGTAGTACTGGCGGGCCAGTTCAACGATGCGGTGGCCGGCGCGCTTGAAGAGCTGTTCGCGGTCTGCGTGCGTAGCGACCACGGTGCCGTTGCCCGGCAACGACAGGCCCAGTGCTTCGGTCAGGCAGTTCATCGAGTTGGCCGTGAACATGCCCGAGCACGAACCGCAGGTCGGACAAGCGGAGCGTTCGACTTCCGCGACTTCTTCGTCGGAATACTTGCTGTCGGCGGCGATCACCATCGCGTCGATCAGGTCGAGTTTCTTGAATTCGACCGCCTTGGTGACGGGGTTGGCCAGGCGCGTCTTGCCCGCTTCCATCGGGCCGCCCGACACGAAGATCACGGGGATGTTCAGGCGCATCGCGGCCATCAGCATGCCCGGGGTGATCTTGTCGCAGTTGGAGATGCAGACCATGGCATCGGCACAGTGCGCGTTGACCATGTATTCGACGGAGTCGGCAATGATCTCGCGGCTCGGCAGCGAATACAGCATGCCGTCGTGGCCCATGGCGATGCCGTCATCGACGGCGATGGTGTTGAATTCCTTGGCCACACCGCCCGCGGCTTCGATCTCGCGCGCGACGAGTTGGCCCAGGTCTTTCAGGTGCACGTGGCCGGGCACGAACTGGGTGAACGAGTTGACCACCGCGATGATCGGCTTCTGAAAGTCTTCGTCTTTCATGCCGGTGGCGCGCCACAGCGAGCGCGCACCTGCCATGTTGCGGCCGGCGGTGGAGGTTTTGGAGCGGTATGCGGGCATTTTGGGTGCTGAAGAAAGTCGATGGTGGGGCGGGCCACGCGGATAAAGGCCCTCGCGCGCCCGTGCGATCAACCTCTTGAGCCGCGCCCGGGGCAAAACCGGCATTATCCCACGCCGGGCGCAGCGGGGTGCCGGCGGTACATCAGAGCGGCGGCGCCAATGAAAAAGCCGCTTCTGCGTGAACAGAAGCGGCTTCGAATCTGGTGCCCGAGGCCGGAATCGAACCGGCACGCCTTGCGGCGGGGGATTTTGAGTCCCCTGCGTCTACCAATTTCACCACTCGGGCTAGTACTGCTGAGCCAGCAATTATGCCAGAAGTCCGGCGAGCCAAACAAGGCGGGCCGGGGGGAGCGCAATCAACCTGCCTCGCGTTCGTTCTGCACCTCAAGCACACGCAGCAGTGATGCCGTATCGTCATACCCCCACCCGTTGGCGACCAGCGTGTTGAGCTGCGAGGCGACAAGCTCCATCGCCGGCATCTGCAGGCCGAGCTCCTGGGCGATCTCACGCACGAGGCCGAAGTCCTTGTCGTGCAGGCGCGCCTCGATGCCGGCGGCAAAGTTTCGCTCGGCCATCTTGGGGCCCATCATGTCGAGCATGCGGCTGCCGGCAAAACCTGGGCCGATGGCGGCCAGCACGCGCGACGGGTCGGTGCCCTGGGCGCGCGCAAACAGCATGGCCTCGGCAATGCCCTGGATGTTGATGACCTGCACGATCTGGTTGCACGCCTTGGCAACCTGGCCCGAACCATGGTCGCCGATATACGTGATGGTCGTGCCCAGCAGTTGCAGCAGCGGACGCACGCGCTCGAGCACCTCGGGCTTGCCACCCACCATGATCGACAGCGTGGCCTTTTGCGCGCCCGCCGTGCCGCCGGAGACCGGCGCATCCAGGCATTCCAGGCCCGCCGCTTCCAGCTCGGCCGCAATGCGGCGCGTGGCCACGGCGGAGATCGTGCTGTGGTCGATGCACACCGCGCCGCGCGGTGCACCGTGGATGACGCCGTCCGGCCCCAGCAGCACGCCTTCCACATCGGCGGTGGAGGTGACGTTGGTGAAGATGACCTCGGCGTCGCGTGCGGCTTCAGCGGGCGTGCTGCACGGCTCGGCGCCGATGGCGCGGGCGTGGTCGGCGGCTTCGGGGCGGCGCACGTAGGCGCGGACCGTGTGGCCGGCGGCAATCAGGTGCTGGACCATCGGCGAACCCATGTTGCCGAGGCCGATGAAGGCGATACGTGTCATTGCGTGTCTCTCTTTACTTCGGGCCGGCGTAAGCGAAGCGGCCGTTCTTGATGATGCCCATCACGCGCGAGCGCTGGTCGAAGCCTTGGTGATCCTGGGCATTCAGGTTCAGCACGCCGTTGGGCACAGTCAGGTTCTGGGTGGTTTCCAGCGCATCACGCAGGGCGGCGCGGAAGGCGGGGGTGCCCGGCTTGGCGCCGGTCTTGAGCGCGCGCGCCGTCGCGTTGTCGAGCAACTGCCACGCGCCCCAGGCATCGCCCGCAAATTGCGTGACGGTGTTGGGGCCGTACTTGGCTTCGTAGCGATCGGCAAATTCGACGGCCACCTTGCGCACCGGATGGCTGGCCGGCAACTCACGCGCCACCACCACCGGGCCGGTCGGGAAGAGCGTGCCTTCCACGTCCTTGCCGCCCACCTTCAGGAATTCGGTGCTGGCGATGCCGTGCGTCTGATAGATGCGGCCCTTGTAGCCTCGCTCGACCAGCGTGCGCTGCGGCAATGCGGCGGGCGTGCCGGCCCCGGCAATCAGGATGGCATCCGGCTTAGCGGCCATCAGCTTGAGGATCTGGCCGGTCACGCTGGTATCGGTGCGCGCAAAGCGCTCGTTGGCGACCACTTTCAGCTTGCGCACGTCCGCCAGCTTCGAGAATTCACGCCACCAGCTCTCGCCGTACGCATCCGTAAAGCCGATAAAACCGACGGTGTGCACGCCGTTGTCCGCCATGTGCTGCGTCACCAGCGTCGCCATCTGCGAGTCGTTCTGCGGCATCTTGAAGGCCCAGTGGCGCTTGGCATCCTGCGGCTCGACGATGGCGGCCGAGGCGGCCAGCGTGATCATCGGCGTCTGCCCCTCGGCTACGGCATCGAGCGAGGCCAGCGCCGTCGGCACGATCGTCGGGCCGACGATCACGTCCACCTTGTCCTCGGCGATCAGCTTGCGCACATTGCGCACCGCCATCGAGGGGTCGGACGCATCGTCCAGGATGATGACCTGGGCGCGCTGGCCGCCGATGGTGGCGGGCCACATCTGCACGGTGTTTTTGCTGGGGATGCCGATGGCGGCAGCCGGGCCGGTGGTCGACAGGACCACGCCCACGCGAATATCGGCGCGGGCGGGCAGGGCCGTCAGGGCAATTGCGGCCGCGCTGGCAATGAGCGCCAGGCTGCACAAACGGTCGAACAAGCGGCGACGTCGGATCGTCATGAGGTCTCCGGAAAATTCAGGGGGGCAGGCGAAAATCAGAGCTCGTACGCTTCGTGATCGCCGGACATCAATTGTTCGACCAGCTTGCGCGTGAGCGTCGGCGCGAACAGTTCGATGAAGGTGTAGACGAAGCCACGCAAGTACGCCCCCTGCTTGATGCCCAGGTGCGTGACGTTGGTGCCGAACAGGTGCCCGGCCGGAATGGCGCGCAGGTTGCGGTCGCGCTCCGCATCGAAGGCGACACCGGCCACGATGCCCACGCCCAGGCCCACTTCCACGTAGGTCTTGATGACGTCGGCGTCGATGGCTTCCAGCACGATGTCGGGCTTGATCTGGCGCAGTTCGAAGGCGTGGTCGATCTTGGGGCGGCCGGCAAAGTGGTGGTCGTACGTGATGATCGGGTAGCCCTTCAGGTCTTCCAGCGTCAGGTGCTGGCGCGAGAGCAGCGGGTGGTCAGGTGGCGTTACCACCACGTGCTGCCACTGGTAGCCCGGAATGGAGATCAGATCCTTTACGTGCGACATGCCTTCGGTGGCGATGGCGATGTCGGCCTGATCGTGCAGCACCATCTCGGCAATCTGCGCGGGTGTGCCCTGCTGAATGGACAGGCGCACCTTCGGGTACCGGCGGGTGAACTCGGCAATCGCCTTGGGCAGGGCGTACCGCGCCTGCGTGTGCGTCGTGGCGATGGTGAAGTTGCCCTGGTCCTGCGCGGCGTAGTCCTTGCCCACGCGCTTCAGGGTTTCAACCTCTTCCAGCACACGTTCGACCGAGGCCAGGATGCGCCGGCCCGGTTCCGTGAGACCCCGGATGCGCTTGCCGTGTCGTGTGAAGATATCGACACCCAGCTCCTCTTCCAGCTCGATAATGGCCTTGGAGACGCCTGGCTGTGATGTGTAAAGCGCTTTTGCCGCCTCGGTCAGGTTGAATTTCTGCCGCACGGCTTCGCGAACGAAGCGAAATTGATGAAGGTTCATGGCTGCACGATCGGATGCGAAGAAAAGCGAGCGATCAGAGCGCTACTTATAACCGACACCATATAAACAAACAATTTTTTATTGGTTTGGGATATGAGGCCAGTTCATTACGATGCTCGAACTTCGTGATAACACGCCCTCACTGTCCCGTCCCCCCGCGCCATGACGCTTGCTTATACGGTTTCCGGTTTGTTGGTCGGCCTGCTGGTCGGCCTGACAGGCGTGGGCGGCGGTTCCCTGATGACCCCGCTGCTGACGCTGATGTTCGGCTTCTCGCCGGCCACCGCAGTGGGCACTGACTTGGCCTTTGCCTCGCTGACCAAGGGTGTCGGTACGATCGCGCACCGCAGCCACGGCCATATTCGCTGGGACATCGTCAAGCGCCTCTGCCTGGGTAGCCTGCCCGCCGCGCTGGTGACGGTGCTGGTGCTCAAGAGCGTGGGCAACCTCGATGCTGAGTGGATGCACATCATTCGCGTGACGATTGGTGTGTCGGTCATCCTGACTGTGATTTCGCTGCTGTTCCGCCAGCGCGTGCTGGGCTGGCTGGCCCAGCATCCGCGCTATCGCCTGCAAGGCACCACGCTGGCCGTGGCCACGGTGATCGTCGGTGTGGTGCTGGGCGTGCTGGTGACGGTGTCGTCCATCGGCGCCGGGGCCGTGGGCGCGACGCTCATCCTCATCCTGTACCCCGACTTGAAGAGCGCCGAAGTGGCCGGCACTGACATCGCCTACGCCGTGCCGCTGACCGCCGTCGCAGGCCTGGGCCACATGTACCTGGGCACGATCGACTGGAATCTGCTGCTTTCGCTGCTGGTGGGCTCCATTCCGGGTATCTGGCTGGGCGCGCGCCTGTCCAAGAATCTGCCGGAACGTCTGGTGCGCGGCGCGCTCGCCGCCACGCTGACGATCACGGCCATCAAGCTGGTGTCGTGATGCATGACTTGATGCCGCCCCTGCTTGGTTGTTGCTGCTGTCGTTGAACCGACGGCAGCAGCCACATAACAAATCGCTTTCCCCCAATTGAATCGCATGCCGGCCCAGCCGGATTGGACTGAACAGTCATGTACCAATACGACGCTTACGATCACCGCCTCGTCGCCGACCGCGTTGAGCAGTTCCGCGACCAGGTGCGCCGCCGTATCTCGGGCGAACTGACGGAAGAAGAATTCCTGCCGCTGCGCCTGCAGAACGGCCTGTACTACCAGCGCCACGCCTACATGCTGCGCGTGGCGATTCCGTACGGCCACCTGCGTGCCAACCAGATGCGCATGCTCAGCCATATCGCCGCCGAGCACGACCGCGGCTATGGCCACTTCAGCACGCGCCAGAACATCCAGTACAACTGGATCGAGCTGGAGCAGGTGCCGGACATCCTGGCCAAGCTGGCCTCGGTGGAAATGCACGCCATCCAGACCTCGGGCAACTGCATCCGCAACATCACGACCGATCAGTTTGCGGGTGTGGCACCGGACGAGGTGATCGATGCGCGCCCGCTGGCGGAAATCCTGCGCCAATGGTCGACGTTCATCCCTGAATTCGCCTTCCTGCCGCGCAAGTTCAAGATCGCCATCTCGGCATCGCGCGAAGACCGCGCCGTCACGCAACTGCACGACATCGGCGTCTACGCCTATGAAAAGGACGGCCAGACGCTGCTGCGCATCCTGGCCGGCGGCGGCATGGGCCGTACCCCGATCCTGGGCGCGATCATCAAGGAAGACCTGCCTTGGCAGCACATGCTGTCGTACATCGAGGCTGCCATCCGCGTGTACAACCGCTACGGCCGCCGCGACAACAAGTACAAGGCGCGCATCAAGATTCTCGTGAAGGCCATCGGCGCGGAAGAATTCGCCCGCCAGGTGGAAGAAGAGTGGCAGCACATCAAGGACGGCCCGTCGACCATCACGCAGGCCGAGTTTGACCGCGTCGCGCAATTCTTCGCGCCGCCCGCGTATGAAAAGCTGCCAGACACCGACGCCGCCTATGAAAAGGCACTGCTCGAGAACAAGGCGTTCGCGCGGTGGGTGAGCCGCAACGTGCATCCGCACCGCGTGCCGGGCTATGCCGCTGTCACGCTGTCGCTCAAGCCGGGTGCGGCATTGCCCCCGGGCGATGCGACGGCCGAACAGATGGCGCTGGTGGCCGACTGGTCCGAGCGCTTCGGCTTTGGCGAACTGCGCGTGGCGCACGAGCAGAACCTGATCCTGCCGGACGCGAAGAAGCGCGACCTGTTCGACCTGTGGCAACTCGCCAAGGAACACGGCATGGCCACCGCCAACATCGGCCTGCTGACCGACATCATCGCGTGCCCGGGCGGCGATTTCTGCTCGCTGGCCAATGCCAAGTCGATCCCCATCGCTCAGGCGATTCAAGCGCGTTTCGACGATCTTGATTACGTGCACGACCTGGGCGAGCTCTCGCTCAACATCTCGGGTTGCATCAACTCGTGCGGTCACCACCACGTCGGCAACATCGGCATCCTGGGTGTCGATAAGCACGAAGAAGAGTGGTACCAGGTGTCGCTGGGCGGTGCGCAGGGCAACGACTCCGCGATCGGCAAGATCATCGGCCCGTCGTTCAAGGCCGAAGAAATGCCCGACGTGATCGAACGCATCATCGACACCTTCGTCGCCAATCGCACGGAAGACGAACGCTTCATCGACACCTACCACCGCATCGGCATGGCCCCGTTCAAGGAACGTGTCTACGCCCGTGAAGAAGCCTGAACGCCGAGGGAAACGAACATGAGCAAGATCATCAAGCTGCAAAACGGTGCCCCGCAAATCGTGGCCGACGAGTGGACGGTACTGCGCGCGCCCGAAGGTGGTGAACTGGCGCAAGCCGATGTGGATGCCGCCGCGCACGCCATCGTGCCGCTGGCCTTCTGGCAAGCCAATCGCGACGCGCTGCTGACGCGTGCCCGCGCCGGCACGCTGGCCGTGTGGCTGGCCCCGGACGACGAGCCGTTTGCGTTGGAAGCCGACCTGCCGAACCTGCCTCTGGTGGCGGTGGATTTCCCGGTCTTCCGCGACGGTCGCGGCTACAGCACGGCATTCCTGCTACGCCAGCGCCTGGGCTTCACGCGCGAACTGCGCGCCATCGGCGACGTGCTGCGCGACCAGCTCGACTTCATGCGCCGTTGCGGTTTCGACGCTTACGCCGTGCGCGCCGACAAGAGCATCGACGATGCCCTGAACGGCTTCGGCGAGATCAGTGTGCGCTACCAGGGTGCCGTTGATGAGCCGCGTCCGCTGTTCCGCCGCGAGCGTGCTACCGAGGCGAGCGCAGCATGAGCGAGTTCCAAGAGGCTGCCGTGTCCGAAGTGCCGGTGTCCGCAATCGGGCGCCCGGCGCTGTGGACGCGCCCCGTCTATACCGGTACGGCTGAGGCCCTGGCCGCCAAGGAAGCCGCGTTGTTCGAGCGCCTGGCCGAGATTGCCGCCAAGCACGGCGTGGCGAAGTTCGCCACCAGCCTGGCCGCCGAAGACATGGTCGTGACGGATGCGATCCTGCGCAGCCCCGAGGCCGTGCGCGCGCACTTGCCGATCTTCACGCTGCAGACCGGCCGCCTGCACGCTGAGACGCTGGCGATGCTCGACCGCATCCGCGAGCACTACGGTTATGCGATCGAGCAATACGCACCGGACGCCCGCGCAGTCGAAGCCTACGTGCGTGACAACGGTCTTAACGCTTTCTACGACAGCATCGAGCTGCGCAAGGCCTGCTGCAACATCCGCAAGGTGGTGCCGCTGAATCGCGCACTCAAAGACGCCGACGCATGGCTCACCGGCCAGCGCCGCGAGCAGGCCGTCACCCGTGCCGACCTGCCGTTTGCCGAAGACGACGATGCCCGCGGCATCGCCAAGTACAACCCGCTGTTCGACTGGTCCGAGGCTGAAGTCTGGGCCTACCTCGAGCAGCACAACGTGCCCACCAACGCGCTGCACGACAAGGGCTACCCGAGCATTGGCTGTGAGCCCTGCACGCGTGCGGTGCGCGCTGGTGAAGATGTGCGCGCCGGCCGCTGGTGGTGGGAATCGCGCGACAGCAAGGAATGCGGTCTGCATGCGACCAACGTGTCGCAAAAGAGCTAAGGAAAGGAACATGGGAGTCATGAGCGAAATCCCCGGCACGGCACTGACGGCCGTGCAGAACGAGCACCTCGACTGGCTGGAAGCCGAGTCGATCTACATCATCCGCGAGGTGGTGGCCGAGTGCCGCAACCCGGCGCTGCTGTTCTCGGGCGGCAAGGATTCGATCGTCATGCTGCACCTGGCACTCAAGGCGTTCCGGCTGGGCGATCGCAAGATCGAACTGCCGTTCCCGCTGGTGCACATCGACACGGGCCACAACTACCCGGAAGTGATCCAGTTCCGCGACGAGCAGGTCGCCAAGCTGGGTGCGCGCCTGGTGGTGGGCCATGTGGAAGATTCCATCAAGCGCGGCACGGTTCGTCTGCGCAAGGAAACCGATTCGCGCAACGCCGCACAGGCCGTCACGCTGCTGGAAACCATTGAGGCCAATGGCTTCGATGCCCTGATGGGCGGCGCCCGCCGCGACGAAGAGAAGGCCCGCGCCAAGGAGCGCATCTTCTCGTTCCGCGACGAATTCGGCCAGTGGGATCCGAAGGCCCAGCGCCCGGAACTCTGGAGTCTGTACAACGCCCGCATGGCGCAAGGCGAACAGATGCGCGTGTTCCCGATCTCCAACTGGACGGAACTCGACGTGTGGCAGTACATCGCTCGCGAGAACCTCGCCCTGCCGCCGATCTACTACGCGCATCAACGTGAAGTGGTGCGCAAGAACGGCCTGCTGGTGCCGGTCACGCCGATCACGCCCAAGGCCGACGGCGATGTGAGCGAAGTCCTGTCGGTGCGCTTCCGCACGGTGGGCGACATCAGCTGCACGTGCCCGGTGGCAAGCACGGCTGCCACGCCGGCCGAGATCATCGCCGAGACGGCCATCACCGAGATCACCGAACGCGGTGCCACGCGCATGGACGACCAGACGAGCGAAGCCTCGATGGAAAAGCGCAAGAAGGAAGGGTATTTCTGATATGAGCAACCAAGCATCGCACCAAGGCCTGCTGCGCTTCATCACCGCTGGTTCTGTCGACGACGGCAAGAGCACGCTGATCGGCCGTCTGCTGTACGACAGCAAGGCCGTGCTGACCGACCAGCTGCAAGCGCTGGCCAACGCCAAGAACAAGCGTACCGCCGGCGAGCAGATCGACTTCTCGCTGCTGACCGACGGCCTCGAAGCCGAGCGCGAGCAGGGCATCACGATCGACGTGGCGTACCGCTATTTCTCGACCGCGCGCCGCAAGTTCATCATTGCCGACACGCCGGGCCACGAGCAATACACGCGCAACATGGTGACGGGCGCCTCGACCGCGCACGCCGCCATCATCCTGATCGACGTGACGCGCGTGACGACCGTCGACGGCAAGGCCGAGTTGCTGGCCCAGACCAAGCGCCATTCGGCCATCGTCAAGCTGCTGGAGCTGCAGCATGTGATCGTGGCCGTCAACAAGATGGACCTCGTCGACTACAGCGAAGCGCGCTTCAACGAGATCCGCACCGCTTACGACGCACTGGCCGCGCAACTGGGCCTGAAGGATGTGCGCTACGTGCCGGTGTCGGCCCTGCGCGGCGACAACATCGTGCATGCGTCCGAAGCCATGCCGTGGTACCAGGGCGAGCCGCTGCTGCCGCTGCTCGAAGACCTGAAGGTGGAAGACACCGCTCCGGCGGGCGACGACGCGCTGCGCTTCCCGGTGCAGTTCGTGGCACGCCAGGATGGCTCGCAGGCGGACGACTTCCGTGGCTACATGGGCCGCGTGGAGGCCGGCACCGTGCGCGTCGGCCAGGCCGTGCGCGTGCTGCCCGCCAACCGCGAGACCACCGTGGCTGAGGTGCTGACGCCCAACGGTGCTGCTGACTCTGCCGGCCCTGGCGAGACCATCACCGTGCGCCTGGCGGACGACGTGGACATCTCGCGCGGCGACACCATCGTCGCTGCCCCGACGACGGCTGCAAACGCCGCCAAGAAGCTGCACGCGGATCTCTGCTGGTTCGACGAACACGAGCTGAACCCGGCCCGCAAGTACGTGCTGAAGCACACCACGGCCACCGTGTTCGCGCGCGTGTCGGAAGTCGAGCGCGTGCTGGACGTGCACACGCTGTCGCACGGCACCGGCCGCAAGCAGATCGCGCTGAACGACATCGGCACGGTCAACATCAGCCTGCAGAAGCCGATCGTGTGCGACGCCTATGGCGACAACCCCGCCACTGGCGCGTTCATCCTGGTGGACGAAGCGACGCACCATACGGTGGCGGCTGGCATGATCCGTGCATTTTCCTAAAGTAGATGGGGCGCAGTAAGCTGCGCCCCGCAGGGAAAAGGCAAAGGAAGCTGCAAATGGAAGCGAAGACCCACAAGACGTTTGGCCGCGTGAGCCTGATTGGCGCGGGCCCCGGTGCCGCAGACCTCATCACGGTGCGCGGTGCACGGTTGTTGGGCGAAGCCGAGGTCGTGCTGCACGACGCGCTGGTCTCGCCCGAGGTCTTTCAGTATTGCCCGCAGGCCGTGCTGATTGCCGTCGGCAAGCGCTGCGGCAAGCGGTCGACCGCGCAGCGCTTCATCAACCGGCAGCTCGTCGATTTGGCGACGAAGTATGAGCGCGTGGTACGCCTCAAGGGCGGCGATCCGATGCTGTTTGGTCGCGCCGACGAGGAGCTGCAGGCGCTGGAGCAGGCCGGCATCGACTACGAAATCGTGCCGGGCGTCACCGCGGCGCTGGCCGCCGCATCCGCCATTCGCCAACCCCTCACGAAGCGTGGTGTGGCGCGCAGTGTCGCCTTCGTCACGCAAGCCAAGGCCGCCGACCCCGATACGCCGCAACCCGAAGGCGTGACGCCCGAGCCTGCTGCGCAGGCTGACTCGCTCGTCTACTACATGGGCCGCGATCAGGCTGCCTCCATCGCGGCTGACCTGATCGCCCGTGGCCGCGCACCGTCGACGCCCGCCTGGGTGGTCGAGGCCGCCACCACGCCCGAGCAGCGCTCGGCGCGCTTCACGCTGCAGCAGATGGCCGATGGTGCCGCCGCGGCGTGGATCAACCCGGATCACCCGAGCCTGCTGATGATCGGCGATGCGTTTGCCGCGCGAGCCACCGCATCCGCACCGGAAGTCCTCGTCAGCGAGCCACCTATCCTGGCCGCCTGAGCCGCGCTCGGAACGTCAGCGCTTCTCCCGCCCCTGTTCAAGCACGCAAAACTGCCCGTTGCAGCACCGACGCTGCCGGGCATGAGATGCTGTGAGGTATTACGTATTCCATTCCCGGGGGGGAAATCTGTGCCATGCCGCACGTCATCATCGAGTACACCGCCAACGTCGAAGCCGATGCGCGCATTCCTGAGCTCATGCGCGTGCTCAACGATGTGCTGATCGTCCATGCGGACGTATTTCCCATCGGTGGCATCCGCACGCGCGCGCTGCGCCTCGACCAATACCGCATGGCCGACGGCGCTGCAGACGACGCCTTTATCCACGTCGCCTTCCGTATCAAGGCGGGTCGGCCCAAAGCCGTGACAGGGCCGATCTGCGCGGAGATGTTTACCGCCATGCGCGCGCATCTGTCGGATGTGTTTGCACGCCGCTATCTGGGCCTGACGCTGGAGCTGGAGGAGTTCAACGCGCACGGCTTTCACGTCGAGAACAACGTGCACGCGCGTTTTGCGCACGTGGCGGAACCGCAGTAACGAGAACCTCGGCTCAGCCGAGCTGACGGACGCAGTAGCCGGCGATGGCGTCGAGGACAGCGTCGTCTTCGCCAACGGCATCGGCGCAGCGGATGGAGAGCGCGGGATGGGCCTGGGCACACTGCGCAACCAGCGCGGGCAGATCGCGCCGCAAGTGGCCGCCCTGGCCGAAGAACACCGGCACGATGGTGATGCTTTGCGTGCCGTTCGCGGCCAGGTCAGCGATGGTGCCCGGCAGACTGGGCGTCATCAGTTCAAGAAAGGCGAGGCGCGTATCGACGTCGGGTTGCTGCGCGGCAAGGCGCTCGCGCAGGCGGTCGAACGGCTCGCGCCAGCGGGCATCGCGCGCGCCGTGGGCAAACAGGACGAGCGCGCGCGTGGCCATCAGTGGCGCTCCACCCAGCGCAGGCTCACCAGCGCCAATGCCAAGTACAACGCGCCCGGCACGATGGCCGTGAAGATGGCCGGCCACGTGTTCAGCAGGCCCACGTGCGAGAACAGGTTGTTCACCAGCTGGAACGACAGGCCCAGCATGATGCCCCCGAACACCTTCAGGCCCACGGCGCCGGCACGTGCGTGCAGATAGGCAAAGGGCAGGGCCAGCGCCATCATCACCAGCACCGTGAACGGGTAGACCACCTTCTTCCACAGGGCGATCTCGTAGCGCTGCGTGTCCTGCTTGTTGTCGCGCAGATGGCGAATGTACTGGAACAGGTCCAGCGTGGCCATGCGGTCAGGCGTCACCATCAGCACTGACAGAATTTGCGGCGTAAGTTCGGAGCGCATCTCCTGCTGCGGCAGCTTGATCTGCTCACCGCGGAAGTCCGGCGCCAGCGCATCGGGCGCACCGGGCACGGCCTGCACAGTGTCTTGCGGGGCAACGGTACCGGGCTTGCGCACGAATTCAACGAAGCGCGTCTCGGTCACGTTATTCAGCTGCCAATTCTGATGGCCCTGGTAGCGCGCCTGTTCCGCCACGCGAATCGAGCTCAGGCGGTAATCCGGATCGAATTCATAGATGCGCAGGCCCTTGATGGACTGATCCGGCTGCAGGCTGCCCACGTTGACGAAGCGGGTGACTTCACCGCCCGTGCCGTCCGCCTTGGCCGGGCCGCGGTCCTTGACCCACACGCCCGATCGGAAGCCGGCAGAAACCGTCGCGCCCAACGCTTCCAGCCGAACTTTCTGTGCGTATTCTTCCGCTTTCGGCCCGATGAATTCGCCGAAGATGTACGTCACCAGCGCCAGCGGCAGCGCAATCTTGAACAGCGATAGCAGCGCGCGCTTCGTATCGAGCCCCGCCACGCGAAAGATGGTGAATTCCGACTGGCTCGCCATCTGCGAGAACACATAGATGGCGCTAATGAGCGCCGCCACCGGAATGACTTCATACACGCGCGTCGGCGCCTGCAACATCACGTGGAAGAACGCGATGAGCGTGGTGTAGCGCCCCATGACCGAGCCCAGCTCGCCCAGCATGTCGAAGAAGATAAAGAGCGCCAGCACCGCAAACAGGATGAAGACGAACACGCCGTAGATCTGGCGCGCGAAGTACTTCTCGTAGACGGGCATCTTCATCATGCGCCCGCCTTGTTGGATGCCGATTTCGGTGCAAAGCCGAGCAGGGCGAAGATGCCCTTGAGGCCGGCCGCGCTGTAGTGGCGGAAGCGGAATAGCAGCACCGCGCAGATGAAGGCCGCCAGGTGGATCGGCCACCAGGCCATGAAGACGTTCATCTTGCCCTGCGACACCCACGCCTGCGACAAGTTCAGCAGGTTGGAATACGTCAGGTAGATCAGCACCGCAAAGATCATCGGCGTATAGCGGCCCAGGCGAGGGTTGACGTACGCCAGCGGAATGGCGATCAGCACGAAGTTGAGCGCCAGCAGCGGCAGGCCGATGCGCCACACCAGTTCGCCCAGGTTCTCAGGCGTCGGATTGGCGATGAGGTCCTTGGTGGAGCGGCTCTTGGTCGGCAGATTGGCGTCGGTCTGTGGCGGCTTGTTGGCGACCTTCACGCCGTACTTGTCGAATTCGACGATGCGGTAGTCGAGCTTGCCGGGCGTACCTTCATAGCGGCGGCCCTTGTCGAGCACGATGAAGCGGTCGCCGTTGGGCATGGTCTTGAACTCGCCGGTCTTGGCCATGGCCACGCCGATCTTGTCCTGCTCGGCATTGGCGACGAACAGGTTGCGGGCGTGTTTCATACCGGAGTCCACGCCCTCGATGAAGAGCACGTAGTTGCCGTGCGCGGGCTCGATGAAGCGGCCGGCGGAGATCATCGACAGCACGTCGCGCTGCTCGAAGCGGTCACGGAACAGCGCGCTCTGCTGGTTGGCCCAGGGCCAGCCGAACAGCGCCAGCAGCGCCACCAGCACGATGAACGGCAGCGAGAAGCGCAACACCGGGCGGATGAAGTCAGTCAGGCTGATGCCCGACGTGAACCACACCACCATCTCGGAATCCTTGTACCAGCGCGTGAGCACCAGCAGCACCGAGATGAACAGCGTGGCGCACAGCAGAATCGCCAGGTAGCCCAGCGTGGCCAGGCCGATGAGGAGCAGGACGTCGTTCGGGTTGGCCTCGCCGTTGGCAGCCATGCCGAGAATGCGGATCACCAGGGTGGTCAGCATGAACGTCAGCAGCACGAGGAAGACGGCGCCGGCGGTAAAGGACAGCTCGCGTCGCAGGGCTTGTTCGAAAATCATGCGGATGCGGGATGGGGGGCGAGGTCTTGGCCGATGTGAGTTCCACCGGAGCCCGCGCGCAAAATCGCGGATAATGTGGGCTTTCGTTGACTCGCCTCATAGAGAGAAGCGCGATGGAATTTAGCACAAAAGCCCTGGACTGGGCCAAAGCGGGCGCCCTGGCCGCCAAGAGCGATTGCCTCGTGATCGGTCTGTTCGAGTCGCAGACCCTGGCCGGCGCCGCCAAGGCGCTGGACGTGGCCACCAAGGGCCTGGTCGGCCGCCTGGTCAAGCTGGGCGACTTTGAAGGCAAGCGGGGCACGTCGCTGCTGCTGCACGAAGTAGCCGGCGTGGGCGCTGCCCGCGTGTTGCTGGTCGGTCTGGGCAAGGAAGCCGACTTCACCGACCGTGCCTACGCCGAAGCCGTGCGCACCGCACTGCGCGCGCTGGCCGGCACCAAGGCCGCCAACGTGACGTGGACGCTCACTGAGCACACCGCCCGTGACAAGGACACCGCCTGGGCCGTGCTGACCGCCGTCACGCTCATCCGCGAAACCAGCTACCGCTTCATCGAGCGCCATCCGTCGCTCAAGAGCAAGGGTGACAAGAACGGCACCACGCTGCGCAAGGTCGCGCTGGTCGTGCCCGCTGCCGACGCCAAGGCCGCCAGCGTGGCCGCCGCGCGCGGCACCGCCATCGCCAACGGCATGGACCTGACGCGTGACCTGGGCAACCTGCCGTCCAACATCTGCACGCCGACGTACTTGGCCAACACCGCGCGCCAGATCGCCAAGGAATTCAAGCTCAAGGTCGAAGTGCTCGGCCGCAAACAGATCGAAGCCCTGAAGATGGGCGCCTTCCTGGCCGTGACCAAGGGCAGCGAAGAGCCGCCGCAGTTCATCGTGCTGCGCTACGAAGGCGGCCCGGCCAAGCAGGCACCGGTCGTGCTCGTGGGCAAGGGTATCACGTTTGATACGGGCGGCATCTCGCTCAAGCCGGGCGAGGGCATGGACGAGATGAAGTACGACATGTGCGGCGCGGCCTCGGTGCTGGGCACGCTGCGTGCGGTGGCCGAGATGGGCCTCAAGCAGAACGTCATCGCCGTGGTGCCGACCTGCGAGAACATGCCCAGCGGCATCGCAACCAAGCCGGGCGACGTCGTCACCAGCATGTCGGGTCAGACCATCGAGATCCTGAACACCGACGCCGAAGGTCGCCTGATCCTGTGCGATGCACTCACCTATGTGGAGCGTTTCAAGCCGGCGGTGGTGATCGACGTGGCCACGCTCACGGGCGCCTGCATCATCGCGCTGGGCCATATCAACACCGGCATGTACGCCCGCAGCGATGCGTTGGCAGATTCGCTGATCGCGGCCGGCAAGCAATCGCTCGACACCGCCTGGCGCATGCCGTTGGACGAGGAATACCAGGAGCAGCTCAAGTCGAACTTTGCCGACATGGGCAACATCGGCGGCCGCCCGGCCGGCAGCGTGACGGCGGCCTGCTTCCTGGCGCGCTTTACCGAGAAGTACGACTGGGCCCACCTCGACATCGCCGGCACTGCCTGGAAGAGCGGCGCGGCCAAGGGCGCCACGGGCCGTCCGGTGCCGCTGCTGACGCGCTTCCTGATGGACCGCGCCTGAAAAAGACCGCTTCACTTCATTTTGCAACGGTCTCTAAAACCCTCAAACCTATGACCCGCGTCGATTTCCACAGCAACGTGCCCGGCAAGCTGGCCTATGCCTGCCGGCTCGTGCGCAAGGCGTATGGCGCGGGCCAGAAGGTGATCGTGGTAGGGGATCAGGCGGCGCTGCAAGCGTTCGACACGCAACTGTGGACGTTCAGCGCGCTCGATTTTCTGCCGCACTGCGGCCTGCGGCACCCGCTGGCCGCGCAGACGCCGATCCTGCTCGCCGATGCCGCCGAGCCGCTGGACGACGCACCGCATCACGACATCCTGGTCAACCTGTCGCCCGAGCCGCCGCCGCTGTTTGCGCGCTTCGAGCGGCTCATCGAGATCGTCGGCGATGATGATGCCGATCGCGCCGCCGCGCGTGACCGCTTTCGCTTCTATCGCGATCGCGGCTATCCGATCCAACACCACGACGTGGGGCGCGCATGAGCGACGGACGCTATCCCGGCTCCCACCCGGACAACAACATCCCGGTCCTGACGGAGATCGTCGAGCTGGATGACGCCGCGCAGGCGCCGGAGCCCGTTGAGACCCCTGTGCCAGCCGAGGCCCATGTGCCGCCCGCGCTGCGCGAGCAAGGCCTGGCGCCGACCTCGCCCATGCCGCCGCCCGGTACCGATGCGGCGCGCGTGATGGGCCACGTGATGTGGCGCTTCCAGACCGAATGGCCGGCGATGATCGAGGCGCAATGCCGCTCGGCGCTGGAGTCCCGTCTTTCCATGCTGACCGAGCAGTTGGCGGCCGATCTCACGCGCACGCTGGAAGCCCGCCTGATCGAATGGCTGGGCGCCGCGCTGGAGGATGCGTTGGTTGATCAGCACAAGCCGCCACAACGCTGATCGCCCAAGAGAAAACCCGCCGGAAGGCGGTTTTTTTGTTTCGCCGGCTGCGCTTGGAATCAGTCCGTTACGGCACCTTTGCTGGCCGGCGCCGCCAGCTTGGCAAACTTCGCCAGCACGCCACGGGTATAGCGCGGTGCCGGCTGCTTCCATGCGGCGCGGCGGCGGGCGAGTTCATCGTCCGGCACGTTCAGTTGCAGCAGGCGCTCGTGCGCGTCGATGGTGATTGAATCACCTTCCTGCACCAGACCGATCGTCCCGCCCACATACGCTTCCGGCGCGACGTGCCCGACCACCATGCCCCACGTGCCGCCCGAGAAACGGCCATCGGTAATGAAGCCCACCGATTCGCCCAAGCCCTTGCCGATGATGGCCGACGTCGGCGCCAGCATCTCCGGCATGCCCGGGCCGCCCTTGGGCCCCAGATAGCGCAGCACGAGAATGTCGCCGGCCTGGATCTGGTCGCTCAGGATGGCGCTCATCGCGCTCTGCTCGTCGTCGAATACACGGGCGGGGCCGGTGATGACCGGGTTCTTCAGTCCGGTGATCTTCGCCACGGCACCTTCTGGGGCCAGGTTGCCCTTCAGGATGGCGAGGTGGCCTTCCTTGTAGAGCGCCTTGTCGAGCGGCAGGATCACGTTTTGATCGGCACGCGGCTGGTCGGGCACGCTGGCCAGTTCTTCGGCGAGCGTCCTGCCGGTGATGGTGATGCAGTCCCCATGCAGTAAGCCGGCATTGAGCAGCAGCTTCATCACCTGCGGGATGCCGCCGGCCGCGTGCAGGTCGGTGGCCACGTACTGGCCCGACGGCTTGAGGTTGCAGATCACGGGCACGCGCTGGCGCACGCGCTCGAAATCGTCGATGGTCCATTCCACCTCGGCCGCGTGGGCGATGGCCAGGTAATGCAGCACCGCATTGGTCGAGCCGCCGGTGGCCATGATGACGGCCACGGCGTTTTCGATGGACTTGCGCGTGATGATGTCGCGCGGCTTGAGGTCGCGCCGCACGGCCTCAACCAGCACGCGGGCAGATTTGGCCGCACTGTCGACCTTCTCCTGGTCGGGGTTGGCCATCGTCGACGAATACAGCAGCGACATGCCCAGCGCTTCGAACGACGAGCTCATCGTGTTGGCGGTGTACATACCGCCGCACGAACCCGAGGTGGGGCAAGCGTTGCGTTCCACGCCTTCGAAGTCCTCCTCGCTCATGCGGCCGGCGGTGAATTCGCCCACGGCCTCGAACGACGACACGATGGTCAGGTCCTTGCCCTTCCAGTGGCCCGGCTTGATGGTGCCGCCGTACACGTAGATGCCCGGCACGTTGGTGCGCGCCAGGGCGATCATGCCGCCGGGCATGTTCTTGTCGCAGCCGCCGATGACGATCACGCCGTCCATCCACTGGCCGTTGACGCAGGTTTCGATGCAATCGGCAATGACCTCGCGCGAGATCAGCGAGAACTTCATGCCCTCGGTGCCCATCGACATGCCGTCGGAGATCGTCGGCGTGCCGAAGATCTGCGGATTCGCCTTGGCATCCTTCACCGCAGCCACAGCGGCATCGGCCAGCTTCTGCAGGCCCGAGTTGCACGGCGTGATGGTCGAATGGCCGTTGGCCACGCCGATCATCGGATTGTTGAAGTCGTCTTTCGTGTAGCCCAGCGCGTAGTACATCGAGCGGTTGGGCGAGCGCGCCACACCTTGCGTGATGTGCTGGGAACGCTTGTTGTCCGGCATGAGGGTCTCCGTGGGGCGGGGGGCGTCATTGCCGCTGTGGACGCGGCTATCCACGCAGCATGCGCTTGGGCACAAGGGGCGTCAAATGCGCGAAACGCGGCCTCCCATGCGGTTTCAATTGCAGGAAACAGCCGTAGGTGTGCGGATTGAGGCGCTTTTGACGAACAAAATCGGCGCTGCCGTGCCCGTCTGCAGCAACGCCACATGACATCATTACCGGCTATCATGCCGCGCAGCAGACTAGGCCGTCCGGTGAAACCGAGATTGCCACGCCTCGCAATGCAACCTGCGCCGGGCTCGTGAGGTCTATTTCGAGCGCGTTGTGCCGATTCCGTCGCCGGGCTGCACGAACACAGTTAACCCTGAACCCCAGGATTCATGCTCATCCATCCGCAATTCGACCCCGTCGCCCTGCATCTGGGGCCGCTCGCCATCCGCTGGTACGGCCTGATGTATCTGGCGGCGTTCATCATGTTCCTGTGGTTCGGCCGGCTGCGCACGCGCCAGCCGCACATCGCCGCCGAGGGCTGGAGCGGCCGTGACCTCGACGACATGCTGTTCTACGGCGTGCTGGGCGTGATCCTGGGCGGGCGCCTCGGCTACGTGCTGTTCTACAAGCCCGACTGGTACTTCGCCCACCCGCTCGACATCTTCAAGGTGTGGGAGGGTGGCATGGCCTTCCACGGCGGTTTCCTCGGCGTAGTCGTGGCGATGATGCTGTACGCCCGCATGCGCGGTCGCTCGTGGATGCAGGTGACGGATTTCATCGCGCCCATGGTGCCGTGCGGGCTCGCCGCGGGGCGCCTGGGCAACTTCATCAACGGGGAACTGTGGGGGCGTGTGTCGTCTCCCGATCTGCCGTGGGCGATGATGTTCCCGCAGGCACAGGCCGAAGACCGCGAGTGGCTGCTCTCGCACGCGCAACAGGCCGTGACCAGCGGCGTGCAAGCCGTGTTTGACCAGTACCACATGCTGCCGCGCCACCCGTCGCAGCTCTACCAGTTCGCGGGTGAGGGTGTGCTGTTCTTCATCCTGCTGTGGCTGTACGCGCGCAAGCCGCGACCGATGGGCGCGGTTTCTGGCGCGTTCCTGCTCGGCTACGGTGTGTTCCGCTTCCTCGCCGAATTTGCGCGTGAGCCGGACAACTTCCTCGGCCTGCTGGCTGCGAACCTGTCGATGGGGCAATGGCTGTCGCTGCCGATGATCCTGATCGGCATCGCCATGCTGGTCTGGTCTTATCGGCGCGCAGGCAACGGTGCGAAAACCCAGGCACACGCCTGAACTTGCATCCGTGCAAAGAAAAAGCCACCGCATGCGGTGGCTTTTTTCATGGGCGATGACCTGGTTATTTCAGCATCTGCACGGCACCGGAAACGGTCACCGTCACCTGCGCCTTGCCGCCTTCGATCGGCACCGGCGCTGAGTCGTACGACGCCGGCGCTGCCGCCATGCGCATCATCGGGCGCGGGCCGGGGTTGTTGCTGCCCTCGCTCACATGCACGTCGCGGATGGTGTAGCTCGTATAGCCGAACAGCTTGGTGGTCGCCGATGCCTTGTCGCGGAACGCATTCACGGCCTGGTCGATCAGCTTTGCCTCAGCCGCCGTGCGTGCCTCGCGCGAGAGCGTGAAGTTCACGTTCTGCACCTGCATCTGGTTGGCGAGCTGACCGGCCAGCTTGGACGCCGCCGCAAAATCCTTCGACGTGAGGCGCACCTCGGCGCGGCCACGCCAGACGCTGATCTTGCCGTTGCGGTCTGTGTTCGGATAGATGTTGAAGCCGCCTGTTTCCGCCTGCACCCCTGCGGTGCGCTTGGCCTGGTTGATCACGTCATCGGCCTTGCGCGACAGCGCCGTGGAGATCGCGCCAGGGTCCGCGCCTTCCTGCTCCGCGCTCAGCGTCAGGGTGACGGTGTCGGTGGGCACGTCGGCCACAGCCTGTGCATCCAGCGAGAGCACGCCAGAATGATTCGTCTCGGGCGCGGCTTGTGCGAAGGCAGTGGTCATCATTGCAGTCCCCAAAATGGTTGCGGCCAGGACAGATTTCATTGTGTTCTCCCAAAAAAGCAATGTGATGCGTCTGACTGGCGACTGCGCGCATCGTTCATCACGTTTGTAACAATTCCCATCCGTTGCAGGCTATTCACTCAGGATCGCGCATCAATTTGGTCGTGATGTAGCGCCACTGCGCCGGCGTGACCGGTGTAATCGACAGTCGATTGCCCCGCTGCAGCACGGTCATGTCGGCCAGCGGCTCTTGCGCGCGCAACGTGGGCAGGTCGATCAGCGCGCATTTGCGCACGTACTTCACGTCGACGAGCATCCAGCGCGGCGCATCCGGCTTCGATGCCGGGTCGTGATAGTGGCTTTTGGCGTCGAACTGGGTGGGATCGGGGTAGCTGGTTGAGCAGACCTCGGCCAGGCCCGCGATACCAGGTTGCGGGCAGGACGAGTGGTAGAACAGCACGCCGTCGCCGATGCGCATGCGGTCTCGCATGAAATTGCGCGCCTGGTAATTGCGCACGCCGGTCCAGGGCAGGGTGCCTTCGGTCTGCAGCGTGTCGATGCTGGCCTCGTCGGGCTCGGACTTCATCAACCAATATTGGGCGGCCATGGTGTGCACGTGCGGAAGTGACGGTGTGCGCAGCATAGCAACACGGCCATGGCCTTGCCATTGGCAGTGCACCACGCGCCGGCAAGGGAAATACGCAAAGAAAAAGGCGGTAGCGCACACGTGCACTACCGCCTTTTGTTGGGTCCCCACCTCGGCCGCTAGACCCGCATCCTGAACCCAAGTGAGGTTCAGAGTGGCTGCGGAAGCCGCATTTCGGGTACATCACCGGCGCAGGGAGCGTACGACTTGCGTCGCACGCTGTGCACTGGAAGACGCGCTCGCCCACACGGCATATCCCGCACCAAGCAATGCTTATCGGTTCAAGGAATTAATGGCCATGGCGAACCAGGCAGGGAAACTGTCAGACGCATCACCACGCTGTTTTTCACTGCATGGCGATGCGTCTGAGAGATTCATCGCAGGCAACCGAACTGACGCACCTCTAGTTGCTAAAGCCTTATGCTGCAAGGGTTTGCGGGAGATGCCGGAAGCCATTGGGTGACACTATACACCCGTTCGCATCCGAACCCAAGCCCGGATGCGATCCGGTTACAAACACGTTTTGTCTGGAGTCAAATAACTTCGCCGTACTGGCGAAGTGCCTCGTCGGTGCGGGCGTTCAGGTCGGCCAGTTTGGCGCGAATCGTGTCGATCGGCAGGGCGGAATCGGAGGCGGCCTGGCGCTGCATCGAGAGCAGATCCGACGCGATGCTGATCGCGGCCATCACGGCAACACGCTCGATGCCCTTGGTGTTCGAGCCGTTCTTGATGCGCGTCATCTGGCCGTCGACCATGGCGGCGGCTTCACGCAGCGCGGCTTCGTTGTCGGGCGAGACGGCAAACTTGTAGGCCTGCCCGGCGATGTTCACTTCAATCTGCTTACTGCTCATGCTTAAGTCTCCGAGTGCGGGGCGGGGGCGGCCGTCGTGTCGTCGGTGCCTGCGGCCTGGCCGAGGAGGTCAAGCTGGCGGGCGTCGGTGGCCGTGGGCAGCTTGTCGAGAATCGATTGGATGCGCAGCTGCGCTTCTTCGATCTTGGCGTTGAGCACGCTGCGGTCGGCGATCATCGCGTCGCGTTCGGTCTTGGCGGTCTCGGCGTCTGCCTGAAGGCGCTCGACTTCGGCGCGCAGGCGCTGGTTCTCGGCGGCAAGTGCGTCGGCGTGACGCAGCACGCGCGTGATCTTGCCGGCAAGTTGTTCGAGTTCGTTCAGCATTGGGTGTCAATCAGAATCGAGTGGGGGGATTTTAGCCGATCATGCGCGCAACGCCTTTCCTCCATACGGATGCGCAAGGTGAGGCGCCATGCGGGGCGGTAAGGGCACAACGGTGCCGGCCCGTGCATTTTGGCCTGGTAGCACGGGCAGATGGGGTTTGGTGTGCTTTTCCGTTAAACTTCGCGGCGTCCTGGTGCCCGCAGCACCATCTGCAGTTAAACGGGAAGCAGGGAGCGCCCGCCCCAAGCGATGCGCCAACCTGCGCTGCCCCCGCAACGGTAAGCGAACGTCGCGTGTGCCCGCCATCTCTCGCAAGAAGAGGAGGGCGCCGCGCGGTGTGTCCAACCAGCCACTGTTCCTTCGGGAATGGGAAGGCGGACACGCCGCTTCGCCAGCCCGGATACCGGCCAGGACGGTGGATCTCCGAGAACCGGTCCACGATCCTGCTGCGCGGTCCGATCTTGGCCCTGTGATACTCGCCGTACCCATGTGCGGCTGCGTTTCTCGGGCCAACTTCGGACTGCTCGCTACGGATCGTGAGCCGGCTCTGAGCCGATGTGAGGGAACCGCATCGAGATCCTGCTGCCAGCGACCCGCGGGGGAACGGGTCCGGCTGACGCTTCTTGTCTTTTCAAAACATGAGCTTGACTACAAAGCGGCCACTCCGGATGCCCCGGACGGCCATGCGCGCGCTTGCCAGCGCCGGATTGGGAGTTTTTGCGGGGGTTATGGCGGGTGCAGTCGCGCCGGCCTGGGCACAAAGCAATACGCAGACGGCCAGCACGCCGGTGAGTGAACTGAATCCGACGGTGGTGACTGCCTCGCGCAGCGAGCAGCCTCTGTCGGATACCTTGCCGCACACCACGGTGATCAGCCGCGCCGACATCGAGCGCTCGCAGGCGCCGGATGCGGTGACGCTGCTGCGCCGCGAGGCCGGCATCGAGATCACGCAGAACGGCGGCCCCGGCACGAGCGCCAGCCTTTTCATGCGTGGTGCCAGTTCCAGCCAGACGCTGGTTCTGATTGATGGCGTGCGGGTGAGTTCCGCCACGCTGGGCTCCACGCAGATCGATCAACTGATGGCCGATCAGATCGACCATATCGAGATCGTGCGCGGCAACGTCTCGGCGCTGTACGGTTCCGACGCGGTGGGTGGCGTGGTGCAGATCTTCACGCGCAGCGGCAAGGGGCATGCCCCCTTGGCTAACGCAGAAATTGAGTACGGCGCACGCAACACCAAGCGCGGGCAGGCGGGTATCAGTGGCTCGCTGGGCGAGCGAGGCGATACGTCGTTCGCGGTGTCGGTGTCGGAGCTGAAGACCACTGGGTTCTCGTCGATCAATCCGCAGCAGGCCAAGAATGCCAACCCGAACGACAACCCCTACACGAACAAGAGCGTGTCGGCGCAGTTGTCGCATCGCTTTTCCGCGGATTGGCAGGCAGGGCTGACGTACTTCCAGACCTGGGGCGATGTCAGTTACGACAGCGGTTTCGGCAGCCCAACCGACATCAACATCGCGCATAACCAGGTGCGGTCGATGTCGGCGTATGTGGACGGCAAGGTGACGCAGGACTGGAAGACGCGCGTGACGCTCTCGCAAGGGGACGACAAGAACCTGAACTTCCTGAACGGCGCGCAGAACGGTCGTTTCAACACGCGCAACCAGCAGGCGAGCTGGCAGAACGATTGGGTGTTCATGCCCGATCAATTGCTGAAGGTCGGCCTGGAGCATTCGCAAACCACCATCGACAGCGATGCCTACGACGCGCCCACGCGCAACGTCGATTCGGGCTACATCGGCTACGAAGGCAAATTCGGCCCGCATCAATTGCAGTTGAACCTGCGCCGCGATCGCTATTCGGACTTTGGTGGGGCCAACAGCTACTACGCCGGTTACGGCTTCGCATTCAACCCGCAGTGGAAGGCGGTGGCGAGCGTGAGCAACGCGTTCCGCGCGCCGAGCTTCAACGAGCTCTACTACCCCTTTTTCGGCAACCCGAACCTGCAACCTGAAAAGGCGCGCTCGGTGGAGGGCGGCGTGGAATACAGCGGCGCGATCGGCCTGGTGCGCATGACGGTGTTCGAGACCGACTACAGCAACCTGATCACGGCGGTGTGCGATGCATCGTTCAACTGCTCGGCAGCGAACGTCAACCGCGCGCGCGTGAACGGCGTCGAGACCTCGTATCGCGGTTCGATCTATGGCGTGGATCTGCGTGCCAGCTTTACCATGCAGAACCCGCAGGACCTGTCTGCCAACCAGCTGCTGTCGCGCCGCGCGCGGCACTTCGGCAGCGTGTCGGCATACAAGACCTTTGGGCCGTTCTCGGCGGGCGTGGAGTGGAATGCCGCGGGTGATCGCCAGGACTCCATCAGGACGCTCGGCGGCTACGGCCTGCTGAACCTGGTTGGCCGCTACCAGATCACGCCTGACTGGGCGCTGTCGGCCCGCGTCGAGAACGTGACGAACAAGAACTACCAAACTGTGTATAGCTACAACACGGCATCGCGTGGGGTGTTCTTCACGCTGTCGTGGCAGCAGCACGAACCGAAGCGATGACAACGCCTGCACTGCCCGCACGTAGATACGCCTGGCGACTGTGGTTGCTGCTGGCGCTCGCGTGCGTGGTGGTGCTGGTGGCGTCGTTGATGTTCGGTAGTGTGAAGCTGTCGCCCGCCGAAGTCTGGCGGGCCCTCTTTTTCGGCAATAGCGGTGGCGATGGTCTGGCTGCAGGCATCGTCACCGAGTTGCGCCTGCCGCGTGCGGGCGCTGCGTTTGCCGCGGGCGGCCTGCTGGCCTTTGCCGGCGCGCTGATGCAGATGCTGTTGCGCAATCCGCTGGCCGATCCGTATGTGCTGGGGGTGTCCGGCGGCGGCGCGGTGGCGGCGCTCACGGCGATGCTGTTCTCGCTGCCGTGGTGGGCCGTGCAGACGAGTGCCGGCGCCGGTGCGCTGCTGTCGATGGCGCTGGTGGCTGCACTGGCGCGCCAGCACCTTTGGCGTGGTGAACCGGGCGAGGCCAATGCGCGCCTGCTGCTCGGCGGCGTGGTGATGGCTTCCGGCTGGGTCGGCCTGATCACGCTCATCCTGACCGTCGCGCCAGAGAACAAGCTGCGCGGCATGATCTTCTGGATGGTCGGCGACCTGGGCGGTGCCGATCGTTACGCAGGTGCGCTGGTTGCACTCGTGGTGGCGGTAGCCGTGGTACTCCCGCATGCCCGGGACCTCAACGTGCTGCTGACCGGTGAAACCCGTGCCCGTGCGCTCGGCGTGCCGGTGGCGCGCGTGCGGGCGCTGATCTACGTGGTGGCCTCGCTGTGCACGGCGGTGGCGGTGACGATCGCGGGCTCCGTTGCGTTTGTCGGCCTGCTGGTGCCGCACATGGTGCGCCTGGCGTGGACGCGCGACGTGCGCATCCACCTGCCCGCCACGGCGATGGCGGGCGGATGCCTGCTGATGCTGGCCGATCTGATCGCCCGCACGCTGATCGCCCCGACGCAGTTGCCGGTGGGTGTGATCACGACCATGCTCGGCGTGCCGACCTTTCTCTATCTGCTGATGCGGAGCGCGCGATGAGCTGGTTCCGCCGTGCGCTCGCGCCGGACGCATTTGCACACCTGGATGCAGCGCCCGAACTCGCGCTGCACGATCTGCGTGTGGCGGTGGATGGGCGCGTGTTGATCGAGCGCCTGTCGATGACGGCCGCAGCCGGCCAGCTCTGGTGCGTGGTCGGCCCGAATGGCGCGGGCAAATCGACGTGGCTCTCGGTGCTGGCAGGGCTGCGCGCGCCGGAGGGTGGCCGCGTCACGCTCGACGGTGTGCCGCTGGCCGACTGGCCGGCTGTGGCGATGGCGCGCCGCCGCGCATTCCTGCCGCAGACCTTGCACGACACCTTCCCGATCACCGTCTACGACGCGGTGATGACCGGCCGCCACCCGCACCTCGCCCGCTGGGAGTGGGAGGGCGATGCCGATGCTCGCGCTGTGGATGCCGCCGTGTCTGCGCTGCAATTGCAGCCACTCGTGCAGCGTGATGTGCGCACGCTTTCCGGCGGTGAACGCCAGCGCGTGGCCATGGCCGCTGTGGTGGCGCAGGAAGCGCGTGTGCTGCTGCTCGACGAGCCCGTCGCGCATCTCGACCTGCATCAGCAGATGGCCGTGCTGCGCCTGCTGCGCGAGGGCTGCCGCACACACGGCTGGCTGGTCGTGCTGACCGTGCATGATCTGAATCTCGCACGCCGCTTTGCCACGCATGCGCTGTTGATGGACGGCGCGGGTCACACCATCTCCGGCCCGGCTGCCGATGTGCTCACGCCTGAGCACTGCGCGCGCGTGCTGCGCACCCCGATTGCCGAGGTGGCCGACGGCCGCCGCACGGCTTTGATTCCTGATGACCCCGATGACGATTTCTGAAGACAACAACGATGGCCTGAACGAGCGCCACCGCGCGCGCATGCAGCGCAAGAAGGCCGTGGTGGATGCCAAGATCGCCGCCGCCACCGACGTGCGCGGCGTGCTGCTGGTCAACACCGGCAATGGCAAGGGCAAGTCCAGCTCGGGCTTTGGCATGGTGATCCGCGCGATGGGCCACGACATGCAGGTCGGCGTGGTGCAGTTCATCAAGGGCGCCGCATTGCCCAACGGCGCGACGGGCGAGGAGCGTTTCCTGCGCCGTTTTCCCGAGCAGTGCCGCTTCCACGTGATGGGCGAGGGCTACACGTGGGAGACGCAGGACCGCACGCGCGACATCGAAAAGGCACAGGCCGCATGGGCCTGCGCGCGCGAGCTGCTGAGCGATCCGTCCATCGGCCTGGTGCTGCTGGACGAACTGAACATCGCGCTCAAATACCATTACCTTGACGTGCAGACGGTGCTGGCCGACCTGCGTGCCCGCCCAGCCGCGCAGCACGTCGTCATTACCGGGCGCGGCGCACCGCCCGAGCTGATCGACGCCGCCGATACCGTGACCGACATGACGCTCGTCAAGCACGCATTTTCCCAAGGCATCCAGGCGCAGCCGGGAGTTGAACTGTAATGAACCCATCGATGCATATTCCGCCGTTTGATGAAGCGCTGCGTGCGCGTTTGCAGGCCGCTGTGGACAGCAAGACCAAGCCGCTCGGCGCGCTGGGCCGGCTTGAATCGCTGGCCGTGCAGATCGGCCTGATCCAGAACACCGAGACCCCCGCGCTGACACGTCCGGCGATGGTGGTGTTTGCCGCAGACCATGGCATCGCCCATGCGGGCGTGAGCGCCTATCCGCAGGCGGTGACCGCGCAGATGGTGCTCAACTTCATCGCCGGCGGCGCAGCCGTCAACGTGTTCTGCCGCCAGCATGGGTTCGCGCTGGAAGTGGTGAACGCGGGCGTGGCCGCACCGCTGTGGGCGGCGGACACACCCGGCCTGATCGACGCGCCTGTCGGCCCCGGCACGCGCAACTTTGCGGAGCAGCCCGCCATGACCGCCGAAGAGCGCGACCGCGCCATGGCACTCGGCGCGCAGCGCGTGGCACACCACGCGGCACTCGGTACCAACGTGATCGCGCTGGGCGAAATGGGCATCGCCAACACGGCGTCCGCCGCCTGCCTGATGGCGCGGCTGTGCGACGTGCCGGTGGCGCAATGCGTGGGGCGCGGCACGGGGCTGGACGATGCGGGCGTGGCGCACAAGCGCACCGTGCTGGAAGCGGTCATGGCAAAGCACGCCGACGTACGCGACCCGCTGGACGTGCTGGCCTGCTTCGGCGGCTTCGAGGTGGCGGCCATGACCGGCGCGGTGATCGAGGCGGCGCAGCGCCGCATGATCGTCCTCGTCGACGGGTTCATCGCCACGGCGGCTGTGCTGGCGGCGGCGCGCGTGGTGCCCGATGTGCTCCGCTATTGCGTGTTCGCGCATGTATCGGACGAACGCGGGCACCGTGCGCTGCTGGAGGTGCTCGATGCGCGGCCGCTGCTGTCGCTGTCGCTGCGCCTGGGCGAGGGCAGCGGGGCAGTGCTCGCGTATCCGCTGCTCGTGTCGGCGGTGGCATTCCTCCGCGAGATGGCGACCTTCGCCAGCGCAGGCGTGAGCGAGCGCGCGTAGCCATGAACACCCTGCGCGAGCACTGGCAAGCGCTGTGGACGGCGGTCGGGTATTTCACCCGCATCCCCGTGCCGGCGTCGGTCGGGTTCTCGCAGGCCGGACTGAACCGCGCAGCGCGCTACTTTCCGCTGATCGGCTGGTTGGTGGGCGCAGTGGCGGCTGCGGTGTACTGGCTGGTGTCGCGCACCGTGCCTGCACCGGGCGTGGCCGTGGCCGCATCGATGGTGGCCACGCTGCTGCTGACCGGTGCCTTCCATGAAGACGGCCTGGCCGATTGTGCCGATGGCTTCGGTGGCGGCTACACGCCCGAAGACCGGCTGCGCATCATGCACGACTCGCGCATCGGCGCGTTCGGGGCGATTGCCGTGTGCATGGCGCTGCTGCTCAAGTGGCAACTGCTGACGGCCATGGCGCCGCACGGCGTTGCCATCCTGGTTGCCATGGTGGCCGCCCACGCCGCAAGCCGCGCGGCGGCCGTCAGCTACCTGCTCACGCACGACTATGTGCGCGCCGAGGGCAAGGCCAAGCCCGTTGCACAACGCATGCGTTGGAGCGACGCGCTGTGGGCCGGCGTATTCGGCATCGTGCCGCTGCTGTGGTTCGGGCCGGTGTGCGCAGCGCTCGTTGTGGCGGGATTGATCGTGGTGCGCTGGCTGCTGGGCCGCTACTTCGTGCGCCGCATCGGCGGCATCACGGGCGACTGTCTGGGCATGGCGCAGCAGGTGTTCGAGTTGTTGATCCTGTGGGGATTGCTGGCATGGACATCATCCTGATCCGCCACGCGCGGCCTGCCATGACGGCCGGTCTCTGCTATGGCCGCACCGATCTGGCACTCGATTCGCCGATGGACCCGGACCCCTCCGCCATCGTCGAAAAGCTCGCCGCCCATACCCCGCAACGCTTGCTGGCGAGCCCGCTGCAGCGCAGCCGTCTGACGGCCGAAGCCATGGCGCAAGCGGCGCCGCTGCCCGCCATCGAGGTCGAGGCGCACTTGATGGAGCTCGATTTCGGCACCTGGGAGGGCTGCCGGTGGGACGACATCCCGCGTGCGGAAGTCGACCGCTGGGCGCGTGACCTCGTGCATGGCAATCCGCATGGCGGGGAATCGGCGGCGGATTTGCTGGCGCGCGTGACGGCCTGGGCCGATGCGACGGTAGCCACCCAGGCATCGTGCGTCTGGGCCGTCACGCACGCGGGTTGCATGCGCGCGCTTGCGGCCCATTGGCTGCAGCGCCCGCTGGCCGACACGCTGCAATGGCCGCTGCAATGGGGCGGTGCCTGCGGCTTTCGCGTGCGGCCCGATGCGCCGGGCTCCTTGCCGGTGCTGTTGTTCTGGAACCGGTGATGCGCTGAGCCTCGACGCCGGCTCTCCAAGACCCGATGTTGGTGCTCCGAGACCCGATCTCGATGCTTAAAGACGCGACACCGATACTCAAGGACTCGCTGCCGGCACGTCGAGAGCCAGTGCCGACGCTTTGAGAGCCGACATTGGCCGCCCTGGAATGCCAAGCTGGCTCTCCGAGCCCCGAGGTTGACGTTCTGAGCCCCGCTGCTGGCTCTCCGAGAGTCAAAGCGGGTGCCTGGAGATTCGAAGCTGGCTCTCAGAGCCCCGAGGTTGACGCTCTGAGCCCCGCTGCTGGCTCTCCGAGAGTCAAAGCGGGTGCCTGGAGACTCGAAGCTGGCTCTCAGAGACCCGAGGTCGATGCTCCGAGCTTCGCTGCGGACTCTCCGGGAGTCATCGCTGGTGCTCAGAGGCCCAAAGCCGGCGCTCAACGACCCGCAGGCGATGCTGCGAGCCCCGACCCTAGCGTCCTACAGTGGCCTGCTGCCCCAGGCGCCGCGTGCGCGCCTGCTCCAGGTCTTCGCACAGCAGCGTGGCTGCGTCGACCAGGCGCGGGCCGAAGCGGTTGATGAGGTCGCCGTTGATGGTGAACAGGTTGCCGCGCTGCACGGCCAGCAATTGCGGCCAGCGCTTCCATGCATCGAGCGTGTCAATGGGGCGGTTGCCCTGCGTGGCGCCCATGCTTGCGGTCAGCAGCACTTCGGGGTTGGCCGCGATGACGGCTTCCATCGACACGGTCGGCACCAGCAGCGGCTCGCCCGCAAACACGTTGCGGCCGCCGCACAGCGCGAGCATGTCGGAGAAGATGTGCTGGCCGTTGAGTGTCATCAGCGGCTGTTCCCACACCTGATAGAACACGGGCACCGGCGGCCGGCTGGCATAGCGTTGGCGCAGCGCATCGACGCGCTGGCGGAATTGCTGGGCGGCATCGTGCGCGCTGGCGCGGGTGTCGAGCAGCGTGCCCAGCGTTTCAATCGAGCGCGGAATGTCGCTCATGCGGTGCGGCTCGGAGAAGTACAGCGGAATCCCCAGTGCGCGCAGCCGGTCGATCTGCTTTTGTGCGTTGCCGTGGCGCCAGACCACCACGAGGTCGGGCTTGAGCGCGGCGATGCGCTCCAGGTCCAGCGAGCGGTTGTCGCCCACGTGCGGAATGTCGCGCGCGGGCGGCGGGTAGTCGCTGTAGGCCACCGTGCCGACGATGCGCGGGCCGCCGCCGGCCGCGAACAGCAGCTCCGTCGCGTGCGGCGCAAGGCTGACAATGCGCTGCGCCGGGCGCTGCAGCGTGACGGTGGCGCCGGTGTCGTCGGTCACGGAGATGGCGGCGCGTGCCGGGGCAGCGGCAGCCAGCGCGGCAAGACCGAGCGCGCACAGGCAATGTGCAAGACGGGGCAGACAAGCGGTCATCGGGGGGAGCGGTTCAAGCGGAAGGCGAAACGGATGCTAACGCATCGGCAAGGCGCTGCCATCCGGTTTCATCGGGAGGCAAGCCAAAGCGCACACCCGGCAGGCCGGGCAGCGTCGGCAGGTCGAACAGGCGCGTCCAGATGCCCGCGCGGGCGAGCCCGGCATGCAGCGCGTGTGCGCGCGGCGTGGGCGCCCAGGCAAATAACGGCGTGGCAGTGTTCGGCAAGCCGTGGTGATCGAGCAACGCCGACAGCCGCCTGCCCGCCTGCTGCAGATGCGAGCGGGTGGTTGCCTGCCAGGCGGTATCCGCCAGCGCCGCACGCACGGCGGCGCGGGCCGGGCCGTTGACGGTCCAGTGCCCCAGTGCCTCGCGCAGCGCGGCCAGCAACTCGGGCGCCGCCAGCGTGAAGCCGATGCGCGCGCCCGCCAATCCGTAGAACTTGCCGATCGAGCGCAGCACGACGAGGCCCGGTGCACCGGCCAAGGGGGCGAGCGTCGGGCCATTGTCGAACGCTTCGATGAATGCCTCGTCCACGATCAAGGTGCCGCCGCGCGCGTGCAGCCGCGCATGCCAGTCACGCAGCGTTTCGGCCGGCAGCAGGCGTGCGGTCGGGTTGTTGGGGTTGACGACGACGAGGTGCCGCACGTCATCGGGCAGGTCGCCCAGGAAGGCCGCTTCAGGCAGCAGAACGACGTCGTGACCGGCACGCGCAAAGGCGGGCGCGTATTCGCTGTAGCCGATCTGCGCAATGCCCACACGTCCATGTGGCCCGTGCGGCAACAGATGCGGCAGCGTGCGGATGGCCGCTTGCGAGCCCGCAACGGCCAGCACCGCACGGACATCGCGCACGCCGTAATGCGCGGCGGCCTGCGCTTCGAGGCCGTCGTCTTCGGGCAGGCGCAGCCAGGCCTCGGGCGGGATCGTCGGGATGGGATAGCCGTTCGGGTTGATGCCGGTGGAGAGGTCCAGCCAGCCGTCGGAAGGCTCGCCGTAAAGCACGCGTGCCGCCATCACGTTGCCGCCGTGGACGATGCCGCTCATGACAGACTCTGCGTTGCTGCTGCGATGAGCGCCAGCACGCCCAGCCACAGCCACAACGTGCGCGAGACCAGCGTCAGCGCACGCGTGATGTCGGCCGCGGTTGCGCGGTCGCCGGTGCCGAGCGGCGGGCGTGCCTCGTCCACGCCTTCGTAGCGCGCCGCGCCGCCAAGCCGCACGCGCAGGCTGCCCGCGCCGGCGGCCATGACCGGGCCCGCGTTGGGGCTCGACCAGTGCGGCGCCTGCGTGCGCCAGCAGCGCAGGGCATCGGCGGTGTGGCCCACGGTCTGGCCAAGTACGGCATAGCTCATCGCCGTGAGCCGTGCGGGTATCCAGTTCAATCCGTCGTCGATGCGCGCGGCTGCCCAGCCGAAGCCGGCAAAGCGTGCATTGCGATAGCCCCACATGGCGTCAAGCGTATTGGCCAGTCGGTACAGCACCACGCCCGGCGCGCCGGCGACCACCATCCAGAACAGCGGCGCGAAGATGGCGTCGCTGCCGTTTTCCAGCGCGGATTCCACGGCGGCGCGGGCGATAGGTTCGTCGGCCGCGTCAGACAGGTCGCGCGAGACGATGCGCGAGGCGAGCGCGCGTGCGCGGGGCAGATCAGCATCGCGCAGGGCCAGCGCTATCGGCGCGATGTGGTCATGCAGGCTGCGTGCGCCGATGGCGAAGTAGAGCGCGACAGCATCCAGCACCACCACCAGCCACGGCGAGGCAGTACGCGCCACGGCGGCAAGCCACGCCGTCAGCAGCACGAACGGCAACACGGTGATTGCCCATGCGATGAGGCCGACGATGCGCGAGCGCGCCAGCGCGGCCGGTCTGCGGTTCATGGCGTGTTCAATGGCAGTGGCGATGCGCCCGAAGCCGACCAGCGGATGCCAGCGTGGCACCTCGCCGAAGCGCCGGTCGAGCAGCACGCCTGCGAGCGCGGCCAGTGCAACGAGCGACCATCCCAGGTCGCCTACGCCGCCGGTCGGGACGCTCACGATGCGGTGCCGAGGGCCGGCCCCTTGACCACCATCGGAATGCCGGCCACCAGCAGGTGCACGTTGTCGGCCAGGGCGGCGAGGCGCTGGTTCAGCCGG
Source organism: Ralstonia soli (assembly GCF_023955655.1). Classification (GTDB taxonomy): domain Bacteria; phylum Pseudomonadota; class Gammaproteobacteria; order Burkholderiales; family Burkholderiaceae; genus Ralstonia; species Ralstonia soli. Next base: position 143,689 of record NZ_JAMXHT010000006.1, on the reverse strand, counting down.
CCCAGTTCGTCGACGTAGAAACGTGTGACGGCGCCCATCGGCACCACGCCCAGGCCGATCTCGTTGCTCACGAGGATGACCTCGCCGGGCAGCAGCGGCAGGGCGGTGAGCAGCGCGTCGATTTCGGTGGTCCACGCGGCGGGCGGGGTGATGAGGCCGGTGTCGGGGTATTCGTGGTGCTCGCCGGGCTCGCCAAAGAGCAGGTTGTTCAGCCACAGCGTGACGCAATCGACCAGTACACAGCCGCCGTGCTGGGCGTGCGTGTAGAGCGCCTCGGCCAAGCGCACGGGCTCTTCGACGAGCCCCCAGGTGCCAGGGCGGCGCGCGCGGTGCAGGGCCACACGCAGCTGCATTTCTTCGTCGCCTTCACCCGCGGTGGCGATGTACGTGACGGGCCCCGCGCATTGCAGCGCGAGTTGTTCGGCGTGGTGGCTCTTGCCCGAGCGGGCACCACCGAGGACGAGTGTGAGACGGCGTGACATCCGTGCATTCTAGCGAGGCTGCACAAGGCCGGGTGCGATAATCCGCGCATGTCAAAGCTCCCTTTTTCCGTGCTGCCGAATGGGCTACGGGGCACGCTCATGATCCAGGGCACCACGTCTGACGCCGGCAAGAGCACGCTGGTGGCGGGGCTGTGCCGCGTTGCCCATCGCGCCGGCGTGCGCGTGGCGCCGTTCAAGCCACAGAACATGGCGCTCAACAGCGCCGTCACCGCAGACGGCGGCGAAATCGGCCGCGCGCAGGCACTGCAGGCCCAGGCCGCGGGCGTCGCCCCCACGGTCGACATGAACCCCGTGCTGCTCAAGCCCAACAGCGACACCGGCGCGCAGATCATCATCCACGGCCAGCCGCGCTGCGATCTCGACGCCCGCGCGTATCACGCGTACAAGCCGACCGCGATGGCCGCCGTGCTCGAATCGCACACGCGTCTGCGCGCACAGTACGACCTCGTGCTCGTGGAAGGCGCCGGCAGCCCCGCCGAGGTGAACCTGCGCGACCGCGACATCGCCAACATGGGCTTTGCGGAGGCGGTGGATTGTCCCGTGGTGCTCGTCGCCGATATCGACCGCGGCGGCGTGTTCGCACACCTGATCGGCACGCTTGCGTGTTTGTCGGAGAGCGAGCGCGCGCGCGTGGCGGGCTTCGTCATCAACCGGTTTCGCGGCGACATCTCGCTGCTCACGCCCGGCCTCGATTGGCTGACCGCGCAGACGGGCAAGCCGGTGTTCGGCGTGCTGCCGTATCTGCATGGCTTGCATCTCGATGCGGAAGATGCGGTGCAGACGGCGCAGCATGCGACCTCCGGCGATGCCCTGCGCGTGGTGATTCCGGTGCTGCCGCGCGTGTCGAACCACACCGATTTCGATGCGCTGCGCGCGCACCCGCAGGTGGATGTGCGCCTGGTCGGCCCGGGCCAACCCATTCCCCCGGCCGATCTCATCATCCTGCCGGGCAGCAAGAGCGTGCAGGCCGATCTCGCCTGGTTGCGCGCTCATGGCTGGGAGGCGGCCATCGCGCGGCACCTGCGTTACGGCGGCAAGCTGATCGGCATCTGCGGCGGCATGCAGATGCTGGGGCGGCGTCTGCATGATCCGCAGGGGCTGGAGGGCGCGCCCGGCAGCGTCGATGGGCTTGGCTATCTCGATTTCGAGACCACGCTGGCGGCGGCCAAGCAGTTACGGCAGGTACGCGGCACGCTGGTTGGGAAGGGGGCAGGCGATGCCGCCATCGACGGCTACGAAATCCACATGGGCGTGACGGAGGGGCCGGGCCTCGCGCGGCCCGCCGTGCGGCTCGACGACGGGCGTGCGGACGGCGCCATCTCTGCCGATGGGCAGATTCTCGCCACCTATCTGCACGGTTTGTTCGATGCCCCCGACGCCTGCCGCGCGCTGCTTGCCTGGGCCGGCGTGCGTGACGCACAGGCGCAAGACTACGCCGCCCTGCGCGAGGCGTCGCTCGAACGCCTTGCCGATACATGCGAGGCGCACCTCGATCTCGCCGCGCTGTTCGAGGCGCTCCAGCGTGCAGGCTGAGCCATAATTATCGGATACGCAGATCCGCCGAGTGATCGACTCGGCACTCAAACTCGATGAGCGCGAGGAGGCAGGCATGCCGGTGGCTGTTGTAGCGAATCCGAAGGGCGGCGTGGGCAAAACCACGCTGGCGACCAATCTGGCCGGCTACTTTGCCGCGCAAGACCACGCCGTGATGCTGGGCGATACCGATCGCCAGCAGTCCTCACGCGAGTGGCTGGCCCTGCGTCCCGAGACCGCCAAGCCGATCCGCACCTGGGAAATCAACGCCGACCACATCGCCAAGCCGCCCAAGGGCACCACGCACGTGGTACTCGACACCCCTGCCGGCCTGCATGGCTGGCGGCTGGGCGACCTCATCAAGATGGCCGGGCACGTGATCGTGCCGCTGCAGCCGTCGATGTTCGATATCCTGGCCACGCAAGCCTTCTTGCGCAAACTGGCTGATGAAAAGCCCGTCCGCCACGGCGAGGTCAAGCTGGGCGTGGTCGGCATGCGCGTGGATATGCGCACGCGTGCGGCGGAGCAGCTGCAGCGCTTCGTGCAGGGGCTTGATGTGCCGATCCTCGGCTATCTGCGCGATACCCAGAATTACGTGCAACTGGCCGCGCACGGCCTGACCCTGTGGGACGTGGCGCCCTCGCGCGTGGCGAAGGACGTGGAGCAGTGGAGCAGCATCCTAGACTGGTTGGGGGAAACGCCGCTGCAGACGGCAGCCGCTGACACCTCGGCGGCGGCATGAAAAAAGCCCGGCACAGGCCGGGCTTTTTGTTGGACGACGCGTCGCTCAAATTTCGAGGTTATCGATCAGGCGCGTCTTGCCGAGCTTGGCGGCCGTCAGCACCACCAGCGGCTCGCCGGCAGCGATGTTGTCGGGCGTCGGCATCTGCAGGTCGGAGCGGCGGCGCACGGCCACGTAATCGGGCTGCCAGCCGCGGCCGCGCAGGTACTCCATCGCCTTGTTGGTCACCTCTTCGTGCGAGGCCTGGCCTTGCAGCACGGTTTCCAGCACGTCCTGGCGCACCTGGTGCAGCGTACGGTACAGCTCGGGCGCTTCGGCACGTTCTTCGTTGGAGAGATACATGTTGCGCGATGACAGCGCCAGGCCGTCATCGGCGCGCACCGTCTCGGCGGGGATGATGTCCACCGGCAGTGCAAACTGATGGGCCATGCGGCGCACGATCATCAGCTGCTGGTAGTCCTTCTTGCCGAACACCGCCACGCGCGGCTGTACGGCGCAGAACAGCTTCATCACCACCGTACACACGCCCTTGAAGAAGCCGGGGCGGAATTCGCCTTCGAGCGTGTCGCCCAGGTCGTGCGGCGGGTCGACGCGGTACTCCTGCGGCTCGGGGTACATGTCGCGCTCGGTGGGCGCAAACAGCACGTACACGCCTTCCTTCTGCAGCTTCTCGATGTCGTCCTGCAGCGTGCGCGGGTACTTGTCGAAATCTTCGTTCGGACCGAACTGCAGGCGGTTCACGAAGATGGACGCTACCACCGGGTCGCCGTGCTGGCGTGCCAGACGCATCAGGCTCAGGTGGCCCTCATGCAGGTTGCCCATGGTCGGCACGAAGGCGACGCGGTTCTGGCCGCGCAGCTGGTCGCGCAACTCCTGGATCGACGAGATGACTTTCATAGTGGTTGTGTGATTCAGCCCGGGTCAGGTCGGACGAATTACGTCGGAGAATAGGCGAGGCGCACGTAAATGGGCGCGTACGGTTCGGCCTGCGTGATTTCGAGCAGCGATTCGCGCGAGAGCTCCAGCATGGCGACAAAGTTGACCACCACGATGGGCGCGCCCTTGCCGGACTGGATCGCTTCTTCGAACAGCTCGGTGAACTCCATGAACCGCGCGTGTTGCAGGCGGCGCAGGATCTGGCTCATGTGCTCGCGCACGGACAATTCTTCGCGCGAGATCTTGTGATGTTGCGTGAGCTTGGCCCGGCGCAGCACGTCGGCCCACGCCACGCGCAGGTCTTCAGTATCGACGTCGGGGTAGCGCGGCGCGAGGCTCTGCTCGATGTACACCTGCGCGCGCAGGAAGTCGCGGCCGAGCTGCGGCAGCGTGTCGAGCTTCTGCGCGGCCAGCTTCATCTGCTCATATTCGAGCAGGCGGCGTACCAGTTCGGCACGGGGGTCTTCGGGTTCTTCGCCGGAGTCGGTCTTCTTGACCGGCAGCAGCATGCGCGACTTGATCTCGATCAGCATGGCCGCCATCAGCAGGTATTCGGCGGCCAATTCGAGGTTGGTCGCGCGGATCTGCTCGATGTACGCCAGGTACTGCCGCGTGACCTGCGCCAGCGGAATGTCCAGCACATTGAAGTTCTGGCGCCGGATCAGGTACAGCAGCAAGTCCAGCGGCCCCTCAAACGCTTCGAGAAAGATCTCGAGCGCGTCAGGCGGGATGTAGAGATCCTGCGGGAGCTTGAACAGCGGCTCGCCGTACAGCCGCGCAAACGCGAGGCCGTCGACCTGCGCGGGCGTGGAATCCTGCTCGGGCGCCACGCTGGGCAGCTCGACGGGCAGCGGCAGCTTGTCCTGCGCGGTAGTGGTCATGCGGCGGTGGGCCTGGTGGGCTGAGGGCCGGTCGGCCGATCAGTCCAGCGAGTAGACGTACGGCTTTTGCGGCACGCGAGCGGATTTGGCGCGTGCGCGCTCTTCCAGGTCGATCGGGTCCTTGTCCCACAGCAGGGAGCGGCCCTGGCGCTGTTGCGCTTCCAGATCGGGCTTCTGGGTCTTGAGTTCTTCCAGGAACTGGGTGATCTCGGACTTGTACAGGGACATGGCAGTAAGTGATGTTGGATGACCTTGCCCCGCCCAGGACGTTCCCAGGCGGAAAACCGGCGCATTTTACCGTATTGGCCGGCGGGCACGGCGCCTGCGAGCAGCTTCGGATCGCTCTGAAAGGACGCCCGCGGCGCATTTTCGTGGGCACCCTGCAGGTTCGGTATGGTCAAATACGCCTTTCCTCGACTCGGCCGGCCCGTGGGTGCGGCGCCATTCTTGCCACGATGACCGGTCCTCGTCGCGCATTGCGACTGTCACGATCACGCTTCCGTTTTCTGGGTGTGCATGCTGCCGCGCTGGTGGCGGGCTTTGTCCTGTCCCTCGCCTGCGTGCCGGCTCGCGCCGAATATCAGGTCAAAATCGAGGCGCCCAAGGCGATCCGAGACCTGCTCGAGCGCCACCTGGACCTCTCGCGCTACAAAGACCGCAAGGACATCACCGAAGACCAGCTCCAGTACATGGTCGAGACCATTGGCGACCAGGTCACCAAGCTGACGGCCACCGAGGGCTACTTCGTGCCCAAGGCGACCGCGCAGCTGGAAGGCGCGCCTGACAAGCGCGTGGTGAACGTGAAGGTCGAACCGGGGCCGCGCACGACGATCGACAACGTGGCGCTCGACTTTACCGGCGCCATCACGCAGGACCCGAAGCGCATCGACGAGTTGAAAAAGGCCTGGGGCCTGCCGCACGGCGTGGCCTTTCGTCAGTCCGGCTGGGACAAGGCCAAGGACGATAGCCTGGCCGCGCTGCAGAGCAAACGTTATTACGCGGCCAAGCAGACGAACTCGCAGGCGCGTGTCGATCCGGACGAAAGCAAGGCGGACTTGTCGGTGGACTACGACAGCGGTCCCGCTTACACGCTGGGCCCGCTAGATGTGCAGGGCCTGTCGCGCTATCCGCGCAGCATCATCGAGCACGTGAACCCGCTGCGCGTGGGCGAGGACTACTCCGCTGATCGCCTGCAGTCGTTGCAGGCCGCCATCCAGGGGCAGCCGTATTTCTCCAACGCCATCGTCGACTTGGGCGACGACCCGAAAGACCCGGTCAATGCGCCGGTGCGCGTGCGCGTGCGGGAGTACCCGCCCAACCGCCTGACCAGCGGCGTGGGTTACGGCACGGATACGGGTGCCTCGGTGGAAGGGCGCTATCAGTATCTGAATCTGTTCAACAAGGCGTGGGTGGTCGACACCCAGGCGCGCCTCGAACAGCGTCGACAGTACCTGTTTGCCGGCGTGACGCTGCCGCCCGACGACAAGCAGTACGTCAACAGCATCTACAGCAGCATGGACCGCACCGACACCTCGGGTACCGATACGCGCAGCTACCGCGCCGGTTTCAAGCAGACACGCGTGCGCGGCATCTACGAGACGTCGTTCACCATCGATTTCTACTACGACGACCTGCGCCCCGACGGCGCCGAGCGCCAGCTGAGCAAGGCGCTGGTGCCCGGCTTTGCCTGGACGCGCCGCGACGTGGACGACCCGCTGTTCCCGCGCCGCGGCAACATCATCACCACGCAGATCGGCGCGGCGGTCAAGGGCGTGCTGACGGACCAGTCGTTCGTGCGCTCCTACAGCCGCATCCGTCAGTTCGTCCCGGTGGGGCAGCGCGACATCCTGGTGGCGCGCGGCGAACTGGGGGCGGTCATCACCAACGGCCCGGGTGACGGCGTTCCGGCCACGCTGCGCTTTCGCACGGGGGGCACGCAGTCGGTGCGCGGCTACGACTTCCAGAGCATCGGCAACACCGTCAACGGCAGTACGCTGCCGACCAAGTTCCTCGTGACCGGCGGGCTGGAATACCAGCGCTGGTTCCTGCCGCAATGGGGCGCCGCCGTGTTTTGGGACACCGGCACCGCCACCGACAACTGGTCGCAGCGCCGCTGGTTCAACGGTGTGGGCGTGGGCGTGCGCTGGAAGAGTCCGGTCGGGCCGATCCAGCTCGACCTGGGCTACGGCATCCAGGAGAAACAGTTCCGCCCGAGCGTGTCGCTGGGCATCGCATTTTGAATATGACGACGGCCGACTCGCAAACGCCTGACACGAACCCACCTGAAGCGCCTCGCCCGGCACGTCCCAAGCGGGGCTGGGGGCGCCGGACGCTGCGCTGGTTCGGGGGCTTGGTTGTGCTGGTGCTGGTGATTGTGCTGGTATCGGCCGGCTGGCTGCTCTGGGCCATCCATTCGCAGTCCGGCACGGCGCAGTTGTGGTCGCTGGCCACGCGCTTCGGCCATGCTTATGTGTCTGGCAAGCTGGACGGTGGCACGTTGCGCGAAGGCCTGTCGCTGCGCGATGTGCACGTACGTGCGGGCAGCACCGAGGTGCGCATCGATCATGTCGAGGGCCGCTGGGCGATCACACGCGGCCCATGGCATGCGCATTTCGCGTATCTGCGTGCCGGCAATATCGAGGTGATCCAGCATCCGACACCGCCGTCGCCGCCGAGTGGTCCGCCCACGTCTCTGGTGTTGCCGCTGGCGATCGATGTGGACCGGCTTGCCGTGGATCGTCTCGCCATCCGCGAGGGCACGTCGAGCACCGAGTTGAAGTCGATCGCCGGCAGCTTGCACACCGATGGCACGCATCACAACGTGATGCTCGACGGCATGGAGACGCCGGCCGGCAAGCTGACCGCCACGCTGCACATGACCGGCACGCGGCCGTATCCGCTCACCGGGGCCGCGACGCTGGCCACGCAGTTCGAGGCAGGAGGTGGGCAAAACAGGCAGAAGCAGGATGCGTCGGTGTCGGCGCAACTGTCGGGCTCGCTGGAGGCGCTGCATATCGACGCGACCGGCACCGGCGCCAAGCTCACCGCGCAGGCGCAGATCGACGCCACGCCGTTCGGCGCGTTGCCGCTGTCGCGGGCGGTGGTGTCGGCCGACCACGTGAACCCGCGCGCGTTTGCACCGGGTGCGCCGGAAGCGTCGCTCTCCATTCACGCCGACCTGCGCCCGGACGAACAGGCCAAGACGCTGACCGTGGCCGGCCCCATCCAGATCGACAACGCGCAGGCCGGTACCCTCGACAAGCAGAAGCTGCCGCTGCAATCGCTGCGCGCACAGGTTCGGCTGAACGAAGACGATCAGCAGCTCACCGGCCTGGACGTGCGTCTGCTGGGCGGCGCGCAACTGACGGGTGGCGCCGATGTGCAGAAGGGCCACGGCACGCTGCGCGTCGATGTGCACCAGCTCGACCTGCAGGCGGTGCATGCATCGCTGGAGAAGACGAAGCTCGGCGGCCCCATCACCGTCGATTTTGCGGGCGGTACGCAGCATGTGGCGCTCGATCTGGCCGGTGGCGACATGCGCGCGCAGGCGAAGGCTGTATTGGACGCAGCGCAGGTGGCGGTGGATAGCGCGCAGGTGTCGCTCGGCCGCTCGCGGCTGACGCTGGCGGGCACGCTCAAGCACGACGACGCGCAGTCGTTCGCCTTCAAAGGCAACTTGGCCGAGTTCGATCCGTCGCGGCTGGCGAAGGTGGCCAAGGGCCGCATCAACGCCGATTTCGATGCACGAGGCACGCTCGGCGAGCCGATCGACGCCGCCATCAAGTTTGCCGTGCGCAACAGCGAATATGCCGGCCTGCCGATGACCGGCGACGGCAACGTCCATCTGCGCAAGGTTGACGAACTGATGCGCCTGCTGCCCAGCGACGCGAAGCTCGACGTGGCCGGCAACAAGGCTAGCCTGCGTGGCAGTTTCGGCGCGGCAGGCGACCGCATGCACGTTGAGGTCGACGCGCCGCAGCTGGCGCGCCTGCAACTCGGCGTGAGTGGGGCGCTCAGCCTGTCCGGCGATGTGTCGGGCACGATCAAGCGGCCGCAGGTGGAGGCCACGTTCCGCGCCAACCAGCTTGCCTATCAGGGCAATAAGATCGACACCGCCAATGGCCGGGCGCAGATCCGCGACGGAATCGACGGCCCCTTGCTGCTTGAGCTGACCGCGCAGCGAGTGACAGGCCCGAGCCTGTCGTTGCGCGAGGTGCACGCCACGCTGGACGGCACGCGACGTGCCCACCGCTTCCGCGCCGATGCCGACGGCACTGTACGCAACCAGCCGTTCAAGTTTGCGCTGGCGGGTGATGGCGCGCTGACGCCGGGCAAGGACGGCGACGGCTGGGACGGCACGATCTCCACGCTCACGGCGCAAGGCGAGCCCAACCTGCAGCTCACGGCGCCGGTGCGAGTTTCGGTGGCACCGGGTCGCCTGATGGTGGGGCGCACCGATCTCACGCTGGACAAGACGCCCATCCATATCGAGCGTGTTGAATCGACCCGGGGCCACGTGCGCAGCGCCGGCCGCATCGACGGGCTGCAGATCGCACGCGTGCTGGAGCTCGTGCGCACCTGGACGGGCCAGGCGCCGCCGGTGCGGACCGACCTCGTCATCGATGGTCAATGGGATCTTGACCTCGGCAGCACAGCCATCGGCACGGCACGCATTGCCCGCCGCAGCGGCGATCTGTCGATCAACGCCGGGCGCGGCTTCACCCCGCTGGGCCTGACCGAGGCGACGGTGGAAGCGCAGGGCGAAGGCATGCGCCTCGCGCTGCGCGGCAACGTGCAATCCACCCGCGTCGGTAATCTGTATCTCGATGCAGGTGTCGGGCTCGTGCGCGATCCGGCGCCGGGTGCGCTGGCGCTGATGGCGCCCAACTCGCCGTTGTCGGGGGGGCTGACGATCAACCTGCCGCACCTCAAGAGCATCGGCGATCTGCTGGGGCCGGATGTGGCAACGGAAGGGCAGCTCGCCGCAAGCCTGACGTTTGCCGGCACGGTGGGCGCGCCCAAGGTGAGCGGCTTCCTGACCGGCCAGGACGTCGAGGTGGCGCTGTACGACCAGGGTATTCGTCTGACCGGCGGCGTTTTACGCGTGGCGCTGGATCAGAACGTCGTTGACCTGCAGCAGGTGGTGTTCCACGGCGGCGACGGCACCGTGCGTGCGCAGGGCCGCGTGCAGCTCGGCGAGGCGAATCCGAACCTCACCGGCTCCATCGTCGCCGACAAGCTGCAGCTCTTTGCCGATCCGGACCGCACGCTGGTGCTCTCGGGCCAGGCGCGCATCGCCAATGACAACGACCGCGTGGCCATCACGGGCAAGTTCAAGGTGGACCGTGGTCTCTTCGACCTGCCCAAGGATGGCGCCCCGGTACTCGGCGACGACGTGGTCATCGTGCGTCGCGCCGATGCCGCTCGCAACCAGGCCGAACGTGGCGTCAAGCGCGAGGAAAAGCCCGCCGGCCGCTTCAGCCCGATCGTCGATATCGACGTCGACTTTGGCGACAACTTCCGCTTCAAGGGCGCGGGCGCCGACCTGTCGCTCGGCGGCCAGATGCATGTGCACAGCGAACCCCTGGTGCCCCTGCGCGGCACGGGCACGATCTACGTGCGTCCGGGCAGCACCTACGAGGCGTTCGGCCGCAAGCTCGCCATCGACCAGGGCGTGCTGAACTTCATCGGGCCGATCAATAATCCTTCGTTCAACATCATCGCCATGCGTCGCAACCAGGAAGTCGAGGCAGGCGTGCAGGTGACCGGCACCGTGCGCCAGCCGCGCGTGAAGCTCGTCTCCGAGCCCAACGTGCCCGATGAGGACAAGCTCTCGTGGCTGATGTTCGGCTACAGCGCGTCCAACGCGGGCCTCGGCCAGCAGCAGGCGATGTCCGGCGCGGCGCTCGGTCTGCTGGGCAACGTGGCGGGCAAGAACGTGGCGCGACGCTTCGGGCTCGACGAGTTCTCGATCGGGCCGTCCACCGCCGGCCTGACTGACCCGCAGGTGGTGAGCCTGGGCAAGGCGATCTCGGAGCGCATCACGGTCGGTTACGAGCAGAGCCTGTCGACGGCCGATTCGATCGTCAAGCTGACGTGGCAATTCTCACGGCGCTGGTCGGTCGTGGCGCGCGGCGGCACAATCAACGGGGCATCGGTGCTGTTCAACAAGCGTTGGTAATCGGTGGATCCGGCTGCCAGAATGGCGACGGATACATGTTCCAACCAAGGGGGTTTCATGCCGCATCGTCAACTGGCACAAGTGGGGGTCACCATGGGGATTCTGGCGTCGTTGCTCGGCCTGTTCGGCTGCGATCAGCAGAAGGTTGATCAGGCGGTCGATCGCGCCGGGGACGCGGCCAAACGGGTATGGCAATCGGCCAAGCCCGACAACCTGCTGTTCAAGGGCATCGTCGCTGGGCAGTCCACCGAGGACGATGTGAGGGCCACCGCGGGGCAGCCCGAGATGATCTGGGAGAGCGAGGGCGGCACGCGGCAACTGGAATATCCGCGCGGGCCGGAAGGGACTTCAACGTGGATGGTGACGATCGGCCCCGACGGTCGCGTACAGAAAATCGATCAGGTACTGACCGCCGAGAATTTTGGCCGTGTACGGGTTGGGCAGACCAAGGACGACATCCGCCGGATGCTTGGTAAGCCCGGCAAGGTGGAAGCGTTCAAGCTGAAACAGGAAGAGGTCTGGGGCTACAAATGGATGGAAAGCCCGACGGAGAAGGCGTTCTTCAATGTCCACTTCGGGCCGGACGGGCGGGTTACGACCACTTCCCGTAGCGATAATCGGTTGAACGGAGCCTGACCGCGTGCCGACTCAGTGGCGCGTCAAAAGACAAAGGCCAACCCCGTGGGGTTGGCCTTGCTGTTTCTGGCGTGGCTTAGGTGATCAACGCACGCGCATGCCCGGAACGGCTCCGGAGTGTGGCTCAAGAATGTAAAGACCCGGTTGAGTCTTCTCATCCGCAGCCGAAGCCGCCAGCACCATCCCCTCCGACATCCCGAACTTCATCTTCCGCGGCGCGAGGTTGGCCACCATCACGGTCAGCTTGCCCACGAGGTCTTCCGGTGCATACGCCGATTGAATGCCCGAGAACACATTGCGCGTCTGACCTTCACCCACATCCAGCGTGAGTTGCAGCAGCTTGTTCGAGCCCTCTACGCGTTGGCAGGCCACGATCTTGGCGACACGCAGATCAATCTTCGCGAAGTCGTCGATGGTGATGGTCTCGGCCATCGGCTCGATGGTGGCAGCACCATTGCCCGCAGCAACCGGAGTATCCGCTGTGGCCTGCAGCGATTGGCGATTGGCTTCGACCAATGCATCCACCTGCTTCTTGTCCACACGCGTCATCAGGTGCGAGTACGGCTGGATCGGCTTGGCCGATGACAGCTGCGAGTCAATCGCGCGCCACGTCAGCGGCTCGACATTGAGGAACGCCTCGATGCGCTCGACCGTGGTCGGCAGGATCGGCTTGAGGTACACGGCCAGCAGGCGGAACGCTTCCAGTGCGACTGAGCACGCGGCGTGCAGCTTCTCGCGGTTGGCTTCGTCCTTGGCGAGGTCCCACGGCTTTTCGGTGTCGACGAACGCGTTGACGGCATCGGCCTGTTCCATCACTGCACGCAGCGCCTTGCTGTATTCGCGCTTCTCGTACAGGTCGGCAATCTGCGGGGCGGCTTCGCGCAGTTGCACCATCAGCGGATGGCCCAGGGCGGTGTCATTTACGCGGCCCTCGAAGCGCTTGACCAGGAAGCCCGCCGAGCGGCTGGCAATGTTGACGAACTTGCCCACCAGATCGCTGTTCACGCGGGCGATGAAGTCATCCAGGTTCAGGTCCAGGTCTTCCATCGTCGCGTTGAGCTTTGCGGCGAAGTAGTAGCGCAGCCATTCCGGGTTCAGGCCCGTGTCGATGTAGCTCTGCGCTGTGATGAAGGTGCCGCGCGACTTGCTCATCTTCGCGCCGTCCACGGTCAGGAAGCCGTGCGCGAACACGTTGGTCGGCGTGCGGTGGCCCGAGAACTTGAGCATCGCCGGCCAGAACAGTGTGTGGAAATACAGGATGTCCTTGCCGATGAAGTGGTACTGCTCGGTGGTCGAATGTTCGTTGATCCACGCGTCGAAATCGAGGCCGAGCTTTGCGCTCAGGTTCTTGAAGCTGGCGTAGTAGCCGACCGGCGCATCCAACCACACATAGAAGTACTTGCCCGGTGCGCCTGGAATCTCAAAGCCGAAGTACGGCGCATCGCGCGAGATATCCCAGTCCGACAGCTTGGCTTCACCTTCGTCGCCGAGCCATTCGCGCATCTTGTTGGTGGCTTCCGGCTGGGCCAGGTCTGCCACCCACTCGCGCAGGAAGGTTTCGCAGCGCGGGTCGGACAGCTTGAAGAAGTAGTGCTCCGACGACTTGCGCACCGGCGTCGCCCCCGACACCACGGAGTACGGGTTCTTCAGATCGGTCGGCTGGTAGGTCGCGCCGCACACTTCGCACGAATCGCCGTATTGGTCTTTCGCGCCGCACTTTGGGCACTCGCCCTTGATGAAGCGGTCCGGCAGGAACATCTCCTTGACCGGGTCGTAGAACTGCTCGACCTCGCGCACGTCGATCAGGCCGGCGTCCTTGAGTTTGAGGTAGACGCTCTGGCAGAGCGCCTTGTTCTCTTCGGAGTCGGTGCTGTAGTAGTTGTCGAACGAGATCAGGAAGTTGTCGAAATCACGCTTGTGCTCCGTCCAGACGCGTTCGATCAGCTGGCGCGGGGTCAGGCCTTCCTTCTCGGCGCGCAGCATGACAGGCGTACCGTGGGTGTCGTCGGCGCCCACGTAGTAGGTCTCATGCCCACGCATGCGCTGAAAGCGCACCCAGATATCGGTCTGGATGTACTCGACCAGGTGGCCGATGTGGATCGGCCCGTTGGCATAGGGCAGGGCGGAAGTGACGAGGATGCGACGTTCGGACATGGGCGGGCCAGAAAAGTGCGGGCGGGCCGCAAACAGGGGGCGGCGCGCGGAGAAACGCATATTTTACCGCGCCCGGCGGCGGCAGGCCGGTCACAAGTGAATGCCTGGGATGGCAGAACGACCATGTGCGTCACGATGCCGCGCATGGCGTGACCCCCAAAAAAAAAAGCGCCGGTCAGTGCCGGCGCAGCTTTCCACAACGGAAAAGGAGGAGAAATCAGGTACCGCCCGGGAGGTCAGCCACGCATCGCGAGCCAGCAACGTGTGGCAAGCGGCACCTGTTTTCTATGACAGGGTTACCCCTGGATAGGTTTCAAATAAATTTCGACGCGGCGATTTTGTGCGCGCCCGGCCTCGGTTGCGTTGTCGGCAACCGGCTGCGTTTGTCCGCGGCCTTCAGCCGAGAGGCGGTTGCGGGCGACCCCACGGTCGGTCAGATAGCCCGCCACGCTCTGGGCGCGCTTTTGCGACAGCGTCATGTTGTAGCTGGCGTTGCCGGTGCTGTCCGTGTGGCCGACCACGTTGGCGGCCAGCTCCGGATGCTGCGTCAGTGTTTGGGCCACGCTATCCAGCGGGCCGCGGAACGATGGCTTGATCACCGCGCTGTCGGTATCGAAGGACACCTGGCTCGGGATGTTCAGCTTGAGTGAGCCATCGGGCTGCTCCGAAATTTGCGTGCCTGTGCCAGCGGTGTCGCCGGCCAGTTTGGACTTGATGGCATTCCAGTTGTAGCCGGCGGCCGCACCGGTTGCCGCACCGATTGCGCCACCAATGGCTGCACCGCGGCCGTTGCCGACCAGCGCGCCGATGCCGGCACCAACCGCCGCGCCGACGCCCGTGCCCACGGCAGTCTGGTTCTGCTGCTCAGTGGCGCAGCCGGCGGCCAGCAGTGCGACGAGCGAGACGGAAATAAGCTTGGCTTTCATGAGTTCTCCTTCGAGATAACAGGTCGGTTCTTGTGTGGTTTGCCGATAACCGGAGCGACCGAGGGATATTTAGGGGGAATCGGCCGAACAGGGCGCCGGGCAAATACAATAGCAAATCAGCACATAGAGTGGCGGATGGATTGCAAAGTTCACGCGGCGCCACTGTTGGCCTGTCCCCCATTCGCATTAGATTTGTGGAGCAAATGTTGAGCGTAACCGTCGAACAGATCACCGAAGCCCTGCGCGGCGTGGTGGATCCCAATACCGAGCGTGACCTTGTGTCCTCCAAGTCGGTGCGCAACATCCGTGTCGATGGCGGCCAGGTGTCGCTCGATGTGGAGCTCGGCTATCCGGCCAAGAGCCAGTTTGAGCCGATCCGCAAGCTGGTGATCGGCGCGCTGCGCCAGGTGCAAGGTGTCGAAAATGTGAGCGTGCAGGTGTCGATGAAGATCGTCGCGCACGCGGTGCAGCGCGGTGTGCACCTGATGCCGAATGTGAAGAACATCATCGCCGTGGCCTCGGGCAAGGGCGGGGTGGGCAAGTCGACCACCGCCGTGAACCTGGCCTTGGCGCTGGCCGCCGAGGGCGCCAATGTCGGCATTCTGGATGCGGATATCTATGGCCCGAGCCAGCCGATGATGCTGGGCATCCAGGGCCAGCCCGAATCCGCCGACGGCAAGACGATGGAGCCGATGGAAGGCCACGGCCTGCAGGCCAACTCGATCGGCTTCCTCATCGAGCAGGACAACCCAATGGTCTGGCGCGGCCCGATGGTCACGTCCGCGCTGGAGCAGCTGCTCAAGCAGACCAACTGGCGCGATCTGGATTACCTCATCGTCGACATGCCGCCGGGCACGGGTGACATCCAGCTTACGCTGTCGCAGAAGGTGCCCGTGACGGGCGCGGTGATCGTCACCACACCGCAGGACATTGCGCTGCTCGACGCCAAGAAGGGCCTGAAGATGTTCGAGAAGGTGGGCATTCCCATCATCGGCGTGGTCGAGAACATGGCGGTGTACTGCTGCCCGAACTGCGGCCACACCGAGCACATCTTCGGCGCGGGCGGCGGCGAGAAGATGTGCGCGCAGTACGGCGTGCCGTTCCTGGGCAGCCTGCCGCTGAACCTGTCCATTCGCGAGCAGGCCGATTCGGGCCGCCCGACCGTGGTGGCCGACCCGGATGGCGCGATTGCCGGCGTCTACAAGCAGATCGCGCGCCGCGTCGCCATTGCCGTGGCCGAAAAGGCCAAGGACATGACGAGCAAGTTCCCGTCGATCGTCGTCCAGAACACGTAAGCGCAACACCATGGACACCACCGAGCCGCTATCCGATGAGCGTAAGGCGGAGCGCCCGTCCGTAAGGATGGCGGTGGTGCTGTGCCGCCGGCCGACGGCCAATCGCTGGCAGCCGTTTCAGTGGCGGCTGGAAGCGGTGGTGCCCGATCTGGGCGAATACGGCAGCGAGCCGCGCTGTCTTGATCGCTCCGACACCGAAGAGCGCTGGCTCACGCCCGGCTTCGACGTCACGCTGTTTCGCGACGAGGCCGAGGGCTACTACCTGAACGTGACGTCCGCCGCGCCATGCTGGTTCGTGCTGTGGCGCCTGGGCGAGGCGGGCACGGCCAAGGGTGACGAAGAGGGCCGGGCGATTCCGCATACGGTGTCGCTCAGCTACAACGAGGCGGGCCGCTGGCTCGATGGCGGGGAAACGGTCGAAAACGTGCCGCTGGACAGTGCCGCGCTGGAGTGGCTGCGGGCGTACGTGGCCGAGAATTACCGGCCCGAGCCGAAGAAACGGCGCCGCCCCGAGTCGTTCCTGCCGCCGGAAGACCGCGCGAAGTACTGAGCGAGGCTGCCGTGAGCGACGAAACCTTCCTGTCGCGCTGGTCGCGCCGCAAGGCCGCCGAGCGGCGCGGCGAGCCCGAGCCTGAGGCGGCAGCACCGCCCGCTGAGGCGGTCCCGGTCGTAGTGCCTGAGGCGGTGCCGACCGAGCCCGTGCCCGATGCGCCGCCTCCGCTCACGCTGGAAGACGCCGCCAAGCTCACGCCGGCCGACGATTTCGCGCCTTTCATCGCCCGCGGCGTTGATGAGACGGTCAAGCGTGCCGCGCTCAAGAAGCTCTTCACCGATCCGCACTTCAATGTGATGGACGGGCTCGACACGTACATCGACGATTACTCGCAGCCCGACCCGATCCCGCCCGAGATGTTGCGGGAACTGCGCCACACAGCCGAGCTGCGGTTGTTTGAGCCGCTGGATGAAGAGAAAGCGGTGGCGGAAAGGGTGGATTTCGAACCCGACGCCGAGACAGTGCCGCCTGTGACGGACGAAGCCCCGCCCGGACTTGCCGCCGAGCCGCCGTTGGTTGATGCCCCCGCTCAGGCAACCCCGCATGGCGGCGCTAAGCCTCCGTCCGTAGAATAAAAAAGAGGACCGCGCGGCTGCGAGCCGGGCGGCCATGTCCCCATCGCCCCACCGTCCGTGTACCCGACGCGGGCGCACACGCACACATCCATGCCCACGCTGGTCTGCAGTTGCAATCACACCATGCCGCTCGACGCCGATGCTGTCTCGACGATCGGCGAAGCCCTGCGCGCATCCGCTGCCGCCATCGATACACCCGGCCAGACGCACCACCTGCTGTGCCGTCGGGAGATCGGTGCTTTCACGCAGGCGCTTGACGGTGCGGAAGACGTGATCGTCGCCTGCACGCAGGAGAAGGCGCTGTTTGCCGAGGTGGCTGCCGCGCGCGAGGGCGTGACCGCGCCGATCCATTTCGTCAACGTGCGTGAGACGGGCGGTTGGTCCGCCGGCGCCAGGCGCGATGCGCGTGGCTTCCATGCCAAGACGGCGGCGCTGCTGGCCGTGGCGGGCTTGCCTGAGCCGGACCCAGTGCCGGTGGTCGACTACCGGTCTGACGGCAACGTGCTGATCGTCGGTCCTGCGGAACGGGTGATGCCCTGGGCCGAACGTCTGGCCGATCAACTGAGCGTGACGGTGCTGGCGACGGGCCGTGATCGCACAATCGGTGCGGTGTCGGCGCCGCTGGAGCGCCGTTGGCCGGTCCACGCCGGAGAGCTTGTGGAGGTCAAGGGCTGGCTCGGCGCGTTCGAGGTGAAGTGGCGCAGCGGCAATCCGATCGACCTCGATCGATGCACGCGCTGCAACGCCTGCATCGACGTGTGTCCGGAGGGCGCGATCGACGCGCTCTACCAGATCGACCTGGACCGCTGCCGGGACCACCGCGCGTGCGTCAAAGCCTGCGGAGAAGCGATGGCCATCGATTTTGGCCGCGTGGATGCGCCCCAGACGGTGTCGGGCCAGTTCGACCTGATCTTCGATCTGAGCGACGCGCCTGCGTTTGCCCAACACCAGCCGCCGCAGGGCTACTTCCATGCAGGCGCCGATGCCGGCCGTCAATTGACGACGTCGCTCGCGCTGCTACAAATGGTGGGCGAATTCGAGAAGCCCAAGTTCTTCCAATACAAGGAATCGATCTGCGCACACGGGCGCAACGGCCAGGTGGGCTGCGACACGTGCGTGCAGGTGTGCTCGGCGTCGGCGATTTCATCGCAGTGGAAGGACGGGCGCGGCAGCGTGCACGTCACGCCCAACCTGTGTGTGGGCTGCGGCGCCTGTACGACGGCGTGTCCGACCGGCGCCATCACCTACGCGTATCCGAACGCGTCGTACCAGGGGCGCAAGCTCAAGACGCTGCTGAATACGTACGCCTCGGCGGGCGGGCGTGACGCCGTGGTCCTGCTGCACAACGGTGAACGCGGACGCACGTTGATCGAACAGCTGGGCCGTGCCGCGTGCATCGGCAAGGCGCAGGGCGTGCCGGTGAATGTGCTGCCGGTCGAGGTCTTTCATGCGGCGTCGACGGGGCCGGACCTGTGGCTGACTGCATTGGCCTACGGTGCCGCCCGCGTTGCCATCGTCCTGACCGAAGACGATGCGCCGCAGTACCGTGCGATGCTCGCGGAGCAGGTCGCCATGGTCCAGGCCGTGCTGCAGGGCCTGGGCGAACCGGCGGACGCCTCTGGTGTGGTGCTCATCGATGTGGCTGGCGCGGCCGCCTTCGATGCACGTCTGAACGCGGCCGACGTGTCTGGCGCGCTGCGCGGCTTCCGTCGTGACATGCCGGCTGCCACGTTTGCCGTGGCGGCCGCCAAGCGGGAGACGCTCGATTTCGCGCTCGACCACCTCGCGCGCCACGCCAAGGCCACCGAGGCCGTCATCCCGCTGCCGGCCGGCGCGCCGTTTGGCGCCATCACCGTGGACCGCGAACGCTGCACGCTGTGCATGGCGTGCGTGGGCGCGTGCCCGTCGCAAGCGCTGCGCGACCAGGCCGAACGCCCGGTGCTCTCCATGATCGAGCGCAACTGCGTTCAATGCGGCCTGTGCGAGACCACCTGCCCGGAAGACGCCATCGCGCTTGTGCCGCGCCTGAATTTGTCCGCTGCGGCGCGTCAGCCCGTCACGCTCAACGAGACGCAGCCGTTCCACTGCATTCGCTGCAACAAGCCGTTCGGCACCGCTCAGATGGTGACCACCATGCTGACCAAACTGGGCGCACATCCGGCCTTTTCCGGTGCCGCGGCCGAACGCCTGAAGATGTGCGGCGACTGCCGCGTCATCGACATGATGGAGCGCGGCGAACGTCCGGGCGCCACGCACTGAACCGAACCCGTTGCCGTTTCCCATGACCGACGCCCAGCCCCTGCAATTCCAGCCCGCCGCCACGCCCGCCGACAGCGCCGAGGATCTCGCCCGCGCAGATCTGTACGGCCTGTTAGCGACGCTGTTCTTCCACGCACCGGAGGCCGATTTGCTGCAGCGCATCGCCGCCGCCCCGCTGGACCCGGCCGGCGACGCTGATACCGACCCGGCCGATGCGCAAGCCGCTGCCAGCAGCGCGCTCACCCAGGCCTGGCGCCGCGTGGTGGCGCACGCCGGCCAGACCACCGCCGTGCAGGCCGACGATGAATACACCGAGCTGTTCATCGGCGTCGGCAAGCCCGAGGTGTTCCTGTATGGCTCGTACTACCAGGCCGGCTTCCTGAACGAAAAGCCGCTCGTGGTGCTGCGCGATGACTTGCGCCGCTACGGCCTGGAGCGCGCCGAGGGCGTCACCGAAACCGAAGACCACCTCGCCACGCTGTGCGAGGTCATGCGCTACCTGATCGCGGGGGACGACTCCGCCATCGCCCACATCGAAGAGCAGCGCGCCTTTTTCCAGCGGCATCTGGCCCCGTGGGTCGACAAGGCTTGTGATGCTGTATTGCAGCATCCGCGCGCCCGTTTTTATGCCGATGTGGCGGGATTGGCAAAAGCGTTTTTTGACGTCGAACGCCTCGCGCTGGAACTGGCGTGATAACGCTGAGTGATGGCTTAAGAAATAGGCGGCTCAATCAAGAGGCAGGCCCCGCAAGCGTCCCGGCGGTGTGGTTCAAGTTGTGCTGATTGAAAAAATTCATCGGTAAATCGTCAGGAAAATCCCGAGGGAAGGGGTTTCAGGCATGGTTTTCCCATACCGTTACTTCTAAAATGTGTCGGATATTTCCTATTACATTCGGTCATCGGTTTGAGAAAACCGGGGGAGCATCGATATGCCAAGCCCGAACACCGTCCCTCACCTTCACCCGCAGGCGGATTCCGTTGAATCGGCCCCCACGCGCCGCCGCTTCCTGATGGGCGCTGCGGTGGCCGCCGCCGCCGGCACGGCCGCCACGGCCAGCCATCTGGCGCAGGCGCCCGTCGGCGCCGCCGCACCCGAGGCCGAACCCGTTGCCAAAGGTGCCGATTCCGGCGCCACCGGTTACCGGCTGAGCGAACACATCCGCAAGTACTACAAGACGACGTGGATCTGACGCGGCCGCACTCGCGCCGCCTCAGCCACCGTTGTCACTGCACGCATCCCACATCCTCAGGTGACCCATATGCTTCTGACCCGCAAACCGGCGGTACAGGACACCAAAGCCGCCCAGGCGCGCCGCTCCGGCGCCGCGTCCCTTACCGGCAGTCTGGCGCGCAGCCTGGCCGGCGCACTGCCGACCATGGATCGCCGCACGTTCCTTAAGCGCTCCGGTATTGGCGTGGGCGCTGGGCTTGCGGCCACGCAGCTCTCGCTGGTGAAGAAGTCGGTCGTGGGTGAGGCGCAGGCCGCCGAAGGTAAGGGCGACATCGTTGTGCGCCGTACCGTGTGCTCGCACTGTTCGGTGGGCTGCTCGGTGGATGCGGTGGTGCAGAACGGCGTGTGGGTGCGCCAGGAGCCCGTCTTCGATTCCCCCATCAACATGGGGGCGCACTGCGCCAAGGGCGCTGCATTGCGCGAACACGGTCACGGCGAGTACCGGCTCAAGACACCGATGAAGCTGGTGGATGGCCGCTACCAGCGCATCAGCTGGGAGCAGGCGCTCAACGAGATCGTCGCCAAGATGAAGACGATCCGTCAGGAGACCGGGCCGGATTCGTTCTTCTTCGTGGGGTCGTCCAAGCACAGCAACGAGCAGGCGTACCTGCTGCGCAAGTGGGTGTCGTTCTTCGGCACCAACAATTGCGACCACCAGGCCCGCATCTGCCACAGCACCACCGTGGCGGGCGTCGCCAACACGTGGGGCTACGGCGCCATGACCAACTCGTACAACGACATGCAGAACGCCAAGTGCGCGTTGTACATCGGCTCGAATGCAGCCGAAGCGCACCCGGTGTCGATGCTGCATCTGCTGCATGCCAAGGAAACCGGCTGCAAGGTCATCGTGGTCGACCCGCGCTATACGCGCACGGCGGCCAAGTCGGATGAGTACGTGCGCATCCGCTCGGGCACCGACATCGCGTTCCTGTTCGGCGTGCTGTACCACATCTTCAAGAACGGCTGGGAAGACAAGCAGTACATCCACGACCGCGTCTACGGCATGGACAAGGTGCGCGAAGAAGTGCTCGCCAAATGGACGCCGGACAAGGTCGAGGAGGTGTGCGGCGTGCCCGAGGCGCAGGTGCACAAGGTTGCCGAGATGATGGCGATGAACCGCCCGAGTACGCTCGTGTGGTGCATGGGCCAGACGCAGCACACCATCGGCAACGCCATCGTGCGTGCGTCGTGCATCGTGCAGCTGGCGCTGGGCAACATTGGCAAGTCGGGCGGCGGGGCCAACATCTTCCGCGGCCACGACAACGTGCAAGGCGCGACGGACGTCGGTCCGAACCCCGATTCGCTGCCGGGCTACTACGGCCTTGCCACCGGGGCATGGAAGCACTTCGCCAAGGTATGGGACGTCGACTACGACTGGATCAAGGGCCGCTTCGCCTCGCAGGCAATGATGGAGAAGTCCGGCACGACGGTCTCGCGCTGGGCCGACGCGGTGCTGGAAAAGAATGACCTGATCGACCAGGACAACAACGTCCGCGCCGTCTTCTACTGGGGCCACGCTCCGAATTCGCAGACGCGCGGGATGGACATGAAGCGCGCGCTCGACAAGCTTGATCTGCTGGTGGTGGTGGACCCGTATCCGTCGGCCACGGCCGCGATGGCCAACATGCCCGCCGCTGACGGCACCCCGCCGAACCCGAACCGCGCCGTCTACTTGTTGCCGGCCGCCACGCAGTTTGAAACGTCGGGTTCGTGCACGGCATCCAACCGCTCGCTGCAATGGCGCGAGAAGGTGATCGAGCCGTTGTTCGAGTCGCAGCCGGACCACGTCATCATGCAAGCCTTTGCCGATCGTCTCGGCTTTGGCAATGAGCTGTCGAAAGGCTGCAAGATCACCGAATACAAGCGCGCCGGCATGACCTGGCGCGAGCCGGAGATCGAATCGATCCTGCGCGAGATCAACCGCGGCAACTGGACCATCGGCTACACCGGCCAATCGCCGGAACGCCTGAAGGCACACATGCGCAACATGCATCTGTTTGATGTGCGCACGCTGCGCTGCAAGGGCGGTAAGGACCCTGAAACCGGCTACGACCTGACCGGCGATTACTACGGTCTGCCCTGGCCGTGCTACGGCACGCCGGAACTCAAGCATCCCGGCTCGCCCAATCTGTATGACACCAGCAAGCACGTGATGGAAGGCGGCGGTAACTTCCGCGCCAACTTTGGCGTGGAGCGCGACGGCGTCAACCTGCTGGCCGAAGACGGCTCGTTCTCGCTGGGCTCCGAGCTCACCACCGGCTACCCCGAGTTCGACCATGTCTTCCTCAAGAAACTCGGCTGGTGGGATGACCTGACCGACGCTGAAAAGAAGGCCGCCGAAGGCAAGAACTGGAAGACCGACCTGTCCGGCGGCATCCAGCGCGTGGCGATGAAGCACGGTTGCCATCCGTTCGGCAACGCCAAGGCGCGTGCCATCGTATGGAACTTCCCTGACGGCATTCCGCAGCACCGCGAGCCGCTGTATTCCACGCGGCCCGACATGGTCGCCAAGTACCCGACGCACGACGACAAAAAGACTTTCTGGCGCCTCCCCACGCTGTACAAGACGGTGCAGCAGCGCAACATCGAGAACAAGGTCTACGAGAAATTCCCAATCATCCTCACCTCCGGCCGACTGGTCGAGTACGAGGGCGGCGGCGAAGAGACGCGCTCCAACCCGTGGCTGGCCGAGCTGCAGCAGGAGAACTTCGTCGAGATCAACCCCAAGGCCGCGGCCGACCGGGGCATCCGGCATAACGACTTCGTCTGGGTCAAGACGCCGACCGGCGCTCAGATCAAGGTGCGCGCGCTGGTGACGGAGCGCGTGGGTGTGGACCACGCCTTCATTCCGTTCCACTTCTCGGGCTGGTGGCAGGGCAAGGATTTGCTCGACTACTACCCGGAAGGCGCCCACCCGATCGTGCGCGGCGAGGCCGTCAATACGGCCACCACCTACGGTTACGACTCCGTGACGATGATGCAGGAAACGAAAACGACGGTCTGCCAGATCGAGCGGTTCGCTTAAAGGAACGGGGAGATCAACATGGCACGTATGAAATTCATCTGTGACAGCGAGCGCTGCATCGAATGCAACGCCTGCGCCACGGCCTGCAAGAACGAGAACGAGGTGCCCTGGGGCGTGAACCGGCGCCGCGTGGTCACCATCAACGACGGCATGATCGGCGCGGAGAAATCCATCTCTGTGGCGTGCATGCACTGCTCGGATGCACCGTGCATGGCGGTCTGCCCGGTCGACTGCTTCTATCGCACCGAAGACGGCGTGGTGCTGCACGACAAGGACGTCTGCATCGGCTGCGGTTACTGCTCGTATGCGTGCCCGTTTGGCGCGCCGCAGTTTCCGAGCCAAGGCACCTTCGGCGTGCGCGGCAAGATGGACAAGTGCACGTTCTGCTCCGGCGGCCCCGAGAAGAACGGCAGCGAAGAAGAGTTCGAGAAGTACGGCCGCAACCGCCTGGCTGAAGGCAAGCTGCCGCTGTGCGCGGAAATGTGCTCGACCAAGGCGCTGCTCGGCGGCGACGGCGATGTGATTTCCGACATCTTGCGTAACCGCGTGATGAAGCGGGGAAAGGGCGCAGACCTGTTCGGGTGGGGCACGGCCTATGGTGGCGCGGGCGGTGCTCAGAACAAGGGCGGCCAGGCAGCGCCGGCCGCTCCGGCCGCGCCGGCTTCTGCGCCAGGAGCCCAATCATGAGCCCACGTACACGATCGATCGGCCTGCTGGTCACCCTGGGCACCGTGCTGCTGCTCGGTGCGTGCGGAGAACGCTCCCAGACTGCCTTCGCCTCGCACCGCAAGGACGACGCACCCGCCTACAAGGGCGCGGAAGGCGATCCCTTCATGGCCAAGAACTGGACGCCCGGCGACCGCACGAGCTGGGAGAACCAGATCCGCGCGCGCGGCCAGTATCAGAACGAGTACAACAAAACGCCGTGACGCCATGACACGTACGAGCGGAGGTTCGTCCATGGGCACTTCCTGGAAACACCTGAAATGCGTCGCGATGGCGGTGCTGCTCAGCGGTGTGGCGATGTTCGCCAGCGCCCAGCAGCCGACCAGTGCACCGGCGGCCAACGCGCAGCCGGTCAATCCGGCTGTGCAGCCGGCACAGCCGTTCTCCAACATCGTCTCGGAGAATGTGTTTGACGTGCAGAAGCGCGACCTCGCCAAGGAGGCGCAGGACCAGACCGCGCGTCGCATCACGCAGCCGGGCAATAACGCGCCGGTGTGGCGGGAGGTCAATTCCGACCAGGCGCATTACGCCAGCATTCCCGGCCTGGAAGCCGGCGTGCTGATCCAGCGTACCGGCCAGAAATGGCGGCTGTTCCGCAATGGCGTCATCACCGTGTGGGGCGGCTGGCTGGTGGTGCTCGTGCCGCTGGCCATCCTCGGTTTCTTCCTGTGGAAGGGCCCGATCCGCCTGAAGGAAGCGCCCACAGGCCGCAAGATCGAACGCTTCACGCCCACCGAGCGCTACGTGCACTGGACCATGGCGATCTCGTTCGTCACGCTGGGCGTGTCGGGCATCGCCATGCTGTGGGGCAAGCATTTCCTGCTGCCTGTGATGGGCCATCAGTTGTTCGGCTGGCTCACGTATGTGCTGAAGAACCTGCACAACCTCGTCGGGCCGCTGTTCACCGTCAGCATCATCGTGGCCTTTGTGCTGTGGGTGCGGGACAACCTGCCGCGCAGCGGCGATCTCAAGTGGTTGCTCAGCCTGGGCGGCATGTTTGCCGGCGAACACGGCGCCGAGGTGCCGTCGCACCGCTTCAACGCCGGCGAAAAGCTCTGGTTCTGGGGCGGCCTCGTCGTGCTCGGGCTGATCCTGTCTGCGTCGGGGTGGGTGCTCGACCGCATCGTCCCGGGTGTGGATTACTACCGCAGCACGATGCAGCTGGCTGAGGTCATTCACGCCATTGCGGCTGTCGGCATGATCTGCATGTCGCTGGGCCACATCTATATCGGCACGATCGGCATGGAAGGCGCCTACCGGGCCATGCGCGACGGCTACGTCGACGAGGCCTGGGCCAAGGAACACCACGAACTCTGGTACGACGACATCAAGGCCGGCAAGATTCCCGCGCAGCGGTCTCAGCCGCCGGCGCCACCTGCGCCGAGCGAGCAGCCTGCCAAGCTCTGACCTCGCGCCATCGTCTGCCATCTATTCAAGGAACCCCACCATGCATGCCTTTGCGATGACGCGTGCCGCAGGTATGGCGTTTGCTGCCGCCATGCTGAGCCTGACGAGCGGGCTGGCCGGCGCCAAGTTGCCGGCCCCGACGGAAGATCAAAAGGCGCAGGCCGAACTGGCCAAGGCCAAGACTGCCTGGGGCGACAAGGTGGCTGCGTTCCAGTTGTGCAAGGCTCAAGACAAGGTCGTGACGGGCTACCAGGCCAGCGGTAAGGGCGCGCATACGCAATCAGGCGCGCCGTGCGCCGACCCCGGCCCCTTTGTGCCGCCCGTGCCGGCCACCGCAGCGCCTGCAGCGCCGGCACCGGCCGCCAAAGGGTGAACCCTCGTTGCAGATGTTGCGAGTTCACCATCCGGCAGTACAATCGTCCGCTCGCAAGTGAACCCTGACTGGAGGTGACACATGAAGCAACTCGCGATTGGACTCGCCGTGATCGGCCTGATGGCCGGCTGTGCATCGAATACTGGGTCGACGGCCAAGGCGGCTGACTCGGCCATGGGCGCTTCTGCCGTCCTGGCGCCCAAGAGCGGCAGCGCCGTGCAAGGCAGTGTGAAGCTGGTGCAGCAAGGCGACAATCGGGTTGCCATGGCCGTGGACATTTCCGGCCTGCCGGCCAACGGCATGTTCGGCTTCCACGTGCACGAAAAGGGCGATTGCTCCTCGGCTGACGGCATGAGCGCAGGCGGCCACTTCAACCCGACCGGCCAGCAGCATGGCGATCCGCGTAGCGGCACGCACCACGCCGGCGACATCCCGATGCTGCAATCCGACGCCAATGGCAAGGCCGTTGGGTCGATCGTTCTTTCCGGCGTGACGCTGACCCCTGGGCCGACGAGCCTGGTCGGCCATGCGCTGGTCGTCCATGCTGGCAAGGACGACTACGTAACCCAGCCCACCGGCAATTCCGGCGGGCGCGTTGCCTGCGGCGTGATCGTGGCGAACTGATCGCCTGAGCACGGTGCTCGTCTTCGGATGGGCGCCAGCCGCAAGTCCATGCGCACGCTTGCCGTGCGCATTTTTTATTGAACCGAGATCGATGTTGCAGCGCCCCGAACTGACCAACGCTTCCATCCCGTTGCTCGACGAAGTCGATGTCATCGACGAGTTGGGGCGAGTGCGCACCGTGCACATTCCCGGCGAGCGCCCGCTCACGGTCTATCTCGACAAGCGCGAACTCGTCACGCTCATGACGCTGGGCGGCGCGCCCGAAGCCCTGGTGCTCGGCTACCTGCGCAATCAACGGCTGGTCGGCAGCGTCGAAGACATCGCCTCCGTCCAGGTCGACTGGGAAACCGAATCCGCTGCTGTCACCACCCGCGCCGGCATTGCCGACCTGGACGAAAAGACAGCCCGCCGCACCGTCACCACCGGCTGCGGGCAGGGCACCGTGTTCGGTTCGCTGATGGACGAGATCGATGTCATCCACCTGCCGCCCGAAGCGCGCATGACGCAGACCACGCTGTACCGCGTGGTCGACACCATCCGCCTGCAGCAATCGATCTATAAGCAGGCGGGCTCGGTGCACGGCTGTGCGCTGTTCGACGCGCGCGGCGAGCTGCTGCACTTCATCGAAGACGTGGGCCGCCACAACGCCGTCGACGCCATCGCCGGCCGTATGTGGCTCGATGGCATGGACGGCGGCGACAAGATCTTCTACACCACCGGGCGCTTGACCTCCGAGATGGTCATCAAGGGCGCACAGATGGGCATCCCGTTCCTGCTGTCCCGCTCGGGTGTCACGCAGATGGGCTATCAGATGGCGCAGCGGGTCAACCTGACGCTGTTTGCGCGGTGCACGGGCCGACACTTTCTTCTCTATACGGGCCGCGACCGCTTCGTGGCCGAGCCGGCGGTGGCCGGCGTGGTCGGCCCGCGCGGGGAGCTGCCGCAGGCCATGGAATCGGGCCAATAAGCCCTGCGCAAGCCATCGGTCGACACGGGGGTCCCCGTCACGGGTTTGGGAGTACAATCCGCGTTCCAAAACCGGGCCAAAGATCGGACCGGCTTGCATGACCAAATGGGGACAGTTTTCGCACCGCGAAGCCTGCCCCCATTTGTTCATCCAAGGTATCTGGACGCTCCATGAGCATCAAATCCGACAAGTGGATCCGCCGCATGGCCGAGCAGCACGGCATGATCGAGCCGTTCGAACCCGGCCAGGTGCGCGAATCCGAAGGGCGCCGCATCGTCTCTTACGGCACGTCGAGCTACGGCTACGACATCCGCTGCGCCGACGAATTCAAGATCTTCACCAACATCAACAGCACGATCGTCGATCCGAAGAACTTCGACGAGAAGTCGTTCGTCGACTTCAAGGGCGACGTGTGCATCATCCCGCCGAACTCGTTCGCGCTGGCCCGCACGATGGAGTACTTCCGCATCCCGCGCACGGTGCTGACCGTGTGCTTGGGCAAGAGCACGTACGCGCGCTGCGGGATCATCGTCAACGTCACGCCGTTCGAGCCCGAGTGGGAAGGCTACGTGACGCTGGAGTTCTCCAACACCACGCCGCTGCCCGCCAAGATCTACGCCGGCGAAGGTTGCGCGCAGGTGCTGTTCTTCGAGAGCGACGAGGAGTGCGAAACCTCGTACAAGGACCGTGGCGGCAAGTACCAGGGCCAGCACGGTGTGACGCTGCCCAAGACCTAGTTTTTGTAGTCCGTTTCCGAGTTTCCGGAGCGGTGTCTTCTATTTCATCTGTCAAGGAACCACGATGAAATTCCGCTTTCCCGTCATCATCATCGACGAGGACTTCCGCTCCGAGAACGTCTCCGGGTCGGGCATTCGCGCGTTGGCCCAGGCCATCGAGCAAGAGGGCATGGAGGTCACGGGCCTCACCAGCTATGGTGATCTGACCTCGTTCGCGCAGCAGTCGAGCCGCGCGTCGACCTTCATCGTCTCGATCGACGACGACGAGTTCATCAACCCGGACAGCGACAAGCCGGAACCGGAAGCGGTTGAAAACCTGCGTAGCTTCGTCGCTGAAGTGCGCCGCCGCAATGCGGACATCCCCATCTTCCTGTACGGCGAAACGCGCACCTCGCGCCACCTGCCGAACGACGTGCTGCGCGAGCTGCACGGCTTCATCCACATGTTCGAGGACACGCCGGAGTTCGTGGCCCGACACATCATCCGTGAAGCACGCAACTATCTGGACTCGCTGCCGCCGCCGTTCTTCAAGGCGCTGATCGACTACGCGCAGGACAGCTCGTATTCGTGGCACTGCCCGGGGCACTCGGGCGGCGTGGCGTTCCTGAAGAGCCCGGTGGGCCAGGTGTTCCACCAGTTCTTCGGCGAGAACATGCTGCGCGCCGACGTGTGCAACGCGGTGGAAGAACTCGGCCAGTTGCTTGATCACACGGGCCCGGTGGCCGCGTCCGAACGTAATGCCGCGCGCATCTTCGGATCGGACCACATGTTCTTCGTGACCAACGGTACGTCCACGTCGAACAAGATGGTGTGGCACGCCAACGTGGCGCCCGGCGACATCGTCGTGGTGGACCGCAACTGCCACAAGTCGATCCTGCACGCGATCATGATGACGGGCGCGATTCCCGTGTTCCTGATGCCGACGCGCAACCACTTCGGCATCATCGGCCCGATCCCGAAGAGCGAGTTCGAGCCGGAAACGATTGCCAAGAAGATCGCCGATCACCCGTTCGCCAGTCAGGCCAAGAACAAGAAGCCGCGCATCCTGACCATCACGCAGGGTACGTACGACGGCGTGCTGTACAACGCCGAGATGATCAAGAACATGCTGTCGACCGAAATCGACACGCTGCACTTTGACGAAGCCTGGCTGCCGCACGCGTCGTTCCACCCGTTCTACGAGAACATGCACGCCATCGGCCACGGCCGTGCGCGCAGCAAGGATGCGCTGGTGTTCGCCACGCAGAGCACGCACAAGCTGCTGGCCGGTCTGTCGCAGGCCTCGCAGATCCTTGTGCAGGATTCCGAGACGCGCAAGCTCGATACGTACCGCTTCAACGAGGCGTATCTGATGCACACGTCGACGAGCCCGCAGTACTCGATCATCGCGTCGTGCGACGTGGCCGCCGCGATGATGGAAGCGCCGGGCGGCACCGCGCTGGTGGAAGAGAGCATTGCCGAAGCGCTGGACTTCCGCCGCGCCATGCGCAAGGTGGAGCAGGAATACGTCGGCACGAATGGCGGCAATGGAAAGGGCGACGACTGGTGGTTCAAGGTCTGGGGCCCGAACGACCTGTCGGACGAAGGCATCGAAGACCGCGAAGGCTGGATGCTCAAGGCCAACGAGCGCTGGCACGGCTTCGGCAACCTGGCTGAAGACTTCAACCTGCTCGACCCGATCAAGGCCACGATCATCACCCCGGGGCTGGACGTGGACGGCAAGTTCAGCGATTCGGGCATTCCGGCCGCCATCGTGACGCGCTATCTGGCCGAGCACGGCATCATCGTCGAGAAGACCGGTCTGTATTCGTTCTTCATCATGTTCACCATCGGCATCACCAAGGGCCGCTGGAACTCGATGGTGACCGAGCTGCAGCAGTTCAAGGACGACTACGACAACAACCAGCCGCTGTGGCGCGTGTTGCCGGAGTTCGTGCGCCAGTATCCGCAGTACGAACGCATTGGCCTGCGCGAGCTGTGCGACAGCATCCACAGTGTCTACCAGGCCAACGATGTGGCCCGCGTGACGACCGAGATGTACCTGTCGAACATGGAAGTGGCGATGAAACCGTCGGACGCCTGGGCCAAGATGGCCCACCGCGAAACCGAGCGCGTGGCCATCGATGACCTGGAAGGCCGCATCACCGCCATCCTGCTGACGCCGTATCCGCCGGGTATTCCGCTGCTGATTCCGGGCGAGCGCTTCAACAAGACGATCGTGCAGTACCTGCAGTTTGCGCGTGAGTTCAACAAGCTGTTCCCGGGCTTTGAGACGGATATCCACGGGCTTGTCGAAGAGGAAATCGACGGCAAGATGGGCTATTTCGTCGACTGCGTGCGCTAGGAACACGCCGCAAAGCTACTGCGCGGCTCAATCTTGGCTCTGCGATGCTCGCCGTACCCGTGTACGGCTGCGCTTCTCGAACCAACCTTGAGCCGCTCGCTACGCTTTTCGGCATCTTCCCAAGTAGCAGAGAGCAAATAAAAAAACGCCGCGCTGAATCAGCGCGGCGTTTTTGTTTGGAGCGTGCGGCAGATTAGTCAGCCAGTGCAGCGCGTGCAACGGCGATCGCCTGCTTGACCTGCTCCGGCGCGGTACCGCCAATGTGATTGCGCGAAGCGACCGAGCCTTCCAGCGTCAGCACGGCGTGCACATCATCACCAATCAGGTTGGCCTTGTCGCCCAGGCCGCTGATGTCGCGCAGTTGTGCGACAGACAGATCGGCCAGGTCGCAGCGCAGGTCGTCGCAGGCACGCACGGCGTGGGCCACGGCTTCGTGCGCATCGCGGAAGGGCAGGCCGCGCTTGACGAGGTAATCGGCCAGGTCGGTGGCGGTAGCGTAGCCCTGCAGCGCAGCGGCGCGCATGGCATCGGCCTTGACGGTGATGCCCGTCGCCATGTCGGCAAAGATGCGCAGCGTGTCGACCACGGTGTCGACCGTGTCGAACAGCGGTTCCTTGTCTTCCTGGTTGTCCTTGTTGTAGGCCAGCGGTTGGCCCTTCATCAGCGTGAGCAGGCTGATGAGGTGACCATTGACGCGGCCGGTCTTGCCGCGCGCCAGTTCGGGCACGTCGGGGTTTTTCTTCTGCGGCATGATTGAGCTGCCGGTGCAGAAGCGGTCCGCAATGTCGATAAAGCCCACGCGCGGGCTCATCCACAGCACCAGCTCTTCAGAGAAGCGCGAGATGTGCGTCATGACGAGCGCGGCCGCAGCGCAGAATTCGATGGCGAAGTCGCGGTCGGACACGGCATCCAGCGAGTTGCGGCACACGCCGTCAAAGCCGAGTTGCTGTGCGACGAATTCGCGGTCGATCGGGTAGCTCGTGCCGGCCAGCGCGGCGGCGCCCAGTGGCAGGCGGTTGACGCGCTTGCGGGCGTCGAGCATGCGCTCGGTGTCGCGCGTGAACATCTCAACGTAGGCCAGCAGGTGGTGGCCGAACACTACCGGTTGCGCGACCTGCAGGTGCGTGAAGCCCGGGACGATGGTGTTGGTGTGCTGCTCAGCCAGATCCAGCAGCGCGCCGCGCAGGGCCTTGAGCAGACCGACGATGTTGTCGATCTCGCTGCGCAGCCACAGGCGGATGTCGGTGGCGACCTGGTCGTTACGCGAGCGGCCGGTGTGCAGGCGCTTGCCGGCATCGCCCGCCATGGCGGTCAGACGCGCTTCGATGTTCAGGTGCACGTCTTCCAGGTCCAGCTTCCATTCGAACGTGCCGGCTTCGATTTCCTGGCGGATCTGCGCCATGCCTTTCTCGATGGCGGCGCGATCGGCCTCGGCGATGATGCCCTGCTTGGCGAGCATGGCCGCGTGCGCGAGCGAGCCCTGGATGTCGAACAGCGCGAGGCGCTTGTCGAAGAACACCGACGCGGTATAGCGCTTGACGAGATCGGACACCGGCTCGTTAAAGCGGGCGGACCACGCTTCGGCCTTCTTGGCGAGTTGGGAGGTCATGGGCGGACAGCTGGAGGAGGCGGCCGGCGAGGGGTGCCAGCCGCAAAATTCAGGAAACCGCAATTATATCGTCTCGCCCCTTTGGGGCTACAGCGTGCTGTCGATCAGCGCGCCCTTGAAGACCACTGGCCCTGTCGGCCCGTCTGGGTTGGACGAACCGCCGCGCGGCTCCACGCTGATGGCGAGCGCGGGTACTTGCTGCAGCGGTTGCGCCACGGTCAGCCGGACCGCGCGCTGATGCCCGATTACGCCAAGTGACTTCGGCTTCCCGCCGGGCGGCAACGCCCAGAGTTGCAGCGCTTGTTCCGTGGTGAGCGGCGTCGCATCCAGCCGCTTGAGCGACAGCGTGCCAGTGCGCGCATCCCAGGTGACGAGGACGGCGGCCTGCGCCTGCGCGTCCTGCAGCACGGCCACGGCGTTGGCGACGGGTGCCTCGCGCAATTGCTGCGACAGCCTGAGGTTCAACCCGACCGCCACCGCCGCGATGACCGCCGCCACCGCCGTGGCGCCGCGCCAGAAACCGGCGCCTTGCCACAGCTTCTGCCAAAGCGTTGTCTGCGGGGGTGGAAGTTCGCGCCAGCCGAGTTGCGCTTCCACGCGGCAGAGAATTTCGGGCAGCGGCGCCGTGGCCGGCTGCAAGGCAGGCAGGTCGGCCAGGTAGCGCTGCCAGCGCTCGACCGTGGCGCGCACGGTGTCGTCGCGGCGGATGATCTGCTCGAAACGGCGGCGTGCGCCCGCCCGCAAGGTGCCGACCGCGTATTCGGCGGCCAGCTTGTCGACGAGGTCGGGGTGGCGGCGTGGGTCCATCAGGGTGCTCCCAGGCATTCGCGCAGGCGGTCCAGCCCGCGCCGCATCCAGGATTTGACCGTGCCGAGCGGCAGCGAGAGGGCTTGCGCGAGCTCGCTGTGCGAAAGATCACGCAGATAGGCCAGCGACACGACCTCGCGCTGTTTCGGGTCCAGGCGCTTGAGGCATTCCGCCAGCGCACGGGCCTGCTGGCCGGCGAGCGCCAAGTCGGCCGGGCCGGGAGCGTGGTCGGCCAGGACCTCGGCGTAGGTGTCGTCCAGCGGCACGGATTCCTGCACGCGTTCGGCATGCTGTCGGCGCAGGCAATCGAGTGCACGGTTGCGCACGATGGTGGTCATCCACGTCATGGGGGCGGCCAGGTGCGGGCGGTAATCGCCGGCATGGCGCCAGATGTTGACGAAGCTTTCTTGCAAGACGTCCTCGGCCCAGTCCTTCCTGACCAAGATACGCAGCGCGAGCCCAAACAGTTTCGGTGCGCAGCGTGTGTAGAGCGTGCGCAGGGCGTCGCGCTCGCCCAGGCCGATGCGTTGCAGCAGCGCAGCCAGCTCTTCGGCATCGGCGCTTTGCGGGCGGCCTGCTGCAACCGCCTGCGGCGGGCGGCTGTCTTGTTCGGCGTGGTCTGCGGCGGTGCGCTGGAAAGTGAGCACGGGTGGCGTTGTGGAGCGTTCTGCCCAAAGTGTAGGAAGAAACGGCGGTCGCGGGGGGAATTCACGTGGGCGGCGTAGCGGTTTGCATCCGGTGTGCATCCAATCGGGCGTGCGCTCCGTATAAGCGGTCAGGCGCTGGACAACGCCGGCGATCCGCACCACGGTAGTACGCGGGTCGTGCTTCTTCCCCACATGCAAGGAGAACGACGATGGATACGAGCAAAGAAATGGATCTGTTCGACGGTGACGGCCCCCGCATCGACGCGCGCCGCCGCGTGCTGCTGCGCGCGCCGGGGCTGATGGCGCTGGGTTCGCTGGCGGCGGTGTCGCTGGGGCAGTCGATGCCGGCCTGGGCGCAGACCCAGTCGGGCAGCGTCAAGGACGACATCAACATCCTGAATGTGGCGCTCGGGCTGGAGTACCAGGCCATCGCCGCATATCAGGTGGGCGCGGAAAGCGGCCTGCTGCAAAAGCCGGTACTGGCGACGGCCGTGAAGTTTCAGGGCCACCACAAGGCGCATGCGTCGGTGCTGGCCGGCACCGTGTCCAAGCTCGGGGGCACGCCGGTGATGGAAAAGAAGGTGGCGGAATACAACTTCCCGGTCAGCCAGTTGAAAACGCAGGCCGACGTGCTGCGCTTTGCGGCCGGGCTGGAGAAGGGAGCGACTTCGGCTTACCTGGGCGTGATGCCGAATTTCTACACGCGGGATCTGACCAAGGCCGCCGCCAGCATCATGGGCGACGAGGCGATGCACTGGGCGGTGTTGCTTTCGGTGCTGGGTGACGACCCTGTGCCGGTTGCTTTTCTCGCCTGACTGTCACCAGCAGGGATTTGCTGGACCGCCACGCCGGCGGCTCGTTACGGCGTGGCGGTTTTTTTTTGCGAAGGCGTTAGCCGCTGTTGCGCAACCCAGCGGCAATCCCGTTGATCGACAGGTGGATGCCGCGCCGTACACGCGCATCGTCGCTGCCGGCCTTGCCCGAGCGGAAGCGCTTGAGCAGTTCCACCTGCAAGTGGTTCAGCGGATCCAGGTACGGGAAGCGGTTCTTGATCGAACGTGCCAGCAGCGGGTTGTCGGCCAGCCGCTCAGTGTGGCCGGTGATGGCTGCCAGCACCTGCTCGGTCAACGTGAACTCCGCCGAGATGCGCGAGAACACTGCGTTGCGCAGCTTGCGGTCGTCGCACAGCTGCGCGTAGCGCGAGGCCACGTTCAGATCGGCCTTGGACAGCACCATGTCCATGTTCGACAGCAGGTTCGCAAAGAACGGCCACTGCTTGTGCATGCGCTTGAGCGTAGCCAGGCGCGCGGCGCGGGCCTTGGCGTTGCCGGCATCGTCCAGCCATTGCTGCACGGCGCTGCCGAAGCCGAACCAGCCCGGCAGCAGCAGGCGGCACTGTCCCCACGAGAAGCCCCACGGAATCGCGCGCAGGTCTTCAATGCGGCGGTGCTTCTTGTCCATCAGCTTGCGCGAGGCCGGACGCGAACCGAGGTTCAGGTCGGCAATCTCGGTGATCGGCGTGGTGGCGAAGAAGTAGTCCTTGAAGCCCGGGGTTTCGTAGACGAGGTTGCGGTACGCGGCAAAGGCGTTGTCCGACAGCGCCTGCATGGCGGCTTCGAATTCTTCCAGACCCTTCGGTCGGTTACGCGTGGGGAGCAGCGTGGCTTCCAGCGTGGCTGCGACGATGGTCTCCAGGTTGCGCCGGCCGATCTCGGGGTTGGCGAACTTGCTGGAGATGATTTCGCCCTGTTCGGTCAGGCGGATCTGCCCGTTCACCGTGCCCGGCGGCTGCGACAGGATGGCCTGGTAGGTCGGGCCGCCGCCACGGCCCACCGTGCCGCCACGGCCGTGGAACAGGCGCAGGCGCACGCCCTTGCGCTCGAACAGCTCCACCAGTGCCAGCTCGGCCTTGTACAGCTCCCAGTTGGAGGTGAGGAAGCCGCCGTCCTTGTTGGAATCCGAATAGCCGAGCATGACTTCCTGCTCGTTGCCCTGTGCGGCCAGCACGGCATCAAAGCCGGGCAGGGCGAGGAGGTCGCCCATGATCTGTGGGGCGTTGCGCAAGTCTTCGATGGTTTCGAACAGCGGGATCACCATCACGTCGAGTCCGACGCCAGCGCCGTTGGCGTTCGCGCGGAACATGCCCGCTTCCTTCTGCAGCAGCATCACTTCGAGCAGGTCGGACAGCGTCTCGGTGTGCGAGATGATGTAGTTGCGCACGATGCGGTTGCCGTAGCGGGCACGCACCTCGCGCGCGGCGCGGAAGATGTCGATCTCTTGCGTGGTCTGCTCGCTGTACGTGTGGAACGGCAGCGTCAGCAGGCGCGGCTGTTGCAGCTCGCGCAGCAGCAGCGTGCGCTTGTCGGCCTCGGACAGCGCGGCATACGCGCCTTCCACACCCGCCACCTTCAGCAGCTCAGCGACGGTCGCTTCGTGCACGTCCGACACCTGCCGCAAGTCGATCGACGAGAGGTGGAAGCCGAACACGTCAATCGCGCGCGCCAGCGATGCCAGCCGCGCATCGGCCAGCACCTCGCCGTGGTGGGCCGCCAGTGAATCGATGACGGTCTGGATGTCAGCGCGCAGTTCTTCTGCGTTCGTGTACGCCGGGGCCGGGCCCACGGCGTGGCGGCCGGCATCTTCGCCGGTCAGTTCGCGGCAGGTGGCGGCCAGGCGTGCGTACACGCCGATCAGCGCGCGGCGATAGGGCTCGTCGGCGCGATGCTCGGAGCGGTCGGGTGATTGCTCGGCCAGCGTCAGGAGTTCGGCGCTTACGTCCACCTGCGAGGTGGACATCGACAGCTCTGCACCCAGCGCGTGGATCTCTTCCAGATACCACGCGAGGATCACGCTCGCCTGCTTGCGTGCAGCGTCGCGCAAGGTTGCCGCGGTGACGAAGGGGTTGCCGTCGCGGTCGCCGCCGATCCATGAGCCCATCTGGAAGAACGCCGGCAGCGGTGCGGGCTCGCCGCGTGCGCCACGGCGCGGGAACACGGAAGCGATGTCCTCTTCCAGCTCGCGGTACAGCGCGGGAATCTCGCGCAGGAAGGTGGTCTGGTAGTACGACAGCGCGTTCTCGATCTCGTCGGCCACCATCAGCCGCGTGGTGCGCAGCATGCGGGTCTGCCACAGCTTGGTCACGTGCGCGCGCAGCAGCTTCGTGTTGCGCTCGCGCTCGCGCGCGGTGAGCGGCGTGTCGCGTTCGGCCAGCAGGCGAGCGATCTCGCGCTGCGCGTCGAGGATGCTCTTGCGCTGCACTTCGGTCGGGTGGGCGGTGAGCACCGGCACGATGAGCGCGGCATCGAAGAACTGGCGCAGCGCTTCACCGGAGACGCCTTCATCGGCCACCGACAGCAGGGCGCGCATCATGCTGCCCGGCTGCGGCGGCGAGCCGGCCAGCGCGTGCACATGACGGCGACGGTTGTGGTGCTGGTCTTCGGCAATGTTGGCCAGGTGCGAAAAGTAGCTGAACGCACGCACCACGGAGTTGGTCTGCTCGCGCGAGAGCGCCTTGAGCAGGCGGTCGAGTTCCTGCTCGGCCTGGCGGTCGCCGTCGCGACGGAAACGCACCGCGGTCTGGCGGATGGTTTCGACCGTTTCGAAGACGGTGCCACCTTCCTGGTCACGCAGCACGTCGCCCAGCAGGCGCCCGAGGAAGCGGATGTCCTCTTTCAGCGGCTGATCCTTGGCGGCCGCGCTTCCCGACGAACGACGGGAGGTGACGCCAAGTGATGCGCCGTTAGCCTGGTCCGCGCCATTGGCCTTGGCCACCGGCTTGGCGGCGGGTTTGGCGGTCTTGATGACCTTGATCGCTTTGGTGGTCTTGGCGGGGGCGGCGGAAGCCTTGCGGGCGGGGGTCGCGCGCGAGGAAGCGCGGCGCGCGGCGGGCTGCGTCATGGTGTCTCCTAGGTTGGATCGGTAAGGTGCCTGAACGGCCCTCTTTGTGCATCACTTCAACGTGATAGCCGGTCTGTGGCGAAAAAGCTGCGTGCTACCATTGCCGCATGTCTTCCGCTACCCACCCGACTCCCGTCGAATCCCAGCTTGCAACGACTCCTGCAGCCCAGGCGCCGACCAAGCTGGTCATTGCCTCGCGCGAAAGCCGGCTCGCTCTGTGGCAGGCCGAACACGTGCGTGCTGCATTGCAAAAATACTATCCCGCGTGCGACGTGTCCATCCTGGGAATGACCACCCGCGGCGACCAGATTCTCGACCGCTCGCTCGCCAAGGTGGGCGGCAAGGGCTTGTTCGTCAAGGAGCTGGAAGTCGCGCTGGCCGAAGGGCGTGCCGATCTGGCCGTCCATTCGCTCAAGGATGTGCCGATGGAGCTGCCGGAAGGCTTCGCGCTGCCGACCCTTCTGGAACGTGAAGACCCGCGCGACGCTTTCGTTTCCAACCAGTACGCCGATCTGGCCTCACTGCCTGCCGGCGCCGTGGTGGGTACCTCCAGCCTGCGCCGCGAGGCTTCGTTGCGGGCGCGTTTTCCGCATCTGGTCATCCAGCCGCTGCGGGGCAATCTCGATACGCGCCTGGGCAAGCTTGATCGTGGCGACTACGCGGCCATCATCCTGGCGGCGGCGGGGCTCAAGCGCCTGGGGTTGGCTGACCGAATCCGCTCGACCATCGCGCCGGAAGAATCGCTGCCGGCGGCGGGGCAGGGCGCGCTCGGTATCGAGATCCGCGCCGACCGGGCCGACGTGCAGGCTTGGCTCGCGCCGCTGCACCATGTGCCCACTGCGCTGGCCGTGACGGCAGAACGCGCGGTCTCGCGCATCCTCGGCGGGTCGTGCCAGGTGCCGCTGGCCGCGTTTGCGCAGTGGTCGGATGCCGGTACGCTGCGCCTGCGCGCCTTTGTTGCCTCGCAGGACGGCACCCGCAAGCTCGCCGCAGATGGCGAGGCCACGCCGGCCACGCTGGCCGAAGCCGACGCACTGGGTGTGCGCGTTGCCCAGCAGATGCTGGACGGCGGCGCGCGCGACATCCTCGCCATGCTGGGCGCCGACGCCCCACCCGCAACCTGATTCCAACGGCACGCCATGGACGATCACTTGCCACTGTCATCGCCCTCACCCAGCGCGCCACCCGCCGATCCGCCCGTCGTGGTGGTCACGCGTCCGCGCGCGCAAGCGCCCATGCTGGTGGCGGCGCTGGAGCGCCACGGCTTGCGCACGCACCAGTTCCCGCTGCTCGACATCGCGCCGACGCCCAATCTCGATGATCTGCGTGCCGCGCTGAGCGATCCGTCGCGTTATGCGCTGGTCGTGTTCGTCAGCCCAAACGCCGTACAGCAGGCATTTGCCGCCATGCCGGAGGGCTTCCGCTGGCCGCAGGAAGTGCCGGTGGCCGTGGTGGGCCCTGCGAGTGCGCTGGCGCTGGCCACGCACGGTGTCGCGCCACCCGCGCATCGCGTGATCCAGCCCGATACGCACGCCGACGATGCCCGCCAGGATTCCGAAGCGCTGTACACGCGGCTCGATGTGCCGTCGCTTGCCGGCCGCGAGGTGCTGATCGTGCGTGGCAATGGCGGCCGCGAGTGGCTGGCCGACCAACTGCGCGAAGCCGGCGCATTGGTGCGCACCGTAGAGGCCTATCGCCGCAGCGTACCCGTGCCTGATGCCGCCGCATGGCTCGCGCTGCGTGCCGTGCTATCCGGCCGCCACGCCTGGACGCTTACCAGCTCCGAGGCCGTCCGCAATCTCGACGAGCTGGCTCGCGCCAACCTCTCGCCGGCCGATCTGGACGCGCTGCATGGCGCGCCGTGCTTCGCCTCGCATGCCCGCATCGTCGAACAGGCCACGGCGCTGGGCTTCCGCGACGTCACGCTCACCGGCGCGGGCGACGACCGCCTGCTCGCCAGCGTGCTGGTCTGGGCAGGCCCCGTGTCTGCACCGACACCAGCATCCGCGCACGCTCCAGCAGCGGCGTCGGCTGAATCAAACCTGTCTCCTTCTTCTTCCACTGTGACGCAGACTCCCGTTTCCTCGTCCGCTTCCGCTTCAGCCCCCGCTGCCGGTTCGACGCCCGCACCCGAGGCCACCAAGCCGAGCCCGGCCCCGACGCCCGCCGCCGCACCGGTCGCTTCCACATCCGCCCAGGCTGTCGACCCTGCACCGCGCCGCGGCAGTTGGCTGATCTGGGTCGTGCTGGTGGTGGTTGTGGCGGCAGTCGCTGCGCTGCAGGTGCGCAACGAGCGCCTCGCGCGTGATATCCGCCAGCGCGGGCAGCAGAATGACGCTCTGGCGCAGGAGATGCGCGTGCTCTCGCGTGCGGATCAGGATTCGGTTGCCCAGTTGCAGCAGAAGTTCGGCGCGCTGGATGCCCGCACCACGGAAACCCGCGACCGGCAGGCCGCGCTCGAACAAGCCAACCAGGATCTGCTGCGCAATCGCGACGACTGGCAGCGCGCCGAGATCCAGCGATCGCTCGAGGTCACGGCCGAGCAGCTTCAACTGACTGGCAACGTGGCCGGTGCGCTGGCGACACTGCAAGCCGTCGACGCGCGCCTGGCCACGCTCGACAAGCCGCAGTTCAACGCCGTGCGCCGCGCTGTTTCGCGTGACATGGCCAAGCTCAAGGCCATGCCGTCGTTTGATCTGGCCGGCGCCGCGCTGCGCCTGGATGACGCCATCAACGCGGTCGATACGCTGCCGCTCATCTCGTCGGCTCAGCCGCTGGATGCAGAGGTGGCCGCACAGATGCCGCACGCTGCCGCAAAGTCGACGAAGAGTGCCAAGGCTCACGCTGCTGCCGCATCGGAACCGGCCGCTTCGACATCCACCAACGCGGGCTGGTCCGCCGGCGTGCGCGCCTGGTGGGGCCGCCTGTGGGGCGACGTGCGTGGTGAACTGGGCCAGATCGTGCAGGTGCGCCGCGTTGACCAGACCGAGGCGCTGCTGCTGTCTTCCGACCAGGCGTGGTTCCTGCGTGAAAACCTGAAGCTGCGGCTGATGAACGCGCGCCTGGCGCTGCTCTCGCGCAACGACGCGGTGTTCCGCGCTGATCTGGGCCGCGCCGATGCGCTGCTCGCGCGCTATTTCGATACGCAGTCTTCGCGCGTGACCACGGTGCAGAACCAGTTGGCGCAAGTGCGCACCACGGCCGGCACGCTGCAGGTACCGACGCTGGCCGACAGCCTTGCCGCCGTGCGCGGTCAGGGCAAGGAGTGAGCATGCGCTGGATATTCTGGGTCGCGCTGCTGTTTGCCGCCGCCGTCGGGCTGGCGCTGTTCACTGAACTGAACCTGAGCAACGTCGTACTGTTCTACCCGCCGTACCGGGTGGAGATGTCACTCAACTTCGTGCTGGCAGCATTGCTGCTGACCTTCGTGGCGCTGCATCTGGTGATGCGCCTGTTTCACCATGTGGCGGGCATGCCGGCGCGTGCGGCGGCCTACCGCGAGCGCAACCGCATCCTGAAGGCGTCCGCCGCACTGCGTGAAGCGATGGAAAGCCTGTTCGCCGGCCGTTTTGGCCGCGCCGAGCGCCTCGCGCGTGAAGCCCAGGCGTGGGAGCCGCAACGCGAGACGGCCGCGCTCATCGGTGCCCGCGCCGCGCACCGCATGCAGGAAACCGACCGCCGCGACGCATGGATGGCCGAGGTCGCCTCGCCCGATCGCGA
This sequence comes from Ralstonia soli, assembly GCF_023955655.1. Classification (GTDB taxonomy): domain Bacteria; phylum Pseudomonadota; class Gammaproteobacteria; order Burkholderiales; family Burkholderiaceae; genus Ralstonia; species Ralstonia soli. The sequence continues at coordinate 102,401 of NZ_JAMXHT010000006.1, read as the reverse complement.
GCAGGCCAAGCTCGTGTCGATGGCCGAACTGCTGGTCGATGCGCGTGATGCGGAAGGTGCGCTCGAGAAGATCGCGCAACTGCAATCGCAGGGTTCACGGCAGATTCAGGCACAGCGCATTGCGCTGCGCGCGCACCAGCACCTGAAGAACTGGAGCGAAGTCCTGCGCCTGACGCGTGCGCTGGAAAAGCGCAACGCCATCCATTCCGTGTTGGCCGCGCGCCTCAAGCAGATGGCGTGCGAAACCCTGCTGGCGGAACGCCGGCACGATGCCGATGCGCTGAACGGCTTCTGGCGTGAGCTGACCACCGAAGAGCGCCGCTCGCCGCGCATTGCATCCCAGGCGGCGCTGTACTTTGCGCAGCTCGGTCGCACCGACGAAGCCAAGCGCATCGTCGAGGATGGCCTGAAGACGCATTGGGATGGCCGCCTGATCCGCCGTTATGCCGATTGCGCGGTGCCAGGCAAGGCGCTGCCGTTGATCCAGCAGGCCGAGAAATGGCTCAGCCAGCATCCGGTGGATGCCGACCTGTTCTACACGCTTGGCATGCTGTGCTTCAAGGAGCAGCTCTGGGGCAAGGCCCAGTCGAACCTGGAGTCGGCGTTGAAGTACGCGGATGCGGATCATTCGGGCAATCTGCGCGCTCATGCGCATCTGGCGCTCGCGCAGATGTACGAGCAGACCGAGCGGCTGGAAGAGGCTCAGCGCCACTATCGCCAAAGCGCGTTGCTGGCGGTCAAATAAGTCGCGCTGGAAGCGGCGTCAGTCGTGGCGCCGCTTCTTGCCCGTGAGCATCGCGAGGACGAGGTTGTCCTTGTGCAGCATGCTCATGACAATGGCCGCGCTCACATGCACCGTCACCAGCGCGGCCAGCGTGTACGCCAGCCAGGCGTGCAGATCCCGCGGCCAGTCTTCACCCCACAGTGCATCGAGCCGCGATAGCCATCCTGTGAAGGCCAGCGCAAGAATAAGTCCCCACATGGTCAGCATGCCCAGCGCGCCGATGGGGTTGTGGCTTACAAACTTCATCGGCGTGCCCGCGCGCAGCGAAGCCACATAGCCGCGCAAGGCCGACAGCCGCGGCCACCACGTGGCAAAGCGCGCGTTCGGGCTGCCGACCACACCCCACGTCAGCCGCACCGCCACGAGCCCGGCGGCGATATAGCCGACGTTGCGATGCAGGGGCCCGCCCGAATCTTCGAACAGGTCCCACAGCACCAGCATCGCCACGCTCCAGTGCGTGATGCGGACGACCCGGTCCCACACGGGAACGTGTGTTGGCGATTCCGATACCACCGTCTTACTTCTCGATCTCGGACTTCACGACCTCCAGCGTCTTGGTGTCGTAGTAGATCTCGGCCTTCTTGCCGTCCTTGTTGGTGCCGTAAATCTCGTAGCAGTTGCCGTCCACCTTGAACTTCTTGATGGTGTAGCCCTCGGCTTTGATCTTGGCCTGGGCTTCGGCCTCGGGCATCCATTCGGTCTTCGGGTGCTTGGTGCACTTGGCGCTGGCAAAGGCGCTCGTGGAGCAAGCGATGGCCAGGGCGGCGGCGGTGATCTTCAGCATGCGGTCTCCTTTTGCATGACGGTTCAGGAAGACGCAGGCTAGGGCAATCGAGAATGATTCGCAATACGTGGTTTCCGCGGGGGCGGCCTGACGTAATGCGATGGAAAGGAAGGGAATGCGGGGAAGGGGGACGCCACCGCGCGAGGCGGTGGCGCGAGCACAGGCGGGCCTACTTGTTTACCATCCGCGCCGGTACCGACAGTGTGAGGATCGCCCCCAGTACCATCGACGCGGCCAGCATGTACATGCCGGAGTCGGTGCTCTGCGTGGCGTCTTTCAGCCAGCCCACGGCATAGGGGCTGAGGAAGCCCGCCAGATTGCCCAGCGAGTTGATGAGCGCGATGCCCGCGGCGGCGGCGGTGCCAGCCAGAAAGGCCGTCGGCAGGCTCCAGAACAGCGGCAGCGTGGTCAGGATGCCCATGGTGCCGAGCGTGAGCGCGGCCATCGCCAGCGTCGTGTTGGTATGCCACACGGCCGAAAGCACGAGACCGACGGCGCCCGCGACGGCGGGAATCGCGATGTGCCAGCGGCGCTCGCGCGTGCGGTCCGAGCTGCGCGCCACCAGGATCATCGCGACCACCGCCGCGCCATACGGAATCGCCGTCAGCAGGCCGACCGAGAGCGGATCGGCCACGCCGGTCTGCTTGATCAACGTCGGCAGCCAGAAGCTCACGCCGTACAGGCCCATCACGAAGGTGAAGTAGATCAGGCTCATCAGCCACACGCGCGGACTGGCCAGGACGGTGGCGATGGCGGGGTCTTCCTTGTCGGCGTCTTCGGCGGCGACGTTGCGGGCGAGCAGGGCTTTTTCGTCGTCGGTTAGCCACTTGGCGTGACTGATGCGGTCATCGAGATAGAGCAGCACGACGATACCGATGACGACCGACGGGAGGCCCTCGATTAGGAACATCCACTGCCAGCCGGCCAGGCCATAGACGCCAGCGAAGCTTTTCAGCGCCCAGCCTGACAGCGGCCCGCCGATCACGCCAGAGAGTGCCACCGCCGTCATGAAGAACGTGGTGGTGCGCCCACGCCGCTGCGCTGGATACCAATAGGTGAGGTACAGGATGATGCCCGGGAAGAAGCCGGCCTCGGCCAGGCCCAGCAGGAAGCGCATCACGTAGAACATGGCCGGCGAGGTCACGAACATCATGGCGGCCGAGATGATCCCCCACGAGATCATGATCCGCGCGATCCACATGCGCGCGCCCACGCGATGCAGGATCACATTGCTCGGCACTTCAAAGAGGAAGTAGCCGATGAAGAAGATGCCCGCGCCCAACCCGTAGATGGTCTCGCTGAACTTCAGGTCGTTGAGCATCTGCAGCTTGGCAAAGCCAACGTTCACGCGATCCAGATATGCGACCACGTAGCACAGCAGCAGAAACGGAACCAGGCGCCACGTCACCTTGCGGTAGGTGGCTTCTTCGAAATCACTTGCGGATTGTGCCAGGGTGCTCGCGCTACCCAGCGGTGGAGTGGTGAGGGCCATCGGGTCTCCTGTGTTGTTGTGAAGCGGGCCGATCCAATTCTTCGACAACGCTGCGATGCCCAACCTGGCTGGTCGACAGAATAGGACTGGTCCGATGTACCGCCAGCGCATTGTGCGCTGGGTTGGCCCGTGTCGCCAAGCGCCGCGCTGTGGCGACCCTAAGAGGCACCGCAAAGTGGCCGTTGGCCCTTTGCCGGCAACAGTTCTTGACGATTTAGGAGCGTTCTCATTCATCGGTTTGGGCCCGAAAAGTAACCTTGTGTTGAGGGAAAAACACACGCCTTCAACCCAATGCTGTGACCGGCTTTACGAACGCAGCACTTCTCCATGTCAATCAAAGGGATCTTCCAACCATGAACAAAATCGCTATCGCGCTTGCTGGTGCTCTGACTCTGGGGGCCGCTGCGTCGGCGCAGGCCCAATCCGACGGCACCATTACTTTTACCGGAGAGGTGCTCGCTACCAGTTGCGTCATCGATGCGGGAGGCTCGGGTGTCGCCAACGCAACCGTGACGCTGCCGAACGTTGCTCAGAACTCGTTGAATGCCAATGGCGCTCGCATCGGTGATACGCCGTTCAGCATCACGGTCGGCTCTGCTGGCACCCCCTGCACCCAAAACAACGTGCAGGCGTATTTCCACAATCGCGGCAGTGTCAACGCCGCAGGTCGGCTGAACAACACGGGCACTGCCACCAACCTCAACGTTGCGGTGCTCAACGCGGACCACCAGGACATCGACCTGACCAACAACACCAACTCGAAGACGGTGCCTATCTCGGGCGGTACCGCCAAGCTCGATTTCTTTGGCCAGTACTACGCCACGGGTGCCGTTGGGGCCGGTACGGTGAACACCGGTGTCGAATACTCGATCGTCTATCCGTAATCGCAACGGTGCGCGATGACACACGCCGGGGGCTCGCGTCTCCGGCATCCCCGGGGTGCCGATGCCCCCAACCGTTACGGAGGAACACGACCATGAACACCACGATCCGCACCACCCTGATGGGCGTGCTGGCGTTTGCTGCCGCTTCGGCACAGGCACAGGTCATCGTCCATGGCACGCGGGTGATCTTTCCGGGCGACCAGCGGGAAGTGACCGTGCGCCTCCAGAACACCGCCGAGCGTGCGGCCCTGGTGCAAACCTGGACGGACGACGGCAACCCGGAAGCCAAGCCGGAGACCGCAAGCACGCCATTCCTGCTGCGTCCGCCAGTATTTCGCCTGGATGCAGGCAAGAGTCAGGTCGTGCGCATGCAGTTCACGGGCGCTGCGCTGCCGCAGGATCGCGAGAGCCTCTACTGGTTCAACGCGCTCGACATCCCGCCCAAGCCCTCGGCCGACAAGGTGCCGAGCGGCAACTTCTTGCAGTTCAGCGTGCGCACCCGCATCAAGATCTTCTATCGCCCGAAGGGCCTGACCGCCAGCGCTGCAGCCGCCGCGCATGAAAAGGTGCAATGGAAGGTGGTGCCCGAAGGCAAGGGCTGGGCACTGCAAGCGAGCAACCCCACGCCGTACTACGTCAACTTCAGCCAGATCGATTTGCAAGCTGGCGGCAAGGCATATCCCCACTCGGACATCGGCATGGTGCCGCCGCTGTCCACGGCCACCTTCGCGTTGCCGGGCCTCGGCAGCAAGCCGGTCCAGGCCGACGTGCAGTACGTGTACGTCACTGACCAGGGGGCCAACCTCACGCGTTCTGTGCCCCTGAGCGTGCCGTAGCCGCGCAGTCCAAGGCCGCCTTCGCGCGCGCCGCAGTCGTCTGTTCCCCGTTTGTGCAATCCGCCCAGACCGTCGTTCGTGACGGGCTGCGGGGGGATGCGTCCGCCCACCGATCGCTCCTGTGCCATGAACACTCGCCATCGCCGTCCACTGCAGCCTGCCTACCTGAGCCGCCTCATCGCGGCTCTGGTGGCGGGCGTGCTGCCGGGCGTTGCGCTGGCGGCGGTGGAATTCGACCCGCGCCTGGTCTACGGCGAATCGGCGAGCAGCACGAACTGGAGCCGCTTTGCCAGCAACGAACATGTGGCGGGCACCTACAGCGCAGATATCCGCGTCAACGGCACGTTCGTGGTCCGGCGCGATATCGAAGTCCGTGCCACCGATGATGGCCGCACACAGGTCTGCCTGGACCCGGCATGGTTCGAGCAACTTGGCCTGGATGCCGGCCGCGTGGCCCGAGCGCAAGAGGCGAGTGCCGCTTCCGACAAGCCACTGCGCCCGCTGCCCACCGAGGTGTTCTGCGATGTGCTGGCCAACTACGTGCCCGACGCCACCGTCAACTTCGATGCGGGCGAGCAGGTGCTGGAAATCGGCATCCCGCAGGCCTACCTGACGCACGATCCGCGCGGTTGGGTCAACCCGGAACTGCGCGACAACGGCATCAACGCCGCGCGCCTGAACTACTACGTCAACCACCAGCAGATGCACACCAGCGGCTACGGCAGCCGCAGCTCCACCAGCGCCATGGTCAATGCCGGCGTCAACCTGGGTGCTTGGCGCTTTCGCCACGATGGCTACTTTGCCTACGACAGCCAGGCCGGCGGCAGCTACCGCCCGGGGCGCACCCTGGTCCAGCGCGATCTGCCGGGCATGGATGCGCAGCTCACGCTGGGTGAAGCGGCGACGGCGGGCGACCTGTTCGACGGCGTGAACTACCGCGGCGTGAGCGTGAGCACCGATGCGCGCATGCTGCCCGATTCGCAGAACGGCTATGCACCGAGCGTGCGTGGCGTGGCCCAAAGCAATGCGCGCGTTGTCATTCGCCAGCGCGGCAACGTCATCTACGAAACCATGGTGGCGCCGGGCCCGTTCGAGATCAACGATCTGTACAGCACCGCGTCCAGCGGCGACCTGAACGTCGAGGTGATCGAAGCCGATGGCCGCGTGCAGCGCTTCGTGGTGCCCTTTGCCGCCGTGCCTCAGCTGCTGCGCAAGGGCCAGCAGCGCTACAGCATGACGGCGGGCCAGCTGCGCGACACCGGCTTGCCCGGCACCGCCCAGTTTGTCGAGGCCACGCTGCGGCGCGGTGTGAGCGATCAGGTCACGCTGTTCGGCGGCGTGACGGCATCGAACGGCTATGGCGCGGTGCTCCTCGGTGGCGCGGTCAACACACCCATCGGTGCGTTTTCCGGCGATGTCAGCTTCGCCAGAACGCAGTTGCCGGGCGAGCAGGCCGGGTTTGACAGCAGCATGAGCGGCCAGTCGTATCGGCTGACCTATAGCAAGGACCTGCCTTCCACCAATACGAACATCACGGTGGCGGCCTATCGCTATTCCACCCGGGGGTATCTGTCGCTTGCCGACGCTGCACGCGTGCGCGGCGCGTTGCGCGAAGGTTTTGGCGGGCAAGACGTGGCCCGCCAGCGCGGCCGCCTCGATCTGACCGTCAACCAGCGCCTGGGGGATCGTGGCGGCTCTCTGTTCGTCACCGCCAGCAGCGCCGACTATTGGAACCGTGGCCAGCGCGCCACCAGCTTTACGCTGGGCTACAGCAACACCTGGGGGCCGGTCACCTACACCGTTTCGGCGCAGCGCACGATGGAGCGCTCGCTGTACGGCAATGAAGACTCGCGCCAGACGAACAGCATCAACCTGAGCCTGAGCATTCCGCTGGGCAAGGCCGGGAATGCCGCGCGCCTGACCACCAGCATGGACCGTGATAGCGACGGCCGTCAGAACCTGCGCGCCGGTGTATCCGGCAGCTTTGGCGAGCAGCGGCAGGGCAACTACAACGCCTCGGCCACCCACAACGGGCAAGACGGCGCACGCTTTAACGGCGACGTCAGCTACATGACGTCCGTGGCCAACCTCAGCGCCGGCTACAGCGGCGGACATGGCAGCCAGCAGCTCTCGCTCGGCGCGTCCGGTGGGGTGATCCTGCACAGCGACGGGGTGGTGTTCTCGCAGCAGATGGGCGACACCGTCGGCATCGTGCACGTGCCTGATGCACCGGGCGCCGCCATCGACAACGCGATCGGTGTCAAGACCGATGCGCGCGGCTATGCGGTCGTGCCGTACCTGAGCCCGTACCGCCGCAATGAAGTCACCATCGACCCGAAGGGCCTGCCGCTGGACGTTGAACTCAAGAGCGCCTCGGTCACCACGGTGCCGACCGCGGGTGCGGTGGTGCGGGTGGTCGTTCCGACCAGCAGCGGCCGGACTGCGCTGATCGAAGCCCTGCGTGCGGACGGTCAGCCGCTGCCCTTCGGCGTGGACGTGGCCAACGAAGCAGGCGAAGTCGTCGGCGTGGTGGGGCAGGCCAGCCGCCTGTGGGTGCGCGGCGTCGAAGAGCGCGGCCGGCTGTTCGTGCGCTGGGGCGAAGACGCTGCGGAGCAATGCGCGGTTGACTACAATCTGGCCGGTGTAGCCAGCGGCGATATGGTGGTCAGCCAGTGCAGCGGTGAATTGCCCGCTTCCGAATGAGTCGGCACACCCGGATCACTGTTTGGATTTCCCAGCGAGATTTGCACATGCATAAGACCTACCATTCCGCCATTGCGATCCTGTTGCTGATGCTGTCTGCCAAGGCGGCTGCGCAGGCTTCTTGCACCCGAGCGGCAGGGGCTTCCGAACTGGTCTGGAACATCAATATCGGCAACCTTATTGCGCAGCGCGATGCGCCGGTGGGCACGGTGTTGCTGGATCGTGAACTCACGTCGAGCCAATACAACCGCACGCTGTTGACTTGTACCGGAACAGGCAATGGGCAGGCCAGTTGGATGGCGTTTCCTGGTGCACGTGCGGTGCCGGGAATGGCCGGTTACTACACAACCAACATCACCGGTGTCGCGGTGCGAGTCGACTATCCGACCGCGTTGGCCGATCGGCAATTTACGAATCTGGCCACGCGCTGGCAGTTCAATGCCCCCTATTACATCCCGGGCCCTTTCCGTATCCGTCTGGCGAAGACTGGCGCCATCACGAGTGCCCCTATCTTGCCCGTGACGGCATTTACCTGGACCGTGCCGCAAACCGGCGGGGGCACGCTGAGCGTTGCACAAGGCAGCTTCACCGCGGGCGGCGTCACCCAGGTGGCATGCCAGCCGGTATCCACAGCCTTCACCATCAACATGAGCCGGACAACGACCATGGACTTCCACGGCGTAGGCACCACGGCCGGAGAGACCCCGTTTTTTATCGCCATGATGTGCGATGCCGGCACCAGGCTCTCGGTGGCGCTCGATGGCACGCGGGTGGGCCCCCCGGAAAACGGCACCGTGGCCCTCACGCCGGGTTCCACTGCGCGTGGCGTCGGTCTTCAGGTCATCTACAACGGCAATCCCGTGACGCTCGGGCAGACGTTCGACGCCAATATCACATCTGCCGGTGGCCGCGAGCAGGTCGATTTTCGTGCCCGCTACATCCAGACCGGCCCGATTGCGCAGGCGGGCAAGGCCGACGCCACGGTGTCGTACACGTTCACCTACAACTGACGTTGTTCCCGAATCAAGGAGGCATTTTCGTGCGTTGGCGTCTTTCTGGTTTGCCTTCCACCCTTCGAGCGCATGCCCTGTTGCTGGCGGTGGGTACGGCAATGGCATCGCTTTCCAGCCAGGCTGCGGTGTTGCTGCCTGGCACGCGGGTCGTATTTGATGGCAGTCGCTCGGACGTGTCTCTCACATTGGGCAACGACGGCCCAGCAGAGCGCGTTACCGCCTGGGTGGACGAGGGTGACGCCAATCAGCCGCCCGAGACCAGCAAAGCGCCCTTTGCCGTGACACCCCCGGTGGTGCGCGTGGAGGCCAACAGCCAGCGCTCCATGCGGATTGCGCGGCTTTCCACAGCCAGGTTGCCGATCGACCGAGAGTCCATGTTCTGGCTCAACGTGCGCGGCATCGCTGAAGGGGCGAAGACACCGGCGCCGGGTGACAGCCAGATGGCGGTCACCATCCGCTCCCGCATCAAGCTGTTTTATCGCCCGCAAGGATTGGCTGGCGACCCCGCGCAGGCGCCGGCAGCGCTGCGTTGGCGCTGGCAGCAGGGTCAGTCCGACAGTGCCGCAACGCTGGTGGTCGAGAACCCGACGCCGTGGCATGTCAGCCTCAACGCGCTGCGAGGGCAGGGTCAGGACCTGGTCGACCAGTTGCAGGCCGGGACCATTGCGCCGCAGTCTGAAGCACGTTTGCAACTACGCGGCATCAGCCTGTCACCCGGCCAAGCGCTTTCGCTGGAGGGCGCGTGGATCGATGACCAGGGAACCGTGCATCCGCTGCAGGTCTCGGCGCAAGCGGCGCACTGAACCGCGAAAGCGCTACACGCAACGCCCGCCGTCCACCTCCAGGCAGGTGCCGGTGATGAACTCGGCCTCATCCGACGCCAGATAGAGGCACGCGTTGGCCACATCCTGCGGCGTGGACAGCCGCCCCATCGGGATCGTCGCCAGAAAGCGCGCGCGGTTCTCGGGCGTGTCGGGCATGCCCATGAACTGTTCGATCAGGCCCGTGGCGCCCATCACCGGGTTCACGCAGTTCACGCGGATCTTGTCGGGGCCCAGCTCGGCCGCCATCGCCTTGCTGGCCGTGATGACGGCACCCTTGCTGGCGTTGTACCAAACGAGCCCGGGCCGCGGCCGGATACCCGCGGTCGACGCCACGTTGACGAACACGCCGCCGCCGCGCTCCCGGAAGTGCGGCACCATGTGGTGCGCCGTCCAGTAGATGCTCTTCACGTTGACGGCCATCACGCGGTCGAACTCGTCTTCAGTGATCTGCAGCAGCGGCTTGTTCTTGTGCGTGGTGCCCGCGTTGTTCACGACGATGTGCAGATCGCCATAGCGCGCCAGCGTGGCACCGAGCAGCTTGGCAACGGAATCCCCATCGGACACGTCGGCCTGCACGAAATGCGCGTCGCCGCCGGCCACGCGGATGGCGTTGGCCACGCGTTCGCCCGCTTGCGCATTCAAGTCGTTGACGACGACGCGCGCGCCCTCGCGGGCAAAGGTGTTGGCGATACCCTCGCCGAAACCCGAACCCGCGCCTGTGACGATGGCGATCTTGCCGGCAAGCCGCATGGTGTCTCCTCGTGTTGTGGGTTGGTGCTGCTTTTAACCGTGGCGGATAGCGATGGTCTTGAGCGTGGTGAAGCCGTATAACGCCTCGAAGCCCTTCTCGCGCCCGTGGCCCGATTGGCCCGTGCCGCCGAAGGGCAGCTCCACGCCGCCGCCGGCGCCGTAGTTGTTGATGAAGACCTGGCCGGCCTTGAGCTTGCGCGCCAGACGCAATTGGCGGCCGCCATCGCGCGTCCATACGCCAGCCACCAGGCCGTACGGCGTGCCGTTGGCCAGTGCCAGGGCTTCGGCCTCGGTGTCGAACGGCATGGCCGCCAGCAGCGGGCCGAACACTTCCTGCTGCGCCAGGCGGTGTGTGTGCGGCACGTCGCGCAGTAGCATCGGGGCTTGGTAATAGCCGGTTTCGGGCGCTTCGGGCACCACCTGACCCTGCGCCATCACCGGGATGTTGGCGTGCTGCGCGTCCGAGACGAAATCCCACACGCGCTGCTGCTGCTTCGGGTTGATGAGCGGGCCGCAGTCCAGGTCCAGCGACGCAGGGCCGACCTTGATGGATTCGAACACCGTGGCTAGCTGGTCCAGCACCGCTTCGTAGATTCCGCGCTCGATCAGCACGCGGCTGCCGGCCGAGCACGTCTGCCCCGCGTTCTGGATGATGCCGTTGACCACCGCCGGAATCGCCGCTTCCAGGTCCGCATCGGCAAACAGGATCTGCGGCGACTTGCCGCCCAGCTCCAGCGTGACGGGCACGTGGTTTTCAGCCGCCGCGCGAACGATGGCCTTGCCCGTCTCGGGCGACCCGGTAAACGACACATGATTGATACCGGGATGCGCCGCCAGTGCCGCGCCCGCCTCATGGCCGTAGCCGGTCACCACGTTGAGTGCCCCATCAGGCAGTCCGGTTTCGGCGGCCAGCTCGGCCACGCGCAGGATCGACAGGCACGCATCTTCGGCCGGCTTGACCACGCAGGCATTGCCTGCCGCCAATGCGGCGCCCACGCTGCGCCCGAAGATCTGCATCGGGTAGTTCCAGGGGATGATGTGCGCCGTCACCCCATGCGGCTCGCGCACGGTCAGCACGGTGGTATCGGCCGGATAGGGGATGGTCTGGCCGTGCAGCTTGTCGGCCGCGCCGGCATAGAACTCGAAATAGCGGGCGATGGCGCGGGCGTCGGCGCGGGCCTGGCGCATCGGCTTGCCGGTGTCGCGGGCTTCCAGGCGGGCGAGTTCTTCTTCGTGATCGGCCAGGCGCAGCGCCACGCGCATGAGCAGCCGGCCGCGCTCGGCGGGGCTGATCTGGCCCCAGACGCCCTCAAATGCGCGCCGCGCGGCATGGACGGCCACGCTGATGTCGGTGGCGTTGCCCCGGGCGATCTCGGCGAAGGACTGGCCGTCAGACGGGTCGAATACCTTGATGCGCATCCCCGAATCGGGCGACATCAGGCGGTTGGCGATGAAGTGCTGGGCATGCATGAGGGGTTCCTGCAAAGATCGGCAACGCGCGATTTTCGCACGGGCCGGGGGACGGCAGGGGGTTGCCCGGGTGTCACGGGCTATAATGCCCGCCGACAGTTTTTCACGCTTCCTTTCAACCATTTGCGTCGCGTTTTCACGCACTTCGCGCATTCCGGAGCATTTCCATGAGCTTCAACAACGTCTCGCCGGGCAAGGACATCCCCAACGACTTCAACGTCATCATCGAGATCCCGGCGCAAAGCGACCCGGTCAAGTATGAAGCCGACAAGGAAACCGGCATGCTGCACGTGGACCGCTTCGTTGGCACCGGCATGCGCTATCCGGCCAACTACGGCTTCATCCCGCAGACGCTGTCGGGCGACGGTGACCCGGTCGACGTGCTGGTCGTCACGCCGTTCCCGCTCATCCACGGCTGCGTGGTGCGCTGCCGCGCCCTGGGCATGCTGAAGATGACGGACGAATCGGGCGTGGACGCCAAGCTGGTGGCGGTGCCCGTCAACAAGCTGAGCCCGGCCACGGCCCACATGACCGATCTGTCGGACATTGGCCAGAACCTGCTGGACCAGATCAAGCACTTCTTCGAGCAATACAAGGCGCTGGAAGCTGGCAAGTGGGTCAAGGTCGAAGGCTGGGGCGGCATCGAAGAAGCCCATAAGGAAATCGCCGACGGCGTTGCCAACTATAAGAAGTAAGACTTTTCTGGATTTTGCCGTATGGCATGTCTGACAAGATCCCGGCCTCCGGATGGAGCGCCGGGATTTTTGTTTGGGCGAGCGTGATTCCTGCCGGGTATCACACTTGCCGAAGCCGCACTGCACGGCCCTTTGCGGGAGGGGCGGGGTTCAAGTATGCATTTTCTGTTGAATTTTTCACGATTTGCATGCTTGGGTCAGATAGCCGCGCTACACAGAGATTTAAGTAACGCTCATTTGCCCGGGGGAAACGACGCCTCTAGACTCCCCGTCAAGTTTGACTCCAACCCCTGGTACTGCGATGTTGAACAAGACCGTTGTCGTTCCCGTGCTTTCCGCTGTGGCCATGGCAGCATTCACCGTGTGGGCGCTGCTGGTTGGCCCGTCGGATGCCGCTCATGCGGGCGAGCGCGCTGTCGCGCTGGCCACCGCCGTGGCTGCCGATTCGGCGGTGGCACATTGCGTGATCGCCCAGCAGCCGCCTGCTGCGCACTAAGCTTTACCTCGCGTCCGCCGTTCGTGCGGACGCTGTCTTTCCCGCCTCTGCAGTTCTCCCCGTCGCTAGTCTGAATCCGGCCGCTGCCTGAACGGGGAACGGTCCGTCAGTTCATCCCGATAGGCTTCCATGCCGGCCGTTTCGCGGTCGAGGAACCGGCTCACCGCATCGGCAAAGGCGGGGTGTGCGAGCCAGTGCGCCGACAGCGTGACCACCGGCTCAAAGCCGCGCGCCATCTTGTGCTCGCCTTGGGCGCCGCCTTCAAAGGTGCGGATGCCGTGCTCGATGCAGTACGCCAGCGGCTGGTAATAGGCCGTCTCGAAGTGCAGGCAGGGGTGATGCTCGACCGCGCCCCAGTAGCGGCCGTACATGACGGACGCCTCGGGCCGTGGGTCGATTACCAGCAGTGCGCAGGCAATGTCGTTGCCTGCGCGCTGCGCGATCACCAGCAGCAGGTTCTCGGGCATCGTCTGTCCGATCTGGCGGAAGAACTCCAGGTTCAGGTATGGCGAGGAGTGGTGCTCGCGGTAGGTCGTGCGGTAGCAGCGGTGGAAGAAGCGCCAATCGGCATCGGTGGCGGCTGCGCCGGGCACCTGGCGGAAGGTGATGCCGGCGTCGTGCACGCGGCGGCGTTCGGCGCGGATGTTCTTGCGCTTCTTCTGTTCCAGGGCGGCCAGGAAATCGTCGAAGCTGGCAAAGCCGGTATTGCACCAGTGGAATTGCACGCCTTGGCGCAGCAGCATGCCGGCCGCGCGCAGTTGTTCAGCCTCGTGGGCGGTGGGGAAAAGCACATGCAGCGATGACAATTCGCTGCGTCGCGCAATGTCCAGCAGGGTCTCAAGCAGCGCTGCTCGCACGGCCGCATCACGCGCCAGCAGCCGCGCCCCCTGCACCGGGGTAAACGGCACCGCCGACAGCCATTTCGGGTAGTACTCCAACCCATGCTGTGCATAGGCATTCGCCCACGCCCAGTCGAAGACATATTCGCCATAGGAGTGGCCCTTCACGTACAGCGGCACGGCGGCGGCGAGCACTTGGCCATCCGGGCCGTCCTCCCACAGCGTCAGGTATTGCGGCGACCACCCGGTATCTGGTGATGCGCTGCCGCTCTCGTGCAGGGCCTGCAGGAAGTCGAAGCGCAGGAAGGGCGTCGACTCCGGCTGCAGGGCGAGCAAGGCATCCCACGCATCGCGGCCGATGTCGCGCAGGTCGGTCACAAGTCGCGTGCGATAATTGGCCGATTCGTGTCGCGAACCAGCGCGAGCTTCGGGCTCAGGAACGAGGGGGCGGGAGGTCATGCCGCCGATTCTAATTCCAGCCTTGAGCGCCGCGCTTGCATTCCACATTGCCCCCATGACCGTCTCAGTCGCTCTCGCCCAGATCAACTGCACCGTCGGCGATTTCGCCGGCAATGCTGCCCGCATCGTCGCCGCCGCACGCGAGGCGCACCTGGCTGGTGCGCGTATTCTCGTGACGCCGGAACTGTCGCTCACCGGCTATCCTCCCGAAGACCTGCTGCTGCGTCCGGCATTCATCGACGCCAGCGCCCGTGCGCTCGATGCGCTCATCGCCGAGTTGGCGGCTTTTTCCGGCCTGCATGTGCTGATCGGGCACCCGCAGATCTCGCTGGAAGCGCCCGCGCCCGGCGTGCTGCCCAAGCCGACCAATAGTTGCACTGTGGCCGCCGATGGCCGGGTGGTCGGCCGCTATCACAAGCTTGAGCTGCCCAATAACGAAGTTTTCGACGAAAAGCGTTACTTCCAGCCAGGCACCGAGCCCTTCGTGTTCGAGGTCGATGGCACGCGCTTCGGCGTCATCATCTGCGAAGACGCCTGGTACCCCACCGCCACAGCCTACGCCCGCGCAGCCGGCGCGCAGGTGGTGCTCATTCCCAACGCCTCGCCGTATCACCTCGACAAGGAAGACCTGCGCGAGCAGATCATCGGCGCGCGGGTGAAGGAATCGGGCCTGCCGCATGTGTACGCGAACCTCGTCGGTGGGCAGGATGAACTCGTGTTCGACGGCGGCTCGTTCGTGCTTGATGCCGACGGCAAGGTCGTTGTGCAGATGGGCCAGTTTGCCGAGGGTGTCGGTACCGTGCAGTTCGATGGCGGCAAGGCGTTGCCCGGCGCGATTGTTCCGGAGGCTTCGCTGGAAGCGCAGGTGTATGAGGCGCTCAAGCTTGGCGTGCGTGACTACCTCGGCAAGAACGGCTTCCCGGGCGCGATCATCGGTTTGTCGGGCGGTGTCGATTCCGCGCTCGTGCTGGCAATTGCCGTCGATGCGCTGGGCGCCGATCGTGTGCGCGCGGTGATGATGCCTTCGCGCTACACCGCCGACATCTCGTGGGTGGATGCGCGCGATATGGCGGCCCGCCTGGGCGTGCAGTACGACGAAATCCCCATCGCGCCGATGTTCGACGCGTTCAAGGGCGCGCTGGCCGAGGAATTCCGCAACCTGCCCGAAGACGCGACGGAAGAGAACATCCAGGCGCGCATCCGCGGCACATTGCTGATGGCGCTGTCCAATAAGTCCGGCCGCATCGTACTGACCACCGGCAACAAGAGCGAAATGGCGGTCGGCTACTGCACGCTGTACGGCGACATGGCCGGCGGTTTTGCGGTCATCAAGGACATCTTCAAGACGCTGGTCTACCGGCTGTGCCGCTACCGCAATACGTTGTCGGACGTGATTCCGGAACGCATTCTCACGCGTGCGCCGTCGGCCGAGCTGCGCGAAAACCAGACCGACCAGGACAGCCTGCCCGAATACGACGCGCTCGACGCGATCGTGCAGCGGTATATGGAGCAGAACCAGCCGGTGGCCGACATCATCGCCGCCGGGTTTGCGCAGGGCGACGTGCAGAAGATCGTGCGCCTCATCAAGATCAACGAGTACAAGCGCCGTCAGGCGCCGGTGGGCATCCGCGTGACGCAGCGGGCGTTCGGGCGGGACTGGCGGTATCCGATCACGTCGCGGTTCAAGGAATAAGCGGGGAACAGCAAACCGCATGCTCGACTACTACGCCAAGCGCGCCCCCGAATACGAACGCATCTATGCGAAACCGGAACGGCAGGGTGACTTGGCGTGGTTGAAGGCGCGCGTGGGTGACCTCACACGCGGCGCACGCGTGCTGGACCTGGCCTGCGGCACCGGTTTCTGGACCGAGGCGATGACGGATGCGCGCAGCATCGTCGGCGCCGACTACAACGACACCGTGCTGCGCATTGCGCTCGACAAGGGCATCGCCGGTGCATCGTTCGTGCGGGCGGATAACGACGCGCTGCCGTTTGCGCCCGGCACGTTCGACGTGATGACGGCGGGCTGCTGGTGGTCACATGTACCGCAGCAGCGTCTGCGTCAGCATGTTGAAGCGCTGCACCACGTGCTTGGCCCGGGCGTGCGCGTATTGTGGTTCGATAACCAGTATGTGCCCGGCTCCAGCACGCCCATCGCCTACAACGATGAACATGGCAACACTTGGCAGCGCCGACCCTTGCAGGACGGTACCGAACACGACGTACTGAAAAACTTTCCCGACGATCCGACCCTGCTGCAGACGGTGGCCGGCATCGCCCAGGATGTGCGCATTAACCGGCTCCAGTATTATTGGACGCTTGAATACCTCACCCACTAGTTAGCGAGACACCCATGAAACAGATCACCGCCATCATCAAGCCCTTCAAACTGGACGAAGTGCGCGAGTCGCTCGCCGACGTGGGGGTGACCGGCCTGACCGTCACCGAGGTCAAGGGTTTCGGCCGCCAGAAGGGCCACACCGAGCTGTATCGCGGCGCTGAATACGTGGTCGACTTCCTGCCGAAGATCAAGATCGAGGTGGTGGTGGCCGACAGCCAAGTCGAAAACGTGATCGATACCATCGTCAAGGCTGCCAAGACCGGCAAGATCGGCGACGGCAAGATCTTCGTGATGCCGGTGGAGCAGGTGATCCGTATCCGCACCGGCGAGAAGGACGAAGCGGCGGTTTAATCCGTTGCAGTCAGGCTGGCGCGCCTGCGCCGGCCCGCGCGACCATCGCCGGTCAGCGCGGCAGGGTGATGTTCCAGCGCAGCGTCACCAGCCGCCCGGTCACGATCGCCAGCGTGGCGATCACCACGGACACGCTCGGCAGCAAATCCGTGTGCGTCAGTCCGATGTAGAGGAAGCACCCGAGAAACGCGCAGGTCGCGTACGGGCGGTTGTCCCGCAGCAGCATGGGCACCTCATTGCAGACCACGTCCCGCAGCAGGCCGCCGAAGGCCGACGTGATCACGCCCATCATCACCGACACGAAAACCGGCACGCCCGCATCGAGCGCCAGTTGCGTGCCCAGCACGCCAAAGAGCCCCATGCCGATGGCGTCTGCCACGATCAGCACGCGGTCGGATACCAGCTGGCTCACCAGCCGGATCACCCAGTTGGCAAACAGGCTCATGACGAACAGCGCGAGCAGGTATTGCTCGTGCTCGACCCAGTAAAAGGGCCGGCGATCGAGCAGCAGGTCGCGCAGCGTTCCGCCGCCAAACGCGGTCAGGAAGGCGACGATGAACGCGCCCACGGCATCGAGCCGGCGCCGTTTGGCCTCGGCCAAGCCCGAGATGGCAAACGAGAAGACCGCGAGGATCTCCATCCAGTGCATGATCAAATCGAGCCGGCCGACGTGCATTGGTGTTCGGGGGTGTTCTTATTGTTCGGGGTGAAAAACGGTCAGGCGCCGTGCGGCTGCCGCAGCAGCACCAGCACCGCGCCCGCGCCGCCCGCCGTGTTGCGTGGCTCGACGAAGGCGATCACTTCTTCCTTCTGCACCAGCCAGGAGCGCACTTTGCCCTTGAGTACCGGCGTCTTGTCCGGCGAGCCCAGGCCTTTGCCGTGAATGACGCGTACGCAGCGGATGCCGCGCTGCACGGCGCGTCGCAGGAAGGCGGCTAGCGCCTCGCGGGCTTCCTCGCGGCGCAGGCCGTGCAGGTCGATCTGGTCTTGCGTCGCCCATTCGCCGCGGCGCAGCTTTTTAAGCACGTCTTCGCCGATGCCGGGGCGGCGGTAGGAGAGGGTGTCGTCGGTGTCGAGCAGGTTGTCGACGTCGAACTCGTCTGACAGCGAGGCATCCAGCACGCGTTTGTCCTCGGCACGGGAGTGCACCGGGTCGGGTGCGGGCGGATTGCGCGGATGCTCGACGCGCTTGTTCTGGCGCAGCGCACTCACCTCGCCGATGCTGGCGCGGAACACGTTGGCCTCCTCGGCGGCCTTGCGCTTGGCTTCCTCGGCGCGCTGGCGTTCGGCCTCGCGTGCCTCGGTCTCGACCTTGAGCTGGTCGCGCAACTTGGCCAGATCGGTCAGGCTGAGTTTGGCATTGGGGGTGGGGGCACGTTTCATGGCGAGGGGCGAATCAAGGTCGAGCGTGCGTGGATTATACGAATGCGCGGCACATGGCAAAACGGCCGATGGTTTCCCATCGGCCGCTGCCGGAACCCGGAGTCGGATGCGGCTTATTCCAGGCTTTCCAGGTAGCGCTGGGCGTCCAGCGCGGCCATGCAGCCTGTGCCGGCGCTGGTGATGGCCTGGCGGTAGATGTGGTCCTGCACGTCGCCGGCGGCAAACACACCCGGGATGTTGGTGGCGGTGGCCATGCCGGCCAGACCGCTCTTCGTGGTGATGTAGCCCGTGTCGTTCATGTCGAGCTGGCCGCGGAAGATGTCCGTGTTCGGCTTGTGGCCGATGGCGATGAACACGCCTGCCACCTTGATCTCTTCGGTCTTGCCTTCGTTCTCGTGCGTGCCTTTCAGGCGGGCGCCCGTCACGCCGGAATCGTCGCCCAGGATTTCGTCGAGCACCATGTTGGTCTTGATCTCGATCTTGCCCTTCTTCTCCTGCTCATGCAGGCGGTCGATCAGGATCGGCTCGGCGCGGAACTTGTCGCGGCGGTGGATGAGCGTGACCTTGCTGGCGATGTTGGCCAGGTACAGCGCTTCTTCCACGGCGGTGTTGCCGCCGCCCACCACGGCCACTTCCTGGCCCTTGTAGAAGAAGCCGTCGCACGTGGCGCAGGCGGACACGCCGCGGCCGGCAAACTTCTCTTCCGAGGGCAGCCCCAGGTACTGGGCCGATGCGCCCGTGGAGACGATCAGCGCGTCGCAGGTGTATTCGCCCGAATCACCGATCAGGCGGATCGGCTTCTCATTCAGATGCGCGGTGTGGATGTGGTCGAACAGCACTTCGGTCTTGAAGCGCTCGGCGTGCTCCAGGAAGCGCTGCATCAACTCGGGGCCTTGCAGATGTTCCTTGTCGGCTGGCCAGTTTTCCACGTCGGTGGTGGTCATGAGCTGGCCGCCCTGCGCCAGGCCCGTGACCAGCACGGGGTTCAGGTTGGCCCGGGCGGCGTAGATGGCGGCCGTGTAGCCGGCGGGGCCGGAGCCGAGGATCAGCACTTTTGCGTGTTTTGCCATGATGCGTTCGGTAGGTGTGCGGCACGGGGGGGAGGGTGAAAGTAAAGCGGCCGCCGTGCAAGCTAGGTGAGGGTGACGGCCGCCATTATAAAGTGGCACCCCCTCGTCCGCCCGGTTGTAAATTCCAATGGCAGTGATAGGGCCGCGTTACAATCGTTGCCATCGCATTTGTGCTGTCTTTAAGCCGCGCGGGCCTTGTCCCAAGCGGCGCACCCGTCTCCCGCATGGCTCGAGCTTCCACCACTCCGACAACCCGTACCGACCCCGCCGCACTACCGTCCCGCATTGGACGCCTGCTGGGCGAGGTCCGCTGGTTCCTGTTGCTGGCGGTGACCATCGCCTTCCTGATCATTCTTCTGTCATACAACCGGGCAGACCCCGGTTTCACCCACGCCAGCCAGGTCGACGAAATCCGTAACCTGGGTGGCCGCGTGGGTGCGTGGCTGGCCGATCTGCTGCTGTTCGTCTTTGGCGCGTCCGCCTACTGGTGGGCGGTACTTCTGGTGCGCAAGGTCTGGCGTGGCTGGCGCGAATTGATGTCGGATGAGCGCTTGCCACGCACGTCCATGCCGCGCGTGGACGCCAGCGTCACGTGGATCGGCTTTGCGCTGATCCTGGCCTCCAGCATGGGCCTGGAAGCGATTCGCATGTACTCGCTGCACATGAAGCTGCCGCGTGCGCCCGGCGGCGTGCTGGGCGATGTGATCGGCGGGGCGATGCAGCATTCGCTGGGTTTTACCGGCGGCACGCTGGCGCTGCTGTTTACGTTTCTGGTCGGGCTCTCGCTGTTTTTCCATTTCTCGTGGCTGAACCTGGCCGAGCAGATCGGCGCTGGCGTCGAAATGCTGTTCGTCGGCTTCAAGACCCGCCGCGAGAACAAGCAGGACCGCGCCATTGGCGAGGCGGCCGTGGCTGCGCGCGAAGAAGTGGTCGAAACCCGCCGGGTGCGCATTGAAGAAGCACCGCCGGTACAGATCGTCCGCCCGACCGCCGTGGTCAAGAGCGAGCGCGTGGAGCGCGAGAAGCAGCAGCCGCTGTTTGTCGACATCGAGGATTCCGACCTCCCGCCGCTGGCGCTGCTCGACCCGATCCCGCCGGTGGTGGAAACCGTGAGCGCGGAGACGCTGGAATTCACCTCGCGCCTGATCGAGAAGAAGCTCAAGGACTTTGGCGTGGAAGTGCAGGTGGTGGCGGCCTATCCGGGCCCCGTCATCACGCGCTATGAGATTGAGCCCGCCACGGGCGTAAAGGGCAGCCAGATCGTGAACCTCGCCAAGGACTTGGCGCGCTCGCTGTCGCTGGTGTCCATCCGCGTGGTGGAGACGATTCCGGGCAAGAACTACATGGGCCTTGAGTTGCCGAATCCGAAGCGCCAGGCCGTACGCCTGTCGGAGATTCTCGGCTCGCAGGTCTACAACGAGAGCGCTTCGCAATTGACGATGGCGCTCGGCAAGGACATCGCCGGCAAGCCGGTGGTGGCGGATCTGGCCAAGATGCCGCACTGCATGGTGGCCGGTACGACGGGTTCGGGTAAGTCGGTCGGCATCAACGCGATGATCCTGTCGCTGCTGTACAAGGCCAAGGCCGATGCTGTGCGCTTGATCCTGATCGACCCGAAGATGCTGGAACTGAGCATCTACGAAGGCATTCCGCACCTGCTGTGCCCGGTGGTGACCGACATGCGCCAGGCTGGCCACGCCCTGAACTGGGCCGTGGGCGAGATGGAGCGCCGCTACAAGCTCATGAGCAAGATGGGCGTGCGCAACCTGGCCGGCTTCAACAAGAAGATCGAAGAAGCCGCCGCGCGCGAAGAGAAGATCCCCAACCCGTTCAGCCTCACGCCCGATGCGCCGGAACCGCTCGACAAGCTGCCGATGATCGTCATCGTGATCGACGAACTGGCCGACCTGATGATGGTGGTCGGCAAGAAGGTCGAAGAGCTGATTGCGCGGATTGCGCAGAAGGCGCGTGCCGCAGGCATTCACTTGGTGCTGGCGACACAGCGTCCGTCGGTGGATGTGATCACCGGCCTAATCAAGGCGAACGTGCCGACGCGGATTGCGTTCCAGGTCAGCAGCAAGATCGACTCGCGCACGATTCTCGACCAGCAGGGCGCCGAGGCACTGCTCGGCATGGGTGACATGCTCTACCTCGCGCCGGGCACGGGTTTGCCGGTGCGCGTGCACGGCGCGTTCGTCTCGGATGACGAAGTGCACCGCGTGGTCGACAACCTCAAGGCGCAGGGCGAGCCGAACTACATCGAGGGCATCCTCGAAGGCGGCGTGGCCGACGAGGGCGGCGGCGATGGCTTTGGCGGTGGCGCAGGCATTGCAGGCGCTGGTGGCGGCGAAGCGGACCCGCTGTACGACCAGGCCGTCGACGTGGTGCTCAAGAACCGCCGAGCGTCGATCTCGCTGGTGCAGCGTCACCTGCGCATCGGCTACAACCGCGCCGCGCGCCTGCTGGAAGACATGGAAAAGGCGGGGCTCGTATCCGCCATGTCCGGCAACGGCAACCGCGAAATCCTGGCGCCGAACCGTAACGGCAACGTCGTCGAAGAGGAATGACGTTGCCGTTACATCGCGTTACCGCGTCAGCGGAATGTTCTGGCGTGGCCGGCTACTAACAACAAGATCAACTGAAAACCGGGACTCCTATGTTTGTGTTGAAAGCACGTCACCTGATGGCCGCTGGGCTCGTGTCGCTGGCGGCGTGGTCGGCCGGGGCCTACGCAGGCGCGGTCGAGCAGCTCAATGCCTTTGTGAGTAACGTCAGCACCGCACGTGGCGAATTCGTGCAGCGGCAAGTGAAGGGCGGCACCAATGGCAGCCCGCTGCGCGTGGCCGGCACGTCGAGCGGCGACTTTGTCTTCTCGCGCCCGGGCCGCTTCGTCTGGCGCTATGTGAAGCCGTACGAACAGCAGCTCTCCGCCGACGGCCAGACGCTCTACATCTTCGACAAGGACTTGAATCAGGTGACGGAGCGCAAGCTCGATGCGTCGCTGGGCTCCAGCCCGGCCGCCATCCTGTTCGGCAGCAATGACCTGGCGAAGAACTTCACGCTCAAGGAAGGCGGTACCAAGGACGGCATCGACTGGGCCGAACTCACGCCCAAGGCGAAAGACACCCAGTTCGAGCGCATCGCCATCGGCTTCCGCAGCGGCGAACTGCAGGGGATGGAGCTGCGTGACGCGTTCGGGAACACCACCCTGTTGACGTTCTCGAACATTCAGAAGAATCCGCAACTGCCGGCCAACGCGTTCCGCTTTACGCCGCCCAAAGGGGCCGACGTCATCAAGCAGTAACGCGTGCAGGCCGGTTTTCGACAAGGAGACCGACCATGCCTTTGCCGTTCACCACATCGCTGCAACGTGCAGCCGCTGTTTCCGCGTCGGCGGTGGTGTTTGCGGGATGCGCCTCCACGGGCGCATCCCGTTTTGATGTTGATTCCTTTCTGACCGCGCCCGACACGGTGCTGGCCGAAGCGCTGGTCAACAAGGATTTCCTGCACGCCACTGAGTTGCCGAGTGCCGAATGCAGCGCCTTGGTGAAGGGGCACGCCGGACAGGTTGTGCCGATCCAGGCGCCGGCCGACCCGCGCCTGCCCGAGGCCTCGGCGCGCCAGCCATTCGTGGTCCAGCCGCCGGCCAGCGAGAATGTCTGGCTGCTGCTGCGCTCGCCCAACGGCGCGCAATCGTGCCATGGGCCGCTGCCGGCCAAGGCGTTCATGGGGCTGGTGCAGCGCGCGTCGAACTGAGCGCGCGTCGCGGAAGAGGGGCGCCGGGGCTGCGCCCGGTTTCTGCGACAATCCCCGCATGAACGCTTCTGCTTCTCTCTTTCCGGATGCGCCCGCTCACATGCCGCTGGCCGAGCGCCTCCGCCCGCATACCGCCGACGATGTGATCGGTCAGCAGCATCTGCTCGGGCCGGGCAAGCCGCTGCGCGTGGCCTTTGCCTCCGGCGAGCCGCATTCGATGATCCTCTGGGGCCCGCCCGGCGTCGGCAAGACCACGCTGGCGCGGCTGATGGCCAATGCGTTTGACGCAGAATTCATCGCGCTGTCTGCCGTGCTGTCGGGCGTGAAGGACATCCGCGAAGCGGTCGAACGCGCCGAGCAATTCCGCGCCAACGGCCGCCGCACGCTGGTGTTCGTCGATGAAGTCCACCGCTTCAACAAGAGCCAGCAGGACGCCTTCCTGCCGCACGTGGAAAGCGGCCTGTTCACCTTCATCGGCGCGACCACAGAGAACCCGTCGTTCGAGGTGAACGGGGCGTTGTTATCACGTGCCGCGGTGTACGTGCTCAAGAGCCTGTCGGACGATGAGCTGAAGCAGTTGGCCGAGCGAGCGCGCCAGGAGCTGGGCGGCCTGGAATGGACGCCAACCGCGCTCGACGCCATCGTTGCGTCTGCCGATGGCGATGGCCGTAAGCTGCTCAACAACGTCGAGATCGTCACGCGCGCCGCACGCTCGCAGGCCGAAGGCGATACCGTTCCGGTAATTGACGAGGCGCTGCTGGCGTCCGCGCTGTCGGAAAACCTGCGCCGGTTCGACAAGGGTGGCGATGCGTTTTACGACCAGATCAGCGCGCTGCACAAGTCAGTGCGCGGCTCCGACCCGGATGCAGCGCTGTACTGGTTCTGCCGCATGCTCGACGGCGGCGCCGACCCGCGCTACCTTGCGCGCCGCATCGTGCGCATGGCGTGGGAAGACATCGGCCTGGCCGACCCCCGCGCGGGTCGCATCACGCTGGATGCCGCGGAAACTTACGAACGCCTCGGCTCACCGGAAGGTGAGTTGGCGCTGGCTCAGGCACTGATCTACCTCGCTATCGCGCCCAAGTCCAACGCCGGCTACAACGCCTACAATGCCGCACGCGCGTTCGTCAGCCAGGACAAGTCGCGCACCGTGCCCGTGCACCTGCGCAACGCGCCGACCAAGCTGATGAAGGAGCTCGGCTACGGCCACGCCTACCGCTACGCCCACGACGAGCCCGAAGCCTACGCCGCCGGCGAAACCTACTTCCCTGACGATCTGCCCGCGCAGAACTGGTACGTGCCGACGCCGCGCGGCCTGGAGGGCAAGATCGGCGACAAGCTGCGGCACCTGCGCGAGTTGGATGCGCAGTGGCACGCCGAACAAGGCAAATCCTCCCGCAACAAATAAGATCTACGGGCCGGTGCGATAAAATCGGTTCTTTCGATCGTTCGCAATCCTCGGGTTCTTTTCCCCACCATGCTTGATATCCAACTGCTGCGCAAAGACATCGACGCCGTCGCTGCGCGCCTCAAAGACCGCGGCTATGTGCTCGACGTGGCCGGTTTTGCCGCCCTCGAGGCCGAACGCAAGGCCATTCAGACCCGCACCGAAGAGCTGCAGGCGCGCCGTAACAGCCTGTCCAAGCAGATCGGCATGCTCAAGGGCAAGGGCGAAGACGCATCGGCGGTGATGGCCGAGGTGTCGGGCATCGGTGATGAGCTCAAGGCATCGGCCGCGCAGCTCGACGTGGTGCAGGCCAAGCTGCAGGATCTGATGCTGTCGATCCCGAACGTGCCGCACGAGAGCGTGCCGACCGGCCGCGACGAAACGCAGAACGTGGAAGTGCGCCGCGAAGGCACGCCGCGCACGTTCGACTTCCCGGTCAAGGACCACGTGGACCTGGGCGCCGCGCTGGGATTGGATTTTGATGCTGGCGCCAAGCTGTCGGGCGCGCGCTTCACGGTCCTCAAGGGGCAGGTGGCGCGCCTGCATCGCGCGCTCGCGCAGTTCATGCTCGATACGCACACGCTGGAGCACGGTTACACCGAAGCGTACGTGCCGTACATCGTCAACGCCGCGTCGATGCGTGGCACGGGCCAATTGCCGAAGTTCGAGGAGGACCTGTTCCGCGTGCCGCGCAAGATGGGTCACGGTGCCGAGGGTGAAGACGGCGAGCGCGTCGAAAACTTCTACCTGATCCCGACCGCCGAGGTGCCGCTCACGAACCTCGTGCGCGACGAGATCATCGCCGCCGACGCGCTGCCGATGATGTTCGCCGCGCATTCGCCGTGCTTCCGCTCCGAAGCCGGCTCGTATGGCAAGGACACGCGCGGCATGATCCGCCAGCATCAGTTCGACAAGGTCGAGATGGTGCAGATCGTGCAACCCGAGACGTCGTTCGCCGCGCTGGACGCCATGACCAACTGCGCGGAAAACATCCTGCGCAAGCTGGAGCTGCCGTTCCGCACCGTCGTGCTGTGCACGGGCGACATGGGCTTCGGCAGCACCAAGACCTACGACATCGAGGTGTGGATCCCGGCGCAGAACACCTACCGCGAAATCAGCTCGTGCTCGAACATGGGCGACTTCCAGGCCCGCCGCATGCAAGCCCGCTTCCGCAATGCCCAGGGCAAGCCGGAACTGGTGCATACGCTCAACGGCTCCGGCCTCGCCGTGGGCCGTACGCTGGTGGCCGTGCTGGAAAACTACCAGAACGCGGACGGCTCGGTGACGGTGCCGGCAGCGCTGCGCCCGTACCTGGGCGGCCAGGAAGTGCTGAAGCCGGCAGTTTGATGGAGTTGCGTTGGCCCTCTTGATTCGGGCGACAAACCTCTGTTATAGTCGCGGTTTCGCGATTCAGCGACCCAGTTACCGGAGAGGTGGCAGAGTGGTCGAATGTACCTGACTCGAAATCAGGCGTACCGGCGACGGTACCGTGGGTTCGAATCCCACCCTCTCCGCCAGAAATGGCATAAAAACCCCGTAAGTTCAAGGACTTACGGGGTTTTTGTTTTTTTTGGCCCATCACCCGACCCATCATCCGGCTTGGGCTAGTAGCGTTATGGGGCGCAGCCTAGTATTGGTCCCCGACCGCTGCTGGCCATCGATGGCAACATCTGTCGCTCCCTCATTGCAGGTGGCCGCCAGTCCTATCCAATTCGAGCACGGCATAGTGCGGCTTCCTGTTTACCTGTCGAACCATCCTGAAAGACAACGAAGGCGGTAAAACCTCATAGCGTCGAAGCCGTTAACCAGATCGTTGTTGCGGCCCGCCGCGATTCAACGCTAAACCGCGTTGGCAAAGGGCTGCACCCCATCGCCAATTGTCCAAGCCTAAGGATCGATATGAACATTCCGCGCCGGTCGCCGCGTCATGAACGCGATTTCAACTGGTTCCTCAACATGACGCTCTGGAACCTCGTAAGCTGCCACGCTAGCCTCAGGCCGGGGGCGCAGCCGACGGATTTCATGCGAGAGATCCTCAACGTCGTGGAGATGCGAGACGATTCCTCGGTCGAAGAACCGCTGGAAATCGTCATGCAGTTCGTGTCCGACGCCGAAAAAATCAAAGGGCAGGCGTGGGCTGCAAAGTCCCCCATCTGTTCGGTGCTCGTGTCATGCACATACTGCCTGCGGGCCATGGACGTCATGGAGGCGGGCGATCCGAATCTCGCATGGTCCAATATGGCCGATGCCCGGTATTGGTGTGGTGTTGCGATGTCGAGTCAAGGCCTTGATGAGGCGCGTGAACTGGTGATCGGGGAAGCTTCGGCCGAGGCCCTGGTCATGAAGGCGAAGTCAGGCGCGGAAGCCCGAAAAAGGGCATATGCGCCAGTTCAGGAACGTGCCTATCAATTGGCGTGGGAGCGCAGGCCGGCATCGGGCTGGCAGTCCCGCGCTCAGGCTGTGGATAAAATCAAAGAGGAAGTCCATGCTTTCTCGCTGGAGCACGGGCCAGCGCTGAAGAAAAATGACAGCCTACGCCGGACGCTTGACGGCTGGCTCGCCCAGATGCCAGACGCATCGGTGCTGTTCCCATCCAGGAAAACGAAAGCCTGACACCTGCTGAACCAGCAGCCCGAGCAGTGCCACCTCATTTCGGTCGGCGCCGCGTACGTGTACGCGCAGCGCCTGCTGCCTTTCGGGGCCACGCCCCCGGAACACCCCGTCACGGTTGTGCGAAATACGCCTGACGTCGCTCCCCCAGAAAATTCTCTGCACAGTTTGCCGGCACACGGCATATCCGTCAGGGGCGGCTTTCCCTAAATTGCGTTCATCGAATCCAACTGAAACCAAGGAGCTATTCGATGAGTGCCAATACACGCAGCAAAGTCCTTCGCCTGAAACGCATGAAGGAAAAAACGGGGATCTCGGGGAGCAGCATCTACAACAAGCTCAATCCTCGCAGCAAGTATTACGACGCAACGTTTCCCAAACCGATACGGCTTGGACTGGGGGCGGTCGGTTGGTTTGAGGCCGAGGTGGATGCCTGGTTGGCGAGTCGCCCACAGGCCAGTTGATTGACGCGATGTGCTTACGCCAATTGAAGATTGGCAGCGATTTCCAACCAACATACGCGCATGAGAGTCAACGATGGAACCTCAAAATACGACCGGCACCCTCACCCTGGCGAACGCAGAGCAGTTGATCGAACAACTGGATGCGTTACAGCCGGGCAAGCAACAGCAAAAGACGACGTTGTTCCGGAAGCTGTATCCCGCAATTGAGCGAGCACTGGCGCGCGAAGTACCGCAGAAAGCGGTCATCGCGGAATTGACAACTCGGGGCTTGCCTCTCTCCATGGGAGGTTTCCGCTCGTTACTCGAAGCTGAGCGCAAACAGCGCGCCGAGCAGGGCGAGTACGTTTGCTGTGAATTCTGCGGCTCCGTCCTACCGGCATCGAGCGCCGCCTCGAATTCGAGAGGTGCGCCGAGATTGGCCAGCCTGATCGGGACGGAAAGCGTACAGCCGTGAGTCAGCCATGTTGGAAAGACGAAAAATGAATGCCAGGAAAGACCACGCACCGTCTTCCTCGGGGCAGTGCATGTCATTGAAGATTTACGTAAAACGCGAGAAGGGCCTGGGCAACATCATGCAGATGTCATTTGCATGCCATACCGGATCGGGCGTAAGGAGGTTTGCGTGGATCCGTTGACGACGCTACAGCAGCCTTACCCATTGAATGCGTTTCATCTCGTTATCAAGGAGGCGGCAGAAGAAGTTGTGAGGCACGTTCAAGCGCCGGATGCTTTGGTCGGGATGGAATTTCTGACCAATATGTCGGCATCGGCGCAAGGACTTTACGACGTGCGTTTGCCGACCGGCCAGATTCGTCCGCTCTCGCTCAATCTGCTTACGGTTGCGGACTCGGGCGAACGTAAGACGGGTGTGCACGATCTGGTGGCGGCGCCGCTCTATGAGTTTGACCAGGAGCGCATACGGAGGCACGAGGCCGATTTCGCGCAATATGAGCTTGATATGCGTGTCTGGGAGCAGATCGATAAGGGCCTGCGTCGTCGGCTCACCAAGCTGACGCAGGAGGATAAGCCAATCGAAGAGACGTGCCTCCAGTTGTCCGAGCAAGCGGCGGCTAAACCGGTAATGCCCAGGCCTCGGCGCATCATGCATCAGAACGCGACTGAACGCGCCATCATGGATGCGCTTGAGGGGGACGGCGAATCCATCGCATTCATCAGCGATGAAGGCGACGTCATCATCAAGGGGGGCGCGCTCAAACAGCTCGGCGTGCTCAATAAGGCGTGGGATGGCGCGCAGATGCTGACGATGGATCGGAGCAATGGCGTCAGCATCGTTGTGCGCAACCCGCGTGTGACGGTTTCCTACCAAGTGCAGCCTGCCGTCCTCAAAGAGCTCTTAGACCGGCGGGGTGACGTCATGCGTGGATCAGGTCACTGGGCGCGATACCTTGTAGGCTGTCCGACGTCGACCCAGGGCATCCGCTTTACGTATCGGCTAACCAACGAGTGGCGCCATTTGCCGAGGTTCCACGAGTGCATGCGTGACGTGCTTAACGAACGGGGGCGCCGTATCGACGCCGGTGTCATGGAGCGAACGACGTTGGAGTTCATGGAGGACGCGAGTTCGCGCTGGATCGTCCTGGGAAATGAACTCGAATCCGCCTTGGGCCTTGATGGCGATCTGCACGATATCAAGGACCATGCATCCAAGGCGTTGGAGATAACGGGTCGTGTCGCGGCATTGCTGCATGTGTTCTCGATGCAAGAAGGGGCGATCTCGGTTGATACGCTAAATAGGGCGGTTTCCATCGTCGGGTGGCATATCGACGAATTCAGGCGAATCTTCTCGCCTGAATATGCCGTTCCGCAGGAGCAAGCGGATGCACAGGTGCTCGAACGTTATCTGCGGAAACGCTACGCGCGTTGGAACCGATGGGTGGTGGAGAAAAATAAGGTGCTACGGAATGGGCCGGTACGTCCAGTGTCGCGCCTTGATGCCGCGTTGGACTGCTTGAATGCTGCGGGCGCCGTGTGGGTCGGAGTCGGGCTGCGCAACGAGCAATATATCAATCTCAACCAGGCATACTTCGGGTCGCAGACGACGATGGGATTCTGAGGCATTGGCCGTACGCGGTCGGGTGCCTTGGGGCCACGCCGGATGTTTCGAGGCAGAGGACTTTTTGTGAGCTGTGAGAAGAGGGCGCAAGTTGCCCTCTTTTTTGTTCCGTGAACACTGCGGTGCTGATCAGTTGCGCGCCATGCAGGTGCAAGGCGATGTCAATGCATGCCGGAATGAGATCAGATGAAGTCGATGCAATGACGGGCGCAATCTGTTGTTGCTCGGCGGTGACGGCGGTTCCAAGTGGCCACTCGCCAGCCCAGCCGCGCGAAAGACGCGATGTGGGCGCATTCCGGCGGACTCTCCTTAAAAAAATAGAAGCATCCCCGGCCGTGCTGGGTAGATTGTGCGGTCCGTGTCAATTTTTCCTTGAGCCTCCGGATTTGACATGCGATTCATGCGACTAGTCGCATGAATCGCATGTCTTGGGGAATGGCACCCACGAATTAATGAGGTCGGCACTGGTTGATCCGGTTTGTTCCCGAAGGGCGCCATTGCTGCTCTCACGCGAGCCGAAACGCGCGTGAGCGCGGGAATGGCCGAAATCTCAGCAGCGGCGCCTCCCATTCCGGTGGCTGACCGGCTTGCAAGGCGCAGACGCCTGTCGAGATCGCAAAGTGACATCGATTGTTTCTCTTCCGCATGTGCGAAGGCCCTCTCTGGCAGCCTGTTGCGCTTTGCTGGACTCGGGCTGTACGTAAAGTGCCGACGTTCCGGCTTCCGAGAGCTCGGCCTGTACCTGTCATGATCTTTACATGGCCCTGCGATGCAGATGATCCCTTCTTGCCTCCACAACGCTCGCCTTTTCGTCTTCTGACATCGCCTGGATACGCACTGGCCCGAGATGACGTTCCGGTGTTCGGTCAATGCCTTGCTCTTTGAGTGTCCGGTGATCGACCCGTGCTGTCTGTCCTGCCTTCTCCAATGCAGCGTTTTGCAGCTCGGCGCATGTCTTGCGCGTTTGAATGACTTCGTCTCGCAGCGCCAGTCGGTTCTTCCCGCCGCTATCCTTCCTGCAACCACCTCGCTCCGGATGCTTGGCGTTGTATCGGCTGAACATTTGCTCCGGCGACCGCTCGATGCCGTCGTGCATGCGATCGGAGAACATCACGTGGAGGTGCGCATTGGTTTTCCCTTCGAGGGCGGACCGGGGGGCATGCACCGCGTACTGGTAGGGCTTGTCGCCTACCATCGCCGGGATCAAGTCATCCACCAACTCTTTCCGCTGCTCGTGCGTCAGCTCGGCTGGTAGCGCGATTTCATGCTCGCGATAGACAGCGCCGTTGGCGCGTTCGTGTTTGTCTCCGGCTTTCCAGAACAGCGCGGGGTTGTCGCTTGCCCATGCCGGCATGTTGCCGTGCCCCGTAGAGATAAGATCTTCCCGCTGGCCGTACTTGCCCTGCCGGGCAATGTAGGCCGCGTGATTCGCAGCGGTACCCTTCTTACCGCTCTTGATGCAATGGTGGAAGCTTGCCATGGTGTTACTACCCTTTCTTGAATATGAATAAAAAAGCCAGCGAAATGATCTCGCTGGCTGCTTGCGGGTAGGGTATTCAGAGTGGCGTTGATGCCGGATTATGAGAAAGGTTAAGTGCGCGTCCCTATATCCTCTCTTGTATAGGGTTGGTTTTCTCTCTTGTATCCCTTCTCTACTATCGAAGATGCTCTGCCAATCAGCTTGATTACTCTCCCGCATACCATATAAGGGGAGTTATAAAAATACATACAACAGTAATCAGTGTCGAGAAGCTGATGAGGGGTGACGGCTGGAGATGCCTCTACGTGTCGCTTCAATTGTGCCCAGTCGATTCGGATGTGACACCAAGCGCTCTGCCTATCGGCAATGGGTGGACTTACCTGTGCCTTTGCGTGTCCGAAGTGTCGGTCTCACGTTTCGACCGGAACAAGAGGGTTGTTCGGTGATGGTCCTTGTAAGTGACTATGCCGGTTGACGATTTTGCTCTAGTTACCCACGTACTCAAGAAATTGCCATACGTGCCGTCAAGCATATCAATGGCAACAACCTCTTAAGAGAAAATGCATCGGTCGATATTTAAATTGGATATGGTAAAGGGGTTGGCTATCTGTGCGGCAGTTCTCAGTTTGGTAGGTTGTGCTGCGAGTGTTGACGATATACGGCCGGTAAACGAAGCTACGGGCGCGATCCAGAGGGATTCGCTACTGTTCAATGACTGGTTCGAGTACAAGAAGGTGGGAAAGAATCACTTGATGAGTGATGGTCTCTGCGGCCCTGGAAAAAGAAAAACAGCCTTCTTTGTCACTCTGTCAGGTGGGGGAAGTCGTGCTGCATACTTCGCGGCGCGTGTTCTACATGAGATAGATCAGGTAGATCGAGCCCCGCTTACAAAAAATATTGACGGAATATTCTCGGTTTCAGGTGGAAGCATTACTGCTGCGTTGTACGGCGTGAGTCGAGATGAGCCTGAAGTGGGAAATGATGATCACGTCTGGCCGATTTGGTCAGAAAATCTGACAGACGATGTGCTATCGAAGCCGCTAGGGCGATCGATGGCGACTGAGCTTGTGAAGCCGTACCTTCTGTCGTCCTATCTTTTCGGGGATCTGACCAGAACGGATTTGCTTCAGGTAGCAATCGAGAAGGAAATATTTCTTAACCAAGGGAGTCCAATAACTTATCGATCGTTGAATAAGTCACGCCCTCCAATTTTTGTTATTTCGGCGATGGCAACATCTGAAGGAGAGGATTCCTTCGCTCCCAGGCCGTTTGGTTCGCTATTCGTTTTCTCGAGGCCGGATCTCGCTAGAATTGGGGACGACATTGATTCGGTATCGATCGCGAAGGCTGTGTCTGCTTCGGCGGCTTTTCCTGGATTGCTTTCTGCTGTAACGCTACCTCGCTATCGACGCAGCGTGCACGAAGTTCAACTTGGAAAACCGAGATTTGTGCATCTTATTGATGGGGGGAACGCTGACAATCTAGGGTTGCTTGGCGTCAAGCGGGCGCTTCTCGAGAATGATTATCGGCTGCTAAGGGACTGTGAAACTATCGCTGTTCTCTCGGTCGATGCATTCGGGAAGCAAGGGGTTCATAGTGACACAAACTCTCATGAGTCATCTCCGGTGGGCTGGTTATTCGATCACAAGAGTGCGCTCGCCAGCTTTGATGCTTTGCTTGCGGCAAATAGGGCCAGACTTCTCGGCGAATTCAAGTCGCGCTTGTTTATGCCGCCAGGGAGTGAGGAGCTGTGCGAGAAAGATGGTTTGCCAGACGATGTTTGTGGGGGTGGCGTGCGATTGGACTGGGAGGATGTAAATCGCCTGTTAAAGAAAAAGCTTTACTTTGTGCACCTAAATTTCGATAGTCCGGAGGTGGTTTCTCAAACGTCATTCACATACTGTAACGGGAATTGGCCAGATCGGTCGGGGTGTGAGGTTAAGCCTTTGGACGGCTTTAAGCTGCAATGTTTGGAGCGCCAGCTAAGACGTCGCATCAAGGCGATTCCTACAACGTTTGGGCTTAGTCAGGATGAAAAATCTGACTTGCGCGCATTTGTGTCACTTATCAATCAGCCAAAAAATGTTTGCTTTCGTCATCTTTCGGATGTTGTAAATAATGGTGAGGTGCACAGTCAGCAGTTCTATGAGCTGGCATCTGCGAGTTGCGACGAGACTCCCGTATTGAAGCGTGGTGAAGTGCCTGTAACCAAGGTGGGAGGGCATGCTCGCGGGAGAACGTTTGGGGACGTAATTTTGCGTGACATGAAAAAGCGCTTTGAGACCTCCGATGAGAAGTGTATCGATAGCTTGGTTATCTCGCATGAGGAGCAAATTGAACTCTTGTATGATGCAAAAATTAAATTGATAAAATATCATCAATACTTGAGCGACTGATTTAATGGTTGGATTGATTTTCCTTTGATCCTGTCGAGAAACTTAGTGCCGTACGCAGATGGTGTGGAACCAGATTATCCTGTCGTCTACCGCCGGGGGGGGTACGTCGGCAGTGGCGGGTTGGGGAACGATGTTGAGGGGTATCGGGGGCATCGCCGGCTCGACATTGGCGGATGCTGCTGCGTGGAGCATGAAGTCAGCCGTGCCGCAGAGGTAGGAAAATGAAAGCCCCCAACGCTGGATATTGCCAGTGGGAGGCGGTAGGCTACCTTCTGGATAATAAAAAAATGTATCCTCTGGGGTAATGGTCGCCAAGAGTTTATCTCTGGTGACTCGGAGGTACACGCCACCAGAGGAGGCATCGGCATGAAGGTCGTTCGGTTGACGATCAGTAATTTCCGGGGAATCAAGTCGGCCGAGCTTCTGTTCGATGGCCATACCCTCCTTGTCGCATCGAACAATGTCGGCAAGAGCACGATATGCGAAGCGCTTGATCTGGTATTGGGGGCGGATCGTCTCAATCGGTTCCCTCCAATCGACGAGTTCGATTTTTATAACGCGCGGTATTTGACCCCTGCTCCACACGAAGGGGAGTCGCCGGCGTTGACAAAACTCAGGATTGAGGTTGTTCTGATCGAGCCTAGCGATGAGGTTCTGATCAAGTGCGGAGGGCACCTGGAGTTCTGGCACGTCGCCGAACAACGTCTGCTTGTGGAGGGGGAGGCTGCACTTGCGAACCCACCGATTTCCGTGCGCTGCTTGCGGCTGGAAACTGTCGGGGAGTATGACCCCGAAGAGGACGAGTTCGTCGCCAAGACGTACTTCTCGCGAAGCCCCGACGAGGAGGAGGGCAAGCTCAAGGCGGTGCCACGACCGATCAAGCGGCTCTTTGGCTTCTTGTACCTGCGTGCGTTACGAACGGGCACTCGCGCGTTGAGCCTGGAGAGGGGAAGCCTGCTGGACATCATTCTTCGCGCGAAGGGCATTCGCACGACTCTTTGGGAAAAGTCCATTCAGCGCCTGCGTGCCCTCGATTTGGAGGACGATGCGGCGGAAATCACACCCGTCCTGCGGAACATCGAGCAGCGTCTTTCCCGATACATCGCAATGGAGGCCGGAGGTCATGCGACAAAACTGCATGTCTCAGAGCTGACCCGAGATCATCTGCGCAAGACAATGGCATTTTTTCTCGCGCTCTCGCCGGATCAAGAACATGTCCCGTTCGCACACGCGGGCACCGGAACGTTGAATACCTTGGTCTTGGCTCTGCTGACCTTCATCGCTGAGTTGAAGCCCGACACAGTCATCTTCGCGATGGAGGAGCCGGAGATTGCTGTCCCACCGCACACACAGCGCCGTATCGCGCACTACCTCCTGACCAAGACGACCCAGGCATTCGTCACGTCCCATTCGCCCTTCGTGATCGAGCGATTCGAGCCTTCGCATACGTTGCTTCTCTCACGTGCAGATGGGGTGGTGACTTCGCGCAAGGTTTCGGAAGCGGCGGGGCTCACCGACAAGGAGTTCAAGCAGTACGTCCGTTGGGGCTTGTGCGAATGTATGTTGGGCAAGGCTGCGATCGTGGTGGAAGGATTGACCGAGTTCCATGCGTTGCCGGTAGCAGCCAGGCGCATTGAGGAATCATTGGGCGGTCTTGGTTTCCAACCACTCGATATCCTGGGCGCGACTTTCTTTTACGCATATGGTGAGTCCAACGTACCGAAGTTCGGAAAGTTCTTCAAGACGCTGGGGCTTAAGACCTTCGCCTTCTATGATCTTGTCACGAATCGCCCGCCAGTGCAGAAGGCTAGCTTGGCCGCCAACTTCGACATCAATACGGAGCATGCATATAAGGGCTTCGAGGACCTGATCGCCGCCGAGATGCCGGCGGATCGATTGTGGATGTTCCTGTCAGCGCTTCGTGATAGCGGCGAGGCAGCAAACATCGGGGTGCCGGCTGCACGTCCCGACGATGCGGGCGTTCGTACACTTGCCCGCAATGCCTTGAAGAGCAGCAAAGGTGCTGGCTGGGCCGCGCGGCTGTTCGAGGAATGTGAGTTTAGCGAGATTCCGGGATCGGTCATGAACTTTCTCCTCGCAGTCTACGCGGCATTGCCGCAGATCCCTGACGTCGTGGAGGCTCAAGAGGCAGAAGAGATGCCGCCCAATGAGGAAGCGCTTTGATGGGGCAGGAAGAGGCTGATCCGCGTGAGCATGTCATGGCCTGCAAGGGCCATGCCCTTGTCATTGGCGGTCCAGGCAGCGGAAAAACCACCTTGGCGTTGAAAAAGGCTCTGGCGCGCATCCGCGAAGGCGTGGTTCCCGGGCAAACCGTCCTGTTTCTCAGCTTTTCCCGGGCGGCAGTTACCCGAGTCCTCGATGCTGCCAAGGTTGTCGTCCCCAGGAGCGAACTATCGCTGCTTTCAGTTCAGACGTT
The DNA here is from genome assembly GCF_023955655.1 of Ralstonia soli. GTDB lineage: Bacteria > Pseudomonadota > Gammaproteobacteria > Burkholderiales > Burkholderiaceae > Ralstonia > Ralstonia soli. Next base: position 66,563 of record NZ_JAMXHT010000006.1, on the reverse strand, counting down.
CCACTCGTTCTTCTGGGAGCTACTGAAGGCTCACGCCTATCTCACGGGGGCGCCGCGAAAACTCGCGATTCTGTTGCCCCAAGACGAGAAGGCGCTATCAGGAGGCATCGATGAGGACGATGACGGTTGGAGCGCCTGGCTGGCAGAACGCGATCGGCTCTTCAGGGAGGAGGGACGTGTTGCCTTCGATCTGTTCGCATCTAACGCGGCGAAGCTACTGGAGCAAAGCGCTCACATCCTGAACAACATCGCGCTGAGCTATCCCCTGATCATCGTGGATGAAGCGCAGGATACCGGAGCGAACGCCTGGCGCTGTATTGAACTGCTGTCATCGCATACGCAGGTCATTTGTCTGGCCGATCTGGAGCAGCAAATTTTCGATTTTCTTCCAGGGGTTGGCCCAGAACGAATCAAGGAGATTCGTGCCGCGCTTGCTCCCCTAGACGTCGATTTGGGGAACGACAACCATCGCAGCCCAGACACCGAGATTCTTGCCTTCGGCAACGACATCTTGACCGCAAAACCGAGAAGCGGCCCGTACAAGGGTGTTTCCTCCATCGCCTATGGAGTAGGACGGAACGCACCGAATTGGAATCACCTACTCCGAAGGGCGTTGTCCGTGTTGCACAGACACATGCGTGCAGACGGAAAGGGATCTGCGAAGTCCGCGGCCATACTCACGATGGGAAAGGGGGGCGCGCTGAAGGTCTCTAATGCGCTGAATGCGCTGGGCTCGAATCAAGGCAAAGTGGTCCGTCACAAGCTCCTATTTGACGAGGCTGAGGCTCTGTTGACTGCACGCTTCGCGGCGTTCCTGTTGGAGCCCAAGCAAGAGACCGCAACTGATCTGGATATTGCTACCTGCATGGAGTTGCTCGCTACAGCGAGAAGAGCCACAGGGACCGGCAAGGCGGCGGTCAATAAGTTATTGGAGCAGGCGGCCAAGATCAGGGCAGAGAAGGTACTTACGATCAACCTTGTAAAGGCCCTGCGATCCGTGATGGTTCGGATTCGTGAAGAAGGATTTGCAGGTGATCCGGCTGCAGACTGGTTGTTCGTGAAACACACACTGCGCGCCACCGGCCAAGCTGAACTGATGCGCGCGGCCGCACAGCTCGACTTCCTCGTGGCGTTTCAGCGCGGGCATCGCATTTCGGCCGCACTCTCCGATGAATGGCTGCGCGACGGTGCTTACACCCGGGCGAGACTTGCCCTCGATAGTGCATTGGCCCAAGAGCAGATACTGGACGGGGTAGAGGAGCCTCCGGGCCTGCAGGTGATGAATATCCACAAGGCTAAAGGGAAGCAGTTCGACGGCGTGATTCTTGTAAGGGAACTTCGCCATACCGGCAACAACGCGGAGTCGTCATTTGTTTGGCGGGGAGACGAAGCTCCATACCCGAAGAGCCGGCGCCTCGTTCGAGTAGGGGTTACGCGAGCCCGGCGGCAGTTGTTGATCCTGAATCCAGTTTGGCCCGCTTGCCCACTACTTCGCGGTCATCAACTCTAGAAGCCACAACGCTGCTGATATCGTGTACTGACGGTCCTTCCGCTGATCCGCAAGCAGCGCTGATTCGAAAAAATTTTCAACCACATATCACCGACCCGAGCACGGCAGATGACTGCCGCTCCGCCAGCACAATGGTGTGCCGGCGTCATCCAAGGAGTCCGGTGATGCTTCCTATCTCTCCCCTCGAGTACCTCGCCGCTTTTGCGCTCGCTTTCGCCGGCGGCGCGCTGTTGTCGATGTGTGCCTTCATCGGCAAGTTCCGACGGGAGGCCACAGCACATGCATGACCATTCCCGGTTCGACGATGACGAGGCATGGTCGTCGGACGCGGACGCACGCCGGCCGGATGCCAGCGAATTCTTTCGCTCCCGCCCTGGCGCGATTGGCGTGGCTTACCCATGTCCGCAATGCCAATCCCTGCGGACTGAGCAGCGCCATGTCGCGAGGCGGATTGGCGGTGCAGTCGGCGCGACGGCAGGCGTGACCAGCGGTATTGCGGTCATGTTGTCTGGTGCGGAAGCCGGTGCGGCAGTCGGCCTGATAGGCGGCCCCATCGGTGTGGCGTGCGGCGGCATCGCCGGCGCCATTCTCGCAGGGCTCGTCGCAGGCGCTGCCGGCTGTGCCACGGGCGCCGCCTGCGGCCAAGCCATCGACCACATGGTGCTCGACAACTGGCGCTGCTTCGACTGCGGCCGAACCTTCACCAGCCAGCCGGGCTGACCGGCTTCGTTTCTCTCTTCCCCCGTTTCTTTTCGACTATCGGCCCGGCCTTGCGCCGGGCCTTATGCACTCGTCTTTTGGAAAGGAGTTTCCATGCATCTCGTTCAAACCATGGCCTACGTTGGCCAGCAACCATGGCATGGCCTCGGCAACAAACTTGCGCCGAAGCAATCGCTTGAAGCGTGGGCGGAACACGCCGGCATGAACTGGACCATCGAATCATCCGAAGTCCGTTTTGTCAGTGGCGTAGGCAACATCGGCGCTATCCACGCCTTCCCGGCTCAGAAGGTGCTGTACCGCTCGGATACCAAGGCGCCCTTGTCAGTCGTCTCCGCGCGCTATCAGGTCGTCCAGCCCGCCGAGATTTTGGAGTTCTACCGAGACCTGACCGAGGTCGGCGGCTTCGAACTGGAAACAGCAGGAGTCCTCAAATCCGGCAAGAAACTCTGGGCGCTCGCCAAGACCGGTCAGACCGGCATGCTCAAGGGCAAAGACAAAGTGGATGGCTACCTGTTGCTGGCGACGGCCTGCGATGGGTCGCTCGCCACGACTGCCCAGTTCACGTCGGTCCGCGTCGTCTGCAACAACACGCTGCAGATCGCGTTGGGTGAGGGTACGGGCGTCGTCAAGGTGCCGCACCGCAGCCAGTTCGACGCCCAGGCGGTCAAACGCCAGCTCGGCATTGCCGTGTCGTCCTGGGACGCCTTCATGGCCCGTACCAAGGCGCTGGCCGAGCGCAAGGTCACAGATTCGGCCGCAGAAGCGTTCTTTCGGCGCGTGTTGACCTATTCGACCACCACTGGCGACGACCGAGACACCCTTGCCGTTAACGAACGCGCCATCAAGGCGGTCGGACAACTCTATGGCGGGCGAGGGAAGGGCGCTGGTCTGCCGTCCGCGTCCGGCACCGCCTGGGGCTTGCTCAATTCGGTCACAGAGTACGTCGACCACCACCGCCGTGCCCGCAGTGGTGACCACCGGCTCGATGCTGCTTGGTTTGGCGCCGGAGCTGCGCTCAAGCAGAAAGCATTCGAGGAAGCGCTCAAGCTCGTGGTGTAGCTGTATCCGATTCTTCCCTGACATACCGGCCCGGTCGAGTTCGCTCACCGGGCCGTGTCTTTTTCCGGAGGTTGCAATGAATGCCCTCGAACCGACTCGGTCCAGGCCCCGTCGTGCTGCGCTCAAGCTGGTCAAGACAACTGAACTCACCCGTACCGACTGGCTGGCCGTTCGCAAGACCGGCATCGGCGGCTCCGATGCTGCGGCAGCCGTCGGCCTGAACCCCTACAAGAGCCAATTGGAACTGTGGCTGGAGAAGACCGGCCGCGATGCCGAGCTGCCAAAGCCCGATCCCAACGACACCACGGAGGCGGTCTACTGGGGCACCTTGCTGGAGCCGATCGTAGCGGCGGCCTACACGCAGCAGACCGGCCACAGGGTGCGCAAGGTCAACGCCGTGCTGCAACACCCCACCATCCCCTTCATGCTCGCCAACCTGGACAGGGAAGTGGTCGGCGTGCCCGACGTGCAAATCCTGGAATGCAAGACGGCCGGCGAATTCGGAGCTCGCCACTGGCAGGACGGCGTGCCTGAATACGTGCAGTTGCAGGTGCAGCACCAGTTGGCGGTGACGGGCAAGCGCGCTGCCGATGTTGCCGTCCTGCTCGGCGGGCAGGCCCTGGAAGTCCACCGCATCGAGCGGGACGACGACCTGATCGCCCGGCTGATCCCGTTGGAAGCGCAGTTCTGGCACTACGTCGAGACTGACACCCCGCCACCCGGGGACGGTTCCGAATCGGCCGACCGCGCACTGCGCTGCCTGTACCCGAGAGACAGCGGTGGCACGGTGGATTTCTCTGGGGACCGCCAGTTGTCGGCTGTCTTTGCTGACCTGGTGGCTGTCCGTGAACAGATCGAGGCGCAGGAAGTGGCGGCCGCCAAGCTCAAACAGACCCTTCAGTACGCCATGGGCGACGCCTCGCGCGCGCTTTTCGAAACCGGTGAAGTGACCTTCAAGCGCAGCAAGGACGGCACCAGCACCGACCTGGAACGGCTGCTGGCCGACCACCCGGATCTTGCCCAGCAGTACGCCATCCCCAAAGCCGGCTCGCGCCGCTTTCTCATCTATCCCTGAATCGGAGTCACCCCATGCTCAAAGGACTCGCCATCACCCCGCCCATCATCGGGCGGATTTCCATTGGTCGCGTGGTCGAGAAGAACGGCAAACGCCTGCCGGAGAAGGACGACCAGTTCACCTTGACCACTCAGGTACAGAACCGCGACGGCTGGATGCTGCACCCATTGAATGAATCGCTGCGCAAAGCAGCACCCGGCAAGCTACGCTCGATCCCGGTACGGCTGCTGTTCAACGAGCCTGACCTGAACCTGCGCGCCGAATACTGCCTGTTCGACCGGGACACCGGGCGCCCCGTCTGCGTCGGCTATGGTGAGCGATGCAAGCGCGTGGAGCGGGACGGCATTGCGGTTTTGCCGTGCCCGTCGCCAGAAGGCTGCCAGTTTGGCGGTCCCGGTGGCTGCAAGCCGTATGGCCGGCTGAACGTAATCGTCGGGGACGAGGACGAGATGGGCAGTTTTATCTTCCGCACCACCTCGTACAACTCGATCCGTACGCTTGCCGCACGGCTGCATTACTTCAGTGCTGTGTCCGGCAACCTGCTGGCCAGTCTGTCGCTGGAACTGAAGCTGCGGGGCAAATCCACGGCCCAGAGCTACCGGTCGGCCATCTATTACGTCGACTTGGGCGTGCGGTCAGGCAGTACGCTGGAATCTACCATCACCGAGGCACGGGAGTTGGATGCCCGGCGCAAGGCCGCCGGGTTCGACCAGGCTGCGTTGGATGCCGCCGCCAAGCTGGGCTTTGGCAATGGAGCCTTCGAGGACAGCCCGGAAGAGGCGGCAGCCGTCATGGAGGAGTTCTATCCCGAGGCCACTGCAAGCACTTCGGAGCCCGGCGACGCAGCGAAGGGCGATGATGCCAAGCCCCCCACGCTGCGCGACAAGCTGGACCGCAAGGCGGCGCTGCTCGGCGGGGCGGCCGCATGATCCGGCCGTCCTGCCTGGTGCTGGCCGTCGGTGCGACCGGCACCGCGGTCTGCCTGTCGGTCTTGGCCGCTTGGCAACGGGGTGGCTCGCTGCCTGAACGGCTGGTGTGGGTCTCTATCGGCATCGTGCTGGTCGTCAGTGCGCACCTGCTGCCGGCGCTGGTCCGGGAGTCACCGTACCGGGCGCGTGCCGTCGCCGGTGTGTTATGGCTCGGTTGCATGGTGGCTGTCGGCTATGGGCATGTGACGTTCTTCCTGCTGGCCCAGCGGCATGCCGGGGAACTGCGGGCTTCGGCTGTTCCTGTAGCCGAGCCGGTACCTGCCAGCCGCAGTCTCACGGCGGTCATGGCGGAACGGGCTGGTGTCATTGCTCGACTGGCGGCAATCAATATGCAGCGCTGTACCGGCAATTGCACGACGCTCGAGGCGCGTCGCGTCACGCTGACCGCCAGGCTTGACGTGCTGGAGGCTGAAGCTGGCGACATCCGGCGCTGGCAGTCAGCGGATGACCGAGCCGTGGCGCGACGTGACGCTTTGGTGGCCGATCCGGTCACGGCGAGACTGGCAGCGTTACTGGGCACGACCGTTCCCCGCATGGATCTCCTGTCGGGCTTGGTGTTCGCGGCGGTCTTGGAGGGAGTTGCCTGCCTGTTGTGGACGATCACGCTGCGATCCCTACCCGTCACCCAGAGTCGCGCGCCAGCGGTAGCGAGTCAGGAGCCAGTCACCACCCGTGACGCACTGGAGAATGATCTGGTCGCGCCGTTGCCGCATCCAGCACTGGATGACTCCGAGATGATTCGGCTCGTCCAAGAGGTTGCTGCGGGACGAGTCCGCCCGACCGTCGCGGACATTCGGCGCCATCTCTGCTGTTCCCAATCGAGGGCAACAGCGCTGCGCCGTCAGCTCGCCGCGCTCGACTTGATCTGACGGCATAAGTCGGGCCTTCTGGCCCGGCTGTCTTTTCCCTTCTGTTTCCACCCGACGTGCGCATCCGCTTTCTCCGGAGGCCCGCACACGTCCTTACCCTGGAGCCTCTTATGTCCAACACTCAGGCGGATCCTGTCCTGTCGCACAACCGTGCAGTGCTGCTTGATGCGCTGCGCACGGCCGGCGCCACTTCCGCCGTCATCAGTTATTCCGGCTATGGCGACAGCGGTAACGCCAACGAAATCCAGATCCTCGACGCCGAGGGCCAGGAGGTCAATGGAGACCACGCCGTCAGCATCATGCGGGAGGACCGCCACTACGCCGACGGCCAATGGCAATCCACGTACGCCATGGTCGAGATGAGCTTGCACGACGCACTGGATGGTTTCGCCGACCGTGCGGTGGGTCGCTATCACCCCGGCTATTGGAATGGTGAAGGAGGTGAGGGCGACATCACCTTCGACTGCGCTTCGGACGCGGTACGCGTGGCTCACCGCGATTTCTATACCGAGCAAGTCGCCACGGATACCGACCTATGAACGCCTGTCTGTCGCTCGCCTGCTGGCCGGGGCTGGACTATGGCCACATGCCGGAGCTGCTGGCCGGCACGCATACCGAACCGCTGTTCGGCACGCTATCGATCGAGCACGTGCAGCTCGTGCCCCAGAGCGTCGGCTGGCTCGATGAAGCGCGGGTCGATGAGCTGCTTGCCGCGTTTCCTGCTGCCCGTTTCCGCCTGCACGCCAACGTGCGAGTGCTGGCACGACACCGGATGGCGGATCTGTCCACCTTCGAGGGTGATCGCGACTGGTTCGACCAAGCTGCGCGCATCAGCCAACGTCTCGGTGCACCGGCCTACAGCGCGCATGCTGGTGACCGGCGTCGTGCAACGCTCACCGGGGTGCTGGACAACGCTCGGCGCTGCGCCGACTTGTTCGGCTGTCCCGTCGCCATCGAAGGGCTCTATCCCGACCGGCATGGCGCGCAACTGGTCTCGACGTGGGACGAATACCGCACGGTCTTCGAATCCGGCATGCCATACGCGCTTGACCTTTCGCACCTGAACATCGTCGCGCACCGCTATGGCCGCGAGGATGAGCTGGTGGCCGACATGCTGGCCTGCGAGCGCTGTCTCGAAGTCCACGTCAGCGACAACGATGGCACTGGCGACTGGCACCGCATCTGCAATAAACCGCCATGGTGGTATTCGCGACTCGCTCACCTCCACCCGCAGGCGGTGGTGTTTTCCGAAGGCAACCACAGAAGGGCGCACGTATGAAATCTTCCGATCTCGTCAAAAGCCTCAGCATCACCAACCTCGCCAACCGGCGCGCCGCTGTCGCCGAACGTATCCGAACAGCACTCGACCTGCTCACCGAAGCCGAACAGTTGGCCAAGACCGCTCACCTGGGATTCCCCCGCCTGGTGCTGGACGATAGCCATGCACTCCGTGGAGCCCAGGCACTGACAGGCGAGTACGCGAGCCGCGCCGATGCGCAAAAAGCGATCCTGCATACGGTCGATGCGCAGGGTTGGGACTACCTGTTGAGCGAATCCGGGCTGCGCACCTTCATGGACGCTCGGGCCCGCGAGCAGTGGCACCAGCAGATTCGCGAAGGCGAGGTTCCAGAGCTGACCGCCGCAAACATCGAAGCCACGTTCACAGAACTGCACGGCGCACGCGGCGACATGTTCGAGCGTGGCGTAATTCAGTGCTTCCGCCGGCTGTCGTGGAACTACCGGACCAATCAGCCGTTCCGCTTCGGCAAGCGCATCATCGTGACCAGCTTGGTCAGCCACGGGTTCCCCAACCACCGCGCCATCAACGAACTGGACGATCTCATGCGCGTGTTCCATGTGTTGGACGGCAAGCCCGAGGCGGATCACCGTCACAGCGTCTACTACCTGGTCGACGGCGCACGGCAGCAAGGGCAGACCGAGGCGGAAAACGACTATCTCCGTCTGCAGTGGTTCAAGAACGGCAACGGGCACCTGACCTTCAAACGGCCCGAGTTGATTGAGAAGATGAACCTGATTCTCGCCAAACATTACCCGAACGCGCTTGCCTCGGAAGCACGGTAGTCCCCGGGCGCGTTCTGCGTCCAGCCTCTTTCCCTCTATTTCTGCGATCTAGCATCCGGCTGTGCCGGAGGCCGACGTTCGCCCATTTTCAGGAGAATTTCATGACGGAGCCATCCGTACCGGCGCAGTCACCACCGCGTCTACCACTCGGCCAGCTTCTGGCGACACCCGCTGCGGCTGCCGCTTTGTCTGCGGCTGGTGTGTCGGTCTTCAACCTGCTCAACCGCCACGCCCGAGGCGATTGGGGAGACCTGTCGGAGGAAGATCACCAGCAAAACAACCTGGCTGCCATGACAGGACAGCGCGTGCTGTCCAGCTACCTGCTGCCCGGTGGGCAGAAGGTGTGGGTTGTGACGGAGTGGGACCGGTCGATGACGACGGTCCTGCTGCCGGATGATTACTGATCGTCAGCGCGGCAGCGCCGACATTGGCTTGTCCAGAAGCGTGTCGATGAAGGCATGCGGGTCAGCTTCCAGCACGCGCAAGAAGTCGAGCAGTTCGACCACATCCAGGCGGCGGGCGCCGCTCTCGACCTTGGACACAAAGGCTTGTGGCCGTCCGATCCGATCGGCAACGTCCTGCTGCAGCCACCCGCGCTGCTTGCGCAGATCGGTGAGCAGCGTCGCAATCCGCTGATAGCGAGGGTCGTGGATCGGATGGGCCATGCAAAACATTCTAGATACACATACGCGATATTCTCTATCCGTATACGATATATTCAGGGGAGATTTTATGTTTCAACTCGTTTGGCTGTCCGGTGCTGCCGCGACAGCGCTCGGCATCGTGCTCGACATGCGACGGCTGCGTGCCAACCGCGTCGGTCTCCCGGCTTCGGCCTGGGTCTGCGCCTCCGCCTGCGTCGGGCCGGTCGCTGGCGTGGCGTACCTGCTCCAGCGCCGGCCAGCGCGGCGTGCGCTGATCGACGCGGCCTGGGAACTCGTCGGGGATGCGAACCAACCCGCGCATGTGCGCCGCGAACGGCTGATCGCGCTTGAGCAAGCCGGCGTGCTGGGCGTACCGATTTTCCGGGCATGCCTGGCTGTACTGGACGCAGAAGCGACCGATTCGCTGCACGTGATGGCCGAGGAGGACGCCAACCGCTCGATGTAGGGGAACAACGCCACGACCAACATAAGCACCACGCATCCGCAGAAACGCCCGTCCGACTTTCTTTCCGAGACGGGCAGGTATTCCACACAACAAGGGGGTCTACAAATTGAACACCACTCGAAACCTGGGAATTTCCAAGCTCGCACTGAGCATCTTGATGACCGCCGTCTTGACGGCCTGCGGTGGCGGCGGTGAATCGACGACCGCCACGACTAGCCCGGGGACGAGTTCGCCGGCGCCGGCCGCGCAGATGAGCATTGCCGGCAAGGCCATCGACGGCTATCTGGTGGGTGCCAAGATCTGTGTCGACCTGAACAACAATGGCGTCTGCGATGCCGGCGAGCCGAGCACCATCACCGGATCGGACGGCAGCTATACGCTGGCCCTGGATGGCTCCACGCAAGGTAAGAAGCTCTTGGCCGTCGTTACGCCGGCCACCAAGGACCTGTCTCGCCCCGGCTATTCCTTCCCGGCAGAGTTCACGCTGTCGAGCATCATCAGCAGCGGGCCGACCCAGCACATCACGCCGCTCACGTCCCTGGTGGCGGCCCAGGTGGATGCCGGCCGCAGACGCACCGATGCGAACAATGCCGTCGTCACCCTGCTGGGCGGCTCGGTGAACCTCAACGACGACTACATCGCCAACGGCAACGGCTCTGCCGCCACGCTGGCGGCGTCCATGGTGGACAAGCTGTCCGAGTTCGCCAAGAGCGGCCGGGTCGACCAAGGCACCGTTGATGCTGTTCTGAATGCCATTGCGGCCAAGGGCAATGTGAGTGGCGTCACCCAAGCCGATGTGGATGTGCAGGCGAGCTTGCCGAAGTTTGCAGCGGTGGCTGACCCAGCCGGTGTGCTGACCAGCGGGCTGTATGCGTACGACGGCATCGGCTACAACAGCAGCACCCAAGCTGCCTCGTTCGTGCGCAATCGCTGGTCGTATGCCAACGGTGGCCTGGCTTCGCTGCAGGAAAAGTGGAACGGCTCGTCCTGGATTGCCGCGGCACCGGGGGAGTTCGACCAGAACTATGGCGAGTACGTCCTGAAATCAGACGGCACTTGGTCTGCGTTCTTCTCCCAGGCTGCTCAGCAAACGCCGGATACCGTCCAGAAGGTGGAAGGCAACATCATCACCACCGTCAACAACCTGACGGGGATCACGACCACGCTGGAAATGCGCCAAGCGGACGTGAGCAACGTCTCGTTCGCGCAAATCCTGAAAGGGTGGATCGATGATGCCACGCTCGGCAAGCTGACCGGCGCCTTCGGTGCGGGCGCTTCGGCCTATGTCGTGGAAGCCACGCATGCGAGCGACGAGATCACGCTGGCGTCGTTCTCGGCCTGCAGCAGCAACGCACCACTGATCAGCGAGGATGGCGTGAGCCATTGCAACTACCTTGGCGATCCGGCGCGGCAGTACACGTCGGTCGACCAGGCGATCGGCATGGTCATTCCGGCGGGCGGTGTGAATCTGCACCTGCTGTCGAATGGCTTGGCCGAACTGCTGAACCCGGACGGCTCGGTGGCGCTCGACAGCAGCAAGATCACGTGGTCGAAGTATCCGACGAACGCCAACGTCATCGTGATCAGCGTTGCGGCATCGGACATCGCCAACTTGACCTTCCTGTTCGGCGACACAGTGAAGGAGGGGAGCCGGATCGTCATCGCGCTGCATAACGGTCACCTGAAACGTGGTGACCTGAGTCCGGCCAACCAGTCGAAGAAGGCCTTGCTATTCGCGCAGTCGATCTTCGATCAACTGTTCGCTGAACTCAGCAAGCTGGTGAGCCTTCCCTGATGCCGGCTGGAAGCAGCAACGAAACGCCATCTAGGACCGGCGTCAGCAACGAGCCGTCATAGCGAGAGTGGTGCCGGCCGGCACCACTCTCGCTTTTCTCCGTCAGAATTTTTTTTACCGACCGACCGCAGCCAATGGGCTGAGCCTGCATGCTTGCCATGAACAGTATCCAATCCCAAGGTCTGATGGTTGCGGCGTGTTTGATTGGCTGCGCCGTCTTTGCTACCACGCTCTGCGTGAAGGTGTTGCCAAGCCCCGCAGAGAGTCTTCTGGCCTCAGAACAATCCGATCTCAAACGGAACAACCGGTTAATGCTGGGCTGGGTCTCGCTGGCCTGCGTCAGCATCGTTGTGGGGCACCTGATCGTCTACTACATGCTCGGTCCACGACCCGTCTGCTAGGCGCAGTTGCCCCGTGCGGCACGTGCGAAAAGTACAATGCTCGTTCGAAGTTCTTCACGGGGAAGATGTGCAAATGCGGTATCCATGGCTGTTCGTCACGCTTTGCGTGGCGGTTTTGAGTCCGCATCCGGCATATGCGCGAACAAGCAAGGGCGGTGTTGAGAATGCAGGCGGTGCGTATGCCGCAGTTGCACCTATCGAGCGCGCACGGCCCAATCCTAGGCTCACCCCAGGCGCTGTTGATCCACGTGTCACGCAGGCCAACATCCGCGAGACGATTTGCACCCGCGGCTACACCAAAACTGTGCGTCCGCCGCAGCAATTTACCAATGGACTCAAGGTGCGACAGGTCCGGCTGTACGGCTATGACGACAAACGACTGCGGGACTATGAAGAGGATCATCTCGTAGCGCTGGAGATCGGTGGCTCACCGGATAGTGCAAGGAACCTCTGGCCGCAGCCGCGGCATGTGATCGGCAACTGGGGCAGCCTTGCCAAGGACAAGTTGGAGAACCGACTGCACTCGCTGGTGTGTCGCCGCGAGATTCCCTTGGTGCAAGCCCAGCGGGAGATGGCCCACGACTGGATCGCGGCCTACAAGCGGTATCTCGGCCCCAAGGCCCCGGCTCGTCGCTAGGCGTCATTGCTCGTTCATGTACCGACATAGGGCAGGTACAACATGCGCCCGGCAGACGTTCACGAATTGAGCGAGGAAGGAATGGTAACAGCGCGTGCAGGTACGAGAGAAGAAGCGCTGCGGCTGCTGCACGCGGGCGAGATTGCGGTTGTCGAACTGGACTATGAGACCGGCTGGCAGGATGCTGTCGAACTCGGTCGAATGAGGCAGAAGGCCGGAATCCGCGTGGAGTTTCGTGGCCAGCAGAACATTGCCGTCCAGTCGCTGATCGCTTTGATGGCTAGGCTCTCACACCCCAAGCAGACGTTTCGTCAGCGCAATCTGTACTGCCAGTTCGATCTGGACGCGTTGCCTGCAGGTAAGTTGGCGAAACTGGAAGCCAAGGCTACTGCTCTGGGGGACTACAGCTTCGCCGGTCATCTGCAGCGCGATGTGGGTAGTTCTCCGAGGCGCACGAAGTAGGCCTCGGCGTCGAGTTCGAAATGCTGGACATCCGAAAAAGCCTCCGCGCCTTTCCATCTATTGGCGAAGGCGCGTACTTGGCAGTGAATGCGTCTCCGGCGACCATTCTCTGTGGCAGACTTCTCGAGCTAGTGCGAAATGTCCCTCGCCATTGCCTTGTGTTGGAGATCACGGAGCATGCGCTTGTCGAGGACTCCTCGGCGCTCAAACAGGCGCTGCATCCTTTGCGAGATCGAGCGATTCGTATCGCGATTGATGATGCGGGTTCGGGTTATTCAACCATGCGCCATATCATCGAACTCAAGCCGGACGTGATCAAGCTGGACGCCAGTCTGACGATCAATTTTGACCATGATGTAATCAGGCAAGCGCTCGTGAAGGCCATGGCGACGTTTGCCAATGAAATTCGATGCGACCTTGCTGCCGAGAGCATCGAAACGGAAGATCAAAAAACATGCTTGTCGAGCTTGGCGTGCACAGAGGGCAGGGCTGACCCTACACCGGAATCAGTACCGTCCAGAAGTGGAGATTTCCGGCGTCTAGCGAGCCCCGTCGCTTGGCCAGACCACATCTGCCTTCCACGATTCCGACGCAATGAATTGCTTGAGTTTGTCTTGCAGCAGGGCGGTCCAGGCAGCGGCGAAGCGAGAGGGGGGGTTCTCGCGCAAGGTCGTGATCGCCACGCTCGAACGGATGCCGGGGCGCCCAATGCGATGCGCCACAAGTTCACCGCGCGCGATCTCCTCCTTGATCGCGATGTAGGTCAGGATCGAGTAGCCAGCGCCGGACTTCACCAGTTGCTTGGTCAGCGACACGCTGTCGACTTCCAGGGCGATGCGCAGGCGCACGCCGTGCTGAATCGCCGCCTGTTCAACCAGACGCCGATTGCTGTGCGGTAGCCCGGGCAAGATCAGCGGAATGCTGGCCAGGTCTCGGATCTGGTATTCGTGCTTATCGGCCTCTGAGCCGGGCGGCCCCACGAGGATCATGGGCTCGCTGAACAGTGGGCGCACATGGAAGGCATCCAGTGGAGGCTGGTTGTAGACAACGGCAAGGTCAACGCGCCGATCCAGCACCCACTCCTGCAGCGAGCTGCTCAGGCCTTCACGCACATGCAGTGATACCCGGGGCCACTGCGCCCGGAAGTTCTGGACGAGATCGGCGCCGATCAGCGCGCCCATGGTCGGCGGCAGGCCAACGGCCAGATGGCCGCGCTCTTCGTCCGCGCTGGCGCGTACGTCCTCACCGGTTTCGCTGAGGAGGTGCGTGATCATTTCAGCGCGCTCCAGCAGACGCGACCCGGCCGAGGTGAGCCGAACGCCACGGCCATGCCGAACCAGCAACGGCACACCAATCTCGGCCTCCAGCTTTGCAATCTGCCGACTCAGCGCCGGTTGCGCGATGTACAGCTCGGCAGCGGCCCGGTTGAAACTCCCGGCACGCGCCACGCGGATGAAGCTCTTGAGTTCTCGGATGTCCATGCTTGTATTGAGATATGCCATGTCGGCATAGATTTGTATGTTCACATGGTCTTTGTCAAGAAAAGACCGTCAATCTATGCTTTCCATAAATAATAAATCACCGAACTCGTACAGGAGACGGCCCGCCCGTAGGCATCATCTGCCAATGGCGTTCACGCCCCAGTGACGACCGACTTTTCAAGCAATTCAAGCAATACAAGTCCAGCAAGCAGGTGCCCGGTGGTAACGGCAGAGCCCTGAACGATTGGACGCAGGAGACACCATGAAACATCTGAAGAAGCTGCATGTGCAGGTCTTGATCGGCCTGGCGTGTGCGGTTGTCCTTGGCATCGCTGCGCCGCAGTGGGCCGTCGCCATGAAGCCCATCGGGCAAGCGTTCATTGCGCTGCTCAAGATGATGCTGGCGCCCATCATCTTCTGCACGCTGGTGCAGGGGCTGGCCCATGTGCGTGACCTGCGAATGCTGGGCCGCATGGGCGTGAAGTCGTTGGTGTACTTCGAAGTAGTCAGCACGGTGGCCATGGTGCTGGGCTTTGTGCTCGTCAACGTGTTCGAGCCTGGGGTGGGGCTGCACGCCACCAACCTCGCGGAAAGCGCCGATGCGGTGAAGGCCACGAGCAATGCCGGCGGCATCTCTGCCGTCAATTACCTGCTCAGCCTGATTCCGCACACGCTGGTCGATGCGTTTGCCAAGGGCGACATCGTGCAGGTGCTGATCATCTCGATCCTGGCGGGCCTGGCACTGAACCTGTCGGTGGGGCCGGACTCCGTCCTGCTGCGCGGCATGGATGAAGCGCAGAAGGTGCTGTTCCGCATGCTCGGCTTCATCATGAAGCTCGCTCCGCTGGGTGCGTTTGGCGCCATGGCAGCGGCCGTGGGCAGTTATGGCGGCGTGACGCTGCTGTATCTGCTCAAGGTCATCGTGCTGTATTACGCCGCGTCGCTGCTGTTCGTATTCGGCATCCTCAGCTCGATCAGCTGGATGATCGGCCTGCCGTACTTCAGCGTACTCAAGCTGATTCGCGACGAGATGCTGCTGATCTTCGGCACAGCATCAAGCGAGGTGGCCTTCCCGCGTCTGGTGGAGAAGCTGCAACGCGCAGGTTGCGATGAAGCCGTGGTCGGTTTCGTGCTGCCCGCCGGCTACAGCTTCAACCTGGATGGCACCTCGATCTACATGGCCATTGCCGTGGGCTTCATCGCGCAGGCGACGGACACGCCGTTCTCGCTGTGGCAGCAATTGGGGTTGCTGGCGATCCTCAGCTTGACCTCCAAGGGCGGCACCACTGTTGCCGGTGGCGCGTTCGTCAAGCTGGCGGCTACGCTGCAATCGGTGCGTTCGCTGCCGGTGGCTGGGCTGGGCCTGCTATTCGGCATCGACCGCGTGATGGCCATCGCCACAGCGCTCGTCAACGTGGTGGGCAACACCGTGGCGGTGTTCGCCATCGCGCGCTGGGAAGGTGCGTTCGACGCCGAAGCCTTCCATCGCGAGACCGGTGGCCACGCCCGTTCTTCTCTCCTCAAGCTGCAAAAACCGGCTGCACAGGCTGCGGTCGCGCAAGACGCACTCACTCATTGAGCAACACCAACATGCAACGCATTCCCGCCCTCAATCCTGATGCGCTGGACGCAGATCAGCGCGCCGTCTACGACGCCATTGCCAATGGCCCCCGCAAGGGTGTGCGAGGCCCGCTCGCTGTCTGGCTCCACCGCCCATTGCTGGCTGACCGCGCACAGGCGCTCGGACGCTACTGCCGCTACGACAGCAGCCTGCCGCCGCGTCTGTCCGAGCTGGCCATCCTCTTCATGGGCCGCTACTGGCTGGCGGAATACGAGTGGGCCGCGCACAAGCCTTTCGCTCTGGAAGCCGGAGTGTCGCCCAGTGTGATCGACGCCATTCGTGATGGCATGAACCCAGCGTTCGAGCAGCGCGACGAGGCGCTCGTCTTCGCTTTCCTCACGCAACTGCATGCAAAGCGCGAGGTGGACGACGATCTGTACGCCGAACTCGTTGACACCATCGGGCAGGACGGCGTGGTCGATCTGGTCGGCATTGCCGGCTACTACACGCTCATCTCCATGACCATCAAGGCATTCAACGTGCCCGCGCCGGCCGGTGCGACGCCGGAACTGCCGACGCAACTGCAATAAAGCAACAGGGAATTCACTGTGGAAGCAACGACTGAATTTGAACAAGCCACGGCCGCGGGCCGTCTGGCAGGCAAGGTGGCCATTGTGACCGGCGCGGGCTGCGTTGGCCCGGGCTGGGGTAACGGCCGCGCTGTGGCTGTGCTGTTTGCGATGGCGGGGGCGCGCGTATTCGCCGTCGACAAGAGCCTTGATGCCATGGAAGAAACGCTGCGCCGCGTGCGCGAGGCCGGTGGTGAGGTCACCCCGTACACCTGCGACGTGACTGACACCACGGCCGTCAAGGGCATGGTCGATGCCTGCGTTGAGCAATACGGTCGCGTCGATATCCTGGTGAACAACGTTGGCGGCTCCGCTGCCGGCGGCCCCGTGGCGTTGCCGGAAGACAAGTGGGATGCGCAGGTCGCATTCAACCTCAAGAGCGTGTACCTCACCTGCAAGCACGTGCTGCCCGTGATGGAAGCGCAGGGCAGCGGTGCCATCGTCAATACAGCGTCCACGTCCGGCATCCGCTGGACGGGCTCGGCGCAGGTGGCCTACGCCGCTTGCAAGGCCGGTGTGATTCAGCTCTCCAAGGTGGTGGCAGTCGAGTACGCAAAGAAGGGCATTCGCGTGAACACCGTGGTGCCGGGCCAGTTGCATACGCCCATGGTGGAAGTGCGCCTGGCTGGCCAGCGTTCGGGTGGTGATGTCGACAAACTGCTGGAAAGCCGCCTCGCGCGCATTCCGCTTGGCTTCATGGGTGACGGGCGTGATACCGCGCATGCCGCGTTGTTCCTCGCTTCCGATGAAGCGCGCTTTGTCACCGGCACTGAAGTCGTGGTCGATGGTGGCATGACGGCTCGGTGCGACTGATCATGCAACGCAACCTGAACGGCGGCGTCTGGGATTGCCACACGCACATCTACGGGCCATGGGATGCATTTCCGCTGCCGGCCGACGCCTCGTATCGCCCAGCGGAAGCGCCGATGACGCAACTGCTTGCACTGCATGAGCAGCTGGGTGTCAAGCATGGCGTGCTGGTGCAGGCGGCGTGCTACCAGTCCGATCACCGTGCGCTGCTGGCCGCGCTGGCCATGACGCAAGGGCGTTATCGCGGCGTCGCGCTGGTTGACCACAACACAAGTGACGACGCTCTGCGCGAGCTGGACGAAGGCGGTGTGCGCGGCATCCGGTTCAACTTCATGGGCCACCTGCCTGGCGATCGTGATCTGGGCCGCTTGCGTGAGCTTGCCGAGCGCGTCGGGCCGATGGACTGGCATGTGTTGCTGCATGGGCAACTGGATCAGCTTCTGCCGGTGCTCGATGCGTGGGAAGACCTCGACGTGCCGCTGGTGATCGACCACATGGCCCGTCAGGATGCGACGCGCCCGCTGGACGAAGCTGCCATGCGCGAGCTGGAGCGTCATCTGCGTCAAGACAATCGGTGGATCAAGTTGTCGGGTGTCGACCGGCTGATGCAAGGCGCAGCGCCGCCGTGGACTGCCGCGCTGCCGCTGGTCAGGCGCCTGATGCAAGCGGCGCCCGAGCGAGCCATCTGGGGCACGGACTGGCCGCACCCCAACATCAAGGGCGACGTGCCCGACGACAGCAGCCTGCTCGCGTTCGTGGAGGAAGCCTGCGGCGCCGAAGCAGCTGAAGCTGTGTTGGTCCATAACCCGCAACGGCTCTATTTCTGAGGCATCGCCATGCAAGCCACGTTTATCGATGCCGCCCAGGCAGGGCACTCTGCTGAACAAAGCGCCTGTCGCAAGGCCGCGTGGCGCCTCGTGCCACTGCTGGCAATCGCGTACTTCGTCAACTACCTCGATCGGACCAACGTCGGCTTCGCGGCACTGACCATGAACCGCGACCTGGGCTTGAGCGCCGCCCAGTTTGGCCTGGCGGCAGGCATCTTCTACGTGGGCTATTGCCTGTTCGAGGTGCCGAGCAACCTGGCGCTGTATCGCTACGGCGCGCGTCGCTGGCTGGCGCGGATCATGATCACGTGGGGCCTGTTTGCTGCGGGCACAAGCTTGGCCGTTGGCCCCAACAGCTATGCGGCGATCCGCCTGCTCGCCGGCATTGGGGAGGCGGGGTTCTTTCCGGGCGTCATCTTCTATCTGACGCTGTGGTTTCCGTCGCGCTATCGCACGCGCATGATGGGCTGGTTCCTCGCTGCGATTCCGTTGTCGTCGGTGTTCAGCGGGCCGTTATCGGTATCGATGCTGGAGCTGGACGGTTGGCTCGGGCTGCATGGCTGGCAATGGCTGTTCATCCTGCAGGGGCTGCCGGCCTGCGTGCTGGGCGTGCTGTGCCTGCGCATGCTGACCGATCGTCCCGACAACGCGACTTGGCTGACAGAGGAGGAGCGCGCCGCCCTGGTGTCGGCCATCGAGCGGGAGCGCAGCGCCGCTGTCGAGCATCGCCTCGGGCCCGCGCTTAAGGACGCACGCGTCTGGCTACTGACGGCCATCCTGTTCAGCTACATCATCGGCATTTTGGGCATTGGCGTGTGGATGCCGACCATTCTCAAGACGCATCACTTGTCGAACACGCAGGTGGGCTTCGCCACGGCGCTGCCCTATGTCGTTGGCGCGCTGGTGATGCTTGGCTGGGCACGCGTGGTGGCGCGCACGCAGCGCTATGTTCTGCATCTGGTGATCACGTGTGCGGTGGCGGCGTTGGGCTTCTTTGCATCAGTGGCGTCCGATGCGCTGGTGCCGGCGATGCTCGGGTTGACGGTGGCGGTGGTGGGGCTGTCGTCCGTGCGCACGTGCTTCTACAGCATTCCAGCTACGTTTCTGGATAAGCAGGCCGCTGCGGGCGGACTCGCATTCATCAACTCGGTTGGCAGCCTCGGCGGGTTGTTTGGCCCGTACATGGTGGGCTGGCTGAAAGACGCAACGGGTTCGTTCAAGGCGGGGCTGATCGGCATGGGCACCATGCTGGTTCTCGCAACGTTGCTTTCTCTGGTGCTGCTGAGCCGCGTCAAGGAGGGCCAGCGATGAGCAACGATGGGTGGCAACCCAGCCTGCGCACGCCTGACCCTGCCGTGCGCATCCTGGACTCACGCTTTGAGCACTACCGTTTGCCGCACGCCAAGGTCGAGCGCCTGTGGACCGGCTGCCGGTGGGCCGAAGGCCCCGTCTGGTTTGGCGACGCAGGGGCACTCTACTGGACCGACTTGCCCAACGATCGCATCCTGCGTTGGGACGAGGCCTCCGGCGTAGTGGCGACATACCGCGCGCCCTCAGACAAGGCCAACGGCCTGACGCGCGACCGGCAAGGCCGCCTGATTGCCTGCGAGCACGGCAAGCGCCGCGTTACGCGCACGGAATACGACGGCAGCATCACCGTGCTGGCCAGCGAGTTTGAAGGCAAGCCGCTGAATTCGCCCAACGATGTGGTGGTCGCCAGCGACGGCGCAGTGTGGTTTACCGATCCGCCGTTCGGCCTGGTGAGCGACTACATGGGCCAGATTGCCGAGCCGCTGTTGCCGGCCAGCATCTACCGGATCGACCCATGCGGACGATTAGACTGTGTTGCCGACGATGTGCTCGGCCCCAACGGATTGGCGTTCTCGCCGGATGAGCGCACGTTGTATGTGGTGGCATCGCGTGCGCGGCCGCGCGAGATCCTGGCATTCGACGTGGTCGGCGGCAATGCGCTTGGCGAGCGCCGTGTGCTGATTGATGCGGCGGACGGTGCTCCAGACGGCTTTCGCGTCGATGTGCACGGCAACCTCTGGTGCGGTTGGGGCACAGGGTCGGCGGAGCTTGATGGCGTGCGCGTGTTCGCCTCCGACGGCGCCGCCATCGGTCACATCGCACTGCCGGAGCGCTGCGCGAACCTGTGCTTCGGCGGGCGACACCTCAATCGCTTGTTCATGGCGTCAACCACATCACTCTATGCCCTGTACGTGAACACACGCGGGGCGGTCTAGCCCTGCAACCCCACACCCGCACACACCAATAACGAACGAGGAGACAACACATGCCATTCCATTCCACCATGCGCCGCTTTGCAGTGCGCAGCCTCTGTGCAATACCGCTTATTGCCGCCACCAGTGGCGCCTGGGCCGCTGATATCCACGTGCTGGCGACCGGCGCGTTACATGCAGCCTTTGAGAAGGTCATCCCGGCGTACGAGCAGCAGTCGGGCAACCATCTGATCATCGGGTGGGGGCCGTCCTATGGCACCTCGCCAGACGCCTTGCCGATGCGCATCAAGAACGGCGAGCCGATGGACGTCTGCTTCATGATCGGCGCCGCATTGACGGACCAAGTGAAGCAAGGGCGCTTCATTCCGGAGTCGCGCGTTGACCTGGTGGCATCAGGCGTGGGCGTTGCAGTGCGCAAGGGCTTGCCCAAGCCGAATATCCAGACCGTCGGCGATCTGCGCCAAACGTTGCTGGCGGCCAAGTCGGTGGCATTTTCCGAAGGGGCGAGCGGTACCTACATCACCGGCACGCTGTTCGCGCGTCTCGGGATTGCCGAGCAAATGAAAGCCAAGAGCGTGCTGATCCGGGGCAAGGAACTGGTCGGCTCGGCGCTTGAGCGGGGCGAGGCGGATCTGGGCTTGCAGCAGATCAGCGAGCTGCGCGCATTCGACGGCATCCAGTATGTGGGCCCATTGCCCGCCGAGGTGCAGAAAACCAGCGTGATCGCCGTTGCCGTGGCAAAGGATGCCAAGGAGCGCCAGGCCGCTGAAGGTCTCATCACGTATCTGCAATCGCCGGGAGTCGCTGCCAAGCTCGTTCAGACGGGGCTCGATCCGATTCCCGCTAAATAACCCGATCCACTGCCGTTGTCTGATGCATCGCGGTTGGTTGCCAGCCGCGAGGGGCCACTGTTGCCCGAAACAATAACAACCGGGCCATGTCCCGAGAGAAAAAAGGAGACACCATGACGTTGCAGAAGTACGTTCTTGGCGCCGCATTGATTCTGATGATGTCCGCGTGCGCCACGTCGACGCAAACCGGTCCAGAAGTACAGCGGACGCTCGTGCGCCACGGCGATGTGCAGATCGAAACCCTGAGCCAAGGGCGTGGCCCGACGGTTGTCATCCTGCCGTCGCTTGGGCGCGGCGCTGAAGACTACGACGAGGTGGCGCGTCTGCTGGCCGCTGAAGGGCTGCGTGTGCTGCGGCCGCAACCGCGCGGCATTGGCCAGAGCAAGGGCCCGATGGCGAATCTCGACATGCATGCGTTTGCGGCCGACGTTGCTGCCGTGCTCGACCAGGAAAAGACGGGCCCCGTTGTCGTGGTTGGGCACGCCTGGGGCAGCCAGCCCGCGCGCATGCTGGCGGTGGATCGGCCTGACTTGGTGCGCGGCCTCGTCATGGCTGCAGCCTCGGCCGGCAAGCTGCCGGCCGGTTCCAACGAGAAGCCTTATGGCCGGCTGCGCGAGGCGATTGATGGTTCCGGCAATCTCGCGCTGCCCGAGGCGAAGCGGTTGGAATATCTGCGTCAAGCGTTCTTCGCTCCGGGCCACGACCCCAAGCCTTGGCTGGGTGGTTGGTATCCCGATGCGCACCATGCACAGGCCCACGCCCGCAACGTCACATCTGTGGATGCGTACTTTGCCGGCGGCACGGTGCCCATACTCGATCTCCAGGCGCAGTACGACGCCGTGGTCGTGCCCAACGTGTTCAAGCCCATGCTGGGCAACCGCGTGACGGTGGAGGTGATTCCCAATGCCGGGCACGCCATGGCGCCCGAGCAACCCGCAGCGATGAGCCGCGCCATCGCGGGCTTCGCCCGACGTGTCTACGCGGGCGCGTCCTGATTCAGTCAACACAACAACACGCAGGTCGACGCATCCGCGCGGCATGCCTATCCACACCAAGGAGAACATCATGAAATTGATCAAGTACGGCTGTACCGCACTGGCTGCGGTCATGCTTTCCTTTTCTGCACTGGCAGCCACGGATGCCGGTCAGATTGATCGTGAGCTGGTCAAGTACAGCAACGTGCAGATCGAGGTGATGCGGCAGGGCAAAGGGCCGTTGATCGTTATCCTGCCGTCGCTGGGCCGTTCGGGGCGCGACTACGACCAGGTCGCAGATCGGCTCGTCGCCGATGGCTTCCGCGTGTTGCGCCCTGAGCCGCGCGGTATCGGTCAGAGCAAGGGGCCCATGACCAATCTGGACATGCACGCCTTTGCCGCAGACGTGGCTGCGGTGATCGAGCATGAGAAGCAAGGGCCGGCAGTTGTGGTCGGGCATGCCTGGGGCAACTTCCCGGCACGCATGGTGGCCGTGGATCGCCCCGAGCTGGTGCGAGGTGTTGTCTTGGTTGCCGCTTCCGCCGGCAAGGTGCCGCCGGGCTCGACCGAAAAGCCGATCAATGCCGAGATGCGCCAAGCCATCGACGGTGCGGGTGATATGCATCTTTCGGAAGAGCAGCGCCTGGAATACTTGCGTAAGGCATTCTTCGCGCCCGGCAATGACCCGCGCGTGTGGCTCGGTGGCTGGCACGAAGAGACGCATGAGGCTGAGTCCCACGCTCGCAACGTGACACCTGTGGATGCGTACTTTGCGGCCGGCACCGCGCCGATCCTGGACTTGCAGGCAGAACATGATGCCGTGGCGCCGCGCCGCTTCTCGCAGGTTCTCAAATCGATGCTGGGCGATCGCGTGACCGTCGTTGTCGTGCCGAACGCCGGCCATGCCTTTGCCCCGGAACAGCCCAAGGCGATGGCGGATGCGATCGCCACGTTTGCGAAGCGCGTGTACGCAGAACCCACCAAGCAGTAATCGGGATTGCCTGGCATGTGGAGGAAGGTCGTGTGATTTGCCTCCACGGTTCCCGGCAACGCCATTACATGGGGGCAACATGGCGGATCAGATACGTCGCACCATCCTCCGGGGCATCTCGGCTCTTGGCGTTGGCAGTTTGGCAGTGGCTAGAGGCGCCAAGGCGGGCTTGCCAGACGCGTTTCCAAACTCCTCTGGCATTGATCGCCCCTCGCTCATCGCGCCGGCGTTGGCTTGCGATTCACACATCCATATCTACAGCCGCCGCTTTCCCATTTTGAATGAGGATGCCTCGCTGCCATTAAATGCGACCGTCGACGACTACCGACGTGTGCAGCAGCGCCTCGGTACCACGCGGACTGTGGTGGTGCAGCCGGCCAACTACAAGACTGACAACCGGGTCACACTCGACGCTATCGCTCAGTTGGGGATAGAAAATGCGCGTGGTATTGCAGTCGTGACCCCGGAAGTGACAGATCGAGAGCTGCAACGCATGCACGAGGGCGGAATTCGCGGAATCCGTTTCTCATTGTTTCAGCCGGAACATGCGTCAACTCGAGTCGACATGATCGCGCCGCTGGCGCAGCGAGTGCATGCGCTCGGCTGGCATATTCAACTTCAGATGCGTGCGGATCTCATCGTCGAGAATGCAGCATTGCTACACAGCCTGCCGTGCTCCACCGTTTTCGACCACATGGCTCGCTTACCCCACCCAGTGCTCGGCAGTGCGGCGCACCAAGTCTTGATGCGGCTGTTAGATAAGGGCAGGACATGGGTCAAGGTGTCGGGTGCTTATCTGAATACCGCTGGATCACGCGATGACGGCTACGAGGACACTGTTTCTCTTGCGCGATCATTTATCGAGGCTGCTCCAGAGCGCATGGTTTGGGGAAGTGACTGGCCCCATCCTACCGAGAAGGCACGCAAGCCGGACGACGCTGCGTTGTTCGACTTGCTGCAGACATGGGCTCCGGACGAAAGGATTCGCCATCGGATTCTTGTGGTCAACCCTTCCCACCTTTATGGTTTCTCGCCTTCGTAGCGGATTTCGACTGATCACCGCAGTACGTCTCGGCATCGCCTCCTAGACCACGCTGAGTGCGTATCGAGCCTGCGCACTACGGCACGACCGCGGATATAGCATCTTCAGGAAACACCGGCTGTGCTTACCTCTCTCCGTCCCCGCATTCTGCTGACTTGCCTTGGCATCGTAGTCGGCGCGTTGGCCTTTACCGGCATCCTCAACTATTTTGTTACCCGCTCCTACAACGACGAATCAATTCGGCAAGAAGTGCAATCCGTTGGACGCGGTCACATCGTGGGAATCGACGACTGGATTACGTCCAAGATGCAGATGGTGCTCGCTCTTCAGGACGTGGCGCTCTCTGCTGATCCACTCGGCATCTTTAAGGCCGTCGCCGACGCAGGTGGGTTCATCAACGTATTCGTTGTTTACCCGGATAAATCCTACAAGTTCTCCAATCCAGAGGGGGTGCCTGCCAACTACGACCCCACAGCACGTGCTTGGTACAGGGAGGTTGTGGCTGCCGCGAAACCTATCGTGGTTTCACCTTATATCAGCGCGCTCAACGGCAAGCTGGTTGTTTCTTTCGCGGTCCCTATCCTGCGCGATAGCAGTTTGAAGGGTGTCGTTGTCGGTACGGTTTCGATGGATACGGTCATTGCCAACGTGAAGGCCATCCACCCAACGCCCGCCAGCTTCGGCTTTCTCGTCAACGCGGCGGGCAAGATCGTCGCGCACCCGAACGACAAGCTCACGCTCAAGCCCGCGACCGATCTGTCGGCCGGCCTGAACGAAGCCACGCTGACATCGCTGGCCCAGGGCACGGAGACCAACAAGCCGGTAGCGGTCGATATCGATGGCGCCACCAAGCTGCTGTATCGCCAGGGCGTGAAGGGCACCGACTGGGGCCTCGTGGTGGCGCTGGACAAGGCCGATGCCACCGCCGGCATGCGCTCGCTGGTGATGACCTCCGCTGGCGCGCTGGTGGGCGTGGCCGTGGTGGCCGCACTCATCGTGGGCGCGATGACGGCACGCGCGTTTCGCCGCCTGTCGATGATCCGCGATGCGATGGACGATATCGGCTCGGGCAGCGGCGACCTTACCAAGCGCTTGCCCGCTGACGGCGAGGACGAAGTCGCGCAGATCGCCCGCTCGTTCAACGCCTTCGCCGACAAGCTCACGGCGGTGATGCAGCAGATCCGCCTGGGCAGCGATTCGGTGCGTTCGGCTGCGCAGGAGATCGCTGCCGGCAATGCAGACCTTTCGCAGCGCACGGAAGAGCAGGCCAGCTCGCTAGAGGAAACCGCCTCCAGCATGGAAGAACTGACGAGCATCGTGAAGCAGAACGCCGACAATGCGCGTCAGGCCAGCCAACTGGCCGTGACGGCATCGGACGTGGCCACGCGCGGCGGCGACGTGGTCGGCCAGGTCGTGCAGACCATGGGCGGCATCAACGAGAGCAGCAAGAAAATCGCCGACATCATCGGCGTGATCGAGAGCATTGCCTTCCAGACCAACATCCTGGCGCTGAACGCCGCGGTGGAAGCCGCGCGCGCGGGCGAGCAGGGCCGAGGCTTTGCCGTGGTGGCGAGCGAAGTGCGCAACCTCGCGCAGCGTTCGGCCGGTGCGGCCAAGGAGATCAAGTCGCTCATCAGCGACTCGGTGGACCGCGTGTCCAACGGCACGACGCTGGTCGATCAGGCCGGCGTGACGATGGCTGAGATCGTTGACGCGGTGAAGCGCGTGACCGACATCATGGGCGAGATTTCGGCCGCGTCGGAAGAGCAGAGCAGCGGCATCGAACAGGTCAACCGGGCCGTCAACCAGATGGACCAGGTCACCCAGCAGAACGCCGCATTGGTCGAACAAGCTGCCGCCGCTGCGGAATCGCTTGAAAAACAGGCCCACAACCTGAACGTGGCGATTCGTAGCTTGGGAGAAATCCGCTCGTAGTTTCTTTACCCGGTCGGCAACGCTGCTCACTCAAAGAAGCGCGCTTTCAAGGGCATGAGGGCAGCGCCGATGACGGCTGCGTTGCCGCTTGCCTCCCTAGCACGAGTTTGGGCCTTGGAGGGACAACGCCGTAGCGGTACTTCTCCCAGAATCGAGGGCGCTGGATCAACATGCTTCCGAGTTCGGGTGGCCGCTGGCCGCCAAAGGCGATGACTTCTGGAACGATCAGGCCGCTCACTAAATTGATGACACGGTCCAGCGCGGGCAGTGTCCGAGCGATCCAGCTTTGCACACTCGGCGATGCCGGATCGAAGCGGCAGCGCAAATCTTCCACCGAAGCGACGTCGACGCCATTCGCGCGCAACTCATGGATCGGGAACTGCAGCGTGGGCCGTCGCTCGACCTCCGCGTCAGTGAAGATGGTCATCTCACCGCGTTGCCGTGCGAGCCGAAGTACGGCCTGCCATCGATGATAGAGCCGCTGCCGAATCCGTGGTTGAACAACAGGTAGAGGAAGTTGCGCGCCCACAGGCCGGTGTCCAGCAGGCTTTCGCCAATGGTTGTGGTGGTCGCTTGTTCTCGATCCAGACCGGCAGCTTGAACTGGGCTTCAAAGATCGGTGCCAGATCGATCAGCGACCAATCCCGTGGTGGCTTTGGCGCGATCACTTGCTTGCCGCCGCCGACAAAGAAGCCGGTCATGGCGAAGCCGATCCCGATCACATGTTCACGCTGGACTTTGTTGCGCTTCAGGAGTTGCCCGACTTCATCGTTCAGCTTGGTGAGCGACGCATCGCGCTGTGTGGGCGGCTTGGGGACCAGGCTCTCTTCAAGGATGTTGGCGCCCAGGTCGGCAAGGCACAGCGCTATGGAGTCGGTATTGATCGACACGCCAGTCGTATAGGCCGCGTCGCGTACCAGCTCAATCTGCTGGCTGGGCTGACCGAGCAGCCATACGACAAGGCTCACGCTCGCGCACTGGGTCTTTAGGCTACACGGCGGCGGCATGATGACCAAGCGCGTGAGCTTGCCGCGCGCAAATTGCGTCAAGCGGCTGACAGGTGCTCCAATCGAATGCTGGGAACCTGCCGTAGCCCTAGTTCTTGGGAAGCTAGCAGGGGGCGTGGCCGGCCAAAAACGCGATTATGGGCGTCGATCAGGATCGGTACGTTGAAGCCGAAGGACTGGATGCTCCCGGTCAGGTGCCGGAGCTGGCGCGGACTGTGCAACCGTGCGGTTCGCGGGTCAGGGTGCAGGACTTCGGTGGGCCGATAGTTGACGTCGAGAGGACGAGGTTTTGGGGTGCCGGAGGGTAGTCCCTTGCGAGTTGGGGTGGCCATGCGTTGCTCTTGGCGAAGCGTCCGGGCTATCCAGGCTCGCATGGCTTATATTCAGGCGCCCATCCCTCCTGAAAATCTGCTTGGATCATCTTGAGAAACTTGGTATGGCAGCGGCCCGTTTTTTCGGAGCGAGCCTGAGGAAGGGCGAGGCAGTTCGGGGTACTGCTCAAAGTAATCAAGCATCTTGTGGCGTGGCATTCCCTGCTGGTGGAACGTTACGAACAACTGCTTGATGAGCGCATGGTCGAAGTATCCCGTCCACTTGCGTAGCCCAGGCAGCCTAATTAGTCCTTGGTAAGGGCCACACCACAGTTCGCGCGACACGTCGTATTGCGCGAGCGATTTCTGCCTCGTCGGTACGGCGGCGCGCTCTGTCTACCCTGGGCGCCAGCCGCAGTCAGGATGGCCCCCCCAAGTTGCGTGTGCCAAGTCTTCGGTATCCCCAAGTACACATGCAGGAGGTAATGGCGCTGGACGAGGTCGAGGCATGTCGCAAAGCGGAGCGCCCTAGTTTCTACCAGAGACATCACACATTGTCTGTCTGGGAGATGAGCGGCCGGACCGAGTAAACCCTGAAATGGCCGCTCCTCTCGCGGCGCGGGCGGGTCCAAATCACGTCTCCTGCGACGTGATTTGCGGCATCCCCGGGTGCCCCTTGGCCTGCACCTATGCAATTGCTGTATAGCGGCTATGGTTTCCATCCGCCTTATTCGAGAGCGTTGCCTCCAGTAGAGTGATTAAAAGCACAAACGCAGCTTCTTCGCTTGGCACCCCATAGATGGCCTGGTTTGGTGCAGAAAGTTGCCTTCCTAGTGCGGGGAATCCTTTTTGGAGTGTGACATGTCAATGGGTGTAGAGCCGGGCTGGGTCGACGTAGGCGGGGTTCAGACTCGCTACTTTGCGAAGGGCGAGGGCCCGCCCATGCTGTTGATCACCGGAGGCCACTTCGGGAATCCGACAGCCACCTCGGTTGTGCAGACTTGGGATCGGAATTTCGATGCGCTTTCGACCGCATTCCATGTAATCGCTGTAGAGAAGCTGGGCCAGGGCCATACAGCAAATCCGCTTCACGATGACTTCACGATGCAAGCGGTCGTTGAACACCTGATCGCTTTTCTCGACAAGCTCGGGTTGAAGAACGTTCATCTTGTCGGTCAGTCCGCCGGTGCACTTCCGGTTGTGGCGATCGCCAAATTTCGACCAGATCTGGTCGGTACCTGCACGCTAATCAATACCAGCACGCTGTCCCCTGGTGTGGGCATGACAGACGTCAATCTGGCCGGCTGCCCCTACCCGCCGTACACGCGAGAGAGCCAGCGGTGGGTGATGGAGCGGTCTGCATTCTCATCGGCCTCAGTCACACCCGAGTACGTCGAAGCGGGTTTTGAAGTCTTGAACTTACCTAAATACAAAGAGGGCGTTCGCATCATGCAGGGTGGCGTCAAGGAGGGCATCTTCCTTCCGCGGCTGGCGCAGCTGAAAAGGGAACTCTTGCAATGGCTAGGCGATGGTGGACTAGGCCGGCCCACCCAAGTGATTTGGGGAGCGAACGACCGGACGGCGTCTGTCAGCCGCGGGCTGGAGCTCTTCAGGATGATTGCTGCTCACGAACGTCAGAGCTCCATGTCAGTCATCAACGAGGCCGGGCACCACCCATTTCGTGAGCATCCCGAACACTTCAACGACCTGTTGATGCGATTTGCAAAAAGAAATGCGCACTAGCGGGAATGTACGGCCATCAGGGCCTTGTGTCTTTGCTCTGAGCAGTCCGCGGTAGTCGAGCAGTCTTTCGCATACTTCAATGGGTGAGCGTCTTGGAAATTTGTACGGTTGATTTGGACGGAGTCTCAACGCGCTACGTCAGTGCAGGTAAAACTGGTGAAACGGTGATCTTTCTTCACGGAGGAACACCTGCGAGCCTGTTGAGGCAAAACGCCTTCATCTGGGAGCGGAATCTAGACGCGCTTGGTGAGGAGTTTCGCGTTCTTGCTCCGGATCTTCTTGGTATGGGTCATACGCGGGTTGCGCCTGATGCGGTAGTAACCATCGAGCAGATGACAAAGCATGCTAGTAAGTTTGCCGACGTCGTATGCCCTGGACCGGTGCACCTCGTTGGGCACGATGAAGGCGGCATCATTGCCTTGAATCTTGCGTATGCATCGCCGGCGCGCGTTTCCTCCGTGACGTTGGTCGGTTCCCGGGCCGCTCCGACGGGGGATGGGATCGCCAGTCTCGCGCTCGCGGGATGTCCCTCTCCTAGTGCTGATCGCCATGGACAGGCATGGCTTATGGAAAGGATGTCCTTCTCAGAGACTCATATTGGAGAGGGGGCCTTCCTAGAAGACGTAGCTTCCGTGAGTGCCACAAAAGACTTGGCGCCTGAGGCGGTGGTTACGATGAAGGCGTCGATATCTCGAGCGAAGTCGGTATGTTTCGCAAAATTTCGGGACGAAGGGTTCCCTGCGCCTATACAACTTATCTGGGGTCTCCAAGACCAGATTATCCCGATCGAGCATGCGTTCTCCTTGTATGGGCTTCTCTTAGAGAAGCAGCCATCCGCGCATCTTCGAATCGTTAACCGGGCTGGCAACCTGGTATTCCGGGAGCGCGCAGCAGAGTTCAACGGGTTGATTCGCTCGTTTATTGGTGTTGAAGCCTCGTTGATCCGCCGGCGCCACGGTAGCAGCTTGCCCGGCTAGTCAATCATTCAGGAGAGATGGCGTGGATGCGAATGTGCTTGGAGCGGTAGGGGCGGCGTTGGTTACGCTGCTTGAGCCGCATCGGTTGTTGTTCTTGTTTGGTGGCGTGACGATTGGTTTGGCGGTGGGGATAATTCCGGGGATTGGAGGAGTTGCGGGGGTGGCGATTCTGCTGCCATTCACGTTCGCCATGGACCCCGCAACCGCTATCGCTCTTTTGCTGGGACTACTTTCAGCGGTTACCATTGGAGATCCAATCTCCGCCATCGTGCTTGGAGCGCCCGGTTCGGCTGCTTCGGCGGCAACCACGCTAGACGGCTTCCCAATGACAAAGCGAGGGGAAGCCGGAAGAGCCTTGGGGGCGGCATATTTCTCCGCAATGCTGGGAGGGCTGTTTGGCGCATTGTTGATGGGGGTTGCCATCCCCGTTATCAAGCCCGCCATCCTCTATGTCGGTTCGCCAGAGCTACTGGCGATGGCAGTACTGGGACTGTCTCTCGTCGCAGTTCTTTCGGGTCGGACGCCTCTGCGCGGTCTCACGGTTGCCTGCTTTGGCGTAATGCTGGCGATGATTGGACCTGATACGCAGACTGCTACGGATCGTTGGACATGGGACCTAGATTATCTTCTGGATGGCCTGCCACTTGTCCCGCTGACATTGGGTCTGTTTGCGCTGCCGGAGCTCTGTGACTTGGCAGTCAGCCGTACCTGCCTCGTGGGTGACGCGGTTCCAACGTCTAGCTCTGATTTGGCTCAGCGTCGCGGATGGCGGCGAGTGCTCCAGCCGGGGCTTTTGGATGGTCTGCGAGATTGCTTCCGTCATTGGTTCCTTATTTTGCGGTGCTCCTGGATTGGTGCCGTAGTTGGAGCCGTGCCGGGAATTAGCGTTTCAGTCATCGAGTGGATTTCCTATGGCCACGCACTGAAGACTGAGAAGGATGCCTCCAAGACATTTGGCAAAGGGGATGTCCGTGGTGTTATCGCCGCGGAGAGCGCGGCCAATTCGCGCGAAGGTGGAGCCCTGGTACCGGCCATCGTGTTCGGTGTACCGGGCTCGGCAGGTATGGCGCTGCTGCAAGGCGCTTTTCTTATGCACGGATTGGTTCCCGGTCCGGAAATGCTGACGAAACACCTGGATCTCACTTACGCGATGATCTGGAGCGTTGCGTTAGCCAACATTCTGGGGTCCGGCCTTTGCTTCCTGTTCTCGGGCCACTTTGCAAAGCTTGCAACGCTGCGCTACACCTTGATTCTGCCAGTGGTCCTCTGCTTCGTTTTCGTTGGCGCATTCGAAGGGCAGCGCAGTTGGGGGGATCTCGTTTCGCTGTTCGTGTTCGGTGTGTTGGGTTCGATTTTGAAGCATGCCAAGTGGCCACGTCCTCCGCTTGTACTCGGATTCATTCTGGGTTCGATCGTTGAACGGTATATGTTTATTTCAATCGAGCGCTACGGAATGGATTGGATCACGCGACCTGTTGTGGCGGCGTTGTTCTTGCTGGCGGCGTTCGCGATCCTGGGTCCGCTGTATCAGGACGTACGTGCACATGGTGGTATCCGTGGAATGCTGTCTGGCTTCTCCAAGCCCCACTGGCGGGCCACCAACTGGCTCCATGTGGTGATGCTCTGCGCGTTCGCCTTTCTTGTGAGCCAAACAATAGAATGGAATTTTGCAGCAAAGATTATTCCGATGATCGTTGGCATAGCTGCCATTTCCTTCTGCTCGATCGCGTTGTTGAACGAGGTATTCAGATCGACCGTGACGACGGGCAATCCCGACAAGATCCATATGGACGTCGGCGGCAACTTCGAGAATCTCAGCCAGCGTACGGTGCTGCTTCGCTCCGCCATCTTCTTCGGTTGGATTCTGCTGTTTATGACGTCCATGGCACTCATAGGTTTGATTCCGACGGTACCGCTGTTCATTGTGGCTTACATGCGGCTGGAGGGCAGGGAGAGCTGGAGGACGACCGCAATGCTGTCGATTGGCACGACACTATTTGTCTACCTGGTGTTTGACAGGCTTCTTCTTATCCCATGGCCAGGGTCTTTCGTCGGAGACTGGATTCCTGTCCTAAAAGGTGTCATTCCATCGATGTAACTTGCAGACATATAGACAGGTATTACACCTGCGAAAGGAGACTGCCATGAAGATTTTGTTCACCGCCCTTGCTGGCCGGGCTTGCTTGATTGCTGCTTGTGCTGCAGCCGCACCAGCCATCGCTGCCGATGCCAACTTCTACCAAGGGAAAACCATCGAAATTGTTATTGCATCCGGCCCCGGGGGTTTTGACTACATTGGTCGCCTCGTTGCACGTCACCTAGGGAAGCACATTCCCGGTAACCCCAACGTGGTTGCCCAAAACATGCCTGGTGCCGGCGGCCTCGCCGCCGCGAACTACCTTTACCGAAAGGGTAGGAAAGACGGCACAATGCTGGGGCAGCTGCCGGCAAACATTATCGTAGAGGACTTGCTGGGAAGCCCTGGGGTTTCCTTCAAGGCGGCTGAGTTCAACATGATCGGCCGCGTTGCTAGTGGGATTAATCTGACGTTCGTCCGGTCGAGCGATAGCAAGATCAAGTCGATCGCCGATGCGAAGAGCACAGAGACGGTGCTGGGAACGACGGCACCGGCCTCGTTGGTTCAAGTCTTTCCCAACGTCATGAATCACCTGGTCGGCACGAAATTCAAATTCGTTTCGGGATACCGGGACTCGGCGTCCACTATTCTCGCCGCAGAGCGTGGCGAGGCGGATGGTGCGACGATCGGTATCAATTCGCTGTATTCGCTCCGACCGAGCTGGCTGAAGGACGGAGCAGTGAGGTTTCTCGTCCAGTACACGCCGACGCGAAGCAGCCAACTTCCTGATGTTCCTGCTGTAACCGAATTCGTTAGCTCACCCAAAGACCGTGAGGTCCTGAATATTTTCCTCACGGCGGTTACGCTCGGTCAACACATCACCGCGCCCCCGGGTGTTCCCGCTGAACGCATCAAGATCCTCCGAGATGCCTTCGATGAAATGCTGAAAGATCCCGCGTTACTTGCCGAGATCAAGACATCGCACACTTGGTTTGATCCGATGAGCGGGGCGGAGCTGCAGAAGCTCACGCGAACCGATCAGTTCAGTCCGGACGTGATTGCGCGGGCAAAAGCGATCCGGGTGAGCAAGTAGGACATGCTGTAACGCGAGAAGCCTCAATCGCGAGCTGCCGCACGCACCGATTTTTTGGTGTATCGGCAGCTCGTTTCATTTTGCCCAGCTGTGGCTAAGATGTGCATATTCCGAAATAGAGGAGAGGCAAGGTGGACATCACAGGACTACGCTACTTTGTTGAAGTAGCCAAGGCAGGAAGCTTCTCTCGGGCTTCGGTAACCATCGGGATGGCGCAGCCATCCTTGAGCCGCCATATTCGGAAGCTCGAGGAAGAACTTAAGCATGAGCTGTTCTACCGCCACGGCCGAGGCGTCGTCTTGACGGATGCCGGCGTGCAGCTCCAGAACACAGCCAACACGATCCTGTGCCTATTGGAAGACGTGAAACGGGAGCTAGTGGAAAGCGGCGGAACACCGCAAGGGCGCGTAACTCTCGGTGTCCCCCCATCGATTGGGGCCACTCTGGTATCACCCATTGCTATGCACTTCCGGCAGGTCTGTCCGGGCGCAGGTCTTCGCGTAAAGGAAGGGTTCAGTAGCTCGTTGGGCGAATGGATAGAGGAGGGGCTTCTTGATGTCGCGGTACTCTACGATGCCGCGCGAAATCGCAATCTGAACGCGGCACCGCTGATCTTAGAAGACTTATTTCTGATACAGAATCGCGAGATGCCAGCAGATCGAGATGTAGAACTGCACGAGCTGGAGGGCATGCCGCTGGTTCTAACTGGTCCGGAGAATGGACTACGGCGTGTAATCGAGCGAGCAACCGAGCAGGCTGGCATCAAGCTCAATATCGTGATGGAAGTCGACTCGATTCCAGCACTTCGGCAGTTGGCGGGTGCCGGCATGGGAGCCACCATCTTGCCTTTTGGAGCCGTGCATCGCGAGATTCGCATGGGCAGGCTGGTCGCAAGGAAGATAGCATCACCTGATATGCGAGCCCTTTTGGTCGCTGCAACACCGCTCAACCAGCCAATTTCCCCTGCAGCGCGCTCGCTCCTTCGGGTCATTCATGCAGAGGCGTTGAGGTTTGTGGAATCCGGTGTGCTCAGGGGGACTGTTGACTGCAACCTCAACCGCATTCAGGACGATCTTAGTGGTATTGAAACCGAGTAGTGCCTATGCGCAACCTCATTGGGGGACGCTACCGGTC
The DNA here is from genome assembly GCF_023955655.1 of Ralstonia soli. Taxonomy (GTDB): domain Bacteria; phylum Pseudomonadota; class Gammaproteobacteria; order Burkholderiales; family Burkholderiaceae; genus Ralstonia; species Ralstonia soli. The sequence goes on along the minus strand of NZ_JAMXHT010000006.1, from coordinate 32,168 downwards.
CGCTACTTCTTATCGCGGACCGGTGGCTCTTTACCTGCTAGAACTTATGTCGGATACCAAGCGCCACGCCCGTTTGGCCAATGTTCGGGTTGTCTAGATTCGCCACGCTGGTGAAGTTAAGGCCAGCGTTCTTTGCGTAGGCCACCGACCCGTACAAGTCGGTCCGCTTTGAAAGCGAGTAAATGGCTGACACCGCTGCCTGCCAGGGATTGGGGGGATTGGTACCGTTTTGGACGCGTACGTCATCGTAGTAGTAGGCTGCGATCAAGGTCAACGGGCCATAGACTTGTTGCCTGACGCCGAACCACCAGAGGTTGTCTCGGAACGTCACTGCACGCGTTGCGCTGGTGTCCTGTCCCCAGCGATAGCCGGCCATGATCGATGTCTTCGAGAATTCATACGAAACGGCGGCCCCAAGCCTCTTTGAGGCCGTATATCCCTGGGCGGTTGGCGCTCCAAAGAGCGTGTCGAAAGCGACGGTGCCGGAAAGGTTTGCAGCCGATGCTTCAATTGCCGCACCCCACGCGCTATTCGCTTGCATGCCGCCGGGTTGTTCACCAAACGACCGGTAGGCTCCAACGCGAACTGGGCCGAAGTCGCCGGTGTACTTCACGGCGTTGTCGACTCGCTGCGACGCGAGGCTGTTGTACGGCTCGAAGGTCGTTGAATATGCTTGGGGGGCGAAGTCCAGAATAAAGTCGTACATCGTGGAGGATGTGCGACCAGCGATGACCGTTCCATAGGCACTGGTGGAGAGGCCAACATACGCGTGGCGGTTGAACAGCCGTGTAGAGTCTCCCAACGCGCCCGTATCATTGGAAAAGCCATTCTCAAGAAGGAAAATCGCCTTGAGGTCACTTGATAGCGCTTCCGAACCCCGAATTCCCCACCTCGGCGATGAAAGCCCTCCGCTGTTTAACGAAACAAGGTTGCCGGTGCCAGTCTTTCCACTATTGTTGCTGGTGTAAGCGATGTTGGTACCAGCGACTCCGTAGAGCGTGACCGAGCTCTGGGCCATTGCCGAACTTGCGCAAGATATCGACCCCGTCAACAGCAGGAGTGCTAGGGGTTTTCGATGTGATTTCACGACAGGACGCTCCCTTAAGTACGTTGTGGTTGTGGTGCTACGTTGAAATCAATGTCTTGCGAAAGCTGCGTCAGAGCGACGCGAGGCCCGTTGGCTTATCTCCTGATCGACCAGAGGTCATCAATCAGTTGAGCGGTGCCGTCGTCTTTCAGCTTGATGAGATGGGCGAGAAGGGTGCGCTGCGCGGCTCGTCGTATACGGGGATCGACCGCTTTGGGATACGAGATCCGCAGAAGATCCTCGATCGAAATAGGGGGGAAGCTGCGAAGCGCGTCCAGGATGCTTGCTTCTTTTCGTCGCCTCAGCTCAACCAGCTCGGAGACGTAGGCTCTCGGGTCGTAGAGAGCAGGGCCGTGCGCTGCTAAATAGCAGTTGTCATCTCTGGCCAAAAGGCGCGCCAAGCTGCTTAGATACTGGGCCATGCTTCCGTCCGGTGCGGCCACGAACGAGCTAGACCAGCCCATGACATGGTCTCCAGTGAAGACGATGCCATCGCGCCGGGCGAAGCATAGATGGTCCGAACAATGTCCCGGGGTATAGAGCACGTCTAGGCCAGCGACTATGTCGCCATCGGCAAGCGACACATCGGGTTGGAATCCCTGTTCGACTGGATATCGGAAGGCATATGTTGTGGCCCCCGTTTTTGCCACCAAGGCATCCAGCGCCCCGATGTGGTCCCGATGTGCATGAGTCAGCAGAATCTTCGTGATCTGAGCCGGGGTTGCCGCAAGAATGGCATCGATATGCGCTGAATCTTCTGCCGGCCCAGGGTCGATCACTACCGTGCCTTCTGCGTGGTCCAATAGATACGTGTTCGTGCCGTGGTATGTGAGCGGACCAGGATTGTTCGCCACGATGCGGCGGATGCCCGGCAGCAAAAGCTCTGCCCGAGCGCGGGTTGGCTCTGGTTCTGTCGAGTAGGAAATGGTCATCTTGGTTTGCGCTGTTTCCCGCGCAACTGCCGGCGCAGGGTGCTGTGGCTGTGGAAACTAGATTGCCAGAGGGCTCAATGGTGAGATAGGCATGGAACTGGATTGCTGATATGCGAAGCTGCTCTGGCACATCAATCTCCGACTTTCTGGAGGACGTTTTTAGAGCAGATTGAAGACGATAGTCTCCCCCCAAAAAAAAACGGCCCAATCTGGGCCGTATAACCACCTCGTATCGACGGGGCAGAGAAGTTATCTGCGTACTTCGATGCCTGCCTTCTCCCGGTCCCAAAGTAGCTCCGGATTTTCCTGTGCTGCTTCACGCAGCTTGACCTTGAGAACCTTCTGGCTCGCATTGACGGGAAGTTCGTTGACGTACTGCACGAAGCGAGGAACCATGAAGTAGGCCATCTTCGACGCGCAGTATTCGATGAGAGCGACTTCGCTGAGTTGTTGGTCGGTGCGCAAAACAATGCTGACGGCCACTTCGTCTTCGCTCAGCTCCGACTTCACAGCGTAGGCGGCTACCTCCTGCACTGCGGGATGATTTTGGATGGTCTGCTCGACTTCCCAGGCAGAAATGTTTTCTCCTCGGCGACGAATGGAATCCTTGGCGCGGTCCTTGAAATACAAATAGCCGTCCTCGTCCATGTAACCCAGATCGCCCGTGTGATACCAGCCGTTCCGGATCATTGCCAGCGTCTGCAGAGGCATCTTGTAGTACCCCGACGACGTGTGCCAGGGTACATTGCAGCGAATCACAATTTCTCCCACTTCACCCCGTGGGACTTCGAAATCCTCGCTGTCGACAATCATGATTTCCCAGCCGTCACGTGCACGTCCGCACGAGCCGAGCTTCTCTCGTGGGTCATTGAGTGTGTAAGAAACTGGTGCACCGACGTCCGTCAAGCCATAGGTCGACACGAAGCGCACGTTGAAGCGCTCCTCAAACTCCCGAGCGAATTTCGGCACAGGGGCGACGCGGCAGAATCGAACGTTGTGGTTTTTGTCCTCCGGAGACGGCGGTGTACTCCAGATGAAGTTCGCCATGGAGCCAAGCAGATTAAACGTGGTTGCCCCCGCTTTCCTGACGTCGCTCCAGAAGCGAGATACCGAAAATCGTCGTGTAAGAGCGATTGAGCCCTCCGACATCAGAGACAGATATGCTGCTCCTCGCAGGGCGCTAGCGTGAAACAAGGGGAGGCAGATGTAGTAGACGTCAGTATTGGCGTAGCCGTAGCTTCGCGCATAGTTGAGCCCTGTCAGAAGCATTGCCGCTTGGCCGAAGATCACGGCCTTGGATGGACCGGTCGTTCCGGATGTAAAGGCAATGAACGCAGGGTCGGAGTAAACAGCGCGCTCCGTCGGTGGAGCATCAGCGCCATCATCGAGAGCACAGAATCGGATGTATGACCCGTCCGGTTTCTCTGCTTCGGCGTCGGCAGCCGTGGTAGGGGTCCCAATCACCCTCGTCAGCTTCGGAAGTTCGGCGCGCACTTCGGTGATGCGATCGAGCAATGTCAGGTCGACAAATACAGCCTCGACATCCGCCAGTTCCAAGTAATACTTAAGCAGGTCCCCACGAGATGCGGTATTGATCGGGACTGTCACCGCACCAATTTTCCCAAGGGCAAAGTACAGAAGAAGCTGCTCTGCGCAGTTATCCATCATGACGGCCACATGAGTGCCGCGCCCAATACCCATGGAAATCAGGCTATTGGCCCAGCGGTTCGTGATGCTGTTGATTTCCGCATACGTGTACTGGCGCCCGGTTTCCAGGTAGGTCAGATAGACCTTGTCACCGATTTCTGCTGCGCGCTTCTCAAGAATCTCTCCGATCGTCAATTTTCGGATGTCATAGTCGAGAAAGAGGGAGTTTGACAACGCCATGTGATGTCCTGTGAGTGGGGGCGGGGTGTGTGCCGCGGCTGCGGAGCTCAGATGCCAGTCCGGAGGTATAAGCATTAATCCGAGTGGTGTTACGGATTCTATGGATTCTGAATCTGCTGACTACAGGCTCTATTCGATACCAGCTATAGCTGTCGTGGATGGACCTCGCAATTTTTGTATAGCTGCTAGCGAGGTAGCGTACGTTCTCCTCCACTTGCGGCATCGCTAGACTCATTCCAGTCGTCGGACGCTATTCGAGCACCGAACAAAAAAGGATGAGTGTATGGACAGCAAAACCTTGGTGATTGGAGGTGGCATTGGAGGACTTGCCACGGCACTGGCCCTTCTCCACCGCGGTCACGACGTTGAGGTGTATGAGCGCGTTCCCGATCTGCAGGAGATTGGGGCTGGTCTCACGCTCAGCCCGAACGGTACGCGGCTTCTCTTCTCACTCGGCTTGGAGTCTCAGATTCGCGAACTAGGTGTTCTATCTCGCGACCGTGAGTTGCGCCTCTGGAACACTGGACAGGCGTGGCCGCTGCAGAACCAGGGCAGCACATCAGAGCTGCGTTACGGTGCCCCATATCTAACGATGCATCGCGGCGACCTGCACACCATGCTGCTCGACGCCGTGAAGGAAAGGAAAGCGGACGCCGTGCGGACAGGGTATCGGTGCGTTGACGTGTTCAACTCGTCCAGTGGGGTGGTGGCCAAGTTCGAGAACGGCATGACGGCAACGGGTCAGATGCTGGTCGGTGCAGATGGCATCCACTCAGCGGTTCGCGAACAACTCCATGGAACTCCAAAGCCCCAGTACGTTGGAAACATCTTCTGGCGCGGAATGATTCCGATTGAGAAGGTGCCGGAGCGAGAGCGTGGCGTCGCCAGCAGTTGGATCTCGCCACAAGGCAATGTGACGATGTACCCCGTTCACAAGGGCGAGCTATTCAACTTTGTGGGGACCGTCAAGAAGCCGAACTGGCATACCAACTCGTGGACGGAGAGTGGCTCCATCGAGGAGTGCCTGGCGGATTTCGAGGGCTGGCACCCGAACATTCGTAGCATCATCTCTCATATCGAAACCCCATACAAATGGGGGTCATACCTCTACGAGACAGAGAAGTCATGGTCGAAGGGGCGGATTACGCTCTTGGGCGATTCTTGTCACGCGATGCCGCCATCGTTGGGCCAGGGTGCAAACATGGCCATCGAAGATGCGGTTGTCTTCGCCAGATGCGTCGAGAAATATGCTCCCGATTGGGAGCTCGCGTTGGGTTGGTACGAAAGCCTTCGCCAGCCACGCACGAAGAAGGTCGTTGATCAATCTTGGGCCCAATCCAAGCGTCGGCACAACGAGGCGCTTGCGAACCCTAATACGGCAGTCGACTACATCTCGCAGCACTGGGCTCCGAGCAAAGTTGGCGACTGGTATGACTGGATTTACGAGTACGACGCGAATGCAGTCCATGTCTGACGGCGGCCGCATATCCATCTGATATGAAGAACCACCCAAGTCCAAAATGATGAAGAGAGAATTTGATTCAACGTCGCTTGCCCAAGCCGCAGATTTTCTGCTCAGTGACTATTTGCGCCTATCTCCAAACGAGGAGGTGCTGCTTACCGCTGACCTATGCACCGACATGACTGCCGTCCTCGCCGTCGCGCAGGCAGCACGCGTTCATGGTGCAAAGGTGTGCATTCTGACAATTCCTCAGTTGCCATATCAGGGGAAGCTGGCGGATCCGCACCTTACGGAAGCGGTATCCGCAGGACTAAAGAGTTGTGACGTGTGGGTTGATTTCACCTTCCCATACATCAGTGGGTCCGCGGCTCACGCAGAGGCATTGTCTCAGGGGCGCATGAGGTCCGTGAACATCCTCGACCTTGGGGCGGACGGGCTCATTCGATTGTTCGGAGATCTCGATTTTGATCGGCTGTTCTCAGTCCAGACGCGATTGGACAGCTTCATTGCCGCGGCGGAAGGAAAGCGCTGCCGGGTAGTGAATGATCAAGGGACTGATGTGACTTTTGTTCTTGGAAAGCCCAAGGCGGGAAAGTTGCGACGCCAGTCCGTGCCAGGCACCACGTCGCCTCCTGGCTCAACGGTCATGATTCCAGACCCCGCATCTGTAAAGGGTAAGGTGGTGGTGAATGCTGTCTTCCATGAGTGGTATGCGCGCTTAGATGAGCCGCTTACCATTGATGTGGATGGCCCTATCCGTAGCGTTGCTGGTGGAGGTAGTCACCGAAAAGTCTTCGAAGCGGCGCTGCGAAGGGCGAGCGCTGGTGGGCTTGGTTCAATCATCCACTTTTCCCACGGGTTTCATCCGAGGGCGCGCTTCACAGGGAAATCGTTCAACGAAGACATTCGCGTGCGCGGTAGCGATGCGATCGGGTTTGGCACCCCATGGTGGGAGGAGGGAGGGGGAGAAAATCACCCGGACGCCGTATGCATTGAGCACAGCGTGTATGTCGATGAGGTCCTCGTGATTGATCATGGAGTTCTCATTGTTCCCGACGAGTTGAGCGAAGCGGACGAGATCCTGGCGCGGTCGTGACATCTAGGAGATTTACATGACAAACATTCATCTCAGGACGCGACTGTGCGAACTGCTTGATATCAACTATCCAATATGCCTCGCTGGAATGGGGTCTCAAGGGAGAGCAACACCTCCGGCCCTCGTTGCGGCAGTCTCGGAAGCGGGCGGTTTGGGCGTTATCGGAGGGGCGGGCCTTTCCGCTGCACGGCTACGCACTGTTATCCGAGAGGTTAGAGCATTGACCACCAAGCCGATTGGCGTCAATCTCGTTCTGCCACAAGCCACAGCGAAAGCGGAGTTGGACAGAAGCCGGATTCGACAAGAGATCCTGAAAGAGTTTCCAGAGCATGTGGCCTTTGTACGCGACCTCGCAAAGGGATTCGGCATTGAACTGGTTGAGTTGGACAGCCGAATTGCCGTGTCAGGCGCTGCTACAGCGGATGGTACGGATGCGGGACTCCGGGGCTCACGCGCCGAGCTTACTCGTAGCCTAATCGACGTGGTCCTCGAGGAGGACGTGCAGGTATTCGCCGGTGCTGTTGGCGACCTGAAGCTGATTGCGGGACCAGCACACGAGAAGCGAATGCTTGTGATGGGCCTGGCTACGAGCACTAAGCAAGCAAGAAGTTACGCAGCAGCGGGTGCTGACCTTGTCATCGCACAAGGTCTGGAGGCGGGTGGTCATGTAGGTCGAATCCCGAATTTCGCACTGCTGCCTGATGTCGTCGACTCGGTTCCCGTGCCCGTCATCGCGGCCGGCGGCATTAGCGACGGGCGCGGTATTGCGGCATCGTTAGCTTTCGGCGCGGTCGGCGTCTGGATAGGGACAGCCTTCCTGGTTGCCGAGGAGTGCAATATTCCGGCCGAGCACAAATCGCAGATTCTGAAAGGCCGCCTGGAAGATTTTCGCAGCGACCGAATTTACTCTGGTAGTCCGATGCGTGGTTTCCGAAACGCGACGATCAAAGCATGGGAAGACTCCGGCTTGGAACCGCTCGCAAATCCGTATCAAAAGGTGTTGATGGATGATTTCAATGCGGCAGCGGCAGCTGCCGGACGATGGGACCTACACAGCAATCCCAGCGGTATCGGCGGAGGGCTACTGACAAAAGCCAGGCCAGCACAACAAATTGTCGAGGACCTCGTAAAAGATGCGGCGGAAGCAATTTCTCGACTCGCTGGCAGCCTTTGATGCATCCTGGAGCGCCCGCCGGGTACAAGTATGTAGGCAAAGGGCAAGGGAAACTGTCCAAGGACATTCCCGCAGCAGACGTCGCTGCCGTTGAATGCGACGGTCGATGATTATCGACGTATGCAGGAGCGCCTCGGTACTACGCGGACTGTGGTGGTGCAGCCGGCCAACTGCAAGACTGACAACCGAGTTACCCTCATGCTATCGCTCAGTTGGGTACCGAAAAATGCGCGCGGCATTGCTGTCGTGATGACCTGCCCCCGGAGATTAGTACGCTGACGATGTAGAGTCCGGTCCGAAGTGAGCGGCCTCGGTTTTCAGTGCCAACAGCAACGTTAGTCTTCGGCTTCTTGTTGGTCCGTCAGTTGGGCCTGCAGGCCCAACTGACGGACGTATTCGGCAGGGGACACTTCGCCTAGGGCCCTGTGAGGCCGATTCTCGTTGTATTCCACCCGCCACTGCTCAATTTGCTCTTTGGCGTCCGTCAGCGACGTGAACCAGTGTGCGTTCAGACATTCGTCGCGAAGCGTGCCATTGAAGGACTCCACGAATGCGTTATCCGTTGGCTTGCCTGAACGTGGTCGACGATTACACGCGCGAGTGCGTGGTCATCGAGGTTGATACCTCGTTGCCGGGCTTGCGGGTGAAGCAAGTGCTTGAACGGCTGAAGGAGATGCGAGGCTTGCCCGCGTCCATCACGGTGGACAACGGTCCGGAGTTCGCTGGTAAGGTGCTGGACGCATGGGCCTACGAAGCGGGCGTCACGCTGTCGTTCATCCGGCCCGGCAAGCCAGTGGAGAAACGCCTACATCGAGAGCTTCAACGGGCGGTTCCGCGATGAGTGCCTGAACGAGCACTGGTTCACGAGCCTTGCCATGCACGCGCTCTCATCGCAGCCTGGCGCCAGGATTACAACGAGGCGCGGCCACACAGCGTATTGAATTGCCAACCGCCTGCAGAATTCGCAGCGCGGTATCGAGCAACAGCGGTGGCCCCTGCCGTCCAGGAGCAAACTTGAACGGGGCTCTACTAGATGCCCTTTGGTCTTGTTACTGGGGGCAGGTCACGGGTTCGACTTCACGATCCTCGGCAGCTCGGAGTCTCTCAAGTGACGCAGCAGTCTGGTAAAGCCCGACTTGGCATAGTGCTAGCGCTGAACGATCACCGTGTTGCCAGCAGGCTTACTTCGCGCTTGCTGGTACTGGTCTCCGCTTGCGTGTCGACATACGGCGCTCCTGCTTGACCGCTCTCTCAGGTTCAGCGGTAGAACTGAGGCTGGCCGCAGTCTCTTTGAGCAACGTTCGGAGCCATGCGATTGCGGGATCGCGCTCCTGGTATTTGTGCCATTGCAGGTTTTCCGAGAAGGTCGGAATGGCAATCGGACATGCCATGACCCGCAGTGGGAAACGGGCCGCCATCTGGCGTGCAAGGCGCGATGGCAGCGTGGCAATTCTGGATGTCCCGACGATCAACTCAGGCACCAGCGTGAAATTCGGCGCGATCACGCTTTGTTGCCGGGTCCGCTTGCCCGTTGAAATCATGCGTGCATCGAACGTGACGCGCCGCCCGCCGCCCCATTCGATGCTCACGTGGGTCGCTGCGAAATACTGTTCCTCCGTCAGGGTTCCACCATAAGTGGAATCCGCAGCACACACGACACAAGAGAACGAGTCTTCGAAGAGCGGTTCGTTTGGGTGCCCGGGCACCATCGCGAACTCGGGCGAAATGAGTAACTCCGCTTCGCCGCTTTCGAGGTGCTCGGGCGTCTGCGGGCTGATCGCACGCAGGTCGAACTGCATCAGCGGCGCCAGCTTTTCCGCCCGTCGGACCACCTCCGACAAAAATACACTGATGACGTAATCAGACGATTCGATCGTGAATCGTCGGGTCGACGTGGCTGGGTCAAACGAAGGCCTCGCGCGGGTAATCGCCTGAATCTGCAGCAGTACATCCCGTACCGGCTTGCTGAGCTCCATCGCCAGCGGCGTCAGCACTTGCGTCTTGCCGACAGGCACGAGCAACTCGTCTTCGAAATAGTCGCGCAGGCGCGCCAGCGAACAGCTTGTCGCCGGTTGGCTCAGGAAGAGCCGCTCGGCGGCTTTCCCCACGCTGCGGCTGGAGAGGAGGGCGTCGAGGACGACCAGTTGATTCAGATCCAGTTTGTTCAGACGCATGCATGTGACATTTACACAGTGGATGTTCCGTATTTAAACAATAAATTTTGTAAATGTCACGGAGGCCTCGACAATTTGCCCAAGACGGCATGACGAGCCGCACAAGGTGGACAGAAAACATCAAGGAGACAAGGCCATGCAGGAAAGTCGCGCGGCGAGATCGGTATGGACTCAGTGGGGCTTAGTCGTCACCCTGACCGTCATTACGATGCTCGCGCAGATCGACAAGAACATCTTGGTGCTGATGGTTGGGCCCATTCAGCGGGAATTCGGCGTCGGCGATGTGCAAGTCAGCTTCTTGATTGGTGCGGCGTTTGCCGTGGCGAACATCGTTGTCGGGATGCCGGCGGGCTGGCTCGCAGACCGCTTTGACCGGCGCGTGATCATCGCGAGCGGCGTCCTCATCTGGTCGGTTGCGGTTGCGGCGAACGCGGCCATGGCGTCATTTATCGGGCTGGTGGCGGCACGCATCATCGTTGGTGGCGCCGAGGCGCTCATCCCGCCGTCGTCATATTCCCTGATCCGTGACGGCATCGATGACACGCGTCGTGCGCGTGCATTGTCCGTCTACACCATGGCGTTGATCCTGGGAACGGGGCTATCCCTCGTTCTGGGTGGACCGATGATGGGGGCAATTCAAGCAGCGAACTGGCATGCGTTGCCTGTGATCGGTCACGTCGCCCCATGGCAGATGACCTTGTTCCTCATCGGCATGTTGGGCTTCCCGATCGGTCTGTTGATCTTTCTCAACGTGGATCCGGGTCGCTCTGGCAGCGATGCGTCCGCCGATGCGGCGCACCGAGGTGAGGGCCTGCGTGATATTGCCCATCTTCTTTGGAAGCAACGGAGCCTGTTCGGACCCCTCCTTCTGTTTGTCATCGCCAACGCTGTCATCACCTACGGCCTTGCTGCCTGGATGCCCACGGTGGCTGCGCGCAGATTCGCTCTGGACATGAAAGTGTTCGGGCTCACGCAGGGCGCATTGATGTTGACCGCGGGGCCGTTGGGCCTCTGGCTGGCGGGCATTGCCATGCAGCGCAAGAAGGTGCCGGCACCTTTGCCTCGCGTGGCATGGATCGGTCTGTTCGCCAGCTTTGCTGTGGCCGTCCTGACTGTGTCTCTCGTGCTGGCCACTTCGCTGCGCGCGTTCTGGATTGCTGACGCGATGGTCGTGTTGTGCTCCTGGACGTTCATGTCGGTGACGTCGGTCATCGTGGCGCGCACCGCTCCTACGCAGTCCGTCGGCTTGGTCATGGCAATCGTGCTGGTTCTGAACGGGCTGATTGGACAGGGCTTCTCTCCTACCCTCATCGCACTCGTTGGCCGCCACCTCTTCAATGGAGCCGCACAGGCGCTTCCTAACGCGATGGCGGTGGTGTTTGCGGTGGCGGGTCTTCTGGCATGTGTGGCCGCAACGGCGTTGCGCCGTGAGCTGAGGCGCAACGGAAACCTGTCGACGGCTGCGCAGATTTCGGTGAGCGTGTGATCAGCGGAATTGGCAGGAACGTGCAAGAAAGCAGCAAACAAAAAAAATTACGGAGGAGACAGAAGTGAAAGGGAATCATCGTAGGTTAGTTGGTACCGCGGTTTGCATCCTGGTTTCGGGTATGGCCCATGCACAGTCGAACGTCACCCTGTCAGGTTTGCTCGGCGTGGGCGTGTCATACACGAGCAATGCCGGGTCGGTGGGAAAGGGCTTGGTCCAGGAGGGCGGAACGCACGCCGTTCCATTCATTGCGATGTCGGGGCGTGAGGTGATCGATGCCGACACGGCCGCAATCTTTCGGGTGAGCAAGTATGTGTTTCTCGACAGTGGAACCAGCACCCCGTTCGAGAGCTACGTCGGCTTGAGTTCTGCGCGCGTCGGAACGCTCACGCTGGGATCCATGTATGACCTGATGGCGGACCTGGTGCCATTCACGTCCGAGCGCTATACCTCGTTGCTGGCGACACACCCGGGCAATCTGGACCGCACCGTTGGCAACGCACTGAACAGCACCATCAAATACAAGTCACCCACCTATGGCGGCTTTCAGTTTGGCGCGATGTACGGCATCGGGTCGGCCGCCTCAACAACCAATATCGGGCGAGTGATCGGCGCCGAGGTTAGCTACACCGCCAACCCGTGGCAGGCGGTGGCGGTATGGGAGTCGGTGAATGGCGTTCCCTATACGCCGGGCACCAAGCTGGGCGTATCGCAGCTCTATGGCATCAATCTCACGCAGACACCCAACGCGGCGGTATTCCAAAACCAGAACACCGGCAGCGTTGGGGTGGCCTACGTCAATCACGGCTGGCGCGTGATGAGCAACTACAGTTACACGCGCCTGCAAGCGCTTGGTGACTCGGCCACCGCCCAGTCGATCGACGTGGGTGCATATAAGTACGTCACCTCGGCATTGCGTCTGGGCGGGGGGTACTCATACACGAAGCTTGAATCCTACAAATGGAATCAGCTTCACGCGCATGCCGACTACGCGCTTTCGAAGCGCACCAGTCTCTACGTACTTGGCGTGCTGCAAATCGCAGGATCGGGCCAGCGTGCTGTGATGCGCAATCAGCCGGTTGCGGCAGGGCCTCGGCAAGCCGTTCTGGAGACCGGAATCACGCATCTCTTCTGAGGTGTGCGTGCAGCTCGGCAGTGCAATGGAACGGGTCATTCAACGGAGGAAGCGGTAATGCAGTGGGACGTAATTGTGGTCGGCGCCGGTCCGTCGGGCCTGACAATGGCGGCGGAACTTGCCAGCTCGGGTGTGAAGACGCTTGTTGTCGAGCGACGTACTTCGGGCGTGACGTCCCGAGCCGGGACAATCCTCCCTCGCGTGCTCGAACTGTTCGATGCACGTGGTATCGCGGATCGCTTTATTGAGAAGACGCGCGCCATTGCACCATACCCGTTCCGGCCTTCCCATATCTGGGCGGGATTTCATCCGATCGAATGGAAGTATCTGGAAACCCGGTTCGGCTTTACGTTGGGTCTCCCGCAGAACCATACCGAGGAAGTCCTTTGGGATTGGGCTACGGAATGCGGTGCCGTCATCGAACGTGGCGTTGACTTCCATGACGTCCGGCAAGACAACGAGGGTGTTGAAGTCGATCTTGCGCGGCAAGATGGAGCGACTACGACGGTTCGGGCGAAGTATCTGGTCGGCGCAGACGGTGGGCGCAGCAAGGTGCGTAGCCAACTCGGGTTGCCGTTCGAGGGGCACTCGGGCACGTTTCGGGGCATCGTTGTCGATGCCGATCTTGAAGCGCCTTGGCCTGGCGGGCGTATCAATGTCGATAACGAGATGGGATGGGTCCGGGGCTACACCTTCGGCCAAGGGGTCACGCGTTTCAACATCGTTCACCGTGATCGACGTCATGCCACCAAAGACGAGCCGGTCACGCTGGACGAAGTGCTGCAATGTCTGAAGGATGTCCACGGAACCGATTACGGCATTACCGGCTATCGATGGGCATCGCGGTTCGATGACCAGATGCGAGCGGTTCCCACCTTGCGCCAGGGGCGCGTATTCCTGGTCGGCGAGTCGGCGCGTATCCACTATCCGGCCAGTGGCGTTGGCATGAACTTTTGCCTTCAGGATGCGTTCAACCTTGGTTGGAAACTCGCCAATGTTGTCAACGGCGTCGCCGACGAACGCACGCTGGAGACCTACAACGCAGAGCGCTTGCCGGTCATGCTTCGTCTGCTTGAGAGTGTGAAGGCCCAGTGCGCGTTGCAGTTCAATTTCTCGGAAGAGGCCGTCGCGCTTAAACGCCGGATGCAGGTCCACCTGATTCCGTTGCCCGACGTGCAGCGCAAGCTGGTTCTGGAGCTTTGCGGCCTGGAAGCGCCGTATCCGAGCGAAGCAGGGAGTCATCCGTTGACGGGCCAGCGCTGCCCGGATGTCGACCTGCTTTGCCTCGACGGGCGTTCGGTTTCGGTGACCGAGACGCTGCGCGAGCGCAAGTTCGTTCTGCTCGATCTGGAGGGGTTTGGTCGGCAATTCGCGTCGTTGGATGTCTCGAAGCTGCCCGTCACGGTGATGCAAGCCAGGGCCGCGCGCATACCTGATGCTCTCGTTGGTGTGAAAGGCCTGTTGGTGCGCCCCGACGGCTACGTCGCCTGGGCGAGCGAGATGCTCGCCGGCCCCGGCGAAGTCGAGGCACAGCTCGAGAAATGGTTCAAGAGGTAAGAACATGGACGCGCAACCCAAGTTGTTCAAAGGCGGGTGGATCTTGAGCATGGATCCAGCCATCGGCGATCTGCATCAGGGTGACATGCTGGTGGAAGGCAATCGGATTGCTGCGATTGCAGCACACATCGACGCACCTGACGCAGAGCGGATCGACGCGCGCGGCATGATTGTGCTGCCTGGATTTGTCGACACCCATCGCCACACGTGGCAAAGCTGCGTACGGCATCGCTACGCCGACATCGATCCACAAATCTACTTTGCGGAGATGTTAGGCGCCAAGGGTGCCGCGTTCCGTCCGGAAGACGTGTACGTGGGCACGCTGCTGGGCGCGCTCTCCGCGCTGGAAAGCGGTACGACGACGATGCTCGACTGGTCTCACGTGCAGAACACGCCCGAGCACACCGATGCCGCGATCGCGGCGTTGCGCGACGCAGGCATTCGCGGCGTGTTTGCGCATGGCTGGCCATTGGTCGATGGCGCATCCTGGATGTTCAACAGCCAGCGCGGACATCCCGAAGATATCCGCCGACTGAGAAAGCATTTCTTTTCTTCAGACGATCAGCTGCTGACGCTCGCGATGGCCGGGCGCGGCCCAGAAATGGCGCAGCGCGACGTGTGGCTGGCGGACCTGAGACTGGCTCGCGAGCTTTGCATCCGTTCGAGTATCCACATGGGCGCTTACGTTCGCAACGGCTCCGTCCGCGCAATCGCCCAGATGCATGAGGCCGGCGTATTGAACGACGACCTGACATTCGTGCACTGCTGCTTCTCCGACGCCGACGAGATCGCGATGATGGCCGATGCAGGCGTGAGCGCATCGCTTGGCGTGCACTGCGAGATGAATGCCCAGGGCATTGGCGATATCCCATTGGATCGCCTGTTGGCTGTCGGTATCCGACCGAGCCTGAGCGGCGACACCGAGACCAAGTGTTCTGGCGACATGTTTACCCAGATGCGCCACGCGTTCTCCTACTACCGGTCGTGGATGGGTGGCGGACATTCGCGCGTGCCGAACGCGCCTGAAACGCTGACGCTCAGAGATGTGCTCGAGTTTGCGACCGTCGCTGGCGCGCGCGCCACCGGGCTCGATCGCAAGATCGGTTCGCTGACACCCGGCAAGCAGGCCGATATCGTGATGATCCGTGGCGACGACATCAATCTCACACCGGTTTCGGATGCTGTCGGCGCCGTGGTTCTCGCTGCGCACCCGGGCAATGTCGACTCGGTTTTTGTGGCCGGGAGCGCGGTCAAGCGACATGGCCGCATGGTCGGTGTCGATTTGGGTGCGTTGCGTAGTCGTGCGTTGACTTCCCAGCAATACGTTCTTGGTCTCTCGTGAACGATATGAATGTTGAGCAAGTGCTCGATCCGGAGCTCGCAGCCATTGTGGCGCTGCGGGCCGCGGCAGGCGTTCCCCCGCCGTTTTCCGGCTCGCCCGATGAGGCGCGGGAACGCATGCGGCGCGCCGTAGTGGCGGCGCGTGAACGCGCACCACTGCCGATCGTGGGCGCTGTCGAAGATGCGATTGCGGTGGACGACACCAGCGGCGCGCTCGTCCGCGTCCCTGTCCGGGTATACCGCCCCATCGGCCGGCCAACGTCGATGCCGACAGTGGTGTTTTTCCACGGTGGAGGCTTCGTCCTGGGTAGCGTCGAGCTGATGGACGACATTGCACGCAAGCTCTGCCGAGATATGGGCGCCGTGGTCGTGTCAGTGGACTATCGGCTCGCCCCCGAGCATCCGTTCCCAGCGGCGCACGAGGATGCATTGGCGGCAACGCGCTGGGCGATTCGCTGTGTCGACCAGTTGGGCGGGGATGCTTCTCGCATTGCTGTAGCGGGTGAAAGCGCTGGTGCCAATCTGGCCACGTCAACCGCACTTGCGCTGCGCGGGTGCAAGCCCCGTCTGGCCGGGCAACTGCTGGTTGTGCCGGGTGTCGACATGGCGCGAGATGTGGCTGCCATCGAAGCCAGGCGGCGCGATTTTCCGATGCTCTCGCCGAACGATCTGCGCGACATCGTGCGGCTGTATATGGGCGAGGCAGTTGTCCATGCTGCGGACTGTCCCCCTTCACCGTTGCGTGCGCACGATCTGCGTGGGATGCCGCCGGCGCTGATCGCTGTGGCTGGGCACGACCCGCTGTGCGAAGAGGGACTGACGTACGCCGCACGGCTCAAAGCTGCGGGTGTGCCTGTGGAGGTCTACCGCTTTGGCGACATGTTTCACACATTCTTTGGCATGTTCGAAGCGTCAGCGTCCGCTCGCCGTGCAAACGACATGCTTTGTCAGGCGTTCGTGTCCTGGCTCAATCAACACGTTCTTCTGACGACCTGATAGCAGGTAGCGAAGAGCGCCATTTCCAATGTTTACCGGAGGTAGCAGTCATGCGTTTTGTGTCCTTTTCCAGGAGCGAAAAATCCAGCCTGGGCGTACGCGAGGGCAACAGAGTTCGCATTCTTGGCGATGAGTCACTGGAGTCCTTGCTGGGGCGTGGAGCAGACCTGCAGGCATACGGGAAAGCACAGCCTGGGCAAGAGGAGGTGAGCTTGGATGGCCTCACGCTCCTTCCTCCATTGGCCCGTCCGCCGAAGATCATTTGTGTTGGTCTGAACTTTGCCGATCACACGGCAGAGAGCAACTACCAGCAACCGGACTATCCGACGTTGTTTTTCCGTGTAGCCACCAGCCTGATCGCGCATGGGGCGCCGATGATCCGGCCGCGCGTGAGCGATTCCGAGGGTCTCGATTTTGAGGGTGAGATCGCGGTGGTGTTGGGCAAGGGCGGGCGCCATATCAACAAGGTGGACGCGCTATCGCATGTGGCCGGCTACTCCGTGTTCAATGACGGCTCGGTGCGCGAGTACCAGTTCAAAACGCCGCAATGGACCGTCGGCAAGAATTTCGACGGCACCGGTGCATTCGGGCCCGAGCTCGTCACGGCCGATGAGCTGCCCCCCGGAGTGAAGGGCTTGCGTCTTGAAACACGCCTGAACGGTCAGGTCGTGCAGTCCGCCAGCACCGACCAGATGGTCTTCGACGTTGCCACCCTGATCAGCATCATCAGTGAAGCGATCACGTTGGAAGCGGGCGATGTGATCGTGTCGGGCACTCCCTCGGGCATCGGCTGGGCGCGCAACCCTAAGCTGCTGATGAAGGCGGGCGACGTGTGCGAGGTGACGGTCGAGGGGATCGGCACACTGCGGAACGTCATTGCTGACGAAGCTGCGGATTGAGCGGTACACCCACGCGAGCCGGCCGAGAGCCGGCACATCAACTCAAGGATGATACGGCCATGTCTGACCTGGTCACTGCCGCAGGCGCGAGTGTGCATTCGATTGACCACTTCGCGCTCAACGCTCCTTCAATCGACGACGCGGCTCGTTTCTTTCGCGCCTTCGGGCTCGAAGTTACGACGGCGGGTGCGCATGGGCAGGAGTTGGAGCTCCGGGCAGGTGATGGCCACCGCTGGGCCCGCATTCTCCCTGCGTCGTCCAAGTGTCTTGCGTGGCTGAGTTTCAATTGCTTCGAGGCTGACCTCTGCGCACTGCGAGCGCAGGTGCAGGCGGCGGGTGTCGCGATCGAGGCGAGTCGCGCTCTCGACTCGACTGGTTTCTGGTTTCGCGATCCTGACGGCAACCTGATCCAGGTCAAAGTGGGCCCCAAGACCAGTCCATCTGCCAAGACTCGGTGCGTACTAAGCGGCAGCGCGGCGGACGAGCGTGGCTCGCATACCCGTTCGGAATCCAAAGCCGTGCGGCCACGTCGTCTCTCGCACGTCCTGCTTTTCTCGCCCGATGTGCCGCGCGCAGTAGATTTCTACGGCAGGGCGTTGGGCTTGCGGCTGTCCGATCGCTCGCTCGACATCATTGCGTTTACCCATGCACCGCACGGCTGCGACCACCATTTGGTCGCTTTCGCAAAAAGCAGTGCAAGGGGTTGGCACCACTCTGCGTGGGACGTAGACAACGTCAATCTGGTGGGCGAGGGCGCGTCCCAGATGGCTGCGGCGGGTTACACAAAAGGCTGGGGCACGGGCCGGCACGTTCTGGGTTCGAACTACTTCCACTACGTTGAAGATCCGTGGGGCTCGTTCTGTGAATACTCTGCCGATATCGATTTTGTTTCGGCCGGTCACCCATGGCCAGCGGGGGATTTTCCGCCGGAGGATTCGCTCTACTTGTGGGGCCCATCGGTGCCGGAGAACTTCATTCACAACACCGAGGTTTGACGTGTGGTGTGCTGTGGAGGGGCTGGCCACAAGTTACGTCAATTATCGGTTCCCCCCGAAACGCCTGCGCGAAGATACAGAATCAGCATGACCTTCAACTCGCGGCGCAATTCGTAGCCAAAGAGATCGGCCGTATAGATGATCGACCGATGTATCAGCGCTTCGCCAGCGGATTCCATTACGAAGGCGGCGAGGTGCAGGTCGGGGCGGCCAATGGGTTCTCCGCAAACTCGCAGCGCCTGCTCGAGTAGGTCGGTGAATGCCATCGATACCCGTTGCAGATGCCGGAGCTTGCTGACTCGGCCCATCTGCTCAAGTAATACGCGTTGCAGCGCAACATTCTCCGCATACGCATCAGCCGTTGTGTCGATCCATGCATCGACCAATGCCTCGAGCCCTTGGCCCTCAACGGCCTTGAAGGCATTCCCGTAAAGCGCCATCAAGTAGTCGCAATGACACTTGATCAGCTTGGCTACCAGCGCTTCCTTACTGGTGAAATATTCATACAGCGAGCCGACGCTGACGCCAGCAACCTCGGCAATGCGTGTGGTACTGGTTGCTTCGAATCCGTCGCGTGCGAACAAGATGCGAGCAGCCTCAAGAATGGCCTCGACGGTCATGAACGACCGAGCTTGCCGAGGCTTACGTCGCACTGCAATTTGCACGGGCTCTCGCGCCTTCTTGGTGAAAGTCACAGTTCGTGTTTCCTCCCTGAAAGACAGTGCCTGCGGCGCCCTTGTTTTATGGCTGTTACTACACGAATCAGATTGTAGTTGTGCCGGGCGTAAACAGGCACCCGTCGGTGGGGCTCTTTTCATATCCGAATGATCGAAAGCGGTTGCGGGCGGTTTGGCCTAATGCTGTGCTTTCACGCGCTTGGCGGCCCTGCTCCGAATCCGAATGGCGGTACGAGCAACCCTGCATCTAAGATCACTCACAACGAAAAACTGATCGATGAGGAGACATGTCCAGTCAAATGATGCGGGTCCCGCTGCGAGTGATCGACCTGTTGCGGCACGCAAACCGAAACCATCCGCTCGTGGAGATCGTCAGCCGCCGGGTTGAAGGCGACACGCACCGCTACACCTATGCCGATGCCTACCGGCGCGTTTGTCAGCTTGCGCGTGCGCTGGACCGCCTGGGCATCTCGCAGAATGCTCGGGTCGGCACGCTGGCATGGAATGGCTATCGGCACCTCGAGCTGTACTACGCATGTGCGGGGTTGGGTGCCATCTGCCACACCTTGAATCCTCGTTTGGCACCGCAGCAAATTGCTTGGATCGCGCAGCATGCAAACGACGAGATCCTGTTCTTCGATGCCACCTTTGCGCCGCTCGTTGCGAGTATCCGGGCGCATTTGCCCCGTCTGAAGCATGTGGTATTACTGGGCGGGCCCGACAGCTCGATGAGTGCAGACGCCGCTGAAACGATACCTGGTCTGCTCTACTACGAGACGCTGATCGCAGGCGAAATCGCCACTGAAGTCGATTGGCCAAGCTTCGATGAGAATCAGGCTTGCGGTCTGTGTTACACGTCGGGAACGACGGGTGATCCCAAGGGTGTCTGCTATTCGAATCGCTCGAGCGTCTTGCACGCATATGCGGCTGCATTGCCTGACTCGCTCAACCTGTCGGTGCGAGACGTTGTGTTGCCTGTTGTGCCGATGTTTCATGTAAACGCATGGGGCTTGCCCTATGCAGCGCCGATGGTTGGCGCAAAGCTCGTACTCCCCGGGCCCGCCCTGGACGGGAAGAGCCTGTATTCCCTGTGTGAAGCGGAGCATGTGACGATCGTTGCCGGCGTTCCAACGATCTGGCTTGGTGTGCTTGATCACCTGCGGACGACTGGACAATCGTTCAGTTCGCTGAATCGGACTGTGATCGGTGGGTCGGCAGCCAGCGAGGCCATGATCCGTGAGTTTGAAGAGACTCACAACGTTCGTGTTATTCACGCATGGGGCATGACGGAGGTGAGCCCCATCGGTGCCGTCAATCAGTTCAAGCCCATCCACGACACGCTGGATGCTGATGCTCGCTACAAGCTCCAGACTAAGCAGGGGCGAGAGCCGTTCGGTATTGAGATGCGTATCGAAGCTGAGAACGGCGAACCTGTGCCTCGCGACGGAGCTGCATTTGGCCGCTTGCTGGTGAGAGGGCCGTGGGTGGTTGGTGCATATGAAGGGGGTGTGCCTGCCGCGCGCGCCGATGGCTGGTTTGATACCGGCGACGTTGCGACGATCGATGACGAGGGTTACATGGCCATTGTCGATCGCAGCAAGGACGTCATCAAGTCCGGAGGCGAATGGATCAGCTCCATCGAACTGGAGAACGCGGCCATGGGGCACCCGGCACTCCAAGAGGTGGCAGTGATCGCCGTCCCGCACGCAAAGTGGATCGAGCGCCCGCTGATGGTCTGTGTACTACGACCAGGCAGAACGCTCTCAAGCGCGGCGCTACTCGGCTGGCTTGGCGAGCGAGTGGCTCGCTGGTGGTTGCCCGACGCAATCGTGTTTGTTGACGAGCTTCCGCATGGCGCAACTGGAAAGTTGCTCAAGAACCGCCTGCGCGAACAATACGCGAACTATGCCCCTGCCGAACAACGACGCGAGGAGAATTGCTCGTGAGTTCCGTATTCACGCCCAACCTGCTGGCCGGCAGGCATGCTGTCATTACGGGCGCAGGCAGCGGTATCAACAAGCGTATTGCCGAGCGCTTTGCAAAGCAGGGCGCCCGCATCACGATTATTGGGCGTAATGCCGAAAAGTCCGCCGCAGCGGCGGATGGCATTCAGGCCCTGGGTGGTGAGGCACGGGGCTATTCAGCGGATGTGCGTGACGAGGACAGTCTTCGCACAGTTCTGCAGACCGCGCAGGGTGTGTTTGGATCCGTTGATATCTGTATTGCAGGTGCTGCAGGCAATTTCGTTGCAGAGGCGGGGACGATGTCAAGTAAAGGTTTCCGCACCGTCATTGACATTGACTTGATCGGTACCTTCAACACGTTCCGCACGGTCCTGCCGTTCTTGCAGGCCGATGCGGCCAACCTGCTGGCGATCTCCGCCGTGCAGTCCGTTATGCCTACGGCCGCGCAAGCGCACGTCTGCGCAGCAAAGGCGGGCATTGATATGTTGGTCAGAACGTTGTCGATTGAATGGGCCACCCGCGGTGTGCGATGCAATGCCATCGCGCCCGGTCCCGTCGCAGATACCGAAGGAATGAAGCGACTCGCTCCGGACGGGGATGCAAGCTGGGCGCGCTTGCTGGCAGGCATTCCAATGGGCCGCGCGGCCGATCGAGATGAGATCGCGGATCTGGCGCTGTTCCTGTGCTGTGGAGCGGCGAGCTATATCAATGGAACGGTGATCACGATCGACGGAGGTCAATCCAATCTTGGGTCCCTTCCTTTCGGCGACATGTTGATCGAATCCTTGCAGACCACATCGAGCAGGGCCTCACAAGAGGGCGCGACACGGATATCGAGCTAACGGCTCGACACATAACAAGCGGGAGCGCCATCGCGGCGTTCACGCAAATAACATATTGGAGACACCATGGTAATCACCGAAACAGAATTTCGAATCGACGGGCGAGACGGGCATCGTATCGAGGCGTACCAATGGCGCGGCGAACATAGCGGCCGCGGGGTGGTCCAGATCGTTCACGGGATGGCTGAGCACTCGCGCCGATATCGTCATGTTGCGCATGCGCTGGTCCAGGCTGGCTATATTGTCTACGCCACCGAACATCGCGGTCACGGCCAATCTGCACTCGACGCTGGCACACTTGGCGATTTCGGGCCGCGAGGGTTCAATGCGCTCGTCGATGACATGGCTACCGTTAGCCGCAATTTGCGGGAGCGCCATCCTGGTCAGCCACTCGTGATGCTTGCGCACAGCATGGGTTCATTCGCGGCGCAGATTTACATGCTTGATCACGCGACACTGCTCGATGGCTTGGCCTTGTCGGGGACGAGTGCACTCGAGTTGCTTGACCCGCGCCACTCTGGGTGGACACTCGAAACCGCCAACGCCACGATTGCGAACCCGAATACGGTCGTGGACTGGTTGAGCCGCGACCCCGTCGTGCCGGCTGCGTACATCGCTGATCCTCTCTGCGGCTTTCCGTTGACCGAGGCCTCCCTGTTCTCGATTTTTGACCATGGCTTGCGCACGGCAGATCCAGCGCAATTCGTCTCCGTCCGGAAAGATTTGCCACTCTACTTGTTCACGGGTGACCAGGATTCCGTCAACGGCTATCTAGCCTGGTTCGATCCATTGGTCCACCGGCTGCGGCAATTCGGCTGCCTTGATTTGTCTACACACGTGTACGGGGGCGCCCGCCACGAGGTGTTGAACGAGACAAATCGAGACGAGGTCATCACGAATCTGACCGCCTGGATACGGCGCGTGACAGGCTGATCTGCGGGGGGAGCAATTCCCCCACCACATCCACCGAAGCCGTACTACCGCTCGGCCGCGTTGCCTTTCGCAACAGCGGAGCGTGGTGACGCTCGCGCGTGGCACTTCTTCTTCGTTTTATTCAAAGCCCTGTTTGGAGGGAGGGGCCCCGTTTGTCCGTGAAGTTTGAATCGATAAAAAAATGAACAGATCTAGGAGACAAGGTATGAACGATCGCAGCCATTTGACGATCAAGTTTGGGGTTGGTGTCGCGGGGATCGTTGTTGCAGCCTTGGCGCACGCGCAAAGCAGTGTCACGCTGTATGGCGTGGCAGACGCGGGGTTGCTCTACACGAGCCGGACAGCGGGTGGCGGAGCACATCAACTGTCCATGATCGATGGAGGTATGTCGGGATCCCATTTTGGCTTGAAAGGCGCTGAGGATCTGGGGGGCGGCCTCAAGGCAATCATGACGCTCGAGAGCGGCATCAGTATGGCCAACGGAGGATTTGCAAACTCCAACGGCAATCTCTTTGGCCGCCAGGCCTGGGTTGGCCTCACCGGCGGATTTGGCACGGTACTGACCGGCTTGCAGTATTCGCCGTTCGTGTTGTCCTTGATCGGTACCGAGCCGCGGAATGTGTCCTATTTCGGCAGCGGCGCACCGCTCTATGTCGGCAACGTTCTCGATACCGGCTTGTTCAATCCCAACGCCATTTCTTATACGAGCCCGGTCATCGGCGGCTTGCAAGGAAGCGCAATGCTCGCGCTCGGCGGGAAGCCTGGTGACTTCCAGGCAGGGCGCCAGTACAGCGCCAGGCTGAAATATGACATGGGCGGATTCACGTTGGACGCGGCTGTTTACAGCGGAAACGCCGGCGGTACGACTGCAATGACACCCGTGCCGAGCGCCGTTGAGTTTACAGGGCGAACGATCGGTGCTGGTTACACGATCGGCAATCTGACGGCCAAGGCCGTGTTCGTCAACTACAAGGTGGCGGGCTCGTTTGACAACCGCGTGTTCGGTGGTGGCTTCGACTACGCCTTGACGCCCGCATTGAATGCCAATGCGGGCGCTTGGTACACGAGCGATGGCAATGACACGGCCAATCATTCGATCATGACCGCGGCAGGCGTCGACTACTCCCTCTCGAAGCGGACCCTGCTGTATGGCCAGGTCGCGTATGTGAAAAACCACGGGAAGATGAATACGGGGCTCTCCTTGAATGGTGCGCTGTTCGCGAGTGAAGGGTCGACCGTGGGCGCCACCGTGGGGATTCGCCATACGTTCTAACGCCGTGTCGTCGCGGGTGGGTGCCCGCCACGACCACCATTGCTGACGAGGAGATGAATATGAAAGCCGTGCTGAAGAAACTGGCCCGCCCTCTGATGGGCGTGCTGCTGGTGTGTGCCGCGACATGTACGTGGGCAGCCGAAAGCCAACTGTTGCCGGGAAACCTGCTGTCGCCGACATCGGTCCAAGAGACCCGCCCTGATGCGTATAAGAAGGCACCGCCGTGGCGTGTCGGTGTGTCGTTTGCCGGCGTCGGCAACAGTTGGATCGTCCAGATGATCCAGGAAATGCGCTACGAAGCCTCACTCCATAAGGAGATCGGTGAGTTCCTGTTTACCGAGGCCAACTGGAAGCCAGCCAAGCAGGTGTCGGATGTCCAGGATCTGCTGACCAAGAAGATTGACCTGCTGATCATCGGGCCGATCTCCGAAGCGGTTGGGGCGCCTTTGATTGCCGATGCGGCAAAACGGGGCATTCCGGTCGTGACGTTTGGCGCTTACGGCAACGGCACGCAGTCGACGACGGAAATTATGGGTGGGGGCAAGGTTTTCGGCCGACAGGGCGGGCAGTTCCTGTGCAGCGAGCTTAAAGGCAAGGGTCGCATCTGGGCGTTTCGCGGTATGGCCGGCGTTGATGAAGAGCAATTGCGTTACGACGGGTTTCGCAAAGCCGTTGACGCTTGCGGATTGAAAGTCACCAATGAGGTGTTTGGCGACTGGAGCTATGTGAAAGGCAAGCAGCTCTGCGAAAACCTCGTTTTGTCGGGCCAGCCGGTTGACGGTATCTGGTTTTCCGGCGCAGAAATGACGCGTGCCTGCATTGATGTGTTCAAGGAGACCGGCAAGGCGCTTGTTCCGATGACTGGTGAAGCTAACAATGGCTTCCTGCGGGTGTGGAAGAGTTCGGGTGTCAAGAGCGTTGCCCCCATCTTCACGCCCGGCTTGGGTGCGGCAACAGTGAGAGCCGCTGTCGCACTGCTGCGGGGGCAGTCTGTCCATCGATCGTATTTCTCCGCGCCGGAGCCGATTACGGGGGCGACACTCGATCAGTATTTTCGTCCGGATCTAAATGACGCGTACTGGTTCCCCACAACGCTGCCTGAGGCAACGCTGATGAAGATGTTTCATCGTTGAGACTCAGGATGATGAACACCACTCGAGAACCTACTCTTGAGCCGGAGCGCGTCATCTTGACGGGAGTATCAAAGGCGTTTGGTCGTACTCAGGCGCTAAGAGATGTCACGCTCACGGGTCGCGCTGGCTCCATTCATGCGATTACTGGAGAGAACGGCGCTGGCAAATCCACGCTGATGAAGTTATTGGCCGGTGTGCATGCGCCGGATGCTGGCGAGTTACGTCTTGATGGCGAGCACGTTTGTTTCTCTGCGCCGGCAGAGGCGAAGCGTGCGGGCATATCCACGGTATTCCAAGAACTAACAGTGCTGCCCAACTTGACCGTGGCCGAGAACCTGAGTCTTGGGCGTGAGCCCGCAAGGAGCGGTTGCCTAAGTCGTCGCAGCATGGAGCGCGCTGCAATCGATGTTCTGGAACGTACGGGAATGACGCTGCAGCCGCAGCGCCTGTGCGCTGATCTCTCCATCGCAGAGCAGCAAATGCTTGAGATTGCAAAGGGGCTGATGGGCGATGCACGCGTCTTCATTTTCGATGAACCAACCGCGCCACTGAATCGCGCGGAGATCGATAAGCTTGGGGCTGTCCTCGCAGAGCTGAAAAGGACGGGCAAGCTGGTGTTCTATATCAGCCATCGTCTTGAGGAAATTTTTCGCTTCTGCGACACCGTATCCGTATTGAAGGACGGCCAGCACGTCACGACTCAACCTGCAGCGGCGTTGTCGGAGGGGCGCCTGGTGCAGTTGATGGTCGGGCGGGAAATCGCAGCCTTGTTTCCAACCCGAGGTGCGCCTGCCGATACGGCGCCACTGCTTGACGTTGCAGCGCTGTCGCCAAGAGGCTCGCGCGCGCAGGTGTCGCTTTCCCTCAGGCAGGGTGAGATCGTTGGCCTCGCAGGCTTGGAGGGGCATGGGCAGCGAGAGATTTTGCGCGCTATCGCTGGCGTAGAGCCACCCTTGAAGAGCGATATGCGGGTTGCCGATGCCGGCCGCGTCCTGCGGCGGTTTGATCCGTCGTTAGGTGCTGAAGTAGCTGTCGCTCATGGTGTGGCATTGATGCCGGAGGATCGCAAGTCCGAGGGGCTTTATCTCGATCTTCCTGTGCAAGACAACCTCTGGCTCGGAACTATGCGCGGCGCGGCGTTGTGGCACCGCGCGGATCGGGATCCGTCGCTCGTTCGGCAATGGGCGGAGAAGCTTAGACTGCGTGGTCGACCTGCCGATCCGGTTCGATCGTTGTCGGGCGGAAACCAACAGAAAGTCATGCTTGGACGGTGGCTGCTATCAGGCGTTCGAATTTTGCTGGTTGAGCAGCCGACGCGTGGCGTGGATGTTGGCGCCAAGGCGGAAATTTACAAGCTGCTGCAGCAGTTTGTGGACCAAGGCGGTGCTGTGCTAGTTGTGTCCGGAGATCTTCCCGAACTGATGGGCTTGTGCAACCGTATTCTGGTGGTCCGCAATGGTGCGCTTGTCGCAGATGTGCCTGCTGAAACAGCGACAGAAGAGCGTTTGCTTGGATTGGCGCTGCGGGATCCGGCAGAACTCGGTCAACACGAACTTGCTGGAGGGTGTGATGAGACTGGCTCGTAACGGGCTGTCCCGCTATGCGGTGGGGTTGCCGTTTCTACTCGGCGTGATCTTGCTGGTAACGACGCCAGACTTCCACCGAGTTGAGAACGTGGTCAACTTCAGTGGGCAGATTGCGGCGCTCCTCATGGTCTCGCTTGGGCAGATGTTTGTTGCCCTGATTGCTGGCATCGATTTGTCGGTCGGCTCTGTCGTGAGCCTCGCGAGCTGTATCGTCGCAACGCAGCCAGATCCTGCTATCGGCATTGTGCTTGCTTTGGCTGCCGGCGCGGCGGTGGGGCTCGTCAATGGTGCGGGTGTGGCGATCGGCAATGTGCACCCGTTTGTGACAACACTGAGTACGGCGACTGTCTTGCAAGGCTTGTGCTACGTGGTCCTTCCGATCCCCGGGGGCAGCGTTGCGCCGATCTTGACTTGGCTCGCGACCGGCAATCTTGCTGGCTGGCCTCTGTCCCTGGGCTGGTGTATCGCTTCGATCGGTCTGACGTGGTTTGTTGTTTCTCGAAGCCGTTTTGGCTTGCATCTGTTCGCAGCTGGCAGCAACCCACAGAGCGCCTATCTGAACGGCGTGAAGGTCAAAGCGACGCAGATCGGCGCCTACATCCTCTGTGGTCTGATGGCTGCGACGGCTGGCATCTATCTCGCCGCGCGGGTGTCTGCCGGTGATCCTGGGTTGGGAGCGGAATTCGCTCTCGAATCAGTCGCCGTCGTCGCGTTGGGTGGGGTACAGCTGACCGGCGGAATCGGCAGCGTCATGGGCGTGCTGATTGGCGCATTGACGCTTGGCCTGCTCACGAACGGATTGAATCTCTTCGGCATCTCGCCGTTCCTTGGCAGCGTTGCGATCGGCGTTCTGCTGCTCGTGGCGGTTTGCATGCAGCGGCGGAGCATCGTAGGACTCTAGTGATGAAAACACTTGCTTTGCACAATGGTTGGATGGTGACCAATATTCAGCGTGGCGCATCGTGGTGTTTGGGCTTGCCACCCGCCTATGCGGGGACTGCCCTCCTGCTCGGCTGCGCAGCATTGGCTCGCACCAATCTGGTGGCGCCGATGTTGTTATTGCTCATTCTGCGCCAGGCCGTCCCGCTGGGCGTGGTAACGATGGGCCAATCACTCACGATCCGTTGTCGCTCGCTGGATCTATCCGTGGGCGGTGTCGTCGCTGTCGTCGCATATTTGCTGACCAGCGGTGTGCTGGCGACCGTATCCGCGCCGATCGCAGTGCTATTGAGCGTGCTCTTTGGTGCTGGTGTCGGGGCGATCAACGGAATGCTGATCGTGCGCTTACGGGCGTCAGCGGTGATCGTGACGCTGGCGATGTCGATGATCCTTACCGGTGCTGTCATTGCACTCAGCCAATTTCGCGCGTCTGGTGACGCTCCAGCACTGCTGACGGTTTTCGGAAGTGTGCGATTTGCGGGCGTTCCGCTTGCGCCCATGGTCTGGCTGGCGATACTG
The DNA here is from genome assembly GCF_023955655.1 of Ralstonia soli. Taxonomy (GTDB): domain Bacteria; phylum Pseudomonadota; class Gammaproteobacteria; order Burkholderiales; family Burkholderiaceae; genus Ralstonia; species Ralstonia soli. Next base: position 4,081 of record NZ_JAMXHT010000006.1, on the reverse strand, counting down.
ATCCCATTTGCTGCGTTTCTGAGGTTGAGCGTGTTTGGGCGCCTAATGGACGCCATCGGTGCGAATCCAAAGGCAGCGGAGCTTTCCGGCCTGCCGCACCTGCGCGTGCTGTTTATCGCTCACGTCGTCTCTGGTATCACGTCCGCGTGTGGGGCCTTGCTTCTGCTCAGCTTTGTCGGCGTGGGCAGTGTGACGCTCGGAAATGACCTGGCGCTGAATTCGCTCGCAGCCACAGTGCTGGGCGGCGTGACTTTCGGCAACGGTCGCGGTGGAGTGGCTGGGCCAGCCGTTGCCTCGTTCATGGTGGTGTTCCTATTCAACTTCCTGACGAGCTTTGGGCTAGGCGAGGCGGGTCACCTGATTTTGCAAGGGGCGATTCTCGGGGGGGCAGCTCTCACTTATTCGCTGCGTAACGGTGCGGAGCAGCGGATTTGAGTGGTTAGCCACGGCTGCTCGGCGAGCAGTCGGCTGGCATTGCTTATTACTCGGCAAATGGCTTGGAAAACGGTCTTCCTTGATGCTTGATCTGCGACGTCAGCCTAAATACACGTGGTCAGCCCAAGCTTCCATCAGTGGCCGTCGTTGTTCAAGCAGATCCGTTCGGTGGTAGGCAGCCTCTACCTTGTTTGCAATGGTGTGCGCGAGTGCGCGTTCAGCAAGGTCTCGCGCATAACCATTCTCGCTTGCCCAATCGCGGAAGCTGGAACGGAAACCATGGGCAGTTGCCACTCGGCCGGGTGAGTCACTTTCAGCACCGACTCGGCGAAGAAGAGCTGTGAGTGCCATGTCACTGAGTACCTTCTCCCGTGGCGACGGAAACACTAAGGTGTCGTGCAACTGACTCTGCTGCAAGGTTGCAATAAGCGCCAGAGCCTTGTTTGAAAGTGGTACTCGATGCGGTTCGTTGGCTTTCATGCGGGCAGCGGGGATGCTCCATACGTGAGCTTGCAGGTCAAACTCATCCCACGTTGCACCGCGGACCTCGCCGCTACGCGTCGCAGTCAGGATCAGAAATAGTAGGGCGGCACGTGTGCTGTCGCCTAGTTCGTGTTTTACAAGATGTGTAGCGACGAACTTCGGCACTTGCTGCCATGGCATGGCAGGCTGGTGCTCAGGTTTGGCAGATTGCTTCGGAAGAATATGGTCGACAACGCCCACCGGATTCGCCGTGATGTGACCATGAGCCCATGCCCACTGCATGACGGCATGCATTCGCTGTCGCGTGCGGCTTGCGGTTTCGGTCTTCGTTAACCAGATCGGGCGGAGGACGTCGGCGCAATCGGCAGGGCTGATGGCATCCAGCTTGCGGTTCCCCAGTTTTGGAAAGACGTAGGTCTCGAGCGTGCTGATCCACTGGGCGGCGTGCTTCTCATTCCTCCAACCTGGTTTGAGGTCTTCGTGGACTTGTCGGGCAGCTTTTTCGAACGTGAGGGCCGCCGCGGCGATGGCGGCGGCTTCCCGGTCCCGGTTGCGCTGATCAATAGGATCCTCACCGTTGTCGATGAGCTTACGCATGGCGAGCGCCTTCTCGCGCGCCTCTGCGATCGATGTTTCGGGATATGTACCTAGGCCGGCGTCTCGGCGCTTGCCTGTCGTTGGGCTGGTGAAGCGCAGCGTCCATTTGCAGCCGGACTTGGTCGGCGACAGCAGCAGCCCGGTGACTTTTCCATCGAAGACCGGCTTATCGTCCGGCTTGAGTGCTCTTGCTTGTTTGTCGGTCAGCATCGATTTTTAGCCCATCATTCAGCCCATCAGCGGGTGCTGGATGGTGTTGGAAGTTGCTAGCGTAGATTGGATGCTTGGATGACGCAACTTATTGAATTATTGGACAATATTTGGATTCGCTTGGTGTCCACTGGATATGGAGATGGCAGACACCCTCTCCGCCAGCAAGTCCAGCGCCCCGGTCAAACGGAGCCTGGTTCGAACAAAGCCCCGCCATTGGCGGGGCTTTGTCGTTTACGCGTTCTTGGCGGTACCGTTCGCCTAAGTTTTTAGGGGTTTGAGGTCGACATTCTCAGCGCGACAGTGCGACGGTACCGTTAGGTCGTTTGAGCGCCCAATCGAGGCCATCAAGCCCGGGCAAGCCCCAGCAGCGCGTGCCACGCTTCGGCATCGACTGTTCAAGCCGCATGAGGCAAGATTGCCCATTGTCCCATTGCATGGGACATTCGCGGCGAAAATGGCTCACGATCGAAGAGTTAAGGTCAGCGCTGCACGGGTAAGCGTTAACAAGAACAACACAAGCTTGCTAGAAGCAGCGTAACAGGAGAGGGGTATGGGGGTCCAAGATCGCGATTGGTACAAAAATCGACGCGAGCCAAAGATACAAAACCCAAACTGGCAGAAGGAATACAACCGCTGGTACGGTCGCCCGAACACACCGACACCTGGTCAGCGCGGAATGCACTGGACGTTGCGACTGATGTGTTGGGCTGCAGTATTCCTAGTCGTCTACATCTGCGCGCGACAGCTAAAGCCAGCCGGAACCACACCTATAGCAACACCACCGACGTCGGCTCCATCGCCCATCGCGACACATGCCCCGCAACAACAGGCAGCAGTGCAATCGCAGTCCAAAACGACTCCTCAGGCACGCGCAATTTACAAGTGTGATGTACGCGGCCACACGATCTATACGGAAGAGCCTTGCCAGCAGACCGTTAATGCCATTGTCGGTCAAATGACGCCGCAATCGGCAGCACCGTCTAACATGACGCAACCACAGGTGGAAGATTCTGCTGCCGCCGCACGACGCGCTGACGAACAACTCGCGCGGCAGTGGGACGCGCGCATGGCACAACGCGACCGGGACATCGCAACTGAGCAGGTGGTGATGCAAAGCCAAGCCAACGCGATCAATGCGCAATGCAATCAACTGCGAGCACAGCGCGACAGCATTCAACGCATGCCGCTACCGTATCAACAAAGCAGCCCGTGGCGCGAACAGATGAACGACGTCCGTATTCGCATGAACCAACTGCACTGCTAATGTGACGATGGTTGAGGGGTGAACCCCAGCAGCGCGTGCTGGGTGGCCCAATCGATGGGCAACGGTACGCATTGTTTGAGCTTATCCGAGGTCAGGCTTGGCGGTTGGGCGCCATCCAACATGGCTCGCACAATTGCTGGCGCCAGGAAGGCCCTGTAAATGACTCGCGTCGCGAAAGAGCAAGTGACGCCTTCCGCGTCCGCAATGTCGGCAATGCTCTTGGTTCGTCCCGAGGTGAGTTGCTCCAGCCAGCGTTGCGCCTTTGCCTGTAACGCGATCAAGCGGGCATCGGGCTCCCGACGCTGCAATTGCGCGCCGGTAACCAGCAGTCGCATCGCCAGTCCGCAACGCCGTATCTGTATGGGCATGGTCAGCGTTACGGTCGGTCGGTGCGCAGATGCGTGATCTGTTGAGTCGTGGGTGAGCAGGGCCATTGGTTGGACGATGATCTGTACCGACTGCAGCTCCACGTTGACTTGCTGCACCAATCTTTGAATCGCCGAATACTGCTTCGCTGCCTCATCAAGGTCTTTGGCCAATTGCTGGCTCTGCGCCAGAACGTTTTGTACCTGCTCGGGACCGATTCCAGCGAGCGCCTGCAGTACGGCATCAGCATCAACGAGCCAATTGCGCAACGCATCGACCACAACGGTTTCGAGTTCCTGTGCCGGTAGGCGCAAGCCATCAGGCGCGTGATTTCGATCCCGGGTGACCAGCGGCTCCGACACGTAATACCGATAGCGCTTGGTCTTCTTCTGGCTGTGCGAAGGAATCAGTCTCCGACCTTGATGATCGACCAGTCGTCCGGTAAGCAGACTGGTAGATGCACTTGTTTGCCGTTGGCGATGACCTTGTCGGTTCTCCAGGAGCTTGGTTTGCACCGCCTCCCAAACCTCTCGTTCGATGAGTGCCGGATGCTGGCCTGCATGCACTTGGTCCTTGTGCTGGATCTTGCCCAGGTATGTTGATTTGCACCGAATTCTGACCCAGGATTTGCATCGAAAACTGACCCACCCCAAAGGCTGTTAGGTGTCGCTTTGTGCGGGTTGTTTGGCGGTGCGTTTCTCCTTCTTGGGCTGGGTGGTGCTG
>NZ_JAMXHT010000005.1:125461-619795 GCF_023955655.1 Ralstonia soli | reverse complement strand
GAAGACTCGATGAGCATGGTGCACATGTCGGCGGGCATCAATCCGCCGGCCTCGCCGCACCTGCTGTCGGAGCCCGCCATCGTGGCGCGGCTGGCTGAAGCGACACTGCCCGAGAGCCCCATCCCCTGGCGCTGGCTGGTGGAGGACTACGACCGCATCCGCGAGCGCATCGAAGCCGTGTTCGACGACTTTGCCGGCTTCAACGAGAAGATTCGCGTGCCGGGCGGCTTCCGCCTGCGCAACACCGCATCGGAACGTGTGTGGAGCACGCCGTCGGGCAAGGCGGAATTCCATGCGCATGCCGTGCCGACCGATACGCCCGTGCACCGCGCCCGCGAGCGCCATGCCGATGCGACGGTCTTCACGCTCGCGACGGTCCGTTCGCACGACCAGTACAACACCACGATCTACGGCATGGATGACCGCTATCGCGGCGTGTTCGGCCAACGCCGCGTGGTCTTCATCAACAAGGAAGATCTGCACACGATCCGCATGAAGGACGGCGATTGGGTCGACATGGTCACGCTGTCTGAAGACGGCACCACGCGCCGCGCCGATGGTTTCCGTTTGGTGGCGTACGACATCCCGCGTGGGTGCCTGGCGGCGTATTACCCCGAGACCAATCCGCTGGTGCCGCTGTCTTCCGTGGCCGATCAGGCGCGCACGCCGACATCGAAGTCGATTCCGGTGATGCTGGTGCCGAGCCAGGTGCAACGCGCCGCGGATACGACAACGGCCACCACGGCCGAAGCCTGATGCCAACCGGGCCGGCCTGGTCTGCGCTGCAACTGGCGCTGCTGGCGGCATTGCGCGAGACCGAGGCCGGCAAGCCCGTCTCGCTGCCGTGGCTGACCAAGCGCGTGGGCGAGCGCGCCAGCACGGTCCTGCGCGCACTGCACCCGCTGGCCGATGCCGGCCTGCTGTGCGTTTCCATGGAGGACGCACGCTGGCTTGTCGTGCTGCTCGATGCCGGCCGCGTTTTGCCCGATTTCACCGCATGACTGCCCTCACCCGCCATCCAACCGGCCTGCCCGTCGTCTCCGCCACCGCAACGCGGCGCACGCGTGTCGGCACGCAGGAAGACACCACCACCGCCGTCGCAGAAGAGGCGCCGGTGGCACTGGTCTTCAACGGCATCACGCATGCGGTGATGATGGCCTCGCCCGCTGACCTGGAAGACTTTGTGCTGGGCTTTGCGTTATCCGAAGGCATCATCGACAGCCGTGCCGATTGGCGTGGCGCCGACGTAGAAGCGCACCCGCACGGGCTCGAAGTGCACGCGGAAATCGCCTCAGGATGCTTCGCGCGCCTAAAGGAACACCGCCGCGCGCTGGCCGGCCCGACCGGCTGCGGACTGTGCGGCATTGAAAGCCTGCAAACCTTTGAAGCCGCACCCATGCCGCTCGCGCAGCCTGCATGGATGGCATCGCTCGCCGATGCGCAGGTCTTGGATGCCATGCAGGCAATGACAGCCCATCAAGCGGCCAATGCACTCACAGGCGGTCTGCACGCCGCGGGTTGGGTGCCTGCCGGTGGCAGCGCGCCAGTCCACGTGCTCGAAGATGTCGGCCGCCACAACGCGCTGGACAAACTGATCGGCCGATTGGCCCGCCTCGGCATCCGCCCCGCCGATGGCTTCATCGTCATGACGAGCCGCGCAAGCTTTGAACTCGCGCGCAAGTGCGTGCATGTGGGGGTGCCGCTGCTGGCCACGATCTCCGCGCCGTCTTCTATGGCGATTAGCCATGCCAAGGAAGGCAACCTCACGCTGCTGGCGTTCTGCCGAGGCAACGCGGTCACCCGCTTCACCTGAGCTGCAGGCCCCTCGACACGCCTTGTCGTTGGTATCAGATGGAGGTTGCCGGGGGCGCAACGCCTGCCGAAGACTCCCGCACTACCAGCGTCGGTACGGCGGGGGCGACGGAACGGCGCGCATCCCCGCTCCCGCCCAGGTGATCAAACAGGAGGGCAACCGCCTGCGTGGCCATGTCGTCCAAATGCAGATCCACGGCCGTCAACGGCGGTTGACAGCTTCTTGCCCGGATACCGTCATAGCGCGTCACCACCCGGAGGTCGTCGGGCACACGTAGCCCGCGGCTGCGGATGGCCTGTACCGCCCCCACCGCAAAGGCGTCCACCAGTGCGCACAGTCCGTCGATGTCGGGATGCGCCTCGAGCAACGCGGCGCAGGCCGCCGCCCCGGCTGTTTCGCCTCCTGATTCATCGGCAACGGCAATGACCGGCACCATCCCGTGCTCGGCACAAAACTGCTCGTAGCTGGCTCTGGATTCGATGTAGGAGTTGCGTTCCTGGGCGCCGATCAGCAGGGCAATGCGTCGACTGCCTTGGTCGCTCAGATGCCGCAGCAGCATCTCGGTCGTCGCTGATGAATGAATATCCACGTAAGGCACCGCATCGTTGCCGGGTTGCCGCCCCAGACACACAACGGGCAGGCCGCGTTCCTGCAGATGCTCGACATTCGGGTCGCCTGCCGTGGGCTCGATCACGATCGCGCCGTCGATATCGAGCTGCTCAAGCGGCAGGCGGCCGCTCATCATGGGCGGTACCAGCACCAGCGCGAGGCCGCGTGTCAGTGCACTGCCGGCAGCGACCGCCGCCACCTCCATCAGGAAGCCGAGACGCGACGCGCCACCGGCCACCTCATAGGGCATCGACGAAATCAGCGCAATCGAACGCGCTTCCCCGGTGCGCAGGCGTTGAGCCCGGATGCTCGGGCGATAGCCCAACGCACGTGCGGCTTCTTTCACACGTTCGCGGGTGTGCGTGTCGACATAACCCTTGCCGTTCAGCGCATGCGACACCGTCGTCGGGGAGACCCCTGCTGCCCGGGCGACATCGGCAATCGTGGGCCGCCGCTTGGGTGACGCTGGGGTCTGCATGCTGTTGCTCTCGATGGATGTCCCCATGTTCCTGTCGTCGGAAAGCGCGATGGTGCTCCTGCCAGTTGGATGGTGCCAGGGCCACCTATCGCAGCAAGGAACCGATAAATAATAAAAATTGACAGCTGGATTCTATCGCAGCATTCTAAGTTAACAAATCGATTTGGGGCGTCGCCCCTTTTTTGGGCGCCCACCCCAAATCGATTTGGGAACCTAAACCATCGCATCCGGATACCGGAGCAGCCCAGCACTGGAGCCCACCGCTCCCGCGCGGGAGACAGGAGACAGACCACCATGACGAACACCCAGCCAGCGCACGCCGTTGACGAGCGATTGCCGCTTCGCAAACTCATCCTATTTGGACTGCAGCACGTGATGGTGGTGGCGGCATCGCCGATCACGGCCGTGTTCCTCGTCGCCAAGGCGCTCGGGCTCGCGTCGGGCCTGACGGTGAACCTCATCAGCGCCACCTTCCTCGTCTGCGGCCTGGGCAGCCTGCTGCAGTCGTTTGGCCCGCGCGGGTTCGGTGCGCGTCTGCCATTCATCATGGTGCCCGGCGGCGCGCCGCTCGTGCTGTTCGTCCTCATCGCGCAGCAGACGGATCTGCAAACCGCCGCCGGAGCCGTCATCCTGGCCGGCCTGTTCTACTTCCTGCTGCTGCCTGTCTTTGCACGCTGTCTGAAATTTTTCCCGCGCATTGTCATTGGCGCGATGCTCATTCTGGTTGCCATCAACCTGGTCAACATCTACGGCGGCGTCATCGTTGGCCGGCCGGGCACACCCGACTTTGCAAACCCGCTCGGCATCGGTCTGGCACTGGCAACGGTCGGTTTCACGATCCTGTTCGCGCGGCTTTTCAAGGGCATGTTCGGGCAGTTGGCCGTGCTGCTCGGCATGCTGGCCGGTGCCGGACTGTCTGCCGCACTGGGGCTGATGCACTTCGCCGATGTCTGGTCCGGCCCGGTCATCACGATGCCCACACCGCTGCCGTTCGGCATGCCGCACTTCGACCTGCTGGCCGCCCTGCCCCTGCTGATCTTCAGCGTGATCTCGATGGCGGAAGCAACTGGGCAGACAGTCGCCATTGCTGAAGTCGTGGGCAAGGAAATCGACCCGCGCGTGATGGTGCCGAAGACCATTCGCGCAGATGCGGTGATGTCGGTGCTGGGCGGACTGTTTGGCACGTCGATGATCATCACCAGCAGCGAGAACATCGGCATCGTCCAGGCCACGGGCGTCCGGTCACGCTTCGTGACGGCCACGGCGGGCGTGATCCTGATCGTCATTGCACTGCTGGCGCCGCTGGGCCGGCTGGCCAACGCGATTCCAGCCGCCGTCGTGGGTGGAACAGCCCTGGTCGTGTTTTCGATCATCGGCGTGATGGGCATCAACCTGCTGCGCCAAGTCGACCTGCGCGCCCGCTCCGGCATGTACACCCTCGCCGCCGCGTTGACGATGGGGCTGCTCCCGATCGTTGTGCCGGGCATCTACAGCCGGTTTCCCGCCACGCTGCAAATCGTGCTCAACAACGGGCTCGCCATGGGCGCGCTGACGGCCGTGCTCGTCAACATCCTCTTTGAACACCTGCACTGGCCCGTACGAGGCACCGCCAACCAGGCCATGCATCTCGAAACGGCAGGACGCGATAAGCACGCCTGCCACTGACCACCCGCCTTTCACCCCAAAAAAACGGAATCCCCATGGTCTCCCTTGCCAACTCCACCCCTGCACCGCACGGCCCGCATTGCACTGACCTGTGCGCAGACGAACTGCTGCTGTTGCCCGAATACCTCCTGCTGGACAAGGGGCCGGTGCAAGGGCACGGCGCGGTCGTCGCCAACGGAACCTTTCTCGACATTGATCGGGCCGACGCCCTGATTGCGCGCTACCCGCACCTGGCGCCGATCCACCTGCCGGGCAAGCTGATCATGCCGGGCTTCATCGACACCCACCATCACCTCACCCAGTCGTTTGGTAAGGCACTGGCGTTCGGCGAGCCCTCGGAGATCTTTCGCCGCATCTGGGTGCCGCTGGAAAACTGCCTTGATGAAAACCTGCTGTACATGTCGGCAAAGCTGGCCGCACTGGAGGCGCTGCGCGGCGGGTTCACCACGGTATGCGACGCCGGTACGCGCGCAGACGGCGATGCCACGGCCGTTGCCGCTGCAACGCAGGATGTCGGCATCCGGTGCGTGCTTGGGTTGATCTGCAACGACATGGCCGACGACATTGACGCCCGCAAGCGGGCCGCCATCCTCGAGCGCGCACGCAAGCATCTTGCCCGTTGGGAAAGCCATCCGCTCGTGCATCCGTCGCTGGCCATCTCCGTGCCCGAAGCCGGCTCCGACGGCATGCTGCAAGCGGCCGCAACACTGTGCGCAGACGCCGGCACGATCTTCCAGACACACGCAAACGAACATCTGGCATCTGTCGAGCGGTCGATCGTTCAACGCAAGATGCGCCCGATCGAGCATCTTCACTATGCCGGCGCACTCGGCCCGCAGACGCTGATCGCGCACGCGACGCTGGTCACGCCCACCGAGCTGAACCTGCTGCGCGATACCGGGGCGGCGGTCAGCTACAACCCCGTCGCCAGTTCGTGGAAGGGGAATGCCGTGGCGCCCGCGATGCAGATGACGGCGCTGGGCATCCGTGTCGGACTGGGGACGGATGGCACACGCAGCGACGCCTTCCGGCTGCTCGATGCCGCGGAGTCCGCCCAGCGATTCGCTTTCGGCCTTGCAACCGGTGATTCCGCCTGCGGTGACGGCGAGCTGTGGCTGAACCACGCACTGCGTGGCGGCGCAAACGTGCTGCGCCTTGGCGCACTCACCGGCGACATTGCACCGGGCAAGGCCGCTGACTTTCTGCTCGTCGACATCGACGTACCGGAAATGCGGCCCTCCTGGAACCTCAACTGGGAATTGGTCCGGCTTGCCAACCGCAGCCAGATCGACGCCGTCTTTGTCGCGGGCCGGCTGCGCCTGTGGCAGGGGTGGCCGCTGGACTGGGACGCCCGGGCCTTCCTGAAGGAGGTCGACGAAGCGGCGTCCGAAGTGGTCGCGCGCGCCCCGATCCAGCGGGTTCACTCACCCTCCTGGTCGGACATTCGCGTACAGCACGCCACGGATATCACCAACGCCACCACCGACCGGTGAAAGACACCCCAACCCAGAAGCGAGAATTCCTGTGAGTCTGACCATTTTTACCCTCCTGGCCGCGACGGTCGCGATCGGCGCATTTGTGCAGGGCGCCGTCGGTGTGGGGTTCGCCCTCATTGCCGCACCGGTCATCGGTCTTGTGGACCCGGGCCTGCTGCCGGTGTCACTGCTGATCCTGATGCTGCCGTTGAACGCGTATCTGGCCTGGCGCGAACGCCCTGCCCTCGATTCGAACGGAGCGATCTGGATTACGGCAGGGCGCATCGCCGGCGCAGTGGGCGGCGTCTGGATCCTGTCGCGCATCTCGACGCACGATCTCAATCTGTTCATCGGCGCATCGACCATCGCCGCGGCGGTGGCCACCCTGTGCGCTCCAGCCTTTGCGCCGGGCCGTAACGCGTTCATGGCCGCGGGCGCCGTGACCGGCATTACCGAGACCGCAACCGGCATCGGCGGCCCCGCACTGGCCATGGTCTTCCAGCACCACCAGGCACCCGCGCTGCGCTCGACGATCGCGCTCTGCTTCGCCATCGGCGAGGCCGTTTCGCTGGCGATGCTCAGCACCACCGGGCAAATCACGCCGGACAAATTCGTATCGGCATTGCAACTCGTGCCGGCGGTCATCGTGGGCGCGTTCGTCAGCCAGCACATCCACCACCACTTCAACGGCCGAATCCTGCGCATCAGCGTGATGGCGTTCGCGATCGTATCGGGTGCCGCCATCCTGTATCAGACATTGCTGTAAATCGCGGCACAGCCGCACATACCCATTAGAAAACGGAGGAGACCCTATGAAAAAAAGCTTGCGTTGCATCGCTCTCCCACTGCTGGGGGTGGCTGCCGGTGCGCATGCGCAGAGCAGCGTGACGCTTTACGGCAGCCTGGATGCCGGCATCGGCTATGTCAGCAACCTGCATGGCAGTTCCGCCTTCCTCGCGCAGCAGGGCACGTACCAGGCAGACCGCTGGGGGCTTATGGGTGTCGAGGACCTGGGCGGCGGACTGAAATCGGTGTTCAAGCTGGAGTCCGGTTTCTCAACCATCAGCGGTGCAATGTCGAGCGCAGGCACGCTGTTCAACCGCCAAGCCTACGTCGGGCTGTCCGATCAACGGATCGGCACGATCACGCTGGGCCGTCAGACCGACTTCCACTTCGAGATGCTCGGGCCCCTGTCCACTGCGCAGGCGCTGGGCGATTTTTCTGCCTTCCACCCCGGCAATATCGACGGCTTGGGCAACACGGTGCCCGTGCAACTCACGAACACGGTCAAGTTCCGCAGCCAGACGTATTCCGGCCTGACGTTTGGCGCCATGTATGGCTTCACCAACACCGCCAGCAGCACGACCGGACACAGCATCAGCTTCGGCGCGACATATGCGAATGGCCCGCTCAACCTCGCGGCCGCATATTCGGAATATCAGCGCCGCACGCTGAACATCGCGGGCGGCCTGGGGCTGACCACGTTCCAGGGCGTCAACCTTGCCGGGGGCGCACCATTCGTGGCCGATCGCGTCAAGAACGCCGGCATCGGCGGCAGCTACCGGCTCGGAGCCATCACGCTGCACGGCCTCGTCACCCAGGTCCGCATCGAGCGCAATGGCCAGATGGACAACTACCGGACCATCGATGGCGGAATCAATTTCCAGCTCACCCCCGCGTACCAGATCGACGCAGGCGCGTGGACCACCACGCTGTCAGGAAAACGGTGGACACAGCTGACGCTCGCCAACGTCTACGCGTTGTCCAAGACGACGCAACTGTATGCCGACCTGATGGTGGAGCAGGCGTCCCAGGGCGCCGTGGCGAGCACGTTGGGAATCGGCACTTCGTCGTCCAAACGGCAGACGGTCGTCCTCACCGGGATTCATCATCTGTTCTGAGATTGGCCGCGAGAGCCGGATCTTCGTTGCACAGATGACCGTGTATTTCAGTGCTGCCCCACTCCTGGCAGAGCACTGTTGAGCCCTCCACCGAGGGCTATTTTTCTTTCGGGGGCAGGCGCTGTCTTTTCTAGATTTCCACCTTGCTGCCCAGCTCCACCAGCCGGTTGGCGGGAATGCGGAAGAAGTCCGACGGCTTGGCGCTGTTGTGCTGCATCCAGGCAAACAGCGACTCGCGCCACATCGCCATGCCGGGCAGCGGCGACGGCACCACCGTGGCCCGCGTGATGAAGAACGACGTTTCCATGTCTTCAAAAACAATGCCGAGCCGCTCACCGGCGCTGCGTACGATCTCGTCCACGGCCGGCGTTTCCTTGAAACCGAAATCCACCACGGCCGTGTAGATGTTGTCGCCCAGCGTCTTGATGACCATGCGCTTGGCGGGGTCCACGTACGGCACCGCCAGCGTGCGGAAGTGAATGAACAGCACGCGCTTGTGCAGCACGTGGTTGTGCTTGAGGTTATGCAGCAGCGCCAGCGGCACAAATTCGATGCTCGGCGTGAGATACACGGCCGTGCCGTCCACGCGATACGGCGGATGGCGCAGCAGGCCCTCCATGAACGGCTCGAGCGGGATACCGCCCTCCACGTTGCGCGCCTTCAACAGCTGCGTGCCGGTGTGCCACGTCACCATCAGGAAGAAGATCAAGCCGCCCAGCAGCAGCGGAAACCAGCCGCCCGCCGCAATCTTGAGCAGGTTGGCGCTGAAGAACGACAGGTCCACCGCCAGGAATACCGCGCCGATGCAGGCCACCAGCGGCAGGCTCCACTTCCAGGCGTTGCGCATGACCACCGTCACCAGCCCCGTGGTCAGCACCATGGTGGTCGTCACGGCAATGCCGTAGGCCGCAGCGAGGTTGTCGGACTTGCCGAAGGCCAGCACCACCGCCACCACCAGCAGCAAAAGGATGTAGTTGACCACCGGCACGTAGATCTGGCCGATTTCCACATCCGACGTATAGAGGATCTTCATGCGCGGCGCATAGCCCAGATGCACCGCCTGCGCCGTCATCGAGAACGCGCCCGAAATAACGGCCTGCGATGCGATGACGGTGGCGGCTGTGGCCAGCACCACCATCGGACCCACGGCCCAGTTCGGCATCAGCAGGAAGAACGGGTTCTGCACGGCGCTTGGCTCGCGCAGCAGCAAAGCGCCCTGGCCGAAGTAATTCAGCAGCAGGCACGGCATGGCAATGTAGAACCACGCGTAGCGGATCGGGCGCGCGCCGAAGTGGCCCATGTCGGCATACAGCGCCTCGGCGCCGGTCAACGCCAGGAACACCGAGCCGAACACCACGAAGGCCAGCACCGTATGCCGGAAGCCGAACTCGATGGCATAAACGGGGCTGAGCGCCACCAGAATCTGCGGTGACTTGACCACCGAGACCAGCCCCATCAACCCCAGCAGCACAAACCAGATCACCATGATCGGCCCAAACAGGCGTCCGACCACATGCGTGCCCTGCTTCTGTATCAGGAACAAGGCAATCAGCACCACAAGCGCCAGCGGCAACACCCATGTCTGCAGCGCAGGCGCCATGATCTCCATCCCCTCAATGGCGGACAGCACCGAAATGGCAGGCGTGATGACGGCATCGCCGTAGAACATGGCGGCGCCCAGGAGGCCGAGCAGCATCAGCGTGCGCGTGAACCGGGCGCTGCCGCTGCTCGCGCGCATGGCCAGCGCCGTGAGCGCGAGGATGCCGCCTTCGCCGTTGTTGTCGGCGCGCATGACAAACAGCACGTACTTGATGGAGACCACCAGCGTCATCGCCCAGAACAGCATCGACAGGATGCCGTAGACAGTCTGGTCAGAGAACGGAACCCCATGCTCGGGGTTGAAGCATTCCTTCAATGCATACAACGGGCTGGTACCGATGTCCCCGAACACCACGCCGATCGCGCCCACCATGGTGGCCATCAACGCGGGATTTTTTTTGATTGTGCTGGCTGCTACGGTCGTCATGTTTGGGCTGCGACTGGAACGACGGGGGCGCACGCAATTTTCGTGCGCCGCCTGCGGCACCTCCCGCCCCCCGCGTCGGCAGAGGTAGAGTGCGGCAAAAGCCACTAAAGCTTAGGTGAAAACGCTCGGTTTTGCGCGGGTGTTTGCACCGATGGCGAGAACGCGCCGACCCTGCTGCGCCCCCAACAGACGCGGCCCATGCGCCTTCCAAACAAAAGGGATAAAAAAACAGACTTTGACGGGGAGACGCGCCAAGCATATATTCAGCAAACGATCGTTTGGCTGGTTTGGCCGGGTCTGCCTGCTGCATTCTTGGGCGGGCAGTCGATCGATTTCTCAACTTCACGACTCAAGATCATGGCTACTGGTACCGTCAAGTGGTTCAACGACGCAAAGGGTTTCGGCTTCATTACCCCGGATGATGGCGGCGAGGACCTTTTCGCACATTTTTCCGCAATCAACATGGCGGGGTTCAAATCCCTGAAGGAAGGCCAAAAGGTCACCTTCGAGGTGACGCAAGGCCCGAAGGGTAAGCAAGCCTCGAATATCCAGGCGGCTTAATCCGAAAGCCGGGGCACAAGGCAGAGCCAGGGTCGCCCAAGCGACAAGCAGGACGGCGCGCCACCCTCCGGGCAGGAGGCGCGCCGGTCGGAAGCCCCAAGGAATCAGGTTGTACAAAGGTTGTTCAGTACGTGTTTGCCATCAAGCGGCCGAGGACTGTCGGAGACGGCTCCCCGGTTTGACAAAACCTCTCTCGGGAGAATGCAATGGCCAGCCGAATTGAAGATCACGCTGTTCAATATGATCCGCCCGCCGGGGCAGCTGCAGAAATGCACGCTGCCCCGAGTTTTATCCGGGATTCGGAAATCCAGTTTTCGCGCTCGCAGACCTTCCATGAAGGCCAGCGCGTCAGCTTTGACGTGGAGGTCGGGCCGGACGGCGAGTTGATCGCCGTCAACATCAAGCCACTATGACACCCCGGTTTCAATCCGGCCCGCGCAGTTGCACAGGCGCAAAAAAAGGGAGGCAGTGCCTCCCTTTGTTGTTGATGCGCGGTGCGCTTACTTGGCCGTCGGCATGACGAACTCCGCACCCTTGCCGATCGAATCCGGCCAGCGCTGCATCACGCTCTTGTAGCGCGTGTAGAAACGCACACCCTCTTCGCCATAGGCGTGGTGATCGCCGAACAACGAGCGCTTCCAGCCGCCAAAGCTGTGCCAGGCCATCGGCACCGGAATCGGCACGTTGATGCCGACCATGCCGACCTGGATCTGCCGTGCAAAGGCACGTGCCACGCCGCCATCGCTGGTGAAGCACGACACGCCGTTGCCGAATTCGTGGGCGTTGATCAGGCTCACCGCCTCGGCCAGGTCGTGCACGCGCACCACCGACAGCACCGGGCCGAAAATCTCTTCCTTGTAGATCGTCATCTCGGGCGTGACATGGTCGAACAGCGTGCCGCCCGTGAAGAAGCCTTCGGCATGGCCGTCGACCGTGTGGCCGCGGCCATCCACCACCAGCTTGGCGCCCTCCTCGACACCCTTCGCGATGTAGCCCTCTACCTTGGCCTTGTGCGCCGCCGTAACGAGCGGTCCCATTTCGCTGTCGGCTTCCATGCCGTTGCCGATCTTGAGCGCACGCGCACGCTCGGCCAGGCGCGGCACGAGCTTGTCGGCCACATCGCCTACGGCCACGGCCACCGAGATCGCCATGCAGCGCTCGCCGGCCGAACCATAGCCGGCGCCGATCAGCGCATCGACGGCCTGGTCGAGATCAGCGTCGGGCATGACCACCAGGTGGTTCTTGGCACCGCCCAGGGCCTGCACGCGCTTGCCACGCTTGGTGCCCTCGGCGTAGATGTATTCGGCAATCGGGGTACTGCCGACGAAGGACAGCGCCTGCACGTCCGGGTGGGCGATCAGCGCATCCACCGCATCCTTGCCGCCTTGCACGACGTTGAACACGCCATCCGGCAGGCCAGCCTGCTTGAGCAGGTCGGCGATCATCAGGCTGGCGCTCGGGTCGCGTTCGCTCGGCTTGAGGATGAACGTGTTGCCGCACGCCAGCGCCACAGGCGCCATCCACATCGGCACCATGAACGGGAAGTTGAACGGCGTGATGCCGGCAACCACACCCAGCGGCTGTCGCAGGTTCCAGTTGTCGATGCCACCACCGATGTTGTCGGTGAATTCTGTCTTGAGCAGGTTCGGGATGCCGCAGGCAAATTCCACCACCTCGATGCCGCGCGTGACTTCGCCCTTGGCATCGGAGAACACCTTGCCGTGCTCGCGCGTGATGCATGCGGCCAGCGCATCGTGGTTCTGGTCGAGCAGCGCCTTGAAATTGAACAGGATGCGCGCGCGCTTGAGCGGCGAGGTTTCGGCCCAGTCGGCGGCAGCGGCGCGCGCGGCGGCCACGGCGGCATCCACTTCGGGCTTTCCACCCAGCAGCACCTGGGCGCTCACGGCGCCGGTGGCCGGATTGAACACATCGGCGCTGCGGGCACCTGCGCCGGCATGGCGTTGGCCGCCGATGTAGTGGCTGACCACAGACTCGGTAACAGCAGGATCAATCGGTCGGTTCATTTCAAGCTACCTCTTGCAGAACGGTACGGACGGTGTCGAAGATGCGCGCGATCTGCGCTTCGTCGATGATGAGCGGCGGCGAGAACGCCAGGATGTCGCCGGTGTAGCGCACCAGCACGCCACGCTCCAGGCACTTCAGGAAGACTTCATAGGCACGCGCGCCAACGGCACCCGGGCGCGATTCCAGTTCGATGCCGGCAACCAGGCCCAGGTTGCGGATGTCCGTCACATGCGGGGCGCCCTTGACCGAATGCGCGGCCGCTTCGAACGCGGGCGAGAGCGCACGGGCACGCTCGAACAAACCTTCGCTGCGATACAGGTCGAGCGCCGCCACGGCCGCAGCCGCAGCCAGCGGGTGCGCGGAATACGTATAGCCGTGGAACAGCTCGATGGCGCCCGGCGCACCGGCATCGATCACCGCGTCGTGCACCGACTGACGTACGGCCACCGCCCCCATCGGTACGGCAGCGTTGTTGATGCCCTTGGCCATCGTCAGCAGATCCGGCGTGACGCCGAAGAACTCCGACGCGGTCGCCGCGCCAAGGCGGCCGAAAGCCGTGATGACCTCGTCAAAGATCAGCAGGATGCCGTGCTTGTCGCACAGGGCGCGCAGGCGCTGCAGATAGCCCTTGGGCGGCACCAGCACGCCCGTGGAGCCGGCCAGCGGCTCGACGATGACGGCGGCAATGGTCGACGCGTCGTGCAGCGTGACCAGGCGCTCCAGCTCGTCGGCCAGATGCTCGCCCCAGGCCGGCTGGCCCTTGGAGAATGCGTTGTGTTCAGGCGCGTGCGTGTGCGGCAGGTGGTCCACACCCGGAATCAGGTTGGCCGAGAACGCCTTGCGGTTCGGCGAAATGCCGCCCACTGAAATGCCGCCGAAGCCGACACCGTGGTAACCACGCTCACGGCCGATCAGGCGCGTGCGCTGCCCTTCTCCACGCGCACGGTGATAAGCCAGCGCAATCTTGAGCGCCGTATCCACCGCTTCCGAACCGGAGTTGGCAAAGAAGATGCGATTCAGCCCCTTGGGCATGATCTCGGCCACTTTTTCTGCGGCGCGGAAGGCCATCGGGTGGCCCATCTGGAAGGTGGGCGCGTAGTCGAGCGTGGCCGCCTGCGTGGCGATGGCATCGACGATTTCCTTGCGGCCGTGGCCCGCGTTGACGCACCAGAGGCCGGCCGTGCCGTCCAGCACTTCGCGGCCGTCGGCGTCGCGGTAGTACATGCCCTGGGCAGACGTCAGCAGGCGCGGCGCGGCCTTGTACTGGCGGTTGGCCGTAAACGGCATCCAGAAGTAGGACAGATCCGTGGTTTCCAGCGGGTGCGGTGCGGGTTTCATCAGCGTCTCCGGAAAAAACAAGTGCGCAGGCCAAGTGCCCGGTTCGAGCCAACTGTACAGAGTCACACGCGACGCGGACATGCACAGATGACGGTTCTATAAGAAACTGTATAGGTGACCCTCGCCTTGCTGCATCGCAACATGCCACTCGAACACCTCGAACTCGATCCCCTTCATCCTCAGCGTACGTTGGTCGACCAGATCGTCCAAGGCATTCGTGCGGCGGTGGACAACCGCAGCTTGCTGCCCGGCACGCGGCTGCCCTCGGTGCGCAAGCTGGCCCAGGCGCACGACGTGAGCACGTTCACGGTGGCGGAGGCATACACGCGCCTGGCCGCGCTGGGCACCATCGTGGCGCGGCCGCGCTCGGGCTACCTGGTAGCCGCGCGTGCAGCGGCCCAGCCAGCACCCGTCGCCCCGCGCTGGGAGCCGCCCAAGCTGAACGCAGCGTGGCTGCTGTCGGATGTGTTTGCCGATCGCTCCATTGCCATCAAGCCGGGCTGCGGCTGGCTGCCGAACGACTGGCTGGACGAGCGCGGTGTGCAAGAGGCGATGCGTGCGGTGAGCCGCGTCTCCGCACTGCGTGTGGCGGGCTACGGGCACCCGTGGGGCTATGCGCCGCTGGGCGAACACGTTGCGCAATCGCTCACGCTGCGCGGATTGCCGGTCGAACGCTCACAGGTGCTGCTGACCAGCGGCGCCACCCAGGCGCTCGACCTGATCGTCCGCACCTTGTTCAAGGCCGGCGATGTGGTGGCGGTGGATGACCCCGGCTACTGCAACGTGCTCCAGGTGCTCAAGCTGGCAGGCTTGCGCGTGGTCGGCGTGCCTCGCACGCCCGACGGGTTGGACACTGCGGCGCTGGAAGCCATCCTGCGCACCGACGATGCCGACCGCCCGCGCGCCCTCTTCACCAGCTCTGTGCTGCAGAACCCGACTGGTTCTTCAATGACCGCGCAGAATGCCTACCGCGTGTTGCAGTTGGCCGAGCAGCACGGCCTGTGGATCGTCGAAGACGACCTGCACCGCGAACTCGCCGACCCGGCCGCGCCCATGCTGGCCGCACTCGACGGCCTGCGCCGCACGCTGTACGTGAGCGGCTTCTCCAAGACGATCTCGCCGTCCTTGCGCGCGGGCTACGTGGTGGCCGATGCGGCGATCGCCCGCGAACTGGCGCGCACCAAGATGGCGGTGGCGCTCACCTCGTCGGAGATCACGGAGCGCATCGTGCACGCGTTTGTCACCCGCCCCGTTTATGGCGAGCACGTGGCGCGCCTGATTACCCGATTGGCGGAGGCACATGCGGGTGTGGAAGCCGTCATGCGCGAGCACGGCGCCGAGCTGTTCGACACACCGGGGCGTGGCCTCTTCCTGTGGGCGCGGCTGCCCGGCCATCCGGATGCCTCCGCGCTGGCCGACCAGGCCATTCGGCACAACATCTGGCTGGCCCCCGGCCAGTATTTCCGGCCGCATGATGAAGCCAGCCCATGGCTGCGATTTAACGTGGCCTATTCCGCCGAACCGGCACTGTGGGATTTCCTCTCCTGCGCCTGACCGCGCGGGATTCAAGGGGCGCAACAGCACGTTGTGCCCGTCAACTAACGTTGCGAATTTATCCACAGTCGAACACTCCTGGCTACGATTATCGCTTGCAAACGCAATAACGTGACCGCAGGGACGCAGCGTCACAAACGCTTGGCAAGCTATTCCAACGCCTTGCCTGACGCCGTTCCTGCCTCTCAACGCACAAGGAGTGCCATGGATATCAAAACCGTCCGCGAAACCGCTTTCGCGATGCCGCTCACGAGCCCCGCCTACCCACCCGGCCCGTACCGGTTCATCAATCGCGAGTTCTTCATCATCACGTACCGCACCGACCCGGCCAAGCTGCGCGCCATGGTGCCCGAGCCGCTGGAGGTGCCCGAACCGCTGGTGAGCTACGAGTTCATCCGCATGGCCGACTCCACCGGTTTTGGCGATTACACCGAAAGCGGCCAGGTCATTCCCGTCACCTACGAAGGCAAGCCCGGCACCTACACGCTGGCGATGTATCTGGATGACCACCCGCCCCTGGCCGGCGGCCGGGAGATGTGGGGCTTTCCCAAGAAGCTCGCAAGCCCCAAGCTAGAGACCGACAAGGACACGCTGATCGGCACGCTCGACTACGGCCCTGTGCGCGTTGCCACCGGCACGATGGGCTATAAGCACCGCGAGCTGGATCTGGCCGAGCAGAAGCGCCGACTGGAGCTGCCCAACTATCTGCTCAAGATCATTCCGCACGTGGACGGCAAGACCGCCCGCATCTGCGAGTTGTCGCGCAATTTCATGATCGATATCGAGATGAAGGGCGCCTGGACCGGGCCTGCCTCGTTGGAGCTGGCACATCACGCGCTGGCGCCGGTGGCCGAACTGCCGGTGCTGGAAATTGTCGAAGCTCGGCACATCATTGCTGACCTGACCCTTGGCATGGGCGAGGTCGTGTTCGATTACCTCACCAAGTAACCCTCTTCCGTCCCTCCCCCCTCTAGGAGCACAACATGTCAGATTTGAAAGGCAAAGTCGCCATCGTCACGGGTGCCGCCAGCGGCATCGGCAAGCAAATCGCGCTCACGCTGGCCAACTCCGGCGCGGCCATCGCCATCGTCGACCTGAACGAAGACGGCGCCAAGGCCGTCGCCAAGGAAATCACCGATGCGGGTGGCCGCGCCATCGGCCTGCGTATGGACGTGACCGACGAGCAGGCCGTGGATGCCGGCATCGACCGCGTGGCGGCTGAGCTCGGCTCGGTCGACATCCTGGTCTCGAACGCGGGCATCCAGATCGTCAATCCGATCGAAAATTATTCGTTTGCCGACTGGAAGAAGATGCAGGCCATCCACGTCGATGGCGCGTTCCTGACCACGCGCGCGGCGCTGCGCCACATGTACAAGGACAACCGCGGCGGCACGGTGATCTACATGGGCTCTGTGCACTCGCACGAGGGCTCGCCGCTGAAGTCGGCCTACGTGGCAGCCAAGCATGCGCTGCTGGGGCTGAACAAGGTGCTCGCCAAGGAAGGCGCGGCGCATAACGTGCGCTCGCACGTCGTATGCCCGGGTTTCGTGCGCACGCCGCTGGTTGAAAAGCAGATTCCCGAGCAAGCGAAGGAACTGGGCATCAGCGAAGAAGACGTCGAGAAGAAAGTCATGCTGGGTGATACGGTCGATGGTGTGTTCACCACCGTGGAAGACGTGGCCGAGACGGTGCGCTTTCTGGCAACCTTCCCGAGCGCGGCGCTCACCGGCCAGTCGTTCGTGGTGAGCCACGGCTGGTTCATGCAATAAGCGCCACGCGCATCAAGCAAGGAGGCTGAAGCAGACATGCCCGCACCCAAATCACGCTCGGTCGCCAGCAAGCGGCCTACCGCAGCCGAATCGTCCCGCCCCGTGGATGCGCCTGCCACCACCGCACAGCGCATCGTGCTGCCTGCGTACGAGAACATCGCGCTGGTGCTGCAAGGCGGCGGCGCGCTCGGCTCGTATCAGGCGGGTGTGTTCGAGGGGTTGGACGAAGCCGGCATCGTGCCGAACTGGATTGCGGGCATCTCTATCGGGGCGCTCAACACGGCCATCATTGCGGGCAATGCGCCCAAGGATCGGCAGGCCAAGTTGCGCGAGTTCTGGCAGACCATCACGCAGCCGAGCTTCTCGCCGCCGCTGCCCGACATCCTGGAAAACGCCTGGTTTGACGGCAACGCGCATCTGCGCAAATGGCTGACCGCCATGCAGGCCGCCGACACCCTGCTCGAAGGCCAGCGCGGCTTCTTCACGCCGCGCATTCCCCCGCCGCTGCCGGCCAACGAGGTCGATCCGCTCGACGCCAGCTATTACGACACCACACCGCTGAAGGCCACGCTCGAACGCCTGTGCGATTTCGACCGCATCAACGACGGCGGCATCCGCGTGTCGGTGGGCGCCGTCAACGTGCGCACCGGCAATCTGGAAGCCTTCGACAACACCGAGCGCCGCCTGCGCCCCGAGCACTTCATGGCCTCGGGCGCATTGCCGCCGGGCTTTCCGCCCGTGCTGATCGACGGCGACTATTACTGGGACGGCGGCGTGGTCTCCAACACGCCGTTGTCGTACGTGCTGGGCTCGAAGCCGCGCAAGGACACGCTGGTGTTTCAGGTGGATCTGTGGAGCGCGGTGGGGCCGGTGCCCGACACCATGATCGGCGTGGCCAGCCGTCAGAAAGACCTGCAGTACTCCAGCCGGACGCGGCTTGTGACCGACTGGATGGAGCGTTCGCAATCGACGCGCAGGTTGGTGCGCAAGCTGCTTGATCACTTGCCGCCAAAAGAGTTCGCGCGCACGCAGTGGTACAAGGACGCGCAGGAGCTCGCTTGCACCAAGCGCTACAACGTCTTCCACCTGATCTACGCAGCCAAGGAACACGAGGGCCCGGGCAAGGACATCCAGTTCGGGCCGTCGACCATGCGCGACCACTGGGCCTCGGGCCTGGCCGACATACGCGAATCGCTCTCGCATCCGGACTGGCTTGCCATGCCGGACAACGACTCCGGCTTCGTCACGCACGACGTCCATCGGCACCTGCATGGTGAACGGCAGGCCAAGCGGCTCTGAGGCCGCCGGGCCTTATTGCGGCGCGTTGGTTTGCACGACCGGCGCACGCAACGCGGTCGATAACGGCGGCCGCGGCAACGCGGCGGTCCATGCGCGTCGGATCACGCCGCTGATCTGCTTGTAGACCTCTTTCGAGATCACCGTTTCGGCCAGCATCGTGTCGATCTTGCTCTGACCGATATAGAGCGCGAACAGCAACAGCAGGCGCTTCTCCAGCGCGGCACTGTAGTCGCCAAACTTCTCGCGCAATTCGGCCAACCCTTCTTCGGCGGCTTCGATGCGGGTGATCAGCACGCCGTCGAGCAAATCAGCCATGCGTTCGCCCAGCACTGGTTGCAGGGATGCGCGGTTGTATGCACGCAGACGTTCCAGCACGGTCTGGCGGCACACCAGCAACTCGAAGCGATCAGCCAGTGCATTGGCCAACGGCCGGTCGACATGCAGCATGCGGTGCAGCCAGAACGCGATGCGGTAACCAACATGCTTGGCCAGGATGCGACGCGAGGCCCGCTTGTAGCCAAGGCGCCCTTCCGCACGCGCCGCGTCGATCATGTCGGCGGTGTTGCGCATCATCGCGTCGAGGTTGCGGATCGAGACGAGGCCATTGCCGTATTCCGGAATCAACTCCCGCTCACGCGTGGCCAGCGCGACCAGGCCGATGGTCAGGCGCTCCCGTTCGGAGAGCGCTTCCTCCAGGTTCAACTCCGCCGCGCCGGTCGCCACCTCACGTTTGTATGCCTCTGCGGCCTGGTCCGTCGCCCCGGCAGTGAAGTGGAAGTGCCCGCCGATGCGGCGCATGGTCGATTCCACTTCCACCGTGGACAGGTTCAGCGCCTGCCCCTGCAGCACCTGTTCCTGCGACGAGAGCTGATCCAGCCCCAACTGGTGCATCACCCAGCGCAGCGTCGCGCCGTTGAACAGCACGCTCACCAGCACAAAGCCGGTTGCGAGAATGGTGACGAAATGGCGATCGGCCAGGTGCACGGCCTCGTTCTCGGCCACGCCCAGTGCCAGCACCAGCGTGACGGCGCCGCGCAGGCCGCCCCACGCAATCGCCAGCTTGTAGGCATGGCTGACCGGAGCGGAGAGCTTCAGCCATGCCAGCGCAGGCAGCAAACCGAACAGTACGGCCAGGCGTGCCGCCAGTGCCGCCACCACGATCACCGCCAGCCACAGCGCGTCTTTCCACACCACACCGTGCAATAGCTCCGGCACACGCACTGCAGCCAGCAGAAAGACCACCGCGCCCGCGAGGGCGGCAATCTGTTCCCAGATCAGCTGCAGGTGTGACCAGTTGCGCGGCGTCAGGCGCGTACGCCCCAGCGCGCCGATCACCAACCCCGCGCACACCACCGACACCACGCCCGACACGTCGAGCACGTTTTCGGCTACGAGGTACAGCGGATACGGCAGCGCGAGCGTCCAGGCCGCCTCCGCCTGGGCGATGCCGCGCAGCGCCGGCAGCAGGAACGCGGCGATGCGCCCCGCAATGAGCCCGAACACGACACCGCCGCCGAATGCCTTGGCGAGTTCGCGCAGGCCACCGCCGATGGTGGCGTCTGCCCCGTGCCCCGTCAGCATGGCGAGCAGCACACCCATGATGGCGATGGCCGCCGCGTCGTTCAGCAGCGCTTCGCCTTCCACCAACCGGATCAGCCGCGCCGGCGCCCCCACGTCGCGGAACACCGCAATCACTGCCGACGGATCGGTCGTGGCGATCATCGCGCCGAGCAACAGGCACGTGACGATGCCGAATGGCGTGACGGCAGCCGCAGCCAATCCGATCACGCCTGTCGCCACCACCACCGCCACAACGGCCAGCATCAGGATGGGCGCGGCATCAGGCGCCATGCGCCGCACGTCTACCGACAGCGCCGCCTGAAACAGCAGCGGCGGCAGAAACAACCACAGATACGCCTCGGCCGGCCAGCTCGGGTTGATGAGCGGCGCAAAAAACGTTGCCGCAAACGCAGGCGCGGAGTTCTGCAGGCCCACATATGCCCCACCGATGCCGATACCCGCCAGTGCGAGCAAGGTCGATTCGGGCAACGTCAGCCGGGAGGCCAGCATCTGCACCAACGCCACCACGGCGAGCAAGCCGCCCGCCACCAGCAACAGGATGACGACGCCGTTCACGAGGCGGACTCCCGTGCGGCCAGCCAATCGGCGCGTTCGGCGTCGGTGAGGTCCGGCACGACGGCGGTGCCGGTTTCGGCGGCGGCCACGGCGGCTTCGAGCACAGCCATCACGGCCAATGCCTGCACGGGCGGCACAGGATTCGCACGCTGGCCGAGGATGGCATCGCGCACCGCTGCGTAGTAGGCGCGCTGGTCGCCGGCGGGGGTCGGCACCTCGGTTTCGGCGGACGTTGCACCGTCGATCAGGCAACCGACATCGTCGTCAACGCCCCAGCCCTGCGCGCCGGGCTTCATGCCGGCCAGCAGTTGGGCTTCCTGCTGATCCATGCGGTGCTTGATGAACGAGCCCAGCGTGCCATGCAGGACCCAGCGGGGCGCGCCGCCGGCCACCAGCATGCTCGCGTGGAGAATGGCGCGGCGCTCACCGGCCTGCAGGACGACGTGGGCCCAATCGGGCGTTTCCGCACCCGGGCGCTGACGCGCGAACGACGCGCTCACCGCATCGGGCAGTCCGAGCAGTTGCAATGCCTGATCGACCAGATGCGGGCCGAGATCAAACCAGATGCCGGTGCCCTGCCCCGCCTGCTCGCGCCAGCGTGCGCGCACCTGCGGGCGGTAACGATCGAAATGCGCCTCGACGTGCATCGCATCGCCGATTGCGCCGCTGGCAAGCGTGGCTTGCACGCCCAGGAAATCGCTGTCCCAACGGCGGTTCTGGAAGACCGACAGCAGTCGGCCGCGCTCTCTCGCCACGCGTGCCAGATGTCGCGCCTGCGCCAGCGTGACGGTAAACGGCTTGTCCACCACCACGTGCTTGCCAGCACGCAGCGCAGCCTCGGCCAGCGGTGCGTGGCGGTCGTTGGGTGCGGCAATCACCACAAGATCGACATCCGCGTGGGTCGCCGCGGCGTCTGGCGCGCAGACCACGGCATCGGGCCGATCCGCATGCACGGCATCCGGCCGGTTGGAGCCGATCACCTGCAAGCGCAGGCCCGGCGTGGCATCGATCAGGGCCGCGTGAAAGAGCTTGCCGGCGTAGCCATAGCCCACCAGGGCGACGTTCAGCGGGGGTTGGTGTGATGAAGGCGACATGTCGAAAAAATGGCAGAAAGCAAACGAATAAGACGCCAGTCACGCAACTTGGTGCCGAAAAACTTGATACGTGCCACGGAAAGTTGCCGTGCATGAGATCAGCAAACGTTGCCCATCGTTAAAAGCACAGCTTAACCTTCTTGTTAATAGGAATTATTCTCATTATTATTCGCGCCTTCACATATTGGAGGCGCGCCGGCCACGAGGGGGAACGGCGCCCTGCCCCGCGTGCGCGGGCCTTTTCACTTTACGGGAACTGCAATGCCGCCGAAACGTTTGTGCCTGTCTCTAGCTGTCCTTGGAACGCTGCCGTTTGCACAGGTGGCAACGGCGGCCGACACCACCGTTGCAGCGGCGGATGCCGGCACGCTGCCGACCGCCACCGTCAAGGGCACGCACAGCAGCACAAGCTACGACACTCCCATCGCCAACACGGCCACAAAGATCCCCGTGCCGCTGCGCGAGATTCCGCAATCGATGAATGTCGTGCCGCGCGCGGTCATCCAGGACCAGGGCGCGCTGTCGATCAACGATACGTTGCGCAACGTGCCTGGCGTATCGGCGTCGCTTGGCGATGCGCAGCGCGATCAGGTCACCATCCGAGGTTTCTCGGCGATCAACGACCAGTACGTCGACGGCCTGCGCGATGACGCGCTCTACTTCCGCGACCTGTCGAACGTCGACCGCATCGAAGTGCTCAAGGGCCCCGCCGCCGTGCTCTACGGGCGCGGCTCGTCGGGCGGCATCATCAACCGCGTCACCAAGAAGCCGCTGGCCACGCCGCTGGCCGAGGTGGGCGTGCTGGTCGGCACCGAGCGCCAGAAGCGCGCCGAGTTCGACCTGAACACCTCCATCAACGACGACGCCATCCGCGCGCGCATCACCGGCGCGGTGGAAGATTCGGGGGGCTTTCGCAACGACTACTTCCTGCGCCGCCAGGCGATCTCGCCCTCGTTCCTGTTCAACCTGTCGCCCGATACCAAGCTGACGGTGCAGTTTGACTATCTGCACGACAAGCGCATTGCCGACCAGGGCGTGCCGTCGTACCACGGCCGGCCGGTGGATGTGCCCATCGGCACGCGTTACGGTTCAGCCGATGCAGGTGCCGGCAACATCGACACCACCGTCAAGAGCGTGACCGGCACGCTCGACCACCGCCTCAATGACAAGTGGTCGTTCCACAGCGTGGTGCGCAACTACGAGTACTCGCTCGGTCGCAATAACTACACGACGGTCAGCCGCGTCACCGATGGCCCGATCCCGACGGTCACGCTGGCCGTCAACCAGCGCAACCGCAGCGACCGCGGCACCGTGTGGCAGAACGAACTGACGCAGAAGGCCGAGACCTGGGGCATCCAGCACACGCTGCTGTACGGCATCGAACTGGGCTATCAGGACAAGAGCGACCGCGTGGCCGGCGCCCCCGGCAGCACGACCTACAACCTGTTCAACCCGACGCTGCAGGTGCTGCCGACCGTGCCCGCCAACGCGGTGCCGACCAACTACGGCCTCTCGCACAACGAGACCTACGCCGCGTATGTGCAGGACCTGATCAAGTTCTCGCCGCAATGGACGGTGCTGGCCGGCCTGCGCTACGAAATCCTCAAGCAGAGCCGCGACGACCTGACCTCGCGCAATGTCGACCTGTCGCGCACCGACAAGCCGGTCAGCCCGCGCCTGGGCGTGGTGTATCACCCGATTGAGTCGCTCTCGCTGTACGCGTCGTACAGCCGCTCGTTCCAGCCGCTGGCGGATAGCTTCACGTTCTTCCCGAACAGCGGCGCGCTGGCCCCGCAGCAGACCACCAACTACGAGATCGGCGCCAAATACGACCTCTCGGCCGGTGCCAGCGTCACGGCATCGCTGTTCGACATGAAGCAGACCAACCTGACAGCGGCCGACCCGGTCACGCTGCTGGGCGTGCCCATCGGCACGCAGCGCACGCGCGGGCTGGAGCTGTCGTTCACGGGCGAGATCGTCAAGACGTGGTCGCTGGTGGCGAGCTATGCCTACCTGAATGGTCGCCTGGAGAACCCGAACGACAAGAGCGGTGGTGTGGCCGTCAATGGCAATCAGCCGTCGCTCACGCCGCGGCATAGCGGCTCGCTGTGGCTCAAGCACGATCTGCCGAACGGCTTCTACGTGGCTGGCGGCGTGCGTGCGGAGGCGGCACGCTACGCGTCGCAGTACAACGTGACGACGCTGCCCGGCTACATGACGGTCGACCTGGGCGCCGGTTACCGCAGCAAGCATGTGGACGTGACGCTGAACCTGCAGAACCTGTTCAACCGCGCGTACTACGTGTCGGCCCATGGCGGCGCCGAGAACTACAACATGCCGGGCGCCCCCCGCATGGCGCTGCTGGGCGTGCGCTACAAGATGTAAGACCGCGATGCTGCGACGGGTGCTCTTCCGCCTGCACTGGCTGATCGGGTTGTCAGCCAGCGTGGTGCTGGCCGTCGTTGGCGCCACCGGCGCGCTCATGGCGTATGACGAAGAACTGCTGCGGTGGCTCAACCCCGGCGTGCTCAGCCTGCCTGCACGTACCGGCCCTGCACCAACCCTGCCGCAGGTGGCCGCGCAAGCACGCGCGGCTGTGCCGGAGCGCCCCGTCACCTTCATCACTGCCGCATCCGCCCCCACCGAGCCGTGGCGCGTCTGGTATGCCTGGCCGCCCGGCAAACGCGGCGGCAGCAGCCGGGGTGAACTGCGCTATATCGACCCCGCCACCGGCACGCTGTTGCCAGAGGCACGCGGCCAACGCTTCTTTGCCACCGTCAAGCTGCTGCACCGCACGCTGCTCGCCAATGAGATCGGCAAGCAGATGGTTGGCGCCTGCACGGTTGCACTGGTGGTGATGGCATTGTCGGGCCTCTACCTGCGCTGGCCGCGC
This sequence comes from Ralstonia soli, assembly GCF_023955655.1. GTDB lineage: Bacteria > Pseudomonadota > Gammaproteobacteria > Burkholderiales > Burkholderiaceae > Ralstonia > Ralstonia soli. Next base: position 595,159 of record NZ_JAMXHT010000005.1, on the reverse strand, counting down.
CGCATGGCGAACTGTTGGAACTGGCGGAGCTGGCGGAGCTGGCTCGTCATCCGCTGGGGCCGCGCCGGGCGTATCCGCTGGTGGGATGTGCACACTGTCATCGGCACGCTGGTGCTGCCGCTGTACGTGCTGGCCGCCTTCAGTGGGCTGTACTGGGCGTACGACTGGTATCGCGAAGGCCTGCAGCGCATGGCCGGCATGCCCGTCATCGCCAAGACGAAACCGATCGAAGGCCCGAGCAAGCCGCTGGACGACGCCGCGCTCGCACGCGTGTGGAACAGCTTCATCACCAGCGCCCCCGCCTATGGCACCGCGACGCTGCGCATTGACGATGCACGCAACGGCAAGGTCGACATCAACTGGTTGCCCGCCGATGCGCCGCACGACCGTGCATTCAATCGGGTGACCCTCGATGCCGCCACCGGCGCCGTCGCGCGTAACGAACACTTTGCCGACAAACCGCCGATGCAACGTCTGCTGGCCGGCATGCTGCCGTTGCACAACGGGCGCTATTTCGGGCCGCTTGGCGTGGTGCTGGTGTTGATCGGGGCGTTGATGCTGCCCGTGTTTGCGGCTACGGGCTGGTGGTTGTATCTAGACCGCCGCCGGCGCGCACAACCACAACGGCACCGGCAAGGCGTACCGGCGCGAGCCGGTTGACGGTCAGCGCGCCAGCCAGGCGCGCAATGCATCGTGCCCGGCCTCCGTCACGGCCAGCGCACGCGAGTGCTTCTGCCGCGCCAGCCACCCCAGCGCGATGCAGCGCTCGGCCACGGCAGCGCCCAGCGCGCCCGCCAGATGCGGGCGGCGCTCGCTCCAATCCATGCACCCGTACGCAAAGCGGCGGCGGCCCCGGCTGCTTTTCTGAAGCGCATTCACGTCGACACCGATTGCTGCAAAGGCGCGCTCCCCATCGGGCGTGACGTCATAGGCGGCGTGCGTTTCATCGAGCAGTGTCAGCCAGCCGCGCTCCAGTAGTGCGGACGACACCTCCGTCCCCAACTGCCCGGCCAGATGGTCGTAGCACAGGCGCGCCGCACGCAGGTTCTCGGGCACGGTGGAGCGGCGCGGGTCGGCCGGCTTTTCGGGCGCGACCACCATCAGCGATTCGATCATCTCCGCCACCGCCGGAGAGCGCAGCCCGAAGTACTTGTAGCGCCCGCTGGAGAGCGACGTGATGAGCGCATCGGCCTCCAGGCGGCGCAGGTGCGCGCTGGCCGTGGCGGGCTCCACACCAGCACCGTAGGCCAGCTCCTTGGCGGTGAGTGAGCGGCCTTCCATCAACAGCAGCAGCATGCGGATGCGCGTCGGATCACCGATGGTGGCGGCCACTCGGCCGATGTCCGGCTGGGTTGTCGATTCGGTGGCTGCGGAGGATACGGTCATGGTTCGATGGAGACCAAACTGTTGGCGCGTGACAGGCGGGCGGCCGGTCCAGACAATGGGGGCCATCTTACTCCCGCGCACCGCGTTGATTGCCGCCATGGACATCGCTCCCGCTCTTGCCGCCTTGCCGCCCGCCGACGCGCTGCAAGCCGTCGTGCATGCCGACCCCGCGCCGTATTACGCCGAGCTTGCCGCCACGCGCCCGTTCTTTTTCGATGCCGCGCTCGGCTGGTGGGTCGCCGCCGGCGCCGATGCGGTGGATACCGTGCTCGGCAGCGCCGCTTGCCACGTGCGCCCGGCCGACGAGCCCATCCCCAAGGCCATTGCCACATCGCCCACGGGCGCATTCTTCGGCCGCCTGGTGCGCCAAATCGATGGGACGGACCACAGCGCACGCAAGGCCACGGTGATGGCGGCGCTGGGCCGGCTGGACGTGTCTGCCTTGGCGGGCCGCGCGCACCGGCAGGCCCACGCGGCGCTGCCCGATGCACCCAGCCTCGATGCCGCGCTGGGCACCGATGCCCACTTCCGCGTGCCCCTCGCCACGATTGCGCAAACATTGCTGGGCGATCGCGCCGATGCACCGGCCTGCCAGGCCGACATCGCCGCCTACCTGGCCGCGCTCGGGCCCGGTGCCAACGCCACCGCCGTCGCACAGGCCGATGCCGCGGTCGAACGCCTGCAGCAGCGCTTTGCCCGTTCGCCGCTGACCACCCGCGACGACGAGGCCGAGATCAGCAACCTCGCCGCGCTGCTTGCACAAACCTACGACGCCTGCGCCGGCCTGCTCGGCAACTGCATCGTCGCGCTGTCGCGGCAGACCGGGTTGCCCGACCGCCTACGCGCACAACCGCAAGCGATCGAGCCCTTCGTGCGCGAAGTCCTGCGCCGCGATGCCCCCGTGCAGAACACGCGCCGCTTTGTCGTCCACGATGTCGAATTGCTCGGCCAGCCGCTGCGCGCGGGCGACAAGGTGCTGGTGCTGCTGGCCGCCGCCAACGTCGATGGCACAACCAATCCCGACCCACTACGCTTTGACATCGACCGCGCCAATCCGCGTCTGTGGACGTTCGGCGCAGGCGTGCACCGCTGCCCCGCCGATGCCCTGGCCACCGTCATCGCCCGCGAAACCGTGCGGCACCTGCTGAGCCTGCCGGGGGTCGACCGGTGGCTTGCCGGGCTTGGAGAGGTGGCCTATCGCCCATCACCCAACGCGCGCATTCCCGTCTTTCACGCCTGACTTTCCGAACACCCCCAACAGGAGACCCGCCATGATCGCCGTCATCTTCGAAGTCGTACCCGCGCCGGGCCAGCGCGATACCTACCTCAACCTGGCCGCACGCCTGAAGCCGCTGCTCGAGCAGGTCGACGGCTTCATCTCGGTGGAGCGCTTTCAGAGCCTCACCAACCCGGACAAGATGCTCTCGCTGTCGTTCTTTCGCGATGAAGAGGCCGTCAAGGCGTGGCGCAACCTGGAACAGCACCGCAGCGCCCAGCACGTCGGCCGCGAACACGCATTTGCCGACTACCGCCTGCGCATCGCCCACGTGGTGCGCGATTACGGCATGACCGAGCGCGAGGAAGCCCCCGCCGACAGCCGCACCGAGCACGCCTGAGCGCACGACACGACATCTGCCTGGGCGCGATGTGACGCCTTTCGCCCCCGTCGGGCACCACCTTTGCTTACTCAGTCAGACCCGCACGGCGGAACACGCCCCACCACGGCAATGGTGTGCTGTCCGTGCGCAACGATTGCAAAGGAATTGTCATGTCTACCGCTTTTCATGAGGCTGAACGTGAGCCGCAAGTCGCACCGGTGCGCCCCGTCAAGAGCCCGGTGCGCTATGCCGTGGTCGGCGCCGGGTGGATTTCCCAGGCTGCATTCCTGCCCGGCGTGGCGCAAAGCGGCAACTCGGTCGCCACCGCGCTGGTGACGGGCGACGAGGTCAAGGCCACTGCGCTGGCCAGCCGTTACGGCATCGAGCACGTGCACGGCTATGCCGACTATGACCAGTTGCTCACCTCCGGTGACATCGACGCGATCTACCTCGCACTGCCCAACGACATGCACCGGCAATACGCCCTGCCGGCCCTGCAGCGCGGCATCCACGTCCTGCTCGAAAAACCCATGGCCACGAGCGAAGCCGATTGCGAAGCGATGATCGAAGCCGCGCGCAACGGCAATGCCAAACTGATGATCGCTTACAGGCTGCATTTCGAGCCGGCCACGCTGGCCGCCATCGAGTTCGTGCGGGCGGGCAAGCTGGGGCGCATTCGCGCGTTCTCGGCGATGTTCAGCCAGTCGGTCGCGCCCTCCAACCATCGCGCGAGCCATGGCTATTGGGCGGGGCCGGTGTCGGACATGGGCGTGTACCCCATCAACGCGGTGCGCAACCTCTTTGGGGAAGAGCCGGTGGAAGTGTCGGCCTGCGGCGTGCGCGACCCCGACCTGCCCTTCAACTTTGACGACACCGTGAGCGTGACGCTGCGGTTTGCCGACCACCGCGTCGCGCAGTTCGTGGTCAGCTACAGCGGCGCGAACGTAGACCAGTACCGCGTCCTGGGCACCAAGGGCGATCTGGAGGTCTCGCCGGGGTTCACGTTCGGCGTGGGCTTGCGGCACCACCTCACGCTCGACGGTAAAACGCAGGAACGGGCATTCGACGCCACCGACCAGTTTGGCGGGGAGCTGCAGTACTTCTCCGACTGCATCCTCAACAACCGGGAGCCGGAGCCCAACGGCGAGGAAGGCTTAGCCGACGTGCGCGTACTGGCGGCCATCGAGCGCGCGCTGGAGTCCGGGCAACCGCAGAACCTCGGCCCCTTCCGACGCCACGCCCGCATGGAACCCGCGCAGGTGCGCAAGCTGCCGCCGGTTCCATCGCCCGATCTGGTGGACGCGGCCGAACCAAGCAAGGGCTAGCGCAAAAAGGACGAACCCGGAAAAAGAAAACGCCCGCAACGAACGGCGGGCGTGGGAGTTACAGCTTGATGCGCTGCGCGGCGTCGCGCATGCGCAAGCGCGTGGAGACGTCGGAGTTGGTGTTGCCAGAGCCGTCGGTTTCCATGGCGTTGTCACAGCGCAGTTCTGTCGCTTCGCCGTTGTCGGTCAGCGCGCAGACACGGTGGGTCCAGCGGTCCCACACGAACACATCGCTGCCCGCTTCGCCGGAGAGCAGCGGCTCGAACCGGTACATCCACAAGTAACCGATACCCAACAGGGTGATGACCAAGATCGCCATCCAGGACGCTTTGATTCGGCGTCGCATTGTCATTTCTCCTCGCGGAGCCGCTGCGCCGGACGCGTCAGACAGTGCGTCGCCAAGCCAAAAGCGCGGTGCTCCGAAGGGGCGAATCGTAACATGCGTCGCGGCCGTCCCGCCCAGGGCTGGCTTGGCGATGCGGCGACGCAACAGCGTTTGCCCCGTCAGTTGAATACGTCTTGCCGGTAGCGGCCCGATTGCATCTGTGCGGTCAGCCAATCCGACGCGGCGGCCAGATCGCAACCGTGGCGCACCTGGTACATGCGGATGAGCGTGTCGCGCACGGCGGGCGCCATGGCGCGGCCATCGCCGCACACATACAGCGTGGCGCCTGCGTCAAAGGCCGCCCAGACCGACTCGCGCGCGTCCCATAAAGCGTGCTGCACGAAGCGGTGCGGATGGCCCGGCACGCACGAATACGCCGGGAAAACGCTGACAATGCCAGCCGCTTCCCACGCGCGCAGGGTGCTGCCGTACAGGAAATCGTGTTCGGGGTGGCGACAGCCGAAGCACAGCAACGAAGTTGCCACGGTTTCCCCAACTGCCTGCTGCGCGGCGCGCTCCTCCAGAAAGCCACGGAACGGCGCAATGCCCGTGCCCGCGCCAATCAGCACCATCGGCTTGCTGGCATCGGCATCGGGCGCGAACGGTGGATTAGGCGTGCGGACGGCGGCGGCGATCTCCGCGCCGGCCGGCAACTGCATCAAGTAATTCGATGCCGTGCCGCGATACGTACCGATCCCCGACCATGCGGGCCCCGACACGGTGCCCACCGTCAACGCAGCCACGCCGGGCGCCACCCGTGCCGACGAGGCAATGGAGTAGAACCGCGGCCGCATCGCCCCAAGCCGGGCGAGGAAGGCCTCCAGCGTCAGCTCAATGGCCGGGAATCGGATCAGCAGATCGAGCACGCTCACATGCGCGGCCTCGATGTCTTGATCGAAGCGCTGGGTGGCGTCAGGGCCATCCAGCCACACAGCAAGCTGGCCGCGCGTGAACGGGCACCGCGTGGCCGCATGCAGCGCGGCGATGTCATGCACGGTGGCAGTGTCCTGCAGCTCCACAAAGTCACGCAGCAACTGTCGCACCGACACCGGCTGCCCGAGCGGAAGGTGCCGGACATGCGCATGGCGCGCGCTGAGCGTGACGAGCGCATCGCCCTCCAGCGCAAGCCGCGCGATGGCGGCGTCGACGCGGTCATCCGCATTGCGCGGGTAGACGGCGAGGTGATCGCCGGTGGCGTACGTCAGGCCATCTGGTAAGCGCACCGTCAGGTGACGTGTCGGGCCGCGCGGGGCCTCGTTTGCGAAGTCCCACAGGCCAGCCGGATCGCTGACGAGCTCTTCGTTGCCGAGCACCGTCATCGCGCGGGCGGTGGGTGGCAGCGTAGCAGCGCGCACGGCATCGGGGGCGAGATAGTCGACGTGGACGGACGGGCCGTCGGCTGCCGTCTGGCGGGCGCCGAGCGCGTTCCACAGGCTGCGCGTCCAGGCGTCGACGGCGGCGTCAAAGCCGGCGTTGCCGTCGGCCTCACCCCGCGGCACGATGGCTTGCGCGCCGCACGCCGCGAGCATCGCTTCCACCCGCTTGGGAAACGCCTGGAACGCCGGCCACTGTGAATTGCCGCAGCCGAGCACCGCATAGCGCAACGCTTTCGCCTGCTGCGTGAGCGCGTCGGCCGCATCCAGCCGCGCCTCCAACGTTCGAGCGCTGTCCGGCGCGCGGCCGTTGTAGGTGGCCGCCACCACGATCAGCGTGCCCTGCTGCGGCAGCGCGTCGGCAATGGTGTCAAGCGGTGCCACCTTGGCGTCGAAGCCCGCGCGCGATGCGGTGGCGGCAAGCTGCTCGGCGATGTCCTGGCAGGTGCCCAAGCTGCCGCCGTACAGCACGTGCATGGGTTCACCGCCGCCGGCGAGCGTGGTTTCGGTATCGGCTTGCGTGGCCGAATCGGTTTGCAGCGGCATCGCCACCGACAGCCGCTCGCGCGCATGGCGGGGCCGCGCACGCAAGCAAAAACCGTCGGGCTTGAGCGTGAGCGTTTCCTTGATGTGGAAGCCGTAGTCGTACGGGTCGGACAGCGCAAAGCGCTGCAGGATCACCGCCAGCGCCAGCTTGGCTTCCGTCAGCGCGAACTGGCGGCCGATGCAGGCGCGTTCACCGTTGCCGAAGGGCTTGTAGGCGTGGGGGTGGATGCGGGCTTCGTTCTCTGGCAGGAAGCGGTCGATGTCGAACACCTCGGGGCGGTCCCACACGGCAGGGTCGCGGTGCAACGCCATCAGCACGGTCACCACGCGCTGGTCCTTGGCGAGAGCGTAGCGGCCGCCGATGCGCGTGTCCTCATATGGCGCCACGCCAAAGCTCGGCGCGGTCGGCCACAGGCGCAGCGTTTCCTTCAGCACCCGCTCGATCACGTCGAGCTGCGCGAGGTGCGCGTATTGCGGCACCGTATCGCCCGGCAATACGCGGTCAACTTCCGCGTACGCCTGCGCCAGCACGGCCGGATGCCTCAGCAGCATGTAGAGCGCGAAGGTCAGCAGGCCGCTGGTGGTTTCATGCCCGGCAATCAGAAAGGTGATGACCTGGAAGCGGATGTTGGTGTCGTCCAGCGGCTCGTCCGACACCGGATCGCGCGCGTTGAGCATCAGGCCCAGCAGATCGCTCGCCCCGATGCCGCCGTCCTGCGCGTGGCGGCGCGTGCGGATGACCTCGTCCACGAGTTGATGCATGGCGGCCACGTCCTGCGCGAAGCGGCGATGGTGCTCGCGCATGAAGCGGTCTTTGAGCGGCAGGCGCGTGAGCTTGCCCATGGCTTCGGACAGCACGCCCACCATGGCCGCCAGGAACGGATGCAGCTCGGGCGTGTTGAACGAATCGAAGCGGTATCCGAACCCGGCCAGCGAGATGGTGTCGAGCGTGAGCCGCGTCATGTCGTCGGCCACGGAGATGTCGGCATCGGGGCCCTGGCGCGCCCACTTGTCGGCCAGTGCATTGGCCACTTCAAGCATCACGTCGAAGTAGCCCTTCATGGCGCGTTGGCTGAAGGCTGGCAGCAGGATGCGGTGCGCCTTGCCCCAGTTGGGCTCGTCCTGGTGGGCGGTGAAGAGCCCATCGCCCGCGCCTGCCCGCAGGAACGACAGCGGCGGACCGATCAGCTTGCGAAACCGCGTTTCGTCGCTCAGCTCGGCCACCAGATCGGCGGCATAGACGAACGGCACACGGCGGCCGGCAAAGTCGAGCTGGTAGAGACCTTGTGGAAACTGCCGGCTGGTTTCCAGCAGGGTCTGGGCCAGGCGGTCTTTGGGCAGTTGAAGCAGGTTGCCCAGCCACGGCAGGCCCTTGGGCTGCGGGATGGGTTCCGCCGCTGCGGGGGAGGCATTGGCGGGCAACTCGGAGGCGGAGCGCATGCGCGGTCGACTGCGAAAATGGGTTGTCCGCCAATGTACGCGCCGCCCCGCCCAGCATCAAACAATGCCGCCGCGTTTGAATGCCGGCCCCTAAAAGTGCATCGGGCGACCCATGGGCCGCCCGATCTGGGGTGATGCAGTGTGCCGGTCAGCGACGACGCTGCGACGGCGCGAACGGTGCGTTGACCTGCGCTTCCAGTGCGCGGATCTGGCGCTGCAGCTCGTCCACGCGTGCGCGGGCGGCACGGCGTTCGGCATCCAGCGTATCGGCTTCGGAGCGGGCAACCTTCTGACGCTCCTGCGCCTGGGCTTGCTGCTGGCGCTGGATCTCCAGATCCGTCTTCAGGCCGCGCAGCTTTTCTTCCTGCGCTGCGATCTGGCGCTCGGAGCGCTCCTTCTGCGCTTCCAGGCGAATGCGCTGCAGCTCCAGATCGGCCATCGTGCGCGTCTGCTTGGCGAAGTCGTTGTACAGGCGTTCGGCAAAGGCCTCGTTGGTGGTCTTGATGACGCGCCAGAGGTCCTTCTGCTGGAACAGCGTCACGTAGTACGTCAGATCGTTCTGGGCGAACAGCAGGCTGGCGCCGTAGGCGCCGTTGTAGGTGGTGCGCAATTCAGACAGCTCGTGGGCCTGCATGCGCTGCTGCAGTTCGGAGACGGCGCCGCCCGAAGCCGGATGCTCGGTGCGGGCAGCAGCGGGCGCGCTGGCGGTAGGCGCAGCGGCGGCCGGCTGGCCGACCGTAGCGGTCAATGCGGGCACCGGAGCGACGGCGCCAATCGGCGCGATGGCCGTGGGCGGTGCAGCCGGGCTCTGCGCCACAGCCGATGTGCAGGCGGCAGTACCGGCCATGACTGCCACTGCGGCCGCAATGGCCAACCCCCTCTGAAACGCCTGTTGCGACGCTTTCCCTGACTGTTTTGTTGTTCTCATCTCGACCCTGTGGATTCTGCGCAGGTGTTGCAGCCGAAAACTATACGCGATCCGCTGCCCGAGTGGCATGCCGGGCGTCCCCCGGCGCAGTAGGGTGTTGTATGACGTCACTCCATTTCGCGCAACTCGGTTTCGCCGTCGGCAATCTGGTATTTGCGCATTTTTTCCCACAGCACCTTGCGGCTGATGCCCAGGGTGGCGGCGGTGTCCTGACGGCGCCAGTTGTTGGCGTCCAGCGCAGCGAGGATGCGGCGGCGCTCTTCTTCGCCATTGCCGTTGCCACTTCCGTTACCGCGGTCGCCATAGCCGCCGCCGCTGCTGCCGCCGTTTCCACTTTCCCGCTCGAAGGCATCGCGTTGCAGCCCGGCAAACAACGGCAGGATGCGGGCCTCGTCCCAGCGGCCGAACTGTCGCAGGGTGATGCTGATGCGCTCGGCCAGGTTGCGCAGCTCGCGCACATTGCCCGCAAAGTAGGCGCGTCCCACCGACGCCCGCACCCACTCGGGCACCGGCGGCATGCTTGCATAAGCCTTGTCACCCAGCAGATGCCGCATGAACGACAGCAGCAGCGCAACCTTGTCTTCCGCACCGCGCTGCTCCAGGCTCGGAATGCGCAGCTCGATCACGGCCAGGCGGAAGTACAAGTCAGCCCGGAACTTGCCCGTGGCGACCATCTCGCGCAGGTTCTTGTTGGTGGCGGCCACCAGGCGGAAATCCAGCTTGACGGGCACGGTCGAACCCAGCCGCGTGCATTCGCTGTCTTCCAGCACGCGCAGCAGCTTGACCTGCTGATACAGCGGCAGATCGCCCAGTTCATCGAGGAAAAGCGTGCCGCCGTTGGCCTGCTCAAAGTAGCCCCGGTGCGCGTACATGGCCCCAGTGAACGCCCCCTTGGCGTGGCCGAAAAACTGCGACTCGAACAAGCCGTCAGGAATGGCCCCGCAGTTCACGGCCACGAAGGGGCCCTTGCCGTAGACGCTGTTCTTGTCGTGCAGCAGGCGGGCGATGCGCTCCTTGCCGGCGCCGGTTTCGCCGTAGAGCATGACGTTGCTGTCGCAATCGGCAAAGGTGTCGACGTGCTCCAGCAGCCCCTGCATGGCGGGCGAGGCGGCCACGAGGTCGCTCTGGTCGTGCGCTTGGTCTTGCGCCGACGACATCGCGGGCAAGACCTTGGAGATCTGCGCACGCAGTTCGGTGGCGCCAAAGTCGGGGCCCAGCACGTGCGTGTACTCGGGCGGGAAACGGCTCGAATCGTGCTGCGTATCGGCCGCCACCCAGATCACGGGCATGCCCTGCGCGGCCTGCCAGTCGAGCACCGTAAAGCCGCCGCTTTCCACCACCGATGCACTGATGACAGCCACCGCCGGCTTCAGGCGCGGTTCGGCCGGCTGGAAGTCGATGCCGCCCGCGCGGATCACCTCCGCCCCGAACGGCGCCATGAACCGCGCCACGCGGTCGGCAATGTCGTGGCGGCCTTCCCAGACGAATATTTCAAGCGCTTCGTACGCCCAGCGATCGGTTTTCATGTCGTCGCTTCCATGTCAGTAGACCAGCTCGACGGCGTCGCAGTCGAGCGAAAGGAGTTTGATGTCGGCATAGCCGATTTGGATGCCGAGGGCTTCGAGTGCGGGAGCCAAGACCGAATCCAGAATGTTGCCGATGGTCCCAAGCGCTGAAGTGATGGCACCTACATTCAAGCTGACGCCGATCCCGAGCAACGACGTCCCGACTTGCAGGTTGGTACTGGACAATAGCGCGGTAAAGATGCCGCCCGTGGCCGTTACCCGCTGCGTTTGTCCCGCGCTCATCGTCAATCCGCTAAAGGGCGTATCACTGCCGAACGGCACCGCCGCCGTAGGCGACAGCGGCTCGTAGAGCGTAACGTTGACCAACCCCAGCACGCTGGCGACCGTAGCCGGCGAGCCGCAACTCAGGGGCCCGGATATTGAATCCGCGCCGTTGGCAATGCAGGTGGATAGCGGCGAGATGCTACCCGAGAGATCAGCGGATGCGTTGGCCCGCGGTATGGTGCAGGAGGCGTCAACCGCATGCGCGTTGGCGCCTGCAACCGACACGCCAATCGGCACACTGAGGGGCCCTATAATCGCGCCCAGCAAGCCACTGTTTGCCAACGTCACACCTGCCAAACTGACATTCAGCCCCAAGCGGATTTGTGCAGTATGCGCTTGGGTACGCCACTGACCTTGCGCGTTCTTGCCAGGCTGCCCGATGGCAATTACAGGCGGCTGGATGATACTCATGTTGAGCGTGACTGAAGTGAGCCCCGGAATACTCAGTGGAACCGATATTTGCGCGGCATTCTTGCTGTTCGCGATCTGTGCTGCGGTGGTGAGCAAGTCGAGCGCATTGAGTTGGGCATTGACTGCGGCTGGGTCATTGCCGATTGCTGCAAGCAAGGCCAGTACACCCGATGCGCCGCCCGTGGAACTGTTATCGCCCACCGAAATGGTGGTGCCTGACACCGTTGCCCCGAGCGGCATGGCGGTGATCAAGCTCTGCTGGCCTGCCGCTGTAAGCACAGCGGTGTAAAACCGGCCCACCGAAATCTGTGTGCTCAGCAGCTCCTGCACCGTGCCGACGCCTAGTTGAGCCATCAACTGCCCGACCGTGATATTTGCGCTGGCCAATCCTTGATACGACACCAGACTCAGGTTCAGCGGCCCCGAGTTGCCGAGCAATGGACCCAGCAGTTGGTTGAGCACACCGCCATTCACCCCGACCAGCCCCGAGCCAAGCGAAAACGACAGGACCGGTATGTTCTTTGCAATTGCCGTCGCCTGCAGTTGCCGACTTCCGACCATGAAGAAATACGGCACGTTCTGCGTGACGGTTACTTGCGCGGCATTGGTGTTGCCATCCACGGCGGCTTGCGGAGTGAAGTACGTGGGGGCTGTGCCGGTGCTGAAATCCCACACGCCTGGCACCACCGCCAGCGTGACGTTCGTGCCATCGACCGTCAGCCCGTTTTGCTGCACCGAAAGCTGCGCAGGAGACGGTGTGGCACTAGCCAGATCGAGCCGCTGCACTGCCGCCGCGGCAGCAAGATCCGCAGTACGCTGCAATGCGCGCTGCGAATAAAACAGATTCCCGATGTCCACCGATATCAGCACTGCCAACCCGATCGTCGCCGCAAAGACTGCCGTGAGCACGCTGACGGCACCGCGTGCGCGGCGGCGCAAGGCGGCCGTATGACGAAGGCGGGGCGCGGGGCAGTTCACGATGCGCGCTCAGCGGGCGGAAGACTGCGGCGCGTTGCCGGAAGACCGCCCACTGGACTGCGTTTGCGTCATGCCGGGCATCGGCCTGCTGAACGTATCGAGATAGCGCTGATACGCCAGTGCCGCCTCTTCACCACGCAAGGGGGCCGGCTCGCCGGCATAGGTTCCGTCCCGCTGCGCCTTGAGCAGCGCGCGCGTGGCATCGTTGACGTTGGAGCCCACGCTCGGCGGCGTCGACGCGGCGCTCTGCTGCTCGCCACCCGAAAAACCCTGTGCCCCGGCTGGGCCGCATGCGAGCCATGCCGCCATGCTGGCAGCCACCAGAATGCGATCGATCATTGTGCAGCCTCCAGGGTGTCAAGCAGGCGGCCGCGCTGCAGCGCCAGCGGGCGGGCGGGAGTACTCGTAGCGCCAGCCGCAGCCACAACCGATGTACCGGCTGCGGTTGACACTGCGACAGCTCGTGGTGCGGCCGTCGCGGTCTCGCGGGCGAGGCGGCGATCGCGCCAGGCGCTGCGCACGCGTGCGACATCTTCGTCGACCGCCTTGCGGGCCGATGCGGACAATTGCGCTTGCGCGGCCAGCGAGTCGGCATCGGCCTTACGATCATTCACCGCGAGCCAGATCGCCAGGTTGCCCGCAATCTTGGGGCTCGCCGCGGCCATTTGCTGTGCCTGCATCAACGGCACCCGGGCTTGTTCAACCTCGCCGGCGCGCATCAGGGCATAGCCGAGATCGCTGGCGGTGTTGGCGTCGGTCGGGTTGCCCTGCGCGGCTACGTGCAAACAGCGCGAGGCTTCGGCGAAGTTACCCTGCCGCCCTGCGTTGATCCCCAGGCCGCGCCATGCTCCCGCGTTGAGCAACGCACCCTGTGTGCCCGCGCCCATGGTAGACGTGGCGGCAATGACTGCGCGGTAACCGGCTTCGGCTGCAGCGGGCTGGTCGGTCTCGCGCAAGGCGTCGGCGCGCATCAGCAAAACTTCAGGCGCGCGGCCATAGCGCTGCTCATACGCATCGATATGCGCCAGCGATGCGTAGTACAGCCCCTGCTCCTGCATCTTGCGGATCAGCGACACGTAAGTGGCCGGGCTGGCGATCTCGGCCTTCTCTTCGGTCTGCCGCTGGCGGGCCATCTCGATATCGGCCTCGGCGCGCCGGCTCATATCGGAGCCGGCCATTGAACCGCATCCGGTCAACACCGACAGCGCAGCCACTGCACAGGCGGCACCTGCATGCATGACGATCTGGATAGTTCTCACCTCACCCCCCTGCTCCAACATTTCTCAGGCCACGCATCACGCCCATGAAACCGGGCCCTGCGGTGATGATCAGCAGTGCAGGCAACAGCGTGAGCACCATCACCACGGTCATCTTGACGGTCAGCTTGCCGATACGCTCTTTCATGCGTGCGCGGCGGTTCTCCTGCAAGCGCAACCCGAACTGGCGCAACGGCTCTTGCACGGCGCCGCCAAAACGGTCGACCTGTGTGAGCAGCGTGATAAGACCTTTCAAATCTTCGTTTTCAAACAACAGCGAGATGCGCAACAGCGTCTGCTCGCGCGGCCGGCCCGATGCAAACTGCTGGTTCGCGCGGCCGAACTCGCCAGCCAGCACGGGCAGCATGCTCTCGAATTCGCCGGCGATGACTTGCAGGCTTTGGTCGATCGATAAACCCACGCCCTGCAGCAGCCGCAGCATGTCGACCATCGCCGGCAGCTCGTCGTCGACGCGGCGACGACGGTCTTGTGCGCGTTGTTTCAGCGCCCACTTGGGTATGAGGTAGCCGAGCGCAAAGCCCATGAACGCCCAGAGCAATCCCTTGGCCACGGTAGGTGCCAGCAGAAAGCCCACCAGCGCCAGCGCGGGCGGCAGCACCATGCGCACGCCACCAAAGAGCGTACGGACATACTCGCCGTAGAAGCCGCACTCTTCCAGTAGCCTGCGATCATCTTCAGTCACGATGCGCTGGCCCAGCGACGTGTCGATCCAGCGCTCGCCCACCTTGGCGATCTGCTTCTGCAGTTGCTGCGCCTCGCGCAGGCCGTGCGCGCGCGGCTTGACGGGCGGCACCGCCGCGGCCACCGATGTGCCGGACGCTGTCGCGCGCAAGTCGGACAGTGCCGTATCAAGCTTGCGCACGCTGCGTCGACGCATCAGTACGGCGCGCACGGCAATACCGCCGAACAACAGCACACCGGCGGCGGCAGCGGTCAAGCTGAGGGGAAGCAATACGTCTTCCATGCGCGCTCCCTAGATCGACTTCGCCAGCTTGGACAACGCCAGCGCGCCGATGACCTCCAACCCGAACGCCGCCATCATCAGCGTCTTGCCAAACGGGTCGTGCCACATCGACATCACGTACTTCGGGTTGGACATGATGATCAGCCCACCCACCACCACCGGCAACAACCCAAGAATCCATGCGGACAGCCGGGTCTCGGCCGACAGTGCCAGCAGTTCACTCTGGGCCTGCTGGCGATCCCGCATGAAGGCGGCGGTGCGCTCCATCACAATGTCGGCCCGCCCGCCATACCGCAGCGACAACCTGAGCACGGACGCCACCAGGATCAGCTCGTTCACACGGTATTGCTGCCCGACGGCCAGCACCGCCGCGTCCAAGTCCTTGCCTGCGCGCTGTATCTGCGCAGTGGCCAACAGGCAATTGCGCAGCGGCGGTTCGGTATTGGCGCTGGCTGCCTGGAACGCTGCAGGCACCGCGCTGCCGATGGTCATCAGCCGCACCACGCCATCCAGGAACCCAGGTAGCTGCCGCAGCAGGCGCTCGTTGATGCGGCGGGTCCGGTTCCAGAACAGGAAGACGCCGACCACCACATACAGCCCCACCGCAACCACGGCCGGGAACAACCCCGACACTGCCCATGCCAGCAGCGCGATCAGCACGAGGGGCGCAATCGCCCACGTATAGAAGCGGCGGCCGGGCTCGATGTCCGCACGACGCAGCGCATCGTTCCACGCGCGGGTGATGGTGTGAGGAGCGCTCGCGGGCACGGCCTCTACATTGGACTGGTAGCGTGCGTTGATCTGGTCCGTCTGCGCGCGCACGAACGAGCGCGAAGCCTCCCGCTCGCGGCGGCGCACGGCCTCCGACCACAGCATCAGCGCGCCGCCGAGCAGCAGCAGCGCCAGGCAGCCGAGCCAGAGCGCTGCACTAGACATGGAACCGGCCTCCGCCGCCGAATCCGCCACCCATGCCTGCGCCCATACCGCCACCCATGCCGCCTTCCAACCCGGCGTTGCGCATGCGTGCCAGCTTGGGTGAATGCGGTTGCAGGCCGAGTGCCGTCCAGCGATCCATCTCCTCGCCGTCGGGCCCGATATAGGGCTCGTAGCGATACAGCTCCTGCGTCGAGATGATGTTGTCGCCCATGCCGGTGATTTCCGTGACCGACAGGATGCGCCGCTTGCCGTTGGACAGCCGCCCGATCTGCACGATGAAATCGATCGCGTTGGTGATCTGCCGGCGCAGGCTCACTTCGCTGCCCTGGAAGCCCGCAAAACCCGCCAGCATTTCCAGCCGGTACAGGCATTCGCGCGGGCTGCTCGCATGGATGGTGCCCATCGAGCCATCATGGCCGGTGCCCATGGCCTGCAGCATTTCGAGCACCTCACCGCCACGCACTTCGCCCACGATGATGCGATCTGGCCGCATACGCAGGCTGTTGCGCAGCAGGTCGCGGATGGTGACCACGCCGGAGCCCTCGAAGCCGCCCGGGCGGCTCTCCAGGCGCACCACGTGCGGATGGTTGAGCGACAGCTCGGCCGTGTCTTCAATGGTGATGACGCGCTCGGTGATTGGAATGTGATACGCCATCGCATTGAGCAGCGACGTCTTGCCCGAGCTCGTGCCGCCGCTCACCAGGATGTTGCAGCGCGCCTGCACGGCCGCATGCAGCAGCGCACCGATCTCCTCGTTCATGGTGCCGAGGTTGAGCAGGTCTTCGGGCTTGAGCGGGTCCTTGCGGAACTTGCGGATCGACACCACCGGCCCTTCCAGGGCCAGCGGCGGAATGACCACGTTGATGCGGCCGCCATCGGGCAGGCGCGCATCGACCATCGGGTTCGATTCATCCAGCCGGCGGCCGATCGGCGCGAGGATACGGCGCACAATGCGCAGCAGGTGGTTGCCGTCGGAAAAGCGCACCGGAATGCGCTCCAGCATGCCGTGCCGCGACACATACACATCCAGATGCCCGTTGACCAGGATGTCTTCCACCGCCGGGTCGCCCAGCAGATCTTCGAGCGGGCCGAAACCGGCCAGCTCCTTGGTCAGGGCCTCGGCAATCTGCCGCACTTCCGTTTCGTTGACGGGAATGCGGCGCATGCGCGTAAAGCCTTCGACCTCCAGATCGACAAAGCGCTGGATGGCCGTGCGCGACCAGCGGCCAAACTCGGCGCCCAGCTCTTCGATGCGCGTGAGCAGGTGTTCGTGCGCGGCTTCCTTGATGTCGTGGAAGGCCTGCGAGACGGCGAACGCACCGTTGCTGCCCGCATCCGCCTGGTTGGAGAACTCGATGGGTTGTGTCATGTCGCGTTCCGTTCGGTAGTACCGAGGTCAAGCTCGGCTGCGTCTGCCGATTTACGTTTGAGGCGTGCGGCGAATCGCCCACCGAAGCGCGCACGCGCATCCGCCAGCCAGGTCGATACACCCGAGGCACGCTCACCAAGCTGGGCGTAACGCAGCGTCTGAGCAATCTGCGCCAGTGCGCGCACGTAGGGCTCGGTCGGGTGGGTCTCCGCCAGCATCGCGCCCTGGTTGGAGGCCACCACCAGTGCCTGGCGGCGGTTCGGTACCGTCATGACCGATGCAATCTCCAACCGTTCGGCAATCTGCGCTGCGTCCAGCGACAAGCGCGTGTCGAACTTCGAGATAACCAGGTGCAGGTGGTCGCGGTCGATCTCGCGCTTCTTCAGTTCCTGCATCAGCTCGGCAGCCGAGACGATGGCCCCCACGCTTTGCTCCGTCACGAGCATCACGTCGTCAGCGGCCTTGACCAGCTGGGCAATGAAGTCGATGTTGCTGAAGCCGCCCAGGTCCACCACCTGCAGATCGAAGAAGGTCCGCAGCCGGTTGAGCAGACCCAGCGCCTCGGAGAACGAAATGTCGCGCATCTCCGCCAACGAGATCGGCAACGGCAGCACCGCCAGCCCGTTGGCGTGGCGCGACAGCGCGGTCTGCACGAACACCTGGTCGAAGCGGCGCAGGTTGCGCACGGCTTCCACAAAATGGAAGTTGGCCTGCACGTTCATGTACAGCGCACCATCGCGCAGCGGCTGACCGAGATCCAGCAACATGACGTCGCTGGCAGACGTGCGGCGCACCAGCGTCGCCAGGTTCGTGGCGAACGTGGTGGCGCCCACGCCCGGGCGCGCCCCCAGGACGGCCAGCACACGGCCACGGCGCGTCGGCTCGGTCGAGGCGCGCTCGGCCAGCAGGCGGCGCACCACGCGCACGGCTTCGGCAGGAGCACCGTCCACATCCACGAAGTCCTGCACGCCGGCACGCAGCGCAGCCAGCATCGCGCGGCCGTCTCCGGCCGAGCCCACCGCAACCAGCGGCAACCCGGGAAACAGCCGCGAGAGCTCTGCGATCAACTGCGTGGCCTCGCCGATGGCGTCGGTGTGCTCGCCCAGCTTTTGGTCATGATCGGGCACGTCGATCAACGTGGGCGACGATGCGAAGTGCACGAACACCACCTCGGGGTGCACCGCGCCGATCTGTTCGATGAAGGCATCGTGGCCGGCGGCTTGTGCCACCAGCACCCCCAGCTCACGGATCGCACCCGCCAGCCAGCGGTGTACCGCGGCCGACTGCGCATCGCCGTGCCCGCTGCTGTGTAAAAGAAAGTAGTCCATGCCCGCCCTCCGCCTTACCGCGAGAAGCCCGGCATGGCAGCCGGATCGGCAACGCCCAGCGCAAATGGTTGCCACACCGGTGCATCCGGCCGATCGAGGTCCCGTCCGTTGGCCTGTCCCGGCAGCATCTTGTCGATCGGCGCGTTGCGCGCCATCGGCCTGACCAGGTGCGGCGTGACGATGATCACCAGCTCTCGCTCGTCCTGGTTGTAGTTCAGCTGCTTGAAGAACGTCCCGATGATCGGCAGATCGCCCAGGAAGGGCACCTTGCTGAGGTTGGACTGTGTGGAGCGGCTGACCAGCCCGCCGATGATGAAGCTTTCACCGTCCCCCAACTCGACGGTGGTATCGGCGCGGCGCGTGACGATGGCCGGCACGGTTGCACCGTTGAGCGTGATACCGCGGCTGAAGTCCAGATCGCTCGCCTCCGGGGCGACTTTCAGGGCGATGCGGTTTTCGGACAGGATGGTGGGCGACACCGTCAGCCCGATCCCGAACGGCTTGTACTCGATCGTGGTCGTGCCCAACGCCTGCGGTACGGGGATCGGGATCTCGCCCCCGGCCAGGAAGTTGGCGCTCTGGCCTGACAGCGCGACAAGGCTGGGCTCCGCCAGCACGCGCGCCAAACCGTTCGACTGCATCAGGCCGAGCGTGGCGCCCAGGTTCCAGTGCGCCCAGCTGTGGTTCCAGTTGGCCAGGAGGCTGAACGCTGCGCTCACCGGATTGCCCGTGCCGCCAGAGGAAATGCCGCCAGTGGTGCGTCCAAACGTAAAGCCCGAATTCAACGAGAAGCCGACCTCCTTGAGCACCGTCTTGCTGAACTCCACCACGCGCACGTCAACCTGTACCGTGCCCGGTATCCCCAGGGTCGTGGTGTCGACCACGTTGCCGCCCTTGGGTTTTTCCGCGCCCGTGGCAGCACCGCCCGCACGGCGCGCACGCGCCAGAGCGTAGACATCCTTGGGCTGGCCGGATACCACTGCGGTATCGCCTTGCACGTTGACCGCCGGGTCACCAGGGATGGGCACCCCGGCATCCACCTGCACGTTGTAGGTGATGGCCGTCCCGCCTTGCGCCCACACCATGACGCTGGCCGCCCCCGGCTTCTTGGCGATGATCAGCAGGCTGTTGGCGGTGCCACGCCCCTTCAGGAGCAGTGCATCCGCAATCTCCGGGTTGCCGATGGCGATCCGCTCGAGCGGCTTGCCCAAGCGGATCTCGCGCTGGCTACCGGTCAGCATATGCAGTGTCTGCCCGGTCGGCGCCGTTTCGGCAAACGCCGTCGATACGAAGGCCGCAGATCCGAGGGTCGCCAGTGCACACGCGCCCATCCAACCGCCCACCCAGCCACGATTCACGGCGGCATCAGTCATGTTGCTCCTCACGTTTACCTGCGCGGATGATCTCGACACCACTGCCGGCGTTGCTGCTGTATCCGGCGCTGCGTGCGGCTGTGGGCAGGGGCAAAGGCAAAGGCACCGGTTGCGTGTGCGACGCGGGGCGACGCCGTTCGTCTGAATTGCCGGTCAGGCTGCTGAGCGACACACCCGCCTGCGCCACATCCATCGGATTACGGTTGGCGGTAGCTAGCAGGGCTGCGTCCTGTGGCTTGACGGTCGGTTCGGCCTCGTCGGCGGGGTTGCGCAACGCCAGCAGCAGGCGGCCCGATTGATGCGCCATCGCCAACCGGCTGACGGCCTCCACCGGCACCGAAAGCACGGCTGTGCGGGCCGGCTCCGCCTTGCGTGACACGCCGCCGTCCTGCGCCTTCTGCGGGCTCTCGCTCACCGCCACCGCGCCGAAAGCCAGCACGCGCAGATGCGGCAACAGCAATTTGGCCTGGCTGCCATCGACCTCCTGGCCGTCCTTGCGCATGACCAGGAAAACGTCAACGTAGTCGCCCGGCTGCACCCGGTTGCCCACGCCAATCACCTCGTCCACCATGACAGCCACAGCGCGCTGGCCGGGGACAACCTGCAGCGCCAGGCCCGACGACAGTTGCGAGCCGATGAGGGGGACGCCAACGCCAAGCGCCACGATCGGCTCGCGGCCAAGCACCTTGCCCACATCGGAAAACCCATCGTCCGGGTTGATTGGCAACATCTCGACGGCCACGGCATCGGCACCGATCGGCTTGCCTGCTTCCAGCGCCTTGGTCGTCACGACCACGGGATACAGCGTCTTGCCGTTTTCACGCACCGCGACAGGCGCAGCCGGCTTGTGCGCGGTGCGCCAAGCGATCGCACCCAGGATGGCGGCAAGCAGCAGCAACGCAGCGGCGAACATCTGGAGGTGTTTGCTGGTCATCTGGACGGTCTATCCATGCATTCAACAAGAAGAGCCAACGGGTCGAGACGCATCACGACCCCTGCACGAGCTGCACGACGGCCGAACCCGTCAGCGTGTCCGGCACCGGCAGCAGCGGAATGGCAGGCAGAAACGGACTGGAACCCGTGGTGACCGGCAGCGTGAGTACCACGCTCAGGCACTGCATGCCGGTCATGCTCGGGCATGTCACCAGTGGCGTACCACTCTGGTTTGTGGTGACCTGGGAACTGATGAAGGACGGCAGCGTGGCACTGGCGGCCGTAAAAGCGGCGGCCACACGCTGCGTATTGGACGGTTGATAGCGCAGTGCGGCTCGGGCGCCCTCTTCAGCGGCCAGCGTCAATGCCTGCTGCACGGCGAAAATCAGCCCGTAGTAGGTGATGCCGAGCATCATCAGCAACAGCACCGGCAACGCCACCGCAAATTCAACGGATGCCGCACCTCCGCGGCTGCGCCCTTGACTGAGGAGGCACGACCTGCCCCCGTGCGTCAAGCGACGCACACTGTCCCGTTCTAATGCCGGCATAGCCGACTCCTTCCATTTAAGGCCCGAACAGTCCGCTTAAGCGGATCTTGTCGTCCACTGCGGCGCTTACGCGCCCCAGTACTACATGCCCGGCAGCCAAGGCACGCGCATCTCGGATGGCACCCACTGCAGGCACAACAGACCCACCGCCATGTACGCCGCATAAGGAATGCCGCGCCGTCCGACTTCTGTTGTCTGCCAGCGCGCCAGACCCGGCACTACGCGCATGACCATCCAGGCAGCCGGTTCAGACGCGTCCATCCGGCGCAGCAGCATGATCGCCAGCGCATGGACCCCGGACAGCAGGCTGGCGACCAGCCAGACCGCTATCAGGCCATGCCAGCCCGCCAGCATGCCCGCCACCGTGAAGAACTTGACGTCGCCCGCGCCCATCCAACCCATGGCATAGAGCGGCAGGAAGCTCGCAAACGCAATCGCCCCGCCCAGCAAGACGTCACGCCAGTCGTAAGCCAGTGCCCAGATCGGCCCGCATGTCACGAGCACGACAGACAGCACCAGCCCAGCGGCGACGAGCCAGTTAGGCACGCGCCGCGAGCGAAAGTCGTATGTGATGGTGATGAGTGCGAGTAGCGCTACGCTCGTCCAGCCAATGATTTCTGTTTGGCTAATCAAGGCGGTTCAGGGGCACGTGCCAGCCTTGATGCCGTTACAGATGGCCTTGAAGTTGGTCTCGATCAGGCCGCCAAGTTGACCAACAGTCGTCACGATGACGGCAGCGATCAACCCGGCAATCAGCCCGTACTCGATGGCCGTAGCGCCTTGTTCGTCGCGAAGGAACTTCAGAATGGCGTTTTTCATGCTCTCTCTCCTGTTTGCACTCGCCCGCGGATGTTGTTGATATCGACCAGCCTGCGGCGCTCCAGTCGCGGCCAGTTCATGTGTGTAATAACGGATAAAACGCCTGGGGATTTAGAGCGATGACGCGAGCGAAAGAAAAATCTTCGCTGCTTTCATGATCGTTCCGCCAACGAAACGAAGATGACCGCATCAGACGCTCCTGGTCCCACAGAAACGTCCAATGACCACCACACGCCCAACCCCGTGAACCTATTTTTCTGGGATGTCACGTATGTCACGTAACACCCCGTAACGGTTTTATAGGCGTGCGGCGCCGCAAACAAAATAACTCAGTTGAGGTACTTGCACTCAATTAGAGTGAATTCTCTATTTAATTTTTCTGAAATCGTTCCAACCCTCTGAAAGCTAATGGAAATCCCTTAATGATGACCAGATTAAACTCATTTTAGGACGGGCTTTCCATTAATCAGAGGGGTTCTCTCGAACGCTCCCCATCTCTGTCTAGACAAAAAAAGGATGCGCGAGCGACGGGAACACGCCCGCGCACCTTCAAGAGCACAGACAGGTACTGCTCAGTGCGCCAGGCTGCCCACGCCGCCCAGCAAGTTCGTAACAGGGGCCAGCGGATTGCCGCCCGATGCCCCGCCGGTCGCGCCGCCCAGCAGATTTGTCACAGGTGCCAAGGGGTTGCTGCCACCAGTTGCACCACCCAGCGCGCCGGTCACGGGGGCCAACGGGTTAGAGCCCCCGCCAGCACCACCCACGCCGCCCAGCAAGCCGCCCAGAGGGTTGCTGCCGGACGAGCCGCCCGTCGTGGCAACGCCGCCAAGGGCCGCTACGGTCGTCCCGACCGACGTCACCACGGGGCCAAGGTTCGACACCACCGGCACACCCGTCCCGGTGATGGTGTTGCCGGCACCGGCCACGCCACCGCCAATCGTGCCCAGTAGCGAGTTGAACGGGGCGCCCAGGCCGGTCATGTCGCCACCGGATTGCGTCCCATTAGTAATCTGCGTCGTCACGGGCACGATGGCCGTGCTCAGCTGCTGCGTCACCTGTTGAACCGCGCCCGAAGACAACGCACTACCCAGCATCGTGCCGCCACCGATCAGCGCTTGGCCGACCTGCTGCACACCACCACCCACCGGCTGGGTAATCGGCGCCAGCGGCGCGCCCGAGCCTTGTCCCAGACCTTGCACCAGCGAACCGGCGCTCACCGTTGCTTGGCCCAGGTCGGTCACAACGTTGCCCGTACTGGCCACGGTCGTGCCGATCGGGTTGGGGTTCTTGCCCATCTTGCCCAGACCAGTCTGGACGCCCAGGCCCAGATCGCTGACAGCCTTGCCTGTGTTATCGACCGTACCGCCGAGGCCAGCCTTGGCTTGGTCGGACAGGCCCGGAATATTCGCGTTCTGCAGCGTGGCGCCCAAGCTGCTGACCGCCTGGCCCGTGGCCACAACCGTGTTGCCGCCGCCGTTGGCCACCTTGCCGATGGGCGTCACGCCCGTCGTATCGCTCGGGCTGGGGTTATTGGGCGAGCTTCCCGAGCCCGAACCTCCCGAAGAACAAGCCGCCAGCATGAGCGCGGCAACAGCGCAGGCCAGTGGCGCAACGCGAATGGAGTGGCGAATCTGAGTCATGGTTCGTCCTTTTTTGGAATGATGTGTCCTGATGTCTGAGCTCGGAACTGCGTACTGCGACCCACATTCTGCAAATGCCATGCCAGGGACATTAGAACCAATACTCAAATCATCAGGACCGGCACGGGGGTTGGGTCCGCGGGCAACACATCCGGCATTACCCTAATCCGAAAGGTGTGCGTTAACCCTCCCAAATCCATGTTCCGAGCGTTACGACGTAACGTGACACGGAACACATTGAAAACCGACATAACCCCCTCATTAGGGGGATATTTTGATCATTTCTACATATTTCGATGCCGAATATATCGCATTGTGATAATAAATTACGCATCGCGTAATAATGTTGCCATGGCACACCGTTTGCAGAGTCCGGCCACCCCAGATCGACATTGGGACATTTTCCAGCTCAAAAAAGCGGACTTTTAAAACGGGAGATCCACCATGAACAAGAACATCAAGTGCCTGGCGGCAACCATGGCAAGCCTGCTGGTGCTGGGCGGTTGCGCCAGTTCCGGCTCGGGCGACATGGGCGGCTCGCTGGGCGGCTCAAACGGCGGCAGTTCGAACAACAACGGTGGCGGGTCAACGCCAACGCCCTCGCCCGCACCGTCGCCGTCGCCTTCCCCCTCTCCTTCACCGTCGCCCTCTCCTTCGCCGTCGCCGTCCCCCTCGCCGGCTCCGGCCCCCGCCCCTCTGACGCCGACCGGCGCGGTATTCAATAAGGCCAGCGACATTGTCAAAGCCGCCGGCTCGACCGTGAGCGGCCTCGGCTCGACCATCGCCACCGCGCCCTTGCCCTCGCAACTGAGCGGCGTGCAAAGCGGTCTGGGTGGTGTCGTGGAAAACGCAGGCGCCACGGTCTCGGCGCTGGGTACGGGCGTGCAGGATGGACTGGGCAGCATCGGCCGCAATCCGAACCCAGTCGGCACGACGGTCTCGAGCCTGGGTAACGTGGTGACGGGGGCCGGCAATACGGTCACGAGCGCCGGCACGCTGGTCAACAACCTGGGTACCGGCCAACTGGCGCCGCTGGCCCCCGTGACGACGCCGCTGGCCGGCGTGGTGACGCAAGTCGGCCAGGCGGTGGCCAACGGTGGCGGCACGCTGGGCACGGCCCTGTCGACCGGACCGGTCGAGCAGCTCACGCAGCAACTGAGCACGGCCATCGTGCCGCTGACGTCGCAGATCACCAGCGGCACGCAAACGCTGGGCGCGGCTTCCGGCCTGGGCTCGCCGGTGAACACGCTGCTGGGCACGCTTGGCGGCGCAGTGGCGCAAGGCGGTACCACGCTCACCGCGGCCAATGTTCCGGTCGTCAGCGGCCTGGGCGGCGTGGTGACGGCAACGGGTAACACGGTGGCAGCGCTGGGTGGCGTCGTGTATTCGCCGACAGCATCGGGGGGCAATCCGCTCGCGCCGATCACGGGTCTGCTGGGCGGCTTGGGCGGTGGCACTGGCGGCGGCAGCCCGCTCGCGCCCATCACCGGCGCCCTCGGCGGCTTGGGTGGCGGCACCGGCGGCGGCCCGTTGGCGCCGATCACCAACGCGTTGGGCGGCTTGGGCGGTGGCACGGGTGGCAGCCCATTGGCGCCCATCACGAACGCGTTGGGCGGTCTGACCAGTGGCGCAGGCGGCAACCCGCTGGGCTCGCTCACGGGCGCATTGGGTAGCGTGGGTGGCGCCACGGGCGGCGGCAGCTCGCTCGCGCCGGTCACCGGCGCGCTCGGTGGCCTGGGTGGCACGGCTGGCGGCACGAGCAATCCACTTGGGCCCGTCAGCGCTGTCACGGCGCCGGTCGGTACCGTGGTCAACACGGTGGGCACCACCCTGACGTCGACAGGCGGGACCACGCCGCTGTCGCCGGTCACCAGTGTCGTGGGCGGCCTGCTCGGTACGGTTGGCACCGCGCTGGGCGGCACGCATCGCTAACCCACCTGGGCAGGCGGACCAGCTACCACGCTGGTCCGCCGCTGTCGCGTTTCAAACGCATCGATGCCGCGTAATGCGGCATCGTCATTGGGATTGCAGACATCCCCCTACGCCGCGCCCCTGTCTACGTGGGCCGTTGCGTCGGGTGAACGCTCCCTCTATGTGTCTTGTTGTAAAGCACCATGTCTCGCGGTTATCGTTTGATGCAGCGCGCGGCTACACAGCTTCGCGACATCACAAACGAATATCACGGAGGAGACAGGCGTGCGGACCACCACCATGCGGTTGGCCCTGGCCACAGGCGTTGCACTGACCGGCCCGGCATTGAGCTGGGCCCAGAGCAGCCCCACCCAGGGCAACCCGATCGACACGTTGCCCAAGGTCGATACCTCCCGCCCGCCCCAGCAGAAGATCCAGGTGGAAGTCCAACGGCCGAACCCGGCCCTGGAGAACCTGCTCGCCACGCACCTCACGCCCACCAAGTTCCAGATCGAAGGCGTGAAGACGCTGCCGTTTCCCGAGATCGCCGCGCATTTCGCGCCGCTGGCCGGGCACGACATCACCGTCGCGCAACTGCTGCAGACGGCGAACGACGTGACCAAGCTGTATGCCGATCGCGGCTTTCCCCTTTCATTTGCCTTTGTTCCCGCACAAACGTTTGAAGGCGGTGTGGTGCGCGTCACGGTGGTGGAAGGCTATGTCGCGCGCATGCGCATCGAGGGCACACCGGGGCCGCTGGAGAAACGCCTGCGCGAGATCTCGCAACGCATGATGGATGAGCGTCCGCTGCGCAAGGAGACCTTCGAGCGCGTGACGGGCGTGCTCGCGCAGCAGCCCGGCGTGCAGATCACCGCGACTGTGCAGCCGCCCACCACCACCGATGGCGCAAGCGAACTGGTCCTCAACGTCAAGCGCCAACCGTACACCATCGGCACTGGCGTCGAATACCGCTCCCCGGGTGTGCGCGCCATCATCACGGGCACGCTCAACAGCGTGACGCCGCTTGGCGAGCAGATCACCGTGTCGACGCTGCAGCCGCGCGGGCCCGAACACGAGACGTTCTACTCGGCCACCTGGGCCCAGCCGATCGGCACGGATGGGCTGCTGGCCAAGCTGTCGTGGTCACACTATCGCGGCATGCCCGAGAACCTGCCGCTCGAACAACTGGGCTACCAATCGCGCTACCTGACCGATACGCAACGGCTGGGGCTGTCGCTAAGCTATCCGGTGCTGTTGTCGAATACGCGCAACCTGACGGTGACGGGCACCTTCTACGGCAACGACGACAAGCAGCGCTACACACCGCAGGACACCGCACTCGCGCAGACCGAGCTCGATACCAAGGTGCGCGTTGCGGGCGCCGAAGTGCTGTATACCGAAGTCAATCCGGGGGAGACACGGCGCGCGTCGCTCGGTTTGTATCAGGGCATCAATAGCCTCGGTGCCGGCAAGGCTGCTTCTGCCAATGCCAACAACAACGTCGACCTGAGCTTTCTGCGCACGCGCATCACCGCAAGCGAGGCGCACGACCTGCCCTTCGGCTTTGGCATGGTGGTGTCCGCCGGCGCGCAATACAGCGGCGCGAAGCTGCCCTCGTCCGAGCAGATCAGCTTTGGCGGGCGCTTCTTCGGCCTCGCGTATCCGGCCGGCGAAGTGGCCGGCGACCGCGGCTGGGGCGCGTCGTTCGAACTCAATCGGCTCTTTACAGTGTCGATGGACTACCTGAAGACCGTGCAGCCCTATGTGCTGTACGACACGGCCAAGGTGTATTCCAACGCAGACACACTGGTCCATGACCAGTTGGGTTCGATCGCGCTGGGCGTGCGCTTCTCCGATCGCAAGTACTACACGCTGGATCTGGCCATCGCGCGCCCGGTGGGCGACAAACCGATCAATTCGAGCTCGCGCAGCCTGCGATTCACAGCGGCCTACACCTATCAGTTCAACTGAGGCGGAACTGCACGCGCCCGATCGTGAACATGTGCAGGAGTTTTTTATATTTTTTATTATTTCAGCGCTGAAAGTCGCCCATACTCCCCTCTTAGGGGGGGGATACAGTGCCACAGGAATTTGGGAGCATGAAACGCGGAACGTTAAGTTTTTCCAAAGCGTTGCCGATTACCAAAGAAGTCGCGCAGAAGAACAACAATCACCACAGCGACCGCGGCATCACGCCGCAACATCGACAGCACGGGGCGCAACCCTTGACTGTCGCAATACGCACCGGGGGCCATCATGCTGCAACGTCTATCGGATGACGCAGAGTTCCATCGACTCGTCGATACCATCTACGAGGCGGTACTCGAGCCTGCGCAAATGCCGATCGCGCTGGCCCTGCTCTCTGTCTACGCAGGCGCCGAAAGCGCCCACTATTTCGTCTGGGACAAGCACACCGATACGCCGCGCCATGGCGCTTCTTCGGGCTGGTGCCAGCACTGCCCGCAACCGGGCCACTGCAATGCCTTCTGCAAGGACCCGGAGTTGCTCAGCGCCGAGCACCTCGAAGCGGCCCCCGCCGACGCCGTCACGCTCATCGACACGCCCGACATGCGGGTCACGATGCAGCTGCGCACCGGCGATGGCGCATCAGAAGTCAACGCCGCCGAACGCGAGGCACGCCTGCAGCGTGTGCTGCCGCACCTGCAGCGCGCTGCGCGCATGCAGCAGCGCAATCTGGAGTTGAACGAACTCGCCGCGCTCGGCATGGCTGGGCTGGACACGCTCGACTTTGGCGTGATGGTGATCGAGCGCACGATGCGCGTGAAGTATGCCAATGCGTGGGCCCGCACAATGGCCACAGAAGACGACCGGTTGTCACTCGATGACGGCATGTTGCGCTCCGCAGACCATACACACGACGGCGCCCTGCGCAATCTGATCGAACACGCAACGGGCTCGATGGGCGTGCAAGGCGCGGCCGGCTCGTGGATGTATCTGGCGCGTGATGGGCGACCAGTGCCGTTCATTGCCACGCCGCTTGCGCCTTCCGACGCCATGCGCTCTGCATGGGCCACCCCCTTGGCGCTGGTGTTGGTCGGCAACTCCGAAGCGCGCTCGGTCATGGACGCCGGTGTACTGGCCTCGCTATTCGGGCTGACCAACAAGGAGTGCATCGTCGCCGCGCGGCTGGCTGCCGGCGAAACGCTGCAGGAGATCGCCGAGCGCGAATTCCTCTCGCTGCATACGGTGCGCGTCCATATCCGCGACATCCTGCGCAAGACCGGCACGCACCGCCAGTCCGAGCTGGTGCGGCTGCTGCATCTGCTGCCCAGCGTCGACCTGGAGCGCGCCGGTGCCGCCACACCAGCGACGCGTCGGCGTGGTCGCTTGAACGCATAACTTCCGGCGCCATCACTTCCGACGCCCAATGGCGGGCGTCCGGCCATCCGCGTATACCCGCGGGTCACCTTCTGCCGTTTTTTGCCGATGCATCAAGACAGGCGTGGCGCCGCCATGCTCGCTTGATGTGGCATGGCCACGGCCAAGAATCCCACCACATCCTGTGAATAGCGCGCAACAAACGCTCTTTTTCGCGGCCTGAAACGGTGGGCTTTTGCGCTATCCTCGCCGCAAAACTCAAACTAGGCGCGGTTGTAGATCGGGGAGACCGCGCCGGATGCGCTCGCATGCATAACGATTTCCATATCGCGCTGCTGCTGTTTGCGTGGGTCAGCACTGGCTTGACCACGTTTGCTGCACTGGACGCTGCGACACGTCTGCCGGGGGGCTCGACGGTCGCAAAACGCCGTAACTGGCGCATCGCCTGCGCGGCGATTCTCGGCATTGGGTTGTGGTCGGGGCTCTGGCTTGGCCAGCTTGGCTTGCATCGGCAGGTGGGCACACCCGTCTCTGCGCCCATCACGGCAACACTGATGACTGCGCTGGCCGCGTCGCTGGCGGCATTCTCCATGGTGCTGCCACACACATCGCCGGCCAGCGGCGCGCAAACACCGCAGCGACGCAACATCGCCATGGGCGCCGTGGCGCTCGGCATCGGGCTGATGGCGATGGAGCTGTATCTGGCGCGTCCGTGGGCCCAGGCCAACGCACTGCCATTGCGCGGCGCCCTGCTCGGCTGGGGCGGCAGCACGCTCGCGCTCGGCGCAGGGGTTTGCCTGGCGATGAGCATGGCATTCCATGCGCCACCGACACTTCGCCGCTCCGCAGTCGGCGTGCGCGCACGTGCCGCGGCAGTGCTGGCAACGACCACCGTGCTTTCGCTTGTCTTGTGGCCGTCAACGGCCGCCTGGCCTGCCGACGAATCCACGATGCATATCGTGCCCGTCATCATGCTGAGCGCCGGTGGCGTGCTCCTGGCGCTGGGTCTGCACGCCATGCTGATCATGCTGGAGACCCGCGTCGATTCGGCACATGCGCATCTGGCCGCATCGCTGGCGCGCGTGACCAGCCAGATGCCCGCACCCCAACACCACGACGCGCTCACCGGCCTGCCCAACCGCCTGCACCTGCGTGAAGCGCTGGAGGCCGCAATCCTCTCGTCCACGCGCCGCGGGCGCCCGTTCGCGCTGTTCTACCTGGATCTCGACAACTTCGGCCAGATCAACGACCAGCACGGCCGCAACGCCGGCGATCGCGTGCTGCAGATCATTGCTGAGCGACTGCGCCAAGCCATCCGCGGCGAAGACACCGTGGCGCGCCTGGGTGGCGATGAGTTCGGCATCCTCGTCGAAGGCCTGGCGCTACCCGAGGCCGCCGCCACCATCGGCGACAAGCTGCTGTTCCGCCTGCGCGAATCCGTGGAGGTGAATGGCCGCCGCCTGCGCGCGACAGCAAGCATCGGCGTGGTCGTTCATCCGCACAACGGTGCGACGGCCGACGCGCTGCTCGAGCATGCCGACACCGCCATGTTCGATTGCAAGCAGTCCACCGGCAATGCCTACCGCTTCTTCGAGCCGCGCCTGAACACTACGGCGCACCGTGTGCTCCAGATTCAGCGCGCGCTCTCGCATGCCGCGCTCAATGGGCAGTTGTCGGTGTACTACCAGCCGAAGTTCGACGCGCGCACGCAGGCCATGACGGGCGCGGAGGCATTGCTGCGGTGGAATCACCCGGAACTCGGGCCCGTGTCGCCGGCGGAGTTCATCCCGTTGGCCGAGCGCACCGGCACCATCGTCGAGCTGGGCGATTGGGTGGTCGAGGAAGTCTGCCGCCAGATCATGCAATGGGACGCCCTCGGCATGGTGCCGCAACGCATTGCCGTCAACTTGTCGCCGCGGCAGTTCCAGCAGCCCGATCTTGTGCAACGCCTGTCGCAGATCCTGCATCGCTACCAGGTGTCGGCGCACCGGTTGATGTTCGAGATCACCGAGACTGCCGCCATGCGCGATGCCGGTCAGAGCATTGCGACGATCCGCCAGATCCAGTCGCTCGGTTTTGAAGTGGCCATCGACGATTTCGGCACCGGTTATTCCAGCCTCAGTTATCTGCAGCGCTTTCGCGCTCAGCAGATCAAGATCGATCGCGCGTTTGTCTCCGCGCTCGACGATAACCCGGCCGAAGCGGCGGCCATCATTCGCGCCGTCTGCGCGATGGCACATTCGCTCGATATGACCGTGGTGGCTGAAGGTGTAGAAACCGAGGCACAAATGGAGGCCCTGGTGAATCTGCAATGCGATCAGGTGCAAGGCTACCTGCTGGCACGCCCCCTGCCCGCTACGGATTTTCAACGCCTACTCGGATTCGAGTACGCTTGAAACCCCAGTGTGAAAATGCGCCATTTTGAGGCATGAAATATTTTCCTTTCAGGAACCTTTCAACCCTGGAACGGATAAATATGAGCTGAGTCGCCACGCGCTTTCCTAAGCAATGAAGCAATCACATAAAAAGAAGAAATGTGTACAGATTGTGTCAGCCCTGGTGCGCCACATCGATTGCCGTAGAACACAACCGCCTTTGATTTGCTTCATATGTTCACGACTGCACCACATTGCGTAAACGCCCACGTGAAGCGGGTTTGTGCAAAGTACATCGGCACAAGAAATCCGCATGTTGACACAAGGTCTTAACGAAATTCATTTCTCACCTGCAGACTCGTTATAATGCCGTGGGCTACGGGGAGCGTGCCCATTGTTTCAATTGCAATGTTGAGGAATCCATAATGCCGACTTACAAGGAAATCGTTCAGAAGATCTCTGAACTACAACGCCAGGCCGATGAACTCCGGGCGAATGAGCAGGCGACGGTGATCGCTGAAATCAAGCAGAAGATCGTGGAATACGGCCTGACCGCCGATGACCTCGGTTTTGGCGCCAAGGGTGCCGTAGCCTCGAAGAAGGCCGGCCGCAAGGTGCCCGTGCGCTACCGCGACAACAACGGCAATACCTGGACGGGCCGTGGCAAACGTCCGGGCTGGCTGGTCAAGGAGTTGTCGTCGGGCCGCAAGATGGAGGATTTTCTGATCGCCTGACCTGCGCTTTTTTGCGCAACCATCCGAGCCCGCACAAAGAGGCGCGCCGGAAACCACACAAGAAAGAGGCCGGCAAATTCGCCGGCCTTTTTCTTTGCTCCTCAGCGGCGCGTTTTGGGCGCCATGCCATTACACCTGGAAGCGCCCCACCGCCGACCGCAGCAATTGCGCCTGCTCTTCCAGCGATAGCGCCGCCGCGGCCGCCTGCTCCACGAGTGCGGCGTTCTGCTGCGTCGCCTCGTCCATCTGGTTGACGGCCTGGTTGACTTGCTCGATGCCGCTGCTCTGCTCGTCCGATGCCGCGGAAATCTCACCCATGATGTCCGTCACGCGCT
The DNA here is from genome assembly GCF_023955655.1 of Ralstonia soli. Taxonomy (GTDB): domain Bacteria; phylum Pseudomonadota; class Gammaproteobacteria; order Burkholderiales; family Burkholderiaceae; genus Ralstonia; species Ralstonia soli. The sequence goes on along the minus strand of NZ_JAMXHT010000005.1, from coordinate 563,058 downwards.
TGACGGCCGTCACCACTTCCCCGATCACCACACCAGCCTCTTCCACCAGGGCGGAGCCATTCTGCACGCGGCCCACCGAATCGCCGATCAGCTCCTTGATCTCCTTGGCCGCACTGGCCGAGCGCTGGGCCAGGCTGCGCACCTCACCGGCCACCACGGCAAAGCCACGCCCCTGCTCGCCGGCGCGCGCGGCCTCCACGGCGGCGTTCAGCGCCAGGATGTTGGTTTGGAAAGCGATGCCTTCGATCACGCCGATGATGTCAGCGATCTTCTTGCTGCTCTCGTTGATGCCCGACATGGTCTCGACCACGCGTCCCACCACCTCGCCGCCCTTGACCGCGATGTCCGAGGCGTTGACCGCCAGTGTGCTGGCCTGGCGTGCGTTGTCGGCGTTCTGCTTCACGATGGAGGTCAGCTCTTCCATGCTCGACGCGGTTTCTTCCAGCGACGACGCCTGCTGCTCCGTGCGCTGCGACAGGTCGGCATTACCGGCCGCGATCTGCTTGGTGGCACTGGCGATGGAGTCGGCCGAGCTTTTGATGTTGCCGATGGTGCCCGTCAGCTCGCGCTGCATCTGCGCCATGGCGAAGAGCATGCTGTCCCGGTCGCCCGAACGGGTCTGCACTTGCACGGCCAGATCACCGGCGGCGATGCGGCCGGCAATGCTGGCGGCGTAGGCCGGCTCGCCACCCAACTGGCGTTGGAGGCTGCGCGTGACCGCCACCACCACCGCCGTCATCAGCAAGCCGATGCCGAACAGCAGAGCCAACGCCTTGATCAACGAAGCGCGGAATGCGGTGGCGATGTCATCCATGTAAGTGCCCGTGACCAGGCACCAATCCCACGGCTGGTAATACAGCACGTAGCTCTTCTTCGGCTGCGGTGCTTCGGCGCCTGGCTTGGGCCACAGATAATCGACGAAGCCGCCGCCGTTCTTGCCCACGCGGGAGATTTCCTCAAACAGGTGCGTCCCGGCCGGATCCGTAAAGCCCGACATGTCCTTGCCGTTCATTTCCGGCTTGATCGGGTGCATCACCATGACCGAATTGGTCTGGTTGATGCTGAAGTAGCCATCCTTGCCGTAGCGCATCGTCTTGATGCGCGCGAGCGACTGGGCGCGGGCCTCGTCGGCGGTGAGCTTGCCTTCCTGCGCCATCTGGCCGTAATCCTTGATGACGCTGAACGCGGCTTCACTGATGTTCTGCAAGTCGCGCTGGCGCTCTTCCAGGCGCAGGGTGCGGGTCTCCCAGGCGCTCCATACCGTGATCAACAGCAGACACAGCCAACTCAGGACGAGCGGCAGCCACAGCTTCTGACGAAGCGTGAGTCGATTCATCTTCCATCCTCCAAGCGTTTCTTTTGTCTGCGGACGCATACGGCCCGCAGCGCTCCCCGGCGCGATTGCACGCGCTCTGCTTGAGCTATCGGGTACGCATGAAGAAAACTTGATTAGGGCAAATACCCAAGTTCACCCAGGTGGAGGAAGCGGCCTCAACGCAACGCGTCAGGATTGATGCTGGGCAGGGTGGCCCCCGTGATCGCAGGGTCCGATGTCGATGCGGGTGGCGCCGCGATGGCCCGAACAGCGGAATCGGCGGAATGGTCTGCAGGCGACCAGGATTCCCACAGCCCGTGGCGCGCAAACGCCTGCTGCGCGCCCGGCACCTGGGCCGCTGTTTCCAGGTTTGGTGCGGTGAAATCGGGTGAGGCGGTTGTTGCGGCCGCTTCAACGTGCGATCCGGCCATGCGCATGGCGCGCCCGCCGGCATCCCGCCATGCCACACCGTGCGCAACGATCTGGCGATAGCCGCCGTTCTTGTGCCGCATGCGGAATTCCGCCGCGTATGCCGGCGTGCTGCCATCGACGTGCGCCTGGATGCGATTGAGCACCATCGGCAGATCGTCGGGGTGCACCAGGCGCAGATATTCGCTGGTGCTGGGCCCGATCTCCTTGAGCGCGTAGCCGAGCATGGCGGCAAAGCGCGGCGAAAACTGTGCCGCGCGGGTGATCAGGTCAAACTCCCACAAGCCGACGTCGGCACCGTCGAGCAACAGTTGGTGGCGTGTCGTCAGTTCGGCTTCGCGCTGGCGGTAGCTCTGCTCCAGATCATTGAGCGCCTGCATGGTTTCCTTGCGCAGGCGGATCTCCCGGCCGGCAATGGCAGCGGCGGTGTCGCCCAGCGTGCGGTCTCGGTAGCCCAGCAGGAAAACGGCAAGCACTGCCGCAGCCGCGCCCATGACGAGCAGCACAGTCAGCCACGCCGGTGCGCTGGCAGACGACGCCGAAAACGCACCCGCCAATGACGCCGCACACACCGCATCCACCGTCAGCGCGACCCCGAACAGCGTGCTCACGAACAAGCTGACGACGGGCCGGCGCACAGCCACACCGTTGGCACCCGATCGGGCCGAGAGCGCAAACCGCAGCGCCGCCGCACAGCCCGCGGCCGACAGCACCAGCACGATACCGAGCAGCCCGGCATCCTCCCAGGCGGCACCGCCAAAGCCCGTCACCCCGGCGAGCAGCAACACCGCCACCGGGCCGCTGACGCTGAGCAGTACACCCAGCAACACGGCACGCACGGCGCCGGCACGCGCGCCCAGCACGCACCACAACGCGGCGACGGCCAGGCTCCAGCAGAACGACGCCAGCATCGTCGGCAGCAAGTACGCATCTTCGAGCGACGGCCAGCGCGCGAGCAGCGGCAGCAGCGGTACGACCCACAGCGCTATCGCGGCAAACAGCGCCAACACGAGCAGCGGCAGGCGCGCGCGCGAGGCGGCCGCGCTGCGCAGGTCGTCCAGCAGGCGCAACAACAGGCTACCCGCGCCGCATGCCACGACGAATGGCAGCACCGCAGGCAGCAACGTGCGCGCCAGCGTGTTGATCAGGTGGGCGGCAAACGCCTCATCCACGACCGAGCGTCTCCTGTTGGTTCAAACCATGGCAACGTCTGGCAGCCGTGATTCAGCTCCGGCTCTGGAAACCGTCCGGATTCATGCTTTGCCAGCGCCACGAGTCTTCGCACATGCGCTCGATGCCGTATTGCGCGCGCCAGCCCAGCAGCGATGCGGCAAGCGCCGGATCGGCATAGCACGCGGCAATGTCACCGGGGCGGCGATCGACGATCTGATACGGCACAGGCTTGCCGCTGACGCGCTTGTACGCCTCCACGACTTCCAGCACGGAATACCCGCGCCCCGTGCCGAGGTTGACGGTAAAGCCGCGGCCATCGCGGCGCAGGGTGTCGAGCGCCGACAGATGCCCGCGCGCCAGGTCCACCACGTGGATGTAGTCCCGCACGCCGGTGCCGTCGGGGGTGGGCCAATCACCGCCATAGACCGACAGCTTCTCGCGCTTGCCCACTGCCACCTGGGCGACGTACGGCATCAGGTTGTTGGGAATGCCGCGCGGGTCTTCGCCGATCAGGCCGCTGATATGCGCGCCCACCGGATTGAAATACCGCAGATAAGCGATCTGCCAGGCGGGGTTGGAAATCTCCAGGTCGCGCAGCACCTGTTCGCCCATCAACTTGGTCTGACCATACGGGTTGGTGGCCGACAGCGGAAACGACTCGGTGATCGGCACCGTATGCGGGTTGCCGTACACCGTTGCCGACGAGCTGAAGACGAACTGGCGCACGTTGGCATGTGCCATGGCCGCGCACAGCGTCACCAGCCCGCCGATGTTGTTGTCGTAGTACGCCAGCGGCTTCTGCACCGATTCACCCACCGACTTGAGCGCAGCAAAGTGGATGACCCCAGAGATGCGCGTGCTGGCAAACAGGTCGTCGAGCAGGCGGCGGTCACGCACATCGCCCTGGACGAACTTCGGCGTCTTGGCAGTGATCTGCTCGATACGCGAGAGCACAGCCGAGCTGCTGTTGCACAGGTTGTCGAGACCGATCACCTGATAACCCGCATCCAGCAGCTCAACCCAGGTGTGCGAGGCGATGTAGCCGGTGGCGCCGGTCAGCAGAATGGTTTCTGTCATGGGGTGCGAGGTATCGAGAAGAGAGAGATAGCGTGCCGGTTCGGGCCGGCATCGTCGTTCTACGCTGCGCCGGCATGGCCGACGGCGCGCGAGACAGCGCGATCATAGCAAAGGGCACGAACGGTTTGCGGGCGGTATACCGCCTGTTTTGCACAAAAAGCGGTACTACGCGCGGCCGTCCGGATGGGCTGCAGCCTGCCATTCGACATAGGTTGCACGCAACCGCCATGCCGAGGTCTGGTCACGCAGGCCCAGCGCGCTCCCCACTTCGGCGGGAGTCGCTCCGGCGTCGAACAGCGCGGCGGTATACCCGTTGCGTAGCGTTTGCGGCGACAGCCGTTCGCTGCGGTGCATCAATTCTGGCAGTGCCGTCAGCCAGGCCTCCACACGCCTGTACACCGAGGCAGCATGCATGACACGCCCGCCAGCGTCTGCCACAAAGACGCGCTCGCCCGGCACCTCAGCATGACCACGCACCGCCAGCCACGCAGCCAAGGCCGGCCGGGCCGCCTCCAGCATCGGCGCCTGGTACGACGGCCCGCGCGGCCGCTCGATCGTGATGGCCTCAAGCCCCGCATCCACCTGACGGAGCAGCAGCGCCTGCACCTGCGCCACCTTCAGCCCCGCCCCATGGCAGACCGCCACCAGGGCGCGGTCGCGCGCCAGCTTGAAGGCGCTGGCGTTGGCTGCCGCCCCGCCACTCGCCTCCACCTCCAGCGAGGCTTCAATGGCGGCACGCTCGGCCAATGAGAGGAACGTGGTCGGATCGTTCTCGCCTTCGGCCAGCTTCTGCTGCACAGCGGCGCTGGCCGGATTGTGCGTGCCCGTACGCAGCAGTTCGAGTTGATGGAAGACGCGCTCGATCAGGCGTGCATAGCGATAGCGGTGCAGCTTGGTGAGGCCCGACTCATCGAGGAAGGCGGCGATGTCGCCCGCGCTCCAATCGGCCAGCACACGGTGGTGCGACTCCGTCCAACGCAGCCATTTGCGCCACATCGCGCGGTACACCGTCGCTGACGATTCGCGATAACCGCGCGCCGCCAGCCAGTGCTCGAAGGCTTGCGCGGGTTGCTCGGCCCAGTCCTGCAGGCTGGGCTGAAACAGGTCGGGAACAGGCGTGGCAGGCGGCGTGAAAGCGGCAGACATGCAGAAAAGCGGGCGTAAGGAGCCGGGTGTTTGGCAATTCGCGTATCCTGCCGAGCGTAACACGCAGCTCATCTATCCCATTGCGGACCCCATCGTGAAGAAAACCGACCTCGAAAAACTCAAGGGCCTCAAGATCGCCAACAACCTCAAGCGCGACAGCCAACGCGCCGGCAAGCCCGGCCAGGGCGCCGGCAAGCCGATTCCGCAGAACAAATTGCTCAAGGCGCTGCTGGGCAAGCCCGCCGAAGACGACGCCAAGAAGTCCTGACGCGCCCCTCGCACATCTAGAGCCCCGCCCTGTTGTTCCAACGGGCGCTTGGGTGCTACCGTCCGGCGCGTTTCCACATCACTGCGGTGACCGCTTCCGCGCCGGACATGTCCTCCTCCACGCCCTCCTCCCCCGCCTCGCCGTACCCCCACCTGCTCAGCCCCCTCGACCTGGGTTTCACCACGCTCAAGAACCGCGTGCTGATGGGTTCGATGCACACCGGGCTGGAAGACGGCAACCACTTCGATCGTCTGGCCGCGTACTTTGCCGAGCGCGCACGCGGCGATGTCGGCCTGATGGTCACAGGCGGCTTTGCACCCAACATTGCCGGGTGGACCAAACCGTTTGCCGGGCGCCTCGCCACGCACGGCGCAGCGCGCCGCCACCGCGCCGTGACCAACGCCGTGCATGAGGAAGGCGGCAAGATCGCGCTGCAGATCCTGCACACCGGCCGCTATGGTTATCACCCGTTTGCGGTGGCGCCCACGGCATTGCGCTCGCCCATCAGCCCGTTCACGCCGCGCGAGCTGTCGGCGCGTGGCATCGAACGCCAGATCCGCGCCTTCGTGCGCTGCGCCCAACTGGCCCGTGAAGCCGGCTACGACGGCGTGGAGATCATGGGTTCCGAGGGCTACTTCATCAACCAGTTCCTCGTCACCCACACCAACAAGCGCACCGACGATTGGGGCGGCAGCTATGCGAACCGCATGCGCCTGCCTGTGGAGATTGTCCAGCGCACGCGCGAGGCGGTCGGGCGCGACTTCATCATCATCTACCGCCTCTCGATGATCGACCTGATCCCCGACGGCAGCTCATGGGAAGAAGTCGTGCAGCTGGCCAAGGCGGTGGAGCGCGCGGGCGCGACCATCATCAACACCGGCATCGGCTGGCATGAGGCGCGCATCCCCACCATTGCGACGAGCGTGCCGCGCGCCGCCTTCGCGTGGGTAACGCAGAAGATGAAAGGCGAGGTCGGCATTCCGCTGGTCACGTCCAACCGCATCAACACGCCGGAGGTAGCGGAGGCCGTACTGGCCGATGGCTGCGCCGATATGGTCTCGATGGCGCGCCCGCTGCTGGCCGATCCGGATTTCGTGCGCAAGGCGGCTGCAAACCGCGCGCAGGACATCAACACCTGCATCGCCTGCAACCAGGCATGCCTGGACCACGCATTCAAGGCCAAGACGGCAAGCTGCCTCGTCAACCCGCGGGCGTGCCACGAAACCGAGATCATCATCCGACCGACGCCCGCCAGGCGGCGCTATGCGGTGGTGGGGGCCGGGCCAGCAGGGTTGTCGGCCTCCATCACGCTGGCCGAGCGCGGGCACGCGGTGGACCTGTACGACGCCGCGCCAGAACTCGGTGGCCAGTTGAACATGGCCAAGACGATTCCCGGCAAGGAAGAATTTCACGAGATGCTGCGCTACTTCACGCGCCGCGTGCAGACCACCGGCGTGACGGTGCATCTGGGCGCGCGCGTGGATGCGCAGCAGTTGCTGACAGGCCAATACGACGGCGTCATCGTCGCGACCGGTGTGTCGCCGCGCAACCCGAAGATTCCGGGGCAGGAGCACCCGAGCGTGCTGTCGTACATCGACGTGCTGCGCCATCGCAAGCCGGTGGGCAAACGCGTGGCGATTGTGGGCGCGGGCGGCATCGGCTTCGACGTGGCGGAGTTCCTCGCGCTCGACGGCCATTCGCCCACGCTGGACCTGCCCACGTGGCGCGCCGAATGGGGCGTGGGTGACCCGACGCAGGTGCGCGGAGGTGTCGATGGCGTCCGCCCCCAGCCACAGGCGCCCGCGCGCGAGATCATGCTGCTGCAGCGGCGCGCCGGCAAACTCGGCGCGAGCCTGGGCAAGACCACCGGCTGGATCCACCGCACGAGCTTGAAGAACCTTGGCGTGCGCATGGTGGGCGGCGTCAATTACGAGCGCATCGGCGACGAAGGGCTGCTGGTGAGCTACGGCGAAAAACGCGAAGCCGCCGAATGGTTGCCGGTCGATTCCATCGTGCTGTGCGCGGGGCAAGAGCCGCTGCGCGAACTGGTCGAGCCGCTGCAAGCCGGCGGCGCCAAGGTACACATCATTGGCGGTGCGGATGAGGCGCGCGAACTCGATGCCAAGCGCGCGATCGATCAGGGCACACGCTTGGCGGCATCGCTCTGATCACGCTGTGACCGCTGTGACCGCCGTGACGTAAAGGGGCCGCGTGCGATGTGAAGGATTTGCACCACGCGTTCCTTTTTACATGCCCACCCCGCTTTCGACCGGCCGCAAATGGCGAAATGACAACGCTCTGCGCGGTCGGCCCGGTTCTTGCGTGAAAAGGCGCATCACGCACATTCACCAGAACCGGTTTGTCCAAGAACGTCGCTCCCCAGTCTTCTGCCAACGCGGCACCGATGCCTTCACTCGATCTCGCGCGAACGGCGCTTTTGCTCGATTTTGACGGCACGCTGGTCGATATCGCACCGCACCCCGATGCCGTCCACGTCTGCCCGCCCTTGCGGGAAACGCTGGCCGCGCTGCATGCCGCCAGCGGCGGCGCGTTGGCCATCATCAGCGGGCGCACGGTGCATGACGTGGAGTCGCGCCTGTCGCTGCCCGGCCTCGTCATCGCCGGGGTGCATGGTGCCGAACGCCGCTATGCAGACGGTAACTTCGTCCGCCTGAATGCCGATGCCGATGCGCTCGCAAGACTGGAGCGCGAGTTGCGCGCGGAGCTCACGCAACTGTCCAGGCAGTTTCCCGGCGTGATGCTGGAGAGCAAGGGCATCGCCTTCGCGCTGCATTACCGCCACGCACCTGAAGCCGAAAACGCCGTGCTCACCGCGGCAGACGGGCTCGCGCGGCGCTATGCCGACCACGTACGGCTGCAGGCCGGCAAGATGGTCGTCGAACTCAAGCCGCGCGGCGCCAGCAAGGGCGACGTGGTGCATACGCTGATGACCGAGCCGCCCTTCATGGGCCGCACCGTGATGTTCGCCGGCGACGACCTCACCGATGAAAGCGCCTTCGATGCCGTCAACGCGCTTGATGGCTGGTCCGTCAAGGTGGGCACCGGCCCAAGCCAGGCGCGCTGGCGCGTGCCGGACCCCGCCGCCCTGCGCGCGTGGCTGGCTGCGCTCGCCGCCGCGGCCAAGCGAGGTGCTGCATGAGCCGGCTCGTCGTCATCTCCAACCGCGTCGCGCCCGTCACCGAGGGCCAGGGCACGGCAGGCGGCCTGGCGGTGGGGGTGTTCGATGCGCTGCGCGAAACCGGCGGCATCTGGTTCGGCTGGAGCGGCGAAACCGCGGCCACTGTGTCACACGAGCCCAGCATCGTCACCAAGGGCAACATCACTTATGCCACTGTCAGCCTGAACCGCAAGGACTACGACCAGTACTACCGCGGTTTTGCCAATGCCACGCTCTGGCCGATCTTCCACTACCGCGTCGACCTCTCGCGCTACGAGCGCCACGAGTACCACGGCTACCGACGCGTCAACGCGCAGTTCGCGCATCAGCTCAAGGCGCTGGTGCAACCCGACGACATCCTCTGGGTGCACGACTACCACCTGATCCCGTTTGCCGCGGAGTGCCGCGCACTGGGGCTCACCAACCGCATCGGATTCTTTCTGCACATTCCGTTTCCGGCGCCCGAAATCCTGACGACAATCCCGCCGCATGAAGACCTGATGCGTGCGCTGTGCGCGTACGACCTGGTCGGCTTCCAGACCGAGACCGATCGCGTGGCCTTCTACGACTACATCGAGCGCGAGGCACGCGGCTACATCGAGCAGAAGGAGCAGAACGGCCCCGTGCACGCCTACGGCCACACCCTGCGCGCGGAGGTCTACCCGATCGGCGTACACCCGGACGAGATCGCGCAGCAGGCGAAGTCATCCCTGGCGCGGCGCAACCCGTTCACGCGGCATGCGAACCTGCGCGGCGAGCGCGCGGGCAGCCAGGGCGTGGGCCAACCGACGAAGCTGATCATGAGCGTGGACCGGCTCGACTATTCCAAGGGCCTGCCCGAGCGCTTCCGCGCGTTCGAGCAGTTGCTGGACGATTTTCCGAACCACCGCCGGCACGTGACGTTCATCCAGATCGCGCCGACGTCGCGCCAGGATGTGCAGACCTATCAGCAGATCCGCCAGCGGCTGGAGGCAGAGTCGGGCCGCATCAACGGCAAGCATTCGGAGCTGGACTGGACACCCATCCGCTACATCAACAAGCAGTACGAGCGGCGCGTGCTGATGGCCTTGTTCCGCAGCGCGCAGATCGGCTACGTCACGCCGCTGCGCGACGGCATGAACCTCGTCGCCAAGGAATACGTGGCCGCGCAGGATCCGGAAGACCCGGGTGTGCTGGTACTCTCCCGCTTTGCCGGTGCCGCGCGCGAGCTGGATGCGGCGCTCATCGTCAACCCGTATGACACGCGCGGCATGGCCGAGGCACTGAACCGCGCACTGACGATGCCGCTGGAAGAACGCAAGGCGCGCTACGCCCATATGATGGATCGGCTGCGCGCGGCGAACCTGACCATCTGGCGGGAGCGGTTCGTGGCCGACCTCCGCAACGCGCCGGAACGATAGGCTCGCGACGGCTCTGGGCTTGGTTACACAAATTTCGCTTGCTATTAGATCGTACGCTATCTAATATGCACGTCATGGACGAACGCAAGCCCCACTCTCCGTACCCGAACCTCACACTCGATGTGCAGCTGTGCTTTGCGCTGTACTCGACCATGATCGGTTTGAACAAGGTGTATCGGACGCTACTCAAGCCCCTCGGCCTGACGTATCCGCAATACCTCGTCATGCTGGTGCTATGGGAACAGGACGCCCAGACGGTGTCGGCCATTGGCGAGCGGCTGTTTCTCGATTCGGCCACGCTGACTCCTATGCTCAAGCGGTTGGAGGCAGCGGGCCTGATCGAACGTCAGCGTTCGGAAACGGATGAGCGTCAGGTGATCATCTCGCTCACGAACGAGGGCCGGGCGTTGCAGCATCGTGCCAAGGACGTTCCGACCTGCATCGGTGCCGCGGCGGAATGCGCACCCGAGGAAATTGCGTCATTGCGGTCCCAATTGAATGAGCTGCGCGAGCGGCTTTTCAAGCACGCCGCCTGAAACGAAAGCCATACCCTGCGGGCGCCGCAGCGCGTCCGCTTTTTTTTGAGATAAATACATAGCACACTATTTAATAGCAAACAATTTCACTCCAGTGCCTCGACTTCGACGGTCGTTGCACTTCGCTCCCAACTTTCATCAGGAGAACTGCCATGTCGATTGAAAACGTCCTGTATCGCGCCCAAGCCAACGTCACCGGGGGTCGTGATGGCCGAGCCACCACTGCCGACGGCCGCCTGGATCTGAGCCTGTCCACGCCTCGTGAACTCGGCGGCGCCGGCGGTGAGGGCACCAACCCCGAACAGCTGTTTGCCGCCGGCTACAGCGCCTGCTTCATCGGCGCGATGAAGTTCGTCGCCGCACGCGACAAGCTGCGTATCCCCGCAGATGCCAGCGTGCAAGGTACCGTGGGCATCGGCCCGATCCCCAACGGTTTTGGCATTGAAGTGGAACTGGCAATCAGCCTGCCCGGCCTGGACCGCGAGCAAGCCCAAACGCTGATCGAACGCGCCCACATCGTCTGCCCATACTCGAACGCCACGCGCGGCAACATCGACGTGCGCCTGCGTCTGGTCTGATGACTTGAGCGACAGCGAGTCAGGCAAGCGCCCGCCGGTGTGGAATCACGGCGGGCGTTTTTTGTTCAGGCGCCCGCGCTGCCACTGCGCAGGATGGGCGCGGCGCGCTCTGGCCCCTCGTCGTCCGGCGGGCTCAGCATGCCGGCCAGCACGGCGCTCATGCGTGCCCAGTGCGAACCGGGCCAGTAGACACGCCGGCAGACATCGCAGGTGCTGAACAGGCGCTGCCGCTCGCGCACGCGCGGGGGCACGCTGGCAGCGGCCTCTTCTGGGCTCAGCATGCGCAGCGGCACATTGCATTCCAGGCAGCGAGAGAACGGCTTGGCCACATCGGCCAGGCGAAAGCGCGTCACGATCTCACGCATCTGTGCCTGCGGTTCGCGCGCGCGGATGAATGCGCCCCGGCCGATGCCGCGCCGCTTGAGCAACTCGCGGTCGCGCGACAGCACGATCCAGTCCTCCTCCAGGGCGAGCACTTCGATGGCGGCGTCGGCGTAGTTGTTGTCGTAAGCGGTATCGAAGCCGGCCATGCGCAGCAGACGCGCGGTGGCACCTAGGTGCGCGTCACACAGAAAACGCAGCGGTACGGCCGGCAATGTGGGTTGCACGCCCGACACGGCAACGTGGCCGCTTGCCGGCAACATGGCCTCCAACACGACCGGCTCGCCATCGGCCAATACGCGCCCCACCTCGGTATGCGGCACGCCCAGCGCCTCGATTGCATGCTTGAACGTGGCGCCTGCTGCCCACCCCCGCACAACAGGATGCCCGCGCAAGGCCAGCGGCAGAAGCGGCGTCAGGTCGGCATCGAACGAGAGAGAGACGAGTGGCATGCCTGCCACGATACTCCCAACCCAGCATCAGCGTTCCAACCACGCGGCTGAGTTCGGCGTCCTGAGCTCGGCGCCCCGAACTTTTTTTCTCGGCGAGAGTGGAGTTCTGAGCTCCGTGCTCCGAGCTTTTTTCTCCGCGATTGGAATTCCGAACTCGGCGCCCCGAGCTTTTTGCTCGGCGATTGGAGTTCCGAACTCGGCGCTCCGAGCATTTTTTTTCCGCAATTGGAGTTCTGAACTCGGCACTCCGAACTTTTTGCTCGGCGATTGGAGTTCTGATCTGGGGGCTCGGCAAATAAAAAACGGCGTGACCTGCTCAGTCACGCCGCAACAAGGGAGGAGAAATCAGAAGCGCGGTTTAAGCGCGCGATGCGCTGCTGCCGTTCGGATAGCTCACGTCGCCGTTCCACGACAGGTAGCCATACGTATCGGCCTGGCGGTCGGCGCCTTGGGTGTACGGGTCGAAGCGGTCACCGGCGCGAGACAGATAGCCGTACGTGTCGGCCTGGCGGTCGGCGCCTTGGCTGTACGGGTCGAAGCGGTCGCCAGCGCGGGACAGATAGCCGTACGTGTCGGCCTGGCGGTCGGCGCCTTGCGTGTACGGATCAAAGCGGCCGGCCTGCGTAGCCGCCGGTGCGCTGAAGTTGGGCTGGATCGAAGCCGCTGCGGGCTGTGCCGACAGCAGTGCGGCAGAAGCCGACACGGTGGCCACCATGGCCAGGAGAGCGCGGCGGGAGAAGGCGGAGAAGAGGCGGGAGTTCATGATCGTTTCCTTGTTCGGTTGCGCTCGTTGTTGCGCTTGGAACCCAGAATAGATCGTTGCTCCCGTCTGATAAATGCGACTTTCAGGAAAAAACTGTTCAAGCTGCGCTAACAATGTGCAGCCGTGGATTTTCCTTGAGTTGCAGGCACGGATGGTCGGCAAACAGCGTCGCCACCCAATCCACAAACACCCGCACCTTGGGCGACAGATGGCGGTTGTGCGGGTAGACCACCGACACCGGCACCGATTCCGAGACATATTCCGGCAGCACCTCCACCAGCGCGCCCGACTGCAGGTGCTCGTACACCAGGAAACGCGCGGTCTGCAGCAAGCCAAGGCCATGCAGCGCGCAAGCTGCCGCCGATTCGCCGTCGTTGACCGACACCATGCCGCGCACCTTGTGGATCTGCTTCTGGCCGTCGATCACGAAATCCCAATCCATGCGCCGGCCGTTGCGCGCAGAAAAATAGTTCACCGCCACGTGATCCTGCAGGTCTTCCAGTGTTTGGGGCGTGCCATAGCGCGCAAGGTAATCGGGCGAGGCGCAATTGACCATCGACAACTGGCCGATGCGGCGCGCAACGAGGCTCGAATCCTGCAGCTCGCCGCCGCGCACTGCGCAATCCACGCCCTCCTGCACGAGGTCGACCGTGCGATCACTCATGCCGATCTCGAGCTGAAGATCGGGGTACGCCTCATGAAAATCGCGGATACGCGGCACAAGCAACCGTTTGCCTATCGAGGCAGGAACGTCGATGCGCAAGGTGCCCCGCGCGCCGGTCGCGCTTTGCGAAAAAGCGGCTTCGGTCTCTTCCAGGTCGCCGAGCAGCCGCACGCAGCGCTCGTAATACGCGGCGCCATCGGCGGTCACGTTGACGCGGCGGGTGGTTCGGTGCAGCAGGCGCACGCCAAGATGCGCTTCGAGGCTTTGCACCAGGTTCGTCACCGTGGCGCGGGGTAACTGAAGGCTATCGGCAGCCTTGGTGAAACTGCTGGCTTCCACGACGCGCGTGAAAACCTGCATGGCCTGCAATCGATCCATCTGCGGCTCCTGAGGGTCGGATTCCACGGGGCGGGCGCACTGCCGAAATCAGAACGGCAATGCGCTGGACCTGTGAAATCTGAGGGGTGCACCCGGTCGGCGCGATCAGGAGGGCAGCGCATTGGCGGAGGAACGAATTTCCGCAGCGCAACAAGATCGGCCTCGAGCAATGACACTTTGTAGCACAACCGTAAATTCTGATTGTTCGGCTGCAACTAATAGTGATGTCTGATTATAGGCATTTATCCCCGTTCGTCTAATCACCATCATTCAGCCCATCGATATCCGGGTGATCCGCAAAGGTAAGCCCCGCCTGACATCATGGGTTCTTCTCCACCGCGCCTGGTTGTTTCGGAACGCACGTTCGCCAGCGATGCCGCATCGGCCGCTGTTCGCCCGGTGCAACCGTACGCAAGGGCCGACGCCTCAAACGTTGCACTGAATAACAATTTGCGCGGCGCAGCATCAAAACTGCCTGGGCAAATTCCATCAAGCAAGGAAACGGCCGACGCGGGGCCACTGCCTCGGGAAGTTGCCGTCGACGACTACTGGACCCAGGGCTACGCCAGCCGCATCCGCCTGCGTGTCTTCCGGCCGCAAATGCAGGCTGACGACGCTGCAGCGTCTTTGCGCAACGCGGCCGTGCTGTACCTGCATGGCGGCGGCTTCGTGCGCGGTTCGATCGACGATGCGGATGCGCCGGCCCGCTATTTGGCGGCCACGCTGCCTGCGGTGGTGGTGACGGTTGGTTATTCGCTGGCGCCGGCCGCGCCCTTTCCCGCCGCGCCCGAGGACGTGTACGCCGCGCTGTGCTGCATGGCCGACCATGCCGCCGCATGGGGGATTGATCGTCGCCGCATTGCCGTGGCTGGGCATGACGCCGGCGGCAATCTGTCGGCGGCGCTGACGATGATCGCCCGCGACCGTGGCGGCCCGAACCTGCGCGCGCAGGTGCTGATCGCGCCCATGCTGGACCCGACCATGGCCCGCGTGCGCCCCGACCGGCTGGCCGATGCCGACGCCACTGGCAAAAACGCGGCGGAGGCGTGCGCGGAGTGCTATCGCCAGTATCTGCCCCGCCCGACCGAGCGCGTGCACCCGTATGCCGCGCCGGTGGAGTCGCGCCGTCTGCATGGCCTGCCGCCCGCCCTGCTGCTGACCGCCCCGCAAGACCTGCTGCGCACCGAAGCCGAGCGCTATGCCGCCGCGCTCATCGAAGCGGGCGTCGTCACGCAGGTCGTGCGGGTAAGCGAGGTCTGTCATGAGTCGATTGCCATGAGCGCCGTCGCGCAAGACGAGATGACGTGCTTCCTGCGCTGGCACCTGGGCATGACCCGCGACGCAGCCACACCGCGCAAGCGTCGTGCACGTGCTGACCGCAAGGACCGCACGCCGCCCGAGCCAAACGGGGAAACACCCGGCTGAACCCACAACAACAAGAAACGGAGTGCGAGGCCGCGCGCGTGTTTCTACGCTGCGGCCCAAACGTTTTCCTAACTTTCCTCTTTGCTGATCCCAACGAAATCGAGAGACATCATGAGCCTGTCCAAACGCACCATCGCCATTTCGGTTGCAGCAGTGGTTGGCATTGCAGCCGTCAGTACCTACGGTCTGGTTTCCAGTGCCGGCGCCTCGCAGCAGCCGGCCGCCGCACCGGCTGCCACGCCGGTGGATGTGGCACCCGTCGTCGCGCGCAACGTGGCGGAATGGGATGAATTTTCCGGCCGCATCGAAGCCGTCGAGCGCGTGGAAGTCCGCCCGCTGGTGGGCGGAACCGTCACGGCGGTCCACTTCAAGGACGGCAGCATCGTCAAGAAGGGCGACCCGCTGTTCACCATCGACCCGCGCCCCTATGCGGCAGAAGTTGCCCGCACGCAAGCCGCGCTGACAGCAGCCAAGTCGCGCGTGGCGTACACCACGTCCGAACTCGACCGCGCACAGAAGCTGGTGGCCGACAACGCCATCGCGCGCCGCGAGTTTGAGGAGAAGGAAAACGCCGCACGCGAGGCGCAAGCCAACCTGCAAGGCGCCGCCGCCGCACTGGATGCCGCCAAACTGAATCTGGAGTACACGCGCATCGTGGCGCCGGTGTCGGGCCGCGTATCGCGCGCAGAGATCACGGTGGGCAACGTGGTATCCGCCGGCGGCGCCGCGCCTGTGCTGACGACGCTGGTGTCGGTGTCGCCGATGTACGTGGCGTTCGATGCCGACGAACAAAGCTATCTGCGCTACTCGGCCAAGGCCGCCCAGGGCGCCAAGACCCCGGTCTACATCGGCCTGGCCAATGAAGACGGCTACACGCGCGAAGGCGCGATCCAATCCGTCGACAACCGGCTGGATGTGCGCTCGGGGACGATCCGCGTGCGCGCCACGCTGGACAACGCCGACGGCCGCCTCACGCCGGGCCTGTACGCCCGCGTGCGGATGAGCAGCGGTGCACCGCACGACGCCATCCTCATCAGCGACAAGGCCATCGGCACGGACCAGGACAAGAAATTCGTGCTGGTGGTGGATGCGGCCAACAAGACGAGCTATCGCCCGGTTGTGCTGGGTGCGTCCATCGACGGCCTGCGCGTGGTGAAGTCGGGCCTGAAGGCGGGAGACCGCATCGTCGTCAACGGCATCCAGCGCGTGCGCCCTGGCGACGCTGTGGCACCCAACACGGTGACCATGGACAGCCTCGTCACCAAGCGTGTCGTGCTGCCGGGTGCACAACCTGAAGCGCCCGCTACGCCCGCCGAGGCCAAAGCCGACACCCCTGCTGCCCCCACCGCAAAGGCCGAGGCCAAGCCGGCCAACGCCAAGACCGCCGCTACCGCGCAACGCCTGCCGGCCGACCGCGCTTGATTTGCGCCTGAACCTCATCGCTCACAGCCATGAACTTCTCTAAATTTTTCGTGGACCGCCCCATCTTTGCGGGCGTGCTCTCCACGCTGATCCTGCTGATCGGGATCATCTCGATCTGGCGATTGCCGATCTCGGAGTACCCCGAGGTCGTGCCGCCTTCGGTGGTGGTGCGTGCGCAGTTTCCGGGCGCCAACCCGAAGGTGATTGCCGAGACCGTCGCCTCGCCGCTCGAAGAGCAGATCAACGGCGTCGAGAACATGCTGTACATGCAGTCGCAGGCCAACAGCGACGGCAACATGACCACGACGGTCACCTTCAAGCTGGGCACCGACCCCGACAAGGCACAGCAGCTGGTGCAGAACCGCGTCTCGCAAGCGCTGCCGCGCCTGCCAGATGTGGTGCAACGCCTGGGCGTGACCACCATCAAGAGCAGCCCCGACCTGACGATGGTGGTGCACTTGCTGTCGCCCAACGACCGCTACGACATGACGTACCTGCGCAACTACGCGGTGCTCAACGTCAAGGATCGCCTTGCGCGTATCGCCGGTGTAGGCCAGGTGCAGCTGTTTGGCTCGGGTGACTACTCGATGCGCGTGTGGCTTGACCCGAACAAGGTCGCCGAGCGCGGTCTGACGGCCAACGAAGTCGTCAAGGCCATCCGCGACCAGAACGTGCAGGTGGCGGCCGGTGTAATCGGCGGTTCGCCGTCGGTGCCGGGCACGGACTTGCAGCTGTCCGTCAACGCGCAAGGGCGCCTGAAGACCGAGCAGGAATTCGGCGACATCATCCTCAAGAGCTCGCCCAACGGCGCGGTGACGTACCTGCGCGACGTGGCCCGCATCGAGCTGGCCGCATCGGAATACGGCCTGCGCTCGCTGCTGGACAACAAGCAGGCAGTGGCCGTTCCGATCTTCCAGGCGCCGGGGTCCAACGCCCTGCAGATTTCGGATGACGTGCGCAAGACGATGGAGGAACTGAAGCAGGACTTTCCCGAAGGTGTCGACTACCGCATCGTTTATGACCCGACGCAGTTCGTCCGATCGAGTATCGAAGCCGTCACGCACACGCTGCTGGAAGCGGTGGCGCTTGTGGTGCTCGTGGTGATCTTGTTCCTGCAGACGTGGCGCGCGTCGATCATTCCGCTGCTGGCGGTGCCGGTGTCGATCATCGGTACGTTCGGTCTGATGCTGATGTTCGGCTTCTCGATCAACGCGCTGTCGCTGTTCGGGCTGGTGTTGGCGATCGGGATCGTGGTGGACGATGCCATCGTGGTGGTGGAAAACGTCGAGCGGAACATCGCCGAAGGGTTATCACCACGCGAGGCGACGTACAAGGCCATGCGCGAGGTGAGCGGCCCGATCATCGCCATTGCGCTGACGCTGATTGCCGTGTTCGTGCCGCTGGCCTTCATGACGGGCCTGACCGGTCAGTTCTACAAGCAGTTCGCGCTGACGATCTCAATTTCGACCGTGATCTCAGCGTTCAACTCGCTCACGCTGTCGCCGGCGCTCGCAGCACTGTTACTCAAGAGCCATGACGCGCCCAAGGATTGGCTGGCGCGTGCGATGGACAAGGGCCTGGGCTGGATCTTCCGTCCGTTCAACCGTGTGTTTGGTGCGGCTTCGGAATCGTATGGCCGCAGCACCTCGCGCGTGATCGGTCGCAAGGCGGTGATGCTTGGCATCTACCTCGCACTGATCGGCGCGACCGCACTGCTGTTCAACAAGGTGCCGGGCGGCTTCGTGCCGATGCAGGACAAGCAATATCTGGTGAGCTTCGCGCAACTGCCGGACGGTGCCTCGCTGGACCGCACGGAAGACGTGATCCGCCGCATGTCGGACATCGCCCTGAAGCACCCCGGCGTGGAAAGCGCCGTGGCCTTCCCGGGCCTGTCGATCAACGGCTTCACCAACAGCCCGAGCGCCGGCATCGTGTTCGTCACGCTCAAGCCGTTTGACCAGCGCAAGAGCGCCGACCTGTCGGGCGGTGCGATTGCGGGCCAGTTGAACAAGCAATACGGCGCCATCAAGGACGCGTTCATCGCGGTATTCCCGCCGCCGCCGGTGCAGGGTCTCGGCACGGTGGGCGGCTTCAAGATGCAGATCGAAGACCGGGGTTCAGTCGGCTACGAGCAGCTCTTTGCCGCCACGCAGGCCTTCATGGCAAAGGCACGCAAGGCGCCGGAACTGGGGCCGTCGTTCTCCAGCTACCAGATCAACGTGCCGCAGTTGAATGCCGATCTGGACCGCGTAAAGGCCAAGCAGTTGGGCGTGCCGGTCACGGATGTGTTCGACACCATGCAGGTGTATCTGGGCTCGCTGTACGTGAACGACTTCAACCGCTTCGGCCGCACGTACCAGGTGAAGGTGCAGGCAGACGCGCCGTTCCGCGCCCATGCCGAAGACATCCTGCAACTGAAGACGCGCAACCAGGCGGGTGACATGGTGCCGCTGTCATCGCTGCTGCGCGTGTCGCAGGGCTTCGGGCCGGACATGGTGGTGCGCTACAACGGCTACACCGCTGCCGACATCAACGGTGGCCCGGCGCCGGGCTTCTCGTCGGGCCAGGCACAGGCCGCAGTGGAACGCATCGCGCATGAAACGCTGCCCAAGGGCGTGCGCTTCGAGTGGACCGACCTGACGTATCAGCAAATCCTGGCTGGCAACTCGGCGGTGTGGATCTTCCCGATCTGCGTGCTGCTGGTGTTCCTGGTGCTGGCTGCGCAGTACGAAAGCCTGACGCTGCCGCTCGCTGTGATCCTGATCGTGCCGATGAGCCTGTTTGCCGCCATGCTGGGCGTGTGGGTCTCGCATGGAGACAACAACATCTTCACGCAGATCGGTCTGGTGGTGCTGGTGGGGCTGGCGTGCAAGAACGCGATCCTGATCGTGGAGTTTGCACGGGAGCTTGAGCTGCAAGGACGCTCCATCGTGGAAGCCGCCATCGAGGCCTGCCGCCTGCGTCTGCGCCCGATCCTGATGACGTCGATCGCTTTCATCATGGGCGTGGTGCCTTTGGTGGTGTCGACCGGTGCCGGCGCGGAAATGCGCCATGCCATGGGCGTGGCCGTGTTCGCGGGGATGCTGGGTGTGACGCTGTTCGGCCTGTTCCTCACGCCGGTGTTCTACGTGCTGCTGCGCACGCTGGCCGCACGCCGCGGCCAGCGCTCGGAGGATGCTTCGGACCGTGATCTGGACCTAGATGGCGCACTGCCTGTGCCGTCGGGTCAACACTAATCAAGACATCGCTATGAACGCGTTCAAACAACAAATGAGGCCGGGCCGCTGGACGCCATTGGCGCTGGCCGCCGCGCTGTTCCTCGCGGCCTGCTCGCTGGCCCCAACGTACGAGAAGCCAGACGTCGGTACGCCCAACGCCTTCAAGGAGGCGGCCCAGCCAGCAGACGCACCGCTGGCCGCCAGCGAGCAAGGCAAGTGGAAGACCGCCGAGCCCGCCCTGCCCGCCGATGGCGCATGGTGGAAGATCTTCAACGACCCGACGCTCGACAAGCTCGAAGCGCAGGCCGCGGAAGCCAGCCCCACGCTGGCCGCCGCTGCCGCGCGTGTAACTCAGGCCCGCGCCTTCGTGCAGGCCAACCGGGCATCGCTGTTCCCGGAACTGGATGCGGGTTTCGGCCCCACGCGCCAGCGGGGTTCGGCCGCATCGGCGGGCCTGCCGGTCGGCGCACCGGTGCAGCCGCAGACCTACTGGCGCGCACAGGCCACCGTGGCGTATGAGGCTGACCTGTTCGGCCGCGTACACAATAGCGTGAGTGCCGCCGATGCCGATGCAGAGCGTGTCGAGGCGCTGTACCGCGCGGCCCGCCTGTCGCTGCAGGCCGACGTCGCGCAGACGTACTTCAGCCTGCGCACGCTCGACGCGGAAGAGGCGTTGCTCGCCCGCACGCTGGTCGGCCGTGAAGAGGCACTCAAGCTCGTGCAGCGCCGCTTCAACACCGGCGACATCGGCGAGCTGGATGTGGCCCGCGCCGATGCTGAACTGGCCACGGCACGTTCCGACCGCATTGGCGTGCAGCGCCGTCGCGCCGTGCTCGAACACGCGCTGGCCACGCTGCTGGGCAAGGCTCCGGCCGACTTCAGCATGACGACCCAGCCGCTGGACACCATGGATGTGCGCGTGCCGGCCGGCCTTCCCTCCGCCCTGCTGGAACGCCGTCCAGACGTGGCTGCGGCAGAGCGGTCGATGGCTGCGGCCAATGCGCGCATTGGCGTGGCGCGCGCAGCATTCTTCCCGCAACTGCAGCTCACGGGCGGCTTCGGCTATGAATCGCACGACATCGGCGACCTGCTCAAGTGGGGCAGCCGTACGTGGATTCTCGGGCCCCTGGTCGGCACCGCGCTGTCGTTGCCGATCTTTGACGGCGGCGCACGCAGCGCCGGCGTGAAGCAAGCGCGTGCCGCATACGAAGAGAATGTCGCCAATTACCGCGAGAGCGTGCTGGTGGCCTTCCGCGAGGTGGAAGACAACCTGTCAGACCTGCGCCTGCTGGCCGATCAATCCAGGGCCCAGGACGATGCGGTGCGTGCCTCGTCGCGTGCCGCGCAGCTTTCGCGCACGCGGTACAACGCGGGTTCGGTCAACTACCTGGATGTGATCGATGCCGAGCGCAATATGCTGTCCGCCGAGCGCATCGGCGTACAGCTCGCGGGCAGCCGGGTGAATGCCACGGTGGGGCTGATCAAGGCGCTGGGCGGCGGTTGGGGTGACTTGCCGCCACCGGACCAAGCCAAGCCCGCAACGGTGGCGCAGCAGTAAACGTAAGGATGGCTCCCTCTCTCTGGAAAGCGAGATTCAGCGCGGCTTCGGCCGCGTTTCTTTTGAGGGACGGCGTCAGGTCAGGTCGCGTTTTTCGCGCCGCGTGCCTTCCAGCTCATCGCCCACGCATAGAAGCCGACCAGCATGCCGAACTGCAGGAACACGGCCCACAGCAGGAAGATCTGCGGATACCAGAGCATCGACCCTTTGAGCAGCACCACCGATGCCAGCGTGTACTGGAACGGGATGAACACCGTCAGATACGCCATGCCCATGACCGACAGCACGAGCTTGCGCACGAAGCCGAAGTCCAGCACGTTATAGATCAGCGCATAGAGCCACGGCGTGATCAGCACCACCACCACTGACGCCTGCATGAGCGAGCCGATCGACCCGCCGCCGTCATACGGAAAGCTCGCCGGCCAGATGAAGAAGTAGAACTGGGCGCTGGCCTGCACCACGCCAATGAAGCGCAGCCAGTACGCCAGCGGCAGCGCACGGCCACTGATGAATCGCGTACCGAACAGCAGCACCAGCGTCACGATCATGCCGACCAGCCATTGCACGGACGTGGGCAGTGCGGCATCGCTGTGCGGATACGGGATCGAGCCGAACCCCGGCACCAGCGCCTTGACGGCTGCCAGGCGAACCTGCCCTTCCAGCGCCACGTTCCAGAAGCCGATGATGCGTTGCCACAGCGCTGCCACCATCGGCCATATCGCGCAGTAGCCAATAGTCAGGGCCAACGGAATGCCTAGCACGTCGACCCAGCGCGACAACGGAAACGCCAAGCGCCGCATTGCACGGTGCATGAGGATGCGGTCGCCGCGGTAACCGATCACGCGCTTGGGTTGATGCCCGCGCACGCGGCGCTTGTCAGGCGGTGCGCCTGCCGAGGCCTCATCAGGCAACGGCTTGGCGCTCATCGGAAGCTCCAGCGGAAACCGATTTCACCGTACGTGCGGTTGTAGAAGGGGTTGTGGTAGTACTGCGCACCGATCAGCAGAAGCAGGTCGCGCGAGACGCGCTCGCGCCACTGCACGCCGTAGCTCATGCTGTTGTAGTCCGCACGTTCGCTGCCGGTGGACAACACCTGATACGCCTCGCGGGCGTGCTCCACGCGCAAGATCAGGGCGCGCTTCTCGTCATTGCCGATTGTGGCTGCGATGTACTGGCTGGGGCCGAACACCATGCCTGGATTGGCCCGATTGAAGCGCAGTCCGCCTTCGAGCACCACCGATTGGAAGTACGCCAGCGTGCTCAGCACCAGGCCCTGGTCGGAGCGGTCGCTGTCCTGTCCTTGCGCGTAGTAGGCGCCAATGCCTGCGACGAAGCGGCGGTCAGGGCCAAACTTGCGATAACCGGCTACGTCAACGCGCCACTTGGAGAACAGCTCGCTGTTGCCCGTGCCGGCACCGACGGTGACGTAATAGTCGTCCGAAAGATCGCGGGTGAGCGACAACGCGCCGTACTGCCCGGCAAAGCCGAAGCGGCTCTGGCGATCCAGCTCTGCCTGCCAGATGCCGTACGGCGTGACCATCATGCCGCGCACGGCCAGCGCGGTGGCGCCGCCGTTACCGTCGGTCATGCGACCGTTGTCGAGCACGACTTCAATAGCGGCCCGCTCGGGTGCATAGGGAGCAGGCAACGGCTGCGGCACGGTGGCGGCGTCGGCGCCTGGCGCGGGCACAGGCGTCACGGCGACGGCCGTTGCACCAGCCGAGGCGGCGGCGCCCTCCTGCGCGGCCGGTTGCCCCGGCTGAGCCTCTGCCCGCTGTGTCTGCTGTTCTTGGCCCGCTTGCGCCCATGCGGTGGGCGCCGTCATGCCGCTCATGGCTGCAGCGACCATCCACGCGATTGAAGTTCGATCCACGCTGGTATTCCCCGTCTGTTATCAATGTGGGCGCCCGCCTTTTTGAATGCATAGCCGCGGCCCTGTCCAATCTGACTGCTCCGTCTGGTCGACAGCTGGCGGCTAGCTGCCCGTCTTCAGCCTTGCTGCAACGGCAAGCTTGTTACCGGCCCCCGCCACCACGCGCCAATTGTCGCCTTCCCGGTTCACACTGGCCTGCCCATCCTCCACGCGTGGCTCGTCATAGCGATCCACCGGAAACAACCAGGTCAACTCGTTCAATGTTTGCGGGTTCTCTGCGTTCAGGCGCAGATCACCGCGCGCCGATGTTACCTGCCATACGGTCTTCTCCCGCCGCTCGGCAAACTCGGCCATCTGCGTGATGGTGTGCCAGCGGAACCGCTTGCGCGCCTCTTGCGCATCGGCTGCGTCCATCAGCGCGTCGATAGCATGCAGGTAGCGCACCGCGCCCGGCGGGTGGAAATAGATCAGGCGGACCTCGCCCGTGTCGGTGGTGAACTTCACCAGCGACGTGAGCCACGCCGCAATCTCCGGCTCGGGGATGCTCGACATATACGCTTCTTCAATGGTCGAGTACTGGCCATATGTCTGGACCGGGAACGACCAGATGTGCTCGTCTCGCCGGCCGTTGCGATACGTGCGCGTAGGGCCCTGGCCAATGTTGCCCGTGAAGTAGTAGCCCTTGACGTTGTGCTCGTCCAGCCAGCGTGTCGCCCATTCGGGTTGATTGCCGGTAGGCGCGGAATACTCGGTCTGCGGCTTGCCGGTCAGCGCCTGAATGGCGTCTGCGTTCTTCTGCAGATAGGTCTCCATGCTGGCCTGGTTGTCTTCATTCACGGTCAGGCCGAACCA
Source organism: Ralstonia soli (assembly GCF_023955655.1). Taxonomy (GTDB): domain Bacteria; phylum Pseudomonadota; class Gammaproteobacteria; order Burkholderiales; family Burkholderiaceae; genus Ralstonia; species Ralstonia soli. The sequence continues at coordinate 538,972 of NZ_JAMXHT010000005.1, read as the reverse complement.
GTCGTGAATCCAGCCGCCATGGCTGCCCACCTCGTGGCCCTGCTGCATCAGGCCATGCACCACATCTGCAAACTCGGGGTTGTTGGCGAGGTCCACGCCCAGGCCGTCGCCAAACTGGCGCTGGTCGGGGCCTGCGGTAATGTGGAAGCTGAACGGGCCGCGCTTGAAGACGCCGTCTTTGATCAGCTTATCGGTCGCGTCGATACAGATGCGCGCATCGCAGTGCCAGTTCAGCACCAGGCCGCCCACACCCTGCGGTGCCGGTGACAGGCGCGGCTGCTCCAGCATGTGGCCGGCAAAGTAGCTCAGGAAACCGTGCATCAGCACGCCGTCGGTCCGCAGTTTGAGATACGTCAGCGGCAGGTTGACAAACAGCACGGCGCCCTTGCCCACCGCGCGCTCGCCCGCGATGACGGAGTTGTCCTCCGAGCGCAGCAGCACCGTGCCGGCATAGTCGCCACGTGTCTGCAGGGTCGGATACTGCAGCATGTCCCGCCCGTAGCCCGACAGCACGGCACGCCCATCGGCGACGATCCACCGGCCCGGCGGGATGTGCAGATCGGCCATCACATCGGGATCGCCGTAGACAGTCGCCTGGGCCTCCATCTTTGCGCGCAGGGCTGAATAGAAACCGTACTGCACGCCGGCCAGCGTCGACATGCGCGAGGCGCCGTCTTCGTAAAAGCCCTTCTCGTTGAGGATGCCCGCGTCATAGACCTGCATCAGCGCGCCGCCGTTCTGCACAAACTGGCTGATCTGGTTGATGAGCGCGGTGGTCATCGAACGGTGCACGGTGTCAGGCAGGATCACGCCCGCGAACGTGCGCTCACCGTTCAACCCATGGCGCACGAACTCCGACGCCGACATCGTGCGCAGGCGTACGCCCTCTTCCAGTGCGGCGTCCTCCCAAGCCTGGACATAGACGCGGTTGTCCTTACCCACGTTGTCGGGCACCACCAGCACGATGTCATCGGACTGCGGCCGGCCGGGGCCGGCACTGAGATTACGCGCCAGCAGCAACGCGCACGCCACGAAGGCAACCAGGATCAGCAGACCAGCCAGGCGCTTGCCCCAGGTCGTCTTGGAAGTCATGTTCATTGGGAAACAGCCAGTGCATGCGAGAGCCCGACAAGCGCGCCCTCTTCCATCAAATTCCAGCGGCCTGCCGCACGCCATTGCGGCGCGGCCTGAAGCCACTTGAGCGCAGTCTGCGCATCACCCAGCTTGTAGGCGGCCCACGCGATCATGCCCCACGGGAAAGGGTCTGCCTGGCCGGACAGCCATGCCTGCCCGTAACGGACCTTCCACACCGCCCATTTGCGCTGCGCGGTGGGGATGGCCTCCAGGCCATGAACCCACGGGTAGACCGGCGCCACCGCCGTTGGATAGAACCCGTACGGCACAGGCGGCAGACTGACGCGTGCGGGATCGAGCGCGCCATTCAACTGATAGCCGTAGGCCTTTGCCAGGCCGTCCATCAGTTGCTTGTTCGACGGCAGCAAAGCTAGCTCCAGCGCGTATTGCAGCGACGCCCTGGGATCGGCACGCAGCCAATTGAGCGAGCCGATCACTTCCACGTTGTCGGCAAAGTAGGCTGCCGGCCCATCGGCGAACGCCTGGAAGGTGGTGCGCGTCGGGTCCCACAGCGCGGTCAGGTGCAGCAGCGAGCGGCTGCAACTCGCCAGCAGTTGCGGTGGGCCGTGCAGGATCTCGTTGACGAGCAGGCACCAGAACGCAGCCTGCGAGTCGTCCGCATCGGCTTGGCCGCAGACCGTCCAGCCGTTTGCGCCACTTGTAGCGCTCGTACCGTTTGTGCCGCTGCGGCAGATGCGCGGGAATGCGCCGTTGGCCTGTTGATACGGCAGCAGCCAGTTAGCCAACCCCACGGCAGGCGCCTGCACATCAACACCCAGGCGATGGGCCACCAGCAACGCCTCGATGGCGACGTAGGGCTCCACGTAATCGCCTTGGGCGAATACGGTCATCGCTCCATCGGGCGTGATGAAGTCTTCAAACATCGTCGCCCCCTGAGCGGTAGCCGTCCACAGGACCAAACCTGCTAACACAGCGCTCCAGTGGCGGACACAGCGGTTCCAGAAGGCGACCATGCGAACCTCCTTACCCTTGCACTCGGGCAAACTCGTGCGCGGTGATCACGCCATGCACGACACAACCCGGCGAGACGAACAAGCGGTTGCACACGAGCGTGGTGGGCGCATCCGGACGGCCGATGCGGCAGTTCGGGCCAAGCACGATATCTTCAAAGCCGATCAACGGGCCGAGTACAGCGCTGCCCGCGCCGATCTCGAGATTCTTGCGTGCCGAAAGCGTTCCGGCAATGCGCACGCCCTCACCCGTGCGCAAGTGTCCGTGCGTCTTGATGCTGCCTTCGAGCACCGTACCGCCCGAGACACGGCAATCGCCGCGCACGACGTAATCGCCATCGGTGGCATTGTCCGTGGACAAGGTGGCTTCGCCGTCCAGTACGCGACGCTCGGTTGCCGGCTTGGGCAAGTCCACCGGGTGCGCAGCGCCGCGGGTATCGCCAAACATCACATCACTGGCGCTGGCACGTTCGAAATGCGCGGGGGCAGCCATCACGATGTGTTCCTGCGCCGTGACGCGGCCCTCGATGCGCACATTGGGCGAGAAGCGGACATTGCGGCCATGCACCCAGCGCTGCACCACCACGTTTTCGCCGAGTTCGATATCGCCCTCGGCCAGGCAGGCGCGCAGGCGGGTGTCGCGCTCGACGGCCACATCCTGCTCGACATACAGATCGGCGCGCACACGGCTGCGCGAACCCAGCCACGCATTGCCGCGAAAGACCACGATGTGGTTGCCCTTGCCCAGTGCCCGCTTCAACGCCGCCTGCTCGTCCGGGGCCAAGCCACGCGGATCCCGGCCGACACTGAGTTCCGCGCTGACGGGCACCTGGTATGCAGTGCCCGCGGTGCGCATTGCATCAACGTCGACGCCATACTGATCCTGCAGCCGGCGACGAAAGCTGTTGGCGAAGAACGTGAGATTGTTCGGCTGGTCACGCCGCATTGGCAGCGGCGCGGAATCCGTCGGGCGCAGCCACTCCGACAATGCCGGCAGGAACGGCAGAACCAGCAGGCCCGCCACAGAACCGCCCAGCAGCAGAAGGTTTCCGATCATGTGCGCTCCGAACCGGTGCGGGCGCGGCCGATGGGGCCTTCGCCGTCCATGATGCTCACCACGTCGGAGGTTTCGGTGCGAAAGCGCTCGGTCTTGTCCCACACCAGTTCGCGCTTCTTCCAGGCGTCGATCATCTGCGTCACCCCGGCGCGCGAGATCGTCATCATGCTGACCAGGAAGCCGAACAGATTCAGCGGCAGCAGGCGGATGCGGTTGCGATGCCCGTCGAGGTACGTGGCCGCCGCAATCTCGAAGAACGCGGCATTGGTGCCCAACCCGCCGTAGCACATCAGCGCGGCCAGCAGCACCCAGCCCGAGACCATGGACTGCGCCGCCACGTAGAACAGGACGACCGCCACCACCCAGCCAAGCAGCTGCACCATCGGCATGATGAAGATGAGCAGCAGCAACGCGCCGTCGAGCCGCTCCAGCTTGCCGATCCGATCGTTGGCGAGCAGCTTGCGGATGTTGTTGACCATCACCTGGTTGTGGCCGCGCGACCACCGGCTGATCTGCTTGAGACGCACGGGCCAGACTTCGGGCACTTCCTCGTAGCACTCGGAGCGGTTCTGGTAGACCGTCTTCCAGCCGTGCTGCAGCAGGCGGAACGTCACGTCGGTGTCTTCGGCCAGCGTGTCGATGTTCCAGCCGCCGATATCGTCCAACGCGCGACGGCGCACGCCCCCCACGGTGCCGCCGTATTGGGGCACCAGGCCCAGGTTCATGCGGGCGGTCTGGTCCACCTGATAGCCGCCGGAGCGCTCCAGGTCGAGCAGGCGCGTCAGCAGGTTGGCCCCGGCATTCACGGGCACCACGCGGCCCATGATGGCGCCGACTTCGGGGTCGAAAAACGGTGCCACGAGCTGCTTGATCAGGCCGCGCGCCGGCAGGTAGTCGGCGTCGAACACGATCATGATCTCGGCATCGATCAGCTGCGTCGCATCGCGCAGCGCGGCCGCCTTGCCGGGCCGGCCTTCGGTGCGGTGGAACCGTTGAAAACGGCCCGGATTGCGCGCCGCGATCTCGTCGATGATCTCGCGCGTGCGGTCTTTCGAGCGGTCATTGACCGGCATGATGGTCAGTTTGTCCTGCGGGTAGTCCACCTGCAGCAGCGCATTGAGGCAGTCGGCAATCACGCGCTCTTCATTGTGCGCGGCCACGCAGACGACCACGCTCGGCCACAGCCCCTGCTCGATATCGAGATACGGCTGGCGCTGGCGGCCAAACAGTCGGTTCAGCGTGAACAGGTAATGCCGCGCGGTGTAGATCACCAGCAGCATGACGATGCAGAGCAGAAGAACCTGCAGGATATCGATCGCAAGGGCAGACATGATCGTGATCGCCTTTCGGTCAGGCGGCTTCGCGCTCGTCGTCCATGCCGCCCATGTCGCCCAGGAACTCCTGGACGAACCCGCCCCCCAGGGCGGACACGATGCGCTGCGAAGCCAGCCCATCGCCATACGGGTTCAGGTGCTGCGAGAACGCGCGCCATGCGTCGTCGTTGTCGTACAGGTGGTTGACGGCACCCACGATGCTGTCCACCTCCGTACCGACCAGGCGCACAGTGCCGGCCTGCACGGCCTCGGGGCGCTCCGTTACGTTGCGCATCACGAGCACCGGCTTGCCCAGCGACGGCGCCTCTTCCTGCACGCCACCCGAGTCCGTCAGGATCACGTGGGCGCGTTGCATCAGCCGCACGAAGCGCGCGTAATCCAGCGGTTCGATCAGGTGCACGTTGGGCAGGCCCGCCAGCGCCGTCTGCACCGGGCCGCGCACGTTCGGGTTCAGGTGGATCGGGTAGACGATCTGGATGTCGTCGCGGCGTGCCAGCGCGGCCAGTGCCTCGCAGATGTTGGCGAAGCCGGGGCCAAAGTTCTCGCGGCGGTGGCCCGTCACCAGCAGCACCTTGCGATCGTCCTGCAGGAACGGGAAGTGCGCATCCAGTTCGGCGCGGAAGGCGTCGTCCTTCAGGATGCGTTGCGTGGTCTGCAGCAGCGCGTCGATCACGGTGTTGCCCGTCACCAGGATGCGCCCGCCCAGGTTCTCAGCCAGCAGGTTGCGGCGCGACGATTCGGTGGGCGCAAACAACAGGTCGGCGCAGACGTCGATGGTGCGGCGGTTCATCTCTTCTGGCCACGGCTGGTACAAGTCGCCCGTGCGCAGGCCGGCTTCCACGTGGCCGATGGGAATGCGGCGATGGAATGCCGCCAGCGCCGACATCATGGCCGTGGTGGTATCGCCATGCACGAGGATGCGGTCGGGACGCACCGTCTCCAGCACGTCGTCAAAAGCTGTCAGCAGGCGCGCGCTGAGTCCGTTCAGTGTCTGGTTCTGCGTCATCAGTTCCAGGTCGTACTGCGGAACGATGTCGAACAGGTCCAGCACCTGCTGCAGCATCTGCTTGTGCTGCCCCGTCACGCACACGACCGATTCCATGGCGGACTGCTCAGCTAGGACCTTGACGAGCGGCGCCATCTTGATCGCTTCGGGGCGCGTACCGAAGACGGAGAGAATTTTCATAACCGGATAGAAAGGGCACGGCATGCACGACGCATGCGCATACAGGACTGACGAGGCGGAAAATCGGTGGACGCCACCTCTGCTCTCCTGCGACTGTGGGCGTGGAAATCGGGCGTCGTGCAGGCCGCGATTTTCTCAATGAACAGACCTTCGCCGCCACCCCACGTTTTTTTAAACAGAATGGCTGACTGGCATTACCCCCTTTTTCGGGGGCTCGAATGATAAACGGCAAATCCGGCGGAAACTTAATGGCAAAGCGCACCTATTGCAAGAATCGTTCGCCAGGCGCACAGCCGCTTCCGGACTTGCGATACAGCCATTTCATTGCCTGAACGCGTTATTTTCCGCTGCGGAACCGGCAATCAGGAGGCGATCGGCCTTGCATTCGCGTACCGGTGAAGAGGCAACGCCAATACAGGTGCAAACGCGCGACGGCATTCCCGCCCATCCCCCGGGGTGTCTCCTTTTGTCTGCACACAGGCATCGAGAAGCGGCGATGCGCAGGTATCGGCGGCGTCCGGATATGCCACTTCATCATGGCTGCGACCAAGGCACGCCATGGCTCCCGCCTCCGCTGTCACGTCGCCAGGCGTTATTTCGCTGTTCCCATATGCGGAATCAGGCACTGTGCATTGACCACCGTTATCACCGACCCTATATTGCGCTTACGACACTCCATTCAGCCGCCGTCTCACCGCTTTTACCCGCGACATGTCCGCTTCGACCTGGACGCCCCTGCTGCTCTCCCTCAAGGTGGCCGGCTGGGCGACCGCCCTCAACCTCGTCCTGGGCGTCGCCGCCGCCTACGCACTGGCGCGCATGCGCAGCGGCCTGCGTGACGTCATCGATTCGGTGCTCACGCTGCCGCTGGTGCTGCCGCCGACCGTGCTCGGCTATTACCTGCTCGTGCTGCTGGGCCGGCGCGGCCCAATCGGCGGATGGCTCGACAGCATGGGCATCCAGCTCGTCTTTACGTGGCAGGGCGCGGTGATCGCCTCCACGGTGGTGGCGTTTCCGCTGGTCATGAAGTCGGCACGCGCCGCGTTTGAGGGGGTAGACCACCAGTTGGAAAACGCCGCCCGCGTGCTGGGCCTGCCGGAAGCGGCTGTGTTCTTTCGCGTGACGCTGCCGCTGGCCGCGCGCGGCATTGCCGCCGGGGTGCTGCTGGCGTTTGCACGTGCGCTGGGCGAGTTTGGCGCGACGCTGATGATTGCCGGCAACCTGCCCGGCCGCACGCAGACGCTCTCCGTCGCCATCTACGAAGCCGTGCAGGCCGGCGACGATGCCACCGCCAACACGCTGGTGCTGATCACCTCGCTCACCTGCATCGTGGTGCTGGTGGTGGCCAGCCGCCTGCTGCAAGGGCGAGCACCCAGCCTGCAGGAGCAGCCGGCATGATCGACCTCGTCGTGCAGAAGACGCTGGCGAGCGCGGCACGTGTGTTCTCGCTCGACATTGCCGTGCGTTCTGACAGCCATCGCGTGGTGCTGTACGGGCCGTCCGGTGCAGGCAAGAGCCTCACGCTGCGTGCCATCGCCGGCCTGATGACGCCCGACCGCGGCCATATCGTGCTGAACGGCCGCACGCTGTTCCACCACACCGAGGGGGTCAGCCTCAGCGTGCAGGAGCGCCGCGTCGGTTATCTCTTCCAGGATTACGCGCTCTTCAACCACCTGACGGTGGCGCAGAACATCGCGTTCGGGCTCAAGCGCGGGTGGTTCAACCCGCCCCGTCGTCGGCATGACCCGCGCGTACAGCCGTGGATCGACACGTTCGAACTGGGCGCCGTGGCCGCCAACTACCCTGCGCAGATCTCGGGAGGCCAGCGCCAGCGGGTGGCACTGGCCCGTGCGCTGATCGCCGAACCCTCCATGCTGCTGCTCGACGAGCCTTTTGCCGCGCTGGACCCGGCGCTGCGCACACGCATGCGCTCGGAGCTGTCTGCCCTGCAAGCGCGGCTGCAGGTGCCGATGCTGATGATCACGCATGACCCAGCCGATGTGGAGATTTTCGGTGACCACGTGTTCGAGCTGCGCGATGGCCGCGTGGTGGCCGATGCGGTGCGCTCGCCGGATGCGCCCCCGCTGTCGCCCTATCCGCATCTGACGGCGGTGGTGAACCGCTAGGGTCCGGACCTAAAACACGCCCAACGCCAACCCGGTTGCCAACGCCTCGCCCAGGGCATGGCAACGTTCTAGCGCTTCTGCGCCGATGTGCTTGGAGGCCAGGATGGCCTCGGGCGTTTGCGCATGTGTACACACGATGATGGGCTCGGCCACGGGCTTGAGCCGCCAGCCGGTGGCGATGCGGTCGATCTGCCGCACGGCGTTCTGGCCGTCGCTGCCCGCGCAGATGAGGCATGCGTAAGGACGGCCGTTGATGCGGTCCAGTGCGGGGTAGTAGCAGCGGTCAAAAAAATCCTTGAGCTGCCCGCTGATGGCGGCGAGGTTCTCTGGTGTGGCAAAGACGTAGCCGTCCGCCGCGAGCACATCGTCGGGCCCTGCCTGCGCCGCGTGGAGCAAGCGCACGACCACGCTGCCTTCCGCAACGGCGCCCGCCTGCGCAGCCTCGGCCATCTGGCGCGTGCCGCCCGTCATCGAGTGATAGACGATCAGCAGCGTTTTGGCTGCAGCCATGGCGCCTACGCCAACCCGAGAATCACGCTCGACGCCTCGAACACGGCCACGGCCTCCACACCCTCGGCCAAGCCCAGCGTCTCGACCGCCGTGCGCGAGAGCATGGCCACCAGCACGGTTTCACCCGCCGATGCGGCATGCGCATCCAGCAAACGCAGGCGCACTTCGGCCTGTACCGCGCCATCGCGAATTTCCGTCACCACGCATGGCAACTGGTTTTCTGCCGACACGCGCCACTCGCCCACGCCGTCGCCCATACTGCGCAGCAGCATCACGGCGGGCGCCTTGATGAGCGCGACGGCCTGCACGCCCGGTGCCAGCCCCAGCGCATGCGTGCTTTCCTGCGTGATGGTGGCGGCCACGGCCTGGCCGCCCGGCAGGCGCAGCGACACCACATCGTTGACGGCGCCCGATGCCACCGATTCCACCGTGCCGAATAGCGCATTGCGCGCGCTCGTGCGCAGCATCAGGCGTCGCAGCAGGTGGGCATCTTCACTCGCGGCTCGCGCGGCGGCGTCCAGGCATTCGACAAATCGGCGGTGCTCGGCTTCCAGCACACGGAAGCTCTCGATCAGCCGCTGCGCGCGCGGCGTCAGCACACTGCCGCCACCGCCCTTGCCGCCCGTGGTGCGCACCACCAGCGGCTCGCCGGCCAGGTTGTTCATGGTGTCGATGGCGTCCCACGCAGCCTTGTAGGACAGCCCCACGGCCTTGGCACCCGCAGTGATGGAGCCCGTCTGGCCGATGGCAGCCAGCAGTTCGATGCGGCCGTGACCGCCCCAATTGTCTTCACCGGCGCGCAGCCAGATGGTGCCGTCGAGTTCCAGCATGTCGTCTCGTGTTGGATGGAGATTGCAACATGCAGATGTTAACGCTGACACGCCGATCGGGGGCGGGATCAGCGCATCCCGGGGTGGGACAGGATCAAGCCGCCATCAGGCGCGGCGTACGCACGTGCAGCAGCACCGAGCGCGAGAGCAGCAACCCGCCGAGGAAGCCGAACAGCGCACTGAACAGCGTCATGAAGCTGGCCGAGTGCGAGACTTCCGGGTGCATCGCCAGCATCACGTTGTAGGCGTAGCGGGCGCCGAACAGGCCCACGATCACCACCATCGGCACCCAGCTGCCGGGCACGCGCACGGTGCCGGCTGTCTCCGACACCGCCCCGTTGGGCGGCGACATATATGTGAGCAGGAACGCCACCAGGACGGCCACCAGCCACATCGTGAGCGCAAGCGGGCTGCCATGGCTCGCCATCGACACGCCGTAGAGCGAGTACGCGGCCACCACCAGCGGCAGCATGACCAAGCGGCGACGTGACACGACACGCGGCTGCATCTGGCGCACCCCGATAGCGATCAGCACGGCAAACACCACGAACACCCAGGCGGGCGTATGCGACACGATGGCGCTGATGGATTCGAGCATGGCGGTCTCCCTGTTGGAATGACGCCAGCTTGGGTGCCGGTTGCGGCACGCGGGAGCGGATTGCGACGAACGGCAGAAACGCCGGCGTGAACGGCTCGGTCAGCCGATGCAGTCAGCCGACTCAGTCATCCAAGCGCGGCACGCACACCTGCGTCCACCACGGACAAGTGCGCCCGCAGCAGGCGGTCGAAACCTTCCGCGGTAACCGGCTTGCCGATGTAGTAGCCCTGGATTTCCTGGCAGCCCGCCTTGGCCAGGAATTCCACCTGGTCGGCATCTTCCACGCCTTCAGCGGTGACAGTCATGCCCAGCGCACGCGCCATGGCGACGATGGCCTCGGTCAGCGCCACGGAATCGGGGTCGCCCGGAATGCCGGTGATGAACGAGCGGTCGATCTTGACGTTGCTGATCGGGAAGCGCTGCAGATACGACAGCGACGAATATCCGGTGCCGAAATCGTCGATGGAAATGCGAATGCCCTGCGCAGTGAGCGCATCGAACATCGGGCGGACTTCATCCGCGCCGCCCATCAGCAGGCTTTCGGTAATTTCCACTTCCAGCGCGGTGGGCGGCAGGCCGGTGTCGGCCAGCACCTGCTCGATCATCGGCACCACGTCGCCGGCCTGGAACTGGCGCGCCGAGAGGTTGACCGCCATGCGGAAGTCATAACCAAGCGCCTGGTACCACGTCACCGCCTGTTCGCAGGCGCGGCGCAATACCCAAGCGCCGATCGGCACGATCAGCCCGGTCTCTTCCGCCACCGGGATGAACTCCACCGGCGAGATTGCCCCGAGCTTGGCACTGTTCCAGCGCAGCAGCGCCTCGGCGCCGACGATGCGGTGGCTGGCCAGGTCGTACTTGGGCTGGTAGACGAGTTGCAGTTCGTCGTTCTCGCGGGCATCGCGCAGGGCGTTTTCCAGCAGGTAGCGGCGCTGCAGGCGGGCGTTGAGCTCCGCCGTGTAGAACTGCGCGCGGTTGCGGCCGTTCTGCTTGGCGCGGTACATGGCGGCGTCGGCCGAGCGCAGCAGGTCGGAGCCCGTGAGGCCGTCGTGCGGATACAGCGCCACGCCAATCGACACGCCTAGGTAATAGCGCCCATTCACCGTGTCGAACGGCTCCCGCATTGCCTGCAGCAGCCGTTCGGCCAGCAGCGCGATGCGTTTGCCCTCGACCCGCTGGTCGATCAGGATGACGAACTCGTCGCCGCCCAGGCGCGCGATCACGTCGCCGGGGCCGATGCTGTCGGTCAGGCGCGCGGCGGCGCTTTGCAGCAGCGTGTCGCCGCAGGCATGGCCGGCGGTGTCGTTCACGCTCTTGAAGCGGTCGAGATCGAGAAAGAACAGCGCAAGTTCGCGGCTCTCGTCGCGCGCACCGTCGATGGCACCTTCCAGATGCGCGATGAAGAAGCTGCGGTTGGTCAGCCCCGTGAGCGCATCGTGCGCGGCGAGGTGACGCAGCCGCTGCTCGGCGCGCTTGATGTCGGTGATGTCGGCAAACGACAGCATGATGCTGCTGGGCACCGGCTCGCCGTGGCGGCGGATCGGGATGATGTTCTCGCGAATCCAGACCAGCTCGCCGGTCTTGAGCAGCAGGCCATAGACCCGCCCCAGGATGGGTTCGCCGCTACGCTTGACGAGCTGCGATGGCAACACATCACGCGCCACCTCGCGGCCGTCTTCGTCCACCACCCGTTGTAGCGGGTCCAGCCGGTTGCGGCCGACCAGCTGGCCGGGCCGCACACGCAGGATGCGCTCGGCGCTGGCGTTGGCAGCAAGCACCACGCCGTCCAGAGACTGGATCAGCACGCCCTCGTTCAGGTGCGAGATGGCCAGGCGATAGCGCTCTTCGCTCTCAGCCAGGCCACGCTCGATGGTGTCTTTCTGGATGGCGACGCCCGCCAGGTGCGTGACATCGTCCAGCAACTGTTGCTCCTCGTCGACCGGCAGGCAGGACTGGCGATAGAACAGCGTCAGCACGCCGAGCTTGTCGCCGCGCGACGAACGGATCGGGAACGCCCATGCCGCAGCAAAGCCGGCCGCCAGAGCCGCCGTGCGCTCGTGCTGCCAGCGTGGGTCGGCCGCAATGTTGTCGATCAGTACGGTATCGCCCAGGTACACGGCGCAGCCACATGCGCCGGCATCCGGACCGACGGGCGTGTTCTCCAGCGTGGCGGTATAGGGCGCAGGCAGCGTTGGCGCGGCGGCCACCCGCAGGCGCTGGGTGGCCGGATCAAGCAGCAGCACGGCCGACATCGCATTCGGATAGACCTGCTCCACATACAGGCACAGGTGGCGCAGCACGGTCGACAGCGTCGCATTGGAGGCGAGTTGCGCAAGCACGGCGTTCTCCGAGGCGAGCAGGCGTCGCGCATGCAGCGCTTCAGCGCGTGCCTGCACGGCATGGCGCTCCAGCGCATGGCGGGAGCCAGCCTCGCGCAGCACCAGCATGACAGCAGGCTGGCCGTCGTGCTCGCACGCGGTGGCGACGCTTTCGACCAGCACATGGGTGTAGTCGGCGCGCACCAGGCGGTGCTCGACCGGCTGGGCGGCGGTGCCGCTGCTCACCATGCCGGCCAGGCGCGGGACCACCTGGGCAACGTCATCGGGGTGGATCAGGCCGGCGAGCTGCGCGCCTGCCAGTTGCGCCACATCCTGGGCGCCCATCAGGCGCGCGGCGGCCGGGTTGGCTCGCACCACACGCCCTTCCACCGTCAGCAGGACGGCATCGGACGACAGCCGGGACAGCGCATCGAAATCGGTGCCGCGCCCCACCGTCACAGCCCCGGCTGCGGCCGCCACCGGACGCGGCGCAGCCTCGGGGCTCGGCGCAACGTCAACAGAAGAGGCTCCGGTCTGGACCGGAAGGTACTGGGTCATGGGCAATACGGTAGCTGGAACAGCAACGGCAACAGGAACACGACAGACCCGGCAGGTAGACAAAACCGAAGTCTCGACCCTATCCAACAACGGCGCACCGGCGGAAAACTGAAGAGCGACGCATGCAATACCCCCGGCATGCGTGCATCGGCAACCCCTCGTCGGGGTGCCCCAAGAAAAAACCCGCGCTCAGTTGACGAGGCGCGGGTTGAAATCTCTGGACCGTGTCGATCTGTTCCAGAGAGGAGAACCGTCCCATGAGGCGATCGACGCAGTGTTGCATCGCATCGCTTCCATGCAGTGAATCATAGTGGCCCCCTTAAAAAAACAAAGGACGGAAAAGACCGGGGTTTCCACCCCATTTTGATTTTCCGCCGACCCGTTTTTCTGGCACTGCTTGAACCCCGTTGCTGCTTGTCCCGTCTGCGTGCGCAGGCCTTGTTTGCCGCCCGTTTCACGATGCCGACGACATCGAGAAAAAATCTCCCCGGCATATTGATTGGTCGGCCGATGGCCGAGAATGTTCCGCTGCAGTCGATTATGTCGATCCGATGAAACATTTGCGCAGATAAAATCACGCCCGAGTGACCCATGCGGCAGATCACGGCGTCAAGTTTGGCCTTGCGCTGCCGTTATGGGACGGAAGAGCGCGCTTGCCCCGTGATCCTGCAGGCGCAATTTGGATGCCCCCGTGTCTGGACTCCCCATGCCGTCGCTATCTCCCCCCACCCGAACGCTTTCGCGGCGCAGCATGCGGTTGCTGATTGCCGTGAGCGTGCTGGCCGCCCTGGTTGCGCTGCCGCGCGCGCATGCGGCCACGCCGCACTCCGCGCCACCCCTCACCAGCACACCAGAAGCGCCCACCCCCGCCCCCGCGCCGAAGGCCCCCAAGCGCACCACCGTTGCGAGCGGCCCCACGTGCCAGGCCATCATGCAGCGTCTGTCGGGCAGCCTGGCGGCCACGCCCAGCACAGCCGACAAGCCCGGCGCAGTGATGATCGATGTCGACAAGGCCGGCGTGACGATGGCTTGCAGCCATTCCGACTCGATTGCCATTCCCGTACCGGGCGGCAAGCCCCGATGACAGGCTTCGCCATCGCTTACCGCACTGCCGTCGGCACGCTCGCGGCGCTGGCCATGCTGTCCGCTGCAGCCACGGGTGCAGAACACTGGATTGCACTGCCCGACCAACCCGACAGCTACGCCTCGCTCGACGTTGGCAGCATCCAGCGCATGCCCAGCGGCCCGGTGAGCGCATGGGTGCGCGTGGAAGCGGCCAACCGCGCAGGCATGCGGGCGTTACAGCGCATGTTCGGCGCATTTCGCGGTGACATGGCTGATTTTCAGTACACCGTCGACTGCCGCAGCCAGCAATTCTCGGTCTCGCGCGCCAAGCTGTACCAGGGCGCCATGACGGTCGCCGAAAAGCAGCTCGGCAACGATGCCGGCTGGCAGCGCGTGGACGGCGTCGGCCTGGCCGGCGCGGTGGCGCACCAGCTCTGCAGCGGATAGCAGCACCACCCTCCGCGCCCTGGACTCACGCGGCGGCGCCATCGTTGGTAACATCGCCGCGTGCGCCCCGCCTCCCTGTCCCCTTCGCCCGCTTCACCCCCGTCGCCTGACCCGCGTGTAACGGCGGATGCCAGCGTTTTCGGCACGCTCGCACGCGGCTCGCGCGCATCGCTGGAGCGCGTGGCCAACCTGGGCGACGGCGTGACCGCCGCCATCTGGCGCAACGAGCACGACGAGGCGCGCTACACCCAGCCCGGCCACCACACACTGTCGGTCTATCTGCAAGGCGGCTACACCACGCACCGGCAAGACTTGCCGCACCTGTTCGGTGCACCGGGGCGCGTATGCATGCTGCCCGCCGACCACCAGTCGGCGTGGGTGATCGAGCAGCCGATGCGCTTTGTGCACCTGTACTTCGCGCCCGATGCACTGGCCGGGCACGCGGTGCGCCTGCTCGACGCCGAGCCCCGGCTGTTCACGCTGCACGACCGCACCTTCATCGAAGACGCGCAGCTTGCACAGGCCTGCGCGAACATCGCCCGGCTTGACTGGAACGACCTCGATGACCGCATGCGCGCCAATGCGCTGGCCAACGACACGCTGTCGTATCTGGTGCAGACGCAAGGCCGCACGCGTGCGCTGGCGGTGCGCGGCGGGCTGGCGCCGCACGTGTGCCGCCGCATCGCCGCACGCATCGATGCCGAGCTGCATCTGCCGCTCTCGCTCGGGCAACTGGCGGCAGAAGCGAACCTGTCCGAATTCCATTTCGCGCGGATGTTTCACGCGTCGTTCGGGGCCGCGCCGCACACGTGGGTGATGCAGCAACGCATGACACGCGCGCAGACACTGCTGCGCACCACCACTCTGCCACTCGCCACCATTGCCGAGCGCTGCGGCTTTGCCAGCGCCAGCCATTTCAGCCGGCGCTTCACCATGCAACTGGGCGCATCGCCGTCACGCTACCGGCAGGCCTGGCAACGCGCATGAGCCTCAGCCTGCCGCGTCAATAAACGAACGACCGTACTTCGCCATCGGCCGAAAAGCTGCGCCAGCATAGCGTTTTCCACGATAGAGGCACATGGGTCATCGCAGTAACGTGGAGGCGGGTTCCCCATGGAGACTGACCATGTTTACCCATATCCTCCTGCCGACCGACGGCTCCGAGCAATGCCGCAAGGCCATCGACGGCGCACTCAAGCTCGCCCGCGCTACCGGGTGCCGGCTCACGGCCTACACGTGCATCGAAGAATTCCCCAACATGGCCTATTCGGCCGGCGTGGGCGAGTGTCCGCATGCGCACTACATGGAGCAGGTGCAGGGCTACGCCAAGGACTGCATTGACCGCATTGCAGAACGCGCGAAGGAAGAAGGCGTGACGTTCGACAGCGACGTGTCGCAGTTTGCGGAGCCCTACCTTGGCATCCTCGATGCGGCGAAGCGGCACGCGTGCGACGTCATCTTCATGGCTTCGCACGGGCACCGCAGCCTGATGGGACGATTGCTGATCGGCAACGAAACGCGCAAGGTGCTGACCTACGCGCACGTGCCGGTGGTGGTCTACCGTTAAACGCCGCGCCGATTACATTGCCGCCAGTTCCTGCATCGGAGCACCTTCATCGTGCTCCAGTTCGCGTTCGGCCACGCGTCGGGCCTCACGATCGCTGATCTCCTTGCGCTGCGCGGGCGTAAGCACCTCCATGACCTTGGCGCCGGCTTGCGCGCGCAGTTGCGCCGACTTGGCAACAGCGCGGCCAAGCGCTTCGGTCAGCGCGCGAGCACGTGCTTCGTCATATTGGCCTGATGCGACCATCTGATGCAGGTCGCGGCTCGCATGCGCGATGGCCTTGCGCTGCTCGCGCTCCTGCGGCATCTGCGCATACTGGATCGCGAAGATCTTGTCGCGCTGTTCTTCAGTCAATTTCAGGCCGCGCAGGAAAAACTCACCGCCGTGATGGCGACCCATGCCATGCGCGCCGCCCGCACCAAAGCCAGGGCCCGGGCCCCGCCCCATAATCTCCGGACCATGCGGCAGCATGGGCGACAGCGGCGCAGCGCCAGGCGCGGCGGTCTGCGCCAGCGCGGCGCACGAAAGCAGAAGCCCGGCAGCAACGGCAACCAGGCGGGGGGAAGTCACAGCGATCATGATGAGGCTCCTGATGAGATCGTCGGCCGGACATGCCAGCCATACGCTCACTGTAGCCATCGGCCCCGCGTCAAAGGTGGGCAAACGGTGGAGTTTTCTTGACGCTCCGTTGACGTGCCGCCTAGGCGTCGAGCCGATAGCCCACGCCGTAGACGGAGTGGATCATGTCCGTTCCCGGGCTCGCCTGCTCCATCTTGCGGCGCAGGTTCTTGACATGCGTGTCGACCGTGCGGTCGGTCACGATGCGGTGGTCGTCGTAGATCTGCTCGAGCAGATTGGCGCGTGAGAGGATGCGGCCCGGCGCGCCGGCCAGCGCGGCCAACAGCCGAAACTCCACGGGCGTGAGGTCCAGACGCTGGCCACGCAGCGTGGCGGCATAGCCAGCGGCATCGATCAGCAACGCGCTTTCAGGCGTACCGCCGCCGCGCTGCACGCGGCGCAGGATCGTCTTGATGCGCGCCACCAACTCGCGTGGGCTGAAGGGCTTGCAGACATAGTCATCGGCACCGAGTTCCAGGCCGAGCAGGCGGTCGATCTCTTCCACGCGCGCCGTGACCATGACGATCGGCACCTCGCTGAAGGCACGCACCTCGCGGCAGATCTCCAGGCCGTCCTTGCCGGGCAGCATGAGGTCGAGCAGCACGAGTTCGGGCGCGGCTTCACGGATGCGCTGCACGGCGTTCGAGCCATCGGCCAGCCACTCGGTTTCATAGTGTGCGGCACGCAAGTAGTCGATCATCAATGCGGCCAGCTTGGGTTCGTCTTCAATGATCAGAATCATGGTCAATCACGGGCAGCAAGAGAATGAAGAACAGGCAAGCGAATGGCAATCCACAGCCCGCCCAGTGGCGAAGATTTGGCCTCAATGGTGCCGCCATGGGCGGCAACGATGGTCTGGCACAGGCTCAGGCCCAGCCCGGCTCCGCCCTGCGCACGGCTGCGCGAGGCGTCGACGCGGAACAGGCGGTCGAAGAGGCGCGGCAGCGCCGCTTCGAGCACACCCGGCGCGCTGTCCTGCACATCGATCCGCTGCCAGTCGCCGTCTTGGTGGACGCGCACACGCAACGTGCCACCGGCATCGGTATAGCGCAGCGTGTTTTCCAGCAGGTTGTGCATGACCTGGCGCAAGCGCTGCGGGTCACCATTGATCAGGTGGGCGTACGAAGGTCCGGCCGGCACATCCAGCTGCAGCGCAATGCCCTTTTCCATCAAACGAGGCGTAAAGCCCTGTACGGCGCTGCAAACGGCATCGGCCAGGTCCAATGGCTCCATGTGGAAGGCTAGCGCGCCCACGTCGGCCAGCGAGAGCTCATACAGGTCATCGATCAGCTTGCTGAGCGTCGACACCTCTGCCTGCAATGAGGCGAGCGAGGTGGCCGTCAGCGGGCGCACGCCATCCTCCAACGCTTCCAGCTCGCCGCGCAACACGGCCAGCGGTGTGCGCAGCTCGTGCGAGATATCGGCGGTGAGCTGGCGGCGCATCTTCTGGTTGGCCTCCAGCGACGCGGCGAGGTGGTTGAAATCCGCCGCCAGGCCGCCGAGCTCATCGCGCGAATGCACGTCCACGCGGGCGGCGTAATCGCCGTCGGCCATGCGGCGCGCGGCATCGGTCATCCGGCGCATCGGGGCAAGCAAGCCGCGGGCGAGCAGCACCGCCACGAGCGCAGCCAGCAGGACCGACAGCCCTGCGATGATCCACGTGGCGCGCAACTGCTGCGCCTGGAAGGCCTGGTCAGCACCCTCGGGGACGCGCACGCGCGGCGGCATGGCCAGCCAGCCGACGGTCTGGCCGTTGTGGTGCAGTTCGTGCCATCGCGCGTTGGGCCCGAGCGGCGGCCCGTCGCCGATGATGACGTTGCGCTGGGCGTCGAGCAGCCAGACCGGCGAACGCGGCATCGGTGGTGCTTCGCCCGGCGCAAGTGGCGGCTGGCTGTCCGTGCGTGGTGCGCCGAGCGGGAACGGTTCAAAGCGGCGGCCGGCCGGCGGTTCCAAATGCTCCCCGCCCATGCCGCTGGCACGGGCACGCGCGCCCTCGCGGCGCAGCAGGCGGAACCACGCCGCGCGATCCTCACGGAGGAAATCCCAGTTGCCGTGCTGCGTGTAGGCGGTCTCCACGCCTTGCGCGAGCACGGCCATGCGCTCGGCCTCGCGTGCGTTCACGTAGTCGAGAAAGTTGGCGTCGAAGCGCCAGCGCACCGCCACACCCATCGCGAGCGCAACAACGATGCTCAGCATGAACAGCGCGACGAACAGCTTGGAGGTGATACCGAAAGACGGGCGCATGAAACAGTCAGGGTGGCCTGGCAGGCCGCCGGCGGGAGTGGTTCCCGCACGGCCCGGCAGCAGGTACGGCCGCATCTTACCGGGCGTGCTGCGGGCAGAGCGCCCCAGCATACCAACCGCATGCGGGCAGAAAATGAGCGAAATGCGAAGAAAGCGTATGCTGCTGCCACGCTGCATCATTGCTTCCGCCCCAAGGAGCCCTCCCTTGCCCAGTCGGCCGGCCAACCCCGCGTTTTCGATGCACCGCTGCGCCATGCGCGGCGTGCAGGCCGTCGCGGCCGATTCCGGCCACACCTTCCCGCGCCATACGCACGGCCAGTTCGGCATCGGCATCATCGATCGCGGGGCACAGAAGTCATTCAGCGGACGCGGCATGGTCCAAGCCGGCGCGGGCGACGTCATCACGGTCAACCCGTTTGAAGTGCACGACGGCACACCCATCGGCGATGCCGGCCGCGCGTGGCGCATGCTTTACCTCGACCCCGACGTCGTCGCCGAACTGGCGCACGACCTGCACACCGGCCACCACCGCGACGCTGAGTTTGATCGCCCCGTCATCCATGATGCGCACCTGGGCCGCAGCGTGCGCCTGTTGTTCGCGCAGATGACGGTGACCGCCGCGCAACACGATGCGTTGCTGCGCGAGCAACTGCTGCTCTCCGTATTGGCGAATGCGCTGCATGCCCCCACCCCATCCGCCGACGATGCCCCTGATGCCATCCGGCTCGCCCACACCCGCATCGACGACGACCCAGCTGCTGCCGTCTCCCTGCTGGACTTGGCGCACGAGACCGGCCTGAGCCGCTTCCAAGTGCTGCGCGGCTTTGCCCGCGTGGTTGGCCTTACGCCCCACGCCTACCAGGTGCAACGTCGCGTGGCCCTCGCGCGCCGGCTGATCGGCCAGGGCCTGCCGCTGGCAGACGTGGCCGCCGCCTGCGGCTTTGCCGACCAGAGCCACATGACGCGGCAGTTCGTACGCAAATACGGTGTGTCACCGGGCATGGTGGCGGCGGCGCGCTAGCGGAATCCGCGGCACTGCAATTTCGTTCAAGACGCGCGTATCGCGTGCGCCCATCCTGCGGCTTTCTCACGCGCGGGGTGCGATATGTCCAAACGACTCGAAGGTTGCGTCTACCTGGCGCTGGCGATGGTGCTGGTGGGCAGCACGGTGGCGGCCAGCAAGATCATCGCGGCGGGCTTGCCGCCGTTTACGGCGACGGCGTTGCGCTTTGCGATGGCGCTGCCGCTGTTCCTCGTCATCCTGCGTGCAACGGGCGCGCGCTGGCCGGTGCTCGCGCGTCGCGATTGGGCGCTGCTGTTCCTGCAGGCGGCGGCCGGCAGCGTGGGGTATACGACGCTGCTGATTTCGGGGTTGCGGCACACATCGGCGGCGGATGCAGGCGTCATCATCGGCACGCTGCCCGTCATGTCGGCGCTCATTGCCATCGTGCTGCTAGGCGAGCGGCCGGGCCGCACCACGCTCGGCGCAATTGCGCTGGCCACGGCGGGTGTGCTGGCTATTGCGCTGCAACCGCGCGGCGATGCAACGCACCCGCTGCTGGGCAACCTGCTTGTGATGGGCGCAGTGGTGTGCGAGGGGCTCTTCATCCTGCTCAACAAGCGGCTGCGCACACCAGTGCCGCCGCTGGCGCTGTCGGCGTTGATGAGTGCATTCGGTTTGTTGACGGCGTTGCTGCCCACGCTGTGGGAAGCGCCATGGCAGTTGCACGCCTCCACTGAAGCAACGCATGCGCTGGCCGCCGTGGCGTACTACGCGATCGTGCCGACGGTCGGCGGATTTGTGCTCTGGTATGCGGGCGCGGCGCGCGTGAGCGGTGCCGAAGCCGCGCTGTTCACGGCGCTGGCGCCGGTGGCGGCGGTGGTGTTTGCGGCAACGCTGCTGGGCGAGTCCGTCAGCGCACGCCAGGCGGGCGGCATTGCGTGCGTGCTGGCCGCGGTGCTCAGCCTCGGGCTGGCGCGTGCATCAGCGCCCGCTTCGTCGACGCCCTAGGCTTCGGCCTCGGGCGCCGTCACGTCTTCCATGCGCTCGATGCGCACACGCACGATGCGGCGGCTGCCGGCTTCGAGGATGACGAAACGCAGGTCGTGGCGCACCAGCGTGTCGCCCACTTCGGGCAGGCGGTCCCATTGGTTGAACAGGTAGCCGCCCAGGCTCGTGGCGCCGCCGCCCTCGTCGAGGAGCCAGTCGACGTGCAGCACGTCTTCGAGCTGGCGCAGGTCGGCTTCGCCGGCCACTTCCCAGCAGCCGTCGCTGACTTCAACCACGCCGGGGCGCTCGTCTTCATCGGGGAATTCGCCTGCGATGGCTTCGAGCACGTCGATGGGGGTGACCACGCCCTGGATCACGTCGAGCGAATCTGTCACCACCATCATGCGTCCGCGTGCGCGCTTGAGCTTATCCATCAGGCGCAGGATGCCGATGTTGTCCGACACCTTGAGCGCGGGCTTGACGCTGCGGTTCACGTCGATGGCGCCGCGCGTGTCGAGATCGCCCATCAGGTCTTTAGCGCGCGCCACGCCCACCAGGTCATCGAGCCCGCCGCGGCACACCGGAAACTGGTTGTGCGGCACGGCCAGCAGCAGCTTGCGGGTGACCGCCGCATCGGCATCCAGATCCACCCACGAAATATCGTGGCGCGGCGTCATGATCGAGCGCACCGAGCGTTCGGCCAGATCCAGCACGCCGCTGACCATGCTGCGCTCTTCGGGGCGGAACACGGTCTCCGGCGCGTGCTGGCCCGCCTCGTGGGCGGCCGCTTCATGCGGCTCGGCTTCCGCTTGTGCGCCACGGCGATCGCCCAGCAGGCTGAGTACCGCATCGGCCGTGCGCTCGCGCAGCGGGCGGCGGCGTTCGTAGCGCACGGTGTTGCGCTGGGCCACCTGGTTGAAGAACTCGATCAGGATCGAGAAGCCGATGGCCGCGTACAGATAGCCCTTCGGAATATGGAAGCCCAGACCCTCCGCCACCAGCGAGAAGCCGATCATCAGCAGGAAGCTCAGGCACAGCACCACCACCGTGCGGTGCGCATTGACGAACGCCGTAAGCGGGCGCGACGCAAACAGCATGGCGCCCATGGCGATCACCACGGCCGTCATCATCACCGGCAGATCGTTGACCATGCCCACGGCCGTGATGACGGAGTCGATGGAGAACACCGCATCCAGGATCACCACCTGCGCGATCACGTTCCAGAACTTGCCGTGGCCGGTGCCGTGGCTCTCGTCCTGCGGTTCGCCGTCCAGGCGCTCGTGCAGCTCGGACGTCGCCTTGAACAGCAGGAAGAAGCCACCGAGCAGCAGGATGATCGAGCGGCCGGACAACTCCACGGGCCCGAGCGTGAGCAGCGGCTTGGTCAGCCCGATCAGCCACGACATGGTCGCCAGCAGCACCATGCGCATCACCAGGGCCAGGCCCAGCCCGATCATCCGGGCGCGGTCGCGCAGCGCCGGCGGCAGCTTGTTGACCAGGATGGCGATGAAGACGAGGTTGTCGATGCCGAGAACGATCTCGAGCACCACCAGGGTGAACAGGCCGATCCAGATGGACGGGTCAGCAAGCCAGGTCATAGTGGGAATACAAAAGCCGCAGAAAGACAATCCGCCGATGATAACCGCAGCGCATACACGGCCCCCGGCGAATCCCGCGTGAAGTGTTGCAACAAACGGGCCGCGGCGGGGTTCAGCCGAAGATCTAGCGTTGTGCGACGCGGCTGCCGCCCTGAGCGGATTGCATCGCGCGCGCGGGGCGGTAGCCGTCGGTCAGCGTCTTGAGGAAGGCAACGATGTCGCGCACGTCGGCCTCGGACAGCGCAGGCTTGTCGCCGGGCTTGCCGCCAAACGGGGGCTCCATGTTGACGTTGGCGCGGTACTGCGACGGCAGGTCGTCGAACTTGTCGACGGTGCCGTCGGCGCGGCGCGGATACCACTTCTGCGGCTGCGTGTCGCGCTGCGCATAGAAACGCACCGCATCTTCCAGCGAATGGATGGCACCGTTGTGGAAGAACGTCTTGCGCAGTGCAACGTTGCGCAAGGACGGCGTGCGGAAGCGGCCGCAGTAGTCGGCGTGGCCTTTCAGGTCGGTCCGGTCGGGGCCGCACAGGCCGAGGTCGAAGAACGCCGGATCGGCATTGCCCGCCAGTGTGCGGTTGCGCGGCACGCCCACGGCAATGTGGCCGAAATCGGTAAAGGCCGGAAACGCGCCGTCCTGCTTGATGGCGCTCACGTGGCACGAGGCGCAGTTGCCCTTGGCCGGATCGGCAAACGCCTGCAGGCCACGCATTTCCTGCGGCGACAGCTTGACCTGTTTGCGCAAATACGCGTCGTACTTGCTGTCGTACGGGTAGAACTCGCCGGGCGTCTGCTGGAAGACTTCGAGCGCCATGAGCGCCGCGCGGAAGGCGGTGTCTTCGTTGTCGAGAATGTCGTTGCCGAACACCTGGCGGAAGGTCTGCGCATGACGGCCCGCGCGTAGCTTGGCTACCACGCTGGCCGCCGTGCCGTTGGCCATTTCGTGCGCCGACAGCAGCGGAATGCGTGCCTGGTCGTGCGTGGACGACACGCGGCCGTCCCACGTGTAGCCGCCGGTGGGGCCCTGATCTTCGGCATCGTTGCCGTCGTTCTCAAAAAAGTGCTCAGAGAACGGCGGCACATTCTGCAGATAGCGCAACGACGGCGCGGCACGCACGCCTGTGTTGTTCATGCCCGCGCCGCCGAGCTGCACCGAAAGATCGTTCGGCGGGCCATAGGCGTGCGTGGGGCTGTGGCAGCTCGCGCAGGCCAGCTTGCCGGAGGCAGACAGTGCGGGATCGAAGAACAGCGCCTTGCCGAGTGCCGTCATGGCGGGCACCGAGGGTCGGCGCGTTGCCATCATCGTGTAGAAGGCCTTTTCGTAGGCCGGCGCGGCTGCCGGGGCCACCGTTGCAGCGGGCTTGGCTGCGGGGGCCGACGCGAGTGCCGGTGCGGTTGCGGCGTGCGCCACCGGTTCAGCCCGCCCGCATCCGCTCAACCCGGCGGCCAACCCCAGCACGAGCGCAGAAGCGCCAAGCATGCGAACAGTGGACAGCGGCAGAAGATGAGGCATCGACGGTGAGCGCAATGATGGAAGCCTTGCAACTTAGCATGGCGCCCATGACACTTTGATGTCGTCAAACCGATGTCACGTCAGCCCTTGGAGAGTTCCCATGGTGGCAAATGTCTTCAAACGTTCGATGGTGCCCCTGCTCCTCCTGATGGTGGTGTTCATGCTGAACTGGGGTGAGTTCAGCCCACTGCGGGGCTCCACGCCAGCGTTTGCATCATCAACTTGTCACACACGAAGCACAGACTCCGGCTCGCTTTCGTCCCCCACACAACAATCCAGGGAAATCATGAGCCGAGCGTTTCGTCTTCTGCCGCTGACCGCATTGGTCGCGGCCAGCATGTCTGCCTGTGGCGGCAGCGATTCGAACAGCAACGCCTCCGCGTCCACCTCGGGCGTCGTGACCGGCAGCTACTTCGAACATGCCAAGGTCTGCATCGACTCCAATAACAACGGCAAGTGCGATTCGGGTGAAGCCAGCACCTATACCGATGCCAACGGCGCGTACACGCTGCCGGGCTCGGGCGCCATCACCGTGGAGATCGGCACCGACGCCTTCCGCAACGATCCGGCCACCGGCGCGCACACGGCCATCACGCGTCCGCTGGTGTTCCGTGCACCGGCCGGCGCCAACGCCATCGTCAGCGCGATCTCCACCGAACTGGCCACGCTGATGGACACCAACGGTGGCGACATCAACGCCGCCAAGACGGCCCTCGCCGCGCGTCTGGGCGTGACGGTCGACAAGCTGCTGGAAGACCACAACAAGGAAACCGACGCCACGACCAAGGCTGCACTGCAGGCCGAGATCGACCAGGCCATCGACCTGATCGCCGATGCCGTGTCCAGTGGCGGCGATGTCGGCAAAGCGGTGCGTGACAGCGTGAGCAAGCGCATGGCGCTGGTCGACAACGTCAAGACGATCGTCGTGATCTACGCGGAAAACCGCGGCTTCGACAACATGTACGGTCTGTTCCCGGGCGCCAACGGCATCCCCGGCGTGAACCCCACCTCCACCGGTACCGCCGTCGCGCAGAAGGACTTCGACGGCTCCGTGCTGCCGACGCTGCCGCCGACCTGGGGTGGCCTGACCGCCGCCGGCCAGAGCGTGACCGTCACGCAGGCACAGACCACCGGCTGGGCCAACAAGCCCTACCAGATCGACAACCCTGCCGGCGTGAACGGCACGGGCGTGGTGGTGCCGCAAAGCGTAACCACGCGCGACCTGGTGCACCGTTTCTATAACAACCAGATGCAGATCAATGGCGGCAAGAACGACAAGTTTGCCGCCTACTCCGACGCCGGCGGCTTGTCGATGGGCTACTACGACGGCAGCAAGATGTCGATGTGGAACATCGCCAAGCAGTACACACTGGCCGACAACTTCTTCATGGGCGCGTTCGGCGGTTCGTTCCTGAACCACCAGTACCTGATCTGCGCCTGCGCGCCGGTCTACCCGAACGCCAAGAGCTCGCCGGCAGCCAACAGCATCTCGAAGGTCACGGTCAATGCGGATGGCATTCCGGTGCTGGATGCGGGCACGGGCGCCCCGACTTCAGCCCTGTCGGGCGCACCGGTGTATGCCAAGGACAGCACGCTCACGGCCGACGACGGCTCGGGCGTGTTCTACGCCGTCAACACGATGCAGCCGCCGTACCAGCCGTCGGGCAACGCCGTGGCCAGCAGCAACCCGGCCTATGCCGACCCGTCCAAGGCCACGACCATGCCGACGCAGTCGACCACGAACATCGGCGACCTGCTCACGGCCAAGGGCGTGAACTGGGCCTGGTACGCCGGCGCCTGGAACTCGGCCCTGGCCGACGCGCCCAACACCACGCGCAGCGTGATCTACTCGGGCACGGTTCAGTTCCAGCCGCACCACCAGCCGTTCAACTACTACAGCCGCTTTGACCCGGCCACCACGAACGGCGCCACCGAGCGCGCAGCCCACCTGAAGGACTACGACGCCGCCTTCCTGCAGGATGCTGCCGCCGGCAAGCTGCCGCCCGTGACGTTCTACAAGCCGCAAGGCAACCTGAACCAGCACCCCGGCTACGCCAACGTGGCCGACGGCGACGCCCACATCGCCAAGGTGATCGCCCAGCTGCAGAACAGCCCGCAGTGGAAGAACATGGTGATCGTCGTGACGTATGACGAAAACGGCGGTTTCTACGACCACGCCACCGTGCCGAAGGCCGACCGCTGGGGGCCGGGCACGCGTATTCCGGCGATCATCGTCTCGCCGTTCGCGAAGAAGGGCTTCGTTGACCACACCCAGTACGACACGGCTTCGGTGCTGCGCCTGATCACGCACCGCTTCGCTCTGCCGACGCTGGCTGGCCTGAAGCAGCGCGACGACGCCCTCGTCACCAACGGCAACAAGCCGATGGGTGACCTGACCAACGCGCTGGACTTCTCGCAGGTGCAGTAACGCTGCGGCGCAATCGTGATAAAGAAGGCGGCCCGGAGCCATCCTGGCCGCCTTTTTTCATTGCGCGCTATTTGCCCTTCTTCTTGCCGGCGGGCTTTTCGCTCTCCAGCGTTTCGAGCCGCATCCCCACCTTGATCGTCACCTGCCAGTGAGCGATCCGGCCGTCAACAAGATGGCCGCGCGTTTCCAGCACTTCAAACCAGTCCAGATACTTGAGCGTCTCGCCCGCTCGGGCGACCGCGTTACGGATGGCTGCGTCACTGGAGTCGGGAGAAGAACCGACCAGCTCGATCATCTTGTAGGTATGGGAACCCATATCGCCTCCTTGTTGGCATGATTGGAACGTCGGCGGTGCCCGGGCTGCGCGCCCGCGGTGCGCAGGTCATGGCACTTACAGAATGGCACCTGACTCCGCCCTCTGATAGCCCGGATTTGCACGGGGCTGAAAAATCCTGGCGGTTAATTGCGTTTACAAAGTTGACAAACGTTGTCAGCTGCGAGCGACGCATCGTGTCAAACCCATGGCAGCCAGCCTCCGAGTTGTCACATTTCGTACGTGTGCTGCGCGCGTTTTGCCCGCAGACAAGCGCTCCGCCGCTGGCACAAAACATGCCTCGACGGTGATATCCCCTTTCCCAAAGACCGCGCCATGCGTGACCCCGCCCAAACTGCCGCGCCAAGCCCGCACACGTCGGCCCCGGCCGACATGCCATCCGACACGGCACGCCTGCTGGCCAATACCGTTCCGCTTGAGATGGAGTGCTGCGGCCGCCGGATCGAGGCCACCTATTCGGCGCGCAACGACATCGTGACCGTCAAGTATCGGGACAAGACGCTGTCCACCTATTCGCCCCAGGGCGACCACAAAGCCGTCGCGCGTCAGCTGCTCTGCGTGATGCTGACCATCTGAGCCCCTGGTTCGGGCTTCATCCGGCTCAATGCCGGGCTTTGACGGCGCGCGCGCCGCGCACCGGTCGACCGAATTCCGCCCGCAGGCTGTCCTTCGCTCGCTCCAGAATCTGGCGCCGCCCGGTGCTGAGGTTGTGCCCCGCCCGATTGATATAGAACGTCAGCATCGACATGGCCGACTGGAATGCCGTCCCCTTGCGCCGCCGGCTGTGCTCGGCCGAGGCCTTGAGCGAGGCCGCGATGCGCGCGGGGCTGCGCGCCTTGAAGATGTCGGGTTCGAGGTCCAGCGCGTCGCTGGTTTCCATCACGCGGTGTGACCAACGATGGGCTGCCGGCTTGGCCCGCGCGGTTTTCGATCTGGGGTGCGAAGTGGTGTGGCGTGTAGCCATGGTGAAATCTCCCGTAATGCGATACCCGCGTTCCCGCAAGCCTCGTACCCGTGCAAGCGGCTGCAAACGCTCGACTTCCGTTACGATGACGGACGTTTTGCTGCGTTTTTCCACCTCCTTCATTTACCGCCGAGCTCCGGCGTGCAATCAACGTGTCTGGCGACGCCGGTCTTTCCTCCGCCCCTTCTTCCGCGGCTTCCGCGCCTGTGCCAACGGCTTCGCATGCGCCGTTCTCCTACCCAGCGTTCCGGCTGTTCTGGTTCGCCAAGCTATCCACCACGTTCGCCTATCAGATGTTCGGCGTAGCCGTCGGCTGGCAGATCTACGACCTGACCCGCAGTGCCTATGTGCTTGGCCTGGTCGGACTTGCACAATTCCTGCCGTCGGTCGTGCTGGTGCTGGCCTCGGGCCACATTGCCGACCGCTACGACCGGCGCCGCGTGGTGCGCGCCTGTCAGGCGATCGAGGCGCTGGTGGCGCTGTCGCTGGCCGTCATCACGTCGATGGGGCATGCCAGCGTCCAGCCGATCTTCCTGTGCGTGGTAGTGATCGGCGCAATGCGCGCCTTCGAGACGCCCACGCTGCAGGCGCTGCTGCCCTCGCTGGTGCCGCTGGAGGTGCTGCCGCGCGCGGTGGCGCTGTCCAGCTCGGCAGGCCAGACGGGCATCATCCTCGGGCCTGCCGTGGGCGGGTTTCTGTATGTGGCCGGTGCGCCGGTTGTGTATGCGTCGGCAGCGGGCCTGTTCGTGCTGGCGCACGTGCTGCTGGCCGTGCTGCGCATGGAGCGCGTAGCGCCCGTCAGCACGCCGGTGAGCCTGGAGTCGCTGTTTGCGGGCATCGTGTTCATCAAGGGACGGCCGGTGGTGCTGGGCGCCATCTCGCTGGACCTGTTTGCCGTGCTGCTCGGCGGCGCGACGGCGCTGCTGCCGATCTACGCGCGCGACATCCTCGGGACCGGTGCTTGGGGACTGGGGCTGCTGCGTTCGGCACCGGCCGTGGGGGCGCTTGGCATGGCGCTGTTCCTGGCACACCGTCCGCTGGATCGGCACGTGGGCCGCGTGATGTTTGCGGCCGTCGCGGTGTTCGGGTTGGCAACGCTGGTGTTCGGAGTGTCGCGCTGGCTGCCGCTGTCGATGCTGGCGCTGGTGCTGCTGGGCGCATCGGACATGATCAGCGTCGTGATCCGCACCTCGCTGGTGCAGCTCGACACACCCGATGCCATGCGCGGGCGCGTGAGCGCGGTCAATTCCGTGTTCGTGGGCGCATCCAACCAACTGGGCGAATTCGAATCGGGCATGGTGGCCGGGCTGCTGGGTCCGGTGGCCTCGGTGGTCATCGGTGGCTTGGGCACGCTTGTCGTGGTGGCGCTGTGGATGCGGCTGTTCCCGGCGCTGACGCACCGCGACCGCATGCGCGATCCGCACCCCGGGCACCCCTCGCCAGGGGGATAAGCCCGCGGGCCCGCGCCGCTGCTGGCCTGAGCAAGAATCGGGGGCCGTCTTGCACGCGTGTCAGCGAAACCCCGATGGCAGTGGCAACGGCCAGTTCGTATCCTGAGTCACCTTTAGCTGCTTCGTCTTACGTCCGGTATTGCGCTCGATTGTGACGTCCATCCCGCCTCCTTCGTCCCGTCCGCCGGACCCGCGCACTGCCGATCCGGCGCGGCCGGCCGACCCCGGGCCCTTCAGCGGCACGGGGCTGAGCGTTGCGCCAGCCATTCGCCCATCGGCGTGGCTGGTGGCAATGGTTGCGGCCGCCGTCGGCACGGTAGGGAGGCTCTTGCTGGAATCAGCCGGGGGCATCCGCCTGCCGTTCTATCTGGCGTTTCCAGTGGTCACGATTGCGGCTTGGTATGGCGGCTTCTGGCCGGGCATGCTGGCCATCGTTTGCTACGCCGGGCTGTTCATGGCGCTGGCTGCGTTGCAAAGCTGGCCTGCGGAAATCCCGCTGACGCCCGTCCAGTTGACGGTGTTTGCGGTGGGCGCCGTCCTGATCTGCGGATTGTGCGAGCAGTTGCGGCGCGCACGCGCCGGGGCGGAGCGCCGCGCGTTGGCCGAAACCCAGCAACGGCTGTCTCAGCAACGGCTGCTGGCCGCGCTGCAGGCATCGCCCATCTCGCTCTACGACGTCGACAACACGATGCACTTCACGTGGGTGCACAACCCGGTGTTCGGCCTGCAGCCGCAAGAACTGCTGGGACGGACCGTGCGCGAAGTGTTCGGCCGCCGTGCCGCAGCGCGCCTGACCGAAGCCGGCCAACACGTGATTGCCACCGGCACGCCCACGCGCGTGGAATTTGCCTTCCGCCGGCGGCATACGCAGCGCGTCGTCTACGACGTGGTGGTCATGCCGCTGCGCAATGACACCGGCGAGATCATCGGGCTGACCAATGCCGTGATCGACATCAGCGAGCGCCGCCAGGCCGAAGCGCGCCGTGCGCAACTGCTCGAGGCGGAATCCCGCGCGCGCGAAGAAGCCGAGCGCGCCAGCCGCCTGAAAGACGACTTCCTCGCCACCGTCAGCCACGAACTGCGCACGCCGCTGAACGCGGTGCTCGGCTGGGCGCAACTGCTGAACATGCGCGCTTACGACGAGGCGATGTTCAAGCGCGGCATTGAAGCCATCGAGCGCAGCGCCCGCACGCAGGTCCACCTGATCGACGATCTGCTCGACATGTCGGCCATTCTCTCGGGCAAGGTGCCGTTGGAAATCGGGCCGGTGGACCTGGCCGACGTGCTGGAGCGCGCGCGAGAGACCATCGAGCCGATGGCACGCCAGAAGCAGATCACCGTCGATACCGAGTACCTGCCGGTGCCCATGCTGCAGGGCGACGCCGGACGCCTGAAGCAGGTGTTCTGGAACCTGCTGGCCAATGCCGTGAAGTTCACGCCCGAGAACGGGCATATCCGGCTCTCGGTCCACCCGTCGCCCGAAGGCGTGGTTGCCACCGTACGCGACACGGGCATCGGCATCGAGCCGGCGTTCCTGCCGCACATCTTCGACCGCTTCCAGCAGGCGGACCTTTCGAGCACGCGCCGTCACGGCGGGCTGGGGCTCGGACTGGCGATTGCCAAGCAACTGGTCGAGTTGCACCACGGCCGCATCACCGCGGCCAGCAGCGGGCCGGATCGCGGGACAACCATGGCGGTTTCGCTGCCGCTGCAGGCCCCGGTGGGAGAGCAGGCCAATCGCACACCTGGCCTCGTCGCTGGAACCGGCATGCCGACACTGGACGGCATCCGTGTGCTGGCGGTGGACGACAATCCCGAATCGCTTGGCGTGATTGCGTTGATGCTCGAGCGCTACGGCGCCGAGGTGGTCACCGTCTCGAGCGGTGCGGCTGCGCTCGATGCGCTGGAGCACGCGGCGTCCAACGCCCACCCATTCGATGCACTGGTCAGCGACCTCGCCATGCCGGGCATGGACGGCATGCAGCTCGTGCAGGCCGTGCGTGCGCGCGGCATGGTCGACCTGCCGGCCATTGCCGTCACCGCGTTTGCCGACCCGATCCGGCTGAAGGCGGCCAAGGAAGCGGGCTATCAATCGGTCATCACCAAGCCGATCTTTCCTGGCGAACTCGGCCATGTGCTCGCTGCCAACGTGCACCGCAAGGCGGGGCCTGAACCGCTGCCGTAAGGCTGCCATGCGCCGTGCCATCCATGCCCTGACGGAATGGTTGCCCAAACAAAAGTCATTGGCGCGCACGGTGGCGCATCCGCATACTTGTCGATCTGTGCCGATCGGTGGGCATCTCTCCCCTAGCAGTGCCCAGCACCCGCCCACTCGATCGGCCAGCTTGCCCTTCCCATCAGTCGCGCTCGCGGCTGTCTGCCGTACCCAAAAAGAACGCCTGAATCCTGTAGCCCGTCCCGGGTTGCATTGGCATTTCGGGCTCAGAGAGGAGACTGCATCGCCATGCCCTTCCGTTCCCTTCCCGTTCTGCTGTCTGCCCTTGCACTGGGCGTAGCCACGCAGGCGATCGCCAAGGACGCCCCCAAGGCCTCCGTTTCGCAAACGATCGCCGTGCCGGGCCTGTCCAAACCTGCCGATATCCTGATCGATCGCTGGGGCGTGCCGCACATCTATGCGAAGAGCGAAGACGATGGTTTCTTCGCGCAGGGCTTCAATGCCGCGCGCGACCGCCTGTTCCAGATCGACTTGTGGCGCCGCCGCGGCCTGGGGCAATTGTCGGAAGTGTTCGGCCCGTCTTATGTGGAGCAGGATCGCGCTACGCGGCTGTTCCTCTATCGCGGCGACATGCAGGTCGAGTGGAACCACTACAGCCCCGATGCACAGCGCATTGCCACGCGCTTCGTCGCCGGTATCAATGCCTATGTCGATTGGCTGGTCAAACACCCCGAGCAGATGCCGTTCGAGTTCCGCAAACTCAACTACGCGCCTGCGCACTGGGCGCCGGAAGACGTGGTCCGCATTCGCAGCCATGGCCTCACGCGCAATCTGCAATCGGAAGTGGCGCGTGCCAACGTGGCGTGCAAAGCCAACCTGGCCGACGACACCATTCGCTTCGGCCTGCAACCCGCCTGGCAAACCCAGGTGCCCGAGGGCCTGGACCCGTGCCTGCCGAAGGATCTGCTCAAGGTCTTCACACTCGCCACGCAAGGGGTGCGCGTCACGCCGGAATCGCTCAAGGGCGTCGACATCGACAGCGTGCGTGTTGCGGCGGCCACCAACCTCGAAGAGACCATGGAAGGCAGCAACAACTGGGTGATCGCACCGGACAAATCCGCCACCGGCCGCGCCGTGATGGCCAACGACCCGCACCGCGCATACTCTGCACCGAGCCTGCGCTACATCGCCCACGTCAGCACGCCCACGCTCGACATCATCGGCGCGGGGGAGCCGTCGCTGCCGGCCGTGTCGATCGGGCATAACGGCCACGTCGCCTTCGGCCTGACCATCTTCAACATCGACCAGGAAGACCTTTACGTTTACGAACTCAACCCGGCCAACAACAACGAATACCGCTACAAGGACGGCTGGGAGCCGTTCACCGTGCTGCACGAAACCGTGAAGGTGCGCGGCGGCACGGGCGACACAACCCGCCGCCCCGTGGATCTGACGTTCACGCGCCACGGCCCCGTCATCTACATCGATGCCGAAAAACATCGCGCATATGCGGTGCGCTCGGCGTGGCTGTCGCCGGGCATGTCGCCGTATTTCGGTTCGGTCGGCTACATGCGCGCGCGCACGTTCGCGCAGTTCAAGCAATCGATGATGAACTGGGGCGCCCCCACCGAGAACCAGGTCTACGCCGATACCCAGGGCAACATCGGCTGGGTGCCGGGCGGTCTCGCCCCCATCCGCCCGAACTGGGACGGCCTGCTGCCCGTACCCGGCGATGGCCGCTACGAATGGGCCGGCTTCTGGCGCGGCGACCAGTTGCCCAGCACCTACAACCCGAAGTCGGGCTACTTCACCTCATCCAACGAGATGAACCTGCCGGCGGACTATCCGTACCGCGAGCGCAAACTCGGCTTCGAGTGGACCAACGGCTCGCGCCACGCACGCATTGACGAAGTGCTGGCCAAGCTCGACAAGGTGTCGATCGAAGATTCGATGCGCCTGCAGAACGACATGGTGTCGATCCCGGCGCGGCGGCTGGTGGCGCTGCTCGCGCCGCTCTCGTCCGATGACGCGGACACGCAGGCCGCGCTCAACCTGTTCAAGGGCTGGAACGCGACCATGCTGGCGGATTCTCCGCAGGCCGCGCTGCACGAAGTCTGGTTCACGCACCACCTGGGCCGCGCGTTCAAGAATGCGGTGCTCGACAAGGCCGGCGCCGAAGCCATGGGCGCCCCCGATACGGCGGTGATGCTCGATACGCTGGAACACCCCCAAGGCAGCGAACGTAAGTTTGGCGAAGACCCGCAGCAAGCCGCCGTCAAGCGCGACACCGTGCTGCTCGCGAGCCTGAAGGATGCGTGGGCCGACATGGTCAAGCGCCAGGGCGCGAACCCGCAGGCCTGGAACTGGGGACAGCTGCATCACAACCTGAACGCCCACCCGTTCGCCGCCATCGTCGACGAAGCCACGCGCGCCAAGCTCAAC
The DNA here is from genome assembly GCF_023955655.1 of Ralstonia soli. Classification (GTDB taxonomy): domain Bacteria; phylum Pseudomonadota; class Gammaproteobacteria; order Burkholderiales; family Burkholderiaceae; genus Ralstonia; species Ralstonia soli. The sequence goes on along the minus strand of NZ_JAMXHT010000005.1, from coordinate 505,516 downwards.
GTCGGCCCGACACCGGAAGGCGGCAGCCCCTACACGCCGAATCAGTCGACGTACCGCGCGAGCGATTTCCTGCAGACCAACGGCCCGTCGTTCCGCACAGTCGTGGATGTCGGCAACTGGGACAACTCGCGTGCCGTCAACCTGCCAGGCCAGTCCGGCAACCCCGACAGCCCGCACTATCGCGACCTCGCGCCGCTGTGGCTCAAGGGCGAGTACTTCCCGCTGCTGTATTCGCGCAAGGCCGTAGAAGCCGCTACGGAATCGCGTGTGCACCTGGTGCCCGCCAAATAACACGCAAACACGCACCAAGAAAAACGCCACCGCAATACAACGCGGTGGCGTTTTTTATCGGCCGAAGTACACCCTGAAGCCAGCCCGTGCACACCCACGGTGTGGCCGTACCCTGCTCTATGCGGCGCCTTGAATTTCTGTTGCGAGGAGGAAAAAGAGAGGAGGCTGTCTGAGCGCAGCGAGTTGGCCTCCTCTCCCTCCTCGCGACAGAAATTCAAGGAGGGGGTCGCCGCATCGGGCGCGCCTTTCTTTGCTTACTTTCTTTGGCAAGACAAAGACAGTGAGTCGGCCCCGGCACGGGACGAAACGCAGGATGGACCAACCAGGCCTAACCAGCCGGAACTTGAGCCAACGCCGCCCGCACAACCTCCGCCCGCGGAATCGGCGCAACGGCGCTATACCCAGTCGTGGAAATCGCCGCCGCCACGTTGGCATACCGCGCAGCCTCCACCGGCGAATCACCGGCCACAATCCGCGCAACGAAGGCGCCGCCAAAGCAATCCCCCGCACCGGTCGCATCAACGGCATTCACCGTATGACGCCGCACCTGCGTGCGCGACTCTGGCGTGGCCACATAGCAGCCTTCCGCACCCATCTTGAGCGCCACCAGCCTCACACCCCAGTCGAGCAGCGTATCGACGATACCGTCGCGGTCATGACAATCGAGCAGCACCGTCACGTCATCCCAGCTGGGCAGGCAGAGATCGCACGTGCGCATAGCTTCCTGCATCACCGCACGGGCGCGCGCCAGCGGCCACAGACGCAGGCGCAGGTTGGTATCGAACGACACCATCACACCCGAAGCCCGCGCATGCGCCATCGCCGCCAGCCCGGCATCGCAAGCCGAGTCGCTGATTGCCAGGCTGATACCCGACAGGTGGAAAGCCTTGGCCGCCGCAATCGCCTGCAGCGGCAACTGCGTAGTCTGGAACCGGCTGGCAGCAGACCCCGCCCGCAGGTAATCGAAATGATGGCCGCGCGCGTCGTGCGAGACGAAATACAGCCCCGTGGGCGCCTGCGTATCGGTGTGCACGTAGGTGTGGTCCACGCCTTCGTCCTGCCACAGCGCGCGCAGCGCTTGGCCGAAACGGTCGGCACCGACCGCGCTGATATAGCCGGTGCGCGCGCCCTGCCGCGCCGCGGCAATGCAGAAGTTGGACGTATCGCCGCCAAAGCCGAAATTCCACGACGTGCTGCCGGAATCCGCCTGGTTGAACTCGATCAGCGCTTCGCCGTAAGCGAGGATGTCTGCCATGTCCGCGTCCGAATCAGAAGTACGTCTGCACCACGTCGACGACGTTGTACGCATCGTCGATCACCGAGATCTGGCGCCACTTGTCGAACGTCAGGCACGGGTGCGAGATGTCGAAGGCGATCATGTCGCCAACCTTGATGTCGTCGCCCGGGGCGATCTTCAGGTAGGCGTGCTGATCCATCATGCCGGTGACTTCCCAGTGCGCGGGCGTGGCGGATGGTGCTTTGTCGCCTGGCCGGAAGCGCTGCACGGGCAGCGGCAGGCCCGCGTCGAACGCGGCATCGCGCTTGCCCATCGCAATGATGGCGCGGTCGGCTTCCGGCACCGATTGCACATAGGCCCACAGTTGCAGCGCGGGCAGCAGGCTCGAGCGCATCTTGTGTGCGATCGGATTGTTGGCGTCGATACGGGCCTGCGCGGCCTTGTAGATGCCCACGTCATGCGTGAGGTAGCAACCCGGGCGCAGCACCACGTCCAGCGGCTGGCCGATGTTGGCCTTGGCGAATTCCTCGGCCACCACGTCATACCAGGCCGAACCGGCACCCGTGAGCACGGCCGGCGTGCGTTGCAGGCGGCCTGCCTTGGCGAGATCACCGATGGTCTTGACGGCACGCTGGAGGAAGGCGCGAATGTCCGCCTCTTCCTTGATTACGCCTTCGTAGACTTCCACGCCTGCCAACTTCACGGCGCCGTTGGCCCGCGTGAGCGCGTCGAGCACCGATTGCAGTTGCGCATCGTCGCGCACGCCGGTGCGGCCGCCCTGCACGCCCAGTTCGATCAGCACCTGGATCGGGCGGCCGGCCTTGCCAAAGAAGGCAGCGAGCTGGTCGACCTGATCCGCTGCATCCACCAGGCAGAAGAACTCGAATGACGGATCGGCCAGCAGCTCGGCCACGATCGCCATGTTGCGTTTGCCGACCAGCTGGTTGGCCATCAGCACGCGGCGCACGCCATGGGCATAAGCCACGCGTGTCTGGTGCGCCGTTGCCAGCGTGATGCCCCATGCACCGCCCGCCAGTTGCTGCTGAAACAGGCGCGGTGCCATCGTCGTCTTGCCGTGCGGCGCGAGCTTGGCGCCGTATTCACCCACAAAACGCTGCATCCAGGCCAGGTTGTGCTCCAGGCGGGATTGCGACAGGACGGCTGCCGGCAGATTCAGGTCTTCGTTCAGGACGTTCCAGCCCTGAGCCGCCACTTGCTCCGGCGCACAAGCGGCGCTCAGCGCACCCAACCCTTTGTCGAGCGGGTAAACCGGGGTGGCGTTGTCTCCTTGGTACTTTGTATCACTCATGGGAATAGTCTCGGATTCCAGTGCGGGTAAATATCGAGTTGACATGATGATAGCGGCGAAACTATTCTCCGGGCCAACCTGTTACAAAGTACCAAACCGCCCTGTCAGACGCTATCCGGACAACTACCGGGAGCCCAGAATGCGTGACCCTATGCGCGAACCGATGGACATCGTCACCCGCCTCTCCCAGCGTGCCGCTGAACTGCGCCCCGCCGAGCAGAAGGTCGCCCAGACGGTCCTGGCCGACATTGCAGAAGCGGCGGCGGGGAGCATCCAAACGCTGGCCGAACGCGCAGGCGTGAGTGAGGCAAGCGTCACCCGATTCGCCAAGGCAATGGGCTGTCGCGACGTTCGCGAACTCAAGCTCAAGCTAGCGCAGGCAGCGGCAGTCGGCCAGCGTTTTCTGGATGGGGGCGCCGATCGCCCGCCCTCCAGCGCCGACGGCATCCTGGCCGACATCAGCAACGTGCTGGAAGCCAATCGCGCGCTGGTGCGGCCCGAGGCGTTCCGCAATGCGGCAATTGCGCTGGCGGCCGCGCGCATGATCGCCGTGTTCGGCATGGGCGGCGGCTCGACCACCATGGCCGACGAAATGCGCTACCGCCTCGCGCGTCTCGGACGGCCCGTCACCACCTATCATGATTCGATGCTGCAGCGGATGGTCGCGGCCACGCTCAGCCCGGACGATGTGGTGGTCGTGTTCTCCGTAACCGGCCATGTGCCGGAGGTGATCGACAGCGTGACCATCGCGCGCGAATACGGCGCAAAGATCATCGCCATCACCGCCATCGGCTCGCCGCTGGCCGGGCTGGCCGATGTCTTGCTGCCGATCCAGGCCATGGAGACTGATTTCATCTTCAAGCCGTCATCATCGCGCTACGCGATGATGATGATGATCGACCTGCTGGCGACCGAAGTTGCGCTGCAGCAGGCCGATCGCAGCAAGGAGCTCTTACGGCGCATCAAGTACGTGCTCGATGCGCATCGCGGCGGGGGTAACCGCCAGCCGCTGGGAGACTGATATGCAGCAGTACGACACCGTCATCCGCCAGGTCCGCATCGTCGATGGCAGCGGCCACGAGCCCGAGGCCACGCTGTTCGACGTGGCCATCACCGATGGGCGCATCGCCGCCATCGCCACGTCGGATTCCACCGCGTGGCTGGGCGACGAGGAAATCGCCGGCGAGGGCCGCGTGCTCGCCCCCGGCTTCATCGACGTGCACACGCACGACGACACCAACGTCATCCGCACGCCGGACATGCTGCCCAAGGTGTCGCAGGGCATCACCACGGTCATCGTCGGCAACTGCGGGATCAGCGCGTCGCCGGCCACGCTCAAGGGTGATCCGCCGGACCCGATGAACCTGCTTGGGCCCGCCGGCGCGTTTGCGTATCCGACCTTCGCGTCTTACGTGGAAGCGGTAGAACGCGCGCAGCCGGCCGTGAACGTGGCGGCGCTGATCGGCCATACGGCGCTGCGCAACAACCATCTGGACCGCCTCGATCGCCCGGCCACCGCCAATGAGGTGGAAGGCATGCGCATGCAGTTGCGCGAGGCGCTCGACAACGGCGCGCTGGGGCTGTCCACCGGCCTGGCCTATGCCAACGCGTTCGCCTCCACCACCGAAGAGGTGATGGGCCTGGCCGAGCCGCTGGCCGAAGCCGGCGCCATCTACACCACGCACCTGCGTACCGAATTCGCTGCGATTCTCGACGCAATGGACGAGGCCTACCGCGTCGGCAAGCACGCGCGCGTGCCCATCGTGATCTCGCACCTGAAATGTGCGGGCGCCGCCAACTGGGGCCGCGCGGGCGAGGTGCTGGAATCGATTGAGAACGCGCAGCGCTACCAGCCGGTGGGCTGCGACTGCTACCCATACACCGCCAGCTCGTCCACGCTCGACTTGAAGCAGGTGACGGACGAATTCGACATCTTCATCACGTGGTCGGAGCCGCATCCTGGCATGGCCGGGCAGACGCTCAAGGAGATCGCGGCCGCCTGGGGTACCGATCTGATGGACGCTGCGCGCCGCTTGCAGCCGGCCGGGGCCGTGTACCACAACATGTCGCCGCAAGACCTGGACCGCATCATCACGCACCCCGCCACGGTGATCGGCTCCGATGGCCTGCCGAACGATCCGAAACCGCACCCGCGCTTGTGGGGCGCCTTCCCGCGCGTGCTGGGCTACTACAGCCGCGAGCGCAAGCTACTGTCGCTGTCGGCAGCCATCCGCAAGATGACCGGCCAGTCCGCCGAGCGCTTCGGCCTGACCGAACGCGGCCTGGTGCGCGAAGGCTACTGGGCGGACCTCGTGCTGTTCGACCCTGAGACGGTGCGCGACGTCGCGACCTTTAGCGACCCGCAGCAACCAGCGGCAGGCATTGCCGCAGTGTGGGTCAACGGCCACCTCTCATATCAGGACGGCGCCGTCCAGCCTCACCGCGCGGGGCGCTTCCTCAAGCGCGGGCCGCGTGCACAGGCAGCGGCCACCACTGAAACCCACTGAATCTCAGCATGTGTTTGAAAGAAGGAACGTAACGATGACGATTACCCGAATTGGCGTTGAAGGCGGCACCGGCACCGGTGGCCAGCATCTCCCCTTTGCCCGCGCGGCCGGCGCGGATGGCTGGCTGTTCGTCTCGGGCCAGACGCCCATGGTGAACGGCGAGGTGGTCGGCAGCGGCATCGTCGAACAGTCGCACCAGACCATCAAGAACGTGCTGGCCATCCTGGCCGAAGCGGGCTACGGCCCCGAGCACGTTGTGCGCTGCGGCGTGTGGCTGGATGATCCGCGCGACTTCCAGTCGTTCAACAAGGTGTTCAAGGAATACTTCGGCGCCAACCCGCCTGCACGCGCGTGCGTGGTGTCGAGCATGGTGATCGACTGCAAGGTCGAAGTCGATTGCGTGGCCTACAAGAAGCCGTAATCCGTATTTCAAGACGAGGCGCCCTGCACAACGGGGCGTCTACGACAACAAGAGCCGTGAAGACCCACTGAGGAGAAAACCCGATGGTCCCGATGCAAGGCAACTCGCTATTGCTAACCGCCGCATTGGCGGTGGTCGCGCTGATCTACCTGATCGCCGTCCAGAAACTGAACCCGTTCGTTACGCTGATCGTCGTCTCGCTGGCGCTGGGCGTGGTGGTGGGCATGCCGATGGCCGGCATCGTCAAGGCGTTCGAAACCGGCGTGGGCAACACGCTTGGCCACATTGCGCTGGTGGTAGGCCTGGGTACGATGCTCGGCAAGATGATGGCCGAATCAGGCGGCGCGGAGCGCATCGCCAAAACGCTCATCAACGCTTTTGGCGAGAAGAACGCGCACTGGGCAATGATGGTGATTGCCTTCATCATCGGCTTGCCGGTGTTTTTTGAAGTCGGTTTCGTGCTGCTGATCCCGATTGCCTTCAACGTGGCCAAGCGCACGGGCACACCGATCCTGATGGTCGGCCTGCCGATGGTGGCGGGCCTGTCGGTGGTGCACGGCCTGATCCCGCCGCACCCGGCCGCGCTGCTGGCCGTGACGGCCTACCAGGCGGACATCGGCAAGACCATCATGTACGCCCTGATCGTCGGCGTGCCGACGGCCATCCTGGCTGGTCCGCTGTTTGCGATGTTGATCTCGCGCTACGTCAAGCCGGTTGAGGACAACCCCCTGGCCGCGCAATTCGTTGAAGCCGATCAGACGCGCGAACTGCCGGCCTTTGGCGTGACGCTGTTCACGATCCTGCTGCCGGTGGTGCTGATGCTGATCGGCAGCTGGGCCGATCTGATCGCGACACCCAAGACGCTCGCCAATGACATCCTGAAGCTGGCCGGCAACTCGGTGATGGCGCTGCTGATCGCTGCGCTGGTGAGCTTCTACACCTTCGGCAAGGCACGCGGCTTCAACCGCGAGACCATCCTCAAGTTCACCAACGAGTGCCTGGCGCCAATCGCCACGATCACGCTGGTGGTGGGCGCAGGCGGTGGCTTCGGCCAGATCCTGCGTGACTCCGGCGTGTCGAAGGCCATCGTGGGTGTGGCCACGGATGCGCACCTGTCGCCGCTGCTGCTGGGCTGGGTGGTGGCCGTGATGATCCGCATTGCGACCGGTTCGGCCACCGTGGCCATGACCACCGCCTGCGGCATCGTCGCCCCCATCGCTGCGGCGTCGGGCGCGGCCGTCCGGCCGGAGCTGATGGTGCTCGCCACCGGTGCCGGCTCGCTGATCCTCTCGCACGTGAACGACGGCGGCTTCTGGCTGGTGAAGGAATACTTCAACCTGACCGTGCCAGAAACCTTCAAGACGTGGACGGTGCTGGAAACCATCATCTCCATCGTGGCGCTGCTGCTGACCCTGGCGCTGTCGCTCGTCGTTTAAGTTGTTCTGTCAACACTGATCTAGGAGAACGTTGTGGGTATCGATTCCGTCGTCAAGGCCGGCCCGGTCATCCCGGTGCTGCAGTTCCAATCCGTCGATGAAGGCGTCAAGGTGTGCCGCGCGCTGTACGAGGGCGGTATCCGCACGTTCGAGATCACGATGCGCACGCCCGTGGCGCTGGATGTGATCCGCGCGGTGGTGAAGGACCTCGGCAGCGATGCCATCGTCGGTGCCGGCACGCTCACGCGGCCGGAGCATTTCCAACAGGCGAAAGACGCAGGCGCGGTGTTTGCCGTGTCGCCCGGTATCACGCCCGCGCTGGCGGCGGCGCAAGCCAAATCCGGCCTGGAATGGCTGCCGGGCATCGCCACGCCGTCGGAGCTGATCCTGGCGCTGGAATTCGGCCTGACCACGCTGAAGTTCTTCCCGGCCGAAGCGGCGGGTGGCATCCCGATGCTCAAGTCGATCTACGGCCCGTTCGGCGACGTGCGTTTCTGCCCGACCGGCGGCATCACGCCGCAAAGCGCACCCGACTACCTGGCCCTGCCCAACGTGGTGTGCGTGGGAGGCTCGTGGATGGTGCCCAAGGACAAGGTCGCTGCCGGCGACTGGGCCGGCATCACGGCGCTGGCCAAGGAAGCGGCCGCGCTCAAGCGGTAAATCGCTTCACTCGCGCGCGGCCGCTTTTTCGTCAGACGAAGCTGACCGCGCGCTCCATCTGCTCCCGATACTGGACGATGTCTTCAATGGTCAGCACCGGCAGGTTGTGTTGATCAGCAAAGCGCACCGCGTCGTCACGGCGCGCCATGGTGCCGTCGGGCAACATCAGTTCGCATAGCACCGCAGCCGGCGGCAGGCCCGCCAGGCTAGCCAGGTCGACCGACCCTTCGGTATGACCGCGCCGCGTCAGCACCCCTCCCTCCTTCGCCACCAGCGGGAACACATGCCCGGGGCTCACGACCGATTGCGTGTCCGCATCCGGCGCAATCGCCGCGCGAATGGTCGTGATGCGATCGGCCGCCGACACCCCGGTACTCACTCCCGTGCGCGCTTCGATCGATACCGTGAACGCCGTGCCGTACTGGCTGCGGTTGTCTTCCACCATCGGGCGCAGGCCCAGTGTGGCCGCCTTCTCCGCCGTCAGGCACAGGCAGACGATGCCGCTGCATTCGCGAATGAGCATCGCCATGCTGGCCTGCGTGAGCTTGTCAGCGGCGACGATGAGGTCGGCCTCGTTCTCGCGGTCCGCATCGTCGAGCACGACGACGGGCACGCCAAGCCGCACCGCATCAAGCGCGGCAGCCATGCGCGCGGGCATGTCAGCCGGATCAAAGCGGGCTTCGATGGCGTCAAGAATCACACTGCTTGCGGGCAATGCGGGCGGGTGAACTGCAGGGGTTTGCTGAGTGGACAACACGGAAACGCTCCTCGCGAGATTGGCGACAAGACGTTCCAGGGCAAGCAGAAAAACACGCCCATGCAACGGCACACCCGGGGCGCACGTCAAGACATGGCCAGGCGCGCCCCAGCAGCGGGAGCGAGTGTTCCGCACATCTTCTTCCATCCGGACTCTGACCGTCGGCCCCGGCATCTCACCGGATCTGCTGACCCTTGCATGCAGGCACATGCGAGGCGCTCGCGGGCTCGCGGGCGCAACACACATTGCCCGCATACCGCCGGTGGGGAATTCCACCCCGCCCTGAAGACGTACTGAACCGGCAGGATTGCCGGCAGGCGCCATCCTACCGCAACTCGTTGCAATGGTTCGACCCTACTGACGAGGCGGACAAAGTGAGGCACGCGCGGCCAGCCTTTCTCGGGCGTCGGCGTGGCCCACTAACCGTGAGCTAACCCGGCATGGACTAGAATCCTAGCCTTTCGACCGTGCCCGCGAAGTTCACCACTGCATGGAATCCCGCATTGCTCTCTCCCGACGTCGTTCCCCCTGGATGACGTTGCTCGTCGTTGCGCTCATCGCCGTATTCCTTGCGCTGTGGACGGACGACCTGTTCCAGCGCTCCACCCTGTTCCGCCCCGATGAGGGCCGCTATGCGGAGATTCCGCGCGAGATGGTGGTCTCCGGCGATTGGGTGACGCCGCGCCTGAACGATCTCAAGTACTTCGAGAAGCCGCCCCTGCAGTACTGGACGACGGCCGCCACATTCGAGGCGTTTGGCGTGAGCGCCTGGGGCGCGCGCCTGTGGCCGGTGCTGTTCGGTCTGGGCGGCATCCTGATGACGGCATGGACGCTGGCGGTCTATCGCGGTGGGCGCACGGCGGCCACGGGTGCCGCCATTCTCGCCTCGTCGCTGCTGTACCTGCTGTTCGGCCAAGTCATCACGCTGGACATGGGCGTGGGCTTCTTCCTGACCGTAGGCGCGTGCGGCTTTGCGCTGGCGCAACGGCTAGGCGCATCGCGCAGCGGCCGTCTGGGCTGGATGCTGGTGGTGTGGCTGGCGCTGGCCGGCGCCACGCTCACCAAGGGATTGATCGGGCTGGTGGTGCCGGGGCTGATCGGCGTGGCGTATCTGCTGATGACGCGCGACTGGGCGCTGATCCGCCGCATGCACTGGCTACCGGGCCTGGCGCTGTACCTGATCGCCACGGTGCCGTGGTTCGTGATCGTGCAGCAGCGCAATCCGGAGTTCTTCAACTTCTTCTTTATCCACGAGCACTTCCAGCGTTTCCTGACCAACGAGCACCATCGCACCGGCAAGTGGTGGTACTTCATTGCAGTGGGTGCGGCCGGGCTATTGCCGTGGACGCCACTGCTGTTGACCGCCATCGGCCGTCGCATCAGCCGTGTCTCGGATCTATTCACCGGCACGCGTGAGTTCGACCTGATGCGGTGGTCGATCGCCTGGGCGGTGATGATCTTCCTGTTCTTCTCGGCATCGAGCTCGAAGCTGCCGGGCTATATCGTTCCGGCCTTCCCCGCGCTGGCGATCGTACTGGCGCTTGCGCTGGAGAAGATGCCGACGCGCGCGGTTGCGTGGGCGCTGGGCGTCAATCTGTTGATTGCCATCGGCCTGTGGTTTGCGGTGCCTGTCATTGGTGCCAAGGCTGGCGCCAAGATGCCGGCCGAGCAGGTCGCCGTGGCCATGCCCGCACTGCGTACGGTGATGGTAATGCTGGCTGTCGGCACGATGATCGCGCTGCTGGCGCTGCGCTGGCAGCGACGCACGCTGGCGGTGATCGTGCTGTCGCTCTCCGCCCTGGTGTGCTGGGATCGGGTGCTGAACGCCAGCGAGATCTTCCGCGATGCGCTATCAGCCCGCGACGTGATCGAGAAAACGTTGAACGCGACAGGCCCGATCCCCGCCGAGACGCCGTTCTACTCGGTGGAGTGGCTGGACCAGACCGCCATCTACTACCTCGGCCGCCCGATGACGCTGGTCGCCGGCTTCGATGAGCTCGAAATGGGCGCGGGCCTGGAGCCGAACAAGGTGGTGGCCACCACTGACGAATGGATCCAGCGCTGGACCGAGGGCCAGCAAGGGTCGCAGCAGGCCTACGCCTTCATGCGCCGCACGACATGGCAGAAGCTGCAGGCAGCCGGCGTGCCGATGCGGCTGGTGGCGGAATCCGCAGACAAGGTGGTGGTGGCGCGGCGATAAGGATGGCAGACCGCCCCCGAGGCACTCGCACGGACATCGCACAGCGACCGAATCGCAATGCCGCCAAGCAAAAGGGCCGCGTGAAATGCGGCCCTTTTTTTTCGCCCAGCTGAGCGCAATGCTCACCACGTGCAACTGCCACGCAGGAATGCCCACTCCTCGCACTCATCCCCGCCGGGGCTGACGCACGTCCCGACTTCGGCGCCGTTGGCGCGCGTGGAAAACTCGAGCTGCCCGCCGCGCTGCAGGCAATACGTCGATGCGGGATTCGGCATGCCCGGCCGCGCCTGCGGCGGCTCCGTGGCGGCATCGGGGGAAGAGGCGTAAGCAGGCGGTGTGGCGGACTGGATCGAACGCGGCGGGGCCGGTATCGGTTGCGCCAGCGGCGCAGGCGGCAGCATGGTAGCGGAAGCCGGCGGCGGTGCCGGCTCGATGATCGTGCGCGGCAGCTCCCACGGAGGCATCGGCGACGAGCACGCCGCCAGGCCCATCGCCAGCGCACAGGCGGCAACGGCGGCGGCCCTGCGACCCCAACCAGCATCCTTGACGAGACAGACAGCGCGATCCATGCGTTTTCCTCCCGGGAGTTCTGGCAACGCCACGCAATAAACGTGCTTGCCATGCCTAGGATAGCTTACGAAAACGCTTGTCCGTGTGCTCGCCGATGTCTCACGCGGCCGCAGCTGCCACTGGAAACCGCATGGTCACGCGGAACCCCGGCGACGGCGCATCGGCCGCAGCCGGCCCAACCGACAGATCGCCGCCCAGGTGCCGCACCAGCCGATCGACGATCGCCAGGCCCAGCCCGCAGTGCGCATTGCCGCCGCGCGCCGGATCGAGGCGGACAAAGGGCCGCATGACGCGCTCGAAATCCCCGGCCGGTATGCCCGCTCCGCAGTCTTCCACCGTCAACGTATAACCGCTCTCGTCGGCGGCCGTGCGCACGTTGACGGGCTCGGCGCCGTACGCGAAGGCGTTGTCCAGCAGGTTGACGACGATGCGCTCCAGGTGGGTCGGCTTGAGGCGGAAGCGGTCCCCCGCGTCCAAGTCCAGCGCGACGTGTTTGCCCTGCTCCGCAAACGGCTGCACCAGGCCGCGCAGATGGCGATCGACCGACACCTCGCGCGCCTCGCTGTCACCGCTTTGCGCATAGGCGAGAAACTGTTCGACGATGGCCGACATGGATTCGACATCGCGCTCGATGCCGGCTCCCGCCTTTGGGTCGGCCAACATTTCGGCGCGCAGGCGCAGGCGCGACAGCGGCGTCTTCAAGTCGTGCGCGATGCCGGCCAGCATGGTATTGCGCTCTTCATCGGTGGCCGAGAGGTCGGCGGCCATGTGGTTGAACTGGTCGGTCAGCTGGCGCAGCTCGTACGGGCCGCGCTCCTTGAGCGGCGCGACATAGCGGCGCCGGGCCAAGGCGCCGGCCGCATCGGCCAGCGCACGCACCGGCCGCTGGATCTGCCACGCCGCGAACAGCGAAAACGCAATGGCAATCGCCAGCACCACCATCACCCCCGGCACCACGGCCGAGATGGTCGGCGGCGCATGCACCCACACCAGCGGCATGGCGATCCATTTATTGCGCTGCGGAAAGCGTACAAACACACGCGGGGTGGCGGCGGCTTCGAGCCGCACCTCGGTGCCGGCCGGCAGGCGGCGCGCGAGTTGACGCGCAAGCTCGGCAGACTTGTCCGAGGCCGACAGCGCATCGCCGGCGGGCGGCTCCGTGGTTTCGGTCACGAGGTCGGGCAGCGTCACGTGCAGGCGGCCGTCCACCACGGCCTGGAAGGCCTGCAACTGGAAAGCCATCTGATCGACCGATGCCTGGAACTGCCGCTCGCGCCGCTCGCTGCGCAGCACGCCCAGCCATGAGAAATGGCTCAGCACCAGCACCACCACGATCAGCACGGCCAGGCGGCCGAACAGCGTGTCGAATCTAGTCTTGAACTTCATGGCCCTCTTCCCGCTCGTCCGGCACGAAGGTGTAACCACGGCCGCGCACCGTCTGGATGTAGCGTGGGCGCTGGGCGTCTTCGTCCAGCACGCGGCGCAGGCGCCAGATCTGCACGTCGATGCCGCGGTCGGACACGCCGCTGCCCGGGCCGTACATCAACTCGACGATGTGCTCGCGCGTGAGCACCTGCATGGCATGCGCGATCAGCAGCTTGAGCAGCGCGAATTCGGTATCGCTGATGGACAGTGCGTGATCACCGCGAAACAGCGTGCGCATGCGGAAGTTGAGCTTGAACGGGCCGAAGCTGAAGCTGTCGCGGTCTTCGGGTGCGGAGGCCGGCACCGCCTGGCGGCGGCGCAGCACGGCATTGATGCGGGCGAGCAGCTCGCGCGGCGAGAACGGCTTGCCAAGGTAGTCGTCGGCGCCGATCTCCAGGCCGATGATGCGGTCGATCTCGTCGCTGCGGGCGGTGAGCAGGATGACCGGCACGTCGTCGTTGCGGGCACGCAGGTCGCGCAGGGCCGACAGGCCGTCCACCTTGGGCATCATCAGATCGAGCACCACCAGTGCGGGGCGCTCGCGCTCGAGCCGAGCGGCCAGCCCGTCGCCGTCGTGCAGCACGGACACGGCAAAGCCCTGCTGGGTCAAGTATTCGCGCAGCAGGTCGCGCAGTTCGACGTCGTCATCGACGACCAGGATCTTGGTGCCGCTCATCTGTCTGGTGGAGTGTCTGGTGGACGCGGAAAGGTGTGCTCATGATAGCGACTGCGGCCCTCACGAAAGCGGCGCACGCTCGCCATATTGTTTCTCGCGGTAACACGGGAATGGGTTTGTAATCCGGCGTAATACAACCCCTCGCGCGACTAATTCTGCGCAAAGGCGATGCCTTTAAGCTGCGGTCTGACTCGGCATGGGCGCCCGGTATCATGTGCGCTCGTCCCCATATTGCTAAGAACAGGAACGCCAATATGTCCGATCCCAAGGACCAGAACCCCGGCCAATTCGAAGCCGGTCGCCGCACAGACGACGGGAAAGAGACGCCGCATGAAGTGTCTCCGACGCTGCTGCCGCCGCCGCGTGAAGGTAGCAAACGCCGCCGCTGGGGCATCTGGGTGGTGATCGTCATCCTGGCGTTGATCGGCTATGCGGTCTACCACGCGATGCACCGCAACAGCGGCGGGCCCGGTACGGGCGGCGGGCGCAGCGGCGGACGCGGTGCGGCCATGGCCAACAAGCCGATGCCCGTGATGGTGGCGACCGCCGCCAAGGGCGACATCAACGTGGTGCTGTCCGCGCTGGGCAATGTCACACCGGTCAACAACGTGACCGTCAAGACACGTGTCGATGGCCAACTCGTGCGCCTGGCGTTTACCGAAGGCCAGACCGTCAAGGCCGGTGACCTGCTGGCGGAGATCGACCCGCGCACCTACCAGGCGCAGCTTGCGCAGGCCGAAGGCCAGTTGGCGCGCGACACGGCGCTGCTGCAGAACGCCAGGCTCGACCTGCAGCGCTACCAGACGCTGCTGTCACAGGATTCGATCTCCAAGCAGCAGGTCGATACGCAGGCCGCGCTGGTGCGCCAGTACGAAGGCACGGTCAAGCTGGACCAGGGCAATGTCGATAACGCCCGCGTGCAGCTGTCCTATACGCGCATCACCGCGCCGGTGGCGGGCCGGGTTGGTTTGCGCCAAGTGGACCCGGGCAACATCGTGCATGCGTCGGATACCAACGGCATCGTCGTGATCACGCAGATGGATCCGATCACCGTCCTCTACTCGATTCCCGAAGACAACCTGCCGAAGGTCATGCCGCGCCTGCAATCCGGCGACAAACTCCCGGTGCAAGCGTGGGACCGCGCACAGACCACGGTGCTCGCCCACGGACAGCTCATGACGGTGGACAACACCATCGATAACACGACCGGCACCGTCAAGCTGCGTGCGCAGTTCCCGAACCAGAACGCCATGCTGTTCCCCAACCAGTTCGTGAACGTGCGCATGCGTGTCGACACGCTGCGCGACGTGGTGATCGTGCCGGGCGCGGCCATTCAGCGCGGCACGCAAGGCACCTTCGTCTACGTGGTGGGCGAAGACAGCAAGGTGGCGCTGCGTGTGGTGAAGCTGGGCGTGACCGAAGGTGAGCGCGTGTCGGTGGCGCAAGGCCTGCAGCCGGGCGAGCGCGTGGTCATCGACGGTGCCGACAAGCTGCGCGATGGCTCGCCGGTGGAAGTGATCCAGCCGGGCGCCTCGCCTGCCAGCGCACCGGCAGCCGGCCAGGACGGCCAACAGGGTCGCCGTCACCGCCGTGGACAGGGCGGCGCTTCCGCACCGGCCGCAAGCGCTCCGGCCGCCAAGCCGTAAGCCGTGAGTCTGCACCGCATGCACTCGCCTGACGAAGTCTTCTGCTCCGAGCCGGCATGAATCCCTCTCGCATATTTATCCTCCGGCCCGTGGCGACCACGCTGCTGATGATCGCCATCCTGCTCTCGGGCCTGGTGGCGTATCGGATGCTCCCGATTTCCGCGCTGCCGGAGGTCGATTACCCGACCATTCAGGTGACGACGCTGTATCCGGGTGCCAATCCGGATGTGATGACGTCGTCCATCACCGCGCCGCTGGAGCGGCAGTTCGGCCAGATGCCCGGGTTGACGCAGATGACGTCGTCCAGCTCGGGCGGCGCCTCGGTGATCACGCTGCAGTTCGATCTGTCGCTGTCGCTCGACATTGCCGAGCAGGAAGTGCAGGCGGCCATCAATGCGGCCGGCAACCTGCTGCCGACCGACCTGCCGATGCCGCCGATCTACAGCAAGGTCAATCCGGCCGATGCACCGATCCTGACACTGGCGATCACCTCCAAGACGATGCCGTTGCCCAAGCTGGAAGACCTGGTCGACACGCGCATCGCGCAGAAGCTTTCGCAGTTGCCGGGTATCGGCCTGGTGAGCATCAGCGGCGGGCAGCGGCCGGCCGTGCGCATCCAGGCCAATACGTCGGCGCTGGCGGCGCTCGGGTTGTCGATCGACGACATTCGCACCGCCATCGGCACGGCCAACGTGAACGGCGCCAAGGGCAGCTTCGACGGCCCGATGCGCGCCTCCACCATCGACGCCAACGACCAACTCCGCTCGGCCGCCGAGTACGGCAAGATGATCGTCGCCTACAAGAACGGCGCGCCCATCCGCCTGACAGACGTAGCGCAGATCGTGGACGGCGCAGAAAACAGCAAGCTCGCCGCGTGGGCCAACGCCACGCCCGCCATCATCCTGAACGTGCAGCGCCAGCCCGGTGCCAACGTGATCGAGGTGGTGAACCGCGCCAAGGCACTGCTGCCGCAACTCAAGGACACGCTGCCCGGCAACGTGGAGGTGTCGCTGCTGACGGACCGCACCACCACCATCCGGGCGTCGGTATCAGACGTGCAGTTCGAGCTGATGCTGGCCGTGGCGCTGGTGGTGATGGTGATCTTCCTGTTCCTGCGCAACGTGCCGGCCACCATCATTCCGGCGGTAGCGGTGCCGCTGTCGTTGGTGGGCACGTTCGGCGTGATGTACATGGCCGGCTTCTCGATCAACAACCTGACGCTGATGGCGCTGACCATTGCCACCGGCTTCGTGGTGGACGACGCCATCGTCATGATCGAGAACATCGCGCGCTACATCGAAGACGGCGATCCGCCCATGGAAGCCGCACTCAAGGGGGCCAAGCAGATCGGCTTCACCATCATCTCGCTCACGTTCTCGCTCATTGCCGTGCTGATTCCGCTGCTGTTCATGGGCGACGTGGTGGGGCGGCTGTTCCGCGAATTTGCGATCACGCTGGCGGTGTCGATCTTGATCTCTGCGGTCGTGTCGCTCACGCTCACGCCGATGATGTGCGCGCGTTTGCTCAAGCACATTCCCGAAGCGGAGCAATCGCGCTTCTACCACGCGGCCGGCGCGTTCTTCGACCGCGTCATCGCGCGCTATGGCCGCATGCTGCAGTGGGTGCTCAACCACCAGAAGAGCACGCTGCTGGTGGCCATCGGCACGCTCGTGCTGACGGGTCTGCTGTACGTGGCGGTGCCCAAGGGCTTCTTCCCGGTGCAGGACACGGGCGTGATCCAGGGCATTTCGGATGCCTCGCAATCGATCTCGTTCTCGGCCATGGCCGGGCGGCAGCAGAAGCTGGCCGAGGTGGTGCTCAAAGACCCGGCGGTGGAGAGCCTGTCGTCGTTCATCGGCGTGGACGGCGTAAACACCACGCTCAACAGCGGCCGCATGCTGATCAACCTGAAGCCGAAGGATGAACGCGACGCCAATGCCACCGAGATCATCCAGCGCCTGCAGCCCCAACTGGCCAAGGTGGCGGGCATCCAGCTGTACATGCAGCCGGTGCAGGATCTGACAATTGAAGACCGCGTCAGCCGCACGCAGTACCAGTTCACGGTGGAAGACCCGGACCCGAACAACCTGTCGAAATGGGTGCCGAAGCTGGTGGAACGCCTGCAGCAGACCCACGAGCTGCGCGACGTCGCAAGCGACCTGCAAGACAACGGCCTGCGCGCCTATGTGCAGGTGGACCGCGACAAGGCCGCCGTCTATGGCATCACGATGGCCGCCGTCGACAGCGCGCTGTACAGCGCATACGGCCAGCGCCTGGTGTCGACCATCTTCACGCAGTCGAACCAGTACCGCGTGGTGCTGGAAACCGACCCGAAGATGCAGCTCGGGCCGCAGTCGCTGTACGACCTGCATGTGGCATCCAGCGGCGGCCAGCAGATCCCGCTGGGCGCATTTGCCACGGTGGTGGAGCGCCCAGGCTCGCTGGTGGTGAACCACCAGGGGCAGTTCCCGTCGGCCACGATCTCGTTCAACCTCGCGCCCCGCGCATCGCTGGGCGCCGCCGTTGACGCCATTGAAGCCGCCGAACAGGAGATCGGCCTGCCGCCGAGCATGCAGACCAGCTTCCAGGGTGCCGCCCTTGCCTTCCGCGCGTCGCTCGCCAACGAGCTGTGGCTGATCCTCGCGGCCGTCATCACGATGTATATCGTGCTGGGCGTGCTGTACGAGAGCACCATCCACCCGGTGACGATCCTGTCGACGCTGCCCTCGGCGGGGGTGGGCGCGCTGCTGTCGCTGCTGATTGCGGGCAAAGACATGGGCATCATCGCCATCATCGGGATCATCCTGCTGATCGGTATCGTCAAGAAGAACGCGATCATGATGATCGACTTCGCGCTGGAGGCCGAGCGCGAGCAAGGCATGACGCCGCGCGACGCCATCTACCAGGCGTGTCTGCTGCGCTTCCGCCCGATCCTGATGACGACCATGGCGGCACTGCTGGGCGCGTTGCCCCTGATGCTGGGCAATGGTGTCGGCTCCGAGCTGCGCCAACCGCTGGGGATCACGATGGTGGGCGGCCTGCTGGTCAGCCAGGTGCTGACGCTGTTCACCACGCCGGTCATCTATCTGGCCTTCGACAATTTGGGCCTACGCCTGCGTGACTGGCGTGCGCGCCGTGCAGCGCGTCGCCACGGCACCCCGGGCGCCAATCAATCCGGCGGGCCGCGATGAACCTGTCCGCCACTTTCATCGCGCGGCCGGTTGCCACGGCGCTGCTGACCATTGGTGTGGCGCTGGCAGGCATGGCGGCGTTCCGCCTGCTGCCGGTGTCGCCGCTGCCGCAGGTGGATTTTCCGACCATCTCGGTCAGCGCTTCGCTGCCCGGCGCCAGCCCCGAAACAATGGCCGCCACCGTGGCCACGCCACTGGAGCGATCGCTCGGCCGCATCGCGGGCATTACGGAGATGACGTCCTCCAGTTCGCTGGGCTCGTCGCGCATCACACTGCAGTTCGATCTGTCGCGCGACATCGACGGTGCGGCGCGTGACGTGCAGGCCGCCATCAACGCCTCGCGCAGCCTGCTGCCCTCGGGCCTGCCGAGCAATCCGACATACCGCAAGGTCAATCCGGCCGATGCGCCAATCATGATCCTGGGGCTCACGTCCGACACCATGTCGCGCGGCGAGCTTTACGACGCGGCGTCGACCATCCTTGCGCAGAAGCTGTCGCAGGTCACCGGCGTGGGGCAGGTCACGATCGGCGGGGCGTCGCTGCCGGCGGTGCGCGTGGAGCTGAACCCCACCGCGCTCAACAAGTACGGCATCTCGATGGAGACCGTGCGGGGCGTGATCACCGCCACCAACGCCAACAAGCCCAAGGGCATGCTGGAATCCGGCGAGCGCGTCTGGACGATCTACGCCAACGACCAGGCCAAGAAGGCCGTCGAATACCAGTCGCTCATCGTCGCCTGGCGCAATGGATCGCCGGTGCGGCTGTCCGATGTGGCCGAAGTGACGGACGGCGTGCAGGACATCCGCAACTACGGCTCGGCCAATGGCAAGGCCTCGGTGCTGCTGATCATCAGCCGGCAGCCGGGCGCCAACATCATCAGCACCGTCGATGCCATCAACGACACCCTGCCCTACCTGCGCAACACCATTCCCGCGCAGATCAACCTCGATGTGATGATGGACCGCACGCCCACCATCCGCGCCTCGCTCAAGGATGTGGAGCGCACGCTGGTGCTGTCGATCGCGCTGGTGATCATGGTGGTGTTCCTATTCCTGCGCAACGTGCGGGCAACGCTCATTCCGAGCGTGGCGGTGCCGGTCTCGCTCATCGGCACGTTCGGGGTGATGTACCTGTGCGGCTACAGCCTCGACAACCTCTCGCTGATGGCGCTGACGGTGGCGACCGGCTTCGTGGTCGACGATGCCATCGTGGTGCTGGAGAACGTCTCGCGCCATATCGAGAACGGCATGCGGCCCATGCAGGCGGCGCTCAAGGGCGCGCGCGAGGTGGGCTTTACCGTGGTGTCGATGAGCCTCTCCCTGATTGCCGTGTTCATTCCGCTGCTGATGATGGGCGGCATCGTCGGGCGGCTGTTCCGCGAGTTTGCGGTGACGCTGTCGGTGGCGATCCTGGTGTCGCTGGTGGTGTCGCTCACCACCACGCCGATGATGTGCGCGCGGCTGCTGAAGCCCGCCAACGAAGACGAGCATGGCTGGTTCCACCGCAAGACTGAAGGCTTCTTCACCTGGCTGCTCGATGGCTATCGCTACTCGCTGGCCTGGGCGCTGCGCCACAGTTGGCTTACGCTGCTGATCCTGGGCCTGACGATCGTCCTCAACGGCTACCTGTACGTCATCGTGCCCAAAGGATTCTTCCCGCAGCAGGACACCGGCCGCGTGATCGGCTTCATCCAGGCGGACCAGGCGATCTCGTTCCAGGCGATGCGCACCAAGCTGACAGACTTCATCACCATCGTGCGGCAAGACCCGGCGGTGGAGAACGTGGTGGGCTTCACGGGCGGCAGCCAACGCAACAGCGGGCAGATGTTCATCCAGCTCAAGCCGCTGTCCGAACGCAAGCTCTCCGCCGATCAAGTCATCAACCGGCTGCGCGGCAAGCTGGCGCGTGAGCCGGGGGCCAACCTCTTCCTGCAAGCAGTGCAGGACATCCGCGTGGGCGGCCGCGCCAGCAATGCGCAGTACCAGTACACGCTGCAGGCCGATAATCTCGAAGAACTGCGCGCCTGGGATCCGAAGATCAAGCAAGCGCTCACCCAGGTGAAGTCGCTGACGGACGTCAACACCGACGCGCAGGACAAGGGCCTGCAGACCTCGCTCGTGATCGACCGCGACAAGGCCAAGTCACTGGGCATCAACCCGAGCGACGTCGACAACGCGCTGAACAACGCGTTCGGCCAGCGCCAAGTGTCGACCATCTACAACCCGCTCAACCAGTATCGCGTGGTGATGGAAGCCGCGCCGCAGTACTGGCAGAACCCCGAAGGCCTGCGCGACATCTACCTCATCACCTCCACGGGTGCGCAGGTGCCGCTGTCGACCTTCTCGCACTACGAGCCGACCAACACAGCGCTGGCGGTCAACCACCAGGGGCAGTTCGCGGCGAGCACGATCTCGTTCAACCTGGCGCCGGGGGCGTCGCTGTCGGGCGCCACGCAGGACATCCAGGACACGATGAACCGCATTGGCGTGCCGTCCACCGTGCACGGCAGTTTCCAGGGCACCGCCAAGGCGTTCCAGGATTCGCTCTCCAGCCAGCCGGTGCTGATCCTGTTCGCGCTCATCACCATCTACATCGTGCTCGGCGTGCTGTACGAGAGCTACGTGCACCCGATCACGATTCTTTCGACGCTGCCGTCTGCCGGTGTGGGCGCGCTGCTGGCGCTGATCATCACGGATACGGATTTCTCGATCATCGCGCTGATCGGCGTGATCCTGCTGATCGGCATCGTCAAGAAGAACGCGATCATGATGATCGACTTCGCGCTGGAGGCGGAGCGCAGCCAGGGCATGAGCCCGGCGGATGCGATCTTTCACGCCTGCGTGCTGCGCTTCCGGCCGATCCTGATGACGACGATGGCGGCACTGCTGGGCGCCCTGCCCCTGGCGCTCGGCCGCGGCGACGGCGCCGAGCTGCGCACGCCGCTGGGCATTTCAATCGTTGGTGGATTGCTGGTCAGCCAGATCCTCACGCTCTACACCACGCCGGTGGTCTACCTGGCGCTCGACCGGCTGCGCCTGCGCCGCGCCGGGCGCACCAAGGACACACCGTTGCCCGCATTGGATTCGCAAGGAAGCTGAACATGACAAGAGGCACTCAAGCCCTCCGTACCTCGTTGCTCGCGCTGGCTGCATGCGCGCTCGTCACCGCGTGTGCGGTCGGCCCCGACTACAAGCGCCCCGACGCAGCGGTGCCGCAGCAATACAAGGAAGCCGGCGACTGGAAGGTCGCCAACCCCAACGACGCCATCTCCCGCGGCAAGTGGTGGGAGATCTTCAACGACCCGCAGTTGAACGCACTGGAAGAACAGGTGGCCGCTGCCAACCAGAACATCCTGGTAGCCGAGGCGCAGTACCGCCAGGCACAGGCGCTGGTGCAATCGGCGCGGGCAGCGTTCTTCCCGACGCTGGGTGCCAATGCGTCGGCCACGCGCAGCCGCTCGGTGCGCACCACGGTGAACCCGGACGGCAGCCTGTCGACCGGCAACCCGAGCCTGCTCAACTCGCAGAACCTATCGCTCGATGCGAGCTGGGAGCTGGACCTGTGGGGCCGCATCCGCCGATCGGTGGAGTCCAACCAGGCCAGTGCGCAAGCCAGCGCCGGCGATCTGGCCTCTGCCCTGCTCTCGGCACAGGCGACGCTGGCGCAGAATTATTTTCAATTGCGTGTCACGGATACCCAGAAGGCCGTACTGCAGCGCACCGTCGACAACTACGAGCGCTTCCTGAAACTCACGCAAAACCAGTACGCCGTGGGCGTGGCACAGCGCTCCGACGTGCTGACCGCGCAGACGCAGCTCAGGCAATCGCAAGCGCTGCTGCTGGATACCGAAGTCACGCGCGCGCAGTTGGAACACGCGATTGCGGTGCTGATCGGCAAGCCGCCGTCGGAGTTCTCGCTGGCAGCCTCCGGCGCGTCGAACGTAGATGAATTGCCGGCCCTGCCCGCCATTCCGCTGCAAGTGCCCTCGGCCGTGCTGGAGCGCCGCCCCGACATTGCCGCTGCCGAGCGCCGCATGGCCGCTGCCAATGCGCAGATCGGCGTGGCCAAGGCTGCGTACTTCCCGACGCTCACGCTGGGGGCGTCGGCCGGGCTGGCTGCCAACACGCTCTCGCGCCTGGCGACGCTGCCAAGCCGGGTCTGGTCGATCGGCCCGACGCTGGCCGCGACGCTGTTTGACGGTGGCGCCCGTGCAGCCGCGGTCGATAAGGCCGGCGCCGCCTACGATGCGTCGGTGGCCACGTACCGGCAAACCGTGCTCGGTGCCTTCCAGGACGTTGAAGACAACTTGGCCGCCGTGCGCTGGCAGAGCCAGGAGTTTGAAGTGCAGGCCGATGCCGTGAAGGCTGCGCAAGAGGCCGCACAACTCGACCTGAACCGCTACCGCGCCGGCACGGTAAGCTTCCTGGAAGTCATCACCGCACAGGCTACCGCCTACAACGCCGAACGCACGCTGCTCACGCTGCAGGGCAAGCAGTACTCTGCGGCGGTCCTGCTGGTCAAGGCGCTCGGCGGCGGCTGGCACGGCGAGGTGCCGGTGGTCGGCAAGGCCGCGCTGCAGCCGGCGTCCGCACCTGCCGCGCAGTAGTTTTCTCCTCCGTTGCCGATGGCCGAATACGTTTCGCCATCGGCAATATCCCCTTGTCCGTAAGCGCGCACGCAGTCGGGTAGTTCACCCTATAATCGTCAGAATTTGTTTCAGGCTGCCCCGATCACCCCGGCAGGCTGCGCAGCGGCAGGCGCGTAAATTGCGTCACCCGATGCCCTGCAAGCCGCCCCGGTGCCATCCCGACCGTCTGTTTGCCTGCCGCCATGTTCCGCCGCGCGCGTGGTTGGCCGATGCTGTTGCCGTGATGCACGCGCGCCGCTCAACTGATTCTGCTTCCGCTCTGATGACCCGATCCGCGCTTCCCCGCTCCGCCAAGCTGCTGGCCACCGCCCTGGGCGCCGCCACGCTGTTCGCCGCCCTGCCCGCGCAGGCTGACCCGTCCGTGCGCGCCATCTACGGCAAGGACAACAAACACGGCATCGAGAAATACGGCGTCGACCTGGATTTCGACTCGGGCTACCACTGGGGCAACCCGGAAGGCTGGTTCGTCAACCTGGACTGGGAGCTCGCGCTCGGCCAATGGCGCTCGACGAAGGGCACCAACCGCCAGAACCTGACCGAGTTCGGCGTGACGCCGCTGTTCCGCATTGAAAAGCGCGGCAGCTCGTGGGTCCCGTTCGTGGAAGTGGGCATCGGGCCGCGCCTGCTGTCGCACACCCGCACGTCGGATGAGCACAACTTCAGCACTGCCTTCCAATTCTCCGACATGGTCGGCGTGGGCGTGGCCTTTGGCAGCAAGCAGCAGTTCCAGGTCGGCTATCGCTTCGAGCACCTGTCGAACGCGTCGATCAAGCGCCCGAACCCCGGGACGGATCTGAACGAGCTGTACCTGCGGTACACGTTCTGAGCCATTGCGCGCCTCGTGTAGGCTTATTGGATTGCCGGACTGGTTGGAGAACGTGAGCCAAGCCACGCCCGACGCCGGCAACCATCTCCGATACGACCGGGCTTGAACCGCGGCGGGATGCGCCGTGCTCAGTCGTTCCCGAGGAGAAAATTCCCGCGCAGATCGAGCTGCTCCCCGCTTTCGCTCTGCGTCTCATCCTTCAGCGCCACACCCGACAAACCGCGGCGATGCGCCTCGGACATCAGGTAGTGCAGCTTGTAAGCGGCCTCCTCATAGCGCAAGCCTTGCGGACGGACATTCGAGATGCAGTTGCGGCTGGCATCGGTCAGGCCGCGCGCAGGCATCCACGTCAGATACAGCCCCATGCTGTCGGGCGAGCTCAGGCCGGGACGCTCACCGATCAGAATCACCACCAGCTTCGCGCCCAGCAGCTCGCCCACTTCGTCGGCCACCGCCACGCGCCCCTGGCGCACGATGACTGGCGGCGCGATCTTCCAGCCTTCCGGGGCGATGCGCCGCTCGACCTCGGCGAGAAAAGGCGCCGCGTTTTGCCCCACTGCCAATGACGACAGGCCATCTGCGATGACGAAGGCGACGTCATAGGGGCGTGCCTGCGCTGCAGCTGCGAATGGCGCGGCGAGCATCTGCGCGCGCGATTCGTCGGACAGGCGCCGCCCAAGATCGGGCCTCTGCAGGTAGGTGAGCCGGTCTGGCGCGGCGCTGTGCACCTGCATCACCGCATCCGCCGTGCAGATGCCATGCTCCTGCAACTGCAGCTTCAGACCCTCAACATCCAGGGCAAGATGCACGGCGTCGCGCGCCTGTGCGTGCGCGAGCTGGAAGGCCAGTTGCGGCTGCGTGGGCAAGCTCACTCCGGCACGCCCCAAGGCGATGCGCGCGGCGGTAAAGCGGCGCAGCGCCTCCCACGGATTGTCGGTCACCGGGTTGGCGGCTTGGCCGGGCCGGCCCGCCTTGTCGCCCTTTTCGCGCTTTTTTATCCTGTCCATGACTCAGTGCAACCGCAGCAACGCGTCGCGAAAACCGGGCGGTGTGCTGGCATGCAGGCGGAACTGCCCCTCCCCCCCGACAGTGTTGAAGATCTGCATGTTGCGCAGCCACGTCTCGAACTCCGGCGCCGGGCGCGAGCCCAGTACACGGCGCGCATACAGCGCATCGTGAAAGGACGTGGTCTGGTAGTTGAGCATGATGTCGTCTGAGCCCGGGATGCCCATGACGAAGGTACAGCCGGCCACGCCCAGCAAGGTCAGCAACACGTCCATGTCGTTCTGGTCGGCCTCTGCGTGGTTGGTGTAGCAGACGTCGCAGCCCATGGGCAGGCCCAGCAGCTTGGCGCAGAAATGGTCTTCCAGCCCGGCGCGGATGATCTGCTTGCCGTCGTAGAGGTATTCGGGGCCAATGAAGCCGACCACGGTGTTCACCAGCAAGGGCTTGAACTGCCGCGCCACCGCGTAGGCGCGTGCCTCGCAGGTCTGCTGGTCCATGCCATGGTGGGCGTTGGCCGACAGTGCGCTGCCCTGGCCCGTTTCGAAGTACATGACGTTGTCGCCGACGGTGCCACGCTTGAGCGACAGCGCCGCCTCGCGCGCCTCACCCAGAATGGCGAGGTCGATGCCGAAGCCGCGGTTGGCGGCCTCGGTACCGGCGATGGATTGGAAGACCAAATCCACCGGTGCGCCGCGCTCGATGGCGGCGATGGTATTGGTGACGTGGGTCAGCACGCACGACTGCGTGGGAATCTCGTAGCGGGCGATGACATCGGCCATCATGCTCACCAGCTTCATCACCTGCGGCACGTTGTCGGTGGCCGGATTGATGCCGATGACCGCATCGCCGTTGCCGTACAGAAGGCCATCGAGCATGCTGGCGGCGATGCCGCTGGCGTCGTCGGTCGGGTGGTTGGGCTGCAATCGCGTGGACAGCCGCCCCGGCAAGCCGATGGTGTTCCGGAACGCGCTGACCACGCGGCATTTCTTGCCCACCAGGATCAGGTCTTGGTTGCGCATGATCTTGGAGACGGCCGCCGCCATCTCCGGCGTGATGCCCGGCGCGACGGCAGCCAGCACTGCACTATCGGTATCGTCGGCCAGCAGCCAGTTGCGAAAGTCACCGACCGTCAGGTGCGAGATGGACGCGAAGGCGGCGCGGTCATGGGTGTCGATGATGAGGCGCGTGATCTCGTCGTCTTCATAGGGAACCAGCGGCTCCTCGATGAAGGTCTTCAGCGGCAACTCGGCCAGCGCCATCTGTGCCACCGCACGCTCTTCCGCGTTGACCGCGGCCACGCCAGCCAGCATGTCGCCCGAACGCGCCGGCGACGCTTTGGCCATCAGCTCCTTCAGGTCGCGAAAAGCGTAGCTGGCGCTGCCAACGCGGTGCTTGAACCTGTGTCCCGGCATGCTCGTTCTCCGTCGTCTTCAACGCGGTCCGGCAGGCTGGCCGCCGGACCGTGCACCCTCAGGTGGTCAGCAATTGCGGTGCCGTCTTTCCGTACTTGATGCTGGTCTCCACCGGCAACCAGTTGCCGGTCGACTCCTGGCGCCCCTGCAACAGGAAGCGCGGCTTGGACGAAGGGATCTGCTCAGCCGCCAGTTTGGACAGCTCGCCGATCTTGCCGCTCTTCATGCGATTGACGATCAAACCGTACTGCGTCTCTGGGAAGTCGCGCAGCATGTCGTAATCGCCGTCGCTGTCGCCAGCCACGAACAGCGGGCCATAGCCCTTCTTCGCCACAAGTTCCTGCTTGATTGCGACCGACTTGCCTGGGCCCCAGGTCAGCGGCCAGTCCTTCAAGTAGGCGTTGCGGTAGACCCCG
The DNA here is from genome assembly GCF_023955655.1 of Ralstonia soli. Lineage (GTDB taxonomy): Bacteria > Pseudomonadota > Gammaproteobacteria > Burkholderiales > Burkholderiaceae > Ralstonia > Ralstonia soli. The sequence goes on along the minus strand of NZ_JAMXHT010000005.1, from coordinate 478,883 downwards.
CCGTTGCGCTCCAGGCGCAGGCCGATGATGTTCTCGCGCGTCACGTTGTAGCCATACTTGGGATGGGTGGCGAACACCGCCACTACATCTTCCAGTGACGCGGTGCAGACATAGACGTCGATGCCGTTGCTGCGCAGCGTATCCATCATGCCACCGATCTCCGTGCACAGCCGGATGCCATGGAAATGTGTGACGCTGACCACTCCGGCCTTGCCCGGACAGTCGGCCGGGCTGGTGTATTTGACCTTGTTCAGCGCCGCGCCCAGTGCAGCATCGTTCGAGGCCTCGGCCAACGCGCTGACCTCAGCCTCGCTCATGTTGGCGAAGAAGTAGATCACCCAGGGGTAGCCGACATTCACGCCGTGGGTGTCGTTGACCGCCTCATACAGGTAGTAGAGCTTGGCGCGGAAGTCCTGGAACTCAACCGTGGCGGTGATCTGCTCCAGCGGCTTGCTGCCGGCCATGCCCTTGTAGTTGGCGTGCAGGAAGGCGTAGTCGGCATCCAGGTCGGCGCAGATCGAATCAAGGTCGACCACGTTGCCGGCGGCGTTCTTGAAGTCCTTGCTGAACGGGCCCGGCGGCACGTTCTGGCGGATGATGGCGGAGAACTCGGGCGGCGTGAGCTTGAAGGACAGCGTGTTGATCTGATACATCAACAACGCCTCCTCGCAGTCGTTCATGATGCTGGTGTTGTCCCAGTCGAACACGGCGTAGGGGCGCTTGCCCGCCTTGTAGCCAGGCGCTGTGTTGCCATGCGCGGCGATCATCTGCGCCACCATCTGGTGATTGCGCGGCGCCCACTTGGCACGGTCCAGGCCGATGGCTGTATCGACGGTCGCGTTCTTTGCGGCGGCATGGCCCATTGCGGGTGCCAGCGCACCACCGGCTGCGGCCGCGAGCAGCCCGCCCAGAAAGCCCCGGCGCGCCACTCCACCGGCACCGGCTTGCGGCATGTCGTGAATGTCCTGCACGGCAGGCATCTTGTCGCTGTTGTTCATGATGATCGCTCTCGTTGCGTGGGTGGATTGCGTCAGTTGGGAAAGAAACCATTCAGCGGCCGGAGACCGCGCCCACCGCCGCATCGCTCTCGGCGCGGCGGCGCGCGGTCGCCAGGAACCAGGCATAACCCAGCGCCAGCAAGGCCAGGAAGATGCCGAAGATCAGCGGGTTGTAGTAGATCATCGTGGCCATGCACACCAACGCCCCGAACAGCGCGAAGGCCGGGAAGTACGGGTACAGCGGCGCACGGAACGGACGCGCCAGACCGGCCTCGGCACGGCGCAGCTTGAACAGGCTCAGCATCGAGAGGATGTACATCAGAATGGCGCCGAACACCGACATGGTGACGATGTTGGCCGTCAGCGTCTGGCCGCCGATGGTGATCAGCTCGTCGCTGTAGATGGCGGCGATACCGACAATGCCGCCGGCAATGATGGCGCGGTGTGGCGTCTTGAAACGCGGATGGACCCGAGCAAAATACGTCGGCAGATAGCCTTCCCGGGCCAGGGCGAAGATCTGGCGCGAGTAGCCGAGGATGATGCCGTGAAAGGACGCCACCAGCCCGAACAGACCCAGCCACACCAGCATGTGGAGCCAGTTGCTATTGGCGCCGACGATCAGCTTCATGGCCTGCGGCAGCGGGTCGTTGATGTTGGACAGTTTGGTCCAGTCGCCCGCGCCGCCGGCAAACAGCATCACGCCGACGGCCAGCACGACCAACGTCAGAATGCCGGTGATGTAAGCGACAGGAATCGACCGCTTCGGATCCTTCGCCTCCTCCGCCGCCATCGCCACACCTTCGATGGCGAGAAAGAACCAGATCGCGAACGGGATCGCGGCGAACATGCCGGGCACCGCCGCCAGGCTGAAGCTGTCGCTGCCCGACCAGCCGCCCTTGGTGAAATTCGCCAGCGAGAAGCCGGGCGAGACCACACCCATGAACACCAGCAGCTCGAAGATCGCCAGCAGTGTCACGCACAGCTCGAACGTGGCGGCGATCTGCACGCCAACAATGTTGAGCGTCATGAACACCAGGTAGGCGCCCAGCGCGGCCAGTTTGAGATCGAGGGCGGGAAACTGCACGTTGAGGTAGGCGCCGATGGCCAGCGCAATCGCCGGGGGCGCAAACACGAACTCGATCAGCGTGGCCGCGCCGGCGAGATAGCCGCCCACCGGGCCGAACGCGCGCTTGCTGTAGGCGAACGGGCCGCCTGCATGCGGAATGGAGGTCGTCAGTTCCGTGAAGCTGAAGATGAACGTGGTGTACATCGCCGCGATGAACAACGCGGTGACCGTGAAGCCGAGCGTACCGGCGCTGGCCCAGCCGTAACTCCAGCCGAAGTATTCGCCCGAAATCACCAGGCCCACTGCGATTCCCCAAAGCTGCAGGGTATTCAAAACCGGCTTCAAGACGTGGTCATGGCCGGATGAGCTGGCATCCATGGGGCTCTCCTATTGGCGCGATATGCATGTGCCGCACGCTGCGGCGCTGATGGCCTGAACGCAGGTTCAAAGCCTGCGGGCATAGCGCTTGCATGAGAAGAGACAAGCGCCGCGCCATCGGCACAAATATAAGCACCGTGGTCTTGGCGGCGTTATTGAAATTCGGCAAACCTGTCATGGGCCCAGCCGCAGCGCATCACCGGGAGTCACTCACATGTCCGAGGCCCAACTGCTCCAAACCGCAACAGCCCGCTCCCCCGCGCGCGCAAACCTGGCACAGCCGCACACAAAACGGGCACTGCGCACCGTCGTCGCGCACGATGTTGATGAACACGCCCACAACCTGACCAACTGGGAGCAGCGCTACGACCAGATTGCCTGCGGCGCCTTTGAAGGCGTGCTGGACGAATGGCAGAGCGCGGGCGTGCAGATCTTCCGTGAAAGCACCAGCCGCGCCATCCGCCAGTCCTGCCGGGTATGGTCCGACGCACTCTGGTTCGGCATCGAAGCCTACGCGGCGGGCATGCGCATCAACGGTCGCCAAGTGGGCGCCGATGCGGTGATGACGCGTCCGGGTGGCGGCGAGTTCGAACTGGTCACGCCCGACCGGCACCAGATCTACGGCATCGTTGTGCAGCGCGACGCGCTGTTGGCTACCGCCACCCGTCTGGGTTGCGAAGTGGATTGGAGCAAACTCGGCCAGGCCGAATTGCTGAATGTCGAACACGATGCATTGGACACCTGCCGCCGCCATATCGGCGACCTGCTGCAGTTGGCCGGCGACATGCAGGACATCCCGGGCAACGCGGCGCTGCAGTTGCGCCAGGAAGCGGTGCTGGTGTCGCTGCTGGCGCTGCTGGACAGCAGCGAGATCGAAGCCGAGGCCAGCGCCAACTTCCAGCGCCGGGTCCGCATCGTCAACGACGCGTGTGAGTATGCGATGGCACAGCAGCAATGCCCGGTCACTGTGCCGATGCTGTGCGAAGCCGTACATGTCAGCCGACGCACGCTGCAATACTGCTTCGAAGATGTGCTGGGCATCAGCCCCATGGCGTACCTGCGCGCGCTGCGCCTGAACGGCGTGCGGCGCGCGCTATGCGAAGGCAACGGCAGGCGAGCCATCGGCGACATTGCGGCGGCCTGGGGCTTCGTCAACTTCAGCCAGTTCTCCTGCGACTACAAGAAGCTCTTCGGTGAAACGCCTTCAGCCGCAGTACGGGCGAGGATGCGCTGCTGACGCCAGAAACTTGCCGGCCCTTTGTCTTTTCTGCTGCCCAGCGCTCGCCGCTTCTCGTCGCGGCTCCGCCTGGAAAAATCCGAAAGCGAAGCCGCCAACCCCACAGCGCCTAGGGCGCCAGAGCGCTGCGCAACTCCTTCTGCGCAAGCAGCTGGTTCAGGATCACCGTCACCACGATGTTGGCCGCGAGGCACGAACTCCCGTTACCACCGCTGACGCTGGGCATCGTCACGCTGCGCGACAATCCGCTGTCGCTCGCGGCAACGCAACTGGCCGCGTTATTCCGGGATGCGCTGCTGCGCTGGGATGGCGCACCGGGCTAGCTGTGGCGCGAGCCTACGGCAGCTCAGAACTGGATCGATGCATGTCCGATGCCTTCAAACTCCACGGTCACAAGGTCACCGGCTGACGCGGGGAGAATCCCCACCCACGTGCCGGTCGTGACCACACTGCCCGCTTCAATACGGCGGCCACCACGCGTTGCGTGCCTGAGCCAGGCGACGAGTCCGTAGGCGGGGTCGCCCAGTGCATGGGTTCCGCGGCGCTCGATGCGCTCACCCCCGATCGTGACGCGGCAGGATTGTGCATCCCAATCCCGCGCTTCAAACGGGCACCAGGCGCCAAGCACGAGCGCGCCGTGCGATTGCAGATCGGCAAGCTTGAGCAGGTTGGGCGCATCGACGTATTGCTGCCAGCGCGAATCGACCACCTCGATGGACACCGCCATCGCGTCGACGAGCGCCGTTGCCCCAGGGCCATCCAGCGCAGCCGCCTGTGCGGCATCGACGGAATCACCGAGCCGCAGCGCGATCTCGGCTTCGATGCCCCGCCACGTGAAGAGCCAATCCTGCGCGTGCGCCGGGCTGCTCCACACGCCGGCGAGTGGCAGTTCCGCGTGGGTTGGCGTGGCTTGCCGCGACGGCCCGCCGGATTTCCAGTAACTGACGCCCGGCGCCTGCCAGCCCAGTTGCTTGGCAACAGCCGCCTGCACGGCATAGGCGTCTTCCTGCGTGACGAGCGTGTCGGCAAAGGCTTGCGCGTCGGCGCATGCATGCTCGCGCCGTGCGCGGATCAACGCCTGTGCTACCGATTCAATCGGGTTCGCGCTCATGCGGATACGGCTCCTTGAAAACGGGTTGGGATGATGCAATCAGAGTCAAAGCAGGCGCAATGTCGACCGCCCTACGGACGGTCGACTGCGGCTTGTTATGGTGAACCAAGAGGACAGGGTGTTCTGTAAAAACCAGATCAGGAGCCGCTTACACCAACGGCCTGACGGTCGGCAGCCACCTCTGGCCGGTCGTCATCCGCCGTCTCGCCCATGGGTCGGCCGAACGTCTCCGGCGCGAACTGCACGGCCAGCGCAAAGACCGCGTACATCGCAGCCAGCATGCTGAACATGCCGCCCACGCCGTAGGTCTCGAACACGCGTCCGCTGACCAGCGGTGTGAGCGCACCAGCCAGCGTGCCCAGCGCCAGGATCAGAGATGTGCCAAACGCGCGCACGTCCGTTGGATATTGCTCGGGTGCGAAGATCCAGATCGAGGTATTGAGCAGCACGACACAGAACGTGAAGCACGCGCCAAACAGCAGCACCAGCCCCACGTTGTACGTCAGAAAGCCGAAGCTCAGGCCTGCCGCACAGGCCAGCACGGCACCGAGCGTCAACACGCGTTTGCGGGGAAAGTGGAAGCCGCAATACGACGCGGCGATGGCGCCGAAGAGGCTACCGCTTTGCATCACCATGGTGAACAGCAGGCTTTTGGAAATGGTGTACCCCTGCGACGTCAGGATGGTCGGCATCAGCGTCAGCACCGAGATCTGCGCGCCGTAGGTCATCCAGACCGCCACCCCGAGCGCAGCGGTGCGTCGGCCCAACCGCCCGCGAAAGACATCGCGCAAGCGCACTGCGGGGCGATGCGCCTCTGTGCGCAGCGATGTCTTGACGTACTGCTTGGCCGGACCCGCGTGTTTGCCGAGCCGTCCCGACGCCAGCGAGTTGAGGACGTCGTTTGCGTCATCCACGCGGCCCTTGGAGAGCAGGAACCGCGGCGTCTCCGGAATGAACCGGCGATAGAAGACGACAAACACTGCCGGCGCCACCAGGCAGCCGAACAGCCAGCGCCAGTTGTCGGGGCCAGGGAACATGGCGAACACCGCCAGGCCGAATGCGGGGGCGAGCATGTTGCCGAACCCGCCGCTGCCGACGCTTACCAGCCCAACCGCGGTGCCGCGGAACCGGGTTGAGCACAACTCGGCGAGCATCGTGACGGCAATGGAGATCTCGCCGCCCAGACCGATGCCCACAATGAACCGGCCCGTTGCCAGGACCCCATAGTTGGGCGCCAGCGCGCAGATGATGGCGCCCAGCGTGAACAGCAGCAGATTGGCGTTGAGCATCGTGCGCCGGCCGTAGTGATCGGCGATCCAACCCGAGCCGATACGGCCGAGCGCTGCGGCACTGAAGGTCAGCGTATTCAGGAAGGCGATCTGCGGCACCGAAATGCCCCACTGCTGCCGCAGGAGCGGGCCGACCAGGCCGACGGCATTCTGCTCGAACACATCGAACATCACCCCCAGCATGATCAGGAAGATGATCTTCTTGTGAGAGGCCGTTACGCCAATCTCGTCCAAAGCCCGATCCAGCTCATGCTGCCCAGGTGAGCTCGACGACTGAACTGCAGCTTCTGCACCCATTTGCGTTCCTCCGCACTTGCTGTCGTTGTGATGTACCCGCAAACCTGACTTCGAAAACCGTGAACCGTGAACCGCGCCGTACCCCTCCCCCGCGGGCCAGCGCTATGCCGCCACGGTCGCGCGAGGCGGCCGGCGCGCTTGCAGCGCCTGCTCGGCTGCATAGGCAAACCGCAGCAGCATGGGCTCAGAAAATGGACGGCCAAAGAGTTCCAGCCCGACCGGCACGCCCAGGGGCGCATCGTCATCGGGCGAGGAGAAGCCCGCCGGAATCACGATGGCCGGGAAGCCGGTGGCAGAAGCGAGCACGCCGTTGCGCTCGGACTGCGGCTCGCCGATGCGCGCGACCAGGCGACGCTGGTGTGGGTAGACCAGCGCATCAAGCCGATGCGCGGCCATCAATCCCAGCAGCCGTTGTCGCAGGGCTTCCTGGCGTTGCAAGCGCTCGCGGTAGGCAGCTTCGTCGTGGGCCAGTGCCACGGCGGTCTTCAGCGTGCCGGCCACGCTCGGGTGGGCGTTGCCGTGGGCGATGATGTCTGCCATGGAACGCACCGCCACGGTGGACGGACAACGCGCCAGATACGCATCGAGATCGCGCTGCATTTCGTAGTGATGCGCCAGCACCTCGGCGATCAGCACGTCGGGGTCGATGGGGTCGTCGATGTCGATCAGCGCTGCGCCTTGCGCTTCGATCACAGCCAGCGCCTGCCGCATGACATCGTTGACGGGCGCATGCACGTCCGCGCTGCCGAAGAAGGAGCGCAGCACGCCGATGCGCGCACCGTTGAGCCCATCGGCATCGAGCGCCTGGGTGTAGCTCGTTGGAAGATGCGAGGCGCCTTGGCTGGTGATGGGATCGGCCGAGTCATGGCCCGCCATCACGTCGAGCATGACGGCGGCATCGGCCACCGTGCGCGTGATCGGCCCGATGGTGTCTTGCGTCAGCCCGCACGGGATGAGCCCTGCCCGGCTGATCAACCCCATGCTCGGGCGCAGGCCCACCAGGTTGTTGGCCGAAGCCGGCGAGCGGATCGAGTTGATGCCGTCTGTCCCCACGCCGAGCAGGCCGAAGTTGGCAGCGATGCCGGCGGCAGTGCCTCCGCTGGAGCCTCCGGGCGTTCGCGTCAGATCGTAGGGGTTCAGGGTCTGGCCCTGGATTGAGCTGACCGTCTCGCCGCCGGAGGCCAGCTCGTGCAGGTTGGTCTTGGCCAGCACGATGGCGCCGGCCTCGCGCAGGCGGCGCACGACGAAGGCGTCGTCTGTGGCGAGGTTGCCTTTCAGGCAGACCGACCCCGCGGTCGCTTCCATGCCCGCGCACTCGATGTTGTCCTTCACCAGCACGGGAACGCCGAACAGCGGCGGCAGTGGATAGGTGGGCTTGGCAGCCAGCCATGCATCGGCAAGCGCTGCCTCGGTCAGTGCATGCGGGTTGAGCGCGAGAATGCTGTTGATGCGCGGGCCATCACGGTCCAATGCGGAGATGCGGTCCACGTACCCGTGCACCAGTTGTTGCACCGTCAGCGTGCCGCTGCGCAGCGCGGCATGAATGGCCGAGACGGTGGCGTCCGTCACATCGAACTGCGCTCGGTCAGGCTGTGCGGAGGCGGTGGATTTCAATGCTGCGTCCATCAGTGTGTTCCGTGCGCCGCGCATGGCGGCGTGGGTCTTTGGGCGTACCGGCAAGCCGTGCGCAGGCGCGGCTCGCCGTTGGCCGGTGACGGGTTATCGATTGATCAGCTTGGCGGGCAAGGTCCAGATCAGGAAGGCGCCCAGCGTCAGCATCCCGGCGATCATGAAATAGGCGCTGTTGCCGCTCTGCGTGACATCGCGCAGGTAGCCGATCATGTAGCCGCTGGTGAACCCGGCCAGGTTGCCGATCGAGTTGCTCATGGCAATGGCCGTGGCTGCCGCTGCACCGCTGAGGAACGCCGTCGGCAACGACCAGAACAGTGGCGAGCAGGTCAGAATGCCGGCAGCCGCGATCGACAGGAACACCAGCGACAACGCCGTGCTGTGCATGATCCACGGCAGCGCGACAAAACCCACTGCACCCATCATGCACGGGATGATCAGGTGCCAGCGGCGCTCCTGGTGCTTGTCGGCGCTGCGCCCGAACAGGTACATGGCGACGATGGCGGCCACGTACGGAATCGCGCTCAGCAGGCCGATCTGCAGCGGATCGGACACGCCGGTCGACTTGATGAACGTCGGCATCCACAACGTCAGACCGTACTGGCCCGTGACGTAGCAGAAGCAGATTGCGCTGATGAGCCAGACACGCGGGTCGGTGAACACCTTGCCGACAGGTGCGTGGCGCTGCTCGGTCGTCTTGTTCTCTTCGGCCTTGGCCAGTTCGAGCACGCGCTTTTCATCCGCGCTGAGCCACTTGGCCTTGGCGATGGAGCTGTCCAGGTAGTAGAAGCAGAACAGCCCCAGCAGCACGGCCGGCACGGCTTCGATGAGGAACATCCACTGCCACCCTGCCCAGCCGCCAACGCCAGCCATGCTGCCCATCAGATAGCCCGACAGCGGGTTGCCGATGATGCCCGACAGCGGCGAACCCATGCAGTAGAGCGCCATGATCTTGGCGCGCCGTTGCGACGGATACCAGCAGGTGAGGAAGTAGACGATCCCAGGCGTAAAGCCAGCCTCGGCCAAGCCCAGGAGGAAGCGCAGGATGTAGAACGCGGTCGGCGTCTTCACGAACACGAAGCACGCAGACAGCAGGCCCCACGTCACCATGATCCGGCCGATCCAGATCTTGGCCCCGAACCGATGCAGCGCCAGGTTGCTCGGCACCTCGAAGAGAAAATAGCCGATGAAGAAGATGCCGGCACCCAAGCCGTACACGGTTTCACTGAAGCCCAGATCCTGAGACATCTGCAGCTTCGCAAAACCGACATTGACCCGATCAAGGTACGCGATCAGGAAGCAGATCATGAGAAACGGAACGAGCCGCCAGGTGACCTTGCGATACACCGCGTCTTCGTACGACCTTACCTTCGCACCCGCCTGCAGGGTAGTGTCCACAGTCTTCCTCCTTGGTTGTTCGGGGGTCAGGGCGATTCCCGCTCCTGCCCCCGATCCGCGCTCTTTTTCGGCGCGTGCTTCCGATTGCGGCCGGGCAGCGTACAGGCTGCCGCAGCGATGCAGCATTCATGCCATCGACGAAGATGGCATCGCCGCCCTTTCAGGCTGCCGCCTTGAGCGACAACGGTGTGGCGTGGGCCGCCAGATACTCCATGGCAGCGACCACCCCGCTTGCCGCCACGGAAACGCCTGAGAGCTTCAGCCCCATCTCGCAGCCTGTGAGCGCAGCCATCAGCGTCAAGTCATTGCAGTCACCCAGATGGCCAATGCGGAACATGCGGCCGCGCACCTTCCCCAAACCAGTGCCCAGCGACATGTTGAAGCGGTCGTAGATGGTGCGACGCACGGCATCCGCGTCGACGCCCTCAGGCATCATCACGCCGGTCAGCACCGGGCTGTAGACGGACGGGTCGGCACACTGGATCTCCAGCCCCCAGGCGCGTACGGCGCGGCGGCATGCCTCGGCAAGCCGCTGGTGGCGCGCAAAGACGTTGTCGAGCCCCTCGTCGAGAATCATGTCCAGCGCTTCCGACAAGCCATAGAGCAGATTCGTGTTCGGCGTGTACGGCCAGTAGCCGGAGCGATTCATCTCGATGATCTCGTCCCAGCCCCAGAAGGCGCGTGGCAGCTTCGCGCTCCTGGAGGCCTCGATCGCCTTCTGCGAGACCGCGTTGAAGCTGATGCCGGGCGGCAGCATGAGCCCCTTCTGCGAGCCCGAAACGGTCACGTCCACGCCCCACTCGTCATGGCGGTAGTCAGCCGATGCGAGCCCAGAGATCGTGTCGACCAGCAGCAGCGCCGGGTGGCCTGCCGCGTCAATCGCGCGCCGCACCGCCGCGATGTCGGAAGTGACGCCGGTCGACGTCTCGTTGTGCACCACGCAGACCGCCTTGATGGTGTGGGCGGTATCGGCGCGCAAGCGGGCCTCGATCATGTCGGGCTGCACGCCACGGCGCCATCCCTCGATGCCCGGCAGCCCCAGGAACTCGGGGCGCAGGCCCAGGCTCTCGGCCATCTTTTTCCATAGCGTGGCGAAGTGGCCGGTTTCAAACATCAACACCGTGTCGCCCGGGCTCAGGGTGTTCGACAGCGCAGCCTCCCAAGCTCCCGTGCCGGATGCCGGATAGATGATGACCGGCTGCTCGGTCTTGAAAATCTTCTTGATACCGGCCAGCACCTTCAGCCCCAGTGCCCCGAATTCCGGACCGCGATGGTCGATCGTCGGATAGCTCATGGCCCTCAGGATGCGATCAGGAACGGGGCTCGGCCCGGGGATCTGAAGGAAGTGACGGCCTGCGGGGTGGAAGTCGAGTTTCTGCATTTGCCCTCCTGTTGAATTTTGCATGCAAAATACTTTATCAGTGCATACCGCATCGCGATAGGGCGCCGCCCACCCAAAATGGCCCGTGTTTACCCGAGTCTTTACGGAGTTCGAGCCCTGTCTTTGAGTCACATCCGCGTCTGCTAGAATGGATAACAGAACGTTTTTCTGGACTTTGTATGCAAGATCCAACAATTCCGGGCCAACATTCGGCCGTTGCCGCGCTGCCAAGGCTTGAACGGCAGCGCCTGCACGACACCGTGGTCGATCACCTGCGGAATTTCATCGTGGAGGGTGTGCTGAAGGCCGGCATGAAGCTCAACGAGCGTGAGCTGTGCGAGACACTGGGAATCTCGCGCACCCCCTTGCGCGAAGCGCTGAAGGTGCTGGCGGCAGAAGGATTGATCGATATCTCGCCCAACCGTGGGGCAACGGTGTCCAGCCTCTCGCCCACCGAGGTGCGCGACACCTTCGAGTTGATGAGTGGCCTGGAAGCGTTTTCAGGGGAACTGGCGTGCGAGCGCATCACCGCCGTCGAGCTCGCAGAGATCAAAGCGCTGCACTACGCCATGCTGGCCTGCCGCGCGCAGAACGACCTGCCCGGCTACTACAGCCTCAACCGGCAGATCCACGACCGTATCAATGAGGCGGCGCGCAATGCCGCCTTGCGGCAGACGTACCTGGCCGTCAACCGGCGGCTGCAGGCGCTGCGCTTCCGGTCGAACTACCAGACGACAAAATGGGACAACGCGGTTCACGACCATGAAGACATGCTCGTGGCGCTCGAAGCGCGTGACGGCAAGCGGCTCGCAGCCATTCTGCGCAAGCATCTGCTGGACAAGCGCGATGCCGTGCTGACCATGATGGCCAATGAAACCACGGAGATACCCGAGAAGACGGGAACCTGAATCCGGTTCTGCGGCGCGAGCGATGTCGCCATCGCTCGCATCGCCCCCAAGGCCCCGTCTGGACGCCTAGTGGCGGGCACGCATTGCGCTGCCGTACCTACTACCTCAGCCGAGGCCTAGTGCGCGTCGGCCTCGCCATCAAGGTCATGATCGCGGTCGCGCGATCGCATGCCCATCAAACGCTCGTAGTTGAGCGAGGCATGGAAGCCGAAGCCGTTGCCGCCGGCACGCTTGACTTCATACATGGCGGCATCTGCATTGCGGATGAGCGTGGCGGCATCGCGCCCGTCAGCCGGGTACAGCGCCACGCCGGCACTCACGCCCATCGACAGCACATGACCCTCCACACGGAACGGCGCCTGCAGCTGCTCGACCAGGCGCTCGACGGTTTGCGTCACATCGTCGCGCGTGGCGCAGTGGGTGAGGATGGCGACAAACTCATCGCCGCCCAGGCGCGCGACCGTGTCCGACGCGCGCAGGCCGCTGCGCAGCCGCACCGCGGTGGCCTTGAGGACGAGATCGCCCACGCCGTGGCCATACTCGTCGTTAACAGGTTTGAATCGATCGAGATCGATGAACACGACCGCCACTTGGCTACGCGCCCGACGCGCCGCCTGAATGGCCACGAACAGCCGATCGCGCAGCAGGCGCGCGTTTGGCAGATCGGTCAGCGGGTCATGCAGCGCAAGATGATGGGCCTGGTCGAGCGCGGTGCGGCGCTGGGTGACGTCGAGCAACGTACCGCTCACGCGCGTGGCCATGCCGCGGGCATCGCGCTCGGTGACGCGGCCGCGCGCAGCCACCCAGATCCACTGTCCGTGGCCGGCCCGCATGCGCTGCTCCACTTCAAAACTGTCGGCATCGCCGCGCATGTGGCGATAGATGCGTCGCGCGCTCAACGCCGCATCCTGCGGGTGCACCATGGCAAACCATGCATCGGGGTCGTTGGGCAACTCGGCGGGCTCGTAGCCCAGCATGTCGGCCGTGCGGCGGTTGAACGACACGTGCCGCGCACGCATCGACCAATCGAACGTACCCAGCCCCGCGCCGTCGAGCACGTAGGCCAAACGTTGTTCCGACGCACGCAACGATTCCAGCGCCAGGCGCCGCGCCGTCACGTCCTGCATCTGCACGACCAGGTGCCGGGTCTCATTGCCGTCATCGCGCGCCACGGCCACATCGGTCTGCACCCAGACGGTGGTGCCATCTTCGCGCACCAGCCGCGTTTCCATCGACAGCGCATCGCGCTGGCCCGCCAACAGCGCCTTCACGTCATGCCGCGCGCGCTCCGCATGATCCGGGTGGCACAGGTCAAACAGGTCGCGCGTGCGCAGCGCCTGGGCCTGGTGGCCGGTCAGCGCGCACAGCGCACGGTTCACGTCGAGGAAGCGACCCTCCGGCGCGCACAGGCCAATCCCTATCGGCGAATGTTCGATCGCAGCCTTGTACAAGTGGTGGTCCTCAAGCATGGCGATGCAGTTTCGCGAATGCGGCAGTCCCGGGGGCATGGATGATGTAATGGCCATCCCGCCGCAAAGGCGCCATGACGCAAGGGTCTGCGTTGGGCGGTGCGCTGGCGGTCGGCGTGGATCCCCGTAACCGGTCTCGTGGTCTGTGTGGCCCAGTTGACCAACGGGCCAGCCGACAGACCGGGTGCGTTGCAAGCGCACGAATCGAGGCGGACTATAGAAGCCGCGGGTTAACGGGGCAATCCCTTCCCGCGAGGGGACACGGGCCGATCGGTTGCCCCCCTTGCGCGGAACGACGCGAAGGAAACGCGCCCCGCGTCATTCCCGTCTGCGTTTGCTGGCGTCACATATCAACGCCTGTCTGGCGCCGCCAGACCAACGATCGACTGTACACCCGCACCCCTTTCCGGACAGCTAGCCATTCGGCTAGGTCGTGCCGGCCGGCAGGGGCGCCGCGGCGGCCGGCCGTCAGTTCGATGCGCCGCAATCTCCACATTGCAAATGTCTCAAGGTGAAAACAAAGCCGCAAAATTCATCCGGAAGAACGAAATGCGCAGAAGGGCGGCTCCGTTACTATTCTGGAGTATCGCTATCGGGGGGCGAAATCAAACACGGCGAGCCGCGGCGCACAGTCGCGGTTGTGGGAGGTCGTATGGAATTGAGTTTTATCGCCCCCGGCACGCACACGCACCGCTATGCCCTGAAGCTGGCGGGCTTGTCCGAGGGCAACCAACCGGTCGACCCGGCATGGATTGACGATGCCCTCACCGCCGCCGTGCGCGTGTTCGAGGCCCATCGCGTGCACTTTGCCGACGCCTACCTCGCGTATCGGGCACGTGACGCAGCACACCATCCCAGCCGCGCCGCAGAGGGCCGCTCACCTGCCCGTATCACCGGCGATCTCCACGACGACACCCCGCTGCTCGCGGATACGTTTGCGATCGCGCAGCTGGCGGCGTTGGTCTCACTCGAGGCATCGGGCGTGGCCGACGTGATCGACGTGCACCTCGTGGTCGAACGCCTGCTCGACGACGGCCCCGCGCCGCCGGCTGACGGCATTGGCGAGGTCACGTTCGTGGCCGAGACGCCCTCGCGCCTGCGCGGCGTGGTGAGCCATCACTAAGGCTGCCCGGACCTGTTGCGGGTGGGCCGCTCCGGCACGATGGCCGGTTGCGGCTCGGTCAGCGCGCCCACGGCGGCGGCATCGCGGAACGTCCAGTACCGGTGCACCAGAAAGTTGAAGACCGCCGTGATGGCCGAGGCGAACATCTGCGCAATCAGGTAGTACAACCCGAGCCCCAGCCCGATGGCCATGATGGTGGCATTGCACCCCAGCGCCAGAAAGGCCACCAGGCCGAACCGCACCATTGCGCCGATGTGTCCGCGCGTGCTGTTGAACACGGCTTGCCGGCTGATGAAGTAATTGAGCGTGGCTCCGATCACGCTGCCGGCCACCGACGCCCGCCACGGCGACACACCCACCTGCACCAACCCGAACAACACCACGTAGTGCGCTAGCGTTGCACCGCCGCCGATCACGACATAGCGCGCAAACTGCACCACCGCTGCCCAGAAATGCCGCCGAGAAGCCATGGCCGCGCCCGCCCCGTCCACCTTGGAACCTGCATTGTGCTCGATCATGGCAGCCGGGCCGCAACTCGCGTGCCACCGTCCGTGCGCTTCAGATCAGTGCGCTTAAAGTTGTGCAAGATTTGGCCGTATAGAAGCGTGGGGCCCGCGCGGCTGCGGGCGCCTCATTGCCATGCTCGAACTTCAACCTCTCGACATTCCGCTTGCGATCCCCCTGCCGTGGCCGATGCTTGACGCCGACGGGCAACTGCTCGTGCCCAAGGGCGACGTCATCCACTCGCCAGAGGAGATCGACCTGCTGTTCACGCTGCACCGCCCGCACCGTCAGGCGGATGGCCCTCCCGCGCCCGCACCCGCGTTCGCCAACACGCCGTTCCCGAACACGCTGTTTCCCGACATGGGCGACGACCTGGACGGAGAGCGCACGATCGCCATGGAGCTCCTGGGCCTGCGCCCAGGCGGCATGCTGACCGTGCGCCTGACCGCCGGCGCCGGCCAGACCAAGGGTGCCGCACGCGTAATGGGCTACAGCCCGCAGCGCCACCTGCTCATCACCATGCCCACCGACAGCGGCCGCACTGTCATGCCGGTCAAGGATGAACTGGTGGAAGTCCACGCCTTCTCGGGCGAAGGCATTGCCAGCTTTGAATGCGTGGTGATGGCGGTGTGCCGCGTGCCGTTCGAATACGTGGTGCTGTCGCAGCCGCGCCGAATCAAGAACCGCACGTTGCGCAAATCGCTGCGTGTACGCGCCAACGTGGTCGGCAAGATGCTGGTGAGCGGCGAGCAGCCGCGCATGATCCATATCTCCGACATCAGCACGACGGGCGCGTCGTTCCGCTCCGCGCATCGGCTGGAAGTCAGCGGTGCGCCGGCACGCCTGCGCTTTCGGGTGAAAACGCGTGACTACCATTCCGAACTCGTGGCCGCCGCGCTCATTCGCAGTGAGAAGCCTGCGGATCTGCCTAACATCTATCAATACGGCGTCGAATTCATCGAATTGGTCGCGGCGCAAAAAATGCTGTTGCAATGCTTTATCTATGAACAGTTGCTTTGGGGCGGCCAACGCATGGTGTAACGTGCAGCGAGGTAGATGTGCAAAACGCTGTTACCAGAATTCATTGCCGTTAAACGTTAAAAAAGCGAGCCGGATTCCCACCCAAAGCCGCCATAAACCGATCAAGATGGCTGGCTTTCAGCTTATGATGCGCACAGACTTTTTGTGATGAAGTCACGACTTGACGCGCATCAGACGCACGCAGTTCCGTTTTAAAGGTATTTGCAGGACGCCCCATTTATGAGTCGCGCTAGGCCTGCCGCGCCAACGGGTCTGGATCCCATTTCCGGATTGCCGGACCACGGACGATTCGTCCAGCTGTTGGCAACGATGCCGCAACCCGCTCGGCAAGGCGCCATCGGCGCACTGCTGCTGATTGGCTTCGATCATTTTGCCGAGGCGACCACCACGCTCGGGCCACTGGCCACGCACGCGGTCATCGTTGAATGTGCGGGGCGGCTTGAATCGCTGTGCGCGGCGGCGGGAGACGGCAGAGCGCCCATCGTCGGACGGGTCGGCCCCGAAACCTTTGCCGTTGCCTGCGCGGACTTCGCCTCGGCGCAGGATGTGCACGACCTTGCACGACGGATCTCTGCGACCCTCACGCGGCCCTTCATCACGCACGGCTACGAGCTGGTGTGCTCGTGCAGCATCGGCATGACGCTGTTCGAGAGCACGCCCGCCGACGCCGCGCGGCTGATCGAGCAGGCCGACCGTGCGCTGTATGGCGCCCAGCACGGTGCCCAACCGAGCCCGGCGCTGTATGCCCCGGCGGGCACACCGCCGGGCGGCACCCACGCCACTGCCGATGAACACGACGCCGTTGCCAAACACCCGCGCCTGGCCGCGCAGCTGCGCCATGCGCTCGCGCGCCGGCAGTTCAGCCTGAACCTGCAGCCGCAGTTGAGCCTGGCCGACGGGCGGATCGTCGGTTACGAATTCCTGCTGCGGTGGATCTCGCCGGAACTGGGCGGCGTGGCACCGGCCGATTTCCTGCCGATCCTGGAGCAGACGGGCGACATCCACGAGGTGGGCCGCTGGGTGCTCGACAACGCCGCACAGATGCTGGCCGGGTTGCTGCGAGAAGAATCCCAGCGTGCGGGGCGCAACAGCACACGGCATCAGCCGGGCGTGCATGCAGCCGTCAATCTGTCGGTCGCTGAGCTGCTCGACCCGCAGCTCAGCGACGTTGTCCGCGACATTGCCGCACGCCACGCCGTGCCCACGGCGCGGCTGGTGTTCGAGGTGTCGGAGCACACGCTGCAACGTGCCGACGGCGCAGCGCGCCAGGCCGTAGACGCCCTGCACGCTTGCGGCGCACGCGTGGCCGTGGAAGACTTCGGTGCCACCGCGCACAGCCTCGATTGCCTCGCAACCTTCCGCCCGGATCAAGTCAAGCTCGATCAGGCCATCGTCAGCGCGATTGCCGATCCGCATGAACACGGTGCGCTGCAGCGCCTGGTGACCGCCGCGCACACCGCCGGCGTGCCCGTTACGGCCACGCGCGTGGAAACCGCCGCACAGCTGCACGCGTTGCGCGCCTGCCGGTGTGACGTCATCCAGGGCTACCTGCTGTCGCAGCCCTTCCCTGCCCGCTGGATCGACGACACACAAGACGTGATTGCCGAACGCGCACGCGATCTGATGCCGTAAAGCACAACGCCCTCCCGCAATGGAAGGGCGTTGTTGCCTGCGAATGGTGAGCGGCGCCGCTTATGCGCGCTCGACGCGGAAGACGGACACCGCGCTGCGCAGCGCCTCCGCCTGTTCCTCCAGCGATTCCGCGGCCGCGGCCGCCTGCTCCACCAGCGCGGCGTTCTGCTGTGTGACCTGGTCCATCTGCGTGACGGCTTGGTTGACCTGCTCGATGCCGCTGCTCTGCTCTTCCGACGCCGCGCTGATCTCGCCCATGATGTCGGTCACGCGCTTGACGGCCACCACCACTTCGTCGATCACCGTACCGGCTTCGGCCACGAGCGTCGAGCCGTTCTGCACGCGGCCCACCGAGTCGCCGATCAACGCCTTGATTTCCTTGGCCGCCGTGGCGCTGCGCTGCGCGAGGCTGCGCACCTCGCCGGCCACCACGGCAAAGCCACGGCCCTGCTCGCCCGCGCGCGCGGCTTCCACCGCAGCGTTCAGGGCGAGGATGTTGGTCTGGAACGCAATGCCCTCGATCACGCCGATGATGTCGGCAATCTTGCGGCTGCTCTCGTTGATGCCGGCCATGGTCTCGACCACGCGGCCCACGACTTCCCCGCCCTTGACGGCGATGTCCGATGCATTGACCGCCAGCGTGCTGGCCTGACGTGCGTTGTCGGCGTTCTGCTTCACGATGCTGGTGAGCTCTTCCATGCTCGATGCCGTTTCTTCCAGCGACGAAGCCTGCTGCTCCGTGCGTTGCGACAGGTCGGCATTGCCGGCGGCGATCTGCTTGGTGGCGCTGGCGATCGAGTCCGACCCCGTTCGCACCTGGCCGATGATCTGCTGCAGGCTCGTCTGCATCGACGAGACCGCGTGCATGAGGCGCGCGGTTTCATCGCGACGGCCGGCAGCGGTCTGGCCTTCCATGCGCGTGGCGAGATCGCCCGATGCCATGCGCTCGAACACCTGGATGGCACGCTCCAGCGGACGCACCACCGTGCGGCCGAGCACGCCGCGCGCCACCACCGACAGCACCAGCGCCGCCACCAGCAGCCCGCCCGAGATCCAGATGCTCATGGCGTAGCGCGACTGCGAGTTGTCGAAACGCGCCTGACCGTACTTGAAGCGCGCCCCAACGAGCGGCCCGAGCGCCGTGTCGTACTCAACGAAGAGTTTGGGCACCTGCGTCGTGTTGAGGTCACGATACGTCGTGAGGTCACTGCGTTCGAGCGCTGCGATAGCGGGCTCCAGTGCCGTCTTGACGAACTTGGTGCGCGCGGCATCGGCGGCCTGCAACTGGGCGCGGTCTGCGTCTGGAACCGGCAGCTTCATGAACTGCGCCCACGCATCGTTGGCCGAATTGACCATCGTGTGCGCGTCGGTCAGCAGCTTCTTGAGTTCTTCGGGCGACGAGACCGAATCAAAGTTGGTCAGGTGAATGCGTGCCCACAACAGGTTGATGGTGTCCTTGGCCAACAGGTCCAGGCCCTTGGCATCCTCGAGATATACCGCGCGCAGATCCGCGTTGGTGGCCCGGCCCGTGGTGATGCCCGCCACCCCCACCACTGCAATCATTACCGCGAACACGGCCACCAACATCGTCAGCCGCGTGCGAATGCTCGTATCTATCCACTTCCACATGTTTTCTTCCTTGCATGGTTGGGCCGTCTGGCGCGCTGTCTTATGCCGCCTTGGACGCGCCGCTGGTTCCGGCACCCGGTTCACTCCCGAAATGTCCTAACGGCAAGGGCGGGCAGAAGTAGAGGGCACCTGCGCAAATGTCCGGAATGCGCCGCAAGTGATGTCTAAGAGTGTAAAAAAGATGCCTCAGGCGCACCCTGCGCTGCGGGCTGGTTTTAAAATGCGGCTTGCGCCACCGCCTGGGTGGCAATCACGCGAAATCGTGCGGGTTACCGCACTGCTCATAAGGGGATCAAGATGAAGAAACTGATTGCACTGCTGGCCCTGGGCTGCGTCGTGCTGGCTGGCTGCAACACGATGGCAGGCATGGGCAAGGACATCCAGACGGGTGGCCAGAAGCTGGAAAACGCCGCCGACAACACCAAGCAGAAGATGTAATGCCGCGAAGGCCCGGCAGATTGCCTAGCCTGAGTTGAAAAAAACGCCGCACACCGCGGCGTTTTTTCTTTTTGGGCGCCGCGCTAGAGCAGCTCCTCCGGAGTAAACGGCGCCAGCATCTGGATCCACGCCCGGCGGCCCAGGCCCACGTCGGGCTCGTGATCGACCACGATCTCCTTGCCGTCCTGATGCGCGGTCCAGCGCAGCTGTCCATCCACCTTGGTCACGCGGTAGGCGCTGCTCCCCACCGCATCATCGAAGAGCTTGGCCACCGCCTGCGCCAGCACCGGGCTGCGGATAATGAGGCCGGTCTCGGTATTCAGGCCGATGGAGCGCGGGTCAATGTTCATCGAACCGACGAATAGCGTGCTGCGGTCCACCACGATCGACTTCACATGCAGGCTTGCCTGCGCCGAACGGAACGAGCCGACCACCTTCGGGCGATCGCCCAGCGTGGAGCGCAGTTCGTACAGTTCGACACCGTCGTCGACGAGCGCGCCGCGGTATTTGGCATACCCGACGTGCACGATGGGCGCATCGGTGGCGGCCAGCGAGTTGGTCAGCACGCGCAGCCGCACCCCACGCTCCTGCAGGCGCTTGGCCACGTCCACACCGCGCTTGCCTGGCACGAAGTACGGCGAGATCAACACGACCTCCCGCCGGGCTTCGTCAATCAGGCGCAGCAGCGTCTGGGCGAGACGCTCGCCGCCGGGCTCGACCTCGTCACCGGATACCTTGGCCGGGCGATCGACGATCACCTGCGCGGGCGCCCACTCCAGCCGCAGACGGTTGCGGGCAATCTGGTCAGCGAGGAACCAGTCGCGCAGAGCCGGCCTGAGCGGTAACGGATCCGTGGGCGTCGGGTTGGCCAGATCGGTCTGGTTGCGCAGGCGCCGCTGCTCAGGATCGGTGATGTACCGGGTGGATTCCTGCGGCCCGGAGCCGGAGCCCGAGCCAAGATCGATCGGAGACGTCGGCACGTCGATATGCGGCAGCGGCCCTTCCGGCCTGCGGGGCACCGAGACCGGCGGCGGATAGTTGCCCTCCTTCTGTTCCGGCGGATGCGCCTCGCTGCGTTCGGGCACCAAGGCCTGCACCGGATAGGCAAACTCGCTGTTCCAGTACGTATCAAACGCCGCCGACAACTGCCGCACCGCCAGCCCTGCAACCAGCACATCCAGATCGACGAAATTGGTGGTCTTGTCCTGGGTGAAGTACTCCGCCCCCAGGTTGCGCCCGCCCGTGACGGCCAAGGCGTTGTCGGCAATGAAGGCCTTGTTGTGCATGCGCCGGTTGACGCGGCGGAACTCGGCCGCGCCGCTCAGGTAGCGTGTGAAATTCGACATGCGCCCGCCCGGAAACGGGTTGAACAGCCGCACGTCGATGTTCTTGTGCGAGGCGAACTTCAGGAAGGCCAGATCGCGCCCGTCGCTGTGCAGATCATCGACCAGCACGCGCACGCGCACGCCGCGCTCGGCAGCGGCCAGCACGTGGCGCATCAGCTCGCGCACGCTGTTGTCGCTCTCGATGATGAAGTACTGCAAGTCAAGCGTGCGCTCGGCGCGATCAGCCAGCGTGAGCAAGGTTGCATAGGCTTCCTCGCCCGACGGGATCAGCCGGAAGCCAGACACCTCGGGCGACGGCGCGCTCGCCTGCACCAGTCGCCCCAGCGCGGTGGTGGATTCCGCCTTGGGCAGCGCGGTCGTGGCAGGCCGCTCCACGTTCTCGGGCAGGCTGGCGCACGCAGTCAACAGCGTGGCGGCCAAGCAGGCAAGCCACGCGCGCAGAAGCGCAGAGGGAGGAATCTTCCGGTGTCCTTGCATGTTCTATGTCGTGTTTTGCTACCGGGGGGCTGACAGGACTTCAACTGCACATCAGCATGCGGCGTGCCTGCACCGACTTGGCGGCCAGACTACGTCAAATGCCAGCCGGGTCAATATCCGTGTTTGTCCGACGCCACCCGGGGCATGTCAAAATGCCCAACGCGTGCTCTTCTCTGCTGCTCCCATGCTGACCAATACCACGGTATTTGCCGCATTCCTCTTCGTTGTGCACTGCGTGGGCGTGCTCGCGGCCATGCATGCCGTGCTGACCGTGCGGACCTCGCAGGGCGCCATTGCGTGGGCCATCTCGCTGGTCACGCTGCCGGAGTTCACGCTGATCCCGTACCTGATCTTCGGGCGCAGCACCTTTGCCGGCTATGTGGATG
Source organism: Ralstonia soli (assembly GCF_023955655.1). Classification (GTDB taxonomy): domain Bacteria; phylum Pseudomonadota; class Gammaproteobacteria; order Burkholderiales; family Burkholderiaceae; genus Ralstonia; species Ralstonia soli. The sequence goes on along the minus strand of NZ_JAMXHT010000005.1, from coordinate 457,146 downwards.
CGCGGCGCTTCAACAACGCGCGCATGCGCGAGATCACCCTATCCGACGACTGGCGCCGCCTGCGCGACCATGAGTCCTGCGTGGTCGTGCCGCAGCACGCTTGCATGCAAGCGTTACCGCGGCTCACGGGCATGCCGTGTCTGGCGCGCAACCGCGTGCGGCTGCTGGTCAACGGCGCGGAAACCTTTGATGCCATCTTCGCGGCCATTGCCCAGGCGCAACGCGTGCTGATCGTGCAGTTCTTCATCGTGCATGACGATTCGCTCGGCCGCCGCCTGGCCGAGCTCATGCTCGAACGGGCCCGCGCCGGGGTGCGGGTGTATTTCCTCTTCGACAGCATCGGCTGCCATGCCCTGCCGCGCCACTACGTGCAGCGCCTGACCGACGGCGGCATACAGGCCAAGCCGTTCTCCACGCACGCCGGTTTCGTCAACCGATTCCAGCTCAACTTCCGCAACCACCGCAAGCTCGTGGTGGTGGACGGCGAGCGCGCCTTCGTGGGCGGCCACAACGTCGGCAACGAATACCTGGGTGAGAACCCGCCGCTCGCACCGTGGCGCGACACGCATATCGAAATCGTCGGCGCGGCGGTGATGGATTTGCAGCTCACCTTTGCCGAAGACTGGTACTGGGCCGCGCACGAGGTACCGCAGCTGATCGTGCCCGAGCTGCGTCCCGAAGAAGACATGGTCTGCCAAGTGGTGGCCAGCGGCCCGGCCGACAAGCAGGAGACCTGCTCGCTGTTCTTCATGGAAGCCATCCAATCCGCACGCAAGCGGCTGTGGATCACCACACCCTACTTCATCCCCGATGAAGCCGTGTTTGCCGCGCTGCGCCTGGCCGTGCTGCGCGGCGTGGACGTGCGCATCCTGATCCCGTCGCGACCCGACCACCGCGTCGTGTTCCTGGCCTCGACCCTGTATGCGTACCAGGCCATCCGCGCGGGCGTGAAGATCTACCGCTATCTGCCGGGTTTCCTGCACCAGAAGGTTGTGCTGATCGACGACGATGCCGCCGCTGTGGGCAGCGCCAATCTCGATAACCGCTCGTTCCGCCTGAACTTCGAGCTGATGATCGTGACGGCCGACGAGCGATTCGCCAACGACGTCACGCAGATGCTCGAAGCCGACTTTGCCGAAGCCACCCGCGTCGGCCGCGACGAGTACGAGCACGCCCACCCGCTGCGCCGCGTGATCATGCACGTGGCCAAGCTGTTCGCGCCGATCCTGTAATCCGCGCTTCGAATTCGCCCGCAAGAAGCGGAGCGCGTCCACACGTCGCCATCCCTAACCTGAAGCCAACGCCTTCAGGAGATGCGCGATGCACTGTCCCCTTGCCCCCTCCATCGACCGCCTGCCGGCCGGCTTTAACCGGCTCGCGGGCTCCAACCTTGCCGCGCAGTCGGCTGAGCAGATCGCGCTGGCGGCCATGCCCATGGTAGCCGTTCTGACACTGCATGCGGACGCCAGCACCGCAAGCTGGCTGCAGGTGGCGCTGACGCTGCCGTTCGTGCTGTTTGCCATTCCCATCGGCATGCTGGCGGACCGCTGGCCCAAGCGCACGCTGATGGCAGGTGCGGAAGCCGCGCGCGCGGCGGCGCTGTTCGTGGTGGCCGGCTTGCTGGTGACCGGGCACCTGAATCTGGCAGCGCTGGGCGTACTGGGCTTTGTGGCCGTATGCGGTACCGTGGTGTTCAGCGTGGCAGCGCCGGCGCTGGTGCCAGCGCTGGTGCCAGCGCTGGTGCCGGCGGCAATGCTCTCGCGGGCCAACGGCCGCATCGAGCTGGCACGCACGGTGGCGTTTGCCTGTGGCCCCGCCATTGGCGGTGCGTTGATCGGCTGGACAGGGGCCATGGCGGCGTTCGTGCTGGCGGCGGCGCTGTCGGCTGCGGCGGCCGCGCTGCTGGCGGGCGTGGCTTCCCCTCTCCCGGCGAGACGGCGCACGGCGCATGCGCTGCGCGACATTGCGGAAGGCGCGCGCTTCGTGTTTCAACATCCGCTGCTGCGGCCGGTATTCGCCACGCAGTTCATCTTCACCGCAGCCATCTTCATGGTGTTCGCCATCTTTGTTCCGTACGCGGCGCATCGACTCGGCCTGTCTGCGCAAGCCATCGGGCTGGCTTTGGGAATGTACGGCGCGGGCATGGTGATCGGCGCGCTGCTGGCGGCACGCATTCTGGCGCGCTGGCGCTTTGGATATGTCGTCGCGACGGGCCCGGTGTGCGGGTTGGCTGGCGGCGCGTTGCTTGCAGCGACGCTGTGGCAACCCTGGCCGGCGCTTGCCCATGCGGGGTTCTTCCTGCTGGGCTGCGGGCCGATCCTGTGGGTGGTCTCCACGACGACGCTGCGGCAGACAGTAACGCCACCCGCGCTGCTCGCGCGCGTGTCGGCGGTGAACGTGATGTCGTATGGCGCACGGCCCGTGGGGGCGGCGCTGGCTGCGTGGCTTGCTGCGCAAGCTGGCGTGGGGGCTTGCCTGTTGGTGGCGCTGGCCGGTTTTGCGCTGCAGCTGCTGTGCATCCTGCAATCGCCCGCGGTGCGGCTGATGCGTCAACCGGAAGCGGACGACGCTGATGCCGCGTTCAATCCGGCCCAAGCCTATTGAGGCTGCGGTTGGGTCTGCGGTTGGTTCTGCGGCTGAGTCTGCGCATCGCGCCACGCGCGCGGCGTCATCCCAAAATGGGCGATGAACCAGCGCGTGAATGACGCCTGCCGCGTATAGCCCAGCAACGCCGCCACGCGTCCGATCCGGTAGCTCGGATTGGCCATGTAGCGGATGGCGAGGTTGTGGCGCACCTCCTCCACCAGCTCGGAGAACGTCGCGCCAGCTGCATCCAGTTGCCGCTGCAACGTACGCACGCTCAGGTGCAGATGCTCTGCCACCTGTTCAACCGAAGCGCGCTCCAGCGGCAGCAGCAGGTACACCGCGCGCCGCACCTCCTGCACCATCGCGTCCGGCCCCGATACGTTGAGCGGCTGGGCCAGGCTTTCCGCATACCGCACCAGGGCCGGATCGGCGGCAGGGTTGGGGGTTTCCAGATCGGCCGCGGCGCAGACGATGCCGTTGAAATCGCTGTCAAACACGAGCGGACAACCGAACATGCGGCGGTGCATGCTGACATCGGCCGGCGCTGCATGCGTGAAATGGATGGCGCGCGGTTTCCAGTGCACCCCCAGCAGCGCGCTGCATGTGCGGGCCAGCACGCCGACTGCCAGTTCGTTGACTTGGCGTAGCGGCACCGGTATCTCGGCGATCACCTCTTCGCGAATGACGACCATATCGCCGTCGGATTCCAGATAGATCGCCAATGCCTCGTTCAACAGATGGCGGTACTGGATGATGGCCTGCAGCGCCTCGCGCAACGTACGCTTGTGCCCCAGCAACAGCCCGAGCACCCCGAAGTCCAGCTCCTGCCGCGCCTCGGCCATCTGCAGGCCGAGCGTGGGGCACGGTGCGCTGGCGGCAGTGAGCTCCATCAACTGGCACGTCGCCACCACCGGCACGAGTTGCTCCGCATCGGCCAGCTTGGCCGGGTCCAGGCCGACCTGCCGCAAGGCCTCCTGCGGGTTGAAGCCGAGCCGCCGCACGACCTGAAAGTAGCCGTTGAGCGATCGGGCGCGCACCATCGTTTCCATCGGGTTGTCTGCCGGGTTCCGGTCGTCTTGGTGTTTACACGGAATGGCGCGCAAAGAGAAAAACTTGGCGCCAAATGAGAAATTGAACCGTACCGCTTCCCTATAGTGGAGTCCAGCCGAGACTTCCCCTACCGGAGCCAACCATGCAATTCCTCGATGATTCGCTGCACCCCGAGAACCAGGACAAAGTCGTCATTACCGTTGCGCCGTACGGCCCGGAATGGGCGCCGGAAGATTTTCCGGAAGACATCCCGGTCACGATGGAAGAACAGGTGCAAAAGGCCGTGGACTGCTACAACGCCGGCGCCACCGTGCTGCACCTGCACGTGCGCGAACTGGATGGCAAGGGCTCCAAGCGGCTGTCGAAGTTCAACGAGCTGATTGCCGGCGTGCGCGCCGCGGTGCCCGACATGATCATCCAGGTGGGCGGCTCGATCTCGTTTGCGCCGGAAGACGAAGGCCAGGCCGCGAAGTGGCTGTCAGACGACACGCGCCACATGCTGGCTGACCTGACCCCCACGCCTGATCAGGTAACGGTGGCAGTCAACACCACGCAGATGAACATCATGGAGCTGCTGTACCCGGCGTATCTGGAAGGCACCTCGCTGGCCAACCCGGCGCTGGCGGCGGCCTATTCCGAGATGACCGTACCTGCCGGCCCCGCCTGGCTGGAAGAGCACCTGCGCCGCCTGCAAGCCTCGGGCGTGCAGCCGCACTTCCAGCTCACGGGCATCCATGCACTGGAAACGCTCGAACGCCTGGTGCGCAAGGGCGTCTACAAGGGCCCGCTGAACCTCACGTGGATCGGCATTGGCGGCGGCTTTGACGGCCCCAACCCGTTCAACTTCTTCAACTTCATCCACCGCGCGCCGGATGGCTGCACGCTGACGGCGGAGTCGCTGCTCAAGAACGTGCTGCCGTTCAACATGATGGCCATGGCAATGGGCCTGCATCCGCGTTGCGGCATTGAAGACACCATCATTGATCAGCACGGCAACCGCATGACCTCGGTGCAGCAGATCGAGCAATGTGTGCGCGTGGCGAAAGAGCTGGGCCGCGAGATTGCCAGCGGCAAGGAAGCACGGGCGATCTATCGCATTGGCGTGCAGTACGACAGCGTGGAAGAGACGCTGGCGAAGAACGGCATGTCGCCCAACCGCGCGCCTAACGTGAAGAACCTGCCGCTGCGCGCCGCCTAAACTACAAGCGAGCTTCACCGGGCCCAACACAGGCGGCGCTCAACGCAAGCGCCGCCACTCGGAGACAACCATGAATCTGCATGCTGCCGACCTGCGCGCAGACCACCACGACGGCTACCTCGTCAGCCGACCCCAGGCGTGGTTTGCGTTTGCGATGACCTTTGCGCTGATGCTGTTCGACTACATCGATCGGCAAGTCATCGTGTCGCTGTTCCCGCATCTGAAAGCGGCCTGGGCGCTGTCGGACAAGCAGCTGGGCGCGCTGGTCTCCGTCATCTCGATTGTGGTGGCGGTGGGCGGCTTGCCGGTGGCGCTGCTGGCCGACCGCTTCAGCCGCGTCAAGAGCATCGTCGTCATGGCGACGGTGTGGAGCCTGGCCACCATCTCGTGCATGTTCACGCGCAATTACGCGCAACTGTTCACGGCGCGTGCCATCGTTGGCGTGGGTGAAACCGGCTATGGCTCCGTGGGTGCGGCGCTCATCGCCAGTCTTTTCCCCAAGCGCCTGCGTGCCACGTTGATGGGCGCGTTCTTTGCGGCCGGTTCGGTCGGGGCGGTGCTGGGCGTGCTGCTCGGCGGCGTGATTGCCTCGCATTGGGGCTGGCAGGCAGCCTTTGGTGTGGTGGGCGTGCCGGGGCTGGTGCTGGCGCTGCTCTACGTGTTCGTGCCGGACTACAAGACCGTGGCGATGGCGCCATACGAGCAGGCTCGCCAGACGGCGGGCTCGGCCCTGCAGCGCGTGGTGACGGCGCTCACCGGCTCCCGCACGCTGTGGTGGACGTGCCTGGGCGCGGCGTTCCAGTTGATCGTCGTGTCGACCATCTGGTCGTGGCTGCCGAGTTATCTGAACCGCTATCACGGCACGCCCCCGGACCGTGCAGCCATGCAGGCAGCACTGGTGGTGCTGTGCGGCGCGCTCGGCGCCTTCGTGTGGGGCGTGGTGGCAGACGTGGTGGCCGCGCGCCGTCAACGCAACCGGCTGCTCGTGGTGGCGGCGCTGACCATCGTCACGCTGCTTGTGTTCATGACGGCCTTCGGCACCACCATGCCGGCCAATCAACAGTTCCTGCTGATCGCCTTTGGCGGCTTTCTGATGACGTGCACGGTGGCACCGGCATCGAGCGTGGTGTTTGACGTGATCCACCCGGGCGTGCGCTCGACCGGAGCCGCAGTGCTGTCGCTGTTCCAGAACCTCTTCGGGCTGGCCATCGGTCCGTTCGTGGGCGGAGCACTGTCCGACGCGTGGGGCCTGCAGACCGCGCTGGCGGTGATGCCGCTCTTTGGCGTGGCCGCGGCGGCCTGCATGCTGCTGGCGGCACGCAGCTATGAAACCGAGCTCAAGCGCGTCGCCGACGTGTCGCTGGATGCAGCGCCCACCGGCACACCGCCTGCCGTGGCCTCTGCATGACCGCCTGATTCCGCTTAACCGCGCGCCGCCGTCCAAGGCACCCCTCCCTCTCCGCTTTGAACGTGGCTCACCTTGTGGCCACGCAGGCGGCGCGCACCCCAAAACATTGCTGACACTGGAGACACACATGGCAACCGCAGTCCGCTTTCACGAAACCGGCGGCCCCGAAGTCTTGCGTTGCGAGACCGTTGAAGTCGGACGACCGGGCCCCGGCCAGGTCCGCTTGCGCCACGAGGCCGTGGGCCTGAACTTTGCCGATACGTACTTCCGCTCCGGCTTGTATCCTGTGCCGCTGCCCGCTGGCATGGGCGTTGAAGCCGCCGGCATCGTCGAGGCCGTGGGCGATGGCGTCACCAATGTCGCCGAAGGGGACCGCGTCACCTACACCGGCTTCATCAACACGCTGGGTGCGTACAGCACCGAGCGGCTGATTCCCGCCGCCCCGCTCATCAAGCTGCCGGATGCCATTGCCTGCGAAACCGCAGCCGCCATGACCATGCGCGGCCTGACCTCGGCCTACCTGCTGCGCCGCATCTATCCGTTTGCCAAGGGCGACACGGTGCTGCTGCACGCAGCGGCGGGCGGCGTGGGGCTCATCGTCTCGCAGTGGGCCAAGCTGCTCGGCCTGACGGTGATCGGCACCGTATCGAGCGAAGCCAAGGCGGACATCGCCCGCGCGCATGGCTGCGACCACGTCATCAACTACGCGCAGGAAGACGTCGCAAAGCGCGTGCGCGAGCTGACCGACGGCGTGGGCGTGAACGTGGTGTTCGACAGCGTGGGCAAGAGCACCTTCGACGCCTCGCTGGATTCGCTCAAGCGGCGCGGGCTGATGGTGTGCGTGGGCACGGCCTCGGGCCCGATCCCGCCGTTCGATCCGCAACTGCTGGCGCGCAAGGGCTCGCTCTATTTGACGCGCCCTGCCCTGGCGGACTACATCGCCGATCCGGCTGAGAAGGCAGAACTTGCCGGCGAGCTGTTCGACCACGTCGCAGCAGGCCGCATCCGGATCGAGATCCACCAGCGCTACGCACTCGAAGAGGCCGTGCAGGCGCACCGCGATCTGGAATCGCGCAAGACGACGGGCTCGTCCGTCTTCGTCATCTGAGGCACCGCCATGCGTATCGAACCACTGACCAACGCACTCGGTGCAGAGCTGATCGGCGTGCAACTGGCCGACGCGGTGCAGAGCGACGACCTGTTTGCGGAGATCCGCGCCGCGCTGCTCAAGCATCGCGTGGTCTTCTTGCGCGATCAGGAATTGAGCCGTGCGCAGCATGTCGCCTTCGCCCGCCGCTTTGGCGATCTGGAAGACCACCCCGTGGCCGGCAGCGACCCCGAGCACCCCGGCCTCGTGCGCATCTACAAGACGCCTGAACAGCCGAACGACCGCTACGAAAACTGCTGGCACTCCGACACCACGTGGCGCGAAGCGCCGCAGTTCGGCGCCGTGCTGCGCTGCGTGGAATGCCCGTCCGTGGGCGGCGACACCATGTGGGCCAACATGGCCCTCGCCTACGAAAAGCTGCCCGACGACGTGAAGCACGAGATTGCCGACCTGCGCGCGCGCCACAGCATCGAATCGAGCTTCGGCGCCGCGATGCCGATCGAGAAGCGTCTCGCGCTCAAGGCGCAATACCCCGACCCCGAACACCCCGTGGTGCGCACCCACCCCGAGACCGGCGAGAAGGTGCTGTACGTGAACGGCTTCACCACGCACTTCACGAACTACCACACGCCCGCACGCGTGCGCTACGGTCAAGACGCTACGGGCGGCGCAGCGGACCTGCTGCGCTACCTGATCAGCCAAGCGTACATTCCTGAATACCAGGTGCGCTGGCGCTGGAAGCCGAATAGCGTGGCCATCTGGGACAACACCGCCACGCAGCACTACGCGGTCATGGACTACGCGCCCTGCCATCGCAAGATGGAGCGCGCCGGCATCATCGGCAGCAAGCCGTTTTAACGATCGTCGGGACACATCGATCCCGCGGCAACAACACCAAGAGGAGACCTGCAACATGAAGAGCAAGCACATCGCCCCCATTGCGCCGATCGCACTGCTGGCCTGCGCCGGCGCGGCCTGCGCGCAATCGAACGTGACGCTGTACGGCGTGGTGGATACCAACATTGAATACGCCACCAACCTGCCGGGCGCCACGCCGGGCAGTTCAGGCAACCGTGTGTCCATGCAGAGCGGCGGCCTGTCCGGCTCGCGCTGGGGCTTGCGCGGCGTGGAAGACCTGGGTGGCGGCCTGAGCGCGCTCTTCGTGCTGGAAAGCGGCTTTGCCAGCGACACCGGGCAATCGCAGCAAGGCGGGCGCCTGTTCGGGCGCCAGGCCTATGTGGGCCTGAAGAGCAGCACGATGGGCCAACTCACCTTCGGCCGCCAGTACACGACGCTGTTCCAGATGCTGGCCAACTTCGAGCCGATGGCGTATTCCACCCAATACGAACCCGCTGCAGTGCAGACCGGCGTCAACTTCCGCTCCGACAACACGGCAATGTATACGGGCACGTTCGGGCCAGTCACGGCGCAGGCACATTGGTCGTTCGGCACCGGCGCACCGAGCGCCAACCCGACCGGCGGCGGCAACGGTGAAGTACCGGGCCAGGCTCGGCGCGACAGCGGTTACGGCGCAGGCGTTGCCTATGCAGCCGGCCCGCTCGGCGCCACGCTCGCGTATGACCAGTACAACCCCAGCGCAGCACTGGGCGGCGGCGCCTTCAGCTCGGGCACGGTGCGCAAGGCGGCCCTGGCCGGCAGCTATCTGCTCGGCGACAGGGTCAAGGTCATGGGCGGCTATCGCTGGGGACAGAACAAGAACGTCAACGGCTCGGTGGCGCTGCGTGACGACTACTACTGGGCCGGCATGAACTACCAGGCGACGAATGCGGTAATGCTCTCGCTCGAGTATTCGTATCAGAAGATCAAGACGATCAACAGTGCGCCCTCCACCCAGCCCAACCCGTGGCAGATCGCCTTCATTGCGGACTACACCCTCTCCAAGCGCACCGACCTGTATCTGTCGACCGCCTACGCGCGCAACGCGGGCCTGGCACTGGACCAGGCCACGGTCGACCTCAATGCCACCGGCTACGGCCTGGCGGCGGGCAAGACGAGCATGGTCGGCGTCGCAGCGGGTATCCGCCACAAGTTCTGAGCGGCCGATACCAAAGCACCACGGGAGGCGGACTCCGCCGTCTCCCCGGTCGGCATTCGAGGAGGGCGACCTCCTCGCTTTTTTTTCTCCCCAGCCTGATCCACGACGATGAGCAAGATTTCCCCAACGATCCTCATGGTGCCCGGCCTGCGCGACCACGTGCCCGAGCATTGGCAAACACTGCTCCAGGCGAAGCTGCCCAAGGCAGACTCGGTGCCGCCGCTGGAGATCGACAAACTGAGCTGCGCCGCGCGCGTGGCCGCGTTGGACAAGGCAGTCTCAGCCATCGAGGGGCCGGTAATCCTGGTCGCCCACAGCGCGGGCGTGATGATCACCGTGCATTGGGCACGACGACATGCCCGTAAGATTCACGGCGCGCTGCTGGCGGCGCCGCCGGATTTTGAAACGCCATTGCCCTCGGGCTATCCCACGCTGGACGCGCTGCAGAAGAACGGCTGGCTGCCATGCCCGCGCCGGCCGCTGCCGTTTCCGAGCATCGTTGCCGCCAGCCGCAACGATCCGCTGGCGTCCTACGAGCGGGTCCTCGGCATGGCAGCAGACTGGGGCAGCCGCGTGGTCGACCTGGGAGACGTCGGACACCTGAACCCGGCATCGGGATTCGGCCCCTGGCCCATGGCGGAATCGCTGATCCATGAGCTCGTCTGACCTGCCGCTGCCCGACCGCCATGCCGGTTCGGACGTCCAACACGCCACGCTGACCATCGACGTCTTCTTCGACTTCATTTGTCCGTGGTGCTGGATTGGCTCGCGCCATCTCAAGCATGCGCTCAGTACCTTCACGGCTCGGCACCCTGACGTGAAGCCGAACGTGCGGTGGCATGCGTATCGGCTCTTGCCAGAGATCCCTGCCGAAGGCGTGCCCTACCAGCCGTTTTATGTGCGCCGACTGGGCAGCGCAGAGGCCGTTTCCGCCCGGCGTGCGCAAGTCCGGCACGCGGGGCTTGCCGCCGGTGTCGCGTTCAACTTCGAACGCATCGGCGTCATGCCGAATACGCAGCGCGCACACAGCCTGATCGACAAGTACCGACGCCCCGATTCCGGTGAAGCGCTGGCGCAGCGTATTGAACGCGTGTTCCAGGCCTATTTTGTGGAAGGCGCCGATATCGGCAACGAAGACGTACTGCGGCATCTGGAAGCCGAATTTGACAGCGCGCAAGGACCGGCAATCGCCGCATGCGCACCCGCAGCCGCGGAACCGGAGCCCGGGCAGATCGCCATCTCGGGCGTGCCCTACTTCGTCTTCAATGCCGCGTTCGCGGTATCCGGCGCACACCCGCCGGAGTCGCTGCTCCAAGCCATGGAGCACGCCATGCAGGCGAGCGCTTCACCCTCTCCGTAATCCATCTTATCGGTGCGTATCGGCATGCCACGCAACCTCCCTGTCGCCCGCATCAGCGAGCTCTCCCCCGGTCAACGCAAGCTCGTCTTCATTGATGGCCGCAGCGTCGCGTTGTTCAACATCGAAGGCGCGCTCCATGCCATCGACAACAGCTGCCCGCATAACGGTGCCTCGCTGGCCGGGGGCCAGCTCAACGGCACCGTGCTGCAATGCCCCGCGCACGGCCTGCGTTTTGATCTCGCCACCGGCTGTATGCCAGCGGGCGCCGGCCTCTGCCTGAAGACGTTCCCCGTGCACGTGATCGAAGAAGACATCGTCCTCGAACTGCCGGACATGGCCTAGTTCACCGCACGCCCTCCGCGCGAATTTTCTTGGCGACGCACGCAACCATCATGCAAGACAACCTCATCACCCCAACGCCATCGGCTTACACCTATCCGCTGCTCGTCAAGCAGTTACTGAGCAACTCGCAACACCTCTACGGCGAGCAGCAGATCACCTACCGGGGCGAATTGCGCTACAGCTACCGCACGTTCCGCCAACGCATCGGGCGACTGGCTTCGGCCCTGGCTTCGCTCGGCGTTCGGCACGGCAGCACCGTGGCCGTCATGGACTGGGATAGCCATCGCTATCTGGAAAGCTACTTCGGCATTCCGATGATGGGCGCCACGCTGTTTACCGTGAACGTGCGCCTGTCAGCGCAGCAGATTCTCTACACGCTCAACGATGCCGGCGCCGAAGTCGTACTGGTGCACGCCGACTTCCTTCCGCTGCTGGAAGAGATCCAGACCGAGCTGCAATGCGTGCGCCAAGTGGTCGTCATCGAAGACGGACAGGGGACGCCGCAAACCAGCCTGCCGGTGGCGGGCGAGTATGAAGCGCTGTTGAGCGCGGCCTCGCCCGATTTTGCGTTTGCGGACTTCGACGAGCACACGCGCGCCGCCACGTTCTACACCACCGGCACCACCGGCGACCCGAAAGGCGTGAGCTACAGCCACCGCGATATCGTCCTGCACACGCTGACCACGACCATGGCCCTGAGCGCGCAACGCGACGGACAGCGGCTGCACCGGGAAGACGTCTATATGCCCATCACGCCGATGTTCCACGTGCTGGCCTGGGGCATGCCCTACATTGCCGTCACACTGGGGCTGAAGATCGTCATGCCGGGTCGGTACGCACCCGATCTGCTGCTCAAGCTGCACGACACGGAACGGGTCACGTTCTCGCACTGCGTGCCGACGCTGCTGCAGATGCTGCTGCAAGCCTCGGAAGGCGGCATGCATGACCTCTCGGGTTGGAAGATCATCATCGGCGGTTCGGCCCTTTCGCCCGCGCTGTGCGAGGCGGCGCTTGCACGCGGCATCGACGTGTTTGCCGGATACGGCATGTCAGAAACCGGCCCCGTGGTCGCGCTGGCGCAGCTGCCGCCCGGATACAAGCCCGCGAACCTGCAAGAAGAAGTGCGTATGCGTTGCGCCACGGGCCGCCCCGTGCCGATGGTCGACCTGCGCATCGTCGACGACCAATTGCATGACCTTCCGCACGACGGCAAGGCGCAAGGAGAGATCGTCCTGCGCGCCCCGTTCCTCACCAAGGGGTACTTCAAGAAGCCAACGGCATCGGAGGAACTCTGGGCCGGTGGCTACCTGCATACCCAGGACGTGGCGGTGATGGGCCGAGACGGTTTCGTTCAGATCGTCGATCGCATCAAGGATGTGATCAAGACCGGCGGCGAGTGGGTGTCGTCCATCGAGGTGGAACGCTTGATTGCCGAAGTGCCGGGCGTGCTGGAAAGCGCGGTGATCGGCGTGCCGGATGCCAAGTGGGGCGAGCGCCCCATGGCTTTCATCGTGAGCAAGGCCGGCAGCCGCCTGAAGGCAGAGACCATCCGCGAGCGCCTGCTTGCGCATGTCGAAGGCAAGCGCATCAGCAAGTACGCCGTGCCGGAGCTGGATCGGATCGCGTTCGTGGCCGAGATTCCGAAAACCAGCGTCGGCAAGATCGACAAGAAAGTCCTGCGTGGGCGGACGGCGTAGCCACGCAGCCCAGGCACCGCCGCACGCTCACACCATGCGGCGGATGCCAAAACGTTGCGCGCGGCGGCGCCACACCAGGCCGTAGTACGTTCCCTGCATCACGAACATGGCGATGAACGCCGCCGGGTACGCCGCCCAGATGCCGTCCGTGCCGATATGCCGGCTCAGCATCCAGGCCACCGGCACTTCCACCGCTGCGATGGCGAGGATGGAGATGGCGGTGGGCGCCATCACCGTGCCGCTGGCGCGCATCACGCCCGAGAACACGCTCGCCATGCCAAAGATGACCGAGCTCCACAGCGAGATATGCAGCAGGCTCTGCGCAAGGTTCATCACTTCCGTGTTGGTGGTAAACCAGCCGATCACGGCACGCGAGAACAGCAGCGCCATCACCACCAGCACCCCCGTGATCACCACGTTGAGCCACAGGCCGGTGCGCGTGATGGCGTCGAGCCGCTCGGTGTTGCCTGCGCCGATGGCCTGCGCACCCAGGATCGATGCCGTAATGGCGATCGACATGGCCGGGAACTGCACGTAGCTGATGATCTGCGTACCGGCGCCATACGCTGCGGTGGCGTCCGACCCGAAGCCGTTGACGAACGACAGCAGCGCCAGTTCCGCGATGGAGATCACCACCAGCTGCACACCGGTCGGCACACCGATCTTCAGCACCGTCTTGAGGATGCCGAAATCCACCCACAGGTGCCGGGCCAGCACCGCATCGGGCGCGAGTGGATGGTTGCGGGCGCGCAGGAAGAACGCCAGCCACACCAGCGCGATCGTGAACGAGATGATGGTGGCCACCGCACCGCTTGCCACGCCCAGTTGCGGCAAGCCGAACCAGCCGCGGATAAACGTTGGCGTCAGCACCAGCCCGATCGACGTGGACAGCGCGAGCGTGCGCAGCGGCGTGCGCGTGTCGCCCACGCCGCGCATCATCGCCGTGGCGAGCAGGTAGACGAATAGCCCCGGCATGGCGTAGAGCATGACGCTGGCATAGAGCGTGGCGTCTTGCAGGATATCGGCCGGCGTGCCGAGCCAGCGCAACAGCGCCTGCGCGAATGGCCCGCCCAGCAGCGCCACCGCCAGGCCCACCATGAAGCCGACCGACAGCGTCGTGCCCGCCACGGTCTTCACCGCTTCGGGCTTCTTGGCGCCCCACGCCTGACCGATCAACACCGCCGCACCGGAGCCCAGCCCGATGATGAAGGCGATGAAGAAGAACAGGATCGGGAAGAACGCCGACACCGCACCCAGCGCCTTCACGCCCAGCATGTGCCCCACATAGACGTTGTTGAGCGTGCCCGACAACGATTGCAGGATGTTGGCCAGGATCAGCGGGCCGAGGAATGCAACGAACGTCCGCCACAGCGGGCGGGTATGCGGTGTTGCGACAGGTGGTGCCGTCATGCGACCTCCTCTTGGTCTTGCGTAGAGAACGCGGCGCGCCCCAGCTCGCGCGCAAAATCGCGCACGTCGGCGGGCCACGGTTCGGTGAGGGATTGGAAGCGCTCGGCGTCAGCGGCGAACAATGCGCGCGCGGCCTCTTCAAAGCCCGGCGCGTTGCCGGCCATGGCCGACATGAAGCGGTAGGCCGCCTCTTGCGCGGCACGGCGGCGGTCGGCGCCTTCCGCGGCGCGGCGTGCGTCTTCCACCAGCTTGCGCAGCGTGACCGACGCCCCACCGGGCTGCGCGGCCAGCCAGTCCCAGTGGCGCGGCAACAGGGTCACCTCACGGGCGACAACGCCCAGCTTGGGGCGGCCGGGGCCGCGCGGGCGGCTTTCGGATTCGACCGGTTCAGCGGCGGGCGGCGCAGTGCGATCGAGGCGCGCGAGCACATCGTCAATCGAGCCGCGCACGTCGAACTCCACGGGCTGCGCGCTCGTGTTGTCGAACACCAGGACCTGGGATTCGGGGTGGGCGTCGAGGTGGGTTTTGACGGCCTGGGCCACGTCGCGGACGGGCCCGCCGGCCAAGCGCCGGGTGCCGGCAAACGCCGTGCACATGGGGATTGCTGCGGCATCCATGAGAAGCATTCCTGCAGAAATTTTCGACAGGAATGCATTCTACCCGGGTTTAATTTGACGTCAATATATTCCGGGTAAAAATAGGTTGCGAGGGGCGTCGCAGCAACAAGAGGAAGAAGATCATGCAGCCTGCTGCACCCGCGCCTCCACCAGCAGCCGCTTGAGTTCCGGCACGCACGAGCCGCAATTGCCGCCGGCCTTCAGGCAGGCCGTGATCTCGCCGGTGGATTGCAGCCCCTTCGTGCGGATGGCGTCGCAAATGGTGTTGCGGCCGACGCCGAAGCACGAGCATACGGTCGGGCCCACATCCGCCCCCGCCTCGATCGGCTGGCCAAGCAGCACACCCGCGCGGTCGAGGTCTTCCAGCCGATCCTGCGCGAACAGGCCCGCCAGCCAGTTGCGCGACGGCAGGTCCGGGCGCGGCGAGAGAAACACGCAAGCCTCGATGCGGTCGTCCACCACGTGCACGGCGCGGTAGACGCGCGCGGTGGTGTCTTCGTATTCGAGCCAGTCGGCATGCGGGTCGGTCACGCCAAGCAGCTTGCGCGCCCAGTCGTGTACCGAACAGGGCTGTTGCCGCCCGGCCAGTTCATAGCGCAAGAACTGCTTGCCCTGGATACGCGTCCACCACGTTGCGTCGTCCGTATCCAGCGCGCGGCGCGCGAGTACGAAGCCGTGCCACGCCACATCAAACGGCTCGACCATCACCGGCGTGTGCTTGAACTCGGGCTCGCCAGAGACGGGGTCGACCACTGGATTGACCACCGCGCCGACACGCGCATCCGAAGCAAACTGCCCGTTCCAGTGGATCGGCACAAACACGCTGCCGCGCGCGATGCCACCCGTCATGCGCACGCGCGCCACCACACTGCCCCAGCGCGACGACACGCGCGCCAGGTTGCCTTCACGCACGCCGGCCAGCAGCGCATCGTGCGGGTGCAGATCGACAAACGGTTCGGGCACGTGATCCGCCAGCTTGGGCGCACGGCCGGTGCGCGTCATGGTGTGCCATTGGTCGCGCACGCGGCCGGTGTTGAGGATGAGCGGATACTCGCCATCGGCCGCATGCGCGGGGGCGCGCGCCGACGTGGGCACGAAGCGCGCGCGGCCATCGGCGTAAGCGAAACGGCCGTCGCTAAAGAGACGCGCCTCGCTGTTGCTGGCCAGCGTGACAGGCCATTGCACGGGCGACATGCCGTCATACGCGTCGGCACCCATCCCCGTCAGCCCGCCAAGGTGGAAGGCCCTGGGCACGCCGTGCGCATCGTTGGCGTAGGCGGACAGGCGTGCGTGTTCGTCAAACACATCGCGCGGGCTCTTGAAATCGAAACCGTCGTAGCCCATGCGGCGGGCCACGTCGGCGATGATGTCCCAGTCGGGCCGGGCCTCGCCGGGTGCGGGCAGAAACGCGCGCTGGCGCGAGATGCGGCGCTCGGAGTTCGTCACCGTGCCGTCTTTCTCGCCCCACCCGAGCGCGGGCAGCACGATGTCGGCCAACACCGTGGTGTCGGTGGCCTCCACAATATCGCTGGCAACGACCAGCTCGCACTTGGCCAGCGCCCGCCGCGCCTGGTCGGCGTCGGGCAGGCTCACCACGGGGTTGGTACCGATGATCCACACGGCCTTCACGCGCCCGTCTTCAATGGCGTTGAACAGGTCCACCGCCTTCAGCCCCACCTTGTCGGCCATGCGGGGCGCGTTCCAGAACGTCTGCACCAAGTCACGATGCGCAGGCTCGGTCAGCTCCATGTGCGCGGCCAGCATGTTGGCAAGGCCGCCCACTTCGCGTCCGCCCATCGCATTCGGTTGGCCGGTGATGGAAAACGGCCCCATGCCCGCGCGCCCGATACGGCCCGTGAGCAGGTGGCAGTTGATGATGCTGTTGACCTTGTCGGTACCCGCCGTCGATTGGTTGACGCCCATCGAGAACGCGGTGATGGTGCGCTCGGTCTCGGCAAACCAGTTGTAGAACGTGAGGAGGTCGTCGAGCTTCAGTTTGCAGGCCTTGGCGACGGTCTCAACGTCTTCGCTCTCGGTGCCGGCGGCTTGCAGTGCGGCGTCGGGGCCGTTGGTATGCAGCGTGACGAAGTTGCGGTCCACCACGCCGCGCCGCAAGAGGAACGACAGCAGTCCGTTGAACAGCCATACATCGGTACCGGGCTTGATGGGCAGATGCAGGTCAGCCAGTTCGCACGTGGCAGTGTGGCGCGGATCGACCACCACCACCTTCATCTCCGGTCGCGCTTCCTTGGCGCGCACGATGCGCTGGAACAGGATCGGGTGGCACCACGCGGTGTTGGAGCCGACCAGCACGATCAGGTCTGCCGCTTCCAGATCGTCGTAGCAGACGGGCACGAGGTCTTCGCCAAACGCACGCTTGTGCCCCGCCACGGCGGACGACATGCACAGGCGCGAGTTGGTGTCGATGTTGGCGGTGCCGATGAAACCCTTCATCAGCTTGTTGGCGACGTAGTAGTCCTCGGTCAGCAACTGGCCGGAGACGTAGAGCGCGACTGCATCGGGGCCGTGTTCGTCGATGATGCGGCGGAAGCCTTGCGCGACGGTGTCGAGTGCGGTGTCCCACGATGTGCGCTGCAGTGGCGCAATGGGTGCATCCACGTCGTGCGAGCGCTCGCGCATGGCTGGGTGGAGCAGGCGGCCTTCCAGGCTGACGGTTTCCCCCAGCGCGGAGCCCTTTACGCACAGGCGGCCTGCGTTGGCGGGATGCGTGGGATCGCCTTTGATGTCGACGGTGCCATCCGCCTGCGGGGTCGCTAGTACGCCGCAGCCTACGCCGCAGTATGGGCAGGTGGTGCGCACCGCGTTGGTGGCCGGAAGGATGGGGATGGTTGTCATCGTCATGACTTGCTCGCGGTCTCGTGCATTGCTATGCGTTGTTGGTGCATCCCTTGTTTCATCCCCTGCCGGGGCTGACTCACTTTCTTTGTCTTGCCAAAGAAAGTAAGCAAAGAAAGGCGCGCCCGAGATGGCGACTTCCCCTTGAATTTCTGTAACCGGGCGGGGAAGGAGGCAAACTCGCTGCGCTCAGACAAGCCTCCTTCCTTTTTCCGCCCGCTTACACAAACTCAAGGCGCCATCTAGGGCAGGCACGGCCACACCATCTGGACGCGTGTGTTGGCGCCGAGTTGCATGCTGGTCCATCACGCGGCCTCCGCTTCGCATAGCGCGCGGCCGAATAGCAGGCGCTGGCGGATGGACGTGATGGGGGTGTGGCGCTGGATCAGGTCGAAGTACCAGGGGCCGTCGGCCACGTCGCCGTATAGCACTGCGCCTACGACGCGATCGTCCTTCAGCACGAGGCGCTTGTAGACGCCGCGGCGCGGGTCGCGCAGCACGATGTCTTCGGTGCCGTCACCGCCGATGAAATCGCCGGCGGAATACAGGTCGACGCCCGTCACCTTCAGCTTGGTCGCTGTGGCCTGCTGGATGTAGCGGCGGTGGCCGGCGCAGGCCAGGTGTGCGGCGCAGACGCGGGCCTGGTCCCAGATGGGTGCAACGAGGCCGAAGGTGGCGCTGCGGTGCTGCACGCATTCGCCCACGGCGTAGATGCGGGGGTCGTACGTTTGCAGCGTGTCGTCGACGATGATGGCGCGTTCGCAATGCAGGCCGGCGGCCTTGGCCAGCTCAATGTTCGGGCGCACGCCGGCGGTCATGACGACGAGGTCCGCGGGGATTTGCGTGCCGTCCTTGAAGCGCACGGCGGTCACGCGATCATGGGGTGGAAAATTAGCGAGCAGTTCCGCCGTATGCGCGCCGAGCAGGAAGCGCAGGCCCTTGGCTTCCAGCGCTTTCTGCAGCAACTGCGCGGCGGGCTTGTCGAGCTGGCGCTCCATCAACGTGTCGGGCAGGTGCACGACGGTCACGTCCATGCCTTGGCGCATCAGGCCGTTGGCGGCTTCCAATCCGAGCAAGCCGCCGCCGATGACGACCGCATGCCGATGGTTGCGCGCGGCCTCCAGCATCGTCTCCACGTCCTGAATGTCGCGGAAGGCGATTACGCCCGGCAGCAGATGCCCCGGCACCGGCAGGATGAACGGCCGCGAGCCGGTGGCGATGAGCAAGCGGTCGTACTGCATTTCCACGCCGTCGCGCGAGCGGAGCGTGCGGCGCGGGCGATCGATACTCACCACCGGGTCGCCCGCGTGCAGCGTGATGTGGTTTTGCGCGTACCACTCACGCGTGTTGAGCATGATGTCGTCCACCTGCTTCTCGCCCGCCAGCACGGGCGATAGCAGGATGCGGTTGTAGTTGCCATGCGGCTCTTCGCCGAACACGGTGATGTCGTACAGGTCCGGCGCCAGCTTGAGCAACTCTTCGACCGTGCGCATACCGGCCATGCCGTTGCCGATGACGACCAGCTTGGGGCGCACGGTCCGGGCATTCATACGGCCACCCAGATACGTCCGTCTTCCACCTTCGTCGCGTACGCGTGCACCGAGTTGGCCGGCGCCTCCAGGCACTCCCCCGTCGCCAGGTCAAAGTGCTGCTTGTAGATCGGCGATGCCACGACGATGCGATCTCCCAGGTTGCCGACCAGCCCGCGCGAGAGCACAGCCGCATCGGCGTTCGGGTCGTAGTTGCCGATGGCATAGACCGGCTGCGGTGCACTGCCGGCGACGTGGAACACGGCGACTTGCTCGCCATCCACCAGCGCGCACACGCCGGTGTTGGGCACGATGTCGTCCAGCGAGCAAACAGGGGTCCAGCGGGATGCTTGCATGATGGGTTCCTCTCTCAAGCGGCTTCAGCAACAACGGGAATGCGCACCGGGCGTGTCTTTGCGCGCTCCTCCGCCGTAGCCGGGCGGATCTGCCCGCGCTCTGCCACGAAGACGACGTTGGCGTCCTTCGCGTCGCTGTTCACGAAGTGGCGGAAACGCTTGCGCACCTCGGGGTTGGTCACGGCGGTCTTCCACTCGTCCTGGTAGGTATCGACCACGTGCTGCATCTCGGCTTCCAGTTCAGCCACGATGCCCAGCTTGTCGTTGATGACCACGTCCTTCAGGTAGTCGAGGCCGCCTTCGAGGTTGTCGCGCCACGTGCTGGTGCGTTGCAGGCGGTCGGCGGTGCGCACGTAGAACATCAGGAAGCGGTCGACGTACTTGATGAGCGTGTCCTGGTCGAGGTCCGCAGCCAGCAGTTCGGCATGGCGGGGTTTCATGCCGCCGTTGCCGCACACGTACAGGTTCCAGCCCTTCTCCGTGGCGATGATGCCAACATCCTTGCCTTGCGCTTCCGCGCATTCGCGCGTGCAGCCCGACACGCCAAACTTCAGCTTGTGCGGCGAGCGCAGGCCCTTGTAGCGGTTCTCCAGCGCAATCGCAAAGCCTACCGAATCACCCACGCCATAACGGCACCACGTGGAGCCCACGCACGACTTCACCGTACGCAGCGACTTGCCATACGCGTGGCCCGACTCAAAGCCTGCCGCGATCAGCTCTTCCCAGATCAGCGGCAGTTGCTCCAGGCGGGCGCCAAACAGGTCCACGCGCTGGCCGCCGGTGATCTTGGTGTACAGGCCGTACTTCTTGGCGACCTGGCCGACGGCAATCAGGCCGTCCGCCGTCACCTCGCCGCCCGGCATGCGCGGCACGACCGAATACGTGCCGTCCTTCTGGATGTTGGCAAGGAAGTAGTCGTTGGAATCCTGCAGGCTGGCGTGCTCTTTCTTGAGCACGAAGTCGTTCCAGCACGAAGCGAGGATGCTTGCCACCACCGGCTTGCAGATGTCGCAACCCATGCCGTGGCCATGCGCTTGCAGCAGCGCGTCGAATGACTGGATACGGCCCACGCGCACCAGGTGATACAGCTCCTGACGCGAATACGGGAAGTGTTCGCAGAGGTGGTTGTTGACGGCCAGGCCCTGCTTCTTCATCTCGGCCTTCATCACCTGCGTCATGAGCGGCACGCAGCCGCCGCACGAGGTGCCGGCCTTCGTTGCATCCTTCAACGCACCCACGGCGGTGGCACCGGCGCACACGGCCTGGCACAACGCGCCCTTCGACACATCGTTGCACGAGCAGATCTGTGCGCTGTCGGGCAGCGCATCCACACCCAGCGCTGGGCGCGCATTGCCATCGGCCTGCGGCAGGATCAGGAATTCCGGCGCCTCGGGCAGTTCGATGCGGTTGAGCATCATCTGCAGCAGCGTGCCGTATTCAGCCGCATCGCCCACCAGCACGCCGCCCAGCAGGTACTTGCCGTCTTCCGACACCACCAGCTTCTTGTAGATCTGCTTGCGCTCATCGGTGAACTGCACGCTGCGGCTGCCCGGCGTGGTGCCTTGCGCATCGCCCAGGCTGGCAACGTCCACGCCCATCAGCTTGAGCTTGGTGCTCATGTCGGCACCGCTGAACTCGGTAGCGTCGTCGTCGGCCAGGATCTGCTTGGCGGTGATGCGCGCCATTTCGTAGCCGGGCGCCACTAGGCCGTACACCTTGCCGCCCCATAGTGCGCACTCGCCAATGGCGTACACGTCCGGCGCAGAGGTGCGGCATTCGGAGTCGATCACGATGCCGCCGCGCTCGCCCACTTGCAGGCCGCAGGCACGCGCCAGCTCATCACGCGGGCGGATGCCGGCGGAGAAGACGACCATGTCAGCATCCAGATGCGTGCCGTCGGCAAAGTTCAGGCGGTGGGTACCGTCCACCCCATCGACGATCTCCACCGTGTTCTTTTGCGTGTGCACCGTCACGCCCAGGTCTTCGATCTTCCGGCGCAGCATGCGGCCGCCGCCGTCGTCCACCTGCATCGCCATCAGACGGCCGGCAAATTCAACCACGTGCGTTTGCAGGTGCATATCGCGCAGGGCCTTGGCGCACTCCAGGCCCAGCAGGCCGCCGCCGATCACCACGCCGGTCTTGGCGCGCTGGCCGCATTCGGCCATCGCCTCCAGGTCTTCGATGGTGCGGTAGACGAAGCAGTCCTTGCGGTCCTTGCCCGGCACGGGCGGCACAAAGGGCGACGAGCCGGAGGCGATCACGAGCTTGTCGTACGGCAGCACCTCCCCGGTGGAGGCCGTCACCGTCTTGGCGGTGGTGTCGATGGCAGTGGCGCGGGCATTGAGCTTGAGCACCACGTCGTCACGGTCGAAGAAACCTGGCGTAACGAGCGAGAGGTCTTCCGCCGTCTTGCCCGTGAAGAATTCCGACAGGTGCACGCGGTCGTACGCGGGGCGCGGCTCTTCGCACAGCACCGTCACTTGCAGGTGATGGCCCGGCGCATGCAGCAGGCTTTCCAGAAACTTGTGGCCCACCATTCCGTGGCCGATGACGACGATCTTCATGGTCATGGTGATGTTCTCCTCAGGCGCCGCCGGCAGCGGCCAGCGTGTTGTCGTACAGCGCTTGTTCACGCGCCTTGTGTTCTGCCGAGAAGCGCACCGCGATGGCGCAGACGGCCGACAGCGCCACCAGCACGCCGAGGATGGACAGCGTGGCCTGCGTATCGGCCATGCCCTTGAGCAGGAAACCCGCAGCCACCGCACCAGCGTTGCCGCCCGCGCCGATGATGCCGGCCACACCGCCCAGCGCGCGGCGATCAATGAAGGGCACCAGCGCATACGTGGCGCCGCAAGCCATGTGGGTGAACAGGCCGAAACCGAGCATGGCCACCACCGCCACCGTCACGCTGCCGGCATGGGCAAAACCGAACAGGCCCAGGCCCTCGCCCAGCATCAGCACGCACAGCAGTTGAGTACGGGCGTCCAACCCGCGCTTGGCCGCCACGCGGTCCGACACGATGCCGCCCAGCGCACGCGCAAACAGCGCCAACAGGCCGAAGCTCGCCGCAGCCATGCCGGCCGCGGACAGCGACAGGCCGAAGTGATCAACGTAATACGTGGCTGCGATGTTGTGGATGAAGATCTCCACGCCAAAGCACGCGCCGTAGGTGATGAACAGCAGCCACACGCGGTAGTTGCCGGCCGCGGCCACAAAGCTGCCCCAGCCGCCTTTCTTGCCGCCTTCGATGGTCTTGCCGGCGGCGCGCAGTTCTGCGTAGTTGCCTTCCGGGCAGTCCTGCGTATAGCGCCAGTAGAGCGCCGCGACGATCAACATCGCCACACCCGGCACCACCATGGCCAGGCGCCACCCCAGGCTCTGCGTCACGCCCATCATCACAATGGCGGTCAGCAGCAGCGGCATCGTGCCTTGCGCTACGCCACCGCCCGCGTTACCCCAGCCGGCGGCCGCTGCGTTGGCCGTACCGACTACGTTGGGCGCGAACATGACCGACGTGTGGTACTGCGTGATGACGAAGCTCGCGCCAATCGCGCCAATCGCCAGGCGGAAGAAGAGGAACGCCTCATAGCTCTGCGCCAGCGCCACCCCCAGCACAGGAATGGCACCCAACACCAGCAGGCCGGTGTACGTCTTGCGCGGACCGAAGCGGTCGCACAGCGGGCCGACCAGCAGCCGCACCAGGATCGTCACCGCCACCGCAGCGATGTTGATGTTGGCGATCTGCCCTGGCGTGAGGTGGAACTCGCCCTTGAGCACCGGCATGAGCGGCGCGCAGGCGAACCACGCATAAAAGCACACAAAGAACGCCAGCCACGTCAGGTGGAAGGCGCGCATCTGCGGCGTGCGCAGGCTGAACAAGTCGATTCGGGTGGCTTTGCCGTTCATGTCGAGTCCCGCTTCCAAAAAAAAGAAAGGCGTCCGAGAACCGGGCACTAGGCCAGGTTCTGGGACGCCGTTGTCCAAGAGCCCTGAGCACCAGGGCCGTCACCACGAAGAGCGCGAATCGCCGTTGACTCGCGCACTGGTGCTACGCAACAGGTATGCCAAGGCCGCAAAGCCTTGATCTATCGCGGTTTGCCGTGCAAAGCGACGCCCACGCACCCGCAACGTGCCTCAAGCATGGGCGCTGCGCCGCACGGTTTCGGTGCAGGTTCGGTTCGGTATGGTGCGGCACAGCAAATGCTGCTGCGGCCAAACGGAAGACGTCGGCACGTGGTGCGCGTGCCGGTGTGTGATGCCCGCGTTGAGCGGTCAGTAGCCGTGCGTCACGATCGACAGCACGGACAGATCCGGGTGGGTGCCGTCGACGATGCTACGCGCCACGTGCACGGCTTCCTCGATGGCCTCTTCGGGGCTGCGGAAGCTATCGTCGCCGTCTGCATGAAAGGGGACGACGTGGCCCGTCAGGTGCGGATCGGCGCCAGGGTGGCACACGTAGCCGGTGTAGGTGTAGCGGGCGGAGTTGGTGCGCGTGGGAGCCGGCACGACGTGGATCTCGAACCCTTCGTAGAGCTCGAGGGGCGCGGTGAGCTGATCAGACATGGTGGCCTCGCATGGGTATAGCGTGTACCTGCCGCACCGACGCTTGTGGCGCGGCGTGGTCGTCCTTGTACCAACCAGTCTAGGTGATGCATTGAAGAGTGGAATCTGGCGGTGGACGACATCGTCACCCACCGCCGCGATGGCGCGCTATCCGCGTTTGATCAGCCGGATGATGAACAGCAGGATCACCGCACCGATCACCGCCGTGATGATCGAACCGATCCAGCCGCTGCCCAGCGAGATGTGCAGCACACCAGCCAGCCACCCGCCAATGAACGCGCCCACGATGCCGACCACGATGTCGACGAAGATGCCGAAACCGCCGCCCTTGACCAGAATGCCGGCCAGCCAACCCGCCACTGCACCGATGATCAGCCAAGCAATCAAACCGTGTGAGGCCATGTTTTTTGCGCTCCAAAGAATGTGCGTAGTGAGGGATGTTGTTGCATAGGCATAGTAGGCGAAGACCACACCACCGCCATGTGGCGGCTTCGTGGTTTTTGCAATTGCCGATGGCCAGCCACATCCCTCGCACGCACGCGCGAGCCGCTTAGCGGAACACGTTCACCGCCTCCACCAGGCGCGTGGCCTGATGACGCAGCCCCTCCGCTGCGGCCGCACTTTGCCCGATCAGCGTGGCGTTTTCCTGCGTGACCTGATCCAGGTGATTGACCGCCTGACTCACCTGCGTGATGCCCTCCGTCTGCTGCGCGGTGGCCAGGCTGATGTCCGCGATCATGGAGGAGACCTTTTTGACCTGATCGACGATGTCGTCCATGGTCTTGCCGGCCTGGTCGACCAGCCGCGAACCCGACTCCACCTTGTCCACGCTGGTGCCGATCAGCTCCTTGATCTCCTTGGCCGCCCCGGCGCTGCGCTGCGCGAGCGCACGCACCTCGCCCGCCACCACGGCAAAGCCACGGCCCTGCTCACCGGCGCGCGCGGCCTCCACGGCGGCATTGAGCGCCAGGATGTTGGTCTGGAACGCAATGCTGTCGATCACGCCGATGATGTCGGCGATCTGCTTGGCACTCTGCGAGATGGCACTCATCGTGCTCACCACCTCTTCCATGGCGCGACCACCGTTGAGCGCGGCCTGCGTGGCGGAGCCAGACAGCGTATTGGCCTGCCCGGCCGTTTCTGCGTTGCTGGCCACCGTGGCGGTCATCTCCGTCATCGAGCTGGAGGTTTGCTCCAGGCTGGCGGCGGCCTGTTCGGTGCGGATGTTGATGTCGCCATTGCCCTTGGCGATTTCATGGCTGGCCGACTGCACGTTGACCACCTGCTCGGCCACGTCGTCGATCAGCCAGCGGAACATCAATCCAAGCTGGCTGATGGAGCGCAGCGTCATGCCGATCTCATCCACGCGGTCTGCGATGGCGACTTTGCGGCTCTCGCCCGAAGCCACGTTCAGGGCCAGTTCCTGGAGCTTTTCGAGCGGCGTGGCGATCTGCACCTTCAATGACCACGACGCGAGCGCCAGCGCCACCAACATCGAAGCCGCAAAGCCGCCGAGCGCCGCGCCGGACAGACCGAAGGCCCATGCCACGGCAATCAGGGGCGGAAGCAGCGACAGGAACGTCAGGCGGATGCGCCAGCGCACCGGCATCACCTGGAACACCGAGCGCCAGGCCATCAAGCCCGTCCGCACGATCAAGCCCTTGTGGAATTTGCGGCTGCCCGCGTGACCGCTGCGGAAATCCTTGTACAGCGCCTCGGCCGCGGCGATCTCTTCGCGCGAGGGCTTGGTGCGCACCGACATGTAGCCGGTGGCCTGGCCATTGCGCACCACCGGCGTGGCGTTGGCGCGCACCCAGTAGTGGTCGCCGTTCTTCCGACGGTTCTTCACCAGCGCCGTCCAGGGCTGCCCGGCCTTGAGCGTGGCCCACATGTCGCCAAACGCTTCGGGCGGCATGTCGGGATGGCGCACGAGGTTATGCGGCTGGCCCTCGATCTCCTCCCGAGTAAAACCGCTGACTTCGATAAACGCGGCATTCGCATAGGCGATATAGCTCTGTGTATCGGTGGTCGACATCAGCGTCGCGTTGTCGGGGAACTCATATTCACGCTGGGTAACCGGTTCGTTGACACGCATGGCGGGGGCTTCTCCTTTGTTGATTCGATTTGCAAGAAGCTTTTCGGCACGATTCGGGATTTATTGAGTCCCCAATAACCCCACCTTCGCAGGAAAATCATTGCCGTGGCCGCCAACCTCATAGAAAGGAAAGACCTAAATGGAAGCGGCGCCCATTCACGTGAACGCCTGATAGCAGGCGGCATATCTGGACACTGGCGCATAGGCCATATGCGGGAAAATCGGATTATCTAAATAGCCCACGCTTGATAATTACTCATTTGCGTTAATTCCCGGCGTTTCGAAGACACACCCTACCTTTGTTGCGCATCAGCACACGTTTGCTCATGAGAATTTTTCACAACCATGGACGCAGGCGGTAGCCCGGATGTTTTCGTGCGTGATGATCGACCGGATTGCTATCCGGCAAGCGGCAAGCGCGGTACTAGCCCTGCGGCTTGCGCTGCGACAGCACCCACAGCATCGTCCCGACGGCTTCCGTCTGCGAGCGCGTGCAGGTCTTCTCATAGATGGCGCGCAATTGCGAGCGCACCGTCGACATGGCCACGCCAGCGCTGGCGGCGTATTCGTCGGGGGTCTTGCCGGCAATCAGCGCCTCGCCCACCGCGGCTTCTGCGGCCGACAGGCCGAAGGCCTGACGCAACTGCATCGCCGTGACGGGCGCTGCATCACCGCGGCGGCGCGCCGTGATCAGCATGGCGGCATCGCCAAACGCAGCATGCGCAGCGTGAGCGGGCAACTGTGATATCCCGAGGAAGATTTCGTGCGGCGCGCCCAGCCTCGGCCGCACCGTAACGCTCTCGCCCTTGCGGGTTTTTGCCACGCGCGCCAACGCAGCCTGGAGACCGTCGTTGTCGGCCGCAAACGTGGCGCACAGGCGCCCGTGTTCGAGACGCAGACACGTCGAAGCACGCAGCAGCGCCTCGGCCTGGGCGTTGGCAAACAGCACGCGCTGATCGCGTCCGAGGGCGAACACGGCCAGGCCAAGCTGCTCCATCAGTTCTGCGCCAATGGCCGCATCGCGGTGGAGCACGCGTGTATCACGCCATAGGTTGATCGTGCGCTGCAGGTGGCCGGCCATGCCTGCGGCGTTGAAGCGATTCTCTTCGGAATACGGTGTTCGGCCGTGCGCTCGAAGCATGCCGAGCAGGATGTCGCTGCTGCCCGGACGCTCCAGGCGTACACCCATCAAGTAGCGGAAGCCCGCCGGAATCTGATAGTCCTGGAAGAATTCGCTGCGCTCGACATAGACGTCGGAAAGGTGGTCCTGGCAGAAGGCGAACTCGCGCACGTTGGCTCGCTCGACAAAACCGCGGCGCGGGTCCAGCGCACCGTAGTATTGGTCATACAGGCGGATGGTGTCGTCGATCTCTCTCTTTGGTGAGTAGACGGAGAGTTGCGGGGCATTGCGCACGGCGTCCCAGCTGAACATGTGAAACATGTCAGCGCCGAGCGATTCGGTCACCTGCTGGAAGGCCTCCAGGAAACCATCCTGCGTCACTGCCGCTTCGTACAGATCGCCAATCAACTGATCTTTGAGCAAGCTTCCCTCCCCCGAAGGATGGCTGTCTGCGCTGGTGCCCGCCGGACTCACCCCGATGGTGGTGGCGGGCTTGTTATGTGCGCATAACGTAGCACGGGCATTTGCGCTACGGCATCGTTCGTTTGATGCGGGCGTCATCCAAATGAATGATGCCTGGCATGGGGGCGGGGGGCTTACAAATGCGTCGGTACCGCCCCTCTCAAGCCGGTGCCGAGACCCCCGGAGGCGGCGCAGCTTCTCCGGATCACGACTGGCAGAGGACGAACGCAACACACTACGCCCCACCCCGAAAGCAGGAGTACCCCCACGGCGTCATCTTGAACGGCAGGTGATAGTGCTGCGCTACATCATCCAGCCCGAACCGGTAGGGCACCGTTTCGAGGAACGGCGTGGCAGGCAACGCGATGCCGGCCTGCCGGTAGTACTCGCCCACCTCGAAGGTGGCCTCGTACACGCCGGCCACACAGTGCGCCGCCAGTGCATCCAACTCGCGCAGCGTACCGGTGGAGCCGATGCGCCCCGCCGCCAGCAGCAAACGCTCGCCGCCCACCAGCCGTTCGATGCGCACCGCCAGCCCCTGTGCGACCACGCCGCGCGACACATCCACCACGTGGATCGAGATCCCCGGCATGGCGCTCACCCCCAGAAGCCGACGTGCGAGTGCGCGGCTTCCTCTTCGATCAACGGGCCGTGCACCTCGATGCGGCGCTGCCCGCGTACGAACACCTCGCGGCACGGCAATGAGAACGTGGGGTTCTCGGGGTGGTCGCCCGTGAGCGTCAGCAGGTGGTGCTCCGAAAGCGCATAGACCACGCGACCGATGTTGCACCAGTAGATGGCGCCCGAGCACATGCAGCAGGGCTCGGCGCTGGTGTACAGCGTGCAGCGCTCAAGCTGCTCGGGGGACAGCACCTTGGCTGCCGCCGCAGCGGCCGCCAGTTCCGCATGCTGAGTGGGGTCGCCTTCAGGCGGCATCGAGTTGTTGCCGGCCGTGGCAATCACGTTGCCGTGTTCGTCGGCCACCAGTGCGCCGAACGGGTGGCGGCCGCGCTTGCGCGCATCGTCGGCCAGCGCAATCGCCTGGCGCAACAGCGCCATGTCGCGTTCGGTCAGCGGGGATGGCGAATGGGGTTCACGTGCGTTCACGGTGGAATCCTCGGGTTGAGATATCAATAATTCCGCCCCCACTCTAACGAACCTTCGGCACGCCGTTTGCGCTACGCTTACGGCCTTCCGCCTCGTCTCGCCTTCATCGCCTTCATCGCCTTTGCGTCACCCTATGCCGACCCTGCAACACGTCGATCTGCGCACGGACCCTGCCGCCCGCCCCTTCGTCAAGGACGAGACCGTCCACGTCGACTTTGCCACCGCCCCCGGTGAGTTGATGAGCCTGGAAGGCCCGAACCGCTACGCCCCCGGCGATGCACTCATCACCGGTTCGACGGGCGACCGCTGGGTGGTCTCGCGTGAGCGCTTCGATGCGAAGTACGTCAGCGCGGATGCATCGGTCGCGCACGGTCAGGCGGGCGCCTATCGCAACCGCCCGAGCGTGGTGCTTGCCAAGCAGATGGGCGAAGCATTCTCGATGGCGCGTTCCGAAGCCGGCGACGTGCTGCACGGCCAAGCCGGCGACTGGGTCCTGCAATACGCCCCCGGCGACTATGGCGTCGTGCAGGCGCAGCGCTTCGCCAAGGTCTATCGGCCTTACACCCACGCTTGAAGCGCAAGCGCCATCACTGAGGCGTCTGCTGGCGCTCGATTTCGTGGCGCTTCATCTCGAGGTAGTCCTGCCGCTCCACTTCGTGCAGTTGGCGCGGGTACTGCTCGGTCGCGTTGAACCACGTGATCAGGCGCTGCTGCAGGCGCTTGTCCGGCGGCGCGGCAAGCGATTTCAAGTAGGCGTCGATGGCAAGGTAGTAGCGCATCGTGTTGCGCTCCAGCAAGCCGCGCACACCGCCCACGTATCCCGGCTCCGCGCTCGATGACTCCGCCTCCCTGGTGAAGCCCACCTTGCCGCTGCCCACGGTGGCGAGATACGTGCGCATCGCCAGGCGGCCGGCGGTGCCGTAACCGTAGGCATAGGTGAGATGCAGGAACGTATGGTTACCGCTGCCCGGCGCGGGAACGGCCTCCAGCATGATGTGGTAATCACGCGTGCTGAGCGGCCCCGAAGCCGCGTTGAGCTCTACCCGGAAGTAGTCGGCGCTGCTGGCGGCCGGGTGATAACTGAATTCGAGCGGATAGGTCGTGGACAGCGAGTCTTCCACCTTGCGCCCCAGGTTGACGTTGAGCACGCTGCCGCCCGCCCCCTGCGTTGCGTGGCAGTACTTGATGTTCAGATGCAGGATCAGCACGTCACACCAGTTGGCAGCGCCGTGCGCCGGGTCGTTCAGCGCGCCCTTGACGGTGGCGAACGGGTAATCGAGCACGCTGTAGATATCACTCTTGAGCCGGTCGGGCGTCTCGTTGGATTCCAGCACCAACGGGCGGTGGAATGGGTTGTCGGCCAATTGCTGCGCAACGCTCTGGTATTTATCGCGCAAGGCTTGTGCGTTGTCGGCAGCGCGCAACGCAGGGCTCAGGCAGAGGCCCGCCATCAGGACAATCAGGCCGAACCGGGCAACATATCGGTGGGGAAGCATAGGCATGTGGCGTTCTCATGGAATTGTTCTTCATTCTAGGAGGCGCTATCGCCCACAGGCTCGCAACAAATGGGCCTGCCAATGCATACGCCATGCGGCGTTGCGTCATCACGGCACGGCGGAAGCGGCTCGGTAAAATGGAGGCTTCCCCGCCTCGTGCCCGCACCGCACCTTCGGCACCATGCCCTCACCACTCGTTGCGCTTCGCGAGCGCATTGCCAACCAGGTCCGCGGCCTCACGCGTGCCACCGGCAGCCTCACGCTCGATATCGCCTCGCCGCCCGGCGACCCCGGCCTGTTCGGCCCCGATGCGGTCTGCTGGAAGGTCCACGCGGATTTCCCGGCGATGATGGCCGGCGGCGTCAGCGCGTTGCTGCTGCAAGCGCTGCACCCGCGCGCCCTGGCCGGCGTGTGGGACCACTCCAACTTTCGCGAAGACCTGCAGGGTCGCCTGGGCCGCACCGCGCAGTTCGTGGCGGGCACCACCTACGGAAGCCGGCACGATGCGCTGGCGCTCATCGAACGCGTCAAGACGATCCACAACCGCGTGCAGGGCATCGCCCCCGATGGCCGGCCCTATTCAGCCAACGATCCGGACCTGCTCACCTGGGTGCACGTCGCCGAGATGTCGAGCTTCCTGGCCGGCTATCTGCGCTACGTGGATGGCGGCCTGAGCGGCGCCCAGCAGGATCGTTATTTTGAAGAGACGGCACTCATTGCCGAGTTGCTTGGCGCGCGGGATGTGCCGAAATCGCGCGCAGCCATCCAGGCGTATCTGCATGGCATGCGCGCTGAACTGGTGGCCAGCGATCGCACACGCACGGTGGTGGAGGTGTTGATGACGTGGCAGGCACCGCGCCCCGGGTTGCGGCCAGCGGTGCGCTTGTTTCTGGATGCCGGCATCCAGTTGCTGCCGCCGTGGGCCATCCAGATGCTCGATCTCAAGCGGCCGCCGTTGCAGGCCGCGTTTGCATCGGCTGCCATGCGCACCGTGGCCCCGACGCTGCGCTGGGCGCTATACGAAGGCAGCGTCGCACGCCGCGCTCGACGGCGCGCGCTGGCGCCCGCCCCGAGCTAGCGCTGTCCTGCTTACTCGATGGCTTCTGCGATCGACACCTTGCCGCGCAGCGCCTTTTCTTCCAGCCGCACAATCAGCAGCGGCGAGACCACCGACACCGCAGCAGCAAAGAAGAACAGATGGCGGAACGCGGTCTCGCCTGCACGCTGCAGAGCTTGTGCATCGGCACCGCTGCTGGCGAGCGCCGCATGGAAGAGGTCCATCAGCACGTCGCCGCCCGCGGCCACCTGCGCTTGCGGCGCAGCCTGGCGCAGCAGCGCAATCAGCACCGACGTCAGCACGGCCACGCCCACCGCGCCACCCAGCAGACGCGAGAAGGCCGTGAGCGCCGTCGCCAGGCCCACCGTCTGCGGCGGCACTGCGTTCTGCGTGGCCACCAGGCCCGTCGGAAACTGCACGCCAATCGCCAGGCCCAGCACCACCATCGCCAGCGTGAGCGCCAGGACGTTGTGCGGATCCAGCAGACCCAGCGAAGCCACCGCAAACGGCACTACGCACGCGCCGCTCAGCATGAGCGGCTTGTAGCGGCCGCTGTGTGTCATCCACTTGCCGGCAAGGAAGGCCCCAAGCGGAATCGACAGGGTGAGCGGCACCAGGCGCAGCGCGGCGGCATCGGGGCTGGCACCCGCGACCATCTGGAAGCGCAACGGCATCAGCACCGACGTGGCAATCAACTGGAAGAAGCACAGGAACAACGCCAGACAGCAGATCGTGACCGTGCGCACACGGAACATCGACAGGGGAATGATCGGCTCAGCCGCGCGGTTCTCCTGCCACACGAAGGCGCCCAGCACCACCACAGCCCCGACCAGCAAACCAAGGTTGTCGGGCTGCATGAGCGGCACCCCCTGGCCCACACGGGTAATCATGACCAGCAGCGCTGTCAGCCCCAGCGCAAAGAGCACCACCCCCGGCACGTCGATCGGGCGACGCTGATGCGCCACCGGCAAATGCCGTAGCGCGCGCCGCACCACCACCAACGCGACAATGCCCAGCGGCAGGTTGATCCAGAAGATCCAGCGCCACGACAGGTAGTGCGTCAGGTAACCGCCGATCACCGGGCCGGCCAGGCTGGCCATGGCCCACATGCCGCTCACATAACCCTGGTAGCGGCCGCGCTCGCGCAGCGGCACCACGTCAGCAATCGTGGCCTGCGCCACCGAGATCAGCCCGCCCCCGCCCAGCCCCTGCAGCACACGTGCAAACAGCAGCATCGGCATGCTGGTCGCCAGCGCACAGACCACCGACGCCAGCACAAACAGTGTGATCGCCGTCGTCAGCATGGCGCGCCGGCCGTACAGGTCGCTCAGTTTTCCGTAGATGGGCGTGACGACGGTGGAGGCCACCAGATAGGCCGACACCAGCCAGGCCATCAACGCAAAGCCGTTGAACTCCCCCGCGATGACGGGTAGCGCCACCGCCACGATCGTTTGCTCCAGCGCGCCCAGCAGAATGGCGAGCATCAGCCCGCCCATGACCACCATCACCGGGATGTCGGCCACCGGCGGCTTACCCAATGGGTCTGTCAATGCTGCGACGGGCGAGTCTGACTGTGGCGATTCAATGCTGGGGCGGGAGGACATGGGAATGTGCGCAAGTGCCGTAAAAAACCACTCACACCAATGGCTGAAGCGAAGCTCTCGATGATACTGCCGATTGACATTCGTTGCAGAGTCAACGATCTGGCGGCTGCAGGATGTCTTCGTAACAGCCTTTCGCTGTCTTCAGCGTCATGGCTGGCAGTTCGGCGGCCAGAAATTCAATGAAGGCGCGTACCGCCGGCACCAGCCCCCGCCGGGACGGAAACACCGCGTGGAACTGGTGCGTCGGCAGCTTGTGGTCGATCAACAAGGGGACGAGCCGGCCATCACGCAGCCCCTCCTCGCACAGGTTGACTGGCAGTTGCCCCACCCCCACGCCGGCAATGGCGCTCAACACCAGCAGATAAAGGTCATCGGTGGCCAACACCGGCTGGCACTCGATGTCGACCGCGGCCCCATCCGGCCCGGTCAGGCGCCAGCGCGTGCGCTCGCCCGCGGAGGAACCGAGCCAGAGCGCCGCCACGCCCTGCAACGATGCCGGCGTATCGAACGGCCCGTGCGCGGCCACGAATTCCGGGCTCGCCACCATGACCTGATTGCTCACGCCGAAGGTGCGCACCACGAGGTTGGAATCATCCAGCGTCGAACGCACGCGCAGCGCCACGTCGTAACCCTCACCGATGACGTCGACGCGGCGGTTGGTGACATCCAGCTCCAGGCGCACGTCGGGGTGCTCGCGCAGGAAGCGCGGCACCACCGGCCCCAGGAACACGTGCGCCACGCCCACCGGGCAGCTCACGCGCAGGCGGCCGGCGGGCTTCTCGCCGGCATGCTCGGCCACCTCGAAGGCGGCGCGGGCGGCCCGCGTCATCGATTCGCAATGCGTGTAGAACGCCGAGCCGACGTCCGTCACGTGCACCGCCCGCGTGGATCGCTGCAGCAGCCGTACACCGAGGCGCGCCTCCAGTTCGGCCACCCGAC
This sequence comes from Ralstonia soli, assembly GCF_023955655.1. GTDB lineage: Bacteria > Pseudomonadota > Gammaproteobacteria > Burkholderiales > Burkholderiaceae > Ralstonia > Ralstonia soli. The sequence goes on along the minus strand of NZ_JAMXHT010000005.1, from coordinate 423,130 downwards.
GGCTTACACGCGACTTGGGGATCCCCAGCGCCCGCGCGGCGCCGGAAAAACTGCCGTGCGTCACCACACTGGCAAACAGGACGAGGTCGTTCAGGTCTTGCATGGCCGTTCTCCGAGGGTCGCGAGGATTGTCTCACTCATAGAACGATGTGTGTCGATTCGACCCACTACTGGAACTCGCTGCACCGCACTATCGTTACGTCAACCCACCTTTTCTTGGAGAGACATCATGCAAGTCCTTCACATTGATTCCAGCATCCTCGGTGACGCGTCGGCCTCGCGCCTGCTGACCGCCGCCATCGTCGAGGAACTGCGCCGCGAAAACCCCAGCGCCACCGTCGTCCACCGCGACCTGGCCGTGGAAGCCATTCCCCACCTGGACGGCGCCATTGCCGCCGGCTTCCGCGCCACGGGCACCGATGATTTCGATGACGCCACCCGCGCCGAGCATGCCCGCTCGGATGCACTCGTGGGCGAACTGCTCGCCAGCGATGTCATCGTGGTCGGCGCACCGATGTACAACTTCTCGGTGCCGAGCCAGCTCAAGGCCTGGATCGACCGCGTGGCGCAAGCCGGCCGCACGTTCAAGTACACGGAAAACGGCCCGGTCGGCCTGGCTGGCGGCAAGAAGGTGATCGTTGCCTCCACGCGTGGCGGCATGTATTCGGCCGGCCCGGCAGCCGCCATGGACTTCCAGGAGGCCTACCTGAAGACGGTGTTCGGTTTCTTCGGCATCACCGACGTGCAGTTCGTGCGCGCTGAACGCCTGGCGATGGGCCCGGACGCCCGCACGCAAGCCCTGGAAGCCGCACACGCCGCCATGCGCGACGTCGTCAGCCAAGCCGTGGCTGCCTGAGCGCACAGGAAGCGGCGCGGCAGGATGCGCGCCGCAATCGGCATCGCAAAATGCAAAACGGGCGCCTGCAGCAATGCGGCGCCCGTTTCTGATTGGCGTAACAGCCTGGAGAGATCAGCGCGGCTCGCCGATCCCCAGTTCATTCATCGCGGTATTCGCGCGCCTCATGCATGGCTTCGAGCAGACGGCGCGTACGCAGCTTGCGCCACATGACCGGCGCCACAATCGCGGTGGCAATCAGGCACGGCACGGCCCAGGCAATGGTGGACTCCAGAAAATTCGTCATGATGCGTTCCCCCCGACACATGTTGCCGATGCGCACGGTTGGGCATTGCGCATCGTCTAGTCCCCGCAGGGCATTGTTGTTCCGGCGGTTAGCCGAAACGCCCTGACGTCTCTATGAACGGCTATCGGCGCCGGGCGCTCAAACTTGAAGCCCAACGTTTGCCGTTTGTTCTATTTCCCGCTTATCTCGACGAACTGTCAATAGTGTGGCGATAAGTTTGTGGAACATTGTGGCGCGACACCGACAAGAGCGTGCACGCCCAGCGTCTCCACAGTCTGACCGCAAAGGTAACGGCAAATTACGGCCGCAGTGGCGCACCGGCTGCCAACGCGGCAACAGCCGTGGATGACCGGTCCGGACGCCGCAGTTTTGCTTACAAACGGTAAAGCGCGGTTGCGAGACGTTTCCATACAGTGAGGCCAAGTCCAACGACAACCACGGAGCCTCACCATGAAACGCACCCTCGCCCTGCTCATCCTGGCCGCTGCCGCCGCTTCCGCGCTGAGCGCATGTGTGGTGGTGCCGGCGGGCGGCTACTACGACCGTCCGCACTATCACCCGTATTACCGCGGTTATTGATCAGCGGCGGGGCCGGCATGCCCGCCGCTCAATTCCTGAGCGCCGGTTGGCTCGGTTAAGTCAGTCCGCAAAATCGGGCGTACCGGCGGATTCCGCAGGGTGCTGCGCCAGCCCTTCGGCAAAGGCGCGGCGGATCAGGGCCCCGCACGCTGCGCTGCGCACGTACGCGCGCGGCGCAAGCGTCTCGCGCACGAGCATGCCGTAGTAGCGTTTGTCGGCAGTGATCCACGGATAGAAGCCGAACGCGCCCGGCGAGCTGAAAGCGCCGTCACCGCCAGGGTGGTCTTCAATCCAATAGTTGAGCGCGTAGTGCCACGGCAGCGCGGCCGGCGTGCTGACAGCATTCGCGCACGTGCCGGGCTCAGTGCAGACGGCATGCTGGCCGAGCATCTTGCCGAGCTCGTATTCACCGCGCATCAGGCGGCGCAAGAACTGACCGTAGGTGCTGGGCGTAGCGATCATCCCGCCGCCGGGCTCGGGGGCCAGGTAACGGATGCCGAGCGGCTTGTCGGCGTCGCGCAGGCCGGGCGTGTTGGCAAGCTGGCGATCGAGCTCGTTGCTGAGCGTGTCGGCATCGGCGCCGCCAAAACCAAGATTGATCAGCAGCTTCTGGTCGTGGCCGCCGTTGTAACTGAATCGCCCGACATGGCCCGGAGTGAAGGTGCTGTTGCGGCCACGCTCGAAGCAGCTCTGCACGGTGTCGTTGCGATTGCACAGCAGCGGGTTGAGTCCGTCGTAGCCGGAGCGCATGGTCAGCGCATCAATCTCGGCGGGTGTGGGCTTGCCGTGCGTGCGTTCCGCCACATAGGCGCCAAAGACCCATTTGGAAGCCGACGCCAGCCGCACCGTTTTGTTGGCACTGATGCGCTGGCCATGCTGACCACGCATCAGCACGCCCTTGGCATCGCCGATTTCCCAGTAATAGTCGCCCAGGCGCTGGCAACTGCCAGCATGGGCCAACGTCGACTCCACGGCCGCGCGACGCACCGCCAGACTCGGCGCCTCGGCGTGCGCCATTGCCATTCCCGCCCCACATACCCCGAATACGGCCGCCAGCCGTATTCCGAACCCCGCGAACGCCCACGCTTTTGGGGCGCGCCTTGCCTGCGTCATGTTGATGTCCCGCTCATTGTTGCCCTACCGTGCTGCCGGTCGCACTGTACCTCAGGACGCGCGCCAGTTCGGCGTTTTGCCCTCTGAGCGCCGCTGCAGACCGCGCCCCGCAAGAAACCCGTGACTGTAGCTGCGCAACCTTGCAGGACCTTTTGCAGCCTCTAAAGCACCCGTTTGAAACGTAAGCGTTTGCGTATCGGTGAATTGGCTCAATGTGATTGGAAAACCAGTTCATATTTCCCCCCCAATATGTCCTAGACCTCCCGTTTATGAACCAAATGGACGAGAAGAATCATGCCAAGGCGCACTAGCGCTCCGCGTGGAGTGTCCTAGAATGCAACCGAAGAACAGCAGAATTAAATAATATTAAATACGCAGCAGTGGGCTTTCGGGAGCAAGCCATGGGAATCACCAAACGGGGAACTGCGGGCTTGACGGCTCGCTTGGGGTGGGAACGTCACACTGCCGATTGGCAGTTCATTCCGACGCGGCGGCGCCTGTTTCAAACACGTCTTCCGGCGACGCGCGTTCCAACCGTTGTGTTCTGGCTGCTGGCCATCTCGATTGCCGTAGGCGTCGGGGTGTTGAACCGCTTGTGGTAACGAAAACGATATCGAACATGATTTGTACGGGGAAGGTCGCAGCGCGAGAGTGAACCCGCAGTCAACTACCGAATTGACAGACCGTATAACGGCACCGAGGGATAGTCCGACCCGCTTCACTGGGTCAACCGCATCCGGATGGATTTCACATCCGGAGCATCGTCATCCCTCCATTCGGAACCTGCGCTCCCGCATGTGATCGCAGCGCCGCGAAAGCGGCATGTGGGGCACGCCGTAAACGCGGCGCGCCCGATCAATGGGGGAGCATCATGAACATCTCGTTCACCGGCAAGACTTTCAGGTCCGTAGGCGACCTGTTCTTCCAAGCCATCGTCGACGGCAAGGTTGTGAGTTGTTTCGTCACGTCCGAAGCCCTGTCGCTCTGCGACTGCGCGCATCAGAAAGCCACGGCCGAAGAGGTCTATCGCAACTACCGCGATTGGATCGAGCTGGCTGCGTCGGACCTGATCCGCGCAGGCACGCTCGCCCCGGTGATCGTGCGCGGCCGTGACCTGGCCGCTTCCCGTGCCTCGCTGCCGCATGGCGGTGTGCCGGCCTACGATCTGGACCGCGCGCGCCAGTTGCGCCTGGTCCCGCGTTCATCGCGCTGATATCGCATCGGCGCGGGCGCAGCGGAACGTGCGGTCGGGGGCCGCGCGTTCCGTTCGGTGCCCAAGCGCGGCACGAGGTCAATCGGCCGGGAAATCCTCTTCCCAGTATTCCTGCACGTTGCGAACGCCCGCGGCGCTTTCGCTGCGCGCCGCTTCACGCATGCGCAATTCGACACGCCGGATCTTGCCCGAGATGGTCTTGGGCAGATCGGCAAACTCGATGCGGCGCACGCGCTTGTACGACGCCAGCCGGTTGCGGCAGAACGCCAGGATGTCGCGCGCCAGTTCGGGGCCGGCTTCGTGCCCCGCGCGCAGTACCAGGAAGGCCTTCGGCACGGCCAGGCGCACGGGGTCGGGGCTCGGCACGACTGCGGCTTCGGCAATGGCGGGGTGTTCGATCAGCACGCTCTCCAGCTCGAACGGGCTGACGCGATAGTCCGACGCCTTGAACACGTCATCGGCGCGGCCGACGTAGGTCAGGTAGCCGCTCGCGTCGCGCGCGGCAATGTCGGAGGTGTGGTACACGCCGCCGCGCATCGCTTCGGCGGTTTTGCTGGCGTTGCCAGCGTAGCCTTCCATCAGCCCCGTGGGGCGTGAATTCAATTCGATGCAGATCTCGCCTTCCTCGGCTTCGTTGCCATCCGGGTCGCGCAGCGTGATGCGGTAGCCCGGCAGCGGCCGGCCCATCGAACCCGGCTTGACCGGCTGCCCCGGGCTGTTGCCGATCTGGCAGGTGGTTTCAGTCTGGCCATAGCCGTCGCGGATGGTGATGCCCCAGGCGATGCGGACGCGTTCGATCACTTCCGGGTTGAGCGGCTCGCCGGCGCCCACCAGTTCGCGCAGGGCGGGCTTCCAGGCGGCCAGGTCTTCCTGAATGAGCATGCGCCACACCGTAGGCGGCGCGCAGAGCGTGGTCACCTTGGCCCGGCAAAGTACGTCGAGCGCGGCCTTGGGTTCGAAGCGCGCGTAGTTGTAGATGAAGATGGTGGCGCCGGCATTCCAGGGCGCAAAGAAGCAGCTCCACGCGTGCTTGGCCCAGCCGGGCGAACTGATGTTCCAGTGCACATCGCCGGGCGCCAGGCCGATCCAGTACAGCGTGGACAGATGCCCGGCGGGGTAGCTCGCATGCGTGTGCATCACGAGCTTGGGCTTGGACGTGGTGCCGGAGGTGAAATACAGCAGCAGCGGATCGCTGGCCTGCGTGGGCCCATCGGGTGTGAATTCGGGGGATGCCGCATACGCATCTTCAAAGCGGTGCCAGCCGGCGGGCGCCTTGTCCGCGCCAATCACGATGCGTGTGAATGTGCCTGAGACGGCATCGAGCTTGGCGCAATCCGCCGCGCCCACCACCACGTGGCGCACCTCGCCCATGGCAATGCGCTCGCGCAGGTCTTCGGCCGTAAGCAGCGTGGTGGCAGGAATGATGACCGCGCCGATCTTGATGCTGGCGAGCATCACATCCCAGAGCCCCGGCACGTTGCCGAGCATGAGCAGGATACGGTCCCCGCGCTGCACGCCGAGCGCGCGCATGTGGTTGGCCACGCGCGCCGAGCGTTCGGCCATCTGCGCGAAGGACAGGCGCGTCTCGTTGCCCTGGTCGTCGAGCACCCACAGCGCGATGGCGTCGTTGCCGCGCGCCATGGTGTCGAAATAATCGAGCGCCCAGTTGAAGCGATCCAGCTCGGGCCACGCAAAATCGCGCACGGCGGTGTCGTAGTCTTCACGATGCGCGAGCAGAAAGTCGCGGCACCGCAGGAAGGCGTCCAGCGATGTCATGCCTGTCTCCTGGGGTTGGACTGCACGCGCCTCGTCCTGGCGCGACGGAAACGCACCTGCAACCGACTCACCCACTTATAGAAGGAAAACTGCCGCCGGAACAGCCCGGAATCACCCCGGGCATGCGCTCATTGCGAGCGCGGCGGAAAGCGCAGCGACCGGCCGCCGCCCAGGCTCAGCCATGCCCAGGCCGTTGCGGCAACCACAACGCCCAGCACGACAATCCACTGCGCGCACACCAGCATCAGCTCGATCGTGCCTGCCATATCGGGCAGGATTTGCGGCCACGCCGGCGCGAGCCAGCCGTCGGCATCGAACCATCCGCCGCGTCCGGCGCCGGTGGCCAGCTCCACCGCCAGCAGCGCGGCATTGACAGCCGCGAAGGCCATGCCGCTGTGCGTGAGCAGCCGGCTGAACGCCGGCAGTTCGTACAACGGCTTGAGATATTGGATATGCCGCGTGAGCGACCACGCGCACACGATGAGCAGCGCCACACTGATGGCCGCCATGGCCGCGGGCGTGCGAAGGCACACACCCAGCGCGATCCACGCCAGCGCGTTGATCTCGTGGCGACGATAGATGCGCAGTGCACGCGCGGCGTGCAGCAAGCCGATCGGAGGAACATCGGGGGGAACACCGGCGGAAGCCATCGTGCGCTCCATCAGAACGACTGCGGTCGGAATGCGGCCAGACGATGCTGCTTTGCTGCGCCGCCACAACGACCAGGTGAGGCATGCGGTGGAGCGCAACTGCTTGCAGTGTACCGATGCGATATCCCCCAAGCGAGTTCAAACAGCCTCTCTCCGCCGAATGACGGACGCGCGCAGCGCTCAGGCCTCGCGCAAATGCTCGATCAGTTGGCGCGCGAAGACCGGCAGGTCGTCAAAGCGGCGCACACAGATGCGCAGCAGGCGCGTCGCCCAGGCATCGGTCAGCCGCACACGGCGAATGGCCATGGAGCGCTGCAGGCGGATCGCCGCATGCTCGGGGATCACCCCCACGCCCACGTTGCGCTCCACCATGCGGCACACCGCATCAAAGCTGCGCAGCCGCACGCGGTACTTGAGCCGATAACCGGCGCGCGCGGCATGCCCGGCCAGGTAGGCCTGCAAGGCGTTGTCACCCGTCAGGCCGACGAAGTCTTCCTGCAGCGTGTCGACAAAAGCCAGCTCGCGGCGCTCGGCCAACGGGTGGTCGCGCGCGGTCACCAGCACCAAGCGGTCGTGGCGGAACGGGAAGGTCTCCAGCCCCGACAGATCCACCGCGTCGTTGACGATGCCGATGTCCGCCCGCCCCTGCACAATCGCTTCGACAATCTCGTGGCTGACCAGCTCTTCCAGATCGATGTCGACTTCGGGATGCGCGGCCAGGAAGGCGCTGAGCGTTTCGGGCAGGAACTCCGTCATGGCGGCGGTGTTGGACAGCAACCGCACGTAGCCCTTGAGGCCGCGCGCGTATTCGCCCAGCTCACCGCGCATGCGGTCCATCTGCTGCAGCACCACGCGTGCGTGGTGGACAAGCGTGCGGCCGGCGGCGGTGGTTTCCACGCCCCGGCGATTGCGCGTGAGCAGCGGCACGCCCAGCGTGTCTTCCATGCCGCGGATGCGCGCGCTGGCCGACGCCAGCGTCAAGTGCGAGCGCTCCGCCCCGGCAGTGATGCTGCCGGCCTCGGCGGTGTACAGGAAGAGTCGCAGATCAGTCAGGTCAAAGCGCACGAAGACTCTCAAATAAGGCATCAGCCTCAGTGTCATCCTGAGGCTTGGTCAATGTATCGCAGATTGCGGTGTTGCGGCCAGTGGCAGAAACTGAGGCACCTCCCAACGCAACATCCCACTCTCGCCCCCAATGGAATCCGCCACGCTGCTGCTTTTTGGCGCGGGCCTGCTCGCCGGCATGATGAATGCGCTGGCCGGCGGCGGCTCGTTCGTCACCCTGCCCGCGCTCATGTTTGCGGGTGTGCCGTCGGTGTTTGCCAATGCGTCGAGCACGGTGGCGCTGCTGCCGGGCGCGGCGACGTCCGCATGGGCGTATCGATCCGACTACCGCGGCTTCGAGCAGGTCTCGATGCGCGCCATGGTAGGGATCAGCCTGGCGGGTGGATTGCTCGGCGCGCTGCTGCTGATGAACACGTCATCGCGCGCGTTCGATTTCATCGTGCCGTGGCTGCTGCTGATCGGCTCCCTGGCGTTCACGTTCGGCAGGCAGGCCGGGGCGTGGCTGCGCCAGCGCGTGCACATCGGCCGGACGACGCTGCTGGTCGCGCAAGGCGGGCTGGCCATCTATGGCGGCTACTTTGGCGGCGCGGTCGGGATCATGATGATGGCGGTGTGGGCACTGTTCGGCCACGACGACATCAAAGCCCTGAATGCCTCGCGCACGCTGCTGGTGGGGGCTACCAACCTCGTCGCCGTGCTGTGCTTTGCGCTGGCCAGGATGGTGTGGTGGCCGCAGACGCTGGTGATGCTGGTGGCCGCCGCACTGGGCGGTTATCTGGGCGCGCACACGGCCAAGCGCCTGCCGGTGCCGGTAGTGCGGGCGCTGGTTTCCACCTTCGGGTTTTCGATGACGGCGCTGCTGTTCTGGCGCGCCTGGGCTCACGCTTGAGTATGAGGACAATCGCCATGCCGAACATGCAGCCTCATCCGACACACCACACACGCCCCCCGCGCGCGCATCGCGATGCGATGCCGACGCCCATGTCGTACCACGCCAGCCGCGGCAAGTGGCACGCGTACCCCGCCGGCAGCACATCGCGCGAGCCGGAGATGGTCTGCGCGCAAACGGTCTTCTACGTCGCGCGCGGCGTGGCGGTCTTGCTGGCTGCGGTGGCGGTTGGCATGGGCGCCATGTCGGACGACACCGCAAACGCCCCGAACCCGCCTCCCGCGTCTTCGCAGGCAACAGCCCGCTGAAGGGCCTGCCTAGCCGTTGGAGGCGGCTCCGTATCCCGCCACGCCAGTGGGCTTGGGTTCCGCTTCGATGATCGCCTCGGGCACATCGGCGATGGGGATGGCGTCGAAGCGCATGTCCTCATAGCGCACCCAGCGCGACTTGCACACCAGCCGGTAACCCGCCCACGTGGCCAGAAACAGCGGGATGCCCAGATAGGTGGCGATGGCACCGATCCAGTCGATCCGATCCGCCAGGAAGGCCTCGTAGTTCTGGCCGAGCGTAATCAGCAGGCACAGCACGAATGCGAACACAGGGCCGAACGGGAACATGCCTGCCTTGTAGGGCAGATCGTTCACATCATGCCCATGCATGACATAGCCCTTGCGAAAGCGGTAATGACTGACGGCAATGCTCAGCCAGACGATGAACTCCGTCATACCGGCCAGATTGAGCAACCAGATATAAACGGCTTGCGGGCTGTAGATTGAACTCAACAGGCACAGGCTCGCCAGCGCGGTCGTGCCCAGCAGAGCGATGAGCGGCACGCCAGCGCGAGTCAGCCGTGCAAAGACGCGCGGCGCCTGGCCTTCGGTGGCCATGTTGAACAGCATGCGCGTTGCGGCATACATGCCCGAGTTACCGGCAGAAAGCACGGAAGTGAGGATCACCGCGTTCATGACGGTGGCGGCGGACAGCAGCCCCGCATGCTTGAACACCAGCGTGAACGGGCTGACCGCAATGTCACTGACTTCGCTGCGCAGCAACTGCGGATCGGTGTACGGGATCAGGAAGCCGATCACCACGATCGACAGGACGTAGAACAGCAGGATGCGCCAGAAGACCTGGCGGATCGCGCGCGGGACATTGCGCCGTGGGTCCACCGATTCACCGGCCGCAATGCCGACGAGTTCCGTGCCCTGAAACGAATACGCCACGATCATGGCAACGCCCACCAGTGTGGCGAAGTTGCCGACGAACGGCGCATCGCCCACGGTCCAGTTCGAGAAGCCCGGAGCGTGCCCGGTGTGGATGATGCCGAACAGGATGGCGACGCCTGTCCCCAGGAAGCCAATGACGGCAATCACCTTGATCAACGCGAACCAGTATTCGGCCTCGCCGAAGCCTTTCACGGAAAAGGCATTGAGCCCCACCATCACCAGCAGGAACAGGCCGCTCCAGAGAATGCCGGGCACATTCGGAAACCAGTACGCCATCACCAACTGAGAAGCCACCAGATCGACGGCAACCACCACCGCCCAGCTGAACCAGAAATTCCACCCCAGCGCGAAACCGAAACCCTTATCGACATAGCGTGACGCGTAGGTCGAGAACGACCCGGCCACCGGCATGAACGCGGCGAGCTCGCCCAGGCTGGTCATCAGGTAGTACACCATGATGCCGATGGTCAGGTAGGTCAGTACCGCGCCGCCTGGACCCGCCTGGGCGATGGCCGAGCCGGAGGCGACGAACAGCCCCGTGCCGATGGCACCGCCAATGGCGATCATGGTCAGGTGCCGCGCTTCGAGCCTGCGTTGCAGGTGTGGGGATGCATCGGGCGCAGGATGCGCCGGCGTGGACGGCTGTTGGGGCATGGCCGTGGGTCTCCGTTTATTGGTATGTGTTGTGCAAAACGCCTCGCGCCACCGGCATCGATTACCGGCGGCGCGAGGTTCAGGCCAAGGGTGAAGCGAGATGGGTTGAAGTCAGTTCCGCATGTGCCGGCCGGATCAGCGTGCTTTTGCCGAAGAGGCTTTCCATGAGATCGACGACCAGTTCGGCCGTCTGATTGCGCATGTCGAGCGCGGGGTTGAGTTCGACCACATCGAGCGAGCGCAGCTTGCCGGTGTCGGCAATCATCTCCATGCACAACTGCGCTTCGCGGTAGTTCGGCCCCCCACGCACCGTGGTGCCCGTGCCGGGAGCGATTTCCGGGTCAAGGAAATCGACATCGAAACTCACATGCAGATGCACATCGGGGTCAGACACATCGCGCAGGGCGCGCTGCATCACCTCGCGCATGCCCAGCTCGTCAATCCGGCGCATGTCGTAGGCCTCGATGTCGAGGGTCTGGATCATGTGCTTTTCGGAGTCGTCAACGCTGCGCAGGCCGATCTGCCGAAGCTCGCCCGGTTGCAACGCCGGGCGCAGCCCGCCCAGTGTTGCGAGGATGGCAGGCCCGAAGCCATACAGGCTGGCGACCGGAATGCCATGCACGTTTCCCGTGGGCGAAATGTCCGGGGTATTGCAATCGGCATGCGCGTCGAACCACAGCACGCGCAGGCGCTTGCCCTGTGTCTGGCAGTGGCGCGCGACGGCACTGATCGAGCCGATCGCCAAGTGATGGTCACCGCCCAGCATGATGGGCAGGCGCCCCTGGCTCAGCTCCGCGAACACCGCGTCATGGACGGAGCGGTTCCATTGCACGCACTCCTCCAGGTTGCGCAAGCCGGACCGGTCGTCGCGCGGTCCGCGCGGGTTGGGCGGACCCGCGAGGTTGCCCAAGTCATGCACGTCTGACCCGAGGGCCGCAAGCGCGGGCCCAAGCTGCGCCACCCGCAGCGCATCGGGCCCCATGCACGCGCCGACCCTGCTGGCGCCAGCGTCGCTTGGTACGCCGATCAACGTGACGGGCAACGGCACCTGCGTGTGCACCGGCGGTACGTCGAGTGAGAGTCGCGTATTCACAGCGCAGCCACCTCCGGCTGAGGGGTGACAGCGCGCGCGGAAGACGCCGCAGCGCGGCTGCCGTGTTGGGTCGCTCCGAGCAACGCGAACAGGTTCTTGGGATCGTCCAGTGCCGGGATCAGCTCCAGCGGCTCCAGCATGTCCGCAGACGCGGCCAACGCACGCATGTGCCGTAGCGCCGAGTAATCCTCCAGCGCAAAACCGACCGAATCAAACACGGTGATCTGCGCATCCGACGTGCGTCCGGGCGCGTCTGCGCTGAGCACGCGCCAGAACTCGGTAACGGCAAAATCGGCGGGCATCTGCTGCAGGTCGCCTTCGATGCGTGTCTGCGGCTCGAACTCAACGAACACGTCGGCGCGCCGCAGCACTTCGGCGGCCAGTTCGGTCTTGCCCGGGCAGTCGCCCCCCACCGCATTGATGTGCATGCCGGGGCGGACCATGTCGGCGTGCAGGATCGTGGCGTAGGCCTTGTCGGCCGTCACGGTGGTCACGATGTCCGCGCCCTCCACAGCCTCAGCGGCGCTGCCGCAGCAGACGACATCGAGGTCGTACGGTGCGAGATTGGCTTGCAGCTTGCGCGTGGCGGCGGCGTCAATGTCGAACAGCCGCAGTTCGCGAATGCCCAGCAGCCCATGGAAGGCCAGCGCCTGAAACTCGCTTTGCGAGCCGTTGCCGATCAGCGCCATCGTGCGGCTGCCGGGACGCATGAGCCGGCGCGCCACCATGGCCGAGGTTGCCGCGGTGCGCAGCGCGGTGGTCAGCGTGAGCTCGCTCAGGAAGACCGGCATGCCGGTCGCAACACTGGCCAGCGCGCCAAACGCCATCACCGTCGGCAAGCCATGACGCGTGTTGACGGGGTGGCCGTTGACGTATTTGAAGGCGTAGTCCTGCTGGTCCGACACGGGCATCAGCTCGATCACGCCATCCTGCGAGTGGTTGGCAACGCGGGCCGACTTGTCGAAGTCTTGCCAGCGCATGAAATCGGCCTCGATGGCGAGCGACATGCCGCGCAGGCACTCGATCACGCCGACGCGGGCAACCAGTTCTGCGGCCTTGCGATGGCTGAGGAAATCCGTGTGGACGCCTGCGGAAATGACGGGGGATGTAGGTGTTGTATGGGACATGGCAAGTTCCTTGTTGGCCTCAGCTCCTGGGTCTGGCAAATCGGAGTTGAGGCATCGGCAAGGAGCTTCCCATAACGAAGATTCAAATCATATCGACAAAACTGCAGTCATATTGGCAATATGTTGCCATATTGAATGGTTGAATCTTGCAAATGGACAACATCGATCAGCAGCTCATTGCCCAACTGCGGCACAACGCCCGTGCCAGCGTGGCCACCCTGGCCAAGCGGCTGGGGGTGTCGCGCGGCACCGTAACCAACCGCATCCGCAAGCTCGAAGACAGCGGCCTCATCGTCGGCTACACCGTGCGTCTGCGTCCCGAAGCCGAAAGCGCGGGCCTGATGGCCTGGATGAGCATCTCGATCGAGGGCAACGACGCCCGCCGCGTCATTGCTTCGCTGCTGGGCGAGCCCGGCGTGTCGTCCTTGCACAGCACCAACGGACAATGGGACTTGCTGGCCGAGTTGCAGGTCACCAGCCTTGCCGAACTGGCCCACGTGCTTGAGCGTGTCCGCCTGATCAAGGGCATTCACAACACCGAGACCAGCATCCACCTGGAGACCTATCGCACGCCGCTGGGGAAGGGAGAAAAGCTGGCGTCTGCCTAAAAGCCGGCGGTCACGGGCAGACCTTGCAGATTGCTCACACACGCTGCCATTTCGCTAGAAGACTGTGCAATACGCAAAGAATGTTGCAGTGTGAACTGCCGTTCGCCTGTGAAATACTTTGCCGTCGCGCAGTTTGCGATCGTGTTTTTCTCACCATTATTTTTCGAACATTCACAGGGGACAGCCTATGTTTTCAACCGTTCGCGGCGGCCATCGCATCCGGACGCTGACCAGCCTGGTGGTTGCAGGGCTACTCAGTACCGCCTGCGCGCAGACCGGCAACTTGCCCAGCCAGCCCGCCGCTGCAGTGCCGACCGCCGCGGCCAAGCCCAACACGCTCGGGCCGTCCGGCGAAGGGCTGAACAACCAGCTGATTGGCGCGGTAGCGTGGAAACAAACGGCGGCGGAATACCGCGCGCTGTACTACCAGGGATTCAACATTGCGCGCATGCACGTCGAGGCGGCAGTCAAGAACCGCAAGCCGGGCGACAAGCCGCTGGCGGTCATTACCGACATGGATGACACGATCCTGCTGCCGCTGGCCTATTGGGGTTACCTGATCAACCAGAACCAGGATTTCTTCAACGATCCTGAATGGGACAAGTGGATCCCGCGCGACCAGATCGTGCCGTCGCCGGGCTCCCGGGCCTTCCTGCAGTTCTGCAAGGACAACGGCGTGGAGGTCTTCTACGTAACGAGCCGCGATCAGGACGAGCACACCTACGACTACGCCATGAAGCACCTCAAGGTGCTGGGCGCGCCCTACGCCGACACGGATCACCTGACCGTGCTGCGAGACACCAGCAACAAGCAGCCGCGCCAGGACGAGATCGCCAAGAAGTTCGACGTCGTGGTGTACCTGGGCGACAACCTCAACGATTTCCGCCGCAAGTTCTACGTCAAGAATGTCGACGAGCGGATGAAGGTGATGGAGAGCGAGCGCGACCAGTTCGGCCGCAAGTTCGTGCTGTTCCCCAACCCGACCGATGGCCACTGGCTGGCCGCGATCTTCGGCGACTCCGAACCGCCGCCCACCGATGACAACCGCCGCCTGTTCAAAAAGGCGGCGACCCGCACGGCGTGGGATGGGCGCTGAGCGCTTATAGCATCCGCCCACCACGGTGGAACAACCCCGGAAGATCCCCGTCTTCCGGGGTTTTCTTTTGGCGAACATCACCAAAGAAAAAGCCCGCGGGCCGGGGGGCGGGCGGGCTTAACACCTTTAGCCTTTGACGACGAAAGATGGTCGGGTGTGCTTTGTGAACGAGCAATGCGCCGGAATTCACAAAGCGGGGCCATTATAAAAAAGGGCACGTACGCCGCCATACCCCAACAACGAGGGGGGTCTGTGCCGCTTTCTGACTAATCCCTGAGCGCGGCATCCAATGCCTGCGGTGTCAGCAAACCGCTCGACGCATGGCGCTTGCCATCGGGGCGCAGGATGATCGTGCGCGGCATCTCGCCCTGCCAGCCGGGGTCGAGCGCGGCACGCAGGCGCTCCGGCATGTCTTCGGCATTGGCGTACTGGGGCACGCGTGCAAGACCGATCTTGTTGTCGCGGGCCAGCGGCGCCAGAGCGCGGTTCAGCATCTCGGCCTGGTCCGGGCCGTCCATCGCCACCATCACCACGTCCACGTTCCGCTTGGCGGTGCGCCGCCATTGCGCGATGCGCGCGATGTTGTCGCGGCAGTAGCTGCATTCGAGCGACCAGATCTCGACGATGAGCGGGCGCGCCTGCGGCGTCTGCAGCAACGCAGGCACATCGCGTGCATGCAGCGGCTGAAATTGCAGCGCACCGGCCGCGTGCACAGCAAACGCAGCGGCAGACAACGCCACGCCCATCGCCAGCGATTTCCATCGAATGTTCATTGCGATGCCTCCAGTGTTGCGTTGGCCGTAACGGCGCTGGTCACGTCGATCAGGCGGTAGCCCTCACTCTGCGTGCGCCATGACAGAAAGACATGGCCATCGCGCGCGAGCAGTTGCGGATGGTCATTGCCGCCATTGGTGTTCGCCACGCTCGCGGGGGCCGTCCAGTGCGCGCCGCCGTCCGTCGATTTGCGCAGCAGTATCTGCATGCGGTCGTCGGAAAACTGCTTCCACGCCAGCCACAGCGCACTGTCCGTCGCAAGCAGTGCGGGGTGCGATGCCTGCGCGCCCGCCTGCGCCGAACCAGCAAACGCCCATGCGCCGCCGATCGGCTTGCCGTCGGCCGAGAGCCGGCTGTAGAACAGCCCAGGCTTGTCGTTCATGACCGAGAACCATGCCATGTGCCGTACGCCATCGGCCGTGATGGCGAGCGCCGGGCCGTGGTGCGGACATGCATCGACCCGCCATTCCGAAAACGTCGCGCGCGCGATGGCGAGCGGCGCGCGATCGGCTGACAGCGCGACCGGCAACGTGGTCAACGCGTGATCGCGGATCTGCCCGGCAAACACGTTGCGCCACAGCGCGACCATGTGGCCGTCGGCATCGGGCGCGAGCGCGATACGGCAGCACTCGCACGTCTGGTCGATGACCTTGCGCTCGGGGGCGAAGGTGGCGCCACGGTCGGTCGATACGGTGTAGTACGCCGCCGCACCGTCGTACGGTTGTTTGGCGGCTTGCGCGCGCAGCAGGTCGCGCTTGTCGATCCACGTGACGAAGATGCGGCCGGCGCTGTCCACGGCAATCGAATCGAAGCGGTGCGTGATCGGCTGACGATCGTGGTGGACCGTCACCGGCGCGCTCCATGTCTTGCCGCCGTCGAGCGAGCGTGAGAAGCGCACGAAGCCCGTGTACGGTTCATCGAGCGGACGCGACCAGCTCACGTACAGCGCGCCGTCCGGGCTGGCGATGACTTTCGGGCGATTCTCGCCGTCGGTGTAGATCGGCTCGGGCTGCGGGTTCACGCGCTGCGGTCTGGAGAGCGTCTTGCCGAAGTCATCGGACGAGGCCACCACGACGTGCGGCCCTTCCGCCCACGTCACCCACAGGCGGCCCGCCTTGTCGAACGCAGCCGTGGTGGCGAGCTGCGCGCGTTGTGGCTGGGCTGCAGCCGTGCTGGCCATGGCGCCGTGATCGTGGCCTTCGTGCGCAAAGGCAACCGTCGTTGCCAAAGCCAGCAGCAGGCCTGCCATCCACCGGGAAGTCGAATTCATTACAGACGCCATTTCAGTTGCCCATAGAAGGTGCGAGACGGATACGGGTGGTACACGAAATACCGCCGATCGGTCAGGTTGTCGACGCCCAGCGCCAGCGTGAAATGCTTGTCGACGCGATAGCTGGCCTTGAGGTCCACCGTAAAGAAGCTGCTGGTGCCACCGTAGACGTTGGGCAGCACGTCGGTGTTGTCGAGCGTGCCGTATTGGCGGCCGGAATAGCGCACGCCTGCGCCCACCGTCCAATCCGCCGTGGCGTGCCAGCTGGCAAACAGGTTGGCGCGCATGCGCGGCATGCGTGGCCAGGTCTTGTCGACGTAGGTCGGGTTGGCCGCATCGGCCAGCGTCTTCGATTGCGTGAAGGCGACGTTGGCCTCGACATCCACACCGCGCACGCCCGCGCCTTGCAAAACGTCATGCCCGGAGTACGCCAGCTCGATGCCGCGCGTGCGCACGCGATCGACGTTCTGCACGTTCGTCACGTTGGGCGTAACGGTGATGTTGGTCTGCGTGTAGATGCTGTCGCGCACGTCGCTCTGGAACAGGCTGGTGCGCAGCACACCGTAAGGCACAGCCTGCTCGACGGTGAAGTCAAAGTCGTTCGCGCGCTCGGGCTTGAGATTCGGGTCGTTATTGACGATGGTGTTGCCACTGATCGTGCCCTGGAACAGTTCCGCCACCGTCGGGAAGCGCACCGCACGGCCATACGACAGCCGCAGCAGCGTGTCTTGCGTGGCCTGCCATTGGATGGCCGCCTTGGGCGAGAACGCATCTTCGGTGCGGCTGGCGTAGCCCAGCGTCGTACCGCCGTTACCCAACTGACCGTTGTAGGCGCGCCAATTCTCATAGCGCAAACCCAGCGTGGCCAGCCAGCGCGGCGAAAAGGCCCACGCATCCTGCAGGAAGACGGCCTGCGTTTGCGTATCGCCCTGGTAGCTGGATTTCAACGTGGACAGCGTTTCCGCCGACCAGTTGGTTGCGTTGAAGGTCTGGTTGCGCAGGTGGTACTGGTCGACGTGGTAGCCCGTCGTGAAGGTGTGGCCCGACACCGTGGGCGACGTCGCCTTGATGTCGAAGTTGGACCAGCCCGTGCCGTCGCCGTAAAACACCGTGCCGGGGCCATTGCCGGCCGCCGTGTTGGACGCACGCAGGATGTCGCGCGACACGTTGTAGGCGGACGCGTTGGTGTCGATCTTCCAGCCGCCGAGTTTGCCCTTCACGCCCAGGCCGTAGAGCCAGTTTTCCTGATCGCCGTTCTGCGGGGCGAAGGTGTTCTGGGCAATCGTGTACGGCGTACCGTTGATCAGCACATTGCCGCCAGTGACTACGTTGCCAGCAGCGTCGCGGAGGAAGCTGACGGCTTGATCGTTGAAGTGGTTCTCCCAGTGGCCCAGCGTGAGCGATGCCTCCAAGCTATCGCTGAAAACGTAGCCCAATCGCAGCGTTTCCTGCAGTTGCTGCGTGCGCTCCAACAGTTGCGGCCCCAGGATCACGCGGGGTTGACCGTTGGGGCCGAGGTCTTGCCTGGCGCCCGTCACCGGCACCGGCGTGCCACCCGCCGTCAACCTAGAGTTGGGCGTGGCGTACTGCATCGGCTGGCTGTCGTTCTCCAGCCGATCGACCGACAGCGCATACCAGAACTTGCCGATGCGATCGCCCAGCGAGGCGCTCTCATGATTGCCGGTGACGTTGCGCGAGAAGCCGTACGCATCGTTGTAATGCTGGCTCATCACCTGCGTCTGCGCGGCGGCCTCGAAGGTCTCGGGGCGGCGCAGCGTCATCGAAATGGTCGTTCCCATCGAGTTGCCCGGCAGCAGTGCCGAGAACGGCCCGTACAGGATGTCGACGCGCGCCAGATCATCCGGCCCGACCATCGACCAGCGCGGCGGAAAGCTGTAGCTGGAACCCAGCAGGTTCGAGAGCAGGATGCCGTCTGCGTACAGCAGGCCGCGTGCGCTCTGAATCTCGTTGAAATCGCGGCCGGCGAAGATGGAGTTGCGGTCGCCGATGAAGCGGCGGCGCACCATCACGTTGGGCTGGTACTTGACCGCATCTTCGGTGGTGACGACGTTGCGGTCGGCCAGTTGGTCAGCCGTCACGGTCTGCACGACGGCCGGCGTGTTGCGGGCGAACGGCGCGGGGGTGGTGTTGGCACGCACCACGGTGGGCGCGAGTTCCTGGGTGACGGGCGCGGGGGCCGCGTCGTCTGCAGCAAAGGCGGACAGCGGTGCCGCAGCGCTCAGCGCGAGCGCGGCTCGGCACACCAGCGTGCGCCTGGGGCCGGCGGCCGCAGTGCGCTTGTGGGATGACATCGGGATGGTCTCCGGATTGCGATGGCGCTGGCCGAACAGGAGGCCAAACGCAAAGGCGCCACGGAGTTCAATCCCCGCAGGCGCGTCAGATCGACAACGACGGAGAAACCGGAGGCGCGCGCGACTCGGCCACGCGCAGCGCGCTGCGCGCGTACACCGGTGCCGGGCTGGCCGGCTGCCGCACGCGATAGGCGAAATGGGCGATGGGCACATCCAGCGCCGGCGGGGATGCCAGCGCAAACCCGGCGGCAAACCCCGGGCAGTACAGGCAATGCGCCACGCTGTGGTGGGCTGCCGAATCGTCGGCGGAGCCATCGCCCTGCAGATCGACGGCAATCTGGACGGTGCTGCCCGCTGTTCCGTCATGCCGTGCCGTGGCACTGCACAGCTCGACGGCGAGCGTGCCCGTCTGCGCTGCGCGCGCAGACGCGAGCACCGGCGACAGTACGTTCAGTACGATCGCGAGCCAGACGAGGAAGAGCCAGCGGCGATGGAGCATGAGGGGTGCAACGTCAGAATGTGTGGAGTATAGCGCTGCACACAGTTCCTCGATTTGCCTGCGGCACAGTGCCGCGTGAAGCCGGATTCGGGCAGAATTAGCCTTAATTATTGGATTGGCTATAATTTATACCGATTCCAATAATCAGGTCTAAAACGGAGCTTTCATGGATTCCGATACAGATACCGGCCGCTTCAACTTCCACCGCCAGGACCTCGCCAACACGCTGTGCGACAGCCTGGAGGGCAAGGGCTTGGCCGACGCGCGCTCCGGCCTGTTCCTGGCAGCACCCCGGCGCACCGGCAAAAGCACCTTCCTGCGCGAAGACCTGGTGCCCGAGGTCGAGCGCCGCAAATGGGTCGCCATCTACGTGGATTTGTGGGCCGACCGCGCCCGCGACCCCGGCCACCTCATCGCCGACGCCATCAAGTCCAAGCTCGCCCAGTTCGACGGGCCGATCGCCAAGCTGGCCAAACAGGCCGGCATGGAAAAAGTGGACGTATTGCGCACATTCACCTTCAACCTCGGCAAGATCGGTCTGCCGCCGGGCATCACGCTGGCCGATGCGCTGGATGTGCTCTACAAGGCCGTCCAGCGGCCGGTCGTGCTGATCATCGACGAGGCACAGCACGCGCTGTCCACCGAGGCGGGGACGAACGCCATGTTCGCCCTCAAGGCCGCACGCGACCAGATGAACCAGGGCGTGGAAGAGCCCCGCCTGTTCCTGGTCTTCACGGGGTCGAACCGCGACAAGCTCGCCAACCTGCTGCTCAACCGCACGCAACCGTTCTTCGGCTCGCGCGTGACCAACTTTCCGCTGCTGGGGCGGCCGTATGTGTCGGCGTATACGGCGTGGGTCAACCAGCACCTGGCGCCCAACAACCAGTTCAAGGAAGACGACATGTTCGCCGCCTTCCAGTTGGTCGGCCACCGGCCAGAGATGCTCAAAGGGATCGTCAGCGAGATCGCACTGGAACTCGGCGAAGCCGCCAGCCTGGGCGAACTGCTCAAGCGCGGCGCGCAGGGTTTCCGCGACCGCATCTGGGGCGAAATCGAAAGCGACTACGCCGCGCTGACCGAAATCCAGCGCGCCGTGCTGGCGGTGCTGATCGAGCGCGGGCAAGGCTACTCGCCGTTCTCGGAAGACTCGATGAAGGCGTATGCGGCAAAACTCGGCCACAGCGAGTTCTCCACGGCCACGGTGCAGGCTGCGCTCGATGCGCTGCGCGACAAGAACCTGATCTGGAAGGAATCGCGCGGCGCCTATGCGCTCGAAGACGAAAGCCTGGCGCTGTGGTTTCGTGAGACGCGGGGCACGCATGCCGTACCGCCGCGCCTGAGCACGTAATGGCGCCATCACCGGCGGCCGTTACACTGCGCGCATTGCATTCACAGGACTGCCGAGGGATGAGGCACATGGCACACCACCGCACCACGTGGCGCACATTGACGGCGGCGCTGTGCCTGCTGGCGGGCATCGGCGCGGCCGCCGCGCAAGACGCACCTGTGCAAGCCCCCGCCAACTGCCCGCCGCCTGCCGCAAGCTTTGCCCCCAAGGACGGCTGGGCTGCCGCTGCCCAGCGCGCGACAGACCACGGCGTGCTCTGGCGCATTGAAAGAAACGGCCGCATCTCATGGCTCTACGGCACGATCCACGTTGCGCGCGCCGACTGGATGCTGCCCGGGCCCGCTGTGCGCGACGCACTCCAGCACGTTGACGCCATTGCGCTCGAACTCGACCTGCTCGACAAAAACGCCGACCGCGCATCGCTCACCCCGCTGCCCACTCGCGACGACCGCCGGCTCCTGACCGGCAAGCGCGGTGCACGTTTCAACAAGCTGCTCGCGGCGGCGTGCCTGCCCGACGCCGCGCTCACGCAGATCCGCAAGTTCGAACCGACCATGCAGCTCGCTTCGCTGGCGGTGCTGGGCGCGCGCACCGACGGGCTCTACCCCGATTTCGGCATCGACCTGTTCCTGACCACTTACGCCAAGCGGCAGAACCTGCCCATCGTGCCGCTCGAAACGCTGGCCGAGCAGGTGCGCGTGCTCAATGAAATCGTGCCGAAAAACGAAGTCGCGCAGCAGTTCGATACCGTGCTCGACGCGATCGAATCGGGCGAGGCCCGCACGCAGACGCTCACGCTCGCAAACGCCTGGGCCGAGAGCGACCTCAGCACGCTCGAACACTATCCGCAATGGTGCGATTGCCTGAAGACACCGTCGGACAAGCGCGCCTTCGAGCGCCTGGTGACGAATCGCAACCGCGCCATGGCCGAGAACATCGCGCGTGTGCATACCAACGGCCAGCGCGTGTTTGGCGCGGTGGGCGCGCTGCACATGATCGGGCCCAAGGGCATTCCAGCACTGCTGGCAGCGCGCGGCTTTACGGTCACACCGGTGTTGCCCGCCTCGCACTGACACTGAACTGGAGTCACGCTGTTGGAACTGCTTCGGATTGCCTTGCTGTTTGCCGTCACCGCCGTGGCGGAAATCGTCGGCTGCTACCTGCCGTGGCTGATATTGCGGCAGGGCAAGTCCCTCTGGTTGCTGCTGCCCGCAGCCGCCTCCCTCGCGCTGTTCGCGTGGCTGCTCACGCTGCACCCCATCGCTGCCGGCCGCACCTATGCTGCATATGGCGGCGTGTACATCGCCGTGGCGCTGGTGTGGCTGCGCGTGGTCGACGGCGTCACCCTCACACGCTGGGATATCGGCGGCGCAGCAATTGCACTGGTGGGGATGGCGGTGATCGCCCTGCAGCCGCAGGCCGGCTGATGCTTTGCTGATTGCAACGGAACCGTAAGGCGCGGCCACGCGCCGATGCGGGATCATCGCTGCCTGCCGCCCCGTTCATCCAACCGTTTTGGAGGCCCCGATGCCTGCCACCACCCTCAAACATCTGCTCGTAACGTCGACGCTCATGTTCGTCACTACGGCGGCCTCCGCCCTGACCACGTCGCCCGCCGCCTTCAGCGATCAGGAGCTGCAGGCCATGCTTGCGCACAGCAAGCCCGCGCAATCCGCCAAACGCACCGAACCGGTAACCCGGCAGAGGCTGCACGTCGGCCTGAGCGATCCGAACACGCAACTCGTCCTGCCCTGGTTCCTGGCGGACCTGGTGGACGCCGTCAATCAGCGAACCTCGCCCCAGGACGTTGCGAAGAAGCTGCGGGACGGTATCTGACCCCACCCGTTTTCCGCCGTCGCCGGCATCACAGTGCTGTATATTTGTACAGTTATTTTCTGTGACGCCCGCCGTGCTTGCCGCCTCCCCCACCCCTGACACTGCCCATACCCCGGTCACCCCGGGTTACCTGGCCCAACTGAACGACCAGCAGCGCAAGGCAGTCGAGTTCGGCATTTCGGGGGCAGATGCAGCGGAAACCGGCCCGCTGCTGGTGCTCGCGGGCGCCGGCTCGGGCAAGACTCACACGCTGGGCTGGCGTGTGGCGCACCTCGTGGCCAACGGGGCCGATCCGCAGCGCGTCTTGCTGCTGACATTCTCCCGTCGCGCGGCGAGCGAGCTGTCCAACCGCGCTGGCCACCTGCTGGCGCGCGCCATGCAGGGCGAACGCACAAACAATGCACTGAACGCCGCCGGCACGTCGTACAAGACCACCCTCCCCTGGGCCGGCACCTTCCACGGCATTGGCGCGCGCCTGCTGCGCGAGTACGCTGATCGCGTCGGCCTCGCGCCCGATTTCACCATCCACGACCGCAGCGACTCGGCAGACCTGCTCAACGTCGTGCGCCACGAACTGAACCTGTCGACCAAGGAACGCCGCTTCCCGCTCAAGCAGACGTGCCTGGCCATCTACTCGCGCGCCATCAACGCCGAGAGCCCGCTCAACGCCGTGCTCAAGCACCACTTCCCGTGGTGCACGATGTGGGAAGCACAGTTGCGTACGCTGTTCGATGCGTATGTCGAGGCCAAGCAGGCCCAGCACGTGCTCGACTACGACGACCTGCTGCTCTACTGGCACGCGATGGTGTCCGATGCCGAACTGGCGGCGGAAATCGGCGCGCGCTTCGACCACATCCTCGTCGACGAATACCAAGATACGAACCGGCTGCAGTCGTCCATCCTGCGTGCGCTGCGCCCCGATGGCCGCGGCGTGACGGTGGTGGGCGACGATGCGCAATCGATCTATGCGTTTCGTGCGGCAACGGTGCGCAACATCCTCGACTTCCCGCGGCACTTCTCGCGGCCGGCGCACACCGTGCTGCTGGAGCGCAATTACCGCTCGACGCAGCCCATCCTCGATGCCTCCAACGGCGTCATGCGCTTTGCCACCGAGCGTTTCGCCAAGACGTTGTGGACGGACCGCGCGTCGACACATCGCCCGCGGCTGATCTCGGTGCGCGACGAGGCCGATCAGGCGCGCTGCGTGGCCGAACAGGTGCTGCATCAGCGTGAAGGCGGCCTCGCGCTGAAATCGCAGGCAGTGCTGTTCCGCACCGCAAGCCACAGCGCGCCGCTGGAAATCGAACTCACGCGCCGCAACATCCCGTTCGTGAAATACGGGGGCCTGAAGTTTCTGGAAGCGGCGCATGTGAAAGACGTGCTCTCGGTACTGCGCTGGGCCGAGAACCCGCGCAACCGCATCGCCGGGTTTCGTGTGATCCAGTTGCTGCCGGGTGCCGGCCCTGCCACGGCCGCACGCGTGCTCGACGCCATGGCCGAGGCCGTGGACCCGATTGCTGCGCTGCTCGCCTACGAACCGCCCGCACGCCTGGCCGGCGACTGGGCCGCGCTGATGGCGCTGATGCAAACCCTGCGCACGCCGAAAGACAGCCTCGCATGGGCCAGCGAACTGGAAGCCGTGGGTGCCTGGTACACGCCGCACATGGAGCGCCTGCACGACGATGCCGCCGTGCGGCAGGGCGATCTGGACCAGCTCGCCCGCATGGCCGCCACCTATGCCACGCGCGAACGCTTCCTCACCGAGATGACGCTCGACCCGCCGGAGCTGACCAGCGATGAATCCGGCGACCCGTACCGCGACGAGGATTACCTGATCCTCTCGACCATCCATTCATCGAAGGGCCAGGAGTGGAAGGCGGTGTACGTGCTCAACGCCGTGGACGGCTGCATGCCGGCCGACCTGGGCGCCGGTTCGCATGAGGAACTGGAAGAGGAGCGCCGCCTGCTGTACGTGGCGATGACGCGCGCGCGTGAGCACCTCGACATCCTGGTGCCGCAGCGCTTCTATGTCACGCAGCAGACGCCCAACGGCGACCGCCACATCTACGCCTCGCGCACGCGCTTCATTCCGCCCGCGCTGCTGCCGCTGTTCGAGGCCTGCGCATGGCCTGCACCCGAGCCCGGTGCGGACCCGGCAGCGGAAGCGCGCGCCGCCGCCAAGGTAGACCTCACCAAGACGATGCGCGGCTATTGGAAGAAGTAACGTGTTCGCGCAGTCAATGCACTTCCATCTCGGGCCGCTTGACCACCTGGGTTGACTCGTAGCGCGAGAGCTGCGCGAAGATCCACGCCGCTGCCGCCGTCATGATGCCCACGCAGACGAAGGTCTTGTGGAACGCGGCCAGCGTGTCGCGCCCTTCCGGCCCGGCGGTGAAATCGGTAAAGCCCGTGAGCAACGCACCGGCGGCGGCCACGCCCAGACTCATCGACAGCATCATCACCATGGAGAGCATGCTGTTGCCCGCGCTGGCCAGCGGACCGGTCAGGTCTTTGAGCGTGAGCGTGTTCATCGCGGTGAATTGCATCGAATTGAACGTGCCGAACACCGCCAGTTGCACGATGCGCAGCCACACCGGCACGTTGGGCGTCATCACCGCAAAGCTGGCCATCATCAGCCCGACCATCAGCGTGTTCACAAACAGCATGCGGCGATAACCGAAGTGCTTGATGGCCCAGGTGCCCAGCGGCTTGGCGGCCATGCCGGCAGCAGCCACGGGCACCATCATCAGCCCTGCCTGCAAGGGCGAGTACCCCAGGCTCACCTGCAGCAGCAGCGGAATCAGGAACGGCATGCCGCCGCTACCGATACGCGCAAACAGGTTGCCCAGCACGCCGATGGAAAAACTCGGAATGCCGAACAGCGTGCGCGGAAACAGCGGCCCCGGCACACGCCCCGCATGCAGCCAATACGCCGTGAGCGCAGCCAGCCCGAGGATCAGCAGCACCAGCACTGTGGCGTGCTGGAAGCCCAGCTCGGACAGTCCATCGAGCGAGAACGACACCGCCGCCATCCCGAAGGCCAGCATCAGATAGCCCGACCAGTCGAAGCGGGTGTCATCGTCCGCACGCACATCGGGCATCACCTTGAGCGTGACCAGCGCGCCGATCACGCCCACCGGAATGTTGATGAGGAAGATCCAGTGCCACGACACCGCCTGCACCAGCCAGCCGCCCAGCGTCGGGCCGATCAGCGGGCCGATCAGCCCCGGAATGGTGACGAAGCTCATGGCCGGCAGGAACTGCTCGCGCGGCACCACGCGCAGCACGGTCAGGCGCCCCACGGGCATCAGCAGTGCACCACCTACGCCCTGCACCACGCGCGAGGCAATCAGCATGGTCAGGCTGCGCGATTCGGCGCACAGCAACGAGCCGAGCGTGAACAGGAAGATGGCCGCGAAGAACATTTTGCGTGTGCCAAAGCGATCGGCCAGCCAGCCGGAGGCCGGCATCAGCATGGCGGTCGTCAGCGTGTACGCGATGATGACCGACTGCATCTTCAGCGGGCTTTCCGACAGGCTGCGCGCCATGGCCGGCAAGGCCGTGTTGACGATGGTGGAATCCAGCGTCTGCATGAACAGACCCATGGCCACCAGCCAGAGTAACGGTTTGAGAGATTTGTCGACAGAAGCGGAAGAAGACATGGCGAGGCAGTGGGGCGTGCGGCGGAGCCGCCATTGTGGCGTGCCACGCCCGGGCTCGCAAACGGTGTACCCGGCAAAACGGCGCCGCCTGGCCCTACTGGCCATCCGCCCTACCCCCAACAAGGGCACTGGGCTCTGCCTATACTGGAGCGTTCGTCCCCGTCACCTCGTGCCCTCGCTCTCGCCATGACCACCCCCACCGCCACTCGCCTTGAACGCGACACCTTTGGCCCCATTGAAGTCCCTGCCGACCATCTGTGGGGCGCGCAGACGCAACGCTCGCTGCAGAACTTCGACATTGCCGGCGACCGCATGCCGCGCGAGCTGATTGACGCGCTCGCTCGCATCAAACGTGCCAGTGCCGCCGTCAACGAGCGGCTCGGCCTGCTGCCTGCGGACAAGGCCAACGCCATCATCGCCGCCGCCGACGAAGTCATCGCCGGCAAGCACCCGAACGAATTCCCGCTGGTGGTCTGGCAAACGGGCTCGGGCACGCAGACCAACATGAACATGAACGAGGTGCTGGCCAACCGCGCCAGCGAACTGCTCGGCGGCGAGCGCGGCGAAGCGCGCCTCGTGCACCCGAACGACGACGTCAACCGCAGCCAGTCATCCAACGACGTGTTCCCCACGGCGATGCACGTGGCCGCCGTGACAGCCATCACGCACCACTTGCTGCCCTCGCTGCGCGCCCTGCGTAACACGCTCGCCAAAAAATCTGCCGAGTTTGACGACATCATCAAGATCGGTCGCACGCATCTGCAGGACGCCACGCCGCTCACGCTCGGCCAGGAGTTCTCCGGCTACGTCGCCCAGCTGCAGCACAACGAGACGCACCTGAACGCCGTGCTGCCGCACCTGTGCGAGCTCGCGCTGGGTGGCACAGCCGTCGGCACCGGTCTGAACGCGCCGGCCGGCTATGCGGAGCAGGTGGCAGCAGAGCTGGCGCAGTTGACCGGCCTGCCCTTCGTCACCTCACCCAACAAGTTCGAGACCATGGCATCGGCCGATGGCCTCGTGTTTGCGCATGGTGCATTGAAGACACTGGCCGCCAGCCTCACCAAAATCGCCAACGACATCCGCTGGCTGGCAAGCGGCCCGCGCAGCGGGCTGGGTGAAATCTCCATCCCAGAAAACGAGCCGGGCTCTTCCATCATGCCGGGCAAGGTCAATCCCACGCAGAGCGAGGCCGTGACGATGCTGTGTGCGCAGGTGTTCGGCAACGATGTCGCCGTCAACGTGGGCGGCGCATCGGGCAACTTCGAGCTGAACGTGTTCCGACCGATGATTGCCTACAACTTCCTGCACAGCGTGCGCCTGCTGGCCGACGGCATGCGCAGCTTCAACGACCACTGCGCCGTGGGCATCGAGCCCAACCGCGCGCGTATCGAAGAGCTGGTGCAGCGCTCGCTGATGCTGGTGACGGCGCTCAACCCGCACATCGGCTACGACAAATCGGCGCAGATCGCCAAGAAGGCGCACAAGGAAGGCACGAGCCTGCGCGAGGCCGCGCTGGCCCTGGGCTATGTCACGCCCGAGCAGTTCGATGCGTGGGTGCAGCCGGAAAACATGGTCGGCAAATAGGCCGACAATTCAGCGCGCCTGTGGGAAACGGATGCGGAACTCGGTGTATTCGTGCTCGACCGATCGGCACGAAATGCTCGCGCCCCAGCTGCGCAGGACCTTGCTGCAGAACATCAACCCGATACCCGTACCGCGATGCGCCGGGTAGGAAAAAAATGGCTGAAACATCCGCTTGAGCACGGTGGGCGACACGCCGGCGCCGGTGTCGCGCACGACCACCTCCACCGTCTGCGGAGCCAGTGCGTAGCCAATCTGGATGTCGCCCTTCCCGACACGCTGGATTGCCTCCAGCGCGTTCTTCGTCAGATTGGTGATGACATGCTCAAAGAGCTTGGCGTTGCCCAGAACCCGCACACCGGCGCTGGGTGCAATCTGCACGAGCTCACGGCCGCCGGGCTCGAACGGGAACGCCGCAATGGCCGAACAGATGGCGTCGTGCGGATCAAACCATCCGGTGCTCACGGTTTGCGGGTCTTTTGAGTTGGCCAGGAGCAATTCGATGCTGGTGTTGGCCCGAGCAACGTCGGTGCGCATGCGCTCGATGGCTTGGTGCAAGGCAGGCAAGTCGGGCGAGTCCGCCGGCACCCCGCCCTGCAGGCGTCGTTGAATGCCTTGTGCTGTCAGCGCAAGGCTTGCCAGTGGCGTGCGCAGTTCGTGGGCGACGGTGCCAAGGGCCAGCGCCACACCTCGCTGCTTCTGTTCGACCAGGATCTGCCGGTCGATCTTGATGACGACCAGCACCGCAACGACAAACCCGAGCACGGGCAGCTGTTCCAGCAGCGCATACCATGGGAATGCGGTAGCCGCATGCCCCACCGCCAGAAACAGCATGGTGGCCACCACGGCGCCGCTGATCAGCGAAATCATCGCGAACGCCGTGCTGAAGTGAAAGAGGATGACCACTGCAATCACCACGGATTCGGCCCACACCATGGTGCCGGCGTTTTCCAGGTAGAAAAAGATAAAGGCGAAGGGCAACCCCGCGGTGATCGCGAAGAGCGCATAGGCCGGCAGCCACTTGTACTGCGACAACCGGTTGGCAAACAGCAAGGGGAGGAACAGCAGCGTGCAGAGCGCCCGCAACCAAACGTTTTCGTACGGCTGAGGAAAAACGTAAGACCAGATTGCGTAGTAAAGCGGGTGCCCGATCACGCCAAGCGCGCCGACAAAGCGGATGCGTCGAAGCCGCGCTGCGCTTTCATCATCGAGCAGCGCCGCGCTCGTCAAAGACGCCACGACGCGCTGCCACACGCCCAGCGGCCAGCGGCCGAAGCTGCCTTCAAATACTCCACCCTCTGTGTCGGTCATGAGTCTGCCAGACATGCATTGTGTTGATCGGCCGCCGCGGGACGGCGCATGCGCCGCGTAGACGGCCAGTTCTCCAGCCCCACCTCATCGCGGATATCGGCCAGCGTGCACAGCAGGCGGTCGATTTGCGCGGGGATAAGTTTGGCATGCAGCGTCAGCCGCATCAACGCCCGATTCTTGGGCGTGGCGGGGGCACAAAATACTGCCCCAAAAATGCCCCGCTTCTGTAAGGCATCGCGAAGCACCTTGACCTGGGGTTCCGTGCCGGCCTCCAACGCAATGATCTGCTCCGTGCCGCCGCCGATGTTGTAGCCCAGCGCCGCAATGCCGGCACGCACGGTGCGGGTCAATGCATGCAGGCGCGCACGCCGCTCGTTGGCGGCAGCAATGAAGTCGGCGGCGGCCTCGAACCAGGCAAGCTCATGCCGCAACAAGCCCGAACTGAAAATGGCCGGACGCGCCTCCACCGCAAAAAACTCCTTGAACTGGCCACCGCAGGCAATCAACCCGGCACGCCCGGCAAAGGCCTTCGCCAGGGAGGCGGTCCGGAAATGCACGCGCCGCTCCAGTCCGAACTGCACCACCAGACCCGCCCCGCCCGGCCCATGCGTCCCCAGCGAGTGCGACTCGTCCACGACGATGCCGGAACCGCTCGACTCAGCCAGTTCGACGAGTTCCCGCAGCGGCGCGACGCTGCCGGTGGTGCTGTATACCGAATCCACCACGATGATGCCCGGCCCCGCGCGCTCGATCTGGCGCCCAAGGTGATCGACGTCGTTGTGACGGAACGGAACCGGTTGCGCTCCGGCCGCGCTGATGCCCTCCCACAAGGAGGCGTGGGCGTTCATGTCGATGAAGACCGGCACGCCCGGGCCTGCGATGCACTGGATCAAGCCGACATTGGCTGCCCATCCCGATTGCGTGATCAACCCGGATTCCGCCCGCATGAGCGTGGCCAGGCGATGCTCAACACGGTGCTGTGGCGTATCGCCATGCTGAAACACGGCCGACATGAGCAACTCAGGCGAGTGGCCCAGCAGCGAACGGGCCTGCGCGCGCACGAGAGGCCGCTCGCCAAGCAGGCAAAGGTAGTCGTTACTGTTCAGGAATAGAGCATCCGGCCCCGGAATACGGCCATGCAGAAGATGGTCGCCTCCCCAGAGCTTGGCCATGCGCTCATCGAAATGCGTCCGCATGCGGGCAAGAATCCATTCCGGCAGCGGCGGGGCGGCGGGCGAAGGCTGACTGGGGATAAAAGAAGCGGGAACGTGCGTGGGCAGGGTGGTCATGAAGGCCTCATCGTCAGGTCGGTGGCGGAGAGACCAAACGCCGGTGGC
The DNA here is from genome assembly GCF_023955655.1 of Ralstonia soli. Taxonomy (GTDB): domain Bacteria; phylum Pseudomonadota; class Gammaproteobacteria; order Burkholderiales; family Burkholderiaceae; genus Ralstonia; species Ralstonia soli. The sequence goes on along the minus strand of NZ_JAMXHT010000005.1, from coordinate 392,969 downwards.
CTTGCATCAGCCACCGTGGATGCAAATCCAAGGCGCCATCATGGCACGCGCGTGCACGCGAGTCTTGGCGTTGACGCAGCCGGGCAACCGCTATGGCAACGCACGCACCGCTTTTGCGCGACCCCGGGGTGTGTGCGACGGGCGCCCGAGGATTTCGGATTAAATCGAATGCACTAGAGCCCCGCGCCGCCGCGCCGTTCGATGCGCAGGTCGACGCGCTGCGGCGCCAGGGCTCGCTCGAACACCGCACGCGCGGCATGCGTCGTGCCTGTGCCGCACATGAAGGCATCGATGGCGGCAAATCCATGTTCGGGCCAGGTATGAATCGACAGGTGCGACTCAGCCAGCAGCAGCACGCCGGTCACGCCGCCTTGCTCCCCGCCCGGGGTGCCCGTACGCACGGTATCGAAGCGATGCAAATGCGCATGGAGAATGGTCGCACCAAGCGCATCGGCTGCCGCGCGCAATGCGGTCTCCAGGGCGCGCGCATCGCGCAGCAATGCAGGCGCCACGCCATACAGGTCGAGCAGCAGATGCTCGCCTACGGCGACGGTCGCGTCCGCCAGGGGCAGGCCCGCATCGGTGCGCGTCACTTGTGGCCCCCGCTGAAGCCGCCGCCATAACCGCTGCCGCCCGACGACCCGCCCCAATACGACGAGCCCCCCGTGCCGCTGCCGTACGACGGCGTGCGTGGCGCGGCAAAGCCCGCCTTCCAATCCATGTACGTCGCGCCGATCACCACGGCCACGGCATAGAGAACGAACCAGCCCTTCACTCTCCACCCCCGATCTTGGCGACCAGCCAGGCCGGCACGATCAACAACAGCGCCGCGAAGAACGTGATGCTGAACACCGCGCCAGGCGCCATGAAGAACGGCACCAGGTTCAGCAGGCCGAGCAGCACGCAGGCCACCACCGCCACCGTCATGATGTTTGAGGACGATGCCTTGGCCGGCTCCGCCACCACCTTGCCGAACCACGCCTTGATCTGTGCGGCGCTCACCGGCGTGCTCTTCGACCACGTCAGCTCATGCGCATCGCTCTCGGCGGCGAGGCTTTCCTGACCGGCTTTGTATTCGACCACGTGCGTCTGGTCGCCGGTCTGCACGCGCCAGTTGAACGCACCGGCCGCGTAGGTGACACGCGCGTCGTAATCCTCATCGCGAATGAATTGCGTGCCGCCATGCAGGGCCTTGCGGCTGTCGGGCTGCGTGGGCCAGAGCGCAAGCACATTCGCGCGAAACCAGCCGTCATCGGTTTCGACCATCCACATGAAACCGCGCTTGGGCGTGTACAGCAGGTATTCGAACCATTCACCCTCGCCGTTGACCACCGCACGACGCATCACGCCGATCACCTGCCACTGCAGGCCGTCGATGAGCGCCTTGTCGCCAAGCTCCAGCGTGGTGACGACTTTCGGCACCGAGCGTGCGCGCGCGATGATGTCACCGCGCGGCGTGGACGCGTCAATGGCGGCGCCGCAGCCGGGGCACAGCACGTGGCCCGTCACGCCGGGGCTGAACGGCACCGATGTGCCGCACTGTGGGCAATCAAGGTTGGTGAGCTTGCCGGGAACACGGCCGGCGGCTTCCATGATCTCGGCGTCGGTGCGCAGGAGCTGGCACTTGAGCGCATCAAGCGTGGTGGCTTCGCCAAGGTAGAGCGTGGGCGCCGTGCCGTCCGAATAATCCAGCGTCATGAAGGCGTCTTCGCAGCGGCCGTCGGCCACGCGTGCGTGCCAGCCCGCGCCCACGCGGAAGGGCAATTCACCCTGGCCTCCGGTGCAATCTGCCTCGCGCACGTCCGACAGCGTGAACGGCTTGCCGTCGGCGTTGTACAGCTGGCCGGGGCGCAGTGTCTCGAATGCGACCGCGTTGGCCGGCGTGCCATGTGCCAGGGTCATCGTTACTTGCCCGGACGCTTCCGCCAGCCAGCCGTCGGTGCCGTCATCGAACAGCACGTACCACTCGTTCCAGAAGCCCGCGTCATAACGCAACTGGATGCGGCCGACCACGGTGAAGGCCTTGGCTTTGTAGCGCCCGGTGGTGCCGATCTGCACGCGTGCGTAGTCCTCCAGCACGGCAGACATCTTGCCGATGTCGGACAGCGTCTGGCCGTCGCGCAGCAGCGTGCTTTTGCAGAAGCTGCACACCGTCATCACCGCCGCGGCAGACTTCAGTTCCACCGGCGCGCCACACGCCGGGCAGTTGGCATGAAACATGGTCAGGTCGTTCGATTGCGCAGAAAAAACGGGCGGTGCGTACCGCCCGATCCTCCGATAGCTGCGGCTACGGTTCAGCCCCCGGTCAGCGCCTTGAGCACGGCTGCCTTGCCGGCATCAAAGTCGGCCTGCGTGATGAGGCCCTTGTCGAGCAGTTCCTTGAGCTTGGCCAGGCGTGCGGTCGGGTCGTCAGCGGCCGGAGCAACCGGTGCCGCGGCGGCAGGTTGCGCTGCGGCTGCACCCTGCACGGTCGTGCGCAGGCTCTCGGCCATCGCCTGGCCCATCGCCAAACCGGCGGCCAGCCCTGCGCCCGTGCCGGCAATGCCGCCTTCATTGCGCGCGGCCAGCGGCAGCGATTCGGCCGTCTGGTATTGCGTGAAGCGCTGCATGTCGCCGGTCATGTCCATGCTGATGCGGCGGTCCAGCGCGGCCTGCAGTTCATCCGGCAGCGTGACGCTGGAGACCTGGAAGCTGTCGAGCGCCAGACCGTACTGCGTGAACTGCGGCAGCAAGGCTTCGCGCACCTTGTTTGACATCAGCATCTGGTTGGCAGCCAAGTCCAGGAACGGCACGCCAGATTCGCCAAACGCCGTGGCCATCGCGCCCATGATGACGGGTGCGAGTTGCGCCTCGACCTCATCGACGGTGTAGATATCGCGCGTGCCGCTCACCTGCTGGTAGAACAGCTTGGGGTCGGCCACGTGGTAGGCGTACACGCCAAAGGCGCGCAGGCGCACCATGCCGAAATCCTTGTCGCGCACCGTCACCGGCTGCGGCGTGCCCCAGCGGCGGCCGAGCTGCTGGCGCGTGCTGAAGAAGTAAACGTCGGACTTGAAGGGGGATTCGAACAGCTTGTCCCAGTTCTTCAGGTACGTGAGAACCGGCAGCGTCTGCGTGGTCAGCTTGAAGGTGCCGGCGCTGAACACATCGGCGATCTGCCCTTCGTTGACGAACATCGCCATCTGCGAGTCGCGCACGACCAGGGTGCCGCCGTTCTGGATTTCCATGTCCTGCATGGGGTAGCGCCAGGCGAGCACGCCGTCTTCGCTCTCCGTCCATTGCAGGATGTCGATGAACTGCTTCTTGATGAAACTGGACAGGCTCACAGCACACTCCTTCGCGAAAGCTCGCGGGGCAGAACAATCAGAACGTCAGGACAGGCAGGCCGCGTTGATCACGCCCACGGCCAGCGCGCTCACGCCGAACAGCATACCGGCGGCGATGTTGTTGTGCTCGATCTGCAGACGGTAGTCGGGCATCAGCCGCGTGAGCACCACAAAGACGATCAGTTGCACGACCGATGCCATCACCGCCCAGAACAGAAACGGTACCAAGCCGTCGGCGTGCGTGATGCTCGACGCGATGGTCAGCACGAAACCGAGCAGTGCGCCGGCCAGCGACAGCGCCGCCGCGATGTTGCCCTCGCGGATCAGCTTGAACTCGTCATACGGCGTCAGGCGCAGGTAGACGAAGAAGAAGCCGGAGAACACCACGGCACCCGCCAGCAGGTGGGAGACGTAGGCGATCAGGGAAGCGGTCATGTCGGGCATGGCGGATGGCAGCGTAGACAGGCTGGACAGGGCACAGGTGGCGCCACTATAGCGGCTGATGCGCCGCTTGCGTACCCCCCGATGCTGCCGTGCACAGCCGGCTCGCAGACGGCGAAAAAAGGCGGCACAATCGCGCTCGCCATTTGCGCAAGGCGTGTGTTAACGCGCCTTCATCTTCCGCACTATTTTCCCTGTTCCGCCGCATGCCGACGCCGCAATCCGACGCTACGTACGAACCCGCGCAGCCGGCAGGCCGCAGCAATGCCCTGCTGGTCCTCGCTGTCTTTGTCGTTGCCTCGTGCGGGCTGGCGTACGAATTGATTGCCGGGGCATTGGCCTCGTACCTGCTGGGCGATTCCATCCTGCAGTTCTCCTCCATCATCGGCGCCTACCTGTTTGCGATGGGCATCGGCTCGTGGCTCTCGCGCTACGTGGCGGACGACGCGTTGCTCGCGCGCTTTGTCGATCTGGAGCTACTGGTGGGACTGTTTGGCGGCGTGTCGGCGGCGGCGCTGTTTGTGCTGTTTGCGGTGGAATCCGCACCGTTCCGGCTGGTGCTGTATGCGCTGGTGACGGTGATCGGCGTGCTGGTGGGCATGGAGATTCCGCTGGTGATGCGCATGCTGCATCGCCGGCAGGCCAAGTTCTCGGATCTGGTCAGCCGCGTGCTGACGTTCGATTACCTGGGCGCGCTGGCGGTGTCGCTGCTGTTTCCGCTGGTGCTGGCGCCGCGCCTGGGGCTGGTGCGCACCGGCTTCCTGTTCGGCCTGTTCAATACGGCGATTGCGGTGTGGACGCTGTGGCACTTCCGTGCGGAATTGGCGCTCTCGGCCCGCATGCGCACGGCCATGGCGTGGCGCGCCGGTGCGGTGGCCGCAGCCCTGCTGGCGGGCTTTGGCGCATCGGACAAGCTCACGCATTGGTCGGAGCGTGCGCTCTTTGGCGACGAGATCATCCACGCGATTTCATCGCCGTATCAGCGCCTGGTGGTCACGCGCTGGAAGGATGACCTGCGCCTCTACATCAATGGCAACCTGCAGTTCTCCTCGCGCGACGAATACCGCTATCACGAGGCATTGGTGCTGCCCGCGCTGGAATCCGTGCGCGGTGCGCGCCGCGTACTGGTGCTTGGCGGAGGTGACGGCCTCGCGCTGCGGCAGATCCTGAAGTACCCACAGATTGAACACGTCACGCTGGTCGATCTGGACCCGCGCATGACGAACCTGTTCTCACATGCGGAAGCGCTGGTCGCGCTCAACCAGCACGCCTTCAGCGACCCGCGCGTGACGGTGGTCAACGCCGATGCGGGGCAATGGCTACAGACTGCCACCGACATGTTCGACGTGGCCATCGTGGATTTTCCGGACCCATCCAACTTCAGCATCGGCAAGCTGTATTCGGTACCGTTCTATCGGCTGCTATCGCGGCATGTGGCGGATACCGGGCTGGTGGTCATTCAGGCCACGTCGCCGTATTTCGCGCCGCGCTCGTACTGGTGCGTGGATGCGACCCTGAACGAAGCCGGCTACCGCACGTGGCCGTATCACGCGCTGGTGCCGTCTTTTGGGGAATGGGGTTTCATCCTGGCTGCACCGGGCCGGGCTGACTTCCAGCCGCCCACGTCATACCGCGTGCCAACACGTTTCCTGGATGCCGACACCACGCATCAGATGTTCAGCTTCGCGCCCGACATGCCCCGCCCGCAGGTGGAGCCCAACCGGCTGAACAATCAATCGCTGGTGCGGTATTTCGAAGAAGACTGGCACGGCGTGCTGCGCTGATGACGACGCGACGCAGCTTCCTGGTGGGTACCGCTGCAGCCGGTGTGGCCGCGGCAGGTGCTGCTTCGTGGGCGGGCTTTCGTGCCTTCACGGAGATCACCCCCAACGTGCGCATGCCCGGCCAGGCCGCCGGCCATCAACTGCGCGATCCGCGCGCGCTGCCCGCGCCATCGGAAACGCGACGCGTGGACGTGGCGATCTGCGGCAGCGGCATCGGCGGATTGAGCTGCGCATGGCGGCTGGCAAAAGGCGGCCGGCGCGATGTGGTGGTCGTAGAAGGATCCGAGCGCTACGGCAATGCCGCCGGCGGTGCATTTGGCAGCCAACGCTTTCCGACCGGCGCGCACTACCTGCCGCTGCCGTCGATGGAATCGACGCACGTGCGCGAGATGCTGGCCGACTTTGGCGTGATCGAACGCAACCCGTTTGCACAGCGCCCCACCTACGACGAACGCGTGCTCGTGCATGCGCCGGATGAACGCCTGTGGCTCGGCAACCGCTGGCAAGACGGGTTCGTGCCACACGAAGGCATCACGCCCGAACAACGCGCCGAGCACACCCGCTTCTTCGCCTACATCGAACGCCTGCGCCAGACCACCGGCCGCGATGGCCGGCGCATCTTCGTCGTCCCGACCGCGCTTGCCTCCAACGACCCAACCTGGCGCGCGCTCGATGCGCTCACCTTCCGCGACTGGCTGCACCGCGAGGGCTACCACGCCGCCACGCTGCACTGGTATGCCGACTACTGCTGCCGCGACGATTACGGCGCCACCGCCGACCGCGTCTCCGCCTGGGCCGGCATCGCCTACTTCGCCAGCCGCGGCGGCATGGCCAGCAACGCCGAACAGGGCACCGTGCTCACGTGGCCCGAAGGGCTGGACTGGATGGCCGAGCGGCTGTTCGAAGCCGCCGGATTGAACGAGGCCGGCCGTCTGCTGCCCGGCAGCGCCGCGCGCATCGGCACCACGAACGAAGCCGGCGCCCGCGTCTATGCCGATGTGCTGCAGGCCGATGGCCGCGTCGTGCGATTGCTGGCCGACCACGTGGTCAGCGCGATGCCGCTGCACGTTGCCAAACACGTCGTCGAAGGTTTTGACGTGCCCGCCGCCGAGTTGCCCGAAGCCGCGCCGTGGTTGCTCGCCAACCTGCTAATCGAGGGCTTTCCGCCGGAGCACGACGACACGCCGCTGGCGTGGGACAACGTGGTCTATCGCGGCACGGGACTGGGCTATGTAGTGGCCAATCATCAGGACATCCGCGTCGGACCGCCAGCACAGAGCGTGTTTACGGCCTATGTGGCGCTGTCAGACATGACGCCCCATGCAGCACGCGAATGGCTGTTGAGGGCATCGCCACAAGCATTGCTCGATCGCGCGCTGGCCGATCTCGATACGGTGTATGGCATCCGCCTGCGCACGCAAGTCCGGCGCGCCGATCTCACACTACGCGGCCATGCCATGTCGATTCCCACGCCGGGCTTTCTCTCGCGGCCTGCCATTGCCTGCCTGCGTGAGAGCGCCGGGCCGATCCACCATGCGCATGCGGACCTGTCCGGCTACTCGGTCTTTGAAGAAGCCGCGTGGTGGGGTGACCGCGCGGCGCGGACGATTCTGTCGAGTTAAGCCTTGGCCCACAGCGTGCGGCCGAAGAACGTCAGCGCGCGGTCCCACGCATGCTCGGCCCACACCGGGTCGTACTGCGTGATGGCGATGCGGTTCTCGCCGACGGCGGTTTCGTTGGCGAAGGCGTGATACGCGAGGTAGCGGTGGAAGTCGACATCGACCCCGGCATCGACCAGCTTCTTCTCGAGCGCATCTACCGTTTCGATCTTGAAGGCCGTGTCCTGCGTGCCCCAGTGGCCCTGCACCGGCACCTTGATCTTGGAGGCATCGATGTATTCCAGCGGGGGGAAGCCGTACCACACCACGCCGGCCGCCGCTTCCGGCACGTTACACAGGGCGAGCAGCGTGAGCGCGCCGCCCATGCAGTAGCCCGTCACCCCCACGCGGTCGCAATTCTGCTTGAGGTATTGCACGGCGCCGCGAATGTCCTGCGTGGCGGCATCGCCAAAGTTCAGGTTGCTCATCAGGTGGTGGGCCTCTTCCTCTTCCACCGTCATGGTGCCGCGGTAGAGGTCGGGCACCAGTGCCACATAGCCGGCGCGCGCGAGGCGGTCGGCCACGCCCTTGATCTGGTCATTCAGGCCCCACCACTCCTGGATGACCACCACCCCGGGCGCGCCCTCCGCCTTGGCCGGCTTGGCCAGGTAGCCCTGGAGTTCCTGCCCGTCGGGGCGTTTGAACGAAATCATGGATCCGTGGGTTGCAGTCATGTGATGGCTCCTCTATGACACGACGTGAGACGAAAGCGCACAGCATAGCCCGTGCCGATGAAGTTTTCAGGCAAACGCCATTTACACAGCACAAGTTCGCGATGTGAACGCTCTATCATGTGCGCACCTTCATTCTCGTTTGGACCGCCAAACCGCCATGATCAAGACCCTTGCCCTGCTCGTCTACCTGCTGGTGCTGTTGATCCACGTCTATATCGTGGTGCTTGAAATGGCGCTGTGGAAAACGCGCGGCCCCAAGGTATTCCGGATCACGCCCGAAAAGGCAGCCGAGACCGCAGCCATGGCGTCCAACCAGGGCTTGTACAACGGCTTCCTGGTGGCGGCGCTGGTGATCGGGCTGGTGGCGCCGGACCCGGCCATCAATGCTGCATTTGCGCTGTTCGGGCTGCTCTGCGTGGCGGTGGCCGGCATCTGGGGGGCCATCACGGTCAGCAAGCGGATTCTCTTTGTACAGGCAGTGCCGGCAGTCGTGGCGCTGGCGCTCGGGTGGTTCGCCTGAAGGCGCGACGTGGCGGTAGCCGTTCGGGCGATGGCGACGAAGCTTGTCTGCGCCGCCATCGCGCACTAGCTTGAAGGAGTCAGAAGGGCCGCATCCACCGGGTGCGAACCCACCGAACAGGACTTTACGTGCTCTCCATACGCCGCCGAACGTGTGTTTTGACGCTGTTGCTGGCAGCTCTGGACGGCCTTCCCGCCTCCGCTCAAGTAAAGAACGCCATGACGCTCACCTTGACCTCCCCCGCCTTTGTCGCTGGCGCCGAAATCCCCACCCGGCTCACATGCGAAGGCTCGGATACATCGCCACCGCTTGCATGGACCGGTGCTCCGGCCGGCACACGCAGCCTGGCGCTGATCGTCGACGACCCGGACGCCCCCGACCCGGCGGCGCCGCAGATGACGTGGGTCCACTGGGTGCTCTACAACATCCCGCCAAACACAACGGCGCTGGCTGAAGATGCCGCCCGCAAGGGGCTGCCGCCCGGCGCACGCCCCGGCAACAACGACTGGAGCGCACCGCTTACGGCGGCCCGTGCCCGCCCACCGGGCGCCATCGCTACTACCACAAGCTCTACGCGCTGAACGTCGAACTGCCCGAGCTGGGTGCGCCCACCAAGGCCGAACTCGAACGCGCCATGCGCGGCCATGTGCTGGCGGAAGCCGAACTCATCGGCACCTACCAGAAGCACAAGCCCTAGAGACTGGACTGCGCCGCAGCCGCCTCAAGGCTTGGCAATCGTCCCCTTGCGAAACAGCGCATACGGCACACCCTGCTCCGGGTGCGCCGTCGTCTCGTTGATGAAGCGCTCCACATCGGGCACCTCGTGCAGCGCCGTCATGAACGGCGCAAACGCATAGCCCGGTGCCACGCAGCCCTGCACGAGCATCCAGCGCTGCCACACCGTCACCCACAGCGTGGTGTTCTGCCGCCAGCCGGGCACGTGGATGGCCATCCATTGCAGGCGCCGCTTCGCCGTCTCGGCGATCTCGTCGTCGTAGGCAAACGCATTGGGCAGGCGACAGCGACCCTCGACCCAGCAGTGGTTGCCGTGTTCGATGCGGTGGTGGGAGTCGCGCTTCCATTCGGCTTCGGTGATGCGCGGGCCGGCGGGTTCCGGGCAGTTGGCCACGCCCGACGAAATCTGGAAAAAGGGATCGTGACCGCGGTTCTGCAGGTCGTCTTCGGCGTGGGCGGCGGGCACTGCCAGCAGCAGCACCAGAACAAGACAACGCGGGAAGATTGTCACAGAGGCCTCCTCGCCCAAACGGGGCACCGGCTAGAGCGATGCAGCGAAGGATAGGCGCAAAGCGGCGGGCCAACCAGTTGCCGGCTATCTCGACTTCATGTGCGCCGCGAGCATGGACGGCGCAGCTCGTTGCGCTCAGTCGGTGCGCCCGGCGCGCAGATCGCTCTTGCGGATGAGTTGCAGGAGCGTCTCTGCAGGGCGGCTCAAGCGGCGAGCCGACAGCGTGATGAATTCGATGGCCGGCAAGGGCGGCAACGCATCGACATTGATGGGTGGCACCAGTCCGCCACCGGCCAGGTTCTGCGCGCGCACGGTAATGCCCAGCCCGCCACGCGCCGCGGCAATGCAGCCGGAATGGCTGCTGCTGGTGCAGACCACGCGCCAGAGCCAGCCCGCGGCAGCCAACGCATCCAGCACCACCGAGCGCGTCACGCTCGGCTCGTTGACCAGGATGAGCGGCAGCGGCTGACCCACGTTCACCACGGTGCCGGGCCGCGCCAGCCATTCGAGCTGCCCGCGAAACAGCGGCACCCCCCGGCGTTCGCCTTCGCGGCGCTTGCCGACGATGAGGTCGAGCGTGCCGTCTTCGATCCCCTCGTAGAGCTTGTGCGTCATCCCCAGCTTGATCTCGAGTTCAACGTCGGGGTGCGTGGCGCGAAACGCCGCCAGCAGATTGGGCAGCGGCCCCTGCGCCAAGTCCTCGGAAGACCCCAGCCGCACCCGCCCCTGCAGCCGCGGCGCGCTGAACTGCAGTTCCGCGCGCGCCAGCGATTCGAGGATCAGCTTTGCGTGAACAAGCAGTGCCTCGCCATCGGGCGTCAACGACAGCGAATGGGTATCGCGCACGAACAGCCGGCGGTTCACGCTCTGCTCCAGGCGGCGAATGTGATCGCTGACCGACGACTGCGACAGGCCAAGCTGGCGCCCCGCCTCGGTAAAGCTATGCGCGGCGGCCACGGTGGCGAAAGTCTGGATCCAAACAGGATTGAGCATGCCGCATTGTCATCGGATTTTCCGATAACAGTCAACGACCTCAGAGGGGTTCCCGATTAGGTAAGCCTGCGTAACATTACGGCTGGATGTCCGGCCCTCTCCGGACAGGCATCACCAGGATTGCCCATGCATACCGCTTCCCCCTTCCCCGCTGAACAGGGCGCCGGCCGGAAGGCCATGCTCTGGATCGTCTTTGCCGGCTTCTTCATGCAGGCGCTGGACACGACGATCGTCAACACCGCGCTGCCGTCGGTGGCGCTCAGCCTCGGCGAAAAGCCGCTCGACCTCAAATCGGTGGTGGTGGCCTACACGCTGACCATGGCGCTTCTGACGCCGGCATCGGGCTGGCTGGCCGATAAGTTCGGCACACGGCGCGTCTATTTCAGCGCGATCCTGATCTTCACGCTCGGCTCGATGTTCTGCGCCACGGCCCATACGCTGCCGCAGCTCGTCATCGCGCGCGTGCTGCAAGGCATTGGTGGCTCCATGCTGCTGCCGGTCGGCCGATTGGCGGTGTTGCGCAACATCCCAGGCGAGCAATACATCGCGGCGCTGGCCTTCGTGTCGGTGGCTGGCCAGGTCGGCCCGCTGTTGGGGCCGGCGTTGGGCGGATGGCTTGTGCAGAACGCCTCGTGGCACTGGATCTTCCTGATCAACGTACCGGTGGGTGCTGTGGGCCTGTTCGCGGTCCGGCGCTATCTGCCGCACGACGCGGCGAGCGTGGTGGCTCCGTTCGACTGGGTCGGATGCGGCCTGCTGTCGCTGTGCATGGTGACGTTCTCGCTCGCGCTCGAAAATGGCGTCAGTAGTCCGTGGACTGCGTTGCTGGTCGCCGTAAGCGTCGCCAGCGCGCTGCTCTACATTCCGCATGCCAGGCGGCGTGCGACGCCGTTGTTCCGGCTGGCGCTGTTCCGCGAACCGAACTTCAGCGTGGGCCTGGCCGGCAACCTCTTCTGCCGCATCGGTTCGGGCGCCGTGCCCTTCCTGCTTCCGCTGCTGTTCCAGCTGCAGCTCGGCTATTCGCCGTTTCACTCGGGCTTGCTGCTGTTGCCAATCGCCATTGCCGGCATGCTCGCCAAGCGCTGGGTCGTGCCGCTGGTCAACCGGTTGGGATACGACGGCTTCCTGCAAATCAACACGTGGATTGTCGGCGTGTCGATTGCATCGTTTGCGGTCATGTCGCCGGGCTGGCCGCTGGCGCTGTCGATCGTGCAGCTGTCGGTGTTTGGATGGGCGAACTCGATGCAGTTCGCGGCCATGAACAGCATCACGTTGAAGGGCCTGTCGCACGAGGATGCCGGCAGCGGCAACAGCCTGTTCTCGATGGTGCAGATGCTGGCCATCGGCCTGGGCGTCACGATTGGCGGTGGGCTGGTCAGCCTCTTCTCGGTCAAGCTCGGTGTGGCCGCGCCCGCTTACCGGCTCGCCTTTCTCACCATGGGCCTGGTGACGGTGCTGTCGGGTTTCATCTTCCGCCGACTGGATGCCAAGCCACTTGAGCGCACACAACCCGAGGCAGTGCAGGCGCGCTAGTGCTGCGCGCCTGCCACCGCAGCAGCGTGTTCGTCTATCGCTCAGGTCGGCGGCCGAACTGCCCGACGATCCCCTTGCGGAACAGCAGCACGCACAGGATGAAGATCGCCCCCATCACCATCGGCACGGATTCACCCAGCACGTTGAACCATTCGATGCCGGTGACGGCATTCAGGTAGCTGCCCAGATCGCCGAGCTTGTTCTCGAGCGCCACCACCACCAGCGCACCGACGATGGGGCCGGACAGCGTGCCCAGTCCACCCACGAGGGTCATCAGGATGACCATGCCCGACAGCGACCAGTGCACATCGGACAGCGTCTCGAACCCCAGCACCAGCGCCTTGAGCGAACCGGCCAGCCCCGCCAGCGCCGCCGATAGCACGAACGCCATCAGCTTGAAGCGGTCGACGTCATAGCCCAGGGAGATGGCGCGCGGCTCGTTCTCCTTGATCGCCTTGAGGATCTGCCCGAACGGAGAATGCACGATCCGCACAATCAGCGCGAATGCCGCCACGATGACGACCAGCGCCACGTAGTACAGCGTGGTATCTGCATCCAGCGGCAACACGCCGAACAGGCTGCCGCGCGGAATGCCCTGCAGGCCATCCTCGCCGCCCGTGAACGGCGCCTGCAGGCAGAAGAAGTAGAGCATCTGCGCCAGCGCGAGCGTGATCATCGAGAAGTAGATGCCCTGCCGCCGGATGGCCAGCGCGCCCATCACGTAACCGAGCAGCGCGCCGCTGGCCGTACCGATGACGAGCCCGACCTCCGGCGTGACACCCCAGACCTTCATGGCCTCGCCGGCAACATAACCGGCGCCGCCGAAGAACGCCGCATGCCCGAACGACAGCAGGCCCGCGTAGCCGATCAACAGGTTGAAGGCGCACGCAAACAGCGCGAAGCACAGCACCTTCAATATGAAAACGGGGTAGGCGCCCAGTGCCGGCGCAGCCAGCAGGCCCAGCAGCACCAGGCCGGCCACGGCGCGTTTCGACAGGCTCCGGCTCAGTGGGCCTTGCTGCACCTTGGTGACAGCGATTGATTGTCCGTTCATCACTTCTCCTTGCCGAACAGCCCTGCCGGGCGCAGTAGCAGCACGATCACCATGATGACGAACACCACGGTCGACGATGCCTCCGGATAGAACACCTTGGTCAGCCCCTCGATCACGCCGAGCGCGAGCCCGGTGAAGATCGAGCCGGTAATCGACCCCATGCCGCCGATCACCACCACGGCAAACACGACGATGATCAGGTTCTGCCCCATCAGCGGCGAGACCTGCATGACCGGTGCCGCCAGCACGCCCGCGAAGGCGGCCAGCGCCACGCCAAAGCCGTAGGTGAGCGTCACCATCAGTGGCACGTTGATGCCGAACGCCTCGACAACTTTCGGGTTCTCCGTCCCAGCGCGCAGATAGGCGCCGAGTTTGGTCTTCTCGATGACGTACCACGTGGCAAAGCACACGCCGAGCGATACCGCCACCACCCAGATGCGATAGTTGGGCAAGCGCATGAAGCCGAAATCGGCCGCCCCCTGAAGGGCTTCCGGCGGCGAGTACGGCAGACCCGACACGCCATAGACCGAGCGAAACACCCCTTCAATTACCAGCGTAATGCCCAGCGTCAGCAGCAAACCGTAGATGTGGTCGAGCTTGTAGATCCAGCGCAGCATCGTCTTCTCGATGACCACACCGAGCACCGCCACCATCAGCGGCGACAGCGCCAGCATCACCCAGTAGTTGAGGCCCGCGTACTCCATGCCGGCCCAGGCCAGCAGCGCGCCCAGCATGAACAGCGCACCGTGTGCGAAGTTGATGACATTGAGCAGGCCGAAGATCACGGCCAGCCCCAAGCTCAGCATCGCGTAGAACGCGCCATTGACGAGCCCCAGCATCAACTGCGATAGCAGCGCTGGGAACGGGATAGCGAATACAGTCATGACAGGTTCCTCATACGCCCAGCAGTTCGTGCAGCACCGGCATCTTGTGCTCCAGCTCGGCCGACGCGAAGGTCTCGACAATGTGGCCGTGCTCCATCACGTAGAAGCGATCGGCCAGCGGCGCGGCAAAGCGGAAGTTCTGTTCCACCATCACCACCGTGTAGCCCTTCTTCTTGAGGGTCAGGATCATGCGTGCCAGCGCCTGCACGATCACCGGGGCCAGCCCTTCCGAGATCTCGTCGAGCAGCAGCAGGTTGGCGCCGGTGCGCAAGATGCGCCCGACTGCCAGCATCTGTTGCTCGCCCCCCGACATGCGGGTGCCCTGGCTGTGCCGGCGCTCTTGCAGGTTGGGAAACATTTCGTAGATTTCGGCCACGCTCATGCCCGCGCCCTGGCCTTTCAGGTGCGGCGGCAGCATCAGGTTTTCTTCGCATGAGAGGCTGGCGAAGATGCCGCGTTCTTCCGGGCAATAGCCCACGCCAAAATGGGCGATCTTGTGCGTCGGCAAGCCAATGGTTTCGTGTCCGTCAATACGGATCGAGCCCTTGCGTGCCCCGGTCAACCCCATGATGGCGCGCAGCGTGGTGGTGCGGCCAGCGCCATTGCGGCCCAGCAGGGTGACCACCTCGCCCCGGTTGACCGTCAGGTTGACGCCATGAAGGATGTGCGACTCGCCGTACCAGACGTGCAGATCCTGGATCTCGAGCGCGGGAGCGCTCTGCTGTTTGGAATGCATATGCCGGCTCCTTCAATGCGCGCCGTGCAATTCGGCGTCGGTCGTGCCCATGTAGGCTTCCATCACGCGCGGGTCGGTGGAGACCTCCGCGTAAGGGCCTTCCGAGAGAATCGCGCCGCGCTGCAAGACGGTGATCCTGTCGGCAATGGACGACACCACGCTCATGTTGTGCTCGACCATCAGGATGGTGCGTCCGGCCGAGACCTTCTTGATCAGTTGTGTGACACGGTCCACGTCTTCGTGGCCCATGCCTTGCGTCGGTTCGTCGAGCAGCATCAGCTCGGGCTCCATGGCCAGCGTGGTGGCAATCTCCAGCGCACGCTTACGGCCGTAGGACAGGTTGACCGTCACGGTGTCGGCAAAATCCGCCACCCCCACCTGGTCGAGCAGTTCCAGCGCGCGCGCGTTGAGCGCATCGAGCGAACGCTCGCTGCGCCAGAACCGGAACGCGCTGCCCATCTGGCGCTGCAGCCCGATCCGCACGTTCTCCAGCACGGTCAGATGCGGAAACACAGCAGAAATCTGGAACGAGCGGATCACGCCACGGCGCGCAATCTGCGCCGGCCGCTCGTGCGTGATGTCGATACCGTTGAAGAGGATGGTGCCCGCCGTGGGCACGAGGAACTTGGTCAGCAGGTTGAAGCAGGTTGTCTTGCCCGCGCCGTTGGGGCCGATCAGCGCGTGGATGGAGCCGCGCCGCACGCGCAGGTCAACGTCATTGACCGCGGTGAACCCGCGGAACGACTTCGCCAGCTTGCGGGTTTCCAGTATCAGTTCATCTCGATGCATGGCTGCGCTCACCCGTGAATGGGCAACGTCTCGATCGAGTACGCATGCCGCAGGGTGCGCCCGAGCACCGGGTCTTCCAGTTCGATCTCGAAGCGCTGGGCCGGCCGGATTCCGCCGATGGCGGCCAAGGTTCCGCACAGCATCGCGCTGCCATCGGTGAATTCGCCCCCGCGTTCGGCAAATTTGGCAAGCAGGTCGGCCGGTGCGCGCATGGCGGTGGTATTGCCCTCCTGGTATAGAACGCGCTCGCCGCCGATCGTGGCGTACGAGCGCAGGATGAGGCGGTCCCAGTGGTCCTGCACATCCGCCAGGCGCCACAGCACCGAACCGCATGGCTTCTCGCACATCTGCTTGGACACGGTGATGCCATAGGTTTCCACTTCGCGGTCGGTGTGATCGGAGGCGATGCCGACCAGGATCTCGCCCGCATTCTTGACCAGCAGGAACTCCACCTCGCCGCTGCTGGCCGTGCCGCTCACCTGAATCTCCGGCTGCGCATCCAGCCGTTGCGCAGCGACGCGATAGAACACCGGCGTGTAGGCCGGCCGCTTGACGCCCAGTTCTTCAAGCTCGCGGATATGGGCTTCCATGGCCGCAACATCGCGCCCCGTCCAACCAGCCACCACCAGTTGGTGCAATGCGATCGCGCGCGAAGCCTTGCCGCGTGCGCCATCCACTTCAAACGTCATCGTTTTCATGGTCAAACAGTCTCCAGAGAGGATCAGGGACGCGCTTACTTCTTGACCAGCGGACACGTGCTGGCGCCCAGCGGGCGGAACGCTTCGCTGGCCGGAATCACGCTCTTGATCTTGTAGTAGTCCCACGGCTGTTTGGATTCCTGCGGGCGCTTGACCTCAACGAGGTACATGTCATGTGCCATCAGGCCATCCGGGCGGATCTTGCCGTTCTTGGCGAAGAAGTCGTTGACCGGCATCTCGCGCATCTTGGCCATGACCGCATCGCTGTCATCGGTCTGCGCGGCCTGGACGGCCTTGAGGTAATGCACGGTCGACGAGTACACACCGGCATGTACCAGTGTCGGCATATGCTTGGTCTTCTCAAAGAAGCGTTTCGACCACTTGCGGGTCTCTTCATCGCGGTCCCAGTAGAACGCCGTTGTCAACGTCATCCCCTGCGCTGCCGGAAGCCCCAGGCTATGAATGTCGCTGATGAACATATGCAGCGCGGCGAGCTTCTGTTTGCCTGGCGCATTGATGCCGAAGTCCCGCGCCGTCTTGATTGCGTTGACAGTGTCGGCACCGGCATTGGCAAGGCCGATGACCTTGGCCCCCGACGATTGGGCTTGCAGTAGGTACGAGGAGAGATCGGGGGAGTTGATGGGATGCTTGGCTTTTCCAACCAGCTTGCCACCAACAGCGGCCAACGCCTCCGTGGCATCCTTCTCGAGCGAGGCGCCGAGCGCGTAGTCAACGGTCAGGAAGTACCAGCTGTTCTCACCACCATTTGTCATCGCCTTGACGGTGTTGGCTGCAAACGCATACGTGTCGTACGAGTACTGCACCGTATAGGGCGAGCAGTCTTCGTTGCTCAGGCGCGTGGTGCCGGCGCCGCTGGCGATCACGATCTTGTGCTTAAGCTTGCCCAGGTTGGAAACAGCCAGCGCCACCGAGGAAGGCAGTGCATCTTGGATGATGTCGACCTTCTGGTTGTCGAACCAGCCGCGCGCGATGGTGCCCGCCACGTCGGTCTTGTTCTGGTGGTCGGCGCTGACGATCTGGATCGGCGCGCCCAGCACCTTGCCCCCAAAGTCATCCACGGCCATCTGTGCGGCCACGACCGAGCCCTTGCCGCCGATGTCCGAAAAGATCGACGACATGTCGGTCAGCACCCCGATCTTGACGACGCCGTCGCTGATACGCGCCGGCTGCGCAACTGCGACAGACGTCGCACAGAGGCTGGCGCCTACAAGTACAGCTGCGTTGATACGCATTCCAAACATGATGTGTTTCCTCCGTTGTAATTGGAATCAGGGGGGCACTGACGGCGTGGAATCGGTCAGCGTGTTGACCGTTGCAGGGCGGCTTCCACACTCAGCCCCAGGGCAAGCAGATGGCGGTCCGTCTGGTGACGGCCGAACAGCATCAAGCCGACCGGCGCGTCGCCCGGCTGGTGGCACGGGACGGACAGCGCGCACAGATCGAGCATGTTGGCGATGGCTGGGTTGCGCAGCAGCAACCGGTTCGCGTTGAAGAAAGCTTCGTCGCCTTCCAGGTCTTGGATGCGAGGCGCGATGATGGGAACGGTGGGCAGGACGACGGCATCGAATTGCGCCAACTCTTCGTCGGCCTGCCGGCACAGGGCAGCGCGATGGGCATGCATGCGCAGGTAATCGGCAGCGCGTTGCTGGTCGGCCAGGCGAATGCGTGACAGCACGCGCGGGTCGTAGCGATCGGCATGCACTGCGAGCAACTCGCCATGCCAGGCGCTGGCCTCTGCCGCCACCAGGCCACCGTGGGCTGTGATGTCAGCAAGGCGCTCCCAACTGCCGAAGCAAACTTCCTGCAGCAACGCACCCGCAGCCGACAGCGCGCCGAGCGCTTGCTGATAAGCCCGTGCGACAACGTCTTCCATCCCGTCGAGCACGAGTTGCGTCGGCACGGCCAGCCGCACGCCAGCCAGCGGCAACGGCTTGACCGGGCTAGCCGCGTCCCCAGCCATCACGGCATCGATGGCGGCACAGCACGCCACGGTATTGGCCAGGCATCCGACCGAGTCGTAACTGGCCGACAGCGGCACTGCGCCCTGCAAAGGGATGCGGCTCGCAGTCGGCTTGAAACCGGTGATGCCGCACAGCGCGGCCGGAATCCGGCACGAGCCACCGGTATCCGAACCGATGGCAGCCAGTGCCATGCCATCCGTCACGCTGACTGCCGCGCCGGACGACGACCCGCCAGGAATACGGCCAACCGCGCGGTCATACGGGTTGCGGGGCGTTCCGTAGTGCGGGTTGATGCCGACGCCCGAGTAGGCGAACTCCGTCATGTTGGTGCGGCCGACGAAGACGGCCCCCGCAGCCCGCAGGCGTGCGATGGCCACGGCGTCCGCGCGCGCCGGCACCTCCGGCAGGACAAAGGAGGCACCGGCACGCGTCACATCCCCTTGCACGTCAAACAGATCCTTGACCGAGATCGGCAGGCCAGCCAGCGGGCCCGCCACGCCCTGATCACGCAGCATGTCGACGGCGGCGGCCTGCTTCTGCGCGGCCATGCTCACGCCATGCGGAAAGGCACGGGCACCCTCCCCACCGCGATTGCAGATGCGCTCGACGCAGGCTGCCAGCAGGGAGGCCGCCGTTGCGCTGCCGCCCGACAGCGCACGCAGTGCGGCTTCTACGGTCTGGACCATGATCAGGCCGGGTCGTAGTAGTGGGTTTCCAGCAGAACGCAGCCGTCGTTCGATTTGAACGGCCCGTGCCACGCGCCGGGCGGACGCACCGCGTAGGTGTAGCCCTTGAACGGCGTACCGCCTTGGCCACGATCATCGTTGCCGACCGTCAGGTCGCCTTCAACGAGGAAGACCTCCTCCCAGTAGTCGTGCACGAACGGCTTGGTCGTGTACATGCCGGCTGGCAGGCGCAGCAGGCGCGTGCGGCTGCCCTTCTTGTTGACCGTGTCGAGCGCGCCGGACAGGATCAACTCCTGTGCGCCGGAATCCGGCGCGTAGCCTTCGGGCAGTTGCCAGCCCTCTTGCATATCGAGCGTGTGAAACTCGTCGTGGATCTTGTTGATCGCCATACGATTCTCCTTTCTCCAGTTTGATGAACGAGATGGATGGATGAAGGCTCACGCAGCGTGCGCGACCCTCGCCAGTTCGCCTTCCAGGGAATAGCCGCCGAGCATGTTGTCGACCAGCTGGGTGGCGCGCTTCCAGTCGTAGGTGCGGTAGGCATGGCCCTTCGTGACGAACGACGCGCCGGCGTAGAACATCTCGTACTGGTTGTGGCGCGATGCGAATTCGGAGCCGACGGCATCCCACGCGAGCTTGAAGAACTTGACGCGCTCTTCCGGGCTGCAGGTCGGGGATTTCTGCGTCTTCCCGATGATCTCGGCCAGCATGGGGTTGGCAAAGTCCTCGATGCTGGAGGGCAGCATGATCATTCCGCCACCGGCCAGTTCGCGCAGCGTGTTCAGCACCTTCACGTAGAGCTGCTGGGTCACCACCTGCGAGCCGTACAGCATGCTGCGGTCGGGCACGTAGTAGCCGTTGACCATCTGGCCCTTGGCTTCCATGCCGTACACCCATGCCTCCACCATGCCGGCCTCCGCGGCAAGCTGACCGAGCATCTCGCGCACTTGCGGGAAGCTGTTCGTGCCGTTGACCTCGGTGATCTTGAGCGCGATGCCGATCAGGAAGCGCAGCTTCACCATCAGCCGCACCTGGCACTGGTAGTTCTGATAGCTGTGCGCCGGCGTGGCGTGGAACTGCTTGGCGCACATGGCCGTGTTGCCGGCCACGAAGATGCGGTCCCAGGGCACCTTCACGTCGTCGAAGTAGAGCACCGCGTCGTTCTCGTCGTAGCGGCTCGCGAGCGGGTTGTCGAAGATCGACGTGGCATTCGCCTCGTACGACTTGCGCGACAGCACCTTCAGCCCCTTCGTGTTCATCGGGATCGCGAACGACAGTGCATACATCTCGTCGCCTTCGCGCAGCGGCTGGATGCAGCTGCAGAAGACTTCGTTGGCCATGATGCCGCTGGTGGCCAGCATCTTTGCGCCGCGCACGGTGATGCCCTCAGCATCCTGGTCAACAATGCCGACCGCCAGATACTTGTCTTCCTGCTCATGCGCAGACTTCGACTGGTTGGCCTGCGGGTTGACGATCACGTAGGTCAGGAACAGGTCGTTGTCGCGGGCGTACTTGTAGTAGTCGCGCAGCGCACCGGCGCGTGCCGGGTCGTACTGCTCGAACACGTCGATCCCCATGACCATGCCGGAGATGCACGACGCCACGTGGTCCGGAGAACGCCCCATGAAGCCGTAGTGCAGTTCGGTCCAGGCTTCCAATGCGTGGCGGCGCTCGACCAGTTCGTCATAGCTGGTCGGCAGTTGCCAGATGCGGCTGACGCGCTTGTCGGTGCCGGCTGGCTGGAACGTCATCTTGTCCACGTTCTCCGGGCGCGCCTGGAAGTCGTACAGATTGGCGTAACTGCGAATCGAGTTGCGGAACGCGGGGTGCGTCGTGACGTCGGTCACGCGCTTGCCGTCCAGATAGACCTCGCGACCATCGCGCAGCATGGCGATGTGCTGGCTGCCGTTCTTGATCATGTTGCTCTCCTGCATGTCGGTGTGTTGTCGGCGTGTTGTTGGTTCAGGCGGCGACCGGCGTGTCTTCGAGCGCCCGGTATTTACCGCCAAAGAAAATCAGAGGCCGCCCTTCGGGGCGTGCCTGGTGACGGGTGACCCGTCCGATGAAGATCACGTGATCGCCGCCGTCGTGCTGCGCATAGGGTTCGCACTCGAACGTGGCGAGCGCTTCGGGCAGCAGCACGTGCCCCGCTTCGCCTTGCGGGCTGCAATGGATGCCGTCCCACTTGCCGGAATTCGCCTTGGCGAACCGATTGGAGACGTCCTGTTGCGCCTCGGCCAGCACGTTCACGGCATACCTGCGTGTTGCACTGAGATCGCCCAGGCTCTGGCAGCGCTTGTCCACCGAGAACAGGATCAGCGGCGGGTCGAGCGACACCGCGTTGAACGAGGCAACCGTGATCCCCACCGGCACACCACCTTCCCGCGGCGCCGTAATGACGGCGACGCCGGTCGCGAACATCGCCAGGGTGTTTCTGAATTGGCGCTGCGCATCCACGTCGGCACCACAAGCAACAGAAGACTCAGCCATCACCACTCCTACGCACGTTGTCGGGTTTTTGTTTTGTCGTTTAGCTTTATAACTTAGGTATTATTCAATGCTAGCAAACAACGCTATTCAAGCTAGTGAAAACCCTGAAGCCAATCCTTGCGCGTAGCAACGCGAGCGGCCAGAACCAACCTAACTAATTGATATTTAAGGATTTATTCACACCGGAACCGGTGCGAAAAGACGCAAAGGAAGCTCGCAGAAGATCGTCAATCAACCCTGCCGGCGGCATGGGGCGAGCACAGATTGCGCGTACCCGGTGCTAGACTCGGCCCACTTTTTGATCATCGAAGCCGTCGATTCCGACGCGCTTCAACGCCTGCGCAGCACAGAAGGAACCCCCATGGAAATCGAACCGAACACCTTCCCCATCTACATGGACTACAGCGCGACGACGCCTGTCGATCCTCGCGTCGTCGAGAAGATGGTGCCGTTCCTGTACACGCGCTTCGGCAACCCGGCTTCCCGCAGTCACGCCTATGGATGGGATGCCGAGCAAGCGGTTGAAACTGCGCGGGCTGAGGTCGCCGCGCTCCTGAACGCCGACCCGCGAGAGATCGTGTGGACGTCCGGCGCGACGGAAGGCAACAACCTTGCGATCAAGGGCGCCGCGCATTTCTATCGCGGCAAGGGCAAGCACATCATTACCGTCAAGACCGAGCACAAGGCGGTGCTCGATACGTGTCGCGAGTTGGAGCGCCAGGGGTTCGATGTCACGTATCTCGATGTCGGCGAGGATGGGCTGATCGCGCTGGACACGCTGCGCAACGCCTTACGCCCGGACACCATTCTCGTGTCGGTCATGATGGTCAACAACGAGATTGGCGTGATCCAGCCCGTGGCCGAAATCGGCGAGCTGTGCCGCGCGGCGGGCATCGTCTTCCACTGCGATGCCGTGCAGGCTGCCGGCAAGATCCCCATCGATCTGGAAGCGCTCAAGATCGACCTGCTGACCGTGACTGCGCACAAGGTCTATGGCCCGAAGGGCATCGGCGCGCTGTATGTGCGCCGCAAGCCGCGGATCCGCCTGGAGGCGCAGATCCACGGCGGCGGTCATGAACGCGGAATGCGCTCGGGAACGCTGCCCACGCACCAGATCGTCGGCATGGGCGAAGCGTTCAGGCTGGCCAGGCTGGAGCTGGAGAGTGAGGCGCGCCGCGTCGGCGCCCTGCGAGACAGGCTACTGGCCGGACTGGCGCAACTGGACGAGGTGTATGTCAACGGCAGCCTGGAACACCGTGTGCCGCACAACCTCAACATCAGCTTCAACTATGTCGAAGGCGAGTCGCTCATCATGGGGATCAAGGGTGTGGCCGTGTCGTCTGGTTCGGCCTGCACGTCGGCCTCGCTGGAGCCTTCATTCGTACTGCGCGCTCTGGGCCGCAGCGATGAGTTGGCCCACAGCTCCATCCGTTTCACGCTGGGCCGCTACACAACCGAAGCCGAAGTCGATGAAGTCATCCGGCAAGTGAGCGGCACCGTATCCCGCCTGCGAACGCTCAGTCCGCTATGGGAGATGCATCAGGACGGCGTCGACCTCAGCACCATCCAATGGGCTGCGCACTGACGGCGCCGAGGCTAGCGTGCCGACGTGGGCTTGTCGGCCTGCCGGCGCGCCAGCAGGTGGCCCAGGTCAAGCGCGGCACGGTCGCCATTGGCGACAAGGCGGTCGACCACGGAGCACAGCACCTTGAATTCGGTGCGAGTGATCCCCTCGAACAGCACGTCGTTGATGCGCTGCTGCACCGGCAGCAGTTCGTTCAGGAGCCGGGTGCCCGCGGCTGTCACCGTCAGGCGCATCTTGCGCTTGTCTTCGGGGTTCGCCTTCTTGTCGATCAGGCCGAGCTTCTTCAGCTTGTTGGTCTCGATGGTGATGAACGGCCCGCTCAGGTGCAGGTGGTCCGCCAGCTGGTTCACCGTCACTTCATCCTGCTTCGACAGGTGCGCGATCGAGCGGATCAGCGAGTACTGCACCCCCGTCAAACCAACGAGGTTGCCGAAACCATCCCGCACCGAAAGCAACCGTGCGGCAAACGGCAGAAGCCCGTTGACCAGATGACGGAATTCGCGGTCCGAGCCGTCGACCAGGCATGCGGCGTGGGTGACCGTCAGGGTTTTGTTTTCAGTACTCGTTGCCATTGGCGATCTGCTCCACTTAGCTTTTTCAGCAAGCTTTGCATGAAATTTTAGCAAATGAGCCATCCGACAGCGCCATTGCATCACGGAAGCGCGTTTGCAATCGACAACTCCATCTCCCCTTCAACGTCATGAAATCGATCCCGCTCCAAGCGGCCAGATCCCTGCTTGAAAAGTACGTGCAAGCCAAGGACGGCAACCGCCCCGAACTGATCCACAAAGCATTTGCACCGGACGCCCTGCTGACGTTCTCGATCAACACCGACACCATCAACTTCCCGTTGCGGGCCGAGGGTGCGGCCGGCATCGCCACCACCCTGGTCTCGGAGTTTGCCAAGGTGTTCGATCGTTGCCGGACTTACTACCTCGTCGATGCGCTTGCATTCACGGGCGACACGCTGGAGATCGCGTGGTTCGTGGCCATGCGGGAGACGGCCGCCCACACCATGCGCGCCGGCAAGGGTTTCTACCGCTGGCGTTTTTCCAAGGGCGGTGACGGCACGTACCGCGTTGCGGCGCTGCACATCCATATCGAGCGCATGGATTCGGTGGCCGATGCGGGTGCGGCATCGCTGGGCACACTTCAGGGGGCGCTGGACTATCCCTGGCTCGCGGTCGACACCTTGAAACAGGGCATCGAAAGCCTGGTGGCTGCACAGCCGGCGCTGTCCTTCATGGAGAGCTTCGCTGTGCCCGTCCCGCTCCCGTGATGCGAGGTCTGACGGCCATGCCTTTGAATAACGTGTTCGACTTCATCAGTGCCGTCGACAGGCTGAGGCGGTCCGTCGACCAGTGGATGCACCGGTGTGCCCAGATGGCCGGCATCGGCCATCTGTCGCCTCTCGAAAGAAAGGCGCTGGTCAGGGTCGGCCTGCACGAGGTGCCGGTCCGGTTCTCCCGCTTGTGCTTTGAGCTGTGCGTGACAGACCCGCACTTAGCGACCTACGCACTCAAGAAGCTGGAAAAGCTGGCCCTCCTCTCGAAGCACAGGGTCGGAAAAGAAACGGAGTACGCGTTGACGGCGCATGGCGTGCACGTGCTGGAGCAATATCGAGCGCTGCTGGGTGACGCGTGCAACGGCAATCGCCCGTTACCCTCCGATCAGCTCAGCCAAGGCCATCGCCAGCTTCTGGAATGGGGGCAAGACTTTGACGATGCCGCCCGACACATGGTGTTGAGCGAGCTGAAGCACGATTTGCGTCGATCAGCCGACGAAATTGCGGCCGCCGGACACCAAATAGAATGAAAGATGAGGTAGGGAAGTCGGCGCGGGTGTTGGGCTGGCGCCAGATTTGCTATTCTTGCGCGAAGCGCGTTGCCCAGGCGGCGCGCCAAACCTGGATGGCCCATTCACCTAACTCTGATTTCTCCCATGGCGACCAAAGCTAAGACAGCAGCAAAGAAGGCGACCCCGAAGAAGGCCGCGCCGGCAAAAAAGCCTGCCGCCACCACGGTGTCGGTCAAACCGTTGAAGGACACGTTCACCAAATCCAGCCTGGTGAGCCATCTGGCCGAACAGGCGCAGGTTGACGCCAAGGCAGTGAAGGCCGTGCTGCTCCACCTGGAGAACACGATCACGGCCGCCCTGCACAAGAAGGGCGCCGGCGAATTCACGCTGCCGGGCCTGTTCAAGGTGACGTCGGTCAAGGTGCCAGCAACCAAGCGCCGCTTTGGCAAGAACCCGTTCACCGGCGTAGACCAGTGGTTCGAAGCGAAGCCCGCAACGGTGCGCGTGAAAGTCCGCGCCCTGAAGAAGGTCAAGGACGCTGCCCTGAACGGCTAACGCGTCAGCAAGTGCAAGGAGAAAGGGGCTACGGCCCCTTTTTTCATGGGCGTTCGCCAGCGACTCTGCACGGTGAAGTCGTAGACCTTCCGGCCGTCTTTGTCTTCCGGCGCCCAGCGTCTAAGGTAAAGCTCTGGCGCCGCCACGAGGGAGACCCGCCATGGATCGCGACGCATTTGTCAGCGCGCTTACCGCCGAGGGCTTTGCCGAATTCGTCCTCGTCAGGCGCGACGCGGGTGAGCTGGAAGAGCACGCCCACCCGTTCGAAGCCAAGGCATTGATCCTGACGGGGGAAATCCACATTCGCACGGGCGGCGTCGAGCACGTATACCGCCCCGGCGACGTCTTCCACCTGGCTGCCAACGCACCGCACACCGAGCGCTACGGCCCGCAGGGCGTGCAGTACCTGGTTGGCCGCCGATAGCGTTCGCGCCTCAGGCGCGCGCCGGATACTGCGCCAGCACTTTTTCCCGAATCGACGGCTTGATGTTCGCCAGCGACATGTCGCCCTTGTAGTGCGCGACCACACGCGGATTCATCACGCGAAACCACAGCGGCGGCACGTAGGCCACCAGGATCATCGCGGCATACCCGGCGGGCAACTGCGGAGAATGCTCGAAATGCCGCAACGCCTGGAACGAGCGCGTCGGGTTGGCGTGATGATCGGCATGCCGCTGCAGCTGATACAGGAACAGGTTCGTCACCACGTGGTTGCTGTTCCACGAATGCTGCGGCGTGCAGCGCTCGTAGCGGCCGCTGGGCAGTTGCTGGCGGCACAGGCCGTAGTGCTCCAGATAGTTCACCACCTCCAGCAGCGAGGCACCATAGATGGCCTGGATGATCAGGAACGGCACCGCCTTGAGCCCGACAAACGCAATGCACGCGCCCCACAGCACCACTGTCATCGCCCAGGCGTTGAGCACATCGTTGCGCCAAGACCAGACCGAGTGGCCGTGCAGCTCCAGCCGCCGCTTCTCCAGCGCCCACGCCGACTTGATGCTGCCCATTACCGTACGCGGCAGAAACGCCCAGAACGATTCGCCATAACGCGCGCTAGCCGGGTCGGCCGGGGTGGCCACACGCACGTGGTGGCCGCGGTTGTGCTCCACAAAGAAGTGACCATAGGCCACCGGCGCGAGCGTGATCTTCGCCAGCCAGCGCTCGAAGCCGTCGGTCTTGTGCCCCAGCTCGTGCGCGGTGTTGATCGAGATACCGGTCACCACGCCCACCGAAAACGCAAACGCCACATAGTCGTACCAGGCGAGCTCGTACGTGCGCAGCACCCACATCGCCACAGCAAAGCTCACGTAGAGCACCGTGGTGGCCAGATAGACGATGCGGCGGTAGTAGCGCTGTTTCTCCAGCGTCGGGACGACTTCCTCGGGGGGGTTGTCCGGGTCGTCACCAATCAGGAAATCGAGCAGCGGGATGATGGTGAACACGATGAACGGCCCCGCCCACCACAACGGATGCCAGCCTGTGGCCAGCGCCGAAACCGCCGCCACGATGGGCAGCGTGATGGTCAGCGCGCCGAGCATCCACAAATAGCGCTTGCCGTCGGTCCACTCCACGGACGCGACCATGCCGGGTGTTGCCATTGTCTTCCTCCTGTTTGCCCTGCTGGGTGGCTTGGCTTGTATGCGCACATGCGTACGCCGCCGGGGTCGTGCCCGACGCCTGCTTTATAGGCGCGTCAGGACAAGAGTCCAACACCAGAAACTAGGGGCGAACTTCCAAACAAAGCGGCCGCTGCGCAGCCCTCTGTGGATGGGAAAAACGATGGTGATTGAAACTGCCGATTTAAAAACGGTCGTTCGGTTTTGATGCGCCGCAACTGAGCGCGGGCCCGGAGAAGAGCACATGCGCCCGCGTCAGGGCAACGCCGACGGAGAGAGGCAGGGTCACACCGATGCGGCCAGGAACGCGTTGACTGCGTCGAGCACAGCCGTCTCCTGCTCCCGGTGCGGCACATGACCACAACGCTGCACCAGTTTGAGCGTGGCGGGCGCCCCGGCCAGCGTGACGATGCGCTCGGGCTGCGCGCTCGAGCCGTACTCGTCTTCCGTGCCATGTAGCGCCAGGACGGGGCAGCGCACGGCCAGCAATGCATCATCCAGGCACCACTGCGCGAAGGCCGGCGACAGCCACGTGTTGACCCACGCGTCCAGCACCCATTGCGCCTTGTTGCCGTGGTACCGCTCCAGACGGCCCATCTGATCAGGCGCGGCGAACTGCGCCTTGGCCATGCGGATGCCCTCGCGCGTCTGCTCTTCCACAAACGCCTGTGCCGATTCCGTGATCAAGCCCGCGCAGCGGTCCGGATACGCCGCCGCAATCGACACCGCCATGCCCCCGCCCACGCTGTGGCCGAAGACGATGAAGCGGTCGACACCAAGCTGATCGGTCAGTGCGGCAAAACCGCCATGCGCCTCCTGCTGGATGAAGTCCGGGCCCAACTGGCCGGGGTAGGCATCGGACTTGCCGAAGCCGAGCCGGTCGTAGGCGATGACCGCATGCCCAGTCGACTGCGCCAGGCGCTGTGGAAAATCGCGCCACAGCTCAACGCAGCCGAGCGAATCGTGCAGCAGCACGATGGGTGGCCGGGCGGCGTCGTTGACAGGGCCGCCCCATTGCCTGGCATAGAGACGGCCATCGGGCGTGGTGATCCACGCCTCGGCGGCCTCAACGGACGGCTGGGAGAGCGACTCGGCCATCCCGTGCTCAGAACACGCGATCGAGCCAGCCGTGCGGGTCCGGCGCGCGGCCATTCTGCAACTCGACCAGCGCTGCCTTCAGCTTGGTCGTCAGCTCGCCTGCCCCGCCGTTGCCGATGGTGAAGTTGTGCTTGTGGCCCTTGACCTTGCCGATGGGCGTGACCACGGCGGCCGTGCCGCAGGCAAAGGCTTCGCGCAGGCGGCCGCTTTGGGCATCGGCTTGCCACTGGTCGATGGAGTATGGCTCTTCCCGCACGGTCAGGCCCATGCCGCGCGCCAGGGTGATCAGCGAATCGCGCGTGATGCCCGGCAGGATCGTGCCAGTCAGCGGCGGCGTCTGCAGCGAGCCGTCTTCGAAGACGAAGAAGACGTTCATGCCGCCGAGTTCTTCAATCCACTTGCGCTCCACCGCATCCAGGAACACCACCTGATCGCAGCCCTCGCGCGAGGCTTCGGCCTGGGCGATCAGGCTGGCCGCATAGTTGCCGCCGCACTTGGCATCGCCCGTGCCGCCGGGCGCGGCGCGCGTGTAGGTGTCGGACACCCAGATCGTGACGGCAGCCGTTGCGCCGCCCTTGAAGTACGCGCCAACCGGGCAGGCGATCACGCAATACAGATATTCCGCCGCAGGCTTGACGCCCAACGCAACCTCGGTGGCAATCATGAACGGACGCAGATACAGCGCTGAGCCCTCGCCCGACGGAATCCATTCGCGGTCGAGCTTCACGAGTTCGCGCACGGATTGCAGGAACAGGTCTTCAGGCAGCGCGGGCATGGCCAGGCGCTTGGCGGAGTTCTGGAAGCGGCGCGCGTTGGCATCGGGGCGGAACAGTGCGCCGCCGCCATCCGGCAGGCGGTACGCCTTCATCCCCTCAAAAATTTCCTGCGCGTAGTGCAGCACCTGCGTGGCCGGATCCGTCTGGAGAACACCGCGCGCACCGATCTTGGCGTCGTGCCAGCCCTTGCCCTCGGTGTAGCGGATGGTGGCCATGTGGTCGGTGAAAACGCGGCCGAAAGCGGGGTTTTCCAGCAGGCTGGCGCGCGCGTCCGCCGAAACACAGTTCGGGTTCTTCTCGATCGAAAGGGCCGATTCGACAACGTTGTTCATACCGTCTCCATGGGGTGCGAGGGGGCGCAAAAACGCCCAAACCGCTATTTTGCGCCAATGCCGATGCAATTTGGTTGCGTATTCGTGCGCATGGGGTGTTGCGGCCCGAGGAAAAGTGCTCTTGCCACGGGAACAAAGCCGGGCCCGAGGATCCTGCTCAACCTGACTCGATCATGCCCGCATCTTCATGACGCAGCGCTCGCCAAGCTCAGGAACTGAACCGTTCCAACGAGACACCGCGCCTCGTTTTGGCCTTTGTTTAGCTAGTGAAACACACGGTCGATAAATTTTTATCGCCCCCGACCAAAGTGGGGTTCACCGCGCTTCAACTTGGCCGTTAGCTATCGAATAACCGGATCAAGAAAGAATCCGGTGAATGGGGAGCGTAGATCATGGATCAGAGCGAAAGCATCCTGCGGGTTGTGATGCTGATCCTGTTTGCGGTTTGCGGGATGATGTGGGCCGTTCTGAGCCAGATCTTCCGCGAAGAGATCAGACAGGGGAATCTGCTCTTTGTCGCCAACATCTCGACCGGGGTTGGCGTGGCACTGACTTCAGAGCGCATGCTCCAGTCGAACTTCCTCACCGTTCAGGTGGCGGACTGGCTGGTGGTGGGCGGCCTGATGATCTTTTGCAGGGGTGTTGCCGCCTTCGGCCGCTCAGGCCGGCTCTTTCTCCCCGTCTGGCTCGCGCCCCTGCTGCTGGAAATGGTGGCCACCGCATTCCTGCCTTCGGACAACAACTCCTATCCGGTCCGGTCGCTCGTCTTCAACGCCGCCAACGGCTTCCTCACGCTTTTCACCGGCGTGCTGTGCCTCAAGGGGCTGGCAAAACACTACAGCCGGGCGCTGCTGGCGGTGCCGTTCCTGTGTGTCGGGGCACTCTTCTTCGTGCGGCTGGCGCAGATCCTGGTGGCGCTGGTGCAGGGCAGCCAACCCATCGGCGACTTCCACCTGAGTTTCGTCCCCTATCTGTGGGGCTTCATGGTGTTTCTGGTAATCGCCAACATGTCGGCCATCGGGGTGGTGGTCGGCAGGCTCGTCAATCGCTTGAGAGGCCTGGCGGCCAACGATTACCTGACCGGCGGGCTGAACCGGCGCGTCATCGCAGAAAGATTGGGCGGTCACCTGGCCAACCTTCAGCGCCACCGGGTGCGCCTGTCGTGCACCTTGTTCGATCTCGACCATTTCAAGCAGATCAATGATCGATACGGACACGACGTAGGCGACGCTGCCCTGACGCACGTGGCTTCCGTGGTGCGATCGTGCATCCGCGAAACAGATGAGTTCGGCCGATACGGCGGCGAAGAATTCGTCATCCTGATGCCCAACACGACCATCGCGACCGCCGAGCAGGTGGCCGAACGCATCCGCCTGGCGTTGGAAGGCTCGCCGCTGCGGCATGGCGACATCAACATTGGGCTTACGGCGAGCTTTGGCGTGACGGACGCGCTCGCCGGGGAATCCCAGGAAAGCATCCTGCGCCGCGTCGATGTGCTGATGTACGAAGCCAAGCAGGCCGGGCGCAACCGCGTGAGGCTTGCGGCCGCGGCGTAATCGGCAAAGGGCGGCAATAGTGCGTCTACGGCGCCGTTTTCAGCGCTGTCAGAACTGGCAGGTTGCCCTCGCCAAACCCGTGATGGCCACGCCGCTGCACGATCTCGAAGAAGATCTCCCCCGGCTGGCGCTTGATGAACGTCTGCAGGAACAGCTTCGGCACACCGTCGATGACCTCTCCATCCACCAGGATGCCGTAGCGGCGCAGCGCCTCTAGATCCAGCCCGTGGCCCGGCAAGCGCGCATCGACGGTGTCGTAATAGTGCGGCGGCGGTTCGACGAAGCGGATGCCATTGGCAGCCAATGCCGCTGCCGTTTGCAGGATGTCATCGGTGGACAGCGCAATGTGCTGCACACCTTCGCCGGGGTGGTCGGGCAGGTACGCGTGCATCAGGTGCGCACGGTGCGTGCCTTCTTCATACAGCGGAATCCGGATCGTGCCGCATGACGACACCATGACACGGGAGTCCGTCGCCACATGCCAGTTGGCATGCAGTTCATGGATCTCCCGAAAGCCGAGCTGATTGCGGTAAAAGTCGATCCAATCCTGCAGGCGGCCGGGTCCGACGGTCTGGGTCAGGTGGTCAACCCGTGCCAGGCCAACGCCCGCGTGGTGCCAGTCATCATGCGCGGTGGCCGGGTCCAGCGGCCGGAAGTCGATGTCGTAGATGGAGATATCGCCCAGCCCACCCCGAGCGCCGTGCTTGCCGCGCCAGCGGTCAACAAAGTACAGGTGCGTGTCGCCCACGCCCTGGATGGCCGGGATCACCAGTTCGGCCGGGCCGATCGGCTCGCCCTCGGCAGGCCAGGCGCCCAGCTCGACAGCGCGATCGAAGGCCCGCTGTGCATCGTTCACGCGGATGCCGATCGCGCAGATACCCACGCCGTACTCTTCGGCCCAGCGGTGCGCAAAGGAATCGGCTTCTGCGTTGACGAGGAAGTTCATGTCGCCCTGCCGATAGAGCGTGACGTCCTTGCTCACATGCCGGGCAATGGCCTTGAAGCCCAGCGAGTTGAACACCTGGCCGAGCGCGGCCGGATCTTGGGTGGCGAACTCGATGAACTCCAGGCCGGCGGTCTTGAATGGCAGGTCGGCATCGCGGCCCATGAGCAAACTCCTATGGCTTAGACAAGAAAACGTGGCACTGCAGCGTACCCATCAGCGGCGCGGGGCGATACGTTTGCGTCTCGCCAGGTGCGCCGCCCTTCAACCGTGCAGCTTAAGGTGCGTTGCGCGACAGAACAATGGGGACGGCGCGCGCGGAAGGCGACAACAGCGGCGAAATTGACGAAAGCAACGAAAGCAACCATCGCCCTGCCCGCACCTAGGACGCGGTTCGCAACCTGGGCAGCCAGATGAACGCGAGCAACGCCAACACGGTCCCGGCAAGCATCATCGGCACGACCATGGGCCACGCGCCCAGGCTATGAGACGGGTCGTCGAACGCCGCAGCGGTCTGCCCCAGGCAGAACGCGACAAACATCATGATGAAACCGGACCATGACACCGCGCGCCCCGCAAGATGCGGAAGATTGCCGACCGCACCCGCCTGGCCGCACGGCTGGTGAATGCCGTGCCCCATGCAATAGATGCCGTGCCCCAGCAGCAGCGGCCACGCATGGCCGGGCAGCAGCCAGCAGCCCAGGCCTTGAATGCCGGCGCCGACCAGGCTCAGCGTCGCGCCTTGCTGCACCGTGCGCACCATGCTCTGGCGACGCAGCAGGTGCCGGCAACCGATGGTGCTCAGGATGTAGATCAGCGTGCCGCCGGAGGGAATCCAGCCATACAGCCCGGGCGACAACCCGATGTAGGCGATATAGACCATCGGCGAGAGCAGCAGGAAGCAGAACATCCCGCCGTAGGTTGCGGCGGCCAGCATCGCCCAGCCGCGGAACTCCGCGTCTGCAAAGATCTCTCGCACGCCGCCTGCCTGTTGGTGAGCTTCCTGCCTCGTCTCGGCAAAACCACGCCAACACATGACCCACAGCACCAGCGCGTACAGGCTCATTCCGACCAACACCCAGCGCCATCCCGCGTGCTGCGTGATGAAGGCGCCCAGAATCGGCAAGACCAGCGCGACCATGCCAAGCCCCGTGAGCCCGCGCGCCATCACGTGCGGGCCGTCGCGGGCCGGGTGCAAGTCCCGCACCGCTGCCCGCGCGCAAACCAGGATCGCCGCCATCGAAAAACCCTGCATGGCACGCGCGGCGGTGAGCATGAGCGTGCTGACCGCCAGGGCGCCCGCCAGCGCGGCAATGACATAGCCGGCCAGCCCGGCGAGCAGCACATGCCGGCGGCCGAAGCGGTCGGCCAGGCTGCCCATCGGCAACTGCCCGATGCCGAATGCCAGCGCAAATACGGTGAGGCTGGTACTGGCCGACCCCAGCGCCTTGGCAATCGCGGGCAGCGCCGCGAGATAGCTGTCGGTCGCCACCGGTTGTGCCGCCAGCAGTAGCGGAAGCAGCAGGCCAAAACTCAGAGGGCGACGGAGCATGTGGATAACGAAAAAAAGCCGCTCGAGGCGGCATCAAATACGTGTGAGCGAGCTCAATACGCGAGTTTAGCGGTGAGCCGCAGTTCTTCCGGCGTGGCGTGGCCGAAGCCGAAAAACTCCAGGTAAGCCGGAATCATCTCGAACAGCATGTCGGTGCCCACCTGGACTTCACAGCCCTTGTCGCGCACCGCGCGTAGCAGGGGCGTGTATTCCGATTTCATGACCACCTCGCCGACGAAGCAGCTGGGCGCGATGCGCGCCACATCGAACGGTAGCGGGTCGTCTTCCTTCATGCCCATGGGCGTTGCGTTGACAACCACATCGAAGCCGTCCGGATCATTCGAACCGGTACGCACCACCAGCGCCGGATAGTGCTCGCGCAGACGCCGGCCCAGGGATTCAGCCGATTCGGCACGCGTGTCGTACAGCGCCAGTTCGCCCACGCCAGCTGCGGCCAGCGAGGCGGCAATCGCAGAGCCCACGCCGCCCGCGCCGGAGATCAACACCCGCGCGCCTTTCAGTTGCCGGCCCCTGCGCAGCACGCCGCGCACAAAGCCCGCACCGTCAAACTGATCGCCCAGCAGCGTACCGTCAGGGCGCTTGAGCACCGCATTGCACGCGCCGGCAATGTGCACGGCCGGCGTCACCTCGTCGACCAGGCCCACCGTCGTCACCTTATGCGGCATGGTGATCAGGGCGCCGCGCAGATTGGTGAAGCGCATGATCGACGCGAAGCTCTGCAGGTAGTCTTCCGCCTTCACGCCCATGGGTACCACCACGGCGTCGATGCCCTTCTGCTCAAACCACGGGTTGTAGATCATCGGCGACTTGAACGTCTCGGTCGGGTAGCCGATGTGGGCGATGAGGGTGCTCTTTCCTGAAATCATGGTCAGACGGTGCGTGCGTTGCAAACAGTCACTCGGGTCAAGCGGTCAGGGCGCCGGCGCGCTGGCGAGCGTACTCGGCCTTATCCACCGGTTGCGCACTCGGCTGGCCCAGATCATCCATGTGGATGCGATACGTCTCACGGGCGCTGAGTGCGGCGATGGCGGCAATCACGGTCACACCAAAGGCGATGGCACCGACGATCAGCCAGATGTTGGCGGCACCCGGGGGCGCCACGGCCGTGAACAGGGCCGGCAGCATCGCCGTGATGGCCGTGCCGACGTTCTGCGAGATCGCCATGGCCGAAACACGCGTGCGGGTCGGGAACAGTTCCGGATAGAAGCTCGGGAACACCGCGTTGTAGCCCTGGTAGACCACACCCCACATCAGCACCGACATACCGAACGCAAGCGGCACGTTCTTGATGCTGATGGCGTAGAGATAGGCAAAGGCAAGCAAGCCGGCCAGCAGCGAGCCGATCACGATGGGGGGCTTGCGGCCGATGCGGTCGGACAAGTCACCGACATACGGGATCACCAGCACGGCGACGATGTTGCCCACCACCGGGATCCACAGATACACGTCCTTGGCAAAACCGATGCCATAGGCCGGCTGCACGGCATAAGCCGCGCCGAAGATGGTGGCCACGACGGGAATCACGTTCATCAGCGCCATGCAAACCACGCGCAGCATGTCGGGCGTGCTGTACTTGAAGGCGTCAACGACCGGCGAGCGGGGACGCTCGGTTTGCTTTTCTTCCGTGAAAGCCGGCGTTTCGTGCACTTCCTTGCGGATGATGTAGCCCGCGATGATGACCACGAAGCTCGCCAGGAACGGAATGCGCCAGCCCCAGCTATTGAACTGCTCGGCCGGCATGTAGTGCGCCAGCGGCAGGAACACGGCGGCCGCCAGGATCTGCCCGGCCTGCACGCCCTGCAGCGTAAAGCTGGCAAAGAAACCGCGTCGGCCAAACGGCGCGTGCTCCAGGATCATCGAGCTGGCGCCCGAGATCTCACCGGCCACGGCAAAGCCCTGGATCAGGCGCATGATGACCAGCAGCGCCGGCGCCAGCAGCCCGACCTGGTCATACGTCGGCAGCAGGCCGACGCCGATGGTCGAAAACCCCATCAGGAACATGCACCACAGCAGTACGCTCTTGCGCCCGTGCGTGTCGCCCAGGTGGCCGAGCACGAACGCGCCGATGGGACGGGCCACGTAACCCACGCCATAAGTGGCGAGCGACGCGATGATGGCTGTCTTCGGATCGCCCTTCGGGAAGAAGATCTGCGGAAAGATCAGCGCCGCCGCGGTGGCGTAGATGAAAAAGTCGTAGTACTCGAGCGCCGAGCCGATCCAGCCGCTGGCAGCGGCTTTTTTCGACTGGTGACTGCCCTGGGGTTCGCGGGCACTGGCTGCGGTCATGGTTGTCTCCAAATATTTTTTTGTGCGTGGCGGCGGCTGGCCGTCTTCAACACGGAACGCAGCGTAGTCCGGTGGGATAGCCGGCACAAGCGAACAACGCCTGCCGACGAACGATCATCGCACGGCATTGTGCGAATAACGCACGACCCAAGGGTTTTTCCGAGTCAGGCACGCTGTCGGTGCGCTCCTGGGGGATTGGCGAAAGTGCGCATCAGGCTACAGCACACGCATGATTGAAAGCGCTGTGTCCTGCAGCGCCTGCAGCACCCGCTGCACGGCGTGTTCAGCGCTTTCCTCGCCGATCTGCATGTTCACGCTCAGCGCCGCGACGACGTTGCCATGCCGATCGCGCAGCGGCACCGCCACACCCCGCACGCCGATCTGCAACTGCTGCTCGACCACCGC
This sequence comes from Ralstonia soli, assembly GCF_023955655.1. GTDB lineage: Bacteria > Pseudomonadota > Gammaproteobacteria > Burkholderiales > Burkholderiaceae > Ralstonia > Ralstonia soli. Next base: position 356,953 of record NZ_JAMXHT010000005.1, on the reverse strand, counting down.
GTAGTCCTGCCGGCCCGCCTTGCGAATCTCGTCGAGCAGGCGCTCACGCTGCAGGATCGTGTACGGCGTGTACGGTGTCAGCACGCAGGTTTCCAGCCACGCCTGGACTTTCTCCTCGGGCTCCGCGGCCAGCATCATCACTCCGGCCGCGGCCAGCGGCGCCGGCACGCGCGCGCCGAGCACGAAGCCCGTACTCATGACGCGGCTCGTGCTGGTGCGCGAGATGAAAACCAACTCCCAGTCGTCGAGCACGCTCAGGTAGGCCACCTCGCCCACTGCCGCCGTGATCTGCTGCAGGAACGGCTGCACGGTCCGCGGCAGGCGGGCGGAGTCGAAATACGACCAGCCCACCTTCAGCACGCGCGGCGTCAGGCTGAACAGCGTGCCTTCGCTCGTGGTGTACCCCAGGTGCTCCAGCGTCAGCAGGTAGCGGCGCGCCGCCGTGCGCGTCAGGCCGGTCAGCTCGGCGGCTTGCGTGGGCGTCAGTCTCGGGTGCTCATGGTCGAACGCCTCGAGGATGGCCAGCCCCTTTTCCAGACCGGCAATCCAGTCGCGCCGGCTCAACGGTTCCTTCTTCACGGTCATGGCGATAACCCTAAGTACGAGCGATATGTGCGCGTGATTGTACGCTGATCGCACGCAGGTGCGCGAATGGTGCTTGTATGGGTGAGGGGCGTCCGCCTACGCTTCGGCCATCTCCCGACCGCCGCCCCATCATGAGTTCGCCAAACCTGCGACGCCACCCCACCTGCATCGCCACCGTGTGCCTGTCCGGCACGCTTCCGGAAAAGCTGGAAGCGGCCGCTGCGGCGGGCTTTGACGGCATCGAGATCTTCGAGAACGACCTGCTGAATTTCGACGGCTCGCCGGCCAGCGTGCGCCGCATGGCGGCCGACCTCGGGCTCGCGATCATGCTGTACCAGCCGTTCCGTGATTTCGAGGCGATGCCGCGCGAGCAGCTGGCCCGCAACCTGGCCCGCGCTGAGCGCAAGTTCGACGTCATGGCGGAACTGGGCGTGGAAAACGTCCTGGTCTGCAGCAACGTGCAGGACATCGCCATCGATGATCCGTCGCTTGCGGCCGCCGATCTTCGGTTGATGGCCGAGGCCGCGGGGCAGCGCGGCCTGCGCGTGGGGTACGAGGCGCTTGCCTGGGCCCGGCACACGCGGTACTGGCGCCAGGCCTGGCAGATCGTCAAGCAGGCGGACCATCCCGCGCTCGGGCTGATCCTTGACAGCTTTCACACGCTGTCGCTGGGCGACTCGTTGGAAGGCCTCGGCGAGGTCCCGGCAGAAAAACTCTTCTTCGTCCAGTTCGCGGATGCACCCAAGCTGTCAATGGACGTGCTGTCGTGGAGCCGCCACCACCGCAACTTCCCCGGCCAGGGCGACCTGCCGGTGGTGGACTTTGCGCGCGACCTGCTGGCTGCGGGCTATACCGGGCCGCTGTCCCTCGAGGTCTTCAATGACGAATTCCGCTCGGCGCCGGCCCGCCTCACGGCGCAGGACGGCATCCGCTCGCTGATCTGGCTGGAATCCGAAGCCGGCGGCGCCGCACTGCCCGCCCCCGCAAGCCTGGAAGGCGTCGACTTCCTGGAATTTGCCGTGGATGCCGCGGCCGGGCAGGAGTTGCAGACGCGCCTGCGTGCACTCGGCTTTACTTACGCTGGGCACCACCGCTCCAAGGCCGTCGATCTTTATCGGCAGGGCCACGTCAACGTGATCCTGAACATGGAGCAGGACAGTGCCGCGTCAGAGCATTTCCAGCTGCACGGGCCATCGGTGTGCGCGATCGGGCTGAAGGTGGACGACGCCAGCCGCGCAATGGAGCGCGCCCGCGCACTGCACTGCCACGAGTGGCGCAGCCCGGTGGGCCCGCGTGAGCGCACCATTCCGGCGCTGCGCGCCCCCGACGGCATGCTGTTCTATCTGATCGACGATCGCGACGCCGACCGCAGCATCTACGAAAGCGATTTCGTCCTGCACCCGCATGCCGCTGCCGATATCGGCAGCGAAGCCACGGGGTTGACGTCGATCGACCACATTGCACAGGCATTGCCCGCACACCGTCTCGATAGCTTCGTGTTGTTCTACCGCACCATCTTCGGCATGAGTGGCGGCACCGTGCACGAGATCCCCGACCCGTATGGCCTGGTGAAGAGCCGCGCGGTGGTGAGCCCAGACCAGCGCGTGCGCGTCACGCTCAACGTATCGGAAAGCGGGCGCACGGCAACGGGGCGCTTCATTACCGCCTATGCGGGCTCGGGCATCCACCACGTTGCCTTTCGCACCCCTCGCCTGTTCGAGACCGTCGAATCGATCGACCGCGCTGCGGCCCGCATGCTGCACGTGCCCGACAACTATTACGACGACGTGGCCGCCAGGCTCGGCCTGGACGACACGCTCATCGCACGCCTGCAACGCGACGGACTGCTCTACGACCGCGATGCCCAGGGCGATTTCCTGCACGCCTACACCGAGCCGTTCCACGAGCGCTTCTTCTTCGAACTGGTCCAGCGCGATGGCTACACGGGCTACGGCATGGCCAACGCCGCGGTGCGCATGGCAGTGCAGGCGCAACTGAGCCGCAACGGCGCAGCACACGCCGAGTGAGCGGCCCACACAACACACACGATTGGAGACACCACGCCATGCATGACCCTTGCATCATCACCGTTGCCATTACGGGCTCCGTGCCGCGCCAGGCGGACAACCCTGCCGTGCCGATTTCCGTGGCCGAGCAGGTCGAGAGCACGCACGCCAGCTTTGAAGCGGGCGCAACGCTGGTCCACGTGCACGTGCGCGACGAGGCGCAGAACTCCAGCTCCGACCCCGAGCGCTTTGCCGCCGTGCAGGAAGGCATCCGCAAATACTGCCCTGGGATGATCGTGCAGTTCTCCACGGGTGGCCGTGGACGCGAAGCGGCACAACGCGGCGCCATGCTGTACTTGCGCCCGGACATGGCATCGCTGGCCACGGGTTCGGTCAACTTTCCGACCAGCGTGTACGAGAACCCGCCCGACTTCGTGCGCACGCTGGCCACGACCATGCGCGATTTCGGCATCAAGCCCGAGATCGAGATCTTTGATCTGGCAATGCTCTACAGCACGGCGCAACTCGTTGCGGAAGGCCTGATCGCGGCGCCGCCGCATGTGCAGTTCGTCTTCGGCATCCGCAACGCCCTGCCCGCGCGCCGCGAAATCCTGGAATTCGAAGTGGCGCAGTTGCAGAAGCTACTGCCGGGCGCCACCTGGACCGCCGCCGGCATCGGCCGCGACCAGCTCACGGTCAACCAGTGGACGCTGGAACTGGGCGGCCATTGCCGCACCGGACTGGAAGACAACATCCGCTGGGACAAAGACACGCTGGCCACCAGCAATGCCCAACTGGTCAGCCGCGTTGCCAGCCTGTGCGAACAGCACGGGCGCGCCGTCGCCACGCCTGCACAGGCACGGGCGCTCCTGGGGCTGCCCGCATTCAACCCGGCTTGAGCACAGAGCAACAACAACAACAACAACAACAACAACAACAACGCCCGACTTCAACACCCACGGCCACGCGCAGCCGTGGGCGGCATCACCCAACGCGCACGCTGCACACGCAGCAACCAATTTCCGCACCCACCACATCGAAAAGGAGACAGGGGAGCCATGCGTAAAACAATCATCACCGCCTTGGCACTCGGAGCCACGAGTCTGCCGGCTGCAGCACAGAGCACCGGCGGTGTCACGCTCTACGGGTTGATCGACACCACCATCCGCTACAGCACGCACGAGAACGCCGCGGGCAACAGCAATCTGCAAATGACCGACGGCGTACTCACCGGCAGCCGCTGGGGCTTGCGCGGCACGGAAGACCTGGGTGGCGGCACCAAGGCCCTGTTCATCCTGGAATCGGGCTTCGCCCCGGATACCGGCGTGAGCCAGCAAGGTGGCCGGCTGTTCGGGCGCACGGCTGTGGTCGGCCTGGAAAGCGACTACGGCAAGCTCTACCTCGGCCGTCAATACACGCTGGCGCACGAAGTGCTGTCTTCGTATGAAGCGATGGCGTTTGCCAACAACTCCATCGTCGGTTACCAGGGCGGCAACTACACCGGCCTGCGCTACGACAACACGATCAAGTACATCAAGTCGTTCGGCGGCCTGCAGTTGGCCGGCGCATGGACGTTTGGCGAGGCGGCCGGCAGCGTGAGCAAGAGCTCGGCCGGCGCGGGCTCCATCGTCTACAGCATGGGCTCTGCCGAAGTGGGCGCGGTGTATCAGGTCACGCATGACGTGTCCTCCGCGTTCTTCGGCGCCGTGCCGGCCGCACTGGCAAGCAAGCAGACGGTCTGGGGCTTTGGCGGCAAGCTCGATACGTCGATCGCCACGTGGTACCTGGGCTACACGAACAGCCGCCTCGACGTGGCCGACTACAAGAACCAGGTCGCCTACGTTGGCGCAAAGGTGCCCCTCTCCGGCCCGTTGAGCTTCATCGGCACCGTGCAGTACGACTGGATGCGCCACCTCAGCACCAGCGGCCAACGCCTGACCACCGCCGGCATGCTCGACTACGCGTTCAGCAAGCGAACTGACGTGTACGCCGAAGTCGACTACACGCACCTGAAAGGCGGCTGGATTGCGCTGGACAGCGCCGCCGCGTTCAACAACTCCGGCAACCTGTACGGCAACAACTCGCGCCTGGGCGTGATGCTGGGCGTGCGCCACAAGTTCTGACGCAGCGCGGTCGGTCGCGGTGTGCTCGCCGCGATCGACCTATAGGCCGGTCTCGATCGTGCCCTCACCTTGGACGGCCATGGAGGCCCGCATGAAATCCATCCTGATGCTCCACGGCATCAACCACAACATGTTCGGCAAACGCGACCCCGTGCAGTACGGGACGATCACGCTGGCCGAGATCGACGCAAAACTGCAAGCACTGGGCGCCGAACTGGGCGTGCAAGTGGAGTCGTTCCAGACGAACAGCGAAGCCGCGATGTGCGAGCGCATTCATCGCGCATTCGAAGAAGGCCAGAGCGCTGTGCTGATCAACGCAGGCGCTTGGACGCACTACAGCTACGGCATCCGCGATGCGCTGGCGATCCTGACGTGCCCCATCGTGGAACTGCACATGTCCAACATCCACGCACGCGAGCCGTTCCGGCATCACTCGGTGTTTGCCGACATCGTCCGTGGGCAGATCTGCGGCTTCGGGGTGCAGAGTTATCTGCTGGCCCTGCGTGCGGCCGTCTCGGCGATCGAGGGCGTGTAACCGGATCGATTTCACCCGGGGTTCGTGGCAGTCCAAGGACGTGCGCGCCCCGCCTCCTGGCCGTTCGGGTCTACGCAACGTGGGCGCCTATGGTACGGTTGGCGGCATGAGCCTCTTGAACATTCCCCCACTGTTGGTGCATTGGCCGCACACATGTGCTGTCGGGGAGGCCACGCACCATGAGTGACGCGAAACTGAAAACGCGGCGCACGCTGCTGGCCGAGAAGGTTGCCGCCAGCCGGGCACTCCGCTTGAGTGTGCCGCCGGAAGCCCGGCCCGCGCCGGTCAGCCGGAAAGACTGGCTGCGGCAACGCAAAGAGCAGTTGCAGGCCGCGCGCATTGCAGCCAAACAACGGCGCGATCAACTCAAGGCCGAGATTCTCGCCGCTGCGCAGGACGTTGCACGGGAAGAACGCGTTGCCGCGCGGCTGGAAGCGGAGCGCCTGAAAGCCGAAGCCAAGACCGCCAGCATCAACGCCAAGGAAGACGCACGCGCCGCCGCCAAGTTCGAGCGCGGCAAACCGGCGCGGTCCACGTCAAAACGCAAGCAACTGGGCACGGGCAAGCGCAAGCTGGTGTCGTATGCGGACCTGCTGAGGATGCGCGGGTGAGTTGATGGCGGTCATCACACGCCATCGACAAGCCCTGCCCGACTGCCCGCTCTACGCTAGCAACCGCAACGCCTCCGCCAGCGAAAGCACCGTCGTGCGCGACTCAAACGCCGTTGCAAACAGATGGTCGTGCACGACCAGGTCCGGGTCGTAGCAGCAATCCTTGACGGTGAAGAGCCGGAAATCCGCATCGCTCGCATAGGCCATGGACGATAGCATCACGCCCGTCGACGCAATACCCACCATGACCAGCGTATCGATACCCCGCGCCGAGAGCCGCACCTGCAAGTCGGTGCCATAGAACACGCTGGCGCGATGCGCAATGATGATCGGCTCGCCGGGCTGCCGGCCGAGCTCCGGCGAGATTCGGTCCTCCACAAACAGCCCCAGTTGCTTGACGCCCTGCCCGTTCTTGTTGAGCGGGCTGACTTCCGGATAGCCGGGGCTGAAGTGGAACTTGGCGAAATACACGCTGACGCCTGCAGCCCGCGCCGCGTCGCACAGTTGGCGCGTGTTGGAGAGCAGTGTTGGGGCGACCGAGGGGAACAGCGCCGTGATGTCGGTCTGGTAATGCATGACCAGAAGTGCGGTTTTCGATGGGACGAGGGTCGGGTTTTGCATGGACAGGCTTTGTCTTCGTAGGCGGGTTTCCAGATCGGGAAGTACCGGGGGAACGGCGTGACGTAAGACTAGGCAACAAAACAGCGTGGTGGAAGTCGGCACGGTGTTTCGGAACAGAAACATCTTCGTGCACGGAAGACGCGCTGCGCCGCCCAGGATCCTGTCCGATCCAACGCCCATCGAAGGCGGCGTGGAATTTGCTCTGCCCCTCTGGATGTTGGGCGTCATGACTGCACCGGCCCCCGGGCGTATCCGGCCACGCAATCCGCCGCATGCTGCCCCACTGTGTCGTAACACGATCGAGGAGACCGACATGGAATCGCAGCCGCTGTTTGTAACGCCGCAAACCTACGCGCGCGCGCTCAACGTTCTCGGCGAAAAGATCACGGTCCTTGCCGACCGCGCCGCCACGCAAGGCTACGAAGTCTTCCTGCAACAGGGCCCCGAAGGCAGTGGCCCGCCCCCACACACCCACGAGTGGGACGAATCGTTCTACGTGTTCGCCGGCCACGTTGAATTCAATTGCAACGGCACCACGCTGGCCGCAACCGCAGGCGCGTTTGTCCATTTCCCGGCAGGAACGGTACATAGTTTCCGCTGCGGCCCGGGCGGCGTTGAAATGCTGTCGATCACCAGCCACACCAGCCAGGCGGCGAACCTGTTCACGGCCATCGACCATGAGGCCAGTTCGATGCCACCCGACGTGCCAAAGCTGGTCGAAATCGGGACTCGATACGGCGCGCGCCTCGGCGTGTGACTCTGTAGAGGAGACGCCGGTGAAACATCCCGACATCATCGTCACCAGCATTGCGCGATGGGTACTTCTGGGGCTCACCCTTCCATCGGGCGTTGCACTCGGCGAACCATCACTGGACGAGCAACTGGCCGGAGCCTGGACGTACGTCTCGGTCGACACGGTCCACCCGGACGGGAGCCGCACCCCCATGTATGGGCCGCATCCCCAGGGCCTGGTGATCTTTGATGGTCACGGCCATTACGCGCTGGTGAATTCACGCAGCGACCTGCCCAAGTATGGTTCCAACGATCGGATGAAAGGCAGCGCCGACGAATATCGCGCAGTGGCGCAGGGTTCAATCGCCCACTTTGGCCGATACGTCGTCAACGAGGCAGACAAGACCATCACTTTTCGCATCGATGCGAGCACATTCCCGAACTGGAACGGGGTCGAGCAGCGCAGGCCGTTTGTGCTCTCCGGAGATGAATTGCGATGGACCACGCCTGCTGCCTCAGGGGGAGGCTCCGGAGAAATCGTGCTGAAGCGAGCCCAATGACGTTGGCACGCGCGCCAAATACGTCCGTGCTGCCGGCCCCTTTACACGAGCATGGAGTCCGGAACCTCGTGCTTGCGGCTCAAAGCGTCACGGGCGAGGCTCGGAGCGACGATCGCGGGGCTTTTTGCCCGGTAGCTGCTGCTTTTCTCAGCATGGGGGTGAGGCTCTTTCCTCGGCGTGCGACGTTCTGAACACGGGTTGCGAGCGTTTTTTCTCGGCGCGCGAGGCTTTTACCCTAGCGCTTGCTGTTTTTTTCAGCAACCCACTGGGCTTTTCTGGCCGACGTTGGTGCTCGGAGACCCATGCTCGAAGTTCTGAACGCGGCGGATTGGGTTCTTAGCTCGGTGTTCAGGTCGATTGGCCCGCAGTTTTGGCTTCTGAACTCTGCAAGCGGAGGTTTGCGCTATTGCTGGCCAGCTGTGTTCTCGGTCAGTCAACAAGCGACACTGGTTGCAGCGCACGCGCTACGACGACAAGTTGCACTACAATTCGCGCATGTCACGTGCATCCCCAAGCGTCTCGCTTCGGGCAGCCATGTTGCTCATCATCGTGTTGGCGCAACTGCTAAGCCCGCTTCTGCACGGCCATCTCGGAACTCCGAAACAAGCTGGCCTGCACGTACATACAGCGCTCCCTGTCGCGGCTGATTCTCATTTTCAATCCACACTTTTTGGCCACGGGCGCCTCTCTGCGGAGCTAAACGCCATCGGTGACCATGACTGGGTGTTGACCAGCCAAGAACCCTTCGAGGTGGATGTCGAGCTGGCCATTGGCCCGGCTGACCTTGCCGCATTTCTCTGGGCAGCGTCGTCTGCCGGGATATCCGCGCTGACGTTTTTCCTGCTGGCGGCGCTTGCTTGCGCCGGTGCATTACGTCCCGCCTATCGGCCAGCGCCCATGCGTGCGCGCTGGCGCGATCGCATCAATCGGCCGCCTCCGGCCCAAGCCCCTCCTCTGCTGTCCTGATCCGTACCCGGTTGACGGCCGGCGTGCGCGTTGCACCGCAACTTGTTGACTTGCAACAAGCCTCTTGTGTCTGCATTGGCGATGATGAATGCATCGGAAGCACCGTCTTCTGATCCGCTGTGCTCGCCTAACGCTACGCAGCGGTAACGGCTTCGCTTCTCGCCGGCCTTCCACCGTAAGAGTGGGTCGTCCGCGTCACACGCGTGTGCGACGGAATCGGAGGTGGCGTCCTTACCGTTGCCTTCGCGTATTGGAGTCAGGCATGTTTTCCAAAAAGATCCTCACGGCCAGTGTGTGTATTGCGCTGACCGCGTTTCCTCTCGAGCAAACGGCTGCCCAAGCAGTTGCTCAGGCAGCGCGACTATCGGTGGAACAAGCGCGCTCGCTCGGCATTCGCTTCAGCCCAGTTGCTGCATCCACAGGGCTGGAGGTCGGCACGCACGCACGTGTCGTCTTCAAGCCGGATGCGCAATATGTGGTGGCGGCCCCGTATGCGGGCATGGTGCCCCGGGTGTTGGTGTCGGTGGGGCAAACCGTCCGCGCGGGCCAGCCACTGGCAAGCTTTCTGAGCCCGCAACTCTTCGAGACCAACCGTGCACTGACGGAGGCCAACTCGCAGGCACGTCTGGCGCAGCAATCGCTCGCCCGCGACAAGGCGCTGTACGACGACGGCATCATCGCCGCAAGCCGCTGGCAGGCAACGCAGGCGCGTGCCGCTGAAACCAACGCCATGGTGAAGGCGCGTCGGGCAGAGCTGGCCTCGACGGGTATCGCGTTCGTCAGATCAGGCGGAGAAGCGCAGTTGGTCGCCAACCGTAGCGGCGTGGTGTCCGAAGTCAACGCTGTTCCGGGCGCGCGGGTAGAAGCCGCAGCACCGCTTTTCAAGATCGTTGACCCGGCGGCGCTGGAGCTGGACTTGCTTGTCGGCCGCGATATACCGGTACCGGCCACGGGCGACCGCGTCGAGGTTGCACAACGCGGTGCGGGCGGCACCGTCATCGGTGTTGCGCCTTCGGGCGATGGCACGGCGGGGTTGCGCGTACGCGCATCGTTGGAGCGGCGCGGGGACTTGCATGCTGGCGAAAGCGTAAGCGTTACGCTCAAGCTGCGCGGGCCGGCCAATGCAAGCGCATCAGGCATGGTGCGGGTTCCCGTGGCTGCGCTGGTCTATGTGCATGGTGTGCCGGGGGTATTTGTCGCCACCGAGCAGGGCTTTCGCTTCCAGGAAGTCGCCGTCGCCAGTACAGACGATGCCATCGCCGTCCTTCGTGCCAACCTGCCAGCGGGTACGCGCGTAGCGGTTACGGGTGTCGGCGCGCTCAAAGGCCTGCTTGCGGGAGAACAGTGATGTTGCCCCGCCTGATTGAGTTCTCGCTGCGCCAACGCGTGCTGGTGCTGATCGCGGCTGGCGTACTCGCTGCGGCCGGCGTCTGGGCGTATCTGAACCTACCGATCGACGCGTTTCCCGATATCTCGCCGACGCAGGTCAAGGTTGTGCTGAAGGTGCCTGGCATGACCCCTGAGGAGGTCGAGCAGCGTGTCTCGACGCCGATCGAGCAGGAGCTGCTCGGCCTGCCGCACAAGACGATCGTGCGTTCGGTGTCCAAATACGGCATCAGCGACGTGACCGTCGATTTTGAAGAAGGGGTGGACGTCTACTGGGCGCGCCAGCAAGTGTCGGAGCGTCTAGCCGGCTTGGCGCGCGATCTGCCGTCGACGGCTGTGGGCGGCCTGGCACCCATCACCACACCGTTGGGCGAGATGTTCATGTTTACGGTGGAGGGCGATGGCCATTCATTGGCCGAGCGGCGCCGCGTGCTGGATTGGGTGATCCGGCCGGCGCTGCGCACCGTTGCCGGCGTAGCAGACGTTAATGCCCTGGGCGGCGAGGTGCGCAGCTATGAGGTGACCCCCGACCCCGCACGGCTGCGCGCACGCGGCATCACCCTTGAGCAATTGCGCCTGGCACTGGACGCCAACAACCGTAACGACGGGGCCGGACGGCTTGATCGCGGAGACGAGCATTGGGTCGTGCGGGTCGAAGGCGGCGTGCGTGGGTTGGACGATTTGCGTGCGATTGTCGTGGTCCCGGCACAGAGCCTGTCTTCCGCGCCCGCGGTCACGGTCGGCGATGTGGCAACCGTGCGGCTGGGTGAGGCAACCCGCAACGGCGCTGTCAGCAAAGATGGCAATGGTGAGACGGTGGAGGGGCTGGTGCTGGGCCTGCGCGGCAGCGATGCTCGCAAACTGGTGGAGGCGGTGCAGGCGCGGCTCGATGCGCTCGGCCCGCAGTTGCCCAAAGGCATGTCGACCCACGTCTTCTACAACCGCGGCGAGCTGGTGACGCGTGCGGCCAATACCGTGGTGCGCGCCCTGATCGAAGCCAGCGTGCTGGTCGTCATCACGTTGTACCTGTTCCTGGGTGGGGTGCGTGCGGCGCTAGTGGTGGCGGCCACGCTACCGCTGTCGATGCTGGCGACCTTCCTCCTGATGCGCTATGTGGGCCTGACGGCCAACCTGATGAGCCTTGGCGGCCTTGCTATTGCACTGGGCATGCTAGTGGACGCCGCCGTAGTCGTGGTCGAAAACATCGAGACGGCCATGGCGCGCGCGCAAGACCACAAGACAGATCCCGCGCTACGCGGTGCGGTCATCCGCCACGCTGTGGCAACGGTGGCGGTACCGATGCTGTCGGGCGTGTCGATTATCGCCATCGTGTTTCTGCCGCTGCTGTCATTGCAGGGGCTGGAAGGCAAGCTGTTTGGGCCAGTGGCGCTCACCATCGTGCTGGCGCTGGCGTCTTCCGTAGTGATTGCCTTTACGGTGGTCCCGGCGCTCGCTTCCTTGCTCTTGCTCGTGCATGCGGATGAGCCGCCTTGGTTGATGCGCAAGGTCGCGAACGGTTTTGCGCGAGTTCAGGCATGGACGACAACGCATCGCCGCATCGTGTTCGGTCTCGCAGGGGCGGCGTTGGCGTTGGCCGTGGTGTTGTACATGTCGGTCGGCAAGACGTTCATGCCGACGATGGATGAGGGCGACCTGATCGTGCAGTTGCAGAAAGCACCGTCGGTTTCGCTTGCAGCGTCGCTCGACATGGACCAACGTGTGCAGCAGGCATTGCTCAAGGAGGTGCCGGAAATTCGTTCGATCGTCGCACGCTCGGGTTCGGATGATCTCGGCCTCGATCCGATGGGCCTGAACGAAACGGATACGTTCCTGGTGCTCAAGCCCAAGGATCAGTGGCGCGGCAGCAAGGAGGACATCGCTGCGGCGATCCGGCGCGTGATGGAACGCTTTCCCGGCGTCATCTACGGGTTCACTCAGCCCATTGAAATGCGCGTCTCGGAAATGCTGACCGGCACACGTGGCGACGTTGCCATCAAGCTTTTCGGAAATGACCTTGCCTCCATCGATGCAGCGGCACAGGCCATCGCTGCCAAGGTCCGCACCATCCCCGGTGCGGCTGAGGTGATTGCGCCCAGCAACAGCGGCGTGCAATACCTGAAGGTGTCGCTCGACAGGGCTGCGGTTGGCCACGCCGGTTTTTCCGGTGATGCGCTGCAGGCTCAACTGCGCGCGCTGATCGAAGGCGACCGGATTGGCGTGGTGCCCGAGGGCATTGTCCGCACACCGTTGATCTTGCGTGGCGGCGCGGGCTTGCGGCAGGCACCCGAGAATCTGACCAACCTTCTGGTGACGGCACCGGACGGCAAAGCGTGGCCGCTCACGTCTCTGGCACGTATCGAGCGCGTGGATGGGCCCGTGCGCATCAATCATGAAGACGGCGCCCGGTTTGCCGTCATCCAGGCCAACGTTGATGGTCGGGACCTGGCCGGTTTCGTGCAGGAAGCGCAGTCAGCCGTTGGCGGTATCGGCACGCTGCCGAAAGGGTTGCGCGTGGTGTGGGGCGGCCAGTTCGAGAATCAGCAACGCGCCGCGGCGCGCTTGGCATTGGTTGTGCCGTTGGCCCTGGGCGCAATCTTTCTGCTGCTGATGTTGACGTTCCGCTCACTGCGACAGGCGGTGCTGGTGGTCGCCAACATTCCGTTCGCACTCGTGGGTGGCATTGCGGCGTTACGGATATCGGGCGAATACCTGTCGGTACCCGCCTCTGTCGGCTTCATCGCGTTGCTCGGGATCGCGGTGCTCAACGGAGTGGTACTGGTCTCGCACTTCAATACGCTGCTGGAGTCTGGGTTGAGCATGGCGGAGACGGTACGCGCGGGCGTGCGAGACCGCTTGCGGCCCGTCCTGATGACGGCCTGCATTACCGCACTGGGGATGATTCCGTTACTGCTGGCGAGCGGACCAGGGTCGGAGATTCAGCGGCCGCTGGCGATCGTTGTATCTGGCGGGCTGATCTCCTCCACCGCGCTGACGCTGCTGCTTCTGCCCCTGCTGTTTGAACGCTTTGGGTTGCCTCGGTCGCGCGCGGCCGCTGGGCAAGGAGATTCGCAATGAGGTTGGATCTATTTCGCATCGCATTGGCAGGCGTCAGCGCAGTGCTGTTTTGGAGTACCGCAGTGCAGGCGCAATTTTCGCCGAGCTATCTGCCGGCGGAGAACGCGGTGCGCGAGGCCGTTGCACAGTCGCCCGACGTATTGACGGCGGAGGCCCGACGCGACGCCGCTCTGGCCCGTGCCGAAGGCATCCGCGCCGGCACCGCGGAAACCGTGGTGCGCGCAATTGGTCAAGGGCGCCAGGTGCGCGACCCTTCCGAGCGCCATGCCGAAGGGCAGATCGCTGTGGAGCGGTCCTTGCGGCTATGGGGCAAAGCGCAAGCTGACGGTCACCTTGCCGATGCGGCGACCGAGGCCGGCCAGCTTGCCGTGAAAGACGCACGTCACGAGGCATCGCGCCAGATCTTGGCCCTCTGGTTTGGCGCCGTGCGCGCGGGGCAAGCCCGCCAGGCTGCGCAGGAGAATGCCAAGGCGGCCGCCGATTTGGCGACACTGACGGCACGGCGGGTTCAACTGGGCGATGCCTCACGCCTGGACGGCGAACTCGCCGCGGCCGATCGCGCCCGCATGCAAGCTGCGCTGGCAATGGCTGTCTCAGCCGAACAAGCAGCGCAGGCCGAGCTGCAAGCCCGGTTCCCTGGCCTGGGTCATCCCGCATTCGGCGCCGATGCCGCGCTGCCGGCGTTGCCGCAAGATCCACCAGATCGATTGCGCATCCGGTACATCCAAGATAGCCACGAATACCGGCTAGCCATGGCAGAGGAAGCCCAGGCGCTGCAGATGGCCAAGCGCGCAGATCTGGAGCGCCGGCCCGACCCGACTGTCGGTATGTTCGTCACGGTGGAGCGCGGCGGTGCGGAGCGCATCATGGGCGTGAGCGTTGCGATGCCGCTCGGGTCCGCGCATCGGCGCTCGGCGGCCGTGGCAGCCGCCGCCGACGCGGAAGCGGCTGCGCGGCGCAGGCTCGGTTCGGAGCGTCGGCTAGGCGCGGAATTTGATGTGCTCTATGGCAATTTGCAAGGCAAACGAACGAGCGCGCAAGCGCAGATGGAAGCCGTTACGTTGCAGAGAAGCGCTTCTGACCGTGCAACGCGCGCGTATCGCGCAGGCGAGTCGGGCCTCGCTGAACTTCTTGCGGCACGCCGCAGTCTGGCCGACGCAGTGCTGGCGGAGCGCCTCGCTCACGTGGACGCGTGGGAGGCAGACAGTCGCCTCCAGCTCGATTTGCATCGGATGTGGGACTTTGACGATTGATCTGCAGCCGCTTCTTCCCCTACTCAACACATTCTGGATAACGCTATGCAATCCGAACTGAAATACGCCTTCGTCATGCGGTCACTCCATTGGTTGGTGGTTCTGGCGGTGTTGATCGCTGTGGCGGCGATCGAGATTCTCGATGCCTTCCCGAAGGGCAGCGCCGCGCGTGCCGCTCTATTCATGGTCCATCAGACAGCCGGGCTCTCCGTGCTCGCGCTGATGGTGCTGCGCCTGTTCGCCCGGGTAGGCACGCAGGCGCCACCTCCCGTCCCGGGTTCACCGTTGGTGCAGCGTGCTGCGCGGCTCACGCATGGCGTGCTCTATGTGCTGATGGTCGGGATGCCCGTTCTTGGTGTGCTTGCGCTCGCCTGGGCAGGCAAGCCGATCCAGCCGTTCGGGCTGGATGTGACGTTGGCGCTTCCGCAGGACAAGACATTTGCCCACTTGGCCAAGGAAGTTCATGAGTCGGGCGCCACGCTCGTCTATATCGCGGTGGGGCTGCACGCCGCGGCGGCGCTGTGGCACGAGTTCATTCTGAAAGACCGGCTGCTGCGTCGCATGATCTAGCGCATATGGAAACGGCGCCGACAAGGGACCCAACGATGCACTCCACGCGCCTGCTCGCCAACGTTGTATTGCTTGCCTTGTCGGCGTTGACTTTGGCGGTGGGGTTATGGGCAAGCTACCTCGGTGCCGATGTCCTGGCACGGCAACTCTGGCTGATTGGCGTCGCTCCGAACTGGCTGGCCCTGGCGGTCACGATTGTTCGGGCCCTGATGCGACGGCAAGCGGGCGTGGATATTCTGGCAGTGATGTCGATCAGCTTTGCGCTCCTGTCTGGCGAGGTGCTGGTCGCAGCGGTCATTGCGTTGATGCTCGCAACGGGGCGCGCGTTGGAAGACTTCGCTCAAGCGCGTGCGCAACGGGAGATGACTGCATTGCTCGGCCATGCGCCCAAGCGCGCCAATCGCTTTGACGACGGGCAGTGGCGCCAAGTCAGTCTGGAGATGGTGCAAGCCGGTGACCGGTTGCTGGTGCGGCACGGCGAAGTCGTGCCGGTGGACGGCACCTTGTCCGAGCCCGCCGATCTCGATGAATCCACGTTGACTGGCGAATCGCTTACCCGCCATCGTCCGGCGGCCGATGCCATTTGCAGCGGCGTGCTGAATGTGGGGGCGGCGTTCGAAATGATCGCGAGCGCGTCTGCCGACAAGAGTACGTTTGCGGGCGTTGTCCGGCTGGTCAGTGCGGCGCAGTCCGAGCGCAGTCCTTCCGTGAGGCTGGCTGACCGTTACGCGTTTGCCTTTGGAGGCGTCGCCGTTCTCCTGGCAGGGGCAAGTTGGATCCTCACGGGCGATTCGGCGCGTTGTCTGGCCGTGCTCGTCGTCGCCACGCCGTGCCCGCTCATCCTGGCAGTGCCTGTCGCCATCGTTTCGGGCCTGTCGCGTTGTGCCAAGCGAGGCGTACTGGTCAAAGGCGGCAGCGCGCTGGAGCGACTGGCCTTGGCCGACACACTGTTCTTCGACAAGACGGGCACGCTCACCAGCGGATATGCACGACTCGTTGACGTGGAATGCGCACCGCAGTACGCGCCAGATGCTGTGCTGGGCCTGGCCGGGTCACTCGCACAGGCATCGAATCACGTCACGGCAGAAGCGGTTGCCAAGGCCGCGCGCGAACAGGGTGCGACGCTGCGACTGCCCAGCGCGGTTGTCGAGAGTCCGGGCGCCGGCGTGTGCGGCCGCGTTGAAGGGCACGTTGTTTCCATTGGCTCGTTGCCTTATGTCCTGGGTTCGTCCGCCGTGCCGTCCTGGGTGGAAGCGTTCGTCAAGCGCGTGAGCTACGCCGGCGCGTCGGCTGTCTTTGTCGGCGTGGACGGTGAACTGGCGGGCGCATTGCAGTTGATCGACCGCATTCGCCTTGAGGCACCCCGTGCGCTGCGACTCCTGCGCCGAGAGGGCATCACACGGCAGGCGATGCTGACCGGGGATCGGGCAGACGTTGCCGAATCGGTCGGATCCATGTTGGGGGTGACGGAGGTCTATGCGGCCCTGTCGCCAGCGGCCAAGCTCGCGGCGATTCGGGAAGCCCGCACCGACGGCACGGTGATCATGGTCGGCGATGGCGTCAACGATGCGCCTGCGCTCGCTGCTGCGGACATTGGCGTGGCAATGGGTGCGCGCGGCGCGGCTGCCTCGTCGGAAGCCGCAGACATTGTCTTGTTGGTGGACCGTCTGGATCGGCTCGTTGATGCCGTCCGGATTGCACACCGCACACGTCGCGTCGCGCTGCAGAGCGTGATGATCGGCATGTCGCTGTCGCTGGCAGCCATGGTTGTCGCAGCGCTCGGTTATCTACCACCGTTGCCAGGCGCCATGCTGCAGGAGGTCATCGATGTATTGGCAATCGCCAACGCGTTGCGGGCCCTGCGGCCAACAGAAGACGCGGCAACCCGTTCACTCGTCTGCGCAGACGTCGAGCGGCTCAAGGCTGAACACGCCCAACTGGAGCCCATTCTGAGCCGGATCCGCGTAGTCGCGGACTCGCTGCCCCAAATGGCCGGCAGTGCGGCAAAAGCCGCGTTGCTATCGC
Source organism: Ralstonia soli (assembly GCF_023955655.1). Lineage (GTDB taxonomy): Bacteria > Pseudomonadota > Gammaproteobacteria > Burkholderiales > Burkholderiaceae > Ralstonia > Ralstonia soli. Next base: position 339,905 of record NZ_JAMXHT010000005.1, on the reverse strand, counting down.
TCAACCAGTCCTTGGCCGACGTTCTGGTGCCACATGAGCGCCGAGACGATACGCAACTCTATCCGGACGTCGCCCGCCTGCTCGGCGGAGATGACCCGATGGCGGCAATGAGCGCCATGCATCGCGAGATCTTCCGCGTGACGGACCTGCTGAGCCGCATCGTGGCAGATGTTTCCTCCGACGGCCCCGATGCCGCTGTGACGCACGAGCTGCAACGCTTGCTGTATGGGCTCGATGCCATCCTGCGGCTGCATTGCGCTCAAGAAGACGAGCTGTTCCATGTGCTCGGAGCGGAGGCTTGATCGTCATGTCAAACCTGCTTGCATTGTTTGCGACCGTCTTGTTGCTGAACGTGATGCCGGCCTTTGCGCCGCCGACGTGGATGGTGATGTCGTGGATCGGCTTCTCGCAACCCGATGCCAATCCAGTCCTTCTTGCGGGTGTTGCCGCTTGCGCAGCCACTCTCGGCAGGTTGTTGCTCGCGCAGCTCTCTTGCGCGCTCGTGCGCAACCGCTGGATGCGCGAAGCGGACCGTCAGAACATCGACGTGGTGCGCGCCTGGCTGGAAGACCGCAAGGGTATGACGGTCGGGCTGATGCTCGCATACGCGTTCAGCCCCTTTCCGTCCAACTACATCTTCATTGCTTACGGTTTGACTGGGATGCGGCTTTGGTTGATCGGACTTCCGTTCTTCGTTGGCCGTTGGATGAGCTACCTGACCTGGACGCACCTTGCCCAGATCGGCGCCCGCTATCTGGACGAAGAGGCCGAGATCGACGGAGCCTATATGAGCGTGTACTTTGTCGTGTCCCAGGTCGTGTTTCTTGCGCTCGTGTATGGGTTCGCCAAAGTGGATTGGCGGCACCTTCTGCAAACGAGGCGCTTGCGCTGGCGGCGACCGGAATCAACTGCATCGCCCTCTAAAAATGCCCGAACGGAAGCGGAGCGCTGAGCTGCTGCCCAGTGTTGCTTCGCCGAGTTCGGCTGGTCTGCGCCATGGTTGGGCGGTCTGCGTGAAAGGGCCGTCTCGGGATCCATTGATCGAGATCAGCGTGTCGGGCGGCGCATGCAGTACGTTGGGAGTATCCGCCGATTCGGAGAGGGTACCGAAATGACGCAGACCATTGTGTTGGCCACAGACGGCTCCGCTTATTCAGACGCGGCTGCGCGTTGCATAGCGGGCCGCAAACTGCTTACGCAAGACATCATTGTGCATGTGCTTCATTGCACGCCAGAGGTCAGTGGAGAAGTGAAGTCGTTTCTCGGGCAGTCCGACATTGCCGCTTGGCATCAGGAGGAGAGTGCCAAGGCCATGGCTTCTGTTGTTGCCATTCTCGGCAATGCGGGCATTCCCTTTGAAACGCATGGACTGGTTGGTTTCGCTCCGGAACGCATTGTTCAATACAGCCGGTCGGTTCAGGCTGGGGCGATTGTCATGGGTTCACACGGGCGTGGTGCATTCGTCGATGCCGTGTTGGGGTCTGTGGCCAATCGCGTTGTTGCGCGGGCGGAATGTCCTGTCATTCTGGTCAAAGTGCCGAAGCCGATCGAGGATGGCCACCAGGCGCCTGGAACACAATCACCATAACTGGCCGGTTGGTGTGTTGTGGAAACAGTGTTCAGCATTCAGGCCGTCAGTAAGGTCTACCCAATGGGGAGCGTGAGCGTGCACGCCCTGGAACACGTCGATCTGGAACTTGAGTCGGGTGAGATCGTTGTGTTGCTCGGCGCGTCGGGCAGTGGCAAATCCACGTTACTCAACTTGATGGGCGGGCTTGATACACCAACGAGCGGTTCCATCGTGTATCGAGACCACGATCTTTCCCACGCGGGGGACCGAGGCCTTACGCGATTCCGACGGGAACACGTTGGATTTGTCTTTCAGTTCTACAACCTGATTCCAAGTCTGACTGCGCGTGAGAACGTCGCACTGGTGACGGACATCGCGGAGCATCCGGTGGATCCCCAGGAAGCCCTGAACAGGGTCGGGATCGGGGCGTTGGCGGACAACTTTCCCTCGCAGATGTCGGGTGGTGAGCAGCAACGCGTTGCCATCGCCCGTGCGGTCGCAAAGCGGCCAGACGTCCTTCTGTGCGATGAGCCGACAGGGGCACTGGACTTTCGGACGGGGCAACTGGTGCTTGAGGTACTTGAACAGGTGAACCGCGAGTTCGGCACCTTGATCGTCATCGTCACGCACAACGCCGTCATCGCGGAGATGGCGGACCGCGTCGTTCGTATGAGCAGCGGCACCATTGTCGAACACCGCCGCAACGCGCGGCGTGCCCGAGTGAGGGATCTGGCATGGTGAATATGCTTGCCCGGCTACTCTGGCGGGATCTCTGGAAAATGCGTGCGCAGGTCGTGGCTGCAGTCCTGGTTGTCGGATGCGGCGTCGCCACGTTTGTTGCGATGCGCAGCACGTATCTGGCGTTGTTAAACGCTCAGCAGGAGTACTACGCGTCGTACCGTTTTGCCGATCTCTTCGTGCATCTGAAGCGCGCCCCACTCGAGACAGCCTCGCGCGTTGCTGCATTGCCTGGAGTGTCACATGTGGACGCGCGCGTGGTGTCAGATGTCACCGTCGACATACCCGGCCTTTCCGAGCCAGCCACGGCGCACCTCGTTTCGATACCGGAACTCGGTTGGCCCGCGCTCAACCTTCTGCATCTTCAAAGCGGCCGATACATATCGCCGGGCCGAGAGGACGAGGTGTTGCTCAGCGCAGCCTTCGCAGATGCCAACAGCCTGCGAGCGGGCCAATACTTCAGCGCCATCCTGAACGGCCGCTGGAAGCGTCTGCACATTGTTGGTCTTGCAATCTCCCCGGAGTATGTCTACGAGGCAGGCGCAGGCTCCATCTTCCCGGACAACCGCCATTACGGCGTGGTGTGGATGGGAACGAATGCGGTTTCGGCAGCGTTCCGCATGGATGGTGCTTTCAATGATCTCGTGTTGTCTCTCGATGGCAGCGTGCCTGCGCCGCACCTCATCGCACAGATCGATCGAATGTTGTTGCCGTACGGCGGACTTGGAACAATCAGCCGGGAAAACCAGATATCGAATCGATTCATTACCGATGAGATCGCACAGAACCGCGTGACTGCCACCTATGTGCCGGCCATCTTTTTTCTTGTCGCGATGTTTCTGTTGCAGAACGCGTTGACCCGGTTGATTGATACACAACGCTCACAGATCGGCTTGATGAAGGCGTTTGGATACAGTGACCTTTCAGTAGGTCTGCATTACCTGCAGCTGGGATGTGTCGTGGCTGCCGCAGGCACCGTTGTCGGTATTGGTGGCGGATTGGCGTTAGGGGCGCATCTGACGGACCTTTATGCCCGGTACTATCGGCTGGCCCATCTCGAGTTTCACGCCGATCTTTCGACGATGGCCGGGGCGTTCTTCATCAGCTTCGGAACGGCAATAGGCGGTGCCATCGCGAGCACTGCGAAAGCCATGAGATTGATGCCGGTTGAAGCGCTTCGCGCAGTCGTTCCGCCGGCGTTTTCAGTGGGCTGGGTGGAGCGGGCAGGCATGTATCGGCAACTGAGCGTGGTGTGGCGAATGATTGCGCGCAATATCGCGCGCCAGCCCGTCAAGTCGCTCCTTGGTTCTCTGGCCATTGCATGCGCGAGCGCGATTCTCGTCGTCGGCGGGTTCTTCTTCGATTCGATCGATTTCCTTTTCGATACCCAATTTCAGAAAATCGAGCGCCAGGATGTGACAGTGGCCTTTTCCCAACCGTTATCCCACCGCGCCACCTACGCGCTCGAGCGTCTGCCCGGCGTGCTGAAGGTTGAGGGGTTTCGCGATGTACCGGTCAAGCTATCCGCGGGGTATCGGTCTCGGCGCGTCTCGTTGAGCGGAATCGCTCAGAAGGCCGATCTGCACAGGCTGGTCGATGATGAGGGCAGACCGTTGCATATGCCTCCGGATGGCTTGGTGGTCTCGGCCAGACTTGCCGCGGTGCTTGGCATAAAACCCGGTGATGCGGTCACGATCGAAGTGCTCGAAGGAGAGCGCCAAACCAAGCAAGTCATGCTGATGCATCTGTCCGCAGACCTGGTGGGCATCGCCGCCTACATGGACCAGCAAGCGCTGGCGAAGCTGCTGGGAGAAAGCGGAAACTGGTCAGGGGCGAGGCTGTCCGTCGATCGGCATGCGGCTTCGCACCTGTATGCGACGCTCAAGCAGCTACCGGTGGTGAATGCAGTGGCGGTTCGCCAGTCCGTTATCGCCAGCTTCCGCAAGATCATGGATGAAAGCGTCAGACTATCCACGTCGATCAACTTTGCCTTTGCCTGTGTGATCGCGTTTGGCGTGGCGTTCAACGGTATGCGTATCGCTTACTCCGAACGTGTTCAGCAGCTGGCGTCCTTGCGTGTGCTCGGGTTCACGCAGGCCGAAGTTGCCTGGATTCTGCTGGGGGAGCAGTTCGTGCTCACGGCCATTGCGCTGCCAGCCGGGCTGCTGCTTGGCTACGGCGTGTGCGGGCTCCTCTCCGCTCGGCTGGCAACTGACTTATACCGCCTCCCACTCGTGGTTCATGCCGCGACCTTCGCTTACGCGTTCGTTGTGGCTGGTGGGGCGGTTGTGTGTTCGGGGCTGCTGGTGGGGGCCAAGATCAGACGATTGGATATCGTCGCAGTTCTCAAGGCAAGAGAATCATGAAGCGTGGTGCCCTGCGAAAGACGCTCGCTCTTGCAAGTGCTGTGTTAGTGCTCGCATTGGCGCTCACGTACGCGCTCTGGCCTACTCCCGCCACAGTGGACACTGGACGCATCACACGTGGGCCACTTCAAGTCACGATTGACGAAGATGGAGAAATTCGTGCGCATGATCGCTACATCATCACTGCGCCGATCGCCGGCCGACTGCTTCGCGTTGAACTGCATGAGGGCGATCAGATTAAGGGCGGCCAGGTGATCGCCGTCTTGGTACCGGTGCCGATGACGCCGGGGGAGCGAGCTGCCCAACGGGCCCGTGTTGACGCGGCTGAAGCGATCTTTCGTGAGGCACAGGCGCGAGCTGCTCACGCCCGGGCGGACTACGAGCAAGCGCGGCGAAACATGGACCGAGGCGAGATGCTCCTGAGCACCGGTGCCATGTCAAGACAGGAAGTGGAGCAGATGCGCACTATGTCTGCCTCGAGTGCCAGCGACCTCGCCGCAGCGCGCGCAAGGGAGACATCGGCCGCAGCCGACGTTCGCGTCGCAATGGCAAATCTGAAGGCGTTGGAAGCCGGGCAACCTGTTGAAGTTCGCGCCCCGGCCAACACAGTGCTGTTGCGCATCGAACAACAAAGTGAGCGCGTGGTACTTGCAGGCACGGCTCTCATGCTTCTGGCCGACACCTCCCGCTATGAACTCGTCGTAGACGTGCTATCGACCGATGCGGTCAAGGTCAGTCCCGGCATGCGCGTATTGGTAGTGGAGTGGGGTGGTCCTTTGGCAGTCAACGCTACAGTGCGAACAGTGGGCCCGGGGGCGTTTACCAAGGTGTCAGCGCTCGGAGTCGAAGAACAGCGCGTCCATATTGTCGCGGATCTTGTAGATCCACCTGGAAGATTGAATGATGGGTATCACGTGCAAGGCCGCATCGTCATCTGGGAACGGCCCGACGCACTGAAGCTACCGATCGGCGCGCTATTCCGTTGCGGTGAGCACTGGTGCGCATTTATCGTCGAGAATGGGAAAGCCATGCAGCGAATCATCCAGATCGGACAGCGGAATGCGGAAGAAGCGCAGATACTCGACGGGCTCCAGGATCGCGACACTGTAGTCATTTATCCTCCAACTACGCTAGGCGACAGCATGAACGTCCGCCCTCTGAAATAGGCTGCCTGAACGGCGACTCTTTCACTAGGCGGCCATAGCGCGCTATACCGACATTGCCACCTAGCATCAACTGGAAACGCATGGACTGGTTGGTTTCGCTCCGGAACGCATTGTTCAATACAGCCGGTCGGTTCAGGCTGGGGCGATTGTCATGGGTTCACACGGGCGTGGTGCATTCGTCGATGCCGTGTTGGGGTCTGTGGCCAATCGCGTTGTTGCGCGGGCGGAATGTCCTGTCATTCTGGTCAAAGCATCGGGTTCGCCCGCGCAGGGAACATAAGCAAGCCGTTAGAAGACGATCACACCACCACTTCCGTCCGACTAACCACCTCCTTCAACCCCATAAACGACCGCACCTGCCGCACCCCCGGCAGATACAACAACTGCTCCGCATGCAACCGCGTAAAGCTCTCTGAATCCCGCGTGCGGATCAGCAGGAAGTAATCAAACTCCCCCGTCACCAGGTGGCACTCCATGCAGCCGGAGATGTTCTGCGCGGCCTTTTCAAAGGCGGCGAAGGACTCCGGCGTGGAGCGGTCGAGCACCACGCCGATCAGCACCACCGTGCCCGCCCCCAGCGTCTGCGGATCGAGCAGCGCGACCACCCCCCGGATCACCCCTGTGGCCTTGAGCCGCTCCACCCGACGCAGGCACGCGGCCGGGCTCAGGTTCACGCGCTTGGCCAGCGTGACGTTGCTGATGGACGCGTCTTTCTGCAGGGCGCGCAGGATGGCCTTGTCTGTGCGATCAAGCTCGGGCGGCGGGTTGGCGGCGGCTTTGGTTTTCGCGTTGGTTGCCACTCTGGCAGATGCGGGGGCCGCTTTGGCTCTTGTACGCAATTTTGTTGCCATAAAATTCACTTTCGCACAATTTCAGATACCAGCGTACCTAATTCTGCGTGCCATGATGCGCCAATAGATGAATCTTCACAACCCTGTTTCGTGCGTTCTTCCCTAGCATGGTGGGCATCGATCCAACCGGAGCTCGCCCATGAATCTGCAGCGCTTTCCCCGTCATCCGCTCACCTTCGGGCCGACGCCCATCCAGGCGTTGCCGCGCCTCTCCGCCCAACTGGGTGGCAAGGTGGAGATCTACGCCAAGCGGGAGGACTGCAACAGCGGCCTGGCCTTTGGCGGCAACAAGACACGCAAGCTGGAGTACCTGATTCCGGAGGCGCTGGCGCAGGGCTGCGACACGCTGGTCACCATTGGCGGCATCCAGTCGAACCACACGCGGCAGGTGGCGGCGGTGGCGGCGCATCTGGGCATGCGCTGCGTGACGGTGCAGGAGAACTGGGTGAACTGGTTCGACAGCGTGTACGACCGCGTGGGCAACATCCAGCTCTCGCGCATCATGGGTGCGGACGTGCGGCTGGTGGATGCGGGCTTCGGCATCGAGTTCAAGCAGAGCTGGGAGCAGGCACTGGAAGACGTGCGCCGCGCGGGCGGCAAGCCGTATGCGATTCCCGCCGGTGCGTCGGACCACCCGCTGGGCGGTCTGGGCTTTGTGGGCTTTGCAGAGGAAGTGCGCGAGCAGGAGAAGGCGCTCGGCTTCCAGTTCGATTACATCGTCGTGTGCTCGGTCACGGGCAGCACGCAGGCGGGCATGGTGGTGGGCTTTGCAGCCGATGGGCGCGCAGACCGCGTGATCGGCATCGATGCCTCAGCCAAGCCGGATCAGACGCGCGAGCAGATCCTGCGCATTGCGCGGCAGACCGCCGACAAGGTGGACCTGGGCCGCGACATTACCGAGGCCGACGTGGTGCTCGACACGCGCTATGCGTATCCGGAATACGGCGTGCCGTCGCAAGAAACGCTCGACGCCATCCGCCTGTGCGCCCGCGCTGAAGGCATGCTGACGGACCCGGTGTACGAGGGCAAATCGATGCAGGGCATGATCGACCTGATCCGCCGCGGCGACATTCCGGCCGGCTCGCGCGTGCTGTATGCGCACCTGGGCGGCGTGCCGGCGCTCAACGGTTACAGCTTCCTGTTCCGCAATGGCTGATTTGCGTTGCTGACTTACTTTTGATTACGCCCACTCCGGAACGCCGGGCACGCGCATGTGCTCGACTTCCGGGAGGTCGATGCCGAAGTACTCCGCCAGCAGCCCCCGCAGCGCGCGGCGGTCTTCCAGCTCGAACTTGCGGGGCGTGCCGCCGCGCCAGATCGTGGCATCGCGGTTCATGACCGTCACGCGGCCCTCGTCGGTCAGTGCGCGCATCAGGATGCGGTTCATGAACGGCGAGGCCGGATACGTCGACGTGTAGTGATTCGCCATTTCGAAATCGATGGGGTAGTCCTGCTCCATCGACGTCACCCACGCGTTGACCGGTGTGTCGCTCATCACCTGCGCGCGCAACACCCATCGGCCTTCATCGCGCACCATCCAGTGCGTTTCCTCATCAATGTTTGCCGACTCACCGTCGATGAGCGGCACCGGCACGCGGGGCGCCAGCCCGCCAAAGCCGGGGTCGACGACGAACGTGCCTTCGGGCAGCGGCACCGTCAGGAACATGTGCGTGCGCGGTGCTTCGGTGCGCGGCGTCAGGATGATCACGCGCGACGAGTGGCGGACCGGCTGGAAACCGAGCTGCTCCAGCACCGCCGCAAACAGCGTCGCATGCTCGAAGCAGTAGCCGCCGCGGCGCGCGTGCACGAGCTTTTTCTGCACGCTGTCCAGATCGATCCGAATGCCGCGCCCGAGCAGCACGTCGAGGTTCTCGAAGGGGATGTGCCGCATGTGCGCGTGGAGCAACTGCGCAAGCGTGTCGTAGGTCGGGCGCGTGCTGCCGCCCCACTGGATGCGATTGAAGTAGGCGTCCAGGTTGATGGAATCTGTCACGAGCGGTCTCCTTGCACGTGTGAGCGACGGCGGAACTGCTGTTCGGTCACAGCGCTGCCCCACTGCGTACCCTCTTCTTCCCGCGTAAGCACGAAGCCGAACGACTCATACAGGTGGCGGGCGGCATCCAGGCCCTTGAAGGTGTTCAGGTAGGTTTCGTCAAAGTGTGCGTCGACAAAACGCATGGCTTCCGACATGAGCTTGCGTCCGACGCCGGTGCCGCGCAGGGAATCGTCCACGATGAACCAGCGCAGATGTGCAGCACGATAGTGGGAGTTGCCGTCGATGGCCAGCGATGCGAGGCAGCGACCATTCTCGACGCACAGCCACAGTGCCTTGTTGGCGTCGGGCAGGGATTGCGCAAAGTCCGCCAGCTCCTTCGCGACGCGGCGCTCGAAGAACACCCCAAACCCCCAGTGCTCTGCGTAGAACCGCCCGTGCAGGCTGACGATGTCGCCAATGCAGCCGGGCACGTAGCCCTGCACGATCTGCGGGCCCGGGTCAGCGGTGGCGACGGCGTTTTGCGGCGGCTTGTGATCGTTGTCATCCGCCAGCGCGCTCACGTACTGCGATAGCGATGCCACCAGCCGCTGCTGATCCGCCGGCGTGAGGTGGCGCAGCGCATTCGATACCTGGTCAGACGCGAACGCATCGATCTTGCGCCGCAGTTGCTGGCCGGCCTTGGTCAGGTACAGTTCGGAAGATCGGCCGTCGTCATTGCACGCGCGGCGCTCGATGAGCCCCGCCGATTCCAGCCGGGTGACCTGGCGGCTGGTGCTGGATTTGTCCAAGCGCAACAGCTCGGACAGATCACGCGCGGCGATACCGGGCGCAGCGGCAATCTCCAGAACCGCGTGCACGGCCGACGGCGGCAGATCGCTTTCCGCCAGCGTGTTGCGCATGAAGCCGAGTTCGCGAACGAGCTTGCGCGAGACCTCCCGCAGCTCGCGGATGGTTTGCTCCCGCGATTGCGCGGGCGCTTCGATGAAATCCATGCCAGCCCCATCAAGTTGCACCGAGCAACCAATATAGTTGCACGCAACAACCTTTTCAAGCACCAAAGAAATCCGCAGAACCATATCGAAAAAGCTTCGTTCCCCTGCAATCGCCAGCTTTTTAGACTGGGCGCACTTGTTATGACGAGTTCGCACCCAGATGACGACGTCCCTCTCCTCCCCACGCCTGCCGGCCCCGCCACTCTATGAGCGGATCAAGGGCGCGTTGCGCGAGGGCATCCTCAGCGGGCAGTACGCGCCAGCGTCCTTGCTGCCTTCCGAAGCTGCCATGTGCGCGCAGTTCGGCGCCAGCCGCATCACCGTGCGCCAGGCACTGGCCGATCTGCAGAACGAGGGGCTGATCTTCCGCCGCCACGGCAAGGGCACGTTCGTGAGCCTGCCGAAGGCCTTCCAGAACGTGACGGCGCTGCAAGGTTTTGCCGAAGCGATGTCCGCGCACGGTCACGCGATCCGCAACCGCGTGCTGCGGCTGGGAACGGTGCCGGCCCCCACCGATGTCGCCCAGGCGCTGCAACTGGCGCCCGGTGCGCCGGTTGCGGAGTTGCATCGGGTGCGGCTGCTTGATCAATCGCCTGTGTCATTCGAGGTGACGTGGCTGCCGGAAGCGCTCGGCAACATCGTCGCCCGCGCCGACCTGGCCACGCGCGATGTGTTTCTCGTGCTGGAGCAGGACGCCGGTGTGGCGCTCGGGCACGCCACGCTGGCCATCGATGCCGCGTTGGCGGATCACGCCACCGCCGCCGCGCTGGATACCGGCGCAGGCGCGCCACTGCTGCGCGTGGAGCGCCTGACGCACGACGCCCACGGCACGCCCATCGACTTTGAACGCCTGTATTTCCGCGGCGACGCCTTCCAGTACCGGCTGCGGCTGGACCGGCAAGTGGCTGCCGCCTCGCAATCCATCCTCCCCTTGCAGGACACCGTATGAACACGCTGGAATTGGAATACGACCTCGTCATCGTGGGTGGCGGCACAGCCGGCCCCATGGCCGCCATCAAGGCGAAGGAGCGCAACTCCGCGCTGCGCGTGCTGCTGATCGACAAGGCCCACGTCAAGCGCAGCGGCGCCATCTCGATGGGCATGGACGGGCTGAACAACGCGGTCATTCCCGGCCATGCCACGCCCGAGCAATACACGCGCGAGATCACGCTGGCCAATGACGGCATCGTCGATCAATCGGCCGTGTATGCGTATGCGCAGCACAGCTTTGCCACCATCGAGCAGCTCGACCGCTGGGGCGTAAAGTTCGAAAAGGACGAGACGGGCGACTACGCCGTCAAGAAGGTGCACCACATGGGCAGCTACGTGCTGCCGATGCCGGAGGGGCACGACATCAAGAAAGTCCTGTATCGACAGCTCAAGCGCGCGCGGGTGGAGATCACCAACCGCATCGTCGTCACGCGCGTGCTGACCGATGCCGATGGCGCAGCGTGCGGCGTGCTCGGCTTCGATTGCCGTACGGCGGATTTCCTGGTGGTGCGCGCAAAGGCCGTGGTGCTGAGCTGCGGTGCGGCCGGGCGGCTCGGGCTGCCATCATCGGGCTATCTGATGGGCACGTATGAGAACCCCACCAACGCGGGCGACGGCTATGCGATGGCGTATCACGCCGGTGCGGAACTCGCCAACCTGGAATGCTTTCAGATCAACCCGCTCATCAAGGATTACAACGGCCCCGCCTGCGCCTACGTGACCGGCCCACTGGGCGGCTACACCGCCAACGCGCGCGGCGAGCGCTTCATCCAGTGCGACTACTGGAGCGGCCAGATGATGTGGGAGTTCTACCAGGAACTACAGGGTGGCAAGGGGCCAGTGTTCCTCAAGCTCGACCACCTGGCCGAAGAAACCATCCAGACCATCGAGACCATCCTGCACACCAACGAGCGCCCAAGCCGCGGCCGCTTCCACGCCGGGCGCGGCACCGATTACCGCACGCAGATGGTGGAGATGCACATCTCCGAGATCGGCTTCTGCAGCGGACACAGCGCATCGGGCGTGTACGTGAATGCGCGGGCGGAGACCACGGTGCCGGGCCTCTACTCCGCTGGCGACATGGCCGCCGTGCCGCACAACTACATGCTGGGCGCGTTCACCTATGGTTGGTTTGCCGGGCAGAACGCGGCGGACTACATCGCCGGCCGGCATGGCGAAGCACGCATCGATAGTGAGCAGATCGAACGCGAGCGCGCGCGCATCTTCGCGCCGCTGCAACGTGATCATGGCCTCGCTCCCGCGCAGGTGGAATACAAGCTGCGCCGCATGGTGAACGACTACCTGCAACCGCCGAAGGTCACACGCAAGATGGAAATCGGCCTGCGCCGCTTCGACGAGATTGCCGAAGACATCACGCACCTGCACGCACGCAACCCGCACGAGTTGATGCGCGCGATGGAAGTCAGCTTCATCCGCGACTGCGCGGAGATGGCAGCACGCGCCTCGCTCTTCCGCACCGAGAGCCGCTGGGGCCTCTACCACCACCGCGTGGATTACCCCGAGCGCGACGACGCCAACTGGTTCTGCCACACGCGCCTGGTCAAGGACGCGCGCGGCGCGATGGCCAGCCGCAAGCAAGCCGTCGAACCCTACGTCATCCCCGTCGATGTACGCGGTACCGATTCCTACGCGCACCTGCGCATCCCCCAGGCAGCCTGATCATGTCTCACGCCCTACTCTCGTTTCACACGCCTCACGACATCGCCTCGCGCAGCAGCGCGCCTGTCACCATCGACGAAGCCAAGTGCATTGCCGACAAGGGCTGCACGGTGTGCGTGGATGTCTGCCCGCTCGACTTGCTCGCCATTGATCTGACCAAAGGCAAGGCGTACATGCAGTTCGACGAGTGCTGGTACTGCATGCCATGCGAGCAGGACTGCCCGACCGGCGCGGTGAAGGTCGACATCCCCTACCTGCTGCGTTGAGGGCGCGATGACGACAACACACCTGGCACGATTGCATGACATCGATGCGGCCACACGCCGCGTCGCCCTGTTGCAGCTCGCCGATGAAGAAGACGCCGATGCGCTGCCCGATGTGATTGCGCTGCTGGCGGACGACCCCGCGCCCGAGGTGCGATTGGAAGCCGCGCGCATCCTCGCAACCTGGGAACAGCCGGACACCGTGGCTGCACTCGCCCGCGCGCTCGAAGACACTGATGCAGCCGTGCGTGATGCGGCTGCGCTCGGCCTGGGCGAATTGAAATTGGCGGACTCGGCCGCCGTGCTGTTGCCCTACGTGAGCCACGCAAGCGCCTTTGTCCGTGCAGCGGCCCTGCGTGGCTTGCGCGAGTTGCGCGTGCCCGACAGCGAAGCGCCCGCCCTGCGCGCCTTGCAAGACACCGATGCCACCGTCCGCCGCGAAGCCGTGGCTGTACTGGGCTGGCGCAAGCATATCGCCGCACTGCCGGCCTTGGCAGAACGTGCACACCATGACGAAGATGCGGAAGTCCGCCGCGCGGCCGTGGGCGCGCTCGGCTTGGCGACAGATGCCTCCGTGCTGCCCGCGTTGCTCGATGCGCTGCGCGACGGCGCCTGGCGTGTGCGTGAGGAAAGCGCCAGCACGCTCGGCAAGTTGCGCGCGCTCGCGCCCGATCCCAACGTCTCTCAGGCATTGGTTGCAGCGCTGGCGGATGATTACTGGCAAGTTCGCCTGCAAGCCGCTCGGGCGCTCGGCCGCTGGCGCGCCGCGCATGCCGTGGATGCGCTCGCCGCGCTGTTCGCGCACCCCATCAGCAATCTGCGCAAGGAAGCGGCGCTGGCACTTGGCGAGATCGGCGAAGCCGCTGCCCTACCCACGCTGCGCAATGCGCAGAGCGATGGCGACCCCGAAGTCATCAAGGCAGTGCGCATTGCGCTTGCGCAGATCGAGGGCGCCAGTGCAGCCACCTGAGCGCATCGACAACGACGTCACACACGGCCAATTGCAGCTGGGCTGGGCCCACGCTGCCATTGCACTGGACCACGCCGCGCTGCGCGAAGCCTGCCGCTGCGCCGAGTGCCAGTTCAAGCGCCACCACGGCACGCCCGTCAGTGCGCCGGCCGATGTGCGCATCACTGCCATTGAGCCTGTGGGCTACGGTGTGCAACTGATCTTCAGCGATGGACACGCGCGTGGCATCTATCCATGGGCCTACCTGGCTGAACTGGCTGCCATAGCAACAGGCTAACGCCAGCTGCGTCTATGCACATGCAATCTTGTTCGTTCCTTCGCGCACGGGCGGTCCGTAGCATCGACCGCACAACACCTGACTCTCTGGAGGAATCATGGTGCCGCATATCCAGTACGTCGGGCCGCTGCCCCCTGCCATTCAGAACGACACCGTGTATGCCGCCGGCCTCAGCGCCCATGCAAAAAGCGTGAAAGACGCGCAGACACTGCTGGATGCGCTAGGCAGCAAGGAGGCCGCCGCCCTGCTCGAGCGCAAAGGCATGGAGCCGGCGACACCGCAGTAAGCGCGGTGGTGCAGGCAAGGCCATCGGACGTTAGTTGCCAAAGCGACCGATCAGCGCCGTTGCCCCCTTGGTGTGCCCCTGGAGCGCGGCGTCGAGTTCTGCGCGGGTGAGCCCGTTGGCCAGGGCATCTGGTGCGAGGTCGGTGGCGATCAGCACAAACACATAGTGGTGCAAGCCCGTGCCCTTGGGCGGACACGGCCCCAGGTAGGCCGGCTTGCCGATGGCGTTCTGTGCCATGCGAAGCCCACTCCCCGTACCTGCACCTTCGGCCAAGCTCGTCTGCGTGGCGGGAATGCCGTAGGCCATCCAATGGTTCACGCCCAAGCCACCCGCGCCCTGCGGGTCCGTTACGATCAGCGCCAGGCTCGCGGTGCCGGCCGGCACGTTGGACCACGCCAGTGGCGGCGAGAGGTTGTCACCCGTGCAGTTGGCGTTGGCGGCGTTCTTACCGGCGTATTTGCGGTCCATGACGCCGTTGTCTGCAAACGCGGCCGATCGAATGGCGAACGTGTCGGCCTGCGCATAGACGTGCGGCGCAGCAGACAGGCAAGCCCACGAGAACAGCGCGTAAAACAGAGGGGATTTCAAGATGCATCTCCTGGAAAGGAAGCCGACGGACGGCCACCACACTATGCGAATACAACGTCCGTGGCGGCCACATCACCGCACAGATTGCCCTCAGAGTCCCGTGCGACAATAGTCCGCCCCGGGGCACCCCGCTGCCTCGTGCTTGTTGCCTGACCTGACCATAGGAGATCCGGACGCATGTTCGGCGATATCACGCGTTTTCTGCTCGACACGATCTTCACGCTCTTCGGCGCTGCACTGCTCTTGCGTGCCTGGACGCAAGCGGTGCGCCTGTCACCGCGCAACCCGCTGTCGCAGGCGATCTTCCAACTGACCGGCTGGCTGGTGCACCCGCTGCGCCGGGTGCTTCCGGCCACGGGCTATATCGACTGGTCGTGCCTGGTCGCCACGTATGCCACGGCGCTGGTGTACCTGCTCCTGGTGCTGGCCTCGGTGGGCGTGAGCCCGGTAGCGTTTCTGCCGATGGGCTTTGTGGCGGCACTCTTCACCGTCATCAAGTGGGCGTTCAACGTGCTGGTATGGGTGACCATCGCGTCGGCCGTGCTGTCGTGGGTGGCGCCGCATTCGCCCATGGGCGCGGTGCTCGGCACGCTGGTCGACCCGCTGCTGCGCCCGATCCGCCGCGTGGTCCCACCGCTGGGCGGGCTGGATCTTTCGCCGCTGATCCTCCTGGTGGTGGCGCAGGTGATCGTGATTGCGCTGTCGCATCTGTCGCTGTCACCGCTGTTCATGTGAACGGCGATGCGCCCCCCACGGTGCGGGCGCCAGGATCACGCCGCCACGGCATGTCGTTTGCTCAATGTTCCGTACCCCGGTGGTCTTCAGGAGCCCATCATGAAACATTGGAAAACGGCATTGATCTGCGTGGCGGCTGCACTGGCGCCCACGCTCTCGGCATGTACGGCAGGCGGCGCAGTGGCAGGCGGTGTGGCGGGCCACGAACTCACGCACAGTACGGCCGGCACGATCGGTGGCGCGGCGGCAGGCGCGGTGATCGGCCACGAGTTGGAGAAGTAACCGGCCAAGCGCTCGCAGCCTCCCTCAGGCTTGCGTGAAGAGTGCGCGGTAGGCGCTCGGCGACGTGTGATATGTCCGGCTGAAATGCTGCCGCAGCGACACCGCGCTGCCGAATCCCGCCAGCTGCGCGATCGACTCGACGGGCTGGTGTGTGGTCTCCAGCATGCGCTGGGCATAGGCGAGGCGCTGGCCGAGCAGCCACTGGCCGACGGTCGTGCCCGTCAGTTCGCGAAAGCGCCGCGTGAAATTGCGGCGGCTCATGGCCGCGCGCTCGGCCAGCGAGTCGAGCGTGTGCGGCTCGGCCAGGTTGGCGACGGTCCAGTTCAGCAAATCGGAAAGACGATCCCCGCCGGGTGCATCGTGCAGCGGCTGCTCGATGTATTGCGCCTGGCCGCCCTGCCGGTGCGGCGCCACCACCAGCCGCCGCGCAATGCGGTTGGCCACTTCGGCGCCATGCCAGCGGCGCACGAGGTACAGGCAGCAGTCCAGTCCCGCAGCCGTGCCCGCTGACGTCACCAGCCGCCCATCATCGGCATCCAGATACAGCACATCCGACACCAGCTTCACGCGCGGATAGCGCTGTGAGAACGCTTCGACCGCGCTCCAGTGCGTGGTGGCTTCATGGCCGTCAAGCACGCCCGCTTCGGCCAGCACGAACGCCCCTAGGCACAGTCCGACCACCGTGGCCCCGCGCTCGTACGCGTCGCGTACGGCATTCACCATGGCGGCGGGTGGACGCTCGTGGGTATCGCGCCATGAGGGCACGATCAGCACATCGGCGCGGGCTGCATCTTCGAGCGTCAGGTCGGTCTGCACGGCAAACCCGGCGGTGGTGCGCAGGGCGCCCTTCGGGGCGGGTTCTCCGGCGCAGATGCGCAGGTTGTACGACGGCAGCCCCGCCCAGATGCGGTCTTCAAACACCAGACACGGCACGGAGAGGTGAAACGGGCTGATGTCGTTAAAGGCCAGAACGGCAATTTCCTGGGGATGCATGTAGACACCTCGCTTTGGCCCGATTCTTTCGATGAATGTCTTTTGGGCCACTGTCGGGAAGCATAGCCATCCACGAAGATGCTGTCCACGGGCTCGCACAAACGCCCGATCCCAACCCGCTCCAGGAGCTTTTGCCATGACTGCCAACGCCACCCCGGCCACCCCGAAGCGCGCCCTGATCGTCATCGATGTACAAAACGAATACTTCACGGGCGGCCTGCCGATCGAGTATCCGGACCCGCAGCAGACCGTCGCCAATATCGGCGTCGCCATGGACACGGCGCGTGCGGCAGGCATTCCGGTGATCGTTGTGCAGCAGACCTCGCCGGCCAGCTCGCCGCTGTTTGCCATCGACACCGATGGCTGGCAACTGCACCCGGTGGTGGCCTCGCGCCCGCATGACCACTACCTGCGCAAGCTGCTGCCCAGCGCGTACCCGCAAACCGATCTAGCGCAGTGGCTGGAAGCACGCGGCATCGACACGCTCACCGTGGTCGGCTACATGACGCACAACTGCGACGCATCGACCATCAACCACGCGCTGCACAACGGCACGGCGGTGGAGTTTCTGCACGACGCGTCGGGTTCGGTGCCGTATCAGAACCAGGCCGGCTTGGCGAGCGCGGAAGAGATCCACCGCGTGTTCAGCGTGGTACTGCAGTCGCGCTTTGCGGCCGTGATGTCGACCCAGGAATGGGTGCACAGCGTGAAGACCGGCGCGGCGCCGGTGCGCGACAACATCTACAAGTCGAACCAGCGGGCGCGCGGTCTGCTGCAGGATGACGTGGCGCAAAAAGCAGCGTGATCACGCAGCCACGCGAGCAAGCGCCCCGCCCGGCGCTGGGTGCCTGTTTGCGTCTCGCATGGCGTTCTGGTCTTCAGCCGACCTAGACTTCAGGGGACGATGCCTGCCACCCCAGGAGAAGCCATGAAACACATGACGATGCGTTTCCTGCTCGCCGTTGCGATGCTGACTGCGGTGAGCGGCACCGTTGTCGCTTATGCAGCCCTCTACTCACCCATGGCCCATGCCGAGCCGTGCGGCGGTCGCGGGTACCCGGAGGGCAAAGGCGGCTGCCAGCCTTAGCTCAGCATGCTGTTGTCTTCGGCCGGCAGAAACCCCCGAAAAGACGTCTTGACCTGTTCCACCATCGACGCGGAGGTGACCTCGTGCAACGCGGTCATCAATGCTTCAAAGGCACCCTCCACCGCAGCGCGGTCGGTCGCCTCGACAAGGCGCACGCGGATCGGATGTTCCGCCGAGCTGAATGTCCGTGCCGCAATATCCATCAGGTACATGCGCGCTGCGGCCAGCGAGCGCTTGCGGTTGGGGACAGCGGCCTTGGGCGCCTCGGGTTCGGCCACCGGCGTATCGTCGGTATCCGCCCGGCTGCGGATGAAGCCCGCCTGCACCAGGTCGAGCACGGCCTGTGCCCCCAGGCCAATCTGGCCGGCACGCGCGGCAAGGTCCTCGCCGGTGGCATGGCCGTCCACCATGATCAGCAGTGCGCGGCTCGATCGGTTCAGCGCGCCGCCGCGCGTGGCGATTTCGTGGCGCCCCGCCTCGGTTTTCTCGAATCGTCCTGCCAGCCCCTGCATGGCTCCTCCTCTCTCCCCCGAAGATCGGCCACAACCTAAGGCGGCTTATTTGCAGGAACGTGAAAGCTGTGCGTCTTTCGCAAAGCCATTGCAGTGCAAACGCTTGCGCTCAGCCGGGCGTCGCCAAAGCAAAACACCCCGCCTGAAAGCGGGGTGTTGCGGGATTGCAGCTTGCGGTACTCAGTGCGCCGCGGCGGCGCCGTGCATCACCTCGTGCGAGCCGCGCACGCCGTTGAACCAGGCATTGAGCACCACCGCCACCAGCGTGCCCAGCACGATGCCGCTGTGGGTGATCGGGCGCATCCAGTCCGGGAAGTGATGGAAGAAGGTCGGCGCCAGCGTCGGCACCATGCCAAAGCCCACCGACACGGCAATGATCAGCAGGTTGTGGCGCTGCTGCTGGAAATCCACCATGCCCAGCATACGGATGCCGGCTGCGGCCACCATGCCGAACATCACCAGGCCCGCGCCGCCCAGCACGTACTGCGGCACCGAGGCCACCACGTACGACAGCTTCGGAAACAGCCCCAGCACGATCAGCAGCAGGCCGCCGGCCGCCGCCACGTAGCGCGAACGCACGCCCGTGATCGACACCAGCCCGATGTTCTGCGAGAACGACGTATGCGGGAACGTGTTGAACACACCGGCCACGACCGTCGCCAGACCATCGGCGCGCAGGCCGTTGGTCAGCTCGTTGCGCGAGATGGGCTTGCCCACCACGTGCGACAGCGCGAGGAACATGCCGGTCGACTCCACCAGCGTGATCACGATCACGATGCACATCGAAATGATGGCCGACAGCTCAAACCTGGGCATGCCGAAGTGGAACGGCGTGACCAGCGTCATCAGCGGCGCGGCGCTCGCATCGGCCAACGACACCTTGCCGAAGGCAGCCGCCACCAGCGTGCCGATCACGATGCCCAGCAGCACGGCGATATTGCACAGCAGCGCATTGCCGAACTTCGTCAGCAGCAGAATGGTTACCAGCACCAGCGCGGCGATGGCCAGGCCGAACGGATCGCCGAAGGCCGGGTTCGGCACCATGTGGGTCACGCCATCCACCACCTGCGGAATCATCTGCTGGCCGCCGGCGGCCCAATTGATGCCCACGCTCAGCAGCGAAAAGCCGATCAGCATGATGACCGTGCCCGTCACCACACGCGGGAACAGCCCGAGCAGCCGGCCCATCAGCGGCGCAACGGCAATGCCGAACACACCCGACACAATGGACGCCCCGAAGATGCCGGGCAGGCCCATGCCGGGCTCGACGCCGATGGCGATCATCGGCGCCACGGCGGCGAAAGTCACGCCCATCATCACCGGCAGCCGGATCCCGAAGATCAGGAAGCCAAGCGACTGGATGAGCGTGCCGATACCGGCCGCAAACAGGTCGCAATTGACCAGATACGAGAGGTCGCTCTTCGACAGGCCGAGCGCATTGCCGACAATCAGCGGCACGGCGATCGCGCCGGCGTACATCACCAGCAAGTGTTGCAGGCCGAGCGCGAACAATCGCGGCAGCGGCAGGAACTCGTTGACGGGATCTACGGGGGCGTCGACGTTTGTCGACAAAGCAGGCGAGGGTTGGCCGGGGGATTGGCGCATTGTCTGTCTCCTGAGGCCGCTCCCGTGTCGGTGCAGGGAGCGTGCTTGGGGCAAAAAGGGATGGAATCCCGTCTGCCGGCATTCGCGCGGCATGATGCCGCGTATTTGCCGGAATCTTGGCGGCGCATCATTTTCCTGTCAACAATTTCAATCGTTTTTTGTGTACATATTTTGCGTTCCGAAATGCGTGTGCGCTTCGAACATCCCAACTCCTTGATAAAGCGCGCCCGAATCGAACCGCACGCAGTACAGGATGACGCAGCGCAACATCCCGCTTTCGGTAACAGCCGGAATCAGCCGATACGTGCTGCCGCCAAACAGGCTGCCGCCCTGGCAAGCCACGCCAAGGGTCGGCTGGCACTGGCGAATCAGCAGACTGGCCGCTGCCCCGCCCACGCAGAGGTCGAGCTTGCCCGCAATGCAAAGCACGCCGTTGCACCAGACCATGTCGAGCTTGCCGACCACCGTGGCCGACAGTCCGGCGCCGCCCATGACGGTCGGCGTGGTGAATACCCCTTCGCTGCCGCGCACCGTCTGCTGGTGCACAGGCACATTCCAATGCTCGACTACCGCGTAGTGGAAATCCCCGGCATGGCCGCCCACGGCTGCCGGGCGCACGCCGATGCGTACCTGCCCGTGCGTCCAGCGTCCGTGCAGGTAACCGCGTTGCAGATGCAGGTCAGCCAGCCCGGCGGTATCGCCTGCAAGCCGGTAGTCGTTGATACCGACAACGGCGCCCGATGGCAGTTGCGCGAGCCAGGCCGCGCTTCCGCTGATCTGTCGCGCCGATTCCCCCAGCAGGAAGCGGGGCGAGGCGCGATGGCGTATGGAGGAGGGTGAGGAGGTGGAGCGTGGGGGAAATGTCGCGATCCGGGCATCAGCCAGCAAGACCGTCTGGTCTTGCGGCATCGATTCCTGCGGGCCGGTTAAATGACGATGGCTACCGGCCCCTTTTTTTTCGCATCGCGGGCGTCCGTGACATCGATTTGGCAGGCCAATGGATGGTGTGAATGCATGGTGGCGCTATGAGGACGATGTGAGGAGGTGGATCTGCCGCAGTACAGCAGGCCTCGGCGAGGCCGTTTCAGCCTAGGCAGCGGTCTGTCCGAAGTTCAGAAACCAACACAAGTTGATATTCCAGCAGGCTCGGGATGGCCATCGCCGCATCAGCGTGACTTGCTTCGCGTGCTCTTCCTGCCGCCGCCGGTGCGCGGCGCATCCTGGGGCGTGATGGCGCTGTCGCCGCCCATCTGCTCCAGCCAGGACAGCGCGTCGACATACCCCAGAAACTGCCGCAGGTATTCCGGCGAGACCTGCCGCATCAAGGCGAGCGACCGGTGCACCAGGCTTTGCGAATTCAACGGGCCGGCGTTGGTCGGCACCTGATCCACCGACTGCCGTACCTGTTTCTCGGCGCTGAGCCTGGACCACGTTTCGCGAAAGTCTTCGAGGATGCCCAGATCCGGATACACGCCGCCCACCCCGCCCACGCCGCGGCGTTGACGGGCCATGTCTGCAAGCAACACCGCCAGTGCGCCACGCTCCGCCTCGGACGAGGCGGTGGAAGTTGTCGGATCCAGACTGTCGGCGCCTGCCGCCAACAATGCGCGCAGCCGTTCGTCCGCAACACGGCGTGCCTCGCCGGTCTGACTGGCGGCGCGCCGATGCAGGGCCGCGATCAAGTGGAAACGAATAGGGTCGCGCCGCTCCACGCCTTGCTCACGCAGGCGGTCGAGCTGGGCCGCGATGCTCGGGTCAGTGCTGCTCACCGCGTCCGCCATTCGATGCCGCCGATCTCGGCACGGGTGCAATCTCCACACGCCGGTTCTTGGCACGGCCCTCGTCGTCGGCATTGGAGCTCACGGGCTGCTCCGACCCGAACGCCGCCGCAAACACGCTTGCAGCGGGAATGCCTTCATCGATCAGCGCGCGTGTCACCGTCAGCGCGCGCTTGGCCGATAGTTCCCAGTTGTCGGCAAACTGGCGGTTGCCCGCCCTCACCTGCTGGTCGTCGGCAAAGCCGCTCACCATCAGGATCTCGTCGCGCGACTTGAGATAGGCAGACAGCGGCCCCGCCAGGCTCTTCAGCAGCGTGCGCCCCCCGGGCTGCAACTGGTCGGAATTGAGCGCGAACAGCACGCTGCCATTGATGCCGATCCGCCCATTGACGAGCGTCACGCGCCCCGCCGCCAGCGGTCCGGCCAGCGCCTGCTCCAGCGTCTTGCGGCGCTGCGCCTCGGCCTCGCGCTGCTTGACCTCGTTCGCCAGCTTGGACGACAGCTCCAGCTGCACGCCGATCACGCCCACGAGAATCAGCACGAAGGCGCCCAGCAGCACCGACATCAGATCGCCAAACGCAGCCCAGACGGGCGCGCTCGCCTCTACGCCACCGTCGAACTCGTCGCCCATGCCGCTCATGCTGCGGCAACTCCTGTCACGGTCCGATGACCGCCCAGGCGTTGCAGATCTTCCAGAATCTGCTTCTGCGACAGCATGCTCAGGTCCACCACCTCGCGTGCCTGTGCCACGTAGTAGGCAAGCTGCTCGTCGCTGCGCGTGAGGGATTTGTCCAGCGCGGATTCAATGCGCTCCAGATGTGCCACCAGCTTGTCGTTCGATGCGCCGAACAGCTGAACGGCCGCCCCGAACGCCTCGCCCAGGCTGGCCACCTCGATGGCGCTGCCGGTGACTTGTGCGGCCACGGTGCTGAGCTTGCCGGTTTCGGCCTCAACATGATCCGTGAACCGGGTGCCGACCCGTTCGAGCAAACCGGCCGATGTCGCGACCAGCGCATCCACCGCTGTGCGTTGCTCGGTGGACGCATGGTTCACGGCGTCGAGCAGCGTCTCCAGCGTGCCGAGCAGGCGCGTGCGCTCTTCCAACATGGCCGTATCGCGCACCATGCTATCGGACAGCTTCTGGCGCAGTTCGGCCACCACTTCAGCCGCGGCCTTGGGCGCTTCCGATGCCGTCTGCACCAGGCGCGAGATCTCCGCGATGGTGCCATTGGCGTGGGCCTGCGTTTGCGCAGAGATATCGTTCGCGGTTTGCGCCAGCGCATCGCAAATGGCCTGCTGGCGACGCGCGGTGTCGTTGCCCGCCGCTTCCCAGGCCTGGCTCAGCGCAGCGGCGGTGGCGCCGAGCGCATCCGTCCAGGCTGCGAGGCGCTGCTGGTCGCGCGCTTCCAGTGCCGCCTGCAAGGCCGTGTGCGATTGCCCCACCGATTGCAGCAGCGATGCGGCGTGCTGCTCGAACGTGGCGGTGGCCGCTTCCAGTGCATGTCGATTCTGGCTGGCCAGTTCGGCATGGGTACGTGCTTGCTGTGCGAGCCCATCGCTCCAGGCGCCGGACAGGTCGCCGGCTGTGGCCTCCAGCCGCGCGGACACGCTGTCGACCAACCCGGCCGCGCGTTGCTCGAACGTCGCGGCAAAACGCTCCAGCGAAGTACCCACGTGGCCCACCAACGTTTCGCTGGCGCGCTGTTGCGCCTGCAGGGCATGGTTCCAATGGCCGGCCACGGTTTCGGTTGCGGCTTCAAAGCGCGTCGACATGCCATCGAGCTGACGCTGCACCGCCTGCGTGACGGCCTCGTGCAAGGCAGCCGATTCGCGTGCAAGCCCCGCCATGGTCGACTCGGCAACGGGCTGCAGCGCCGCACTGGCCGCGCGGGCGCTCTCGGCGGCGCTCTCCCTCAAGGACTGCCCCACCGAAGACGCGAGCTGGCTGTAGGCGAGTTCCGCCTTGTCGAGAAACGCCTGCTGGTTGGCGAGCTGCCGTTCGTGGCTGGCCGTGCCCTGTTGCTCCAGCGCAGCCATCATGGCCTGCAGCCGGTCAACCAGCGCCGGCATGGTGTCGGACTGGCGTTGCAGCAGCTTGAAGGTCTCTTCACGTTGATGCGCGTGCGAAAAAACGCGCAGCGTCGTCGCGATCTTGGCGTCGAGCGCCTGCACCGCCTGCAGCCGCTCGCGCCGGCACAGTGCCGAGAGCAGCCCCAGCATGGCGGAGGTCGCCACACCGGCAATCGAGGTACCGAACGAAAACCCGAGCCCCTTGATCGGCGCGGCGAGCGAGGCGCGAATGGCCTGCAAGTCGGTTGCGCTCTCCAGCGCGGCGCCGGTGCCATTGAGCGTGACCACCATCCCGAGCAGCGTGCCCAGCATGCCGAGCAAGACGAGCAGGCCCACCAGATACGGCGTCAGCGCAGGCGCAGGCAATGCGGTGCGCTCACCTTCCACACGCAGGCGCACGGCATTGCGCAGGCTCGGCGGCAGGTGTTCAAGCCATGTACCAAGCGACGCTGGCGCCTCGGACAGACTGGCAACCGCGTTTGCAAAGGCGCCCGTGGCCTGCTGATAGCGGCGCAACTCCTGCGCGCCCGCCAGGTAGACCGCCCCAATGACAATCGTCACGACCAGCGCGAGCAGGTTCAGGCCGACGAGATAGCCGATGGCAATCCAGCCCACGGCCGCCAGCCCAACGGCAAACAAGAAAAGATTCAGGTGGTTTCTGGACATCATGTCCCGCTGT
Source organism: Ralstonia soli (assembly GCF_023955655.1). Classification (GTDB taxonomy): domain Bacteria; phylum Pseudomonadota; class Gammaproteobacteria; order Burkholderiales; family Burkholderiaceae; genus Ralstonia; species Ralstonia soli. The sequence goes on along the minus strand of NZ_JAMXHT010000005.1, from coordinate 315,431 downwards.
CCTGCTTAACTGGGCCGAAGGGCTGCAAGCAACCCGTCGACCGGTTGAAAACGCACATCCAATTCCGCCAGCAGCACGCTCTGCATGTCTTTGCGGAACGCCTCCAGCCACGCACGCGACTTGGCCGGAGATAGGCTCTCGGCAGGCGGTTCGGTAGCGCGCAGCCGTTCGAAGTGTTTGCCAAGCCATGCCGGAATCGTGCTCAGCAGCGCACGCTCGCGTGGGGCCAGCGCCTGCTCCATGCTGGCATCCAGCACTGCAAGCCGCGCCAAGTCGGGCGTTGCCGCCGCCAACAGCCGCCGCAGGCGATCGCGCAATGTGCCGATCTCCAGTTCCATGGTCTGCTGCATCAGCACGTACCGCTGCCGGTAGTCCGCATAGTCGACCGTCAGCGGCGCAGGCGCGCTCTGGATCGGCTGGCGCGCCTTTCCGCCCGGTCGTGTCTCGGGTGCGCAGGTGGAGGCGATGGCCTTGGTCAACGCGGTGCGCTGGCGAGCGCACATGGCCTCTGCATCCGCCACCACGGGCCGTCCGCTCGAAACAAAGGCCGGCGGATGGGTGCTCAGTGCCGACGACAATGTGATGGCGTCAGTCCAGTTCAGCCATTGGCTCAGCCGGTCTGAGAGCAATTGCCGCGATTCGCGCACATCGACGTCCGCCAGGCGAGCAAGTAAACGGATCAGCACAGGGCCGCTGAGTGCCGTGCGCGGCGGGTCGTGCGCCATGCTCGAGTGCCAAAAAAAGGCAGCAGTTTACACTGCTGCCCGATGCCCTTCCCCCGGTTTTTGATCCGGCGGGTGCAGGCGGTGGTTCAGCCGCCGCGCCGGGCTCGCACCGCCGCAGCGAGCGTCTCCAGCACCGGCTCGGTCTGGCCCCAGCCAAGACAGGCGTCGGTAATCGACACCCCACGCTGCAAAGGCACGCCCGGCTTCAGATCCTGGCGCCCTTCTTCCAGGTGGCTTTCGATCATGACACCGGTGATGCGGCGCTCGCCGGCAGACAGCTGCTGCGCCACGTCCTGGGCCACATCGATCTGCTTCAGGTGCGATTTACCCGAGTTCGCGTGCGAGCAATCGACCATCACCTGCTCGCGCAGCCCGGCCTTGCGCAGGATCGCACCGGTCTCTTCAATGGCCGCCGCATCGTAGTTCGGCCCCTTCTTGCCGCCGCGCAGGATGACGTGCGCATCGCTGTTGCCGCGCGTCTCGAAGATGGCGGCCATCCCCATCTTCGTCATGCCCATGAACGAATGCGACGAACGCGCCGCCAGAATTGCGTCGGCCGCAATCTGCACGCCGCCATCGGTGCCGTTCTTGAAGCCGATCGGGCAGCTCAGGCCCGAGGCAAGCTGGCGATGGCTCTGGCTCTCGGTCGTGCGAGCGCCGATCGCGCCCCAGGCCACCAGGTCGGCAATGTATTGCGGGCTGAGCAGATCGAGAAACTCCGTGGCGACCGGTAGCCCCAGCGCGTTGACCTCCAGCAGCAGCTCGCGGGCGCGGCGCAGCCCTTCGTTGATGCGGAAGCTGCCATCGAGGCGCGGGTCATTGATATAGCCCTTCCAGCCGACCGTCGTGCGCGGCTTTTCGAAATACACGCGCATCACGATCAGCAGGTCATCGCGCAGCCGGTGCGCGACGTCGTTGAGCCGATGCGCGTATTCCATCGCCTGATCGTGGTCATGGATCGAGCACGGTCCGACCACAGCGATCAGGCGGTCGTCACGCCCGTTCAGGACGTTTGTGATGGCGATGCGGCTCGCCTCGACATGGGCCTGCACCTCGGGCGACACCGGGAGTTCATCCAGCAGCAGCGCCGGAGAGATCAGCGGGCGCACCGCGCCGATGCGTACGTCATCGATACGGGTCGTGTCTTGGGTGGCGTCGGCCACGCCGACTTCCTGGTCATGCTGGGGGTTGTCTATACGCATCATGGAAAGCGAGGTTCGAAAGGCATGGGCAACCCGCATGGTGCTACAAGTCGACCGCCAATGGGGTGATGAAGCGCAATCCGGCACGGGGGAGTACCCTTGCGAAGCCGCCGCACCGCCCTGATCTGGGTGAATTCTGCCCCTCTGCCAGCTTCCCAACCGAGCCGAAGCGTCCGCGCCTCTCCTTTTTCCGCTGGATGCCACCGCCATGGTGAAATGAAAAATCCCCACTACGATCCGTCCAAGCCCCACCACACGCCGGATGGCTTCCGCAATCGCTATCCCCACCCACGCCCCGGCGGCGACTTCTGGCAATGGCAGCGCGAGCGCCGGCGCCTGAAGCTGCCCAAACCGCCCACGCAAGACCTCTCGTGCGTTGCGCCGAATCTGGCCGCCGTACACCAGCCGCCCGATGTGCCGCAGTTGACCTGGATCGGCCACGAAACGCTGCTGCTGCAAATCGACGGGCTGAACGTGCTAACCGATCCGGTGTTCTCCAAGCGTGCCTCGCCGCTGCCGTTTGCGGGGCCGCAGCGGCACCAGCCGCCGGGCCTGTCGCTCAAGCAGTTGCCGCATATCGACCTGGTGCTGATTTCGCACAACCACTACGACCATCTGGACAAAGCCAGCGTGCGCGCCCTGATGCGACAGCCGGGCGGCGCACCGATGTTTTTCGTGCCGCTAGGCATCGACCGCTGGTTTGCCCGCAACGTACGCGGCGCGCGCCTCACCGGTAACAACGCCAACGTGCGTGCGTTCGACTGGGATGACGAAGCGGAATTCGGCCCTTTTACCGCCCACTTCTGCGCCGTGCAGCACTGGTCCGCACGCGGCCTGTACGACCGCAACCAGACGCTGTGGGGCAGCTGGGCGCTGCTGCATCCGCGGCTGCGCTTCTGGTTTTCAGGCGATCTGGGATATTCGCAGGACACGCGCGACATCGGTGCGCGCTTCGGCCACTTTGATGTGGCAGCCATTGCCGTGGGCGCCTATGAACCGCGCTGGTTCATGAAGGCGCAGCACATCGACCCAGCCGAGGCCGTGCAGGTGATGCACGACATCAGCGCGCGGCAGGCCGTGGGCATCCATTGGGGCACGTTCGAGCTGACGGATGAGCCGCTCGACCAGCCCATCACCGACCTGGCCAACGCACTGAAGGCGGCTGACGTGCCGGCCGAGCGCTTCCTCCTCTTCCGCCATGGCGAGACTCGTGTGTGGGATGCCGCCAGCGCCCGCCTTGTCACCGAACTTCCCAAAGACAAAGCGCGGCCACGAGATGACTCGCTGGCCGCGCAGTAGCGTTCTAGCAGGTCGAGGCTAAGCCGACATCAGGTCGGCGTCGGCAGCCATGCACGGTCACGCAGCCGTGCGCGGATGCGGGCAATCGCCTGGCTGTGGATCTGGCACACGCGCGATTCCGACACGCCCATCACGGCGCCGATTTCGCGCAGGTTCAAATCCTGCTCGTAGTAGAGGCTCATCATGAGCTTTTCGCGCTCGGGCAGGCCTTCGATGGCGGCGACTACCGATTCGCGCAGGTCGTGGTCCAGCAGTTGGTCCAGCGGCGTGGCGTCGTTCTCGGCGGCACGGTTTTCGATGAAGGCGTCGGCGTCTTCGCGGTCGAAGTCTTCGTAGTACAGCAGTTGGCTGCCTTGCAGGTCGACCAGTTGCTTCTGGTAATCGGCCAGCGACATGCCCAGCGCCGCAGCAATTTCCGTTTCGGTGGGCGCGCGGCCCTTCTGCTGCTGCAGCTTCTGGATCGCCTGCTCGATCGTGCGCGCGTTGCGGCGCAGGCCGCGCGGCAGCCAGTCGGAGCCGCGCAGTTCATCCAGGATCGCACCGCGAATACGCTGCGCTGCGTAGAACTCGAACTGCACACCCTGCGTTTCCTCGTAGCGCGACAGCGCGTCGAGCAAACCCATCATGCCGGCCTGGATGAGGTCGTCCAGTTCGACGCTGGCCGGCAGCTTGACCATCATCTGGTTGGCAATGCGACGTACCAGCGGTGCGTACGTGGCCATCTCGTCGGACTTGGTCTTGCGACCCGTTGCGGTGTACATATCCATGCCTGCCTTTGGCGCTTCGTTCATGCTGCGCCTCAATAAACCAATTCGGCCGCGCGCGCGGTGGCGCGAGGCGTCAGGGCCGGCGCTGCCTGCGCCGATCCGTCTGCCGGCTGTGCCGGTGCACGCGCCGACATGACCACCCGCGACGGCGTGCCGCCGTCACCGGCTTGGGCCTGGGCGCCCACACTGCTGGCCCAGCTCAACATTTCTTCGGCCAGTTGGCGGAAGGCCACGGCCGAAGGCGATGCGGGAAACGCGCTCGCCACGGGCTTGCCGAGCGAGAGCGCAAGTTCGGTGTGCCGATCCTCGGGGAGGTAGCCGGCAAAATCGATGCGTGTGTTCAGGTACTGGCCCACGGTGTTGGCCAGGTTGCCGAACACGCGCACGGCGGAATCGACCGAGTGCGCGCCGCATACCACGGTGCGGATGCCACGCCCTTGCCGATTCGTGCCTTGCAGCACAGCGGTTTTCTTGAGCAGCGTGTACGCGCTCTTGAGGCCTTCGGGGCCATCCGCGAACGTCAGCAGCACGTCGTCGCAGGCCTCGGCCACGGTGGCGAGTGCCCGGGTGCCGAAATGTGCGGCGACCAGCGTCACGTCGGCTGTTTCGTCGTACTGCTCCAGCATGCCGGTCACGGCCAGCATGGTCTGCGCGCTCACCACGGCGGCGTCGCGTCCCATGGCAGCCAGCGCAATGCGCAGGTTGTCGACAAAGTCATCGACCTGCTCTTGCGCCCCGATTACCAGCACGCGTCGGGCAGCGGCATGGCCGAGCATGCGGCGCAGCCCTGCGGCTTGATCCTTGGCGAATGGAGTCGTCATGGTCGCCTCTTCTTTTTCTGACTCAGGCGAAATCGAAAGCGGCCAGGCCGGGTTCGCGGTCGAGCTGGCCACGGACGGCGGAGCCTTGTGCCACCAGCAGCGATTCATCCGAGTCCAGCGTGAACGACGACTGCTCGGCACCCGCGCGGAACGAGCGGTGAATCAGCAGCTTCTTGTTCGGCACGGCAATGTCTTCCGGCACGCGCTGGCCGTACGACACGTAGTGCAGCGGCAGGCGGCGGCGGATCATCACGTCCATTGCGTGGCCCACGGAAGCGGCCTCGTCGATCTTGGTGAGGATGCAGCCGGCCAGGTTGGCATCACGGTAGGCACCCACCACTTCGTCGAGCGTCTTGCCGTTGCTCGTGGCGTTCAGCAGCAGCAGGCGTTTGATGGACGGGCCAACTGCATGCAGCATCGCGATCTGTTCAGACACGGCGCGGTCACGCTGGCTCATGCCGATGGTGTCGATCAGCACCACGTGCTTCTCGCGCAGGTCGGCCAGCGCCAGGCTCAGGTCTTGCGCGTCTTTGACGGCATGCACCGTAACGCCCAGGATCTTGCCGTAGATGCGCAGCTGTTCGTGGCCGCCGATCCGGTAGCTGTCGGTCGAGAGCAGTGCCACGCGCGATGCACCATGGCGCAGCACAAAGCGCGCGGCCAGCTTGGCGGTGGTGGTGGTCTTGCCCACGCCGGTCGGGCCCATCAGGGCAAACACGCCGCCCTGGTCGAGCAGGCTGTTTTCATCCGACACGGTGGTCAGGTTCTTCTCGATGGCGCGCTGCACGAAGTCCAGTGCGCCATCAAACGTGTCGTGCTGCGGCATGTTCTCGAGCACGTAGCGCGTGAGCTGCGCCGAGAACCCCGCATTGAGCATGGTCTGGAACAGGCGCGTACGCACCGGGTCGCCCAGCTTCACACCCAGCGAGGCGAGGCTCGACATGGCGTCGGTCAGCGTGCTCTTGAGCGTTTCGATCTCGCCGACCATGCGGCGGGTCATCACGTCGTTTTCGGCACGGATGCTCTCCGTCAGGTCCGCCTTGATGGCCGAACGCTGCAGGCTCATGTCTTCGCGCGGGGCGTCGGGCATGTCCATCGTGTCTTCCATGCGGACAAAGATGTCGGATGGCTTGCGGGCTTCAGCCTCTGCCTTGAGCGTCTCGGCCTTCTGCTGTTCGGCGCGCAGGCTGCGCGCCTGGGCTTCCACGCGCTCGGCAAAGCTGCGCAGCGAGGCCGGTTGGTCGCTCTCGCGCGCGTGTTCGCGGCGGGCGGCAACGCGGGCGGTCGATTCAGCGGGCGCCTGCTCTTCGTCTTCCACCACGGTGCGGCGGGCGATGAACTGCGCCGTGCTGGCCAGCGCCTGCGCGGCTTCCTCGTTTGCGCGGTCGAGCACAGCCAGCATGCGGGGCGAAACCACCAGCGCATCGTCAGCCGGCGCCTCTGCCGAGGCACCCAGTACTACATCGTCATCCACGCGCGTTTGCAGCGTGCGGCCGGCCGGCTTGGTCTGAGCCACTGCAGCCGGTACCGGCGTGACTGCTTCCTGCGCAGCCGCGCGGCGCGACGCGATGAAGCGGTTGCGCAGGCGGGCCAGTGCGCCCGGCGCCGCCGATTCCGCCTGAGCCTCGGCGGCAGGCGCAGCCGCAGCCGCAGCAGCAACCGTGGCCACCACAGGCGCGGCAGGCGCCGGTTCCGGAACCGGCGCGGGCGAGGCCGGACGGCGCTCGGCGGCTTGCGGCATCGGGTTGTCGATCAGCGCATCGAGGTGCGAATCGCACGCGGCGATGATTTCAATACCGCCCGGCACGGCGCGGTTCGAGAGGATCAGCGCGCCATCGCCCAACTGGTCGCGGACCTTGCGCAACACGTCGCGCGACGTCAGTCCGGTGAATCGATGCATCTTCATGCGCGGCCTCCAAGCATGGCGACAACCTTAATCGTTCGGTGATCTGGAATTTCTGCGTGCGAGAGCACGCGCAGGCTCGGTGCAGCACGCTTGAACAGGCGTGCAAGCATCGGGCGCAGTGCGGGCGGCACGAGCAGGACGCCCGTCTGGCCCATCTGCTCGTGCTGGCGCGACGAATCGGCGGCGGCTTGCATGAGCGAGTCCGCCAGTTGCGGTTCGATCGGGCCGGCATTCGAGCCAACGACGCTTTGCAGCAAGATGTTCTCCAGATTCGGGTCAAGCGTGACGACCTGCATTTCGGTCTTGTTCGGGAACAGCTGCTGGGCAATCGCCCGGCCCAGCGCGATCCGCACGGCGGCGGTGAGTTCGGCGGGGTCTTGCGTCCTGCCTCCGTGCTCCGCCAGCGTCTCGACGATGGTGCGGATGTCGCGGATGTGCAGGCCTTCGTCCAGCAGGTTCTGCAGCACCTTCTGCACGGTCGCGACGGGCAACAGCTTGGGCACGACGTCTTCGACCAGCTTCGGTGCTTCCTTGGCCAAATGATCGAGCAACTGCTGCACTTCCAAACGGCCGAGAAGCTCGGTGCTATGGGTGTAAATCAACTGATTGACGTGGGTGGCGATGACCGTGCTGCAATCGACCACGGTGTAGCCCTCGGCCTGCGCGCGGTCGCGCACATCGGCGGTGATCCACATGGCCGGCAGGCCAAAGGTCGGGTCCACGGTGGGCGTGCCGGGCAGTTGTGTGCCCAGGCGACCATCCTGGCCACCCGGGTTGATGGCCAGGAACTTGCCCTGCTGCACCTCGCCCTGCCCGATTTCCACGCCCTTGAGCGTGATGCGGTACGACGATGGACCCAGCTCCAGGTTGTCGCGGATGTGCACCACCGGCGCCAGGAAACCCATGTCCTGCGTGAACTTCTTGCGGATGCCCTTGATCCGCCGTAGCAGCTCGCCGTCCTGGCTCTTATCGACCAGCGGGATCAGGCGGTAGCCGATCTCCAGGCCCAGCACGTCGACCCATGACACGTCGTCCCAACTGGCTTCCGGCGTATCGACCGGGGCAATCGCCTGCAGCACGGGCTCGACTTCGGGCGTCTCGCGCTTCTTCTTGAGGTACCAGCCCAGATAGCCCAGGCCGCCGCCAAACAGGATGAACGGGATGTGCGGCATGCCCGGCACCATGCCCAGCAGGCCCAGCACGCCGGCGGTGGTCATCAGCACCATCGGCATGGCAAACAGCTCGCTCGACAGTTGCTGGCCGACGTCCTTGTCGGTCGACACGCGGCTGACCATGATGCCCGCCGCGGTGGAGATGACCAGCGCCGGAATCTGCGCGACCAGGCCGTCGCCGATGGTCAGCAGCGTGTAGTTGGTGACAGCGTGGCCGATGTCCATGCCGTGCTGGAGCACGCCCACGGCCAGGCCGCCGACGATATTGATGAGCAGAATGGCGATGCCCGCCACCGAGTCGCCGCGCACGAACTTGCTGGCACCGTCCATGGAGCCGAAGAACTCGGCTTCCTGCGCGATGGCCGTGCGGCGCTTGCGGGCTTCGTCTTCGCGGATCAGGCCGGCGTTCAGGTCGGCGTCGATGGCCATCTGCTTGCCGGGCATGGCATCGAGGGTGAAGCGCGCGCTGACCTCGGCAATCCGGCCCGCGCCCTTGCTGATCACCATGAAGTTGATGATCACCAGGATGACGAACAGCACGATGCCGACGGTGTAGTTGCCACCCACCAGGAAGTGGCCGAAGGCTTCGATCACCTTGCCGGCCGCGTCCGGGCCGGTGTGGCCGTCCATCAGCACCACGCGGGTGGACGCCACGTTCAGCGACAGCCGCATCAGCGTGGTGATCAGCAGGATGCTCGGAAACGACGAGAAATCCAGCGGCTTGAGCGTGTGCATGCTGATCAGCAGCACGATGATCGACAGCGCGATGTTGAACGTGAACAGCAAGTCCAGGATGAACGGCGGCAGCGGCAGCACCATCATCGCCAGGATCAGGATGATCAGCACCGGGCCGGCGGCCGAGCGGTAGTCGCCCTGGCGCAGGAAGCTTTGGACTCGGAGCAGTGCGGCGTTCATCAGTAGGGGGGCTTGCAGCGGGGGCTTTTCGATGAATGCCATCTTGCTGCCCACGCCGCCAAACCGAAGAACCGAGAAAGCCGCCCAAAAGGCGGCTTTTCTTTGGAATACCCCACCACCGAGGGGTGCGGTTCTGCATTCGCCCGCCGACAGGGGCGCACGAGAAGTGCGCAAAACCAGACATAAATAAAAGAACAGCGTTTACCCGAATAGCGTTTCGGCTTGTCCATTTGCAAACTGCGCGAACATTTACAGAGACACTGTCTCTATAGGAGAGACACCATGCTGAAATCGCTGAGCGGTGCGCTGCAACTGATGCGCTACTTCACCGCCGAGCAATCGGTCTGGGGCGTGCGGGATTTGGCCGCTGCCAGCGGCGTGCACCGCGCGGTCGTGCAGCGCGTGCTGGCGACCTTCGCGGAAGAAGGCTTTCTTGTGCAGGACGAACTCGGCCGCTACGCGCTGGGCCTGCGCTGGTTCGAGCTGGGCGAAATCGTCCGCCACACGCTCTCGCCCACGGACGTCGTCAAACCGGCGCTGAGCCGCCTCGCGCAGCAAACCGGCGAAACCGTCTTCCTGTCGCTGCTCGACGGCCATGAAGGCCTGTGCCTGGACATGGCCCACAGCGGCCAGCCGCTGCGTTTCTCGATCGAAGAAGGTCAGCGCTTTGCGCTTGATACCGGCTCGCACGGCAAGGCGATGCTGGCGTTCCAGAGCCCGGCCCTGTGCGATGAGGTATGCCGCAAGGCGCGTGGCCACGTGGTCGACCGCGCCGCGCTCGATGCACACCTCGCGCGCATCCGCGAAGCCGGCTGGGCCTACACGAGCGAAGAAGCGGTACCCGGCGTCTCGGGCCTGGCGATTCCGCTGTGGTCGAAAGACAAGCGCACCGTCGTTGGCTCCCTCGCCATCGCCGGGCCAGTGCAGCGCCTGGACGAACAGGCGGTACCCAAATTTCTCGACGCGCTGCACGAAGCCCGCCAGACGGTCGAACGCGCGATCGGGCTGATCAAGCGCGCCTGAAGCACGCGCCCCCTCCATCAAGACACCTGAGTGAGACACATGTACCCGACCCCAACCACCACCGAGGCGCCCGACAGTGGCAGCCAGGGCGCGGCCTCTGCACCACGCTTTCTCGAACCCCTGCTGCTGATCGTCTCGATCGTGCTGTCGGTGTTTGGCGCCATGATCGGCATGCAGCTGATCGTCTCCCTCGGCATCTCGGCCAACACGTCGATCATCGGCGCGCTGATCGCGATCGTCTTCTCGCGCATCCCCATTGAAGTCGCACGGCGCTTTCGCTCGCTGGAGCGGCAGAACCTCGTGCAGACGGCCATTTCGTCGGCCACGTTTGGCGCGGCCAACTCGCTGATGATCCCCATCGGCGTGCCGTATGCGATGGGCATGCCCGAGCTCGCCACGCCCATGCTGATGGGCGCGCTGGCGGCCATGCTGGTGGACGGCGCGATGCTGTACTTTCTGTTCGGCAGCAAGGTGTTTCCGGCGTCGGGCAGCTGGCCCTCGGGCGTGGCCACGGCCGAAGCCATCTGGGCGGGCGACCGCGGCGGGCGCAAGGCAGCGTTCCTGGGCCTTGGCGTGGTGGTGGGCGTGGCCGGCGCGTGGCTTGGCGTGCCGATGTCGGCGTTTGGTGCCGCGTTCCTCGGCAACCTCGCAGCGCTCACGATGTTCGGCATCGGCCTGCTGGTGCGCGGTTATTCCGAAGCGCTGGTCGGCATCGACATTGCCAAGGCCTACATTCCGCATGGCCTGATGATCGGCGCAGGCACGGTCGCCCTGTTCCAGGTAGCGGGCGAAATCCGCCGTGCGCGCGCCGCAGCCAACAGCGGCCCCGGTTCGGATGACGTATCGCCTGCGCGCACCGGCCGGATTCTCGGCGGCGGCTTCGTGATCTACACCCTCATCGCACTGGGCATCACCGCCGTCACCGGCTTTGACGGCATGTCCCCCGGCATGGTGGTCGCGTTCGTGCTGTTTGCCGCGTTTGCCGCCTACGTGCACGAGCTCATCGTCGGGATTGCCGCCATGCACTCGGGCTGGTTTCCCGCGTTTGCGGTGGCGCTCATCACGCTCACGATCGGCATCCTGATCGGCTTCCCTGCTCCGGCGCTGGCCGTGCTCGCGGGCTTCTCGGCTTCCACCGGCCCGGCCTTTGCCGACATGGGCTACGACCTGAAGACGGGCTACCTGCTGCGTGGCTCGGGCAAGGACCCGGCGCTGGAACTGGCCGGGCGCCGCCAGCAGCTGATTTCCGCCATGACGGGTTTTGTGGTGGCGGGCATCGTCGTCATCCTGTTCCACAAGGGGTTCTTCGAGCGCGGCCTGCTGCCGCCGGTGGACCGCGTCTATGCCGCCTCCATCAAGGCCGGCACGTCGATGGAAGTGGCGCGCGCGCTGATCCTGTGGGCCATCCCGGGCGCGATCCTGCAATGGATCGGCGGCGCCAAGCGCCAGCTCGGCATTCTGCTGTCGACCGGCATGTTGCTGTCGTCGCCGCTGGCCGGCTTTGCCGTGCTGATCGGCCTGGCGATCCGGTTCGCGCTGCTGCGCCTGCGCGGCGACAAGGACATCGCCGAGATGAGCGCCTTTGCAGGCGGCGTCATCGCCGGGGATGCGCTGTTCAGCTTCACGCGCTCGGTGCTCAAGCTCAAGTAATTGTTTTATGCATCAGGAAAGACTCATGGATATCCAAGCCATTCGTCAGGACACGCCACTCACGCTGTCGACGATCTACCTCGATACGGCCGCCGCGTCGCTGCCGCCCGACAGCGTGCTCGACACCGTGCGCCGCTACGTGCTCGACACGGGGCACATCGGCATCTACCTGCCGGCGTTCCGCAAGGAAACCTACGCCCGCGTCGATGCCGTGCGCACGCAACTGGCCGCGTTCCTGAACGCGCAGGCAAGCGAGATCGCCTTCACCAAGAATGCGTCCGAGGCCATCTCGCTGGTGGCGCAAGGCATCGACTGGCGAGCCGGCGACGAGATTCTCGTGGCCGACACCGAGATGCTCAGCAACCTGCTGCCGTGGAAGCGGCTGGAAGCCACGCGCGGCGTGGTGGTGAAGATGGTGGCCGCCGATGCCGAAGGCGTGCTCTCCCCCACAGCGTTTGCCGCCGCCATGACGCCGCGCACGCGGCTGGTGACGTTCTCGCATCTGCCCAACTCGACCGGCGCGCTGCAGGATGCGGCCGCCATCTGCGCGGTAGCACGCGAACACGGTGCCCTCTCACTCGTCAACGCATCGCAGAGCGCCGGCATGGTGAAGACCGACGTGGCCGCGCTCGGCTGCGACTTCCTCGCGGGCTGCGGGCGCAAGGCGCTGCGCGCTACCGAGGGCTCAGGCTTCCTGTACGTCAAGGCATCGCTGATCGAGTCGCTAGAGCCCGCGCTCACCGGCTGGTGGAACGGCGCCTACGACCGCGCGACCGGCAACATCGGCTTTGTCGCAGGCGCACGGCGCTTTGAAGCGGGCTGCCCGATCGTGCCGGCCATCCTCGGGCTGGGCGCTGCGCTCGACTACGCAAGCCAAGTCGGCGTCGATGCCATCGAAGCCCGCTTGCGCGAGCTGACGGCCTATGCCGTGCGCGTGTTCTCGAACATTCCGGGCATCGAAATCTACGGCCCGAAAAACGCTGCGCAACGCATCGGCATCGTGCCCTTCAACGTGCGCGGCGTGGACCCGGCCACCATCGTTGCGGCGCTGGAGCAGCAGAACTGCATCATCGAATCGGGCAACTTCATGGCCGACGCCATCCTCGCGCGCTATGGCGTGAGCACGATGGCGCGCGTCTCGCTGCACTACTTCAACACGCACGAAGAAATCGACCGCGTGGCCGCGCTCATCACCAGCGCGATCGCGCACTGAACCGCAATTGTCATCAAACGGATTGGATGGATCATGACCCAACGCATTCTGCTGATGAGCAGCTCCCGCAAGGACGCGCTCGGCTACCTCGAACACGCCACCGACCAGATTCACACGCTGCTCAAGCACGAGAAGCGCAAGGTGGTGTTCGTGCCCTTCGCGGGCGTGACGTTCAGCTTCGACACGTACGAAGGCATCGTCAAACCCGTGTTCGAACAGCTCGGTTACGAGCTCGAAGCCTTGCACCACAGCAGCGACCCGCGCCGCACGATCGAGAACGCCGATGCCATTGCCGTGGGCGGCGGCAACACCTTCGCGCTGCTCAAGCGCATGTATGACGCCAACATCGTCGACACCATCCGCGCCAAGGTGCGCGCCGGCACGCCGTACGTCGGCTGGAGCGCCGGCAGCAACGTCGCCTGCCCGACCATCCGCACCACCAACGACATGCCCATCGTGCAGCCGCCGACGCTGCGTGCGCTGGGGCTGGTGCCGTTCCAGATCAACCCGCACTTCATCAGCGGCAAACCCGCCGGCCACAACGGTGAAAGCCGCGAAGAGCGCCTGGCCGAGTTCCTCGACATCAACGCGCCGGAACAGGTGTTTGCCCTGCCCGAAGGCTCGGCGCTGTATGCAGACGGCACCACGGGCACCGTGCTCGGCGAGCGCGGCGCACTGATCTTCCCGGCCAAAGACCAGATCGAGCGCCTGGCAGAAAACGCATCGTTCCCGCTCACCCGCATTCAAGGCCCGGCCGACATGGCGTCCTGGCCCGAATTCCGCATCTAACCCCACGACAACAACATCGTCGCCACGCGACGCAGGAGACATCTGTTCATGAAGAAGGTCAGCGCAGCAATCGCAGTGCTCATGGCTACGGCAGGCACCGCACAGGCCCAATCGTCCGGTTTGACGCTGTATGGCGTCATCGACGCGGCACTGAGTTTCCAGACGCACGCCAACCCGGGCCGCGATTCGATCTACGGGTTGCAGCAGGGCGGTGAGGGCTTCCTCTCGGGCAGCCGCTTCGGCTTCAAGGGCAATGAAGACCTGGGTGGCGGCTGGAAGGCTGGCTTCACGCTGGAGAACGGCTTCCTGGCCGACACCGGCAAGCTCGACCAGCAAGGCCAGCTGTTCGGCCGCCAGGCCTTCGTGAAGATCGGCCACGACCGCTATGGCGAGATCGCACTCGGCCGCCAGTACACCACCGGCAACACGATGATGTACTACGTCGATCCGCTCGGTGTGGGCGCGGCGCCGTCCAACTCGTGGCAGGTCTACCTGGTCGGCCAGCGTTATGACAACGCCATCAGCTACACCGGCACCTACGGCCCGTGGCAAGTGATTGCCGAAGCGGCACTCGGCGAGCAGGCCGGCCATGGCAGCGCACGTTCGTCGATGTCGCTCGGCGTGAAATATGCGCAAGGCCCGCTCACGGTGATCGGCGATGCGCAGCAGACCAACGACACCCAGAGCCGCCACGCACGCATCTACATGGGTGGCGCCAAACTGGCCGTGGGCAACGCCAACCTGTTTGCCAACTACGTGCACAGCAGCCGCGACGCCGGCTTCGATTCGTCCAACGGCGGCACCGATACGGCATCGATCACCAGCATGGCCTCGGGCTCGCCGACGGCGGCGGTTGGCATCAACTCGGTGTTCGCCTCGCAGCGGCGCGATGATTTCTACACGGTGGGCGCGAACTACCGTGTCACGCCCGCCTGGCTGCTGACCGCGGCGCTGATGCAGAACTTCACCCGCGCTGACAACTTCAGCGGCTCGCGCAGCACGCTGTATGGCGTGGCCGACTACAGCTTCAGCAAGCGCACCGATGTGTACGTGGCCGCCGTTTATGAACGCGCGCACGGCGGATGGTCGGGCCTGTTCGGCAACACCACGACAAACGCGGCCGCCGCATCGGGGCAGGCACTCAACGGCAGCAACAACCAGATTTCCGCGCTGGTCGGCTTGCGCCATCTCTTCTGACATGACGCGCGTCACCCGCCCCACGATGCACGGCGCGGGTGACGTGCGCTTGTCGCCAACCCTACTCAGGAGCACCCATGGCATTGCAGCAGACGCTGGCGGTCTATGAAGCGCTGGATACCGCTTCGGCCAACGGCAAGACCATTGAATCGATGTTTGCCCCGTATGCCGAATCCGGCGTCACGGTGGAAGTCACGACCGTCTACAACGAGAAGCCCGAAGACACGCGCAAGACCACCGATTTCATCAAGATCACCATCCCGGGCACTGAGGGCAAGACCGCCGGCGGCAAGGCCCGCACGCTGGGCGTGATCGGCCGCAACGGCGCGGTGGGCGCGCATCCGGCACGCATCGGCATGGTGTCGGACGCGGACGGCCCGATCGCCTCGATTGCCGTGGCGCTCAAGCTGGCGCAAATGCACGCCAAGGGCGACAAGCTGACCGGCGACGTCATCGTCACCACGCACATCTCGACCGACGTGTCGATGACCGACAACGGCGGCATTCCGTTCATGGGCATGCCGGTGTCGTCCGACACCAT
The DNA here is from genome assembly GCF_023955655.1 of Ralstonia soli. Classification (GTDB taxonomy): domain Bacteria; phylum Pseudomonadota; class Gammaproteobacteria; order Burkholderiales; family Burkholderiaceae; genus Ralstonia; species Ralstonia soli. Next base: position 300,211 of record NZ_JAMXHT010000005.1, on the reverse strand, counting down.
GAACCGGTACGAAGTGTCGGCGGACATGGACGCCATCCTCTCGATCGACGCCTCCAAGGGCAACCGCATCGTCAAGCATCGCGGGTTCGCGCTGTCGCCCACGGCCATGCAAGGGTACGTGCTGCGCATGGCGCCCGATCTGGTGGCAATCATGGAATCGACCACGGGTGAACCGGCCGTGACGTTCCCGATCTCCATCCAGGACATCACCCCGTATCACAACGGCCTGTACCACTTCAACAGCATCATGCAGCCGCACGCGGCCACGGATAAGCCCGTGGTGGGCGTGGCCATCACCGCGCAGTCGGTCGTGGGCGGCAGCGATTCGAGCGCCAGCCACGAGATCGACCTGGCCGAGTCCGTGCGCTTCTCGATTGAAGTGGCCAAGCGCTTCACGCGTGGCCAATGCGAGTTCTACGACGCAGCGGAATGGACGAAGATCCGCGCCATGTACCCGGACCTGAGCGTGTTCCAGACCTACGGAAACGGCGGCAAGCAATAACAGCATGGCGCCGGCACCTTGAGCGCCAGCATCGGGGCTTTGAGAACCGGCGTCGAAGCTTTTAGAGCCAGCGTCGGGTGTCATCAGAGCCAGCTTCGAGGCTCGAAGAGCCTGCGCCGGCTCTTTTAGAACCAGCGGTTGCGTCTTGGCGATGCGCCACTGGCTCTTCAAGAGCCAGCACTGGGTCTTTGCGACCCGCTACCGCGTCTTTTTGAGCCGCCACCGGGTCTCCTCAGCATCAGCGACGGCACTCTGGGAGCCAGCACCGGCGCTTTTAGCGCCACCTTCGGGTCTTGGAGACGCGGGGGCGACGCTTCATGCGTCTTCCGGTTCGACGGAAGGCCCTGGGTCCATATCCGCCGGCACCGGCAAGTCGGTCGGCCGCACCGGCGCCCGCCCGCCCACCTGGTGCATGCGGCGAAGTTGATACACATACGCCAGCACCTCGGCCACCGCCGCGTACAGCGCCTCCGGAATCTGGTGCCCGATCTCGGTATGCCGGTACAGCGCACGCGCCAGCGGTGGCGCCTCCAGAATGGGAATCTTGTGCTCGGCACCCAGCTCGCGGATCTTGGCAGCCACCATGTCGGCCCCCTTGGCAACCACGCGCGGCGCGCCGCCCTCCTTCTCGGAATAGCGCAGCGCCACGGCGTAGTGCGTCGGGTTGGTAACGATCACATCGGCCTTGGGCACGTCGGCCATCATGCGGCGCTGGGCCACCTGGCGCTGCATGGCGCGGATGCGGCCCTTGACGTGCGGATCGCCCTCGGACTCGCGATGCTCCTTGCGCACCTCTTCCTTGGTCATGCGGTGCTTGCGTGCGTATTGCCACAATGACAGCGGCACATCCACCGCAGCCACCAGCATCATCACGGCGGCCATGCACAGGAAGGCCACACCGGCCACGTGCAGCGTGTCGCGCATGCCAACGCCCAGGTCCCGCTGGGGCAGTTCGATCAGGTCGCCACGGTAGTACCGGATCAGCATCCAGCCCACGCCGGCAATCAGCAACAGCTTGATCAACAGGCGCGGCAGCTCCAGCAGCCCTTCCACCGAAAACATGCGCGTCAGGCCCTGCAGCTTGAACAGGCGCGAGATGTCGGGCGTCAGCGGCTTGAAGGAAATCGCCCCGCGCGTGAGCGCCAGCGGCGACAGCGCCGCAATCAGGAGCATCACCATCAGCCCGCCCAGCACCATGCCCAGCGGCGTGAACTGCGCGGCCACGTAGGCCCATTGGTCCTGCCCGCGGGTGTAGTCGTAACGGTGGAATTCCAGGCAGCGCGCCAGAAAGGACGAAGCCGCCCGGACAATCGAGTCGCCCATCACCCATAAACCGCCCGCGCCCACCGCCATCAGGGCGAACGAACCCAGCTCCCGCGATCTGGGAACGTCGCCTTCCTCGCGCGCCTGCTCGAGGCGCCTCGGTGAGGCGGCTTCAGTTTTTTCGAGATCGCTTTCTTCGGACATGCCGGGCGTGCGAGGGATGGACAGATCACGTCGACCCCATGGCCGACCGTCGCATTATTGCGGTGTGCCGCCCTGGATAAACGGCGGAAAAAGCCGTCGTGAAGGGGCTTTTTCCGCAGAATGACCCGTCTACGGGAAGGTGGCCGCCCCGTTCTCCGCCCCCTCGGCCCCTTGCCACGCCAGCTTCAAAGGCCGACGTGCGCTTCCGACCTGTGCCGCGCCCGTGCGCGTCGTGGCCCGTCAAGCTCCCTTCGGTCGTCGCCATGCGTAGCGTGGGTGTCCGACATCCGGAGGAATCGATGGGTGTGCATTGCGTCTTTCTTGTCGAGGTACATCGCAAGGTCCCCACGATGCAGCAGCGCATCGACGCTATCGCCCGCCTCGGCCTGGGCCACACCCAGGCTGATGGATACGCGCAGACCGGGTGAGATGGCCTCCCAGTCGAAATCGCGCACCGCACAGACGATGCGCAGGCAAATCTGGGCGGCCAACGCGCAGTCCGTCCGCGTGAACAGCACGACAAATTCGTCACCCGCCAGCCGGGCCGGCAGGTCATCTTCGCGCACCTGCGCCGAGAGAATGGAAGCCAGTGCGCTGAGGACACGGTCCCCTACCGCATGGCCGAATCGGTCGTTGATTGCCTTGAATCCGTCCACGTCGATGAACGCGATGCTCACAGCCTGGCCCAAGTCGGATGCCAGTCGCAATGCGTTCGACAGGTTCTGCTCCAGGCAGCGCCGGTTGGCGATACGGGTCAAGGCATCTTCAAAGGACCAGCGCTCGAACTGCCGGGAATTCATCTTGAGCTCGAGCAGTTCTGCCTCGGACTGGCGCGCAGTCAGCTGCCATCCGACCACGCGCGCGCGGCTGGCGAGATTGTCCGCACGCACGCGCCGCTCCAGACACCACAGTTGGCGCAGCGCCTGGCCCGCAAGTGCCTCCAGCCCCTGGCGCTCGTGGATGTGGTGCAAGAGCAGGTAACCCATTCTGCTCAGTTGCTCGTGTGCGCGCTTGTCCGAGGCCGCCGTCATTCGCGTGACAAGCGCCTGTGCGGCTGTCCAATCCTGCCGCACGCACGCGATTTCGGCTTCCAGCCAGTCGGCGTAGGCATTGAGCCACAGGGTGAAGCCAAGCTTGCCCAGAGACGCACGCGCGGCTCGCAACTCGGCATCGGCCGTGCTCGCGTCGCCACGCCAGCACGCCAGGAACCCCGCGATCACGCACGACATGACGGGCCCCATCAAGCCGAAGCCGGATGCCAGAAACGTTGCCGCGCCGCCCTCTTCCATGCGGCGATATTCACCGACCAGCTGATCTAGCCGCTCCAGGTCTGGCTGGTGGCCGGCCTCATAACGCCCCTTGGCGAGGCGCAACTGCTCGGCGAAAGCACGGTTCAGGCACGGCTGGTACGCGCTGCGTATCGGCGCGCAATGCCGCGCGACCTCGCAGGCCCGTGCGCAGGCGTCGTCCGCCTCAGAGAAGTACCCGCCCCACGCGCATACCACCCCCAGGCAGTTGAACGCCAGTGCCAGTTGGTGGGGCGAGCCGTGCTGCTCGGCCAGCTTCACACCCAGCAATGCCGCCTCGAGCGCCTCGATATCGCGACCGAGCATGATGGAGGTATGCGCAAGCGTGTTCAGCGCGTCGATCTCCCCCGCGATGTCGCCTGTCGCCTGGAAGAGATGCACCGCGCGCTGACTGGTGTCGGCAGCACGTTGCAAACGAAAGGCGAGGCGGTCGCAGTACGCCAGGCAAGCCAGCGCACGCGCCTCCATGGCCGTATCCGCGGCGGCCTTTGCGAGACCCAGCGCCGACTGGGCCAGCGCTCTTGCCCGGTGGGATTCCCCCGCATCAAGCCCCGCGAGCGCCCTCGTTAGCAAGCGCTCGAGGTCATGGCTGAGCGTTTCACCACATGCGGCGCCCATCAGACCGTCTCCCGAGCGCTTGCACGGTATGCCACGACCGGCGCCGGACACAACAGCGCCACCACCGAAGCTGCGATCCGCCGCAGTTGCACATTGCGCGTCATCACCCACCTCCCCGTTTGAGCCCTTCCCTTTCGAAAGCGGGATTAGGCTTTTTTCTCTATCCGAGGCCCATTCGCCAGCGATGCGCGGCTTGCGATGCCGGCTCGATAACGTTGAGGACCAACCGTCTCACCGCAATCTCTGTGCCAAAGCGCAATGCCGTACCGGAGGTGTTCAAATGTGCGCGATCGTCCTTGCGAGAGCACCCATTCCAACGGCATGGGGTGGGATCGAGCGTGCAATGGCCGCTGTCACGTGTTCCGCGTTACGTTCCGAGGTAACGGCAAATCGATGCGCAAGATGCGTCAAGAAAAATGGAGTGCCTCGATTGAGGTAGACCGTAGGGCGTAAGACGTGAGCGGTTCAAAACGATGAGGGTCTGCAACCTCCGCTGAACGCTTCGGCGTCGCACTTCAGGCGTCTTGCCAGCGTGCGTCACCCAATGAAAACGCCCGCCAAAGTGGCGGGCGCCGGCAGCAAACGGGGAGCGTTGATTGCCGATTCAGGTGCTCAGAAGCCGAGGCTTTCCAGCAGGTCGTCCACCTGTTCCTGGCTGCCGACCACGTCTGGGTGGTCCGGATTGATCTGCGGACCATTCAGCAGCGACGACGGCGGTGCTTCCGTGCGCAGATGCTCGGGTGCGTTCTCCAACAGGATTCCCACAAGCTGGCTCTCGATAAGCTGGACAACATCCAGCACCTTCTTGATCACCTGCCCGGTCAAGTCCTGGAAGTCCTGAGCCATCAGGATTTCCATGAGCTGCTGGTTCGTGTCGCGCGTCTTTTGCGGAACGCTGCGCAGGAAGCCGTTGGTCTGGCCGACCAGCTCACGGATCTCTTCGTCGCCAAGCTCGCGGTCCATCCACGATTGCCAGCGTCCGACCAGCGCCTCGGCGTCGGACTCCAGTGCATCCTGCACGGGGCGGGCCGCATCGATGGCGTTGAGCACGCGGGTGGCCGCCTGCTCGGTCATGTTGGCGATGTAGTTGAGGCGGTCGCGTGCGTCGGGAATGGCCGATGCGGCCTTCTCGACGCCCTTGTCCAGGCCCAGCTCACGCATGCTTTCACGCAGCATGCGCGTGAGGTGACCGATGCGCTGGAGCATTTCCGGCATGTCGCCATAGTCGACGCCGCTTGGCTCCGGCGCGTGCGCGCCATCATGCATCTCGCTCATCACGCCCCCGCTTTTTCGAGTTTCTCGAAGATCTTGCCCAGCTTCTCGTCCAGCGTGGCGGCGGTGAAGGGCTTCACCACGTAGCCATTGGCGCCGGCCTGGGCAGCGGCAATGATGTTTTCCTTCTTGGCTTCGGCCGTCACCATCAGCACGGGCAGCTTGCTGATGGACGGATTGGCGTCGCCACGGATGCTCTGCAGCATCTGCAGGCCATCCATGTTGGGCATGTTCCAGTCCGAGATCACGAAATCGAACCGGCCTTCCTTGACCTTGGCCAGGCCGGCGGCGCCGTCTTCGGCTTCATCGACATTGGCAAAGCCAAGTTCCTTGAGCAGGTTACGTACGATCCGGCGCATCGTCGGGAAATCGTCGACGACGAGGAATCGGTACTGGCTCTTGTCCATGGACACAATCTCCGCAAACTAACTGAATTGGGGGGTTTCGGGCTTCCTTGGCAGTGTTATCGGCGCCCGGGGCTGTTTCTTGAGCACCGGAACGCTTCGGGACGCCCCACTGCTGCGGCCCGCGACCACCAACCCCGAGCGTTACCGATCAAACACGCGTCACACGGCCATGGGCTGACAGCCTGGCCAGCACGTGCGGGCCGATCTGGTGCAGCGGCAGAACGTCGTGCACGCCGCCGTGGGCGACGGCTTCCTTGGGCATGCCGTAGACCACGCACGAGGCCTCGTCCTGGGCGACGTTGTAGGCGCCCGCGTTGCGCATTTCCAGCATGCCGGCCGCGCCGTCCTTGCCCATGCCGGTGAGGATCACGCCCAGGGCGTTGGCCCCGGCGTTGCGCGCGGCGGAGCGGAACAGCACGTCCACCGCCGGGCGATGGCGGTTGACGGGCGGCCCTTGGTCCAGCTCGGTGACGTAGTTGGCGCCGCTGCGGCCCAGCGAGAGGTGCATGTCGCCCGGGGCGATATAGGCGTGGCCGGGCAGCACGCGTTCACCATGCACGGCCTCTTTCACGCGGATGCGGCACAGGCCGTCCAGCCGCTTGGCGAACGACGTGGTGAAGCCCGCCGGCATGTGCTGCACGATCAGGATGCCGGGGCAATCGGGCGGCATCTCCAGCAGGAAATCCTTGATGGCCTCGGTGCCGCCGGTGGAAGCGCCCACGATGATGAGCTTTTCCGTCGACGAGAAATGGGTACGGGCGGGTGCCGCAGCGGCATGAACGGCGGGCGCATGCTCGGCGCGAACGTGTGCGCCATGGGCGTGCGCCGGCGCATGGGCGGCCGACACCGGCGCCGCCGCGCGCGGGCGCAGCCGGGCCCGGGCCGCCGCGCGGATCTTGTCGGCGATCTGGTCGGCGTATTCGTTCATGCCGTCGCGCATGCCCAGCTTGGGCTTGGCGACAAAATCCACCGCACCCAGCTCCAGCGCGCGCAGCGTGGCTTCCGAGCCGCGCTCGGTCAGCGACGAGATCATGACCACCGGCGTCGGGCGCAGGCGCATGAGCTTTTCCAGGAAGTCGAGGCCGTCCATCTTCGGCATTTCCACGTCCAGCGTGAGCACGTCCGGATTGGTCTGCTTGATGAGGTCGCGCGCGATGATCGGGTCCGGCGCCACGCCCACCACTTCCATGTCGGGCTGGCTGTTGATGATCTCCTTCAGGATGCTGCGGATCAGTGCGGAATCGTCGATGCACAGCACCTGAATCTTGCGTTTGTCGTTCATATAGGAAGCAAGTCTCAGGAATTACGGGGATTGCGGAATTACGTGAACAGTTGCAGGCGCGAGGCCGGCTTCGTCGTGATGGATTTCGACAGCTTGCTGGCGTACTGGGCTTCGCTGTCCAGCTCAGCGGCCGAGCTTTGCGTGCGCAGCTTGCGCACCATGATCTGCCCGGTGGACGGCACGAAATACACCTTGCGCGGGTGCACGTCGAAGAGGTCCTTGGCGGCCACCGCCAGTCCTTCGTTGCGCAGGAATTCGAGCACGAACTTGCCGTTGCGCTCCCCCACGTCGAGCGTGCTCATGCCGGCCAGCACGGCGGCGCCGCCAAACACCTTGATCTCCAGGTGCTCGCGCCGGGCGCCGGCCTTGTAGAGCTGGTTGAGCAGCACTTCCATGGCATGCGTACCGTAGCGCATGGAGGGCGACAGGATCGATTCGCCTTCGTTGCGCGAGGGCAGCATGAAGTGGTTCATGCCGCCAATGCCGAGGATCTTGTCGCGCACGCAGGCCGACACGCACGAGCCGAGCACCGTCACGAGCATCAGGTCTTCGGTGGTGACGTAGTACTCGCCGGGCAGCACCTTCATGGCGCGGCGGCTGAAGGTGGTGTCGTAATACGCGTGGGTGCTGGCAGCCGATTGCGCGAGCGTGGCCATGGCGCCGGCGCTCATCCCGCCATTCGCGCCGCTGTCGTTGCGCACGGCGTCGGCCACGGATGCACGCGGGGTGGCTTTCTTGCCGAATTCGATCATTTGGTCCCCGCCATCCTGGCGCGCAGCTCGGGCGCGACCTCGTACACGGTCTTGCCGCGCAGCGTCCAGGCCTTGCTGATCTGCAGGAAGCTCTCGGAGTGGCCGGCAAAGAGCAAGCCATCGGGCTTCATCACGTCGATGAAGTGTTCGAGGATCTTCGCCTGCGTCGGCTTATCGAAATAGATCATCACGTTGCGGCAGAAGATCACGTCGAACTTCTGCTGCAGCGGCCAATCGCGGTCGAGCAGGTTGATCTGGCGGAAGTCGATCATGGCCTGCAGCTCGGGCCGCACGCGGGCATAGCCCTCCTGCTTGCCGGTGCCGCGCAGGAAATACTTCTTCAGGCGCTCGGGCGACAGGGCCGACACGCGCTCCATCGGGTAGATGCCGGCGCGGGCGCGGGCCAGCGCGTTCGTGTCGACATCCGATGCGATCACGCTCACCTGCGCCGGATTCATCGAACCAAACGTTTCGGCCAGCGTAATGGCGATCGAATACGGCTCTTCGCCGGTGGACGACGCCGAGCACCACACGGAAAACGGCGTGCGCTTGGCTTTGGCGTGCTCGGCCAGGATCGGAAAGTGATGCTGCTCGCGGAAGAACGCGGTCAGGTTGGTGGTCAGCGCGTTGGTAAAGGCCTCCCACTCGTCGGGCAGGTGGCCTTTTTCCAGCGCATCGAGGTAATCGCGGAACGAGCCGAGGTTGACCACGCGCAGGCGGCGGGCCAGCCGGCTATAGACCATCTCGCTCTTGCGGTCGGACAGCGAAATGCCGACGCGGCGATAGATCAGGTCACGGATGCGGGCGAAATCTTCCGCGGTGAACGAAAACTCACGCGACGAGAGCGTCGATGAGACTGGCGCCAAGGTTTGTGCCATAGCCATATAACTACCCCGTAATTGCGCGGGTCTGACGCCCGCTTTCCATCATTGGCGGGCACCGTTACCGCGGCGCCCGCCAAGTGTGCTGTTGGCGAGGCTGGCGTCAGAACGTGCTCCAGTCATCTTCATCGGCAGAACCGGCGGCCAGCTTGAGGGCCGGGGTGGTTACGGCAGCCGAAACTGCGGCAGCAACCACCGGTGCAACCGGAGAATGTGTCGCTTGAGACGCTTTTTCTACGCTTGGCGAGGTGTCTTTCGAGACCTCAACCTGCGATTTGGCCGCCTTGCGCGAAGACAGGGCGCGGGCCACGGAGGGCACCACTGCGGCTTTCTCCGGACGGACTTCGCTACGGGCGGCGGACGCAACAGGGGCCGCCCGCACCGGAACCTTCACCGGTGCGGCCACGGCCGACTCCGCCGAAGCATCCGTGCGGAACGCCGACACCGCGCCGCGCAGCCGTTGCGCCTGCTCTTCCAGCGACAGCGCCGCGGCGGCCGCCTGTTCCACCAGCGCCGCGTTCTGCTGCGTCACTTCGTCCATCTGGTTCACGGCCTGGTTGACCTGCTCGATGCCGCTGCTCTGCTCATCCGATGCAGCGGAAATCTCGCCCATGATGTCGGTCACGCGGCGCACGGCCACCACCACTTCTTCGATTACCTCGCCGGCCTCGGCCACCAGGGCAGAGCCGTTGCGCACGCGGCCGACCGAATCGCCGATCAGCTCCTTGATCTCCTTGGCCGCCGTGGCGGAACGCTGCGCCAGGCTGCGTACCTCGCCGGCCACCACCGCAAAGCCGCGCCCCTGTTCCCCTGCGCGAGCGGCTTCCACCGCAGCGTTCAGGGCGAGGATGTTGGTCTGGAACGCAATGCCCTCGATCACGCCGATGATGTCGGCAATCTTCTTGCTGCTGTCGTTGATGCCCGCCATGGTTTCCACCACGCGGCCCACGACTTCGCCGCCCTTGACCGCGATGTCCGACGCGCTGCCTGCCAGTTGGCTGGCCTGGCGCGCGTTGTCGGCGTTCTGCTTCACGATGCTCGTGAGTTCTTCCATGCTGGAAGCGGTTTCCTCCAGCGAGGACGCCTGCTCTTCCGTGCGCTGCGACAAGTCGGCATTGCCGGCGGCGATCTGCTTGGTGGCGCTGGCAATGGAATCGGCCGAGCTTTTGATGTTGCCGATGGTGCCGGTCAGCTGTTGCTGCATCTGCGCCATGGCGAACAGCATGCTGTCGCGATCGCCCGGGCGGGTCTGCACGTGCACGGCCAGATCGCCGGCGGCGATGCGGCGGGCGATGTCGGCCGCGTAAGACGGCTCGCCGCCCAACTGGCGCGACAGCCGGCGCGCAATGACCAGGCCCAGCACAATGCCCAGCAAGGCGCCCACGCCGGCCAGCACGATCATCATCATGCGCGAGCGATCCGCATCTTCACGAGCCTTGACGGTGGAGGCGGCGGCCACTTCTTCCACGCGCTTGACCATCTTGTCGATGGTTTTCTCGAACACGGACGTGTCGTCCTGCAGCCCGAAGTTTTCTGCCTCGACGCGGCTGTCGAACTGGCTGATGTCCTCGCCCTGTGCCTCCATGAGCGTGAGGAAATCGCTCATGCGCTTGCTCCAGACGGGGTAGATGGCGTCCACCTCGCGGATCATCTTCTTGCCCTCGTCCGAGGCGAACAGCGGGCGCACGGCATCCACACTGTCTTTCAGGCGCTGCACGTTCGTCTTGACTTCAGCGATGAGCGCCCTGCGATCCGTCATCGTGCCGCTGCTCAACATCCCCGTCTGCGCCCGGGCGGCATGCGAAAGCCCGCTGGCCGCATTGCCCATCTGCGTGATGGCACGCATTTGTTTCTGCGCCAGTTCATCGCTGGCGGCGGTCAATCGCGTGATCGTGTAAATCCCTAGCCCGCCGATGGCCGCACCCATGGCCGCCACGACCAGAAAACCGCCGGTCAATAGTGTGGAGACCGGCAATCGCTTGATCCAACCCATCATCTGTCTACCTCTTCCTTTTTTGTAATGGTCTCCTGCAACCGCTATCGGCCTTTTGGGGAAGGCTCTTTAGAACCGCAGTGGGGTCATGCCTCTTCAGTGGGGGATCGCCCCGCCTCTGTCACGACTTGCCCAGGCAAAAAAAAACCTGCCCCAAGGGGCAGGCTGCACACCACAAAGACGCACGAGAGAGCTTTCGCGAGCAGCGAAGATCCCATGCATACATGGTTAAAAGGTTTCCCAATCGCTATCGTCACCGCCAGCGGCAACGAGCTTTGGGGCTTGCAACTTGGGCGCTTGCGTGGCCGCCTTGGCAACGGCGCCAGCCACGGTGCGCCTGCGCGAATGTTCTTTTGCAGGTGCCCGCGCCGCGGGTGCCGCGGCGGCTTCCACCGGCGTTTCAACCGCCACGGAAGCCGCAGCCTTCGGCTTGGCAACGCGACGCGGCGCGGCCTTGGCGTGCGATGCCGGCTTTGCGGACGCGGGCGCTGCCGCCTTGGGTGCCACAGGGGCCAACTGCGCCCGGTCCTGCGTGCGGAACGCCGCCACCGCATGACGAAGGCCATTGGCCTGCTCCTGCAGCGACATCGCAGCGGCAGCAGCCTGCTCCACCAGCGCAGCGTTCTGCTGGGTGCCCTCGTCCATCTGCGTCACCGCCTGGTTGATCTGCTCGATGCCGGCACTCTGCTCGTCAGACGCCGAGCTGATCTCGCCCATGATGTCCGTCACGCGCTTCACGGCGACAACGACTTCATCGATCACGCTGCCGGCCTCCGCCACCAGCGTGGTGCCGTTCTCAACGCGGCCCACCGAATCGCTGATGAGTTCCTTGATCTCCTTGGCGGCCGTGGCCGAGCGTTGTGCCAGGCTGCGCACTTCCCCCGCCACCACGGCAAAGCCGCGCCCCTGCTCGCCGGCGCGGGCAGCTTCCACTGCGGCATTCAGCGCCAGGATGTTGGTCTGGAACGCAATGCCTTCAATCACGCCGATGATGTCGGCGATTTTCTTGCTGCTTTCATTGATGCCGGCCATGGTGTCCACCACCCGGCCGACCACTTCGCCGCCCTTGACGGCAATGTCTGAAGCGTTGCCGGCCAGCGTGCTGGCCTGGCGCGCGTTGTCGGCGTTCTGGCGCACGATGCTCGTCAGCTCTTCCATGCTCGACGCGGTTTCTTCCAATGCCGAGGCCTGCTGTTCCGTGCGCTGCGACAGATCTGCGTTGCCGGTGGCGATCTGCTGCGTGGCGCTGGCAATCGAATCCGAACCGGAGCGCACCTGCCCCACCATCTTCTGCAGGCTCTCCTGCATGCGCTGCAGGGCCACCAGCAGGCGGCCGGTTTCGTCCATGCGGTCCACGCGGATGGTGTGCGTGAGATCGCCCTGCGTGATGTGCTCGGCCTGCTCGATGGCGCGTGTCAGCGGCAGCGTGATCGAGCGGCGCAGTGCCCACGTCAGCAGCCCGCCAACCACGATGCCGCCCAACAGCAGTGCCATGGTAAGCGCGCTCAGGTTGTCGTGCTCGTGCTGCCCCGTCTCGTATCGGGCCTTGGCCGCCTCCATCTGCATGCGGTTCAGCGCCGCCACCTTGTCACCCAGCGGGCGGTACAGCGCGGGCATGACGTCCATGACCGTCTGGCTGACGCGCGCTTCGTCATGCGCCTGCACGGCCTGCATGAGCACCTGGGTGCCGTCACGCAGGAAGACATTGCGCAGGGTCTCGGCCTCGTCGGCCAGCTTGCGCTCTTCTGCGTTGATGGGCAGCGCGCGGTAGCGCTTCCAGGCGGCGTCGGACTTGTCGAGGAACATCCTGGCGCGCTCCATCGTCTTGTCCATGCCGGGCGTGTTCAGCGACATGGCCGCACGGTCCAGCACGATGCGAAAGCTCAGCAGGTTGGCATCGGACTCGGCCAATGCCACCGTGCCCGCCAGTTGCACGGCATAGATGTCCTGCACGCGGCCGTTGGCGTGCCGCATGCCAATGAGGCCCGTTACCCCCACAACGACGGCGAGCACACCAATGCCCGCCATCATCAGCCCCAGACGGAGCCGGATGCTCATTCTGCTGAACATGCTTTTCTCCCCATGCGGCGCCGCACCTGTTGTGTTGGTGTCTAGTCGCCCACCGAGCGTCCCTGCACGCCCGGGTTACCAGCCGGGGGCACGCAAGCGCGCACCCCGGCCCACGTTCAAGCTGCGATCAGGCAGCCTCGGCCTCGTCGCACAGCGCCATGTCTGCCGACATCAACAAGCGCTCGATGTCCACCAGGATCAGCATGCGCTCGTCGATGGAGCCCAGGCCACGGATGTATTCCGTGTCCAGCGCGCCCGAAAACTCCGGCGCCGGCTTGATCTGCTGGCTTTGCAGCGTCAGCACGTCCGACACGCCGTCCACCACGATGCCGACCACGCGGTCCTTCAAGTTCAGGATGATGACCACGGTGTACTGGTTGTACTCCACGCGGTCGAGCTGGAACTTGATGCGCAGGTCGACGATCGGCACGATGATGCCGCGCAGGTTGATCACGCCCTTGATGAAGTCCGGCGCGTTGGCAATGCGCGTGACGGTTTCGTAGCCGCGAATCTCCTGCACCTTCAGGATGTCGATGCCGTATTCCTCACGGCCCAGCGTGAAGGCCAGATACTCCTCTCCGCCGGTGTCTTCTCCGATCGCGTGTTCCTTGACTTCCATTGCGGCTCCCCTCGGCCCCGTCGGGCCACTAGATTTGAATGCGTTGTTAGGTGGTGAAATCCCACTCGGGCCGGCGTGACCGCTTATGCCGCGGCCATCGCTTCGGTCGAGAACCGGCCTCCGCCCTGCGTATCGCCCATCTCAAGCTTTTCGGCACTAACGGCACGCATGGCGTTTTCTGAATGGCCAGAGCGGGTCTCGCGCATCAGCGCCGACACGTCCACGATCAGCGCCACGCTGCCATCGCCCAGGATGGTCGCGCCCGAGATGCCCGGCACCCGGCGGTAGTTAGTCTCAAGGTTCTTGACCACCACCTGCTGCTGACCGACCAGTTCATCGATCTGCAGGGCGATCTTCTTGCCCTCCGAATCCAGGATGACGACGATGCCTTCCGACGGGTTGGGCAGTGAGGGCGTGATGCGGAAACGCTCATACATGGGCACCAGCGTCAGGTATTCATTGCGCACCTTCAGCAGGCGGCCGCCGCCCGGCACAGCCTTGATGTCTTCGGGGCGCGGCTGCAGCGATTCGGCCACGCACGACAGCGGGAGGATGAACACCTCGTCGCCGGTTTTGACCGACATGCCGTCCAGAATGGCCAGCGTGAGCGGCAGCACGATGCGGATGGTCGTGCCCTTGCCCTTCTGCGACTGGATCTCGACGTAGCCGCCCATCGACTGGATGTTCTGCTTGACCACGTCCATGCCCACGCCACGGCCGGACACGTCCGTCACCTGATCAGCGGTGGAGAAGCCCGGCGCGAAGATCAGCTGGTTGATCTCGTCATCGGTCATGTTGTCCGACACGGGCAGGCCGCGCTCGCGCGCCTTCTTGAGGATCTTGTCGCGGTTCAGGCCCTGGCCGTCGTCACTCACTTCAATGACGATGTTGCCGCCCTGGTGGGCCGCGGACAGCAGCAGTTGGCCGACCGCATCCTTGCCGGCGGCCACGCGGGCCTCGGGCAGTTCGATACCGTGGTCCAGGCTGTTGCGCACCAGGTGCGTGAGCGGATCGATGATGCGTTCGATCAGGCCCTTGTCCAGCTCGGTCGACTTGCCGAACGTCGACAACTCGACCTGCTTGCCGAGCTTGTGCGCCAGGTCGCGCACCAGGCGCGGGAAGCGGTTGAACACGTAGTCCATCGGCATCATGCGGATGGACATGGCGGCTTCCTGCAGGTCGCGTGCATTGCGCGTGAGCTGCGAGAGGCCGGCAAACAGGCGTTCGTTGAGCACCGGGTCGAAGGCCTGCGCGGTTTGCGCCAGCATGGCCTGCGTGATGACGAGTTCGCCTACCAGGTTGATGAGCTGGTCGACCTTCTCCACGCCCACGCGGATCGACGTTTCGGCCGCCACGACCGGCTTGTCGGATGCAGCCGGGCGCGTCGGCATCGGGGCGGCAGCCGCAGCAGCTGCGGCAACGAATGGCGCCTGCGGGGCTTCGTTGGCAGCCGGGGCGTGCGCTTCGGTCTGGGCGGCTGCCGGCGTCGGGGCGGCCACGGCGGCTTCTGCCACCGCCGCCTGCGCCGGAGCCGCGTCGCCCACGTGCGGGGTGATGACGATCTGGTCGGCATCGATGATGAAGCAGCTCACCGCGATGATGTCGTCGGCGGTGCAGGTGCTTTGCAGCACGATGTCGCTGTTGCGGCCGGTGCGCACGTGGCGCAGCACGGTGCCCAGGTGTTTGAGTTCGGTGACGATCAGCTCGCAGTCTTCGTTCGAGACGTTGATGAGCTTGATGTCCAGGCCGCCGTCGGGGGCGCCGACAGGCTCAGCTGCGGGCGCCTCCACAACGACAGGCTCGGGAGCGGCCGCTGCAGGCGCTGCGGCCACCGGAGCCGGTGCGACCGGGGCCGGTTGCGCATCGGCGCTCGCGCCGTCTTCGGCAGCGATGGCGTTGAGCTTGGCCACCATGTATTCGAGCGTGGCCGTATCGATGGGGTGCTCTTGCCGGTAGGCATCAAGTTGGCTTTTCAACACGTCTTTCGTTTCCAGGAAGGCATCCACCATGTTTTCGCGCAGCTGCAGGGTACCGGTGCGGGCGCGGTCCAGAATCGATTCCGCCACATGCGTGAGCTCCGTCATGTGCGTGAAACCGAAGGTTGCGGCACCGCCCTTGATGGAGTGCGCGCAGCGGAAGATGGCGTTCAGATCATCAGAAGAAGGGTTGGCGACATCGAGATTGAGCAGCAGCCGCTCCATGTCGACGAGCAGCTCTTCCGCTTCTTCGAAGAAGGCGCCGAAAAACTGGCTGAGATCGAGATTCATGTCGTGGTCTCTGTCGTTAATGCGCGGAATGTGCGGATGCGGACCCGTGCGTCTGCGCATGCCATTCGAGCAACTGCATCACCGAATCCGTCAGGCCGTCCGGGTCGAACGGCTTAGGCAGGAAGCCGGTTGCGCCCGCTGCGCGGGCCTGGTCGCGGATGGTGCCGTCGGCCTCGGTGGTCAGCATCAGGATGGGGGTGTCGGCATAGGCCGGCAGCGTGCGCAGGGTGCGGATGAGCGTCAGGCCGTCCATCGACGGCATCACCTGGTCGGTGATCACGAGGTGGTGGCTACCCTGGGCAGGATTGCGCGCGACTTCAAGCGCGGCGGTGCCGTCACCGGCTTCCGTCACGGCAAAGCCGCACTCACGCAGGCACGCGGCAATCATGCGGCGGATCGACGTGGAATCGTCCACCACCAGGATGTGTTTCTCACTCATTGACTGTGTCTCCCCTCGGCGCTTCTTATGGCTTGGCCGGTGTCACCACATCAGCCACGCCTGTGGCACGTGCGGCAGCGTCGGTCAGCGTGTCCTTGCCGTCATTGCGCAGATCGGCCACCGGCTCGACCCCACCCGATCGCACGGCTTCGGCAGCGCGTGCATTGAGCACGACGATGCTGATGCGGCGGTTGATCGGGTTGTAGGGATCGGTCTTGTCCAGCGGTACCGATGCCTCCAGGCCCACCACGCGGCTGACCTTCTCGGGCTTCATGCCGCCGGCCACCAGTTCGCGGCGCGATGCGTTGGCGCGGTCGGCCGACAGTTCCCAGTTGCTGTAGCCGTGCTGCGTGGCGTACTGCGTGGCGTCGGTGTGGCCCGACAGGCTGATCGGGTTGGGCACGTCGTTCAGTGCCACGCCCAGTTCGCGCAGGATGGTGCGCATGTACGGCTGCACTTCGGCGCTGGCGTTGGCGAACATCGGCCGGTTCTGCTGGTCGACGATCTGGATGCGCAGGCCTTCGGTGGTCATGTCGATCAGCAACTGGTGCTTGAACTGGCTCATCACCGGGTTCGTCTCGACCATCTCGGCAATCTTCTGCTTGAGCTTGTTCAGCGCCGCGTCGTCGCTCTCGTCGCGGATGTTGCGCTGGCGCTGCACAGTGGGGCTCGGGCTCGGGTTCGGTTGCGGCATGTTCTGCTTGATCGCCGGGCTACCGTTGAGGATGCTCGACTGGTCGCCGGAGCCGGCACCGCCGAACAACGCCACCTTCAGCGGCGTGCGGAAATACGTTTCGACCGACGACAGCTCGGCCTTGGTCACCGAGCTGAGCAACCACATCAGCAGAAAGAACGCCATCATGGCCGTGACGAAATCGGCGTAGGCGATCTTCCACGCGCCACCGTGGTGGCCGTGTCCGCCTTTCTTGTTGCGCCGAATGACAATGAAGGTCGGCGTGTTGGACTTGCTCATGGTCCGTTCCCGTCGGTGTGTGCTGCGTCGTTAATGGCGCGGCTCATTGGCTGCGCTCTTGTGGTCGTAGGTATCGTTTTGAACCCTCTCAGGATCCGTAGCGAGCAGGCCGGAGGTTGGACCGAGAAGCGCAGCCGTACATGGGTACGGCGAGCATCGCAGGTTCAAGATCGGGGCGCGCAGTAGGATCATGAGTGGGTTCACGCTGTTTTTGCGCCGCGCACGTGGTCTTCCAGTTCGGCAAAGGACGGGCGCTCGGTCGAGAACAGCACCTTGCGGCCAAACTCCACGGCAATTGCCGGGGCGTAGCCGTTCATGCTGGCCAGCAGCGTCACCTTGATGCACTGGAACAACTTGGTCGATTCTTCGGCGCGCTGCTCCAGCAGCGAACCCAGCGGCCCGATGAAGCCATACGCCAGCAAGATGCCGAGGAAGGTGCCGACCAGCGCCGAGGCGATCAGCTTGCCCAGCTCCGCCGGCGGCAGGCCGACCGAGCCCATGGTGTGCACCACGCCCATCACGGCGGCCACGATGCCGAAGGCCGGCATGGCGTCGCCCACCTTGGTGATGATGCGAGCCGGTTGTTCGGCTTCGTGGTGGTGGGTATCGATTTCCTGATCCATCAGCGCTTCGATCTGGAACGGATTCAGGTTGCCGCCCACCATCAGGCGCAGGTAATCGCAGATGAAATCGAGCGCGTGGTGGTCCGCCTGGATGGCGGGGTAGTTGGCAAACAGCGTGCTTTCGTGCGGGTTTTCGATGTCGGCTTCGATCGACATCATCCCTTCGCGGCGGATCTTGGACAGCACCACGTACAGCAGCGCCATCACTTCCATATAGAGGGCCTTGGTGTACTTCGAGCCCTTGAACAGACCCGGGAGCGCCTTGACCGTGGCGTTGATGGCCTTCTTGTCGTTGCCGACCACGAAGGCACCGATGCCGGCACCGAAGATGATCAGCAGTTCGGTCGGCTGGAAGAGCGGCCCGAGGTGCCCGCCGGCCAGCATGTAGCCGCCGAACACCGAGGCGAGAATCACGATGTAACCGATGGCAACTAACACGGGGCGAACTCCTGAATGGGCGACCGCGCGATCCATTCGTGCGATCCATACAAAGGGGATAACGGCATCCCCCCGGTTAACTGAAGGCTGGAACACCGGGTTTTCCTGCCGCCTGGCAACTGGAAAACCCTTCCGCAGCGCCCTTCTTCCCCAAGAACGGCAACAAAACGGGCGGCTTGAGCGCCACCCGCCCCGAGAGGGGGCTTCTCCTAGGCTCACGCAAAGAAAAAGGGACGGAAATCGCTCTCCGTCCCTCCCTCTACGCGCGGCGGCAAAAAAAATGCCGGTCTGCAGCATGCGCTGCGACCGGCCTACCCCCTTCCCCTTTTGTGCTGTCTGAGCCCCTGTGCTTTTCCTGCTCTGTGTTCTGGGGTTGTTATCTGCCGGTCTGGCCGGCTGTTCCCGTATTTCCCGTCCGCCTGTTTTGGTCCATCCCCCGGCGGTGCTGTGCGTCCCGTGTTCCCGTGAGAGCCGTATCAGGCGTCGACCGTCTTGTCTGCGATCGCATCGACCTGCCCAGCGACGCGCTTTTTCTTTCCTGCGCGTGACGGCGGCTGGCATACGCCGCACACGAAATCATGGTGCAGGTCGTCTGCGTGGGCCACGAAATGGCCGGTGCAGCGCTTGCACTTCACGGTGTGCAGCATCTTCCCCTCGAAGAACTTCAGCATCATCCACGCGCGGGTGATCGAGAGCACCTCTTCCTGTTCGTGGACGTGAATGTGTTCCTGGTACAGCTTGTAGGCTGAGATCAGGCGGCGCACCCCGGTGCTGCGGCTGTTCTCACCCAGAAAACGGTAGATGTTCAGGAAGATCGACGAATGGATGTTCGGCGACCACGTCAGGAACCAGTCTGCCGAGAAGGGCAGCATGCCCTTGGGCGGCGATTCCCCGCGGATTTCCTTGTACAGCTTGACCAGACGCTCGCGGCTGAGCGTGGTTTCCTGTTCCAGCAGTTGCAGACGGGCACCGAGCGAAATCAATTCCGCTGCGAGGTGAATCTGCTCAACTTCGTTCATGACGCTGGTGTGACGCATGGCACTGCTCCCGCTTTCGCTTCGTACTCATCCCAAAGTGCAACAACTGAACCCGGCGGAAAAAACCCGCCGCAAGTGGCTCAGTTGATCTGCTCAACCGCCTGACGCGACAGCAGAATCGACATTTGCGATTGCTGCAGACCCTTGTCACGGTGCGGCTGGGTCACCAGACCCAGGATGGCGTGATCGTCGAAGCGGAAGCGGCACAGCATCATGTTCGTGCTAGCCAGCTTGACGATCTGCGCGGGCGACATCGTCAACAGGATGTCAGCCAATTCTTCAGAGATGCCGAGGCGAAACAGAGCGGCATCGCGATCCTTGGCCAGCATCTGCTGGGCAAGCATCAGATAGGTGAGATTCAGCTCGCTGATCTCGGAAACAATGTCTTGCGTGTCCATGTTTTTGTCCCGTCGTGTGCAGTAAAAGTACAACCTGCATCCGATCCCGCATGGTGCTGCCCGGTCGCGCTGTTCCACTCTCGCGCTTTTCCCTCGCCGGGCTGTTCACCAATCCCCACAGATCGGATGTTCTGGCGTTGGCGCCGTTACCGGCACTTCCCGCCCCCTTCTTACTCACGTCGCAAAAGACATGGCGAAGTTGTTTTCTGTTGAACACATTGTGGTTTGAGGTCCGGGGTAAGTAAAGAAGGGGGGACCCCTACGTTGGAGGGGTAATGACGCCCACTTCCTTGTAGGCGATTTTCCTACAATTCTGTTAATAAACGTTGCAAATGAAGCCTTTGCCGACGCAGCGACCCTGGGCGGACGATGCGGTAAAGCGGGCGTTTAACAGGTATTTACCCCAATGATCGCCGTAAAAAAGCAATTTAATTGCCTAAAGTCTAGAGAAATCGACAAAGAAGGCGTCGCACTTCTACCACTGTGAGCATCGGATGCCGGGTAAACAGCTTGTAGGACACATCTGACCCACTCCTACACGTCGTGTAGGACAGTTCCGACCCGTTTCTGGCGGGTTTTGTAGGAGTGATCCTACAGTCGAATATCGATTTTGTAGGACGGCTCCTACCGTTTCGTATCTCTAATAGATACACGTCTCTTATATTGATACGAAAATCATCGATAACTGACGCCCGCCCAGGCAGAAAAGGACGCGCGCAGCACTTCTCCCAAGGTCGTTCCGCAAAAAGTGCGGCATGGGCGCCTGCCTAGTGAAAACAACGTTGGATTTCCGGCGATTCGGCCGGGCGCCGTGTAGGACAACGCCCGTCTATAGGCTCAGCCGTGTGCAGGCGGGGTCCAGCGGGCGTGCAGGACGGTGCCCGTGGAAGATTCGGTGATGACGAGCGACTGCCCGTCTGGCGTGAATGCGACATTGGTGGTGGTCCGCCCGCGGCACGACGCGATGCGCGCCAGCGGTTCGCCGTGCGGCGAGAGCACGAACACGGCACCCAGCGAGGCATGGGCCACGAACAGGTTGCCCGCAGCGTCCATCGCCATACCATCCGGGCCGCTGGTGCCGTAGAACTGCGCAAAGCGGCCGACCTTGCTGGTGCTGCCATCGGCCAGCAGCGGCAGGCGCCAGACGGCGTTGTCGCGTGTCATGGCGACGAACAGTGCGGATTCATCGGGCGTGAGCACCAGCCCGTTCGGGCTCGGGCCGTTGGCGAGCAGGCAATCGAGCCGGCCATCGGTGCGCAGGCGATACACGCGGCCGGTCGGATCGTGCAGGCCGGTCTGGCCCTGGTCGGTGAAATAGAGATCGCCGTTGCGGGCGACGATCAGGTCGTTCGGGCCCTTGAATCGCTCGCTGTTGCGGCGCGTGAGGAGGGGCGTGACCATGCCCGTCGCCGGGTCGAGCGACAGCAGCCCATTCTTATAGTCGGCAATCAGCAGCGTGCCGTCGTGGCACAGCGCGAGGCCGTTGGGCTCGCCGTCGTATTCGGCCGCCGCCTCCCAATCGCCTTGCGGCGAGACACGCAGGATGCGCCCGTGCGGGATGTCGACCAGCCAGAGATTGCCTTGCGCATCCCAGCACGGGCCTTCCAGAAAGCTATCGACGGGCGCTCCACCCTTGTTGGCGCGCGACCATTCGGTCGGCACCGGGCGGCGCAGCGTGGCAGGCATTTCGGTGAAGACCGTGGTCTCGACGATTGGCCAGTTGAAGTACGTCATGGCACGGGCACCGCGTCGGCATCCGCCTTGGTCAGATGCCGCGTGGCGGCGCCTGTGTAGCGGTACGGCAATTGGCGCGGCATGGGGCCCTTGTTGCGCTCGCCACGGCCGCTCTGCTCCCACGCGTGCGCCAGGATGCCAACGGCACGCGACAGGCAGAACACGCCGCGCGCCAACGGCGCAGCAAAACCCAGCTCCGCATAGATGACGGCCGTGGCGCCATCGATGTTCATCGGAATCGGCTTGCCCTTGCGGCTGGAGAGCAATGCTTCGATCGCGCGGCCAATGGCGGCATAGCGCCCGCCGACCACGCCGTCCTGCGCAGCCTCGTCCACGAACGCGAGCAGGCGCCCCGCGCGTGGGTCGACCGGGTGGAAGCGATGTCCAAAGCCCGGCAGGTATTTGCCATGTGCAGCGATGAACGCGTCGACACCCGCCGCCGTGGCCGCCTCCAGCGAGGCGCCGTCAAACAGGCGGGCCTCGATGTCATGGAACAACTCCACCGCCTGTTGTCCGGCCCCGCCATGTACGTCGTCCAGTGCGTTGAGCGCAGACGCCATCGCGCCGTTGAGCGGCAGCCCGCAGCTCGTCGCCATCTTGGCAATCGCAATGGACGGCGCATGCGGGCCGTGGTCAACCGAGGCCACGAGCGCCGCCTCCAGCAACGCCGCCTGGCGCTTGCCCGGCAGCTCACCGCGCAGCATCAGCCAGATCATCTCGGCAAAGCCGATGCGGCCGATCAGCTCCTGGATCGGGTAGCCGCGCACGTGGATGCGGCCGGGTTCAATGTCGATGATGTCGGTGCGCCAGTAGTCGGCGGCAAGGCCAGCCGGGTCTTGTACAGGTGTGGTCGTCATGGTCAGATGGCGCCTTCAGCGCGTAAGGCTTCGATTTGGTCGGGGCGGTAGCCGAGCTTGGCGAGCCAATCGTCGGTGTGGGCGGATAACCCAGGAGCGGGCGTCTGCGGACAGGGGTCTTCGCCCGACAGGCGAAAGCCTGCACGCGTCACGTGCTGCCCTTCTTCCGGGAACGAGGTGACGAAGCTGCGGCCCGTCACCTGCTCATGCGCAAGCACGCCCGGCACGTCGAGGACCAGACCGGCCGGCACACCGGCATCGATCAGCAGTGGCTCCCATTCGGCGGCAGCGCGTGCGGCGAGGGCTGCCTCCAACGCATCGTTGAGCGCCTGGCGGTGTTCCTTGCGTGCATGGCGCTCGGCAAAGCGGGGGGCGGTCGCCAATTCCGGATGCCCAACCACACGGCACAGCGCGGCAAACTGCTTGTCTTCGTTGGCGGCGATGTTGATGAGCCCATCGCCCGTGCGGAACGTGCCCGACGGCGCGGCGGTGAAGTTCTGGTTGCCCATCGGGCGCGGGCTCACGCCGGCGTTCAGGTAGTTCGACACCACCCAGCCCATGGTGGCGAGCGTCGACTCCAGCATCGACACATCCACCATCTGCCCCACTCCCGTGCGCTGTGCGCCGAGCAGGCAAGCCGTGACGGCCAACGCCGCCGTGATGCCGCCCACCGTATCGCTGATCGGATAGCCGACGCGCAGCGGTGCCGATTCCTCGTCACCGGTGACGCTCATCACGCCGGAAATGCCCTGGATGATCTGGTCGTACGCCGGACGATGCGCCAGCGGACCATCTTTGCCGAAGCCGGAGATGGCGCAGTAGACGAGGCGCGGGTTGACCTCGCGCAGCACGTCATAGCCAAGCTCCAGGCGGTCCATCACGCCGGGGCGGTAGTTTTCGATCAGCGCATCGGCCTGTGCCACCAGCTTGAGCAGGATGGCCCGCCCTTCCGGGTGCTTCAGGTTGACGGTGACGGATTGCTTGCCCGCGTTGACGGCGACGAAGGAGGCGCCCATCTTGCGGCGCGCCTGTTCCGGATCGGCGCCCAGGCGGCGGGCGAGATCGCCATTGCCAGGCACCTCAACCTTGATGACTTCAGCACCGAGCAAGCCCAGCTGATAGGCGCAAAACGGCCCGGCCAGCACGTTCGACAAGTCGAGCACGCGCAAACCCGCGAGAGGCAAAGCCATGAACACAACTCCTACAACTACGGTGGCTCCGCCTCTCCCCCTCTCACCCATTCAGGAGGTGTTGGGCGTCTTGGCGGAGCCTAGGGTTTAGAAATGAGCTGAGCGGCAGCGCGCAACGGCGCGGGGTCGCCACCCAGCGTTGAGGTGATTTGTGCGGCGTGTTCCAGTACCGGGGCACGCCACGATTGCAGCAAGGCGCCGTCGATCCGCGAAGCCGGGCCGGCCAGGCACAGCGCACCGCGCAGCGCCTGCTGCGCCCCAAACACCGGCACGGACAGCCCGACCGTTTCGCGATCGCGCTCGCCAATCGACACGTAGTAGTAATCGCGCCGGATCGCGTCGTACGTGGCGCCCTGCATGCCCGAGAACGCGCACAGCACGCGCCCGCCCGAACCGCGCTCCAGCGGCAGCACGTCGCCCTCGCGCACGTGGTCGCGAATCGAGTGGTTCGAATCCACGCGATGCAGGCACACGCGCACGTCGCGCTCGCGGATGTAGAGCGACACTGCCTCGCCCGTCGCCTCGGCCAGCGCGCGCATGTGCGGCAGCACCACGTCGGCGAGGCGCATGCTGCGCTGGTAGAGGGCGCCCAGCATCAGCGGCGCGGCGCCAATCTGGTAACGGCCGTCTTCCAGGCGAAACAGCATGCGGTGCTGGATGAGCGAGCCGGCCAGCCGCAGGATCGTGCTCTTGTAGAGCCCGGTGCGCGCGGCAAGCTCCGCCAGCGTGAGTGCATAGTCGCCGGGGCGGAACGCAAACAGAATCGAGAACGCGCGGTCCAGCGCAGCCACGCCCGATGCGCCCGGCGTGCTATCGCCAACGCTTGCTGGCAGTTGCGTGTCGTTCTGAGCGGTTTGGCGTTCTGCAGTCATGACGATGGGGGGAAGGCGGCTCACTTGACCGTCTTCAAGGCTTGGTCGACGAAGCGGTTAGTGTACGTTTTCGCCAGGTCGATCTTGGCATTGCGGATCTTTTCGTCGTAACTGGAGAGCACCGTCAGGGCGACCTTGGCATCCGCATCCGTCATCAGGCCGTCCTTGGAGAAGATCGGCTTGGAGTGGCGCAGCGCATCGACAAACACATCGCGGCCGCCCACCTGCTGCTCCTTGGGCATCTTGTCGGCGATGGCTTCGGGCGTGCTGGCGTCGATCCACTTGAGCGTGCGGATGAAGGCGTTCACCAGGCGCTGCACGGTCTCAGGGTTCTTGGTCATGAAGTCACGCGTAACGTACAGCGTGGCCGTCGGGTAGCGGCCGCCGAACACGGCGTTGGAGCCGGCATCGGTACGCGTATCGACCAGGAACTTGGCCGCGCGGCGCTTCTCCAGCAGGCTCGCCACGGGGTCGAAGTTGACGAGCGCGTCGATCTCCTTGCGATCGAGCGCCACCATGCCCGGCGCGCCCGACCCCACGGCGATGTACGACACGTCATTCACCTGCAGGCCGTTCTTGATGGCGTAGTAGCGTGCGAACAGATCCGTGGACGAGCCCGGCGCGGTGATGCCGATCTTCTTGCCCTTCAGATCCTTACCGCTCTTGATGTCGAGATCAGGCCGCACCGCCAGCACGATGCCCGGCGTGGTGTTGAGCAGCGCCACCGAGACGATGTCCTTGCCCTGCGCCTGGATGTGGATGGTGTGGTCATAGAAGCCCACCACCGCATCGGTCGAACCGGCAATCAGCGCCTGCAGCGCCTTGCTGCCGCCGGCCTGGAAGTTCTCCACCTTCACATTGAGCCCTTCCTTCTGGAAGTTGCCCAGCGACTGCGTGAGCGGCACCGGCATGTAGTTCAGGATCATCGAGCCGACTGACAGGCTCACATCCTTCTTTTCCGGCTCGGCGGCACTGGCGGCCGCACCGACGGCCGCGCACAGCAGGGCCGAAATCCATCGTTTCATCTTGGTCTCCGTCATCGTTTTTAGATCAAGCACTGGTCTCGGGATCCGCCTTCGGGCGCCACACCAACAACTTGCCTTCCAGCGCATCCACGCTGCGGTCCAGCGCAATCACGAACGCCGACAGCACGACGATCCCCGAGAACACGCCGGTGGCATCGAACACGCCTTCGGCCTGCGCAATCAGGTGCCCCAGGCCAGCGGACGAACCGAGGTACTCGGCCACGATCGCCCCCATCACCGCCATGCCGACGGACGCACGCAGGCTGGAAAGAATCCAGCTCGTGGCGGACGGCACATACACGTGGCGCAACAGGCTGAGGCGGCTCGCCTTGAGCAGGCGCGCGTTGGCCAGGATGACCGGGTTCACCTCGCGCACGCCCTGGTACGTATTGAAGAAGGTGATAAACAGCACCATCGTTGCGCCCAGCGCCACCTTGGAGGTCAGCCCCAGCCCGAACCACATCACGAAGATGGGCGCGAGCAGAATCCGCGGGATGGCATTGACGATCTTGATAAACGGGTCCAGCACCTCGGCCGCCAGCTTCGACAAACCCAGCCACAGCCCCAGGCTGATGCCGATCAGCGTGCCGATGCCGAACGAGAGAATCGTCTCGGCCAGCGTGATGGCCAGGTGCGTGTAGATATCGCCGGCGGTGAACCACTCCCAGATGCGCACGACGATGGACGACGGCATCGAAAAATAGAACGGGTCGATCACGCCGGCGCGGCCGAAGCCCTCCCACGAACCGAACAGCAGCACCACCACGGCAAGCTGGAACAGGCGGATCTTGGTCTTGTGCGCGAGACCGGCTCGCCGCGTACTCACGGCAGGCATGGCGTTAGTGCTGGACGGCATGGCTCTTCTCCACTTCGGTGCCGAGGATCGACCAGATCTCGCGATACAGGCGGATGAACGCGTCGGACATATTGATTTCAGACACGTTGCGCGGGCGCGGCAGCGTGATTCCCACATCGCCGACCGGGCGGCTGGCCGGCCCGGCAGACATCACCACCACACGATCGGCCAGCGCAATGGCCTCTTCCAGGTCGTGGGTGATGAACAGCAGCGATTTGCGGTCTTCCTGCCACAGGCGCAGCAGTTCGCTCTGCATCAGGTGCCGCGTGTGCACATCGAGCGCGGAGAACGGCTCGTCCATCAGCACGATCTTGGGCGAAAGGATCAGCGTCTGCGCCATGCTGATGCGCTTCTTCTGGCCGCCCGACAACTGGTGCGGATAGCGCGCCTCGAAGCCGGCCAGGCCCACCTTCTTCATCCACGGGCGGGCGCGTTCGCGGGCCTCGTCCACCGGCATGCCCTGAAACACCAAGCCCAGCGCGACGTTGTCGAGCGCCGTCTTCCAAGGCAGCAGCGAGTCCTGCTGCATCATGAAACCGGCACTCCCATTGAGCCCGGTCAGCGGCTCGCCAAACACGTTGACAGTGCCGCCGGCCGGCTTGAGCAGCCCCGTCACCGCATTGAGCAGCGTGCTCTTGCCGCAGCCGGTCGGCCCCACCACCGCCACGAACTCGCCTTCACCGATCGACAGGTCCACGCCCTGCACCGCCGTGAAGCTGCCGAACCGCACCGACACCTGATTGAGCTGAACCGCCGGCAACCCGGGGCTCGGGCGGCCGCTCGCGGCCTGAAGGGAAGAAAGCATGGGCGTCTCCTTGAACGCGCCGGACTCGATGCGTTCTGTTTGATGGAATATAGTTCTATTTTATAGAATAGATCAGCC
Source organism: Ralstonia soli (assembly GCF_023955655.1). Taxonomy (GTDB): domain Bacteria; phylum Pseudomonadota; class Gammaproteobacteria; order Burkholderiales; family Burkholderiaceae; genus Ralstonia; species Ralstonia soli. Next base: position 273,449 of record NZ_JAMXHT010000005.1, on the reverse strand, counting down.
GCGCATAAGGGTCGTAAACCCGTACGAAGGCGCGACCCTGTGTCGAACAGCAGAAAAATTGACGCAGATATCGCAAATTTGTTCTTACAAAAGAAACATCGTTCTATTTAAAAGAACGAGGAAAATTGACGCCTCTAAAAGAATGTTGGTGCGGAAGCTAAAGTTTTCCGCCCACCATCCGATGAAGGGCGTACTGATCAGCGAGATGGCCATGCAACTTTCTTCTTCCGTTTCCAGCACTGTGGCCTCCGGCGCCTCGGGCGGCGGGAGCAGTTCGGCCACCGAAATCGAACGCCTGCAGCGCCAGTTCAAGAACCTGCAGAAGACGATCGCCGATCTGCCCAATCGCGGCCTGCCGCCCAACCAGGCCCGCGAGCAGGCACATCTGTTGACCCAGCAGGTCCTGATCGTGCAGGCGCAGATCGAGCGCCTGAAGACGCAAAAAGGCCTGGAGCAAGCACAAACCCAGCTGGAAAGCCGCCACAACGCGTCCGAGAGGGGATCCGGCCCGGGCAATACCGATGCCGCCGCCAAGGCCCATACGACTGACAAGGTGACCGGCGCATCGACGGTGAGCGACGCGCGGCTGCAAGGCCGCCAGGCAACGCAAGCGCAGTCGGCCCATCCTGCCAGTGCCGAGGCCATTACGCCCGCGGAGCCCCCGCTGGTGTCCGTCCGGGCCTGAGCAGCAGCGGCGTCGTTCCGGCTCTGCTGAATGGCGTCGCCGCCCGTGCCTGAGCTCCGCCGCAGCCACCCCCTCCCATCGGAGGGACGCCAGCCTGCACTGCCGCCAGCGACAATCGCCGCGCCGCCATCATGTGTGCGGCATCGAGAACACGCATGACCTCCGCTGCCAGCGACACCCTGCCCCCGAGCACGCCCACCAATCCGCCTCGGAAGAGGGCCGGGTCACGCAATTTCTTTGCACGCCACTGGCGCGGCGACTACAGCCTCGCCCGCTCGTATTGGCTGCACACGGCGCTCATGCAGTTTGGCGTGGTCGCGCTCAGCGCCGGCGTCACGCATGCACTGGCGCATAACGCGCCAGCACGTGCGGCCTCATCGGCGCTGCTGCTGATCTATGCGATGGGATCGGCGCTGTGGGTCTGGGCCGTGATGGGCACGTGGCGCTCGGCCGAGCGCCAGCAAGGGCGCAACCGGCTGACCGGCGCATCGAACCTGTGGCCGCTGGTCGCCAAGGTCATGATCATGCTGGGGGCCGTCGGCACAGGCTCGCGCGTCATCACCGATATACCGCGCCTGGGCGCGCATCTGCGCACCGCGCTCGGTGAACAGGCGGCTTCGCCGTTTACGGTAATGCCGCAGCGCGACGGACGCGCCATCCTGTTCAACGGCGGCATGAACGACGGTGCCGCGGATGCGTTGGAAGCCGCCCTCCAGAAGGCACCCAACGCCACGGCCGTGGTGCTGCGCTCCGAAGGCGGCTGGCTGCGCGAAGGGACGCTGGTGGCAGACGTCATCCGCCGCCATCATCTGCGAACGTATGTCGAGCGCGCCTGTGCTTCGGCGTGCACGATTGCCTTCCTGGCGGGCGAGGACCGCGCTGCGGCCCCCACCGCGCGCATCGGCTTCCATCGCCCACGTGCCGTCGGCGCCGAGCACGACCAGACCCCAGGTGCCACCGGCAACGAACTTTGGCGCGCCTATGGCGAAGCGGGCCTGCCCGACGCGTTCGTGCGCCGCGTGCAGGGCACCCCGTTTGACCAGATGTGGTTCCCCACCGCGCCGGAACTGCTGACCAACCACGTCGTCACGCGCACCTCGCCCGGCGGGGAATACGCAACCATGGCCACGCAGCTGACCACCCGTGAAGCGCTGGCCGCAGAACTACGCAGCGCGCCGCTGTACGCGACGCTGGAGCGCAAGTACCCCGCGCACTTCAGCCGTCTGATCGACACGGTCTGGCCCAAGCTGCAACGCAACGCCACCGACGCCGAAGTCACGGCCCTGCTGCGCGACCAAACGGGCAAGCTGTATCGCGCACTGATTCCGACGGCGCCCGATGCCCTGCTGTTTGCCAACGCACAGCTCACGCTCGAACAGGCCCAGGCATTGCAGCGCGTCAGCCCCGAAGCCTGCGTGGCGTACCTCGACGGCACGCCGGGTGCAAGCGCCGCCGCCGCACGCCTGCCGCGCACACTCGTCACGCGCGAGCAGACGCTGTTCTCCGACATGATGCAGGCGGCAGACCCCGAACACGCCCCCGTGGTCACACGCGCGCAAACCCTGCCGGTGCTGCAACTGGCCGTGGCGGCGCTGCCGTTGGACGAGCAGCGCGTGCTGACGCTGCCCGCACTGCGCCACGCCGCACCGCCGTCCGAACGCTGCCGGGCGCTGATCGGTTTCGCCCGCTCCATCCTGGCCCTGCCGGAAACGGAACGCGCGCTTGCGCTGCGCGGCATGTACGCCGATGCGCCCGGACCCGATGCGTAACCAGACGCGCTAAGCCGAACGCAGCGCCGTCAGCGACGCACGCTGGCGGCCATCCGCATCAAAGTTGCCGGGCGAGAGCCATTGCTCGAATGCCGCCCGCACGTGCGGCCAATCGGCGTCGATGATCGAAAACCACGCGGTATCGCGGCTGCGGCCCTTGTAGACGACCGCCTGGCGGAAGATGCCTTCGAACTGGAATCCCAGCCGCAGTGCGGTCTGCCGCGACGGCGCGTTCAGGCTGTCGCACTTCCACTCGTAGCGGCGGTAGCCGAGATCGTCAAAGACGTGCTTCATCAGCAGGAACTGCGCTTCCGTTGACGCCGGCGTGCGCTGCAGCAACGGCGAGAACGTCACCGCCCCCACCTCCACCACGCCGTGCTCGGGCGTGATGCGCATCAGCGCCAGCGTGCCGACCGGGCGATCGGTGCGCGTGTCGATCACCGCGTATTGCAGCGGATCGCGCTTGGCCGCAACGCGCTCGATGTAGGCGCGATGGGCCGCCGCATCGGTAAACGGGCCTTCCACCATGTACGTCCAGAGGCGGTCGTCCGGCGCCTGGCTGAACGCCTCGAACAGGGCGTCGGCATGGCGTGCGGCGTCGAGCGGCTCCAGCCGGCAGAAGCGACCAGACAGCGGCGTGTGCGGAGGAAACGGGCGGGCAGTCCAGCCGGCCAGGGGCGCGCCGATGGGTTGCTGATGAGCGTTGAGTGTGGTCATGCGGAAAACACCAATCGAAGAGCGGCGATGAACCCTTACCCTACCGAATCCCGTGGCTCCGTGAAAAGAGCCATGGCAGCGCCCACAGGTGGGGCCACATCACCACCCCACGCGCGGATTAATCCATTCGATGCCCCGCCACAAACCCGTGGCGGCCCACGGTGTAAATCGATATGTTGGCGGTGGGGGAAGACAGCGCCCCGAATGGCGCGAGCATCGGCATTGCTGAGCCGGGAGATGCACGCGCCCACGGAATCGTCCGCTATCTTTTCTGCCAGGAGCCCGCGAGTGGCGCCGTTGATCATTGCGTGGTACCGCCGCGGCATCCGAAGCGCCTGCATGGCCGGAAGCATCGCCTTTCTGGGGCTCACCGCTGCGGGCGCGACCTCGGCGGCGCCCAAGTTCGCCTACCCCGCCACACTGCGCGTTGACGCCGGCGCGACCGTCACCCTGCCGCGCACGTGGGGCCCGCTGCGGCTGAGCAGCGACACCCCGATCCCGTCCGTGAGCGCCACCATCAACTCGCCGTTCGGGCCGTCGCGCCTGGTGTTTGCGCAGCAAACCGTGCCGCCGGAGAGCTTCGCGCTGGTGACGGTGCGCAAATCCGATTTCGACAAGGGCACCCCGGACTATCTGGAGTCCTTGCGCCCGCGCGACCTGGCGATCCTGCTCACCCATATGGAATCGCGCGTGCATGGGGACCGCCCGGCCTGGGCCGCCCGCCTTGTTCGCGGCAAGGCACCCACGCAACGGGGACTCGCCGGGCGCCGGGTCATCTACTGGGAAGGCGAATGGAGCACGTCCACGGCCAGGACCGTCGTGGTGCGCGGGTATGCCTTCTTCGGCAACGGCGCGGTTTATCTGCTGCGCGTGTTCGGCACGGCAGGGCGTGACCGCCTACCGGAATTTGCCCAGGAAGCCCGTTTCGCCGACGCCGTGGCCAATACGTTTCGTACGAAATAAGCCGCATTTGTTGCAACGCAACAAGAAGCGGTCACGACGCCACTGCGCGGGCTCTAAAGCGCAGGCCAGTCCACGCAAGGCCTGAAATTTGTTGTTACCTTTGGAACAGTCTGTTCACCCCCAACCGTATTGTTCTTCCGCATTGCAACACCTAAACTTCGTAACAGTTGTTCAGACATCGATTGCCTGAACAAGCAATGCAAGTGCTGGAAAGGAGAACAATGATGAAATGGTTGGATATTGGCGCCGTCATGGCCGCCTGGATCGCGAGCTGCGTGGCAGCGGGTTGGCTCATCAGCGCCGCGGCTTTCCTGGCCTGAACTTGGCTCTACTGAGCCGCAGTACGCCTTAAATGGCAAAACGGCCGAGCGGGAACCCCTCCCCGCCCGGCCCTGAACACCCAGTTGATGGATGCGTCAGGCGCGGTTTTCACCTGCCCACTGGACGAATCGGTCAACAAAGCCCTGCAAAAACTGGCGCGTGCGTGGATCCGTCACCTCGCCCTGCGCATCGAAGGGCTCGCCCGCAAAGTGGAAGAACACCTCGGGCAACGGCAAGACCTTCACCCCCACCGCCGCGAGCACATTGCGCAACTGGGCTTGCGACAGCGCCGTGCCGATCGCGCCCGGCGACGCTCCCGCAACACCCGCCGGCTTGCCGCCCCACACGCTCTGGCCATATGGCCGGGAACCCCAGTCGATTGCATTCTTCAGTACGCCCGGCATGCCGCGGTTGTATTCCGGTGTGACGAAGAGAATGGAATCCACGCCCGCCACCGCTGCCTTGAAGCGCTGTACAGGTTCGGGCAAGTTGGCATCCAGATCCTGGTTGTAGAGCGGCAAATCACCGATCTCGATGAACTGCGCACTGGCCCCGGACGGCAGCAAGCCCACCAGCGCATGCGCCAACTGGCGATTGAACGACGCCTTGCGCAGGCTGCCGACGATCACACCGATAGTCAGATTGCTCATGAACACTCCTCGCTTGTGAAGCTGTTGAAAGCGTAGTCCACTCAGTCCGCCGTCGCAGGCTCTGCTGCCACCTCGCGCTTGAGGCGGTTGATCAGGGCAAACATCAGCGGGTTCAGCAGGATCGACAAAATCGCCGCCGACAGCAGCAACCCGCGCGCGCGCACCGGCAAGATCTCCAGGCCAATGCCCAGGCCGATCAGGATGAACGAAAACTCGCCGATCTGCGCAAGGCTGGCGGAAATCGTGAGCGCCGTGCGGTTGCCGTGGCCAAACGCGCGCACCACGGCAAACGCGGCCAGCGACTTGCCCACCACCACGATCAGTACCGTACCCAGCACCGCCCAGGTGTCTTCAATCAGCACGCGCGGGTCGAACAGCATGCCCACCGACACGAAGAACAGCACCGCAAAGGCATCACGCAACGGCAGGGACTCTTCCGCCGCACGTTGGCTGAATTCGGACTCGGCCAGCACCATGCCCGCAAAGAACGCACCCAGCGCGAACGACACGCCAAACAGCACCGTCGCGCCGTAGGCCACGCCCAGCGCCGTGGCCAGCACACCCAGGCGGAACAGCTCGCGGCTGCCCGTCATGACAATGCGCTCCAGCATCCATGGGATCACGCGGCGGCCCACCACCAGCATCAGCGCGGCAAAGGCCACCACTTTCGACAGCGTGATCGCCAGCACCTTGATGATGTCCCACGTGCTGACCGCCGTGCTGCCGGCGCCGCCCAGCGCGCCGGCCAGCGCCGGCAGCAGCACGAGCGTCACCACCATCACCAGGTCTTCCACGATCAGCCAGCCGACGGCGATATGGCCTTCGTGCGAGTTCTCGATGCCGCGGTCCTCCAGCGCCTTGAGCAGCACCACGGTGCTCGCCACCGACAGCGCCAGACCGAACACCAGCCCCGGGCCCCAATCCCAGCCGAGCAGCCATGCCAGGCCCATGCCCATGAGCGTGGCCAGCGCGATCTGCCCGATGGCGCCCGGGATGGCGATGGCCTTCACCGCCAGCAGCTCTTTCATCGAGAAGTGCAGGCCCACGCCAAACATGAGCAGGATTACACCCAGCTCGGCAAGTTGCGGCGCCAGGCTCTGGTCGGCCACGAAACCGGGCGTGAACGGCCCAGCCACCACGCCCGCCACCAGATAGCCCACCAGCGGCGGCAGCCGCAGGCGCTGTGCGATGGTGCCGAAGATGAAGGCCAGCACCAGGCCACCGATGATGGTCGAGATGAGCGGGGTATCGACGTGCATGCGTTCCTGTGACGTTGAGGTGGATGGAAGACGGAAGAGCGGGATGGCGCAGCAGAACAGCGGAATCGGGCCGGGCCGGCCCTGGTGCGACAACGGGGGGCACCCGTTTGTTCACTTGGCGTCACAACTATACGGGATGGTGCGCGCCGAACCTTACGAAGCAAATGTCATGCAGAAGACATCGCCGCAAAAACACCGCTCCTACACTGCGCCGCAGGCCGGCCCATCACCATGCAGCGCCGGCACCGACAGGAGACACCATGCGCTACGCCAACAAGGTCCTTTCCGTGGACGAGGCCATCGCCCACGTCCGCAGCGGCAGCCGCCTGATGCTGGGCGAATTCGTGGGCGCCGGCGAGCCGGCCTGCTGCATCGAGGCGCTGCTCGCCAGCGGCATCGACCAGCTCACGCTCATCACCAACACGCCGGGGCTGCGCGGCGGCTTTCTCAAGGCCAGGCTGTTTGCGTCGGGCCAGCTGGCCGAGTTCATCGGCACGCACGTCGGCACCACCGATGAATCGACGCAGGCCTACCTGACCGACTCCGTGCGCGTGGCCGAGTTCTTCCCGATGGGCACCTGGGCCGAGAAAGTGCGCGCGGGCGCGCTGGGCCTGGGCGGCGCGCTCGTGCCGGTAGGCGTGGGCATCCTCGACCAGCCGGGGATGTTTCCCGTACGCGGATCGCCCAAGGCAACCCTGACCGTAGACGGCATGACCTGCTTCGTGGAGCCGCCGCTGCGCGCCGACGTGTCGATCATCAAGGGCTGGCGCGCCGATACCTTCGGCAACGTGGAGTTTCGCGGCACGGCGCTGCAAAACCAGCGCGACATCGCCATGGCGGGCGACTACACCATCGTCGAGGTGAACGAGATCGTGGAGGTGGGCGCGATCCCGCCCGAGCGCGTCGGCTGCCCTGGCGTGTTCGTCAATGCGGTGGTGCAAGGCTTGTCATTGGAGGACCAGCACGCGCTCTACACGCAGCACTGGACAAAGCTCGGCCGCCTGCCCGCGGCTGCGCAAGCCTGATCGTTGATCGCTGACCGTTCGTCACAAGGAGACCGCCATGCACGCGCTGCCCGAACACCCGAAGCAACGCATCGCCGCCCGCTGCGCACTGGAACTGCACGCGGGGGAAGTCGTCAACCTCGGCCTGGGTATTCCCACGCTTACCGCCAACTATCTGGATGCCGACGCCGGCGTCATCTTCCACACCGAGAACGGCGCCTTCGGCTTTGGCGGACGCCCGGCGCTGGATGCCATCGATAGCGATATCACCAACGCAGGCTGCGAGCCGATCACGCTGCCGCCCGGCGCGGCCATCATGGACCTTGCCACGTCGCTCGGCGCCATGCGCAATGGCTATATCGACGTGACCATCCTCGGCGCCCTGCAGGTCGATGCGCTGGGCAACCTCGCCAACTGGGCGTGCGATCGCAACGGCAAGTGGTGGCCCGGCATCGGCGGGGCGATGGATCTGTGCTACGGCACGCGCAAGGTGATTGCCGCACTGGCACACACGGACAAGCACGGCAACTCGAAGATCCTGCCGCGCTGCACGTTGCCGCTCACGGGCCAGGGCTGCGTGAAAGTCATCGTGACCGAGCACGCGGTGTTTGACGTGACGGACGCGGGGCTCGTGCTGCGCGAAATCCTCTCGCATGCGACACTCGACGACATTCGCGCCATGACGGCAGCGCCCTTCACGCTGGCGCCGCTGCTGCAGATGCGTGCCGCTTGAGATCCGAGGCCCAAGGAACGTCCATGTCCACCACTGTCGATTGGTTCTTCGATGTCATCTCGCCGTTCGCCTACCTGCAGCTGGAGCAGTTCGACGCACTGCAGAAGGCCCACGACATCGTCATCCGTCCGCGTCCGCTGGTGCTCGGCGCACTGCTGCATCACTGGGGCCAGAAGGGCCCCGCCGAGATCGCGTCCAAGCGCGTGTTCACGTACCGGCATGCGCTGTTTCGCGCGCAGCAGCTGGGCATTCCGTTTCGTATGCCACCCGCGCATCCGTTCAACCCCATCAAGGCGCTGCGGCTGACGATTGCGATGGGTGGTTCACTGGACGCCGTGCGCGCCGTGTTCCGATACATCTGGCGTGACGGCAACGACGTCGCATCGCCCGAAGGCTTTGCGGCGCTGTGCAAGGCGGTGGGCGTTGCGGAAGGCGTCACGGCGGTCGACCAGCCTGCCGTGAAAGACGCCCTGCGCGCGCACACCGATGCGGCCATCGCCCTCGGCGTCTTTGGCGTGCCGACGCTGGTGCACGACGGCGCGCTGTTCTGGGGCGAGGACGCGACCGGCATGTTCCTGCAAAGCCTGCACGCCGGCTGGCTCGCTACGCCCGAGGTGCAGCGCGTGAGCACGTTGCCGGTGGGCATCCAGCGTGGCTGAACTCAATATCCACGCCCACCCCGGCAACGCGCGCCCGGGCGTCACGCGCGCGCGGCTGGCGCATATCGCCGCGTGGTCGATCGACCTGCCCGCAGACGAGGCCGACCGCGCCTGCGCCGGCATCGTCGAGAAGACCTACGCGCGCGGCGCCTGCATCTGCCCGAAGAACACGTTGCTGGAAAGCTGGACAGGCGTGGTCACGGGCCTCATCAAGATCGGCACGGTCTCGCCCGAGGGGCGCAGCGTCACGTTTACGGGCGTGCCGGCCGGCGGCTGGTTCGGCGAGGGCACGGTGCTCAAGAACGAGCCGCGCCGCTACGACATCGTCGCGCTGCGCGATACGCGCATGGCCTTCATGGACCGCGCCACCTTCATGTGGCTGGTGGAAAACAGCGTCGCCTTCAACCGCTTCCTGGTGAAGCAACTCAACGAGCGGCTCGGGCACTTCATGGCGCTGCTTGAATACGACCGCCTGCTCGAAGCCACGCCGCGACTGGCGCGCTGCATTGCGTCGCTGTTCAACCCGGTGCTCTACCCCGGCGCGGGTGATCACCTGGAGATCACGCAGGAAGAGCTCGGCCTGCTCTCGGGCATGACGCGGCAGGTGGCCAACCAATCGCTCAAGGCGCTGGAGAAGGACGGCGTGGTGCGGCTGGAATATGGCGGCGTGACAGTCGTCGACCTCAATCGGCTGCGCAGTTACGGCGCCTGACGGCGCGCCTCGACCGCCTGCACCGCGTCGAGGATCACCTTCGCCACGTCCTGAGGCCGCGACTGCTGCGGCACGTGGCTGGTCGGCAGGCTCGTCACCTGGGCACCGATCTTTTTTGCCATGGCGCGCTCCAGGTCCGGCTGGATCATCCGGTCGTGCTCGCTGACGATGAACCACGACGGCTTGCTCTGCCATGCAGCCACGGTGGTCCGCTCGCCAAATGCCGTTGCCTTGATGGGCCCCTGCGTGGCGGCCATCACGCGGGCCTGCGCGGCCGGCACGTCCTGCGCAAAATCGCTTGCCAGTGCGGCGGCGGGTAGCGAGAGATAACCGTTGGCGTCCGCCACCAGCTTGCCGATGCCCGGTGCCGGCGCGTAGCCCTTGCCCACCTCTTCCGTCGACTGGCCGGCATCGGGCGCGAAGGCCGCCACATAGACCAGGCCCGCGACCTTGCTGTCCGCGCCGGCTTCGGTGATGACCGTGCCGCCCCACGAATGCCCCACCAGCACAACCTTGCCGGTCTGGTTGCCGATGGCGCGGCGTGTGGCGGCCACGTCATCGGCCAGGGAGTTCAGCCCGTTCTGCACGGCCTGCACCTTCACGCCCTTGGCCTGCAGCAGCGGAATGACCTTGGCCCAATCGGACCCATCGGCAAAGGCGCCATGCACGATCACCACGGAAGGTGGGTCGGCGGCGGCGGGCGCTGCAAGAAGCGGCGCACTGGCGGCCATGCCAAGTGCGAGCACAGCGATGGAGGCGGATTTGCGGTTCAGCATGTCGTGTCCTTGTGATTGAGGCGGGTTCAGGTTGGGCGTACCCCGTATCAAGCGTGGGCGCCGTCGTAGTACGGGTCGGCAGTGCGGGCACCGTCCGTATAGAGGTCCGCCGAGCGGGCGCCTTCCGTATAGGCGTCCACGGCGGTCTGCACAGCGCGGGCGCCTTCGGTGTAGGGGTCACGGGCGCCGATGGACGAGGCCGCGTTTGCACCGACAGCGGCCACAGCGAGGGCAACAACAGCGAGGGTCTTGGCGAGATTGCGGGACATGATCGGTTTCCTTTCAGGAGATGGGTTGGATTGCGCGGCCGGCCGGTGCTTTGTGTTGACCTGGCGTCATGGCCACGGAATGCATTAAAGGCGGCCGACGTATCCCGCACGTAGCGACGTTCGGCCCGTTTTGTCTGGGCGTGTACCGCTGCGGCTACTTGATACATGCGCATACAAAACCCCGCCCCCGGATGCCCATTGCTACAGAGCCATACAAATCGGCGGCATCGTGAAACGGTTCGGATACATCGCGGGCGCGTAATGCAGGAAACGAGGCAAGTGCTTGCTCGTTTCCCAATCCCATATCCCGGAGAACCCCATGTCGAACGCCATCAACCTTCGCCGCCGCCGTCTTCTTGGCACCACCATCGCCAGCATTGGCGTGCTCGATCTCGGTCTGGCCGAGCTGGTGCATGCACAGCCGGCGCCGTCCAACGCGACTGCACTGCTGGGCGGTCAGGCCGATCCGTTCGGCACGCTGCATCAGATCGATGCCGGTGTCCTCAACATCGGTTATGCGGATCTGGGCCCGAAGGATGGCCCGGTGATGATCCTGCTACACGGCTGGCCGTATGACATCTACAGCTATGCAGAGGTGGCGCCGGTACTGGCGGCAGCGGGCTATCGCGTGCTGGTGCCGTACCTGCGCGGTTACGGCACGACGCGCATCCGCTCGGCGGACGCGCCGCGCAACGGGCAGCAGGCGGCGCTGGCGGCCGACATCATCGCGTTCATGGACGCGCTCAAGGTCAGGCAGGCCATCTTTGGTGGTTACGACTGGGGCGCGCGCACGGCGGACATCATCGCGGCGCTATGGCCGGAGCGCTGCCGGGCGCTGGTGTCGGTCAGCGGCTACCTGATCGGCAGCCAGGAGGCGAACCGCAAGCCGCTGCCGCCGGCCGCGGAGTTCGCGTGGTGGTACCAGTTCTATTTCACGACGGAGCGCGGCGCGCAGGGCTATGCCGCCAACTGCAAAGACTTCAACCGCCTGATCTGGAAGCTCGCCTCGCCCACGTGGAAGTTTGACGACGCCACGTACGAGCGCAGCGCCACGGCGTTCGACAACCCCGACCACGTGGCCATCGTCATCCACAACTACCGCTGGCGCCTGGGTCTGGCACAGGGCGAATCGAAGTACGACGCGCTGGAGCAACGCCTGGCCGCCGCGCCCGCGATCACCGTGCCCACCATCACCATGGAAGGCGACGCCAACGGCGCGCCGCACCCGGAACCGTCGGCCTATGCGAAGAAGTTCACGGGCAAGTATCAGCACCGGAACATCGCCGGTGGCATCGGGCACAACCTGCCGCAAGAGGCTCCGAAGGCGTTTGCGCAAGCGATGCTGGATGTGGTGCACCTCTGAGCTTCTGGCTCACAGTGTTGAAAGCAGCCCCTGAGGCAAACCATGTGTGAAGGCCAGCAGCGTCATCACGGCCGGCATGGCCGCCGCAGCCAGCACTGTTTGCGCGGCGGTAATGCCGGCCATGAGCGGCGCATCGCCGCCCAGCTGGCGCGCCATGATGTACGACGACGAGGCCGTCGGCAGCGCCTGGAACAGCAGCGCCACCATCAACGCCACGTCGGTCAACCCCATGGCATGCCCGACTGCCAGCGTGAGCGCAGGCATGGCCACGAACTTGACGACCGACGATACGGCAACGGGCTGCGCCCACGAACGCACGCCGCTGAAGTTCAGCGCGGCCCCCACGCAGAGCAGGCCCAGCGGCATCGATGCCACGCCCAGCGCGCGCACGGCGGGTTCGATCAGGGCGGGCACCTGCAAGCCGGTGGCCTGCATGCCGATCCCGACCACGCACGCCACCACGAGCGGGTTCGTCGCGATCTGGCGCAGCAGCGCCCTGCCCCCGAGCCGCACCGCGCCATAGCGCGCAAACACCAGTACGCACAGCAGGTTGACGGTGGGCACGATGGCCGCGTTGCACACGGCAGCCAGCGCAATGCCCTTCGCACCGAACATGCCCGCCGCCAGCGACACACCCACGTAGTTGTTGAAGCGCACCGCCCCCTGAAACACCGAGGTGAAGGCCGCGCCGTCCACAGGCACCCAGCGCCGCGTCCATACCAGCGCCATGGCCACGATCACGGTGGCGGCAATCAGCGTGGCCGCCAGCGGCAACACCGGCAAGGCCTGCAGGTGCGCACTCGACAAGCCGTGCATGAACAGCGCGGGCAGGAGGATGTAGTAGCAGAGTCGCTCCGCCTGCGGCCAGAACGCATCGGCAATGAAACCGGTGTGCCGGAGCCCGTAGCCAAGCGCCACCAGCAGCGCAACCGGCGCCAGCGCCAGCAGGATGGCGGCGGTCATCGCTGGGCCTCCGTACAACGGAGCGCCTCTGCAGCACACGCAAACGTACGGCGGCGGACAACCGCGACGCGCGCTCTCAGGACAAAACGCAACATGATCCAGAGCAAACATTCGATCTGGCGAGCATAGCGCATGGATCTGGCCATGCGCGCGACTGGCGCCCTTTACAGTCCTTACGCGATCCGGAATTCCGCCACGGCATCCACCAACGCATGCGCCTGCTCGTTGAGCAGCGAGAACGCAGCCGCCACCTCTTCGACCAGGGCGGCGTTCTGCTGCGTCGCCTGCTCCATCTCTTCGACGGCCTGGTTGATCTGCGCAATGCCGGTGCTCTGCTCGCCCATCGACACGTTGATCTCGCTGATGAGCGTGTTCACCTGTCCGATGCTGCCGACGATATCGGCCATGGCATCGCCTGCGGCGCGAACCCGCTCGGTGCCGGAACGCACGCTCGCATCCGACGTTTCGATCAGGGCCTTGATCTCCTTGGCGGCTTCGGCGCTGCGATGCGCAAGGCTGCGCACCTCGTTGGCGACCACCGCAAAGCCCTTGCCGTTTTCGCCGGCGCGGGCGGCTTCCACTGCCGCGTTCAACGCCAGGATGTTGGTCTGGAAGGCAATGCTCTCGATCACGCTGATGATCTCGACCACCTTTGACGACGACTCGGCAATGTCGCCCATCGTAGCCACCACGTCGGACACCACCTTGCCGCCACGCGTTGCCGCTTCACTGGCGGAGGAGGCCAGACGTGTTGCCTGCACCGTCGCTTCCGCCGATGTCCTCACCGCGCCGGTCAGTTCCGACAGCGACGCCGCGGTCTGCTGCAGGTTGCTGGCGGCAATCTCGGTGCGGCGCGACAAGTCCTGATTGCCGGCTTCGATCTCTCCCGTGGCGATCTTGATGGCATCGCTACCACCGCGAATCCGCACGAGAATGCTGCGCAGCTTTTCGGCAAAGGCGTTGAAGGACGAGGCGATGTGCGTCACCTCGTCGTTGCCGACGGCGGGCAGGCGCCGGGTGAGGTCGCCGTCGCCGGCACCGATTTCATGCATGGCATCGCGCACTGCCGAGAGCCGGCGGAACGCTTGCGCGGTGAGCATGCCGATCAGGCCGGCCGCCACCACCGCCAGCAGCACGATGGCAATGGCCGAGGCCTTGACCACGCCGCGCAACCCTGCCGTGGCTTCGGCCTTGTCCAGGGCCACCACGAGCTGCCAGTCAGTGCCACGAATCGGCTTGGCGCGCAGCAGCTTGTCTACGCCTTCCAGGTCGACTTCAAAGGGATGCGTGATATTCGCCAATGCCGCCAGGGCATCGGGGGTCAATGCCGGCGACAGCGCGGTGGCGGGCTTGCGAACAAACTTCGCTTCCGGGTGCGCGAGGATATTGCCGTCCTTGTCGACCACGAAACCGAAGCTCGCGGGTGTCGGGTGGACGGCGGCCACGACATTGCGCACGCCCTCCAGCGACACGACCGCCGACACCACACCGGCCAGTGCGCCATCGTGCAGGATCGGCGCGGTGAACGATACGAACGGCTTGCCTGTCGCCGCGTCTGCGTAAGGCTTGGTGACGATCGGCTTGGCGGCCGCGACGGTTTCCTTGTACCAGGGGCGTGCGGTGGGATCGAAATCCGCCGGCATCTGGTCTTTGCTGGACACGAAGGATTTGTCCTGCCAGCCGGCCGTGGTGATGGGGAATGCGCCGGCCTTCTGCAACTGGCGGACGATGCCGTGCGGGTCACCGGGCACGATCGCCGCGGCAGCGGCGCCCACCATGGTTTCCTTGGCGGCCACCCATTCGTCGACGGCCAGTGCATGGCCGGTCGCGATGGCGTCCAGGTTCTGTTGAATGGTCTCGAGATTGTTGTCGCGGACGATGACATAGGTGGCGCCGGCAGTCAGTGCCAGCGCCGCGACGACAATCCCCGCCGAGATCATCAGGATCTTCGCGCGCAGAGATGCGAGCATGGTAGGAGCCCCCCCGGGGTAACGGCCAACATTGCGGTTGGCCGGTTCTTCTTTTTTTTTGTTGGATGCCGCGATGTGCGGCCGGCGCTCAGGCCAGCATGGCCGCCAGTGCTGGCGGCAGGCCGCGGTTCGGCTTGTGCGGCGGGCGCGCAAAGCTGCCTTCAGCAGCGCCCGTCGGCGCCAGCGCGATCAGGCTCTCGCAATGGCGGATGGCGCTGGACACACCATCCACCACTGGCACCGGAATGCGGTCCTTGAGCGTGCGTGCCAGCCCCGCGAGCGGCGCGCCGGCCACGATGATGACGTCAGCGCCATCCTCACGCACGGCCTGCAGGCTCATCTCTTCCAGCCGTGCCGCGTGGTCTTCCTGCACGCTGCCGATATCGCGCAGCGGCTGCTGCAACGAGCGCACGCTGGCCAGTCGCGACGACAGCCCATTGGCCGCCACGCACTCGCGGTACCACGCCTGGATGCGGTTCGAGATCGCGATGATCGAAAAGCGCTGGCCGAGCAGGCACGCACTGGCGAGCGCCGCCTCTGTCATGCCGACCACCGGCACGTTGCACAGCTCCTTGATGCCGGCCAGGCCCGGATCGCCAAACGCCGCCACGACCACACCGTCGTACTGGCCCTGATGTTCAGCAACCACGCACGCGGTGGCATAGCCGCCCACCAGCGCCTCAAAGCGCGTTTCGATATAGGCCACGCCAAACGGCACCGTGGCCATGGTGAGCGTGGTACCCGGGGACACGGAGCGCTGTGCCTCCGCGTGAATCAACTCCGTCACGCTCTCGGAGATGTTGGGATTGACGACCAGAATACGCATGATGAAAACCTAAGAATCAGATGAGAGGCGCTAGAGACATCACACCAGCGACGGCGCACCTGCCGGCAGGAACTGCCCGCGCCCCGGAGCCGGTTCGAGGTACTTGCCGTTCTCGACCAGTTGCTCGCCGCGCGAGAAGCAATGCACCGGCCAGCCGGTCACTTCAATGCCTTCGTACGGCGTGTAGTCCACCGCGTGATGCAGCGCATCGTTGGTGATGCGCACGCGGCGCTCCGGATCCCACAGCGCGATGTCGGCATCGGCACCCACGGCAATGGTGCCCTTGCGCGGGTACAGGCCGTACAGGCGCGCCGGGCGATACGAGGTCAGCTCCACAAACTGATGCAGCGACAGCTTGCCCTGCGCGATGCCGTCAAACAGGAGCGGCAGGCGCGTCTCGATGCCGGGCACGCCGTTGGGAATGTGGTCGAACGGCTGGGCCTGGCCACCGAGCTTCTTGCCTTCCGGGTCGTCATAGTTGAACGGCGCGTGGTCGGAAGAGAACACGCTGAACACACCACCCGCCAGCGCGCGCCACACGGCCGCCTGGTTCTCGGGGTCGCGCGGCGGCGGGCTGCAGACGCATTTGGCGCCTTCGTAGCCGTCGTCGCCTTGCAGGCCCATGTCTTCGGCCGTCAGGTAGAGGTACTGCGGGCAGGTCTCGGCCAGGATCTGCAGGCCGCGGCTTTGCGCCCAGCGGATCTGTTCGATGGCTTCCTTGCCCGACACGTGCACGATCAGGATGGGCACGTCCACCAGTTCGGCAAACGTGATGGCGCGGTGCGTGGCTTCACGCTCCACCGCAGCCGGGCGCGACAGGCCATGGAAGCGCGGCGAGATGCGGCCCTCGCCCACCAGCTTTTCGGTCAGCCACGAAATGCAGTCGGCGTTTTCCGCATGCACCATCACCAGCGCGTTGTTCTGCTTGGCCACGTCCAGCACGTCCAGCATTTCGCGGTCCGACAGCTTCAGGTCGTCGTAGGTCATGTAGACCTTGAATGACGTGTAGCCCTTGCGGATCAGCTCCGGCAGCTCGTGCTTGAGCACTTCGGGCGTGGGGTCGGCCACGATCAGGTGGAAACCGTAGTCGGCCACCGCGCGGCCTTCTGCGCGGCGGTGATAGTCGTCCACCGCCGCCTTGAGTGAATGCCCCTTCTCCTGCGCGGCAAACGGAATGACCGTGGTGGTGCCGCCGC
Source organism: Ralstonia soli (assembly GCF_023955655.1). Classification (GTDB taxonomy): domain Bacteria; phylum Pseudomonadota; class Gammaproteobacteria; order Burkholderiales; family Burkholderiaceae; genus Ralstonia; species Ralstonia soli. The sequence continues at coordinate 256,614 of NZ_JAMXHT010000005.1, read as the reverse complement.
ACACTGCGGCACGCGTGCCAGTGAAGAAGTCATCGGCCATGCGCATGCCGTCGGGCATGGGCTGGTCGAGGTGGCAATGGCCGTCGACGCCGCCGGGCAGCGCCAGCAGGCCGCTGGCATCCACTTCACGCGCGCCGCGTGGCAGCCCGCTGCCGAGCATGGCGATGCGCCCGTCGCGCACGCCGATATCGCACGTAAAGCGGTCGGAAGCGGTGACAACATCCGCGTTGCGGATCACCAGATCGAATTCGGTGGACATGCTGGGTACTCCTTGATTGCCGATTCGGTTAAACCACTTCCGCGAACAGGCGGCCCCAGCCGCGCACTTCGCGCGTGTCGACGCCGGCCAGGCGCAGCGACTTCCACACCACGGTGGAAATCGTGTCGTACACGGGGATGCCGGTCTCCGCTTCCAGCGCTTCCACCAGATGCGCCGCACGCAGGTTCGTGCAGAACGTGGTGATGGCTGCCGGTTTCTTCTGGGCCACTTCACGCACCAGGGTGCGGATGGTGTCTTCGGTCACGTCGGCAAAGCTGTGGTTCACGTGCAGATCCAGATGGCGCTCGGTCACACAGTTGAAGCCGTGGCGCGCGTAGTTCTGCACGATCAGTTGCTGCACGTCATTGAGGTACGGCGTGACGAGCGCGAAATCACGTGCGCCCGTCTTGGCCAGGATTTCGTTGAGCGCCAGCACCGATGTGGTGGCCGGAATGCCGGTGGCTTCTGTGATCTGGCGGCACAGCGCCTCGTCCTTCTCAAAACCGAGCCAGCCGGACGACGTGCCGTTCCAGGCAATCACATCAACGTGCGCGTCAGCCAGCAGCCGCGCGGCGTTGAGGATCTTTTCCAGGTCGAACTGGCCCAGCGCCTGATCGCGCAGCGAGATCTCGGTGACGGTGAAGCGCGAGAAATGCGCGCTGACATTGGGCAAGCCGCTCACCATGGCGCTGGTGATGGGTTCCAGCGCCGTGTTGGACGACGGCGTGAGCATGCCGAGTTTGATGCGTTTGGTCATGGTGTCTTCTTCGTGGTTGGCGCGGCCCTGGCGCGCGGAATGCGGCGCGCCGGGCTGCGCTCGTTGTCTTGTTGTTTACTTTTCCGGCTTGTCGTTGAAGGCCATCGCCGTCCCCGGCTTGCCATGGCTGGCATGGGCCAGCGCAAGCTCCTGCTCAAGCGCGGCCTTGCGTTCGGCATCCGGCTTGACGGTATTGCCCGCCTTCAGCGCCGGCAGCACGTAGTCGTTGACCATCGAGCGGTACAGGTTGAGGTACTTCGCATCGCGCAGGCCGCCTTCGGTCGACATGATGCTGTTCATCACGATCACGGCGTTCTGCTTGGGCAGCACGGTGATGAACTGCCCCTTGTAGCCCATCGCGCTGAACTCACGCTCGCTCTTGACGATGTTGTTGACCCAGCAATAGAAGCCGTAGTCGGGTGCCGGCCCGGACGGCGTGGTCATGCGTGCCACCCAGCTCGCGGGCACGATCTGGCGACCTTGCCACTGGCCCTGGTTCAGCATCAGCAGACCGAGCCGCGCCATGTCGATCGAGCGCAGGCGCAAGCCCCATCCGCCCGACACGGCGCCCTTGCCGTCCGCGCCGTCCCAGCGGTAGTGCTGCATGCCGAGCGGCTTGAACAGGCGGGCCTCTGCGTAGCGCTGTTCGGGCTGGCCGGTGATCTGCGAGACAGTGGCGCCCACCAGCACCGGGTTCACGTCGATGTAGTCGAACTCGGTGCCCGGCTTGACGCGCACGCTGGCCGAGGCCGCCACCTTCAGGCGGTCGGGCACGCCGTAGTACAGCGTGTCGGTGCCTTCCACCAGCTTGTACGACAGTCCGCTGGACATCGACATCAGGTCTTGCAGGCGGATGTCTTTCTTGTCAGCCAGCGACGCCGCCAGGTCCGGCCGCGCCGCGGCCAGCAGCGGCGCGGGCTTGTCCTGCGCGCCAAGCTTGCCGTCGCCCACCAGCGTTCCCACCAGCAGCGCGCTGATGAACTTGGTGACGGAGTAAAGCTCATGGTTGTAGTCGCGGCCGAGTTCGTTGCCGTAACGCTCAAAGATGACCTTGCCATCCTTGATGACGAGCAGGCTGCGTACGTCGAGCTGATCACGGCGGATCCATTGCGAGAGTTCGATCAGCTTGCGCGAATCGACACCGACGGCCTCCGGCTGCGCGGTCGGCAATTCCTGTGTGGCTTTCTGCTTGGCTGCCGGCGTGGCGGCCTGAAGCGGAGCTTGGCCGCACAGGCACAGCGCTGCAACGGCGGCTGCGCTCAGCAGATGGCGTTGGATGGTTTTCATGGATGTGTCTCCTCCGCCGCTCCGCGCTGGCTGCGCGGGCGTGGATTGTGTTGTGCGATGTGGTGTGGCGATCAGATCGGCAGCTTCTTGCTGTAGTCGATCAGCATCGTCGAGCAGATGAACAAACCGGCACCGGCAGCGGCAAACAGCATCAGCGCCATGTCGTACGAGCCCGTGGCCTGCACGATCACACCCACGATGATGGGCATGCCGATACCCGCAACGTTGCCGCCCAGGTTCATCGTGCCGCCCAGGAAACCGACGCGCTTGCGCGTGCCGAGGATCGACGGAACGCACCAGAACAGGCCGCACCAGCGCAGGAAGAACAGCGTGACCGACAGCAGCACCACAACGACGATCGGATCCTTGAAGCGTGCGACGGTGTAGATGGCGATCGTGGCAATCACCGAGGCAATGCCGAACAGCGTGCGCAGCACCTTGGCCTGCGATGCGCCAGCAGCCTTCCACTTGTCGGCCAGCCAGCCGCCGAACATTTCACCGACGAAGCCGGAGAAGAACATGATGAACACGGCGCCGCCCATCTGCTTGATGTCGAGGCCGTGCACCTTCGAGAGGTACGTCGGCATCCAGGTCAGCAGGCCGTAGAACAGGGCGTTGAAGCACATCCAGCCGAAGAACATGCCCCACACCGAGCGGTACTTGAAGAAATCCAGCACGTTGCCGCTCAGGTTGGCGGGCTCTGCTGCCAGGTCGGCAGCGTGCGCGGCCTCGATGTACGAGGCTTCAGCGTCATTGACAGACGGATGCTGGCGCGGGTGGTTACGGACATACCACCAGGCGAAGAAGCCCGCGACCATGGTGCCGATGCCAGCCACCACGAACGAGGTGCGCCACGATTGGAATTCGGTGATCAGGCCCGCAATGATGAGAGCGCCCAGTGCCGCACCCAGCGGCGCGCCGCCGTCGAGCAACGTGGCACCGCGGCCGCGCTCGTTCTGCGTCATCCAGATGGCATTGAGCTTGCCACCGGCGGGATAGATCGGCGCTTCAGCAGCACCCAGGCCCAGGCGCGTGAACATCAGCGATACCCAGCCGGTGCAGATGGCCGCGACCGCCTGGAAGAAACCCCAGCCCAGCGTGGCACCGGCAATCACGACGCGCGGGCCGAAGCGGTCGGCCAGCATGCCGCCCGGGATCTGCATGAACGCGTACGTCCAGAAAAACGAGCTCAGCAACAAGCCTTGCACTGCCGGGCCGATGTCGAACTCCTTGGCGATCAGCGGCATGGCCACTGACAGCGATGCGCGGTCGATGTAGTTGATGGAAATCAGCATCAACATCATCAAAAAGATTCTCCAGCGCACGGAGCTCTTCGTCTCCGTTAGCGCCACGGCCGGGGCCTGGCTTGCGGTTTCCATTACGCCTGTCTCCTGGTAGCCCATGAAGCCGTTTCGAAAAGCACGCCGGGCTGGCCTGGCAGCCACCGGCTGCGCTTGTCGAAACGACCTCTTGAGGTGGTTTGGTTAATTTGTGTTGCGCAACGGGAGCAAGTATAGGATACGTAATCTGTAATTACAACATCTGTAAGTCATTGATTTTTATAGACCAACAACGCACAATGTTGGTGTGTGATAGCCTTTTGTGGTGCATCCTCCCCCATCTTGGTGACGCCCGTGACTCAACCGTTACTCAAATCTGCGCGCCTGCGCACGCTCGGCATGTCGGCCGAAATCGCCACGCGCTTGCGTACGCTGATTGAAGAAGGCGAGCTGCCGCCCGGCGCCCGCATTGACGAACGCGCCTTCTGCGAACTGTTCGATGTGTCCAAGACCCCGCTGCGCGAGGCGCTCAAGGTGCTGGTGGCCGAGGGGCTCGTGCTCCATCGGCAATACATCGGCTACCGCGTGGCGCCGCTCGATCTGGAAGAGTTGCGTTCCACGTTCGAGCTCCTGCATGGGCTGGAAGCCACAGCCGGCGAACTGGCTGCGTCGCGCTTGTCCGAGGTGGCCATGGCGCGCCTGGAGCGCAAGCACCAGGCCATGCTCGAAGCACACGCGGCGGGCCGCCGCACCGAATACTTCCGCATCAACCAGGAGATTCACCAGCTCATCATCGATGGCGCGGCCAACCCGGTACTGGCCAACATCTATGCGACGCTGATGAGCAAGGTCCACCGCGCGCGCGGTGCGGCCAACGCCGACATGCTGCGCTGGCAGGAATCGCACGAAGAACACGAGGTCATCATGCAAGCGCTGCGCGAGTCGGGCCGCCCACGCTTGGCGCAGGTGCTGCGCTGGCACTCCGAGAACACCGCCAATGAAGTGCTGACCGTGGTCGCGCGCAGCCTGTCCGAACCGGCCCAAACCAAGAAAGACGCCAAAGGAAACCAATGAAACTTGTACGTGTAGGCCAACCGGGCGCGGAACGCCCGGGGCTGATCGATGCGCAGGGCCGCGTGCGCGACCTGTCCGGCGTGCTGGCCGAACTGGGGCCGCAGCAGTTGTCTGACGCAGCCCTCGCACGCTTGGCACACCTCGATACGGCTGCGTTGCCCGTGCTGCCGGACTCGCGCTTTGGCGTGCCCTGGACTGGCATCGGCAAGATCGTCGCGATCGGGCTGAATTACGCCGACCACGCCGCTGAAGCCGGCCTGCTGCCGCCTGCCGAACCCATCATCTTCCTGAAGGCCAACAGCGCCTTGAATGGCCCCAACGATGCCGTGATGCTGCCGCGCGGCTCGGAGAAGACCGACTGGGAAGTCGAGCTTGGCGTGGTGATCGGCAAGCGGGCGCAAGACGTTTCGCAGGAAGAGGCGCTCTCGCACGTGGCCGGCTACTGCGTGGTCAACGACGTGTCGGAACGCGAGTTCCAGACCGAACGCGGCGGCACGTGGGACAAGGGCAAGGGCTGCGACACGTTCTGCCCCGTCGGCCCGTGGTTGGTGACGCGTGACGAAGTGCCCGACCCGCAGGCGCTTGGCCTATGGCTGGATGTCAACGGCCAGCGCGCGCAGACCGGCAACACCGCCACCATGATCTTTGGCGTGGCCCACCTGGTGAGCTACGTGAGCCGTTTCATGACGCTGCATCCCGGCGACCTGATCTGCACCGGCACGCCGCCGGGCGTGGGCATGGGCGCCAAGCCGCCCCGCTATCTCAAGGCGGGCGACACCATGCGGTTGGGCGTTGATGGCCTTGGCGTGCAGGCACAGACGGTGGCCGCTTACGCGAAGACCTGAGTCACGCGGACAACTCACAACCGATCAGGGCCCTCAGATGAGGGCCCTGATCTTTTTGTGCCCGGGCGTATCAACTCACGCCCTGTCCCCGGCATTGCGATTCCGGAAGACGGAGGGTGCCATTCCCGTCCAACGCTTGAACGCCTGTGAGAACGTCGACAGATCGCTGAACCCCAATCGCGCGGCAATCTCCGCCAGCGTTAGGTTGCGGTCGAGCAGCAACTCCTTGGCGACCGACCCGCGCGCATCGGCCTGCAACGCGGTGTAGGTCGTCCCTTCTTCCTGCAGACGGCGCTTCAGCGTGCGGGGGCTGAGGTTCATCATGCGCGCCATGTCTTCCAGCGTGGAAGACAGGCTGCCGGGTGCCGCATTCAGATACTGGCGGACAGTGGCCGCAGCACCGGCCCGTGCGCGACGCGACTCCATCAGGCGCTGACACAGCTGCTCGCACATCGACACCGTGATCGGGTCTGCGTGCGGCAACTTCTGGCTCAGGAAGGATCGGTCGAACGCCAGGCTGTTGACACGGGCGCCACCTTCGGGATGCCTTCCGAAAAGCGCCCTGATCGACTCGGACGAGGCAGGCCCGACCAGCGTGCGCTTGGTCTTGAGCGTGACACGTGCCAGGGAGAATGCCGCGCCGCTGATCTCCTTCAGCAACAAGGCTGCTGCCGCCATATCGCGCTCGACAAGGAACTGCTTGAGCTCTGCGGCAAGGTCCGGCTCGGTGAAGGTGAGCACGCACAGCGTGCCTTCTTCTCGGTACGTGATCGTGGTGTAGGCGTACGTCAGCGGCAGGAAGCGCAACGCCAGCGCCAGCGCATCGCCGGCGGTGGCACTGGCGACCAGTCCATAACCCCACATGCCGTACGCCGAGAAGTGATACCGCGTGCCCACCTCAAAGCCTAGCCCCGCCGAAGCAGGCTTGAGCGCCCGCAGCAGGTTGGCCGTCACGCGCAACTCCTGCTCGGCGGTGATCTCGGCATTCGGATCGCCAAGCTGCTGGACAGACAGTCCACTGCCTGCGAGCAGGTGTGGCGCAGACAGGCCACGCTCGATGCCAAAGTCGACCAGCAACCGCGCGCTGGCCGGACTCCGGGTGAAGTCCCAAACGTTCATCAGGGAAACCCTAGGGAAGCCGGTTTGGCCCGAATACTAAAGAAATTGTCCCGACGCCGCATTGGTGCTTTCCCCGGTCCGACGCACTATCCCGCCATCGAGTCGCCGCACGAGCGACCGGACGACCAGGCCAACGGCCTGGTGCCCTCAAGCACATCCTTGTGCTGATCTGCTGGAGACATGCATGAACAAGACGTTTGACTACATCGTTGTGGGCGGCGGTTCGGGTGGCTGCGTTGTCGCGGGCCGCCTGTCGGAAGACCCATCCAACTCCGTTTGCGTGCTGGAAGCCGGTGGCGATGGCAACAGCGCGGTCGTGAACATCCCGACCGGCGCGGTGGCCATGTTGCCGACCCGGCTCAACAACTGGGCCTTCGAGACCGTACCGCAGCCGGGGCTGAACGGCCGCAAGGGCTACCAGCCGCGCGGCCGCATGCTGGGCGGGTCATCGGCCATCAATGCGATGGTCTACATCCGCGGGCATCGGCACGACTACGACACCTGGGCGAGCCTGGGCAATATCGGTTGGTCTTACGACGAGGTGCTGCCGTACTTTCGCCTGAGCGAGCACAACGAGCACATCAACGACGCATGGCATGGCCAGAGCGGCCCGCTGTGGGTCAGCAACCTGCGCACGGGCAACCCGTTCCAGGCGCGATACCTGGAGGCGGCCCAGCAAGCCGGCTTCCCATTGACGGACGACTTCAACGGCGCCGAACAGGAGGGCGTGGGCATCTATCAGGTCACGCAGAAGCACGGTGAACGATGCAGCGCCGCACGGGCCTATCTTCTGCCCCACATGGGCCGGCGTGGCAACCTGCATGTGCAAACCCATGCGCAGGCGCAACGCATTCTGTTTGAAGGCACACGGGCCGTGGGCGTTGAGGTGTTGATCGATGGCCAACTTCACACCTTCCGGGCCCGGCGTGAAGTCGTGCTCGCGGCCGGCGCGCTGCAGACGCCGCAGTTGCTGATGCTGTCCGGCGTAGGCCCCGCCGAAGAACTCGCACGACATGGCATCCAACCCGTCGCGCATCTGTCAGGAGTCGGCCAAAACCTGCAGGATCATCCGGACTTCATCTTCGGCTATCGCACCCGCAGCCTCGACACCATGGGAGTCTCCGTTGGCGGGGGGCTGCGCATGCTGCGCGAGTTCGCGCGCTTCCGCCAGGAACGCCGTGGCGCATTGACCTCGAACTTCGCCGAAGGCGGCGCGTTCCTGAAAACGCGCGCTGATTTGCCCGCGCCCGACATCCAGCTGCACTTCGTCGTTGCGCTGGTCGACGACCACGCCAGAAAGCCGCATCTCGGGCACGGGCTGTCGTGCCACGTCTGCCTGCTGCGCCCACGCAGCCGCGGCACGGTTACGCTGCAGAGCCACCGCCCGGCCGACGCGCCGCTCATCGACCCGGCATTCCTGCAAGACCCGCAAGACCTGGAAGACATGGTCGCCGGCTTCAAGATGACGCGCCGCCTGATGCAGGCGCCCGCGCTGGATGCCTGGATCACGCGCGACCTGTTCACCGCCGACGTGCACACCGACGACGCCATCCGCGCAATCCTGCGGCAGCGCACCGATACGGTCTATCACCCGGTCGGTACCTGCCGGATGGGCATCGATGACGATGCAGTGGTCGATCCGCAATTGCGGGTGCGAGGCCTCCAGGGCCTGCGTATTGTCGATGCGTCGATCATGCCCACGCTCATCGGTGGCAACACCAATGCGCCGACGATCATGATTGCCGAGAAGGCCGTCGACATGATCCGCGGGCGCACGCGTGTTCAAACCCATGTCCTTGCCGACGACGTGCCTGTCGCCACCCTCTCTTCTTCCCGCGTTGAGGAGCCCCAGCATGCACTCATCTGAATCCACCCTGCAGCAGGACACCGGCAAGCCGCTGGCCGCCATCATCATCGGGGCGGGGTTCGCAGGCATCGGCATGGCCATCGCCCTGCAGCGCGCGGGCGTGCACGACTTCGTTCTGCTGGAGCGCTCGCACGACGTCGGCGGCGTGTGGCGCGACAACAGCTATCCGGGTGCCGCCTGCGACGTGCCTTCGCACCTGTACTCGTTTTCGTTCGAGCCGAATCCGAACTGGTCGAGCACGTTTGCTCCGCAGGCCGAGATCCACGCCTATCTGCAGCACTGCGCACGGAAGTACGCCCTCGCGCCGCACATCCGGTTCGGCGCCGAAGTGGCCAACGCACGCTACGATGAAGACCGCGCCCAGTGGCGCGTCACGCTGAAGGACGGCTCGACCCTGCGTGCCGCCCTGCTGATCAGCGGGACGGGTCAGTTGAGCAAACCGGCCATGCCCCGCATTCCCGGCCTCGACAGCTACAAGGGACACGCCTTCCATTCCGCCCGTTGGGACCACAGCTACTCGCTCGCAGGCAAGCGGGTCGCCGTGATCGGCACGGGGGCGTCGGCCATTCAGTTCGTGCCCGCGATTGCGGACAAGGTTGGCAAGCTCAGTGTGTTTCAGCGCTCGCCGGCCTACATCATCCCGCGCCCGGACAAGCCCTACGGATCGCTCAGCAGGATGGTGTTCCGCCACCTGCCGTGGGCGATGAAGCTGCATCGCGCGGCCATCTACGTGCGGTATGAAGCGCGCGCGCTCGCTTTCACGCGCCTGCACGGCCTGATGCGCTATGCAGTCGCCAAACCCTTTCATAAGCTGCTCGCCCGGCAGGTGCCCGATGCAGCCCTGCGCGCAAAGCTGGTGCCGGACTACCCGATCGGCTGCAAGCGCCTGCTGCTGTCCAGCGAATACCTGGCGGCCGTCAGCAAGCCGAACGTGGATCTGGTGACCGATGGCATCCGCCGGGTGACGGAAACCGGCGTCGAGACCGTCGACGGCACGCATCACACCGTCGATGCAATCGTCTACGGCACGGGCTTTGCCGCCACCGAGTTCCTCTCGCCCATGCGCATCACCGGACGGGCTGGCGTGGATCTGAACGACGCATGGCGCCGCGGTGCGCAAGCGTATCTCGGGCTCACGGTTCCGGGCTTCCCGAATTTCTTCATGCTCTACGGGCCCAACACCAACCTGGGCCACAACTCGATCGTCTACATGCTGGAGAGCCAGATCGCACACGTCATGCGTTGCTGCAAGGCGATGCGCATGGCCGGTGCATCGACCATCGAAGTGGACGAACGCCGTTACAAACGCTTCAACGTGGGCATCCAGCAACGGCTGTCCAACTCGGTGTGGAGCGGCTGCAAGAGCTGGTACGTGGATGAGAACGGGCACAACAGCACCAACTGGCCCGGCTTCACGCTGTCGTACCGCTGGCTGACCCGGCATACGAGCCTGAACGCCTACCGTTTCACGCAGCCGCTGCCGCAAGGCGGAGCCATCGTCGCGGCACCCGCAGACACCGAGGAACGCGTGACCGCCAGCCTGCTGCGCGGGCTGCTGCGCTTGAGCTTCCGGACGCTGATCGGGCCGCCGTTCGGCGCGAAATTCCAGCGCGGTGTCGTCAGCCTGCTGTCTGCGCTGATGCCCGGCGTGGGCGGTGTGATCCGGTATCGCGATGTGGTTGGCAACATCCCCGTCGAGATCGTCGCGCCCAAGCGGGGCGACCTCGATGGTGTCGTCCTGTACCTGCACGGCGGCGCGTTCTGCCTGGGCAGCCCCACCACACACCGCAGCATCACGACACGCCTTGCCGTGGAATCGGGCATGCCGGTCTGGGTGCCCGACTATCGGCTCGCGCCAGAGCATCCGTATCCCGCAGCGCTGGAAGACGCCCTCGCCTGCTACCAAGTCCTGCGTAACAAGGGCTATGCGCCAGACCGCATCCTGATCGCGGGTGATTCGGCAGGCGGCGCGCTGGCACTGTCCCTGGCACTTGCCCTCAAGCAGCGCGATGCACAGGCACCGGCTGGCCTGCTGCTGATCTCACCGGTGACGGACGGCGCGCTCAACGGCACCTCACTGGCAACCCGCCGCCATGCCGACCCGATGATCCGCAAGGCCTGGCTGGAGCAAGGGCTGCATTGGTATCGGGCGGTGCTGCCCGATCCTCTTCAGGCAGACCTGCGTGGGCTGCCGCCCATACTGATCCAGGTCGGCGATCAGGAAGTGCTGCTCTCCGATTCCACCCGCCTGGCCGAACACGCCGCCGCGTGTGGGGTGACATGCCGGCTGGAGGTGCATGCGGCGCGCTGGCACGTGTTTCATCTCCAATCGTTCTATCTGCGTTCGGCTCGGGAGGCGATCCGCACGCTGGCTGGCTTTGCACAGGCGTGCGTGATGTCGTCGGCCAGCACGGCAGCGAGCGCCACCCGTGCGCGAACCGCCTATTCTTGCGACCAACCCGAGAGCAGCGGGAGCGCAGCCACGACCGGCCCAACCGCCAGCGTCAGCAACGCCACGGCGACGGAATGCCTCTGCCCGTAACCGTCGCCCCGCCACCTTCGGTGACGTAGCGCTGCCTGAAAATTGCCGGCACGGCGGCAACAGCACCAAGGGATGTGGTCAACCAACCTCATCACGGCTGCGGGTTTTCCTGTAATGCCCGCAGCCGCCAAGCTCCCTACAATGCAGAGTCATATAGATGAATAGTTGACCCGTTCACCACACCATGCCCGCCGATCTCCGCCTGCCCCGCTACCAGCAATTGCGCGATGACCTGGCCGCGCAGATCGCCCAGCAGCACTGGCGCCCCGGCGACGCCATCCCCACCGAAGCCGAGCTTGCGAAGACGTACAACGTGGCCGTTGGCACGGTCCGCAAAGCCGTGGATGTGCTCGTGACCGAGGGCCTGCTGGAGCGCTTTCAGGGCCGCGGCACCTTCGTGCGCCGGGCCAGCTTTGCCAGTTCCTTGTTCCGCTTCTTCCGCTTCCAGAGCGAAACCGGGGAGCGGCGTATTCCCGAGAGCCGCATCCTCAAGCGCGATGTGCTCGATGCGCCGTCTGCACCCGCCGCCGGCCTGCAGATTGAAACCGGCGCGCCGGTCATCCGCCTGACGCGTCTGCGTTTGCTCGACAGCGCGCCGCTGCTGGCCGAAGAAATCTGGCTGCCGCACGACCGCTTCGCCGATCTCGCCACGCTCGATCTAAGCGAATTTGGCGACCTGCTCTATCCACTGTACGAATCGCACTGCGGCCAGATCATCGCCAGTGCTGAAGAAACGCTCACCGCCGAGGCCGTCAACGCCACGTATGCGCGCCTGCTGCGCATCCAGGCCGGTGACCCGGTGATGGTGATCGAGCGCATTGCGCGCGGCTACGACCGCACGCCGCTCGAATGGCGGCGCTCACGCGGCGCGGCGGCGCACTTCCGGTACCACGTCGATATCCGCTAGCGCCACCGCCACACACCCATACCGATAACACGCATACAGGAGACAACACCATGCAAGCGACCTCACCGCCATTGCTGGACGTACGCGGCGTCACGCTGCAGTACAAGACGCGCCAGCACCTGGTCACAGCCACCTACCGCGTCGACTTCCAGGTCTACCCCGGCGAGCGCTACATCCTGCTGGGCCCGTCGGGCTGCGGCAAATCGACGTTGCTCAAGGCCATCGGCGGCTACCTTACGCCCACCGAAGGCGAGATCCGACTGAAAGGCCAGCCGGTGACCAAGCCGGGGCCGGATCGCATGATGGTGTTCCAGGAGTTCGACCAGCTCCTGCCGTGGAAGACGGTGAAAGAGAACGTGCTGTTCCCGCTGCTCGCCACCGGAAAGCTGGGTGCGCGCGAGGCGGAAGAACGCGCGCTGCACTACATCCATAAGGTCAACCTCACCAAGTTTGCCGACCACCACCCGCACATGCTGTCGGGCGGGATGAAGCAGCGCGTGGCCATCGCACGCGGCATGGCGATGGAGCCCGACGTGCTGCTGATGGACGAACCGTTTGCGGCGCTCGACGCGCTCACGCGCCGCAAGATGCAGGACGAGCTGCTGCAACTGTGGGACGAGACGCGCTTCACCGTGCTGTTTGTCACGCATTCGATTCCGGAAGCGATCCGCTGCGGCAGCCGCATCCTGATCCTGTCGCCGCACCCCGGTCAGGTGCGCGCCGAACTGCCGAGCCTCGCGCGCGGTGACGAAGACCCCGAGCGCTTCAAGGCGCTGGAAGCCGAGATCCACGACATGCTGTTCGCCCGCGCGGTGGAGGAAACCCATGCAGACTGAAACCCTTTCGATGCCCGCTGCCAACGTCAGCGAACGCGCGCCCGTCTATAACACGCCCGTGGCGTTCGAACGCATCGGCGTGGTCGAGAAACCGCTGTCCATTGCCGAGCGTTTGTACGAACAGGTATGGCTGCGCAAGCTGGTGATCCTCCTCGTGCTGGCCCTCATCTGGGAAGGCGGCGCACGCTGGCTCGATAACCCGCTGCTGCTACCGACCTTCTCCGACACGGTGCAGGCGCTGTGGGCAGGGCTGGCCAGCGGCACACTGTTTGCTCGTATCGGCACGTCCATGCAAACGTTGTTGGCCGGCTATGCATTGGGCCTGGCGCTCTCATGCGCGCTGGTGGTGCTCGGCATCAGCAACCGGCTTGGGCAAGACTTCCTGGAAACGCTCACCGCCATGTTCAACCCGCTGCCCGCCATCGCATTGCTGCCGATCGCGCTGGTGTGGTTCGGCCTCGGCAACGGCAGCCTGATCTTCGTGATCGTGCATTCGGTGGTGTGGGCGGTGTCGCTCAACACGCACGCGGGTTTCCTGTCGGTATCGAACACGCTGCGCATGGTGGGCCGCAACTACGGCCTCTCGGGCATGGGGTATCTGACCAAGATCCTGATTCCCGCGGCGTTCCCGTCCATCCTCACCGGCCTGAAGATCGGCTGGGCGTTTGCATGGCGCACGTTGATCGCGTCGGAACTGGTGTTTGGTGTGAGCTCCGGCCAGGGCGGCCTCGGCTGGTACATCTACGAAAACAAGAACCAGCTCCAGATTCCAGAAGTGTTTGCCGGCCTGCTGACCGTCATCATCATCGGCCTGCTGGTGGAAAACCTGGTGTTCCGCACGCTGGAAGCCCGCACCATCAAACGCTGGGGCATGCAGAACTAAGCAGCAGCGCCCACACACGTGCCCAGACGGTTTGGCCGTTGACGTTCCTGCCCTAGATGGCGCCTTGAATTTTCGTAAGCGGGCGGAAAAAAGGCGGGGAACTGTCTGAGCGAAGCGAGTTTTCCCCGCCTCCGCCCGGTTACGGAAATTCAAGGGGAATTCGCCATCTCGGGCGCGCCTTTCTTTGCTTACTTTCTTTGGCAAGACAAAGAAAGTGAGTCGGCCCCGGCAGGGGACGAAACCCCGAATGCACCACCAACAAACAACAAGGAGACACCCCATGCAGCAACCCCGCCGCAACATCCTCCGCCTAACCATGGCCGCCACGCTGGCAGCCTCTCTCTGTGCAGGCGCCATCAGCACCGCCCACGCAGAGGCAAAAGAAGTCCGCATTTCCCACGGCTACGGCATCCTGTATCTGCCCATCATGGTAATGGCCAGCGAGCACCTGCTCGAGAAGCAAGCCAAGGCCGCCGGCCTGGGCGACGTGAAAGCGACCTATCGCATTCTCGACGGCGGCAACGTCATCAACGACGCGATGCTCTCGGGCGCGCTCGATATCGCCTCGCTCGGCGTGCCGGGCTTCCTCACCCTGTGGGACAAGACCCGCGGCAGCGCGATGGAAGTCCGCGGCCTGTCGTCGCTCAGCTCGTCGTCGATGTACCTGATGACGCGCAACCCCAACGTGAAGACGCTGGCCGACTTCTCGGATAAGGACCGCATCGCCGTGCCCGGCATCAAGACCTCGCTGCCCGCCGTGGTGCTGCAAATGGCGGCGGCCAAGACCTTCGGCGACAAGCAGTTCAACAAGCTCGACCCGATCACCGTGCCGCTGCCGCACCCGGACGCCACCGCCGTCATGCTGGCCGGCGGCAGCCAGATCAACAGCCACATGGCGTCGCCGCCGTTCTCGTACACCGAGGCCGCCGCGCCCGGCCTGCACCGCGTGTTCAACACCGTGGACGTGCTCGGCAACATCACGCTGGACATGACCTACACCAGCAAGAAGTTCTACGAAGCCAACCCGAAGCTGTCGGCGGCGTTCGTGGCAGCGCTGGATGAGGCCAACGCGCTCATCGCGAAGGACAAGACGAAGGCCGCGCAGATCTACATCGCGCAGTCGAAGGTGAAGAGCTCGCCGGAAGAAGTAAAGAAGATCCTGGACGATCCGGATTCGCGCTTCACGACCACGCCGGTGGGAATCGCGCACTATGCCGAGTTCATGCAGCGCGTGGGCACCATCAAAAACAAGCCGGCATCGTGGAAGGATGTGTTCTTCCCAACTGTGCAAAGCCGGCAGGGTTCGTAAGCACGGAGCACAACGAGCAGCACGCAGCACCACACGGAGGCAACCCATGGCACTACGCATCGTCCGGCTCGGCGAGCCGCGCCAACCCGATGAAGGCCTGCGCATCGGCACTGTGCGGCGGCCCCCACGCGGCGTACCCAAGGAAGAATTCGCCAGCCGCGATTTCTACGACGTCTGGATGCCGCTGCTCTCACCCACCCCCGAGCTCGTCAAGCAGGCGCAGGCCGCGCAAGCCGAGCACGACGAGAAAGCGTGGCAGACGTTCGTGCGCCACTTCCGCACCGAAATGCGCGATGGTGACGCCGCGCGCCTGCTCGACATGCTCGCCGCGCTGTCGCACCAGACCAACCTGTCGGTCGGCTGCTATTGCGAAGACGAGGCGCATTGCCACCGGTCGGTGCTACGCGCGTTGCTGAAGGAGCGCGGCGCAAAGGTGGCCGACTGACCACCGACGGCTACCTACCCCAAGCAGGTGACGACGCGCGCCCCTGGCAAACCTATAACGAGAGTACGCGGCCGGCATTGGGCCGCGCCATCGTCATTCCAGGAGCACCGCCATGGGCCGCCGCTACATCGATTGCCGCGCCTTCCCCAGCGACACCAACTGCTCGGTCGCCATCAGCGCCGACAGCGATGCCGAACTGCTGGAGGCGGCCGTGCAGCATGCCGTTTCCGTGCACAAGCACACCGACACGCCCGAGCTGCGGGCGCAACTGCTCACGCTCTTCCAGGACGGCACGCCCGCCGTTGCACCACCGAAGATGGCCCCGGCCTGATACCGGTGACTGGACGCTATCGGCGCGCCGACAACGCCAGCATCAGCCGCACCACATCGCACTGGCTGTGCGTGTTCGTCTTGCGGTAGACGTGCTTGAGGTGCGTGCGCACCGTGTCGAGTGAAATGCCCAGCGTGCGGGCAATGCAGGCTGGGTCGGCACCACGCGCCAGCAGATCGGCGACGTCGGTTTCGCGGCGGGTCAGATGGAAGGTATCCGTCAGCCGGAACCCCACCGGCTGCGCAGGCGAGATACCTTGCGCGGCACCGCGCTGCCAACACAACGGCAACGCTTGCGCGAAGTGCGGCAGCAATGCCCGAGGGTCCGCGCGGCATTGCGCGAGTGCCGCTTGCGCGATGCGTTGTCTGCGGTAATCCAGCCACACCGCGCCGTGCACCTCGGCATCGACCATCGGCCAGGCGTCGATGCCATTGCCGCGCACGGCATGCAGCAGCACATCGGCTGCTCCCGCACCGCGTGACGCGACCCAGCGCCAGCGTCCATCCAGGCGCCACTGGATCATGGCCGCGGCATGGTCCGCACCGCACACATCACGCAACACGTTCATGACGCCCACGGCATCGCCCGCGCAGGCCGCCACATAGCATTGGCGCAGCACGGTTGCCGAGGCATGGGACGACATGGCGGCAGCATGCGACATAAGACGCGACACAGAACGCGGCATGAAGGCAATACGGGCGCAGCGGCTTGCGGCCACTGCGCCCGTCTTGAAAAAGGACTTCATTATAGGAAGCGCGCCTGCTGCCGCACTGTCCTTTTTGCCCTAGGCCGACCTTTGCATCAGATCAGGCCAGCGCGCGACGCGCCATCCAGCGTGCGCGCAGGTGGTCGTACGCGAGGTTGAAGAAGAACGTGTACGGCAGGAAGAACAGCATGATGCCGATGTCGATCACAAAGGCTTCCCACAGGCTCACGTTCAGCCACCACGCGCCCAGCGGCACAAGCATCACGACCAGGCCACCCTCGAACAGGCAGGCGTGCACCACCCGCACGGCCAAGGTACGCGCGAGCCTGTAGCGATGCTCCACGCGCTCGAAGATCGCGTTGAACACCATGTTCCACACCATCGCCACCCCGGCAAACATGAGCGTGAGCGCGCCCATGTGCGCGAGCGACACGCCCATCAGCCAGCTGAACAGCGGCGCGCAGATGACGGTGGCAAGCAACTCGAACGACAGCGCATGGAACACGCGCTCAACGGGGGTTTTGGGTGGGACTTGCATGGCAATGACTCCGATGAATAGGCGCCATTCTGATCGGTTGAAACCGATTGATCCAGTTCGATATCATCGGTTTTTCCGATATATTGGTGGATCTGACCACCGCCGGAGCGACCCATGCGCCACTCTCCCGAAGCCCTGCTCGCCTTTGCCGAAGCTGCGACGCTGGGTTCGTTCTCCGCGGCGGCGCGCAAGCTGGGCAAGCGGCAGTCAACGGTGAGTGAGGCGATCGGCAACCTGGAAATCGACCTGGGGCTGACGCTGTTCGACCGCAGCACGCGCCAGCCGACGCTGACCGAAGCGGGCCACGCGATGCTCACGCAGGTGCGCCGCGTGCTCGAAGCCAGCGAACAGATGGACCGCCTGGCCGCGCAGATGGCCGGCGGCCTGGAGGCGCGCCTCACGCTCGTCGTGTCCGACACGTACCAGTCCGACCGCTATGAGCAGACGCTCGCGCTGCTCGAACAGCGCTTTCCCGAGCTGGAACTTGAATGCCTGATTGCGGAGTACGAAGACGTGGTCGACATCATCCAGCAAGGCCGCGCCCAACTGGGGCTGGTGGCCACGCAGCCGACGTATCCGCCTGACATTGGCGCGGCGACCATCGCCGAGCAATCGGAGATCGGTCTGTTCGTCGGGCGGCAGCATCCGCTAGCGCAATACGGCAGCGAGGAAGTGCCACACGCGGTGCTGCGCGACACCCGTGAGCTGCGGCTGAACACCTTTGTCGACCCCGTCGGGCCCCGGGCCGAAACCACACCCGTGCGCAGCCTGCGCCGGTGGTCGGCGCCGAGCTATCTGATGCTGCTGGAAATGGCCGTGCTGGGCTTCGGGTGGACGGAGCTGCCGCGCTGGCTTGTCGACCACTTCGCGGCTGACAGGCTGCACGAAGTGCATGCGCGCGGATGGCCGCGCCATGTGCCGGTGGATGCGGTGTGGTCTCGCAAGCGCACGCTGGGCCAGGCTGGCGCCTGGCTGCTGGAGACGATGCTTGCCGGCGCGATCAAGGCCTGAGGCCAGCGCCGGCATCCGTGCCTACTCGTCCAGCCGCTCGATGATCAGGCGCGACAGGCGCGCCGTCTGCTCTTTCGAGAGCGAGAACTCCACGCCGAACGATGGGAAGCCCGGCGGACCATCCTGCACCGGCGCGGTGCTGGCCACGCGCCCGGCGATGGAAAAGTCCTCCTGCTGTCCGTCGACATAGGCACTGAACTCCAGCGCGAGCTGCTCGCCCGCCGCAAACGTGGCACCGGCACTCTGCACCAGCGCGCCGTTCAGGCAGATGTCGCGCAACATGGCGACGCGGCCGGCGGGCGATGCGGCCTGTCCCTCACCCCGTCCATCCCCCTGCGCACGCACCATCGCACCGATGCGCACCTGCACGCGCTTGGCGCTGCGCAGCGGCATCTTGTGCACCTTGGCCGGCATCGACAGCACCACGTACGGCGCGGGAAACTGCCCCGTCGCCACCACGCTGCACATCATGCTGACCACCTCACGGCCCGAGAAGCCACGCAGCAACAGCATGTCGCGCACCTCCGGACGCAGCGTACGTTGGCTATCGGCGGGCTGCGTGATGAAGATTGCCTCGCCTTCGATATAGCCGATCAAGCGGCATGGCATCGGACCCCGCAGCGGGGCCGACTTCTCCTGCACCTGCAGCACGGTGCCGATCGACAGGCCCGTCGCACCCAGGCGCGGCTTGCCCTCCGCTGATTCCACAGGCGGCGCTGCGTTGGGGGCATCTTCCGCTTCTGCAGCGGCCATCACGGCGCCATGCAGGAATATCAGCCGCACGGCCTCGGCGTCGGGCACCACCACGCCGGCCGACAGCAGAAGCCTGCCGGCGCCGTCCACGAGCGCGAATGGCAACGGCTGGCCGATCGGTACATCGTCGGGCCGGAGCGGGCGCGTGGCGTGGGTCATGGGGGGGTTCCGTCGCATTCAAGGTTGAGCCCGGTCAAGTACGCCCAGGCAGGCACACCCGGCATTTTGCAACATTGGATGGCGAACGGGCGAGGGATCGACCTTCACTGCGCGTGATGTGCGTCAACCGCGCCGGCGTCCTTCAAGCCGCCAGCGCCGTCGCCTCGATCTCGACCGCGAGACCGTAGTGCAGCGTCGGCACGGGCACCACGGCGCGCGCGGGGCGCTGTTCGCCAATCCACGCGCGATACAACGCATCGAACGCGGGCCAGTGCGTTTCCATGTCGGTCACGTACACGCGCACCTGCACCAGGCGCGAGCGGTCGGTGCCGGCGGCGGCGAGCACCGCATCCAGGTTGGACAGCACCTGCCGCACCTGCGTGTCGAACGGCGCATCGACGAGCCTCTCGCCCGCAGGCGTCACGGGAATCTGCCCCGCCAGGAACACGAAACCGTTGGCGCAGACGGCGTGCGAATAGTGGCCGGCAGGCGGTCGCAAGTCCGGCGCGTTCAGGTAGCGCACATCGCTCATGCGGCCACCTCCGTACCCATCTCGCTCATCCAGCCTTGGCGGTGTCGGTGGCAGGCGGCATTCGCGGCCGTGCGCATCCCCGCTGCGCGGGGCCCCTGCTTACTGCTCATACCGCCTCCTCCACCACCAGCTTGGCGAAGTGCTGCAAGTCCACATTGCCCCCCGACAGAATCACGCCGACACGCTTGCCACGCACGTCCACCTTGCCCGTGAGCGCCGCTGCAGCCGCCAGGCAACCAGTGGGCTCGACCACCGCCTTCATGCGGCTGGCGAAGAACTGCATCGTGCTCACGAGCTCCGCGTCGCTCACGGTGACGATGTCATCCACCAACTCACGGATCACGGCAAACGTGTAATTGCCCAGATGCTGCGTCTGTGCGCCGTCAGCGAGCGTCTTGGGCGTGTCGATGTGGACGATCTCGCCCTTGCGGAAGCTCTGCTGACCGTCGTTGCCAGCCTCGGGCTCCACGCCGATGATCTTGCACGCGGGGTTCAGCGCGCGCACCGCCGTGGCGGTACCCGAGAGCAATCCGCCACCGCCCAGTGGCGCCAGCACGACGTCGAACGGCCCCGCCTCTTCGATCAGCTCCTTGGCGGCCGTGCCCTGCCCGGCCATCACGTGCGGGTGATCGTACGGCGGGATCAGCGTCAGGCCCTGCTCTTCAGCGAGCTTGCGGCCGAGCGCTTCGCGGTCTTCGGTATAGCGGTCGTAGAACACCACTTCACCACCGTAGCCACGCGTGGCTTCGACCTTGATGACCGGCGCGTCCTGGGGCATGACGATGACGGCGCGCATGCCGAGCAGCCGGGCCGACAGCGCAATCGCCTGCGCGTGGTTGCCCGACGAAAACGTGATGACGCCTGCCTTGCGCTGGTCGGGCGTGAACTGCGACAGCGCGTTGTATGCGCCGCGGAACTTGAACGCACCCATGCGCTGGAAGTTCTCGGCCTTGAAAAACAGCTCGGCGCCAGCCATGGCGTTAGCGGTGGTCGACGTCAGCACGGGCGTCTTGTGGGCCACACCTTGCAGGCGGGCATGGGCGGCAACGACGTCGTCGTAGGAGATGGGCAGACTCATGGCGGGGCTCAGGTCGGAGAGTTCTCTGGGAGGTAGGTATAGACAGTCGAGCGCGCCACGCCGAGCGTTTGCGCGACTTCCGACAACGCGCGGCGCAGGTTCAGCAGGCCGCTGGCGGCCAGTTCGCGCATGGCTTCGCGGCGCTGGTCGAGCGTCATGGCCATGGGCGTGGTGTTGCGCGCGGCGGCAAAGCGTTCGAGTGCGGCGCGCACGTCTTCCACGCGGCGGGAACTGAGCGATTCCGGCACCGGCGGCGCCGCCACGTCAACGCGCATCAGCTGCGTGAGGCCGGTCGTCACGGCGCTCAGCATCGACACATCCATGTTCAGGCAGATGGCGGCCACATAGTCGCCACGGCTGTTCTTCAGGCCGATGGACGTGCTCTTGGCCGGCCGCCCGTCGGGAAACCGGTTGGCGTAGTTTTCGATGACTTCCGGGAAATCCGGGTCCGCCATGCGCGCCAGGCCCAGCTCGGTGACGGCATCGCCCACCTGGCGGCCCGAGAGGTTGTTGGCAATGGCAACGACGGAATGGTCGGGATCGGTGAGGTCGTGCAGCACGACCTCCACCAGCGGCGCCAGGGTCTTGCCCAGCGCCTCGACGATCTTGCGGCCTTCCCGCAGGAGAAGGCGGTTTTCTTCAGCAGGCTTCATGGCATTGACGATACGTCAATTACTGACATTTCGTCAATTCCATGGCTTCAGCTTAGGGGGCGGGAGTGTTGATGAACCGCACCAGCTCCGTCATGGTCGCCTCAGGCGCCTCTTCCATCAGCCAGTGGCCAGAGCCCTTGACCGTCACGCCGTTCACATTGGTGGCCACCAGCCTGGCCTGCTCGATCAGGAAGGCGCCCGATGCCTTCTCACCAGCCAGCACGAGCATCGGCATCTTGAGCGGCGCCTTGGCAAAGCCCGCAAAGTCCTCCGCATCCTGCGCGAAGGTGTGGAAGTACTCAAACCCGGCGGCCATGCGGCCCGGCTGCGCGTAGGTGTGGGCGTAGAACCGCCGATCGGCTTCAGGCACCGAATGCTTCGGATCGGCCGCAAAGTCGTTCCAGAAGTGCTCGAAGTAGATGCGCTCGCGGCCTTGCACCAGCTTCAGCGGCACCTCGCCGTAGAAGTGGAAGTGCCACAGGTCGCGCAGCAGCCAGACCTTCTGCCAATCGCCCACGCCGGGCAGGAAGGCGTCCATGAGCGTGATGCTCTCCACCTCGTCGGGGTACTGCGCGGCGTAGGCGTACGCCACCATGAGGCCGATATCGTGGCCCACCAGCTTGACCTTGCGATACCCCATGGCCTGCACCATGGCGTGGATGTCCTGCGCCAGTGTCTTCTTGTCGAAACCCGCGGCGGGAATCGACGATGTGCCCGCGCCCGGCAAGTCCGGCGCCAGCACCACCCGGCGATCGGCCAGGCGTGAGATCAGCGGCAGCCACATGTGGCTGGTCTCGGCATAGCCGTGCAGCAGCACGACGGGGGTTTCGGGGCCGCTGCCGGCTTGCAGCGTGTGGATCTGCAGGCCTGCGGCGTCAACGGTACGGTCTTGCACGGCGGGTGCGGCATGCGCCTGCAGCGCAGCCAGGCCGATCAGCGCGGCGCCCAGGTGGCGAGCCAGGTTGGGAAGCATTTTCATGATGATCTCCAGCGCGGGCCGTACGGGGTGTGCGGCCCGCTGAATACACGATGGGTTTAAAGCTGGCTCATGCCGCCGTCGGCAATGATTTCCGTGCCGACGATGAAGGCCGATTCGGGCGCCGACAGATGCAGCACCGTCGAGGCAATCTCTTCCGGCTGGCCAAAGCGGCCCAGCGGGATCTGGCTCTGGATCTGCGCGGCGGTGGCCGACAGCGTGTCGGCATCCAGCCCGAGCTTGCCGTAGATGGGCGTGCTCACTGGGCCGGGGCTGACCACATTTACGCGGATACCGGAGCCCAGCAACTCCGCCGACAGCGTCTTCGCCAGCGAGATCAGCGCCGCCTTGCTGGCCGCATACACCGACGAGTTCGGCATGCCGATGCGCGCGTTGATCGAGCCATTCAGCACGATCGACGTGCCACGGTTCAGGACCGGCAGCAGCGCCTGGATCTGGAAAAACGCGCCCTTCACGTTGGCGTTGAAGGTGGCGTCCCACAGGGCTTCGTCCACGTCCGTCAGCGGCGCGAACTTGGCCATGCCGGCGTTGATGAAGACGGCATCCAGGCGCACGCCGGCTTCCTGAAGTTGACGAGCCAGATCACGCGCGGCGGCCACGGTGCCGGTTTCGTTGCGGATGGCGATGGCGTTGTTACCCAGCGTGGCGCGTGCCGTTTCCAGCGCGGCTGCGTCGCGGCCGGTGATGACCACACGGGCGCCTTCCTGCACAAATGCCTGGGCGGTTGCCAGGCCGATGCCGCTGTTGCCGCCAGTGACCAGAACGGTCTTGCCTTCAAAGCGATTCATGATGTCCTCCAGTAGGAAAGTTGAACTTGAACAATCGCGTGACTGCAGTGTGGACGCGGGTAAGCGGTTTGCCATACGATCGGAACGATGAACACGTTCGAAGGAATTGCACATGTTGACGGACGAAGAATTGGCGCTGCTCGAGGCCATCCGCCAGACGGGCAGCCTGTCGCGCGCGGCGGCGCAACTGGGCAAGGCGCCCTCCACCGTGTCGTATGCGGCGCGGCAACTGGAGCAGCGCTTTGATGCGTTGCTATTCGATCGCCGGCGTTATCGGCTGCAACTGACGCCGGCCGGGCAGTTACTCTGCGACGAAGCCGCGCGGCTGGCGCAAGACGTGTCACGCATCACGCAGCGCGTGCGGCAGGTGGCCAACGGCTGGGAAGACCGGCTGTGGATCGTGACCGATGAGCTGCTGGAATTCGAATCGCTCATGCCCGTCATGCACGCGTTCGACGCGCTGCAGTCGGGCGTGGCGCTGCGCGTGACGCACGAAGTGCTCGCCGGCACGTGGGAGGCGCTGCGCGACGGCCGCGCCGACCTCGTCATCGGGGCGACCAACGAGCCGCCGTCCATCCCCAATCTGGGGTGGTTCGAGCTGGGCGTGGTGGAGTGGGTGTTTGCCGTGTCGCCGCGGCATCCGCTGGCGGCCATTCAGGCGCCGCTCACGCGCGAAGACATCGCCCGGCATCGCGCCGTGGTGGTGGCCGATTCGGCGCGCACGACCGCCGGCCGCGCCTACGGCATGCTCAGCGGGCAGCCCACCTTGGCCGTGCCGAGCATGCGCGCCAAGACACTCGCGCAGCGCGATGGCCTGGGCGTGGGCTGGCTGCCAAGGCATCGCGTGGCGTCGCTGCTTGCGCGGGGCGAACTGGTGGAAAAGCACACCACCAACCCGCGCGAACCCAACCTGCTCTACGTCGGCTGGCGCCGCCACGCGGATGGCGAGGGCCGTGCACTGCAATGGTGGCTCGAGCAACTGCGCCAGCCGCGCTTGGCCCAGCGCCTCGTGCAGGGTGTGGACAGCTTCGCCTGAGCCTTCGCCCTGTGGGGTGATCTCGCCTATGCTGGGATGACGCTGACGCCGCATATTCCGCATCGTTCTGCGCAAAGGGCGTCAACTGTTGCGGAATGGTCAACATCGGGCCGATTCTCCTCAGAGAAACCCTCGGTTTGGTCAACGCGCGCTTTCTACTGGCGTTAATCGATCACGCACGTATCTCCGTGCCTCGTTGAGGGTCTCGTTATGAAACTGTCTGCGTTGATGTTTTCGATGGGTGCACTGGTGATGGGTTCGGCGTTTGCACAGGGCACGGCCGCGCCGGCCACCGCACCGGCGGCAGCCCCGGCAGCCGTCCATGCGGTCTGCAAGGACGGCACCCCCTACGCCGGCGCCACGCTCAAGGGCGCCTGCCGTGGCCATGGCGGCGTCGACAAGAAGGCCAGCGCTGCCGGCGCCTCGGCGGCTCCGGCTGCTGCACCGGCCACCCCGGCAACCGCGCCGGCCGCTCCGGCGCCAGCCAAGTCCGCTGCCGCTACGCCGGCTGCCCCCGCTGCTGCTCCGGCGCCGATGCCCGCCCCGGCCAAACCCGCCGCCGCACCTGCCAAGCCGGCCGCTGCCGCTCCAGCCAGCGTTGCCCCCGGCGGCGGCGCCGACAAGGTATGGGCCAACGCCAGCACCAAGGTCTATCACTGCCCGGGCGACCGTTATTACGGCAAGACCAAGCAAGGCGAA
The DNA here is from genome assembly GCF_023955655.1 of Ralstonia soli. Lineage (GTDB taxonomy): Bacteria > Pseudomonadota > Gammaproteobacteria > Burkholderiales > Burkholderiaceae > Ralstonia > Ralstonia soli. The sequence continues at coordinate 231,923 of NZ_JAMXHT010000005.1, read as the reverse complement.
TACATGACCGAAGCCGACGCCAAGGCAGCCGGCATGCGTCCGAGCCGCGGCAAGGCCTGCGCCAAGTAAGACGCGCCTGCAGCACTGGGGACGTCCGGCACGCCGCGGCCCACCCGGGTCGCGGCGTCTTCCTTTTCTGCTCCACCTTCGCGACGCATGCCCTCCGCCAACGACCATCCGGCCACCGCCCTGCAACACCCCGAGAGCTTCGCGCCGCTGGCCGCCCCACCCCAACCGCCGCAGCAGCGCGCGCTGCGCGACGTCATTGCCGGGTTCTCGATTGCGGGCCTGCTACTGCCGGAAGCCGTCGCCTATGCAGGCATCGCCAGCCTGCCGCCACAAGCCGGGCTGATCGCGCTGCTGTGCGGCCTGGTCGTCTATTCGCTGGTCGGTACGAGCCGCTTTGCCATCGTTTCGGCCACGTCATCGTCGGCTGCCGTGCTGTTTGCGACGGTGCTCTCCGAGCCCGGCACGTCCGGCGCGACGGCACTCACGATGGCGGCCGCGCTCATCATCGCCACGGGTGTGCTGTTCATCCTGGCAGGCGCGGCGCGGCTGGGCGGCATGTCGGATTTCATCGCGCGGCCCGTGCTGCGCGGCTTCACCTTCGGGCTGGCGCTGACGATTGCCATCAAGCAGTTGCCCAAGATCCTCGACGTGACGGTGCACCACAGCGACACGCCACGCGTTGCGCTGGAGCTCATCACGAGCGCGGCCAGTGCCAACCCCTACAGCACGATACTCGGCGCGGTTGCACTCGCCCTGCTGTTCGGCCTCGGGCGCTGGGGGCGCATACCGGCCACGCTGGTCGTCATCGTGCTGGCCATCGCGGCGGGCTACTGGATCGATTGGCACGCCTACGGCATTGCCGTGGTCGGCCATATCGACTTGCAGCACATCAGCGTGGGCGTGCCCGACCTCAGCCGCGCGCAGTGGATGCAGAGCGCCGAACTCGGCTTTGCGCTGATGTTGATTCTCTATGCCGAGTCGTACGGCTCGATCCGCAACTTTGCGCTCAAGCACGGCGACAGCATCTCGGCCAACCGCGACCTCGTCGCGCTGGGCTGCGCGAACCTGCTCTCGGGCCTGCTGCACGGCATGCCGGTGGGCGCCGGGTATTCGGCCACCTCTGCCAACGAAGCGGCGGGAGCACAATCCCGCCTCGCCGCGCTGTGCGCCGCGGCCGTGGTCGCGCTGATCGTGTGGTTGTTCCTGCCGCAGCTCGCGCGCATTCCCGAGCCGGTGCTGGCCGCCATCGTGATCTTTGCGGTCAGCCATTCGCTGCATCCGATGGTGTTCAAGCCCTATTGGACGTGGCGCCGCGACAGGATCGTGGTGATTGCCGCACTGCTCGCCGTGCTGGTGCTGGGCGTGCTGCACGGCCTGCTGGCCGCCATTGGCGTGAGCCTGCTGCTGACGCTGCGGCAGTTGTCCGAACCGAACGTGAGCGTGCTCGGCCGCCTGCGCAACAGCCACGATTTTGTTGATGTGTCCTTGCACCCGGAAGCCAAAGCGCTGCCCGGCGTGCTGATCGTCCGGCCTGAAGTGCCGCTGTTCTTCGCCAACACCGAACGCGTGCTCGGCAAGGTGCGCGCGATGCTGCAGCAGCCGCACGACCCGCCGCTGCGGGTCATCATGCTCAGCCTGGAAGAAACCCCGGACGTGGACGGCTCCGCCATCGAAGCCCTGCGCATCTTTGCCGCCGAATGCGCGGCGCGCCATCTGCAGTTGATGCTGGTGCGGCTCAAGCCCCGCGCGCTGGCCGTCCTGCAGCGCGCCACCGACAGCACGCTGCGGCCCGAGATGCTCCATGAACTCAGCGTAGACGAGTGTGTGCAGACGTTGACTGCAGACGGCCACCCCAGCGCTTAGCGCCGCCTGCACAACCGCGAATCAGCGTGCGGGAGCGCTGTTCGCGCGCGCGCCTTCCAGGATGATGCGCGCCAGCTTGGCGTAATCGCCATCAAAGTGATGGCCGCCCGGCAACTTCACCAGCCGGACCTGCTTCGGGTCCAGGTTGGGGCAGTTGGTGTCTTTCTCTTCCTGGCCGTAGATGCACATGCCCAGGCCCGCGGGCAGCTTCTGCACCTCGGGCAGGATCGGCAACCCAGACGCGCTGCTCGACACCCAGTTGGTCATGTGGAATTCAAAGTCGGCGCGCTTGCCCAGGCCCATCATCACGGCCAGCGCCACGTGCTCGCGCGACGCCGCCGGCATGCGGTTGACGATGAAGGGCAGCACGTCCGCCCCCTGCGAATAACCGATCAGCAGTGCCTTCTGCTTCTTCCAGCGCGCGGCGTAGAAGCGCACGAGGCGGTCCATGTCGGCCGCGGCTGAGGCCGGCGTGCGCTGCGACCAGAAATAGCGCAGTGAATCGATGCCCACCACCGGCACGCCGGACTTGGACAGCGCGGCCGCCACCTCCTTGTCGAGCCCCGCCCAGCCGCCGTCACCCGACAACAGCACCGCAAACAGCTCCGACGACGTGCCGGGCTGCGCAGCGACTTCGATGATCGGCAGATCCGACACCGCGGCTGGCGGCGGCGGGGGCGGCGGCTTTCGCTGCGCAACGAGCTTGGCGAATGCGCTCTTGAACGGCTCACTCGCCGTCACAGGCGGCGCATTTGCTCCGGACGCCGTGGCCGGCAGCGTTACCGACTGCGCACCGGAAATCGTATCGATGAAGGTTTGCGTGGCGCGCGCCTCGCACAGCGGGCCGGAGCGGCGCGCAAACGACGTCAGCGTGCCCGGCGATTGCAGTGCCACCCACGGCGCCGACAGCTTCGTGGCCGGCAGCAGCACGACGCCCGCATTCTCGGGCGGCTTGACGCGCTTGGCTGTGGTACGGCTCTCGCTCTTGCGGCGGCTGAAGTGCACGCCCTCGCCCTTGCACAGTGGCTTGCGCAGCTCCAGCACCGGGCAGAACTCCATCGACATGGCCGCGGCGAAGATGTTCGGGCGCGCCTGGGCAATCATGGCGTAGGCCAGCGCGCCGCCTTCGTTGTCACCCACGAGGATGGGCGGGTAGTAGCCCGGCACCTTCTCGTAGGCCTGCAGGAAGCGGCTGAAGTTTTCCAGATCGCCGTCGGGAAACGCGCAGTCGCCCTGATCGGCTTCCAGGCTGGAGAACAGCGCGGGGGTCGACAGGCCAGCCACCAGCGCGCCCTGCTGCGCCAGGCTTTCGGCCATGCGCGATGTGGCGGCCGTCCAGCCCAGATCGCCCGAGAGCATCAGCACCACGGAGCGGATCTCCCCCTTGGGCTTGTAGACCGGCACGTCACGAAACCGCCCGTGCGTGACGAACTCGACAGCGCCAGGTGCGGCGGCGGGCGTGGCCGGCGCCACCACCGGCAGCGACAGCACGCCCCCGTTGGCGGCCTTGTTGGCGGCAACGGCGGCGGCGCTCATCTGCACGCGCGGCGGTATGTCGCCCTGCGGCGGCACAGCCACGACACCACTGGCGCTCGTCATGCCGACGGGCGGCACCAGCACCGGGCCCTGCACGGGCGCGGGTGCGAGCCTCGACGCCGGCGCGGCCTTGGGCGCAGACACCGATGCATCGGCCGCAACGGCCCACGACGTGGTCAGTGCCAGCCCGATCGCACCCAGATGTGCGGCCAGATGCGCGACCCAATGCCGGCCCTTGCGTAACACTCCCCTGTGCCGCGCCTCTTGCGGGCGCGGTGCTTGCCGACTCATTTGGAGATCACTCCCTTCAAGCCGCCGCCGATCAGCGCGGCGACGTCCGTCAATGTAAACAGCGGCGCGATGCCGCCGCGTGCAAGCAGGTAGCGGGGTTCCCACACCGGCTCGAACTTGTCCTTGAAATTGCGCAGCCCTCTGAAATTGTAGAAGCGCGCGCCGTGGCGGAACATCATCCGTCCGAAGCGGTGCCAGCGCGGCGCGAGCTGATGCTCCACCATGCCCGACATCGGCGCCATCCCTAGCCCGAACCGCTGATACCCCTCCGCCTGGAAGTGGAGGATGACCTTGCCGAAGAGGAAATCCATCGTGCCCGGCGGTACGTTGGCGCGATAACGCATGAGGTCGACACTGGCCTCGATGCGCAGCACCTCGGGGCACATCAGCGTGGCAAACGCGAGGATGGCGCCCTCGCGGCGGACAACCGCTACGGGCTGGCTGGCCACGTAGCGGTCGTCAAACGCGCCGAGCGAAAAACCCTTCTCCCGCGCGTTCTGGTTGCGCAGCCATTCGTCGGAGATGGCGCGCAGCTCGTCCAGCACGGTGTGCACCTCGGCGGCCGGCACGATGTCGAACGACAGGCCTTCGCGCTCGCCGCGCGTCACGCCGTGGCGCAGGTTGGCCCGGCGCGAGCCCTTGAGGCTGAATTCGGGCAGCGACACATAGGCCTCCTCCCCCAGCTTGTAGGCGCGCAAGCCGGCATCGAGATACAGCGGCAGCGTTTGCGGACGCGTCTTGTAGAACGCCGCGCGGCCGCCGTGCGAATCAGCCATCTCGATGAAGCGCCAGATCAGCTCCGGCCACTCCTGTTGCGCGCCCACCGGGTCGGACAGCGCCACCCACGAGCGCCCCTGCTTGGCATACATGATGAAAGCGTTGCCCGACGGCGAGAACAGCAGGCTCTTGTCACCCATCAGCGCCAGCGCGGCATCGGCGGCGGGCTGCTTGCGGACGATCTCGGCCGCGCGGGCGAGTTCGTCATCGCTCGGGAAGGTGGTCGCGCCGGGCTCCTTGCGAAAGAGCTGCCACATGCCGAAGCCCAGGCCGGTGACGGCCACCGCCATCAGCGCGCGGATGGAACGCGGCGCATCGCCGTCAAAGGTGAACTGCCACCACAGTTGGTTGGCGTAGGCCACCTCGCGATAGGCGAAGAAGAGAATCCACACGCAGGCCGCAAACACGCAGGCCATGGCGATCAGCCAACCCGCCTCCAGCCGCTGCGAGAACAGCGACGACGGCCGGTCGAACTGCCGCCGCGAAATGATGAGCAGCACCGCCAGCGTGACCAGCACCGCCATCTCCGACACGGCGATGCCCTTGGGCAACGCCAGCACGCCCGTGAGCAGCGACAGCACCAGCGCCGCCCACCACGCGGCATCGAGCCGGTGCAGCAGCCCGCGCGCAACGAACAGCATGATCAACCCCGCCACGCTGCCGATCATGTGCGAGGCTTCCACCACGAACAGCGGCACGTGCATGCGCAGGAGGTCTTCGGCCTCGTCGCTGGCAGGCGTCACGCCCGAGACGAGCAGCATCACGCCTGCCACCATCGTCAGCGCAGCCAGCAGCCCAGGCGACAGCTTGACCGCCGCGCGGCCAAATGGCGCAAAGGGAGCGCCCGCGCCGGAGCGCAGTTCGAACACGCCAAGCATGGCAGCCGCCACCACCAGCGGCAGCAGAAAGTAGATGGCGCGGTAGAACAACAGCGCCGCCAGCACATCCGCCGGCGGCGCCTGGCCGCTGCAGCCGAGCAGGATGACGGCCTCGAATACGCCCAGGCCGCCCGGGCTCTGGCTGAGCACGCCGAGCGTGACGGCCAGCGCGTAGAACGCCACAAACGTCGGCAGATCAACGGCACCCGCCGGCATCAGCACCCACAAGGCCGCCGCCGCCGCGCTCAGGTCTGCCGCTGAAATCACAAACTGCCGCGCCGCCAGCCCGGGCGGCGGCAGGCGGATCTCCCATCGGCCGAGCAGCGTCACGTTGCGCTGCCGCATGCACAGCGCAAGCAGCGCCACCACACCGGCCAGCACCAGCAGCGCCACCACTTCCAGCAACGCTGCCGGCAGATGCGTGATGGCAGCAATGTGCGGCGCGCCCCACAGCAAGCCGACCGCACCGAAGGCCGTGGTGGATACGCCGAGCGCGCCCGCATCAAAGGCCACCGCCTCCGTCACGCGTGCGGCATCCAGCCCGGCCGCAGAGTACAGGCGCGTGCGCACCGCCCCCGCCGTCAAAGACCCGAGGCCAACGGTGTTGCCCAGCGCGTAGGCGATGAACGATGTGGTGGCCACCGTGCCGGGCGCCACGTGCGCGCCCGCATACCGCAGGCCGGAAGCGTCATAGCCGGTCAGGGCGACATAGCTCAACGCCGTGGCCAGCATGGCCAGCAACAGGTGCGCGCGCGGCGTGGCCTGCAGCGCGGCGATCATGTCGGCGTAGTGCACGTGATCGAGCAGCGCATACAGGCTGTCGAACACCAGCGCACCCAGGACGAGTACCGCCCCAATCACGATCCAGCCGGCCAGACCGAAGCCCGACCCGGAGCCCGAATCGGAGTCCGAATCGGGACGCGAGGAAGCAGCAGGCGCGGCCGCAGCATCGGCGGCGGCGGGCGCTGAGCGGGCCGATGACCGGCTTGGCGTGGAACTGGCGTCGTTTGACGCGGCGTCAGGCATGGTGAAAGACGAGATCCTGCTGGCTTTGGCGGCACGCCCCACCCCCCAACGCCACACCATGGGCGGAAGACGGATGCGGGCAACGTGCCGAAACAAATTGGATGAACCTGGGCGCGAACCCGAACGCGCGGACTACAGACGGTGGCAAGCCCAACCGCCAAGAGCCGCCCCCCCACGGCATCGACATCAGGATCGGCCCCGACCTCCCGGCCAGGCTAGTTGTCATCCTGGCCGGAACGGCTTCCGACCGGTGCGCCGGCTTCCTTCTGTTTGCGCGCGAGCCGGATTCGCACGTGCCGATGGTGTACGTAATGACGATCTACGTAATACGGCTGAGATTAATACGGCTGAAGCGGCCGATTCGTTGACACACCTGTCGCATTTTACGGTTTGGGGGCGCTCTCCGGTGCCTTCGGGGGCACATGGGGCTTGCCGGCATCGACCGATACGGGATCGCTGGCCGGAAAGGTTTCTTCAATGCCCTCGTCCAGCAGCGCTTCCTCGTGCGTATCGGCCACGGGTGGGTGCGGGTTGGCGGGCACTGGGGTCGACGTTGGGGTAGACGAAGGGCGGTCGGCTGGCATGGCGTTCTCCGGTCTCCAAAGGGGGCTTACCAAGCATAGGCAAAGCGACGTGACAGGGTGACATGGGCAAAAAGTCCGCGCGGCAGCGCGCTCGATGCTACGGGCGCGGCACTCAGACATTCCTCAGCAAGGCATGCGCCCGGCCGCCGAAAGCGTCGCACCATCGCGAAACGCAAACGTTTTTCCTCAGGGAAATGCTCTAGACAGTATTGCGTAGGACGGTGGAGTCCTGTACACAATCGCGGCTATCCCGTTCTACTTTTCAGAAGTTCGCGCATGCCTTTACAGCGCGCCGCCAGCGCATTCCTGCGGCGACCCTCCCTGCTTATCGTGGGCGCTTCAGCGCTCTCGCTGCTCCTGGCGGCGTTGACGGCGCTTTCATTGTGGGAGATGCGCACCGACGCATTGGCCCGCGCGCGTGACAGCGCCGACAATCTCTCGCTGATCCTGCAGCGCGACATCGCCCGCAACATCGAGGTATACGACCTCTCGCTGCAGGCCGTGATCGACGGCATGCAGGAGCCCGAGGTCGTCGCCCTGCCCCCGGCCATCCGGCAGCTCGTGCTGTTCGACCGCTCCACCAATGCCCAGGACCTGGGCACGTTGCTGGTGACCAACAAGACCGGCGACGTGGTGATCGACTCGCGCTCAGTGCCACCAAGACACATCCATCTGGGCGACCGCGACTACTTCCAGGTACACCGGGGCTCGCCTGACGTCGGTCTGTATATCAGCGAGCCCTTCACGCCCCGCGTGACGGGCCTCGACACCTCCCTGGGCCTGAGCCGCCGGCTGAACGGGCCACATGGCGAGTTCAACGGCGTGGTGGTCGGCACGCTGCGCCTGAACTACTTCCGCCGGCTATTTGACGGCATCAACCTCGGGCCGCACGCTTCCGTGACACTGGTGCGCACCGACGGCACGCTGCTCATGCGCCGGCCGTACAACGAAAAGCTCATCGGCCGAAGTGTGGCCGACAGCATCGCCTTCCAGAAGTTGCTGCAGGCAACTGACGGCTCCTACGTGGAGAAGTCCGCGCTTGACCGCGTTGAGCGCCTGGTGAGCTTTCGCCATATCGGCGAGCATCCGTTGATCGTCACCGTCGGCCTGGCCACCGAAGACATCTACGCCGAGTGGTGGCAGCGCGCCTGGGTGATCGGCGGCATCGTGCTCATGCTCGATGCGGTGTTCATGGTGCTGTCGCTACTGTTTGCCCAGCAGCTGCGCAAACGCCTGGAGATGGAGCAGCAGTTATACCTGCTGGCCAATACCGATAGCCTGACCGGCCTTGGCACGCGCCGCGCGCTGGATTCCGCCCTGGATGTGGAGTGGCGCCGCGCCAATCGGCATCACACGCCGATGTCGGTGCTGATGATCGACGTGGATGACTTCAAGCACTACAACGACCGCTACGGCCACGCCGCCGGCGACACCGCGTTGCGCACCGTGGCCCGCTGTCTGAACGACAGCATCAAGCGTCCCGGCGACTTTGCCGGCCGCTACGGCGGCGAGGAATTCTGCGCCGTGCTGCCCAATACCGACCTCAACGGCGCAGTGCGCGTGGCCGAGGCCATCCGCGCCGCCGTGCTGGCCGCCGATGAGCCCAACGTGACCAGCGCGCACGGCAAGCTGACGGTCAGCATCGGCGTGGCCTCGCACTCAGGCGTTGCCCTGGCAGACGACACGGTCCAAGACCTGGTCCACCTGGCCGACGGCCGGCTGTATGAAGCCAAGGCCGCCGGGCGCAACGTGGTCATGCCGCGGCAGGAGCGGCCGAAGCTGGCGGTGGTGTAAGGCCCGCCCGGCCCTGGGCGTATCATCGCGGCTTTTTTCCGGAACCCCGCACCATGACCAAGGCCACCGGCAGCTTCGAAGCGCTGGCCGCACGCGAAGGCGGCCTGCAGCATCGCCTCTCGTCCGCGCAACTCACCATGATCGCCATCGGCAGCGCGATCGGCACCGGCCTGTTCCTGGGCAGCGGCGCCGCCATCCAGCTCGCCGGCCCAGGCGTGATCGCCAGCTACGCCATCGGCGCGGCCATTGCCTTGCTGCTGATGGGCTGCCTGGCCGAGATGGTCGTCGCCCACCCCACCACCGGTTCGTTCGGCGCCTATGCCGAGCATTACGTCAGCCCGCTCGCCGGCTTTCTGGTGCGTTATGCGTACTGGGCGGCGGTCGTCTTCGTGATCGGCGCGGAGGTAACGGCGGTGGCGGTATACATGGCGTACTGGGTTCCGGGCGTACCGGCGTGGGTGTGGATCGTCGGGTTCTCGGCCGTGCTGGTGTGGATCAACGCGAGCAGCGTCGACGTATTTGGCGTGGCGGAATACTGGTGCTCGATGATCAAGGTGGTAGCCATCGTCGCGTTTCTGGTGGTGGCGAGCGTTGCCATCCACCGTGCGCCCGAAGGCGGCCCGATCGGTTTTCACAACTATGTGGATGCGGGCGGCTTCCTGCCGCACGGCTGGTCGGGCGTCTGGTTTGGCGCGGTGGTCAGCATCTTCAGCTTCTTCGGCATCGAACTGATTGCCGTGGCCGCCGGCGAGGCGCGCGAGCCCGAGGCCGCAGCAACCCGCGCGTTCCGCTCCACGCTGTTCCGGCTGGTGTTCTTCTACCTCTGCACGCTGGCGCTGATGCTGGCCGTGGTGCCGTGGCAGCAGGCTGGCACCGGCAAGAGCCCGTTCGTGCGCGTCATGGAAATCCTGGGCATTGCCGGCGGCGCGGGCGTGATGAACTTTGTGGTGCTCACGGCGGCACTGTCATCGATGAACGCGCAGTTGTATGTGTCGACGCGCATGCTGTTCAGCCTCGCGCGCGGCGGGCAGGCGCCTCGGGCGCTCGGTGCCGTGAGCGAACGCGGCGTGCCGTTGCGGGCGCTGGCCGTGTCCAGCTCCGGTGCGGCGCTCGCAGCGGTGCTGAGCGTGGTGCTGCCGGGGCACTCGTTCCTGTTGATGATGGCGCTGGCGATGTTCGGGGCGCTGTTCACGTGGCTCGTCATCTTCGTCACGCACCTGCGCTTCCGGCACGCGGCAGAACGTGAAGGCCGCGCGCTGCGCTTTCGCATGTGGGGCTACCCGGTGCTGACCACGTTGGGTGCGATTGCCATGGTGGTCATCATCGCCAGCACGGCGTGGATGCCGGATTTCCGCATGACGCTGGTGGTGGGGGTGCCATTTCTGGTGGTGATGGCGGTGGTGTTCCGGTGGGTGCGCGGCCAGCCGTGATGGCCTGACCGCGCCCCGGGATCAAGCCTGCGCCAAGGCTTGATCCAGATCGGCCAGCAGGTCGTCGATGTGCTCGATCCCGATCGACAGCCGGATGGTCTCCTGCCGCACACCGGCCTTGGCCAGCTCGGCCTCCGACAACTGCCGGTGCGTGGTCGACGCCGGATGCGTGGCCAGCGATTTCGCATCGCCGATGTTCACCAGCCGCGTGAACAACTGCAACGCATCCTGGAAGCGCGCGCCCGCCGTAAAACCGCCCTTCACGCCAAACGTCAGCAGGCCCGGCGCCTTGCCTGAAAGGTATTTCTGCACCAGCGCGTGGTCGGGATGATCGTCCAGGCTGGCGTGGCTCACCCACTCCACCTTCGGGTGCCGCTGCAGATGCTGTGCGATGTGCGCGGCGTTCTGCGTGATGCGGTCGATGCGCAGGCCCAGCGTCTCGATGCCCTGCAGGATCAGGAACGCATTGAACGGCGACAGCGCCGCACCGGTATTGCGCAGTGGCACCACGCGCGCCCTGCCGATATAGGCCGCGTCGCCCAGCGCCTCCGTATAGACCACGCCGTGATAGCTCACGTCCGGTTCGTTCAGGCGCTTGAAACGCGCCTTGTGCTTGGCCCACGGGAACTTGCCCGAATCGACGATCGCCCCGCCCAGGCTCGTGCCGTGGCCGCCCAGGTACTTGGTGAGCGAATGCACGACGATGTCGGCACCGTGCTCGAACGGCCGCGTCAGGTAGGGCGTCGGCACCGTGTTGTCGACAATGAGCGGCACGCCATGGCGGTGCGCGATCTCGGCCAGCGCGGCAATGTCGGTGACGTTGCCCAGCGGGTTGCCCACCGTCTCGGCAAAGATGGCCTTGGTGCGGTCGTCGATCAGCGCTTCGAACGACGCCGGATCGCGCGGATCGGCAAAGCGCGTGGTGATGCCCGACAACGGCAGCGTGTGCGCAAACAGGTTGTAGGTGCCGCCGTAGAGCGTGCTGGCCGAAATGATGTTGTCGCCCGCTTCGGCAATCGTCTGGATCGCATACGTGACCGCCGCCTGCCCCGATGCCAGCGCCAGCGCGCCGATGCCGCCTTCGAGCGCCGCAATGCGCTTCTCCAGCACATCGTTGGTCGGGTTCATGATGCGCGAGTAGATGTTGCCCGGCACCTTCAGGTCGAACAGATCGGCACCGTGCTGCGTGTCGTCAAACGCGAACGCGACGGTCTGGTAGATCGGCACGGCCACCGCGCGGGTGGTCGGGTCGGCGCTGTAGCCGCCGTGGACGGCCAGGGTGTCGAGTTTCCAGGCGGGGGCAGTGGCGAGGGACTGCTGCGTCATCGTTGCGTCTCCGGAAGGGTTGGGCTCCGGTGAGCATATGGGCAGCCCTGCGGCACGCGAACGACCGTTTTTGCGTTTGCTTATTCGCCGCGCGCCTAACTGCAACGATGGCGCCGCCCTACTTCTTCACCATCGCGCACGCCGATTCCGCCAGCGTATTGAACGCCTGCTCGCCCGGAATCGTCTGCGCGAGCTTGTAGTAATCCCATGGCCGGGTCGATTCCGACGGCTTCTTGACCTCGAACAGGTAGATGTCGTGGATCATCATGCCGTCGGCGCGCACGTAGCCGCCCTTGGTGTACATGTCGTCGATCTTCATCGACTTGAGCTTGGCCATCACGCGGTCGGCATCGTCTGTGCCGGCGGCCTGCACGGCCTTCAGATACGTGAGCGTGGCCGAGTAGTCCGCCGCTTGCAGCGCACTCGGCATCTTCTTGAACTTGGCGTAGAAGCGCTCGCCGAACCTGCGCGCGGCATCGCTGGCGTTCCAGTACCACGGGTCGATCAATTGCATACCCTGCGCGGTCTGCAGGCCCAGTGCGTGGATCTCGTCGATGGTCATGACCAGGCCCACCACGCGCATCTTCTTGTCGAGACCAAAGTCTTTGGCGGCCTTGATGGCGTTGATGGTGTCGCCGCCCGCGTTGGCCAGCGCCACGGCCTGCGCACCGGAGCTTTGCGCCTGCAGCAGGTACGACGAGAAATCCGGCGCGCCCAGCGGGTGCTTGGTGCCACCCACCACCTTGCCGCCTCCGGCAGCAATCACGCGGCGCGACTCGGCATCCATGTCCTTGCCGAAGGCGTAGTCGACCGACAGCAGGTACCACGAGTTCACGCCCTGCTTGCGCAGCGCGCCGATGGTGCCGCGCACGTGGGCGTTCGTGTCGTAGGCGTAGTGCACGGTGTAGGGCGTGCACTCCTCGTTGGTCAGGCGCGGGGTGCCGCCACCCAGGTTGATGTACACGCGCTTCTTCTCTGCGGCAATGCGGTTCATCGCTAGGCCCGCAGCCGAGTTGGGGCCCGCAAACAGCACATCCACACCTTCACGGTCGATCCACTCGCGCGCCCTGGAGGCCGCCACGTCGGCCTTGTTCTGATGATCGGCGGAGACGATCTCGATGGGCTTGCCCAGCACCTTGCCGCCAAAGTCCGCCACCGCCATGCGCATGGCCTCCAGCCCACCGGGGCCGTCGAGGTCGGCATACACGCCCGACATGTCGGTGATGAATCCGATCTTGACCTTGTCGTCCGACACCTGGGCGTGGGCGAACGAGGATGCAATGGCAAGGGCCATCGCGGCCACAGTGTGGCGTGCAGGCATGCGTGTCTCCAGTGTCTTGTGTTGTGCGCGCTTGCCGTCAGTTGGCCGCGCGGGTTTTGGAAGACATGGTAGCGAGGCCATCCGCTGCGAACAGCCTCGCGGGAGGAAACACACTGTCAAGTGAGAATCGACAGTGGCGCGAGGTCAACGCGCGCGCAGCGCGGCCATTCGCTCGCGAGCGTACCTGGACGGCGGTAACCCCGACCAACGGCGAAATGCCCGTGTGAACGCCTTTTCCGAGGAGTAGCCCACGCTTTCCGCAATGTCGATCAGTCGGCGGCGCCCACCCGTCAGTTCGAGGCTGGCCCGGTACATCCGATATGCGGTCAAGTGCCCGATGGGGGTCTGCCCGACAAGCTCCGTGAAACGTGCGCTGAAGCGCGAACGCGACATGCCCACGGCTGCGGCCAACGCATCGACAGTCCACTCCCGTTGCGGGTACCGATAGATCAGCGCAATGGCTTGACCGATATGGGGATCCAGCAGTCCGCGCAGCCAACCCGCCCGGTCTGCCGAGGGAACCAGATGGGCGCGCAGCAGTTGAACGAACAGAACATCTGCCAGCCGCGCCGCAGCCACGGCCCAGCCTGGCTGACAGCGCATCGATTCCTCGATGAAGCTCTGGAGGGTGTTGGCGAGCCACGGCGCCACGGCTGGGTCGTGCGCACTCACATGGATGATGGGTGGCAAGACAGAAAACAGCGGATTCCGCGCGCTGTGCTGATACAGAACGATGCCGGTGTACAAGTCACTGCGCGCACCGCCGCCACCGGCCGAGAATTCGAGCGGCGTATCGAACCTGGGGCGCATGCCCTGGGCCGCCATCAAGGCATCGAAGTCGACGGGCGGCAGGTCGGGCGAAGAGCACAGGATGTGTTCATCGCCATGCGGCAGCAGGACGAAATCGCCGGGCTCCAGACGCACCGGCGGCTGCCCTTGCACGATGATGTACACCGGCTGGCCCTTGCACGTCCGAAATGGGGCGCCGCTGACCGCGCCCTTGCGGATCGACCACGGAGCAGTCAGCGTAAAGTGCCCGGTGACGACTGCGTCGGCACGCAGATCCGTCAGCGCGTCACTCAACAGGTCCCTTGCCATAACCGCCCTCTTTTTTCACGTCGCGCTAGAAGCGATGCTGCACGCCGACCATGGCGCCAAGCTGGTTCAGCCCGGCACCGACGGTCCCGCCCGCTGCCACAGGCAGGTTCGTCTGCTCTCCGTTGAGCATATACCCAACAGAGGTGTAGACGGTGGTGCGCTTGGAGAACGCATAGTTCACTCGGCCAACCAGCAGCGTCGCGCCACCGTGATCGCTCAGCACATAGCGCGACACCTGCGCATCCACCGAGAGCATCGGCCGCAGCGCGTAGGTTCCGCCGACAAAGTACAGATCTGACTGGCTATGTTCGACCGCCGCGGTATTGCGGCGGATCCAGCCAAAGCCCACCTTGCCAGCACCGAACTTCACGTAGCCGTCGACGATCGTGCGCGAGTCGGTGTAGGCACTGCTGGTAAGGGGAGCGCTCGCGCCGGTGCCGCCGCGCATCACGTCATATGACGCCGCCACACCGTAGTTGGCGCCGTCGTAGGCCAACAGTGCCGTGTATTGGCGGCAGGCCAGCGCGTTTCCTGGCACTTCGCCACCGCAGTTGGTGCCCGATGGCCCGGCCGGCCCCGCCCCGTCACGGCCGAAGCTATAGGTGCCGCCCAGCGTCACACCGGCAAACTGTCCAAGGTAGCCGATGGCGTTGTCGCTCCGCGCATTGGGCAGGTAGTTGTCGAAGCTGGCCATCGAGTGAATCGACGGGCCGATGACGTCGGCATTGTTGAGCACCAGCATCGACATGTTCATCTGCCGGCCGAGCGTCAGGGTGCCGTACAGGCCAGATACGCCCACATTGGCGGCGCGGCCGAACAGGCGCCCGCCGTTGTTGAACCCACCGGTGTCAGTGGCGAAGCCGTTCTCCAGGACGAAGAAGGCTTTGTTGCCACTGCCAAGATCCTCGGTGCCTTTCAAGCCGAAACGGGAAGGCAGCTCCCCCGTGAGGGAGGGCATCCCGACCAGGGAACCGCTCGGTGCAGCATGGTTGTAATACTGCACGCCGGTGTCCACGATGCCATACAGCGTGACGTTGCTCTGCGCGGCTGCCGTACCCCCGATGGCGGCGAACAGCGCCGCACTCCAATGCTTCTTCATTCCTGTTTCCTCCTGTGGTCAGACGCTTGTTGTGTCAGGCGTGTTGCCGGCCTCTGCAGGGCCGGTCGAATGCGGGCGCGCCAACCTGCGGACGCACGCCTCCCGCCGCCGAGTGAATGGCTCGGCGGTGTCATACGGTTGGTTTCGGGTTATGCGAGCGGCTGCGCGAACGGCATCGAGCGATGCCGCTGTCCGGTCGCATGGAACAGGGCCTCAGCCACCGCTGGTGCGACCGGAGGCAACGCGACTTCGCCGCAGCCCTGAGGATCACGGTCGCTGTCGATGATCACGACCTCGACGCGCGGCATTTCGCGCAGTGATAGCAGTGGGTAGCTGGTGAAGTTGCTCTGCACGACGGCACCGTCGGCAAAGGTGATCTCGCTCTTGAAGGTGTTGGTCAAGGCAAAGCCGATACCGCCTTCCACCATCTCGCGGATCAACAGCGGATTGATCGCCCGCCCACAGTCGATACCGCAGACGATGCGCTCAAGCTTGGCGCGGCCCGCCACCATCCGCAGCTCGACAATCGTCACCACATAGGTCGTGAAAGCGCCGCCGCGCCCGGTGTACAGGCTATAGGCCATGCCTCGATGCAGACCGGGCCGGGCCGGCTTGAACCACTGTGCGTGTGCGGCAGTCTGGTCAAGCACCCGTAGTGCAAGCGGATCATTGCGCAACAGCGTGCGGCGATAGTGCACCGGATCGATCGATGCCGCATGTGCCAGCTCGTTGATGAAGCTCTCCAGAAAGAACACGCTGGACGTGCTTCCCACGCTGCGCATGAAACTGATCGGTACCGGCTGAGGCGTATCGACAGCGTCCACCAGGAGATTCGGAACGGCGTATCCAAGGTCATAGAGGCCGTCCAGCATGGTTTCGTCCCAGCCGCCGGCTTTCTCGAAGTTCTCCAGCTTGATGGAGCGGTACAGCGAATGCCCGACCACGCGGGCATGCAGAGCGACAGGCATGCCGTCAGGCCCAAGCGCGGCACGAAAGCGCGCGGACGCGCACGGCCGATAGAAGCCATGCCGAATGTCGTCTTCGCGGGAGCGGATCACCTTCACAGGACGCTTCACCGCACGCGACGCCAGCGCAGCATGGATGACAAAGTCGGGCACGTACTTGCGCCCGAAACTTCCACCAACGAAGGTGGTGTGCACGATGATCTTGTCGTATGGCAGCTTGAAGATGCCACCGAGCGCCCAGCGCACCTTGTCCTGGCCCTGGACCGGGCCCCAAACTTCGATCTCGCCGTCACGCACGTGCACCGTGGCGCAGACCGGCTCCATCGTCGCGTGGACGATGTACGGCGTGTGGTAATCCGCCTCGATCGCATGATCGGCGGCCAATGCTGCCTCGGGCGTGCCGATCCTGGTGGCGGTAACGGCATGGGCACTCTGCAGTGCGCCCTTGCGCTGCGCAAGGATGGTTGCGCTCTCCAGGTGCGGCGCAGTGCCCGGATTCCATTCGATGTCCGCGGCGTCGCAGGCAGTCTTGGCCTGCCAGTACGACTGCGCGATCACGATGACGGCGTCCTTGACGACCACGACATCCACCACGCCCGGCATGGCGCGCACTGCGTCTTGGTTTCTGACGGCGACAGGCGCGCCACCCAGCGTGGGCGCCATCCTGATCGCACCGGTCAGCATGTCGGGCACTTGCACGTCGATGCCGAACACGGCCGTGCCGTCGACCTTTGCCGGCACGTCCAGCTTGTGAAGCGACTGTCCGATCAGATGCTGACCGGAGCTCGTCTTGAGGCGCGGGTGCGGGTTAAGCGGCAGCTTGGCGGCATCGGCCACCAGTTCACCGTAGCTGAGTGCGCGGCCGGTCTGGACGTGCACCACGCGCCCCTGCTGCGTGATGCATTGGGTGGCGCGAACGCCCAATCGTCGGGCGCCCGCATGCAGGAACGCCTCTCGCGCCTGTGCCCCGGCCACGCGCAAACGCGTGTAGAACATCGTCACCGACATGGAGGCGCCCACGAACTGCTGAGGCGGCTCGTTGGCGGCTTCGATACGGTAAGCATCGCGCCCGGTCACGAACTCCACCGACACCTGCTTCCAGTCGGCATCCATCTCGTCGGCCAGCACTTGCGGCAGACCGGTGTAGACGCCCTGCCCGACCTCCACCTGCGACAACCCGATGACAGTGCGGCCAGTGGGGTCGATTCGGATCCAATCGTTGATGGGATAGAAACCCGCGTTGGCGCTTTCGCCCGCCCGTGCACCGAAGGCCCGTTCACCAATCGTCAGTGGCAACACAAGGCTGCCCGCAATCGCCAGGCCGCTTTTCAGGAAGGTACGACGGGCTGGCACCTCGGGGCGGCACTCCATGCCAACGCTACTTGCTCGCTGCGACATGGATCGCCTCCCGGATGCGGTGATACGTGGCGCAACGGCACAGGTTGGTGACGGAGGCATCAATCTGCGCGTCCGTGGGCTTCTTGTTGTGCGCCAGGAAAGCCGCCACCGCCATCACCATGCCGGATTGGCAGTAGCCGCATTGCGGCACATCCTTTTCGATCCAGGCCTGCTGCACCGGGTGTGCATGCTCCTTGGCGAGGCCTTCGATGGTGGTGATCGCACGCCCCTCGATGCCGGAAACCGGCAAGACGCACGACCGCACAGCTTCACCTTCGAGGTGAACCGTGCAGGCGCCGCAGGCACCAATGCCGCAGCCGTATTTGGTGCCCGTCAGCTTGGCTGCATCGCGAATGACCCACAGCAGCGGGGTGGTTGGGTCACCGTCGAATTCGAACGGCTTTCCGTTGAGTGTGAAGCGCATGGCCGTCTCCCAAGAGCCCTGTTACCACGGGGCCGGCGACAAACCGGGCCCCACGCATGAGCAGGATTCTTGGTGCCGATGTCAACACCGACAATGACCCAAACTCCCAAAGACGTTGCCGTTCGTCTCGTTCTTGCCCTGAGCCCGTGGGAAAGCGCGCGGCGTGCGGGAATCTGCGTTCCGTGATTTGCGGATGGAACAAATCACCCCCCAAAGGTCGCCTACGCAAGCATCGAAACGCCCACATAGGCGGAGATTTGTCTTCCAACGGCCTATTCTGAGGAAGCGACTTGCGAACTCCTGCGGAGGTAACCCAAATGGCGATTGCGTTCTTTGCAGAAAACAACCCCGGCACGCGGAGCCTGCCCCGCTCGCTGGCAACCAAGGCAGGGGACTTTGTGTTCGTGTCCGGTCAGATCGCCAGAAACGAAGACGGCAGCATCCTCATGGGCGGGATCGAAGAGCAGACGCGCCAGACGCTGAAAAACGTGGCGCACGTGCTGGCCCTCGCGGGCTGCACGCTGCAAGACATCGTGAAGGTGACCGTATGGCTGGAAGACGCGCGCGACTTCGAGGCATTCAATCGCGCCTACGGAGCGGTCTTCGTCGATCACAAACCCGCACGGTCAACGTTGCAGGGAACGAATGTGGTCGGCACCAAGATCGAAATCGAAGCTGTTGCATATCAGCCCTGACTCGCGTGCGGGTCACGGACTATCGTGTCGCAATGTCCCGATAGAACGCGCCGGTCGCTGAAGCTCAATCAAACCCGTAGAGCCTGACCGGATTGGCAACGAAGATCATCTCCTGCCAATCGGCCCGGCCGATCCACGCGGCCATCGTGTCGACCAGTGCAGCATCGTCGGGCTTGTGCGCTTTCTCGGTCGGATGCGGCCAGTCGGTGCCCCACAGCATCCGCTCGGGGGCCATGTCGATGAAGGCCTTGGCCACCGGCTCGACGTCGGCATAGGCGGGCGCACCGGTCTTGGTGTCGACGTAGGGGCCGGAGAGTGTGATCCACGTGTTGCCCTTGTCGACCAGGCGCTGCGCCGTCCGCATGGCGTCGGACTGCATGCCGCCCGGCTGCGGCACGTGCGCGATATGGTCGATGACGAGCGGGCACGGGAGTGCACGCAGATGGCGCTCCAGCTCGGGCAGCTTCGCGCCTTGCACCACCAGTTCGACATGCCACCCCAGTGCGCCGATGCGCGACGCCAGCGGGGCGAGCATGTCGACGGTAGTCGCGCCCGGATAGCTGAGGTTGAAGCGGATGGCGCGCACGCCCGCCGCGCTCATCTCCGTGAGTTGCGCATCGGTAACCGACGTATCGACCACCGCAACACCGCGCGCGTTGGAGCCGAAGCGCTTGAGTGCATCCAGCGTGCAGCGGTTGTCGGTGCCATACGTGGATGGCGTGACGACCACGTTGCGCTGTACGCCCAGCCGAGCCTGAATCTTGCGGTATTGCTCGATGCTGGCATTCGGTGGGCGCAGTGTGGTGCCGGGCGCGCTCGGGAAGCGGTCGTCGTAGATATGCATGTGGCAGTCCACCGCGCCAGCCGGCAGCTTGAACGTCGGTTTTTCACTGCCCGTGGACCACAACTCTTCTGCCTGAGTGAGGGCGGGGATGGCGGCCGTCACGGCACCGGCCCCTGCCAGCTGCAAGAACTGCCTTCTGCTGAACGCGCGCATGGTCAGGCCGTCTCCGTCTTGTTCAGCACCTGCCCTTCGGGCTTCGCGCGGCTCAGCAGCAAGAGCGTCGTCACGCTGATCAGCGTCAGCACAGCCAGCGGCATCAGCGCCAGCGCATAGCTGCCCGTCGCCTGCTTCACCCAGCCGTACACGTTGACCATCAGGCCGCCACCGATGAGGTTGGCGATCGCGTTGATGGTGGCCAGCCCCGCCGCTGCCGCGCTATTGGAGAGCATGCCCGACGCCAGCGCCCAGAACGGCCCCTTGAACGAATACGCGCCCACCAGCACCGCGCACAACATCACCATGGTCGGCATCAGCGAACCGCTGAGCGACGTGCCGAACAGGCCCAGCCCGATCAGGAGCATCGGAATGGCGGTGTGCCAGCGACGCTCCTTCAGGCGATCCGAGCGACGGCCCCAGTAGACCATCAGCACCGATGCCACCGCGTACGGCACCGAGTTGAGCAGCCCCGTCTGCATGACGGTCAATCCGAACGATTTGAGCAACTGCGGCTGCCACACCGACAGCGTGCTGCCGGCGGCCGACGCGCATACATCCACCAGCGCCAGGCACAGCACGTAGCGGTTGCAGAACAGCTTGGCCAGCGACATCTCTGCGACCTTCTTCGGGCCCCGCGCTTCACCGGCCAGCGTGGTCGTGAGCCAATTGCGCTCTTCATTCGACAACCACTTGGCTTCTTCCGGCCGGTTCGTCAGCAGACCGAGACATGCGATGCCCAGCAGCACGGTCGGAATGCCTTCCAGGATGAACAGCCAGTGCCAGCCGCGCAGCCCGGCCAGGCCATCCATCTGCAGCAGCGCAGCCGAGATGGGCGAGCCGATAAAGCTCGCGGCCGGAATCGCCACCATGAACGTCGCCACGATGCGCGCGCGGTGTGTTGCCGGGATCCAGTACGAGAGATACAGCAGCACGCCCGGAAAGAACCCCGCCTCGGCCGCGCCCAGCAGAAAGCGCAGCGTGTAGAACGAAGCCGGGCCGCGCACGAGTGCCGTGGCGGCCGAGATCAGGCCCCAGGTGATCATGATCCGCGCGATCCAGATGCGCGCGCCGTAGCGCTGCAGCGCCAGGTTGCTCGGCACCTCGAAGAAGAAGTACGACACAAAGAACAGGCTGCTGCCGAACCCGAACACGGTGGCTGTCAGCCCGAGGTCATGGTTCATCTGCAGCGAGGCCATGCCCACGTTGCCGCGGTCGATGAAGGCCAGCAGGTAGCAGACCATGAGGAATGGCACGAGCCGCCAGACCACCTTGCGTAGGGTCCGCTGCTCGAGATCAGTTACATCAGTGATGCCAGCTTGTTGCATACAGGTCTCCGGATACCAACCGGCCCTCTATAGGGGCCCTCTGAGGCGAAATCAGTTGTGGAACGACAGGGGATCACCCAAGCGTCTTGCCGCGGGTTTCGGGGGCAAGAAGAACGACAATCGCAGCGGCCACAAATGCCACGATCGTGGTAGACAACCCGAGGACAAAACCACCCGACGTCGACGCAAGCGCACCAATCAACAACGGCGCAATGAAACCACCGAGTCGTCCGCCGTTGTAGGCCAACCCCATGAGAAAACCCCGCGAAGCCGTGTTTCCGATGATCTCTGCCAGAAACGGGCCCGATCCGGCAAAGATGCCGTTCACACCGAATCCGGTCAGGAAAATCGCCGCCATCAGCAGCAGCGGATTTGCCGACAGAATGTAGACACCCACGGCTGCGGCACCCACGAGCAGGTAGGCAATGAACATCGGTCGGCGGCCAACCCGGTCGACCAGTGCGGAAAACAGCAAGAAACCTGTAATGGCACCGAACTGCAGCGCGAGTACGAACTTCAGGCTGTGCACGAAATCCAGATGCTTGACCGTGATCAGGAAGGTCGGTGTCCACGTAAAGACACCCCAGTACAGGTACTGCAAAAAGAAGATGAAGGAAAACGCCGTCAACAACCCGCGAACGTTCAGGCTCGCCGGAGTGGCTTGCGCCCGGGTGGCAGTGCGCGCCGTTTTAGCTTGACGCTCAAGCCAGATCGGCGACTCGGGCGTGCGACGGGCCACCCAGTACAGGATAAAGAATGGCAGCGCCCCAATGAGAAAGAGCACGCGCCACCCATTGCCGGCCAAGCCATCGTTCAGGTTGCTGACCAGCCCCGCCGCGCTGATTGCAATGATGGCGCCAATGGGCAGGCCCATCTGCATCAACGCCCCACCCTTGCCACGGCGGCTCGCATGCCACGTCTCGGCGATGAGGGCAGCGCCGGCGGTCCACATCCCGCCCATTCCCAAGGCGCCACATAGACGCAACGCCGCAAACCAGTGCTCGTTCGGCGCAACGGCAAGCAAGCCAGAGAACAGCGAATAGATGCCGATGCAGAGCATCGCGGTCCGAACCCGTCCGATACGGTCAGACACGTAGCCGAAGAAGATGCCACCGATGATCTGCCCAGCCGCTGTGATGCTGGTAAAGAGGCCCAGTTGCGTCTTGCTCAGGCCAAACTGCAGCGCCAGCGTCGGCAACAGCAACGAGAGGAGAAACGAGTCATAGCTCTCGAACGCCCAACCCAGCCCAGCCAATGACAGCGAACGCCACTCCGGGCCGGTAATCCGCCGCGCGCCCTGCGACTCGCGGCTTGCCAAGTTTCCCGTCTGTGCTTCGGCACTGACAACCTTCATGTTTTGTCTCCTGGTACGTGTAATCCGTACGTCAATGCAGCCGTACGACTGAACAGCGCTGCCCGCTCGTCAGGCGACGCAGCTGCGGCCAATCGCTTGAAGGCATTCCAAAGCACCGTGTAGCTGAACATCCCCTTGTCGACTGGGAAGTTGCTTTCGAACATGCACCGATCTGCGCCGAAGAGTTCGACGCAGGTTTCGAAGTACGGCCTCCACGCGGCTGCGAGCGTCTCCGATGCGGGGGCTTGTTCGCGAGACGCAAAATCGAAGCCAAACACGGTCATGCCTGCGCCGCCGAGTTTCATCCGCGTGTTGGGCAGGCTCGCCAGCCGGACCAGTGCCCGGCGCCAGTCTTGAAACACAGCGGCGGATTGCCCGGCATACGGGCCGACGCCAACCGGCCCACCAAAGTGGTCAATGACAATCGTGACCCCGGGCATCTCACTCGCCAGCTCGAACAACGCGTCGAGCTGTGTGTGATAAACCCACGCATCGAGCGCTAGGTGATAGCGTTCCAGCGCGCTGACACCTTCCCGGAACGACTTGCTGAACATCAGGTCCGGCGGTGGAGTCACCGGGCTGGAGCGCACCGCATCGCTTTCGTGCCATGCAAGCGGATTGCGAATGCCACGCAATCGCCCACCGGAGACTTCAAGCATGGCTTCCAGCACCGGGATCACGTCCTGCCCCAATGAAAGATCCGCCCCGCCGACGATCGCCTCACAACCGCGTGCTTGCCCATAGGCGCCGCTGGCAAACATGGCAGCAACGCCGTTGGCAAACTCGACCTCACCAACCGGCCGCATGGCGACAGGACCATCACACCGCAGCATCGACCTGCACTGCACATAGACCGTCGAAACGACCCGATGGCCGCTGCCCACGTCTTGCTGCAGTTCTTCGGTCAGATAGCGGCCGGTCTGCCGATCCCACAGATGGTGATGCGCATCGATGATCGGCAGCTCAGGCAGCAGAACCGCTTCCTGACGGGTGGCGAGCCACGCTTGCCTGATCGGCAGATGCGGCGCATGGACGATTTGCACGGGCTTTCTCGATGAGGATGAAGTCAACTGGGTGGACGCGTTGCATCAGTGCGTCGCGGCGGCTTCACCGGCATCCGCGCCCGGGTCCCCCAGCCAGGCGATGGCCAGCGCACCGATGAGCAGCACCGCCGACACCGCCAGCAGCGGCGCAGTGAAGCCATGCGAAAACTGCTTGATGGCACCGATCATCGACGGGCCGACAAAGCCGCCCAGGTTGCCCACGGAAACGATCAGCGCCAGGCCGCCCGCCGCCGCACGGCCGGTCAGGAAGCTGGAGGGAATGGCCCAGTACGTCGCCTGGAACGCGAGAATGCCGCTCACCGTCAGGCACAACGCCGCGAGCTTGAGCGCAGGTGCATCCAGCGCCGTGCTGGCCGCCAGCGCCACGGCGGCAACGACCAACGCGCCCGCCACATACGGAATGCGGTTCTGCGCGCGGTTCGCCACACGCGCCCACCACAGCATGACGACCGCGCCCATCGCATACGGAATGGCCGTCAGCCAGCCAACCACCGCATGCTCGACGCCGAACTGTTTGATGATCTGCGGCATCCACAGGCCCACGCCGATCGAGCCGACGATGCCGCAGAAGTTGATGAACGCCAGCACGAACACGCGCCAGTTGGTCATTGCGTCACGCAGGTTCGTACCGTGCTTGCTGGCGATGTCGCGTTGCTCCATCGCAAGACGGCGCGCGAGCACAGCCTTTTCTTCGTCCGTCAGCCACTTGGCTTTCTCAGGCCGGTCTGCCAGCACAAACAGGCACGCGATACCAAGCACTACGGCAGGCAGCCCTTCGATCAGCAACAGCCACTGCCAGCTGCGCAGGCCATGCAGCCCGCCGAGTTCAAGCAGCGCACCGGAAATCGGCGAGCCAATCATGTTCGCCACCGGAATGCCGACCAGGAATGCGGCCGTTACCTTGGCGCGCCACTTGCCCGGAAACCAATGCGTGAAATACAGGTAGATGCCTGGCGTGAAGCCAGCCTCGGCCAGCCCCAGCAGAAAGCGCGCCGCTGAAAAACTCTTGGGCCCGACCACAAACGCGGTCGCCATCGAGAACACGCCCCACGTGATCATGATCCGTGCGATCCAGATCCGCGCGCCCACCTTCTGCATGATGAGGTTGCTCGGAATCTCGAACAGGAAGTAGCCGATGAAGAAGAGCCCCGCACCGAACCCGAACTGCTCGGCGGTCAGGCCCAGGTCCTTGTTCATGGTGAGCGCCGCAAAGCCCACGTTGGTGCGATCGAGATAGCTGATCACATAGCAGGCAAAGATGAACGGCAGGATGCGGCGGAACGCCTTGGCCAGCGTGCGTTCGCTGGCCTGGTAATCCGCATCGGGCAGCGTGGCAGCTGCGCGCGCATCTGCACCATTGGAAGGTGTGGCGGCGCGCAGGGTACTTAAGGTCTGGGACATTTGCATGGTCTCCTCCATCGCGCTTCTGTGAGCGCTAGGGGTTACTTACGTGTCGATGAGTTATTGCTGGGACTTGGTTTGCTTTGCCCGACGCGGCAGCGGGCCAGCGATGTCCATCTCGGTCTTGAGCACAGTGCCGGACACCGACTCCGTCATGAACAGCGTCTTCATCTCGGGGCCGCCGAAGCACAGGTTCGTGAGCGACGCGCCTTCCGGGCTGGTGATGATCACCTCCGGCTCCGCACGGTGGTTCAGCACCCACGCGCGGCCGAGGCCGGGGTTGGCCACGAACAGCCGGCCCGCCGTGTCGATCGTCAAGCCATCGGGGCCGCTCGGGCCATACGAGGTGAAGAACTGCCCTACCTTGCTGACCGAGCCATCCGCCTGCAGCGGCACACGCCACACGCAGTTGCCGCGCGTCATGGCCACGTACAGCACCTTTTCGTCGGGCGACAGCACGAGCCCGTTCGGGCTGGGGCAGTTGCCGAGCAGCATGTCGAGCTTGCCCTCTACCGTCAGGCGATAGACCCGGCCCGTCGGATCATGCAGGCCCGTCTGCCCCTGGTCGGTGAAATACAGGTTGCCTTGCGAATCGAACGTGAGGTCGTTCACGCCCCTGAAACGCTCCGAGTTGCGGCGCTCCAGGTAAGGCGTGACTTCGCCGCGCTTGATATCGAGCAGCATCAGCCCGTTGCGGTAGTCGGTGATGAGCAGGTGCGCATCATCGACCAACTTCATGCCGTTCGGCTCGCCGTCGTACTCGGCCACCAGTTCCCAGTCGCCCGCAGCCGAGATGCGGAAGATGCGGCCATGCGGAATGTCGGTCACGTACAGATGGCCGTGACCTTGGCCGTCCGGGCACCACACCGGCCCTTCGAGGAAGGAGTCGGTGGCTTGCCCGCCACGGTTGGCGCGCGCCCAGTCCGTCTGGACGTCGGGCTTGCGGAACTTGGCCGGCATGCGCGTGAAGACTTCGGCTTCACGCACAAGTGGTGGCGAGAGCAGGAACATGGCCATCACGCCGCAGTGCGGGCGCGCTCCTCGATCACCGCGAGCACATTGGCCGCTGCGCCCTTGCCCATGTTCACGTAGGCCGCATCGCTCACGCCGCCGATGTGCGGCGACAGGATGATGTTCGCAACGCCCTGGAACGGGTGCGGCACGGTCATCGGCTCCACGTCGAAGCTGTCGAGCCCGGCTGCGCGCAACTGGCCGCTGGCGAGCGCCTCCACCAACGCGGCCTCATCAATGAGACCGCCGCGTGCCGTGTTGACGAGGATCGCGCCCGGCTTGAAGCGGCTGAGCGTGTCTCGGTTCAGCATCTTGCGGTTCTCAGCGGTCAGCGGGCAGTGCAGCGACACCACGTCCGACTGCGCATACAGCTCGTCGAGGCTGACCAGCTTCACGCCGGCCGGCGCCTCCTTGGCGTACGGATCGAACGCGATGACCTTCATGCCGAACGCCAGCCCGATGGCGGCTGCCCGACGCCCAATGGCGCCCAGACCGACCAGACCCAGCGTGCCGCCGTCCAGCTCGACGGACTTGTGAACAGCCTTGTCCCAATGCCCGGCGCGCATGCGTGCATCAAGCTGCGGCACGGCCTTGGCGCACGCCAGGATCAGCGCCCACGCATGCTCGGCCACGGCCGCCGCGTTGGCACCCACGGCAGCACGCACCGCAATGCCGCGTGCCGCCGCGGCTTCCTGGTCGATGACGTCGATACCGCTGCCGTGCTTGGAGATCACCTGCAGGTTGGCGGCCGCATCCATGATGCGGGCGTTGACCTTGCCGTAGCGAACGATGATTGCCACCGGCTTGTGGCGCTCGCAGAGCGCGACGATGTCGTCTTCCGTGGGCTGCTTGCCGGCAAATACGACCTCGAAGTCGCCCAGCATGTCGAGCGCTTGCGGCGCCAGGTCAGCCGCCGTGACCAGTACGACGGGCTTGTGTGCACTCGCGCTCATCACAGGACCTCGCCTTCGGCCAGCATGCCTGCAGCGCGCAGTTCCTTTTCCAGCCAGCCCGGGCGCGTGTCGCCCTTGCGGATGGCGGCAATGCGGGCGGCCTCCGCATCCACCTTCTTCTGTGCGAGCACGAGAATGCGCTCGACGTCTTCACGCGGGATGACGACCACGCCATCCGCATCGCCCACCACCAGATCGCCCGGGTGCACCGTCGCACCGGCAACGGACACAGGCAGATTCACGCGCCCCGCCACGCTCTTGGTCGGGCCGCACGGGTTGAGCCCGGCGGAGAAGATCGGGAACGTGCCGTGCGCCAGCTCGTGCGAGTCGCGCACCGCGCCGTCGATCACAAACCCGGCGATGCCCGTGGTGTGTGCCTGCGTGGTCATGATCTCGCCGATCAGGGCGCAGCTCTGGTCGCCCTTGCCGTCCACAACGATCACATCGCCGGGCTTGGCAACGGCCAGGGCAGCGTGAATGGCCAGGTTGTCGCCGGGGCGCACCTCGACCGTGATCGCCGGGCCGGCCACTTTCATGGTCGACGACAGCGGCTTGACGCGGCTGTTCAATGTGCCGCGGCGGCCGGCCACGTCGGCCAGGATGGCGGCCTGGAAGCGGGCGGCCGCCTCAACCAGTTCAGGGGAAACACGCTGGATATCGCGAACGATCGCGGAAACAGGGGAAGGGGTGCTCATGGAAACGCTGCCTCAGTCGATGAAGTTGTACTATGTACAACGATGGTGTACTCAGTGAAATCACTATAGCCCCGGCAACCGAGACGATCCACTAGCGTTTACCCTTTCGTTACGTACAACAGCGTTGTACATAGTACAATTCCGTCGTTCATCAGTTCGGGGAGTGGGGAATGGGAAACGACGGCGTCGCCGCAGTGGAAAAGGCCTTGGCCTTGCTGGATTGCTTCAAGCCGGGGGCGGAAGCCTTGTCTCTCGCGGCCCTGGCGCAGGCCTCGGGCATGCACAAGACCACGGTGTATCGGCTGATGAACTCGCTGGAGCGCATGAGCTATGTCATTCGCTCGGAGGCCGGCGCCTATTCGCTCGGGCCGCGCCTGCTGTATCTGGGCAAGCTCTACGAACAGTCCTTCCACTTGTCTTCCGTGGTGGAACCGGCGCTGCATGCGCTGGCGGCGGCCACGCGGGAGAGCGCATCGTACTACGTCATCGATCACGGCCGGCGGCTGTGCCTGTTCCGCGCCGAGCCATCGGAAGGCCTACGCGAAACGCGCCTGCCCGGCACCTCGCTGCCGCTGGACGACACCGCCATCAGTCATGTGCTGCGCTACTGGGGCCTGGGCGAAGCGCTGTATGACGAAGCGCCCGCGCTGCCGATGTTCACGTCGGGCGCGCGCGATCAGCACACCGCGGCATTCGCTACCCCGGTGTTTGGTTCCGGCGACAAGTTCATGGCGGCGCTGACGCTATCGGGCGCTGCATCCCGGCTGGAAGCCGCGCGCGGTTCGGGCGAGTGCGTCGCGCTGCAACTGCAGGCGGCCTCCGATCTGTCGCGCAAGCTTGGGGCGAGTGCGGCGCTGTGCGAACGAATGTACGGCCGCTGATTGGAGTCACAGCGCCCGCACCAGATCAGGGCTGAGCGCGCTCGGTAGGCTCGGCAGTTGGCTCGGGTTCGGACGGGCGCTTCGCATGGCCGATGCGCTGCGCGTGATAGATGCCGGTGTGGCCTGAAAAGAGATAGCTCACCACACACGCAATGCCGGCAAACGTGCCGACCTCGGGGCCAAAGAGCTCCATCGCCATCAGCGTCGATGCGATCGGCGTGTTGGCCGCACCGGCAAACACCGCCACAAACCCGAGACCCGCCAGCAGCGGGAACGGCAGCGGCAACACATAGCCCAGCGCATTGCCCAGCGTCGCGCCGATGTAGAACAGTGGCGTCACCTCACCGCCCTTGAAGCCCGACGCCAGCGTCACGATGGTGAAGGCGGCCTTGCCGGCAAAGTCATAAGCGGGCAACGGGTTATGGAACGCATCCACGATGACGGGAATGCCCAGGCCCAGGTACTTGTCGGTGCCCAGCGCCAACGCTGCCGCCACGACCACACACCCCCCCAGCACGGGCCGCAGCGGGCCAAACGCAATGTGGTGCTTCAACACGCGGCTGAGCCGGTGCGTCAATGCCGCGAACGTCATCCCGGCCAGCCCGAACACGATGCCCGCCAGCACCACCGCGCCAATCGCCAGCGGCGTGAGATGCGGCACAAACGGGATCGCGTACGGCGTGTGGTGCACACCCACCAGCGGCGGCACCAGATCGCCCACGATGGCCGCGATGAAGCACGGCAGGATCGCGTCATAGCGCAGGCGCCCAATGGCAAGCACTTCCAGCCCGAACACGGCGCCCGCCAGCGGCGTGCCGAACACCGAGGCAAAACCCGCACTGATACCTGCCATCAGCAGGATGCGCCGGTCCTCCGGCGCGAGCGAAAACAACCGCGTCAGATAGTCAGCAAAACTGCCGCCCATCTGGACCGCCGTCCCCTCGCGCCCGGCCGAGCCGCCGAACAGGTGCGTAACGACCGTGCCAAGCAGGATGAGCGGCGCCATGCGCTTGGGCACGACGCGCTTGGGGTCGTGGATCTCGTCGATCAGCAGGTTGTTGCCGCCCTCCACCGAGCGCCCGGTGTAGTGATAGAGCAAGCCCACGGCAAGACCGGCCACCGGCAGGAACCACAGCATCCATGGGTGCGCGGTGCGCGTATTGGTTGCCCAGTCGAGTGCCAGCAGCAGCACCGCCGAGCCCAGCCCGGCAAGCACGCCAACCAGCGAGCCCAACGCGAGCCAGCGCAGCAGATACGGCAGCATGAGCAGCGGCTCAAGGCGCGAGATCAATGTCTTCATGATGACCAGATTCGAAGAACTCAAACCTGAGCGACAGGACGTCGTATGAACGTGTGCCCACAACTTCCCTGACTCAGGAACTTGTAGGCATCATCAGCCGGCTTCGTTGTTCGCTAACCGGCGGTTAAGGGAGGCATGCCATCTCCACAAGGTTCGAGATTGTGCCTGAAGGTGGCCCCGGTCACAACCCGGCCACAACGTCCGCGCGCCCAAAGAAAAGCCCGCCCGGGCATCACACCGGGGCGGGCTTTTGTCGCTTCAGGCGGGCCGCCTACTGCCGCAAACCCTTCACCTTGTCTGCGGTGACATCAGCGGGCTGGCCGCCAAAGCTGGTGCGTAGGTAGTTGGCGAGCGCGGCCAGTTCCGTGTCGTTCATCTGCGCAAAGCCGGGCATGTCCTGCATGGCTTCCGTACCCGGGAAGCGCTGCGCTTCAATGCCATCGAGCATCGAGACGAGCAGGTTGTGCGCATCGGCATTGCGCACGGTGGCGTTGCCCAGCATCGGCACGGCAACGTGCGGCTTCCCCTCGCCATCGCGGCCATGACAACCGGCACAGACGGCCAGGTAGTGCGCGCGGCCGGCCTTGAGCTGGTCAGCGTTGTCCGCCGTGGCGGCCACTGGCTTGAGCGGCTGCGGTGCGGGTGCCTTGTCGCCCAGCAGATACGTCGCCAACGCGCCCAGGTCTGCCTGGTTCAGGTACTGCGTGCTCAGGTGGACCACCGGGTACATCTCGCCAAAGGCCGAGCCCTGCGGGGCGATACCGACGCCAAAGAACGTCTGCAGATCGGCCTGCGTCCAGCCGCGAGCCGCCAGGCCGGCGGGCGTGATATCGGGTGCGACCACGCGGCCCAGTGCAGCGCCGGCGAGCGGCTTGCCGGCATCGAGCTGACCGGCAAAGCCGCGCGGGCTGTGGCACTCCGCACAGTGGCCCAGCGCGTTGGCCAGATACCGCCCACGCTGCCACGCCGCCGCATTGCCGACCGACGCATCGGGCAGCGCGTTCTTGAGGAAGAACACGTTCCAGCCCGCCATGGCGATGCGGATGTTGTACGGGAAGCGCAGCTCGTGCTCGCGGTTGACGGCGGCCACGGGCTTCACCTGCTGCGTCAGGTAGGCGTACATCGCATCGGTATCGCCGCGCGACAGGCCGCGATACGACGTGTACGGCATCGCCGGATACAGGTGCTTGTCCGGCGTCACGCCATCGTGCAGCGCCTTGTAGAAATCGTCAGCGCTCCACTTGCCGATGCCGTGTTCCTTGTCAGGCGTGATGTTGGTGCCGTAGAACGTACCGAACGGCGAGGCCAGCGGTACGCCGCCCGCGAACGGCGCACCATCCTTGGCCGTGTGACAGGCCGCGCAATCAGCGGCGCGCACGAGGTAGCGGCCACGGGCAATCAGGTCAGCCCCGGTCAGCTTGGCAGGCGGCGGCTGATCGGCAGCGGGCGGGATGTCGCTGGAGCGGTCGCCGCAGGCGGCCAGCATGGCGGCGGCCACCAGCGGCGCCAGAGCCCGACGCGTCAGTTGGATGAGTTGGGGCATCTGCATCACTTGCCGTCCTTGATGGTTCCGGGCGTGCTCAGCACCACGTCCTTCACGGCCTCGAAATAGCGCACGTAACCGGTGCAGCGGCAGATGTGGTCGTTCAGCGCTTCGGTGATGGTGTCGTCGAGCTTGTCGCGCGCCACCGGCTCGCGCTTGAGGCGCTCGACCAGCACCGTCGCACCATTGACGAAGCCCGGCGTGCAGTAGCCGCACTGGAAGCTGAAATGCTCCAGGAACTTCTGCTGCACGGGGGAGAGCGCAACCACTTCACCTCTCTCGTCGCGCTTGGCGTGGCCTTCCACGGTGCGCACCTTCTTGTTCTGGAAGAAATGCGCGCCGGTGATGCACGTGCGCACCTCTTCGCTGGTGCCATCGGGCTTGTCGAGGATGACCGTGCATGCGCGGCACACGCCCTGGCCGCAGCCCAGGCGCGAGCCCGTCAGGCCTGCGTACTCGTGCAGGAAGTCGATCATCATCAGGCCCTCGGGCACCTGCGTGGGCCCGACGTCCTTGCCGTTGATGTGCACGGTAAGCGGTTGCGTTGTGATGGTCGTGCTGTTCATGCCGGCGGTCATGTCAATATCTCCTGAATCTTTTCCGCGGTCACTGGCAGGCTGGTGAAGCGGTGTCCGATGGCATGCGCGATGCCGTTCACAATGGCGCCCACCACCGGGATCATCACCACCTCGGCGATGCCCTTGGGCGGATCGGTTTCCGACACGGGCGGCAGCACCGTCCCGGTCTGCGTCCACACGGCCACGTCCTTGGCGCGCGGCAGCTGGTAGCGGTTGAAGTTCCAGGTGCCGTTGCCGGGGCCGTCTTCGTACAGCGGCAGCGCTTCGTGCAGCGCGTGGCCAATGCCCATGGCCAGCCCACCCTGCAACTGCCCCGACACGAGCTGCGGCGAAATCTGCGTGCCGCATTCCATGATCGTGTGGTGCGAGAGCAGATCCACCTTGCCGCTGGCCTCGTGCACCGACAGCTCGACCAGCGTACCGACCGCGCTGTAGTACGTGACGCTTGCGTTGTTGCGCTGCGTGGGCGCGATATACACCTTCTTGCGATCGAGCACGTGGTAGCCGCCGGCCGTCGTCATCCTGGCCTTGCGGGCAGCATCGGCGCCCTCGCCGTAGCGCACGGACAGGCCATCGATCGGCACGCGCGTGGCCGCGCCGTTCACCTCGAAATCGGCCTCGCTCCACTGCCAGCGGTTGAACACGTGCACCACCGCGCCTGTCACCAGGCCCAGCTCGTGCGCCTTCTTGACGATCCGCTCGTAGGGCAGCGCCTCCAGGCCGCCGGCCGAGAGCTTGCCGTCCACCCAGCGCGCATCTTCCACACGCACCACCAAGGATGCTGCCTGGCCACCGCCGATGCCCTGGCTCCAGATCGCCATCGCCGCCGGCCACAGGCCATGCATGAAGATGATGCGCGCCGCCTCACGCGTGCTGTGCGTGAAGTAGTACGCCGAGTTGGTCGCGCTGGCCGGCGACGCATACGCCGGAGACCACCGCGGGTTGGCCGATGCCTTGTCCTGATCGGCCTGGCTCATTAGGTACGGGTCGCCACTGGTGACGACGGGCAGGTCCGGCCACTCCGTCACCGCCACGCGCACCTCCGATGCCGGGCGGCCCAGCCAGCGCGCCACGGCAATCGCCTGCGAGGTCGACATGCCGGTGCCGATTTCCGCCGCCACGTGGTGCAGTGCGATCTGCCCATCGGCGCGGATTTCCACCTTGGCGAACGACGCCTCGGCGCCGGTGCCGAAGTCCTTCTGCACGCACGCAAAGCCCACGCCATAGCGCTTGCCCGGATGGGCCGCTTCAAACTCGGCCTTTTTCTTGGCGCGGTTCACCCACAGCGGATGCACCTTGGCCGCTTCCAGCACTTCATCCACGCGGATGGCGCCGGCAGGAATCGCGCCCTGCGTGTTCTTCATGCCCGAGCGCAGTGCGTTCTTCAGGCGGAACTCGATCGGATCGAGCTTGAGCTGCTCGGCAAACTCATCGACCATCACCTCGGTGGCGGCCATGCTCTGCAGCGTGCCGTAGCCGCGTGCGGAGCCCGCGTCGATGGCGCGCGAGGCAATCGCCACGGCGGTCAGGTCGTTCTTCGGGAAGTAGTAGATCGACTGCGCAGCCGTCGCGCCCACCATCGCCACCGACGGCGAGAAGTTCGCCCGCCCGCCGCCATTGGCCTCGAAGTGGCCTTGGAACGATTGGAACAGCCCCGTCTTCTTGTCCACCGCGATGCGGTAGCGCATCTTGAACGCGTGCCGCTTGATGGAGGTCTGGAACTGCTCGTAGCGGTCGTTGGCCAGGCGCACCGGCTTGCCTTCGGCATACAGCGCCGTCACGAGCCCGTAGAACGGGAAGTTGTAGTGGTCTTTCGAGCCGTAGCCGACCGTGTAGCACGGATGCACGATCACCTGCTTCACGGGGAACGCACCCTTGGCCTTGGCCAGCATCTCGGCCGCGCTCTCGCCCACTTCCACCGGGCTTTGCGTGGGCACGACCATGTGCAGCGTCTGCGTGGTGCTGTCGTACCAGCAGTTGGCGTTGTCGGCTTCCAGCGCGGCGGTGTCGATGGATTGCGTGTTGTACTCGCGCTCGAGCACCAGCCAGTCGGCGGGCGGCTTGTCGAGCTCCGCGGCGATCTGGTTGGCGTGGAAGATGCCCTGCTCGCCGAGCTTGCCATGGTCCACACCATCGGGCCACACGGGCTCGTGCTTGCGCATCATGCTCGGGAAGACCGGGGCGTTCTTCAGGCTGGAGAACACATCGTCGTCATACGGCCCAGCGCCGCCCACACGCACGAAGCGGAAGGTGCCCCACGGGTCGCGCTCCAGCGGGCCGGTCTGCGCGCCGTAGCGGATGATCTTGTCCTGGAACTTGAGCTTGTCTTTCGCAAAGCGGAAGCGCGCGAAGTCGTGATAGATCAGGATGGCGACCGCATGGCCCAGATACGCGGGCGTCTTGCCGGTGGGCAAGAGCATGTCTTCGCCATAGAAGGCGGGAAAGACGACGCCGTCGCGCGCAAGATCATCTGCGGTGACCACGCGATCGGGCTTGAGCTCATCGCCCAGCAGGCTCAGGTCGAAGCCTTCGTACGTGCGGTCGGCCAGCGTGGTGCGCAGGATGAACGCGTGCGATTGCTGCTGCGGCCAGTGCGGCATGTCGCGCGAGCGGATGTCGCGCGCGAAGACCTTGTCGCCGGTCACCTTGGCAATGCCGTCGATGCGGAACTTGGGGGTGCCCGTCTTGGGGTCCCACTGGACCGGGGTGAGGATCTTGTCTTCGAACAGGGCCGCGAATGCGCGGCCGCCCAGCGGTGCGATATACACCGAGACGCCGGCCACGACAGTCGCTTTGAGGAAAGCGCGGCGCGACGGATGGGTAAGCGGCATGAATTCTTCCTCGATCGGAGGATGGCGGGGGAGAGATTGCGGGGAGCTCCAAGCGCGAAGCGGGCTCCGCCTCTTTCGATTTTGGTGTGCGCCTTGACCCAAAACAAGACGAAGTGATGGATACCGTCTATTCGGGGTACGTTATCTGCCTTGGCACTATTTTGCGCATACGCAGCAATCCGCGCGGGATTACTGCCAGTCTTCAGCCTGTGCGCTCACCCGCGTCCGCACAAAATCGATCAGCGCCCGCATCGCCGGCGATGCATAGCGATTGGGCAACGTGAGGATGTAGAGATGCGTGCCCAGCCCGCCCACCTCGTACGCCGGCAGCACGCGCTCGAACGGCGTGGCGGTGGCCCGCGTGACGTAGTTGGGCAGCAGGCCGATGGCCATGCCGCGCGCCACCGCATCGGCCAGGAACGGAAAATCTTCCGACTGCATGCGGGGCTCGACGGTGACGCTGTGCTGCGTGGTCTTGCCGCGCACGGTGCGCGCAAGCGCCAGCGTCAGGCGCCGCCCCGGCATGGGCGGACATACGATGGACTGCCCGGCCAGCGCCTCCGGCGTCGTCACAGGGCCGTGGGCCTTGAGGTAGGCGCGCGTGGCGAACAGGCTCCAGCCGATCGGGCAGACTTCGCGCGCGATGGAGTCCTGCGGCGGCGCAGAGGTGATCTTGAACGCCACGTCGATCTCCGAAGCAATCAGGTCGTTGACGCGGTTGTTGAAGGTCACACGCAAGGTCACGCTCGGGTGCTCGCGCGCAAATTCCAGCAGCATGGCGCCCAGGAAGAAACGCCCCAGGCCGGTCGGCACGCTTACGCGCACATGGCCGCGCACGGTCTGGCCGAGGCCGTCAATGGATGCGCGTGCGGTCTCCACCTCCTGCAGCATGCGGCGGCCGTGCTCGAAGAGCGTCTCGCCGGCCTGCGTGAGTTCCAGGCTGCGGGTGGAGCGGCGCAACAATTGCGCGCCCGTCTCGCGCTCCAGCACCTTCAGCCGGTTGCTCAGGTTCGAGCGCGTCATGCCCAGCTTCTGCGCGGCGGCGGTAAAGCTGCGTGCTTCCACGATCTCGACGAACAGGTGGATGAGGTTGAGGTCCATGGCGCCCCGGATTGGCAGAGGATGGGATCAGCGTTGTTCACTGGCATTCACCAGTGTGCGCAATCCTAAGCGGATTGTTCAGTGCGGTTCAATCCGGCATGCTGCGTAGATCAAACCGGAGTCCAATCGAGGCATCGAGACCTCGCGACCCGCCACCACGGAGACACGCATGACCGCCCACCTCATCTTCGAAGACCGCGCCACCGACGCCGATACGCTCATCGCGCGCGGCGCCGCCCTTGCTGGCGGCCTGCGCCGCATGGGCGTGCGGGAAGGCGACGTGATCGGCGTGCTGCTGCGCAACTGCCCGGCCTATATCGATGTGATGCACGCGTGCCGCATCGCGGGGTGTCACTTCTGCCCGATCAACTGGCACTTCACGCCGGCCGAGGTGGAGTTTCTCGTGCGCGATTCGGGTGCCAAGGTACTGATCGGCCACCGCGACCTGGTGGACGCCGCGGAGCCGCTGCTGCCCCCGCATGTGCAATTGCTGCGCGTGGATGCGGAAGGCACCGACCGTGCGGATGGCTACGCGAACTGGCTTGCGCTGCAGACGCCGTATGACGGGCCGCTGGTGTCGCCGCGCGGGCACATGGCCTACACCTCGGGCACCACGGGCCGGCCCAAGGGCGTGGTGCGCCAGGCGGTGCCGCTGGACCAGCTCGACACGCATCTGCAAAAGGCGCGCGCCGTGGTGGCCGCCACCTTCGGCATCGTGCCGGGTTGCCGTGCGCTGTTGCCGGCGCCGCTCTATCACAGCGCGCCCAGTCTCTTCGCCCAGCAGGCCGCGCAGATGGCCGAGGTGCTGGTGCTCAACGCGCGCTTCGATCCGCTGCGCGTGCTGGAGCAGATCGAGCGCTACCGCATCGATACCGTCTACCTCGTGCCGATCATGTACGTGCGCCTGCTCAAGCTCACGGAGGCAGAACGCCACCGCTACGACCTCTCGTCGCTACGCTTCGTGGCCTCCACCGGCGCCCCGTGCGCGCCCGAGATCAAGCGCCGCATGATCGACTGGCTCGGCCCCGTCATCTACGAGACGTATGCATCGAGCGAGACCGGCATGATCACGGTGATGGACCCGCGCGATGCAGCCGGCCGCCCCGGCAGCGCCGGCCGCCCGGTGTGCGATGCCGAGGTGCGCATCCTGCGCGAAGACGGCACGCCGTGCGATACGGGGGAAATTGGCTTGATCTACAGCCGCCAGCCCGCCTACCCCGACTTCACCTACCGCGGCAATGACGAGGCGCGCAGCAAGATCGATCGCGACGGCCTGGTCACGCTCGGCGACATGGGATACCTCGATGCGGATGGGTACCTGTACGTGTGCGATCGCGCATCGGACATGGTCATCTCGGGCGGCGTCAACATCTACCCCGCCGAAATCGAACATGCGTTGCTGCGCCACCCCGATGTGGTGGACTGCGCTGTCTTCGGTGTGCCGTGCGATGAGTACGGCGAGCGCCTTGTCGCGGTAGTTCAGACCGAGCCTGAGAAGTTGCGTGCGGGGCTGCAGGCCGACGCCATGATCGAGTGGCTGCGCGGCCAGATTGCCGGCTTCAAGATCCCACGCCAGATCGAGTTCACCAACGCGCTGCCGCGCGACGACAACGGCAAGATCGCCAAGCGCCGCCTGCGCGATGCGTGGTGGGGCGACCGGCAGCGGCGCGTGTAGCCTGCCGGCCGAGCCTTACGCAGCCAGTCCTGCCAGCGGATGCTCCTCCGCCCGCCACGGCGACGCCAGAAAGTGCCGCACCCGCTCCGGCCGCACCTGCGGCAGCGTGGCGGGTGCCCAGCCTGGACGATGGTCCTTATCCACCAGGTGCGCGCGCACGCCCTCGCAGAAATCGCCTTCCTGAATCACACGCGCCACGATGCCCAGCTCCATCTGGAAGCACTCGGCCAGCGACAGTTGGCGGCCACGCAGCAGCGCTTCGCGCGTGACGTGCAGCATCGTGGGCGAATGCGTGGTCATGGCATCAAGCGTGGCCTGCAGCCACTGGCGAGGCTCGCGAGCCGATTCGCGCTCCAGGCTCTCGCGCAGCGTGGCGACAATGCGGTCGACCGGTGAACGCCGATCGAAATAGCGCAGCACCCACGGCATCGCCTGCACCAGCGGCGCGTGCGGCACCACATTGCAGGGCGGCTCGAACACGCGGCGCAGGGCCTGCATCAGATCGCTGTCGTGCGGCATGCGCTGCAGCCGGTCTTCAAACGAGGCGAGCCATTCGGCAGGCACGCACACATCGGCCAGGCGGCAGTGCAGCGCGTCTGCACCCGTGAGCGTCACGCCCGTCAGCCCAACGTACAGTTCCAGCTCCGGCGACATCACGCTCAGGAAGCGCGTGGCGCCCACGTCGGGCAGGAAGCCGATGCGCGTTTCAGGCATCGCCATCTTCGTGCGCTCGGTCACCACGCGCAGGCGCGCAGCCTGCCCCAGGCCCATGCCGCCGCCCATCGTGATGCCGTCCATCAGCGCAACGACAGGCTTTGGGAACTGGTGCAGCGCGTAGTCGAGCCGGTATTCATCGACAAAGAACTGCAGCCAGCCGCTCTCACCGTCCTGGCCGTCCA
The DNA here is from genome assembly GCF_023955655.1 of Ralstonia soli. Taxonomy (GTDB): domain Bacteria; phylum Pseudomonadota; class Gammaproteobacteria; order Burkholderiales; family Burkholderiaceae; genus Ralstonia; species Ralstonia soli. Next base: position 193,798 of record NZ_JAMXHT010000005.1, on the reverse strand, counting down.
TCCGGCCTTGCCGGGCCAGGTGGTAGAGCGAACGCACATCGCCACCGGCGCAGAATCCCTTCTGGCCAGCACCGCGCAGCACCAGCGCGACGATGCCGTCGTCATGGCGGCATTGCTCCAGCAGCGCGGCCAGTTGCCGCACCATGCCGTGCGACAGCGCATTCAGCGCAGACGGCCGGTTCAGCGTGATGACCGCCACGCGGTTCACCACGTGCATCAGCACTTCAGGCTCGACGGCGATATCGGGCTGCGTCGCCCGCATATGGACTGCGCTCATTGCAGCGTCTCCGGTTCCTGTGCGGACTGCCAGCGCGGCGTGCGCTTTTCGAGAAAGGCGTTCACGCCCTCGCGTTGGTCCGGGTGGTCGAACAGATCGACAAAACGCTCACGCTCCACGGCCAGCGCGGCGCTGCGCGGCACACCGTTGCGTGCCTGGTGGATCAGTTGTTTGCTGAAGGTGACCGCCTGCGGGCTGAGCATCGTCACGCGCTGCGCCATGGCGATGGCGGCTTCACGCGCGGCGCCTGTCTCGACCACTTCTTCCACCAGGCCGATGCGCAGCGCGGTTTGCGCGTCGACGCGCTCGCCGGTCAGGATCATGCGCTTGGCCCAGCCTTCGCCCACCAGCCACGGCAACGTCTGCGTGCCGCAACCGCAGCACAGCAGGCCGACGGCGGTTTCGGGCACAGCCAGCTTGGCGTGGGCTTCGGCGATGCGGATGTCACAGGCGAGAGCGCACTCCAGTCCACCACCCATCGCAAAGCCGTTGATGGCCGCGATGACCACGGGGCGAGCGTTCTGCAACGCTTCGAATGCAGCGCCGAAACGCGCAGCAGCTTCGCGGGCGACGTCGCGGTCGCCATCTGCAAAGGTATTCAGATCGGCGCCCGCGCTGAAGAACTTCGGGCCGTCGCCGGTGATGACGATGGCGCGCACGCGTGCATCGGCGTTCAGTTGTTCGACGGTGGATTGCAGCTGCAGCAAGCCTTCCGGCGTGAACGCATTCGCGGGCGGGCGCTTGAGCGTCAGCAGGGCGATGCTGTTGTCGTGGAGGAAATCGAGTTCGATCATCACGCGCCTCCGTCCTGGCGATAGAGCTTGATGACGGCGGAGAAATCCAGCTTGCCGTCGCCCTTGCAGCTCACGGTTTGGTAGAGCTGTTGCGCGAGCGCACCCAGGTAGACCGGCTGGCGTACCGACTTGGCCGCGTCGCCCGCCAGGCCCAGATCCTTGAGCATCAGGTCGGTACCGAAGCCGCCGGTGTAGCCGCGCGACGACGGCGCGGTCTCGATCACGCCGGGGAACGGGTTGTACGTGTCCGAACTCCAGCAGCGGCCCGTAGACGTGTTGATGATGCCGCCCAGCACTTTCGGGTCGATACCCAGCGCTTCACCCAGCGACATGGCCTCGGCCACGCCGGCCATGGTGATGCCTAGCACGAGGTTGTTGCAAATCTTCGCGCCCTGGCCTGCGCCCGTATCGCCGCAATGCACGAGGTTCTTGCCCATGGCGGAGAGCACCGGGCGCACTTGCTCGAAAGCCTCCGCGCTGCCGCCCACCATGAAAGTGAGCGTGCCCGCCGCCGCCCCGCCCGTGCCGCCCGACACCGGCGCATCGATAAAGGTGTTGCCGTGCTCGGCCGCCAGCGCCGCGAACGCCTTCACGCTGGCCGGGTCGATCGTGCTCGAATCGATGATTGGCACGCCCTTGCTGATGCCCGCCAGCACGCCGTCTGCGGCTGTCAGTACGCTGCGCACGTGGGCAGCGGCGGGCAGCATGGTGATGACGGTCTCAACGCCAGTGACCGCCTCTTTAGGCGAAGCAGCAGCCGTGGCTCCGGCTTCCACCAGCGAACCAACTGCCTGCGCGTTCAGGTCGAACACGTTGAGCGCATGGCCCGCCTTGAGCAGGTTGCGCGCCATCGGGGCGCCCATGTTGCCCAGGCCGATGAATGCGATCTTCATGACAACGCTCCTTGGTGCGCTCAGCGCAGGCTGATGGTGGTATTCACGCCGCCAGCGTCGACGGCATCGTCAAACCAGCGCGCGGTGACGGTCTTCGTCTGCGTGTAGAACTGCACGACCTGCTTGCCGTACGGGCCCAGATCGCCCAGCTTGGAGCCGCGCGAGCCGGTAAAGCTGAAGTACGGCACCGGCACCGGAATCGGGATGTTGATGCCGACTTGGCCGACGTCGATCTCGCTCTGGAACTTGCGCGCCGATGCGCCGCTCTGCGTGAACAGGCCCACACCGTTGCCGAACGGGTTGGCGTTGACCAGCGCAATGGCATCGTCCAGCGTGGGCGCGGTCAACACCAGCAGCACGGGGCCGAAGATTTCGTTGGTGTAGATGTCCATGTCGGTCGTCACATCGGTGAAGATGGTCGGGCCGATGAAGTTGCCGTCTTCGTAACCCTTCACCTGCACGTTACGGCCGTCCAGCGCGAGCCTCGCACCTTGCTGCACGCCCGATTCGATCAGCCCGAGAATGCGTTGCTTGGCCGCGCGCGAGACCACGGGGCCCACATCCGTGCCAGGTTCAACGCCAGCGTTCACCTTCAGCTTCTTGGCCTTCTCGATCAGATCCGGCAGCCACTGCTGAGCCGCGCCCACCAGCACCACGACGGAGGTCGCCATGCAGCGCTGGCCAGCCGCGCCAAAACCTGCCCCGACTAGCGCGTTGATGGCTTGCTCGCGGTTGGCATCGGGCAGCACCACGGCGTGGTTCTTGGCGCCCATCATCGATTGCACACGCTTGCCGTGCTCGCTGCCCAGTCGGTACACATGCGTGCCCACCGCCGTGGAGCCGACGAACGAAATCGCCTTCACGTGTTCGTGGGTACACAGTGCATCGACGACATCCTTGCCGCCGTGCACGACGTTCAGCACGCCTGCCGGCACACCGGCTTCCAGCGCCAGTTCCACCAGCAGCATGGTCGACAGCGGGTCCTGCTCCGAGGGCTTCAGCACGAACGTGTTGCCACACACGATGGCCATCGGGAACATCCACAGCGGGATCATGGCCGGGAAGTTGAACGGCGTAATGCCTGCGCACACGCCAATCGGCTGGCGCAGCGTGTAGGTGTCCACTGCACCGGCCACGTTCTCCAGAAACTCGCCCTGCTGCAGCGATCCCACCGAGCACGCGTGCTCCACCACTTCCAGCCCGCGGAAGATGTCGCCCTCTGCATCGGGCAGCGTCTTGCCCTGCTCAGCCGTGAGCGTGCGTGCGATGCGTGGCGAGTGCTCGCGGATCAGCGCCTGGAACTTGAGCATGATGCGCATGCGTGCGCCCACTGGCGTGTTCTTCCACGTGGCAAACGCGGCGTGTGCCGAGCGGATGGCCGCATCCACTTCGTCCGCCGTGGCAAACGGTACGCGCGCCAGCACTTCCTGCGTGGCCGGGTTGACGATGTCGCGCCACTCCGTCGACTTCGATTCAACAAACTCGCCGCCAATCAGCAGCTTGACGGTAGGCGGGGTGTCTTGATTGGCAGCGGGGTGGGCGGCAGCAAGAGAAGCGACGGCGCTCATGGGGGTCTCCTAAGCAAATCGATGGCGGGGGTTCTATGGGGCAGATGGATCAGGCGAAGTCTTCTTCCCAGAACTCCCCAGGCATGCGGGCAGGTTCGGGGGTGCGCTCGAGCTCGAGCCGACGCAATTCCACGCGGCGGATCTTTCCGGAGATGGTCTTGGGCAGCTCGCTGAACTGCAGGCGGCGGATGCGCTTGTACGGTGCGAGCTTTTCGCGCGAAAAGAGGAACACGGCGCGCGCCAGTTCAGGCCCGGCCTCGTAGCCCTGGCGCACCGTCACGAAGGCCTTGGGCACCGACAGGCGCAGCGGGTCGGAACTCGGCACCACGGCAGCTTCGGCAATGGCCTCGTGCTCGATCAGCACGCTCTCCAGCTCGAAGGGGCTCAGGCGATAGTCCGACGACTTGAACACGTCGTCCGTGCGGCCCACGTAGACGAAGTAGCCGTCGTCGCGGCGCATGGCGACGTCGGACGTGTGGTAGTAGCCGTTGCGCATCGCCTCAGCCGTCGCCTTGGCGTTGTTGGCGTAACCCTGCATGAGGCCCAGCGGGCGATGCGAAAGGGGCAGCACGATCTCGCCTTCGCTGGCGGGCTGGTCGTCGTGGTCGACCAACTCAACGCGGTAGCCCGGCAGCGGGCGCCCCACCGAACCCGGTACGACCGGCTGGCCCGGCGTGTTGCCGATCTGGCAGGTGGTCTCGGTCTGGCCAAAGCCATCGCGGATGGTTACGCCCCACGCGCTGCGCACACGCTCGATGATCTCGGGGTTCAACGGCTCGCCGGCACCGACGATCTCACGCAGCTTGACGGCGTACGACGTCAGCGGTTCCTGCACCAGCATGCGCCACACGGTGGGCGGCGCGCACAGCGTGGTCACGCTACAGCGCACCAGCACGTCGAGCGTGTCTTTCGGCACGAAGCGCGCGTAGTTGTAGACGAACACGCAGGCCTGCGCATTCCACGGCGCAAAGAAGCAGCTCCACGCGTGCTTGGCCCAGCCTGGCGAGCTGATGTTCCAGTGGATGTCACCCGGCTGCAGCCCGATCCAGTACATGGTCGACAGGTGCCCCACCGGGTAGCTCTGGTGCGTGTGCTCGACCAGCTTGGGCTTGGACGTGGTGCCCGACGTGAAGTACAGCAGCAGCGGGTCGGTGGCCTTGGTGGCGCCATCGGGCGTGAACTCGGCGGCTGCACCGTACGCGGCTGCCAGATTGATCCACCCCTCACGCTGCGCGCCGACGGCGATGCGCCGCACGCCCGCATCCACCTTGTCGAACTTGTGCAGCTCCGCCGCATCCACCACCACCGTGGTCGCCCCGCCCAACTCGACGCGGTCACGTACGTCATCCGGCGAGAGCTGCGTGGTCGCCGGCAGCACCACCGCACCCAGCTTCATTGCCGCCAGCATCACGTCCCACAGTTCGACGCGATTGGGTAGCATCAGCAGCAGGCGGTCACCGCGCACGATGCCGAGCCCGCGCAGGAAGTTCGCCATGCGCGACGAACGCTCGGACATCTGCGCGAACGAAAGCTTCAACCCGTCGCCTTGCGCGTCATCGACGATCCACAGCGCGGGGTTGTCATTACCGCGCGCCATCACGTCGAAGTAGTCGAGCGCCCAGTTGAACGTATCCAGCTTCGGCCAAGTGAACTCGCGATACGCGCGGTCGTAGTCCGTGCGATGGCGCAGCAGGAAATCGCGCGCCTCTACAAAACCCGTTGCTGCAGATGCCACTTCGTTCATCGTCGTCTCCTGGTCGGCGCGTATGCGCTCTTTCGTGTTCGGTCGATGCGGCGCAGGGCGTGCTACACGTGCCGCGCGATCACCATCCGCTGGACTTCGCTGGTGCCTTCGTAGATCTGGGTGATGCGTGCGTCGCGGTAATGGCGCTCGACGGCGTAGTCGGCCAGGTAGCCGTAGCCGCCGTGGATCTGGATGGCGTTGGAGCAGATCTCCTCGGCCAGTTCCGACGCATACAGCTTGGCCTGCGACGCCTCAGACAAGCAGGGCTTGTCCGCACTGCGCAGGCGCGCTGCGTGGTGGACGAGCAGCCGCGCCGCATTCAGCCGCGTGGCCATGTCGGCCAGCATGTTGGCGATGGTCTGGTGCTCGCGCAGCGCCTTGCCGAACTGGATGCGCTCGTTCGCGTAGTTGCGCGCGGCATCAAAGGCAGCGCGCGCAATGCCCACGGCCTGCGCGGCAATGCCGATGCGCCCCCCTTCGAGGTTGGACAGCGCGATCTTCAAGCCCTCGCCGCGCTCGCCCAGTAGGTTGGCTTCGGGCACGGCGCAGTCTTCCAGCGTGATCGGGCAGGTGTCCGATGCGCGAATGCCGAGCTTGTGCTCCGGGCGCCCGACATGAAAGCCCGGCGTGTCGGTCGGCACGATGAAGGCGGAGATGCCGCGCTTGCCGGCTTCGGGGTCGGTCACGGCAAACACGATGGCGAGGTCCGCCCGTGCGCCATTGGTGACGAACTGCTTGTTGCCGTTGAGCAACCACTGGCCATCGCGCAACACGGCGCGCGTGCGCAGGTTGTTGGCTTCCGACCCGGCGTGCGGCTCGGTCAGGCAGAACGCGCCGATCGCACGGCCCGTGGCCAGGTCCGGCAGGTAACGCGCCTTCTGCGCCTCGGTGCCGAACTTGAGGATCGGGCCACAGCCGACCGAGTTGTGCACGCTCATCATCGTCGCGCAGGCGGCGCATCCGGCGGCCACCTCTTCCAGCGCGAGCGCATAGGCCACGTAGTCGGTGTAGGAGCCGCCCAGCTCCGCCGGCACGATCATGCCCAGCAGCCCCAGTTCGCCCATCTCGCGGACCACGTCGTCGGGCAGTGCGCCATCGCGGTCCCACTGCGCGGCGTTGGGCGCCAGGCGCTCGGTGGCAAAGTCACGCGCGGCGTCGTGGATCATCCGCTGTTCTTCGGTATAGAAGTCGTCCATCGCTTGCTCTCTGCTTGCCGACCGCGTGACGGTGTGTAGGCAGGCGCCTTACACTGTGCAGCCCGCGGCGCATGTCTTCGATGGAGAAAAAGTGTAGGCACGCAGCCCGCCCGCTTCGATGCCCGTCACGATCAACTTGCGTGAGCGCATTTGCCATGCCCCGAGAGAATTCGCCTCTTGCCACGACGATGAAGAACAACGAGAAAGGGACCGTCTCCGTCAGCCTCGTCAACGAGGCCGTCGCCCGCGCACGCGCGCACGGCGTTGACATGCAGCCCATCATGGCGGCAGCCGGCATCCCGCCGCAGATGCTGGCGCAGCCGCGCAGCCGCGTGTCATCCGCGCAGTACGGCGCGCTGTGGGCCGGCATTGCGCAGGCGATGGACGACGAGTTCTTCGGGCAGGACGCCCACCCCATGCGCTGGGGCAGCTTCGTGGCGATGACCCAGGCGGCGCTCACCGCCCGTACGGGCAGACAGGCACTCGCGCGGGCCACGGGTTTCCTGCGGCTGGTGCTGGATGATCTGCACGTGCGGATCGACGAGGATGCGCAGCGGGTGCGCCTGGTGTTTGTGCACCGCAAGGGCACACGTGTGCCGCCGATGTTCACCTACGCCACGTGGCTCATCATGGTGTACGGGCTGGTCTGCTGGCTGGTGGGGCGGCGCATTCCGCTCATCGCGGCACGCTTTCGCTGTGCGGCACCGCAAGACGCGCAGGAATACCGCCTGATGTTCTGCGACGACATGGCGTTCAAGCACGATGCGTCGTACGTCGACCTCTCCCCCGGTTTTCTCGAGTTGCCGGTCATCCAGACCGCCGCGTCCATCAAGACCTTCCTGCGCGATGCGCCGGGCAGCTTCATCGTCAAGTACCGCAACCCGGATTCATTCGCGGCGCGCGTGCGCAAGGTGCTTCGCAACCTGCCGGTGACGAGCTGGCCGGCATCGGACGCGATGGCGCTCAAGCTGAACGTGGCCGAGGCCACCATGCGCCGCCGCCTGAAACTCGAGGGCCACACGTATCAGTCGATCAAGGATGACTTGCGGCGCGATATCGCCATCGGCCAGTTGCAGGACACACACCGCACGATTGCCGACATTGCGGTCGCCGTGGGCTTTGCGGAACCGAGCGCGTTCCACCGCGCCTTCCGCAAATGGACGGGCATGCGGCCGACGGACTACCGGCTGGCCGGCTCGGACTGAGCTTCCGGGGGAATGTCGCGGGCCGCACCCGTGCCGCTCACCTCTCGCAGCGTTTCCAGAAAGGCCCTGAGCACCGGCGAGGCATCATCCACACGATAGTGGACGTAGAGCGGCACGGCGGGCAGCGCCGGCGTCAGCGGTTTGAAGACCACACCCGGCGGCGCCAGATGCGCCATCGCCCCAGGCAACAGCGCCACGCCAAAGCCGGCGCTCACCAAGGCCAGCATGGTCTGCACCTCGGTCACCTGCTGGCGCACCAGCGGCGCAAAGCCAGCCTGGATGCACAGATGCATCAGGTGCTCGGCAAAACGCGAACGCTTGGACTCGAACGCGACGAACGGCTCGCCGGCAAAATCGCCGAGCGCGAGCGTGGCCTCGCCGGCCAGCCGGTGCGTGGCCGGCACTGCCATCACGAGCGGATCGTGCTGCAACAGTTCGCTGCGCACGGCGGGGTCTTCATGGCCGAGGCGGAAGATGCACGCATCGATGCGGCGTTCCTTGAGTGCCGCGAGTTGCGCGGCCGGCGTCATCTCCTTGAGGCGCCATTCAACGCCGGGAAAGCGCTCGCGAAACTGGCGCAGCGCCTCGGGCAGCAGGCCCACCATCACCGAGCTGATCATGCCGATCTCCAGCTCGCCCACCTGGCCGCGGCCAGCCTGCCGCGTGAGATCGAGCGCGCGGTTGAGCTGCTCGAACACCAGCGGCGCCTGCTCCTTGAGCGTGCGCCCGGCGGCCGTCAGCTCCACGCGATGGTGGCTGCGCACGAACAGCGGCGTGCCGATCTCGTCTTCCAGCAGGCGGATCTGCTGGCTCAGCGGCGGCTGCGACATGAACAGGCGCGCCGCCGCACGGCCGAAGTGCAGTTCGTCGGCCAGGACCGAGAAGTAGCGCAGCAGGCGGATGTCCACGGTATGCGCTACGCCTGCAGGTCGAGCTTGAACGGCGTCTCGCGCTGGCGCTTGCCGGTCAGTCGGAAGATGGCGTTGGCAATGGCGGGGGCCACCGGCGGATTGGCCAGTTCGCCCACGCCGCCCGGCTTGTCGCGGTTGCCATCAATGACGACGATCTCGATGGCCGGCATGTCCGACATGCGCATCACGGGGTAGTCGTGGAAGTTGCTCTGCTTCACGGCCCCGCCCTGGATGTCGATGCGATCGAACAGCGCATGGCCCAGCCCCCACATCAGGCCGCCGTAAAGCTGCTCTTCCACGCCGGAGCGCGAAACCGCCAGGCCGACGTCCGCCACGCAGGTGAGCTTCTCCACCACCACTCGGCCATCCTTGCGGGCCACCTGGGCCACCACGGCGATGTAGCTGTCGTAGGCCTGGTGCGTGGCGACGCCCAGTGCGTGCCCGTGCGCTGCCTTGCCCCACCCGGCACGCTGTGCGGCGACGCGCAACACCTCAACATGGCGTGGCCGGTCGGCCATATGCGCAATGCGGAAGTCCACCGGATCGCGCTTGGCCGCCGCGGCCAGTTCGTCCATGAAGCTCTCGGTGGCGAACACGTTGGGGATGAAGCTGACCGCCCGGTACCAGCCCGTCGGGATGCCCGTTTCGTGGCGCACCCAGCCGATGTCCATGTGGTTGGCGCGGTACGGAAAATCCCACTTCGAGATGGCCTCGGTGGTGCTGTAGTCCATGCGATCGGGGCGATCGAAGTAGCCAGGCTCCCACTGCTCGGGCGAGGCGGGCGACACCGCGCGGATACGCAAGGCATCGAGCCGGCCCTGCGCGTCGAGCGCGCCTTCCAACTGGTGATACGTGGCGGGGTGGCCGTACAGCGCGCGCATTTCGTCTTCGCGGCTGTTCATCAGCTTGATGGGCACGCCGGTCTTCTTGGCCAGGTAGCTGACCTCGAACAGCCAGTACTTGCTCTCGCGCGCGCCAAAGCTGCCGCCCGACACCATCTCGTGCAACACCACCTTGTCGCGCGGCAGGCCGCAGATCGTCTCGGCGGCTTCCATTGCAGTGGACGGCACCTGGATGCCGCCCCAGTACTGGATCGCCCCGTCCTTCAACCACGCGGTGATGTTGACCGGCTCCAGCGGGTTCTGCTGCTTGTAGGGCATGCGGTAGGCCGCGTTGAGGCGCTTGGCGCCGTGCGCGATCGCCACGTCCGTGTTGCCGGCCTGCACGGTAGGCACCACGCGTGCCTTGCCACTGGCGAGCCACGCGGCTTGATGTTGCGCAACGTGGCTGCTGTCGAAATCCGCGAAGGCGCTGTCGTCCCACTCGACCTTGAGCGCGGCGCGTCCCTTGTTGGCCGCCCAATAGTCGTCGGCCAGCACAGCCACGCCTTCCTGGTTGCCGCCCAGCACATCCGTGCGCAGCGGGATCGTGATGACCTGGCGCACGCCGCGCACCTTCAGAGCTTCAGTGCTGTCGACATGCCGCACGCGCGCGCCGGGCATCGGCGCGCGCTGTACCACCGCCACCAGCATGCCGGGCAATGTCACGTCGATGCCATATTGGAAACGGCCGCTGGCCTTGGCCGCCGCGTCGCGCTTGTGACGCAGCTTGCCGATGTATTTGAAGTCCGCCGGGTTCTTGAGCGGCACATTGGCCGGCGCGGGCAAGCGAGCGGCCGCATCAGCCAGTTCGCCGTAGGTAGCCTTGCGGCCGTCGGCCTGGCAGATGACGGTGCCGTCCACCGTGCTGCAGTTGGCGACCGGCACGCCCCAGCGTTGCGCAGCCGCGCTCACGAGCATCGCGCGCGCCGTGGCGCCGGCCTGCCGCAGCCGTGCATATTCGAGCGACACGCTGGTGCTGCCGCCGGTGGAATACACCTTCCAGATCGGATGGATGTAGTCCTGGAAGAACGGGTGCTCCGGCGTGATGACGGCAATGCGCATCGGGTCTACGTCCAGCTCTTCCGCCACGCAGGCGGCCAGGGCAGTTTGCGTGCCGGTGCCGGAATCATGCTTGTGCACGACGATCTTGACCGTGTTGTCCGGCAGTACGCGCACCCAGGCGTTGGGCTCGAACTCGCCTGCGGCGGCATCCTTGCCGGCGGCCAGCGCATCAGGCAGGCGAAAGCCGACCGCCAGTCCCGCCGTCAGCAGCGCGCTCTGCTGCAGGAAGCGGCGGCGCGACGGTACGTCGAGCATCGGCGCATGAGGTTCACGCGGCGCGCTCATGCCTTGCCTCGCTCGTCGGCGGCACGCTTGATGGCCTGGCGGATGCGGCCGTAGGTGCCGCAGCGGCAGATGTTGCCGGCCATGGCATTGGTGATGGCTTCGTCGTTGACGGGGCCGCCGGAGGCCAGCAGCGCCGCCGCCGACATGATCTGCCCCGACTGGCAATAGCCGCACTGCGGCACGTCTTCAGCCACCCAGGCGCGCTGCAGCGGGTGCGTGCCATCCTTCGAGAGCCCTTCGATGGTGGTGATCTTGTGCCCAACCGCCACCGACGCGGGCGTGATGCAGGCGCGGACGGGCGCGCCGTCCAGGTGGACCGTGCAGGCCCCGCAAAAGCCGCCACCACAGCCGAACTTGGTGCCGGTCAGCTTGAGCCGATCGCGCAGCACCCACAGCAGGGGCATGTCGGCGTCGGCATCATCCAGCGGGTGCGGGGTGCCATTGACCAAAATGTCGGTCATCATTGTCTCCTCCGGGAACAGGCCGTCTGATGCGGCCGCTTCTGGGCTGCAATATGACGCCGCGCCCCCATGCCCGGCCAGCGATGATTTCTGCCAACCCGTGTAAGTCGAACTAACAACCCAGCCAAGGCCGCCATGTACAAGCGTTATCCGTCGATCCAGTCGATGCATGCCTTCCTGCAGGCCGCCCGCACCGGTAGCTTTACCAAGGCCGCGCAGCAGCTGGACCTGACGCACAGCGCCATCAGCCAGCAGATCCGCTCGCTGGAGGAGTTCATCGGCCAGCCGCTGTTCGTGCGCGAGGCCGGCGGCATCGTGCTGACCGACGCCGGCCAGCTCTTCGCCAGCATGCTCACCGACGGCTTCGGGCAGGTGGACCGGGCGCTGTCTTCGGTGCGCAACCGGCGCGTGCCGCAAACCCTCATCGTCGATGTCGACAGCGAGCTGGCGCAGGGCTGGCTGAATGCGCGGCTGCCGCAGTTGCTCGCGGCGCTGCCGGGCTATCAGGTGATGTTCCTGTCCACCACGCGCGGCGAGCGGCCCTCGTTCGAGCGCGTGGATGTGTCGTTGCGCTACGGCTACGGCGAATGGGATGACTGCGAGATGGCGCTGATCTGTGGCGACCACGTCACCGCCGTAGCGGCGCCTGCCCTCTTGGAGCGGCATGGCGTGCAGGTGCCGATGGCGCCGTCGGCCATGATGGCGTTGCCGCTGCTGGGCTACACACGCCGCTCGTGGATTCCTTGGCTCGACGCGGCCGCACAGGAGCCGCTGGAGCCAGCCGTGGTGGCCGCCTTCGACAACGCGGCCAACATGGTGTCAGCGGCCGAGGCCGGCATCGGCGTGGCGCTGGTGCGCGGCCTGCTGGCCGCCGATGCGCTGCAGCATGGCCGCCTCGTTCAGTTGACCGATGTGACCATCCCCGCGCACTACAACCTCTATGCCGTCTGGCAACGCGGCCAGGGCGAACGTGCCCGAGCCGTGGTGAATGCCGTGCAGCAACTCGCGCGCGACACGCTGGGCGGCTGAGCCGCCGCTTTTCTCCTTCCGCTCCTTCCCGCCCGCTTGCCGCGCTCTTGCCGATATCGGCAACGTATCAAGACCGCCGCCAAATAGTATTGGCCGGCCCCCGCCCCCGACTCCGATACTGCGCCCCAAGCAGCACGCATCCGGCATCACGCGATCCGGCGAGGGGAAGGCACACGCCTAGCAAGAGCGCCGCGCTGCAGGACGTGCCTGCCCTCACCGGGAAGCCATCACGCTTCCTCCCAGTCATCAGGAGATCCAACGATGATCATCGACATCAGCTGCTACCCCACCGACCTGGTGGACCTCGCGTGGTGGCACGACGGCGACCCCTTCACCGGCGAGCGCCTGCTCGAAATGATGGACGGCCCCTACATGATCAACGGCAAGCCACGCCGTATCGACAAGGCCTTCATCCAGCCGCCGCAGGGCAACACCATCTATACGTGGACGGACGGCGAGCTCACGGGCCGCGAGTCCATCGACGCCTACATGGCGTACACCCTCAAGATGGTGCAGACGTACCCCGACCGCTTCCTGGGCTGCTTCGTCTACAACCCGCGCTGCGGCGTGCAGAACGGCGTGGAAGCCATCGAGCGCTACGTCAAGGAGCACGGCTTCAAGATGGTCCAGATGCAGGCCAACATGCACGCCTACCGGCCCGACCGCGCACTGGACTGGGTGATACCGGCCTTCGAGAAATGCGCCGAGCTGGGCGTGCCCGTCAAGCTGCATACCGGTGACGGCCCCTACAGCATCCCGTCGGAATGGATTCCGATGATCAAGCGGTTCCCGAACGTCGATTTCATCATGGCGCACTTCGGTGTGCAGACCGGCGGTGTGTACGTGTTCGAGCCGATGCAGTGGGCGATGGAGCTGCCCAACGTGTACTGCGAATCGGGCTGGTGCCTGCAGTCGCGCATCGTCGAATTCGCCAAGGTACTGCCCAAGCACAAGATCCTGTTCGGCACCGACACGCCGCCCAACGAGCCCGGCATGTGGCTGCGCCTGCTGGAAGTGCTGTGCATGGACCCGCCGCAGGGCCTGAACCTCGACGAAGACACGCTCGAGGATTACCTGGGCAACAACATCGCCCGCATGATCGGCCTGGAGCCGACCCGTCCGCCCAAGACCGTGGCCGAAGCCGAAGCGCAGCTCGCGCTGGCTGTCGCCTGAGCCACCGCAGACCGCACGGAGCGCACACATGATTATCGATACCCATCTGCACCCGACCAACCTCGTCGACGAGGCCTGGCGCCACACCGGCACGCCGTTCAACGGCGAGCGCATGATCCAGCTGATGGACGGCCCCTACATGATCAACGGCAAGCCGCGCCGCATCGACATGGGCTTCATCCAGCCGCCGCCGGGCAACACCGGCTACCGCGACGGCAACCGCCGTGGCCGCGAGGGCATTCGCGACTACATGTCGTACATCGCCGAGCTCACGCAGAAGTACCCCGACCGCTTCATCGGCAACTTCACCTTCAACCCGCGCTGGGGCCCGGAAAACGGCGCGGCGGAGCTGGAATTCCACATCAAGGAATACGGCTTCAAGATGGTCAAGCTGCACGCCAACATGCACGGCTACCGCCCCGACCGCGCACTGGACTGGCTGCGCCCGGCCATGAAGGTCTGCGCCAAGTACAACATCGTGGTGCTGATCCACACCGGCGACGGCCCGTACACCATCCCGACAATGTTCTACCCGATCATCCGCGAGTTCCCGATGGTGAACTTCATCATCGGCCACTTCGGTATCCAGACGGGCGGCAACTACTCGTTCGAGGCGTTCTGGATGGCGATGGACACGCCCAACGTGTACTGCGAATCGGGTTGGTGCTTCCAGTCGCGCATCGTTGAATTCGCGAAGCAGCTGCCGCGCGACAAGATCGTCTTCGGCACCGATTCGCCGCCCAACGAGCCGGGCATGTGGCTGCGCGAGCTGGAGGTGCTGTGCTCGGCGCCGCCGCAGGGGCTGGGCATCGACGAAGACCACCTCGAAGACTATCTGGGCAACAACATTGCGCGACTGGTCGGCATCGAGCCCACCAAGCCGCCCAAGGACCTGGCCGAGGCGGAACTGCGCCTGAAGTCGACCTACGTCCAGACAGCAGAAGCGGCCTGAGCGCCGATCCCGCGGGCGCCGCGCCTCAGTGGTGTGGGCGCCCGCCTCTAGCGAGGTGTGCCATGAGCATGACCCGGCTTGGCGAAGGCCAGGACTTCCACGTCTTCGCCAATCTCTATCGCGAGCTGTATCCGGATGATGTGCTGACCCTGCGTAGCGGCGTTTCCGCCGACCAGGATGTCACCGCCGTCATCGACCAGCTTGCTGCGCGCAACCGGAACCCCATGCTGGTCTGCGAGCGGGTCAGCGGCCTGCAGGTGCCGCTGGTCACCAATGTCTTTGCCTCGCGGTCACGGCTGGCGCGGTTGTTCGACGTGCCGCCGCAGCAACTGCACGATGCCTTCCAGGCGCGTGCCAACGCCCCCATCGCACCGCGTGTCGTTTCACACGGGCCCATCACCGACGAGGTGATCGAGGGCGATGCGGTGGACGTTGCGCTGCTGCCGATGATCAAGCACTTCGAGAGCGACCGCGCCCCCTACGTCACCAACGCCATCATCGTGGCCGAAGACCCGGTGACGGGCGTGGCGAACATGAGCTACCACCGCTCGATGCGACACGCACGCAACGCGCTGGCCACCAGCCTGCACTCGCGCGGGCACCTGTGGCGCATGCTGCAAGCCGCCCGCGAGCGCGGCGACGTGCTGCGCGTGGCGATGGTGGTGGGCGCGCATCCGCTGTTCATGCTGGCCGCTGCGGCGCGCCTGCCCTTCGGCGCCGACGAACGCGCCGTGGCCGGTGGCCTGCTGGGTGCGCCGCTCGATATCGTGCGCACGCCGCGCTACGGCATCGGCGTGCCGGCGGCCGCCGAGTTCGTGCTCGAGGGCACCATCGACCCGGCAGCCTATGCGGAAGAAGGTCCGTTCGGCGAATTCACCGGCTATTCGTCAGACCGCTCCACCAACAACGTGCTGCGCATCGATTCGTTGATGCGCCGGCGCGATGCGTGGCTCGTCGACGTGGTAGGCGGCCAGTACGCCGAGCACCTGACGCTGGCCCGCCTGCCACGCGAGGCCGAGATGAGCGAGAAGCTCAAGGCGCGCTTCCCCTCGGTGACGGCACTGCACTACCCCAACTCGGGCACGCACTTCCACTGCTACGTGGCGCTCAACCCGACACGTGACGGTGAAGCACGCCAGATCATGCTGGCCCTGCTCGGCTGGGACCCGTACCTCAAGACCGTAATCGCCGTCGATTCGGACATCGATCTGCAGCAGGACGAGCAGGTGCTGTGGGCCATGGCCACGCATTTCCAGCCGCATCAGGATCTGTTCATGATCGATGGCCTGCCGGGCAGCCCGCTCGATCCGTCGTCGTCGGTACACGGCACGACCTCGCGCATGGGCATTGATGCCACGCGCGGCGCCGGCTTCGAAGGCATCCGCGCGCGCCTCGATCCGGCCGTCATCGCGCGGGCGGGCGAGATCCTTCGTCAGGCAGGGGTGCAATCATGATTGGCCGCCATCTCCGTCCCGCTGCGCCGCCGCGCATGGTGGTCGGCATCAGCGGGGCGTCGGGCTTCATCTACGGCGTGCGCCTGCTGGAGCTGCTGCGGGCGCTGGAGGTGGAAACGCACCTCGTCGTCACGCGGTCCGCCTTGCTGACGATGACGCACGAAACGCCGTACAAGCTGGCCGACGTGATCGACCGCGCCACGCATTACCACCGGGCAGACGACATGGCCGCCGGCATTGCCAGCGGATCGTTTCGCGCGCTCGGGATGATCGTGGCGCCGTGTTCGATGAAATCGCTGGCGGAAATCGCCACCGGTGTCTCGTCGACGCTGCTGACCCGCGCAGCGGATGTCACGCTCAAGGAGCGCCGTCCGCTGGTACTGATGGCGCGCGAGACGCCATTCACGCTTGCACACCTGCGCAACATGCAGGCCGTCACGGAGATGGGCGCCATCGTCGCCCCGCCCGTGCCGGCCTTCTATGCGCGACCCAATACGTTGGACGACATGATCGACCACACCCTCGGCCGCGTACTCGACCTCTTCGGGCTCGATGCCGGCACCGCCCTGCGTTGGGGCGAAGAAGCCTTACCTACCCTAGTCCGTACCCCACCCACGCTCGACAAGGAGATCGCATGACCTCGCACACCACGGCGCACGCCCACCTGCCCGGCCCGAACACCAAGATTCCGGTCACCATCCTGACCGGCTTCCTGGGCGCCGGCAAAACCACGCTGCTCAACACCATCCTGCGCGAAAACCACGGCCGCAAGATCGCCGTGATCGAAAACGAATTCGGCGAGGTCGGCATCGACGGCGGCCTCGTGATGGCCTCCGAAAACGAAGAGATCTACGAGATGGTCAACGGCTGCGTGTGCTGCACGGCCGAAGTGCGCGAAGACCTCGTGCGCATCGTGCGCCAGCTCGTCGCACGGCCCGAGCGGCTTGACCACATCCTGGTGGAAACCAGCGGCCTGGCCGATCCGTACCCGGTGGCGCAGTCGTTCTTCATCGACGACCCGATCGCCGAGCACGTGGAGCTGGATGCCATCGTCACCATGGTCGACGCCAAGCACATCGGCGCGCATCTGGACGACCTGCAGCTCGACGGCGTCGACAACCAGGCCGTCGACCAGATCGTCTGCGCAGACCGCATCGTCATCAACAAGATGGACCTGGTGGACGCAGGTGCCATCGACGCGCTGCGCGGGCGCATCCGAGGTTTGAACGCCACGGCCGACATCGTCACCTCCAGCTATGCGGAGATCGACCTGGACAAGATCATCGGCGTGGGCGCCTTCGAGGCCACGCAGAAGCTGCTGGAGATCGGCGCCGATGCTGACCATGGCGAGCACCACGATCATGACCACCATGATCACGACGAACACGACCACGATCATGAGCACGCCCATGCCGACGCGCATGACCACCAGCACGATCCGAGCGTCAGCTCAGTGGGCTTTGACGTGCCCGCTGACGTGGACCTCGCCCGCTTCCACGCCTGGATCGAAACCCTGCGCAACGCGCAAGCGGAAACACTGTTCCGCATGAAGGGCATCCTGGCTGTGCAGGGACAGTCACAGCGCTACGTGCTGCAGGGCGTGCACAGCCTCATCGACTTTCGCGCGACGCAGCCCTGGGGCAACGAAGCGCGCAGCAGCAAGATCGTCTTCATCGGCCGCAACCTTGATCGTGCGGCCCTGCAGGACGGTTTCAACGCGTGTCTGGCGAGATGACCATGCCATGACACTCCATTGACCCGACGGCGGCCACTGGCACGCCTCGGGCATCACAATCAGGAGACAACCATGACAGCAACCGTACACCCGGTCGACCAGATTTTGTCGACCCGACAGATGTTGACGCTGGGCTTGCAGCATATGGCGGTGTCGTACATCGGCGCCATCGCGGTGCCGTTGATCATTGCATCGGCGCTCAAGATGTCGCAGGCGGACACCATTGTCCTCATCAGCACAACGTTGTTCTGCTCGGGCATCGCCACGCTGCTGCAGACCATCGGGTTCTGGAAATTCGGGGTACGGTTGCCGATCCTGCAGGGGGTCGCGTTCAGCAGCGTAGGGCCGGTCATCGCCATCGGCACCAACCCTGCCGTGGGTTTCGCGGGCGTGTGCGGTGCGGTCATCACGGCCGGGCTGTTTACGCTGCTCGCCGCACCGCTGGTGGGGCGGCTGCGGCGATTTTTTCCACCGGTGGTCACGGGCTGCATCGTGACCGTCATCGGCCTGCAGCTCTTTCCGGTCGCCTATGACTGGGTGGGCGGCGGGCGCAACGCCGGCAACTTCGGTGCGCCGCTGTACCTGATGGTCGCGGTCATCGTCGTGCTCACCATCCTCCTCATCAACCGCTTCGGCACCCCGCTGCTGCGCAATCTTGCTGTGCTGATCGGCATGATCGTCGGCACGCTGCTCGGCTACGCCCTGGGCATGGGCGACTTCCACGGCGTGGCAGATGCGCCGTGGGCCACGCTGCCCGTACCGTTCCACTTCGGGATGCCCATCTTTGCCCTGGTGCCTGCGCTGACCATGATCGTGGTGATGATCGTGCAGATGGTGGAATCGATGGGCCTGTTCCTGGCCATCGGCGACATCGTCGAAAAGCCCATCCACGAGGAAGAAGCCATCAACGGCCTGCGTGCCAACGGCCTGGCCAGCGCCATTGCCGGCATGTTCGCGGCCTTCCCGTTCATCGCCTTCATGGAAAACGTCGGCCTGGTGGTGCTCACCGGCGTGCGCAGCCGCTGGGTGGTGGCCGTGAGCGGCGTGCTGATGTGCCTGGTGGCGCTGGTGCCCAAGGCCGGCGCCGTGATTGCCGCAACGCCTCCGGCCGCGCTGGGCGGTGCCGGTATCGCCATGTTCGGTGTGGTGGCTGCCGCGGGCATTCAGACGCTGGCGCGCGTGGACTATGAAGAAAACCGCTACAACGTGCTGATCGTGGGCTTCACGATTGCTGCCGCGCTGATCCCCGTGCTCGCCCCGGCGCTGTTCAAGCAGATGCCCGACTGGGCGCAGCCGTTCCTGCACAGCGGCGTGGTCATCGCCTGCCTGGTGTCGGTGGCGCTGAACCTGCTGCTCAACGGTACCGAAGAAGCGCACGTGCCATCCAACATCGTGCGCACGGCTGGCCGTGCCTGACTTTCCACCGGACACCTCCATGCACAACACGCCGCAAGACATCCTGATCCGCCGCCCCATGGCGGTCATGACCGGCCTGCGCGGTGACGCCGCGCGCGCGGGCGCCGTCGACATCCGCATCGCCGGCGGCCGCATCGCCGAAATGGGCCCCGACCTCATGCCCCGCCCCGGCGAGCGCGTGATCGACGCCAGCGACTGCCTCGTCTACCCGGGCTGGATCAACACGCACCATCATCTGTTCCAGAACCTGCTCAAGGCCGTGCCGGAAGGCATGAACCAGGACCTGCAGGGGTGGCTCGCCAGCGTGCCGTATCCGCGCCTGCCGCTGTTCACGCCGGCGCTGATGCGCACTGCCGCGCGCCTGGGCATGGCAGAGTTGCTGCTGTCGGGCGCCACCACGTGTGCCGATCACCACTACCTCTATCACGCCGGCGGCAGCACCGAGTCGGGCGACATGCTGTTCGACGTGGCCGACGAGTTCGGCATGCGCTTTGTACTGTGCCGCGGTGGCGCCGTTGAATCGGCCAGCAGCCACCCGGGTTTCTCGAAGACGGCGCTGCAGCCCGAGACGTTCGACCAGATGGTGGCCGACATCGAGCGGCTCAAAAATCGCTATCACGACGAGGCCCCTGACGCGATGCGCCGCGTGGTGGTCGCCCCGACCACGCCCACGTTCTCGTTGCCGCCGGCCCTGCTGGCGGAAATGGCGCACGTGGCACGCGCGCTGAACCTGCGCATGCACACGCACCTGTCAGAAACCGACAACTACGTGCGCTTCTGCCGCGAGAAGTACAACTGCCTGCCGGTCGAGTTCGTCGCCGAGCACGAGTGGCTGGGGCCGGACGTCTGGTTCGCGCACATGGTGCACCTGCAGCCCGGAGAGATCCGCATGCTCGCGCAAACCGGCACGGGTATCGCGCACTGCCCTGTCAGCAACAGCCGGCTGGGCAGCGGCATCGCACCGGTGCCGCAAATGGCCGCGGCCGGCGTGCCGGTGTCGCTGGGGGTGGATGGCGTGGCGTCGAACGAATCGGGCAGCATGACCGGCGAAGTCAACACCACCTGGCTGATCCACCGTGCCGCACAGGGCGCCAGCGCCACCACGGCCGAAGACGTCATCCATTGGGCCACGGCCGGCGGTGCGCGCGTGCTGGGCCTGGGCGAAGTCGGCACGCTGCAAGTCGGCCAAGCGGCCGATCTGGTGCTCTACGACATCAACCACCCGCGCTTCTACGGCTTCCACGACCCGGCGCTCGCGCCGGTGGCGGCCGGCGAGCCCATCACCGTGCGCACCAGCATCATCGCTGGCCGCGTGGTGGTGGACGAAGGTGTGGTGTGCGGGCTGGATGTGGCAAGCATCCGCGCCGAGGCCAGCCAGGGCGTGGCGGATCTGATGGCGTGTGCCTGATGGATCAGGTGCCGAGCCGCTACGCCATGTGTGTCGCAGAAGCGTTCTCCGGCACGCATGGCGCGGCGCTCGACGCCGAATGGTGCACTCGTGGTTTCATCCCCTGCCGGGCACGAAACGGGGATGGACCACAAAAACAAAACCCCGGCGATCACTCAACCGGGGTTCCAACTCATTCAGCAACGCGCTTAGCAATATGCTCCAGCGCCTCCTCCACCTGATCAATCAAGATCAAGCAAAGATCACCAGGCTGCAACCGCCCCAACGCCGTATCGATAGCCAGAAACTCACCGCGAATCTCATCAATGCGGCTAGTGCGTTGCGCCCCCTGCAGCCCTTCACGCAGCAGCGCTAACACTTCACCATCCTCACGGCCACGCTGGCACTGATCCTCATACAGCACGACGTCATCAAACACACCGCCGAGGATCTGCGTCTGCTTGCGGATGTCCTCGTCACGACGATCGCCCGCACCGCTGATCACCACCGACCGGCGCTGCGCCGGCATGGTGGCCACGGCGTTGCACAGCGCCTGGATGGCATCCGGGTTGTGGCCGTAATCCGCAATCAGCGTAGCGCCCTTGTAGTCGAACAGGTTGAAGCGCCCCGGCGCCGTGGCGGCATCGTTCACGAACGTGGCCAACCCGCGGCGGATGACCGCCCAGTCGATGCCCAGCGCCCACGCTGCGGCAATCGACGACATCGCGTTCTCGACCTGGAAACCGATCGTGCCGTTGCGCGTGAGCGGAATGTCGGCCAGTGCGATGCGCGTTTCGCGCATTTCCGTATTGCTGCCTTCGGTGGCCACGATCTCGCCGCCATCGACAAACACCACGCGCTTGCCCTGAGCGCGGTGCAGTGCCATGGTCGGCAGGCTAGCGTCCTGCGCGAAGAAGGTGACGGAGCCGGGGCACCCGTCGGCCATGCGCGCGACCATCGGGTCAGCGGCGTTGAGCACGGCCATGCCGTGCGGCGCCACGTTCTGCACGATCACGCTCTTGAGCACGGCCAAGTCCTCGACCGTGCTGATGTAGTTCAGGCCCAGGTGGTCGCCCTCGCCCACGTTGGTCACCACGGCCACGTCGCAACGGTCGAAGGCCAGGCCCTCGCGCAACAGGCCGCCGCGCGCGGTTTCGAAGACGGCAGCGTCCACGTCCGGATGCATCAGCACGTTGCGCGCGCTGCGCGGGCCGCTGCAGTCGCCGGTGTCGATGCGCTGGCCTCGGATATACACGCCGTCGGTGCCGGTCATGCCCATGCGCAGGCCACTTGTGGCCAGCAAATGCGTGATCAGGCGCACCGTCGTCGTCTTGCCGTTGGTGCCGGAGACCGCCACCACAGGGATGCGGCCGTCATCGCCGTCGGCAAACATCGTCGAGACGATGGCTTCGCCCACTGCGCGACCCTTGCCGTACGACGGCTGCAGGTGCATGCGCAGGCCAGGCGCGGCATTCACCTCGACGATGCCGCCGGCCTGGTCCTCGAACGGCTTGAGCATCGTTTCGCACACGGCGTCCACGCCGCAGATGTCGAGGCCGACCATCTGCGCGGCTGCCACGGCGCGTGCGGCGATGGCCGGATGGACGTCGTCGGTCACGTCGGTCGCGCTGCCACCGGTGGAAAGGTTTGCGTTGTTGCGCAAGACCACGCGCGTGCCCTTGGGCGGCACGGCGTCGGCAGAGAGGCCCTGCTTGGCAAGCGTGGCCAGCGCGATGTCGTCAAAGCGGATCTTGGTGAGCGATGTGGCATGCCCTTCGCCGCGGCGCGGGTCACGGTTCACTTCGTCGACCAGCTCACGCACGGTGTGCTTTCCATCGCCGATGACTTGCGGCGGGTCGCGGCGCGCAGCCGCCACCAGATGCTTGCCCACCACGAGCAGGCGGAAATCGTGGCCCGGGATATAGCGCTCGACGATCACGTCCGATGAAATGTCGGCTGCTACCTCGTAGGCCGTCATCACTTCTTCGCGGGTGCGGATGCGCACCGCCACGCCCTTGCCCTGGTTGCCGTCGCGCGGCTTGACCACCACCGGGCCGTTGATTTCCTGCGCGGCTTCCCAGGCCTCTTCGGCGCTGGTGACGGAACGGCCGAGCGGCACCGGCACGCCGGCCGCGTGCAGCAGGGTCTTGGTCAGATCCTTGTCCTGCGCGATGGACTCGGCCACGGCGCTGGTCATGTCAGTCTCGGCGGCCTGGATGCGGCGCTGCTTGCTGCCCCAGCCAAACTGCACCATCGACCCCTGCGTCAGCCGGCGGTATGGAATGCCGCGCGCCACGGCCGCATAGACGATGGAACCGGTGCTCGGCCCCAGGCGCACGTCTTCGTCGAGCTCGCGCAGGCGATGCAGCGCGTCGTCCAGATCGAACGGCAGGTCGTCGCGCGCGGCCAGGCAGAGCTGGCCGGCCAGCTCGAACGCCAGTCGCCCGACCTCCTCTTCGCTGTATTCGACCACCACCTGGTAGGTGCCGGGTTCGAGCGTGGGCTCGGTGTGGCCAAAAGTCACCGGGCAGCCCGCAGCGGCCTGCAGGCCGAGTGCGGCGGCTTCCAGTGCATGCGCCATCGATGGCGCATCGGCTTCGTCGTCCGGGCGCAGCGGACCGATGGCCGGGAAGCGCGCCCGCAGGCGATCTTCAAAGCCCGGCAGTTCGGTCAGCAGGAGCGAATGATCCGAACACGCCACGATGGCTTCGATGGCCGTGTGACGACACCAGAGATTCGGGCCGCGCAGGGCGCGGATACGAGAGACTTCCATACAGTCGGCTTTCCGTTGTGCTTGTGGGGTTCAGGCGCGCTGTTCCGCGCGGCCCATCCACTGGTGTACCTGTTCGACGGTGGCCTCGATCGCGCATTCGTCGCCTTGCAGGACCAGCAGATCACCGGCCGCGAGCTGCGACAGGGCCGCTTCCACGGCATCCCGGCGCTTGCCTCCGTCGACCACGATCTCGGCCACGCGGCCCCCAGCCTGCAGCCCTTGCTTGAGCAGCGCGTGCGCCTGCGCCTCGGACTGCTCGCGCTGGACGCTCGTGTCTTCGCACAGGAGCACGCGGTCGAAGGCCTGGCCGATGGCGGTGCCCTGCGCCACGAGGTCTTCGTCGCGGCGTTGCAGGCCGGCGCCGAACACCAGCGTGCGGCGCTTGGCCGGGAAGTGTTCCAGCGCGCCAGCCAGTGCCTCGAGTGCCGATGCGTTGTGCGCGTCGTCCACCACGATCGTGGCGCCGCTGTGCTGGAACAGCGTGAAGCGGCCCGGCACGTCCACCTGGCCCACGTCGAACGTGACAATGCCGGCGCGGATCAGGTCATTCGAAATGCCCAGCGCCCAGCCGGTGGCCACGGCGGCCAGCACGTTCTCGACCTGGAACGGCACGCGGCCGCCGTAGGCGAGCGGGATGGCCGACACGTCGGCAAGCGCCACTTCACTCGCGCCGGTGGCGAGCACCACCTTGCCGTCACGCACAAACACAGCGCGCTTGCCCGCAGCGCGGTGCGCAGCAATGGCGGGCAGGTCGCCCGACAAGGCGAAGAAGATCACCTCGCCGTCGCACAGCTCGGCCATCTCGACCAAGCGCGCGTCGGCGGCGTTGAGTACACCCACGCCGGTTTTCAGCACCACGTCGATCTGCGTGCGCAGGACGCTATACATGCGGTCGTCGTCTTCGACGTAGAAATCGCCCAGGTGGTCCGGCTTGCCGAAATTGGTGACCACACCGACCTGGCAGCGGTCATACGGCAGCCCCTGCGAGAGGATCATGCCGCTATCGCTTTCGAATACGGCGGCTTCCACCGCGCGGTTCATCAGGATGCGGTGGCAGGCATCCCAGGCAGCGCGGTCGCCGCGGCGCCCGCCTTGGTGCCCAGCTTCAACCTGGCGTCGGTCCAGGAACAGGCCGTCGCTGCAGCCCAGGCCCGTGTGCTTGCCCGACAGCTGCAGCAGTTGCGCCACCAGCTTGGCGACCACGGTCTTGCCGTTGGTGCCCGTGATGCCGACGATGGGAATGCGGCCACTGTCTTGTTCCCCCCCTTGCGCGCCATCCTTGTCGGAGAACAGGTGATCGACAATCGCGCGGCCCACGGGGCGCGGTTCGCCCTCGGCCGGTCGGATATGCATCAGCAGGCCCGGCCCGGCGTTGACTTCCACGATGGCGCCCCGCTGTTCGTCCAGCGGGCGCGAGATGTCTTCGGCCACGAGGTCTACACCGGCAATGTCCAGACCGACCACCCGCGCCGCCAGCGACGCATGGGCCGCCACGCTCGGATGCACACGGTCGGTCACGTCAAAGGCGACGTTGCCGTTGCGCTGGATCAGCACGGTGCGGCCAGCGGGCGGCACGGCGCTGCCGTCGGCATAGCCCTGGCGCTTGAGTTCCAGCAGAGCGGCGGAATCCAGGCGCACGGGGTTCAGCGGATGCTCTTCGGTGGGACCACGGCGCGGGTCGGCGTTGATCTGCGATTCGATCAGGGCGTCGATGGTGGAGGTGCCATCGCCCACGACCGAAGCCGTCTCGCCCATGGCCGCCGCCGCCACGCGGCCCCCCACCACCAGCAGGCGGTGTTCGTTGCCGGAGACGAAGCGCTCGACGATCACGCCGTTGCCCTCCTCAATGGCCACGGCGTAGGCGGTTTCCACCTCTTCGCGCGTCATCAGGTTCGTGAACACGCCACGGCCGTGGTTGCCGTCGTACGGCTTGACCACCACCGGCACGCCGATGTCTTCGGCGGCGTCCCAGGCGTCTTCGGCGCTGTCGACCATGCGGCCTTCCGGCACAGGCACGCCGCACGATTGCAGCAGGCTCTTGGTCAGGTCCTTGTCGCGCGAGATGGATTCGGCGATGGCGCTGGTGCGATCGGTCTCGGCCGTCCAGATGCGGCGCTGGCGCGCGCCGTAGCCGAGCTGCACAAGGTTGCCGTCGGACAGGCGAATCGACGGAATACCGCGCTCCGTAGCGGCGTCGACGATGCATGCCGTGCTGGGGCCGAGGCAGTGCTCTTCCACCAGGTCGCGCAAGCGTTCGACGGTCGCATCCACATCGTAGGGGCGGTCTTCAATGGCGGCCATGACCAAGTCCCGCGCGGCCGCCAGCGCAGCGCGCGTCACCTGTTCGTGCCAGGCACGGACGATGACCTTGTACACGCCGCGGACCGGGGTCTCGCGCGCCTTGCCGAAACCGCCCGGCATGCCGGCCAGGTTCTGCAGCTCCAGGGTGACGTGCTCCAGGATGTGGCCGGGCCACGTGCCTTCCTGCAGGCGCATCAGGAAACCGCCGCGCACGCCGGGGCTGCAGCGATGCTCGATCAGCGTGGGCAGCCATGTCGACAGGCGTTCGTAAAACCCGGGAATCGTGTTGGAGGGGAAATCCTCCAGTTCACCAATGTCGACCCATGCCTCCAGCACAGGCCGATATGTCCACATATTCGGGCCGCGCAGCGACATGACATCGAGAATCTCAATGTCCTTCTTCTTCATCGAATTTGCTTGGAAAGCAGTGGGCGAAACGCCCGAGAAATCGGAGCCTAACCTTTCAATAACGTTACAACGGCGTTGGCGTTGACCTCTTGAGCTGGAAGCTCGTTGTGCAGCGCGTCAAACGCCGGGGTCGCGCGGCTATGTATACTTGCGAGCAAAATTTTGGGCCGCCAGACGCGCGACCCGCACCATTGCTCCGATTTATGTTCGTCCTTTTCCCGTTTTGGGCTGTTTTTGGGGCCATTTGGACGCGCTTTTTGAGTTCTTTGCGCCGATCATGACCCAGTCCTCCCCGACGTCCGTCCCCGCTACCGAGCCCATCCGGGCCCCCTGGAGTGCCGAGCTCGACACGAGCCTCGCTCCTGAGGAAACCGTCCTGGCCGGACTGCAGCTGGATCTGGACGCAAGGCTGCATTTTACCCAAGGGTGGCTGGTTGTTACGAATCGCCGCCTGATCGGGCGCGCCCCCGGCGAGAAGGACTTGCAAAGCTGGGACATCGTCCCCGGCATGACGCTATCGCACACCGACCATGCCGGCGTGGGCACGCTGGAGCTGACTGACGGCCGGCGCCGCCTTGCCAGTTGGCGCTACACGCTGGGCCACAACACCGACGCCCTGCGGCTGGCCGACGTGTTCGAAGCGCGCCGCAACGCCTTGACCGAGGGCGCACCCGCCACGCAGGTCGACGACGACGTCTGCCCGACCTGCAAGGCGCCGCTGCCGCCCGGCGAAGACACCTGCCCACAGTGCAGCCGCGAGCTGGAGCAACCGCCGTCCACGTGGGCGCTGCTGCGCCTGTGGCGCTTCGCCCGGCCGTACCAGTGGGAATTGGCGGCCGGCTTCGCCCTGCTGCTGCTCGGCACCGCCGCTACGCTGGTGCCGCCGTACCTGACCATGCCGCTGATGGACAACGTGCTGATCCCGTTCCAGAACGGCAAGCCGGTCGATTACAGCCTGGTCGCGCTTTACCTTTCGGGCCTGTTCGGTGCCGCACTGGTGGCGTGGGCGCTGGGCTGGGCGCGCACCTACCTGCTGGCGCGCGTGTCCGAGCGCATCAGCGCCGACCTGCGCACCACCACGTACGAGCACCTGCTCAAGCTGTCGCTCGAATACTTCGGCGGCAAGCGCACCGGCGACCTGATGGCGCGCATCGGCTCCGAGAGCGACCGGATCAGCGTATTCCTGTCATTGCACCTGCTCGACTTCGCCACCGACGTGCTGATGATCGCGATGACGGCGGTGATCCTGGTGTCGATCGACCCGTGGCTGGCGCTCGTCACGCTGGTGCCGCTGCCCTTCATCGCGTGGATGATCCACCTGGTGCGCGACCGCCTGCGCCACGGCTTCGAGAAGATTGACCGGATCTGGTCGGAAATCACCAACGTGCTGGCCGATACGATTCCGGGCATCCGCGTGGTCAAGGCGTTCGCGCAGGAAAAGCGCGAAGTCACGCGCTTTGCCGAGGCCAACAAGCACAACCTGGCCATCAACGACCGCGTCAACTCGGTGTGGTCGATGTTCAGCCCGACGGTGACGCTGCTGACCGAGATCGGCCTGCTTGTGGTGTGGATCTTCGGGATCTACCAAGTCAGCCACAGCGCCATCACCGTGGGTGTGCTGGTGGCGTTCCTGACTTATATCAGCCGTTTCTATACGCGGCTGGATTCGATGAGCCGTATCGTGTCGGTCACGCAGAAAGCCGCGGCCGGCGCCAAGCGGATCTTCGACATCCTCGACCACGTGTCGAGCGTGCCGGAGCCCGCCAAGCCCACGCACCTGGAGAAGGTGAATGGCGCGATCGAGCTGCGCGATCTGGGCTTCCGCTACGGCAACCGGGCGGTGATCCGCGGCCTGAACCTGTCGATCCAGCCAGGCGAGATGATCGGCCTGGTGGGCCACAGCGGCTCTGGCAAGAGCACGCTCGTCAACCTGATCTGCCGTTTCTACGATGTATCGGAAGGCGCGATCCGGGTGGACGGTGTCGACATCCGCTCGCTGCCCATCTCGGAATTCCGCCGCAACATCGGCCTCGTGCTGCAGGAGCCGTTCCTGTTCTTCGGCACGATTGCGGACAACATCGCCTACGGCAAACCCGATGCCACGCGCGAAGAGATCGTTGCCGCCGCGCGCGCTGCGCACGCACACGAGTTCATCCTGCGCCTGCCACACGGCTACGATTCGCTGGTGGGCGAACGTGGCCAAGCGCTCTCAGGCGGCGAGCGCCAGCGCATTTCGATTGCCCGTGCGCTGCTCATCAACCCGCGCATCCTGATCATGGACGAGGCCACGTCGTCGGTGGATACGACCACCGAGAAAGAAATCCAGAAGGCGCTCGACAACCTCGTGCAGGGCCGCACGACCATTGCCATTGCGCACCGTCTGTCGACACTGCGCAAGGCTGATCGCCTGGTCGTCATGGACCGCGGCCAGATCGTCGAGGTGGGCAACCACGATGAACTGCTCGCGCGCGAAGGGGCGTACTACAAGCTGTATCAGGCGCAGGCCCGCAATGTCGATGCCGACAGCGACATGACGAGCGATGGCGAGCGCGTGGACGCCGCCGAGCCCGCCTACGCACAGTCATGATGATTTCTGGAAAGCCTGCGATGCAAACGCCCGATTTCACCCTGAGCCGCAACGGCTTCGGCAAGCTTGTGATGACCTTGGCCGACGGCACCGTGCACGAAGGCGTGGTGCCCGTGCGCGCGTTCCCTATCTCGGCCGCAAGCGAAGGCCTGAGCCTGATGAGCACCGATGGCCGCGAACTGGCCTGGATAACGCAGTTCGATGCGCTGCCCGCGCCCACGCGCGCGCTGATCGAGGACGAACTCTCGGCGCGCGAATTCATGCCCGAGATTCGCAAGATCGTCGGCGTGTCGACCTACGCCACGCCCAGCACGTGGACAGTGCAGACCGACCGCGGCCAGACCGACCTCGTGCTGCGCGGCGAAGAAGACATCCGCCGCCTGACCGGCACCACACTGCTGATCTCCGACAGCCACGGCATCCATTACCTGATCCGTGACCAGTTTGCGCTGGACAAGCACAGCCGCAAGATTCTCGACCGGTTCCTCTAAGCCGCGCGGCAACGCACCTATGGAGGCGGCGGCTGCACGGCCGCCATCACCTGCGCGAACAGGGTTTTGGTCTGCTTCCAGCTTGCGCGCTGGTTGTAGTCGCCCGCCGTGGTGACGATCACCATGTCGAGCCCCGGCACGATCCACAGGCGCTGGCCGCCATTGCCGATGCCGCCGATCCACGACTGCTCGGTATCGCCCGCCACCACCTTGCCGAGCCACCACTGATAGCCGTACTGCAAGCCGGGCTCGATACCGGTGTCGATGTGCGGGCGCGTTGATTCGGCAATCCACTCGGCCGGCACCAGTTGCCGGCCATTCCATTGACCATGTTGCAGCACAAGCTGGCCGATGCGCGCCAGGTCTCGCGGGCGCAGGCGCACGCCGGCAAACGCCAGCGGACGGCCACGGTAGTCTTCCACCCATTCCCACTCGGCAATGCCCAGCGGTTCGAAGAGCTGCTTGCGCGCGTAGTCCGGCAATGACATGCCGACCCGCCCGGCCAGGATCTGTGCGAGCACGGCGGTATTGCCGCCGTTGTAATTGAATTGGGTGCCCGCCTGCGCCGCCATGGGGCGATCGAACACGTAGTGCGCCTGGGAGCTGTGCCAGAACAGCCCGAACTCGTCGTTGTTGAACAGGCTCGTTGCGCGCCATTCGTTCCAGGCCAGCCCGCTGGACATCGACAGCATCTGCGACAGCGTGATCGCCTCGCGGCCATCGCGGTTCAGATTGGCCAACTCGGGAAACAGAGACAGGACAGGCGTATCGAGCGGCGGCGTCTTGCCCTGCCCCTGAGCGATGCCCCACAGGAGGCTCGTCACCGATTTGCTGATCGAGCGGATGTCATGCAGCGCATTGGCGTCGAACGTGCGCGTGGTGCGGAACAGGTCCTTCACGCGTTCGTCCTTGCCGGCGTGGTAGACCTCCGCCACCAGGCGACCGTGACGTGCGACGAGCAGGCTGTGGACGTTCGCTTCACCGTCGGCAAGACTGCGCAGGACGGTGCAGAGGCGCCCAGCATCCAGGCCGACGGCAGCGGGGTTCGCTTCGATCTGCCAGCCGTCGCTCAACTGTGCGGGCACATCGCAAGGTGACGCGGCGACCGCGGGCACCATGCCGGCCAGCACCAGAGCGATGCCCATGCTGCGGAGTCGTCGTGTCATCTCTGCCCCCCCGGGGTTCGGTTTTACCGCCAAGTATTGTCGACCGCACTTGCGTCTTCCAATCCGTTGCGACGAATGGCGGTTTTTGAGGCCCGGATGGCTACGGATCGGCCGTCCGGGGGAACCCCATGACCGCGTCGGAACCCATCACCGCGTTACCATGTCGGACTGTTCTGATTCTTAAGTCACATCACAGGCACCTATGGTCACACGTCGAACCCTGCTTGCCTCCGCTTCCGTCACCGCCACGCTGGCCGCGCTCGGCATCACGCCCGAAGCGCTGGCCGCCAGCCGCGTCAAACTCGGCGATGCCGAGCCGTTCTCTTTCGATGCGCTGATCGAGCGCGCCCGCACGATGGCCGGGAAGCCGTACACGCCGCCCGCCACCGCACCGGCCGACATCCTCGCCAAGATCGATTACGAGGCGCACGGCAAGATCAAGTTCGACACCGCGCACGCGCTGTTTGCCGACGGCCCCGGCCAGTTTCCGGTGACGTTCTTCCACCTGGGCACATTCTTCCGCGCGCCGGTGCGCATGCACGTGGTGGAAAAAGGCGCTGCGCGCGAGGTCGTCTACGACGAGTCGTACTTCGACATGCCCGCCGACAGCCCCGCGCGCAAGTTGCCGCGCGGCAGCGGCTTTGCCGGCTTCCGCTTCCAGGAAAGCCGCCTGGGCGACCAGAAAAAGCTCGACTGGAAGAAGAACGACTGGGTCGCCTTCCTGGGCGCGTCGTACTTCCGCGCCATCGGCGAGCTGTATCAGTACGGGCTGTCCGCACGCGGCATTGCGCTGGACGTGGCGCAGGCCGGCAAGCCGGAGGAATTCCCCAACTTCACGCACGTGTGGTTCGACACGCCGGCAGACAACCGCGCCGATTCGGTGACCATCTACACGCTGCTCGACGGCCCGAGCATCACGGGTGCGTACCGCTTCGTGATGCACCGCACGAAGGGCGTGGTGATGGACATCGACACGGCGATCTTCCTGCGTAAGGACGTGGAGCGCTTCGGCATCGCGCCGGCCACGTCGATGTACTGGTTCTCGGAAACCGCCAAAGGCACCGCCACCGACTGGCGCCCCGAGGTGCACGACTCCGACGGCCTAGCCCTGTGGACGGGCAATGGCGAGCGCATCTGGCGCCCGCTGAACGATCCGCCGCGCACGATGGCTTCGGCCTTTGGCGACAACAACCCGCGTGGGTTCGGCCTGCTGCAGCGTGATCGC
This sequence comes from Ralstonia soli, assembly GCF_023955655.1. Classification (GTDB taxonomy): domain Bacteria; phylum Pseudomonadota; class Gammaproteobacteria; order Burkholderiales; family Burkholderiaceae; genus Ralstonia; species Ralstonia soli. The sequence continues at coordinate 162,424 of NZ_JAMXHT010000005.1, read as the reverse complement.
GAATTCAACAACTACCAGGACGGCGTGCACTACGAGCGCCGACCGAGTCTGTGGGTCGAGCCGCTGGAGGGCTGGGGCGAAGGCGCGGTGCAGCTCATCGAGATTCCGACCGACGACGAGATCCACGACAACATCGTCGCCATGTGGGTGCCGAAGGCGCCGGCGCGTGCGGGCAGCCAGTACCGCCTGCGGTACCGCCTGCACTGGCTGGCTGACGAGCCATACCCGACGCCGCTGGCGCGCTGCGTGGCCACGCGCATGGGCAATGGTGGTCAGCCCGGCCAGCCGCGTCCGCATGGCGTGCGCAAATTCATGGTGGAGTTCAAGGGTGGCCCCCTCGAGAAGCTGCCCTTTGGTGTGAAACCAGAGGCGGTGCTGAGCACCTCGCGCGGCAAGTTCTCGTATGTGTTTACGGAAGCCGTGCCGAACGGCGTGCCGGGCCACTGGCGCGCACAGTTCGACCTGACCGTCGACGGCAAGGAACCGGTGGACATGCGCCTGTTCCTGCGCGTGGATGGCAAGCCGCTGTCAGAGACCTGGCTTTATCAATATCACCCGTTTCAATCGCCGGTAGGGCCAGTGGCGGCATAAGCGCGGGCGATAAAAAAGGCGGGGAAGAATCCCCGCCTATCGGTATGCGACCGTCACCACGGCCACTGTGGGTTCCGCAGAGGGCGGCCTCGATACCGTGAGCCTGCCGTTGCTGCCCGAGAGCTGATTTCCGCTGAATCCGTTGTAGCTCACCTGCGTACCGGCAACGCTACGCTCGTCGGTGACGCGATGCCACAGGCCAGACACCTTCTCACGCGCCGTCAGCCATATGCGTGCCGGAACGGGGTGCGCAGCGGGCGTGCTGAAATCCACCACCGTCTGACCGCGTAAGCTAGTCGCGCGTGCCTGCAAATTGCTCGGCGCCGGATCAACACGCGGGCCAGCCAGCACGCTGTAGCCGGAGGCAACGACCGCCCCGCTAAAGCGGATCACCCCGCCCGAGCCGCTCTCCGCCAGCGCACCCGTGGCCCCAATGGCCACCATCACGGCGACCGCTCCTTTCTTGACAAGCTTGCCCATCGCAATCCCCTTTGCCCGACCCTCGGGCGTTTCGCGGTATTCATCAGTCGTTTATGGACGACCGCACCTGACATTTTTTTAACGGCCATTTTGTAACGGCCTAACGCAACAATTGTTTGCAAAAAGAATGGTCTTACAACCTAGTTCTGATCGATAACCAAGGGTATTCCTGATTGAAACTAGGAATCCCAATATACGGCGCTGGAAGTCTTACGGAGTTGGCCACACCGCCAGTGCCTGCATCAGCGCCTTGCCGAGCGGAATGCGCTTGGCCATATCGCCCTCACGGGGCATGTCGATATTCAAGGCAAAGGCATAGACGCGGCCGGCGCGTTCCACCCAGCCGACCCACCAGCCAATCTGAGGCTGATACTCGGTCGCCACACCCGTCTTGGCGTACAGCGCGGCGGCGCCCTGCTGTTCGATCAGCAACATGCGATGGACGATGTCCCATGTGCGCGGCTTGACGGGCAATTGCCCGAGCGCCAGGCGGCTGGTGAAACGCGCCTCTTCGAAAGCGGAAATCTCCAGCGGGCCGCGCAGCCAGAACTGGTCGATCACGCTGCCGATCTGGCGGTTGCCATAGTCGAACGCATCCACGTAGGCCTGCATGCGTTCGGGGCCAACGCGGCGCGCGACTTCCTGATAGATCGGCACGGCCGACAGGCGAATTGCCTCGGGCAGCGCCATGTCGTGCTCCCACTGCTTGTATGGCTGGGGCTTGCCGCCATAGGGCAGCACCTCGTGGTCGTCGCGCACGGCGCCGGTGTCGAAGGCAATCAGGCTGTTCGGAATCTTGAAGGTCGATGCGGGGTGAATGCGCCGCGCGGCCCGTGCCGGGTCGACGACATAGGTGCGGTCGGCGCTGATGTCCATCAGCACAAACGTGCCGGACACACCGGCGTTGTCGAACACGCGCTTGAGGTCGTCGCGCACGACCAACTCGGCGTGAGCAGTTGGGGGGCTCATCGCAACGGTGCACGCCGTGAGGGCAAGCGCGAAGGTCTTCGACCAGCGAGAGAACATGGAGGGCTCCTTGAACGTAGTGGGGGATTGCCGGCGGGTTTCGACATGTGCCGGCGCTGCGCATCGTAGGGAGCGGGCAGTGCGCCAGCCAGCGCGCAAGGCCCGCACCACGTCACGCGCGTAACGCCTGTCACACAGGGCTTGGCGCACAATGGCGCCACGTTCGCTTCGCCTGGCCTTCTGCATGACGCCGCCTCTTTCGTCCGCCTCGCCCGCTCTCCATGTCGAGCTGACCACGCCGCAAACCGTCGATGGGCGGCGTGCGCCGTTCCAGAGCCTGTGGCTGCTGGTGCGGCTGGCGTATGCGCATCGTCTATCGCCGGAGCAGCCGCTGGTGCGCTTGGCCGACTTGCGTGGTGCGGTATCGGACGCCAGCACGCAGCGCATGATGATTAGCCGCGCCTTTCGCGACTGGCAGAACTGGGGCGTGCAGGCCGGTTGGGGCGAGCAACGCGATCGGGAACCGCGCTTTCTCAACGCCGACAAGCGCAGCCAGGGCCCGTTCTGGCTTACCCCTGAAGATGCCGCGCGCGTGGTCTGCCTGGTCGAAGGACGCATCGCCGACGATGCCGACGTGCGTGCCTTCCTCGGCGTCGCGGCACCCGAGAGCGCCACGGACACCATCCCAGACGCCAATGCGAGCGCGTTGTCCGGCCCAGTGCCGGGCACGCCCAACCCGGCGTTCTGGCACGCCTTCCTGGCCGCGCGCCACGCCATGCGCGAGGGCCGCCTGCTTCATGCGCTGGGCGCCAGCACCGGCGCGTCGGATACCGAACGCGGAGGCGCCCTGCTTGCGCTGCGCCATGCGGGTGACGCGGCAGACAACGATTTCCAGCGCGCCCTCGTCACCCTTGGCGAAGCGATGGCCGCGCGCCGCCTGGGCGACTCTACGCGCGCCAGCGCCCTGCTCTCGCAACTGCGTGCGCACCGCCGGCAGCGTCACGTGCTCGGCAACGATTACCTCGCGGCCATGGAGCGCATTGTCACCGCATGGTGCGCATACGACCGGCGTGACCTCGACCTCGCCGCTGGCCTGCTCGCCCGCTTGGCCGATGCCGAACCCGGCCGCAGCCTGCTGCGCCATCACCCGCAGATCCGCTTCGAGTGGAACAACCTGAGCGCGTTGATCGAACGCGCCCGGCTGCTCTACGCCGATGCTGCCGGCGTTGCCCCCGACATGCGTGCCCAGGCGGCGCAGCGCATCGTCGCGCAGTTCGAAACCGCCTTGGCCGCCGCGCTGGAAAGCCAGGCCGCCGATGCCGTGCAGCAGGTGGCCGCCAACCTCGGCATGACATGCTGGCTGCTGCGCGATGCGCTTGCCCACTCGGCCCAGGCCGACGGCACCGTCGACGCCGTACGCTGGCTCGCCATGAGCGAATGGCAGGCGCTGCGCAACGGCGGGCCGCTGCAATCGGCGTGGAATGCCATCGCGCTGATGCGCATTGCCCGCGCCGATACAAGCCGCTCTCCACTCACGCTGGCTGAAATGGGCTTGCACGCGGGCCCTTTTGCCGAGGCATTCGACGCGCGCTACTGGCCATCGCGCTGGGCCGACGTGGCCGCGCTCCGCCTGCGCGAACACGACAGCGGCCACCACCGCTATGGCCACGTCCAGGTCAGCGGGTTGCTGCTGGAGCTGGCATGGTTTGCCCATGCCGACGGCGACCACGCCACCGCGCGCACTGCCGTGGAGCGCCTCTCGCAAGCCATGCAAGACCTGGCGCCGCACGATCGCGCTTACTTCGTCCAGGCCCTGAAGCAACTCACGCACGCCGCGCAGGCCGCACCCTGATTGCGTCACTGAGCGGCGACGCAGTGCGCCAGGCCCAGAAAACGGTCAGCCCGATGCTACGATCCAGGCACGAACGCTTTCGAGGACTCCTCATATGAAGAAGAACGCATGGATTCTCGGCATTGGCCTGGCGGTTGCGGGCGCCTTGGGTTCAATCGCAATGCCTGCACAGGCGCAGGTTTCCGTCCACGTGCGGGTCGGCCCGCCGCCACCGCCGCGCCACGAGCATATTCCGCGGATGCGGCCGGGCTATGTCTGGGCGCCAGGCTACTGGCAGTGGCACGGAAACCGCTACGTCTGGAGGCCGGGCCATCAGATGCGCGGGCGCCCGGGCTATCACTGGCGACAGCCGCGTTGGGTGCACGGCCCGCGCGGGTGGGAGATGCGCCAGGGCGGCTGGGACCGCGGCGGCAATCGCATCCACCCCTGCCCGCGGGGTCAGACGCGCCACGGCGGATGCCGATAAAAACAGAACAGGCCGGTCATGTACCGGCCTGTGTCTTTTTGCGGATCGCCTGCGTCAGGCCACCAGCGGCATCAGCAACATCCGCGCGGCCAATTCCTGCCTAAACCCTTCGAAGGCCTGCGTGGCTGACTCGGTGCCACGCGCCGTGTTCTGCAGCCGGATGCCTTCCACCTGGCGGATGCCCACGGTGGCAAACACATAACGCAGATACGGCATCAGGAAATCGGTCTGCGCGTGGGCGCCATCAAAGTTGCCGCCCGAGGCCGATACCACCAGCACCGAACGATCCGCCAGCACGCCCACCTTGCCCTGGGCCGTGCGACGGAACGTGCGTTCGGGCCGCACCACCAGATCGATCCATGCCTTCAACGCCGATGGCACCGTGTAGTTGTGCACCGGTGTGGAGATCAGCACCGCGTCCGCCGCCTCCAACTCGCCGATCAGCGTTTCCGACAGCGCAAGCGCGGCGCGATGCGCTTCGGTGCGGTTGGTGTCGGGCGTCAGGCTGGCTTCGACGAAGCCGGCGTCGGGATGCGGCAGCGGTGTCGCGGCAAGATCGCGCTCGATAACGCGCAGGCCAGTGGCTTGCGCCAACTGTGCGAGCACCAGCTGCGCTCCGCGACGGCTATGCGAGCGGTCGTCGCGCGGGCTCACTGCCACGTGCAGCAGTGTCGTCATTGCATGCCTCCAAATTGCGTCTTGATACCGGTGTTGAAACCGAAGCGCAGCGCGCCCGCCAGCAACCCGTTGCGGTAGTAGAAACGGTGGCCGAGCACGTTGGACAACGGCGTGTCGAGCACCAGCCGCGCACAGCCCAGGCGCGCGGCCTCAGCCTTAAGGTGGTCCATCAGCACGTTACCGAGGCCGCTGCTGCGCAGGTTGCCGTCGGTCACGAGATCATCGACATACAGGAACGGGCCGTAGACCAGGTTCTCCTGCAACCGATATCCGGCCAGCGCAACGGGCGCGCCGTCCCGCCAGACAGCGATCAGGCGATAGCCGTCTTCCACCTGGCGGCGCCAGCGTGCGACCAGTTCGTCGGCGTCCGCCAGGTGCGGCCGCAGTTGATGCATGACGGGAAAGCACGCGCGTAACGCGACTTCGTCTTCGATGGGGCGGACGATGTCCATGGTCATGCCTCGGCGGGAGTGGCTGCAGGCACCTGCGGCGCAAAACGCATCGCCACGGCAATGCGGTTCCACGCCTGGATGTTGGCGATCGCGGCCGTGAGGAACGCGACCTCGGTCTTGGAGAAGTGCTGGCGCACGGCATCGTATTCATGGTCTTCCACGCCGTGGCCGACCGCGCGGGCCAGCGTTGTAAGCGCTTCCGTCCAGGCCAGCGCAGCCCGCTCCCGCGCGGTGAACACGGCCGGCGTGTCGCGCCAGACGGCCACCAGGTCGAGCTTGGCCGATGTCACGCCCAGCTTGCGTGCGAGGTTCAGGTGGAACTGCACGCAGAATGCGCAGCCGTTGATTTGCGACGCGCGCAGCTTGACCAGTTCGGTCAGCGATTTTTCCAGCCCGGAGGCGTCCACCGCTTTGCCGAGCGCCTGCAATGCCGGCGCCACGCCCAGGGCGGTGTCGACAAATTCGGGGTAATCCATGCGAGGCGAGAGATCTTCCATGTCTGGCTCCTGAGCGAGATCCGTGTTGGAGGCGTGATAATATCAGTGCTCGAACATCATATTCGAACTCTGACATCATGAGCAAGCGCACCCCCTCGGACAACGTGGGCAACGACACGCCCGTGCCTGCCATCCCCGCACTCGGCCAGGGCAAACGCGGCGAAGAGGGCTACCTCGGCTACCTCCTGCGCCAGGCCAGCGCCGCGCACCGCCTGCGCATGGAGCGCGCCATGGCCGACGTGGGCGTCACGCTGCCCCAGTTCCTGGTGCTGACGATGATCCGCGCCTACCCCGGCGTCTCCAACGCCGACCTCGCCCGCTTGGCGCTGCTCACACCGCAGACCGTGAGCGTGATCGTCGCCAACCTGGAGCGCAGCGGCGCCATTACGCGGCGGCCGCATGCAGTGCACGGCCGCATTCAGCACATCGACGTGACACCGGAAGGCCTGGCGCTGCTCGAAGCCTGCCGCAAGCGCTCCGGCGGCATCGAGCGCGAGCTGCTCTCAGGCTTCACCGCCGAAGAAGAGCAGATCGTGCGGCGCTGGCTGGTGCATGTGGCGATGCTCGGCGGCGAGAACGCGCAATCCTGAGCCATCCCTCGGTATTTTTTTCCGCAGTCGTCCTTGACTTCTGAAGCGTCGCCACTATCATCCGATGTATCTTACGATATATCTGATGATGTTCTGCAGGGGAATGACGATGCACGGATGGTTTGGGCGCCACAACAAGATGTGGATGGAAAAGCATTTCATGATGGGCCGCCACGGTCATGGCCGCGGGGGGTTTGGGCGTGGCATGGGCGGCTTTGGTGGCCCCGGCGGCTACGGTGAAGGCGACGACGAAGGCGGCAGCCCGTGGCGCGGTCGTCGGCTCAGCTCGGCCGATCTGCAGCTCGTGCTGCTGGCGCTGCTCAAGGACGCCCCCCGCCACGGCTATGAACTGATCAAGGCGGTGGAAGAGCATTCGCTGGGTTTCTACACGCCGAGCCCGGGCATGGTGTATCCGGCGCTGTCGTATCTGGAAGACCACGGCTTTGCGTCCGTGACCGCCGAAGGCAACAAGAAGCGCTACGGCATCACGCCCGAGGGTGAGGCATGGCTGGCGGAGCGCCAGCACAGCGCCGACGCCATCCTCGCGCAACTGCGTGCCATGGGCGAACGCGTGAAGCGCATGAACGAGGCCATGGCCTTCGACCGCGAAACCGACAACGCCGCCGAATGGACCGACACCGGCCATGACCCGCTGCGCACCGCACGCTGGCGCCTAAAGTTCGCCCTCATGGAAAAACGCTTTGCCTCGCGCGAAGAACAGCAGCGCGTGGCAGACATCCTGCTTCGTGCACTCAAGGAAATCGCCGGAGAGCGCTGACCCCGCCGGGTCAACACCCTTTCTGTTCCGCAGCCCATCTATGTTCGCCTTTCATCGCACACAAGGTCTCATGTCGCAGCTGCTCAGTTCCGCCAAACCCGCCACACGCCGCGTGCGTGTGCGCGCCATCCATACGCTGTCGCCGCGCATGCGCCGCGTGGTCTTTACCGGCGCAACCGGCACGGATCTCACCGACCTGGCCGACGCCCCGCCCGGCGCGGCCATCAAGCTGATGTTTCCGCACGATGCTGCGGGCCCCGGCCGCACGCTCGGCCGCGCCTACACCATCCGCCGCTACGACGCCGCTCGCGGTGAGCTCGATATCGACTTCGTCGTGCACGACGAAACGCCCGCTGCACAGCACGGCCCCGCCGCGCGCTGGCTGGAGCACGCCGCACCCGGCGACGAACTGGAATTTGCCGGCCCCAAACGCGGCTTCCGCGCCGACCCGGCCGCACCGTGGACGCTGCTCATCGGCGATGAAACCGCGCTGCCCGCCATCTTCGCGATTCTGGAGAGCCTGCCGGAGCACGCGCAGGTGTGCACCTATATCGCCATCGGCGACGCCCGTGCTCAATTGCCGCTGGAAGGCGCGCTCGCAGCACACCCCAGCAGCCGCACCATCACTATCCATTGGGTGGAAAGCGACACAGCCCATGCCGGCACGATGATGGTCGATGCGCTCAGCACGCAGCCCATGCCCGCCGGCACACCGCAGGTGTTCCTGGCCGGCGAGGCGTCGCTCCTCAAACACGTGCGCGCGCTGCTCGAAGGCGCATGGCAGATACCGCATGACGCCATCGACGCCAAGGGCTACTGGACGGCCGGCCTCACACGCGAAGAGCGCAAGGCGGCCGAGGCCCGCTGATACCCACTGCTGCCCCTGCGCACCCGCACGATGTCCCGCAGCCAGGGCGGAGTCAGCTGAGCGCTTTGGCGTTGGGTGCGGCGCCGCGCACCCAGTCGCGCAGCAGGCATTGTCCGTAAAGCAGCGCCGCGTCCATCGCCTCGCGCGGCGAGCCGAACGTGCAGCCCGGCCGCACCGCCTGCGAACCGGACAGCGACTGCCCCTCGGTGCTGCGGAATACCACTTCGATACGCGCTTCCCAGCCCCGCCCGCCAGCAGGAATCACTCGCGGGACGATCTCGACATCCCCACAGATCTTGTGCACCTCGTTCCTCCATCATCAGCGCCCGCCTCGCCGGCGCATGGCGAGGAATGTAGCAACGGCCATGCCCATTTCGGATGGTCGTGTAACTTGATCCAGATCAACTCGCAGCGCACGCGTCGTCTTCAGGTCACCGCAGGTCAGCCGATGCAAAGGGGGACATCCGACTCCCTCACGCCATTCCTCGCGCCCACGAAGCGCGGCACCACCATGCGCACGAACCTGCCGGTCACCCAAGCCGAAACCGCCCTCACCCCGACGGACTACCTCATCTCCCGCACCGATCTCAAAGGCCGCATCGTTTTCGCCAACCCCGCGTTCGTACGCGTGAGCGGCTATACGCGGGACGAACTGGTGGGCGCGCCACACAATCTCGTGCGCCACCCCGACATGCCCGAGGCCGCTTTCGCCGACCTGTGGACTACGCTGCAAGCCGGCAAGCCCTGGCGCGGCCTGGTCAAGAACCGCCGCAAGGACGGCGGCTTCTACTGGGTGCAGGCCAACGTGACGCCGGTGCTCCAGAACGGTAGCGTGGTCGGCTACACGTCGGTGCGCTCGATGGCCACGCCCGCTCAGATCGCACGCGCGCAACGCGCCTACGCCGCCATCAACGAGGGCGACACGTCCTACACCGTGCGCGCCGGGCGCATTCTGCGTACGGGCTGGCGGCGCGGCCTGAACCTGTTCCGGCATGACAGCCTGCGCTTCAGGGTGATCGGCCTGCAAACCCTGATTGCGTCGGCCATCCTGATCGGCACGTTATGGGCCCACTTCGCCCTCGAAGCGGCCGACCTGCATGGCACGCCATGGCTGGTGTTCAGCCGCGACTGGCTGTGGCTCACGGGCGTGGGCTGCGCTGGGCTGGCGACGATGTCCGGCGCGCTGCTGGCGCGCACGCTCATCCGCCCGCTGGAAGAAGCCGCCGCCCTGGCCACGCGGCTGGCTGCAGGCGATCTGACGGCTGCCGTGGAAGTCCGCTCCAGCGACGAGCTGGGCGAGGTGATGCGCGCCATGGGCACCATGCGCGCGAGCCTGTCGTCCATCGTGCACGACATCCAGGATGGCGCCGCCAACGTGGCGCAGAGCACGCTGCAGATTTCCGCCGGCAACCATGACCTCTCGGCCCGCACCGAGCAGCAGGCCGCCGCGCTGGAAGAAACCGCATCGAGCATGGAAGAGCTCACGTCGATGGTCGCGCAGAATGCCGACCACGCCCGCGAAGCCAGCGCCCTTGCCGAAGAGGCCTCCACCATCGCGGCCGACGGCGGCCAGGTCGTGCAGCGCGTGGTGCAGACCATGGGTGCCATCCGCGCCGACAGCCAGCGCGTGACCGAGATCATCGCCACCATCGAGAGCATCGCGTTTCAGACCAACATCCTGGCGCTGAACGCCGCGGTGGAAGCGGCCCGCGCCGGTGAAGAAGGCCGCGGCTTTGCGGTCGTCGCCGGCGAGGTACGCAGCCTCGCGCAACGCAGCGCGCAGGCCGCCGCGCAAAGCAAGGAGATCATCCGCGCGTCCGACCAGTCCGTACGCGATGGCGTGGACCTCGTCAACAAGGCCGGCGCCACCATGACGCAGATCGTGCAATCGGTGCAGACCGTCACGCAGCTCATGTCGGAAATCTCGGCCAGCTCGCGTGAGCAGAGCAGCGGCATCGCGCAGATCAACGCGTCCGTCTCACAGCTCGATGGGGTCACGCAGCAGAACGCCGCGCTGGTGGAAGAAGCGGCGGCCGCCGCCTCGGTGCTGGCCCGCCAATCGGAAGACCTGAAGCACGCGGTGGCGGTGTTCCGCTCTTGACAGTGCAGTGGCGGCGCCTACAGCGCGAAGCGTGTGTCGCGCTCCAGCAGCGCCGTCACCGCGTCGGGCAGCAGCGGCTCGCTGAAGTAGTAGCCCTGCAGCACGTCGCACTGGTGCGAAGCCAGGAAGGCGGACTGCGCGGCATCTTCCACGCCTTCGGCGCACACCTTCACCCCCAGGTTGTGGGCGAGCACCACCACGGTCGTGCAGATGGCCGCGTCGTTGGAGTCGCGGTCGATGTCCTTGACGAACGCGCGGTCGATCTTGATCAGGTCGATCGGCAAGCGCTTCAGATACGCCAGGCTCGAATAGCCCGTGCCGAAGTCGTCGATGGCGATACGCACGCCGAGCTGGCGGATGGCGGTGAGGTCTTCGATGGTGCGCTCGGTGCCTTCCATCAGCATCGACTCGGTCACCTCCAGCTCCAGGAAGCCCGAGCCCAGACCGTACTGGCGCTGCAGCTTGAGCAGCGTCGGCAGCACCGTGCCGCGCTTGAACTGCAGCGGCGACACGTTCACGGCAATCGTCAGGTCATCGGCCAGGCCGAGCGCATGCCATTGGGCGTGCTGCTGCGCCGCCTCGGCCAGCACCCAATTACCGATCTCGACGATCAGGCCGCTCTCCTCGGCCACCGGGATGAACGCGGCCGGCGGCAGCAGCCCGCGCGTTGGGTGGATCCAGCGGATCAGCGCTTCCAGCCCGCATACGCGGCCGGTCTTGGTATCGATCTGCGGCTGGTACAGCAGGCGGAACTGGCCATGCTCCAGCGCGGCCCGGATCTGATGCTCCAGGTTCAGGCGGTACGACACGCCGATGTCCATTTCGGGTGCGAAGAACTCCAGGCGGTTGCGGCCGTTCTGCTTGGCGTAGTACATCGCCATCTCGGCATGGCGGATGAGGCTGTCGGCATCCGCACCGTGCGCCGGATACTCGGCCACGCCGATGCTGGCCGTCACGAACACCTCGTGGCCTTCCACGCGAATCGGCTCGTTAAAGAGATCGAAGCCGACATCGACACCACGCGAGCCCGCGTGCGAGATCACCAGCGCGAACACGTCACCGCCAAAGCGCGCCACGGTGTCGACCGTATCGGCCGCGTCGCGCAGTCGCTCGGCCACGCGGCGCAGCACCTCGTCGCCCAGCAGGTGGCCAAGGCTGTCGTTGATGACCTTGAAGCGATCGATGTTGACCAGCGCCACATAGAAACGGCTGCGCTGGCGCGCGGCCATCTCGACCGACTGCTGCACGCGGTCAGCCAGCAGCGTGCGGTTGGGCAGGCCGGTGAGCGGATCGATGGTGGCGTGCTGCGCCAGGCGCGTGCGCGTCATTTCCTGCTCGGTCACGTCGTCCTGGATACCAACGTAATGCGTGACCGCACCCTTGGCATCGCGCACGGGCGAGAGCAGGAAGTTGTTCAGGAACGCGTGGCCGTCCTTGCGGAAGTTGCGCAGCAGCACGCGGGCCTCGCTCGCATCCCGCAGGGCGGCCCGCACTTCATTGAGCGCCGGCTGCCCCGGCTCGGACGAATGCAGGAAGCGGGCGTTGCGGCCCAGCACCTCTTCGGCGCGGTAGCCAGTCATGCGCTCGAAGCCAGGGTTCACATAGACCAGCGGCAAATCCGGCTGCTGCGCGTCGGCCACGGAAATGCCCGATGGCACGGACTCGACCACGCGACGCAGCAGGCGCAACTGATCATCGGATTCGCGCCGCTCGGTGATGTCCTGCATGGTGCCGAACAGGGCAACGACCTCGTCGCGATCGTTGCGCTCGATGTTGCCGCGCGAGAGCACCCAGCGGTGTTCACCGTCGCGGCGAATCATCTCCAGCTCCAGCGAATACGGCTCGCCCTCGGTCACGGCACGGCTGGCCGCTTCGCGCAGGCGGTTGTAGCTCTCGGCGGTGAAGAACTGCCCCTGCTGCGCAAAGGTGGGCGGCGTGCCCAGCGGCATGCCGGTCAGCACATACATGCCCGACGACCACGTGGCCGAATCGCGCAGCACATCCCAGCGCCAGCTGCCCAGCAGCGCGATCTGCTCGGCCACACGCAGGTTCGCTTCGCTGGTGCGCAGTTCCTGCTCCATGGCCGAGCGCAACGAGATGTCGGTCACCCCGCCGACCATGCGCACGGCGCGGCCATCGTCGCCGCGGTAGATGCTCGCGCGGATCTCCACCGTGCGCGTCGCGCCGTTAGCGTCGATCACGCGGCAGACGCGCTGCCAGCTGTCGCGCTCGGAGTTCAACACCGCACGCAACGCGTTGCCGAAGGCTTCCACGTCGTCCGGGTGCACGAACTGATGGAAGGTCAGCGTGCGCGAGGTGCCGCCACCCATGCCGTCGTCATCGCCCGGGCTCAGCAGCGCATCGCTGCCGAGCAACCGATGCAGGCTGGCGTTGGCCCACGACTCGCCCGTGGCGATGTTCCAGTCGAAGATCCAGTCGTTGGTGGCGCGCGCCACGCGCTGGAAGCGTTCGGTCAGGCGGTGGACGGTGGCGTCGTGCCGCTGGATGGCGCCGCGCATTTCATTGAAGGCGCGTTCGAGCACCGACAACTCGTCGCGCGACGATGCGTGTTCGGCCACGCGCGCGGAAAAATCGCCCGCAGCGTAATGGCGTGCCGCATCCACGAGCGCGTCGATACGCGGCATGACCAGCCGCCGCAGCGTCATCTGGATCAGCGCCAGCAGCATTACGACCATCAGCAGGATGGCGCCGCCGCCGGCCAGCGTGATGTCACGCTGCTGGCGGACGATGTCGGTGGCGTCCACGCCGCGCACGATGCGCAGGTGCCCGCCAGCCGCATGCGGCACCAGCATCGCGGCGTAAGCCCGGCGTACGCCGTCGGTGTCGTCCACCAGCACGGGTGCGCCCGGTTGCTGGCCCGCGGCGGCCACCAGGTGCCCACGCACGATGGCCGGCACCTGTGCAGCCTCCAGCGTGCCGCGGGTCGACAACACGTTGCCGGCCGCATCCACCAGGTAGACCGGCGCCTCCGGCATGTTGTCCACGGCCGCCGCCATCAGCGCGGTCTGCCGCACCGCAGCGTAGGCCACGCCACGGATGGCGCCATCGCCGCCTGCCATTGGCCGCGCAGAAATCAACACGGCCTGGCCGGAAGCGCGTCCGGTGACGAAGGTCGACAGGGATGGTCGGCCCGTCGCCATGATTTCGTTGACGTACGGCCGGTCCGACAAATCGATGCCGAGCTTCACCGTGTCGGGCGTGCATACCAGCTTGCGATGCGCGTCGATGATGCCGAGGTTGGCGAGCTCACTCTGGTGATGGAAGACGCGGTTGACGAAACCGCTGCACTCCTGCTCGTCCATGCGCAGCGCCGAGTCGTCGGCCACCAGCACGGAGAGCAGCGTATTCGCGTTGGACAGCACCATGCCGACGCGCGCGGCGGCGGCTTCGGTTTCGTGGGTCAGGCGTTGGGCAAGATGGTCGTTGAGCCGGTCCCGGTAGAGCGCCACGCCGGCCATCGCCACGATGATGGCCGGCAATGCGGCCACCGCGGCAAGGGCAAGCAAGCGGCCACGCAGCGTGGTGGGAAAGAGAGCGTGCTTCGGCACTTGGATGACCGGTAGAGCCTTATATGGAGAGCATGTGCACTCTGCGCTTGCACGATGCGCGGCTCAAGGACCGACTCCTCGGCGCACGATGCAGTTGCAGCATCGTGCCGGCAGGCGGCTGACGCAGTGCGCAAGCATTTTGCTTGCAATTCCTATCACACGCAACTTGTGGATAGTCTGTACGAAACCGCGCTGCAGATCGGCATCACGGGCGGCCGAACGGGCAGTAGCAGCGTGCGCGATCACGCAGCGCAGGCCACCGTTTGTCGCGCTCCCGAACTGGGATCCGACAACCCGCGCCCATCGGAAACCGCGACGGGGACAACACACCCTCTGGGGCCCCTGCCCCCGCACATCGCCTACACTCGGCAATCGCCCATGAAAAAAGCCACCGGATAGCGGTACCCGGTGGCTTGAAGAATACGCTTTGAACGGGGAAGTTCAGCGCGTTTGAAGCATAGGCAATGGTCCATGCCCGCGCCAATACCCAGGATGGGGTAATTTGGCAAAAACCCTGCACTGACGGCGGTTTTGCGCCCGCGCCCCCTTCGGGTGTGCTTTTGGCACAACGCTCGCCTGTGCCGCCACCTCCGCATAAACCCTCCCTCCGAAATACCGATTCCCGGCGACCGGACGCCGCAGCCCGTCAGGCGTGATGTTGCGATATAATGAAAACGATTCGCATTTAGCCTCCTTGCTGTACCACCTCAGATTAACGATCACGCACGATGCGGCTTTCCGAGCTTTCCCGCCGGGCGACGGCGGTGGTGGATCACGTTGAAGACCGTGAGCCCGCCGATCCCATCAGCCAGCGCCTGCGCGAACTTGGGTTCGTGACGGGTGAAGAGGTGCGGGTCGTGGCGGTTGGCCCATTCGGCGGCGACCCGCTGGTCGTACAAGTGGGCTTTACCCGCTTTGCATTGCGCCGCCAGGAGGCGGCCCGCGTACGCTTGCGCGCCGAAGCGGCCGGGCAGCCCGGCGCCGTTACGGCCTCAGAAACGGCTCCGCCGCCCAAGGAGCGCGAGGCGGCCTGACGACAGCCAAACGCCGCCACCCATTGCCGCCGCTTTGCGGCCCCGCTTATCCGGCTTCATGCAGATGCACGCTTCCTCCACCTCTTCCTCCTCCAGCGCACTG
This sequence comes from Ralstonia soli, assembly GCF_023955655.1. Classification (GTDB taxonomy): domain Bacteria; phylum Pseudomonadota; class Gammaproteobacteria; order Burkholderiales; family Burkholderiaceae; genus Ralstonia; species Ralstonia soli. The sequence goes on along the minus strand of NZ_JAMXHT010000005.1, from coordinate 147,399 downwards.
CGCGTCGCCCTGGTCGGCAACCCGAACTGCGGCAAGACCGCGCTGTTCAACCTGCTGACGGGCAGCCGCCAGAAGGTCGCCAACTACGCGGGTGTGACGGTCGAGCGCAAGGAAGGCCGCTTTACCGCCCCGTCGGGCCGGCATGTGCAGATTCTCGACCTGCCCGGCGCCTACAGCCTGGTCGCCACCAGCCCCGACGAAGCCATCACCCGCGATATCTGCCTCGGTACGTTCCGCGGCGAGGCCCGCCCCGACCTGCTGATCTGCGTGGTGGATGCCACCAACCTGCGCCTGCATCTGCGCTTCGTGCTGGAACTGCAACGCCTGGGGCTGCCGATGGTGCTCGCACTCAACATGGTGGATGCAGCCGAACGGCGCGGCATCCGCATCGACCGCGCCAAGCTGCAAGCTGCGCTGGGCGTTCCGGTGGTGCAGACGGTGGCCATCAAGCGCAATGGCGCGGCAGAACTTGTCGCGCATATCGATCACGAGCAGTTGCCCGCCGTGCCGGTTGGGCTGCCGACCGATGCCGACCCGCACATCGAGGTGAAGCGCCTGCTCGACGCGGCTGTCTCGATGCCCCGCAGCACCGCCGAGCTGGATGACCGGCTCGACCGCATCGTGCTGCACCCCGTGTTCGGCCTGGCGCTGCTGGCCGTGCTGATGTTCTTCATGTTCCAGGCCGTGTTTTCGTGGGCACAGCCGCTCATGGACGGCATCCAGGGCGCGGTGGAAGCCGTGGGCGTGTGGGTCGGCACGGTCATGCCCGACGGCATGCTCAAGAGCTTGCTGGTCAACGGGATCATCGCGGGCACGGGCAGCGTGCTGGTGTTCCTGCCGCAGATCCTGATCCTGTTCCTCTTCATCCTGTCACTGGAAGAGTCTGGCTATCTGCCGCGTGCGGCCTTCCTGCTCGACCGGCTGATGGCGGGCGCGGGGCTGTCAGGCCGCTCGTTCATCCCGCTGCTCTCCAGCTTTGCGTGTGCAATCCCCGGCGTGATGGCCACGCGCACGATCCAGGATCCGCGCGACCGTCTGGTGACGATTCTCGTTGCGCCGCTGATGACGTGTTCTGCCCGGCTGCCGGTGTATGCGCTGCTGATCGGCGCCTTCATTCCGGTGCGGCAGGTGTGGGGCGTGTTCAACCTGCAGGGGCTGGTGCTGTTCGGGCTGTACATGGCGGGCATCGTGTCGGCGCTGGTCGTGGCCTACGTGCTCAAGTACCTCAAGCGCGATCGCAACGAACACCCGCTCATCCTGGAACTGCCATCGTACCGCCTGCCGAGCGTGCGCAACCTCGCTGTGGGTCTGCTGGAACGCGCGCGCATCTTCCTGCGCCGCATCGGCACGGTCATCCTCAAGATGATGGTGGTGCTGTGGTTCCTGTCGACGTTCCCGGCGCCGCCGGCAAACGCCACCCTACCGGCCATCGACTACAGCTTTGCCGGCATGATCGGCCGCGCGCTGGAAGTCGTGTTCGCGCCGATCGGTTTTACGTGGCAGATGTGCATTGCGCTGATTCCGGGCATGGCCGCGCGCGAAGTGGCCGTGGGCGCGCTGGCAACGGTGTATTCGTTGTCGGCTACGCATGAAGATGCAGCGGCGCAACTCGCGCCGATCATCTCGCAGCAATGGTCGCTGGCCACGGCGCTGGCCTTCCTGGCGTGGTACGTGTACGCGCCGCAGTGCATCTCGACGCTGGCTACCATCCGCCGCGAGACGAACTCGTGGAAGGTCATGGCGAGCACCGCCGGGTATCTCTTCGCGCTGGCCTACCTGGCCGCCTTCGCCACCTACCAGATCGCACGGGTGCTGACATGAGCCTGTACCACGTTGTCGAAACCGGCGTCGTTGCCACGGTCGTGGCAGTGAGCGCGCTGTCGCTCACTGGCCGCTATGCGCCGGCCATGCGCGCCCGCACGATGGCGCGCGTGGCTGGCTGGTGTGATCGGCCGTCGCGACCGGAGTGGATGCGCGCCTTCGGGCAACGCCTGCTCACGCCTGGCGCGACGCCGTCGTGTCACTCCGATCCGCTCTCGGGCAGCGCCTGCGGCAGCGGTTGCAGTGGTTGTGCGTCGGGCGAATCGTCGTCCGCTGCGATGGAACAGCCGATCCACTTCGTGCGCCGCAGGTAACCGCGCCGACGCAACGTCACAACACCAACGGGCTCGCATGGGGACAAACCATGCGGGCCCGTTTTGTTTTTGTGAAGCGCAGGCGTAGACTGGTCCAAACCTGAACGGGGGACGCATCATGACCGAAGAACTGCTGGTCCAGTTGATTGCGGAAGTCGAGAAGGAAGACCCAGTGGATTTCGCCAACCTGCCCTTCGACGAGCAGATGTTGCGTGACCTGGTCTGCAAGCTGGTCTCGCGCCAGCTGTCGCAAATGGAAGAAGCCCATTTCAGCCAAGACGAGGTGATCGTCTCGCTCACCGCGAGCATCGCCAAGCTGGTGCTCGAAAACCTCGTGCTGAATGCACGCCTGCTGGCACAGCAGGGGCATGGCGAAAGCGCTCGCGCACTACTCGAGCGGATCTCTCGCCAGGCAAAGGGATAACGCTATCCGTTAGTGAGCCGGCACCACGTTGTACTGCGTGCGTGCCAGCGTCAACAAGCGCTTGGCGACTGACAGGCCACGAATGGCGGCCGCATCATCGTCGGTGGGGAAATCAAACTCGGCGCTCCAATTGCAGCCGGTGTGATCGGGGCGGTGAATGCACATCGCGCGCAGTTCGCACTGGGCGCATTCCGGGTGTTGCTGGACGCAGCGGGCCAGCAGTGTCTTGAGTTCATCTTCGGACTTCAGACGGCGTCGCATCGGCATCTCCTGGGTAACACGGTGGTTGGAACCGCCGCCGCCCGATGAGTTTCGCCACGATGCCCCGATACTGTTTCAGGGCGTTACCGTACGGTGTCAGTGTGAAGCGCCGGCGGCCGCCTGACACGCTGGGCACACGCCATAGAGCGCGAGCGCGTGATCGCGCAGGACGAAGCCGCGATCGTTTGCGACGTGCTCCTGCCGCGCCTCGATGGCATCGTCGTGAAACTCTTCCACGCGGCCGCACGACAGACAGATCAGGTGATCGTGGTGCGCACCCTCGTTGAGTTCGTACACCGCATGGCCGGCTTCGAACGTATGGCGCAGCAGCACGCCGGCATCCACCAGCTGATTGAGCACGCGATAGACCGTCGAGATGCCGACATCGAGCTCCGATGTGAGCAACTGGCGGTACACATCTTCTGCGCTCAGGTGACGGCCGTGGTCCGTGCCGGCGGTCAGGATTTCCAGGATCTTGACGCGCGGCGACGTGGCTTTGAGCCCGGCCCGGCGTAGGTCGGTCGAGTTTGGCATGGCGTTCGTTAGGGCGAGATTTGGGTACAGCAGGCGGGGCACGACAGCAGGTCAGAACACCGAGTGACGGGCATTCGCAACCGTGCAGACACGGTCACTGCGTTCTGAAAAAAAATGGCATGGCTGGCAGCCCGGGAAAGTCGCAGTCGGGAAAGCGGGGTCTGAGTGCTTTCCCGACTGTCGGGCGGCTTGCTACGGCCAAACGCTCTGTGTGTCAGAGCGGTCCCCACAAAAGACCGGTGGCTGGGCGCCAACTTACGCAGTGGCAGGCGCGCGCAGCGGAATTCGGTTCGACGCGCTGTGCTTTTGGGGATGCCCTTTCGGGGTGTGTCCATCGGCTGCAGCGCTGTCGATGGACACACTATAAATGCGAATGATTCGCATTACAAGAGATTTTTGAAGGCCGTGGGTGAACTTGCTCCGGGCGCGGTGACCCGGCAACGCGCGCGGAGTTACACGGACCCAATGGCGCGTGTATAGCCGGCAGGCGCGAAGCGTAGCGTCGTGGCCATCGATGCGACCACGATCGCGATCAGCAGCAGCCACGGCATCTGGAAGCCCCCCGTGGCTTCGCGCAGCCAGCCGACTGCGTAAGGAATGATCCCCGTGATGATGAAGCCGATCCCTTGCACGAATGCCGCGAGGTAACCCGCGGCACGGGCGTCAGGCAGGTGATCCAGCGTGAGCGTCAGGCACAGGGGGAACATCGAGCCCAGGCCGCAGCCGATCAGCGCGACCCACAGTACGGTGCCGGTGAGAGGCGAGAGCAGCAGGCCGACGATTCCCAGAAGCTGCATGACCAGCATTGCCATCAGCCACGGGCGCTGATCCGGCGAGCGCCGCGCCAGCAACGGCAAGGCAAACGCGCCCATCACCTGGAAGATCGTCATCACGCCGATGAGGCCGCCGGCGTTCTGCGCGCTCCAGCCGAGTTGGCGATAGAACATGGGCAGCCACGCGATCATGCTGGTGTAGCCGCCGTTGGCCGCGCCAAAGTAGATCGCCAGGAGCCACGCGCGCCGGTTGCCGAAGAAGTTGAGCACGGGGCCGCGCTGCACGGGTGCGGCGGCTTCGCGTGGGCGCGCGGTGGACCACAGGACCAGCGCCGCCAGTGCCGGCAACGCCCACACGCCGAGGCCAACGTGCCAGTCCGCCATATGCGCAATGCGCGGACTGAGCGTGGCGGCAATGCCGCCGCCCGCCATCAGCGACGAGGAGTACAAACCCAGCGCCATCGGCACGCGCTGCGGAAACCATCGCTTGACGATGCCGGGCACCAGCGCCTGGACGATCGCCACGCCTGTGCCGGCCAATGCCGCACTGGCGATCAGCCCGGCACCATGTGTTGCCCACAGCCGCCACACGCAGGCGCCTGCGATGGCCAACAGACTGCATGCCACACCGCGATGCTCCGGCAGCCAGCGTTCGAGCCACGGCAAAAACAGCGCCACGCTGCCCATGCACAGCACGGGAATCACCGTGAGCAGCGATGCGCCTTGCAAACCCAGGCCCGTGCCGGCGCGAATCTCCGCCAGCAACGGGCCGATGGTCGTGAGGATCGGCCGCAGGTTCAGCCCAAGCGCGATCACCACCGCCACGCCGATCCAACCGGCGTCGATGCGCGCGGAAGATGCGGAGGATGCGCCCGCTGTGGCGCCCTGTGCGGCCACCTCGCTCACGATTGACGCGCCTGCCACGCCTCGTACAGACCGCGCTCACCCGTGGGCTTCAGCGGACGCAGTTGGAGTACACGCGCCTCGGGAGCGCGGCTGATTTCTTCATACGACGCGACAGTCGAAAAATCGAACGGTTCGCCGTCCGCATCCGAATACGCAACGAATGCGGTCCGGATGCCGCAGCGCGCCATGGCGGCGTAGCACATGGAACACGGTTGGCCACTGGCGTACATGACGGCGCCAGTCATGTCAGGCGTGCCGAGCTTGGCGCTGGCTTCGCGAATGGCCTGGATCTCGGCGTGGGCCGTGGGGTCGTGCGTAATGTGCGTCTTGTTCGAGGTGCTGGCGAGAATCTCGCCGTTGCGCACGAGCACGGCGCCGAACGGCTGGCCGCCGGCCTCCACATTGGCGTAGGCCTGTGCAACGGCTTCGCGCATGTACTGTTCATCGGTCATGGTGTTCTCCAGTCAGCGTGATGGGTGAGTGACTTGCGACCTGCAGATCAACGCGCTCCGGCAGCGACGAGCATGTCAGCGATCGCCTTCTGGCCACGCTCGCGGGCGTGCTGTAGCGGCGTCACGCCCTTGCTGTCGGCGAGGTTGACATTGGCGCCGTGATCGATCAGCAAACGGACGATCTGCTGGTGGCGCGGGCCGCCGTCGCTCAGCAGAATGGCTTCGAGCAGCCCCGTCCAGCCGAGCTTGTTGACGTGGTTCACGTCGACGCCGGCATCGAGCAGCGTCTTGACAACTTCGACGTGGCCGCGTTCGCAGGCAGGGATCAGCGCCGTGCCGCCGTAGCGGTTGGTGCTCTTGAGGTTGGCGCCGTGGCTGAGCGTGAGGCGCAGGATCTCGAGCCGCCCTTCGGCGCCGGCCAGCAGATAGGCGCTATCGAGCCGCTTGTTCTTTGCGTTGACGTCGGCGCCGGCGTCGATCAGGGCGCGTGCCGTGTCGACGTGATTGCCTTGCGTGGCGAGCAATAGCGGCGTGTTGTCGCCGCCATCACGCACATCCACCGGCACGCCTTGCTTCAACTGCTCGACCACCTTGCCGGTATCGCCCTTGGCCGCTGCATTCAACAGCCAGGACGGCTCACCGGCCGCTGCGCCGCCAGTTGCCGCGCCAAACGCGCATGCGAGAACCAGCCAACGTTTCCAGACACGCAATGCCATGCCGGCGACCTCCATTTGCGGTGAGTAAGCAGCCGATTATGGTTGCGCGCCTAAATATGTTCAAATTAAATAGTTGAATGACGTCCAGTGAGATTTCAAATGATTGATCTCGTCCTATTGCGCAGCTTTGTCACGGTGGTGGATACCGGCAACTTCACGCGGGCAGCCGAGCACCTGCACCTGACGCAATCGACCGTCAGCCAGCAGATCCTGCGGCTGGAGCAGCAACTGGACTGCCGCCTGCTCGACCGCAGCCAGCGCCAGGTGCTGCCCACCGAAGAAGGCGATCGCCTGCTCGGCTATGCGCGCCGGCTGCTGCGCCTGGCCAACGAGGCCAGCGAGGCGCTCAGCCCCGAGCACACCGAGGGCGTGCTGCGCCTGGGCGTGCCGGAAGACCTCGGCAGCGGCGCGCTGATGCCGCTCATCGCCAGCTTTGCGCGCGAACGCCCACGGCTGCGGCTGGAGGTGGAAAGCGGCTTGTCTCACCATCTGCTGCGCCAGTACCGCAATGGCGATCTGGACTTGCTGCTGGTCAAGCAATGGGGCACCGACAGCGACTGCCATGCGCGCTGGGCGGAACCGATCTGTTGGATCGACAGCGCCGAGCGGCCGCACATGCCGCCGCCCGGACCATCGCAACCGCCGCTGCCGCTGGTGGTGTTTCCAGTCGGCGCGCTGTATCGGCAGGAGATGCTGCACGCGCTGGAATCGATCGGCCAAGCGTGGCGCATCACGTATTCAAGCCCGAGCCTGGCCAGCCTGTGTGCGGCGGTCAGCGCGGGGTTGGGCGTAAGCCTGCTGCCGGCCAGCACCGTGCAGGCCGGGCATCGGGTGCTCGGCACCGCGGATGGATTTCCGGAAATTGGTGGGCTCGAGCTGGCTCTGTTTGCCCGGCCGGACGTCGACAGCGCGGGCCGCGTGCTGCGCGATCGTCTGGTCGATATGTGCAGCGAGCGGGCAAAGACACTGCTTTCCGCCGCCGGTTGAATGCCAAAGAAAAAAGCCGGACCTGCTTTGCGCAAGGTCCGGCTTCGTACAGCGTGTTTCAGCTTCAGGCCGCTTCGGCCAGCGGCACGCGGATCAGGTGGTCGAACGCCGACAATGCAGCCTTAGCGCCATCACCGGTGGCGATGATGATCTGCTTGTACGGCGTCGTGGTCGCATCGCCTGCGGCGAACACGCCTTCCGCGCTGGTCTGGCCGCGCGCGTCGACGACGATCTCGCCGAAGCGGTTGCGTTCCAGTGCACCGTCCAGCCACTCAGTGTTGGGCACCAGGCCGATCTGCACGAACACGCCTTCGAGCGCGATTTCGTGCTCGACGCCATCCACGCGGCTCTTGTAGCGCAAGCCGTTGACCTTCTGGCCGTCACCGGTGATCTCGGTGGTCTGCGCGTTGGTGACGATGGTGGCGTTCGACAGGCTTTGCAGCTTGCGCACCAGCACGGCATCGGCCTTCAGCTCGCTCGCAAACTCGATCAGCGTGACGTGATTCACCAGGCCGGCGAGGTCGATGGCCGCTTCCACGCCCGAGTTGCCGCCACCGATCACGGCCACGCGCTTGCCCTTGAACAGCGGGCCATCGCAGTGCGGGCAGTAGGCCACGCCCTTGTTCTTGTACTCCTGCTCGCCCGGCACGTTGACGTTGCGCCAGCGCGCGCCGGTCGACAGGATGATCGAGCGGCCCTTGAGCACCGCGCCATTGGCCAGCGTGACCTCGGCAAAGCCGCCCGGCTTGTCTGCCGGCGTGAGCTTGACCGCGCGCTGCGTGTTCATGATGTCGACGTCGTACTGGCGCACGTGCTGCTCCAGCGCGGCGGCAAACTTCGGCCCTTCGGTCTCCTGCACGGAGATGAAGTTCTCGATGCCCAGCGTGTCGAGCACCTGGCCGCCAAAGCGTTCGGCCACCACACCGGTGCGCACGCCCTTGCGTGCCGCGTACACGGCTGCAGCGGCGCCTGCCGGGCCACCGCCGACGATCAGCACTTCGTACGGATCCTTGGCGGCGAGCTTTTCAGCATCACGCGCGGCAGCGCCGGTGTCGATCTTGGCGAGAATTTCTTCCACGCCCATGCGGCCCGTCCCAAACGTTTCGCCGTTCAGGAACACGGTCGGCACGGCCATGATCTGGCGCGCTTCGATTTCGCCCTGATACAGCGCGCCGTCGATGGCGACGTGCTGGATGCGCGGGTTGATCACGGACATCACGTTCAGCGCCTGGACCACGTCCGGGCAGTTCTGGCACGTGAGCGACATGTAGGTCTCGAAGCGGAAATCCCCTTCGATATTCCGGATCTGCTCGATGACGTCGGCTTCGAGCTTGGGCGCATAGCCGCCCACTTGCAGGAGCGCCAGCACGAGCGAGGTGAACTCGTGGCCCGTCGGGATGGCGGCAAAGCGCACGCTCACATCGGCGCCGGTGCGGCGGATCAGGAACGACGGTGCGCGTTCGGCAGCGTCGCGTTGTTCGGTCAGCACGATCATGCTGGACTGCTCGGCCACATCACGCAGCAGGTCCATCATGTCGCGGGAGCCCTCGCTGTCATCGACGTTGGCGACCAGCTCAATGGGCTGCACGAGGCGTTCGAGGTAGGCCTTCAGTTGGGCCTTGACATCAGCATCCAGCATGACGACTTCCTTTGTATTCGTTGAGTCTGAAACGGGGCGCGGCACATGCCTGCGCCCTTAAGCAAACGGCCGGCAGAGCCGGCCGTTTTTCACGCTGCATTTCTGCAGCAACAGCCTTGACAACTTAGATCTTGCCGACCAGGTCCAGCGACGGCTTGATGGTCTTCGCGCCTTCGTTCCACTTGGCCGGGCACACGTTGCCCGGGTTGTTGGCGACGAACTGGGCAGCCTTGAGCTTGCGCAGGGTTTCCTTCACGTCACGGGCGATGGCGTTGTCGTGCACTTCCATCGTCTTGATCACGCCTTGCGGGTCGATCACGAACGTGCCGCGCAGGGCCAGGCCTTCTTCGGGGATGTGCACGCCGAAGGCGTTGGTCAGCGCGTGGGTGGGGTCGCCCACCAGCGGGAACTGGGCCTTGCCGACGGCCGGCGAGGTTTCGTGCCACACCTTGTGCGAGAAGTGCGTGTCGGTCGTGACGATGTAGACCTCAGCACCAGCCTTCTGGAATTCAGCGTAGTTGTCCGCTGCGTCTTCCACTTCGGTCGGGCAGTTGAAGGTGAATGCGGCCGGCATGAAGATCAGCACGGACCACTTGCCCTTGAGCGACTCATCCGTAACTTCGATGAACTTGCCGTTATGGAACGCTTGGGCCTTGAACGGTTGGACTTGAGTATTGATCAGCGACATAGTGGTTTTCGGTTGGGTTGCTTGGTTGACAACGGAGTGAATCGTATCGTCGTTCGACCTATTGCACAAGTTGATTGATCTGATTTTACTGATTGTTTTTTTCTATTGCTCTGACGCCCGGCGACCGCTGCCCGAAGCACCACATCCCTTCGATGTGCGTCCGCACGCATAGACGAAATTACACAACGCACCCGCAGGTTGCACACCCCGCACCCGTTCGCGAACGGCGCGCATCACGTACAGCCAAGGCGCCGTGCTCGAAGGTTCACAGCTTTGTCAGCGTCTGTCCGACTGGCATAGGTCTTGCGCGATGGGGAGGATCAAAAACCTCCGCCGCGCACCTGCGCCCTCCACCGCTCATGCTGGTGGCTGATGGCCCGGCCGGCGATTCCCCCGGGAGCATGACCTTGTCGCTGAACGTCCTGTTTGTCGCTTCGGAAGCCGTGCCGCTGGCCAAGACCGGCGGCCTTGCAGATATGGTCGGGGCGTGCGCCGGCGCATTGCGGCGTGCGGGCCTGAAGGTGACGGTGATGCTGCCGGGCTATCCGGACGCGATCGCCCAGTTGCAGCACCCGCGCACCGTGTGCGAATGGACCGACCTGCCAGGCGGTCGTGCACGCCTGCTGAACGGCCGTATGGGCCCGCAAGGCATTCCGGTGCTGCTGTTCGATGCGCCGGCGCTGTTTGCGCGGCCGGGCAATCCGTACCTGGACGACCACGGCGAGCCATATGACGACAACGCCCTGCGCTTTGCCGCCTTCAGCCAGGCCGCCGCGCGCGTGGCAGGTGGTATGCCCGGCGTGCATCGCTTTGATCTCGTGCAGGCACACGACTGGCATACAGGCCTGGTGCCCCTGTTCATCAAGCGCGCGCAGGTGCCGGTCAAGACTGTCTTTACCGTGCACAACCTCGCCTTCCAGGGCAACTTCCCGATGCGCGTGGTGCCGGATATCGGCGTGCCGCCCGATGCGGCGCACGAGGCCGAATTCTGGGGCCAGTTCAGCTTCCTGAAGGCCGGCCTGCTGTGGGCCGACCGCATCACCACGGTCAGCCACGCCTATGCGCGCGAGATCCTGATCGATGGCACGGGCTGCGGCATGGAAGACCTGCTGCGTGCTCGCCAGCAGGACCTCGTCGCCATCCTCAACGGCATTGACAACGATGTGTGGAACCCGTCGAAAGACCCGCTGCTGCCGCAACCGTTCTTTGCCGCCAACCTGAGCGGCAAGCACATCGCCAAGCGCGCGCTGCAGCAGCGCTTCGGCCTGCCCGAGGATGCCAAGGCGCCGTTGCTGGCGGTGGGCAGCCGCCTGACGCACCAGAAGATGGCCGACGTGACGCTGCAGGCGCTGCCGCAGTTGCTCGAATCCAACCCGCAACTGCAGGTGGCCGTGCTCGGCTGCGGTGAGCACCGATACGAGACCGGCATGGCCGAACTCGCGGTGCGCTATCCGCGCCAGGTGGCCGTGAAGATCGGCTACACCGAGGCCCATGCCCACCTGCTGCACGGCGGCGCCGACATCCTGCTGCACGGCAGCCGCTTCGAACCCTGTGGCCTGACCCCGCTGTACGCCATGCGTTACGGCACGGTGCCGGTGGCCTCCCGCGCGGGCGGGCTGATCGACACCATCACCGATCACGGCTCGCCCGAAGCCGCGCTGCACGGCGCCACGGGTTTCCTGTTCGACGGCGACACCGCCGAGGCGATGGTGGCCGCCGTGGAGCGCGCGCTGCGCATCTTTGCCCAGCCGCAGGCGTGGCGCATCCTGCAATACAACGGCATGACGACCGATTTCGGCTGGTCGCAGCCGGCGCGTGAATACATCGCGCTGTATCGCAACCTGGTGCCGGCCGCTACGCCAATGCCGGCCGTGACGCTGGCCCAGGCATCCGCCACGCAAGACCCGCTGCACACACCACGCCCCGACCAACCTGTGCGCACGCCGGCGCGGCGACGCTCGACGGCCCTGCCCGACGAGGTCAGAGCGCACGCGGTAGCGCGCGCCGCCCGCGCCGAGAAGATCCGTGCCTGACCGCACCTGACGCGCTGCCCCGCTTTCACGCATGCCCGAGACCAAATCGCCAAAGCCCGCCTCTTCCCGCAAAACCACGGCCGCGCTCAAGGCGGCCAAGCCCCCCGGCAGCGAAGCCAAATCGGTGACGAAGCCGGTGCCCCGCGCGCCCAGCGCTACGGCGCCCCCCTATGCCCCCGCCATCTGCTACCTGCATCCGCTGCAACTCGGCCGGCTCGACCGGTGGGATGGCGTGCTGGACCGCATCGCCTCACTGGGTTTCGATCATGTGCTGATGGCGCCGCCATTTGCGGTGGGCGCCGCCGGCAACGTGTTCGTCACGCGGGACCACGCCCAACTGCACGACGCGCTGGGTGACGGACCGGCCGATGCGGCCATCGCCAAGCTGGCCGAAGCATGCCGTGCGCGCGGGCTCGCGCCGCTGCTCGACCTCGTGATCGACCGGGTGGCCGTAGATGCGCCCTTGCGCGCCGACCACCCCGACTGGTTTGCGGCCCACGCCGAAGACGGCGATGCGCTGGACCCCCGCCTGCCGCCCTCGCACCTCGAAGTGGCCTCGTTCCGGCATGACGACCCGCGCTGCGCCGACGCCATCCTCGCGTGGTGGGCGCAGCAGTTGCGCGCCTGGGCCGCGCTCGGCATCGGCGGATTCCGCTGTGAAGCTCCCGCGCGCCTGCCTGCGGGGCGTTGGCGAACCCTGATACACGATGCACGCAAGGACGCGACCGAGCTGCGCTTCCTCGCGTGGACCCCCGGCATGGATGGCGCCGCCATCGATGCGCTGGCGGGCGCCGGCTTCGATGCCACGTTCTCGTCGCTGCGCTGGTGGGATTTCCGCGCGGGCTGGATGGTGGAGGAGCACGCGCGGCTGGCCGCCGTGGCGCCGCCCATTGCCACCGTGGAAGCGCCGTTCGGCACGCGCTACGGCCAGGCATTCGGCGATGCGATGGTGCGCGAGCGCGCGTACCGCCGGCTGCTGCACGTGGCCGATACGCTCGACGCCGGCTGGCTGATGCCGCTGGGGTTCGAGCGCGGCGCGCTGCTGCCGATGCTGGCCGAGCGCGGCGACCCGTCCGACCAGCAGTGGATCGACGCACACGCCGCCTTCGATTTGAGCGACGCGGTGCGCGATGTGAACGCCACCATCCGCGCCGCGTGTGAGACAAACAGCGAGACCAACACGGTGGCACCGCACGCCGAACTGCGCATGCTGACCGGCCCCGATGCGCCGGCCACTGCCCTGCTGCGCGCCGACGGCCCCGACCTGCGCGCGAGCGATGCCGCCACGCTCACCGTCATCAACCCGGATCTGCACATGGGCGTGTCGGTGCATGCGGACCACTTCCTGCCCGGCGTGGCTGGCGGCTTCACGCGCGGGGTGGCGCTGGACCTGCTGACCGAACCAGTCGGCAGTTGCGACGACACCCTGCGCGCCGATGCCCGGCCCCTGGCCGAGATCGACCTGCTGCCCGGCGACGTGCAGGTCTGGCGCGTGTTCCGCAACGCGCCGGTGCGCTATCCCGCCGCCGGCAAGCCTGCAAAGGCCCCCCGCACGAAGAGTGGCGATGCGAAGGACCCGGTCAATGCCGCCATTGCGTCGCCACGCATCGGCATCGAACAGGTGCAGCCCTCCGTTGACGACGGCCGCTTTGCCGTGAAGCGCCTGGTGGGCGACGACATCGTCGTCGAAGCGGATGTGCTGATGGACGGACACGACCAACTGGCCGTGCACCTGCTGTGGCGCGCACAGGACGAAGACACCTGGCAAAACGTGCCGATGGTGCCGCTGGGCAATGACCGCTGGCGCGGCGCATTCCGGCCAGAACGGCTCGGACGGCACGTGTACGCCGTGGGCGCGTGGCGCGATGCGTTCGGCACGTACCGCTCGGAGCTGGAAAAAAAGCACACCGCCGGGGTGGACGTGACGCTGGAGCTGGAAGAAGGCGCGCGCCTGGTTGCGCAGGCGGCCGAGCACGCGCCGAAGGAGGCCGCGGCAGACGCGTTACACAAGCTCGCCCACCTGCTGGCCGATGCAGACCCTAAGCATCGCCTCAAGCTGCTGCTGGACCCCGTCACCGCGCAGGTGATGGCGCAGGCCTCGCACTACCGGCCGTTCTATGTGGAAAGCGTGCCGTATCCGCTGGAGGTGGAACGCGCCGGAGCGGCGTTCGCCAGCTGGTACGAAATCTTCCCCCGCTCCGCCTCGGACGACGAACAGCGGCACGGCACCTTCGATGATGTGATCCGCCGCCTGGGCGCCATCCGCGGCATGGGCTTCGACGTGCTGTACTTCCCGCCCATCCACCCCATCGGGCGGACCAATCGCAAGGGCCGCAACAACAGCCTGCAGGCTGCCCCGGATGACCCCGGCAGCCCGTACGCCATCGGCGCGGCAGAAGGCGGGCACGATGCCATCCACCCGCAGCTCGGCACGCTGGACGATTTCCGCCGTCTGCGCGATGCAGCCCGCGAGAAAGGCCTGGAGCTGGCGCTCGACTTCGCCATCCAATGCTCGCCCGACCACCCGTGGCTGCGCGAGCACCCCGGCTGGTTTGCGTGGCGCCCCGACGGCAGCATCAAATACGCCGAGAACCCGCCCAAGAAGTACGAAGACATCGTCAACGTCGACTTCTATGCGCACGACGCCAAACCCGCGCTGTGGATCGCCCTGCGCGACGTGGTGATGTTCTGGGCCGACGAAGGCGTGCGCCTGTTCCGCGTGGACAACCCGCACACCAAACCGTTGCCGTTCTGGGAATGGATGATCGGCGAGGTGCGCGCGCGTTATCCCGATGCGGTATTCCTGTCCGAAGCCTTTACGCGGCCCAAGGTGATGTACCGGCTGGCGAAGGTAGGGTTCTCGCAGTCGTACACGTACTTCACGTGGCGGCACACCAAGCAGGAATTCATCGACTACCTGACCGAGCTGACGCGCACGCCGGTGCGGGAATACTTCCGCCCGCACTTCTTCGTCAACACGCCGGACATCAATCCGGTGTTTCTGCAGACATCGGGCCGGCCAGGATTCTTGATCCGCGCCGCGCTGGCCGCCACGCTGTCGGGCCTCTGGGGCGTGTACAACGGCTTCGAGCTGTGCGAAGGGCGATCGATCCCGGGCAAGGAGGAGTACCTCGATTCCGAGAAGTACCAGCTGCGCGCGTGGGACCACGACCGCCCCGGCAACATCGTCAAAGAGATCGCGCTGCTCAACCGGATTCGCCGGGCAAACCCGGCGCTGCACTCGCACCTGGGCGTGACGTTCCAGCCCGCCTCGGGCGAGCACATCCTGTTCTTCAGCAAATCGACGCCGCCGGTGCTGCCCAGCAACCCGGCCGAGGTTGCCAACGCCCTGCAGCATGGGGAGCAGGACCGCTTCGGCGACAACACGCTGTTCGTTGCCATCAACCTCGACCCGCATCACGCGCACGAATCCGACATCGAACTGCCGCTGTGGCAATGGGGCCTGCCCGACCACGGTGCGCTGATGGCGGAGAACCTGGCCAGCGGCCAGCGCACGGTATGGCGCGGCAAGTGGCAGCACATCCGCCTGGAGCCCGAGCAGCCGTTTGCCATCTGGCGCGTGCGCCCGGCCCTGCCATCGGAGGAACAACCGTCATGACGCGCAACCCGACCGCGCTGCTGGTGGACGACCCGCTCTGGTACAAGGACGCCGTCATCTATCAGATCCACGTCAAGTCGTTCTGCGATTCGGACAACGACGGCGTGGGGGATTTCCCCGGCCTGATCTCCAAGCTCGACTACATCGCCGAGCTGGGCGTGGATGTGATCTGGCTGCTGCCGTTCTACCCGTCGCCGCGCCGCGATGACGGCTACGACATCGCCGAATACCGCAGCGTGCACCCCGACTACGGCACCATGGCCGACGCGCGCCGCTTCATTGCCGAGGCGCATGCGCGCGGGCTGCGCGTCATCACGGAACTCGTCATCAACCACACGTCGGACCAGCACCCGTGGTTCCAGCGCGCGCGGCGCGCCAAGCCGGGGTCTGCGCTGCGCGACTTTTATGTGTGGTCCGACAACGACAAGAAGTACGCCGGCACGCGCATCATCTTCATCGACACCGAGCCCTCCAACTGGACATGGGACCCGGTGGCCAAGGCCTACTACTGGCACCGCTTCTATTCGCACCAGCCTGATCTGAACTTCGACAACCCGCGCGTGCTGAAAGCGGTGCTCGGCGTGATGAAGTTCTGGCTGAACCTGGGCGTGGATGGCCTGCGGCTGGACGCCGTGCCGTACCTGGTGGAGCGCGAAGGCACGTCGAACGAGAACCTGCCCGAGACGCACGCCGTGCTGCGCAAGATCCGCGCGGCCATGGACGCGGAGTTCAAGAACCGCCTGCTGCTGGCCGAGGCCAACCAGTGGCCGGAAGACACGCAGGAATACTTCGGCGCCGGCGACGAATGCCACATGGCGTTCCACTTTCCGCTGATGCCGCGCATGTACATGGCGATCGCGCGCGAAGACCGCTTCCCGATCACCGACATCATGCGGCAGACGCCGGAAGTGCCGAACACCTGCCAATGGGCGATCTTCCTGCGCAACCACGATGAGCTGACGCTCGAAATGGTGACCGACGCCGAGCGCGATTACCTCTGGGAGGTCTACGCCAGCGATCGCCGCGCGCGCCTGAACCTCGGCATCCGCCGCCGCCTCGCGCCGCTGCTGGAGCGCGACCGCCGCCGCGTGGAGCTCATGAACAGCCTGCTGTTCTCGATGCCCGGCACGCCCGTCATGTACTACGGTGACGAGATCGGCATGGGCGACAACATCCACCTGGGCGACCGTGACGGCGTGCGCACGCCGATGCAGTGGTCGCCCGACCGCAACGGCGGCTTCTCTCGCGCCGATCCGGAGCAACTGGTGCTGCCGGCCATCATGGGCTCGCTGTACGGCTATGAATCGGTCAACGTGGAGGCACAGAGCCGCGATGCGCATTCGCTGCTGAACTGGACGCGCCGGCTGCTTGCCACGCGCAAGCGGCATCGCGTGTTCGGGCGGGGCTCCATCCAATTTTTGCAGCCGGCCAACCGCAAGGTGCTGGCCTATATCCGCGCGCTGGAGGGCGAGGCACCCATCCTGTGCGTGGCGAATCTCTCCCGCGCATCACAGGCGGTGGAGCTCGACTTGTCGGCGTTTGCACAGCGCGTGCCGGTGGAGCTGATCGGCGGGACGGCGTTTCCGCCCATCGGCCAGTTGTCGTACCTGCTCACGCTGCCGCCGTATGCGTTCTACTGGCTGGAGCTGCGCGAGAACGAGCCCGGCCCAAGCTGGTCGCAACCCGCAGCCGAGCAACTGCCGGAGTTCACCACGCTGGTGCTGCGCGCCGGGCTGGATGCCGTGGCCGACACGCGCCTGCGCGAGGCACACCGCCAGCAGATCGAACGCGAGATCCTGCCCACCTACCTGCCCAAGCGCCGCTGGTTTGCCGCCAAGGACAGCGTGCTGCGCAGCGCGAAGTTCGCCTGGGGCGCGGCAGTGCCGGTGGATGCCGCGTCCACCAACCGCCCGCTGGCCGGCGCGACGCGGCCCGAGGTGTTCTTCAACGAGGTGGCCGTCACACTGGGGGCGCCGGATGGCACCGAGCGTGTCGAGCGCTACCTGCTGCCGCTGTCGATCGCATGGGAGTCGGCCACGCTGCCGGCGCTACCGATTCAGCTCGCCTTGGCGCGCGTGCGCCGTGGCCGCCATGTCGGCTACCTCACCGACGCCTTCGCCACTGAGACGTTCGCGCGCGCGCTGCTCACCAACCTCGTGCGCGGGGTCACGCTGGAAGCCAACGACGGCACCGTCAGCTTCGAGCCCGAACCGAACATCGCAGAGCTGGCCGAGCCCGCCGAAAGCGCAGAAGCCGGGGCCGTGCGCCCGGCCCCGCTGCCGCTTGCGCCTGACGCGCCCATCCACTGGCTGGCTGCAGAACAATCGAACAGCTCGCTGGTGATTGGCGAATCGGTCATCGTCAAACTGATCCGCCGCATCGCCATAGGCATCCACCCCGAGGTGGAGATGACGCGCCACCTCACGCGCGTGGGCTATGCCAACACGGCCGCGCTGATCGGCGAAATCGCGCACCACAGCGCGGCCGGCGAACGCGCCACACTGGCCGTCATGCAGAGCTTCGTGCCCAACCAGGGCGATGCGTGGACATGGGCGCTGGACTACCTGCGCCGCAACATCGATGAACTGGCCGTGCAGATGGAAGGCGTGACGGCGGGCGACGGGGCATCGTCACCGGTGGCGGTATCCGAGGCCCGCGTGGACACCGACGAGGCCCTGGCCGGCTACGTCAGCTTCATCGGCATGATCGGCACGCGCCTGGGCGAGCTGCATGCGGCACTGGCTGCGCCCACGGAAGACCCGAACTTCGGTGCCCGGATTGCCGACACCGATGACGCTGCCTATTGGACAGCCCGCGTGAGCGAACAGCTCACCCGCGCGCTCGACAACCTGACGGCATGGCAACAGCAAAACCCGGAGAGCGCCCAGCAACCCGACGTGCAGTGGCTGCTGTCACAACGCCAGGCACTGCTCGACGCCGCGCGAAAACATGCGGAGGACGGCCTGGGCGCGAAGCTCTCGCGCATCCACGGCGACTTCCACCTCGGCCAGGTGCTGGTGGCACAGGGCGATGCCTTCCTGATCGACTTTGAAGGCGAGCCCTCGCGCCCGGTGGAAGAGCGCCGGCGCAAGACCAGCCCGCTGCGCGACGTGGCCGGGCTGATGCGCTCGCTCGACTACGTGGTGGGTGCCATGCGGCAAGGCCCCGAGCACGTGGCCGGCCCCGCGCAGGAGCGCCGCAACCATCTGCTCGACGTATTCCGCGCGGCCTCGACGGAGCGCTTCCTGGAAGCCTATGCCGCCGCCATTCGGGGGCCCGATCTGAACACGCTCGACCAGCCCGTTGTGGATCTCCACCTGCTCGACCTCTTCCTGCTGGAGAAGGCCGCGTACGAAGTCAACTACGAGGCTTCCAACCGGCCAGGGTGGCTGCCGATTCCACTGGCAGGCTTCACGCGCGTGGCACGCCGCCTGCTGCATGCGGAACCACCGCCACCCGCCGCGGAAGATTCGACCGGAGGCCCACCGTGACCGCGCTCGACTTTGCCACCCGACCCAAAGCCACCACTGCGCCCGAACCCCCGATGGCGCTGCCACCCGGCGTGGACCAGACACAGGTGGATGCGCTCACGCATGGCCGCCTGGGTGATCCGTTCGCCGTGCTGGGGCCGCATCGCGTGGAGACGGCAGAGGGGCCGCGCTGGATGGTGCGCGCGTTCTACCCTGGCGCGCGCCGCGTACAGGCTATCGATGCACGGCGCCAGATCATCACCGAATTGACGCCGGTGGGCCGTACCGGGCTGTTCCACGGGCCGCTGTGCGCCGATGCGCAGGACGTGTACGGCCACCCGGAGGTCTATCGACTGCGCATCGTGTGGCCCGCCGGCACGGGTCACGAAGCCGTGCAGGAAGCCGAAGACCCGTACGCCTTCGGCCTGCTGCTGGACGACGAAGACCTGCGCCAGATCAACGAGGGCACGCACTGGACACTGGCGAACTGCCTGGGCGCGCAGGCCATGAAGATGGATGGCATGAGCGGCGTGCGCTTTGCGGTGTGGGCGCCGAATGCGCAGCGGGTGTCCGTGGTGGGCGACTTCAACCAGTGGGACGGTCGCCGCCACCCGATGCGCCTGCGCCACCAGGCCGGCGTGTGGGAACTGTTCCTGCCCAGCGGGCTCGGTGCCGGCCCCGGCGCGCGCTACAAGTTCGAGCTGCTCGGCGCCGACGGCCGCCTGCTGGTCAAGGCAGACCCCGTGGCCCGCCAGACCGAACCGCCGCCGGCCACCGCCTCGGTCGTAGCCGACCCCGCGCCCTTGCGCTGGAGTGACGAGCACTGGATGCAAACCCGCGCCGAGCGCCAGAAGCCCGACGCACCCATCGCCATCTACGAAGTGCATGCGGGCTCGTGGCTGCGCGACCTGGAAGACGGCGGCCGCAACCTGACCTGGGACGAACTCGCCGACCGCCTGATCCCGTATGTGAGCGCACTCGGTTTCACCCACATCGAACTGCTGCCGGTGGCCGAACACCCATTCGGCGGCAGCTGGGGCTATCAACCGCTGGGGTTGTTCGCGCCGTCTGCGCGCTTCGGCACGCCGGAGGCGTTCGCCCGCTTTGTCGACCGCTGCCACCGGGGAAACCTGGGCGTCATCGTCGACTGGGTGCCCGCACACTTCCCGACCGACGCGCACGGCCTGGCGCAATTCGACGGTACGTCGCTGTACGAACACCAGGACCCGCGCGAAGGCTTCCACCAGGACTGGAACACGCTCATCTACAACTTCGGCCGCAACGAAGTGCGCGGCTTCCTGATCGCCAGTGGGCTGGAATGGCTGGAACGCTTTCACATCGACGGCCTGCGTGTGGACGCCGTGGCCTCGATGCTCTACCGCGACTACTCCCGCCGCACCGGTGAGTGGGTACCCAACCGCTACGGCGGCCGTGAAAACCTTGAAGCCGTCGCTTTCCTGCAGCAGATGAACACGGTGGTGCACGAACGCTGCCACGGCGCCATCACCATCGCCGAAGAATCCACCGCGTGGCCGGGCGTGACCGCCCCCGTGGAATTCAACGGCCTGGGGTTCGACTACAAGTGGAACATGGGCTGGATGCACGACACGCTGCACTACATGCAGCGCGACCCGGTGTACCGCCAGCACCATCACGACGGCATGACGTTCGGGCTGGTGTATGCGTTTTCCGAGCACTTCATCCTGCCGATCTCGCACGATGAGGTCGTGCATGGCAAGGGCTCGCTGCTCGGCAAGATGCCGGGTGATGAATGGCAGCGCCTCGCCAACCTGCGTGCCTACCTGGCGTTCATGTGGACGCACCCGGGCAAGAAGCTGCTGTTCATGGGGTGCGAGTTTGGGCAGGTGGGGGAATGGAACCACGATGCCTCGCCCGAGTGGCACCTGCTGGACGACCCGCGGCACCGTGGCGTGCAGCGGCTGGTGCATGACCTCAACGCGCTGTACCGCAGCGAGCCTTCATTGCATGCGCGGGACTGCGCGCCCGAAGGGTTCAACTGGGTGATTGGCGATGACCGGGCCAACAGTGTGTTTGCGTTCCTAAGGCTGGATGGCGAGGGGCGGCCGATGCTGGTGGTGGCGAATATGACGCCTGTGCCGCGGGAGGGGTATCGGATTGGCGTGCCGCCGGCAGACGGGGCTGTGCATTGGCGCGAGGTGCTGAACACGGATGCCGCTGTGTATGGCGGGAGTGATATGGGGAATGGTGGGGCGGTGGATGTGGATCATGTGGCGGCGCATGGGCAGGGGCAGTCTCTGGTGTTGCGGTTGCCGCCGCTTGCGGTTGTTGTTTTTAAGGTTTGAGTTTTTTTGTTGGTGGTGCACCCCTTGTTTCATCCCCTGCCGGGGCTGACTCACTTTCTTTGTCTTGCCAAAGAAAGTCAGCAAAGAAAGGCGCGCCCGAGATGGCGAAAGACTCCTTGAATTTCTGTCGCAGGGAGGGAGGGGAGGCAAACTCGCTTCGCTCAGACAAGCCTCCCCTCTTTTTCCTCCCTGCAACAGAAATTCAAGGCGCCATCTAGGGCAAGGAACGGCCACACCGTCGCGGAACCCTCGGTACTGGCTCTCTGAGTCCCGGTGTTGACGCTTTGAGTATCAGCGCCGGGGCTTTGAGCGTCAGCATCGGCTCTAGGGGACCCGACGTTGACTCTTTGAGACTCGGTGCCGGCTCTCTGAGTCCCGACGTTGGCTCTTTGAGTGTCAACGCTGGGGCTTTGAGCGTCAGCATTGGCTCTAGGGGACCCGACGCCGACGCTTCGAGACTCGGTGCCGGCTCTCTGAGTCCCGATGTTGGCGCTTTGAATGTCAGCGCCGGGGCTTTGAGCGTCAGCGTCGACTCTTGGAGGCCCGGCGTTGGCGCTTCGAGACTCGGTGTGCTGGCTCTCTGAGTCCCAGTGTTGGCTCTCTGAGTGTCAACGCCGGCTCTTTGAGCGTCAGCATCGGCTCTTGGAGGCCCGACGCTGACGCTTCGAGCTCGGTGTGCTGGCTCTCTGAGTCCCAGTGTTGGCTGTCTGAGTGTCAGCGCCGGCTCTTGGAGCGTCAGCATCGACTCTGAGAGGCCCGGCGTTGACTCTGTGAGTGCCAGCGCCGGGGCTTTGGGCGTCAGCATCGGCTCTGGGAGTCCTGGCCTTGACGCTTTGGGCTTCGATAGGAGCAAGAAACACAGCGCCACGGGCAGCGCACAGATGGTGTGGCCGTACCCTGCCCTAGATGGCGCCTTGAATTTGTGTAAGCGGGCGGAAAAAAGAACGGGAACTGTCTGAGCGAAGCGAGTTTTCCCG
>NZ_JAMXHT010000005.1:0-125451 GCF_023955655.1 Ralstonia soli | reverse complement strand
CATCTCGGGCGCGCCTTTCTTTGCTTACTTTCTTTGGCAAGACAAAGAAAGTGAGTCGCCCCCGGCAGGGGGTGAAAGGGAGTGGACCACCAAGGCAAAGACAACATCGCAAGCAACAACCATCAATGCTCCGTCTCCCAAGCTCCCTCTCTCCAGGCAAACCCTTCCCCCTAGGCGCCCAATGGGACGGCCTGGGCATCAACTTCGCTGTCTTCTCCGCCAACGCCAGCAAGATCGAGCTGTGCGTCTTCGACCCCACGGGCCGCAAGGAACTCACCCGCTTTGCGTTGCCCGAATGCACCGACGAGGTCTGGCACGGCTACCTCCCCGGCGTGGAAGCCGGCCTCGTCTACGGCTACCGTGCCTATGGTCCGTGGGAGCCCCACCACGGCCACCGCTTCAACCCGCACAAGCTGCTGCTCGACCCGTACGCGCGCCGCCTGGTGGGCGCATTGCGCTGGTCCGATGCACTGTTCGGCTATCGGCTCAACTCCAACCGTGGCGATCTCTCGTTCGACCGCCGGGACAGCGCACCCGCCATGCCCAAGGCCGTGGTGACCGACGAGTCGTTCAACTGGGGCAACGATATCCGCCCCAACACGCCGTGGTCGCGCACGGTCATCTATGAAAGCCACGTGCGCGGGGTGTCGATGCTGCGCGAAGACTTGCTGCCGCCCGAGCGCGGCACCTTCAGCGCGCTGGGCGACAGCGTCTTCATCGAGCACCTGCAACGGCTGGACGTGACGGCCATCGAGCTGCTGCCCATCCATGCCTTCCTGCAGGACCAGTTCCTGGTGGAACGTGGCCTGCGCAACTACTGGGGCTACAACACGCTGTGCTTCTTTGCGCCGGAGCCGTCGTACCTGTCGGCGCCGTCGCTGCATGAACTGAAGGTGGCGATCCGCAGGCTGCATGCGGCGGGCATCGAAGTGTTTCTGGACGTGGTCTACAACCACACCTGCGAAGGCAGCGAACTGGGGCCGACGCTGTCGTTCCGGGGCCTCGACAACGCGAGCTACTACCGCCTCGTGCCGGGGCAGGAGCGGTACTACATCAACGACACCGGCTGCGGCAACACGCTCAACCTGTCGCACCCGCGCGTGCTGCAGATGGTGATGGATTCCTTGCGCTACTGGGTCAATGCATTCCATGTGGATGGATTCCGCTTCGACCTGGGCGTGACGCTCGGGCGCGAGGGTGGCGGCTTCGATCCAGGCTCGGGGTTCTTTGATGCCATCCGGCAGGACCCGGTGCTCTCCACCGTCAAGCTCATCGCCGAACCCTGGGACGTGGGCCCCGACGGCTATCAGGTCGGCAATCACCCGCCGGGCTTTGCGGAATGGAACGACCGCTTTCGCGACGGCATCCGCCGCTTCTGGCGCGGCGACTCCGGCCAGCGCGCCGACCTGGCCGCACGCCTGACCGGCAGCGGAGACCTGTTCGACCGCCGCCACCGCCGGCCCTGGGCGTCGGTCAACTACGTGGCCTCGCACGACGGCTTCACGCTGCGCGACCTCGTCACCTACGCCGAGAAACACAACGATGCCAACGGCGAAGACAACCGCGACGGCCACAACGACAACTGCAGCGCCAACTGGGGCACCGAAGGCCCGAGCAACGACCCCGCCATCCAGGCCACGCGCGAGCGCGTGATGCGCGCGATGCTGGCGACCGTGTTCTTCTCCAACGGCACACCGATGCTGCTGGCGGGCGACGAATTCGGCCGTACGCAAGGCGGCAACAACAACGCCTACTGCCAGGACAACGCAACGTCGTGGCTCGATTGGTCGTTGCTGCAGAAAGACGCGGCCCAGGCGCTCGCGCGGTACACCGCACGGCTGATCGCGCTGCGCAAGCTAAGCCCCGCATTGCGTTGGCCGCATTACGTGCATGGCAACACCGAGATCCTGCCCGGCGTGCAGGACATCGCCTGGTTTGACGAGCGCGGCCAGGTGCTGTCACCCGACGCCTGGAACGACGGCGAAGCCCGAGCGCTCGCGCTGCGCCGCGCATGCATCGAAACCATCGACGGTGAAGCACGGCCGCACGTGGCACTGCTGCTCATCAACGGCGCGGCGGCCGATCTGGCCTTCACACTGCCCGAGCCGGCCATGGACTGGGAGCTGGCGATCGACAGCGCCGCGCCAGACCAGGAGGCGCGCCCACACAGCGGCGGCACGCTGCAAGTGGCCGGGCGCAGCGTCGTGCTGCTGCTTGCCACGCAGTTGGCCAGCATCGCGCACATCGCCGGCCACCCCGACGCCGATGCGCGCGGCGAGACCCTTGGGCACGTTCCCGAGATGCACAGCGAACCGCCGAAGGAAACACCCGAACAGCCCACCACCGACGACGCGCACACCGCCCCCGCCGCCGGCCATGCCCCCCATGAAGATTCTGGAGACGCCACGCCATGACCGCGTCTGCTCCCCTCTCCCGGTTCGCGCACGACATGCCATTTGGCGCCCACGTCCTGGCCGACGGCACCACACGTTTGCGGCTATGGGCGCCCGACGCCACCGAGGTGTGGATCGACATCCAGCACATCGATGACAACCCCGCCTTCCGCATGGACGCCGAGCCCGACGGCTGGTATGCGGCCGTCGTGCCCGTGGGCGCGGGTACGTGCTACCGCTACCGCGTCACCAACCGGGACGGCGTGACACTCTCCGTGCCCGACCCCGCCGCGCGTGCCCAATGGCAGGACGTGCCGGGCCCAAGCATCGTCGTCGATCCGCACAGCTACCGCTGGCAGCATGCCGACTGGTGCGGACGCCCCTGGCATGAGACGGTGCTGTACGAACTGCACGTCGGCGCGCTGGGCGGATTCAACGGTGTGCAAGCGAGGCTGCCCGAACTCGCGCGGCTGGGCATCACGGCCATCGAGCTGATGCCGGTGGGGGAGTTTCCGGGTGCGCGCAACTGGGGCTACGACGGCGTGCTGCCCTTCGCGCCCGAGGCGAGCTACGGCACGCCCGACGAACTGAAAGCGCTGATCGACACGGCGCACGGGCTGGGCATGATGGTGTTCCTCGATGTGGTCTACAACCACTTCGGGCCCGACGGCAATTACCTGCACCACTATGCCCGCCGCTTCTTCCGCGATGACGTGCGCACGCCCTGGGGTGCGGCCATCGATTTCCGCATGCCGCAGGTGCGTGAGTTCTTCATCCAGAACGCGCTGATGTGGCTGATGGAATACCGCGTTGACGGTCTGCGGCTCGACGCCGTGCATGCGATCACCGAGCGCGACTGGCTGGGCGAACTGGCCGCGCGCGTGCGGCTGTCGGTCGAACCCGGCCGGCATGTGCATCTCGTGCTGGAGAACGAGCACAACGCCGCATCGCTGCTCAAGGGTCCAGACACAGTGGCCGGCACCGGCGGGGGCGGCGGCGACTTCGAAGCCCAGTGGAACGACGACGGCCACAACGTGCTGCACGTGCTGCTCACGGGCGAACGCGACGCCTACTACGCCGCCTATGCGGATGCCCCCGCGCAGCGTCTGGCGCGCGTGCTGCAGGACGGCTTCTGTTACCAAGGCGAGCCCTCGCCCATCCACGACAACGCACCGCGCGGCGAGCCCAGCACGCACCTGCCGCCCACTGCGTTCGTGCTGTTCCTGCAGAACCACGACCAGATCGGCAACCGCGCGTTTGGCGAGCGGCTGACCCAACTGGTGCACCCCGATGCGCTACACGCTGCGCAAGCGCTGCTGCTACTCAGCCCGCAGATCCCCATGCTGTTCATGGGCGAGGAATGGGGCAGCCTGTGCCCGTTTCTGTACTTCACCAGCCACCACGGCGCGCTGGCCGACGCCGTGCGCGAAGGGCGCCGCCGCGAGTTTGCGAAGTTCGCGGCGTTTGCCGATCCGCAGCAGCGCGAGCGCATTCCCGATCCCAACGATGCACGTACCTTCCTCGCCTCGTGCCCTGGCGAGGCGGATGCCGCCAACCCCGAACCGCTCGGCTGGCTCAATCGCACGCACCGGCTGCTCGCGTTGCGCCACACGGAAATCGTGCCGCGGCTGCCCAATGCCCGCGCGCTCGATGCGGTGGCGTTGGGCCATGCCGGCGCCATCGCGCGGTGGCGCATGGGCGACGGCAGCGTGCTCACGTTGATCCTGAACCTCGCCACGCAGGCGGTGGCCGTGCCCACGGCGCTCGTGGGCAGCCCTGTCGATCTGCTGTACGAATCGCGTGAAGGGGGGGCGGCGGGGCTCGCCGTGCATCGCATGCCCGAGCGAGCGTGCGTGGTGCTGCTCCATACGCCATCGCCGGCCTGAACCTGCCTACGCCACCATGGACCGCACCTCAAACCCATCCGGCGCGCCGCCCACGCCACTGACACCGCTACAGCAACTGGCCACCGACGCCGGCCTGCTGGTTGACTGGGAAGACGCCGCCAGCCGCCCCATGCGCGTGTCCGACGACGTGCTGCGCGCCGTGCTCTTCGCGCTCGGGCTGCCGGCCGGCACTGCCGCCCAGGTGTCGGACAGCCAGGCCCGTCTGCGCACAGAAGCCGAAGAGGTGGCCATACCGCCGCTCCTGACCGGTGTGGTCGGGCAGCCGGTCGTGCTGCAGACCTCCGCACCGCAGGCCGCGTTACTCGGCGGCCAGACCTACCGCATCGACTTCGAGTACGAGGGCAGCACTGAAGGCAAGATCAGCGTGAGCGCCAGCGGGCACCACGCGACGCTGCGCCTGGCACCCGTGCAAGCCGTGGGCTATCACCGCTTGCACATCGATGCGGGGCCTAGCGCCGCCATTGAAGCCACGCTCGCCATCGCGCCCGCGCGCTGCTACGGCGTGGCCGATGCACTGCGCGAACACGATCGCCCTGCCGACGCGCGCCTGTGGGGCGGCTCCGCGCAGCTCTACGGCTTGCGATGCGGGGGCGAACACGCTGCAGGCAGCGCGGGCCTCGGCGACTACACCGCCGCCGGCATGCTGGCCCGGCACCTCGCGCAGCATGGTGCGGATGCGCTGGCGCTGAGCCCCGTGCATGCGATGTTCACGGCGGATGCACGGCGCTATTCGCCATACTCGCCGTCGAGCCGCCTGTTCCTGAACGCGTGGATGATCGACCCCGCTGCGCTCTTCGGCGACGCAGCCGTGCGCCAGACGGTGATCGACTGCAACCTCGTCGACGACTATGCCCGCCTGGAAGGCGCCCCGCTGATCGACTGGCCGGCCAGCGGCCACGCGCGCATGACCGTGCTGCGCGAACTGCATCGCCGCCTGCAGCAGGCGCCGCTGGGCGACAGCGCATCCCAGGCGCTGCTCGACGACTACCGCGCGCACTGTGTCGATGCCGGTGCGAGCCTGCTCGCCCACGCGCATTTCGAAGCGCTGCATGCGCACCTCGCCCACCTCGGCCACCCGCATTGGAAGCAGTGGCCCGAGCAGTTTCGGGACCCGACCTATCTGGCCGTGCAGGCCTTCGCACGCGAGCACGAAGACGAGGTGGATTTCCATCTCTTCCTGCAATGGGCGGCCGCACGCCAGTGGGCTGCCGCACAGCGCACGGCCGTCGATGCCGGCATGGCCATCGGCCTGGTGGCCGATCTGGCGGTCGGCACCGACAGCGCCGGCAGCCACGCGTGGGCCCGGCAGCATGACTTGCTGATCGGCGTGACGGTGGGCGCGCCGCCTGACATGTTCAACGCGCAGGGCCAGGGGTGGGGCCTCACCACCTTCAGCCCGCGCGCCATGCGCACGCAGGGCTTTGCGGCCTTTATCGAAATGCTGCGCGCGGTGATGGCGGTACCCGGCGGCGTGCGGATCGACCACGTACTCGGCCTCATGCGACTGTGGGTGATTCCCGACGGCGCGCGGGCGCTCGACGGCGTGTACCTGCGCTACCCGATGCAGGATCTGCTGCGCCTGGTGGCGCTGGAGTCGTGGCGCAACCGCTGCATCGTCATCGGCGAAGACCTCGGCACCGTACCAGCCGGCCTGCGTGACAGGCTGGCTGACGACGGCCTGCTCGGCATGCGCATCCTCTGGTTCGAGCGCGACTACACCCGCGACGATGCACCGTTCAGAACACCGCGCACATGGGCCCCCGCATCCGTGGCGATGACGAGCACGCATGACCTGCCCACGCTCGTCGGCTGGTGGACCGGCAACGATCTGCGCTGGCAGGCGAAACTCGGCCTGCTGCCCGCCGGCATGAGCGAAAGCGAAGCGCACGAGCAGCGCATGGCAGACCGCGCCGCCCTCGTCACCGCCTTTGCCGAGCACAACCGGCAGGTGCTGGCCGATGGTGGCGTGCCGTTGATCGGCGTGGCACCGCTGCAAGCCGCGCTGGAACAAGCGCGCACGGGCGGCGCCGCGCAGGCAGAGGTCATCCTGCAAGCCAGCGCGCAGGACTTCGCCACAGCGGCGGTGGCTTTCACCGGTGCGGCGCCCACACCGCTGGCGCTCGTTCCGCTGGAAGACCTGCTGGGCCTGGTGGAACAACCGAACCTGCCGAGCACGATCGACACGCACCCCAACTGGCGACGCCGCCTGCCGGGGCCGGCCGACACGCTGCTCGACGCACCGGCCGTGCAGGCACGCACCACGGCATTGGCAAACGCGCGCACTGGCACACCATGAGCACGCCGATCATGCCTCGGGGGCCCACCGCGCCTATTGCGCCCGTCGTCCTTCAACACGTGCCGCGCGCCACCGTGCGGCTGCAGTTGCACCGGGGCTTCACATTCGACCACGCACGCGCGTTGCTCGACGATTTTGCGGCGCTCGGCATCTCGCACCTCTACACCTCGCCCATCACCACAGCGCAGCCGGGCTCCACGCACGGCTACGACGTGGTCGACCCCACGCGCGTGAACCCCGAGCTCGGCGGTGAAGCGGCACTCGAACAACTGGTGGAAGCACTGCATGCGCGCGACATGGGCCTGGTGGTCGATATCGTGCCCAACCACATGGGCGTGGGCGGCGCGCATAACGCGTGGTGGCTCGACGTGCTCGAATCGGGCCCCGACAGCGCCTATGCAAACTTCTTCGATATCGACTGGCAGCCGCCCAACCCGGCGCTGCGCAACAAGGTGCTTGCCCCCTTCCTTGGGGAAAACTACGCCGATGCCCTCGCCAGCGGCCGGCTGCAACTCACCTATGACGAAGTCACCGCGCGCCTGGCGATTGCGTATTACGACCACCGCTTCCCTATCGCGCTGACCGACTATGCGGGAGTACTCCGCATTGGGAACGCAGGCACGGCCACCCACGCCGTCGCCGATCTCTTCGCCACACTCGGTGCGATCCGCGCGCTGCGCACCCGCCGCGAACGCGCCGACGAGGCGCGCGATGCGCTGCGCAACCTCGCCACCACGGAGGCCGGCGCCGCGCGCATCGCCCAAGCGTTGCATACGCTCAACGCGCAACCCGATGCGCTGGATACCCTGATGGCGCGCCAGCACTGGCGCCTCGCCCACTGGCGCACCGCCAACGACGACATCAACTGGCGCCGCTTCTTCGACATCGGCTCGCTGGCCGGCCTGCGCATGGAGCGTGCCGAGGTGTTCGAAGCCACGCATGCGCTGCTGTTCCGGCTGTATCGCCTTGGGTGGATCGACGGCGTGCGCATCGACCATGTCGACGGCCTGGCCGACCCCGCCGCCTACTGCCGCCAGTTGCGCCGCCGCCTGCAGGCCGAACACGTCGCACGCCCAGCCGCCGGGCTCGCGGGGCCCCCTTGGATCGTCGTCGAAAAGATCCTCGCGCACGACGAAGCCATGCGCACCGACTGGGGCATCGACGGCACCAGCGGCTACGACTTCATGAACCAGGTGGGTGCACTGCTGCACGATGCGCACGGCGAGGCCGCGCTCACGCAAGGCTGGCTGGAGTGGATCGGCGCGGCCGCTTCGGAGGCGCCGTTCGCAGCCACGGCGCTGCCCGCGCGCCGGCAGATTCTGCATGCGCACTTTGCGGCCGAACTCGATGCGGCCACCTCGGCCTTGCATGCCGTCGCACAGCAGCAGCGCGCCGCCCACGACGTGACGTGGCACGCCATCCGCCGCGCGCTGGCGGAGGTGGTGGTGCATTTTCCGGTGTACCGCACCTATGCCAACGCGCAGGGGCGTGACGCGCAAGACACGGCCCTCGTGCACACCGCCATGGCCGGCGCGGCACCCTCCCTGCGGCGCGTCGATCAACCCGTGCTCGACTGGATCGATGCGTGGCTGGGCGGGCAGCCCGCCGGGCAGGACAAGCTGCGCCAGCTCGCATTGCGGCGGTGCCAGCAGTTGTCGTCACCGGTAGCAGCCAAGGCGGTGGAAGACACCGCGTGCTACCGCTACGGACGGTTGCTGTCGCGCAACGAAGTCGGTGCGGACCCTGGCGAGTTTGCGATGAACTCCGCGGCGTTCCACCACGCCATGCAAGCTCGCGCCCACACCTGGCCGCACGCGATGCTGACCACCGCCACACACGACCACAAACGCGGTGAAGACGTGCGCGCACGGCTGGCCGTGCTGTCGGAGCGTCCCGCGCAATGGCTGGCGGCCGCCCATCAATGGCGCACGGAACACGCATCCTGGGTGCGCCAATTGCCCACCGGTCCTGCGCCTTCGCCCGCCGCGCAGTGGATGCTGTATCAGACGCTGGTGGGGGCGTGGCCCGCCGCGCTCGACTGGCATGACGCCGACGCCGTGCGCGAGTTGGCCGAGCGCGTCGCACGCTGGCAAGAGAAGGCGCAGCGCGAAGCCAAGCTGCGCACCGACTGGTTTGCGCCCGATACCGACTACGAAGCCGCGAGCAGAGACTTCGTCTTCACGCTACTCACCGGCGAGGCCGCTTCCACTTTCCTGCCATCGCTGTCGGCATTCGTGCACAGCCTGGCGCCGGCGGCGGCCATCAACGGCCTGACGCAGACCCTGTTGCGCAGCACGCTGCCCGGCGTGCCCGATCTCTACCAGGGTGCCGATTTCTGGGACACCAGCCTGGTCGACCCCGACAATCGCCGGCCAGTCGACTACGCCGTGCGGCACCGCGCCTTGCGCGCACTGCATGGGCATGTGGGCAACAGCCTCGCCTTCCTGCTCACGCATTGGACCGACGGCCGCATCAAGCAGGCGGTGCTGGCACGCGCATTGGCGGTACGCGCCGCACTGCCGGCGGTGTTCGAATCCGGCGATTACCAATCGCTGGCCGTCACCGGCAGCGGCGCCCATCACGTGCTCGCCTTTGCGCGCGTGCAGGGCGCACAGGCGATCGTCGTGATCGTGCCGCTGCATGTGTCGGCCCTGCTGGGCCATGCCGGGACGCCGGTATTTCCGGAGGGCGCGTGGCGCGATACCACCGTCTGCCTGCCGGCATCGCTCTCTCAGACTGCGCTGCACAGCACGTTCGACGGCCAGACCCTGCACGGCCCACGCTTGGCGCTGGGGCAGGTCCTGGCGCAGTTGCCCGTCGCCCTGCTACACACCTGATCGCCCGTTCCAGCGCTCGCACGGGTTAACACCGAATGCGTCGTCCCGCTGTGCGCCCTAGAATTCCTATATTCATATAGATGACTAGAGCAATACGTGATGAACGTGTCGCTCACGTCACCCGAGGAGACGGCATGTTCGGCTGGTTCAAAGAGATATCGAAAGGGGAAAAGCGCACGTTCTGGGCGTGCTTCGGCGGCTGGGCACTCGACGCGCTCGACGTGCAGATGTTCAGCCTCGTCATCCCCACCATCATCGCGGCGTGGCACATCGGCAAGGCCGAGGCAGGGCTGGTGTCGGGCGTCACGCTCGTCGCATCGGCACTGGGTGGCTGGATTGCCGGGGCGCTGACCGACCGCTTCGGCCGCGTGCGCACGCTGCAAGTGACTGTGCTGTGGTTCTCGCTGGCGACGTTTGCCTCGGCCTTTGCGCAGAACTTCGAGCAGTTCCTGGTGCTCAAGGCCATCCAGGGTTTCGGCTTTGGCGGCGAATGGGCCGCCGGGGCCGTGCTGATGGCCGAGAGCATCCGCGCCAGCCACCGCGGCAAGGCCATGGGCACCGTGCAGAGCGCATGGGCCGTAGGCTGGGGCGGCGCGGTGCTGCTGTATGCGCTCACGTATTCCTTCATCGAGCCGGACCTGGCCTGGCGCGTGATGTTTGCCGCGGGCCTGCTGCCGGCGCTGCTCATCATCTACATCCGGCGCGGCGTGCAAGAGCCGGTGCCAGCAGCCAAGCCCGAAGCCAAAGAGGGTGCGATGCCGATCTCGCGCTTCCCGCTGCTTGATATCTTCCGCCCGCAGGTGCTGCGCATGACGCTGATCGGCGGCCTGCTCGGCGTGGGCGCGCACGGCGGCTACTACGCGCTGATGACGTGGCTGCCGACGTATCTGAAGACGGAGCGCCATCTCTCGGTGCTCGGCACGGGCGGCTACCTGGCGGTGATCATCTTCGCGTTCTGGTGCGGCTGCGTGGCCAGTGCCTGGCTGCTGGATGTGCTGGGCCGCCGCGGCAACATCCTGCTGTTCTCGTGCTGCTGCGTGGTGACGGTGCTGGTGTACCTGCTGGTGCCTCTGTCCGACGGCGCGATGCTGGTGCTGGGCTTTCCGCTGGGTTTCTTTGCGGCGGGCATTCCGGCCAGCATGGGCGCGCTGTTCAACGAGCTGTATCCACAGGGCGTGCGCGGCACGGGCGTGGGCTTTTGCTACAACTTCGGCCGCGTGGTCTCCGCCGCGTTCCCGGTGCTGGTGGGCAAGATGAGCGCGTCGATGTCGCTGGGTACGGCCATCGGCATCGATGCGGCCATCGCGTATTCGATCGTCGCGGTGGCCGTGCTGATGCTGCCCGAGACGAAGGGCCGCGACCTCGCCGCGGTCACCGCCTGACTACCCACAACCACATCATGA
This sequence comes from Ralstonia soli, assembly GCF_023955655.1. Taxonomy (GTDB): domain Bacteria; phylum Pseudomonadota; class Gammaproteobacteria; order Burkholderiales; family Burkholderiaceae; genus Ralstonia; species Ralstonia soli. Next base: position 114,615 of record NZ_JAMXHT010000005.1, on the reverse strand, counting down.
CGACGCCTTCGATCCGTCGCCACCAGGAGACCCCATGCCCACTCGCCGTGCCTTCAACACCGGGTTGCTTGCCATGCTAGGTTCCACTGCTCTTGCCGGCTGCGCAGGCACTGGCGTGCGCGAATCCTCCACGCGCATCACCGCCATCGACACGCACGCCCACGTGTTCGAACGCGGCCTGCCGCTGGCCAATGCGCGCCGCTATGCGCCGAACTACGACGCACCGCTGCCGGCCTACCTGGCACAGCTTGATGCGCATGGCGTATCGCACGGCGTACTGATCCAGCCGAGCTTCCTCGGCGTCGACAACAGCTACCTGTTGGCCGCCCTCAAGCAGGCGCCGCAACGGCTGCGCGGCGTGGCCGTGATCGACCCCGCCGCGCCCGAGACCTTGCTCACGCAGATGCACGCCGAGGGCATCGTCGGCATCCGCCTGAACCTGTTCGGCGCACCGGACCCGCAGTTGACGTCGCCCGTGTGGCAAGCCGCACTGGCACGCCTGCGTGCGCTCGGCTGGCACGTGGAGCTGCATGTGGAAGCACGCCGCCTGCCCGCGCTGCTGCCCCCGCTGCTGGAAGCGCAGGTGAACGTGGTAGTCGACCACTTCGGCCGCCCCGACCCCAAGCTCGGTGTGGACGACCCTGGCTTTGCCGCGCTGCTCGCCGCCGGCCGCTCGCGCCGCGTCTGGGTGAAGATCTCGGGCGCGTATCGAAACAGCGGCAACGGCGACGATGGGCGTGGCGCAGCCACTGCCATCGCTGCCATGCCGCGCCTGAAGGATGCGTTCGGGTTGGATCGCCTCGTCTGGGGCAGCGACTGGCCGCACACGCAGTTCGAATCGCAGATCAACTACGACAAAGCGTGGGCCTTCGTCGATGTGCTGCTGCCCAACGCGGCAGACCGCAAGCAGGTGCTGGTGGACACGCCCGCGCAACTGTTCCGCTTCGTCTAAACACGCGATACCGGCAGGGCGCCCGCGCGATATCCCCAGAGCGCCCGCGCGATACCCCATTTCGCGAATCACGAATTTCGCCGCGCGGGCCGCGCTCCTACACTGGCCGCTCCTCATCCCCACAAGAAGAAAGGAGCCGCCATGCAGCAGCATCGACTCGTCGACCAGCAATTCGGCCAGGTCGCCCAGGCCTACTTGACCAGTGCCGTCCACGCCCAGGGCGCCGACCTCGACGCGCTGGCCGCACTGGCGCAATCGGTGCCGCAAGCCAAGGTGCTCGACCTCGGCTGCGGCGGTGGGCATGTGAGCTTCGCCATGGCACCGCACGTGGCGGCCATCGTGGCGTATGACCTGTCGGAAGACATGCTGAGCGTTGTCGCCGCTGAAGGCGCGCGGCGCGGCCTCACGCAATTGCACACGCAGGCCGGCCGCGCCGAAGCGCTGCCCTTTGACGATGCCGCATTCGACATTGTCGCCACGCGCTTCTCTGCCCACCACTGGTACGACGTGCGCCGCGGCCTTGCCGAAGCGCGACGGGTGCTCAAACCCGGCGGCAAGCTCGTCATCGTCGATATCGTCGCGCCGGAAACACCGCTGCTCGACACGCTCCTGCAAACCGCCGAGGTGCTGCGCGACGCATCGCACGTGCGCGACTATCGCGTCTCCGAATGGCAGGCCATGCTGGCCGAGGCTGGCTTCCAGTCCGGCACGCCGCGCACCTGGAAACTGACCATGGTGTTCGACACGTGGATCGCCCGCATCCGCACGCCGCAGGTGCGCGCCGACGCCATCCGTGACCTGTTCGACCACGCCGCCGACGAAGCCCGCGCGTACTTTGCCGTGGGCGCGGACCACTCCTTCGCCATCGACGCGATGATGATCGAAGCGGTTTAATCCTTTTGGTGGTGCCTGCAAAGCGCGGGCACACACTCCACCCGCCCCCGCAACGCTGACGAAAAAGCTGGGGTATCCGCACGCCTATGCGGGAAGCGACGATTGCCAGTACCCTTCTGGGCTGCTGGCGCCGTTCGGTTGGCGGTTCTGCCTGTTTTTCGCCAGCCACGGACCATGTACGCCCTTCTCCCCGCTTTCGTTTCGTCGCTGTTTCTGTTTTCCGCCGTCTATGTGCTGAGCACGCGCGGCCGCACCCGTGCCAGCTCGGCGTTCTTCTACCTGGCCGTCCTCACCGCGTTGTGGCAAGGCCTGTGGGCCTTCCTGTTCCGGGCCGGCGACGTGCCGACCGCGCAGTTGCTGGCCAAGGCGGGCTGGCTGGCGATCCTTCCGCTGCCGACCACGATCTACCACTTTGCCGTTGAGGTGACGGAGCGCCCCGGCGAGCGCCGCTGGTTGCGGTTGTCGTACGCGCTGGCTGGGGTGCTGATGGTGCTGCTGGTCGCCACCAATTGGGTCATTGCCGGCGTGCGCCTGTTCGATTTCGGTTTCTACCCCAAGGCCGGTCCGCTGGAAGCGGTGCACATCACGCAGACCGTGCTGCTGATCCTGCGCAGCCTCTGGCTGCTGTATGTCGAACAGCGGCACGCCACGGCAGAAAAGCGCAAGCGCCTGCAACTGTGCATCGTCGGCGTGGCGGTGTACTCGCTGGCCGCCATCGACTACGCAGTGAACTACGGCCTGGCCCCGTATCCGCCAGGGGTACTGTTCATTGCCTGCTGCCCGCCACTGCTCGCCTGGGCGCTGGTGAAGCTGGACTTCATGCGCCCGTATGCGGTGGCTGCCGGCATTGCACACGAGCTGCGCACACCCCTGACCACCATCCGCATGCAGGCCGGCGAAATCGCGCATGCGTGGCCGGCGGTCTTCAAGGGTTATCAAGCGGCGGTGAGCAACGGCCTCGTCCGCGAGGCGTTGTCACCTGCCACGGCCAAGCGCATCGCCCGGCTGCCCAGCGCGATCGACCACGAGGTCAATACCGCCCACACGATGATCGACATGGAGCTGGCCTCCATCACGCTCGACCGGCTCGATACGCGGCAGTTCGCTGCGCACAGTCTGTACGAATGCGTGGCCGAGGCCGTCGAGCGCTATCCGTTCCAGGCCGGCGAGCGTGCGCGCCTGACGCTGTCGGCGTTCGACCCCGCGTGGCGCTTTGTCGGCTCCGAAACACTGCTTGTCTACGTGGTCTTCAACCTCATCAAGAACGCGCTTCAGGCCATCCAGGCTGCCAGCCGGGGCATGATCGAGATTTCGGCCACCTGGAGCGCCGAGCATTTCGTGATCGACGTGCGCGACACGGGCTGCGGCATCGCCGCCGAACACCAGGGCCGTGTCTTCGATGCGTTCTATTCGACCCGGCACGACGACAGCGGACACGGTATGGGCCTGACGTTCTGCCGGCGCGTCATGCACTCCTTTGGCGGCCGCATCGAGTGCCAATCGGTGGAAGGCGAAGGCAGCTGCTTCTCGCTTTATTTCCCGCGACTGTCCGAAACCTGAACTCCGTCGACGCGCGGCGCGGGAGCCGCGTCACTCCGCAGCGGAAATGCTCCGCAGCCCCGGCGCGGGCTGGTAAAAGCGGAACGTATTGCGCCCATTGCGCTTGGCCTCGTAGAGCGCGGCATCGGCGCGCTCGAACAGCACGTCCATGCGTTCGTCGCTCGGCGTGAGCGTGACGGCGCCAGCAGAGAGCGTCACATACGGTGCCACGACGGATGCGGCATGCGGCAGCATCCGTTCTGCCAGCGCGGCCACTGCACGCGCCACGATCTGGCGCCCTTCGTCGCGGCTCAGGTCGAACAGCATGGCGACGAATTCCTCGCCGCCTACGCGGGCGATGAAATCGTCGGGGTGGCGGCAAGCCATGCCGAGCGTATCTGCCACCAGGCGCAGGCAGTCGTCGCCTTGCAGGTGGCCGTAGGTGTCGTTGTATTGCTTGAAGCAATCGATGTCGAACAGCGCCAGTGTGACTGGGCGGTCTTCGCGGCGCGCGTGGTCGAGCAGGCGGGGCGCCTGCGTCTCGAAAAAGCGGCGGTTGAACAGGTGCGTGAGCGCGTCGCGGTTGACGTCGTTCTCGAGCAGGCTCAGCAAGGCCCGCGTGCGCTGCAGCTCGCCACGCAGTGCATCCTGGGCACTGGCCATGCCGGCGCGCTGCAATTGTTCGACCGTCACATCGCGCAGCAGCAGGAAGACGCCTGCATGGCGCCCGCGTGCGTCGGTCAGGCCCTCCAGCGTCACCTCCAGCGTGCGCCCGGTGTCGGGCAGCCAGACCTGATGCCGGTTGGGCAGGCGCGTGCGCTCGAACTCGCGCAGGATCGTCGGCACATCCAGCACGGCCGGCGGCTGCACATGCATCGTCGCGGTCGGCAGCAGATAGCGTGCGGCGGCGTTGATGCTGGCGATGGTGCCGTCGCGCGCCAGCACGATGCAGCCGTCGCGCATGGCTTCGATGATCTTGCCGCGCGCATAGGCGGCGGTGTCGTGCAGGCGCGGCCGCAGCACGATCCAGCCGAGCAAGGTGGTGCCGACGGCAAACGTGGCGGGCGTGAGGTCACCGCCCAGCGCGGTGGTCCAGCGCTGCAAGTACGCAAGATGCGCCACCAGCGGCAGCATTTGCCCGACCACAAGCGCGAGCCGCACGCGCGTGCGTGACGCGGCGTACAGCGGGCTCACGGCGTCGGTGGCGGGCAGCGTCAGCAGCAGCAGGCTAATCGCCAGCAGCACGTAGTTGTAGGCGGTACCGACCCAAAAGACCGGCCCGTGGTCGAACACCGCGCGCTTGACGCCGTCGATGACCACGAAACGCGCGTCAAGCCACACCAGGTGGTGCAGCTCATTGGTAGCAACCAGCCCGATGAACCCGGCGGCAACCAGCAACGCCAGCACCCAGCCGGCACGCACGATCGGCAAGGCGTTGAACTCCGGTCGCGTCAGGCCGATCACCATGCGCAGCCACGCGGCCGGCACCATCATGATCCCGATGTACGCCACCTTGGCCCAGCCCACGCGCACGGGCATGTCGAACGTGACGACCTCCATGAGGCGCGCACCGCTCCAAAGTGCGGTGCCGAGCGCCAGCAGCATGAAGGCGGAGACTTCGGTGTCGTCGCGGCGCGACCATGACAGACCGATCAGCGCGATCGAAACGAGTGCAGCGCAGGCCAGTGCGGCGATCAGCATGATCGGCACTCCCCGCGCGCATGGCGATGCCGGCAGGGGCTGTCGCCAGCCGGTTGATTCACGGTCGCTCCCCGTTGGTTCGTTGTGCCTGCAGTGTATCGGGCACGGGTGTCGGACGGGTGACTCCACGGTGCGTGCCGGATCACCTGTCAAGTCGTAAACGGCCGGAAATGTAAAAACTGAAGGCCAGTGCGGTTCTTCACGGCATTGCGTTCATGTGGGCGCATATCGATCTGCCAACGAATTCGTTTGCGCGATGCAGCATCCACCCTACGCTGGGGCCTCAAAAATCTTCAGGGGAGTTGTCATGCGAGCAGGTTTTTCGGAGCGTTTCTCGTTGCGGGTTCTCGCGCAGGGGTTGGCAAAATCGTCGCGGCAAGCGGCAGGGGTGGTCATCGGGGCGGCGCTGGCAGTCGCTGTGCTGCACGTGCCTGCGGCCCGGGCCGACAGGCTGGACGACATCAAAAAGGCGGGCGTGCTGCGCGTGGGCGTGTTCGACGCCAATCCGCCCTTCGGCTATGCCGACGCCAAGACTGGCCAGCCGGTCGGCCTGGATGTGGACTACGCGCAGGAAATCGCCAAAAAGCTGGGCGTGAAGCTCGAGCTGCGCGCCACCAACCCGGCCAACCGCGTGCCGCTGCTCACCTCGGGCAAGGTCGACATTGTGGCCGCCAACTTCACCATCACCGACGAGCGCAAGAAGCAGATCGACTTCAGCACGCCGTACTTCGCGAGCGGCCTGCAGTTCATCGCCAAGAAGGGCTTCCTCAAGCAGCCGGACGATCTGAAGAAGGATGGCATCCGCCTGGGCGTCGACAAGGGCACCACGCAGGAAACCACCCTGCGCGCGGGCTACGCCAACGCCCGCGTGATTGCCTATGACGATTCGCCGCTGGCGCTCACCGCCCTGCGCACCGGCGCCATCCAGGCGTTTGCGCAGGACGGCGCCAAGCTCGGCGCGCTGCTGGCCACGCTGCCCAACCGCAATGAACTGGAGATCTCGCCGTTCGTGCTCACGCGTGAAACCATGGGCATCGGCGTGCCCAAGGGCGAGACGCAACTGACCGCCACCATCGACCAGATTCTGCAGGGCCTGGAGAAGGACGGCACCGCCGGCCGCATCTACGACCGCTGGTTCGGCCCGAAGAGCGCCGCCCCGCTGCCGCGCGACTTCATCATCGGCAGCACCAAGTGAGCTTGAGCCTGCCGGCCCTCCTCCAGCCCCTGCCGCCGCGTTATCTCGGCTGGATGCTGGAGGGTTTCGGGATGACGCTGCTGGTGTCCGCTGCCGCCATCGCGGGCGGGTTGGCCATCGGCCTGCTGCTGACGGCGCTGCGCGCCAGCGCCCTGTCGTGGCTGCATCTGCCCGCGCGCGGGCTGGTGGCCTTCCTGCGCAAGACACCGCTGCTGGTGCAGCTGTTCTTCTGGTATTTCGGCGCGGCGCAGTTGCTGGGCGAAAACGTGGTCGGCGCCATCACAGGGTGGAGCGGCATCACGTTCGGCAGCTGGCGGGTGCCCGCGCCTTCGTTTGAATTCCTCTCGGCCGCCTTTGGCGTTGCCCTGTATGCGGGCGCGTTCTTCTCGGAAGAGCTGCGCGCCGGCATTCGCGCCGTGCCGCGCGGGCAGCGCGAGGCGGCGTTGTCGCTCGGTTTCACGCCGCGCGCGGCCTTCCTGCGCGTGGTGCTGCCGCAGGCGTTGCGTGTGTCGGCGCTGCCGCTGCTGGGGCAATGCGCCAACACCATCAAGAACACCTCGCTGGCCATGGGCATCGGGCTGGCGGAGCTTTCGTACAGCGCGCGGCAGGTGGAAACCGACACGCTGCTCGCCTTCCAGGCGTTTGCCGTGGCAACTGTGCTGTATGCCGGGGTGATCCTGCTGCTGCAATGGGGTGCCCCGCTGGTGCTACGACGGCTCGGGTGGGCATCTGCATCGGCGCCGCTGGCTGGTGGAGCCGCGGCATGACGATGGAAGCCATGCTGCTGCACCTGCGCTACCTGCTGGTCGGCCCGTATCCGAATGGACCGCTGGCGGGGGCGGCACTCACGCTGTGGATGGCGCTATGGGGCTGCGTGGCAGCCACGGCATTCGGCGTTGGCGCTGCGCTGCTGCTGGACAGGCTGGGCGCCACGCCCACCCTGCGCTGGCTGGCGCGTCTGCTGCGCGGGCTGCTGGCCATGCTGCGCGCCATCCCCGTACTGATGCTGATGTTCTGGGCCTATTTCCTGATCCCGATGGCGCTCGGCGTGGCGGTGCCCGAAACCGCCACCGTGGTCGCGGCATTGGCGGCCGTGGGCGCGGCCTACATCGCGCAAAGCATGGAAGCTGGCCTGCGCGCCGTCGGCGTCGGCCAGCGCAGCGCGGCGCTGGCGCTAGGCATGTCGCCCACGCAGGCGTTGCTGACCATCGTGCTGCCGCAGGCGTGGCGCATCATGCTGCCGTCGCTGGCCAACCAGTGGGTATCGACCGTCAAGGACACGTCGCTGGCCTACATCGTGGGCGTCGTGGAGCTGTCCACCGCCGCCAGCCAGGTCAACAACCGCACGGTGGCGTATCCGGCTGAAGTGTTCGGCGCGGTGGCGGTGCTGTATTTCCTGCTGTGCAGCGGCATTGAGGCCCTGCCCCACTGGCTGCGCAAGCCCACGCGGGCGCACGGCGAAATGTCGACCTGGGAGCGCTTCCTGCGCTGGCGCCTGCGCCCCGTGGCGGATGCCGTGACCTAGCCACACCGCTATCTTGCGTTCATAAAACGTCGGTATCATCAGAGCATGACCGATACCCGCGCCACCGCCCATCTCTATCCCGCGCACGACCTGGCCATCTGCACCGATGCCAGCACCGCCGTCGAGCGCATCACCGCCATCTACGAGCGCTCCGCGCAGATGGTCCGCGACCGCTTCCATGCGTTCGCGCGCGGTGAAGACTGCAGCGAAGACATCGCCGCCTGCTACCCCTACCTCGGCATCACCGTCGACCCGAAAACGCTGGTGAGCGACGCGCGGCCGGCGTGGGGCACGGTGGCGTATCCGGGCGTGTACGGCACCACGCTCACGCGGCCAGACCTCTTCCGCGATTACTACCGTGTGCAGATCGAGCGGCTGCTGCACTATCACAACAGCCCCGTGGTGGTGGGCGTGAGCAACCGGCCGATCCCGCTGCCGTTCGTCGTAGAAGCATCGACGGTAGACATCACGCCCGAACAGGCGCGCGCGCTCGGCGGCGCGTTCACGCTGCCCGATCTGTCGATGATCGACGACTCCATCGCCAACGGCACCTATCGCCCGATCGGCGATGAACCGCAGCCGCTATCGATGTTCAGCGCAGAGCGTGTCGACCTGGCCCTGCAGCGGCTGTACCACTACACCGCCACGCACCCGAAGCACTTCCAGCGCTTCGTGCTGTTCACCAACTACCAGCGCTATGTGGATGAGTTTGCCGCGCTCGGCCGCAAGCTCATGGAAGACGGCAACGACGAGGGCTACATCCGCTTTGTCGAACCCGGAGACACCGAGCACGAACTCGGCACGCCCGCCCCGGACGACTCCCACCGCATCAAAGGCCTGCCGCAGATGCCCGCGTACCACCTGGTGCGCGAAGACCGCCTGGGCGTGACGCTGGTGAACATTGGCGTGGGCCCGTCCAACGCCAAGACCATCACCGACCACCTGGCCGTGCTGCGCCCGCACTGCTGGATGATGATCGGTCACTGCGGCGGCCTACGCCGTTCGCAGCAACTCGGCGACTACGTGCTCGCCCACGCCTATGTGCGCGACGACCACGTGCTCGACCAGGACCTGCCGCCGTGGGTGCCCGTACCGCCCATCGCCGAGATCCAGGTGGCGCTGCAGGAAGCCGTGGCGCGCATCACCGGCCTCTCGGGAGCCGACATGAAATCGCGCATGCGCACCGGCACCGTGGTCTCCACCGACGACCGCAACTGGGAGCTGAAGTACCAAGCGCTGTACAGCCGCTTCAACCAGTCGCGCGCGATTGCCATCGACATGGAAAGTGCCACGATTGCCGCCAACGGCTTCCGCCTGCGCGTGCCGTACGGCACCCTGCTGTGCGTGTCGGACAAGCCGCTGCACGGCGAGTTGAAGCTGCGCGGCATGGCCAACCTGTTCTATCGCCAGCGCGTGAGCCAGCACTTGGACATCGGCATGGAGGCCGTGCGCCTGCTGCGCGAGAGCGGCGTGGAGGCGCTGCATTCGCGCAAGCTGCGCAGCTTTGACGAGCCGGCGTTCCGCTAGGCCCTGGCGTTAGTCCTGCGCCGGCAGCGCCTGGCGCAGGAACTCCAGAAAGACGCGCACCACCTCGGGCAACGTGCGGCCCGCCAGCGTCTGAAGCTCGACCGCCCGCCCGCGCATGCCGCGTTCGCGAATCTCTGCGGCATGCAATTCGCCACGCTGCACGCGATCGCGCACGGTAATCTCCCCCGCAATGGCCAGCCCGCCGCCGTACAGCACAAAGCTCAGGAGACCGTCGAAGCGGTTGCTGACGAGCACTGGCTCGAACACGAGCCCGCGATGGCTGCTTCCCATGTCGAACAACTGGCGCACCGTGTTGTCCGGCCCTGACAGCGCGATCGGAAACGGGTGCATCTGCGCGAGCGTCACACTCTGGAGCTTCGCCAACGCGTGGTCGGGCCGCATGATCGCGAACACCGAAGCACGCTGCTGATACTCCACCCGAATGCCCTGCACCGCGGCACGGCTGTAGGTGAGGCCGATATCGACGTCGCCGCGCAATACCGCCTCCGTCACGCGCAAGGGTTCTTCGGCCCGGAGATCGAACTGGATGCCCGGATGCCGCTCGCGAAACGCCGCGATGACGCGCGGCACGAACTCAATCGCAAAGCCGTCGGAGCAGGCAATGCGCACCCGCCCACGTTGCAGCCCCTGCAAGCCCTGAATCTCCGCGACCACGCGCTCGGCCTCCAGCGCTTCGCGCAATGCGTGCGCGGCCAGCAGCTCACCCGCCGCGCTGGGCGTCATGCCGCGCGGCTGCCGCTCGAACAGCGGCACACCCAACTGTTCTTCCAGGATTGCCACTTGCCGGCTGATGGCCGATGCACTGACATGCAGACGCGCCGCCGCCTCCGTCAATGAGCCACTGCGCACGACCTCGAGGAAATAGCGCAGGGACGTTTCCTGCAGACGATGGGACAACATGGACGAAGTGGGCAGACGCCAGAGCATTGCATAAATCGCAAAGGTATCCCAAGAAAATTTCAATTGTCAAAAAGGTGTCATCTCCCCACACTGCTACCGAACGTCGACCCGCCGAGCCTCTTCATGCCCCGCCACTGCACAGCACGCAACACCCTCTCGCTTCAAACTCCGCGCCGGCTGGCGTTGCTTCCCGCGTTGATGCTCGGTGCCGCCGGCCTGGCCAACGCCGCTGATCTCTCGGCGGCGGATGCCGAGCGCTACGCACAAGGCACGTACCGCGAATACTTCGAGGTGCTGTCGCTGCCCAACGACGCCATCGCGCCGGAAGACATCCGGAAGAACGCCGACTGGCTCGAACAGGCGTTCCGCAAACGCGGCTTCACGACAAAGCAGTTGGCGAACAACGGCAAACCAATGCTCTTTGCCGAGCTGCCCAACCCCGATGCCGCGCGCAAGACCGTGCTGTTCTACATGCACATGGACGGCCAGCCGGTGATCCCCACGCAGTGGGCGCAGAAGAGCCCGTGGACGCCCGTGCTCAAGCACAAGACGGCGCAGGGCAACTGGGAGGAGATCGATTCGGCGCAACTCTTCAAGGGGCCGCTGGACCCCGAGTGGCGTGTGTTCGGCCGCGCTTCGGCCGACGACAAGGGCCCGATCATGATGATGCTGGCCGCCATCGACGCGCTGAAGGCCACAGGCGGCCAGCCCGCAGTCAACGTCAAGGTGATCCTCGACAGCGAGGAAGAGAAAGGTTCGCCGTCGATCAGCAAGATCATGCAGACAAACCGTGACCTGCTGCGCTGCGATGCCATCGTCATCCACGACGGCCCCATGCACGCGACCAACCTGCCGACGCTGATTTTCGGCAACCGCGGCGCGGCCGATGCCAAACTCACCGTCTACGGGGGCAAGGTGCCGTTGCACAGCGGGCACTACGGCAACTACGCGCCCAACCCGGCGCAGCGGCTGGCGAGCCTGCTGGCAACGATGAAGAACGACGATGGCCGCGTGACCATCCCGGGCTACTACGACCACGTCAAGATCAGCGAGGCCGACCGCAAGGTCATGGCCGCCGTGCCCGACGACGAGGCCGCGCTGACCAAGCGCCTGGGCATTGCGCATGCGGACAAGGTTGGCGCCAATTACCAGGAGGCGATGCAGTACCCGTCATTGAACGTACGCGGCATGGCCGCCGCCGCGGTGGGCGACAAGGTGGCGAACATCGTGCCTGACAAGGCCGTCGCCGAGCTGGACCTGCGCACCACGCCAGACTCCAGCGCAGCCTACCTCGGCAAGCTGATCGAACAGCACATCGTGCGCCAGGGCTACCACCTCGTGAAGACCACGCCGACGGACGAAGAACGCAGCCGCTACGACAAGCTCGCCAGCTTCTCGTACCAGAGCGAAGGCGCCGACGCCGCCGGCTCACCGATCGATTCAGCCGTTGGTAAATGGGCCTATCAGTCGCTGACGGACACGTTTGGCACTGCGCCTGCACCGGTCCGCATCCGCATGATGGGCGGGACCGTGCCTACCGCCGAGATCGTGGGCGTGCTGCAGGTGCCCTTCGCGATCATTCCGCTGGTCAATGCCGACAACAACCAGCATGCCGCCAACGAGAACCTGCGCATGGGCAACTACGTGAGCGGCGTGCGCACCGTCTATAGCCTGCTCACGCATCCGCTTTGACGGCGAGGTCGCCCCTGAGCCGCACTTGAGCCGAGCCTCGGCCGCCAAGTGCGCTAGACGGGGCGCAAACGCCGCGACTAGGGGCATCGAACCGGCCACCACGGCCGCGGCAAGCGCAACAAACACGCATGTAGAAACAGAAACGCCCGCTGGGGAAGGCGGGCGTTTTTGTTTGACCGAGGCTAGTGCGGCAAGCTGGACAATCGGTGTTCCGCCAACAGCACACTGGCGCTTAAGGCAAGCTGGGCCGAGATAAACCCTTCCGGCATCTCCACGTCTTCCCAATCGCACACGATATGGCCAGCGCGGCAGACCTGGAAACGAGCCGTCCAACGACGATCATCGCGTTGCAACGGATCGATGAAGATGACATGCGCTCCGTGTGTCACTTCCTGAATTGGCATGGTGGTTTCCCCGTCTCGTCATTATTGAAAGTCCACCTTAGCAAAGGCGCGTGACACAAATCTGTCCGCCGCCCACCTACAAATGGGGGAGGGCCAACGTCAACCGACCAGCGGATCAGGCCGTGCGGACGATCGCGTGCCGGGCATCGGGTAATTCCCTGGGCCGTAATAGGTAAACACCGCCGAAAATTTGACCGCACCCGTCTGGTTGGCGCGCGCCGCATGGAACGTGTTGCAGTGGAAAAGCAGCACGTCGCCGGGCAACAGCGGCACGGGGCGGGCCGTGTCGATCAGGGCGCGGTTCTCGGGCAGTTCCTGCCGCAGGAACAGCTTGGCGTCAAAACGGTCTGCGGGCAGCTCCAGCTTGTGGCTGCCGGGAATGACCCACAGGCAGCCGTTGTCGACCGTCTCTTCCACCAGCGCCAGCCATGACGACACCAGTTCGTTACGCGCGAACGACCAGTAGCGGCTGTCGCGGTGCCAATGCGTGGCGGTGCCGAACGCCGGGTGCTTCGTCATCACGCAATTGTGGTGCGCAAGCGAAAGGTGCACCGGGCCGCCGATCAACTGCGCAATCGCACCGGCCACGTGTGGGTCACGCGCCCATTCGGTGTAAGGCGTGCCGCGCGAATCGGCATCGAGCAGGCGGCGCACGGTCTGGCCACCTTCGGCTTCGCGCGAGGCGGGTGCACCTGCATAGCCGACGTCGGTTTCCAGTTCCACCGGCGCTGCCGCTCGGGCCAGACCGTCCTGTGCGGCCGCAAGCAGCGCGGCACTCGTCTGCTGACTGGCAAAGCCGCGCAGCACGATATAGCCGTGCTCGTTGAAAAAGGCTTGTTGCTCATCGGAAAGCGGATGGGCGTGGGTGGCGGTGGAAGAAACAGACGCGGTCATGACGGAAAAAACGTGCAAAGACGGCCAAAGAGGAAGAGTGTAACGCGCCGCCGCCGGCAGCGCCGGCCCGCTTCCCTTGTACCAACGCAGCAGCCTAGTTGGCCTCCAACACCGTCACGGTCAGCGCGCCGTTCACCTTCTCGGCGACAAAGTGCACCTTGCTGCCAACGTGCACCTGCGTGAGCATCGCCGGATCCTGCACGCGGAAGACCATCGTCATCGGTTCCATGCCGAGGTTGTCGAGCGGGCCGTGCTTGATGGTGAGCTTGCCGGCGACGGTGTCGATCTTCTTGATCTCGCCTTCGGACATGGGTGCGGCGGTTGTGGCTGCCGGTGCAGAAGCAGCATCTTCCGCCGCGTGGACAAGGGGTGCGACGCCTAGCAGCGCGGCCAGCATCAGGGCATGGCGAATGGACATGTTGGGCTCCTCGTTGAAACAAAAGTGGAAAAAGAAAAGCTCAGGACTGGTTTGCGCGCACCTGCACGGCGCCACGCATGCCGGCCTCGAAGTGGCCCGGCTGCAGACAGGCGAAGTCCACCGTGCCGGCCTGGGTGAAACGCCAGATGATCTCGCCGCGCTGACCAGGGTCGACGGTGATGGCATTGCCGTCGGCGTGTTCCATCTCCGGGTGTTTGCGCATCTGCTCGGCGTGGGCGAGCAGCTCGGCCGGCGTGCCGAGCGTCATCTCGTGCCGCACGCGGCCGCTGTTGATGACTTCAAAGCGAATCGTCTCACCACGCTGCACGGTAATCTGCGCGGGGTTGAAGCGCATGGTGTCGGCCATGTCGACGCGCACGGTGCGCGTGATGTGTGCGGCATCACCAGGTTCGCCGATGGCAGCATCTCCATGGTCATGCCCACCGGCGTGATTGCCTGCTGCGTGGGCGATGGCGGCCATCGACATCAGCGTGGCCAGAACGGCGCAGCGGATCAGGTTGCGTTGCATAGCGTGTCTCGCATCTCGTATTCAGAACAGAAGAGGTTCAGTTGTCGGCATCGTTGCCGGTGTATTCGTAGGCGACGGTGCCCTTGGGGTGCTTGTACCAACCGGGGTCGGCGTAGCTGTTGCGCGGCAGATCGCGCCGCACCTTCATCACGGTGAACATGCCGCCCATTTCGATGGCGCCGAAGGGGCCCTGCCCTGTCATCATCGGCAGGGTGTTGTCGGGCAGCGGCATTTCCATCTCGCCCATGTCGGCCATGCCGGCCTGGCCCATGCCCATGTAGTCGGGCACCAGCGCATTCATCTTCTTGGCGAGGTCTTTCTGCTGCACGCCGATCATGGTCGGCACGTTGTGCCCCATGGCGTTCATCGTGTGGTGCGACTTGTGGCAGTGGAAGGCCCAGTCGCCGGGGTTGTCGGCAACGAACTCGATGGCACGCATCTGGCCCACGCCAATGTCCACCGTCACCTCGGGCCAGCGTGCACTGGGCTGGACCCAGCCGCCATCCGTGCCGGCCACCTCGAACGTATGGCCGTGCACGTGCATCGGGTGATTCGTCATCGTGAGGTTGCCCATGCGGATGCGCACGCGGTCGCCCAGGCGCACGGGCAGCGGATCAATGCCGGGGAAGACGCGGCTGTTCCACGTCCACATGTTGAAGTCGGTCATCTCCGCCACGCGCGGCGTATACGAGCCGGGGTCGATGTCGTAGGCAGCGAGCAGGAAGACGAAGTCGCGGTCCACGCGATGCTGCGCGGGGTCTTTGGGGTGCACGACGATAAAGCCCATCATGCCCATCGCCATCTGCACCATCTCGTCGGAATGCGGGTGGTACATGAAGGTGCCGGACTTCTTCATCTCGAACTCGTAGACGAAGGTCTTGCCGGGCGGAATGTGCGGCTGCGAGAGGCCGCCCACGCCGTCCATGCCGGCGGGCAGGATCATGCCGTGCCAGTGCACCGTGGTGTGCTCGGGCAGCTTGTTGGTGACGAAGATGCGCACGCGGTCGCCTTCCACGCATTCGATCGTGGGGCCTGGGCTCTGGCCGTTGTAGCCCCACAGGTGGCCCGTCATGCCGGGCGCGAATTCGCGCTCGACCGGTTCGGCCACGAGGTGGAACTCCTTCCAACCGCCGCGCATACGCCAGGGCAGCGTCCAGCCATTGAGCGTGACGACGGGGTTGTAGGGCCGGCCATTGGGCGGCGCGAGCGGCGGCTGCGTGGCGGGTTTCGATTGCAGCGGCGCTTCGGGCAACGAGGCGGCGCCAGCGCGCGAGACCATCGCCGCGCCCAGCATGGCCGCGCCCGTGCCACCGAGAAATTGACGTCGGGAAACCATGTTCAGTGTCCTTGAGGATGCGTGGGTGCGGGGGCTTCGGCCGGCGGCAGCTTTCCGCCCAGCGCCATCTGCAGATCGGTCTGCGCGATCCAGTAGCCGCGCAGCGCGTCGATGTAGCCGTTCACCGCATTCACCTGCTCGCGTGCATCGGCCAACAGCTCGAACACGCTCACGAGCATGCCGTTGTAGCGCAGCAGCATCTCGTCGGAGATCGTCTTGCGCAGCGGCACGACCTCGTCGCGGTAGTGGCGCGTGAGGTCGTACGCGGTCTGGTAGCGCACGTACGATTCGCGCACTTCGGAGCGCGCGCGCACGGCCGTGTCCGCAAGCTGATCGGCGGCCTGCATGTAGATCGCCTGCGCGCGCGCCACACGGGCACCACCCCAGTCGAATAGCGGAATCTCGAGGCCGATCTCGTAGCCGGTTTCGCGCGGCTCGTTCGATTTGCTGTTGCGCACGTAGCCGAGGTCCAGCACGTTGATGAAGCGCGTGGCCTGCGTGAGGCCCAGCGACGATGCGAGCCCTTCCACCTGCAACTTGCCGGCCTGGATATCGAGCCGGTTTCGCAGCGCGTAGGCCTCGATCTGCTGCAATTCCGGGCGGTCCTTCGGCAGGTCTGGCAGGCGCTCCGGCAGCTTGAAGCCGGTGTCCGCGCCCCACAAACCAAGCTGGCGAATCAACGCCTCGCGCTCGGCCTGTGCTTGCTGGCGTGTGCGTGCGAGCGTGGCCGTCGCTTCCGCATAGAAGGCTTGCTCGCGTGCGCGGTTGAGCTTGCTGAAGTTGCCTGCTGCGGCCAGCCGTTTGGCAAATTCAGCGCCCGCCTCGGCGGCCTGCTGAACCTGCTCGGCATAGCGTGCAGACTGCTCGGCGGCCACAGCGTTGACGTACGCACGGCGCGTGTCGGCCGCCACCTGCAACATCTGATTGGCGGTCAGCAACTTGGTCTGCTCGAAGTAGCGCCCCTCGATGCGCGCGGCCATCGGTAGCGTGAGCAGGCTCAGGAACGACAGCGAGAACGTGCGCTCGATCGACAAATCATCGCCGCTGCGCGTGCGCTTGAAGCTGAAGCCGGGATTGGGCAAGCGGCTGGCCTGCACGAGCGCGGCTTCGGACAGGCCGAGTTCCGCGTACGAAGCCTGCAGCCCGCGGTTATTCAGCAGCGCGATCTGCACCGCACTGTCCATCGTCAGCGGCTGGGCGAGCAGCTCCTGCGTGCGCTGGGCGGCGCTGTCGCGTGCCTCGGGCGAGCGCTGCCAGGTGGCGTCCTTGCCGAGCCGGTCGCGTGCCACATCGGCGACGGTCTTGAAGCCGCTGTCTTGCGTGATGGTGGCGCAGCCGCCCAACAGCAGCGTCGCGGCCAGCGCGGACAAGGCGAGGCGGCGTGTAGAAGTGTTCAACATGGCGCCTCCTCAGTGGTGATGCATGCCGGGCATGGCATCGCCGGCAGGCTTGGCTGGAGAGGCGACCGGCGCGCTCGCGGGCATCGCGTGCCCCGCATGACCATCGTGCGCGGAGGCGCCCGACTTGGGCGTGACAGCCGCGTTGGTCTCGTGCCAGGAGGCGGGGCCCGTATCGCGATACGCGTGATAGCTGTCGAATGTGCGCGGTGCGGCGGCCGCAGGCACTACCGCATCCGCGTTCAAGGGGTCAGGTGCAGCAGCAGGCGCCGACACACCTTGCGCCAATGCCCATGGCGACGCCAGCGCAAGCAGCGCCAGGGCCACGAACCATCGTGTGGAAAGCATGAGAAACCTCGATCAAGCGTGATGACGCACGGCACGTATGGCGAAAGCCAAGGCCGTGAAACCGGAAGCCAGACCTTCTATGGACGGACTGGTGGCGTCAGACGCGAATCGAGGGTGGACGTTGCAGCGCTTCGGGGATGAAGCTGCGGAAGGAAACAGAGCCTGCACGCGGCGCGGCGGCAGGCAGCGTGATCAGCGGCACGCCAAGGCTGGCGGCCAGCGGAACAACCGAACCAAGCGAACAGGCCGCGCAGATCGGGCAGGTCTTGCAGTGCGACTGTGTTGGGGCCTTGGTGTCGCCATCGGCCATCATGCCGGCCATGGCCTCTTCGTGCTCGTGGCAGGCGTCGGACATGACGGCGCTGTTATCCGCCGGCATGGTCATGGCAACCGCGGCGTCATCCGTCGCACCGGCGTGCGCCATCATGGCCGTCGCGGCAAACCCTTGCAGGGGGAGTGCCAGGACAACCAGCCAGAGCAGGAGGCGCGTCAGCAAGCGGTGCATCGAAAGGCAGGCGGGGCCGAAAATCGTTTGCGGCAGAAACCGATAGTGTAGCGCGATGCCACCAAATTTCGCGCAATGCAGCACAAGGTGAGTCGGCCACGGCACAATGGCACCCTGCTCCGTACCCATTTCTGCGTCCCGCTTTCCCCCATCTTTCGGTTTCAACGCCCCCATGAATACGCAATCCCACCAGCTCAGCATGACCGTGCTGATGACGCCCGACATGGCCAACTTTTCCGGCAACGTGCACGGCGGCCACATCCTCAAGCTGCTCGACCAGGTTGCCTATGCATGCGCGAGCCGCTATGCAGGCCGCTACGTCGTCACGCTGTCGGTGGACCAGGTGGTGTTCCGCCAGCCGATCCACGTGGGCGAACTGGTGACGTTCCTCGCGTCGGTCAACTACACCGGCCGCACGTCGATGGAAATCGGCATCAAGGTGGTCACGGAGAACATCCGCAACCAGGTCGTGCGCCACACCAACAGCTGCTACTTCACCATGGTGGCCGTGGACGACGACGGCAAACCCGCCGACGTGCCACCACTGGCGCCCGCCAACGCTGAAGAGAAGGAGCGCTTCGAAGCTGCCCAGCAGCGCCGCGCCCTGCGCCAGGAAATGGAAGCCCGCCACAAGGCGATCAAGGCGACGTACACCACGCCGGGCACGCCCAATTAAGCAGCCAATCGGGGCCGATCAAGAGGGGCCAATTCAAGCGAGGATTGAATCCGGCATCGGCGCCACGTCTTGGCACCTCGCCAGTTTTTGCCTACGCAGGCAGCAGTGGACGGCGAACCGCGTGGTATCGCGATCAGGCATCGTTATCCACAGGCTTACCCACTGTTTCTGTGGATAACGCGAGGCGCTTGCGCAAACGCCCCGCTAAGCCGGTCCACGCAAGAATGCCAGCACGGCGCCATTGAATAGCGCCGGCCGCTGCAACGGCGCGAACTGGCTCACCACAGGCAACGTCACAAGCTGCACGCCGGGAATCGTCCGCGCCAGATACCGCGTGTTCGGGCTGGATGAAGGCGGGCATACGTGGCTCCGTGTCAGCGTTCCGCTTCGATCGTCACACCGAGTTCGTTGAGCACTTCGCGTGCAGAGCGAAATGCCTCGATGGCGGCCGGCGCACCAGCATAGATGGCGCTGTGCAGCAGCACTTCGCGGATCTCCACCGCTGTCGCGCCGTTGTTGATGGCGCCCCGCACGTGGCCCTTGAGCTCGGTGCTGCGGCCCAGCGCGGCGAGCATCGCGCACGTGCACAGGCTGCGCGTCTTGAGATCGATGCCCTCGCGCTGCCACGTGCTGCCCCAGGCGTGCTCGTTGAGCCAGTCCTGCAGCGGCGCCGAGAAGGCATCCAGCCCGCTCATTGCGCGTTCGACAAACGCATCGCCCATCACCTGCGCACGGCGTGCGCGTCCTGCTTGCTTGTCTTGCTCTGCCACGATGCCCTCCTCCGTTTTGAAAATCGATGGCGCGTTGCGCGACTGATCAGGGCGATCAGGTTGGCTTGACCGGCCACAGCCTCAGCGCCGCGTTGCGGAAAATTCTAGCCTCGGCAGCTTCCACGCAGCCGATGCAAATTTTCGTCCCAAACATGTCACTTCAGAGCACGGCTGCCCCTTGCACCCCAGGGGCTCAGCGAGGGCCCGCACGCCGCGCAGGCTGCCTGATATGCGTAGAAAGCACCAAGATGCACGCGGTTCCCGGCGACTTTGACGGTATGACGCGTTGTGCATGTGCAGGCCAATGCTCCGCACATGCTTTATATTCGGGTCACATCGTATCCACCCCTTCGCTGCCCCCGTCGGCGTTGAGGCAACAACAAGGAGAATTCCGTGGCCCCGTCTTCCAACAAGCTGCCCGCCTGGACGGTCGCCGCCCCGCTGCTCGCGTGGGTGGTTCTGGTGGCCGGCTCGCTCATGACCCCGCCCGGCTGGCTGATCGCGCTGATGGCGCTTGCACTGGCCGGCGCCGTCTTCGCCGCCGTGCACCACGCCGAGGTGGTGGCGCACAAGGTGGGCGAACCCTTCGGCACGCTGGTCCTGGCCATTGCCGTGACAGTGATCGAGGTTGCGCTGATCGTCTCGGTCATGCTGTCTTCCGGGCCCGAGAAGGCGGGGCTGGCGCGCGACACCGTTTTTGCCGCCGTCATGATTATCTGCAACGGCATCGTGGGCCTGTGCCTGTTCGTCGGCGGCCTGCGCCATCGTGAGCAGGCCTTCCAGGCGCCGGGCGCCAACGCCGCGCTGGCCGTGCTGGCGGCACTCGTCACGCTGACGATGGTGCTGCCCAACTACACGAGTTCCACGCCGGGCCCGGTGCTGACATCGTCGCAGCTTGCGTTTGCCGGGATCACCTCGCTGGTGCTGTACGGGTGCTTCGTGATCGTGCAGACCATCCGCCACCGAGACTACTTCCTCGCCGAAGGCCCGAATGAAGACGTGCATGCGCCGCCGCCGCCGGGGCGCATCGCAGCCTTCAGCGCAGTGCTGCTGATGGTGTCGCTGGTAGCCGTGGTCGGGTTGGCCAAGATCCTGTCGCCGTCGGTGGAAGCCGCGCTATTGAGCGCTGGAGCGCCGGCGGCAGCCGTCGGTATCGTGATCGCCGCGCTGGTGCTGCTGCCCGAAGGGCTGGCCGCCATGCGCGCCGCCAATGCCGATCGCATCCAGACCAGCCTGAACCTGGCGCTGGGCTCGGCGCTGGCCAGCATCGGGTTGACCATCCCCACGGTGGCCGCCGTCTTCATCTGGATCGGCCGCCCGCTGGAACTGGGGCTCGGGCCGAAGGAAATGGTCCTGCTGGCGCTCACGCTCATCGTGTCGGCACTCACGCTCGGCAAGGGCCGCACGACAATCCTGCAGGGCGTGGTGCACGTGGCGATCTTCGCGTCGTACCTGTTTCTCTCGATCGTGCCCTGAGCGGCCTCCACCGCCTCACACTGCAACCTCCCGCCCGACGCCGTAGCGCTGCGCCGGCGTCTGGCGCGAGAGGTTCGGCCTCAGCGCCTGCCGCGCGCCTTCGAACGCGTTCCAGTCCGCCAGCTCCGGCAGCGACGGGATCGTGACCAGTTCTCCCTGATCCAGCCCCGCCAATGCGGCGTCGACCATGTCTTCAGACGTCATGACGATGTTCTGCGGCAGATGGCTCACGGGCGTGCCCGCCACGTCCCAGAACTCGGTGCTGGTCGCGCCCGGCAACACTGCCTGCACACGCACGCCACGGCCGGCCAGCTCGTGGTGCAGCGACTGCGTGAGCGCCAGCACGTAGGCCTTCGTCCCGCCATACACGCCGTTGAGGGTTTCCGGCGACACGGCGACGATCGACGAAATGTTCACGATGGTCCCGCCGCCGCGCGCCAGCATGCCGGGCACCACCGCGTGTGCCAGGTGCGTAAGCGCGGTCACATTCAGCGTGATCATCGCGTCCATCTTGGCCATGTCCGAATCGACAAACGCCGATGTTGCACCCACGCCGGCATTGTTGACGAGCAACGTGATGCGGGCGTCGCTGCGCAGCACGTCTTCCACGGTACGCACGTCTTCCGGGTTGCCGAGATCGGCCACCACCGTTCGCACATGCCGCCCGGTTTCCAGCGTCAGTCGCGCGGCCAGCGTGGCCAGCCGCTCGCGGTTGCGTGCCACGAGAATGAGGTCGTATCCGCGCGCTGCCAGCCGCTGCGCATAGACGGCGCCAATCCCCGATGACGCGCCGGTGATCAGGGCGGTGCCCCGGGTTGCGATGGTGTTCATGTCGGTTCTCCAGTCAGTGATGGCCCGGCGGGCGCCGGTACATGAACGCCATCTTAGAAATGTGCGATCATGTCCTCAATGACATAGATGCAACCTTTTAGGTCACGGGCGGTGTGTGATGAAAAAGACGATCGGGATCGTGCTGTATCCGGGCTTCCAGGTGCTGGGGCTGGCGGTGTCTACCGTGTTCGAATTTGCCAATGCAACCATCGGGCGCGACGAATATGCGGTGACACTGGTGTCCGAGCATGGCGGCAGTGTCCCCTCGTCGATGGGCTTCGGTATCGATACGGCGCCACTCAAGGGCCGCAAATTCCACACGCTGATCGTCAGCGGCGACAGCGACGGCACGCCGCAGGCGGGGGGCGTAACGCAGTACGTTCGCCACGCGCTGCGATCGGCTGAGCGCGTGGCTGCAACGTGCACCGGCGCGTTCGTGCTGGCCGAGGCCGGGTTGCTGGACGGCCGCCGCGCAACCACGCACTGGCACTTTGCGTGCACGCTGCAGCGCGACTATCCGAACGTGAAGGTAGAGGAAGACCGCATCTTCATCGTCGATGGCCCGATCTGGACATCCGCCGGCGCCACGGCCGGCATTGACCTCGCGCTGGCACTCGTGGAGCACGACCTGGGCGCCGAAACCGCGCGGCTGGTCGCCAAGAAGCTGGTGGTGTATCACCGCCGCGCCGGCGGGCAATCGCAGTTCTCGGCGCTGCTGGAACTCGATCCGAAATCCGATCGTGTGCAGACGGCGCTGTCGTACGCCAAATCGAACCTGACGGCGCGGCTGTCGGTGGAAGACCTTGCGGAAGTCGCGCATCTGAGCCCCCGCCAGTTCAGCCGCGTGTTCCGCGAAGAAACCGGGCAGTCGCCGGCGCGCGCCATCGAACACCTGCGACTGGAAGCCGCGCGCCTGATGATGGAAAGCGGGCGGCATCCGATTGAAGTCATCGTGCGGGAAACCGGCTTTGGCGACCGCGAGCGCATGCGGCGCTCGTTCCTGCGGGCGTATGGGCAGTCGCCGCAGGCCATGCGGCGGCTGGCGGCGGGGTCGATGTAGCGCGCGCGCCTACACCGGCTCCATGCTCTGCAGCAGCGTGGGGATCAGCTCCGACACCGTCGGGTGGATGTGCATGGCGCGGCTGATCGTGGTGTACGGCGCCTTCGCAGCCATGACGTCCAGGATCGAATGCACCGCCTCGTCGCCGCCCACGCCCAGGATCGACGCACCCAGAATCTCGTGTGTTTGCGCATCGACCACCACGCGCATGAAGCCCTGGCTCTCACCCTTTTCCACCGCGCGGCCCACGCGCGTCATCGGGCGGTTGCCAACCAGCAGCTTGCGCCCCGATTGCTTGGCTTCCGTCAGCGACATGCCGACGCGCGCGAGCGGCGGGTCGATGTACATGGCGTACGCCTGGATGCGGTCCGACACCTTGCGCGGATCATCGTCCAGCAGATTGGCCGCCACGATCTCGTAGTCGTTGTAGGAGGTGTGCGTGAACGCGCCGCGACCATTGCAGTCGCCCATGGCCCAGATGCCGGGCACGTTCGTGCGCAGTTGGTCATCCACGCGGATGTTGCCGCGCGCATCTAGCTCAACGCCGGCCTTGTCGAGGCCCAGATCATCGGTATTGGGCACACGCCCGACCGCCATCAACAGATGCGAGCCCGACACTTCACGCGCGCCGCTGCCGCAGTCCAGCCCGACGACGACGTTGCCGCCATCGCGGCGCACGCTCAGGCAGTTGGCATCGGCCTGCACGTCGATACCCTCGGCCTCCAGGATGTCGCGCACGGCCTGCGAGACGTCTTCGTCTTCGCGCGCAATCAGCCGCGGGCCTTTCTCGACGATGGTCACGCGCGAGCCGAAGCGGCGGAACATCTGGCCGAACTCGAGCCCGACGTAGCTCCCCCCGATCACGACGAGGTGCTCGGGCAGGAAGTCCACATCCATCATGGTCGAGTTGGTGAGATAGGGCACCTGATCGAGCCCCGGCATCGGTGGCACCAACGCACGGCCGCCGACGTTGATGAAGATGCGCTCGGCTTCGAGCAGATCATTGCCGACGCGCACGGTGCGCGGGCTTTCGAAACGGGCATGGCCCTGGAAGATGGTGCCGTGCTCTAGGCCGCGCACCCATTGCTCCACATTGTGGTTGGAGCGGCCGGAAATCTCGTCCTTGCGGGCCTTCACGCGGCGCATGTCGACCGTGACACCGCCGTTGATGACCACGCCGTACTCGGCTGCGCGCTGCGCCATGCGCGCCGCATAGGCGCTGGCCACCATGGCCTTCGTGGGAATACAGCCGGTGTTGACGCACGTGCCGCCAAAGCGGCCGCGCTCGATGACGGCGACCTTCATGCCCGCGCCGGACAACCGCGCGGCCAGCGGCGGGCCGGCCTGCCCGGTGCCGATGATGATGGCGTCGAAGCGTTGCGTCATGGCGCTCTCCTTCGTCTGCGTGTCGATCGCGACCGTCCTGATATGGTAGGCGGCCCGTGCGGCAACGGCGCCCCATTTTGGCAGCGCGTCGCTATCGCCCGAAGGAAAGCAAGAAAACGGCCGGAGCACTCAAAGGCAAGCGCCCCGGCGTGTCACATCAGTGGTGGTGGTGATGCTTGCGATGGCCGCGGCCACGGCCATGGTCGTCGCGGTCGGAGTACGAATTGCGTTGCACGTTGCCCCCCAGCGCCGCGCCAGCGCCGCCGCCCAGGCCCGCGCCCACGATGCCGCCCGTGCGGCCGCCCATGGCGTTGCCCGCCGCAGCGCCCACGCCGCCACCCAGCGCACCGCCAACGATGGCGCCCTTGCGCTCGCGGCCGTTGGCCGTCAAGGCGCCGCCGGCACCGCCGCCAATCGCCCCGCCGATGACCGAACCGGTCTGCCCGCCAAGCGCGCCACCCACTGCTGCACCGCCGGCACCACCCAGCGCGCCGCCAAGGGCGTTGGACAGGTCATCCGCAGCCGCCGGGAGGGCGGTCAGGCCAGCGAGTGTCGCCACAATCAGAGCGGGTGCAATCTTTTTCAGCATGGTGTTCTCCTTATTGCGCAAATGCGGGATGCAGCACTTGAAACGAGTCAGCCGCATCCTGAATGAATGAGTTCGCGGCGCAGAATACAAGCCGAACCCCGGGTCGGGTTAAACACACTCGTCAATCTCGTAACAGAATGTTGCCAAACCACACATTGCGGACACGTCGCTTGGTGCGCGTAAGCCGTTGATCAGACAGATCCAGAACAGGAGAACCCATGCCCAGCTACATCGCCTTCCTGCGCGCCGTGAACGTCGGCGGTACCGGCAAGCTGCCCATGGCCGAGTTGCGCGCGATGTGCGAGTCGATCGGCCTCACCCACGTGCGCACGTACATTGCGAGTGGCAACGTGGTGTTTCAGAGCCGGCTGTCGGAAGCGTCGGTCAAGGCGAAGCTGGAACGCTGCCTGGAGGATTACGCCGGCAAGCCCGTGGGCGTGGCGGTACGCACGGGCGCGGAGCTGGCGGCGGTGCTGGAGGCCAACCCGTTCAAGACGGCGGCACCCAACCGGACCGTCGCCATCTTTCTCGATGCGCCGCCGCCCGCCGATGCGCTGGACGCCGCCACGGGCCGCAAGGTCGAAGAGATGGCCCTCGGCACCCGCGAGATCTACGTGCACTACGGCGACGGGATGGCCGATTCCAAGCTGAAGATCCCCGCCGCCAAGACGGGGACGGCGCGGAACATGAACACCATCGCCACGCTGGTCGCGTGGGCGATGGAATAGCGCGAGGGCGTCAGCGCAGCCCGCGCAGGCAGGCATCCTGCCGCCATCAATGCGCCGACTTGCGCTGCGCCATGTGGTGGAAGTACGCCAGCAGGTCGTTGAGCTGCGCGTCGGACAAGGTCTTCTCGTCAATGGCCGACATGCGCGCGTTGGGCCACCAGCGCAGCGACTGCGGATTGCGGATCAGGCGGCGCAGCTTGTCGTCGCCCAGGTATTCCACCGGGCTGTAGGGCACGTTCAGATCGGGGCCCAGGTTGGCGTCGCCCTCACGGTTGAGCGTGTGGCACGAAAAGCAGACGCGCTGGAACGTGGCGAAGCCGCGCATGACAGGGCCGTCCTTGGGAAGGCCGGCAGCGGGCCGGATGGAT
Source organism: Ralstonia soli (assembly GCF_023955655.1). Classification (GTDB taxonomy): domain Bacteria; phylum Pseudomonadota; class Gammaproteobacteria; order Burkholderiales; family Burkholderiaceae; genus Ralstonia; species Ralstonia soli. Next base: position 88,954 of record NZ_JAMXHT010000005.1, on the reverse strand, counting down.
GTGAAGCGCTCGCCGGGCAGCGCGGCAATATCGATGCGCACGATGCTGTAGGTCCACAGGCTCTCGTTCACGATAGCCGCCTTGGCCGGCGGTGCCGTCCAGATCAGCCGGAACGGGCCGATATCCTGGCCCTTCAGTGTCGGCCAAGGTGCGGCGGGGTCTTCCACGGCCAGCCACGCGCGGGGGCCATCGGCGCGGTCGCCCAGCAGCAGGCGCATCGGCAGGTGCGACACGTAGCCGTCGCTGGCTGCGGTGGTGGCGCTGGCATCTGGGCTGACGGTCTGCCCACGGAACAGCTCCGTCACGGGGATCGCCTTGAAAGTCAGGCGGCGCTTCAGGTTCTGGTCCTCCACGGTGACGTTGGTCAGGTGCGGATCATGCAGCAGCGCATCGCGCGACAAGGTGCGGTGCTGTGTGCCGATGTTGACGGTCAGCGTGGTGCCCTCGGCGGCATTGGATGGGGCGGGGGCATCGGCAGCATGGGCGGCGCCCAACGTTGCGCATGCGCAGAGCATCCACCCTGCCATCGTCGCGAGCCAGTTCTTCATGGGGTCTCCTGTGTAGGCAATTCCGGTCATTCCGTTGCGACGAGAGTGTAGGCAAGCGCACGCCGTTTGGCATGGGTTTTCGTCATCGATCCACCTCCGCCTCGATGCGCTGCCGCACGACCTGCAAGGCGGCATCGAGCCGATCGGGCGCGACGGAACCGAGGGCCAGCCGCAGCGCATGCGGCACCTGCTTCGACGTCGCGAACGGCTCGGCGGTGGAGACGGAGATGCCGTCCTCCTGCAGCGCGGCGGCCACACGGTCGGCACGCACCTCCGGCGGCAGCGCCAGCCAGACGAAGTACGACGCCGGATGCGCGGCCAGCGTCAGCCCCGCCAGTGCCTTGCGCGCGATGGCCTGGCGCGCGGCAGCATCGCGGCGCTTCTCGGCTTCCAAGCGGTCGACCGTGCCGTCGTCCAGCCATGTGCACGCCAGGCTGGTGACGATGGCCGGCGTGTTCCACGTTGTGGCGCGGATGGCGCGTTCCAGTTGCGGCACCCACGCTGCGGGCGCGGCCACGAAGCCAAAGCGCAAGCCGGTGGCGACGCTCTTCGAAAGACCGGACACATAGACGGTAGCTTCCGGCACCAGCGCAGCGAGCGGCGCCGGTGGGCGATCTTCGAGAAAGGCGTAGGCCGCATCCTCGATGGCGATCAGGCCCTGCCGGCGCAAGATGGCCGCCAGCCTGCGCCGCCAGCCGATGCCGCTCACCCAGCCGAGCGGGTTGTGCAGCGTGGGCATGACGTAGATGGCGCGCACGCGGCGGCGCGCGCAGAGCCGCTCCAGCGCATCGAGATCCAGACCCTGCCCTGCGGCGGGCAACGGTGCCAGTTGCAGATGCAGCATCTCGGCCACCACCTTGAAGCCGGGATACGTCAACGCATCGACGGCCACCACGTCGCCGGGCTGGAGCAGCGCCATGGCCGCCACGGCCAGCCCGTGCTGCGCGCCATCCACCACGAGCACGTTGTCTGGAGCGACCGTCAGACCGCGCCGCGCAAGATGCCGTGCCACGCAAGCGCGTTCATGCGCGCGGCCACCGTGCGGTGCATAGCGCAGCAGCGCGTCCAGATCGCCGCCCCCCGCGAGCTTGCGCAGCGCGCGGCTCAACAGCCGGGCCTGTCCGGGCAGCGACGGATAGTTGAAGTTCAGATCCACCACACCGGCGGCCACGGCCAGCTGGTCGATACCGAGACCGCGCGGCAGCGTGTTCTCGCGCACGAAGGTGCCGCGCCCGACTTCGCCGCTCACCAGGCCCATCGCTTCGAGTTCGGCGTACACGCGCGTGGCCGTCACCAGAGCCACGCCGTGGCGCTGCGCGAGCTGCCGGTGCGTGGGCAGGCGTGTGCCGGGCGGCAGGCGGCCGGTGCGGATCTGCGCCGCCAGTTCATCAACAAGCGGCTGGTAGCGGGCTTGGGTCATGTCTCGATGTACTAAGGACAATTTTTTGATTGTATTGCCCATGCACCCTAGCATGCCATCACCCTCAACGCTGCCCGCCCATGCCATGCACATCGCCATCCTCACCTTTGAAGGGTTCAACGAGCTGGATTCGCTCATCGCCCTGGGCGTGCTCAACCGCATCAAGAAGCCCGGCTGGCGCGTGAGCCTGTGCTGCCCGCAGCCGGAAGTCACCTCGATGAACGGCGTGACCGTGCATGCGCAATCGATGCTGGAAGAGGCGCGTACGGCCGATGCCGTGCTCGTCGGCAGCGGCGTGCGCACGCGCGAGGTGGTGGCCGATCCTGCACTGATGGCGCGGCTCGCGCTCGACCCGTCACGCCAGTTGATCGGAGCGCAGTGCTCGGGCACGTTGGTGCTGGCCAAGCTCGGATTGCTCGGCAGCGTGCCGGCCTGCACCGACCTGACCACCAAGCCCTGGGTGCAGGAAGCCGGCGTGGAGGTGCTCAACCAGCCGTTCTACGCCAGCGGCAATGTGGCGACGGCGGGCGGGTGCTTTGCATCGCCGTACCTGGCGGCATGGGTGATTGCGCGCACGGAGGGCATGGAAGCCGCCGCCGAGGCACTGCACTACGTCGCGCCCGTCGGCGAAAAAGACGCGTATGTGGAAAACGCCCTGCGCAACCTGCGGCCTCACCTGCCTGGCTGATCGCAGTGGCATGGGCGAGCCGATAGACTGGATGGCCCTTCAAACATCGCAGACCCGCGATCAGGAGTCACATCTTGAACACGCTGACGACATTGAAGACGCTCGCCCTCCCCATTGCGCTCGCGCTGGCAGCCCACGGCAGCAACGCGTTTTCGGCCGAAAGCCTGGCCAACGGCGTCAAGCGCCGCGCGCCGCAGGGCATCACGACGCGCCTCTATGCCTGCGTCGATAAAGCGGGAGACAACCCCGACGCCATCGGTACATGTCTCTCCGCAGAAAAGACCGCGCAGGATGAGCGCCTGAACACGACGTACAAGACGCTGCTCGGCAAACTCATCGGCCAAGCGAAAGATGCACTGGTGAGTTCGGAGCAGGCGTGGCAGGACTTCCACACCAAGACGGCCGCGCTTGAAGCGAGCATCTACGGCAAAAGCAAACGGGACGATCTGCAGCGCCTGGAAAACGAGATCTTCCGCCTGAGCGAACGCGCCAACGCGCTCGACAAATACCTGGCCGAGCGGGGTCAGTAGCGGTTCAAATGCCGTTGGCTATCGACAGCCAGGTGCGCAGGATGGCCACGCTGTAGCGTGAATCCACCTGCGCGATGAACTGGGCGAAATCCACGCTGGCCGCGTCATCGGCCCGGTCGGAAATTGTGCGGATGGCCGCAAACGGAACGCCCCACTCGTGGCACACCTGCGCCACGGCAGCGCCTTCCATCTCCACCGCCAGCGCATCGGGCAACGCCGTGCGCAGCACCGCGCTTTCGGCCGACGTGCAGACAAAGCGGTCGCCACTGACGATCAACCCGCGATGCACCTGCGGCGCGGTGATCCCGAACGCCTGCATGACGTCCGGCCCGAGCAGCGCCTGCGGGTCTGCAAGCACCGTACTGGCGCTTTCCTGCAGCCCGTCGGCCAATGCGGCATCGGCGGGAAAGCGCGCCATGCCGGTCAGCGGAATTTCCCAGCGCGGGAACAGCGGCGAGGCGTCAACGTCGTGCTGCAGCAGGTCGGTCGACACCACCACATCGCCCACCGCCACGCCGGGCGCCAGCGCACCGGCCACGCCGGCAAACACCACCGCGCGCACGTTGAACTGCGTGATCAGCACCGCCGTGGTGGACGCCGCCGCCACTTTGCCGACGCGCGACAGCACCACCACCACGGCGCGGCCATCCAGGTGGCCGGTCCAGAAATCCCGGCTGCCGACGTGCACGCACTTTGCATCGGACAGCAGCGTCAGCAGCTCGTTGATCTCTTGATGCAGGGCGGCAACGATGCCGATCGGGCCACGGGTATTGGGTACGGAAGACGATGCGGTCATGCGGGATGCGGCAACGATGTCGAAAGGCGCCATTGTCGCCGCAATCGGGTGCGGCCTGGGCTTACAGCCGCTGCGCGGCCCGCTGCACCGCGTCGTGGCGATCGGCGCGCAGACGGTCCAGACGCGATGTCACTGCCTCCAGGATCTGCGGTGCGGCGCGCTCGGGCCGGCCGCAATCGAACGGCGGCGCGGGGGCGTATTCGATGCCGAGCTGTACTGCCTGCGCATGCTCCGTGCCAGCAATGTCCGCCATGACGGTGAGCGCCATGTCGATGCCGGCCGTCACGCCACCGCCGGTGATGAGGTTGCCGTCGCGCACCACGCGGGTTTCGTCCACGGTGGCGCCGAATGCCGGCAGCAGATTGCGCCAGGCCCAGTGGCACGCGGCGCGCTTGCCGCGCAGCAACCCCGCCGCGCCGAGCACCAGCGAGCCGCTGCACACCGAGGTGACATAGCGCGCGCCATCCGCCAGGCGCCGGACTTCGCGCACGAACTCCGCATCCTCCATGGCTTCGATCACGCCAAAGCCGCCGGGCACGCAGATGAGATCGGCATGCGCAATGTCCGCCAGCCGCTGCACGTTCGAAATGGTGAGGCCGCCATCGGCGTGGATCTCACCGCCGCCCACCGAGGCAACCACACATTGCGCACCGGGCAGCCGCCAGAACACCTCGTGCGGCCCGGTGAAATCCAGTTGGGTGACGCGGTTGTACAGCGCAAAGACAACGATGAAGGGGGAAGTCGTCATGGTGCGGGTCTCCTGAAAGTCATGGGTGATGGGTTGACGCTTCACAGCATCGCGCTCTATGGTGTTGGCAGCAATGTCGTGTCACCCACCTTTTCTGCCATGGCCCATCGCATCGCCGTACTGATCTTTTCGGACTTCCAGGTGCTCGACGCTGCCGGGCCTGCAGCAGCGTTTGAAGTCGCCAGCCGGTACCGCGACGACCACTACACGTTGCACACCGTGGCCGCGCAGCCCGGCCTCGTGCGCAGTTCGTCGGGCGCGCGCTGGGACGCCGAAGCCCTGCCCCCGGCAAGCCGGATCGACACGTTGCTCATTGCCGGCGGCGACGGCGTGGACGCCGCCATGGCCGACGCACGCACGCGCCGCTTCGTGCAGCGCTGCGCGGCCCGCGGCGCGCGCGTGGCCAGCGTGTGCTCGGGCAGCCTGCTGCTGGCCGCCACCGGTTTGCTGGACGGCCGCCGTGCCACCACGCACTGGAGCCGCAGCGACCAGTTCGCGCGCGTGTTTCCGCAGGTGCAGCTCGAACCCGACCACATCTACGTCAACGATGGCGGTATCTGGACCAGCGCCGGCATCAGCGCCGGCATCGACCTCGCACTGGCCTTGATTGCCGACGACCTGGGCGAACGCGTGGCACGCGCGGTGGCACGGCAGCTCGTCGTGTACTACCGGCGGCCTGGCGGGCAATCGCAGTTTTCAGCGCTGAATGAGATGGACTCGGCACGCGGCCGCTTCAAGCCGCTGCTCGACCATGTGCGCCGCAACCTCAGCGCACCCCACCGTGTGGACGACCTGGCCGAGCACGCCTGCATGAGCCCGCGCCACTTCGCGCGCGCCTTCCAGGCGGAAACGGGCCTCACCCCCGCCAAGGCGGTGGAAAAACTGCGTGTGGAAGCCGCCCGTGCCGCGCTGGAGAGTGGCGCCACGTCCATGCAGCGCGTGGCCACCGAGTGCGGCTTTGGCGACACCGAACGCATGCGGCGCAGCTTTCAGCGTCTGCTGGGTGTGCCGCCCTCCACCTTGCGCGCCCGGTAGCGCCATTTTCACCCCCGCGTCATTCCGCCATTTGTCTTCCTCAGGCCCGAAGTTTGCGTCCGCGCATTGGCCCTGACCGGGCACCACCAAAACGGGGAACAACAGGAGGACGCATGAACATTCGGGAAATGCTCGCCATTGTGGGCGTCACACTGGCGGTCATCACCGCCTATTCGCTCGCCCGCGACCTGACCGACGAACCGATGGGCCTGAGGGCGCCGCAAACGGGCACGGTGCAGGTGCATGCGCAGGTCAACGTACCGCATGAGTAGCACGCATGGCGCACCGGTCCACAGTGCGGTGCCATGACGGTACGCATCGGCATCTCTGGCTGGCGCTATGCAGGCTGGCGCGGCGTGTTCTATCCCGAGGATCTCGCGCAGCGCCGCGAGCTGGAATACGCATCGCATCAGTTCAGCACGATCGAAATCAACGGCTCTCACTACGCGCTGCAATCCATCACGAGCTGGCGAAGCTGGTATGACACCGTGCCGGACGACTTCGTCTTCGCCGTCAAGGGGCCGCGCTATCTCACGCACATGCTGCGCTTTCGTGATGAGACTGCGGTGCCCGCGCTGGCCAACTTCTTCGCTTCCGGGGTGCTCGCGTTGCGGCGCAAGCTCGGGCCCTTCCTGTGGCAGTTTCCACCCAACTACCGGTTCGATGCGCAGCGGTTTGACCGTTTCCTGTCGCTGCTGCCGCGCGATACCGCCGCCGCGCGCGCATTGGCCGGCCAGCACGATGCGCGCGTCAAGGCGCCGTGGTTTGCCACGCGCGAGCAACGGACGCTGCGCCATGCCGTGGAAGTCCGGCACGAGAGCTTTCTCACACCGGAGTTCACCGCACTGCTGCGCCGGCACCGCGCCGCGCTCGTCGTCTCGCACGCGGTGGCCGACTGGCCTTACTTTGAAGACGTGACGAGCGACTTCGTCTATCTGCGCCTGCACGGCGCCGATGCGCTCTACAGCGGCGCGTACTCCGATGCCGCGCTGGACCGCTGGGCCAACCGCATCCGCCAATGGGCCAGCGGCGGCGAACCGGCCGATGCACAACGCGTTGGCCCAGCCGCCGCGCGCCGGCGCAGCGGTCGGGACGTTTACTGCTATTTCGATAACGACAAGAAGGTCGAAGCGCCTTCCGATGCGCGGCGGTTGCTCGCACGGCTGAGCGCGCCACAATGAGCGGGTGGGGGACTTCTCTTCCGCGACGGCGATCACACAATGCACAACGCACTGCATGTGGTGAATCGATCGACGCACACCTACAATCCGTGCTTGCTGCCGCCCAGCCATTGAGTCACACCATGAAACGCACCCGCACCCTGCTTGCCATCAGCGCCATCGTCCTGATTGGGCTGCCCGCCGCCGCGCTGGCGTTCGTGAAACCGCTGCGGGTGGTAGCGCCCTCGCTCATGCCGGGCATTGTCTGCGCGCAGCCAAACATCTGCATCGACGACGCGTCCGCCTTGGGTACAGCCGAGCAGCTCTATCAAACGGGTTACGCCAAGGCCGAGAGCGCCGTCGGCCCGTTCCGGCAGGCGCCGCGCATGGTCTTCTGCACAACGGCACGCTGCGCAGACAGCTTCGGCATCGGGGGGCGCGCGGCGGAGGCTGTGGGCAATTTCGGCACGGTCGTCGCGCCTCGCGGGTGGACGCCGTTCTACGTGGCACACGAGTTGATCCACCACCGGCAGGCAGAGGAGCTTGGCAACCTTGCCGTCGCCACCAAACCCAGGTGGCTGATTGAAGGGATGGCCTATGCGCTGAGCGATGACCCGAGGCGCCTGAGCGAACCCTTCCAACAGTGGCGAACCCGCTTCGACACCTGGCACGCGGCGCTGGGCGCCGGCGACCTCTGGGAGGCTGCCAAAGCAGTGCGCTGAGGCACCCATCACCCGCCCGTTTAACCCAGCCTGACCTCCGCCACCAGCCCGCCGCCCTCGCGGTTGCGCAGTGTGAGCACACCGCCCGCGGCAGCGGCCAGTTGCTGCGCAATCGCCAGCCCTAGCCCGGTGCCGCCCGTCTCTCGGCTGCGTGAATTTTCCAGCCGCACGAACGGCTGCAGCACTGCATCAAGCTTGTCTTCCGGAATGCCGGGCCCCCGATCGCGCACCTCGATTACCACAGCGTCGCCATCTCGGCGCACACACAACTCGGCCGCACCGCCAAACTTGATGGCGTTGTCGGTCAGGTTGCTCAGCACACGGCGCAGCGCATGCGGGCGCGTGACGATGGCACCCGTGGCGTTCAGCTCCAGCGTGACGGGCTTGCCGGTGTCCTGGTAGTCATATGCCAGGCTCTCGACAAACGACCCGACGTCGATGCGCGAAGGCTTCTCACCCTCGCTGTGGTGAGCGGTACGCGCATACGCCAGTCCTTCCTTCACAAGCGTTTCGATCTCCGCCAGGTCGCTCACCAGCTTGCGCTTCTCTTCGGAGTCTTCGGCCATCTCGGCGCGCAGCTTCATGCGCGTAATGGGCGTCTGCAGATCATGCGAGATGGCCGCCAGGATCTGGACACGCTCTTCGACAAAGCGGGCAATGCGCTGGCGCATGGCGTTGAATGCGTGTGCGGCGCGTGCCAGTTCGGTGGGGCCGGTCTCGTCCAGCGGCGGGGTCTGTGCGTTGGGGTTGAGCGCGTCGGCGGCATCGGCCAGTGCCACCAGCGGGCGGATCGACAGCCGCACCGCAAACCAGCAGCACACGATCAGCAGCAGCAACTGCACCACCAGCACATACGGCAACCACTGCGCGATGGGCGTCATGCGCGGATGCACGTCGATGGTGAGCGTGCTGCCGTCGCTCAGTGTCAGATGCGCCTGCAGTTGCTTGCCGTCACCGGGAATCGACTCCACCGTCACGGGAAAGCGCCCGCCGCTGGCCTCGCTGATGCGCGCGGCGATGTCCTTGCCACGCTGCGTCATCTCCGGCACGCCGGGTGAACCGGGCCCCAGGATGTACTGATAGTTGCCACGGTTCAGGCGCGGCAGCCACTGCGGGCGTTCTTCTGCGGGCAGGCGGTCGAGGATGGCAATGGCCGTGGAAACATCGGTCTCCAGCGTGCCGAGCATGACCTCGCGCGCGCTCATGTAGCGCTCGGAAAACAGCACGGCAAACGACAGCGCATACGCCACCACCAGCCCCGCCAGCAGGATCACGAACAAGCGCGAGCCCAGCGTGCGCGGCCACGCCCAGGCACGCAGGCTCATGGGCGTGCTCGTTGGCGTGCTCATTGGCGCGCCTCCTTGATCTCCACCGGCTTGGCAAAGACATACCCTTCGCTGCGCACTGTCTTGATGTAGGCCGGATCGCGTGCATCGTCATTCAACCGTTGGCGCAGGCGGCTGACCAGCAGGTCGACGGATCGCTCGAACATCTCCGCCTCGCGGCCCTGCGTGAGGTTGAGCAGTTGATCCCGGTTGAACACGCGCATCGGGTGGTCCACAAACACGCGCAGCAGGCGGTATTCCGCACCGCTCAGGGCAACGATAGTCCCCTCCGCATCGACGAGGTGCCGCGCGGTGGTGTCGAGCTGCCAGTCGCCAAAGGCCAGCATCTGCCCCGCTTCGGAGATCTGCAGATTGGGCGGCAACATGCGCGTGCGGCGCAGCACAGCCTTGATGCGGGCAAGCAGCTCGCGCGCGGCAAACGGCTTGGCCAGGTAATCGTCGGCGCCCATTTCCAGGCCGATGATGCGGTCGGTCTCGTCGTCGCGTGCGGTGAGCATCAGCACGGGCGTGGCCTTGTGCTTGCCTGCGCGCAGTTCGCGGCACAGCACCAGGCCGTCGTCGCCGGGCAGCATCAGGTCGAGCACGATCAGGTCGACGGTGTTGGCCTCCAGGAACGCCCGCATGTGCCGCCCATCGGGCGAGGCCGTCACACGCAGGCCATTCTTGGTGAGATAGGTCGAAACTAGTTCGCGGATCTCGCGGTCATCATCGACGATCAGGATGTGGTCGACGTGGGCGTCCATTGGGTGACCTCGGTACGATGGAAAGTAGGCGCCATTTTGCGCCTGCCCGAGTGACGGTGCGAGCCCATGTTGTATCGCAATGCATCCGGCGGGCGCGTTTGTACAGTGCGATACAAAATCGCCCCCACGCCGATACATGGCCGCTACGCACGCCGCGTTTGATTGACGCCATCCCAATCCCTCGTTGAGGAATGTCGATCATGAGCCTGCTGATACTCGCCTACCTGGGCGGCGCGCTGACCATCCTGAGCCCGTGCATCCTGCCCGTTTTGCCATTTGTGCTGAGCCGCACAGGGCAACCGTTCCTGCGCGGCAAGCTGCCGATGCTCGCGGGCATGGCGCTCACCTTTGCCGGCTTTGCGACACTGCTCTCAGCCGGTGGCGCGTGGGCAGTGCGCGCCAATGAAGTGGGCCGGTTTGCGGCGCTCGCGCTGCTGGCGGTATTCGGGCTGTCACTGCTGTGGCCCAAGCTGGCCGACCTGATGGCGCGGCCCGCAGTCGCACTCGGCAACCGGCTGGCCGGGCGAGGCTCTGAAGGGGATACGTCGGCAGAACCTTCTGTGGCGGGTTCGCTGCTGCTGGGCGTGGCCACGGGGATGCTGTGGGCGCCGTGTGCGGGCCCGATCCTGGGCCTGGTGCTGACGGGCGTGGCGCTCAAGGGTGCCAGCGTGTCGAGCGCGCTGGCGCTGGCGGCCTATGCGGCAGGCGCGGCCACGTCGCTGGCAGCAGCGCTTGGCCTGGGCGGCCGCGTGCTCTCGGCCATGAAGCGCTCCATGGGCATTGGTGAATGGGTGCGCCGCGTCATGGGCGCGAGCGTGCTGGGCGGCGTAGCCCTCATCGGGCTCGGCGCCGATACCGGCCTGCTGGCGCGCCTGTCTTCCGGCGGCACAACGCAGTTGGAGCAGGTGCTGGTCAACGGGCTGGGTGTGAACCGGTCCGCACCCGCGCCGGCTGCGCAGGGCACCTCCCAGTCAATCGCCAATCCGGCGCCGGGCGCATCGTCGTGAAGGGCACCTGCCAAGCGCCCGGCCTTTTTGTACGCGTTTGTATCCAGCCACGATACAGATACACGCCCAGACAGAAAGGCGCTTCCACGCTACTTCCGCGATACGTCGGCCTTCTTTAATACGTCTCGTGGCCCCGGCAAGCAGCCAACCCAAGCAGGCGGCAAAACCACCGGGACGCGAACCCCAACCCCTTTCCACGGATCCAAAAAAGGAGCATCACCATGACCCGCATCGACAACGTGCTGTACACCGCCAAGGTCAACGTTACCGGCGGCCGCGATGGCCAGGCCCACAGCGACGACGATCGCCTGAACCTGAAGCTCTCGCCTCCGGGCAGCAGTGGCCACGGCACCAACCCCGAGCAACTGTTTGCCGCAGGCTGGTCCGCCTGCTTCATCGGCGCGATGGGCCGTGCGGCCAGCCAGATGAAGATCAAGCTGCCGGCAGACGTGTCGCTCGACACCGAAGTCGACCTGGGCACCACCGGCGACGCGTTCTTCCTGCAGGCCCGACTGAACGTAAGCCTGCCCGGCCTGGACCGCGACGTGGCGCAAGCCGTGATGGAAGCCGCGCACCAGCTCTGCCCGTACTCCAAGGCCACGCGCGGCAACATCCACGTCGAGCTGAACCTGGTCTGATGCACTGCGCCCGCCGGGCATGGCCAGGCGGGCATGGCAGTCGAACACCGTCAACCTTTTACGGATTCCACATCATGCGCACGCTCCTCCGCGCCGCCCTTGCGGCCCTCGCCATCGGCGCCGTCTACTTTGTCGGGACTGGCGCGCCCGCCTTCAGCCAGACCGCCGCCACCGGTGCGGCCGCGCCAGAGTTCACGGGCATCAACCAGTGGTTGAACTCGCCGCCGCTGGCCATGAAAGACCTGCGCGGCAAGGTCGTGCTGGTGGATTTCTGGACGTACTCCTGCATCAACTGCCTCAACACACTGCCCCACGTGAAGCAGTGGTACGACAAGTACAAGGATCAGGGACTGGTCGTGGTGGGCGTGCACACGCCCGAATACGCGTTCGAGAAATCAACGCCCAACGTGCAGGCCGCGCTCAAGCGCCTGGACGTGCGCTACCCGGTGGCGCAGGACAACAGCTACGCCACATGGTCTGCGTTCCACAACCAGTTCTGGCCGGCGCTGTATCTGATCGATGCCGATGGCCGCATCGTCTACCAGCACTTCGGCGAAGGGCGCTATGCCGAAACGGAAGCCGCGATCCAGAAACAGCTCGCGGCGCGCAAGCCGCAATAGCCGCCTGCCCTTAGGAGCGCCAGCGGGCGGGGCGCTTCTGCAGGAAGGCGTCGATGCCTTCGCCGGCGTCTTCTTCCATCATGTTGCGGGCCATCACATCGCCCGCGTAGGCGTAGGCCTCACTCAGCGGCATCTGCCGCTGGCGGTAGAACATCGCCTTGCCGTAGCGGATGGCGGTGGGGCTCTTGGAGACGATCTCCGCCACCTTGCGGGCCACCGCGTCGTCCAGCTCGGCACTGGGCACGGCCTCGTTGACGAGGCCCCAGTCGGCGGCCGTGGCCGCATCGATAAAGCGCCCCGTCACCAGCATGTCGAACGCGCGCTTGCAACTCACATTGCGCGACAGCGCCACCGCGGGCGTCGAGCAGAACAGCCCGACATTGATGCCCGACACCGCAAACCGCGCCGCGTCCGAAGCGATGGCCAGGTCGCAACTGCCAACCAGCTGGCAGCCCGCCGCCGTTGCCACCCCATGCACCCGCGCGATGACGGGCACCGGCAGCGCCTGAATGGCCTGCATGACCACACTGCAGCGCGCGAACAGCGCCTGGTAATACGCCAGCTCCGGCGTGCCGCGCATCTCGCGCAGGTCATGTCCGGCGCAGAAGGCCTTGCCCTCGGCGCCGAGCACCACGCAGCGCACGCCGGCATCGCGGGCGATGTCGCTCAGTGCATGATGCAGCGCATCCAGCATCGCTTCAGACAACGCGTTGAACTGCAGCGGCCGGTTCAGCCGCAGCGTGACGACACCGTCGCGATCATCGCGCAGCACCAGCGCATCGGTGTCGGCATCGGTGACGATGGGGGTGGGGTTGGATTCCATGGGTGCGCTCCTTCGGGCGGCCGCTGGGGTGAGCACCAGTCTATCGAATCCCTACACCCATCGGGCGCCGGTGCACCGGCGCGCGCCCCGCCTCACCTCGCCCGACTGGCCGTCGTCAAAAGTTCTACCCCTTCGCCGCGTTGACATCGGGCGGCCCGATGACTATCACGCGTCTATAAGAGGCCGGCTGCCGCGGCAAGCGTAGCCAGGCAACACCATCGCACCACAAGCGAACGCGTGACACCGTCAGCGAAGAAAGGGGGCAACGTGATGTCGGAAACGCTGGGCATGCAGCGGGGCCTGCTGCTGAGTCTCTCCCCCGGGCGCCGGACGTACTGGATGGCGCAGGCCGTCGCCTTGCTCTCGCTCGTGGTGCTGGTGTCCGCCGTACCGTTTGCCAAGGTGCAACTGGCGCAACTTCCGTCGTTCGTGCCGATTTACGAGTCGGCGCTCATCCTCAATGACCTGATCACCGCTGCGCTGCTCTTCGGGCAGTTCGCCATCACGCGTTCGCGCGCCATGCTGGCGCTCGCCAGCGGCTACCTGTTCACGGCCGCCACGGCGGTGGGGCACCTGCTCTCGTTCCCGGGGTTGTTCGCGCGCAGCGGCCTGCTGGGCGCGGGCCCGCAAAGCACGGCCTGGATCTACATGTTCTGGCACGCGGGCTTTCCGCTGTTCGTCATGGCCTATGCCGTGCTGAAAGCGCGGGAAGAACGCGAGCCCGACCGCTTCCCCGCCCACACGCTCACGCGGCAGGCGGCGCTGGGCACCGTGGCCGCCGTGCTGGGTGCCTCCGCCGCCTGCGTGGCGCTGGCCACCGCCGGCGAAGCCCTGCTGCCCACCATCATGGCCGCCAACCGCTACACGCCCATCATGTGGATGGTGGCCGGCGGCACGTGGTGGTTCTGCGTGGTGGCGCTGGTCGTGCTCTGGCGCAGCCGCCCGCACCTTACGCTCGACATCTGGCTGATGGTGGTGCTGTGCGTGTGGATCTGCGACGTGGCGCTCAGCGCCGTGTTCAACGGCGGGCGGTATGACCTCGGCTTCTATGCCGGCCGCCTGTTCGGGCTGATGGGCGCGAGCTTCGTGCTGGTGTCGCTGCTGGTTGAGAACACCGTGCTGCACGCGCGGTTGGAGGCGGCGCGGGCGGAGTTGCGGCGGCTGGCGGCCAGCAATGTGCGGGATCGGGACCGTTGATTGGCGAGCCACCGCGATCCCAACCCGCCCCAAACACGGAAAGCTTCACAGGCCCCGCGCTGCACCACGGCGCACGCCGACCGCTTCTTTGCACGGTGGATGGGCCACAACGCTCGGCGACAAGGGCTTTTTGGCCCGACGCTGGCATTCCGAACGCGACGTCCCGACCTTTTTGCTCGGCGTTTGAGTCCCCGAGCTCGGCGCGCCGAGCTTTTTTCTCCGCAGTCGGACCTTTTTTCTCGGCGTTCCGAGCTTTTTTGTCGGCGCTCCAGGCTTTTTTCCCCGCGCCCCGAGCTCAGAATGCGACCGCTCGCACTTTTTGCTCGGATATATCGAGGCTAAAAGCGCGACGCTTGTGTCTTTGAGCTCGGCGATCGCGTCTCTGGGCTCGACACGCGGGGCTTTTTGCTCGGACGTTGGGTCTTTGAGCTCGGCGTTCCGAGCTTTTTGCTCGGCGAATGGACCTCAGAACTCGGCGGTTGCCTCTTTGCGCTTCACGCTCCAGGCTTTTTGCTCGGCGGTTGGACCCCAAAGCTCGGCGCTCGAACCTTTTTGCTCGGTGAATGGCGCTCTTTGCTCGGCGCGTGGGGTGACGAGCTCAGCCCTGCTGATCCAGCGACCATCCTGGGTCGGGCACGTTCTTCCCTTCGCGATACAGCCAGCTTGCGCCGCACGTGCGGCATGTGAACGTGCTCACCGTGATGGCCGCGGCCTTGGATGGCTTGATGCGCTGTGTGTCGGTGATTCTCAGGAAAGCATGGCCCGACGCACCAAGTCGATGGATTTCAATGGCCAGGCAAGCGCGGCAGAGTGTCATGCCGATTCCTCTTTCGAATGACGTGGGCCCGCCGTAGCGCGCGGGCATGCGTGCGTTGCGTCTTCAGCCTCAGACGCCAAAGACGGGAGCGCCATACTTCAGCAGCAATTGCTCGATCTGGCTCATGTCATCGGTACGCGGTGTCCGGTCTTCTGTCACGCGCGACGGGCCACCATACTCGGCAGCCACATGCCTGCGCACCGTCAGTACATCATTGGCCGGTGGCGCGACGATGACGGCATCACCCGGTTCGTGCCGGTAGCTGCCGTCTTTCCAGCCGTCGGGTGTGAGATGCAGTTCTTCCCATTCATCGCTCACAGACATGGTGATTTCCTCTCGTTGATTCTGGGTGGGCGCCTGCCGTTGCGGCAAGCGGAAAAGCCGCCCGGAGGCGGCTTGCGTAGTTCAGTTCAGTTCTTGTGACCGGGGGTCAGACGTGCGATGGCGGCTCTTCCTGCACGCCGGGCTGCCTGTCTTGCGCGTGCTTCCGTGCCGTGCACGTTGTGGCGCATCGAGACGTTGGCGAGGATGCGTTCCACGCCATCGCTGTACTCACTGATGAGATAGGTGGCAAACCAGACGCCTGGTTCTTGCTCAATCGGGTACACGGACACCGTGTAGGGAGATGGGACTTGGACTTTGTTCAATCGACTGCTTGGTTTCGGGCGAAGGCCGACGGCAGGCGTGGTAAGACTGGGCAAACCACGTCTTGCTCAGACGTACGCCACGATGGGTAAGGCCAACGCCGTTGTGCCATGCATACCTGCGTGGCCCAAGCCATTGGCGGCGAGGTGACCGGACTTGCGTACGCTGGCGCGCCTAGTACATGCGTGCCGGATACGGAGCGGATAAACCGCCGGTCTGATAGGTGGTGGGCTGCGTGGCCCAGGACGATTCGGGTGTACGCCCGACGGGTGGCCGGCGCTGTGTCGTTTTGTCTGGCTCGGCACCCGGCCCGATCGATTCGAGAAACGGGCAGAAGGTGCAGCATGGTAACAGCTTCCGGCGACCACGGCTCCGGCAGCCGGTGCGGGCGTTTCCCGACGGGCAACGGCTGCGATGCATGCGCGACATGGCGCGGGCAGCCAAGCGCGGTCGCCACCACATTCGTGCTTTATTTCGACGTGGATTGCCTTTTTTGTTGACAGAACCCTGCGAACCCGGTACATGTTGCGCCGCAGGCTTTTCAAGCAGTTACTCCGATGTTTTGGGTTGTCACGCCAAGCGACGCCTTTTTCTCTTTGTTCCTTCCTTGATCGTCATGCCTGGTGAGCATGGGCTCATCCAGAACACGTTTAAGGACTCCAACATGGAAACCGGCATCGTAAAGTGGTTCAACGACTCCAAGGGCTTCGGCTTCATCACCCCTGACGCAGGCGGCAACGATCTGTTTGCGCATTTCTCTGAAGTTCAGGGCAATGGGTTCAAGTCGCTGCAAGAAGGCCAGAAGGTCAGCTTTGTGTCGGGCGTGGGCCAGAAAGGCCCGGTCGCGACCAAGATTACGGCGATCTGATCGCTCTCGCGCCCAATAAAGAAACCCCGCCACGCGGGGTTTTTTTTCGTCTCCCGCGCATGGGCTGGCGCCGCCCACTGCGCCCGAATACCCCGTTTGCGACGCTTCGGAAGATAGTGACGCCGCCGTGCAGTGATGGGAGTACAGTGGGGCACCAACACCGGCGCACCCGATCTTGCATCCGTTGGTACGAAAGCAGCTTCCCCCGCACTTGTGATCCAGCGCTCGGTCGCGCCGCCTCCGCTGGATCAAGCCCTGCACGCTGTCATCCTCGCCAGTTCCGCACACGGATGCTTGCCCGTTGATGCTCGCGACTCGCGATGTCGGTCATGGAGACCCGTGATGCTCGACCTTGTCGCGTTTACCAAGCCGGTGCTCGATGAAATTACCGGACAGGATGTGCGGACCTGGAACACCGGCCCGCACGTGCTGGCAGCCAACTGGCAGGTACCGGAACTCGGCAGCCGCATCTGGCGTGTGAGAACACTCACGATTGCATTCACGCACGATGTCGTGGATCAGCTGGCGCACGCCAACCGGCAAGACCTGTCTCAACTGCAATGCATGCTTGACCGCTTTCTACGGGCGAGCCTGGGCGCGCATGCCCAGACAGACCTGGAAGATCGCACGCTGGTGATCACCGTCGAACATCTGGGGGTGGATTCATAGCCGCCCGCGCCCATCAACGGGATCGCCATTCACAGCCACTGTCGACGCCTTACCGGGCGTCGGTCGTGCCCACCCTCGGTTGGAGCCATTCATGAATGCAAGCCAGTGTGTTGGAGAAGTGTGTTGCGTGCACGACCAGCCCGAAAACAAGATCACCCATGCGTCTGACAAGACGAGCTTCCTCTGCACACTTCCGGGCGCGATCAAAGGCATGGCGTATTCCATCACGGTGGGTTTTATCCGCGATGGGCAGCCGAACTGTGTGCAATTCACCAGCTTCGTGGGGGAGGGGCGACGGTCCTTCAGGGTGTTGGCCAGCGCGCCCGATGTGCGATCCACCGCTGCACGCAGCGTTGAAGCCTTGTGTCGCCTGGCCATCGGGCAAGTCATCCGCGACAGCCTCCACGCAAAGACTGCACAGGGCGACCACACGCTCGACATGGGCGTACTTCCTTGGGAAGGCGAGCTTCGGCCGGCAGGATCACGTCGCGCGCAAGGGCCGCTGCGCCCGCATTCGCCCACCTGAGTTGTCCTTGGACCATCCGTGACCTCTGCATCGTTGCGGGCCTCAGTGCTCCGCTCCAAACTCCGCGCAAGGGGCGAGCGGGCACGGCTAAACGATTGCATAGATGCTTATGCAAATCGTTTGCCTATGGATAGAAAAAACGCGTCGTTCGTTCGGCTGCTACGCCACGGTATCTTCTGATCATCGTATTTCGCTCGTCGCGCAAGGCCCCCCTTGCACAACGGCGAAATTGCCCTGGCATATCTGGAGCCGACTCGTGTCCACCCCTTTGAAGATCGTTGCCGTCAATGGCAGCACACAACAGCCGTCTCGCACCTTCGCGTTGGTACGCGCGCTGATCGACGAGATCGAGGCAAGGCTTCACGTCAACACCCACATCATCAACCTGAGCGAGATTGCGCGCCCGCTGGGTTCTGCCCTTTGGCGCACGGAGCTGCCGCCGGAGATTGAAGCCGAACTGCACGCCGTGGAAAGTGCAGACCTGCTGATTGCGGCGGCGCCGGTCTATCGCGGCGCCTACCCCGGGCATTTCAAGCATCTATTCGACCTCGTCGGCCAGGAAGCGCTTGCCGACAAGCCCGTGCTGCTCGCCGCCACGGGCGGCAGCGACCGCCATGCGCTCGTGCTCGAACACCATCTGCGGCCGCTGTTCAGTTTCCTGCAGGCGCTCACGCTGCCCATCGGCGTGTATGCGGCCACGTCGGACTTCGAGGGCTACTCCGTGCGCAGCCCCGCACTGCAAGATCGGATTCAGCTCGCGGCAGAACGTGCCGCATCGCACTTTGCCGCACACCGCCGCGTTGCCCTGAAGGCCGCCTAGCAGCGCTCGGCATTGGCAACGCGTGCAGGCCCATTCCACCTGCACGCATCCGGACGGCAGCCGGCATTTCGGCGTGCCGGCGGGTCGATCCGTCTCTGTCGCACGAGGCATGCCCCTCGCATGCCCCGCTTACCTTTGACTCACCATGACCAACCTATCTGACGTACAGGCCCTGCACCCGCCGACCGGCGTGCCGGTGCGCGAGCCGGCACTGCCCGACCCGGCCACGGTGCGACGCCTGCGCGATGCGGCGGAGGCCATCGATGCCGCCCATGCGCTCGCCAGCGAATTCCGCCAAGGCGCGTCTGCCCGCGACCGAGAACGCCTGCTGCCCTGGGACGAACTGGACCGCTGGTCGGCCAGCGGCCTGGGCGGCATCACGGTGCCGAAGGCATACGGCGGCGCAGAGGTTTCGTATGCGACGCTGGCCGAAGTCTTCGTCATCCTGAGCGAAGCCGATGCGTCGCTCGGCCAGATTCCACAGAACCACTTCGGCTTGCTGGGCGTGCTGCGTGAAGCCGGATCCGACGATCAGAAGCGCCGCTTCTACGCCGAAGTCCTGGCCGGACAACGTCTGGGCAATGCCGGCCCCGAGCGGCGTTCCGCTGCCAGCCGCACCATCCTCGACGGCACCACGCGCCTGCGCCGCACGCCGCAAGGTCTGAGGCTCAGCGGCACGCGCTACTACTCGACCGGGGCCTTGTTTGCACACCGCGTGCCGACGCGCGCGCTCGACGACGAAGGCCGCGCCGTCCAGGTGTGGGTGCCGCGCAATGCCGCCGGCCTGAGCGTCGTGGACGATTGGTCTTCCTTCGGCCAGCGGACCACCGCCAGCGGCACCGTCATCTTCAACAACGTGGCCGTGTCCGATGACGACGTGCTGCCCATCTGGCAACTGGCCGCGCGGCCCAGCCTGTATGGCCCGAATTCCCAGCTGATCCAGGCGGCCATCGACCTTGGCATTGCACAGGCCGCGTTTGACGACGCGCTGGCGTTCGTGCGTGAACACGCGCGGCCGTGGACGGACTCCAAGGTCGAACGTGCATCCGATGACCCGTACATCATTGCGGACTTCGGCCGCCTGGCCATCGACATCGAGGCAGCGCGCGCCGTTCTGCAGGAAGCCGCGCACACGCTGGATGCCATCGCCGCACAGTCGAACACCGGTGCGACCACCGATGCAATCACCGACGCGGACAGCGCCCGTGCCTCCGTTGCCGTGGCCGAAGCCAAGGTGCTGACCACCGAGGCGGCGCTGCACGCGAGCGAAAAGCTGTTCGAACTCGCAGGCTCCTCAGCCACCCGCGCCAAGCACAACCTGGACCGCCACTGGCGCAACGCCCGCACCCACACGCTGCACGATCCCGTGCGCTGGAAGCTGCATCTGATCGGCAACTACCAGCTCAACCAGGCCTTTCCGGCTCGGCACTCCTGGAACTGACATGTCACTGCTTTTCACCCCGCCACCCGTGGATGGCCGCGTGCCGCCGGCCCCAGCACCGCAACAAGCACCGCACGTCGTGCGCGACGATGCCGAGGCCATCGAGATCGCCCACAGGCTCGCCGCCGTTTTCGCAGAGGACGCCGCCGTGCGCGAGCGCGAGCGCCGCCTGCCCTGGGCCGAGCTGGAAACGTTCAGCGCCAGCGGCCTGTGGGGCATCACCGTGCCGCGCGAGTACGGCGGTGCCGGCGTGTCCAACACCACGCTTGCGGAGGTGATCGCCATCATCTCGGCGGCAGATGGCTCGCTGGGGCAAATCCCGCAGAACCACTTCTACGCGCTGGAAGTGCTGCGCGTGGGCGGCACGGCGTCGCAGAAAGCGTTCTTCTATGCGCGGGCACTGGCCGGTGAGCGCTTCGGCAATGCGCTGGCCGAGATCGGCCACAAGGATTTCCGCCGACGCACACGCCTCACCCAGGACGGCGACGGCTTCCGCATCGACGGCAAGAAGTTCTACTGCACCGGCGCGCTGTATGCGCACTGGATTCCCACCCTGGTGGTGGCCGAAGATGCGGGCCGCGAGGTGACGTGGCTCGCCTTCGTGCCACGAACGGCCGCCGGCGTGACGGTGACCGACGACTGGGACGGCTTCGGCCAGCGCGTCACCGGCAGCGGCTCCGTCAGCTTCGACAACGTGCGGGTGGAGGCGGACTGGGTCGTCCCGTTCCTGGCCTCGTTCGAGCGGCCGACCACCATCGGGCCGGTTGCCCAGTTGATGCATGCGGCCATCGACCTCGGCATCGGGCGCGGCGCGCTTGCCGCGACGCTGCCATTCCTGCGCGACCATGCCCGGCCGTGGATCGACGCCCGCGTGGAACGCGCCACAGACGATCCGCTGACGCTGCACCACCTTGGCGAAGTGCATGTGCGCCTGCGCGCAGCCGAGGCCCTGGTGCGCCACGCCGGCCGCATCACCGATGCCGCACAGCAAGCGCCCGACGAGCGCACGGTGGCCGAAGCGTCCGTTGCGGTGGCTGCCGCCCGGGCGCTGACCACCACGGCATCGCTGCTGGCGGGCACGCGCCTGTTCGAGCTGGGCGGCACGTCGGCCACGCTCGACAACCGCGGGCTGGACCGCTTCTGGCGCAACGCCCGCACCCACACGCTGCATGACCCCGTGCGCTGGAAATACCACGCGGTCGGCAACTTCCACCTCAACCACACGCTGCCGCCGCGGCACGGAGCGATCTGATGGCGGGCAAGCACATCCTGCTCAACGCGTTCAACATGAACTGCGTCGGGCACATCAACCACGGCCTGTGGACGCACCCGCGCGACCGGTCGGCCGACTACAACACGCTGGAATATTGGACCGACCAGGCCCGCACGCTCGAACGCGGCCTGTTCGACGGGCTATTCATTGCCGACATCGTGGGCGTGTATGACGTCTATCGCGGCAATGTCGATGTCACGCTGCAGGAATCGATCCAGCTGCCGGTCAACGATCCGCTGCTGCTGGTGTCGGCCATGGCGGCCGCAACGCAGCATCTGGGCTTTGGTGTCACCGTCAACCTGACGTACGAGCAGCCTTACCTGCTCGCCCGGCGCTTCTCGACGCTGGACCACCTGACGCGCGGCCGGATCGGCTGGAACATCGTCACCGGCTATCTGGACAGCGCAGCACGCGCCATGGGGCTCGACAAACAGTTGGCCCACGACGAGCGCTACGACCGCGCCGACGAATACCTGGAGGTGCTCTACAAGCTCTGGGAAGGCAGTTGGGAAGACGACGCCGTGCGGCGGGACAAGGCCGCCCGCCTGTTTGCCGACCCGGCCAAGGTGCGCAAGGTCCAGCACAACGGCCGCTACTACAAGGTGGACGGCTATCACCTCGCCGAGCCCTCGCCCCAGCGCACGCCGGTGCTGTTCCAGGCCGGCAGCTCGGGCCGCGGTCAGCGGTTTGCCGCGCGCCATGCCGAGTGCGTGTTCATTTCACCGCCCAACAAGGAGGCCGCGCGCCAGACCGTTGCCGCACTGCGCGAGCAACTGGTGGCGGCAGGCCGCCGCCCCGACGACATCAAGGTGTTCATGGGCGCCGCCGTGGTGACCGGCCGCACCGAGGCCGAGGCCCACGCCAAGCATGCGGACTACCGCGCCTACGCCAGCCGTGAAGCCGGCCTGGCGCACTTTGCCGCCAGCACCGGTGTCGATTTCTCCCGCCACGGGCTGGACGACCCGATCGACTACGGCGGCGGCAACGCCATCGAGTCGGCCACGACCACCGCCGCCAAGCACGGCTGGACACGCCGCAAGCTGCTCGAGCTGTTTGAACTCGGCGGACGCTACCCCGCCATCGTGGGCGACCCGGGGCAGGTGGCAGACACCCTCATCGAATGGATCGACGAAACAGGCATCGACGGCTTCAACCTGAGCCGTACCGTCGTACCCGAAAGCTATGAGGACTTCGTCGACCTCGTGGTGCCGGAGCTGCAGGAACGTGGCCGCTACAAGACCGCGTATGGCGACGGAACACTGCGCCACAAGCTGTTTGCCGAGGGCGACCGTCTGCCCACACGCCACGCCGCCGGCGAATTCCGCCACCTCTGACCGCATTATTCCGACCCATCCCAACCCAACCATGAAACTCTCCCGCCTGCTGCCTATCCTGTTCGCCGCCCTCCTTCCGGTGCTGATGCCGGCCGCGCATGCCGCGCCGCTGCGCATCGGTGTCACGCCCGGGGCGCTTGCCGATTCCGTTGAAGTGGCCGCCACCGAGGCGCGCAAGCAAGGGCTCGATGTCAAGGTTGTCGAGCTGACCGACTGGACCACGCCCAACGTCGCGCTCGCCTCGGGCGACCTCGATCTCAACTACTTCCAGCACCAGGCTTTCCTGGACAACGCCATCAAGGAACGCGGGTATGCGTTCAAGAGCGTCGGCATTGGCGTGCTGGGCAACATCGGCCTGTATTCGAGCAAGATCAAGCGCCTGTCCGACCTGAAGGACGGCGCGCGCGTGGCCGTGGCCAACGACCCCGTCAACCAGGGGCGCGGCCTGCTGTTGCTGCAGAAGGCCGGCCTCATCAAGCTGCGCGACGGTGTGGCGACGCGCGGCACGCTCAACGACGTGGTGGCCAATCCGAAGAAGCTGAAGTTTGTCGAGATTGAAGGCCCGCAGCTCGTGCGTGCCCTGGACGACGTGGACCTGGCACAGGGCTATCCGGCGCACTTCGTCAACGCGGGCAAAGCGGACGTGGCCAGCGCCGGCCTGCTGTATTCCGGCATCGACGACGAGTACTTCGCCATCCGCTTCGTCGCCCGCAACGACAACGCCAACGACCCGCGCATTGCCCGCTTCATCAAGCTGTATCAGGACTCGCCTGCGGTGCGCCAGCAGGTGCGCACCTCTTACGCCAACGACGACAAGCTCTTCACCCTGCCCTGGGTAAAACGGTGATGCCATGACCACCCTCACTTCCAACCCCGCGCACGCCTGGCCAGACACTCCGGCTGAGCACACACCGCACGTGCGGCACACCGACGCGGCCATCGCCGCACCCGGTGCCGGCACGATCCGCTTTCGCAACGTCGGTAAGACATACCGCGCAGCGGCAGGCGACGTGCATGCGCTGCAAGGCATCGACCTCGACATTCCGGCCGGGGGCATCTTCGGCATCATCGGCCGCAGCGGCGCCGGCAAGTCGAGCCTGCTACGCACCATCAACGGGCTGGAGAAACCCACGAGCGGCCAGGTACTGGTCGACGGCGTGGACGTCGGCACGCTCGGCACCGCCGCGCTGGTGGGGCTGCGCCGGCGCATCGGCATGATCTTCCAGCACTTCAACCTGCTGTCCGCCAAAACCGTGTGGGACAACGTCGCGCTGCCGCTGAAGGTGGCGGGCGTACCGCCAGCGGAAATCGCCCAGCGCGTCGATACCCTGCTGACGCTGGTGGGGCTCCAGGGCAAGGAGCGTGTGTACCCCGGGCGCCTGTCGGGCGGGCAGAAGCAACGGGTGGGCATTGCCCGCGCGCTCGTGCATCGGCCCGAGATTCTGCTGTGCGACGAGGCCACCTCCGCGCTGGACCCGGAAACCACCGACGCCATCCTCGCCCTGCTGCGCGACATCAACCGCCGCCTGGGCCTGACCATCGTGCTCATCACGCACGAGATGGGCGTGATCCGCGACATCTGCGACAACGTGCTGGTGCTCGAAGCGGGCCGCATTGCCGAGCAGGGCCCCGTGTGGCGCGTGTTTGGCGATCCGCAACACGACGCCACGCGCGCCTTGCTCGAACCCCTGCGCGGCGGCCTGCCCGAAGACGTGGCCGCGCGCCTGCAGCCCGTGCCGCCCGCGCGCGCCCCGTTCGAACAGTTGATCGAGCTCGGCTACACCGGCACGGCCCCCGTGCCCGAACTCGCGCAGATCGCCCAGGCGCTGCGCCACCCCACGCGGCTGCTGCGTGCCGATCTGGACCGCATCCAGGGCCGCACGCAGGGGCGCCTGCTCATTGCCGCAGCGGGCGGCACGCTGTCGGCCGACACGCTCGCCACGTTGCAACTGTCTCAACACACCCGGAGCCTCGGCTATGTCGCCGCTCACGATTGACCGCATCTGGCTGGGCCTGCTCGACACGTTGACGATGGTGTCGGCGTCTGCGCTGATCGCCGTGCTGGCCGGCATTCCGCTGGCCTTGATCCTGGTGCTGACGGCACCGGGCAGCGCGCTGGAATCGCCGCGCGTGCATCGGGTGCTGGGCGCCGTCATCAACGGCTTCCGTGCCACGCCGTTCATCATCCTGCTCGTCGCGCTGCTGCCGTTCACGCGGCTCGTGGTGGGCGCCACCATTGGTGTCTGGGCTGCGGTGGTGCCGCTGTCGATCAGCGCCACGCCGTTCTTTGCGCGCATTGCCGAGATCAGCCTGCGCGAGGTGGACCGCGGCCTGGTCGAAGCCGCACAGGCCATGGGCTGCACCCGCCGCCACATCGTCTGGCACGTGCTGCTGCCCGAGGCGCTGCCCGGCATCATCGGCGGCTTTACGCTGACCATCGTCTCGTTGATCGGGGCCTCGGCCATGGCGGGCGCCGTCGGTGCCGGCGGCCTGGGCGACATCGCCATCCGCTACGGTTACCAGCGCTTCGATACGACCGTCATGGCGGTGGTGATCGTGCTGCTTATCGGGCTGGTGAGCCTCGTGCAATGGGTGGGGGATCGGTCGGTGCGGCGGTTGAAGGCGCGGTGACATAGCGGCGCCTGCCGTTGCGTGCGTGCCGTGCATGGGGCCCTGCGCTCCATGTTTGCGCTTCTGAGCCCGGCAGTTGAGGTTCTGAGCTCGGCGCGCGGGGCTCCGGGCATCGCTTCCCAGCCTCGGAGACGCACGTTCGGGGCTTTTTGCTCGGGTGGCATGGCGATCCGAACTCGACGCTTGAGGCTTTGCGCCCGGCGCTCGACACGTTTTGCTCGGCCATTGAGTCTTTGGGCTCGGCGGTCGACACTTTT
Source organism: Ralstonia soli (assembly GCF_023955655.1). Classification (GTDB taxonomy): domain Bacteria; phylum Pseudomonadota; class Gammaproteobacteria; order Burkholderiales; family Burkholderiaceae; genus Ralstonia; species Ralstonia soli. The sequence continues at coordinate 63,652 of NZ_JAMXHT010000005.1, read as the reverse complement.
TTGCTCGATGGTCGGGGCTTTGAGTGCCAACGTCCGCGCTTTTTGCTCGGCGCTTGCGCCTTGGAGACTCGCGCTCGCGTGTTCGAGCCTGACGGCTGAGGCTTCTTGCTCGGCGATCGCGCCTTCGAGGCTCGTGCATGGGGCTCTGAGCCCCGTCCATGACGCTTTGAGCGTCGGCTGCGTCACGTTCTGATTGGGCGCATCTGGCCCGTCGCTCCCCCGCCCGTCTCGGGGTGGCGTTCACTGCGGTTCTTTTAGTTCTGGTGATTCGCGCGTTCGAGCACGCGCAGGACTTCCCACCGGTACAGGTCAACCAGCACGCCCTCCAGCGTGGTCAACATGTACGCGCCAATCGCATCCAGAAACCCGGCCTGGTATTCGGCGGGCTTGCCCTGGATGTGGAGCTGGTATTCCCAACGCAGCGTCTTGGGCTGGAACTGCCGATGCAGCTTCAGGCCCGCTTGCGAGCGACGCAGGTAATCCCGCGCGCCGAGGGCGCCTTGCAGGTATTCGCGTTTGGTTTCGAGGGTCATCGGGCGCCTCCGGAGGGAGGGTGGTGCGCGATGCGGGTGGGAGGCGAGAGTGCGGGGCGATGCCCGCTTGGGGTGGGAACGGCTTGGGTCGGTTGGTCCATTGTCTTGCCCTCTGCTGATTGAGTGGGGAGCCACCCACCTGGGAGGGTGGGCGGGCACACGACAAGGTCTGCAATACCGACGAAATGACAAAGACGGCAGGGCCGAAGCCCTCCCTGTCGGGCCCGCCCGTATAGGCGAACGACGACAGCGGTAGAAACTTGAGTTTCTTCCGGTCATTTCGGTCGAGATTGCAGTCTCGGCTGCGATTGTTTGCGCAGCGGGGGGAGTTTAGCGGGTGGGGTGGTTCTGGGGCAAGTTCCGGGATATCTCGCCGTGCTCTCGCGCAGCGTCCGCTAACGACCCGTCACAGTCACTCGGCATAGATCGATTTATGTGGCGGCCTCTGTCCGACAATTGGACATTGGAAGCGATCTCTTACCCTACTCGCTCAGGCTCTCCAATGCTCTTCAACAGAGCGTTATATTGCACCCTATCTGCATCGTAAATCTTGTCCAAGACATAGTTAGCAACCTTGGCGATCTCAGGAATTTCCACCGGCTTAAAACCTCTGTCTGGGACAGCTTCTAGGTGCGAAAACTCGTTGTTAAGGCGGTTGACCAGTGCAACTGCCGTATCTTCCTCCTCTCCAAAGAATTTCTTGATCCGCTCAAAGGCATCGTTCTTGTCATCATGATAAGGGTACTTGAAAAACAAAAAAGCTTCTAGAAACTTTCGCAGATTGTTGCCAAATCCAAAAAATGGCTCATGACTATCTGCTGCCGCAGCTTGATCTTTGCACTTGTAGATTTGGTGGAATAGATAATGAAACTCGGTTATGTAGTCTTTTAGATAAGACGGCATAAGCAGGATGTTGCTTGAAGCGCCGTTTCTCTCAATCATGAAATGCTCGTGGTCATCGACACTTTTTGTCTTTCCTTCACCAGCGGGGATCTTCTTCTTCGGAATGGATAGGCGCTTGAGATATTTCAGAAAATCAAGATTATGGGTAGATATAAAAAGCTGCTTGTAGCGATAGGCGTTTGAACCGTCTGGATTCTTAACCGGCTTGGCAATCAAGCTCTCAATCAAGCTAAACATGAAGAAGATATGGTTTCCGTCCAAGCTGGAAATTGGATCATCAATATAGATGATCAATTCCTTGCCTTTGCTCTCCGGTTCGTCTAGTTTGGCAATGAAATAGCAGAAGGCAATCAGGCTGCACTCGCCTTCGCTGAGGTTGTACGCAGCCTTGCCGTTTCGTGTGATCTCAAACTTGACCGTGGCTTTGTCTGCGCCGTCACGGGCCTCAAGCTTGATACCGTCATGGCCGAAGAAGTTGCTGAGCAAAGAGTTGACTCGCTCGGCCCCCTTGCGCTCATCTTTTTGCTTGGCTCTCAAAGCTTGGACTTCCGCCTCGGCGTCACGGATCTCTTTTTCTGCGTCCGTATAGGCCGTGCCTGCTGTGTCGGCGTCGATCCTGAGGTTGGCTATGCGGGCAACCTCCGTGTCATAGGTGATCGCATCAGCAAACGCGAACACGTCAGCCAGGCGAAGTGCATCTCTGGCAGAGGTCTTGTCATTTTCCAGGGTCTTCGTCTTGCCGTTGCTCGTAACAATCAGCGCGTTGATGGCCTGAACATGCTTCTCGATCTCCTTGGCGTCATGCGAAGGCGCCTTCAGAAACACGGGTTGGAAGAGATTGTCCTTTCGAGTCTCAATCGATTTCTTCAGGGCTTCCAAGTCTTTCTTGTAGACGCCAAGTGCTTCAGATAGCGCCTTGCTGCTCGATTCAAACGCGGTACGCTCATCCGCATAAAACTGAGCACCTGTGAAGAAATTGAGTCCAGCGATGGACTTGATCTCGTCCGTGACTGACGCGAGAGCAGCATCCAAGGCTGTTTCCAGGTCGCCAGACTCTTTGCTGAAATGTTCGTCCAGCACCTGCCAAATGTCGTGCGGCAAACCCTGTCGGCAGAAAGCGCAGGTTTCCCGCTTGCCTCGGTGGAGCCCCATACCTTGCTTGACCCAAAGCTGCAAAGCGCTGTCCTTAAGTAGTTCTTCAATCGCTTTGGTAGGTGTAATCGCCCTGGAGAGAAGAGGTTCGGCAGTGGCCCTCAGCGACTCCAGTTTGAGGGTGATGGCCAGAGTGCCCGTAATGTCAGGTAGGGCTTCCTGCTTGAGCAAGTTGAGTTTGCCTGCTTGTTCCTCGGTGGTCAGTGCGATGAAGCCGGGCTTACTGGTGGAAGCAATATCGCGTCTGATGTGTTCGATGGTGTAGATGGGCGCGAGATACAGGGGGTTCTTCTTGATCTTCTCAGCAGCATGCGAGCGCAGTTTGTCTTCCAAACGGTTCAAAGCCGTGCTGTGAGCAGCTTTGGTACGATCGCGCTCTTTCCTCTTGGCCTCCAGATCAAAGCGCAGCCCGGCCTTGCCTTCCACACTGCCAAGCTTGGCCTCGATGGCAGTGATGGCGTCGTCAATCTCCTTGTTCTGCTCACCGACGATGGCGAAGGTCTTGATAACGCCGCCGGCCTCCTGATTGACTAGGAAGCTCAGGTTGTCTGTCACGAAATCGCGGTTGTAGACCCGCACGTCATAGTTATGGGTCAGCAGGTCGGCATCGGTGACTGCACCTTTTTCACCAGTTACGGTGAAGGACGAGCCCACATAGTTCAGGGGGAGCCTGCGCGTCTCCAGCGCACGAAAAACACGGGAGAGAGTCGTCTTTCCAGAGTAGTTGCGTCCATAGAGGATGTTCAAACGCTGGAAGAGCTTGACGTTTTTTCCGTTGTCCCGAACGGTCTTTTTCCACTCCAAACCTTGGAAGCTACCAAAGCTCGCTATGTCAATCTGACTGATCACCGGCTCATTCCCCCTCTAGTGGCCCTCTGGCCAGCAGATATAAATCCACTTGGCTCCATAAGCCTAAACCAAGAATTAAAGACTCGACCAATGGCGATGCTTGCGAACCATATCGCTAACTGAGCGCAAAAAAGTCCTTCACGCCACCAACCTCCCACAAGCTTCCCCCACCCTCGCCGCAAACTCAGAATCCCGATCCGCCGTCATCACCAATTCATTCATCGCCCGCGTCATCCCCACATACAGCACGCGCGCCTGCTCATTCGCGTCATGGCTCGCAAGCGGCAACTGCCCCAAACCGGGGATCGCCACAAACGGAAATTCCAGCCCCTTGCTGCCATGTAGCGTGAGCACATTCACGCTGTCTTTGTCGTGCTTGCTCAGACCGTTGCTCACGGGAATCTTGGCCGCTTGCAGATGGCTGACCACGTCGATGCGCTGCGCCTTGAGGTACGTGAGCACCGCCATATCGCGCCAAGGCGTGCCCGCTTCGTTGGCAGCACGCAGACGATCTGCCACGTAGTCCAACTCGGCCTTGAAATTGGGCAGACGAATAAACACCGGCGCCTTGCCGTGCCGCCCCGCCGTTTGCGGGAGGATGAGCGGCGCGCCGTCTTCTTCGGCCTCTTCGGCGGTCAGCAGGTCATTGGCAAACGCATACGCCACGGCCAGCACTTCAGCGCTGTTGCGGTAGTTGAGCTTGAGGATGGTGGTGCGCCCCCGCGCCTGAATGCCTACGCTGGAAAAACTGAACTTGAGCTTGCGAGACTTCTGATAGATGTCTTGCGCGCTGTCGTACATGACGAGCACGGAGTTGGTCTCCGGGTCGACCATCTGCACGACGAGTCGCAGCCATGCGGGGTCAAAGTCGTGGCCTTCGTCGAGCAGCAGCGCGCTGTATTGCCCGGCAGGCACCTGGCCCCGGTTCACGCCGTCGATCACGTTCTGCACCAGCACGGCGTAGTCTTCGTCGCGCCGCATGACAGGCGGCTTGTCGAGTTGGTAGGTCGTTGCCATGTCGGAGCACCAACTGTGGAAGGTGCGCACGTGCACCTTTTGCGACAGCCCCTTGTGTTCCATCCACCCGGCAAGCTTTTGCGCGAGCGCGCGGTTGAAGCACAGCACAAGCACGGGCTTGGCGGATGCTTGCGCAAGGTACTCGGCGCGATAGCCAAGGATCATCGTTTTGCCGGAGCCCGCCACGCCGTGGATGACACGGTGCCCATCGCCCAGGCTTCGGGCGAGTTGCTCCTGCTGCAAGTCCATCACGCGGATAAGGTCAGGGATGGCAGAGCGGGCGTCTTGCGTGGTCGGTTCGTCATCGGCCTCGAACAGGCTGCCTTGTCGGCTGACGATGCGCACATCGGGGAAGAGGTGCCAGCGGATGCGATCGATCTGCGGCAGTTGGAGCAAGCAGCGGAAGGGCTGGGTGAACATGTCCCACAAGCGCTGCTGGAATGCTTCAGGGTCGGCTGAATCCGTCATCTCGTCTTTGCAGATGACGAGGCGACCGGGCATCACGTCTTGCATGCCGGAGGTCTCGAACTCCTGGCGCGAGATATTGGGCAACACCAGCCCGTGGCCGTAGGGCATGCACAGCTTGCCGGCATATTTACTGTCGGCCGGATGAACCAACAGCGGGTCGCGCTTGAGCATATCCACCGTGGCCGTCATGAACTCGCGCGATTTGAGCAGCGGGTTCACATCCTTGACGAGCCGGCCGTCAAAATTGGCCTCCACCAGTTGCGGGTCGAGCCGGATAATGCTGCCGATTTTCCAGTCCTTGACTTCCAGCGCCAGCAAACCCCGGTGCGGATTCAGAATCAGGAAATCTGGCCGCCTGCGCTTAATGCCGACCGTCACGTCGTACCAGCACAGATAATCGTCCTCAAGCGCCGCTTCGAGCCGCCGGGCAAAGCGCTTCTCGCCCGAGGTCATGCGCCCCAGGCAGCTATTCAGACTGGGGATGAGTGTCGCCATACTGCCCCTCTACATATTTTGGATTAAGCGCTTTTTTATAATCCGATTTGGTTATCAACGCCTTTATTTTCGTGGGGAACAGCATAACCCACGATTTGGGATTGGAAAGCCCTCGACGGTAGGGTTCTTAAACATTTATTTTGGCGACAAAGAACTCGATATACGCCGACAATCCCCGCCCACGGAATGCATTAACCAACGCTGAACCGCTGAATATCGCCGTCGCGCCGGGAGGTTGCATTGATGTCAACCGGTTGGAGGAGGACGTGCCGGGCCGAAGGGCCTTGCAGTGGTAGGCGGGTCGGAGGAAGTCGCGCTGCTCTGGCGTACCTGAGAGACTCCATGCGCCAGACGTCGCCATCAACGCGGCGACCTGTCACCCGACAAACTTATAATGTCGCCCGGCCACCCGTCCACGCCGCCACCGCCTGCCGCGCACAAAACTTGCGCCGCACCCGCAGTGGCATCCGGGCCGCTGCCTGATGACACATCGGGCCCACCACCCGGCCGAGCCCATTTGACCAACGCCATGCCCTACCGCCTCCGTCAGTTGTCCGTTTTGTGCGCTGTTGCCGTTGCCGCCCTGGCTGCGTGCAGCTCCGCGCCCACGCCGCTGTATCAGCAGGAGCAGTTCGATGCGACGGCCAGCCCCTATGCGCGCACGTTCCACGCCAAATCTGACGCGACGTGCGAGGCGGCGCGCCGGGCGCTGCTGAGCCAGGGGTATGTGTCGAGCTCGCCGCGCCCAGACACGATCGACGGCAGCAAGAATTTCCAGCCGAGCAACGATTCGCACGTGGTGATCTCGTTCCACGTGGTGTGCGCAGAGGCCAATGTCGACGGCACGTCGAGCACGGCCTATGTGAACGCGGTGCAAGACCGCTACTCGCTCAAGAAGACGAGCACATCGGCCAGCGTGGGGTTGAGCATTCTGGGCTCGGTGTCGCTGCCCATTGGCTCGGGTGACGATTCGATGGTGAAGGTGGCCAGCGAGACGATTCCCGCAGGCGTGTTCTACGAGCGCTATTTCAACCTGGTGGACCACTTCCTGAAGATCGACCCGGCGCGCCGCGACCACAAGGTCGCCAAGGCGGCGGAGAAGGAACACGTGGCCCCGCTGCCCGAGCCCGCTCCCACGCCGCAGGGCGAGCCGATGAAGATGACGACGCCCGTGGTGCCCACGCCGGCCGCGCCGCCTGTGCCGGTGGCCGCGCCTGCTTCAGCGCCGGCTGCTACGCCGGCACCGGCCGCTACGCCTGCGGCTCCGGCAGTGAAGGCGCCTGCTGAGCCTGCACCGGCTTCGGCGCCTGCGGTGACCACGCCAGCACCGGCGGCACCTGCATCCGAACCCGCCGCTGGCGCGATGAAGGGCGGCGCGAGCTGATCACCACCATGTGACGCGCAAGGCCACGCGGCGCGTGCGTCACTGGTTTGCCGCCGGAACCTGTGAGACAGTGGGAACCCCCAACAGCGGCACCCGGCAACCGTCTCCCGACAGTCCAGGCTCCTGCAGTGCGGACGCGTGAAGCGGTTCAAGCGGCAGACGTTGCACATGCCGGTGCCCCCTTTCAGGAGACACGCATGGTCAGCAAGAACACGGTTTGCCTGTGGTACGACGGCGACGCGCTCAACGCCGCCAACTTCTACGCCAAGACCTTTCCTGACAGCAAAGTCATCGCCGTCCACCGCGCGCCGAGCGACTACCCGGCCGGCAAAGAGGGCGATGTGCTGACGGTGGAGTTCACTGTGGCGGGCATCCCCTGCATCGGGCTGAACGGCGGCCCGGAAATCAAGCACAACCAAGCCTTCTCTTTCCAGATTGCGACGGACGACCAGGAGGAGACCGATCGTCTGTGGAACGCAATCGTTAGCAATGGCGGCCACGCGAACGTGTGCGGCTGGTGCCAGGACAAGTGGGGGCTGTCGTGGCAGATCACGCCGCGCGTGCTCACCGCCGCTTACACCAGCGCCGACCGCGCGGCGGCCAAGCGCGCCTTCGAGGCGATGATGACGATGGGGAAGATCGACATCGCCAAGATCGAGGCGGCGCTGCGCGGGTAGAACGTGGTTCCTCATGGGCACAAACCCTGCTGAGGTGACAGGGCCGTCCCACGCGATCGGTCACGCTGCCTCTTAGTTGGCCGAAGCGCGGCCTGTGCGGCGCACGGAGCGAACGCAGCATGACCGGATCAGCGGACTTGATCGTCACGACGCCCAGCGGGTTGTACTGCCCGCCGGGCGATTTCTATGTCGACCCGTGGCGGCCGGTGGGCCGCGCCGTCATCACCCACGCACACAGCGATCACGCCCGCGCCGGGCACCAGCACTATCTTGCGGCTGCGCCCGGCGCGGGCGTGCTGCGTGCGCGCTTGGGCGACGACATCCCCCTGCAGACGCTGCCGTATGGCGAATCCATCGTGCACCACGGGGTCCGGTTGAGCTTGCATCCGGCGGGGCATGTGTTGGGCTCTGCGCAGGTGCGGCTGGAATACGGCGGCGAGGTGTGGGTGGTCTCCGGCGACTACAAGGTCGAGGCGGACAGCACCTGTACGCCATTCGAGCCGGTGCGCTGCGACACCTTCATCACCGAATCCACCTTCGGGCTGCCGATCTACCACTGGCGGCCGCAAATCGAAATCTTTGCGCAGCTCAACGATTGGTGGCGCGGCAATGCCGAGGCGGGCCGCACGAGCGTGGTGTTCTGTTATTCGTTCGGCAAGGCGCAGCGCATTCTCTCGGGGCTCGATGCCGGCATCGGGCCGATTGTTTCGCACGGCGCCATGCTGCAGTTGGATGCGGCGTATCGGGCGGCCGGTGTGGCGCTGCCCGAGACACAGCTTGCGGCCGATGTGCCGCGTGCGGACCTGCGCCGCGCGCTGGTGCTGGCGCCGCCATCGGCCCAGCGCTCGCCGTGGATGCGCCGCTTTGGCGACTATGCCGATGCCTTTGCCAGCGGGTGGATGCAACTGCGCGGCGCGCGGCGGCGGCGTGGTGTCGACCGCGGCATCGTGCTGTCCGACCATGCCGACTGGCCCGGGCTGCTGCACGCCATTGATGCCACTGGGGCCACGCGCGTCTATGTGACACACGGGCAGGTGGCGCCAATGGTGCGCTGGCTGTGCGAGTCCGGCCTGGATGCGCGCGCCTTCGCCACCGAGTATGGCGACGAGGACGAAGCCGCCCCCGCACACGATGCCCCCGCCCCCGTGGATACGCCCGTGCCATGAGAGCGTTTGCCGATCTGTATGCGCAGCTTGACGCCACCACGTCGAGCAACGCCAAGCTGGCCGCGCTGGTGGCCTATCTGCGTGCCGCGCCCGATGCCGACGCCGCGTGGGCGGTGTACTTCCTGGCAGGCGGCAAGCCCCGGCAGCTGGTGCCCGTGCGCGTGCTGGCCAGCTTTGCGCAGACGGCATCGGGCCTGCCCGAATGGCTGTTCGACGAGTGCTACCAGGCCGTAGGCGATCTGGCCGAGACCATCGCCCTGGTCCTGCCCGACGCCGACCACGCAGACGACGCCACCCTGGCCGAGTGGATGGAAACCCGCCTGCTGCCCTTGCGCGGCGAGCCGCCCGAAGTGGTGCTGCCGCGCCTGGCCACGCTGTGCCGTGGGCTGCCGCTGCATGCGCGGCTGGTGTTGATGAAGCTGATAACCGGGGCGTTTCGTGTGGGGGTGTCGAAGCTGCTCGTCACGCGGGCGCTAGCCGAGGTGGACGGCACTGACCCGAAACACGTGGCGCAACGGCTGATGGGCTATACCGACATCGGCCAGGCCCCCACGGCGCAGCGCTACCGCGCGCTGCTGGCCGATGCGAGCGTCGACGGCCAGGCGCTCGATGCCGGGCACCCGTATCCGTTCTTTCTTGCGCACCCGTTGCAGGCCGATGTGGAGCGCTTCGATACAGTGCTCGGGCCCCCGGCCGAATGGCAGATCGAATGGAAATGGGACGGCATCCGCGCGCAGCTCGTGCGCCGGGCCGACAGCGCGTGGCTGTGGTCGCGCGGCGAGGAACTCATCACCGAGCGCTTTCCGGAACTCTCGTCCATGGCAGAAACGCTGCCGGCCGGCACGGTGCTCGACGGCGAGATCGTGGTCTGGCGCGAGGGCCGCGTGCAGCCGTTTGCGCTGCTCCAGCAACGCATCGGCCGCAAGACCCTGACCGCACGCGTGCTGCGCGATGCGCCGGCCGTATTGCTGGCCTATGACCTGCTTGAATGGCAAGGCCAGGACTGGCGCGAGCGCACACAAGGCGAGCGGCGCGCGCAGCTTGAGCGCGTGATTGCCGAGTGCGTCCACCCGGCGCTGGAGCTATCGCCCCTGCTGCAGGGCGACGATTGGCAGCACCTTGCCCGCCAGCGCGAAGCCTCGCGCGAGCTGGGCGTGGAGGGGCTGATGCTCAAGCGGCGCGACGCCCGCTACGGCGTAGGCCGCACCAAGGACGTGGGCGTGTGGTGGAAGTGGAAGATCGATCCGTTCTCGGTGGACGCAGTGCTGATCTATGCGCAGCGCGGCCACGGGCGCCGTGCGAGTCTGTACACCGACTACACCTTCGCCGTGTGGGACGCCCCGCCCGAGTCGCCCGAGCGCAAGCTGGTGCCATTTGCCAAGGCGTATTCGGGCTTGAGCGACGCGGAGATCCGCCAGGTGGATGCCCTGATCCGCAAGACCACGGTGGAAAGCTTCGGCCCTGTGCGCAGCGTGGCACCCACGCTGGTGTTCGAACTCGGCTTTGAAGGCATTGCACGCAGTGCCCGCCACAAGAGCGGCATTGCGGTGCGGTTTCCGCGCATGCTGCGCTGGCGGCATGACAAGCCCGTCGCCGAGGCAGACACGCTGCAGACGCTGGAAGGCCTTCTGCCACCGTCATGAACGACACCGCGCTGCCTGACCTCGATGCCTGGTTTGCCGCACGCGGCTGGACGCCGATGCCGTTCCAACGCGCGGTGTGGGCGGCCATGGCGCGTGGCGAATCGGGCCTGCTGCATGCCACCACCGGCGCGGGCAAGACCTATGCCGTCTGGCTGGGCGCGCTGCAGCGGCTGGCGCAGGTGCGCGGGCGTGGCGGCGCACCGCCCCTGTCGGTACTGTGGCTCACGCCCATGCGCGCGCTGGCCGCCGACACCACACGTGCATTGACGGAAGCCGCACAGGCGCTGGCACCGCACTGGACGCTGGGGCTGCGCACCGGCGACACCGGCAGCGCCGAGCGCGCCGCGCAATCGCGCCGGCTGCCTACGGCGCTGGTCACCACGCCAGAGAGCCTGTCGTTGCTGCTCGCACGTGCCGATGCGCGGGACGCGCTGGGCTCGGTGCGCGTGGTGGTCGTCGATGAGTGGCACGAGCTGGTGGGCAACAAGCGCGGCGTGCAAGTGCAGCTTGCGCTGGCCCGGCTGCGGGCGTGGTCGCCGGGGCTGGTGGTGTGGGGGTTGTCCGCCACGCTGGGCAATCTGGCGGAAGCCATGGATGCGCTGGGCGACGCGAGCGCGCCGTCTACCGGCACGCTGGTGCAGGGCCATCTGCCCAAACGCATGGAGATCGATACGCTGCTGCCCGACGGCGTGGGGCGTTTCCCCTGGGCCGGGCACCTGGGCATGGCGATGCTGCCGCATGTGCTGGCAGAGTTGGAGAGCGCCCGCACCGCGCTGGTGTTTCTCAATACACGTTCGCAGGCGGAGCTGTGGTATCAGGCCGCCATCAATGCGCGGCCCGAATGGGCGGGGTTGATTGCGCTGCATCACGGCTCGCTCGATCGCGCCACGCGCGACTGGGTCGAGACCGGGCTCAAGCAGGGTGTGCTCAAAGCCGTGTTCTGCACGTCGAGCCTGGACTTGGGCGTGGATTTTCTGCCAGTGGAACGCGTGCTGCAGATCGGCTCGCCCAAGGGCGTGGCGCGGCTGCTGCAGCGGGCGGGGCGGTCTGGCCACGCGCCGGGGCGGCCTTCCCGCGTGACGGTGGTGCCCACGCATAGCCTGGAACTGGTGGAGGGCGCAGCCGCGCGCGCTGCGGCCATGTCGGGCCAGGTGGAAGCCCGCGCATCGCCGCACAAACCGCTGGATGTGCTCGTCCAGCATCTGGTGACAGTGGCGCTGGGCGGCGGCTTCGTGCCCGATGCGCTGCTGCAGGAGGTGCGCCGCGCCTGGGCCTACCGCGACCTGCTCGACGCCGAATGGCAATGGGCGCTCGACTTCGTGCGCCAGGGCGGCCACTCGCTCACGGCCTACCCCGACTACCACCGCGTGACACCCGATGCGCACGGCATCTGGCGCGTGCCCGATGCGCGGCTCGCCCGGCGGCACCGCATGAGCATCGGCACCATCGTCAGCGATGCCACGATGAACGTGCGCTGGTGGCGTGCTGCCGGTGGCGGCGCGTTGGGGTCGATTGAAGAAGGCTTCATCGCGCGCCTGCGCCCCGGCGACAATTTTCTGTTTGCGGGCCGGCTGCTGGAGCTGGTGCGCGTGCAGGACATGACGGCCTATGTGCGCCGTGCCAGCGGCAAGCGGGCTGCGGTGCCGCGCTGGAACGGCGGCCGCATGCCCCTGTCGACAGAGCTCGCGCAAGCCGTGGTCGCGCAACTGGATGCGGCGGCACACGGGCGCTTTGACAGCGCCGAGATGGAAGCTGCGCGGCCACTACTGGAGCTGCAGGCGCGCTGGTCTGCGCTACCCACCACGGCCACGCTGGTGGCCGAGACGCTGCACACGCGGGAGGGCTGGCATCTGTTCCTGTATCCGTTTGCCGGGCGGCACGCGCACCTGGGGCTGGCCAGCCTGCTGGCGTGGCGCGCCGCCCATCGCACACCGGCTACCTTCTCGCTGGCATTCAACGACTACGGGCTCGAACTGCTGTCCGCCACGCCCATCGATTGGCCCACGCTGCTGGCCAGCGGTGACTTGTTTGCCACCCACACCCTTGTGCACGACGTGCTCGCCAGCCTCAATGCCGGCGAGCTGGCCCAACGCCGTTTTCGGGAGATTGCACGCGTGTCTGGGCTGGTGTTTCAGGGCTACCCGGGCGCGCACAAGAGCACGCGCCAGTTGCAAGCGTCATCCGGCCTGTTCTTTGAAGTCTTCCGGCGCCACGACCCGGGCAACCTGCTGCTCACGCAGGCAGAAACCGAAGTGCTGCGCCAGGAGCTGGACCTCGACCGCATCGAAGCCGCCCTCACCCGCATGCGCGGCCTGCGGCTCGAACTGCGCGCGCTGAAGCGGCCCTCGCCGTTTGGTTTTCCGCTGATGGTGGAGCGCTTTCGTGAACAACTCTCCACCGAGAAACTGGCTGACCGTATCGCCCGCATGCTGGCCGATGCCGAGCGCGCCGCCGGCCCCGAGCCAACCGACCCGGATGCCGCAGAGCGGCCAGCCATTGACGCAGACGTGCAGGCGGCGCTGCGCATGACTGAATCACCTGAAGCGGCGGGCAAGCGCAGCCGGCAGGCGCGGCGCCCGCGCAAGACATCGAAACCGCTGCCACTGCTATGACCGGCACCCATGACCTGTCTATCGACTGCGCGGGCGAGACCGTATGCCTGCTGCCCGAGCGCGCGTTGTGGTGGCCGGCGCAGCGCATGTTGATGGTGGCGGACGCGCATTTCGGCAAGGCTGCAACCTTCCGCGCACGCGGCGTGCCGGTGCCCGCGGGCAGCACCGTGCAGGCTGTTGCGCGGCTCGACGCCATGCTGGCGCGGCTGCCGGTGGCGCATGTCGCCTGGCTGGGCGATCTGCTGCACGCGCGCGAGGCCGCCGGCGCGCTCAGCGCCCTCGCTGCGTGGCGCGCCCGGCATGCCGACGTGGCCTGCACGCTGGTGCGCGGCAATCACGACCGCCATGCGGGCGACCCACCGGCCGGCCTGTGCTTCAACGTGGTGGAAGAACCCTGGACGGTCGGCCCCTTCGCGCTGTGCCACGAACCGCAAGCCGTGCCCGGCCGCTACGTGATCGCGGGCCACGTGCACCCGGGCGTTGTCATCAGCGGGCGCGGGCGGGACCGGCTGCGGCTGCCGTGCTTCCGCTTTGGCCCCGGCTGCGCGCTGCTGCCTGCATTTGGCGAGTTCACCGGCCTGTGGACGGCCCCCGCCGCGCTCGATGAAGCGCTGTACGGCGTGGCGGATGACAAGGTCTGGCGACTGGGGGGCTGAGGGCAGGCCCGCTCGTTGCGTGGTCGTGGTCGCCACTCGTGGGCGCCACTCAAGGAGCCTTTCCCATGACAACCCCCGCCCAAGAACACGTACTGGACTGGCTGCGCGATGCCCATGCCATGGAAGAGCAAGCCGAACAGATGCTGCGCGCGCAGTCCGACCGCCTGAAACACTACCCCGACCTCAAACGCCGCATCGACGAGCACATCGTCGAGACCAAGGAGCAGCAGCGTCTGGTCGAATCGTGCATTCACCGGCTCGGGGGCAGCACTTCAGCGATGAAGGACATCGCGGCCCGCATCCTGGCGTTTGGCCAGGGCTTGGGCAGCATGGCCGTGTCTGACGAGGTCGTTAAAGGGGCCATGGCGGGCTATATCTTCGAGCACCTGGAAATTGCCGCCTACACCAGCCTGCGCACCGCCGCCGAACATTGCGGAGACGCCGAGACAGTGCGCGTATGCGACTTCATCCTGCCGCAGGAGCGCGCCATGGCGGCATGGCTGGCCGAGCACCTGCCCAGCATCACGATCACGTTTCTGACGCGATCGGAAACGCCAGGGATCGAGGCCAAGCGCTGAGGCTGCCGCGTTGCCGTCCCGTCTGCCGGAATCAAACACACGCCGACCACGCGCTCACTCACGCTCACGCGGTCGTGGATGGATTGCGCATGGCGGCGCGCTCGGCATCAACCTGCGCCCGCAGCATCTTGAACGCATCCACAAGGGCTGCGTGGTCAGCGGCGGGCGCGTCGTACCGAAGCACATGCAGGTTCAGCGCATCAGCCAGGACACTCGCCGTCAGATCGGAGAACGTATCGGCAGCGGCGACGAAGTAGTGCCGCTCCGCGCCGGGGTGGTCTGCGCCATACGCTTCCAGCAGGGCGCGCATGTCTGAATCGTCGATGCCGCAGCCGACAAACAGGAAGGTGTAGGTACGCAGCAGCGCCTCGACCAGCCCGTAGAAGGCCCGGTAGCGCGACCGGGCGTGGATGTAGTCGCAACGCGAGAAGATCAACGACGCCGGCTCGCTCATGGAGCCGTGCGTCTTGATGATGAGATCGGGCTCGTCTCGCAGCCGGGTGGCGACAGAACGGTCGCTGTAATGGCAGACGACGGCGCTGGGGTTGAGCGCCATTGCGCGCGTCTCGTACAACGAGTCGAAGTTTGGCGTGAGCGTGATACGGAAATCGAGCGCGATCAGCGCGTCGTGAATCGGCGCGGCACGGAATTGTGGCGTCACCAGGTTGCGCCGCAGCAGCGCCGTGAGCTTGCGCGGCCCCAGCACGCGGCGCACGATCTCGGCGGCCGTGAGCACGTCGCCGCGCTCGACAAAGGTCCGGACCTCATTGGCCACCTGGGGCGCCTTGGCCTCCATATCTGCCGCTGCCGCGTTCAGCAGTTCGGCCCACGTGGGCGGCCTGGATTTTCCATCGGCCGAACGGGCATTGGCCGAGACGCCCGAACCGAAGAACAACACCGCACGCCGACGCGCGATGTCCTCCACCAGCCGCCGCGGCCAGCGTATGAGCGGCGCCTTGCGGGGCGGTTTCCTCACGGCTGTCGAGTGAGCAGCAAACGGGCTTGCTCCATGCCATCGCGCACGGCCTCGCCTTCGGTATGCCAGCCCCGCCACGCCTGCGATATCTCGCGAATCTCAAAGCGCCGCTGGCCGTTGGCCACCGAGATGCGTGGCACCCAGACGCCGTTCGCGTCCTGCTCGGCGCTGACCGTCACGGTATGGCCCGCGCATTCGAACTGAACCACGTCGTGCCTGGCACCGGGCGAGCCTGCCGGCTCAACCGGTCCAGCTTGTGAGGGATCGCCTTGCATCACCGTACCCCGCTCGGATAGGGATGCGGCGGCGGCAGGCCCGCCCGCATCGGCAGCACTTGTTGCGCGCTCGCGCCGAACGGGTCTTCGGGCACATCGCGGGCGAATGCATATGCGGCGATCACCGCCAGGGTGACCGCCACGACAGCGAGCAGTTCTTGCGTGTCCATGAGCGTCTCCATGTCGAACCGGAAAGCGGCTGGTACCGACATGCAGACGCAAACTCCAGGCCCGGCCGTCAGGCCTTGCGCTCACCCAGCTCCGCACCCGTGGGCGGATCGACATCGGGGTCGGACGTCAGCCGCGTCTTCATGGCTTCCAGCGTGGCGAGTTCGGTCTCGCCCAGGTTCAGCGCGGCGGTATCGTCTCCGCCATCGGCGGGCACGGGCAGGTTTGTGCCGGCATGCGGCCGGCCGGCGCCGGGTCGGGCGGGCCACAGCGGGCGCCCTGCTGGTGACAGGCTTGAACGGCACACTGCTCGTTGACCTCATCAGATAACGCTGGCCACATGTGATGGCTGAGGGCTCGGGCGCCGGACCACATCGCTCAGCGGGCCCAGGTGCGGCAGTACTCCAGATATTGGCGCTCGTGCAGCCCGACCAGATCGACGATCGAAGACCATAGCCAGAACGGCGCATCGATGGAGCGCCCATGCCGCGCCCGTAGCTCACGGCCCCATGCCGTTGCCACATCCGGCGGCATCTGGCTGCCGTGCGCAAGGCCGACGATGTTGCCCAGATACGCGGCCAGCACGGTGGCGTCTTCCTGCTCCAGCTTGTCGACCGACAGCTTCAGGTCCTGCGGCTGCAGCTCGCGCATGAAAAAGCTGCGGCCCAGCATGCGGCCCCACGCCATCCGCTCGCCGAGCTTGGGGCAAAGATGGCGCGCCCCCATGACCACGCGTTCACCGTTGTGTCGGGGCATATCCGCTGCCGAGACACAGGGCGCTGCAGCCTTGCCGGCCTCTTTCACATCAATCAGCCGATACCGTGGCCCGCGATCCTGCTCGACCGCAAGCAAGACGGCATAGCGCCTCTGGCCCAGCGAGCTGCATCCCTTGACCCAATACGCCGCGTCCACGATGTGCACGGAGGCCTCGCCCGGGAGCTCATAAAGACGCGCCACGAGGGCGAGCACTTCATGCTGACTCACCAGACTTTTGATTTCGCGCCGCTCCTCTCGCGACAGCGGCCAGAAATGGCGGCCCAGCGGAATGGAGGGAGACGGACCATCGAGCCGCTCCTTGGCCAATTGCTTCCACGTACGCGCAGTTGCCGCCTTCATTGCGGTGCGCACCGACGCCGGACGTGGCGGCAGATGCAGCGCCGCATCCGGGTCGATCCCGTGCAGGTACCCCGCCATCAGCGCTTCCACCATTTTTGCGGTGACGATGCCGGGCAGGTCGGACCCGCGCGCCGCTGTGGCCAGCGAGACACCCAGCCGGATCAGATCGTGCGCGGGGTTGCCAATGACCGTCTGGTCCAGATCCCGGATCTGTATGCTCGGCGAGCCGGACGCATCACCGATGGGGCCGAGGTTGCCGACATGGCAGTCACCGCAGATCCAGATCGCGGGGCCATCCGGCAGCGTGTGCGGCCGGACTTCACTCAGCCATTCGTAGAACCGGACGGTGCTGCCCCGAACGAAGGCATGCGTCGAGCACGTCATCTTCGACTGACGCAGACGGGCGAGTACACGCGCACGGTTCTTTGGGCGCACCTCGCCCGGGCGCGATTTTTTGTGGGCCATGGGTGCCGGGCTTATGCAAGCGCTGCAGGGGTTGGTACGTTGCCCGCTTCCCTCGCAATAAGCGTTCCTTGCGCGCGGCGCAGCCCGTGTATCGCCGCAGGCTAGCGGCTTACCGGGCTTACCGGGCGCGGCACCGATGCCCGAAAGCGATGGGCCAGCGTGTGATAGAACGACGGCGTCAGCGTCTTGGACACTTGGCTCGACAGCACCGCCACCGCCATGAGCGGCAGCACCATCTCGTGGCCGTCGATCATCTCCATCACGATCACGAACGACGTGATGGGCGACTGCGTGACGGCCGCCAGATAGCCCACCATGCACAGCGCCGCCAGGCTTGGCAGCGGGATGGCCGATATCACCAGCGACATCACGTTGCCGAGCCCCGCCCCGATCGCCAAGGACGGCGCGAAGATGCCGCCCGGAATACCCGACAGGTACGACGCGACCAGCGCGGCAAACTTGAGCACCGCGTAGAACGGCGACAGGACCTGATGGGTTTCCAGCAGGGCGCGCGCTTCGGCATAACCGCTGCCGAACGTCGTGCCGCCGGACAGCAGCCCGATCAGCGCAATGGCGACGCCGCACAGGAAAGCGAATTGCACCGGCTGCGCCTGTCGCAGTGTCAGCAGCGGTGCGGGTAACCAGCGCGGCAGGTTCAGCAGCAGCCAGCAAAACGCTCCGCCAGCCACGCCCGAGAGCAGGCTCGCGGCAATCACGATCGGCACCAGCGCCAGGTGGAATGTGCCGATGGCCTGGATACGGCCGAAGTACAGGTAGTTGCCTTGCAAGCCCAGTGCGACCACCCCCGAAAAGATGATGGCGGTGATGAGCGTTCCGCTGTTGCGCGACACGAAACTGCGCGTCAGTTCCTCAATGGCAAACACGACGCCCGCCAGCGGCGTGTTGAACGCTGCCGCCAGCCCGGCTGCGGCCCCCGCAAGCGCAAGCTGTCGCTCGATATGGTGGCTGCTTCGTCGATAGCCCCGCCGCATGGCATACATGAGCGATGCGCCGATCTGCACCGTCGGCCCTTCGCGGCCGATCGTGAACCCACAGAGGATGCCCAGGAACGACACCACGATCTTGCCGACCATGATGCGCAGGGAGAGCAGCGCACTCGACAGCCGCCCGTCTTCCAGTGTGGCGATGACTTGCGGGATACCGCTGCCCTCGGCGCCGCGAAAGTACCGCTGCGTCAGCCAGATGGCGAGCGCCGCGCCAAGAGGCGTCACCACGATCGGCAGCCAGAACGCGTGGGACACCATGCCGCGGAACAGCTCGAAACCCCAGTCGATGATCTTCGCGTAAGCCACGGACACCAGCCCGACAAGGACGGCGCCGAGCCAGAAGATGCCGTAGTTGGTCCAAAGTCTCCGGGCGCGACGCGCGGATCTGTCGGCGATGTGGAGGGGAGAAAACATGGGGCTGGGGCGGCGGTTTGTGAGGCCGACAGTATAGGGCCGGCGCCAGACAGAACCGGCGATGCCCCGCCCATTTGAGCCCGTTCAGAGGCGCTAGCGGGGCCTTTCCCCTTTTTCCCCTTCTCCCCTTCGCGTGCCCGCCAAGGCCGAAGGGCATCGCCCAGCGCCTTACGCGCTGACGACCTTGTTCTTGCCCGCGCGCTTGGCCAGATACATGCCGCGGTCGGCGCGGTGGATGGCAGCCATGGGGGCCTCGTCCTTGCCGATCTCCGCCACGCCGGCAGAGAAGGTGATGAAGAGCCGCGTATCGCCCGCCGCAAAAAAACGCTGCGTGAGCGCGCGCTGGAGCCGGACGATGGTTTGCACGCCGTCTTCCAGGCACGTGTCGGGCATCAGGATCACGAACTCCTCGCCGCCAAAGCGGGCAAGCGTGTCCTGCGGGCGCATCGATTCGCGCGCGACCTGGGCCAGGTGCGCAAGCGCATCGTCGCCGAAGCTGTGTCCGTGGGTATCGTTGATGGCCTTGAAATCGTCGATGTCCAGGAAGGCGATCGACAGCACCGAGTTCTGGCGCGCGGCGCGGGCGACTTCGCGCTCCAGCGCTTCTTCCAGGCCCTTGCGGTTGAGCGCCCCGGTCAGCAGGTCATGACGCGCCGAGGCCGACGCCAGGTCGAGCGCCTTGCGCAGCCGCGCCACTTCGGCCGCCGCTTCTTCGGCCTTCACCTTCATCGCCGAGAGCTCGTCGCGGTTGCGCGCGGCTTCCTGCGACATCCAACGGGTGGCCGAGAGCGCGTCCTGAATGGCCGGCGCAATCTCGGCGATGCTGTGGGCCGATTCGATCTTCTTGGCGCACGCTTCCATCTGGCGATGGTGCTCGCCCGAGATTTCGGCCGCGGCAGACAGGCGCTCCATGAAGGCGGCCAGCAGCCGCTTCATCTCTTCCTGGGCCTCGATCGACTTCGACTTCAGCGAGCTCTGCTTGTGGATGACCTCTGTGAGGCGGCGCCGCAGCTCGTCCAGCCGGCGCAGGCTGATGGGCGCTTCGCTGGCCTTCATCAGGGCCTCGATCTGGCCGCGCATCCAGCGGTCGTCCAGCGACAGCTCGCCGATGTTCTCAAAGACCAGCTGCAGCAGGCCCAGCAGCGCGCGGCGGATCTCGCTCTGGTCTTCCATGGCGAGCGACAGCCATTGCCTGAACGCCGCCAGCTTGGCGTTCAGCCCTGCCAGGCTTTCGGAGCCCGAACGGCAGGCCTGGATCAGCGTCCAGGCGGCGGGACCGACCGGGGTATCGCCTTCGCCCAGCGCCGGCAGAAAGCACTCGACCGTGCATGCGAGCTGCTCGCACAACTCGCGCAGCAGCACCGCCCGCTCCGCCGCCTGGGCGTCTCCGTTGGGCTTGCTGCCGGCGATTTCGTAATAGATCGAGGCAAAGTTGTCTGGCGTGGGAGCCAACCTGCGTGAGGCCAGCAGCCGTAGGGCGTGCCGTGCGGTCTCCGAGGGATTGTTTTCTGTCATACCGAACTACAGGTTGGCGAGCAGGACTGGAGCGCGATTCTCCACGGTTCTGGGCAAACCGGAAAGCCGTCCAAAGGTTGATGTGGGCATTGCGCTGCATGCGCAAGGGCTGCCGGATTTGGTGACGAGGCAAGCATCCGGGCGCTTAGCGTGGCCCCGTCTATCCGTGCGTGAAAAACAGGGGGGTGCCTCACCACGACGTGGACCGCATGCGGTTTCGCGCCATGCCGACGCACGCTTGCCACATTGACCCACTGCAGCGCATGGTCGGGGCCTGCCCGCAGTGTTCTGAAGCCGCCGCCGACACGGCCGCGATCAAACCAGCGCCTGGAGATGCCTGAAGAACGCCGGAACGGGCTCCGGCCCACCAAAGAACCGGCCGACGGCAGACACCTCGCCGTACTTGGCAAGCAGGGCATCGGTGGCGGCACGTGCGCGCCGCACCCCGGGCACATGCCGGAGGAAGACATCCACCAGGCTGGGGTCAAAGTAGATGCCGCTGCGTTCGGCAAGCGCGCCAAGCGCATCGTGTTCCTTCATGCCTTTGCGGTAGACACGGGGCTCCATCATGGCATCGAAGGCGTCTGCAACGGCCACGATGCGTGCCGCCAGCGGAACCGCTTCACCCGCCAGGCCCGCCGGATAGCCGCTTCCATCGAAATGCTCGTGGTGATGGCGCGCGACACTCGCTGCCAGTTGCAGCACCGGCTCAGGGCTGCCGGCCAGCAGATCGGCGCCGATGCTGGAGTGGCGCCGCATGATGTCGTGCTCGTCTTCGGTCAAGGCGGCGGGCTTGAGCAGGACAGCGTCCGGAATGCCCAGCTTGCCGACATCGTGCACGGGCGCCACGCAATAGATCTGCTGCTGCTCGGCGTCGGCCAGCTCCAAAACGTTTGCCAGATAGGCCGAGACTGCCGCCGTGCGGACGAGATGTCCCAGCGCGGACGGGTAACGCAGGCCCCCGGCAAGCGTCAGGCTCGCCAGGGTCAAAAGGGGGCGGTTTGCTTGTGCCATTGGATGGCCTTCTTTGGAGGGTGCCTTTTGGCACGCGTTGATTCGAGAGAGGTCTGCACGATAGTCACCCTCCGGGCGGACTGCAACCATTCATCTCGCCAACGTTTGATCTACCCCGCCTGCAAGCGTCGCCACAGGGTGGTCTTGCTGATCCCCAGCGCCGCACACACCGCATCGCGGTCGCCGTCGTGCGCGGCCAGCGCGGCGCGAATTTCCTCTGCTTCCACGCCCCGGCTGCGCTCGCGCAACGTCAAGGCGCCGGTCTTGCCGCGCGCGGGTTGGGCAAAGACTTCGGGCGCGATCATGCGCAGCACGTCCTGGGTGATGGCGCCGCCGTCTTCGGTATCCGCCAGTTCCACGGCAATGCGCTCGATCACGCTCTGCAGCTCGCGCACGTTGCCGGGCCACGTGTAGCTTTGCAGCGGGCCGGCGATGTCGGCCAGCAGGTGGGCGGCTTCGTCGGTATCGGCAATGCGCAGCAGCAGGCGCGGCTCGCGGCGCGCGGCCTGCACGAGCAGCTCGGCGGCCAGGGGCAGGATGTCGTCGGCCCGTTCGCGCAGCGGCGGCAGCGCAATGCTGAGGATGTTGAGGCGGTAATACAGATCGGCGCGAAAGCTGCCGGCTTCCACCGCATCGGTCAGCGCGCGATGCGTGGCGGCCACCACGCGGATGTCGACCCGCGTGGGCTCGGTGGACCCCAGCCGCACCACTTCACGCTCCTGCAGCACACGCAGCAGGCGGCTCTGCAGCGGCAGCGGCATCTCGCCAATCTCATCAAGGAACAGCGTGCCGCGATGCGCGGCTTCGATCAGCCCGGCCTTGCCGCCCTTGCGCGCGCCGGTGAAGGCGCCTTCCTCGTAGCCGAAGAGCTCGCTCTCCAGCAGCGCTTCCGGAAACGCGCCGCAGTTGATGGCGACGAACGGAAAGTCGCGCCGCGCGCTCAGTTCGTGCATGCTCTGCGCGACCATTTCCTTGCCGGTGCCCGATTCGCCCAGCACCAGCACGGTGGCATCGGACTTGGCATAGCGGCGCACCAGCGTGCGCACGCGCTCCATGGGCGCGGATTCGCCCACCAGGTCATCGAGCCGGTAGCGCGCGCTGAACTGCTGCGGGCGCTGGCGCGAGCGCAGCGTGCGGTCCAGCCGCTCCACCGCGCGCGATTCCTGGAAGGTGAATACGGTGCCGTCTTCGGTACCTGCGGCACCGCCCGCGCCCGTGCTGGTCAGGGGGCCACGGTGGATGACGTAGTTCACGCCGCGCACGGTGCCCAGCGTATCGCCATCGGTATCGGGCAGCAGGCCCAGCAAATTGGGCGCGAGGCTGAGCAGCGGCTGCCCGGCCGCCTGCCTGGCGTCGATTCCAAGCGCGGTGGCGAGCCGCTCGTTGATGGCCTCCACGCGGCCCTGCGCATCCAGGGCGACCACGCCGTCGCGCAAATGCTGCAGCAGGTTGTCCAGGCGCTGGCGACGCTGCGATTCGCGGCGGGTGGCTTGCACCACCTCCAGCGCGGTATCAAACGCAGCGCGCACGGAATCGCGCGAGTACAGGAACACGGCGTTCATGCCGGCTTGCGCTGCCAGATCCGTCACCAAGCCGGGGCCAACGACGACGCCCACGCCGCGGTCGCGCAAGTCCAACACACAGCTCTCGGCGTCCTGGCGCGATGCGTACGCGCCAAAGACAACGTCCATGTTGTAGGCCGCCGCAAAGCGGCGCACCTCGTCGGGCGTATCGCCGTGCATGACAAGCGCCACCGTTTGCCTCGTGTCCGACACGGAGCGCCGGGCGCGCGCCAGCGCGTGCATCACGTCAAAACCGGTCGGGTTGATGACGACCACGGGCAGCGACAGGCGCGGCTTCAGATACGCGCCGTTGGAGCCGCCCGCCACCACCACGTCCGGACGCTGGGCACCGGCGCCGTCGATTTCGCGCACCACGTCTTCAAAACCGCGCGTGATGACGCGCAGTTCGGCGCGATCGTTGTACTCGGCGGCAATGTCGAGGAACAGGTCGCTCAGGCGGCTGATGCCGCAGGCCCAGATGCGGGGCCGATCGGTCAACTGCGTGAGCGAGGTGAGATCAGGGGTCGGACTCATGATGTCGCCATTATGCGCCGCGCATTTCCAAGTTGAAATGAAATTTTCAAATCTGAAATGAGGTGATCCTGGGCGGCAACGTCACTGCTATACAAATCAACGACTTAGACGACGCTGATGGGGTGGCCCGCTTCCTGCTCTAAGAGGCCATTCTTTGTGGAGCACACATGAGCACAACCAAACGACAGCCCACCAGCGCGGGCGCCAAGTTCCGTCAAGCGGTCGCTGAATCGCAACCGCTGCAAGTGGTGGGCGCCATCACCGCCTACGCCGCCAAGATGGCCGAGCAGACCGGCTTCAAGGCCGTGTACCTGTCGGGCGGCGGTGTGGCCGCCAACTCGCTGGGCATTCCGGACCTGGGCATCAGCACGATGGAAGACGTGCTGATCGACGCCCGCCGCATCACCGACGCCGTGCAGGTGCCGCTGTTGGTGGACATCGACACCGGCTGGGGTGGCGCCTTCAACATCGCACGCACCGTCCGCTCGTTCATCAAGGCGGGTGTGGCAGCCGTGCACCTGGAAGACCAGGTCGGCCAGAAGCGCTGCGGCCATCGCCCCGGCAAGGAAGTCGTGCCCGCCGACGAAATGGTCGACCGCGTGAAGGCCGCCGTAGACGCCCGCACCGATGACGACTTCGTCATCATGGCCCGCACCGACGCAGCCGCCGTGGAAGGCATCGACGCCGCCATCGAGCGCGCCGTGGCCTACGTGGAAGCCGGCGCGGACATGATCTTCCCCGAAGCCATGAAGACGCTGGACGACTACCGCCGCTTCAAGGCCGCCGTGAAGGTGCCCATCCTGGCCAACCTGACCGAGTTCGGCAGCACGCCGCTGTTCACCACGGATGAACTGCGCAGCGCCAACGTGGACATCGCCCTGTACTGCTGCGGCGCGTATCGCGCAATGAACGCAGCGGCGCTCAACTTCTACCAGGTGTTGATGCGCGACGGCACGCAGAAGGCGGCCGTAGAAACCATGCAAACCCGCGCAGACCTGTACCAATACCTCGGCTATCACGCGTACGAAGACAAGCTCGACGCCCTGTTCGCCGCCAAGAAATAACGCCCGAGATTCAACGCATCCAAGGAGACACCACACCATGAGCGAAGCAGACAACAGCACCCCGAACGCCGGCGCCTTCAAACCGAAGAAGTCCGTGGCCCTGTCGGGCGTGACGGCAGGCAACACTGCACTGTGTACCGTCGGCCGCACCGGCAACGACCTGCACTATCGCGGCTACGACATCCTCGACCTGGCCGCCGCGTGCGAATTTGAAGAAGTCGCGCATCTGCTGGTGCACGGCAAGCTGCCCAACAAGGCCGAACTGACGGCGTACAAGGCCAAGCTGAAAGCCCTGCGCGGCCTGCCCGCCAACGTGAAGGCCGCACTGGAATGGGTGCCCGCCTCCGCTCACCCGATGGACGTGATGCGCACGGGCGTGTCGGTGCTCGGCACCGTGCTGCCCGAGAAGGACGACCATGCCACCCCCGGCGCGCGCGACATCGCCGACCGCCTGATGGCCTCGCTCGGCTCGATGCTGCTGTACTGGTACCACTACAGCCACAACGGCAAGCGCATCGAAGTCGAAACGGATGACGACTCGATCGGCGGCCACTTCCTGCACCTGCTGCACGGCGTCGAGCCGCCCAAGTCGTGGGTCGACGCGATGCACGTGTCGCTCAACCTGTACGCCGAGCACGAATTCAATGCCTCCACCTTCACCGGCCGTGTGATCGCCGGCACGGGCTCGGACATCTACTCGGCCATCACTGGCGCCATCGGCGCACTGCGCGGCCCGAAGCACGGCGGCGCCAATGAAGTGGCGTTCGAAATCCAGAAGCGCTACGACACGCCCGACGAGGCAGAAGCCGACATCCGCCGCCGCGTGGAAGCCAAGGAAGTCGTGATCGGCTTCGGCCACCCGGTGTACACCGTGTCCGACCCGCGCAACAAGGTCATCAAGGAAGTGGCGAAGAAGCTGTCGAAGGAAGCCAGCAACACCAAGATGTTCGACATTGCCGAGCGCCTGGAAACCGTGATGTGGGACGTCAAGAAGATGTTCCCGAACCTCGACTGGTTCAGCGCCGTGTCGTACCACATGATGGGCGTGCCGACCGCGATGTTCACCCCGCTGTTCGTGATCGCACGTACGTCCGGCTGGGCCGCGCACATCATCGAACAACGCATCGACAACAAGATCATCCGCCCGAGCGCCAACTACACCGGCCCGGAAGACCTGAAATTCGTACCGCTCAGCAAGCGCGCGTAATCCGGCGGACGCCCCGCAGAACGCCAAGCCGTGCGCCCAGACGGTTTGGCCGTTCCTGCCCTTGATGGCGCCTTGAATTTCTGTCAGCGGGCGGAAAAAAGATGGGGAACTGTCTGAGCGAAGCGAGTTTTCCCCATCTCCGCCCGGTGACATAAATTCAAGGGGAAGTCGCCATCTCGGGCGCGCCTTTCTTTGCTTACTTTCTTTGGCAAGACAAAGAAAGTGAGTCGCCCCCGGCAGGGGGAGAAACAAGGGATGTACCCACATCATGAACACAGCACACCGCAAACCCCTCCCCGGCACGTCCCTCGATTACTTCGACGCGCGTGAAGCCGTAGAAGCCATCCAACCGGGCGCCTACGACAAGCTGCCGTACACATCGCGCGTACTCGCCGAAAACCTGGTCCGCCGCTGCAACCCAGCCACGCTCACCGCATCGCTCAAGCAACTCATCGAGCGCAAACGCGATCTGGACTTCCCCTGGTTCCCCGCCCGCGTGGTCTGTCACGACATCCTCGGCCAGACCGCATTGGTGGACCTGGCCGGCCTGCGTGATGCCATCGCTGACCAAGGCGGCGACCCCGCCAAGGTCAACCCGGTCGTGCCCGTGCAGTTGATCGTCGACCACTCGCTGGCCGTGGAATGCGGTGGCTTCGACCCCGACGCCTTCGCCAAGAACCGCGCCATTGAAGACCGCCGCAACGAAGACCGCTTCCACTTCATCGACTGGACCAAGCTCGCGTTCAAGAATGTGGACGTGATCCCGGCGGGCAACGGCATCATGCACCAGATCAACCTGGAGAAAATGTCGCCGGTCATCCAGGCGCACGACGGCGTGGCCTACCCCGACACCTGCGTGGGCACCGATAGCCACACCCCGCACGTCGATGCGCTGGGCGTGATCGCCATCGGCGTGGGCGGCCTGGAAGCCGAAAACGTCATGCTCGGCCGCGCCTCGTGGATGCGCCTGCCGGACATCGTCGGCGTGGAACTGACGGGCCAACGTCAGCCCGGCATCACCGCCACCGACATCGTGCTGGCCCTGACCGAATTCCTGCGCAAGCAAAAGGTGGTGGGGGCGTATCTGGAGTTCTACGGCGAAGGCGCATCGAAGCTCACGCTGGGCGACCGCGCCACCATCTCCAACATGGCCCCGGAGTACGGCGCCACCGCCGCGATGTTCTCCATCGACGACAACACGCTCGACTACCTGCGCCTGACCGGCCGCAGCGACGAGCAAGTCAAACTGGTCGAGACGTATGCCAAGACCGCCGGCCTGTGGTCCGACACGCTCAAGCACGCCGAATACGAACGCGTGCTGCGCTTCGACCTGTCGAGCGTGGTGCGCAACATGGCGGGCCCGTCGAACCCGCACGCCCGCGTGGCCACGACGGACCTCGCCGCCAAGGGCATCGCCGGCAAGTGGGAAGAGACCCCAGGCCAGATGCCGGACGGCGCCGTCATCATCGCCGCCATCACGAGCTGCACGAACACCAGCAACCCGCGCAACGTGATTGCCGCCGCGCTGCTGGCACGCAACGCCAACCGCCTGGGCCTGACGCGCAAGCCGTGGGTGAAGAGCTCGCTGGCGCCTGGGTCGAAGGCAGTCGAGCTGTATCTGGAAGAGGCCGGCCTGAAGGCCGAACTGGAAGAGCTCGGCTTCGGCATCGTCGCGTTTGCCTGCACCACGTGCAACGGCATGAGCGGCGCACTGGACCCGAAGATCCAGCAGGAGATCATCGACCGCGACCTGTACGCCACCGCCGTGCTGTCGGGCAACCGCAACTTTGACGGCCGTATCCACCCGTATGCCAAGCAGGCGTTCCTCGCCTCGCCGCCGCTGGTGGTGGCCTATGCGATTGCCGGCACGGTGCGCTTCGACATCGAGCGCGACAGCTTTGGGACGGACGCCAACGGCAAGCCCATCACGTTGAAAGACCTGTGGCCGACCGATGAGGAGATCGACGCCATCGTGCGTGCCTCTGTCAAGCCGGAGCAGTTCCGCAAGGTCTACATCCCGATGTTCGAGCAGCGCAGCGAGGCTGTTGCCAACGTGAGCCCGCTGTACGACTGGCGCGCGCAGAGCACCTACATCCGCCGCCCGCCGTATTGGGAAGGCGCGCTGGCCGGCGAGCGCACGCTCAAGGGTCTGCGCCCGTTGGCCGTGCTGGGCGACAACATCACGACCGACCACCTCTCGCCATCCAACGCCATCCTGGCGAGCAGCGCCGCGGGCGAATACCTCGCCAAGATGGGCCTGCCGGAAGAGGACTTCAACTCGTACGCCACGCACCGCGGCGACCACCTGACCGCACAGCGCGCGACGTTCGCCAACCCCACGCTCATCAACGAGATGGCCGTGGTGGATGGCGCCGTGAAGAAGGGATCGCTGGCACGCATCGAGCCCGAGGGCAAGGTCACCCGCATGTGGGAAGCGATCGAGACCTACATGGACCGCAAGCAACCCCTGATCGTGATTGCCGGTGCCGACTACGGCCAGGGCAGCTCGCGCGACTGGGCTGCCAAGGGCGTGCGCCTGGCCGGCGTGGAAGCCATCGTGGCCGAAGGCTTCGAGCGCATCCACCGCACGAACCTGATCGGCATGGGCGTGCTGCCGCTGGAGTTCAAGCCGGGCACCACGCGCCTGACCTTGGGCATCGACGGCACCGAAACCTTTGACGTGATCGGCGCGCGCCAACCGCGTGCGGATCTCACGCTGGTGATCCATCGCAAGAACGGCGAGCGCGTGGAAGTGCCTGTCACGTGCCGCCTGGACAGCGATGAGGAAGTCTCGATCTACGAAGCGGGCGGCGTGCTGCAGCGCTTTGCACAGGACTTCCTGGAATCGTCGAAGGAGGCTGCATGACGCATCCGGCCCAAATCAAGGTTCCGGCCACCTACATCCGTGGCGGCACCAGCAAGGGCGTGTTCTTCCGCCTGCAGGATCTGCCGCTTGCCGCGCAGCAGCCGGGCGCTGCCCGTGATGCGCTGCTCATGCGCGTGATCGGCAGCCCCGACCCGTACGGCAAGCAGATCGACGGCATGGGCGGCGCCACGTCGAGCACCAGCAAAACGGTCATCATCAGCAAGAGCACGCGCCCGGATCACGACGTGGATTACCTGTTCGGCCAGGTCTCCATCGACAAGCCGTTTGTGGATTGGTCGGGCAATTGCGGCAATCTCTCCGCAGCGGTCGGTCCGTTCGCCATCAGCAACGGATTGGTCGATGCGAGCCGGGTACCGCAGAACGGCACGGCCATCGTGCGCATCTGGCAGGCCAACATCGGCAAGACCATCATTGCGCACGTGCCCATCACCAACGGCGCGGTGCAGGAAACGGGCGACTTCGAGCTGGACGGCGTGACCTTCCCGGCGGCGGAAGTGCAGCTCGAATTCCTCGACCCCGCCGCAGAAGAAGACGGTGATGGCGGCGGCGCAATGTTCCCCACCGGCAACCTCGTTGACGACCTTGAAGTGCCCGGCGTGGGCACGCTCAAGGCGACGATGATCAACGCCGGCATCCCGACCATCTTCGTGAATGCCGAGGCCATCGGCTACACCGGCACCGAGCTGCAGGACGCCATCAACGGCGACGCGAAGGCGCTGGCGATGTTCGAGACCATCCGCGCGCACGGTGCGCTGCGCATGGGCCTCATCAAGAGCATCGACGAGGCCGCCACGCGGCAGCACACGCCCAAGGTGGCTTTCGTTGCGCCACCGAAGGACTACGTGTCCTCCAGCGGCAAGCCGGTCGGCACGGGCGATGTGGATCTGCTGGTGCGGGCGCTGTCGATGGGCAAGCTGCACCACGCGATGATGGGCACGGCAGCTGTTGCCATCGGCACGGCCGCGGCCATTCCGGGCACGCTGGTCAACCTCGCGGCCGGCGGCGGTGAACGTGGCGCGGTGCGCTTCGGGCATCCGTCCGGCACGCTGCGCGTGGGCGCGGAGGCGAAGCTGGTCGACGGTGAATGGACTGTCACCAAGGCCATCATGAGCCGCAGCGCGCGCGTGTTGATGGAAGGCTGGGTGCGTGTGCCGGGCTGATCGCCGGAGCCAACACACCCTGCAGAAAGCGGAACCGCCGCATCGGGCTTGTGCCCCGGTGCGGCGGTTTTGTCGTTGTTGGCCGTCAGCTTGCGACGGTGTTTTTCATGCCGAGCACGTCGATCGGTGCGATCTCCGGCGGGCTGGCCAGCAACTCCGACGCGTTGGCCATGAGGGCCTGGGCAATCGGGCCATCTAGGTGGGCCTGCCGATCCTGCTCGCTGGCAAAGGCATCGAAAATGCCGAACACGTTGGGCGCAATGCGCAACGCAAACCAGATCGGGGTGGTGCTTTCCTGATTGGCCATCTGCAGGCCGGCCGCGAGAAAGTCGGCCACGGCCTGCTCCTTGCCCGGCTTGGCAACCAGTCGGGCGAACAGCGCATGTGTGATCATCATGGATCTCCGGATACCGCCCAGAAGTTCTGCGCGGACAGACAACCATTACAGCCTGTGCCTCACGGCAGTTCAAGCCAACCATGCCGATGGGTGATGGACGGGTGATGCCGCGCGCGCCAAAGACAAGACAAAGCCGCTCAGCGCGAGGCGTGAGCGGCTTGCTCATGGCAGGTCCGTGGTCAGTGATGCGCGCCACCACCTAGCGCAGCGCCGACCGTGCCCAGTGCACCGCCCACGGCGCCCGTCACGGGTGCGAGCGGGGTGGTCGCGCCCGTGGAAGTGAGCGAGGTACCTACGCTGGTCACGAGCGAGCCAACCGGCGCCGTCACACCGGCAGCCGGCGAACCGCCCGAGGCTGCCCCACCCAGCGAGCCGGTCACTGCACCCAACGGATTGCTGCCGCCCGTCGTGGTACCTCCCAATCCACCCAAGGCACCAGTAATCGGCGCCAGCGGGTTGGCCGATGTCGCGCCGCCCGGCGTGGACGTGGCGCCGCCAAGCGCGGCCACCGTGGCGCCCGTGGCCGTCACCACACCGCCCAGGCCCGAGACAACCGGCGCGTTCGTCGCCGTGAGCGACGTGCCGACGCCTGCTACGCCACCGCCAACGGTCTGCAGCAGATTGGTAGCCGGTGCGCCCAGGCCGGTGGTGTTACCGAGCGTTTGCGTGGCGGTGGTCACCTGTGATGTCAGTGGCACGACAGCAGAACTGAGCTGCTGCGTCACCTGCTCCACTGGCCCCGTCGACAGTGCCGTGCCAAGCGTGCCGCCCGCGTTGGCGACGGCCTGACCCACCTGTTGAACCGTACCGCCCACCGTCGTGGTCACCGGCGAGAGCGGCTGCAGCGGGCCCGTACCCAGGCTGTCGACCAAGCTGCCGGTCGCCGTCACGGTGTTGCCGGCCGCGGTAACCACATTGCCGGTGCTCGACACCGTCGTACCGATCGGGTTCGGGTTGGTGCCGATGCTACCCAGGCCCGATTGCACGCCCGTGCCGAGCACGGACACCGTATTGCCGAGGTTATCAACCACATTGCCCAGCGCAGAGGCGCCCGGCAGATTGCTGCCCCCAACGGTCGTGCCTAGGCTGCTCACCGCATCGCCGGTAGCCGTCAGCACACCGCCGCCTTTGTTGGCGATGTCTCCCGTGGGGGTAGAAGCCGTGGTGGCTGTGCCGCCCGAACCACCTGAGCCACCGGAGCCGTTCGACCCGGACCCGCTGCCGCCGTTATTGGCAGAGCTGCCATCGCTGCCCGTCGTCCCGCTCATGTCGCCCGACCCCGAACTGGCGCAACCGCCCAGCACAAGCAGGCCGGCCAGGGCGGCCGAAATCAGGGTCCCTCGTTGCAATACCTTCATGTCTGTCTCCCGTTTCAAATATGCGCTTGATAATGCGCCCTGCAGCCCCGCTCGTTGTTTTATCGGCACCGCATCCACTTAACTGGATAGCACCTTCAAATTAATTCTATTAACTGAGGCGACCGCGATTGCAAACATTGTCAAACGCCGAAAACCCGTTTCCAATGCTGAATCCACACGATTTTCATATTCAGAATGCCTGGTTTTCCCTAGGCGCAAACGTTGACCAATCGGCATACAAGCGGATTATGTTTGGAGGAATCGCTCTAAATTACCCAAAATAGGTTAAATCTCGGCACCGCGTTATCTGGCGACATGCTGTGTAAATGGCGGGCGCGGCTGCCAAAAACCGGCCGTTTTCTGCGACCCAGCCGCATCAAAATGATGGCGCTCGATGACGATGCCGCGCATCGGCGCCGCGTCGATGAAGCGCTCGACCATGTCGCGCACATCCGCGTCGATGTAGTCGGCCCGGGCGGCGTCGACGATGAGCGTGGCGTGATCGGGCACCTGCGCCAGATAGCGCTTGAGCGGCACCTTGCCCATGAACGACACGTCCTTGCGGAACGACAGCAGGAAGTGGTCGTGATGCCGCGCCATCACGATGGTGCGGCGCAAGTTGGCGCGAAGCGCCAGCACAAGGCTCAACGCAATGCCGATCAGGATGCCAATCAACAGGTCGGTGAGCAGCACGCCCGCGATGGTGGCAATGAAGGGGGCAAAGCGGTCCCAACCCTGGCGCGCCACGGCGGCAAACAGCGACGGCTTGGCCAGCTTGTAGCCGGTAAAGATCAGGATGCTGGCCAGGCACGCCAGCGGGATGCGATTGACGATGGCCGTGAGCGCAAACACGCTCGCCAGCAGCAGCACACCGTGCACGACGGCCGACCAGCGGCTCTGCGCACCGGCATGCACGTTGGCGGAGCTGCGCACAATGACGGACGTGATCGGCAGCCCGCCCAATGCGCCCGCCACCATGTTGCCGATGCCCTGCGCCTTGAGTTCGCGATCGGGCGGCGCGTGGCGCTTCCGGGGGTCGAGCTGCTCGACGGCTTCGAGGCTCAGCAGGGTTTCCAGACTGGCAACAATGGCCAGCGCCACCGCCACACGCCAGACATCCGGATTGCCGAGCGCTGTCAGCGCGGGCGATTCCAGCGCATCCAGCAACGCCCCGAACGATGCCAGCGCGGGCAGGCTGACGCGGTGCTCCACCGGCGGCGCCATGCCGGGCGCGACCGCGTCGAGCAACATCGTCATGCCAATCCCAAGTGCAACCACCACCAGCGGCGAAGGTAGCGCGCGCACCAGCGCAAAGCGCCGCAGCATCGGCGTATCCCAGCCGATCAGCACGACCGCCGAGAGCAACGTCACCAGCATCGCCGTCACAGAGAACACACCGAACGGTGTCGCCAACATGCCGGGGCCGCCCGAACCTTGCCCTTCAGTCAGTCCAAGCGCCAATGGCATCTGCTTGATGATCAGCAGCAGCCCGATTGCCGCCAGCATGCCCTTGATGACCGACGATGGCACATACGCCGCAAAGCGCCCGGCCCGCAGCATGCCGAACACAAACTGGAGCGCGCCGGCCAGCGCCACCGCCACGAGGAAGGCCGAGAAGCCGCCCAGCTTGGCGATGCCATCCACCACAATCACGACGAGGCCGGCGGCCGGGCCGCTCACGCTCAGTTGCGAGCCGCTGAACAGCGCCACCACCAAGCCGCCGATCATGCCGGAGAGCAGCCCCGCGAGCGGGTCGACACCCGACGCATTGGCAATACCCAGGCACAACGGCAGGGCAACGAAGAAGACGATGACCCCGGCGAGCATGTCGCGCGGGAAGAAAGCCGGTTGGGTTGGTGTCTGCATGGTTGTTTTGTCTTGTATGAACTGCGCACGCGCGAACGCCTACCTGCAAGCGGGGCGCCGCCGGCATGCGTGAAGAGAGAAGCATCAGGGAAAGCGGTGGCCGAGCAAGCCACCGCCGGGTGGTCAGGCGATGGCCTCGGCGGGCATCAGGATGTCGCCGCGGGCTGGGTGCGTGGGCTGCGCATCGCCAGAAGCCAGTACGCGGATGTGCCCGTCGGCCAGGCCGAAGATCCAGCCGTGCACGCGCGGTGCTGGATCAGCGTCACGCACGATGGGGTTCTCGCGCAGACAACGCACCTGTTCGAGCACGTTGAGTTCGGCCAGGCGGTTCACACGCTGGTCAAAATCCGCCACGGCATCGAGCTCTGCGCGATGGCGGCCTGCCAGCGCACACAGCGGCGCAATGCGGCGCGCCACGTGCGGCAGCCCATCGGGCGGCGGCAACAGCGAGGCGCGCACGCCACCGCAGCCGTCGTGCCCACACACGATCACGTGCGCGACCTTGACCACGCGCACGGCGTATTCCAGCACGCTCATCGTGTTGTCATCTGCCGGGCAGACGAGGTTGGCGATATTGCGGTGGACGAACAAATCTCCGGGATTGGAATGGGTGATGGTTTCAGCCGGCACACGGCTGTCTGCGCAGCCGATCCATAACACCTGGGGTTGCTGGCCTTGTGCCAGACGCGGAAAGAATCCGGGGTCGCGCGCGGCGGTCTCGTGCGCCCACACGACATTCTCGACAAGCATGCGTTTCGGTCGATGCATTGGGATGGCTCCTGCGGAATCTACGAGAGCACTGCAGGCTGCTAACCCGGTTGGGGCGGGCGTCTTCAGCAACGTTGCAGCGCAGCGGAAACGCTACGAAAACCATCGTATGAGAAAGGTTCCCGCTGTGCCAGCGAGGCGCTCAACCGCAGGTCGATTCGCAAATGCACCGCCGACGTGCATCCCCCTGCGTAACTGTGTCGCATCGGTTTTCCGCAATCGGGAAACTGCGTGCAGTTATTGCACGGTGCATGGAATGCATCTCGGACAGGGACGCCGTGGATCGGAAAATTTTCCATCACAGGTGAATGAACACCGTGCGCGAAACACCGCGTGCGCGCCCGCATTTGGGGCACATTTTCTAAGCCGATCAACAGCTTCGCAGCGCTAGCCCAGCCGCACCTGCGCGAGCGCATGACGCCATTGCGCGAACCGCCGGTCACGCGCCTGCGCATCGCCATCATCACGCCCATAGCGCAGCGCGACGTAGCCCGCCGCGGCTTGGCGCAGGGCCTGCGCCGCATGCGGAAACTGCACGGCGGCACGCTCCGCGTACGCCATCGGGCCTTCCGCCGGGCCACGCGCGCAGCCATGCCGCGCCAGCCGATCGCACAGGCGCTGCCACTGCGCCTGCACCGGGTCGGGCTTCGGTTTGCGCTGCTGCCACAACAACGGCAACGCCGCGAGCAGGAACAGGGCCGACACGCCCCACAGCACGGCGCGCGGGTCGGCAGCATCCAGGCCCAGCCACGCGAACAGGCGCGCCTGGCGGGTGCGATCGTAGCCGAGCACCCAGCGGTTCCAGCCGCTGACCAGGCCATCCAGCCCCCAGCGCACGCTGCGCAGCCAGTGGGGCTCTTCCATGCGGCGCGAGCGGAACTCGCTGGCGGGCACGGCAGCGGAGAGCCCACGTTCGACACGCTGCGGGGCAACGGCGGCGGTCGGGTCCACACGCACCCAGCCGCGCCCGTCAAGCCACACCTCGGCCCATGCATGTGCATCGGACTGGCGCACGATGATGTCGCCGCTCACCGCATTCACCTCGCCGCCGAGATAGCCCACCACCACGCGCGCCGGCACGTCCGCCGCGCGCATCAGGAAGACGAAACTGCTCGCGTAGTGTTCGCAGAAGCCGCGGCGCGTGCGGAAGAGGAAGTCGTCGATCTGCTGATCCCGCAGCGGCTCGGGTTCGAGCGTGTAGGCAAACGGTGCGCTGCCGAACAG
Source organism: Ralstonia soli (assembly GCF_023955655.1). Classification (GTDB taxonomy): domain Bacteria; phylum Pseudomonadota; class Gammaproteobacteria; order Burkholderiales; family Burkholderiaceae; genus Ralstonia; species Ralstonia soli. The sequence continues at coordinate 28,542 of NZ_JAMXHT010000005.1, read as the reverse complement.
CCTGAGCGCGGCCGATACGCGCCCCGTCGGCGGCAGGTCTGCCCACTGCTCGGCCAGCGCACGTGCCTGCGGGTTGCCCGGCGGCAGTGCCAGTGCGAGCTGCTGGGTGCGCGCATCGAGCGCCTGAGCGCCGTCCACGCGATTGCGCGCGGGCAGTTGTGACCTCGCGTGATAGCGCACGCGCTGGTCCAGCAGCGGTGTGCTGATGAATTCGCCATCGATGCTGCGGCCGATGCCGTCGCGCGCGTCGATCGAGAGGCCGCGATCCAGTGCAAACAGCCAGCGTTGGCGTGTCGGCTCGAGCGTGATGTTGTAGTCGAACACGCCCGATGCGTCGCTTGCAGCGCTCGCAGAATTGGGTACGCTCTCGTGTGCGGGACGCTGCCGTGTCGACGCAGCCGTCCATGCCTGGCCATCGAAATGCCACAGCACCATACCGCGCCAATAAAGCGTGTCGAGCGGCGGTGGTGCACCGGCAAAGTCGGCGCGGAAAGCAAGGTCATCCGACAGGATCAACTGACCGACAGAGCCCGGCGCCATGCGGTCAGACAGGCCGCTGACAGCGGCATCAGCGGTTTGCGGCAGGCGCCACAGCGGATGGTCGAGCCGCGGAAACAGCAGGAACAGCACCGCCGCACACGGCAAACCCATCACAACCAGACGCGCCAGCACACGCACTGGCAACACGCGCGTGCGCGCCTGCGGATGCAGCAGCAACAGCCAGTTACGCAGCAGCAGCGCCACGGTGGCCAGCATGGTGGCGGCCAGCCACGGCGGCTGGTCGAACAGCACCTGCGAGAGCAACAGAAAGCAGCACAGCTGCGTGACGAGAATGCCGCTGCGCACCGTGTTCGATTCCATCAGCTTCAGCACGAGGAACGCACCGAGCAGCGCCACCGACAGGTCTCGGCCGACATTGCCGCCGGTGCGCATGGCCAGCGCCAGCGTGACGAGCAGCGTGGCCACGCCAATCAAGCCCAGCACCCACTTGCCCGGCAACGGCGCGCGCCGCACCCACAGCAGCGTGCGCCAGAGCAGCAGCACGCCGAATACGGCACAGGTCACCAGCGGCAGCGCACGCAGCAGCGGTGCAAGCACCACGGCAAGCTGCGCGATCAGCCAGCCGTGCTCGCGGTGCGTGAGTGCGCGGGCGGAGCCGAACAGGGCGGTTTCGCTGGCGGCGTTCACGCGGCATCCCCAGGCATCGCGGGCTTGCCCCACAACGCCAAAGCACGCAGGCAAGCATCTCGATGCGCCGGCCCGCGCGCGGGTCCGATCGAAACGCCCGGCAGGCTCAGCGTGTATTCGGGCTCCTCACCGGCGGGGGCATGCTCCGCGGCCAGTACCCAGGCACACAGCCGCGACAGGCGTTGCTCCACGTTCATCGCCGGCGGCAATGCATCCCACGCGAGCACGCATTGGGCGTGACGCGGCGGCTGGCCGGTGCGGCTCATCCAGGTGCCCGCCCGCGCGCTGTGCTTCCACGCGATGCTGCGCAGCGGGTCGCCCGGGCGGTAGATGCGCAGTTGGTCGGCGGCTTCTTCGATGGGGGTGCGGGCAGCGCGCGCGTCGTCTTCCCTATCGTTCTCCTTGGGGTCGGGTGTGAAGCTGGCGGGCAGCGGCGGCGCCGAGGGCTCGGGCGCAGGGTAGACCAACAGCGTGAGCGGCGCATCGGCATAGCTCCACGCGCGGAACAGCCCAAGCGGAAAACGCGTCGACACCGTCAGGCGCGGCAGCCGGAACCAGCCGCGCGGCTGATCGCCGAAGGCGAGTGCGGCCACGATGGCGTCTTGCGCGTCGAGCGAGGTCTCCACCGCAGCGGCATCTCGCGCGCTCACATCCACGCCCACGCGCGCCCACGGCGTGACGTTGGCCAGCGCCACGCTCACATTCAGCGCATGGCCGGCAAACACCGCATCGCCGGCGGCGCCGCGCACTTCCAGATCGACCAGGTTGCGATGCGTCTGCCACATGGCCGAGACCACCACGCCAGCCAGTACAAAGGTCAGCAGAAAACCCAGGCTCACGTTGTAGTTCAGCGACGTCAGCAGCATCACCGCGAGCAACAGCGCAAACCCGGCGCCGGACGCAGTGGGCAGGATGTAGACGTGATGACGGTCCAGGCGGATGCGGCCGTCGCGCGGCGTGCGCGGCCGTTGCAGAAAGCGCTGCACGCGCGCACGCACAAAACGCACGCCGGGCAGCATCGCCAAAGCCGCGCCGAGGCTCCGCAACGGCGCAAACAGCAGAGCAGTGACCCGCGCCATGGCGCCGTGCGCTTACGGGATGGCGACCGTATCGAGCAGCCGCTGCGCCAGCGCGGTAGCCGACAGCGCGCCACCGGCAGACAGCAGCCGGTGCGCCGCCACGGCCTTGAACACCGCCTGCACGTCTTCGGGCAGCACGGCATCGCGCGCGTCGATCAGCGCCCACGCGCGCGCCGCAGCCAGCAGCGCGAGCCCGGCCCGCGGCGACAGGCCCATCTGCACCTGCGCATCGGTGCGCGTGGCGTTCACCAGCGCGAGCACATAGTCGACCAGCACGGGCGCCACATGCACGGCATCGGCGGCGGCCTGCAGTGCAACGACCTGCGCGGCGGTCAGCACGGGCTCGACGTCCTGCGGCGCACCGCCACCGAGGTACAGCGCGCGCTCGGAGCTTTGATCGGGGTAGCCCAGCGACAGCCGCATCGTGAAGCGATCCAACTGCGATTCCGGCAGCGGATGCGTGCCGATCTGGTTCAGCGGGTTCTGCGTGGCGATCACGAAGAACGGCTCGGGCAGCGGGTAGGTCGCGCCATCGTGCGTCACCTGTCCCTCGGCCATCGCTTCAAGCAGCGCACTCTGCGCCTTGGGCGTGGCGCGGTTGATCTCATCGGCCAGCACCACCTGCGCGAACAGCGGGCCGGGGTGAAACTCAAACGCGCCCTTCTCTTTCACGTAGATCGACACGCCGATCAAGTCGGTCGGGAGCAGGTCGCTGGTGAACTGCACACGCTGGTATTGCAGCCCGAGCGTACGGGCCAGCGCGTGCGCGAGCGTGGTCTTGCCCACGCCGGGCAAGTCTTCGAGCAGCAGATGCCCGCGCGCGAGCAGGCACGCCAGCGCCAGGCGAATCTGCAGCGGCTTGCCGAGCACGATGCGCTCGAGCGCACGCTGCGCCTGCGACAGCGCTGCCGGCAGCGGCTGCGCCGGTGTCGTGCGGATGGAAGACAGCGGAGCGGGATTGGGCGTCATCGTGGCGGGTGAAGCCGAAGCAACAATGTCAGCGAGTGTAGCGACATCGCACAACACCCGCCCGCCCATGTTTGCCCGCGTGAGCGCGCTACAACATCAACATCAAGCCGATTTGCGCGCGGGGATGGCCGCATCGAGCAACACGCGTGCCGTGCGCGGCAGGCTCTTGATGAGGCGCGGCGCATCGGTGCCAAAGGTCTGGCTGGCGGTATAGGCGCCCTCGATGAGGAAGGCCAGGTCATCGGCCAGCGCATCGGGATCGGTGGCGCCGGCGGCTTCAGCGCGGTCACGCAAGCGCGCGAGCAACGTCGCTTTGTTGCGCTGGACGAACTGCCGAGCCGAATGCGACAGGTCCGGAAACTCGGCCGCCACATTCACGAACGGGCAACCCCGATACCCGGGCTGCGATGCCCGCCCCGACACGTCGATGAAGAACTGCAGCAGCTGCGCGCGCGCATCGTCCGGGTGCTTGGCCATGCTGGCGTTGAAGTAGCCCCAGAAGTTCTCTTCACTGCGCGCGAGGTAAGCGAGGATGAGATCGTCCTTCGACTTGAACTGGCGGTACAGGCTCATCTTGTTGACGCCCGCCTTCTCCACCACCGCCTCGACGCCAACGGCTCGCACGCCTTCGTAGTAAAACAGTTGACGAGCCGCTTCGAGCAGGCTGGCGTGCGCATCCTCACCGCTGATGCGGCGGGGCGTGGGCTTCGGTTGATCAACGGTGGGGGAAGCGGTACGGGGGCGGCGAGGGCTAGGGGTGGCCATGGTGGTGCTCCTGCAAGCGCCGCCGGAGGACCAAACCCTGATCTCCCTAGCGGTGCCGGTGACATTCGATTGCTGCTTGACATGTTACCGAGCGGTACCTACTATCGCAACCACGTTGTTACCGACCGGTAACGAACGCGATATTGTCGCCTCAACAAGAATCGAAAGAATCGGACACCCCCATGCAGCGCCTTGCCCGCCTCATCGCCCCACGTTTTCACTACAGCTGGCTTGCGCTGGCGGTGGTGTTCCTGATCCTGCTGTGCGCGGCCGGCACGCGCGCCACGCCCAGCGTGATGATGCTGCCGCTCGAGCACGAATTCGGCTGGAGCCGCAGCACGATCTCGCTGGCCATCTCGATCGGCATTGCGCTGTACGGGCTGACCGGCCCGTTTGCGGCGGCATCGATGCAGTATTTCGGCATCCGCCCGACGGTGTTGGGTGCGCTGGCGGTGCTGGTGTCGGGCACGGCGCTCTCAGCGATGATGCACGAGCCGTGGCAGATGGTGATGCTGTGGGGCGTGATGGTGGGCGGTGGCACGGGTGTCGCTGCCATCACCCTGGGCGCGACGGTGGTCAACCGCTGGTTCACCTCGCACCGCGGGCTGGCAATGGGCATCCTGACGGCCAGTTCGGCCACGGGGCAGCTCGTCTTCCTGCCGATGATGGCGGCAGTGGTGGAGCACTACGGCTGGCGCCCGGTGGTGCTGATCGTGGCCGGCGCGCTGGCGCTGCTGCTGCCCATCGTGTGGCTGCTGCTGCCGGAATCCCCCAAGAGCGTGGGCCTGCGCACCTATGGCGAACCCGCCGATGCGCCGGAAGTGGCTCAAGGCCCGCGCGCCAACCCGATCACCCTGGCCATCCAGACGCTCATGCAGGCTTGCGCCAAGCGTGATTTCTGGCTGCTGTTCGCCAGCTTCTTTATCTGTGGTGCGAGCACCAACGGCTACATCGGCACGCACTTTATCGCCATGTGCGCAGACCACGGTTTCTCCGAGGTGAAAGGCGCGAGCCTGCTGGCGGCCATGGGCATCTTTGATCTGGTGGGGACGACGCTCTCAGGCTGGCTGTCCGACCGCTACAACAGCCGCGTGCTGCTGTTCTGGTACTACGGCCTGCGTGGGCTGTCGCTGATCTACCTGCCGTATGCGTTCGGTTTCGAGTTCTTCGGCCTGCCGGTGTTTGCGATCTTCTACGGGCTGGACTGGATCGCTACCGTGCCACCCACCGTGCGCCTGACCAACGACGTGTTCGGCAAGGCGGCAGCGCCCATCGTGTTCGGCTGGATCGTGGCCGGGCACCAGTTGGGCGCGGCGTTTGCCACGCTGGGTGCGGGCATGATGCGCGCGTCGCTGGGCAATTACACGCTGGCTTCGATGATCTCGGGCGGGCTGTGCATCGCGGGGGCCTTCCTGGTGCTGCGCATTCACCGCACGCCCAAGCAGGATGTCGAGCGGGCGGGGCAACCGGCTACGGCGTAATCAAGGCTTCAGGAAACCGTATTTGGCCAGCAGCGCCTGGCCCGCCGGCGACAGCACAAACGCCACGAAGTCGGCCGCCTGCTGCGGCTGCTTCGTGCCCGACGTCACGGCGATCGGGTAGGTGAGCGGCACATTCAGCGGCACGGGGCCCGCCACCTTCACCTTGTCGGCGGCAATGGCAGCATCGGTGGAGAACACCAGCCCGGCTTCGACCTCGCCGCGCGACACATAGTCCAGCGCCTGGCGCACGTTCTGCGCCAGCACCGCCTTGGCTTGCACCGGCTCCCACAGTTTGGCCGCTTCCAGCGCACGCTTGGCATAGCGGCCCACCGGCACCGACGCGGGGTTGCCGATCGCCACGTGCTTCACGGCAGGCTTGGTCAGATCATTCAGCGCATGCACGGGTACCGCACCCGTGGCCGGCACGATCAGCACCAGCTGATTGGCGACGAAATCATGGCGCGTCTCGGTCTTGATGACCTGCTCGGCCACCGCCTTGTTCATCGCTTCCTGGTCCGCGGAAGCAAACACATCCGCCGGGGCACCGCGCGCGATCTGCTGCATCAGCACGTCCGACGCGCCAAAGTTGAGCACGACCTTGGTGTCCGGATGCAGAACCTCATACTGCTGCGCGATCGTCTTGAAGGCGTTGGTGAGGCTGGCGGCAGCCGAGACGACCAAGTCCGCCGCGTGTACCGGTGCTGCCACGCCCAGCGACAGCGCAGCCACCAGACCGATGGCGCGCACCCGCGCCTGAAACGCGAAACCTTGCGAGAAACGTTGCATGTGAGGCCCAGAGAAGTCGTGGAAAGATCGCTCGTAATATACGAGTCGATATAACGCTGGGTCAACGCACAGCCCCGGAATGCCGGATATCACGCATCGGTCATGGGGTTTCAGGGGCGCTCGGCGCGCGCGGCCTCGTCGATGCAATCGGCCAGGCGGCCTGCAATGGGCTGCCGGCTATGGCGCGGGCGCTCGATCAGGCCGATCTCGCGGGTGAAGGTATCGTCGCCCAGGCTGATGGCGCGCACGCCGGGCAGCCAGGCGCCTTGCGCGGCAGTTTGCGGGGCGAGCGCCACGCCCTGCCCGCGCGCCACGAGCTGCGTCATGCCCTGCAGCTCGTCGAGTTCAATCACATCGTGGGTGGTGATGTGCTGGTCGCGCAGGAACTGGTCGACACGGCGCCCACCGAACGAGCGGCGGTCGTAGCGGATGAACGGCTGATGCGCGAGCAGCGTGCGCCAGTCATCGCCGGGCAGGCTGGCGGGCACAAGCAGCACGAAGGGCTCGGCCACGAGCGTGCGCCATTCCAGATCGGCCGGCACCGCAAACGGCGGACGGATCAGCACGGCCAGGTCGATCTCGCCGGCATCCACCAGGCCGAGCAGGTCCAGCGACACGCCGGGCAACACGCGCGCGCGGCAATGCGGGAATTCGGCGCGAAACTGCACCAGCGCATCCACCAGGAACGACGTCTGCACCGAGGCAATCGCACCCACGCGCACGAGGCCGCGCTGCTCGTTGCCGCCGGCCTGGTCGCCCAGGCGGTCGTACAGCGTGACGATATGTTCGGCCAGCGCCAGTGCGTCGCGCCCGGCCGCGTTGAGCGTGGCCGACCGGCCCGTGCGGTCGAACAGTTGAAAGCCGAGCGACTCTTCCAGCCGCTGGATCTGCGCGCTCACCGCCGATTGCGTGAGGCCGATGCGCTCGCCTGCGCCCGCAAAGGTGCCGTGCCGGGCGACGGCGATGAAGGTCTTGAGTTCTCGGAGCATGGGGCGCGCGGATCAGGGCAGAACCGCAAGGATACGCGCGCGCCACGCGGTCTTACTTGGCAAACAGCATCGCCATATTGGCAAACGCCTTCATCTCCATCGCGTTGCCCGACGGGTCGAGGAAGAACATCGTGGCCTGCTCGCCCACCTCGCCCTTGAAGCGGATGTGCGGCTCGATGATGAATTCGATACCGGCGGCACGCAGCTTGTCGGCGGCGTCCTGCCATTCGGACATGGAGAGCACCACGCCAAAGTGGCGCACCGGCACCTGATGGCCGTCGACGGCGCTGGTCTGGTGATGGCCGACTTCTTCCGGCGCGAGGTGGGCCACGATCTGGTGGCCGTAGAAGTTGAAGTCCACCCAGTCCGGCGAACTGCGGCCCTCGGGGCAGCCGAGCACGTCGCCATAGAAAGCGCGCGCAGCGGCGATGTCGTGCACGGGAAAAGCAAGGTGGAACGGGGCAAGCACAGGCCGGACGTCGCTCATGTCGGTCATGGTGTGGGGCAGAGGAGAGATGGAATCAGGCGGCACCAGCACGCGGCGGGGGGGCCGCCCTCGCACCAGGCCACATGGACGAGTCTAAGTGCATCCATTCATTCACAAAAGCGGTGTTTTTTTGAACTGAGCAACACTAATTTCGATGAATCCGGCAAAAAAGAAGCCGCACAGCGGCGGCGAAAGAGACACACGGTGAGCGCCCCTGCAGCGGTGCAGGCGCAAAAAAGGAGCGACGGATATCAGGCGAAAACGAACGGCGTCATGGCCGCCTCGGCGTTGGCCAGCGGCAGGCGCACGGTGCAGACGGTCGCGTCACCCGGCACGTTGGCGATGCGAAAACCCGCATCGCGCGCCAGGGCGATCATGCGGCGATTGATGGAAAGCACCTCGCCGAAGACCTCGCGGGCGCCGGACACGCGCGCTGCCCGCACCAGCGTGGCGAACAGGCGCCGACCCACGCCCTTGCCCTGCCACGCATCGGCCACGAGCATGGCGAATTCGGCCACGCCGTCTTCCATGACGAAGCGGCCGTCGGCGATCAGTTCCTCGCCCGTGCCGTCAGGCCGCGCCACGCTGACGACCAGCGCCATGTGGTTCACGTAATCGACTTGCGTGTAGGCGGCGAGCATATCGTCGGTCAACCGGCCGCCGCCCACCAGGAAGCGCGCATAACGGGATTCGGACGACAACCCCTCGACCAGGGCGGCCTCCAGCGGGGCGTCTTGCGGCAGAATCGGGCGCACGGTGGCGATGGAGCCGTCGTGCATGGTCCAGCGGTCGATCCATTCAGCGGGATAGCGGTGGATGGTGTACAGCATGGGGGTTCTCCTCACGCAATGGATCTTCGTTGTTGAGCGCCAGCCGGGATCACCGCCTGACTTCTTAATTTGAATCCAGATTAGCAGAACCCCTGACTTTTGCAAATAAAGTTAGTGGACTATGCTTTCGTCATGAAGACTCCCGACACCCTTCCCACTCCGCCCGCTTCCGACTTGGTGACGTCGATGGAAGAGCCGTGCTCGATCGCTGCGGCGGTGTCGATCGTGGGCGAAAAATGGACGCTGCTGGTGCTGCGCGAGGCGTTTTCGGGCGTGACGCGGTTCGACGAGTTTTTGCGCCGCACGGGGTGCTCGTCGGCGATCCTGTCGTCGCGGCTCAAGGCGCTGGTGGCGTACGGCATCTTGCGCCGCGTGCCCTATCAGGAACCCGGCGACCGCGTGCGCGATGCCTATCGGCTCACGCGGGCCGGCGTCGACCTGCTGCCCGCCATCGTCGCGCTGATGCAGTGGGGCGACCGCTACCTCACGCCCGACGGCGAAGGCCCGATGCTGCTGCGCGACCGCGAAAGCGGCACGCCGATCCACGTGGCGCTGGTCAATGCGCTGGGAGAACCGGTGGCGCCCAAGAACTCGATGCGCGAGCCTAATCCGCGTTATGGACGGGGGCAGAATCCGCCCCCCGCAGGCGCCGATACCCCTTCGATCAGCGGGTAACACATAACTTTACAGGTTAATCAAAACCCCCTATCGTCGCGAATGAAGGGGCAAACGGCGGCGTTCAGCCGCCCTTCCAACGCATCCTGCCCCACGCGGCCATCGTTGCGGGCCGCCCTCCCGATCTCGACCTCGACCTCGCTGCTCACGTCCGGAACCACGACCGCCATGCCTGATGCCGTGGTACCGCTCTACCACCAGATCTACGTCGTCCTGCGCCAGCAGATTCTCGAAGGCCGGTTCGGGGATGGCCCCATGCCGGGCGAAATCGAACTCGCCCGCCAGTTCGGGGCGTCGCGCGTCACGATGCGGCGCGTGTTCGACTACCTCGTCAAGGAAGGCCTGGTGCGCCGCCATCGCGGCATGGGCACCTTCGTGGTCAAACCCGACGATCCGGTGGCAATGGGCGGCGGCGCCCAGACACTGCTCCAGAACATCATCGACGTGGGCGAGCGCACCTCCGCCGTCGTCGTCGAATTTGAAGACGTGCTGGCCCCGCCCGACGAGGCCAAGTGCCTGGAGATCGCTCCCGGCACGCCGATCAAGAAACTCGTGCGCGTGCGCCACCTGGAAGACACACCCATGGCGCTCATCACCACGTGGCTGCCGCTGGACGTGACCAGCAAGCTCACGCTCGACCGCCTGACGAACCAGTCGCTGCTGCGGCTGATCGAGGCCTCGGGGGTGCGGATCGATCGGGCGTCGCAGGTGGTGTCGGCGCGGCTGGCGGATGTGGCGGCTGCGCAGTACCTGGATGTGGCCGTGGGTGCGCCGTTGCTGTCGGTGCAGCGCATCGTGCGTGAAATGAGCGGCCGCCCGGTGCAACTGCTGCAGGGCCTGTACCGGCCCGACCGCTACGAATACCGCATGGAGCTCTCGCGCGTGGGCGAAGATCGCGCCCGCCTGTGGATCGACAACGCCGGGCACGATGTGCAGGGCGGCCACAGTGAAGACGTGGAAGAAGCGCCGTCGCCCGCTCCCGCAGCCCGCACCGGCCAACACATCTGACACCACCCCTGGCAAGGTTATTCGCCGTCTGCAGGCCGCAGGGAATGTTGTTAGCATCGCCGCTTCGCTGCGTCGCAGCAATTCCTCCCTGAGGTTTCCATGTCGACCTCGCCTGCCTCGTCTTCCACACCCGCCACACAAGCGCCCCCCGTGCAGGACACGCGGGGGCTGATCCGCCTGCTCACTGCCGGCGCCGGTATCAGCGTGGCGTGCATCTACCTGAATCACCCGTTGCTCGGCCTCATCAGCCGCGACCTGAACATCGCGCCGCATGCACTGGGCCTGCTGCCGACGCTCACGGCGGCGGGCTACGCCAGCGGCATCTTTTTCTTCGGCCCGCTGGGCGACCGCTACGACCGCCGCCTCGTCATCCTGTGGAAGGCGGTGCTGCTCACGCTCGCGCTCATCGGCAGTTGCCTCGCGCCCAATCTGCCGCTGCTGGCGGCAGCGGGCTTTGCGATCGGGTTATCCGCCACCATCGCGCAGGACTTCGTGCCCAGCGCTGCCGCCATCAGCACGGACCACAACCGCAATCGCAACATCGGCACGGTCATGACGGGATTGTTGATCGGCATCGTCGGCTCGCGGGTGTTCAGCGGCATCGTGGCGGATCACTTTGGCTGGCGCGCGGCGTTTGGCGTGTCGGCGGTTGGCATTGTCGGGCTGGCGATTGCCGTGCGCGCCGCCCACTTTGGCGCGGCACCGCTCACGCGACAGCCGTACCTGACGCTGCTGCGCTCGCTGGGCACGCTGTTCGCGCAGCATCCAAGGCTGCGGGCGTCGGCCATCACGCAGGCGTTCATCGGCATCGCGTTCTCGGGCTTCTGGTCGACGGTGGCGCTGCACCTGACAGGGTCCCTCGGGCTGTCGACGGGGCAAGCCGGTCTGTTGGGGCTGGCCGGCGCGGCGGGCGCACTGGGCGCGAGCATTGCAGGGCGATTGTCGGGCCGCGTAGCGCCGGGCCATGTCGCAGCGGGCGGCGCACTGTTGATGGCGGTGACGTTTGCCGCGATGGCGCTGTTCCCCCACTCGCTCGTGGCCATCGTCATCGGCACGCTCGTCTTTGATGTGGGCGTGCAGGCTGCACTGGTGTCGCACCAGACCATCATCTATGCCTTGGCGCCGGAAGCACGCAGCCGCATCAACGCCGTGTTCATGACGACGTTGTTCATCGGCATGTCGGTGGGTGCGTATGGCGCGAGCCTGGCATGGAATGCGGCACGCTGGAACGGGCTGATGGCGTTCTGCACGGCGGCTGCGCTGGTGGCGCTGATGTTGAGGCTGACGTTCAACGCCCGACAAGGCGCGCGTTGAGCTGGGCACACCGCGCCAGCAAGGCGCGTACCCGTTTCTGCGTAGCGTTGGCACATCGATGCCCACCCACGCAATGACACGCCGGCACACATCGGGGCAATTCCGGGGCGCGACAATTCACCTCATGTCGCTACAATTCTGGGGGTCAGCCCAGGCTGCTCACAGAACAACCACACCGAGGCGCCCCTCATGAACTCCACCGCCACCGCGCACGCAGTTGACCCGCACGACACACGCCGACGCATCTTTGCCATCGTCGGCGCATCGTCGGGCAACCTTGTCGAATGGTTTGATTTCTACGTCTACGCGTTCTGCTCGCTGTACTTTGCGTCCGCGTTCTTCCCGAGCGGCAACCCGACGGTGCAGCTCATGAATACGGCCGGCGTGTTTGCCGCGGGCTTTCTGATGCGGCCGATTGGCGGCTGGCTGTTCGGCCGCATTGCCGACAAGCGCGGGCGCCGCACGGCGATGATGATCTCGGTGCTGATGATGTGCGGCGGCTCGCTGCTCATCGCCGTGGTGCCGACGTACGCGCAGATCGGCGCGCTGGCTCCGTTCCTGCTGCTGGTGGCGCGCCTGTTCCAGGGCCTGTCGGTGGGCGGTGAGTACGGCACCAGCGCCACCTACATGAGCGAGGTGGCGCTCAAGGGCCGGCGCGGCTTCTTCGCGTCGTTCCAATACGTCACGCTGATCGGCGGCCAGTTGTGCGCGCTGCTGGTGCTGGTGATCCTGCAGCAGCTGCTGACCACGGCCGAGCTCAAGGCCTGGGGCTGGCGCATCCCGTTCGTGGTGGGCGCGATGACGGCGGTGATTGCGCTGTACCTGCGCCGCGCGCTGCCGGAAACACAAACCACCGCGTCGGCCAAGGCCGAACACGCGGGCACGATCCGCGGCGCCTGGCAGCACAAGGGCGCGTTCCTGCGCGTGATCGGCTTTACCGCCGGCGGCTCGCTGATCTTCTACACGTTCACGACGTACATGCAGAAGTACCTCGTCAACACGGCGCACATGGAGACCAAGACCGCCTCCAACGTGATGACGGCCGCGCTGTTCGTCTACATGGTGCTGCAGCCTGTGTTTGGCGCGCTGTCCGACCGCATCGGCCGGCGCAATTCGATGCTGCTGTTCGGCGTCTCGACGGTCGTGGGCACGGTACCGCTCATGCACGCGCTGGCCACGGTGTCGAGCCCGGTTGCCGCGTTTGGCCTGATCACGTTGGCGTTGTGTGGCGTGAGCTTCTATACCTCCATCAGCGGCCTGATCAAGGCGGAGATGTTCCCGCCCGAAGTGCGCGCGATGGGCGTGGGCCTGTCGTATGCGATTGCCAATGCGGTGTTCGGCGGCTCGGCCGAATACGTGGCGCTGTGGTTCAAGAATGCCGGCAGCGAGCCGACGTTCTACTGGTATGTCACCGCGCTGTGCGCCGTCTCGTTGATCGTGACGTACTTCATGCCCGACCCGAGCAAGGAAGGGTATCTGCGCCACGAGCCGTGAGCGTCGGCTAAAACCTGGCACGCTCGCCTGCGGCCGGCGTGCTGAACGCCGTCTCAGCACACAAGGCCGCCGCATGTGCGGCGATCACCGGTTTCCGGATTGCCGTGTCTCCGCGATAATGGCGGCCGTGCGGCGCGGAGACACTCCCCCATCGTCTCTGCGCCCGGCATTGGCATCAGGAGGACACCACCATGCGCGACATCATCGACGGTTTTCTGCGCTTTCAACGCGACATCTATCCGCAGCGGGTCGAGCTGTTCAAGCAACTCGCGACATCACAAAACCCCAAGGCGCTGTTCGTCACCTGCTCGGACAGCCGTGTCGTCCCGGAGCTGCTGACACAGCGGGAGCCGGGTGAACTGTTCGTGATCCGCAACGCGGGCAACATCGTGCCGTCGTACGGCCCCGAGCCCGGCGGCGTGTCGGCCACGGTCGAATACGCGGTGGCTGTACTGGGCGTGCAGGACATCGTGATCTGCGGCCACTCCGACTGCGGCGCGATGGGCGCCATCTCGCGCTGCACCTGTCTCGACCATCTGCCGGCCGTGGCCAACTGGCTGCGCCATTCCGACTCCGCAAAGGTGATCAACGCCGCGCATGAGTTCGACTCGCCCCGCGCCAAGCTGGACGGCCTGGTTCGCGAAAACGTGATCGCGCAATTGGCAAACCTGCGCACCCATCCGTCGGTGGCGTTGGCGCTTGAACAGGGGCGCATGAACCTGCACGGCTGGGTGTATGACATCGAAACCGGCAGCATCGACGCGCTCGATGGGGCGACGCGCCAGTTTGTCTCGCTGGCCGATTCACCGGCCACCGTGGCGGTCACGTCGCGGAACTTGCGGCAGGTGTGACACCACTCACTGACCGGCGCGATTTGCGCCGGTTTTTTTTTGCGCGTCATGCGTCGGATTTGCGTCAGAAAAACACCGTGCAGGCGTCTGCGTGCAGGGCGGCGCGTCAGTAGACTTTGGGAGTCAGCCGTCCACCGCCCGGCCCCATGCCTGCCAAACGCCTTCATGCCGCGCAAGCCCTTGCGCTCATTGCGTGTTCCGCCATCAGCTGTTGTACCTGGGCGGACTGCCGCGACACGCTGACAGCGGCGCAGCTTTCCGGCAAGGGCGCGTTGTGCCTCTTCGGGTTCTGTCTGTACGACGCGCAATTGTGGAGCGCCAAGGTTCCGTTCAGCTACGACGCGCCCTTCGCGCTGGAAGTCACGTATCGACGCTCCGTGGATCGCACCCGACTCATCCAGACCGCCATTGAGGAAATACGTCGGCTACAGGCGCCTACGCCTTCCGATGCAACCCTCGCGCAGTGGGCACGGGCGATGTCGCCCGCCTTTCCCGACGTCAAATCCGGCGACACGTTGTGCGGTGTCTATCTGCCCGATCGCGGCGCGCGCTTTTACGCCAATGGGCAATTGACGACCGAGGTGGACGACCCCGCCTTCGCACGCGCGTTCTTCGATATCTGGTTGGCACCCGGCACCCGGGCGCCGTCACTGCGCCGTGATCTCCTGGGCGGGCCACGTTGATGCACGCAGCGCTAGTTGCCGTCTCCCGGCGACTGGAAGCCTGGTTGTCCGAGCTGGCTGGGAAACTGCGGCACGCGCCGGAACCGCGAGGTGTCGTAGCCCATGGCTTCGAAGCGGCCGAGTGCTGCACGGTAGTCAGCATCGCTCATATCGGGGTCGCGCGAGAACACCCAGCCGAGGCTTTTGTCGGGATAGCCCAACAGGGTCACGCGGTAGTCCGGGTCGACATACAGCGTAAGTTGCGAGACGTAGATTGGCCAGAACAAGCGCACCCGCCACTCGCCACCGCCGCTGCCTGCCACCACCGAATCCACGAACTGCATCCGCTTGAGGGGCGCGTCGAAACGCTCGGGCCGGTAGACGTAAGCATCGTCGATACGGCCGTCGGGCCGCAGCGACCACTCGGCATAGCTGCCGACATTGCCACGCTCGCCAAAGTACGGAATGTTGGCAATCACGTACCAGCGCCCCATGTAGCGCTGCAGGTCCACCGGCACTGTCTGCAGCGGCACGGCAGCCCGCGGGTTGGGATTCGGCGGCGGGCCGGAGCAAGCCGCTGTGGCGGCAACCAGCCCGGCCACTGCCAGACACCGCGCCCAGCGTGACAGGGCGCGCAAACCGTGGCCCCTTCCATGCGCTCTCATCGTGCCCTCCTGTATGCGTTGGCCGGACAAGCCGGCTGGTTTGTGTGCGTGCTGAGCGCGGCGCGCGATGCTGCCTGGGTAGGTATCGTCTTCGTCGCCATGCAGCTGGCTTGTCATCTGTGGCTGGTCCGTCGGCCGCATCCAGAGTTGCGGCTTGTGCTTGCAGTCGTCGCCGCTGCAGCGGTGTGGGAGACGCTGCTGATCCGCGCCGGACTGATCGCCTATCCGCATGGCGCCCTGTGGCCCGGGTTCGTGCCACCGTGGCTGCTCGCGCTGTGGGTGTTGTTCGCGATCCAATTGAATGTCCTCTTCCGCTGGCTGCGCGGTCGGTGGGGGTTGGCGATGACACTCGGTGCGATTGCCGGCCCGCTATCGTTTCGCGCAGGTGCGGCGCTCGGTGCCGCGCATCTGCCGCATCCGACGCTGACGATGGGCATACTGGCCATCGGCTGGGCGCTGTGGATGCCCACCCTGGTGTGGATGAGCGCGCGCAGCGACGGAATCGACGCCCCGCCATCAGCGCCATCAGCGCCATAAGCGCCGCTAGCGCTTGACGAACCGGTAATGCGCCACGCCCCACTCGTTGCCGTTGGCATAGCCAAACAAGGTCGACACGGCCAGGTAGAACATGCGCCACCGCTGAAACCACACGGTGGCTTCGCGCGCGCCGTAGGTTTGCACGAACACCGGCATCAGTCGGCTGCGCGCGGCGTCAAGGTTGGCCAGCCAATGGTCAGCCGTGCGCGCATAGTGCGCGCCGCTGACCCACCATTGCTGGGTCACCTGCAGATCGTCCTGGAAGTGCAACAGCAGCGCCTCCGAGGGCATGGTCCCGCCCGTGAAGAAGTACTTCGACATCCAATCCGTGCCGTCCTGCACCTGGAAGTGATACGCCAGCGTCCGGTGCGCAAAAATGTGGACGAACAGCGCGGCATCGGGGCGCATCCACCGCGCAATCTTGGCGAGCAGCAGGCCATAGTTCTTCATGTGTTCGAACATCTCGATCGACACAACGCGGTCGAAGCGCCCATCCTCGGGCATCTCCGCAAACTCGAAGTCGACGATGTTTCCGGTATGCACGCTCAGGTTGGTCAGGCCACGCTCTGCGGCGCGTGCCTCGATCCAGCGACGCTGGCCCTGCGAATTCGAGAGCGCCACGATGCGCGCATTGGGATAGCGCTTGGCCATCCACAGCGAGAGCGAACCCCAACCGCAGCCCAAATCGAGAATGCATTGGCCATCGGCCAGGCCGGCCCGTTCGGCGTAGCAGGCGAACATGACCTCTTCGGCCTGCGCCAGCGTTTCCGTGCCGGTGGGATACAGCGCGCACGAGTACTTCAGTTGGGGGCCGAGATGGGCCTCGAAAAATGCCGGCGGCAATTCATAGTGCTGGGTATTGGCGGTGTCCGTCTCGATCGCGATAGGGCTGGCGCGCAAGTCGTCGAGCAACGCATTGAAGCGCTCTGAGCGCAGCTCACCGTTGTCGATGCCCTCGTCGCGCAGGCGCTGGCGCATCAGGCTGCGCATGCCGGCACGGACGAGCCCATCCGGCAACCACCCGCGCTCGCAGCATTGAATCAGCCAACCGCCGCGCGGCGAGACAGGCTCGGTTGCGGGCATCGTGGGCGTGGATAACGCAGTCATGTGGAGTCTCCTCAAACTGTGCAGATCAGTGGCGCGGGGGCCAGGGGATCAGGATGCTGGTGGTGCGTGCGTATTCGGCGTAGTCGCTGCGCGTGGCGCGCATGTGGTCTTCCAGCATGGGGATACCGGAGACCTTCACCAGCAGCCACGCCATTACCACCGGCGGCAGCAGCGTGAGCCATGCCCACGGTGCCCCCACCGCCAGCGGCACATAGGCCAGCCAATGCAAACACTCGAAGAAATAATTGGGATGCCGCGAATAGCGCCACAGCCCGGTCCGGCAGGTCTTTCCATGGTTGGCAGGCTCCGCTGCAAACCGGCGCAGTTGCCGATCGGCCAGCGCCTCCCCGCCCACGGACACCAGCCACAGCGCGACGGCTGCTGCCATCGCGAGAATGCTCGGCGCATCGGGCCGATAGCTCGGCACCGCAAACGCAATCGACAGCAGCATCGATACCGCCGCCTGCAACTGGAAGAAACCAAACATGTTGCGCGATGCCGCCGCACCCCATTCCTGGCGCAGTTTTCGGTAGCGCGCATCTTCCGGCTTGCCGGCATTGCGACGCCACAGGTGCCAGCCGAGGCGACATCCCCACACGGCACCACCCACACCGACCAGCACGCGGGCGTATGCCGAACCGTTGCCCAACCACGCATAGATCAGTGCCACCAGGCCGAGCGAAAACGCCCACACCGGGTCGACCATGCCGGCGTTTTCATGGGTCAACTGCCATGCCCACACGGCACTGAACACCGCGACCAGCACCAACAACGCAACGAGAGCGACAGTCCATACCGACATGGTCATCCCCGCTCCAGCAGAAACTGCGACACGCCAATCCGCCCTTCATCGAAGCCGGCTTCGCAATAGGCGAAGTACAGGCGCCAGATGCGGATGAACGGTTCATCAAAGCCTAGGGCGCGCACGGCATCCAGCCGGGCCTCGAAACGCTGGCTCCAGCGGCGCAGTGTCTCTGCGTAATCGCGGCCGAAGTCCAGGCGGTCCACCACCCGTAGGCCATGTTGCTCGGCCAGGCGGATAAAGCGCTCGCGGCTGGGCAGCATGCCACCGGGGAAGATGAACTGCTGGATGAAATCCGTGCCCGCGCGATAGCGCTCGAAGTGCGCCTCGTCAATGGTGATGCTCTGTACGAGCGCGCGGCCGCCATGGCGCAGGCAGCGCGTCAGCGTCTTGAAGTACGTCGGCCAGTACGCTTCGCCCACCGCCTCGAACATCTCGATGGACGCGATGGCGTCGTACGCGGTATCGAGGTCGCGATAGTCACGCAGCTCCACCTGGGCGCGTGGCTCGCCTGCCAGGCGTGCGGCCGTGTAACGACGTTGCTCTTCCGACAGGGTGATGCCGTGTACCCGCGCGCCGCGTGCGCATGCCATGTCCATCAGGCCGCCCCAGCCGCAGCCGATTTCCAGCACGTCCATGCCGGGCCCGACCCTGAGCAGATCGCACGCGCGCCGATACTTGGCGGCCTGCGCATCGGCCAAACCATCCCGGAGACGCCCGTTGAACCACGCGGACGAATAGGCCATGCCCTCGTCCAGCCAGAGCCGATAGAAATCGTTGCCGAGGTCGTAGTGCAAATGGATATTGCGCCGACTGCCTTTGCGGCTGTTCCGGCGCAGCAGATGCCGCAGGCGCAGAACAGAACGCGCCAGCGCATTCCCGAAAATCGCCTGCTCCAGCGTGGCCGCGTTCAGGATGGCAAGACGCAGCAGGTGGGTGAGATTGCTGGTCTCGACCCATCCGTCGCGATAGGCCTCGGCAAAGCCCACATCGCCACTGCGCAGGATGCGCGCACAGGCGCGCCAATCGACGATGCGCAACTCCGCAGACAGCGGTGAGGCCGCATCGCCGATCTGCACTTCACCATCCGGCGTAACCAGGTGCAGCAAGCCGTGACGCATGCGGGCGGCCAGGGCCAGAAACAGGCGGCCAGCGGCGGGAACGTGGGGCGGTACCCACGCCAGGGAATGCGTGGCAGTCATCGAGGTGGCTCCAGAGAAGACGATGGGTTGCGCGGGCGGCGGCCAAAGAACGGCACCCCCTTGATCCACAGGCGAAGTGCCTGCCAATGAATGCGGCCGATGACCTGCAGCGCCAGCAACGGCTGCCGCAGCAATGCGCGGCGCAGGTGGGCGGCATCGAACGGCTGCAGCCGTCCGCCGATGGCGGTGCGTAGCAGCAGGCCATCACGGTCGAGGTAATCGATGCGCACCAGCGCGGTTGCCGAAGTCTCGGTAAAGCGGAACTGATAGCCGCCCTCCACCGTGCAGAACGGCGACACATGCAGCTGCTTGCGGCAGGTCAGCACCGTATGGGCATCAATGGGGCCGCCGCCTTGGGCACAGAGCAGGTAGCGATGGTGCTGCCCGAAGGTGTTGTTGACCTCGGCCAGTACCGCGCGCAACGCGCCGGCCGCGTCGTGGCAGTACCAGAACGAAACGGGATTGAACATCCAGCCGCCCACGCGCGGGAACGTCTGCAGCCACACCTCGCCATCGGCAGGCAAGCCCGCGTCGCGCAATACACCGCGTATCCAGGCGAGCAGATCTGAGCCGTCACGCGGGCCGTAGTCACGCGTGCGCAGTGACAACGGCCGCAGGCAGTCCACGCCAAACCACATGCCCGTCAGCCGGCCGAGCGCCGAGAGCTTCACGCGCACGGCAAACACCGGATAGACAAAGCGATGGGCCACCGGCCGCAGACGGCGATGCATGACCTGCCCGACCAACAACTGTGCGTCGTCGCTCATGGCGCCACCTGTGCCCAGGGTGGGGCGCAGCCGAAGTCAGCCGCCACGCGCAGCGCCGACTTCAGCCCGTCTTCATGAAACCCGTAGCCGGTCCATGCTCCGGCAAACCAGGTGCCGCTGCGGCCTTGGAGCGCCGGCAGGCGAGCCTGCGCGTCGATGGCCGGTTGATCGAATACGGGATGCTCATAGGCGAAGCGCTGATACTCCAACTCCGCCGCGGGTGGCGCCGGCGGATTCAGCGTCACCACCACGGGCGTCGATACGGGCAGCGGTTGCAGCTGATTCAGCAGATAGCTGACGCACGGTGCGCCACCGGTTGCGCCCGTGTGCGCGGCATCGAGGTAATTCCACGCCGACCACACGCGCCGCCGACGCGGCAGCAGTCGGGTATCGCGGTGCAGGAAGGCGGTGTTGGGCTGATAGCGGAACGCGCCCAGCACGGCGCGCTCATCGTCCGTTGCATCGTCGAGCAAACGCAGCGTTTGCGGTGCGTGCGTGGCGAGCACCACGGCGTCGTAGCGCTCGCTGCCGGCATCGGTCCGCACGTCGACATGGCTGCCCGCGCGCCGGATGCCGCGTACCGGCGTGGCGACACGCACGTCCACCAGCCGGTGTGCGATGGCTTGCACATAGCTGCGCGCGCCCCCTTTGACCGTGCGCCAGCGCGGACGGTCGAAGATCTGCAGCAAGCCGTGGTTGAGGCAAAACCGCAGGAACGTTTCCGCCGGAAATGACAGGATGTCTCGGCTCGGCGTCGACCAGATCGCCGCCGCCATCGGCAACAGGTAGTGCGCACAGAACGGTTCGCCATAGCCGCCGGCATCCAGCAGCGCACCGAGGCTGTGCCGCGCGTCGCGAGCCGCCGCCAGGTGCGAGTGCGCCTGCCGGTTGAAGCGCAGGATGTCGCTCAACATCGAGAGGAACCGCGCCGACACCAGGTTGCGCGGCTGCGCAAACACCGTGCCCAGACTGGTGCCGGCCCACTCCAGCGCCCCACCGCCCACCGACACGCTGAACGACATGTCGCTCTCGCAATGCGCCACGCCCAGCTCGTCAAACAGCGCGATCAAGTTGGGATACGTGCGCGTGTTGAAAACGAGAAAGCCCGTATCGACGCCGAAGACCTGGCCACCCTCTTCGATATCGACCGTATTGGTATGCCCGCCAAGCCGGGGCGCCGCCTCGAACAGCGTCACGGCGTGGCGCTTGCCGAGGAAGTGCGCCGCTGCCAGCCCCGAGATGCCGGAGCCGACCACTGCGATGCGTTTTGCGGGAGCGTGGAGTGTGTTCAAGGCGAGGCCTCTTCGGGTCGTTGATCGCTCATTCGCCTTTGCGGCCCGGAAGCAGTGCAAGAAATTCGCGCCGCAAGCTCGGATCGGTCAGGAACACCCCACGCATGACGCTGCTCACCATGCGCGACGCGTCATCCTTCGTGCCGCGCCAGTGCATGCAGTAGTGCTCCGCTTCCAGCACGACCGCCAGGCCGTCGGGCGCCATCCGGTCTTCCAGCAGATCGGCAATCTGCTTGATGGCCTCTTCCTGGATCTGCGGGCGGCTCATGACCCAGTCAATCAGGCGCGCGTACTTGGACAGCCCGATCAATTGCGAGTCTTTGCTGGGCATGACGCCCACCCACGCCCGGCCCATGACCGGACACAGATGGTGCGAGCACGCGCTGCGCACCCGCAGCGGCCCCACCACCATCAGTTCATTAAGGCGTTCCACATTCGGGAACGCCGTCACCTCGGGTGCCGGGACATAGCGCCCCGCGAACACCTCCCGGACGAACATCTTGGCCACACGGCGGGCCGTTTCCCGACTGTTATGGTCTTGCTCCACATCGATGACGAGCGCGCGCAGCACGGCCTGCAGGCGCTCTTCGACTTCGGCCTGGAGCAGATCAAGTTCGCCATCGCGCAGGTAGGCGGCGATGTTGTCGTTGGCGTGAAAGCGGTGGCCAGCGCTCATCAACCGCTCCCGAATCCGGACAGAAAGCGGCACGCTGCCAACCGCCCCGGAAAATCCGGGCGGGTCCAAGGTGAGCTTCATGGAAGATGTCTCCGAAAGTCAGCGGTGCACGCACCGCCCATGTCGGCTCAGGGGAGTTCCTGAGCGACGTATACGCAGCTAACTGGCGGGTGGATGCAGCGTCTCGGCGCGAATTGCGAATTCCATTGCGTCTTCGAGCATCAGGCGGGCACGGTTGGCGACATCGCCAAGATGCCGGTGAAGTTGCTCATCCAGCGTGGAGCGCACCGCGCAGCCATCGCTGAACCGCTCGAATGCATCCAGTTGCCGGATGAGATCCACAAGGTGGCGCGGACATTCGCAGGCAATCGTCTGCGATGCGTTGGCAAAGATCTCCAGCTGGCGATCGGTAAACCGGCGCGCATTGCGCCGCAGCGGTTCAAGCTTTCCGTAGACGGCATCGACGCGCACAATCTGCGTCAACTCATGCAGGACCTGATCCAGCTCGCTGTGCGCGTTGGGCTCCCGATATAGCCGCACGCCCGCCGCGCGCAGCATGTCGGTGGCGCGCACCGTGCCAAAGCTGTAGATGACGCCGATGGCGCTGGTACCGGCGCTGCGCGCTGCTGCCAGGATGGCCTGCGCCGTTTCGGGTTGCAGGGAAGCGGCTTCGACAATCAACACGTCGGTGCCCGCCGGCAGCGCCACGGAGGGCTGTCCGTCAATTGCCGGTAACTCAGTGACCGGCTCGATGCCGAGCGACGCCAGCGTGCTCCTTCTACGGCGTACGCGCTCTGCCAGCAGCGGGCCGCAGACGGCAAGCGAGATCGCAGCGTGTAACACAGGCGGGCTTGGCGCTTCGGCGGCCGGCGACGTCTCAAGCAGTTGCTCAAGCTCGGCGCTGTCGACGTGTGCGATGGCGCCAATGGCATGCCCGCGATTCACCAGAGACCTCAGCAGCGTCAGCCGCTTGACGTCTTCACGGGAGTACAGGCGCTGGCCCGACTCCGATTTGGTCGGCGAAATCACGCCATAGCGCTGCTCCCACACGCGCAGCGTTGAGACGGGCATCCTGGCCATGCGGGCGGCCGTGCCACTTCGATACCGGGGGGCTGCGTTGTCTTCGTGTTGCACATGCGTCTCCATGCAAGCGCTCGTTGGCTTACATGAAACGCTGCGTGCGCGATAACGTCAACGGAATGTCGTGGTTTCGGCCGCTTTTGACGTGGGTTGAATCGGAATTGAGTCGGTTTCTGGACGAATGGGACCGAACGTGTGTGCTGACCCACCGCATTGCAGCTGGCGGATATTTCTTCTGTGAGCCCCTCCACATAAAAAGTGACCGGGCTTCACTTCACATCTCATCAATCGCCGTCGACGCTGTGATGGCGCCGGCCGTCCGTTCCAATGAAAAGCGATCGCGCGTCGTCACGTAAAAGCTGGCGCCAAAACGCCCGACGGGGAAATACGCCTGCAACCGCACGCGCCAGCGTTCGGTGTCGATCAGGCCGTCGCGTGCATGCAGGTGCAGCACCCGGCCGATGAAGATATGGCGGCTGGGAGTTTCCAGCGTTTCCCATAGCCGGCACTCGAAGGCGACCGGCGCCTCGGCAATCCGCGCCGGCGCAACCTGCCTGCTGGGTGCGGGCGTCAGGCCGACATGCGCCAGTTCGCTGATGTCCGGGGGCAGCCGCTCGCCGCAACGGTGCATCTTTTCCGCCATGTCCTCGTCGCACAGATGCGCCACGAACTCGCCGGTGCGCAGGATGTTGGCGGCCGTGTCTTTGAGCGCGCCCTCGGTGAGACGGTTGATGCTGACCATCACGATCGGCGGGTCTTCACCGAGCATGTTGAACATCGAGAACGGCGCGGCATTGACAGTGCCGTCAGCGCCGAGCGTGGTGACCAGCGCGATGGGGCGCGGCACGATCAGGCTGGCCATGAGCTTGTAGCGCTGGTATTCGGTCAGGGTATCGAAGTCGACTTCCATGGGCGGTCTGCCGGTTAAACGTCGCTCAACGCTCGGATAAGCCCAGCATCTGGGCCAAGCTTTTTTCGCCCAGCGTGGGTGAAGCCTGGACGCGCTGCTCCAGTTCGCGCAGGTGTGCTTCCATGTGTGCGATGGCACCGGCGGCGTCTTGCGCCTCGATGCATCCGACGATGGCCGTGTGCTCGTCGTGCTCACACGGCGCATGGCCCGGCGGCTCATACATCGCAACAATCAGCGAGCAGCGCGACACCAGTTCGGTCAGATAGCGCTGCAGGATCGGATTGCGCGCCAGTGCGGCGATCTGCAAATGGAAGCCGCTGGCCAGACGCGCCCACGACGGCTGATCGAAGCGGTGCATGGCGTCATGCTCGTCTTCCAACTGTCGACGCAGCGCCTGCAGATCCGCCGCCGTCGTGCGTTCGACGGCCAACTCCACCAGCACACGCTCCAACGCGCGGCGCGCCTCGAAAATCTGGCGGATGTCTTCCGGGGTTGGCTCTGCGATGACAGCGCCCTTGTTCGGGCGCAACACCACGATGCCCTCGAAGGCGAGCTTCTCCAGCGCCCGGCGCACCACGGCACGGCCCACGCCAAACAACTGGCAGAGTTCGGGCTCCGGCAGCTTGGTCCCCGGCACGAGCCGGTGCTTGAGCACGCCATCGGAAATCGCCTCGCAGATGCGTTGATAGCCGCCTTGCGCATCGAGCTCGGCCGCAGCCGAATGCGCCGGGGCGTGCGGGGCCGCTTTCCTGGCCGTCTTGGTTGATGTGTTCACAGCGGAAGCCTCACCGTGTGCAAGGTTCGAGATCGAGCGGCGCCAGCAACTCCATCGCGTCGCAGATTGCGCCTGGCGTTGTCAGCCAGATATCACCCTGTGCGCGGCGTGCGGCAATGTGGGCCAGCGCGCGGCGCAGGTGGCGCAGCCGATACGGCTGGCCCATCAGGTAGGGATGCAGCGCAATGCCCATCACCAGTGGCTGGGGATGCCGAGGGTGGTTCGCCTGCGCCAGCATCTCGTCGAACTGGTCGATGATCATGTCGGCGAATGCCGTGCCGTCCAACTGGCGCGCAATGATCATCGGAATATCGTTGACCTCCTGCGGATAGGGAATCGCCCACAGCGGTCCGGAGCGTGTGTCCATGCGCACCGGCCGGTCGTCATGGCACCAGTTCAGCGTGTAGCGATAGCCCGTTTCGACCATCAGGTCGGGCGTGACGGGCGTCTCGGAAATCCAGGGCGACAACCACCCTGCCGGCGCCTTGCCGCAGTGCGTGCGGATCCGGTCGCTGCAATGCTTGAGCAGGGCGCGCTCCCCGGCCTCATCCAGATCGCTCTGCCGGCAGGCGTTGGTATGGCCATGGCCGATCAGTTCGTCGCCGCGCGCCAGGCAGGCGTCCAGTACGTCGGGGCAGTGGTCGTACAGCGCCGTATTCAGCAGCACACCGGCGGGCATGTTCATGTCGCTAAACAGCTCCAGGCAGCGCCATGCGCCCACGCGGTTGCCGTACTCGCGCCAGCTGTAGTTCAGCACGTCGGGCTGGGGCGAGGCGGGGCCGAGGTTGGCACCCAGCCCTTCCCCGAACGCGAAGTGCTCCAGGTTGAAGCCGAGGTAGACCGCCAGCCGCGCACCGTTGGGCCAGCGGTAGTGGTCCACATCCGTGATTGGCCGATAGGGAAAGCGCCCATGTGTGCGCAGTGCACCGAAGCCCGGGCCGGGCAGCGTGGCAGCGTCAACGTGTGCCGCTGCCCGCAGACTGGGATTGCCTGTCATGAACGACGACCTTTCTCCAGGTGGATGGGTTGATCTGCCAAAGCCGCGGAACCATTGCAGTGTCGGTTCGCGCCGCTTTGGGTCATCGCGCACCGTCTTCGTGCGGCAGATGGCGCCTCAGATCGTGCGCGCCATCTGCGCCGGATCGTGTGCAAAAACCGAGCCACCTCGTCTGCATATGGATCCGCAGGTCGTTCGCAGATTGCGCGCCAATGCGTCAGCGTATTGGCACGGCCCTTGCACACCGAAGCGCCGTACCCCATGCAAGACCCGACACGGGAGCCGGCCCATCTTGACGGACGTTGAGCAACCTCTCACCCCCACCCTTGCCCCCACCCTCGCCCGCGCGCAAGCAGGCATGGTGACCAGCCCGCATGCACTTGCCAGTCAGGCGGGGCTGGAGATCCTGCACGCGGGCGGCAACGCCATCGATGCCGCCATTGCCATGAGCGCGACGCTGGCCGTCACGTATCCGCATTTCACGGGCTTGGGCGGCGATGCGTTCTGGGTCCTGTGCGACGGCGCGGGGCACGTGAGCACGCTGTCCGGCATCGGCCAGGCTGCGGTGCAGCTGCCTGCGCATACCGGAGCGATCCCCGTGCGCGGCCCCGGCTCGGCGCTGACCACGGCAGCCACCGTCGACACCTGGTCCCGCGCGCACGCCATCAGCCGTGATGCGTGGGGTGGCCGACACAGTTGGAGCGCGCTCTTGCAGCGTGCCATCGAGCACGCGCACGAGGGCTTTGCGGTGACCGCATCCCAGCAGTTCTGGCAGACGTTTCGCGCCGCCGAGTTGCGTGACTGGCCTGGCTTCGCACAGACCTTCATGCCCAACGGCGCGATTCCGGCAGCGGGGACGCACCTGCGCCAACCCGCGCTTGGCCGCAGCCTCGAACGCATTGCCAGCTTGGGCGCGCGTGAATTCTATGAAGGCGATCTGGCGGCGCAGATCATCGCCGGCCTGCGCGCTGCGGGGTCACCGTTGACGTTGGCCGATCTCGCACGCACGGCGGCGCGGGAAGAGGCCCCCGTGCGCGTCCCGTATCGGGGTGGTGAATTGCTCAGCCTGGCACCGCCTACGCAGGGTGTGACCACGCTGCAGATCATGGGCATTCTTGAGCGATTCGATGTCGCTTCGATCCGTGAAGGCAGCGCGGAGTACTACCACCTGCTGGTCGAAGCCGTGAAGCAGGCTTTCATCGAGCGCAACACGCATGTGGCCGACCCCGACTTCGTCGACGTACCCGTCGAGAGGTTGCTCTCGGCAGCGCGGCTCGACACGCTGGCAACGCGGATCCACCCGCACCGCGCCCTGCCCTGGCCGCACACGTATCAACACGGGGACACCGTCTACCTGGCCGCCGTCGACCGCGAAGGCCGCTGCGCGAGCGTGCTGCAGACCCTCTATTTCGATTGGGGCAGCGGCGTGATCGCGGGCGATACCGGCATCCTCTGGCACAACCGCGGCGCGGCCTTCAGCACAGACCCGTTGCACCACAACGCGATCCGTCCGGGCAAACGGCCGTTCCATACGTTGAATCCCGGCATGTACCTGCGCAATGGAAAACCCCGGCTCCTGTACGGCACGCAAGGGGCGGATGGCCAACCACAAACGCTGGCCACCGTGCTGACACGGCTGATCGATTACGGCATGGACCCGCTCGCGGCGCTTTCGGGGCCGAGGTTTCTGCTCGGCCGCACGTTCTCCGACGCGCACGACACGCTCAAGCTCGAAAGCGATGTGGGTGCGGAAGTCATGGCCGAGTTGTCTGCCCGGGGGCATGAAGTCAGCCCGATCCCGGCCATGAGCCCACTCGCGGGTCATGCTGGCGTGATCGCCCTGTCGGCAGACGGCGCGGAATATGTCGCCGCGCACGATCCGCGCAGCGATGGCGTTGCTTTGGGGTTGGACTAAGCGCCGCTGACACAACCCAGCGACGCGGTCCTGAGGCGCAGCGACGCCACGAGGGTTTTGCCAGCAGCGCTAAAGCGGCCGGAATGCGCAGGCCTTCAGACCTTGACCCGATGAAACAGCTTACCGAAATCGACCACATCGACCTGCTTGGGCTCCAGATGCAGCGCGGCAATGTACTCGCCAAGGTGCTCGGCCATCAGTTGGGCGGCGCGCTCACCGTCACGCCGCTCGATCGCATCGAGGATGGCCTGATGCTCCTCGTGCCCGCAACTGGCGCGCGTGGGCGACTCATACAGGCCGATCAACAGCGACGTGCGCGCCACCAGCGTACGCAGCATCGTGGTGATGATCGGGTTGCCGTTCGCCTCGGCCAGCTGGATATGGAAATCGCCCGAGAGACGAATCCAGTCGCGCCAGTTGCCCGACGCACGGCAATCATGCTCGGCGGCGACCATCGCGCGCAGCGCAGCAAGTTGGTCCGCTGTTGCATGGCGCGCCAGCTCGCGAACCGAGCCGGTTTCAAGAATCAAGCGAGCGCCAAAGACTTGACGCGCTTCCGCCGCATCGTGCACGGCAATCGTTGCGCCCCGGTTGGGCTGCAGCTCGACCACGCCCTCGTGCGCCAGCTTCACCAGCACACGGCGCAGCATGCCGCGGGTAATACCGAACGCCTTGCACAACTGCGCTTCTACCAGGCGCGTGCCAGGTGGAAGCTTCTGCTCCAGGATGGCGTCGTACACGGCATCGGAGACGCGCGCGTCGATCTCGGCGTTGTTACGGCGTCGGGTCACGGTGGTGGATTCTGGCATGCCGCCATTCTAGTCGAGACCCGCACGCGATGGCATTGTGCACACTTTTGTTGCCACACGTGTACGCACTGGTGCAAGTGCGCACGGCTTTCGGTCGGCGCAATACGGAACAAGCTGCCTTTTCGCACCGCTAGCGTGCAAATTCCCCGCTTTTACCCTGGCACGATTACTGCAGCGCAATATTCGCGATTGTGCACAATCAATGTTGGTTCTGTGCGCAACCGTTCGAGGTATGGACACCTGATACGTGCCTGCCTGCGCCAATCCAAATCGGGGAGAACCACCGTAATGCACACCGCAACCAAGCTGGGCGCCTCTGCCCTGATGCTCGGGCTATCCGGCGTCGCTGCCGCGCAATCGAGCGTCACGCTCTCGGGCGTCATCGATACCGGCGTCAGTTGGACCAACCATGCCGGCAACGGCTCGCAGA
>NZ_JAMXHT010000004.1 GCF_023955655.1 Ralstonia soli | reverse complement strand
CTCAGTATGGCCACGTCGATCACTCCGAACTCCCGCTCCTTGCCGAGCGGGACAGTGTTCTATACGTGGGTCAACATTCGATGCAAAAACCTACCTCGGATGGGTCAGGATTCGGTGCAAATCAACATTTGTGTAGGGTCAATAGGTGCCTGCACCACCGCCAACCCGGCCAGTTAACAGAAAAGACGGTGAAGAAAAAGCACAGAATCACATGACGGGAAATTAAACGCGGTTCCGTAATCGGTCTCATGCGATTTAAGTCAAAACAAGGAGTGGGCATACCGGCACGGCGACACCCGGCCCGGGATATCTGTCCCCCTTCGGCCTGATCTCCTAACTGCTCGCCAGCGCTACAACGAAGCCCCGCCACACATCACGATCTGCTGGCCGGTGATGGCGCCGCCATATTCGCCTGCCAGGAATACCGCCATGGCGGCCACTTCTTCGGGCGCGATGAACCGGCCAATGGGCGGCATGCGCGGCGGTGTGTGCGCACGTGCAGGGTCGTGCAGGAACGGTGTATCCGTCGCGCCCGGTGCGATCACGTTGACGGTGATGCCGCGCGGTGCCAGCTCCGCTGCCCACGAGCGCGCCATGCCCACGAGCGCCGCCTTGGTGGCTGCGTACTGGCTGCGCGTCGGGGCACCGTTGGCGGTGCGGCTGCCGATCAAGAGAATGCGGCCGCCAGCTGGCATGCGCGGCACAAGTTTGTCTGCGAGGAAGGCCGCGGCATCAACATGCACGCGCCACATCGCCGCACCATCCGCGGCGGAAAGCTCGCCCAATGGCGCTGTGCGCATGAAGCCCGCGGCATGCACGAGTGCGTCGACCGCGCCCAAGCTGTCACATACCTTGCTTAACCGCTCGAAGTCGGTCACATCCACGTGTGCGATTTCCAAGCCCTCGACCCGCTCGGCAGGGGCGGTTCGACACAGGCCCGACACACGCCAGCCGTCGGCCAGCAGACGCACTGCGATGGCTCGGCCAATGCCAGACGAGGCTCCCGTCACCAAAGCATGGCGGGCGGTAGTGGCTTGCGGTGCGGGGTGGGTTGGCATGCTTATTCCAGCGGGGCGATTTCCACGTCGACTTCATCGCGCTCGTGGAACGGTTCTAGTTGATCGGACGCGGCACCGTTGTCGGTGATGAGCGTCCAGGGGCGTTCGATGGGCGTCCAGTGCTGCTGGCTGGCGCGACCGACTTTGTCCGCCGTGGCCAGCACGAACACCTGCGCCGACTGTCGGAGCACGCATTCCTTCAGATACGCCTGATCGGCCGACGCTTCACACAGGCCGTTGGTGGCGACCACGCCATCGGCGCTCAGGAACGCTTTGTCGACGCTCACCCGACTCAGCGACAACTGTGCCAGTGGCCCAAGCGTGCTCATGCTCGAGGGGCGCACGTCGCCGCCGATGAGCGTGACGGGGATACCGCTGGCCGCAAGCGAGGTCACTACCATCAGGTTGTTCGTGACCACGTGCACGCGCTTGCCGGACAGGTGCCGTGCCAGCGCGGCGGTGGTCGTGCCGCCGTCGAGGAAGACGGTGTCGCCGTCGGCAATATGGGCCTGCGCCAACCGGGCGATCGCTTCTTTCTGCGTGCGTGCGCTCACGCGCCGCTCTTCCAGTGGGGCTTCCGGCTCGTGCGAGCCGACGGCCGCCGCTCCGCCATATGTGCGCAGGATGCGGTGATCGGAGGCGAGCGCGCGCAGGTCGCGACGTACGGTGGCTTCCGACATGCCAAAGTGCTCGCATAGCGTGGCGACATCGTTCATGCCGCCCAGCACGGCCTTCAGCATGGCTTCGCGGCGCTTCGTAACTTTCATGTCTGCTATATCCAACCAACCCGAGATGGGGGCTCACTGTAGCAAATCGCCCCCTGCACGGGTCAACCGCGCACCCAGGCTTCGTCTACCGTCACGTACTTGATACGCTGACGGAAGTAGGTGAAGGCGATGTGCAATGCGCCGTCCGTACCCTGCACGATGGATGGGTATGAATACTCGCGGTTGCGCTGTTCGGCAGAGTTGTTGGTCATGCAGTAGCCGTCGCCGATCTCGAGGTTGCGGCGGCGCCGCCAGGTGTGCCCGCCGTCTTCCGAAATGGCCAGCGACAGTGGCGAGCGCGGCGCGCCCCAGAACGCGGTACCGCGCGTGGAGGCTTGCTGGTCGCGCAACTCGCCGTGGTCTTCGGCGTCTTCAATGTCGTCGTACAGCGAGGTGCGGCGGCCGGTGCTGTGCGAGGCGTCGCTCTCGTTGTAGACCAGTGCAAGGTGCCCATTGCGCAGCGCCACAAACTGGATCGACGAGTTGTTGTTGGGCAACGCCGTCGCTTGCGGCGCGCTCCACGTACGGCCGTCTTGCGAGCGGCTGGCGTAGACATGGTCCGCCCAGCGGCTGCGATAGAGCGCGAGCAGACTGCCGTCGGCCAGCGTCTGCACGTTCATGTGCACGCAGCCGGTGCTGTCGGGCACGTCGTGTCGGCTCCACGTACGGCCCTGGTCTTCGGAGACCATGACGGCGCTGATGTCGTCATTGCCCACCCAGCGTTCGCCGGGCTGTGTGCGGCACAGGAAGACCGGGCAGGCCCACGCACCGTCGGCAAGCACGACGATGGGCTGGCGCACGAAGGTGCCGGCCTGGTCGAACAGGGTTTCGATCGGGCCCCAGCTCTGGCCGTTGTCGGTGGAGATGCGCCGGCGCACGATGGCCGTGTTCTGGTGGCCGGAAAGCTGTGCGGTGTAGATCAGCCACAGCTCGCCGGACGGCGTGGTGAACAGCACCGGGTTCTGTTCCGAGCGCGTCGGGTCGTCCGACAGCTTGATCGCGGGCTGCCATTCTGTGCTGCCGGCGGCCAGCCGCGACAAGTAGATCGACACATCGGGAATGCCCTCCTGCGTGCCGCCAAACCAGACGCACAGCAGGTCGCCGTTGGGTAGGGCATGCAGGTTGGCAGCATGGTTCTGCACGCACGGCGTGGGCAGGAAGGCTTCCCGGCGCTCGGCGTCGGTGTAAGCGGCGCGCACGCTGGCATCGAAGGCGGCGTAGGCGGGAAGGGTTGCAGTCATGTCGTGTCTCAACTCAATGCTCGGTGTCGGAGGGATCAATGCGTCGCGTTGTGTGGCTTGATGCTGGCAACGGGTGTGCTCGCCTGCGCAGGCTCGGCCGTGCGAAAGAAGAGCTTCTCCACCACGAGCACCAGGGCCGGCGTGACGAGCGCAACGTACATGTTGTCGATGCCGAACGGGTTGCCCAGCAGGTACCAGATGGTGGTCGTCACGGCGGCCAGGATCAGGCCCAGGACCACGCCGCGGCGGCTGTTGAAGAACGGCAGGTAGATGCCGATGAGGGCCACGACGGACACCGACAACCGCAGCGCACGCGTGAAGAACGACAGCGCCAGGATCTGCGGCACGAACAGCACGAACACCAGCGGCAGCACGCCCACCGCCAGCGAGATCCAGCGCGTGACGCGCATCTCCTGTTCGGGCGAGGGGCGGAAGCGCGGCACGTAGAAGTCCGTCACGATGAGCGAAGCAATCGCCAGCGCCACCGTGCACACGCTCACGAAGATCGACGCCACCAGCGAGGTTGTTACGACGCCGGCCAGCAGCGGGTGCATGTGTTGCAGGAACACCGGCAGCGCATACAGGCTCTTGATGCCGGGATACAGATATTTGGCGGCCACGCCAATGAAGCCCAACGCTATCGAGATCGGTACGCACAGCACCGCCGCCATCAGCGAGGCCGAACGCGCAGCCTGCGGGCTTTTGGTAGACGAAATGGCCTGGATGATGAACTGGGTGGAGAAGATCGCGCCGGCAGAGCCGATGATCCACGCGCCGATGGTGCCGCCCGACAACGCACCCTTCCAGGTGAAGTAGTGCTCCGGCATGGTCTGCATCATGGGGGTGATGCCGCCCGAGAGCTTCCACGCCGCGGCGACGATGATGCCGATACCCAGCAGCTTGACCGCGCTGTGCACGATGGTCAGATACGCCACGCTCTTGAGGCCGCCCCACACGAAGTAGATCGTGCTGACGACGGCCGTGATCAGCGCCGCGGTTGGCAGGTTGATGTGCATCACGGTGGAAATGGCCGCCGCGCCGCTCACATAGTTGCCCACGTTCACCAGGAATAGCGCGTAGATCATGATGGCCGAGACCACCAGCTTGGCCGTGTTGCCGTACTTCTTGGCAATGAAGCCCGAGATGGTGAACTGCCCCGACGCGTACAGGCGCTTGGCCATGAACAGGCCAAACAGCAGGAAGCCGATCGCAGCGGAGATCACCGACCACGACGCTGCAATGCCCACGCTAAAGGCCTCTTGCGAGGTACCGATGGTCGACTTGGCGCCGATGTATTCCGACATCAGCAGCACGGCCACCACCACGGCAGGCATCGAGCGTCCGGCCACCATGAACTGCTCGGAATTGCGGCTGCGCAGCCGGATGCTGGCCACGCTGGTCACCACGATATAGACCACGACCATGGCGATGATCATGGCCGTGTCCCAGTTCGAAAACGAGGTCATCTTTGTCTCCTGATTTTGAGCGGATGGCTCTGGCCAGCCCGGCGTGTCTCCGTCGGGTCTAGCCGTGCGCGGGGGCGCTACATCGATTTGTGCTGCGTGGGTGCGGCGGTGTCAGGCTGCGCGCACGGCTTGCGGGTCATCGTGTCGGGTGGCGAGTTCACATGCCTGGCGAAACGCTTCGAGCATGCTGCGTTCATCGGCGATGCCCTTGCCGGCAATGTCGAAGGCGGTGCCGTGGTCGACCGAGGTGCGGATCACAGGCAGGCCGACGGTGACATTCACACCGGCCTCCAGCCCCATCACCTTGACGGGGCCGTGGCCCTGGTCGTGGTACATCGCCACCACCACATCGAAGTCGCCACGGCCGGCGCGGAAGAACAGCGTATCGGCCGGCAGCGGCCCTTCCACGCGCCAGCCGCGCGCTTGCAGCACCTGCACGGCCGGGATGATCTTTTCCTCTTCCTCGCCGTGGCCGAACAGGCCGTTCTCGCCGGCGTGCGGGTTGATGCCGCATACGCCGATGCGCGGGTTGTCGATGCCGGCGCGCACCAGCGTGGCGTGTGCGCGTTCAATCGTGCGTTGGACCAGGCCGGGCTCGATGCGGCGGATGGCATCGAGCAGGCCGATATGCGTCGTCACATGGATCACGCGCAGGTTGGGCGCCACCAGCATCATCGAGACCTCGTCGATGCCGGTCAGGTGCGCCAGCATTTCGGTGTGGCCCGGAAAGATGTGGCCGCCGGCGTGCAGCGCTTCCTTGTTCAGCGGCGCGGTGCAGATGGCGTCCAGCTCACCGGCGGAAGTCAGTTCGACGGTGCGGGCGATGTATTGATACGCCGCATCACCGGCAATGGGCGAGAGCTTGCCGTAGGGCAGGTCGGCAGGGATCAGGCCAAGGTCGATGCAGTCCACCACGCCGTAGCGGAAGGCGGCATCTGCGGGGCGATCGATCGAGCGCACTTCCAGCGAGACGCCTGCGCGTCGGGCAGCATCGCGCAGGCGGGCGGTGTCGCCGATCACCAGTGGCCGGCATTGCTCATACACCGCGCGGTGCGTGAGTGCCTTCATGATGATCTCGGGGCCGACACCGGCGGCATCGCCCATGGTGATGCCGATGACAGGACGATAGGTCATTGCGTGAGTTCCTTTGGGTGGGGTGCCGGCCGCGGTTTCGATCAACCGTTGCCAGGCGGCATGCAGGGAGCCGGGTGTGCCGAAGCCACCCGCCTTGGTGACGACCGGCAGCACGCGGCCGACGCCAGTGAGTCGGGCATGCAGCAGTGGCATGCCGGATTCGATTTCATCGCTCAAGTGCAGCGCGTCGATACCGGCGGTCGACAGCACGGCGCGGGCGGTTTCGCCGCCGGTGGCGATCAGCCCCCCGGCATGCGGCAGGGCGGGTGCCAGCAATGTGGCGAGGCGGCGGCAGAAGTGCAGGCCGTCGGCACTGTCGCCGCGCGTGGTCTGGCTGAGCGTGACGAGCACATCGCGACCGTCGCACAGGGCGTCGATGACGGTTTGGGTGATGTCAGCCTGTGGCGTGTCGAGTGCCTCGACGGGCAGTTCAAGTGACAACAGGCGGACACCGGAGGCGGCCTTCAATTCCGCCGCCTGGGCGTGCGACACGCTGGACATGCTGCCAACCACCGTCAACACCGGTCCGGCGATAGCGGTTGCCGCACCACCTTTGACGGCGGCGTTGGCGCTGCCCAGCCCAGCCGCGCGAATCAGCGCTGGCGCCAGACCGGCGGAGCCGACCCAGAACACATGCGCCAGCCGCACGGAGGCCTCGGCGATGTGCGTGAGATCGTCATCGGTCTGGGCATCACACACCACGGTTTGCACGCCGTCCGCTTGCAGCGCGGCCAGGCGACCGGCCAGGGCGGGGGCACCGGCGCGGATATCGTCAAGCGTCAGCACAGCGGTCTGCAGGCCCTGGCGCATCAGCATGTCCCGCAGATCGGCGCGGCCGCCGATGCTTTCGTTGCGCCACACCTCGGTGTCTTCCACGGCCACGCCGTGCAGCCACTGGCGGCCGTCGCGGGTGGTGCGTCCGGCCGCCGGAAACGCCGGCGCCACGATGGCCAGACCCGCCAGGGGTGCAAGTGCGGCCACCTCTGCGGCGACGTTGCCGCGCAATGTCGAATCGATCTTCTTGTAGAGCCGCGTGGCGGGGCCGGCCAGCGCGTGCCATGCCGTCACCTGCGTGGCCGCCGCGTCGACGGCGTTGGCGCGCCGCGTGTCGGTGTCCAGTGCGAGGACGTCGGCGCCGGGCGGTTGCCCGACATCGGCACGCAGCATGACCGCGCTGCGCAGCCCGGCGCGTACGCCGGCCACCGCGCAATCGGCGGCACCCGACAGATCGTCAGCCAAGATCAGCAGCTTCGGGGCGGTTTGGGCGATGGTATTCACGGCAGCAGGCGCTGGTAGATGGCCTTGATGTCCGAATGGCTCAGCGGCTTGGGGTTGTTGCCCAGCAGGCGCTTGACCTTGGAGGCGGCTTCGGCCAGCGCGTCCAGGTGCGATTCGGACACCCCGAACTGGCGCAGATCCTGCGGGATCTGCACGACTTCAGTCCACTCGGTCAGGCGTTCGATGAGGGCGTCGGCGGCAGCTTCATCGTCAACATCGTGGCGGCTGATCGTGAGTGCGCGCGCCACGTTGGCCAGGCGCGTGACGATGGCGTCCTTGTTGAAGGCCATCACGTGCGGTAGCAGCATCGCGTTGGCCACGCCGTGCGTCACGCCGAACATGCCGCCCAGCGGATACGCCAGCGCATGCACGGCCGCTGTGCCGGCGGCAGTCAATGCCAGGCCGCCGTACATCGAGCCCAGCATCATCGCCTCGCGCGCCTTGACCGAGCGGCCGTTCTGATACGCCTCGACAATGTTCGCACCGATCAACCGCATCGACTCCATCGCAAACATGTCGCTCACCGGATTGGCTTTGGTCGAGATATACGACTCCAGCGAATGCACGAACGCATCGATGCCGGTGGCGGCGGTGATTGGCTTAGGCAGGTCGAAGGTCAGCTCTGCGTCGAGAACCACCAGCTGCGGCAACAGGTGCCGGCTGACGATGCCGACCTTCAGTTCTTCATCGGGCAGCGTGACGATGGCATTGGGCGTGACTTCCGAACCGGTGCCCGCGGTGGTCGGCACCAGCACGAGCGGGATGCCCGGGCGCCGGATCAGGTCAATGCCGAGCCATTCGCGCAGCGGCTGGTCATTGGTCAGGCGCACCGCAAACAGCTTGGCCGCGTCAAGCACGCTGCCGCCGCCGATCGACAGGATGGCGTCGGGTGCAAACGGCGAGATCTGCTCACGGAAGACGGTTTCGACGTTCTCAATGGTCGGCTCGGGCTCCACGCCGCGCACGATGCGGGCTTCAATACCGCGTGCGGCCAGTGCTTCCACCACACGGCCGATCACGCCGTTCTGTTCCATCACCGGTTGCGTGATGAGGGCGATGCGCTTGACGGATACATCGAGCAGCGCGAGCTTCTCTGGCAGCAGCGCCAGGCTGCCGGCGCCGTGGACGATGT
This sequence comes from Ralstonia soli, assembly GCF_023955655.1. Lineage (GTDB taxonomy): Bacteria > Pseudomonadota > Gammaproteobacteria > Burkholderiales > Burkholderiaceae > Ralstonia > Ralstonia soli. The sequence continues at coordinate 625,745 of NZ_JAMXHT010000004.1, read as the reverse complement.
GCTTGACGGTCTGGAAGTGATAAGTCTGGGACATGACGTTTCGTGTGGTGGGCGTGGGCGACGAGGCTCAGGCTACGTTTAGCGCAGCTCGGTAGATGGCAAGGGTTTCAGCCAGGCGTTCGCGGGTCTTGGCATCGAGCGGTTTGGCGGGTGAACGTGCCGGGCCGGCGGGCATGCCGAGCATCTCGGCGGCGGTCTTGAGCACTACGGGCATGGTGCCGAGCGCAAACGCATCGCGCAGCGCACGCAACGATTCCTGCGCGGCACGTGCAGCCGGGATGTTGCCTGCCTGGAATTGATTCCAGATCGACATCACCACGTGCGGCACCGCGTTGGTGGTGGCGGCCACAGCGCCATCGCCACCGGCAATCAGCGTCCACAGGATCATCGAATCGGTGCCGGTGAACACGGCAAAGTCGTCGCGGCGCAGGTTGATCAGCTGCAGCAGGCGGTCGAAATCGCCGCCGCTGTCCTTGATGGCGCGGATGTTCGGGATGTCCGCCAGCCGGCGCACGGTGTCGACGGTCAGTGTCACGCCGGCCTTGGCCGGAATCGTGTACAGCAGGATCGGTAGCGACGTGGCGCGCGCGATCTGCTCGTAATGCGCAAACAGTTCCGGCTGCGTGGCGCCGTTGAAGTACGGCGTGATCACGGAAACACCGTCCACGCCCACGTCCTGCATCTTATGGTTGAGCCCGATCACATCGCGCGTGGCATAGGCGCCCGTGCCGGCAAAGACTGGCACGCGGCCCCGCGCCTGCTCGACTGTTATGCGGGCGATGCGCAACTTCTCTTCTTCGCTGAGCGCGATGAATTCGCCGTTGGTGCCAAGCACGAAAAGACCATGCACGCCCGCATCGATCAGCCGGTCGATCAGCACACGCAGGCCGTTTTCATCCACATCTTCCGTCGGGGTCATCGGGGTGATCAGAGCTGGGACGATCCCTTTGAACGACGCGGTCATGTTGCACATCCTTTTGTGGTGGGCCGATGGGCCCGTGGGTCAGCTTGTTTGATGACCGAGGCGCGCATGCGTGGCGTCTGCATCGATCGGTTCAGTCATTGTAGTTCACAGAGTGATTGAAACGATCAATGTTTACCCTGATCCTCGACGGTCGGCCCATGGATTGCCTGCGAATCTCAAGCGGTGTGATTCTCTTATAATTGGCTTAAATGCGGGGCTGACGGTTGGCCCCCCATTTGTGAGGGCGGATGCACCTGGCGCCTATTTTGATCGATTCGATCGAAATTCTCGGGGGGTGCGGTGATTTGGGGCGCTAGATGACTTTGGAGTGGCACCATCGACACCCGGCTGGGGTCTTCATCCTAGCCAAGCAAGGACGGTGGACGGTTCCGCGCGCTGAAGGCGTGCGACGCTGGAACGCGCTGTCGGGACGGGGGCCAAGCGTTGGGAAGCGAGCTGCTCTTTCGTACCCCCTCTGTAAAGCGCTCACCTTTGGCCAAGCCACAGCCCCGCCAGCACGATCACAGCCAGCGCCAGCAGCGCCGACAAGATCTGCCAGAAGAGCACCGGATTCCGTTCGATCAGTGGGGGCTCGCGCAGCCGCTGCTGCTGACGCGGCACGCGCAGATCGTGGATGAACTCGGACAGGGCTTCCTGCCTTTTGTGGGGATAACCGCCGCGCACTTGGTGAAATCCTCGATGAGGAATGGCGTCGGGCCAAGCGAAATCGCAGTGTGCTTTCATTGCTGTTCGTCGATATTGACCGGTTCAAGGTCTACAACGACACCTATGGACATCAGGCGGGTGACGACGCACTGGCAGCGGTGGTCAAATGCATCGGGGTGAATATTCGCCGTCCAGCAGACAGCGCCGCACGATACGGCGGTGAAGAATTCATCGTGGTACTGCCGGACACCACCCCAGACGGTGCCGCGTCCATTGCAGAGAAAATCCGAAAGGCGATTTCCGACCTTGCCATCGAGCATGCTGGCAGTGAGTACGGACGTGTCACGGCCAGTATCGGCGCAGCAGCATGGACACCAGAACAAGACCGAGACATGTCTGCCGTCATTCGTGCCGCCGATGAGGCCCTGTGCAACGCCAAGGCGACGGGTCGCAACAAAGTTGCATTTTCATGCCCAGATCCGCGTAGTTGCAGGCGGCGGGCGATTCTGACAGTGTCTGATGTCGATTTCGCTAGCGCGGGTGCGTGGCAATTGAGGTTGTTACCTCGCTCGGCTACCTGAGCTCGACCAAGTTTGCACGGGGGGAATGGACGGTGGCCATGTCGACTGGCAATTCGGCCTGACAAGGTCGCCACGAGAATCACCAGCAACGGCCCCGGCGTGATGGCAAGCTCCGCCAGCGGCAGCGAGTAATGCAGATCGACTTCATGTAGAAAAATGAAGCCAAAAAACATCATCGAAAACGCGGTACCGAAACTCAATGTTGCGAGGTTGACGTAACCGATAAGTCGGGTTGCGAAACACCCCCAAGTCGACCAGCGGGGCGGTAGCAACGCGAGCCCAGGCCACAAATCCGATGATGCTCAAGAGCCCGATGCTGGCAATACCGAACAGTTCATTGCGTGACCACCCCGGCGATTCTGATTGCGCGATCGACAGTGCCAAAGCGCTCGTCCCCACAATCAGCAATCCCATACCGAATAGATCAAGCGGGCGGTTGGTGGTGTGCTGCTTTGTCTCGGTGAGCAGCGTCGCGCCGCGCGAAATGGCGGCCAGACCCAGAGGCACATTCAGATAGAAGGCCCAGTGCCAGCCGATCGATGCGATTACGAATGCCCCAAGGCTTGGTCCCACCGCGGCAGCTAGAGCACCAACCGCTCCCCATAGACTGATCGCCACAGCGCGCTTGCTGATGGGGAAAGCTGCCAGCACGAGTGAGAGCGATGCAGGCGTGAGCAACGCAGCGCCGATGGCTTGCAACACGCGCGCCGCAACGAGCCACCCGACGCTCGGCGACAGGCCACACGCGACGGACGCGGCCAGAAACAATGCAACACCGGCCAGAAATACCTTCTTGCGCCCATGCTTGTCCGCCAGGCCGCCCGAGGGGATGAGCGTGGCAGCATAGGCGACGGTGTAGGCATTGAGCACCCAGGAAAGATCCGCCGCGGTGGCGTGCGGAAACCCGGCGCGTAAGGCACTGAACGCTGCGAACAGCATCGTGCCGTCCATCGAGACGAGAAACACTGCAACGCTGGCGATCCAGAACACCGGTCAGGGTGATGCAGTGTTGGGCTGTGCGTTGGGCAACGCCTGAGTCATCGTGGCGGGGGCCGTGGTTGCTGAGTTGTCTGGGTGTGTCATGGGCTCTTCCGATGGCGCGCACCGGGCTCGTTAAGAGGTAACGCGCGTCAGGCGAGTCCGAACGCCTTACGCAGGTTGGCATCGACGGGGCCTGCGGGCATGAAGCGGCGCAGCTTGCGCAAAAGAGACGCTTCTCCTTTGGGCGTGCGGCGCATCTTCCATGCACCCAGCGCGGCGTCGACGATCGTGCTGGCGACGCCATCCGGGTCCGGTGCCTTTTGGATGCTCTTTTGAATGGACTGGGAAACAACGCGTCGCTCTGCGTCGTAAGCCGATAGCGTGGCAGCCGCATGGGGCGCATTCGCATCCAGGCTGGTCTTGGTGAATGAAGGTTCGACAAGCGACACGCGGATGCCGAACTTGCGCACCTCGTGATCGAGGGTCTCGGACATCCCCTCCACGGCATGCTTGGATGCCGAATACAGGCCCATATACGGCGCCGGCAAAAAGCCGAGCACCGAACTGATGTTGACGATGCGCCCCGAGCGTTGGGCGCGCATGTGCGGCAATACGGCACGCGTGGTCCGCAAGACGCCGAACACGTTGGTGTCGAACAGCGTTTGCGCTTCGGCAATCGACGTCTCTTCAGTCGCGCCGAGCAGACTCACGCCAGCGCTGTTGACCAGCACATCGATGCGCTGGGCTTGCGCGATGATGGCCTCGATGCCCTGCTGAACCGAGGCTTCATCGCGGACATCCATCTGGACCAGTTCAACACCGGCGATGGGCTGCGTGCGTGCGAGATTGCGCACAGTGCCGAATACGCGGTATCCGCGCAGGGCAAACTTTGCAGCGGTGGCACGGCCGATGCCCGAGGACACGCCGGTAATCACAACAACTTGGGAATTCGACATGGCAGTTTCTTTCTGTGTGGGTGAGTGGGAGCTGCGGTCAATCGGCTCTTCAGAGCGAGCGGGTTGTGCTGGCAACGGTGGTCGACGCATCGGGCTGCCAGCCACCGCCTAGGGCCTTGAAGGCGGCCACGGCAGCACGCGCCGATTCGGTTTGTGCTTGAGCGCGCGCGTCCGACGCGCGCAGCAGGCTTTCATCGGCTTGCAGCACTTCGATCAGGCTGACGACGCCTTTTTGGTACGCGGCAAATGAGGCATTTCGCGCGCGGCTGAGCGAATCGACGCCTTGCGTGAGTACGGTCGCTTGCTCCTCGCGCTTGACGAGGGCAGAGAAGGCGTCTTCCACGTCTTCCGTGGCACGCAGCACGGCGAGCCGGTAGGCGGCCAGCATTTCGGCCTCTTGCCCCTTGGCTTGATCGATCTGCGCGTTGATGCGGCCGAAGTCGAACAGGCGCCAGCGCAGGCCGAGCACGCCGGCAAACTGGCTGGCGCCACTGCCGAACAGGCTGCCGGCGCCTACTGATGTCGCGCTGCCCAGCAGGCCGCCTAGTGAGAACTTCGGGTAGTACTCCGCAATGGCCACCCCGATGCGCGCGTTGGAAGCTGCCAGGCGACGCTCGGCGACGATGAGGTCAGGCCGGCGCCGCAGCAATTCGCCTGGCGATCCGCTGATGGCGATTTGCGGCGCGGCTGGAATGTCCGCGTCTTGCGCAAGCTCCGCCCGATGCGTGCCCGGCAGCGCGCCGAGCATCACGTCCAGCGCGTTCATCGCCGCATCCAGGCCCGCTTCAAGCTGCGGAATGGATGCGCGCACCTGGGCGAGTGCGCCTTCTGTCTGGCGAACCTGCAACTCGGCCGCCAGCCCCTTGCCGTACAAGAGATTGACGGTGGAGAGCAGTTCCTCCTGCGTCTGGACTTGGTGGTGCGCCACTTTCAGGCGTGTCTGCAGGCCGCGGATAGTGATGTAGATGTCGGCCGTCTGTGCGGCCACGGCCAGCCGTGTGGCGACTGCGCCCGCCTGCGAGGCTTGGTAGTCCGCCAGTGCGGCCTCTCTGCCACGGCGTAGCCCGCCGAATACGTCCAACTCCCAGCTTGCGTTGGCGTCGGCCTCAAATGCGTTGCCGTAGCGATCAAAACCGGGCCTCGAATTCAACACGCGGCCCAAAGGCGTTTCGACGGACTGGTATGCACGCGCGGCCTGGCCCGTGACATTGCCCGAGGGCAGCAGCGCGGCATTGGCCGCACCCAGGCCAGCGCGCGCTTGCGTGACGCGGGCGAAAGCCTGGGCAAGGTCGAGGTTCTGTTCCAGCGCGAGTTGGACGAACCGCGTGAGTTGCGGATCTCCAAAGCCGCCCCACCACGCGGATAGATCCGCTGCGGCATGGGCGGGCCGCTGCTCCACTGCCGTCTGGCCCAGGAATCGATCGGGAACCGGCGCATCGGGCTTCACATAGTCCGGGCCGACGGCACACCCGGTTACCAGGCTGGCAGCAAGAAGGGCCGCAAGGGAGTGTTTGGGCAACATGGCGACGTCCATCAAGATTTTTAGTGACTATAGTACAAATTGGTCACAAGTTGTTCAACTATCTCGACTGGCGTAAGCTGGAGCCCATGAAAACCACTCCTTACCCCGTTTCCGCACGCGGCCCGGCGGACCATGACATACGAGACCAGATCGTCGCCGCCGCCACCGAGCACTTCAGCCGCTACGGCTATGAGAAGACCGCCGTGTCTGATCTGGCCAAGGCCATCGGTTTTTCCAAGGCCTACATCTACAAGTTCTTCGAATCCAAACAGGCCATTGGCGAGATGATTTGCGCCAACTGCCTGCGCGAAATCGAGGCCGACGTGAATGCCGCCCTGGCCGAGGCCGAGGCCCCTCCGGAGAAGCTGCGCCGCATGTTCAAAGCCTTGACGGAGGCCAGTCTGCGGCTGTTTTCCCACGACCGTAAGTTGTACGAGATCGCCGCCTCGGCAGCGACCGAGCGCTGGCAGTCGGTGATCGCCTATGAGGGCCGCATCCAGCAACTGCTGCGCGATGTGCTGCAGGCAGGCCGCGAGTCCGGCGACTTCGAGCGCAAGACGCCATTGGACGAGGCCACGGCCGCCATCTACCTGGTCATGCGCCCGTACATGAATCCGTTGCTGTTGCAGTACAGCTTTGACTACACGGAGGTGGCACCGGGGCTGCTTTCCAGTCTTGTGCTCCGAAGCCTTTCCCCGTAACGCGGAGATTTTTTGATTGTGACCATTGACTAAATTGGTCACAAGAACAAGAATGAAAGCCACGATCATCTCGTTGATGGGGCTTTCATGCTTTCGCGTCGCTTTGCTACCTCTACCGCTGTCCTTGCGTTGCCGCTGGCGTTGATCGCTTGCGGTGAAAAGGCTCCCGCTGACCCGCGCACCGAGGCCCCCTTGGTGCGCGCCGCATTTGTCCAGCCTGTGGCGTCGGCATCCCGGTCATTCACGGGTGTCGTGGCTGCCCGGGTGCAGAGCGACCTCGGTTTTCGTGTGCCCGGCAAGGTGCTGGAGCGGCTGGTGGACGCCGGGCAGACCGTCAAGCGCGGGCAGCCGCTCATGCGTATCGATCCGGCTGATCTGAAGCTCGCCGCCCATGCGCAGCAGGAAGCTGTAACCGCTGCCCGGGCACGCGCGCAACAGACCGCAGACGATGAAGCGCGCTACCGCGATCTGCGCGGAACGGGCGCGATTTCCGCCTCCGCTTACGACCAGGTCAAGGCCGCAGCGGACGCAGCGAAAGCGCAACTCAACGCCGCTGAAGCGCAGGCCGACGTCGCGCGCAACGCCAGCCGGTACGCAGAACTTGTTGCCGACGGCGACGGCGTGGTCATGGAAACGCTGGCCGAGCCCGGCCAAGTCGTCAACGCGGGGCAGGCGGTTGTGCGCCTGGCCCACGCTGGCCGCCGTGAAGCGGTGGTCCAGTTGCCGGAAACGCTGCGGCCCACGATCGGCTCTGTTGCACAGGCCACGCTGTTCGGCAAGGAAAGCGACGGCACGCCTGCCAAGCTACGGCAACTGTCGGACGCCGCTGATCGGCTCACCCGCACCTTCGAAGCGCGCTATGTGCTGGATGGCGAACTGGCCAATGCGCCGCTGGGCGCCACCGTCACGATCCAGATTCCGGATCGGCTGGCCACCGCGCAAGGCGATCTGCAGGTGCCGCTCGGTGCTGTGTTTGATGCCGGCAAGGGCCCCGGCGTGTGGGTCATTCAGGGCGACCCGGCCAAGGTGTCGTGGCGCTCCATCACCATCGTGCGTCTTGGTGACGAAGGTGCTCGGGTTGCCGGCCAGGTCAAACAAGGCGACCGGATCGTCGCGCTTGGCGCACAACTGCTGCGTGAGGGACAGCAAGTCCGCGTGGCGGGTCAGGGCACCAGCACTGCCATCGCGGGGGTGCGTCTGTGATCCAAGGTCGTTTCAACCTATCGGCGCTCGCGGTGCGCGAGCGTGCCGTCACGCTGTTCCTCATCTGCCTGATCTCGCTAGCGGGTCTCATTTCCTTTTTCAAGCTGGGCCGTGCTGAAGACCCGGCGTTTACGGTCAAGGTGATGAACATCGTCACCGTGTGGCCTGGCGCCACCGCGCAGGAAATGCAGGACCAGGTGGCCGAGAAGATCGAAAAGCGCATGCAGGAGCTGCGTTGGTATGACCGTACGGAAACGTACACGCGGCCGGGCCTGGCGTTCACCACGTTGACGTTGCTCGACACCACGCCGCCGTCGGAAGTCCAGGAGGAGTTCTATCAGGCGCGCAAGAAGGTCAGCGACGAGGTGGTGAACCTCCCGTCCGGCGTGATCGGGCCGATCGTCAATGACGAATATTCGGACGTGACCTTTGCCCTGTTTGCGCTGAAGGCGCAGGGCGAGCCGCAACGCGTGCTCGTGCGCGATGCTGAGACGCTGCGTCAGCGCTTGCTGCACGTGCCCGGCGTGAAGAAGGTCAACATCATCGGCGAGCAGTCGGAGCGCATCTACGTCGAGTTTTCCCATGACCGGCTGGCGACGCTCGGTGTGAGTCCGCAAGACGTGTTTGCAGTGCTCAATAGCCAGAACGCGCTGACGGCGGCCGGCTCGGTGGAAACGAAAGGGCCGCAGGTGTTCATCCGTCTGGACGGCGCGTTCGACGAGCTGCAGAAGATTCGGGATACGCCGGTTGTATCGCAAGGCCGCACGTTGAAGCTGTCGGACATCGCCACGGTCAAGCGCGGTTATGAAGACCCGGCCACGTTCATGGTGCGTAATGGTGGGCAGCCCGCCTTGTTGCTGGGCATTGTCATGCGCGAAGGCTGGAATGGGCTGGATCTGGGCAAGGCGCTCGACAAGGAAGTCGGCGCCATCAATGCGGACATGCCGCTGGGCTTGAGCCTGACCAAGGTGACGGATCAGGCCGTCAACATCGCCGCTGCCGTCGACGAATTCATGCTCAAGTTCTTTGCCGCTCTGTTGGTGGTGATGCTCGTGAGCTTCGTCAGCATGGGCTGGCGCGCGGGCCTGGTGGTGGCCGCGGCCGTGCCGCTCACGCTTGCCGTGGTGTTTGTGGTGATGGCCGCGACAGGCAAGAACTTCGATCGCATCACGCTGGGGTCTTTGATTCTGGCGCTGGGCCTGTTGGTGGACGACGCCATCATCGCCATCGAAATGATGGTGGTGAAGATGGAAGAGGGCTACAGCCGCGTCGCGGCTTCAGCCTATGCGTGGAGCCACACCGCGGCGCCCATGCTGTCGGGTACGCTCGTGACGGCCGTCGGCTTCATGCCCAATGGCTTTGCGCGATCCACCGCGGGTGAATACACCAGCAACATGTTCTGGATTGTCGGCATTGCGCTGATTGCATCGTGGGTGGTGGCGGTGGTGTTCACGCCATACCTGGGCGTGAAGATGCTGCCTGACTTCAAGAAGGTGGAAGGCGGCCACGATGCGATTTATGACACGCCGCGCTACAACCGCTTCCGCCAGTTGCTCGGGCGCGTGATTGCGCGCAAATGGCTGGTCGCGGGTGCGGTGGTGGGCCTCTTCACCTTGGCGATTGCGGGCATGGGAGTGGTCAAGAAGCAGTTCTTCCCGATCTCGGATCGCCCCGAAGTGCTGGTCGAGCTGCAGATGCCCTATGGCACGTCGATCAACCAGACCGACGTAGCGACCGCAAAGCTGGAAGCCTGGCTCGCCAAACAGAAGGAAGCCAAGATCGTGACGGCCTACATCGGCCAGGGTGCACCGCGCTTCTATCTGGCGATGGGGCCGGAGTTGCCCGACCCGTCGTTCGCCAAGATCGTGATCCGCACCGACAGCCAGGAAGAGCGGGACGCGTTGAAGCAGCGCCTGCGCCAGGCCGTTGCCGATGGTCTTGCCCCGGAGGCGCGCGTGCGTGTTACACAGCTAGTGTTCGGGCCGTACTCGCCGTTCCCGGTAGCTTTCCGTGTATCCGGCCCGGACGCGGAGACCCTGCGCCGTATCGCTGCCGATGTCCGGCAAGTCATGGACGCCAGCCCGATGATGCGCACTGTCAATACTGACTGGGGCACACGCGTACCCACGCTGCACTTCACCTTGCAGCAGGACCGCTTGCAAGCCGTTGGCCTGACCTCCAGCGCCGTCGCGCAGCAACTGCAGTTCCTGCTCAACGGCGTTCCGGTGACCGCCGTGCGCGAAGACATTCGCACCGTACAGGTGACCGCGCGTTCAGCGGGTGACGTCCGCCTTGACCCGGGCAAGATCGGCGATTTCACGTTGGCCGGCGCCAATGGACAACGCATTCCGCTTTCGCAGGTTGGCAAGATCGATGTGCGCATGGAAGAGCCAATCATCCGCCGACGCGATCGCATGCCCACCATCACGGTGCGCGGCGATATCGCCGATGGCCTGCAGCCGCCCGATGTGTCGACCGCAATCGCCAAGCAGCTTCAACCCATCATCGAGAAGCTACCCGCCGGATACCGCATTGAGCAAGCGGGCTCCATCGAAGAATCTGGCAAGGCGACCAAGGCCATGCTGCCGCTGTTCCCGATCATGCTGGCCATCACGCTGGTGATCCTCATCTTCCAGGTGCGGTCGATTCCGGCGATGGTCATGGTGTTCCTGACCAGCCCGCTCGGATTGATTGGCGTGGTGCCCACGCTGATCCTCTTCGGGCAGCCGTTTGGCATCAATGCGCTGGTGGGGTTGATTGCGTTGTCGGGCATCCTGATGCGCAACACGCTCATCCTGATCGGGCAGATCCAGCACAACAAGGACGAGGGGCTGGGCCCGTTCCGGGCGGTGGTGGAGGCCACGGTCCAGCGGGCGCGGCCGGTGGTCCTCACGGCGCTGGCCGCCATCCTGGCCTTCATCCCGCTGACGCATTCGGTGTTCTGGGGCGCGCTCGCCTACACGCTCATCGGCGGCACGTTTGCCGGAACGATCCTCACCCTGGTGTTCCTGCCCGCCATGTATTCCATCTGGTTCAGGATCCAGCCTAGCAATGCGGCCAGTACCCCACATGAGCAAGTGCAGCCTCGACAATTGGTGCCCGAGTGATGCCAACTGGCAAGGCTGTGTGCGCGCCACATCGCCATTGATTCCAACCCGCTTTTGAACGCTGTGTAAGCAGCGGAAAATTTTGGCTCGCGCCTGCCTCCCTGTTACCTCCGTTCTCTCTCGACTTTGGGGCAGGCGTTTTTTTTTGCTGAGCGGCGCGTGTAACGTCGGGTGTACCCGTCTGCGTATCGATTCAACGCGTTGGAGGGGCGCATGGCTTTTGCGCAGCCACCACTCGCAAGCATTTGGCCAGCGGCAAAGCACTAACACGCCCCGCAAGCGAAATTGTCGGCTCTGATGCAATCCAAGTGGCGGCCTTCTGTGGCCGACGCAATCACATTCATGCAAGGCTACCGGCTTCAAACGCTTGCCAAATCCCTGCGCCAAGCGCGTGGCATCACTGCGCTTGTGGAGCAGGTTGGCCAAAGCCATAGCTTGGGCTACACATCTGGCGGTTAGCTTCACAAAGCGACCAAACCGGTGTGCAATGCTGAGCTATGCGCTGTGTACGCTTGATTGTGTCGCAACGGGTATCCCACCATTGACGAGCGTTGCCTCGATTTCCCGCGCGCCAGCAGCGACTAGGCTAGCGAGCCTCGAAACCACTCGCTCCTCAGTGGAATGAGCGACGACATAGCTCAAGCTGCCGATCGCAATCCGATCTTCGTTCAGAATCGGAGCTGCTATTCCCGTTCTGCGCCCGTCGGCTGCGGGATCGGCCCGGCACTGGAAGCGCGAGACGTTCTGGCTGTCCTTCAGCGCACTCTTGCAGCGCCTTTCGACCTGCCGGATCGGTCGTTGTTGCTGGCTGCTGCACTGCTCGAGTTTTGCGGGGCGGCGGAGCCGGGAGCGGGGCTAACGGTGGTGCCTGCAGAAGCGCGCTGGACGAAACCAATGATGGTTAGTTCGTGTAGAGAGGGCGCTACATGGACCCCGGGACGAAGAACCCGAATGACGCTTCATGGCCGACAAGAGAAGGCCAAGCAGTGAATAGCGGCCGATGTTTCCCGATCTCGAAACCATCATCCAGGGCGCCCTGCGAGATGGGGAGCGATCAGAGCACGGCAATTTCATACTCAGCACAGTCAATTGCGCTAGTTCGCTAGTGGATTCGCTCCATATCTCTGGCTGCCCCTCGAACATGCGAAAAATTGCAGGTTTGATGGTCGCGTTTGCAATCTTGGCGTCCGGAGTGAGCTTGGTCTTGCGGTGGCACGGTTGTGAGGCACTCGCCGCGGCAGTGCAGGCGGCGACTCCGAAGCCGGCGCCGGGGGCGATCTGCGCCGCCGACGCACCGCATCACTTCAAAGAACCGGACAGCGTGAAGATCAGCAGCGTCAACAGGCCGATCACCCTAGAGCAATACTAGGGCGCCATCTTCGAGGTCGTCATCAACGCGAAGAACTCGTTCGGCGGCTACGTCGGCAACACGGCGTACCTGTGCCAGGTGGCACCAGATCGCTCGCGCGTCTCGAACTTTTTGGGAGTCGACAGTCGACGCGCGCGGCTGGCCGGAGTCAGGCACTCGGTAACGGACATTCATCGGCGGTCGCGCCCGGGAACATCGCGTGGAGGTCGCGTGCGCGCAACTGTGTATAGCGCTGAAGTTGCTTCCAGTCGCGGTGCCCGCTCACGATAGCCACCTGTTCGATTCGGTAACCTGCCTCGAACAATCGTGACACGCCCTCGTGGCGGAGGTCGTGGAATCGTAGGTCTTCGATGCCGAGGGCTGCGCAGGCGCGCGGGAACAGTGAAGAGAATGTTGCTTCTTTGTAGGGGAAGATGCAGTCGCTCCCGCGCGGCTGGCGCTGAACGATGTCCCATGCGTCACCGAGCAGAGGCACCGTCTGGTGGTTGCCGATCTTCTCGGACGGGTCTTTGCGGTCGCGGATGACTACGGTGCGATCCGTCTCGTCGATGTCAGCCCAACGGATGCGGGTGATCTCGCCAGCGCGCATCGCCGAGGCGATAGCGAAGCGGATGATGTCTGACATCGGCACCCGCTGACGGGCTTTGTCGTCGAACCAGTTGCAGATGGCGTCGACCTCGTCAGGGGTAGGGCGGCGATCCCGGCGCCGGGACTTGCCGATCAAGCCAAGGAAGCGCAGGTTTTTCCGCGCTGCCTTCACTGGACTTTCCCGCAACGGGAGTTTCCAGAGGCTCCGGGCCATCTCCAGCACGCCGTCGAGATATGTGAACTCCATCGCCACGGTGACTCCGCCGGCGCCCATTGCGCTCCGCCGCTTGGCATAATCTATGACTGCGGCTTCATTCAGTTGCGCGAGGGACGTGGTGCCGAGGTGGCGCTTGAGCATGTCCAGTGCTCCGGCTTTGCTTCTCCCGATCGGGCGGTGCTTGCCGATCTCTTCCTCGTACTGCTCGATGAGCTTTCGGACGGTGATGTCGTTGAGGCGCCGCCCGTCGGAGAACTCGCCAGCCTCCAGGTCGGCCTCCACTTGGTGGGCCCACTTTTCCGCGAGCGTCTTCTTCGTGAAGGTCCGGGTGATTGCCGCGTGGCCTTTGCGCCGGATTTGGGCGCGCCACTTGTCGCCGACCTTGATGATGGATGCCATGATCGCACTCCCCCTCGTAGCAAATCCGTAGCACTGGTAGCGCAGACGAGGGTAGTTTAACGTAAATTTCAGTAAAAGTACGTCCAAGCCGTGAGCCACGAAACCGTTGATACACAAGGAAAAACCGCTGCTACAAGCCCTCGTCGTCTCAGTGTAGCGCCGATGATGGACTGGACGGACCGCCACTGCCGCTATTTCCACCGCCAGATCTCACACCACACCTGGCTCTACACGGAAATGGTGACCACCGGCGCGCTGCTGCACGGCGACGTGCCGCGCCACCTCGATTTCGACGAGGTCGAGCACCCCGTGGCGCTGCAGCTGGGCGGCAGCGAGCCCGACGATCTGGCCCAGGCCGCGCGCCTCGGCCAGCAATGGGGCTACAAGGAGATCAACCTCAACTGCGGCTGCCCGTCTGAGCGCGTGCAGCGCGGCGCGTTCGGCGCATGCCTGATGGCCGAGCCCAAGCTCGTCGCGCAGGGCGTCAAGGCGATGCGCGATGCGGTGTCGATCCCGGTTACGGTCAAGCACCGCATCGGCATCGACGCCATCGAGACGTATGACTTCGTGCGCGATTTCGTCGGCACCATCGCCGAGGCGGGCTGCGAAACGTTTATCGTCCACGCGCGCAACGCCATCCTGAAGGGCTTGAGCCCGAAGGAAAACCGCGAAATTCCGCCGCTGCGCTACGAAGTCGTCTACCAGCTCAAGCGCGATTTTCCGCATCTGGAAATCCTGCTCAACGGCGGCGTGCAGACGCTGGAGCAGATCGACACGCATCTGGCGCACATCGACGGCGTGATGATCGGCCGCGAGGCGTATCACCATCCACACCTGATGGCGACGTTCGATGCGCGGTATTACGGCGTGAACACCGAGGCTCCGACGCGTGCCGAGGTGGAAGACGCGATGATCGCCTACGTTGGCCGCTGGGTAGAGCGGGGCGGTTACGCCGGCGCGGCGGTGCGCCACATGCTCGGGCTGTACCGCGGCGTGGCGGGCGCGCGCGGGTGGCGGCGCGTGCTGTCGGATTCCAAAGCGCTCGCCCAGGTCAAGACACTGGCCGATGCCCACACGCTGTTCGACGAGGCTCGGATGCACCTGCGGCGCGGCGAAGAATCGGGGGAAGAGGCGGTCGCTGCATAATTTGCGCTACCCCCTAGTCACACTGAAAGAATGTTTGTATAATCTCGGTTTTCGCCGATCAGTCACCTCTGACTGATCAGACGACGGTGGCTGTAGCTCAGTTGGTAGAGTCCAGGATTGTGATTCCTGTCGTCGTGGGTTCGAGTCCCATCAGCCACCCCAAAGAATTTCCTTAAAAAACAGGCGCTTAGGCGCCTGTTTTTGTCTCTCGGGGAAGAATCGGGGAAGAAAACGCCGATTCCAGCCGTGACATCTCCAGATCATCCTGCCCGCCATCGATCCACTTGGCGTACGTTCGCAGGAACATTTCCACGCTGTGTCCCAGTTGCTTGGCGCAAAACGCTGGCGTCATTCCGGCCATCAGCATCGCCGTGGCGTAGGTGTGCCGCATGTTGTACGGGCGGCGATAGCGGATACCGAGCAGCTTCAATGCCGGTGTCCAATAGCTACGACGAAATGCGCGCTCGTCCACCCAGGCAGTGTTGTAGCGTGGGTCTTCGAACACCACACCATTGCCGGCGGAGGTGTGTTGATGTTGGCGCTGAAGCGCTGCGCGTGCAACCAAGTATCAAGTTGACTGGCCACGTCATGTGTCGATGCGGCAGCGCTGGTCGGGAAGTATTCAGCGAGCGAAAAAGTGCCATGTCGAATACGGTCCCGAATTTCGATCGCCAAGCGGTTCGCACATTTAACGTTAACCGGCGTTGGGGCAAGCGGCTTCCCGCTCAGCATCAATGTGTGCTTTTGCGGCTTGCCGTCTAGCGTAAAGGATAGCCGGATGCTACTTGCGCGAACTTCTACACCTATATCTCTCGCATCGCAAACTGCATTTGAGCGGAGGAGTTCCGGTCGCTACTGGACGGAGGCGTTCAGTCCAAAGAGCTATGGCGGCGACATGCTTTGCGCGGACCCATTCCCGGCGCCCTGTGCTCAGAAGGTGATATGGCGATACAGCCTTTCTGAGTCAGACGACGATTTGACGGGGAGTTGGCTTGCGTTCCAATAGTGCGGCCAGCTTACGGAGCGCAAGCGAGAGCTCCGCTCGTTCTCTTGCGCCACCGAGGGAAATGCGTATTGCATTGGGCGGCGTCGGCCCGTTGTAAAAGGCGTCTGACGGCGTCACGCGCAGATCTTCCGCGAGGGCCGCTTTGGTGAGCTGTTCCGGCGACCAGTGCTCGGGAAGCGCGTGCCACACGTGAATGCCAGTGGGCGGAAGCTGCCCGATCCCGCTCAGCCATCGATTCGCGATTTCTCTGCGAGCCATGGCTTCGGTGCGTATGCCATCAAGCAACTGCTGGGCTGAGCCATCGAGGATCCATTGGGTCGATAGGGCGACGGCAATCGGCATGGACATGAGCGCGAACGAACGTAGCGCGGCAAGAAACCCGTCGTCGTGGTCGGTGCGGTCTGGCAGGAGAACATAGGCGGTGCGTAATCCCGGGCTCAGCGTTTTCGACAGCGTCGAAATGTAGTAGGTGAGCTCGGGAGCAACGCAGGCAATGGGGGAGGGCGCGTCGGTGGACAAGAGCCAATAGGGGTCGTCTTCGACAATCCGTGCGTTGTACTTTGCCGCGACGCGAGCAAGATCTTCCCGGCGCGAGATCGGCATCGTTCGCGTTGTCGGGTTCTGCATCGTCGGGTTCAGATAGATCAACCGGACGCCGCCGGCGCAAGCCGCATCCAGCTGATCTGGCAGCATCCCTGCGTCATCGGACTGGATTGCCATGACCTTGCGATCGAGTTGCTGGGCTGCCGAGCGCAGGCCGGGATACGAAAGCGATTCTGCCGCGATCGAGTCCCCCAGGTTTGTCAAATTTAGGATGAGCGCGGCAAGCGCTGCCTGCGCGCCAGGACAGACCACCAGTCTGGAGGTACCAACCGCACCCATCATTGGACCAAGCCACTGCGCGCCGGCCGCACGGTCCGCTGCGCTTCCGCCGCCCAGCTGGTATGTCATGAGCAGGTGTGGGTCGCTACGCAGCAAGACCTGCGATAGGCCCCGGCGCAGCAAATCAGCGAAATCGAGATTTCCCGGCGGCGGCGGAACATTCATGCTCATGTCGACGACGGCGGCGAGTTGCGCCCGGGGTGCGGCGATGAATGTACCAAGGGCGCCTTTTGCGTCGAGAAGATTGCGACGCTTCGCCTCTGCATAGGCCCTGGTCACGGTCGTCAGATCGACCCCCAGCGCCTTTGCAAGATGTCGCTGTGGCGGGACGCGATCGCCGGGCCGCAATCGACCCTCTCCAATGGCTTGCTCAATGTAGTCGACGATCTGCTGGTATCGCGTACCGCGTCCTGGTGTGATCTTCAGCATCCATTGGGGCCCCACCGGCTCGATTGCATCTTGCATGGATCTAATTCCGGAAAATTACTTTCTTGTATGGGTTTTGTATTCGTCTAGCATGCCAGACATCGTTGAAGGAATCCATACATCGCGGTGTCCGCGTAGAGCAAAGCGCCAGCCGCGAATAAGCGGAAGCGCTGTGGCTGCGCCTAGATGAAGCATCCAAGTAGGGACCTGATAACGAACAACAACTCAGGTCTCTCAAGATGAACAAACCAACCGCTTGGCGTGCAACTGAGCCCCGAAGTCGCACGCGGGTCCAAAGACGGGCATCCAGATCGTGGTGCCGGGGCGCAACAGCAGCGCTTTGCATGTTGGCCAGCACGATGATGAGCGGCTGCACGCTTGAGCTGCTGTCCCCCAAGGGCAGCGTTGGGGAGCAGGAAAAAACGCTGATCCTCGTTTCCTTGGGCGTAATGCTGCTGGTCGTGATTCCGGTCATCATGCTCACGCTGTGGTTCGCCTGGCGGTACCGCGAATCCAACACGCAAGCGACCTACGCACCCAAGTGGTCGCACTCCACGGCCATCGAAATCGTGGTGTGGGGCATTCCGTGCCTGATCGTGGCCTGTCTGGGTGTCCTGATCTGGGATACCACGCACAAACTCGATCCGTACCAGCCGCTGGCCTCGCAAGTCGAGCCGGTGGAGGTGGACGTCATCGCCCTGAACTGGAAATGGCTGTTCATCTATCCGCAGTACGGCGTGGCCTCGCTCAACGAGCTAGCCATCCCGGCCGGCACGCCCATCAACTTCCGACTGACCTCGGAGTCGATGATGAACGCGTTCTTTGTTCCGCAGCTGGGCAGCATGGTCTACACAATGGCGGGCATGCGTACGCGCTTGCATCTGATCGCCGATCACCCGGGTGTCTATCTGGGGCAATCAGCCGCCTATAGCGGTGCAGGTTTCTCGGATATGCATTTCAAGACCATCGCGACGCCGCGCGCGGAGTTCGATGCGTGGGTGCGCCAAGCCAAGGCCTCCGGCCATGTGCTGGACCGGAAGGCGTATCGCACGCTCGAGCAACCCAGCAGCAAGGACCCGGTCACGCTGTATGCGGCCGTGGCGCCGCGCCTGTTTGATGGCGTGGTCGACAAGTACATGCTGGCCAGCGACCAGATCTGCCGCACCGATGGGCCCGAAGTCCTGCTGGCCGCAAAGCCCGCCCAGGCCGTATCCACCGCACGCACGGAGCAATAAGCCATGCTCGGAAAACTCAATCTTGAAGCGATCCCGTTGCACGAGCCCATCATCATGGGCGTGCTGGCTGTCGTATTGCTCGGTGGCGCGGCCCTTGTGGCGGCCCTGACCTATTTCGGCAAGTGGAAGTACTTGTGGACCGAGTGGATCTGCTCGGTCGACCACAAGAAGATCGGCGTGATGTACATCATCATGGCACTGGTCATGCTGCTGCGCGGCTTTGCCGACGCCATCATGATGCGGGCACAGCAGGCCATTGCCTACGGCGACGCCGCCGGCTATCTGCCACCACATCACTACGACCAGATCTTCACCGCGCATGGCGTGATCATGATTTTCTTTGTCGCCACGCCGCTGGTGCTGGGGTTGATGAACGTGATCGTGCCCCTGCAGATTGGCGCGCGCGACGTAGCATTCCCGTTCGTCAACTCGCTCAGCTTCTGGCTGTCCGCCATGGGGGCAGTGCTGGTGATGCTGTCGATGTTTGTTGGCGACTTTGCGGCGACCGGATGGGTGGCATATCCGCCGTTGTCGGAGTTGGGTTACAGCCCAACACCCGGGGTCGACTACTACATCTGGTCATTGCAGATATCGGGGCTCGGAACCACGCTTACCGGCATCAACTTTATTGTCACGATCCTGCGCATGCGTGCGCCGGGCATGAACCTGATGAAGATGCCGGTGTTCACCTGGACGGCACTGATCACCAATATCCTCATTGTGGCGATTTTCCCGGTGCTGACTGCAACGCTTGCGCTGCTGACGGCCGACCGCATGCTTGGCATGCACTTCTTCACCAATGAGCTGGGTGGCAACGCCATGATGTATGTGAACCTGATCTGGGTCTGGGGCCACCCTGAGGTTTACGTACTGATCCTGCCAGCTTTCGGTGCGTTTTCCGAGATCATCGCGACCTTCTCGCGCAAGCCATTGTTCGGCTACAAGTCGATGGTGTACGCCACCTCATCGATTGGTGTGCTGTCGTTCTTCGTGTGGTTGCATCACTTCTTCACGATGGGCTCGGGCGCCAACGTCAACGCCTTCTTCGGCATCATGACGTCGATCATCTCGATCCCCACTGGGGTGAAGCTGTTCAACTGGCTGTTCACGATGTATCGCGGCCGAATCCGCTACCACTCGTCGACGCTGTGGACCATTGGCTTCATGGTGACCTTCGCCGTGGGTGGCATGACGGGCGTGCTGCTGGCTGTGCCAGGCGCCGACTTTGTGCTGCACAACAGCCTGTTCCTGGTAGCGCATTTCCATAACGTGATCATCGGCGGCGTGTTGTTCGGCTGCCTGGCCGCGATCAGCTTTTGGTTCCCAAAGGTGTTCGGTTTTACGCTCAATGAGCGCTGGGGAAAAATCTCTTTCTGGTGCTGGCTGGTGGGCTTCTTCCTGGCCTTCATGCCGCTCTATGTGCTCGGCTTCAAGGGCATGACGCGCCGGATGAACCATTACGCCAATGTCGATTGGCATCCGTATCTGGTGGTGGCGCTGCTGGGCGCGTGCGTGATCGCTATGGGCATCCTGGCCATGCTGGTGCAGTTCTGGGTGAGCATCCGAGACCGCCATCAGAACCGGGATCTCACCGGCGACCCGTGGGACGGCCGCAGCCTGGAGTGGTCTACCGCCTCGCCTGCGCCGTTCTACAACTTTGCACTGGTGCCGCACATCACCTCGCTAGAACAGCACTGGGAGGACAAGGAAAACGGCCGCGCCGGGCTGCAACCGGCACGCTACGAAGACATCCATATGCCGCGCAACACGGGTGCTGGCTTCGTGGTCTCGTGCTTCGGCCTGCTGCTGTGCTTTGCCGTGATCTGGCACATGTGGGCGATTGCCGTGGCGGGCTTGGCCGGGGCCATCGCAACTTTCATCCTGCGCAGCTACGACCGCAACACCGATTACTACGTACTGGCCGCTGAGGTTGAGCGCATCGAGCGCGCCCGCTACGTCCAACTGAAAAACGCTGCCTGACCATGACTGCTTCGCTAGCCCCCAACCTTGGCGCGGCCGGGCACGCCGCTGCCGGCGCGCATGACCACGCGCACAACCACGCCCATCACGATGCTAGTACCAACACCACGTTGGGTTTCTGGCTGTACCTGATGAGTGACTGCCTGATCTTCGCGGTGCTCTTCGCCACCTTCGGCGTACTGTCGGACAACACCGCCGGTGGCCCCGGTGGCCGCCAGCTGTTCGAGCTTCCGTTCGTCTTTAGCGAGACCATGCTGCTGCTTGTGAGCAGCTACACCTTCGGCATGGCGATGCTCGACCAGCGTGAATCGGCCAACCGCCGCCTGATCGGGTGGCTTCTGGTGACGTTTGCTCTGGGTGCGGCTTTTATCGCTATGGAGCTGTACGAGTTTGGGCACCTGCTGCACGAGGGCGCCGGCCCCGGCAGGAGCGCTTATCTGTCGGCGTTTTTCACGCTGGTGGGCACGCACGGCCTGCACGTGTCATTCGGGCTGCTGTGGATTCTGGTGATGATCCACCAGGTGCATAAGTTCGGCCTTGACGGAGTGACACGCCGCCGCTTGGCATGCCTGAGCCTGTTCTGGCACTTCCTGGATCTGGTCTGGATTTGCGTGTTCACCTTCGTCTACTTGCGGGAGTTCGCATGAACGCCTCTGAACTGAATGTTGGCCACACAGGCCAAAGCGCGCAGCACGCGCAACATTACGCCGGCGGTACGGAGCACGGTTCCGTGCGCAGCTATAGCAAAGGGCTGTTGCTATCCGTTGCCATGACTGCTGCGGCATTCGGCATTGTCATGAGTGGTGCGCTGTCGTCGGCTGCAACCATGGCGGTGATCGTCGGGCTGTGCGTGGCGCAACTGCTGGTGCAGCTCGTGTATTTCCTGCACCTGGGCTTCGGTACGGGCCAGCGTGGCAACGCAGGCATCTTCATCTGCACGGCGCTGGTGATCGCGATCGTGGTGGCCGGATCGCTGTGGGTAATGCGCAATGCCAACCTCAACATGATGCCAACCGACATGTCAGTCGAGCGGGCCCGCGCCAAAGACTGATGCGCTGTGAGCCGGTGCCTGCATAGCGATCAGGCGACGAGATAAGCGTCGACACAGTCCGCGCTGATGAAGGATACAAGCCCCTCGTCTCTCGCATTCTTCCCGTGCGTTTGCCATCCAGGCAAGCGCAAACCGTATGGCGGCCACCATGTACGAATACAACGAGTTTGATAAAGCGTTCCTGCGTAGCCGTGCGGCGCAGTTCCGAGACCAGATCGAGCGGTGGCAGCGTGGCGAATTGACCGAAGATGCGTTCCGCCCGTTGCGCCTTCAGAATGGTTGGTATGTTCAGCGGCATGCGCCGATGCTGCGCGTGGCTGTGCCCTACGGCGAAATCTCAAGCGCTCAGTTGCGTGTCATTGCGCGCATCGCACGCGATTTCGATAAGCCTGAGCCAGAGGTTCTTGATGCCGCCCTTGATGCTCAGCGCAAGCTTGGTACAACTCAACTGCCGACCCAGAACGCACATTTCACCACGCGCACGAACATCCAGTTCAACTGGATTCCCTTGTCTAAGGCGGCGGACGTGATGGATCTGCTGGCAACGGAAAACATGCACGGCATCCAGACCAGTGGCAACTGCATTCGCAACATCTCGTGCGATGAACGTGCCGGGGTCGCTCCCGACGAGATAGTCGATCCGCGTCCGTTTGCCGAAATCATGCGGCAATGGACGACGTTGCATCCAGAGTTCTCTTTCCTGCCCCGCAAGTTCAAGATCGCAATAAGCGGGGCGAGCGATGACCGTGCCGCCACGGCTTGGCATGACGTTGGCCTGCAGCTGTGCAAGAGCGACGGGGGCGAGGTGGGTTTCCGGGTCATCGTCGGCGGAGGCATGGGCCGTACACCGACGATCGGGACGGTATTCCGGGAATTCCTACCGTGGCAGCACATCATGAATTATCTGGAAGCGGTTGTACGTGTCTACAACCGCTTCGGTCGCCGGGACAACAAATACAAGGCCCGGATCAAGATTCTGGTCAAGGCCGAGGGGCAGCGTTACCTTGACGAAGTCGAGGAGGAGTTCAGACAGATCGTTGAGATCGATGGCGGTCCCCATACGATCCCACAAGCGGAGTTCGATCGCGTCAGCGCGTACTTCGTTGCCCCCGCGACGCCGGCCTCAGAGGCGGCCAAGCTTTCCGGCACCATCGCTGCGCTCAACGCGGCGGCGCGCAACAACATTGCGTTTGCACGCTGGCTGGAACGGAACGTTGCAAGCCACAAGGATCCTGCGTTCAGGATCGTGACGCTATCGTTCAAGCGTTCGCTCCAGGCTCCCGGAGACGCTTCAGCGGAGCAACTGGAACATGTGGCCGAGCTGATCGATCGATTCTCATGTGGGGAAGCCCGGATTACCCATGCGCAGAACATTGCACTGCCATGGGTGCGCGTCTGTGACCTTGAAGCGTTGTGGAAGGCGGCAACCCGGGCGGGGCTCGCGAGTGCAAACGTGAAGCTGCTGACCGACATGATTGCATGCCCGGGCGGAGATTTTTGCTCCTTGGCAAATGCACGCTCACTATCTGTCGCAAAAGCGATTGCGGATCGATATCAGGACTTGGACGAGTTGAACGACCTTGGCGAGATCGACCTGCATATCAGTGGTTGCATCAACTCATGCGGGCATCACCATAGCGGGCACATCGGAATCCTCGGCGTCGATAAGGACGGCAAGGAGTGGTACCAGGTCACCTTGGGCGGCTCCGATGGTTCTGCTGCAAGCGGTCCGGCGCGAGCAGGGAAGGTGATCGGTCCCGCGTTTAGCGCAGACGAAGTGCCAGATGTTGTCGAGGCGATTCTCGAAACCTATGTAGGCCTGCGCACCGCTAAACAGGTACGCGTGGAGCGCTTGAACGAAACGTTGCAGCGTGTCGGCTTAGAACCGTTCAAGGCTGCGGCGAATCGAGTGCGAGGCACTGCGGAGGCGATCGGATGAATCGGATCAAGCTGCTGACAGAGGAGCAACATCTCGGCGAAGCCAGGGATGGCATCGTCACCCTGGCCAATGATGTCGACCCGATGGAGGTGCAGGCGTTGATCAGCGCAGCGCGTTGCGTCGAATTGCATTTTCCGCAGTTCACGGACGGCCGCGCGCTTAGTCAGGCGTACCTGATACGGCGAAGGCTGCGATTCGAGGCAGACGTGCGTGCGATCGGCGAAATTCTGGTGGACCAACTTTTTCAGCTCGAACGCATGGGCTTTTCCAGCGCTGTTCTGCCTTCTGGGATTGCTCCAGACGCTGCAAGTCTCCACTTAGATCGCTTTCCCTCTTTCTATCAGGCGGATATTTTGCGCGCTGCCCCGTTTGCATGAGTCCTGCTTGTAGCCGTGCACGTATCGAATCACGATGCCGTGTTCTGCAAGCAACTGAGGGAAACGGGGAGGGGAAAGCGCTGAGCCAGCTCCTTTTTAGGAGGTGGCGCGAGCCAAGCGGTGGGGTGGTCGCAATGGACTATGGAAGGACCGGCATGTGATGGGAGCTCAACTGTTCCAACCATCCGCTGCGTACCGCATGCCGGGTGGTGCAGGATAGGGACACGCCGTGAGGCCCGGCCTCTGCCGATTTAAGGGGTTTTTACGGTTAGCTGAGTCTTTCGTTCCCGAAGTGTTGGCGACGACCTTGTCGCCATCGTTCGAGGGGAGTGGGACGAGTGGGGCGTTGTGGCTGGCCGGTTTTGACCGACTTGGCCATCCCATCGCCGCGTGCGTTGGTTAGCATGCAGAGCGATTTCCAACACCGACATGAATCCCAATACCGCTCCGCGTCGCCTCGTCGCAGGGGCGTGTCACGGAAATTTGAGTGTCCGCCGGCACTGCCGTTTCATTGCTGCCGTCACCGCAAGCAAACAATTGCGCCACCGCTGAGACGGCCGCGCACCGCACCACCACGGAATTCCGCTATGCTTTGCTCATTTTCTTCTACTTGTGGCGTTGCGCGCAGCAAGAAGTCGCTTGTCTGACTTGCGTCCAACGGACAGCGCGAGCCCGCTTAGGACTCGCGAGATTGAATAGATCTAAACCGTTGCATTCGACCATGGCCGCTGGTTGCGTCAGTGGCTCCCGATAGTTAAGGTTTTGGGTGGGAATTGCCATTTTTTACGCCTGCGCGGTCCCCATGATTACCTGTACCAATTGGCTGCCTTCGGGCGTACTCCAATTGCCTGCAAGCTCGGCGATCAACTGAATCGTCGAGGTCAGCGTGACGCCGACATGCTCCATACGGCGTAAGGCAATGTCGCCGGACATCTTGCTCCACAAGCCACTGGCATCGGCGACCACCTGGGCATCGAAGCCCTCGCCTTCACGGGGTAATGCGGCTGCTTGCGAGCCGGCTTGAGGCATCTCGCTCCATGATATCGACCAGTAACTTGGCCCCGCACTTGAGTAGATCCATGTCCTCTGGCTGGTCAAAAAAGTTGTTGTCGATCGGCGGGGAGTGTGTCGTATGCGGGGAGACCAGTCGCACATGGCTCTTGCTTTTGGGGCGCAAAGATTGATATGTGCGCTGATGCCGTGGCTCAAGCGCACGGTGCGCCCGCCGTTCTCCTGCTTGGCCGGCCGGAAGATGATCTGCAGGTCGGGCACCTCAATGTCCGGGCCGTTGCAGACAAACGCACCGGCCTCGGTGATCGCCGAGATCAGTTGACCTTCACGATGTCGCACCCATCGCCGGAATTCGCGGGCCATCCTGCGCGACGGCTGACAGGGTTTGTGGCAAGCGTAATAGGCCGGTGACACTCAAGCGCTAAGCCTGCTGCCACACGTGTTGTAGCGCGTCACGTACCGCACAGATTGCGGGCTCGTTCTCGCGCTCTTCGGGATACAGAAGTGCTAGGTTGGTCGTCGCGCTGTAGTCGCCCACGAAGACCAGTTCGCCGGCGGCCAGCGCGGTCAGGGCGAGGTTCTCTCGCATCAGCCCAATGCCTACACCCGCCGCAACCAGTTCCCGGATCATCAATTCGTGGTCGGCCAGCACCGTTTCCACTGGGGCGATGCCAGCGTGTGTGAGGATCTCGGTCAACAACTCCTGATGTGCACTGCGTGGCGTCATGCGAAGCCACGGCATCCGTGACAGTTCCAAAGGCGCCGCAGATGCTACCCGTGCCGCCCATTCCGCCGGCGCAACCAGTCGAAACGTCAGCGGCTTCAATACGAGCATGCTGGTCCCTCTGGGTGCCGAACGCGCGACCATGATCGCCGCGTCGATCTCGGAGGCCTGTAGCGCCGTCAGCAGCCAGGGTGTGCGGCCGACCTGCAGGTCGATCCGCAGAGCGGGACATTGCTGTACCAGTCGTTGAAGCAACGGGCCCACGCGGAGCATGCTCGGATCGAGCATCACGATGCCAAGGCTAAGGTTGCCTTCGATGTGTCCATGCATCGCCTTGGCGGCATGCATGAAATCGCCGAACGCCTCCAGGGCCTTCTCAGCACGGGCGAGCAGGGCCTGCCCGCATTGCGTCAGCACGACCGACGACTTCGTGCGCGTGAACAACTGCAGCCCCAGTTCCTCTTCCATTTGGCGCAGTTGTCCGCTGACCGCGGGCTGCGTTACGTGAAGCGCATCGGCCGCCCTGGTGACGTTGCCGAAGCGCGCCACCGTGATAAAGGTGCGAAGTTGCCTGATGTCCATGACCGGATCCGGTGCGCAGGTTTGCAGTGCAGCGAGCTTATGAGTGTCATCAGGAGATGTGATTTCCCCTCGATATGCACGGCCAATTATTCTGCATTCGTCCCGGCGTCACAAGCGTGCTTCCCTGCGCCGCAGGACCATGACAATAGACAGGAGACAGGCATGACCAGCAACATCGGCATCATTGATACCCCCGATACTCCGGATTCGCTCAACACGCCCGATACCCGGAGCGATGCCCTGTGCGAACTGAGCGCCACGGAGGCGGTTCGGCTACTCAGGCAGCGCGAACTCTCGCCGCTGGATCTGGTGGACGCCGCCATTGCCCGCATCGAAGCAGTTGATCCCGTCGTCAACGCGCTGCCAATCCGCTGCTTCGAGGCAGCGCGCGCCACCGCCAGACATTTCCCAAAGCCGGATGTTGCGACGTTGCAGGCACCGGGCTGGCTCGCCGGCCTGCCGATCGCCGTCAAGGACTACAACGATCTGTCCGGGGCGCCCACGACCTATGGCTCGCCGATCTACGCCGACAATGTGGCGGATCGCTCGGACCTTACGGTGGCCAACCTCGAGCAGCGGGGCGCCATTCCGATTGCCAAGTCGAATGTGCCCGAGTTTGCTGGCGCCAACACGTTCAACACCGTCTTTGGTGCAACGCGCAATCCTTGGAACATCGAGCTTTCGGCAGGCGGCTCCTCTGGGGGTTCGGCCGCAGCGCTGGCTGCCGGTATGGTCTGGCTCGCGACCGGAAATGATCTTGGGGGAAGCCTGCGCATCCCGGCCAGCTACTGCGGTGTCGTTGGCATGCGGCCCAGCGTTGGCCGTGTGCCACGCCCGGCGTCGGTGATGCCTTACGACCCGCTCTGGGTGGAAGGGCCCATGGCGCGCAGCGTTGCCGACGTGGCGCTGATGCTCGATGCCCAAGCGCATTTCGACATGCGCGATCCGCTGTCTTGGCCGGCTCCTTCTGTACCGTTTGTCCGGGCCATTTCCGAACCGAGTGCACCGGCCCGGGTCGCGTTCTCGCCAAACCTCGGTATTGGCAAGGTAGAAGCCGAGGTCGCGGCAATTTGTCGGACCGCTGCATTGCGCTTTGCCGATTTCGGTGCGGAAGTTGATGGAGCGCACCCCGATTTCACCGGCGCGTTCGAAGCGTTCCAGACCCTGCGCGCCAACCTGGTGGCAGCCGTCCGAAGCCCATTGCTGGAGCCTTACCGCGCACAGATTTGCGACGAGATCATCTGGAACATCGAGAAGGGCCTGAACCAGACCGGTGCGGACGTGGCCCGTGCCGACCGCTTGCGCGGCGAACTCTTTCTGCGTGTGGCGGCTTTCTTTGAGCAATACGACGTGCTCGCGTGCCCGACGGTCGCCGTGGCGCCGTTTCCGGTGTCGCAACGTTTCCCGACGCAGATCGATGGGGAACCGCTGGCGTCTTATATCGACTGGATGTACCTGACCTTTGTCCTGACACTGACTGGCTGCCCCGTCATATCGATCCCAGTTGGCCTGACGGCCGATGGGCGCCCGGTCGGCCTGCAACTGATGGGTCGTCCACGTGGCGACTTCCGTCTGCTTGGCGCCGCCCATCTGCTCGAGCAATCGCTTGGTATGTCTTCCCACGTTCCGCGTGGCCCGCGCATCGCGCACGGCAGCCAGGCCTAGGCAGAAGGAGATGCAGCCATGTCAGTTCATGAAAAGCTTGCCGCGGCCGCGCCTGTGCCGCAAGAGGCCGCACCGCCGGCCGACACACCAGCGCTTGAACGCCTGGCACTGCGTGTGACAGCCTGGTGCGAGAAGTGGTACCCCGATGCCTACGTGTTCGTCGCGCTGACTGTCGTTGCCGTTGCGATCGGCACGATGGCAATCGGTGCGTCGCCGGGCGCTGTGTCCGTGGCGTTCGGGAATGGGTTCTGGAGCCTGATTCCGTTCACCATGCAGATGGCGATGGTCGCCATCACCGGATACGTCATCGCCAGTTCGCCACCAATGGCGAGGCTGGTCGACCGCGCAGCCCGGGTGCCGAAGAACGGGCGCTCGGCCGTGGCCTATGTGGCCTTCGTCAGCGTGGTGGCATCGCTGCTGCACTGGGCCATCAGCCTGATTTTTGCGGGCCTGCTGGCCAAGGCGCTTGCCCGCCGCACGGAGCTGCGCATGGACTACCGCGCCGCCGGCGCCGCCGCGTATCTCGGTATCGGTGCAACCTGGGCGATGGGCCTCAGCTCGTCGGCGGCGCAACTGCAGGCGAACGCTGCCAGTATTCCAGCCAGCCTGCTTAAGATCACCGGGGTGATTCCCTTCAGCCAGACGATTTTTCTGTGGCAAAGCTTGGTGGTGACGGCTGTATTGCTGGCGGTATCAACGCTGATCGCCTACTGGACCGCACCAGCCCCGGCCCGCGCGAGGACGGCCGCCGAACTCGGTGTCGAAATCGAGCCGACGGGGATTTCCGAGTCTGTCCAGACGCGGCCAGGCGAATGGTTTGAGCACAGTCCCCTGTTGACACTTGTGCTCGTGGCATTGGGGGGAGGGTGGGTGTGGCATGAATTGTCCTCCAAGCCCTTGCTGGTGGCGATTTCTGGCCTCAATACCTACAACCTGATCTTCCTGCTGGCCGGCATGCTTCTGCATTGGAGACCGCGGAGCTTTCTCGATGCGGTTGGTAAGGCGGTACCGGCCACCACTGGCGTGCTGATCCAGTTCCCGCTCTACGGGGCTATCGCCAGCATGCTGACCACCGCGCAGGGCGCGGACGGCGCGTCGCTTTCCCACCACCTTTCAACGCTGTTTGTCAGCGTGTCATCGGGCGAAAGCTACCCGTTGATGATGGGCATCTATTCCGCGGTACTGGGCTTTTTCGTGCCATCCGGTGGTGGGAAGTGGATCATCGAAGCGCCCTATGTGATGCAGGCTGCCAACGACTTGCACGTTCATCTGGGATGGGCGGTACAAATCTACAACGCCGCCGAGGCGCTGCCGAACCTCATCAACCCGTTCTGGATGCTGCCCTTGCTCGGCATCCTGAGGTTGAAAGCCCGTGACCTAGTCGGCTTTACCTTCGCCCAGTTTCTCAGCCATACCCCTATCGTGTTGATACTGCTGTGGGCACTAGCAAGGACATTGCCATATTCCTCACCAGTCCTACCCTAGCGCACCGCCGCTTGCGCTTCCATTAGGCGGCGCAAGCAACCCCGCTTTCGTTGACCTCAGCGTCAATGTTTTACTGACAACCGGAGATGCGGTGCCCAGTCCGCCGCATGACCTGTTTGCCTTCTGCAAGCCGGAGTTGGGGTATTGTGCGCATCATCTGAACCACTTCTATTGCCAACGCAAATGTCCTCTAAGGGCCTCACGTGGCAGAGGACGGTACGCCTAACTAGAAATAAACGACAGAGGGAGACTGGTTTGTCGCCTGACATAGGCGACACCTTCCCCTCTCAAAGAAGGGGCCAGCGTAGCACCGTTTAGATGACTGGGAAAATTTGCGGGTTAAGCAAGGCCAATCGCACATGGCGGCTAAATGAATTTAGCCTGTGCGATCCCCTTGTTAGGGAGCTGCCCTAACACCCGTCAAGATGGAGAACAAAACGCATGACCGCACAACAAAAACAAAAATCAGGTCGCACCAACGACGAATACCGCTTCAAACGCACCATGCTTTTTGAGGTGGGCCTATCTCCTGTCGAATACGAGCCACTGGCCCAGGCTTGGGGCCGCTTCGGGTGACAACTCGCTGGCCCGCCATGTCCGTGCCGCCTGTTTGGCGCACCGACGTTGAATCGCCTCGTCCTTCCTGACACGGGGCCAATTCCATCCTTGCCTAAGGAGCGATCAAGCCGATGCTGGATCGCTGCCAGACCTGCTTCATGTGCGAGTTGACCTACTGTTCGCGACGCTGCAGGCAAAGTCAATGCCGGCTGCACGATGGTCTGGCCCAATATGCGCCCGCACATAGGGCATCCTGCACTCTCGCGATGCGCGACCTGACTGAGCATGCTCATGTGCCGTGCAATGGATTCGGCATCCCCGCGTCACCCCGCTTGGCACGCCTTTCGCATGGTCCCCCGCAGATCAAATCCATCCGGCTTCTGTACTGCCCATGCCGGAGCCCATTGCACCGAAAGGAGTCGCGCCATGGCAAGTGCGGAGCGCATCGTAGAACTGTCTCACCACGTTGGCCGTATCGCCGACAACAAGATTTCCGGCATTGCTGAAATCAACCGCGAAACCAAGTTTCTCGCACTGAACGCCCTGATCGAGGCCGCGCGCGCCGGAGAAACGGGCCGTACCTTCAGCGTGGTTGCCAATCAGGTCAAGCAGGTGTCGGAGCGCATTGCGGGCATTACCGGCGAGCTCACCACCGAGCTGGGCGGTTCCATCGTCGAGCTTACGCAACTGGGCGATGCCATGATCCAACAGATGCGTGGCCAGCAGGGTCAGCGTCTGGCGGACATGGCGCTCAACATGATCGACATTGTCGATCGCAATCTCTACGAACGCTCTTGTGACGTACGCTGGTGGGCTACCGACGCGGCCGTGGTCGAAGCGGTGAGCCGTCCTGACAGCAGCACGACGGCATTCGCGAGTAAGAGGCTGGGCGTCATCTTGAACAGCTACACCGTCTATTTGGACCTGTGGGTAATCGACGCCCAAGGGCGGGTGATCGCCAACGGCAGGCCACAAGCCTATCCAGATGTGCGTGGTCGGACTGTGTCAGGCGTGGACTGGTTCCGGCGCGCGTTGGCGACCACATCGGGCGAAGAGTATGTGGCGCACGACATTGCGGTCTCACGGATGCTTAACAACGCCAGCGTCGCGACCTACGCTACTGCGATCCGCTCCGAGGGCCAGGTCGATGGTGCGCCGCTTGGTGTGCTCGCGGTGTTCTTCAACTGGGAACCCCAGGCCGAGACGGTGGTAAAGAGCGTGCGAGTATCCAGCGAAGATTGGCAGCGTACGCGTTGCCTGCTCATCGACTCCAATCATCGCGTGATCGCCGCCTCAGACGGCAAAGGGCTGTTGAGCGAGATATTCCCCCTCAAGGCGGGCAATGCATCAACGGGTTGCTACCAAACATCTGACGGCACGCAAGTCGCCTTTGCGCGCACCCCTGGCTATGAGACCTATCCAGGTCTAGGTTGGTATGGCGTGATCGTGCAGCGGCCCGAAGCGTGAAAGGGTAATCGAGTGCGTTAGGCCGAAACGCTATCGCAGTCTGCCTGCCGTTGTACCGAATCCTGGCCCATTCAACTCAGGCTTTTGGAGTGCCCCCTCAGGCTGAGCCCAAAGGGGCCACACATGTAGCTCAAAGAAGTCGTGCAGCTCGGGATAAGTGAAACATCCCGCGCTGTGACCGCAGGAAAATCAATGTCTATGCGGGCAATCCCAATCAACCGCCTGACCAGACACTCGATGGCGTGAGCGCTAGCGGTCACCTGTTTTTCACGTCGTCCAGTAACGCGCGGGCAGCCAGCTTGCCAAGATTGTTGCCGGCGTAGGGACTGTCACCTGTGAGGAGCTTTCGGTCTCGCATCACGCTTCCATCAATTTTCGTGTTTGTGATCTCGATTCCCATCGCCGCAAGTTTTTCGCCGAAGGACCAGCGCAAGGGACCGGGCATATAACCCATAGCTGGCGTCTGCTTATCCAGGGCATCCGGGAATGCGCAAATGCGGTAGCCACGAAACAGATCTCCGCCATTGGGTTCGCCTACGCCGGCTGAAAGCAAGGCCGCAGGCCCGTGGCACAGCGTGACGATGAACCGATCGTTCTCCATAGCCCACTGCAGGGTTTTCTTCATGTCTGCGCTGAAGGGGAGACCCATCAGAGCACCGTGTCCGCCGGGGATGAAAACCGCAATGTAGTCTGCATCCTTGTCCAGGGTTTCAATAACGTCGGCAAGCTTGCTTGGCTCGTGAAACTTCTGCTCATACTTGGCGTAGAAGGCCTTTACCTCCTCGTCCTCAGAGGGGAACGCCCACCACTCGAACTTGACCGGATTGCCGGATAGCGTGGCAATGTCGAACTCGAAGCCTGCGCGGTCCAGGTGGTACATGGGCAGGAGCGTCTCGATGGGATGGTTGCCGGTAGAAAAGAAGGTATCGTTCCCGGTCAGCAGATAACGCTCATCCGCAGCGACAAGTAGTACCTTCCAGCGACCTCCCTTGTAAGCATCCGGGTAGTCGGCACCCGAGAGATCTGACTTTGGCGATGTGAATTGCGAGAGCGAGTAGGGGGACGGAAAGAACGCTTTACGCTCGGCTTGATCAGGCGTCGGCTGCTTGCTGTCTGTCTGGGATGTCATGATAGGTTTCCTTCTAAAGAAGAACGGTTTTAGAGCTTGGTTTCTACCGGCTGTTACTTCTATTGAGTGAGATCCCCCCAATCACGGGCGAGGCATTCCGGCGCCCTGCTTCTGCCCGCTTGTATCAGCGTCTGCGCACACATGCGGATCGCGGCTGTCCTGAGGTAGCTCGATCGCTCAATCGGCGGCCGGCAGCTTCGAAGACAGGTCGGGGAAGTGGAGTTCGCCTTCGTAGGTCTCGGCGCCGGCTGCGAGTATCGCCCTCACGCGTGCCTGTATCGATTCGTTGGCAACGCAAAGGTCGGCTTCATGTGCCTCCACCAACAACCCTTCGGAGAAGAGTGGATCGGCACCCATGTCCACCGCCTTTTTCAGATGGGCAATCGTGATAGGAGGGAAGGTCGCAATGCGGCGCGCGAGCTTGTCCACGAATGGACCCAGCTCCGCGGCGGGCAACGCGCGATTGATGTAGCCGTAGTGGTCAGCCAGTTCAGCCGAGAAATCACCACCGACCAACAGAACCTCGAGGGCGCGCGCGCGCCCCATACGCCGCGGCAGACGTTGCGTGTTGCCGCCTCCAGGGACGAGTCCGCAGACAACTTCCGGCTGCCCGAACACAGCCTTGTCGATCGCGGCGAAGCACATGTCAGCGGCCAGAGCAATCTCGCAGCCACCACCACGCGCGATGCCCTCGACCTTGGCGATCACGGCCTTGGGCATGTTGCGCAGGCGTTCGCCGAGCATCTGGGTCAGGCGGAAGGTACGCGTATTCGAGCTCGTCTTTGGCGCCGAGCCGACACGGTGCAGCCCCGAGTGCGCGATGAAAAACTTCGGTACGGCGCTCTGCAGGACGATGACGCGTACGTTCGTGTCCTGTTCCAGTTGTCGGGTCACCCGATCAAACTCATCCGACAGCACCTCGTCGAGTAGATTGAGCGGCGGGTAGTTCAACGTAACGGTGGCGACGCCGTGGTCCTGGGCGACGTGGATATGCTTGTAGTCGGCATAGTTCGCGCCGCCTCCCTGCGGCGGCGCTGAGGCTGCAGTCGTGGCTCCCACCGCAGCGCCAGCCGTAGTTGGGGCGAGCAGTGCTCCCGGTGCGACTGTTGCGGCGCCGAGGGACTGGACGAAGGAACGTCTTGAGAGATTCGACATGGTGGACTCCGTGATTGCATTCGTCTTGCGCCAGCTGGGTCAGGCTTCCTGCCGAGTTGGGTGACGCGATTGCCCTGAACCGCCCCGCTGCGGGATTCCCAGGTGCGGGATGAAAGTGACGACGTCAGGAATTTCGCCTTGGAGAGAGATTCGTCGCCGGGTTGAAGAGGCAAGCTTCACCAACACAATGATCCGTGCATCGCCGCGGCGTTTGCAAGAGACCTCCCTGAATGGGGGGGCGGGCTCCGACAGGGTCGGGCAATGCTGAGATCGGCGTTCGCTTTAGCACGCGAGCTTTCCGTGTAGCACCGACTATGCTTGGCAAGAGCGACGAAATGGCATCGTCCCGGAGCCCCCCAACGCCCCCCCTTCGACGGCATTTCATGTTCTTGTGCCTTGACGCTCGTTTCAGCGATCATTGGCTTCCGTCCTCGTCCCCGAATCTGCTCGGCTGCTCCTAGTGAAGAGGAGTGAAGCATGATGGGCAAGAAGATCTTGTTGGCCTGTTGCACTGGGGAGCCTTGGCAAATATCCCGAGGTGGATCGTGGCCGGCCTCTGCTGGCACTGTTGGCGGCCACGGACTGAGTGCTTGCCGTGGCGCCGAGGCCACCAAGGTGCCCACGTCATGGCGGCCTTTTTGAGGTGCAAGATGCCGGCGTGATTGCGCAGCAACACAGAGCGCCGGGTGGTACGGCGGCTAACCGCCTTACGGCGGGTCTGTGACTTCAGGAGCGTGGCGATGGGGAAGACCGTATTGGTGACCGGTGCGGGCAGCGGCTTTGGCAGAGGCGTGGCACTGGGGCTCGCGCGCGGCGGCCATAACGTGATTGCCGGGGCTCACATTTGGCCGCAGGTGACGGAGTTGCGCAATGCGGCCGAGCTTGAAGGCGTCCGATTGACCGTAATCAAGCTCGATGTGCTGGATCCGATTGACCGGCAGCATGCGTTTCAGTACGAGATCGACGTGCTATTCAACAATGCAGGCATCATGGAGGCGGGGCCGGTGGCGGAGATTCCCATCGCACTTGTGCGGCGTGTCTTCGAGACCAATGTCTTCGCGTCGCTTGAACTGGCGCAGGGCTTTGCCCGACAGATGATCCAGCGCGGCAGCGGCAAGATCGTCTGGACGTCTTCTGTTGCTGGCCTGGTCAAGGTCCCCTGGGTGGCGGCGTATGCGGCCTCCAAGCATGCGGTCGAGGCGCTGTGCTCATCCATGCGCGAGGAGCTCAAACCTTACGGGGTCCAAGTGGCGACGGTGAATCCCGGCGCATACCGCACCGGGTTCAACGATACCGGTATGGAAAGCATGGACCAATGGTGGGAAGACGGAAAGCAGGCGATGCAGCCACGGGTAAAGCGCCCGCTGAACAACCAGCATGACCCGCAGGAAATGATTGACGCCATGATCGATGTCATCACGGCTACGACGCATCGCTATCGGACCGTCAAGCCCGAGTCCGCCGCCGAGATGGTGCGGCGGGAACAGGCGGAAGAATGGGATGTGACGGTCTAGCGCATGCCCCACCCGCCGTCAGGATGAAGCCCGAATGACCCAATCAGCGCCGGCCGTTGCTGCGCAGCGGCCTCAATGGCGGCCAGCCTTGATCCTCACAAAGCTGGCCCCACCGCGAACGCGCCACTATATCCATCGTGAGCGCGCCATCGAGCAATTGCGCTCCAGCATGGAGCGGAAGCTCACAGTGCTGGTCGCCCCGGCCGGCTTCGGCAAGACGTCGCTGTTGAGTGAGTGGAAGAACATCCTGGCGCAGGAAGGCTGCGCCGTTGGCTGGATGAGCATCGACCGCGACGACGACGATCTCTTCCAGTTTGGCACCTACCTGCTCGCTGCGGCGAGGGATGCTTGCACGCAGGTCGGCGAGCCGGTCCCACGTGGCCTGGAGCCGGACCTGCTGGCGCCAGCGGACGCGATGTTTGCCGAGCTCCTCAATGCGGTCGCGGCGCTGCCGCGCCAGGTGGTGCTGGTGCTAGATGATTTCGACCGACTGTCGTCGCCGGCCATTCACGAGGCGGTGTTCCGGCTGCTGCGCTATGCGCCGGAGAATCTGCACGTGCTCGTCGCAGGGCGTAGTGAGCCCGCTTTTCCGCTCAGTTACTTCGAGGCCCGAGGCCAATTGCTGAAGCTGGATGCGGATGCCCTGCGCTTTGACAGCGTGGAAACGCAGGCATTTTTCTCTGCCATTTCCGGCTATGCCCTGACCCCGGCGCAGACTGAGGCGCTGCTGGAAGCGACGGAGGGCTGGGTGGCTGGATTGCAACTGGCGTCGTTTGCATTGAGCGCGAGCGACCAGGCTGGCGCTTTTGCAGAGCGCATACCGTTTGCCCGGCGCAGCGTTGAAGCGTATCTGAATGAGAACGTATTTGTTCACGTTCCAGCGCCGCTACAAGCATTTCTCCTGCAGACCGCGGTGCTGGACCGAATGTCGGTGCCCTTGTGCGATGCGATGACCGGCACCAACGAGGCACAAGCCAGTTTTGAATGGCTGATGGGACGGAACATGTTCGTCAGACCATTGGACGCTGAGGGCCAGTGGTACCGCTATCACGCGCTCTTTGCCGAGTATTTGAGACAGCGCCTGCTTCGGGAACGACCGCATGAAGTTGCCGGGCTGCATCGCCGAGCCAGCGAATGGTTCGCTGAGCACTCTCTATGGGCTGAGGCCGTCAAGCACGCCCTTGCTGCCGGCGATGGTGACCGCGCAGCAGGTTGGGTCGAGCAATGCGCGATGAACTTGGTGGAGACCAGCGATGTGCGGACGGTTCTGAGCTGGGTCGCGAAACTGCCTGCCGAGGCTGTTCGTGGCCGACTGCGCTTGCGCCTCGCGCATGCCTGGGCGCTCGCGCTGACGATGCAAGCTGCGGCAGCTAGACGCGAATTGCAGGCCGTCGAGGATGACATCGGGCTCGGGCAGTTGTCCGTCACTGAGGTGGTCCGTGTCGAGTTGCACGCAGTCAAAGCGTTGATCGCAGCCCTATCCGACGAAAGTCAACGCGCGCTGGAAATGGGGCGAAAAGTCCTGGAACTGGGTCCGGCCGAAGGCTCATGGGCGGAAGGAATCGGCCTGACGACGCTCATCTTCGGACTGAGCTATGCGTCCGGGTTTGGGGAGATCAAGCGGTTGCGGCGCGCGCTAACGTTCGGTACCGGCGCGGATGCGCCGGTCTACGCCGCGGTGTACCGGCAGAGCATGGTTGGGCTCAGTCTGTTCGTGCAAGGCCACCTGGGCGAGGCCGTTCAGACCCTGGAGGACGTGCTGCGTGAATCCGATGCGCGCGCCGGCCGGCAGTCTGCCGCATCGGTACTCCCAGTTGGATATCTGGCCGCCATCCACTATGAATGGAATGATTTGGGCCGGGTCGCCGAGCTGCTGGAAGGGCGGCTCGAGATGGCACTACAGTCGTGCTCGTTGGGCCCCCTGATCGGCTTCTGCGTAACGCTCGCACGGCTGCGGCTGCTAACGGGAGAACACGACGAAGCCTATCGAATCGTGGAAGACGCGGAAGCCGTTGCCAGAAGCCGCCAATGGCTACGCATGCAGGTCGCATGCAAGGCTGAGGCGATCCGGATCAGTATCCGGTCCGGCGACCTGGGCCGCGCCGCGCGGATCGGCCACGAGTTGGAGGCACTGGTTGGGCAGCGGCCGGAAAGCCTGCAAGGTAGCTACTTGGAGACCTGGCAACGTTTCCAGGTGGCGCATTGCCGTCTGTTGGTGGCCCGTGGCCGCCCTGTGGAAGCGGTGCCCATCTTGCAGGCTGTGCTGGGAGAAGTCAGTGCTGCTGGCATGCAGTACCTCAGCGCGCAGATCTCGGTGGCGCTCGCGGTCGCCATGTATAGCGCTGGACAGCGCGCGCAGGCCATCCAGGCTATACAAGCGGCGGTTGCGTATGGCCAGACGAACGGTCTTCAGCGCGTTTTCCTCGATGCGGGGCCGGTAACCCGCGACATTCTTGATGGTCTGCGTCAGCAACAGGCACTGCCGGCCGGGGTCGACCTTTGGTATGTGGACGGGCTACGCGCGGGGTTCGATGCGCTGGCCGGCACGGCGGATGCAGTGCGCAGCACCTCTGCGCGAAGCGCGGCGGACTATCGGGCTGAATACCCGGTGGATCCATTGGTGGCCAATCGGCTAAGTGCCCGCGAGGTGGAAATTTTGGACTACGTGGCCAGAGGTCTGTCCAACAAGGAAATTGCCAGGGCTATCCGGGTTGCGCCTGAGACAGTGAAATGGCACTTGAAGAATATTTTTGAGAAGCTGAAAGTCAGTTCCCGCATCCAGGCCGTACGTAGCGGTCTGGGCCGTGACCTGCCGAGGGCCGTGGACGAAAGCGTGCAGGAAGGGCGCTGATCTAGGCATGCCCGTACCTGGAGCCAGCGTGCACGAACGGCCGGAACGGACGGCGTTGCCCGCTCCGGCCGTGCCGCTACTGGTCCATCGTGAGCACGATCTTGCCAATGTGGGTGCCAGAGTCCATCAGCTCATGGGCTGCTCTCGCCTGTTCCAGTGCGAAAGTCTGATAGATGAGCGGCTTGACTGCGCCAGATGCCATCAGCGGCCAGACCTGCGTCTCGAGCTCGCGGATGATCTCGGCCTTTTCTTCAGGTGTGCGCGAACGCAAGGTCGAGCCGATATGCGTGAGGCGCTTGGTCAACATCGGGAAAAAGTCGACTTCCTTGGCGACGCCCTTGATGACACCGATCTGCACGATGCGCCCGTTAATGGCCGCGGCAGCGTAGTTGCGGGGGACGTAGTCGCCGGCGATGATATCCACGATGACATCGGCACCCTTGCCGTCGGTGACACGCATGACGGCGTCGACAAAATCCTCTTGTAGGTAATTGACCGCGTAATCGGCGCCCAGTGCAAGACTGGCATCGCGTTGGGCGTCCGAGCCCACGGTGGTGATGATCTTGGACGCGCCAAACGCTTTGCTGAGCATCGTGGCCGTGGTGCCGATGCCCGATGCGCCACCATGGATCAGGACAGTATCCCCCTTGGCGAACTTGCCTCGCTGGAACAGGTTGAGCCAGACGGTCATGAAGGTTTCCGGCATCGCGGCAGCTTCCACCAGTTGCAGGCCCTCCGGCAGGTGCAAGGTATTGTGCTCGCTGGCGACACTGTATTGGGCGTATCCACCCCCGGGAATCAGGGCGCAGACGAGATCGCCGACTTTGAACCCGGTGACGCCGTCGCCGAGGGCCACGATTTCGCCCGCGACTTCAAGCCCGGGGATGTCGGAGGCACCGGGAGGTGGATCGTACAGCCCCTTGCGTTGGAATACGTCTGGGCCGTTGACACCGGCTGCGTGGTGACGGATTAGCAGTTCGCCCGGACCGGGCGTGGGCAGTGGCCTCCGTGTGGGCACCAGCACTTCAGGACCGCCGGGGTGTGTGATTTCGATGGCGGTCATCGTATCGGGGATGTTAGGCGAAGACATGGAATTTCCTATAACTCGTGGATGCGGTGTGGATCTCCGTCATGGGATCGTTGTCGCGGTTGACTGAGTATAGGGATCAGCCGTTTTGTTAGGTGATGCAGGTTTTCATCCCTGACATGCAGAATCGCATGGGGTGCTTTGGGTGATTGAGAGGGGGCTATGAACTGGGACGATGCCCGGGTTTTTCTCGCGCTGTATCGGGGTGGCACGTTGCGCGCCGCGGCGAGATCGCTTGACGTGGACCAGGCCACCGTTGGTCGGCGCCTTGCGGCGCTGGAGGGCGTGATTGGGGCAACACTGTTCCTCCGTACGTCAACCGGCTACGTGTTGACCATGGCAGGCGAGAGCGTGCTGGATGCGGCGCAGCGCATGGAGCAGTCTGCCAATGACTTCCAGCGGTTGACGCAAGGGCTTGACGCCCGGCTCGCGGGCGAGGTGCGGATCACGACGACCGATTCGCTGGCGATGGATTTTCTGATGCCCGCGCTCGAGGCGCTTCACGCAAAGTATCCCGAGGTTGTATGGCAGATCGATGCGTCGACCCGAATACTGAATCTGGCAAAACGGGAAGCGGATATCGCGATCCGCACAGCCAGGCCGGACAACCCGGACTTGATCGCGCGCCGTCTGGCTCAGTGGCCGATGGGCCTGTTTGCCTCACGAGGCTACCTTCGCGTGCATGGCGAGCCCCAGGTTGGTACGGCCTTCTCCGGCCATGATTTGGTGGTGTACCAGCCTTACGTGCTCGGATCGCGCGAGCCGATGTTGGCGGGCGAGTCCATTGCCGGCGGACGTATCGTGGCGGCGGTCAACTCCAGCCTGATGCTACGCACTGCCATCAAGGCAGGGCTCGGTGTTGGCGAGATTCCCATATACATGGGCAACGCTGACGACTTGGTCAGGCTCTGGCCTGAGCGTTGCCGCGATGTGCCCTATGAAGTGTGGCTGGTGACCCATAAGGACTTGCGCCACACAGCGCGGATACGCGCTGCGATCGAAGAGATCGCACACGCCTTCGAACGCCTTCGATAGCAGGCCGCAACTGCCATGCCAGTCCCGGCACCGCGTTGGTGTAGCCCCCCGTTTGGGGAGGGGCATTGACAAGGTTCAGCGAAGGCAGATGATGACTGCGTGGGCTGGGCGGATCATCGGGCGCCATATCAGCCTGCTCCATGATCCATTTTCAGGGAGGTCCGTGATGAGCCAAATCCAGGTCGTCAAAGTGTTCTTCGCTCGCTACCGTGAGCACGACATAGACGGGATGCTCGCCATGTTTTCGCAAGATGCGCGAATCGACTACGTTCCCATGAGAATGGAGGGGCCGGTTGGCGAGGCCGGCAAAACAATCTGGCGCGCTCTGATGGATGGTTTCCCCAATTTGAGCAACCAGGTCACTGCCGTCTATAGCGACGATGCCCAGCGCACCGCTGTTGCCGAGGTCACCATCACTGGCACTCAGGCTCGCGACGTGTTAGGGATCGCAAACCGAGGCCAGTCTTTCTCGCTGCCGCACGTCTTTATTGTTCGCATGGGCACGGATAGCAGCATCGAATTCATGCGCGCTTACTGGGACAGCGCGGCGTTCTATGCTGCACTGACACCCACTGTGGCCTAACAGGTCCATCGAGCGGGCTGCACCTCCGTGTGGCGCGCAGCCCGCGCTTGCTCACGCTCTGGGCATCAGTGGTTGGATGCTGCCGCGGCACCACGCCCTGTCTGTGCCTGGACCAGGCGCGCATCAAAGGCCTGGCGCTCCGCGTGCGCGCGGGGGCTGTTATCGAAACGAGAGCATAGATACGCGACCAGGAAAGCGAATGGGACAGTGAACAGCGCCGGGTGGTCGTACGGGAAAATCGCCGTAGGGTGGCCCAGCACGTTCTTCCACACAGCGGGGGAGAGGATCACCAGCGCCACCGACGACACCAGTCCCGACGCCACACCCCAGACCGCACCGCGAGTGGTCAGGCCACGCCAGTACATCGAGAGCACCAGCACCGGAAAATTCGCAGATGCCGCCACGTTGTAAGCAAGCGCGACCAGGAAGGCGAGGTTTTGCCCCTTGAAGGCGATGCCCAGCAAGACTGCGATGACGCCGATCACCCCCGTGGCCCGTTTCGTGACTGCAATTTCCGCCGCTTCGGTGGCATTGCCGCGGCGGAGCACATTTGCGTAGATGTCGTGCGAGATTGCCGACGCACCGGCCAGCGTCAGGCCAGAGACCACGGCGAGAATCGTGGCAAAGGCGACGGCCGCCAGGAACCCCAGGAAGAGATTGCCGCCGGTGGCGTTGGCGAGATGCATGGCGACCATGTTGCCGCCGCCGAGCAGTTTCCCGCCAACGTGACCAGCTTCGAAGAAGCGGGCATTGGTGCCCACGATAACAGTCGCGGCGAGGCCGATGGCAAACATCGCCAGGAACATGTAGCCAATACAGGTGCTGGCAACCAACACGCTTTTGCGTGCCTCGCATGCATTCGGCACGGTAAAGAAGCGCATCAGGATATGCGGCAGCCCCGAGAGGCCGAGCACCGTGGCTACGCTGAGTGAGAGCGCCGACACCGGATCGGCGAACAGCGTGCCGGGCGCGAGCAATGCCGGGCCGCTGCGGTGCACCGCCACTGCGCGGGTAACCAGGGTTTCAAGGCTGAAGCCAAAGTGCGCCAGCGACAGCAGCAACAGTAGCGTGCCGCCGAACATCAACAACACCGCTTTGGTGATCTGGACCCATGTCGTCGCGACCATGCCGCCCACAGTCACATAGATCATCATCAGCGCGCCAACCCCGACCACGGCATAGGTGTAGTCGATGCCGAACAGCAACTGCACCAGTTCGCCGGCACCCACCATCTGCACGATCAGGTAGAGCAACACGACTACCAAACTGCTGCTTGCCGCGACGCAGCGTGTGGTGACGGGGTCGAGCCGGTCAGCGATGATGTCCACGAAGGTGAACTTGCCGAGATTGCGTAGCCGCTCAGCCATCAGGAACAGCATCACCGGCCAGCCGATGAAGAAGCCGACGATGTAGAGCAGTCCGTCGAAGCCGCGCGCATAGACCAGGCTCACGACGCCGAGCAGCGTGGCGGCCGACATGTAGTCGCCGGCCACGGCCAGGCCATTCTGCATGCCGGTGATGCCGCCGCCGGCGGTATAGAAATCGTTGGCGGTACGGGTGCGCGAGGCGGCCCGGTATGTGATGCCCAGAGTCAGAGCGACAAAGAGCAGGAACATGGCGATGGCTTGGAGATTCATTGGGCCGCCTCCGACAGGATCTGCTGCACGATCGTCTCGAGTTGTCCATTCGCACGCCGCACGTAAAACCACGTTGCAACCCATCCCAGCAACACGATGCCGACGGAAATTGCGATGCCGAGGTTGAGCCACGTACCGTGCCGAAGCGGCTGGGCCAGGAACTGCGGCTGCAACGCGACGGTTAGCATCAGCGCGAGATAGGGGGCGAGGACTAGCACCAGCAGTCTGCGCGACAGGCTGGAGCGACGGCGGACGAGGTCGCCGAATCTGGGATGGCGCTGGATGCGCTCTGTACTGGTGGGTTCCTGCATCGTTTGTCTCCTAGTGCTGTATTTTTAGTGACAACAAGCCGTCAACGCCGACATGCCATGCCGGCGCTTCTGGATGAATCCGGATAGGGAAACCTAGAGCGGGAGCACGGCCTGGTACTGTTCGCGTAGCAGGCGCTTGTTGATCTTGCCTACGCTGGTTTTTTCGATCGCGTCGACGAACAGCACCCGATCCGGCACCGCGTATTTCGAGATTGCGCCGCGGCGGACGAAGTCGCGAAGATGCTCCAGGATGTCGGCTGGCTCGGCCGACTGCCCAGGCCGCAGAACGATCAGCGGCAGCGGACGTTCGCCCCACCTTGTATCCCGGATGCCGATGACGGCCACTTCGCTGACGGCAGGGTGACGCGAGATCAGGTCCTCCAGCTCAAGCGACGACACCCATTCGCCACCGCTCTTGATCACGTCTTTGATACGGTCCGTGACCTGCAGGTAGCCGTCGCTGTCAATCGAGCCGATGTCGTTGGTATGCAGGTAGCCGCCGGCCCAGAGCCGTTCGGACTCGGATGCACTGCCGAGGTAGCCCTGCGTCAGCCAGGGTGCCCGGACCACGATTTCACCGTTGGCCTTGCCATCGTGCGCGACGTCGCGCATCTCGTCATCGACGATGCGCAGATCGACCAGCGGAATTGGCAAGCCGGTTTTGGTTCGCACATCAAGCTCGGTGGTGGTATCGCCGCGCAGCGTGGTCTTGACTTGCGCCAAGGTCAGAATGGGGCACGTCTCTGACATGCCATAGCCCGTGAATACGTCGATGCCGCGATCGAGTGCCGCCTGGGCAAGGCCGCGCGGCAGCGCCGAGCCCCCCACGATGATCTTGAGACCACTCAGGTCGACGTTGGCCGCGTCGGGGTGTGAGAGCAGCATGTGCAGCAGAGTAGGAACGCCGTGAGAGAACGTGACGCGCTCCCCGCTGATCAGCCGAAGCAGATGGTCCGCCGCATACCGCCCCGGATAGACCTGTTTCATGCCGAGAGCCGTTGCTACATAGGGCATCCCCCACGCGTGCACATGGAACATCGGCGTCAGCGGCATATAGACATCGTCACGGTGCACTCGCCCCTGGCTGGGAGCGCTGGTCAGCGCCGCCATGGTCGCCAGCGTATGAAGCACAATCTGCCGATGGCTGAAGTACACGCCTTTGGGCAAGCCGGTGGTGCCCGTGGTGTAGAAGGTCGTCGCGCGCGCGTTTTCGTCGAAGTCGGGAAAAGCGTAGTCGGGTGGCGACGCAGCCAGCAGCGCTTCGTACTCGGCGACAAATCCTTCGGGTAATGGTGTGCTCTCGATGGAAAGCGTGTCGTCGCTGATCAGGATCAGGCGCTCGACGGTTTCCAGCTGGTCACGGATTGCCTCGATCACGGGCAGGAAGTCGGCGTGAACCATCAGCAGCTTGACGCCTGCGTGATTCAGCGTGTACGCAATCTGCTCTGGCGAGAGCCGCACATTGACCGTCATCAACACGGCTCCCATCATCGGGATGCCGAAATAGGATTCGAGGTAGCGGTGGCTGTCCCAGTCCATCACCGCAACCGTATCTCCGGCTTCGATGCCCTGTGAATCCAGGCCACTGGCCAACTGGCCGACGCGGTGCCGCATCGTCCAGTACGAGTGCCGCACCTGGCCCCGATAGACGATTTCCTGCTCCGGGTTGACCGCCATGGGGGCATGCAGCAATTGCTTGATCAGCAACGGATAGGCGTACGCGGAAGGCGTACGCGGAATAGGGATAAGCCGTGACACGGGAGGCTCCTTGGACGTTGTAGCTGCGGGTGTGGCAGCGCGCTGAAGTCTTGGCATGCGTGCGAAAAGGCCGCCAGGTGCTTGGAAGCGTAAGCGCCACGGTCCGACATGCCAGCCCCCCAATTGGGGAGCGGCCAGGCGTGGATAGGGGGCTCCCCATTAGGGTGGCTGGCCGATCGAAAGCGGCGGCTTAATCTGTGGCAGCCATTCAGGAGCGGCCGACGAATCCACGTCATGGAAGATTTGCGCTCCGTCACCGCTTCGAAGGAGATCGCAAATATGGCTTCCACACCGCGCCTATCCCCCGTGTTTCCCGATCTGGACGGCAAAGTGGCTCTTGTCACTGGCGCATTCGGTGGCCTTGGCCGTCACTTCGCGCTGACACTGGCAAATGCGGGATGCCGGATGGTGCTTGCCGGCAGGCGTATGGCAGACGGCGAGCAACCGATGGACGAAATCTTGACGGCGGGCGGAAGCGGCATGAGGCGATGGACTTACCTTCATCGAAACGCGTCAGTGCCGTCATACCGGCGTTGTCGACGGCGAGTTCAATCGATGCGCCCGATGCGATGCTGATCTCCGCATCGCGCCGTGCGATCCGTCCCAGCGCCCAAGTCCTTCGTCTGGGCATGTGCCGCCCCGTAGGGCA
Source organism: Ralstonia soli (assembly GCF_023955655.1). Lineage (GTDB taxonomy): Bacteria > Pseudomonadota > Gammaproteobacteria > Burkholderiales > Burkholderiaceae > Ralstonia > Ralstonia soli. Next base: position 581,248 of record NZ_JAMXHT010000004.1, on the reverse strand, counting down.
GGTCCGCCCATCCATCTTGGCGAAGTGGCTGGGTTGCACAGACATCGAGTGTGTTCGAAGGCATCTATGGGGCCGCCGGTTCCGGAGAACTTCAGTCGCAACACGGAGGCTTGACACGTGTTGCGCAGGAATCTCGAATTGAGGGAGGCCGTCTGGCAACCGGTTTCTGGGGAAGAATCCGGGGAAGAAATAGGGAAATGCAGGGGAACTGATTTTCTGGGTTTCTATAAAAATCAAAGGGTTAGCTCCCCTTGGTTCCCCCTGAATCCCCCCACATCTGGGTTCGAGTCCCATCAGCCACCCCAAAGAATTCCTTACAAAACAGCGCCTTACGATAGGCGCTGTTTTTGTTTCTGGACATCCGTAGTGGTTTATTTTCGCCATATCCCCACGGCGGAAATACTCCCTGCTCACAGCGCCTTCCGCTTGATGACCTTGTTTCGGTCGTAGCCCGAGCCGTGATGGCAGGGTTGGCATGCAGATCGGGCAGCGTGCCCCGTTCTGACTTGTGCGTAGTCGCGTCGTAGGCGCGCAGGTCATGGAAGGTGAAGGGCTCCTTGACGATCCCGGCCTCCAGCGCGGCGTTCATCCTGCCAGACCGAATTCCATCCGCGCTGGCTGCACACGTGGTTGCGCCGGTTACGAGGGATACATTGCCGCCCCGTTCTTGTATCGCATCGACCGGCATGCGCCTTGCGATGCAAGAGAAGCGACTGGCGATGGTGGTGCGTTCAACTGACGTGCTGTCCCGTCGCGGGAGAGCAGCATGGAACCCTCGAATGCTTTGGCATCCGCCTCGATGGCGGTACCCGTCATTGTGTTGTATCGCAGCGGGCGCATCGCAGCGCCACGTGGCCACGAAATCGACACGCTGAGAGAGCTGGCGCGGCAGATCGCAGCACTGAAAGGCACGCAATTTGCCGGCGAGATCGACGAATCGTGCGCTCCCCCGACGCACTGCTACCTGATTGCCGACGACACGCTAACGCTGGTGGAGGCGGGCAAGCTCGGCGTGGGGTCGGCGCATGATCTTTATGGTGGCGTCGTTCCGTGTGCCGTTGCCGCGACGAAGTTGATTGCCCATGGCTTGCTGGTTGGAGGGAAGTCTTCGCCACCGGGCTGGTCAGACCAGTTCAGCGCACGCACCGCCTCACTCGTCTTGCCCGGCTACTCGGTGTTTTCGCGCGCGGATGCTCGCCGTGCCGCGCATCTGCTCTTGGATGGCGGCCGGGTCCGCATCAAGCGGGCCGATGGAACGGGTGGCGCTGGGCAAGAGCTTGTCGCGAGCAGAGAACAACTGGAGGTGGTGCTGGATGCGCTTGACGATCAGGTGTTACGCGCCGCAGGCATCGTAGTCGAGCGGCATTTGAGCACGGTAGAGACCATCAGCGTTGGACAGGTTCTCTTCGGTGACATCGTGGCGAGCTACCACGGTGTCCAGCATTTGACCGTCAACAACCACGGCCATGAGGTTTATGGCGGCACGGATTTGACAGTGGTGCGCGGCGGGTTTGATTCGTTGATGAATCTTGAGCTCTCCGACGGAGCACGCGAAGCCATTGCCAAGGCGCGCGCATTCGATGCCGCGGTGCAGAGCAACTACGCGGGTTTCTTCGCATCGAGGCGCAACTATGACGTGGCGCGCGGCTTGGATGATGCCGGTGTGCAGCATTGCGGCGTACTGGAGCAATCGTGGCGCGTTGGCGGTGCTACCGGTGCGGAGATCGGCGCGTTACGCATATTCAGCGCTGAGCCAGAGGCCCAGGTGGTGCACGCATCGACGCGTGAACTCTACGGTCACGGCGTACAGGTGCCCGAGGGGGCCCGTCTGGTCTACCGCGGCGTGGATGCGCGAGTGGGCGAGATCACGAAGTTCTACACGGCGGAAAGCGGTTCGATTCCAGGGGGAAACTGCGCATGACGGCAGACCATTACCGTGTGCAGATCAAGGTCGAAAACGGCCATCTCGAGGGCACCGTACTCGTACCGAAGACCACGGTGCCTGGCGTGCTTTTTGTGCATGGATGGGGTGGCAGTCAGGAGCAGTACATCGAGCGTGCGCGCCTGGCTGCCGCGATCGGCTGCGTGTGCCTCACGTTTGATCTGACCGGACATGGTCGCACGCAAAGCGAACAGCAATCTGTGACGCGGCAAGCGAATCTCAATGATTTGCTCGCCGCGTACGACGTGCTGGCGGCACATCCATTGATCGACAGCAATGCGATTGCCGTGGTGGGCAGCAGCTATGGAGGTTACCTTGCCGCCATCATGACCGAATTGCGTCCCGTGCGCTGGCTGGGGCTACGCGTGCCTGCACTCTATCTCGACGAAGGTTGGACAATTCCGAAGCGGGCCTTGCATGTGGAACACGATCTTGTCGCCTATCGCAGCCGAATCGTGCCGTCGACCGAGAATCGCGCGTTACGCGCGGCTGCGAATTTCAAAGGGGACGTGCTGCTGGTCGAATCCGAACACGATCAACGGGTTCCGCACACCGTCATCGCCAGCTATCTGCAAGCCTTCATGCAGGCACATTCCCTCACGTATCGCGTCATTGATGGCGCAGATCACGGCCTTTCCGACGCCGGCAGCCAGCGGGCATACACCGCGATGCTCGAAAACTGGCTAAGCGAGATGGTCGCAGGATTGCGTGCCGGCGCCCGCGGTGCGACGCCGGGTCCAGCGAAGGAGTGATCGCCTGCGGATTCGAAAAGAAACGCTGCGTTGTGCCAATCGCGCAGCGGGTAGGGTGGCAAATCGGCAATGAGCGATGCACCCGAGAGTGGTGCGGTGAGCGCGTCGGGCAGTTCATGCCGGCACGCCATTGCGCGCCACGATGCGCCCAGCCGATACCACCAGTTGCCGTACCGGCCGTGCGACAACGGCTTCGGCCACCGTCTGCGCATTCACCAGCACCAGATCCGCGCGATCGCCCCGCGCAAGACCATAGCGGCCGAAGCCGCAAGCGGCGGCGGCCGCGTGGGTCACGCAGTCGAGCGCGACCGCAATCTCGTCGTCGCGGCGGAAGTTGTTGCGCAGGCCAATCAGCATGGCGCGCTCGAGCATGTCGGGGGAGCCGTAGGGTGTCCAGGTATCGCGGATGCCATCGTTGCCGCCAACCACTCGCACACCCGCTGCTCGACAGGCGGCGACTGGCGGGACGGGGCGCGACGGCGGTGCGGTGGTCACGATGACCACGTCGAGGTCGGCCATGCGCCGCAGCAACGCATCGCGCTCGTTCTCGGCGATGTCGCCGAGACAGAATGCGTGGCTGACCGTGACCATGCCGCGCATACCCAGCGCTGCCGTACGCTGAAGAATCAGATCGAGCGAATACGCGCCCATGCTGCCGGGCTCGTGGAGGTGGAGATCGAGCGGGCAACCGTGGCGCTGGGCGAGGCTGAACAGGGTGTCAAGCGCGCGTACGGGGTCACCCTCGATGGCGCAAGGATCAAGACCGCCGAGGATGTCTGCGCCGCTACGCAGCGCCTCGTCCAGCAGGGCTTCCGTGCCAGGCCGCCCGAGCACACCGGATTGCGGGAACGCGACGATTTGCATCTGCATCTGCGCGGCCAGCGCTTCGCGGGTGGCGAGCACTCCGTGCAAATGGCGCAGGCCGGCATCGGTATCGATATCAACATGGGTGCGCAGCCGCGTGGTGCCTGCTGCGAGAAAGGCGCGCGCCAGCGCCAGCGATTGCGCGCGGGCATCGTGGCCGGTGGCGGCGCGCCACCGCCTTTCGTTGTCGATGCGGTCGGTCAGATTCGGCCCGACTTCGTTTCGATACCACGGCATGCCCCACAGGGTCTTGTCCAGGTGGGTATGTGCTTCGACGAGGCCGGGTAGCGCCATTGCGCCGCCACCGTCCTCGACTACGCAGCCGGGCGGTGCTTCGAGATTTGGGCCGATGCGCTGGAATTCTCCTTTCTCGATGAGGATGTCGACGGCGGTATCGCTGGCGTGGTGGACGGCATCGCTGACGGGGAGCTGGACGTTTCGAACCAGCAGTGGATTCATTGCATGCCTCGCGAATGGATCGGGATCAGAGGAGGGTCAGGAGGACAGCGCCTGCGCCGTCGGAAGCATGGGCCGGCGGTGCGTGAGCGTGCCGACCACCACGAACACTGCCAGGTTGACGGCAAGGGCCACCAACCCTGCGTTGAGCGACTGCACCGCTACCGGCCAGCCCGGCAGCCACGCTGCAAGCCCCTTGCCCGACAGCGTGATGGCACCGAGCACCGCCCCGCCCGCGAAGATGCCGGCGAAGGCAGCGTACTTGTTGCCGAAGCGGCGCGGCAGGAGGCTGAAGAAGAACGACGGGAACAGTTGCGTCAGCAGGCTCGACGCGAACAGCGCCAGCGCCACGAACGTCGCCCCGCCGCGCAGCACGAAGTAGACCGCCAGCAGCCCGAACAGCGGCAACACGCATTTGGCAATCAGCGTGATCTGCCGCTCGGTCGCATGCGGCGCGAAGCCTTGCTGGTAGACGTTCTTGGCGATCAGCGTGGAGGCGCTCAGCAGGATGGTGGACCCCGGCACAAGCGCGGTCAGGATGCCCGCACCGCCGATCACGCCGATGAACCACGGATCAAAGGTCGCCTTGGCGAGTCGGAGCAGAGCAAGATCGGAGTCCGCGCCTTGCAGGCCGGGCACCTTCAGGATGGCAGCGAAACCGACAAGGAACATGAACGCGATGACGAGTTGATAGATGGGCATCACGACTGCGTTCCTGCGCACCGCCTTCGCGCTCGTTGCCGAGTAGACCGAGATGAATACATGCGGGTACAGGAAGTAGCCGAGCATCGTCAGCAGGATGGTCGAGTTGTACCAAGACAGGTTCAGCCCCTCGGCTGGCATCTGCATGAAGCCGGGCCGGGCGGCCTCGATTGCCTGGAACATCGCGCCGTAGCTGCCGTAGTAGTGCAGCGGCAGGTAGACGCCAAGAAAAACCGCCAGCGAGACGATCAGGATGTCCTTGAAGATCGCGATGCTGGCCGACCCGTGAATGCCGGAGATCAGGATGTAGCTGATCATCGCCAGCGCACCACCCCAGACAGCCATCGGCTGGGAGATGGAGCCGTAAGACGCTTCGGACACGATAATTCCGAGACCGCGCAATTGGATGATCAGGAGTGATGCCATGCCCAGCACGGCCACCAGCGACACCAGCACGCCGAGCGAGCGGCTGTCGTACTTTGAGGCGAAGAAGTCGGAGAAAGAAACGAGCTTGTGCGCGGTGGCGTAGCGCCACACGGCTGGCAGGATCCAGTAGCCGAGGAGGTAGGCCAAGCAGCCATAGGCGAGGATGTAGAAGACGGGCGGCCCTTTGCTGTACGCCCATCCGCTCGCGCCGAGGAAGATCGTAGTGGAGAACGATTCACCGGCCATCAGCAGGAACACCAGCACGGTGCCGAAGCCGCGGCCGCCAACCGACCACTGCTCGAGGTTCATGGTCCGGCCGCCTTTCGCGCGAATGCCAACGAAGAGTGCGAAAGCAAGAAAAAAGCCGATGACGAGAAGGGCGCTGCTCATGCCTGCTCCTCGGGTTCGATGCTGCTGCCGTCGTGATGGAACATCACGGCCATGATCACGGATGTCAGGATGGCCCACAGCGCATTCCAGGCCAGGAGGAACGGGATGCCAAGCACGAGTGCGTGGACATGCTCGGCAATCAGGCCACCGCTGTAGATTGCGGCCAGCGGCAGTGCCGCCAACAAATGGCTAAGTTTCACGCCGTCTCCTCTATGTGGGTATTTTGGTCAACCAAGTGTAGGTAAGATGGTTGACCAGCGCGGTTAGTAATTACCCCGATCAATGGGCAACCAACGCGGAAGCTCTGTCAGGCCTGACTTACAATGACTGACGCCCGGTTACCTCTCTGGCCGTCATGTCTCCTATGCCCACAATGACCATCGGTCACACGAGCCCCACACCGATTGCCGGCGAAGCCGGCGCCGAAGTGCTTCCCGAAGCCGGCGTCGAAGCGCGCATCCATGCGGCCATCTGCGCTGCGTTGATGGCCGGTAAGTTGCGGCCGGGCATGCCGCTGCGCGAGCGCAATCTGGCGGAAGCGTTTGGCTGTACGCGCGGGGCGGTACGCAAGGTGCTGGCGCGGCTGGGCGCTGAGGGCAAGCTCCACCTGGAGCCGAATCGCGGCGCCTACGTGCCGCAGCCGTCGGTGGAAGACATCCGGCAGGTCTACAGCGCGCGCCGCACCGTCGAGGCGGGCATTGTCGCGACACTGTGCGGGCGATTGTCGGGCGAGCAGATTGCACGGCTGGCGCAGCATGTGGAAGCCGAGGAAGCGGCGTTCCATGGACACCAGCGCGAGGCATCCGTCCGCCTCGCCGGCGGATTCCACGTACTGCTTGCGGAGATGGTCGGCAGCGCCGATTTGCTGGCGTTCGTGCAGCGGCTGATTGCGAAGACCGAGCTGTACAAGGCGCTGTACGATCCGGCGGAATTCATCGAGTGCGCGCCGACCGAACACCGTGCACTGGTCGCTGCGCTGCAGACGGACCGTCTACATGCCACCATCGACTTGATGACCGCACACCTCGACGACATCGAGAAACGCGTGGTCGAGCAGGCAATGCGAGCCGAGGATGTGCCTGACGTCAAGGCAATCTTCGCCGCGAGTATCGGGCAGTCCTGATCCTCACGCCCGACTTGCTGGCCAGCGCAATTACCCCAATGGCCGGCTAGCGGTAGTGCGCGCCGGCGCAACGTGCCAGGCGGGCGCGTTGCTTCCAATCGTAGGCGCGATATCGAGCTTCGATGCGCCATTTCTGTGCGCTATCCCCCAGGCGGATGTCGAAGCGAATCCCCGGACCTGAACGCATCGGACTGCAGCAATCGCGTCGCTAGGCGACGTGGCGTATGCGCAACGCAGCGCGAGGAGCGAGGTGGCAGAGACGAACTGCCCCGGCATAGGGATATCCCGAGTTCGTGTTCCGAAACAGGTGCATGTTGGCCTGGTCCATTGCACCCATCCAACCCAATGTTTACAACAAACACGGGCAATCGAGGGCTTGGTTATCGGGGCTAGACCTGGACCCAAAGGTCTGGGTTGTCTGGTACTAACGCTTCTGAATTGCGCTGCTGATACTGAGTTACCGGCGTGACACCGGTATCGCCAATCTTTGCTGAGCCGGGGCGCGCCCACGTGGCGTGCCTAGATAACCTACCTCTTTGGGGTCCACCATGAAATCGAGCCACATTTCTGGCTTCACGATCTTGTTTTTCGGGCTTAGGCGCCTTGTCGCACCAGTTCGCGCGCTTGCCTTGCTGATGCTCGCGATGTTCGCAATGGGTTTCGCGCCGGTCAGCCATGCTGAAGACAAAGAAGTCACCATCGCGTACCAGCAAATCGTTGATCCGTGGATCATCGGTATTGCCGACGGCTCGATCGCCAAGGCAACGGGCTACAAGATCAACTGGCGCCAGTTTGAATCGGGTGCAAAGGTGGCCGCCGCGATGGCTTCGGGCGACGTCAAGATCGGCGTGTTGGGGTCCAGCCCGCTGGCGGCGGCAGTCAGCCAGGGCCTCGATCTGCAGTTGTTCTGGATTCTCGACAACATCAATAACGCCGAGGCAATGGTTGTCCGCAACGGCTCCGGCATCACGAAGCCAGCGGACCTGAAGGGCAAGACTCTCGGGGTGCCGTTCGTTTCGACGACCCACTATCACATGATGTTCGCCCTGCAGCATTGGGGGATCGACCCTTCTTCGGTGAAGCTGCTGAACATGCAGCCGAACCAGATTGTCGCGGCATGGGAACGTGGTGACATCGACGCGGCCTACGTGTGGGATCCGGCCCTCGCTCAATTGAAGAAATCGGGCAAGGTCCTGGTGACTTCCGGTGAGTTGGCGGCGTTGGGCAAGCCGACGTTCGACGGCATTGCGGTCGATCGTAAGTGGGGCGAAGAACACAAGGAATTCATGGCGAAGCTGGTCAAGGCGATCGCCGATCTGGATGACCAGTATCGGAAGAACGCCGCGCAATGGGGCCCGTCGTCGCCACAGGCCGCCACCATCGCAAAGATGGTTGGGGGAACGCCGGCCGACGTGTCAGGCTCCCTTGCGCTCTACGCGTTTCCGACGTTGCAGGAACAGGCCTCCAACACTTGGCTCGGCGGCGGCAAGGACAGCCGAGCAGCGTTCGCGCTGAAAGACACATCGAACTTCCTGAAGGATCAAAAGCGCGTCAACGCAATCCGGCCTGACTACGCTCCGTACGTGACGTCCGCCTACGCCGAAGCCGCGATGAAGCTGAAGTAATGGATGTGCAGCTGGACGGGCCACCGCGCCCGTCCGCTATCAAGGAGGAGACGCACAGATGGAAAGCATGCTGATCAGAGATGTGAGCGTAGTGTTTCCTGGCCGCCATACCGGCGAGTCGGTCCACGCACTCGACAACATCAACTTGACGATTGGCCAGGGCGACTTTGTGGTCGCGCTGGGCGCATCGGGCTGCGGCAAGACGACGCTACTGTCGATGATGGCAGGCTTCACCGCGCCCACGACGGGCCAGTTGCTGCTTGGCGGAGAGCCGATCCTGGGCCCAGGAGCCGATCGTGGAGTTGTCTTCCAGAAACATGCGTTGTTGCCATGGCTGAATGTCATGGAAAACGCCGAGTTCGGTTTGAAACTGCAGGGCGTGGGGAAAAAGGAGCGGCGCGAGATCGCGGCGCGCAATTTGGCGCTCGTCGGTCTGCAGGACTTTCATGAGCACATGATCTATCAGCTGTCAGGCGGGATGCAGCAGCGTGTCGGGATCGCCCGCGCGCTGACCTGTGACCCGGCGATGCTGCTGATGGATGAGCCCATGGCCGCGCTCGATGCGCTCACGCGCGAAACGATCCAGGAGCTCCTGCTCGACGTCTGGATCAAGACGAACAAGATGTTCTTCTTCATCACGCACAGTGTCGAAGAGGCCTTGTTTCTCGCGAGTCGCCTGATCGTGATGTCACCGCGCCCCGGTCGCATCACGCACACATACGAACTCGATTTCAATCGACGTTTCCTCGAAACGCGCGACGCGCGTGCAGTCAAGTCAAGCCAGGATTTTATCGAGATGCGCGAGCGCGTACTCGGCATCATCTATGGCGATGAGCGCGGGGCCGAAACCCGACAGGAGGTCGCACATGTCTAGTTTGAAAACCACGCATCCGGCGCAGGCCGTGGTGTCATCGCATGTCGATCGGAAGGTTGGCGTACAGCAGGATAAGCAGTCTGTATCGCCAAGAGGGCCTCGGCGTCCGACGTCATTGTTCGCGAAGAAGCCGGTCAAGCCAGGCGGATCGTTTGGCGCGCCGGGGCAGGGCAGTAGCGCAGTGACCAGCTTTGTGACGATCTTCATTCTCGTCGCGCTCTGGTTCCTTGCGACCAACCTTCACTGGATCAAGCCGCTGTTCCTGCCGTCGCCACAGGCGGTCTATGCGAAGTTCATCTCGGTATCGACGGAAGGTTTCGCGAACTCTACGCTGGCGGAGCACACCGAGATCAGCTTGTTGCGCGTGTTTGGCGCATTCGCCCTCGCGTGCGCAACGGCCATTCCGATTGGTGTTCTGATGGGCGTGTCGCGCATCATGCGGGGCATTTTCGATCCGCCGATCGAGTTCTATCGGCCGCTGCCGCCGCTTGCGTATCTGCCGCTCGTCATTATCTGGTTCGGTATCGGCGAGTTTTCGAAGGTGTTTCTGATTTATCTCGCGATTTTTGCGCCGCTCGCAATTGCAGCGCGCGCAGGGGTGCGATCGGTTTCGATCGAGCAGATTCACGCGGCGTATTCGATGGGTGCAACGCGCACGCAGGTGATTCTGCACGTGATCCTGAAGTCGGCACTGCCGGAGATATTTACCGGGATGCGCATCGGCATTGGCGTTGGCTGGACGACGCTCGTGGCTGCCGAGATGGTTGCATCGACAAGCGGCCTCGGTTTTATGGTGTTGAACGCGGCGGAATTTCTTGCGAGCGATGTCGTCATCATGGGCATCATCGTGATCGGCTTCTTCGCGCTCTGCTTTGACATGCTCATGCGCTACGCAGAGAAGGTGCTCGTCCCTTGGAAAGGGAAAGTCTGAGCGGAGACTGACCCGGTGTATCGGCGGGTTCGCGACGACGCCTCCCGTGGTGTGGTTGCGAACCTTGATGGGCGCTCTGGCGTCGCTCTTGGCGACGGGTTCAAAGGGCAGTTGGATTGATCTTTCGCCAACGCTGTCAACGTGCCGGCAGGCGGATGACAGAGTAGCCGGCGTGTTGCCATCAAGACCGGCAGACCGCGGTATCGATGCCCCTCTGCTCGGAGCTCCGTCGCGGGTCAAAGGGGGCATCCGATGTTCTCAATACGCGGCACCAGCGTGCGATCAATGTCGGAGACATCCACGCCGGCCGGCTCACGGTCGTCGTGCTTGGTCGCGCCAGGCCAGGAGTCAAGCGCGCTGCATCGCTTCGATGGGCCCTCGCTTGAGACGGGCTGTCACGTCGATGGCGAAAGATTTTCCAGCGCGCCTTCATTGCCCGCTGACACACCTTCCACCGCAATGTCCGTGCATACCGAATATCGACGCGCCGATTTTATCGGCCAGCGTAAAAGGCCAGAAGGCGCGGATCGATGTCGCCGACAACTGGCTATCCAAGGCTGAGCGCGGGGCTGCAATTGCGCATGAGTCGTTGTTGTCTATCGCGGGAAAGTCGCGTGGGCTGGCACTATCGAACGTATTGGGCTGGTACTAAGCATCCTTCGATATTCGGAGCAGTATTTGAGCATCTATCAAGGAGATATCGTGGCTACAACTGATTTGATTGCTCCGGTTTGCAGGGCCGCGTTCGACCCTTACGATGCGTCTTATGATCCGATGGTCTCGCGTGCCTTTAATTATGGGATGGAGTACGCGCCTACGTATTGGGTGGCCTCCGCGGGCGATCCTCCTGAAGATGATGGCCCGCTCGAGGGGGATGCCGATGTCGATGTGCTAATCGTTGGCTCGGGTTTCACGGGGCTTTCGACGGCGCTTTTTCTGGCGCGCGAGCACGGCATTCGTGCGACGGTTGTCGACGCAAACCGCGCCGTCTGGGGCTGCACCAGCCGCAATGGTGGCCAGGGGCAGAACGCAAGCGGTCGACTGTATCGTTCACAGTGGATTGAGCGCTGGGGCAAAGCGACCGCCCTCAAACTCGACGCGGAGATCCGGGAGGGCTTCAATACCTTCAAGCAACTTGTTAGTGAGGTGCCTTGCGATCCCCAACCGGGCGGCCATCTGTATATCGCGCATCGCGAGCGCAAAATGGCTTTCCTCCGTAATGAATGCAAAGTCATGCGGGATGTGTTCGGCTATGACACGCGCATGCTGAGCGCCGCGGAAGTTGCTCAGACGTATGTCGATGACAAGGAAAGTTGCGGTGCGTTGCTGGAGCCGGATGGCATTGGCGTGCACCCACTCAAGCTTGCGTTCGGTTATCTGCGCATGGCGCGCGCGCTGGGCGTGAAGGTCCATCCTGGTACGGCCGTGCTGGGCGTCGAGACAGTGCGAGGGGTGCATCACGTGCGCACGCAGCGGGGTGTCATTCGCGCGAAAGCGGTGGCGTTTGCGACCGGCGGCTATACACGCAACGATGTGCATGACGCGTTGTCCGCGAAGATCATGCCCATCCTCTCGAACTCTCTCGTGACGCGCCCACTGACGCCGGAAGAGATTGCCTCCACCAATTTCCGTACCCACCTGGTGATCACGGACACGCGCACATTGCGCTACTACTATCGGCTGCTGCCCGACAACCGCGTGCAGATCGGCAGCCGTAGCGCGATTACCGGCGCGGATGCTTCCAACCCTCGGCACATGGCTGTGCTCGTAGAAGGCCTGCAGCGCAAGTTTCCCTCGCTCGCCGGCATTCGCGTCGATTTCTCGTGGTGGGGGTGGGTCGACGTCAGCCACGACATGATGCCCCGTGTCATGCAGCCTGACCCGCACCAGAGTGTCTTCTACGCTGTCGGCTACGGAGGCAACGGCGTGTCATTTTCCGCCCACGCCGGGCGGCGCATGGCTCAGCGCATCGCAGGCAAGTGGGCGGGCTATGACGACCTGCCGATCTATAACTCCGAGCTCGAATATCCGAATGTCATGGGCATGGTGAAGTGGAAGGGGTTCGCACCGTTCCGTCGCATCGGCCAGCGTTTTCTTTATCAAAAATATCAGGCCCAGGACGAGAAGCGATAGCGGCATCGCATCATCGTTTCTCTCTGAACAGTGAATTTTGAAAGCCTACCTTTAAAACGAATTGGTCAATCAAGAACATGACGACTCAATCTAACCAAGACTACGTCCGCCTTCTCGTCAATTTCAACGATGCGTGGAATCGCCATGACATCGAAGCCCTGATGAACTGCATGGCGGATGAGTGCGTGTTCCACGGCGTGGCCGGTCCTGATCTAATGGGCCGGACTTTTAAAGGACGCGACGAGGTACGCAAAGGTTTCGCCCTTGCCTGGGAAACCTTTCCCGATGCCTCGTGGAAGGAGGGCGAGCACTTCGTGAGCGGTGATCGCGGTGTCTCGGAGTCCACGTTTCGCGGTACCAGCTCCGACGGAACGCGTATCGAGGCGCGCATGGTGGACGTATTCACCTTCAAAGACGGCAAGATCGCGGTGAAGAACGCTTACCGCAAGGATCGCAAACCGCTTTGAGGGGCGTGCCGGTGGGGCCCGTTTAGACGGCCCATGAGTCCCGCAACTTGCGTGGCTGCACAGGCAGAGAGCAGAGGTCAATGCGCTGGCGGTTCGCGTCAAGTGGGGTCCGTTGGCTCTTCAGCGCATCGGACTATGCCTGCATTTTCATCAGGCTGGGCCCCCAACGGAAAATGGCCTCAAGGAGAACGCTGTGACGACGAACTTCATGAAGGAGACCCCTGACCGTTTGGTGTCGGTGCGGGAGCACTTCGGTATCGACTCAGACCTGAGGGTGCCTGCGTTCAGCGAACCCGAGGACCACGTGCCGGAAGTCGATCCAGCCTACCGCTTTAACCCCGAGGTGACGCTCGCGATTTTGTCCGGCTTCACGCGCAACCGGCGCGTGATGGTTCAGGGGCTTCACGGCACCGGCAAGTCGACCCACATTGAACAGGTGGCGGCACGGCTGAACTGGCCCTGCGTGCGCGTGAACCTTGATGGCCATATCACCAGGCTCGATCTGGTGGGGAAGGACGCCATCGTCGTACGGGACGATGTGCAAGTCACGGAGTTCCAGGAAGGTATCGTGCCGTGGTCGCTCCAGCGCCCGGTCGCATTGATCTTCGACGAATACGATGCGGGCCGCCCTGACGTGATGTTTGTCATCCAGCGCATTCTGGAGCGTGACGGTAGTTTTACGCTGCTCGATCAGAACCGCGTGATCCGCCCGCATCCGTGCTTCAGGCTGTTCGCGACGACCAATACGATTGGCCTCGGCAATCTCAGTGGTCTCTATCACGGCACGCAAATGCTCAACCACGCCCAGATGGACCGCTGGAACGTCGTGGCGACGCTCAGCTACTTGCCACGTGATGAGGAAGTTGAAATCGTGGTGGCCCGCGTTCCGGAGATGGGCGACGAAGCGGGCCGAGAGCTCGTCGAGTCGATGGTCAGCATGGCTGCGCTCACGCGCAAAGGCTTTGCGGCGGGCGATTTGTCTACCCTGATGTCACCGCGCACATTGATCAACTGGGCGGAGAACTGCCAGATATTTCGTGATCCGGGCCTTGCGTTCCGGTTGACTTTCCTGAACAAGTGCGACGAGGCTGAATGGCCGATCGTCGCCGAGTATTACCAGCGCTGCTTCGGTGTCGAGCTTGTCGGATCGACGCCTGGCGTCGACGCGGGTACTGGCAGTTCGGGGCCGAGCCGATGATTCCATCGCGTGAGGCTCAGCGCATGGGTGCCCGCCGAGAGGCGCTGTGCGCGGCAGCCGTGCGCGCTCTAACCGGCGACGCAGCGTTGCACTATCGCGGCGGCCGCCTGTGTCGGAAGTTGCGACCGCTGCCGCTGCACGCGCCGCATCTGCGTTGCAACCCTTACGAGGATGATTTTGAATCGTTGCGCGGTGCGGCCGACGGCGCGGCGGTGCGTCTGATGTATTCGGACGCAGTGCTCCATCGGCAGATGTGTCCCGACGCGCCCATCGAACGTTTGCTGTTTGAGCTGTTCGAACAGGTCCGCTGTGAGGCGCATGTTCTGCCCGCGATGCGTGGCCTCGCGCACAACCTGCGGCATCGGTTCGAAGCATGGTCGCGGGCGTACTGCAGCGCCGGACTTGCCGACGACCATCTTGGCATTCTCATCTATACCGTTGCGCAAGTCGTGTGGTCACGTGTGACTGGCTGGCCAGTACTGGAGGAAACTCAGGATCTGATCGAGGCCACGCGTGCCGGCATCGTGCCGACGATCGGCGTGCAGCTCGCAGGGTTGCGCAAGCACCGGCTGGATCAGCGCGCCTACGCGCACGATGCGCGAGCGTTGGCGCGGCGTGTGGCGGCAATGCTCAACGACGCCCGCGCTGCGACTTCAATGACCAACGACGACCCGCGCAACCCCGACGACGCACTGACGTCTTTCTCGCTGTGGGTCGACTTCGACGAGCCTGACGAAGATCTGCCAGCGCTCGCACTGAGCGGCGAGAGTCGCTTGTTGGGTGAGGCCGAGGACGGATACCGTATTTACACTACGCAATTCGATAGCGAGATTCGACCGGCCACGCGCGTGCGTGAGGCGCTGTTGCGCGAATACCGTGAGCGGCTCGATGAGCGAATCGCTGCACTCGGCATCAACGTCCCGAGGCTTGCACGCGTGTTCCAGGCGGCGCTCGCGGTCCCGCAGTCTGACGGCTGGTCGTTTGGTGAAGAGGACGGGCGAATCGATGGGCGGCGCCTCGCCCAGGTTGTCAGCTCGCCCGCCGAGCGGCGCGTTTTTACGCGCGAGCGGCTGCGGCCTCGTGGTGATTGCGTCGTCAGTTTCCTGATCGACTGTTCGGGCTCGATGAAGGCGCACATCGAGCCCGTCGCGATGCTTGTCGACATCCTGGCACGTGCAGGGGAGTTGGCCGGCATCGCGACCGAAGTGCTCGGCTTCACGACCAGCGCGTGGAATGGCGGGCGCGCCCGGCAGGATTGGCTCGCGCATGGCCGACCGCGCCATCCTGGGCGCCTGAACGAGACGTGCCACATGGTGTTCAAGGGTGCCGACGATCGGTGGCGGCGTAAGCGTGAGGATATTGCCGCGCTCCTGAAGGCGGATCTGTTTCGTGAGGGGGTGGACGGCGAGGCCGTTGAGTGGGCGTGCAGACGCCTTACCGCAAGGCCCGAAGCGCGACGGATTCTCGTCGTGATCTCGGATGGCAGTCCGATGGACACGTCGACTGCGCAGGCCAACGACGCGTTCTATCTCGACAACCATCTGAAAGATGTGGTGGCGCGGCACGATACGCTACGAGACGTTGCCGTGATGGGGCTTGGCGTTGGCCTTGACCTGAGCCCGTATTACCGGCACTGCAAAGCGCTCGATCTTTCCGAGCCGCTAGACATGCCGCAGCTCGTGGGCCTGGCGCAGTGGATAGGGGGTCGCAGGTCGTCGTGAACACACGAATTACAGAAAGAGCTCCTTGATCGCGTACAGAATCAAATATCCGCCAATGACCACAAGCACACCAAAGGCGAGGCGGCGCGTCGCGATTGCAGACAGCGGTGGCGGATAACGGCGCGCGGCAAATGTCGTCATCATGACGACGGGCGCTGCGATGGCGGAGAGCACCCAAATCTCGCGGCCGAGTTGGCCTTCGTAAGCACTGAACAGGACGCGCGTTGCGGCTGTCACCGTGAAGATCAGGATCAGCGCACAGCGGATTTCGATCAGCGTGAGTGGTTGCCGATAGAACTGGAAGATCAGTGGCGGCCCCGATACGCCGAACAGGCCACTCAGGAGCCCGCCAAGCACGCCGCTTACGAAGAAGCTGCGATTGTCGGAGCGCGTTTGGAGGGGCGCGGGGCGCAGTGCGGTGCTCAGGCCGCCGTACAGGATGACCGCGCCGAGTAATAGCTGCAGCATGCCGGTGGCGGAGGTGCTCAAGTAGTCAAGGATCAGCACACCCAAGATGACCGAAGGCAGTATGCCGAGCGTTGCTGCGCCGACTGCGCGCCAGTCGATGTGATGCAGCTTGCCGGGCAGCGCTCCCGCGCTGTTGACGAGCGAAACAATGCTCATCAATGATGCCGCCGTCGCTACTGGCGCAAGTCCGAGCCCGCTGGTCGCGCCCATGACGATCATGCCCAGGCCGAAGCCCGTAATGGTCTGGAAGTAGCTGCCTGCACCAATGACTGCGATCAGGAGCACAAGTTTGTCGGACGTCATGCGCGTGTGATCTCAGCCGTGGCGGTGCGCTGTGCGGCCGCTTGTGCCTGGACTGTCGTTACGGCGATCACGTGGTAGATGTCGTCGGCGCTGCAGCCGCGAGACAGGTCATTTGCAGGTTTGAGCAGTCCCTGCAGCAGCGGCCCAATCGCCTTTGCCTGGCCGATGCGCTCCGCCAACTTGTAGCCGATATTGCCGGCTTCGAGGCTCGGGAACACCAGGACATTTGCGTGTCCACCAACCTGCGAGTGCTCGATCTTGCGCTGTGCGATCTCTGCGACGATCGCTGCATCGAACTGCACGTCGCCGTCAATCGCTAGCGCCGGCCGCAGCGAGCGTACGCGCCGCGTGGCTTCGGTGACCTTGTCGACCGCCGCATGGTGGGCACTACCGCTCGTCGAGAACGACAACATCGCGACACGCGGTTCTTCCCCGAGCAGAGCGAGCGCACTGTCAGCGGCCGCCATTGCGATCTCAGAGAGCTGTTCTGCGTTCGGATCAATGACCAGCGCGCAATCGGAGAAAATCAATCCGCCTTTGACTGTGTGGAATGGCTGACAAAGCATCATCAGGAAGAAACTCGACACGAGTCGGAACGCCGGGTCGATGCCGATCAACTGGATCGCGGTTCGCACGACGTCCGCTGTCGCATGGACTGCACCCGCGACCGAGCCATCCGCATCACCGAGCCTGACCATCAGGTTCGCGTAACTAAGTGGGTCGCGCACGGCTTCGCGAGCCGCGTCGGCCGTCATACCCTTGTTCGCCCGCAGGGCATGCAGTGTGTCAGCGTACGCTGCGCTCGCTGGCGACGTGGCGGGATCGACGAGTTCGATGCCAGTGAGATCGACGCCCTCGCGGGCAGCCGCCAATTCAATGGATTTCTGATCGCCGACGAGGATGATTTTCGCGATGCCGTCGCGTGTCGCACGCGCAGCCGCGAGCAACACGCGTGGGTCATCGCCTTCGCACAGCACAACGCGCATCGGCTGATGGCGTGCGCGTTCGAGAATGCGGTCGAGTGCTTTCATGGGAAGCTCGAAGGTGAACCGGCCGGATGCGATGGCCTGCGTAGGGCGTCGCATCCGGCCGGCGGCTGAAGAGGCAGCAACGCTGGCGTTACACGTAGTCCTTGTACTTATCCAGCAAGCGGACCGGCTTGGACAGCGCATCGCGGCGGAATGGATCGCCAAGCTCGCGCGTACACATGATCTCGATGATCGTTGTCTTGCCGTGATTCATCTGCAGATCGATCGCTTTCTTCAGCGCGGGGCCCACATCCTCCAGGCGGTCAACCACGATGCCTTCCGCGCCCATCGCCCGGGCGATCTCCGCGAAGCTCTGGTTGTCGAGTTCGCCAGCGACGAAGCGGCGGTTGTAGAAGTCGACCTGGTTCTTCTTCTCTGCACCCCACTGACGGTTGTGGAACACGACGGCGGTGACCGGAATGTTGTGGCGCACGCAGGTCATGGTCTCCATCAGGCTCATGCCCCAAGCGCCATCGCCGGCGTACGAGATTGCCGGGCGATGTGGCGCAGCGACTTTCGCACCGATAATCGTGGGGAACGCGTAGCCGCAGTTGCCCCAGCTCATTGCGGCGAAGAAGCTGCGCGGCTTGTTGAAGCGCAGGTAGCTATTCGCGACGGAGTTGATGTTGCCGATGTCGGTCGACACCATCACGTCCTCGGGCATGGCTTTCTCGAGTTCACGCAGAACCTGGCGCGGGTGCAGATAGCTGCCACCGTTGAAGGTGCGCTCGTGCGACTGCTCTTCAATCATGTCGAGGCTGTACGGGTCACGCTCATGCGTCCACTCGTCCAACTCCTTCTCCCATGCGGCTTTCTCCGTCGCGATCTGGTCGGCGCGCTCGGCGAGCGTCGCGTCGCATGCGAGCTTGCGGTCGGCCAGGCGCTGCGTGAGCGCGACCGCAGCAGCTTTCGCATCGCCGCAGATCCCCACCGAGATCTTCTTCACCAGGCCGAGCATCTTGTGATCAGCGTCGATCTGGATGATCTTTGCGTCTTTCGGCCAGTAGTCCATTCCGTGCTGCGGCAGCGTGCCGAACGGCCCAAGGCGTGAGCCAAGCGCGATCACGACGTCCGCGCGCGACAGCAGTTTCATCGCGGCCTTCGAACCCTGGTAACCGAGCGGGCCGCACCACAGTGGATGATTCGCCGGAAACGAGTCGTTATGCAGGTAACTGTTGACGACCGGTGCGCCGAGTCGTTCTGCGAGCGCTTTGCATTCCTCAATCGCGTCGGCCATCACAACGCCGCCGCCCGAGATGATCACCGGGAACTTCGCCTGTGCAATGAGCTCGGCCGCTTCATTGAGGCTCTGGTCGCCGCCGGGGCCGCGATCGAGTTTGCGCGGTTGCGGAATCTCGGCCTTGATCTTGCCGTAGAAATAGTCTCGCGGAATATTGAGTTGAGTCGGCCCCATCTCGGCCTGCGCACGATCGAAGCAGCGTGCGGTGAACTCGGCCATGCGCGCCGGGTGGGTAACATGACCTTGATACTTCGTGAACTCCTGGAACATCGGCAACTGCTTGGCTTCCTGGAAACCCCCGAGACCAATGCCCATCGTCCCGGCTTCCGGGGTCACGATCACCACGGGGCTGTGTGCCCAGTACGCGGCCGCGATCGCTGTCACACAATTGCTGATGCCGGGGCCGTTCTGGCCGATCACGACGCCATGTCGGCCGGATACGCGTGCATAGCCGTCCGCCATGTGGCCTGCGCCTTGTTCGTGCACAACGGGAATCAGGCGAATGCCGGCGGGCGCAAAGATGTCCATCGCGTCCATGAAGGCGGAACCCATGATGCCGAACATCTCGGTCACGCCGTTGGCTGCAAGGGTCTCAACGAAGGCTTCGGACGGCGTCATGTCCTGGGGGCCGCTTGTCGCGCTGGTCGTTTTGGTGGTGGATTGGTCGCTCATCGGGTGTCTCCTGTTTCATTTAACGGAACTGTTCGCTCCAAGATTGAATTCACTGGTAGTCGTGGTCTATCTATTCCATTGGTCTGCGGTCCATATGAAATGAAGCAGGCTGTTTCAAAAGCAGTGAGCCGGCGAGGACGATGCGGGTGAATTTGCGGATGAAGCTGCATCGCACAATCGTGTGATGCCGCAGCGCGTATCGACACGTTAGTGGATGCGCGTCTTGGCGAGTAGCGCCAGTTCCGACGTTTTGCTAGGGCCAGTCGGGGCGCGTGCGGCTTGGACTTGCCAAATGGGGCGGGGTGGCTTCTGCCACGGCAATCGGCTTGGGGTTGGACCCCGCCGTCTCGGCAATCGAGCAGGTCACGGCAATGGCTTTCCGGGTATTGTTCGGAGCACATTTTCGCGGCATTGCGCCTGTATGACGCTGTCGCTCTGAGGGCAGCCAGCAAGGCGGCCGCGAGTCCCTGGATCAGCTCTTTTTCGAAGCGACCCAGTGCGGCGCGCCTGTCAGGCAATGTCGCCAGCAACTGAGGAATCCAGCGAGCCACACTGGTTCCAACGAATATGGACCTGTGGTTCTACCTGCGTGAAACACGCCTTCCTACACTTTCCCGCGACTGATCATCGCGTCGATGCGAGCATGAGGACATGGCATATCCACCGCGTCGAACTATTGGGCCGGCTGATAGTTTTCGTCATAGGAAGCGATTTTTTATCGGCGCCGGTCTCTCTTAGCATAGAGGCACCGATGACTGACGCCTTCCTCGCTGAGGTTGTGGCGCCGGCATTAGCCAACGAGGAAGGACGATGGACCACCAAGCGCGCACGCAGAACGAGAAGCTCGAGGTCAAGACGACGACATGCTATATGTGCGCCTGCCGTTGTGGGATTCGGGTACACCTGCGCGATGGCGAAGTGCGCTACATCGACGGCAACCCCGAGCATCCGCTGAACCAGGGCGTGATCTGCGCGAAGGGTTCCTCTGGAATCATGAAGCAGTATTCGCCCGCACGGCTCACGCAGCCGTTGCTGCGCAAGCAAGGCGCCGAGCGTGGCGAAGGGCAGTTCGAACCGGTGTCGTGGGATGTCGCTTTCACGATGCTGGAACAACGTCTTGCGCATCTGCGCGCAACCGATCCGAAGAAGTTCGCGCTGTTTACTGGCCGAGACCAGATGCAGGCATTGACCGGCCTGTTCGCGAAGCAATTCGGTACGCCAAACTACGCAGCGCACGGCGGCTTCTGCTCGTCCAACATGGCGGCCGGGATGATCTACACGATCGGTGGATCGTTCTGGGAGTTTGGCGGCCCGGATCTCGACAACGCGAAGTTGTTCTTCATGATCGGTACAGCGGAAGACCATCATTCGAATCCGCTGAAGATCGCCTTGTCGAAGTTCAAGCGGGCAGGCGGGCGCTTTATTGCGATCAATCCGGTCCGCACTGGCTACGCGGCGATCGCCGATGAGTGGATTCCGATTCGCCCCGGAACGGATGGCGCGCTGTTCATGGCGCTGATGCGCGAGTTGATTGAGCAGAATGCATACGATCATGCGTTCGTCGAGCGTTTTACGAACGCCGGAGAACTCATCGACCTCCGCGAGGCGCGCGATACGTTCGGCCTGTTCGTGCGCGATCCCGATGCTCCCGAAGTCAATGCGTTGTACCCACAGAATCATCTGTGGTGGGACAAGCGCACGAATCGGGCGGTGCTCCATCATACGGAGGGTGCAGAGCCTGCGCTTGAGGGCCGTTATACGCTCGACGACGGCACGCCCGTCGCGCCGTCGTTCACGCTACTGCGCGAGCAGGTGGCAGATTGCACACCGGAATGGGCCGCGGGGATCACCGGCATTGCAGCCGACACGATCCGGCGCATCGCGCGCGAGATGGCGACCGTGGCGCGGGAGCAGCGGATTGTGTTGCCGGTTCAATGGACCGACTCTTGGGGCAAAACGCACGAGTCGGTCGAAGGTGCACCGATCGCTTTCCATGCCATGCGTGGCCTTGCTGCGCATTCGAACGGTTTTCAAACGATACGTGCGCTGGCAGTGTTGATGTCGCTGCTCGGCACCATCGATCGGCCGGGGGGCTTCCGCCATAAGGCGCCATACCCCCGTGCGGTGCCACCGTCGGCAAAACCGCCCAACGACCCAGCGATGATCCAGCCGAACACACCGCTGTCCACCGGTCCGCTGGGCTGGCCTGCCGGGCCCGGCGACCTGTTCGTACACGAAGATGGAACGCCCGCGCGTATCGACAAGGCGTTTTCCTGGGAATATCCGCTTGCAGTGCACGGGCTGATGCATTCCGTCATCACGAACGCATGGCGCGGCGATCCCTATCCGATCGACACGCTCCTCATCTTCATGGCCAACATGGCGTGGAACTCGTCGATGAACACGACGGAGGTTCGCAGGATGCTGGCCGACAAGCGCGATGATGGCGAGTACAAGATCCCGTTTCTTGTCGTTTGCGATGCATTTGAATCGGAGATGACGGCGTTCGCCGATTTGATCCTGCCCGACACGACCTATCTTGAGCGCCATGACGTGATGTCGGTGCTCGATCGTCCCATTTCCGAGTTTGACGGTCCGGTTGATTCGGTGCGCGTACCGGTCGTGCCACCGACGGGGCAGTGCAAGCCTTTCCAGGAAGTGCTGATTGAACTCGCTAGCCGCCTGAAATTTCCCGCCTTTACGACGCCGGAAGGTCATCGCAA
This sequence comes from Ralstonia soli, assembly GCF_023955655.1. GTDB lineage: Bacteria > Pseudomonadota > Gammaproteobacteria > Burkholderiales > Burkholderiaceae > Ralstonia > Ralstonia soli. Next base: position 559,210 of record NZ_JAMXHT010000004.1, on the reverse strand, counting down.
ATATCGCGACTATCCCGACTTCGTCGTCAACTTCCAGACCGCCCCCGATTCGGGTACGGGTTTTCTGATTGGCTGGCGGGGCAAAGATGGCACGAAGGCCGTGATCGGTGAGCCGAATCCAGATCAGTGGAAGCAGTACGCGGCGAATAACTGCGTGTATCACTACCGGTTGCCGGAGTCGCTGCAATACATGCGCAATTGCAATGGTCCGTACATGGAGTGGGCGGTCGAGAACGGCATGCGCAAGTTTGGTGTGCCGATCGTGATCCAGCTCTATTCCGAGGTGATGCAAACATTCCGCCTCGCCGCGCAGGGAAAGACGACAGGGCGGCAGCCGCCCGACCATTTGCGTGCACGCGTCGCGCGCCACTTCGATCCGCTGCCCTTCTGGTATCCGCCACTCGAGCACGACGTGACCGACCTCGATCACTATCCGTTGGCGGCGATCACGCAGCGTCCGATGGCCATGTATCACTCCTGGGATTCGCAGAACGCGTGGCTGCGGCAGATCCACGGGGAGAACCATTTGTTCGTGAATCCGGCGACCGCGTCCGCCCAGGGAATCGAGGACGGCGGTTGGATTTACGTTGAATCACCGTGGGGCAAGGTGCGTTGTCGCGCCCGCTACAGCGAGGCCGTCGAGCCCGGTACCGTCTGGACCTGGAACGCGATCGGCAAGGCGGCCGGCGCGTGGAATCTCGGGCCGAACGCCGGAGAGTCGCAGCGGGGCTTTCTGCTGAACCACGTGATCACCGACGAGCTTCCCAGCGATGCGCGCGAAGGCGAACGACTGTCCAACTCCGACCCGATTACAGGGCAGGCGGGCTGGTACGACGTGCGCGTGCGGATCTATCCGGCTGAGGCGGAAGCAACGACAACGCTCCCGCAATTCGCCCCGATGCATCCGCTGCCCGGGTCGACGAGTGTCGTGCAGCGCGTGCAGGCGTACTTCGCCGGCAAGGGTGATTTCAAGGCACGGCTGCGTCGCGCAGGCCGACAAGATTCGTAAGCAAGGAGACTTCCCATGACCCAGATGGCCCTCGTCATCGATCTGAACGTGTGTGTCGGCTGCCACGCATGCGTGACGAGTTGCAAGGAGTGGAACACGTCTGGTGAGGCGGGCAGCCTTGCGGATATCCGCCCGTATGACGACGATCCGTCCGGCACGTTCTTTAACCGCGTGCAGACGTATGAAGCGGGCGTATTTCCGCTAACCGATACGATCCATTTCCCGAAGTCCTGCCTGCATTGCGAGGATCCGCCGTGCGTGCCGGTATGTCCGACCGGCGCGAGCTACAAGCGCGAATCAGACGGGATCGTGCTTGTCGACTACGACAAATGCATCGGCTGCAAGTACTGCTCCTGGGCGTGCCCGTATGGCGCGCGTGAGCTTGATGAAGAGCGGAAGGAGATGACCAAATGCACGTTGTGCTCGGATCGGATCAACAACGAATCGCTGCCGGAGCGAGACCGAAAACCAGCTTGCGTGCTTGCGTGCCCGACGTCCGCGCGGATTTTTGGCGATATTCATGATCCGGAGTCCGAGGTGTCGCGAGCCATCCGCGAGCGTGGAGGGTACCAGTTGATGCCGGAGTGGGATACGAAACCCTCGAATCACTATCTGCCGCGCGTAAAAACCGAGTCGGCCTGCGGTTGTGGGAAGGCTGGCGGATGCGGTAGCGAGTCGGCCGATGTCTCCCTCGAAGCACAGTTCGAACGCGGTGCGGTCGGACTGGCCGCGTTCGCAACGAAACGCTGATTCTTTCCTGCAGGAATACATGGAGTTCACATGCGGCCCGCTTTCTCGGTTGTTTTTCTCACCACGCTATGCGGCGTAGCGCAGGGGCAGTTGCTGACGCTCGTTCTGATTGAAGCGCTTGCGCGTGCGACTGGCACGCAGGTACCGTCAACGTTCTACGTTGTCGGCGCGGCAATCGCAGTTCTGCTTGGCGTGCTTGGCCTGTTCGCGTCGTTCTTTCACCTCGGGCATCCGGAGCGTGCTTGGCGGGCGATTGCGATGTGGCGCACATCGTGGCTTTCCCGCGAATGCATTGTGCTGCCAGTGTTTCTTGCGCTCACATTCGCGTACGGAATCGCGCACTGGTTCGGATTCGGTGGCACGCTCGCGATCGGTATTCTTGGTGCGTTCGTGAGCGTTGCGCTGTTTGTGTGCACCGCGATGATCTACGCGTGCCTGCGCTTCCTGCAGGAGTGGGCGAGCCCGCTCACGATTGCCAACTTCATCTTGCTCGGTTGGGCATCTGGCTGCACGCTGGCGACCGCATGCGCGGCGTGGCTCGCTCCAGAATTGGTCGCATGGCTCGCACCAAGTGCCTGTGCGCTGACGATTGCCGGTGGTGCCACGCGGATAGCGTCGCTCATGCGAAATGCGCGGCTCAAACCGAAGTCAACGGTGCAGAGTGCGACAGGAATCCGTAACGCGAAAGTCGAACAAAAATCCCGAGGTTTTACCGCGAGTGCGTTCAACACGCGGGAGTTCTTCCACGGCCAGAGTCAGCGCACGCTGCAGACGGTCAAATTCGGCTTTCTGATTACGGCGTTTGCGGTGCCGTTCGTGTTAACGGGCGCGGGCGCAATTGCGCAGACGTCGACAGCGGCCGTTGCAATCGCTGCGGCGTTCGTCATTCAGTATGCAGGGCTTGTCGCGGAGCGCTGGTTCTTTTTCGCCGATGCGCGGCATCCGCAAAACATCTACTACCAGCGGGCCTCTTGATGCGGTGTTGAACTGCGCAGTGGGCAGCGCGTTTTTGCGAGTGTGGATGACGCGTCTTGGCGCCGCACGGCGCTGTCGATCGGATGTGACGGCGGAGCGTACAGCGCGGCGTTACCAATGCTGACAAGATGCTCGATCGGCGTGAGCGTCTTGTCAGCTGGTCGGTTGTTGCGCACGCACGCATTGCGCGAGCGCGCGTACGCCAGGTTCGATTTTGTCGAGTGGAATTGCGGAGAAGCCCATTCGGAAATAGCGCCGCCCCTCATCGTCGTTCATGAAGAACACATTGCCTGGTTCGATGAGGACGCTGGCTGCCTGGGCGTCGGCTGCGAGGCGTGCGGCGTCGAGCCACGGAGGCCCTTCAACCCAGCACGACGCGCCACCCGTCACTTGCACGTAGCGTACCTCCGGCAGATGGTTGGCGAGTGCGGCCATCAGTGCCTGCGACCGTTCACTGTATGCATGCGCCAACCGCCGTAGCAGTGCGTCGTGGTGGCCGAGGGCGAGAAAGGTTGCGAACGCGCGCTGAATGTAGGCAACAGGATGCCTGACCATCAGTCGCCTGAGCGCACGCAGTTCGCGAATCAACTCGCGTGGGCCGACCACGTAGCCGAGCCGCAGGCCGGGGGCGAAGGTTTTTGACAGGCTGCCAACATAAATGACGCGGTCGGCCTTATCGAGGCTTTTCAGTGCCGGGTGAGGCGTTCCAGAGAACGTGTTTTCGCTCTCGTAGTCGTCCTCGATGATCACGAAATCATGCTGTGTTGCTCGATCGAGCAGTGCGCGGCGGCGTTCGATGGGCATCGTCGCGGTCGTGGGGCACTGATGGCTTGGCGTGACGTACACATAATTGCATCGCGCAAACGAATCGCCTTGCGCGTCTGGCGAGATACCGTTGCTGTCGACCGCCAGCGGCAATAGCCGCGCCTTGCGGTTCTCGAAGATGTTGCGCGCGTCGGGGTAGCCCGGATTTTCGAAACCGACTGTCGTGTCCGCATCGCACAACAAGTCGGCGATGAGATACAAAGCCTGTTGACAGCCGTTCGTGATGACAATTTCGTCGGGCATTGCGAACACGCCGCGTCGCGGCAGCACCCGCGTGCGGATTTGCTGGATCAGCGACTCGTCATCACGCTCGATCAAGTCGGGCGCCCAGTTACGGATTTCCATGACGGACAGCGCTTTCATGCAGCACTCTCGCCAGTCGTTGGCCGGAAACAGGGATTGGTCAAACTGGCCGTAGATGAATGGGAACGCGTAGTTTTGCCAATTTGCAGGCTTGACGATATTGCGTTGCTCAGATGGCGGATGCGCGATCCGATCTCGCCAAACGGGTCGGGTGGCGGGACCTGCGTCATTCGTGGCTACCACGGGCGACTCGGGTGCGAAGTCGCGCAGTCCTTCGAGCATCTTGGGATTCACGAAATGGCCACTGCGCTCGCGCGAGATGAGGTAGCCCTCCTCGACGAGTAACTGATACGCAAGCACGACGGTGTTGCGGGCGACGCCGAGCTGGTCGGCGAGTTCACGGCTGGACGGTAACGCTGCATCGGACGGGAGCTGCCCGTCAAGAATCGCGGCGACAAGCATTTGCCTGATTTGATCCTGCAAGCTCGTTTTGCATGCCGACGGACGCTGAAATTGCTGGGCCCACAAAGCTGTTGGGACACGGCTCGGCATGCTTGCTCCTGTAGTGGATGCTAGATCGCAGTACTGATTTGGGTAGGCAGATAGACCCGGGACGGCCTTGCCAAGGATGCGCGTTGACGAGGGGCCAGGACCTCAAGAAAGGTTGCGCCTGGAAGGCGTGTGCGCAGCATCATACTCAGATGATACTCAAGTATGCCGTGCATCGAAGCTATCAAGAAGAGCGATGTATAGCGTTGACCCAGCGAGGAAGGTCATGCACATGTTCGTGTTTAAAGACCGGTGCGGCCGCGTGATCCGGATTCTCTCCGATGACCGTTGGATGTGTTCGGTCGCCCACCATGGCGACGAAGTGGTGGGTCAGTTGCGCATCGACTCGGATGACTCGGTGAATTGTCATACCGCCGTCAAGCTGACCCATCTGTACGTGGATCCCGCCTATCGTTGCGCCGGCATTGCCCACACGTTGCTTTCCTCAGCGCGCCGCGAACTCGGTCAGCCTATTCTCATCGCCTCGAAAACGTTGTCGGATTCACCGGCGTGGGCGACGCTGTGCCGGTGCCTCGTATTAGAGGGCGTTCTCGCCGCCGGATGAGGAAGGTCGTTGGCTTGCGACTTGGCTTGCGATACGGGATGCGTCGCGTTACGGCACCGTTTTCGCAAAACTGATCTGTAGGAACCGCGCCGCGGCGCGCGATAGGGCGTTGCTGTGCGGCACGAGGATCGAGAAATTGCGGGTCAACGGCAGAGGAGCGAAGGTTTGCATAACGAGCGCAGCATCGTCATGGCGCAGTGACATCGCAGACACGAAACCAACGCCCATCCCGGCGCGCACGGCTTCCTTGACGGCTTCAACGCCCGCCACCTCTAGTGCGACCTGCATCGATAGGCCCGCCTGCGCGAACGCCAGCTCGATGAGCTGGCGCACGCCGGAGCCAGCTTCACGTAGGACGAGGGGATACGCCGCAAGCGCAGGCAGCGTCACACCTTCGCGTGCGCTGGCATCACCGGTACGCGCACTCAGAGGGTGTCCGGCTGGCACGATGGCGACAATCTGGTCTTCGAGCCATGTGTGTACAGCGGTATCGGGGGGCAGCGTGTTGCCCGGAGGGCCCTCGATCATGGCGATGTCCAGCGAGGGCAGCGCTGCAACCACTTCGGCTGTATTGCCACTGATCGTCTGGATCGTGACGCGCGGAGCCTCTTGCTGGAACGCCGCGATCAGGTATGGCAGTAAATAGCTGGCAGGTGTGGTGCTCGCCCCGATCCGCAGCTTGCCGGCATTGACGCTACGCAGGGCGTCGCGATAGTCCCGCGCACGCATGAATGTCTCACGCAGCCCTTGCGCGTACTGGGCGAGCTGCTCGCCGGCGGGAGTTAGGCGAATGCCTCGCCCTTCGCGCTGGTACAGCGGCTCGCCGAACTCTTCCTGTAACTGGCGTAATTGGCCCGACACCGCCGGCTGCGACAAATGCATCGCAAGGGCAGCATGGCTGATGTTGCGATGTTCGGCAATCGCGGCGAACGTGATGAGTTGGTCGGGCGTCATGACAGGGAGATATCGGATTTTCTGATAATTTACTGTAGAAATAACAATTTCTCATGTCGATATATCGAAACTACGATGGCAGCATCTGACTGATCACCTCGTTCGACGGCCGCGCCCCCGGGGCGTCTGCTTAGATGGACTGAACCGGGCAAGCGCTCTTTGTCAGCGCCGTCGCGCCGATCGTCATCGTCAACCTCCAACGGACCCGTGCTCTCGTTCCTACTGAAGCTGCGTGCGCGTGCCGCCACGCTGTTCCGACTGTCCGAGATCCATACGATATTCGTGTGGGCGGCCATCGTTGGCATTGGCGGTGCATTTGCGACGATCGCGTTTCGCGAGGGCATCGAACTGATTCAACGCGCATTGACCGGCACAAGCGGCAGCTTCGTCGCGATGGCAAAAAGCCTGCCGTGGTACGTACGGTTCTGGCTTCCCGCGGCGGGTGGCCTGCTTGCCGGCTTTGCGTTGCTGCTGGCTGCGCGCGGTGCCTCGAAGGGCAGCAAGGGCGATTACATGGAGGCGATCGCGTTCGGAGGCGGCGACGTGCCGGTGCGACAGAGCCTATGGCGCAGCGTGTCATCCCTGCTCACGATCGGAACAGGCGGCTCAATAGGCCGCGAAGGGCCCATGGTTCAGCTTGCCGCGCTAGCCGCGTCGCAAGTTGGCCGATTCGCGAACTTCGATCCGCCGCGCATGCGTTTGCTCGTGGCGTGTGGCGCCGCAGCCGGGATTACATCCGCATACAACGCACCAATCGCAGGGGCGTTTTTTGTGTCCGAAATCGTGCTCGGCGCGATCGCGATGGAGACCTTCGGGCCGATGGTTGTCGCGTCGGTGGTCGCCAACATCACGATGCGCGAGTTCGCCGGGTACAAGCCGCCTTACGAGATGCCGGTGTTTCCTGCGGTGACTGGGCTCGAGGTGCTTTTGTTCGTCGTGCTCGGTCTGCTGTGTGGGGCGGCCGCACCGCAGTTTCTGCGCCTCGTCGACGCGACTAAGCGATATTTCGGCCGGTTGCCGTTGCCGCTGCCTATGCGACTCGCGGTGGGCGGGCTTATCGTTGGCGTGATCTCGGTTTGGGTGCCAGATGTTTGGGGCAACGGCTACAGCGTGGTCAACCAGATACTGCATGCGCCGTGGACTTGGCAGGCGCTCGCGGTGCTGCTGGTGTTCAAGGTGCTCGCGACAGCAGGGACCGCCGGCTCCGGCGCAGTCGGCGGGATCTTCACCCCAACGCTGTTCGTCGGCGCGGCATTTGGCGCGCTGTTTGGGCTGGGGATGGATGCGCTGTGGCCGGGTCAGACGTCCGCGTCGTACGCGTACGCAATCGTCGGCATGGGCGCGTTTCTCGCCGGCGCTACCCAGGCGCCGCTCATGGCGGTCCTGATGATCTTCGAGATGACGCTGTCCTACCAGGTCGTGCTGCCTCTGCTCGCGTCGTGTGTGGTCGCCTATTTTGTTGCACGTGCGACCGGCCGGATGTCGATGTACGAGATCACGCAGCGGCACTATCAGGACGCGCAGACGCGCGTGCGGCTCAAGGCGACGCAGATGCGGGAGTTGATTCAGCCGGCCGCCACTGTCGTGCCACTGACGGCGAGCGTCGCTGACATGGCCCGCGTGTTTCTCGAATACCCGGTGAAGTATCTGTATGTGACTGACGACGTCGGGCACTTTCGCGGTGCTGTCGCGCTGAAGGACATCACCTCGGATTTGCTGGAGAAAAACAATACAGCGCACAAGACCGCCGCAGACTATGCGCATACGCCGTTTCCACTCCTGACGCCCGACATGCCGATTGGCACGGCGCTCGAGCTGTTCATGCGTTTTCAGGGCGAACGGCTGCCAGTGATTTCGAGCGAGACGGAGCCAATGCTCGCCGGCGTTGTCTACAAATCATCGCTGCTTGATGCGTACCGGCGGATGAGTGGAGAGGGGTGACAGGGCGGTCGTCGCTAACGAGGTCCGTGCCGTGACCGGGTCATCCCGGTGGGGTTTATCTGCAAGCTTGGGAAAGCATCCCTCTGCAGGGGCCGTCTTGGCATCGTGATATTCAAGGCCGGCACCGCGGTCGGCACCGGCCTTATTGCCATGACATGGGCGTCGCGCCTAATTACGCCAGTCCCGCCTCACTGCGCAAGCGCAGGGCAGATCGCGTGGCATCGCGGATGACCTGCTCCATATCCAGGGCCATGAATTTGCCGCCGCGGCGCAGTATGCGGCCGTCGACCATGACCGTATCTACGTTACTCGGTTGCGCTGAGTAGACGAGCGAATTGAATGGGTCGATCACCGGCGCAATGTTGATGTCGTCGGTACGGATCAGCACGATATCGGCGCGCTTACCAGGGGTCAGCGATCCGACTCGGTCGGCCAGGCCGAGTGTCTTTGCGCCGTCGATTGTGGCCAGTTCAACGAGCCGACGCGGCGTGAGTTTCACCGTGGTGTCGCTACGAGTGCGGTGCGCCCAAAGGAGCGCGCGCATTTCGTTGAAGAAGTTGGCATTTGCCGATGCTGCGGCGGAATCTACGGACAGCCCCATCTGGGCGCCCAGTGCTTCCATTTCGGCGAATTGCGTGTACCCGCTGCGTACCGTCGAGTATTGGATTTCGATCGAGGGCGCGATGCTGATCCCGACCTGATTCGCAACGAGCAACTGACGCTCTGGCGCGGTGAAGCCTTGGGGATGCACCAGCAAAAGCTCGCGCGTGAGCCAGTTGTTCTTGGCCATGATGTCGATGATGCCGTGCGTGAGGTTGCCGTAGTGCAGGGTGTATGGCAAATCGAGCGCGCGCGCATTCGCTATCGATGTGCGTAGATCCTCGAGCACGCTGGCGCGCATCGAGCCGTCTTTTTCCATGGTTGGCGCTACGATGACACCTAACGAGAGAAGCGGACTCTTGGGCAACACCTCATTCTTTACTCGCGCGACGTCTTGCCAGTCCATGGGGACCGGCGATGGCTCACCGAACCTTCCATAAGAGAGCCGGGCTCGAACTCCAAGGTCGTTAAGCGCTTTCAGATCAGCGGCGGCGTGGGCCGGGGAGGGTACGTTGTGGCAGAAGTCGTGAACAGTCGTGATGCCAGAACTCAGGCCTTCCACGACACCCAGGCAGACGGAGTTGTAGATGTCCTCGGGTGTCATCCGGGCACCCGCGCGAGCCTTACTTGGGAAATAGCCGAATTTGGGATCGTCTCCACGGATGGAGCCGCGCAGCACGCTTGTCCAGAGGTGCTGATGGGTGTCAACGAAACCCGGCATGACGATCGTTCCACTGGCATCGATGACAGTTGCGCCGGGCACGGTGATCGACGTGCCGACGGCAACGATCTCACCCTTTTTCACGTGAACATCGCCACGGGGGTATTCGCCGAGTGACGGGTCCATGGTCAGGATGTAGCCGCCGCGCAAGATGTATTCCCCCTGTTCCGGAAGACGGCGCGCGCCAGTCGCGGCCGTGAGCGCGCCCGCGGTGGTACTGAACAAGGCTGGTACTGCGGCGCCACCGGTTATCGCTCCGCATGTTTTCAGAAAGGTACGGCGTGAGTAAGGGGGTACGTGCTGCATCGGTAGTCCGTTTTTCAAAGTAGATGCGCGCCAAAGCGCGATTGGGTCTGTGTTCGCGTTTGTCCGTCCCGCGCCTTTTCCGGGGCGGCGCGTTCAGACGGCGCCGGTCATCGCCGGCGCGCGCTGGAGTTAGAACGTGTGTTGCATGCTGAAGGTGCTGATGAACTGCCGGGCATTGTTCGAGGCGCCAGGCGAGGCGTTAACCTGAGCGTAAGCGGCGCGACCCGACGCCAATTGCCACGCTGCGTCCACATACACCATGGTCCGCTTGGAGAAGCGGTAGCTGAGCATCGACGTCAGCTGATTGGCGTGAACGCTGTTCAGCCGCTCGTTACCACGCATGTACGTATAGATCGTCGACAGCGTCCAGGCCGGGGTAAAGCTGTATCCCACGCTGATATCGTTGGCATTGATAAGGGCGCCCGTCGCTGTATTGCGCGTGAACGTCGTTAAAGCCGAAATCAAGAACTTGCCTGTCTCGTAACGGGCGCCGATCCCGACGTTTCGGATGCCGTCGTTGCCGTTGTTAATGGATGGCGCCTTTGACATCGTATAGGCGGCCCCAATACCGACTGGGCCGGCATCGTAGTTGACACCGAAGCTGGTCGAACTCGATTTGCCAACGCTACCGGCCGTCTCGCCAAACCCGTACATCGCACCGAACGTCAGACCATTGAAGTCGACACTCTTGAATTTGACGGTATTGGCGATGGCCTCGCCATTCACGCGGTCGAAGTCAAACGCTGCCTGTGGGGAATAGGGGACGGTAAAGCTGGGGAATGGCCCCTGATGCGCCGCATAGGAGCCGGCAGCAAAACTGGCCGGGTACTTGTTCAGCGTCAGGGTGTCGAACATGAAGTCACGCTGGTTCCCGAAGGTCAGCTTGCCATACTGGTTAGATAGGCCGACATAGGACTCGCGCGAGAAAAGACTGCCGGGTCCGCCAAAGACTGTGCCGCTTTGGATGCTGAAAAGCGAGCCAAGATAAAACAGTGCCTTGTTGCCACCACCGAGATCTTCTTCTCCACGGAAAATCAATGCGTTGGGTCTGAAGATTCCCGGATTGGCGCGATAACTGTTGTTGCCACCGACATTGCTGACGTAGCCGACTCCGGCATCAAGAAGTCCGGTAATTTCGACCTTGCTCTGTGCATGCGCCGAAGATGACGCAGCTCCGACGATCGTTCCAATCAATGCGGTAGCGCAAATGAAATGTTGGTGATTTTTCACCCTGATTCCCCAATAAAAGTCTTGTTGTTTGCGATGAGTTGTGACGACGACGCTGTGCCAGTGATGTGGCCTCTGACGTCGTGAATGACTCGCCGAAAACCAGGATCGTGTTCTGGTTTTCCGAGCGCGCAGCTTGTATGCTTTATTTATAAATAGTTGACACTTAAACTAAATGAGCAAATTTTCTGCGGCGATGAAGTATTTGCTGATGAGTCGCCAAGCGACCGATTCACCCTCTCGGGCGATGCGAAGGCAGCTGGAGCTGCGTCAAGAAGGAATCAGCGCAACCCGCAAACGGCCGCGGCTCTTCTAGTCCCGGCGCCTCTGGGTGTCGCTCGGCAGTTCGTTGAAGCGCGCCGCGTAATAGGCTGCGAAGCGGCCAAGATGCCCGAACCCATATGCCAACGCGGTCTCGGTAATGCTCGCGCTGGGGTCGAGCAATAGGCGTGAGCGGACAGCGTCGAGCCGTGCGTTACGCAACAGTTCCATCGGAGCGATTCCGGCGTAGCGGCGGCATAGCGTATTCAGCGTGCGGGAGCTCACACAGGCGACCCTGGCGAGATCCTCCAGCGAGACAGGTGCGCAAAGGTGAGACTCGATATAGGCGATGACTGCATCCATCTGCCGCGCGCCGCGATTGGAATGCGTGTTGTCTGACTCGCTTGGCAAAGCAGCGTGCACGAGAGACATGGCGGTTTGCACAGCGTCTTCGGGCTGGTGCAATAGTAAGAACGACGCCAGATGCCGTTCGAATTGATCCACCCATTTGGAATGTGCCTCCGGCGTTCCAGCAGGGGAGAGCAGGTTGAGCAGCGAATGGGCGAGCAACTCCCACTGCATTTCCAACGCGCGCGGCATGAGGAAGCCTGGTACCAGCTTCATGGGCGTTTCTTCGCGTGCGATCGCCTCGTGCAGCAGGCTGTGGGGAACCTTGACGATCATTTGCTGGTTCCCCGGGCTCCAGCGCAGGCGGATGCGTTCTTTCGGCGCGAGTACAGCCGTGCGCCCTTCCGCGACCCAAAGCCGATGGCCGTCGCATTCAATCTCGGCGCCACCGCCCAGCGAGGTATGTACCAGCGCAAAATTATCGAAGGGGCGCGCAGAGACTTCCACCTCTGCGCCATAGCGCAGGGCGTAGATTCTCAGGCGGTTCAGCTGGCCTTTGAACATCGCGGCGTCGGGCACGCCAGCTTTCCAGCGGAGCACATGGTCGGCAAGTTCGAGTGCGACTTGTTCATGCGCTTCGACGCGGACATCGGAGCGGAAAAGCGGATTCCTATATAGGGCTGTCAGGACGGGGGCCCGCGGCGAGAGCGGCATGGTTTGTCTCCATTCTGGCCTGCGGCAGTGTGAATGTGGTGCTTGCGTCTCTGCGCAGTCGTGTCCCGTTCGCTGCATCGCACGGTGCGTGCACGATGGCGGGAACGCCCTCCATTCCAGGCTGCTGTATAGATCCAGTTCGTTGGCGAGGGATCGCCGCCCCTCTTATGCGATTGATCTTGCCACAGCGCTCCCTGGTAGAGGTAAGGCTCGGTGGTGATGCAACGCAGATTTGCCAGAACCGGATAGGCGCCGGGGGAACCGTTGCCACTTTAGGATAGTCCCGCTACGCATCGCAAGAAACGGATTTTCCGTCAGCGCAAGCTCACGGTTTCCGGATAGAGGCCGGCCCGGTGACGCTGAGCGATTTCCCGGACTGCACTGCCCCATGCCAGCTCTTCGCGATCGCGGCTGCACTGTGAGCCGGCTCGCACTTCTACCCGTTCCGGTGTTGCCGCCGCACCGACTCCGCTACAAGACCCGCCGTATTTCCGGAACCGGATTGCCCGGATCCGCTCCCTTTCCAATTCCGGATGGCCGGCACGGTATTCGCCAAAACCGGATCACTGCTCCGCGCGAATCCACCATTTCCGGATAGTCCCATGGAGCAATGGATTCCTACACTCGGTCCATTCCCAATACCCATAAATTCTGCGGAGACAGCCATGTCAAGCTCCTCAACGGTGGCCACCGGCACCAGCGATCGGCTGGTTTCATTTCCACAGCCCGACGGCTCGTGCGTTCCCTACAGTGTCTTCAGTTCGCAAGAGGTGTACGAGCGCGAACAAGAACGCATCTATCGCGGGCCACACTGGAGCTTTGTGGCGCTGGCTTGTGAGATCCCGAATCTCCACGATTTCAAAAGCACGTTTGTCGGTGACACGCCGGTGGTGGTTACCCGCACCGCCAGCGGGTTTGCTTGCTGGGTCAATCGCTGTGCACATCGCGGCGCGATGGTTTGCCGCGAAAAGCATGGCAACGCTGCCTCGCATACCTGCGTCTATCACCAGTGGAACTACTCGTGCGAAGGCGACTTGCAAGGCGTGCCGTTCCGGCGAGGGCAAAAGCAGGGAACGATCATGCTGTCCGGCATGGCCAAGGCATTCGACCCATCGCAGCACGGCCTGCAGAAACTTCGGGTCGAAGAGTACCGGGGCCTTTTGTTCGCCACGTTCAGCGATGAGGCGCCCGCACTGGCTGACTACATTGGCCCTGAGATGCGCCCATGGGTGGACCGCGTCTTCCACAAGCCCATCGTCTACCTCGGATGTACGCGCCAGTACTCGAAGTCGAACTGGAAGCTTTACTTCGAGAACGTCAAAGACCCGTATCACGCGAGCCTGCTTCACCTGTTCCACACGACGTTCAACATCTTCCGCGTCGGCATGAGCGCTCGGTCCATCCCGGATGCGACGCACGGTTTGCACAGCCTCATCACCGTGACCAAGCCCAAGGTGGAGGCAAATACGGCCGCGGCATACACGGACCAAAAGATCCGATCGATGCAGGATGGCTTCGAGCTGCAGGATCCGTATGTGCTGGGTCAAGTCTCCGAATTCGAAGAAGACTGCACCAACCACATTCAGCCGATATTCCCGCAGCTGGTTATCCAGCAGATCCACAACACGTTGGTCGCGCGTCAACTCTTACCCAAGGGGCCAAACAATTTCGAGTTGGTGTTCCATTTCTTTGGCTACGAGGATGACACGCCCGAACTGCGGGAGCTACGTCTTTTGCAAGCCAACTTGGTGGGGCCAGCGGGCTACATCTCGATGGAAGACACCGAGGCGACCGAGTTGGTGCAGCGAGGCACTGTCCGCGACGGTGATAAGACTTCTTACATGGGCATGGGCCTGGATTCGCCTGAACAGACCAACAGCAATATCACCGAAAACCTGATTCGCCGCTTCTGGGCGGGTTATCAGCGCGCGATGGGGTACTGAGATGAACAATAACCTGCAGCTCTGGATGGAAATGAGCGCGCTGCAAAACCGCTACGTGCACGCCATCGACAACAATCTGCTTGAGACGTGGCCAGAGTTTTTCACCGAGGACGGCACCTACACAATCATCTCGCGTGAGAACGCGGACCGCGGCCTGCCTGCGCCGATCATCCACTGCCGTAACCAGAAGATGATGCGCGATCGCATCGTTGCACTGCGCCACGCCAACATTTATGAAGCCCACGGCTATCGGCACGCCCTCGGGGGGCTCGTGATCGAATCCGAGAGCGCTGCAGAGGTACGAACGGTGTCGAGCTACATCGTTGTCAACACCGGTGCGGCAGGGGATTCGGTCGTGTACCAGGCAGGCGTTTACCGCGACACGGTCGTCAAGTGTGGTGGGGGGTGGTACTTCAAGGAAAAGCGGGTCATCTACGACACCTCCAGGGTCCAAACGCTTCTCGCAACGCCGATCTAGGAGTCACTCAGATGAGCTATTGGCATGATGTCGGCAGCACCGACGATTTTATTGAAGACGAACCGCGTGCCGTTGAGGTGGCCGGCGTCGCGATTGCGGTTTTCCGCGTTGGCGAAGAGCTATTCGCGCTGCATGACCTGTGTACACACGAGCGCGTTCCGCTGTCCGAAGGGTTTGTCGAAGACGGCTGCGTTGAGTGCCCGCTGCACCAGGGGCTGTTTGACCTGCGCACCGGCGAGCCACGCAAGGCTCCCTGCGTGACGCCTGTCCAGACTTATCCGGTGCAGGTGAAGGACGGACGGGTTCAGATCCTCATGTTGCCCGCCGTGGTGGCTTCGTCCTGAAGGCTCGCAGCACCATGGACACCAACGTAAGCACCATTGTCGTACTCGGAGCGGGACAGGCTGGCGCTTGGGCGGCGCGCACCCTGCGACAGGAAGGCTTCAAAGGCCGTCTGGTTTTGATCGGCGATGAAGCTCACCCTCCGTACGAGCGCCCACCGCTTTCCAAGGGGATCTTGGCAGGGGAGGCGCAAGCCGAGAGCCTGCACATTCTTGACTCCGCAGCACTCGCCGAGCTTTCAGTGGAATGGCTGGGAAACACCCGCGCAGTGGAGATTGACCGACGCGGCAGCCGGGTGGTGCTAGCCGATGGTCGGGTGATTCCCTATGAAAAATTGATCATTTGCACCGGCGGACGCGCTCGCGCGCTGATGGTTCCGGGGAGCGATCTGCCGGGAGTCCATCTGCTGCGCACCATTGATGACACGGTACGGCTTGCTCCTGTTTTACGGCCAGGCGCGCGCGTCGCAGTGATTGGTGGCGGCTGGATCGGGCTTGAGGTTGCTGCGACCGCGCGCAAGCTTGGTGCTGCAGTCACGGTGCTCGAGACGGCGCAGAGATTGTGCGAACGAAGCGTACCTGAAGCGTTGTCAGCGTACTTGCTGGAGCTTCATGCCGCGCATGGTGTCGAGGTGCGTCTGGGTGCGGCGGTGACGAGCTTCTCATCGGATGACGCAGGCGGGCTCGACGTCGTGTTGTCAGATGGGCAAGCAATCCGCAGCGATGTTGCAGTGGTTGGCATTGGTCTGATTCCCAACGATGAACTGGCGCGCACCGCAGGGCTCGAGTGCGACGGTGGTGTGCTAGTCGACGCCCAATGCCGGACATCGGACCCACACATCTTCGCTGCAGGTGATGTTGCCGTTGCGCGTAATAGCTGGGCTGGTCGGAGATTGCGGCTGGAGTCATGGCAGAACGCTCAAGAGCAAGGGATTGCCGCGGCCAAGTCTGCACTGGGGCAGCACCTGGAGTATGACCCGCTGCCGTGGTTCTGGTCGGATCAATACGGTACGAACCTGCAAATCTATGGCATCCCAATGCCTGCGCATCAGATGGTGATGCGCGGTAATCCTGCCGCGGGCAGCTTCGTCTGCTTTTACCTGGAAGGCGACCGCTTGATCGCCGCTTTGGGTAGCAACGCCGCGCGCGATTTGCGTTTTGCCAAGCGGTTGATTGAGCGGCGAACGCAAGTCAGGGGAGAGGATCTCGCCAATCCGGAAGTGGCGCTGGCGAAGCTATGAGCGTGGCTACCGCGGCTGGGGATTCACTCCAGTAAGCCGCAAAAACTATAAACAGGAGGAGACATGCGGGAAATCGACATTCAAAAGATGGCCAGCGAGGCAAGGCTGCGAGCCTTTCACTACGGTGTTTTGATCTGGTGCGCCGTCATCATTATTTTCGACGGCTATGACCTCGCGGTGGCAGGCATTGCATTGCCGTCCATCATGAAAGAGCTTCAGGTGGACCCAAGGCAGGCAGGCGTTCTCGTCAGTACGGCGCTTGTCGGGATGATGGTCGGCAATATCCTGATGGGCACGCTTGCTGAAACGATCGGTAGGCGCTGGACCATCGCCATCTGCATTGCGCTGTTCAGTGTATTTACCGCTGTCGCTGGCCTGTGCAGCAGTCCGATGCAGTTCGGAGCAGCACGCTTCCTGGCTGGCATCGGCATTGGCGGCGTCATGCCGAATGTGATCGCGCAGATGACCGAATACGCGCCAGGGCGCGTACGCAGCACGATGGTGACGTTCATGTTCAGCGGCTACTCCATTGGAGGCATGCTGGCCGCGGTGCTGGGCAAAGGCCTGATTGAAAGCTATGGCTGGCAGTCCGTCTTCCTTGCTGCAGGCCTGCCGGTTCTGCTGATTCCATTCATCCTGAAGTCGATGCCGGAATCGATGCCGTATCTGATCCGCCGTGGGAAGACTGACGAGCTGAAGCGGCTTATGGGCCGTATCGACGCAAGCTACCGGGCCAGCACTGACGATAAATTCGTCCTGAGTGATACCGGCATTGCAACGCCGAGTGCGCCCGTGAACCAGCTTTTCCAGCAGGGCCGAACTCGTAGCACGTTGATGTTCTGGCTGTCCTGCTTCATGTGCTTGTTCATGGTGTACGCCCTCAGTTCCTGGCTCACCAAGCTGATGGCTAACGCTGGCTATAGCCTCGGATCTGCACTGGCTTTCGTACTGGTGCTGAACTTTGGCGGCATGGTTGGTGCGATCGGCGGCGGATGGCTTGCCGACAGGTTCCATATCAAGCACGTCCTGATTTGCATGTACGTACTCGCGGCGGTTTCTATCACGCTGCTTGGGCATCCCATGCCAACGGGCTGGTTGTATCTGCTGGTGGGCTTGGCAGGCGCGACCACGATTGGCACACAAATCGTCGGGTGTGCCTATGTGGGGCAGTTCTATCCGGTGGGTTGTCGTGCCACCGGGATTGGCTGGGCTCTTGGCGTGGGCAGAGGTGGTGCAATTCTCGCACCCATCGTGATTGGGGTCCTGGTCGCCATGGGTTTGCCTCTGGAGCAGAACTTCATTGCCATCGCAGTACCGGGCCTGGTGGCTGCAGTGGCAGTACTGCTGATCAATCACGCTCGATCAGCCATGCCAACAGGCGTCAGTGTGAGCCTTGCCGATGTAGGCCAACCGGCCAAAGCCAACACGTAAGTAAAAGATGCAACGCGACAGGGTACGCCGTCTTGCGGACTTCTCGCGGCGGTCTATTCCTGACGCGTTGAAGCATGCGGCCATCTAGGGATGCCACAAATAGATAAATGAGCCAACCCAATCTGATTAAGCAGTAGGCGAAATGAACCACGCGACGATTGAACGTATCGAAACCAGCCTAGTGGATTTGCCGACCATTCGGCCCCACAAGCTTTCGGTGGCCACGATGCATGGTCAAACGCTGATGCTGGTGAAGGTGTACTGCAGCGATGGCGTTGTCGGCATCGGGGAAGGCACCACGATTGCCGGCATGGCCTACGGCCCGGAAAGCCCCGAAGCGATGAAAATCGCGATCGACAGCTACTTCGCGCCCGCCATGATCGGCCGGGATGCCACACGCATTCGGGCGCTGATGGCGCATCTGGACAAGCTGGTGAAAGTCAATCACTTTGCAAAGAGCGCATTGGAAACGGCGCTGCTCGATGCGCACGGCAAGCGCCTCGGTGTGACGGTGAGCGAGTTGCTTGGCGGCCGCCGCCGTGATCGCCTGCAGGTGGCGTGGACGCTTGCGTCTGGCGACACTGCGAAGGACATCGACGAAGCGCAACACATGCTCGATGTGCGCCGTCACAACATCTTCAAGCTGAAGATTGGTGCCAAAGCCCCCAAGGTCGACATCCAGCACGTGGCCAATATCAAGAAAGCGCTGGGGGACAACGCGGTTGTACGCGTAGATGTGAACATGGCATGGAGCGAAACACAGGCTGCATGGGCGATTCCCGCGCTGGCCGACGCGGGCTGCGAGTTGGTCGAGCAGCCGGTGGCATCGGTGGCGGCGCTGGCGCGCCTCATGCGCCGCTTCCCCATCGCGCTGATGGCCGATGAAGTTCTGCAGGGCCCGCAAAGTGCATTCGAGATTGCGAAGCAGGGCGGCGCCGATGTCTTTGCGATCAAGATCGAGCAGAGCGGCGGCCTGTTCGCCGCGCAGCGTGTCGCGGCGATTGCGGACGCGGCCGGCATCGAGCTGTACGGCGGCACGATGCTTGAAGGCGCGTTCAGCACGGTGGCTTCGGCGCATCTGTTCGCGACCTTCGCGAATCTGCAATGGGGTACCGAGCTGTTCGGACCGCTACTCATCACCGAAGAGATTCTGACCGAGCCACTCGACTACAGCGATTTCCAGCTCACCGTGCCGAATGGTCCGGGTCTTGGTATCACGCTTGACGAAGAGAAGGTCAAACGCTTCACCCGCGACGGACTGATGAAGACCACGCGGTAACTCCCCACGTTTAGAAGGACGCAGACGATGCTTTTCCACGTACGCATGGACGTGAATATTCCTGCCGATATGCCCGCGGAGGTGGCCGACGAGATCAAGGTGCGCGAGAAGGCGTATTCGCAGGACCTGCAACGCAGCGGGAAGTGGCGCCATATCTGGCGACTCGCCGGCGAATATGCCAACTACAGCATCTTCGATGTGGAGAGTAACGCCGAGCTGCACGACGTGCTTACCGCACTGCCGCTGTTCCCGTACATGAAGATTTCCGTGACACCGTTGTGCCGCCACCCGTCGTCCATCCGGGACAGCGATGCCTGATTTCCGGCGTGCGCCAAGTCAATGCCAATTCCCCGCCCAAGACAAAAGGAGACCGAGATCATGAGCGTTCAAGTTTTTCAAACCAAAGAAGTCCAGGATTTGCTGAAGGCTGCCGCCAACCTGGATGGCAGCAGCGGCAACGCGCGCTTCCAGCGCATCGTCCACCGTTTGCTTGGGGACCTGTTCAAGGCCATCGACGACCTCGACATTTCTCCCGACGAAGTCTGGGCAGGTATCAACTACCTGAACAAGTTGGGCCAGGACGGCGAAGCAGCACTGCTCGCGGCGGGCCTCGGCCTCGAAAAATATCTGGACGTGCGGATGGACGCTGCGGACAGGGCAGCCGGCATTGATGGCGGTACGCCCCGCACCATCGAAGGCCCGCTGTACGTTGCAGGGGCGACCGTGCGGGATGGCGTAAACAAGATCGATATCAACGCAGATCCGGAAGCCGGTCCGCTGGTCATTCACGGCACGGTTACCGGGTCGGACGGCAAGCCGGTTGCGGGTGCAGTTGTGGAATGCTGGCATGCCAATTCGAAGGGCTTCTATTCTCACTTCGACCCGACCGGCGCACAGACGCAATTCAATCTGCGAGGCGCGGTGCGCACCGGTGTGGATGGCAAGTACGAATTCCGCACCCTGATGCCCGTGGGGTACGGCTGCCCGCCGCAAGGCGCGACCCAGCAACTGCTGAATGGGCTTGGTCGGCACGGCAACCGCCCGGCGCACGTGCATTTCTTCGTCACGAGTGATGGTCATCGCAAGCTCACGACGCAGTTCAACGTCGAAGGCGATCCGCTGATCTGGGACGATTTCGCCTATGCCACCCGCGAAGAGCTCATCCCGCACGTCATCGAGAAGAGCGGCGGTGCGGAACTCGGCCTCAAGGACGACGCGTACAAGTCGATCGAGTTCAACATCGCGCTCACTTCGCTCGTCAATGGCAAGGACAACCAGATCGTGAATCGCCTGCGCACAGAAGCGACGGCGTAAATGCAGGCAGGACGGCGGCGGATGTAGAGCGCGCCGCCGTCGCTCGTGTGGCTGACATAGTGCGCAGATCCGAACGGAAAATCGCGGTCTGGTTTAGAACGCGCAGCCGGTGCAAGTCAGGTACCGACTCATCGCCGACTTACAACCCTTGCAAAGAAGGGGAGGGACGTGGGCAATCCCACCTTTACACTCAGGTTAAAGCTCATCCTGACTTTCGGCACATCGATGGTTTTGATGGTTGCCGTCGGTTGTCTGGGCGCCTTCACTTTCCGGTATCTCGAACTGAACGCGCTGCCAAGATTTCAGCTTGCGTTGCAACTGCTGATCGGCGCTGCGGCACTGGCTTGCGGCGTGATGGGATATGGCGGTTACCACCTGCACCAGGTCATCTGTGGCGGACTGGAGCGGCAGCGCAGGAAATTCGCAGAGATTGCCAACACGCTGGATCTCACCAAGCGATCGTCGAGTCCGCGCATGGACGAGTTTGGACGTAGTGCGCGAGCGTTCGACACGCTGATGCGTCGCGTAGAAGATACCGTTTCTGTGGTTCAAGGTTCCTTGCTGGCAGTCAATACGGCGACGCGCGAAATTGCGATGGGTAATCACGACCTTTCCGCGCGCACGGAAGCGCAGGCCGCATCGTTGGAGAGAACCGCCTCCAGCATGGCCCAGCTCACCGAGACCGTAAAGTTGAACGCCGACAGTACGCGGCACGCGAGTGCGTTGGCGATGACTGCGATGCAAGCTGCCGAGGCTGGTAGTGCGGTGGTTGCTGAGATGGTTCGTACCATTGACAGCGTCAGCGGCAGTTCGGCCCGGATCTCTGACATTACGAGTGCCATCGAGGGGATCGCGTTTCAGACGAACATTCTGGCGCTCAATGCCTCAGTGGAGGCGGCGCGCGCCGGCGACTTGGGAAAGGGATTCTCCGTTGTCGCAGGAGAAGTCCGTGCTCTTGCGCAGCGCGCCGCCTCCGCGGCGAGGGAAATCAAAGACCTCATTTCTTCCTCTGTCGCGCTGATTCAGGCAAGCGCCCGGCAGGTCAATGAGGTGAGCGCATCGATGCGCGAGATCAAGGGTGTGGCCACGCAAGTCTCCGATACGGTAAGGAACGTCGCTGGAGCAACCGATGAACAGAGCCGCAATATCGAGCAGATCAATCAGGTCGTCGCACACATGGATCAGGTCACGCAGCAGAACGCAGCATTGGTCGAACAGACGGCGGCGGCGGCCGAGTCACTTGCAGAGCAGGCTGTTGCGCTGGGCGTAGCCGTCTCTCTGTTCAAGATCCACACTGGCGCTGCGCCTGCCGTCGAAATCCCAGTGGCCGAAGTGACGAAGCTCCGGTAGTGACCGCGATAGGCGCTTGCTCCAAGTTCGAGGTCAACTGATATCGGGGGCGATCCTCGCGAGCACCGGATCATCTTGTCCGGACGCTCGGGGTTTGTCGATTACGCCAGGAAGGTCCCGGTTGCACAGCCAGTCGGCTTGATGCGGCCGGCATGAGTGGGATCGCTGAAGCCGGGGAAAGCGTGCCGACATCATTCCCGTGCGGACCACCGACATCAATATCGCACCGGTCTTCGAGCCATACACTTCTCTGGTCTACTCGAGACAGTCCGTTAACGTGGAGACCGTCATCGTGGATGGACGTGTGCTTCGTCAGGGAGGGGCATTCACCGCGCTCGACGTCGACCAGTTCATCCGCGACGCAACGTCCACGGTATCGCGTGTGGGTAAGCATGCAGGTCTGGCCAGAGATGCCTCGCACAGCCCCGAAGTTTCCGCATCTGCGCC
The DNA here is from genome assembly GCF_023955655.1 of Ralstonia soli. GTDB lineage: Bacteria > Pseudomonadota > Gammaproteobacteria > Burkholderiales > Burkholderiaceae > Ralstonia > Ralstonia soli. Next base: position 537,338 of record NZ_JAMXHT010000004.1, on the reverse strand, counting down.
CGGTCAGTTCGAATGCGGGGCGGTGATGCGAGCACCGCCCCGCCTGCAGGTCAGGTGCGGTCGTACGAGAACTGGATGCCTGCGGTCCCGCCGGTCTGGATGAAGAGGTCAATGAAAGCTGGGACGGTTTCGCTGCGCGACCAGTCACGCTGCAATTCGCAGAACAGCTGTGCCACGCTGATCATCTTGCCGCCAGCCTGCTCGATGCGGCGCAGCGCAGCTTCGTGCGCTGCCACGGATGTGCCGCCTACAGCATCGACCACGACGTAGACCTCATAACCTTCCTTGAGGGCGTCTAGGGCGGGGAAGGTCAAGCACGCTTCCGTCCACAGGGCGGTCATGACCAGCTTCTTGCGCCCAGTAGCCTTCACTGCCGCGCGAAACTCCACGTCTTCCCAAGAGTTGATCGAAGTGCGGTCATATGTGGGGAAGTCGCCCAACACATTCCGTAGCTGGGGGATTGGCGGCTTGTTTAGGCCGGTCTTCACATTGACAGTGGAGTGCACGATCGGAAGCTTGTATGCAACCGCGGCACGCGACGTCCCCACAATGTTGTTGATGAGCAATTGGCGGTCCATCGAGGCGATGGAGTTCACCTGGACCGGTTGGTAGTCGATGATTACGAAGGCCGCATTTTGCGGCGTCAGCAGGTGGTCGTTTGCGGGATCGCGAATGGGTTCACTGGCCATGGTTATCTCCAGAGCAAGAGGTGGATTTCTGCTACACAGCGCTTCAGGACCGGCGCTACATGAACCGTGCGCGACATAGACCTGATTGATCGTCGACGATGCTTGACCCAGCAAATTGCAAGTCGGGGTTTCCGTCCTGCAAGTCTTGCTACCGCGCTTCGTGTCGAACGTCTAAAGGATAAGTGATACATCGGAACACGCGTGATAGTCATCCAGAAAACACGCTGTTCTCTATAAAAGAACGAGGCGCGTGGCTCGCGATTCGGGCTTGCTTGCACCGTGGCATTTGCTAGTCTTTGCTCAAACCATACGTGCGGAGGGCAGGAATGACGGACGACTTTTATGTGCTGGCGATCCTGTATGCCAAGACGGGGCGCGAGGCGGAACTGCGGGAAAAACTGCGCGCCGTGGTGGCGCCATCCCGCCGCGATGCGGGCAATCTGCGCTACGAGTTGTTCGAGCAACAGGATGACCCTCGGCGATTTGTTTTCGTCGAGCACTGGGGTAGCCCTGCTGCGCAGGAAGCCCACCACACGCAGTCCGATCACATCCGCCACTTTCAGGAGGAAGGCAGCGACGCGGTGGAGCGTATGGAAGTCTTCTACCGGATGAAACTTGTTGCCTGAGCCAAGGTCGTTGGGATAGGCGGCCGATGATGACCGAGCGCGTCGTGTTGCGGCGCCGGCGCGAAGTGGTTGGATGTCAAAACGGTGGGAGCCCTCCCTGCGGCGTTACAGCAGCCCACCGGACTCCTTCTGAATGTGGGTGGCGAGATAGTCAATCAACAGGCGCACCTTCGGTAGCAAGCCTCTGCGGGACGGGAAAACCGCATGAATGACCCCCCCTTTGGGAACCCAGCCGGGCAGGATGTCGATGAGGGTCCCATTGCGCAGATCCTCTTCGGCAACCATGCAAGGCAATTGAACGATACCCACGCCATGGAGCGCTGCGCGCCTCAGCGCGGTCATGTCGTCGGTGATGTACCGAGGTTGATGCCGCACCTGCGCTTGCATTCCCTCAGGGCCGACGAGGTTCCATATGTGATCGCGAGGCGGTCCCCAATCAAGGCTTGGCATGCCAGCCAGATCCGCAGGATGCGTAGGCAACTCACGGCCATCGAGCAGCGCAGGACAGGCGACAAGCCGCTGACGACTTTCGGAAAAAACCCGCATCACCAGATCACTGTCCTCCAACGGGGGGAAGCGCACGCGTAATGCGAAATCCAGACGTTCTCCGACGACGTCGACACGACGATTGGTTGCTTCTAGCTGCACCTGAATCTTCGGGTACTCGACCATGAACAGCGCCACCAATTCGGCGATGCGGTAGTCCAGCAATGCCGTCGGACAACTCATGCGCACGATGCCCTGTGGCTCGGAGCGCTCGCGTTCCATGACCTCGCGCGCCGCTTCTGCTTCTATCAAAACTCCGACACAGCGTTCATAGAATTCACGCCCGGTTTCCGTGACGGAAAAGTGCCGCGTGGTGCGCTGCAGAAGACGCACACCATACTGTTCCTCCAGCGCCGCAATGCGACGGCTCAGCTTGGATTTCGGTATGCCGAGCGCGAGACCCGCCTGCGTAAACCCGCCGTGCTCCACCACCTTGACGAAGTAATAGAGGTCGTTCAGGTCGTCCACGATTGTTCCTTCTATAGAACACAGACGGCATGTTACGGCACTACTAGGGCGGCTTTGGCGAATCTATGATGGCTTTCAAGCTTCGAATACCACTAAGAAATGCCATTCTTGCTAGCTATCGTCTGCTCCCGTCGAACCGTGTCTGCCAAGACTCGCCGTGGCGAAGGCTTAATTGGACACCACACGTCGGGTGCGAATTGATTGCTATGGAAAAAGCAGGCTGTGTTCTGATCTATTTTTTGCACCGGGGTATCGCGATAGCGAGCGTATGCCAGGCTGGGTACGCCGCGCCCGGCAGTGAACCACCGGCGCATCAAGCGCCCGAAGTCCTGCCCCGTAGCCTACTTCTTGCGCCTCGATTCGGCCGAAGGTTTTGATGCGGCAGCCGCCGTGCGTTCGTTGTGCAGCAACTGTGTCGTGGCAGCGAAATGCGCACTCAGCAATTCGCAGGCGCGGTCTGCGTCGTGAGCCAATATCGCCTTGACGATGCTCTGATGCTCGTCGGCGACATCCCGCAGCGGACTTCGTTCGCTGCGAAGCGATTGATGGCGGTACCGTGCAGATTGCGCACGCAAGACAGAAGCAAACTGCTTGAGCCACTTGGAGCGGCTACCGGACAGCAGCGTCGCATGAAAACAATCGTGTGCTCGCTCCCACGCTGGGTTCAAGCACTGGGGATGCCCTGGCAACGTCATCGGCAGACAGCTCATTTGATGAAACGCTGCGAGCACCGATCCTTCCCATTCAGCGCCACCTCGTTCGATGGCATCACGGAGCGCATCCGTTTCGATGCGTTGTCGGACCGCGGTGATGTCCTCCAGGTCTTCCTGGGAGATCGGCGTGACCCGAAAGCCTTTCTGATCTTTTGCTTCGACGAATCCGCTCATCGCAAGGCGCGACACGGCTTCGCGTAGCGGGATTGTGCCCGCCTGATAGCGCTCGGCCAGTTCGCGAATCTTCAACTTCGAGCCGGGTGGCAGCACGCCGGTCACGATGTCCTGCAGGATCACCTCGGTCAATGCCGAGGCCATTGTCCTAGAGCCATTGCTGTCGGCGGTTTCGTAACGGTCATCGTCCATAGGAGCTCCTCAGCACAAATTATATACATTCCTAGGGTTAACGATGCGAACAAAAAAATAGCTACGTTTGTGAGTTTTGTATATATTTTCGACAGGGCCGCCACACGTAGATAGGCCGGCGGCGTAGATGCCAACGCTTCTGACCAGCCCGCGTATGGGCTTCACGCTTCTGGCGTGACATCCAGCGCCGGGTACGGTTCACGCAAGACATTAGTCGGAGATGCTATGCAATATGTTCATTTTTCGCCGGACGGTCGGCGCAGGTTGCTCGGGGTGCTCGATGGCGAGACGATCCGAGAGATTGGTGAGATGACGCTTGAAGAGCTGCTTGCTGGCGGCGTTGATCTGAGGACATTCGGACGGACGCGCAGCGCCGGCGGTGCTGAATACGCCAGCGACTCGGTTTCGTTTTTGCCGCCGCTTACGCGCCCGGGCAAGGTCATTTGTGTCGGTTTGAACTACGCCGACCACACCAAGGAAAGTCCGTACGAGCAGCCGTCCTACCCGACCATTTTTCCCCGCTTCAATACGAGTCTGATCGGACATCAGGCGCCGATGATTCGGCCCCTCGTTTCCGATTCGCTTGATTTCGAGGGGGAGTTGGCCGTTGTCCTGGGCAATGGTGGCCGCCACATTCCGAAAAAGCACGCGCTCGCCTGTGTTGCGGGCTACTCCATCTTCAACGATGGCTCAGTGCGTGAGTACCAGTTCAAGTCGCCGCAATGGACCGTTGGCAAGAACTTCGATGGCACAGGGGCATTCGGCCCAGCTCTTGTGACCACCGACGAATTGCCGGAAGGAGGCGCCGGCCTGAAGCTGCAAACGCGCTTGAACGGCAAGGTGGTGCAGTCCGCGAATACGAAGGACATGTTGTTCGACGTGGCTTCACTCATTGCCATTCTTAGCGAGGCCATCACGCTGGAAGCAGGCGATGTGATCGTGAGCGGCACGCCGGCCGGTATCGGCTGGGCGCGCGAACCCAAGCTTCTCATGCGCCATGGGGACGTTTGCGAGGTGGAGATCGAGGGCCTCGGCGTCTTGAAGAACACGGTGCAGGACGAAGCCATTCGTGGTTGACGCAGGCACAGATTGAAAAAGATAGTTGGAGGAGACATGCGACAGATTCGAGTGCCTGTGTTTATTGTCGGTGCGGGCCCGACCGGGCTGGCGGCCACCTGCCTGCTGGCCACTCAAGGCATTGAGACCTTGACGATCACCCGTTATCCCGGAACAGCAAATTCCCCGCGCGCCCACATTACGAACCAGCGCACCATGGAGGTGTTCCGCGATCTCGGTATTGAGGACCGCGTGCTGCAGGCCGCCACACCGTCCCAATTCATGAGCAACAATGTCTGGGCCACCAGCTTTGCCGGGACCGAGATTGCTCGCCTGCAGACGTGGGGGACCGGGCCCGAACGGAAGGTCGACTACGACCTGGCCAGCCCTTGCGGCATGTGCAATATTCCGCAGCACTTGATGGAGCCCATCTTGCTCGACGTCGCACGTGAGCGCGGCGGCAAGTTCCTCTTCAACACCGAGCTGATCTCGATGCGGCAGGACGCCGATGCCGTGTACTCAGTTTGCCGGGACCGTATCACCGGAGAGGAACTCGAGGTTGTATCGGACTATGCAATCGGTGGGGACGGCGACAACAGTGTGGTCGTCAAGGAGATCGGCTTCCCGACCGAAGGCCAAATGGGTCTCGGCGCGGCCGTCAATGTCTGGCTGGAAGCGGACCTGAGCAAGTACACAGCACATCGTCCTGGCGTGCTGTATTGGATGACGCAACCTGGCAACAACTATTGGGTTGGCAGTGGCACGTGGATCAGCGTGCGTCCGTGGAATGAATGGGTGCTGCTGTTCATGTACGACCCATCCCAAGGGGAGCCTGACCTGAGCGAAGCGGCTGTCGCCGAACGCGCGCGCGCCACCATTGGCGACCCTGACATACCGGTCAAGATCAAGGCCGTATCGAAATGGACCATCAATCAGGTGGTGGCCAAGAACATGAACAAGGGGCGCGTGCTCATCGCTGGCAACGCTGCTCATCGCCATCCACCGGCGAACGGTCTGGGAACAAACACCTGCGTTCAAGATGCCTTCAACCTGGCGTGGAAGCTTGCGCTGGTCGTCAAGGGGAAGGCGGGTGTAGCGCTACTCGATACCTATACGCAGGAGCGGCAGCCTGTCGGTGAGCAAGTGGTGGCCCGGGCGATGAAGTCTGTGCGCGACATGCTGCCGATTTCCGATGCGTTGGGTTTTGCGCCTGGGCAGGACGAGGCCGCAGGCTGGGCTAACGTCGACGATTTGTTCAGCGACAGCGCACATGGGCGCGAGCGCCGCAAAGTGTTGAGCGAGGCGGTGGACCTGCAGAACTACCAGTTCAACTGCCATGGCGTGGAGTTGGGGCAAGTCTACAGATCGAATGCGATCGTGCGTGACGAGATGCCGCGTCCGGCGCCCGAGCGCGACCCGGAACTGTACTACCAAGCAACGACCTATCCTGGCGCGAGCTTGCCTCATGCGTGGTTGCAACGCGGCCAGCAAAAGCTCTCGACGCTCGACCTGGTTGGCCGCGGGCGGTTCACATTGCTCACAGGCGTGGGCGGTTCCGCCTGGCGTGACGCGGCAAGCCGGGTTGCCGAGAAGGTTGGAGTGGATATCGACGTCGTGTCGATTGGTGGTCCGAAGTGCGACGCCCAGGATGTCTATGGCCGCTGGCACAAGCTGTCCGGTATCAGCGACAGCGGATGCCTGCTGGTTCGCCCCGATCGTCATGTCGCATGGCGCGAGAACGAGCTCGGCACCCACGGAGAGCCGGTCGATTGCCTTGAGCAAGTCATGCGGCAGGTGCTTGCGCTGCCGGCGTGAGTCGCGACGAAGGAGAACCCTATGTCCTGGAATCAACCTGGTGAATCGCGCTATGGCGTTCATTCGATCGACCATTTCGCACTCGAAGTGCCGTCCCTTGGACAAGCGAGCAATTTCTTCACGAGCTTCGGTCTCAATGTGGAGCATCGAGGCGGGCAACTCGAGCTGCGGACTTTCGGTAATCCCCATATCTGGGCGCGCATCTACGAGGGGCCGCGGAAGCGGCTGGCCTATCTGAGCCTGAACTGCTACGCAGATGAGTTCGACACGCTGGTGGCGCAGGTTCGGGCCAACGACGCACGGCCGGCGCCGGCAGAGGCCTACGTTAGCGGGGAGGGGCACTGGTTTGTCGACCCCGATGGCAACCTGATCCAGATAAGGATCGGCCCAAAGACCACGCTAAGCGCTCTTGCACCTCGCGTGGATTCGCCCCCCCGGGCGGGCCAGCGCAGCGTGCACGGACATCGTGACGCAAAAACCGTGACCCCGCGCAGACTGTCCCACGTGTTGATGTTCAGCTCGGACATCAACCGTTCCATCGTCTTTTATTGCGATGTGCTCGGTCTGCGTTTGTCGGACCGCTCACGCGACTTGGTGGCCTTCATGCACGCGCGCCACGGCAGCGACCACCATCTCATCGCCTTTGCTGCCAGCGATGCCAAGGGTTGGCATCACAGTGCTTGGGACGTGGCTGGGGTCGACGAGGTCGGGCTTGGTGCTGCCCAGATGTGCAAGGCCGGCTATACGGAAGGGTGGGGTACCGGGCGCCATGTGCTTGGCTCCAACTACTTCTACTATGTGCGCGACCCTTGGGGCTCTTTCGCCGAATACTCGGCTGATATCGACTTCGTGCCGCCAGGCGCGAACTGGCCGGCGGGGGACCACCCCCCGGAGGACTCGCTCTACCTCTGGGGGCCGGATGTGCCTCCCTATTTCATCCTGAATACCGAGGCGGACGCGGCCTAGTCACCGCCCCTCTTTTCCTGCGACGCAACCGTGTGGAGGAAGCCGGATAGCTCCGGCCTCCCCGGCTTTCGTGCGCGCTGAAGGATTACGCATGAAGCGAATTTTCAACATCTTCATTTCCGGATTGCCGCTCATTGTCATTTCCGGATTGCTCTACGCCGGCCTGTTCATCAAGCCCAAACCATTTGGGGGGCATTTGCCGCCACCGTTGTTCGAGCGCGATGACAGGTTCTACGGTATCACCACGGCGCCCGAGCACACCGTGTGGCTCGTTGGTGCTCACGGCAGGGTGATGCGCAGTGACGATGCTGCGCACACTTGGCGTAGTCAGGCCTCGCACGTATTGGAAAACCTCCAAGACGTTGCTGCGTGGGATGCCCAGCGCGCCGTTGCCGTGGGCGATCAAGGGGTCGTCGTCGCAACGCAGGATGGCGGTGCCACTTGGCGAGAAATCAACGTGCCGCACTCGGGCATTGCCAACAAGCTTGTACGCGTCAAGACAGTGTCGGGCGGAGCGGCGTGGGCAGTCGGGGAGGGGGGACTCGCGTTGCGCTCGTCCGACTATGGGGCGACTTGGGTGCGGGTTGGCACCGATGAAGACGTCTCCTGGAACGACATTGCTGTCCTCGACCAGCAAGGGTGGCGCGTCGGGGAATTCGGACGGATCGAGAAGTCGGTTGATGGTGGTGCGAGCTGGGTTGCACAGACCAGCCCGATCAAGGTGAGCCTGATGGCCGTTGCTTTTCGCGATGAGCGCAACGGCGTGGCGGTTGGCCTCGGAGGCACGGTGCTGACGACGAACGATGGCGGACAGCGCTGGCATTTGGAGACGCAGGTCACCCCCGAGCACTTGTTCGACGTGATCTGGGACGGCCAACGCTGGCTCACGGTCGGCGACAAAGGCGTGGTGCTGGTCGGTGACATCGACGGGCATCTGTGGCGTCAGACACGCGGTGCTACCGCGGACCGCGACTGGCATACCAAGGTCGCTGCGGGCGCCGAGCACTACTACTTCAGTGGCACACAGCCGCTGGTGACAGAAAAGCATGCGCTGTAGGGCGCGTCATTCGTCCAATCAGCAGGAGACGATGGTGGAGAACATGATTTCGAATCAGCTCGAGCGTTTTGTCGAGCTGTGCATACGCCGCCGCAAGTATGTGGTGGCTGCGTTCAGCGTGCTCACGCTGGTGATGGCTGCCTTTGCGGCGCGTGTGAATATCAAGACGGTATTTGAAGACTTGTTGCCGCAAGGACACGCGTACATCAAGGTTCATAACGAATTCCGACAGGCGTTCGGCAGCTCCAACATGGTGAGCATCATGCTCGAAGCCGAGCATGGCGATGTCTTCAACCCCGTGCTGCTTGGCAAGGTGAAGGCGATCACCACGGCGCTGCAGCAGGTGGATGGTGTCAATCAGTTTCAGATTGTTTCGCTGGCCTCGAAGAAGCTCAAGGAGATCCGAGGATCCACCGATGCCATCGACATGCGCCCGATCATGTGGCCGGACGTGCCTGAAACACCGGCAGGCCTCACTCAGTTGCGAGAGGCGGTGCTCAATAATCCGCTGGTCTACGGCGCCTATGTTTCGCATGATCTGAAAGCGACGCTCATCACAGTCGATTTCTACGAAGGGGCAGCGGACTATCGCAAGATATTCCCGCAGATCATGAAGATCGCTGACGCGAATCGCGGTGACGGCGTCGTGGTGCGTGTGGCGGGCGAGCCGATTCTCTACGGCTGGGTCAATCACTATCTGCCGGAGACGCTTCATATCTTTCTGGTGACGGTCGCGTGTCTGGTGGCGCTGCTCTTCATCGCGGCGCGGACCTGGCGCGGCACGGTGCTCCCGCTACTGGCCGGTTTGACAAGCGCCATCTGGGCACTGGGCACAGCCAGCCTGATCGGCTTCAATCTCGACCCGTTGGTCATCGTGATCGCATTCCTGATCACGGCACGTGCGATCTCGCATTCGGTGCAGTTGGTATCGCGCTTCGATGACGAATTGGAAAGCGGTGCACCGACCACCGCGGCAGCGGCCCGGGCCGCCATGCTGCAGCTATTCAAGCCAGGCATGCTCGGTGTCGTGGCTGATGCAGGTTGCATGATCGTGGTGGTGCTCACGCCGATTCCGCTGATGCACAAGGTGTCAATCATCGGGTCGGTTTGGGTCATGACCATCGCGTTGAGCGCCTGCGTGATGACGCCGGTTTTGCTCTCGTGGATTCGCCGTCCGCAAGGTCACGCCCATCGATTCGACGTATCGCCTGTTCTACGCCGCATCCTGGCGTTTGCCGTGCGCATCGTCACGTCTCGCGCACGCTACGCGGTGTTGAGCTGCGCGGCGCTCATGTTTGTCGTCTCAGGCATTTACGCATTCAAGTTGAATGTCGGCGATGCGGAGCCGGGTTCGCCGATCCTCTGGCAGAACTCCACGTACAACCGCGATTCAGCTGCCATCAATCACCAGTTTCAAGGCGCCGACCGCATGTACGCCGTGGTGTCCGGCGAAACGCCCGGTGCCATCAAGGACCCCGCGGTGCTGCGCACGATGAGCGCGATGCAGCGCTATATGGCGGCACAACCGGAAATTGGCGGCAGCCTGTCGTTGGCCGACGTGATACCCGCGGTCAAGCGTGTGCTGCGCGAAGGTAATCCGCGTTATCAAGATATTGGCCGCACCGCGCAGGAAAACGGCGAATTGATGTACATGCTGGCTTCGGGATCCGACCCGGGCGACATGACGAGATTCCTCGACGCCCAGGCTCGCAATGCCTCCGTGACGTTCTTCTTTCGCGACCACCGCGGTGAGAGCATCCGTACCGCGATTGAGCGCCTGAAAACCTTCATTGCCGACCATCCTCTTGCGAACGCGCATTACGAACTGGCCGGTGGTCTGATCGGCGTGCTGGCCGCTGTCAACGAGGTCATTCTCTCGGGCCAGATCGAAAGTATTGCGCTGGCGTTGCTGGTGCTGATCGTCTGCTGCGCAGTGGCGTATCGCTCTGCCATGGCAGGACTGTTCTTCATGGTGCCGGTCGCGCTGTCCAACACCGTGACGTTCAGCTACATGGCTTGGAAAGGCATCGGCATGAATCTGAGCACGCTTCCCGTGGCGGCACTCGGTATCGGGCTCGGGGTGGACTACGCCTTCTACATCGTCGACGGGATTCGAGAAGAACTTGAACACCACGACGATCTGGTTCAAGCCATCGTGACCTCGCTCGGGACTGCCGGCAAGGGCGTTCTGATCACGGCTTCCACCCTGACCGTCAGCGTTGTGCTCTGGTGTACCTCGTCGCTTCGATTCCAGGCCGATATGGGCATTCTCATGGCCATATGGCTCTGCATTTCCGCCCTCAGCGCGCTCTTTCTCATGCCCGCGATGGTGTACGTGTTCCGGCCCCGCTTCATCGTGGGAGATGCGTTCTCGGCGGCACAGCGAGCCCCTACCGCCGAAGTGCCCGCAGAAAACCCGGCGTGAATTTGCTCGGGAATTCGCCGGCGTGAACCACTCGGCCTGATGGATACAAAGAAAAAATCAATTAACGGAGGAGACCTTATGAAACATGGCGTTTATGCGAGCCGCAAGCGGTTGACGCGGCCGGTTCTGAAGCAGATTCCCGCAATCCTGGTCGGTCTGGGGATCGGTTGCGGGCAGATTTATGCAGCCGAAGCGGAGGTGGGCAAACTCGCGCCCGCGTCGGCTGAGGCTTCGGCGAGCCAAACGTCGTCAGGTGATGCTGGAGGGGGGCTGACCCCGGGTAGCGAGAACAGCTTCCATCTGGGGGGGTATGTGCGTACCTGGGCATCATGGAACCTGCAGAACCATCCCGAGATTCCTCAAAGCAGTGCAGGTTCGCTTCAGATGCTGCGTGGTTCGCTATCGCTCAACGCAGATGCGACGACAGGCCCCTTGAAGTGGAAGGCCATCGGGCGTGCTGACCAGGAAGTCAACACCTCATACCAACGCAATCTCGAAGAGGCCAACCGTAGCAACTCACCGGGGGGACCCGGCAGCAATTTACTGGGCCAGTACAAGCAAGCCGAGCTTCGCGAATTCTATGTGGACGCAGACCCGACCGATCGGTTGCACGTTCGCCTCGGCAAGCAGCAGATCGTCTGGGGCGAGACGGACTTCTTCCACCCGACGGATCTGATTCAAGGGTTCGATTACCGTTGGCGCTCGTTCCTTGAGAGCGACAACGATGAACTGCGCAAGCCGCTGTGGTTGATCAATACCAAATTGGACGTGCCTGAAGCCAATGGCGCGCTGCAGTTGGTGCTCCGACCAGGCATCGACCGGGAGCGAGATATTGGCAACAGCTATGACCTGTATGGTGGCCGCTGGGCTGCTCAACCATTCAAGGGCGTGGATTTCCTTGCGCCTGGCTTCCTCACCTACGACTATCGGCACCCCGCCGGCGACACCCATACGCCCACGGGCGGTGTGCGATGGACGGGCATTGCCGGGCCCGTCAACTATGCGATCTCGTACCTGAAGACGTACAAACCAGATCCTGTCGTCAACTCCGCCTTTGCGCCATATCAGAAACGGCCGACCGGAGCGCTGGGTGATTTCTTCTTTCCCAAGATGGATGTGTACGACGTCAGCGTGAGCGGACAGATTCCTCAACTGGATGCAGTGGTGACGGGCGAGATCGCCTATCAGCGTAACGTTGCCTACAACGTCGGTACCAACTTCCTGAATGGCGCGCTCCCTGGCTTTGGTGGCCTCATTCGCAAGGATGCAGTGCTGACCACCTTGCGCTTCGACAAGCAGCTCCGCCTCATGGAGCTGCTTGGCACCAATCAAGCCTCGTTCTTCTCGTTGCAGGTGTTCGACACGTGGCTGCCAGGCTTCAAGCGATCCGACGACATCGTCGAACAAGCGGGCTTTGGGGCACCGCTGCGCGAGCACACCACGCTGGTCACCGCATTCATCCAGCTCAACTACATGAACAGCCGGCTCAACCCCGGGTTGGCCGTCGGTATGGATGCCAGCAATGGCGATGCTTTCGTCATTCCAAGTATTTCGTATCAGTTCGGTAACCACTGGCGTTTGCTCGCAGAAGCCGACGTCTTCTTCCCGAAACACAGCAAGAAACCTGGCCAGGTGGAGATGGCGGCCCACGGCCTGGCTGACTTCACCCACAACAGCCAGTTCATGGTGCGCGCCACCTATCAGTTTTAAACCAGAACGGAATTAGGAGACCTCTGATGAAGATTCGTTTGAAAACCATGCCCACCGCCATGCTCGCGCTTGCCTGCGTGTTGGGAGCCTCTGCCACGTTCGCTGCCGAATTGCCGGAAGGCACCGTGGTCGAAAAAGCCAACCTCGACAAGATCAAGAACGACACGTTCGAGGGGCATACGATCGCCAGCCTGTTGACCGAAAAACTGGAGTGGCAGATTCGCAATTGGAATCTCAAGCTGCCGCTCAGTCACGCGAAGCCGGTTCCGCTTGATTCGCGATACATCGAGTCGACCAAGAAATATGCGAGCCAGGTGAAGTACGACGCCAAGACGCGCGAGGTGACGGGCTGGGTTGCCGGCGTGCCGTTTCCTAACGTAGCAGCGAGCGACCCCGACGCCGGCGAGAAGTTGATCTGGAACTTCTACTACGCCTCGCCCGAGGGTGATGTGGCCAATAACAAGGCGACCTATCTTCTGATCAGCGGCGAGAAGGGGCTGGAGCAAACGCAAGACTGGCTCTTCATGCGCTACTACCTAAAGGGGCGCCTGGGTGGGGATGCGCCGGTAGTGGGCGATGGCACCACCCTGACCAAGACGTTGTTCGTTGCCACTGCGCCGGAGGACATTCGGGGCTTGGGAACCTTCACGGTTCGCTATGACAACGGCAAGCTGGAAGATAGTTGGGCGTATATCCGATCGGCCCGCCGGACCCGACGCCTCTCGGGGGGCGCCTGGATGGACCCCATTGGCGGCCTCGATCAACTCAATGACGATATCTACATCTGGAACGCACGCCCGTCGTGGTATCGCCAGATCAAACTCATCGGACGCCGGTGGATTTTGGCCAGCAGCGACGCCAAGCTTGGGTACAACCCGTCGAAGAAGGGCACGCCGGAAGAGTGGCCGACGGTCGATCTGAAGGAAGCGCCGTATTGGAATCCGGTCCAGAAATGGCAGCCGCGTGAAGTCTGGGTAATCGAGGCGACACCGCCGGCAGAGCATCCTTACAGCAAGAAGATCGTCTACATGGACGTCAATTACCCGCGCCTGTACATGGGCGAGGCGTATGACAAGAAGGGCGAGTTCTGGAAGTTCTTCAACTTCCACATGCGCCCGACGGCGGCGCAAGACGGCATTCGCTACGTCTCTTCTGTTCAGGGCGAAACCATCGACTTCAAGGCCAAGCACGCATCCATCTTTCTCTTCCGCGACTACAAGCTGAACGAGAAATCGGTCAAGGAAGGCGATGTCTCGCTGAGTGCGCTTGAGACGATCGCCCGATAGTTGTTCGCCCGCCGCACTGCCGTCCATGGTGTGACGCAAAAGAACGGATGGCGGTAGTGCGCTGATTCCCTGAAACGGAATGAGTAAGAGAGCAGAAATGAGTCTTCTGGAAGACCCAAAATCGCGCATTTCGCGTCGTGATTTTCTGCGCGCGGGCGGCGCAGGTGCCACGGCGACAACGCTTGGCATGCTGTCGCTCGGCGCGAGCGGCGCACCGGCCAAGATGCATTGGCATCAGCAGGCCGATGTCATCGTCGTTGGTGGAGGAGCTTCGGCTGCAGTGGCAGCGCTGACGGCAAGTAAGCAGGGCGCGCAGGTTGTGATGCTGGAGAAGTCGCCCGTGTTTGGTGGTACGTCGGCGAAGTCGGCAGGCATGTTCTGGATCCCTGACAACTTCCATATGCGGGAGAAAGGGTTGCCGGATCCGAAGCCGGACTTCATCGCGTATTGCGTCAAATATTCGTACCCGCACCTGTACAACCCCAAGTCGCCGACGTTGGGCGTGTCAAAGGACATCTACGACCTGATTGCTGCCTACTACGACCATGGCTCTCCGATGGTCGACATGCTGAGGTCCACGGGTGCGTTGCGCGTCGGCCGATTCCATATCCTGCCGGAGGGCGAGGCACAGGATTTGCCCGATTACTTCGAACACGGCGCCGAAAACAAGGCACCACGCGGCCGCGGTCTTGGCGCCAGAAAGGCTGACGGCACGCTCGGTTTTGGTAGCGAGCTGATGGGGCAACTCAAGGCAAAGATCGATCAACTTGGCATTCCCGTGTTGACCAGCCATCGTGTCACGCAGTTGGTGACGAACGCGAAAGGCGAAGTGGTCGGGGTGCTGGCCGACACCGATGACGGCCAAGTGGCCGTACGCGCTCAGCGAGGCGTGATCTTTGCGACAGGCGGCTACTCCTATAACCGAGAGCTGCTGAATCTGTATCAGAGCGGCCCGGTCTATGGCGGCTGCGGTGTGCCGACCTGTACGGGCGACTTCATTGCGATCGCGAGCGCCGTTGGCGCGAAGCTCGGCAACATGGGTGGAGCCTGGCGTGCAGAGATCGTGCTGGAAGAGGCGATCCAGTACATCAGCGTGCCCAACGATGTGTGGCAGCCCCAAGGCGACAGCATGGTTGTCGTCAACAAATACGGCCGGCGCATTTTCAACGAGAAACGCAATTACCACGACCGTGCGCGCGCGCATCATGATTACGATCCGAACAACGCTGAGTATCCAAACCAGCTCACGTTCATGATCTACGATCAGCGCACCGCGGAGCTTTACGGCGGCAATCATCCGCTGCCGGAGAAGCCGAACGGCGCACCGTACGTCATCTCGGGCAATACCCTCGCGGAACTCGCCGCTGCCATCGACGCGCGCCTGGTCGCACTGGCTGCCCATACCGGGAACATCCGCTTGGCGCCGATATTTGCGCAGCAACTGGACCAAACCGTTGCGCGCTTCAATGCGTTTGCACAGGCAGGCCGCGATGAAGATTTCCAGCGCGGAGAATTCGCCTACGACATCGACTACCAGCCGATCTTTGGCTTGCCGCGCAAAGGCACGCGCTGGGGAGATGAAGCGGGCAAGAATCCGCTTCTATACCCGCTCCAGGCGCAGGGCCCGTACTACTGCATCATCCTTGCGCCCGGTACGCTCGATACGAATGGCGGCCCGGTGATCAATGCTCATGCGCAGGTGATGCGTGCTGATGGCTCGCCCATTCCGGGGCTGTATGGGGCCGGTAACTGTATCGCCAGTCCCGCGCACAACACGTACTGGGCGGGTGGTTGCACATTGGGCAGCGGTATGACGTTTGGTTATCTCGCCGGCCTTCGTGCTAGCCAGGAAGCGGTCAAGCTCGCTTGAAGCGCAGTTCGGGAGGGAATCGGAATGCGTCAGAACACGCTCGAGTATCACCATAGGGCAGGCGATGATGCCGCTCAACCGCTCATTCTGGCTTTGCATGGCGAAGCGGCGGATCATCGGCAACTCTTGCCGCTCCTCGCGCAAGCAAGCCCTCGGAGAGGCGTGATGGCTCCAAAGTCGGGGCGATGGTCATCCTGGACTGCGGATCGGCAGCGCTACAGCTGGTTTCAGGCACTGTCGTTGCCCGCTGTCGAGCCGATCGGCTTTGGCGACTCGCTATGGCAACTGGAGGGTTTCATCCTTGATGTCGTCCAAGGCCACCTTTGCAGCGCCGCCTCTACCGAAAAGACCGTCGACATTGTCGGCTTTGGCCAAGGGGCCGTGCTCGGGCTTGCGCTGGCCGCCGTGTGGCCAGAACTGTTTGGCCGCGTGATCGCCATTGAAGGTTACTGGCCGCAAGTGAAGGACTGGCGTCCGCCGTTGCGCGCGATGCAGGACGTGGCGGTGACGCTGATCCTGGACCCGGCCGGCGACGTGGACCACGTGCTGGCCGATGCGACGACAAGGGAGATGACCGTGCGCGGCGCCTCGGTTGAAACATGCTGGCTGGACGGTGCCGCTGACCTAGCGCTGGCGAGCCTCTGCGCACCGCTCGCCGCACAACTGGCTCACGCAGCCCGAGATGGTCGCTGGGCAATTCTTGAGGAGGAAATGGAATGAAGTGCACTGGACGGGCATTTCGTGCCGCATGTGCGGGGGTGCTATTGGCAGGCTTGAGCAATCTGGCTTGGAGTCATGACATTAGCTTTGCCAAGGACATCCGGCCCTTGCTGGTGCAGCACTGCGTCTCTTGTCATCAGGGAGAGGCGGCGCCAGCCGGACTCAACCTGCTGCCTAAGGTGAGTTACGCCCACCTCGTCAACGCCCAATCGGCTGAGGCGTCAATGCCGCGCGTGACACCTTCGTCGCCCGATGCAAGTTATCTACTGCACAAACTGGACGGCACCCATGTCGCGGCCGGTGGACAGGGTGCGGTCATGCCGCTTGGCGCCCCACCGCTGGATCCGGCGCAGATTGCTGCAATCCGCGAGTGGATTGCAGCGGGCGCTCGCAACAATTGAAGTATCCCTGCCGTGGAAGGGGGGGCTACCCCAAACACGGTCCACTCATTTCCGTTGATGTGGCGATCGTCAGCGGACAAGCGTTTCATTCAGGAGACACCATGGAAATCCGCACAATGACTGACGAACAACGCAAGACCATCGCGTTGGAATATCTGAAACGGCTCGATCGCGGCGGCGATGTGTTCGATCTGTTCGACGAACACGCTGAAGTCTATTTTCCGAAATGGGGTGTGGCGGTGGGTAAGGAGCGAATCCGCGCGCTCTTTACCGACCTGATCGGCTTGTTTGATTACATCAGCCACGACTACACCTATGCCAACGTGATCCAGCAGGGCGACAAAGTCGTTGTGGAGTCGACTACGCATGGTCGGACACGTGCGGGGGTCGAATGGCGTGCGGGCATGACACATGCGGGACGCTGGTGCGATGTGTTCGAGATTCGCGATTTTCGGATTCAGCGTTTGTATATTTACCTCGACCCCGATTACGAAGGCGCGGATACGCAACGCTATCCATGGCTTGCGGGCCGCTTGGAGAGTGTGCAGGGCGCGCCAGCTTAAGCAGTCGGTAAAGCCTTAGCGACGAATACGTGCGGGCGATGGCGGTAGGGTCCCAGCCGCGCAGCGGCGGGCTGGCGGAACGCCGCTCAGGTGAGGCACCCGCGCCCTCGCATCTTCGCTAGGGCGCGGGCGCGTACGTAGTGGCGCTCGGAAATCTCTTGCGTCCAGGCCGAAACGCGGTTCAACCGTGCCGCAGCATGAGTGCTGGCTGCGGCACGGAGGTCTTGACGGCTGCATTGGAGACATCCCACGGAGGCGGCGACATGGCTGCTTGCAAAAACGCCACCAGCGTGCGGATTTTTTGCAGGGTGAAGGCGGACCGTGGATAGACGGCAAAGACGCCGTCCTCAATCGGTTCCTCTTCAGGAAGTGCCTGAATTAGGCGGCCCGCCGCAAGATCGGCTGCGACGATAAACAAAGGCAGTACAGCAATGCCGTGACCCGCCACCGCCGCGTCGCGCAGCACTTCACCATTATTGGCAGTGAAAACGCCGCGCGGGCTCACGACTCTGGGTGCTATCTGGTGCGGCTTGCCGTGGAACGCCCAAATCTGAGTAGGAAGAGCGTTGGAATAGGACAGGCAGGCGTGGTGATGAAGTTCGTCGAGGTCAGCAGGCAATCCGGCACGTTCCGCGTAGGCGGGGCTGCAGCAAACGATGCGTCGGCTCACCGCGAGCCGACGCGCGATTAATGCGCTGTCGCCCAGCCTCGCGACTCGGATGGCAACATCGTAGCGCTCATGGCGAGTGTCGGCCTGTCGGTCCTCCAGTTCCATCGCTACGTGGAGTCGAGGGTGTGCCTTGGCGAAATCGGCGATCAATGGCGACAACCAGAGGGTGCCGAAGCTCATGGGTGCCAAGATTCGCAGCTCGCCGCACAGTTGCCGTGATGTTTCGGAGAGGCTCTCTGCTGCTCGAATCAACTGGGCCATTGCGGCGCGGGCCTGTTCGTAGAAATGGCGGCCCGCTTCGGTGGGTTGCACACTACGCGTGGAGCGCTGCAGCAAAGATGCGCCAAGGCTGTGTTCCAGATCGCTGATGCGCTTGCTGACAACCGACTTTGAGAGAGCCATGCCGCGTGCGGCACCGCTGACGCTGCCGAATTCCACCACCCGTAGATACGCTTCGATCTCCTCAGTCCTGAGCCGCATGCCGGTATTCCATATTTCGTTGCTTCCGCCGGGCGGATGCGAGGCGGCAGTGTATGAGGACAATGGCCGAGTCGGCATTGTCGTTTTCCTAAATGCGAAAAAAAGTGGCAATCCCCGCGGGAGCGCGTGGAGGACATGGAGGCGTCCTCGTAAGCGTTATGACGTTGGCTGGATTCGCCCGAAAAAACCATGCCGCAAGTCATTGAGTGCTTGCCGGATCTCCTCGTCGGTATTCATGACAAAGGGGCCATGGCCGACGATGGGCTCGTTGATCGGTTCTCCGCTCAGGACCAGCACAATGCTGTCGACACTGGCCTCGAGCGAGAGGTCGTCTCCATGTGCACCAGCCAGTGCCCACTGGCCAGAGCGCACGACGTCCAAGTTGCCAACGAGAACGGTGCCGTGCAGGACGACGACAGCCGCGGTATGGCTGCTCTTCAGCGGCAACAGCGCACGGTTGCCGGCGGTCAGGCGCAAGTCCCAGACATCGATATCGGTGAACGTGTTGGCCGGCCCCTTGTGTTCACCGTATTGGCCAGCGATCAAGCGCATGACACCGGCATCACCCGGCAGCTGCACTGCGGGTATGTCCGCGTTCCGGAGGGTCTGGTAGCGCGGAGCAGTCATCTTGTGGCGAGCAGGTAGGTTTACCCAAAGCTGCACCATTTCAAGTGTGCCACCGTGATGGGTGAACGTATCCGAGTGGAACTCTTCGTGCAGAATGCCGGCCCCTGCTGTCATCCATTGCACGTCGCCAGGCCCGATGCTGCCGCCCGCACCAGTGGAGTCACGATGCTTGAGCTCACCCTGGTACACGATCGTGACGGTCTCGAAGCCACGGTGCGGATGCTGCCCGACACCACGCGGCTGTTGCGATGGCGTGAAGTTTGCCGGGCCGGCGTAGTCGAGCAGCAGGAAGGGGCTCAGTTGCCGCCCCAGTGTCTGATAAGAAAACAGCGTGCGGACAGGGAAACCGTTACCCACCCAATGCGGCTGCGGCGGACTGTAGGTGCAAAGGACGGATTTCATGATTGCCTCCGAAGCTTGAAGGCATCATAAGTCTGCGAAAACCATCTCAGTAGTGCTAGGGCGTGCCGTCTGTGTTCTATGAGGGGAACAATCATGGATGAGCTGGCGCGCCTCCCGCGACTTCGCCAGGGTGGCGCGGTGTGCTCGCCCGGCGCCGTGTCGTCTTCACCAACGCCGAAGATTTACGCGATCCGCATGAAGGCCGGTGAGCGGGTCGACATGGTCGCGCTGCCCCAAGACGGCGCCATACGCCGCGCCGATGGCTTCCGTCTGGTGGCGCGTATGACATTCCGCGTGGGTGCCTCGCAGCGTATTAGCAGGGGGGGCAATCCGCTGGTACGGGTCTCTTCCGTGGTCATCAGGCGCGCAGCCGATGTCGAAGTCGATGCATTGAGAGAGCAGCACATCTTCATGCCCGTGCGGTTTGGCTCTGTAACTTGACGGGCGACCGCCATCGGGTCGCATTTGAAAAGCAGCGCAAGAGATTGGCACCACTCGGCGTGGAACGCAAACAACGTCAACCTAGCGGGCCAGGGCCCGTCGCAGATGGCAGCCGCGGCTTACATGAAAAAGCTGGGAGCAGAGGTCGGCATGCCCGGGCGGCCAAGCAAGCTGCCCGAGCCGTCTCAGGTGACTAGACGTCGAACCGCACGCCCTGCGCCAGCGGCAGCGCCCCGCTGTAGTTGATGGTGTTGGTGGCGCGGCGCATGTAGCCCTTCCACGCATCCGAGCCGGACTCGCGCCCGCCGCCGGTTTCCTTCTCGCCGCCGAATGCGCCGCCGATCTCCGCGCCCGAGGTGCCGATGTTGACGTTGGCGATGCCGCAGTCGCTGCCGGCCGATGACATGAAACGTTCCGCATCACTCAGGTTGGCCGTGAAGATGGCCGACGACAGGCCTTGCGGCACACCGTTCTGGATGGCGATGGCCTCGTCCGTGTCGCCGTCGTACGTCACGACATAGAGGATGGGCGCGAAGGTCTCGCTTTCCATCACCTTCGTCGGCTTCGGCATCTTGACCAGCGCGGGGCGTACGTACCAGGCATCCGCCCCCAGGTTTTCGTGCACGCGCTCACCGCCCAGCACCTCGCCGCCTTCGGCTCGTGCCTGCGTCAGCGCCTGCTGCATGCCGTCGAAGGCGGCTTGGTCGATCAGCGGGCCGACCAGCGTGCCGTCGGCCAGCGGGTCGCCAATCGCAATGCTCTGGTAGATGGTTTGCAGGCGGGCCAGGAGCGTGTCGGCCACCGCGCGATGCACGATCAGGCGGCGCAGTGACGTGCAGCGCTGGCCCGCCGTACCGACGGCGGCAAACGTGATGGCTCGGGCGGCCAGTTCAAGATCCGCCGACGGCGTGACGATCATCGCGTTGTTGCCGCCCAGCTCCAGGATCGAGCGGCCAAAGCGTTCCGCTACCTTCACGCCGACCTGGCGCCCCATGCGCGTGGAGCCCGTGGCGCTGACCACCGGCACCAGGTGGCTGGCCACCAGTGCCTCGCCCACGTCGCGTCCGCCGATCAACAGTTGGCTCAGGCCCGCAGGGATGGCTCCCGGCTTCTCTGCATTGAATGCCTCGACAACCTGTTGCAGCAGATGCTGGCAGGCAATGGCGGTGAGCGGCGTTTTCTCCGACGGTTTCCAGACGATGGCATTGCCGCACACCAGAGCCAGCGCGGCGTTCCACGACCACACCGCCACCGGAAAGTTGAACGCCGAGATGATGCCCACGACGCCCATGGGGTGCCAGGTTTCCATCATGCGGTGCCCAGGCCGTTCGCTGGCGATGGTCAGGCCATGCAGTTGGCGCGACAGCCCTACGGCGAAGTCGCAGATGTCGATCATCTCCTGCACTTCGCCCAGGCCTTCGGAGGTGATCTTGCCCGCCTCCAGCGACACCAGTTCGCCCAGGGCAGCCTTATGCGTGCGCAGCACCTCGCCCAGGCGGCGCACCAGCTCGCCACGCACGGGCGCCGGCACGGTGCGCCATGCCAGATACGCCTGATGTGCGCTCCGGATGGCAGCTTCGGCTTCGCCGGCGGTGTGCGATTTCACGCTCGCCAATACCGCTCCATCGCGCGGTGCGCGGCTCGTCCAGTCCGTGCCTTCGTAGGCCTTCAGGTCCAGGCCGAGGGCCTTCAGTACGGTCTGCAATCGTGTTCGGGAATCTGACATGGTGCGAATCCTGTTCTCTCTGTTCTCTCGTATTCAATCAAAAAACGGTTGCGTTGCGGCTGCGCTCAACGCTCGACGGTGCGGTTCCAGCGCTTGCTCCACTCGGGGCGCTCGGCGTTGATGACGTCCCAGTCCAACGCAACGGCCGTCTTGAGGATGCCGTTCATCTTGTTCTGCTCGTCTGCCGCCTTGCCCTTGAGCGGGGCCTTCGGGTTGACTGGATTGTAGGAGCCATTTTCCATGGCGAGCGCCTGTGCCTCGGGGCTGATCAGGTAGTCCGCCAGCTTCTGCGCCAGATCGGCATCCGGGTTGTTGGCCAGCACGCACTGTGCCGTGAGCAGAACGACAGCGCCTTCCTTGGGCGCGACGAATTCCATGGGAATGCCCTTGGATTTCATCAACTCCACCTGCGTGAGCGTGTAGGGGAACAGCGCCGCATCGCCCGCCTGCATCATCTCCACCACCTTCGACGAGTTGGGGATGTACTCGACCACGTTCGGGCCGATGGTGGTGGGCCATGCCTTGAACGCCGGGTCGACGTTCTTTTCCGTGCCACCCTTCAGTCGGTTGAACATCAGGAAGGCGTCCAGGCCGAACGACGAGGCCGGCATGGATTGCACGACCACCTTGCCCTTGTACTTCGGGTCGGCCAGGTCACCCCACGAGGTGGGCGGCGTCCAGCCCTTGTCGGCAAAGATCTTGGTGCTGTAGGCCAGCCCAGTCAGCCCCATCGACAGGCCCACCGCGTAGTCCCCCTTGAGGTGGGCAATGGCCGGCACGGATGACAGGTTGGCCGAGGGCTTGAGCTTGTCGCACAGCCCCATGCCGATGGCGCGGAACATGACGCCGTCGTCCAGCGTCATCACGTGCATCTGCGCTTTGCCTTTGGTTGCCTGGGCCTTGGCGAGGATGTCGGTCGAGGTGCCGGGCACCACGACCACCTTGACGTTGTTGGCCTTCTCGAACGGCGGGAACACGAACTGCGTGTAGGTGCGCTCCATGTTGCCGCCGTTCATGCCGATGTAGAGCGTCTTGGTTTCGGCGTGGGTGGTGCCTGCGGCAAGCAACGCAGCACCGGCAGCGGCTGCAATGAACGAGGTTTTTGCGTGTTTCACAAGCATGGTGGTCTCCTGGGGCATCAAGTGCATCAAGCTGCGGGTGGCAGAAAGCGTTGGATGGAAAAAGACTCGATCGGCGTGGTGGTGCGGCCTTCGGCGATCAGCTCGGCCATGACGTCGCCCACGCCGGGCCCCAGCTGAAATCCGGCGCCGGCAAAGCCGAAGGCATGGAACAGGCCGGGGCGTCGGGCACTGGGGCCGATCACGGGTTGGTCGTCGGGCAGATTGCCCTCCGTACCGCTCCACGTACGGATGATGTGGGCTGACTTGAGTTGCGGCAGCAGGGCGGCCAGTTGCGGCAACTGGCGCAGGATGGCCACGTGCGACGAGCGCGCGCGCTGGTCGTCGAGCACGTAGCCGCGCCCGCCGCCGAACACCACATTGCCGCGCCGCACTTGGCGGCAGTAAATGCCGCCGCCTTCCACGCCCAGGCTCCAGGGCAGGAAGAACGGCAGCGGCTCGGTCACGCCCATGGTGGGCGGGATGGTGAACATGGGTACAGGCTCGCCCCATTGCGCGGCAAACTGCGCAGCCCAAGCGCCGGCGCAGTTGACCAGCGTGGGGGCTTTGACCTCCAGATCCCGGTCATGTTGACGTGCATGGATGATGAAGCGCGCGCCATCGTGCTCGACCGATTGCACCGGCGCATGTTCGCGCACATCGGCGCCGGCAGCCTGCGCGGCGCGGGCAAAGGCAGGGGACAGCAGGCGCGGATTGGCCTGCCCGTCTTCCGGGCACAGCGAGCCGCCGACGACCTGGTCGCCGCCCATCGGAAAATACTTCTGCAGTGCAGCTCGGCCCTCGATGAGTTGCAACCCCAGTCCAAAGCTCTGGCTGCGCTCCGCATAGCTGGCCAGGGATTCCATGTCCGCCACGCTCCGGGCGATCTTGAAGTGCCCGCTGCGCTCGTATTCCGCCTCGGTGCCGATCAACTCGGTCAGTCGCGCCCAAAGCTCGTGCGAACGCTGCGCCAGTGGCAACTGTTCGACGGCGCGCCCTTGGCGCCGTACGCCGCCAAAATTGACGCCGCTGGAGCGCGAGCCGCACAGGTCGCGTTCGAGCAAGGTGACGGTCAACCCGCGCCGCCGCAGGAACAGGGCCGTGGCGCTGCCCATGATGCCGCCCCCGATGATGGCCACATCGCACGCGAGTTGCTCACGCATGATGGTCCTCCGGTTCGACCGCCTCGGTGACATCCAGCGGCAGCGGCTTGATCGGCGCCTGCGCGCGCAGGCAGCCCACCTGCGCCAGCGGAACGGCGTGCACGTGCGCAAGGAGCTCTGCCGCCGCCGCGCCGCACATCCGACCCTGGCAACGGCCCATGCCGACCCGGCACAGCGCCTTGAGACGGTTCAGTTCGTGTGCATCGCACTCGATGGCCGTCTGGCGCAGCGTGCCCACGGTGACGTTTTCGCAACGGCATACCACCAGATCGTCGCTCGCGTGCGCGGCCCAGTCGTCGGGGAAGGGGAACGCGGTTTCCAGCGCATGGCGGAATCGCTCGATTTTCTGCAGGCGCTGATGCAACCGCGGCAGGCGATTGGCATCGATGGGGATTTGACGATCCTGCAGCAGCGCCAGCGCTGCCAGTTCCCCCGAGCACTCGGCCGCATCGGCGCCCATGATGCCCGCGCCATCCCCCGCCAGGTACACGCCCGTAACGGAGCTGCGCCGCATGGCATCGATGCGTGGCACATGGCAGCGGTGCAGCGCGGAGAACTCGAACGCGCAACCCAGCAGATCGGCGAGTTGCGTCTCGGGCCGCAACGCGTAACCCATGCCGACGGCGGAGCAGGCGGTGCGCTGTTCGCGCCCCGCGCTGTCCTGCCATACGAGGTGCTCCACCGCTGTATCGCCTTCAGCACGCAATAGTCGCACGCCGTGGTGCACGGGCACGCCGTGCAGCTTGAGCCAGGCGACCAGCGCCATGCCTTTGGCCATGACGGTAGGCTGGCCCAGCATGGCCGGTGCGGCCTTGTAGCGTGCGCTGGCCGGAGCCGTGTCGAGTACCGCCACCACCTTCGCTCCCGCCTTGGCGTACTGGCAGGCCACGAGATAGAGCAGGGGGCCGGTGCCGGCAAACACCACGGCATCGCCAATCGCACAGCCCTGATATTTGAGCGCAACCTGCGCGCCGCCCAGCGTGTAGACCCCGGGCAGCGTCCAACCCGGAATGGGCAGCACGCGGTCGGTCGCGCCGGTGGCGACGATCACGTCGCGCCAGGGCAGGCTGCTGATCGCGCGCGTGGGCGCATGCAGCAAGTCGAGCAGATCGGGCTGCGCGTTCCACACCAGGGTCTGCGGGCGGTAATCGATTTGCGGCCGGATTCGGTCGAAGGTGTCATGTACGGCTTGTGCACGCTCGGCTTCGGTGCCGTACAGCTCCGTGGCGTTGCGTTCAAAGCCGTCGGGTTGGCGACGGTAGATCTGGCCGCCGGCGCGCGGGGCTTCGTCCAGCACGATGGGCGTCAGGCCATGTGCCAGCAAGGTCTCGGCGGCGCGCACGCCTGCGGGCCCCGCGCCGATGACGACAGGCGGCAGGTCCTGCTGCGCCTGTCGCTGCAATGTGGGAGCCGCTTGCACCATCACGCGGCTCCCTCGGTGCCGGCTGGCTGCGTGCAAATATGCATGCCGGGCTCGATCATGGTCTGGCAGGCGCGTAGCGATTGGCCATCCGCCAGGCGCACCCAGCAGTCCTGGCAGGCGCCCATCAGGCAGAAGCCGGCGCGCGGCTGCTGGCTGAATTCGTTGATGCGCAGTTGGCGCATTTGCGTGAGCACCGCCGTCAGCACGGTGTCGCCGGCAAAGGCCTGGGCGGGCCGGCCATCGAGGACAAAGGTCACCGCGGGGCGATTGCACTCTTTGAGGCGCTGGAGCTGCGCGTGTGCAGCAGGATTTGCAGGAGCAATCATCGTGGTCTCTGTTTCAATGCTTGCCGATCAGAATGCGGTCCAGGCCGTAGACCTTGTCCAGCAGCAGCATCAGCGCGAGCGTGAGGAAGACGATCAGCGCCGAGACGGCGGCCATCATCGGGTCGAGCGATTCCGTGGCATACATGTACATGCGCACCGGCAGCGTGACGGTGGCGGGCGACACCACGAAGATGGACATGGTCAGTTCATCAAAGCTGTTGATGAAGGCCAGCAGCCAACCTCCCGTGATGCCCGGCAGGATCATCGGCAGCGTCATGCGGCGGAACACCGTGAAGCTGCTCGCGCCCAACGAATAAGCAGCATGCTCGACGGTGTGGTCGAACCCCACGAGCGCAGCCATCACCAGCCGCATGGTGTACGGCGTGACGATGAGCGCGTGCGCGAAGATGAGCCAGCCGAAGCTGCCTTGCCCGCCCACCAGCGAGAACAAGCGCAGCAGCGCCACGCCCAGCACAAGGTGGGGAATGATCAGCGGCGACAGAAACACGCCCTGCAGATACTGCAACCCCGGCGCACGGTAACGCACGATGGCCATGGCCGCCGGCACCGCCAGTGCCGTCGACAGCGTGGCGGCCGCCAAACCGAGCCACAGGCTGTTCCAGAACGACTGCACAAAATCCGGGTGATGCAGCACCTGATCGAACCAGCGCAGCGAGAAGTGACTGGTCGGCAGCGTGAGCGTTTCTTCTGGCGTGAAGGCGACGATGCACACGATCACCAGCGGCGCCAGCATGAAGGTGATGACGAGCCCGTTGAAGATGAGCGCGAGCGGTCCGTTCTTTTGCATGTGCGCTCCTTTAGCCCAACGTCTTTTTGTAGCGGCCTTCGATCATGCGGTTCCAGCCCAGCATGATGACCAGGTTGGCCGCCAGCAGAATCAGCGCAATGGCTGCACCGAGCGGCCAGTTGAGTTCGTTCAGGTATTCGTCGTAGATGAGCGTGGCGACCATCTTCACGCGGCGCCCGCCCAGCAGGCCCGGAATGGCGAACGAGCTGGCCGACAGACCGAACACGATCAGGCTGCCAGAGAGAATGCCGGGCATGACCTGCGGCAGCACCACGCGGCGCAGGGTCGTGAAGTGCGATGCGGACAGCGAGAGCGCGGCGTTTTCCACCCACGGGTCGAGTTTCTGCAGCGAGGTCCACACCGGGATCACCATGAAGGGCAGCATCACGTGCACCAGCGCAATCACCACGGCCGTCTCGTTGTACAGCAGCTTGACCGGGCCGATGCCGATGGCCTTGAACAGGGCGTTGATCAAGCCTTCGGGCCCCAGCAGCATGCTCCAGCCGAACGCGCGCACCACCACCGAGATCAACAGCGGCGCCAGAATGACGAGCAGAAAAATCGAGCGCCAGGGTTTGCGCATCCGGCTCAGGATGTAGGCCTCGGGCGCGCCGATCAGGATGCACACCAAGGTCACCAGCGCCGAAACGCGTAGCGTGCGCCAGAAGATTTCGTAGTAATACGGGTCTTGCACCACGTGCAGGTAGTGCGCGACCGTGAAGCTGCCTGCGATCGTCCCCTTGTCGGCATCGAACACGTTGAAGGACAGCACCACGCTCAATGCCAGCGGCACGAGCAGCATCACGGAAAACAGCGTCAGCGCGGGGCCGGCCATGCTCCATGGCACCCAAGTGGATCGCGAGCTCATACCGCCGCCCCCTCGGCACCAATCACGCGCACATAGCGGTCCTGCCAATCCACGCCCACGGTCTGGCCGACCTCGCACGGCGCGTCGCCATCGTTGACGGCGGACACCAGCATCGCGCCCAGCGGCGTGTCGACTGTGTACATCCACTGATTGCCGAGGAAGAAGCGCTCGGTCACGCGGCCCTCGCATCGGCCGGTGCCGTCGGATGTGCATGTCATCTTCTCGGGGCGCAGCGCGAGTACGACGCTGCTGCCGACCCGCATGCCCGATGGCAGCGCCACCTGGACGGACCCCACCGATGCGCGAACCTCACCATCGCTGCCGGGCACCACCGAGGCCTGCAACAGATTGGCCTTGCCGACAAAGGTGGAGATGAACGCGTTGCGCGGGTGTTCGTACACCGCCAGCGGCGTATCCACCTGCGTGATGCGCCCGGCTTCCATGACCACCACGCGATCGCTGATCGACATGGCCTCGGCCTGATCGTGCGTGACCATGATGGTGGTGGTGCCCACCTTGCGCTGGATTTCGCGCAGCTCGAACTGCATCTCTTCGCGCAGCTTGGCGTCGAGGTTGGAGAGTGGCTCGTCCAGCAACAGCACCGGGGGCCTGATGACGAGCGCGCGCGCCAGGGCGACGCGCTGGCGCTGTCCGCCCGACAGTTCACGCGGGTAGCGGTCAACGTGCTTGTCCAAGTGCACGAGTGCCAACGCTTGCATGGCGCGCTCGCGGCGTTCGGTTGGCGGGCACTTGCGCATCTCCAGGCCGAATTCCACGTTTTCGCGCACCGTCATGTGCGGGAACAGTGCATAGGTCTGGAACACGATCCCCAGCCCGCGCGCGTTGGCTTTGGCACGGGTGATGTCCTTGCCGTCCAGTTCGATTGTGCCTTCGGACACTTCCGCGAAGCCCGCAATCATCTGCAACGTCGTGGTCTTGCCGCAGCCGGACGGGCCCAGCAGCGAAACGAATTCGCCCTTGTGCACCTCCAGGTTGAAGTCGTGAACTACCCGGAGGTCGCCGTACTGCTTGGAAACATGGTTCAGGCGCAGAAAACTCATCGATCATCCTTTGCGGCTTGGGGTGTCGCCAGACGGCTCAATCTGAAGAATATGGATATCCTATTGCAATACACATGCCAAAACATCGGTTAAACCTAGGTGTATACGCTGTAGCTGGAATATTTCTCGTATTTATTCCGTTTATCGGAATACAATCGATCAACCGAATTCCCTCCATTCCGCTTCATGTCCCTTGATTCCGACGACGACGCGCATCAGCGCAGCGCCATGCACCGCACCTTCCAGATCCTGCGCACCATGGCGGAGCAGCAGCACCAAGGTGTGCGCGTCACCTACCTGGCCAAGACGCTGGGGATGACCCCCGCCACGACGCACCGTCTGCTGCAGGGCCTGACGCAGGAGGGCATGGTGGAACAGGACCAGCAGAACAAGCTCTACCGGCTGAGCCTGGATCTGTTCTGCCTGGCAGCCCAGGCGGGCGCGGTGAACGATCTGCGTTCTGTGGCCAGGCCGGCCTTGCTGCGCCTGAATGCCAGCCTGGGCGACACGGTGCTGCTGCTGGTCCGATCGGGCTTCGATGCCGTGTGCCTTGACCGCGTGGAAGGCCAGTACCCGATTCGCACCTTCACGGGCGATGTGGGCGGCCGGATCGAACTGGGCGTCGGGCAGGGCGCGTTGGTCATCCTGGCGCACCTGCCGGAAGCTGAGCAGGAAGAGGTGCTGCGCTACAACCTGCCACGCATCCGGCACTACAGCGTGTATGACGAGGTCTACCTGCGTTCCGAAGTCAGGAAGGCCCGCGAATGCGGCTACAGCGCCAAGACCGACGGGCTGCTGGAAGGCATGGCCGGCATTGCGGTGCCCGTGTTCGATCGCAATGGCAACGTCGTCGCGGCGCTGTCGGTGGGCACGCTCGCCAACCGCCTGAGCGCGGACCGTCTGCCCATCGTGTACGACATGCTGCTGCGCGAAGCCAACCGGCTGACCACGCAGATCAACCCGTTTGATCCGACGCTGCGCCGCCCGATGCAATCCATGGCAGTGAGCGATACATATCGCGCCATCTGACTTGGCTAGCGTTCGAGCACGCGCCCGGGGTTCAGGAGGCATTGCGGATCCAGCGCCTGCTTGATCGTGTGCATCAGTTGCAGGGCAACGGGCGGTTTGTACAGCGGAAGCTGGTCGCGCTTGAGCGTGCCGATGCCGTGTTCGGCAGAGATCGAACCCCCAAACCGATGGACGGACCGGTAGACCACATCACCAATGGCCGCCTCATGCGCGGCGATGAACGCCGCCGCATCCGCGCCCGCCGGGGGCTGAACGTTGTAATGCAGATTCCCATCGCCAAGGTGCCCGAAATTGATCAGGCGCAGCCCCGGCGCAAGCGCTTGCAGCTGCGCGTCGGTCTGCGTCACAAACTCGGGGATGCGCGAGATCGGCACCGACACATCGTGCTTGATGTTGGGCCCTTCCGCTGCCTGTGCCAGGGTGATGCTCTCGCGGATGTGCCACAGGTCATGCGCCTGGCGGATGTTCTCAGCAATGATCGCGTCGGTGACGATGCCATCTTCCATCGCCGTTTCCAGCAGGTGTTCAAACTGCGCTCTGGCGTGTGCCTCGGATTCGCTATCGGACGCTTCCAGCAGGACACACCATGGCGTTTCGCGCCACATCGGCACGCGAAGATGGGCGTAGTGCTGATCGACCAGCCGTAGCCCCTCTTGGCTCATGACCTCGAAGCCCGTGAGCGCGGCAGACAGATGCCGGTGCGACAACGCCAGCAGCGCCGTGGCGGCTTGCAGCGACGGCACAGCGGCCCATGCCGTCAATTGCGCGGCCGGTTGCGGATAGAGCCGGAGCGTGGCCGCCGTGATGATGCCCAGCGTGCCTTCGCTGCCGATGAAGAGATTGCGCAGGTCATAGCCGGTGTTATCTTTGCGCAGGCCTTGCAGACCCTCCCAGATTTGCCCGTCGGCCAGCACGACTTCGAGCCCCAGGCACAACTCTCGCGCATTGCCGTAGCGCACCACCTGCGTGCCGCCCGCATTGGTCGCCAGGTTGCCGCCGATGGTGCAACTGCCTTCCGCACCCAGGCTCAGTGGAAATAGCAACCCTGCCTCGTGCGCCACCTCCTGAAGTGTTTGAAGGACGCAGCCTGCCTCCACCGTGATCGTCATGTTGGCCGGGTCGATGGTGCGCACGGCCTGCATACGGCGCAGGCTCAGGATGATCTGCTCGCCGCTGGTATCGGGCACCGAGCCTTCCACCAAGCCCGTATTGCCACCCTGCGGCACGATGGGCACACCGGCCTGCGCGCATGCGCGCACCACCTCAGCCACTTCTGCCGTACAGCCGGGCCGCACTGCGCACCGTGCCTTGCCATGCGCGCGCCGGCGCCAATCGGATTCGTATTCGGCGCATGCATCGCCGGTCAGCACGTTGGCGGCGCCCACGATGCTGTGCAAGGTGGAAAGCAGGTGGTCGGGTGTCATGGCAAATGGCAACGCAGAAACGTGAGCGATAACGATGAAGTGATCTGCACGCGGGGGCCGTCAACGCATGGCCAGCGCCACGGCAGTTGCCAGCCGCTGCACGGCTTGCTCGATCTGTGGCACGTCGGGCGCGGCGAACGACAGGCGCATGGTGTTGAGTTGGGCGCGATCCGGGTAGAACGCCTTGCCAGGCACATAGAGCACCTGCTGCGACACCGCAGCATCAAAGAGCGCTTGCGGGTCGATGGACTGCGCGAACGTCGCCCAGACGAACATGCCGCCTGCAGGCGCCGCGCACTGCACGAGGCCATCCAACCGCGCGGTAATGCCTTGCACCAAGGCCTGCATGCGCTGCTGATATTCGATGCGGGCGCGCTGCACCGTGGCCGGATAGCGGCCGCTTTCCAGATAGCGGGCCGCCACCATTTGCGCCAGCGGGGACGTGCACAAGTCCACCGTTTGCTTGGCGATGGTGCAGCGGCGCAACAGGCTGCTGTCGGCCAGCATCCAACCCACGCGCAGCGCAGGGGCGACGGTTTTGGACAAGCTGGAGAGATACACCACGGGGTTCACGCCACCGGCAGCCAGTCGGTCGCCCACTGTGCGTAGCGCTGACGGCATGGGTGGCGTGTTGCCGTCATCGGCATCGAAGCGCAGTTCGCCGTAGGGGTCGTCTTCCACCACCCAGAATCCGTAGGCGCAGGCCAGTTGCACCAGGGCTTCGCGTCGTTCCGAGGCGAGCAGCGTGCCTCGCGGGTTGGAGAAATTCGGCACGGTGTACAGCAGCTTGGGCCGCTGCGCCGCAGGCAACTGGCGCAGAAGTTCCGCCAGCGCATCGGTTTGCAGGCCGTGCTCGTCCATCGGTACGGGCACGATGCTGGCCTGCGCCAAGCGCAAGGCTTGTAGCGTGGCGGGGTAGGCGGGCACTTCCACAAGTACCGTGTCCCCTGGTTCGATCAGCACCCGCACCAGCAGGTCGAACGCTTGCTGCGATCCCGTGGTGACCATCAACTGCTCGGCGCTGGCCTGGATGCCGCGCTCGCTCATCAGCGCCGCCAAGGCGTTGCGCAGCGTCGGAAGCCCTTCGGTCGCGCCGTATTGCAGTGTCTGCGCTTCGCCGGTCATCGCTTGAGCGGCGGCCTGTGCGAGCCCTTCGGCATCGAACAGGCTGGGCGACGGGTAGCCGCCGGCCAGAGAGATCATCCCCGGCTGGCTGAGGTAAGGAAACAGCTCGCGGATGGGGGAGCCGGCAGGCTGTGCAAACACAGCGGTAAAAGCCGGCATGCCGGCTTGTGGGCGCGTGTCCGTCATGCAGCGTCCACAGCGGGCGTGCCGTGCAACACGGCATGCAGTGCGTCAATGGACCGCTGCTGCGCTGCTTCGTACAGCGCGATTTCGTCGTGCACGCGCGCACCCAGTGCGGTCTCGAAAGCGTTCTGCGCCGCATGGGCCTGATACTGCTTCTGCTCTTCGCCGCCCAGATTGGACTGGAAGATGCCCGCAGCGCTCACTGGCAGGAAATCTTCATACGTGATGGGATCGGCCCGCACCCAGCCTTTGGCCAGTAGTGCATTCAACGAGGTGTCGGCATCAGCCGCCGTAGCCATGTCGGCCTGCGCCTGGCCCAATGCCGTCAGGGTGTAGCGATAGAACGCCAGGCCCTGCGCACGCAACGCGTCATGGGCGTCCGGGAAGGCGCGGAACGCTTGCGCCAGCCGCGCTTCGTAATCCGGCGCGGCGCTGCCGGCGTGGCCCATGTCGCGTACCTCGGCCAACAGTTGGTCGTACAGTGCACGGCCCTTGCGCGTCAGGGCAACGCCACGTTGCTCGATTTCGCCGAAGCGCGCCGTATGCGCGCCCGCATCATCGGTAAAGCGCACCGCTTCCTGCAGCGCCTTGAAGCTGGTCTGGCGCAGGAGGATCGGGCAGTCGCGGCGCGGCGGGCCTTCCACCACATCCTTGGCGTCCATGCCGCGCGTGGGCATGGCGGCCTGCGCTGCATCGATGTCGAGCGTGCGCGGCGTCAGGTGGTTGATGTGGGGACCGCGGAAACACACCACGTCGGCGACCAGTCGGTGGGCGGCTTGCAAGGCGCGGTACGTTTCGGCGTCGACCGTGGCGGTACTGTGCCAGCGGAACGTCTCCAGCGCCTCGCGCACGAAGGCGTCGGCATCCGCATCGTTCAGGCCGCCGTCAGCCTCGCATTGAGCCATCAATTCCAGCGCGCGCGGCGTAAAGATCTGGCGGCGCGCCAGGATGGCGGCGGCCTTCTCGCGCAGGGCGGCATCCGCGATCAGCTCAAGCCGCAGCAGCGAAGTGAACACGCGGAACGGATTGGCCTGCAATGCCGCGTCGCTGACCGGCCGAAACGCGGTGGAGTGCACGGGCACGCCGGCCACGGACAGGTCGTAGTAACCCACAGGCTCCATGCCCATGACGGCAAACAGCCGGCGCAGCGTTGCGAGTTCGGTTGCCGTGCCAACGCGGATGGCGCCGTGGCGCTCCACATCCAGCCGCTCTAGTTCACCCGATTGGGCCATCTGAGCGCGCAGCGCGGGCTGGGCGCCCAATGTCTGCGCGTTGATGTCGGACACCAGTTCGACCAGGGTGCCGTATTGCGGCACCTCCGCGCGGTACATGGCGGACATGGCGCGAGAAAAGCGCGATCGGATGTCGTCTGCTCGAACGAAGTTTGAGGCCGAAGGTTGATGCATTCCGCTCATGACTGGATTGGGTTGAGCAATGATTGGGGCAATGCTAGGTTGGAAAAAGGAGGGTGGTCAAACGATAATCCTGGTGAAGATCATTCCAAAATGGAATGAGTTATCCGATTTTTTTTGCTAACCCAGTGAGTCACCATGTTCCCGTCACGCCGCTTTTTGCCGCCCATGTCGCTGCTCTGCGCGTTCGAGGCCGCTGCGCGCCACCAGAGCTTCACGGGCGCCGCCGTTGAGCTGCACCTGACGCAAAGTGCCGTCAGTCGCCAGATTCGCGCGCTGGAAGATCGTTTGGGGGCAGAGCTTTTCGTGCGGGAGCGCCAGACGGTGCGCCTGAGCCCTGCAGGCCAGGCTTACGCGGAGGAAGTCCGCGCCGCCTTGATGCGCATCTCCAGCGCCACGCTCGGTTTCCGAGCCAATCCGCAGGGCGGAAGCCTGAATCTGGCCATCCTGCCGACCTTCGGTACACGTTGGCTTGCACCGCGCCTGCCGCAGTTTTTCGATCAGCACCCTGGCATCACGCTCAACCTGACAACGCGGCTGGCGCAGTTTGACTTTCAACTGGAGGCGGTGGATGCCGCCATTCATTTCGGCCCACCACACTGGCCCGGGGGCGAGCTCGCACTCCTGATGAGCGAGACCGTCGTTCCCGCTTGCAGCCCTGCGCTGCTGGCCCGGTACGGCTTTGAGCAGCCGCAAGATCTGCTGCGCGCACCGCTGCTGCACCTCGCCTCACGCCCGGACGCCTGGTCGCGCTGGCTGGCCAGCTACCAGGTGGATGCGGTCGATACGCAAGGCATGCTCTTCGACCAGTTCGCCACCGTGGCCCAGGCTGCCGTGGCGGGTCTCGGCGTGGCGCTGTTGCCGCGCTTTCTGATCCTTCATGAACTGCAGCAAGGCGACCTGGTGCGGGTCTTGCCCCACATGCCGGAGCGGGAAAGCGCCGAGCACTATTACCTCGCCTGGCCTACCGGTCGGAGTGAATATCCACCCCTGCAGGCCTTGCGAAGATGGCTGGTGCAGGCCGCGCAGGAGTTCATGCAGGCGCGGGCGACTTAGTCGCGTTTGGACAATTGGTTTTGTCCGTAGCTCGGCCCCATGCCGTTGCCATGGCGGTTCCATGGGGGTCCCATGGGGGCAACAGGGTAGCAAGGACAAGAGCGTAAAGAGGGGCAGCTTCCTGGGGTTCATGCCGAGCTTGGGGTCGGCACCACGTGTATCGCATCGCCCAGGGCTCTCTTGAGCCGATCCCGGTCGGGTTTTCCGTCAGCTTTCCTAGGCTCGGTGGGCGGTCAATAGCGCTACGCTGTCGGAAGATCCGTGCGCAGGCCGCGTGTGATGCCAGCCGACAGGGCAGGGTGACAGATCCCCACTCCCGACCCACTTGGCATACGAAGCGGGCTGCGCACTTCGGCTTTACGCGCTCCGCATCAATCGCCCGCTGTTCCCGCGGGCAACCATTGCGGGGCGCTTATCTTTCATGCGCGGCCCGGCAACACCTTCGCAATCGCCTCGGCAACCGCTCCGACGTTCCGCTGGTTCAAGCCGGCAACACACATGCGACCGGAGCGGAGGATGTACACGCCATGCTGCTCGCGCAGCTGGTCGACCTGATCAGCGCTCAGCCCGGTGTACGTGAACATGCCGCGCTGCTTGATATAGCGTGACAGGGCCTCGCCGCTCAGGTGCTGGCTCAGGCGCTCATGAATGGCCGTGCGCATGCCGGCAATGCGCTGGCACATGGCCGACAGTTCGTCGCGCCATGCCTGATCCAGCTCGGGCGTGGTCAGGATCTTCGTGACGATCTTGGCGCCGTGGGTGGGCGGGTTGCTGTAGTTCGAACGCACGGCGCTGGTCAACTGGCCCAGCACGCGGTCGGCCTCGGCCGCGCTGTCGCAGATCAGGCTGAGCCCGCCGCAGCGCTCACCGTAGAGCGAGAAGTTCTTCGAGAACGAGTTCGCCACCAGCGCCGGTACGCCGCGGCGCGCGATTTCACGCACGGCAAATGCATCGGCGTCGAGGCCTGCGCCAAAGCCCTGGTAGGCCATGTCGACAAACGGCAGCAGCTCGCGTTTTTGCAGCACGTCGATCAGCTGTTCCCACTGGGCGTTGTCGAGGTCCACACCGGTCGGGTTGTGGCAGCACGCATGCAGCACGACGATGCTGTGCTTTTCCAGCGCATCGATCGCGGCCAGCATGGCGTCGAACTTCAGGCCGCCAGTCGCCTCGTCGTAATACGGGTACGTGTTCACCGTGAACCCGGCGCGCTCGAAGATGAAACGGTGGTTTTCCCACGTCGGGTCGCTCACCCAGACCTGGGCCTGCGGGAAATAGCGCTTGAGGAAATCAGCGCCGATCTTCAGCGCACCTGAGCCGCCGAGCGTCTGCACGGTGGCGATGCGGCCGTCGGCGCGGGCGGGGTTGTCCTGCCCAAACACCAGGGCCTGCACGGCGTCGCGGTACTGCGCGAAGCCGGCCATCGGCAGGTAAGGCTTCGGGCCCGGATCGGCCATGATCGCGGCTTCGGCTTCGCGCACGGCCTTCATGACGGGCAGGCGGCCGTCGTCGTCGAAATAGATGCCGATGCTGAGGTTGACCTTGTCCTGGCGCGGGTCCTTCTGGAAGTTCTCGTTCAGGGTCAGGATGGGGTCGCCGGGGTAGGCGTCAACGTGTTCGAACATGGTGTGTGATTGCCAGAAGGTGGAAGGGGGCCCAGGGAGCGCCGGGCGCACGCAACCCTGCATTGTGCGGCATTGACGTGCGCCCGTTGACCAAACTTAGAGCATCTCGGCGCTGGTGCGTGCAGCCAGGTTGGCGGCGTTCTTCTGCCGGAAGAGGTAGCTGATGCCGAGCACCGCCATCCACACCGGAATCAGGTAGACCGAGAGCCGCAGATCGGGCGTCAGGTACATGATCACCAGCACGCCGGCCAGGAAGGCAAGGCACAGGTAATTGGTGAGCGGGTACCCGAGGCTGCGGAACGTGGTGGATCGCCCGGCCTTGCGCTTGTCGTGGCGGAACTTCAGGTGGATCACGCTGATCATCGCCCAGTTGATGATCAGTGCCGAGACAACCAGGCCCATCAGCAGCTCGAACGCCTTGCCGGGCATGAAGTAGTTGAGCACCACGCATGCCAGCGTGGCGATGGCCGACACGCCCAGGGCCATCAGCGGAATGCCGCGCTTGTTGACGTTGAGCAGCGCCTTCGGGGCGTTGCCTTGCTTGGCGAGGCCGTACAGCATGCGGCTGTTGCAGTACACGCCGCTGTTGTAGACCGACAGCGCGGCCGTCAGCACGACGACGTTGAGCACGTTGGCGACCAGGTTGCTGTTCATTGCGTGGAAGATCAGCACGAAGGGGCTGCCGCCCGTCACGACCTTTTCCCACGGATACAGCGACAGCAGCACGCCCAGTGCGCCCACGTAGAAAATCAGGATCCGGTAGATCACCTGGTTGGTCGCGCGCGGGATGCTGACCGACGGGTTGTCGGCTTCTGCCGCGGTGATGCCGACCAGCTCCAGCCCGCCGAACGAGAACATGATCACGGCCATGGCCATCACCAGGCCGCTGATGCCGTTCGGGAAGAACCCGCCGTGCGCCCAGAGGTTGCTCACGCTGGCATCCGGGCCGGCCGCGCCGGTGATCAGCAGATAGCCGCCGAACCCGATCATGCCGACGATGGCGAGCACCTTGACGATGGCAAACCAGAACTCCATCTCGCCATACGACTTGACGCTCGTCAGGTTGATGCCGTTGATGATCAGGAAGAACGCCAGCGCCGCCACCCACGTGGGCACGCTCGGCCACCAGTACTGGACGTAGATGCCCACGGCCGACAGCTCGGCCATGCCGACGAGGATGTACAACACCCAGTAGTTCCAGCCCGACATGAAGCCGGCAAAATGCCCGCAATACTTGTCGGCAAAGTAGCTGAACGAGCCGGCCACGGGCTCATCGACCACCATCTCGCCGAGCTGCCGCATGATGAAGAAAGCGACCATGCCGGCCAGCGCGTAACCCAGCAGCACCGAAGGGCCGGCCAGCTTGATGGTCTGCGCGATACCCAGGAACAGCCCGGTACCGATGGCGCCGCCGAGGGCGATCAGCTGGATGTGGCGGTTCTTCAGACCGCGCTTGAGTCCAGCGTCCTTATCGTTGGAAATCATGTCTTCCTGTCTCCTGCCTTGGATGAAAGCGGCATGCGCCTTGGGTATCGGCGCGCCGTGTCAACGCTGCCCGGCGCTTATGGCGTCGGGCAACGGTTTCTTCTGATTGGGTGTGAGGGAGAGGTCTTAGACCTTGAGCGTGCCGCGCTCGATCTGGTCGCGCTCCAGCGATTCGAAGAGCGCCTTGAAGTTGCCCTCGCCGAAACCTTCGTCGCCCTTGCGCTGGATGAACTCGAAGAACACGGGCCCAAGCGACGGTTGGGAGAAGATCTGCAGCAGCAGGCGCGGCGAGCCGTCTTCCGTGGTGCCGTCGAGCAGGATGCCGCGCTTCTGCAGCTCCGCCACCGGTTGGCCATGGCCGGGCAGGCGCGTGGCGAGGTTCTCGTAGTAGCGGTCGTTCGGCGCGGTCATCAGCGGCACGCCGGCGGCCTTGAGCTTGTCGATGACTTCGATCAGGTTGTCAGTCAGGAAAGCGATGTGCTGGATGCCTTCGCCATTGAATGCCAGCAGGAATTCTTCGATCTGACCGCCACCTTGCTTGGCCTCTTCATTGAGCGGAATGCGGATTTTGCCGTCCGGCGCGGTCATCGCCTTGGAGGTCAGCCCGGTGTATTCGCCCTTGATGTCGAAGTAGCGGATCTCACGGAAGTTGAACAGCTTCTCGTAGAAGTTCGCCCAGTACGCCATGCGGCCGCGGTAGACGTTGTGCGTCAGGTGATCGACCAGGCGCAGGCCGTGGCCTTCGGGGCGGCGATCCACGCCTTCGATGAATTCGAAGTCGATGTCGTAGATCGATTTGCCGTCTTCAAAGCGGTCGATCAGGTACAGCGGTGCACCGCCGATGCCCTTGATGGCCGGCAGGCGCAGCTCCATCGGGCCGGTGGCAATCTCAACCGGTTGTGCGCCGAGCTCCAGGGCGCGCGCGTAGGCCTGGTGCGAATCCTTCACGCGGAATGCCATGCCGCACGCGCTCGGGCCGTGCTCGGCTGCAAAGTACGCCGCCGGGCTATTCGGCTCGCGGTTGACGATGAAGTTGATGTCGCCCTGGCGATACAGCAGCACGTCTTTCGAACGGTGGCGCGCCACCAGCGAGAAGCCCATCTGTTCGAACAGCGGTTCCAGCACGTTGGGCGTGGGCGAGGCGAATTCAACGAACTCGAAGCCCATCAGCTTCATCGGGTTTTCAAAGAGGTCAGTCATGGGGGCGGTGCGGCCAATGTTGGGGGAGGGCAATGACGGACGTCGCACTGCAGCGCTACGCGCCTTCTTCGAGGTTCCTGCGACCGTCCGATTGAGGAAAGTGTAGGGTTCGGGCGCCGAAATAGAATTTCGTACGGGACACAGGAAAACCCTAGTCTGCGCAATTAAATTGCTGATGACTGGGTGTGTAAGGTGAAATTGTGCGCGATGCCCCGTATGGCGTCGGATCGGGGCCGGGGAGTTACTGGGCCTCGACGTGACCGTTCATCGCGTGGCTCGGCTCCCCGTCCATGGGCAACGCACCGAACTGCAGCGCCGCAAGCCGGGCATAGAGTGGGGAACTCTGCAGCAACTCGGCGTGGCGGCCTTGCGCGACGATGCGGCCGTGTTCAAGAACGACGATCCGGTCGGCTTGCTGCACGGTGGCGAGGCGATGCGCGATGACAAGCGTGGTGCGATTGCGCGCGGCGTTGTTCAGGGCCGTCTGCACCAATCGTTCGCTCGCGGCATCGAGTGCGCTCGTGGCTTCATCCAGCAGCAGGATCGGCGGGTCCTTGAGAATGGCGCGCGCAATGGCGATCCGCTGGCGTTGTCCGCCTGACAGCCTCACACCGCGCTCGCCCAGCAGCGTGTCGTAGCCTTGCGGCAGCGCGTTGATGAAGTCGGCGGCCGCGGCCATCTCGGCGGCGCGTTGTACCTGGGCAAGCGTCGCGTCGGGCGTGCCGTAGCGGATGTTGTCGAGCACGCTTCCGGAGAAGATCACCGATTCCTGCAGCACCACGCCAATGGCCTGCCGCAGCGTGGCAAGCGACACCTGCCGCGTCGGGACGCCGCTGATCAGGATGCTTCCGGACTGCGGTTCATAAAAGCGCAGCAGAAGCTGAAACAGCGTGGTCTTGCCCGCCCCGGACGGCCCCACCAGCGCAACGTGCTCCCCCGGCGCGACATCGAGCGTGAAGTCGGAGAGTGCGGCGGTACCCGGGCGCGATGGGTACGAAAAGCCGATGTTCTCGAAGCGGATGCCCTCGGCATGCGCCGGCAGCGCTGTCGGCGTGTCCGGCTCTGCGATGGGCGAGCGTGTTGCCAGCAGTTGCAGCAGGCGTTCCGCGGCGCCGGCGGCCCTTTGCAAGTCGCCCCACACCTCAGCGATCGCGCCCACGGCGCCCGCCGTGAACACCGCATAGAGGATGAACTGGGACAGTTGTCCCGCCGTCATCTGCCCGGCCAGCACGGCCTTCGCGCCGAGCCAGAGCACAAACACGATCGCGGCGAACACGAAGATGATGACCACGGCGGTCAATTGCGCGCGCGCCCGAATACGCACGAGCGCCGTATCGAACGCTGTTTCCACCGCGTTGCCGAAACGCTTGGACTCGTAAGCCTCCTGCGTGTACGACTGCACGGTCGGCATGGCATTGAGCACTTCGCCTGCAAGTGCACTCGCGCTTGCCACCTTGTCCTGGCTGTCACGCGAGAGCCGCCGCACGCGACGCCCGAAAATGACGATCGGCGCGACCACCACAATCAGCGTGGCGATGATGTAGCCCGATAGCACCGGACTCGTCACCACCAGCATCACCACCCCGCCGACGGTCAGCAGCGTGTTGCGCAATCCGAGTGACAGGCTGGTCCCGACAACGGTCTGGATCAGCGTCGTGTCCGTCGTGAGCCGCGACAGCACCTCGCCAGTTTGTGTGGTCTCGAAAAACTCGGGGCTCAATCCGACGATATGCCGGTAGACGGCGCGCCGCAGGTCAGCCGTGACCCGTTCCCCCAGCCACGACACGCAATAGAAGCGCAGCGCCGTGGCGCCGGCCAGCACCAGTGAGAGGAGAAACAGGGCGATGAAGTAGCGGTCGATGTGCGCCCGCTCGCCGCTGGCGAATCCCCGGTCGATCAGGAATTTGAAGGCCACCGGCAGCGCCAGGGTTGCCCCGGCCGACGTGACCAGCGCCAGGAACGCCACGACCCAGCGTCCTGCGTAAGGACGCAAGAACGGCATGAGCGCGAAGAGGGGGCTGACACGCGATGAAATGGGCGCAGCGGACGGCATGGGGACTCGGCGGCAAAGGAGAGGCCGC
Organism: Ralstonia soli; assembly: GCF_023955655.1. GTDB lineage: Bacteria > Pseudomonadota > Gammaproteobacteria > Burkholderiales > Burkholderiaceae > Ralstonia > Ralstonia soli. The sequence goes on along the minus strand of NZ_JAMXHT010000004.1, from coordinate 496,331 downwards.
CATTATCTCAACCCGATTGTCGTTTTGCCGCGCCATGTGCAATCCGGACCGCGGCTTCTGCAACGGTCGGCTGCTATACGTCGGCGACCACGGTCCCCTGGTGGTACACGACCTTCCAGCCATCGTCCGTGCGCCGCCACAACGTTGCCCGCCGCGTGGTGCGATTGGACTGCACCAGCGTGTAGGTGAGCAGATAGTTGTCCGGCGCGATCTCTTGGCAGCGGAAATCGCGCGTTTGCCAGAATTCCTCACCGATATGGCCGTGCCGGGCATCGAGCACGCCGAGCACGTAGCTGCGGCTGTAGCGCTGGCCCGAGGCGCCGACCTCCCAGAAATCCTCCGTGGTCATTCGCTCGAAGTCTTCGCGGCGCGTGCCGAATTCGGGCCGGTGGAAGATGGGCTCGCGCCGGCGCAATTCTTCGAGCACGTCGAGCAGACCGGGGGCGGTGTCCAGACACGGTTCCATGCGGCAAGCCTCCTGGGAAAGCTCCAAGCATACCGCGCTCGGTCCGATCCCTGGCTGGCTAACGTTTTCGCGCTGCACAATGCGCGGCGCGTACTTCGCCCCTATGATGGCGCCTTCGTCCTTTTCGGAAACCGTTTCGATGCAACGTCCCGCCCGTATTGGCTTGTCCGCCCTGACTGTCGCGCTGTCCCTGGCGCTGGGAAGTAGCGCTTTTGCCGCCACACTCCAGAAGCCTCAGCTCGATGCGCTGCTTGCCGCCGAGCAACCCAAGGCATCGGCTAGTCTGAACAGCTTCCTTGCTGCGGCCGCCAAGGCTGACCCGCAGGTCGCAGGCAGTGTGGCTGCGTACCAGAAGAAGGCGCCGCTCACCGGCGATGACCTCATCAACATCGGCCGGCTGCTCGGCCTGTACAACCGCCTGCACAACCAGCAGGCCGTGATCGGTTCGATCGAGAAGATGGTCGCGCTGCCCACCGTGCGCGACGACAAGATCCCGCAGCACGAGAACCCCGCGATCGTGGCCTTCGGCAAGCTCGTCGAAGGCATGGCGCACGACTTCGGCCTGAAATACCGCAACGTCGACAACCGCGTGTTCGAAGTCACGTTGCCCGGCACCGGTTCGGACGAATTCGGCATCCTGACCCATGCGGACGTCGTACCTGCCAAGGCCGAAGAGTGGGTGCTCGGCGACGGCGCCAAGCTCGATCCGTTCAAAGTGACGCGTGTGGGCAACCTGCTGTACGGCCGCGGCACGATCGACGACAAGGGCTCGATTGCCGCTGCGCTGTACGCCATGAAAACCGTCAAGGACAGCGGCGTGCCGCTCGCGCGCACGATCCGCCTGATGATCGAGACCACCGAGGAAACCGGCGGCGACGGCATGAAGTACTACCGCGAGCACACGCAACTGCCCGCGTACAACATCGTGCTCGACAGCAAGTACCCGGCCGTGGTCGCCGAGAAGGGCTCCGGTGCGCTGAAGGTGTTCTTCCCCGCGCAAGCCGGGGATGCTTCACACACGGCCATCGTTTCGATGGCGGGTGCGGCCTCCGCCAACTCCGTCCCGCAGACGGCCACGGCCACGCTCCAGGGCGGTGACTTGGGCGTGGCCGCCGCCGCGCTCGAAGCCAAGCGCGATGCGTTCGTCAGCAGCCTCGCCGCACAGGGCAAGTTCTCGATCGACATCACACGCAATGCCGACAGCATCGTCGTCAAGGTCACCGGCACGTCGGCCCATGGCTCGCGTCCGGAAGAGGGTGTCAACCCGCTGCCTCGCCTGGCGCTGTTCCTGCGCGCAGCCGATCTTGGCTTGGCCGACAACGCCTACGCCCATGCCGTGCGCTACATCATCGACCTGTATGGCACCGACTATCTTGGCAACACCATGGGCCTTGCCTACAAGGACGACTTCATGGGGCCGCTTACCATGTCGCCCAACGTGATCGGCGACAAGAACGGCCGCGTTGAAGTCACGGCCAACGTGCGCATGCCGCGCGGCAAGACGCCCGACGCACTGCGCGGGGAGGTCGCCGGCAAGATCAATGCGTGGGCCAACGCCAATCACATCGCTCTGGAAATCAACCACGACCAGGGCAACTGGATGGCACGCGATCCGAAGGGCGCCTGGCTGTCGACACTGCTCAACATCTATGGCGACACCACCGGCCTAGATGCCAAGCCCGTGCCGACCGCCGGCAGTACCACCGCCAAGCTGATGCCGAATGCGATCAACTTCGGCCCGGCCATGCCCGGCAAGAAGTACACCGCGCACAACGCCAACGAGTACAAGGAAGTGCCGGACCTCGATCTGGACATGCAGATGTTCACCGAAATGCTTGTGCGTATCGGCAATCTGCAATCGATGCAGTAACCGCCGCACGATCGCCATGAAGGTCATCCGAGCTAAATCGTTTACCGCAGAGCGTGCCTGGGGCGCACTTGATATCGCCAACATGGGCGGCATCACCACGCGCCTGCATTGGACGGACCAGCCTTACCGCTGGCATGTGAACGACGGCGAGGAGGTCTTCGTGGTGCTAGACGGCACGGTCGATATGCACTATCGCGAAGCCGGGGTGGAGCGTGTGGCAGCGCTGGAGCCCGGCGACGTCTTCTTTGCCGGCATCGGTTGCGAGCATGTGGCACATCCGCGTGGGGAGGCTCGTATTCTTGTCGTCGAGAAGGCGGGCAGCGTCTAGCGGCGCGGTTCCAGCCCTCAAAAAAAAAGCCCGCAGTGCGCGGGCTTCGAATTCAGCGATCTCAATTGCCCCTGAGGGCACTGGCAATACTACTGTCACCTGCGCCAAACAAAATCCGGGTAAACGTCCGTTTTGCCTGCGAAACGTCTTTTAGTGTGCCGTTTGAGCAACATGCGGCCAAAAAAAACAGCCCGCTCAAACGGCGGGCCGAAAATCAGTTGAAGAAAGCCCTGTCCTCAGGGCATGGCAAGTGTATGAAATCAGTTGCGGTGGCAGCATTGGGGTATGCCCTGACCGGCTGCGGCAACACAATTGAAGGTGTTGCATCGCGCTCAGCAGCCTTCGGCGCCCGCCGTGCGCGAGGCTGCTGGAATCGCATCCAGCATGCGGCAGATGGCGGCCATGCTGCCGACCATCGTACGGCGCTGCTCCCCTTGATAGATGCGCACGCCCTGGGTTTGGCGGAAAGGCACCGGATGTACCGGGCGGCGGCGGGAGGACATCGATCCGAGTCGCATGGCAGACCTCGTGAGTTCGGGTGGAAAAGCGGGCGGCAAGACTCCGCCCTGGCGAGCCGATGGCCCACCTCCGGGTTGAATCAAACAGCGAAGGATTCGGCGCTGAGATGCGCCAGAGACTTACGGAGCAGCTGGCCGGATCAGACCGACGGCCAAGCCCTCCAGGTGAAACTCATCACGATCCAAATCAACGTGGATCGGCTCGAAATCGGGGTTCTCGGCGATCAGTTCGACGTGGCGGCCTTTGCGCTGGAAACGCTTGACCGTGACGTCGTCGCCAAGCCGCGCAACGACGATCTTCCCATTGGCGGCCTCTGCCGCGCGCTGCACGGCCAGGAGGTCGCCATCCAAAATGCCGGCGTCGCGCATGCTCATGCCGCGCACCTTCAGCAGGAAATCGGGCTGCGCGGAGAAGAGCGACGGATCGACCTGGTACTGGCGGTCGATATGCTCGGCGGCGAGGATTGGGCTACCGGCGGCCACACGGCCCACGAGCGGCAACGTCAATTGCATCAGCCCCATCGACGGCAGTGAAAACTGGTGCTGGGCCGTGTCGCCCGTAGTGCGCAGCCGGATGCCGCGCGAAGCGCCCGGCGTCAGTTCGATCACCCCCTTGCGCGCCAGCGCCCGCAGGTGTTCCTCGGCCGCGTTGGCCGACGAGAAACCAAACTCCGCGGCAATCTCGGCGCGGGTGGGCGGAAAGCCGGTGCGCTGAATCGTCTGGCGGATCAGGTCGAAAATCTGCTGTTGGCGGGGGGTCAGGGTGGCCATCGACGTACTGTATATTTGAACAGGTGCTGTGATTTTATACAGTGACACGGGAAGCGCAAGTGATTTTGTTGTGACATGTTGCGCCAGAGGTTCGGCCGACCCATGACCGGCGTCAAAACCTATGCACTGGTTAGAAGCTTATGCGCAATCCATGCAGGCGAAGCTGCGGGGAATCGCATAAAATCAAGGCCTTGACCGCATTTTGCACTGCCGCAAGGCCGGCCCGAACGTCACCATGTCCGCTTTCAATCAAGAGACCGTTCTGAGCGTCCACCACTGGAACGACTCGCTGTTCAGCTTCAAGACCACGCGCGACCAAGCGCTGCGCTTCCATAACGGTCACTTTGTGATGATCGGCCTGGAAGTCGAAGGCAAGCCGTTGATGCGCGCGTACAGCATCGCCAGTCCCAACTATGAAGAACATCTGGAGTTCTTCAGCATCAAGGTCCAGAACGGCCCGCTGACGTCGCGCCTGCAGCACCTGAAGGTGGGCGACAAGCTGCTCGTGAGCAAGAAGCCGGTCGGCACGCTCGTGCTGGATGACCTGTTGCCCGGCAAGAATCTCTACCTGTTCGGCACCGGCACCGGCCTGGCGCCGTTCATGAGCATCATCCAGGACCCGGATACCTACGAGCGCTTCGAGAAGGTCGTGCTGCTGCATGGCGTGCGTCAGGTGAGCGAGCTGGCCTATGCCGACTTCATCACCAGCGAGCTGCCGAACAACGAGTTCTTCGGCGACCAGGTGCGTGAGAAGCTGATCTACTACCCGACCGTCACGCGGGAGCCCTTCCGCAACATGGGCCGCCTGACCGACCTCGTGGATAGCGGCAAGCTGTCGGCCGATATTGGCCTGCCGCCGATGGACCCGGCTGTCGATCGCGCCATGATCTGCGGTAGCCCGGCCATGCTGGAAGACACCTGCAAGCTGCTCGATGCACGCGGCTTCAAGATCTCGCCGCGCATGGGCGAAGCCGGTGACTACGTGATCGAGCGCGCTTTCGTCGAGAAATAATCGACGCTGCTTTTGCTGCAAACGCCGGCCTGTGTGCCGGCGTTTTGTTTTGGCGCTTTCCCGAGGGCAATCCCCCGTCGGCAAGGGCGGGGCGGGCGGATACAATGCGCGCCTTGCTCACCACGCATGCTCCGAACGATGTCCTTGCCTACCATTGCCATCCTCGCCACCGGCGGCACGATCGCCGGTTCTGCCGACGATGCTGGCTCGGCCGCCCGCTACCGCGCTGGCGCCGTGCCCATCGACCAACTGCTCGCTGCCAGCAAGCTTGGCTTGGAGCGCATCGCCAACGTGCGCGCCGAACAGGTCGCGCAGATCGACAGCAAGGATCTGACGTTCGACGTGTGGGAAAAGCTGGTCGCGCGCGTTCGCCACTGGATCGACGTGGAGCGCGTGGATGGCGTGGTCATCACGCATGGCACCGACACGCTCGAAGAAACCGCGATGCTGCTGCACCTGACGCAGCAGACGGATACGCCCATCGTCATGACGGCAGCCATGCGGCCGTCGACGTCGTTGTCGGCAGATGGCCCGCTGAATTTGCTGAACGCGGTGCGGCTGGCCGCGAGTCCAGCAGCGCGTGGGCGAGGTGTGCTGGTCGCGCTTAATCAGCGTATTCATGCCGCGCGCGACGTGCAGAAAGCGCACACCTATGCGGTCGAGGCGTTTGTTTCCCCGGACGTGGGGCCGCTGGGTTTTGTGCTCGACACGCAAGTGCAGTTTCAGCGCGTGGCGCGCCTCGTCGCTGCGTCTGACGCGTTGCCGATGCCATCGGCAGGACAATGGCCTTGGGTCGAAGTGGTCGCGAGCTATGCGCAGCCCGACGCGCGCATGGTCGATGCGCTGGTCGACGCCGGTGTGAGGGGGCTTGTGATCGCGGCGACCGGCGCGGGTTCCATTCACGCCAATCTCGAGGCGGCGCTCAATCGGGCGAGCCAGCAGGGCGTTTTGGTGCTCCGCTCAACCCGTACGGGTGCCGGGGTGGTACCTGCGCAGCCTGATGCGCAGGGTTGGGCGTCGAGCGGCTCGCTCAATCCGTACAAGGCTCGTGTGCTGCTGACATTACTTCTGGCTTCCAGGCGTGGTGAGGCAGAGGTGGGCTCCCTGCAGCAAGTCATTGATCGGTATTGAAAATATTATCTAGGTCTGCGTATAATGGCAGGCTAACCAACCTTGCTGCACCGGAGTGTGACGCCCGGGCGGCTTAATCCACAAGGAGCGTCAATGCGTCATTACGAAATCGTCTTCATCGTCCATCCGGACCAGAGCGAGCAAGTGCCCGCGATGATCGAGCGCTACAAGAGCACGGTCACCACGCAGGGCGGTCAAGTGCACCGCGTCGAGGACTGGGGCCGTCGTCAACTGGCCTACATGATCCAGAAGCTGGCCAAGGCTCACTACGTGTGCATGAACATCGAGTGCGGCAAGGAAACCCTGGCTGAGCTCGAGCACGCGTTCAAGTTCAACGACGCCGTGCTGCGTCACCTCATCGTTCAGACCAAGAAGGCTGAAACGGCTCCGTCGCCGATGATGAAGGAAGTGGCGCGCGAAGAGGCCAAGAAGGCCGCCGCTCAAACCGAACAGGCCGCCTGATGTCGCGCGGTGCGGCGCGAAGCTAAACACCGCGCGCCGCGAGCATGAACGGAACCCTCGGGGGCAACGCCATCAACCGCCTGCAGCTCGTCGCCACACTGGTCGAGCGCGAGGTGATGAGATACACCCCAGCCGGCGTGCCCATCGTGAATTGCCTGCTGAGCTACAGCGGGCAAGCGATGGAGGCGCAGACAGTGCGACTGGTCGAGTTTTCGATCGAGGCACTGGCGGCAGGCAAGATGGCCTCCGTTCTGGACCGCATCGCTCCGGGCACTGCCCTTGATTGCGTCGGATTCCTGGCTCGCAAGCACCGCAGCAGCAAGGCACTGGTCTTTCACATCTCCGGATGTAACGTATTCGTAAAGGATTGAATCATGGCATTCATGAACAAGAAGCAGCGCGACGCGAAGAACAAGAAGCGCTTCCAGCAGCAAAACCCGCTGTTCAAACGCAAGAAGTTCTGCCGCTTCACCGTGGCAGGCGTTGAGCAAATCGATTACAAGGACATCGATACGCTCAAGGACTTCATCGGCGAGAACGGTAAGATCACCCCCGCCCGCCTGACCGGCACGCGCGCAATCTATCAGCGCCAACTCGATACGGCCATCAAGCGCGCGCGTTTCCTCGCGCTGATGCCGTACACCGACCAGCACAAGCACTAATCAGCGGGATAAGGAGAACTCACCATGCAAATTATTCTGCTCGAGAAGGTCGTCAACCTGGGTAACCTGGGCGACGTGGTGCGCGTGAAGGACGGTTACGCTCGTAACTTCCTGATCCCGAAGAAGCAAGCCCGCCGCGCAACCGAATCCGCCATCAAGGAATTCGAAGCCCGCCGTGCTGAGCTGGAAAAGCTGGCCGCTGAAAAGCTGGCTGCTGCGCAAGCCGAAGGCGAGAAGCTGAACGGCCTGACGCTGCAACTGTCGCAAAAGGCTGGTGTGGATGGCCGTCTGTTCGGTTCCGTCACCAACCACGACATCGCCGACGCGCTGGCTGCACAAGGCTTCAAGGTCGAGAAGGCGCAAGTGCGTCTGCCTAATGGCCCGCTGAAGACCGTGGGTGACCACCCGGTCGTCGTGTCGCTGCACACCGATGTGGCAGTCGACGTGACGGTGTCGGTGCTGGGCGAGGCTGTCTAAGCACGCACGCTGCACCTCGCGACGCCCGGTCAGCTGGCCGTCGCGAGTCAAGAAGGCAGGGACGAAAGTCTCTGCCTTTTTTGTTGTCCTTTGTGTCAGGGGTTCAGATTGAAGACCGAGCAGCGCCGTTATAATCCCGCCATGAACGCGCCCTCCGATCCCCAGCTCGATTCCCTCAAGGTGCCCCCGCATTCCATCGAGGCCGAACAGTCGGTGCTCGGCGGGTTGCTGCTGGATAACGCCGCCTGGGATCGCATTGCCGATTTCATCAACGAGCACGATTTCTACCGCTACGATCACCGGCTGATCTTTCACAACATCGGCAAGCTGATCTCGCAGGCCAAGCCGGCAGACGTGATCACGGTGTATGAGCAGCTGCAGGCGGCCGGCAAGGCGGAAGAGGTGGGCGGCCTGGCGTACCTGAACGCGTTGGCGCAAAACACGCCGAGCGCCGCCAACATCCGCCGCTATGCGGAAATCGTCCGCGACCGCGGCGTGCTGCGCCAACTGGTGACGATTGCCGACGAGATCTCAGCCGGTGCCTTCAACCCGCAAGGCCGCGACGTTCGCCAGCTACTGGATGAGGCTGAATCCAAGGTGTTCGCGATTGCCGAAGAAGGCTCGCGCGGGCAGAAGGGCTTCCTGGAGATCCAACCGCTGCTGACGCAGGTGGTCGAGCGTATCGACGAGCTGTACCACCGTGACAACCAGAGCGACATCACCGGTGTGCCGACGGGTTTTGTCGACTTGGATCGCATGACCAGTGGTATGCAGGGCGGCGACCTGATCATCGTCGCAGGCCGTCCGTCGATGGGTAAGACCGCGTTCTCGCTGAACATCGGCGAGCACGTGGCGGTGGAGCAGGGCCTGCCGGTGGCGGTGTTCTCGATGGAAATGGCGGGCACGCAGCTCGCCATGCGTATGCTGGGTTCGGTTGGTCGGCTGGATCAGCACCGCCTGCGGACCGGTCGCCTGCTCGACGAGGATTGGCCGCGCTTGACGCACGCCATTCAGAAGATGAATGACGCGCAGCTCTTCATCGACGAAACGCCGGCACTGAACCCGATGGAACTCCGCGCGCGGTCACGTCGCTTGGCGCGTCAGTGTGGGCAGCTTGGCCTGATCGTCATCGACTACCTGCAGCTGATGTCGGGCTCGGGCGGCGGAGAAAACCGCGCGACCGAAATCTCGGAAATCTCACGGTCGCTCAAGGGGTTGGCCAAGGAGCTCAACTGCCCGGTGATCGCGCTGTCACAGCTGAACCGAAGCCTGGAGCAGCGCCCGAACAAGCGCCCCGTGATGTCGGACTTGCGCGAATCCGGCGCTATTGAACAGGATGCCGACGTGATCCTGTTCATCTACCGCGATCAGGTCTACAACCCGGACTCTCCGGACAAGGGTACGGCCGAAATCATCATCGGTAAGCAGCGTAACGGTCCGATCGGCACCGTTCGTCTCACATTCCTGGGTGAATACACGAAGTTTGATAACTTCACCGGGGGCAATGCCTTCTTTGACAACGACACGTAACCTGCAATACGTGTCGGCCAGCCACAACGTGCGACGTCTGGCGCGCTGCGGGTTCCGGTAAAATATTGCGCTTTGATGACAGCGCCGGCGGTGATCCCGACCGGCGCTGTTTTTACGACGTCAGCACTCCTCGTTTCCAAGGATCATCATGTTCGGTCGCTTCATGCCCACCGAAGGCAAGTTTTTCGAATACTTCAATCAGCACGCCGAGTGCGCCGTCAAGGCCGCACATGCGCTCAAGGAGCTGGTCAACGACTTGCCCAATGCCGAAATGCATGCGCGCAACGTGCAGAATTTTGAAAAGAAGGCCGATCGCATTACGCATGACACGGTCGAGCTGCTGCACAAGACGTTCATTACGCCGCTCGATCGCGACGAGATCCACAAGCTGATCACGACGATGGACGACATCCTCGACCTGATGGAAGACGTGTCGCTCACGATCTCGCTGTACGACGTCACCAACGTGACGGACGAAGCGCGCCAACTCGCAACCATCTGCGTGGCCTGCTGCGAGGAGGTCCGCAAGGCCGTGGCGCTGCTCAGCGACATGAACAATGGCCGCCAGATCCTCACCATTGCGCAGGAAATCGACCGCCTCGAGTCGGAAGCCGACCGCGTGATGCGCGCCGCCATGGCCAAGCTGTTCCGCACCGAGAACGACATCAAGCTGCTGATCAAGCTCAAGGCGATCTACGAGCAACTGGAGAGCGTCACCGACTGTTGCGAGGATGTCGCCAACATCATCGAAGGCATCGTGCTCGAAAACGCCTGACGAGACGACGCCTCATGCATACGCTTCAGATCAGTCTTTGGGTGGTCGTCCTGCTGGTGGCGCTGGCCATCGTGTTCGACTTCATGAACGGCTTCCACGATGCGGCCAACTCCATCGCAACGGTGGTGTCGACCGGCGTGCTCAAGCCGCAGCAGGCGGTGGCGATGGCCGCGGCCTGCAACGTGATCGCCATTTTCATCTTCCACCTCAAGGTGGCCACCACGGTGGGGCGCGACACCATCGACCCATCGATCGTGGACCACTACGTCATCTTCGGGGCGCTGGTGGGGGCGATCGCGTGGAACATCATCACGTGGTACTACGGCATTCCGTCGAGCTCGTCGCACGCGTTGATCGGCGGCCTGGTGGGCGCGGCGGTGGCCAAGTCGGGCACGGGCTCGCTGGTGGCGAGCGGCCTGCTCAAGACCGTGGCGTTCATCCTGATTTCGCCGCTGCTGGGCTTCATCCTGGGCTCGCTGCTGATGGTGGCGGTGTCGTGGCTGTTCTTCCGAACGCCGCCATCCAAGGTGGACCGGTGGTTCCGGCGCTTGCAGTTGCTGTCGGCCTCGCTGTATAGCCTGGGCCATGGCGGCAACGATGCGCAGAAAACCATCGGTATCATCTGGATGCTGCTGATCGCAGGTGGCTACGCATCGGCCACGGCGACGGAGCCGCCGATCTGGGTCATCGTCTGCTGCTATGTGGCGATCGGTCTGGGCACGCTGCTGGGCGGCTGGCGCATCGTGCGCACCATGGGGCAGAAGATCACCAAGCTCAAGCCGGTCGGCGGTTTCTGCGCTGAAACCGGTGGCGCAATGACGCTGTTCTTCGCTTCGGCACTGGGCGTGCCGGTGTCGACCACGCACACCATTACCGGCGCCATCGTCGGTGTGGGCGCGGCGCAGAAGGCTTCGGCCGTGCGCTGGGGCGTGGCGGGCAACATCGTCTGGGCATGGGTACTGACCATTCCCGCGTCGGCCTTCATGGCGGCGATTGCCTGGTGGATTGGCCGGCACGTGCTGTAAGCCGGTCACAGATCGGACCGTCATAGCGAAACGCCCACCAAATCGGTGGGCGTTTTGCATTGAGGTGCGCGACGTGTTATTGCGTGGCGAAGCGGGCGATGGGGTCGTCGTCCGCAGGCTGCGCGATAGCCGCCGGTGTGCGCGTCGACATCAGATTGTCTGCCTCGGCGCCGCGTGCGCGGGCGAGGGCGCCGAGCGGGTCGTCATCGATAGGACGCGCCGGGCTGGCAGGGGCTGGCGCGATGGGCATGATGGTTGGCGCATCCGGCAGGTTGCTCGCAGCCACTACGCGCCGCGCGCCCATGTAGCGGCTCGCCCAGTATGACTTGGTCATGTCTTCCAGCCGCACGGTGCCGCCCGTGGCCGGCGCATGCACGAAGCGGTTCTGGCCCACATAGATGCCGACGTGCGAGTTCGGCTGGCCCGTCGTGTTGAAGAAGACGAGGTCGCCAGATGCCACGTCGCGGCGCTCGAGGGAGGTGCCGCGGCGACCCATTTCGGCAGCGGTACGCGGCAGATTCACGGAGGCGGCGCGCTGCACAACATAGCGCACGAGCCCGCTGCAATCGAAGCCGCTGTCAGGCGTATTGCCGCCATAGCGGTACGGCGTACCGACCAGCGCCATCGCTTCGATCGAGATTTCTTCCAAGCCGGCGCTTGGATCCTGAATGGGTACGCCTCGGGTGCGCAGCCCATTATCGCGAGAGGCAGTGGAACGCGTGGGTGTCGACGAGCACGCAGACAGGAGGCACGCCAGCGCCAACAGGGCAGCGCCTGCCAGTCTGGTATTGCCTTGAGGAAAACTATGCCGCGTCAGCATGCGCATCAGGAGGGCCTAGATGCGTGCATGCTATGCGCGTGGCGTCAGAAAGCCAAACCGCCTGTTGGCGGGGCGCAACGCCAAGCGGGACGCGGGTCTGCGAGCGTGGCCCCGATGGCGTCGCCTTTTGCGGGCAGTTTTACCAGCGCAGTTGAACGCTGCGGGTACTGCCGGTCTGCACCGTCGCGCGTTTGGTGGCGCCCTGGTACGTGGCGATGACGTTATAGCTCGCCGGCGGAGCCTTGATCAGGCAGCGCGGGCCGTCTGCACGGAAGCTCGCGACTTCCTTGCCGTGCCGCGTGAGTTGCACATCCACGTCGGCGAGATATTCGCCGCGCGGCCCCTGCGTGAATAGCAGCGACAGGTTGTAGTTGCGCGCTTCGCTGTTCAACGCTTCCTGTTCATCCTGTGCAACGCCGCCGCAGACGTAGCTGATCTGTCCGGCGGTCTGCGGCGTAAGGTTGTCGGCGAGCGCAATGGACGCGCCGGCGGACAGCATCATCGCCAACGCGGCCGACGTCAGGGTCAAGCGCGATCGGTTCTGCAGGTTTCGCTGCATGGGCATCATTGCCTCCATCAAAAAAGGGAGAGGTGCCTGATATGCAGCAAAAAAAAGGCCACGCAATTGCGTAGCCTTGTGACACAACGGTTTGCGGCAGATGCACTTGCCGCAGAACCGTGGTTGAGAGGTGGTTACAGCACGTCCGATGCGTGATCTGCAAGTCGCGAGCGCTCGCCACGCGCCAGCGTGATGTGACCGCTGTGGCTCCATCCCTTGAAGCGATCCACCACATAGGTCAGGCCCGACGAGCCTTCCGTCAGATACGGCGTGTCGATCTGCGCGATGTTCCCCAGGCAGACGATCTTGGTGCCCGGGCCCGCACGCGTGACCAGCGTCTTCATCTGCTTGGGCGTCAGGTTTTGCGCCTCGTCGATGATCAGAAACTTGTTGACGAAGGTTCGGCCGCGCATGAAGTTCATGCTCTTGACCTTGATGCGCGAACGGATCAGCTCCTGCGTCGCCGCGCGGCCCCATTCGCCGGCGGTATCGTCGGATTTCTGCAGCACCTCGAGGTTGTCGTCGAAGGCGCCCATCCAGGGCTGCATCTTTTCTTCTTCCGTGCCGGGCAGGAAGCCGATGTCTTCACCGACGGGGACCGTGGCGCGCGTGATGATGATCTCGTTGTAGAGCTTCTGGTCGAGCACTTGCTCAAGGCCTGCGGCCAGCGCCAGCAGCGTCTTGCCCGTACCGGCCTGGCCGAGCAGCGAGACAAAGTCCACCTCCGGGTGCATCAGCAGGTTCAGCGCGAAGTTCTGCTCGCGGTTGCGCGCCGTTACGCCCCAGACGTTGTTTTTCTGGTGCGTGTAGTCCTTGAGCGTCTGCAGCACGGCTGTCTTGCCGTTCAGTTCCTTGACCTGGGCATACAGCGGCAGGCTGCCGTCATTCGGTTCCAGGAAGACGAACTGGTTGACCAGGAACGACGGCACCAGGGGGCCCGACAGGCGGTAGAACGTGGTGCCCGTTTTCGGATCCTGCCAGCTCTCGATGTTCTTGCCGTGCTTCTGCCAGAAATCCGCCGGCAGGGCCATGATGCCGCTGTACAGCAGATCGGTATCTTCCAGCACGCGGTCGTTGAAGTAGTCCTCCGCCGGCAGGCCGAGGGCGCGCGCCTTAATCCGCATGTTGATGTCTTTGGACACCAGCACGACATCGCGGTCCGGACGTTGCTGCTGCAGCGCGGCCACCACGCCCAGGATCTGGTTGTCAGCCTTGCCCTGCGGTAAGCCGTCGGGCAGCTTGATGTCGTTCAGGCGCGTCTGGAAGAACAGGCGGCCTTGCGCATCGCGGTTCCCCAGCTTCGAAAGCGGCAGGCCGTCGTCCATCACCCCGTCGGTCCCCGCCACAAGCTGGTCGAGCGTGCGGCTGACCGTGCGGGCATTGCGTGCGACTTCGCTCATGCCCTTCTTGTGGTTGTCCAGCTCCTCCAACGTCATCATGGGCAGATAGACGTCGTGTTCTTCAAAGCGGAACAGCGAGGTCGGATCGTGCATCAGCACGTTGGTATCAAGCACGAACAGCTTGGTCGGGCCTTCATCGCGGCGCGCACGGCGACGTGCTGCGGTTTCGGTCGATTTGCCGCTGGCGGGCACTTTGTCGACGGCTTTCAGGACGCTGGGCGGACGCTGGCGCGTCTCTTCCTTGGCCACCGGCGAGGATTCGCCTGCGCGTGCCTGGGCCGCGCCGCGTTTGGGTTGCGCTCGGCCGGTCTCGGACAGCGCCTCGCGTTCAAGTGCGGGCACCGGTTTTCGAGGTTCCTGACCCGCCTTGGGCTTTCCGGCTTTGCCGAAAGGCTTGAATTCAGCCGGGTCGAGCAATTGGGCTGGCTGGGTGGGCATGGTCGGCAGCGGCATGCTTCGATTACCTCTCTGGAGGAAACAACGACGAAACACCGCGCCCGCGCATGGCGAGGCGGTGCTGATGGAAAACGCTGAGGGAAGGGCCGGCGCGCCGCGCGAACGGGCGCACGAACGAGGGCCACAAAAAAGCCGCCATGACCTGCGAGAGGTGGGGCGGCCTGGATGAACGCCATAACAAGCTGCACGACTCGGACGTTCTGCCCAGCCGGCTCGCCGGGGAAAACGCCCAAATCAGCGACGACAGGGCATCAGGCCAACTTGGCCGCCGGTACCGTCGTGGGCTATCGGAATGGCATCCGGATTTCGTACTCATCGGTTCCGACTGTATCGGAACCTTTTGTGATTTGCAATCGGTCACATGTGACGTCTAGTGGCGCGTTGCTGCCGCGCGAGACCGATGGAAAAGCAAGCGCCGGCGTGCCCTGCACGGCGCTTTCGTGCGCAGTCGCTTACAGCGCGCGCACCGCCGTCAGAACGTCGTCCACGTGGTTGGGCACCTTCACACCACGCCATTCCTTGCGTAGCACGCCCTTGCTGTCGATGAGGAAAGTGCTGCGTTCGATGCCGCGCACGTCCTTGCCATACATCTTCTTCATCTTGATGGTGTCGAAGAGGTTGCAGACGGCTTCGTCGGCGTCGGAGATCAGCTCGAACGGCATCTCCAGCTTGGCCTTGAAGTTTTCGTGCGATTTCAGGCTGTCGCGCGAAATGCCGAACACCACGGCGCCGGCGGCTTCAAAGGCGTCGTACTGGTCGCGGAAGTTCATCGCCTCGGTGGTGCAGCCGGGCGTGTTGTCCTTCGGGTAGAAATACAGCACGACGATCTTGCCGCGCTGCGAAGCCGGCGAGAACGTGATGCCGCTGGTGGCCGGTGCGGAGAAGTCGGGAAGAGGCTGGTCGAGAGTGACGGGCATGGTGTGTTCCGAAAAACCGCGGAGAGAGACAAGAAGCGCGTGCGCCGGCAAAGCTTGAGCACGGCGCCCGCCGCCGAACCGGAGATCCGCAGGATCAGGCCGGCTGAACGATCAGGCTGCCACTGCGGCCGGCAACTTCGCCCCACGTGACGGGCTGCACGGGCAGGGTGTTGCGATCCAGCATTGCGTAGTAGTCGCCCATCGACCCCAGTCGATGGCCTTGCGCGCGCCAGCCTCGCAGCAACTCGCGGAAGATCGGGGCGAGTTTCTGCCCTTCAAGTTCCGCGTGCAACGTAAACACCTGGTCGCGGTCCGACTCGGTCATCTTGAGGATGTGCCGGGCGACGTTGTCGAGGGTGATGCCATCCACACCGATCAGCTCATCCAGCGTGGGCAGCGTGGTCGGCAGCTGCACGTGGTTCAGCGCTTTGCCGTCCACGCTGGGGATGTATGGATGCGTGCCGCGGCCATCGGAGGCGTAGGCCATGCCCCAAGCGTCGATCTGGCGGAAGGCGTGGTCGTTCATTTGCCAGCCGGCGGCGCCGTGCGTCACGGGCGGTTTGCCGAAGACCTGCACAAAGCGGGCGTGCGCTGCGGTCATCTGGCGGGCGGTCCAGCCCGCATCGCGCAGGCGGACGTTGTCTTGCCAGAGGACGTGGTCCCACGTGTGGATGCCGGTCTCGAAACCTGCCTCGGCAATCGCACGCATTTCGGCGGCAGCCTTGCGGCCGATGTCGGGCCCGGGCAGCAGCACGCCGTACATCAGCGTGCGCAAGCCGTAGTGCTCGACCACGGACGTGCGGGAAACCTTTTTCAGGAAGCCGGGGCGGAACGCCCGGCGCAGCGCCCAGCCGGTGTGATCGGGGCCGAGGCTGAAGAGGAAGGTCGCGCCTGCCTCGTGCTCACGCAGCATGCGCGCGAGATTGGGCACGCCTTCGCGGGTGCCGCGCAGGGTGTCGACGTCGATCTTGAGAACGATGAGAGCCATTGAGCCTGCGCGGGTGCTGCCTTACTTGTTGCCGTTGCCTTCTTCGACCAGGCTGCGGGCTTCGGCCACGTGCGTGCGATACGCTTCGAAGATGTTCGCCAGCGCGTCCTTCATCACGGTGGTCGGCTTCCAGCCGAGCTCTTCCATGGTGTTGGCGATCTTGGGCACGCGGTTCTGCACGTCCTGGTAGCCGTTGCCGTAGTAGGCGCCGGAGGTTGTTTCCACCAGTTGGACCTGCTTGGCGGTGTCCTTGTACTCGTCGATGTTGGCGGCCAGCTCCAGCATCATGTTGGCCAGCTCGCGCACCGAGTAGTTGTTCGACGGGTTGCCGATGTTGTAGATCTTGCCCGAGGCCACGCCGTCCTTGTTGGCGATGATGCGCACCAGCGCGTCGATACCGTCATCGATATACGTGAAGGCGCGCTTCTGGCTGCCGCCGTCGACGAGCTTGATGTTCTCGCCGCGCACGATGTGGCCGAGGAACTGCGTCACGACGCGCGACGAACCTTCCTTCGGGGTGTAGATCGAGTCCAGGCCCGGGCCGATCCAGTTGAACGGGCGGAACAGCGTGAAGTTCAGGCCTTCCATGCCGTAGCCCCAGATCACGCGGTCCATCAGCTGCTTCGAGCAGGCGTAGATCCAGCGCGGCTTGTTGATCGGGCCGTAGACGAGCGACGAGGCTTCCGGGTCGAATTCCGAATCGGTGCACATGCCGTAGACCTCGGAGGTCGACGGGAAGACCAGGTGCTTGCCGTACTTGGCAGCCGAGCGGACGATCGGCAGGTTGGCTTCGAAGTCCAGCTCGAACACGCGCAGCGGGTCCTTGACGTAGGTCGACGGCGTGGCGATGGCCACCAGCGGCAGGATCACGTCGCACTTCTTCACGTGATACTCGACCCACTCCTTGTTGATGGTGATGTCACCTTCAAAGAAGTGCATGCGCGGGTGGTTGACCAGGTCGCCCAGACGCTCGGTCTGCATGTCCATGCCGTAGACCTCCCAGTCGGTGGTCTCCAGGATGCGCTTGGACAGGTGGTGGCCGATGAAGCCGTTGACGCCGAGGATCAGTACTTTTTTCATGAAGGCAAACTCAAGATCAGGAGGTGGCAAGCTGGCTGGCGAGCTGCTCTGCGGTCACGACAGACGTCCCGCCGGCAGCCTGGGTATCGACGCGCCAGAGCTCGTGGATGGCGATGGCTCCCCCATCGCCGCACACGCCGAACATCGCATTATCCACGACGTGCAAGCCCGGCGGCAAATTCGTGAAGGTTTGGTGCGCCAGACGCGCGCGCGCGACGATGTAGCGCTCGCTGCCCGCGTCCGTAAATGCACCAGGGTAGGGCGGCGCCACAGCTCGGATCAGGTTGTAGACCGGCTGGGCCGGTTTGGACCAGTCGATGCGGCCGTCTTCGGGTTTGCGGCCGCCGAAATAGCTGCCGTTGGCCAGCACGTTCGGGTGCTGCGGGATCTGTCCGGCAATCATCGCGGGCAGGGCTCGCCACAGGGTTTGCTCGGCGGCGACGGTGGCTTTTTCAAACACCTCGTGCGACGTGTCGTCCGGCAGGATCGGCACGACGGTCTGGTCGACGATGTAGCCAGCATCGGGCTTTTCGACCATCTCGTGCAGGGTGGCGCCGGTTTCGGTTTCACCATGCAGAACGGCCCAGTTGATCGGTACGCGGCCGCGGTATTTGGGCAGCAGCGAGCCGTGCATGTTGAACGCGCCGAATTTGGCGAGGCTCAACAGGCGCATCGGGATCATGTGCCGGTAGTAGAACGAAAAAATGAAATCCGGCGCGATGGCCGCGATGCGGGCATGCAGGTCTTCACCGTTGGCGTTGTCCGGCGTGATGAAGGGGATGCCCAGTTCCTGTGCCGTAGCGCGCACGCTGCCAAACCAGATGTTCTCGGCGGCGTTGTCTTCGTGCGTGACGACGAGTTCGACCTGGATACCGCGCGCTGCCAGTACGCGCAGGCAGCGCACGCCAACGTTGTGATACGCAAAGACGACGGCGCGGCGTTTGATGGCACCCGTCATGCGACACCCCGCTGCGAGCCGTTCTTCAGGTCGGCCGGGCCGGCTTCGTGCAGATGGGGCGTGTCTTCCAGCACGCCCTGCACTAGATAGCGCGGACGCTCGCGCACCTGCTGATAGATGCGGCCGATGTATTCACCAAGCAGGCCGATGCCGAACAGCAGCACGCCCATGAGGAAGAACGTGATGGCGAACAGGGTGAACACGCCCTGGACTTCCGCGCCCAGCACGAAGCGGCGAATCACCAGCAGGATGAACAGGATGGCCGAAGCCAGCGACAGCAGCATCCCGATCGCCGAGAACCACTGCAGTGGCACTACCGAGAAGCCCGTCACGAGGTCGAAATTCAGGCGCACCAGCTTGTACAGCGAGTACTTTGATTCGCCTGCGAAGCGTTCTTCGTGGTCGACTTCGATTTCGGTGGGGTTCTTGCTGAAGGTGTAGGCCAGTGCCGGGATGAAGGTGTTGACTTCACGGCAGCGGTTGATCGTATCGACGATGGTGCGGCTGTAGGCGCGCAGCATGCAGCCCTGGTCGGTCATCTTGATGTGCGTGATGCGCTCGCGCAGCGAGTTCATGGCGCGCGATGCCGTGCGGCGGAACCAGCTGTCCTGACGCACGCGCCGGATGGTGCCGACGTAGTCGTAGCCCTCGTCGAGCTTTTCGACCAGGCGGCCGATTTCTTCCGGCGGGTTCTGCAGGTCGGCATCGAGCGTGATGACGCGCTCGCCGCGCGAGTGCTCGAAGCCGGCCAGGATGGCCATGTGCTGGCCGTAGTTGCCGTTGAATAGCACGACGCGCGTGGTATCAGGGCGCACGCGGAACTGCTCGGCCAGCATGGCGGCAGAGCGGTCGCGGCTGCCGTCGTTGACGAACACGACTTCGTACGAAATGCCGAGCGCATCGAGCGCGGGATACAGACGCGCAAACAGCGCGGCGAGCCCATCTTCTTCGTTGTAGACAGGAATGACGACCGAGAGAGCGGGTGTCTTCATTATTGGCTTATTGGTACTGGGCGCAAAGTTGGCGGACCGCATCGACCACGCGGTCCACATCGGAATCTTCCATGCCGGCAAACATCGGCAGCGTGACGATCGCGCGGCCGATGCGTTCGGCCACCGGGAACATACCCGGCTTCCAGCCGAGTTCGCGATACAGCTTGAACAGGTGGATCGGCGGATAGTGCACGCCCGCGCCGATGCCCAGCGCCTTCAGCCCGGCCATGAAGCCGGCGCGATCGACCTTCAGGCGATCCAGCGGCAGCACGATCTGGAACATGTGCCAGTTGGTGTGCGTGAAGTTTTCCACCGGCAGCTCGACACCGAACGATTCGATGTCGGCCGCGCGCATGGCAGCAAAGTAGCGGCGGGCGAGCGCAGCGCGGCGGGCCGTGACGGCTTCAAGCTGCGCGAACTGGCCCAGCCCGATGGCGGCATTCACGTCCGTCAGGTTGAACTTGCCGCCCACCAGGTCAACTTCCATGCCGTCGAAGCCGGTGCGCGCGACGCCCTGCAGGCGGTACTTTTCGGCCAGCACGGCTTCTTCGGGCGTGTTCAGCACCAGCGCGCCGCCCTCGATGGTGGTGATGTTCTTGTTGGCCTGGAAGCTGAAGCTGACCAGGTCACCAATCTCGCCGATGCGCTTGTCGCCCCAGCGTGAGCCGATGGCCTGCGCGGCGTCTTCCACCACGCGCAGCTTGTGGCGGCGGGCGATGTCGTACAGGCGGTCCATGTCGACCGGCAAGCCAGACAGGTAGACGGGGATGATGGCCTTGGTGCGCGGTGTGATGGCGGCTTCGACCTTGTCCAGATCGATGTTGCGCGTGACCGGGTCGATGTCGGCGAAGACCGGCTTGGCGCCGACCGTCAGGATCACGTTGGATGTGGCCACCCACGAGATCGGCGTGGTGATGACCTCATCGCCCGGCCCAACGCCTGCGATGCGCAGCGCGACTTCCATCGTGGCCGTGCCGTTGGCGAAGGTGCGCACGATGCGGCCGCCGAAGTATTCCGACAGCGCCGCTTCGAAGGCGGCAACCTTCGGGCCCGAGGTGATCCAGCCCGAGCGCAGCACATCGGCCACGGCGGCGATGGTCGCTTCGTCAATGGTCGGGCGCACGAACGGCAGGAACGGTTGTGAGGAGGAGGTGTTGGGTTGCGTCATGGCTGCGGATTGGGTTGGGGCCGAGGCTGGCACATCGGCTTACGAGCGGGCCAGCACAAGCACGCCGACGAGGATGATGGCGATGCCGATCAGGCGCTGAACCGACAGGATTTCTCCAAACAGATACCACGCCAGGAAGGCATTGACCACGTAGCCCAGCGAGAGCATCGGGTACGCAATGGTCACATCCACGCGTGAGAGCCCGAGAATCCACACCACCACTGAGATGACATAGCACGACAGGCCGCCAATGATGGGCCACTGCGTTGCAAGCTTGATGCCGATCGGCAGGATGTTGTCGGCCGAAAACGCAAAGCGGCCGATGTTGTTGACGCCTGCCTTGAGCAGCAGCTGTGCGCAGGCATTGAGCATGACGCCCGTCAGGATCAACCCGAAAGTGACCAGATTCATGTGTTCTTTTGATGTTTTGCAGACTGCGGCGATTTCCCCGTGCGGATGTCTTCCATCCCGCCGCCGGGGCGCATGTTACGACAAATCGGCCTACGCGCCCCTTTCAACCGTTCATCGCGGTAAAACCTAGTTGCGCCGGACGATGACGCGACGGGCATCGCGGGCAATCACGATCATCGGTACACCCTGGGCGGCAAGCCTGTCGTAGGTACCGGGGCCCATCATCGCCACCGCCTGACCGGCGTTGCCGATTTCCCTCCAGCGCGCAATGAAGGCCTCGGTGCTCGGGACCCACTTGGAGGGCTCCTGCTGAACGCCGAAGGCCAACTCGTCCGGCTCCTGAACCATGATGGTGGCCCTGCCGAGGTAAAACGGCATTGTATGGTCCAGACGCTCCACCGCATAGAACGGCACATCCGGCTTGAGCCAGGGCTTGACGGCCGGCACGAGATCGATGCCCGACATAGAGCGCCCGAAGGCCTCGTGGCCAAGCATTGCCGCCGTAAACGTCAGGAACCACGCGCACGCGAAGACGGCGATGCTCTCAAAACGCCTGCCCGCCAAGCGGAGCGCCCACCACGTGAACACCGCTCCGGCGGCGAAAGCCACTGCCAGGAACACCGCGAAGCGCGAGAACACCGCGTTCGGGTACATGTCCGACGACATCGTCGCCACATAGCCGCTGGCCGCCAGGCCGACCAGCGCCAGCGCAAGGAAGGCCCGCAGTTGCCAGCGCCATGCGCGCTCGCTGGTGTGCTCGAGCACCAGCGCGGCCAAGATCGCCAGCGCGGGGATGATCGGGAAGATATAGCCCGGCAGCTTCGAATCGGAGATGCTGAAGAACGCGAAGATCAGGATGGCCCACAACCCGAGTACCAGCGTGGGCCGGAAACCATTGCGGGCGGTTTCGGTGCCGGAAAAGGTAAGCCGTGCCGCACCGGGCAATTGCGCGAGCCAAGGCAGGAAGCCCGCCAGCAGGAGCGGCACGAAGTACCAGAGCGGCGCGTTGCGATTGTGCACGGTCGACGTGAAGCGCTGGAAATGCTCATGCACGAAGAAGAACCAGGCGAATTCCGGGTTGCGCGCGGAAATCAGCACAAACCACGGTGCCGCGACAGCGAAGAACACGATCAGTCCGGTCAGCAGATGCAATCGTTTCCACAATGCCCAGTCGCGTGCGGCCAGCGTGTAGACCACCAGCACGAAGCCCGGCAGCACCACGCCGATCAGGCCCTTGCTCAGCACCGCCAGGGCCATCGACGCCCAGCAGACCCACATCCAGTTGCGCTGCTGGCTGCGCGTGGCGTCCGGGTGCTGTGCCAGCAGCAGCGCCGCCAATGCCATCGTCATGCAGCCGGCTACGCCCATGTCGAGCGAGTTGAAGTGCGAACCGACGTTCCACATCGGCGCACTCACCAGTACCAGCCCGGTGATCACCGCCGTCCGTTTGCCCCACCAGCGCGCCGCCGCCAGCATGGTGAAGACGATGCCCACGATGCCCGAGAGCGCAGTGAAGAGCCGCGCCTGCCAGTCGCCGATGCCGAACAGCGTGTAGGCGAGCGCCGTGCCCCACATCTGCAGGGGCGGTTTCTCGAAGTATTTGAGGGCGTTGTAGCGGATGGTCACCCAGTCGCCGGAGGTGAACATCTCGCGGGCGATTTCGGCGTAGCGGCCTTCGTCGGTGGGGATCAGGTGGCGGTAGTCCAGCGTGCCGAGCCAGATGGCCAGAAACGCGGCGGCCAGCAGCCACAGGGAAGCATTGCGCCAGGGCAGGGCAGGCGCGTGGATGGTGCGGTCGGTCGGCATGCGCTCAGGCGGGCTCGACCAGCAGCGCTGCGGCCACCTTGCGGCCTTCCAGCATCAGGATGTTGTACGTGCGGCAAGCGGCCTGGAGGTCCATGGCGTCCACGCCGATGCGCTTTTCGGTAAGCGGCACGGTCAGGCGCGGATGCGGGAAGCGCAGCTTGTTGCCGGTGCCGAAGATCACCACCTCGGCGCCCATGGCGAGCAGGCGGGCGAAGTGCTCCGGCGCCAGGTCTTCAAAGCGCGCGACGTCCCACGGCACGACGGGCCCTTCCGGCATGACCAGCACGGAGTGCTCGTAACGCACCTTGTTGATTTCGATATAGCCGTCGCCATAGGCAGTGACGGTATTGAGAATGGTGGACGAATCGGACGAGTGGAGCTTCAAGGCGGAATCCCATCAGGCGCAATGGCTGCGGCGCACACGCCGGCAGGAGCGCTAGGTTTCAGACTTGCGGGGGATCTCGCTGCGTTGCAAAAATGCCCGCCGAAGTCTGTCATAATGGGCTAAATTATATCTTTTTCCCGCCTTTGCCCGCCGCGCCACAAGCGATGTCCGGCAAGGGCGCGTGCAAAGCGCCTCGCCGTGTTTGCTTGCGCCAAGTGGTGTCACCGTCGCCGCTTTGCAGCATGACAGAGTTCTTCGCTATCCAAGCCCGCTTAACGTCGCCAGCCGCCCGTGAAAACGATCCAGAAATCCGCCAAGCTCAATAACGTCTGCTATGACATTCGCGGCCCCGTGCTCGAGAAGGCCAAGCAGATGGAGGAAGACGGCCACAAGATCATCAAACTGAACATCGGGAACCTGGCCCCGTTCGGTTTCGATGCCCCGGAAGAAATCCAGCAGGACATGATCCGCAACCTGCCGAATTCGGCGGGTTATTCGGATTCCAAGGGCATCTTCGCGGCGCGCAAGGCGGTGATGCACTACACGCAGGAACAGGGCATCAAGAACGTTACGCTGGATGACATCTACCTGGGCAACGGTGCGTCCGAGCTGATTTCGCTGGCGACCAATGCGCTGCTCGACGAGGGCGATGAACTGCTGCTGCCGGCGCCCGACTATCCGCTGTGGACGGCGGTGACCAGCCTCTCGGGCGGCACGCCGGTGCACTACACCTGCGACGAATCGAATGGCTGGATGCCCGACCTGGACGACATCCGCGCCAAGATCACGCCCAACACCAAGGGCATTGTTGTCATTAACCCGAACAATCCGACCGGCGCGTTGTACTCGGACGACCTGCTGCGCGGCATCATCGCCATTGCGCGCGAGCATGGCCTGGTGATCTTCGCCGATGAGGTGTACGACAAGGTCCTGTTCGACGACAACAAGCACACCGCGCTCGGTTCTCTGTCGGAAGATGTGCTGACCATCACGTTCAACAGCCTGTCGAAGAGCTATCGCTCGTGCGGTTACCGCGCCGGCTGGATGGTCGTGTCCGGTGACAAGCGCCCGGCCAAGGATTACATCGAAGGCCTGAACATGCTGTCGTCGATGCGCCTGTGCGCCAACGTGCCGGGCCAGTGGGCGATCCAGACCGCGCTGGGCGGTTATCAGAGCATCAAGGATCTGGTGGCGCCGGGCGGCCGCATGCGCCGTCAGCGTGACCTTGCACATGAGCTGATCACCGCCATTCCGGGCGTGACCTGCGTGAAGCCCAAGGCTGCGCTGTACATGTTCCCGCGCCTCGATCCGGCCGTGTACCCGATCGAGGATGACCAGACCTTCATCCGCCAACTGCTGGAAGAGGAACGCGTGCTGCTGGTCCAGGGCACCGGCTTCAACTGGCACTCGCCGGACCACTTCCGCATCGTCTTCCTGCCGCACGAAGACGATCTGCGCGAAGCGATTGGCCGAATTTCGCGCTTCCTGGAGCGGTACCGTCAGCGTCACGGTACTGGCATCCGGGCCGCATAACTTCGGTCATCCGCCAGATCAGTCATTGCGGGGCAGACCGAGGTGTCTGCCCTGTCTGTTTTTTGCCCTTCCGTTTCAACGATACGTCTCATGAATCCCATCAAGATCGGCCTGCTCGGGCTCGGTACCGTCGGTGGCGGTACGCTCAAGGTTCTGCAACGGAACCAGGAAGAAATCCGTCGTCGCGCGGGTCGCGGCATTGAAGTCGCCATGATTGCGGTGCGCAATCTCGACAAGGCGCGCGCCATCGTGCAGGAAGCCGGCGCGACCGTGCCGGTGGTAAGCGACCCGTTTGCGGTGGTGGATTCGCCGGAGATCGACATCGTCGTGGAGCTGATCGGCGGCTATGACCTGACACGCGAATTGGTGCTGCGCGCCATCGCCAACGGCAAGCACGTCGTGACTGCCAACAAGGCGCTGCTGGCCATGCATGGCAACGAGATCTTCAAGGCTGCCCAGGACAAGGGCGTGATGGTGGCGTTCGAGGCTGCGGTGGCCGGTGGCATCCCCATCATCAAGGCGCTGCGCGAGGGTCTGACGGCCAACCGCATCGAGTGGATCGCCGGCATCATCAACGGCACCACCAACTTCATCCTGTCGGAGATGCGCGACAAGGGCCTGGACTTCGACACGGTGTTGAAGGAAGCCCAGCGCCTGGGGTATGCCGAAGCCGATCCGACCTTCGATATCGAGGGCTTCGACGCCGCGCACAAGCTCACGCTCATGAGCGCCATCGCGTTTGGCGTGCCTGTGCAGTTCGAGCGCGCCTATGTAGAAGGCATCACCAAGCTGGAAGCCGTCGACATCCGCTACGCAGAGGAACTCGGCTACCGCATCAAGCTGCTGGGCATCACGCGCCGTACCGATGCGGGTATTGAACTGCGCGTGCACCCGACGCTGGTGCCGGCCAAACGCCTGATCGCCAACGTGGAGGGCGCGATGAACGCCGTGGTCGTCAACGGCGACGCCGTGGGCCCGACGCTGTACTACGGCAAGGGCGCCGGCGCCGAGCCGACCGCCTCGGCCGTCGTGGCCGATCTGGTGGACGTGACGCGCCTGCACACGGCGGACCCGGAACACCGCGTGCCGCATCTGGCGTTCCAGCCGGACGCGCTGTCCGACACGCCGGTGCTGCCGATCGACGAAGTGCGTTCGAGCTACTACCTGCGCATGCGCGTGGCCGACGAGACCGGCGTGCTGGCCGACATCACCCGCATCCTGGCCGAGGGCGGCATCTCGATCGACGCGATGCTGCAAAAGGAATCGCGCGAAGGCGAGCCGCAGACCGACATCATCATGCTGTCGCACGTGACGGTGGAAAAGCGCGTGAACGCTGCCATCGCCGCCATCGAAGCGCTGCCGACCGTGCTGTCGAAGGTCACGCGTATCCGCATGGAAGAACTGAACTAAGCGCAGGACACGAGCATGCAATACAGATCGACCCGCGGCCACAGCGAGCCGCAGAGTTTCTCCCGCATTCTGCTGGGCGGCCTGGCGCCGGACGGCGGCCTGTACCTGCCGGAGCAGTATCCGCAAGTCAGCGTTGAAGAACTGACCCGCTGGCGCGACCTGCCGTACGCTGATCTGGCGTTCGAGATCCTGCGCAAGTTCGCCACCGATATCCCCGAGGATGACCTGCGCGCGCTGACCCGCCGCACCTACACGCCCGAGGTCTACTGCAACGCCCGCGCCGGCGACAACACCGCCGACATCACACCGCTGCACAAACTGGGCGAGGAGGGCGGCACGTCGCTGTCGCTGCTGTGCCTGTCCAACGGCCCGACGCTGGCCTTCAAGGACATGGCGATGCAGTTGCTGGGCAACCTGTTCGAATACGCGCTCGACCGCGAGCACGCCGAGTTGAACATCCTGGGTGCCACCTCGGGCGACACCGGCAGCGCGGCCGAATACGCCATGCGAGGCAAGCGCGGCGTGCGCGTGTTCATGCTGAGCCCGCACCGCAAGATGAGTGCGTTTCAGACCGCGCAGATGTTCAGCCTGCAAGACGCGAACATCTTCAACATCGCCATCGAAGGCGTGTTCGACGACGCGCAGGACATCGTCAAGGCGGTGTCGAACGATCTGGAATACAAGGCCCGCCAGAAGATCGGCACGGTCAACTCAATCAACTGGGCACGTGTCGTCGCGCAGGTCGTGTACTACTTCAAGGGCTACCTGCTGGCGGCCCCGAAGATTGGCGACAAGGTGTCGTTCTGCGTGCCGTCGGGCAACTTCGGCAATGTCTGTGCTGGCCACATCGCGCGAATGATGGGTTTGCCGATCGACAAGCTGGTGGTTGCAACCAACGAGAACGACGTGCTCGACGAGTTCTTCCGCACCGGCACGTACCGCGTGCGTAGCGCCGCGCAGACGTACCACACGTCGAGCCCGAGCATGGACATCAGCAAGGCGTCCAACTTCGAACGCTTTGTGTTCGACCTGTTGGATCGTGACCCAGCGCGCCTCGCGCAACTCTTCCGCGACGTGGACGAAAAGGGCGGCTTCTCGATGACGGGCAAGCCGGAGTTCGACCGCATCGCCGCGTTCGGCTTCCTCTCCGGCCGCAGCACGCACGAAGATCGCGTGGGCACCATCCGCGACGTGTTTGCCACTTACGGCACGATGATCGACACCCACACCGCCGACGGCGTGAAGGTGGCGCGCGAGAACCTGACGCCAGGTGTGCCGATGGTGGTGCTGGAAACGGCGCTGCCGGCCAAGTTTGGCGACACCATCCGCGAGGCGCTGGACCGCGAGCCCGAGCGTCCCGCTGGCTACGCCGACATTGAATCGCTGCCGCAGCGCTTCGAGGTCATGCCGGCCAGTGTCGACCGTGTGAAGGCGTACATCGCTGAACACACCGGTCTGTAAGACGATGGAAGCCGTGCCGGATGACGTGGCCGGAGCCGCCTTCGAGCGCTGCCTGCACGACATCCGCGCCTGCTGCGAGTGCAAGGGCGCGCTGGCGCACGAGCCTCGCCCCGTCGTCTTGGCGGATCGCCGGGCTCGCCTGCTGATCATCGGGCAGGCGCCCGGGCGCATCGTCCACGAAACCGGCATCCCCTGGAACGACCGCTCGGGGGACCGCCTGCGTCACTGGGTGCAAATCCCGTACGACGATTTCTACGCCGACAAGCGCATCGCCGTGGTGCCGATGGGGTTCTGCTTTCCCGGCACCGGCCCGAACGGCGATTTGCCGCCGCGGCCCGAATGCGCCCCGAAATGGCATCGGCCCTTGCTGACGGCCATGCCCCAAGTGAAGCTCACGCTACTGGTCGGCACCTATGCGCAGCGTCATTACCTTGACGTGCCGCGCGACTGGTCACTCACCGACGTGGTCCGCCATGGGCCTGTTCAGGACGGGGAAGGCCGTGTGCTGTTTCCGCTGCCGCACCCGAGCCCGCGCAACCTCGCCTGGTTCAAGCACAACCCTTGGTTTGACGCGGACATCGTGCCGTCGCTGCGTACGGCACTGGCCAACGCATTCGCGTGATATGCCGGCGCTGATGCATGGCGCTGTCATAGAACCGATACAATCAAAATCTGTCCCCTGATACCGCTTTCCGCATGTCTGCCAACGATGCTGCTGCCGTCAAACCGTCTTTGCTGACGCTCGATGCGGCGCTGTCGCAACTGCTCGCCGCCGCGCGTGTTCTGCATGACACCGAAACCGTGCCGACGCTGCACGCCAATGGCCGCATCCTCGCGCAGGCCGTGCACAGCGGCCTGAACGTGCCGCCGGCCGACAACACGTCGATGGACGGCTACGCCGTGCGCGCAGCTGACATCACCGCGCCGGGCACGCGCCTGAAGGTTGCGCAGCGCATTCCCGCCGGCCACGTCGGCCAGCCGCTCAACGCAGGCGAAGCGGCGCGCATCTTCACCGGCGCGATGATCCCGCCGGGCGCCGATGCGGTGGTCATGCAGGAGCAATGCAAGGCTGACCCGGACACCAGTACCGTCACCATCGACCACGTCCCGCAATCCGGCGAGTGGATTCGCCGCGCCGGCGAGGACATCGCCACAGGCGCCGAAATCTTGCCGCGTGGCACGCGCCTGGGCGCGCAGCAATTGGGGCTGGCCGCCTCCGTCGGCTGCGCCAGTCTGCAAGTGGTGCGCCGCCCGCGCGTGGCCGTGTTCTTTACCGGCGACGAACTCGCCATGCCCGGCGAGCCACTCAAGCCTGGCGCCATCTACAACTCCAACCGCTTCACGCTGCGGGCGCTGCTGGAGAACCTCGGCTGCGACATCACCGATTTCGGCATCGTGCCCGATACGCTGCAAGCCACGCGCGAGACGCTGCGCGAGGCCGCCGAAGAGCACGACCTGATCATCACGTCCGGCGGTGTGTCGGTGGGCGAGGAAGACCATATCAAGCCCGCTGTGGAAGCCGAAGGGCGCCTGAGCCTGTGGCAGATCGCCATCAAGCCGGGCAAGCCGCTGGCCTTTGGCGAGGTGCGCCGCCCCGAAGGCATGGTGGGCGGCCCGACCGCATTCTTCATCGGCTTGCCGGGCAACCCGGTGTCGAGCTTCGTCACGTTCCTGCTGTTCGTCCGCCCGTTCATCCTGCGTCTGCAGGGCGTGGCCGACGTAGCCCCGAAGCGCATCCCGATGCGCGCCGACTTTGCGCTGCCCAAGGGCGATCGCCGCAACGAATTCCTGCGCGCGCGCATCAATGCCAACGGCGGGCTGGATCTGTTCCCGAATCAAAGCTCCGGCGTGCTGACCTCCACCGTGTGGGGCGATGGCCTGATCGACAACCCGCCCAACCAGCCGATCGTGCAGGGCGACGTCGTCAGCTTCCTGCCGTTCGCGGGCCTGGTGTAAGGAGCGATGACCATGCAGATCGAGTTGCGATTCTTTGCCAGCGTGCGCGAGCAACTGGGGACCTCACAAGAACAGGTGATCGTGCCGGACACCGTCCGCACCTTGGGCGACGTGCGCCAGTGGCTGGCCCAGCGCGGCCCCGTGTGGAGTGAAACGCTGGCCCAAGGCCGTGCGTTGCGCATGGCGCTGGACCACCAGATACTCCCTGCCGACACTGCCCTGCACGAGGGCTGCGAAGTCGCGTTCTTCCCACCCGTGACCGGCGGCTGAACCAAGGAGAACGACCATGCCCGTCCGCGTGCAGGAAGCCGACTTCGACCTTGGCGCAGAAATCGCCGCGCTGCGTGCCGGCCGCCCGAACATCGGCGCGGTGGCCAGCTTCATCGGCACCGTGCGCGACATCAACGACGGCTCCGGTGTGTCGGAGATGGAGCTGGAGCACTATCCCGGCATGACCGAAAAGGCGCTCGCCGACATCGTGAGCGCCGCCATGCAGCGTTGGGCGCTGATCGACGCGCTGGTCATCCACCGTGTCGGCAAGCTCAAGCCCGAAGACCAGATCGTGCTGGTGGCGGTGGCTTCGAAGCACCGCGGCGAATCCTTTGCCGCGTGCGAATTCATCATGGATTACCTCAAGAGCGAGGCGCCGTTCTGGAAGAAGGAGCAGACGCCCGAAGGCGCGCGCTGGGTCGACGCCCGCGTGACCGACGACAAGGCGCTCGCCCGCTGGGGGATCACCACCAGCAACGCCGCGGGTGCAACGGCAGCCCCCAACGACTACGAATAACAAGGACGCAGCCGCATGAGCGGAATGGGCTTTCTGGCGGTGGGTGTCGGGGCTGCGCTGGGAGCCTGGTTGCGGTGGGCGTTTGCGGCTCTGTGGAATGCGGTCAATCCGGCCTTGCCGTACGGCACCCTGGCAGCCAATCTGATTGGGGGCTATCTGGTCGGCGTGGCGGTGGGTTTTTTCGACACACATACGACGTTGCCGCCGGAATGGCGCTTGCTAGTCATCACTGGGTTTCTGGGCGGGTTGACGACGTTCTCGACATTTTCCAGCGAGGTCGTCGCCAACATCCTGGCCGGCGACTACGGCATTGGCGTGCTGCATGTCGTGGCGCATCTGGGCGGTTCGCTGTTCCTCACGATGCTTGGCCTCTGGACGGTGCGCACGTTCAGTTGATCGCGCGGCGGGTTTCGCGATCTCCTTGCGAATGAGAAGTTCGGTTCACATACTGGTAGTGCCTGCGGCGGCGTAGGGACGGGCAGTATCGGCGGCTGCCGCGGGTTGTCTTGTGTTGTTCCATCGTTGTTCCATCCATAACGAGAAGGAGACGCAATGAAACCCACCCGAACGGCGCGCCTGCGACGGCATGTGTCGGCTCGCAATCTCATGGCAGCGGGTGCTGTACTGCTGGCCGGCTGCGGCGTATTGAGCGCCTGCGGCGGCGGCAACGACGGCAACAACGTGCCGGGCAATATCAAGCCCGCCTTTGCCGGCAAGGTCACCATCAACCACTACGACGGCGTATCTGACGACCTGCTGACCGCCGGCCTGGGCGCCAGCGGCCTGGCCTCCGCTACCGCGCCCACTGTGGCGAATGCGACAGCGCCCACGGCAGCCGAGCTGCGCCGCCTGGCGATCTATGCCAACTACCGCGCGCTGGTCGACACGGCGGCCAAGGGCGGCTACGGGGCGCTCTACGGCCCGAACGTCGACGCCAGCGGCAACGTTACGCAGGGCAATGGCATGATCGCCGGCAGCGAGTACATCGCCTATTCCGATGACGGCACGGGCCAGCAGAACGTCGTGCTGCTCGTGCAGATTCCGGACGCCTTCGACGTCAGCAACCCCTGCATCATCACCGCCACCTCATCGGGCTCGCGCGGCATCTATGGGGCGATTTCCACCGGCGAATGGGGCCTCAAGCGCAAGTGCGCCGTCGCCTATACCGACAAGGGCACCGGCGCCGGCCCGCACGACTTGGCGACCGACACCGTTGCGCTGCAGGATGGCACGCGCACCACACGCAGCGCGGCGGGTTCCAACGCGCACTTTGCCGCGCCGCTCACCAGCAGCCAGCTCGCCGCCTTCAACGCGGCCACGCCGAATCGGCTGGCGTTCAAGCATGCGCACTCGCAGCGCAATCCCGAGAAGGACTGGGGCCTGTTCACGCTGCAGGCCGTGCAGTTCGCGTTCTGGGCCATCAACGACAAGATCGCGCCCACCAACGGTCCGATCAGCGGCAGCGCGTTGCCGGTGCGCCCGAACAACACCATCGTCATCGCCTCGAGCATCTCCAACGGCGGCGGTGCGGCCATCGCGGCGGCGGAGCAGGACACCGGCGGCTGGATCGACGGTGTGGCCGTGGGCGAGCCCGGGCTGAACCTGCCGGCCAATACCGGTGTGCAGGTGGTGCGCGGTGGCACGACCCTGCCGACGACCGGCAAACCGCTCTTCGATTACGTCAGCTACGCCAACCTCTTCCGGCTGTGCGCGGCATCGTCGGTCAGTGTGTCGACGGCACCCGCGCAGGCGTTTTTCGCCAGCCTGCCGACGTTCCCAGCCGGCGTGCAGGCCAATCGCTGTGCTGCGCTCAAAAACGCCGGGCTGCTGTCGTCGACGACGGCGGCTGCCCAGGCTGACGAAGCCCTGCAGAAGATGCGCGCCTATGGCTGGGAGCCCGAGTCGGACCTGGTGCACGCGTCGATGTCGTTCTACGAGATCGACCCCTCGGTGGCGACCACCTTCGGCAATGCGCTGTCACGCGCGAGCGTGACGGACAACCTGTGCGGCCTGAGTTTTGCCGCCACCGATGCGGCGTTCCACCCGACGGCCGTGAACGCTACGTCGCTCGCGCAGATGGCGGCGCTGGGCAACGGCATTCCGCCCACCTCCGGCGTGCAGCTGGTCAACAACAGCGCGCAGGGCGGGCCGACGCGCAGCAACCAGTCGGTGGATTCCACCGGCATGCAGGCCGCCAACCTGGATGGCGCGCTGTGTCTGCGCAACCTGCTTACGGGCGCGGATGCTGCCTCGCAATCGCTGCAGACCGGCATCAGCCAGACGCTGCGCACCGGCAACCTGCAGGGCAAGCCCGCGCTGATCGTGCAGGGGCGCAACGACGCGCTGCTGCCGGTCAACCACGGCGCCCGGCCGTACTTGGGGCTCAACGCGAAGGTGGAGGGCGGATCGAGCAGGCTCTCGTATATCGAAGTGATGAATGCGCAGCATTTCGACGGCTTCATCGACCTGGTACCGGGCTATGACACGCTGTTCGTGCCGCTGGTGCTGTACGAGCAACGCGCGCTCGACGCGATGTATGCGTTCCTGAAGAACGGCACGCCGTTGCCGCCCTCGCAAGTGGTGCGCACGACGCCGCGCGGTGGCACGCCCGGAGCTGCTCCGGCCATCAGCGCGATCAATGTGCCGAACTTCACCAGCACGCCCACGGCGGGCGACCGCATCTCGGTCAGCGTGTCGGGTGGCGTAGCAACCGTATCCGTACCGAATTGATGCGATAGCCCAAG
Source organism: Ralstonia soli (assembly GCF_023955655.1). Lineage (GTDB taxonomy): Bacteria > Pseudomonadota > Gammaproteobacteria > Burkholderiales > Burkholderiaceae > Ralstonia > Ralstonia soli. Next base: position 463,473 of record NZ_JAMXHT010000004.1, on the reverse strand, counting down.
ACGGTTCAGAAGCACTTCGGGCGGCGGCGCGTCGGCAGGCGCGCCGCCGTTTGATTTGGCACAAATCTGCGTAAAAACCGCCGTTTCGGTGCTTGAAATGCCACCGATGCTCCCTATCTTTCGGATCAGTGAAACATTTTCCGCAAGGGGTTTTTAATGCGTTTGGACAAATTGACCACCCGCTTCCAGGAAGCGCTGGCCGACGCGCAGAGCCTGGCGTTGGGCAACGACAATCCGTACATCGAACCGATCCACCTGCTGCTGGCGATGCTCCGTCAGCCGGACGGAGCGACCAAGAACCTGCTGGCCCGCGCTGGCGTGAATACGGGCGCGCTGGACACGGCGCTCGACCGCGCCATCAAGAACTTGCCGCAGGTGCAGGGTGGCGAACAGGTGCAGGTCGGCCGTGACCTGGGCAGCCTGCTGCAGCAGACCGAGAAGGAAGGCATCAAACGCGGTGACCAGTTCATCGCCAGCGAGCTGTTCCTGCTGGCTGTGGCCGACGACAAGGGCGAGGCTGGCCGCATTGCGCGCGAGCACGGCCTGGCGCGCAAGCCGCTCGAAGCTGCCATTGATGCCGTGCGCGGCGGCCAGACCGTCGGCAGCGCCGAGGCTGAAAGCCAGCGCGAGGCGCTCAAGAAGTACACCATCGACCTCACCGAGATGGCCCGGATCGGCAAGCTCGACCCGGTGATCGGCCGCGACGACGAAATCCGCCGCGCCATCCAGATCCTGCAGCGCCGCACCAAGAACAACCCGGTGCTGATCGGCGAGCCGGGCGTGGGCAAGACGGCCATCGTCGAGGGCCTGGCGCAGCGCATCGTCAACGGCGAGGTGCCCGAGAGCCTGAAGAACAAGCGCGTGCTGGTGCTCGACATGGCAGGCCTCTTGGCCGGTGCCAAGTACCGGGGCGAGTTCGAAGAACGCCTGAAGGCCGTGCTGAACGACATCGCCAAGGAAGAGGGCCAGACCATCCTCTTCATCGACGAGATCCACACCATGGTGGGCGCGGGCAAGGCCGAAGGCGCGATGGATGCCGGCAACATGCTCAAGCCCGCGTTGGCACGCGGCGAGCTGCATTGCATCGGCGCGACCACGCTGGATGAATACCGCAAGTACATCGAGAAGGATGCCGCGCTGGAGCGCCGCTTCCAGAAGGTGCTTGTGGGCGAGCCCAGCGTGGAGGCGACCATCGCCATCCTGCGTGGCCTGCAAGAGAAGTACGAACTGCACCACGGCGTGGAGATTACCGACCCGGCGATCGTGGCGGCGGCTGAACTCAGCCACCGCTACATCACCGACCGCTTCCTGCCGGACAAGGCCATCGATTTGATCGACGAGGCGGCTGCGCGCATCAAGATGGAAATCGACTCGAAGCCCGAGGCGATGGACAAGCTCGACCGCCGCCTGATCCAGCTCAAGATCGAGCGCGAAGCGGTGAAGAAGGAAACCGACGAAGCCTCGCAGAAGCGCCTCGAGCTGATCGAGCAGGAGATCGAGCGCCTGCAGAAGGAATACGCCGACCTGGACGAGATCTGGAAAGCCGAGAAGGGCGCCGCGCAAGGTGCGGCTGCGCTCAAGGAAGAGATCGAGAAGATCAAGCTCGAGATCGCCAAGCTGCAGCGCGAAGGCAAGCTCGACAAGGTGGCCGAACTGCAATACGGCAAGCTGCCCGAGCTGGAAGGCAAGCTGAAGGCCGCGACCGTCGCTGAAGCCAGCGAGCAGAAGCAGCCGAACAAGCTGCTGCGCACGCAGGTGGGCGCCGAAGAGATTGCCGAGGTTGTCAGCCGCGCCACGGGCATCCCCGTGTCGAAGATGATGACCGGCGAGCGCGAGAAGCTGCTCAAGATGGAAGACCGCCTGCACGAGCGCGTGGTCGGCCAGGACGAGGCCGTGCGCCTGGTGTCGGATGCCATCCGCCGTTCGCGTGCCGGGATTGCGGACGAGAACAAGCCGTACGGCTCGTTCCTGTTCCTCGGCCCGACCGGTGTCGGCAAGACCGAGCTGTGCAAGGCGCTGGCCGGCTTCCTGTTCGATTCGGAAGAGCACCTCATCCGCATCGACATGAGCGAGTTCATGGAGAAGCATTCCGTGAGCCGCCTGATCGGCGCGCCTCCGGGCTATGTCGGCTATGAGGAAGGCGGTTACCTGACCGAAGCCGTGCGTCGCAAGCCGTACAGCGTGGTGCTGCTCGATGAAGTCGAGAAGGCCCACCCGGACGTCTTCAACGTGCTGCTGCAGGTGCTGGACGATGGCCGCCTGACCGACGGCCAGGGCCGCACGGTGGACTTCAAGAACACGGTGATCGTGATGACGTCCAACCTCGGCTCGCAGCTGATCCAGCAGATGGCGACCGAGCCGGCGGATGTGATCAAGGGCGCGGTGTGGCAGGAAGTGAAGACGCATTTCCGCCCCGAGTTCCTGAACCGGATCGACGAGGTGGTGGTGTTCCACGCGCTGGACCAACGCAACATCGAATCGATCGCGCGCATCCAGCTCAAGCGCCTGGCGGCACGCCTGGCGCAGATGGATCTGACGCTGGAGATCAGCGACGAGGCGGTGGCCAAGCTGGCTTCGGCGGGCTACGACCCGGTGTTTGGTGCGCGGCCGTTGAAGCGGGCGATCCAGCAGCAGCTGGAGAATCCGGTGGCGCGGATGATCCTGGAGGGCAAGTACGCGCCCAAGGATGTCGTGCCGGTGGATTACCGCGATGGGCACTTCACGTTTGATCGCGTTGTGCACTAAGCCCGGCGCACTCACCTGAGTGGTATGCCGTTCAGCTTCGGCTGAGCGGCATTTTTTTTGTCTTACGCAAACACACCGGTCATGGCGCGGCGCTCGCCGGGGCCGCCTTGGCTTCGCGCCGGAATTGGCTGGGCGCGTGTCCGGTCCAGCGCAGGAACGCCCGCCGGAAGGCCTCATCGCTGGCAAAGCCGAGCCGCTCCGCGATCCTTCCGACCGACCAGTTGGTTGTGCTCAGGCAGCGTTCGGCAGCTTCGCGCAGACAGTGCTCGCGCAGGATCGAGTAGCTGCAGTTGTCCGCAGCCAGGCGGCGGCGCAGCGTGGGTTCGCTCACGTCAAATCGAACGGCCAGTTCCGCTAGCGTCGGCAGCCGTGCGCCGTGTGCCAGCGCGGCATCGAGCACGGCGCGCACCTGCTGCGTGAGTGAGACCACCTCGGCCGGTGCTCCAATCAGCCGGTACGGGAAATCCTCCAGAAACGCACCCAGCTCCCCGGGCTGGCGCACGACACGCCGATCCAGCAACGCCGCATCGAATTCAAAGCCATAGGTCGGGGCGCCGGTCGTCACGGGCGCATTGAACAGGCCCAGGAACGGCATCGCGTCTTCACGCCGGGGGTGCGCGAGAAACACGTGCGTCGGGCGCAGCGGCTGGCCGATGAGCCAGCCGAAGAGCTGCATGTAGTAGAAGAGCCCCGTCAGGTCGACCATGCAGGCGGCCGAGGTCTTCGCGCGGCGCAGCGAATCCATGCGGAAGACGGCCTGCTTTCCGTTCTGTCCGAGCGACAGCGTGCCGGCGCGCGGATACAGCATCGCGCAGAAATCGGCTGCGCAGCCGATCGCCTGCCTGAGCGATTCGGTACTCAACACGCACCGGCACAGCAAGTCCACCTCCTGCTTGCGCATGGGCGGGTGGCCATTGCCCTTGGCCACCAGTGCTTCCAGCTGCTCGATGCAGGCGCGATAGAGCGCGATGAACTGCGCCGGCTGCGGGAGACCCGGCGTGCCTTGCCGTTTCAGCTCATCCAGCAGGCGCTGCTCCATACCGGGTGGGACGGCGCGTCCCGACAACTCAGCGTTCATGGATGTTCGTTCTGATTGCTTCGGTAGCGATTGTTGATCGGCCGGGTAGGGATCGGTCAGGGCCGGGCTTCCCATAATCATTCCAGCACTTCAGTCCATGCCGGCGCCGGGTTCAGGGCACGGCAGGTACCTAAAAGAGTGCCAACGAATGCAGCCACTGCCTATCCGGAGTACCCATGACGGGAGTACCCATGACAGCCTTACCAAGCGAGAGCGAGGCCCGCCGATGATTCACGTGCTGGACGAAATCGTGCTCGCACCCACGCACCTGAACGCCGTGCTGGACCTGCTGGAAAACACGTACCTGCCCAACAGCGCCGCCAGGGGCCTGACATTGCTGCAGCGCTGGGTTTCACCGCCGGTGGCGCTGGACGATGTGCCCAATACGCTCTGGCTGCTGTGGCAGGTGCCCGACGCGCCTGCCTACTACGCGATGCGCGCCAGCATCGACGCCTCGGCGTTCGCCTTCTGGGCGCAGGTGGATGCGCTGTGCGAAGCGCGCCGCCGTCACGTCATGACGGATGCATCACAGCCGCTGCCGCAACGTGAGGAGCCGCGCCATGCCGCTTGAAACCGCACAGCTCCGACTCGCTACCGATGCAGCTGCGCAGGCCGATACTGCCGCGCTCGAACAGGCGATCCTGTCCCGCGTGCGTGCGTTGCCCGGGGTTTGCCACGCCGCACTCGGGCGCAACCTGCAAGGGTGCTGGGGCGCGGGCGATTACACGCTCGACGTGCAATACACCGAAGCGGTACCCGGTGCGTCTGGTTTGGCCGCGGCACTGACTGGCCTGGCCGACGTGGATGGCGCTACCTACACCCCCATCGGCGGCGGCCAGCGCGCCCCCCAACTGCGTGACGGCATCTGGCGCACGCTGATGTTCCGCGTCCGGCCCGAGGCGCATGAGCAGCACGTCCTTGCCCTGGAGCAGGACACCCTGCGGATGCCCCAGTACATGCCCGGCATCCGCAATTGGCGGCTTGCCCGCGTCAACCACGTCAACCACAGGGATGCATCCGGCGCGTGGACCCACGTCTGGCAGCAGGAATTCGCCACCATCGACGACCTGCTGGACGAGTACCTGATGCACCCGTTCCACTGGGGCCGCGTCGATCGCTGGTTCGACCCGGAGTTTCCGGAGTGGACGGTCGACGCCATCTCTCACGCCTTCTGCCCGCTGCACGTCAGCCTGATTTCAAGCCAACCCGGTACCGAGGAGTAGCCCCATGTCCACACACGGAACACTGACAGGAAAGATCGCGCTCGTCACAGGCGCCAGCCGCGGCATCGGCCGCGCCATTGCCCTGCGTTTTGCGGCGGAAGGCGCGCTGGTGGTCGCCACGGGGCGGCGCATGGGCCAGTCGGGCGACGAGCCCAACACGCTCGCTGAAACGGTCGCGCAGATCAAACGCCAGGGCGGACAGGCGATCGCCCTCGCCGCCGATCTTGACGACCCTGCGCAGCGCGACAACCTCATCTCCCGCGCGGCCAGCGCAGCCGGGGGGCTCGACATCCTCGTCAACAACGCCGGCATTGCGGAGTACAGCCCCATTGAATCGATGCCACTCGACATGTTCGACCGCACGATCGAGCACTACCTGCGCGTGCCCTTCGTACTGAGCCGCGCGGCCATCCCGTTGATGCGGGCACGCGGCGGCGGGGCGATCCTCAATCTCGGCTCGGTGACGGCACTGTCGCCCACGCGTCCGTACAACGCATTCGACATCGCGGGGGGCGTCACGGTGTATGCGGCCGTCAAGGCGGCCGTCAACCGCTTCACCGAAGGGCTGGCCGCAGAGCTGCTCGCCGACAACATCGCCGTGAATTCCGTGGGGCCGAGCACCGCCATCCTCACGCCCGGCAGCGAGCGCTACATCCCCGAGGGCTATCCGACCGAGCCCGTGGAGTACCTGGTGGAAACGGCGCTCGCACTGTGCCGCGTTCCGGCGAGCGAGCGCACCGGCGCGGTGGCGCACAGCCTGCACTTTCCGCTGGAGCAGGGCCTGCAGGTCCGTACGCTCGATGCGCAGGGCACGCTGCCGGCCCCGGTGATCCCGCCGTATGCGCATCCGGCCCTGGGGCGCCCCGGCGCAGCACAGCAATGACCGGCCTGGAGACCAGCATGCGTGCCATGGTGATCGACCAGGTGGGCGGGCCAGACGTGCTCAGGATGGCCGAGGTTGACGTGCCCGAACCCGCCGCCGGAGAGGTGCTGATCCGCGTGATCTGCGCGGGCGTCAACCCCGCCGACTGGAAATGCCGCGAAGGCAGCCTGAGCTATTTCATGGAGTACCGCTTTCCCTTCGTGATCGGCTTTGATGCCGCCGGCGTTGTGGCGGCGGTGGGGGCAGGGGTCACGGGCTTCGTGCCGGGCGATCGCGTCTTTACGCAGACGGATGTCGGCGCCGGCAAGTGGGGCGCCTTCGCGGAATACGTCGCCGTCAACCAGCATTCCGTGGTGCGCCTGCCCGACAACATCGCGTTTGCAGACGCTGCGGCATCGCCGACACCGGCATTGGCGGCATGGACCGGGCTCTTCGATGAGGGCGGCCTCAAGCCCGGCCAGACGGTGCTGGTGCACGGGGGCGGAGGCGCCGTCGGCACGTTCGCCATCCAGCTGGCCAAGGCGGCCGGCGCGCGCGTGGCTGCCACCTGTAGCGCCGCGCGCCGCGAAGCGCTGATGCAGCTAGGCTGCGACCTCGCCATCGACTACCGCGGCAGCGACATCGCCGATGCGCTCAAGGCCTGGGCCCCCGAAGGCGCAGACCTCGTGCTGGACGCGGTCGGTTGCGGCACCTTGCCCAATGGCCTGGACCTGCTCAAGCCCGGCGGCATCCTCGTCGCCATCCTGACATTGGTCCCGGGCGACTCCGGCCCCGACACCGCCGAAGCCGCCCGCCGTGGCCTGCGCACCGCGCTCGCGTTCAGCAAGATGCCCAGCGGCGCGCGCTTGCAGGAGATTGCCGAGCGGCTTGGCACCGGCCGGCTGCAACCGCCCCGCAACGAATGCCTGCCGCTGGCCGACGCAACACGCGCGCTCGAACAGGTCCGGCTGGGCACGGCCACGGCCAAGCTGGTGCTGCAAGTCGCACAAGCCTAGGCCGCCACGCACGGACCAGGATCACCCAACAAGACTGGAGGAGAGACGATGAAGAACAGGACATTCCTGCTGTGCGCCATCGCCGGCGTGATGGCCAGCGTCCAACTGGGCGCGCCATCCTTTGCCGCGATGACGCCGGACGAAGTCAAACGCCTGGACGGGCCGCTCACGCCCATGGGCGCTGAGCGCGCCGCCAGCGGTGACGGCGCCATCCCCGCCTGGAGCGGCAAATGGCAGGGCCCGCCACCGGGCGTGGCATTCCGGCCGGGCGAGGCGTATCCCGACCCCTATGCGGCCGACAAGCCGCTGGCCACCATCACCGCCCAGAACGTGGCGCAGTACCGTGCGCACCTGAGCGATGGCCAGCTCGCGATGTTCAAGCTGTACCCCGCGACGTTCAAGATGGTGATCTACCCCAGCCATCGCGACTTCCGCTACGACGGCGCCGTCTACAAGGCCATCCGCGAGCACGCGCAGAAGACGCAGCTCACGCCCGACGCCAACGGCCTCAAGGACTATCCGCCCACCGCGCCGTTCCCCGTGCCCAAGAGCGGCCTGGAGTTGATGTGGAACTTGCGGTTCTCCTCGGCCATTGCCGAAGAAGCGGCCGTGTATGACCAGGCGGTCGTGTACCCCGATGGCAAGATCGCCTGGGGCAAGTGGAAGTACGAGATCTGGTCGCCCATGAATGGCGCTGCCTTCGACAGCGCGCCGTCGCTCATCAACCGGACCTTCGCCCGCGTCGAGACCGAACTGCCGCTGCGCGACCGCGGCAACATCATCGTCTCCCAGACGTACTGGGACCGCGAAGGCTCCGACACCGCCAAGACCTGGGCCTATAACCCCGGCACGCGCCGGGTGCGTCAGGCCCCGGAGTTCGGGTTTGACCAGCCTCAGGGCCCAGGCGGCTTCCGCACCGTGGATGACGACCGCCTGTTCAACGGCTCGGGCGAGCGCTATGAGTGGAAGGTCGTCGGCAAGAAGGAAATCTATGTCCCGTACCACGACTACAAGCTGGCCGACCCGAGCGTCAAATATGCGGATCTGCTGCAGCCCAACCATCCCAATCCGGACGTCATCCGCTATGAGCTGCACCGCGTGTGGGTGCTGGAAGCCAAGTTGAAGCCGGGCTTCCGCCACCAGTACGCCAAGCGCGTGCTGTACCTGGACGAAGACACCTGGATGGCGGCATTGGCCGACAACTACGACGCGCGCGGGCAGTTGTGGCGGACGAACCTGCAATCTTCGTTCTATGCGTATGACGCGCATCGGTATTACCCGGCGGTCACGTTCTATCACGACCTGATTGCGGGGTCGTATCTGGCGGATCGATTGACCAATGCGGGCAAGCCGGCGCGGTTGAACAGCAGTGGTGGGTTCAATGAAGCGTACTTCTCGCCGGATTCGATTCGCGGGGCGGGGAGGTGATGGGTTGAGTGGTTGAGGGGTTTTCCTTGGGAGTCGCTCTGGAGGGGGCTGGGGCGGCTTTTTTTTTTTTTGGTTTGGGTGTTTGGGGTCCATCCCTCGTATCGTCCCCTGCCGGGGCCGACTCACTTTTCTTTGTCTTGCCAAAGAAAAGTAAGCAAAAGAAAGGCGCGCCCGAGATGGCGACCCCCTCCTTGGATTTTTGTCGCGGGGAGGGAAGGGAGGCAAACTCGCTGCGCTCAGACAAGCCTCCCTTCTTTATCCTCCCCGCAACAAAAATCCAAGGCGCCATCAAGGGCAGGAACGTCAACGGCCAAACCAACTAAACACCACCGCGCGCGCCAAGGACAGCCCGGTGCAGATGCAAGGGCCAAGGAACGTTGGGAGCAAGAGCAAGAGCAAGAGCAAGAGCAAGAGCAAGAGCAAGAGCAAGAGCAAGAGCAAGAGCAAGAGCAAGAGCAAGAGCAAGAGCAAGAGCAAGAGCAAGAGCAAGAGCAAGAGCAAGAGCAAGAGCAGGGGGAGGGGGGAGGAGCAGGGGGAGGACAGACGCAGGCGTCATACGACACCACCAACTGACGCCATGGCATACAGGACGAAGTAGTGCCGTCGCACTAGATGGTGTGTTTTTCCCCTGCCCTAGATGGCGCCTTGAATTTGTGTAAGCGGGCGGAAAAAAGACGGGGAACTGTTTGAGCGCAGCGAGTTTTCCCCGTCTCCGCCCGGTTACACAAATTCAAGGAGGGGGTCGCCATCTCGGGCGCGCCTTTCTTTGCTTACTTTCTTTGGCAAGACAAAGAAAGTGAGTCGGCCCCGGCAGGGGACGAAACCGTGATGCACCACCGCCATTGAATCTCGGAGAGCCAGCTCCGACTCCCTGAGAGCCAGCTCCGATTCCCCGAGAGCCAGCTCCGACTCCCCGAGAGCCAGCTCCGATTCCCCGAGAGCCAGCTCTGACTCTCAGAGAACCACCTCCGACTCCCAAAGCCCCAAAACCCACTCCCAAAGTCCCACCCCCTCGACTCTCCGAGCACCACCCTCAGCTCCAAGCGCCCCAGCACTGGCTCAAAAAGCCCCACCCCCGACTCTCAAAGCCCCGGCGGCGCCTCTCAAAGCCCCGCCCCTGGCTCTAAACACCCCCCGCATCACTCTTATGCAAAAACCGATGAACATTCCCTGAAACCATTCGTTCCCCGTACAAGGCCCGCTCGGTAGTCTTGCTCCTATTCCAAATCCATCAAAGATAAGAACCGGAGCCAGCAAGATGATTCGCAAGTTTGTGTTCAACACCATCGCGGCTGCCATCGTGGCGGGGGGAACCGTCGGTGCGCACGCGGCAACGACGCTGCTGAACGTGTCGTATGACCCGACGCGCGAGCTGTACAAAGAGATCAACACCGAATTCGCCAAGCAGTGGAAGGCGCAGACGGGCGAAGACATCACCCTGCGCGCCTCGCATGGCGGTTCGGGCAAGCAGGCCCGCTCCGTCATCGACGGGCTGGACGCCGATGTGGTGACGCTGGCCCTCGGCTACGACATCGACGCCATTGCCGACAAGGGCCTCACGGGCAAGGACTGGCAGAAGCGCCTGCCGCACAACGCCTCGCCGTACACGTCCACCATCGTGTTCCTGGTGCGCAAGGGCAACCCGAAGGGCATCAAGGACTGGAACGACCTCGTCAAGCCGGGCATTGCCGTGATCACTCCCAACCCGAAGACGTCGGGCGGCGCGCGCTGGAACTACCTGGCCGCGTGGGCGTATGCGCTCAAGCAGCCGGGCGGCTCGGAGGCGACGGCCAAGGATTTTGTGCAGAAGCTCTACAAGAACGTGCCGGTGCTTGATTCGGGCGCGCGCGGTGCAACGACCACCTTCACCGAGCGCGGCATCGGCGACGTGCTGATCGCATGGGAAGACGAGGCGCTGCTGGCTGCGCGCGTGGAGGGCAAGGACAAGTTTGACGTGGTGGTGCCGTCGATCTCCATCCTCGCCGAGCCGCCGGTGGCGGTGGTGGACAAGGTGGCCGACAAGAAGGGCACGCGCAAGGCGGCCGAGGCGTACCTCAAGTTCCTGTACACGCCGCAAGGCCAGGAGATTGGCGCGAAGAACTTCTATCGCCCGACCGACCCGGCGGTGGCCAAGAAGCACGAGAGCGAATTCCCGAAAGTGAAGCTGGTGACCATCGACGACACGTTCGGCGGCTGGCAGAAGGCGCAGAAGACGCACTTTGCCGATGGCGGCCAGTTTGATCAGCTCTATCAACCGGGCAAGTAAGCCCACGCAACCGACAGGTGTGTCCGCATCATGAGCATCCTCACCATCTCCGGCAGTCCTTCGGCGCAATCGCGGTCTGCGCGCTTGCTGGGCCACGTGCGTGCACAGCTCCAGCGTGCCGGTGAGACTGCGGACCACCTGGACCTGCGCAGCCTGCCGGCTGATGCGCTGCTGGGCGCGCAGGTGTCCGACCCGGCCATCGCCGATGCGGTGGCGCGGGTGGAAGCGGCGGGTGTGGTGATCCTGGCCACGCCGGTCTACAAGGCGGCCTATAGCGGCCTGCTCAAAACGTTTCTCGATCTGCTGCCGCAGAGCGGGCTGCGCGACAAGGTCGTGCTGCCGATCGCCACCGGCGGCAGCCTCGCCCATACGCTGGCGATCGATTACGCGCTGCGCCCGGTGCTGACGGCACTGGCTGCGCGCTCGATCCTGCCGGGCATCTTTGCGGTCGACTCGCAGATTGTTGTGGCCGACGACGGCGTGGTGGTCGATCCAGCGCTGCAGCAGCGCCTCGACGATGGCGTGGAGCGCGTGCACCAGGCCCTGGCGCTGGCACGGCACCCGACCGTCGCGCAGGTGATCGTCTCCAGCCGCAGCGCCGTGCGCGCCACGTTCCAGGCGGCCGACGCCCAGCGAATGCGATGTCTGGCGTGATGCGCTGAACGCACCGCCTTACACCCGCAGCCCAACGCTTTTCCGTTGTTGTCATGCCGCGCAGCGCCTGCGCGCGGATCGTGCCGCCCTTACATACCGCATTGACTGAACTTGCCATGAAAAACCATTCGCCCCTGCGCAGGACTTTGACCCGCGTTTCCGTGACCCTCGCCGCGTTGCTCGCCACGCTTGGCACATCCGCCGCGTTTGCCAACAGCGATGCACCGCCGCCCACTGCCGCCAAGCAGCTCCGCATCGGCTACCAGAAGTACGGCACGCTGACGGTGCTCAAGGCACGCGGCACGCTGGAAAAGCGCCTCGCTGCGCAAGGTATCGAGGTGAAGTGGACGGAGTTCCCCGCCGGCCCGCAGTTGCTGGAGGGCCTGAACGTGGGCGCCATCGATTTCGGCACCACGGGTGAAGCCCCGCCGATCTTCGCGCTGGCTGCCGGTGCAAATCTCGTCTACGTTGGCAACCAGCCACCCGCGCCGGCGGGCGAGGCGATCATCGTGCCGAAGGGCTCGCCGCTCAAGAGCGTGGCCGACCTGAAGGGCAAGCGCGTTGCCTTCAACAAGGGCTCGAACGTGCATTACCTGCTGGTCAAGCTGCTGGAAAAGGCCAACGTGCCCTACAGCGACATCCAGCCCGTCTACCTGACGCCTGCCGATGCGCGTGCCGCCTTCGAGCGCGGCGCCATCGATGCGTGGGCCATCTGGGACCCGTTCTTTGCCGCGGCAGAGCATCAACTCGGGGCGCGCGTGCTGGCCGACGGCACGGGCGTGGTCAACAACTCGCAGTACTTCCTGGCCTCGAAGGGCTATGCGGGTGCGCGGCCCGATGTGCTGAACATCGTGCTGGATGAGCTGAAGAAGACCGACACGTGGGCCGCTGCCAACCCGAAGGACGTGACCACCATCCTCGGCCCGCAGCTCGGCCTGGAGCCGGCCGTGGTGGCGCGCTCGGTGTCGCGCATCGCTTACGGCATCCAGCCGGTGGGGCCTGAGGCATTGGCCGATCAGCAGCGCATTGCCGACACGTTCCATACGCTCAAGCTGATCCCGCGGCCGGTGAAGGTGGCGGATTCCGCCTGGCAACCCGGCGCGCAATCCGCCACGCAACAAGCGGCTCGCTGATCGTCATGGCCATTGATATCCAACGTCGGCGCCTGTTGAGCGCATCGGTGGCCGGTGCGTCGCTGGCAACGCTTGGGACCATGGCGCACGCTGCCAATGCCACCGGCGCGCCGGCCAACCTGCCGAAGATCACGCCGCCCCCGCAACTGCGCATCGGTTTTCAGAAGAGCGCGGTGAACCTCGTCATCGTCAAGGAAAACCGCGCGCTGGAACAGCGCTTTCCGGGCACGAAGATCAGCTGGCTGGAGTTTCCGGCTGGGCCACAGCAGCTGGAAGCGCTGTCTGCCGGCAGCCTGGACCTGGCGTTGACCGGCGACACGCCCCCCGTGTTCGCACAGGCCGCCGGCAAGGACTTGCGCTATGTGGGCGTGGAGCCGCCCAAGCCGGACAGCTCGGCGATCCTCGTGCAGCAGGATTCGTCGCTGCGGACGTTGGCGGACCTGAAGGGCAAGCGCGTCGCGCTGCAGAAGGGATCGAGCGCGCATTTCCTGATCGTGCGTGGCCTGCAGAAGGGCGGCCTCACCTTTGCCGACATCCAGCCCGTGTACCTCACGCCCGCCGATGCACGTGCGGCCTTCGAGCGCGGCGCCGTTGACGCGTGGGGCATCTGGGACCCTTACTACGCCGCCACGGAACTGGCCATCAAGCCGCGCGTGCTGGCGACAGGCCGCACGCTGTCGTCCAACAACTCGTTCTACTTTGCGCCGACTGCTTTCGTAGAGAAGCACGGCGACACCATCGCCGCGATCTTTGCCGAGCTCTCGCGCGCAGACCGGCTCGTGCAGGAGAACCGCAAGGAAGCCGCGCAACGCATTGCCGATTTCTCTGGCCTGTCGCTGGCGACGGTGCATCTGTTTCTGTCGCGGCGGCCGCAGTCTCCGGTGCGGCCGGTCACGCCCGAAGCGATTGCCGAGCAGCAGCGCGTGGCCGATGCGTTCCACGGGCTGGGGCTGATTCCGCGCGCGGTCAAGCCGATCGAACTGGTCTGGCATCCGACCCCGGCGCAGCTGGCGATTGCCCGCGTGAGTTGACCTGAGAAAAACACAATCCAAGGAGCTGTCATGCAAGTCTTCTGGTTCATCCCGACCCACGGCGACAGTCGCTACCTCGGCACCGCCGAGGGCGCACGCCAGGTCGATCACACCTATCTGCAGCAGGTGGCCGTGGCCGCCGATACGCTCGGCTACGAGGGTGTGCTGATCCCCACCGGCCGCTCGTGCGAAGACCCATGGATCGTGGCGGCGAGCCTGATTCCCGCGACGAAGCGCCTGCGCTTTCTGGTGGCGGTGCGCCCGGGCCTGATGGCGCCGACGCTGGCCGCGCGCATGGCTGCCACGTACGACCGCCTCTCCAACGGGCGCTTGCTGGTGAACCTCGTCACGGGCGGCGATCCGGGCGAGCTGGCAGGCGATGGCCTGTTCCTCGACCATGCGCAGCGCTATGAGGCATCGGAAGAATTCATCCGCATCTGGCGCGAAACGCTGGCCGCCAGCCACGAAGGTGCCGCGCTCGATTACACCGGCAAGCACCTCAGCGTGAAGGGTGCGAAGGTGCTGTACCCGCCGGTGCAGAAGCCGTATCCGCCGGTGTATTTCGGCGGGTCGTCCGAAGCGGCGCATGAACTCGCTGCCGAGCAGGTCGATACGTACCTCACGTGGGGCGAGCCGCCTGCAGCCGTGGCCGAGAAGGTTGCCGACGTGCGCAAGCGTGCTGCCAAGCACGGGCGCACGGTCAAGTTCGGTATCCGCCTGCACGTGATCGTGCGCGAGACGGAAGACGAAGCGTGGGCCGCCGCGGACAAGCTCATCAGCAAGCTCGACGACGACACCGTTGCCCGCGCGCAAGAGGCGTTCCGCAAGATGGATTCGGCCGGCCAGCAGCGCATGGCGGCGCTGCACGCCAACGGCGTCAAACGCACCCGCGCCGATCTGGAAATCAGCCCGAACCTGTGGGCCGGCGTGGGCCTGGTGCGCGGCGGTGCCGGCACGGCGCTGGTGGGTGACCCGCAAACCGTGGCTGCACGCATGAAGGAATACGCCGATCTGGGCATTGATACGTTCGTGCTTTCCGGCTATCCGCACCTGGAAGAGGCGTACCGCTTTGCCGAGCTGGTGTTCCCGCTGCTGCCGCGCTCGGTGCGGGACAAGTTGCCCGGCAACGTGCTCAACGGGCCGTTTGGTGAAGTGATCGCCACCGGCATCGTGCCGCGTGTGGCGGCAAGCTGATATCGAAGGAGCAGGGCAATGGCATCCGCATCGAAACCGAAAGCGAACGCGAACGCGAACGCGAACGCGTTCCTGCGCACCGCCCGGCAACGGCTGGTGCCGTGGATCGTGCCGCTCGTGCTGCTGGTGCTGTGGCAGGCATCGGCGCAATGGGGCTGGCTGTCGAACCGCATCCTGCCGGCACCGCTGGACGTGGCGAAATCCGCCATCGCCCTGGCGCGTTCAGGCGAGCTGTGGACGCACGTGGCCGTGAGCACGTGGCGCGCGTTGCTGGGCTTTGCGATCGGCGGCTCGCTGGGGCTGGCGCTGGGGCTGCTGACCGGCACCTTCCGCACGGCCGAGACGCTGCTCGACACTACCTTGCAGATGGTGCGCAACATCCCCGTGCTGGCGCTGATTCCGCTCGTGATCCTGTGGTTTGGCATTGATGAATCGGCCAAGCTGTTTCTGGTGTCGCTGGGCGTGTTCTTCCCGATCTACCTGAACACGTATCACGGCATCCGCTCGGTGGACCCGGCGCTGGTGGAGATGGCGCGCAGCTACGGCCTGTCGCGTGCGCAGCTGTATCGCGAGGTGATCCTGCCCGGCGCGCTGCCGCAGATCCTGGTGGGCGTGCGGTTCTCGCTCGGGCTGATGTGGGTGACGCTGATCGTGGCGGAGACGGTCTCCGCGCAAGCCGGCATTGGCTACATGACGATGAACGCACGCGAGTTCCTGCAGACCGATGTGGTGCTGCTGGGCATCCTGCTGTACGCGCTGCTGGGCAAGCTGGCAGATCTGCTCTCACGTGCCTTGGAGCGCTTCTGGCTGCGCTGGCACCCCGGTTACCAAGCGGCCGCCTGAGGAGGAATCATGCAGAGCAACGCTACCGAACACGCCGCGCTGGCCGGCACCGCCTTGCACATCGAACACGTCATCAAACGCTATGGCGATCGTGAGGTGCTGCATGGCATCGACCTGGATATCACGCCGGGCGAGTTTGTCGTCATCGTGGGGCGCAGCGGCTGCGGCAAGAGCACGCTGCTGAGGTTGATTGCCGGGCTGGAAGGCGTCGACGAGGGTCACTTGCGCCGCGACGGCGAAACCGAAGGCGGCCTGCACGACGATGCCCGCGTGATGTTCCAGGACGCCCGCCTGCTGCCGTGGAAGAAGGTGCTCGACAACGTCGCGCTCGGGCTGCCGAAGACGCAGCGCGCACAGGCGGCCGAAGTGCTTGCGCAAGTGGGCCTGGCCGAACGCGCGGGCGAATGGCCGGCACGCTTGTCGGGCGGGCAGCGCCAGCGTGTTGCATTGGCGCGTGCGCTGGTGCATCAACCGCGCCTGCTGCTGCTCGACGAGCCGCTGGGCGCACTCGATGCGCTCACCCGCATCGACATGCAGAACCTGATCGAAGGCCTGTGGCAGCGCCTGGGCTTTACCGCCGTGCTGGTGACGCACGACGTGGCCGAGGCGGTGGCGCTGGCCGACCGCGTGGTGCTGATCGAAGACGGCCGTATCGCGCTGGATGAACGCATCGACCTGCCGCGCCCGCGCCACCGGGGTTCGCCAGCGTTTGCGCGGTTGGAAGAAGCAATTCTCAACCGCGTGATGCAGCGCAAGGTCGATCCGAACGAAGTGACCGATGTGCGCTCGCACACGGCGTGGACGTCACCCTTTGAGGTAGCGGCCACGGCGGTGCGCTGGGCCGTGTAAGGCGCGGCAAACCTGTCTCCCGAAAACATTCACCGGCCGCGGATTGAACATCAGACCGTTGTCATCTACTACGAAGGAACATCATGAGCATTCAAGCGATTAACGTACGCAACCAGTTTCGCGGGCAGATCAAGGAAATCATCCGGGGCGATGTGCTCTCGGAGATCGACGTGGAGACCCCGGCCGGCATCGTTACCTCGGTCATCACCACGCGCTCGGTGGATAGCCTGGGCCTGAAGATCGGCAGTGAAGTGGTGGCGCTGGTGAAGGCGACGGAAGTGTCGATCGCCAAGCTATGACGGGGGAGACGGAGGCGACTTTCTTTAGGAGCCCATCCCGATGAGTCTCATGCACACCACCGCACTCGCACAATTTCTCGGCACCCTGCCGAGCGCGCCCACGCCGGATCGCCAGTTGTGGCGTGATGCTGCCGGCCGCGTGCAGGGCCAGTTCTTCCACTGTGCGCTCACGAGCCTGTTTGAGCCGGTCTGGCAGCTTGGCGCCGATGGCTCGCTTGCCGCCGCCGGCCACGAAGCGCTGATGCGCACCTGGACGCGCGACGGCGATCTGGGCTTGAACCCGTGGAAGGTGTTCTCGCTGGCGTCGGACGACAGCACGCTCGTGGAACTCGATCGCCTGTGCCGGCTGGTGCATACGCTCAACTACTTTGTTCGCACGGATGCGCGGCGGCTGGTGCTCAATGTGCACGGCCGCCTGCTGGCAGCGGTGGCGGCGGACCACGGCAAGGCGTTCCACCGTGCGGTGACGGCGCTGGGGCTCTCGCCCGAGCAGTTCGTCATCCAGGTACCGTCCACCGCCAATGACGACCTGGGGCTGCTTTTGTTCGTGGTGGACAACTACCGGCGCAACGGTTTTGCGGTGGCCGTACAGGCCTCGGACCCGGCCGAAGCAGGCGCGCTGCTCGTGCATGCCAGGCCGGCGTATCTGAAGCTCGACGCGCGGCGCGACTGGCATGCGCGACAACTGGTGTCGCTGGCCGAATCGGCACGCGAACTGGGCGTGACGCTGGCGCTGCGCCGCTGCGAACGTCCAGCCGACCTCGAACTGGCCCGCGCTGCCGGCATCACGTACGTGCAGGGCAGCATCCTGCCGGGCGCGGAACCGGAGCCTGAGACGGAGGCGCCGCTCGTGGTGCCGATGGCCCAGGCGCCGCTGGTGCAGCAGCAGTGCGCCGGTTTTTCTCTTACGGAATGAGCACAACCTCATGGCACGCAGCGCAGTCGCAACCGCATCGGACGTCCACGACTGGCATTGGCCTGCGGACACCGTCTTCCTGACCGTTCCCGGCTTGCACGGCAGCGGCCCGGGCCACTGGCAGACACGGTGGGAGCATCGGTTCCCGGCGTGGCGCCGCGTGGAGCAGGTGGACTGGTCGACGCCCGATCTGCCGCGCTGGTCCGCCCGCGTGGGCGACACGGTGCGCGCTGCGCTCGCGGAGCATGCGCCGTCTCGCAACAAACGCCGTGTGATTCTGGTGGCGCACAGCTTCGGCTGCCTGGCGTCGCTGCACTGGGCCGCCCAGGCCAAGGAAGCGAAGGACGCCGTGGCGGCGGTGTTGCTCGTCGCGCCGGCCGATCCAGACAAGTTCGGCGTGCGTGATCTGCTGCCCCAGCGCGCGTTGCCGTTCCCGGCCGTGCTTGTCGCCAGCCGCAATGACCCGTGGATGCCCCAGGCCAACGCCATCGACTGGGGCGCGCGCTGGGGTGTCGAATTCGTCGATGCAGGGCAGGCTGGCCACATCAACGCCGATTCCAACCTCGGTGAGTGGGACGGTGGCCTGGCGCTGCTCGACCGCCTTGTCGGACGGGCAAGTGCACAAGACACCACCCGTGACGGCGCAGACTGGCAGGCCCAGTGGGATGTCTTACCCAGCACTCCTTATATCTAAAACGATGATGCACATGCGCAAATATTCGTTTTCGTCATAAGAACAGTTGGCCACAATCGGTTCATCTGCATATGGGTCGCAGTGTTGCGGCCCTTTTTATTGGTTGCGCAAATGAGCCTGTCTTCTGCGTTGTCGCTTTCCAAGCGGCGCAAGCCGGCCAACGTGCTCCCCGGTTTCGGGCTGGCGTTGGGCTTTTCGCTGTTGTACCTCGCGCTGATCGTGCTGATCCCGCTGTCGGCGACCGTCCTCAAGACGTTCACGATGACGTGGGATGCGTTCTGGGCCACTGTTACGGCGCCGCGCGTGGTGGCGTCGTACAAGCTGACGTTCGGTGCGTCGCTGATTGCGGCAGTGATCAATCTGGTGTTCGGGCTGATCGTGGCGTGGGTGCTGGTGCGCTATCGCTTTCCGGGCAAGCGGCTGATCGACGCGCTGGTCGACCTGCCGTTTGCGCTGCCGACCGCCGTGGCGGGCATCGCGCTCACGGCGCTGTATGCGCCGAATGGCTGGATCGGCTCGCGCCTGGAGCCGCTGGGGCTGAAGGTGGCATTCACCCCGCTGGGCATCGTAGTGGCGCTCACGTTCATCGGCCTGCCGTTTGTGGTGCGCACCGTGCAGCCGGTGCTCGAAGACCTGGAGAGCGAATTGGAAGAAGCCGCCGCCAGCCTGGGCGCCACGCGTTGGCAGACCTTTACTCGCGTGATCCTGCCGACGTTGCTGCCGGCGCTGCTGACAGGCTTTGCGCTGGCCTTTGCACGCGCCACGGGCGAGTACGGCTCTGTCATCTTCATCGCCGGCAACATGCCGATGGTGTCCGAGATCACGCCGTTGATGATCTATTCCAAGCTCGAACAGTTCGATTACGCAGGTGCCACCGCCATCGCCGTTGTCATGCTGGCGATCTCGTTCACGCTGCTGCTGGTGATCAACCTGCTGCAGGCCTGGACGCGCCGACGCGGCAATCGTAATGACGCCATCGAGCGCCCCCCTGAAACCTTGGCCGCCAATGCGGCTGGAGCCTGACATGGCTGGTACCGTTTCCCGACAACTTGGCCAGGCGCCCGCTGCGGGCCGCCGTGGTGCGACTGCCGAATCCGCGTGGGTGCGCGCAACGCTGATCCTCGTGTCGTTCGTCTTTCTCGCGCTGTTCCTGTTTGTGCCGCTGGCGAGCGTGTTTGTCGAGGCGCTCAAGAAGGGCGTGAATGTCTACCTTGAAGCGCTGATCGAGCCCGATGCGCTGTCGGCGATTTACCTGACGCTGACCGTCGCCGTGATTGCCGTGCCGCTGAACGTGGTGTTTGGCGTAGCGGCGGCGTGGGCGATTGCCAAGTTCGAGTTTCGCGGCAAGAACCTGCTGCTCACGCTGATCGACCTGCCGTTCTCGGTATCGCCGGTTATCGCAGGGCTGATCTACGTGCTGCTGTTCGGCGCGCAGGGGTGGTTTGGCCCCTACCTGTCGGACCACGATTTCAAGGTCATCTTTGCCGTGCCGGGGATTGTGCTGGCCACGGTGTTCGTCACCTTTCCGTTCGTGGCGCGCGAGCTGATTCCGCTCATGCAGGCACAAGGCAGCGAAGAGGAAGAGGCCGCCATCGTGCTGGGTGCGTCGGGCTGGCAGACGTTCTTCCGCGTGACGCTGCCCAACATCAAGTGGGGTCTGCTGTACGGCGTGATCCTCTGCAATGCGCGGGCAATGGGCGAGTTCGGCGCGGTGTCGGTGGTGTCGGGCCACATTCGCGGGCTGACCAACACGATGCCGCTGCACGTCGAGATTCTCTACAACGAATACAACTTCGCGGCCGCGTTTGCCGTGGCCTCGCTGCTGACGCTGCTGGCGCTCGTGACGCTCGCGCTCAAGACACTGGTCGAATGGCGCAGCCGCCGTGAGCTGGCTGATGCAGATGCCGGCGTGGGCGAAGGCCCCGGCGCACGCGTTGCACAGCAAACATCGATTTCGCATCCGCACGTCTCCGTGCAATCTCCGCTCGAAGGGAGCGCAGCATGAGCATCCAGGTTCAACACATCACCAAGCGCTTTGGCAATTTCATCGCCCTCAACGATGTCTCGCTTGATTTCAAGCAAGGCGAACTGACTGCGCTGCTCGGGCCCTCGGGCTGCGGCAAGACCACGCTGCTGCGGATCATCGCGGGGTTGGAGCATGCGGATTCGGGCGGCATCCACCTGAATGGCGAGGATGCTTCGGACCAGCACGTGCGCGAGCGCCAGGTCGGATTCGTATTCCAGCACTACGCGCTGTTCAAGCACATGACGGTGTTCGAGAACGTCGCCTTCGGCCTGCGTGTGAAACCGCGTGCCCAGCGCCCGAGCGAAGCGCAGATCCGCGCGAAGGTGAAGGAGCTGCTGGAACTCGTGCAGCTCGACTGGCTGGCCGATCGCTACCCGCCGCAACTGTCGGGTGGACAGCGCCAGCGCATCGCCCTGGCGCGCGCGCTGGCGGTGGAGCCGCGCGTGTTGCTGCTCGACGAGCCGTTTGGCGCGCTCGATGCCAAGGTCCGCAAGGAGCTGCGCCGCTGGCTGCGCCGCCTGCACGACGATCTGCACGTCACCAGCCTGTTCGTTACACACGACCAGGAAGAGGCGCTGGAAGTGGCCGACAACGTGGTGCTGATGAACCGCGGCCAGGTGGAGCAGGTGGGCAGCCCGGATGCGGTCTACAACACGCCGGCCACGCCGTTCGTCTATGGCTTCCTGGGCAATGTGAACCTGTTCCACGGCCGCCTGGAAGAGGGCGAGGGCGGCAGCGTGCTGCATGTGGGTGACTCGGCCATCACCGTGCCGTCGGGTGTCGTGGACTCTTCGCGTGCTGATCAGGCGGTGGCGTTTGTGCGCCCGCATGAGATCGACCTGGAGCGCTATGCGCCCGGTGCCGAGGGCATTCCCGTGACGCTGCGCCGCGCGCTCACGCTGGGTGGCATCGCGCAGTTGGAGCTGGAGCGCGAAGACACCGACGACATCATCGAAGTCTCCCTGCCCATCGAGCGCTTCCGCGCCGAGGGCTTCCGCGAAGGCGAAACGCTGGTGGTACGCCCGCGCGCGATTCGCGTGTTTGCCCAGAATGCACGGCCTGCCGCTGGGCAGGCCACCGCTTAATTCCGCCGCTCCGACGACAACCAATACGAGAGGACACGAGCCATGAACTTCCAACAACTGCGTTCCATCCGCGAGGCGGTGCGCCGCCAGTTCAACCTGACCGAAGTGGCCAACGCGCTGTATACGTCGCAGCCGGGCGTGTCGCGGCAGATCCGCGAACTGGAGGACGAGCTGGGCGTGGAGATTTTCGAGCGCTACGGCAAGCGCCTGACCGGGCTGACCGAACCGGGCCGCGAGATCGTCCGCATTGTCGAGCGCCTGCTGCTCGAAGCCGAGAATCTGCGCCAGGCTGGGGAGGAATTCTCTGGCCGCCAGTCCGGCCGGCTGACCGTGGCGACCACGCACACGCAAGCGCGCTATGCGCTGCCGAAGGTCGTGCAGTCATTCCGCAAGGAATATCCGCACGTTACGCTCGCGCTGCAGGAGGCATCGCCTTCGCACATCGTCGAGCTGCTGCTGACGGGGCAGGCCGATATCGGCATCGCCACGGAAGCGGTGGCCAACGAGCCTGGCCTGACCTCGTTCGAGGCCTACCGCTGGCGCCACGTGCTGGTGGTCAGCCCGGATCATCCGCTGACCAAGAACCCGCTGCCCACGCTTGAAGATGTGGCGCAGTATCCGCTCATCACCTACGACGCCGGCTTCACGGGCCGCCGCAACATCGATGCCGCGTTTGCCGGTGCCGGCCTGCATCCCGAGATCGTGCTGACGGCCATGGACGCGGACGTGATTAAGACATATGTGGCGCTGGATGTGGGCGTGGGCATCATCGCCTCGATGGCGTATGACGGACGCAAGGACGACAACCTCGTCTGCATCGGGGCCGATCACCTGTTCGAGCCGAACACCACCCGTGTGGCGGTGCGCCGTGGCGCCTATCTGCGTGGCTATGCGCACGACTTCATCGGCATGTTTGCGCCGCATCTGTCGCGCGAGGCGGTGGCGGAAGCGGTGGCTTCCACGGTGGTAACGCAATCCGTGCGGGAGGCGCTGGCAGCGTAAGGCGGCGCAAGCCACCACGCCAGTCGGGCGGGATGGCGACCGTTCATCCTCCCGATTTCGCCGTTCGTCGCACCCCTGTGGTGCCTGCCTGGGCGCCATTCCTATACTGCGGACATCCTCGGTTTCACCTGAGCCCACCATGTCCGCCATCCCCTATCTCCAATCTGCCGAATCCGACGACGCGCTGCTGCGCCGTGCCCGTCATCGCGCCGGGGCGCGCATGGGGTTCCGCATCCACTTGATTTCGTTCCTGGCCGTGAACGCGGTGCTGGCAGCGATCGCGCTGTCGCGCGGGCAGTTCTGGTTTGTCTGGCCGCTGCTGGGCTGGGGGATGGGGCTGGCCGCGCACGGCCTGAGCCTGGCGTGGACCATGGGTGGCGGCTACCAGCGCATGGTCGACCAGGAACTCGCCCGTCTGCGCGAGCCAGCAGGCCGCCGCTGATGCGGGAAACCCCAAGCTTCAATGCCGGAGAACCCTCCGGTAAGATCGCCCGCATGTTCGCCAATGTGTCGTTTCCTTCGCTTGCAGGCTGCCTGCGCTTTGTACGGCGCTGGCTGATCCGCTACGCCGCCATCATCGCCATCAATACGTTGATTGCGGCGGTGCTGGCGTTCGGCATCCGCCCGGAGGAGACATTCTGGAAAGACTTCGTCTTCAGCCAATCCATCGGCTTGCTGATGTTCTCGTTGATCGCGATTCCGCGCCACGCGCTCTGGGGCGATGGGCCGCCCAGCAAGCGGCTCTTTCCGTGGGTCGTGGTGGCGGCGGTGCTGATCGGCGTGCCGTTGGGGCAATGGGTTGCCCGCACGATCCTGTGTCTGAATAGTACTGACACCGAGCCCTGGCGTGCGGATAGCCTGCGCATGAGCTTCATCATCGCCATGCTGGCGGCACTGGGTGCCACGTATTACTACTGGTCGCGCGGCAAGCTTGCGGCGCTGCAGCGTCAGGCCGCGCTCGATGCGCTGGACCGTGAAGAGGCCGAGAAGCAGGTCGTGCGTGCGCAGCTGATGGCGCTGCAGGCGCAGATCGAGCCGCACTTTCTGTTCAACGTGCTGGCCCATGTGGATGTGCTCATTGCAAAGGACCCGAACGGCGCGCGGCGTTTGCTGCAGCACCTGATCGGCTTTCTGCGCACGTCGCTCTCGCATGCGCGGGCTGAGCAATGCACGCTGGCGCAGGAGTTTGCGCTGCTGCGCGCGTATCTCGACATCCAGGCGCTGCGCTTCGGTAGCCGGCTGCGTTTCTCGCTGGCGCTGGACGACGCCATTGCCAACATCGTGATTCCGCCCATGCTGATCCAGCCGCTGGTGGAGAACGCTGTGGTGCATGGCATCGAGCCCGCGCGCGAGGGCGGGGAGATCGCGCTGTCAGCTCGCCTGGTCGCCCAGGATGGCGGTGAGCGCCTCATCTTGGAAGTGCGCGATACCGGTGTCGGCTTCGGCAATGACAGAGGCAAGGGATCGGGCCTTGGGCTCACGCATGTACGCGAACGGCTGTCGCGCCTGTTCGATGGCGATGCCCGCCTGACGATTGCCGAAACCGTGCCGCACGGCGTGACGATCGTCGTCGAGCTGCCGCTCGCGCGCGAGACCGCCGATGTGCCAGCCCGGGCCGATGCGCCGGAGTGGCGCTGCCGTTTCTCCCGAGCCTCGCGTTCCACCGTCAACCCCGCGCTATCTTCGCGCCCGTCCGCCGGAAGCTGATCGATGCCTGCTTGCCCACGCCTGCTCATTGCCGACGATGAACCCGCTTTGGCCGACAACCTGGCCACCGAGTTGACGGCGCTGTGGCCGGACGCCACGCTGCTGCCGGTCGTGCACGATGGGCAATCTGTGCTCGACGTGATTGACGATGCCCAGTCTGGGCAGGGGCCCGATGTGGTTTTTCTCGATATCCGCATGCCGGGCCTGTCGGGCATCGATGTGGCGCGCGAGCTGTCGGATCGGGATGACCGCCCGCTTGTGGTGTTCGTGACCGCGTATGACCAGTTCGCGCTCGATGCCTTCGAGCAGGCCGCGGTGGACTACGTGCTCAAGCCCGTGCAGACCGAGCGGCTGGGCGAAACGGTCAAGCGCCTGAAGGCGCGCCTCGCGGCAAGTCTCAATGCCCAGCCGAATGGCGCCGCTGCTGCCGACCCGGCGCAAACGCTGGCGGACCTCGTGGAGCGTCTCGCCGGTCTGCAGGGCGCCGCGCAGACGCGTGCGACCCCGCAGGGCGGCTATCTGCGCTTCATCAAGGCGCTGGTCGGGCAGGAGGTTCGCTTCATTCCCGTGGACGACGTGGTGTATCTGGAAGCGACCGACAAGTACGTCAACGTGGTGGCCAGCAGCGGCGAATCGCTCATCCGCATGAGCCTGCGCGAGTTGCTCCTGCAGCTGGACCCCGAGCATTTCTGGCAAGTGCATCGCGGTACGGTGGTCAACGTGGCGCATGTGGCGAGCGCCGTGCACCTGTCGCTGGGCCGCGTCGGCCTGAAAATGCGCGGGCGCACGGAGACCCTGCCGGTCGCGCGGCAATACGCACACCTGTTTCGGCAGATGTAGTTCCAGCAGACACACAAGGGGCGTGTGAGGCGGCCATGAGCATTGCGCCTTCCGCTATGATCCGTTGTGTCGTCAACGGATCAAGCGCGAGATCAACCGCCATGGAGACTGCAGTCGCACACCCCGCCAGCACTGTTCCTGAACCGCGCCATGGCGGGCAGATTCTGGTCGATGCATTGGTCGCGCACGGCGTTGACATTGCCTTTGGGGTGCCTGGCGAGAGCTACCTGTCGGTGCTCGAAGGCTTCTACCAGCGCCGCGACCGCGCGCGCTTCATCGTCTGCCGGCAAGAGGGCGGCGCCGCCAACATGGCCGATGCCTACGGCAAGCTCACGGGCCGCCCGGGCATCGTCTTCTGCACGCGGGGCCCCGGTGCCACCAACGCCAGCATCGGCGTGCACACCGCGTTCCAGGATTCCACGCCGATGATCCTGTTCATCGGGCAGGTCGGCCGCGACTTTGTTGACCGCGAAGCGTTCCAGGAAATCGACTACCGCCGCATGTTCGGCCAGATGGCCAAGTGGGTCGCGCAGATCGACAGCGTTGAGCGCATTCCGGAATACATCGCACGCGCGTTCCAGACCGCCACCGCCGGCCGTCCCGGCCCGGTCGTGCTGGCGCTGCCGGAAGACATGCTGACCGAAGTGGCCACCGTGGCCGACGTGCTCCCGATGCCCCGTGCGATGGCATGGCCCGGTCCGCGCGATCTCGTGCAGTTGAAGACGCTGCTGCAGGGCGCCGAGCGTCCGCTGTTGTTGCTCGGCGGCTCCGGCTGGACGCCGCAGGCCGCCGCCCGCATGCAGGCGTTTGCCGAGCGCTGGAACTTGCCTGCCGGCTGTGTGTTCCGCCGGCAAGATCTGTTCGATAACCGCCACCCGAACTATGCGGGCGATGTCGGCATTGCCATCAACCCGAAGCTGGCCGCGCGCGTGAAAGACGCCGACGTGGTGCTCGCCATCGGCCCGCGCCTGGGCGAGATGACGACCTCTGGCTACACGCTGTTCAACGTACCGAGACCGAAGCAGACGCTCATCCACGTGCATGCCGGCGCAGAGGAGCTGGGCCGCGTCTACCAGGCGGATCTGATGATCCACGCGTCGATGCCCGCCATTGCCGAAGCGCTGGAGGGCGTTGTGCCGGACGCGCCGCCGCGCTGGTTCGCGTGGACCGAAGCCGCCCACGCCGACTACCTCGCCAACATCGCGCCGCCGCCGTTCAACGGCAAGGGCATCGACATGGCCCGCGCCATGCAATGGCTGCGCGAGCGCCTGCCGCACAACAGCATCCTGACCAATGGCGCGGGCAACTACGCCACGTGGCTGCATCGGTTCTATCAATACGGCGCGCTGGCTGCCGGCTCACGCACGCAGTTGGCGCCGACCAGCGGGGCGATGGGCTATGGTGCGCCCGCTGCCGTGGCCGCCAAGATCGTCTGCCCCGACACGCCCGTCATCTGCATGGCCGGCGACGGCTGCTTCCTGATGAACGGCCAGGAACTGGCGACCGCCATGCAGTACAACGCGCCCGTCATCTTCATCGTGGTCAACAACGGCATGTACGGCACCATCCGCATGCACCAGGAGCGTGAATACCCCGAGCACGTGAGCGGCACCGAGCTGCGCAACCCCGACTTTGCTGCGCTGGCGCGCGCTTACGGCGCCCAGGGGCATACGGTGCGATCGCTCGAGGGCTTTCAGTCAGCCGTGGAGACCGCGCTGGCCGCGCCGGTTGCGTCCATTATCGAAGTACAGACCGATCCGAATATCATCAGCCCACGCGCGACCATCGATTCGTTGCGAGCCCAGTCGCGCAGCTGATCGCTTTCTACCCACGCCAATACCTTCGACACCGCCATGACGATGACCCCAGTGACCGACCTGTGCGATCTGCACGAAGACAAGCTCGTCTACGGGAGCCTGCGCGTGCTGGCGCCCGTGTTCCGCAGCTTCGGCAAGCGCGCCGCCTTTGCAGGCCCGGCCTCCACGCTCAAAGTGTTTGAAGACAACGGCCTGGTACGGGCCGCGCTGGAAGAGCAGGGCGCGGGGCGTGTGCTGGTGATCGATGGCGGCGGCTCGCTGCGCTGCGCGTTAGTGGGCGGCAATCTCGGCAAGCTTGCCGAAGAAAACGGCTGGGAAGGCATCCTGGTCAACGGCTGCGTGCGCGACACGCGCGAGCTGGCCGAATGCAACGTGGGCATCCACGCGTTGGCTGTGCACCCGCGCAAGAGCATCAAAAAGAACGCCGGCCAGCGCGAGGTGGGCGTGCAGATGCCGGGCGCATACATCCAGTCCGGCGAATGGATTTATGCCGATGAAGACGGCGTGCTGGTCTCGCAGGACAAACTCGTATGAGCCACCCAGACCATCAGCCTGGCGCCATCCACGTGTTTGTCTACGGCACCTTGCGCGCCGGTGAGGCCAACGATCTGCGCGTTGCTGCGGCCAAGCGCGGCATTCCCGCGCCGGAACTGCTCGGCGCCGCAACACTGCACGGCTGCCTGTACGACTTCGGCGCCTACCCTGGCCTCGTGCTCGACCCGACCGGCACGGCGGTACGTGGGGACGTCTACCGCATCGATGCGGCGCTCGTCCCGGTGCTGGATGAGATCGAAGAGGTCTACCCCGGGGGCGATGCGTTGTTCCTGCGCGAGAACCACGCCGTCATGTTGGGCAGCGAATTTGTCGACTGCATCGTCTATCCGGTCAGCGCGCAACACATCGCCGGCCGGCCTGTGATTGCGGGTGGAGATTGGGTAGCGCACCGCCTGGCGCGCGTCTGATCCGCTGTTCCTGTTCATGAGAGCGCCGCGACTGCGGCGTTTTTTTATGGGCGATCGGATGTGACGGTCGGATTTCGTTGATTTTTCATAATGCGGAAAGTTGTTTTGGCCCGCAAAACTTGCGCTTTGCATGGCACCATCACGCGCTTTCATGATGAAAAAGATATTTCCACATTGCGGAATATTGATCGTAAGCGTTTGAAATATAAGAAATAAAAACTTCCGGTGCAGTTGGGGTTCTTCTTGTTGCGTTGCACTCGGCTTCCCTAAACTCTTATATAAGACACATGACTTGAGCTGCCCAGCAGTACAGAAAAGGCGCTGGTGGAAGGTCGGCGGCTCAAGGCAAGACGTGAGGGATGCGGTTTTTATTTGAGTGATGCGATCAAGCAGGAGATTGAGATGACACGCGAACAGCAAGTGGCGGCACTGCAAAAGGAATGGGATACCAACCCGCGTTGGAAGGGCATCAAGCGTGGCTACACCGCCGAAGACGTGGTGCGCCTGCGCGGCTCGCTGCAGATCGAGCACACGCTGGCCAAACGCGGCGCCGAAAAGCTGTGGGATCTCATCAACAACGAGCCCTTCGTCAACGCGCTGGGCGCCCTGACGGGCAACCAGGCCATGCAGCAGGTCAAGGCGGGGCTGAAGGCGATCTACCTGTCGGGCTGGCAGGTGGCCGGCGACGCCAACAGCAACGGCGAAATGTATCCGGACCAATCGCTGTACTCGGTGGATTCCGTGCCCAAGGTCGTCAAGAAGATCAACAACACGTTCGCTCGCGCTGACCAGATCCAGTGGTCCGAAGGCAAGGACGACATCGACTTCTTCGCCCCGATCGTGGCGGATGCGGAAGCCGGTTTCGGCGGCGTGCTGAACGCGTTTGAGCTGATGAAGGCCATGATCGAAGCGGGCGCCGCTGGCGTGCACTTTGAAGATCAGCTGGCTGCCGTGAAGAAGTGCGGCCACATGGGCGGCAAGGTGCTGGTGCCGACGCGCGAAGCAGTGAGCAAGCTGGTGGCGGCTCGTCTGGCTGCCGACGTGATGGGCGTGCCGACCGTGCTGATCGCCCGTACCGACGCGGAAGCCGCTGACCTGCTGACCACTGACGTGGATGAGAACGATCAACCGTTCTGCACCGGCGAGCGCACTGTGGAAGGTTTCTATCGCACCAAGCCGGGTCTGCAGCAAGCCATCTCGCGCGGCCTGGCCTACGCCGAGTACGCTGACCTTGTGTGGTGCGAAACCGGCAAGCCGGATCTGGAATACGCCAAGAAGTTTGCGCAAGCCATCCACGCCAAGTTTCCGGGCAAGATGCTGGCCTACAATTGCTCGCCGTCGTTCAACTGGAAGAAGAACCTGGACGACGCCACGATTGCCAAGTTCCAGAAGGAGCTGGGCGCAATGGGCTACAAGTTCCAGTTCATCACGCTGGCCGGTTTCCACGCGCTGAACTACTCGATGTTCAACCTGGCCTATGGTTATGCGCGCAACCAGATGAGCGCTTTCGTGGAGTTGCAGGAGGCCGAGTTCAAGGCTGCCGAAAAGGGCTTCACTGCCGTGAAGCACCAGCGCGAAGTCGGCACAGGCTACTTCGACGCCGTGACGCAGACCATCGAGCGTGAGGCATCGACCACCGCGCTCAAGGGCTCGACGGAAGACGAACAGTTCTTCGAAGAAAAGGCACTGGCCAAAAAGGTTGCCTGAGGCTGCCGACGCATCCGGCACCGAAGTCACCTGGGCTGCCGCGCTGACCACGCGCGGCCCACTCGAACCGCGTCCCGTGAGTGGCGCGGTTTTTTTATGCGCGCTTGAAAATCGATTCGAGGTCCAGCGCCGACGTGGGCGTGGCATGCAGTTCGAGTGAGTGCTCGATGTGCTCCAAGTGCTCGCGCATCAGGTCGTGCGCACGCGAGGCGTCGCCGCTGGCGATCGCTTCGGTGAGTGCATCGTGCTCGTGCTCGGGGCAGGCGGGCAGGCCGGGGCGGTCGTATAGGGTGATGATCAGGCAGGTGCGCGAGACCGCTTCACGCGTGAGCCGTTCGAGCACGTGGTTGCCGACCATCTCTGCAATGAGGACGTGGTATTCGCCCGAGAGGCGGATGGTGGCGGCGCGGTCGCCGCGCTCGCGTGCCGCCTGCTCGGCCGCAATGTGCTTGTGCAGCCGGTTGCCCTGAGCCGGGGTGCAGCCGCGCGCCAGCATGGCGGCCAGTTCGGGCTCGATGATGCGGCGAGTCTGGAAGACATCGCGCGCCTCCTTCACGGAGGGCTGCGCGACGAAGGCGCCCTTGTTGGGCACCAGGGTCACTAGATGCTCATGCGCCAGCCGCGCCAGCACCTGGCGGATGCGCGGCCGGCCGGCGCCGGTGGCTTCACACAGGCGCTCTTCGACCAGCTTCGTGCCTGCTGGCAGGCGGTGTTCCATGATGGCCGTCAGCAGGCCTTGGTAGATCGGTTCGGCAGCAGACGGGTTGTCGGCCGGTTCCCGTGCGGATGCGGGCATGGCAGGTGACGGTGCAGAAGAAAAAGCGGGAGGGTGCATGGTAGCAAATGCGCCATCCCGCGCTGCACTAGGGCAGTGCAAACGGTGCAAGCATGCCTGTGTAGGCCTTAGGCAGCGGGCGGGCCCAGTCGCCGCGCTTGCTGGTGGAAAGCCGCATGCCGACCAGTGCCTCGACCAGCTTCACCGCGGCCACCACGCCGTCGATGACGGGTACCCCCAGATCGGCAGTCAGGTCTTCGCACAAGTCGGCCATGCCGGCGCAGCCCAGCACGATGCAGTCGCTGCGGTCTTGCTCCAGCGCGTTGCGGCAGGCGTCCAGGACGATGCGGCGTGCGTTGGATCCGGGCTTTTCCAGATCGAGGACCGGCAGGTCGCTCGCGTGGACGTTGCGGCACGCATGCCGCATGCCGTAGCGCTCGGCCAGGTGCCAGGCCATGCCGACGGTACGTTCCAGGGTCGTCACCACGCTGAAGCTGTTGCCGATCAGGCTCGCCATGTGCATGGCCGCTTCGGCGATGCCGATCACGGGGCCGTGTGCGAGTTCGCGGGCGGCATAGAGGCCTGGGTCGCCAAAGCAGGCGATGACGTAAGCGTCGGCGCCATCGCGCTCGCCGTGGCGTATCTCTTCAAGGATGCCCGGTACGGAGAGCGCTTCGTCGTAGTGACTCTCGATGGAAGCCGGCCCCATCTGCGGGCTGACCGCGGTGATGCGTGTGCCTGCTGCGGCCGCCGCCTGCGCGCAACGGCCGATCAGCGCCGTCATGCTGGCGGTCGTGTTGGGATTGATGATGCGGATGTCCATGTCGATGGGTGTGAGTGTCAATGGGTGGAAGCGCCTTGCTTGCGGCTCAGCACGGTG
Organism: Ralstonia soli; assembly: GCF_023955655.1. GTDB lineage: Bacteria > Pseudomonadota > Gammaproteobacteria > Burkholderiales > Burkholderiaceae > Ralstonia > Ralstonia soli. The sequence continues at coordinate 432,441 of NZ_JAMXHT010000004.1, read as the reverse complement.
TAGAGCGCCAGCGCAATGCCGACGCCGATGAACCAGCTGTAGTTGGCCAGCCATTGCAGGCGCTCGAACACCACGCACGCCATCGGGATCAGCGCGGAAGGGACCATCGTCCAGACGGCAGCCGGGTTGTAGCCGTTGCGGAACCAGTAGCGGCCCGTGGGGCGCATCGAGTAGAGGTCATCCACGTGAACCTGTTGGCGGCGCACGAGGTAGTAGTCAGCGATCAGGATGCCGAACAGTGGGCCGATGAAGGCACCCAGCACGTCGATCGTGTAATGGATCACCTCGGGGTTGTTGTAGAGGTTCCAGGGCGTGATGAAGATCGACGCCACCGCCGCGATCATGCCGCCAGTGCGCCAGGTGATGTGCTGCGGTGCCACGTTGGAGAAGTCGAACGCCGGCGACACAAAGTTGGCGACGATGTTGATGCCGATGGTGGCGATCATGAACGTCAGCGCGCCAATCACCACTGCTGTCGTGTTGTCGATGCGGGCAATGACTTCCACCGGGTCGGAAATCAACTGGCCAAACACCGGCAGCGTGGCGGACGTGGTGACCACCACCAGCAGCGCAAAGCCGAGGAAGTTGACCGGCAGACCCCAGAAGTTGCCGCGCTTGACCGAGCCGAAGTCCTTGCCATAGCGCGAGAAGTCGCCAAAGTTGAGCATCGGCCCCGAGAAGTACGACACCACCAGCGCAATCCCGCCCAACACCACCGGTACCGCATCCCAGCCTTCGTACTTGAGGAAGGAAAGCGTGAAGTTGATGTTCTCCCAGCCCGCCTTGTGTACCAGCCACACCGCCAGCGCGATCATCACGGCATACACGGCGGGGCCAGCCCAGTCGATGAACTTGCGAATCGATTCCATGCCGTGCCAGAACACGCAGGCTTGCAGGACCCACAGCACCATGAAGGCCGCCCAGCCCAATGTGGACAGCCCGGCAAAGCCATGCTGTTTCACATCTGCATACGGCGCGAGTTCCGGCATGAATTTCAGTGCCAGTACCAGGAACGCGTGCGAGGCCAGGTAGGTCTGGATGCCATACCACGCCACCGCGATCAGCCCGCGGATGATGGCCGGGATGTTGGCGCCCAGCACCCCGAACGACGCGCGGCAGATCACCGGATACGGCGTGCCGGTCGCCTGGCTGGGCTTGGCGACGAGGTTGCAGAACACCTGCACGATCAGGATGCCTACCACCAGCGCAAACAGCACCTGCAGGCTCGACAGGCCCAGCGAGAACAGGCTCGCCGCCGTCAGATAACCGCCCACGCTATGCACGTCCGACATCCAGAACGCGAAGATGTTGTAGGTGCCCCAGGTCTGCTTGCGCAGCGGAGCGAGGTCTTCGTTGGTGAGCCGTGGATCGTAGTGCGGCTTCATGACGACGTTGGGATGCGCGTGCGGTGAATCACTCGCTTGTGCCGCTGCGCCGCTGGTCGTGACCATGCTGTCTCCTTTGGTGTGTTGCCGGTTTGAGGCTGTGCCGACATTGTGCGCAAATATGTAAACAAGATTATTTATTTTTGTGCACAAAGTCGCTTGCACCAACAAGCCCGGTGTCAAGGAGAAAAAAGCCGCCCAATAGAGCGGCCCGCATGCGGATGGTGTGGGCGCGTGTCAGCGATACACGATCACAGGAATCTCGGTATGCGTGAGCACCTTCTGCGTTTCACTGCCTAGTAGCAGCCCCGCCAGCCCGCGCCGGCCGTGCGAAGCCATGAAGATGACATCGCAGCCATGGCGCTCCGCCGCGTCGATGATGCCCATGTAGGGGACGGCAAAACAGCTCATATCGGTGTCGCACTGAATACCGGCGCTGACGGCCGCTTCTTCCACGTCCTTGAGCACCACGCGCGCCTGGGCTTCCACGCGCTCCTTGAAAGCCTGCGGGGTTTCCACGACGATCTCGGAGAAGGGCGTGTACGGGTATTCCTCAAGGCAGGTGTATGCCGTCAGGCGCGCCCCGAGCGTCTTGGCAAAGTCGAGCGCGCCCGCCACCGCCTTGCGCGACAGCTCGGAACCATCGGTGGGGATGAGGATGTGCTGGAACATGCGGCCTCCTAAGGTGGATACGGGAAGACGTCCTTGTCTGGATTGTAGGCCGCGGGGGGTGTTTCACCCACTCGGGGTGATTGCTAATCCATGCCGATGAAGGCATCGGCGCGGCGCCAGTAGGCCGGGTTGCCGTACGTGTTCTTGAGGAAATCAATGAACAGGCGCACGCGCAGCGGCAGGTGCTTGCGCTGCGGAAATACCGCGTGGATGCCGATCGGCGGCGCCTCGAACGCATCGAGCACCGTCACCAGCTTGCCCGTGGCGATGTCATGCCCGACCTCCCACCACGAGCGCCATGCCAGGCCGTAGCCCTGCAGGCACCACTCGCGCAGGACGGCGCCGTCGGTGCATTCCATCGTGCCCGACACCTTCACGGTGACTGTTTTGCCGGCTTGTTGGAACACCCAGCCGCGCTGCACGTTGGCGCTGGCGCCGAAGGCCAGGCAGTTGTGGGTGGACAATTGCTCCACCTGTGTCGGCACGCCACGGCGTTCCAGGTAGCTGGGTGCGGCCACCACCACACGGCGGTTCTCCCACAGACGAATCGACACCAGGCTCGAATCGGGCAGATCGCCCAGGCGGATAGCGCAATCGAAGCCTTCGTTGACGAGGTCGACCACGCGGTCGCCCAGGTCCAGTGTCATCGACACATCCGGATGCGTCTCGATGAAGTCCGGCACCATCGGCGCGACATGGCGGCGGCCGAAGCCGGCCGGGGCCGTCACGCGCAGGTGGCCGCTGGCCTTCACGCCGCCTGCGGATACGCTGGCTTCGGCGTTATGCAGGTCGTTGAGAATGCGCTGGCAATCTTCCAGGAACGCCGAACCCTCGAACGTGAGCGTGATGCGCCGCGTGGTGCGCACGAGGAGCTTCACGCCCAAGCGTTCTTCCAGGGCGTCAATGCGACGCCCGATGATGGCGGGCGCCACGCCTTCGGCGGCGGCGGCGGCGGAGAGGCTGCCGCGCGTGGCCACGGCGACAAAGGTTTCGAGCTGCTTGAAATGATCCATGCCTGATCTATACCGTGGCAATTGGGAGCTGCGGGATTGTGACGAATATAAAGGTTATCACTCGTCATTCCGAGGGTAAAAGTTAAAGATAAAGTGACCGTTGCCATCTTTGTGCAGCGCGTCACCTTTTCTAGAATGGCCATCGTTGCGAAGGTCGGAGAGGCGTTCTGTCTGATGGAACAGGGGCCGTGGCCTTCATCAGGTCCGTGGAGCTTGGAATGGGTTCGATTCGCGCGGTGGTCTTCGATGCCTATGGCACGTTATTCGACGTGTACTCCGTGGCTGCGCGCGCCGAACAACTGTTTGCCGGCAAGGGCGAGGCACTGTCCGTGCTTTGGCGTGACAAGCAGATCGACTACACACGCATCCGTTCGCTGGCAGGCCGTGCGGGCGAATACTACAAGCCGTTCTGGGATATCACCGTCGACGCATTGCGCTATGCGGCGGCGCGCCTGGGCGTAGCGCTTTCTCCCCAAGACGAGGCCACGCTGATGCGCGAATATGCGTGCCTGTCGGCGTTTCCTGAAAATGTGCCGGCGCTGCGTCGCCTGCGCGAGATGGGGCTCCCGCTGGGCATCCTCTCCAACGGCAACCCCCAGATGCTGGACATTGCGGTGAAGAGCGCGGGCATGTCGGGCCTGTTCGATCACGTACTGTCGGTCGATGCGGTGAAGGTGTACAAGACCGCGCCCGAAGCTTACTCACTGGCCCCACAAGCCTTTGGTGTGCCGGCTGAGCAGATTCTGTTCGTCTCGTCCAACGGCTGGGATGCCTGCGGCGCGACGTGGTACGGCTTCCAGACGTTCTGGATCAACCGCTTGGGGCATCCGCCCGAGGCACTCGACGTGGCCCCGACCGCAACCGGCCACGACATGCGCGATCTGCTGCAGTTCGTGCAGGCAACACAAGCAACGTAAGGCATGGCATTCAATCGGCCCAATCATAGGGCCAAAGTAAGACCAAAACGCGTTCAACCCTCACATCATCCTCTGGAGAAAACCATGGCGCTCACGCTGCCCCAAGGCATGGAAATCAAGGCAGAGATCCTGCCGGCCTACGAAGACATTCTGACCCCCGAGGCACTGGCGCTGGTCGCCAAGCTGCACCGTGCCTTCCAGCCGCGCCGCAAAGAGCTGCTGGCCGCCCGTGTCGAGCGCGCCAAGCGCCTTGACGCCGGCGAGCGCCCGGATTTCCTGGCCGAGACGAAGGCCATCCGTGAAGGTGACTGGAAGGTCGCGCCGATCCCGCCGGCACTGCACTGCCGCCGCGTGGAAATCACCGGCCCGGTCGATGCCAAGATGGTCATCAACGCGTTCAACTCGGGCGCGGACAGCTACATGACCGACTTCGAAGATTCGAATTCGCCGAGCTGGCACAACCAGATCCAGGGTCAGGTCAATCTGAAGGCTGCCGTGCGCCGCACGCTCACGCTGGAATCCAACGGCAAGAGCTACAAGCTGAATGACAAGATCGCCACGCTGCAAGTGCGTCCGCGCGGCTGGCACCTGGACGAGAAGCACGTGCTGATCGACGGTGAGCGCGTCTCCGGCGGCATTTTCGACTTCGCGCTGTTCCTGTTCCACAACGCCAAGGAGCAGATCGCTCGCGGCGCCGGCCCGTTCTTCTACCTGCCGAAGATGGAAAGCCATCTGGAAGCACGCCTGTGGAACGACATCTTCGTGATGGCGCAAAACGAGATCGGCCTGCCGCAGGGCACGATCAAGGCCACCGTGCTGATCGAGACCATCCTCGCTGCGTTCGAGATGGAAGAAATCCTGTACGAACTGCGTGAGCACAGCGCGGGCCTGAACGCCGGCCGCTGGGACTACATCTTCTCGTGCATCAAGAAGTTCAAGGTCGACAAGAACTTCTGCCTGGCCGACCGCGCCAAGGTGACGATGACCTCACCGTTCATGCGCGCCTACGCGCTGCTGCTGCTCAAGACCTGCCACAAGCGCGGCGCGCCCGCCATCGGCGGCATGAGCGCGCTGATCCCGATCAAGAACGATCCGGAGAAGAACGCCATCGCCATGGCCGGCATCATCGGCGACAAGAAGCGCGACGCGACCGACGGCTACGACGGTGGCTGGGTGGCTCACCCGGGCCTGGTCGAGCCGGCCATGAAGGAATTCGTGGCGGTGCTGGGCGACAAGCCGAACCAGTTCGAGAAGCAACGCCCGGACGTGGAAGTGACGGCCGCCCAGCTGCTGGACTTCCAGCCGGAAACGCCCATCACCGAAGCCGGCCTGCGCATGAACATCAACGTGGGTATCCACTACCTGGGCGCCTGGCTGGCTGGCAACGGTTGCGTGCCGATCCACAACCTGATGGAAGATGCCGCCACGGCCGAAATCTCGCGCTCGCAAGTGTGGCAGTGGATCCGCTCGCCCAAGGGCAAGCTGGAAGACGGCACGAAGGTCACGGCCGAACTCGTGCGCAAGCTGATCCCGGAAGAATTGGCCAAGGTGAAGGAGACGGGCGCGGTGGGCCACTTTGACCGCGCAGCAGTGATCTTCGAACAGATGTCGACGTCGGAAGACTTTGCGGAATTCCTCACGTTGCCGCTGTACGAAGAAATCTAAGCGACGCTTCGGCATCGCAGAGAGAACGCCGGCTGGGGCAACCCGCCGGCGTTTTTTCATTTGGCGCAAGGTTGCCCGTGCCGCGCGATAATGGCGGGAAATTTTTGGAGGCCGCTTTGCGCTTTGAACATCTGGTGGAAGTCAACGATCCACTGAACCCCCTCATCGACACGCTCACCCTGAACCAGATCTGGCAAGGCCTGGTGCTGCGCGTGCGCGCACAAACGGAATTTGTCGAAAGCCTGGACGCATGCATCATCACCGCCGAAGGTGACGGCTGGGTGGAACGCGAACTGGTCTTCGGCAAGGCGCGCATTCAAGACCGCGTGACGCTGGAGCCGCACAAGCGCGTCACCTACACCACCGCTGCGACGGGCGAACATGCCGGCGGCTCGCTCACCATGACGATCGAGAGCAACGAGGCCAACGCCGCGTTCATCCGCTTCGTCTACGACACCACGCTGCCCAATGCGGATGAAACCGGCGACACCCGCTACGCCGAGATCGTCAAATCCGCCTACCGCGAATCCGACATCGACACCGTGCGCCGCATCCGCGAGATTGCCGCTACCGGCCGCCTCGGCTGACGCATCCCGCCCGGCCAGCGCTGGAGGAGGTGCTGGCCGGGTCTAGTCCCCTTTGCCCCTTTGGTCGTCTCATACATCACAACAACGAGACCATGACGACATTCACGCCCACCCTGGAGGCGCTGCGCGCGCGTTACGGCGAGCGCTTCAAGTGGCTCGTGTTGTTCACGCTGATGGTGGGCGCCGTGTCGTCCGTCATCTCGGCCACTATCGTCAACGTGGCGATTCCTGATCTGAGCCGGCATTTCGTGCTGGGGCAGGAGCGGGCGCAATGGGTGTCAGCCAGCTTCATGGTGGCGATGACGCTGTCGATGCTGCTCACGCCCTGGCTGCTGCTGCGCTTCGGCTTGCGGCGCACGTTCATCGGCGCGCTGCTGTTGCTGGGCGTGGGCGGGCTGGCCGGCGGCCTGTCGCCCAACTACGAGGTGATGATCGCCATGCGGGTTGTGGAGGGCATTGCCGCCGGCATCATGCAGCCGCTGCCGAATATTCTGATCCTGCGCGTGTTCCCCGAAAAAGAGCAGGGCAAGGCGTTCGGCCTGTTCGGGTTTGGCGTCGTGCTGGCGCCGGCTGTCGGCCCGAGTGTGGGCGGCTTTCTGGTGGAGTTGTTCGGCTGGCGCTCCATCTTTTTCGTGGTGACGCCCTTCACCCTGATCGGCTGGGCGATGGCGCGGCGCTTCATGGCTCTCAATTCGTCGATGGCCGGCGAGCCCAAACTGCTGGACTGGCGCGGCCTGCTTCTGATCGGGGCGGCAACGGTCACGCTGCTCAACGGCCTGGTGGCGCTGCATGGCGATGTTTCGCACGGCGTGGTGCTGATGCTGGTATCGGCGGTGTGCGTGGCGGGGTTTGTGTTCTGGCAACGGCGGGTGGAATCGCCCTTGCTCGACTTGCGGCTGTTCAGTTACCGGCAGTTTGCGATGGGGGCGGTGGTGGCCTTCATCTACGGGGCAGGGTTGTACGGCTCGACGTATCTGGTGCCGGTGTATATGCAGGTTGCGCTGGCGTATGCGCCGTCGCGCGCGGGGCTGGTGCTTCTGCCTGCTGGGCTGGTGCTGGCCATCACCATCATGATGGCCGGGCGACTGACCAACCGTATCGAGCCGTTCCGGCTGGTGTCGTTCGGGCTGGCAGCACTGGCGCTGTCGTTCTTCCTGATGGCGACCAATACACGCGAGACCAGCTATCTGCTGTTGATCATCATTGCCATCATCGGGCGCGTCGGGCTGGGTTTCGTGCTGCCATCGCTCAGCCTTGGCGCGATGCGCGGTGTGGACTTCACATTGATTCCGCAGGGCTCGAGCGCCGTCAATTTCCTGCGCCAGTTGGGCGGGGCGATCGGCGTGTCGGCCACGGGGATTTTCCTGCAATGGCGACTCGCCACACGGGGCATCGAAACCGTACATGGCGCGGCGGTTGACCCGCAGGCGCGCATCCTGGCGTTTGACGAGACCTTTATCTTCCTGGGCGCCCTCTGCGCGCTGGCGGTGGTGGCCGCGTGGCGGATGCGCCGGCGCGAGGCGCGGTCCGCCATTCCCGCCGCACAATAAAAAAACCGGGCGCATGGCCCGGTTTCTTGTGATGCGGTAACGATCAGGTCGTCGCGCCACTTTTCAGTTCTTCGACGAGGTCGATGTACTTCTGCTTGGCCTCGTCTTGCGAGGTGCCCTTCAGGCCTTCCCACGCTTCAAACTTGTAGCGGCCGACGATGTCGGTAAAGCCGGGCTTGTCGCCGTGGGCGTCGCCCTCCGCGCCTTGCTTGTACAGGGCGTACAGGCGCAGCAGCGTCATGTTGGCGGGGCGCTCGGAGAGGCCCTTGACGTCGATTTGGGCTTGGTCAAAACGGGCTTGGAGATCGCTCATGGTGGTTTCCGGCTCAAACAATGGTGCGCCGATGATAGCGCCGGGGTTGCCCGTCCGGGCCGTTTGAATTCGAGGGTGGTCTCGGTTTTTCACCTGGTTTTCCGCCCGGTTTTTCCGGATCGCCGCAGCGGGTTTGCGCATTCAGCCGTCGCACCAGCCGGTACAATGCCGCCATGCCCTGGATTCTTGCTTTCGACACCTCCACCGAGTTCTGTTCCGTCGCCCTTGGTGACGGCACGTGCACGCTATTTCGCCATGAACACACCGGCCCGCGCTCCAGTAGCCGCGTGTTGCCGGCCACCGCCGAATTGCTGGCCGAGGCCGGTATCGCCCTGGCCGATTGCGCAGCGATTGCCTTTGGTGCTGGCCCCGGTTCGTTCACCGGCTTGCGTACGGCATGCGGGGTGGCGCAGGGTTTGGCATTTGGTGCGGATTTGCCGGTGGTGCCGGTGAACTCGCTGGTGGCCTGTGCCGAGCAGACGCGTGCATCGCTGCCGGCCGGGACTGCTGTCACCGTCGCGCTCGATGCGCGCATGGACGAGTGCTATTGGGCCAGCTTCGCCCCAGTGGATTCGGCACAGGATGCCTCGGGCTGGCACGCGTTGTCCGCCATTCAGGTCAGTGCGCCGCAGAGCGTGGCCGCTCCGTCGCAGCCGTATTGGCTGGCCGGCAACGCCGCTGCGGTGTTCGGCGATCAGCTCAGCATTGCTGCGGGCGCCGCCGCCGTGCTGCCCGAGGTGGCCCCGGACGCTCGCGAGATCGCCGCCGTGGGTTTGCGCCTGCTGGCGGCAGGCCACACCGTGCGCCCGGAAGACGCCGCGCCGCTCTACGTGCGTGACAAGGTCGCGCTCACCATTGAAGAGCGGCAGGCCGTGCAGCAGGCCAAGGCCGCTGCGGCGGGTGGTCATCCATGAGCCTGATCGACAACGCGCTCGCCGGTGTCATCGCGCAGACACCATTGCCCGCCGGCTGGCGTGCTGAACGCATGACCGCACGCGATCTGGCCGGTGTTGCTGCGATTGAGCACGCCGCCTTTGCGTTTCCATGGTCGCGCGGCAACTTCGAAGATTCGCTCAAGTCGGGCCATCTGGGCATCGTGCTGCGCGACGGGGGCAATGAGGTTGCGGGGTACCTGATCCTCATGCCCGTGGTTGACGAGATGCATCTGCTAAACGTCACCGTTGCCCCCGTGTGGCAGCGCCAGGGGCTGGGCCGCTGGCTGCTGCGTCTGGCGGTGGCGCTCACGCTGGTGCACGGTTTCGGCAGCCTGTTGCTGGAAGTTCGCCCGTCCAATACCGGCGCGATTGCGCTGTATCGCCGCGTCGGGTTTGCCGAGATCGGCCGGCGCAAGCGCTACTATCCGGCCGAGAACAACACGCGCGAGGATGCGCTCGTCATGCGCATCGTTTGTGAGGCGAGCGGGGTGGAGGCAGCATGAATCGTCGATCGCGGATGCTGGAGGCGCTGGGCGTTTCCACCGAATGGACGCTGCGTGGGGCGGAATCCGCTGTGATTGAAACCGCCAATGTTGCGGTGGCCGAGCCGGTGCAAGCCATGGCCGAAACCGCCGCCGCAGTTGCCCCGGTTATCGTCGAGCCTGTGGTTGCGCAAGTCGAGGCACCTGCCGCCGATGCGCCATCGGAGTCGGCCGCACCGCGTGCGCAACGCATCGCGGCGTTCGACTGGGCGCAGCTCGAAGCCGCTGTTTCCGACTGCACGTCGTGCAAGCTGTGCGAGCGTCGCACGAACACCGTGTTCGGTGTGGGCGACCGTCAGGCCGAGTGGATGCTGATCGGCGAGGCCCCTGGCGAGCAGGAGGACAAGCAGGGCGAGCCGTTTGTCGGCCAAGCCGGCAAGCTGCTCGACAGCATGCTGCGCTCGATCGGCCTGTCGCGCGAGAAGGGGGTGTTCATCGCCAACGTGCTCAAGTGCCGCCCGCCCGGCAACCGTGACCCGGAGCCCGATGAAGTGGCGATGTGTGATCCGTATCTCAAGCGTCAGATTGCGCTGGTCAAGCCGCGCGTGATCGTGGTGCTCGGCCGCTTTGCCGCGCAGAGCCTGCTGCAGACGCAGACGCCCGTCGGCAAGCTGCGCGGCAAGGTGCATGAGGTGGAAGGCGTGCCGGTGGTGGTGACCTATCACCCGGCCTATCTGCTGCGCACGCTGACCGACAAGGCGCGCGCGTGGGACGATCTCTGCCTGGCGCGCAAGGTGTACGCGGAGCGCGGCGCCCAGTAAGTCGCCGTTTGCCCGACGGGGCAGTGGCTAGTGGTGCTTGTCTTCGCCGATGAGCGCGGCGGTGTGATACAGCTTCTCGTTGAGGCGATGCCGACGCATCACGAGTGCCATCGTCACGCAGACGAAGATGCCGAACGATACGATCACCACGCCAACCGACACGTTCAGCTTGATAAGCAGCGCATACAGGCACAGCATCAGCAGCACCGAGACGTTCTCATTGAAGTTCTGCACGGCAATCGAGTGACCGGCCGAGAGCAGCACGTGCCCGCGGTGCTGCAGCAGCGCGTTCATCGGCACCACAAAGAAGCCCGACATGGCGCCTACCAGCATCAGGAACAGGTAGGCGATCAGCATGTACAGCGGCAGCGTCATCGAGCCGATGTGGAAGGTGACTTCGGGGATCGTGTGCTTGGTGTAGAACGCCATCAGCATGACCACAGCGCCCATCGCCACGCCGACCGGCAGCACATCGAGCGAGCGGCGCAGCGGGATCTTCACCGCTGCACTCATGGCGCCAACGGCCACGCCTACAGCCACCACGGCCTGCAGGATGGCGCCTTGCGACAGGTTCAGCTCCAGCGATTGCTCCGCCCACTTCAGCACGATGAACTGCAGCGTGGCGCCAGCCCCCCAGAACAGCGTCGTCACCGCCAACGAAATCTGGCCCAGCTTGTCGCGCCACAGGGCGTTGAAGCAGTCGGCAAATTCCGAGATCAGGCGTACCGGGTTCTTTTCCTGCTGCGGGTAGCGTGCGCCGGTATCGGGAATGCGCATGTTGAACAGCGCCGCGATCAGGTAGATCGCCATGATCACCAGCATGGCTGCTTCGGCCGGAGTGTCGATGCGTTCCAGCCCCGGGATGTCGAACGACAGCAGCCATGTCGACACGTGTTTGGAGATCAGCGCGCCGCCCAGGACCGTGCCAAGGATGATCGAGCCCACGGTGAGCCCTTCGATCCATCCGTTGGCGGCAACGAGTTTTTCCGGCGGAAGCAGCTCGGTCAGGATGCCGTACTTGGCCGGCGAGTACGCCGCTGCACCAAAACCGACCACACCATAGGCCAGCAGCGGGTGCACGCCGGTGAGCATCACGCCACAGCCGAGCAGCTTGATGGCATTGGTGATGAGCATCACCTTGCCCTTGGGCCGGGAATCGGCAAACGCCCCCACGAATGCGGCAAGTAGAACGTAAGAGAGCACGAAGAACAGCTTGAGCAGCGGGGTCATCCACTGCGGGGCATGCATCTCCGTCAGAAGGGCGATCGCGGCGATGAGCAGCGCGTTATCGGCGAGCGACGAAAAAAACTGCGCCGCCATGATGGTGTAAAAGCCCTTCTTCATACCTTCGAATTCGTCCCCGTAGACCGCAGTGCCATATTCGCCTTCACGACGCGCCGGCAGTGCGCCGGTGCTCGGGAAGCGCTCCCCGGGTTGCCGGCGGGGCGGTGCATCAGCTGACCGGCCGAGCAGCGCACAAGCGCGGTCGCGGCATGAGCGCCTTCGTCCGCGCTGGCTCCCCTTCTTGTGGTTCCCGCGGACGGGGCCAGCTTGCTGCGCCGGGCAACCGCGGGAATCTTCACTGACAGGCGTTCGGGGCATGCGTTCCGCCCGATGCGTGTTTTGTTCTCGCCTGTTCGCATGGTCATACCCGATGTGCTTCCGTCACGCAAAAAGAAGTGGCCATTGCCGAACTTTCCTTATGCTGCCCGTGCATCACGTATGTTTTTCCATGCCGAAATTGAACGGCTTTATATCACGAAACTTGTGCGCTTCCAGTGACGGCTGCGTACTTTCTTTTCTCGCGAACCGCTTGCGGGCGCGAACCACTGGGCGTCCTGTGGTCAAATAGAACGTTGATCGCGTGCGGCCGGGCGCACCGGCCCCGCGCGGCCGTTCTTCGCAGTGCAGGCTTATTGCATTGCAGCACCGGCGCCGCGCCACGAGCGCGCTTGTCGCCCCCACGTTTTGCAGGTTTGTCGTCATGCCAAGACCCATCCAGGCCGTTATCCACGGCCCCGCACTTGCCAACAATCTTCAGGTTGCCCGCCGCCACGCGCCCAACTCGCGCGTGTGGGCTGTCGTCAAAGCCAACGCCTACGGCCACGGCATCGAACGCGTGTACGAAGGCCTGCGACAGACCGACGGCTTTGGTCTGCTCGACCTGGACGAGGCGGTCCGCCTGCGCCAGCTCGGCTGGCAGGGGCCGGTCCTGTTGCTCGAAGGCTTCTTCAAGCCCGAAGATCTGGCCATCGTCGAGCAGTACCGTCTTACCACCACAGTCCACAACGAAGAGCAGTTGCGCATGCTGGAACTGGCCCGCCTGAAGGGCCCCATCAGCGTGCAGCTCAAGATCAACACGGGCATGAGCCGCCTCGGTTTTGCGCCGGCCGCTTACCGCGCCGCGTGGGAACGCGCCCGCGCCATTTCGGGTATCGGCACCATCGTCCACATGACGCACTTTTCCGACGCCGACGGCCCGCGCGGCATCGATCACCAGCTCGCTGCCTTCGAGCAGGCCACGCAGGGGCTGCCGGGCGAAGCGTCGCTCTCCAACTCGGCGGCCACGCTGTGGCATCCGAAGGCGCATCGCGATTGGGTGCGCCCGGGCGTGATCATGTACGGTGCATCGCCGACGGGTGTGGCGGCCGACATCGACGGCACCGGCCTGATGCCCGCCATGTCGCTCAAGAGCGAGCTGATCGCCGTCCAGGACTTGCAGCCGGGCGCGACCATCGGGTACGGGTCACGCTTTGTCGTGGAGCGGCCGATGCGCATCGGTATCGTTGCGTGCGGTTATGCCGACGGCTACCCGCGTCACGCGCCGGGCTGGAATGGCGAACACACGCCGGTGCTGGTGGATGGCGTGCGCACGCATATCGTGGGTCGCGTGTCGATGGACATGATCACCGTGGACCTGACCAGCGTGCCTGAGGCGCGCGTCGGCACACCGGTCACGCTGTGGGGCGAGGGTTTGCCCATTGACGATGTGGCGCAGGCCTCTGGCACCGTCGGCTATGAGCTGATGTGCGCCTTGGCGCCGCGCGTGCCAGTGGTGGTCGAGCCCGTCAGCACGGCAGACACGAACGAGCTGGGCAAGGCCGCCTGAGCGCGGCACAGCAAAGACAAAGATCGAGCGGCCGCCGCCTCTCTCGCGGCGCCGTAAGCAGGGGGTTGTTTGGCCAAGAGCAAGACGGTCTACACGTGCACCGAGTGTGGTGGCACGGCGCCGAAATGGGCGGGGCAGTGCCCGAATTGCCAGCAATGGAACACGCTGGTGGAAACCGTCGCGCAACCGACCTCGGGTGCGGGTGCGCGTTTCCAATCGCTGGCGTCGAGCGCCACGGTCCGCAAGCTGTCGGACATCGACGCGGTGGATGTACCGCGTTTCTCCAGCGGCATCGACGAGTTTGACCGCGTGCTGGGCGGCGGCCTGGTGGGCGGTGGCGTGGTGCTGATCGGCGGCGATCCGGGCATCGGCAAATCGACGCTGCTGCTGCAGGCGTTGGCCAACCTGTCTGCCACGCGCCGCGTGCTGTACGTGAGCGGCGAAGAGTCTGGCGCACAGATCGCGTTGCGCGCGCATCGCCTGGGCATCGAAAGCGACAGCCTGGCACTCCTGGCCGAGATCCAGCTCGAGCGCATCCAGGCGACGATCGAGACGGAAAAACCCGAGGTCGTCGTCATCGATTCGATCCAGACGCTGTATTCGGAGGCGCTGACCTCGGCACCGGGCTCCGTGGCGCAGGTGCGCGAATGCGCGGCGCAGCTTACGCGCATCGCCAAGCGGCTGGACGTCACCACCATCCTCGTCGGCCACGTCACCAAGGAGGGCGCGCTGGCAGGGCCGCGCGTGCTCGAGCACATCGTCGATACGGTGCTGTATTTCGAGGGCGATACGCATTCAGCCTATCGGCTGGTGCGCGCGTTCAAGAACCGCTTTGGTGCGGTCAATGAACTGGGCGTGTTCGCGATGACGGAGCGGGGCTTGCGCGGCGTGGCGAATCCGTCGGCGCTGTTCCTCTCGCAGCATGAGCAGGTGGTGCCGGGCTCGTGTGTGCTCGTGACGCAGGAGGGCACGCGACCGCTGCTGGTGGAAATCCAGGCGCTGGTGGACACGGCTAATGTGCCGAACCCGCGTCGCTTAGCGGTGGGCCTGGAACAGAACCGCCTTGCGATGCTGCTGGCGGTGCTGCATCGTCATGCGGGCATCGCCTGCTTCGATCAGGACGTGTTCCTCAACGCGGTGGGCGGGGTGAAGATCACCGAGCCGGCGGCGGACCTGGCGGTGCTGCTGGCGATTCATTCGTCGATGCGCAACAAGCCGCTGCCGCGCGGGCTGGTGGTGTTTGGCGAGATCGGCTTGGCGGGGGAGATTCGCCCCACGCCGCGCGGACAGGAACGCCTGAAGGAAGCGGCCAAGCTCGGCTTTTCGATCGCCGTGATCCCCAAATCCAATGCGCCCAAACAGCCGATCGACGGGCTGGAGGTGATTGCCGTCGAGCGCATCGAGCAGGCGATCGATCGCGTGCGTGCGCTGGAAGTCTGATCCTTCAAAATTTCGCAACGGTATCGCTGATGTCATTTGAAAATGCGCGTGCCGTTGCGGTGCGATAATCCGCCAACTTTTCCCCAAGATTTCTTCCCTGAACTGACGCCGCCATGCAAGCCAACTCGCGCGCCTTTTTCCTGCTGATTGCCGTGATCGCCTTCGGGCTCGTCGGCTATGCGCTGTATCTGCAGCACGTGGAGGGGCTGCAGCCGTGCCCGCTGTGCATCCTGCAGCGGTTCGCCTTCCTTGGCATTGGTGTGTTCTCGCTGCTGGCTGCGCTGTCGTCGGCCACGCGGCTGCTGTGGCACGGGCTGGGGATGCTGTCCGGGCTGGCCGGCCTGTGCGTGGCGGGGTACCACGTGTCGCTGCTGCTGAACCCGAAGGCGAGCTGCGGGATCGATCCGATTGAGAATTGGGTCAATGCGCTGCCTACTGCCAAATGGCTGCCGCAGGTATTCGAGGCGGATGGCCTGTGCGTCGGGCCGATGCCGCCGGTGCTCGGTCTGGCGGTGCCGGTGTGGTCGCTGATCTGGTTGGTGATTCTGTCGCTGACGCTGGTGGTGGCGATGATTCGGCGCGAGCGCCGGTAAGAGGGGGTTGGGCTGCCGGTTTGTTGCTGGTGGTCCATCCCTTGTTTCATCCCCTGCCGGGGCTGACTTACTTTCTTTGTCTTGCCAAAGAAAGTAAGCAAAGAAAGGCGCGCCCGAGATGGCGACCCATTCCTTGAATTTATGTCGCAGAGAGGGAGTGCAGGCAACTCGCTTCGCTCAGACAGGCCTGCACTGCTTTTCCTCTCTGCAACAGAAATTCAAGGCGCCATCTAGGGCATCAACGGCCAAACCATCGTGGTGCTGGCGTATTCGCCCGCGCACGTGGTTTCGGTGACTGTCGCTAGTCCTTGAAGCGTAGCGGCAGGGCGAGCTGTACGGGCTCGCCGTTCTCCTTTACCACGCTGTTGCGCTCGGTGAAGAGCGGGTGCTGCATCGCTTCTTCCATGCGCAGCACGGGGGTGACGCAGCAATCGGCATTGGCGAAACGCGCGATCCATTCGGCCTGTGTGGCGGTGAGGAACAGCGCGGCGAGTTCGTTGCGCATCGACTGCGCGTCTTCCCCGCCGACGCGCTGGCCGAGCGCCCAGTGTTTGTCTTTCCATTCGGGCTTGCGGATGACATCGCACATCGCCTGCCAGAACTTCAATTCCAGCGCGCCGACGGCCATGAAGCGATCATCCGCCGTGCGATACACGCCGTAGCACGGTACGCCGCCGTTGAGCAGGTCGGTGCCGGCGGGGCTGGCTTTGCCGCGCGCGCCGACGGCAAAAAACGCCATCAGGTTGTGCGCGAACACGGAATCCGTCATCGACACGTCGATGTAGCGGCCACGTCCTGTGGCGCGGGCATCGACCAACGCTGCGAGGATGCCGACCACCGCCGTTAACGCGCCGCCCAACAGGTCGCCGATTTGCACATTCGGCACGATGGGCGTGCCGTCTGCGCTGGAGAGTTGATCCAGCATGCCCGCGTAGCCGACGTAGTTGATGTCGTGGCCGGCGGCTTGCGCGAGCGGGCCGTCCTGGCCGTAGCCGCTGATGGAACACATGACGAGTGCCGGATTGGCGGCGCGCAGGGTGTCCCAACCGACGCCGAGGCGCGCCATGACGCCGGGGCGAAAACTCTCGATTAGCACGTCGGCATGGCGCACGTGCTCGATGAGGGCTTCGCGGTCTTCTGCGAGCTTGAGGTCGAGCCGCAGTTCGGTCTTGCTGCGATTGAGTGAGCGGAAGAACAGGCTCGGGCGTTCGGCCGCGCGGTCGGCGGGCGAGCGCATCATGTCGCGGGCGTAGTCGCCGGGGCCGGGGTCTTCAATCTTGATGATCTCGGCGCCCAGATCAGCCAAATGGCGCGTGGCGGCAGGGCCGGGCAGCAGGCGCGTGAGATCGAGTACGCGCACGCCGGCCAGCGGTTGATGCGTGGCGGTGTCCGGCGAGGGGGATGTCATTCAAGCGTCTCCTGATTGGCCGGACACGCCAGCCTTAGCTGATCTGTTCGAGTTGTTCGTGCAGTTCGAGCCAGCGCTCTTCCAACTCGTCGAGTTCGTTGTTCACTTCGGCCTGGCGGCGCAGGCTTTCCATCATGCGCGTCTTGTTGGCTTCCTCGTACGCGGCGCCGTCGGCCAGGAACGCCTCGAGTTCGGCCTTCTCCTTCTGCAGCGGTGCCATGCGCTTTTCGATGGCGTCGACGTCCTTTTGCAGTGGTTTGCGCAGCGCATTCAGGCGCTGGCGCTCGGCGGCTTCTTCGCGTTTCTGGTCGCGGCGGTTGGCGGTGGGCGTGCCATCCGTGTCGGCGGAGGCCGTCGGCGCGCTGGCGGCGGCACGCTTGGCGGCGGCCTGCTTGAGCAGCCAGTCGCGGTAGTCGTCCAGGTCGCCGTCGAACGGGGCGACGGTGCCTTGACCGACGAGCAGGAACTGGTCGGTCGTGGCGCGCAGCAGGTGCCGGTCGTGCGAGACGAGGATCAGCGTGCCGTCGAACTGGGCGAGCGCCATCGTCAGCGCTTCACGCGTGTCGAGATCCAGATGGTTGGTCGGCTCGTCGAGCAGCAGCAGGTTGGGGCGTTGCCAGACGATGAGCGCGAGCGCGAGGCGCGCCTTTTCGCCGCCGGAGAACGGGGCGATGGGCGCAGTCGCCATGTCGCCGCGGAAGTTGAAGCTGCCGAGGAAATCGCGCAGTTCCTGTTCACGCACATCGGGCGCGAGGCGCGCCAGATGCAGCAGTGGGGATGCGTTGTCGTCCAGCGTTTCCAACTGGTGCTGGGCGAAGTAGCCGATCTGCAGGCCCTTGCCACGGCGGATCGTGCCTGAGAGCGGCGCCAGCGTGTCCGCCAGCGTTTTCACCAGCGTCGATTTACCTTGACCATTGGCGCCCAGCAGGCCGATGCGCTGACCGGTCTGGATCGAGAACGTCAGATGCTTGAGGATGGTGATGGGCTGGTCTTCGCTCGGGCCCGGATAGCCGCAATCGACGCCCTCGAACGTGAGCATCGGGTTGGGTGCCGCATCGGCCTCGCGGAATTCAAACGAGAAGCCCGCCGCCGCGTGCACGGGCGCGAGGCGTTCCATGCGCTCCAGCGCCTTGACGCGGCTCTGCGCCTGCTTGGCTTTGCTGGCCTTGGCCTTGAAACGCGTGATGAACGATTCGAGATGCGCGATCTGCTTCTGCTGGCGCGCGTAGGACGCTTCCTGCAACGCCATCTGCTGCAAGCGCTGCGTCTCAAATTGCGTGTAGTTGCCGCCGTAGCGCTTGAGCTTCTGGTGCTCGATATGCAGCGTGACGTTGCACACGCTGTCGAGGAATTCGCGGTCATGCGAAATCATCACCAGCGTGCCGGGGTAGCGGGAGAGCCAGTCTTCCAGCCAGACCACGGCGTCCAAATCCAGGTGGTTGGTGGGCTCATCGAGCAGCAGCAGGTCGGACGGGCACATCAGCGCCTGTGCCAGGTTCAGACGCATGCGCCAGCCGCCGGAGAAGCTCGCCACCGGCTGCGTGGTCTGCGCCATCGTGAAGCCGAGGCCGAGCAGCAGCGCCTGGGCACGCGCCGGGGCGGTGTAGCCATCGGCATCGGCAAAGGCGGTGTGGGCTTCGGCTTGCGCGTGGCCGTCGTGGGCGGCTTCGGCGGCGGCCAGGCGGCGTTCGATGTCGCGCAGACGAGTGTCGCCGTCGAGCGTGTAGTCCAGCGCGCTGCGATCGACTGCGGGCGTTTCCTGCGCCACGTGGGCGACCTGCCAGGTGGGTGGGATGGCGACTTCGCCGCCGTCGGCGTGCAGCTCGCCGCGCAGCATCGAAAACAGCGTGGATTTGCCGCTGCCGTTCACGCCGACAAGGCCGACCCGTTCACCGGGGTTGAGGGTGGCGGTGGCGTGGTCGAACAGCACCTTGGTGCCGCGCTGGAGGACGAGGTCGTCGAATCGGATCACGAAAACTGCGCTTAAGACAATCGAAGAAGGGTGCGATTGTAGCCTGCTGCGGCGCACGATCCTGGCGCCTCAGGGTCAATTCGGATCGTTTGGACTGGTGCATCGCACCGTGATGAGGCGGCGCTCGCCCGCAATCTGTGCACCCGCTTTTGACCTAGGGAAAACCATAGGTCTTCATGAAAGTTTTTTTCTTTACATGCACGATTCGTGAAAATACATTTACACAAAATTTTCACGGCCCCGACTCATGGCAAAACCCACCAGCAAGCGTACGGATGTGTCGAAAGGCGCATTTGCCGCTGATGCGACGGTCTCCGAGCGCATTGGGGCAGCGCTTGCCACGCTCACGCCGGCGCACCAACGCATGGCGGAATACGTGCTGGCGAACCCGTTTCGCGCCGCCACCATGCGCATCGACGAGTTTGCCGCTGCGGTGGAGATGTCGATTGCCACGGCCAACCGCTTTGCGCTGGCGCTGGGCTTCGACGGCTACCCGCAGTTTCGCTCGGAACTCCTGCGCGGCTTTGAGGCAACGCTCGCACCGGTCGAGAAACTGCGTCACGAGCTGGCCCGCCCGGCCACCAGCGCGGAAATCTTTGCTGCGTCGCTGAACGAAGACATCGCCAACCTCGACGCCACGCGCCGCATGCTCGACGCCGCTGCCTGCGAGCGTGCGGTGGATGCCATCCTGGGTGCACAGCGCATCTACGTAATGGGCTTTGGCGCCAGCGGCTACCTTGCGGGTCTGCTGCGCCATGGGCTGGATTTGTATTGCGACACGGTGATTTCCGTCTCGCAGCCGGGCGGGGCATCAGATGCTGCGCGCCAACTGCGCAAGATCGGGGCGAAGGATCTGCTGATCGCCATCGCGTTCCCGCGCTACGCCGCCGATACGATCACCCTGGCCAAGCAGGCCGTCGATCAGGGTTGCCAGGTGCTGGCATTGACCGACGGCCCGACCTCGCCGCTGGCACCGCTGGCCCACATTGCGCTGTATGCGCGTACGGAGCGGCAGTTCTCGGCGACGTCCGACACGGCTGCGGTGGCGCTGTTCGAGGCGCTGTGTGGTGCGGTGGCGCATCGTTCGGCGCATTCGCTCGAATCGGCTGAACGCCTGACCGCATTCGTGCTGCCGTGGCTGCATACCGGACAGACGTCGCGCGGCAATGCGTCCGCCGACGCCGCCATCACCACTCCCACGCCGGGGCGCCGCCGCAAGCGCACCCTTGAAAACTGATTTTCACCAAGCCAAGCATGATCACGCCCATTCTTGCCATCCACGGCGGCGCCGGCACCATCACCCGCTCGGACATGAGCGCCGATAAGGAAGTCGCTTACCAACAGGCGCTCAACGACATCCTGGCCGCTGGCCAGCGCATCCTTGTCGACGGCGGCAGTGCGCTGGACGCCGTGACCGAAGCCGTGCGCCTGCTGGAGGAATGCCCGCTGTTCAACGCCGGCAAGGGCGCAGTGCTGACCAGCGCCGGCACGTATGAACTCGACGCGTCGATCATGGACGGCGCCACGCTGGCCGCTGGTGCCGTGACGTGCGTCAAACGCCTGCGCAACCCGATCCTGGCTGCGCGTGCCGTGATGGAGCACAGCGAGCACGTGCTGTTCACCTCCGAAGGTGCCGAAGCCTTTGCCAAGGCGCAGGGGCTGGAATTCGTCGAGCCCGAGTACTACTACACGGAAGCGCGCACCGCCCAGTGGCAGCGCGCCCGCCAGAAAGACGGCATGGCGATGTTCCTCGACCACGACGCTGCATCGCTCATGGCTAAGGAAAGCGCGCCTATCGACCCAGACACCAAGTTCGGCACCGTCGGCGCCGTGGCATGCGATGCGCAGGGCCGCCTGGCCGCGGCAACGTCCACCGGCGGCGTCACTAACAAGAAGGTCGGACGCGTGGGCGATACGCCGATCGTCGGTGCGGGCTGCTTTGCGAACAACGTGGCGGCGGTGTCGTGCACGGGCACGGGCGAGATGTTCATCCGCGCTGTGGCCGCCTACGACGTGGCCGCGCAGATGGAATACGCCGGCAAGTCGCTGGCCGATGCGGGCGACGACGTGGTCATGCGCAAGCTCGTCGCCATCGAAGGGCGCGGCGGGATGATCGCCGTGGATGCGCAGGGCAATGTCGCCTTGCCGTTCAACACCGAAGGGATGTACCGCGGGTTCGTGCGTGGGGCGGAAGCGCCCGTTGTGTCGATCTACCGCTAAGCACGTAGGAAAGCAGGAGAGTTGCCGTGAGTGCCACCAAACAGCAAACCGCCAACACCACGATTGCGATGCCCGATCAACGCATCGTGCAGGTGCAGGACTTGAGCGTGCGCTTTGCCACGTCCGAGCGTGTGGTCGACGCGGTGCGCAACCTGTCGTTCCATGTGGACCGCGGCGAGACGCTCGCTGTGGTGGGGGAGTCGGGCTCGGGCAAGTCGGTCACATCGCTGGCGCTGATGCGGCTGGTGGAGCACGGCGGCGGCAAGATCGTCGGCGGGCAGATGCATCTGCGTCGTCGCAACGGCGAGGTGGTGGATCTGGTGAATGCCAGCCAGTCCGATATGCGCAACGTGCGCGGCGCCGACATCGCGATGATCTTCCAGGAGCCGATGACTTCGCTCAACCCGGTCTTTACCGTGGGCGAGCAGATTGCCGAGTCGATCCGTCTGCATCAGGGCAAGTCGTCCAGTGAGGCCAAGGCCGAAGCGCTGCGCATGCTTGAGCTGGTGCGCATTCCAGAAGCGCGCAATGTGCTGGGGCGCTATCCGCACCAACTGTCCGGCGGCATGCGCCAGCGCGTGATGATTGCGATGGCGCTGTCGTGCAAGCCGTCGCTGCTGATTGCGGACGAGCCGACCACCGCGCTGGACGTGACCATCCAGGCGGAAATCCTGCAACTGATCCGCGCGTTGCAGCAGGAACTGCACATGGCCGTGGTGTTCATTACGCACGACATGGGCGTGGTGGCCGAAGTGGCCGACCGCGTGCTCGTCATGTACAAGGGCGACCGCGTGGAGGAGGGCCCGTCGGCCACGGTGTTTGCGCAGCCGGCGCATCCGTACACGCGTGCGCTGCTGTCGGCCGTGCCGCGTCTGGGGGCGATGGAGGGCACCGATGGCCCCGCGCGCTTCCCGCTGTTGCGCGTGGACGGCACGGCGGCGGCAGTCGATACGACACCGCAACCGGCGGCCCCGCATGACGTACAACCCATTCTGCGCGTGCGTGATCTCGTCACGCGCTTTGACGTGCCCACGGGCATCTTCGGCCGCGTCACGCGCCGGGTGCATGCCGTGGAGCAGGTCAGTTTTGATCTCTACCCTGGTGAGACGCTGGCGCTGGTCGGCGAATCGGGCTGCGGCAAGTCGACGACGGGACGGTCGCTCTTGCGTCTGGTGGACAGCCAGAGCGGGAGCATTGAATTTGCCGGCCAGAACATCGGCGAGTTGAAGGGGCCTGCGCTCCAGACGCTTCGCCGAAACATCCAGTTCATCTTCCAGGACCCATTCGCCTCGCTGGACCCGCGCGTGCCAGTCGGCTACTCCATCATGGAGCCGCTGCTGGTGCATAAGGTGGCGTCCGGCAAAGAGGCGCAGCAACGTGTGGAATGGCTGCTCGACAAGGTGGGCCTGCAGGCCGCGCATGCGTCGCGCTATCCGCACGAGTTCTCGGGTGGACAGCGTCAGCGCATCTGTATCGCACGCGCGCTGGCGCTGAACCCGAAGGTCGTGATTGCCGACGAATCGGTGTCTGCGCTCGATGTGTCCATCCAGGCGCAGATCGTCAACCTGATGCTCGATCTGCAGAAGGAATTTGGCGTCGCGTTCCTGTTCATCTCGCACGACATGGCGGTGGTGGAGCGCATCAGCCATCGCGTGGCGGTGATGTACCTGGGCCAGATCGTCGAGATCGGCCCGCGCCGCGCGATCTTCGAGAACCCGCAGCACCCGTACACGAAGAAGCTGATGTCGGCCGTGCCGATTGCGGACCCGGCGCGCCGACACCTGAAGCGCGAGCTTTCCACACACGAAATTCCCAGCCCTATCCGCGCCGTTGGCGACCTGCCGGTGGTGCAGCCGTTGGTGCAAGTGGCGCCAGACCACTTTGTTGCCCGTCATTCCATTGGCGGTGCGTATTAATCGCAATACAGAACGCAGTAAGACGTCATCTTTGTTGAGGAGGTAGGAAATGTTCAATCGCTTTGCTTTCGGCCCGCGCGCAGCCATGGTTGCCAGCGGCCTGGCCCTGGCGGCATTCACCATGCCGGCCTTTGCCGCCAAGGACGCTGTGATGGCGGTCTACTCGACCTTCACCACGATGGACCCGTACGACGCGCAAGACACGCTGTCGTTCAGCGCTACCAAGTCGTTCTATCAAGGCCTGTTCGGCCTGGACAAGGACCTGAAGCTGGTCAACGTGCTGTGCGACAGCTATGACGTGAGCAAGGATGGCCTGGTCTACACGTTCAAGCTGAAGAAGGGCGTGAAATTCCACGACGGCACCACGTTCGATGCCAACGCCGTCAAGGCCAACCTGGACCGCGTGACCAATCCGGCCAACAAGCTCAAGCGCTACACGCTGTTCAACCGCGTGGCCAAGACTGAAGTGGTGGACGCCAACACGGCGCGCGTGACGCTCAAAGAGCCGTTCTCGCCGTTCATCAACGTGCTGGCGCACCCGTCGGCGGCCATGATCTCGCCGGCCGCGCTGCAGAAGTACGGCAAGGACATCGCCTTCCACCCGGTGGGTACCGGTCCGTTCGAGTTCGTCGAGTGGAAGCAGACCGACTACCTGAAGGGCAAGAAATTCGACGGCTACTGGAAGCGTGGCCTGCCCAAGATCGACACCATCACCTGGAAGCCGGTGGTGGACAACAACACGCGTGCCACGGTCATGCAGACGGGCGAAGCCGACTTCGCGTTCAGCATTCCGTTTGAGCAGGCTGCGGTGCTCAAGGGCAGCGCGAAGGTGGACCTGATTGCCTCGCCGTCGATCATCCAGCGCTACATCACGTTCAATACGCGTGTGAAGCCGTTCGACAACCCGAAGGTGCGCCAGGCCATCAACTACGCCATCAACAAGGATGCGCTGACCAAGGTGGCCTTCTCGGGCTACGCAGTGCCGGCCGAAGGCGTGGTGCCCCCGGGCGTGGACTACGCCGTCAAGCTGGGCCCGTGGCCGTATGACCCAGCCAAGGCGAAAGAGCTGCTGAAGGAAGCCGGTTACCCCAACGGTTTCGAGACGCAACTGTGGTCGGCCTACAACCACACGACGGCGCAGAAGATCATCCAGTTCGTGCAGCAGCAACTGGCGCAGGTTGGCATCAAGGCGCAGGTGCAGGCACTGGAAGCCGGCCAGCGCGTGGAGCGCGTCGAGAGCGTGCAGAAACCGGAAGATGCCGGCGTGCGCATGTACTACACGGGCTGGTCCTCGTCGACGGCGGAATCCGATTGGGCACTGCGTCCGCTGCTGGCGTCCGAGTCGTTCCCGCCGCGCTCGTTCAACACGGCGTACTACAAGAACGACCAGGTTGACGCCGACATCGCTGGCGCGCTGCATACGACCGATCGCGGCATCAAGACCAAGATGTACACCGACGCCCAGAAGCACATCTGGGAAGACGCGCCGTGGGCCTTCCTGGTGACGGAAAAGATCGTCTACGCACGCTCCAAGCGTCTGTCGGGTGCCTACGTGGCGCCGGACGGTTCGTTCAGCTTTGACGATATCGACATCAAGCAATAAGTCTCACGGTTGTACCGGCCCGCGCAGCCCTTGCGCGGGCCACCAGAATTTCCGCCTGCGGTGGATTTGCCATGCTGAACTACTTCATTAAACGTGTGCTGGGCGTGATCCCGACGCTGCTGATCGTGGCAGTGCTGGTGTTCCTGTTCGTGCACCTGTTGCCGGGCGACCCGGCGCGACTGGCCGCCGGCCCTGAAGCCGACCCGGCCACCGTCGAGCTGGTCCGCGCCGATCTGGGTCTGGACAAGCCGATGCACGAGCAGTTCGTGCGCTTCTTCGCGAATGCCGTGCGCGGCGAGTTTGGCAACTCCATCCGCACCAAACGCCCGGTGAGCGAGGAGATCGGCGAGCGCTTCTGGCCGACGCTCAACCTCACCATCGCCAGCATGGTGTGGGCAGTGATCTTCGGCATGGTGATCGGCATTACCTCCGCCGTGTGGCGCAACAAGTGGCCGGACCGGCTGGGCATGACGCTGGCCGTGTCCGGTATCTCGTTTCCCGCTTTCGCGCTGGGCATGCTGCTAATGGAAGTGTTCTCGGTGCAGCTCGGCTGGCTGCCGTCCATCGGCGCGGATACCTGGAAGCACTACGTCCTGCCGTCGCTCACGCTGGGCGCCGCGGTGGCCGCCGTGATGGCGCGCTTCACCCGCGCATCGTTCGTCGAGGTGTTGCAGGAAGATTTCGTGCGCACGGCCCGTGCCAAGGGCGTGCGCGAAACGGTGGTGGTCATCAAGCATTGCCTGCGCAACGCGATGATCCCGGTGGTGACCATGATGGGCCTGCAGTTCGGCTTCCTGCTGGGCGGCTCGATCGTGGTGGAGAAGGTGTTCAACTGGCCGGGCCTCGGGCGGCTGCTGGTGGATGCGGTGGAGATGCGCGACTACCCGGTCATCCAGGCCGAGGTGCTGCTGTTCTCGCTGGAATTCATCCTGATCAACCTGGTGGTGGACGTGCTGTACACGGTCATCAACCCGACCATCCGCTACAAGAAGTAAGGAGACCGCCATGACACAAGTCGCAAGCCAGGCCGTCGCCCCGCAAGCCGCCACCGAACCCGTCCGCACGCCGTGGAGCGAGTTCTGGCGCAAGTTCCGCAAGCAGCATCTGGCGATGGGCGCCGGTGTGTTCGTGATCGCACTGGTGGTGGTCGCCATCCTCGCGCCGCACATCGTGCCGTTCGACCCGGAAAATTATTTCGACTACGACGCGCTCAACGCAGGGCCGTCGGCGCAGCATTGGTTCGGCGTCGATTCGCTCGGCCGCGACATTTTCAGCCGCATCCTGATGGGCACGCGCATCTCGCTGGAAGCGGGCTTCGTGTCGGTCATCATCGGCGCCATCGTGGGCACCATGCTCGGCCTGCTCGCCGGTTACTACGAAGGCTGGTGGGATCGCATCGTCATGCGCATCTCCGACGTGCTGTTCGCCTTCCCGGGCATTCTGCTGGCCATCGGCATCGTGGCCATCCTGGGCAACGGCATGATCAACGTGATCTTTGCCGTGGCGGTGTTCAGCATCCCGGCGTTTGCGCGGCTGGTGCGCGGCAACACGCTCATGCTCAAGCATCTGACGTATGTGGAAGCCGCCCGCAGCATCGGCGCATCGGACTGGACGATCATCATGCGGCACATCCTGCCGGGCACGATCTCGTCCATCGTCGTGTATTTCTCGATGCGGATTGGCACCTCGATCATCACGGCCGCCAGCCTGTCGTTCCTGGGCCTTGGCGCACAGCCGCCGACGCCGGAGTGGGGCGCGATGCTCAACGAAGCCCGCGCTGACATGGTGACGGCACCGCACGTGGCGATCTTCCCGAGCCTGGCGATCTTCCTGACCGTGCTGGCGTTCAACCTGCTGGGCGACGGCCTGCGCGACGCGCTGGACCCGAAGATCGACCGCCGTTGAGATGTCCCTGATGTCCATCAGTCTTCCCACCATCGGGGCACTGCCGGCCGGGCCGCGCAACAGCATCACGGATGTGACCGGCGTGACCGTCGGCCACGCCACGCTTGCTTGCGGCGACATCCAGACCGGCGTGACCGTGGTGCGCCCGCACGCCGGTGACCCCTTCGTCGACAAGGTCCCCGCCGCCTGCGCCGTCATCAACGGCTTCGGCAAGAGTGTCGGCCTCGTGCAGGTGGAAGAGCTGGGCGTACTGGAAACGCCGATCGCGCTGACCAACACGTTTGCCGTGGGTGCCGTGGCACGGGCACAGATCCGCCAGGCCGTGGCCGCCAACCCGCAGATCGGGCGTGAATGGCCGACCGTCAATCCGCTCGTCTTCGAATGCAATGACGGCTACCTGAATGACCTGCAGGCGTTTGCCGTGCAGGATGTGCATTACGAGGCCGCGTATGCCGCTGCTGCCGAGACCTTCGAGCAGGGCGCGGTCGGTGCAGGGCGGGGGATGTCGTCGTTTGGCGTGAAGGGCGGCATCGGCTCCGCTTCGCGCGTGGCGTCGCTGGCCGACGGCACGCAACGCACCGTAGGCGCGCTCGTGCTCTCCAACTTTGGCGTGACGGAAAACCTGACGCTGGCCGGGCGCCACATCGGCGCAGAGCTAGCGAAGGCACTGGACGCCGCCAAGCCCGAGCCCGAGAAGGGCTCGATCATCATGCTGCTCGCCACCGATGCGCCGCTCGATGCGCGCCAGTTGCGCCGCCTCGCCTTGCGCGCGGGGGCGGGCCTGGCACGTACCGGCTCCGTCTACGGCCATGGCAGCGGTGATATTGCACTGGCGTTTTCCACGGCCTACACCGTGCCGCATCAAGGCACGCGTGCCATGCCGGCCATCGCCATGACGCACGAATCGCACCTCGACCCGCTGTTCCAGGCCGCCGCCGACAGCGTGGAGCAGGCCATCGTGCACGCGCTTTTCCACGCAACCGCCGTGACCGGCCGCGACGGCCACACGCGCCGCGCCCTGACCGAATTGATCTGATCTGACCTCATGCGCATCCTGATTTCCGCCGACATCGAAGGCGTGGCCAACGTCTTCCACCCCGAGCAGACGCGCGCCGGCAATGGCGAATACGAACGCGCCCGCCGCTGGATGACCGCCGAGGCCGATGCCGCCGTGCGCGGTGCCTTCGACGGCGGTGCCACGGAAGTGCTTGTCAACGATTCGCACGGCGGCTTCCGCAACCTCATCCCCGAGTCAATCGACCGCCGCGCACGCTTTGTCCTCGGCAAACCGCGCTACCTGAGCATGATGGCCGGGGTGGATGGCTGCGACGCTGTCTGCATGATCGGCTACCACGCTCGCGCCGGCAGCCGCGGTGTGCTCGCGCACACCATCAACAGCTTCGCCTTCACGCGCGTCTGGTTCAACGAGCAGGAACTGGGCGAGGCGGGCATCTACGGCGCACTCGCCGGCGAACGCGGTGTGCCCGTGGCCGTTGCCAGCGGCGACGATGTCTTCATCAAAGAGACCAAGCCGCTGCTGCCGCACACCACGTTTGTCGAGACCAAGCAGGCTGAAGGGCAAAACGCAGGGACATCACTCTCGCCCGAGGAATCGTGCGAAGCGATTTACGCGGCCGTCAAGGCGGCCGTGCAGCGTGGGCACTTCAGCATGCCGCTGCGCATCCCGGCGCCGATCGTGTGCCGCCTGCAGACGCAAACGCCCGCACTGGCTGACCTCTTTTGCCAGTGGCCAGCATTGGAACGCATGGATGGCACGATGCTGCGTTTCGCAGCGGATTCCGTCGAACATGCCGTACGCATGCTCAACAGCCTCTCCGCCATGTCCGCGATGCTCCGTTGAGAACACAAAGACGCTAACGCGCGCGCCCAGATGGTTTGGCCGTACCTGCCCTAGATGGCGCCTTGAATTTCTGTAAGCGGGCGGAAAAAAGACGGGAAACTGTCTGAGCGCAGCGAGTTTTTCCCGTCTCCGCCCGGTTACAGAAATTCAAGGGGAAGTCGCCATCTCGGGCGCGCCTTTCTTTGCCTAGCTTTCTTTGGCAAGACAAAGAAAGTAGGTCGGCCCCGGCAGGGGACGAAACAGGGGTGGACCCAAAACGCACACCCAAGCGTAAACTTCAGGCTATCCAACCCCGAAGGAGCCCCCCATGACCCGCGCACTCACACTCACCACGCTGCTGTGTGCGCTAGCAGTAACGGTAACGGCCTGCGACCGCCGCCCATCCCCGTCCAGTCCGCCCACGCCGCAAACCACCAAAGCCGAAAAGGCCGCAGCAGCGCTGGCCAAGGCCGCCGCCGAATTCAAGTGCCCCGCACCGTCCGCGCGCTTCATGATCGACGACGGCACCAACCGAGGCCCGAAGCAGCCCGTACGCACCAATTGCACCACGGCTTACGCCACGTGTGACGCCCAGTTGCAAGCCGTCTTCGACCACTGCCCGAGCGGCCAGGTGTTTGATAAGCGCTTTTCGATCTGCGTCGTGAAAGACGCGTGCGACGAAGTCCGGTCCTGACGCCATTGCAGCGGCAGCTGCGGTCGTCATCGAGCGTTGCACTCGACGCGCCGCGTTACGAACCTCAAACGCCGGGTTCCAAACTCGGAATGTGAGGTTCAGAACAGCAATCAAGACGCGCTGAACCCGGAATGCCAGGTCCGGAACCCGGCCCGTTGAGGTTCAGAACCCGACGCAACGAGTCCGGAACCTCAACCACGGCGTCCGAAACGCGAAACGCCGAGCTTTGAGCCCGGCGTCTGGTGTTGCTGAACCTCAAACCTCGCGTTCCGGACCTGAACTGTCGGGTTCGGAACGCCACACACTTATAGCGCCTCGCGCGTCACCAGGAAGACCTGGTCTTCACCCGCACTGGTCGGCAGCCAGATCAGGTCCAAATCCGGGAACGCGGCTTCAACGTTCTCGCGCTCGTTGCCGATCTCCACCACCAGCACGCCATGCGGCTTCAGGTGGCGCGGCGCATCGGCCAGGATGCGGCGCACGATGTCCATGCCGTCGGTGCCGCCGGCCAGGGCCATGTGCGGCTCGGCGCGGTACTCGGGCGGCAGCGCCTGCATCGAGGTTTCGTTCACGTACGGTGGATTGGTCAGGATCACGTCGTAGTGCACGCCCGGGGGCAGCGGCGCATATAGGTCGCCCTCGTGCAGGCGGATGCGGTCTTCCAGCTTGTAATCGTCGACATTGCGATTGGCTACCACCAGCGCATCCGGCGACAGGTCCACTGCGTCGATGGTCGCGTTTGGCCATTGCAGCGCAGCCAGGATCGACAGGCAACCCGAGCCGGTGCACAGCTCCAGCACATCGGTCGGGCCGTCTTCCTGGTCGATCCAAGGTTCCAGGCCTTCTTCGAGCAGTTCGCCGATGAAGCTGCGCGGGACGATCACGCGCTCGTCCACGTAGAAGCGCATGCCGTGCATGAACGCCTCGTGCGTGATGTACGCGGCGGGCACGCGGTCGACAGTGCGGCGCTCGATCACCTTGAGCACGGCGGCCACTTCCTCGGGCAGCAGGCGCGCGTCCATGAACGGCTCCAGCGTGTCGATCGGCAGGTGCAGCGTGTGCAGGATCAGGTAGGCGGCTTCGTCGTAGGCGTTCTCGCTGCCGTGGCCGAAGACGAGGCCGGCAGCAGTGAAACGCGACACGGCGTAGCGCAGCAGGTCGCGCACCGTGGTGAACGGATGGGAGGCGGGCAGGGTGGGCGTGGTCATGTTCGGCGGGTTGTGGTTCAACGCGGTTGTTGTTTGGCGGCCAGCAGGTCGACGTAGGCCACGTCGAGCAGATCGGCCTCGGCAATGCCGAGCGATTGCATCAGTTGGTGGGCGATCTCCACGCCGTCGTCTTCGGATTGCTCATCGTGCAGCACGACTTCGAGTTCGACGAAATCGCCGAGGTCTTTGACGGCATCGACATGAATGCGCGTCTGCCCGGCGAGATAGAGCTGACGCACCTTGATGACGCGGCCAGCAGTGCCGATGGCGGCGGCCAGCGTGTCGCGCAAGGCATCGGGCGCCGCAGTCGGCACGATGTGGTAATTCGAGACGCGCGGGCCGGTGCTGTCGGCGCGGAAGTAGTGGATCAACTCACCGCGCTCGGGTGAGAACTGCCGCAGCTTCAGGCGCCCGTTGGCGCAGGCGAAAAACGTGTCGTCCTGATCAATGCGCTCGGGGCCCGAATCGGCGATGGCGGCAGCGCGTTCGAGCAGCGCCGCCACATCGCGCACACGCGCCTTGATCTCGACGTTGCGTGCCATCAGGCAATCAATGTTTCCAAGACGCGGCGATACACGTTCTTCAGCGGCTCGATAAAGGCCACCTCGACGTGTTCGTCGATCTTGTGGATGCTCGCGTTCGGCGGGCCGAACTCGATCACCTGCGGGCAGATCTTTGCGATGAAGCGGCCGTCCGACGTGCCACCGGTGGTCGACAGTTCGGTGGTCACGCCGCACTCGGCCTGGATGGCGGCCGAGAGGGCTTCGGACAGATCGCCACGCTCGGTCAGGAAGGGCTCGCCGCCCAGCGTCCAGTCGAGCGTGTAGTCGAGGCCGTGGGCATCGAGGATGCCGTGCACGCGGGCCTTCAGGCCATCCGGCGTGCTGGCCGTCGAGAAGCGGAAGTTGAAGTCGATCGTGACGTGACCCGGGATGATGTTCGTCGCGCCTGTGCCGCCGTGGATGTTCGACATCTGCCAGGTGGTCGGCGGGAAGTATCCGTTGCCGTCGTCCCAGGTGGCGGCAGCGAGTTCAGCCAGCGCCGGCGCGGCTAGGTGGATCGGGTTCTTGGCCAGATGCGGATACGCGATGTGGCCCTGCACGCCATTCACCGTGAGCTTGCCCGACAACGAACCGCGTCGCCCGTTCTTGACCATGTCGCCGAGCGTCGACACCGAGGTCGGCTCGCCCACCACGCAGTAGTCGAGGCGCTCGCCCCGTGCGCGCAGCAGATCGCACACCTTGACGGTGCCGTCGTGCGCCGGGCCCTCTTCGTCGCTGGTGATCAGGAAGCCGATCGAGCCGGCGTGGTCCGGGTGCTTGGCGACGAATTCTTCCGAGGCCACCACGAAGCCGGCGATGGACGTTTTCATGTCTGCCGCGCCGCGGGCGTAGAGCTTGCCGTCGCGGTGCGTGGGTTCGAACGGGTCGGAGTGCCATTGCTCGACGGGGCCGGTCGGCACCACATCGGTGTGGCCTGCGAAGACGAGCAGCTTGCCTGCGGTGCCGGCCGTGCCGCGCTTGACGGCCCACAGGTTGGTCACGCGAAAGTGGTCCGGGCCGCTGACCACGGTTTCGCATGTGAAGCCGGCGGCGGTCAGGCGTTCGATCAGCACGTCCTGGCAGCCCTTGTCTTCGGGCGTGACGGAGCGGCGGCGGATCAGGTCTTCAGTGAGGGCAAGCGTGGGCTGCATGATGAGAGCAAAGAATCAGAACAGGTTGGCGTATTGGTCTGCCGAAAAACCGACGTTGACGGCGCCGCCATGCACCAGCACCGGCCGCTTGATCAGCGACGGGTTGGCCTGCATCAGCGCAATCGCGCCGGCTTCGTCTTCAGCGCGGGCCTTGTCGGCATCCGACAGTGCGCGCCACGTGGTGCCCTTGCGGTTGAGCAGCGTGGTGAGCGGCACATGCTTGAGCCAGCCGGCCAGCATATCGGCGCTCACGCCCTGTTTCTTGAAATCGTGGAAGGTGTACGCAACGCCGTTCGATTCGAGCCACGTGCGGGCCTTCTTCACGGTGTCGCAATTGGGGATGCCGTGCAGTGTCGTCATGGTGTCAATGTTGGGTGGCGACGATGAGCGCCGCGATGGCCAGCACAAAACCGATGGCGGCCAGCCATGTCATGCGCTTGAGACGGCGTTCGAGCCGCGCGGCTTCATCGCGCAGGGCGTCGATGGTGATGGCGTGCTGCTCGGCCAGGAGCTTGACGGATTCGGCCTGCTGGAGGATCGCCGCTTCCAGCTCGGCAATCCGTGCGCTTTGGGTATTCAGGTCAGGCGCGGCACCTTCTGCGCGCGCAGCGTCGGTACCGGCTTTCTTGCGGTTCTTGAACTTGTCGATGGTCTTGTTCGCCTGCTCCAGGATGGTGGGCAGCAAAGACAAGACAGTACCGATGGTGTTCGGATCAAGACCCATGATGCGTTGGCGCAGTTTGTCGAGTTTTCCAGACATGCTGCGTTCAGGTTGGTTGGCGTGCCGGTCAGACTACACGACACGCCTACCGTTCCTATTTAGTCGCCGCGGAGCAACTCGTTCAGGCCAACCTTGGCGCGCGTCTTGGCGTCGACCTTCTTGACGATCACGGCACAGTACAGGCTGTGCGTGCCGTCCTTGCTCGGCAGGTTGCCCGCCACCACCACCGAGCCCGCCGGGATGCGGCCGTAGCTGACTTCACCGGTTTCGCGGTCGTAGATCTTGGTCGACTGGCCCAGGTACACGCCCATCGAGATCACCGAGTTCTCTTCAACGATCACGCCTTCCACCACTTCCGAACGTGCGCCGATGAAGCAGTTGTCTTCAATGATGACCGGGTTGGCCTGCAGCGGCTCCAGCACGCCGCCGATGCCCACGCCACCCGACAGGTGAACGTTCTTGCCGATCTGAGCGCACGAGCCCACAGTGGCCCACGTGTCGACCATCGTGCCTTCATCCACATAGGCGCCGATGTTGACGTACGACGGCATCAGCACGGCGTTCTTGGCGATGAACGAGCCACGGCGCGCCACGGCCGGCGGCACCACGCGGAAGCCGCCTGCTGCGAAGTCTTCCGCCGTGTAGTTGGCGAACTTGCTCGGCACCTTGTCGTAGAACTGCGTGAAGCCGCCTGCGGCCATCGGCGCGTTGTCTTCCAGGCGGAACGACAGCAGCACGGCCTTCTTGATCCACTGGTTGACGACCCACTCGCCGTCCTTCTTCTCGGCCACGCGCAGTGCGCCCTTGTCGAGCTGGGCGATCACGTTGGCCACAGCTTCACGGACATCGGCCGGAGCGGCCTTGGGCGACAGGTTGGCGCGGTCTTCCCACGCTTGGTCGATCAGGGATTGCAGTTGTTGCGTCATGGTCTTGTTGGCTCTCGAAGAGGGAACAGAAAAGGGGTTAGCGTTGCTGGCAGAAATCAACGCAGAAGTCGACGATTCGGCGCGCGCCTTCCAGGCATTCGTCCACGCCAGCCACCAGGGCGATGCGCACGTAGTCCTGGCCGGGGTTCGTACCGTGCGCCTCGCGGGCGAGGTAGCTGCCCGGCAGCACGGCGACGTTCTTGGCGGCCAGCAACTGGCGTGCGAATTCGGTGTCCGACAGGCCCGTCCGTTTGACGTTGGCCCACAGGTAGAAGGCCGCATCGGGCAGGGCCACGTCCAGCACCTCGGCCAGCATCGGCGTGACTTGCTGGAACTTCTTGACGTACTGCGCGCGGTTGTCGCGCACATGGGCCTCGTCGTTCCACGCAGCGATGCTAGCGGATTGCACCGACGGGCTCATCGCGCTGCCGTGATACGTGCGATACAGCAGGTAGGCCTTGAGCAGCTTGGCGTCGCCCGCCACGAAGCCCGAGCGCATGCCTGGCACGTTGGAACGCTTGGACAGGCTCGAGAACATCACCAGCCGGTCAAAGCCGCGGCCGAGTTGATGCGCGGCTTGCAGCGCGCCCAGCGGCGGGTTGGCCTCGTCGAAATAGATTTCGGAATAGCACTCGTCCGACGCGATGATGAAGCCGTATTCGTCGGACAGCGCGAAAAGCTGCTTCCAGTCTTCCAGCGTGAGCACGGCGCCGGTGGGGTTGCCCGGGCTGCACACGAAGACGAGCTGCACGTTGCGCCATTCTTCCGGCGTGATCGAGTCAAAGTCGGGCGCGTAATTGCGTGCCGGATTGCTGTTGGCGAACAGCGGTGTCGCACCGGCCAGCAGGGCCGAGCCTTCGTAGATCTGATAGAACGGGTTCGGGCACAGCACGCGCGCGCCGGGCTTGCTGCCGTCGATCACGGTCTGCGCGAACGAGAACAGTGCCTCACGCGAGCCATTGACGGGGATGACCTCCGTGGCCGGATCGACCTTCGGCAGGCCATAGCGACGCTCCAGCCAACCGGCGATGCACTGTCGCAGTGCATCCGAGCCGATCGTCGTGGGATAATTCGCCAGCCCGCCGAGCGCGGCCACGAGGGCGTCCTTGATCAGCGCAGGCGTCGGGTGCTTGGGCTCGCCGATGCCGAAGCTGATCGGCGTATGGGCGGCGCTGGGCGTCACGTCCTTGACGAGCGCTTTCAGTTTCTCGAACGGATACGGCTGCAGGGCGGACAGGCGCGGATTCACGGTGCGGGCAGGGTTGGTGAGCCAGGCTCGGCGCTTGGCGGGAAGCCCGAAATTATACGGCCAACGTGTGTTGGCCACTCCAAGACATTGCAGAAGGCGGCGGTTTCCCGCCGTTTTTTATTGGCCACATGACAACGATTGCTTCACCGGCGGACACCGCCGCCCACCACGAGCCGCAATGGACGGCCGCGCTCTTCATCCTGCTGGGCGCCTCGGTCTGGGGCATTTCCTGGTATCCGTACCGCCTGCTGGCGGGGTGGGGCTTGGGCAGCATGTTGGCCTCGTCACTGACGGGGGCGGCGGCGGCCGTGCTGGCTGCCGTGGTGCTGCGCCGTCACTTTCCGACATTCCAGTGGTCGTGGTTGATTCCGGCGCTGGGGCTGGCGGCGGGTGTCACCAACGCCGGTTTCGTATGGGGCACGGTGCACGGCATGGTGATGCGTGTGCTGCTCCTGTTCTATCTCACCCCTGTATGGACGGCGCTGCTGGCGCGCCTGTGGCTGCATGAGCGGCTGGGCTGGCGCGGCGGTGCGCTGCTCGCACTGGCGCTGTCGGGGGCGATGATGATGCTGTGGTCGGGCGAGGCCGGCACGCCGTGGCCGGGTTCTGCGGCGGAATGGGCCGGGCTGGTCGCGGGGCTCGCGTTTGCGTGCAACAACGTGCTGTCTCGCCTGGCGGGGCAGCGTCATCCGACGATGCGGCCGGAGATGCGCACGGTGGTCGTCTTCACCGGCTGCGCGCTGGTGGGCTTTCCGGCAGCGTGGTTGCTCGATGGCGTGCAGGCGGTGCCGATGGCGTTTGCGCAAGGCAATACGTGGTTGCTGCTGGCCGGCATGGCGTGCGTGCTGGTGGGTGGCAACACGCTGGTGCAGCGCGGGCTGCAGCGCCTGCCGGCCAATCGTGCGGCGCTGCTGATGCTGTTCGAGATCGTGGTGGCGGCGGTGTCGTCGGCGCTGCTCACGTCGGAGCGGCTGTCTGCGCAGGAGATGGCGGGCGGCGCGTGCATCATCCTGGCGGGCGCGTTGTCGGGGCTGGTGCGGCGCAAGTAGGCGTCCGATGTTCCATAAACCAACCGAGGGATTGCCGATGTTGTTTCGTTCGATTTGCGTGGTGCTAACGGCGGCGCTGTCGATGGCGTCCGCAGTGGGCCAGGCGGCACCCGCAGAGGGCGGCCCCGCGTATGGGCCGAGGCTGGAAGGCTTCGATTACCCGGCCCCCGTCAAGCGCTTCCCGTTCGAGTCGCAGGGCAACGCGCTGGAAATGGCGTACCTGGACGTCGCGCCAAAGCAGCCCAACGGTCAGGTGGCGGTGCTGCTGCACGGCAAGAATTTCTGCGCGGCCACGTGGGAAGGCACGATTGCCGCGCTGACGGGCGCCGGCTACCGCGTGATCGCGCCAGACCAGATCGGCTTCTGCAAATCCAGCAAGCCGCAGGCGTATCAGTACTCGTTCCAGCAGTTGGCCTACAACACGCATGCGTTGCTGACCTCGCTAGGCATTGAGCAGGCCATCGTGATCGGCCATTCGACGGGCGGCATGCTGGCGACGCGCTATGCGCTGATGTATCCGAAGGCGGTATCGCGGCTGGTGATGATCAACCCGATCGGCCTGGAAGACTGGAAGGCCAAGGGGGTGCCGCCCATGACGGTCGACCAGTGGTTTGCGCGCGAGAAGCAAACCACCGCCGAGCGTATCCGCGCCTATGAACGGTCCACCTACTACGCGGGCCTTTGGCGCGCGGACTACGAACCGTGGGTTCAGATGCTGGCCGGCATGTACCGCGGCCCGGGGCGGGATCTGGTGGCGTGGAACTCGGCGCTGCTCTACGACATGATCTACACGCAGCCCGTGGTGTATGAGTTCGGCCAGTTGCGCCCGTGGACGCTGTTGTTGATCGGCCAGAAAGACACCACGGCCATCGCCAAGGACACCGCACCGCCGGAGGTGCGGGCCCGCCTGGGCAACTATCCTGAGTTGGGCCGTGTGACTGCCAAGGCCATCCCGCGCGCAACGCTGGTGGAATTTCCCGATGCGGGCCATGCGCCACAGATCCAGGATCCTGATGCGCTGCACAAAGCGCTACTCGATTGGCTGGCCAGCTCAGAACCTCCGCGCACACGCCGGCCGGACTGACAGAATTTGTCCGGAAGGCGAAACTGCTGACAAATCCGCAGCAATTCACTCGCCAACGCTGCAAATTTCGTCCATTTTTGTAGCGATTTGATTGGCGGAGCGCTGGGGTGCGAATGGTATGATGACGCCGTCCGCGCCCCTGGGGCGCGCCTTGCCATCCCGCGTCGTATGGCGCTGATGTGACGGTAACGGCGCGTTCCTCGGGCGCCCGCTTTATCACTTCTTCTGATCCCTTCGAGACGAACACAACGTGCGCCTCTCCTCGATCAAGCTCGCAGGCTTCAAGTCTTTCGTCGATCCGACCAATTTCCACGTTCCGGGCCAACTCGTCGGCATCGTCGGCCCGAACGGTTGCGGTAAATCCAACATCATCGACGCCGTGCGCTGGGTGCTCGGCGAATCACGCGCTGCGGAACTCCGCGGCGAATCGATGCAGGACGTCATCTTCAACGGCTCCACGCAGCGCAAGCCGGCTGGCCGGGCCAGCGTCGAACTCGTGTTCGACAACGCCGAAGGCCGCGCCGCCGGCCAGTGGAGCCAGTACGCCGAAGTGGCGGTCAAGCGCGTGCTGAGCCGCGATGGTACGTCGTCGTACTTCATCAACAACCAGGCGGTGCGCCGCCGCGACATCCAGGACATCTTCCTCGGCACGGGCCTCGGGCCGCGCGCCTACGCCATCATCGGGCAGGGGATGATCTCGCGCATCATCGAGGCCAAGCCCGATGACATGCGCATCTTCCTGGAAGAAGCCGCGGGTGTGTCCAAGTACAAGGAACGCCGCCGCGAAACTGAAAACCGCCTGTCCGACACGCGCGAAAACCTCACGCGCGTGGAAGACATCCTGCGCGAACTCGGCACCAATCTCGAAAAGCTCGAGGGCCAGGCGGAAGTTGCGCAGCGCTTCCAGGCCCTGCAGGCCGACGGCGAAGAGAAACAGCACCTGCTGTGGCTGCTGCGTAAGCGTGAAGCGCAAGGCGAGCAGGAACGCCATCAGCGCGCGATCTCGCAAGCGCAGATCGACCTCGAGGCGCAGACCGCGCAGCTTCGCCACATTGAGGCGGAGCTGGAAACGATGCGCGCGGCGCACTATGCATCCTCCGACGCGATGCATGCCGCGCAGGGCGCGCTTTATGAGGCGAACTCGGAGGTCAGCCGCCTCGAGGCCGAGATCCGCTACGTGGTGGAATCGCGCAACCGCATCCAGCAGCAAATCGCCACGCTGACTGCGCAGCAGGACCAATGGCACACGCAGGGCGAGCAGGCGCAGGAAGATCTCGCCGCGGCCGAGGAAGAACTCGCCATGGCAGAGGAGCGCGCCGCCCAGGCCGCCGAGGAAGTCGCCCGCAAGTCCGACGAGCTGCCCGCCCTGGAGGCGCAATGGCGCGATGCGCAGACCGCGCTGAACGACCAGCGCACCGCCATCCTGCAATCGGAGCAGGCGCTCAAGCTTGAAGCCGCCCATCAACGCAACGCCGATCAGGCGCTTCTGCAACTGGAGCAGCGGCGCGAGCGTCTGTCGCAGGAATCCAGCGGCCTCGACAGGCCGGATGATGTGCAGCTCGAAACGCTGCGCGCCGAACTGGCCGAGCAGGAAGAAGTCTTGGCCGAAGCCCAAGCCGCACTGGAAGATGCCGAGACGCAGCTTCCCCAGCTCGACGAAGCCCGCCGTGCCGCACAGGACCGCGTGCAATCCGAAGCTGCGGCCATCGCCAGCCTGGAAGCGCGTCTCGCTGCATTGAAGCAACTGCAGGAGAACGTGCAGACCGACGGCAAGGTCCAGCCCTGGCTCGCCAAGCACGAACTGAGCGAGCTGCCGCGCTTCTGGAAGAAGCTGCAGATCGAGCAGGGCTGGGAGCCCGCGCTGGAAGCCGTGCTGCGCGAAAAACTTGGCGCGCTGGAGGTTTCCAACCTCGACTGGATCAAGGCGTTTGCCGCCGATGCGCCGCCCGCCAAGCTGGCGTTCTATGCGCCGCCGCCGGCTGCGCGTCCGGTGGAGGCGCCGGCTGGGCTGCGTCCGCTGATGTCGCTGGTGCAAGTGACCGAGCCGGGCATCCGCGCCGTGCTGCAGGACTGGCTGGCTGACGTCTATATCGCCGACGACATGCAGGATGCGCTTGGCGGCCGCCAGACGCTGCCAGAAGGCGGCACGTTTGTCGTCAAGGCGGGCCACTTGATCGGCCGCTCATCGGTGCAGTTGTATGCGCCCGATTCCGAGCAGGCCGGCATGCTGGCCCGCGCGCAGGAAATCGAAAATCTGCACAAGCAGGTACGCGCGCAGATGCTGCTGTCGGACGAAGCCAAGAGTGCCGCCGTGCGTGCAGATGCGGCCTACGCACAGGCCAGCCAGGCGCTGCTGCATGTGCGTGCCCGCGCCGATCAGGCCACGCGCCGCGTGCACGTGCTGCAGATGGACGTGCTCAAGCTCTCGCAGGCCATGGAGCGCTACAACGCTCGCAGCGGCCAGATCGACAGCGAGCTGGAAGAGATCCGCGCGCAGATCGAAGAGCAACGTGCCATCCGCGCAGAATCGGAGGCGACCTTCGAGCAGCACGATGCGGCACTCGCCGACATGCAGGCGCGCTTTGAAGACAGCCAACAGGCATTCGAAGCACTGGAAGCCCGCCTGGGCGATGCGCGCAATGCGCTGCGTGACCTGGAGCGTGGCGCGCAGGAGGCGCACTTTGCCGAGCGCAACCTGGGCAACCGCATCGCCGAGCTCAAGCGCAACATCCAGGTGGCAAGCGATCAGGCACAGCAGATCGTGCTGACGCTGGAAAACGCGCGCGCCGAGCTGGAAACCATCAACGAGCAGACCGCCCACACCGGCCTGCAAGAAGCGCTTGAACGCCGCGCCGAGAAGGAAGAAAAGCTCACGATTGCGCGCACGGAACTGGACGCGCTGTCCGCTCAGCTGCGCACGTTCGACGAACAGCGCCTGACCGCCGAGCGTGCACAGCAGCCGCTGCGCGATCGCATCACTGAACTGCAGTTGAAGGAACAGGCCGCGCGCCTGAACCAGGAACAGTTCACGGAGCAGCTCACGGCTGCCAACGTGGACGAAGCCGCGCTGGCCGAACGTCTGACGGGCGATCTGAAGCCCGCGTACCTGCAAGGCGAAGTCACGCGCATCAACAACGCTATCAACGCGCTGGGCCCGGTCAACATGGCGGCGCTCGATGAGCTGGCCGCGGCGCGCGAGCGCAAGGGCTTCCTCGACGCGCAGTCGGCCGACTTGACCGATGCCATCAACACGCTGGAAGACGCCATCCGCAAGATCGACCAGGAAACGCGCGCGTTGCTGCAGGGCACGTTCGACCAGGTCAACCATCACTTTGGCGAGCTGTTCCCGACGCTGTTCGGCGGGGGCCAGGCCAAGCTGATGATGACCGGCGAAGAGATTCTCGACGCGGGTGTGCAGGTGATGGCGCAGCCGCCGGGCAAGAAGAACTCGACGATTCACTTGCTGTCGGGCGGCGAGAAAGCGCTGACCGCGATTGCGCTGGTGTTCGCGATGTTCCAGCTGAACCCGGCTCCGTTCTGCTTGCTCGACGAGGTGGACGCGCCGCTGGACGACGCCAACACCGAGCGCTACGCCAACATGGTCAAGCGCATGTCCGACAAGACCCAATTCGTTTTTATTTCTCACAACAAGATTGCGATGGAAATGGCGCAACAGCTCATCGGTGTGACCATGCAGGAACAGGGCGTGTCCCGGATCGTGGCGGTGGATATGGATGCCGCGCTGACCATGGCGGAGGCCGCCTAAATGTCTCAACTCGTGCAAGACAACAATCTGGTGATGGCGCTGCTGGGCGCCGGCGTGGTGTTTGTGCTGGTGATCGTGGTGTACAACCAGTGGCAGATCCGCAAGGCGCGCCGCCCCGAGGCGTACAACCCGCCCGCCGACGAACCCCCGCGCCGGGATCATCCTGAAGGCGGCTGGACCGAACGTGCCGAGCCCGCGCTGGGCGGCGAGCGTGAGGAGGCCGGCCGTGTCGAGCCGCGTCTTGAGCCTGGCTTTTCGGCCAAGCCGCACGCGGCAGCTGCCACGGGTAGCGCCGAAACTGAAGCCGGCGTAATCGGCGCAGAACTCGCACCTTCCGGCGACGAGGCCGCACTGGAAACGGTCGAGGCGTCTGACACGGAAGAGGCGACCGAGCCCGCACCCGGTTCGCTGGAACCGGCCAACGGTGTGATCGACCCGCTGATCGACTGCATCGTGCCGCTGCACCCTGAGCGCGAAGTCTCCGGCGACCGGCTGCTGCCTGCGCTGGCCAAGCTGCGCCGTGCGGGCACCAAGCAGATCCACGTGGAAGGCCTGAACCCCGCCGCCAACGCGTGGGAAGCCATCCGCGCCGGTCAGCGCTATCTCGATGTGCAGGTGGCCGTGCAGCTGGCCAACCGCACCGGCCCGCTGAATGCGCTGGAGTTCTCGGAATTCATCAACGCGATCGATCCGCTGTCGGAAGCTGCCGATGCCGTGCCCGAGCTGCCGGACATGAACGAGACGATTTCCAATGCGCGCGAGCTCGACGCGTTTGCCGCCGAGTGCGACGTGCAGTTGGGCGTGAGCGTGATCTCCGATGGTGCGCCGTGGTCGGCCGCCTATGTGCAGACGGTGGCCACGCAGGACGGCCTCGTGCTCTCGCGCGACGGCACGCGCTTCACGCGCTTCCATGCCGGCGCAGACGGCGTGCAGCGCGCGCTGTTTACGCTGCAGTTTGGCGATACCAATTTCCTGCGCGATGACCTGACCGTGAAGGCGGGCCGTCAGATCACGCTGTTGCTCGACGTGCCGGTAGCCGAGGAATCGGCCAAGCCCTTCAAGTTGGTGTGCGAATACGCCTATACGCTGTCGCAGCGCATGGGCGCGCAGGTGGTGGATGACAACCTGCGTCCGCTGACGGAACAGTCGTTCGTCGCCATCCAGAAGCAACTGCGGGTGCTGTACGACAAGCTCGAATCGCGCGGTATTCCGGCCGGTTCCAGCACCGCGGTGCGGCTGTTCAGCCACTGACGGATCCACGATGAGCAAGACTGCAGAACCCGCGTCCGGTACCGCGCCCGCGACGCGGGCAGCTTGGCTGCGCGCCGAGCTGAACCGCTACGCCCACGAGTACTACGTGCTCGACCAGCCCAGCGTGCCCGACGTTGAATACGACCGGCTCTACCGCGAGCTGGAAGCGCTGGAAGCCGAACACCCCGAATTGAAGACGCCCGACTCGCCCACGCTGCGGGTGGGCGGTGCGGTGCTGCCTGAGTTCTCGCCGGTCAAGCATGTCATCCCCATGCTGTCGATCCGCACCGAGACCGACACCACCGAAAACGGTGCCCGCGCATTCGACGCCAGCGTGCGCCGTGAACTGGGTCTCGATGACACCGATCCGCCTGTCGAATACGCGGCCGAATTGAAGTTCGACGGCCTCGCGATCAGCCTGCGCTACGAGCGCGGCTATCTCGTGCAGGCCGCCACGCGTGGCGATGGCACCACGGGTGAAGACGTCACGCAGAACATCCGCACGATCCGGCAGATTCCGCTGGGGCTGTCTTCGGTCGACGGTGAGATGCCCGACGTGCTGGAAGTGCGCGGCGAGGTCTACATGCGTCGCGACGATTTCGAAAAGCTCAACGCCCGTCAGCGCGAGCGCGGTGACAAGACCTTCGTCAACCCGCGCAACACGGCTGCCGGCGCCGTGCGCCAACTCGACCCGAAGATGGCCGCGGAGCGCCCGCTGTCGTTCTTCGCGTATGGCCTGGGCGAGGTGGTCGGCTGGAAGGGCATGCCCGAGACGCACTCCGGCATGCTCGATGCGTTGGAGGCGTTCGGCTTTCCGGTCAGCAAGGAGCGCGCGGAGGTAAAGGGCGGCGATGGCCTGGTCGAATTCCACGACGCCATCGGCGCCAAGCGCGACAGCCTGCCGTTCGACATCGACGGTGTGGTCTACAAGGTCAACTCGCTGGCGTTGCAGCGCGAACTGGGCTTCCGTACGCGCGAGCCACGCTGGGCGGTGGCGCACAAGTATCCGGCGCAGGAGGCACTCACCACGGTGGAGTCGATCGGCGTGCAGGTCGGGCGCACGGGCGCCATCACGCCGGTGGCGCGGTTGGTGCCAGTGTTTGTCGGTGGCGTGACGGTCACCAACGCGACGCTGCACAACGAAGACGAAGTCCGCCGCAAGGACGTGCGCGTGGGCGATACCGTGATCGTGCGGCGCGCCGGCGACGTGATCCCCGAAGTGGTCAGCGTGGTGCTTGATCGCCGCCCGATGGATGACGTGCCGGGCAGCGACTTGTTCAACCCACAGCAACAGCCGAAGTACCCGCCGTTCGAATTGCCGAAACACTGCCCGGTGTGCGGCTCGCATGTCGTGCGCGAAGAGGGCGAGGCAGTGGCGCGCTGCTCGGGCGGCCTGTTCTGCTCGGCGCAGCGCAAGGAGGCGATTCGCC
Source organism: Ralstonia soli (assembly GCF_023955655.1). Classification (GTDB taxonomy): domain Bacteria; phylum Pseudomonadota; class Gammaproteobacteria; order Burkholderiales; family Burkholderiaceae; genus Ralstonia; species Ralstonia soli. Next base: position 389,024 of record NZ_JAMXHT010000004.1, on the reverse strand, counting down.
ACTTCGCCGGCCGCCGCATGATGGACATCGAAGGCTTGGGCGAGCGCTACATCGACAATCTGGTCGAGCTCGACTATGTGCACGGCATTGCCGACCTGTACAAGCTCAAACTCGAAGACTTCCTGGAGATGAAACGCCGCGCCGATGAGCGCGACGGCGTGACTCCGGAGACGGTGGCCGCCGGCAAGATCGCCACCAAGTGGGCAGAAAACCTGCTGGAGGGCGTCCAGGCCAGCAAGACGCCGCCGCTGGCGCGCTTCCTGTTTGCGCTTGGCATTCGCCACGTGGGTGAATCGACCGCCAAGACACTCGCTGACTGGCTGGGCAGCCTGGCCGTGATCCGGCGTGCACCGGCGCCGTTGCTCTTGGCGTTGCCGGACGTAGGCGCCACGGTGGCCGAGGCCATCGCCGATTTCTTTGCCGAGCCGAAGAACCAGCAGGCATTGGATGCGTTGCTCGAAGCCGGTGTTGTGCCGCAGGGCGAGCATGCACCCAGTGTGAAGCTGCGCGAAAAGCTGGAGCCCGTTGAGCTGTACGCCACGCTCGGCGTGCCGAAGCTGACGGCCACGCGCGCCAAACAGCTGGCGGCGGTTGCGCCCACGCTTGCGCAGCTGGCTGACGTGGAAGCCGGGCAACTGGCCGGCTTGCCGGCAGATGTCTCTGCCTCGCTGCTCGAGTGGCTCGGTGCGCATGATCATCGCGCGCAGTTGGCGAAGCTCGATGCCCTGCGCGGCGAGTTGCTTGCTGCCATGCCCGCCGAGGCCGCCGAGGAGGGCGTGCTGACCGGCAAGACCGTCGTCCTGACCGGCACGCTGCCCAACCTCACGCGTGACGAGGCCAAGGCCATGCTGGAAGCCGCGGGCGCCAAGGTGTCTGGCTCGGTGTCGAAGAAGACCGATTACGTTGTCGCCGGTGAAGAAGCCGGCAGCAAGCTGGCCAAGGCGGAAGAGCTGGGCGTGAAGGTTCTGGACGAAGCGGGTATGCTCGCGCTGTTACAAAAATAGCCAGGAGACGAGGCGTGATCCGAAACATCCTGAAGATGGGCGACAGCCGTCTGCTCCGCGTGGCCAAACCGGTCGAGCGGTTTCACACGCCCGAGCTGACTGCGCTGATTGAAGACATGTTCGACACCATGGATGCGGCGCGCGGTGCTGGCCTGGCAGCTCCGCAGATCGGCGTGGACTTGCAGGTCGTCATCTTCGGGTTCGATCGCAACGATCGGTATCCGGATGCGCCGGCCGTACCCAAGACGGTGCTCATCAACCCCGTCATCGAGCCGCTGACCGATGAGATGGAAGACGGCTGGGAGGGCTGCCTCTCCGTGCCCGGCCTGCGTGGCGTGGTGCCGCGCCACACGCGCCTGCGCTATACCGGCTTCGACCAGCACGGCCACGCCATCGACCGCATTGCCGAGGGCTTCCACGCCCGCGTCGTGCAGCACGAATGCGATCACCTGCAGGGCGTGCTGTATCCCATGCGTGTGAAAGACTTCACCCGCTTCGGCTTTACCGAAATCCTCTTTCCTGAGTTGCCTGCCAATCACGACGATTGATCGTGACAGGGGGGGCCGGGAGGGCGCTCTGCCCGTGGAGCGGGTGGGCGCAGTCCATCCACCACGGAGACGATATGGAGCGTGATCTACGGAAAGGATGGCGCCGATGGGCGCTTGGGTTGGCGGTAACAGCCGTGCTGGGCTTGGCGGCCTGCGCGGGCCCGCAAGCCCCTGCGGCTGATACCGCAACGCCCGCCGCCGCCACTGCTGCGAAGCCCCAGGGCCCAGCCAGGCAACGCGTGCATCTGGGCAGCGGAGCAACGGCCTACGATTTCCCGGTCTATGCCAACCATCCCCTGGACGGCGACCTGCGCGGCATCCAGGAGGTTGTTTTCGTGCAGCATGGCCTGCAGCGCAACGGCAACGACTACTACGCCGCCGGCGCCGAGTTGCTGAAAAACAGCGGCCGCAATCCCGACGAGATCCTGCTGATTGCTCCGAACTTTCCTGGCACGCCGGATACCGGCAAGGGCTTCGACGGCATGCCAGTGTGGTCGGTCGATGGCTGGATCGGCGGCTTCAATGCGACCAATGCACCGTACACCGGCTTGAGCTCGCTGCGGGTGCTCGATGACCTGATCGCCTACGTCACCGACCCAGCGCGTGCGCCCAACGTGAAACGCGTCACGGTGGCAGGCCACTCCGGCGGTGGCCAGATCGTGCAGCGCTACGCCGTGCTCAACAACGTGGACGAAGGCATTCGCAAGCGCCGCATCGACCTGCGCTACGTGATTGCCAATCCATCGTCGTACCTGTATTTCACGCCGGACCGCCCGCGCGGTCATGGCTTTGCGCCGTACGACACCAGCGTCTGCCCCGACTACGACCACTACAAGTACGGCATGGTCGATATCGTTCCGTATGCGGCAGGCAAGGATGGCAAGACACTGTTCAAGCGCTATGCGCAGCGCCAGGTGACCTATCTGGTGGGCACGCACGACAACGACCCTAACCACCGCGTGCTCGACAAGCTCTGCGGTGCCGAGGCCGAAGGCCCGACGCGCCTCGATCGCGCACGCAATTACTGGCGCTACGAGCGTCACCTGGCGGGCCGCAAGCGCATCAACCACCAGGCTCACGAAGTCGTTGGCGTGGGGCACGATCAGTCGAAGATGTTCGCTTCGCGCTGCGGCGCGCAGGCCGTGTTCGGCATGCCGGCATCGGCCAATACCACAGGGGCAGCCTGCCAGGCACCGCACCTTTGATGCTGGCAAGAAAAAAAGCCGGTCAACGCATGGCGCGCTGACCGGCTTTTTCGTTGGGGCGGGGCTGGCTTCAGAACTTCTCGAACGGCCCCAGGAAGCGCCACTGGCCGACCGGCAGGTCACCCAGCACGATGCGGCCCATGCGGATGCGCTTGAGGCCCACCACCTCCAGGCCCACCTGCTCGCACATGCGGCGGATCTGGCGTTTCTTGCCTTCGCGCAGCACGAAGCGCAACTGCTCTTCGTTTTGCCAGCTCACCTTCGCGGGTTTGAGTTCCTCGCCATCGAGCGACAGGCCAAAGCGCAGCTTCTCCATCAGCTCTTCCGGGAAGACCTTGGAGATGTCGTGTTCGATCCGGCCTTCCGGCGAATCCCACACCACGCGCACCAGGTATTCCTTCTCGACGGTCGAATCCTCGCCGATCAGGTGGCGCGCCACGCGGCCGTCCTGCGTCAGCACCAGCAAGCCGGTGGAGTCAATGTCCAGCCGCCCGGCCGGCGCCAGCGCCTTGCGCTGCCACGGCGCGAAGCGCTTGCGCGTGGGGTCGCCTTCCCACTGGTTTTCCGGCACGAACAGCGCGGCGGCCGGCTGATAGCCGTCTTCCGCCTGCCCCGACACATAGCCGACCGGCTTATGCAGCAGCACGGTCACGCGTTCGCCCTGTTCGGAGCGTGCCGACTGATGGATCTCGATGATCGCATCCGGCTTCACGCGGGAGCCCAGCTCAGTCACCGGCTCGCCATCCACCAGCACCCAGCCGCGCGGGATCCACTCGTCAGCCTCGCGGCGCGAGCACAGACCCAGTTCCGACATACGCTTGGACAGCCGCACCAGCCCGCTCGTCTCGGCGTGCGCGGCTTGGCGCGGCGCCTGCGCTTCAACCTCGCGCGGTGCGCGCCCCTCACGCTCGGGGCGCTGTGGGCGAGCCGGGCGGTCTTCGAAGCGGCGCGGCGGACGGTCGTTGTCGAAACGGCGCGGGGCGCGGTCATCGCCATAGCGTCGCGGCGGCCGTTGTTCGTCGTCAAACCGTCGCGGAGGACGTTGGTCGTCGCTATACCGGCGGGGCGGGCGCTCCTCATCGAAACGGCGAGGCGGGCGCTGGTCGCCATCACGACGCTGGGCGCGCTGGTCATCGCCGTACCGGCGCGGACGCTCGTCATCGGACCGGCGTGGCGGGCGATCCTCGAAGCGGCGCGGCGGGCGCTCGTCATCGAAACGACGCGGCGGCCGTTGGTCGTCACCGAACTTGCGCGGCGGACGCTCATCGTCAAAACGTCGAGGCGGGCGATCCTCGAAACGACGCGGCGGCCGTTGATCGTCGCTGAACTTGCGCGGCGGACGCTCATCGTCAAAACGTCGAGGCGGGCGATCCTCGAAACGACGCGGCGGCCGTTGATCGTCGCCGAACTTGCGCGGCGGACGCTCATCGTCAAAGCGTCGAGGCGGACGATCCTCGAAGCGGCGCGGCGGCCGTTGGTCGTCGCCGAACTTGCGCGGCGGACGCTCATCGTCAAAGCGTCGAGGCGGGCGATCCTCGAAACGACGCGGCGGCCGTTGATCGTCGCCGAACTTGCGCGGCGGACGCTCATCGTCAAAGCGTCGAGGCGGGCGATCCTCGAAGCGGCGCGGCGGCCGTTGGTCGTCGCCGAACTTGCGCGGTGGGCGTTCGTCGTCAAAACGGCGCGGCGGACGGTCACCTTGCATGCGTCGCGGTTTGGCGTCGCGGGTCTGGCCATCGTCATCGCGGCGCGGCGGCTTGCCGGCGCCTTCTTCCGGCTTCGAGCGACGTTGCGACGGGCGTAGCGGCAGTCGGTCGCGGTTCAGGTCGGAAGCGCGCAGGGGCTTGCCGGTCGAGCGCACGGCATTGCCCTCGTCGTCGCGGCGCACGCCGAGGGTGGTGCGCTTGCCCGGGCGCGTGGCGCGCTGGGTCGGGTCGGAGCGGCGCCGCTCGTTGTCTTGTGCGTCGTCGCTCGGGAAATCGTCAGAATCGGTCGTCATGAAAAAACCTTGGCGCTCAGATGGCGAGCGCATCGAGCAGCTCGCTTTCAAGCTCGAGCTGCAGTTTGTTGTCCTGGGTCAGGCGTGTGCCGTCGACCAGGAAAATGTCTTCCACGCGCTCGCCGAGCGTGTTGATGCGCGCGGTGTGCACCGACACGCGGTGGTGGGCAAGCACGCGGGCAATGGCATACAAGAGGCCCGTGCGGTCGGTGGCGGAGATGGACAGGAGGTAGTACTGGCCGCGCTCGTCGGGGCGCAGGTCCACGCGCGGCTTGATCGGGAAGCTGCGCGACTGGCGCGAGATGCGTCCGCGCGGCGGTTCGGGCAGGGCGGTTTCGCGCGAGATCTGCTCCGCCAGTTCATGCTCGACCAGCGTGATGATGTCGCGGTAGTGGCCGGGTTCCACCAGGCTGCTGCTCGGGTCGGCCACCTGGAAGGTGTCGAGCGCGTAGCCGTGCTTGGTGGTGTGGATCTTGGCGTCCAGAATCGACAGGCTCTTTCGCTCGAAATAACCGCAGATGCGCGCGAACAGGTCGGGCCGATCCGGCGAGTACACCGCCACTTGCAGCCCGACGCCCGCCGGTGAAATGCGGGCGCGCACGATCGGGACCGTGGTGTCGACGCGGTTGTAGAAATGCCGTGTGAACCAGGCGATGTCGCGCGCGTCATGGCGCAGGAACACGCCCACGTCGAGCTGCTTCCACAGCGCCTCGTGCGCGGTGTCGTCCATCGCGGCCAGACGCAGCAGGGCGCGTGCTTCTTCCTTGCGGCTTTCGAGCACGGCGTGCTGGTCGGTGGTGGCGCCGCCCAGCACGCGCAGCGTCATGCGGTACAGGTCTTCCAGCAGCTTGCCCTTCCAGGCGTTCCATACCTTCGGGCTGGTGCCGCGAATGTCGGCCACCGTCAGCAGATACAGCGCGGTCAGGCGCCGCTCGGTGCCGACCAGGTCGGCAAACTGGCGGATGACTTCCGGGTCGCCCAGATCCTGCTTCTGTGCGACCTGGCTCATGGTCAGGTGGTGCTGCACCAGCCAGACGATCAGGCTGGTGTCTTCCTTTGCGATGCCGTGTTCCTTGCAGAAGCGCTGCGCGTCGGCCATGCCGAGCACGGAGTGGTCCCCGCCGCGCCCCTTGGCAATGTCATGGAACAGCGCCGCGATGGTCAGCACCCACGGCTTGTCGAAGTTCGCCATCAGCTGGCTGCAGAACGGGAACTCGTGCGTGTGCTCGACGATGGCAAAGCGCCGAATGTTGCGCACCACCATCAGGATGTGCTGATCCACCGTGTAGACGTGGAACAGGTCATGCTGCATCTGCCCGACGATGCGGCGGAAGTTGATCAGGTAGCGGCCCAGCACGCTGGTCTGGTTCATCAGCCGCAACGCGTGCGTGATGCCCTGCGGCTGCTGCAGGATCGACAGGAACAGCGCGCGATTGGCTGGGTCCTTGCGCCACTTCGCATCCATCAACGTGCGGGCGTTATAGAGCGCGCGCAGCGTACTGGCTGCCAGCCCCTTGATGCCGCGCGTCTGCTCGTACAGCAGGAAGGTTTCGAGAATGGCCGTCGGTTCGCGCTGGTAGAGGTCTGGGTCGGCGATCTCCAGCATGCCTTGCCGCTCGACAAAGCGTTCGTTGATCTTGCGCGTGATTTCCAGCTCGCTCGGGAACAGCCTCGCCTCGATGTTCTGCAGCACCACCGTGTTGAGCTGCGTGACTGCCTTGGCGACCCAGTAATAGCGACGCATGAGCTGTTCGCTGGCGCGCTTGGCGGTGGTCGGACGGTAGCCGAACGACTCGGCCAGTTGCGTTTGCAGGTCGAAGACCAGCACGTCCTGGCGGCGACCGGCCAGCAGATGCAGGCGTGCGCGCACGGTTTTGAGCAAGCGCTCGTTGCTCGTCAGTTCCTGCGCTTCACGCCGTGTAAGCAGCCCATTGGCAAGCAGCTCGTTCCAGCTTGAACCGAAGCCCGCCGCCCGCGTCATCCACAAAATCACCTGCAGGTCGCGCAGCCCGCCGGGGCTTTCCTTGCAGTTGGGCTCGAGCGAGTAGGGCGTGTCCTGGTACTTGGCATGCCGCTGGCGCATTTCCAGTAGCTTGGACTGGAAGAAATCCGCCGCATCGAGATGGCCTTGGTAGTGCGTCTCGAACGTGCGATACAGGCCCTCATCGCCGGTCAGCAGGCGGGCTTCGAGCAGCGAGGTGCGCACTGTTACGTCCTGCTCGGCTTCCCGGATGCATTCGTCGACCGTGCGCACCGAAGAGCCGATATCCAGCCCCATGTCCCAGCAGCGGCCGATGAAGGCTTCCAGGCGCGTCTCCAGCGCCTTGTCGGCGGAGTGCGGCAACAGCAGCAGAATGTCGACGTCGGAATGCGGGAACAGCTCGCCGCGGCCATAACCGCCCACCGCGATCAGCGCACAGTCGGCCGGCATCTGCGCTTCCTGCCAGAGCTGCACCAGCGCGTGATCCACCGCGCGGGCCAGTTTGGTGACAAGTTGCTGCACGTTCGCGTGCTGGTCGAACTGCGCGAACAGGCGCGTGCGCTCGAGCTTCAGAGTGTCGCGCGGAGAGGCTTCGGCAGGGGCGGCGGCAGCGGTGTGCATGAATGGAGCGTGAATGAAACAGCGACCGGAACGAGCCGGTCGCTGCAAGAGTTAGGCCGATGCCGAAGCGAGATCGTGAGCGACGTCGCCGCTGCTGATCGCGCGGCCCGCCCGTTGGGATCAGGCCGTGGCCGGCGCACCTTCGCGCACGAATTCCGGTGCCGGCGGGGTCAGCGCCGAAACGGTCAGCACTTCGTAGCCGGTTTCCGTGACCACCAGCGTGTGTTCCCACTGTGCCGACAGGCTGCGGTCGCGCGTCTTGACGGTCCACTGGTCGGGCATCGTGCGGATGTCGCGCTTGCCTGCGTTGATCATCGGTTCAATCGTGAAGATCATGCCCGCCTTCAGCTCCATGCCCGTGCCCGGACGGCCGTAGTGCAGGATTTGCGGGTCTTCGTGGAACACCTTGCCGATGCCGTGGCCGCAGTATTCGCGCACCACGCTGTAGCCGGCGGCTTCTGCGTGCTGCTGGATCACGTGGCCGATGTCGCCCAGGCGTGCGCCGGGGCGTACCGCGGCGATGCCCTTCCACATGCACTCGAAGGTCACTTGCGTCAGGCGCTTGGCCAGGATCGAGCCTTCACCGACGATGAAGGTGCGGCTGGTGTCGCCGTAATAGCCTTCCTTGGTGATGACGGTGATGTCCAGGTTGACGATGTCACCGTTCTTGAGTGTCTTATCGCCCGGAATGCCGTGGCAGATGACATCGTTGACCGACGTGCAGATCGATCCGGGGAAAGGCGGATAGCCGGGCGGCGCATAGTTGAGCGGTGCCGGCACAGTGCCTTGCACGTCACGCATGTAGGCGTGGCAGAGCTCGTTCAGCTTGCCCGTCGTCACGCCGGGCGTCACGAACGGGGTGATGTAATCGAGGACTTCGGACGCAAGCCGGCAGGCCACGCGCATTTGCGCAATGTCTTCGGCGGTGTGGATGGTAACGGCCATGCTGTGACTCTTTCTACACGCGAGCGGGTTGGGCGCCGCGTGGGGGCTAAAGGGTGAATTATCGCACCAAAGCGGCCCGGACGGGGTTTTCGGGCGCCGGGCATCGGTCTTCGCCCGACTGCTGTGGATGTTCGGAAGGTCTTGAGTGGATTGGGTTTTTGCCGCTATAATCGCTGGCTAAGCAGTTGCCGGCCGTGTGGCTGGTGGCGCTTGAAATCGCGAGCCGCTTCACCGCGGGTGCTTCTCGTATCGCATGCGAGGGGTGTCTGAGGCGGCTTCAGACCTAACCCGACTGGAGAATTTCATGTCCGTGACCATGCGCGAAATGCTGGAAGCCGGTGTCCACTTTGGCCACCAGACCCGCTTCTGGAACCCCAAGATGGCCCCCTTCATCTTCGGCCATCGCAACAAGATTCACATCATCAACCTGGAAAAGACGCTGCCGATGTACCAGGACGCACTGAAGTACGTGCGCCAACTGGCAGCCAACCGGGGCACCATCCTGTTCGTCGGCACGAAGCGCCAATCGCGTGAGATCCTGGCTGAAGAAGCCTCCCGCGCTGGCATGCCGTTCGTCGACAGCCGCTGGCTCGGCGGCATGCTGACCAACTTCAAGACGGTCAAGACCTCGATCAAGCGCCTCAAGGACATGGAAGCTGCCAAGGAAGCTGGCGCTACCGAGACCATGAGCAAGAAGGAAGCGCTGATGTTCGAGCGCGAAATGGACAAGCTGGTGAAGTCAATCGGCGGCATCAAGGACATGGGCGGCATTCCGGACGCCATCTTCGTGGTGGACGTTGGCTACCACAAGATTGCCGTGACCGAGGCTGCCAAGCTGGGTATTCCGGTGATCGGCGTGGTTGACACGAACCACTCGCCGGAAGGCATCGACTACGTCATCCCGGGCAACGACGACTCGAGCAAGGCTGTTGCACTGTACGTGCGCGGCGTGGCCGACGCGATCCTGGAAGGCCGTGCAAACGCGGTCCAGGAAGTGGTGGAAGCCGCTCGCGGCGGTGACGACTTCGTCGAAGTCCAAGAAGGCTAATACACAAGAAGGCGCGCGCCCGTGGCTTGATTGCGCGGGACGCGTGCCAGGCCGTACCCGGTGTGATCACCGGGACGAAAGGCCAGACAGGGGCGCGTAACAAACGCCCCTTTTTTTTAATTTGTCATGCGGATGTCCCACGCGCGTCGTATCTCGTGGGGCGGCCGGATGGAAACCGGACGACAGGCCGGCGCGAAGCGAAGACGCAAAGACCGTTGTAGCGCGCGACCGGACGACGATCTGAAACAAGGAGCATGAAATGGCGGCAATTACCGCAAGCATGGTGGCAGAACTGCGCGCGAAGACCGACGCGCCGATGATGGAATGCAAGAAGGCCCTGACGGAAGCCGAAGGCAACCTGGAAAAGGCCGAAGAAATCCTGCGCGTGAAGCTGGGCAACAAGGCTGGCAAGGCGGCCTCGCGCATCACCGCTGAAGGCGTGGTGGCGGCTGCCGTGGACGGCACCACCGGCGCGCTGGTCGAGATCAACTGCGAAACCGACTTCGTTTCGAAGAACGACTCGTTCCTGGCCTTTGCCAACTCGGTGGCTGCGCTGATCGCCAAGAGCAATCCGGCTGACGTTGCCGCCATCGGCGCGCTGCCGCTGTCGCAAGACGGCTTTGGCCCCACGGTTGAAGACGTGCGCGTGGGCCTGATCGGCAAGATCGGCGAGAACATGACGATCCGCCGCTTCCAGCGTTTCGACGGCAGCAAGCTGACCTCGTACCTGCACGGCACCCGTATCGGCGTGATGGTGGCGTACGAAGGCGACGAAGTGGCTGCCAAGGACGCTGCAATGCAGGCTGCAGCCATGAAGCCGGTGTCGCTGTCGGCAGATGACGTGCCGGCCGAGCTGGTCGCCAAGGAGCGCAGCGTTGCCGAGCAGAAGGCTGCCGAATCGGGCAAGCCGGCTGACATCGTTGCCAAGATGGTGGAAGGCAGCGTGCAGAAGTACCTGAAGGAAGTCTCGCTGCTGAACCAGCCGTTCGTGAAGAACGATAAGCAGACCGTCGAGCAGATGCTCAAGGCCGCCAACACGACCGTGAAGGCGTTCACGCTGTACGTGGTGGGTGAGGGCATCGAGAAGAAGCAAGACGACTTTGCTGCTGAAGTGGCTGCCCAGGTGGCTGCTGCCAAGCAACAGGCGTAATGCTGCATCGATTGCTTCCGATGTTGAGTCGATCTGCCCGCCAGGGCTGGCCAACGAGGCCGGCAGGGCAACTTTTCTCCATCGGCGCGATCGTATAATGCCGAACAGACAGGGCACCGCAAGGTGCCCTGTTTGCAGGTGCAGCCTGCTTGCGCGGGCGCCGGTCGGTGATTGTGACCGGACGGCTTCCGCGCAAGAAGGTTGCGGGATGGGCGAATTCCGTGTCGCCTGCCGCGGCTGTCATTCCCCCTTCCTGTTTCCCATACAGGAATCGTCACGAGGATCTCCATGCCTGCCTATAAGCGCGTTCTACTCAAACTTTCCGGCGAAGCCCTAATGGGCGACGATGCCTTCGGCATCAACCGCAGCACCATCGAAGGGATGGTCAACGACATCGCCGAAATCGTGAAGCTGGGCGTGCAAGTGGCAGTGGTGATCGGCGGTGGCAATATCTTCCGCGGTGTCGCGGGCGGTGCTGCCGGCATGGATCGCGCCACGGCCGACTACATGGGCATGCTCGCCACGATGATGAACGCGCTGGCCCTGCAGGATGCCATGCGTCATGCCAACCTCGAAGGTCGTGTGCAATCGGCGCTGCGCCTGGATCAGGTGGTTGAGCCGTACATCCGCCCCCGCGCGATTCGCCAGCTGGAAGAGGGCAAGATCGTGATTTTCGCGGCCGGCACGGGCAACCCGTTCTTCACCACCGACACGGCCGCTGCGCTGCGCGGCTCGGAAATCGGTGCCGAGATCGTCCTCAAGGCCACCAAGGTGGATGGCGTCTACACCGCCGACCCGAAGAAAGACCCGAGTGCCACCCGTTACACCACCATCACGTTCGATGAGGCCATCTCGCGCAACCTGCAAGTGATGGATGCGACCGCTTTTGCGCTGTGTCGCGATCAGAAGCTGCCGATCAAGGTGTTCTCGATCCAGAAGCCGGGTGCACTTAAGCGCGTGATCCTGGGCGAAGACGAGGGCACGCTGGTGCACGTCTGAGGCGGTCCGAGCGCTTGTTCCACCCGAGGTCGCTAAGTCAACGCAAATGGCGTTGGTGTGCGGCTTCCATGTAAAATTGCCTATTGTCTTTTTGGTCTTGCCAGTGCCCTGTGTCCAATTCCGGGGCGCGTGTCTGGCAAGCCGCCGTTATCGTTCGGAGGAAGTATGAGCGTCGCCGATGTCAAGAAGAATGCCGAGCAGAAGATGCAGAAGTCGATCGAGGCTCTCAAGACGGATCTGGCCAAGATTCGCACTGGGCGTGCCCACACCGGTCTGCTCGATCACGTGCAGGTCGACTACTACGGCTCGATGGTGCCGATCAGCCAAGTCGCCAACGTGACCCTGGTGGACGCGCGCACGATTGGCGTGCAACCGTGGGAAAAGAAGATGGTGCAAGTTGTGGAGAAGGCCATCCGTGAAGCGGATCTGGGCCTGAACCCCGCGACCATGGGCGACATCATCCGCGTGCCGACGCCCGCGCTGACCGAAGAGCGTCGCAAGGAGCTGACCAAGGTCGTGAAGGGCGAAGGCGAAGACGCCAAGGTTGCCGTGCGCAACCTGCGCCGCGATGCCAACGAGCAGCTCAAGAAGCTGGTCAAGGACAAGGCCATCTCGGAAGACGACGAGCGCCGTGGCGGTGACGACGTCCAGAAGCTGACCGACAAGTTTGTCGCCGAAATCGACAAACTGGTCGCCGAGAAAGACAAGGAAATCATGACGGTGTAAGGCCGTCTCCCGCCGCCCGCGCGTTTTGGGCGAGGTGGCGGGGAGCCCGATTCATGCATATCAGTTCCACACTGGCGGTGCCAGACACCGCCGATACGCCGCGCCACGTTGCCGTCATCATGGATGGCAACGGTCGCTGGGCCACCGAACGCCATCTGCCGCGCGTGGCCGGGCACAGCCGTGGGCTCGAGGCCGTACGTGCGACGGTTGAAGCGGCGGCGCGCCGTGGCGTTGGGTACCTCACGCTGTTCGCATTCAGTTCCGAAAACTGGCGCCGCCCGGCCGAGGAAGTCACCTTCCTGATGAAGCTGTTCATGACGGCACTGCGCCGTGAAGTGAAGAAGCTGCACGACAACGGCATCCGCCTGCGCGTGGTGGGCGATCTGTCGGCGTTCAGCCCCCGCATTCAGCTGCTGATTCACGAGGCCGAGGCCAAGACGGCCGCGAACCCCGGCCTGACGGTCACCATCCTCGCCAACTACGGCGGGCGGTGGGACATCCTCCAGGCCATGCGTGCCTTGTTGGCGGCGCAGCCGGGCATCGCGCCCGAGGCCATCACCGAAGAGATGCTTGCGCCGTACATGGCGCTGTCCTACGCGCCGGAGCCTGATCTATTCATCCGCACCGGCGGCGAGCAGCGCATCAGCAATTTCCTGTTATGGCAGCTCGCGTATTCCGAGCTGTACTTTACTGATCGCTACTGGCCCGATTTCGATGCGACCGAGCTTGATCGCGCCTTTGCGTGGTATCGCAACCGCGAGCGCCGCTTTGGCCGCACCAGTGCGCAACTCGATGTTCCCCCTGCGCTGTCCGCCGGAGCCTGACACATGCTGCTGACTCGCGTGGTTACCGCTGTCTGCCTGCTGATTGTCATCCTGCCCATTCTGTTCTTCGCGCCGCCATCCGGCCTTGCCGGGTTGGTGACGGTATTCGCGGCGCTGGCCGCGTGGGAGTGGGGGCGCCTCGTGCGCTTGCCGGGCTGGTGGGGCCCGATCCTGTACGCAGCCGTCGTGGTCATGCTGACGATTGCTTGGCACGACGTTCCTGTCCGTGGTGATGTGCGGCCGCTGTTCTATGGCGCGGTGATCGCGTGGGTTGTTGCCTGGGGCCTGCTGGCCGGCGGCGTGCGCGCGTTGCACGGCTTGCGCAAGGTGGTGTTCACGCTGTTGGGCTGGGTGATTCTGCCGGCGTTTGTGCATGCCGCCATCGAATTGCGGGCGCAGGGTATCGCCTTCCTGCTCTCGGTGGCAGTGCTTGTATGGGCGGCGGACGTGGGCGCGTATTTTGTCGGCAAGGCCATTGGCCACCGCAAGCTCGCCCCTACCATCAGCCCCGGAAAGTCGTGGGAAGGCGCGATCGGCGGTGCGGTGCTGGTTGCGGTGATCGCCACTGTGGCTGGCGTTACGCACTGGTTTGCGCCGACGTGGTTTTCGCATGAGTTCGACCAGCGCGGTACGCTCGTCGCTCTGGCGCTCACCATCCTGCTGGTGGCGGCAAGCATCGGCGGTGACTTGTTTGAATCCCTGCTCAAGCGTCAGGTCGGCATGAAAGACAGCAGCCGCCTGTTGCCTGGTCACGGCGGCGTGCTTGATCGCATCGATGCGCTTTTGCCGGTGTTTCCACTGGCTGCGCTGCTGATTTCCTGAGGCGTCTGAACATGATCCGCTTGACCGTTCTTGGCGCCACCGGCTCCATTGGCGACAGCACGCTCGACGTGGTGCGCCGTCACCCCGACAAGTACCGCGTGTTCGCGCTGACTGCCAACGCGCAGGCTGACAAGCTGACCGCGCTGTGCCGCGAGTTCCGCCCGCACATGGCGGTGCTCGGTTCGGTGGCCGCAGCTGAGGCCTTGCGCGCGCAGCTCGGTGCCGATGCTGCCGGCATTGAGATCCGTGCTGGTGCGCAAGCGCTGGAAGAGGCGGCTGCCCACCCCGACTGTGATGCGGTGATGGCCGCCATCGTCGGTGCGGCGGGTCTGCGCCCGACGCTGGCCGCCGTGCGTGCCGGCAAGCGCGTGCTGCTCGCCAACAAAGAGGCGCTGGTGATGTCCGGCGCGCTCTTCATGGACGCCGTGCGCGAGCACGGCGCCACCGTGCTCCCGATCGACAGCGAGCACAACGCCGTTTTTCAATGTCTGCCGCAGCAGACCCCGCAGTTCGGCCGTGGGGTGTCGCGCATCGTGCTGACGGCGTCAGGCGGCCCATTCCGCACGCGCGCCGTCGAGACGCTCGCCGACGTCACGCCCGATCAAGCCTGTGCTCACCCCAACTGGGTCATGGGGCGCAAGATTTCGGTCGACTCCGCCACGATGATGAACAAGGGGCTGGAGGTGATCGAGGCGTACTGGCTGTTCGGTGTGCCGGTCGAGCGTCTCGAAGTGCTGATCCATCCGCAGAGCGTGATCCATTCGATGGTCGGCTACGACGACGGCTCCGTACTGGCCCAGCTCGGCAACCCCGACATGCGCACGCCGATTGCCTACGGGTTAGCCTACCCTGAGCGCATCGAGGCTGGCGTCCCGCTGCTGGATCTGGCGGCCACGGGAACGCTCACCTTCGAAGCGCCGGACTTGCGCCGCTTCCCTTGCCTGGCGCTCGCTTTTGATGCGCTGCGCGCCGGTGGCACAGCGCCTGCTGTGCTCAATGCGGCCAATGAAGTGGCCGTCGAGGCATTTTTGCAGCGCCGCATCCGGTTTACCGAGATTGCCGCGGTGGTGGACGACACCCTCGGCCGCGCCTCGATCGTGCCGGCCGACTCGCTCGACACCGTCTTTGCCGCCGACACAGAGGCTCGCCAACACGCCGAGCGCTACATTGCGACGGCGTGCGTGCCGTTGCCGGCTGCGTGAAAGCGGCCGCTCAGAGCGAGCGAGTAACATAGCGGGTTCGCGCAGGGTACATACCCGCGCGTGCCCTTCAGTGCATCCGGAGAAGGTTCTTGCAGACTGTTTTAGCCTTTGTCTTTGCGATCGCGGTACTGATCGTCATTCATGAACTGGGCCACTACAGCGTCGCGCGCCTGTGCGGTGTGAAGGTGCTTCGGTTCTCCGTCGGCTTCGGCAAGGTGCTGTTCCGCCGTGTGGGCCGCGGTCCCGATCACACCGAATGGACGATCTGCGCCATTCCGCTCGGCGGCTACGTCAAGATGCTGGGTGAGGGGTCGCGCGATCCCGAGAAGGATCCGCCGATTCTCCCCGAAGACCTGCCGCGCACGTTCGACCACCAGCCCGTCTATAAACGATTTGCCATCGTGGCGGCCGGCCCGATCGCTAACTTCCTGCTGGCGATCGTCCTTTATGCGGCGCTGGCATGGGTAGGGGCCGTCGAGCCGCTGCCCATTCTCGGGGCACCTCCGCCGGGCAGCATCGCCGCGCAAGCCGATCTGCGCGCCAGGGATCGCGTGATTGCGGTCGGCACGGAGGGCGATGCCCCCACACCGGTACGCAGCTGGAGCGATGTCCGCATGCGGCTGTATTCGGCCGGTATCGGCGGGCATGATGCGCTGGTGCAGGTGCGCGGCACCGACGGCACAGAACGCACCGTGCGCCTTCAGGGCTTGCCCAGCGCCGCCCGCACGCCGCAAGCCGACGTGATCGACCAGATCGGGCTGCGCCTGCTGGGCGGTCCCGTGACCATTGTCGATGTGCTGCCCTCCAGCGCCGCGGCCCGCGCCGGCTTGCAGGCCGGTGACCAGATCGTCCGCTTCGCCGGCCAGCCGGCCGATCAGGCGATGGACCTCATTCGCCAGATCCGCGCCATGCCCGAGCAGAACGCGTCGATCGATATCCTGCGCAATGGCCAGCCGATGACCCTGCCGGTCCGCCCCGATGGTGAAGCCGACCCCAAGAGTCCAAACGGGCCCAAGATCGGCAAGCTGGGCGCGCAGCTCAACCAGAAGGTAGAAACGGCCATGATCCGTGACGAGCCGCTGGCCGCCTTAGGTCATGCAGCGGGCGAAGTCTGGCGGACTTCGGTGCTGTCGCTGCAGGTGCTGGGGAAGATGATCGTGGGGCAGGCATCGCTGCAGAACTTGAGCGGGCCGATCACGGTGGCGGATTTTGCGGGCAAGGCGGCAAGCCTTGGCTGGCAGACGTTTGTGAGCTTTCTTGCGTTGATCAGCGTCAGCCTCGGTGTCCTGAACTTATTGCCCGTTCCGGTATTGGATGGGGGGCATTTGCTGTATTATTGCGTGGAATTTTTGACAGGCCGACCCGTGCCGGAATCCTGGCAAGCAGTCCTTCAAAAGATCGGCGTCGCCTGCATCCTGCTTCTCACTTCGCTCGCCTTGTACAACGATTTGAGTCGGTTGTTTCTGACTCGGGGCTAGACCGTATTTCACGCTTTATCGGTAAGCCACATCGTTAGCCCAAGCGTGAGCGGGCAACTCAGGGTTTTGAAAACACTCAGAACTGGATTCCAATTGGATCCAATTAGGGGATTAGATTGATCAGACAACATCGCTTCCCGCTCAGCGTGCTGGCGGCTTCCGTCCTGACCATTACTGCCGGTCAGGCTCATGCAGTGGAGCCGTTTGTCGTCAAGGACATTCGCGTGGAGGGGGTGCAGCGCGTCGAGCCGGGCACCGTGTTCGGCTATCTGCCCGTGAAGGTGGGTGAGACCTTCACCGACGAGAAGGGCGCCGAATCGATCCGCGCGCTCTACAACACCGGCTTCTTCAAAGACGTGCAGATCCGCTCCGAAGGCAACGTGCTCGTCGTGCGCGTGGAAGAGCGTCCGGCCATCTCGCAGCTTGAGTTCATCGGTTTCAAGGAGTTCGACAAGGAAGCACTGCGTCGCACGCTGCGAGGTGTGGGCGTGGCTGAAGCCCGCTACTACGACAAGTCGCTGATCGACCGCGCCGAGCAGGAAATTAAGCGCCAGTACGTTTCGCGCGGCTACTATGCCGCCGAAGTATCGACCACCGTCACGCCGGTCGATGCCAACCGTGTGTCGATCACCTTCACAGTGGACGAAGGCCCGACCGCCAAGATTCGCCAGATCAACATCGTCGGCAACAAAGCCTTCAAGGAAGGCGATCTGCGCGACGAGATGCAGCTGTCCACCCCCAACTGGCTGTCGTGGTACACGAAGAACGATCTGTACTCCAAGCAGAAGCTGACGGCCGACCTGGAGGCGTTGCGCTCGTTCTACCTCGATCGCGGCTACCTGGAGTTCGCCATCGAGTCGACGCAGGTTTCCATTACGCCGGACAAGAAGGACATCTACCTGACGCTGAACATCCACGAGGGTGAGCAGTACAAGGTGTCGGACATCAAACTGACTGGCGAACTGCTCGGCAAGCAGGCCGAGATGGAGAAGCTCATCAAGCTCAAGCAGGGCGATGTGTTCTCGTCGGCCAAGCTGTCGTCGACCACCAAGTCGATCACCGACTTGCTCGGCACGTATGGCTATGCCTTTGCCACGATCAACCCGCAGCCGCAGATCAACCAGTCGGACCGCACGGTTGCACTCACGCTGGTGGTCGATCCGGGCCGTCGCGTATATGTGCGTCGCGTGAACGTGGTCGGCAACAGCAAGACCCGCGACGAAGTGGTGCGCCGCGAAATGCGTCAGATGGAAGCGTCGTGGTTCGACGGCGAAAAGCTGCAGCTCTCGCAGAACCGCATCAACCGCACGGGCTACTTCACCGACGCGAACATCACCACCGAAGACGTGCCGGGCACGTCCGATCAGGTGGATGTGAACGTCAACGTGACTGAAAAGCCGACGGGTCAGATCAACCTGGGTGTGGGGTTCTCGTCCACCGACAAGCTGGTGCTGTCGGCCGGTATTCGTCAGGACAACGTGTTCGGTTCGGGTACCAGCCTGGGGCTGGACGTGAACACCTCCAAGGCGAACCGCACGATCGCGGTCACGCAATTCGACCCGTACTTCACGGTGGATGGCATCAGCCGCTCGACCGAGCTGTACTACCGCACGTATCGCCCGCTGTACTACACGGGTGACCAGGACTACCGCGTCGTGCAACAGGGCGGCAACGTCAAGTTCGGCGTGCCGTTCTCGGAAACCGATACCGTGTTCTTCGGCATTGGTTACGAGCGTACGACCATCGACGTGACGGCCAACACGCCGCTGGCCTACCAGAATTTCGTCGCCAAGAACGGCCGTATCACCAACAACTTCCCGATCACCATCGGCTGGTCGAAGGATCAGCGTGACAGCGCCCTGGTGCCGACGCGCGGCCGTTACCAACAGGCCAACCTGGAGTTCGGTATTCCGGGCGGCGATCTGCAGTACTACCGTGCGTACTACCAGCACCAGTACTTCTACCCGCTGTCGAAGTCGTTCACGATGGCGTTCAACAACGAAATCGGCTACGGCCACGGCTACGGCAAGAGCGACTTCCCGGTCTTCAAGAACTACTATGCCGGCGGTATCGGCTCGGTGCGCGGTTACGAAACCAGCACGTTGGGCCCGCGCGACGCCAACGGCGTAGCCATCGGCGGCGCCAGCAAGTTCGTCGGTAACGTGGAATTCATCTTCCCGCTGCCGGGTTCGGGCGTGGACCGCACCGTCCGCCTGTTCACGTTCTTCGATTACGGTAACGTGTTTGCCGAAGGCCAGCCGTACAAGCTTGGCGACATGCGTTACTCCACCGGTTTCGGTCTGTCCTGGCTGTCGCCGATCGGCCCCCTGAAGATCAGCATGGGCTTCCCGATCAAGCGCAAGGCCGAAGATCAAACGCAACGCTTCCAGTTCCAGATCGGGACTGCATTCTAATGACTGCATTCACCATGAAATCCACGCGCACCACGTTGTCCCGCATGGGCGTGTCCGTAGCCCTCGCCGCACTTGCCGCCGCCAGCTTTGCGCTGCCGGCCACCGCGCAGGAAGCTCGCATCGCTGCGGTCAATTCCGAGCGCATTCTGCGCGATTCGCAACCGGCCAAGGCCGCCCAGGCCAAGCTCGAAACTGAGTTCGCCAAGCGCGATCGGGAGCTGCAGGACATGGCGGCCAAGCTTAAGGCCATGTCGGACAAGCTCGACAAGGATTCGGCCGTGTTGGCTGACTCCGACCGCACCCGCCGTCAACGCGAGCTGTCGGATCTGGATCGCGACTTCCAGCGCAAGCAACGCGAATTCCGCGAAGACCTGAACCAGCGCCGTAACGAAGAACTGGCCCAGGTGCTCGAGCGCGCCAACCGCGTGATCCGCTCGATCGCTGAACAGCGCAAGTACGATCTGATCGTGCAGGAAGCCGTGTACGTGAATCCGCGCATCGACATTACCGACGAAGTGCTCAAGGCGCTGAACAATTCGCAATCGTCGAAATGAGGTTGTTCCCATGTCGTTTTCGCTTGGTGAACTCGCCGCGTCGCTCGGCGCGACCGTCCAGGGTGACGCAGGCCTGATCGTCAAGTCGATCGCGCCGCTGGATCAGGCTGGCGCGGATCAACTCGCTTTCCTCTCCAATCCGCTGTACCTCAATCAGGCTGTGAGCTCCGGCGCGGGCGCGATCATCGTGTCGCCCCGTGATCTGGAAACGCTCGAAAGCCAGGGCCACGCTGCCGGCCGCAACTGGCTGGTGGCGCCTAACCCGTATGCTGCGTTTGCCCGCGTCGCTCAGCGCTTTGTTGCACTGGCCGCGCGTCCGGTTGTGCCCGGCATTCACCCGAGTGCCAGCGTGGGCGAGGGCGCTGTGGTGCCGGCGTCGTGCTCGATTGGTCCGAACGTGACGATCGAAGCCGGTGTGGTGCTCGGCGAGCGCGTGCGCATTGCCGGCAACAGCTTTGTTGGCGCGGGTGCCCGCGTTGGCGACGATACGCTCCTGTACGCGAACGTCTCGATCTATCACGGTTGCGTGGTCGGTGCCCGCTGCATCTTGCATAGCGGCGTGGTGATCGGCGCAGATGGCTTTGGCTTTGCGCCGGACTTCGGCCCGCAAGGCGGCGAATGGGTGAAGATTCCGCAGACCGGCCGGGCAGTCATCGGCGACGACGTGGAGATTGGCGCAAACACCGCCATCGACCGCGGCGCCATGGCCGACACGGTGGTCGAGCAGGGCTGCAAGATCGATAACCAGGTCCAGATCGCGCACAACGTCCACGTGGGCGCCTATACCGTCATCGCAGGGTGCGCTGCCATTTCGGGCAGCACGAAGATCGGGCGCTACTGCATTATCGGAGGGGCCGCCAATTTTGCCGGCCACCTGACGATTGCCGATCGTGTGACGGTGTCCGGCGGTACCTCCATCACAAAATCCATCACTAAGCCCGGTGGCCACTTCACCAGCGTTTTCCCGTTCATGCCGCACGGCGATTGGGAACGTAACGCGGCCATCGTCCGAGGCCTGACGCGCATGCGCGAACGGTTGCAACAACTGGAACAGCAGGTCAAAGACCTGCGCAAAGCATCATGACCGAAGCATCTACTGCGACGACGAGCCTCGTCAGCGATTTCAACATCAAGAAGATTCTCGACCTGCTGCCGCATCGCTACCCGATGCTGCTGGTCGATCGTGTGGTCGAGTTTGAGGCGGGCAAGCGCATCAAGGCCATCAAGAACGTGACGTTCAACGAGCCGTTCTTCAATGGTCACTTCCCGGGGCATCCGGTCATGCCGGGCGTGCTGATTCTGGAAGCACTGGCACAGACCGCCGCGCTGCTGACGTTCGGCGAACCGGACCATCAGCGCAACGAGAACGATCTGTACCTGTTTACCGCAATCGATGCCGCACGCTTCAAGCAGCAGGTTGTGCCGGGAGATCAGCTCTGCCTGCACGCGGAAGTGCTGCGTGGCAAGCGTGGTTTCTGGAAGTTCAAGGTGTATGCCATGGTGGAGGACAAGCTTGCCGCCGAGGCTGAGATCATGTGTGCGATTGTCAAGGACGAGCCCAAGGGTGCCGCATGAGCACGAGCAAGATTCACCCGACCGCGCAGATCGACCCAAAAGCTGAGCTGGATTCCAGTGTCGAGATCGGCGCCTTCACGGTGGTGGGGCCGAACGTGCGCATGGGCGCGGGTACCCGCGTCGGACACCACTCGGTGGTCGAGGGCTACACTACGCTAGGCCGCGACAACAGCATCGGCCACTTCGCGTCGGTGGGCGGCCGCCCGCAGGACATGAAGTACCACGATGAGCCGACGCAGCTCATCGTCGGCGATCGCAATACCATCCGCGAATTCACCACGATCCATACCGGCACCGCGCAGGATGCCGGCATCACGTCCATCGGCGACGACAACTGGATCATGGCCTACGTGCACATCGCGCACGATTGCCGGGTGGGCAACCACACGGTGTTCTCGAGCAACGCGCAGATTGCCGGCCACGTGGAAGTGGGCGACTGGGCCATCCTGGGCGGTATGTCGGGCGTGCACCAGTTTGTGCGTATCGGCGCGCATGCCATGCTGGGTGGTGCTTCGGCGCTGGTGCAGGACGTGCCGCCTTTCGTGATTGCCGCCAGCGACAAGGGCGGCAACAAGGCTGCGCCGCACGGGATCAACGTAGAAGGCCTGCGCCGCCGCGGCTTCACGGCCGAGCAGATCACGGCTCTGCGCCAGGCGTACAAGCTGCTCTACAAGAGCGACCTCAGCTTCGATCAGGCCAAGTTGGAAATCGCCGCGCAGATCGCCCAGGCCGATGATGCCCCGACCCGCGAGGTGCTCACCGCGTTTGCCGATTTCATCGCCGCCACCAAGCGCGGCATCGTGCGTTGACCGAGGTGCGAGCTGAGGTCACCCCGCCGGTGCGCCGCATCGGCATGGTGGCCGGCGAGGCTTCCGGCGATCTGCTGGCCTCGCTACTGCTCAAAGGGTTGCGTGCACAGTTGCCCGCCGACATCGCCTACAACGGCATCGGTGGCGCACGCATGGCCGAGCAAGGCTTCCAGTCGAACTGGCCGATGCACAAGCTGTCGGTCAACGGTTATGTGGAAGTGCTTGGCCAGTTGCGCGAGATCCTCGCCATCCGCAAGGAACTCAAACACGATCTGCTGGCCAAGCCGCCGCTGGCCTTTATTGGCGTCGATGCGCCGGACTTCAATTTCAACGTCGAGATCGCCATGCGGCAGGCGGGTGTGCCGGTGGTGCACTTTGTGAGCCCGTCGATCTGGGCTTGGCGCGCCGGGCGCATCAAGACGATCGCCAAAGCCGTTGACCACATCCTCTGCCTGTTCCCGTTCGAGCCGGAGATCTACGCCAAGGCGGGGATTCCGGCCACCTATGTCGGGCATCCGCTCGCGGACGAGATTCCGCTGGTGCCGGACGTGGAAGGCGCGCGCACGCGCCTCGGGCTGCCGCTGGGCCGCAAGGTCGTGGCGGTGCTGCCGGGCAGCCGTAATTCCGAGGTAAAGCACCTCGGTCCGACGCTGTTTGCGGCAATGTCACGCATGCAGGCGGTCGAGCCGGATCTTGCCTTTGTGCTGCCGGCGGCCAATGCCACGTTGCGTGAGCGTATCGATGCAATGCGCGCCGAGCATCCTGGCCTGCACTTGTGGGTGGTCGACGGCCAGTCGCACGCGGCCATGGAGGCGGCCGACGTGATCCTGTTGGCCAGCGGCACGGCCACGCTCGAGGCTGCGCTGTACAAGAAGCCCATGGTGATCACCTACAAGGTGCCCTGGCTCACTGCGCAGATCATGAAGCGCAAGGGCTATCTGCCGTATGTCGGCCTGCCGAACATCCTCTCGGGTCGCTTTGTCGTGCCGGAACTACTGCAGGACGACGCGACGCCCGAGGCGCTCGCGCGCGAGACGCTGCTGCAACTGAGCGACCAGGGCAATGCCACGTTCCTGCGCGAGCACTTCACGAAGATGCACCTGACGCTCAAGCAGAACATGGCCGAGATCGGTGCGAAAGTCGTGGTCGACCTGCTGCGCAGCCGCGGCAAGCTCTAAGCTGGTACTGACGCCATGGCTTCCCGCAAACCCGATCCCGATCAGCTTGGTCTGCTGCTGTCGCAAGAGCCTGCGACCAAGCGTGCACGCCGTATCCTCTGCGGCGTGGACGAGGCTGGGCGCGGGCCGCTGGCCGGGCCGGTGACGGCTGCGGCGGTGGTCCTCAATCCGCGCAAGCCGATCAAGGGGCTGGCGGATTCCAAGATCCTCACCGCCAAGAAGCGCGAGGCGCTGTACGACGAGATCGTCGAAAAGGCGCTCGCCTGGCACGTGGCTGAAGCCACTGTCGAGGAAATCGATCGCATCAACATCCTGCACGCGACCATGTTGGCCATGCAGCGGGCGGTGCAGGGCGTAGCCGCCAAGGGCACGCTGCCCGATCTCGTGCAGGTGGACGGCAACCGCTGTCCGCAGGTGGCGTTTGCCGTGGAAGCCATCGTCAAGGGCGATGCGCTGGTGCCGGCCATTTCGGCGGCGTCCATCCTGGCCAAGGTCACGCGTGACCGGCAGCTGGCTGCGCTGCATGTCGAGTTTCCACTGTATGGCTTTGACGTCCACGCGGGTTATGGCACGCCGCAGCATCTGGCAGCAATCGACCTGCATGGCGTGACGCCGCATCATCGCCGCTCGTTCGCACCCGTGCGCCGCGCGCTGGAAGGTTTGACCGCCATCAGCGCTGAAGCCGAAGCCGTCGGCAGCGCCTGGGACGACTGACTTTTCGCCGGACCACTCCGTGAAGCACATTACTTCCCGCGACAACGCGGTGTTCAAGCATCTCAAGGCGCTGTCGGGTTCCACGCAGCACCGCCGGCGCGCAGGGCAATCCGTGCTGGACGGCGTGCATCTGGTCGCGGCTTACCTGGATGCCGGCCATACGCCCACTCAGATGCTGGTTTCCGAGCGCCATGTCGCGCATCCGGAGGTGGCGCCGCTGCTGGATCGCGTCGATCCGCAAACCGTTATCCTGCTGGCCGATAACCTGTTTGTGCAGCTCACGACGGTCGTCAACGGCATCGATCTGATGGCGCTGGTCGACACGCCGGAAGGGCATCTTCCGCAGGTCATCGATACGGACTGCGTGATCCTCGATGGCATCCAGGACGCCGGCAACGTCGGCTCGATCCTGCGTTGCGCGGCCGCCGCCGGTGTGCGCGATGTGTTCATGACTGCAGGTTGCGCGTTCGCGTGGTCGGCCAAGACGCTGCGCGCCGCAATGGGGGCGCATTTCCACCTGAACATTGTTGAGCATTGCACGTTCGAGAGCGTGCAGTCGCGCCTGCAGGTGCCACTGCTGGCGACCTCTTCGCACGCGAAGCAGGCGGTGTTCGATGTGCCACTCAACACACCGGTCGGCTGGGTGTTCGGCAACGAGGGTGCGGGTGTGTCGGAAGCATGGCTTTCCGCCGTGACAACGCCTGTGACGATTCCGCAGCCCGGCGGCATGGAGTCGCTCAATGTCGCTGCTGCAGCAGCGATCTGCCTGTTCGAGGCCGTGCGCCAACGTCGCGCCCCCTAATCCTCCTTTTTTCCTGTCGACCACCGGTCACCCGGCGTTTTCAAACGCCAGAAAAGTCCCGCATTGACTTTGCCATTGAGTAATGGAACATTGTGCGCGGTGCCATTGAGCACCCCCGATACCCAGACTCAAGGAGACCGGCATGCCGAACCCCACCCTGGCGCGCGTCCATGTCGACGAGCTCGCCCAGTTTCGCGAAATCCAGCAACTCGCCTACGCGTGCGTTGAGGCCGTCGGCGCCATGCTGCGCCCCGGCATGACCGAGAAGGACGCAGCCAAGCTGCTTACCGAATGGCTGGGCGATCGCGGCGTCCATGACTGGCTGCACAAGCCGTTCGCCTGGTTTGGCGACCGCACGGCGTTCCAGGGCTTTTCGGGCCTGACGCACATGGCGGGCTTCAACCTGGCGTTCTTCCCGTCGTCGCGGCGACTGGAAGAGAACATGCCGGTCATCCTCGATGTGGCGCCCGTGCGCAATGGTGTGATCGCCGATGTGGGCTACGCCATGTGCCTGGGCGAAAACGCCATCATCGAGCAGCTGCAGGACGACCTGATGGCGCACCGTGAACTGATCGTGCGCCTGATCCGCGAGCGCCGGTCGATGGCCGATGTGGCACGCGCGGTGGACCAGCTTTGCATGAAGCAGGGCGTGGAGCCGCGCCACAAGGCGTATCCGTTCAAGGTGCTGGCGCATCGCGTGGCCAAGCTGGAGAGCCCGTCCAAGCCGCGCTTCGTGGCGCGCTTCGGGCTCAACGCCACGCGCAATCTGATCCTCGACCAGGTGCGCAGCGGCAAGCAGGAAGGGTGGTCGCCGCTGTGGTCGATCGACCGTCGCTCCGAGCACCCACCCGTGCCCGGCCTGTGGGCCGTCGAGCCGCATCTGGGCTTCCGCGGCGTGGGGGCCAAGTTCGAAGAGCTGCTCGTCATCACCGAAGACGACGCCTACTGGCTCGACGACGACCTTCCGCACGTGCGCCGCTGGAAGCAACGCCAGCTCACGCAGCAGCGTGCCGCCTGATGCTTGCGGAGGTCCACATGAAAACGCTTCTTGAAGAGGCCCCGCTGGCACTGTTCGAGCCGGCCGCTGCCTTTCCGCGCGCCGAGCGCACGGTGCAATCCGGCACCGTTACGCTCGCCGTGAAAACCTGGGGTGACCCGGCGCACCCAACCGTCGTGCTCGTCCACGGCTATCCGGACAACAGCGAGGTCTGGCACGAGATGGCGCAGTTGCTTGCCCGCGACTACTACGTCATCGCCTATGACGTGCGCGGTGCCGGTCAGTCCAGCGCCCCGAAGGGGTTTCGCCATTACACCTTCGCGCGGCTGACGGACGACTTTGCCGCCGTCATCGACGCGTTGAGCCCGAGCAAGCCTGTCCACCTGATCGCGCATGACTGGGGTTCGATTCAGTCGTGGGAATTCGTGACGGAGGAGCGCCTGCGCGGGCGCATTGCCTCGTACACGTCGTGCTCGGGGCCGTGCCTGGACCACGTCGGTTATTGGATGCGCCAGCGCCTGCTGCGGCCGACGCCGTCGTCGCTGGGCAAGATGCTGGGGCAGCTCGTGCGGTCGTGGTACGTGCTGCTGTTCCACCTGCCGATCGTGCCGGAACTGAGCTGGCGCCTGTGGCTGGGGCGTGCGTGGCCGCGCGTGCTGCGTCGCGTGGAGAAGACCACCATCGTGCCGCGCGCTACACAGACGGCTGATGGCGCGCGCGGTGTCTCGCTGTATCGCGCCAACTTCATCCGCAGCCTGTTTGCCCCGCGCAAGCGTGTCGCACACGCACCGGTGCAGGTGATCGTGCCGACGCTGGACAAGTACGTCAGCCCCGCACTGTCGGAAGACCTGTCGCGCTGGGTGCCGCAGTATTGGCGCCGCGAAGTGGTGGCGCGGCACTGGCTGCCCGTCACGCATGCCGAACGCATGGCCGAGATGGCGCGCGAGCTGATCGAGCACGCAGAGGGCAAGCCGGAATCGGAAGGGCTGCAACGCGCCCGCCAACATGGCGATCACAAACCGCTCACGGGCAAGCTGGCCGTCATCACCGGCGCGGGCAGTGGCATCGGCCGATGCGCGGCGCAGGAGTTCGCGGAGCAAGGCGCCGACATCGTCGCCGTCGATATCCGCGCCGAAGATGCCGAGCGCACCGCCACGCTCATCCGCCTGACGGGCGGTAAGGCGTGGGCACGTACCGTCGACGTGGGCAACGCGGAGCAGATGGAGGCGCTGGTCGACTGGGTCGGCAAGGATCTTGGCGGCGCCGACATCGTCGTCAACAACGCGGGCATCGGCATGGCAGGCGGCATTGTCGATACGTCTGAGCGCGATTGGCAGCGCATCTTGCACGTGAACGTGTGGGGCGTGATTCATGGCGCCCGGCTGTTTGCCAAGCAGATGGTCGAGCGTGGGCAGGGCGGGCACATCCTGAATACCGCATCGGCGGCGGCGTTTGCGCCGTCGCGCGATCTTGCCGCGTATGCAACGACCAAGGCCGCTGTGCTGATGCTCTCGGAATGCATGCGCGGCGAACTGGCCGGGCAGGGCATTGGCGTGTCGGCCATCTGCCCGGGTTTTGCCGAGACCGGGATCATGACTTCCACCGTTTACGCCGGCACGACCGAGGCCCAACAAGCCCAATTGCGCGCCCGCGCGACCAAGCTCTACCAATTGCGTGGCCTCAAGCCGGAGACCGTTGCGAAAGCCATGCTGCGTGCGGTGCTGCACAACAAGCCCGTCGTCACGATCGGTATCGAGGCGCACTCATCGCGCTTCATCTCGCGTTATGCGCAATGGCTCAGCCGCCTGATCGCGCGCGTGAGCATGGCCGGGCATTGACCTGCGCTGACAAGAACAAGAGGAGACCACCATGACCGCGCCCGACTACTTCATCAAGGCCCGCCACGTCCGCTTCGACTGGAAGGACACGCCTATCCAATGGATCCCCGGTGACCCGTCCAGCACGCACATCATCAACATTCTGAACCTGCTGTTTCCCGCGGGCGAGCTGTGGTTCTGCCGCGTCTACAACAAGGCGCTGCCGCTGATTGCCGACACCAAGCTGCGCGCCGATGCCGAGGGCTTCCTGCGCCAGGAGGCGGTGCATTCGCGCTCGCACGGCGGCGTGCTTACGCATTACTACAAGGATCACGGTATTGACACCCAGCCCTTCACCAAGCGGCTGGACTGGCTGTTCTCCAAAGTGCTCGGCGAACAGCCGCTCGGCCTGAAGATCGGGCATACACGCTTCTGGCTGCGTCAGCAGCTGGGCATCATCGCGGCGCTTGAGCACTTCTTCGGCTATCTCGGCAACTGGGTGCTGAATGCCAAGGGGCTGGACGCCGCCAACGCCGACCCCGTCATGCTCGACCTGCTGCGCTGGCATGGTGCAGAGGAAGTCGAGCACCGCACCGTGGCGTTCGACATCTTCCGGCACATGGGAGGCACCTATCTCGAACGCTGCTTCCACATGCTGACGACGATCCTGCTGTTGCTGTATTTCCTCATGACGGGCTTCCGCTTCATGTACAAGCGCGATCCGGATGCTGGCCGGTTCCCAGGTTTCATCCGGGGCTGGTGGCATGGCTCGCGGCGCAATTGTCTGCCATCGTTCTGGAAGATGCTGGGAGCGGCGCTGCGCTACTTCCGACCGAGCTACACGCCGCATCATGAAGGGTCCACTGAGCAGGCGCTGGCCTATCTGGAGACCTCCCCAGCGGCCCAGGCTGCGGCACACGGCGGCAACTGGGTACGCGACCGCGCGTGATCGATACGCCGGAAAAGCAAAACGGCCGGTGCAATGCCGGCCGTTTCGTTTGGAGAGCGTGGCGCTCAGTAGTTGTTGTGCTCCATCTTGACGTCCTGCAGGATCGTCGTCGCAATTTCCTCGATCGACTTGTGCGTCGACGACAGCCACTTGATCCCCTCGCGCCGCATCAGCGATTCGGCCTCGTTGACTTCGTAGCGGCAGTTTTCCAGCGCCGCATACTTGCTGCCCGGGCGACGCTCATTCCGGATTTCAGACAGGCGCTGCGGGTCGATCGACAGGCCGAAAATCTTGCTCTTGTAGTCGTACAGCACCGTGGGCAGCTTGCCGCGCTCGAAATCGTCGGGAATGAGCGGGTAGTTGGCCGATTTCACGCCATATTGCATTGCCAGGTAGAGGCTGGTCGGCGTCTTGCCGCTGCGTGACACCCCCACCAGGATCACATCCGCCTCGGCCAGGTTCTTATGTGACTGGCCGTCATCATGCGCAAGTGAAAAGTTGATCGCTTCGATGCGGTTTTTGTAGGCCTCGGTATCCGCGTTCTGATGAAAGCGGCCGATGGCGTGGGTGGACTTGAGGTTCAGTTCCTTCTCGAGCGGCTCGATGAAGGTCTGGAACATGTCGAGGATTGTGGCGCGGGCTCGATGGACGATTTCGCTTGCCTGGGCATCCACCAAGGTGGTGAAGACGATCGGCTTCACCCCTTCGGCGTGGAACGCCTCGTTGATCTTGGCCACCGCCACATGCGCCTTGTCGATCGTGTCGACAAAGGGGATCCGCACTTGGCGGAACTTCATCTCGAATTGGGCGAGGATGGAGTGGCTAAACGTTTCTGCGGTGATCCCGGTGCCATCCGACACGATGAAAACGGTGCGGACGGGCGTGCGGTTGGTGGATGCGGCGGCGAGGTCAGTCATTGAAAACGAGGGGTTTTTCCAGCACGCCGGCAGGAAATCGTGCTGCGGCACGGTAGAATAGCGGCGATCGTTTAGCTAAGCAATTCGGAGCCGCCGCCCGCTAGGCATTGTCGCATCGACAGTCCTGGCCCTCCCGGATGATTTAGCCAAGCGATTCGTGCGGCCAGACGAAAAGAACAATGCCCCGCGCGCATCCGACCGGTTTTTTTACTTAGTTCAGAGGCTTGTATGACCAACCTGTCGCAAGACGGCGCCTATGTGCTGCCGTTCGAGCAATTGCGGATGACCGATGTTGAGGTCGTTGGCGGTAAAAACGCTTCGCTGGGCGAGATGATCTCCCAGTTGGATAGCGCCGGCGTGCGCGTTCCGGGCGGTTTTGCCACCACGGCACTGGCGTTCCGCGATTTCCTTGCCCACAACAACCTGACCGAGCGCATCTCGCAGCGCCTGGCTGCGCTGGACGTCGACGACGTCAAGGCGCTGGCCGCCGCCGGCAAGGAGATCCGCGAGTGGGTCGCCACCGCACCGTTCCAGCCGCGTCTTGAGCAGGAAATCCGCGAGTCGTACGCCCGCGTGGCCGCCCGCGAAGGCGCCGAGGCGTCGTTCGCAGTGCGCTCGTCGGCGACGGCCGAAGATCTGCCGGACGCCTCGTTCGCTGGCCAGCAAGAGAGTTATCTCAACGTGCTGGGCATCGACGACGTGCTCGACAAGATCAAGCACGTGTTCGCCTCGCTGTACAACGACCGTGCGATTTCGTACCGCGTCCACAAGGGCTTCGCCCACGACGTGGTGGCCCTGTCGGCCGGTATCCAGCGCATGGTGCGTTCGGACTGCGGCGCCTCGGGCGTGATGTTCACGATCGATACCGAATCGGGCTTCCAGGAAGTCGTCTTCATCACCTCCAGCTACGGTCTGGGTGAAACGGTGGTGCAGGGCGCCGTGAACCCGGACGAGTTCTACGTCTTCAAGCCGACGCTGGCTGCCGGCAAGTACCCGATCATCCGCCGCTCGATCGGCTCCAAGCTGATCAAGATGGAGTTCACCGCGCCGGGCGAAGAAGGCCGCGTGAAGACCGTCGACGTGCCGGGTGAGCTGCGCAACCGCTACTCGATCACTGACGCCGACGTGGCCGAACTGGCCAAGTACGCCGTCATCATCGAGAAGCACTACGGCCGCCCGATGGACATCGAGTGGGGCCGCGACGGCAAGGACGGCAAGATCTACATCCTGCAGGCCCGCCCGGAAACGGTGAAGAGCCAGGCACATGGCAAGGTTGAGCAGCGCTTCCGCCTGAAGGGCTCGGCGCCGGTGCTGACCACCGGCCGCGCCATTGGCCAGAAGATCGGTACGGGCCCGGTGCGCGTGATCAACGATCCGGCCGAAATGGAACGCGTGCAGCCCGGCGACGTGCTGGTCGCCGACATGACCGACCCGAACTGGGAGCCGGTGATGAAGCGTGCTTCGGCCATCGTCACCAACCGTGGCGGCCGGACCTGCCACGCGGCCATCATCGCGCGTGAACTGGGTGTGCCGGCCGTGGTCGGCTGCGGCGACGCCACCGACATCCTCAAGGACGGCACGCTGGTGACGGTCTCGTGCGCCGAAGGCGACGAAGGCAAGATCTACGACGGCCTGCTGGAAACCGAAGTGACGGAAATCCAGCGTGGCGAAATGCCGACGATCAGCACCAAGATCATGATGAACGTGGGCAACCCGCAACTGGCGTTCGACTTCTGCCAGATCCCGAACGGCGGTGTGGGCCTGGCGCGTCTGGAATTCATCATCAACAACAACATCGGCGTTCATCCGAAGGCGATCCTCGACTACCCGCAAGTCGACAGCGACCTGAAGAAGGCCGTGGAAAGCGTGGCCCGCGGCCATGCCAGCCCGCGCGCGTTCTACGTCGACAAGCTGGCCGAAGGTGTGGCGACGATTGCTGCCGCGTTCTATCCGAAGCCCGTGATTGTGCGCCTGTCGGACTTCAAGTCGAACGAGTACAAGAAGCTGATCGGCGGTTCGCGCTACGAGCCGGACGAAGAAAACCCGATGCTGGGCTTCCGTGGTGCCTCGCGCTACATCGCTGAAGACTTTGCTGAAGCCTTCGAGATGGAATGCCGCGCCATGAAGCGCGTGCGCGACGAAATGGGCCTGACCAACGTTGAGGTCATGGTGCCGTTCGTGCGTACGCTTGGTCAGGCGGAGAAGGTGGTCGAGCTGCTGGCCAAGTACGGCCTGAAGCGCGGCGAGAACGGCCTGCGCCTCATCATGATGTGTGAAGTGCCGTCCAACGCGATCCTGGCCGAGCAGTTCCTGCAGTACTTCGACGGTTTCTCGATTGGCTCGAACGACCTGACGCAGCTCACGCTGGGTCTGGACCGCGACTCCGGCATGGAACTGCTGGCCCGCGACTTCGACGAACGCGATCCGGCGGTCAAGTTCATGCTGCAGCGTGCCATCTCCACGGCGCTGTCGATGGACAAGTACGTCGGTATCTGCGGTCAGGGCCCGTCCGACCACCCGGATTTTGCCGAGTGGCTGGCCAAGGAAGGTATCTCGTCGATCTCGCTGAACCCGGATTCGGTCATCGAAACCTGGCAGAAGCTGGGCTCGGCCTGAGCTAGCGTGCTTTAAGACAAGGCGCGTATCCTCACCGATACGCGCCCACAAGAAATAACGCGAAGTGCCCGGCAGCGTGAAGCTGGCGGGGGCGGAGCGACATGCCCCCGCAGACGTACAGCGTCGCGGGGGTTTTTTTCTGGGATTCAGGGAGAGGGAGTATGTCGGCTCAGACCGTCTGGTTCTCGCTGGCTGTGCTGCTCGTCATCGGCGAGTTGATGACAGGGACGTTCTACCTGCTGATGGTGGCAATGGGGCTGCTGGCGGGCGGCCTCGCTGCGTTGATCGGCCTTGCGTTTCCAGCACAGGCTGCGGTGGCGGCCATTGTCGCGGTGTTCGGCATTGTCGCGCTGCGGCGTTCGCGATACGGGCGTGTCACGCGTGAAGATGCCGCCCGCAATCGCAACGTCAATCTGGATATCGGTGAGGTGCTGCGCGTTGATGCGTGGTCACCCGAGCGCCGTGCGCGCGTGCAATATCGTGGCGCCGCGTGGGATGTCGAGCTCGCACCCAAAGCGCCGGCTGCCGGCGGTGAATTCCGCATTGTCGAAGTGCGCGGCAATGTGCTCGTCGTCACGCCCAAATAACCACCAACAACAACCAACACGCCCAACCACGGAGGTTCTATGTTCGAGCTGGGGACTCTCGCGCTCATCGTCCTGTTTGCCGCCATTGTGCTGATCGCGCAAGGCATCAAGATCGTGCCGCAGCAGCACGCCTGGATTCTGGAGCGGCTGGGCAAGTACCACGCGACGCTGTCGCCGGGTCTCAATATCGTGCTGCCCTTTGTCGATCGGGTGGCCTACAAGCATGTGCTCAAGGAAATTCCGCTCGACGTGCCGAGCCAGATCTGTATCACCAAGGACAACACGCAGCTGCAGGTGGACGGCATCCTGTACTTCCAGGTGACCGACCCGATGCGGGCATCGTACGGTTCGAGCAATTTCGTCATCGCCATCACGCAACTGGCGCAGACCACGCTGCGCTCGGTGGTCGGCAAGCTGGAGCTGGACAAGACGTTTGAAGAGCGCGACTTCATCAATCACAGCGTGGTCAATGCGCTGGATGAGGCGGCATCGAACTGGGGCGTGAAGGTGCTGCGCTACGAGATCAAGGACCTGACGCCGCCGAAGGAAATCCTGCACGCCATGCAGGCGCAGATCACGGCCGAGCGCGAAAAGCGTGCGCTGATCGCCGCATCCGAGGGCAAGCGCCAGGAGCAGATCAACCTGGCGTCAGGCGCGCGTGAGGCGGCGATCCAGAAATCCGAAGGCGAGAAGCAGGCCGCGATTAACAAGGCGCAGGGCGAAGCGGCAGCCATTCTTGCAGTGGCTGAAGCCAACGCGCAGGCGATCCAAAAGATCGGTCAGGCCATTCGCACCGAAGGCGGCGTCGATGCCGTCAACCTGAAGGTGGCAGAGGAATATGTGAGCGCGTTCGGCAACCTGGCCAAGCAGGGCAACACGCTCATCGTGCCGGGCAACATGGGTGACCTGAGCACGATGATTGCGTCTGCGTTGACGATCGTGAAGCAGCAGCGGCCGAACGCGTAATGGTAGCGAGCGAGAGGGCTTACGCCTTCTCGCGCATGAGGCGTGCTTTTTCGCGCTGCCAGTCGCGGTTCTTTTCGGTCTCGCGCTTGTCGAAGAGCTTCTTGCCCTTGGCGAGGCCGATTTCGCATTTCACGCGGCCACGCGTGTAGTGCAGGTTGAGCGGGACGAGCGTGTAGCCGCGCTGCTCCACCTTGCCGATGAGCTTCTTGATCTCTTCGGCGTGCAGCAGCAGCTTGCGGGTGCGCACGGGGTCGGGGTGGACGTGCGTGGAGGCCGATTGCAGCGGGCTGATGTGGGCCCCGATCAGGAACAGCTCGGCGTTGCGGATGACCACATAGCCTTCCTTGATCTGCGCACGGTTGGCACGGATGGCCTTCACCTCCCAGCCCTCGAGTACGATGCCCGCCTCGTAGCGCTCTTCGATGAAGTAATCGAAAAAGGCTTTCTTGTTGTCGGCGATGGTCATACGTGGAATGTGCGGTGAGCGCCCAGAGGTCAACAAGGTGATGATCCCTGCATGCGCTGCGATAAAATGGCGAGTTTAACAAATCCGCCGCCAGCCCAACCGGGGAGCGGCATGCATAGTTTTCGGATGGCGCATGGCAGACGTTGAAAAAACCGTGTTGATTGGCTACTCGGCCGAACAGATGTTCGACCTGGTCACCGACGTCAAGGACTATCCGAACTTCCTGCCGTGGTGCGGCGGCGTGGAAATCTACGAACAGACCGAAACCACGCTCGACGCGCGCGTGGACATTGCTTTCAAGGGCATCCACCAGTTTTTCCGTACGCGCAACGTGCAGGTACGGCCGACCCGTATCGATATGACGTTCGCGGACGGGCCTTTCAAGTCGTTCACCGGCTTCTGGATCTTCACGCCGCTGCGCGCGGATGCCTGCAAGATCAACTTCCACCTGCATTACGAGTTTTCCAGCGTGATCCTGGAAAAATTGATCGGCCCCGTGTTCAGCATGATCGCCAACACCTTCGTCGATTCCTTCGTCAAGCGCGCCGAGACGGTCTATGGCGAATCCTGAGTCGAGCCCGTTGATTGACGTGATGGTCTGCCTGGCGACGGTCACACCGCCCCAGCTGGTGAGCGTACAGGTGTCGGCTCAAGCGACGGTGGCCGACGCGGTGCGTGCGTCGGGCGTTCTTGATGGCGCGGATCTGACCGTTGACAACTGCCGACTTGGGGTCTACGGCAAACGCAAGACGCCCGATGCGCCGCTGCACGCGCGCGACCGGGTGGAAATCCTCGGCCCGTTGATCGCCGATCCGAAAACGGCGCGTCGCCGCCGTGTGCAGAAGGTGCGCGCCACCGGTACGCGCGAAGGGCTGAAGTGGCTGCGCAATGGGGCGCCACCGGAGGCGCCGCCCGCAGACGACGTCCTCGAATAAGGATCAATCAGCCGCAGTTGGCGCTGAGCGCTGCCTGGTTACGCTGAATGGCCGCGGCGCGCTGGTTGTCATCCAGGTAGGCAATCGACCCATCGGCCTGGGCGGTGCCGACGCGGCGGCCTTCCTGCATATAGGCGGTATCGTTGCGCAGGCGTTCGCATTCCGCCTGTTTGCGCTGGGCCTGTTCGGCTTGCTTGGCGTCGTCCTGTTCCTTCTTGGCGCGATCGGCCAGGCGCTTGCGCAGTTCTTCATCGGGGCTGGGCGCGGCGACAGCGGAGGCGGGCTGATTAGGTTTGGTCGCTGCCGGCGCGCTTGCCTTGACGCCCGAAGCCGGCGCGGGAAGCGCTTCATAAGCCGTCGCCGTGCGGCTGTTCGGGTTACGGATGATGCGGCTGGCTGGTACGGACGGTGGCGGTGCGGCGTCGCTGTAGACCATCTGGCCTTTGTCATCACGCCATTGCCAGGCCCATTGTGCGTGGACCGCCGGGCAGGCGAAGGTGATCAGGGCGGCCGTGGCGGGCAGCAGGACGTGCAGTCGTTTCATGGCGTTCTCGTGCGATGGGCTGCCGATGGCGCGCTGGCCGACCCGACGACGACCCCTCGACGCGCACGAGAGCCCGGTGACGTGATCGCCACTCGATGATTCGGTCAACGGCCTGGCTTGGCCCGCCGACTCGCCCCCCCGGCAAGGGGCCCAGTTTATGCAGACTTGTCTTCAGCGTGCAAGCGCACCGGTCAGCCAATATCCGCCATCAGCAAGGCAATCGCGGCGTTTTCAAGCAGCCGTCACACAAAACCGTATGTCAGCGCGAACAGAGCGGGAGGGGTGGAAAGGGCGGGGCGCACAATACGCCAATACCCATTCAAACATCGCGAGGCGGATTCTGCGCGGCCGCTGGCGGCGCAGGGCGCATTGGATGCGCGCGCGAAGAAAAATTTATCGAGCATAGCACGGGTCTCTACAACCGTGGGGCGAATTCCCGTATAATCCGATTTTGCGCCTAGAGGAAATTGCTATGCGTCTTGTCCAGAAAGCACTCACATTCGATGACGTGCTGCTTGTCCCGGCTTATTCGGCCGTCCTGCCCCGCGATACGTCCCTTCGCACCAAGCTCACCCGTTCGATCGAACTCGCCATTCCGCTCGTGTCCGCCGCCATGGATACGGTCACGGAAGCGCGGCTCGCCATCGCCATGGCGCAGCAAGGTGGCATCGGTATCGTCCACAAGAACCTGAAGCCCGAAGAACAGGCGCGTGAAGTCGCGAAGGTCAAGCGCTTCGAATCGGGCGTGCTGCGCGATCCGATCACCATCGGCCCGGACATGAAGATCCGTGACGTGATGGCGTTGTCGGCCCAGCACGGCATCTCGGGTTTCCCGGTGCTGGAAGGCAAGAAGGTGGTGGGCATCATCACCAACCGTGACCTGCGTTTCGAAGAAGAGCTGGACGCCCCGGTGCGCGCCAAGATGACGCCGGGCGAAAAGCTCGTCACCGTCAAGGAAGGCGCCTCGCTGGAAGAGGCCAAGCGCCTGATGAACAAGCACCGCCTGGAGCGCGTGCTGGTGGTGGGCGAGGCTTTCGAGCTGCGCGGCCTGATCACCGTCAAGGATATCCAGAAGGCGACCGAATACCCGCTGGCGTCAAAGGACGAGCGCGGCTCGCTGCGCGTCGGCGCTGCGGTGGGTGTGGGCCCGGACAACGACCTGCGCATCGACCTGCTCGTCAAGGCCGGTGTGGATGTGATCGTGGTCGATACGGCGCATGGCCACAGCCAGGGCGTGTTGAGCCGCGTGCGCTGGATCAAGGACAACTACCCGCAGGTGCAGGTGATTGGCGGCAACATTGCCACGGGCGACGCGGCCAGGGCGCTGGTCGACCATGGCGCGGATGGCGTCAAGGTCGGGATCGGCCCGGGCTCGATCTGCACGACGCGGATCGTCGCTGGCGTGGGCGTGCCGCAGATCACCGCGGTGTCCAATGTGGCCGAGGCGCTCCAGGGCACGGGCGTGCCGCTGATCGCCGATGGCGGTATCCGCTACTCGGGCGACATTGCCAAGGCGCTGGCCGCTGGCGCACATACCGCGATGATGGGCGGTATGTTCTCCGGCACGGATGAATCGCCGGGCGAGGTATTCCTGTTCCAGGGCCGCTCGTACAAGAGCTATCGTGGCATGGGCTCGGTGGGCGCCATGAAGGATGGCGCGGCCGACCGCTACTTCCAGGAAGACAACACCGCCAACGTCGACAAGCTCGTGCCGGAAGGCATCGAAGGCCGCGTGCCCTACAAGGGCTCGGTGCTGCCGATCGTGCACCAGCTCACGGGCGGCATCCGCTCGTCGATGGGCTACTGCGGTTGCGCGTCGATTGCCGAATGGCACGAGAAGAGCCAGTTCGTCGAGATCACCGCCGCCGGCATGAACGAATCGCACGTGCACGACGTGCAGATCACGAAGGAAGCGCCGAACTATCACCGCGACTGATCGGTTGTCGATCACCGCACATAAGATAGAAGGCAAGCAGTACTGCCGCCGGGGCGCGCGGGCGCTCCGGCCGATTCAATTCGGTGGCCGGCGCACGGGCGGCCACCCGCAACTGGAGACACTGATGAAAGCGCTTTTGCGACTCGTTCTGTTTCTGGATGCGGCTGTCGCACTGTGCGTCGGCCTCGTCCTGTTGGCCTCGCCGTTGACGTCGATTTTCGGTGCGCTGCAACTGCCGCAGCCGGATCCGGCGTTGTACGGCCAACTGCTCGGCGTGACGCTGATCGGCCTGGCGTGGTTGCTGTGGTATGCCACCGTCAATGGGCAACTGACATCGGCTGTGGCGCAAGTGGTTGGCCATGTGAACCTGGCGGTGGCCGTGCTGGTGATTGCATGGCTGCTGTTCTTCCACCTGCCGGTGGACGGTGCCGGCCGCATCTGGCTGCCGACGTTTGCGGCGGTGCTGGCGGCGTTTGCCGCTGTGCAGATTCCCGCCTCGCGCCGCGTGCGCACCAATGAGCGCGAGCGCGCCCAGAAGGCCAAGGAAGAGGCCGTCGCCGCTCGCGAGCGCCAGCGCGCGGAAGCCGCCGTGCGCCACGAACCCGCTTACATGCCGCCTCCGGGCTACGGCCCCGGCACTGAAGTCGACACGATTGCCGATTCCATTCCTCCTCAACATGCACGACAAAGTCCTCATTCTTGATTTCGGCTCGCAGGTCACGCAACTGATTGCGCGGCGCGTGCGTGAAGCCCACGTCTACTGCGAAATCCACCCGAACGACGTGACCGATGCCTTCGTGCGCGAGTTCGCGCCCAAGGCCATCATCCTGTCCGGTAGCCACGCCAGCACGTACGAAGACCACCAGCTGCGCGCGCCGCAGGCCGTGTGGGACCTTGGCGTGCCGGTACTCGGCATCTGCTACGGCATGCAAACCATGGCCGTGCAGCTGGGCGGCAAGGTGGAGTGGAGCGACCACCGCGAATTCGGCTACGCCGAGGTGCGCGCCCATGGCCACACCCGTCTGCTCAACGGCATCGAGGACTTTTCCACGCCGGAAGGCCACGGCATGCTCAAGGTGTGGATGAGCCACGGTGACAAGGTCACCGAACTGCCGCCGGGCTTCAAGCTGCTGGCATCCACGCCGAGCTGCCCCGTGGCCGGCATGGCCGACGAGGCGCGCGGCTACTACGCCGTGCAGTTCCACCCCGAAGTCACGCACACCGTGCAGGGCCGCGCGATGCTCGAGCGCTTCGTGCTGGAGATCGCCGGTGCCAAGCCGGACTGGATCATGCGCGACCACATCGAG
Source organism: Ralstonia soli (assembly GCF_023955655.1). Classification (GTDB taxonomy): domain Bacteria; phylum Pseudomonadota; class Gammaproteobacteria; order Burkholderiales; family Burkholderiaceae; genus Ralstonia; species Ralstonia soli. The sequence continues at coordinate 350,389 of NZ_JAMXHT010000004.1, read as the reverse complement.
GAAGCCGTTCAGCGCATCCGCGAACAGGTGGGCGATGAAGAGGTCATTCTGGGCCTGTCGGGCGGCGTCGATTCGTCGGTGGCGGCAGCGCTGATCCACCGCGCCATCGGTGACCAGCTGACCTGCGTGTTTGTCGACCACGGCCTGCTGCGCCTGGACGAAGGCAAGATGGTGATGGACATGTTCGCGGGCCGCCTGCACGCCAAGGTCGTGCACGTGGATGCGTCCGAGCAGTTCCTCGGCCACCTGGCGGGCGTGACCGACCCGGAAGCCAAGCGCAAGATCATCGGCCGCGAGTTCGTCGAGGTGTTCCAGGCGGAAGCCAAGAAGCTCTCCAACGCCAAGTGGCTGGCACAGGGCACGATCTACCCGGACGTGGTCGAGTCGGGCGGCACCAAGACCAAGAAGGCCACGACCATCAAGAGCCACCACAACGTGGGCGGCCTGCCGGAAACGCTGGGCCTGAAGCTGCTTGAGCCGTTGCGCGACCTGTTCAAGGACGAAGTGCGCGAGCTGGGCGTGGCGCTTGGTTTGCCCCACGAGATGGTGTATCGCCATCCGTTCCCGGGCCCGGGCCTGGGCGTGCGCATTCTGGGCGAGGTCAAGCGCGAATACGCTGACCTGCTGCGCCGCGCGGATGCCATCTTCATCGAAGAACTGCGCGGCACCAAGGCGACGGCGCAGGATGCCGCTGCCGGCCTGTGTGCTGAAGCTGACGTTGGCAAGAGCTGGTACGACCTGACCAGCCAGGCGTTTGCGGTGTTCCTGCCGGTCAAGTCCGTGGGTGTGATGGGCGATGGCCGCACGTACGACTACGTGACGGCACTGCGCGCCGTGCAAACCACCGACTTCATGACCGCACACTGGGCGCATCTGCCGTATGCGCTGCTGGGCCGCGCGTCGAACCGCATCATCAACGAGGTGCGTGGCCTGAACCGCGTGGTGTACGACGTGTCGGGCAAGCCGCCCGCGACGATCGAGTGGGAATAACCTCGCTTAACTGACAACGTCACGCAAAAAACAGGGCGAAGTGGGGAAACTCACTTCGCCCTGATGCATAGCGGGCCCCGTTTTGTGCCCGGCGCCTTCACTCCTCCACTTCGCTACGGACCATCAGCACGGGTTTGTTGGTCTTGCGGACCACGCCTTCGGCCACGCTGCCCAACACGAAGTGTTTCAGGCCATGCCGGCCGTGCGTGCCGAGCACAATCAGGTCCGTTCCCGTTTCGTTGGCTTCCGAGACGATCGTCGAGGAGATCTGCCCCGGCGCGATGGATTTTTCCAGCAGCTTGGTCGAATACTTGACGCCCGCGGCGTCCAGCTTCTTGGCGACCTCGGCCAGCGTGTCGCGGCCGAATTCGACCACCTGGTTGGCGTAGGCAATCGAGTCCGTCCCGACCATGTCGAAGGTTACGTCGCTGCTATCGGCGACGAATAGGGCTTCGACTTCGGCTCCCGTTGCCTGGCTGACCACAATGGCTTGGTGCATCGCGAGGTAGGACGCGTGGCTGCCGTCGATGGCAAGCAGGATGCGCTGATACATGGTGGTCTCCAGGGCGTTGCGCGGCAGGGCACCGCATGCAACCAGCGTAGACAGCGTGGCGCGTCAGCGGTTGATACGCATCAAATGTCTTCCGATGACACCTGCAGAACCGCCGCGCCAGCCACGCGTCCGGCGCGCAGGTCGTCCAGGGCCGTGTTGGCGTCTTGCAGTCGATAGGACGTGACGTGAACCTGCAATGGGACTTCCGCCGCAATGCGCATGAGCGCTAGCCCATCCGCCCGGGTGAGGTTGGCGACAGAGACGAGCTTGCGTTCTTCCCACAGCAGCCGGTACGGAAACGCCGGGATGTCGCTCATGTGAATGCCGCCGCAGACCACTGTGCCGCCTTTGACCACGGCCCGTAGCGCTTGCGGTACGAGCGCCCCGACCGGCGCGAAGATCAATGCGGCGTCGAGTGGCTCCGGTGCGGGTTCATCGCTCACGCCAGCCCACTTGGCGCCGGTATCCAGGGCAAGCTGTTGGGCCGCCGTGTCGCCAGCACGGGTGAAGGCGAACACTTCGCGCTGCTCCGCCACGGCAATCTGCGTGACGAGGTGGGCCGCGGCGCCGAAGCCGTAGATACCGATCCGGCGGGCATCGCCTGCCATGCGCAGTGTGCGGTAGCCGATGAGGCCGGCGCAGAGCAACGGTGCGGCGTGCGCATCGTCGTACCGCGCGGGAATTGGCAAGCAGTACCGCGCATCGCAGACCACGTACTGTGCGTAACCGCCATCGCGCGTGTATCCGGTGAAAGCAGGGTGGTCACACAGGTTTTCGTGTCCGCGCAGGCAGTAGGGGCAGACTCCGCAGGTCCATCCAAGCCATGGCACGCCCACGCGCGTTCCCACGGTTGGGGAAGTCACGCCTTCGCCACATGATTCGACGGTGCCGACGATCTCATGGCCAGGGATGAGGGCAGGCTTCGGGGCAGTGAGTTCGCCGTCCACGATATGGAGATCGGTGCGGCAGACGCCACACGCGGACACGGCGATCCGGACCTCGCCCGGCCCAGGCGTGGGCATGGGCACGCGCCGCCAGAGCAAGGGTTTCCCGGCGCCTTCCATCACCATGGCCTGCATCGATTTCGATTCAGACATCGGTACCTCCGCACGCAGCGTGTCTGTTGAGTATGGATGACCCAGGCGAACCCGTTCGCCCCGCAGCGGCCCATCCACTGCGCCAGATCAATCGAGGCGCGCCGCCGCACGCAATACTGGATGCGTGCAATACAGCCGCCATCCGTATCTGCCGAATGTCTTCACTGCTGTCCTTCTCTGTTGCCTTGGGCCTGGGGCTGGCGATCGGCCTTGAGCGCGAGCGTAGCCATGCCGACAGCGCGGAGTTGCCCGCAGGCATACGGACCTTTGCCATCGGGGCGCTGGCCGGTGCCATTGCGGCGAGCCTGCCGATACCGTTTGCTGTGCCGGCTGTGTTGCTGGCCGTCACGGTGCTGGCGGCGCTGGGGTATCACCATTCGGCGAATGTGGATCCTGGTGTGACGACGGAACTCGCGCTTGTCGCCACCACCCTGCTGGGCGCTTATGCCGTGAGTGCGCCTGACATGGCGGCCGGGCTCGGGACGGTGCTCCTCGTCTTGCTCTATGCCAAGGCGGGTTTGCATCGGTTCGCCCGCACGGTCATCACCCAGCGTGAACTTGCCGATCTGCTGATTCTCGCCGTGGCGGCGTTGCTGATCTGGCCGGCCGTCCCGGACCGGGCGATGGGACCATGGAACGCATGGAACCCGCATACGCTGTGGTTGGTTGTGCTGCTGGTCATGCTGACGGGCAACACGGGCCACTTTGCAGCGCGATGGTTCGGCGAGCGCATCGGGCTGCCGCTGGCGGGGCTGTTCAGCGGTTTTGCATCGAGTGTCGCAACGATCACGACCATGGCCGCGCGCGTTCGGAAAGGCCATCGTTGCATTGACGGCGCGGTTGCCGCGGCGCTGCTGTCCAATGTCGCGACGCTGGTGCAGATGGGGGTGCTGATTGCCGCCATCAACCTCGACTTGCTGCGCATGCTGGCGGCCCCGCTGGTGATCGGTGTTGTGACAACCGTGGCGTGGTCCGCGCTATGGATATGGCGTGATGCCGGGGCACCTCAGGAAGCGTTGGAGAGTACGGCGTCGTCGATCAACTGGCGAGTCGCGATCGGCTTCGCCTTGTGGACGGCGACCTTGCTGCTCGCTGCCGCCGCCGCACACGCCTGGTTCGGGGCGGCGGCGGTGGCCGCTGTCACGGTGGTTGGCGCATTCGCCGATGTGCATGCGGCGACAGCGTCCATTGCCACACAAGTTGCCAGCCAGAGAGTGCCGCTTGCGGCGGCAGGAATGCTCATCATGCTTGCATTGACAGCCAATACCGTTGCGAAGGTTGCCGTGGCCATCAGCGGAGGCCGGGCGTTTGCCAGCAAGGTTGCCGCCGGTCTACTGACGATGCTTCTGTGCAGCTGGGTACTGTTCTGGTTCGCGGTCTAGTCAATCCCGGCCAATGCCCAGCGCCCAATAGAGCGGGCACATGCGGATGAGCCCCGTCACCAAAGGCACCAGGCCCAGCCAGCCAACCCATGCGGGCACTTTGCCAAAGAACGCCAGCAGGATCATGGCGATACCGATCAAGATGCGGACGGCGCGGTCCGCGGTGCCGACATTGGGAAACATGGCAATGCTCCTGAAGAATGCTTGGTTGAAGGATTAGAGAATCAGATCGGACGGCGCATGCTGGCGGGAGTCGGTCACGTTGTCGCGGCCGAGAATGCCGGCCAGCAAGGTCCATTCGCCGCCCATTGCACGGATGGCATCGTCCAGGCTCAGCATGCCCACCAGCCGTTGCTGACGATCGACCACCGCCAGACGGTGCAGACCGTGGCTGAGCATCGAGCGCAACGCTTCGCTGATGACGGCGTCGTCGTGGATGGTCAGCAGGCCACGGGTCATGACCTGGGACACCGCGGTCTGCGTGCAATCGCCGCGGCTGGCGATGCCGTGCACCACCATGTCGCGGTCGGTCACGATGCCCACCACCCGCGAGCCTCCAGCGGTCCGTTCCGTGACCAGCAATGCGCGAACGTTTTCATCCCGCATCAATCGGGCAGCGTCTTGCAGCTTCGCCGTTGTCTGAACGTGGACGATGCGGTGGGAGCAAATTTCATTAACCCTCATGCTGGACTCCGGTGCGCGTACGCTTTTCACTATAAGAACGGGCCGGTGTCAGAAGTTGATCCCGCACAAGGTGCCGTGAGCTTGTCGTCGCTGCACGAGATCGGGCAGCGCAGAGCGGACCAGTCTATCGAGCAGTGGCTTTTGGCCATTGAGGCAGATCAATGGCATTGCGATGGCGTCTGGCGCGTCAAACGCTGATGTAAATCAATGGGCGATCTGCCCGGTGGTCCAACATGGAATCCAGCGAGCCCGCTTGTGGGCAGACGACGGATTCGATGGAGGCACATCATGTACGACAGGATTCTGGTCGCGGTGGACGGCAGTCCCACGGCGGATCGCGCGCTGGATGAGGCCATCCAGCTTGCAAAGAAGCTCGGCTCCGAACTGGTCATCGCCCACGTGATCGACAACGCCTACCTGAAGTACGACGTTGGCTATATCGATATCCGTGGTTTTACAGAAGCGTTGATGGCGCAGGGCAAGCAGATCATTGCCGATGCACGCGCCAAGGCCGAGAAGGCGGGCGTGCAGGCCCGCGGGGTGGTGGTGGACGACCCGATCGGAACCTTCGACATTGGCTTTGCCATCGAGCACACGGCAAAAGACGTTGGCGCGCAGGCGCTGGTGCTGGGCACGCACGGCCGGCGCGGCTTCCAGCGCCTGTTCCTTGGCAGCGTGGCAGAGAGCGTCCTGCGCCAGAGCACGCTGCCTGTCTTGCTGATTCGCGCTGTGCCGACCGAGACACCGGACGTCGCCACGGAACCGCTAAGCAATGTCGTCATTGCCTAGCCGCCAGCCTGCCTTCTGACTCGACACCGGGATCCGACCATGAGCTACGCCAGCGTAATGGTGCATCTGGACCGCAGTGAGCGCGCCATGCACCGCCTCAAACTTGCCGCGCTGTACGCGCAGGCGCACCACGCCAAGCTTGTCGGCATCTATGCGAGTTTTGCGCCGAGCCCCAACTGGTTCTACATGATGGAAGGCGCCGCGCGCTATCTGGAGGAAGACCGTGGCCGGCGCGACACGGTTCGGGATCTCGTGCACGCGCGCTTTCGCGACGCGATGGAGGGGCTGTCGGTGGATGCGGAGTGGCGCGCCGTGGAAGGTGACCCGCTGGCCCTCGTGCTGCGTGAGGCGCGGGAGGCCGACCTGCTCGTCGTGGGGCAGCGGGATCCGGATGATGCCGATGGCTTTGTCGCCGGCGACTTTGTGGAAACGCTGGTCCTGGAGTCGGGCCGCCCCGTGCTGGTTGTGCCTTACGCGGGTAACTTCACCGCCTTGCCGCGGCGTGTGCTGGTGGCCTGGAGCGGCGGCCGCGAGTCCGCCCGCGCGCTGCACGATGCCATGCCCATGATGGCGGGTGCGACGGTGCATGTGCTGCAGATCAACAGTACGCAGCCAAGGCACTGGGCCGAGGAAACGACAGTCGGTCAGGTTGCACGGGCACTGAACGCGCGCGGCGTACATACGACGGTGGAAGAAGCCGACTGTGCAGATTCCGACGCCGCCGTGGGTGAGGTGCTGCTCTCCCGCGCGGCCGATTTCAATGCCGACTTGATCGTGATGGGAGCCTACGGACACAGCCGCCTGCGAGAAATCGTGCTGGGCGGGGTGACGCGCACCCTGCTGAAGACGATGACCGTGCCGGTGCTGATGTCTCACTGAGCTCACTGAGTTCACCGAGACTCGGCCCCGACGGAGCTCCAGGAGACCACCATGAAGAACGATATCCAGCTCAAGCGCGATGTCGAAGACGAGCTGCAATGGGATCCGGCGGTCGATGCCAGCCGCTTTGCCGTGCAGGCCAAGGACGGTGTGGTGACACTCTCCGGCAGCGCCGATACGTTTGCCGACAAGCACGCTGCGGAAGAGGCGATCCGGCGGGTGGCCGGCGTGACCGCGCTGGTGCTGCATGTAGACGTGCATCTGCCCCCGGACATGCGCCGCCCTGATGACGAGATTGCACAGGCTATCAGCAGCGCGCTGCACTGGAACCCATCGGTGCCGCTGGATGCTATCCGGATCATTGTCGAAGACGGCGCCGTGACGTTGCGCGGCGAAGTCGATCAGGACTTTCAACGCCGCGCGGCGCTGGACACCGTGCGCAGGGTGCGTGGCGTCAAGTCGGTTGCGAATGCGCTGACATTGCGCGACGCTGCCGGGCCGGCCGACTTGAGCGTGCGCATCATCAAGGCACTGCAGCGCCTGGCCGCGATCGATGCTTCGCGCATCAATGTGTCCGTCTCGGATGGAACGGTCACCCTGCATGGGCCGCTGCGCAACCTCAATGAGTGCCGCGCCGCGCGCGAGGCCGCATGGGATGCGCCGGGCGTGCGCGCCGTTGTCGATCAGATGTGGGTGGGCCCGTAGGGGCGGCAGGCACATCTCACAAGGTCCAACGCACAGGAGTTCAATATGGAAAAGAAACTGATCGTGTACTACTCGCGCACCGGTACGGCACGTCAAGTCGCCGAGCAGATGGCGGCACAAAGCGGATGGCAGCTCGCCGAGGTGTCGGATGAGCACCCGCGCGCCGGTTTCTGGGGCGACGCGCGCTGTGTGATCGAAACCGTGTTCCATCTGCGCGCCAAGTATCACTATGAAGGTCCGCCGCTGGATGAAGTCGAGCACGTGATCGTGATTGCGCCGATCTGGATGGGGCATCTGGCCTCACCCATGCGAGACTTCCTGGCCGACCAACTGCCGCTGGTGGGGCACCTGTCAGTGATCTGTGTCATGGCCGCGCGCGGGGCATTCAATGCGGTCGAAGAGATCATGCGCATCACGTCCAGCATTCCGGCGCCGGTGCTGGCGCTGTTCCAGCGCGATGTGCTCAGTGGCCTGTCGCAAGACGAGATGGCGGGCTTCATCGACCAGGTGAAGACTGCTGGCCGGTGGGAACAATCGAGACACAGGCCGGCGTGGCTGTCGCCCACCGAAGCCTGAGCCAGGGCACGTAGTTGTCCGCAGAACCGATCGAAGGAGACGGCATATGAGCCGCTTTACCGAGGCGCAATGGAACCGGCTGAGGAGCTTGCTCGACGAGCAGGAGGCGCGCGTGCAGCGCCAGCTGTCTGCGCTGGGTGCGTCTATTGCCCCGGTGCCGAGAGAAGCACCGTTCGAAGACGCCGATCGTGCTGACGAGGAAGCGGGCGAGAGAACCAACGACGTCATGCTCGCGCGCTACCGCAGCGAGCTTGAGCAGCTGCACGCTGCGCGCGAGCGCATGCAGCAGCACCACTACGGTATCTGTGTCGATTGCGGCGAGGCGATTCCGTTCTTGCGCCTGCAAGCCCAACCGACCGCCATGTGCTGTCTGCCCTGTCAAACAGCGCGTGAGCGCCGCTGGGCATAGCCGGGCGATGACATCCAGCAGGAGTGAGACATGAAAAGCGATCTGGGCATCAAGCAGGACGTCAGCGACGAACTGCTCTGGGAACCTGCGGTGGATGCCGCAGCGATTGGCGTGGAGGTGGACCGCGGCGTGGTGACGCTCACCGGCCACGTGCACAGCTATATGGAGAAGGTAGCCGCCGAGCATGCGGCCGAACGCGTGGCTGGCGTGCGCGGTGTCGTCCAGAAAATCGAAGTCATCTTGCCGGGCACGCACACGGACGCAGACGTTGCCCAGGCAGCCCGTGCCGCGCTGGAATGGCATGCCAATGTGCCCTCCAACCGCATCGAGGTGCTGGTCGAGAACGGCTGGGTGACGCTGTCAGGTGAGGTGGATTGGCCGTACCAAAGCGAACTGGCGGCCCACGCCGTGGGGTCGTTGCGCGGTGTCGCAGGGCTGATCAACCGGCTGCGGATCAAAACCCGTGTGGCACCGGCCAACATCGCTGAGCAAATCGGCGCGGCGCTCAAGCGGCATGCCGCGCGCGAGGCCGACCACATTCAGGTCTCCGTGCAGGGCGGGACGGTCACGCTCAGCGGTCGTATCGATTCCGCGTCGGAGCGGCGTGCGGCCAAAGGCGCGGCATGGTCAGCTCCCGGCGTGACGGAAGTCATCGATCATCTCCAGATCGCGCCGTAAGGCCGGAAAGCCAATTCCGATTCACCAGTACGCCGCCCTCGCCAGGAGCGGGGCGGCGTCCACTTTGTTTGCTGCAAGCGGGGCGATCAAAGCTCCATCAGCGCGGCCTTGTCTGTCAACTCGATGTTCTTGCCGCTCACGACGATCCAGCCTTCGCGCTGGAACCTCGACAGCGCACGGCTGACGGTCTCCAGTTGCATGCCAAGGTAACTGCCGATCTCTTCGCGGGTCATGCGCAACGTGAAGCTGGAAGGGGAGTACCCGCGATCCTGCATGCGTGTGGAAAGATTCAGCAGGAAGGTCGCGACACGCGCTTCCGCGGTCAGCCCGGCGAGCAGGAGCATGAGCCCCGACTCGCGCACGATCTCTTCGGCCATCAACTGATGCAGCCGGTGCTGCAGCGGCCGGATGTCCTGGCACAGGTCTTCAATGCAATGAAATGGCATGGAGCAGACCGTGCTGTCTTCCAGGGCGATCGCATCGCAGGTGTGCTGGTCGGCGGCAATGCCGTCAAGCCCCAGCGTTTCACCGGCCAGTTGGAAGCCGGTGACGTGGCTTGCCCCATTGGGATGCGACACCACAGTCTTGAACGAGCCCGAGCGGATGGCATACAGCGCATGAAAGCTGTCGCCCGCGCGGAAGAGGGCTTCGCCCTTGGCGATCTTGCGCCAGGTGTGAACCATCTGGTCCAGCTGAACGCGTTGTGCGGAAGGCACGGCGCCGGCGATACAGGCCCAATGCATCATGCAGTTGCCGCATTGGCTGTTCGGCATCAACGGCGTTGCCGGGCGGGCCTGTGTTGCGTCGCGGACGAGCCTGAGCTGGGGCAGCGCTGCAGGGCGGGGTGTGTCGACGGGGGCGGGGGACTCTAGCGTGCGCGGAATCATGGGGCGGCTCCGGAAGGCGTCTGTGGTTTCTGATCCACACCCTCGTTGGGGTGGTGTGTATCCGGTCACTGCGCTCCATCAAGCCCGGTGTCCGTAAGGTCAGTATCGGAGGCCCGGCGTTTGCGCGAAATCAGGCGCCGCTGAGATGCACGTCGGGATGTGCCGTGCCGTTGTCAGGGTTTCCTGACAGCGGTGGCAGGGTTTTCCGGGGGGCGTCTAAATCACCCGGCTAGTATCTCCCGCCCCAGGAATGGGCTATGTTGGTTGCATCCCGACCTTTTGGCGGTGTTCGTGGCGGAGCAAGACACCCAATCCTCGAAGGCAACGCACAGGCGCCTGTTGCAGCTGCAGTCCACCTCAGCCGAACTGGTGGTTGGGGGGCTGGCCATCTTGCTGCTGGTCGCGTCGGTCACGCGGTTAGCTCTGGCACTACAGGCCAGGGATGCCCCGTTTATTTTGCTGGCCTCGGCAAGCATCGTCGCGATCGTGGCGCTGGTGTTCTATTGGCTACGACTTCGGAAGCTGCGCGCCGCAGTGGCGCGCGATCTGACTTATCTTGAGAAGAGCGAAGCCCGGCTGGCCGGCATCATCCGGTCATCCATGGAGGCCATCATTTCCGTCGACGATGCGCAGCGCATCGTGCTCTTCAATCCCATGGCGGAAACGCTGTTCGGGTGTCCGGCACGGCATGCCATCGGTCGGCCGCTGTCAGACTTCATACCCGAGCGGTTTCGCGGTGCGCACGAAGCGCACGTGCGGCGCTTTGGGGTGACGGGCGTATCGGAGCGCCAGATGGGCAAGCAGCGGCCGCTGTTTGCGTTGCATACGGACGGGCGGGAGTTTCCGATCGAGGCGTCGATCTCGCAGATCGAAGTGAACGGCGGCAAGCTCTTCACGGTGATGCTGCGCGATACCACGGAGCGTGTCCGCGCGGAAGCGGCGCTGCGGCGATCGCAGGAGGAGCTGCAGCATCTGTCGGACAGCATTCTGGCCACGCGGGAAGAAGAGCGGCACCGCATCGCCCGCGAACTGCACGACGATCTGGGCCAGCGTCTGAGCGCGCTGAAGATGGATATTTCGCTGCTGGCGGCGGATCTGCGTGCCGGGAGCGGCGACAAGGCGTTGATCGACCAGACTCAGGCGATGCAACATGTGATCGACGAAACGATTGCAGCGGTGCGGCAGATCTCGGCCGATCTTCGGCCGCCGTTGCTCGACGAGCTGGGCCTGGTGCCGTCCATCGATTGGATGGCCAAGAATTTCCGCCAGCGCTTCGGCCTGGTCGTCAACGTGCATGCGCAGGAAATGGCGATGCCGGAGCGCGCCGCCATCTCGGTCTTCCGGATCGTGCAGGAGGCGCTCAACAACGTCGTGCGCCATGCGGATGCCACCAGGGTGGAAATCGCGTTTTCACAACAGGACGACATGCTGGAGTTGTCCATTCAAGACAACGGGCGCGGCTGGAGCGGGGCGCCTCCGGCGGCGGGCGAACGCAAACCGCTGGGGTTGCTCGGCATCCGGGAGCGGGCCCGGTTGCTGGGCGGTCAGGCCACGATTACGCACGCGCCAGCCGGCGGCTTCCGCCTGAGCGTACGCTTTCCTGCCGTTCACCAAGCCGCCGAGGAGGCCCGGACATGATTCGCGTGATGATCGCCGACGATCACGCTGTGATGCGCGATGGCGTGCGTCATATTCTGGAGCGCGCCGGGGATTTCGAAGTCGCGTGCGAAGCCTCGGACGGTACGCAGGTCCTGCAACTGGTGCGCGACCATCAACCGCAGGTGATCGTGCTCGATCTGTCGATGCCGGGGCGCAGTGGGCTGGAGTTGCTGCGTCAGTTGCATGACGATCACCCCAGGGTGCGTGTGCTGGTACTGACCATGCATGCCGAAGAGCAGTACGTGGCGCGCGCCTTTCGCGCAGGCGCGGCGGGTTACCTGACCAAGGAGAGCGCCGCCACCGAACTCGTCACCGCGCTACAGAAGGTGGCGCTCGGCGGCACCTATGTCAGCCCGCCCATGGCGGAGAAACTCGCGCACAGCCTGGGCGAACCGAGCGAAGAGGCGGCGCACACACGGTTGTCCGATCGCGAGATGGAGGTCTACCGCCGGCTGGTGCGGGGCGAGCCGCTGACCGAAATCGCCACCAGCCTGTGCGTGAGCGCCAAGACCATCAGCACCTACAAGATGCGCCTGATGGACAAGCTGCAGCTCTCCAGCGAAGCCGCCCTTGTGCGCTACGCGATACGGCATCGTTTGTTTTCCGACGACGATACGCTGTAACCCCCTCGCCGCAAGACTCGGCCTGGCCTTGCGGCACATCAAAGGCCTGCACCCTTGAATCGCTATCGTTGATGCACATGCATCGGCGGGCCGATATCGCCGGGGGGACTCGCTCGGTCTGCCGTGCATGACCTTGGGGGTCATGTGCAAGCCATTCTCAAACTCGCCTACAAGCTGTTGGTCAACGACAGGGCCAAGTTGAGCGGCTTGCTGGTCGGTATTACGTTCGCAGTGTTTCTGATGATCGAGATGACGTCGCTGTTTGCTGGCGTGCTCAATCGGTCTTCGTCTGCCGTGTACAACATCGGCGCACGCATGTGGGTCATGGACCCGGCAGTCAACACCGTGGCCAATACGATCGGCATGCCGGACTACGTGCTCGATGCGGTACGCAGCATTGACGGCGTGAAGTTTGCCGTACCGCTGTATTCGGGCGGTGCGCTTGTGCGCCTGAACAGCGGTACTTATCAGCCCGTCACCGTCGTCGGTATTGATGACACCAGCCTGTTCGGCCGCCCCCACATGCTCAACGGCCGTATTCAGGACCTGTACGGTGAGAACGCCTTCATCGTCATTCAGGATGCCGAGTTCGGAAAACTGGAACATCCACACATCGGCACAGAGTTCGAAGTCAACGACCATCGCGGGGTGATCGTCGGCATTGGGGAGGTCACCACCAGCGGGCTGTTTGGCATTCCCACCCTCTACACCACGTACCGTCGGGCCGTGCAGTACCTGCCCAGCACGCGCTACACCATGTCGTACATCCTGATCGAACCCAAGGGTGATGCCGACATTGCTGCGATCGAACGTGCGGTAGACAAGCTCGGCTATCGCGCCCTGACAAAAGAGGAGTTCATCGCACGCATCTCGCACTTCTATACGTACCAGACGGGGCTTGGCACCAACATCCTGCTGATGACCGTGATCAGTTTCGTAGTGGGGCTGTCGATATCGGGGCAGACCTTCTACACGTTCATCCTGGAAAACCTGGAGCGCTTTGGCGCGCTCAAGGCCATTGGGGCCAAGGGGCGCGAGCTGGTGACGATGATCGTCTTCCAGGCCACGTTCGTCGCATTGGTGGGCTACGGGCTGGGGATCGGACTATGCGCGCTGTCCATTGCAGTGGTGCGGCTGCGCATTCCGGACTACGCGGCCATGATCACGTTCGCCAATCTGACGCTGGCGCTGGCCATGGTGATCGTGATTGCCGGCATCTCGGGCTATATCGGCGTGCGCAAGGTGCTGCGCATTGAGCCCTTCGACATCTTCCGGGGCTGATCGTGGCCAACGTCGCCATCGCCGCACAGGCACTCGACAAATGGTTCGGCGAGGGCGAGGCACGCACCCGTGCGCTCATGCAGGTCAGTTTCGAGGCCTATTTCAACGAGATGCTCTTCGTCGTCGGCCCCTCGGGCAGCGGCAAGACCACGCTGCTGAGCGTGATCTCCGGCATCCTGCGCCCCGACGGCGGCCGAGCTGTGGTGGACGGGGTCGATATCTGGAGCCTGGATGCCGACGCGCTGGCCGATTTCCGCCTCGGCAAGATCGGCTTCGTGTTTCAGGACTACCACCTGTTCCCGCGTCTCACCACGCTCGAGAACGTCGCCATCCCGCTGATCCTGAGGCATGTCGCCTGGGACGCCGCACTCGACCAGGCCATGCATTACCTCGATGTGGTCGGCCTGAAGAACCGTGCACAGTTACCGCCGGTCAAGCTCAGCGGTGGTGAACAGCAGCGCGTAGCCATTGCGCGCGCCATTGTCACGCAGCCGGACATCCTGATCCTGGATGAACCCACGGCATCGCTGGATGGCGATACCGGTCGTTCCATCATGCAGTTCGTGAAGACCGAGATCCTGAACGCGCACCGCTGCATCGTGATCGTGACGCACGACGCGCGCATCCTCGACATGGCCAGCCGCATCCTCGACATGGAAGACGGCAAGCTGAGCCGTATTGAACACGGAGAGATGCGGTGAAGATCCGATGGTTGTTTGTGCTCTCGGTGATCGGCGCGTTGGCAGGGATCGGGGCGGCCATCTACTACGCGCGGCAGAGGCCACCGCTGCCGCCAGTCTTCCAACCTGCGGCCAACCCCTACGCAACAGGCATCTACGCCAATGGGATTGTCGAAAGCGACCAGCCCAGCGGCGCCAACCTGAACCTGTATTCCGAGGTGTCGGGCACCGTGGCGCGTATTGCCGTGCAAGAGGGACAGGCGGTCAAGCGCGGTGATGTGTTGATCCAGATTGAAGATTCCGTGCAACGCGCGCTGACTGCGCAGCAGCAGTCACAAGCAGATGCCGTGGATGCCCAGTTGAATGCGCTGCTCGCCCAGCCACGCAAGGAAACGCTGGATGTCACCCGTGCCCAGGTGAGCGCTGCAGATGCCGGCCTGCGCACCGTGCGGGACCAGTTGGACAAGCTTGAAGCAGCCACCCGGCTGAATCCCAAGGCAGTCAGCCGCGATGCCATGGACAACGCCGCCAATGCGGTGCGCGTGGCTCAGGGCAATCTTGCGGTTGTCCAGCGTCAATACGATCTGACGCGTGCCGGGGCGTGGAGCTATGACATCCGTACGCTGCAGAAGCAGCGCGATGCCTTGCAGAAGGGCGCAGCAGCGGCTGCGGCGCTGCTTGAAAAGTATGTGGTGCGCGCGCCTGTGGATGGCACGGTCATGTCCGTCAATACGGCAGCGGGCGCCTATGTGTCACCGCAGGGCACCTATGACGCCTACACGCGGGCCAATGTGCCACTGGTCATCATGGGCTCCGGTCAAAGCCGACTGGCGGTGCGCGTGTACGTGGACGAGATTCTGGTGCACCGACTGCCGCCGGGCGCGGTACAGGCACGCATGTTCCTGCGCGGTACCGATGTCAGCGTGCCGCTGGAATTCGTGCGCGTACAGCCGTATGTGTCGCCCAAGGTGCAGTTGTCCGATCAGCGCTCGGAGCGCGTGGATGTGCGCGTGCTGCCGCTGCTCTTTCGGTTCAAACAGCCGGACAAACTTGCAATCTACCCGGGGCAACTGGTCGATGTGTATCTGCAGGGGGCATCGTGAAAGCCGCTGTGTGGGCGACAGCCGCGGCGCTGACGGCTGCAGGCTGTGCGGTCGGGCCGGATTTCCACGCGCCGCCTGCGCCAGGCGTCGATCGTTACCTGCGTGATGGCAATCCCGAGCAAACCACCTCCGCCGACGGCGTTGCGCAGCGTTTTATTGCTGCAACGGTGCCGGCAGACTGGTGGCGCGCCTTCGGCAGTCCGGCGCTGGACAAGGCCATGGAAACGGCCGTCGCGTCCAACCCGACCCTGGAGCAGGCCCACGCCAATCTGCGCGCCGCGCAAGACTTGTTGCGCGCCGGCGCAGGTGTGTTCTATCCGCAGGTGGCCGGGTCGGCCGATGTGTCACGCCAGGCGGCGGTGCCGGCCAAGCTTGGGCAGACTGGCGCGTCGAGCCTCTTTACGCTGTGGACATTGGGGGCATCCGTCAGCTACGCCGTCGATGTTTTCGGTGGCAATCGGCGGGCCGTGGAAGCACTGGCGGCTCAAACCGAAGGACAGCGATACGCGGTCGCCGCTGCTTATCTCTCACTCACCGGCAATCTGGTGAACGCCGTGATCGCCCGCGCGGCCTATGGGGCGCAGATCGACACCACGCGTAGTCTGATTACCGTGGTGCGAGAACAGGTTGAGATCGCACACGCGCAGGTCGAAGCGGGCGTCATGGCACACGCCAGCGAGTTGAGTCTCGCGGCGCAGTTGGCGTCGTTGGAAGCGTCTTTGCCGCCGCTTGAGCAAAAGCGAGACCAAGCGGCGCATCTGGAAGCCGTATTGACCGGCCGATTCCCTTCTGAGGCCGATGCCGCAGACGTCGCGCTCAGCGGGTTGCAACTGCCGGTGGACCTGCCCACGCTGGTGCCCTCTGAACTGGTGCGTCAGCGCCCGGACGTTCTTGCCGCGCAAGCGCGCCTGCATCAGGCCAGCGCCGAGGTGGGGGTTGCGACGGCGGCGATGCTGCCAGCTCTGACCCTCAGCGCAGACTATGCCCGCATGAGTGCCCGCAGCGCCGACCTGTTCGGTGCGCAGGCTGGTGCCTGGAGCCTGGGCGCGAACCTTGTCGCGCCGCTGTTTGAGGGCGGTACGCTGTATTTCCGCCGTGCGGCATCCAAGCAGGCGCTGCAGGCGGCAGATGCCAACTATCGGCAAGTGGTGCTCGCGTCGTTTGAGCAGGTGGCGGATGTGTTGCGCGCGCTGGCACACGATGCAGCCCAGCTCGATGCGCAGCTGCGCGCACAGTCAGCGGCAAGCGCCGCAGTGGAGGAAATCAACGCCGACTATCGTGCGGGGGTCGCCAGCTATCTTCAGGTGTTGAGTGCCGATCTCCAGTACCAACAAGCCGTGCTTGGCACGCTGCAGGTGCGTGCACAGCGGCTGCAGGACACGGTTGCGCTGTTTCTCGCTCTGGGCGGCGGCTGGCGTGGCGCCAGTCTTGAAGCGCCCGTAGCAGCGCACGCGCCGTGATTGCGGCTGTCTGGCGACACGTCGTCCGCCTCCCTCCGCGCAAGGACAGACCATGAGCATCGAGAATATGCCGCTACCGGCGGCTGATGAACTCAGCGTTATCGGGAATCGCGTCTTCAAGGACATTGCCGTCGGTGACACGGCCAGCATGGAGCGCACGCTCACGGCGGAAGACGTTCAGCTGTTCGCCATGCTGACCGGGCAGACGGAAGGCCCGCCACTGGCGGCCTCAGGGCACGGCATTGCCGAGGCGCACGCCGCTGTGCCGGGCATGCTGGGCGGCGCGCTGATTGGGGCGTTGCTCGGCCAGCGGCTGCCGGGGCCTGGCGTCACGCATGTTAGCCAGACCCTGCAGTTTCTGGCGCCTGTGCGTGTGGGCGACACGTTGACAGTGTCCGTGACCGTGGTGAATCGGAATGTGGCTCAACATCGGCTCACGCTGGCGTGCCGTTGCGTCAATGCGGACGGCGCCATCGCCATCAGCGGTGAGGCAGATGTGATCGCGCCCACCGGGCACGTCGAAGTGCCACGCAATGCGCTACCGGATCTGCGCGACAGCGATGCGGGTCTTCAGCGCTTGCTTGCGCATGCGCGCAGCTTGGGTGCCGTCCGCACGGCAGTCGTGCATCCGTGTGACGCGCTGAGCCTGTCGGCGGCGCTGGATGCGCGTGCTGATGGCCTGATCGTGCCGCGTCTGGTCGCCCCGCGCGCGCGGCTGGAAGCCGTTGCGGCAGAGGCCGGGCTGACGCTGGCAGGCGTGGAGATCGACGACGTTCCGCACAGCCACGCCGCAGCGGCGCGTGCCGCAGAGCTTGCCGCGCAAGGCGAAGTCGAAGCGTTGATGAAGGGCAGCCTGCATACGGATGAGTTGATGTCGGCTGTGGTGCGCGCTGAGGCAGGGCTGCGTACCAAGCGCCGGGTCAGCCATTGCTTCCTCATGCAGACGCCGGCGTATCCGCGCCCGTTCATCCTGACCGACGCCGCTGTCAACATCGCCCCGACGTTGGATGACAAGGCCGATATCGTGCGCAATGCGATCGATCTGGCGCACACCATCGGCGTGGCGCGCCCGCATGTTGCGATCCTGGCGGCGGTGGAGACCATCAACCCGCGCATGGTCGCCACGCTGGATGCCGCGGCACTGTGCAAGATGGCGGATCGCGGCCAGATCACGGGGGCGGTGCTGGATGGGCCATTGGCATTTGACAACGCAGTGTCGGCCGCGGCTGCGCGTATCAAGGGCATCGTCTCGCCAGTGGCCGGGCAGGCCGATATCCTCGTGGTGCCGGACCTTGAGAGCGGCAACATGCTGGCCAAGCAGCTCGAATACCTGGGCGGCGCCATCAGTGCCGGGATTGTGCTGGGTGCGCGCGTGCCCATCGTGCTCACGAGCCGTGCCGACCTGCGCGCCTCGCGACTCGCATCGTGTGCAGTGGCTGTCCTGCTGGCGCATCGCTATCGGATGGTGCCGCCATGAGCGCATGCATTCTGGTACTCAACTGCGGTTCGTCGAGCATCAAGTTCGCCCTGTTTGATGTGGACTTGCTTACCGCACGCCATGACGCCCTCTGGCGAGGCGAGATTCAGGCGATCGGCAGTGGCCGCGCCACCGTCAGGGAAGGGGACGCCACGCCGTCCACCGTAGCGTTGGACGTAGCACAGCCGTATCACGCGGCGCTGCTTGAGATTCGCACACGCGCCAGGGAGCAGCTTGACGGGCGGCACCTGATGGCCGTCGCGCATCGCGTGGTTCATGGCGGCAGCAAATACGTGATGCCCGTGCGGGTGACGCTGGCGGTGCTGGCCGAGTTGCAAAGCTACATACCGCTTGCACCGTTGCATCAGCCATTCGCGCTGGAGGCGATCGGCACCTTTCTGGAAGAGCACCCCGACGTGCCGCAGGTGGCGTGCTTTGATACGTCATTCCATCACACGGTCCCGACGGTAGAGCAGGTGCTTCCGCTGCCCTACGCACTGTTCGAGCGCGGCATGCGGCGCTATGGCTTTCACGGCCTGTCGTACGAGTACATGACGTATGCGCTGCCGATCCGGCATGGCGATCGGGCCAAGGGCCGCACGATCGTTGCCCATCTGGGGAGCGGCGCGAGCCTCTGTGCCATGCAAGACCTGGCCAGTGTGGCCACCACGATGGGCTTCTCCGCGCTCGATGGGTTGATGATGGGCACGCGCTGCGGCGCCATCGACCCTGGCGTTGTGCTACATCTGATGGAGGTCGAGGCGCTCTCGCTCGAACAGGTCGGCCATCTGCTGTATCACGCGTCGGGCTTGCTTGGGGTGTCCGGCGTATCAGCGGACCCGCGTGTGCTGCTGCCGCGGGAACCGAACGATGCGCGGTGCGCGTTGGCGCTGGCGCTTTATGTGCGGCGCATCGTGCGCGAGATCGGCGCACTCGTTGCCGTGCTGGGCGGGTTGGACATGCTGGTCTTCACCGCGGGCATCGGGGAGCACAACGCGGTCATCCGCGAACGCGTGATGGCCGCCCTGGCGTATCTGGGTGTGATTGCGGACCCTGTAGCCAACGCCGGAAACGCGGCCGTGGTATCGGCGCCGCAGAGCCACGTGCGGGTCGTGGTCGAGCCCACCAATGAAGAATGGGTGGCGGCCCGCCACGCATTCGCCTGCACACGAGGAGCCTAACGATGCGCGGCAAGCCACGCTGGGAAACACTGCCCACTGTGTTGCCCTCCCGTACGTCCGCCGATGACGTCTCGATGTGGGCGAGCCTGCCGGCGCATGAGGTGCTGGCGCGGCTGCAGACCCAGCCACATGGGCTGACGCAGGAAGCCGCGTCACAGCGCCTGCGCGAATGCGGGCTCAACCGCGTGGCCAATGGTCATCATGAAGGCGTACTGCTTGAGCTGGTGCGCCGTTCGGCCAATCCGCTGAATCTGCTGCTCATCTCGCTGGCGGGTGTCTCAGCGGCGTTGGGCGATGTGCGGGCGGCCGTGCTGATCGCCGTCATGGTGGTGTTGAGCGTGGTGCTGGGTTTCCTGCAGGAGCACCGCTCGAACCGGGCGGCGGAGGCGCTGCGTCGCATGGTCCATACGACTGCCACCGTGCGGCGCCTGGGCGCGGATAGCGGCGAGGGCATCCGTGAAATCCCCATCGAGCAACTGGTGCCGGGCGATATCGTGCAGCTCAGCGCAGGCGACATGGTGCCCGCAGACGTGCGGCTGCTCGACGCCAAGGACGTCTTCGTCAATCAGTCGGCGCTGACCGGCGAGGCGATGCCGCAGGAAAGACATGCGCAACCGAGCAACCAGCACACCAGCGCGGATTTCGACCTGCCCAACCTGTGCTTCATGGGCAGCGCCGTGGTGAGCGGCTACGCCACGGGCGTGGTACTGACCACCGGCCAGCGGACCGCCTTCGGCCACGTGGCCAACCTGATTGCAGCGCAACGCGTGCAGACCAGCTTCGATCGGGGCATTACCCGGTTCACCTGGCTGATGCTGACGTTGATCCTGGTGATGGCGCCCACCGTCTTCCTCATCAATGGCCTGACCAAGGGCAACTGGTTCGAGGCGCTGCTGTTTGCGGTGGCGGTGGCCGTTGGCCTCACGCCCGAGATGTTGCCGATGATCGTCACGGTCAACCTGGCCAAGGGCGCTATCGCGATGTCGCGCAAGAAGGTCATCGTGAAGCGGCTCAATGCCATCCAGAACTTCGGCGCGATGGACGTGCTGTGTACGGACAAGACCGGCACACTCACGCAAGACCGCATCATCCTCAAGCATCACCTGGATTTGCGCGGCGAAGAATCCGACCAGGTGCTGGAGTACGCGTTTCTGAACAGTTTCTATCAGTCTGGCCTGAAGAACCTGCTGGACGTGGCTGTGCTCAAGCATGTGGAGCTGGAGCAACGCCTGGATGTGCACGCGCGCTTCCGAAAGGTGGACGAGCTGCCGTTCGATTTCGAACGCCGGCGCATGTCGGTGGTACTGGCGCGGGACGACGGCACACACGTGCTGATCTGCAAGGGCGCGGTGGAGGAGGTGCTGGCCGTCAGTACGCGCTACGTCAGCGGTGACGAGGCTGGCCCGCTTGAAACCAGTCACCTCGAACAAACGCGGCAACTCGCCGAGAACCTGAACGCCGATGGCTTTCGTGCCGTGGCAGTCGCATACAAGGAGCTACCGCCCCAGCAGAACGAGTACGCAGTGGCAGACGAGTCCGGGCTGACATTGCTGGGTTACATCGCTTTTCTCGACCCGCCGCGTGAGACAGCAGCAGCGGCCCTTGCCGCGTTGAAGGAAGCCGGTGTGGCGGTCAAGATCCTCACGGGTGACAACGCCATTGTTGCGCGCAAGATCTGCCGCGAGGTCGGGCTGGCCGTCGAGCCGGTGGTGCTCGGCACTGAGCTGGCCGCCATGTCGCCCGAGCAAGTGGCCGACATTGCCGAACGTGCATCGGTCTTCGCCAAGGTGTCACCCGCGCAGAAGGCGGCCATTGTCGAGGCGCTGCATCGCAGAGGCCATGTCGTCGGCTTCATGGGTGACGGTATCAATGACGGGCCTGCGCTCAAGGCCGCGGATGTCGGCATCTCCGTGGATAGCGCGGTCGATATTGCCAAGGAGTCCGCTGACATCATCCTGCTGGAAAAAAGCCTGGCGGTGCTGGGCGAGGGCGTCACGGAAGGGCGCAAGGTGTTCGGCAATATCGTCAAGTACATCAAGATGGGCGCCAGTTCAAACTTCGGAAATATGTTCAGCGTGCTGGGCGCCAGCCTGTTCCTGCCGTTCCTGCCGATGGCACCGGTTCAGGTGCTGCTCAACAACCTGCTGTACGACTTCTCGCAGACCGCCATCCCAACCGACAACGTGGATGAGGACTACCTCGTCAAGCCGCGCCGATGGGAGATCGGCAACATCCTGAAGTTCATGCTGTACATGGGGCCCGTCAGTTCGGTATTTGACTTTGCGACCTACGCGCTGCTGCTTGGCGTCTTCCATGCGTGGAGCAGTCCGCCGCTCTTTCAGTCGGGATGGTTTGTTGAATCTCTGCTCACGCAAACGCTCATCATCCACATCATCCGTACGGGCAAGGTGCCGTTTGTGCAAAGCCGCGCAAGTACGCCACTGGTGCTGACCAGCGTTGCCATTGCCTGTGTGGGTGTGGCAATGCCGCTGACGCCCGTCGGAGCCCTGTTCGGCTTTGTGCCGCTGCCGGTCTCGTACTGGCCCTGCCTGGCGGCAATCGTGTTGGCCTATGGCTTGGCTGCCTATGCGATGAAGGCCTGGTACGTGCGCAGGTATGGCCTGGACTGAGCCCGGGTGCGGCTCGCTAGCGAAGTGCAGCGATCATCCAGCCTGGCGTTCGTCGTACGGTGCTGTGCCGAGCGCGCCCCGGACCTCGGCATCCTCCACCTGAGGAAAGTCGGCGTAGTACATGCCGACCGCGCGGAAACCTGGCGGTGCGTAGAGGCAGACGATCTCGTCGGCCAGCGGTCGAATGTCGTCCAGGCTGTCTGGCGATGCCACAGGAACCGCGCAGATGAGCCGTTGCGGATGGCGCTGACGTACAGCGTGGAGTGCCGCCTTCATGGTGGCGCCGGTCGCCAGTCCATCGTCGACGACGATCACGATGCGTCCCTGCACATCATAGGGGCCCCGGTTGGGGGTATAGAGCGCCCGGCGACGGCGGATGACGTCCATCTGCTCGGCCGTTTCCTGCTCGAGGTATGTCGTATCCGCGCCAACGCGGCCGGCATACGGCGCGATGTAGCTCCAGCCGCTCTCGTCCACGGAGCCGACTGCCAACTCGCGGTTGAATGGCGCACCGAGCTTGCGGACCAGCGTCACATCAAGCTGGCCGTCGAGTGCGGTGGCGATGAGTGCGCCCATGGGAACCGCACCGCGTGGAATGGCCAGCACCAGCGGGTGCGTGCCCCTGTATTTGTCCAGCGCGAGCGCCAGCTGGCGCGCTGCATCCAATCGATCTTTGAATCGCACGGCGCTACCTCGTGTGTTGATGGGGTTGGGCGGTTGCCCTCAGATGGCGGACAAACCATGCGCGCGCCAGCTCAGCTACCTGTTCGAGCGCACCGGCTTCTTCGAAAAGGTGGGTTGCGTGTGGCACTGTCTCCAGGGCCTTTTCACATTGCATCTGGGTCAGGGCTTGGCGGTTGAGCCCCAGCACGTCCAGGTCGACCGCGCCGACGATCAGCAGGGTCGGGCAGGCAAGCTTGCTCAGTGCATGTTGCCCGGCAAGATCCGGCCGGCCGCCGCGGCTGACCACCGCTTCGATCGGGCAGGCGTCATCGGAGTCGGCCGCCGCCAGGATCGCGGCCGCAGCCCCCGTGCTGGCGCCGAAATATCCGAGCCGCAGCTTGCGTTCGCGCGCAATGTTGCCCACCGCGCGGGTTGCCGTGCGCAGGCGTTGCGCCAGTAGCTCGATATCGAAGCGGCATGAGGCGTGCGCGGCTTCATCGTCACTCAATAGATCGAACAGCAGCGTGCCCAGTCCGGCAGCGTTGAGTTGATCGGCAACATACCGGTTGCGTGGGCTGAGCCGCGAGCTGCCGCTGCCGTGCGCAAAGATCACGAGGCCGAATGCGTTGGCGGGGCAGTTCAGGTTGCCTTCCAGCACGGCGTCGTCCGCCACGATGTCCATGCTCAGAGAGAGCGGCTCGGCATGCATGACGAAGATCTCCTGAAAGAGGGCGACCGCCGGTTCAGACGCTCAGCGGCGGTTGGACGCTGCCGGTCGTTTCGCGCTCGCGTTCGTTGTGCACCAGGCGGGCGATCAGGCTCCATTCGGTGGCCATGGCGCTGAGCACGTCGTCCAGAGACAGGACACCCACCAGCGCACCGTCGGACGTCACCCCCACGCGCCGGACGCCGCCCGAGAGCATTTCCTGCAACGCATCGCTCAGGCTCGCCTCGATCGGTACATTCAGGATGCCCCGGCTCATCACATCGGCCACGCAGGTCTGGGATGGGTCAATGCCAACGGCAACCGCGTCGAGCACCATGTCGCGGTCTGTCACCACACCGATCGCATGAGGGCCAGAAGGGGTGTTTTCTGTGACCACCAGCGCGCCGACATGCTTCTGGCGCATCTGCTGTGCCGCCTCTTGCAGCGTGCAGGAGAGCGGAATGTGGACCGCATTGTGTGAATAGACGTCCTGAACTCGCATGATGGGCTCCTGGGGTGCGCTGGTCAGGCGGCGTGCGCAACATTGGATGCGGCCGGGCGTGAGGGTGTCGTACGCTTGGCTTCGGAATTCGGCAGCCCCATGACGTTGAAACTGTCGAAGAAGGCGCGCAGTGAATCGGCGGAAGCGGCAAACAGTTGCGAGGACGAGGTTTGCCCCTGCGGCCGCTGCATCTGTTCGCTCCATTCCGTGAGTTGACGCAAATAGGCTGCCTGTAGATTGTTGATGAAATCGGCCCATGTCTTCACCGCTGCGGCGCTGTGGGTCGATTGCATTTTCATGAACAGGCTTTGGGCCGTGGCCAGCGACGACCAGTCATGCGTGCCGCTGAGTTCGTGTTCCATCTCGCGCACATCTTCGAGCGCGGCCTCGGCCAGCTTGAGGCGAAAACGGGACAGTTCAATCTGCGCGTCGAGCATGAAACTGGCGGTACGGCTCATATCGCGCAGGGCAGCGCATGCCAGGTTGCAGGCCATGTCTGAAGGTTGTTGCATTGCGGTCTCCGGTAGGGGCTTGGCAGGCAGGGGAGTGGGCCCGCCACAAAGGGGCATCCGTATGCAGCGTAGGCATTCTGTGCTGGCGTGCGTTGATATGGCGCAAGTTGGCGGGCGCGCGCGAAACGCCGTCACGCCCGTGCATGGCTTCAGGGTGCTTGATTGCCTACGCCAACATGTTGGGCATCGGGGCTTTGCATGCTTCTGACATCAGGCAACACCCGATGCGCTCCGGCAGGGATGACATGCGCCCGCTCCTCCACGCCGAGCGGTTGTTGTGTGGCGATCTGCGCATCCAGCACGCGCAAATCCGCTTCCGAGGCATCGAGCCCGGTGCGCATGCGAGCGCGGATGCGCGTGCGCAGCGTGTCGACATCGGCCACGCAGTCGGCAATGCCGACCGTTACGCCCCACCGCCGCGCGAGCACGAAAAACCGCCTGCGCTGGTGCTCGGCCAGAAAGGTGGCATCCGCAATCATCGGAAAACCAGCCTCCACACCCACCCTGCAGATGGCCGCAAGGCGCCGGTAGGTTCGCTCCACCGCGCTCGGCGTGTAGCGGTCGGCAGCATTGGCATACCGGTTGCGCTGACGTTCGACGTCGGAGCGCACGCGGATCATGCCTTCCGCCTCCGCAAGCTGCGCGGCACGGGTGGATTTTCCGCTGCCGGAAAGACCGTGCATGAGGAGAATGCACGCGTCGTTTCTGCAGAGCAGCTCGCGCGACAGATCGAGCATCTGGCGAGCCTCGTCCCGAGGCGCTGCAGCCCGCTCAGGTGCGCCTTCCAGCTGATGTGCACGCTCCAGCAGCACACGGGCGCGCACCAATGCGCGCATCGCTGCGTAAAAGGGCAGGACCGCCAACCCACCGTAGTCGCCGCTTCGTTCCAGATACCGGTTGATCAGGCGATACGCCAGTCCATGCAGACCCGAGGCGAGAAGGTCCATGAACAGGAAGGCGGTGTCGTACATGGTGTCGATCCACCGCAGCCGCAGTGAAAACTCCAGGCAATCGAACGGCGTGGGCTGTTCGCCGATCAAGACGATGTTGCCGAGGTGGAGGTCGCCGTGGCATTCGCGGATGTGACGGGTGCGCCGACGAGAGGTGAAGGCGCTTTCGAGGCGGTCTGCATGCTGACGAAGCAACGACACCGCGCTCGCCGCAGCGGGTTCCCGGCTCAACGCAATGACCCCCGCGGCGCAGTCCTCAAGCGTGCGCCGGATGCTTGCCGGCATTCCATCGTCCGCGCACGGCGTGGCAACCGGCGCGGTTGCGTGGAAGTCGGCGATCAGGTCGGCCAGGGCATCCATGTCTTGGGGACCAAGGCGCCCATCGTCCGCTCTTGCTTTCAAAACGTCATGCTGGGCGAAGCGGCGCATGCGGACCGCATAGTCGATTGGGCGGCCTTGCCCGTTAACGTGGATGGCGCCCGTGGCAGCGTCCTGCGTAATGGGCACCACGCCGAGGTACAGCGCAGGGGCAAGGCGGCGGTTGAGGCGGCATTCCTCCTCGCAATCGATTTGCCGCGCAGCGAGGGACGAAAAATCCACGAAGTCGAGCTTGACTGGTTTGCGCACCTTGTACGCAAAGTCGCCGGCCAGGAATACCCACGACAGATGGGTTTCGATCATCTGCAGATCGGCGGCTGGGTGTGAATACGCAGCCGCCTCAAGCATGCCGGCGAGCAGGGCTTGAGCCGGCCGTGCGGATGGGGTGGGGAGGGCTTGCTCGGCCATGCGCGGGTTTCTCCTCCTGACACGAATGCTCAATATCGCTCGGCCGGTACCGGGTGCCCTGACGCAGATCAACGTCCGCGCAGGGCGCTTGCCTAGCATGGAGTCATCATTCTCTTGGGTGACTTCCATGAAAGCGCTCGTCTACGAAGGCCCCGGCAAGATTACGCTGGCCGACAAGCCGAAACCGGAACTGCAGGCGCCCGGCGACGCGGTGGTACGCGTCAGCTTGACGACCATCTGCGGCACTGACTTGCACATCATCAAAGGCGACGTCCCGACCTGCGAGCCGGGGCGCACGCTCGGGCACGAAGGCGTAGGCGTGGTGGAATCGGTCGGTGCGGCCGTGACATCGCTCAAGCCGGGTGACCACGTGCTGATCTCCTGCATTTCATCGTGCGGCAAGTGCGCGAACTGCAGGCGCGGCATGTATTCGCACTGCGAGACGGGCGGCTGGATCCTGGGCCATCGCATCGATGGCGTGCAGGCCGAGTACGTCCGGATTCCGCACGCGGAGACCAGCCTCTACAAGCTGCCGCCGGGTGTCGATGAGGAGGCACTGGTCATGCTCTCGGACATCTTCCCGACCGGATTCGAGTGCGGCGTGCTCAATGGCCGCGTGCAGCCGGGCAATTCCGTGGCGATTGTCGGAGCGGGGCCCATCGGGCTGGCCTCATTGTTGACGGCCCAGTTCTACTCCCCGGCGCAAATCATCATGATCGATACGAACGCTGCTCGGCTGGAAGTCGCCAGTCGGCTGGGTGCGACGGCTTGCATCGACGTCTCCAGCCAGGACGCGGTGGCTGCCGTGAAGGGGCTGACGGATGGCGTGGGTGTCGATTGTGCGATCGAGGCGGTGGGCGTGCCTGCGACCTTCGAGTTGTGCCAGGAACTGGTGGCGGCCGGCGGCGTGATCGCGAACATTGGTGTGCACGGCGTCAAGGCCGACCTGCACCTGGAAACGCTGTGGAGCCAGAACATCGCCATCACCACGCGGCTGGTGGATACGGTCAGCACGCCGATGCTCTTGAAAACGGTACGTGCGGGGAAGCTGCTGCCGGGCCAACTCATCACACACCGGTTCAAACTCGACGACATCCTCACCGCCTACGACACCTTCCGCAATGCCGCGAAGACGCAGGCACTCAAGGTGATCATCTCCGCATAGGCGGTCGCGCATATCGAATGGATCTTCAGTCTTGTGAGGTGGACACCATGAGCGAGGCAATGCTCCTGTCTTATGACCCTGTGCAACACGTGTTGCCGAAGCCGACGTCACATGCCGCGCCGGCAACCATAGCGCTGGCGCCACCGCTGCTGGATGGCGACACCACGCTGATTGGTGCGCTGACCAAGCGGCAGAGCGTGCGGGAGTTTGCACCCACGCCGCTGTCACTCCAGCAACTGAGCGAGTTGCTGTGGGCCGCAGATGGCATCAACCGGCCGGAAACAGGCGGGCGCACTGCACCTTCAGCGCATGGCTTGAACGAGATCGATATCTACGTTGCATTGCCTGAAGGCGTGTACCAATACGAGCCTGGGGCGCACCGGCTGCGGCTCAAGCACGCCGTGGACGCGCGCAATCTGACCGGGTATCAGGATTTTGTCGGCAAGGCGCCGCTGGATCTGGTGTACGTGGTGAACCACGCGCGTGCCGACCAGATGCCCGAAGCCTTGCGCGAAACCTTTGCCGGCGTTGCGGCGGGGTCCATCTCGCAGAACGTTTCGTTGTACTGCGCCTCGGTGGGGCTGGGCTGCGTTGTGCGCGGCTGGCTCAACCAGCGTCTTCTGGCAGAAGCCCTGTCGCTCAATGAAGACGAGGTGCCGGTGCTGGCGCAAACGGTGGGGCGGCCGGTCCCCACGCGGTGAGGTGTGCGATGAAGCAGACGAAACTCCCGTTGCTGTGCGGCGTGCTTGCCGCGTTGGCTTTGACCGCTGGCACGCAAGCCACGGCAGCCGGGCCGGACATCGCGGCGGCACCGGAGGTCCGCTTCCAGAACGACATCGCCTATGTTTCGGGCGGCATTGGGCGTGACGAGCGCGACGCCATGCATGCAATGGCCGGTCGATTCAATGTGCGGCTGAACGTGGTCGATGCAAAAACCGGCGAGGCGCTATCGGATGTGGATGTTTCGGTTGCGGATGACCGTGGGATGCTACGTCTGCGCGTGCGCACGGAAGGTCCACTGTTGTATATGAGGCTGCCGCACGGGCGTTACCAGATCACCGCGGCGTATCGGGGCGTGATGCAGTCCTTCGCGCTTCGGGCAACCACGCAGCCGGTTGATGCCGTCGTACGGTTGCGTGTCGTGCCCGGTGCTGAAGAATGGCTGCTGTGCAAGCGCGGCTGTTCTCGCACCGGTGCGAACCCGACGACAGCGCAATGACATCAGGCCGTATCGACTGGCCCCCGCCGCGTCAAGATTTGGCGCGGCGTTTGCCGTTGCTTTCCACAAGCATCCGCTCCACGTGCGTGAAGGCCTCGTGAACCGCGGTATACGGGTCCTCATGAGAGGTGTTGCTCGAAACATGGGTCTGGCGCGGCGTGAACACATGGACGTGGACATCGAACGGTTTGCCTTGGTGTTGATGCTTCCCCCCGAGTGCCACGCTGACGCGGCAGCGCATGATGTCGTCGCGAATATGCGTCAGGCGACTCGCGCGGCTGACCACCGCTTCTTCAACGGCTTTGGAATGCGGAACACCTTGGAACGAGATGTCGACGGGCAGGCTCATGGTCGGGCTCCGGTTGTCTGGTTGTGGTGTGCAGGTCGATGCGTTCATTCTTGTGTCGGCTGTTCTTGGGCCTGTTGACCTGGATCAACTCCTCGGACAGGGTCGGCATGCTGCTGGGTTGACACGGACTGGAGCGAGGTTGCGCTCAGTCGAGATCCAGCTGCGGGCAACCGGCCAGAACGCCCGCTCGGGAGCGGCACTTGCGCAGTGGGTCGCCCGGTCCTATCCAAGGAGCACGCACAGTCGCGCAGGCCTCACGGAATCTGGCCGTGCTGATGCCAATTCGGTTGGCCGCCGTGGCCCAGTGTGCAAAGACCTTCGATTGGACTTGCAGATACGTTCGGCGAACATCCGGCTGCAGCGGAAACATGCCGTCAGTGATTGGAAAATCCGGGCATCTGAGATAGAAGTTGAACCAGAACAGCACCGCGTACGCGCGCAGGATGTCTTCCATCGACCCGGGGCACGCCGGATCGAACGCTGCACGCGGGCATGGGCAAGGCGCTTTGCAGAAGCGTGCCGTTTGCATGGTAGTTCCTCCGGCTATCCGGGCAGGAAACGGCGTGAACGCACGGGGGCGACGTGCGCGGCGGGCGAGCGCCGCGCATCGACGGTGATGATCTGGTCCAGCCCGGCGACACCCGGGAGCCGTAGCAGTGCGGTCTTCAGGCCGGCCATGGGGCGGGCGTCGTCGATGTGCCCGGCCAGGTGAACACGCCCATGCGCAACGCTGACGCAAAGACGCTGCGCCAGAGACGGCGCAAACCAGCCCGTAGCCGTTCTTGCCAAGACGGCGAGCGCGCAATCGGTAAGGATGGGAATACCGGATCGCGACAGAAGCGTACGCGCGACAGGGTCGCCGTTGGCATTGTGGCTCGGCGCACCGTGCCTGGATTGATGACTGGCATGTTGGGTGGCCATCATGATGCGCTCCGTGCAGATGCTGTCCTAGCCTCAATCTACGAGATCGCGCGCAAGTGCATTTGATCGAGAGCAAACCTTGACCCCGCCTGCGAATGCCTTGAACAAGACCACGCGCTACATGGTGTGCTTCAACAGCGTAAGCAGCGCGTCGAGCGGGCGGGTATTGAGTACGTCAGTCTGTCCAAACCACGCGCGGCGAGCCTGCGTTACCCCAAGGGACATGTTCGCGAGGTCGGCGGGACTGTGCGCGTCGGAAGCAATGCTCACCAGCACGCCTTCCATCTTTGCCAGGCGGCAGCCATAGTCGGACAGATCCAGCCGCGTGGGCTGGGCGTTGGCCTCGACGTAGCAACCGCGCTGCGCAATCGCTGTCAGGACCCGCTTCAGGTCCACGTTGCAGGCGTTGCGCTCGCCGATCAACCGGCCCAAAGGGTGGGCGAGGATGCTGAAGTGCGGATGGTCGATCGCACG
This sequence comes from Ralstonia soli, assembly GCF_023955655.1. Classification (GTDB taxonomy): domain Bacteria; phylum Pseudomonadota; class Gammaproteobacteria; order Burkholderiales; family Burkholderiaceae; genus Ralstonia; species Ralstonia soli. The sequence goes on along the minus strand of NZ_JAMXHT010000004.1, from coordinate 320,419 downwards.
AAGAATGCGGGCCGTTTGCTGCGCGACCGGCAGGTTGAAGTGGCTATGAATGGCCCCGACAACAAGATCCAGACGGCCCAGCACCGCGTCGGGCAGATCCAGTGAGCCGTCCTCCAGGATGTCGACCTCGACGCCTTTGAGCAGTACGGGCCAACCTTCGTGTTCGGCGTTGAAACGGTCGATGGCATCGGCTTGCGCGGCCAGGCGCTCGGCCGTCAGCCCGTGTGCGACAGCAATCCGGGGCGAATGGTCTGTCACCGCCACGTACTGATAACCGCGCAAGCGCGCCTGCGCCGCCATGACTTCAAGGCTGGCCGTTCCATCGCTGGCGGATGTGTGGACATGAAGATCCCCTTTGATGTCGCGCTCTTCAATCAGGAGCGGCAGCGTGCCTGAGCGTGCGGCGTCGATCTCTCCGTGGTCTTCGCGCAACTCCGGGGCGATCCACGGTAATCCGACTGCCTGGTAGACCGAGGCCTCGGTCTGGCCGGCGATGCGCTCCTTGCCCCGGAAAACGCCGTACTCGCTGATCTTCAACCCTTGCGCCTGTGCCAGCTTGCGCAGGGCAATGTTGTGGGGTTTCGAGCCGGTGAAATACACCAGCGCTGCGCCGAAAGCGTCGGCACGCACCACCCGCAGGTCCACCTGCATGCCGTTCTTCAGGACGACGCTGGCGCGAGTGGGCCCGGCCGAGATGCGATTGGCGACCTCCTTGTAGTGCACGAAATGATCGACGATCTGTGCGCGGTTCTTGCCTGTGATGAGCAGGTCCAGGTCACCGACGGTGTCTCGCCCCCTTCGGTAGCTGCCTGCGACCACGAGCCGGTCGATCAACCCGCTGGCCATCAGATAACGCGTCAAGGCGTCGGCACACGGCTTGGCGATCGCCAGGCCATAACGGCGATCGCGGGCCAGGTGCGCATTGAGGGCCTCAAGCAAACGCGATTCGCTTCGTGCGCCAAAGCCATGCAGCTCGCGGATGCGGTGCGCCGCTGCGGCCCGGGCCAGTTCGTCCAATGAGGTGATTCCCAGTTCGTGCTGGAGAATACGCGCACGCTTTGACCCCAGCCCGGGCAACTGAAGAAGCTGAACGACATACGGCGGCACCTCGGTGCGCACGCGTGCGAGCATGGCGCAGGTGCCCGTTTCGACAATCTCGCGCATCTTTGCCGCAAGGTCGGTTCCGATACCCGGCAACGCGGTCAAATCGGCACCGCGTGCCAGCATGGCGTCAACGCCTTCGGTCATGCCTTCGACTAGACGTGCGGCATTGCGGTAGGCCCGCACCCGGAACGGGTTGGCCTGCTCAACCTCGAGCAGGTCGGCAATCTCGTTGAAGATCGCGGCGATGGCCTGGTTCGCCGGGTTTTGATAGGAAGCAGCCAGGGGCATGGGGCATCCTCCTGCGTGCGCGTTGCTCCATGGTTTCACCTGGCTGCGCGCGCGTCTTGCGGCACATCAAACGAACGCGTGGCTTTGCAGGATCGGGACACACCGTTGACCCTGGTTGCGCGAGATCAACCCGGCAAACGCATGCAGCCGTATCGTGAGCACAGAACCGAGGTGCTTTCATGGTCCGGCTGCTCATCCTTATCAACGTGGCGGTGTTCGTTGCGGAGATCTTCGCCGGCGACGCACTGCTGCGTAGCTTCGCCCTGTGGCCGCCCGCTGCCTCCGCAGATGGCATGGGCGGCGCGTTCATGCCGTGGCAACCGCTGACATACGCCTTTCTGCACGCAAATGGCGCGCATCTGGCGCTCAACATGTTGGGGCTTTACATGTTCGGACGCGACGTGGAGCGCACCGTGGGTGCCCGGCGCACGTGGCTGCTCTATCTGTCCAGCATCTTGAGCGCTGCGCTCGCGCAGGTCATCTGCACGGGCCTGGGTGTCCTGCCGTCGGGCCCGGTCATTGGCGCTTCCGGAGGGGTGTTTGGGTTGCTGCTCGCTTATGCCGTTCTGTTTCCGAATCGCACGATCGTTCCACTGATCCCGCCCATCCCGATGCCAGCCTGGGTATTTGCAACGCTCTATGCGGTCATCGAGCTGACGCTCGGCGTAAGCGGTACCGAAAGCGATGTGGCGCACTTTGCGCATCTGGGCGGCATGGCGGGCAGTGGGCTGTTGCTTTGGCATTGGTTGCGTGGCACCGCGCGCGAGTCATAGGGCTGCGAGGAATGCGCGTCTTTCCTTGGGAGCTTCGGTTGATGAGCACGGTGGTCTTCTTGTTGTGCTGGGCGTTGCTGATGGTTGGGTGCCCCAGTGCCAACGCTGAGCTGCCCACCATGGAGCGCCGTGTGGTGGTGCTCGTGTACCACCGGTTTGCCTCCACGGTGGACAGCACCATGACGGTCCGCATGCAGACATTCGAAGCGCATTTGCATGCGATCGAGGCAGCCGGCTATCGCGTCGTGCCGCTGGCGGACATCCTCAGCTGGCATGAGGGCAAGCAGGATGCGTTGCCTGCGAGGGCGGTCGCCATCACCGTGGATGACGGCCATCGGTCGGTGTATGCCACGTTGTGGCCAGCGCTGCGTGGCCGCGCGATTCACGTGACGTTGTTTGTGTACCCGTCTGCGATCTCGAATGCCTCGTATGCAATGACCTGGGCGCAATTGCGTGAGCTCGCCGGCACCGGCCAGTTTGATGTGCAGTCTCACACCTACTGGCATCCGAACTTCCGGGTGGAGCAGGCGCATCGAAGCACGGAGGACTTTTCCAAGTTCGCCCGCGATCAATTGCGGCGCGCGAAGGTGCGTATCGAGGCGGAGGTCGGCGCTCCGGTGCATGTGTTGGCGTGGCCGTTCGGGATCCACGATCCGGAGCTTGAGCGCATGGCGCGCGAGGAAGGCTATACCGCGGGATTTACGCTGGACGCGCAACCGCTGCAAAAGAGTCTGCCTGCGATGGCACTGCCGCGATACCTGATTACCGACGGTTGTGGAGCACGATGCATGACGAATCTTCTCAAGGCTGCCGAGGGCGATCATGAGTAGCCGCCTGTGCCTTTGGTTTGCGGCAGTGTGGCTCGGTTGCGCGGGACTTGCCGGTGCGACAGAGTTGAGGGTGGTGGACGCCCACAGCCACACCCCCATAGAAGGTGCGATCACCCTGGTCGAGGGCCAGAGCCGGACGACCGACGCCGCCGGCCGGGTGGCCATTCCCGAATCGGCTTTGGGTGCACACGCAACGGTCAGCGTTCGTGCTCCTGGCTATGCACGCGCGGAACTGCCGCTGGAGAGCGGGAAGGCTGCCTTCGAGATTCTGCTCAAGCCGATCAAGCCCCGCGCGGTCTATCTGTCCGTGCAGGGCGTATCGAGCCAGGTCTTGCGTGACGCGGCCGTTGCGCTTCAAGGTGCGACGGCCATCAACGCGCTCGTGATCGACATGAAAGGCGATCGAGGGGACACGCCTTATCCGAGTGCCGCCCGCGTGGCGGTGGGCGCGGCCCGCGAACCGGAAAACCGTGCGGCCCGCACTGCCAGGTTTGCCGCCCTGGTCCGGCAACTCCGTTCACGGGGTCTGTATCTGATCGCCCGCATCGTTGTTTTCAAGGACGACCGCCTGGCCGAGGCGCATCCCGAATGGACGGTTCGCGATCGCGCTGGAGACGTCTGGCGTGATGGCGAAGGCCAACGCTGGATCGACCCCAGTGTCGAAGCGGCGTGGGGCAGCGCACTCGATGTGGCGGAAGAAGCTGCCAGGCTCGGGTTCGATGAAATCCAGTTCGACTATCTGCGCTTTCCAGACGCCAATGGCCTGCAGTTTCATCAAGCCAACACGCAGGCGCACCGGGTGGCGGCCATCACCGGTTTTCTTGCACAGGCACGAGAGCGACTGCGCGCGTACAACATCTATCTGGCGGCTGATATTTTCGGCTACGTCTGCTGGAACACCGACGACACGGCAATCGGGCAGCAGATCGAAACGCTGGGCGCGGTGGTCGACTACATCTCGCCGATGCTCTATCCCTCCGGGTTCACGTGGGGATTGCCCGGCTGCAGAAAGCCTACTGAGCGGCCGGGCGAGATCGTTGCGCGTTCCTTGGCCGAAGCGAAGCGGCGCACTGGCTTGCCGGGGGTGCGGTTCCGGCCTTGGCTACAGGCGTTTCGCGACTATGCCTTCGATCATCGCGAGTTCAACGCCGAGATGATCCGCGCCCAGGTCGAGGCCGCCGATGCTGAGGGCACCAACGGGTGGATGTTATGGAACGCACGCAACCGCTACGCCCCGGCCAATTTGCCGCGATAGTCGTGGTGCTGGCTGTGGCCCTGCTGATCTGGGTGCCCACCGCGCACGCCGAGCATGCCGCCAGCGATGCACCGCTGGGTACGCCGGTGCCGATGCGTGAACTCGAAGCCGTGGTGTCCGCGCAGATTGCCGATGCCAACGTTGCCGGAGCGGTCGTCGTCATCGGTGATGCCGATGGGGTGCGCGAGCGTATCGCGCTGGGCCGGCGAGCTATCGGACCCACCACCGAGCCGATGACCGAGGACACGATCTTCGATCTGGCCTCGCTGACCAAAGCGGTTGCCACGGCCACGGCGGTATTGCAACTGGCGGAGCGCGGGCGCCTGGAGCTGGATGCCCCGGCTGGTCGATACTGGCCGGCCTTCGCGGACGGAGGCAAAGCGCGCATCACGGTGAGGCAGTTGCTCAACCACACCTCCGGCCTGCCGCCTGGCTTGGCGGCGCAATCGGAATTCCGCAACCGCGCGACGGTGCTTCACGTGATTGAGGTCATGCCGCCGATTGACGAACCGGGGCACCGTGTCATTTACAGCGATCTCAACTACGTTGCCTTGGGCGAGATCGTCCGGCATGTCAGTGGGCTTGGGCTGGACGCATGGTGCGCGCAGTCCATCTTTCGCCCGCTCGGCATGCGCGACACCGCATTTCGGCCCGGCCGCATGTCGGCCGCTCGCATTGCCCCAACCATCATCCGCAATGGGCGATGGCTTCGCGGCAACGTACATGACCCGACGGCCGCGGCGCTGGGTGGCGTATCCGGCAATGCAGGGCTGTTCTCCACCGCCGATGATCTTGCGCTGTTTGCCAGGATGCTTCTCAATGGTGGCCGCATCGGGAGTCGCCGCATCTTGCAGCCGGACAGCGTGGCCGAACTGTTGACGCCAGACAGCTCGACTGCAGTGGAGGGCACGCGCACGCTGGGATGGGAAGTCCAGGCGCCGCTGGTTCCCAACCGCTATCGCACTCCGCGCGCCGGGCTCCTGCAGCACCTGGGTTACACCGGTACGGGGTTGTGGATCGACCTGGTCACGCGCCGATTCGTCATCGTGCTCACGAGCCGGCTGTATCCGGAGGAGCGGGGTGACGCCATGCCGCTGCGAGAGGCCGTGCTGAATCTGGTATCGAGCACGGCGCCGCTGCTCTCAGCCGAGCAGATTGCCGTACGCGCGCCAACCATGGCGGAGGCCGTCATCCGTGCCGGCGGCCGCTTACCCGCAGCGATTGGCCCAGTACGCTCCGGCATCGACGTATTGGAAGCCGGCGGATTCGCACCGCTTGTCGGCAAGCGTGTCGGCTTGGTCACAAACCGCAGCGGTTTCGACGCCCAGGGCCGGCGCACCATCGACGTGCTTGCCCAGGCGCCGGGTGTGCGGTTGCGTGCCATCTTTGCGCCGGAGCACGGTATCGGCACCGATCTCGATGCGCCTTTCGGAAACACCGTCGACAGACGTTCCAAGGTGGTCGTCCACAGCATGTACGGCACCAGCAAGGGCATACCGCGCAGCGCGCTGGCCGATGTTGACGTGCTGGTGTTTGACCTCCAGGACGCGGGCGTACGTTTCTTTACCTATCTCGCAGCGCTTGGGGCAACGCTGGAAGCCGCTGCTCAAGCCCGTATCCCGGTGCTGGTGCTGGACCGGCCCGATCCGTTGGGTGGGGATCTGGTGGGCGGCCCGGTGTCGGATACGGCGGACCGCTCGTTGACGAACTACGTGCCGTTGCCGCTCGTGCACGGCATGACGATCGGAGAACTCGCCGGGTTCCTGAACGGCCAGTTGCACATCGGCGCAACGTTGCACGTCGTGGCCATGAAGCAGTACAACCGCGCAATGCGCTTTGCCAACACCGGGCTCGGCTGGGTTCCGCCGTCACCCAACCTGCACGATTTCGCCGCCTTGGAGCGCTACCCCGATGTGGGATTGATCGAAGGCGCCAGCATCAGCGTGGGCAGGGGAACGTCGGCACCGTTTGGCATGGTCGGCGCGCCGTGGATCGATGGCGTCGCGTTAGCGCGAGATCTCAATGCGCTGGACACTGGCGCCACCTATGCGCCCATCCATTTCGTTCCTGCAGAAGGGCCGTACAAAGGGCGCTCCTGCTCGGGTGTGGCAATCCACCGGACGTCAACGCTGACGCACCCCGGCCGCATTGGTCTGGCGTTGGCCCGCGTGCTGTCGCAGCGCTATCCGGAGCATTTCAAGCTCGAGGCCATTCGCACGTCCGTCGGGTCGGAGACTGTCTGGGCCATGCTGCGTGATGGCGTGTCGCTGGACGCAATCGAGCGTGTCTACATGGCCCAGGTTGACGCCTTTCTTTCGCAGCGGGCGGCATATCTGTTGTACTGACGGGGATCGGAAGCCGTGTCTTTTCTCGCAGCTTTACGGCCTCCGACAAGTCGTCTCAGATGGTGCTACTTCGACTGATCGTCGGCTGTCCGGGCCTTGCCCTTGTCTTGGCTGCCACCGTCTGTATAGGCGTCGCGTTTGCCCTTTGCGCCCTCTGTGTACGGATCAAACTTGCCGCGTCTCGCACCCTCTGTGTACGGATCGCGTTTGGCCTGCGCGGCACCGTCCGTGTAGGGATCAATCTTGTCGGCCCTTTCCGCGACACTGTTCTGTGCTGCCCCCGGCTGACTTTCTGCGTACGCCGAAGCGGCTGCCGTGACGGCGGCAAAAAGCAGTGTCATTACCAGTGTTCTACGCATGTTGTGCTCCTGAAGGCAATCTGAAAGACATCGTTGAGTCGAAGCCCGTCGTACCCAACGCGCTGTTGGCAGACGGCCATCTTCAGAATAGAAAGTCGTCAGAAATCGTCATTGACAGCGGTCAAGCGCATCTTGATGACGGCGTTCTAGCTTCAGTAGCCGACGCTGCGATCACGTTGAACGTGCCGAGCAACGTCTGCCAGGCACTGAGCGATCCGGTCAACAGTGGCGCGGGCGAAGCAGCCGTCCCGGGCGAATGTTTGAACTGATCGTTCCACGCCGTCACCTGGCTCAGATAAGACCGTTGTGCGCCATTGACGAAGTCAGTCCACTGGCGAAGTGCGTTTGCGCTTTGATTGGATTGCAGCTTCATATAGGCGCTCTGCGCAGAGGCCAGCGTGCTCCAGTCTTTGGCGGCATCGAGTTGGCTCTCCAGCTGGCGCAGATTCTCCAGCGCGGCTTCCGCCATCTTGACGCGAAGGCGTGCGGCCTGAAGCTGGGTATCGACGAAGAACTGGGCCGCGCGGCTGGCATCGCGCATGGTGGCGCAGGCGAGGTGGCAGGCTGCATCAGTAGGCTGGGGCATCACGGGCTCCGGTTGGACAATGGGCGGGAGGAAGAACAAATCGCAGCGGATATCTCCGCAGGGTAGGCATTTCGCTATAGGCCGAATTGACCTGAGGCAAGCTTCTGGATTGGCGTAGGGCGCTCTCCTGATGGGGCGGCTGTCCTGCGGCGGTTAGCTGCCTATGCTGGGAGATCGCGTCTGCGCGCCTGTAGCGTGATGCCGATCAACGCCCGCAGAACGATGGCGACTAGCATGGATGCATCCGCACGGAGGCCACGGAGTGGTGCAGATGGCCGCATCGCTTGCCGGTGCTGCGAGCGGGTGTGCCGGCAGTTTTCGTGCGGTCCATCGTGATCCCTGGAGGTGTGCAATGCCGGAAATCGTCACGCTCACGGTCAATCCCGCAATCGATATCGCCACGTCGGTGGAGCGGATAACCGATACGCACAAGATGCGCTGCGCGCCGGCTCGCATCGACCCTGGAGGCGGCGGCATCAACGTCGCCCGCGTGGTTCAACGCCTCGGCGGCGATTGCCTGGCCCTCTACCTTGCCGGTGGACCTGTAGCGCAACGACTGGCGCGTCTGCTGGCGGCAGAGGGCTTGCCGTTCACCGCCCTGCAAATCGAAGGCGAGACGCGGGAGAATTTTTCCGTCACGGAAAGTTCGACCCACCGCGAATTCCGGTTCGTGATGCCCGGGCCGTCCGTCTCGAAGTCGGAATGGCAGCGTTGCCTGGATTGCCTTGATGCGCTACAACCCGCGCCGCGCTATCTCGTGCTGAGCGGGAGCCTGCCGCCCGGGGTTCCGGAGGATTTCTATGCGCGCATTATCGATATGGCCAAGGCGCGCGGTACCCGCGTCGTATTGGATACCTCGGGTCCGCCGTTGCGGGCTGCGCTGCCGCACGGGCCCTACCTGATCAAGCCAAGCTTCAACGAGCTTCGGCAACTGACTGGGCAGGCACTGGAGTTGGACGCCCATTGCATAGAGGCTGCACTGGAGATCGTCCGCAGGGGACACGCGCAGGTGGTTGCGCTCACCCTCGGTGCAGGCGGAGCCCTGCTTGTCACGCAGGAGGAGGTTGTTCGCTCGGGTGCTGTTGCGACGTCAATCCTCAGCACCATCGGGGCGGGCGACAGCTTCGTGGGCGCAATGGTATGGGCGCTTAACCGGAATGCCGGCATGCTGGAGGCGTTCCGATACGGCATGGCTGCCGCTGCCGCAGCGTTGAGCCATGCCGGTACCGAACTCGGCAGCGCCGCCGAGATCGCGCAGTGCTACCGAGAGGTTTCGTTGTCGCAAGCCGTGGTTGCACACGGTTGAGCATTCATCCTGTGGGCCAGGCAATCGGCCGGGGCCCTAGCGACTCCAATTCACGTGCAGTTCGGTTTCAGCATTGCCGTAGTCGAATGTCAGCCGGCCGTGGAATGCGTGGTGGATCGCGTGGCCGATGTCGCGCGCAAGGTGGAACCCTGTCGTCAGGATGTCGGTGCCGTCGGCGGTGCTTTCGACAGTCATGATGCGTTCCATCGGATGATCGGCACGCAGATCCGCCTCGCGGTGGCGCGCGAGCGTAAGAATGTCTTCACGGTGGGCGGCTTCGAATTCGCCCGAAAGATGGATGCGCGCTGCTGGCATCTGGTCGGCGGCGCGCTGGCATGCCGAGCAGACCAGCGTGGCCGCACCGGGAGGAGGATTGCGCCAAAGCCAGCGGCCCTTGAGGTAGACGGCCCCGCACACCGGGCAGCGGCTTGCTGCCGGCGCCTTGTCGGGCTCCCGATACCGGTTGTGGATTGGCTCAACGGCAAATGGGCTCCAGCGTGCGGGCCGTACTCGTTCGGATTGAGAACGTTGTTTCATGTTGACTCCTTGGTAGGGACGTTCGTCCGGCCCGCTCCATAGCGCAGTCGGCGCGGCAGGCGGTGGGTCGTTTTCAGAATATCCGCCGTAGCGTGCCGCGGTTTGGGCTGCATCAAGTCTTGGCGCTGTATGTATCCCGCCGGGTGGCCCGTCGCTTGCGATAGCGCAATCAACGCGCGGTGGTGCTGCATAGACTGCAGATACCGCCGTTGCGCCCGTTGGAGTCCACCGACCATGTCTGCGCCTCTCACCCCGTTTCTTGGTGTACGCGAAGCGGCCAGCCGCCTCACGGGCGGCGCTGCCGACTATGAACGCCTGCTGGAGATGGCGCGCGACAAGCGCTACGCCCTCTTGGGCGAGGCGACGCACGGAACACGCGAGTTCTACCAGACACGCGCCGACATCACCCGGCAACTGATTGTGCAAGGCGGCTTTGACGCCATCGCCATCGAGGGTGACTGGCCCGACGTGTGGCGCATCAACCGCTACGTCCAGGGTGAGGGCGCGGACACGTCTGCCGAGGCACTGGGCGATTTCCACCGGTTTCCCGAGTGGATGTGGCGCAATCAGGAAGTGCTCGACTTCATCACCTGGCTTCGTGATCACAACTCGGCGCTCGCCGCTTCGGAACGCGTGGGCGTTTATGGGCTGGATCTGTATAGCCTGTACCGCTCGGCTGAGGCGGTCATCGAATACCTGCAGAAGGCCGATCCGGATCAGGCCGCAGTGGCGCGCATGCACTATGCGGCGCTCGATCATGTGCGGGAGCCGATGACGTACGGCTACGAAGCGGCCGCAGGTCTGAGGTTGCCGGCGCAACGCGAAGTCATCGAGCAACTTCAGCAGCTTCGGGCAAGCGAGGCGAGGCTCATTGAGCAGGATGGCATTGCAGCTATCGACTCGCATTTCTTCGCCGAGCAAAACGCCATCGTCGTCGTCAATGCCGAGGCCTACTACCGGGAATCGTTCGGGCATCGCGTCAATACGTGGAACCTGCGCGATGCGCACATGGCGCAAACGCTGTTGAGCGTAGCTGCGTATCGGCAGCGCCGTGGAGGTCATGGGCGCGTCGTCGTGTGGGCACACAACTCGCACGTGGGCGACGCACGGGCCACGGAATCCGTCCGCCGGCGCGAGTGGAACCTTGGGCAGCTCGTGCGGGAGAAGGTGGGTGCGGCCGCATTGCTGGTCGGCTTCACCACCTACACGGGCTACGTGTGCGCGGCATCGGAGTGGGGCGGCGAGCCCGAACGGAAATGGGTGCGGCCTGCGCGCCCCGACAGCTGGGAACATCTGTTCCATAGCACCGGGCTGGATCGCTTCTTCCTGCCACTCGGCGATACGGCTTCGGACGCGTTTCATGAGCCGCTTCTGGAACGGGCAATCGGTGTGCTCTACCTACCGAAGACCGAGTTTGCCTCGCACTACTTTGACGCAGCCATCGGCGCCCAGTTTGATGCGCTTATCCATCTGAACGAAACCTCCGCCATCGAACCTATGAGCACGGCGCTGTTAGCGTGAGCCCACGTGCCTCATCCGCACGCATTGCCATGGGCCATCGATCAGTGCGGCTGGTGCGCGGGCAACTGCGCCATGTCGGCCGCGGCGCCCGGTTCTGATCTGGGAGGCAGCATGGGCGTCACGTTGCCAGCGAGGATCATGTCCAGGTCGCGGCGGTCGACAGCCTCTTTCTCCAGCAATAGGCGCGACAGCGCTTCGAGCTTGGCCCGCTGGCTCTCCAGGGTGGCGGTCACGCGTGCGCTGGCGTCAGACAGCACCTTGCGGACTTCCGTATCGATCTGCCGAGCCGTGTCTTCGCTGTATTCCTTGCGCTCGTGCTGCGCCCAGCCCGCACCGGAGAGCAGTGGATTGGGCATCTGCTCATAGGTGGCCAGACCAAGCTGTTTGCTCATGCCGAACTGGGTCACCATCTGGCGGGCCATGTCGGTTGCGCGTTGCAGATCATTCTGTGCGCCGGTGGATACGTCGTGGTACACGATCTGCTCCGCCACATAACCGCCCAGCAGCACGTCCAGCCGGTCCAGCAATTCGCTGTGCTTGAGCAGGTAACGGTCTTCCGTCGGCGTCTGCTGCGTATAGCCGAGGGCCGCGATCCCTCTTGGGATGATGGAGACCTTGGACACGCGGTCCGCCAGGGGCCGGTACTCGGCCACGATGGCATGCCCGGCTTCGTGGTAGGCGATCGTCTCCTTCTCCTTGGCATTCATCACGCGGTTCTTCTTCTCCAGGCCGCCCACGATGCGATCCAATGCCTCGTCAAAGTCGACGGTCTCGACGGCGGATTTGCCCTCGCGCGCGGCCAGGAGCGCCGCTTCGTTGACAAGGTTGGCCAGGTCGGCACCGGCGAAGCCAGGTGTGCGCGCGGCGATCTTGCTGAGGTCGACATCCGAGCGGAGCGTGACGTTCTTGGCGTGTACCTTGAGAATCTGCTCGCGCCCCTTGAGGTCCGGACGGTCCAGTGCGATATGGCGATCAAACCGCCCCGGCCGCAACAGGGCAGGGTCGAGTATCTCGGGGCGGTTCGTCGCTGCCATGATGATCACGCCCTTGTTGCTGTCAAAGCCGTCCATCTCGACCAGAAGCTGATTCAGCGTCTGCTCGCGCTCTTCGTTGCCACCCACCAGATTGAGCGCTCGGGTTTTGCCCAGCGCGTCCAGTTCGTCGATGAAGATGATGCAGGGCGCCATGGTTTCGGCCTGGCTGAACAGATCCCGCACGCGTGCCGCACCCACCCCCACGAACATCTCGACAAAGTCCGACCCGCTCATGCTGAAGAACGGGACCGCGGCTTCGCCCGCTACCGCTTTGGCAAGCAAGGTCTTGCCCGTACCGGGCGCACCGACCAGCAACACGCCCTTGGGAATCCTGCCGCCCAGGAGCTGATACCGCAGCGGCTCTTTCAGAAAGCTCACGATTTCCGAAAGCTCTTCCTTGGCTTCATCGATGCCGGCAACGTCGGCAAAAGTCACGCCGGTTTCCTTTTGCATGTAGACCTTGGCCTTGCTCTTTCCGATTTCCATCAGCCCCCCGGCGGCCGCGCCACCCATGCGCCTGATCAGGAAGTTCCACACCGCAAAGAACAGGAGCGCGGGCACGACCCACGACAGGAGCGTGGCCAACCATTTGTTGTCCGGGCGACCGACGAAGCGCACTTTGGCGGTCTCCAGTTCCTGCACAAGCGCTGGGTCATTTACGCGCAGCGTCTGGAAAGGATGGTCGGTTTTTCCTGCGCGGCGGAGGTCATCAACCTGCTGCTTCGTCAGCAGCGCATCGATCCCTTCCGTGGAGAAGGTGCCCGTGATGTCCTGCTCGCCAATGGCGACGTCCTTGACCTTGCCCGCGTGCAGCAGGAGCTTGAAGTCGCTGTAGGGCAGCGTATCGACCTGCTCGGTCATGAACAGCGCCTGGAACGCAAGCATGCTCAACGCGGCGATGACTGCGTACCAGAGCGAGAACCTTTGCTGCCGAGGCTGGATGCTCTCTTTCACTTGTTCACCTTCGCAGGGTCGCGATCCTGAACCAACGTCCCGATCGACAATGGATGTTCGCGCTTGCACCGGCCCGGAGTTTGATGCGGATCAACAAGCCTGAAAGTCGCGTGAGCCATCAGAGAATGTGCCGCGTGTCATGGTTATCGCGGCCGTACGTGCGAAGGCGGAAACAACCTCCAGCATCCCGGCTGGTGACGGAAGAACACGATGACAAGCGGGCGGGTCGACGTTGTGAGTTCCACCCGCACGCAGCCGCAATCCACACCGGGACAATGCAGGCGGGTGAAGCGCAGGTGCGGCGTGTCGCTCAAGTCAAACCATTTGTTGACCAGCTCGCGCAGTGAAGTGTGGTGCGGGGCCATGGTGTGTCCTCCGGCGCTATCGAGGTTATCGGCGCTATTGGCGTTATGCGGTTTGCGCCCGTGGTTGCGCGGCCGGCCATTCGATGGAAAGCGCTACCCACATCAACCTGAAGAGCGTGCGGGCGGCCCGCATGGGGCTTTTCAGGCATGCCTCGACCTGCGCGCTGCGGCACTCTCCAAACAGGCACCACGAGCAGAAGTGCTCGCAGTTGTTGGTCAGCAGCCTGTAGTTGCGCTCCCCCAGGCGGGAACTGGCGCGGCGGGCCACTTCTTCGCCGTCATAGCAGGGGCTGGTGTCGCGCTGAATGGCTACCGCAAAACCGCATGCAAAGCAGTGGATTGAGATGCGCTCCACCGGCCCCCGCCGTTGACGACGGGAGAATCCGGCGTAATGAATCACCTGCCCATTGCCGACATAGATGCCGTGGTGTTCGTAGCCATTGCGTTCTGCGACAAGGTGCGCGCCGAGAGGAAGCTCAGTGCCGAATGCGGTGACGTCGTATGGCTCGTTCCACGCGGGGAAAGCTTCAATGTTCCGGGTCATGGCGCGCTCCTTTTGTACTGGCTGGCGTTGTCGTGTTCTGGGGCGGTTCGACAGGGCGCCTGCGTTGCGTGTCTGCGTGTCACCAGTATTGGCAGCGGGCGCGCTGGCGTCATGCAGGCTGCGCTGAGAATGCTGTCGGAGCGGCGGGTTCCCATGTCAGGAAAGCCTGACACGGCGGCGGGCGGCTCGGAAGCCATGTGCGCAATACGAACCCTGCAGGGCCACGGATGACGTGACTGTGCGCCGCCGTTGATCTGCCGCAAGACGCTCCCGGCCGGCCGTGCCACGATGAGTTTGCCGGCCCCAAGATTCCCGGGGGCCACTCACTAGGAGGCAGTCATGAGTCAGCTCAAGCGTTATGACCCGTTCGCCATTGAGCCGGTCGGCGACATCTTTCAAGGGCTTCTGCGCTCGTTTCGCGGCAACATGGACGGCGTGCTGCCGTTCAAGGTCGACGTGACGGAGTCCGACAAGGCCTACAGCGTCGTTGCGGAAATCCCGGGCGCGAAGAAGGAAGACATCGACGTGACGGTCGATCGCGGTACGGTCATGATCTCGGCCAAGGTGGAGCGCCAGTCCGAGGAGAAGGAAGGCGAACGTATCATCCGCAGCGAACGCTATAGCGGCGCAATGCAGCGCATGTTCACGCTGGATGCGGCCGTCGACGAGAACAAGGTCGACGCCACGTATGAGAACGGACTGCTGCGCGTGACGCTGCCCAAGAAGGAAGCTTCGCCGCAGCAACGCGTTACGATCCGCTGAGCATCGGGGCACGGCATGCGGCTGCAATTTCTCGGCGCTACCGATACGGTGACCGGCTCCAAGTATGTGCTTGAGACCGGCGCGCGCCGTGTCATGGTCGACTGCGGGCTGTTCCAGGGCTACAAGTCATTGCGCCTGCGCAACTGGGACAAGCTCGCCGTCAACCCGCACCATATCGACGCTGTCGTGCTCACGCACGCCCACATCGACCACAGCGGCTACCTTCCGCTGCTGGTCCGCAATGGGTTTCACGGCCCGGTCTATTGCACGAAAGGCACGGCGGAACTGTGCAACATCCTCTTGCCTGACAGCGCACGGCTTGCCGAGGAAGACGCGCACTACGCCAACGCAGAGGGATTCTCGCGCCATCATCCTGCCTTGCCGCTTTACGACGAGAAGGATGCCGCCAGGGCGCTGCGCAGGCTGCATCCGGTGGGCTATGGTGAGCGCTTTGCTGTAGCCGATGGTGTGGAAGCCGAGTTCCACCGTGCAGGACACATCATCGGTGCCGCCACGGCGACCTTGTTTGCCGAGGGCCGGCGCATTGTTTTTTCCGGCGACCTCGGGCGGCAGATCGATCCCGTCATGCGCCCGCCCGAGCCGATTACCGAGGCCGATACCCTGCTGGTCGAATCGACATACGGAGATCGCCTGCATCCAGAGGGCGACCCGCTCGACGCGCTTGAGCAGGTGGTGCAGCGGACGATCGGGCAGGGCGGCACGTTGCTGATTCCCGCCTTCGCGGTGGGCCGTACCCAAGCGCTGCTGTATTGCCTCTACATGTTGATCCGCCAGCATCGGATCCCGCATGTGCCGATCTACCTCGACAGCCCGATGGCCGAACTCGCCACCGAGGTATTCGCGCGCCATGTCGATGATCTGCATATCGAGGCAGCGGACTGTCAGGCCGCTTGCGCGTTGGCGATCCCGGTGCAAAGCCCCGAGCAGTCGATGCACCTTGGCAACGATCGCGCACCCAAGATCATCCTTGCGGCCAGCGGCATGGCAACGGGCGGCCGCGTCTTGCATCACCTCAAGAGCTTTGGCGGCGGCAGACGCAACGCCATCCTGATGTCGGGCTTCCAGGCTGCGGGTACACGAGGCGCAGCGCTGCTGGCGGGGCAACGGGCGTTGCGCGTGCATGGCCGCGAGGTTGCCATTCGCGCCTCGGTCGAGCAGATCCAGAATCTTTCCGCCCATGCGGATGCCAACGAGTTGATGACCTGGCTGCGCGGCTTTGCGCGTGCACCCCATCAAACGTTCATCGTGCATGGGGAGCCGGCCGCGAGCGATGCCTTGCGCCAGCGCATCGAGCACGAACTGCAGTGGCCGGTCCGCATGCCCGAGTATCGCCAGGCCTACTATCTGGAGGACGTATGAACGCCCCGGCCGTTGGTCTTGCTCCGCAGCGCGTGCTGATCGCCATGCCGGGCTGCGAGGCCGCCGCCATGCGACTTGCCATCCCGCTGAGCGCCGAGCTTGGACACGCCGCCGTAACGCACTTTCCGGATGGCGAATCGTACGTGCGGCTGTACACGCCGGTGCACGGCGCAGAGGTTGCCATCGTCTGCACGCTTGATCACCCCGACCAGAAATGCCTGCCACTGCTATGGCTGGCGATTGCCGCGCGTGAGGGCGGGGCGCGCCGTGTCGGGTTGATCGCGCCGTACCTCGCCTATATGCGGCAGGACGCTGTCTTTCATCCTGGCGAGGTTCGCGCGGCCGAGCACTTTGCCGCACTGTTGAACGGCGCATTCGACTGGCTCGTGACGGTCGACCCGCACCTGCACCGCATTGCGCATTTGTCGGATGTCTATCGCATGCCGACGGCGGCGGTGGAGGCTGCGCCCGCCATCGCCGCATGGATTCAGGCGCACGTGCGCGCACCGTTCCTGATAGGGCCTGACGAAGAAAGCCGGCAATGGGTCGCGCAGGTGGCCGATATCTGCGAGGCGCCTTGGGCTGCGCTGGCCAAGACGCGGCACAGCGCCTGGCACGTGGAGGTGGCAGATGCGCCGGCGATCCCGCCGCGCTGTATTCCCGTGCTGGTTGATGACATCGTCTCGACTGGGCGCACGATGCTCGCCGCGGCGGAGTCGCTGCGCCGGGCGGGCCATCCTCAGCCCGTGTGCATCGGAGTCCACGCCCTGTTTGCCGCAGACGCTTACAGCCAGTTGTGCGCGGCCAGCGCAGACGTCGTCACCTGCGACACCATCCCTCACCCGTCGAACCGGATAGCGCTGACTAAACCGCTGGTCGACGCCATCACTCGCATGTTCGATCTGCCACTGCGCGCGAGCCAGCAGTTGCTTGCTGGATGAGCCGACCTTCGTATCTGGAGACCATCATGAAACAGATCCTGTTCCCGCCGGACGAGCCGACCTACTGCGCGGCCGGGCCGCTGCTGCAGTGCGGCGCGTCGATCGACGGCAGCTGCGCGAGCTACGCCATCACGGCGGAGGCGCTCGAAGATCATTTTGGCGCGCGCTCATGCCGGTCGGACGATCTGCTCAGTGCGTTCCACGTGCACCGCGGAGACATCGAAAAGGTGGCGCGCTCCCTGTTCGAGCAGACCGGCGCCAAGGACATCACGCTGCACAGCGGGCACTTCCGCTTTGCCAACTGACGCGCCGCCATGACCACTGTCTTGATGCCCCTGGCCGATGCCCCGAGCACGCCCTGTGAGCAACTGACGTTCAAGGCGCTGGGCATCGATACGTGGCAAGAGCACGTCATCTACATGCACCCCGACAGCGCCGTCTGCCGGTCGGAAGGCTTTGCCGCGCAGGCCCGGGTGGAAGTCCGCATCGGGCAGCGATCGCTGATCGCCACGCTCAACCTGGTGGGCTCGGGGCTGCTGGAGAAGCATGAGGTCGGCCTGTCGTCCAGCGCGGTGGAACCGTTGATGGCCCGCCCCGGTGACCAGGTGTGCGTGACGCATGCGCCATCGCTGGAGTCGTTGCGCGCCTTGCGCGCCAAGCTCTATGGAGCGCACCTGGATGCGCGCCAGTTGCAGGAGATCATCAACGACATCTCGCAAGAACGCTATGCCGACGTCCATATCGCCGCGTTCCTCAGCGCGTGCGCGGCGGGGCGGATGACCATCAGGGAGACCATCGACCTGACGCAGGCCATGGTCGATTCGGGCGAGCGTCTGCACTGGGATCGCGCCGTCGTTGCAGACAAGCACTGCGTGGGCGGGCTGCCCGGCAATCGCACCAGCCCCATCGTCGTTGCCATCGGGGCAGCGGCAGGGTTGTTGCTGCCCAAGACTTCGTCACGTGCCATCACTTCGCCGGCCGGGACTGCCGACATGATGGAAACGCTCACGCGCGTCGACCTGAGTGCGGCGGAGCTGCGAAGGGTTGTGGATCAGGTAGGCGCATCGCTGGCCTGGGGCGGTGCATTGAGCCTGAGTCCGGCAGACGATGTGCTGATCCGCGTGGAAAGGGCGCTGGATGTCGACAGCGATGCGCAGCTGGTCGCATCCATTCTTTCGAAGAAGATTGCGGCCGGGTCGACGCATGTGCTGATCGATGTGCCGGTAGGGCCGACGGCCAAGGTGCGTAGTGTCGAAGACTTGGATCGCCTCGACATGCTGCTCCAGCGTGTGGCACAGGCATTCGGGGTCCGGGTTTTGATGGTGCGCACGGACGGCACGCAGCCGATTGGCCGCGGCATCGGCCCTGCGCTGGAAGCGAGAGACGTTCTGGCGGTGCTGCAGCGTTCGCCAACCGCACCGTTCGACTTGCGGGACCGTTCGCTATTGCTCGCCGGCGCCTTGCTGGAGTTTTGCGGTGCTGCCGTTGCCGGAACCGGGCTCGACATGGCAACCGGGTTGCTGGACAGCGGCGCGGCCTGGCGAAAGTTCGAAGCCATCTGCGAAGCGCAGGGCGGCTTGCGCACGCCAGGCGAGGCCGTCTTCCGTCGCGACGTCGTGGCGGAGAAAAATGGCGTGGTCACCAATATCGACAACCGGCACCTGGCGCGCATCGCGAAGCTCGCAGGCGCACCCATGCGGCAGGTCGCTGGCGTGCAGATGCACGTGCGATTGCGCGACCAGGTCGCCGTGGGCCAGCCGCTGTTCACGATTCACGCCCAAGCCTCCGGCGAGCTGGAGTACTCCTCGACATACGCGCTGACGCATGCCGTAGTCAGCCTGTCTGCGATGCAAATGGGCTGACCCAGATCGGTGAGCGGGCCAAGGCGTCCGAAAAAGCAGAAAAGCCCGCAGTGCCGCGGGCTTTCATGGGCAGGCGAACCGGGTCTACGCGCTCAGACGTGCATTCAACCGGCCACGCGTGATCGCCGCGATCTGCGCCAGCGCTTCGTCCTGCTCCTGCTCGGTGCTGCGATGCAGGCGGCGCTCCAACGAGGCAAAGATGCCCTCTCGCGTGTAGTGCCGCACACAGATGATGAAGGGAAAGCCGTGTCGCTCCAGGTAAGCAGCGTTCAACCGGTCGAGAGTGCTTTCCTGCTGATCCGACATGGCATCGAGCCCGGCGCTCTTCTGCTCGGCGTTGGAATCCGCCGTCATCGTGCCCGCCCGGATGTTGGCGCCCGACAGCAGCGGGTGCAGGTTCAGGAAGTCGCGCTGGCCGCGCGCGTCAAGCGTGCGTACCACGTTCATCATCGCGTTATGCAGCGCATCCACCGACGCAAACGGGCGCTGTGCCCAGGCGCCTTCGGCGGCCTGCGGAAAATGCTCGAATACGCTGCCGAAGGCATGCGCAAAGCCCGCGTGGTCCAGCGCATTGACCTGCGCCAGATCGATTGACTGTGACATGGACTGCTCTCCCGTAAAACCCCGCCGTTCCAGCCGGGCATGGACGATGAATACGGGCGCAGTATAGAAAGCGCCCGCGGCCCCGACGAGAGCAATGCCCCAATAAGGCGCATAACAGAACGCGATACCGCTGCCGGGGTGCCTATTCCCGGTGCATGTCGCGCAGGTCGCGCAATGCCTGCGAGGCGGCCGTCAGCATGCCGCGCAGCCAGATGTGCGCAGCCGAGCGATGGCGTGACGGGTGCCACAACTGGTAGAAGCGCATGAACGGAAAATCAATCGGCGGATTGAGCACCGCCACCGGCACATGCTGCGCATGGTAGTTGGCGAAATGACGGCCGGTGGTCAGGATCAAATCGGTGCCTGGGATCAGGCTGGGGGCGAGGTTGAAGTACGGACAGCTCACGCGGTTGTCGCGGTGCACGCGCATGGTGCTCAGGCCGGAATCCACCAGGCCGCGCTGGTCCCGCGAATAGGGCGTCGGCACGATATGCGAGGCGCTCAGATACGCCTGCGGCGTGAATTTTCCCGGCTGAGCGTGAATGCTGTCCTGCGCCACCACGCAGACCACATCGTCTTCCAGCAGTACCGACAGGTGCAGGTGTTCCGGCGGGTTGGGCCAGTTGCCGATGACGATGTCGGCCGAGCCGTCGGACAGCGCCTGCTCATAGTTGAACGTGGCGGCGAGCGGCACCGCCACCAGGCGCGCATGGGGCGCCGCCTGACGGAACTCGCGCACCACGTGGGCGAAGAAGGGCGGCGCCAGGTAGTCGGGCATGGCCACCGTGAAGGTCTGCTCGGTGGTGGCGGGGTCGAAGCGGTCATCCGACACCAGCAGGTTGTCCAGCGCGCTCAATGCCGCCTGCGCGTTGCGTGCCAGTTGCAGCGCGCGCTCGGTGGGCACCATGACGTTCTTCTCGCGCGTGAGCAGCGGATCGTTGAAGATGGTGCGCAGCCGCTTGAGCGCCGAGCTGATGGCGGGTTGCGACTGGTTCATGCGAATGGCGGTGCGAGACACGCTTTGCTCGGCGATCAGCGTGCACAGGACGCGGAGCAGGTAGGTATCGAACGGGTCGTCGGCGCGGATCATAAGGCGTGGGGCCGGGCGGGCAAGGGCAGCGAACGTTGTGTTGGCAATGTTTTAGCGTGTTGTTCCGGGCAGGGCAACGCGGTGCAACCCGAACACCAGCGCCCCGATTCGGTTCGGCTTGTCGTGCGCGTCGTGCGCGGCAAGCACTGGCGAGATGCCGCCTAGGGTAATCCATAGGTCAGCCGATCTCTCTGGTGACGGCCCACAATCCCTTTCCACACAAGGCTTCGCGGCCCATATCGATGCTGCTATAGGGCCTATACCAGCGTCCCCCCGTTTCCCGTTGCGGGGCGCTTCATATACTGCCTGCAACAAAAACAGACGGCCGTCGGCTTGGTGCAATTCTTGCCTCCGGACGAATGGCCTGCTGTCGTGATGCCCCACGGGTTGGATGGCGGAACGACGTCAACCGAAACAGGAGGGACTCTCATGTCCATCACCAAACAGGACATTCCCGTGTTCGCGGGAGCGACCGATGACGCGGAATCCAGCACTTACCGCAAGATCTCATGGCGCTTGCTGCCGTTCCTGGGCGTGCTGTGGGTGCTGGCGTGGCTGGACCGCGTCAACATCGGTTTTGCCAAGCTGCAGATGCTGGATTCGCTGCACTTCAGCGAGGCGGTGTACGGCCTGGGCGCTGGCATCTTCTTCCTGGGGTATTTCCTCTTCGAGGTGCCCTCGAACGCGTTGCTGCAGAAGATCGGCGCCAAGAAGACCATCATGCGCATCACCATCTGCTGGGGCGTGATCTGCATGTTGCAGACCTATGTGACCACGCCCACGCAGTTCTACATCCTGCGTTTTCTGCTGGGCGCGTTCGAGGCGGGCTTCTATCCGGGCGTGATCCTGTACCTGACCTACTGGTACCCCTCGCAGCGGCGCGCACGGGCGTTTGGCACGTTCATGTCGGCGTCGGCCATTGCGGGCGTGCTGGGCGGTCCGCTGGCGGGCTGGATCATGACCACGATGGGCGGTGTGCAAGGCATGCACGGCTGGCAGTGGCTGTTCATCCTGGAGGGCATCCCCTCGGTGGTGGCGGGCGTGGTGACGTGGTTCTACATGACCGACAAGCCTGAGGATGCCCACTGGCTGACCGAGGGCGAGAAGCGCGTCGTACTCGACGCACTGCGCCGCGACAGCGCCGCCATGGGTGAGCGCGGCCATAGCTGGCGTGAGCCGTTCACCAACCCGAAGGTATGGCTGCTGATCGCCATCTTCTTCTGCCTGCTGTGCGCCAATTCGACGCTCACGTTCTGGATCCCGACCATCATCAAGGATGTGGGCTTCGGCAACCCGATGGTCGTCGGCTGGATTGCGGCTGTGGCCTACCTCTGCGGCGCCATCGGCATGATCGCCAACGGCGCGCATTCCGATCGCCGCAACGAGGTCCGCTGGCACTTCAGCGGTGCAGCGATCGTCGGTGGTGTTGCCATGGCGGCGCTGGCCGTGCTGATGGGCGTGCCGGCGATGTCCCCCGTCATCATCATGCTGGCCATGACGGCCTCGCTGGTGGGCACCATGAGCGCCATCCCCGTGTTCTGGCAGCTTCCCAATCGCTATCTGGCGGGCAGCGCCGCGGCGGTGGGCGTGGCGTTGATCAACTCCGTCTCGAACCTGGCCGGCTTCGGCGCGCCTTATGTGATGGGGCTGATCAAGAATGCGACCGGCAAGGTCACCAGCGGCTTGTATCTGGTGGCGGTCATCGAGGTCCTGGCGGCGGTGCTGGTGCTCATCGGCATCCGCAATCTGCGCAACACCAAAGAGGCATGACATGCGTGACAACGACAACACCATCTTCGATGCAGGGCGCCGTCGCTTTGCCTTGCAATCCGTAGCACTGGGCGGCAGTGCGCTGCT
The DNA here is from genome assembly GCF_023955655.1 of Ralstonia soli. Taxonomy (GTDB): domain Bacteria; phylum Pseudomonadota; class Gammaproteobacteria; order Burkholderiales; family Burkholderiaceae; genus Ralstonia; species Ralstonia soli. Next base: position 298,123 of record NZ_JAMXHT010000004.1, on the reverse strand, counting down.
GGCCGGTGCGGCTCAAGCGGCCGGCGCCGATGCCGCGGCTGCGGTACCCAACCAGACCACCGGCCCGGTACAGCAGGCTGGCCTGAGCCCGCGCCTGACGATGCACGCGCTGGACACCTGGCACGGCACGCCGGCCGCCGGCATGCGCGTGGACATGTTCCGCGTCGAGAATGGCCAGTCGCAGCACATCCAGACGATCACGCTGGCCCCCAACGGTCGCAGCGACCCGCCGCTGCTGATTGGCGACGCCTATCGCAACGGCACTTACGAGCTGCTGCTGCACGCCGATGAATACTTCGCTGCCCGCAAGGCCAACCTGCCGAAACCGCTGTTTCTGTCGAAGATTCCCCTGCGCTTTCGCGTGATGGATGCCAGCCGCCGCATCCACCTGCCCGTGCTGTTCGGGCCGTGGAGCTACAACTACTACCTCGGCAGCTAAGCATCAGGAGACCCACCATGGCAGGCATCAGCACGCACGTACTCGACGTATCCGTTGGCAAGCCCGTGGCCGGCATGCGGATCGAACTGTTCGACATGAGCACGCAGCCCCCCAAGCTCATCAACCGCACGCAGACCAACGGCGACGGCCGCACCGACGCCCCCATGCTTCCCGCCGCTCAGGCGCGCACGGGCGAGTTCGAGTTGCGCTTCTGGGTCGCAGACCATTTTCAGGACGCATTCTCCGACATGGTGCCCGTGCGCTTTACGGTGGCCGACGCAGCGCAGCACTATCACGTGCCGTTGTTGTGTTCGCCCTGGAGCTTTGGCACCTATCGCGGCAGCTGAGGCGCCGCGCTCCCCGATGTTCCAATGAACAAAGCCCGCGTTGCAGCGGGCTTTGTTCCTTTTAGGGCGGCGCGATCAAGCCTAGGCTGCCTGCTTGCGGGGGCGCCGTACCGCGCGGATCTTGCCGGTGGGCCCGCCGCCGCAGAAGAATTGATCTGCGCCATCCGATTCCAGCCCCGATACGGTCACGCCGGGCGGCATGTCGAGCTGCTCCAGCACCTCGCCGGTATGCGGATCGATGTGCCGCAAGTCGCTCGTATCGCCTTCCCACGTGGCGTGCCAGAGTTCACCGTCGACCCACGTGACGCCGGTGACGAACCGGTTCGATTCGATCGTGCGCAACACCTTGCCGGTGTCCGGGTCGATCTGGCGGATCTTGCGCTCACGGTAGTGGCCGACCCACAGCGTGCCTTCGGCCCACGCGAGGCCGGAATCGCCGCCGGCGCCCGGTGCGGGAATCGTCGCAAGCACGTTGCCCGTTTGCGGGTCAATTTTCTGGATGCGGTCTTCGGCGATCTGGAACAGGTGCCTCCCGTCAAACGCCGTGCCGGCATGGGCGGGTACGTCGATGGAGCGCTCCGTCTTGCCGCTGTCGGGATCGAGCTCCTTCAACTGGCCGCCCGCGGCAAACCAAATGCGCTCGCCGTTGTAGGTGACGCCGCCCACGTTTTCGACACCGGGGAAGGGGCCATATTCGCGGACGACTTCGGCGGTGGATCGTTTCATGTCGGGCTCGCTGGATTCGGTTGAGGAGTCTTCATCCTACTCACTCGGCAGCGGTGCCGGGAGTAACAAGGTGGTCGCGAATCCGGGTACCGGCGGGGTCACCCAGCGGCGCGCCCGTCCGTGCCCGAAGGACTGCACCTTGTCGGCTGCCGCCAATGCATCGAGCGCACGCTGCACCGTACGCTGGCTGGCCCCAAGCGCCAATGCCAGCGCCGAGCTCGACCACGACTCCCCATCGGCCAGGCAGGCAAGCACGGCGGCATGAGGCTCTTCAACCGGCTGCGCAAGCACGACGACGTCTTCGGCCCGGGTCGGCTGCAGGGCGAATCCGTGCCGGGTCGCCTTGACCGTGCCTAACGCGCCGAGGGCCGTGCGCAGACGCCCGATTTCAACACGCAGGCGCACGCGGTGCGACTCATCAGGGTGCCGTGTGCGGAATGCGCGGGCGATGAGGGTGTCTCTTGGCGCGTCTTCCGGCCACGCTTCAGCCAGTGCGCGCGCAAGCGTGAACAGCACCGGACGCGTGGCAAGCGAGACAACCGTGTCGGCCCGCCGTATGGCGAGCCGGCAAGCATCGACGACAAGCGCGTCGGATGCGAAGAGCGCTTCCACCTCGTCAAGCCGGAGAACACATTCGTTGCCGCGTGAGATCAGCCGGGCGGCAGGCGCGCTCAGTGCCTGCGCGGCGCGTTCGACCTCTGCCGTCAACGTCGGGATGCCGGCCTGCCGCGCAGCGAGATCGGCGTTGGCCAGGGCGGCGCACGCTGCAGCAGTCTGCAGCCGGCGCAACGCAATGCCGGCGACTACCAGGGCGTGGGCAGCCCGCAATACCGGCGGCAGCCGCACCGGGTTCAGTGCCGCAAGCGCGCGCTCGGCATCGTCCAGGCGGCCGATCAGCAGCAGGCGGCGGATGTCGAGATACCGCGCATGGGCAGCGTTGACGTGATCGCCGTGCGCCTCCAGCGTGGCGCGGGCACTGTCGAGGGTCTTGGCGGGCCAGCCGAGATCGCGCGAGGCGAGGGCGACTTCCGCTTCCGCCACGATGCAGCGAGCCCGCGCCAGGGCTTCTCTTGCGCCGAATGCGCGGGCGGCGCGACGCAGCAGCAACCTGGCGCGGGACAGGTCACCGAGCTGTGCCATGGCGATGCCGCGCAGCGCGAGCGCGGCCGCGTCGTCGCGCAGGGCAACGCGGTTCAGCGCTCCGAATGGGTCACCGGCAGCGAGGGCGCGCGCTGCGGCCGTGATCAAAGAATCCATTCGAATCCCGCCACACTTGTCACTCCCGCCGGTTGAGGTCGGCGCCTAATCTAGCACGACCAATCACCTGATTTTTGACCGACATGGAGGCAGGCATGAGTGCAGTACATCCCATCGGAACCCGTGAAGCGTGGCTCGCGGAGCGCATCGAACTCCTCAAGGCGGAGAAGGAACTCACCCGCCGCAGCGACGAGCTGGCACGCCGCCGACAAGCGCTGCCGTGGGTCCGCGTCGACAAGACCTATCGCTTTGAAACCGAGAACGGCGCTGCCGCGCTCGCTGATCTGTTCGGGGGGCGCTCGCAGTTGCTGGTCTATCACTTCATGTTCGGCCCCGACTACAAGGCGGGCTGCCCGTCGTGCTCGATGATTGCCGATGGTTTTGACGGCTTCGTCACGCATCTGGCAAACCACGACGTCACGCTGATGGCGGTGTCGCGCGGGCCGCTGGCCAAGCTGCTCGAATACCGCGGGCGGATGGGCTGGAGTTTTCCGTGGGTGTCGTCGGTGGGCAGCGATTTCAACTACGACTTCAACGTGTCGATCACGGAAGACCAGCAGCGCGCGGGCAGCGCCGACTACAACTACGTGCGCGGCAGCCACGTGATGGACGCATCCGACTTGCCCGAGCCCGTGCAGCAGTTCGCGAGCATGTGCGGCACCGACGCGCCCACCTACGTGCGCGACCGGCCCGGCATGAGCGCGTTCGTGCTCAAGGATGGCGTCGTGTACCACACGTACTCCACCTACGCACGTGGGCTCGATGGCTTGTGGGGTGCCTACCAATGGCTTGATCGCGCGCCACTGGGCCGGAATGAGACCGGTGTCTGGTGGCGTCGCCATGATGAGTACGGCCAACCGCGTTGAACTGCCGCGCGCGCATGCGGCGTCCGAGCGCGGTTTCCTGGCTGCCTCGGCGCTGCTGTTCGTGGCCAGCACGGCGGCGACGATAGCGTGGTGCCACGCCATGCCCAGCATGAGCGCGATGCCGATGGCCTGGATGCCGATGTGCGGGCAGACGTGGCCAACCTTCGCGGTAACGTTCATCGGCATGTGGACGCTGATGATGGTGCAGATGATGCTGCCATCCTTGCTGCCCGTGCTGTGGCGCTACCGTGTGGCGCTTCGCGCGGCCGGCGCGCCGAACATCGATGTGCCGACGGCGTTGGCGGGAGCGGCGTATTTCGCGGTGTGGGCGGCGGTCGGCGTGGTGGTCTTTGCGCTCGGGGCGGTGCTGGCGGCGTTGGAGATGACATGGCCGGTGCTGGCGCGGGGCGTTACCGCTGCAGGCGGGCTCATCGTTGTTGCGGCGGGGGCGCTCCAATTCAGCGCGTGGAAGGCGCGGCAGCTGGCGCGCTGCCACATGGCTCCTACGCCCAACGGGGCGGCATGGCGACACGGGGCGCGCCTTGGCGTCCGGTGCGTGGGTTCTTGCGCCGGTCTGACGGCGATCCTCCTGGTGGCCGGCGTCATGGACCTGCGGGTCATGGCGGCAGTGTCGGCCTGCATCACGCTGGAGCGGCTTGCGCCCGCCGGAGATCACATCGCCCGCCTCGTCGGCACGGTTGCCATGGGCGCGGGCTTGTACTGGATTGCTGAGCCGCTTCTCGGTGTCTGACGTGGCCTTGAAGGCATGTCCACGGGCGTTCACGCGGCGTTTCTTGCTTCGGCACCCTTTGTACATCTGGCGTAAGATGCCGGCTCGATTTTTGATCGCCGCTTGCAACACAAAGGGAAAATGAACGTTCCGCTCTTACTGAATATCGCGACTTTCGTCGTCATCCTGGGGGCTCTGGGCCGCGTGAACGCGAGCTGGAGCCTCGCCAAACGCGTGCTGTTGGGCATGGTGCTGGGCATCGTGTTCGGGCTGGTGCTGCACCTGATCTACGGCGACGACAGCGCGACGCTCAAGCAGTCGATCTCCTGGTTCAGCATCGTCGGCGGCGGTTATATCCAACTGCTGCAGATGATCGTCATGCCGCTGGTGCTGGTCTCGGTGCTGAACTCGGTGGCCAAGCTGAACAGCACGGCATCGCTGGGGAAGATCAGCGTGCTGACGATCGGCACGCTGCTGCTCACGACGCTGATTTCCGCGCTGGTCGGGGTGTTCGTCACCAACCTGTTCGGCCTGACAGCCCAGGGTCTCGTGCAAGGCGCCCAGGAAACCGCTCGGCTGACCGCCATCCAGGACAACTACGTGGGCAAAGTGGCAGACCTGACGGTTCCGCAGCTGCTGCAGTCCTTCCTGCCGAAGAATCCGTTTGCAGAGCTGACCGGCGCCAAGCCGACGTCCATCATCGGCGTGGTGATCTTCGCCGCTTTCCTGGGGGTGGCCGCGCTGCATCTGCTCAAGGATGACGCAGTGAAGGGCGAGCGCGTATTGACCGCCATTGACACCGCGCAGGCCTGGGTGATGAAGCTCGTGCGACTCGTCATCCGCCTGACCCCATACGGCGTGCTGGCGCTCATGACGAACGTGGTGGCCGTGTCCAACGTGCAGGACATCATCAAGCTCGGCGGCTTTGTCGTGGCCTCTTATCTGGGGCTGGCGATCATGTTCGGCGTGCATGCCGTGCTGCTGGCTCTGACCGGCATCAACCCGCTGCGCTTCTTCCGCAAGGTATGGCCGGCGCTGTCCTTCGCGTTCACGAGCCGGTCGAGCGCGGCCACCATTCCGCTGAGCATCGAGGCGCAGACACGGCGCCTGGGGGTGCCGGAATCCATCGCCAGCTTTGCGGCTTCGTTTGGTACCACGATCGGCCAGAACGGCTGCGCGGGGTTATATCCCGCCATGCTGGCGGTGATGGTGGCGCCCACTGTCGGCATCAACCCGCTCGATCCCGCCTGGATTGCGACGCTGGTTGCGGTCGTCACCCTCAGCTCGGCCGGCGTGGCGGGCGTTGGCGGCGGCGCCACCTTCGCAGCGCTGATCGTGCTGCCGGCCATGGGCTTGCCGGTGACGCTCGTGGCGCTGCTGATCTCCATCGAACCGCTGATCGACATGGGCCGTACCGCGCTCAACGTCAACGGATCGATGACCGCCGGGACCATCACCAGCCAGTTGCTGGGACAAACCGATCGCAGTGTCATCGACACCGATGATGCGCCCGAATTGAGCCATCGCTGAGCGCTGTGTCGCAAAGAAAAAATGCCGGCCCTGGGGTCGGCATTTTTCTTGGCGGCTTACTAGGACGCTTGCGCCAGCTCGGTCAGCAGGTCCATGAACGCGCCGGCCAGTTCGCTTGGCGTGGCCGCGCTTCTGCGCAACAGGCCGACGGGCTCTTTCGTGCCGGAGGTGGCAATGTCCAGTCGGAGCAACCCGCCATGTTCCAGATCGTCGAGTGCGGCGCGCTCGGGCGTAATCCACACGGCGTCGGACCGACAAGCCAGCAGGCGCGCGACCGACACCGACAGTGTTTCTGTGACGCCCGCCGGCAGGCGCAGCCCATGCGTCTGGAACAGCGCCTCGGTGTGATGGCGCGGCACCGTGCCGGGCGTGGCGATCACCAACGGGTAGTCCAACACCGCCTGCAATGAGGCCGATGCCCCCGGCTGCGCCAGCAGTGGATGTCCGGGCCGCACCACCAGTGCGAGCGGTTCGGCATACAGCAACTCGAACGACAGCCCCTGCATGGCGTCCGGCTCGGCCATGCGGCCGATGATGAAATCGAGCTCGCCGGCTTTCAGCGCGCTCAACAGTTCGATATTGGTGCCGGTGCGCAGCCGCACGCCGGCGTGCGGGCGCAGCGCATGCAGGCGGGCGATGGCCTGAGGCAGCAGGCTGCTCGCCACGGTGGGCAGGGCGCCGACGTGCACGACCGGCGCGGACGCATCGCCAGACCCCATCAGCGCGGCGGTGGCCGATTCCAACGCCTGTGTGACCCCCACCGCATGCCGCAGGAACTGCTCGCCAGCAGCGGTGAGCCGTGCGCCCTGGCGGCCGCGCTCCACGAGTTGCACACCGGCCAGCGCTTCCAGCTCGCCGAGTGTTTTCGATACCGCCGGCTGGCTTAGGTGCAGCCGCTCCGCCGCACGCCGCAGGTTGCGCTCCTGCGCGATGGCGACAAAGCAGCTCAGGTGCCGGAACCGGATGCGGGAGGGCAGATCGCCGGACAGCAGATTTTCCATAACCTCTGGTTATTGATTTTTCGATCAGAAGTCAATTTACTTCACTTTTTGGCAGATATACAGTGCTTTCCAAGCATTCACAAGGAGACACCCATGACCCTGCCGCTTTCCGGCACCGGCGAGTTTGCACAGCGCGACACCACGCAGCATCCGCCCGCACTGACCCCCGGCTACAAGACCAGCGTGCTGCGTTCGCCGCGCAAGGCGCTCATCTCCACGCTCAACACGCTGTCGGAAACCACCGCGCCGGTGTTCCATGCCGACGATCTCGGCCCGCTCGACAACGACCTCATCCTCAACTACGCCAAGGACGGCCTGCCGATCGGCGAGCGCATCATCGTCCATGGCTATGTGCGCGACGAGTTCGGCCGTCCGGTGCCGAACGCGCTGGTCGAGGTATGGCAGGCCAACGCCGGCGGCCGCTACCGCCACAAGAACGACCGTTACCTCGCGCCGATCGATCCGAACTTCGGCGGTTGCGGCCGCATGCTGACGGACGCCAATGGCTACTACGTCTATCGCACCGTCAGGCCGGGCGCGTACCCCTGGCGCAATAGCATCAACGACTGGCGCCCCGCGCATATCCATTACTCGCTGTCGGGCGACGGCTGGGCGCAGCGTCTGATCACGCAGATGTACTTTGAAGGCGACCCGATGATCGCGCAGTGCCCGATCATCAAGACCATCCCCAGCGAAGAGCAGGTGCGCGGCCTGATTGCGCTGCTCGACACGGCCAACCACGTGCCGCTCGATTCGCGCTGCTACCGCTTTGACATCACGCTGCGCGGCCGTCGCGCCACGCATTTCGAGAACGCCCTGCAAGGAGCCAAATAATGACGACGACCACGCTCCGTGAATCGCTCGAACGTGCCCAGGCAACGGCCATGACGACCACACCGCCGTTTGCGCACTTCAACGAGACGGCCTCGCAGACGGGCGGCCCGTATGTGCATATCGGCCTTGCGCCGCGCCAGGCCGGCTTCGATATCTACGACAAGGAATTCGGCAGCGTGCTGACCACGCCTGCCACGCGCGGCGAACGCATCGCCCTGGAAGGCCGCGTCTACGACGGCTCCGGCTCGCTCGTGCGCGATGTGCTGATCGAGATCTGGCAGGCCAACGCCGATGGCAAATACGCCCACCCGGGAGATCGCCAAGACAAGCCTGTCGACGCCGCCTTCCGCGGCTGGGGGCGTGGCGGCGCCGATTTCGACACGGGGGTCTACCGCTTCGACACCATCAAGCCGGGTGCGGTGGCTGGCCGCGCGGGCGCGGTGCAGGCGCCGCACATCTGCATGGTGCTGTTTGCGCGTGGCATCAACCTGGGCCTGCATACGCGGGTGTATTTCAGCGACGAGGCTGCCGCCAACAGCGCTGACCCGGTGCTGAACGGTATCGAGTGGGAAGTGCGCCGCCAGACACTGGTCGCCCAGCGCAGCGAGCGCAACGGCGAGGTGGTCTACACCTTTGACGTGCGCCTGCAGGACACGCCCGACGGCGGGCCGGAGACGGTGTTCTTCGATATCTGATCGACGCATCACAGCAGCAGGCACAACGCCCGGCAGGTTTGCACCGCCGGGCGTTGTTTTTTGTGCGGCAGGCAGGCGTTTCAACCGGACTTTCAGCGACACGTCACGCGTGCGCCGATAATGAGCGGATCGCCAACCGGCGTCTTGCGACCGTCCCGTGACCCAACTGACCCTTCCCGGATTCGAAGCCACCCCGCAGTTGCCTGCGCATCGCGTGTTTCTGGCCATCAAGCCCGACGCCGATACCGCAGCGCGCATTGCACAGCGGGTCGAGCAGTTGCGGCCTGTGGTCGGATTCAAGGGGAAAGCGCTGCGCCCCGAGCGTCTGCACGTCACGCTGCACCACCTGGGCGACTTCGTTCAACCGCCGCCAGAAGACCTGATTGCGAGAACGCGGCAGGCCGCAGCCGGGCTTGCGCTGCCGCCATTTGATGTTGCCTTTGACCAAGTGGTGAGCTTTCACGGCCGCCGCGACCATCGCCCCTTCGTGCTGCTGGGCGGCGAGGGGGTTGCCGAGTTGATGACGTTTCAGGCAGTGCTGGGCGAGGCCTTGCAGCACGCCGGGGTGCCCGTGCCGCGCGGGCATTTCAAGCCACACGTCACGCTGCTGTATGACCGCGGCGGCTTCGCGCCGAAAGCGGTCGAGCCCATCAGCTGGACCGTACGCGAGTTCGTGCTGATCCATAGCTGGCTGGGCAAGACCCGGTATGACGAACTCGGACGCTGGCCGCTCAACGGTTGAGAAGATCGCGCATCAGGCACAGCCCTCAGGCCCGCAGACCGGGCCGTCGGCTCCGCCCACCGGTGCCGGTGCACCGATGTGCTGTGCCAGCGCCTGTGCCCATTGTTCGGGGCGGCCAAGCCACGGGCCGATGTCGATACTGCCCACGCGGCCATCAGCGTCTTCCAATGCAAACGTCGGATAACCCTGGCCGCCCACACGATCGAGCCACTGCCGAGCGGCCGCCATGTGCTGCTGCGCGAGCGCCCCGGCTTGCCGCGCGTATTCCGCATCGAAGGCTTCAGGCGACAAGCCGATCTCTGCCGCCAGTTCACGCAGCACGGGCACATCGGCAACTCGCCGGCCTTCTTCGTAATGTGCGCGCTGAATACGGTGGATCATGTCCAGCCCGCGCCCGCCCAGCGCCTCTGCCGCCAGCACTGTGGTGATGGGCGGTTCGGAATCCATCACCGCAGTGGGGTCGCGCAGCAGGCCCTCGAAATACGGTTCGCCGAAGGGCTGGCCGGTCATCTCGGCGATGCGGTGATCGTGCGGCATGACGTAGTTGCGCCATTGCGGCGTAACTGCGCGGCGGTTCGGGCCCGCCAGCATGCCGCCGCCGTGGAAGGCGACCTGCAGGCCCGGCACCGTGCGTGCAGCATCCACCAGCGGCGCGGCGCCGTAGCACCAGCCGCACAGCGGGTCGTAGATGTAATGCAATGTCGTCATGGCTGTTTCCATGTTATTGAGGTCACTTCATTTCGCCCTGGGCGCAGATCAACACCAATACGGAGGCGCATGCGTTGCGAGCGCTGGCAGGCGAGTAGGCCGCTGTCATGCGGTACGTCCGCCATCGGGGCGCCGTACGGCCAGCAGACCCAGCGCCAGCACGCAGAACACCGCGCCCGCGTGGAAGGTGGCAGCCGCCCCCAGCTTGTCCCATAGCGCGCCCGCCAGGACGCTGGCGGCCAGCATGGCCACACCGCTTACCAGGTTGAACATGCCGTACGCAGTGCCGCGCAGGTCCGGTGGTGCCGTATCGGCCACCATGGTTGCCAGCAGGCCCTGTGTGATGCCCATATGCACGCCCCACAGCGCCACGCCCGCGATGACCACACTCCAGTGGCTGGACAGGCCGAGCACCACATCGGCGGCAATCAGCACGATCAGCCCAAGCACCAGCAGCCGCGTATGCCGCATGCGGTCGGAGAGCTTGCCGAACGGATACGCCGTCAGCGCATAGACCACGTTCATCGCCACCATCACCAGCGGTACCAGCGCTGCGGGAATACCGCCTTGCTGCGCGCGCAGCACCAGAAACGCCTCGGAAAAGCGCGCGAGCGTGAAGACCGCGCCGATCATCACCACCCACCAATACGCGCCGCTCAGCCGCTTCAGGTTGTCTCGGCGGATGGGGTTGGTGCGCTGGGTGCCGTTGCCGGCCTCCGGCTCACGCAGGCCGAATGCGAGCAGCGCGACCGACAGCAGCCCCGGCATCACGGCTACCCAGAACACGGCGCGGAAATCGTTGGCCCACAGCAGCATCAGCCCGACTGCCAGGAGCGGCCCCAGAAACGCCCCCACGGTGTCGAGCGATTGCCGCAACCCGAAGGCCGCGCCGCGCAGTTCGGAAGGCGCAATGTCGGCGACCAGCGCATCGCGGGGCGCCCCGCGTACGCCCTTGCCGACGCGGTCCAGCAAACGTGCCGTCAGCACGATGCCGGTGGTGGGCGCGATGGCAAACAGCGGCTTGGAGAGCGCCCCCAGCGCATAGCCGAACACGGCCAGGCCCTTGCGCTTGCCTAGGTAGTCGCTCAGCGTGCCGGAGAAGATCTTGACCACCAGCGCGGTCGATTCGCCCAGCCCCTCGATCAGCCCGACCGTCAAGGCGCTGGCCCCGAGTGTCGACACCATGAACAGCGGCAGCAGGCTGTGGATCATCTCGGAGGCGACGTCCATCAGCAGGCTGACGCCGCCGAGGATCCAGATGCCCGCAGGAATCTGTCGCAGGACGCTGCGGCGCGAGGTAAGGGTCATGGTGTGGCAGCCAGTTCGGTATGAAAGCGTTCGACTTGCGACAGGACGCCGGCGCGCACGGTATCCCACACGCGCGTGGAGAAATCGTTCGGCAGCATGGACTGAACCTGATCCAACCCGGCGGGTACGCGCTCCATCAGCGCCTGCATCTGCGCAAACGCATGCGGCACGCCTGATTGTGCGGCCAGCGCCTGCCAGTGCCGCACGTGGATGTCGGCCAGCCGCGCATGTGCGTTCTTGCCGCGCAGCGCCATCGCCAGCCGCGCGCGATACGGCGAGAGCTGATTTGGCCCGTCGCCCATGATCGGCCAGACGGAGAGCACGTCATACAGCGGCGTCATACGGAAACGCCCGCCGCGCTCGATGGCCAGCGAGAAGTTCTTCGCATGCCCGTCCGTGGCGGCCAGCAGCCAGAAAGCGAGCTGCGCCAGCACGAAGCGGCGCTTGTCGTCGATGGCCTGTTCGGAGGCCGACAGCAGGCCGAGGCACGTACGCATGCCCGGGCCGCCGTCGTTCTCGTACTTGCGATGCGCGGGCGTGCCGGTGGCCTGGCAGAAATCTTCTTGCGGCAGGCGCGCAATCCAGGTGTTGCCGGGCATCCAGCGCCGATCGAAGCGCTCGACGGCCAGCACCTTGCGACCGCCGAAACGGGCGATTTCCGTGCGGGCCACGTCCAGGCCCCATGCCGAGAGCAACTGCGCGCACAGCCACTCGTTGTCCACGGAGTCCTGCATGTCGGCGCGGATGTTGCCGATCAGGCCCAGCGGCAGCTTGAGGATGTGCGTGGTGGGCGTGGCGCCCAGCGGCCGGTGCCAGGCATCGCCCGATTTGCCGCTGATCCGCAGGAGAGCGGTTTTCTCCTGGGCGCCGGCAATCGAGATGCGGAAGGCGTCGGGGTCGTCGGCGTCTTCACCGAGCGCGGGGTTGGCGGTCAGGTTGCGCAGCAGCGTATCGACCTGGGTGTCGGAAAGCGGTTCGCTGTCGATGCGGTTGAAGCCGGTGGGCTCCATGCCGGGCGGCAGCAGCTGCACGGCGCCCACGCAGTCGCGACCGATGGCAGCCAGCAGCTCGGCCGCATCGGTGGAGGCAAGGCCGAAACGTCGCCGCACGCGCTCGCGGATGGGCTGGGCGTCGGGCAGCAGGTTGTCGAAATAGTCGTCGACGACCTGGCCACGCAGCTCAGGCACACCGGCGGGGATCGGCAGGGACAGCGACAGCGGCCGGGCATTCGGCGAGCGCAGCCACGCATCGTCATAGCGCAGGATCGGCACACCCGCGCGACTGGCGGTCCAGACGCCGACGTGCTCGCCGTTCATCCACAGATGGAGTTCGGGATGCGCCATCGCTTACCAGTCGGCCGGTGTGTCGGTGGCGGGCGCGGCGGTGCGCACGGCCAACTGTGCGCCGAGTGCATGCAGGATGCGTAGCAGTTGCTCGAAGCCGACCGCGCCAGGGTCTTTTTCGATGTCGGCGATGCGGTTCTGGCTCACGCCCAGCAGCGCGCCGAGTTGGGCCTGCGTGAGCCCGCGCGCCTTGCGCAACGATTTCAGATGCGCCGACAACTGCGGCGCTGAGGAAAGCAGTGTATCCATCAGATATCACCCAAAGACGATATCTGCACTCTATCGCTCAAAAGCGATAAATGCAAGATATCGCAAATCAGCGATATTTGTAGCTTATCGTTTTTTGGCGATATTTGTGGCAGCCCGAATGACGTCTCTGGGGTGTGCGTTCAAACGCGCTCAGGTGTGGGAGCGGCCTGGGCTTCAGCCTCCGCACGGATCCATGCCGCCACATCGCGCACATCGCGACGCGGATTGGGCTCCGCCTGGATCAGCCAGTACGCATGCGTGTTATGCAGGCCAGGGGCCGTGGTCGGCACTGTCACCAGACGGCCATCGGCCAGTAGCGGCGCGATCAGCTCAAGGCGCCCAAGCGCGATGCCCTGGCCCGCCACCGCTGCGTGGATGATCTGGTCGTGCTGGTTGAAGCGCAGCACGGTGCGGGGTTTGGCGTGGCTCCAGCCGGCGGCGGCCAGCCAATCGGTCCACTGGAGCCAGGGGCGGCGCAGGTCACGGTCGTCAAAATCGAGCAGGGTCAGGCCGGCCAGCGCTTCGGCGGAGTCGAGCGCGCGCACGCCGAGCGACGGATGTGCGACGGGGGCCACGGTTTCCCCAAACAGGCGGATCGCGCCCGGTGGTGCATCCGCCGGTGGGCAGTAGCGAATGGCCAGTTCAATGCCCTCATTTTTCAGGTCGACGAGGCGGTTATTGGTGGCCACGCGCACGTCGATGTCGGGATACTGCTGCTGAAAGCGCGCCAGGCGGGGCAGCAGCCACAAGCCTGTTACGCCGATGCTGGCGGTAATCGTGACCGGTCGTCGCTCGGCGGCCACGCGGATGGCGCCAATGGCGTCCTGCAACTGCTGCACGGCGCTGTCGGCGCTGCGGAACAGGCGTTCACCCTCGGGCGTGAATGCAATTGAGCGATGGCCGCGCACCAGCAGCTTCACGCCCAGCGTTTCCTCAAGCGCAGACACCTGCCGGCTGACCGCTGATTGGGTCAGGCATAGGTCATCAGCGGCAAGCGTGATGCTCATGCGCCGGCCCACCGCCACGAAACCGCGCAGCAAGTCCAGGGATGCCAATCGAACCAGGGGTGCAGACATGCGCTTTCCTCATGCAAAGCGTTCTCAAAGATCAATTGAGAACCCGAATATGGCGAAGTTTAATAGGCCATCGGGCGACATTCCACCCAAACGCACATCCGGTACGGTTGCGGGATGGGAATGTCAGCTGCAACGGAGACATCGCGCATGACATCGAAATCGCTAACACAATCCTCCTGGCTGCTGATCCTGGCGGGCGGGGCGGTGATCGGGCTGGCGCTGGGCATTCGCCACGTACAGGGCCTGTTTCTGGTGCCGATCACCATGGACCGCGGCTGGACGCGCGAAGCCTTCGGCCTGGCCATCGCGCTGCAGAACCTGATCTGGGGTGCGATGCAGCCGTTTGCCGGCATGCTGGCAGATCGGTTTGGAGCGGCGAAGGTGATGGTCGCCGGCATCGCCGTCTATGCGTTGGGTTTGCTGCTGATGGCGCATGCCGGCACGCCGCTGGGCTTTACGTTATCGGCGGGATTGCTGGTTGGCATGGGGTTGTCGGGCACGTCATTCGGCGTGGTGTATGGCGCCATCAGCCGGCTCACAACGCCTGACCGCCGCAGTTGGGCGCTGGGCGTGGCGGGTGCGGTGGGTGGCGTCGGCCAATTCATCATGGTGCCGACGGCGCAGGGCCTACTGAGCTCTGTCGGCTGGGTGTCGGCACTGGTGGTCATGGCGCTGGTGATGGCGGTGTTTTTGCCGCTGGCGGTGCCGCTGCGAGAGCGCACGTCGGCAGCCGTGGCTCAGGAGGCGCATCAGAGCATGGGAGCGGCTATCCGCGAAGCCTTTGCGCACCGGGGTTTCTGGCTGCTGAACCTCGGTTTTCTGACCTGCGGGTTCCAGCTCGCCTTCATCGGCGCGCATATGCCGGCCTACCTGCTCGACAAGGGGCTCACGGGCCGCCACGGCATGGTCGCGCTGGCGCTGATTGCCGCCGCCAATATCGTCGGCACGTATTACTGCGGCGCGCTGGGCGGGCTGTTCCGGCGCAAGACTCTGCTGTCGTTGCTGTACCTGATCCGCACGGCGGCGATTGCGCTGTTCATCCTGCTGCCGCTGTCGGCGGTCACGCTGTATGGATTTGCCATCGTGATGGGGCTGCTGTGGCTGGGCACGGTGCCGCTTACCAACGGGCTGCTGTCGCAGGTGTTTGGGGTGCGCTATATCGGCACGCTGTTCGGGTTTGTGTTCCTCGGCCACCAGATCGGCGCGTTCCTGGGTGTGTGGCTTGGCGGCGTGGTGTACGACCACCTGCATTCGTACGACCCGATCTGGTTTGGGGCGATGGCGCTCGGTGTGGTGGCCGCGCTGCTGCACTGGCCGATTGATGACCGCCAACTGGCGCGCACGCCAGTGGCAGGAATGGCGTAAATGCGCAGCATGAGCGTGCGACTTGGCCGCTGGACGGCATGGGCCCTGGCGATAGCCGGTGCTGCATGGGTCTTCACAGCATGGCTGACTCCGGAAGGTGCGTTTTCGTTTGTGACGCTGGCGTCCTTCTGCGGGTAGGGCGGCGCGAAAGCCCGATCTGTGAAACAATACCGGGTTATTCACTAGTGGGTACTGGTACGGTTTGCGCGGGAATGACGTCGCTTTTGCGCCGTTCTCCTGTGAATGCCACCGTTCAGACATGACTTACGCCGTCAAGGAAATCTTCTACACGCTGCAAGGCGAGGGTGCCAACACTGGCCGCGCAGCCGTCTTCTGCCGCTTTGCCGGCTGCAACCTCTGGAGCGGGCGCGAAGCCGATCGCGCCACCGCCGTCTGCCAGTTCTGTGACACCGACTTCGTCGGCACGGACGGCACGCAAGGCGGCAAATACACCACCGCAGATGCCCTGGCCGACACCGTCGCTGCCGAATGGCCGGCCAGCGCCACGGGCGGCAAACCGCTCGTCATCTGCACCGGCGGCGAGCCGCTGCTGCAACTCGACAAGCCCCTGATCGACGCGCTGCATGCACGCGGCTTCGAGATCGCCATCGAGACCAACGGCACCATCGCCGTGCCCGACGGCATCGACTGGGTGTGCGTGAGCCCGAAGATGGGCTCGGAACTGGTCGTCACGCGTGGCGACGAGCTGAAGGTCGTGATCCCGCAAGACGGGCAGGACCTCGACGCATACGAACGGCTGGATTTTCAGCATTTCTTCCTGCAGGCCATGGATGGCCCGCTCGCGCGGCAGAATACTGCGGCAGCCGTCGAGCTATGCCAACGTCGGCCGCGCTGGCGCCTGTCGCTGCAAACCCATAAGATGCTGGGCATCCGCTGAGGCGGGCTGCTGCATCTTGTCCAGTCGTTCCAGCCGTTTTTGCAGCCCCGCTGCCGCAGCTTAGTCCTTAGCGCTCCATGACCAAGACCGTTTCCATCACGCGCCGGCTCGAATTCGACGCCGGCCACCGCATCCCGGGCCACGCTGGCCAGTGCCGCAACCTGCACGGCCACCGCTACCAGCTCGAACTCACGCTGACCGGCGAAGTCCTGCACAACGACAAGGCTGCCGACGACGGCATGATCCTCGACTTCGGCGACGTCAAGCAGCTCGCCAACAAGCACCTTGTCGACCTGTGGGACCACGCGTTCCTGGTCTATCGCGGCGACACGAAGCTGGTCGAGTTTCTGAACGACATGGAAGGCGGCCACAAGACCGTCGTGCTGAACGACGTGCCCACGGTCGAGAACCTCGCGCAGGTCGCGTTCGACATTCTGGAGCCGGTGTTCCGCAATACGTTCGGGCACCATCTGCGCCTGTCCAAGCTGGTGCTGTACGAAACCCCCAACTGCTGGGCCGACGTGAAGCTCGCGCGCCCGCACGAGCAGGATTGAGCGAATCGTTTCAATACGCATGACTACGCCCCACGTCCTCACGCCGCCTGCGGGCATGTCCGCCCACGAGCGCGACGGCTACTGGATGCAACAGGCGCTGGTGCAGGCAAAGTTTGCGTGGGGGCAGGGCGAGGTACCGGTGGGCGCCGTGGTGGTGCGCGGCAACGAAATCGTCGGCGTCGGCTACAACGCACCGATCGGCACGCACGACCCCTCCGCCCACGCGGAGATGCGCGCGCTGCGCCAGGCAGCTGAAAAGCTCGGCAACTACCGCCTGCCCGACTGCGAAGTCTTCGTGACGCTGGAGCCGTGCGTGATGTGCGCCGGTGCCATGCTGCATGCGCGGGTGGCACGCGTCATCTACGGCGCGCCGGACCCGAAGACGGGCGCCGCCGGCAGCATCCTCGACCTGTTTGCCGAGACGCGCCTGAACCACCAGACCGCCATCACCGGCAGCGTGCTCGCGCAGGAATGCGGCGACATGTTGCGTGCCTTCTTCGCCGAGCGCCGCGCCAGCCAGAAGGCCGCGCGGCTTGCAACGACCGAAACCGACAAGCCTACCGCATGACTACCGTCCGCCTGATTGCGCCTTCTGGTTATCCGAATGACCCAGCCATCGCCGAGCGCGGCGTGGCGTTCTTGGAAGCGCAGGGCTGCACGATCGTCAACCGGGAATGCCTGAGCCGCCAGCACCAGCGCTTTGCCGGCGGAGAGCTCGCGCGGCTGGCCGACCTGCACCAGATCGGTACCGGCAGCGGCCAGGAGATTGCGATGGCGATCCGTGGCGGCTACGGCCTCACGCGCCTGCTGGACCATCTCGATTTCATCGGGATCGGCCGCCGCGCGCAGGCTACCGACGCGATCATCGTCGGGCATAGCGATTTCACGGCGTTCTCGCTGGCGTATCTGGCGGCCACGGGCGGCGTGACGTTTGCCGGCCCGCACGTCTGTTCGGATTTCGGGCTGGAGATGGTCGACCCGTTCATGGTCGAACACTTCTGGGGCATCCTGCGCAGCCCAACGTATTCGCTGCGTGTCGACGCGCCGCAGCCACAGGAGTGCGCGCACCCTGGTCGCTATGCGGGCACGCTGTGGGGCGGCAACCTGGCCATGCTGTGCAGCCTGCTCGGCACGCCGTACCTGCCGGAAATCCGCGACGGCATTCTGTTTGTTGAGGACATCAACGAGCACCCGTATCGCGTTGAACGCATGCTTCTGCAGTTGCAGCAGGCCGGTGTGCTCGATGCTCAGCAGGCGCTGGTCCTGGGCGATTTTTCGGGCTATCGCACCACGCCGTATGACGCGGGTTACGACTTCGACACCATGCGCGCCTATCTGGCCGAGCGATTGTCGATCCCGGTCGTGACCGGCCTGCCGTTCGGCCATTGCCCGACCAAGGCGACGTTGCCGATCGGCGCACAAGCCGAGCTGGACGTCGATGCCACGGGCTTTACGCTGCACTTGTCGGGGTATCCGACGCTCAAGACGTAGTCGCGAACGTCGCCACCGGCCCATCCAGGTCACGCCCGGGTGGTAAAATCCCAGGTTCCCCAAATGGCGAACGGCCAAGTGCTTGCCGCGCCAGATCACCGCTTTTCAAATCAAGGTTTCCACGTGCTTTCCACCGCCAACATCACCATGCAGTTCGGGCCCAAGCCCTTGTTCGAGAACATCTCGGTCAAGTTTGGCGAGGGCAATCGCTATGGCCTGATCGGCGCCAATGGCTGCGGCAAGTCGACCTTCATGAAGATCCTGGGCGGCGATCTGGAGCCGAGCTCGGGCAATGTGATGCTGGAACCAGGCGTGCGCCTGGGCAAGCTGCGCCAGGACCAGTTCGCCTACGAAGACATGCGCGTGCTGGACGTGGTGATGATGGGCCACACCGAAATGTGGGCCGCCGCGCAAGAGCGCGACGCCATCTACGCCAACCCGGAAGCCACCGACGACGACTACATGAAGGCCGCCGACCTGGAGGCCAAGTACGCCGAATACGACGGCTACACGGCGGAAGCCCGCGCGGGTGAACTGCTGCTGGGCGTCGGCATCCCGACCGACCAGCACAACGGCACGATGAGCAACGTCGCCCCCGGCTGGAAGCTGCGCGTGCTGCTGGCACAGGCGCTGTTCTCCAACCCCGACGTGCTGTTGCTGGACGAACCGACCAACAACCTCGACATCAACACGATCCGCTGGCTGGAATCGGTGCTCAACGAGCGCAATTCCACCATGGTCATCATCTCCCACGATCGCCACTTCCTGAACCAGGTCTGCACGCACATGGCGGACATGGACTACGGCACGCTCAAGGTCTACCCGGGCAACTACGACGACTACATGGAAGCCTCCATGCAGGCCCGCGAACGCCTGCAGGCTGCCAATGCGCGCGCGAAGGAACGTATCTCCGACCTGCAGGACTTCGTGCGCCGCTTCTCGGCCAACAAGTCCAAGGCACGTCAGGCCACGTCGCGCCTGAAGATGATCGACAAGATCAAGGTGGAAGACATCAAGCCGTCGTCGCGCCAGAACCCGTTCATCCGCTTCGAGTTCGAGAAGAAGCTGCACAACCTGGCCGTCGAAACTGAGAACGCGCGCAAGACCTACGACCGCAAGATTTTCGACAACCTGACCATGGCCGTGCGCGCGGGTGAGCGCATCGCCATCATTGGTGAGAACGGCGCGGGCAAGACCACGCTGCTGCGCTGCCTGCTCAATGGTGCTGTCAAGACCGGCGTGCAGCGCGGCATCGAGATCGACGGTGGCACCGTCAAGTGGGCCGAGCACGCCAACGTCGGCTACATGCCGCAGGACACCTACGAAGAATTCCCCGAAGACCGCGACCTGATGGACTGGATGAGCCAGTGGACGCAGGCCGGTGATGACGACCAATCGCTGCGCGGCACGATGGGCCGCCTGCTGTTCTCGGCGGACGACATCAAGAAGAACGTCAAGGTGCTCTCCGGTGGCGAGAAGGGCCGCATGATCTGGGGCAAGCTGATGCTGGGCCGCCACAACGTGCTGGCGCTGGACGAACCGACCAACCACATGGACATGGAGTCGATCGAGTCGCTGCAGATCGCGCTCGACAAGTTCGAGGGCACGCTGATCTTCGTGTCGCATGACCGTGAGTTCGTCAGCGGCCTGGCCACGCGCATCATCGAAGTGCGCCCGAACGGCACGCTCACCGACTACCTCGGCACATACGACGAGTACCTGCAGAGCCAGGGCGTGGAAGTCTGAGCGCCACGCCTACGCAGCGCGGACTCAACAAAAAGGCGGCCTGATCAGCCGCCTTTTTTGTTGCCCGCGCGTTCGGGCTTAGCTGGTGGCTTCGTCGATGAGCAGATCGAGCTGGGCGATCACGTTGCTGGTATCGGGCTCGCCGCGTATCTTGGCGAGCGCGGTCTTGAGCGCCTCGCGCAGGGCGACGAGCTCCTGCACGTTGCCGGCTTTCTCCACCTTCATCTCGAGCAGGTAGCCGCGCAGGCCCAGATAGCGGCTGATGGTTTCGGTATAGAAGCGGTAGAGGCGCTGATAGCCTTCGGCCCTGTGTTCGTTGGAGCCCGTTGTGGTTACTGCCGTTGCCGCCGGTGGCGGTGCTGACGCGCTGGCCGGAACGCTCTTCACAGCGGCTGCGCCGGGCTCGTGCGCCCGGATGTAGCCTCCGTCTTCGAGCTCGTTGAAGACCGCCAGCGTCATGCCCAGCGGGTTGAGCTGAAGCAGGATGTCGCCGCAGGTCTTCTCGCCGTTGATCATCAGAAGCACCGCGCGGTGCCGCTGGTCGAGGTGGTTCGCGCGCGTGCGGATTTCGTCGTGTCCCTTTTCGGTCTTCTGATAGATGGTGCTGGTCATGCTCTCTCCCTCTGCCGGCGCGTCTGCAGTGCGCGCTCTCCTGCCTCTACAATAGGATGATCATAACCGCCCGGGTAGCGACGGCAATCCTAGTCACAACCCGGATAGCACAACGCGCAAATCGCGCATCCACCAGAGCGAGACGAGCAACGATGCAGCAACGCGACAAGCTTTTCATCAACGGCAAGTGGGTCACGCCGCAGGGCAAGGGCGTGATTGAAGTGATTCATTCGGCCACCGAAGCGGTGATGGGCACCATCCCGGAAGGCAGCGCCGCCGACGCGGAAGCCGCTGTGGCAGCGGCTCGCGCGGCGTTTGACGGTTGGGCAGCCACACCCGTGGCCAAGCGCGCCGAATACATTCAGAAGATCGCCGATGGCCTCAAGGCCCGCAGCGAAGAACTGGCCCAGTTGATTGCCGGTGAAGTCGGCATGCCGATCAAGCTGGCGCGCGCCATCCAGGTGGGTGGTCCGGTGTTCAACTGGGGCAACTTCGCCAAGCTGACGGCCAAGTTCGAGTTTGAAGAGCAGGTCGCCAACTCGCTGGTGGTGCGCGAGCCGGTGGGCGTGGTGGGCGCCATCACGCCGTGGAACTACCCGCTCAACCAGATCACGCTGAAGGTTGCGCCCGCGTTGGCTGCCGGTTGCACGGTGGTGCTCAAGCCGTCGGAAGTGGCGCCGCTCAACGCTTTCGTGCTGGCGGAAGTCATTGAAGAAGCCGGCCTGCCGCCGGGCGTGTTCAACCTCGTCACCGGCTACGGCCCGGTGGTGGGCGAGGTGCTGGCGAGCCATCCCGAGGTCGATATGGTGTCGTTCACGGGCTCGACGCGCGCGGGCAAGCGCGTGGCCGAACTGGCTTCGCAGACCGTCAAACGCGTGGCGCTGGAGCTGGGCGGCAAGTCGGCATCGGTAATCCTGGATGACGCCGATCTGTCGGCGGCGGTCAAGGGCACGCTGTCGGCGTGTTTCCTCAACTCGGGGCAGACCTGCTCGGCGCACACCCGCATGCTGGTGCCGCGCGCCAAGTACGAAGAGGTGAAGGCACTCGCCGCGCAATTCGCAGCAGCCTACGTGCCGGGCGATCCTGCACAGGAAACCACACGCCTCGGTCCGCTGATCTCTGCCGTGCAGCGTGACCGCGTGCTCGGCTATATCCGCCGTGGCCTGGAAGAGGGCGCGGAGCTCATCACCGGTGGTGCTGACACGCCGGAAGGCCTGTCCACCGGCTTCTTCGTCAAGCCGACGGTGCTTGGCAACGTCAAGACCTCCGACACGGTGGCGCGCGAAGAAATCTTCGGCCCCGTGCTCACCGTCATCTGCTACGACGACGAGGACGAAGCCGTGCGCATCGCCAACGACAGCATCTACGGCCTGGGCGGCGGCGTGTGGTCAGGCGACGAGGCGCGGGCGATCCGCGTGGCGCGGCGCATCCGCACCGGGCAGGTCGACATCAACGGCGGGCCGTTCAACATGCAGGCGCCGTTCGGCGGCTACAAGCAGTCGGGCAACGGCCGCGAGAACGGCAAGTACGGGCTGGAGGAGTTCCTGGAGTACAAGGCGCTGCAGCTCAAACCGGCGCAGACGGCCTGATCGATCGGTCGCCCAAACAAAAACCCGGCTTCGGCCGGGTTTTTTTTCTTACTTGCGACTGCCGTCGGGATTGTAGCCCTGTGCGGTGCCCTCGGCCAGGATGCGCGTCCAGACCGCGTTGCGTTCTTCGTCGGACATGAAGACCCAATTGCTGACTTCGAGCTGCGTGCGCCCGCAGCCCTGGCAGACCTCGTCGAACAGGGTCGAGCAGATGCCGATGCACGGGCTGTCGGGGCGGCCAAGCAAGGTGCTGCCGGAAGCACTGGCGTCGTCGGGCTGAGGGCGGAAAGCGGTCGATTCGGTCATGGCCGCTATTTTACCGGTATCGGCATGGTGCCCACCCGAGGCTCAGGTGCCGGTGCGCTGGCTGACATGATCGGCCGATGCGGACAACGCCAGCGCCGAATTCACCAGGGCGATATGCGAAAACGCCTGCGGGAAGTTGCCGACCAGCCGGTGCACGCGCGGGTCGTATTCTTCGGCCAGCAGTCCCACGTCGTTGCGCAGCGCCAGCAGCTTGGTGAAGAGCGCGCGCGCCTCGTCATGTCGGCCCTGCATGACGAGGTTGTCGACATACCAGAAGCTGCAGGCCAGGAACACGCCTTCGCCTTCGGGCAGACCATCGGTCACGGCCTCGGTGCGGTAGCGGCGCACGAGCCCATCGACGAGCAGGTCTTCCTCGATGGCCTTGACGGTGCCTTGGATGCGCGAGTCGGAGGCAGGTAGAAAGCCGACCAGCGGCAGCATGAGCAGCGCGGCGTCCAATTCCGTGCTGCCGTAGCTTTGCACGAAGCAGCCGCGCTTTGCATTGACACCGTGGGCGCAGACCTCGGCATGGATGCGGTCGCGCACGGCACGCCAGCGCTCGGCCGGGCCGTCTACGTTGAACTGTTCGATGGTCTTGACGGCGCGATCGAAAGCGACCCACGCCATGACCTTGGAGTGCGTGAAATGCCGAGACGGGCCGCGTACCTCCCAGATGCCTTCGTCGGGCGTCTGCCAGATGCTCTCCAGATGCGTCATCAGCGCGACCTGCAGGCGCCACGAGGCCTCGTCACCATCGAGACCGCCCTTGCGAGCGATGTAGAGGGCGTCCATCAATTCGCCGTACACGTCGAGCTGGAGCTGCAATGCCGCCGCGTTGCCCACGCGTACGGGTTGCGCGCCTTCATAGCCGGGCAGCCAGGGGACGGTCCACTCGCCCAGGCGGCGCTCGCCGGCAATGCCGTACATGATCTGCACCTGCGCCGGGCTGCCGGCGATGGCGCGCTCCAGCCATTCGCGCCAGGTGCGGGCCTCGTTGTAGTAGCCCGCATTCATGAGCGCGAGCAGCGTGAGGGTGGCATCGCGCAGCCAGCAGTAGCGGTAGTCCCAGTTGCGCACGCCGCCGAGCTGTTCGGGCAGCGATGTCGTGGGCGCGGCCACCACGCCGCCGGTGCGGTGGTATGTCAGCGCCTTGAGCGTGATGAGCGAGCGATCGACGGCTTCCGTCCATTCACCCGCGCCCTTGCAGCGGTCAGACCATGCCCGCCAGCGTGTTTCCACGTCGACCTGTGCCTCCAACGCATCGAGCGAATCCGGCAATGGCAGGTGCGACGGCGAATGCGTCAGCACAAAGGGCATCGCTTCGCCTTCTCCGATGGTGAAGTCCGCCACGGTGGAGAGATTCTCGCCGCGGATCGGTGCCGGCGTGCGCAGCGTCACCATGTCGGGCCCGGCGATGGCGCGCAGCACGCACTCGGGCATGTCGCAGGGGCCCTCGGCAGCCGCCCCCGTGGCCTCCGATACGCGACTCACCCACGGCACGGAGGCGCCATAGTCAAAGCGCAGTGTCAGGTCCATCCTCACCGGTACCGTGCCGGAGACCCCGCGCACAATGCGGATGAGGTGGGAGGTGTCGTCGCGTTCCACGGCTGAGCCGGCCGTGCGCACGGCCATCAGGTCGGTCACGCTGATACTGCCGGCGTCGGTCTCGAACACGGTTTCGAGCACGAGCGTGCCGGGCAGGTAGCGGCGATGCACGGCACGCACGTCGCCTTGCGCAGCGATGCGCCACCGGCCGTGGTCGGGTGTGCCGAGCAGGGCGGCAAAGCATGCGCCCGAATCGAACCGGGGCCAGCAGAGCCAGTCGATCGATCCATCGCGCGAGACCAGCGCCGCGGTTTCGCAATCGCCAATCAGCGCGTAATCTTCGATTTTTGAGGGCATTGCGCTCCACTCCGCTCCAAAGCAAGCCAATCGACGAGGCCGTGACCCATGCACGACAGCACCCGCATCCTGCTTGAATACAACGCCGGGCGTGATCCGGAAAGACTCACCCGAAAGCTGGATGCCATCGCCGCCGACCCGTTTTCATTCTTTCGCGGCACCAACAACCTGTATGCAGCGTCGCTGGCCGATGCGCCGCTGCTGCACGAAGCACCGCGCACGCTGGTCTGTGGCGATCTGCACCTCGAGAACTTCGGCAGCTTCAAGGGCGACAACGGCCTCGTCTACTTCGACATGAACGACTTTGACGAGGCCCTGGCTGCGCCGTTTACTGTCGACCTCGTGCGCGTGCTGTCGAGCCTCCAGGTGGCCGCCCACAGTTGGAAGCTGGCCGACGAGGACGCCCACAACCTGTGTCGCCGCTTTCTCGACACCTACGCTGCCGCACTGGTCGACGGCAAGGCGCGCTGGGTCGAGCGCGCCACCGCCACGGGTATCGTGCGCGACCTGCTGCGCGCGCTGCGCAAACGCAACCGCGCCGCCTACCTGGCCCAGCGCACCGAGCGCGATGGCAACCGGATCACCCTGCGCATCGATGGCCGCCGCACCTTGCGTGCCAGCAAGGATGAGGCCCGCCGCGCACGGCGCATCCTGCAAGCGTATGGCGAGCAAGGCGGTGGCCGTGGCCAGCGCTTCATCGCCATCGATGTGGCGCGGCGCATTGCCGGCACCGGCAGCTTGGGCCTGGAACGCTATACCGTGCTGGCACGCCCCGAAAACGACCCGACGACATTGCGCCTGATCGACATCAAGCTTGCCGTTCCGACTGTCTGGGCCGGTGTGCTGGGCAGCGCGTGCAGCGTGGCGCCCTGGCATAGCGAGGCTGGGCGCGTGGTCGACATCCAGCGCCTTTCGCAGGCCATCTCGCCGGCGCTGCTGCGGGGTGTGGTGTACGGGGCCAAGGGTGAAAAGCCCAAGTCGTACGTCGTCAAAAGCCTGCAGCCGACGGCCGACCGCGTCTCCCTCGGCTCGGGCAAGAACGTGGTGGCCGACCTGGACGATGCTCTGCAGACCATGGCGCGCGTGGCCGCCTGGTGCCACCTGCGCGGCTGCGGCCGGCATGGCACCGACCTGGTCGAGGCGGTGCAGGACTACGCCGCCGGCACGGCATGGCGCAAGTCGGCGCTGAAGCTGGCAACGCACGGGCGCAACGTCTCGCTCCAGCAATGGGCCGAATTTGGCGAGGATTACCGCCAGGCGCGGGGGACGAAGGCGCGCTGATCGTCGAGCGGTGGGCCGGTAAGTGGCACCGCAAGCACGCGCCCCTTAAGTTCTCCCCAGGAGGGGCCGTTACTCACGGAGTAGCCGGCCGCCCGGCGCGATGGTCGCGCCTGCGTGAAGAGCCGTGCACGACACTCTCGCTGCGCCCATGTCCGCTCGCCTGACCATCCGCACCCGCCTGGTGCTCTCGGTTTCCATCCTGTTCCTGCTGGCCCTGCTGATTGGCGTGGCCGGCCTACTTGGCCTGCGTGGCGCCAACCGCGCGCACGAAGAAACCTTCACCAACCAGTTCCCGTCAGCGCTGGCGCTGGGCGAATCCGACCTGAGCCTCACGCGTGCCCGCACTGCGCTCGACAAGGCGATGCTCTATCCGGAAGACAAGGGCGCGATGCAGTTGCTCGACCGCACGGAAGAGCTGATCGCCCGTTCCGACGAGGCCTGGAAAAAATACCTGTCGCTGCCGCGCACCGAGGAGGAAGAGCGCCTCTCCAAGGAGGTGGCCGCCAAGCGCGAAGCCGCCACCGGCAGCCTGCGCGACATCATCAAGGCGCTGCGCGCGGGGGATCGCGCCGCCGCCGACCGCATCATGGAAAAGACGGTCTCCAAGGCGTTCCGCGATTCGAACGACACGAGCCTAGCATTGAGCAAGAAGCAACTTAGTTTCTCCAAGGCCAACTACGACGATTCGCAAGAAGCCTATGCGCGCTTTCGCGTGATCGTGACGGCCGCCATCCTCGTGGCGCTGGTGGTGGCGCTGTGGTGCGCGTGGTCGCTGCTGCGGTCGATTGTCGGGCCGCTGAACGCCGCGCTGGCCCAGTTCGACCGCATCGCCGCTGGTGATCTGACCAAGCCCGTGCGTGTGGACCGCCAGGACGAAATGGGCCGTCTGCTCGAAGGTCTTGCCCGCATGCAGACTGCGCTGACCGATACCGTGCGCCGCGTGCGCACCGGCTCCGAATCCATCGGTGCCGCCACCAAGCAGATCGCGGCGGGCAATGCCGACCTTTCGCAACGCACGGAAGAACAGGCCAGCTCGCTGGAAGAAACGGCGTCGAGCATGGAAGAGATGACCTCCATCGTGCGCCAGAATGCCGACAACGCCCGCCAGGCCAGCCAACTGGCCGACAGCGCATCCGACGTCGCAGCCCAGGGCGGCGCCGTGGTGACCGACGTAGTGGCGACCATGCGCGAGATCAGCGCGTCCTCGCGCACGGTGTCGGAAATCATCGGCGTGATCGACGGCATTGCGTTCCAGACCAACATCCTCGCCCTCAATGCGGCCGTGGAAGCGGCGCGTGCCGGCGAGCAGGGCCGTGGCTTTGCCGTCGTTGCCGGCGAGGTGCGCAACCTCGCGCAGCGCAGCGCGGCCGCCGCCAAGGAAATCAAGGAGATGATCGAGGCGTCGCTCTCCAAGGTCGAGGCCGGCAGCGCGCTGGCCGAGCGCGCAGGCAGCACGATGGAAGACATCGTGTCGTCCATTCGCCGTGTAACCGACATCATGGGCGAGATTGCCGCCGCATCGAACGAACAAAGCTCGGGCATCGAGCAGGTCAACAAGGCCGTCACCCTGATGGACGAAGCCACGCAGCAGAACGCCGCCCTGGTGGAGCAGGCCGCGGCGGCCGCCGAATCGCTGGAAGAGCAGGCACAGGCGCTCAACGCGGCGATTGCGGCCTTCCGCCTCACCTGATACCGCGCCACCATCGATACGATGTGTCGCGTTGATGGGCAGGTGTGGCAATGACTTGCCTTGAACGCCGTTTCGGTTGATATAACCGGCTGGCTTATTCAAGGATCAAGGAATCACACCATGCCGTTCATCATTGCCGCGTTTGCGCTGGTTGGCCTGCTCGTCTATGGCGCAGTCCGGTTGTATGCGATGGTCGCGTCGGCTTACGGCGCCGTGGCGGGCAGTGCTGCCGTGCTGGTGGCTGCGGCGCTGCTAACGGCAATTGTCGTCACCCTGGTTCAGCGTTACCGCGCCGTTCATGGCGTCAACGTGAAGGGGCAGCGGATCGTGTCGGTCAGCGGGGCGTGGGGCCGGGTTGCCGTCGATGCCGAGCAAAAGCGTGGGACGCTGCAGCTGCATGGCCAAGATATCCGCTTTCTCTTTGCCGACATTGCCGGCGCCGAAGCCGCGGAACGTGATGGCACCTGGACGCTGGTGCTGCGCCTGAAGCATCAGGCGCAGGCAGAGTGGCCGATCCCGATGCGCAATCGCCAGGAGGCGAAGCGCTGGGCGAAGATCTTCGCCCTGGCGGCCACGCAGGAGCTTTGATCCTAAGCGCCGCTAACAAAACTGTCCTGGCTAGGCGTGCCGACGCAGACAGTACTGAAGTACGGCAAGGAGGCGCAACGACGCCAGGCCGGTATTGTTGGCGGCTCCTATTCCGTTGTGCTCGGGTTCCAGAACGCCTGAGCAATATGCGGCTGCGCCTGCAACGAGGCGACGATCCGGTCCAGCTCGGCCGCGTTCACCGCAGTCGACATCAGCATGGCCTCGATTTCCACGTGGTCTTCGCCAAACGGCTCGACCGACAGATCGCTGATCGGGTAGCTGGCCTCTTCCAGCATGCGTTCCAGATCAGCCAAGGCTTCTTTCTGGCGCGTGCTCGTGGAGATCACGCACATCGTGTAGGTGACTTCGCTGGCCTGGTTGTCCAGCGGCGTGCGGTTGATGCGGTCCACCACGGGTCGCAGGAGGATGTTCGAGGCCAGTACGAACAGCGTGATCAGGATGGCCTGCCCGACCAGGTCAGACCCCGCCGCTGCCCCCACGGCCGCCGAACCCCACAGCGTGGCGGCGGTGTTCAGCCCGCGCACGTTCAGCCCTTCCTTCATGATCGTGCCGGCCCCGAGGAAGCCGACACCGGAGACCACGTAGGCGATCACGCGAGTCGTGTCCGATGCGGTGCCGATCTGCGCGGCCATGTCGACGAAGGCGGAGGCGGCCACCGCCACCAGCGCGTTGGTGCGCAGGCCGGCGGTACGCTGCCTGATCTGCCGTTCAAAACCGATCAACGACCCGAGCGCAAAGGCCGAGGCAAGGCTGATGAACGAATCCACCAGCGTGGCGACATTGAGGTGGACGAGGGCTTGCAGCGTCATCGGCGGCTCCTTGTTGTGACCGGAGTCTTGCTCAGGTGCGAAATGAGGCGCCGACGGTTATAGCACGGCGCCATGACACGCCGTGCTGGCCGGAGAGGGCAGACGGCTACTTATAGTCCCACTGCATCTGCTCGGGAATCGGCACGGCGTCCGACGTCTCGAGGCAGCGGTCGAGGTAGGCGAGAAGCGAGCGCGGCTGGAAGCCGGTTTCCTGCACCAGCCGCGTGTTGTCGAACACGTAGCTCATGCTCGCGAACTTGGCGTACAGGTGGATGCAGCGCGCGACCAGTCGCACGTTACCGTCGCCCGTCATGCTCAGGAATTTGCGGGCCAGGGCTTTCTCGGCGATTTTTTCCTGGTACACGTAGCCGGCCAGCGCCTGGGCGTCTTCTTCGGGCGTCTGGCAGCGCTTGAAGCGGGGGTACAGCGTTTCGATGCGCTCGGAGTTCGCGTCCCCTGCGCTGACGTGATACAGGTCGTACGCCAGCGTGGGCTTGGTCGACAGCTGCACGATGGCCTCGGCGCAGTCGTCCACCGGCAGGATGTCGACCCGGTCGGACAAGCGGCAGCTGAAGGTTTCCAGCATTGCCACCATGCGCAGCATCCAGAAGATGCTGCCCGAGGGCTCGCAGCCGAGCGTGCTGTGGCCAACGACGATAGAGGGCCGCACCACCACCAGCGGCAGCTCGGGCACAGCCTCGCGCAGCTTCCGCTCGGCCATCCCCTTGGAATACGTGTACGGCACCGCGTGCTGCCCGATGGGCGGCACATCCCAGCTTTCGCTGACGTGGCGGTCCGCCAGCTGGCCGCACGACATGGCCGTGCCGATCTGCACGAAGCGCTTGAGCCGCTGGCCCTGCGCCGCGAGCTCGCCCAGCG
Organism: Ralstonia soli; assembly: GCF_023955655.1. GTDB lineage: Bacteria > Pseudomonadota > Gammaproteobacteria > Burkholderiales > Burkholderiaceae > Ralstonia > Ralstonia soli. Next base: position 268,541 of record NZ_JAMXHT010000004.1, on the reverse strand, counting down.
CCAGCACGCCATCCACGTTGGTTTCCCACAGCGACGGATGGTTCGAGAACGTTGCCAGGGCCGCGCAGTTGATGATGAGTTCCGGATCGCCCAGTTTGGCGGCACCACCCTCGCGCAGGTCGAACGGCACGATCTGCGATTCCGTGATGCCATCCAGCGTGGCTTGTGCAAACTTGAAGCGGCGCAGATTGCTGCGCAGCCGCGCCAGCCCTTCAGCAGGCGTGCTGCCGCGCACGGCAAAGCGCGTGTCGGCCAGCAAACCCTTGGTTGCCAGATTGGCGGCAATGGCGCCGCCCACGAAGCCGGTGGCGCCGGTCAACAAAATACTCATGCGAAAAAACTCGAATTCCTTGGATGGCAACGCGGGCGACCGACCCGCTTGCAAACAACACTACCGCTGCCGCACCGGCTAGGCACGCGCGGGCCGCCCTCGCGGGCGAGGGCAGGCGGTGGCATCTGATGATGCGCGCACGCGAGGCAAGCTCGCAAAACGCATAGTTCGCGTGATACCCGCGGCCGAAAACCCGCGCAGAATCAGCGATTTATAAGAATGTAACCTTTCGGCCGCCTTTCATCATCCCATTCGACCAGAGGGTTGACTCAAGCCTGAGGAACTGCGCAGCTCGACGTGGCATTCGCGGCAATTTCACGGGCGGCCTTGGCGCCTTCCACCTGCAGGATCGTCGGCAGGGAGACGCCGTTCTTGGCGGCCGTCACTTCGGCCAGGATCGAGATGGCGATTTCGGGCGGAGTGCGGCTGCCAATATAGATGCCCACCGGCCCGTGCAGGCGCGCCAGTTCGGCATCGCTCAGGTCGAATTCCTTCAGGCGTTCGCGGCGGTTGGCGTTGTTGCGGCGGCTGCCGAGCGCACCCACGTAAAAGGCGCGCGTCTTGAGCGCCTCCATCAGCGCGAGGTCATCGAGCTTCGGGTCGTGCGTGAGGGCAATCACGGCACAGCGCTCGTCCAGCTTCATGGCCGTGACCGTATCGTCGGGCATGGTGCGGACCATGGTGACGCCGGCGATATCCCACTCTTCGCTGTACTCTTCGCGCGGGTCGCAGACGGTGACGTGGTAATCCAGGCCGACGGCGATCTGGCACAGGTAGCGCGAGAGCTGTCCCGCGCCGATCACGAGCATCCGATAGCGCGGCCCGTGGATGGTTACCAGGCGCGCCTCGTCAAACTGCAGCCCATCGGTGGCGGTGGCGTGCTGCAACGTGGTCGCTCCGGTTGCCATGTCGAGCGTGCGGGCGACAAGCTGCCCCGCCTCCACGGCGTGCAGCAGGGCATCGATGCCGCTGGCGGCGCTCAGCGGTTCCAGCACCAGTTGCAGGGTACCGCCACAGGGCAGGCCGAAGCGGTGGGCCTCTTCGGCGCTGATGCCGTATTTGACGGCCTCTGGCTTGGTGTGGTGCAGGCCCTCGCGGCGCACGCGGTCGATGAGGTCGTCTTCAATGCAGCCGCCCGAGACCGAACCGATGACGACGCCATCGTCACGCAGCGCGAGCATCGCGCCTTCGGGCCGAGGGGACGAGCCCCACGTCTTGACCACCGTGACGAGCAGCACACGCCGCCCCTGTTCGAGCCAGCGCGCGCTGGTTTTCAAGACTTCAAGATCGACGCTGTCCATGATGCGTTTGCTGCGCTTTCGCGCGCTGTAGGTGTCTGTTGCGGGGGATGTTCAATTATGCCCCGTGGTGCAAAAAGAGGTAGGCGGCTACCACCGCCACCAGCGCCACGATGATCCACGGCCAGGGATTGCGCGGCTGCAGGACCGGACTGATGTTGGGTGGGCGCCCCTGTTGTGCGCCATGGGCCTGCCCATCGCCGGCGGCCAGGTCTGGGATCGCCTGTTCTGCGCGCATGCCGTCGACGGGCGATGCGGCATCTGCGGCTGCCTCTGCGGAGCCAAATTCTGCCGCAAAACGCTGGAAAAACTCGTCCGCCAGTTTGCGCGCCGCACCATCGATCAGCCGTGAACCGATCTGCGCAAGCTTGCCACCCACTTGTGCCGTGGCGGTGTAGGACAGCCGCGTGACGGTCGGTCCCTCGGGTGCAAGCTCGACTTGCGCGCTGCCCTTGCCGAAGCCCGCGGCACCGCCCTGGCCGTCGAAATGCAGCGTGTAGCTGCGTGGTGGCATCACATCGACCACCTCCATGCGCCCCTTGAACCGTGCCTTGACGGGGCCGACGGCGGCCAGCATGGCGATGTCGTAGACCGGTGGGTTGCCATCGCCCGTGGCGGTCAGGCTTTCGCAACCGGGAATGCAGCGCTGCAGCACAGCAGGGTCGTTCAGTGCATCCCAGGCGGTCTGGAGGGGCACAGGCAGGAGATGGGTCTGGGTCAGTTCCATGGTGCGGTTGGGCGTGCAGGGGTGGGGGTACGTGTGCGGCGAGCATGCGCCAATTCCTGCTCCAGCGCAGCCAGGCTGTCAAAGTGGTGAGCAGGCACCATCGCATCGACGTGCGGCAGGATGGCTCGCACGCCACGTGCCCGAGGTTCAAAGCCAGCAAAGCGAAGCAGTGGGTTGAGCCAGACGATGCGATGCGCGAACCGCGCCAGCCGGGCCATTTCTGCGTCGAGCATGTCGATGTGTTCGTGATCGAGCCCGTCGGTCACGAGCAGCACGGTGGCGCGGCCGGAGAGCGTACGACGCGCCCAGCGGCGGTTGAATTCCGCCAGCGCCGCGCCGATGCGGGTACCGCCCGACCAGTCGGGCACAAGCTGCGCGATGGCTTGCACGGCGATGTCCGGATCGCGCTCCCGCAGTTGCCGCGAGACGTTCGTCAGCCGCGTGCCGAACAGGAAGGCCTGGATGCGCTCGCGCGATTGCACCAGCGCGTGGCAGTAATAGAGCACCGCGCGCGAGTAGCGGCTCATCGATCCGGAGATGTCGAGCAGCAGCACAAGCGGCGGCGTGCGGTCGACGGGTTGGCGGTATTTCCAGCCGGTCCACTCGCCGCCGGCGCGCACGGCTTGGGCGGCGGTGGCGCGCAGGTCCGGATGCCGCCCGCGCGAGGCCGCTTTCAACCGGCGCGTGCGCTCCTGCGCCAGATGCACGCGCCGCCGGCGGATCATGTGTTGCAGCGTGCGCCATTCCTCCGCGTTGAGCGTGTCGAAATCGCGCGTGCGCAGGGCCTCGTTGGCCGAGAACGCCAACGGCGCAACGATGTCATGGCGCTCGCCATCGGGCTTGGGGCCCGGCGGCAGGTTGGCAGGCGGCTGCGCACGCAGCGCATCGGCCAGGCGGTTGCTGCCAGGGCGACGATCAGGCGGAATGCCACCACGCACCTTGGGCAGCAGCAGGGCGCGCAGCTTGCCGTCCCAGTCCGGATCGCGCCAGAACACGTTGAATGCGGCATCGAACAGCGTGCGCTCATCCGGGTGGGAGACGAGCAGGGCGGCCAGCGCGGCCTTCACGTCGTCGCGGCGGCTGATGTCGACATAGGCCATGGCCTCGATGGCATCCACCGCGCGCGAGGGCGCCAGCGGCATCCCGGCGTTGCGTAGCAGGCGCACGAAGTGCGTCACGTTGCGGGCGAGGGTTGGTAACTGCGTCGGCAGGGTCGCTTCCACGCCTTACTCCGGCAGCGCGGGCGCGGCAAGTAATTGCTCGATGGTCGGCGCATCCACGCGGGCCAGGTCGTCCTGGTATTTGAGCAGCACGCCCAGCGTGTCTTGCACGGATTGCGGGTCGAGCTCTGTCACGTTCAGCGCGGCCAGTGCGCGGCACCAGTCGATGGCCTCGGCAATGCCGGGTGCCTTGAACAGGTCGATGCCGCGCAGCCGATGTACGAAATCGACCGCGCGCTGTTGCAGGCGGGCGGCAGTCTCGGGCGCGCGCTGCGCCACGATCTGCAGTTCGCGGGCCTTGTCGGGGTAGCCGATCCACTGATACAGGCAGCGCCGCTTGAGCGCGTCATGCACCTCGCGCGTGCGATTGGAGGTCATGATGACCAGGGGAATCACCTGCGCGCGCACCGTACCAAACTCAGGAATCGACACCTGAAAATCCGACAGCAGCTCCAGCAGAAACGCCTCGAACGGCTCGTCCGCTCGATCGATTTCGTCGATCAGCAAGACGCGGGGTGTGTCGGGGTGGTTGGGGTCTGGCAGCAGCGCCTGCAACAACGGGCGCTTGAGCAGGAATTCATCACGGTAGAGCGTATCGGCGCTAGGTTTGTTGCCCGCCGCCTCCGCCAGGCGCAGGGCCATGATCTGGCGCGGGTAATCCCACTCGTACAGCGCGCTGGCGGTGTCGAGCCCTTCGTAGCATTGCAGCCGCAGCAGCGATGTGCCGAGCAGCCCCGCCGCCGCCTTCGCCAGCTCGGTCTTGCCGACACCGGGTTCACCCTCCAGAAACAGCGGCCGCTGCATGCGCAGTGCGAGGAACAGGGCCGTGGCCAACTCGCGGCTGGCGAAATAGCCCTGGCCCTGCAGTTGCGCGATGCAGTCGTCGATGGAGTCGACCGGCATGCCGTTCCTTGGCCGATACGCTTAATGGTGCTTCGCCAGGGCGTGCTCCACGGCGCGTGCCGCGAGCACCGGAATCAGGTGCGCCCGATATTCCGGCGAGGCATGCAGATCGCCCACCAGATCATCGGGCGAGACCACCACCTTGCGTGCAGCTTCCGACGTGAAATTGGCGGCCAGCGCCTGCTCCAGCGGCGTACACCGGAACACGCACGGCGCCGCGCCCGTCACCGCCACGCGCACGTTGTTGCCCTTGCGGCTGACGAACACACCCACCAGCGCAAAGCGCGATGCCGGGTTGCGGAACTTCACGTAGGCCGCCTGATCCGGCACGGGGAACTGCACCTCGGTGATGAGCTCGTCTGCAGCCAACGCCGTCTCGTACATGCCGAGGAAGAAGTCGTCCGCCGCGATGTTGCGCCGCTCGGTGACGACGGTGGCGTTCAGGCCCAGCACAGCGGCCGGATAGCACGCGGCCGGGTCGTTGTTGGCCAGCGACCCGCCGAGCGTGCCCATGGCCCGCACCTGTCGGTCGCCGATACCGCCGGCCAGTTCTGCCAGGGCGGGCAGCATACGGACAATGTCCGCGTTTTCGGCCACATCCGCATGGCGTGTGGCGGCCCCTACGGTGATGACGCCCGGCTGCGAGCGGATACCCGACATGCCGGGAATGCGCGTGACATCGACCAGCGTGGACGGTTGCGCCAGCCGCAGCTTCATCGCCGCCAGCAGGCTCTGGCCGCCGCCGAGGTACTTGGCGTCGGCATGCGTCTTCATCGCGGTGACGGCGGTCTGGGCGTCGGTGGCTTTCTGGTACTCGAAGTCGTACATGGTGGGCTCCTCTGCCTAGGCCTTGGCCGCTTGGATGGTCTGCCAGACACGATGCGGCGTGGCGGGCATCTGGATGTCCTTCACGCCCAGCGGCGTCAGCGCATCGACGATGGCGTTGATGAGCGCTGGCGGCGAGCCGATGGCACCTGCCTCACCGCACCCCTTCACGCCCAGCGGGTTGTGCGTGCACGGTGTGCCCTTGGCGGTTTCGACGGTAAAGCTCGGCAGGTTGTCGGCGCGCGGCATGGCGTAGTCCATGTACGAGCCGGTCAGCAGCTGGCCGTTTTCGTCGTACACGCAGGCCTCCATCAGCGCCTGACCGATACCCTGGCCGAGGCCTCCATGCACCTGCCCCTCGACGATCATCGGGTTGATGATGTTGCCGAAATCGTCCACCGCAACGAAGCGGTCGATGTGGACCTCGCCGGTATCGGGGTCCACTTCCACCTCGCAGATGTACGCGCCTGCGGGATAGGTGAAGTTGGTCGGGTCGTAGAAGGCGTTTTCGTCCAGGCCCGGTTCGAGCTTGTCGAGCGGGTAGTTGTGCGGCACATAGGCCGTGAGCGCGACTTCGCCGAAGGTCTTGGTGCGATCGGTGCCGGCCACGCGGAAGACGCCGTCCTTGAACTCGATGTCTTCGGCGGATGCTTCCAGCAGATGCGCGGCGATCTTCTTGGCCTTGGCTTCGATCTTGTCGAGCGCTTTCATGATGGCCGAGCCGCCCACGGCAATCGAACGCGAGCCGTACGTACCCATGCCGAAGGGGATGCGTCCCGTATCGCCATGCACGACTTCGATGTTCTCGATGGGCACACCCAGGCGATCGGCCACCACCTGCGCAAACGTCGTCTCATGGCCTTGACCGTGGCTGTGTGAACCGGTGAACACGGTGACGGAGCCCGTGGGGTGCACGCGGATCTCGCCCGCTTCGAACAACCCCGCACGCGCGCCGAGCGCTCCGGCGATGTTCGACGGCGCCAGCCCGCACGCCTCGATATAGCAGGAGTAGCCCATGCCGCGCAGTCGGCCCTTTGCGCGCGAGGCATCGCGGCGGGCGGCGAAGCCTTTCACGTCAGCCAGTTCGATGGCGCGGTCGAGGCAGGGCTCGTAGTCGCCCGTGTCGTAGGTCAGACCGACCGGCGTGGCGTAGGGGAACGTGCGGATGAAGTTGCGGCGGCGCAGTTCGGCGGGGTCGATCTGCAACTCGCGCGCGGCGGTTTCAACCAGGCGCTCGACCACGTACGTTGCCTCGGGCCGCCCGGCGCCGCGGTATGCATCGACCGGCGCAGTGTTCGTGAACACGGCCTTCACCTCAGCGTAAATGGCCGGCGTCTTGTACTGGCCCGCAAGCAGCGTCGCGTAGAGGATGGTCGGCACGCTGCTGGCAAACGTCGACAGATACGCACCCATGTTGGCCGTCGTATGCACGCGCATGGCGAGGAAGTTGCCCTGCGCATCGAGGGCCAGTTCGGCATGCGTAACGTGGTCACGCCCATGCGCGTCGGTCAGGAAGGATTCGGACCGCTCGGCCGTCCACTTGATCGGCCGGCCCACCTTCTTCGATGCCCACGTGAGCGCCACATCTTCCGGGTACAGGAAGATCTTCGAGCCGAAACCGCCGCCCACATCGGGCGCAATCACACGCACCTTCGCTTCGGTCAGGCCCAGCACGAAGGCCGACATCAGCAGGCGCTCCACATGCGGGTTCTGGTTGGCGACGTAGAGCGTGTAGCTGTCGTCCTGGCGTGAATAGCTGGCGTTGACGGCGCGCGGCTCGATGGCGTTCGGGATCAGCCGGTTGTTGACGATATGCAGTTGCGTGACATGCGCAGCCTTGGCAAAGGCGGCATCGGTAGCGGCCTTATCGCCGTGGCCCCAGGTGTAGCAGATGTTGTCGGGCACCTCGTCGTGGACAGCGGAGCGGGCGGTGTCCGCCGTAGCGGTGTCGACCACCGCAGGCAGTTCTTCGTACTCCACGTCGATCATCTCGACGGCGTCCTTGGCGATCTTCACCGATTCCGCCACCACCAGCGCCACCTGGTCGCCCACGTGGCGCACCTTGCCTTGCGCGAGCACGGGGTGGGGCGGCTCCTTCATCGGCGTGCCGTCAATGCTGTGGATCAGCCAGCCGCACGGCAAGCCGCCCACCTTGTCGGCGGCCAGGTCGTCGCCTGTGAGCACGGCCAGCACACCCGGATGCTTGCGTGCAGCATCCGCATTGATGTGCTTGATGCGCGCATGCGCATACGGCGAACGCAGGAACACCGCATACGACTGGTGCGCCTGGATGACGTCGTCGGTGTACTGTCCGGCGCCGGTGAGGAAGCGGTAGTCTTCCTTGCGCTTGACGGCTGCGCCGATCAGGTGGTTGTTGGGTTCTGCGGGAGCGTTCATGGTGGTCTCCTCGCTCGGATCAGGCAGCGTGGGCGCGGGCGGCGGCCAGGCTTTGCAGGGAGGCATCGTTGCCTTCAGCCTCCGCCATGGCTTCGGCGCCCTTCATCACGGCGCGCACGATGTTGTGATACCCCGTGCAGCGGCACAGGTTGCCGTCGAGCTGCTCGCGCACCCTATGTTCGTCCGGATGTGGGCGCTGTGCGACCAGCGCCGTGGCGGCCATCACCATGCCCGGTGTGCAGAAGCCGCATTGCAGACCATGGCATTCACGAAACGCCTCCTGCATCGGGTGCAGTGCACCATCCTTGGACAACCCTTCGATGGTGGTCACCTCGGCGCCATCGGCCTGCACCGCCAGAATGTTGCACGACTTCACCGCGCGCCCGTTCATATGCACCGTGCAGGCGCCGCATTGCGCCGTATCGCACCCGATGTGGGTGCCGGTGAGCCGCAGTTGCTCGCGCAGCATTTGGACCAGCAGGGTATGGGGTTCGACACTGACGGTGACAGGTGCACCGTTGACCGACAGCTTGAGGCTGATCGCCATGGGAGTCTCCTTGGGGATGGTCGCCGGGGCTCCGTTGTGCGCCTTCCTTGCAACGAAGAGGCGCGCGGAATCTGGGTATCGGTGGTGGCGACTCTACTCAGTAAAGCACAGGCCAAGGAGAAGACAACCGCAGCGCGGTAGGGGCAGGCGGCAGGGAAGGGACGATGCTGCGGCACGCAATGCAGGTGCCGCAGACATGACAAAGGGCCGGAATCCGGCCCTCGATTTGGCACCAGGCGGTCATGACCTGGCGGGTGTGGCGGCTTGCGTGGTCGCCCACGGCCGGCGCACGGTACTGCTGGTATTGCGATGACTACGCTACAGCTAGCTCGGGCACACGCCCATCAACAACAATGGCGGCTGACAACAGGTCAGGCCTTGGCGGTGCGTTGCGTGCTGAACAGGTTCGCGATTGCCGAGAAGAACTGGGCGAACGAGAACGAGGTGCCGTTCGGGCGGCGATAGTAGTAGATACCTTCGGACATCTCGCGCTCGATCAGTTCGCGCTCGAGTTGGTCGGTCAGCTTCAGGTCGTTCGTGTTTTGCATGATTGGCCTCTTAGGGATTTCCCGGTTAGGGAATACCCCTATGATAGACCAAATATTGCAATGCACCATACGTAAGCTTACGTATGCACCACTTCGCGTTGCTTGGCCGCCACGCTTTCTTTGCGCGGCACCAATGCGGTGCAATCGCCGCTTCTGACGCTATTTGACGGGGATCGGCTGGCTGGCCGGCACCGGCACCGCCGTCACGCTGTTCTTCGGGCTGCCCGAGATGACCTTGTCGGAATACACCAGATAGACCAGCACGTTGCGCTTTCGGTCTACCACGCGCACCACGTGCAGTGTCTTGAAGACGAGCGACAGGCGCTGCGTGAACATGTCGTCCTGCTGCGGCAGCGGCTTGGTGAACGCGATGTCGTCCACCTGGCGGCAGGCCACCGCCGCCTCGCTCACGTCTTCGGCCACGCCCAGCGTGCCCTTGATGCCGCCGGTGCGGGCGCGCGATACATAACAGGTCACGCCCTGCACGAGCGGGTCGTCAAACGCCTCGACAACGATCTTGTCAGAGCCGGTAATGCGGAAATTGGTGCTGACGCTGCCGATGTCTTCGGCGCGCGAGCACGCGGTGGCGCACAGCCCCAGCGCGGCAACGAGGATGGGAAGGCGGGTCAGGGAGCGGATAAACGAGCGCATGGTCTTGCCTACGTATAGAAGAAGAGAGGCCTTGGGATCAGAGCAGCGATTCGGGCGGCCACGACGTCGCCGCTTCGTCCACGAAGGTGGGACGCACGTCGGCGTGCTGCTCGCGGGATTGCTCGATGCGGCGGTGCAGGGCGTCCATAAAGACTTTTACCTTGGCCGGCATCAGGCGCCGGCCCGGAAAGACGGCATAGACGCGCATCGGCGGGGACTGGAACGCCGTCAGCACCTCTTGCAGCGCGCCGGACGCGATCAGGTCGGTGGCAAAAACGGAAGTGATTCGGGCGACGCCCAGGCCAGCAATGGCCGCTTGCATCCGCAATTCGCTGTTGGACGTGCGCATGCGGAAATCGAGGGGGAGATTGATGGTCTCGCCGCCGGGTGTGCGGACCTGCCATTCGGTTTCGTTGGAGGTACCGAGGCAAGGCCAGTCGACGAGCTGGTCGGGGTGGGTGAGCGGCCCAAGGCGTTTCAGCAGTTGCGGCGCGACCACCATGGCGCGCCGCAGGTCGAACACGCGCTGGGCAACCAGCCCCGAATCGGGTAAGGGCCCGCGCGGCACGGTCAGCATGATGTCGTAGCCCTGGGCCAGGGGATCGATCTGGCGCGGGGCCACGTCCACCTCGATGCGCAGGGCGGTGTGCTCGCGCATGACTTCCAATACCACCTCGGCGAGCTGCCTGGCGGCAAACTCGTACGGCATGGCAATGCGCAGCGTGCCTGCGGGTGACTGAAACGTCGCAGCCGCGTCTTCCGAGACTTCGCGCAGCCGCTGGAACAAGGGTCCGGCATCGCGCAGCAGGGCTTCGCCGGCATCGGTCAGGCGCAAACGCCGCGTGCTACGTTCGAACAGGCGCACGCCCATCTTGCCTTCCAGCCGCGACACCGCTGTACTGACCGACGACTTGGGCAACCCCAGGCGATCGGCCGCGCGTGTGAAGCTGCCGAGTGTGGCCACGGTGCAGAAGGTGTCCCAGTCGTTCCAGTCCGTCGTTCGCATAATTGAACAATGAATTTGTTGGAGGGCGGTTTCCGCCGGTTTCAAGGCAAATTACCATCCCCGCATGAACACGCCAAGCACAGACCACATGGCTTCACCGCCCCCCGCGCTCCGCAAACCTGCTGCCGAATCGACTGTGGGCAGCCGGATGGAACTGCGCATGGTGGGCATGGTGATCGGCCTGGCAACAGGCGTGGACTACATGTCCAACCTGATGTTCTCGATTGCGGGGCCGCATATCGAGGGCGGGGTACTGGCGTCACAAGACATTTATCTCTGGGCCGTGACGGCCTATGCGGCGGCGGCCAGCTTGGCGATCCTGGTGATGGGCCGGCTGGCCGACCACATGACGTATCGCAAGCACACGCTGCTGTCGCTACTCGTCTTCATTATCGGCACGCTGATGTGCGCGGCGGCCGAGGGCGGCACGATGCTGGTGCTGGGCCGGGCGGTGCAGGGTTTTGGCGGCGGGCCGATGCTGTCCACTTCGCGCATCTTCGTGCAGCACAGCCCCGCGCAGGAACGCCGCACGCTGATGAAGGGGATGATCTACGGCATCTTCGGACTGAGCTGCGTGTCTCCGATGCTGTCGGCCGCGCTCACGGAGCAGTTTGGCTGGCGCGCCATCTTCGTCGCCCAGCTGCTGGTGGCGGTGGTGGTGTGCGGGCTGGTAGCCGCGTTCTATCCGCACCCGAAGATGCATGAGCGCAAGGGCGATTTCGCCTCGCTCGACTGGCCTTCGGCCGTTGCGTTCGGGGTGGCGGCACTGATTGCGCTGCACGGGTTCCAGCAGGCACGCTTCATTCACCCGGATGGGTCACCCGCGCAGGTGGTGCCGATCATTGCCGTGGTGGCGCTCATCGCCTGGATCGGCATTCGCCAGACCGCCCACCCGCTGCCGTGGGTGGACCTGCGCGCCACGCTGCAGCGCCGCTTCCTGATGGGCATGGTGTTCTATGCCATCTACTACGTGTTTGCCAGCGCGTGGGGCTTTCTGTCGTCGAGCCTGCTGCAGAACGGCCTGGGCTTCCGTTACGAGACCACCGCGCAATTGATGAGCCTGGGCGGGCTGGTGACCATCGTGCTGGGCGTGCTGAACTTCCAGTTGACGAATGTGCTGCCGACCAAGCGCGTGCTGATCTCCATCGGCTTCGTGCTGATGGCAACGGCGCTGTTGTGGATGTCGCGCGCGGCCATGCCAGGGGCTTCCGTGGCGGCGGTGGCGCCGGGCTTCATGATCGAAGGCATGGTGGGGATGTTCGTGGTGATCCAGGTGGCGGGGCTCACGTTCGTGGACATGCCCGCCAAGGATTTCGGCCACGCCTATCAGTTCAAGGGGATCATGCGGGCCTGGGCGCAGGCCTTCGGCACGATGGCGGCCACGTTGCTGCTGCAGCGTGGGCAGGCGCAGCACCGGACGGATCTGGTGGGGCATGTGAGTGCGCTCACGCCTGCCTGGCAGTGGCCGCATCCGCTGCAAGGTGTGGAGCTGATTCGGATTTCTGCTGAGATTGATCGGCAGGCGACGTTGCTGGCGGTGAGTGATTTGTTTGCCTGGGGGGCGGTGATTGCGGTGGTGTGTGCTGGTGCTATCTGGTTGCAGAGGTCTTTGCGCTAGTGGTGCTGCTTGCCGTGGGTTTCGTCCCCCGACGGGGCCGACTTACTTTCTTTGTCTTGCCAAAGAAAGGTAAGCAAAGAAAGGCGCGCCCGAGATGGCGACTTCCCCTTGAATTTCTGTAACCGGGCGGGGAAGGAGGCAAACTCGCTGCGCTCAGACAAGCCTCCTTCCTTTTTCCGCCCGCTTACAGAAATTCAAGGCGCCATCTAGGGCAGGGTACGGCCACACCGTCGCGGGGCGTGTGTTGTCGCCGCATTTTTTTCGGTGGTCAATCCAGTTTTTGTTCGGGAGCAGTTGCCTGCGGCAGCTTGCAGTTGAAGGCGGGGGCTTCGTCTTTCAGGTCCAGGTGGTTCATCAGGGTGGGGGCCAGCACCTTGAGCACCTGCACCGTCAGTGCGCTGGTGAACTTGTACTTGGCCGCGTCCGCGCCGGCTACGTAGGCGACGACGGTGCCGAAGTAGCGGTCTCCAAGGTAGAAGACGAAGGCGCCGGAGCGGCTGACCACGCGTTCGGAGATGAGCCCGCCGCCGCGGCTGAAGGTTTTGAAGCGGTTGTCGCCGGTGCCGGTCTTGCCGCCGACGGCGATGGGCTGGCCGTCTTTCTGCACGAACGTGCCGGATATCCGCTTGGCGGTGCCGCCTTCCACCACGCCCGCCAGTGCGGATTTGACCAGCGACGGGATCTCGGGCGGCAGCACGCGTTCGCCCGCGTCAGGGTCGCGGCAGAGCATGACTTCGTACGGCGTGTTGGCGGCAAAGCGCAGGCGGTCGATACGCACGGTGGGCAGGCGGATGCCATCGTTCTCGATGATGCCCATCAGCTCCGCCAGCGATGCCGGCCGGTCTGCCGATGCGCCAATCGCCGTGCCGTACGACGGCACCAGCGATTCAAACGGATAGCCGAGCCGCTTCCACATGGCATGAATCTGCTGGAACGCTTCGATTTCCAGCATCTGCTTGATGCGCTTGTCCTGCGCGCCCTTGCGGTGCGATTGCAGCAGCCATTTGTAGACGGCCAGCCGTTCATCGGCGCTGGCCTCGTTCACCTGCGCGAGCGTCGCCTGCGGGTGGCTGCGCAGATACGCCACCAGCCACAGCTCCAGCGGGTGCAGCCGGGCGATGTAGCCGCGGTCAGCCAGGTCAAAGCGCTGGACGGAATACTTCTCGTACAGGCTGGTGAGTTCAGACTCATCCAGCTTTGTGCCGGGCAGGTAGGCACGAATGAACGCCGCGAGCTTGCCCGGGCCGGCTTCCGGGTCGATGCTGCGGAAGATGGTCGCCAGCCGCACCGGGGTGGCATGCGTGCTTTGCACCAGGATGGCTTCGCGCTCCTGGTCGGTCTTGCCCTTGTATTTGGCGTAGAAGCGGCCCATGAAGAGCTTGCCTTCGCGATCGGCAAAGCGGCGCAGGTAGATTTGCCGCTGCGGGGAATCGGGATTCGTCAGCGCCTCGGCGCCGGCGCTGGGCAATTGATGCTGAAAGTAGCGCGAGATATCGCGCATGATCCGCACGAAAACCAGGTTGACCGAGTGCTTGAGCCCCTCGCGCACGGTGAACTGCTGGTAGCTTTCCCATTTCTCGAAATTCTCGAAACTCTGCATGCCGCCGCCGGTGGCGAACCATTCGCCGGCGTTGCCGGAGTACTTGCGCTCCATCGATGCATCGAGCATGGCCGCCAGCGAGCGGTCTTGCGTGTGGGCCAGATAGTCGACGGCCCAGCGCTCGATCGGGTTCTGCACGGGGATGTTGAGCTTGCGCAGGGCGGCGGCGGGCTGGTCGACATAGCGCTTGTGCAGCGCGGCCACGATTTGCAGATACGTCACCAGCGTGCGCAGCTTGGCGGTGGAGCCCAGGTCCAGCTTCACGCCTTCATTGATGTCGAACGGCTTGTCGAACGTGTCGGCCTGCACCAGTACGCGGTTCCCGCCGGGCGCGCGCTCGTACAGCGTGAAGCTGTAGGTCACGCCGCGCGGATCACCGTGCTGCAACATCATGTCGCCGACGAGGCCGGCTGCCTTGGCGCGTTCGGGGTCGCGCAGCTTGCGCAGCTCGGTGGTGATATCACGCTGCAAGGGCGCATCGAGCGTGCTGCTGGCCGTCAGGTCCAGCCGGTCGAGAGCGTACATGCGCGAAATGCCCAGCATGCCCGCCAGGTTCACGCGCACGGCATTGGTGCCCTTGTGCTCGATCGGTGGAGGCGGCACGTGGGTGTTCAGCGCCTGCTGTTTGAGCGATTGCGCGATGGCTGCGTCACGCAGGGCGGGCGGAATGACGCCCGTCGCGGCCAGCACGCGCAGATAGGCGTTCGTCAGCGCTTCAAGTTCGTCGAGGTTGTCGAGGTAGTACGACGGCCGCCGCTGCGACACCAACAGGCTCAGTGCCTCTTTGTACGCTAGCGCACGGTCTTCCAGCAGCGCGGTCGACTTGGCCGACAACAACGCATTGACCTGCCCAAAATCGCGCCCGTACCAGACCCACAGCGCATCGCCGATGCCCTGGATCTCGCCAAACCCGGCGCGCGCACCCAGCGGTACGGTGTTCAGATAATCGACCGCGAGCTGGCGTCGCGTCGCGGTCGTGTCTTCGCCGTTGAGGTAAGCGCGTGCGGATGCCGAGGCCATCTGGCGCAGCTTTTCACTGGGCGAATCGGTGCGGCCTTCGGGCGAATGCCGGTACTTCTCGATTTGCGTGGCGAGCGTGCTGCCGCCGGGCGATTCGTGCGCGGTGTTGACGGTATGGAGGGCGCGGTCCCACATGGCGCGCGCAAGGCGTGACCATTCCACGGCCGGGTTGCGCTTGGGGTATTCGGTTTGCAGCAGCGTGCGGTTCTCGATGGCGAGCAGCGAGTCCACCAGCAGCGGCGGCACCGACGCAAAACTGTCATACACGCGCTCCGGGTGGCGCACACGGTAGATCGGGCGGCCGTCGTCGTCGAGCAGTTCCAGGCCCGCCTGGTCTTTCTCGTGATAGGGCGCGTTCATGCCGCGGTCCATCCACGCGACCATGTCTTTCGATGGCACGGCCTGCTGCGCGACGATGTAGCCGCGCGCACGCAGGCGGTCGAGAAAATTCGGGAGGTCGTGATACCCGAGACGCGCGTCGTAAGGGCCGGAGTTGGGAAAACGGGCCGAGGCATTGGGCCCCGGCTTGACGGGAAAGGTTTGCGACTGCGCGAGTTGTGCGAAGTGGTGTGCCTGCCAGGAAGACGTGCGGAATTCGCGAGCGACAAGCCATGCGGCCACTGCAAGCACCAGCGCCGCAAACACGGCCCACTTGATGATGCGGCGGCGTTTTCTTGTCACTCGCTACGCTCCAGTCGCAGGCGGATGCGCGCCTCACTTCAATCTAGCCGATGCGGCTGTCGTGTCCAGCGGCTTGTAATTTTGGGGCCGCGATTGCAAGCCTTACGACGGCGTGTAGTACGGAATGTTCTGCTCGTCGTACAACCGGTACGTCAGGGCCAGGATGGCCTGGATGTCTTCAGACTCATCCAGCAGCCGCGTGCTGAAGATAATGGGCGAGACCAGCTGCGGATCGTCGAGTTCCATGTAGCAGACATCTTCGCGCTTCAAACCCGCCACGCTGCGCGGCACCACCGACACCCCTTCGCCTGCCGCGACCAATCCCAGGGCGATTTGCAATTCCCGTGCCTCGTAAATCTTGCTTGGTTCCAAGGCGCGGTCGTGGAACAGGGCAAGCACCTGGTCGGCATAGCTTGGACGCGGCGCGCGCGGGTAGATGATCAGCGTATCGCCCACCAGGTCGCGCAGCGATGCCGCCGGCTTGGCCCCCAGCAACGGATGCCCCGAGGGCAGGGCAACCATCAGCCGCTCATCGCGCAGCAGAATGCGCCGCACGTTGGGGTCTTCATAGCGGATGCGGCCGAAGCCGACGTCGATGCGGCCATCCTTGAGCGCCTGGATCTGGTCCATGGTGGTCATCTCGTGCATGGTGAGATCGACCATCGGGTACTCCGCGCGAAAGCGGCGGATGACCTTCGGGAGCATCCCGTACAGCGTTGAGGCCACGAAGCCGATCGACAGGCGCCGCTCAATCTGGCCGACACGCTGCGTCATCGAGGCCAGTTCGGCCGTCTGCGCCAGCAACTGGCGCGCATGCGCGTGGAAGAAGCGGCCGGCCTCCGTGAGCCTGAGCGGGCGGCTGCCACGCTCGAACAGCAGCACGCCGATTTCGTCTTCGAGTTGCTGAATCTGCCGCGAGAGCGGCGGCTGGGCGATGTGCAGGCGCTCGGCCGCGCGCGTGAAGTTCAGCTCTTCAGCAACGGCTACGAAGTAGCGCAGGTGGCGCAGTTCCATATCCAACCTTATAGGTATGAACCTGATACTAAATCGGTGTTGGACGCAATAAATTGCGCTGCGTAATCTGGTTTCCACGTTGAACGCAGTTCTTCTGATACCTGGAAAACATGATTCGCTCGATCGAGGCCATTCTAGTGGATGTGCCCACCATCCGTCCGCACAAGCTCTCCGTCGCCACCATGCACACCCAGACGCTTGTCCTCGTGCATGTGTGCTGCGAAGACGGCATCGAAGGCTGGGGCGAGGCCACCACCATCGGCGGCCTCAACTACGGCGAAGAGAGCCCCGAGAGCATCAAGGTCAACATCGACACGCACATCGCGCCGCTGCTGATCGGCATGGATGCACGCAACGTGGCGGCTGCCATGGCACGCGTGCGCAAGACCATCCAGGGCAACCGCTTTGCCAAGTGCGCGCTGGAAACGGCGCTGCTCGATGCCCAGGCGCGCCGGTTGAACGTGCCGCTGTCGGAGCTGCTTGGCGGCCGCCTGCGTGAAGCGCTGCCGGTGGCCTGGACGCTCGCCAGCGGCGACACGGCGAAGGACATTGCCGAGGCAGAAACGATGCTGGCCGAGCGCCGCCACCGCATCTTCAAGCTGAAGATCGGCCTGCGCCCGGTGGCAGACGACGTGGCCCACGTGCTGGCCATCAAGCGCGCACTGGGCGACGCCGTGAGCGTGCGCGTAGACGTCAACCAGGCCTGGAGCGAACTCGATGCCGCCAACGGTATCGCCGCACTGCAGGCCGGTGGCATCGACCTGATCGAACAACCGGTGCGCGCCGAAAACCGCGCCGCCCTCGAACGCCTGGCCCGCCAGTTCGCCGTGCCGATGATGGCCGACGAAGCACTGCACGGTCCGCTCGATGCCTTCGAGCTGGCCTGCAGTGCGAGCGCCGATGTGTTCGCCGTGAAGATCGCACAGTCCGGCGGGTTGATCCCGGCCATGCAGGTGGCGGCCATCGCGCAGCTCGCAGGCATCAGCCTGTACGGCGGAACGATGCTCGAAGGCGCGGTGGGCACGGCGGCGTCGGCCCACGTGTTTTCCACCTTCGGCGATCTGCAGTTCGGCACCGAGCTGTTCGGCCCGTTGTTGCTCACGCAAGAACTGCTGACCGAGCCGCTGCAGTACCGCGATTTCATGCTGCAGGTGCCCACCGGCCCCGGCCTCGGCATCCAGATCGACCGCAACAAGCTCGCGCGCTTGCGCCGGCAATAAATCCAGAACGAACGACACCACCAAGGAGACCACGATGCTGTTCCACGTCCGCATGGATGTCTACCTGCCGGCCGACATGCCCGCCGATGTCGCCAACGAGATCAAGGCGCGCGAGAAGGCCTACTCGCAAGACCTGCAGCGCAGCGGCAAGTGGCGCCACATTTGGCGCCTGGTCGGCGAGTACGCGAACGTCAGCGTGTTCGACGTGCAGAGCAACGCCGAACTGCACGACATCCTGACGGCGTTGCCGTTGTTTCCGTACATGCAGATCGCCGTGACGCCGCTGTGCCGTCATCCGTCGTCCGTTCACGGCGACGACGCCTGAGTACCGTAGACATTGCCCCAGAAAACCAAATGGAGACACCCATCATGAGCGTGACCGTATTCCAAACGAAAGAAGTGCAGGACCTGCTGAAGGCCGCCACCAACCTGGATGGCAAGGACGGGAACGCCCGCCTGAAGCAGATCACCCACCGTCTGCTGGCTGACTTGTTCAAGGCCATCGACGATCTCGACATCACGCCGGATGAAGTCTGGGCAGGCATCAACTACCTGAACAAGCTCGGCCAGGACGGCGAGGCGGCACTGCTTGCCGCTGGCGTGGGCCTGGAGAAGTATCTCGACATCCGCATGGACGCCGCCGACGAGGCGCTTGGCCTCAATGGCGGCACGCCACGCACGATCGAAGGCCCGCTGTATGTGGCAGGCGCGACAGTGCGCGATGGCGTGTCCCGCATCGACGTTGATCCGGACCCAGCCGCGGGCCCGCTGATCATTCACGGCACGGTGACTGGCCCCGACGGCAAGCCGGTGGCCGGCGCCCTGGTCGAATGCTGGCATGCGAACTCGAACGGCTTCTACTCGCACTTCGACCCGACCGGCGAGCAGAGCCCGTTCAACCTGCGCGGTGCTGTCCGGACGGGTGCCGACGGCAAGTACGAATTCCGCACGCTCATGCCGGTGGGCTACGGCTGCCCGCCGCAGGGCGCAACCCAGCAACTGCTGAACGGGCTGGCCCGCCACGGCAACCGGCCAGCGCACGTGCACTTCTTCGTGTCGAGCGACGGGCACCGCAAGCTGACGACGCAATTCAACATCGAAGGCGATCCGCTGATCTGGGACGACTTCGCCTATGCCACCCGCGAAGAACTGATTCCGCACGTGGTTGAGAAAACCGGCGGCGCCGCGTTCGACCTGAAGACCGATGCGTACAAGGACATCGAATTCAACGTCGTGCTGACGCCGCTGGTGCAGGGCAAGGACAACCAGCGCGTGAACCGCCTGCGCGCCTCGGCCGAGGTCTGAGACCTTAGAACGCTAAGTGGAGACGACCATGTCCGCCTTGATCGACAAAGCCAACGAACTGGATCACCTGCTCTCAACCGCGGTGGTGGATGACGAAGAGGCGGGCGTTTTCCGCTGCCGCCGAGACATCTTCACCAACCCGGACCTGTTCGAACTGGAGATGAAGCACATCTTCGAGAGCAACTGGGTGTATCTGGCGCACGAAAGCCAGATTCCGAACAACAACGATTACTACACCACGTGGATCGGCCGGCAGCCGATCGTCATCACCCGTGACAAGACCGGGGAGCTGAATGCGGTCATCAACGCCTGCGCACACAAGGGCGCGATGCTGTGCCGTCGCAAGCATGGCAACAAGGGCAGCTTCACGTGTCCGTTCCACGGCTGGACGTTTTCCAACACCGGCAAGCTGCTCAAGGTGAAGGACGAAAAGACCACCGAGTATCCGGTGCAGTTCAACACGCATGGTTCGCATGACTTGAAGAAGGTCGCGCGGTTCGAAAACTACCGTGGCTTTCTGTTCGGCAGCCTCAATGCCGATGTGCAGCCGCTCGAAACGTACCTGGGCGAAGCGCGCGTGATCATCGACCAGATCGTCGACCAGGCGCCCGAAGGCCTGGAAGTACTGCGCGGCAATTCCTCGTACGTCTATGACGGCAACTGGAAGATGCAGATGGAGAACGGCTGCGACGGCTACCACGTGAGCACCGTGCACTGGAACTACGCCGCCACGATGGGCCGGCGCAAGGAAGGCGGCACGCAGGCGGTGGATGCGAACAGCTGGAGCAAGTCGGTGGCGGGCGTGTACGGCTTCGAGCACGGCCATATCCTGCTGTGGACCCAGACGATGAACCCGGAAGTGCGGCCCGTCTATGCCCACCGTGAGGAGATCAAGGCACGCGTGGGCGAGACGCAGACCGACTTCATCGTCAACCAGACCCGCAACCTGTGCGTGTATCCGAACGTGTTCCTGATGGATCAGTTCAGCACGCAGATTCGTGTGGTGCGGCCGATCAGCGTCGACAAGACCGAGGTTTCGATCTTCTGTTTTGCGCCGAAGGGCGAAAGCGCAACCGATCGTGCAACGCGCATCCGCCAGTACGAGGATTTCTTCAATGTCACCGGCATGGGCACCGCCGACGACCTGGAGGAGTTCCGCGCCTGCCAGAACGGCTATGCCGGTACCACGGCCTTGTGGAACGACCTCTCGCGCGGCGCGCCGCTGTGGGTGCACGGCCCCGATGAAAACGCCACCAAGATGGGCTTGAAGCCGCTCATCTCGGGCGAGCGCAGTGAAGACGAAGGCCTGTTCGTCTGCCAGCACGAATATTGGGTGCATGTCATGCGCAACGCTCTGAAGACGGAACGCGAAGGGGTGCCAGCATGAGCGCCGATTACCAGACCATCTGCGCGGCCCTGTACCGCGAAGCGCGGCTGCTCGACGACCGCCAGTGGGATGCCTGGCTCGAGTGCTACGCGGAAGACGTCGCGTACTGGATGCCGGCATGGGATGACGACGACCAGCTGACCGAAGACCCGCAGAGCGAAATTTCGTTGATGTACTACCCCGATCGCTGCGGGCTGGAGGATCGCGTCTTCCGCATCAAGACCGAGCGCAGCGGCGCATCGACGCCGGAGCCGAGAACCAACCACAGCATCACCAACGTGGAAGTCCTGGCCGAGCGCGAGGCTGAAGTCGACGTGCGCTACAACTTCCACACGCTCAGCCACCGGTACAAGACCACCGATCAGTTCTTCGGCACGATGTTCGTCACCCTGCGCCGCACCGGTGACGGCTTCTTGATTTCGTCCAAGAAGATCGTCCTGAAAAACGACTACATCCGGCAGGTGCTCGACGTCTATCACGTCTGAGGTCGCACCCAGGTATAGGACACGCAAAAGAGGCAGCGGAGGTATCCCATGTCCAGTTTCACAGTTGCACTGAATTTCGAGGACGGTGTCACCCGTTTCATCGAATGCAAAGCGGGCGAGAAGGTGCTCGACGCCGCCTTCCGCGCCAAGATCAACCTGCCCATGGATTGCTCCGACGGCGTCTGTGGGACGTGCAAGTGCCGTGCCGAAAGCGGCAGCTACGACCTCGGTGACGACTACATCGAAGACGCCCTGACCGAAGACGAGAAGAACACCGGCCTCGTGCTGACGTGCCAGATGGTGCCGCAGAGCGATTGCGTGATCGCGGTGCCGACCACGTCGACCACCTGCAAGACCGGGCAGAGCAGCTTCGGGGCCACGCTGTCCAAAGTCGAGCAGCACAACGATGCCGCCGTGGTGCTCGAGCTGGACGTGGATGCCACGGCGCCGGTGTTCCTGCCGGGCCAGTACGTCAACATCGGCGTGCCGGGGAGCGGCCAGCATCGTTCGTATTCATTCTCCTCAGCGCCCGGCGAAACGAAGATCAGCTTCCTGATCAAGAAGATTCCCGGCGGCGTGATGAGCACCTGGCTCGAAGCCGCAAAACCGGGCGACAAGCTTGATCTGCAGGGCCCGCTGGGCAGCTTCTATCTGCGTAATGTGCAGCGGCCGCTGCTGTTCCTGGCTGGCGGCACGGGTCTCGCGCCGTTCCTGTCGATGCTCGAAGTGCTGGCACGCGCCAATTCTCAGCAGCAGGTCCACCTGATCTACGGCGTGACGCGTGACCTTGACCTCGTGCAGGTCGAGGCCATCGATGCCTACGTGGCACGGCTGCCGAATTTCAGCTACGCCACCGTCGTCGCCGACGCCGCATCGAGCCATCCACGCAAGGGTTGGGTGACGCAGCACATCCCGGCCGGTGCGCTGAACGATGGCGATGTGGATGTCTACCTGTGCGGGCCGCCGCCGATGGTCGATGCCGTGCGCAAGTACTTTGACGACAAAGGCGTGAAGCCCAACAGCTTCCACTACGAGAAGTTCACGCCCAACGCAACACCCAGCGCGAAGGCAGCATGACCATGCAACGATTCTCAGGCAAAGCCGTCGTCGTGACGGGCGCAGCGCAGGGCATCGGCCGTGGCGTGGCCATGGCTGCGGCAGAAGAGGGGGCGCAGGTGCTGCTGGTGGACCGCGCCGAACTCGTCCACGAAGTGCAGGCCGAGATTGCGGCAGCGGGTGGCCATGCCCACGCCACCACGGCTGATCTGGAAACCTATGCCGGTGCGCAGCACGCCGTGGAGGCTGCGCTTGGCGCGTTCGGCCGCATCGACGTGCTCATCAACAACGTCGGCGGCACGATCTGGGCCAAGCCGTATCAGCACTATGAAGCGGCGCAGATCGAGGCGGAGATCCGCCGATCACTGTTTCCGACGCTGTGGTGCTGCCGCGCCGTGCTGCCGCACATGGTGGAGCGCCAACAGGGCGTGATCGTGAACGTGTCGTCGATTGCCACGCGCGGCATCTACCGGATTCCGTATTCGGCGGCCAAGGGCGGTGTCAATGCGCTCACCGCGAGCCTGGCGTTGGAACATGCGGACGACAACATCCGCGTCAACGCCGTCGCCACAGGTGGTACGGAGGCGCCGCCGCGCAAGATCCCGCGCAACGCGGCGCCCATGTCGGAGCAGGAAACCGTCTGGTACCAGGGCATCGTCGACCAGACCCTCGCCAGCAGCCTGATGCACCGCTACGGCACGATCGACGAGCAGGTGAGGGCGATCCTGTTCCTCGCATCGGACGAGGCTTCGTACATCACCGGGACGGTGCTGCCCGTCGGCGGCGGAGACCTGGGTTGAAGGTTTGAAGCGCGCCCCGCAGAGCGCGCCATCAGTCGAAGACACCACACCCAGCACAAGAAAGGCGACCACGCCTTCAACACCACACCAAAGGAGACCACCCATGCGTCAGATCGACCTGCACGCAGTGGCTGACCACGCCCGGTTCGGCCGCTTCCACGCCATCACGCTGTTCTGGTGCGCGCTCATCATCATCTTTGACGGCTACGACCTGGCCATCGCGGGCATTGCGCTGCCGTCCATCATGAAAGACATGGGCGTCACGCCCACCAGTGCCGGCTTCATGGTCAGCGCGGCGCTGTTCGGCATGATGTTCGGGGCGATCTTTCTCGGCACGATTGCCGATCGCATCGGCCGCCGCTGGGCGATTGCCGTGTGCATCGTGCTGTTCAGCGTGTTTACGACGGCCGCCGGTTTTTCCACGGACCCGGTCACCTTCAGCGTGACGCGCTTCCTGGCGGGCCTCGGTATCGGCGGCGTGATGCCGAACGTGGTGGCGCAGATGACGGAGTACTCACCGCGCCGGGCGCGCAGCACGCTCGTCACGCTGATGTTCAGCGGCTATTCGGTGGGCGGCATGCTGGCCGCGCTGCTCGGCAAGGGGCTGCTGGAACACTACGGGTGGCAATCGGTGTTCATTGCGGCTGGGCTGCCCGTGCTGCTGGTACCGGCGATCCTGCGGTGGCTGCCGGAATCGATGCCGTTCCTGCTGCGTGCCGGCAAGCTCGATGCGGTGGGCGACATCGTGCGCCGGCTCAACCCGAACGATGCGCCTCAGCCCGGCGACACCTTCGTCCTGCCCGAAGCCGATCGCGGCAACGAAGCCCCGCTGGGCAAGCTATTCCAGGATGGGCGCGGTTTCAGCACGGCCATGTTCTGGGTTGCCTTCTTCATGTGCCTGTTCATGGTCTACGCGCTCAGCTCGTGGCTGACCAAGCTGATGGCGTCGGCGGGCTACAGCCTGGGCTCGGCGCTCACCTTTGTGCTGGTGCTGAACTTCGGGGCCATGCTCGGCGCCATCGGCGGCGGCTGGCTGGCAGATCGCTTCAACATCAAGTACGTGCTGATGGCCATGTATGCGCTGGCGGCGGTGTCGATCGCGTTGCTCGGCATCAAGACGTCGACCGAGGCGCTGTACCTGCTGGTGGCCGTGGCCGGCGGCTGCACCATCGGCACGCAGATCGTGACGTATGCCTATGCCGGGCAGTTCTACCCGATGAGCATCCGCTCCACGGGCATCGGCTGGGCTTCGGGCGTCGGGCGCAGCGGCGCGATTCTTGCGCCCATCGTCATCGGCATGCTGGTGGGGATGGCGCTGCCACTGCATCACAACTTCTTCGCCATGGCCGTGCCGGCGGTGATTGCGACGATTGCAGTTGCGCTCATCAACCATAAGCGGTCGGCCTCGGTCATCGCACGCTGATCGGCCACGCGCGATGCATCCATCGAGCACGCAAACGGCCTCGCGCGGGGCGCTTTCCGATGGGTCCCTCTCCGCCGTCGCGGCCGGGTTCCTGGCCGTACTGATTTCGTATGCGGGGCCGCTGGTCATCTTCTTCCAGGCGGCACAGGCCGCGCATGTGCCGGACGCGATGGTGGCGTCGTGGGTCTGGGCGATCTCCATCGGCGCGGGGGTGTCCGGCATTTACGCGAGTTGGCGGTGGAAGGCCCCGGTGGTGACGGCATGGTCGGCGCCGGGAACGGCGTTGCTGGTCTCGCTGTTCCCGGGGCTGTCGCTCAACGAGGCGGTGGGGGCGTACATCACGGCGGCCGTGATCCTCCTGCTGATCGGCGTGTCGGGCGCATTCGACCGGCTCATGCGGCTGATTCCCAAGGGCATTGCCGCGGGCATGATGGCGGGCATCCTGTTCCAGTTCGGTACCCACGCGTTTGCTGCGGCTTCTGCCATGCCGGTGCTGGCGTTTTCCATGATCGCCATCTACGTGGTGGGCCGGCGCTGGTGGCCGCGCTACTGCATCGTCGTGGTGTTGCTGGCCGGGATGGCGCTGGCAATGGCCATGGGCGTGACGCATTTCAACGGTGTCACGCTGGAATTCGCCCATCCAGTCTTCATCGCCCCACACTGGACCTTGAGTTCGACGCTGAGCCTGGCCATCCCGCTCGTCATCGTCAGCCTCACGGGGCAGTTTCTGCCCGGCATGGCGGTGCTGCGCGGCTCCGGGTACGACACCCCGGCCAAGCCGATCATGACGGCCACCAGCGTGGCGTCGATCGGCGTGGCGTTTTTCGGCGGCATCACCATCGTGATTGCCGCGATTACCGCCGCGTTGTGCACCGGCAAGGACGCACATGACGACCCAGCCAGGCGCTACGTGGCCGGCATCGCCAACGGCGTGTTCTACCTGGTCGGCGGGACGTTTGCGGGTGCCATCGTGATGCTATTTGCGGCGCTGCCCAAACCGTTCGTGGCCATCCTGGCCGGGCTGGCGCTGATTGGCGCCATCGCATCGAACGTGATGGGGGCGATCGAAGATGGTGAGCACCGGGAGGCGTCGATCATCACCTTCCTGGCGACGGCGTCGGGGTTGACGCTGTTCGGGTTGGGCTCGGCGTTCTGGGGGATTGTGATCGGCTCGGCGGCGGCGCTTGTCTTGAGGCCGGCGCAGCGATAGCACGCTGCAAAACAAAAACGGCGCCAATGCGCCGTTTTGTCATGTGTGCCGTAATGGCGTGGCTGTCTTAGCCCAAGTACGAACCCGACTTGCCAACCACTTCTGCGTACACCAGGTTGTTATCCCAACCCTTGCGGAAATAGTTGAACACTGCGCGCAGCAGCGACGGGCGACGGGCGGCTTGGACTTGGGCTTGGCCGGCGAACTTCGGGGTGAAATAGGCTTGCTGGATCATGGTGTTTTCTCTCAGTGCGTTATCTAGGGTTTTCCCGAGTATAGGGTTATCCCTAGGGCAGAGCAATGACGCAAGCCTTACTTTCAGTACATTCTGAATATCACAGGCGATTGATATGGCGCCGGCTCGGGGGGCGGGCGAGAAAAGGCGCCTCATGAGCCACAAAAATCGCACCTCGCAAAATTTTTTTCGCCGCGAGATCGAAGCAGGACACGGCATATCTCCGGATAAAGCGCCCATCATCGCGCTTCAACGGTGATCACGCCGACAAAAATCGGTGATCTGTTTGCTTGTCGTTTGATCGGCAAGCCACCTACCATACGCCGCCATGTGCCGGCTCCGCTTTGCAGCATGCTGCGGGCCGGCGGTGTTGACTGGAGGTTCGTATGGCGTATCCCCCCATTCCTGTGCCGGCTGCCGGCGCGCAAGGTGCCCGCTCGGCCAACACGGCCTGGCAGGCGCGCAGCCGCGCGGCCGTCTGGCATCCGTGCACGCAAAACGCACGGCTCGATGCCATGCCGCCGCTGCCGATCGCACGCGGCCAAGGCCCGTGGCTGATCGACTTTGATGGCAAGCGCTACCTGGACGGCACCAGTTCGTGGTGGGTGAACCTGTTCGGCCACGCCAATCCGCATATCAACGCCGCGCTCAAGACGCAGCTCGATTCGCTCGAACATGTGATGCTGGCTGGTGCTACGCATCGCCCGGCGGTGGAGCTGGCCGAACGCTTGATCGACCTGACGGGTGGCGTGCTCGGCCACAGCTTCTTCGGCTCGGATGGCGCCTCGGCCGTGGAAATCGCGCTCAAGATGAGCTTTCACGCGCATCGCAATGCAGGGCAGGGCACACGCAGCCGCTTCGTCTGCCTGGAACACGGCTACCACGGTGAAACGCTCGGTGCGCTGGGCGTGACCGACGTGGCGATCTTCCGCGATGCGTATGACCCGCTGATCCTGCAGTCGCACCGCGTGCCGTCGCCCGATGCGCGCCTGGCCAACCCGGGCGAAACCGCCGCCGATGTGGCCGAACGCGCGTTGGCCGCGCTGCGCGATTGCCTCGCTGCCAACGCGGGCGCCGTCGCCGCGGTCATCATCGAACCGCTGGTGCAATGCGCAGCCGGCATGGCCATGCACGACGTGAGCTACCTGCGCGGCGTACGTGCACTGTGCGATGAATTTGGCGTGCATTGGATTGCGGACGAGATTGCCGTCGGCTGCGGGCGCACGGGCACCTTCTTCGCATGCGAGCAGGCTGGCGTGTGGCCGGATCTGCTGTGCCTGTCCAAGGGCATCAGCGGGGGGTATCTGCCGCTGTCGATCGTGCTGTCGCGCGATGCCATCTACAACGCGTTCAACGACGATGCGCCGGTACGCAGCTTCCTGCATTCGCATTCGTATACCGGCAACCCGCTGGCGTGCCGCGCAGCACTGGCGACGCTGGATCTGTTTGCCGAGGAAGACGTGTTCGCTCGCAACCGCGTGACCGCCGCGCGCATCGCGCAGGGGCTGGCGCTGCTGTCGCACGATGCACGCTTCGCTCACGTCCGGCAGACCGGGATGATCACCGCCTTCGACGTGCACCCCGAAGTGGCCGGCGCACGCTTTGCCGAACGATTTGCGTTGACGGCGCGCACGCACGGGCTGCTGCTGCGCCCGATCGGCAACACCGTCTATCTGCTGCCGCCCTATGTGCTGAGCGATGAGGAGACCGACACCCTGGTCGAACGCACGCTGCAGACGCTGGAAGACACTCTCGCCCAAGCCACTGGCGACACCGAAGGACACACCTATGCAATTGCTTGACGACCTCCAGGCGGGCCTGGACGCCATTGATGCCGCACACCTGCGCCGCGTGCGCCGTACCGCCTACAGCCCCACCGACCGCAGCCAGCGCATCAGCATACAAGGTGGCGAGCCACGCGACATTCTCGGCTTCTGCGGCAACGACTACCTTGGCCTTGCGGCGCATCCCGCGCTGGCCGAAGCCGCAGTGGAGGGCGTACGTCAATACGGTTTCGGCAGCGGCGGTTCGCACTTGGTGAGCGGCCATTCGATTGCGCATGCGCACTTGGAAGCCCGTATGGCGGCCATGCAGGCGGCGCACATTCCCGATGCGGATGCGCTGTTCTTCTGCACCGGCTACATGGCCAACCTGGCCGTGGTGAGCGCCATGGCGCAGGCGGGCGGCATTCGCCCGACGGAGGAATGCACGATCTTTTCGGACGCGCTGAACCACGCCTCGCTCATCGATGGCGCGCGGTTGTCGCGGGCGCCGGTGAAGGTCTATCCGCATGTCGACATGGCTGCGCTGGAGGCGCTCTTGGCCGCCAGCACGAGCCGCAACAAGCTGATCGTCACCGATGGCGTGTTCAGCATGGACGGCGACATTGCACCGCTGCCCAAGCTGCTCGCGCTGGCCGAGCGCTACGACGCCTGGCTGATCGTGGATGACGCGCATGGGCTGGGCGTGCTCGGCGAGAAGGGCGCCGGCGTGCTGTCGCACTTCGGCCTGCAATCGGAACGCATCGTTTACGTCGGCACGTTCGGCAAAGCGGCCGGCGGGTCTGGGGCGGCCATCGTGGCGCATCGCCTGGTGATCGACTGGCTGGTCCAGCGAGCCCGCACGTACATCTTCACGACCGCCACGCCGCCGGGTATCGCCTGCGCGGTGCTGGCCGCCCTGGACCTGATTGCGAGCGAGGAGGGCGCCGAGCGCCGTGCGCGCCTCGACCGCCATATCGCTGTGTGGAGTGCGCACGCGCAGCGCCTGTCGGCGCGCTTTGGCTGGCAGTGGATGCCGTCGCCCACAGCCATCCAGCCGATCGTGATCGGCGAGAACGCACCCGCATTGGCCCTGGCCGCCGCGCTGGAGCGCGAAGGCATCCGCATCGCGGCCATCCGCCCGCCGACGGTACCCGTGGGCACGGCGCGCCTACGCATCACGCTGTCGGCAGCCCATACCGACGACGACATCGAACGCCTGGCCCAGGCGCTGGAAGCGGCCGGACAATCGCTCCAGCCCGCCAAGGCAGCCTGACATGCCGGCGCGTTTCGATTGCTTCGTCACCGGCACCGACACGGAGATCGGCAAGACGCTGGTCAGCGCCACGCTGCTGACCAAGCTCGCGGATGCCGGCTACCGTGCTGCCGGCCTCAAACCGATCGCGGCCGGCACGCTGCCCGGCGCGCCCGAACGTACCAACGAAGACATCGAACAGCTGCGCGCTGCATCCTCGGTCGACCTGCCGCTCGAAACCGTTTGCCCGTGGCTGCTGGATGCACCGATGTCTCCCCATCTCGCCGCCGCAGGCGAGGGCGTGACGATTACGCTGCCGCCCATTCTCGACGCGTTCGCACAAGCGAGATCGTTGGCTGATGCCGTAGTGGTGGAGGGCGTGGGCGGCTTCCGCGTGCCGTTGTCGGACGACTTTGATACGGCGGAGATGACCGTAGCCCTGGGCCTGCCGGTGGTGCTCGTGGTGGGCCTGCGCCTGGGCTGTCTGAACCACGCGGCGCTGACCGCCGAGGCCATCGCCACGCGTGGGCTGCACCTTGCCGGCTGGGTCGGCAATGTGGTCGATGCATCGATGGCCGGGCTGGACGACAACGTTGCCACCCTGCGCCGCTGGATCAATGCGCCGCACTTGGGCACCATCCCGCGATTGCCGCGCGCGGACGCACGCGTTGCCGCAGCACACCTCGACATCGCCCCATTGCTTGCGCGTTGAGCCGCAGCGCAGCGGTAAACTGTCTGTCCTGAATTGGATTGGATGGAGCGGGCTGTCATGCGCATGATGCGTTGGCTGGCAATCGCGGCGGTGGTCGCGGCAATGGCCGGATGTGCGGCGTTGGAATCTCCGGTCACGCGGGGACAGCGGCTGGTGGGCGCAGACGAGCCCGCCGTGCAGGCGCAGTTCGGCCCGCCGCGCGAGTCCTATCCGCTCGACGGTGGCACACGCTGGCTGTATCCGACCAAGCCGTATGGCCAGTTCACCTACGCGGCCGACTTTGATGCCAGCGGCAAGCTCATCGCCTTCAAGCAGGTCTTGAGCAGCCTCGAATTTGCGCAGGCCAAGGTCGGCGTGTGGACCAAGGATGACGTGCTGCGGCATTTCGGCCAACCGGTCGAGACGGCGTATTTCCCACGCATGGACCGGCTGGTGTGGTCTTACCGCTTCAAGGCGGACGATGTCTGGCCGTCGCTGATGCATTTCTACTTCGACCCCGCCGGCGTGCTGCAACTCACGCAGATCACGCCCGACCCGCTCTACGATCCGGACCGCCCGCGACTCTTCCGGCGGTAGTGGATACGGCGCAATTCGCTTGTGCGTTCAGGGTTCCTCCGACATTGCAGGCCTTGCCCCGCGACCTAAGCTAGAGAGCAGGGGAGACAGGCGCCGTGGGTGCCTGCCGGGGCAATCCGTCATCAGAACGGGCGCATTGTTGGGGGTGCATCATGCTGACGCATCACTGGGTCGAGCTCGACCCAACCGCAGCGGAACATCATCCGTTGTACGGCATTGCCGGATGGCTGCCGTGGGTGCTGGCGATGGTCATTGCCGGGCCAACGTGGGTGTTCTGGCAGGGCCTGTCCGTTGATGCGCTGCAGATGGCCGGCGCCGATCTCTTCAACGCCAACACGCCGGGCAGCGGGGCCGTCAACCTGACAACGATGCTGTATCTGATCTCAAGCGTGACGGTGCTGGTGCTGGCCACCACGCACGACAGCGCCTTCCGGCTTGCCACGCTCGCCCACATGACGCTGCTGCCGCCGCTGATCGGGCTCATGCTGATGGCGGGCGGCATGCCCGACGCGCGCGCAACCTTAATCGATGGGGCGGCCGTGGCTGTCTCGCTGTTGCTGACCTGCGGCGTCTATCTGCAGGTCTCACGCCGGGTGCACATCACCTTCGAGCGGCGCGACTGGGCGCCGGGCGAGCATGCCTGGTTCAAGCGCAACCGGTCCGGCCACGCAAGTACGTAAAAACGGGCCCGCAGGCCCGCTTGTACCGAGAGCGCCGTGACCGGCATTCAGTCGATGCGCGCGAAGCGCGGCACCTGCCGGCCGTCGACCTCGACCATCTCATGGAACATGGTCGACGGACGCGTCCAGATCGTGCCGTTGGCTGCGCGGTAGACCGTCATCTTGATGGTGGGATCGGGCTCGTACGTGGCTTCGCACAGCCATTCGTATTCGCCGCCCTTGTAGTGGCGATAGCGGCGCGCCGGGGTGCTCTGCATGGCGGCCTCAGTGTTGCGTGGGCTTGTCTTCTTCGTCGACGTAGGGCACGTGCTTGCCTTCCTGCGTCTGCGCACCGAGCTTGGCGTTTTCCATGGCGTCCTGATAGGCCAGCATGGCAGCGGCCACGGCTTCCGGCTCGCCGTTGAACGAGATCACGCTCTCGCCGCAGTTCGGGCATTCTCCGCCAAAGATGGCGTGGATGCCGGGCATGTCGCGCGGCTCCATCCCTTCAAACTCGGTAAAGGCGGTCTGGCAGGCGCCGCAGACCAGCTTTTCGGGCCGCAGCGCGTCCAGCCGGGCGTGCGCCTGAGAAATGCGGTCGGCCTGTGAGCCGCGTCGTTTGGCTTCGCCCATGGTGCTTCTCCTGTTCATCAACAATGGTCATCGAAGTCTCGATCATACCGAACGGCGGTGAATCCCTTTTCGGCCCCTGTGCGAGACAGCGTATGGGTCTGGTTCCTATCTTTTTGCCTGATGGATTGATTTTGCTCAATCCTTGGACGGTCGTGCGCGGAATTGTTAAACATGGAATGAATGCCAGATTTGAATAATAGGCAGTTTCTGCTGCAGCAAGATATACCACCTGCTATTAAAAATTGCGATGGATCATGGAATTTTGAATATCAAAGATTGACCAGTTTCACTTCGCGTAATCTGATACCTGGGGTTAATTATTTTTACCCGCGTTGGACAAAGAATAAGGAGCGCGCTGTGAAGACACTGCTACAAACAACTCTGGTAGCGGCGATGGCCGCCGTATTGGCGGCTTGCGGTGGTGGCGATGACGGAGGCCCCGCCACGATGCCAGCACCGCTGCAACCTTCTTCCATCAAACTATCGGACCCAGCCAATGGTTACTTGAATGCGCGAACCGCCGCTGCCTATACATACTTCGGCTCACGCGACACCTACAGCTTTTACGCGATTACCTTGTTCTCGGTCATCACTGCCGCCAGTCAAAGCGGCCCCGGAACGGTTGGCGGCGCTTGCACGGGCGGCGGAACAGCATCGATCACGTTCAACGATAACGATCACTCCAACAGCATCACAGCGGGTGACACGGCGAGCATAGCGTTCTCGAATTGTCAGGAGAGCATGACCTTGGCGGGCACAACGGTGGCGACAACACTCAATGGTGGAATGACGTTTTCAATCAAGGCCGCCTCGCAACCTACAGCCAATCTGCAGAATTTCTCATTTGTTGCCGACGCGACCGCAAATAACCTGTACGCCCAAGCTGGCACCACTTCAATGACGTTCAATGGAACCATGACGATTTCGAAATCGGTTCCACAACCCGACAACACGCTGAAATACGTCGCGACATCCAACAATGCAACGGTGAACCGCAATGTCAACGGTGTCCAAGACTCTATTGCATTGGCTGGCTGGCGGCTGGATGACAGTCTTTCGCTACTCACATTCACAGACGAGGTCAGTCTTTCCGGAAACCTCGGTTTCATGACGCCCTCGGGCAGCGCCAACCTCCTATTGAGTACAAGTTCGCCATTGGCCGTGGGCGCCACAGGTGTACCAAGCGCAGGCTCCATCGCACTTGCCACGACAGAAGATCAGGTGAAGGCATCTTTTGCCGCCACGGGTGATGTCGTACTTGCCATCGACGCAGGAAAGACGGGCACCGTCACAGCGACTGTACCGACAACAACCAGCGCACTGGAGAGTCTGTTCGCGAACTAGGCCTGTTCTTTTCGTTTGCTCACCGCATTCCGCGGTTGAAGACCGGGAGCTCAATCCGAGGAAGGGGGCTGGCTGGTATAGTGCGGCCCCTTCGAACACTTTCGCCATCTGCCATGTCCACGATTCCCGCCTGCCCGCACTGCGCCTCCGAGAACACTTACCAGGACGGCGATCTCTACATCTGCCCGGACTGCGCGCACGAATGGAATCCGTCGGCGCCAATGGACGAGGAGGAGGCCGCGCCAGTCATCAAGGACGCCAACGGCAATCCGCTGAACGCCGGCGATTCTGCAACCCTAGTCAAAGACCTGAAGCTCAAAGGCGGGTCGGGCACGCTCAAAGCTGGCACGAAGGTGAAAAACATCCGGCTGGTGTCGGGCGACCATCCGATTGATTGCAAGATCGACGGGGTGAGCTATCTGCTCAAGCCGGAGTTCTTGAAGAAGGCGTAGAGCGGTATTGGCTCGAGACCGGGATGCCGGTCGATCCAATATTTAACATAATGCAAATTATGCGTCATTCATGTGTCACAGCCAATTAGTAATGTCGCATTTGAGCCAAATAGAAATGTCGTACCCCTAGGCCAACGCAGGCATGCTGGCGGCTTCCCGTCTGTCCGAGACCGGAGGCTGCCATGCCGAAGCCCGAGACCATCACCATGACGATGCGTGAACTGAACCGGTTCAAGGTGATTCAAGCGATTGCTGACCAAGGCTTGGCGATTTGGCGCGCGGCTGAGCGGCTGGGCTTGTCACGACGGCAAGTGGAACGTCTGGTGCTGCGCTATCGAGCTGAACATCGATAGCTTGTGTGCCAACACGAGCCAGGCCAAGGGCCGCGTGGAGCGCATGAACGGGGTGTTGCAGGACCGCCTGGTCAAGGAGTTGCGCCTGCGCGGCATCAGCAGCATGGCGGCGGCCAACGCGTTTGTGCCGGCGTTCATGGCGGACTTCAATGCGCGCTTTGCCAAGGAACCGAGGAGCGACTTCGATGCGCACCGGCCGCTGCGTGGCGATGAGGACCTGGAACGGGTCTTCTGCTGGCGCGAGTGGCGCAAGGTATCGGCCAGCCTGACCGTGCAGTACGCCAAGGTGATGTACTTGCTGGAGGACCGGCCGGAGCACCGCGGCTTGATTCACCGCTACATCGAGGTGGCGGAGTCTCCCGATGGGCGGATCGAGTTGTGGGCCGAGGGTGCCTCCCTGCCCTACACCACCTATGACCGGCTGGCGCAGATCGACCAGGGCGCGATCGTGGAGCACAAACGGTTGGGGCACGTGCTGGCGGTGGCGGCCGAACTGCAGGCGCAGCGCGACGATCGTCGGCAGGTCGGGCCCTCGCGCACCTTGGCGGGCGAGCCACCGCGGCCGCACCGACCGGCGCCGGCCACCAAGCGGCAGCGCTTGATCAACCGGCTGGACCTGGAGCGGGCCCTCCAACAAGTCGCTCCATGCCAGCCCAGCAACATGCCGGTCACCCGGACCACTGCCCTGCCGATCACTGCAAAGAAGAATCGAACTGGCCACAAAACGCACGCCCGTGCCGACATTTGAATTTGGCTGGCCCTATGTCAACTAAAAGTGGGCTGGACAATAGGCGCCCACCAGTCGTTCAAAAGCACGATGCTCAGCGAAGCCGATACCGCTGCGCCAAATGCCGAACCTCCTTGCTGAATTCCGTGCAGGCGTGCGTCATCAGATCGGCTGACCGGTAGACCATGTAGACGCTGAATGCGGGCAGCTCGTCTTCCATCGGCAACACTTCCAGCGCGCCCGGGATCGTGCGCAGCGGCCCCAGGTTATCGGCAAAGACGAACCCCGACCACATGCTGACCAGGTCTGTCTTGGTCGCCAGCTGCAGCCCGAGCAGATTGGACCCGCTCTGCACGATGCGGCGCGGCATCTCCAGCCGGTGCAGCCGCATCAGGCTCGCAAGCGGGCTGCCGGGGTCGTCCAGCGGGTCCAGCACCAGCCAGTCGGCATCCACCAGCGAACGCAGCCGGCGCGTGCGTCGCAGCGGATGGCCGGGCCGCACAGCCAGGCGCATCGGCACGGAGAACAACGGCTCCCACTGGAAGCTGCCCGTGCCGGGCCCGCTGTTGGTGGAGATCAGTCCAAGATCGAGCCGGCCTTCGCGCAGCCCTTCCAGAATCTGCTGCGATCGCTGCTCGAAACCGCGCAGCGCCACACTGGGAAAACGCGTGCGGAATGCCGCCATGGCGTCCGGCAACGGCCCGCTGGAGGCCACGGCGGTAAACCCGATATTGAGTTCCGCGTCGGCGTGTCCGCGAATGGATTCGATGTCTTCCAGGGCGTGACGCAGCTCCTGCTCGACCACGCTGGCCCGTTTGACGAGCGCCACCCCATACGCTGTGAGGCTCACGCCGCGCACCGAACGGGACAGCAGCGTGACGCCCAACTCCCGCTCCAGCTCGGCAATCGCCTTGGATAACGCCGGCTGCGAGATATGCAACCCGCGCGAAGCCTCGTGGATGCTGCCGTGCTGTGCCACCGCCAGCAGGATGCGCAACTGGTGCAGTTTCACAGGCTTCTCCTTCCTGTTTGCGCACGATCGTGCATGTGGTTGCCGGGTCACCCGCAGCGGCAAAGCCTCGCGGGCTTTCCCTGATAGCGGATACACGCCGGTTATGACGGTGATTCTATTTGGTTATCGGGATGAAAATTTGCGATTTTTTCCGCGCGGCCATTCCCGGAATACTTCATCGCCAAGGACTCGCAGAAGCCCTTCCCCAACATCTTGGACGGAGCCCCCCCCCATGAACGACGCCACCCTGCAGCCGGCCCTGCCCGCCGCGGCCGTAGCCGCGCCCAAGCCCACCAGCCAGGCACGGTTGATTGCCGCGTGCTCGATCGGCAATGCGCTGGAGATGTACGACTTCACGGTCTACAGCTTCTTTGCGCTGATGATCGGCAAGCTGTTCTTCCCGTCCGACAGCGCGTACGGCTCGCTGCTGCTGGCGGTGGCCACGTTCGGCATCGGCTTTGTGATGCGGCCGCTGGGCGGCTTCGTCATCGGCAACTACGCGGATCGCCACGGCCGTAAGGCGGCCATGACGCTGACGATCGGCCTGATGGTGGTCGGCACGCTCTGCCTGGCGGTTGCGCCCACGTACGCGACGGCCGGCCTGTTCGGCCCGCTGGTGATTCTGGCGGGACGCTTGTTGCAGGGCTTTTCGCTGGGCGGCGAGATCGGTGCGTCCACCGCCATGCTGATGGAGTCGGGCGGCATCAAGGGCCGCGGTTTTCGCGTGAGCTGGCAGCTAGGCAGCCAGGGCATTGCCGCCCTGTGCGGCGCGCTGACAGCCGCGGTGCTGTACGGCAACCTGTCGCCGGAAGCGCTGCAGAGCTGGGGCTGGCGCGTGCCGTTCTTCCTGGGCCTGCTGATCGCACCCGTGGGCTTCTACATCCGTGCGCACCTGGATGAAACGCACACTGCGGAGGCCCACGAATCGAGCCCGCTGGGCTTGCTGTTCCGCGAGCACGGTGGCCTGGTGGTCAAGGGCGTTCTCACCATCATCGGCGGTACGGTGGGCACGTATCTGGTGATCTATTTCATGCCGACCTACATGATCCGCGAGTTGCATCTGCCGGCGTCGTTGTCGCTGCTGGCGGGCTGCGTGACGGGCCTGACCAGCTTTGCCGCATCGCTGCTCTCGGGTTGGCTGGCCGATCGCCTACCGCGCCGCAAGCCGCTGGTGGTCGGGGCAACGCTGGTGACGGTGGTGCTGCTCTATCCGGCTTTCTGGCTGATGACGCACTACCCGAGCGTACCGCTGGTGCTGGCGCTGTCGGCGCTGCTGACCGGCACGCTGTACCTGGGCACTACACCCATGCTGCTCATGATGATGGAGTTGCTGCCCATCAAGGTGCGCGCCAGCGGCCTGTCAGTGATCTACGCGATCGGCGTGACGGTGTTTGGCGGCTCGTGCCAGTTTGTCGTGACGTGGCTGCTGGCCCGCACCGGCAATCCGCTCTCCCCGGCCTTCTACATGATGGCGTGCGCCGCCGTCACCCTGCTGACGGTGATGACCCTGCGCGAAGTGCCCGAGTCCCGTTAATCCCCCCAATTCCAGCCAGGAGCCCCTCGACATGACCAAAGCCCCGACGCTCACGCCCTTCCAGCTGTTGCCGCACCTGCTTCCGCCGGTGCACATCGATGCAGAAACGTTCGTCAACATCCGCCGCCAGATCCACGCGCAGCCCGAGCTGGGGTTCGAGGTGGGTGCCACCAGCACGCTGGTCGCCGATCTGCTCAAGAGCTGGGGCTACGAAGTGCACACCGGCATTGGCAAGAGCGGTGTGGTGGGCCAGTTGAAGCTGGGCAACGGCACACGGCGCCTCGGCATCCGTGCCGACATGGATGCCCTGCCCGTGGTTGAAGCCACCGGGCTGCCGTATGCGAGCCGCGTCCACGGCAAGATGCACGCCTGCGGCCACGACGGGCACACCGCCATCCTGCTGGCTGCGGCCAAGGCGCTGGCCGATAGCCGCGACTTTGACGGCACCCTCAACCTCATCTTCCAGCCCGACGAAGAAAACCTCTGCGGCGCGCGCGCGATGATCGAAGACGGGCTCTTCGAGCGCTTCCCATGCGATGCCGTCTTTGCCCTGCACAACATGCCGGGTGTGCCGGCCGGCAGCTTCCGCGTACTGCCGGGGCCGGTCAGCCTGTCTTCGGACGTGGCCGACGTCACCATCAAGGGCATGGGCGGGCACGGCGCGATGCCGCACCGCGCGCGCGATCCGATTGCTGCGTCTGCCGCC
The DNA here is from genome assembly GCF_023955655.1 of Ralstonia soli. Lineage (GTDB taxonomy): Bacteria > Pseudomonadota > Gammaproteobacteria > Burkholderiales > Burkholderiaceae > Ralstonia > Ralstonia soli. The sequence goes on along the minus strand of NZ_JAMXHT010000004.1, from coordinate 231,311 downwards.
ATCATCACGGCGCTACAGACCGTGGTGGCACGCAATGTCGCGCCTGACGATACGGCCGTGGTGTCGGTCGGCTTCATTCGCGGCGGTGCCACGCACAACGTGATTCCCGAGTCGGTGACGATCGGCCTGAATGTGCGCGCAGCCCGGCCGGAAACGCGTGCGCTGGTGGAGCAGCGCATCCGCGAGATCGTCAGCCTCACCGCGCAGGCCCATGGCGTTGAAGCAGAGATCGACTATCGTCAACTGACGCCGCCCATGGTCAATACCGAGGCCGAGACCCAGTTGGCCCAGCGGGTCTGCACCGAGTTGGTGGGTGCGGACAACGTCGTCACGCAGGCGCCCAAGGGGCTCAACGGCAGCGAAGACTTCGCCTGGATGCTCAACGAAGTACCGGGCTGCTACCTGATTCTCGGCAACGGCGAAGGCGAGTTCGGCGGCTGCATGGTGCACAACCCAGGCTACGACTTCAACGACCAGGTGTTGCCGCTGGGTGCGGCTGCCTGGGTGCGCCTCGCACAGACCTACCTGCGCGCGTAAAGAAAACGTCGAGTCAAGCCATGCAAGCGAACCTCAGCCAGGCAGCCACCGCTGCGGCCGCCAACGAAGAGATCGTGCAATGGAGTGCGATCGAGCTGTCCAGGCACATCCACGCGCGCGATGTGTCGTGCGTGGAGGTCATGGAAGCGTTTCTCGCGCAGATCGATCGTCACAATCCGTCGGTGAATGCCATTGTGGCGCGCATCGATGCAGAGTCCGCCATCGATCAGGCGCGCCAGCGCGACGTGCTGCTCTCGCAAGGCCTGTCGGGCGGCTGGATGCACGGCTTTCCGCAAGCGCCCAAGGACTTGGCGGCCACCGCCGGCATTGCAACGACGATGGGCAGTCTGGCCATGGCGCGCAACGTGCCGACGCACGACAGCATCGTCGTCGAGCGCATCCGCCGCCAGGGTACGGTGCTGATCGGCAAGACCAACACGCCGGAGTTCGGTCTGGGTTCGCACACCTATAACGGCGTGTACGGCATCACGCGCAACGCGTGGAACCCCGAGCGTTCCGCTGGCGGCAGCAGCGGTGGAACGGCAACGGCGCTGGCCATGCAGATGCTGCCCGTAGCCGACGGCAGCGACATGATGGGTTCGCTGCGCAATCCGGCCGCCTGGAACAACATCTACGGCCTTCGCCCCAGCCTCGGGCGTGTGCCCTATGGCCCGGCCATCGACGGCTTCTTTCAGCAACTGGGCACCGAAGGCCCGATGGCCCGCAACCCGGAAGACCTCGCCTGGTTGCTCGCCACGCAGGCCGGCTACGACCCACGTGCGCCGCTGTCGTTGAGCGACGATCCGTCGTGTTTCACGAAACCGCTTTACCGCGATTTCCGGCATGCCCGCATCGGGTGGCTGGGCAACTTTGGGGGCTACCTTGCCGTCGACCCCGAAGTCCTGGCCGTCAACGAGCAGGCGCTGGACATGTTCGAAACGCTGGGCTGCCACGTCGAGACCGTACAGCCCTTCTTCGCGATGGATGCGCTGTGGGAATGCTGGTGCACGCTGCGTTCACTGATCGTGTCGGGCAACCTGGGGCCGCTGTATGCCAACGCTGCTACGCGCGACCTCCTCAAGCCCGAGGCCATCTGGGAAATCGAACACGGCCGCAGCCGGACGTCGATCGATATCAACCGCGCCGCAACGACGCGCGGCAACTGGTACCAGGCGCTGCTGAACCAGTTTGGGCAATACGACTTCCTCGTTCTGCCCTGTACGCAAATCGCGCCGTTCCCGGCAGAAGAACATTGGCCGCGCACGGTGGCCGGTCGCAGCATGGACACGTATCACCGCTGGATGGAGGTCGTGATCGGGGCAACGCTGGCAGGTGTGCCGGCAGCGAGCCTGCCGTCGGGTTTCACAGCCGATGGCCTGCCACTGGGCCTGCAGGTGCTGGCCCCGCCCCGCTCCGACTTCGCCCTGCTGCAACTGGCCTCGGCATGGCACGAGGCCTGTGCGCCAGCACGCAGGGTATCGCCGCTGCTGGGCTGATTTCCCCCGGCTATTCGGCCGCCTGCAGATCAGCGATCACCGCCGCCAGGAACCGTGCCGCTTCGCCCCCAGTGGCGACACGATGGTCGAACGTCAGGCTCAGCGGCAGGACGCGATGGATTGCCGGCACCCCGTTGGCCGCCACCACCTGCTCGTGGATGCGACCGGCGCCGAGGATGGCCACCGTGGGCGGCACGACAATCGGCGCCGCGTACTTGCCCGCGATCATGCCGAAGTTCGATAGCGTGATCGTGTTGCCGCGCAGCTCTTCCGGCGGGATCTTGCGGGCCTTGATGTCGGCGCGCATGCGTTCCAGACCCGCGCGCAAGTCGGCGGCATCCCGATGCGCCACGTCGCGCAGCACGGGCACGAACAGCCCGTCGGGCAAATCCACGGCGATCCCCAGGTCGATCTTTTCCACCACGTGACGGCGCCCCGCGTTGCCATCAAACCAGGCATTGAGTCCGGGCTCGGCGCGGCAGCCAGCAACCAGCGCACGGATCAGGCGGATGGTCACGTCCGTGCCGGGTACCCAGGCGTGGATGTCGGCGTCGTCGATGACGGTGGCGGCGGCCACTTCGTTCTGCGCGCGTGCCATGTTCTGCGCCATGGCGCGGCGCACACCGCGCAACACCTCGGGCGGGCCGAGTTCGGCAAAGGTCTTGGCGGCGCGCTCGACGTCGGCGGCAGTGACCACGCCGTCGGGCCCCGATGGCGTGACCATCGACAGATCGACATCGAGCTTGCGTGCCAGCGCGCGAACCGCCGGCATTGCCTTCACCCCGCCGCCAGAGGCGCCACCACCGCCCCCTACTGCGGCCGGCGCCTCGCGCACGACATGCTGGCCAGCTGGCATCTGGCCGACCACCGTGCCTGCATCGGCATCTTCCGCGCCAGCACCTTCGAACGCCACCAGCGGCGCGCCAATGTGCACGATGTCGCCCGGCTGGCCGAACAGCTTGGCAATCCGCCCCGATTGCGGCGATGGAATCTCGACAATCGCCTTGGCCGTCTCGACCGACACCAGCGGCTGGTCAGCCTGGATATCGTCGCCCGCCTTGACGTGCCATTGCACGATCTCCGCTTCCTGCAACCCTTCGCCGAGGTCCGGCAGTTTGAAGACGATCATCGCTTAGCTGCCCTCCATTGTTTTCCTGACCGCCGCGATGATGCGCGCGACGCTCGGCAGGGTGTGATGCTCGAGCCGGGGCAGCGGCATAACCACGTCGTAGCCGGTCACGCGTTGCACCGGTGCCAGCAGCGAGTACAGACCGTGCTCTGCAATGTTGGCAGCGATCTCTGCGCCGAAGCCCGACGTGCGCGCCGCCTCATGCACGATCACGCATCGGCCCGTTTTGGCCACCGATGTCAGGATCGAGTCCATATCCAGCGGCTTGAGCGTGGCCACGTCGATTACCTCTGCGGCGATGCCGTCTTCGGCAAGACGATCCGCGGCGGCCAGGGTTTCCTGCAGCGCCCCGCCCCAGCTCACCAGTGTCACGTCGGTGCCGTCGCGCAGCAGGAAGCAGGTGTCCAGCGGCAGTGCTTGGCCGTCGTCCTCCACCGGCTGGCGGAACACGCGGTAGAGCTTGGTCGGCTCGAAGAACATCACCGGATCGGGGTCGCGGATGGCGGCCAGCAGCAGTCCATACGCCCGCGCCGGCGAGGACGGCACCACCACGCGCAGCCCCGGAATGTGTGTGAACAGCGCTTCCGGGTTTTCCGAGTGGTGCTCCGGAGCGTGAATGCCGCCGCCGCTTGGGGAGCGGATCACCATCGGGCACGACAGCCGCCCGCGTGTGCGGTTGCGCAGCCGCGCCGCGTGGTTTAGCACGTGGTCCAGCGCCGGATAGATGAAGCCGCTGAACTGGATTTCGACCACGGGCCGCAGCCCCATCGCTGCCATGCCGATGGCGGTGCCGGCCAATGCCGTTTCCGCCAATGGGCTGTCAATCACGCGCTGCGGACCGAAACGCGCCTGCAGGCCCACCGTGGCGCGAAACACGCCACCATTCACGCCGATGTCTTCGCCCATCAGCACAACGGATGGGTCGTGCTCCAGCGCATGCGCCAGCGCCATGTTCACCGCTTCTACCAGGTTGACGTCAGCCATGGTCAGCCCCGTTGGAAGCAAACGCCAGCGCCATGGCGCGCTGCCATTCGAGCGCGGCGGGCAACGTCGCATACAGGTGATCGAACATCGCGGAGGGGGCCGGGTATTCAACCGCCTGGTACGCGGCCACGGCTTCCTCCACCTGGGCATAGCACGCGCGCCCGAGCTGCTCTTCCTGAGCCTTGTCCCAAGCGTTGATGCTTGTCAGGTAGTTGCGCAGCCGCAGGATGGGTTCGGTCTGCCACGCCTGTTTGACGATGTCGGAGTCGCGGTAGCGTGTGGCGTCATCCGCCGTGGTGTGGTCGCCCAGGCGGTACGTCACGGCTTCGATGAGTGCGGGGCCGCCCCCTGCTCTTGCGCGATTGATCGCGTCTTGCGCGGCTTGCCGCACGGCAATCACGTCGTTGCCGTCGACCTGCAGGCCGGGGATACCTGCGGCGATGGCCTTCTGCGCCAGCGTCTGCGCAGCGGTCTGGCGGCTGCGCGGCACCGAGATCGCCCACTGGTTGTTGTTGATGACGATCACCAGTGGCGCGTTCCACACGCCCGCGAAGTTCATGCCTTCATAGAAATCGCCGCGCGACGTGCCGCCGTCGCCCAGGATGGCGACCGCCACCCGCGCCTCGCCGCGCAACTGGAATGCATAGGCTGCGCCCGCCGCGTGGCAGACCTGGGTGCCGATCGGCACGCAATTGGGAAAATCCTCTGGGACGGCGCTGAACTGGCTGCCGCGCTCATCGCCGCCCCAGTACAGCAGGCTCTCCGCCATGGTGACGCCGCGCAGCAATTGCGCAGCGTGGTCGCGGTAGGACGGAAACAGCACGTCTTCTGGGCGCATGGCGCTCGCCAGCCCCACGCCAATCGCCTCTTGCCCGACAGACGACGCGAAGGTGCCGAGCTTGCCCGTGCGCTGCAGCGCAACCGCCTTGGCGTCAAACGCGCGTGTGAGCACCATGGCGCGATACAGCGCGATCAGCGCCTGCGCGTCCTGTGCAAATGCCGGCAATGGCTGAACCGGCTTGCCCTCACGATCGAGGTATTGCAGGAAATCGATCTGAAAGCTGCCGACTGTGGTCATGGCTGCAGCCCCCTCGTCTTCTTGTGGAAGTGGGACGTCTGCCGCGGAGTTGCCCGCGTGCGTTCTCTTTCCACACTAGACGCTGCCCGCCCGAAAACAAGCCCAGCCTTTCGGCTGAGTCGAGTGCTCCGCTTGCGTTTTTGCGATGCAGCGAAGCGAGTTCCAAGCCTGGGAAACACCCGCCCCCAGCGGCCACGTCACAGTTTTCAACGAGCTAGGTAACACAACTCAAGACCATCGAAAAAGCGTGACACGACAATGGCTTTCCACTTTTTCAAGGAGCCAGGATGTTCTCCGATTGCCACGAACGCATCGCGCAGCTCAAGGCGCAAGACGCCCAATTTTCCAGGCTGGTCCGGCGCTACGACGCGCTGAATCAACATGTCCGCAACATGGAATCCGCCAAGGCCAGACCGGCCCTGCCCGTGCTGACCAGGCTCAAGCGCGAGAAGCAAGCGCTGGAGGGCGAACTGCGCGCCATCCTGCAAACGGCCGTCTAGGCTGAACTAATCGATCAGCCGCCCATCGGGTTCGAAGAACGGGTGCGGGCCATCGAAGTTGCCCACATACGCCAGATGGCTCACCAGCCCCTGACCCGGCACCCAGGCATGCACCTTGTAGGCGGGCGGTTCCATCACAAAGCCGGGTTCCCCCTTCGGATCAAGATCGAGCGCCACCTGATGCGCCGGTGACGGACACGTCGACGCCACCGTGCCGGCAAAGCGCACGTCGATGGCGCGGTGCAGATGGCCGCAGAGGATCCGTTCGACATTGCCGGCGGCACGCACGATCTGCGCGAGCGGTGCGATGTCGTCTTCAGCCAGCGATTGCACGTCCATGTGCCGGATGCCCGTGGCAAACGGCGGGTGGTGCATGGCGATGACGGTGGGGCGCTGCGTTTCCTGCGCCAGCGTATCGGCCAGCCAGTCAAGCCGCCGCACGCCCAGGCGGCCGCCGGGGTGGCCGGTGTCCAGCGTGTCGAGCGCGATCAGGCGCACGTCGCCGATGTCGGTCCAGTACTGGAAGGCGTTGGGGTCCTGCGCCTCAGCCGGAATGGGCGCGAGCCAATCGGCAAACGCTTCGCGCGCGGCCTCACGGCCATCGTGATTGCCGAGTACCGGCAGCATGCGAATGCCGGCGGCATCCAGCGGTGCAAGCACGGCGCGCAGGTGCGCATATTCCTCGGGCGCACCGGCATCGACCAGGTCGCCCGTCAGCACAATCACCGCTGGCCGCTCAGCCTGGGCGAGGATATGCGCGACGCAGCGCGCCAGATAGTCGGCGGAATCCACGCGCCGGTAGGCCAGTCGCCCGGGCCGCTTGATATGAAGATCGGTCAGTTGCAGGAAATGCATCAGGCTTGCAAAGTCAGAAGGCGGTCAGCGGGCACGTCGAAGCCGACCGCGTGGCCCGGCGCAAAGTGCTGGCGCCCGGGCACATCGATGAACAATGGCGTGGCCGACACGCCCGCCACACGCACGCGGGTGCGGAAGCCGAGAAACACAGCTGATTCCACCGTGCCCCTGAGCGCTGCGTGCGCCGGATCGGCCAGCACCGCATCTTCCGGGCGGAAGAACACCACATCGTTTCCATCCTTGCCCTCACCTCCCAACACGGGCACGCGACCGCCGGTACAGACGAACACGCCATCCCGTCGTAGGCCATCGAGCCGGTTCATGATGCCGATGAAATCCGCCACATGCCGGTTGGCCGGCTGGAAGTAGATCTCACGCGGCGTGCCGATCTGCGCGATGCGTCCGGCGTCCATGACGACAATGCGATCGGCCAGCGCCATCGCCTCTTCCTGATCGTGCGTGACATAGATGGTGGTGATGCCGAGGCTGCGCAGCAGGCGGTCCATCTCGGCGCGCACGGATTCGCGCAGCTTGGCGTCAAGTGCCGTGAGCGGTTCATCGAGCAGGAGCACGCGCGGCTCAGGTGCCAGGGCGCGAGCCAATGCAACGCGTTGACGCTGGCCGCCGGAGAGCTGATTCACACCACGATCCGCATACGGCGTGAGATGCATCATTTCCAGCAGCGTGTCGGCACGGGCGCTGATCTGCGTGTCAGACAAGCCGTTCTGCCGGCGCTGGATGCGCAGGCCGTATTCCACGTTGCCGCGCACGCTCAGGTTCGGGAACAGCGCGTAGTTCTGGAACACCATGCCGACGCGGCGGCGCTCGATCGGGCGCGCGGTGACGTCCTCGTCGCCAAAATGCACGGTGCCACCGGCATCCGGCGCTTCCAGCCCGGCGACGATGCGCAGCGTGGTGGTTTTGCCGCAGCCCGAGGGGCCGAGCAGTACGACGGTCTCGCCGGCTGCGATGTCGAGGTCCATCGACTCCAGCACGCGTTGGCCGCCAAAGTGTTTGCCGCAGCCGCGCAGGCGGATCGGCACGGGTGCCAAATGAAGGGGTTCGTTGTTCATCAGGAAGCCTTTCCGTTGTTCACGCGCAGACCGCCAAAGCGCTGCATCAGCACCAGCAGCGGCACGATCATGACGAAGAAGATCAGCGTGTAGGCGCTGGCAATCTCCAGCCGCATCGACGCATAGGTGTCAGCCAGGCCGACCGGCAGGGTTTTGGTTTCGGGCGTGTGCAGCATCCACGTGAGGTTGAACTCGCCCACCGAGAGCGTCACCACCGTCAGCGCACCGGCCAGGATGCCGGGCTGCACATTCGGCAGCACGATGGTGCGAAAGCGCTGAGCGAACGTTGCACCCAGACTGGCGGCGCCCTCCTCCAGCGTCTTCAGGTTCTGCCCCGACGCCACGGCCGCCACCGAGCGCACCATGAACGGCAGCGTGAACACCACGTGCCCCACCACGATGAACCACAGGCTCTCGCGAAAGCTACCAAAGCCGCCGTACGCCACGATCAGCCCCAGCGCCGTCGCCAAGCCAGGCAACGCCACGGGCAGCGTCAGGAATTCTTCGATCAGGCGGCTCGTGCGGCTCTGGCGGCGGGCCAGCACATAGCCGGCCGGCACGCCTGCCGCGAGCACGATCACCAGCGTACACAGCGCCACCAGCAGCGACATCCAGATCGACGCGTGATACATGTCCCACACCTGCGCGACCCAATCCAGCGTCCAGCCGCTCTTGAAGCCGCGGATGTAGTTGCGCGTCAGGCCCACGGCCATCGACAGGACGACCGGCACGATCAGGAAGAGGCACAGCAGGACAGTGATGAGCCACTGAGCAAGGGATAGCGCGCGCTTCATGCTGCCGCTCCAGTAGGGCTGCCGCTCGCTGTGCGCGCAATCGCCAGCACCAGCCACGTCACGACACCCAGCACGACCGACAGCGCCGCCGCCATCGCAATGCCTGCGTTGAGGGTGAACTCGGTATAGATCGTCATCGGCAGCACGTCGATATCGGTGGCAAGCGTGAAGGCCGTGCCGAACGCGCCCATCGACGTGGCAAAGCAGATGGCCCCCGAGGCGATGAGCGCGGGCGCCAGCCCCGGCACCAACACGTCGCGCGTCACCTGCCAAGACGATGCGCCCAGCGAGCGCGCCGCCTCTTCCAGCGAGCGGTCGAGCTTTTCCGCCGCCGCCATCACCGTCAGCACCACACGCGGAATCGAGAAATACAGATAGCCGAGAAACAGGCCGCCGATGGAATAGGCGAAGACCCATTTCTCGCCGATGAGCTTGTGCGTGACATCGCCCAGCAGGCCCTGGCGGCCGGCCAGCAGGATCACCATGAAGCCGACCACCACGCCCGGAAACGCCAGCGGAAACGTCAGCATGGCGGTAATCATCCGCTTGCCCGGCACGTCGTGGCGTACAAGAAACAGCCCCGCAATGGTCGAAAGTACAAGCGTGGCTAGCGTGACCGCCGCCGACAGCACCACCGTCGAAAACAGGCTGCCGAGGTAGCGCGACGTGGTGAGTGCCGCCGTGTACGTGGCAATCACGCCCTCGCTGCCGCTCACGCGCAGCAGCGCGGCCATCGGCAGCAGCCAGAACGCGCAGAACAGCGCGACGGCCGGTGCCAGCAGCGCCACCCGCCACCGTGCGGGCAGTACCGCATCGTCGGGCAAGGTGGTTCGGGTGACGGTGCTCATGCTCAGCGCACCTCGTTCAGATAGCGCGTGCCGAATGCCTGCTGGCCGGCTGCCATCTTGTTGAAGTCGACCGTCTTGGCGCGGGCATATTCGCTGGCGGGCAGGAAGCGCGACGCGGCTTCCTTGCTCATGGCATTGGCGCGCACCGGGCGCAGGTAGGCGTTGGCCCACAGCGTCTGGCCCTCGTCGGACAGCACGAAGTCGAGCACCTTCTTGGCGTTGTCCGCATGCGGCGCGCCGGCGGTCAGGCTCATCACGTAGGGCACGGCAATCGTGCCTTCCTGCGGGATCACGAACTCCACGTTGGCGTGATCCTTGTACTTGGCGCGGTAGGCGTTGAAGTCGTAGTCGAGCAGGATGGGGATTTCACCCGCCACAACGCGGGCGTAGGCCGTCTGCTTCGGCACGATCGGCGCGTTCTTCTTCAGTTGCTTGAACCACTCGATGGCCGGGCTGAAGTTGTCCAGCGTGCCGCCCAGCGCCTGGTTGACCGCCACGGCGCCTACGTAGCCGACGAAGGCGCTGCTCGGGTCCAGGTAGCCGACCATGCCCTTGTATTCGGGCTTGAGCAGGTCTTTCCACGAACGCGGCACGGGCTTGCCTTCCAGCGCATCCTTGTTGACGAAGAAGCCCAGCGTGCCGGAGTGGATCGAGAAGAACGCGCCGTCCGGGTCTTTCATGCCGGCGGGAATGTCGTCCCAGTGCTTGGGCTTGTAGTTGGCGACCAGGCCCTTCTCCTTGGCCTGATACGCGGACGTGATGCCCAGGTAGGCCACATCGGCCACGGGGTGCGATTTTTCGGCCAGCATCTGCGCGATGGCCTGGCCGGAGTTCTTGTTGTCGAACGGCACGGTGATGCCGGTCTTTTCCTTGATGGCCTTGATCTGGCTGGCCCAGTCGGCCCATTCCGGCGGGCAGTTGTAGCAGATGGCGATCTGCTGGCCGGCCGGCTGAGCCTGCACCGGTGCGGCGGCAGCCAATGCGCCAGCAGCCACGAGGCCGCATGCACGCAGCCATTGAACGAGACGTTTCATCGAGACGCTCCTTGCGTATCAGACGTGAGGGAAGAAACAACGGAGAGAGGGGCTTCGGCCGGCGCCTTGGCCAGCGTGCCGCCCGCGAGCAGCCGGTGCGGCAACGTGATCGACGGCACCACCTCGCCGGCGATGCGGCGGGCCAGCGCCTGGGCGGCATCCGCCCCGATGCGCCGATGCGGCTGCGCGACCGTCGCCAGCGTGGGCGAGAGCCACTGCCCCATCGCCAAGCCGTCGAAACCGACCACACTGACGTCTTCAGGCACGCGCAGGCCCATTTCGCGCAGCGAACGGATCGTGAGCAGCGCCAGGCGGTCATTGCTGCAGAAGATGGCGGTCGGACGCGGCGGCGCTAGCAAGCGGGCCAGTTCGGCCGGCAGCATGGCGTCGGCGTTGAAGTCGATTTCGATGGGCGGTTGCGGGGCGATGCCGGCAGCTTCCAGCGCCTCCCGATAGCCGTCGTGGCGCAGCGCCGCGCGGTCAGACGCCGCCAGCGTGCCAGTCAGCATGCGGACCTGCCGATGCCCCTGTTCCAGCAACGCGCGGATGGCGTCGCGGGCGGCGGCGCGGTTGTCGACCGTCACGCTGCATCGCCCGGGAATGCGTGCCTGGCCGGCGGTTTCGTTGTAGGCCAGCACATAGGGCACGTGCTCGGCGTCCAGCCGATCGAGGTGCGGGTTGGCGGCCGCATCGGCCACCGTCAGGATCAGGCCGTCGACGCGTTGCTCAAGCATGGTTTCGATGGCGCGGGCTTCGCGCTCGCGGTCATAGGCGGTGGTCATGAGCATCACGCGCTGGCCGGTGACGGACGCGGCTTCCTCGATGCCCTGCATGCATTCGGCAAACACCGGGTTGGACAGCGACGGCAGCACCACACCCAGCAAGCCGGTGCGTACGGCGCGCAGTTGGCGGCCCAGCGCATTCGGACGGTATTGCAGCGCGTCCATGGCGGCCTGCACGCGGGCGAGCGTCGACGCACTCACCCGTTCCGGCGTATTGACCGCACGCGACACCGTCGCGATCGAGATGCCGGCATGCGAGGCCACATCCTTGATGCTGCTTCCCACAGCGCCTCCGCAGAATTTGTAAACGTTTACATCCTAGGCACCCGGAGTGACCGTTTCATGACAGTCGATGCTGCGCTGCAGCAGCTCCCGCAATGCAGCATCACGAGATTCGTATACCGGCCTGGCATGGCAAAGTTACAAAGCTCGCATATGCTTCTTACGAAAAACGGGCAAGCGGAGTGCGCCAATGCGCGCGCGGCGGCATGGCCCACTTGCTGCTGTGCTGTTCCCGCTGCCCGTCCTGGAGATGCCATGCGCGTATTGCCTGTATTCGATGTGCCCGCCACCGCCTTGCCTGCGTTGATGCAGCAATACGGCGTGGTGCGAGCGCAATCCCTGGCCCTGGCCGCGCCGCTGTCCGACGCCGACGCCACAGTCCAGTCGATGGACGACGCCAGTCCCGCCAAATGGCACCTCGCCCATACGACGTGGTTTTTCGAAGAGTTCATCCTCGGCCCGAATGTTGGCCAAAGCGTGCCGGGCTATCGCTCGCCCAATCCGCGCTACCGCTACCTGTTCAATTCGTATTACGAGACGGTGGGTGCCCGGCACCCGCGCCCGCAGCGCGGCATGCTCACGCGCCCGACGCTCGATGAAGTGCGCGCCTATCGCGCCCATGTCGACGCGGCCATGCACCAACTGCTGGCCGACGGCGTGACGGATGACCTCGCCCGCCTGATCACGCTGGGCTTGCACCACGAGCAGCAGCACCAGGAGCTGCTCCTGACGGACCTGCTCCACCTGTTTGCGCAGAATCCGCTGTGTCCCGCCTATGCCGAGACGCCTCCGCTGCGCGTGCACGCGACATCAGTGCAGCCGGAGTGGGTCAACTTCCTGGGCGGCGCCGTGCAGATCGGCCAGACAGCTTCCGGCAGCGATTTCATGTTCGATTGCGAAGGCCCGCGCCACACCGTCTGGCTGGAGCCTTACGCGCTCGCCACGCACCCCGTCACCAACAGGGAGTGGCTTGCCTTCATGCACGACGGCGGCTATCGGCAGCCCATGCTATGGCTATCCGACGGCTGGGCCTGGGTGCAGCGCGAAGGCATCGACGCCCCACTCTACTGGCGCGCTGGCATGGACGAGGCGGAAGGCTGGCAGCAGATGTCGCTGCATGGCCTGCAGCCGGTGGATCTGGATGCGCCCGTCACGCACGTCAGCTTTTACGAAGCTGACGCCTATGCCCGCTGGGCCGGCGCGCGCCTGCCTACTGAGGCCGAATGGGAGCACGCCGCGGAAGGCCTGCCCGTGCTGGGCAACTTCGCCGGCCGGGGCGCCTTGCGCCCGCTGCCGGACCACGGCATCACCGAGACCGGCAGCCTGCGTCAGATGTTCGGGGATGTGTGGGAGTGGACCGCCAGCCCCTATGGCCCGTACCCGGGGTTCGAGCCCGCCGAAGGCGCCGTGGGCGAATACAACGGCAAGTTCATGTGCAGCCAGATGGTGCTGCGCGGCGGGTCGTGTGTATCGCCCGAAGGGCATCTGCGAGCGACGTATCGCAACTTCCTCTATCCGCACCAGCGATGGCAGTTCACCGGGGTGCGGTTGGCTCGGCGGGCGTGATACGCATCACGCCCGGCTGCCATTGGGCGAGCGCCTAGCGATTGCTGTCGAACAGCATGTTGGTGGGGGTGCCGACCGTGTCCGGGCTACGGGGTGCGGCAGCGGCCGGCTTGGCTGGCGGCATTGGCGTTGGCACATCGGGCGCGGCGGATTTGCCTGCCTGAGCGGCTGGAACCGCGGCGGTCGGCGCTGCTGGCGTCTGGGCGGGCGCCGGCTTGGCGCCCTGCTCGGCCAGCTTGCGGCGGCGCGATTCCAGCCCAGCGGCAATCTCATCCTGGTGATACCGCTTGGCAAAGTCGATCACATCCATCTTCTGCTGGTTGCGCAGGTTCATGTCTGCGCCTTCGTCCAGCAGCAGCTTGACGGTGGTGATGTGGCCGCCCATGGCCGCCATCATCAGCGGCGTGGTGGCGTTGGGGCTTTCCGCATCGATGTAGGCGGCGTGGTCGATCAGGTATTTGACGATGTCGTCATACCCGTTGGTGGCGGCGTAGTGCAGCGCGGTCCAGCCCGTCTTGTTGACCTCCACGTCGTACGTTTCCACCATCAGCTTCACGATGGGCAGCAGGCCCTGGTAGGCGGCCATCATCAGCGCGTTCTCGCCGGCGGCATTGGTGCGCTCGAAATCGATGCCCTTGGCGCGCATCAGCGCCTCGGCCACTTCGACGTTCTTGTCCTTGAGTGCATCCACCAGCAGCGGTGTGCCGTCACGCGTGTTCAGGTTCGGGTCGACACCCTGCGCGACGTACTTCTGCACCAGCACCGGCCGGTTGTACTCGACGGCCGCGCGCAGATCATCCTGCGGCGAGGCGAATGCGGCGCCCGACAGCACCATCGCCAACGCGCCGGCGAGCGCGATATTTCTCATTTTTTGCTTCAAGTTATCGCGGTATTGCATTGAATAGATTGAAGAAATTCTCAGTCGTTGTGCCGGCGATGCGGTCCAGCGGTTCGCCGCGCAGCGTGGCCAGGAATTCACCCACGTGCCGCACGTAGGCCGGCTCGTTCGTCTTGCCGCGGAACGGCACCGGCGCCAAGTATGGCGAATCGGTTTCGATCAGCATGCGATCCAGCGGCACTTTCTTCGCGGTTTCCTGCAGGTCGACGGCGTTCTTGAACGTGACGATGCCCGAGAACGAGATATAGAAACCCAGGTCCAGTGCGGCCTTGGCCACGTCCCAGCTTTCAGTAAAACAATGCATGACGCCACGTGCCGCCTCGGCGCCCTCCTCGCGCATGATGGCCAGCGTATCGTCCGCTGCGGATCGCGTGTGGATCACCAGCGGCTTGCCGGTCTGCTTCGACGCGCGGATATGCGTGCGGAAGCGATCGCGCTGCCATTCCATGTCGGCCACGGTGCGATCACCCAGGCGGTAGTAGTCGAGGCCCGTCTCGCCGATGCCGACCACGCGCGGGTGATCGGCCAGCGACAGCAGACGCTCCAGCGTGGGCTCTTCAATGCGGGTGCCTTCTTCAATATCGGCTTCGGCATCGGGGTGCACGCCCACCGTGGCGTACACGTTCGGCTCCTGCTCGGCGATTTCCAGCACGCTCGGAAAGTCTTCCAGCGTGACGGAGATGCACAGCGCGTGGGTGACGCGGTTCTCGCGCATGCGTGTCAGCAACTCAGGCAGACGCGCTCGCAAGTCGGGGAAATTGATATGGCAGTGGGAATCGACAAACATCGAATAATCAGGAGGTTACGGCGCAAACCTGATGCGCCGTATCAAAAAATATCAAAGGGTTTGGGTCGGCCGCTGAGAGTTGATCTGCTTGCCGAGCAGCTCTTCGATCACACGGCGCAGCACGCGGCAGGGCTCGTCTTCACCGAAATGCACGCCGATGCCTGGCGTCTTGGCAGGCGTACCCACCGGCGTGATCCAGGCCACCTTGCCAGCCACCTGGTACTTCTGCGGGCGATCCAGCAGCGACAGCACGAGGAAGACCTCCTCGCCAATCCGGTACGGGCGCTGTGTCGGCACGAAAATGCCGCCGTTCTTCAGGAACGGCATATACGCGGCGTGCAGGCCAGCCTCGTCCTTGATGGCCAGCGAGACGATGCCTGGACGGGTCGGCGTACCGGTGGGCGTACCCAGCGCGGGCGTACCAGGTGTGACGGGGGTGCCGGGCGTACGAAGAGGTGCAGTGCTCACAGGGTTTCCAC
The DNA here is from genome assembly GCF_023955655.1 of Ralstonia soli. GTDB lineage: Bacteria > Pseudomonadota > Gammaproteobacteria > Burkholderiales > Burkholderiaceae > Ralstonia > Ralstonia soli. The sequence continues at coordinate 216,189 of NZ_JAMXHT010000004.1, read as the reverse complement.
GGAGTGCAGACGTTCAGGTGCAGGTTCGGATTCAGGCAGCCGGAAAGAGCTGCCGGTAATCCAGCAAAAGGCTTTCGATGACGAGCCGCGCGGCCAGCGGATGCTGTTCGGTACGGCGCCGCTCCGGCAAGGCACGCGCGAAACGTTCCAGGCGGTCCAGCGGGATGGCGCTCGCGCAGCGCTGCAACGCATCGCGCTGCGCCGGAAAGTAGCGCGGACGCCCAGCCAACCGTGCCGCCATCAGGTCAAAGACCCATCGGTGCATGGTACTGAGAACGGCAGGCACCGACAATTTCTGTACGTGCTCGGCGGCGGCCAGCGCGTCCAGCTTTGCACCTTGGCCAAGCTGTTCGAGCAGGAATTGCAGCAGCGGGCGGTCTTCGGACTCGGCGGCTGCCAGCGCGGCCAGCGGTGCGTTGCCAAACTCGGCCAGCAGACTCTGGGCGTGCGGCACGCCTTGCTGCTCCAGCCATTGGCGTGCGGCCTCGGGCTGCGGTGGCTGCAGCGGAAACTGCCGGCAGCGCGACAGGATGGTCGGCAGAATGCGGTCGATACGGTCCGTCACCAGCAGGAAGACGGTGTTCTGCGGCGGCTCTTCCAACGTCTTGAGCAGCGCGTTGGCGCCTTCAGTCTGCAGCGCGTCGAGCGGATACAGCACCACCACGCGCAGCCCGGCCCGGTGCGTGCCCACCCCCACTGCCTCGATCAGGTTGCGCACCTGTTCCATGCGGATGATCTTGCTGGGCGCCTTTTTCTTGCCTTCGGCATCCTTCTCCGTCTCGGGCGCGTCTTCCATGGCTTCGGGGCGCACGAGATGGAAATCCGGATGGTTGCCCTGGGCGAACCAGTTGCAGGCTGCGCACGTGCCGCACGGCTGACCGTCAGCGGCCGGTGTGTCGCACAGCAGGCCCTGCGCGAAATGCATGGCGAAATCGCGCTTGCCGGTGCCGGCCTGACCGCCCAGCAGGATCGCGTGCGGCAGCTTGGCCCGCATCGCTTGCAGGCGGGACCAATCAGCGGATTGCCAGGGATAAAGCATCATGAATCAATGGGTTGCGTCAGATTGTTGATGCGAATTCGCGTCGTGAAACCATTATTTCCGTATCAGAAATTGCCTGCAAAATCAGAGCGTTGCAAGCAGATTCTCCAAGTCTTTCTGAATATCGGCGCGATCCCGATTGGCGTTGAGCACGACAAACCGACCCGGCTCGGCCGCGGCGCGGCGCAGGTATTCGGCGCGCGTGCGCAGGAAGAATTGGGCGGACTCGGCTTCAAATTTGTCGGGCGTGCGGGCATCGGCCAGGCGTGCAGCCGCAATTTCCGGAGCCAGATCGAAGAGGATGGTCTTGGTCGGCTGCAGCCCTTGCTGCACCCAGCGCTCCAACGCTTCGAGCCGGTCCAGGCCTAAGCCCCTGCCCCCGCCCTGATAGGCGAAGGTTGCGTCGGTGAAGCGGTCGGAGATGACCCAGTCGCCGGCATCGAGCGCGGGCTGAATCACCTCGGCGATGTGCTCGCGGCGGCTGGCGAACATCAGCAGCGCTTCGGTTTCCAGGTGCATGCGTTCGTGCAGCAGCACCTCGCGCAGGCGCTCGCCCAGGGGGGTGCCGCCCGGCTCGCGGGTGACGACCACCTTTTTGCCCTGGGGCGCCAGCCTGGCTTGCAACTGCTGCGCAAACCACGCGATGTGCGTGCTCTTGCCCGCGCCGTCGATGCCTTCGAATGTGATGAATTTGCCGGTCATGGTTGGCCGCGCTGGTATTTGTTGACAGCCCGGTTGTGGTCCGTCAGGTTGGAGGAAAACTGGCTGCTGCCGTCACCGCGCGCCACAAAGTACAGCGCGTCGGACGGCGCCGGGTTCAGCGCCGCCTGCAGCGACGCCATGCCCGGCAGCGCGATTGGCGTGGGCGGCAGACCGATGCGCATGTAGGTGTTGTACGGCGTGTCGGTCTGCAGATCGCGCTTGCGCAAGTTGCCATCAAAACCCGCCCCGATGCCGTAGATGACCGTCGGGTCCGTCTGCAGCAACATGTTTTTGCGCAAACGGTTGACGAACACGGCGGCAATCATCGGACGCTCCAGCTTCTGGCCGGTCTCCTTCTCGATGATGGAGGCCATGGTCAGCGCCTCATACGGCGTCTTGTATGGCAAATCGAGCGCACGCTTGGCCCAGGCGTCGTTCAGGCGCTTCTGCATGGCTTGGTAGGCGTGGCGGTACAGCTCCACGTCGCTGCTGCCGCGGGCGAAGAGGTAGGTATCGGGGAAGAACAAGCCTTCCGGGTTGGCCTCGGGCGCGCCGATCTTGCGCATCAGGTCGGCGTCGGACATGCCGGCCGTGTCGTGCTTGAGCGCGGGCTCGGCGTCGACCACGGCGCGCATCTGCCGCATGTTCCAGCCTTCAATGACGGTGACGACGTAGTGCGTGACTTCGCCGCGTGCCATCTTGTCGAGAATGGACAACGGCGTCGCGCCGATTTCAAGCGAATAACCGCCAGCCTTCAGGCTCTTGGCATTGCCCGTGACGCGCGCCACCAGCGAAAACAGCTGCGGTTGCACGCCCACACCGCCATTGGCGAGTTGCTTACTGACCGAGATCACGCTCGAGTTGGGCTTGATCACCACCTCCAGCGGCGAGGCCGCGAGGCTCACCGGTTGCTGGGCCCACCACACCACACCGCCTGCTGCTACCAGCGCAATCAGGATCGCCAGCAGGAACAAGCGTTTGAGAAAAGAGAGCATTGTGTTGCGAATCCGCGTGTGGAATCGGCCGGCACCGGCGATTTCCGCACTCTTGAAATGGATAGACAGGGCACAAACGGCCCTTCAGACAGCCCAATATAATACCGGGTCAAACCTAGGCCGCCCGCACACCATGAATGATGTCTTTCACGATTTCGTCGATACGCTGAGCTTCCCGCCGCTCGACGTACAGTTTGACGCCGCCACGCGCGGTAGCGTGCTGTCCGCACCGACCGATCTTGCCCGCATCGCCGTCGAAGGCGCCGATGCCGCCGAATTCCTCCATAACCAGCTCACCAACGCCGTCACGTCCCTGGGGCTGGATCAAGCGCGCCTGGCAGGCTACTGCTCACCCAAGGGCCGCCTGCTTGCCACGCTGCTGATGTGGCGCCAGGCCGATACGATCGTCCTGCAGACCGACAAGCTGATCGCGCCCACGCTCACCAAACGCCTGTCCATGTTCGTGCTGCGCGCCAAGGCCAAGCTGCGCCCGATGGACGAGTTCATCGCCATCGGCGTCGCCGGGCCGGATGCGGCGGAAGCGCTGCGCGAAGCCGGTGCCGTGCTGCCTGAGCCCGATGCCGCGAGCGCCATTTACGCGGTGGCGCAGCAGCCTGCCACGGTCGGCCAGCAGGTCGGCGCGGTCATCCGCCTGCCCGACGCCGACGGCCGCCCGCGCTACCAATGGATGGTGCACGCCGAGCACTTCCAGCACGCCTGGAAGACGCTGTCGTCGCGCCTGTCGCTGGTCGGCACCGAGGTGTGGGACTGGATGGGCTTGCAGGCGGGTGTACCGCACATCACCCTGCCGACGCAGGAGCAATTCGTCCCGCAGATGGTGAACCTGGAGCTGCTGGGCGGCGTCGATTTCAAAAAGGGCTGCTACCCCGGCCAGGAGATCGTCGCGCGCAGCCAGTATCGCGGCACGCTCAAGCGGCGCATGCAGCGTGCGCACGTGAACGCACCCACCTCTGCCGGCGCCGAAGTCTTTAGCGCGGCCGATCCGAGCCAGCCGTGCGGCATGGTGGTCAACGCAGCCATGGCGCCGGATGGCGGCACCGATCTGCTGGTCGAACTGAAGCTGGACGCGCTGGACACCGTCATCCACCTGGCCACAGCGGACGGCCCGGTGCTGACGTTGGAGAGCCTGCCGTACGTCATCCCCGTCGCAGAAAACGCCTGACACCGGACACCCATCATGGCCGATCACCTGTTCGTCTACTTCCGCATCGCCGAGCGCGACGCTGCGTCCGCCCTGCCGCGCTGGCAACGCTGGCTCGATACCGTGGAAGAGGCGACCGGCGTGGCGGGCGCGCTGATGCGCCGCCCGGAAGTGCGCGATGGCCAGGCTACGTGGATGGAGTCCTACAACGACGTCCCGCCCGCTTTTGCCGCCACGCTGGCTGGCCTGTGGGAAACCGGCGGCCCGCGTGAATTCGTGGCGGGCGAACGCCATGCGGAGTTGTTTGTCGATCTGGAAAACGGCTGACTGCGCACTGCCGCAATCGGCATCGCAAAAATCCGGCAGGCTGCTATGCTTGGCCGAAGCCCGCGCAACACAGGTCGTCACATTGACCATTGGCCGTTCGTTGCGCGGCATGTTCAAAGGAAGTGCTCATGTGTTTGATTCTCACGGCCTGGCACGCCCACCCCGCCTACGCGCTGGTGGTGGCCGCCAACCGGGACGAATTCTATGACCGCCCTGCCGCGCCGCTGGCGTGGTGGAGCGACGCGCCCAACGTGCTGGCCGGACGCGACCTGGCCCAGGTGGTCGGCCACGCAGGTACGTGGATGGGCATGACGCGCGATGGCCGCTTTGCCGCGCTCACCAACTACCGCGCACCGTCCGAGCGCCGCCCCGATGCGCGCTCGCGTGGGGAACTGGTCTCCAATTTCCTCGCGGCAGACGACGTCTCGATCCCGGCCTATCTCGATGGCCTCGCGGCGCGCGACCGCGCCTACAACGGCTACAACCTGCTGACCGCCACGCGTGACGAACTCTGGTGGACGAGCAACCGCGCCGAAGCGCCGCGCAAGCTCGCGCCCGGCCTGTATGGGCTGTCCAACGCACTGCTCGATACGCCGTGGTTCAAGGTGCGGCACCGCATGGCCGCCTTTGCCGAAGCGCTGGCCGCCGACACGGGCCGGCATGGCAACGCGCTCGATGTGGCCCGCTATCTCGATCTGCTGTCCGAAACGCGGGAAGCCCCGACCGGTGCCCTGCCCGCCACGGGCGTGGCGCCGGAGTGGGAAAAGCTGCTCTCTGCCGCGTTCATCCGCTCACCACGCTACGGCACGCGTGCGAGCACCGTGGTGCGCATCCGCCACGACGGCTGCTTCGATGTGACCGAGCGCCGCTTCGACGCCCGGGGCCAGATTGGTGAGACGCGCTACCTCGGCGTGCTCAATACCGTCACGCACGCCAATACCTAAGTCCTACGACAAGCGGCGTACAACTCAGGCCGCTTCCTGCTTGGTAGCGGCGAGCTGTTCCTCTTCCATTTCGGTGATGGCCGCGCCGCCCGGGCGCAGCGCCGAGTGCTCGCGCTTGGAGTGCACCAGCGGATAGAACATCTGCGCCGTCCACGGTTCGGCGCCAAACAGCGCGTCGTCCTGCAGACCGATCTGCGCAGGGTACTTGCGCGTGATGTGGGCCGTGCCGAACAGCACATCCCAGAAGAACAGCAGGTTGCCGAAATTGCCCTTGTAGTGGCCGATGCCATCGGCATTGGTGAGCGCATGGTGCGCCCAGTGCGTGGCCGGCGTGGAAATCGTGCGTTCGATCACCCACATCAGCGGACGCAGCGCACGGATGCGATACAGCGGCGCGTCCCACGGCCACGCGCAGTGCGCACCGATGATGACGGCCAGCTTGACCACCAGATACGCCGCATACACGGGCCCAAAGCCCAGGTACACCGCCACGCCGCCGATCCACAGGCCCGGCATCATCAGGTAGTAGAAGAAGTTGTTGCGGTACGTGATGCGCACGCTCATGTACGAAGCGCTGTGATGCGCGCGGTGCAGCGGCCACAGCAGCGGCGTGTGCGAGGCGCGGTGCCACAGGTATTGCGTCAGATCGTCGCCGATCAGCAGCAGCCCGGCCATGGCCCACCACGGGAGCTCTGCCCAAACATTGTGCTGCGCCGGGATGAGCCAGTTGCACAGCGCGTTGCTGCCCAGCAGCGCAATCGGCTGCGTCACGGCGAGCAGGCTGATGAACATGAGCGCCTCAAGCCAGGCGTCGTTGGCCGTTGCGCGGCCGCGCACGTTGGCCTGATAGCGCCGGCTGATGAATTCCATGGCCGTAAAGCCAAGAAGGCAGGCGACGATCAGGGCGTGCTCCATGTGCGAACTCACGGGGTGTCTCCTCGCATTGGATGTGTTGTGCAGATGATGCTAGGAGTGGCAACTCAATGCGTCCAATGCATAATGGACATCCATTCAATGCACGGGACGCAACGCCATGGATCTGCGCCGCCTGAATCACGTCGTCGCGCTGGCTGACACGCTGCACTTTGCTCGCGCCGCAGAGCAGGTCTACCTGAGCCAGCCCGCCTTCAGCCGCAGCATCCAGGCCATCGAGGAGGATCTCGGTATCCGCCTGTTCGATCGGGAAACAGGAGATGTGCGCCCCACCCCTGCCGGTGAATTCGTCATCGAGCGCGCCCGGCGGCTGCTGTTCGAGGCACGTTGCCTGCAGCGCGATGTCGATCTCTATCGCGACAGCCAACTGGGCGACACGGCCTTCGGCGTGGGGCCGCTGCTTACAGCCACACTCATGCCGCAGGCGCTGCGCGAGTTGCGGCAGCAGCATCCGCAAGTGGCGCTGCGCATGGAAGTGGGCAACTGGATGCAATTGCTGGAAAGCCTGCGCAGCGAGAGCATCGAATTTTTCGCCGCCGACGTGCGCGACATGCCCAAAGACGCGGCGCTCGACATCCAGCCCATCGGAGGCCAGCCGCCGCATCTGTACGCACGGGCGGGACATCCGCTGACCGCGCGTAAGCATACGCTGCAGGAGGTATGGGAATACGGCATTGCCGTGCCGAAGCTGCTGAGCCCGTCCAAGCTGGATCTCGCGATGTTGCTGGGCCTGCCCGCCGGCCAGGAGGCCAGCATTGCGCTGGAGTGCGACAACTACGGCGTGCTCAAGACGGTGGCCCTCACCACGGATACCGTGCTGGGCGCAACAGACGCTGCAGTGCAGGAAGAGTTGGAGTCCGGCACGCTGGTCCGACTGGCGGTGAAGGGCTGGTTGTCGCCGCCTTCCACCACGGGCATTGTGCGGTTGCGCGGCAGGACCGCATCGCCGGCAGCGCAGGCGGCCATTGCAGCGATTATGCGGGCCGCCCAGGCGATCAACGTATAACCGGCCTACAGGACGCGGCGCATGGTCCGGTGCGGAATGCCGGCCTCTTCAAACTCCGCGCCCTCAGCCGTAAAGCCGGCGCGCACATAGAACGGCATCGCGTGGGTTTGCGCGTTCAGGATCAGCTCGGGGTAACCGAGCGAGCGGGCTTTGTCGATCAGCGCTTCCAGCACGCGCGCGCCAACGCCGGTGCCGCGCGCCTCCTTGCGCACCGCCATGCGTCCGATATGGCCATCGGGCAACAGACGGCCGGTGGCCACTGCGCGACCGGCCGTATCACGCGCCAGCGCATGCCAGCACTGGTCGTCCCATTCGTCCCATTCCAGTTCGACGGGCACGCCCTGCTCGATGACAAACACGTCGTAGCGGATGGCGCGGGCGTCTTCACGCACGGCGTCCCAGCGGTCGACTTGAACGCCGGCAAGGGGATGGACAGATTCGGGAGCAGTCATATTTCGGGGTTCAGTGCTTCGAAAATCGGGATGGGATCAACTCACTCGGCCTCGGTGCCGAATGCGCGGCGCAGCGCGTCGGCGGCATCGCGGTGTGCGTCTTCTACTGCCGGCACAAAGCGGCCGATCTTGAAGAAGTCGTGGATCATGCCTTCGTACAGCTTCAGTTCGACGGGCACCTCTGCCGCGCGCAGTTTGTTCGCGTAGCCGATGCCGGCATCGCGGATCGGGTCGAAGCCCGCAACCGCGATCCATGCGGGGCACACGCCGGTGACATCGGCGCCGTGACCGCCGGCATCCAGTGGAGCGAAGCGCCAGTCGTCACGGTCGGCATCGGTGCGCAGGTACTGCGAGAAGAACCAGTGGATCATCTCCTGCGTGAGCAGATAGCCCTCGGCAAATTCACGATGCGATGCAGTGCTCTCGCGCGCAGTGGTGCCAGGGTAGATCAGCAGTTGCAGGACCGGTGCAAGGCCGCGGTTGCGTGCCTCGATCGCCGTGACAGCGGCCAGCGTACCGCCCGCGCTGTCGCCACCGAATGCGATGCGCGCGGGGTCGGCGCCGATGATGGCCGCTTCATCGAACACCCACTGCAGTACGTCGAAGGCGTCGTTCGCTGCGGTGGGGAATTTCCAGTCGGGCCCCAGCCGATAATCGACCGACAACACCATCGCCCCGGACTTGGCTGCAAGTGAGCGGCAAAGCTGATCGTGCGTCTTGATGCTGCCCACGGTGAAACCACCGCCGTGGAAATACACCAGCAGCGGCAGCGGATCGGCCCAGCTTGCCTCGCGCGCGGCATACGTGCGGATGGGAATGACATAGCCATCGCGCGCCGTGATTGTCAGGTCATGCACCGATTCCAGCGGAATGGCCGGGATGTCGACAATGGGACTGCTCTTTTCGTAGGCGATCTTGGCGTCGGCTGGGTCCAGCGCATTCAGTGGCGGCCGCTTGGCACGCGCCACCAGATCGAGCAACTGGGCGACGTGCGGGTCGAGAGACAGGGACTGCATGAGGGCGTTAACTGAACGATCGTTCTAATTTGGCTATTATCAGGGACTCCATTGAACCACGCCCGCAGAACAAGACGGGCGACGTGGACGAACAACACCATCCGGAGACAACGCATGGCCCTCATCTTCTACCTTACCCACGTTCACCTTGGCTTCGGCACCATCAACGAACTGAAAAGCGAATGCGCACGTGTGGGCATCCGCCGGCCGATGATCGTGACCGACAAAGGTGTGGCCGCTGCCGGGCTGGCGCAGCGGGCCATCGATGCCACGGGCGGCTTGCCCGTCACCGTGTTCGACGAGACGCCCTCCAACCCGACAGAGGCGATGGTGTTGAAGGCCACCGCGCAGTACAAGGACACCGGCTGCGACGGGCTGATCGCCATCGGCGGCGGCTCATCGATCGACCTGGCCAAGGGCATTGCCATTGCGGCGACCCACCCCGAGCCGCTCACCACCTACGCCACCATCGAGGGCGGCAGCACAAAGATCACGGAAGCCGCGGCGCCGCTGATCGCCATTCCCACGACAGCCGGCACCGGCAGCGAAGTGGCGCGCGGCGCCATCATCATCCTGGAAGACGGCCGCAAGCTCGGTTTCCACTCGTGGCATTTGTTGCCCAAATCAGCCATCTGCGATGCGGAACTGACGCTCGGCCTGCCGCCCGCGTTGACGGCTGCCACCGGCATGGATGCCATCGCGCATTGCATTGAGACGTTCCTGGCGCCGGCCTTCAACCCGCCCGCCGACGGCATCGCACTGGACGGCCTGGAGCGTGCCTGGGCCAACATCGAACGTGCCACGCGGGACGGTTCAGACCGCGATGCCCGGCTGAACATGATGAGCGCATCGATGCAAGGCGCGATGGCGTTCCAGAAGGGGCTAGGGTGCGTGCATTCGCTGTCGCACCCGCTGGGCGGCGTGAAGGTGAACGGCAAGACGGGGCTGCACCATGGCACGCTCAACGCGGTCGTGCTGCCGGCGGTGCTGCGCTTTAACGAGACGGCGGAAACCGTGGTGCGGGACAACCGCTACGCGCGCATGCGCCGCGTGATGAACCTGCCGGCCGGCGCCGATCTCGCCCAGGCCGTGCACGACCTGACCGCGCGCCTGGGCCTGCCGACCGGTTTGCGCCAGATGGGCGTACCGGAGGATGCGCTGGAGCACGTGGTGGAAGGCGCCCTGCTCGACCACTGCCACAAAACCAACCCGCGCATCGCCACGGCGGACGACTACCGCCGCATGCTGGCGGAGTCGATGTAACGCCGAGCGCGCTACGAAACAAACGGCCGGATCAGCGCAGTGATGCGCTCCGGCTGCTCATGGACCACCCAGTGCGTGCCGTTGGGAATGCGTTCGAGCTGCATATCCGGAATGAAGCGCTCTAGCCCATTGAGCAGGCTCTTGGGCAGTGCCATGTCCATTTCACCCCAGATCACCAGCGTGGGCACCTTCACGACAAACGCTTCCGGCGGCATCTGGTCGATGCGCAGCGGTGCCGTGCCTTCGGTGGGCGGATGCAATGGCGAGGCGCGGTAGTAGTTCACGCCGCCTGTCAGACCATGCGAGCCGCCCTCGCCCGGCCGGCTCCAGGCAGCGTGATAGCGCGCCCGCACCTCCGGCGTGAACCACTCGGCCACCGGCTGGCCCATGCCGTGGAAGAAGCCTTCGAGCTTCTCGAACTCGTTGGCGGCAAGAGCCTCTTCCGAACCCGGCTTGCGCAGCCAGTTCATGTACGCCGACGACGCCTGCTGCGCCGGATCGCTCAGCAGCGCATTGGCAAACACCCAAGGGTGCGGCGAATTGATGATCACCAGCCGTTCGACCAGCTCCGGATGCTGGATGGCGAGGTTCCAGCAGATCGCCCCGCCCCAGTCGTGCGCGACCACGATGGCGCGCTCATAGCCGAGCGCCGTGATGAACTGCACAAGATCCTGCACCAGGAATTTCGGGCGATACGCATCCACCGCGGCCGGCTTGCTCGACAGGTTGAACCCGCGCATGTCCGGCGCCACGGCAAAGTGCGTGTCGCCAAACGCAGCAAGCTGCGCTTCCCACTCGTACCAGAACTCCGGAAAGCCATGCACGAACAGCATCAGCGGCGCACCGCGCTTGCCCGCGCTGGCGTAATGCAGCCGCGTGCCGTTGGGCAGATCGGCGAATTGCGATTCAGTGATGGCGGCGGCAGTGTCCATGGCGATTCCGGAGGGTTGGTGAGAGAGTTACCCGCGCAGCGCATCCACCAGGCGCGCACGCACGTCCGGCTTGCTCTCGAACGGGTCGGACGGATTGCGCTGCGAGATGATGTCTTCAAAGCGGTGCTGCACCGGCGCCAGCGCATGCGGGTGCGAGTAGATGTAGAAGCCCGCGTTGCGGATCGCATCGAAGGTCATCTGGCCGACTTGCTCGGCCGTCACCTTGCCGGAGCTGACGGCCTTGTCCGTCATGGCTTGCGCCACGAGTTGTGACTTGGTGGGCGGCGCGTTATTCGCGAGATCCTGCGGACGATTGCGATGCGACTGCGTGATGCCCGTCGGCACAAAGTACGGGCACAGCACGGAGCAATGAATCTGCTCCGTCACCAAGCTCAAATCCTGGTACAGCGATTCGGACAGCGCCACCACCGCATGCTTGGATACGTTGTAGATGCCCATGGCCGGCGCATTCAGCAGCCCCGCCATCGACGCCGTGTTAACGATATGGCCCTCGTACGACGGGTCCTTCTTCGCAGCTTCCAACATCAGTGGCGTGAAGATGCGCACGCCGTGGATCACACCGTGCAGGTTCACGCCCAGCACCCAATCCCAGTCGCGCTCGGTGTTCTCCCAGATCAGCCCGCCGGCGCCCACCCCCGCGTTGTTGAACAACAGGTTGACCTTGCCGAACGCCTTCATGGCGGCATCGGCCAGCGCCTGTACGTCTTCCACCTTCGACACGTCGACACGCAGGCCAATCACTTCCACGCCCTGCGCTGCGAACTCGGCGACGGTTGCGTCCAATACATCCTGCTGGATATCGGCTAGTACCAGCTTCATGCCCAACCCGGCCGCGTTCTTGGCGAACTCCTTGCCGAAACCCGACGCACCGCCCGTGATGACGGCCACACCGCCTGCGAATTGCTTCATATGTGTCTCACTGATGTCGTTGTAGTAGAGAAAAGGCAATCGAGATGGCAAAGGCGTGTCAGCCCGCCGCCTCGACCTTGCGCACGGCGTAACCCACGCGCGGAAAATGCACCACCACCTGGCCGACGCGCGGGTCTTCGCGCAGCACGCCTACCGTGTCGCGCGTGGAGACCACCAGTTCCCCCTCGACGGGATCCACACCGTAGTCGACCGCGGCCACCGTCACGCGCGTGCCCTTGGGCAGGCCGTAGCTGCCGTCGAAGGCGGCGTTGGTGTCGGTCAGCGCACGCGGTGTGGCGGCCTTGGCGATGTCGAGGGCTTCTGCCGACGTCATCGGCTGCGCCTGCGAATGACCGAGGGCCGCGACGCGATGCATCCAAGCCATCACCTCCGGATGTGCGTCGAGGATGCCTGCCACCGCCGTCGCGCGACGGATGAACCACAGGCAGTGGTAGACGGAGAAATCCGCCACCGTCGGCTGTTCACCAAACAGGAAGATGTGCTCGCCGGTGGCGAACTGGCGCTCCAGCTGCGCCAGGAAAACGTGCAACGTGGATGTAGCCTCCGGAAGCGGTGTGCGCAGGCCGGTTCCGCCCGCGCGCATCGCCTTGCGGTCTTCCACGAACGCTTTGACGAATTCTTCCGGGGCGCCGCCAAACAGGCTCTGGAAGCCGGCCGGCTGCGTCACGAACGTGGCCGTCGCCCAGAACAGCGTCGTATCGGCCCATTGCGCCATCGCAAACACGGCCGCCGCATGCTCGGACGGCACGAGCTTGGGCAGCGGATGGATCGATTCGAGCACCTGCGCTATCAGCGCGGTATCGCAGTAGATATCCGCGCCGATCTGCAGGAACGGAGTACGCCGGTAGCCGCCGGTGAGCGGCATCACATCCGGCTTGGGCAGGATCGGGGGCACCGTAACGGACTTCCACGGCTGGTCCTTGTAGCCGAGGATCAGGCGCACCTTTTCCGAAAACGGCGAGGTGGCGTAGTGATGCAGGATCAGGTCCGTCATGGATGCTCCGGGGTATGAGAACCGATCAGTCGAGCAGATCGGGTTGTTCGCGGACGATGCGGGCGTACAGCGGCTGGAACTGGAACCACCCAGCCTGCGCCGAGCCGACGATGGAATACGCCTGCCGCGCAGCCGCATCGGAAATCGTGCGCGGGGCCTCGCCCGTGCGGGCGGCGGCCGCTTCGGCCAGCAACTGCACCTGGCAGGAACGCTCCATGGTGATGAACCACCAGGCGGCTTCGTCGACCGTCTTGCCAACAGTCAGCAGGCCGTGGTTCTGCAGGATGGCGGCTTTGTTGTCGCCGAGCGCTTCGGCAATGCGCTGGCCTTCGTCCAGCTCGACCACCACGCCGCCGAAATCGTCATACACGGCGTGGTCGCCATAGAAAGCGCACACGTCTTGCGTGAGCGGATCGAGCTTGCGGCCGAGCGTCGACCACGCGCGACCATACGTGCTGTGCGAATGCGCCGCTGCCACCGCATCGGGCCGCGCGCCATGCACGCGCGAGTGGATGGCAAACGCCGCTGCGTTGACGGGGTAATCGCCCTCGACCACGTTGCCGTGGTGGTCGCAGCGGATCAGGTTCGACACCGTCACTTGGCTGAAATGCACGCCAAACGGGTTGACCCAGAAGCTATCGGTATGCTCCGGATCACGCGCGGTGATGTGCCCCGCCACGCCCTCGTCGAAGCCGAATTTGGAGAACAGCCGGAACGCTGCGGCCAGGCGCTGCTTGCGGTGCAGGCGCTCTTCCTCAACGGTGGCGAACTGCGGCGGGCGCGGCAGGTTCCGGTAGCGGGCGGCGGCCTCGGGGCTGAGGTTGCTGGCCATGTCTTCGGGCCGCTTGGCGTGCACGGTGTCAGGTGCGTTCATGGTGTCTCCTTCACGCATTGGTTGTGGGTGGGACCATTCTGTTGCGGCCCTCATCCCGCGGACTGTCAAGCGATTGACAGTCCGCACATTGACGTCAAGAACGTCAGACCAGCTTCACCAGCTGCTTGCCGAAGTTCTTGCCCTTGAGCAGCCCCATGAAGGCTTCCGGCGCACTTGCCAGACCTTGCGACACGCTCTCACGGAACTTCAGCTTGCCCTGCGCCACGAAACCGCCCAGCTCGCGCAGCGCTTCCGGCCACACGTCCATGTGCTCGGAGACGATAAAACCCTCGATGGTCAGGCGCGACACCAGGATCAGTTGCGGGTTCTGCAGCGGCAGCGGCTGGCCGTCGTAGCCGGCGATCATGCCGCACATGGCGATGCGGCCGAACGCGTTCATGCGCGAGAGCACGGCGTCCAGGATGGGGCCACCGACGTTCTCGAAATACGAGTCGATGCCATCCGGCGTGGCCGCCTTGAGCATCTGGTACAGCTCCTTCGAATCCTTCGCGGCCTTGTAGTCGATGCAGGCATCGAAGCCCAGCTCGCCCACCACGTAATCGCACTTGTCCTTGCCGCCGGCAAAGCCCACGGCGCGGCAGCCTTTGAGCTTGGCGAGCTGGCCGACCACGCTGCCCACCGCGCCCGAAGCGGCGCTCACCACCACGGTCTGGCCGGGCTTCGGATGCATGATCTTGTTCAGGCCGTACCACGCCGTCACGCCAGGCATGCCGACCGAACCCAGATACGCCGACAGCGGAATGTGGCGCGTGTCCACCTTCTGGATCCCGCGGCCGTCGGACACCCCCACTTCCTGCCAGCCGAACATGCCGACCACGTTGTCGCCCACGGCAAACGACGGGTTCTTCGAGGCCTCAACCACGCCCACCGTACCGCCAATCATCACTTCATCCAGCGGCTGCGGCTGCGCATACGACTTGCTGTCGTTCATGCGGCCACGCATGTACGGATCGAGCGACAGGAAATGGTTGCGCACCAGCACCTGGCCGTCCTGCAGTTCGGGAATCTCGGCCGTTTCCAGGCGGAAGTTGTCCTGCGTGACGGCGCCCTGCGGACGGGATGCCAGAACAATGCGTTGATACGTCTTCGACATGAATGCGCTCCTAGGTATTCGAATGGGTCACTTCTGATGCATGAAGAAATCGGCCAGCGCGCCGAACGCCGGCAGCGTGACCGGGTCATTGGCGGCATTGGCGGCAATCGGGTGCGAGGCATAGCGCACGATGGTCATCTGGGCCACCGGATCAATATAGATGGCCTGGCCATGGATGCCGCGCGCCTCGATAGCGTGGTGGCTGTTGTTCGAGACCCACCACATGTCGCGGTACGACCAGCCCGGCAGCGTGGCATAACCTGCCTTGGCAAACTTGGCTTGGTCTCCGCCACGGTGAATGCCATCGATCACGCTCTTGGGCAGGATCTGCTTGCCGTTGAAGCGGCCGTTGTTGCGGATCATCTCGCCAAAGCGAGCCAGGTCAGGAAGCGTTGTACTCAAGCCCCCGCCCCCGAACTCCGTACCGATGCTGTCCAGCGAGAAATAGGCATCGCTCTGCGCGCCCATCGGCTGCCAGATGCGTTCGGACAGTAGCGCTGCGGTCGACTTGCCCGAGGCGCGGCGCACGATCCACGCCAGCACCTCGGCGTTGACGGTCTTGTAGGCGAAAGCGTCGTCGTGCTGACCTTCCTTCTTCGTGGTGACCAGATAGTCGTAGAAGCTGGCCGGGCCTTTGTAATCAGCCGGGCGCGGCAGCACGCCGCCGGCGCGGGCATAGGTCCAGATATCGGCGTTCGGGTCGGCGTAGTTTTCGGAGAAGCGCACGCCCACCGTCATGTCCATCACTTGGCGCACGGTCGCGTCGCCATAGGCGCTGTCCTTCAACTCGGGCACGTATTGCGTGACGGGTGCAGCCGGATCCAGTTTGCCGTCAGCCACAAGCGCGGCCGCCAGCGTGCCGACAAACGATTTCGTGACCGACATGGCGATGTGCTGCGTGTGTGCATCGAGCGCACCGGAATAACGCTCGTACACCACCTTGCCCTTGTGCAAGACGAGGATGCCGTCGGTGTACGTCAGCTTCAGCATCTCTGCAAAGGTGCGGCGCGTGCCGCCAGCGTCGGTGAAGGCCACGCCGCCGATGTCCTGCTCGGCACGGGGCAGCTTGCTCACCGGGCCATCGCCGCGCCAAATTACGCGCGTGGGCAGAAACTCGCGCACATGGCTGAAGCCGTAGCGCGTGCGCGGGAACATATTGCCCGCCATATCAAAGCGAATGATGCGATCAGGCGGCGGCGGGAAGCCCTGCATCCAGCCCATCTTGTTCGGGTCGGACTCGTCAGCGGTGAGCGGCTTTTGGACGGGCGACTTAGGCGCTGGCGGCGCCTGCACGGGGGCGGGAGCGCTGGCAGCAGGTGCAGCCGCCGGTGTGGAATTGGAGGCGCACCCTTCCAGGGTCATGGTCAGTCCAGTGCAGCAAAGCAGCGTGATAGCGAGGGCAGACACCGTCTGCCGCGCAGGTTGTTGCATGGTGGTCTCCTAGATTGCTTTTTCTTATGGGCAGCGCTTTGCCATCTGCCCGGTGTGCAACTCAAAAAACGCCGTACTGCAACTGCCGTGAATGGCAGGTCAGCCGTCTGCGCCCGCTGATGTGTCCAATTCGGGACTGCGCGGAGGCGGCATGCGCTTGACGAACTTGAAGGTGCCAGAGCCACGTGCGACGAGCTTGCCGTCGTCGTCGGTCACCTCGCCTTCGCAAAAGGCCATGGTGGTGGACTGGTGCACGCAGCGCGCGCTGGCCTTGAGCGTGCCACGCCCGGGCTGCATGAACGCCGTCTTCATCTCGATCGTCACCACGCCGCGGCCATGCACGTCAGCCGAGCGGCCGGCCATCGCCATGGCCACGTCGAGCATCGTCATGGTCACGCCGCCGTGGGCCATTTCCCAGCTGTTCATGTGCTTGGCCTCGAGGGCCAATTCCACGATGCCCTCGCCGCCTTCCGCCTTCAGGCAACGCATGCCCAAAAGCTTCAGGAAAGGGATGTCGATCGGAAAACCGTTGTTGTCTGCGCTCATGTTCGTTCGGAAGGCTGCGTTCAATGGAGTGAAAGCCAGCCGAAATTAGACCACGCTCACGCCACCGTCGACGGCCAGGATCTGCCCAGTGATGTGCTTGGAGGCATCCGACGCGAACAGCGCGGCCACGCCCTTGAGGTCTTCCTCGTCGCCGATGCGGTGCAGCGGGGTCTTCTCCGACAGCTTGTCCACGCCCAGCTTTTCCAGCGAGCCGCGCGTCATTTTCGAGGGGAAGAAGCCCGGCGCAATCGCGTTGACGGTGATGTTGTACTCGCCCCATTCGCCAGCCAGCGCACGCGTGAAGTTGACCACCGCACCCTTGCTGGTGTTGTACGAGATGGTGTCGAGCGTGCCCGGCGCGTTGCCCTTCAGGCCGGCAATCGATGCCACGTTGATGATCTTGCCGTACTTGCGCGGGATCATCGAGCGCTTGCCGATCTGCTGCGAGAGCAGGAACAGCCCGCGGATGTTCAGGTTCATCACCTTGTCCCACGCTTCGATCGGATGATCTTCGGCCGGGGCACCCCACGTGGCCCCTGCGTTGTTCACAAGGATGTCGATGTGGCCTAGCTTGGCGAGCGCCTCGTCGGCCAGGCGCCGGATGTCCGCTTCGATCGCGCCGTCGGCGGCAATCCAGTCGGCCTCGATGCCGAGCGATTTCAGGTGCGCCTGCGCTTCCTTCAACTCATCGGCTTTGCGAGCCGACAGCACGATGCGTGCGCCCTGCTCGCCCAGTGCCTCGGCAATCTGCAGGCCGAGCCCGCGCGAGCCGCCGGTGATGAGCGCCGTCTTGCCGGAAAGATCGAACAGATGCTTGAGCGTACCCATGGTATCTCCTAAATATCGTTGTCGTCGTTAGAACCAAGCGTCTTGCATGTCCAGCGTGGTGGTGTCGAGCGAGCCCAGCAGCGCGATCTGCGGGTCGATCTTCGGCAACTCCCACTGGAAGAAGTAGCGCGCGGCCTGCAACTTGCCGCGGTAGAAATCGGCATCCTCGCCGTGTGCGTTGGGCAGTGCCTTGGCGGCGGCCAGGGCCTGCTCCAGCCAGATCCAGGCAATGACGACGTGGCCGAAGGCTTCCAGATAGACCGACGCGTTGGCCAGCGTCACACGCGGGTCGCCCGCGGCCCACAGCGTCTGCGTGACCTTGGCCAGCTTTTGCGTGGCCATACCCAGGGCGCGGCCGTAGCCCGCCAGTGTTTCATCGCCGGTTTCAAGCGCCCGGCCCACCGTTGCCTGCACGCGTTCGCCCAGTGCCGTGAAAGCGGCACCGTCCTGCATCACGACCTTGCGGCCGAGCAGGTCCAGGCCCTGAATGCCGTGCGTGCCTTCGTGAATCGGGTTCAGCCGGTTATCGCGATAGAACTGCTCGACGTTGTATTCACGCGTGTAGCCGTAGCCGCCATGCACCTGAATCGCAAGACTGTTGGCTTCCAGGCACCACTGCGACGGCCAGCTCTTGGCAATCGGGGTGAGGATGTCGAGCAGCAGGCCGAGCTTGGCCCGCTTGGCGGCATCCGTCTCGCCACGTTCCTCGTCGACGAGCTTGGCGCAATACAGGTTCAGGCCGAGCGCACCTTCCACGTAGGCCTTCTGCGCCAGCAGCATACGGCGCACGTCGGCGTGGTCGACGATGCGGATTTGCGGAGCCGCCGCGTCCTTGCCCGATGGACCGACCGGGCGGCCTTGCGGGCGGTTACGGGCGTAATCCACTGCGTGCAGATAGCCGGTGTAGCCGAGCATCGTCGCGCCCATGCCGACGCCGATGCGTGCCTCGTTCATCATGTGGAACATGCACGCGAGACCCTTGTGCGGCTCGCCTACCAAGTAGCCGATGGCACCTGCGCGCGGCTGGCCATCCGCCCCCTTCGGGCGGAACTGCGTGCCTTCACCAAAGTTGAGCAGGCAGTTGGTCGTGCCGCGATAGCCCATCTTGTGGTTCAGGCCCGCGAGCACCACGTCATTGCGCTCGCCCAGCGAGCCATCTTCGTTGACGAGGAACTTGGGCACGATAAACAGCGAAATGCCCTTCACGCCCGGAATCAGCTTGCCGTCCGGCCCAGGAATCTTCGCCAGCACGAGGTGGACGATGTTGTCCGACAGTTCATGCTCGCCGGCGGAGATCCACATCTTGTTGCCGGTCAGGCGGTACTGGGCGCCGAGTGGCGATTCGCCTTCGTACTCGGCGCGCGTGACGATGTCCGACAGCGACGACCCGGCCTGCGGCTCCGACAGGCACATCGTGCCGTAGAAGCGGCCTTCCATCTCGGGCTGCACGAACGTCTCGATCTGTGCGGGCGTGCCGTGCGCGAGCAGCAGGTTCGCGTTGCCGATGGTGAGGAACGGGTACGAGCTGGTACCGACGTTGGCGGCCTTGAAGAAGCCAAAGCCGGCCTTCTCAACCACGGTCGGCAACTGCATGCCGCCGCGCTCAAAGTCTTGTCCGGCGGCCATCAGGCCCGCCTTGTTGAAGGCGTCCAGCGCCACCTTCACTTCGGGAATGATGTGGACCGTGGTGCCGTCGAAATGCGGCTCTTCCTGGTCGTTCTTCTTGTTATGCGGAGCGAAGAGGTCCGTGGCGATGCGCTCGCACGTGTCGAGCGCGGCATCGAAGGTTTCGCGGGAGTGGTCGGCATAACGCGGAATGCGGGTGAGCGATTCCACGTTGAGCCATTCGTAGAGCAAAAAGCTCAGGTCGCGGCGCGACAGCAGCAGAGAAGACATGATGTTAGTGGTCCATCCCTTGTTTCATCCCCTGCCGGGGCTGACTCACTTTCTTTGTCTTGCCAAAGAAAGTAAGCAAAGAAAGGCGCGCCCGAGATGGCGAAAGATTCCTTGAATTTCCGTAACCGGGCGGAGAAGGACCGAAACTCGCTGCGCTCAAACAGCGGTCCTTCTTTTTTCCGCCCGCTTACAGAAATTCAAGGCGCCATCAAGGGCAAGAACGGCCAAACCGTCTGGGTGCATGCGCTGGCGATCAAGCCAGCTTTGGCAGAAACAAATCAGGCTCCCGTTTTGATGCGGGAGCCTGTCTGTTTAGAGCACCTCGAACAGGCCTGCTGCGCCTTGGCCGCCGCCGATGCACATGGTCACGACCACGTACTTGACGCCGCGGCGCTTACCTTCGATCAGCGCATGGCCGACGAGGCGCGCGCCCGATACGCCGTACGGGTGGCCCACGGCGATGGCGCCGCCGTTGACGTTCAGGCGATCCATCGGGATACCCAGCTTGTCAGCGCAGTACAGCACCTGCACGGCAAACGCTTCGTTCAGTTCCCACAGACCGATGTCTTCGACCTTCAGGCCGGCCTTCTTGAGCAGCTTGGGCACGGCAAACACCGGGCCGATGCCCATTTCGTCCGGCTCGCAACCGGCCACGGCAAAACCACGGAACACGCCCAGGGGCTGCAGGCCCTTGGCTGCGGCCACCTTGCCGTTCATCACCACGGCCGCCGATGCACCGTCGGAGAACTGGCTGGCATTGCCAGCGGTGATCACGCCGCCCGGCATGGCGGTGCGGATCTTCGACACGCCTTCGAGCGTCGTATCGGCGCGGATGCCTTCGTCTGCCGAGATCGTGACTTCGCGCGTCATGAGCTGGCCGGTCTTGGCATCGGCCACGCCCATCACCGTCGTCATCGGCACGATTTCGTCGTTGAACTTGCCGGCGGCTGCCGCAGCGGCGGCGCGCTGCTGGCTCTGCACACCGTACTCGTCCATGCGCTCCTTGGGGATGTTGTAGCGCTTGGCGACGTTCTCGGCGGTCTGGAGCATGCTCCAGTAGATTTCCGGCTTGTGCTTGTTGAGCCAGCCTTCGGTCATCATGTGGCGGTTCATCTCCTGCTGCACGCACGAGATGGATTCCACGCCGCCAGCCACGAAGATGTCGCCTTCATCGGCAATCACGCGCTGCGCAGCCATGGCGATGGTCTGCAGGCCCGACGAGCAGAAGCGGTTGACGGTCGCGCCCGGCACGGTCACGGGGCAGCCGGCGCGCAGAGCGATCTGGCGGGCGATGTTGGCACCGGTGGCGCCCTCCGGGTTCGCGCAGCCCATCAGGATGTCTTCCACTTCGCCCGGCTCGATCTTGGCGCGCGCAATGGCGTGCTCAACGGCGTGGCCGCCCAGCGTGGCGCCGTGCGTCATGTTGAAGGCGCCCTTCCAGCTTTTGGCCAGGCCGGTACGTGCGGTGGAAACGATGACTGCTTCGGTCATGGTGTTGCTCCTCGTATCTGGTGGCGGGCGCGCTGCATTGGCACGCGCCCGGTATCTCTGTTATCCGTTCAGAACTTCTTGCGACTGCAACCGCGCGATGCCCGCATCCGTCATCCGCTGCCACGCCTGCACGAGCGACCCATTCAGGTCGATCCCACGGCAGGCATCCTCGATGACGGCAACCTCCAGCCCCGCAGCACGCGCATCCAGCGCCGACCACGCCACGCAAAAGTCCGTAGCCAGGCCGACGCAGAACACTCGCTTGATCCCAAGTTCGCGCAGATAGCCGAGCAGGCCAGTCGGCGTCTTGCGGTCCGCTTCAAAGAATGCGGAGTAGCTGTCGATGTGCGGGTGATAGCCCTTGCGGACGATCAACTGCGCATGCGGCACGTCCAGCCCATCGGCCAGCGCGGCGCCGGAGCTGTGCTGTACACAGTGCACCGGCCACAGCACCTGCTGCCCATACGGCAGTTCGATCGTGCCGAACGGCTGCGTGCCGGGGTGATTGGCCGCGAACGACACGTGTTCGCTCGCGTGCCAATCCTGCGTCAGCACCACGCGCCCGAATGCCTTGGCAAGCCGGTTGACGACCGGGATGACCTGGTCACCATCCGGCACCGCCAGCGCACCGCCGGGCAGAAAGTCGTTCTGCACGTCGATGATCAGCAGGCAATCGGTGGGCGTGAGCTGCATGACGGTTGCTTAGTCGCTTGGTCGATCAGCCGCGCATTAGCCGTTGAAGCCCTTGCCTTCGTCGGCCAGCTTCTGCAGCAGCGGCGCGACCTTCCACGCTTCACCGTGGTAGCCCTTGCTGTAGCGGTGCATGGCTTGCGCGACGTTGTACAGGCCGACGGTGTCTGCGTAGAGCATCGGGCCGCCGCGGAACAGCGGGAAGCCGTAGCCGGTCAGGTACACCATGTCGATGTCCGACGCCTTGGAGGCGATGCCCTCTTCCAGGATCTTCGCGCCTTCGTTCACCAGCGCGAACACCAGGCGCTCGACGATCTCCTCATCCGAGATCTTGCGGCGCGTGATGCCCAGATCCTTCGAGTGCTGCACGATCATGTCGTTGACCTGCTGGTTCGGATACGGCTTGCGGTCGCCCGCCTTGTAGTCGTACCAGCCACCGCCGGTCTTCTGGCCGAAGCGGCCCATTTCGCACAGCAGATCGGCCGTCTTGGAGTAGACGATGTCCGGCTTGTCCACGGCGCGGCGCTTGCGGATGGCCCAGCCGATATCGTTGCCGGCCAGATCGCCCATGCGGAACGGGCCCATCGCAAAGCCGAACTTTTCGATGGCCTTGTCGACCTGCTCCGGCAGCGCGCCTTCGTCCAGCAGGTAGCCGGCCTGGCGGCTGTATTGCTCGATCATGCGGTTGCCGATAAAGCCGTCGCACACGCCGGAAACAACGGCCGTCTTCTTGATGGCCTTGGCCAGCTTCATGACGGTCGCCAGCACGTCCTTGGCGGTCTCTTTGCCGCGCACGACTTCCAGCAGCTTCATCACGTTGGCCGGGCTGAAGAAGTGCATGCCGACCACGTCTTGCGGGCGCTTGGTGAAGCTGGCGATCTTGTCCACGTCCAGCGTGGAAGTGTTCGACGCCAGGATCGCGCCCTGCTTGACGACCTCGTCCAGCTTCTTGAACACGACTTCCTTGACGCCCATTTCTTCAAACACGGCCTCGATGACGAGGTCAGCGTCCTTGATGTCGTCGTAGGACAGCGTCGGGGTCAGGAGCGCCATGCGCTGCTCGACCTTCTCTTGCGTGAGCTTGCCCTTCTTGGCGCTGTTCTCGTAGTTCTTGCGGATGGTGGCGACGCCGCGGTCCAGCGCTTCCTGCTTGGTTTCCAGCATCGTGACCGGAATGCCCGCATTCAGGAAGTTCATCGAGATGCCGCCGCCCATGGTGCCTGCGCCGATCACGGCAACCTTCTCCACCTTGCGCACCGGCGTGTCTTCCGGCACGTCGGGGATCTTGCTGGCAGCACGCTCGCCGAAGAAGGCGTGGCGCAGCGCGCGCGATTCGGGCGTGTTCACCAACTCGATGAACAGCTCGCGCTCGAACTTGATGCCGTCGTCAAAGCGCTTTTCAACGGCGGCTTGCACGGCGTCGACGCACTTGCCCGGTGCCGGGAAGTTCTTGGCGACAGCCGCCACGGTATTGCGGGCGAACTGCAGGAAACCTTGCGGGTTGTCGTGCTGGACCTTGCGATCGCGCAGCTTGGGCAGCTTGCCTTCGGCAGCGGCCTTGAGCGCGAAGTCGATGGCGCCGGCCATCAGGTCGCCTTCGATGACCTGGTCGAACAGGCCGCTCTTGGCCAGCTTTTCCGACAGGATGGGCGTGCCCGAGACAATCATGTTCAGCGCGGGCTCCAGGCCAATCGCGCGCGGCAGGCGTTGCGTGCCGCCGGCGCCCGGCAGGATGCCCAGCTTGACTTCCGGCAGCGCAATCTGCGCACCCGGCGCGACCACGCGGTAGTTACAACCCATCGCCAGTTCCAGCCCACCGCCCATCGCCACGGAATGGATGGCCGCGACGACCGGCTTGGTGCTCGACTCGACGGCCTTGATGACGGAGTGCAGCGACGGCTCTTGCGTCGCCTTGGGCGTGTTGAACTCGCGGATGTCGGCGCCGCCCGAGAAGGCCTTACCGGCACCGGTGATCACGATCGCCTTGACGTTCGGATCATCGCCCGCCTTGACCATGCCCTCGACGATGCCCAGCCGCGTGGAATGGCCAAGGCCGTTGACGGGCGGGTTGCTGAGCGTGATGACGGCAACGCCGTCCTGGACCTTGTACTCCGCAGTCATGCTGGTTCCTTTGGTGATGCGAGGGCCGGCAGATCAGGCGCACCGTGCCCCGCGGTTGAACTGTCTCTCGAATGTTTTTTTAACGCGCGGTAAGGCCGCGACTTCGACAAAGAATACACAAAATAGCACGGTCGTTCAATTTTTATTTTTGCGGTGCACGGCGCCACTTTTTGCCGGCCCGAAGCGCGTTACGGCAAGTCCGATCGCGTGCGCCATAGCCTGGATTTTTTGCCTCCTGCGTGACGGTTTTGATAGAGTCGCGCATTTCGTCGCTGGGGACGATCCGGGGCGCCCATCAGGCGTGGGGACGTCTCTTCACATTTCGTCGAATCCGTTCGCGATCCGAGCCGAATCGACCACTCTGCATCCATGTCAGAACATGCTTCCCCGTCTGTAGAGACGCCGGGCTTGCGCCGCACTTTGCGCGCGCGCCATCTCACCATGATCGCCATTGGCGGATCGATCGGTACCGGGCTCTTTGTCGCCTCGGGCGCATCGGTCTCGCAGGCAGGCCCAGGTGGCGCACTCGCCGCTTACATCCTGATCGGGGCGATGGTCTATTTCCTGATGACCAGCCTGGGCGAACTGGCCGCCTACATGCCCGTTTCCGGCTCGTTCGCCACGTATGGCGCGCTGTATGTGGACGAAGGCTTCGGCTTCGCGCTGGGCTGGAACTACTGGTACAACTGGGCGGTGACGATTGCCGTTGAACTGGCGGCTGCGCAGCTCGTCATGCATTACTGGTTTCCTGACGTGCCGGGCGTGCTGTGGAGCGCGGTGTTCCTCCTCATCATGTTCCTGCTCAATGCCATCTCGGTACGTGGCTTTGGCGAGGCCGAATACTGGTTCGCGCTCATCAAGGTCGTCACCGTCATCCTGTTCATCGGCATCGGCCTTGCGATGATCTTCGGGATCATGAAGGGCGGCCCGCAGTCGGGCCTGCAGAACCTGACGCTGGGTGATGCGCCGTTCGTGGGCGGCCTGCCCGCGATGATCGGGGTGGCGATGATCGCGGGGTTCTCGTTCCAGGGGACGGAGCTGATTGGCGTGGCGGCAGGTGAATCGGCGGACCCGGCGCGCACCATTCCGCGCGCAGTCAAGCAGGTGTTCTGGCGCATCCTGCTGTTCTATGTGCTGGCGATCTTCATCATCGGTGTGCTGGTGCCGTACACCGATCCGAATCTGCTCTCGACGGAAGTCACCAACATTGGCGTGAGCCCGTTCACGCTGGTGTTCAAGCATGCCGGCCTGGCGTTTGCGGCCGGGCTGATGAATGCGGTGATCCTGACCGCCGTGCTCTCCGCCGGCAACTCGGGCATGTATGCGTCCACGCGCATGCTTTACAACCTGGCCACCGAAGGCCGCGCGCCGCGCATCTTCGCGCAACTCAGCAAGAACGGCGTGCCGCGCAATGCGCTGCTGGCCACGACTGCCGTTGGTGCGCTGTGTTTCCTCAGCTCGCTGTATGGCGACAAGACGGTCTATCTGTGGCTGCTCAACACGTCGGGCATGACGGGTTTCGTGGCGTGGCTCGGCATTGCCATCAGCCACTACCGCTTCCGCAAGGGGCTGGTC
Source organism: Ralstonia soli (assembly GCF_023955655.1). Taxonomy (GTDB): domain Bacteria; phylum Pseudomonadota; class Gammaproteobacteria; order Burkholderiales; family Burkholderiaceae; genus Ralstonia; species Ralstonia soli. The sequence goes on along the minus strand of NZ_JAMXHT010000004.1, from coordinate 190,907 downwards.
GCGCAGGGGCATGATCCGTCGCAGTTGCCGTATCGCTCGAAGTTCTTCCCGTACGGGCCGCTGTTTGCGTTCGGGCTTTGCCTGGTCATCACGCTCGGCCAGAACTATCAGGCGTTCACCAGCGGTACGATCGACTGGCCTGCGGTGATTGCCACCTATATCGGCATCCCGGTCTTCATTCTGATCTGGATCGGCTACCGGCTGGTGCGGGGCGGCGGCATCGTCCGTTACCACGACATGCACTTCCCGCGCCCGCCCGTGGTACGCGATCCGCTGGCCGGCCAGGACCCCGGCCCCGAACTGCCCACCGTCGCTCAGCCCACACAGCAATAACACCGCCTCGCCTGCCGTTTGCCTTGCATTCGGCGGGCGTTTTCATTTGGGCGCCCACCAGCGGCGTCACCTGCTATGCATACACCCATCACCCCGACCGGGCTTGAAGCCCAATCCCAACTGCGCCGGCGCCTGCGCTCGCGACACATCATGATGATCGCCCTGAGCGGCGCCATCGGCACGGGCCTGTTCGTGGCATCCGGCGCGTCGATCGCAACGGCCGGCCCCGGTGGCGCCCTGCTGACCTACACACTGATCGGCGTGATGGTGTATTGCCTCATGACGAGCCTGGGCGAACTGGCGGTGCATCTGCCGGTGTCGGGCTCGTTTGTGACGTATAGCCGCTTGTATGTGGAAGAAGGTTTCGGCTTTGCGCTGGGCTGGAACTACTGGTTTTCATTGGCGGTGACGGTTGCCGTTGAACTGGCGGCCGCGCAACTGGTGATGAAGTACTGGTTCCCGGGGGTATCGGGCATGGTGTGGAGCGCGGCATTCCTGCTGCTGATGTTCGGTCTGAATGCCGTGTCCGTGCGCGGCTTTGGCGAGGCGGAATACTGGTTCTCGATGATCAAGATCGTGACCATCGTCGTGTTCCTGTTGATCGGCCTGGCGATGATCTTCGGCATCATGCACGGCGGTCCGCAGTCGGGCTGGCAGAACTTCCAGGTGGGCGAAGCGCCGTTCGTGGGCGGGCTGCCTGCTATGGTTGGTGTAGCGATGATTGCGGGGTTTTCATTCCAGGGCGTCGAGACCATCGGCGTGGCCGCTGGCGAGGCAGAGAACCCCTCGCGCACCATCCCGCGTGCCATTCGGCAGACGTTCTGGCGCATCCTGCTGTTCTACGTGCTGGCGATCCTGATCATTGGCGTGCTGCTGCCGTACACCGATCCGAACCTGCTGCGCAATGAAGCAACCGACGTTGGCGTGAGCCCGTTCACGTTGGTGTTCCAGCACGCCGGCCTGGCGTTTGCGGCCGGCATGATGAATGCCGTGGTGTTGACCGCCCTGCTCTCGTCCGGCACGTCGAGCCTGTATGTGTCGACGCGGATCCTGTATGACCTCTCGCTCGAAGGCCAGGCACCGCGCTGGTTTGCCAAGGTATCGGCCAATGGCGTGCCGCACCGGGCGCTGGTGGCCACTTCCGCTGTCGGTGCGCTGTGCTTCTTCAGCTCGTTGTTTGGCGATCAGGTGGTCTACCTGTGGCTGCTGAACACGTCGGCCGTGACGTGCTTCATCGCGTGGTTCGGCATTGCTGTGGCGCACTATCGATTCCGCAAGGGCTTTGTGAGCCAGGGGCATTCGGTGCAGCAACTGGCGTATCGGTCGCCGTTCTTCCCGTTCGGGCCGATCATGGTGGCGGTCCTGTGCGTGGGGATCATCCTGGGACAGAACACCAAGGCGCTGCTTGCCCCGCTCGACAATATCGGCCCGTTCCTCGCAACGTATTGCGGGGTGTTTGTGTTTGTTGCGGTCTGGCTGGGATACCGGTGGAAGTTCAAGACGCGCTTTGTGCCGTACGCGCAGATGCAGTTCAGTGTCGAGCATCTCAAGCACGAGGCGGTCATGCCAACGGCAGCCGCCTCCGGCGAGGGTGTCGTTGCAAATTCCACGACGCCCGCCGCGCACTAAGGCTGCATTAAGGCCACATGAAGGCCGCCGCCGCTTACGGGCCAACGGCGCGAAGGACCGGCAAGCTGATCGCATTGGCCATGGCCGCATAGCCGGCATCATTGGGGTGGAGGTGGTCTCCGCTGTCAAACGCCGGCAGCAGGCTTTGCGGGTTGGCGGGATCGCGCAGCGCGGCATCAAAGTCGACCACCGCATCAAAGGCACCGCTGGTGCGGATCCAATTGTTCACGGCCTGGCGGGTGGTCTCTTTCTGGCTGGACCAATAGGCCGGGTACGGCACCTCCGAGCCCTTGAACGGTGTCAGCGTGCCGCCCATCACCTTGATGCCGTGCTCGCGGCTGCGCGCGATGAGCTGCTTGTAGCCGCGGATGATCTCGTCCGCAGACACGGAGTTGGCATTGGGCGCTAGCGAGCCGCCTGGGAAGCCGATATCGTTGATCCCCTCCAGCAACACCACCCATTGCACGCCGGGCAGGCTCAGCACATCGCGGTCATAGCGTGCCAGTGCGCTCACACCCGCCAGGTCCGCCAGCACCCGGTTGCCGGCAATCCCCTGGTTGAGCACGGCAAACGCGCCCCACGGGCCGTTGCCGTTCAGGCGCCGCGACAGCACATCGGGCCAGCGCTTGTTGGCATCGGTGGTTGAGTTCTGCCCGTCTGTAATGGAGTCGCCAAACGCCACGACGGTGCGCGGCTGATTCTGCGCCTTGACCAACAGGCCCGATACGAAGAACCGGCTGGTGTAAGGCGTGGGAGACGGCTGATCCGGCGCAGCGGTGTTGTCTCCGCTGGAGACATACGCGGTTTGCGCCGCATAGTTGTGAATCGTTCCCAAGAGCGTGGCGTTGGGCAGAAAGAGGCTGATGGCAACGTCCGACAACGGCGCAATGGGAAGATCGATCGGGTCGCTGATCAGCGGTGCGCCCGCATAGAGCGTCGCGATGGTTTTTCCGCCGAACGTGACGGTGCGGTCGGAGTTTGGGAGGGTTTTCGCACCACCCGCAGACAGTGCAACATGCACCGGGCCGACCGTCACAGGGGCCGTGCCGAATTCATTGCTCAGCCGCAGGCGGAGCTGATTGCCGCCCACGCTGGCATGGACGATCTGGCGAACCGTCGTTGCCGCAGGAAAACTCTTGGGCGCAGTCGGATAGATATTGCGATCCGCACTGGCCGTCCAGGTAGCGACCCATCGGCCATTGAAGGCGTTGGCCTGAGCGTCCTCATCGGCGTGCAACATCGGAGAGGCCAATGAGACAAGGGCAATCGCTGCTGCACGGCAAAGCATCTGCCGGAAGACGTTTCTGTGCATGGTTTCTCCATCGGGTATGGGTGGGCGACAAGGCCATTTCAATCGCATGGCCCACCCGATGTCGTAATGAGCCGCGGCCCGAACTTCAAGGAGAAATTTGTCAACTGGTTGCCGCCGCACGAAAAAAAGCCCGCACGGTCATTCGTGCGGGCTTTTCCGAGCATCAAGCAACGTGCGGCGTTAAACCTCCAGCCACTCCTGCCGAACCTTGGCGTCGGCCTTCAGCGCTTGAGGCGTACCCTCAAACACAATCTGGCCATGCCCCATCACGTACACACGCTGTGAAATATCCAGCGCAATGGCGAGCTTCTGCTCGACCAGCAACACCGAAATCCCCCGCTCCTTGAGCGTCTTCAGGTATTCCCCCACCAGCGTGACGATCAGCGGCGCGAGGCCTTCGGTCGGCTCATCGATGATGATGAAATCCGGGTCGCCCATCAGCGTGCGGCACAGCGTCAGCATCTGCTGCTCGCCGCCAGAAAGCACGCCGGCGGCCGTGTTCTCGCGCTCCTTCAAGCGCGGGAACATCTGGTACATGTCCTCAAGCTGCCAGCGCGGTTTGGGCTGACTGGGGTTGCGCTTCTCACCCAGCAACAGGTTTTGGCGCACCGTCAGCGTGGGGAAGATGTCGCGGTTCTCGGGCACGTAGCCGATGCCCTTGTGCGCCACCTCGAAGGTGCGAAGGCCGCTCACGTTCTTGCCGCGCAGCAGGATCTCGCCTTCGTGCTTGACCATGCCCATGATGGACTTGGCCAGCGTCGAGCGCCCCACCCCGTTGCGCCCAAGCAGGGCGACGATCTCGCCTTCGCCCACGTGCATGTCGACGCCGTGCAGGATGTGGCTCTTGCCGTAGTACGCGTGCAGGTCGCGCACCTCGAGCATGGGAGTGTTGGTTGCCATCAATGCGCTCCTGCAGGTTCGTCCAGCGTGGTGCCGAGGTAGGCCTCCTTCACGCGGCGGTTGTTGCGAATGGCCTCGGGCGTATCGGTGGCGATCACCTCGCCGTAGACGAGCACCGAGATGCGATCGGCCAGGCCGAACACCACGCTCATGTCGTGCTCCACCATCACCAGCGTCTTGCCGACCGTCACCTTGCGGATCAGCTCCACTGCGTGGTCCGATTCTGAGCGGCTCATGCCGGCGGTCGGCTCGTCGAGCAGGATCACGTCAGCGCCACCCGCGATCGTGATGCCGATTTCCAGCGCGCGCTGCTCTGCATACGTCAGCAGGCCCGCAGCCGCATCGCGCCGGTGCGTCATGCCGATCTGCTCGAGCACCTCCTCGGCGCGCTCGCGTGCATCGCGCAGCTCGGCCAGCTTGTGCCAGAACGAGTACTTGTAGCCCAGCGACCAAAGCACCGCGCAGCGCAGGTTCTCGAACACCGACAGCCGATGGAAGATGTTGGTGATCTGGAAGCTGCGCGACAGGCCCTTGCGATTGATTTCGAACGGCGCCAGGCCGCTGATCTCTTCACCATTCAGCTTCACGCTGCCCGACGTGGCCGGAAAGCGTCCCGAGATCAGGTTGAACGTGGTCGACTTGCCGGCGCCGTTCGGCCCGATGAGCGCGTGGCGCTCACCCTTGCCAATGGTGAGGTTGACCCCTCGAATGATTTCAGTGGCGCCAAAGCGCTTGCGTACGTCGCGCAACTCGAGCGCGGCGACGGGTCCGGTGGGTTGGCTCATGGTTGCGGCTCCTGCAATGCGTTGTCCCAGGCGGTGCGCAGCTTGCCCGCTGCGGCGCGCAGTCCGAAGGCACCCACCAGCCACAGCACGGCGGCGACGGCCCACGGCTTCCAGGTATTCGGTTCGACTGCCAGGCCGAACAGCGTGGCCACACCGCCCGAGCTGTCGTCCTGCACGGCGTAGATCATTTCCACGGTGGAAATCAGCGCCACCAGCAGAATGACGGCCGGCACAATCGCCACGCCGTAGGCCGGCAGCAGCGTCTTCAGCTTGCCGCGCCGCAGGATCGGCAGATGCATGACGAGCAGGCTGGCGATGCCGCCCGGCGCATACATGACCATCAGCACGAAGAACAGGCCCAGATACAGCAGCCACGCCTTGGTGATGCCCGACAGCGCCACGGTAAAGAACACCGTGAGCACCGCGCCGATGATCGGCCCAAAGAAGCTGCCCATGCCGCCGATGAAGGCCGCCAGCAGCACCGAGCCCGAACGCACGGCCGACACGTTCTCGGCCGTCACGATCTCGAAGTTGATGCACGACAGCGCCCCGGCAATGCCTGCAAAGAACGCCGACAGGATCACGACCAGGAAACGCACACGCTGCGTGTTGTAGCCGATGAATTCCACGCGCTCGGGGTTGTCGCGCACGGCGTTGGCGATGCGACCCAGCGGCGTCTGCGTCCAGGCATACATCATTGCCATCGAGATCAGACACCACGCAGCGATCAGGTAGTACACCTGGCGCGCCGGCCCGAAGGAGACGCCAATCAGCGCATCCCCGATGCTGCGGTTGGTGGAAACGCCACCCTCACCGCCGAAGAAGTCAGGGAACATCAGCGCGCTGGCGAAGACCATCTCGCCGATACCCAGCGTGATCATGGCGAACGTCGTGCCCGATTTCTTGGTGGTGACGTAGCCGAAGATCACGCCGAACAACGCACCACCCAGGCCGCCGGCAATGGGCAGCAGCGCAACGGCCAGCGGGCCTGCAATGCCCAGCGTTTGCACCGCGCCGATCTTGTTGAGCAGATGCACGGCCATGAAGGCGCCCAGGCCGGCATACACCGCGTGCCCGAACGACAGCATGCCGGACTGGCCCAGCAGCATGTTGTACGACAGCGCGAAGATGATCATGATGCCCATCTGCGAGAGCAGCGTGATGGCAAAACCCTGCGGCCAGATGAGCGGCAGCACGATCATCACCAGCGCGGTGACACCCCAGATGAACCAGCGGGCGAGGTTGACCGGCTGGAACTTCATCGTTCGCGCACGATCGTTGGCCGGCAGCGTGCTTTGTTGTTGCTGTTGCATAGCGCGTTCCATTTAGCTCTCCCGCGTACCCATCAGCCCGCGCGGGCGGAAGATCAGCATCAGCACCAGCAGCAGATACGGCAGCACCGGTGCGACTTGCGCAATCGTGAGGTTCCAGACCGAGATGAGCGGCACGTCCGGATTGAGCGTGACGCCGATCTTCTCCAGCACGCTCGTCACCGAAATATCGAGCGTGACGGCAAAGGTCTGGATGCAGCCGATCAGCAGCGACGCGATGAATGCGCCCACCAGCGAACCCATACCGCCCACCACGGCCACCACGAAGACGATGGAACCCACCGCCGCCGCCATTGACGGCTCCGTCACAAAGGCATTGCCGCCGATCACGCCCGCCAGCCCCGCCAGCGCACAGCCGCCGCCGAACACCAGCATGAACACGCGCGGCACGTTGTGGCCCAACGCTTCCACCATGTCCGGGTGCGTGAGCGCGGCCTGAATGACGAGGCCGATGCGTGTGCGCGTGAGCAGCAGGAAGATGCCCACCAGCATCAGCAGCGACACCAGCATCATGAACGCGCGGTACTTGGGGAACGACGAGGTGAACAGCGTGAACAATGGGCCGTCCAGTACCTCCGGCACGCGGTACGGCACGGCCGGCAGGCCCCATACCAGCTTCACGCCTTCTTCAATGAGATAGGCCAGGCCGAAGGTGAACAGCAGTTCGGCCACGTGGCCATAGCGGTGCACCGTGCGCAGGCCGAAGCGCTCGACCACCGCGCCCAGCGCGCCCACCAGCAGCGGCGCCACGATCAACGCTGCCCAGAAACCCAGATGGCCGCTGACCACGTAGGCGAAATACGCACCCAGCATGTAGAAGCTGGCATGCGCGAAGTTGAGAACGCCCATCATGCTGAAGATCAGCGTCAGGCCCGAAGACAACATGAACAGCAACAGCCCGTAGCTGATGCCATTCAAGAGATTGATGACTAGGAATTCCACGCTACAACCCTTTGGGCGGAGTGTGGGCCGGGCACCTCAGCGTGCTGGCCCACGGGCTCCGTTTAAAACATCGCCGCACGATAGCATCGGGCGGCCCTTCGGCACACCACTCGCCGCGTTCAGCGAGGACGCTTCATCTGGCAGGAGGTCGGCTGCGACGCAACGTACTGATCGAGTACCGCGTCGGTCTTCCAGCCGTAGCCCGTGTTTTCCTGGTCGAACTTGACCGTCTTGCCGTTGGTCTTTTCCCAGGTGGCGATGTAGAGCGGCTGCTGGCCCTGGTGGTCAGAGGCGCGCATCTCGAATGTGCCGTTCAAGCTGTCGACCTTCATGCCTTCAAACGCCTTGGCAACCTTGGCCGGCTCGGCCGACTTGGTCTCCTTGATGGCCTTGGCCAGCATGGCAATGCCGGTGTACGAGGCCATCAGGTAGAAGTCGTCGTTGTACTTCTTCTTGAAGCCCTCGACGATGTCGGCGCCCTTGTAGCCGTCGTTGTTGACGTTCCAGTAAGCGACGAACTTCACGTGGTCGGCGCCGGCTGCGCCCATGGCCGTCGGCACGCCCGTCGTGGCGGCGTAATACGTGTAGAAATTGGCGTTCAGGCCCGCGTCCTTGCCGGCCTTGATAAGCAACGCGAGGTCACTGCCCCAGTTGCCGGTAATGACGGTATCGGCACCCGACGACTTGATCTTCGACACGTACGGCGAGAAATCCTTCACCTGGGCCAGCGGGTGCAGGTCTTCGCCCACGATCTCGATGTCCGGGCGTTTGCGCTTCAGGTATTCCTTGGCGGCGCGCGCGACCTGATGGCCGAACGAGTAGTTCTGGTTGATCAGGTAGACCTTCTTGACCTTCGGATCCTTGGCCAGGAAGCTGGTCAGGGCCTCCATCTTCATGTCGGAATTGGCGTCCAGGCGGAAGTGCCAGTAGTTGCACTTGCTGTTGGTCATGTCCGGATCGACCGCCGCGTAGTTCAGGTAGACGATTTCCTTGCCCGGGTTGCGCTCGTTGTACTTGGCCACGGCGTCTTCCAGCGCCATGCCGACGCTCGATCCGTTGCCCTGCACGATGTAGTGGATGCCCTGGTCAGCCACCTGCTTGAGTGCGGTCAGGCTTTCCTGTGGCGAGAGCTTGTTATCGAAACCCACCACCTCGAACTTGGTGCCGTCGCCGGCCCAGTTCTTCTGCGTGGCGAGATCGGCGATGTACTGCCAGCTGCGCAACTGGTTCTGGCCCAGTGCGCCCATCAGGCCCGACAGCGGGTCGATCCAGGCGATCTTGACGGTTTCGGCGGCGGACGCTGCGGCGGGCACAGCAGCCCCGCCGATTGCCGCAACACATGCAACAGCCACAACCAACGGACGGAACTTCGTCATGCGTGTCTCCTTCATGTGGTGGAGCCGCCGGCGAGTCACTCTCCGCGTGTCATCCATGGATGGCCATGCGGCTGCTTGCGTCTCCAGGTTGCAACGCGCCCGGGCTTCATCCCGCTGCATCGTCCTGATTGGCGTGCGGCGGCCGGCCCTGATCCGGTTGTCTTCTGTCCGCCGTCCTCGCGCCCGGTTGAGTCCGATGCACGGGCGGCGGCTTCTGATCTGCTTGTTCTATTTCGCTGCCTGCGCGGCGGGGAACTGGTAGTCCTTGAATTGCTCGCGCAGCTTGAGCTTCTGCATTTTGCCGGTGGCCGTGAGCGGAATCTCGGTGACGAACACCACGTCATCCGGAATCCACCACTTGGCGATCTTGCCCTCGAAGAACTTGAGCATCTCTTCGCGCGTCAGTTCTGCGCCTGCCTTCTTCATCACCACCAGCAGCGGGCGTTCGTCCCACTTGGGATGGTGGATGGCGATGCAGGCAGCCATGTGTACGGCGGGGTGCGCAGCGGCCACGTTCTCCACATCGATGGACGAGATCCACTCGCCGCCGGACTTGATCACATCCTTGCTGCGGTCGGTGATCTGCATGTAGCCGTCGGCGTCGATGTTGGCGACGTCACCGGTCGGGAACCAGCCGTCCACCAGCGGCGAGATGTCGTTGCGGTAGTAGCTCTGGATCGTCCACGGGCCGCGTACGTACAGGTCGCCGAACGCCTTGCCGTCCCACGGCAGCTCGTGACCCTCGGCATCGACGATCTTCATCTCGACACCGTAGATGGCGCGGCCCTGGCGCTCCAGCACGTGCTGCTTGGCTTCGTCCGGCAAGTCGGCATGCTTGCCCATCAGCTTGCAGGTCGTGCCCAGCGGAGACATCTCCGTCATGCCCCACGCGTGGATGGTCTCCACGTCGAGTTCCTTGAGCGTGCGGATCATGGCCGGCGGCGCAGCCGAACCACCAATCACCGTCTTGCGGAACGTCGAGAACTTCAGGTTGTTCGCCTGCACGTACTGCAGCAAGCCAAGCCACACCGTCGGCACACCGGCGGAGAAGCTCACCTTCTCCTGCTCGAACAGCTCGTAGAGCGAGGCACCATCCAGCTTTGGCCCCGGAAAGACCAGCTTGGCGCCCACCAGCGGCACGGAATACGGCAGGCCCCACGCATTGACGTGGAACATCGGCACCACCGGCAGGATCACGTCCTGCGCCGAGCAGCCCAGCGCATCCGGCAGCGCCGACGCGTACGAATGCAGCACCGTGGAGCGATGTGAATACAGCGCCCCCTTCGGGTTGCCCGTCGTGCCCGACGTGTAGCACAGGCCGGCGGCGGTGTTCTCGTCGAACTGCGGCCAGGTGTAATCAGCGCTCTGCGCGTCCAGCAGCTCTTCGTAGCAGAGCATCGGCACGCTGGAGGCGGGCATGTGTGCGCGATCGGTCATCGCCACCCAGCCCTTCACGTTCGGGCAGTGCGGCGCAATGCCTTCAATGAGCGGCACGAACGTCAGGTCAAAAAAGACGTATTGATCGTCTGCGTGGTTGACGATGTAGGCGATCTGGTCCGGAAACAGCCGCGGGTTGATGGTGTGGCACACCGAACCCGAGCCGGACACACCGTAATAGATTTCAAGGTGGCGATAGCCGTTCCAGGCCAGCGTACCGACACGCTCGCCGGGCTGCACGCCCAGTGCGGCCAGCGCATTTGCCAGTTGCTTGGAACGGTCTCGCACTTGCCGGTACGTGGTGCGATGGATATCGCCCTCGACACGGCGCGACACGACTTCAGTCGAACCGGAATTGCGCGCTGCATGTTCGATGATGGTCGAGATGAGCAGCGGTGCGCTCATCATTTGTCCCATCAGGGCCATGGTGTCTCCTAGAAAAACTGAACAACCGTTCTATTTTTTGGCCGATTGTTCCCGTGATCGACAAGCACGTCAACGGGATGTTGTTGTGCGCTGCGGCATCCCACACAATCGCGCCCCCCACGTTTACCCGGCCCTCTGAAAACCCCCGCGAATCGTTGTGGTGCAAGGGTTCGCGGGCTGCAGCTTTTTTTACTCGCAAGTACAATACGCGATAGCGTTGCTGCGTCTCAACATGGCGTTTTCCCCTACGCAGGGCGCAATTTGCTGCGCCGCAAAGCGCACAATGTTTGCCGCTTCGGCACTGTTTTTGCGCTGTTTCCTGTGCTGGCAGCCATCCAGCGCTGCCGCCTATCCAATGACGAACTCCCTCGCCGCCTTGCCTGACGATTCCCTTACCCACCCTTTCGACTGGCCCGGCCGCCCCACCGCCGCCCCGGGTTTCTCAGCCCTGGGCGAGCGTTTTCTGACACGCCTGCCCCCCATGCCCATGCCGGCGACATGGGCGCCATATCTGGTTGGATTCTCTCCCGACGCCGCGGCACCGCTTGGTATCACGCGGGCCGAACTCGACACCCCGTCCGGGCTGGCCGTATTCAGCGGCAACGCCGTTGCCGCATGGAGCGACCCGCTCGCCACCGTCTATTCGGGCCATCAGTTTGGCGTGTGGGCCGGCCAATTGGGTGATGGCCGCGCGCTGCTGCTGGCAGAGTTGCAGACTGCCGAGGGCCCCTGCGAAGTCCAGTTGAAGGGTGCCGGCCGCACGCCGTACTCGCGCATGGCGGACGGCCGGGCCGTGCTGCGGTCGTCCATCCGCGAGTTCCTGTGTTCGGAAGCCATGGCCGGGCTGGGCATCCCGACCACCCGTGCGCTGTGCGTGACTGGCGCCGACGCCCCCGTGCGCCGCGAGGAGATCGAAACCGCCGCCGTCGTCACGCGCCTGGCGCCGTCGTTCGTGCGCTTCGGCCACTTCGAGCACTTTGCCGCCAGCGAGCAACTGCCCCAACTGCGCGCACTCGCCGATTACGCCATCGACCGCTTCTACCCCGCCTGCCGTAAAGAACCGCAGCCCTACTTGGCCCTGCTGCGTGAAATCGCCCGCCGTACCGCCGAGTTGATGGCCGACTGGCAGGCCGTCGGCTTCTGCCATGGCGTGATGAACACCGACAACATGTCGATCCTCGGCCTCACGCTGGACTACGGCCCGTTCGGCTTCCTGGACGGCTTCAACGCCAACCACATCTGCAACCACTCCGACACCAGCGGCCGCTACGCGTACGCGCAGCAGCCGCAGATCGGTTACTGGAACCTGTTCTGTCTCGCACAGGCGCTACTGCCACTGTTTGGCGAAGATGCAGGAAGTTTCGTCAACTTGACCGACGAAGCGCAGGCCCAACCTGCCATCGACGCGGCACAGAACACACTGGTCACCTACCGCGACGTCTACGGCGCCGCGTTCCATGCGCGCTATCGCGCCAAACTCGGCCTATCGACCGCGCAGGACGCAGACGAAACGCTCCTGGGCGACCTGTTCAAGCTATTGCACGACCAGCGCGCCGATTACACCCTCTTCTTCCGCCACCTCGCCGACGTGCGCCGCGACGACACGCCCGCCGCGGCAGAAGCGCGCGCCGTACGCGACTTCTTCTTCGATCGCGCCGCAGCGGATGTGTGGCTCGCCGGCTATCGCCAACGCCTGCAGGCCGAACCGCAGTCCGACGACGAACGCGCCGCCGCCATGCACCGGGTCAATCCGAAATACGTGCTACGCAATCACCTGGCCGAAATCGCCATTCGCCGCGCCAAGGAAAAGGATTTCTCCGAAGTCGAAAACCTGCGCGCCGTGCTGGCCCGGCCGTTCGAGGATCACCCTGGCTTCGAGCGCTACGCGCAACCCGCGCCGGAGTGGGCCTCGTCACTGGAAGTGAGCTGCTCGTCATGACCATCGACTGAAGCCACGCTCTAGTCTGCGGCTGTCAGGATCGCTGCCGCAGCGCGACAAAACAACGTCAGCCGCCCATGACGCGACTGCCGAATCCAACAAGGAGTCTCATCACCATGACCGCCCCGAAAACCAACGCCGAATGGCGCGACCAACTCTCCGACATCGAATATCGCGTCACCCGCGAAGCCGCCACCGAGCGCCCGTTCACCGGCAAGTACTGGGACCACTGGGACCGCGGCGTCTACAACTGCGTCTGCTGCGGCACGCCGCTGTTTGAATCGTCGACCAAATTTGACGCCGGTTGCGGCTGGCCGAGCTACTTCCAGCCCATCAACGGCGAGGTGATCGCCGAGAAGACCGACCGCTCGCACGGCATGCTGCGCATTGAAGTGCAGTGCAAGAACTGCGGCGCGCACCTCGGCCACGTGTTCGAAGACGGCCCCGCGCCAACCGGCCTGCGGTATTGCATCAACTCGGCTGCGCTAAACTTCAAGGCTTGATCTTTCGACGCAAACGCGCCCCGCATGAAATTCCTGTTCGATCTGTTCCCGGTCATCCTGTTCTTTGCTGCCTTCAAGGTGGCCGGCATTTATGTGGCGACCACCGTCGCGATGGTCGCCACCGTGCTGCAGATCGCCTGGGTTTGGTTCAAGCACCGCAAGGTCGACGCCATGCAATGGCTGTCGCTGCTCATCATCGGCGTGTTTGGCGGCGCGACGCTCATCTTCCATAACGAGACCTTCATCAAGTGGAAGCCGACGGTGCTGTACTGGCTGTTCGGCGTCGTGTTGCTGGGCAGCGTGGTGATCGTTCGCAAGAACCTTATCCGCGCCATGATGGAGCAGCAGGTCTCGCTGCCCGAGCCGATGTGGGGGCGCCTGAACCTGGTGTGGGCAATCTTCTTCCTGGCAATGGGTTGCCTGAACCTGTACGTGGCCTACAACTACGACACCGACGTGTGGGTCAATTTCAAGCTGTTCGGCTCGATGGGCCTGATGGTGGTGTTCATCATCGTGCAGAGCATCTGGCTGGCGCGCCACATGCAGGAGCGCCCGACCAACGCTGCCAATGACGCCCACATCGGAGACGACCGCTGATGGCCGCAGATCCAAAAGAAATCGAACGCCTGCTGCGCGAGGCCTTCCAGCCCATCCACCTCGTTGTTGAAGACGACAGTGCCAAGCACGCCGGACACGCCGGCGCAGCCTCCGGCGGAGGGCATTACAACGTCGAAATCGTCAGCCCCGCCTTTGCTGGCAAGAACCGCGTGGCGCGCCATCGCATGGTGTATGATGCGCTGCGCACGCTGTGGCCCGCTGCCATTCATGCCCTGGCGATCCGCGCGGTCACTCCCGAAGAAAACACGTAAGCGCCTTCCACGCTCACTCGTCCTTCCCTCGAACGCAATCCCATGAAAGTTTCCAGCCTCACCGCCAGCCTGCTGGCTGTTGCCCTTGCTGCGACCGTTGCCCCCGCCATGGCGCAAAACGCCGCCGTCGTCAACGGCAAAGCCATCCCGAGCGCCAAGGTGGACGCGCTGATCAAGAAGTCGGGACAGCCCGAATCGCCGGAACTGCGCACCCGCGCCCGCGAGATGCTGATCGACCGCGAGCTGATCGAGCAGGACGCCGCCAAGCGCGGTCTGCTGGAGCGCGATGACATTCAGGAACAACTGGCCGCTGCCCGCCTGAACGTGCTCGTGGCCGCGGAGTTCGAGGACTACGTCAAGAACAGCCCCGCCACCGAAGACGAACTGCACAAGCAATACGACAAGATCAAGGCGCAGTTCGGCAACGGCAAGGAATACCACGCCCACCACATTCTGGTGGACAAGGAAGCCGATGCGAAGGCGATCATCGCCAAGCTCAAGGGTGGCGCAAAGTTTGAAGACATCGCCCGCGCCCAATCGAAGGACAAGGGATCGGGCGCCAACGGCGGCGATCTGGACTGGGCGAACCCGGGCACCTACGTGCCGGAATTCTCGGCTGCCCTGACCGGCCTGAAGAAGGGTGAGATCACCCAGACGCCGGTCAAGACGCAATTCGGCTGGCACGTGATCCGCCTGGACGACACGCGCGACGCCAAGATCCCGTCGTTCGACGAGGTCAAGCCGCAGTTGCTCGAAATGATGATGGGCGACCAGAACTGGCAGCGTGCCAAGTTCCAGGCGATGCTGAAGGACCTGCGCGAAAAGGCGAAGGTTCAGTAAGCAAGCAGCCCGTTGGGGCAGTCAAAAAAGGGGCCGTGTGCCCCTTTTTGATTTGCTGGGCGCGTTGCATTGCACGCAACCCGAATCCCCTTCGACACCCCCCAAGTTCTTTTGAAGTGTTTGCTGAAAAGCATTGCGATTTGCCCGATAATGTGCGCCCACGCGCGCCGGCTTCGCACTGCTTCGGTGCACTCGAGCGCCAAGAAAATCTGAAAAACCAACCACGCCAGCACGGGCATATCCCGCCCGCCGCCAGAGCGAAACCACCCAAAAGGAAACAGGAGATCGTTATGTCCACTTTCAAGCGTGCCTTCCGCATTGCCGCCCTCGCTGCCATCCCGATGGCGCTTCTGCAAGCCGCGCCGGCACTGGCCCAGGCCACCAAGTCGGTGGAAGTGCTGGCCATCGTCGAACATCCAGCGCTTGACGCCATCCGCGACGGCGCCAAGGAGCAACTCAAGGCCGAAGGCTTCGACGCAGGCAAGAACCTGAAGTGGGAATACCAGAGCGCGCAAGGCAGCACCGCCACTGCCGCGCAGATCGCCCGCAAGTTCATCGGCGACAAGCCGGACGCCATCATCGCCATCGCCACGCCGTCGGCCCAGGCTGTCGTGGCGGCCACCAAGACGATCCCGGTGGTCTATTCCGGCGTGACCGACCCGGTTGCCGCGCAACTGGTCAAGAGCTGGGAGCCGACCGGCACCAACGTGACCGGCGTGTCCGACAAGCTGCCGCTGGACAAGCAGATCGCTCTGATCAAGCGCGTGGTGCCGCATGCGAAGCGCGTGGGCATGGTCTACAACCCGGGTGAAGCCAACTCGGTCGTGGTCGTCAACGAGTTGAAGAAGCTGCTGCCCTCCGCCGGTCTGACGCTGGTGGAATCGGCCGCGCCGCGCACCGTCGACATCGCCCCGGCGGCCAAGAACCTGATCGGCAAGGTCGACGTGATCTACACGAACACCGACAACAACGTGGTGTCTGCGTACGAGTCGCTGGTGAAGGTGGCCAACGAAGCGAAGATCCCGCTGGTGGCCGGCGATACGGACAGCGTCAAGCGTGGCGCCATCGCCGCGCTGGGCATCAACTACTACAAGCTCGGCCAGCAGACCGGCAAGGTCGTCGCGCGCATCCTGAAGGGCGAGAAGCCGGGCGCGATCGCCTCGGCCGGCAGCTCCGATCTGGAACTGTTCGTGAACGAGAAGGCCGCCAAGCAGCAAGGCGTAACCCTCTCGGCCGACCTGCTGAAGGACGCCAAGGAAGTCATCAAGTAAGTCGCAAGGCGCCGGGCCGGCTTCCGCACAACGGAGCCGCCCTGGCGCGGGTCTGGCCGCCCGAGCCCCAACGTGGCTATCCGCCGCATCATGGCCGGGCGCTCGCGCTTCACCCACAAGCGTCCCCGTTCATTGCATACAGGCCGGTGCCCAACCACCGCGCCCCACTCTGTCATGTCACTGTTTTCATTGCTCGGCGCCCTGGAGATCGGTCTGATCTTCAGCCTCGTGGCGCTCGGGGTGCTGATTTCCTTCCGCATCCTCAACTTCCCTGACCTCACTGTCGACGGCAGCTTCCCCATGGGCGGCGCGGTGGCGGCCACGCTGATCGCCGGCGGACACGATCCGTTCGTGTCGACCCTATGCGGCACGCTGGCCGGTGCCTTTGCGGGCTTCATCACGGGCTGGCTGAACGTACGCCTGAAGATCATGGACCTGCTCGCCAGCATCCTGATGATGATCGCGCTGTACTCGGTCAACCTGCGCATCATGGGCAAGCCGAACGTGCCGCTCATCTCCGAGCCGACCGTGTTCTCGCTGCTGCAGCCCGAGTGGATGCCCGACTATGTGTTCCGCCCGGTGCTGCTGGCCGTGGTGGTGGTGGTGGTCAAGCTGCTGGTGGACTGGTTCTTCTCCACGCAGATCGGGCTGTCGCTGCGTGCGACCGGTGCCAACCCCCGCATGGCACGTGCGCAAGGCGTTGCCACCGGCCGTGCCACGCTGGCCGGCATGGCGTTGTCTAACGCACTGGTGGCCCTTGCCGGTGCGCTCTACGCGCAAACGCAAGGTGGCGCAGATGTGTCCATGGGTATCGGCACCATCGTGATCGGCCTGGCTGCCGTCATCATCGGCGAGACCGTGCTGCCGGCACGCCGCCTGGTGCTGACCACACTGGCCGTGGTGGTGGGCGCGATCCTGTATCGCTTCTTCATCGCCCTGGCGCTCAACAGCGATTTCATCGGCCTGCAGGCGCAGGACCTGAACATGGTGACCGCCGCGCTGGTGGTGATCGCTCTCGTGCTGCCGGGTGTGCGCCGCAAGGTGTTCGGCAAGTTCGCCCGCAGTGGTAACAACGCGGCGACCAAGGGGAACTGACATGCTGAGCGCACAAAACCTCACCCTCACCTTCAACCCAGGTACGCCCATTGAAACGCGCGCGCTGCGCGGCCTGTCGCTGGAGATCCCCACAGGCCAGTTCGTGGCTGTGATCGGCTCGAACGGCGCCGGCAAGTCGACGTTCCTGAACTCCATCAGCGGCGACCAACTGGTCGACTCGGGCCGCATCACCATCAACGGTGAAGACGTGACCCGCAAGACTGCCTGGCAACGCGCCGACAAGGTCGCCCGCGTGTTCCAGGACCCGATGGCCGGCACCTGCGAGAACCTGACGATCGAAGAGAACATGTCGCTGGCCATGTGCCGCGGGCAGCGTCGCGGCTTCAAGTTCGCGACCAACCGCAAGTGGCGTGAGATCTTCCGCGAGCAACTGCGTCGGCTGGACCTCGGCCTGGAGAATCGCCTGACCGATCGCATCGGCTTGCTCTCGGGCGGGCAACGCCAGGCCGTGAGCCTGCTGATGGCCTCGCTGCAGCCATCGCGCATTCTGCTGCTGGATGAGCACACCGCCGCGCTGGACCCCAAGACGGCGGCCTTCGTGCTGGAGCTGACGGCCAAGATCGTCTCGGAAAGCAAGCTGACGACGATGATGGTCACGCACTCCATGCGCCAGGCACTCGACTACGGCGACCGCACGGTAATGCTGCACCAGGGCAACGTGATCCTCGACGTGCAAGGCGAGGAGCGCAAAGGCCTGGACGTGCCGCACCTGCTGCAGAAGTTCGAGGAAACGCGCGGCGCCAAAGTGGACGACGACGCGCTGCTGCTCGGCTGATCCATCGCAGAGCATCCCCATCACGCACAGGCGGGCTCCCTTAGCGGAGCCCGCAACATTTCCAGCCCATGAGCAAGGTACGTCGTCCGCCCATCAGCATCGCGCCCGACCAAAACGAGCAAGACGCGCCCACGCTATCGAAAGGACAGCGGTCATTCAACGCGCTGATCAAGCAGATCGACAATCGGCGCAAGCGGCTGGCTGACTGGGAAGCCACTACGACGCAGTTTCAGGCGCGCTATGCCGGCGAGCTTTTGCCGCTGAAGCGGACCCATACCGAATTGCAAATTCGGATGATCCACAGCCTGGATCACGCCTACGAGTTCGACGGGCTCACCAAGCCCGAGCGCCGGAAAATCTCCGCCCTCATCGTCGACCTGGCTGGTGACCTGATCCACGAAGATGCCAGCCTCAAGCCCATCTACAACAAGTACAGCGGATCGGATTTCGACCGCGAAGCCGCAGCGCAGGCCGCGGAGATGAAATCGCGGCTGGAGGCCGCGCTCGGTGTCGACCTGGGGGATGACGACGACCTGCATTCGCAGGATGACCTGCTGCAACGCGCCCGAGCCCACCTCCAACAACAAGCCGCCAAGAAAGCCGCCGCCGCAAGCAAGCGCGAAGCGCGCCGGGCTGCCCGGCAAAAATCGCCCAAGCAGCTTGCAGCCGAAGCCCGCGAAGAAGAGGAGCAGGCGCAGATCAGCCTGTCCATCCGCGAGGTCTATCGCAAGCTCGCCAGCGCCCTGCACCCTGACCGGGAAACCGATCCGCAGGAACGGGAGCGCAAGACCCGGCTCATGCAGCGGGTCAACGAGGCTTATGACAAGAGCAACCTGCTGCAACTGCTGGAGTTGCAGCTTGAGTTGGAGCACATCGACCAGCGCGCGATCAACCACCTCAGCGAAGCGCGGCTGACGCACTACAACGAGATGCTGAAAGACCAGGTGCGCGAGTTGGACCGGCAGATCCATCGTGCCGAGATGGGGTTTCGGCACACTTATGGGGTCCACCCGCCGGGCGCGCTGTCTCCGGACTCGGTCTTGCCGCACCTTGCCGCCAACATCGAGGCCCTCCGCCACAGCATTCGCAATACCGAGCAGGATCTGGCCGCGTTTGACGACCTCAAGCAGTTGCGGCGCATGCTGAAAGCCCGCACGACGTTTGGCTGATGCCTTGTTGAGCGCGGCCCAAACCAACAGAACGGGCACCCGAAGGTGCCCGTGTTCGTGACAGCGATCGACGTGTCGACCGGCCGATCAGAAGCGGTGCTGCAGACCCGCCGTCACGCCGACCTGGTTGTTGCCGTAACCGACCACATCACGCGAGAGGCTCACGTTCTGGCCGTTCTGCGCCTTTGCGTAAGCCGCCGACAGATACGCCGTGGTGCGCTTGGACAACGCGTACTGGCCGCGCAGCGAGAACAGGATCGGGTCGGCCGAATTGTTCACACCCTTGATGTTCTGCTTGTACACCGCGCCATACAGCGTGAAGGCCGGCGTGAAGTCGTAGCTCGCACCCGCCCAGTACATATCGCTGCGCTGCGTGGCGGCCGTCGTGGTGAAGGCGCGCTTGTAGTTGCGGTAGCCCGCGAACAGCTTCAACGCGCCAAAGTCGTAGCTGGCACCGGCGTGGACGCCTTGGATGTAGTCCGTTGTATCTGCCGGCGTGGTGCTCGTGCCTGCGCCGTTCTGGCGATCCCAGGTTGCCGCGGCCGAGAAGCCCCCCACGCTGTAGCCGACACCCAGGTCGTACTTGGATGAGCTCTTGAAGTTGCCTGCCACCTCGCCAAAGCCGACGGTCGCGCCCAGCTTCAGGCCGCCAAACGTGCCGTCATAGCGCACGGCGTTCGAAGAGCGCGAGAACAGGCCATCCTTGCGGCCGCCCGTTGCCGTGGACGACGTGGCCCACGAGTAGTTCGGCGCATAGCCCATCGGGTCGTACGGCAGCATGAAGTCGTACGTGGTGGTGAAGGTGCGACCGGCGACCACTTGGCCGAAACCGCCTGCCAGGCCGACCACCGCGCGGCGGTCAAACAGCGTGTCGTCCGTATCGAGCTTGCCGGTGTCGATGGCGATGCCGCTTTCTAGGTTGAAGACGGCCTTCATGCCGCCGCCCAGGTCTTCGGTGCCGCGCAGGCCCCAGCGCGAAGTGTTCTTGCCGCCCGACACCAGGCGCGTGGCGCTGCCGCCATTCGGGCCGGCGTGGTTCACGTACTCGATGCCCGAGTCGACGATCCCGTACAGCGTCACGTTGGAGGATTGCGCGGCTGCCGTGCCGGCTGCGGTGGTGGCGGCGAGCGCGACCACCGCCAGCGCCATCGAAGTCTTGTTCATCAGATCTCCCTTATTCGTTGTCTTTCCGCAAAGGCCGCTGTGGCGGGCTCTGGGCGGGACGGATCGTATGGGCGGCGCACTTTCAGTTCACTTTCGATCGGCGAGAAATTGCCGGAGTGTGGCCACGTGTTCTTGGGGGTTTCCCTAGCTTCAAAACGCTTGGGGATGGCGGTATTTCTCAGCGCCTTGTTGAGAAAAGTCCGATATGCGCATCCTGTTGGTGGAAGACAACCTGAAGCTGGCCAGCACGCTGGAAGAAGCCCTGGGCCAGGCCGGCTTCACGGTCGACTGCGTGCACGACGGCCACGCGGCCGATCTGCTGCTCACCACGCAGGACTACGCCCTGGCCATTCTGGACATCGGCTTGCCGCGCCTGGATGGGCTGGAAGTGCTGCGCCGCCTGCGCGCCCGCAAAAACCCGCTGCCGGTGATGATCCTGACCGCACACGGTGCCGTGGAAGAACGCGTGCGTGGCCTAAACCTCGGGGCTGACGATTACCTTGCGAAACCGTTTGACCTGACCGAAGTGGAAGCCCGCGCCCGCGCCCTCATCCGCCGCAGCCACGGGCACGAGAGCACGCAGCTGCAATGCGGCCCGCTGCACTACGACGGCATCAGCGGCGCCTTCACACTCAACGGCGAGTTGCTCGCCCTTACCGGCCGCGAGCGCGCCGTGCTGGAGGTGCTGATGCTGCGCGACGGCCGCGCTGTCAACAAGGCGGCCATCTCGGAAAAGATCTTCAGCATCAACGAATCCGTCAACGCGGATGCGATTGAGATCTACGTGCACCGCCTGCGCAAGAAGCTCGACGGCAGCGGCGTGTCCATCGTCATGCTGCGCGGGCTCGGATATCTGCTGGAAGCGACCGAAGGCGCTGCCCAATGAACCCATCGAGCCTGCGCCGGCAGCTCTCGCTCTGGCTGCTGCTGCCGCTGCTGGCGCTGCTCGCGCTCGACGCATGGCTGACTTACTCGCGCGCCATGACGGCCGCGCATTCTGCGTTCGATCGCACGCTGGAAGCATCGCTCAAAGCCATGCGCGATGGTGTGCGCCTGCGCGATGGGCACTTCGCCGTCGACCTGCCCTACCTCGCGCTGGAAATTCTCGAATCGGAGACGGGCAGCAGCATCTTCTACCGTCTGGCCGATGCCAACGGTGCCACGCTCACCGGCTACGATGGCCTGCCGATGCCGGGCGGCCGCCAGCCTCCGCCGTATCGCACCGTCTTCTATGACACGGCATTCCGTGGCATGCAGGTACGCATGGCCGCCCAGCCCGTCCCGGTGCGCGACACACAGTCCGCGCAGATTCAGGTTGTATGGCTGCTGGTGGGGGAAACGCTGGAGCCGCGCCAGGCGCTGGCCAACGAGATCCTGGCCGGCTCGCTGCAGCAGGAGGTGTTGCTGGTGGTGCTGGCCGTGGGCATTGTCTGGCTGGGTATCAGGCGCGGGTTGCGGCCGCTGCGGCAGTTGAGCGAAACAGTGGCCAGTCGCGGCACCGATGAACTGGCCCCGCTGCCGCAACATGGCCTGCCTGCAGAGGTGGCCCCGCTCGTCGAAGCCATCAACCAATACGTCGCGCGGCTGCTGCGGCTGCTACAGGCCCGCAAGCGCTTCTTTGCCGATGCCGCCCACCAACTGAAGACGCCGCTGGCCGTGATCCAGGCGCAATCCGAGCTGGCCCTGCGCGAGCCCGACGGTGAACGCATCCGCCGCCATCTGCAGCCGCTGCACGGCACCGTGCGGCAGGCTGCGCGCGGTGTGCAGCAATTGCTGTCGCTGTCCCGCCTGGAGACCGACAGCGGCTATGCGCCGCAACTGCAGCCGCTGCGTCTCGATACGCTTGCTGGCGATGTCGCGCTGGAATTGGCCCCCGTCGCACGCAAATCCGGCGTCGACCTCGGCTTTGAGGGTGAACCCGTGAGCGTGGCAGGCGAGCCTCAGTGGCTGCAGGAGCTGGTCGGCAACCTCCTCGACAACGCCATCCGCTACGCCGGCAACGGCGCGCGCGTCACGCTTCGGGTGAAACGGCAGGCGATGGCCATGCTCGGCGAGCAGGCCGTGCTGCAGGTGGAAGACGACGGCCCCGGCATTGCCGCCCCCGAACGCGACGCGGTGTTCAGCCGCTTCTATCGGGGCGCCGCATCGGAAGGCCACGATGGCAGCGGCTTGGGTCTGTCCATCGTGCGCGAGATCGCGCGCATGCACGGCGGCACAGTCACCTTGTCGGAAACGCCCGGCGGCGGGTTGACTGTGAGCGTCTACCTGGCCCTTGCATCGGCGGACGAACCACGGACTTGATCCGGGTTGCTGCGCGACAACATCACCTTTCCCGTAGCCTCGCGGTGGGCCGTACACCGTGCACCGTTTGCGTGACGACGCGGCGCACCAATTCCGGGCGCCTTCACGCCGCCCGCTGGTCGAGCGAAATTGGTTCCATCCCGGCCCTGTTTTGGCCACCGCACGCGCACCTGCAGCGACCTACACTCACAGCACACCCATACGGGCGCGGCATCCGCCGTCGAGCTTGCCGGGGCAAGGCATCCGGGGTTTTCCCTATTGTGGTGCCACGGGCCCGCGCGCCCATTAGCAAGGCCGGCGGCAGCGTGGAAATTGGCTCCATCAAATAACCAGGATTGGGTCCACTTGATAAAACCATGAGCCGCTATAGTCCTTCCACAAATTGTCACAACACGACATGTTGACCAGCCCGGCATCAGCGTCGACTTGGCAGGAGGCAGTAATGAAGACCGACGACGTGATCGTCAGCTTTCGCGGTGTACGCAAGACGTATGACGGCGAGACCCTCGTAGTCAAACACCTGGATCTCGACATCTACCAGGGCGAGTTCCTCACGCTGCTGGGCCCCTCCGGTTCGGGCAAGACCACGTGCCTGATGATGCTGGCCGGGTTCGAATTCCCGACCGGCGGCGAGATCCGCCTGGAAGGCGCGCTCCTCAACAACGTGCCGCCGCACAAGCGCAACATCGGCATGGTGTTCCAGAACTACGCGCTGTTCCCGCACCTGACCGTGGCGCAGAACGTGGAATACCCGCTGACCGTGCGCAAGATTCCCGCCAGCGAGCGCGCCGACCGCGTGCACAAGGCGCTGCAGATGGTGCGCATGGAAGGCTTTGCCAAGCGCTATCCTGCGCAACTCTCGGGCGGCCAGCAGCAGCGCATTGCCCTGGCCCGCGCGCTAGTGTTCGAGCCCAAGCTGGTGCTGATGGATGAGCCGCTCGGCGCGCTCGACAAGCAACTGCGCGAACACATGCAGTACGAGCTGAAGTCTCTGCACGAAAAGCTCGGCGTGACCTTCGTCTACGTGACGCACGACCAGGGCGAGGCGCTCACCATGTCCGACCGCGTGGCCGTGTTCGACAAGGGCATCGTGCAGCAGCTCGACACCGTCGATAGCCTGTACGAACGCCCCTGCAACGAGTTCGTCGCCAACTTCATCGGCGACAGCAACACGCTGCGCGGCACCGTCACCCGCATCGACGGCGACTACTGCGAGCTTCAGCTGGTCGACGGCGCGCGCGTGGTCGGCCGCAACATCGCCGGTGCCAACGTGGGCGCTACCGCCACCGGTTGCATCCGCCCTGAGCGCATGCGTTTGGCAGAAGGCGCCTCCGTAGCCGGCAACGCGATCACCGGCCAGACACGCGGCCTCGTCTACTTTGGCGACCACGTGCGCATGCGCTGCGCCCTGCCCGATCAACCCGAATGTTTCGTCAAGGTGCCGCTGGGCACGCGCGCGCTCGAAGGCTTTGCGCCGGGCGCGCCGATCCAGCTGGAGTTCGCACCCGAACACCTGCGCGTTTTTGCCTGACCACGTGGGCGCATCACCCGACGCGCCCGCGTACCACGACCACGAGCCGTAACCACAAGCCAAAGCCAAAAGAGGAGCCAGGAATGAAACACATCACCCAACTGCGTACATGGGCGCGTTTGAGCGTACTTGCCGGCGCGTTCGCCATTGCATTTGGCGCGCATGCGGCGGAGATCACCGTCGTCAACTTCGGCGGCGCCAATGGCGATGCACAGAAGGCCGCCTTCAACAAGCCGTTCGAAGCGCAGACCGGCAACAAGGTCACCGTGGTCGAGTACAACGGCGAGCAGGCCAAGATCAAGGCCATGGTGGAAGCCAAGCACGTCAACTGGGACGTGGTGGAAGTCGAATCCGGTGACATCGGCCGCGGCTGCGATGAAGGCCTGTTCGAGAAGCTCGACTGGAGCAAGATCGCCAAGAAGAGCGACTTGATCCCCGAGTCGCCGAGCACCTGCGGCGTGGGCTTCTTTGTGTGGTCGACGGCCATGGCGTATAACGCCGACAAGCTCAAGACCGCTCCCACCGGCTGGGCCGATTTCTGGGACGTGAAGAAATTCCCGGGCAAGCGCGGCATGCGCAAGGGTGCGCGCGGCAACCTGGAATTCGCGCTGATGGCCGACGGCGTGCCGCCCAAGGACGTCTACAAGGTGCTTGCCACCAAGGACGGTCAGAACCGCGCGTTCAAGAAGCTCGATCAACTGAAAGCCAACATCCAGTGGTGGGAAGCCGGTGCGCAGCCGCCGCAGTTCCTGGTGGCGGGTGATGTGGTGATGTCCACCGCGTTCAACGGCCGCATCGACGCCGCGCAGCGCGAAGGCAAGAACCTGAAGGTGGTCTGGAACGGCAGCATCTACGACCTGGACTACTGGGCCATCCCCAAAGGCGCACCGAACAAGGCGCTGTCTGAGCAGTACATCGCCTACACGCTGTCGCAGAAGCCGCAGCAGGAATACGCCAAGCACATCGCGTACGGCCCGGCCAACGTGGCGGCCATCAAGGCGCTCGATGCCAAGACGCAGGCCAACATGCCGAACTCGCCCGAGAACGCCAAGAACGCCGTGCTGCAGAACCTGCAGTTCTGGACCGACCATGGTGATGAGCTGGAGCAGCGCTTCGCCTCGTGGGCATCGAAGTAACACCTTAGTGCAGTGACCGCGCGGATGCCCTGTCGACTCGGCATGGCATCCGTCGGATGAATCTCCGCAGCATCTGGCGAGGGCAGCTTGAATACCATGACCATCGCGGCTGAATCGGTTCCGGAATCGACGGCCAAACTCAAACGCGAACTGAAGAGCGCTGAGGCGCGCAGGCGTGCCATGGCGCTGGCGCTGGTGGCGCCGCTCGCCATCTTCCTGCTGCTCATCTTCGTGGTGCCGATCGGCGCCCTGCTTACGCGCGCCGTGCAGAACCCCGAGGTGGCCGACGCGCTACCCAAGACGGTGATCGCACTCAAGAACTGGGACCGCAAATCGCCACCTGCCGATGCCGCCTACGCAGCACTGGCCGCCGACCTCACCACCGTGAGCGAAGGCGAAGCGATGGGCGCCCTGGCCCGCCGCCTGAACACCGAAATCCCCGGCTTCCGCTCGTTGGTGGCCAAGACCGCGCGTGCCATGCCGTTGGCCGACGACAACGGCAAGCCGCTGGCGCTCACGCCCGCACAAACGCGCACCAAGCTCATCGAAGTCGACGAGCGCTGGAGCGACACCGCCTACTGGCAGGCCATCGCGAAGAACGGCAGCCGCACGTCGCCGTTCTACCTGCTGGCGGCGCTGGACCACAAGCAAGACGCCTTCGGCCACATCCAGCCAACCGACCCCGACGAGCAGATCTACGTGACGGTGTTCATCCGCACCTTCGTCATCAGCGCGATGGTGACGCTGTTTGCGCTGCTGCTGGGCTACCCGCTCTCGTACTGGATCGCCTCGCTGCCGGAGCGCCGCGCCAACCTTGTCATGGTGCTGGTGCTGATCCCGTTCTGGACGTCCATCCTCGTGCGCGTGGCCGCGTGGATCGTGCTGCTGCAGACCGAGGGCCTCATCAACCACGGCCTGATGGACCTGGGGATCATCAAGGAGCCGCTGGCGCTGCTGTTCAACCGCGTGGGCGTCTATATCTCGATGACGCACATCCTGCTGCCGTTCATGATCCTGCCGCTGTACAGCGTGATGAAGTCGATTCCGACCACGTACCAGCGTGCGGCGGTGTCGCTGGGCAGTCATCCGTTTGCGGCGTTCTGGCGTGTGTACGTGCCGCAGACGTATCCGGGCATCGGCGCCGGTGCGCTGCTGGTGTTCATCCTCGCACTGGGCTACTACATCACCCCTGCGCTGCTGGGCGGCCCGAACGACCAGATGGTCAGCTACTACGTGGCCTACTTCACCAACGTCACCATCAACTGGGGCATGGCCTGCGCGCTCGGCGCCCTGCTGTTGCTCGCCACGCTGGTGCTGTATGCGGTGTACGGGCGCTTCACGCGGCCCAAGGTTCGCGTTGGTTAAACAAGAGACATCGATCATGACATTCACCAAACCGATGTTCGCCCCGCATACCTCGCTCATTGAGCGCATCTGGTACTTCGCGCTGCGCGGCCTGGCCGTACTGACGCTGCTCTACCTCGTGCTGCCGGTGCTGGTGATCGTGCCGCTGTCGTTCTCGTCGAGCACGTTCCTGTCGTACCCGATTCCGAGCTATTCGCTGCGCTGGTATCAGAACCTCGTCACATCGGACGAATGGCGCATGGCGGCCAAGAATAGCTTCATCGTCGCGCCGGCTGCCACGATTGTGGCAACGGTGCTGGGCACGCTGGCCGCCATCGGTCTGAACAAGGCGGACTTCCGCGGCAAGGGGCTCCTGATGGCGGTGCTGGTGTCGCCGATGATCGTGCCGGTGGTCGTCGTCGGTGTCGGCATGTATCTGTTCTTCGCGCCGCTGGGGCTGGCGAACACGTATATCGGCCTGATCCTCGCGCATGCGGCGCTGGGCGTGCCGTTTGTGGTGACGACGGTGTTGGCGACGCTGCAAGGGTTCAACCACAACCTTGTGCGGGCGAGCCTGTCGCTGGGCGCGAATCCTGTGATGACGTTCTTCCGCATCACCCTGCCCGTGATTGCGCCGGGCGTCATCTCGGGCGCGTTGTTCGCGTTTGCCACCTCGTTTGATGAAGTGGTGGTGACACTCTTCCTCGCCGGCGCTGATCAGGTGACGCTGCCGCGCCAGATGTTTACCGGGATTCGCGAGAACATCTCGCCGACGATTGCTGCGCTGGCGACGATTTTGATTGTGTTTTCGACTTGTCTGCTGCTGACGTTTGAGTGGCTGCGCGGGCGGGCCGCCGCCAAGGCCGTGGCCTGACAGCGCCCGCACAGCTGCGCCGGTTACGGAGAGACGAACACGTCTGTCCGGTTGGCGGTGTTGCCCGAGTTGGTCTGGATGAAAAACGGCACGAACTTCGTGCCAGCCGCCGCCAGCCCTGCGTAGTCGCCAATGAAGAACCCGCGTGCCACCGGCGCGGTCCTCATGTCGAACGAGCCGGCAAGGTGCGTTTCGCTACCGAAGGACTGCCCACCGTTGGCGGAGGTGATCTGCCAGTAGTCCGTCGGCAGCGTGGTCGTGTTGCCCGCCGCGAGGTTGCGTATGTCGTAGTACGTCACGGCCACAGTGCCGGCGGAGTTCACCTGCACCATCGCGTTGAAGGCCGCCTTGCCCGTCGGCGTGTTGACCTGCTTGGGCGTGCTCCAGGTCTGGCCGCCGTCGGTTGAGGTCGACAGTGCGATGTCGGCATGCGTGCCACCGCTGAAACGCCCATCCTGCCAAACCACATAGAGCTGCCCTGTGGCCGGGTCAATCGCGGGCTCGGGAATGATGTCGCCAGTGCGCAGCGCCTCACCGGTGTTCGGATCGGTCACGGGCACGAACTGCAGGCTCGCGATGATCTGCGGCTTGCTCCAGGTCGCGCCGCCATCGGTGGATTTGACGAACGCCACGCTGTTGGTGCTCGCTGCCGCTGATCTACCAGGTGCGTGGATGTAGTTGAAAAAGTCGTACAGCGCGCCCGTCTGCGAATTGACGACGATCTGGTTGCCGATGGTCTGGTGCTCCGACGGGGTGTTCACCATCACGCTGGGCGCACTCCAGGTCTGGCCGCCGTCAACGGTCTTGGAAAGGTAGGCCGGCCCTCGGAACGCCAAGGCATGCTGGTTCGCATAGGGATTGTCGTTAGGCAGTTCCAACCGATCCCACACCGCATAGGCAACACCGCGCTTGACCGGGTCTGCCGTCACGGATTCCTTGTCGTTGAAGAACTGCACGCTCGGCTCGTTATCGGCAATCAGCGTGGTCAGGTTGGTCCAGCTCTTACCGCCGTCCCGAGAGACCGCCGCACCAACTGCGTTGTTGTTGCGGGAGTGGTCGAATGAGATGGACACCGAATACGCCGTGCCATCCGGCCCGAAGGACACCCAGGGATCGGACGCCCGTTCATAACCAAGCGCATTCGCGCCCGCACATGTGCTGAACGGCTGGGGTACCGGTGCCCAGGTCGCGCCACCATCAAAGGACGCCGCGGACATCAACCCATGCGCACCACCATCGGACCACCGGTCTTGCTGCCACACGCCAATGTAGTTGGTCGGGTTGGCCGGGTTGACGGCCACGTAGGGCTCCACCTCGGCATTCACGTAATTCGTGCTGCCTGCGCCCCCACCCACGGTGCACCCGGCAAACGGGCTGGGGCCTGACACCAGCGTGGCCGCCCACGCGACGGGGCTGACGATCAGGGCTGCCGTCAGCGTGCTTCTGCGCAGCAGCGCAGTCGCTCTGTGATGAGACATGAGAACCTCCCTTGCGGAGACTGTCTTGTGGTGGAGGCCCCCCCTTGTTGTTCTCCCTTCCTGCAAAGCACAGCCAAGCTTAGGAAATGCTGTCGATTGCCATGTAAAGTAATTTTTATTGCTGTGTAAATCGCAGCTTACGGTGCGGTGCACGCAATCGGGCGGATCAACGGGTATCAGCCAATGTGGAGAGCAATGGCTTGCCCGGGCCTGCGATTCGCTGCCCTGCACAAACGCAATCAAGCGAGGCGGCCACTCCCCCAACTGGCGGGCGCCCGATCAGCCAAGGCGGTTCTGTCACCCGTTTGGTGGAAGCGGACCGTCAACACACGCCCAGGCGCATCCCCCATGGCATACGGAGTCAGCACACACGCGGTGCGGTCAAGCAGTGGCGTGGACGCCTTAAAACCGATTGATCATCCCGATCTGCACGCCACGCACGGGCGCGCCGGGGTAGGCAGTCGGCAAGCCCGTCACGTTGACGCCGCGCAGCGTGAAGGTGGCATTGCCGTGATTGCGCAGCGCACCGGCACTTGCATACAGCATGAGCCTGCGCGAAACGTCGTACTCGGTCGCGGCGCTGAACTGGTCCGCATTCGCGTTGCCGCCCGAACGATCACGCACGAGGGCATAGCCCACCGAGGCACGCCAGCGCGCATTGAATGCATAGCGCGCCGAGACCGACATCCCATCGTTGTGTGCGCGCGGCGTGCCACCATCGTTGTTGAAGAACGCCAGGTACGCGGTGGTCTTGCCGATGCGGTACGACACGCCGCCAAGGTTGGCCCGCAGTGCGCCGCTACCGTTGGTCTGCTGGTGCGCATATGACGCGTGGAAGGGCCCGTTGCTGTATGCAATGGTCTCGTAACTACCGGCCAGGCCTGTGCCGCTGCCACCGTTGCTGCTGTCGCGCGCGGCCATCATCAGCGTCGCCGTCCAACCACCGAGGTTGGGCGACAAGTACGTGATGCCGTTGTTGGTATACGGCGTGATCCTGGAGAAATTGTTCAGGCCCGAGGCAATCGTGCCCGCGCCAAAGGCGTCCAACGCGCCCTTGAAAGGAATGTAGATGGGCGAATACTGGCGCCCCACCCGCACCTCGCCCCACGGCGCGCCAACCCCGACCCACGCCTGGCGGTTGAACAGCGTGCCTGCCGCAGCAAAGGAACCGTCATCCGAGCCGAAACCGTTTTCCAGCGTAAATAGAATGCGTGTGTCTGCGCCGATCGGCTCGGCGCCGCGCAAGCCGAAGCGTGAGCCGCGATAGGCGCCCGAATCCATCCGTGGCGTCCACGTACTCCCTGCATTGGTCACTTCGATGCTCGTATCGAGCGAGCCGTACAGCGTGACCGTGCCCTGTGTGCCCTGAGTGCCTTCCGCGCAGGCAGCCTGAGCGCCGAACCCTGCCGCGAACGCGACGCACACCAGCCCATACGGCCGCACGCGCCCGCGTGAAGAAAAAATCGACATGCGTTGTGTTCCCTCTTTGCCCAAGTTGGGCTCCCCAATAAAAATCGGCCGCATGCGCAAAAATTTGGCGCATGCGGCCGTGTCCAGCCCAGCTTGATTTACTTCAGCGCGTAGGCGATGACGTAATCCCCGCGATCGGGCGACTGACGCGCCCCGCCCGCCGAGATCAGGATGTACTGCTTGCCCGTTTTGGGCGACACGTAGCTCATCGGACCGCCTTGGCTACCCACGGGCAGACGGGCCTTCCAGACCTCCTTGCCCGTGCTGCTGTCGAATGCGCGCAGGTAGTAATCCTGCGTGCCCGCGATGAAGACCAGGCCGCCCTGCGTGGCCAGCGTGCCACCTAGCGTCGGCATGCCCACCGGCATCTTCATGCCCATCTTGACCCCCATCGGGCCTGTGTCCTGCACCGTACCGACCGGCACCTGCCACAGGATCTTGCGCGTCGTCAGATCGACCGCCGACAGCGTGCCGAACGGCGGCTTCTGACACGGCACACCCAGCGGCGACATGAAGCGATCCTTATTGACCGCGTAAGGCGTGCCCTTGAGCGGCACCGCCCCCATGCCTGCGTTGACGGCTTCCCCGCCGTTGCTGGCAGGCGTGTTGGCATCGGCCTTTTGCGGAATCATCTGCACCCACAACCCCAGGCGCATGTCGTTGACGAAGATGACCTTGTGGTTCGGGTCGGTAGACACGCCGCCCCAGTTCATGCCACCCAGAGACCCCGGAAAGCTCAGCGACACATCGGTATCCGGCGCCGTAAACAGCCCGTCGTAGCGCATCGACTTGAATTTGATGCGGCACATCAGCTGGTCAAACGGCGTGGCGCCCCACATGTCCGATTCCTTGAGCGGCCCGGCGCCAATGGTCGGCATGCCGACCGAGAACGGCTGCGTCTTGCTGTACTGCTCGCCCGGAATGTTGGCCAGCTTGACGGGGCGCTCTTCCACTTGGGTGAGCGGCTGGCCGGTCTGGCGATCCAGCACGAAGAGCTGGCCCGACTTGGTGCCGAACACGACTGCCGGCTTGGTGGTGCCGTCTGCCTGCGGAAAATCGATCAGCGTCGGCTGCATCGGGATATCGAAATCCCACAAGTCGTTATGCACGGTCTGGTAGACCCACTTCTCCTTGCCCGTGGTGGCATCCAGCGCCAGGATCGACGTGGCGTACTTGTGGTCC
Source organism: Ralstonia soli (assembly GCF_023955655.1). Classification (GTDB taxonomy): domain Bacteria; phylum Pseudomonadota; class Gammaproteobacteria; order Burkholderiales; family Burkholderiaceae; genus Ralstonia; species Ralstonia soli. The sequence goes on along the minus strand of NZ_JAMXHT010000004.1, from coordinate 159,474 downwards.
AGCGGCGTGCGGTTCGCGCCCCACAGGTCCACCGACGAGCTCCCCATCGGGATGAACACCGTGTTCATGGCCGCGTCGTACGACATCGGCGCCCAGGAGTTCGGCGTGCTGCGTTTCCAGGTTTCGCCTGGCTTGAGCGCGGCATTGGGTTCGTCATGGCCGGGGTCGAACGCCCAGCGCATCTGCCCGGTGATGACATCGAAACCGCGCAGAACGCCGCCCGGCATGTCAGTCTGCACGTTGTCAGCCACGCGTCCGCCCAGGACGACGGTGGTGCCGGCCATGGTCGGCGCAGAGGTGAGCTGGTATTTCGGATCACTCGCGTCACCCATGCCGGCTTTCAGGTCCACGGTGCCGTGGTTGCCGAAGCGTTCGCACAGGGCGCCGTCGTCCGCGTTGATGGCGATGAGACGCGCGTCGATCGTGTTCATCAGAATACGGCGCTGGCACGGATCATCGGCGGCGATGGCCGGCGCCGGTACCGGTGTGGCACCCGCAGCGGTGGGCTGCGCAACCGGCTGCGTGGCGTCGAAATAAGCCAGACCGCGGCAGCGGTTCCAGACCTGCGCCTTCGCATTGATCTCGCGCTTCCAGAGTTGCGTGCCGGTATCGGCATCGAGCGCGATGACGTTGTTGTGCGGCGTGCAAAGGAAAACGCGGTTGCCGATCTGCAGCGGCGTTTCCTGGTCTTCCGCACCGCTGCCCGTGGGGCTCATCGGCACATCGCCGGTGTGGGCCGTCCAGGCCACCTGCAACTGGCTGATGTTGTCGCGTGTGATCTGGTCCAGCGCCACGAAACGGCTGCCGCCGGGCGTGTTGCCGTAGTGGCTCCAGTCCTTCTGAATCATGTTCTTGTCCAGCGGCACCAGCGGCTGCGGCGAGCCGTTGAACGCGACGGTGGGATGCGGCACGAACATCTGCGCAAACGTTATCCCCATCGCCACCGCAATCGCGGCGGCCAGTGCGTAAGACACACCCGCAGCCGGCGCCTTGGACTCGCGCTTGCGCAACGCCGGCCACGTGGCCAGCAGCAGCGCCGTCAAACCAGCCGGCAGCATCAGGCGTGACACCAGCGGCCAGAAATCGAAGCCTGCATCTACCCATGCCCAGACCAGCGTGCCGATCAGCACCAGCCCGAACAGCGGCACCGCTGCGGCGCGGCGACGGAACAACTGGATCGCCGCCAGCACCGTCACGATGCCCGCCACCAGAAAATACGCACTCCCGCCCAACGAAACCAGCTTGGCCCCGCCGATTGCAAAAAACAGCCCCGTCAGGAGCAGCACGAGCCCCAGCAGCCAGCACCACACATCCAATGCGCCCGGCGAGCGCCCGTTACCCTTCGACATAAACGCCTCAACAATCCTCAAATCCAGTGTACGGATGCAGTTTTGCTGCACCCGCACATATTTTAGCTTTGATTTTGCTGAGGCAAGGGTCAGGCTGCGGATTCTTGCATTTGGGCGCGCCCGGCACCGAAGTGCGCCATGCTACCGCCCAGGCTCAGAGGAACATCCCGCCCGACGCCTCGATGCGCTGCGCGTTGATCCAGCGGTTGTCCGTCGATAGGAGCGACGCCACCACCCCACCGATATCGTCCGGCACGCCGGCGCGGCCCAGGGCCGTATTGGCGGCCACCATGGCGTTGAGATCAGCATTGTCTCGCACGGCGCCGCCGCCGAAGTCGGTCTCGATGGCGCCCGGTGCAACCACGTTCACGGCAATGCCGCGGGGGCCAAGTTCCTTCGCCAGGTACTTGGTCAGCACCTCGATCGCGCCCTTCATCGCCGCATACGCGCCATAGCCCGGCAGCGCAAAGCGCGCCAGCCCCGATGAGATGTTCACGATGCGGCCGCCATCGGCCATGAGCGGCAGCAGGATCTGCGTGAGGAAGAACACGCCCTTGAAGTGCACGTTCATCAGCTCGTCGAACTGGGCTTCGGTCGTCTCGGCCACGGCGGCGTGCACGCCCACACCGGCGTTGTTGACGAGGAAGTCGAAGCGTTCGGCTTTCCACTGCACCAGCACGCCGCGCACGGCATCTGCAAAGGCTGGGAAGGTGGCGATCTTGCCGGCGTCGAGTTGCAATGCGGCGGCGCGGCGGCCTTGGGCCGTCAGTTCAGCCACCAGGGCGTCGGCTTCAGCGCGGTTGCTGCGGTATGTGAAGATCACGTCGGTGCCGCGCTGGGCTAGCTTCTGCACCATGTTCCGGCCGAGCCCGCGGCTGCCGCCGGTCACGATGGCGATGGGGGTGTGGGTCTGCGTCATGTTGCTCTCCGTTGGGTTGAAGGTGCGGGATGGTCTGCCGCACACCGTGAGAGCATGGTATTGGGCGAAAAACTCAGAATAAATCTCGCATATCCTATTGCTGCGTTCGCTCACAGATAACAATCTGACCGCCCCCATGTCCAATAACCGACTCGAAGCCATGCAGATCTTTGTGCGCGTGGCCGAACTCGCCAGCTTCACGCGCGCGGCAGAGAGCCTGAGCATCCCCAAGCCGGCCGCCTCGGTGGCGGTGCAGCAGCTTGAGACGATGCTCGGCACGCGCCTGCTGCACCGGACCACGCGCAAGGTGCAACTCACGCAAGATGGCCAAGCCTTCTACGAGCGCTGCCAGGACCTGCTGGCCGACATGGAAGAACTGCAGACGATGTTCCGCCAGAACCCGCAGGCACTGCGCGGCCGGCTGCGCGTGGATATGCCGGTGGGCGTGGCGCGCCGCATCGTCATCCCAGCCCTGCCCGGCTTTCTGGAAGCCCATCCTGATCTGGAAATCGAACTCTCCAGCACCGACCGCCGCGTTGACCCCGTGCGCGAAGGCTTCGACTGCGTGCTGCGCATCGGCACGCTCACTGACAGCAGCCTGATCGCCCGCCCGCTCGGTCAACTGCATCAGGTCAACTGCGCCAGCGCAGGCTACATCGCGCGCTATGGCATGCCGAAAACGCTTGACGACCTGGAACACCATCGCATCGTGCACTACGTGCAGACGCTGGGGACGAAGTCGCCCGGGTGGGAATACACGGTGGATGGGCGCCCTGCATTTCGGCCGATGAAGGGTGCGGTGACGGTCAGTTCTGCGGAGAGCTATGACGCAGCATGCCGCGCGGGGCTGGGGATGATCCAAGCGCCGGTGTATGCAGGGCTGTCGTCGGCCATTGCGGATGGCACGCTGGTGGAGGTGTTGCCCGATTTCCGGCCGCCGCCGATACCGGTGTCATTTGTGTACCCGAACCGGAGGCATTTGCCGGTGCGGGTGCAGGTGTTCATGAATTGGATGGGAGAGCTGCTGGGGCCGTATCTGGAATCCGCTCCCCCAACGCCATAGCGCGCCTTGTTATGCAGCCCTCCGTCCAACACGAGCCCCCCTGTTACCGAATTGCGGGTAACGGCACTACTGCGCCGGCTTGTCGCTGCGCGCCTTCAGATTCGCGCGCAGCGCGTCACTCATCGGCATGGCGAGGTTCGCCCCAGCCGGCGGAATGGGTGATTCAAACCACGTCTTGTAGAGCCGCGCGAACTCTCCGCTCTTCATGAGGCGCGTGATGGTTCCATCCACCAGCTTCTTGAAGGCGGCGTCGCCCTTGCGGACCATGCAGGCGTACGGCTCCACCTGCAAGGTCTCTCCAACGACTTCAAGCGCGGCCGGGTTGCCTGAGTTGGCGCGCAGCCCGTACAGCAGCACGTCGTCCAGGGCCAAGGCCGATGCCCGCCCGGTTTCCACAAGCTGCAGCGCATCCGCATAGTCTTTGCCGAAGACAATCTGCATATCGATGTTGTGGTCAACGGCAAACTTCTTCAGCACCTTTTCGTTTGTGCTGCCCGCTGTGCTGGCGACGGTCTTGTTCGCCAGGTCCGGGTAGTCCTTGATGCCCGAGTCTCGTTTAGTAAGAAGGCGCGTGCCGGCATAGAAGAAGTTGATCGAGAACGCCACTTCCTTGCCGCGTGCGCTGGTATTGGTGGTGGATCCGCACTCCAGGTCGTAAGTGCCGTTCACCAGGAGCGGAATCCGGTTTTGCCCCGTAACGGGGAGGTAGTCGACGTTGAGAAATGGCTTTTTCAATTGACTGCGCACGTCGTCGACAATGGCTTGCGTCAGATCGACGGAGAAGCCAACGGCTTTATGCGGCCCCAGCAGATAGCTGAACGGCACCGCCGCTTCGCGGTACCCGACCGTGATCTTGTCTGCCGCCGCGATCTTTTCCAGCGTCTGCGCGTGGGTGCCTGCCGCGGCAATCGGTAGACTGGCCACGAGAAGCGCAGAGGCAAGTGTGCGAATCGTCTTCATTTTCTTGGTCTCCATGGAGGTATCCCGCTGGCTCTGTCGGTCTTGCGACGACGACAAGCCCCTGAGCCGAATCTAGGCGTTCGGCCAATCACGCGATTGAGCCAAGTCAACGAGGCATGAAGCGAAGCACCATCGGCCAGAAAAAAACGCGCCGAGTTGCCTCGGCGCGCTTCATATTCTTTCTGGCACCAACTTTCCCACAGGGTCCGGAACACACGCTCCAGGCGTGCGCGGCATCGGCACCGCCAACCGCCGCCGCGCGGTGTCAACGAAGCGACGCCTCCGAATCATGCTGCTGCATTGGCTTCACAGCTGGCTCACGCCAACGGCGCATCGACAGCAATGGCGCTGGCAACCAGCGGTCCAACGCCCTGAGCACCAAAACAAAGACACCGGCCCCAGCGAGAACGACTGCGGTATTCCGCAGTGCAGCGGAATACCCGATCGCGGCGGCATTCAGAAACGGATACGGATACCACCCAGTCAATGCACCGTGGATGAAGGTGTACGCGAGCCACGTCGCCGGCCATAAGAGCGACAGTGCCACCGTTTGCCACCCGATGCGAGGCCTGGGGCCAAACAGCAACCAGCCAAGCAGCGCCATGCACGGCGAGGCCACGTGGAAAGCATCCGACACCACCGCGGCCAGCCCCTGCAAGTGCAGGATCGGCGCGAGCACGATTGCGAACACCAGTCCCGTCGTCGCAATGCCGAGCAAGGCATCGAGCCTGAGCACGCGCCACCAGGTACCGTCGCGCGCCGGGTCAATCGCAAAGGTGGCAGCGGCTGCCGCAACGAGAAGATTGCTTTGAATGGTGAAGTAGCTGAACAGCCGGACGAGCCGGGCGGCCAGCGAGACATGACCATCGACGTGGCCCGAATTCGCGTCGGTGCCGCCAGCCACGATCAAGGCGATCTGCGCGACGAGCGCCGCGCAAATGACTGCGGCCAGCAGGGCATGCCATGCCCGTACCAGCCGCATTGAGGAGGCGCCGACCGGCTCAGCGACGGCGCTCATGGGGTGTGGAGATCAAGCCATCCACTTGCGTGCGTTGCGGAACATGCGCATCCACGGGCTGCTGCCGTCGCCGGCAGCTTCCCAGTCCTTCGGATGCCAGCTCATCTGCACGGCCCGGAACACACGTTCCGGGTGCGGCATCAGCACGGTGAAGCGACCATCGTGCGTCGTCACCGAGGCAATGCCTTGCGGCGAGCCGTTCGGGTTCAGCGGATACGCCTGGGTGACTTCGCCGCGGTTGTCGACGTAGCGCAGGCCAACGGCCACCTTGTCGATGTCGCCCTGCTGCGAGAAGTCGGCATAGCCCTCGCCGTGCGCAACGACGATGGGGATGCGGCTGCCTTCCATGCCCGCGTAGAAGATCGACGGGGACGCTTCCACCTGCACGGTCACCAGACGGCCCTCGTACTGCTCCGACTGGTTGCGCGTGAACTTCGGCCATGCGCCGGCGCCCGGGATGATCGGGGCGAGGTTCGCCATCATCTGGCAGCCGTTGCACACGCCCAGCGCGATCGAGTCGCTACGGTTGAAGAACGCGGCGAACTGCTCGGCCAGCATGCTGTTGAAGAGGATCGTCTTCGCCCAGCCCTCACCTGCGCCCAGCACGTCACCATAGCTGAAGCCGCCGCAGGCGACGAAGCCCTTGAAGCCGGCCAGGTTCGTACGGCCGGCCAGCAGGTCGCTCATGTGGACGTCGTAGGTGTCGAAGCCGGCCTTATCCATCGCATAGGCCATTTCGATCTGCGAGTTCACACCCTGCTCGCGCAGGATCGCCATGCGCGGGCGGGCGCCCGTGGCGATGAACGGCGCAGCCACGTCTTCCGCAATGTCGAACGTGAGCTTGGGCGAGATACCCGGGTCTTCGGCGTCAAGCAGGAGGTCGTATTCGCTCTGCGTGCACGCGGGGTTGTCGCGCAGGCTGGCGATGCGCCACGAGACGTCCGTCCAGGTGCGCTGCAGTTCAACGCGCGCGGCGCTGAAGACCTTCTTGGCGTCGCGCCAGATTTCGATGTGGTCGTTGGCGTTCGGCGCGCCGATCACGTGGCTGCAACCGGCCAGGCCGTGCTCGCGCAGTACCGCGAAGACGGCATCGCGCTGGGCCAGCGGCACTTGAATGACGGCACCGAGTTCTTCGGCAAACAGTGCGCGCAGCGTCAGATCTGCACGGCGGCCGGAGACTTGCTGCGCCCAGTTCTTGGCGTCGCCATGATCGGCTGCATCGTCCAGCGTGAGCATGTCGACGTTGATCGACACGCCGCAGTGGCCGGCAAACGCCATTTCGCAGACGGTCGCCCACAGGCCGCCGTCGGAGCGGTCGTGGTAGGCCAACAGCGAACCGCTGGCGTTCAGTTGCTGGATGGCGGCGAAGAAGCGCTTGAGGTCTTCCGCATCGTCCACGTCCGGCACGCTGTTGCCGATCTGCTGCGTAACCTGCGCCAGGATGCTGCCGCCCATGCGGTTCTTGCCGCGGCCCAGGTCGATGAGAATCAGCGTGGTATCGGCCGGTGCGTTGGCCGATTCGACTTGCTTGAGTTGCGGCGTGAGCGTCTTGCGCACGTCCGTCACCGGCGCGAAGGCCGAAACGATGAGCGACACCGGCGCCACGACTTCCTTCGCGGCGCCCTCGTCCTCCCACTTGGTGCGCATCGACAGCGAATCTTTGCCCACCGGAATGCTGATGCCCAGCGCCGGGCACAGCTCCATGCCGACGGCCTTGACGGTGTCGTACAGGCGGGCATCTTCGCCGTTCACGCCGCAGGCGGCCATCCAGTTGGCCGACAGCTTGAGTTGCGTGAGCGAGTCGATCGGCGCGGCAGCGATGTTGGTGATGGACTCGCCAATCGCCATGCGGCCCGATGCAGGCGCGTTGATGACGGCCAGCGGCGTGCGCTCGCCCATCGTCATCGCTTCACCGGTGTAGCCCCTGTAGTCGAGCGTGGTGACAGCCACGTCAGCCACCGGCACTTGCCACGGACCGACCATCTGGTCGCGCGTGTTCAGGCCGCCGACGGTGCGGTCGCCGATGGTGATGAGGAACGACTTGCTGGCGACGGTCGGGTGACGCAGCACGTCGCGCGCGACGACTTCCAGGTCCAGGCCGGTGACGTCGATTTCCGGCAGTTCTTGCGACACGCGGCGCACGTCACGGTGCATGCGCGGCGGCTTGCCGAGCAGCACGTCCATCGGCATGTTGACCGGGAAGTGCTCAGGCGCATCCGCTGCGGCGTCGCTATCCACCACCTGCAATTGCTGTTCATCCGTGGCGAAACCGACCACCGAGAACGGCGCGCGCTCGCGCTCGCACATGGCTTGGAAGCGCGGGAAATCGCCCGGGGCGATGGCCAGCGTGTAGCGCTCTTGCGATTCGTTGCACCAAATTTCTGCGGGGCTCAGGCCCGACTCTTCCAGGTGCACCTGGCGCAGGTCGAAGCGTGCGCCCTTCTCCGCGCCGTCCACGATTTCCGGGAAGGCGTTGGAGATGCCGCCTGCGCCCACGTCGTGGATCGACAGGATCGGGTTGTCCGCGCCCAGCGCCCAGCACGCGTTGATGACTTCCTGCGCGCGGCGCTGCATTTCGGGGTTGCCGCGCTGGACCGAGTCGAAGTCCAGATCAGCGGTGTTGGTGCCGGTGGCCATCGAGCTGGCAGCGCCGCCACCCATGCCGATGCGCATGCCGGGGCCGCCCAGTTGAATCAGCAGCGTGCCGGCCGGCAGGCCGTGCTTGTGCGTGTGGCCGGCGTCGATGTTGCCGATGCCGCCGGCAATCATGATCGGCTTGTGATAGCCGCGCACGGTGCCGCCCACGTTCTGCTCGTAGACGCGGAAGTAGCCGCCCAGGTTGGGCCGGCCGAATTCGTTGTTGAACGCGGCGCCGCCGATCGGGCCTTCGATCATGATCTGCAGCGGCGAGGCGATGCGCTCGGGCTTACCGATCGAACCAGCCGCAGCTTCGTCGGGATTGCGATGCGCCACGGGCTGGGCCGTATCGCGGGCGTTTTCCCACGATTGTTCAGCGTCCGGCAGCAGCAGGTTCGACACGGTAAAGCCGGTCAGGCCCGCCTTGGGCTTGGCGCCACGGCCGGTTGCGCCTTCATCGCGGATCTCACCGCCTGCGCCAGTCGACGCGCCCGGGAACGGCGAGATGGCCGTCGGGTGGTTGTGCGTTTCCACCTTCATCAGCGTGTGCGTGAGCGCCTCGCGGCGGCCGTATTGCGGCACGCCCGTTGCGCCTTCGGTGCCCGCATGCGGGAACCAGCGTTCGGCCATGCCGCCTTCCATCACGGCGGCGTTGTCCGAGTACGCGACGATCGTGCCCTGCGGCGCGAGTTGGTGCGTGTTGCGGATCATCGCGAAGAGCGACTTGTCCTGCGTCTCGCCGTCGATCGTCCAGTCGGCGTTGAAGATCTTGTGGCGGCAGTGCTCACTGTTGGCCTGCGCGAACATCATCAGTTCGACGTCGGTCGGGTTGCGTTCGAGCTTGCGGTAGGCATCGACCAGGTAGTCGATTTCGTCGTCGGACAGGGCCAAGCCCATTTCGACGTTGGCGGCTTCCAGGGCCTGGCGACCACCGGCGATATCGACAAAGCGCAGCGCCTTGGCGGGCAGCACGTCGAACAGGCCGTAGCCGGCTTCGCGCGAATCGATCACGACTTCGGTCATGCGATCGTGCAGATGCTCGGCCACGGCGGCGCGGGTGGCGTCGTCCAGGTGCTTGGCAGCGCCGGTGAGCGCCCCCAGGAGGCCCTTCTTGCGGGTGACGGTGAACTCCACGCCGCGCTCGATGCGGTGGATTTGCGGCAGCGCGCAGTGGCGGGCGATTTCCGTCGCCTTGCTGGCCCACGGCGAGATCGTGCCGAAGCGCGGGATGACCACAAAGCGATCGCCGTCGACCTCAGCCGGTGCGGGCGAGCCGTAGGTCAGCAGGGCCTGCACACGGGCAGACTCATCGGCCGACAGGGGCGTGTCGGCTGCAACAAAGTGCAGGTATTGCGCGCTGACGGCGTCGATGTCCGGATCGATGCACTTGAGGGTGGAAAGCAGGCGTTGCTGGCGGAAGGCGGACAGCGCGAGAGCGCCGGGAAAGCACGAGAAATGCGCCATGGTGGGCAAGGCAGGCAGTAGCTGAAAGGAGGGTTTCCCGGCGTGCGCGGGAAAACCGCTATTGTACCTTGCCCTGCCCCTGTTACCGAGGGTCAAATCGGCCGGAAAAGCGCTTGCCGAGGCTGAAACAGGCGTTTTACAGCGAGGTTGCCGAGCGCGCGGCCTGTTCGTACAGCCCTGTCAGCACACGCAGCAGGCGCGCCAGCTCGCCGATCTCGGCATTTTCCTCGCCGCCGGGCGAGATGTTGCTGGTCAGGCACTGCTCGCGGATCTCGCGGTAGCGCGCGCAGGCCTTCTCGCCGGTCGGCGTGGTGGTGTAGGTGACTTCCTTGCCGTTGCGCGTGCCTTCCACCAGTTCCATCCCCTGCAGCTTCTTGAGGGAATACGTCACGAGGTGGGTGTCCTCCACATTCAGCACGAAGCAGATATCGGCCAGCCGCTTGGCACGGCCGCGGTGGTTGACGTGATGCACCACCAGCACATCGAGGAAGGTCAGGTCACGCACGCCGGCGGCGGCCATGCAGCGCACGCACCAGCGGTTGTAGGCGTTGTACGCCGTGTTGAGCGCGAATTCGAACTCCGACAGCTCCGGGCTGCGCGCCGACACCAGATGCGACGAAGACACGATCGGCTCGCCCTTTCCGGCGTCCTCATTGGCTGCGGGTTGCGGCAGATCAGCTTTCGGAGTGTTCGGCGACTTGGACATTGCAACGGGGCTGGGAAAGGACCAGAAACGCGGGCTATTGTAAGAGAATAGATCGTCATGTCCGCACAGATGCAAGCGTAGTTGCCATGTCCTCACACCCCACCTGGCGCGAAATCCTCATCGACGGCGCCCTCGCCGCACACCATGGCGCCGACCTGCTCTTCGGCACGGCGGGCATTCGCGCGCTGGAAACAGCGGCCTACCGTTCTCTCGAACCTTTTACGTTGATGGCTCGCGCCGGTGAGGCTGCCGCGGACTGGCTGCAGACGCGTGCACCGCACGGCCATGTGCTGCTGGTTGCCGGCCCCGGTAACAACGGCGGCGATGCCCTCGTCGCCGCGACGGTGCTGCATCTGGCCGGTCGCGCGGTCACCGTATGGCTGGCAGCGGATCCGGCCAAATTGCCCGACGATGCACGCCGCGCCTGGACCGAGGCCAGTGCCGCGAATGTCCCGATCGAGCGCTTGCACACGACGGCCTCCGTGCCGTCTGCCACCACGGCCATCGTCGATGGACTGTTTGGCATCGGGCTGGCGCGGCCGCTGGCGGGCCTGCATGCGGCACTTGTCGAAACCATCAACGCCAGTGGGCTGCCGGTGTACGCACTCGACATTCCTTCGGGGATGAACGGTGATACGGGCCAGCCGCCCGCACCGGAGTCGCCCGTCATCCAGGCCCGCGCGACGATCACCTTTCTTGCCGTCAAACCGGGGCTGCTGACGGGCGATGGCCGCGATGCCACCGGCGATATCGCCCTGGCCGACCTGCAAGCCGCGCAGCCCGCATATGACGGCGTGATTGAGGCGGATGCACTCGTCAACACGCCCGCTCGCTGGCTCGCGCACGTGCCGCGCCGGCGGCATCACGGCCATAAGGGCACGTATGGCAGCGTGGCGATCGTTGGCGGAGCGGCGGGCATGGTGGGCGCGCCGCTGCTGTCGGCGCGTGGGGCGCTCTACCTCGGAGCGGGAAAGGTGCATGCGGTATCGCTGGCGCCGGATGCCCCGCGCGTCGATCCGGCGCAACCGGAGTTGATGCTGCACACCTGGGGCGCGCTCGATCTGGGTGACATGCAGGCGCTGGCCGTGGGGCCAGGCATGGGCATTGGGAAGGACTCGGAAGCCGCGCTCGCGCATCTGCTGGATCGCATGCTGTCGGCGCACACGCCTGCCGTGTTCGATGCTGACGCGCTTAATCTCTTTGCCCGAACGCCCGCGCTGCTCGCACGCCTCACGCAATTGGCGGGAAGCGGTGTGCCGCTGGTGCTGACGCCGCATCCGCTGGAAGCCGCACGCCTGCTGCACACCGATGCGCGAAGCGTGCAACAAGACCGGCTGGCGGCGGCAAAGGCGCTCGTCAACCGGACCGGCGCCGTCGTAGTGCTCAAAGGCTCGGGCACCATCATCGGGGGCCCCGGCATGGCCCCGGCCGTCAACCCGACCGGCAATGGTGGGCTTGCGACCGGCGGCACGGGTGATGTGCTGACTGGCATGATCGGGGCCCTGCTTGCGCAAGGCATGGGTGCGCGCGAGGCCGCACTCGCAGCCGTGTGGCTGCATGGTCGTGCGGCAGATGATCTCGTCCACGCAGGCGTCGGCCCCATCGGCCTGCACGCGGGTGAACTGTGCGCGCCGGCACGACGTGCGCTCAACGCTTTGCTGGCGTCGGACGTTCGCCGATAGAAACGCGTCATGTTGCGCCGTTATACTGCGCATTCGTTTTCGTAAGCCGTCTTCACGCCACATCACGCCGTATGCCCACAGCCCTTCCCGCCTGGCAGTCCCTGACGCAACACGCTCAAACGATTCGCGCCGCCCACATGCGCGACTGGTTTGCCGCGCCGGACGCCGAGGAACGGGTGCACGCCTTCACGCTGGAAGCCGCGGGCCTGACGGTCGACTACTCGAAAAACCGCATCACCCCGGACACGCTCGCCTTGTTGCTGCAACTGGCGGACGAGGCTGGCGTGCTCGCGCTGCGTGACGCCATGCTGCGCGGCGATCGCATCAACAACACCGAACACCGCTCCGTCCTTCACGTGGCCCTGCGCGGCCGCGCCGAAGACGATTACCGCGCCGACGGCGAACCCGTCATGCCCGAAGTGCTGCGCGTGCGCGCCCAGATGCGCGACTTCGCCGACCGTGTGCACAGCGGCGCGTGGACGGGCCACTCCGGCCAGCGCATCACCGACATCGTCAACATCGGCATCGGCGGTTCGGACCTCGGGCCGCGCATGGTGTGCCGCGCTCTGGACCACCTGGCAGTGCCGCAGGTGCGTGTGCATTTCGTCTCCAACGTCGACGGCACGGACCTGGCCGAGACGCTCGACCATCTGAACCCCGACACCACGCTCGCCATCGTCTGCTCCAAGACGTTCACCACGCTGGAAACGATGGCCAACGCGCACAGCATGCGCCGCTGGTTTGTCGAGCACGGCGTGGCGGAAGATCAGCTCAAGCACCACTTCGTCGCGGTCTCCACCAACCGTGAAGCCGTCGTCCAGTTCGGCATCGATCCGGACAACATGTTCACGTTCTGGGATTGGGTCGGTGGGCGCTTTTCGCTGTGGTCGGCGGTGGGCCTGTCGATCGTGCTAGCGATTGGGCCGCAGCAGTTCGACGCGATGCTTGATGGTGCGCGCGCAATGGACCGCCACTTCGCGACCGCCGCGCCGCGCGAGAACCTGCCGCTCATTCTCGGGATGCTGTCGGTGTGGTATCGCGGCTTCTTCGATGTGGCGAGCGCCTGCACCGTGCCCTACTGCGCACCGCTGGAGCTGCTGACCGACTTCATGCAGCAACTGGAGATGGAGAGCAACGGCAAGTCCGTCCAGCGCAACGGCGCCGCCATCGATACCGACACCGGCCCCATCGTCTGGGGCACGGCCGGCACCAACGGCCAGCACGCGTATTTCCAGCTGATCCACCAGGGCTCGCAAATAGTGCCGGTGGACTTCATCACCACGCTCGAACCGGTGCGCAGCCTGCCCGGCCATCACGCCAAACTGCTCGCCAACTGTTTCGCCCAGGGCGAAGCGCTGCTGCGCGGCCGCACTGCTGACGAGGTACGCGCCGGCGGCGTGACGGACGAAGCGCTGGTGCCGCACATGGTGTTCGAGGGCAACCGCCCAAGCACCACGATCCTGATGGAGCGGCTCGATGCCGCGTCATTCGGCGCGCTCATCGCCTGTGCCGAACATCGCACCTTCGTGCAAGGCGCGGTGTGGAACATCAACTCGTTCGATCAGTGGGGCGTGGAACTTGGCAAGAAGCTCGCCAAGCCAATTCAGGCGGAGCTTGAAGGCGCACCCGCCTCTGTGGCGCATGATGCATCGACGGCGGCGCTGATCCGCCGCGCGAAGGCTGCGCTCTGACGGATCACCCTGGCAATCACGCTCAGAGCTCGCTGACGATCTCGTCACCGACCAGGTGACCTGCCTCAATGGTGAGAATGCGGTTGCAGCGCGCCGCGACCGAGCGGTCGTGCGTCACCAGCACCAGCGTGGAACCGGCACTGCGGTTGAGTTCGAACATCAATGCGATGACGGCTTCGCCCGTGGCGGTATCGAGACTGCCGGTCGGCTCGTCGGCGAAGAGGATGTCGGGCTCGGTCACGAACGCGCGCGCAAGAGCAACGCGCTGCTGCTCTCCGCCTGAAAGCGTCTTCGGATAGTGCGACAACCGGGCTCCAAGGCCGACGCGCTCAAGCAACGCCGAGGCACGGCGGCGCATCTCCGCGGCATTGACATCGCCCTGCAGCTCCAGCGGAAGCATCACGTTCTCGAGCGCCGTCAGGTGGGGCAACAACTGAAACGATTGGAAAACAAAGCCCACGTGGCTACCGCGCACCGCCGCGCGGCCATCCTCGTCCAGCTTGAACAGATCGTTGCCCAGCAGCTTGACCGAGCCGGATGTCGGTAAGTCGAGGCCGGCCAGCAAACCGAGCAGCGTCGATTTACCTGACCCCGACGCGCCGACGATGGCCAGCGTCTCGCCCGCTTCCACCCGGAAGGCAACATCGCTGAGAATAGGCAATTCACCGGTGGCATCGCGCACGGTCTTGTGCAGCGAATCGACTTCAATCACCCAAGTAGCGGAAGACGACATGATTGGACAGGTAGGTGGTAAGGGGCGCGGCGTGGTGGTTCTCCGGCGCACGCTGGTGGCAGCAATCGGCTGCGTGGTGCTCGGCATGGCGCCGATCGCACAGACGTCTGCAGCACAGGACGCACCGGCATCGCGCCGCGTGGTGGTACTGGGCGACAGCCTTTCGGCGGGATACGGCCTTGCCCAGGGCACCGGCTGGGTCGCACTGCTCGACAAGCGCCTCAAGGAGCGGAAGGTCGATTATAGCGTTGCCAATGCAAGCATCAGCGGCGACACGACGGCAGGCGGCCGCTCCCGCCTGCCCGCGGTGCTGACGCGCGAGAAGCCGGCGATCGTCGTCCTGGAACTGGGCGCCAACGATGCGTTGCGCGGCCTGTCTCTCGCTTCCAGCGAGGCCAATCTCAAAGCGATGATCGAAGCTTCGCAGGCTACGGGCGCCAAGGTGCTGCTGGTCGGCATGCGCATCCCCCCCAACTATGGGCCCGATTACGGCGAGCGCTTCTTCGCCATGTTCGGCAAGCTAGCGCAGCAATACAAGTTGCCTCTGGTGCCGTTCCTGCTCGACGGCGTGGTGCAGCATCCGGACTGGTTCCAGGAAGACCGCATCCACCCGATTGCGCAAGCCCAGCCGACGATCCTCGACAACGTCTGGCCCAAGTTGGAGCCCCTGCTCAAGCGCTGATGCCGACATAAAAAAAGCCCCCTTCCAAAGGGGGCTTTTTCATCGGCTTGCGATCTATCAGGACGCGTCGTCTGCCGTGTTTGCGGGCTTGCCGGTGTCGACCGCACTGCTGTTGATCTTCACCTTCGAGCGCGCCTTCAGCGCTTCGTAATAAGCGTTGAACTCGGCCTGGCCAGCGGCTTGCGACAGTTGCTGGGCATCGGCGGCACGGCGCGCTTGGTCCGTGTTGGCCGGTGGCAGCACCTTGTTGATGCGATACAGCGCATAGCCCTGGGCACCCAGATCGACACCGATGGTGGCCGGCAACTTGGACGCATCTGCACGCAGGATGGCCGTCAGCGCGGCCGGCGATGTGCCTTGCGCCTGCTGGCGCGAGACCGTCTGCGCAGCGCTGAAGCCGTCGGCGCTGTTGCTCTGCTTCACAGCGGCCAGCTTTTCTTCACCCGCCTTCTTGGCCAGCGCAGCCGACTGTTCGGCGATCACTTTGGCCTTCACCTGTTCACGCACATCCGCCAGCTTCTTGACCGTTGCCGGACGGTACTCCGCCGCACGCGCCGCCACCAGCGTGGTCGGGCCGACTTGGATCGCTGCCGTGTTGCGGTGATTCTTGATCACGTCATCGGCAAACAGCGCCTTGAGCACCTTGTCGTTGCCGATCGGGCTGCCGGACTGTGCCGGGCTCGGCGTGCGAGTCACGCTGTCGGCGGTCTGGATCTGCAACTTGAGCTTGTCTGCCACCGGCTTCAGGCTGTCGGACTGATCCTCCACGGTGTTGGAAAACGCATCCGCCAGTTCGGAATACTTCTTGTTGGCAAGCTGCGTGCGCACTTCGCGCTCGAGTTCCGGCTTGACGGCCTCCAGGGGCTGCACGCCGCCGCCCTTCACTTCTTCCAGCTTGATGATGTGGAAACCGAAATCACTTTCGACCACGTCGCTGATGTCGCCCGGCTGCTTGAGGGCGAACAGCGCGTTCTCGAACGGCGGCACGGTCGCGCCCTTGCCCAGGAAGCCCAGTTCACCGCCTTGCGCAGCCGAGCCTGGGTCGCCCGAGTACTTCTTGGCCAGCTCCGCAAAGCTCGCGGGATTCTTGCGCACTTCGGCCAGCACCTCCTCGGCCTTCTTCTTGGCGGCTTCCTTGTCGGCCGGCTTTGCGTTGTCCGGCAGCTTGATCAGGATGTGCGCGGCGCGGCGTTCTTCCTGTGTCTTGAAGCGCGCGGCGTTCTGGTCGTAGTACTCCTTGATCTGCTCAGGCGTGACCGGTGGAATCTGCTTCATCATGTCTTCGCCCGAGAACACGACGTATTCAGCCTTGACCTGCTCCGGCACCGAGAACTCCTGCTGGTGCGCGTCGTAGTAGGCCTGGATCGCCTTGTCATCAACGGTGACCTTGGCTGCGTAGTCGGTCGGCTTGAACAGCAGCGCCTGCACCTCACGTTGCTGGTCGCGCACCTGGATCAAATGGTCCACCAGCGACTTCGGCACGAACGCTGACGACACGATCGATTGCGGAATCTGCTGTTGCGCGAGTTCATAACGCAGATTGCCCTCCAACTGCTCGGGCGTCATGTTCTGGGCGGCCAGCAGGCGCACGTACGCCTCCTGATCGAACGAGCCATCGGGCTTGCGCAGCGCGGCCACTGCGGGGATCTGCAGAATGGTGTCGCGAATCTTGTCGTTCGAGACATTCAGGTTCGCGCGCGTAACCTCGTTGGCCAGCACGCGCTGCTGGATGATGCCGTCCAGCACATCGCGGCGCATCTGCGGGCCTTCGAACTGGCGCGGATCATATTGGGCGCCGAGCATCTGGCGCAGACGCTCGGTCTGCTCACGCACGCGATTGTCGACTTCGGTGGTAGTGATGACCTTGCCGTCGACCTTGGCGGCATCGTGCGAGCTGTCCATGAAGCTCGAATAGCTTTGCACGCCAAAAAACACGAACGACGGGAACACCAGAATCAGCAGCACCAGAAACATCAAGCGCCGATGCGTACGTACGAAATCAAGCATGCTGGACCGGAGGTGAATGGAAGATGGAAAATCCGGCGATTCTAGCAGGTGCCGCCGACATTCCGGACAATCGCGGTGCGGCGTTCAGGCACAACCTGCAACGCATCTGCCGTAGAAAAGACAAAGGCCCGAACGAATCGGGCCTTTATGCAAAAACTGGCGGAGCGGACGGGACTCGAACCCGCGACCCCCGGCGTGACAGGCCGGTATTCTAACCGACTGAACTACCGCTCCAGATTGGGTCGGACCACCCGACGCATGAGCGGCAATACGAACGATGGTGGGTGCTGAGAGGCTCGAACTCCCGACCCGCGCCTTGTAAGGGCGCTGCTCTACCAACTGAGCTAAGCACCCGTTCGTACTGCCGGCGTGAGCCGGACTGTCCGGCGCCTACGGTTCGTTGTCACCCGAATCGTGAGCACCAAAGCCCGCTAGTTTAGCGCATCTTTCAGCGCTTTGCCAGGTTTGAATTTCGCGACCTTTCCACCTTCGATCGTGATGGCTGCACCCGTGCGCGGATTACGCCCGTTGCGCGAAGAACGCTTGCCGACCAGAAACGTGCCGAAACCAACCAGCGTGACCGACCCGCCGTCGCACAACGCATCTTTGATGCCGCCGATCAGCGCGTCGATGGCGCGCCCGGCCGCGGCTTTAGACATGTCAGTCTCTGCCGCCACATGGTCGATGAGATCTGTCTTGTTCATCGTGCCACCTCCCCGAACACCCGCTTGAGCGTGGATTCATTAAAGTGGTCGCCTATCGACGTGTCAAGGCGAAGAACCGTCTACATCTCGTGGTCTAAGCGCCAAAGAAAAAGGGCCCGAACGAATCGGGCCCTTCTTCAACCTTAGCAGGTCATGGCATCAGTGATGGACCATCTCCTGCGACTTGCCATCGTCACTCTTCGAAGGTGCCGGCTTGGCTTCTTCTTCCGGCAGCGGCTCGGGCTTGCGCACCAACGCGAGCTCCAGCACCTTGTCGATCCAGCGTACCGGCTGGATCTCGATGCTGTTCTTCACGTTGTCCGGAATGTCCGCCAAGTCCTTGACGTTCTCTTCCGGAATCAGCGCCAGCTTGATGCCACCACGGTGCGCGGCCAGCAGCTTTTCCTTCAGGCCGCCAATCGGCAGCACTTCGCCGCGCAGCGTGATTTCGCCGGTCATCGCCACATCGGCGCGCACCGGAATACCGGTCAGTACCGACACCAGCGCCGTCGTCATCGCAATACCTGCCGACGGGCCGTCCTTGGGCGTCGCGCCTTCGGGCACGTGGATGTGGATGTCGCGCTTCTCGAACATCTCATCCTTGATACCGAGGCGAGCGGAACGCGAGCGCACCACCGAACGCGCGGCCTCGACCGATTCCTTCATCACGTCACCCAGCGAACCGGTGCGGGTAATGTTGCCCTTGCCGGGCATCAGCGCAGCTTCGATGGTCAGCAGATCGCCGCCCACTTCCGTCCACGCCAGCCCCGTCACCTGACCCACCTGGTCTTCCTTGCCGGCCAGACCAAAGTCGAAGCGACGCACGCCGAGGAATTTGTCGAGGTTGTCCGAATCGACCTTCACGGACGTACCGGCTTCCTTCTTCAGCAGCAGTTGCTTGACGACCTTGCGGCAGATCTTCGAGACCTCGCGCTCCAGCGAACGCACACCTGCTTCACGCGTGTAGTAGCGGATGATGTCGCGCAGCGCGGCTTCGGTCACCTCGATCTCGCCTTCCTTCAGACCATTGTTCTTGATCTGCTTGGGCAGCAAATAGCGGCGGGCAATGTTGACCTTTTCGTCTTCCGTATAGCCCGACAGGCGAATCACTTCCATCCGATCGAGCAGCGGCGCCGGAATGTTCAGCGAGTTCGACGTCGCCACGAACATCACGTCCGACAGGTCGAAGTCCACTTCGATGTAGTGGTCCTGGAACGTGTGGTTCTGTTCCGGGTCCAGCACTTCGAGCAGCGCCGACGACGGGTCGCCGCGGAAATCCGCGCCCATCTTGTCGATTTCGTCGAGCAGGAACAGCGGGTTGCGCACGCCAACCTTCGTCAGGCTCTGCAGGATCTTGCCCGGCATCGACCCGATGTAGGTACGACGGTGACCGCGAATCTCGGCCTCGTCACGCACGCCGCCCAGCGCCATGCGCACGAACTTGCGGTTCGTTGCACGCGCCACCGACTGCCCGAGCGAAGTCTTACCCACACCCGGCGGCCCCACAAGGCACAGGATCGGCGCCTTCAGCTTGTCGACACGCTGTTGCACGGCAAGGTACTCAAGGATGCGTTCCTTGACCTTCTCCAGGCCGTAGTGGTCGGTGTCCAGCACCTGCTCGGCGTTGGACAGGTCGTTGTTGACCTTGCTCTTCTTGCGCCACGGCAGCCCGACCAACGTGTCGATGTAATTGCGCACGACCGTTGCCTCGGCCGACATCGGCGACATCAGCTTGAGCTTCTTGAACTCGGAGTCGGCCTTCTTCTTGGCCTCCTTCGGCATGCGGGCGGCCTTGATCTTCTTGTCCAGCTCTTCAAGATCAGCGCCCTCTTCGCCTTCGCCCAGTTCCTTCTGGATAGCCTTGACCTGCTCGTTCAGGTAGTACTCGCGCTGCGACTTCTCCATCTGGCGCTTGACGCGGCCACGGATGCGCTTTTCCACCTGCAAGATGTCGATCTCGCCTTCCAGCTGCGACAGCAGGCTCTCCAGACGTTCGGTCACATTGAACATCTCGAGAATCTTCTGCTTCTGCTCGAGCTTGATCGGCAGATGCGCCGCGATGGTGTCAGCCAAGCGACCCGGCTCGTCGATGCCCGACAGCGAAGTCAGGATCTCCGGCGGAATCTTCTTGTTCAGCTTCACATACTGGTCGAACTGCGAAACGATGGCGCGGCGCAGCGCCTCGGTCTCGGCCGATTCAGTCGGTTCCGGACCAACAGGCACTGCTTCGCAGAAGAAGTGCGACTCGTCGTCGGTCACGGACAGGATGTTGGCGCGTTGCGTGCCCTCGACCAGCACCTTTACGGTGCCGTCCGGCAGCTTCAGCATCTGCAGGATGTTGGCGATACAACCGACCTCGTAGAGGTCCTTGTCGGTCGGCTCATCCTTGGCGGCGGTCTTCTGCGCCACGAGCATGATGCTCTTGCCCGCCTCCATCGCGGCTTCCAGCGCCTTGATGGATTTGGGGCGCCCCACGAACAGCGGAATCACCATGTGCGGAAACACCACCACGTCACGCAGCGGCAACAGCGGCAGGCGAATCTGCTCAGCGGGTAAAAGTTGGGTTCCGGACATTATTTTCCCCAGAAAGTCATGTAAGGGCTAAATTGGGCGCAGCGGCGGTTTTACAAGACCGCTGCTGCAAGTCGCATGCCGGCCCGGTTTCCCGAAGCAAAAAAAGCCGCTCGCGAGCGAACGGCTTCCTGCATGGGACGCATACGGCGCATCCCGGCCGGGCATTCGCGTCAGTTGGAACCTGCAACCTTGGGTTGCTCTTCGTAAATCAGCAAGGGCTTGCCGTCGCCAGCGATCGTGCTTTCATCGATCACCACCTTCTGCACACCCTTGTGGTTGGGAAGGTCGTACATCACATCCATCAAAGCGTGCTCAACGATGGAACGCAGGCCGCGCGCCCCCGTCTTGCGCTTGATCGCCTTGCGGGCGATTGCCGTCAGCGCGCTCGGACGGATTTCCAGCTCCACCCCTTCCATTGCCAGCAGTTTTTGATACTGCTTGACGATCGCGTTCTTGGGCTCGACCAGAATCTCCATCAGCGCAGCCTCGTCGAGCTTGGCCAGCGTCGCCACCACGGGCAGACGGCCGATCAGCTCGGGAATCAGACCGAACTTGATGAGGTCTTCCGGCTCCACCTGCGGCAGCACTTCGCTGACGTCGCGCTCTTCCTTGCTCTGCACCTCTGCGCCGAAGCCGATGCCGGTCTTGTCCGAGCGCTGCATGATGATCTTTTCGAGACCGTCGAACGCGCCGCCGCAGATGAACAGGATGTTGGTGGTATCGACCTGAAGGAAGTCCTGGTTCGGATGCTTGCGGCCGCCCTGCGGAGGCACCGATGCCATCGTGCCTTCGATCAGCTTGAGCAGCGCCTGCTGCACACCTTCGCCCGAAACGTCCCGGGTGATGGAAGGGTTATCAGACTTGCGCGAAATCTTGTCGATTTCATCGATGTAGACGATGCCGCGCTGGGCCTTGTCCACTTCGTAATTGCAGTTCTGCAGCAGCTTCTGGATGATGTTTTCGACATCCTCGCCGACGTAGCCTGCTTCGGTCAGCGTGGTGGCATCAGCGATGACGAACGGCACATTCAGCAGACGTGCGAGCGTTTGGGCAAGCAGCGTCTTGCCCGAGCCGGTCGGCCCAATGAGCAGGATGTTGCTCTTGGACAGCTCGACATCATCCTTCTTGCCGAGGTGCTTCAAGCGCTTGTAATGGTTGTAGACCGCGACCGCCAGAATCTTCTTGGCCTGCTCCTGACCAATGACATATTGGTCGAGGCTTTGGCGAATCTCATGCGGGGTGGGAAGGTCGGACTTGACGGCCAGACCACCCTCCTTTTCGGAGATGGCGGCTTCGTCCCGGATGATCTCGTTGCACAGGTCGATGCATTCATCGCAGATGAAGACCGAGGGGCCGGCAATCAGTTTCTTGACCTCATGCTGGCTCTTGCCGCAGAACGAGCAGTACAGCAGCTTTTCGCCAGTCGAGCCTTTCTTGTCCGCCATAACGATTACCAGTAGTTCTTGGCAGCATCATACGCCAAATTATCTGGCGACGATCCGCTGGTGTTGTACAAAGCAAAAACGAGGCGCGAAGCCTCGTTTTTGACACCGCTTGACATGCTTTGCGCGCCCCACCAGTGTGCCGCAGGGCGCACCGGCTATCGCGCACATCCGCGTTTTACCGCTTGCTGATGACCTGATCGATCAGACCGTATTCCTTGGCCTGTTCGCTGCTCATGAAGTTGTCGCGGTCCGTGTCGCGGGCGATCTTGTCGACCGGCTGGCCGGTTGCCTCCGAGAGCACCGTATTCAGGCGCTCGCGCAGGTACAGGATTTCGCGCGCCTGGATCTCGATGTCAGAGGCTTGGCCACGCGCGCCGCCCAACGGTTGGTGGATCATGATCCGCGAGTTCGGCAGCGCCAGACGCTTGCCTTTCGCACCGGCGGCCAGCAGGAACGCGCCCATGCTGGCTGCCATGCCCATGCACAGCGTCGACACATCCGGCTTGATGAACTGCATCGTGTCGTACATCGCCAGACCGGACGAGACCGAGCCGCCCGGCGAGTTGATGTACAGCGAGATGTCCTTGTCGGGGTTCTCGCTTTCCAGGAACAGCAGCTGTGCCACCACGAGGTTGGCAGTCTGGTCGTTGACCTCGCCCACCATGAAGATCACGCGCTCCTTGAGCAGGCGCGAGTAGATGTCGTAGGCGCGTTCGCCGCGGCCCGACTGCTCGACCACCATCGGCACCAGTCCAAGCCCTTGCGTTTCGAGCGCAGAAGCCTGGGTGCGAGCGAGTTGGTCGATCAGTTCATTGCGGATCATGCGGTTCTCCGGTGCGTGGATCGATCGAATCAGCCTTGCGCCGGGGTGGCGGTCAACTCTTCGAACGACACAGCCTTGTCAGTGACCTTGGCCTTGTCGCACACAAAATTTACCACGTTGTTTTCGAGCACGTAGGCTTCCATTTCAGCCAGGCGCTGTTGGTCGCCGTAGTACCAGCGGATGACTTCCTTCGGATCTTCGTAGCTCTTGGCGAACTCTTCGATCTCGGCCTTGATCTGTTCCGGCTTGGCTTCCAGGTTGTTGGCCTTCACGACTTCAGCCAGCACCAGACCCAGCTTCACGCGGCGCTCAGCTTGTTGCGTGAACATCTCGGCCGGGATCGGCATGTTCTTGGCGTTCGGCATGCCGCGCGCCTCGAGGTCACGACGGGCCATTTCCACCAGGCGCTCTTGGTCTTGTTCGACCAGCGACTTCGGCACGTCCAGCTCTGCCACCTTCAGCAGCGCTTCCATGACTTGGTCCTTGAGCAGCGCGTGCGTACGACGCTTGACTTCACGCTCGAGGTTTTCGCGGATGTCGGCGCGCATCTTGTCGAGGTTGCCGTCGGCGATGCCCAGCGACTGTGCGAAGGCTTCGTTGACTTCCGGCAGGTGCGCCCACTCAACTTGCTTGAGCGTGACGGTGAACTCAGCCGTCTTACCGGCCACGTCCTTGCCGTGATAGTCCTCGGGGAACGCCAGCGGGAATTTCTTCGATTCACCCTGCTTCAGGCCGAGCGTGGCTTGCTCGAACTCGGGCAGCATGCGGCCTTCGCCCAGCACGAACGTGAAGCCCTCGGCCTTCCCACCAGCGAATTCGACGCCGTCGATCGTGCCGACGAAGTCAACAGTCACGCGGTCGCCGTTTTGCGCGACAGCCGCGCCGCCATCACCGTGCTCGCCGGCTTCGCCACGCGTGTGATAGTGCACACGTTGCTTGCGCAGGATGTCGAGGGTCTTGTCGATTTCAGCGTCGGTGATCTCGGTCTTGGTGCGCGTCAGTTCCGCGCCGGCCAGATCGCCCAGCTTGACTTCCGGATACACCTCGAAGGTGGCGTCGAATGCGACTTGGTCGTCCGCCACGCCTTCGGTCTTCAGCTCGAAGCGCGGTTGGCCGGCAACCTTCACACCTTGCTCATTCGTGATGTCGAAGAACTGGCGGGCTGCCTTGTCGTAGCGCACTTCGAATTCGACTTGTTGGCCGTATTGCTTCTCGACCATCTTCATCGGGACCTTGCCCGGACGGAAGCCCGACATCTTGACGGTCTTGGACAGACGGGCCAGACGGCTTTGCTTCTCTTGCTCCACTTCGGCCTTCGGGACAGCCAGGGTCACTTTGCGATCAAGCTTGCCGAGGTTTTCGATAGTCGACATGGTCGTAATTCCAGAATCAGATGAAAGTTGCGTCGAACGGCGCAGCGCCAGCAGCAGCCGTGGTTCAAAGTTCTTGGTCTTGCCGGGCTTGCGCGGATGCGACGCGTGGGCCGCTCAGGGGACACTTCAGCGGCGCAACGGACGCGTTCGGGCTGGCAAACGCAAAACGCATATTATGGCATGGAACGCTTCCCGGCCCTGAATTTTTGGGCCAGAACGCTTGGAAAACCCTTCAAACGGCGCGTTAATCCGGCGTATCCGCAGTCTCGCTGTGCGCGAGTGCGGCGCTCGCCCCCTGTCCGCGTCCATGCTGCAACGCGCGCAGAACGAAGCGCCCAGGGTCCAGGGCCGCCGCCAAGTCCGCCTCCAGTGGCAGCGGGCCACCGTCAATCTGCGCAGCCAGCAGTTCCGCGCCCAGGACCGACCATGTGAGGCCACGCGAACCATATGCAAGTGCGGCATACAGCCCGGCCATGCGCGGCAGTTGCGCATGCGGCCCGCGCAGCCGAAAACCGGGGGCCGTGGCCGCCGCCTCATCCACTAGCGGGCCAATCAGGGGCAGGCGGTTGGCGGACACACAGCGCACGCCGACATACCCACGCAACTGCGCGGGATCAAGACGCGCCAGCGCACCCAATTGCTGGGGCTGCAACCCGGCCAGCCGCCGAAGATTGGCCGCGTGATCAGCGGCGCGCTCGGCCAGGTCGCACTCGCCCGGTTGGAAGGAGGACCCCGTACGCACGGTTTGTGCGCCCGGCTCGGCGGGAAGCAGATAGCCATCACCGCAGACTACGGCCCTGGGCCACGCCACCCCAGGCTCAAGACAGGCGATCGGAACATCCGTCAGTTGACCTCGCACCGGCTTGAGCAACGCCATGGTCAACGGCGCCAGACGTGCCGCTTCCAGGCTGTTGGCGAGGACGACGACGGGCGCACTCGCAATCACCTCCCCCTGGGCATCCAGCGCCTGCCAGTGATCGGCCTCGTGCCGCAGCAATGCCACGTGCGTGTTCCAGCGCGCGTCAATTGCGGCATCTGCTGCAGCGAGATTGGCGCGGCAAATATCGGGCGGAGCCACCCACCCGGCCTGTGCAAACCACCAGCCGCCCTGCGGCACGCTTGCACCGACGCGCGCGGCAGCCTGATCGGCAGTGAGCCAATCGATATAGCTGGCGGGATAACCGAGCGCCTCGACGATGCGCTGCTGCAACGTGGCATCGTCGGCATGTTCGGCGAGCTGCAGAACGCCAGTGCGCTGGAAGCCCGTCGCAAAGCCCGCACGGTCGAGCGCATCCCAATGCCGGCGTGCGAGCAGGTTGCCGGCGCGCGAAAGACGCGAGAGCACGCTGTCGTCGATGGAGACATGCGGATGCATGGCCGCTGCCCGGTGGGCAGACGTACCTCGGGCCGGGCCATCGTTTGCATCGATGAGCGTGATGCGCCAGCCGCGCGACGCGAGTCGTTCCGCAAGGGAACACCCGGCCAGCCCAGCGCCTAGCACGATGGCATGGCGCTCGCTCCAGACCGGCGCTTGAACCGGGCCGCGCCGCGTGCGCCAGTGCGTCGGGAACTGCGCGACGGTCATGTCGCGCTTGGCACCGAACCCCGGCGCCTTGCGCGTCTCGAAGCCCACCTCCTGCAAGCCGCGTCGCACAAAACCTGCCGCGGTATAGGTCGCCAGCGTGCTCCCGGCACGGGCAACGCGCGCGAGTTGCTTGAAAACGCGGGGCTGCCAGAGATCCGGATTCTTGGAGGGCGAAAAGCCGTCCAGATAAAACGCGTCTGCCGCACAGGACAACTGCGGCAGCACCTCCATCGCATCGCCGAAGAGCAATGTGAGCGTGACGCTGCCGCCGTCGAAAACGAGACGATGCACCCCTGGCACGGGCACCGGCCACGCCTGCCGCAGCAGTTCAGCCAGCGGCGCAAGGGCCCCGTCTTTCGGATGCACGACGGCCAGGCCTTCGCAATCGAACGGATGCTTCTCGATGGAGACGAAGTCGAGTCGTGCGCAACGTTGCGGATCATCGCGCCATGCGGCCCACGTCGCCAGGAAGTTCAGCCCCTGGCCGAAGCCGGTCTCGACGATCGTGAAGGCGCCCTTGCCTTGCCATGCGCTGGGCAGCCCGTTGCCGCCCAGGAAGACGTGCTGCGCCTGCGCAAGGCCGCCTTCGGTGCTGTGATAGACGTCGTCGTATTGGGCGGAAAACGGCGTGCCGTCCGACGTGAGCTGAGGCGTGGCGAGAACGAGGCCGCGTGGCATGAAACACCTGAGAAAGAAGCGGCGAATTGTACCGCCGCCCTCCTCGCACATCGCGATCCGATACAGATGTTCGGCTTCACAAGACGAGCCTACGCGACATCGTCGGCAGACCGGTGCCGCCATGCCATGAGCGCGACAGCCAACGCTGCCACCGACAGGCCAATGACCAGCCCAGTCAACTGGCCGGCACGACGCGCTTCATCCACGCGTTCACGCGCCTCGATCGCCTGGCGAACCGTTTCCCAGAAAGCCTCGCGGTGCTCGTTCTCGTCAAAGATGGACATGGCAGGCTTCCCCGTTTGTCTGCGGACGGTTTCGTATCGCTTGCCCTGTCATCGTAGGGAACGTGCGGCAACTGTGCCACCGCACGTTTCGTGTAGGACGTGGTCGCTCAGGCAGCGGCGACAGGTTTGCCAACAGGCGCGGCGTTCGGGCGAGTGGCATCGGCATCACCCTGACCGAGGTCCATTGCATCGGCGCGTTCTGCGGAGGACAGCTCGTCTGCGCGATAGCCCGTGCGGTTGAGCAGCACCAGCGTGCATGCCAGCGACACCAGCGCATACAGCGCCGACGACACTGCCACGCCAACGATGTTGCCCGTGCTGTTCAGCATCCACTGAGCAAACACGGGCGTGCCCCCGCCTACCACCAGCGAACACAGCTGATATGCCAGCGACAGCCCTGTATAGCGGATGCGCGTCGGGAACACCCGCGCCAAGATGCCGCCGATGGCGCCGTAGAACATCGAGTGCGGAATCGTCGCCAGGCACATGCCGAGCAACGCAATCCAGACCACCTTGGTCTCGATGGCATAGAACATCACCGGCATCAGCAGGAACTCCGGTAGCACCATCAGGCAGATGGCGCGGCGCATGTCCATGCGCGAGACCAGCCACGCGCCCAGCGGCTGCGTGATGAACTGCACCACCAGCGCAATCGCGATGATGCCGAGGAAGGTGTCCTGCGCGTAGCCGAGCTCCTTCGTGGCCCACGCCAGCGCGAAGTTGCTCTTCAGGTACGTCACGTGGATGAGCGGCAGCGTGCCCGCGCCCAGCAGCACCAGGCCCCAGTGGTCACGCACCACGTCCTTGAGCGGCAGCTTGACGGTCTTCTTCTGCGCCAGCACGCGCTTCATGTCGTCAGATTCTTCCAGCTTCAGGCGGATGACCATGCCCACGATCACCAGCAACGCCGACAGCAGGAAGGGCACGCGCCAGCCCCACAGCATGAACTGCGGCGTCGGCAACACGCTCAGCGCGAAGAACACCAGCGTCGCCAGCAGGTTGCCCGTGGGCGACCCCTGCTGCGCAAACGCGGAGTACAGGATGCTCTTGCGCTTAGGCGCGCTCTCGCTGGCAATCAGCACCGCGCCGCCCCACTCGCCGCCCACGGCCACGCCCTGGATCACGCGCAGCACCACCAATCCCACCGGTGCCCACATACCGATCTGCGCATAGCTCGGCAGCAGGCCAATGCCCATCGTCGCCAGGCCCATCAGGATCAGCGTGATGATGAGCGTGGTCTTGCGGCCGATCTTGTCGCCCAGATGCCCGAAGATGATCCCGCCGATGGGCCGCGCGGCAAAGCCTGCCCACAGCGTGACGAACGACAGCAGCGTGGCGATGCCCGGGTCCAGCGTCTTGGAGAAGAACACCTTGCCGAAGACCAGCGCGGCGGCAAGGCCGTAGATGTAGAAGTCGTACCACTCGATGGTGGTGCCGATGAACGCGGCAACGGCGGCTCGGCGCGGCTGCAGGTTCGCGGCGTGGGGCGCAGGCTGATGAGGCATGTCGGTCTCCTTGGTGGTACTGCCGGTTTGGCGCGGTCTCTGTCGGGCCGTCTGCCTTGTTGTGGTGATGCCGCTTCAGTTCATTTCAGAACACCCGCCTCGAACAGGCGCTGCCGGGTTTCCGCATCAATGCCCAGCGACGTGAGCACGGCATCGGTATCGGCACCGAGCGCAGGCGGCGCATTGCGATACGTAGCCGGGGTGCGCGACAGCTTGATCGGCGAGCCGGTACCGCGGTACTCCCCCAGCTCGACTACCATCTGCCGATGCAGCGTATGTGGGTGGCGCGCCACCACGTCGACGCTCTGCACCGGCCCGCACGGCACGCCGCCACGGATCAGGTCTTGCGCGAGCGTTTCGCAATCAAAGCGCGCCAGTTGCGCCTCCAGCGCCTGCTTGAGTTCCGGGCGATGCGCGCAGCGGCTGCGGTTGTCGGCAAAGCGCGCTTCTTCCACCAGTTCGGGCACGCCGATGTGCGCGCACAGCTTGGCGAACTGGCGGTCGTTGCCCACGGCCAGGAAGATCGGCGCGGTGCCGGTCTGGTAGCTGTCATACGGCGTGATGTTTGGATGCGCATTACCGCTGCGCTGCGGCACCTTGCCGGAACCAAAGTAGTTCGGCAGATGCGGATGCAGCAACGACACCCCGCAGTCGTACAGCGCAATGTCGATCGATTGTCCGTGCCCGCTCTTTTCGCGCTCCGCCAGCGCCAGCAGGATGCCGGCCAGCGCGTTGAGCCCCGTCACCAAGTCGACGATCGGCAGGCCTACACGCATGGGGCCGCCGTCACGCTCGCCATTGACGCTCATCAGACCGGCCATGGCCTGGATGGCGGCGTCGTAGCCGGGCAACCCGCCCAACGGCCCATCGGGGCCAAAGCCGGACACAGCACAGTGGATGAGGCGTGGAAAGCGCGGTAGCAGATCGCGCTCGAAATCCATGCCCCAACGGGCGAGCGTACCGGGCTTGAAGTTCTCAACCAGCACATCGGCGTCTTCCAGCAATTGCCAGAGCACCGCGCGGCCCTCGTCACAAGACAGATCGACCGAGATGCCGAGCTTGTTGCGATTGACGCCGTTGAAGTACCACGCCGTATCGCTCTCATCGAACGGTGGGCCCCAGGTGCGGGTCTCGTCGCCAACGGGTGGTTCGAGCTTGATGACCTGTGCGCCGTGATCGGCCAGTGCCTGCGTGCAGTACGGGCCGCCGAGCACGCGGCTCAGGTCGATGACCTTCAGGCCATGCAGCGCGCCGTTGACGGTACTCATTGCGCATCCCCAGCCGGCAACGCCTGCATGGCCAGCGCGAACGGCACCTCACGCTGCTTGACGAGCGCATCGAACAGCAACGCATCGTCGGCCTCGGGCAAGGCCAGCGGATCGACCGGCAGCAGCTTGTGACGCAGCACCAGATGCGCGAGCGCCAGGCGGCGATGATCCGGCGCTAGGCGCACGCCCTCCACCGCCATGAAGATCGCCGTGGTGATGTGGTACAGCGCGGAACCGGCCTGACGCACCAGCTGGTCGTTACCGCCTTCGGCAACCTTGGCGATCGTGCGGCAGACGCGATCAAGCGTGGCGCGCAGCAGCGCATCGCTCTGCGCCGGCAGGGTGACGCCATCGAGCAGGCCGACGAGATGCGCGCGCAGCGGCTGCAGTGCGCCTTCGCGCTTCACCGCGCGGGCGATGTCGAGCGCAACGATGTTGCTCGTGCCTTCCCAGATCGAGCCGAGATGTGCGTCACGCACGAGTCGCGCGTCGCTCCACTCCTCGATGTAGCCGGTGCCGCCGCGCACTTCCATCGCATCGCCGGTCACGCGGCGCGCATCGCGGCAGGCGCGGAACTTGATGAGCGGCGTCAGGATGCGCACGCACTTGGCTGCCTGCTCGTTGCCGGCATCGGCCAGCGGCAGCAGTTGCGCAATCTGCATGAACATCGAGCGCGCCTGCTCGGTCGGCAGCAGCATCTTCAGAAGCTGACGCTGCATCAGCGGCATGTCGATCAGCTTGCGGCCGAAGGCTTCGCGGTTGCGCGCGATGTGCAGTGCCTCGGTGGTGGCGCGGCGCATCAAGCCAGCCGCACGCACGCCGTTCGACAGGCGCGACATGTTGATCATGTCGGCCATCTGGTGAAAGCCCCGGCCGATCTCACCAATCAGGTAGGCGGTGGCACCTTCGAGCGTGATCTCGCCGCTGGCCATGGAGCGGGTGCCGAGCTTGTCCTTCAGGCGGATGATGCGGTAGTGGTTGCGCGAGCCGTCCTGCAGCGTCTTGGGCAGCAGGAACAGCGCCAGGCCGTTGATGCCCGAGGGCGCACCGTCCGGGCGCGCGAGCACCATGGCGAGGTCGGCGTCGGCGTTGGAGCAGAACCATTTGTCGCCGTACAGTCGCCACGCTTGCGTGCCATCGGGCGCGGTCTCCAGCGCGGCGCGCGTGGCGATGCGTGCAACGTCCGAACCGGCGGCCTGCTCGGTCATGAACATCGCGCCCTGGTACAGCTCATCAAAGTCGCGCGAGGCCAGCTTCGGCAGATAGCGCGCCACCAGTGCCGGATCGCCGAACTTGCGCAGCGTGCGCGTGAGCGAATCCGTCATGCTGACCGGGCAGCACAGGCCGAACTCGGCTTGCACGAACAGATACGTGAGCGCGTATTTGACCAGCGGCGGCGGCGCGTTGCCCACGTGGCTCATCGATGCAAGCCCCAGATCGGTATAGGCCACGCGTTCGAGTGCGACGTAGTCGGGGTGCTTATCGATGCTCTGCAGAGCCTCGCCGCGGCGGGTGCGGTGGCGCAGTTGCGGTGGGTTGTGGTCGGCACTGATGGCCCAGGCGTCGAGTTCGTCTGAAGCGCGCAGACCAAGCGACTTGAGCTGTGGTTCCACCTCGCGGTATTGCGCGTCGCCCAGGTACAGCCACAGCAGGCGCCCGAGATCCGGATCGACATGGAAGAAGTTGATGCCCCGGCTGTCGGGGATGTTCTCGTGGCCGATCAATGGCTCGCGGGCGATGTCGTTCATGCGGGTGGCCTCGCTGTCTCCTGTTTTGTCCGGCCAGCATAGGAACGTCATCGATAATCGTCCAATACAGGTTTTGTCCTGTACGATAAACAATTCTTATCGTTGAGCTCGACGGCCATGGACCTCAAGCAGTTGCGCTATTTCGTTGCCGTGGCGGAAGAGCTGCATTTCGGGCGCGCGGCGCAGCGGCTGTTCATCTCGCAGCCGGCGCTGAGCTTCGATATCCGCAAATTCGAGGAGCAACTGGGCGTGCAACTGCTGGCGCGCACCAACAAGAGCGTGGCGCTCACCAACGCTGGCCAGGTGCTGTTGGACGAGGCCCGCAAGCTGCTGCAGCAAGCCGCCGAGGTCGAACGCGTCACGCAGCGCTCTGCGCACGGGCTGGCCGGCCGGCTGCGGGTGGGCTTCATCAATTCGATGCTGTATCGCGGCCTGCCGCGCGCGGTGGAGCGCTTCGAGGCCGATCACCCCTCGGTGGAAATCATCCTGCGCGAGATGAATACCGGCGAGCAGGTCCAGGCCCTCCAGCGCCAGCAGATCGACCTGGGCTGCGCGTACTGGGGCACCTTCCCGGCAGAAGTCGTTTCCACGCCGATCTTCACCGAGCCCTTCGTCGCCTGCCTGCCCGCCAGCCACGCGCTGGCCCGCCGCAAGCGCCTCGAACTCGGAGCGCTCGCACAGGAGCCGTTCATCCTCTTTCCGCGCACTGTATCGCCGCACTATCACGACCTGATCATCGCGCTGTGCGTGGATGCCGGTTTCAGCCCGGTGATCCGCCACGAGGCGCGGCTGTGGCAGACCGTGGTCACGATGGTGGGGTTCGGCATGGGCGTGGCGCTGGTGCCCAAGACGCTGCAGCACGCCGGGGACGCACGCGTCAGTTTTGTGCTGCTGGCCGGAGGCAAAAAAGAATCGCCCGTGCTGTCATTGCGACGCACGGGCGATGCGGAGCCGGTGGCGAGCCGCTTTCTGGAATACCTTGAAGCGGCGGCACAAGAGAACATGAAGCCCTGACCGGTTCAGCCTCCCAGCGCTTCACGCTGGCAAATCACGCACATCACGCATTCCTACTGCGTTCGGGCCGGCAAGACAACGGGGGCCGGCTGCGCCGGCGGCCGCATGTGCGGCATCATGTTGGCGTTCAGGTGGTACATCACCCAGAGCGACCCGCTGAGCGTGATGACCACCAGCACCAGCGTGAACATCAGCGACAGCATGTTCCAGCCGCCCTCCGATTTGGCGTTCATGTGCAGGAAGTAGATCATGTGCACCACGATCTGCACCGCGCCGATCAGCAGGATCGCCACCGCCGTCGTCGACGATTTTTCGAACACGTTGCCCATCACCAGCCAGAACGGAACGGCCGTCAGGAACACCGACAGCACGAAACCCGTGAGGTAGCCACCCAGCGTGGCGTGCGGGACGTCTTCCTCATGATGATGGTCGTGGCCGTGACCATCGCCGTGGCCGCTCATCGTTTGGTTATGCACGCTCATGGCAGCGTTCCCATCAGGTAGACGAAGGTGAAGACGCCGATCCAGACGACGTCAAGAAAGTGCCAGAACATCGACAGGCACATCAGCCGGCGCTTGTTGGCGGTGATCAGCCCGTGCTGCGACACCTGCAGCATCAGCACGATCAGCCAGATCAGGCCGAACGTCACGTGCAGCCCGTGTGTGCCGACCAGCGAGAAGAACGATGTCAGGAATGCACTGCGCTGCGGCCCCGCCCCCTCGTGTATCAGGTGCGCGAACTCGTAGAGCTCCACCGTCAGAAACGCTGCGCCGAACAGCCACGTGATCGCCAGCCAGATCTGCATGGCAGCGACCTTGTTCTGCTGCATCTGCAGCATTGCAAAGCCGTACGTAATGGAGGACAGCAGCAGGAACGAGGTGTTCAGCGCCACCAGCGGCAGTTCGAACAGCTCCGCCCCGGTGGGTCCGCCCGCGTACTCGCGGCCCAGCACTCCGTAGGCCGCAAACAGACAAGCGAATATCAAACAATCGCTCATCAGATAGACCCAGAACCCGAGCAGCGTGCCGTTGGGCACGTGATGCTCTCCCGTGACGTGGAACTGGTAGCCACCCGGCGGCACACCGTCTGCCGCGGTGGTGCCGTTCGTATGCAGGGGTACGGTCGTATCAGCCATGGCCCGCCATCAGTTGGGTGCGCGATGCTTCGGTCCGGACCACATCTTCTGCCGGGATGTAGTAATCGCGCTGGTAGTTGAAGGTGTGGATGATTGCCGAGAGGATCGTGGCCACGAACGATGCGATGGCCAGCCACCAGATGTGCCAGATCAACGCAAAGCCGCACAGCGTGGACAAGCCTGCCAGCACGATGCCCGCAGCGGTGCCTTTCGGCATGTGGATCGGAACGAAGCCCTCCTGCGGCCGCTTGTAGCCGTATTGCTTCATCTGCCACCAGGCATCGGAGTCGTGCACAAGCGGCGTGAGGGCAAAGTTGTACTGCGGCGGGGGCGATGAGGTCGACCACTCCAGCGTGCGGCCGTTCCAGGGGTCGCCAGTTGTGTCGCGTAATTCCTCGCGGCGCAGGAAGCTCACCACCAGTTGAACCAGGAAGCAGCCGATGCCGATGGCGATCAGGAGCGCGCCAAACGCCGCGAGCTGAAACCAGATCTGCAACGATGGATCGTCGAAATGGCTCATCCGGCGGGTCACGCCAAGCATGCCCAACCAGTACAGCGGCATGAACGCAAAGTAAAAGCCGATGAACCAGAACCAGAACGATGCCTTCCCCCACGACGACACCAGCCGATAGCCGAACGCCTTCGGGAACCAGTACGTGATGCCCGCCATGAGGCCGAACAGCACCCCACCGATGATCACGTTATGGAAGTGGGCAATCAGGAACAGGCTGTTGTGCAACGAGAAGTCCGCGGGGGGCACCGCCAGCAGCACCCCCGTCATCCCGCCGATGACGAACGTGACCATGAATCCGATGGTCCACAGCATGGGCGGTTCGAAGCGGATCTTGCCGTGGTACATCGTGAACAGCCAGTTGAATATCTTCGCGCCGGTCGGGATCGAAATGATCATCGTTGTGATCCCGAAGAACGAGTTGACGCTGGCGCCCGACCCCATCGTGAAGAAGTGATGCAGCCAGACCAGGTACGACAGCACCGTGATCACGACCGTCGCATACACCATCGACGCGTAGCCGAACAGACGCTTGCGCGAGTACGTTGCCACCACTTCCGAGAAGACACCGAACACCGGCAGCACCAGGATGTAGACCTCGGGATGACCCCAGATCCAGATCAGATTCACATACATCATTGCGCTGCCGCCCTGCTCGACCGTAAAGAAATGAGTGCCGGCATAGCGGTCCAGGGCCAGCAGCGTCACGGCGGCCGTCAGCACCGGAAAGGCGGCAACGATCAGCGCGTTGGTGCACAGCGCAGTCCAGGTGAAGATCGGCATGCGCATCAGCGTCATGCCCGGCGCGCGCATCTTGACAATGGTCACCAGCAAGTTGATGCCGGATAGAACGGTGCCGACCCCCGCGATCTGCAATGCCCAGATGTAGTAATCGACCCCCACGTCGGGGCTGGAAAGGATGCCCGACAATGGCGGATAGGCCAGCCAGCCGGTACGCGCGAATTCGCCCACGAACAGCGACATCATCACCAGGATGGCACCACCGGTCGTCATCCAGAAGCTGAAGTTGTTGAGGAACGGGAATGCCACGTCGCGCGCCCCAATCTGCAGTGGCATGACAAAGTTCATCAGGCCGGTCACCAGCGGCATGGCCACGAAGAAGATCATGATCACACCGTGCGCGGTGAAGATCTGGTCGTAGTGATGCGGCGGCAGATACCCGAGGTTGTCGCCGAACGCCACCGCCTGCTGCAGCCGCATCATGACCGCATCGGCAAAGCCGCGCAGCAGCATCACGATACCCAGCACGACGTACATGATGCCGATCTTCTTGTGATCGATGCTGGTAAACCACTCACGCCAGAGATAGCCCCAGAGGCGGTAGTACGTCAGCGCTCCCACCACCGCAAGGCCGCCGATGGCGACGACCGCGAAGGTGGCGAGCAGGATCGGCTCGTGATATGGAATGGCCTCCCACGACAGACGGCCAAAGATCATGTTGGCGAGTTCGGAGCGCTCGGGCATAGTTGTCACCTGGGCCTGCATCGACCAATTGTGGCCGGTCTGAGTTGACGAGAAAACGAAAACGGGGCGCGCAGCCGTGCGCTACTGCAACAGCCTTCGACCGTCGCCGACAGGAGCATCCGGCGCAAACATCGGCATGGACTCGGCCGTGTTGCTCGCGGTACAGATTTCCGCCGACGGATCGAACTTGCCTCGATTGCGGTTGCTCGCCATGGTGTCCGCCAGACAGGCCTGGCCGTCCACGCAGCGGTTCAGGATGCGGTCGTAGAGGCCAGGCGCGACGCTGGCATAGCGCTGGACCGGCTCGCTTTCGCTGGGCTTGGCCAGCTTCAGGTAGGTGTCTTTCGACAGCGGCGAGCCCGACGACTTGACCTGCTGGACCCAGCGGTCGAAATCTTCGTTTGACAGGCCGTGGAACTTGAACCGCATGTGCGAGAAGCCCGCGCCGCTGTAGTTGGACGAGAGGCCGTCATACACACCGGCGCGGTTGATGACGGCATGCAGCTTGGTTTCCATGGCGGGCATCGCATACACCATGCCCGCCAGCGACGGCACGAAGAACGCGTTCATGACCGTGGTGGCCGTGATCCGGAATTCGATCGGGCGATCCACCGGCGCAGCCAGTTCGTTGACGGTGGCAATGCCTTGCTCGGGATAGAGAAACAGCCACTTCCAGTCCATTGCCACCACTTCCACGGTCAACGGCTTGACCTCTGCGGTGACCGGCCGGCTTTCATCAAGCCGAGTGAGCGGCCGATACGGATCGAGCTGATGGGTGCTGACCCATGTCACGGCGCCCAGCGTGATGATGATCAGCAGCGGCGCGGCCCAGATCGCCAGTTCCAGCACCGTGGAATGGTCCCAGTCCGGGTTGTAATGGGCATTGTTGGCGCTTTCTCGGTATCGCCATGCAAACAGCAGCGTGAGAATGATCACCGGAACGATGATCAACAGCATCAGGCACGTGGCGATGATGATCAGGTTCCGCTGTCGCAATGCCATGTCGCCCGCCGGCGATAGAAGCACCGCGTTGCTACATCCCGCAAGCGTCACCAGGACGGCGATTGCGGCACTTCTCAAAAGCGTCCTTCCTGTTGTCCGGAAGCGTTTCACCGCTGCATCGAAGCGTGGCATGGTCTCGGAAGTGGCGTTTAATTAACGTCGCGCTGGGAGACGCCCAGCGATCTTTCGATTTGCTGTTGCAGTTTAGGCGCTATTCTTGGTCTTGTGCTTGCCGAGTTTGCGTTCAGTACGACACCCACCCTTCGATGGAGCCTCCACGATGGCCAGTCTGACCCACCAGCATCGCGCCTCTCCCTCTGCTCCCCCTGCCCCAGGACACCATGAAGTCGCGCCAGCCGAGATCGCCACAGGTGTGGTGATTGGACGAGCGTCGGAGTATTTCGACTTCTTCGTCTATGGCATCGCCTCGGTGCTGGTTTTCCCGACCGTCTACTTTCCCTTCGCCAGCGAGCTGGCCGGGCTGCTGTTCAGCTTTGCAATCTTCTCGTTCGCCTTTATCGGGCGCCCGTTCGGCACGGCGCTGTTCATGCGCATCCAGCGCCGATGGGGCCGCGGCACCAAGCTGACCGCATCGCTGTTCCTGCTCGGTACGGCCACCGTTGGCATTGCGTTCCTGCCGTCGTACGCGTCGATCGGCCATGCGGCCATCTATCTCCTGGCGCTGTTCCGCTTCATGCAGGGCATCGCGTTCGGGGGTTCGTGGGATGGTCTGCCCTCCTTGCTGGCACTGAACGCACCCGAGAACAAGCGCGGCTGGTACGCCATGGTCGGACAACTCGGCGCGCCCACGGGCTTCATCATCGCGGGGTCGTTGTTCCTGTTCCTCTATTCGAGCCTGACATTCCAGGAGTTCATCGAATGGGGCTGGCGCTATCCGTTCTACGTCGCCTTTGCCATCAACGTGGTGGCCCTGTTTGCGCGGCTGCGTCTGGTCGTGACGCACGAATACACGCAACTGCTGGAAGAAGGCGAGCTCGAGCCGATCAATACCCTGCAGATGGTGAATGCCCAGGGGTTCAACATCTTCCTGGGGGCCTTTGCAGCGCTGGCCAGCTATGCGCTGTTCCATCTGGTGACGGTGTTTCCGCTGTCGTGGGTGGCCCTGCGCAAGACGCAAAGCGTGTCGGACGTATTGGCGGTCGAGATCGTCGGTGCGGTCATCGCGTTCATCGGCACGCTGCTCTCCGGCTGGATTGCAGACCGTATCGGCAGGCGCACGACGTTGGCTGCCATGGCAGTGCTGATCGGCATCTTCAGCCTGGCGGCGCCGTGGCTGCTCGATGGCGGTGTCGCCGGACAGGACATCTTCATCCTGGTGGGTTTCGGGCTGCTGGGGCTGTCCTACGGCCAGGCTGCCGGCGTGGTGACATCGAACTTCGAGAGCCGTTTCCGCTATACCGGTGCCGCGCTGACGACCGACTTCGGCTGGCTGTTTGGCGCCGCGTTTGCACCGCTGGTGGCGCTGGGCCTCTCGTCGCTGTTCGGGTTGGGCGCTGTCAGCCTGTACCTGCTCTCAGGCGTGGTGGGTACGCTGGTGGCGCTGCGGATCAACAAAGCGCTGGGCACGCCGGACGCGTGAGTGCGTCTGCCGGAGGAAACCTCGGAACGAGGTAAGTGGTGCGAGGGAGGGGACTCGAACCCCTACACCATTGCTGGCGTCAGGACCTAAACCTGGTGCGTCTACCAATTTCGCCACCCTCGCCGGATGGATCGCGGCGCCCCCGAGAAAGGGGCGCCGGAAAGGAAGCCCGCGATTATATCGCAGTCGCTCGGGGGTTTCCATCCCCCGCTCTGCTTGAGGTGGCGTTGGGGCTTGAGTCCCCAGCCTCGCCCCGTCAGTCCATCGGTACAGCCGCTTGCGCCTCCGGCCGCTTGACGCGGAACCACGCTGCATACAACGCCGGCAGGAAGAGCAACGTGAGGACCGTTGCCACGATCAGCCCACCCATGATGGCGGCAGCCATCGGCCCCCAGAACACGCTGCGCGACAGCGGAATCATGGCCAGCACAGCCGCGGCGGCCGTCAGGATGATGGGACGGAAGCGCCGCACGGCTGCCTCGACAATGGCCGTCCAGGTGGGCACGCCTGCGGCCACGTCCTGCTCGATCTGATCCACCAGAATGACCGAGTTGCGGATGATCATGCCGATCAGCGCGGTAATGCCGAGCTGCGCCACGAAGCCCATCGGCGCGCGCAGCAGTAACAACGTTGTCGCCGCGCCAATCAACCCCAGCGGCCCCGTGAGGAACACCATCACCGAGCGCGAGAAGCTGTGCAACTGGAGCATCAGCAGCAAGAAGATGATGAAGATGCAGAGCGGCATCTGCGCGGCAATCGAAGCCCCCGCGTTGGCGCTCTCTTCTTCTGCGCCGGCAATCTTGATCTGGTAGTCCGGCGGCAGATCGGCGCGGATCTTGTCGAGCAGCGGGTTGATCTGCGCCGTTACCGTCGGGCCTTGCACACCGTCGACCACGTCGGATTGCACGGTGATGCCGTAGTCGCGGTTCTCGCGCCAGATCACGCCGGGCTCCCATGCAAAGCCCACACGCGCCACTTGCGTAAGCGGGACCGTTCGACCGCTGCTGGTCGGCACCTGCACGCGCTGCAACGCGTCGAGCGTGTTGCGTTCGTCCGCCTGCGGGCGCATGACGATGTCGAGCAGCTTGTCGCCGTCGCGGTACTGGGCGATGGGCGCCCCAGTGAGCACCGTCTGCGTGACCTGCGAGATCGACCCCGTCGACACGCCCAGCGCGCGCGCCTTGTCTTGGTCGATGTCCAGGCGCAGCACTTTGACGTTCTCGTTCCAGTTGTCGTTCACGCCCACCGTGTTCGGGTTGGCGACCATGATGGCCTTGACCTGATCGGCAATCTTGCGCACACCGCCCATGTCCGGGCCCATCACGCGGAACTGCACCGGATACTGCACCGGCGGGCCATTGGGCAGCAGCTTCACACGGCCGCGCAGGTGCGGGAACTGCGATTTGAGCAGGCCGAGAATGTGTTGCCGCACGCCCGCACGCGCCTCCAGCGAGGTGGGCATGACGATGGCCTGCGCCACATTGGTCTGCGGCAGGATCTGATCCAGCGGCAGGTAGAAACGCGGTGCGCCGGAGCCAATGAACATCGTCACGCTTTCGACGTTCTGCTCCTTGCGCATCAGCGCTTCAAAGCGCTTGGCCTCGGTCTCGGTCTGATTGAA
The DNA here is from genome assembly GCF_023955655.1 of Ralstonia soli. GTDB lineage: Bacteria > Pseudomonadota > Gammaproteobacteria > Burkholderiales > Burkholderiaceae > Ralstonia > Ralstonia soli. Next base: position 120,208 of record NZ_JAMXHT010000004.1, on the reverse strand, counting down.
GCTCGAGCCTTCCGGCAGCCACAGTTCCACGAGCAGCTCGGGGCGGCTGGAATCGGGGAAGAACTGCTTCTCCACGTACTTGAAGCCGAACACGCCCAGCCCGAACGCCACCAGCGTCACGACGATCACTGTCTTGCGGTATTCCACGCACCAGTTCACCCAGCCGCGGAAGCGGTTGTAGAACGGTGTATCGAACAGCTCGTGATGCCCGCCGTTACCCGCGTGCGACTTCGTGCGCAGCAACAGAAAGCCCAGGTACGGCACAAACACCACCGCGGCAAACCACGACAGCACCAGCGCCAATGCCGTCACCGCAAAGATGCCGAAGGTGTATTCCCCCACCGTCGAGCGCGCCAGCCCCACCGGCAGGAACCCCGTGGCGGTGATGAGCGTACCGGTCAGCATCGGCATGGCGGTCGAGCTGTAGGCAAAGGTGGCGGCTTCCATCTTGGAGAAGCCCTCTTCCAGCTTGCGCACCATCATTTCGACCGCGATGATCGCGTCGTCCACCAGCAGGCCGAGCGCAATGATCAGCGCGCCAAGCGAGATCTTGTGCAGGCCGATGTCGAAGATGTTCATGAACAGGAACGTCACCGCCAGCACCAGCGGAATCGTCAGGCCCACCACCAGACCCGGCCACACGTCGATGCGCAACTTGGGCTTGGTGTGCAGACCGAGGGAGAGAAAGCTCACCGCCAGCACGATCACCACCGCCTCGATCAGCACGTGCACGAACTCCCCCACCGAGTTCTGCACCGACTTCGGCTGGTTCTGCACCTGCTCCATCTCAACACCCACGGGCAGCTTCGCGCGGATCTTGTCGACCGTGGCGCGCAGGTCCTTGCCCAGCTGGATGATGTCGCCGCCCTTCGTCATCGAAATGGCCACGCCGATGACTTCCTTACCGTTGAAGCGCATCTTGGCGTGCGGCGGGTCGACGTAGCCGTGCTTGACGGTGGCGATGTCGCCCAGGCGGATGTTGGTCGTGCCGCCGGGGCCGCGCAGCGTGAGGTTTTCGAGATCGCGGATGTCGGAGAACTGACCCGACAGGCGGATCTGCACGTTGTCCGTCGGCGTGATCAGCACCCCGCTGGGGCCGATGTTGTTCTGCTGGCCGATCTGCGTGGCGATGCTGTTGATGTCCAGCCCCATCTGCGAGAGCTTCGCCTGCTGGAACTCGATGTAGATCTTCTCGTCCTGATCGCCTAGCAGCTCGACCTTGGCGACGTTGGGCACGCGCAGCAATTGCTGGCGGATCGCGTCGGCGTAATCGTTCAGTTGGCGGTACGTAAAGCCATCGGCCGACAGCGCGTAAATGGAGCCGTACACATCGCCGAAGTCGTCATTGAAGTACGGGCCGCGCACGCCCTGCGGCAACGTCGGTGCGATGTCGCCCACCTTCTTGCGCACGGTGTACCAGAGTTGCTGGGTGTCCTTGGAGGGCGACGTGTCGGCGAGTTGGAAGGTGACGAGTGTTTCGCCGGGCTTGGAATAGCTGCGGATCTTCCACGCGTACGGCACCTCCTGCAGCGCCTTCTCGATCTTGTCGGTCACCTGGCGCGACATCTGCTCGGCCGTGGCACCGGGCCAGAAGGCCTGCACCACCATCGCGCGGAAGGTGAAAGGCGGGTCTTCGTCCTGACCCAGCTTGGCGTACGCAAAGATGCCGCCGAGCAGCAGCGCCACCAGCAGGAAGCGCGTGAGCGGTTGGTGTTCAAGCGCCCAGCGTGACAGGTTGAAACGAGAGTGTTCCATGCGCGCGAAGGTTTGCGTGTTGGGGCTGAGGCCGGAAGTTATCGAGGGAGCCTAGCGGCGCGGCGTGATGGCAGACTGGGCCGACGGTTGATCGGCCGGGGCCATCGGCATCACCTTCTGGCCGGCCTTGAGCAGGTGCACGCCGGCGGTCACGATGGTCTGGCCGGGCTGGAGCCCGCTGGTGATCAGCAGCACGTTGTCGCGCGGCGCACCCACCGTCACCGGCACGGGCTTGACCGTCTGCGATGCGGCGTCGTACAGCCACACCACGGTCTTGCCTTGCTCCTGCAGCAGCGCGCTGATCGGCACGCGTACACCCATACCCCCGCTATCTGCGCCACCGCCGGGGCGCACGAATGTGGCCACGGCCGTCATGCCCAGCTTCAGTTCGGGCGGCGGGTTCGGCACCGAAATCTTCACCGTGTACGTGCGCGTGAGCGGATCAGCTGCCGGCGCAATCTCGCGCACCTTGGCCGGAATGCTGCGCGATTGGTCGGCCCACAGCTTGACCTTCACCTCGGGCGATTTGCGCAGCGTATCCACTTGGTCTTCGGGAATGCCGACCACGACTTCCTTCTCGGCCGTCTGCGCCACGCGCACGACCGGTTGGCCGGCGGACACCACCTGCCCGACTTCGGCATCGACGCCCGTCACCACGCCATCGGCGTCGGCTTCGAGCGTGGCATATCCCGCCTGGTTGGATTGATTGCGATAGCCGGCCGCGGCCTGCTCGTAACGAGCCTGTGCGGCGTCGTAGTTGGCTTGATGGCGCTGCTGTTCCGCTGCGCTGATGAAGCCCTTGGCAAACAGCTCGGAAAAACGTTTGAGGTCGGCGGCAGCGAGGTCGCGGTCGGTCTTTGCGGCCGATAACTGGGCCTGGGCCGATTGCTGCGCGAGGGCCAGATCGGTCGGATCCAAGCGCGCGAGCATCTGGCCTTTCTTGACCGTCGCGCCGACGTCCACCAGGCGGGCAACGATCTTGCCCGGCACGCGAAAGCCCAGGCGCGACTCGATGCGCGGCCGGACGTCGCCGGAAAACTCGGCCGTGCCGGCACCCTGCTCGCTGGTGACCGTCATGGTGCGCACGGGCCGCACGTCGGGCGCCTTGGGCTGCTCCTTGCTGCAGCCGGCCAGCAAGGCGGCACCGGTCAGCAAGGCAGCCGATGCGGCTACGGACAACGAGCGCCTGCGCGACAGAGACTGCGTGTCGGAGGAACCGGTGGAGTCGGAATGCGGGTACGGCAATCTCATCGCTGGCACGGCAGGCATGACACGCTCTCAGTAAATAACTGACCGGTCAGTAATATACCCATGCCGATGCGCAGGGTCAACGACGCGGCCGCGTCTGATTGACTTTTCTTGATCGGGTTTCCCATAAGGGCTGCCGGCATGCTGCACCGCAACGCGCTGTAGAATGGCCGCCCTGCACCAAACCTCACCACGACGGCCCCTTCCGTGACCCCCGACGACTACTGCGCCGACAAGGCTGCCCCGCCCGGCAGCGACGTGTACTACAGCGTATTGTTTCTGGCGCCCGAACGCCGCCGCGCGACCATCGCCCTGGAAGCCGTGCGCCGCGAACTGGAAGACGCCGTACGCGATGCGAGCGACCCGTCAGTCGTGCAAACGAAGCTGCACTGGTGGCGGCAGGAACTGGCGCGCCTGTTCGAAGGCCGCCCCGAGCACCCCGCCACCAAGGCATTGCAACCGCACCTGGCCGCCTATGACATCGGCGCCGTGCATCTGGGCGAACTCCTGGCTGGCGTCGAGGCCGATGCCATGCAAAACCGCTATCTGGATTGGCCGAACCTGCGCCGCCATGGCGATCAGGTGGCAGGCGTGGCTGGCCGGCTGGCCGCCCGCATTGCCGGGCATACGCACGCACGCACATTGGAATTTGCACGGCTGCTGTCGCTGGCCGAGCAGTTGGTCCACTTCATCCGCAACCTGGGCGAAGACGTGCGCCACAACCGCGTCTACATTCCCGTGGACGAACTGCAGCGCTTCAATGTACCGGCGGCCGATCTATTCAACCGCCGGTATGCAGAGGGGTTCAAGCCGCTGATGGCGCACCAGGCGGAACGCGCCCGCGCCACTTACAAGGAAGCACTGGCCGCGCTGCCGGCCGAAGACCGCCGCGCGCAGCGCTCGGCGCTGATCCGCGGCGTGCTGGCCATGCGCCTGCTCGACGAGGTGGAAACCGACGGCTTTCAGGTGCTCACGCAGCGCACAGACCTGACGCCGCTGCGCAAGTTATGGCTCGCGTGGCGAACCCAAATCACGCAGATCCGCGGCTGATCAGGCTTTGATGAGGTCGAGCGGCGCGAACCGCCCGGCCAGTACCGACTGGGAATCCATCCCCCACCAGCGCTCCAGCACCGTGGCGTAGAGCGAGCGGAAATCCACCGAGGGGTCGAGATTGCCGCCGCCGTCCAGCCGCTCCAGCACCGGTCCCTGTCCGGCCAGGCCGCCCTTTACGCGGCCGCCAGCCACGAAATGCGCGGCGGCGGTACCGTGGTCCGTACCGTTGTTCAGGTTTTCGCGCGGGCGGCGGCCGAATTCGGAGTACGTGACGATCAGTGTGTCGTTCCAGCGGCCCAGTTCCGTCAGCGCGCTCTTGAGCGAGGCAATGCCCTCGCCCAACTGGCGCAACAGGTTCGCCTGCGTACCCTGCTGGTTGGTGTGTGTATCGAAGCTGCCCAGCGACAGGCACACCACGGCGACATCCGCCCCGCCATGCCCGGGCGCCGCCACCACCTGCATCGCCGCCTTGATCGAATTGCCGAAGCCACCATCGGGAAAGCGCGTCTGGAATGCAAACTTGCCTGCCTTCGGTCGCAGCCCGTCGGCCGCCTTGACGATATCGGCCTCCACCTTCAACACATGCGCGAGCGTGGCATTGCCCATCGCGTGAGACGGCATCGCCAGCTTGGCTTCGTTGAGAAAGGCATCCGGATTGGCCAGCGCCACCGCGCGTGCGCCGCCATCGAGTGGGCCCAGGTCCGCCGTGCCGATAATCACGCCATCGGCCCCGAATGACGCCGGCACCGGCCGCGCGGCAAACGCACGCGTCAGCCAGCCCTCGCGCAGGTATTGGTCGGAGCGCGACGCCGTATCCCAGATCTCGATCGAGCGGAAATGCGAAAGATTCGGCTGCGGATACGACAAGCCCTGCACCACCGACAACTCGCCTGCCTGCCACAGCGGCATCATCGCCTGCAGCGACGGATGCAGGCCATACCGGTCATCCAGTTGCAGCACCTGCTCGCGCTTGATGGCAATGCGGGGGCGCAGCGCGTAGTACTGCGCGCTGGTGTACGGCACGACGGTATTCAGCCCGTCGTTACCGCCTTTCAGTTCGATGAGAATGAGCAGGTTGCCGTAGCCGTTGCGCGCGCCCTGATCGCGCTGCGCTTGCGCAAAGACGATCCCGGGCACCGCACCACCCATGCCGAGCACGGCGCCTGCCTTCAGAAAATCACGACGTTCCATGATGTGTGCTCCTGCAAAGCGGGCGTTATTTCAACTGGTAAGCCGGGTCCATCATCAGCGTGCGCAGGTACGCGGTACCGGCCAGCTTGACGGGGATCGGCGCGGTCGGCTCGATCGGCAGCACCGCACGCTGGATCGAAATGCGCGACGCGAGCTGCGGCGGGTCATCCCCATCCGCACCAAACTGCGCGAGCCACTTGGCCGAGTTGAACGACACCATCGTCTGCGACTGCGCCAGCTTGAAGCGCCCTTCCTGCCCCATGCCCTTGAGTGCCTGGCCCAGGCCCTGCACCGTGCCGCCCTGCTTCAGGTCTTCGCGCATGGCGGCCATCATCATGCCGGGCTTCTGTTGTTGCGCCATGGCGGCGGGCGCCCTCATCTCGGTCGAGCGGAACAACTGATCAAGAAACTGCTTGCGCCCCAGCAGCGTGTTCGAGTTGATCCACGCATCGCCGCCGGGCCAGCCCTTCACGTTGGGCGGCGCCAGCAGGTTCTGCCCGAGCTGCGCAGACTTGATCGCAAACGGCGTCGGGTCGGAGTACTGCACATTGAACTGCTTGAGCGTGCCGACAATCATCTCCACAGGCGATTTCACCAGCGTCGCGTGCGACTGCGGCGCCCAGAAAGCCGGCGTCAGGAACAGCCCACGCAGCGCGACCTTGATGTCGTAGCCGCTCGAGCGAAACGCATCGGCCACGCGCTGCACCTGCGCCGCATCCGGGTCGGGCGAAACAAACTCGCGCCACAGCTTGGTGACGATAAAGGTGGCCGTCTGCGGACGAGACAGCAGGATGTCGAGCATCTGGTCGCCGTCGTAGTCGCCGCTCTGGCCGAACACCGTCTTCGAGCCGGTGTCGTGAATCTGCGGGCGCCAGATATAGGCGAAGTCGTGCTCGCGGTCGACGCTCCAGCCGGTGTACGTTCGGGCAGCTTCCTTGATGTCCTGCTCGGTGTAATGGCCCTCGCCCAGCGTGAAGAGCTCCATGACCTCACGCGCGAAGTTCTCGTTCGGCTTACCCTTGCGGCTCTGCGCGCCGTCCAGGTAGATCAGCATCGCCGGGTCTTTGCCGATGGCGTGCAGCATGGTGCCGAAATTGCCCACCGCGTTCTGGCGCAGCAGCACGTTCTGCCGATACATCAACTGAGCAAACGGCACCTTCTGCGAGCTGGAGACGAAGTGGTTGTGCCAGAACAGCGTCATGCGCTCGGTCAGCGGTGACGGCGTCCTGATCATCTCGCCCATCCACCACGCGCGCAGCTCCAGTTCGTGCGCGGCGTTCTTCTGGCGCGCGGCCTTGCGGGCGTCTTCGTCGGGCAGCTTGTTGTAGGGGATGATCGGATCGTTGACCCACGCCGGGGGCGGCTGCGTGGCAACGGTGCCCGTCTGGGCCAGCACGCGATCGACCGCCTCGCGCTGCGTGAGCCCGGCATACGCGTCGAGCTCGCTCTCGGCAGGCGCAAAGCCGATGCGGGTGAGGAAATAGCGCGCATCGTCGCGGTCCAGGCGCTGCTCGTCGGCGGCGGGTGCCTTGGTTTGCGCGGTGTGGCGATGCGGTTTGTCCTGCGTTGCCGCGTGCGCTGGCTGCAGAGAAAGCGCACTGGCGGCTGCCAGGGCCAGGAAGATTGTGGTGCTACGGATTCGCATGTCGGCCCCCGAATCGACCCTACTGCCCCTTGTTGCCATTGGCGGGGCAGCGACTGACGCACCGTTCCCCGGGCCTTATCTAGCCGCCGCCACGGTGGTAGATGTCCCGCGTGACGTCGTAGATGTTCTGACGCAACTGCTTGCGTTCCTCGGGAGACAGCTTGCGCTGCGGGGATGGCCGGTCAGCGTTCTCGCCACGGCGGTTTTCCATCGCGGCGGCGCGGCGGCTACGTTCTTCGCCGCCATGGCCCCGCGACTGACCCTGCCGGCCCTTTTTCTCCTCGCCGCCGGTCTGCATTGCATGCCCGCCGCCGAAAAAACCGCCGAATCCGCCAAAGCCACCGCGCTCGCGATCGTTACGGGCGTGCGCCGGCAATCCAGCCATGCAGAGGGCAGCAGCACACGCCAGCAGCGCAAGGCGCCGCTGAAACATCACTGACCGATTCGAAAAAGGGATTTGAGAAGCCACGTCCTTGTTGCTGGAAACCGATGCGCCATGCATCATTGCGCGACAATCGATAACTGGCAACCGCATTGCACGCCAGTCCCCTGCGCGGGGGTCCACAGACCCCAAATTGTTGCGAGGAACTGCCAGGGCAGTGTAGCTGTGCGTCCTACAGACTGTTCACGTGGCTCGGTAAATAATGTAACCGTCTGTTTCAATTGGGCTTTCAGTGCGCCTCGGGCCCATGTTTTTGTCGTTACCATTAGCGCCATGGAAAATTCCGGTCAAAAGATTCTCGTCGTCGACGACGATCCCCGCCTGCGTGACTTGCTGCGCCGCTACCTGGGGGAACAGGGGTTCACCGTGCTGGTGGCGGAAAACGCCACGGCCATGAACAAACTCTGGCTGCGCGAGCGCTTCGACCTGCTCGTGCTCGACCTGATGATGCCGGGCGAAGACGGCCTGTCGATCTGCCGCCGCCTGCGCGGTGCCAACGATCAGACGCCGATCATCATGCTCACCGCCAAAGGCGAAGACGTCGACCGCATTGTCGGCCTGGAGATGGGTGCCGACGATTACCTGCCCAAGCCGTTCAACCCGCGCGAGCTGATCGCGCGCATCCACGCCGTGCTGCGCCGCCGCGGCCCGGCCGAGATCCCAGGTGCACCGTCCGAAACGCCCGAAACCTTCGCCTTTGGCGATTTCGTGCTGAACCTGGCCACGCGCACGCTCAAGAAGAACGACGAAGAGATCACGCTCACGACGGGCGAATTCTCTGTGCTCAAGGTGTTTGCACGCCATCCGCGCCAACCGCTGTCGCGCGAAAAGCTCATGGAAATGGCGCGCGGCCGCGAATACGAAGTGTTCGATCGCAGCCTCGACGTGCAGATTTCTCGCCTGCGCAAGCTGATCGAACCGGACGCCAGCAACCCCCGATTCATCCAGACAGTGTGGGGCCTGGGCTACGTGTTCATCCCTGATGGTGCCAAGTAAGGGCGCCAGATCCACCCTTTCTCCCGCATCCGACTTGCGCATCCCGCGTCCGGCCGCGTTGCGGCATCTGCTGATCAGTGTGTTCGGTTCGCTGTTCTGGCGAACCTTCATGCTGATCGCATTGCTGATCGCGATCTCCCTGGGTGTCTGGTTCCAGAGCTTCCGCATTTTCGAGCGCGAACCCCGCGCGCAGCAGATCGCCATGCAGGTGGTCAGCGTGGTCAAGCTCACCCGGGCGGCGCTGCTGTATTCGGATCCGATGCGACGGCGCTTCCTGCTGCTCGACCTCGTGCAGAACGAGGGCATCAAGGTCTACCCACGCGAGAAGGAAGACGAATACCGCGAACCGCACACCAATCCGTACCTGACGCAGCTCGTCCAGCACGAGATCCGCGGCCGGCTTGGCGCCGATACCGTAATCGCCACGGCAGTCAATGACATCCCAGGCGTGTGGGTCAGCTTCCAGATCGAGGGCGATGATTACTGGGTCGCCATCAGCCCGGACCGCTTCGAGCGCGTGCCTGGCGTGCAGTGGCTGTGGTGGTCGACGGCGGCACTGGTGCTGTCGGTGCTGGGCGCGGCGTTCATCACGTCACGCGTGAACCAGCCGCTCAAGCGCCTGGCCGATACGGCGCGCGCCATCAGCGCGGGCGATGATCCGAAGGCGCTGCCCGAGGGCGGCGGCACCGAAGTGGCGCAGGCGAATCACAGCTTCAACCAGATGGTGCGCGACCTCAAACAGCTCGAGGCCGACCGCGCCGTCATGCTGGCCGGCATCTCGCACGACCTGCGCACGCCGCTCACGCGCCTGCGCCTGGAAACCGAGATGAGCCCCGTCGACGAGCAGACCCGCGAGTTGATGGTGGCCGACATCGAGCAGATGGACGCGATCATCGGGCAGTTCCTCGACTACGCACGCCCCAGCGGCGAGATGCTCGAAGCGGTGGACCTGACCGAGCTCGTGCGCGACACGGCGCCCGTGTATTCCGCGCACGACGACATCGACCTTTCACTCAAGCTCGCGCCCGAGGCCATCGCCCGCTGCAACCGCATGGAAACGCAGCGCATTCTCGACAACCTGATCGAAAACGCACGCCGCTACGGCAAGACGCCCGCCACAGGCCGCGCGGAAATCACCGTCAGCACGTTCCTGCAAGGCAACGAAGTTGTATTGTGCGTGGCCGATTCCGGCGCCGGCGTGCCGACGGACCAGCTTGCGCTGCTGACGCGACCGTTCTACCGGCTGGAATCGGCGCGCAGCGAGGCCAAGGGTGCCGGGCTCGGCATGTCGATCGTCAATCGCATCCTGCAGCGCAGCGGCGGCCGCCTCACGCTTGAGAACCGCGCCGCGCCCGCCACCGGGCTGATCGTCTGCGCCTGCTACGCGCGCGCCTGACCCGGCACGCGCAGGCACATCGCCTGCTTTCCACCACTGTCATGCGCGGCCGGCAACGGCCGTGCGGCAGGCCGTGCTATAGCCGGCTTTGAGATTTTCAATTAGCCGGTTTCCCATTCATCGCCAATACTCCAGCCGCCAGGCTGCGCGTTTGCGAGCCCCCTTTCCATTGCCGCACAACCCCAGGAGAAGCCCATGAAAACCATTGGTGACAAGCTCGAACCGTTCAAGGTCGTCGGCGTCAAGCCGGGGTTCAACAATCACGAGGAAGGCGGCCAGTCGGCGTTCGAAGACATCACCGAGACCTCGTTCCCGGGCAAGTGGAAGGTCATCTTCTTCTATCCGAAGGACTTCACTTTCGTGTGCCCGACCGAGATCGTGGCGTTCGCCAAGCTGAACGACGATTTTGCCGACCGCGACACCATCGTCATGGGCGGATCGACCGACAACGAGTTCGTCAAGCTCGCATGGCGCCGCGAGCACAAAGACTTGAACAAGCTCAACCAGTGGTCGTTTGCTGACACGACGGGCGCGCTGGTCGACCAGTTGGGCGTGCGTGAGCACGAGGCCGGCGTTGCATTGCGCGCGACATTCATCGTCGATCCGGACAATGTGATCCAGCACGTGTCGGTCAACAACCTGAACGTGGGCCGCAATCCGGACGAGGTGCTGCGCATTCTGGATGGTCTGCAGACAGATGAGCTATGCCCGTGCAACCGCGCGGTCGGCGGCGCCACACTGTAATCGCCACGCGGTGCCCTCCGAACCTGAAGCCCGCCCTTGCGCGGGCTTTCTTTTTCAGCAACCGCTGATAGGAGAAATCGATGGAATTTCTGCAGACGATTAAGGGCTCGATTCCGGACTACGCCAAGGACATCCGCCTGAATCTCGACAGCACGATCGCGCGCTCCTCGCTGGAGGGCAACGATGCGGTGGGTGTGGCGCTGGCGGCGGCCTTTGCCGCCAAGAGCAAGGTGCTGACCGATACCATCCGCCATGCCGGTGTGCTATCGCCCGAAGAAGTGAACGGCGCGCTGACAGCCGCCGCGCTCATGGGCATGAACAACGTCTGGTATCCGTATGTCGAGATGGCGGACGATTCCGACCTCTCGCAGCAGAAGGCGGAACTGCGCATGAACGCCTACGCCAACAACGCTGGCGTGGACAAGCGCCGCTTCGAGATGTACGCGCTGGCCGCGTCCATCATCGGGAAGTGCCACTTCTGCATCAAGTCGCACTACGACCTGCTGAAGAACCACCAGGGCATGAGCGCGCAGCAATTGCGTGATGTCGGGCGCATTGCGGCGGTCGTCAATGCGGCTGCGCAGGTGATCGCGGCCGAATAGCCACACCGTGCTCCACAAACAACAACGGCAGCGCTGGAGCGATTCAGGCTGCCGTTGTCTTGGCGCGGCCGCAACGCACTCAGTCCTGATCGGCGCTTTCCGCGCGATAGATCAGCACCACGGCCTGTGCAACGATGCCCTCTTCCTTGCCTTCGAAGCCGAGCTTCTCGTTGGTCTTGGCCTTGACGTTGCAGCGCTCGGGCGCGATACCCAGGTCTTCCGCCAGGTTGGCGACCATGCCCGGCACGTGCGGTGCGAGCTTCGGCTTCTGCGCAATGACCGTCGCGTCGACGTTGCCGACCGCGTAGCCCGCCTTGCGCACGCGGTGCACGGCTTCGCGCAGCAGCACACGACTGTCGGCGCCGGCAAAGGCCGGATCGGTGTCGGGAAAGTGCCGGCCGATGTCGCCCAGGCCGGCGGCGCCGAACAGCGCATCGGTGATCGCGTGCAGCAGCGCGTCAGCATCGGAGTGGCCGAGCAGGCCGCGGGTGTGCGGAATCTCCACACCGCCGAGGATCAGCTTGCGCCCTTCCACCAGCGCATGCACGTCGTAGCCCTGCCCGATGCGAATGTCCATCCAGTTCATGCTTGCGATGCCTCGTTGGGTTATGCGCTCTGCGCGAGGATGGCCTCGGCAAGCGCGAAATCGTCGGGATACGTCACCTTGAAATTGCGCAGCGCACCCGGCACGAGCAGCGGTGCGTGTCCTGTGGCCTCGATGGCGCTGGCTTCGTCGGTGACGATGCGGTGCTGCACGAGTGCCTCCCGCAAGGCGCGTTCCAGCAGGCCCAGCGGAAACATCTGCGGCGTCTGCGCCTGCCACAGGCCATCGCGCGGCACCGTGGCATGAATGTGCTGTGCAGCGTCGGCGCGCTTGAGCGTGTCCGCCACCGGCAGCGCAAGAATGCCGCCGACTGCCTGCGAGCCCTCCACCTCTACCGCAGCGACAAGGTGCGCGATCAGCTCGGGCGTCAGGCCGGGGCGCGCGGCATCGTGCACGAGTACCCAGTCGTCGTCGCTTGCCCCAAGCCCGCGCAACGCTGCCAGTCCATGCGTGACGGAGGCGTGGCGCGAATCCCCACCGCAATCGACTTCCACCAGCTTGGGCGCGTTGAAGCCACCGTCCGGAAAACGCTCGGTGAGCGGCTGTGCGCCGGGCGTCGTAACGACGAGCACGGTGTCGATTTCAGGGCTCGCCAGAAAGGCCTGCGCCGTATGCCAAAGCATCGGCCGCCCGGCGATCGCCTGATATTGCTTCGGCAAATCGCCACCGGCGCGCGAGCCGGTGCCGGCCGAGGGGATCAGCGCAAAACGGCGTCGGCCAGGGTGGGAAGTCGGCATGAAAGGCAGGAAATTGGGCGTGGGCGCAGCATTTGCGTGGGTTTTTGGCCGGCGCCAAGCGCGCGGCTGGCGCGGATTTTATAATAGCGACCAGCGTCACGACACCCCGCCTGCAAATGCCGGCGGGGTGTCGTGCTTTGTCCCCGATCCTGACGTCCCATGTCCGATTTCTCGCTTTCTGCCCTGCCCGTTGTCAAACCAGGCCAGCGTTTCGTCTTCAGCGGCCTGCAGGGCGCGGCGGACGCCCTGCTGCTTGCGCGCTACCTGGAGCAGCATCGCGCCAACGTGCCCATGCTGGCGGTGGTCTGCGCCAATGCCGTCGACGCCCAGCGCCTGGCCGAAGAGCTGCGCTGGTTTGCCCCGCAGGCGCGCGTGAAACTGCTGCCGGACTGGGAAACGCTGCCGTACGACAACTTTTCTCCGCACCAGGATTTGATCTCCGAACGGCTGGCGACGTTGCATGACCTGCAGAACGGTGCGTGCGACATCCTGCTCGTGCCCGCCTCCACGGCATTGCAGCGCATCGCGCCGCCGTCGTTCCTGGCGGCCTATACGTTCTTCTTCAAGAAGGGCGAAAGGTTGGATGAAGCGGCCCTGAAAGCGCAATTCACGCTGGCCGGCTACGAGCACGTGAGTGCCGTCATGCGCCCGGGCGAATACTCCGTGCGCGGTGGGCTGATCGACCTGTTCCCGATGGGCTCGCCGCTGCCGTATCGGCTCGACCTCTTCGGTGACGAGATCGAAACCATCCGCTCCTTCGACCCCGACACACAGCGCAGCCTCTACCCCGTGAACGAAGTGCGCTTGCTGCCGGGCCGCGAATTCCCGATGGACGAGGCCTCGCGCACCGCCTTCCGGGGCCGCTGGCGCGAGGTCTTTGAAGGCGACCCGACGCGCTCACCCATCTACAAGGACATCGGCAACGGCGTGCCCTCGGCCGGCATCGAGTACTACTTGCCGCTCTTCTTCGAAGACACCGCCACGCTGTTCGACTACCTGCCGGGCGCCACACACCTGGCCTTCGTTGGCGACATCGAGGGCGCGGTGCGCCGTTTCTGGGCCGATACCACGCAGCGCTACAACTTCATGCGGCACGACCGCGAGCGTCCGCTGCTGGAGCCCGCCGCGCTGTATCTGGATGAAGAGGCGTTCTTCGTCGCCGCCAAGCCGCATGCGCGCCTTGTGCTGCGCACTGAGCCGGGCGATGCACCGCTTTCGCTGCCGTTGCCGAACGTTGCCGTCAATCGCCGTGCGGAAGACCCACTGGTCAACCTCGAATCGTTCCTGATGCGCGGCAACTGCCGCGTGATGATCTGCGCAGAATCCGCCGGCCGCCGCGAAACGCTCGCACAGATGCTCGCCGCCAGCGGGCTGCACCCAGAAGGCGTGGCGGACTTTGCCGACCTGCTGGCAGGCGATGTCAAGTTCGTGCTCGGCGTGGCGCCGCTGTACCAGGGCTTCATCCTCGGTGATGAGCGCATCGCCATCATCACCGAGACCGAGCTATACGCGCAGTCCACGCGCCGCGCCGGACGCCGCAAGCAGGAACAGGCCACCGCCGTCGACGCGATGGTGCGCGACCTGGCCGAGCTGAAGATCGGCGACCCGGTAGTGCATAGCGAGCACGGCATCGGCCGCTACCAGGGGCTGGTCTCCGTCGATACGGGCAACGGCGAGGAAGAATTCCTGCACCTCGATTACGACAAGGGCAGCAAGCTCTACGTGCCGGTGCACCAGTTGCACGTGATCTCGCGCTACTCGGGTGCCGATCCAGAAACCGCGCCACTGCACTCGCTCGGCTCCGGTCAGTGGGAGAAGGCCAAGCGCAAGGCTGCGCAGCAAATCCGCGATACGGCGGCCGAACTGCTGAACTTGTACGCGCGCCGCGCGCTGCGCCAGGGCTTCGCCTTCCCGCTCACGCCGGAGGACTACGTCAAATTTGCCGAGAGCTTCGGCTTTGAAGAAACGCCCGACCAGGCCGCCGCCATCGCCGCCGTCATCGCCGATATGACCTCCGGCAAGCCGATGGATCGCCTCGTCTGCGGCGACGTCGGCTTCGGCAAGACGGAAGTCGCCTTGCGCGCGGCATTCGTGGCGGTGATGGGCGGCAAGCAGGTCGCCATCCTCGCGCCGACCACGCTGCTGGCCGAGCAGCATTACCAGACGCTGGTCGACCGCTTTGCCGACTGGCCCGTGCGCATTGCCGAAATCTCGCGCTTCAAGAACAAGAAGGAAATCGACGGCGCCATCCAGGCTATCAACGCCGGCACCATCGACATCGTGATCGGCACGCATAAGTTGCTTTCGCCGGACGTGAAGTTCGATCGCCTCGGGCTCGTCATCATCGACGAGGAACACCGCTTTGGCGTGCGCCAGAAGGAAGCGCTCAAGACGCTGCGCGCCGAGGTGGACGTGCTCACGCTCACGGCTACGCCGATCCCGCGCACGTTGGGCATGGCGCTGGAAGGCCTGCGCGATTTCTCCGTGATTGCCACCGCGCCGCAAAAGCGCCTCGCCATCAAGACCTTCCTGCGTCGCGAAGAAGACGGCGTGCTGCGCGAAGCCATCCTGCGGGAGCTGAAGCGCGGCGGCCAGGTCTACTTCCTGCACAACGAAGTCGAGACCATCGAGAACAAGCGCGCCAAGCTCGAAGAGCTGATCCCGGAAGCGCGCGTGGTGGTCGCCCACGGCCAGATGCACGAGCGTGAGCTGGAACGCGTGATGCGCGATTTCGTCGCCCAGCGCGCCAACATCCTGCTGTGCACGACGATCATCGAAACCGGCATCGACGTGCCGACCGCCAACACGATCCTGATCCACCGCGCTGACAAATTTGGCCTGGCGCAGCTGCACCAGTTGCGCGGCCGCGTCGGGCGCTCGCACCACCAGGCGTATGCGTATCTGCTGGCACACGATCTGGACGGCCTGACCAAGCAGGCACAGCGCCGCCTCGAAGCCATCCAGCAGATGGAAGAACTGGGTTCGGGCTTCTACCTGGCGATGCACGATCTGGAAATTCGCGGCGCCGGCGAGGTGCTGGGCGACAAGCAGTCGGGCGAGATTTCCGAGATCGGCTTCCAGCTCTATACGGACATGCTCAACCAGGCCGTGAAGTCGCTTAAGGCGGGCAAGGAGCCCGACCTCATGGCGCCGCTGGCGGCCACCACAGAGATCAACCTCGGCACGCCCGCCCTGCTGCCGCAGGACTATTGCGGCGACGTGCAGGAACGCCTGTCGCTCTACAAGCGCCTAGCCAACTGCGAGAGCAGCGAAACCATCGACAACATCCAGGAAGAGCTGATCGACCGCTTCGGCAAGCTGCCGCCGCAGGCGCAGTCGCTCATTGAAACGCATCGCCTGCGCATTGCTGCGCAGCCGCTGGGCATCCGCAAGATCGACACGGGGGCGGAAGCCGTCACGCTGCATTTCGTGCCGAACCCGCCCATCGACGCCATCAAGATCATCGACCTCGTGCAGAAGAATCGCCAGATCAAGCTGGCCGGGCAAGACCGTCTGCGCATCGAGAACATTCCCGCCGAAACGGCCGCGCTGGCGCAGACAATTCGCCACGCCATGCGGCAATTGACGTGATCCAGTAGGATCAGCCGATCAGAACAAGGAAACCATCATGAGCACCGCCCTCACCACCCTCGATTGGACCCGCAAGCTCGTCGGCTTCGACACCACCAGCCGCGGCTCCAACCTCGCGCTGATCGAAACCGTGCGCGACTACCTGCGCAGCGTCGGACTCGAATCGCACCTCTCGCACAACGACGACGGCAACAAGGCCAACCTGTTCGCCACCATTCCGGCAGCGGACGGCAGCGTGCAAGGCGGCATGGTGCTGTCGGGCCATACCGATGTGGTGCCCGTGGACGGCCAGAAGTGGGACAGCGATCCGTTCACGCCCGAAGTGCGCGACGGCAAGCTCTACGGCCGTGGCACGTGCGACATGAAGGGGTTCATCGCCTCGTCGCTCGCGCTGGTGCCATCGCTGCTGCAGGCAAAGCTGCGCGAGCCGGTGCATCTGGCGCTGTCGTACGACGAAGAAGTCGGCTGCGTGGGCGCCCCACGCATGATCGATGACCTGATCGCGCGCGGCATCAAGCCCTCCGGCTGCATCGTCGGCGAGCCCACCTCCATGCGCCCGATCGTCGCCCACAAGGGCATCAACGCGTACCGCTGCCGCGTGCATGGCCGCGCCGCGCATTCGTCGCTCACACCGCAGGGTGTCAACGCCATCGAATATGCCGCGCGCATCATCTGCTTCGTGCGCGATCTGGCCGATGAATTCCGAGCCAAGGGCCCGTTTGATGACGCGTTTGACGTGCCCTTTACCACGGCATCAACCGGCCTCATCAACGGTGGCATTGCGCTCAACACGATCCCCGCGCTGTGCGAACTGGTGTTCGAGTTCCGTAACTTGCCGGGCGTGGATGCACCCGCCATCCGGGGGCGCGTTGAACGCTACGTGCGCGAGACCATCGAGCCGGCCATGCAGCGCGAGCACCCGGACGCCCGCATCGAACTCGACGAGATCGCCGCCGCGCCGTCGCTCGACGCCTCCGAACAGGCTGCCATCACGCAACTCGTGCGCGTGCTGACCGAAGACAACGACAAGCGCAAGGTTGCCTACGGCACCGAGGCCGGTTTGTTCCAGCGCGCCGGCATCCCGGCCGTGCTGTGTGGCCCGGGCAACATCGAACAGGCCCACAAAGCCAACGAATATGTGGAACTCGCCCAGCTCGACGCCTGCGACCGCTTCCTCGCCAAAGTGGCGCACAGCCTGATGGTCGAGACCGCGTCCGCCTGACGCTTACACACCGACACCTCCCCTTTAAGTGGGGGGTATCCGACCGGGGCGTTCGCTACAATAGCGGGCTTCCCCCGGCGTCTTATTTCCCCTCTCTCGCCCATGCCTGTCGTCCTGCAAAGCCTGTCGCCGCTGTCCACCGGTGACATCGAATCCGTCCGCGGCCTGTTCGGCAGCGCCACTTACGAGCTGCGCGCGCCCAACGTCGCCGCCATCGAATGGGTGCACGAGTTGCCCAGCGAATTGCGCGTCCAGCTCGACGCCATTTGCGCCAACCTGAAGCTGGACTACGCATGGATTCCCGACGAATGGACGTTCGGCGATTTCCGCGTGCTGGCGATGGACATGGATTCCACGCTCATCACCATCGAGTGCATCGACGAGATTGCGGATTTCTGCGGGCTCAAGCCGCAGGTGGCCGCCATTACCGAAGCCTCGATGCGCGGCGAGATCAAAGATTTCAACGAAAGCCTGACGCGCCGCGTTGAGCTGCTCAAGGGACTGGACGCCAGTGTGCTGGAGCGCGTCTATACCGAGCGCCTGCAACTGTCGCTAGGTGCCGAGAAGATGCTCAAGGCCGTGCAGGCGATGGGGATTCGCACGTTGCTGGTATCAGGCGGCTTCGAGTTCTTCACTTCGCGCCTGCAGGAGCGCCTGGGTCTGGACCGCACGCGCGCGAACACACTCGAAATCGTCGACGGCAAGCTGACCGGCCGCGTGCTTGGTGAAATCGTCAACGCCGATGTGAAGGCGCAGACGCTCAAGGCGTTCTGCAAAGAGCTTGGCGTGTCGCCGGATAACGCCATTGCCATGGGCGACGGCTCGAACGATCTGAAAATGATGGGCGTGGCCGGCCTGTCGGTGGCATTCCGCGCCAAGCCGATCGTGCAGGCGCAGGCCGATGTGGCGTTCAATGTCGTGGGTCTGGATGGGTTATTGAACCTCTTCCCGCAGCAGTAACGCACCAACAACCGGTTGGTGAAATCAAAACGAAACGGGGCGCAACCTGTGCGCCCCATGCTGCTTCACTGAAAGGTCGGCAGACAGATCAACCCTGCAGGTGCGTCTCCATCGCCTGCTTCAGGTCGGCAATCAGGTCGCGCGGGTCTTCCAGCCCGATATACAACCGCACGAAACCACCCGCGTTCTCCCAATCGGCCGGCGGCCAGGCCGTCGCCGTGCGCATCGATGGAATGTTGTACGGCAGCGCAAGGCTGTGCGCCCCGCCCCACGAAAAACCGATCGCAAAGTAGCGCAAGCCTTCGATGAAGGCGTCGATCTGCGCCTGCGAATAGCGCTCGTGCAGCACGATCGAGAACAGCCCGCTCGCGCCGGTGAAGTCGCGCTTCCAGTTTTCATAGCCCGGGCAGTCGGGCAGCGCCGGATGCAGCACGCGCACGACCTCGGGCCGGTCGGCCAGCCATTCGGCCACTTCGCGCGCATGCGCGTCATGCGCGGCCAGCCGTGTCGGCAGGCTCGGCAGGCCACGCAGCACGAAATAGCAATCGTCCGCCGACACGCCCCAGCCCATGCGCATGCGCGTGGCCAGCAGCTTGTGGTGCAGCGCCTCGTCGTTGGTGATGGCGGCGCCCATCAGCACGTCGCTGCCGCCGGACTGGTACTTGGTCAGCGCCTGCACCGAGATGTCGATGCCGTGCGCGAACGGCTGGTAGTACACGCCGCCGCTCCAGGTGTTGTCGATAGCCGTGATGGCGCCTGCCGCGCGGGCGGCTTCGGCAATGGCCGTGCAGTCGGGCACCTCCATCGTCACAGAGCCCGGCGCTTCCAGCCACACGAGCTTGGTGTTATGGCGGATCAGGTCGGCAATGCCGGCGCCGATCATCGGGTCGTAGTAGCGCACGGTGATGCCGAACTGGCGCGCCATCCATTCGCCGTGGTCGCGGTTCGGGCCGTAGGCGTTGTCCGGCACCAGCACATCGTCACCCGACTTGATGAGCGCGAAGTACACCAGCGAGATCGCCGCCAGCCCCGACGGCAGCAGCAGCGTGTGCGAACCACCCTCAATCTGCGCCAGCGCCTGGCACAGCGCATCGGACGTCGGCGTCGCATGCAGGCCGTAGCGCCAGTGCACCACGCTCCCGCTGCCGAAGGCGCGCATATCGGCCAGGTTCTTGAACACCACCGTCGACGCTCGATGCGTGGCATGCGAGAACGCGGCAAAGCCCGGCGGGATATGCAGGTCCGGATGCACTGCCTGGGTTGCGGGAAACATCGGTGGGAGCTTGGTTTCGTCGGTCACGGGGTTTCCTGGTCGTTGGCGTGAGAGCGGCTTGCGGCCGCTTACCAGTGCGCGCTCGATCGCGCTGGGTTGGTGGGCGGCAACACCGGCGGCGGCGCAATCTGGCCCGGCGCAGCCGGTACCAACGGCGTCATCGGTGTCGCGGGTACGGCGGCGTTGCTGTTGGCGGCAGCATCGTACGGCGGAATCACCACGACGGCCACGGGCCGCAGCACAAAGGGTAGCGTATGACCGTCATGGGCGACGTCGGTCCAGGTGCCGCGCACGATGCCGCGGCCATCGATGGCGCCTTCCCAGGTGCCGGTGACGTGCGTGCCGTCATCCGACTCCTCCATCAGGAAGCCGCCGTTTTCGTATTCGCCGGTCACGAGACGCACGCCCGGCGCTTTGCCGAGGGCGTATTCACCGTGGACGCTGTCGATTTCACCGGGCTTGCGGCCGAGGCGCATATGGATCGGCATGTCGCCGATCACGCCGGTGTAGACGGGATATTTTGCGTAGTCGGGCTGCGGTTGCAGCGCGTGCGACGGCTCGGTCTGGGCAGAGAATCCGTTGCCAGCGCTCGCTGCTTTGGCGGCGCGGCGCTTGTCGCCATCGGCGATGGCGCGGTTCAGGCCCAGGTCGCCCGGCTGCACGTTCATGCTGCCGGTCGACACGTCGTAGCCGTTGTTGGCAGACGGCGCCTGCTCAGACGCCGTCGCCACACCTGTGGCCAGCACCAGCGCAATCAGCGCGCCGGCGGGCCAGATCAGGCGTTCAGTCAGAGAGAAGCGTTCAGATGCGTTCGAACACCGCCGCAATGCCTTGTCCTCCACCAATACACATGGTCACCAGCGCGTAGCGACCACCGATGCGCTGCAGCTCATGCAGCGCCTTCACCGTGATCAGCGCACCCGTTGCGCCGATCGGATGGCCGAGCGAGATGCCCGAGCCGTTCGGGTTGACCTTGGCCGGGTCCAGGCCGAGTTCCTTCGTCACCGCGCAGGCCTGGGCGGCAAACGCTTCGTTGGCCTCGATCACGTCCAGGTCCTTGACCGACAGGCCGGCACGCTCGAGTGCCTTACGCGTAGCCGGTACCGGGCCGATGCCCATGATCTTCGGATCAACGCCGGCATGGCCATACGACACCAGGCGTGCCAGCGGCTTCAGGCCGCGCTTCTCGGCCACCGAACGTTCCATCAGCACCAGTGCCGCGCCCGCATCGTTCAGGCCCGAGGCATTGCCAGCCGTGACCGTGCCGTTCTCCTTCGCGAAGACCGGCTTGAGCTTGGTCATGTCGTCAATGGTTGCATCGTGACGGACGTGCTCATCGGTATCGAACTGGATATCGCCCTTGCGCGACTTGATCGTCACCGGAACGATCTGGTCCTTGAAGTAGCCGGCCTGGATGGCGCGCGAGGCACGCTGGTGCGATTCGAGCGCCGTCTGGTCCTGCTGCTCGCGGCTGATGCCGAATTCCTTGGCGACGTTTTCCGCCGTCACACCCATGTGAATGGTGTGGAACGGGTCGTGCAGCGCGCCGAGCATCATGTCGATCATCTTGGCGTCGCCCATGCGCGAGCCCCAGCGGGCCGCAGGTGCCAGATACGGGGCGCGGCTCATGCTCTCGGCACCGCCGGCGATGGCGATGTCAGCGTCACCCAGCAGCACGGTTTGCGCGGCGTTCACCACAGCCTGCAGGCCCGAACCGCACAGGCGGTTGACGTTGAATGCCGGCGTCTCGGCCGACACGCCGCCATTGACGGCCGCCACGCGCGAGAGATACATGTCGCGCGGCTCGGTATTGATCACGTGGCCGAACACCACGTGGCCAACTTCTTCGCCCTTCACGCCAGCGCGGGCCAGTGCCTCGCGCACGACGAGCGCACCCAGCTCGCACGGCGCCACATCCTTCAGGCTGCCGCCAAAGGTCCCGATTGCGGTACGAACGCCGCTGACCACCACCACTTCACGTGCCATTGCTGTCTCCATTGCAATTAAAAATGAATGACGGCCAGTATAAACGAACGATCGTTCGCAAACGTTTAGGCGCGATTACGTAAGTGGGACCGCCTCCGGCCCCCTGGTATCAGACCTCGCCCCAAAGGTCGTGGCCGTCCGCGCCGGTGATCTTGACCGACACGAAATCGCCCGCCTTGTAGCGTTTATAAGGCTTGGACGGCGGCGCGATGTAGACCAGGCCGTCAATTTCCGGCGCATCTGCCGAGGAGCGCCCGATACCGCCATCCTGGTTCACTTCATCGACCAGCACGCGCAGCGACTTGCCGACCTTGCGCTGCAGGCGGCGGGCGGATACACGTTCGGCCACTTCCATAAAGCGTGCACGACGCTCCTCGCGCACCTCGTCGGGCAGCGCGCCCGGCAGGTCGTTGGCGGTCGCGCCCTCCACCGGCGAATACGCGAAGCAACCCACGCGATCCAGCTCGGCCTCTGCGATGAAGTCGAGCAGCGTCTGGAATTCTTCTTCTGTCTCGCCCGGGAAACCGGCAATGAACGTGCTGCGGATGGTCAGCTCAGGGCACACCTCGCGCCAGGCGCGAATGCGGTCCAGCGTTTTCTCGGCATTGGCCGGACGCTTCATGCGCTTGAGCACGTCGGGGTGGGCGTGCTGCAGCGGCACGTCGAGGTATGGCAGCACTTTGCCTTCGGCCATCAGTGGCATCACCTCGTCCACGCTCGGATACGGATACACGTAGTGCAGGCGCACCCAGGCACCGTACTGCGATGCCAGTTCGCCCAGCGCTGCCACCAGTTCGGTCATGCGAGTCTTGAGCGGACGGCCGTTCCAGAAGCCGGTGCGGAACTTGACGTCGACCCCGTAAGCGCTGGTGTCCTGCGAGATGACCAGCAGTTCCTTCACGCCGGCCTTGAGCAGGTTTTCCGCCTCCAGCATCACTTCGGCCACCGGGCGGGACACCAGATCGCCGCGCATCGACGGGATGATGCAGAAGCTGCAGCGGTGGTTGCAGCCCTCGGAAATCTTCAGATACGCGTAGTGCTTGGGCGTGAGCTTGATGCCTTGCGGGGGCACCAGGTCGATGAATGGGTCGTGCGGCTTGGGCAGGTGCGTATGCACCGCTTCCATCACTTCGCCTAGCGCGTGGGGGCCGGTCACGGCCAGGACCTTCGGGTGCACGCTGGTGATGATGTCCTGGCCCGCGGCGTCCTTCTTGGCGCCCAGGCAACCGGTCACGATCACCTTGCCGTTTTCGGCCAGCGCTTCGCCAATCGCATCCAGGCTCTCCTGCACGGCCTCGTCGATGAAGCCGCAGGTGTTCACGACCACCAGGTCCGCCCCGCCGTACGTGCCGGAGATCTCATACCCCTCCGCGCGCAGTTGGGTGATGATCTGCTCGGAATCGACGAGTGCCTTGGGGCAACCGAGCGAAACGAAGCCCACCTTCGGGCTCTGGGTACTGACGTCGGACATGGGAACAACCTGATGTGGGGAGAGGATTTGCGCTGCGCACACCGAGTGTGCCGCGCGGTTGCGTATTTTAACCGTTCGCCGTGCTGGGACGACCAAGCTTGAGCTGCATTTGCTCGATCACGCGCTCGATTTCGACCGCGTCCTGCAGCCGACGGATGGCGTCGTGCAACTCCGCGGCTTGCGGCCACGTCCGCTTCAGATAACTGAGCCACAGCTTGACCCGTCCATGCTCATGCTTGGCCGAGATGCGGGCATGCAGCTTCTTCAGATAATCGGCGAGATAACCGAGCACGATCGGCCATTCGGCTGCGGACGGCGCCTGTTCGCGCTGCCCCCGAATGCGCTGGGCGAGAAACGGATCGGACACGGCACCGCGCCCGATCATCACATCAGCGCAGCCGCTCACGGCACGGCAACGCTCCCAGTCGGCAACGGTCCAGACTTCGCCGTTGGCCGTCACGGGCACGCTGACGGCATCGGCAATGCGCGCAATCCAGTCCCAATGGGCTGGCGGACGATAGCCGTGGTCCCGCGTACGGGCGTGCACGACCAGCGATTCTGCGCCGCCTTCGGCCAGCGCCGTCGCGCAGTCGATCGCCCGCGAGGTATCCGACACACCGAGCCGCATCTTGGCCGTCACCGAAATGCGCGCCGGCACTGCCGCCCGCACGGCCCGCACGATGTCATGCAGGACTTCCGGCGTGGCAAGCAGCATGGCGCCGCCGCCGTGGCGGTTCACCACCTTGGCCGGGCAACCGAAGTTCAGGTCGATTCCGTGCGGCGACAGCGTTGCGGCGTAGGCGGCATTGCGCGCGAGCCATTCCGGATCGCTGCCGAGGAGCTGAATGGCCATCGGCGTGCCGCTGGCGGTATAACCGCCGTTGCGGATCTCGGGCGTCTCGCGCTCGTAGGTGCGCGCGGGCAGCAAGGAGCCCGTCACGCGGACGAACTCCGAGACGCACGCGTCATAACCGCCAGCCTGGGTCAGCACGTCACGCATGACGAAATCTGCGACCCCTTCCATGGGGGCAAGCAAGAGCCGGCTCATGCGAAAACGAAGGACAACCAGCCTGCAGGCCGGGGGCGGACATCAAACATGGGAAATCAAGGCGGGAAACAGAAACCTCAGTGAGGCGCATGCCTCACCTGAAGGACCCGCATTTTACCTTGTCGCTTCGTCTCGCGTTCCCAAACAAAAAGGCGAACCGCCCTGCGATTCGCCTTGTCTTGCCCAGTACACCGAAGTTACTTCTTTTCGGGCGGCTGGTTGAACGGGAAGGTCCCGAACATATTTTTGGCCTGACTCTGCATCTGCTCCTGCATCTGCACGAACAGGTTTTTGCTCTGCTCGATGTAGTTGCTCATCATGCCCTGCATCATGGGCCCCTGCATGTTCATGAACTGCGACCACATGTCAGGGTTGAAGCTGTTGCCACTGTAGAGATCCTTCGAGTTCTCGGCCAGCTTGCTCTGGATGTCGATGAACGCCTGGATGTTCTTTTCCAGATACGTGCCCATCATCCCCTGCATGGCGTGGCCGTAGAAGCGGATGATCTGCGCGAGCATGGCGCCGGAGAACATCGGCACGCCACCGGTTTCCTCTTCCAGGATGATCTGCAGCAGGATGCTGCGGGTCAGGTCCTCACCGGACTTCGCATCGATGACGCGAAATTCCTCGGTTTCCATCACAAGCTGTTTCACATCTGCCAGCGTGATGTACGTGCTGGTCTGGGTGTCGTAGAGCCGGCGGTTGGGATATTTCTTGATCAGCCGTTCGGTGCCCTTCTTGCTGGTGGCCATCGTGCCTTTCCGTGTTGGCGATGCTGCTGCGGTGCAGCCGATGCAGTGCGAAATGACCGCACCGGGCGGTGCAGCAAAAACGCGGTTGCGCGGCTGTGTCAATTCGCTTGCGAATGTTTGATAGCAAGCTCTGCGCAGATGCATCCGGTTATGATCGGACGCCCCTTGTCTCCCTGCGGAGCGCCTTCTTGCTTGGATTCTATGCGGATCGCAGTGCAAAGAAAAGACAGCCCCCCCCGGTAAAAACCCGCAGCATTTTGATGCGATTCACGCACCCGGGCACCCGTTGAGACGGCGCAAAAAAGACTGCTGCGATGCAATCGTGCATCGCAGCACTACAGGTGAAGCAGGGGAAAAAAATGCTGCGCTCATGCTGCAGCATCGCCACAGCATGAGCGTTGAAGCGTCAGCCCATGTGCAGGCCGCCGTTGAGGGAGAAGTCCGCACCGGTGGAGAAGCCCGATTCCTCGGATGCCAGCCATGCGCAGATCGAAGCGATCTCGCTCGGCTCGCCCAGGCGCTTGACGGGGATCGTGCCGATGATCTTGTCGAGCACATCCTGACGAATCGCTTTCACCATATCGGTGGCGATATAGCCCGGCGACACCGTGTTGACCGTCACGCCCTTCGTGGCCACTTCCTGCGCCAGCGCCATCGTGAAGCCATGCAAGCCAGCCTTGGCCGTCGAGTAGTTGGTCTGGCCAAACTGCCCCTTCTGACCATTCACCGACGAGATGTTGACGATGCGGCCCCAGCCCCGGTCGACCATGCCGTCGATGACCTGCTTGGTCACGTTGAACAGCGAGGTCAGGTTGGTATCGATCACCGCATCCCAGTCAGCGCGGGTCATCTTGCGGAACACCACGTCGCGCGTGATACCGGCATTGTTGATGAGGACGTCCACCTCACCCACTTCGGCCTTCACCTTGTCGAACGCGGCGGTGGTCGATTCCCAATCACCGACGTTGCCTTCGGACGGAATGAAATCGAAACCGAGGGCCTTCTGTTGTTCAAGCCACTTCGCCTTGCGCGGCGAGTTCGGGCCGCAGCCCGCGACAACGGTGAAACCGTCGCGCGCCAAGCGCTGGCAAATCGCCGTTCCGATGCCGCCCATGCCGCCGGTGACGTATGCAATGCGTTTGGTCATGTCCACTCCTAGTCCTTGTTGTTAGAACCGCCTGAGCCTTTCTCAAACGGAGATGCTTCGGATCGGCGTGCGATGCTTTCGTTCAACGCACGCCAATGACACTACAAAGTTTTACGGACGCTCAACCGCCAGCGCCACGCCCATGCCACCGCCGATACACAGCGACGCCAAGCCCTTCTTCGCATCGCGCTTCTGCATTTCGTGCAGCAGCGTCACCAGGATGCGGCAGCCGGACGCGCCGATGGGGTGCCCAATAGCAATGGCGCCACCGTTGACGTTGACCTTCGACGTATCCCAGCCCATTTGCTGGTGCACGGCCAGCGCCTGCGCGGCAAATGCCTCGTTGATTTCCATCAGGTCCAGATCGCTCACCGACCAGCCGGCGCGCGACAGGCAACGCTTCGATGCTGGCACAGGGCCCATGCCCATCACCTTCGGGTCCAGGCCGGCGCTTGCGTAAGCGCGGATCGTCGCCAGCGGCGTCAGGCCCAGCTCCTTGGCCTTGGCTGCCGACATCACCACCACGGCGGCCGCGCCGTCATTGAGGCCCGAGGCGTTGGCGGCTGTCACGGTGCCGGCCTTGTCGAACGCGGGCTTCAGGCCAGCCATCGATTCCAGCGTGGCGCCATGGCGAACGAATTCGTCCTGAGCAAAGGCAATCGGGTCGCCCTTGCGCTGCGGGATCATGATCGGAACGATTTCGTCGTTGAAGCGACCGGACTTCTGCGCCGCTTCCGCCTTGTTCTGCGAAGCCACGGCAAACTCGTCCTGGGCTTCACGCGTGATGCCGTATTCCTTGGCGACGTTCTCGGCGGTGATGCCCATGTGGTACTGGTTGTAGACGTCCCACAGGCCGTCCACGATCATCGAATCGATGAGTTTGGCGTCACCCATGCGGAAGCCGTCGCGCGAGCCCGGGAGGACGTGCGGCGCAGCAGACATGTTCTCCTGGCCACCGGCCACGACGATCTCGGCATCGCCCGCCATGATGGCGTTGGCCGCCAGCATCACGGCCTTCAGGCCCGAGCCGCAAACCTTGTTGATGGTCAGCCCAGGCACCATGTTGGGCAGACCTGCCTTGATGACGGACTGGCGCGCCGGGTTCTGGCCCGAGCCGGCCGTCAGCACCTGGCCCATGATGACTTCGCTCACTTGCTCGGGCGCCACCTTGGCGCGCGCCAGGGCTTCGCGGATGACGGCTGCACCCAGGTCAGGCGCAGCAATCTTCGCCAACGAGCCGCCAAATTTGCCCACGGCGGTGCGTACCGCCGATACGATCACAACATCGGTCATTTGCTTACCTTCCACTGTCGAAAGAGAGTCGTTGGACGCCGTCAGCGGCCGAAGCCGCGACGGCAACGGGGGGTCATGCGCGCGATCTTACGCCTTCTGTTTGACGTAGCGGCCAGGGGCCGGCTCGATCTCCGGATAATCCGAACTGCCGTAGCGCTTAGGTGCCGCCTTCTGTGCGCCGGCATGCGAGGCCAGCCATGCCGACCAGTCCGGCCACCAGCTCCCCGGGTGCTCCTTGGCACCCTCCAACCACGCCTCGGCGGTGGCGGGAAGCTTGGGATTGATCCAGTGCGAGCGTTTCTTGGCGACGGGCGGATTAATCACGCCAGCGATATGTCCCGAGGCACCGAGCACAAAGCGCCGCTCGCCCTTGAGCAACGGCACGGAGGCATACGCGGACGTCCAGGGCACGATGTGATCTTCACGCGAGCCGTAGATGTAGACCGGCACGTCGATCTTTCCGAGGTCCACGGGCGTGCCGTTGACCTTCAGCTTGCCCGGCACCTTCAGGTCGTTCTGCAGATACGTGTGGCGCAGATACCAGCAGTACCAGGGGCCTGGCAGGTTGGTGGAATCGCCATTCCAGTACAACAGGTCGAACGGCGCGGGCGTCTTGCCCTTCAGGTAGTTCTCAACGACGTAGTTCCAGACCAGATCGTTCGGGCGCAGGAACGAGAACGTGTTGGCCAGTTCCACGCCTCGCAGCAGGCCCGGGCCGGTCGGCGCACCGGCACCGATGGTCTTCTCGCGCATCTCCACCTGCGCCTGGTCGACGAAAACATCGAGAATGCCGGTATCGCTGAAGTCGAGCAGCGTCGTCAGCAGCGTCAGACTGGCGGCCGGATGCTCGCCGCGCTCGGCCAGCACCGCCAATGCGGTCGAGAGAATTGTGCCCCCCACACAGAAGCCCAGCACATTGATCTGGTCTTGCGCAGAGATCTCGCGTGCCACGCGAATGGCTTCGATCGCTCCACCCTCGATGTAGTCTTCCCACGTGCGGGACGCCATGCTCGCGTCCGGATTGCGCCACGACACTAGGAATACCGTATTGCCCTGCTCCACCGCGTAGCGCACCAGCGAGTTCGCCGGCTGCAAATCGAGGATGTAGTACTTGTTGATGCAAGGCGGCACCAGCAGCAGCGGGCGCGCATGCACCTTGGCCGTAAGCGGCTTGTACTGCAGGAGCTGGAAGTAGTCGTTCTCGAAGACGACCGCGCCTTCGCTGTTGGCAACGTTACGGCCGATCTCGAATGCCGTTTCGTCCGTCTGCGAGATCTTGCCGCGCTCCATGTCCTGCAGCATGTTCAGGATGCCGGCGCGTAAGGATTCGCCCCGCGACTCAATCAGCTGCTTCTGCGCCTCAGGATTGGTTACCAGGAAGTTGGACGGCGACATGGCGGCCGTCCACTGCGACACGGCGAAGCGCACGCGCTCGCGGGTCTTGGCGTCGGCTTGCACAGCGTCGGCCATTTCCATGAGCGTGCGGGCGTTGAGCACGTAGAACGCGGCGGCGTAGCCATAGAACGGGCTCTTGCGCCAGGCCTCGTTGGCGAACCGGCGGTCCGACGGCGCCACGGCCTCGGCGCTTTCGCCAGTGCTCATGTGGCGCCATATCTGCAGCCACTCTTCGAGATATTTCTGTTGGATTTCAGCCAGCCGTTCGGGCGGAATGAGCGCGTAGGGAATCGCGCCCTCGCCCATTGCTGCGCCATTGAACTGGCCAATGCCCGGCGCGGCAGCACCGGGTTGGGCGAATGCGCCCGCAAGGGCTTGCCACTGCTTGAACTGCTCCGCCCACTGCGCGGGGTCCGCCAAGCCCTGCCAGGCGGCTTGAGTGTGGGCGCTAGATGCTTTGGAAGATGCCGATTGACGCGATGCCATAGTGCCCTCGATCCGACGATATGCGCCGCTCCGGTTGGAACGGTGGCGCAACTCGTAGTATTGCGGGGCATTGTTGCCTTGCCATTTCAACGCTGTCAATCGGAGTTACCTGATGATTGGCCGTAAAGCCGCGCTGGGCGCGGGTTTCGGCGCATCCCCTGCAAATGGCGGCCACCGAATGGCTAAGCGCAATACCGGGGCTATGATCCAATCGGCGCAATTTCGTGCGAGACTGCCACATTAAGCCAACGCCGGGCACCCGTTTTTCGCCATGTATATCGTCGCCATCGCGTGGCTCTATGTCGTGCTGATGATGTCCTTGACTGAGCAGTCATGGATTGCCGGTATCGGTACATTTGCCTTCTATGGCGTGGCGCCGCTGTCGCTCTTTCTGTGGATCGTAGGCTCGCCGGCGCGTAAGCGGCGCCGCAAAGCCCAGGAAGCGTCCCAGGACACCGCAAGGGCCGCTCCCACGCTGGACAGTGGCGCCAGCGACGGCGCCTAGCTTCCTTACTCCGCGCGCCAGATCAGCGTAGCCATGCGCCCCGTGGTGCGCTCGCGGCGATACGAATAGAAGCGATCGGCGTCCGTCATCGTGCATAGGCCGCCGCCGTACACATCGGTGCAGCCCACGCGCGCCAGACGCAGCCGGGCCAGCGCATACAGATCCGCGAAGAACTTGCCGGCAGACCCGCCTGCCGAAAACGCGGCCTCTGTGGCTGGCAATTCGTCCGGCTGAGCGGCGTCGATAAAGGCCTGACGCACCTCCGCACCAACCTCAAAGCACGACGGTCCGATGGCGGGCCCGAGCCACGCCAACCACGTCGGATCGGCCTCCTGGCCGCTGGCGCGCAGCCTTTGCGTCATCGCGTCGACCGTACTTTCAATCACGCCGCCGCACAGGCCACGCCAGCCTGCATGGGCTGCGCCCACCGTCACGCCGCGCGCATCGCTCAGCAAGACAGGGAGGCAATCGGCCGTCATGACAACGCAGACGCGGTCTCGCCAGGATGCCACCGCGGCATCGGCCACCACCTGTGATGATGCTTCTGCCGCGATGCGCTGGTCCAGGTCCGCCACGCCGGTGCCGTGCACCTGCTCCATCCAGACCGGCTCGGCCGGCAGCGCGGCGCGCAAAATGCGGCGATTCTGTTCAACGGCCTCAGGCGCATCACCAACGTGCTGACCGAGGTTCAGGCCGCCCGGCAAATTGCCCGCCAATCCGTAAGGCCCGGCGCTGACGCCACCCAATCGCGTGGTGGCCAATGCCTTGACGCGCGGATGCGCTGGCCAGTCGGGAATGATCCAGTCAGGAGAAATCGGCATCGGCGTCCAGGTCGAGGGCTTCCATCAGTTCGGCGAAATCATCGGGCACGCCGGCTTCCCAGTGCACGGATTTGCCGGACGCGGGATGCACGAGCCCCAGGCGCACTGCATGCAGCGCCTGCCGCGCAAACGGCACGGGCAGCGGCGCCTTGATCGTCTGCGGCCGGCCACGGCGGAAGTTGCGCGTGTACACCGGATCGCCGAGCAGCGGATGTCCTTCGGATTCAAAGTGCACGCGGATCTGATGCGTGCGGCCGGTCTCCAGCTGGCAACGCACAAGCGACACCTGCGCGCGCCCGATGTCCACCACGTCCAGCGTCTTGAAATGCGTGCGTGCCGGCTTGCCGCTGGCCGTCTCGATGATGGCCATGCGCGTGCGGTCGCGCGGGTCGCGGCCGATCGGGGCATCGATCGTGCCCTCTTCCGGCGTTTCGCCCCACACCAGCGCCAGATAGGTCCGTTTCACAGTGCGTGCCTGCAGCTGGCGCACGAGATCGGTCTGCGCGGGCAGCGTACGGGCCACGACCATCAAGCCGGAGGTCTCCTTGTCGAGCCGGTGGACGATACCGGCGCGCGGCAGCTCCACAGCGTCGGGATAGCGGTACAGCAGGCCGTTGAGCACGGTACCGCTCCAATTGCCGGCCGCCGGATGCACCACCAGGCCGGCGGGCTTGTTGATGACGAGCAGCGTGTCGTCTTCATAGACGACATCGAGGTCAATGGGCTCAGCCACAAACGCGTTTTCGTCGGCGGCACGCTGCGGAATGACCTCGATGCGATCCCCGCCCGAGACAGCCGCACGCGGACGCACCACCTCACCGCGAACGCGTACCGCGCCGGCGTCGATCCATTGCTGCAGGCGGCTGCGCGAGTAGTCGGGCAGTAGCTTGGCGAGAGCCTTGTCCAGACGTTCGCCGTGCATGGCCTCGGGAATCTCCACCATGATCGGTTCGGCCGCCCGGGCCGCACCTGCGGTGAGCAGTTCGAGCGCTTCGTCGTCGAGAGCGTCATCGGCCTCCTGCGCGGTTTCCTGCGCGGTGAGGGAAACATCAGCCACCGCGTCGTCTGACACGGGGCTTGGGCTATAATGCTTGATGCGATTTTTCATTCAGAAAAGGTGCCCATGTCGGTCACGAGCATGAAGCTGGCGCGCATTCGCGCACAAATCGGAGCAGTGTTGGTGGCAGGCGCATGCCTGGCCGTCTCGGCCTGCGGCATCCTGCCGGAACAGCAAGACGAAACGGCCGGCTGGTCAGCCAACAAATTATATTCGGAAGCGAAGGATTCGCTCGACGGCGGCGATTACGCCAAGGCCGTCAAGTACTACGAAAAGCTCGAAAGCCGCTATCCGTTCGGCCCGTACGCCCAGCAGGCCCAGATCGAAACTGCCTACGCCAACTATAAAGATGGCGAAACGGCCGCCGCGCTGGCTTCGGTCGATCGCTTCATCCAACTGCACCCGAACCACCCCAGCGTTGATTACGCCTATTACCTCAAGGGCCTGATCAACTTCAACGACAACCTGGGCTGGCTCGGCCGCTTCTCGAACCAAGACCTGAGCGAGCGCGACCCGAAGGCCGCACGCGCTGCGTATGACGCGTTCAAGACGCTGACCACGCGCTTCCCGAACAGCAAGTACACGCCGGATGCCACCCTGCGCATGCAGTACATCGTGAATGCGATGGCCGAGCATGAAGTCGGGGCAGCCCGCTACTACTACCGCCGCGGCGCCTATCTGGCTGCCGTCAACCGCGCGCAGGATGCCATCAAGGATTACGACCGCGCGCCGGCTGTGGAAGAAGCGCTGTACATCATGATGAAATCGTACGAGGCGCTCGGCATGAAGGACATGCGTGACGACACCGAACGCATCATCAAGCAAAACTACCCGAAGAGCGACTTCCTGGCCTATGGCCAGCGCAAGAAGGACAAGCCCTGGTACCAGATGTGGTAAGCAAGGCTTGAACAACGCAGCAAAAAGCCCGGTCGATTGGCCGGGCTTTTTTATTGGTGCGTCAGTGTCAGTCCGCCGTGTCGCCTGCCTGCGGATCTGAGGGCGGATCGTCGGGCCGCAGCGAGCGCAGGAAACCGGCGGCCGTCTCGGCCTCACGCGTGCGCTTGAACGGCGGCAGGCTCTGCCAAATCTGGCGCCCGTAGGATTTTTCCACCAGACGTGGATCACAGATCATCAGCACGCCGCGATCCGTCTCGGAGCGGATCAGCCGGCCCGCGCCCTGCTTGAGCGTGATCACCGCATGCGGCAACTGATGGACGGCAAACGGGCTCAGCCCTTTCTTCTCCAGCGCCTCCATGCGAGCGCTCAAGACAGGATCGTCGGGCGGCGCGAACGGCAGTTTGTCGATCACGACCAGTGACAACGCCTCGCCGCGAACGTCCACGCCTTCCCAGAAACTCTGGCTGCCGATCAGTACCGCGTTGCCGAGGGTGCGGAATCGGTCCAACAGCTCTGTGCGGCTGGCCTGGCCCTGCACGAGCAGCGGGAAATCCCAGCCGCGTTGCGCGAACTCGTCGGTCAACCGTTCGGCCGCGCGATTGACGGCGCGCAACGTCGTACACAGCAGGAAGGTTTTGCCGCCCGCCGCTTCAATCATCGGCAACGCAGCGTCCAGCACGGCGTCGGTAAAGCGCGGATCGCTCGGCTGCGGCAGATCGCGCGGCACGTACAGCAAACCTTGCGACGGGTAGTCGAACGGACTGTCGAGCGTCATCGAGCGATTGCGGTCGAGGCCGAGTTGCGCCGCGTAGTGCGTGAAGTTGCCGCGCACCGAGAGCGTGGCCGAGGTAAAGATCCACGCGCGCGGCTGGCCGGCACGCTGGCGTGAAAAGATCGGTGCGATCGACAGTGGCGTCAGGTGCAACTGCACGGAATTGGCGAAGACCTCGACCCACCGCACGCGCTCGTCGACGGGAGCCGCACTCTCAGCTTCCTCACCGCCCTCGTCCCCGTCCTTCTTCGATGCCTTCGGCGGCTTGGGATCCACCCACGCCTCGAGCTTCTCGCACAGGGCGACGGCCCGGCGGTGGCATTGCTCGATGGTCTCGGCACGCTCGGCCTGGGCTTCCAGCGCACCGGTGAAATCCGACAGCGCTTGCTCGAGCTTGGGCAGCACCTCGTAGAACGGCTTGGCGATCGCCGCGTCGCTCTCGATCTGCTTGATCGACAGGCGCGCGCCGTCCTGGCGGAAGACCAGGCGCAAATCGCGCGCAGCACGCTCCAGCGGCGCGGCAATCGCCACCCAGTCCACCGCATCGCGTGCATGCGAAAGGCCTTCGGCCACGCTGTCGCGCGCGAGTTCGAGAATCTGGTTCGTGGAGATCGTCTCGCCAAAGAACAGCGTGGCAGTCTCGGGCAACTGGTGCGCTTCGTCGAAGATGATCGTGTTGGCCGCCGGCAGCAGCTCCGCCATGCCGGTGTCCTTCAGCATGACATCCGCAAAGAACAGGTGGTGATTGACGACCACCACGTCCGCCTGCTGCGCTTCCTTGCGGGCGCGCATCACGAAGCAATCCTTGTAATACGCGCAATCGGAGCCGAGGCAGTTGTCGCGCGTGGACGTGACGAGGTTCCACACCGGCGCGTTCTCGGGCACGCTGGCAAGCTCAGCCTTGTCGCCCGTCTTCGTGGTCTTCAGGAACAGGTTGATCTGACGCAGCCACGCGGCATCCTGGCGTGAAGACAGGCGCCCATTCTGCGACGTGCGCTCCAGGTGGTAATGGCAGACGTAGTTGGCCCGCCCCTTGAGCAACGCTACCGACACCGGTGCGTTTAGGGCCTTGCGCACCGTCGGGATGTCACGCAGGAAGAGCTGGTCCTGCAGATTCTTCGTTCCCGTAGAAAGAATCACCTTACCGCCCCACAGCATCGCCGGGACGAGGTATGCGTAGGTCTTACCCGTGCCCGTGCCAGCCTCGACGATGATCGAATCGGAGGCCTCGATGGCATTGGCCACGGCCTGAGCCATCGTCAATTGCGACGCGCGCGGGCGATACGACTCGATACCCGTGGCCAGCGTGCCGTCGTCGGCGAACAGCGTCGCCAGCTCGGCATGGTGGACATCGGCAGGCATGGAGGCAGCGGGAGCATCGACGGCGTCGGAATCAGTCGACGGCTCGTCGAGCGGGGAAAGCGAAGTCAACGCGGAGTCCCTGGGGATCAAATGACGGAGGCCGCACGTGATTGCGGCCTCTCGAGATGGAAATCGAGCACGCTTCAGGCCGGCACGTCCGGCTCAAGCTGCAACTGTAGCAGGGTGATGGTGTCCTTGAGTTTGAGGCGACGCTTCTTGAGACGGCGCAACTGCAACTCGTCGTGCTGGGCGTCTGCAGCCAGCCGGTCGATCAGGAAATCGAGATCGCGATGCTCGATCTGCAACTCAATGATGCGACGCGAAACCGTATTCAGATCGCTGTCCATCGCTCTCCTCCAAAACCCCGCCTTGGCTGGAGTTTAGAACCCCAGCGGGCTCGTGTTGTTCTGGTTTTGCTGGTTGCGGCGCTTGGTTTCTTCGCGGCGCTGCTCCAGTTCTTTCTGACGCTTTGCGGCGTCCTGCTGCTTTTCCTGGAACTGCTTGGCGTTTTCAGCGCGCTTGGCCGCGTTGGCGGCCCCCTGCTCCTGCGCGGCCTTGAGCTTGGCGTCGTAATCGGACTGCTTCTGGCCGTACGCCTGCGCATTGGCGGCACGCTGCGGCGCTTCGGCCTGGCGCTGTGCCTCGTTCAGGCGCTGCTGTTCCTGCTTGCTCTCGAAATCGGCGCGGTTCTTCTGTTCGGCGGCTTCACGCTGCGGGCGCTCGGCGTTGTACTGGGCTTCGCGGATGGCGCGATCCTGCTCGCGGCGGGCAGCGCGGTCGGCGCGCTCGGCTTCGTCCAGCGCCAGTTCGCGTTCGCGGATGGTGTGGAGTTCCGTGCGGCGCACATCCTTGGCCTTGTCGATGCAGCGCGTGACGAAGAACTTGTCATAGCAGGCGCGCTCCGCCTCGGCGTACCGGTATTCGGCCCAGGATTTGGCGCTGTTGATGCGGTCGTGCTCGGCGCCAAAGTC
Source organism: Ralstonia soli (assembly GCF_023955655.1). GTDB lineage: Bacteria > Pseudomonadota > Gammaproteobacteria > Burkholderiales > Burkholderiaceae > Ralstonia > Ralstonia soli. The sequence goes on along the minus strand of NZ_JAMXHT010000004.1, from coordinate 84,786 downwards.
AGGCGGCGTGCTGGACAGGGCAGCGGCTGGCTTGGCAACCGGCTGAGACTGGCTCCACGCGGGCACGGCGCTCAACGCGGCACTCAGCGCGAAGAGCGGCAGAACCAGACGGGAAGCGTGGCGCGCACCGGCGCGGCAGCGGGCAGAAAACAGGAGCGTAGGCATAACGCGCATTTTATCACCGGGCCCGTGGACGCTTGTGCTGCCCACGCCGCGCGACCACGGATTTCCGCTCAGGAACGGGGTTCGCGTTGTGGCAAAATGCGCGGCTTTCCATCGCACTCTCTGGAAGCAATGACTGATTCCGTGTTGCAGAAGATCGTCTCCCGCATCGCCGTTGAACTGGCGGTGAAGCCGCATCAGGTTGCGGCCGCCGTGCAACTGCTGGACGAAGGCGCCACCGTGCCCTTCATCGCGCGTTACCGAAAGGAAGTCACCGGCAATCTGGACGACACGCAACTGCGCAACCTGGAAGAACGCCTGCTGTACCTGCGCGAGCTGGAAGACCGCCGCGCGGCCATCCTGGCTTCCATTGAAGAACAAGGCAAGCTGACCGACGCCCTGCGCACCGCCATCGAGGCTGCCGAAACCAAGCAGGTGCTGGAAGACCTCTACCTGCCCTACAAGCCCAAGCGCCGCACGCGCGCCCAGATCGCCCGTGAATGCGGCCTGGAGCCGCTGGCGCAAGCGCTGCTGGCCGATCCGACGCTCGATCCGCAATCCGAAGCCGCCAAGTTCGTCAACGGCAACCCCACCGCCGATGGCGGCGTGCCCGACGTGAAGGCCGCGCTGGACGGCGCGCGTGACATCCTCTCCGAGCAATTTGGCGAAACGGCCGAGCTGCTGGGCAAGGTGCGCGAGCACCTGTGGAACCAGGGCCTGGTCTCGTCGACGGTGGTGGAAGGCAAGGAAACCGCCGAGGAAGAGAAATTCCGCGACTACTACGCCTACAGCGAGCCGATCCGCAACGTGCCGTCGCACCGCGCGCTGGCGCTGTTCCGCGGCCGCAATGCCGGCGTGCTGTTCGTGAAGCTCGGCCTGGGCGAAGAACAAGACGCGATGAGCCCGCACCCGTGCGAGACCATGATCGCGCGCCACGTCGGCATCGAGAACAAGGGCCGCGCCGCTGACAAGTGGCTGTCGGATGTCTGCCGCTGGTGCTGGCGCGTCAAGGTGCAGCCGCACATCGAGACCGAGCTGCTGACGCAACTGCGCGAATCTGCTGAAGCGGAAGCCATCAAGATCTTCGGCCGCAACCTGCACGACCTGCTGCTGGCCGCGCCGGCCGGCCCGAAGGCCGTGATGGGCGTCGACCCGGGCATCCGCACGGGCTGCAAAATCGCCGTGGTCGACCACACCGGCAAGCTGCTGGAAACCGCCACGATCTACCCGCACGAGCCGCGCCGCGACTGGAACGGTTCGCTCGCCACGATGGCGCGCCTGGCCAAGCAGCATGGCGTGGCGCTGGTCTCCATCGGCAACGGCACCGCCAGCCGCGAGACCGACAAGCTCGTGCAAGACCTGATGCGCAACATGCCCGAGCTGAAGCTGACCAAGATTGTGGTGAGCGAGGCTGGCGCGTCGGTGTACTCAGCGTCGGAGCTGGCGGCCAAGGAATTCCCGGAGCTCGACGTGTCGCTGCGCGGCGCGGTGTCGATCGCGCGCCGTCTGCAAGATCCGCTGGCCGAACTCGTGAAGATCGATCCGAAGTCGATCGGTGTCGGCCAGTACCAGCACGACGTGAACCAGCGCGAGCTGGCCCGTGCGCTGGACGCCATCGTCGAGGATTGCGTGAACGCGGTCGGCGTGGATGTGAACACGGCATCTGCCCCACTGCTGGCGCGTGTGTCGGGCCTGAACTCGATCCTGGCCAAGAACATCGTCGAATACCGCGATGCCAACGGCGCCTTCGCCAACCGCGATGCGCTCAAGAAGGTGCCGCGCCTCGGTGACAAGACGTTCGAGCAGGCCGCCGGCTTCCTGCGCATCAATGACGGCGACAACCCGCTCGACCGCTCCTCCGTCCACCCGGAAGCGTATCCGGTGGTCAAGCGCATCCTGGACAGCATCAAGAAGGGCATCGGCGACGTGCTCGGCAACCGCGAGGCACTGCGCGGCCTGACCGCCCGCGAATTCACCGACGAGAAATTCGGCCTGCCGACCGTGGTCGACATCCTGTCGGAGCTCGAAAAACCTGGCCGCGACCCGCGCCCCGAGTTCAAGACGGCCACCTTCCAGGACGGCGTGGAAGACATCAAGGACCTACAGCCCGGCATGGTGCTTGAAGGCGTGGTGACCAACGTAGCGGCGTTTGGCGCGTTTATCGACATCGGCGTGCATCAGGATGGCCTGGTGCACGTGTCGGCGCTCTCCACCAAGTTCGTGCGCGATCCGCACGAGGTGGTCAAGCCCGGCCAGATCGTCAAGGTCAAGGTGATGGAGGTGGATGTGAAGCGCAACCGCATCGGCCTGACGATGCGCCTGTCGGACGAGCCGGGCCAGACGCCTGCGCGCACCGGCAGCGGCGATCGTCCGAACGGCGCTGGCAACCGTGGCGGCCAGCAGCGCCGTGAGGCAGCACCGGCTGGCGGCGCGATGGCAGCCGCCTTCGCCAAGCTCAAGCGCTGATACGCATTCCGCTGGCGAAAGCCCGCCCAGTCTTCGGACCCGGCGGGCTTTTTTCATACCCCGACGCGACGTTACAAGTCCTTACGCGCGTGGAACTTCGCTAACACTCGGGCGTCGTCGGCGCCCCTTTGGGGCTCGTTAAGCAGACACAGGCACACGCCGCCTGGCACCCACGAGGAGAAACTCCATGAAGACGAGCCACACCCTGATTGCTGCCCTGCTTGCTGTTGCTGGTACCGCCGCTTTCGCGCAAACCATGCCGGCCGCCCCTGTGTCGCCTGTCACGCAAGTCCAGCAAGACAACCGGCAGATTCACCAGGACAACCGCGACATTCGTCACGACAACCGCGATATCCGCCATGACCGCGCCGACATCGCCAAGGACAAGGCGGCCCTGGCTGACGAACGCGCCGAGCGCAATACCGCCCAACGCCGCGAAGACCGCGATCTGGCCAACGGCAACGTCAAGGGTGCCGAATACTGGAGCAAGCAGCGCGCGCAAGACCAGCACCAGATCAACGCCGAGCGCCGCGACCTGCACCACGATCGAAAAGACCTGCGCCATGACGTGAAGGACCGCAACAACGACGTACACGCCCGCAACGACGAAGTCCGCGAGCGCAATCACGCCGCTGCGAAGATGTAATTACGGCCCTGCCCCCCCATAAGCAAAACGGCCCGTGCGTCTCTCTCGCACGGGCCGTTTTGGTATTCAGCGATGGAGGTCGGTCAGATCTCGACCTTCGTCCCCAACTCCACCACGCGGTTGGCGGGGATGTGGAAGAAGTCCGACGGTTTGGCGCCGTTCTGATGCATCCACGCGAACAGGCGCTCGCGCCACATCGACATGCCCGGCAGCTTGGACGGCACGACCGACTCGCGCGCGATGAAGAACGACGTATCCATGAGCTCACAACGCGAGCCGATCTGCGGCTGACCGAGTTCGAGCACACGGTACACATCTGGCGTTTCCTTGAAGCCGTATTCCGCCGTGACGATGTAAATACCACTGCCCAGGTCACGCACGGCCACGCGGCGCTTGTCGTCCACGTATGGAATGTCGCGCGTGACGAAGCTGATGAAGATCACGCGCTCGTGCAACACGCGGTTGTGCTTCAGGTTGTGCAGCAGCGACACCGGCACGTATTCCGTATTGCCGGTCAGGAACACGGCCGTACCTTCCACGCGATGCGGCGGATGCGCCAGAAGCCCGGCAAGGAACGGCTCGAGCGGGATGCCGTCTTCCAGGCTGCGAGCACGCACCAGCTTCTTGCCCTTGTACCAGGTCATCAGCAGGAAGAACACGCCGGCACCCAGCGTCAGCGGGAACCAGCCGCCGTCGCGAATCTTCAGCAGGTTGGCCGAGAAGAACGCCATGTCGACCACCAGGAAGCACAGGCTCACCAGCGTCACCAGCACCGGATTCCAGCGCCAGACGGAGCGCATCACCACCGCCGCCAGCACCGTGGTGATGACCATCGTGGTCGTCACGGCAATACCGTAGGCCGCGGCCAGGTTGTCCGACTTCTTGAACGCCAGCACCACGCCGATCACCAGGATCAGCAGCATCCAATTGACCATCGGCACGTAGATCTGGCCGATTTCGGCTTCGGATGTGTAGCGGATTCGCATGCGCGGCACAAAGCCCAGCTGAATGGCCTGGCTCGTCAGCGAAAACGCGCCCGAGATCACCGCCTGCGAGGCGATGACAGTGGCCGCCGCCGCCAGCACCACCATCGGCAGTTGCAACGCTTCAGGCACAGAACGATAGAACGGGTTCTCGATGGTGCTCGGGTCGGTCAGCAGCATCGCTCCCTGGCCGAAATAGTTCAGCAGTAGGCTCGGCGCCACGATGAAGAACCATGCCCAACGGATCGGACGCGCGCCGAAGTGGCCCATATCAGCGTACAGCGCCTCAGCGCCGGTCAGCACCAGGAACACGGAGCCCAGCACGATGAACGCCTGCAACGCGTGATCGTGCAGAAACGAAATCGCATACACCGGATTGACGGCCACCAGGATCTGCGGCGCCTTCATCAGGTTCATCAGGCCCAGCGCAGCCAGCGCGGCAAACCACAGCAGCATGACAGGCCCGAACAGCTTGCCGACCACGGACGTGCCGCTGCGCTGGATCAGGAACAGCACGGCCAGGATCACGATCGTGATGGGCAGCACGAACGGCGTCAGCGCCGGCGCCGCGATCTCCAAGCCTTCCATGGCGGAAAGCACGGAAATGGCGGGCGTGATCACCGCATCGCCGTAGAACATGCAGGCCCCGAACACGCCCAGCATCATCAAGAGCGACATACGCTTGGAATTCGTGTCGGCTGTGCGCAGCGACAGCGCCATCAGCGCGAGGATGCCGCCTTCGCCGTTGTTGTCGGCGCGCATGACGAACAGCACGTACTTGAGCGACACCACGATCACCATCGCCCAGAACAGCATCGAAATGATGCCGAGCACGGCGGCGTTGGAGAACGGTATGCCGTGTTCGGGGCTGAAGCATTCCTTGAGCGAATACAGCGGGCTGGTGCCGATGTCTCCGAACACCACACCGACAGCGCCGATCACCATGGCGCGCAGGTTCACGTTGGTCTGGGGGGACCCGGTTGCTGTGAGAGCTTGACTCATGAACTTGGAAATCGGCCGAACCGCCGGCCGCTCAGAAAAATCGTGCAATGCACAATGAGGGCGGATTGTACTCCCCGGCTCTTTCACGCCAACCCCTTAAGCGGGCATTCGTTGCTGCAGTGCATCACACAACACAGCCGCGTATGGGCGCATAGAAACGAGCTCCTCCAACGCGAGAACCGGCGTGTAGATCACATGACTTCAGGCCGACCCGCCCGCATCGCCTGTTGGCAACACCCGGTGCATGCTGTGCTGCACATAGCCAAACGTAGGACAGCACCCGACAGAACTTTGTAGGAAAATCGCTGACAAACCTTTATTGCAAATTTTTGTTGAGCGACTGCCTATGGGTCGCCCGACGCTTTCCGAAACGGGGACGGCCTTGCCCCACTCTTCGATCCGCCTCTGGGGGCGCTCCCAGTCCTCGCTGACCGCACTGATCGTGCTGCTGGTTGTGGCCGCGCTGCTCTATGCCATTCCGCGCGTGATCCTGCCGTGGGCGCAGTCTGCGTTCGCGCAGCGCCTGGACCCGGCGGTGTGGGCGGACTACGCCGGCCCGTACGACGTGGCTGCCGCCGTAGTGGCGGCCAGCGCGGTCATCATCTTCCTGTTCCGCCGCTAGCCAGCTTCACCGCGCCAGCGCACGGGCGCACTCCGCCACCAGCGCCGGACCGCGATAGATCAATCCCGTATAGAGCTGCACCAGCTGCGCACCGGCGTCGATCTTCTCGCGCGCGTGCTCGCCGGCCAGAATGCCGCCCACGCCGATGATCGGCACCGCGTCACCCAGCAATCCGCGCAGGGCACGAATCACGCGGGTCGACCCCTCACGCACCGGCTGGCCCGACAAGCCACCAGCCTCTTCGGCATGCGCCAGACCAGCCACGGCTTCGCGGCTGATCGTCGTATTGGTAGCGATCACGCCGTCCATCTTGTGACGCAACAACGCATCGGCAATGTTGGCGATCTGGTCGTCATCCAGGTCCGGGGCAATCTTCAGCGCCACCGGCACGTAACGCTTGTACTGGTCTGCCAAGCGTTGCTGCGCGTCGCGCAGTGTGCCGAGCAGGCTGTCGATCTCGCTGGCGCCCTGGAGCTGGCGCAGGTTCTTCGTGTTCGGCGACGAGATGTTCACCGTCACGTAGCTGGCGTGTGGATACACGCGCTCCAGGCAATACAGGTAATCGTCGACGGCGCGCTCGATCGGCGTGTCGGCGTTCTTGCCGATGTTCAGGCCCAGCACGCCGCCCGCCTCGCGCCACTTCGATGCCTTCACGTTGCGGATGAATGCATCGACACCGCCGTTGTTGAAGCCCATGCGGTTGATGAGCGCGTTGGCGGCCGGCAGCCGGAACATGCGCGGACGCGGGTTGCCCGGCTGTGCGCGCGGCGTGACCGTGCCCACCTCAATGAAGCCGAAACCGAGCGCGCCGAGCGCATCGATATACGCGCCGTCCTTGTCCAGGCCAGCAGCCAAGCCTACCGGGTTCGGAAATTTCACACCCATCACCGTGCGCGGCTGCGGTGCCACACGGCCGCCGATGCAGCCCGAGAGCCCCATCGCATGCGCCCGCTTGAGCTGGTTCAGCGTGAAGTGATGCGCGTCTTCGGGGTCCATCGAAAACAGCAGCGGGCGGGCAAGCGGATACAGGGCGTTGAGCACGATCGGGATCAAGAGAAGAACGCGAAAGGCGGCATTGTAAACGGCCCGCGCACTGCCATGCATCGTGCGCGCCGCTTTCGAACATTGAGGTGCACTGCGTGTCTAAGTAACTGGCGCACGACACACCATACATCCTCACAGTGCGCGTGAACGAAAAGAATGTTGCAACGCCGCAGCAACTTCGCTATACTCTTTTATTCGACGGACGCGGGGTGGAGCAGTCTGGCAGCTCGTCGGGCTCATAACCCGAAGGTCGCAGGTTCAAATCCTGCCCCCGCAACCAGCCAGAAGTCGAATGCGTTTCTACGGACGCGGGGTGGAGCAGTCTGGCAGCTCGTCGGGCTCATAACCCGAAGGTCGCAGGTTCAAATCCTGCCCCCGCAACCAGCTAAGTAGAACGGCTCGCTCCAAGACCTGAGCCGAACATCAAGCCCGCACACAGCGGGCTTTTTGCTTTTCTGCGCACCGTTCGGCCTGCAACTCAGTCGATACCCCGGCCCACACGGAGCCAGGCCACCTCGGTGATACACTGAGACATTCCACCCGCGACGATTCCCCATGAAATTCTGTTCCAACTGCGGCCAGCCAGTCGTCTCGCGCATTCCTGCCGGCGACAACCGACTGCGCGACGTTTGCGACCACTGCAATACGATTCACTACGTGAATCCGCGCAACGTGGTCGGCACCGTGCCCGTTTGGAACGATCAGATCTTGCTGTGCAAGCGCGCCATCGAACCGCGCTACGGCTTCTGGACCCTACCCGCAGGCTTCATGGAGATCGGCGAAACCACGGCACAGGCCGCTTCGCGCGAAACGCAAGAAGAAGCCGGCGCCAACGTCGAAATCGGGGAGCTGTACTCGGTACTCAACGTGCCGCACGTGCACCAGGTGCATCTGTTCTACCTGGCCAAGTTGCACGACCTCGATTTCGCGCCCGGCGAGGAAAGCCTGGAAGTCGCGCTCTTCAATGAGGCCGACATCCCCTGGGACGACCTCGCCTTCCCGACCGTGATCCACACGCTGCGCTGCTTCTTCGCAGATCGTGCCGCCGGCAAGCTGACCGATGGCAGCTTCCGCCTGCACACGCTCGACATCTACAAGCCGATGCGCTCGGCCGTCATCGACACGCCGGCCACGACGTCGTAACGCCAAACCAACGTTGTCCGGATCATGATCGCCTGGCTGGATCCACACGATCCCTTCCCGCCGGTCGATCGCGCACTCGGGCCGGACTCAGAGGCGCCGGGGTTGCTCGCCGCCAGCTCCGATCTCTCACCGCAGCGGCTACTGATTGCGTATCGGCAAGGCATCTTTCCGTGGTACGCGCAGGGCCAGCCGGTACTGTGGTGGAGCACCGATCCGCGCATGGTGCTGCGCCCGGAAGATTTTCGCGTATCAACCACATTCCGCAAGACGCTGCGCCGCGTGCTCGACGACCCGGCATGGGAAATCCGCATCGACCACGGCTTTCGCGAGACGATGATCGCGTGCGCTACCACCGCACGCCCGGGCCAGCACGGCACGTGGATCACCGAAGACGTGATCCAGGCCTACACCGCCCTGCACCGCCGCGGCTACGCGCACAGCGTGGAGGCGTGGTACGCCGGCCAGCGCGTGGGCGGCCTGTATGGTGTGTCGCTGGGCCGCATGTTCTACGGCGAATCGATGTTCGCGCATCGCACCGATGCCTCGAAAATCGCGCTGGCCGCGCTCTGCGCCTTCCTCGGCGGCCAGGGCGTCGCGATGATAGACTGCCAGCAGGAAACCGAGCATCTGGCGTCGCTGGGCGGAGCCCCGGTGCCGCGCGCGGCGTTTCTCGCACATGTGCGCGAAGCGGCCAGTGCGCCGGCCATCGTGCCATGGCACTTCGACAAGTCGGCGCTCCGTCGTTGGACCGTGCGCAATGAGCAAGCTTAAGGAACTCCCACTCTCGGCATTGCAGTTCTATGCCACCGCGCCGTATGCATGCAGCTATCTCGATGGCCGCCTAGCGCGCTCGCAGGTCGCAACGCCGGCGCACCTGATCAACGCGGACGTCTATTCCAAGCTTGTGCGGGCCGGTTTCCGGCGCAGCGGCATTTTCACGTATCGCCCCCATTGCGACGATTGCCATGCGTGTACGCCGTGCCGCGTCGTCGTCGATCGATATTCCCCGACGCGCGCACAACGCCGCGCGGCCGAACGGCACCAATCGCTCGAAGCGCTGGTTGCACCGCTCACCTATGTTGAAGAGCACTACCAGCTGTATCTGCTGTACCAATCGGTCCGTCATGCCGGCGGTGGCATGGATCACGACAGCCGCGACCAGTATGAGCAGTTCCTGCTACAAAGCCGCGTGAATTCACGCCTGGTGGAGTTTCGCGAGCCGCCCGAATCGCCATCGGCGGGCAAGCTGCGCATGGTCAGCATGATCGACGTGCTGGAAGACGGCCTGTCGTCCGTCTACACGTTCTACGATCCGATGGAGCACAAGGCAAGCTACGGCACGTACAACGTGCTGTGGCAGATCGCCCAGGCGCAGGCGCTGGACCTGCCCTATGTCTACCTCGGCTACTGGATCGAGCAGAGCCGCAAGATGGCATACAAGGCGCTGTTTCAGCCGCTGGAGCTGCTGGTCAACGGAGAATGGCGTCGATTCGAAGACGTGGCGCCCGCCACGGAATGACGGTCAGCGCGACGTGCGTTCGATCCCCACATCGACCACGCCGTATGTGCTGATACTCGAACTTTGGCTGTACTGCTCGCGCGAGGTCGTACAGCCCGCCAACGTGCCCCCCAGGCAAACCAGGCCTGCGATCCACAGCGCGGCACGCTTCCACCGGTTCATCGTATTCATGAAGTACGTTCCTTTCAGGGCGCAGCCGAAAGCCGCTCGGCCAACACCGTGTTGTAAGCGCGGGTCATGCCCGGGATCAGGAACACGTCCACCAGCACCCACAGCCCGCCGATCACGGCCAGCACCCAGCCTGCGGTATTTCCCATGTCGCGAAATGCCAGCCATGTGCCGCCGATATTGGCGATCGCTTGCGCGATGCCGCTACCCGGTCGCTTCAGATAGAAGCGGTGCGCACCCAGAAAACCCAGCAGGAACCACCAGAGATAAGCAACGCCCGAACTCTTCTTCTGGGCGTCGTACAGCATGATTTCGCGGGCGGTCTGGTTCATGGCATGGTCTGGCACGGGAATAACGTGTCAGACACTAGCACGCGTCGTGCGTTCCATGTCGCCCCTCGATTACATGCTGGCGAGCTTGGCCTCGGCCTTGTCGGTCCACAAACGCATTTCGGCCAGCAGCGACGATGGCGAGAACGAGCAGCTCTCCTCGCCGAACGATACCGCCATATCCAGCCGTTGCAGCAGCGAGCGCCGCACCTGGTCGTAGGCCGGCGGCAGAACCGCTAACGGTGCGAGCACGACATCATCGCGCCACTGCTTGAGCAGGCGCGGCAGGTCGGGCGATTGCGCATGGCGCTCAAGCGCCTCGCGCAGGGTGTGCAGGGATTCAGTAGCGGTCATGCTCGCGCCTTCTTTTCACGATACAGCTCGCGGAACGTCTTGCCGGCCGGGGCCGGCATGTCACGCGTATCCGTCCAGCCTTTGCCGACTGGCAGCGAGTGGATGAGCTTCTTGTCGCCACCCATCCAGCGCAGCACGCGCGCTGCCACCCACGTACCGGCTGAATACAGCGCGGGACGCCGCGCCATGAAGCCCCAGACACGCAGGCCGAGGCGCTCCGATTGCGGACGCAGTTCGCGCTCCATCTGTTTCTCGCGCAGCGTACGCAGCAGGTCCGACAGCGGGATCGACGCCGGGCACACGCGATTGCACTCGCCGCACAACGTGGCCGCCTGCGGCAGATCGAGCGCGTTCGACAGCCCGACATAGCTCGGCGTCAGCACGCTGCCCATCGGGCCCGGATACACCCAGCCGTAGGCGTGTCCACCAATCTTTTGATAGACCGGGCAATGGTTCATGCACGCGCCGCAACGGATACAGCGCAGCATCTCTTGGAACTCGCCGCCGATCAGCCCGCTGCGGCCACCATCGACGATGACGAAGTACATGTGCTCGGGGCCGTCCTTCTCGCCGGGGGCGCGCGGGCCTGTCAGCAGCGAGAAGTAGTTCGAGATCGCCTGCCCCGTGGCAGAGCGCGGCAGCAGGCGCATCACGGTCGCCAGATCTTCGAGCGTCGGCAGCACCTTCTCGATGCCCGTCACCGCAACGTGCACGCGCGGCATGATCGTGCACATGCCTTCGTTGCCCTCATTCGTGACGATGGCCACGGAGCCCGTCTCGGCAATGATGAAGTTGCCGCCCGTCACGCCCATATCGGCCGACAGGAACTCAGGCCGCAGCACCTCACGCGCCTCGCGCGTCATCTCGGGAATGTCGCTCAGGCGCGGCTTGTTGTGTGTCTTGGCGAAGAGATCGGCAATCTCTTCCTTATCCTTGTGCACCACCGGCGCGATGATGTGCGACGGCGGCTCGCTGTCGTTGATCTGCAGGATGTATTCGCCCAGATCGGTCTCGATGCTCTGCACGCCCATCTCACCGAGCACCTGGTTCAGGCGCATCTCTTCGGTCACCATCGACTTGCTCTTGATGACCTTTTTCACGTCGTGCTTGCGGGCGATCTCGGCGACCAAGCGCGCGGCATCGGCCGTCGTCTCGGCAAACAGCACCTTGGCACCGCGGCGCGTAGCCTCCGCCTCGAATGTGGCGAGCCAGACGTCGAGATTCTCGAGCGCGCGGTTGCGGCGCTCCTTCAGCGCTTCACGCGTGGCCGGAAAATCAATTTCCTGGATGGCCGCCGCGCGCGCGGTGACGAACTTGGTCGAGAGCTTGGTGAGATTCTGCTGCAGGCGCTTGTCGGCGAGCTTCTGCCCGGCGCGCGCCTTGAATTCCATGCTGCGGACTTGCATGCGATTGCGTCTCCGTCGTGTTCTTTGGCAGGTGCCGTTCAGGCGTCGCCGGCCAGCACCTGCGCGATATGCAGCACGCGCGTCCGCGTATCGCCCGTGCGGCGCAGGCGCCCTTCGATGTTGAGCATGCAGCCCACGTCGCCTAGCACCACCGCATCGGCGCCGCTGACTTTGATGTTGGCGCACTTCTCATCAGCGATGGCGGTAGAAATATCGCCGTATTTGATCGAGAACGTGCCACCGAAACCGCAACACGCTTCGCACGCGGGCATCTCGGTCAACTGCACGCCGGGTAATTTTCCGAGCAACTCACGCGGTTGCGTCTTCACACCCAGTTCGCGCAGGCCGGAGCACGAATCGTGGTACGTGACATGGCCATTGAATTGGGAATCCAGCGATTCGATGCGCGCTACGTTGACGAGAAAATCCGTCAGTTCGTACACGCGCGGCGCGAGGCGTTCATAGCGGCCGGCGAGTTCAGGATCATCGCGGAAGAGATCGGCATAGCCCTTGCGGATCATGCCGCCGCACGAGCCGGACGGGATGACGACATAGTCGAATTGCTCGAATTCCTTGAGCGTTTTCTCGGCCAGATCCCGCGCCAACGGGCGATCGCCAGAGTTATAGGCAGGCTGCCCGCAGCACGTCTGTGCAGGGGGCACCACAACATCGTAACCGGCCTTTTCCAGCAGCTTGAGCACCGAAAACCCGATGTCAGGCCGCATCAGATCAACGAGGCAAGTGACGAACAAACCTACGCGCATGGGGACTCTCGTGTGTGCTTCAGGAAGCCGCCATTATGCGCCCAAGGTTGCTAACCTCACCGCCCGGCGCGGCTTTGTCGGCACAGAACTTCTTCATGCCACCGGTGAGTGCGCTTCACGAGACCGCCGCGAGCACAAGCGGCGACTCAATTGAGAATGCCCTCAAAAATACCGGGGATCATGCGTCAGGAGGGTGCGCATTTTCACATCGTGGGATAAAATTTCGCATCAAATCCGCAACCCACTGCACCCATGGCAGAAGCAGACAAGGACCCCGGCAAGACGTCCATCCAGGTCATCGAACGCATGATGATGCTGCTCGACGCGCTCGCCGATCATGCCGATCCGGTCAGCCTGAAAGCGCTGTCCGCCAGCACCGGCCTGCACCCCTCCACCGCTCACCGCATCCTGAACGACATGGTGGCGTGCCGCTTCGTCGATCGCTCCGACCCGGGCAGCTACCGCCTCGGCATGCGCTTGCTGGAACTCGGCAACTTGGTCAAGGCGCGCCTCTCTGTACGTGAAGCCGCGCTGGCGCCGATGCGCTCGCTGCACCGCCTGACCGGCCAGACCGTCAACCTCTCGGTGCGCCAGGGCGATGAGATCGTCTACATCGAGCGTGCGTATTCCGAGCGCTCGGGCATGCAGGTGGTCCGCGCCATTGGTGGCCGCGCACCGCTGCACCTGACCTCGGTCGGCAAGCTGTTCCTCGCCGCCGACGAGATCGGCCGCGTGCGCGCCTATGCAACGCGCACTGGCCTGTCGGGCCACACCCGCACGTCGATCACCGACCTGCCCAAGCTCGAACGCGAACTCAACTGGGTGCGCACCAACGGCTACGCGCGCGACAACGAAGAACTGGAGCTAGGCGTGCGCTGCATCGCCGCCGGCATCTACGATGATTCGCGCCGATTGGTGGCGGGGCTGTCGCTGTCGGCACCGGCGGACCGCTTGCAGGACAGCTGGCTCGACAACCTCAAGGACACCGCCCTGCAGATCTCCAAGGGCATGGGCTATACGTATGAAGCGGAAGCCGCGCGCACGGAATAAGCCGCCGGCTTTGGCCAACAAAAAAGCGCGTTCGATGACGCGCTTTTTTGTTGCGGTACGTTGGCTCAGGCGCCGTGCTGCTCCGAAGCCAGTACCGTCGACGGCTGCGTCGACACCGGCACCGTCATTGGCACATTCCGCAGCGGCGCGGCAGCTTGTGTGGCCTGCTCGACATGCGGATTGCGCTCCAGCCAATTGCGCACGCGCGTGGCATCGGCAAAGCGCGTGAGGTTGCCGGCGGAATCCAGGAACACCATCACCACATTGCGGCCATGCACGTTGGCTTGCATCACCAGGCAGCGGCCCGCTTCGTTGATGAAGCCGGTCTTCTGCAGGCCGATATCCCAGTCACCGCCGCGCACCAGACGGTTGGTGTTGACGTAGTGCAGCGAGCGGCCGTTGGCGTTAACAGTGTGCTCGGTGGTGGTCGTGAACTGACGGATCAGCGGCACCTTGTAGGCGGCCATCACGATCTTGGCCAGATCCTGCGCGCTCGACACATTGCTGCTCGACAGGCCATTCGAATCGACATAGTGCGTGTCGTTCATGCCCAGCTCGCGCGCCTTGCGGTTCATGGCTGCGACGAATGCCGGACGGCCGCCCGGATAGTTGCGGCCCAGGGCCGAGGCCGCGCGGTTCTCCGACGACATCAGCGCCAGCAGCAGCAGGTCTTCGCGCGTGAGCATCGTGCCGAAGCGCAGGCGCGAGCCGGTGTTGCGCTCGTAGTCGCGATCGTCATCGGTAATCTCGAGCAGCTCGTCCATCGGCTGATGCGCGTCGGTCACGACCAGCGCCGTCATCAGCTTGGTGATCGAGGCGATCGGCAGCACGGCCGACGAATTCTTCTGGAACAGGACTTCACCCGTGTTCTGGTCCATCACGAAGGCAACGGAGGAACGCAGTGCCAGTGCATCGGGCGTCGACCGCAGGCCCATTGCTTCGCCAAGCGTGGGAGCGGCCGGCACAAAGGCGGCACGCACCGGACGCGCACCGCGCTCGACCACGATCACGCGGCGCTTGCCTTTGACGGTGACAACCTTGCGGACTTTGCTGGTAGCGACTTCGTCACTGCTCGCAGCCGCGACTTTGGCGCTGGCTTGGCGATTGGCGACGGTTTTGCCTTTGGATTTGGCTTTCTTGCTGGCGGCGGGCTTTTTGTCGGCGGTGGCAGCGTTGGCCACCGTGGCGACGGAAACAGCGGCGAGCGCGACGGTCATCAGCGAAACGAGGCCGAGACGTCGAAAAATTGAGGAAACAGACCGTGACATGATTCGATCACCCGCGCGTGAGATGGCGCAAGTGTAGGCAAAAACAAAATTCTTAGCAAGATGAAGGACTTAGCTCACAGCCTTAAAGCTTGACCTCTGGAGCCTTATCATTCGGTCATCATTTCGACGCAATTTCCTGCTTCGGCAGGATCGGGATTGCGAGAAAAGTTGCGCAAGCCGCACATGACGTTGGATGTGGAATCAGAACGGAGTCGGAAATTGTTCCCAGATTCCGTCGCGCATGGCGACAGTCACGGTTTACAACCAGGCCCAACATTTCCTCACAACACGCTCGCGTCGTACACGGGACCGCATGATGGAAGTCTAACGACAGACCGGCCGGTTCTGTTGACATAATTCGACGACTTTTCAGCGCCAATTCCGGCTTTGCGCGACGATGTGCGCTGTAGCGTCCAGGCAGCCGCGTGATAGCGACGTCAGTCGAAGAAGCGAGTGAAGTCGGAGACCGGCGCCCGCTCCGTGATGAGCGTGTTCTCGACCGCGTCGGGATTCGCGTATCCCATCGACATGCCGCACACGACCATCTCGTCAGCAGAGAGCCCGAGGTGCTCGCCGATGATCCGGTGGAACTGCGTGAAGGCGGCTTGCGGGCACGTGTCAATGCCCCGTGCGCGGGCGCCCACCATCACGGCTTCAAGGAACATGCCGTAGTCGAGCCAACTGCCCTGCTCCATTACACGGTCGATCGTGAAGATGATGCCGACCGGCGCATCGAAGAAGCGGAAGTTGCGCGCGTGCTGTGCGTGCATGCGCGCTTTGTCGGCACGGCCGATGCCGAGCAGGCTGTACAGATCCCAACCGACTTTGCGGCGACGGCTTTGGTACGGGTCGACCCACGTGCGCGGGTAGTACGGATATTCCTCGCGATGCAGCGAGTCGACTTCCGGATGATCGTACGCGGCCAGCACCGACTCCGACAGGCGCGCCTTCGACTCCCCCGTCAGCACATAGACCTTCCACGGTTGCGTGTTGCTGCCGGAGGGCGCGCGGCGCGCCACATCCAGGATCGCTTCGATAGCTTCGCGCGCCACCGGCGTCGGCAGAAATGCGCGAATGGAGCGCCGCGAAGTGATGGCCCGATCGACAAGTTCAACTTCAGCGGAGGTGGGACGTCGGTCGCTCATGGCAATGCGGAAGACTAGGCGGTGATGTTGGCCGCAAGCGGCTCGAGCACAGCACGCAGGGCATCCGGCAGCGGCACGGGCCGGCGCGTTTCGCGATCGACGTAGACATGTACGAAATGACCTTGCGCGGCGGCCTCTTGCGCGTCGCCCCGGAACAGGCCCACCTCGTAGCGCACGCTCGTGTTGCCCAGGCGTGCAACGCGCAGCCCCGCCACCACGGGATCAGGAAACGACAGCGGCGCGAAGTAGTTGCATTGCGTCTCGATGACGAGGCCGATGGTGTCGCTGTGCTCCGGGTTCAGCACGCCCTGCCCGATCAGGTAGGCGTTCACCACGGTATCGAAATAGCTGTAGTAGACGACGTTGTTGACGTGGCCGTAGACGTCGTTGTCCATCCAGCGCGTGGTGATGGTGTGGAAGTGGCGGTAGTCGTCGCGCGTCTGGCGGAGCGTACTCATGGGCGGCAAGCGGATGACGAGGGAAAGTGATGAGGATACGCCAGCCGCCTGAGCTGGGTCACCTGCGGATGACGAGCGCCACACCGCTGGCGGCAATCACCATCCCCAATGCGGCCAATGGCGGAAAGCGCTCGCCGAACAGCGCCCAGGCCATCACGGCCGTCGTGGGCGGCGTGAGATACAGAAGCGACGTCACCTTGGTGGCCGCGCCCCTGCGGATCAGCACGAACAGAAGCGAGATCGCACCGATCGACAACGCCAGCACCGACCACACCAGCGAGCCGATCATCTGCCAAGTCCAGTGCACTTCGCGCGTCTCAAACAGGAACATGAACGGCAGGCACAGCAACGCCGATGCCCCGAACTGGATGCACGCCCCCATGCGCAGATCGAACATCGGGCAATGGCGCTTCTGATATAGCGTGCCGATCGTGATCGACAGCAGCGCGCCCACGCACAGCGCAAGCGTCGTTACACCCACGCCCGCCAGATGCAGCTTGTTACCCACGACCAGACCCACGCCGGCGATGCCACACAGCAGGCCCAGCCATTGGCGGCCCGACACCCGCTCGCCGCGCATCGACACATACAGCGCCGTGAGAATCGGCTGCATGCCGACGATCAGCGCAGTCATCCCTGCCGGCATACCGAGCTTGACCGCCGCCCAGACGCCCGCCAGATAGCCCCATTGCATCAGCACACCCGCCACGGCGATGTGGCCAACGGTCGGCCAGTCGGTCTCTTCCGTGCCCGCCCGACGTGGCAACGGCACACGTGCCAGCCACACCAGCGGCAGCAGGCATATCAGCACGCCAACAAAGCGGAAGAAGAGGAAGGTGATTGGCTCGGCGTACGGCATGCCGTACTTGGCCACGATAAAGCCCGTGCTCCAGATCAACACGAAGAGCCACGGCATCGCGGCCACGAACAGGGAATCGCGCGACGAGGCCGGCGCGACGGAATACGCTTGGGTCATGCGGAAAGCGGAAGAGAGATCGATGCGGCAGCCTTGTCGCGTGCCGCCCAGCGCTGGGCATGCTGGGCAGCCAGCGCAATGGTTTGCGCGTGGACGGCCACGGTATCGTCGATATTGTTGCCGTAGCCGCCCGCCATGGTAACGGCAACCGGAATCCGCCGCTGGTACGCAAAATCGAAGACTTCCTGATCGCGCCGTGCCAGACCGTGCATGGTCAGCTTGAGCCGGCCCAGGCGGTCGCCCTCGTGCGGATCCGCGCCCGCCAGATAGATGATCAGGCGGGGCTGGAAGCGCCCGGCCAGGATATCGAGCGCGCCGGTCAACGCCTGTAGATAGTCCTCGTCGCTGCAGCCGTCGTGCAGGCCGACGTCCAGATCCGACGCCTCCTTGCGAAACGGGTAGTTCTTCTCGCCGTGCAACGACACGGTAAACACGGTTGCATCGTCGCGCAGGATCGACGCAGTGCCATTGCCCTGATGCACATCCAGATCGACGATCGCGACCGGGAAATCGGCTGGCGCCCTGCCCGGCCGGCGCTGCATCCAGCGTGAAGCGATCGCCGCATCGTTAAATACGCAGAAGCCGCCCCCCTTGTCCGCATACGCGTGATGCGTGCCGCCCGCGAGGTTCACTGCAATCCCATCGTCGAGTGCCGCTTCGCACGCGGCCATCGTGGCGCCGGCCGATCGACGGCTGCGCTCCACCATCTCGGGGGACCACGGAAAGCCGATTTCGCGCTGGCGAGCTGGGTCGAGCTGACCCGCATTCACTGCCTGGACGTACTGAGGGGTATGCGCCAGCAGCAGCGCATCGTCATCAGCGCGCGGGGCCTCATGAAAGGACAGCCCCGGTACGTCAGCCTCGACCCGGGCGCGCAAGTCGCTGTATTTGCGCATCGGAAACCGGTGGCCCGGTGGCAGCGGCAAGACAAAATGGTCGGTATAAAACGCCCGCATGTGAAGGAAGGATCGCAACGCAACAAAAAATGGAACCCGGGCGCATCCTAACCTACGCTGCACCCGTGTGTTTTTTGAGACGGAATTGCCGGCGGAAGTGGGCAGACACGCTTCACGTGCACCGCGAACGCGCATTTTCTTGCCACAAAAATTTGCGCCAAACGGTTGGTTGCGCAATTCCTGAGCAGGAATAATCAGCGAATTCTGATTTTTGTGCGATGCACAAAGAAAGCTTGACACCAGTTTGGTGCTCGACAACAATGGAATTGTTGCGATGCACCATCCCTTATCGATCGCGATGTCGCCTGGAAGGCCCGACGCAGACCGTCATGCTTTGTACATCTGGGCGATCTAAATTTTTGATTTTGATTCCCCGACCCACCTTTGTATTTGGAGAGACAACATGCTGACTCAGGAACAGATCGCTGCGGCGCACAAGGCCAACCTGGAAACGTTCTTCGGCCTGACCAACAAGGCATTTGAAGGCGTCGAAAAGCTGGTCGAACTGAACCTGCAAGTCGTCAAGGCCACCCTGGCTGAGAACGTCGAACACGCCAAGAAGGCCCTGACCGCCAAGGACGCACAAGAACTGCTGTCGGTGCAAACCGCCGCCGTGCAGCCGCTGGCCGAGAAGGTTCTGGCTTACAGCCGCCACCTGTATGAAATCGCTTCGGACACGCAAGGCGAATTCAGCAAGGTTGCCGAAGCACAAATCGCTGAAAACACCCGCAAGCTGCAAGCCCTGGTCGACAACGTGTCGAAGAACGCTCCGGCTGGTTCGGAATCGGCTGTTGCTCTGGTGAAGTCGGCCCTGTCGGCTGCCAACAACGCCTATGACTCGGTGCAGAAGGCCACCAAGCAAGCCGTTGAACTGGCCGAAAGCAACTTCCACGCTGCTGCCAACGCCGCCAGCAAGGCAACCGCTCAAGCTTCGGCTCAAGCGCGCGCTGCTACGGGCAAGAAGACGACGACCGCTGCCTAATCGGTCGCTGGCTTCCGCCGCTCAAGCGGGCCTCCTTCGGGAGGCCCGTTTTGTTTTGGCGGTCGATCGAGCCCATCGTCCAAACACGCTGTTTGCGCGCATTTGCGCGGAACCGAAACGCAAGCCCATTGGTCCATCCCATCGTGTTCGTCAGATTGTCTCCTCGGTACCTCTGCCGAAAAACCTGTCCTCAGTGGTGATCAGTGGGTACCTTTAACCCGGCTTCGGCCGGGTTTTTTGTGTGCAGGGGAAACAGCTCGCGCCTCCAAATTGCGAACTTTTGTGCCCGAACAGCGCTCCATTCTGTATTGCGGGCCATCGCCCGCCCTGCCTTTACCCCATCACAATGTCTCGCGAATCCCTGATCAAGCGCAGTCTGATCTTCGTTGCAGCGCTTATCTTGCTGTTCGAAGAGTGGATCTGGAACGTCATGCTGCGCGCGACCGCCCGCTTGGCGGCGCATCCGTGGGTACAAGCCGCCGAGCGGCGGCTGGCGACGCTGGAACCGGTTGAGGCGTTGTGCGCCTTTGTCCTGCCCATGCTGGCGCTACTGCCGTTCAAGCTCGCGGCGGTCTATGTGCTGGCGCGGGGCCACTTCATCGCCGGCGCACTGGTCCTCATCGCCGCGAAAGTCACCAGCACTGGGCTCGGCGTGCGCATCTACTGCGCCGTCCGGCCGCAATTGCACACGATCGCTTGGTATGCACGCTGGGAAGCCGCCTTCCTGGCGTGGAAACGGCGTGTCGTTGCTGCCTTGCGGGCTACGCCGACATGGCAAGCGTTGCAGGTGCGAATCGCCGTTTGGCGCGCACGCCGGCACGGGCTGGTCCAACAGATCTGGCGGCGCCTGGTCGCAGCGGTACGCCTGCTACGCCGATCTCGACGCCCCGCCGAACCACGCCATTGATCCGTCATCACATCACACGCAAAAAAGAGGGGCTGCCCATATCGAGCAGCCCCTCTTTTTGTCAGCCAAGTCTTGGGGTGTCCCAAAAAACCTGGCAGTTAATTGCACATCAACGCTTGCGAGCCGGCGGCACGTCCGTGCAAACGCCTTCGTAGATTTCCGCCGCCATGCCCACCGACTCACCCAGCGTCGGGTGCGGGTGGATAGTCTTGCCGATGTCCACGGCGTCTGCGCCCATCTCGATGGCCAGGCAGATCTCGCTGATGAGGTCGCCTGCATGCGTACCGACAATGCCGCCACCGATGATGCGATGCGTTTCCTCGTCGAAGATGACCTTCGTGAAGCCCTCGTCGCGGCCGTTGGCGATCGCGCGGCCCGAAGCGGCCCACGGGAACACGCCCTTGCCGTACTTGATGCCCTGCGCTTTGCACTGGTCCTCGGTCAGGCCGGCCCAAGCCACTTCCGGATCGGTAAAGGCCACCGACGGAATCTGCTTGGCATCGAAGTAGGCCTTCTCGCCATGCGCCGCTTCGGCTGCCACGTGGCCTTCGTGCACCGCCTTGTGCGCCAGCATCGGCTGACCAACGATGTCGCCGATCGCGTAGATGTGCGGCACGTTGGTGCGCTGCTGCTTGTCCACGTCGATGAAGCCGCGGTCCGTCACGGCCACGCCGGCCTTTTCCGCGCCGATGCGCTTGCCGTTCGGGCTACGGCCCACTGCCACCAACACCATGTCGTAGCGCTGCGGCTCGGCCGGTGCGGCTTCGCCTTCGAACTTGACGTAGATACCGTCCGCCTTGGCCTCAACACCAACGGTCTTGGTCTTGAGCATGACCTTGTCGAAGCGGCCCTTGTTCATCTTGTCCCACACCTTGACGAGGTCGCGGTCGGCGCCCTGCATCAGGCCGTCGAGCATTTCCACCACGTCGATGCGTGCGCCCAGCGTGCTGTACACGGTCGCCATTTCCAGGCCGATGATGCCACCGCCGATGACCAGCATCTTGGCCGGCACTTCGCGCAGCTCCAGGGCGCCGGTCGAATCGACGATGCGCGGATCTTCCGGAATGAACGGCAGCTTCACGGCCTCGCTGCCCGCAGCGATGATCGCCTTGGCGAAGCGGATGACCTTCTTCTCGCCGGTCACAGCCTTGCCGGCGCCGTCCGTCACCTGCACTTCCAGGTGGTTCGGATCGAGGAACGTGCCGACGCCGCGCACAACCTGCACCTTGCGTGCCTTGGCCATGCCGGCCAGGCCGCCGGTCAGCTTGCCGATCACGGATTCCTTGTGTTTGCGCAGTTGGTTGATATCAACCTTCGGCTCGCTGTAGACGATGCCGTGGGCGGCCATCGCCTTGACTTCTTCCATCACGGCGGCTGTGTGCAGCAGCGCCTTCGACGGGATACAACCCACGTTCAGGCAGACGCCGCCCAGCGTGGAGAAACGCTCGACCAGCACGGTGTTCATGCCGAGATCCGCGCTGCGGAACGCAGCCGAGTAACCGCCCGGGCCGGAACCGAGGACGAGCATGTCGCATTCGATGTCAGCGGCGCCGGCGTGCTTGGCCGCTTGCGGTGCGGGTGCCGAGGCTGCCGAGGCTGCCGGAGCGGCAGCAGGCGCTGCGGCAGGAGCCGGCGCTTGCGCGGGCGCCGGGGCGGCAGCGGCACCGGCTTCCGCCGTGGCGATCACCGTGCCTTGGCTGACCTTGTCGCCCACCTTGATCTTGACTTCGACAATCTTGCCGGCCACATCCGACGGCACATCCATGGTGGCCTTGTCGGTTTCCAGCGTGATCAGCGCCTGATCGACGGTAACGGCATCGCCCGCCTTCACCATCACTTCAATGACGTCCACGTCCTTGTAGTCGCCGATATCCGGCACCTTGATTTCCACCACGCTCATTCCTGACTCCTTGTTCTTGTCGTCGGCTGCAGGCACTCGCCTTGGCCGCCGACGCTTTCAATCCTGCAGACGCACCGTGTGCACTTCGATCGGGCCGCCCGAACTCTTGTCGAACTCCACGCCTGCGGACACGCCCACCTGGGCGACATCCGCCGCCGTCTTGCCGGGCATGTCGAACACCGCCGACATGGCCCCCAGCGCAAAATTGCGCCCCGAGCCGATGCCCCAGAAGCGGTCGAACGAAAACACCTCGCGGTACGAATAGACGCCGTAGATGCCGGTTGCGTTGGCGATCAGGCAGGTGATCTGCGACGACTCGTAGGGGTCGTCGTCGTCTTCCTTGGTGTTGACGAAATACTCGTCCTTGAGCTTTTCGTGCACCTTGAGGAAGGTCCGGAAGACGTCGTCGCGCGTGCCGAGGCGGCACTCATCGGCCAACCCCGTCAGCAGGCTGCGCATGACCGGAAAGTGGGCCGTCGTACCTGCCAGGGCGATCAGAGAATCGCCCACTTGGAAGATCTTCTGGTTCTGCTCGTAGCCGCGCGCCAGGCGCGTGTCGCCAAACGTCACCAGAGAATCAGCCGCAATCGCCACTTCGCCGTCTTTCTTGACCACCACGCACGTCGTCATGTCGTCCTCGCGAAAAATTCGCCGACCGCTGCAAACCCATGTGGGCCGGCACGCACAGGCCAGAAGCCAGATGCGTGCCGTGCCCGCTCAGGCTTACAGGCTGACGCGGCGGAAGTCCGCCAGCAGGCTGCCCAGATACGCGTTGAAGCGTGCAGCTTCCGCGCCATCGATCACGCGGTGATCGTACGACAGCGACAGCGGCAGCGTCAGGCGCGGCACGAACTGCTTGCCGTCCCACACCGGCTTCTGATAGCCACGCGACAGACCCAGGATCGCCACTTCCGGCGCATTGATGATCGGCGTGAAGTTCGTACCACCAATGCCGCCCAGCGACGAGATCGAGAAGCAGCCGCCCTGCATCTGGTCTGGCTTGAGCTTGCCTTCGCGCGCGGCCTTCGACAGGTCGGTCATTTCACGGGCGATATCCACCACGCTCTTCTTGTCCGCATCGCGAATCACCGGCACCACCAGCCCGTTGGGCGTATCGGCCGCAAAGCCGATGTGGAAGTACTGCTTGAAGACGAGGTTATCGCCGTCCAGGCTCGCGTTGAAGGTCGGGAACTTCTTCAGCGCCGAGACGACCGCCTTGATCACGAACGCCAGCATCGTGAACTTCACGCCGGCCTTTTCGTGCTCCTTGTTCATCTGCACGCGGAAGGCTTCCAGATCGGTGATATCCGCTTCGTCGTTGTTGGTGACGTGCGGGATCATGACCCAGTTGCGATGCAGGTTTGCGCCAGAGATCTTCTTGATGCGCGACAGCGGCTTCGGATCGACCGGGCCGAACTTGGTGAAGTCCACCTTCGGCCACGGCAGGAGGTTCAGTTCGCCGCCACCAGCCGGCGCGCTTGCAGCGGCCTTGCCAGGAGCAGCAGCCTGACCGGTCATCACGCCCTTGACGTAGCGCTGCACGTCTTCCTGCGTGATGCGGTTCTTCGGGCCCGTGCCGCCAACGAGGTTGACGTCGACGCCCAGGTCACGCGCGTACTTGCGCACCGACGGGCTGGCGTGGGCAGCCTTGCCCACCGTACCGACGGTGTCGGCGGTGTACGTGGCAGGCGCTGCAGCCGGAGCAGCAGCGGGCGCAGCCGCAGGGGCCGGGCTGGGTGCAGCGGCAGCCGGTGCGGGCGCCGGAGCTTGTGCAGGCGCCGGTGCTGCGGCAGCACCGCCAGCGCCTTCCAGCACGACGATCAGCGTGCCTTCCGACACCGCATCGCCCACCTTCACGCGGATTTCCTTGACGACACCGGCGGCCGGCGACGGCACATCCATCGTGGCCTTGTCCGATTCGAGCGTGATCAGCGACTGCTCGGCTTCCACCTTGTCGCCCACCTTCACGCTGATCTCGATGACCGGCACATCCTTGTAGTCGCCAATGTCCGGGACCCTCACTTCGACCGTGCCGCCACCCGCAGCAGCCGGCGCCGGGGCCGACGCTTGCGCAGCAGGTGCGGGGGCCGGCGCAGCAGCGGCCGGAGCCGGAGCGGCAGCCTGGGGCGCGGGAGCCGGAGCCGCCGCGGCGCCCTGCTCTTCGAGCAGCAGCACCAGCGAGCCTTCCGACACCGTGTCGCCCACCTTGATCTTCACTTCCTTGACGACGCCGCTCTTGGGCGACGGCACGTCCATGGTCGCCTTGTCCGATTCCAGCGTAACCAGCGAATCCTCGGCGTTGACGGTATCGCCCGCCTTGACCAGCACTTCGATCACCGGGACGTCTTTGTAGTCGCCGATGTCCGGCACCTTGATTTCTACGACTTGACTCATTCTTCTGTCTCCAGAGGGTCTGGCGGCGAGTGCGTCCGGCGGCGGGCACAAACTGCTCCGCAGGCTACCGCATCGTGCAGGCAAATGCACTACGCGAAAAGTCTGTCAGAGCGGTGCCCGGGCCGGGACGCAACCCACGCGCCCGGCGGCTCCGTTATACGGTCATCGGGTTGGGCTTGTTCGGATCGAGGTTGTACTTCTTCAGTGCCTCGGCCACCTTTTCGCGCGGCAGCACGCCTTCATCGGCGAGCGCCTTGAGCGACGCAACCGTCACCCAGTAGCGATCCACCTCGAAGAAGTGGCGCAGCTTCTCGCGGGTATCCGAGCGGCCGAAGCCGTCGGTGCCCAGCACCACGTAGCGACGCGGCACGAAAGCGCGGATCTGCTCGGCGAAGGTGCGGACGTAGTCGGTCGATGCGATGACCGGGCCGCGTGCGTTCTTGAGCAGCTTCTCGACATGCGATTCGCGTTGCGGCTCGGTCGGGTTGAGCAGGTTCCAGCGGGCAACGGCGTTGCCTTCGCGAGCCAGTTCGGTAAAGCTCGGGCAACCCCACAGGTCCGACTCCACGCCCCAGTCCTTCTTGAGCAGCTCGGCGGCAGCGATCACCTCACGGAAGATCGTGCCCGAACCCAGCAGCTGCACGCGCGGTGCGTTGCTGTTCTCGACGCCCTTCTTGAACTGGTACATCCCCTTGATGATGTCGGCCTCGACACCCGCCGGCATTTCCGGGTGCTCGTAGTTCTCGTTCATCACCGTCAGGTAGTAGTAGACGTCTTCCTGCTCGACATACATGCGGCGCAGGCCGTCTTGCATCACCACGGCCAGTTCGTACTGGAACGTCGGATCATACGAGATGCAGTTCGGGATGGCAGCGTGGTACACATGCGAGTGGCCGTCTTCGTGCTGCAGGCCTTCGCCGTTCAGCGTGGTGCGGCCAGCGGTGCCGCCCAGCAGGAAGCCGCGCGAGCGCATGTCGCCGGCGGCCCAGCAGAGGTCGCCGATACGCTGGATGCCGAACATCGAGTAGTAGATGTAGAACGGGATCATCGCCACGCCATGCGTCGAATACGACGTGGCGGCCGCGATCCAGTCGCACATGGCGCCGGCTTCGTTGATGCCCTCTTGCAGCACCTGACCCGTCTGCGATTCCTTGTAGAACATCAGCTGGTCGTGATCCTGCGGCACGTACTTCTGGCCTTCCTGGTTCCAGATACCGACCTGGCGGAACAGACCTTCCATACCGAACGTGCGCGATTCATCCGGCACGATGGGCACGACGTGCTTGCCGACGTTCTTGTCCTTGAGCAGGATGTTCAGGATACGGACGAAGGCCATCGTCGTGGACACTTCGCGGCCTTCGCCGGTGGCCTTGAGCAGCGCGTCGAATGCCGACAGCGCCGGAATCTGCAGTGGGTCCGCCTTCAGGCGACGAGCCGGCAGGTAGCCACCCAGGTCCATGCGCGCCTTGCGCATGTACTCCAGTTCCTTCGAGCCTTCCTCGAACTTGACGTACGGAACCTTCTCGAGCTGGTCATCCGCCACCGGAATATTGAAGCGATCGCGCAGCTTGCGGATGGCGTCCACCGGCATCTTCTTCTGCTGGTGGGCGATGTTCATCGCTTCACCGGCTTCGCCCATGCCATAGCCCTTGATGGTCTTGGCGAGGATGACGGTCGGCTGACCCTTGTGGTTACTCGCCGATTGGAATGCCGCGTAGATCTTGTGCGGATCATGGCCGCCGCGGTTCAGCGCCCAGATGTCGTCGTCGGACCAGTCAGCCACCATGGCCTTGAGTTCCGGCGTGTTGAAGAAGTGCTCGCGCACGTAGGCGCCGCTCTTCGACTTGAAGGTCTGGTACTCGCCGTCGACGCATTCCATCATGCGGCTCATCAGCAGGCCCTTGGTGTCGCGGGCCAGGAGCTGATCCCAGCGGCTGCCCCAGATGACCTTGATGACGTTCCAGCCGGCGCCGCGGAATTCGCTCTCCAGCTCTTGAATGATCTTGCCGTTGCCGCGCACCGGGCCGTCCAGGCGCTGCAGGTTGCAGTTGATCACGAAGACGAGGTTGTCCAGCTTTTCACGGCCGGCCATGCCGATCGCGCCCAGCGATTCCGGTTCGTCGGTTTCGCCATCGCCCAGGAAGGCCCAGACCTTGCGATTTTCCCAGTTCTGGATCAGGCCGCGGCTGGCTAGGTACTTGGTGAAGCGCGCCTGGTAGATCGCCATGATCGGACCCAGGCCCATCGACACGGTCGGGAACTGCCAGAAATCCGGCATCAGCCACGGGTGCGGATACGACGAGATGCCCTTGCCGTCCACTTCCTGACGGAAGCTGTCGAGCTGCTCTTCCGACAGGCGGCCCAGCAGGAAAGCGCGCGAGTACACGCCCGGCGCCGAGTGGCCCTGCACGAAGACCATGTCGCCACCGTGCTTGTCCGACGGGGCATGCCAGAAGTGGTTGTAGCCGACGTCATACAGCGTGGCTGCGGACGCGAACGACGAGATGTGGCCACCGACGTTGGTGTCCTTGTTCGCGCGCAGCACCATCGCCATGGCGTTCCAGCGGGTGTACGAACGGATGCGGTGCTCGATTTCCTGGTTGCCCGGAATGCGGTCCTGGTTCTCAACCGGAATCGTGTTGATGTAGGGGGTTTCTGCGTGCAGCGGCGAGGTCACGCCATTGATGCGCGCGTACTCAATCTGCTTGTCGAGGAGGAACGCCGCGCGCTGCGGGCCTTCCGCGCCGATGACGCCTTGCAGCGCCTCCAGCCATTCCTTGGTTTCCTGGGGATCGACGTCGCTGGCGCTCGTGGCGCCCAGGACTTGTTCTGGTACGGCCGACATGGCGGTCTCCTTGGTAGCAGTAACGGTGGGTACGTCTCTTGTGAGGTATCCCGCCGGCGCGCGCGTCGCACGCACGCAAGGGGCCACCCCGACTTTTGCGCTGATTCTATGGGCACCCGCAAACACAGCACAAGCGGAATTTTCAAATTGCGATATGGTTTTTTATAATGTGGAATATTAGTGCGATGCAAAACAAAGCACTCGTGACATTGCAGCGCAGCATTTCGGTAAGCCCCGAGAGGCATCACCAAGCGGTTTCCCCAAGCGACCCGCAAGTTAATTGCCGTTACACTTAGTTTTGCGCAGTTGCACAGATGTCCACTCCCATACCTCCGCAGAATTCCGGCGTTCGTCCGCCCATCATGCTTGCCCCCTCCCACGCTTCGCAGGACCCGGCTGCCTCGTCGGCATCCGCCGCTCCTGTACCGGTGCCCGCGCCCGAGTTGCCGCCCGACGAAGGTGCGCGCCCGAACATGCCGCGCCGCCTGTGGCTGACGCGCCTTGGCCGGCTGTGGACGACCAACTGGTTCATGTTCATCCCGCTGGTGGCGATCGTCCTGTTTGCCGGCGCAATGATCTTCATCCTGTATCAGCTGCACGCCACCGAGGTGCAGCAGCAGCGTGATGCACTCTACCGCGACGCTGCCTGGGCGGAGCAGAAGGTGCGCCTGTCCCTGCAGAGCAATCAGGACCAGGTGGCCGCGCTGGCACGCGACATTGGCGCCGCGCAGCTCGACCCGAGCGCCTATCGCGACGCCGCCCGCCAGCTCCTGCGAGAAAACCCCGAACTGGTCTTCATCAACTGGCTGGACGCCACGCGCCGCCCGCGCTGGGCATTCCCGGCCAACTCCGAATTCGTCGCCCGCGTGCGCGAAACGCGCGACCACCCCCTCGAGCCTGAAATCCAGTCCGCCTACGATGCCGCGCGCGAAACGCAGCGCGCCGTCTATTCGCGCCCCATCCAGAACGAGCGCGGCGAGAGCTTCATGCTCATGGAAGTGCCGATCGTGCGCGACAACGAGTTCCTGGGCACCGTGGGCGCCATGTACTCCGTCACCGGCATCCTCACGCAACTGCTGCCCGGCGAATTGACCGACCGCTACCGCTTCTCGCTGGTCGACAAGAACAACGTGATTCGCGCCAGCACGTCGCTGCGGCCGGTGCCCAAGGCGGCCGCGTCGTACGAGGTGCTGCTGGATCCGCCGGGGCACTCGTTGTCGTTACGGGCGGAGGCCTATCCGGCGCCGTCCAACTTGCCCAACAACATGCTGATGTGGCTGGTGGCCGGCCTGTCGTGCTTCGTGATCTGGAGCCTGTGGAGCGTGTGGCGCCACACCAGCCGGCGCTCCGAGGCACAGCGCGCGTTGCTGGCCGAAACCTCGTTCCGCCGTGCCATGGAAAACTCCATGGTGATCGGCATGCGCTCGCTCGACCTCAACGGCCGCATCACCTACGTGAACCCGGCGTTCTGCCGCATGATCGGCTGGACCGAAGCCGAGCTGGTCGGCCGCATGCCGCCCTTCCCGTACTGGCCGCCGAACGAGATCGGCGAGATGCAAAAGCACATCGAGCTGACCTTGCGCGGCAAGGCGCCTGCCAACGGCATGGAGCTGCGCATGATGCGCCGCGACGGCACGAGCTTCTATGCGCGGATGTACGTCTCGCCGCTGATCGACGCACGCGGCCGGCACACGGGCTGGATGAGCTCGATCACCGACATCACCGAGCCCAAGCGCGCGCGTGAAGACCTGGCCGCCGCGCACGACCGCTTCACCACGGTGCTGGAGAGCCTGGACGCCGCCGTGTCCGTGCTGTCCACCGACAAGGCCGAACTGCTGTTCGCCAACCGCTACTACCGCCAGCTCTTCGGCTGGGAGGCGTTCGGGCATCTGCAGCTCTCGGGCCACGACGTCAATACGGAAGACGTGTCCAGCGACGCGCTCGACCTGATCGACCCCTACGCCGGCCTGCCCGCCTCGGAGCTGACGCCGCATGCCGCAGACGCCCGCGAAATCTACGTGCCGTCGATGCAGAAATGGTTTGAAGTGCGCCGCCGCTACATCCAGTGGGTCGACGGGCACCTCGCGCAGATGCAGATCGCCACCGACATCACCGTGCGTAAAGCCGCTGAGGAAATGACGCGCCAGCACGAGGAGCGCCTGCAGTTCACCAGCCGCCTGACGACCATGGGGGAGATGGCCTCGTCGCTGGCGCACGAGCTGAACCAGCCGCTGGCCGCCATTAACAACTACTGCATGGGCGCGGTCGGCCGCCTGAAGAGCGGACGCAGCACGCCGGAAGAACTGATCCCCGTGCTGGAAAAGACCTCCGCCCAGGCTGTGCGCGCCGGCACCATCATCCAGCGCATCCGCGGCTTCGTGAAACGCAGCCAGCCGCAGCGGCGCGAATCCGACCTGCGCGACATCGTCGCCGATGCGGTCGGCCTGGCCGAGCTGGAGGCCACTCGACGCGGCATCACGATCCTGACGCGCCTGCCGCCTGACCTGCCGCATCTGTATGTCGACCCGGTGCTGATCGAGCAGGTGCTCGTCAACCTGCTCAAGAACGCGGCCGAAGCCATGGCCGCCCACCCGCGCCTGCGCGCCGCCAGCGTCCTGCGCCTGCACGCCAATCTGATCGACGACCCCGAAAATTCGGTGTTGATCGAGGTGATCGACCAAGGCCCCGGCGTGGACGACAGCACCAAGGAACGCTTGTTCGAGCCGTTCTTCAGCACCAAGTCCGACGGCATGGGGATGGGGCTGAATATCTGCCGTTCCATCATAGAATCCCACCTCGGCCGGCTCTGGGTTGAAAACAACGCCGATGGCATCGGCTGTACGTTTAAAATCATCCTTCCGCTGAATCCGCTGTAGCCAGCTGTCATCCGCAGTAAGTCGCTTTTAAAACATAGAACGTAGACCGAGGACTCCTCCATGAGCACAACGCCCGCAGCAGTTGCGCCGCGCAACGAAACCGTGTTCGTCGTCGACGATGACGAAGCCATGCGTGACTCGTTGACGTGGCTGCTCGAAGGCAATGGCTACACCGTGCGCACCTATCGCAGCGCCGAAGAATTCCTGGTTGACGACAAGCGAGGTGAAGGCGTCGGCTGCCTGATCCTCGACGTGCGCATGCAAGGCATGAGCGGCCCCGAGCTGCAAGACCGCCTGCTGGCCGAAAACAGCCGCATGCCGATCGTCTTCGTCACCGGCCACGGTGATGTGCCGATGGCCGTGTCGACCATGAAGAAAGGCGCGGTGGACTTCATCGAAAAGCCGTTCGACGAGTCCGAACTGCGCGAGCTGGTCGAGCGCATGCTCAGCAAGGCCCGCAGCGAAGACTCGGTCGCCCGCGAACAGAAAGCCGCCCAGGACCTGCTCGGCCGTCTCACCACGCGCGAGCAGCAGGTGCTCGAGCGCATCGTCGCCGGCCGCCTGAACAAGCAGATCGCCGACGACCTGGGCATTTCCATCAAAACGGTGGAGGCCCACCGCGCCAACATCATGGAAAAGCTCAACGTGAATACGGTGGCGGACCTGCTGCGCCTGGCGTTGTCGCGCAACAGCTAAACCGCGTCGCAAAACACCAAGCGGGCGGCTGAAGGGAAGGCGCCGATTTATAATCGCGCTTTGCCCTCCCTCCTCCGCCCAGCCATGACCGCCCAACTCATCGACGGCAACGCGCTTGCCAAGCAACTCCGCGCCGAAGCCGCACAACGCGCGGCTGCCCTCACCGCCCGCGGCCACCAGCCTGGTCTCGCCGTCATCCTCGTCGGCGAAGACCCGGCCAGCCAGGTCTACGTGCGCAACAAGATCAAAGCGTGCGAAGACAACGGCTTCCTCTCCGTTTTCGACCGCTATCCGGCAGACCTGACCGAAGCCGACCTGCTCGGCCGCATCGATGCCCTGAACCGCGATCCGCGCATCCACGGCATCCTGGTCCAGCTGCCGCTGCCCAAGCACATCGACAGCCACAAGGTGCTCGAAGCCATCGCGCCCGAGAAGGACGTCGACGGTTTCCACATCGCCAACGCCGGCGCGCTCATGACTGGCGCCCCGCTGTTCCGCCCGTGCACGCCGTACGGCTGCATGAAGATGCTGGAATCGATCAACTACCCGGTGCGCGGTGCCAATGCGGTGGTGGTGGGCGCCTCGAACATCGTCGGCAAGCCGATGGCCATGCTGCTGCTGCAGGCCGGCGCCACCATCACGATCTGCAACAGCAAGACGCGCGATCTGGCCGCCCACACGCGTGAGGCCGACATCATTGTGGCCGCCGTGGGCCGTCGCAACATTATCACCGCCGACATGGTCAAGCCGGGCGCCGTCGTCATCGACGTGGGCATGAACCGCGACGATGCAGGCAAGCTCTGCGGGGACGTCGACTTTGCCGGCGTCAAGGAAGTCGCCGGCTACGTCACCCCGGTGCCGGGCGGCGTTGGCCCGATGACGATCACCATGCTGCTGATCAACACGCTGGAAGCCGCCGAGCGCGTGGCTGAAGGCGCTGCGCTGGCGGCCTGATCGTGGTGACCTAAGCCTCACCCAACCCAGTTGGAAACGGAAAAAGCGTCCCCACCTGATGGATCGGACGCTTTTTTTGTCCCCGAAATTTCTCTTCCGAGCCTGCCATGACCGACACTTCGCACAAGGTTGCCACCCCGGCCAACAATCCGTTGCTCGATTTTTCTGGTCTGCCGCGCTTCGCGGACATCCGCCCGGAGCACATCACGCCCGCCATTGACGTGCTGCTCGAGCGCGCTGCATCGGCTGTGGCACGGGTGAAGGATCCCGCCACGCCGGTGAGCTGGAATACCGTCGTCACCGCACTGGAAGACGCCACCGAGCCGCTGGGCCGCGCCTGGGGCATCGTCAGCCACCTGAGTGCGGTGGCCGACACGCCCGCGCTGCGTGAAGCGCATGCCGCCAACCTGCCCCGCGTGACCGAGTTCTGGTCGGGCCTGGGGCAAGACCTGGAACTGTTCGAAAAGTACAAGGCGATTGCCGACAGCGCGGAATACGCAGCCCTCTCCCCCGCCCGCAAGAAGCTGCTCGACAACGAACTGCGCGGCTTCCGCCTGGGCGGCGCCGAGTTGCCGGAGGACCAGAAACCGCGCTTTGCCTCCATCCAGGAACAACAGGCGCAGCTGACCAAGGCCTTCAGCGACCACGTGCTGGACGCCACGAATGCCTACGCGCTCCTTATCGACGACGAATCCCGTCTGGCCGGCCTGCCGGACGACGCCAAGCAAGCTGCGCAAGAAGCCGCTCGCCGCGATAACGCGAACGCTACCGGCTGGAAGTTCACGCTGCACTTCCCGTCGTACTTCCCGGTGCTGCAGTACGCGGAAGACCGCGCACTGCGCCGCACCCTGTACGAAGCCAACGTCACGCGTGCATCCGAACTCGGCGCGCAATACGGCGGCGGCAAGCCCGAGTGGGACAACACCGCCAACATGGCCGAGCAGCTCACGCTGCGTACCGAAGAAGCCCACATGCTGGGTTACCGCAACTTCGGCGAGGTGTCGCTGGTGCCAAAGATGGCCGATTCGCCCGAAGACGTGCTGCGCTTCCTCGGTGAGCTTGCTGACCGCGCCCGCCCCTTCGCCGAGAAGGACTGGGAAGAGCTGCAAGCGTTCGCCAAGACCACGCTCGGCATCGACAAGCTCGAACCGTGGGACATGGCCTACGCGTCAGAAAAACTGCGCGAGGCGCGCTACGCGTTCTCCGAGCAGGAGGTGAAGCAGTACTTCCCGGAACCGGCTGTGCTGGATGGGCTGTTCAACGTCGTGCAGACGCTGTTTTCGGTCAAGATCCAACCCGAGCAAGCCGAAGTGTGGCATCCGGATGTGCGCTTCTTCCGCGTGGAATCCGCGCAGGGCGAGCTGCTCGCGCAGTTCTACATCGACCTGTACGCCCGCGAAGGCAAGCGCGGCGGCGCCTGGATGGACGACGCCCGCGGCCGCAAGCTGCTGGATGATGCTGGCGTGCAAACCCCGGTGGCCTACCTCACCTGCAACTTCTCCGGCCCGGTCGGCAACAAGCCCGCGCTGTTCACGCACGACGAAGTCATCACGCTGTTCCACGAGTTTGGCCACGGTCTGCACCACATGCTCACGCAGGTGGACGAGCTGGGCGTGTCGGGCATCAACGGCGTGGAATGGGATGCGGTGGAACTGCCGTCGCAGTTCATGGAGAACTTCTGCTGGGAGTGGGAAGTGCTCTCGCGCATGACCCGCCATGTGGAATCGGGCCAGCCGCTGCCGCGCACGCTGTACGACCGCATGCTGGCCGCGAAGAACTTCCAGAACGGCATGGCGACACTGCGCCAGATCGTGTTCTCGACGTTCGACATGCACCTGCATACGGATTTCGACCCGAAGGGCGACACCTCGGTGCTGGAACTCTCGCGCGAGGTCAACAACCGCTTCCACGTGGTGCCGCAGGCCGAGCTGTCGCGCTGGCCCAATACGTTCAGCCACATCTTCGCAGGCGGCTACGCAGCGGGTTACTACAGCTACAAGTGGGCCGAGGTGCTGTCAGCGGATGCCTATGCCGCGTTTGAAGAGGCCAGCAAGCTGGGCGGCTCGGTGCTCGACGTTGAGACGGGCGCCCGCTATCGCCGCGAAGTGCTGGCCGTTGGCGGCAGCCGCCCGGCGATCGAGTCGTTCACGGCCTTCCGCGGCCGTGCGCCGAGTATCGATGCCCTGCTGCGCCATGGCGGCATGATGGCGGAAACCGCCTGACGCTCATGCCATCAGCGCAACGCCGCTTCGCGCACCTGCCGAAGCGGCGTTTTTTTATTGGGGCAATCGAAAATCGACGTGCGTGGGCCGGCCCGGTAGCGACAGCGATGCGTGCGGTGCTGGCGTGCGCGCCACCACCTGGCCACGCCGCATCACCAGCGTGCGCGTAGCGCGCAGGCGAATCGCCTCAACGGGGTCTCGCGCATCGAGCACAACCAGATCCGCATAGCACCCCGGGGCGATGCCATAGCCCTCCAGGCCAAGAATGCGCGCCGGCGTTTCCGTCACGGCGGCAAAGCACTGGCGCATCGCGTCTTGCCCCGTCATCTGCGCAACGTGGAGGCCCATGTGCGCGACCTCCAGCATGTCGCCGGAGCCCAGGCTGTACCACGGGTCCATCACGCAATCGTGGCCAAAGGCGACATCGATGCCGGCGGCCAGCAGTTCGGGTACGCGCGTCATGCCGCGCCGTTTGGGATACGTATCCGAGCGCCCCTGTAGCGTGATGTTGATCAGCGGATTGGCAATCGCCGCCACACCCGCCTCGTGCATCAGCGGCAGCAGCTTGCTGACGTAGTAGTTGTCCATCGAATGCATTGACGTGAGGTGCGAGCCGGCCACGCGGCCGTGCAGACCCAGGCGATGCGCTTGCGCGGCGAGCGTTTCGATGTGGCGGGAGAGCGGATCGTCGGATTCATCGCAGTGCATGTCGACCCGCAGGCCGCGCTCGGCGGCAAATTCGCACAGCAGGCGGATGGATTCCGCGCCATCGGCCATCGTGCGCTCGAAGTGCGGAATGCCACCGACCACATCCACGCCCATGTCGATGGCGCGCTTGAGGTTATCGAACGTACCGGAGCTGCGCAGCACGCCATCTTGCGGAAAGGCGACCAGTTGCAGGTCCAGATACGGCGCCACCTGCCGCTTGACGTGCAGCAGCGCCTCGACGGCCAGCAGGCGCACGTCGCACACGTCCACGTGCGAGCGGATCGCCAGCAGGCCGCGCGCGACGGCCCAATCGCAGTAGCGCAGTGCGCGTTCGACCAACGCCTCTTGTGTGAGCGTGGGCTTGAGTTCGCCCCACAGGGCGATGCCTTCCAGCAGCGTGCCGGATTGATTCACCCGCGGCAGACCGTAGGACAACGTCGCATCCATGTGGAAATGGGCATCGACAAATGGCGGTGACACCAGCGCCCCGGCAGCGTCGAACTCCTCCACGCCGCGCGCGGGCAGGTTCGGCTGCACAGCGGCGATGCGGCCGCCCTCCACGCCGATGTCGATGCCGGGGCGCCCATCGGGCAGATTGGCGTTGCGGATCACGAAATCCATACGGGGTCCTCTGGCTGGATGGGGCGCAAGATAGGGCTCAATCTACCTCAAGCTGGTAATGACGGCGGCCTGGGTGCTTGATGGCACAATACCGGACACTCTGGACGGCGCCGCTGGCATGCGCTGTCGCACTTTGCAAGGACTGATTTCCCCATGCGTGTCGCAACCTGGAACGTTAACTCTCTGAAGGTCCGCCTGCCGCACGTGCTGCAGTGGTTGGCCGAGCGCGAGAACGATGCCACACCCATCGACCTCCTCTGCCTGCAGGAACTCAAGCTGCCCGATGACCGCTACCCGCTGGCCGAGCTGGACGCCGCCGGTTATGCCTCGTTGTTCACGGGGCAGAAAACCTACAACGGCGTTGCCATCCTCGCGCGCAAAGCCGCCGTGCCCGAGGGCCGCGATGTGATGAAGAACATTCCGGGCTTTGCTGATGAGCAGCAGCGCATCGTGGCTGCCACGTACGACATGCCCGATGGCCCGGTCCGCGTGATCTCGGCCTATTTCCCCAACGGCCAGGCGCTCGACTCCGACAAATTCGTCTATAAGCTGCGCTGGCTTGAAGCGCTGCAGGTCTGGCTGAAAGCCGAGATGGCCGCCAACCCGCGCCTGATGCTGCTGGGCGACTTCAACATCGCCCCTGAAGACCGCGACGTGCACGACCCGAAGAAGTGGGAAGGCCAGAACCTGGTGTCGCCGGAAGAGCGGGCGGCGTTTCGTGCGATGGAGGGTGCGGGGCTGGTCGACGCCTTCCGCATGTTCGATCAGGAGGACAAGCTCTTCTCGTGGTGGGATTACCGGCTCTTCGCGTTCAAGCGCAACGCCGGCCTGCGCATTGACCACATCATGCTGTCGCCCGAACTCGCCAAGCTGTGCGAGTCGTGCCATATCGACCGCGTGCCGCGCACGTGGGAACAGCCATCGGACCACACGCCCGTGGTCGCCGCACTGCGCAGCGCATAACAACACCCGCTATGGCTTCCGCCTTCAAGCATCGCAACCTGCCGCATCTGCTGCTGCGCGCGCGTGAAACCTTCATGGCGCGCTTTCGGCCGATCCTGCGCGAGCACGGTATCACCGAGCAGCAATGGCGCGTACTGCGTACGCTCAACGACACGGGCGACATGGAGCCCAACCAGCTTGCCGACGCGTGCCTGATCCTCAGCCCGAGCCTGACGCGCATGCTCGCGGCGATGGAGCAGTCCGAGATGATCGTGCGAACGAAGTCGGCGGTGGATCAGCGCCGGCAGCTGATTTCGCTCACGCCCAAGAGCCGCGCTTTCCTGGCCAATGTGGAGCCGCAGGTGGATGCGGAATACGCGCGCATCGAGGCACAGCTCGGTCGCGAGCGGCTCGATGCGCTCTACGTCGCCATCGACGAGTCGATCCAGCTCATGGAAACGCACACGCCGATGGCGCGCTTTACCGGCGAAGAATAGCGGCCGTCAATACACGCTGCCGGCCGTCTGCGGCTTGGCAGCGTCCTCTCCCTTGAACGCCTGCACCAGTTGTTCGGCACTGCGCGCCAGCAGCGTGACATCTGTCCCCACCGCAACGAAGGTCGCCCCGAGCGACAGGTAGTGCCGTGCCTGTGCCTGATCGGCCGACAGGATGCCTGCCGCCTTGCCCGAGGCCACGATGCGGCGGATCGTCTCGTCGATCACCTTGCGGACTTCCGGATGGCCTGGCGCACCGAGATGCCCCATGGAGGCCGCCAAGTCGCCCGGGCCGATGAAGACGCCGTCCACGCCCTCCACTGCCAGGATCGCGTCGAGATGCGCCAGGCTCTCCGTCGTTTCCACCTGGATAAGCGTGCATATCTGCGTATTCGCCTGGCGGAGGTAATCGTCCACGCGGTTCCAGCGTGACGCGCGGGCCAGCGCGCTGCCCACGCCGCGAATGCCGTCAGGCGGATAGCGCATCGCCTCCACCGCGGCGCGCGCCTCGTCGGCGTTCTGCACCATCGGCACCAGCAGCGTCTGCGCGCCGATGTCGAGCAGGCGCTTGATCTCGACGGGGTCATTCCACGCGGGCCGCACGATGGGGTGCGACGCGTACGGCGCGATCGCCTGCAGTTGCGCGAGTGTCGATTGCAGTTGGTTCGGCGCGTGTTCGTTGTCGATCAGCAGCCAGTCGAAACCGGCACCGGCGACGATCTCGGCCGAATACGGATGCGTCATCGCAAGCCACAGGCCGATCTGCGGCCGGCGCTCGGCCAGCGCGCGCTTGAAGAGATTCACCGGGAGTTGCATGGTGGGCATCCTGTTCAGTCGATGTCGGGTGATCAGACAAAGCGGCACGCGATGCTGCCAAGCGGGCCGTAATCGCAGTGGAAGGTATCACCGGGGCGCGCAGCCACCGGACGCGTGAACGAGCCACCCAGGATGATCTGCCCCGGCTCCAGCGCCACGTCGTACGGCGCCAGCTTATTGGCCAGCCAGACCACGCCGTTGGCCGGGTGGTTGAGCACACCGGCCGCCACGCCGGTCTCTTCGATGACGGCGTTACGCGACAGGATGGCACCGACCCAGCGCAAATCCACATCGCGCATGCGGATCGGCCGCCCGCCCATCACCACGCCGGCATTGGCCGCGTTGTCGGCAATCGTGTCGAACACCTTGCGCGGGCGGCCGCTGTCGGGGTCAACCGATTGAGAACGCGCGTCGATGATCTCCAGCGCAGGAATCACGTGGTCCACCGCATCGTACACGTCGAACAACGTCACCTCCGGGCCTTCCAGCCGCTTGCCGAGCACAAAAGCCAATTCCACCTCCACGCGCGGCACGATGAAGCGGCCGGCGGGAATCTCGCTGCCCTCGGCAAAGAACATGTCGTCGAGCAACGCGCCGTAGTCCGGCTCGTCGATCTGTGAGGACTGTTGCATCGCGCGTGACGTCAAACCGATCTTGTGGCCCTTGAGACGCCGGCCTTCTGCCAGCTTCATCGCCACCCATTCGCGCTGGATTGCGTAGGCATCTTCGATGGTGATCTCGGGATGATCGAGCGACACCTGGCGGATCTGTTTGCGGTCGATCTCTGCCTGGTGCAGGCGGCGCGCAATGGCCTGGAGGGTCGTGGGTTCGAGCATGGATCAAGCCTTGCGGAAACGCGCGTGGATATTGTTGTGCTTGTAGCTGCCGCCCTCGTCAAACTCGGTCAGCTCCATCGACAGCGCCAGGTAACGGCGCGCAAAGGCTTCGGCGAAGTGCGCCTTGATCGCCTCGAACAGCGCATCGCTGGCGGCCTTTTTGACCTCGGGCGTGCGGCCCGCGCCGATCTTGAGCGTGACGTGGACGAAGGCATCGTCCTCCTTGCCATCGGCCACGCGGTAGTCCGTCAGCTTGATGGCGCGCGATCGGATACCGCCGGTCGGGAACACGCCGTTCTGCGCGATCAGCGTCTCGTTGATTGCCTGCAGCAGCAGCGGAATACGGGCGTCGTCGCCCAGGTTGTCGGTGTATTCGACGATGACGTGGGGCATGGCAGCCTCCTGCTTATGCTCGGTCCGGGAGCGGGAAAATCGCGTTGATCTGGCCCGTGCCGGAACTGGGGAAATACTCGGTGACGACTTCGATGCCCTTGTCGTAGGCATCCCAGCCGAGCAGCCCGAGCAGCATGGCGGTGTCATGCATGCCGCCCTCGCCTTCGCACAGCTGTGCGTATTCGGGCAGCATCGCGCAGAAGGTCTTCCAGTCGCCCTGCTTCCACAGATCGACCACGCGCAGATCGACCTGCCTGTAAAACTCGCGGCTGATCTGGTGGATGGAGTCCTCGGGGCTGCCGTTGTCGTTGAAGCGGTGTGAGAGCGATCCGCTGGCGAGGAACGCGACGGTGCTGTCGCTGGCCTCGATGGCTTCAAGCAGCGCGGCGCCAAAACGTCGGCTCTCCTCGAGCTTGTGCCACGCGCACCACCCGGCAATCGACACGACGTTGAAGTGCTGGTCGCTGTTCATGTAGCGCATTGGCACCAGCGTGCCGTATTCGAGTTCGAGGCTGTCGATCTCGTGCGCACGCGTGAACACACCGCGCGCCGTGGCCGTTTCGGCAATCAATCGACCGAGCGCCGGATTGCCCGGATACGCATACCGCATGTTCTGGATGAAGTGCGGCAGCTCGTTGCTCGTATAGACGCCCTCGAAGCGCGCATTGCAATTGACGTGGTAGCCGGCGTTGACCAGCCAGTGCACGTCCGATACAACGATCGTATCCACGCCCAGATCGCGGCAGCGCTGCCCGATGATGCGGTGCCCCTCGATGGCCGCTGCCCGGCACCCGTGGTGCTTGCCGGGCAGCTCCGACAGGTACATCGACGGCACGTGGGTGATCTTCGCGGCCAAGGCCAGCTTGCCCATGGTGTCTCCTTCCGCCTTTGTCTTGGGTTGTCCGGCGGCGCGTCAAACGCCCCAGCGCGGGATGTGGTGGCTGCCCATCGAAATGCAGACGTTCTTGATCTCGGCAAACACTTCCAGACTGTACTCGCCGCCCTCACGCCCGGTGCCCGAGGCCTTTACGCCGCCGAATGGCTGGCGCAGGTCGCGCACGTTCTGACTGTTGACGAACACCATGCCCGCCTCGATGCCGCGTGCCAGGCGGTGCACCTTACCCACATCCTGCGTCCAGATGTACGAAGCCAGGCCGTACTCCACGTCGTTGGCGAGCTTCAGGCCATCGGCCTCATCCTTGAACGGGATCAGGCAGGCGACAGGGCCGAAGATCTCTTCCTGCGCCACACGCATGCGGTTGTCGACATTGGCCAGCACCGTCGGCGCGACGAAGTTGCCGTTCTTCAGGTGCTCGGGCAAACCCACCGGCTTGCCCGGGCCGCCCGCAAGGATCCTGGCGCCCTCCTGCTCGCCCAGGCGGATGTAGCCCGTCACCTTCTCCCAGTGCGCGCGCGTGATCATCGAGCCGACGTTGGTCTTCTCGTCCGCCGGATCACCGACCACAAGCCGCTTGGCGCGCTCGGCAAACTTGCGCACGAAGTCGTCGTAGACGCTTTCCTGCACGAAGATGCGCGAGCCTGCGGTACAGCGCTCCCCGTTGATCGAGAAGATGGTGAAGAGCGACGCGTCCAGCGCGCGATCCAGGTCCGCATCGTCAAAGATCAACACCGGCGATTTGCCGCCCAGCTCCATCGAGAATTTCTTCAGGCCGGCGCGTTCCATGATCCGCTTGCCCGTGACGGTGCCTCCAGTGAACGACACCACGCGCACATCCGGATGGCACACCAGCGCGTCGCCGGCGGTGGCGCCATAGCCCTGCACCACATTGAGCACGCCGGGCGGAATGCCGGCCTCCAGCGCCAGCCGGCCAAGTTGGTCTGCCGTCAACGGCGACAGCTCCGACATCTTCAGCACCGCCGTATTGCCCAGCGCCAGGCACGGCGCGACCTTCCACGTGGCGGTCATGAACGGCACGTTCCACGGCGAGATCAGCGCACACACCCCCACCGGCTGGTACAGCGTGTAGTTCAGCATCTGGTCATCCACCGGATACGTCCGGCCGTTGACCTGCGTGCACACCTCGGCAAAGAAATGAAAGTTCTCGGAAGCGCGCGGAATGAGCTGCTTGCTCGTCTGCGCGATCGGCAGGCCGGTGTCCATCGTCTCCAGCGCGGCGAGGTGCGGCACGTTCTGTTCGATCAACTCGCCCAGGCGGCGCATCAGCTTGGCGCGCTGCTTGGCCGGCGTGTTGGCCCAAGCAGGGAATGCGGCCTTGGCGGCCGCCACCGCGGCGTTGATTTCCGCTTCGCCGCCGAGTGCCACCTCGGTAATCGCCTCGCCCGTAGCCGGGTTGGTGGTGACAAAGCGCTCTGCGCTGTCGACTTGCCGGCCATCGATCCAGTGTTGGATGGGGTCCATGTTCATGCGGGCTCCTTCGTTTGTTCAGCGGCGATGGTGCTCACTAGCCTGCCGATGCCTTCGATTTCGGTCACCACTTCGTCGCCGGGTTGGGTATCGGCCAGACCCTCCGGCGTGCCGGTGAGGATCATGTCGCCCGGCGCGAGCGTCATGAAGCTGGAGAACCACGCGATCAACGCCGGGATATCGAAGATCATGTCGCGCGTGCTGCCCTCTTGCGTGACACGGCCGTTGACTGTGGTGCGCAGCGCGAGGTTCATCGGGTCGGGCACGTCGTCGCGGTCGACCAGCCACGGGCCGATGGGCGTGCACGTATCGCGGCTCTTCACGCGCAGGTTCGGGCGGTAGTAGTTTTCGAGATAGTCGCGGATGGCGTAGTCGTTGGCCACCGTGTAGCCGGCAACAACCTCATACGCGCGCTCGCGCGGCACATTGCTCGCCGTCTTGCCGATCACCACGACCAGCTCGCACTCGTAGTGCATGAACGCGACCCCCGCCGGCCGCACGGTGCGCGCGCGGTGGCCAATCAGCGTGTTCGGCCCTTTCAGGAAGGCCAGCGGCTCTTCGGGTGCCTTGAAGGCGAGTTCCTTGGCATGGTCGGCGTAATTCAAGCCCAGCGCGAAAATTGTGCGCGGCTCGACGGGTGGGAGCCAGACGACTTGGGTCTCGTGCAGGATGCGGCCGTCGGCTAATCGCAGGCGGGTGTCGTCGCCGGGCACTGCGGTGGCTCGGTGGATCGCGCCGTCGTAGGCAATGCGTGCGTGTTTCATCGCGATGCCCCTTGCGCGTGGCGCACCAGCTGCGTCGTCAGCGTGCCAATGTGCGCGATGTCGATATCGATGCGGTCACCCGCGCGCGCCAGCGGCGGGTTCTCGGGCATGCCGACGAGCAGCACGTCGCAGGCTTCCAGCGTCATGAATGCCGTCACATCAGCCAGCAGTTGCGCCACGGGCCGCACCAGCGACGCCGTGTTTGCGCGCTGCCGGATCTCGCCATTGATGCGCACCGTGACATCAAGCGCGTCGGCATCCGGCACATCGTCGCGGTCAACAACCCATGGGCCGATCGGGCAGAAGCCATCGCGACACTTGTGGCGAATCGCCGGGCGGTAGTAGCTGGCGTGCGGCACAGTCAGATCGTTGACGATGGTATATCCGGCGATGAAGTCCGCCGCGCACTCTGCGCTTACGCGCGTGGCGGTGCGGCCGATCACCACGCCCAGACACCCCCCCGCCCAGACGGCATCGACGTCTGCCGGCAGTACGACATCCTGCCCATGGCCGATGCGCGTGTTGGCAGGCTTGAGATACAAAATGGGCGCTTTCGGCGGCGCCTGATACGGCGGTGCAGAAAGCGCGTCGCCAAGGGCTTCCATCTCGCCCCGGTAGTTCAGCAATGCACCTACGACTGTGCCTGCGACCGGCGGCAGCCAATGCACCTCGCCCCCGGTTTCGGCGCGCTCAGTAACGGGCGCCAGCACCATCTCGCGTATCCGACCATCCGCCAATGCCACTCTGCCTCGCCGCATCGGTGTCTCCTGCTGCTCATATAATTAACATGTTAATAATCAGAGCGGATCTTGCCTCTGTCAAGTGGGGAAATCTCCGCACAATGAAAAAGCCGGCCACACGGACCGGCTTTTTTCAACTCGCGGACAAGGCGCCCGCCGTGCAGAAACATCAGACACGCCGATGTCTACGCAGACAACCGTCAGACTCAGGCCACGGCAATATGCGCGCGCTTGACCACGACCGGCTGCGGCAAATCATCCAACCCATTGGATCGCTGCACGCCATCTGCGATGAGCACGCGTGCGGCATCCTGGATCCGCTCTTGGCCAGCCTCGAAGGCAGCCTGAAGCGACAACACCTGATCACCTTCCAGGCCTTCCCAAAGCGCCTCGCGTGTTGCCACGCAAGTCACCTTTTCACCGTCGACCAGTGCGTCGAACAGCAGGCCTTCGTTGTTGATGTCGTACGCCTCTTTCTTTTCGAACTTGATTTCCATCGTCAAAGCCCTCCGATTGCAATGGACAACAACGCACACGCTGTTGCGTGGAAACCGTGCGGGGGGGCCGGCAAGGTTTCGTCAGACATTGTGTCTGACTGCACAGATCATTTTAACCACAGCTTGCGATGCGCGTGCGAGCGGTATTTTGTGGCACTGCCTCTGCCCTGCGATGGCCTGGAACGACCATCCCATATGGCATCAGGCCTCGCGCGCCCTGGATCGCAGTTATGCTTTTTTGTCAGGACCAGGCGCCGGGCCGGCAGAGCAAAGCGGACGCCACACGCAAGGCGCGTGCCGGATACGTCAGAAAAGGCGTGCCGCCTCATGCAACTACGGCGTGTGCGGCACGTTGATGTCAACGCCGAATGCTTGGCCTCACCGCAAAGTGATGCCGCGGTTGAATGCAATACACCGGCGTTGTAATAGTTACGCACTGACTGGCAAGACAACCTTTCAGGCAGCGGCAGAACGTCGCGTGTGGCGAGGTGGCACCCATGTCATCAGGGAATGGGTTCCACCGCAATTACGGGATCGCTCAGCGCGGAAAACCTGCATGCGGTTTCCGCGCTTGGCATATCGCGCTTAATGCACCGTCTCGGAAATCGATGCCACGCCTTGGGCCGGCGTGTGGAGCAACGAACGGCGACGCGCATAGCCGAAATACACCAGCAGGCCGATCGCGACCCACACCACGAAAGCGATCCAGGTCACGGCCTGCAGATGACTCATCAAGAACAGGCACATGCCGATGGCCAGCAACGGCACCACCGGCACGCCCGGGCAGCGGAAGCCGCGATGCAGGTCCGGACGCGTACGGCGCAGCACCAGCACCGCAACGGCAATCAGCGAGAACGCCGCCAGCGTGCCGATGTTGATCAGCTCGGCCAGCACGTTCAGCGGCACGAATGCGGCGATCACCGCGAACACGATGCCGACCACCCATGTGTTCAGGAACGGTGTCGAATAGCGCGGATGGATGTGCGACAGGCGCTTGGGCAGCAGTCCATCGCGCGACATGGCGAAGATGATGCGGGTCTGGCCGTATGCCATCACCAGGATCACGGTCGTCATGCCGATGATGGCGCCCAGGTCCACAAAGCCCGCAACCCAGCTCTCGCCGGCCATCTGCAGCGCCAGCGACACCGGATGGTCCACGCCAGCGAACTTCGCGAACGGCACGATGCCGGTCATGATGGCCGCCACGACCACATAGAGAATCGTGCAGACCGCCAGCGAGCCGATGATACCGATCGGCAGGTCGCGCTTGGGATTGCGCACCTCTTCGGCCGCGGAGGTGACCGCGTCGAAACCGATGAAGGCGAAGAACACGATCGCCGCCGCCCCGAACACGCCTTCCATGCCGAACGGCATGAACGGCTGCCAGTTGGCCGGCTGCACGTGGCGCACGCCCACAAAGATGAACAGCAGCACCACCGTCACCTTGATCACGACCATGACGTTGTTGGC
Organism: Ralstonia soli; assembly: GCF_023955655.1. Taxonomy (GTDB): domain Bacteria; phylum Pseudomonadota; class Gammaproteobacteria; order Burkholderiales; family Burkholderiaceae; genus Ralstonia; species Ralstonia soli. The sequence continues at coordinate 39,882 of NZ_JAMXHT010000004.1, read as the reverse complement.
ACGCGCCGACTCACGCACGCCGAACGACAGCACCGTGGTGATGAGCAGCATGATCACCAGCGCCGGCAGGTTGAACAGCGTCTGCACGCCCGGGATTGCACCCGGCGCCGCCGTGAGTGCCACGGGCAGATGGACGCCGAAACCCGAGAGCAGCGATTGGAAATAGCCCGACCAACCCACCGACACGGCGGAGGTGGCGAGGCCGTATTCGAGCATCAGGTCCCAGCCGATGATCCAGGCGACGAGCTCACCCATGGTGGCGTAGGCATACGTATAGATGGAGCCGGACACCGGAATGGTCGAGGCGAATTCGGCATAGCACAGCGCTGCAAACCCGCAGGCGAGCGCCGCAACGATAAAGGACAACGTTAGCGCGGGCCCGGCGGTCAATGCGCCCGTGCCCGTCAGGACGAAGATGCCGGTGCCGATGATGGCGCCGACGCCCAGGAAGGTCAGGTCCAGGGGCCCGAGGACTTTCTTCAGGCCCGTATTGCTGTGGCCCGCGCGGATCATGTGATCCACGTTCTTGGTACGAAACAAACTCATGACTGCGTCTCCTGTCTGCGTGCACCCGAATGTGACGGAATGCACTGTCGCGCACGTGTAGTGCGCGGCGGCGGATTATGCAAAAAAGCGGGCATTTTACCCGCCGGCGACACTCCACCCTCAAGTCGCCGTGATGCAGACAGGAAAATAGGACAATTCGGATCCGGCTGCCCCGCCGAGGTGCAAAAACTCAGTCGATGGCAGCAGAATCTTCGGCAAACAGCGGCTGCTGGCGCGCGTGCGCATCCGACTCATGCAGCCGCACGCCCACACCCAGCAGCCGCACCGGAATCCGCCGGCGCTCAAACCCCTGCGTCAGCAGTTTGGCAAACACCGGCAGCGACACCTGGGGCGCGATGCACTCCACCGTCGTGCCGCGAAAATCCGCAAAACGCAGCTTCACGTAGGTCTTGTGGATCATGTTGCCGGCACGAGCGCGCTCGACGCGGGCGGCCAGCTGTTCAACGAGGATGACCAGCTCGCGCTGGCAATCGTCGAGCGTGCGCAGATCGGTGGCATACGTTTCTTCCACGCTGACGGACTTGCGAATCTGCGACGGTTGCACCTGCCGGTGATCGACGCCGCGGCAAAGATCGTGCAGCCGGAAACCGAACACGCCGAAATGCTGCTGCAGGCGGTCGGTGCCCCAGGCACGCAGGTCGCCGCAGGTTTCTGCGCCCAGGCGGCGCAGCTTGGCTGCCGTCACCTTGCCCACGCCAAACAGGCGGTCCACGGGCAGCGCCGCCACGAACGCATCGATCTGCTCCGGCCGCACGACAAACAGGCCATCGGGCTTGTTCCAGTCGCTGGCGATCTTGGCGATGAACTTGTTGGGCGCCACACCGGCCGACACGGTAATACCGATCTCTTCGCGCACGCGGCGCCGGATGTCCTCGGCGATGCGCGTGCCACTGCCGGCGAGGATCGGGCTGTCGGTCACGTCCAGGTAGGCCTCATCCAGCGAGAGCGGCTCCACCAGCGGCGTGTAGCTGTGATAGATGGCGAAGATCTGGCGCGCGACCTGGCGATATTTGTCCATGGCCGGCGGCACGATCAGCAGGTCCGGACAGCGCTTGACGGCCTGCGCCATGGGCATCGCCGAATGGATGCCGAACTTGCGCGCCTCGTAATTGCAGGTCGCGACCACGCCGCGACGCTCGGGCCGCCCACCCACGGCCAGCGGCTTGCCGGCCAGGCGCGGATCGTCGCGCATCTCGATGGCGGCGTAGAAGCAATCGCAGTCGCAGTGGATGATCTTTCGCACGGCAGAGGGCCGCGGGAGGGGCTGGCGTTCTGAGGAGGAACGCAAGCGTACCAGCTTCCGCCGGGCGCGCACCGAATGTGCGCACTCGGCGGCGCAACACTGCATTTCGCCGATACCGCAGCGCAGCATCGGCGAAATTTGGGCGAAAGGAAACGACTTAGCGGCCGATATCGTGCGCCACGGCACCGAGTTCGTCATTCAGCGCGCGCTGCTCGTCGCCGGACAGGCCGCCGCGGTGCTGGCTGGCCATGTCGTTGGCTTCCTGGCGGATACGGCGCAGGCGGTCACGCAGGCCATCGGCGCGGTACGGATCGATATAGCCTTGCGACTGGCGCACGTCGACACGGTGGAATTCTTCAGCCAAGCGGCCTTGCACCTGGTCAAAGCGGGCACGCGGATCGACGGGCGCGGGCGCCGCCACCGGAACCGGCTCGCGCACCACCACCGTACGGGTCTGCTGCGGCGGGGCCACAACACAGCCGGCCATCGAGGCCACCAGCACAGCGCACAGGGTCAGACGCGGAAGAATCGACATGATCGGGCTCGTATTGTCGTTGAGAAAGGCGCAGTCGCGCGAGAACTGGCGCTTATCTTACGAACCGCTTCACGCAAAGCTGTGACGATTGGTAACCGCCTATTACATCCCCGAGGTTCCCCAAACAACCTCCGGAGGCTCGACCGGCGGCGGCGGTTCATCAGGCGATGGCAGATCGGGAGGAATACCCGGCGGCGAGGGCTCGTCGGGTGGGGGCACAGTGTGTGCGGGCCGCATCTGGACGCCCGAACGGGCGGTGCGATTGACAGACATGGTTTCCCTCCGGGCAAAACGCATTGACAATCTAGTACGCGATTCCCATGCCAACAAGCCACGCCGCTCAGCCCATGCACGCACTGCCCACCGTCCGCTTCCAGGACCGCACGCTCATCCGCATTGGCGATACACGCGCCGATGGCTCCATGCTGTTGCTCGCACCGGAAGCCGGCGGGCGCCTCGTGCGCTGGCGCCATCGCGGCGAAGACATCCTCTTCTGGCCCGAACCCGCGGACTGGTCCAACCCCGCCAAGATACGCGGCGGCAATCCGCTGCTTTTCCCTTTCATCGGGCGGCATTTCGCCGATGGCGAGATCGGCCATTGGCGCGACACTCGTGGGCAGCTTCACGCCCTGCCGCAACACGGCTTTGCACGCGACCTGCCGTTCGAGGTGGAAGACGCCAGCGACGCGCACATCGTCCTGCTGCTGCGCGACAGCCCGCAGACGCGCGAAGGCTACCCGTTCGCCTTTGAATTTCGGGTGACGTACCGGCTGATCCACGACGGGCTGGAGGGAACCTTCTCTGTCAAGCACCTGGGCGAAGGCGATGCGCGCATGCCAATGCCGTTCTACGCAGGCCATCATTTCTACCTGGCGCTGCCGCATGCGTTGCGCGACGCGACCGAGCTATTGATGCCGCCCGCGCGGCTGTCGCGCCAACTGCCCGACGGCAGCCTGGATACGCCCGTGCCGGGGCGCCGGACCTACCAACTCAATGACCCTGCGCTGCAGGACCGCTACCACCTGCTCGACGGTTCGGGTGCCGCCACGCTCATCATCCCGCCGCACGCAGAGGCACCGCTCGGCCGCCGCATCCGTTTCGAGGTGGACGGCGCGCCGGTGCCCTGGCATGCCATCACCACCTGGACGGAAAACGCCACGTCCGACTTCTACTGCATCGAACCGTGGATGGGCCTACCGAACGCGATCCACCACGGCGAGGGGCTGCATCTGCTTGCTCCCGGCGGCACACGGCAGGCCACGTGCCGCCTGCGGATCGCGCGCTAGGCTCTGCCTTCACGCCTTCTCGTAGGCCTGCACCGCATCCATCACGCGGGCCGAGTACACCAGTGCTGCACCGGCATTGAGCGAGATCGCCACGCTCAGCGCATCGGCAATCTCCTGATGCGTGGCGCCATGCTTGATCGCCTCGGCGGTGTGCACGGTGATACAGCCATCGCAACGCGTGGTCACGGCCACGGCCAGGGCAATCAACTCACGCGTCTTCGCATCCAGACTGCCCGTCGACGCACCCGATAGCGTCTGATAGCCCTTGACCGTATCCGGCGTGATCTTGCCGATCTCGCCAATGCGCCCCAACAGTTCCTTCCGATACTCAACCCAGTTCAGCATGATGTGCTCCCGGTGGTATGGCGCTGGCCCGATGCCTTCGCCGTTGGGAAGAGTATTGTTTTTTTCACCGATCCACTGAATACTCAATTCCGTCAATTTTTAGCGAAATCGTCTCAATGGACGCGCTCAGCCAGTTCATCCAGCTCACGCGGCCTCAAGCCAGCCTGGATGTGCGATGCCTGTTTCAGGGCCCCTTCTCAATTCCGCATGAACCCGAACCGGATGGCCAGGTGCTCTTCCACCTCGTGCTAGCCGGCGCCTGCGTGGTGGATGCCGGTGGCCGGTCGCTCACGTTGCACGAGGGCGATTTCATCCTCTTTCCACGCGGTGAGGCGCACACCATCCGCGACCCCGCGCACGCCGCCACCAGCCGCAAACCGCGCGTCGCCCATGACGGCATGCTTCCGCTGCGCCAGACCGGTCGTGGCGCGGCAGAGGTCGACCTGCTCTGCGGCCGCTTCGTCCACGAGCCCGGCTCGACCACGCTGTTGGTGCGTACGCTGCCCGATCCGCTGCATGTGTCATTGGCCAACAGCGCGTCGTTCCCTGCATTGCGGGCACTGATCGATCTCATGCGAAGCGAGGCCGAACTGCGTGCAGCTGGCGCGCTGGCGATCGTCACCTCGCTGAGCCAGGCACTGCTGACGCTCGCCCTGCGCGTCTACGGCCAACGCGAGAACGCCGCCCCCGGCACGTTGACGCTGCTATCCGACGCGCGCCTCGGGCCTTCCATACAGGCCATGCTCAGCGCGCCCGAACGCCCGTGGACCATCGACACCCTCGCCGACCTGGCCGCCATGTCGCGCGCCACTTACGCTCGGCATTTCAAGGCACGCGCCGACATGACGGTATGGGACTTCCTCACGCGCGTGCGCATGACACTCGCGTGCGACCAGTTGATCCACACGCGCCTGAGCGCCGGCGAGATTGGCACACGCGTCGGCTATCAAGCCGAAGCGGCGTTCGGCAAGGCGTTCAAGCAGCAGTTGGGAATGACGCCCGCGCGGTATCGACGGACGATTACCGGGCAACATGCGCCGGCGCCAGGTTGAGCTGGGTCGCTCAATCGGAGTTGCTTTGCATCCCGGTGGCAAGCGCGCTCGGACTGCCCCAACTGTTTTCGAAGAGCAGTTCATGCAGTGGCTGCCGTGCTGCCCACCCTTGCTGCTCCAGCATCGGCTTGCCGTAGAACTGATCGACGTAGCCCAGACACAGCACGGCGATCGGTTTGGCGCCGGGCGGCAGATGAAGAAGCTCACCAAGCTGCCCGGGATCGAACAAGGAAACCCACCCCATGCCAACCCCTTCCGCCCTGGCGGCCAGCCACAGATTCTGGATCGCGCACGCGACGGAAGCGAGATCCATCTCCGGCAGCGTGCGCCGGCCGAAGACATGCCGCTCACGGTCATCCATCAGCGCCGCCACCAACACCGCGCCGCACTCGAGAATGCCTTCTACCTTGAGCCGCATGAAATCATCCTGCCGCTCGCCCAGCGCAACGGCCGTCCGCTGACGCTCGGCCTCGACGAGGGCATGCACGCGGGCTCGCAAGTCTCGATCTGTGATTTGGATGAAGCGCCAGGGCTGCATGAAGCCGACGCTGGGTCCAAGGTGCGCCGCCTGCAACAACCGCGTCAGCAGCGCCCCGTCTAGTGGGTCTGGGCGAAAGTGGCGCATGTCGCGCCGCTCACGAATGACGCGATAAACCGCACCGATTTCATCGTCGCTATACCGGAATGAGTTCATCGCTTGAACAGCGCCTGGCCGTTGTTGTGCGCACAAAAACAAAAAGGACCTACGGCTCATCACCGTAAGTCCTTCGATATTTCTGGTCGGGGCGAGAGGATTTGAACCTCCGACCACCTGCACCCCATGCAGGTACGCTACCAGGCTGCGCTACGCCCCGAACAAGCATGAAAGTATAACAGAGCCGTTGTGCAGATGGCTAGTGGGTTGCCGAGTGCGCTTACGGTTTATCGCCGTGCAAAATCTCCAGCACCGATTGCAGTTCGCGCCGCAAGCTCGGCACATCAACCGCACCAGCCGTCCCCACCAGGGGCGGCACAACAGGGGCATCCACCTCGGGTTCAGCAGCTTGCACCGGCGCCGCGCCGACGCCATGTCGCAACTCATCGAGGCGGTTGCGCGCGCCATTGATCGTGAAGCCCTGCTCGTACAGCAATTCGCGGATGCGCCGGATCAGCAGCACTTCATGGTGCTGGTAATAGCGACGATTGCCGCGCCGCTTGACCGGCTTGAGTTGCGTGAACTCCTGCTCCCAGTAGCGCAGCACGTGCGGCTTGACGGCACACAAATCACTCACCTCACCGATGGTGAAGTAGCGCTTGGCAGGAATCGGTGGCAGGTTGACCCGCTCCGTGTGTTTATCGGCGGCCATGAAGGGCTGGCGAAAGAAACGGAATGATTGAAACTGCTGGAATTAGACAGCGCCCACGGCATCGGCCGGCAAGGGCTCGACGCGCTCTTCCACGAGCGCCTTGAGCTTCTGACTGGCGTGGAATGTGACGACGCGACGCGCGGTAATCGGGATGATCTCCCCCGTCTTGGGGTTGCGGCCCGGACGCTGCGGCTTGTCGCGCAACTGGAAGTTGCCAAAGCCGGACAGCTTGACGCTATCGCCCTGTTCGAGCGCCTCACGAATCACGTCGAAGAACGCCTCGACCATGTCCTTCGATTCACGCTTGTTCAGACCAACTTGCTCGAACAGCATCTCAGCAAGCTCGGCCTTGGTAAGGGTTGGCACCTCCTGTGCACGTGCGTCACGCGCGTCGGACAGTGCGGTCGACGAAGAACCGAGCGAGTCGCCCAAGGAGGATGCCGCCAACGCGGGCGCGTGTTGATCGTTCATAGGATTCGCTTAGGCGTTGATCGATCCGAATGCGGAGGTTCGTTCGAGCTGTCTCTCACGCGGCGCGGACGTCAGGCGCGCAGGCGCGCGCCGAATGCATCGCCGGCCGCTCGAATCAGTTGCTGTGTGGCGGCCTCGACAATGTCGTCCTGGAGGGTGCTGTCAGTATCTTGCAACGTAATTCTGAAGGCAAGGCTTTTCTCCTGCGCCCCAATGGCGGCCGTAGCGGCCTTCGGACGGAACTCGTCGAACAGCACAACGCCTTGCAGATAACGTTGCCACGGGGTCCCGACAGCGGTCTTCTCGAACGTATCGACGAGGTCCTGCACCGCCACATCCTGGCGCACGACCAATGCGATATCGCGCGTCACGGCCGGCACGCGCGGCACTTCACGATACTTCGGCAGGCCGATCGCCGTGATCGCATCGAGCTCCAGTTCCCACACCACCGGCGCGGTCGGCAGATCGTACTTCTGCAGCCAGCGCGGATGCAGCTCACCGATCCAGCCGATGGCACGGCCGTTCAGCACCACACGTGCGGAGCGACCCGGATGCAGCGCCGGATGCTCAACACGCTCGAAGCGCGCCTGCAACGGCCACAACAGCGATTCCACATCACCCTTCACGTCGAAGAAATCGACAGCGCGGGTCTGCACGCCCCATTGCTCTTCCTTCGCCGGGCCGTAGGCAATGCCGCCCGCCATCATCGGCTGTGCATAGCCCGCGATGGAGAGACCACCATCCGCGACGCTCGCATCGCGGTGGAACACGCGGCCCACCTCGAACATGCGCACACGCGAAGCCTTGCGGTTCAGGTTGTAGCGCACCTTGTCGAGCAAACCGCCGATAAGCGTGCTGCGCATCACCGAATATTGGCTGGCGATGGGGTTCAGCAGCGGGATCGGGTTGGTGTTGCCGGCAAAGTCGGCTTCCCAGTCTTTCTCCACGAAGGCGAAGTTGACGACCTCGTGATAGTCACGTGCAGCCACGGCGTGACGTACGTCGTGCATCGTGCGGCGCGCCTCGTTGGTCGGGCGCATCGCGTTTTCGGCGACCGGCGGCTTGGCCGGGATCTGCTCAAAGCCGTAGATGCGAGCAACTTCTTCGATCAGGTCTTCTTCGATTTCAATGTCGAAGCGGTACGACGGCGGCTCTACGATGAACACATCGCCGTCCACGTTGAACGTGAGGCCGAGACGCTTGAACACGTCCGCCACGACTTCGTGCGACAGCGGAATGCCGAGCACGCGCGCCGCACGTGCCACGCGCATGCGCACTGGCTCACGCTTGGGCAGGTTGACGATCTGGTCATCGATCGGGCCAGCCTGGCCACCGCAGATCTCGAGGATCAACGCGCTGATGCGCTCGATGTGTTCAACGGTGGTCGCGTAATCGACGCCGCGCTCGAAGCGATGGCCAGCATCCGTCGAGAAGTTGTAGCGGCGGCCACGGCCTTGAATGGCCTCGGGCCACCAGAACGCAGCTTCGACGTAGATGTTTTGCGTGTCGAGCGTGACGGCGGTCTTGTCGCCGCCCATGATGCCGGCCAGGCTTTCAATCGCCTGCTCGTCGGCAATCACACCGACCTTTTCGTCGACGGTGATGGTGTCGCCGTTCAGCAGCTTGAGCTCTTCGCCAGCCTTGCCCCAGCGCACCGTCAGGCCGCCGTGGATCTTGTCCAGATCGAACACGTGCGACGGACGGCCCAACTCCAGCATCACGTAGTTGGAGATATCGACCAGCGCCGACACGCTGCGCATGCCCGCGCGCTCGATGCGCGAAACCATGCACGCCGGCGTCTTCGCGTGTGCATTCACGCCGCGGATGATGCGGCCCGAGAAGCGGCCACACAGGTCCGGCGCTTCGACCTTGACGGGCAGCTTGTCCGCCAGCGTCACTGCCACGGGCGCCATCGACGGCACCGTGATCGGCGCGCCTGTCAGCGCAGACACTTCGCGCGCCACGCCGTGGATCGACAGGCAGTCCGCCTTGTTGGGCGTGAGCTTGATGACAAAGATCTGATCGTCCAGATCCAGCACCTTGCGGATGTCCGCGCCCACCGGCGTGTCTTCCGGCAGGATCAGCAGGCCGCCGTGGTCTTCCGAGAGCTTCAGCTCGCGCGCCGAGCACAGCATGCCGTAGCTCTCCACGCCACGCAGCTTGCCGATCTTGATCTTGAACGGCTTACCGTCTTCGCCCGGCGGCAGTTCTGCGCCCACCATCGCGCACGGCACCTTGATGCCGACCGACACGTTCGGCGCGCCGCAGACGATCTGCAGCAGCTCACCCGTGCCCGCATCGACCTTGCAGACGTTCAGGCGATCGGCGTCCGGGTGCTTGTTCACCTCGACCACATGGCCGACGACGATGTTCGTGAACGGCGGCGCAACGGGATCGACCTCTTCCACTTCGAGGCCAGCCATCGTCAGGCGATGGGACAGCTCATCGGTGGTGATCGGCGGATTGACGAAACTGCGAAGCCAGGATTCCGGAAATTGCATGGCGCGACAGAAAAGAGAATTCGGTGAACGAGAAGGCGGATGACGAACGCGTTATGCGAACTGGCGCAGGAAACGTACGTCGCCCTCGAAGAACAGGCGCAGATCGTTGATGCCATAGCGCAGCATCGTCAGGCGCTCCAGGCCGGAGCCGAACGCGAAGCCGATGTAACGCTCCGGGTCCAGGCCCATGTTGCGCACCACAGTCGGGTGCACCTGACCGGAACCGGAAATCTCCAGCCATTTGCCGTTGCCGAACGCCATGTCGATTTCAGCCGACGGCTCAGTGAACGGGAAGTACGACGGGCGGAAACGCACCTGGATGTCGTCGCGCTCAAAGAAGTTGCGCAGGAAATCGGTATAGACGCCCTTCAGGTCGGCAAAGCTGATGTTGTCGGCAATCCAGAGGCCTTCGACCTGGTGGAACATCGGCGAGTGCGTGGCGTCGCTGTCGACGCGGTACGTGCGGCCCGGGGCGATGACCTTGATCGGCGGGATGCGGTCGAGGTGCTTGTACTTCTCGACGTGCATGCGGGCGTAGCGCACCTGCATCGGGCTGGTGTGCGTGCGCAGCAGCAGGAGCTTGTCGTCGCTATCGCGGCCGTCGATGTAGAAGGTGTCCTGCATCGAGCGCGCCGGATGGTTGTCCGGGTTGTTCAGCGCCGTGAAGTTCATCCAGTCGGATTCGATCTCGGGGCCGTCGGCCACATCGAAACCGATCGAGCCGAAGATCTTGGCAACGCGCTCCCAGGTGTTCATCACCGGGTGCAGACTGCCCTCGGCCACGTCGCGGCCAGGCAGCGTCACGTCGATCGCTTCGGCGGCCAGGCGCGCGTTCATCAGCGCATCGGCCAGCGCCTGGCGGCGGGCGGTCAGGGCTTCTTCAACGCGGCTCTTGGCCTGGTTGATGCGCGCGCCTTCGGTCTTGCGCGTCTCCGGATCGAGCTTGCCGAGGCCCTTGAGCAAGTCGGTCAGCACGCCGGACTTGCCGAGAAAGCGCGCCTTCTCGTTTTCCAGCGAGGCGTTATCCTCCACGGAGGCAAACGCGTTTTGGGCATCGGCGACGACTTGGTCCAGATCCAGTGACATGGGAAGGCGAGCGAAAAAATTCGGGGGATTCGAAATAAAAAACGGGGCTCGGTGAGAGCCCCGTCAGGGTGATCAGCCGGCAAACTTACTGGGCAATTCCAGCGGCCTGCCCGGCCAATCCAACTCAGGCGACGTTGGCTTTCACCTGGTTCACGATGGCGGCAAATGCCACCTTGTCGTGAATGGCCATATCCGACAGCACCTTGCGGTCCAGTTCGATGGACGCCTTCTTCAGGCCATTCATGAACTTGCTGTAGGTCAGACCATGCTCGCGTGCGCCAGCGTTGATACGTGCAATCCAGAGTGCGCGGAACACGCGCTTCTTGTTGCGACGATCGCGGTAAGCGTACTGACCAGCACGCATGACCGCCTGCTTGGCGATGCGATAGACGTTATTGCGGCGGCCGCGGTAACCCTTGGCTGCGTTGATAACCTTCTTATGACGGGCCCGCGCTGTGACCCCACGTTTTACTCGAGGCATGAAATGCTCCTTTCGTAGTTAGTTAGGGTTAGGCGTACGGCATCATTGCGCGAACGGACTTCAGGTTCGTCTCATGGACGCCCTCGGTACCGCGCAGGTGACGCTTGTTCTTGGTGGTCTTCTTGGTCAGGATGTGACGCTTGAAGGCTTGGCCACGTTTGATCGTGCCACCAGGACGGGCAGTAAAGCGCTTGGAGGCGCTTTTCTTCGTCTTCATCTTCGGCATGGAACAACTCCGCTTTTGACATGAAGCCAGGTGGACGGCTGGCGCCGACACTTGCATGACCCGGACTCACTTGTTGTATCGCAATGGGTGATGAAGCCCACCGCGTTTTCCGACGTTTCCGTCTGGAACCTGCTCAGCGCAGCCGGAATCGTCCGGCCGCCACTGCATTACTTTTTCTTCTTGGGTGCCAACATCATCACTGCCTGGCGACCTTCCATCTTCGGCATCTGCTCAACCTGACCGAATTCCTCCAGGTCAGTCTTGATACGCTCCAGCATGCGCATGCCGATTTCCTGGTGAGCCATTTCGCGGCCGCGGAAACGCAAGGTAACCTTTACCCTGTCACCATCCTCCAGGAAGCGCGTCGCGTTTCGCAGCTTGACGTCGTAGTCGTTGTCGTCGGTACCCGGGCGGAATTTGACTTCCTTCACCTGGATGACCTTCTGCTTCAGCTTGGCCTCGTGGGCCTTCTTCTGTTCCTGATACTTGAACTTGCCATAGTCCATCAGGCGGCAGACGGGCGGCTGCGCAGTCGGTGCGATCTCGACCAGGTCGACGTCTTTTTCTTCTGCCAGACGCAATGCGTCGAACAGTTTGACGATGCCGAGCGCTTCTCCCTCAACCCCGGTCAGCCGGATTTCCGGTGCGCTGATCTCGCGGTTGATGCGGTGAGATTTCTCAGTAGCGATGTTGATGTCCTCGAAGAATCAAAAAAACAGGCCGTGTCCAGCTCATGACTTGTTGGCGAGATCGTTCTGCAGTCGCTCAACGAACGCCGACACCGGCATGGAGCCTAGATCGACGTTGCCACGGGCACGCACGGCCACCTGATTTTCATCCCGTTCTTTGTCGCCCACCACAACCTGGTAAGGGACCTTCTGGACGGAATGCTCGCGGATTTTATACCCAATCTTCTCATTCCGCAAATCGACGACCGCCCTAAATCCTTGTTTTTGCAGGGATTGCGCAACGGATTGTGCGTATTCGGCGTGCGAATCGGTGATGCTGAGCACCGCGACCTGCACCGGCGAAAGCCACGTCGGCAGCGCACCGGCGTATTGCTCGATCAAGATACCGATAAAGCGCTCCAGGCTACCCACGATGGCCCGGTGCAACATGATCGGGCGATGGCGCGCACCATCTTCGCCCACAAACTCGGCGTCCAGACGCTCCGGCAGGTTCGGGTCGACCTGGATCGTCCCGCACTGCCACTGGCGTCCAAGTGCATCTTTCAGCACGTATTCGATCTTCGGACCGTAAAACGCACCTTCGCCCGGCAGGTATTCGAATTCGCAGCCAGAGGCACGCAGGCCCTCGGCCAGCGCGGCTTCGGCGCGATCCCAGCTTTCTTCCGTGCCGATGCGCTTTTCCGGGCGCGTCGACAGCTTGTAGAGAATCTCGGTAAAACCGAAATCCTTGTAGACCTTCTGCAGCAGCGTCGTGAACGCCGTCACTTCGGCCTGGATCATGTCTTCCGTACAGAAGATGTGACCATCGTCCTGCGTAAAGCCGCGCACGCGCATGATGCCGTGCAGGCCACCCGAGGGCTCGTTGCGGTGGCAGGCACCGAACTCGCCGAAGCGCAGCGGCAGATCGCGGTAGCTCTTGATGCCCTGCTTGTAGATCAGGATGTGGCCGGGGCAGTTCATCGGCTTGAGCGCGTATTCGCGCTTTTCCGATTCCGTGATGAACATGTTCTCGCGGTACTTGTCCCAGTGGCCGGTCTTCTCCCACAGCGACTTGTCGAGAATCTGCGGCCCCTTCACTTCCTGGTAGCCGTTTTCACGGTACACGCGGCGCATGTACTGCTCGACTTCCTGCCACAGCGTCCAACCCTTGGGGTGCCAGAACACCATGCCGGGGGCGGTTTCGTCGATGTGGAACAGATCGAGTTCGCGACCCAGCTTGCGGTGGTCGCGCTTTTCGGCCTCCTCTAGCATGTGCAGATAGGCTTCCTGGTCTTCCTTTTTGGCCCAGGCCGTGCCGTAGATGCGCTGGAGCATCTCGTTGTTGTGATCGCCGCGCCAGTAGGCGCCAGCCACCTTCATCAGCTTGAAGACCTTCAGCTTGCCGGTGGACGGCACGTGCGGGCCACGGCACAGGTCAACGAAATTGCCTTCGCGATACAGGCCGATTTCCTGATCTTCCGGAATGGAGGCGATGATCTCAGCCTTGTACTTCTCGCCCATGCCCTGGAACAGCTTGACGGCGTCGTCGCGGTTCCAGACTTCGCGCGTGACCTTTTCGTCTTTCTTGGCGAGCTCGGCCATCTTCTTTTCGATGGCAACAAGGTCCTCTGGCGTGAAGGGACGCTTGTAGGCGAAGTCGTAGTAGAAACCGTTATCGATGACCGGGCCGATCGTGACCTGCGCGTCCGGATACAACTCCTTGACGGCGTAGGCCAGCAAGTGGGCCGTCGAGTGGCGGATCACGTCGACACCATCGGCATCCTTGTCGGTGATGATGGCAAGCTTGGCGTCGCGATCGATCGTGTAGCTGGTGTCGACCATCTGGCCGTCCACGCGGCCGGCCAGCGCGGCCTTGGCGAGACCCGCGCCGATGCTTTGTGCCACTTCAGCCACCGTCACCGGGCCGGGAAACTCGCGCCGGGAACCGTCCGGCAGGGTGATTGCGATCATGCTTGCTCCTGTGGAGTCACCGTCGCGCACTGCAGTGGTACGCGGCGATCGTCATTCTGTCGTGCGCCACGCCGGACTGGCGTAGCAGGTTGTCGAATCAATGCTTCGAAGCGCTTTCAGCCTGATCGCCACGCATGACACGAAAACGCGGACGAAAAAAAAACGCGGCCAAGGCCGCGTTTTCTTTTGCGCTGACTACCGCTTGGGCAGAGCACAAAGGGCGAAAACCGCACCTTGACTACTGTCGCTCCGAAGCGGTTGTAGTTCGCGGTGCTTGAATCATGTTTTGCCCTTGACTTCAGTTGTACGGGACAAACCCGAGGGATGACGGCTTGGACATCCTACCCGACGCGCCCTGAAAAATGCGTTGGTAGGCTCGATTGGACTCGAACCAACGACCCCCACCATGTCAAGGTGGTGCTCTAACCAGCTGAGCTACGAGCCTGCCGAAGAACAAGACTATACCGTCACTTGCGCCTGGCTGTCAACACCCCTTGCACTTCTTCGATCAAAGTCAGCGCGCGCTGCAGTTGTGTCGCCTCCGCCACCTCCGCCGTGAACTGCATTTTGGCGACGCCCTTGCTTGAAAGCGTACGCACGCCCGTCACGTTGATCTTCTCGCGCGAGAGGATTTCCGAGATGTCGCGCAGCAGGCCCTGGCGGTCGAGCGCCTCGACCTGGATGTCGATCGGATAGACCGAATCGCTGCGCTGCCCCCACTCCGTCTGGATCACGCGACCCGGCGCGCGGGCAGCCAACTGCTGAAACGTCGCGCAGCTTTGCCGATGGATCGACACACCGCGCCCGCGCGTGACAAACCCGACGATCGGATCCGGCGGCGCGGGCTTGCAGCAGCGTGACATCTGGGTGAGCAACGAATCGACACCCACTACCAGCACGCCGCTCTTGGCACCGCGGGCGACGCTGGTGGCCTTGCTCTTCTTGGTGATCGACGCTTCTTCATCCACCTGCTGCGCGGGCGGCGCGCCGTCCGAGCGCAGCACGGCCTCGACACGGCGCAGGCTGAGTTCGTCCTTGGCGACAACGGCGTACAAATCGTCCGATGACTTGAAGCCAAGCTTGGCGGCCAGGTCCTCCAGATTGACGGCCGTCTTGCCTTCGCGCTGAAGTGTCTTGTCGATGAGCGCACGGCCCTGGGCCAGCGTTTCTTCCAATTCAAGCGCGTTGAACCATGCTCGCACTTTTGCACGGGCACGCGGGCTTGCCAGATAGTGCAGCTCGGGGTTCAGCCAATCGCGTGATGGCCCGCCCTGCTTGACCGTGACGATCTCCGCCGTCTGTCCGTTCTTGAGCGGCGTGTTCAGCGGCACCATTGCGCCGTCGACGCGCGCGCCACGGCAGCGGTGGCCAAGATCGCTGTGCAGGTAATAGGCGAAGTCGACCGGTGTGGCGCCCTGCGGCAAGGCGATGACGCGCGCCTGCGGTGTCAGCACGTAGATGTGATCGTCCAGCTCGGTGTGCTTGAGTTGCTCCCAAGGCGAATCCTCGTGCGCGACGGTGTGCTCGGCTTCATCCTTCCAGGCGAGCAGTTGACGCAGCCAGGCGATCTTCTCGTCGTAGCGCTCGCTGGCGGAAAACTGGCCGGCGTAGCCCTTGCTGCCGGCCTCCTTGTAGCGCCAGTGCGCGGCCACGCCGTACTCGGCAAAGTGGTGCATCTCGCGCGTGCGGATCTGCACCTCCAGCGCGCGGCCATCGTCGCCGATCACCACGGTGTGCAGCGACATGTAGCCGTTGGCCTTGGGACGCGAGATGTAGTCGTCGAACTCCTTCGGGATCGGCTGCCACATGTGGTGCACGAAGCCGAGCACGGTATAGCAATCCTTGATGTCGTCAACGATGACGCGGAAGGCGCGCACATCGTACAGATCGGCGAAGTCGAGCTCCTTGCCGCGCATCTTTTTCCAGATGCTGTAGATGTGCTTGGGCCGGCCGCTCACCTCGGCATGGATGCCGGCGTCGTGCAGCGTCTTCTGCAATTGGGCGATGGCCTCGCCGATGAACTTTTCTCGCTCGATACGCTTTTCGTCGAGCAGGCGCGCGATGCGCTTGTAGGTGTCGGGGTCTTCAAAGCGGAAACCGAGGTCTTCCAGCTCCCACTTCAGTTGCCAGATGCCCAGGCGGTTGGCCAGCGGCGCGTAGATGTCGAGCGTCTCGCGCGCCATGCCTTCGGGCGCTGCGCGCTTGGTCTGCGCGAGCCAGCGCAGCGACTGCAGCCGCGACGCCAGGCGGATCAGCACCACGCGAATGTCCTGCGCAAACGCGAGCAACATCTTGCGCAGCGCCTCGACCTGGGCGCGACGTGCCTCGGCTTCGTTCTTGCGGGTGACGCCAGCATCCGTTGGGCTGACGAGCCCCGCAATCGCTCCGATGCGCAGCAGCTGGCGCACGTCGTGCACGAGCTTGACCACCTCGGCGCCGAACGCGGGCTCGAGTGCCTTTTCGTTGTCCATCGCCAGCGTGGGCAGCAGAAACAACGCAGCCGCCTGCAGCGAGGGCGTATCAACGCGCAGCCCTTCGAGAATGGCAATTGTGCCGCGTGCGTGCGACTCCAGCGGCTCGCCGGTCAGCGTAACGTTGCCAGCGGCATTGGCCGCGAGGTATTCGATCGCCTGGGCAACCAGTGAACCGTTAGCGCCCTGCTCTGCCGTCGTTGCGGCCCCCTCGGCCGGCCGGTCGGTCTTGTTCTCCATGATGCGTCCTGCTTGCGTCTCGCTTGTTGCGCGACGGGCTCAGCTCTTTTGCGCGGCCGTCACGACGATTTCGATGCGGTATTTCGGATTGGCCAGCGCAGACTCAACCGTGGCGCGCGGCGGCGAATTCTTCGACTCGGCGGCGACCCACTGGTCCCACACCTTGTTCATCTCGCCAATCTCGGTGATGTCTTTCAGGAAGATCTGGCACATCAGGATGCGCGTCTTGTCGCTGCCGTTGGCAGCCAGCACGCGGTCGATGATGGCGAGCACTTCGGCCGTCTGCTCTGCAATGCCGGCGTCCAGCGTGGTCTCGGGCACCTGGCCGGCCACGTAGACGACGCCGTTATAGACGGCTGCGTCGGAATAGCGATGTTCGACGTTGTAACGCTTCAGTTCGGTGCTCATCTTGCAAACCCAATCGGATTGACGGTCATTGACCGAGAAAAAACTTGCGGGCGATCGCCACCTGGTCCAGTTGGATGAAGGTCGGCGCGTGGCCCACGTCGGGAATCTCCACCGTGTTCACATGCTGGCCACGTTGCATCATGGCTTCGACGGTTTCGCGCGTGAGCAGATCGGACTGCGCGCCGCGCACGATCATCACCTCACCGGGAATCGCTTCGAACAGTTTCCACAGCATGGCTTCGCCGGCGGCAATCATCTCAGGCGTGGTGTTCTTGAAAGGCTCGGCCAGGCGCGGATCATAGTGCAGGATCCACTCCCCGCCCTGCGGCTTGAGGATCGCAGTGTTCAACTCGCGCCACTGCTCCGGCGTATGCGGCCCGAACGAAGCACTGATCGTCTTGAGATACGCCAGCCCTTCGTCGAAGGTCTTGAAGCGAACGTTCAGCCCCAGGTACGCACCAATGCGCGTCAACGAAGACTCCGTCACGCGCGGCCCCACGTCGTTGAGCAGCAGCTTGCGGATCGGCGATTTCGGCAAGCCTGCCAGGCTCATGCCGATCAGCCCACCCATCGATGTGCCAAACCAGTCGACCGACTCCACGTTCAGGCGCGCCAGCAACGTGACCATGTCGGACACGTACTGCGGAATCACGTAGCCCTTCGGATCCACCAGCCAGTCCGAGCGCCCGCGCCCCACCACGTCCGGGCAGATGACGCGATAGTCGTTGCACAGCGCTTGCGCAAGCACATCGAAGTCGCGCCCCGTGCGCGAGAGGCCGTGCGCGCAGACCAGCACGCGCGGGTTCTGCTGGTCGCCCCACTCGTGATACGCCATCCGGTGCAAGCCGGACGGGCTCAGGCACTGCACGAAGGCAAGGCGCGGCGAAACAGGCATGAACAACTCCCACACAGGAATGACGGAGACAGCGAAGCCCGATTGTACGCGGCTCAGCAACCATGCGGCAGCGCAGCAGACATGCCGGTCTTCGCAAAACAAAAAAGCCTCGCCGAAGCGAGGCCTTTCCGAAACAACGGTCGTGTTACTGGGCGACCCAGCCGCCGTCCATGTTCCAGGCCACGCCGCGCACCTGCTCGGCCGCATCACTGCACAGGAACACTGCCAGCGCACCAAGCTGGTCGGGCGTGACGAATTCGCCGGAAGGCTGCTTTTCCATCAGCAGTTCCTTCTTGGCTTGCAGCGCCGGAATGCCTTCCTTCTCGGCGCGAGCATCAATCTGCTTCTGCACCAGCGGGGTCAGCACCCAGCCCGGGCAGATCGCGTTGGAAGTGATGCCCGTCTGCGCGGTCTCCAGCGCCACCGACTTGGTGAAGCCGACGATGCCGTGCTTGGCCGCCACATACGCCGACTTCTGCGCCGAAGCCACCAGACCATGCGCCGAAGCGATGTTGATGATGCGACCCCAGTTCTTGCGCTTCATGCCCGGCACGGCCAGCCGCGTGGTATGGAAGGCCGAGGTCAGGTTGATGGCGATGATGGCGTCCCAGCGTTCGGTCGGAAAATCTTCCACGTTGGCCACGTACTGGATGCCAGCGTTGTTGATGAGGATGTCCACGCCACCGAATTCAGCATCGGCATAGGCGAACATCGCTTCGATCTCGGCCGGCTTGCTCATGTCGGCGCCGTGGTAGCCGATGCGGATGGCGTTCTTGCCAGCTCGGTTGCCAGCTTCGGCGATCTGAGCCTTCGGCGCTTCCACATCGCCAAAGCCGTTCATGATGATGTTGGCACCCTGCGCGGCCAGCGAGCAGGCAATGCCCAGACCGATCCCGCTGGTCGAGCCCGTGACGAGGGCGGTTTTTCCTTGCAGCATACAGGTCTCCGGATGACAGCAGCGATTACAGCAAATTCACGCCAGTCTTGGCCTGGATCTCTTCGCGCGACACGCCCGGCGCGGTTTCCACCAAGCGCAGACCCTGCTCCGTCACGTCGATCACACCCAGATCCGTAATGATGCGGTCGACCACGCCCACGCCCGTCAGCGGCAGCGTGCACTTGGGCAGGATCTTCAGATCTTCGGTGCCGTCCTTCTTCTTGGCGGTGTGCTCCATCAGCACGATCACGCGCTTGACGCCGGCCACGAGGTCCATGGCGCCGCCCATGCCCTTAACCATCTTGCCGGGGATCATCCAGTTGGCCAGATCGCCCGTCTCGCTCACCTGCATCGCGCCGAGAATCGACAGGTTGATCTTGCCGCCGCGGATCATCGCAAAGCTCTGGTCGCTGCCGAAGATGGCACTGCCGGGCAGCGTGGTCACGGTTTGCTTGCCGGCGTTGATGAGGTCGGCATCCACCTGGTCTTCCGTGGGGAACGGGCCGATGCCGAGCATGCCGTTTTCGCTCTGCAGCCAGACTTCCTTGTCGCCGGTGTGGTTGGCCACCAGCGTCGGGATGCCGATACCGAGGTTGACGTAGAAACCGTCTTGCAATTCCTGCGCAGCACGCGCCGCCATTTGGTCTTGTGTCCAGGCCATGTCGGTCTCCTTAGTTGGCTGCACGGATAGTGCGTTTTTCGATGCGCTTCTCGGGCGTGGCATTGAGCACGATGCGATGCGCGTAGATGCCCGGCAAATGGATGTCGTCCGGCGCGAGTTCACCCACTTCAACGATCTCTTCCACCTCGACGATGCAGATCTTGCCGGCGGTCGCGGCGGCCGGGTTGAAGTTGCGCGCGGTCAGGTTGAAACGCAGGTTGCCGGACTTGTCGGCCACTTGCGCCTTCACCAGCGACACATCAGGCACCAGCGAGCGCTCCATGACGTACGTTTCGCCATCGAACTCACGCAGCTCCTTGCCCTCGGCCACCATCGTGCCGACGCCGGTCTTGGTAAAGAACGCCGGGATGCCGGCGCCGCCTGCGCGCAGCTTCTCAGCAAGCGTGCCCTGCGGGGTGAATTCCAGCTCAAGCTCACCGGCCAGGTACTGGCGCTCGAATTCCTTGTTCTCGCCCACGTAGGACGAAATCATCTTCTTGATCTGGCGGGTTTCCAGCAGCAGCCCCAGGCCGAAACCGTCAACGCCCGCGTTGTTGGAGATGCAGGTGAGGTTCTTGACGCCCGAGTCGCGCAGCGCGGCAATCAGCGCTTCGGGAATGCCGCACAGGCCGAAGCCGCCTACGGCGATGGTCTGGCCGTCCTTGACGACGCCCGCGAGCGCCTCGCTGGCGCTGGCGAAGATTTTGTTCATGCGTGCTTCTCCTTGGTGGTCCAACACATCCGGCAGGGTTTTGACCGATCACACAGTTGGGGTTTGTGCGATGCAGCGCCGGAAAATAGTAACGATACAATCTGGCGAGAATACGCAAGCGTCGCGCGACGCAGCAATACGTACGAATACATATGCCCGCTCTCGACTACCAGACTGCGTTCCAGCTTGCCCCCGTCGGCATGGTGATGTCCCGCGAGCGCGTGATGCTCGACGTCAACGACGAAGCCGCCCGCATCTTCGGGCAGGCACGCACCGCAATGATCGGGCAATCGTTTGAGTTGCTCTATCCGACGCACGACGAGTACGAGCGCACCGGCGCCCGCATCGTGCCCATCATGAACACACGCGGCAGCTACTCGGACGAGCGCATCATGAAGCGCGCCAACGGCGAGCTCTTCTGGTGCCACGTCACGGGCCGCGCGCTCGATCGCGCCAAGCCGCTGGGCGAAGGCATCTGGACGTTTGAAGACCTGTCGGCGCATCGCCCCGTCACGGCCGCGCTTACGCCACGCGAGCGCGACATCGCCGCGCAACTGGTCGAGGGCAAGACCAGCAAGCAGATCGGCAAGCAGTTGGAGATCAGCCCGCGCACGGTGGAAATCTACCGCGCGCGCCTGATGAAGAAGTACGCCGCCAACACGTCACTCGAGCTGGTGCAGCGGCTGATGGGGCACTGAGCCCCGCAGCGTCAGACCATGCCGTCGTCCGCGTTGATGATGGCGCCGTTGATGAAGTCCGACTGGTCCGACGCCAGCAGAAGAATCAACCCATCCAGGTCTTCCGGCTTGCCGACGCGCTTGCGCGGCAGCATCTGCACGAGCTTCTGGCCGGGCTCGGTTTCCCAGTGGTGATGGTTGATCTCGGTATCGATATAGCCTGGGCAGATTGCGTTGGTGTTGATGCCGTAACGGCCCCACTCCAGCGCCATGGCCTTGGTCATGTGCACCACGGCCGCCTTGCTCATGCAGTAGATGCCGATCTGCGACAGGACCTTCAGCCCCGCCACCGACGCAATGTTGATGATGCGCGACTGCGGCAGCGGCGAGCCGTTCTTCTCCGCACCCTTGGCCCGCGCGATCATGCGCTTGGCGGTTTCCTGGGCCACGAAGAAGGCGCCACGCGTGTTGGTATCGAACACGAAATCGAAGTCGTCCGGCGTGACGTCCACCATGCGCTGCGTGGTCGAAACCCCCGAATTGTTGACGAGAATGTCGATGGTGCCGGCCTCGGTTTCGGCATGGGCGATGGCCGCGCGGACGCTGTCCGGGTCTGTCACGTCCAGGCGCACGACGTGGGCGCTGCCACCCTTCGATTCGATATCGGCTCGCAGCTCCTTCAGACGCTCGACCCGGCGCGACGCCAGCACGACCTTGGCACCGGCAGCCGCCAGCGTATGCGCGAAGCGCGCGCCCAGACCGCTCGACGCGCCGGTGATCAGCGCGACCTTACCTTCCAGATTGATCGACAAACCCATGATGCGTGATCCCCGTATGTTGGTTTGGCATGCGCCGGGCCCCTGGCGAGCGGCTCCGGCATGTGATTTTGGTGCAACTTAGCAGAAAATCGAACGATCGTTCAGAAATTTCTCTTGCCGCATCCGGGACTGTCCCGGACAATGCGGAAAATTCTAATGCAGCAATCCGTCATACCAATAAGCAAACTCCCCAAAGCAGCGAAGAGACACCTATGAACCAGCAGCAGCTCCTCGAACAATACGGCCCGCGAGAGTCCATGGAGTATGACGTCGTGATCGTCGGCGGCGGCCCTGCCGGCTTGGCGACTGCGATCCGCATCAAGCAACTGGCTGCCGAGACGGGCAAGGACGTGTCCGTCGTGGTGCTGGAAAAAGGCTCCGAGCCCGGCGCGCACATCCTCTCGGGTGCCGTGATGGACCCGCGCGCCATCACAGAACTCCTGCCCAACTGGAAGGCCGACGGCGCCCCGCTCAACCAGGCGGTGACCGGCGACGACGTGCTCTTCCTGAGCGAAACCGACGCCAAGCGTACGCCCGACTGGCTCGTGCCGCGCAACTTCCATAACGACGGCTGCTACGTGATCTCGCTGTCGAACGTGGTCAAGTGGATGGCCACGCAGGCCGAAGCGCTGGGCGTGGAAATCTTCCCGGGCTTTGCCGCCGCCGAAGTGCTGTACGACGACAAAGGCGCCGTGCGCGGTGTCGCCACCGGCAACATGGGCATCGGCAAGGACGGCGAGCCGACCGAGAACTTCCAGCTCGGCATGGAACTGCTGGGCAAGTACACCATCTTCGCCGAAGGCGCGCGCGGCCACCTGGGCCGCCAGCTGCTCGAAAAGTACAAGCTCAACGCCGGCAAGGATCCGCAGACCTTCGCCATCGGCATCAAGGAACTCTGGGAAATCGATCCGGCCAAGGCCAAGCCCGGCCTGGTGGTCCACACCGCCGGCTGGCCGATGGAAGACGACACCTTCGGCGGCGGCTTCCTGTATCACCTGGAAGACAACAAGGTCACGCTCGGCTTCGTGATCGGCCTGGACTACAAGAACCCATGGATGAGTCCGTTTGAAGAGATGCAGCGCTGGAAAGCCCACCCGGCCATCCGCGCGCATATCGAAGGCGGCAAACGCATCGGCTACGGCGCCCGCGCAATCAACAACGGCACGCCGCAGGCGTTGCCCAAGACGGTGTTCCCGGGCGGCGCCCTGGTCGGCTGCGATGCCGGCTACCTGAACGCCGCGCGTATCAAGGGCAGCCACGCGGCCATCAAGAGCGGCATGATGTGTGGTGAAGCGGTGTTCGAAGCCGTGACGGCTGGCCGCTCGGCAGATGAGCTGTCCGCCTACCCGGCTGCCTTCGAGCAAAGCTGGCTGAAGGAAGAACTGGACCAGTCGCGCAACTTCAAGCTGTGGTTCAAAAAGAGCCCGACACTGGGCAAGATCATGACCGGCATCGAGCAGTGGCTGCTGCCCAAGATCGGCATCAACAATCCGCCTTGGACGCTGCACGGCACGAAGTCGGACAACCAGTCGCTCAAGCCTGCAGCCGAGTGCGAGAAGATCGTGTATCCGAAGCCGGACGGCAAGATCACGTTTGACCGTCTCTCGTCGGTGTTCATCTCGAACACCAACCACGAAGAGAACCAGCCCGCGCACCTGACGCTGAAAGACCCGACGGTTCCGACACGCATCAACCTGCCGGAGTTTGCGGGCCCTGAGCAGCGTTACTGCCCGGCCGGCGTGTATGAGTTCGTCAAGAACGACGACGGCGCCGAACGCCTGCAGATCAACGCGCAGAACTGCGTGCACTGCAAGACCTGCGACATCAAGGACCCGACGCAGAACATCGTGTGGGTCACGCCGGAAGGCGGTGGTGGCCCGAACTACGTCGGCATGTAAGCTGGCGAGCGCCCAACAAAAAAGACGGCTTGAAGCCGTCTTTTTTGTTGCCTGCGCGAATCGCGTTCGGCGGATTACGACGCTTTTGCCGGGATGGCCGGCGTCTCCACCGACACATCGCCGCATTGCGCGCGATGGCGCAGCGCGTGGTCGATCAGCACGAGCGCCAGCAGCGCTTCAGCGATCGGCGTGGCGCGGATGCCGACGCATGGATCATGGCGGCCGAACGTCTCGACCACCGCCGGATCGCCAGCCTTGTCGATCGAGCGGCGCGGCGTGCGAATACTCGACGTCGGCTTGATCGCCAGCGACACGGAAATGTCCTGCCCCGTCGAAATGCCGCCCAGGATGCCGCCGGCATTGTTGCCGACGAAGCCACCCGGCGTCAGTTCATCGCCATGTTCGGAACCGCGCTGCGACACAGCGTGGAAGCCAGCACCAATCTCCACGCCCTTCACCGCGTTCAGGCCCATCATGGCGTGCGCGATGTCGGCGTCCAGGCGATCAAACAGCGGCTCGCCCCAGCCGACCGGCACGCCGGTGGCGACCACTTCAATGCGCGCGCCGACGGAATCACCATCCTTGCGCAGCGCATCCATGTAGGTTTCCAGCTCGGGCACGATCTCGGCATTCGGCGCGAAGAACGGGTTGTTCGGCACCTCGTCCCAGTCGGTGAACGGAATCTGGATATCGCCGAGCTGCGACATGAAGCCGTGGATTTCCACGCCGAACTTTTCGCGCAGCCATTTCTTGGCGACAGCGCCTGCCGCCACCGTCGGCGCTGTCAACCGTGCCGACGAACGGCCACCGCCGCGTGGGTCACGGATGCCGTATTTGTGCCAGTAGGTGTAGTCAGCGTGGCCGGGGCGGAAGGTCTCGGCGATGTTGCTGTAGTCCTTGCTGCGCTGGTCGGTGTTGCGGATCAGCAGGCAGATGGGCGTGCCGGTGGTCTTGCCCTCGTACACGCCAGACAGGATCTCGACCACGTCCTCTTCCTTGCGCTGCGTGACGTGGCGCGAGGTGCCGGGCTTGCGGCGGTCAAGGTCGGGCTGGATGTCTTCAGCCGAAAGCATCATGCCCGGCGGGCAGCCGTCGATGACAGCGCCGATGGCCGGGCCATGCGACTCGCCGAAGGTGGTGACGGAAAACAGCAGACCCAGGGTATTGCCAGACATGATCGTGCTCGCGACTGTGCGCAGTAAGGCGCCGCCACAGCGGCGGCGCGAAACATCGGGAAACCGCTATTGTAAGCCGATCGATCAGCCGCCGATGCCGAGCAGCTCAACCTCGAAGTTCAGCGTGGAATTGGGCGGGATCGTGCCGGGTATGCCGCGCTCACCGTAAGCGGTCGCCGCCGGGCAGGTCAGCTTGGCCTTGCCGCCCACCTGCATCTTCTGCACGCCTTCGGTCCAGCACGGAATCACGCGGTTCAGCGGGAACGAGATCGGCTGACCGCGCTTGTACGAGCTGTCGAACTCCTTGCCGTCAGTCAGCGTGCCGCGGTAGTGCACCTTGACCGTATCGCTCGCCTTGGGCGAGGGGCCCGTACCCTTGGTCAGCGTCTGGACGATCACACCAGAGGGCAAGGTTTCGCTCGACGCAGGCGATGCGGCTTGCGCGGAGACGGCGGCCAGGACCAGCGATGAAGCGCACAGCAGCAGGGAAACGTGTTTCATGGCAGATAAACGGGAGAGTTGGGGGAAGAACGCCGGTTACAGACCAACCGGCAGTGTAGCGAATTCAGATCGTGCGCCAGCACGCTAGCGCTGCTCGCCGCGCAGCGCCAGCACGGCAGCCTGCAGCCCTTCCGGCGACGCGGCGTGCGCCGGCACCGGCGTGCCGATGCACAGTTCCAGCTTGTTGAGGAAGCCGCGACGGAACGGCCGCGACATCGCCGCCCCGCCCTTGCGCGAGAAGAAGCTGCCCCACAGACCGCGCAGCGCCATCGGCACCACCGGCACCGGGCTGCGCTCGATGATGCGGCGCACGCCATCCTTGAACGGGTTCATTTCGCCCGTGGCGGTGATCTTGCCCTCGGGGAAGATGCAAACGACCTCGCCCTCGGCCAGCGCGGCAGCAATGGCGTCGTAGGCGCGCTTGAGCATCTCGGGGTCTTCGTGCATCGGCGCAATCGGGATCGCCTTGACCGTGCGGAAGAACCACGACAGCACCGGCACCTTGAAGATGCGGTGGTCCATCACGAAGCGCACCGGCCGGCGCACAAAGGCACCCACCACGACCGCATCGACAAAGCTCACGTGGTTGCAGACGAGCAGGCACGGACCTTCGTCGGGAATCTGCTCGGCACCCTCCACCCTCACCCGGTAGACGGTATGGATCAGCAGCCACATCACAAAGCGGATCAGGAATTCCGGCACCAGCGTGTAGATGTAGATGGCCACCACGGCGTTGAGGATGCCGGTGACGAGGAACAACTGCGGGATCGTGAACCCGGCACGCGTCAGCACCATCGCCAGCACGGCCGAGGCGATCATGAACAGCGCGTTGAGGATGTTATTCGCCGCGATGATGCGCGCGCGGTGCGTCGGCTCGCAGCGGCTCTGGATCAGGGCGTAGAGCGGCACGCTGTAGAACCCGCCAAACATCGCCAGCAGGAACAGATCGGCCAGCACGCGCCAGTGACGGTGGTTCTGCAGGAAGCCTGAAATGCCCGTCAGCACATCGTGCGCGACGAGTGCCTCGGCATGCGAGGCGAAATACAGATCCACCGCGAACACGGTCATGCCGATCGAGCCGAACGGTACCAAGCCGATCTCGACGGTGCGGCCCGAGAGCTTTTCGCACAGCACCGAACCCAGCCCGATACCGACCGAGAACACCGCCAGCAGCAGCGTCACCACGTTCTGGTCACCGCCGAGCACGTTGCGTGAGAAAGCAAAGAACGACGTCAGGAACGTCGCACCGACAAACCATAGCCACGAAATGCCCATCAGGCTCAGAAACACCGAGCGCTGGTTGCTTGCCAGCTTCAGATTGCGCCACGTCTCGGAAATCGGGTTCCAATTGATGCGCAGATCCGGTTGCGATGCAGGCGACACCGGCACGCCACGGGCCGTCAGCCGGCCTCCCACGGCAATGACCAGGCAGGCAATGCCCGTCAGCGTGGGGCCGACCAGTTCACCGTTGCGCGTGTAGTTGGCCAGTTCGCCGCCACCGATCGTGCCGATCAGGATGGCGACGAAGGTGCCCATCTCCACCAGCCCGTTGCCACCCACCAGTTCCGTCGATTGCAGATGCTGCGGCAGATACGCGTACTTCACCGGCCCGAACAGCGTCGAATGCACGCCCATCAGGAAGGTACACAGGTACAGCAATTCGACGTGGCGCAGCGCAAAACCCGTGCAGCCGATCGCCATGATGGCAATTTCCAGCGTCTTGACCAGGCGGATCAGCCGGGCCTTGTCCATGCGATCGGCAATTTGCCCGCTGGTGGCGGACAGCAGCACAAACGGCGCAATGAAGATGGCCGAAATGAGGAACGCCGCCGAGGCCGGATCCGCATTGCCGAACAGCGCGGCGTGGTACGTGACCAGCGAGGAAAAGGCCACCTTGAAGACGTTGTCGTTCATCGCGCCCAGGAACTGGGTCCAGAAGAACGGGGCAAAACGACGCTGCTTCAGCAAGGAAAACTGGCTCGATTGGCTCATCGGCAAGGGGTTCGGGGTTCAACAAAAAACCCGCTCGCAACGGCGGGCGGGTTTCTAGGGTGCGTTGAAAAAAGCTACGCAGATCAGTCTTCGTTGGCCTTTTCTTCCGGCCAGTCGCGAATGTACGCCTTGAGCATCTTGTTTTCGAAGCTCTGGTCTTCGAGCACAGCCTTGGCCACGTCGTAGAAGGAAATCACACCCATCAGCGTGCGGCTGTCGAGCACCGGCAGGTAGCGCACATGGTGCTCCAGCATGATGCGGCGCACTTCGTTGACTTCGGTTTCGGGGGTGCAGGTAACGGGGTGGTCGTCCATTACCTTGCGGATGGTGGTGCCATCGCCAACGGAACCATGGTTCTTGGCGACCACCTTGATGATTTCGCGGAAGGTCAGCATGCCGACCAGTTCGCCGTACTCCATGACCACGAGCGAGCCGATGTCTTTTTCGGCCATGGTCTGCACGGCCACCTGGAGCTTGGTTTCAGGTGCCACGGTGTAGAGCGTGTTGCCCTTCACGTGAAGGATGTCGCTGACTTTCATAGTGCGTCTCCCAGGTTTCGGGGGGCTGGTCCGCCAGGGGGCGACCGCGCGCGGGTTGTGGTTATGGTTGTGTTTCGATCCTAGCCCAAACCGGAGGGCGCCGACAAGCACATGCACAAAAAATGCGGCAGAAAAAACCGATCAAAAACCGCGCCCGCTCGGCGTTTGCCCGGAATGCACTGCAACAGGGAGCAGTGCTAGCATGCGCCGTCCTGACCCTCATTCGGTGCTTGAATCCATGTCCAAAGCCCGCTTCGACACGTTGGCCCTGCATGCCGGTGCCGCGCCCGACCCGGCCACCGGCGCGCGCGCCACGCCCATCCACCTGAGCACATCCTTTGTGTTCCGCGACAGCGAACATGCGGCGTCATTGTTCAATATGGAACGCGCGGGCCACGTCTACTCGCGCATTTCCAATCCGACCGTGGCCGTGTTCGAAGAACGCATGGCCGCGCTGGAAAACGGCGTGGGCGCCATCGCCACGGCGTCCGGCCAGGCGGCACTGCACCTGGCCATCGTCACGCTGATGGGCGCGGGCTCGCATATCGTCGCCTCGTCGGCGCTGTATGGTGGCTCGCACAACCTGCTGCACTACACGCTGCGCCGCTTCGGCATCGAGACGACCTTCGTCAAGCCCGGTGACATCGATGGTTGGCGCGCGGCCATCCGCCCGAACACGCGGCTGCTGTTCGGCGAGACGCTCGGTAACCCTGGGCTGGATGTGCTCGACATCCCGGCCATTGCATCGATTGCGCATGATGCGGGCGTACCGCTGCTGGTCGATTCGACCTTCACGACGCCGTGGCTGCTGCAGCCGTTCGCCCACGGCGCGGACCTTGTCTACCACTCGGCGACCAAGTTCCTGGGCGGCCACGGCACGACCATCGGCGGCGTGCTGGTCGATGGCGGCACGTTCGACTATGTGGCCGCCGGCAAGCACCCCGAGCTGACGGAGCCGTACGCGGGCTTCCACGATATGGTGTTTGCCGAGGAAAGCACCGTCGCCCCGTTCCCGCTGCGCGCGCGGCGCGAAGGCCTGCGCGATTTCGGCGCCTGCATGAACCCGATGGCGGCCTGGCAGTTGCTGCAAGGCATTGAAACACTGCCGCTGCGCATGGCGCGGCACGTGGAAAACACCCGCCGCGTCGTCGCCTTCCTGGCCAGCCACCCGATGGTGGCGTCCGTCGCCTACCCCGAGCTGGAATCGCACCCGGATCACGCGCTGGCCAAGCGCCTGCTGCCGCGCGGCAGTGGTGCCGTGTTCAGCTTCGACCTGCGCGGCGATCGGCGTGCCGGCCAGCAGTTCATCGAATCGCTCGGCCTGTTCTCGCACCTGGCCAACGTGGGCGATGCACGGTCGCTGGTCATCCACCCGGCATCGACCACGCACTTCCGCATGGACGCCGACGCGCTGGCCGCAGCTGGCATCAGCGAAGGCACGATCCGCCTGTCGATCGGACTGGAAGACGCCGACGACCTGATCGACGATCTCAAACGCGGCCTGAAAGCTGCCGAGCGCGCGATGTCCGCCTCATCCGGCAAATCCGCCGGCAAAGCCACCTCCAACCCAAGGGGAGCCCGCTGATGGAATGGACCGTACAAGACCAGCGCGCCTACGCCTACACGGGCGGCAAACCGTTCAACGCGCAGTTGCCGTGCGTTGTATTCGTGCATGGCGCGCAGAACGACCATTCGGTCTGGGGGCTGCAGACGCGCTGGTTTGCGCACCACGGCTTCAGCGTGCTGGCGGTGGACCTGCCCGGGCACGGCCGCAGCGCCGGCGAGCCGCTGCAGACTGTGGAAGCCATGGCCGACTGGGTCATGGCGCTGGTGCAGGCGGCCGGCGTCACGCAGCCGGTGATGGTGGTCGGGCACAGCATGGGTTCGCTGATTGCGCTGGAGTGCGCCTCGCGATACGCCGATCGCGTGCGCCGCATCGCGCTGGTGGCGACGGCCTGGCCGATGAAAGTGTCGGATGCGCTGCTCGACGCCGCGCTCAACAACACCGCCGGCGCCATCGACATGGTCAATGCCTGGTCGCACTCCAGCCTGGCCAACAAACCGTCTTCACCGGGGCCCGGCTTCTGGATGCACGGCGGCAGCCAGCGGCTGATGGAACGCGTGGCGCGCGGCACTGACGCCCCCGTCTTTCATACGGACTTTGCCGCGTGCAACGCCTATGCACGCGGCGCCGAGGCCATGGCGTCCGTGACATGCCCGTCACTCGTGATCGTCGGAGAGAAAGACCAGATGACGCCCGCGAAAGCCGGCCGCCAGGTGGCCGCGGGGCTGGCCGGCAGCCGCGTCGTGGGCCTGCCGGGCGGACACGCCATCATGGGAGAATGCCCAGACGGCACACTCGACGCGCTGATTGGCTTTGCGCGCGAACGCGACGCCGTCGCCGCGTAGCGCCGTCACCTGCAGGAGACGCATCATGGCCGCCACCGACACCCGCAGCTTCGGCAGCTTCGCCGAGTTCTATCCGTACTACCTGAGCGAGCACCAGGACCGCACCTGCCGGCGCCTGCATTTCGCCGGGTCGACGGTGGCGCTGGTGTGCCTGATGCTGCTGATCTTCACGGGCAACCTGTGGTGGCTGCTGGGGGCGGCCGTCAGCGGCTACGCATTTGCGTGGGTCGGACACTTCGGCTTCGAGAAGAACCGGCCCGCCACGTTCCGCCACCCGATCTACAGCCTGATGGGCGACTGGGTGATGTACCGCGACATCTGGACGGGCAAGATTCCGTTTTGACGCCGTTCTGCGGTGTCAGGCGCTGGCGGCCGCGGGCATCGCCGGGGCCGGCGCCGATGTGGCTGCAGCCTGCGCGGCAACCGCCACGCCATGTTCGCCCATGGTGAAAACGCTCTCCAGCGTGGCATCGAGCGCGGGGTTCTGCAGCTGGCTGACCAACGCCTGTGTGTCCCCCAACTGGCGTGCCAGTGCCGTACGCGGCAAGCGCGGCAGATTGAGCACCAGCTTTTCATAGAGCGGGCGCAGCGTCATCGTGTGCGCATCGCACAGCAGTGCCCAGTGCGCATCGCCGCGATCCTGCTGCAGTTTGCCGATCAGGTGCAGCGCCTTGAGCTTGGCCAGCAGGTCCGCCAGGTAATCCGCTTCGAGCTGCAAACGCCGGCCAATCTCCAGCTCGGCCACCGTACGCGGCGCCTGTTCCCGTGCCCGATACAGCAGCAGCAGGACGCCCAGCGCATCAAAGAACTCGCTGCCCGGAAACGTGCGCCGCCGCCAGTAGCCCTGCCGAATGACGGGCAAGATCGATGCGATCGTCGCGCCCAGCAGCGTCACCAGCCAGCTCACGTAGATCCACGTCAGGAAGATCGGCAGCGCGGCAAACGCACCGTAGACCGCCGTGTACGTAGGGATATGCGCAACGTACGAACCGAAGCCGCGCTTGGCAAATTCAAACGCGACGGCGGCGATGAGGCCCGCGGCAAAGGCATCGCGCCGTTGCACATTGGTATTCGGCACGAACACGTACAGCATCGCAAACGCGATCGCCGACAGCAGGATCGGGATCACGCCCACGATCACGCCCAGGCCGAACGGCAGCTTGTGCACGTAGCCTGCCGAGATCGACACGAGGTACGAACTGACCGACAGGCTCGCGCCGATCAGCACCGGTGCAAACGTCATCAGCGCCCAGAACACGAGCACGCGCTGCGCCAGGGGCCGCCGTTGACGCACGCGCCAGATCGCGTTGAGCGCGTTCTCGACCGTGAGCATGGTCATGACCGACGTGACGACCAAACCGACCAGGCCTGCCGCCGTCAACCCCTTGGCGTTGGATGAGAACTGATTGAGGTACGTCAGGATCGGCCGGCTGATGTTGGCTGGCACGAGATTGCTGAACATGTAGCCCTCGATGTCCGCGCGAAAGCTCTTGAACATCGGGAACGCCGTGAACAGCGCAAATGCCACCGTCAGAATGGGCACCAGCGAGAGCACCGTCGTGAATGTCAGGCTGCCGGCCACTTGCGGCAGGCGGTCTTCGCCGGCGCGGCGCAGCGCATAACGCGCCAGCGCACGCAGCTTGGCGGCATTCCATTGACGAAGTGCACGGGGGTCAAAAAGCATGAAGAATGAGGCAGCGCAAGGCAAACAAGGGGGGATGAGGGGCGCAACTATAATACCGCGACGCTCTTAACGCTTCGTCATGAAAGATATCCTGGTCCTGTATTACAGCCGTCACGGCAGCACACGCGCATTGGCCGAGGCCATCGCGCAGGGCATTGAAAGCGTCGACGGCGCCCAGGCGCGCGTGCGCACCGTGCCGGCCGTCTCCACCGTGTGCGAAGCCACGCAGCCCGACGTGCCAGACGGCGGCCCGCCCTATGTGGAAGTACGCGACCTGGAAGAATGCGTGGGCCTGGCCCTCGGCTCGCCCACCCGCTTCGGCAACATGGCCGCGCCGCTCAA
Organism: Ralstonia soli; assembly: GCF_023955655.1. Taxonomy (GTDB): domain Bacteria; phylum Pseudomonadota; class Gammaproteobacteria; order Burkholderiales; family Burkholderiaceae; genus Ralstonia; species Ralstonia soli. The sequence continues at coordinate 7,745 of NZ_JAMXHT010000004.1, read as the reverse complement.
ATACTTTCTGGATGGCACGACGCCACAATGGCTGGCCGGCGCACTGGCCGGCAAACCGGCGTGCGTGTTCACCTCCACGGGCAGCATGCATGGCGGGCAGGAGACCACCCTGCTCTCGATGATGCTGCCCCTGCTGCACCATGGCATGGTCGTGCTCGGCCTGCCGTATCAGCAGAGCGAGCTGCTTTCCACCGAGGCCGGCGGCACGCCTTACGGGCCGTCGCACGTCGCGCATCGCGGCGACACCGCCCCCCTCACCGCCCACGAACGCACGCTTGCCACGGCCATGGGCCGGCGGCTTGCGCAGACTGCTCTCAAGCTCGCCGCATGACTGTGCCTGATCACCCCGTCACCGAATCCCGGGCACTGTTTCTGCTCAGTGCAGGAAGCCTCGTCGCGTTGATTGTCCTGTGTGCCGCATGGGAGCTCTGGCTCGCGCCGGTGCGCCCGGGCGGCTCGTGGCTGGCGATCAAGGCACTGCTGCTCGCCTGGCCACTGCCCGGCGTGCTGCACCGGAACCGTTACACGATGCAGTGGGCGTCGATGTTCATCCTGCTGTTCTTTACCGAAGGCATCGTACGGGCGACATCGGACGCCGGGCTGTCGCGCTCGCTCGCGTGGTGCGAGGTGGTGCTCAGCGTGGTGTTTTTCTCGGCGACGATCCTCTACCTGCGCCCGTTCAAGCGTGCAGCCAAAGCGCGCGCCAGCCAAAGCACCTGACTTGCCATGACCCACGATGCCTTTCTGCAAGCCTGTGTTGACGCCATCGGTGCAACGCACGTCCTGACCACGGCGGAAGACCAAGCGCCCTATCTCACCGATTGGCGCAAGCGTTTCACGGGTCGCGCGCGCGCCGTGTTGCGCCCAGGCAGCCCGGACGAAGTGGCCGCGCTCGTGCAGCTGTGCGGCGAGCACGGCGTGCCCATCGTCCCGCAAGGCGGCAACACCGGCCTGTGCGGCGGCGCCACGCCCGACATGGAAGGCAGCGCCGTGGTGATCTCGTTGCAGCGCATGCAGCGCGTGCGCGCGGTCGACCCAATCAACAACACCATCACGGTGGATGCCGGCTGCATCCTGGCCAACGTGCAACAAGCTGCGGCCGATGCCAACCGGCTCTTCCCGCTAAGCCTGGCGGCCGAAGGCAGTTGCACCATCGGCGGCAACCTGGCGACCAATGCCGGCGGCACGGCCGTCCTGCGCTACGGCAACGCGCGCGAGCTGTGCCTCGGTATTGAAGCCGTGCTGCCCAACGGCGAACTGTGGAACGGCCTGCGCGGCCTGCGCAAAGACAACACCGGCTACGACCTGCGCGACCTGCTGATCGGCGCGGAAGGCACGCTGGGCATCATCACCGGCGCGATGCTGAAACTGTTCCCGCAGCCGCGTGCCAAGGTGACGGCACTGGCGGCGCTGCAATCGCCAAGACAAGCGCTGGAATTTCTCTCGCTGGCGCAAGGCCATGCGGGGACGCTGCTGACGGGCTTCGAGCTGATGTCAGCGTTCTGCCTGGCGCTGGTGCGCAACCACTATCCGCAGTTGCGCGTGCCCTTCACGCAGGCGTATCCGCAATACGTCTTGCTGGAATTGTCGGACCTGGAAAGCGAGGAACACGCCCGCACGCTGTTCGAATCACTCATAGAAGACGCGCTCGCACGCGGCGTGATCGACGATGCGGCGGTGGCGGAATCGGTGGCGCAATCGCGCGACTTCTGGAACCTGCGCGAGCACATTCCGCTGGCCCAGGCCGATGAAGGCAAGAACATCAAGCACGACATTGGCGTGCCCATCTCGCGCATCGCAGACTTTATCGACGTGACCGACCGCGCGCTGGCTGCCGCCTATCCGAACATCCGCATGGTGACCTTCGGCCACCTGGGCGACGGCAACCTGCACTACAACGTGTCGCCGCCCGAAGGCCATGCGCACGAGGCGTTCCTGGCCAACCAGGACGGCATCAACCGCATCGTGCACGACAGCGTGCATGCGCACGGCGGCTCGATCTCGGCCGAACACGGCATCGGCCAGCTCAAGCGCGCAGACAACGCGCGCTACAAGAGCCCCGTGGAACTGGCCGCCATGCGCGCGATCAAGCAGGCGCTCGACCCGCGCGGGCTGATGAACCCGGGAAAGGTGCTGTAACGCGCTTCGGCGTCAGTGGTTCAGTTGAAGTGCCGCCACACGAAGTTCACGACCGCCAGCGCGATCGTTGCGGCCAGCATCCATAGCAGCAGGCGCGGCACGCTGCTCGGCGGCAGACGGTGATCGGAAGCATTGGAACGGTCACCGATCCGCCCGCTCTGAGCGCTACGGATATAGGTGGTGCGAGACGGCCCCGTCGGGCGCCGTGCGTGACGTGTGCGCATTGTGATTCTCCTCCCTGCCCCATGACTGACGCCCCGCCTGGCCCCCTGTTGCCATGGCGAAACGCAGCAGCCCCATGGATCGCTCCATGGCTGCCCAAACAAGACTCCCTCAATTTCCCGTCTGGTCGGAACCGAAAGGCATCCGTCACGCCCGTTTGGCGTGCGTAGGCACGGCGTTCCGCGTCGTTGCGCGGAATTTCGAATCAAAACGTTGTTGTTATGTGGCACTACCCGACGCACGAAATGTAGCAAAAATCCCCCGAATGGGGGGTACGTATTTGAGGTATCGCCACTTGAGTGATGCGCAGGAACGACGCTTGCGGGCTGCATCAGGGCAAACCCGACACTGAACCCCCATGGAGCCAGACCATGCCCGCCTTGCCCGACCTGACCCAGCGCGCCCACATCACGCCACCGCAACCGCCCGAGCAGCCCCCGCACCCGCCGCCAGAAATGCCGCCGCCCGATGAGCCAGCCCACGACCCGGTGCACGACCCCGAACCCCAAACGCCGCCGATCGAGTTGCCGCCCGGTGATCTGCCGCCGGAAATCCCGCCCCAGCACTAGCGTGCCGCGCCATCCCCATCTGTTAGAATCGCGGCCTCCCAGACACCCGGAGGCCGTATGCTTTTTGGCGTGTCTGGGCAGCCTGCGTATCCGCACATCTGCCCATAGCTCAGTTGGATAGAGCATCGGCCTTCTAAGCCGACGGTCGGGGGTTCGAATCCCTCTGGGCAGGCCAAATACCGAAATGGTTTTCGAGTTAGCGTCCGCTAACAATATCGCATCGGCGTAAGCCCATGTAACCACGTTGTAAGCGAATTCATTCAACATCGCCCTGCGCGTGCACCAACTATTGGAAGGCACGGTAAAGAGCATCTTCATCCGGCTTGCATCGGCGAAGAGTTGCCCGTGGTGGGCACTCGTCGACAGTAGCGGCGTAGTGCCCCCCCCCCGAGAGGGCATCCGCTTCCATGACGGCTAGCAGGTCAACTAGGCAAGAATTTCGAAATCGTCGAGACCAACACCGTACGCCCGCCTGAACGTGTTGTTAGCCCAAGCGTTCACATCTTCGTCTGAGTAGCTTTCCGTCAACCACTCGAAATCGCATACGAACGGGCCATCTTTCAGAATCCATTGGCGCGTTAGGTCATAGAGAGCCGCCATTCCGTAGAAGCGGTTAAACATCAGTTTGACAGCTTCCTCCTCTCGATCCGGCCATTTGCGCGGATACAGCCTTGCACGGCGACTCTGCTGCTTATGGCACCATAGCCGAAAAATGACGGAGTATGGGGGATGCCATGGCGGACCGTAGCGTCAAACACCACTATGTACCGGAGTGGTATCAACGTAGGTTCCTTGCCCCCGGCGCAACAGCGTTCAAAATTTTGGACTTGCATCCGGAGATATACCGCAATCGTTTCGGAGCCGAAGTAGGTCGCGGCAAGATTATTCTGGAAAAAGGGCCTTCGGCGTTTTTTTATGAGAAGGATTTTTATACGGTCCGCTGGTTTGGGCAGGCCAACGACGACATCGAAAGACTGTTGTTCGGCACCATTGACAGGGAAGGTGCACGGGCAATAAGCGCGTTCATCGCGGAGGACTGGGAAACAGTTCACCATACGTACTGGCAAATGTTTGAGTTCATGGACGCTCTTCGACTCAGAACGCCTAAAGGACTTCGATTCGTCCATTTGCTGCGAGAAGCGCGCAATCAGCAAGAGCTGATGATTAGCATGCAAAAGATGCGACGCATGCACTGCGTAATGTGGGCGGAAGGCGTGCTAGAGATCGTTTCTGCGGCCCAGAGTCCCACGAAGTTTATCTTTTCAGATCATCCCGTCACTCTCTTCAACCGTGAGGTGTTTCCTGCTGACGCGCGGGTCCCGACCGGTTTCGATCCGCACCTAGCCTGGGTCGGAACGCAGACGCTCTTCCCGTTTGATAGAGACCGCTTGTTTGTGTTGACCCACTTGGAGTGGGCTCGAAGTAAGGGGAAGGCGAAGCCGACGGAGTCTCGCACGAATGCCCGCTACTTCGACAATCCAATGGTTCGCTATGACAATTGCATACGTGGCCGTGAGCTCAGCGAGCAGCAAGTGAGTGAGGTGAACTACATCATCAAGATGCGAGCGGAACGCTATATTGCTGCGAACTCTGAATCGGACCTATTTCCCGAACGAGTTCTGAAGACACGGGCGTGGAACAAGCTTGGTAGATTCCTGATGCCGACTCGCGCGTTACACGGATTCGGTGGCGATATGTTCGCTCAGTTAGGCAATGGATCAATCTACTTTCAAGACGAATTTGGTCGGCGCCCGAAAACGAGCTCAGAAGCGGAAGCAAGGACGAAAGAGGCACAGTCGCTCATCGCGTCCGCTCGCAAGTTAATAGCAGCGCATGAAGCCAAAAACGGCCTAGCGGACTCACACGACATCAAGGGCGGCGAGTGATACCGTGTGGCGAACTGGAAAAACCGTTAGCCTGCAATCGTCCATAAAATGCACGTCGGTGCTTTGCTTCGTATTTATCGCGAAACATTGGACGATTCTATCGGTCTCGTGGAACTCGCTCCGGCGAGACATGCGGCTTACCGAACGCGTCGTGCAACCTGTTGTACACATCAGCCAGAAAAGTAAGCTGCTCCCCCTCCGTCCAGGCGCGACACACACGGTCCACAAAGACCTGGCCTTCTAGTGCCAAGGCTGCTCCCCATGTCTCCTCGGGCCAGTACACGCCGTCCAGCCCGACAACGCCAGCCTCCACCCGAATCGGGCCAACCACGCCAAAGTTCTTGTAGAACGCTAGGGCATCACGCATGAACTTGGACCACTCGCGGGCAATCGAGTCAAGACAAAGGTAGATTCGACTACCTTTGCATATCGTTGCCGCGCCATTGAAACCCCAAAGCTCTCCCGTCTCATTGAACCATTGAGTCACGCCAACGGCTTCGCTAGTGTCGCTAGCGCTCCGTAAACCAACTTTTACAACCCCATATTGGTTCGCCCCAAAATCGCCAGATCGCCACGGTCCCAATGCGAAGAGATTTCCAGAACCAGCGACCACCTCAGCACGACTCGGCTTAGATACCCAGCTTGCGGGTACGAGCCGCATATAGGAACGGGGCTCTTCTCGCACCGTCCATTTTCGATGACCCGACGCGGATGTGGAATCCTGATGCTCGACGCTAACACCAGCTTGCAGCCATGTCGACCGGTCGTCGGGGCGCGAGGGGTGCCGACTGAACTGCAATCCTGCGTCATGCTCCTCGATTGCTGCACCCAAATTTGTCTTCAACGCGACCACCAGCGCTTCTGTAAGCTTGTCCAAAGTGGCGTCATATTTCGCCTGAGTTGCGCCCTGCTTAAGCGTGTAGGTGATTGGTCCACGACGGTGCCGCAAATCGAACGGGAGGTCTTCTGGCTTCCCACCAGCCGCATTATTGGCCACAAGTATGATGCGCTCATGGCCTATCGACGTGAGCGCGTGACCAAGCTCGATCATTACGTTTGCATTGGGAAGAAGTTTGCCGCCGTCAGTCTTCCCAACGAATGTGACATCGCCAACGAATACATCGGCTTGTTGGATTTTCTCGAAAATCGTGTCGACGATTGCGACCAAGCCTGGCGCATCTTTGGTGTCGTGATCGATCTCGGGACGGTCAGCTTCCGTCAGCCCAAGCTCCTCCGAAACTTGAGACAACGCCTTTTCAAGGGCGACCTTAACGAAGTTCTTGTTAACCGCCGCCGGTGTATCGCTTTGCCAAGACCAGAACACTTTCATCTTTTTCGATGCCTGCAGGTAAAAAATTGCGAAACTAAGCCATGCTCGCCACTGGCATAAAGCGCCGGTGAGTGGGGAGTCTATCCGATGTACAGCCACCCCAGGGCGCACAGTCGGAGGGGCGTTAACCAATAATTGGCACCAACACCGCAGCATTCTCTTGCATTCCGAAGACTATCCCACCATCACGCGAGTCCCGTCATGACGCAATCCCGGTTGCCTCCTTCCCATGCAATAGCGGTCTACTTCTGCGGCGGCATTCAATATTGCTTCGACTGTGCGCCTAGGGATTTCCCAACAATGGACGACGTGGCGCACGCGCTTGAGCAGATCGTATGGCGCCATGATGGCCACTATGATGTTCCGATTCATGCTCGCAGGGACGGGTTCCTGATTTTCGATTTTGACAAATCAACCCATTTCGCATACGCGCCCGGCGGTATCCGCCCGCGTGACAGCAACGCCGCGACACCTTCTCAGACGCATGGCGTTATAACGACCACGCCGACGCTGCGGATCGCCGAGTTCGGAGACCCAAACGCCGAGCAAAAAGACTCACGCGCCGAGAAAATAGACTCGTCCACCGAGCTCAAAAACCCAACCGCCGAGCAAAAACCCTTGCGCGCCGAGCTCGGAAACCCACTCACCGAGCAAAAAAACCCACGCGCCAAGCTGTGAGACCCGACCGCCGAGCAAAAAGACTCGCGTGCCGAGCTCAGAAACCCAAACGCCGAGAAAAAAGACTCACATACGCCGAGCTTTTTGCTCGGAGCGTCGAGAAAAATCACTCACGCGCCGAGCTTTGAGCTCGGATCGTGGAGAAAAAAGACGCAAATGCCGAGTTCTGAGACCCAAGCGCCAGGAAAAAAGACTCACGTTTGGAGCTCAGAACTCCGAACGCCGAGAAAAAAGACTCACGCGAGGACTTCTAAGCCGCGAGCGCCGAGAAAAATCACCCCGAGATTGAGCATCAAAGTTCAAGCATCCCCCTCTGCATAGGAGCTTTCTGATTCTTCGCTCCGAAGCCACTTCTTACCTTGCGGATGGGTTTCCCAACTGCCAATCTCACGCGGTTGTGCCCCCCGGCATGACATTGCCAATCCATCCATAAGGAATGCAATGCCACAGAACTTGATTTCGATTCAGCTCGCAGCCGCTGACCTGACCGCCATCGACGGTGCGCTGAAAACGCTAGAAGATCGCCTGACCGGCCTGATTGACCTCTCGCCCGAACAGCGCAGGAGAGCCGTGAAGATGGGCGGCAAATCCGAAACGTTCGCCCGTACGGCAGTCGAAGTGCTGACCAACAATCCGAACGTGCTGCCGGTGAACTTCAGCCTGCCTGAAGTGCGCCGCGACCTGGCAGCCTTCGATGCGCTGCGCCCGCGGTTCGCCCGCCTGGAGAAGCTCTACGAACGGATGTCAGACTCCCAATTGGCATTGGGCAGCGACTTGATGAGCGCCGCCTTGGACGTAAGCGTGTCCCCAGCACCGTCTCGACGGTGTGAAAGGAAGTTGCCAGAGTGATCCCCACCAAAAAGTAGTGGGGACCACAGTGGCAACAGAAGCACCGAAGAGACGTTCACGTAGAGGCATCCC
>NZ_JAMXHT010000031.1 GCF_023955655.1 Ralstonia soli | reverse complement strand
TCGGCCAGAACCCGGGGACGAACCACCCGCGCATGCTGGGGGAGCTGCGCGAGGCATCGAAGCGCGGCGCGGCCATCGTGTCGTTCAACCCGCTGCGCGAGCGGGGGCTGGAGCGCTTCGCCGATCCGCAGAGCAAGATCGAGATGCTCACGCTCGGCTCCACACGCATCAGCACCGAGTACCACCAGGTGCGCATCGGCGGCGACCTGGCAACGGTCAAGGGCATCATCAAACACGTGATCGAGCGCGATGATGTGGCCCGCAGCCGTGGCGAGCCATCGGTCATCGATCATGCCTTCATCGCCCAGCACACCGGCGGCTACGACGCGTTTGCGGCTGACGTGCGTGCTGAATCGTGGGCCACCATCGAGGCTGAATCCGGCTTGCCGGAACACGAAATCCGCCAGGCCGGCGATACGTACATCAAGGCCGGCAGCGTCATCGCGTGCTGGGGCATGGGGATCACGCAGCACAAGCATTCGGTGGCGACGATTCAGATGATCGTCAACCTGCTGCTCCTGCGCGGCAACATCGGCCGCCCGGGTGCCGGTGCGTGCCCGGTGCGCGGCCACAGCAACGTGCAGGGCGACCGGACGATGGGCATCTACGAAAAGCCCGCACCCGCGTTTCTCGATCGACTGGAGAACGTGTTCGGCATTCAGATGCCGCGCC
>NZ_JAMXHT010000030.1 GCF_023955655.1 Ralstonia soli | reverse complement strand
AAGCTGGGCGCCTCTGCCCTGATGCTCGGGCTATCCGGCGTCGCTGCCGCGCAATCGAGCGTCACGCTCTCGGGCGTCATCGATACCGGCGTCAGTTGGACCAACCATGCCGGCAACGGCTCGCAGAGCCTGACGGGCATGTCTGACAGCATCCTGGGCGTGTCCAACTTCGGCCTCTCCGGCAAGGAGGACCTGGGTGGCGGCGTGAACGCGCTGTTCAACCTGCAAGCCGGCTTCAACCCGAGTTCGGGGCGCATGTCTTCCAACGGCACGCTGTTCTCGCGCAATGCGTATGTCGGCCTGAGTTCGTCGGCAGGCACGCTGACCGCCGGCAAGCAGTGGAACTTCAACGACGACTGGCTGGTGGGCAGCGTCTTCAAAGGGGGCTACAACTCGGGGGCGATCTTCAAGTTCAGCGAGTTCGACGCGATCAGCGAGATCTACAACAACACGCTCAAGTATGTGTCGCCATCATTCGGCGGCGCGCAGTTCGGCGCCATGTATGGCTTTGGCGAGCAGGCCGGTTCGTTTGCGCAGGGCTCGCTCTTCAACGTGGCGGCGCGCTACAACGGTGGCCCGCTGTACCTGGCGGCCACGTATGACCAGGAGCGCGACGTTAGCGGCAGCGGCTCCCTCTATAAGCTGATCACGGTCGGCGGCAGCTACACGTTTGGCGCGGCCAAGCTGCGGCTGGGTGCGGCCCGGGCCGACGTGGGCGGCGCGGGCACGTTCCAGTCGATCCCGAGCATGTCGGCGCGCAAGGCCACGGTCGTCGAAGGCGGCGTGGACTACGCCTTCACTCAGGCCTTCACCCTCTCGGGCGATGTGCTGTACCGGC
>NZ_JAMXHT010000003.1 GCF_023955655.1 Ralstonia soli | reverse complement strand
CTTGATGGAGGACCATCTGGTCCAAATTCAGAAAAATCTGTTTAGCAGATGACATCACCCGAGACGCGGCTAACGGTATATGCCAGTCTCCTCGAATTCCTGGGCGGCTTGCAACGATGGCCATTGGCTAAGCCTGTACAGCTTCAAAGCGTAATTCGGCGGCACGACGCCTCCGCTCGGTCGCTTTGACAGCCTGCTACCGCGATGACTTCCAGAATCAGGAGTGACGGCCGCGCGTAGCGTCCCTCCAACTTCCGATTCGGAGCTTTCACATGAAGCACCAGAAGATCGAGTTCTACCGTCATCCGGCCGGTGGCTGGGGCGCGCTTAAAAGCGTTGCACATCAATTGCTGTCGCAAGGCATCGCGGCCAAGGGCGCCAAGACGATGCTGTCGGCCAACCAGCCCGACGGCTTCGACTGCCCCGGCTGCGCATGGCCCGATCGAGATCACGCCTCCACGTTCGAGTTCTGCGAGAACGGCGTCAAAGCCGTTGCAGCAGAAGCCACGTCCCGCCGCACCACGCCGGAGTTCTTCGCCCGGCACACCGTGCATGAACTCGCCGAATGGTCCGACTACGCGCTCGAAGACCAGGGGCGCCTGACGCACCCGATGGTCTACGACGCGGCCAGCGACAAGTACGTCCCGATCGAATGGGACGCCGCCTTCGCGCTGATCGCGCAGCACCTGCGTGCGTTGCCCGATCCGAACCAGGCGATCTTCTACACCTCCGGCCGCACCAGCAATGAGGCGGCCTTCCTTTACCAGTTGTTCGTGCGCGCGTACGGCACGAACAATTTCCCCGACTGCTCCAACATGTGCCACGAGCCCTCCGGCACGGGCATGCGGGGCAGCATCGGCGTCGGCAAAGGCACCGTCACGCTCGATGATTTCACCAAGGCCGATGCCATCTTCATCTTCGGTCAGAACCCCGGAACGAACCACCCGCGCATGCTCGGCGAGCTGCGCGAGGCGTCCAAACGCGGCGCCAAGATTGTTTCGTTCAACCCGCTGCGCGAGCGCGGGCTGGAGCGCTTTGCCGATCCGCAAAGCAAGATCGAGATGCTGACGCTGGGCTCCACGCGCATCAGCACCGAATACCACCAGGTGCGCATCGGCGGCGACCTGGCCACCGTCAAGGGCATCATCAAACACGTGATCGAACGCGACGACGTGGCCCGCAGCCGCGGCGAGCCCGCCATCATCGACCACGCCTTCATCGCCCAGCACACCGGTGGCTACGACGCCTTCGCCACCGACGCGCGCGCCGAATCGTGGGCCACCATCGAAGCCGAATCTGGCCTACCGGAGAACGAAATCCGCCAGGCCGGCGATACCTACATCCAGGCCGGCAGCGTCATTGCCTGCTGGGGCATGGGCATCACGCAACACAAACATTCGGTCGCGACGATCCAGATGATCGTCAACCTGCTGTTCCTGCGCGGCAACATCGGGCGCCCCGGTGCCGGTGCGTGCCCGGTGCGCGGCCACAGCAACGTGCAGGGCGACCGGACGATGGGCATCTACGAGAAGCCCGCGCCCGCGTTTCTGGATCGGCTGGAACAGGTCTTCGGCATTCAAGTGCCGCGTGAACACGGCTACGACACCGTCGGCGCCATTGAGGCCATGCAGCAAGGCGCCGCGCGCGTGTTCTTCGCCATGGGCGGTAACTTTGCAGCAGCCACGCCGGACACGGCTGCCACGTGGGCGGGCCTGCGCCAGTGCGACCTGACCGTGCACGTGACCACCAAGCTCAACCGCAGCCACATCGTGCACGGCAAGGCCGCGCTGATCCTGCCGTGCCTGGGCCGCACTGAGGTCGACCAACAGGCCGGCGGCACGCAAGGCGTGACGGTGGAAGACTCGATGAGCATGGTGCACATGTCGGCGGGCATCAATCCGCCGGCCTCGCCGCATCTGCTGTCGGAACCGGCCATCGTGGCGCGGCTGGCCGAAGCGACGCTGCCCGAGAGCACCATCCCGTGGCGTTGGCTGGTCGAAGATTACGACCGCATCCGCGAACGCATCGAAGCCGTGTTCGACGCCTTTGCCGGCTTCAACGAGAAGATTCGCGTGCCGGGCGGCTTCCGCCTGCGCAACACTGCATCCGAACGTGTCTGGAACACGCCGTCGGGCAAGGCGGAATTCCACACGCACGCCGTGCCGACCGACACGCCCGTCCACCGCGCCCGCGAGCGCCATGCGGATACGACGGTCTTCACGCTGGCCACAATCCGCTCGCACGACCAGTACAACACCACCATCTACGGCATGGACGACCGCTACCGCGGCGTGTTCGGCCAGCGCCGCGTGGTCTTCATCAACAAGGAAGACCTGCACACCATCCGCATGAAAGACGGCGAGTGGGTCGACATGGTGACGCTGTCCGAAGACGGCACCACGCGCCGCGCCGATGGTTTCCGTCTGGTGGCGTATGACATCCCGCGTGGTTGTCTGGCGGCGTATTACCCTGAGACGAATCCGCTGGTGCCGCTGTCTTCCGTGGCCGATCAGGCGCGCACGCCGACGTCGAAGTCGATTCCGGTGATGCTGGTTCCGAGCCAAGTCGAACGCACCGCTGACGCCCCCGCGGCCAACACGGCAAAAGCCTGATGCCTACCGAGCCAGCGTGGTCTGCGCTGCAACTGGCGCTGCTGGCCGCTTTGCGCGACACCGACGCCGGCAACCCGGGGTCGCTACGCCGACCGTCCCATATCCCTTCATCGGATTAACGTCAACTTGCGAGGTGTGTTGCGCTTCATTCTAGATTGCGGCAATGGCTCTCAAGCCTTGAATGTTATCCACGGCTTGAGACGTACTGCACCTCGAATTAGGCCCGCTTCCTCTTGTGCCTGAATGACAGGGCCGATTGGTTTGTAGGCTTGGGGGGCCTCCTCAATCCGACGCTCTTCCCGAAGCGTGACGCAAGTCCAATGGCTCTCGGCTTGTTCTGTACGCAGTCGCCGTACCGCTTGGCGGCGCACGCTTCTGCCTGCGCCATGACTGCACGACCATAGCCAGTCCGGGTGGCCAAGCCCCGTCACAACGAAGGACGAGTCCCCCATCGACCCAGGGATGAGCGCCAAGTCGCCATCGCGTGCTGGCGTGGCACCTTTGCGATGGATGTTCAGGCCATCTTCCGTCAGCACAACGTTGTGTGGAACATCCACTACCAGGCTGGAGCGCGCCTCTCCCGTCAGCTCGGCCAACTCTTTACGCACCATTTCGGCAAGCACAACCCGATTGAGCCAGGCATAGCGTGCGGCAGTGCCCATGGCGTGTTAACGCGCGAGCAGAATTGACCCACTTGGCGGGGTGATTTGCATCGAAATTTGACCCACGTGATTGAATGTCCTGCTCAATCTTTGAGCAGGGGATACAGAGGTGATCACGGTGGGCATGTTGGCCAAGATCAGGCGGATGTATTTCCGCGAGAAGGTGCCGTTGCGGGAGATCGCACGGCGAACGGGGTTGTCCCGGAACACGGTGCGGTCGTGGCTGCGAGAGCCGGAAGCGACGGAGCCGAAGTATCCGAAACGGATCAGCCCGAGCGTGGTGGACGAATGGGCCGGGCAGCTTGAGGAATGGCTGCGTACCGACAGCCATCGTCCGAAGCGTGAGCGCCGCACGGCGCGCTTCATGTTCGAAGCGATCCGGGCACAGGGCTACAGCGGGAGCTACACACGGGTGAGCGAGTTCGCCCGGCGCTGGCGAGAGCAACAGGCCCAGGCTCCGCGACGCAAAGCGTTCGTGCCGCTGGCCTTCGAGCCAGGTGAAGCGTTCCAGTTCGACTGGAGCTGCGAGTATGTCTTCGTCGGCGGGCTGCGCCGACGTCTTGAAGTCGCCCATGTGAAGCTGAATGCCAGCCGCGCATTCTGGCTGGTCGCCTATCCCACGCAAAGCCACGAGATGCTGTTCGACGCGCACGCGAAGGCATTTGCCGCGTTTGGCGGTGTGCCAAGCCGAGGCATCTACGACAACATGAAGACGGCGGTGGACAAGGTGGGCCGTGGCAAGGAGCGCATGGTCAATGCGCGCTTCGAGGCGATGTGCGGCCACTACCTGTTCGAGCCGGAGTTCTGCAACCGGGCCTCGGGCTGGGAGAAAGGCATCGTCGAGAAGAACGTGCAGGACCGGCGCAGGCAGATCTGGCACGAAGCGGCCCAGCGGCGCTGGACGACGCTTGCGGCGTTGAACGACTGGGTGGCCGACCAGTGTCGGCAGGCGTGGCGGGCACAGCACCCGCAGTGGCCGGAGCTGACCATCGAGGACGTGTTGCAAGACGAACGTCCCCGGCTGATGGCGAACCCGCGTCCGTTCGACGGCTACGTCGAGCAGTTCCTGCGGGTGTCCTCGATGGGACTGATTCACTTCCAGCGCAATCGCTACAGCGTACCGACCGAGTTCGTGAACCAGCTCGTGAGCGTGCGGTGCTATCCGGCGCTGCTGAGCGTCGTTGCCGACGGTCGCGAGATCGCTCGTCACGAACGCAGCTTCGAGCGGTACCTGACGTTCTACGACTGGCAGCACTACATCACGCTGGTCGAGCGCAAGCCAGGCGCGCTTCGCAACGGTGCGCCGTTTGCCATGATGCCGCAGCCGCTTCAGGCGCTTCAGGGGCACCTACTCAAGCACGCCGGTGGCGACCGCGTGATGACGCAGGTGCTGTCCGCCGTTCGCGAACACGGCCTGGATGCCGTGCTGGTGGCGGTGCAAGCCGCGCTCGACTCAGGCCGGCCCAGCAGCGATCACGTGCTCAACGTGCTGAGCCGGCTCAAAGCGCCGGCGCAGCAGCGGATCGTGGCCGCCACCACGCTCAGCCTGAGCGAAGAACCTGTCGCGGATGTGAACCGCTATGAACGTCTGCGCGCACCGGAGAACCAGCATGTCCAATGAGATCGTTGCCCGCCTCAAGGCGCTCAAGCTGCACGGCATGGCCAGCGGCTGGGCTGAGTTGTACGCGCAATCCCGGCATACCGAGTTCGATCCGGAGCGCTTCATGGAGCAGTTGCTGAAGGCCGAAGGTGCCGAACGCGAGGTTCGCTCGATTGCTTACCAGATGGCTGTCGCCCGGTTCCCGGCGCACCGCGACCTGAAGGGCTTCGACTTCGCGCAGGCCCGTGTCGACGAAGGGCTGATCCGTGAGCTGTACCAGATGAAGTTCCTCGACAGCGCGCACAACGTCGTGCTCATCGGCGGGCCAGGTACAGGCAAGACGCATCTGGCGAGCGCCATCGGCATCGAGGCCATCCAGCGTCACGGCAAGCGCGTGCGCTACTTCTCGACGATCGAGTTGGCCAACGTACTGGAACTGGAGAAAGCTGCCGGCAAGCACGGGCAACTCGCGCATCGGCTGATGCATGTCGATCTGGTGATCCTGGATGAACTGGGCTACCTTCCGTTCAGCCAGACCGCCGGCGCGCTACTGTTCCACCTGCTCTCAAAGCTGTACGAACGCACCAGCGTGGTGATCACGACCAACCTGAGCTTCGGCGAGTGGGCCAGCGTGTTCGGCGATGCCAAGATGACCACGGCGCTGCTGGACCGTCTCACACATCACTGCCATATCGTTGAAACCGGCAACGAGTCGTGGCGCTTCAAGACCAGTTCAGCGAAGGCAAGATCAACCCGCCGAAAAGGCCCCAAGGAGGCAGAAACCGAAGAGTTATCCACACCGCAGTAACGCTTTACGCCGTCTCGGGGTGGGTCAAATTTAGATGAAAATCGTGGGTCAAATTTAGCTGCGCGCCAACACGCATAACTGTCAATCGGTGCATCGGCTCAGAGATTGGCACCCATTGATGCTGCATAAAAAAATGGGCGTCGATTTGCATCGACGCCCAAAACCAAGCGCTCACAGAGAGAAGAGCGCTCAGAGACACAACGATTGTTCAAGCGATGGCTACCATCTCGTCGGAACTTCGAGATGAGCAAACGTAAAACCGCCGTAGCTTCCGGCCCATACAGAAGGTCTGTCGCTGACGGGTGAATCGGGGGGGGGCACACGCGGAGTTGATGTCCCCCTGCCTTAGCTAATGCCCGTTAAAGGGCTTCATGTCGGAGGCTGGAAGGTGTCCAGGAGCCAATCTCCTCTATGCCATCTGCAGTACAACTTTCCCCTTTGCTCGGCCGTTTTCAAGATAGGCAAGTGCTTCCTTTGCTTGACTGAATGGAAACACCTTGTCGATCACCGGGTGAATAGCTCCAGCATCGATAAGTTCCGCGATTTCTGAAAGCTGGAGGCCATCGGGGCGAACAAATAAGAATGAGTAATTTATATCGCTTTTCTTTGCTTTTCTAATTATGCTTCCGCTAAGCAAGCCGAATACAATTTTCATGAGGAAGTTCATTCCTCTGGCCCGAGCGAACGCGGCATCCGGCGGGCCGATTAGCGAGACGACGTTGCTGTTGGGTTTCAATATCCGAAGGGATTTTTCAATTCCATCTCCCCTGACTGTGCCAAGGACGATGTCATATCCTTTCAGAACTGTTTCAAATTCTTGTTTTTTATAATCGATGACTTCATCAGCTCCGAGGTCGCGAACCAGCCGCACATTGCCCGTACTGGTGGTCGTTCCAACCTTCGCTCCCAGGTGTTTGGCCAGTTGAATGGCGAATGTGCCAATGCCTCCGGAACCGGCCGGGATAAATACCTTTTGTCCGCGCTTGAGACGTGCACGCTCTTTGAGCGCTTGCCAAGATGTGAGCCCGACCATCGGAACCGAGGCCGCTTCAACGAAGTCAAGGCTCGTCGGCTTCATTGCGGCCGCACGCTCTGGAAGGACAGCAAATTCGGCGAAGGTTCCGATATTGAGGTCGAAAGTACTCGCGAAAACTGCATCACCTGGTTTGAAGCGCGTCACGCGATTCCCGACCTCAACCACCACACCAGCAACATCGCTACCCATCGTTGTCGGCAGCCTAAACTTCAGGATTGGCTTGAACATTCCTTTCGGAATCATGTAATCAATGGGGTTCACGCCTGCAGCGTGAACCTTAACGAGGATCTCGTCCGGTTTTATCGTGGGCTGAGGAATGTCGGAAAAATCTAGCTGATCGACTTTTCCGTATCGTTTTAAGATTAGTGCTTTCATAATTATTCCCTGAATATTTTTGTCGATATCTTGAGTGGGTGCTAAATCCAGTCCAGGAAAGGCGGCGCCGCCACCCACGACGAATTTCGATCCACTGCTTACGCAAGAGCGGCTTCGTCGCTCTGGTTATGGCTTGTTCGTATCGCCAACGCGCGAGGTTGCCGTATCAGAGGTCGACCCAAGGCTGAAGAACGACCTTCCCGGTGGTCCGTCGCCCCTCCATAAGCTGATGAGCGAATGGCGCCTGTGAGAGCGGTAATACTGTTCCTACCTGAAGCTTGAGTTTTCCTGTAACGATGAATCCCATAATTTCATTCAGCGTTGACTGGACTAGGTCGGGGAACGCCAAGTAGGCACCGATATAGAACCCGGTCACGGTGCGGTTCGGCACGGTGAGCTGCCAAGGATCGATCTGGGTGCTTTGTCCACTGGACTGTCCGAGAAAAACCATCCGGCCGAATGGTGCAAGGGTGTCAAGCGCTTGGCCGACCACGTCACCTCCAGCCATTTCCAGCACGACGTCTACGCCGCGACCGCCCGTCAGTTGTCGCACCTTGTCAGCCCAGCCGGGCGTGGTGTAGTCGACCGACGCATCGGCTCCGAGACGTTCAGCAATAGCTCGCTTTTCCGGCGTGCTGGCTGCGGCGATGACTTTGCTGGCGCCGTATAGCTTTGCAAGTTGTACGGCGAACGATCCAACGCCGCCGGCAGCCGCTTCAATCAAGACGCTTTCGCCCGCCTTCAGTTGTGCAGCCTTCCGCAGCGATAGCGCGGCGGTCAGGCCGTGCCCCACCAGTGCTGCCGCTTGGACGGAATCGATGCCAGGAGGCAGTGGCATGACAAGCGCCGCCGGAACACAAATGTATTGCGCGTATCCCCCTGCGCCTGGGGTCGCAAGGACTGGGGTCCCGACGACTACCGAAGTGACTCCATTTCCAACGGCGACTACAGTACCTGCGACTTCCGCTCCCAATGTGAAGGGCGTAGGGGACGGATCCGGATAGTCGTCCCCACGCCGTCGCATGACGTCCGCAAAGTTCATTCCAACCGCTTCGATCCGGATTAGAACTTCGCCATCGTTTGGTGTTGGGTCAGGGACGTCCTCGTAGGTGAGAACTTCAGGGCCGCCTGTGTTGTGAAAACGTACAGCTTTCATTTGCTGCTCTCCGAATCAGAGGTGTTAGTAGCGCTATGCGCTCTGCTGTAAAAGGTTGTCGCTCAGGTCGGCATCCGCCGTCCTTTGCAAACGAGGGCAAGGCGATCGAATCGCTGCACCAATTTCGCTACGCTTCTTACGAAGCGATGCTCCGCCGATGGACTTGCCTGCGTCATTGACTGCAATTACCGAGTGGTTGCGGTTCGGTAGTCGATGATGTTTCTACGTTTCTATCCCTGTCGTCGAGGATCGCAAAGCTCTTCGCAGTGTTTTGCCAACCGCTGACTTCGGCAGCTCAGAAACAAACTCAACAAACTTCGGTTGCTTGTACGCTGCCAAGCGAGCACGACAGTGTTCGCGGATCTGCTCTTCAGTCAGCTCCGCATGCGGCTCCTTGACGACAAACAAGTGCACCGCTTCGCCTGTCTTGCCGTCGGGAACACCAACGCTGGCTGACTCCAGAACGCCGGGACAGGAAGCGACCGCGGCCTCGATTTCGTTGGGAAACACATTGAAACCGGAGACGAGCACCATGTCCTTTCGGCGGTCGACGATCTTGATGAATCCGTTTGCATCGCATATGGCAATGTCACCGGTGCGTAGAAAACCGTCAGCCCAGAAGGACGTGGCATTGTCTTCTTCACGGCGCCAGTAACCGCGCATGACTTGAGGGCCGCGCACACAGAGTTCTCCAGGCTCCCCGATCCCGACTTCATGTCCGTCATCGTCGCGCAATGACACATCGGTCGACGGCAATGGAATGCCAACGGTCTCCGAGAAGTCCTCAAGATGCAGAGGGTTCAGGGTGACGATTGGGGAGGTTTCCGACATGCCGAACCCCTCCTTGATGTGCTGTCCAGTGAGCGAGTGCCACTTGTCCGAAGTCCCTTTCAGAATTGCACTTCCCCCTCCAAGAGCCAGGCGAAGGGAAGAGAAGTCAATTTGGTGGATTCGGGGATGTGCCATCAGGTTGGCGAACAAAGTATTGACGCCCGTGACGATGGAGAAGCGATGCCTCTCAAAAGTCGCGACAAGTGAATCGATATCGCGTGGATTGGCTACGAGTACATTCTTTGCGCCTGCCGAAAAGAAGCTCAGGCAGTTCACCATCAGCGCAAAGATGTGGTACAGCGGTAACGCAGTGATCACCAGATCGCGGCCTTCCCCGAAAATGCGCGGCGCGAAGGACTTGAACTGCAGGATGTTGGCGATGAGGTTGCCGTGCGAGAGAGCAGCTCCCTTGGGGACACCCGTCGTGCCGCCGGTGTACTGAAGATAGATCAGATCATCGTGATTCAGGTCGACCGGCTCGAAGACGAGTCCAGCGCCTGCATCGATTGCGTCAGAGAACCACGTAAATTTGGTCAGCTCCCGCGGCAATGGGCTGCGTGGAGAGGGGCTGTCTCCAAGGTCGCCGGCCTCGGCAACGACGACATGTCGGATCGATACGGACTCCATCGCTTCCACCAGTGTGTTTGTCGCTCCGGAAAAAACGATGACAGTGTCGACGTCCGCATCCACCAGTTGATGTGCAAGCTCATGTGCCGTGTAGAGGGGATTGACGTTCACCTGCACTGCGCCCGCGCGGATGATGCCGAACATGGCCACCGGGAAGGCCAAGATATTCGGGGACATCAACGCGACGCGATCCCCCTTCTTGATTCCAAGCTCGCCCTGCAAGTAGGCCGCGAACTGCCGAGACAGACGATCGACGTCCTGGTAGGCGAGTTCACCACCGAGCCCGACAAAGGCCGGAAGGTGCGCGTATTGCTCCACCGCCTCCTGAATGAGCTGTGCGACTGAACGGTAGCGGCGATGGTCGATCTCGGACGGAATGTCGCTCCCATAGATCTTGTGCCAAATTCTTTCCATGCTGTCCTCGCTGTGACTACCGGTGGGAGTTGCCAAGCGTTGCGGCCGGCAGTTGCTTTTCATTGGCACGAGATGCCCGCCATGATGTCCGTATGATGCTTGTCATATTTTTGAGCAAAGGAGTGCCGCAGAATTAGCGGCATTAATCGTCAGTTGCTGCGTGTGGGGCCCAGTTGACTTAGCGCGGCATCACGCAGGGCCTCGGAAAGCTTGGGGTCGTCGACGGCACGTGCGAGCGTTAATGTGCCGACCATCATGGCGACGATAACGAGGGCTTGCTCATGCGCGCCAGGTTGCCCCCAGTTGGGTAATTGGCGCGTTACGAGGTCAATCATCTCCTTGATCCGCCGCGTGGCGGCTCGCCGAACTTCGGCTGTTTGTCGGGGCATTTCCGAGACAAGCGCCGCAGTACCACAACCGGTTTCCATGCCCTCCAAGTGCTCTTGGGAAAGATACGCTTGGGCCATCGCACGAAGTGTTTCTTCGGGTGGAGTAGTGGCAGCAACGTGCTCCATCATCGCCACGCTTTCCGACCCTGCTCGGTCAGCCGCTTCGGCAAGCATCGCCTCACGAGACTCGAAATGCGCGTAGAAGCCGCCGTGCGTTAGTCCTGCGGCTTTCATGATATCGGCCACAC
The DNA here is from genome assembly GCF_023955655.1 of Ralstonia soli. Taxonomy (GTDB): domain Bacteria; phylum Pseudomonadota; class Gammaproteobacteria; order Burkholderiales; family Burkholderiaceae; genus Ralstonia; species Ralstonia soli. The sequence goes on along the minus strand of NZ_JAMXHT010000003.1, from coordinate 670,444 downwards.
TAGTGCCGTTGTAACCGCTGCGCCGAATTGCACGCGCGGCGGCTTCCACGATCCGTTCGTGTGTGATTTCCTTTGGGCTTTGGGTGATTCTTTTCATATGATGGTTAGCATATTCCAATGCGCCCAGAAGTGCAAGTTGAGGTTTCGTTCCATGCGGAGAGGGCTGATCGGCAAGCTCCGCCGTCCCGGGAACGTCACATGCGGCGCACCGGGGAAGCGCCCACCAATATGAGCGGCGCTAGGAGTGTCAGCTACGGTGTGAAGTCTCCGGCTGTTATCGTGGTCGACTGGCGACATCTTCTAAATTTCCCTTGACCCTCCATGATGCTCGTCATATGATGATCCTCATATTTGTGAGCCAGTGATTAATGAACCGCTGCCGAAGCCGACGCAAGGAAGAGACACATCAGCGCATCCTCGATGCAGCTGCGCGAGTTATTCGCAGCCGAGGCTACGAGGGGTTCGGAGTTGCTGAGGTGATGAATCAGGCCGGGCTGACGCACGGCGGTTTCTACGCGCACTTCAAGTCGCGAGACGCACTCTTTGTGGAAGCGCTCGAGCGTGCCAGTCGCGACATCGCCGTTGAGGCCGCACTTGTAACTCGGCAATGGGCTGGCCCGGAGATTAGCGGGTTTCGCTGCCTAGTCGAGGTCTATTTGGCGGATCGGTTTTTGAGCTCACTGGATGGCGGTTGTCCCGTTGCCGCGCTCGCGACGGAGATGCCACGGCAATCGGGATCCGTGCGGCAGGCCTCAGTTGTGCATGTGCAGCAGCTTATTTCGGCGGTGCGCTCCACGCTTGCAGCATCGCATCGTGAGGCAGCAAGTATGGTGGCTGGATCGCTCATCGGTGCATTGCAACTAGCGCGCACGTTGGGGGATAACCCCAAAGGGCGTGCACTTTTGGCGGCGGCTCGAGACTCATTGATTCAGCTCTACGACACGCCGACACAGGCACGCTCGGCTTCTCGGTAGGGCGCCAGCGCTTCGCAATTTTTTCGGGGCGCGCCAAAATATGATGGGCATCATAATTTTGGCTGCGCCAGCGACTTTGGAGGCGGACTTGAAGATTGGGAACGCAGTGGTGAGCAGATGACCTTCTTGTCGATGTCCAGACCACGCGTCTCTGGCGAAGTCTAGTCGTGATCAGTCCATGTACTGCCCCTCGGTCTCGTATCGTCCCGCGTTGAACACGGGACCAGCCGTTTTCGCAAACTTGGTGGCAATCGAATCTGGATCTGGATTGCTGCCGGTGTCGGTCAGGAAGGAGCCTGGCCGTCGCAGCGCCGTCTGACCTTAGCTGCGAGTTCGGCTCGTCTAGTCGGAACTAATAAACCATAAATTGGAGACAAATCATGAATTTCAGGAGCCCCGGAGCACGCTCTGGTCGCGCCGCAAGCCTGAGCTCAAGGTGCAGGCTATGAGCATTTCCTATGACTTCGACTACATCGTGATTGGCTCCGGCTTCGGTGGCAGCGTGTCTGCCTGCCGCCTAACCGAAAAGGGCTATTCAGTGGGTGTTATGGAGATGGGAAAGCGTTGGGAGGCCAAAGACTTTCCCAAGAGCAACTGGGACGCACGACGGTGGATGTGGTTGCCGGGCATGAAAATGCACGGCTTCTACAACATGCGGTTGTTTCGCCACGTCATGGTCTTAAGCGGCAAAGCGGTTGGCGGGGGATCTATTACCTATGCCAACGCGCTGCTAATTCCCCCTGACAAAGTTTGGGATGAAGGTTCCTGGGCCGACTTGCAAGACTGGAAAAACATCATGCCACGGTACTACGCCATGGCGGAGCGGATGTTGGGCGTGACCGAAAACAAGCTTTTGGGCGAGGCCGACCTGCGACTCAAGAAAATGGCCGAGCTTCACGGTGTAGCCAACACCTTTCACAGCGGCCGCGTCGCAACGTTCTTCGCGCCAAATGGAGAGCCCGGCGGCAAAACCTACCCTGATCCGTATTTTGATGGCGATGGTCCCGAGCGGGGGACTTGCGTTGGGTGCGGCGGTTGCATGGTGGGTTGCAAGCACAACGCCAAGAACACGCTCGACAAGAATTATCTCTATTTCGCGGAAAAGCGCGGTGCTCAAGTCTTTGCCGAAACCAAGGTGGTGGACGTGCGCCCGCTCAACGGAAAGGAAGACGGCAGCGAAGGCTACGAGATTTTTACCGAGCGCTCCACCGCTTGGTTTAACAGGCAGCAGCGCAGCTTCCGCTGCCGGGGTGTGGTGTTCGCGGCCTCCTCGTTGGGCACGATGGAACTGTTGTTTCGTCTGAAACAACGAGGCTCCTTGCCGCGCATTAGCGACGACCTCGGCAAGCGCGTGCGTACCAATGCCGAATCGCTCGTCGGCGTGCGCTTTCCAGCAAAGGACAAGAGCATGTCGCATGGCGTAGCAGGTGGTGCAGGCGTCTACATCGACGAGCGAACGCACATAGGAGCAGTGCGTTATCCGGAAGGCTCGGACGCCACTGGCCTCATGATGACCTTGTTGTGCGGCGGACGTGCAGGATGGACGCGAATTTTCGCGTGGCTGTGGACTCTTGCGAAACATCCTGTTCAAGCGTTCCGCGTGCATAACCCCATAGGGTTCGCTCGACAAACCGTCCTGTTTGTAGTGATGCAGACAGTTGATGCGTTCATCGACATGCAGTTCAAGCGCCGCTGGTATTGGCCATTCGCCAAGCAGTTATCTACCAGCGGTAACCCGATTCCCACCTTTATCCCCGAGGCAAATGCGTTTGTTGAAAAGGGGGCAAAGGCACTCGGCGGCATCCCTACGGCGTTCCTAACCGAGATTCTGTTCAACATTCCCACGACAGCCCATTGCATGGGTGGCTGCGCAATGGCGAATTCTCCGGAGCGCGGTGTGATGAATGCTCAAAACCGCGTCTTTGGTTATCAAAACATGTTGATCTGTGATGGCTCGATGCTGAGCGCCAATCTCGGCGTGAACCCGAGTTTGACCATCACCGCGCTGACCGAACACGCAATGTCCCACGTTGCACCGAAAACACCTGCAGCCCGCACCTTCTCGAGTACTCCTCATGTCCAGCCAGTCCACATCTAACGCCAGTCTGTTGAACCAGCCCTTACGCTTGCCTAATGGCAGCATCGTTCGTAACCGTCTCGCCAAATCTTCTATGAGCGAAACGCTGGGAACGTACGACAACCATGCCACGCCCAAGCTCGTCGAGTTGTATCGACGTTGGGCTGCATCGGGCCTTGGTCTACTTCTGACAGGTAACGTGATGATCGATCGCCGAGCGCTCGGCGAGCCCGGCAACGTAGTCATCGAAGATGAAACCGACCTGCTCATCCTGCAGCAATGGGCCCGCGCGGCTACCGATCAGGGTGCGGCTGTCTGGGTGCAACTGAACCATCCCGGAAAGCAGTCCCCCAAGGGGCTGAACGCAAGCAATCTATCGCCATCGGCTATCCCATTCCGTGAAGACATGGCAGCGTTTTTTGAAACGCCGCGAGAAGCCACAACCACGGAAATCGACGACATCATCAGGCGTTTCGGGCGCAGTGCTGCCATCTGCAAGAAGGCGGGCTTCAGCGGCGTGCAGATTCACGGCGCCCATGGGTACCTCATTAGTCAGTTCTTGTCCCCTCATCACAATCATCGCACTGACGAATGGGGTGGTACCCCCGAGAAACGTCGCCACTTTGTAATGGCCGTCTACTCGGAGATCCGTCGCCAAGTCGGGGCAGATTTCCCGGTTGGGATCAAACTCAATTCAGCAGACTTTCAACGCGGCGGCTTCACCGAAGAGGAGTCGATGGCTACTATCCGCGCGCTCGTAGAGGCTGGCATTGACTTGATCGAGATCTCCGGTGGCACTTATGAGGCGCCAGCCATGAGCGGCGCCTTCCAAAAGCCGCAAAAAGCTTCGACGGCGGCACGCGAAGCGTACTTCTTGGAGTTTGCAGAAAAGGTCAGAGCTGAGGTCAAAGTGCCGCTGATGGTGACCGGGGGCTTTCGCACGGCCGAGGGCATGAACGCCGCGCTCAGTACAGGCGCACTCGACATCGTTGGCGTCGCTCGACTATTGGCGATTGATCCTGATGCGCCGGCTGCTTTGCTAAACGGACGCGACAGCTCGCAGCGCGTGCGGCCCATCAAGACTGGTATCAAGCCGGTGGATCGCATGGGAATTATGGAGGTCCTTTGGTATACGCGCCAACTGAAGCGTATCGCGGAGGGGGGTAACCCTCGCCCGAACGAAAGTGCCCTAATGGCATTTCTCAAAAGTTTGGTGAATAGCAGCTGGGCAAACTACCGCACCAAGCGCATGAGAGCTTGATTGCCGCCCCTTTTCCTTTTGATGATCGCTATGCCGGCCACGCAGCGCGGGCACAAGCAAGAACTTTATCGCAAGTGCCGAATTTTTTTGTCGGGAGTTCCGAGTGGCGGAGGCCACAAAACACTCCTTTGGCAATTACCTAACCTGGAATCAAAGCCATGCATCACCTACTGAAGACAAGTCTGCTCGGATTCGCCTTGGCAGCAACGCTTATTTCAACGACGGGAGCGGCAGCCGACGCTCCGCCGGACGGTCCGAAGATGGCCTCTCCAGCGGAGTCACAGCAGGCGGTCACCTGGAAGAACGTGCCAACGCAAACCATCAAGGTTGGCGGAGTCGACTTCGCATACCGAGAGTTGGGAAAAAATCATGGCGGCACGCCGGTGGTGTTCCTTACGCACCTGGCGGCCGTACTCGACAACTGGGACCCACGTGTCGTGGATGGTTTCGCGGCCGAACACCATATTGTTACGTTCGACAATCGAGGCATCGGTGCGTCCAGCGGTTCAACGCCGAGTTCGATCGAGGACATGGCTGATGACGCAATCGCTTTCATCAAAGCTATGGGGTTCAAGCAGGTCGACCTGTTGGGCTTTTCGATGGGCGGAATGATCGCGCAGGAAATCGTGCTCAAAGATCCGCAACTCGTCCGCAAGATGATTCTCGCCGGCACGGGTCCCGCTGGCGGTGAAGGTATCAGCACGGTATCCGGCGTAACGTTTTACGACGTTCTTCGTGGTGCTCTCACCCGCCAGGATCCAAAGCAGTATTTGTTCTTCACCCGCACGCCGAACGGTATTGAGGCCGGCAAGGCATTCCTGGAGCGTTTGAAGGAACGTTCGGAAAATCGCGACAAGGAGATCGCCACATCTGCGTTCTTGACGCAGTTAGAAGCGCTGCGTGTCTGGGGATTGAAGGAGCCAGAGGATCTATCGGTTGTCAAAAATCCGGTGCTCATCGTTAACGGCGATAACGATCGCATGGTTCCAACTAAGAATTCAGAAGACCTGGCGCGGCGTCTGCCTAACAGCAGCCTCATCATCTATCCCGATGCTGGCCACGGTGGGATCTTTCAGTACTACACGGAATTTGTTCCTAAGGCGCTGGAATTCCTTGCTCGATAGCCTGAAGTTCAACTTCCCTTTCGCGTGCAAATCGTTACTGAGCCCGCGAAAAGGGGGATCAAGTTAATTGAAGAATGGGATTTGTCGCCTGACTTCCTCATCCAGTGCGACTCTTTCCCCTTCATACCGGAAGACCGACATGACTTATACCCACCTCACTGCCCCGACGAATTACGTGGAAGTCGATGGCAACAGATTTGCCTACCGCCGTTGGGGTAACAGTACGACTGGTGAGCCGCCATTGTTCTTCCTCCAACACTTCCGCGGTGGAATGGATCATTGGGATCCACTCATGACGGACGGCTTGGCCGCAGGGCGCGAGGTGATCCTGTACAACGGGCGCGGCATAGCTTCGTCTTCTGGAAAGCCACGCACCAGAATTGAGGATATGGCAGATGATGCGGCCGCCGTTATACGTGCGCTCGGTCTTCGCAAAGTTGACGTCCTAGGATTCTCGCTGGGCGGCTTTCAGGCTCAAGATCTGACGCGACGCCATCCTAGCCTGGTGCGAAAGCTGATGCTTCTTGGGACGGGGCCACGTGGAGGCAATCCTGACATGGACCCAGGTGTGATGGATGCGGCGCCGCGTCCGGTACCCACCGTGGAGGACTTCTTGTTTCTATTCTTCGGTCGGTCAGAAGCGGCGAAACAAGCTGGGCTCGACTTCTGGAAGCGTAGGCATGAGCGCGTTGATCAAGATCCGCCTAGTTCACCAGAGGTCACGCAGGCTCAGCTTGAGGCAAACATGTATTACTTGCCGAAGCTCGATCCCGAAGATCCTTTTGTGCATTTGCGGGAGATCAAGCAGCCAACATTCATTCTTAATGGTGTGAATGACATCATGGTTCCGACAATCAACTCCTGGCACATGGCGCAGAACATTCCAAACGCCCAATTGTTCATCTATCCAGACGCAGGTCACGCAGCTCAGTTCCAGTATCCGTCGCGCTTCTTGATGCACGCCACACAATTCCTGAACGAGTAGATTTGACTGAGTAGTCGATTTCGCTCGCTTAAATTTTTTGATGAGACGCTTGAGATAAGATCATGTTCAGGTTCAAAATCGTTCTGTTGGTTCTGGCAAAGCTATTACAACGGGCGGCAAAAAGCAATCCCGATTGCGTGAGCCACGTAAAGGGGAAGGATTTGATATTTCAGATCCGAACGATGCAGGGGAGCGGCCGGTACTTCATGGTAAAGAATGGAGGAATAAAGTCGGCTTCTGGGCTGGCGAAAAATCCGAAATTTACGTTGACATTCAGAGATGGGAGAATTGGATTCTCTGTTCTTTCCGCTAAGGATGGGAAAGAGGCATTTCTCTCCGCGCTGCATCAGCAAGATCTCGTCGTCACCGGTGATTTTATTGAAGTAATGTGGTTCCAAAGATTGGCTGATTATTTGAAACAATAATAATGTAAAAATTTGGCCATCTAAAAAGATTGGTTCCACGTTATTGGGTTGTGAGTCTTATAGGTCGCCAATTTTTAATGCCAACAAGCCTTGGAGGGGATTTTGCTTAATAAATCTGAAGCTATCGGGTTGCAGTATTCGACGAAACAAGCGGAAGCCTTTGAAATGTGGATCCGGCGTTTCGGCGCTGTAACTTCAAAGGAACTCGATCTTGGGCTGTTGATGACCATCCACGAGTGGGTGATGGAAGGCAGGGTGCCAGCCGATCAAAGCGAAGGGCGATAGTGGGACTCAGACGATCGCCCGGGGTCTTCTTCTGTTGGCGCCGATCGTCTTTGCATCTCCGCAAACAGTCTCGCTGCAGAGTTTTGTCATTCAGTTCGATGCGTGAATTGCCGCGGCTCTGCCCGGTGCCGACTGGTGTCGGCGCGGGCTTCGCCAGACCGGTGGTCACCGCGAACTGGTGCATCCTCCGGCAACTTTGCCTGAGCCGGTGTCCGCCTGGACTTCAGTTTCCGCCTGTCGTTTTGGAAGATCGCCAGAGCGCCTCTCGCTGACCCTAAGCATTAGGTCTTGCGCGGCGTTGACTGGGCTCGGACCTACTTCCTGCGATCAGGCAGCCGGCGATGAGAAGTCGGTTCCCCGGAGGAACGGTTATGAAGAGATGACTCGCTGGATATCACGACGCAGCTCGAAATCATTGGAACACCGCGCCGATTGTTCGCTGCCGGTCATTTCAGCGCTGCTGCGCTGCTCTCGTTGTGCGAGAGGAATTCCAATGCCTTGGGTACGAAGTCTGCGTAGTGCTGAAAGATGCCTCCGTGCCCTGCGTCTTGATAAATGATGAGTTGCGCGTTGGGAATGCGGCGAGCCATGTCGTGGCTTAGCGCAGTAGGGACCATGATGTCGTTATCGCCATTGGCGATCAGGACAGGCATCGGCAGGCTGGTAAGATTCTGCGGCTTCTGCTGGCCCCAGGCCTTGATCGCTTTGAGTTGACGGAGGAAAGCGCGAGGTGTCGGCCCCTTGTCGCGACTGTTCTTGCGTTCCTTCAGTCGCTGCAAGAACGCCTTTGCTGCCTGCCGGCCATTGGCCGTGGAGGTAAAGAATAGATAAGTCTTTGGATCGCGCAGCGTCAGCAGGCCCTTAAGTATCAGTGGCCAAGAGATTGCACCCACACGATCGATGCTCTGACCACCTGCGGGACCGGTTCCCGTGAGGATGAGTTTACGCACCAGAGTTGGTGCCTTTAGAGCCACGTCCTGCGCTACGAAGCCGCCGAGCGAAAAGCCGAGCAGATCGACCTGATCGAAACCCATGGTGCGGATCAGTGCGATGGTATCGCGGGCCATTTCTTCCACGGTTACCGGTGCGATGCCACCAGATAGACCAATCCCTCGGTAGTCAATGGCAATAACGCGGTGCTTGCGAGCCAAGCCATCTACGATACGAGGGTCGAAGTTGTCCAGCACTGCACCCCAATGGTTGAGCAGAATTAGAGGGACTCCGCCGTGTGGGCCTAGTTCTCGGTAGGCGAATGCTCCTCTCTCAGTCCTGACAATCTTGTTCGGTGCTTCGGCATAGGCCATTGCCGATTGGGTTTCTGGATCGGACTTGGTCATCATTGCCTCCTTTGCGTTTCGTTTTTTATGCGTTGACATTGACAACGGTGCGACCTCGCACCTGGCCTCGGAGTACCGAGTTGGCGATGCCAGGCACTTCGGTCAACCCGATCACCTGTGTCGCGTGTGCAAGTTTGCCCAGATCCAGATCGGTGGCAAGGCGTTCCCATGCCTGCAGCCTGACGTCCTGCGGTGTGTTGACCGAGTCGATGCCTGCTAGGGTTACGTTGCGCAGGATGAAAGGGAGGACGGAAGCGGGTAAGTCTGCACCCTGCGCGAGCCCGAAGGCCGCCACGGCGCCACGGTAGCGCGTTTGCGCCAGCACGTTGGCCAGTGTGTGGCTTCCCACGGAGTCGATCGCGCCGGCCCAGCGTTCCTTGGCGATCGGTGCGCCAGGCTCCGACAGCGTGCGGCGATCAATGACTTCCGCAGCACCTAGCTCCCATAGGTACTTGGTCTCCTCCAGGCGCCCCGTGGAGGCCACCACCTTATAGCCGAGCTTGGACAGCAAAGCGATAGCGATGGACCCAGCTCCACCACTTGCCCCAGTCACCAGCACATCACCTTTGTCAGGCGTCAGCCCCATGTGCTCGAGTGCGAGCACAGACAGCATTGCGGTGTATCCAGCCGTGCCGATGGCCATGGCATCTCGCGTCGAAAACACGTCAGGCAGCTTGATCAGCCAGTCGCCGCTGACGCGTGCCTTCTGCGCGAAACCTCCGTGATGTGTTTGACTCAGACCCCAGCCATTGGCGACAACGCGGTCGCCCACCGCGAATCTTGTGTCCGACGATGCTTCGACGATGCCCGAAAAGTCGATGCCCGGAACTAATGGAAACTCGCGAATTACTGGGGCGCGTCCAGTGATCGCCATCGCGTCCTTATAATTCACCGCCGAATATTCAATCGCGATAGTGACGTCGCCCGGCATCATGTCGACTTCGTCGAAGTCGACCAAGGTGGTAGAAATTGCATCGCCCGTCTTGGCAGCGAGAAGCGCTTTGAATGTCATGGTCATGGCTCCTTTGATGCATTGGGTTCATCTGTCGACCCCATGCGGATGGGAAAAACTGAGCGACGGGCTGCTCGATCAGCCGACATGGTGAGATGCCATGGCACCGCCATCACCGGCGTCGTTAGCGGCTCTTCTTTCATCATGCGCACCGGCAGCGCCACTCCAACGGGTGAAACAAATGCCGCCGGTAGCGCAACGCCGTAACTTGTCGTACTCGGCAAATAACCTACGGCGTGCGTTTCGAGAAAGAAGGGGTGAGTCTCAGGCGTGCGGCAAATAGCGCTCGGCCGCGTGTGCTTGTCGAATGTCCGACATCAATCCTTGGCGTGCGCCATCTAACGCGTCCCAGCGCTCTGCAACATGCAGCGGCGGGATCGTGACCAATTCGCGGCGGTCGAAGCCAACCAGTGCCGCATCGACCAGTTCGTCGACCTCCATCACCTCGGGGAGGCTATTGACGTCAATGCCGGCGCGCTCCCAGATCTCGGTGCGGGTCGATGCCGGAAGCACCGCTTGCACATAGACGCCCTTGGGCGACAATTCCAAGTTCAAGCCTTGCGACAGGAATAGCACGAAGGCTTTGGTGGCGCCGTAGATGGACATGCCGAACTCAGGGGCGAAACCCACCACCGACCCAATGTTGACGATCGCGCCCGCACCGGACTGTGCGAAGCGCGTGGCAACCGCACCAGCGAGCCGCGTCGGTGCCGTGGTGTTGAGTGTGATCAGGCGTTCGATGTCTTCAGCGGTCTGCTGGACGAAGCTGCCCGACTGAGCCATGCCGGCGTTATTGATCAGGACGCCGATGCGCGAGTCATCGCGCAGGCGAGTTTCGAGCGCGGACAGGTCGGCGGGGTGTGTGAGGTCGGCCTTTACGACTTCGACGGCCACATTGCATTCTTCGCGCAGACGCGCTGCCAGGGCATCCAGGCGCGACTTGTCACGCGCAACCAGCACGAGGTCGTGGCCACGGCGGGCGAAGCGGTTGGCGTAGGTGGCACCGATGCCGCTGGAGGCGCCGGTGATAAGGACAGTCGGAAGGCTGGTCATGGGTACTTTCCTTTTTTAAGGGTCGTTGTGGCAAGGCGCAGGCACTGGTGTGCTTCAGCCTGAGATGGTCGGGTAGTCGATGTAGCCCGCAGCGCCACCACCGTAAAGCGTGGCCGGGTTGATCTGTGTAAGCGGTGCGCCGGTCTTCAGGCGTTCAACAAGATCGGGGTTGCTGATAAACGGACGGCCGAAGGCGAACAAGTCAGCCTTGCCATCGTTCAGCTGTACGGTGGCAGATTCCAGGTCATACCCGTTGTTGGCCAGATAGGTCTGCTTGAACTGCCGGCGTAGCGCGTCATAGTCGAACGGGGCGATATCACGCGGACCACCAGTCGCGCCTTCGACAACGTGCAGATAGACGATTCCTAGCGCGCTGAGTTGCGAGACGATGTATTCATACTGTGTCTGCGGATCACTGCTAGAGATTCCGTTCGCGGGGGAAACGGGGGAAATGCGCACGCCGGTGCGTTCGGCGCCGATTTCTTTCGTAACTGCGGCGACAACTTCGAGCACCAATCGAGCGCGGTTCTCAATCGAGCCGCCATAGGCATCTGCGCGCTGATTGGCCCCGTCTTTGATGAACTGCTCCAGCAGATAGCCATTAGCGGCGTGGATCTCGACGCCGTCGAAACCGGCAGCGATAGCGTTCGCTGCTGCTTGGCGAAAATCGTTCACGATACCCGGTAGTTCGTCGAGTTCCAGGGCGCGTGGTTCAGACACGTCTACAAATCCGTTATTGACGAAGGTTTTGGTCTCCGCGCGGATCGCTGACGGCGCGACGGGTGCCGCACCCCCCGGCTGGACGTCGACATGTGATACGCGGCCCACGTGCCAAAGCTGGACGAAGATGAGCCCACCTTTGGCGTGCACGGCTTCCGTAACCTCGCGCCAGCCATCAATTTGCTCCGGCGTGTACAGGCCAGGTGTGTCCTGATAGCCCTGAGCTTGGGCCGACACCTGGGTAGCTTCGGTAATGATCAAGCCAGCAGAGGCGCGCTGGCCGTAGTAGGTCGGAGCCAATGAGCTGGGCACGAGACCCGCACCCGCGCGGTTGCGGGTCAAGGGCGCCATGACAATGCGATTGGCGAGCGTCAATTTACCCAGAACGTACGGTTCGAAAAGCGTCTTTTCGGTCATGTTGGTTCGGTCTCTCACAGGTAGGAGTGGCATTTATGATGATCATCATAATCTAACGTGTCAACACTTTGATGATGGTTGACATCAATGTATAGTTGAAACACGAGGAAGACACGGATCCACTCAGACGAAACATGAAGGTCACCAGAGCACAGGCGCAGGCCAACCGCGCGCGCGTTGTTGAGACGGCGTCCGCCCTGTTCCGGGAGCGCGGCTACGACGGGATTGGCGTTGCTGATTTGATGGCCGCCGCTGGCTTGACTCACGGCGGCTTTTACAAGCAATTCGGGTCGAAGGCTGACCTGATGGCAGAGTCGGCGGCCTGCAGCATCGCAAAGACAGCCGAACTGACCACCGGCGTGGATATGTCGGAATTCTTGCGGCTGTATCTCTCCCGAGAGCATCGCGACAGCCGCTCGACCGGTTGCACGCTGGCCGCGCTAGGCGGGGATGCCGCACGTCAACCAGAATCCGTCCGGACTACCTTTGCGGCCGGTATCGAGCGGCAGCTCGCTGCACTCAATGTTGGGTGCTCTCAGGTGGACAGTGCTGAAGCGGGCAAGGCAAGAGCGCAGTCTCTCAACATACTTGCGCACGCGGTCGGCGCCCTCGTCATGTCACGTGCCTGCCCGGACGATTCGCCGCTGGCAGATGAGATCCTCTCAGTGTGCCGCGACACGATCCTCGCGCTACTGAGTCCATCTGATGCAAGCGGAAGGTGTGCACGCACTCCCCGATGATCCCAAGCCGATTCAGGATGAGGTACTGCCAATGACCGTCGACCAGACCATCGAACTTTGGAAGGCAGACGAGGTAGCAATACGCGCCCGGTTGAGAGAAGCCGATGCGGCCCCTCAGGAGCAGGTCGCCGGACGATCTGGCATGGAAATCTTCGAGGCGATTTTTGCTGGCGAGCTTCCACCGGCGCCGATGGGCGAAACACTCGACTTCATTCCCATCCACATGGAGCACGGCGTGGCGGTGTTCCAAGGGCGGCCACAACGTCGACACTACAACCCGCTCGGCACCGTGCACGGTGGCTGGTTCGCGACCCTCCTCGACTCGGCCGTTGGATGCGCGATTCACACCATGTTGCCGGCGGGCAAGGGGTACACCACGCTCGAACTTAAGGTGAACATGGTTCGGGCACTCAGCAGCGATGTGCCGCTTGTGCGTGCTGAGGGGAAGGTGATCCATGTAGGGCGCCAGGTCGCCACTGCTGAGGGACGCATCGTCGGACCCGACGGCAAGTTGTTTGCCCATGCAACCACTACCTGTCTGATCCTCAACTATCCTGCTCCCGCGACAAGGATCGGTCCATGAGCACGTCCCGCATCGCCGCAACGTTGTACTGAAAGGACCCTGGTGCTGGCGAGTAAAGACGGTGTCACCAAATGCGCACGCAATAGCAGGGAGGTCGGATCACTGGCCGACAAGACCGTCAAAGTTCGGTGCGAACCTGTCGCAATGGGAGTACGAGCGGCCCGACGGAAGTTGTAACGCGCCGGCCGGTCCTTCTATCTACTCAGAGGTGGGCCTCCCTCAGTAGTCCCCTACATTTTTTTGTGCGCACGGATTTGTGGGGTCGAGTCGGGGTACCTGGCCCCGTCCGCCAGCCACGATAGCGGCTGCCTTCCTATTCTTAAGTGGTTGAAATAAAAGGAAAAAGTTTGCTGGCAAGGCTTTGTCTGCGTGCGGAAGTTCCAAATTGAGTGACCGAAGTTCCAGATTGAGTGAATCTCGACACCAACTTCCCATTCTTGAAATCGTAATACCCCGTCCCTATAATTAGCACTCGCCGGGCAGGAGTGCTAACAACGCCTCCGACCCCCGATGCTTTCCCGATGCGCCGCGCTCTTGCGGCGCGTTTTGTGAATAAACACTCACTTTGCATTGAGGAGTTGTGTATGAACCTGCGTCCTTTGCACGACCGCGTGATCGTGAAGCGCCTGGACAACGAAACCAAGACCGCTTCGGGCATCGTCATCCCCGACGCCGCCGCTGAAAAGCCGGATCAAGGCGAAGTGCTGGCCGTCGGCCCGGGCAAGAAAGACGACAAGGGCAATGCGATCGCGCTGGACGTCAAGGTCGGCGACCGCGTGCTGTTTGGCAAGTACGCCGGCCAGGGCGTCAAGGTGGATGGTCAGGAAGTCCTGGTCATGCGCGAAGAAGACATCATGGCTGTGGTGCAAAAGTAAGCACGCGCTCGTTCGCAACGCTTACCCGTAACCCAATCCTCTTTGCCGGCGCAGCCCATCCCTAAACGGGAGCGTGCGCGGGCAACATCCAAAGATTTCGGAGATTCTCAAGATGGCAGCTAAAGACGTAGTGTTCGGCGACGCCGCACGTGCCAAGATGGTCGAAGGCGTGAACATTCTCGCCAACGCAGTGAAGGTGACCCTGGGCCCGAAGGGCCGCAACGTGGTGCTGGAGCGCAGCTTCGGTGGCCCGACCGTGACCAAGGACGGTGTGTCGGTCGCCAAGGAAATCGAGCTGAAGGACAAGCTGCAGAACATGGGCGCGCAAATGGTCAAGGAAGTCGCTTCCAAGACCAGCGACAACGCCGGTGACGGCACCACCACTGCAACGGTGCTGGCCCAGTCGATCGTGCGCGAAGGCATGAAGTACGTTGCCGCCGGCATGAACCCGATGGACCTGAAGCGCGGCATCGACAAGGCTGTGACGGCCGCTGTTGAAGAGCTGAAGAAGATCAGCAAGCCGACGACGACCAGCAAGGAAATCGCTCAAGTTGGCGCCATCTCGGCCAACAGCGACGAATCCATCGGCCAGCGCATCGCTGAAGCCATGGACAAGGTCGGCAAGGAAGGCGTGATCACGGTGGAAGACGGCAAGTCGCTGGCCGACGAGCTGGACGTCGTGGAAGGCATGCAGTTCGACCGCGGCTACCTGTCGCCGTACTTCATCAACAACCCGGAAAAGCAAGTTGTCCAGCTGGACAACCCGTTCGTGCTGCTGTTCGACAAGAAGATCAGCAACATCCGCGACCTGCTGCCGGTGCTGGAACAAGTGGCCAAGGCTGGCCGTCCGCTGCTGATCATCGCTGAAGACGTCGAAGGCGAAGCCCTGGCAACGCTGGTGGTCAACAACATCCGTGGCATCCTGAAGACCGCTGCCGTGAAGGCTCCGGGCTTCGGCGACCGCCGCAAGGCCATGCTGGAAGACATCGCCATCCTGACGGGCGGCCAAGTCATCGCTGAAGAAGTCGGCCTAACGCTGGAAAAGGCAACCCTGAACGACCTGGGCCAAGCCAAGCGCGTTGAAATCGGCAAGGAAAACACGACGATCATCGATGGCGCAGGCGACGCCCGCAACATCGAAGCACGCGTGAAGCAAGTGCGTGCCCAGATCGAAGAAGCGACCTCGGACTACGACCGTGAGAAGCTGCAAGAGCGCGTGGCCAAGCTGGCTGGCGGTGTTGCCGTGATCAAGGTTGGCGCTGCCACCGAAGTCGAAATGAAGGAAAAGAAGGCCCGCGTGGAAGATGCTCTGCACGCAACGCGCGCTGCCGTGGAAGAAGGCATCGTGGCTGGTGGCGGTGTTGCACTGCTGCGCGCCCGTGCGCTGATCTCCGGCCTGAAGGGTGCCAACGCTGACCAAGACGCCGGTATCAAGATCGTGCTGCGCGCCATGGAAGAGCCGCTGCGCCAGATCGTCACCAACGCTGGCGACGAGGCTTCGGTTGTGGTGTCCAAGGTCATCGAAGGCCAAGGCAACTACGGCTACAACGCCGCCACCGGCGAGTACGGTGATCTGGTGGAAATGGGCGTGCTGGACCCGACCAAGGTGACCCGCACCGCGCTGCAGAACGCAGCTTCGGTCGCTTCGCTGATGCTGACCACGGATTGCGCCGTGGCAGAACTGCCGAAGGACGATGCAGCTCCGGCAATGCCGGGCGGCATGGGTGGCATGGGCGGCATGGACGGCATGATGTAATTTGCCTGTCCGGCAACCTGGCCCGGCCGTCCTTCGGGACGGTTGTTCCAAAAACCCCGCGGGTGCGAGCCCGCGGGGTTTTTTGTTGCCCGGTTTGTTAAGACGGCGTTAACGCTGCAACGCAACGGCCTTCGCTACAATCGGCCCACCCGCGAGTCTAGGCATGCTTAAGCGCGGCACGATAACAACACAGGGAAGGGAAAACAGATGAACGACATCGCAAGCGAGTCCGTCCTGGGCAGCGCCCCCGCTCCGGCTGCTCCACAGCCCCTGCGTCTGCGCTTCATCGGCAGCGGCTCGGAATACTTCCGCATCTGGATCGTCAACCTGCTGCTGACCGTCGTCACGCTGGGCATCTACTCGGCCTGGGCGAAGGTGCGCACGCTGCAGTATTTCTATCGCAACACGCAGCTGGCGGGTTCGAGCTTCGACTATCACGGCAGCCCGATCGCCATTCTCAAGGGCCGCGCGATCATCTTCGTGCTCGCGGTTGCGTTCAACGTGCTTGGTCATTCGTCGCCGGTGTTGTCGCTGGTGTTCCTGGCGCTGCTGGCGGCAGCGTTTCCGTGGCTGCTGGTGCGCTCGCTGCGCTTTCGCATGGCCAATTCGAGCTACCGCGGCTTGCGCTTTGCGTTCACGGGCAAGGATGCCGAGGGCTACATGGTGTTTCTGGTGTGGCCGATCCTGAGCGTCTTCTCGGCCTACCTGCTGGCGCCACTGGCGCATCAGCGCTTCAAGCGCTTCCAGCACAAGAACACGCGCTTCGGCACCACGTCGTTTGATTTCTCCGGCACGCCGGGCAATTTCTACGGCGTGTATCTGCGCACGTTCGGCCTGGCACTGCTGGCCATTGCCGTTGCAGGCATTGTGATCGGTGGGCTGGGTATGTCGATCGGCAAGACGCAGGGCACGGCCGGCAAGGCCATCGCCATCGCGCTCACTGTGGTGGCGATGTACGCGGCCATGCTGTTCCTGACGCCGTATTTTCTCTCGCGTCTGCAGAACGTCGTGTGGAACCACACCACGCTGGGTACGCACCGCTTTCAGAGCCAGGTGGGCGCGCTCAAGCTGTTCTGGATCTTCGTGTCGAACGCGGTGCTGATCGTCATTACCGTGGGCCTGTTCACGCCGTTTGCGCGTGTGCGCACGCTGCGCTACAAGCTCGATTCGGTGACGATGTTCGCGTCCGGCTCGCTCGATACCTTCGTCGCTGGCGAAACCGCCAAGGTGGGCGCGCTGGGCGACGCCGCCGTGGACTGGTACGACATCGACATCGCGCTGTAAGCACCGCAAGGCAAGCCATGATCCTCGCCATCTACTTCGACGGCCGCACCTCGCGCGCGCAACCCGTGCGCCTTGCCGTCGAGGCGGGCGAGGCCGTGCTGTTCGACCCCGAAGGCACGGCGCTGCGTCGCGCGCCGCTCGTTACGTTACGCGTGTCGGAGCGCGTCAAGCATGCGCCGCGCCTGATCACCTTCGACGACGGTGCCTTCTGCGAGATCACCGACCCGGGCGAGCAGGCCGCGCTCAATGCGCTGCTGCATCGCACGGGGTATCGCGAAGGCTGGGTTGTCCTGGCGCAGAACAGCTGGAAGCTGGCGCTGGGCTCGCTGCTCGCCATGGTGGTGGTGCTGGCGCTGGGCTACCGCTACGGCTTGCCGTGGGGCGCGAAGGTGGTGGCTGGCATGGTGCCGCAGCGCGTGGAAGCGCAGCTCGGCCGCAGCACGCTGACGGCGCTGGACGAGCGCTGGCTCAAGCCGAGCAAGCTGCCTGTCGCGCAGCAGGACCGCATTCGCGCAAGGTTTGCCGCGCTGCGTGCGCCACAGGCAACGCACACGTATCACATCGTCTTTCGGGATGGCGCCATCGGTGCCAACGCCTTTGCGCTGCCCGGCGGCGACATCATCGTGACGGATGCGCTGGTCAAACTGGTGGGTGAGGGCGATGGCCTGACAGGTGTGCTGGCGCACGAGGCCGGCCACGTGGAATATCGCCACGGGTTGCGCCAGGTGATTCAGTCGTCGGCCATCGGCACAACGGCCGCGCTGCTGTTTGGCGATGTGTCGACCATCCTGTCTGGCGTGCCGGCGGCGCTGCTCACGCTGCGCTACTCGCGCGACTACGAGCGCGATGCCGACCGCTATGCCGCGCGCCTGTTGCAGGCGAACGGCTTGTCAGTGGGCGCATTCGCCGATGTGCTCCAGGCGTTGGAAGACACGCACGGCGGTACGCGCAAGGCGAACACCGCGAAGCAGCCTGATGCCGCCAGCGATGACGAAGCCGCGGCGTTTTTTTCGTCGCACCCGCTCACGCGTGAACGTATCGAAACCCTGCGCCGGTTTGATCGGACGCACGGTGGCAGCGATGGCGATGCCGACTGACACAGCACACACCGCACTCGTCCGATTGCCCTCAGCCTCGTCATCCGTTTGATGGATTTCTCAAGCCTCCCGTGCCGCCAAGAATGGTGGTAGAGGGTAGGGGAGGGACATCATGCGACACGCAGAATCGGGCGTCATGGAGGCCCTGGCGGGTGCGCAGCCGCCAACGCTTGCGCAGCGTTTTCCGGATCGCATGATGCTGATCCGCGTGGCCCGCTTCGGCGTCTCAGGCGTCGCGGCTACCGGCGTGCACGTCGCGATTGCCACCACGCTCATCAACGGTTTTTCTGCTTCTCAGGTCACGGCCAATGGCGTGGCGTTTGTCTGTGCCAACGTCTGCTCGTACCTGCTCAACGCGCTGTGGAGCTTCTCGGCCAAGCCCGGGCGTGCCAACTTCCTGCGCTTCTATGCCGTCTCGTTGCTTGGCCTGGCGCTCACGCTTGGGATCTCGTGGCTGGCCCAGACGCTGGGCCTGAGCTACTGGATCGGGCTGGCGGCGATTCTGTCGGTCGTGCCACCGTTGACGTTTGTGTTGCATCGGTTCTGGACGTTTCGGTAGCAGAGGCTGCATGCGCTGCGTGCACAAGCTGAGCGCAATGCAAACGTACAGAGACTTCGCGTTTCAGTGCTGAATCATACGTACGGACAGTTTCCGACTGCGCTTGCGGCGGCTACAACTGACGAGAAGGGACGGGGAAACCTGCACGCGGGGAAGCAGCTCGCGTCAGGCAGTCAATACAACGCCCAGCAGCCATTTACATCGGCGGAGGCGAGGCACATGCGTAGATATTGCAACCAGAAGCAGAGGGGAGTGGTGCTCCCGATGGTCGGCCTAGTCATCGCTATCCTGTTGGGAATGGCTGGCTTGGTCATCGACCTCGGTGGGTTGTTCGTCGCCAAGACAGAGCTCCAGTCTGCGGTGGATAGTTGTGCGCTGTCGGCAGCGCAGGAGTTGGATGGCAACTCCGATGCGTTGACGCGCGCGACAAGCGCGGGGCTGACGGCCGGTAATGCGAACCGGATCAAGTACCAGAAGGTTTCCCCAGCGCTGACCGCTTCGGATGTTACGTTCAGCGATTCTCTGACAGGTACGTTCAGTTCGAGCTTCTCGCCAGTCGCAAATGCCCGCTACGTGAAATGCGACCACCTCACGAGTGGAATTACCGCGCTGTTGATGCGGTTTGTTGGTGGGGCCACCAGCAATGCCGTGGGTGCGGTTGCTGTGGCGACACGGGTTCATGCACAGAGCACATGCCCTATTCCGGTGGCCTTGACCCCGAAATCCGGACAAACTGCTCCCGACTATGGGTTTCAGGTCGGTGAATGGGTTGGCATGGTCTACAACAGCTGCAGTGGCACGGGTTGCTCGTCAGTCCCGCCTGGGGAGATGGGGTGGTACAACCTCGATGGCAGCACCAATGCAAATGAAACGAAGCTCGAGATGGATCAGGGCTACTGCAATTCCAAGGTCGGAGACCAACTAGGTACACCCGGCGCAAAGGTGTCCGTTGACGACAATTGGAACGCCCGCTTTGGCATCTACAAGAACAAATCCAATGCGTCGACATTGCAACCGGATTTCACAGGTTACGCCTATACGTCCACCAATTGGACCAACGCGGTGCCGCAAAACGCCTACGGTGGCACGCCCGCAAGCGGATCTGACAAGACCGCCGACAACTTCAAGAACAAGCGGCTGGCCTACGCCAATTACGACGATACCGGCACCAGCGTGAACGGCGGGGACAAGATTACCGCCCTCAACATTCAGGGCGGCTACAAAAATCTTGCGACAAGTGGAGCTGGCGGTGACCTTGCCACCTATGGTTTGAACCGGCGCATCGTTCTGGTGCCGGTTATTTCCTCTGCTTCGAAGATCATCGACTACGCGTGCATGCTGATGTTGCAGCCCATCGATGGGGTGCACGCTACGCCCCAGTTCGAGTACCGGGGTAATGCCGGAAGTTTGACCAGTCCATGCACACCGAGTGGCCTGGCGGGTGGCACGGTGGGGCCGTTGATTCCCGCACTGGTGCAGTAGGAGCGAGCGATGAAAACACGACAAAGAGGCGTGGCGCTGGTCGAACTGGCCATTGTTATCAGCATTTTGCTGGCGATCACCTTTGCGATCACGGAATTTGGCCGCGCCATCTACACGTACAACACCCTGACTAAAGCAGCACGCGATGCTGCTCGTTATCTGAGCACGCAAGCGGCTGGTAGCACGGCCGCTTACGCCACAGCGACGAACCTGGCTGTCTATGGAAAGCCCACCGTGAGCGGTACTCCCACGCCGCTGGCCCCAGGGCTTGCCGCGAACATGGTATCGATTTGCGACGCGTCCAACACGAGTTGCACCTCCAATATTGCTCAAGGCACCAATCCAGCGATCAACACGGTGACCGTGGCGATCTCGGGCTATCCATTCGTGCCCGCGTTGGATCTGTTGGCATTCACTCGCTTCTATTCGGGTGGCACTGGAAGCATCACGGCGATCACGTTTGGGAGCATCTCTGTGACCATGAGGCAGGCTTATGAATAAGCATCAGAAGGGTACAACGGCGCTTGAATTCGCTATCGTTGCAGCAATGTTCCTGACGGTGGTGCTCGCCATTCTCGACTTTGGGCGCATCCTCTACACCTGGAATGCGGTTGGTGAGGCAACGCGCTGGGGCGCTCGTCAGGCGGTAGTGTGCAGCATTGGATCAGGAACCGTACTCGCCAGGATGCAGCGTATCCTGCCCAGCCTCCAAGCGACGAACGTGACCGTGCAGTGGTACGACGCCAGCGGAACTGTGAGTACTACCTGCGATGCCACCAATTGCGCGGGTGTTTCCGTCAGCGTTGCGGGGCTCACAGTCTCCCCCGTTTCTCCTGCCGCCTGGATGGGTTTTTCTTCGATAGCCGTACCGGGTTTTTCCACCTATCTGCCCCGCGAGATCATGGGGCAAGACGCGAACAGCTCGACGTCCGGCGGCCCCTGTACCTGACCCACCTTTCGAGATTCGCCGCCATTGCGGGCGGACGGGGGCTCAGTGGATAACGAACTCAAATCACTGACGGGGTTGCGTGGCGTCGCGGCGCTCTACGTTGTGGTTTATCACTTCCATCCGGTGACGGGCAACGGGCCGATTTCGGCGTTTTTCCGTCACGGCTATCTGGCCGTAGATCTGTTCTTCGTACTGAGCGGATTCGTTATGGCTTTGAATTACGGCTCAATGTTCCGAGACGGATTCTCTGGCAAAGCCTACCGCAAGTTCCTGATACGGCGGATCTTTCGTGTCTACCCGCTCTACTTGTTCATCACGACATGCCTGGCTGCTGGATTATTGCTGGGAGGCGCAGTGCCGATGAGCAATGTATTCGCTTTCTTCTTCGTGATCGTTGCAAACACGCTCATGATTCAGTCGTGGGGTATTGCGCCATCCATCGTGAGCTCTGCGTGGTCGATTAGCACGGAATGGGCGGCATACCTGCTATTTCCACTGCTGGTTTCTATTCTGCTCTACAGCCGCAAGTCGTATGTCATCGCCGGATCGATTGCCAGCCTGGCTAGCATTGTTACCTTGTCCCTCGTGGACCCATCGCTAGTTCTTGGCTCGCAGCGCGAGCGCAATGGGCCCCTGGATCTTTGTGCATTTGATTCGATTGGCCCAATGGTGCGCTGCATTGCTGGCTTTTCCCTCGGCCTGCTTGCATATCGGATACGTTCGATAGCCCGAGTGCGGGAAATTCTTGGCTGCACACCTATGTCGACCACTATTGGCATCACGGTCGTCGCCCTGTTGTGTATTCCCCTCTCCGACACCGCGTTGGCCATGCTCTTCCCAGCTTTGATTATCAGCTTGTCATTTCAGCGTGGCTTGCTCTCAAAAATACTCGGCACTCGCGCGATCTACGCGCTTGGCGTTTGGTCATATTCCATTTATCTGATACATGGGCCATTCACCGATCTCATCCGCGTACTCGCTGCGAATCCGGTGGTGCATTCCATTCCGGGCGCAGCGACTGCCCTGACTGTCGTCTCAATGGTTACTGTAGTGGCCTTAAGTGCGCTTGCCTACAGTGCAATCGAGGAGCCGGCACGGTCACAACTGAAAAATATTCTGCTTCGCCAGCGAGTGTCGCCCAACACGGAAACGGCGCACCATCAGCCATTGCCGCTTGATGATGTCAGATCTGGATCCTAGTTCCTTGATTTGTTGACGCTGTTGTATCTGGTGTCCGGCCAAACAGAAGCTCAGAACTGATTTTTGCACTCGCTCTGGGTTGAATCGCCCAGCCTTCTCTTGGGCGTTCCTTTTCAGCTGGCCCTGCGACTCGAAACAACCTGCCGAACACCGGGAGCCCTAGCAAGCGAGCGTGCCCATATCTCGTTATTGGGCCAGAAGGTTGGCGACCGCAACTTCCCGCATCGGCCTTGCCGCTCTTTGCATTGGGAATCGGCTGGATACAGCCCTCCAAGTCAATATGCACCTGTTGGATGGCTGCACGTTCGTTCTTGCGCTGGCCTGTGAGGATGACTGGTTGGAGGCCATCCTCCTGAGCTTCTGGAAGCCCGCCCATCGTTTTTCGATGCTTGGGGGCACGAATTTGGTTGGGCTCAAGAATGGCGGCGGCCAGTATCGCCGTGTCGGGCAGGTCGAATTCTGCTCACGAACAAAAGAAAAAGCCCGGCGCGCGTCCGGGAACAGGACCACCGCTGGCGCAGAGCGCCAAATGACGGTCCGGGGGCCTTTACCACCAAGCTACCTTCGCTTACTCATGTCAGGCTCCTTGGGCACTCAGGGTGGGCAGTAGAACCCGATAGATCTGAATGACTGCCGGCCCGAGCAGTACCAGCATCAGCGAGGGGAAGATGAAGAAAATCAGCGGGAAAAGTAACTTGAGGGCGATCTTTGCCGCCTGTTCCTCCGCCAGCATCCGGCGCTTGGTGCGCAGCATGTCGGATAACACGCGTAGCGAATCTGCGAGGCTGGTGCCGAAACGATCCGCTTGGATGAGCATCGATGCAAACTTATCGACGTCTTCCACACCTGTACGCAACGCAAAGTTCAACAACGCTTTTTCCTTTGAGAACCCAGAACGTAGCTCCAACAGCAAGAGCTCCAGCTCGTCGGCCAACACGGGACACCGTAAGGCAAGCTCCTGCGATACACGCATCAGGGCCGCGTCCAGTCCCAGGCCAGCTTCCACACACACCGTGAGCAGGTCGATTACGTCGGGGAACTCTTCGAACACGTCGCGTTGCCGAAGCGCAATCTTGCGCGCCAAGGCGAAATTGGGCAGGTAATAACCGATGGCACTTAGCGTCCCGAGCACTGCGATCATTGCCTCCCGGCTGTCGAACATGTGACTGCTGCTCAAGAAAGCCAAAGCAATCAGCGGAAGGACGATTGCCAGGACGGTCTTGAGGGCAAAGTAAAGTGACGGGGCCGAAGCCTGGCGCCAGCCTGCATTCATGAAGCGCACGCGAATCTGCGAGTTTTCCCACCCTTCTTTGGGCAGCGACAATTGTGAGACCGGCTTGGCCCAGGTGGCCAGCTTTTCAACCCACGCATTGTCCTGTGGGCTTGTGCTGACGGTGTGCCCCCCAATCTGCTGTATGCGGCCGCGTTCGCGCGCTGGCGAAAATAGTTGCAGCAGGCCGAGTGCGCTACCGAAGACAGCGATGAAAATGAGGACTAACACCAAGGTTTGTCCGGAATAGATGGTCTGCATGATCGGCCCCCTTCAAAGGAATTGAGTGCTGACATCAATACCAATACGTGTCAGACCCGGATACGGATGATCTTGCGCATCCAGAAGATGCCAAGCACCATGTTGAATAGCGCCACACAGATCATCTTCACCCCGATCGGGTCTTCCCAGAGTATCTTCATGAAGCCCGGATTGATTAGGAGAATCAGCCCAGCGGTGCAGAACGGCAGCAGGCCGAGAATCCATGCCGACAGACGCCCCTCGGCTGAGAGCACTCGGACCTTGTCGTACAGCTTCAGGCGTTCACGGACCAGCTTGCCGATGGTGTCAAGAATCTCAGCCAGGTTGCCGCCGCTTTCACGTTGGATCAGTACCGCAATGACGAAGTAGCGAAGGTCGTTGACTGGTACGCGCATCGCTAGGTTGGTCAAGGCCTCGTCGAGTGGGACACCGTAGTTGATCTCGTCGAAGGTGATGCGGAACTCGGGGCCCATTGGCGCCTTGATCTCTTGCCCAACCATGCCAAGGGCACTGGAGAAGGAATGGCCGGCGCGCAACGCGCGCGCGATCATGTCAACCGCGTCGGGAAGTTGCGCTTCCAATTGCTTGAGCCGCTTATGCCGGCGCCTGACGATATACAGGGCGGGCAGTGTGCAAGCGGCCAGCGCGGCCAGGACCATGATGATCATGGGAATCTGCAGCCACACGCCGAGCGCCAGCACGCACAGTGCGGTCAGAGTGCTGTAGCCCAGCAGTTGAGCGACCGACCATGGGCTGCCGGATTGCTCCAGCCAGCGGTCGATGGCGGACACGCGTGGCAGGCTCATCAGCCAGCGCTGGAACCAGGGCGACTCGCTGAGCAGGCGCTTCTTGAGAATCGACAACTGTTCCTGCCCGACATGGCCACCGGCCGACAAGGCTCGGATGCGTTCGTCGATCCGCTTGGCCTCAGGTCCGTGGGTGCTGTTCCACCATTGGTAGACGCCCTCGATGCAAAGCACCACCGCTACGAACAGCAGGATTGCGAAGGCGTAGAAGATCTCGTTCATTTGGGTGCCCCCCTTTCTTTGGTTAGGCCGGTTGACCCGGCCTCAAACCTCGAAGTGCCTGACGGGATCAAAGGTTTCGTCTGGCAAGCCCACCCCAAACACACGCAGGCGTTCAGCGAACTTCGGATACACACCGGTGGCGCGGAAGTGCCCTTTGACGGCGCCGTCCTGTGCAATGCCCGTGCGCTGGAAGGTGAAGATTTCCTGCATGTTGATCACGTCGCCTTCCATGCCGGTGATTTCCTGGATGCTGATGACCTTGCGGCGGCCATCGGTCAGTCGCGCCACCTGGATGATTACAGTGATGGCCGAGGCGATTTGCTGCCGAATGGTCTTGGGCGGCAGGTTTAGACCCGCCATGTTCACCATGTTCTCCATGCGCGTGAGCGCATCGCGCGGAGTGTTCGCGTGGACAGTAGTGAGCGACCCCTCGTGGCCGGTGTTCATGGCGTTGAGCATGTCCAGCGCTTCACCGCCGCGCACTTCGCCCAGGAGGATGCGATCCGGCCGCATGCGCAGCGCGTTGCGCACGAGTGCCCGCTGCGTGATCTCGCCCTTGCCCTCGATGTTGGGTGGTCGCGTTTCCAGGCGGAGTACGTGTGGCTGGCGCAGTTGCAGTTCAGCGGCATCTTCGATGGTGACCATCCGTTCGTCTGCTGGGATGAAGCCTGAAAGGATGTTCAGCAGCGTGGTCTTGCCGCTGCCCGTGCCACCTGAAACGAGTACGTTCACCTTGGCTTGCGACAGCGCTTGCATCAGCTTTGCCATCGGTGGCGTGAGCGTCTTGAGATCGATGAGGTCCGAGATTTGCAGCGGGTTGGTCGCAAACCGGCGGATCGAAAGCAGTGGCCCATCAATGGCCGAGGGCGGGATGATGGCGTTCACGCGTGACCCGTCGGGCAGGCGCGCATCAACCATCGGGCTGGTCTCGTCAATCCGCCGGCCCACGCGTGATACGATCTTCTCGATCACCTTCATCAGATGGCTGTCGTCGTAAAAGGTGACGTCGGTGAGTTCCAGCTTGCCGCGCCGCTCCACATAGACTTGCTTGGCGGTGTTGACCAGGATGTCCGACACAGTCGGGTCTTGCAGCAATGGCTCCAGCGGGCCGAAGCCGAACATCTCGTCATACACGTCGGTGGTCATCTGCCGGCGCTCGGTATCGTTGAGCAGCAGCTTTTCCTCATCGATGATGTTGTTGACCAAGGCACCGAGCTCGTGCCGGACCTGCTCGGTTGGGAAGCGAGCTAGCCGCTCTAGATCGACGCGGTCCAATACCACTTCATGGACGGTTTTCTTGAAGTCTCGATAGGCCGGATGTCCCCCCACACTATGATGGCTAGGCGTGTGTCCGTTCATGGACAACGGCGCGTGGTCCGGGCTGGATAGCTGTTCGCGGATCGACATGATGGGCTCCGTCTGACTGCAAAAATGGACAGGAGAAACTCAGGCAATGTTTGGAGAGGACGTTTTGGCGCGCGTGAATAACTTACTCAGGGAGAACCCTTTCTCTTGCGGCGCTCCACGGTCGTTCTCGCGCGCCGTGGCGAGGATGTCGGCCAGGGCAACGAGCGCCTTGGCCATGGTGCTGTTCCGGTGTTCCTTGGCAATGGGTACACCATGGCAGATGGAATCATCAACCGCACCAGCATCGTCGGGCAGGATATGGAAGAGCTTCTGGCCGAAGACATGCTCCAGCGTGGCCCGTGGCAACTCGTCGCGCTTGCCATGCCGGTTAAGCAGAATGCGGAGCTTTTCGGCGGGGTAGTGCAGGCCATGCAAGATATCCAGCAGACGCCGGCCTGTGCGCGCAAAGGCGATCGTCGGCTGCACCACCACGCAGATCTGGTCGCTGTGATCGAGTACCGCAATTGACAGCGGGTTGATCGCTTGTCCGACATCTACCAGCACGAAATCGTAGATCGGTGATACCAGCGAGAGTACGTATTCGATCTTGTCTTTCTTGATTTCGCCCGCCTTGATGGGATCGCTGGCGCCAGCCAAGATGTCGAAGTTGTCGGCTACACGCGTCAGGCACGCCTCCAGGAAGGCGTCGTCCAGCCGATCGACCTGCGCGCACACTTCGGACAAGGTGGCGGGTGGTGTCTTGTTGCTCACCAGAAAGTGCGTGTCGCTGAACTGCGTATTCAGGTCGATCAGCAGCACGCGCTTGTGCGCGTGCGCAGCCAGCGTATAGCCGATGTTGCTGGAAATGACGCTGGAGCCGGCGCCACCCTTGCTGGAGATGAACGCGACCACGCGTGCTTCGTCCTTCGTTCGTGGGGTGTAGTTGGTTTCCAGCCGGGTGAGTGCCGTTGTCAGCTGCGCGCGTTCCAACGGCCAGGTCAGTACGTCACTGACCCCAGCTCGCAGCGCACGGATCAGGTCGTCGCGTTCCTGGGTTTGCGTAATCAGGATGCAGGGCAGATCGGCGTATTGCTGCCGCAGCACCTCGATGCTCAGCATCTGCGCAGAACCGGTGCCCGGTTGATCGATGATGAGCGCATCGGCACTGCGCAACTGGCAGGCATGCGTCGACAGGCTGCCCGGCGCCGCCTGCAGCCGCATGATCTGGTAGCACCCACTGGAGGAAACCAGGCGTGCGAGTTCGGCTAGGCGTTCGCCGTCTTCGGACGCAATCAAGATCTTGAGCATGGCAAGGCTCCCCGTTCGATCGTATGTTCTGTATGTCGTTGCATCGCCGTGTAAATGCGCCAGCGCAGAGTCCGGCGGACGCTGTCCAGGCGCTCGCCATGCGCTGCTAGCGTGTGCCCCCTCCGGACATGCCGACACCGCCATAGCCGCCACCACTGAATCCACCGCCAAAACCGCCGGAGCTGCTGCCACCGCCGGAGTAGCGCGTCATCGAGCGCTCGTAGTTCGTCATGGCGGCCACAGCGGCCTTGCCGTCGTAGCCATCCACCGCGGGCAGGCCGGCCGGTGCATCAGGATTGATCACCTGCGCTTGCTTGACGCTCGTGACGGCTTCGCCGAAGTGCTTGTCCCAGACCGGCGATGTGGTCATGCAGGCGGTTAGTGCCTGGCTGGCCAGGACCACGAGTGCTGCGCGTTGCAGGCGTTTGAAATTTGCGTTCATGGCTGTTCTCCACGTGGTTCCCGGGTTAGCGCGTCTGCGGGGGGGTGGTCGTGTCGGCCACGGTTGTTTGTCGGCCCGACGCCTTGGCTCTGGCCTGGGCAAGCCTTGCTGCGGTGGCTTCGATGCGGGCGACGCGCGCGGCGGTGTCATCTGCGGGGGCTGGCGCCGGTTCGCTGACGGGCTTCGTTGCCGCTTCTGCGACGGGTGCCGTGGCGGCAGGCTTTTCTGCCTCAGCGCTCGTCGGCGGCGTGACCGGGACCGAACTGACCTGCGTGCGCGGTGCGGGGGCAGCCGGAGCAACAGGTGCGGGTGCGGCAGGTGCGGGTGCCGGTGCCTGTGAGCTGGGTGCGGATGGCGTGCTCGGTGCCGGTGCCTGCGGTGCTGCCCCAGGTGCGGGCTTGGCGTCGCGCTTCTTGGCGCCTCGGCCTTCCATATTGCCCGTCATGTAAAGGTCGAGGTCGTTGGGCGACGAGAAGCTGTCAGTCGGCAGCGGATACGAGGCCGCCTGCATCGGCTGCACCAAGCGTGGCGTGATCACGATCACCAGCTCCGTCATGTCGTGCTGGAACTGCGTGCTGCGAAAGAGCGCGCCCAGTACGGGAACTTCGCCTGCACCCGGCAGTGCCTTAAGCGAGCCACGGGCATTGTCTTGCAGCAGCCCACCGATGGCGAAGCTCTCGCCGTCACGCATCTGCACGGTGGTCGAAGCGCGCCGCGTGGTGATGAGCGGCAGGATCGACTGGCCGTTGGTGCTTCCGCCGGAGACAGTGGCCCCCGTTGGCGACAGCTCCGATACTTCTGGTGCAACTTTGAGGTTGATGCGGCCGTTGGCCATTACGGTTGGTGTGAACTTCAGGCCAACGCCAAACTCCTCTTCCTGCAGGGTGAGGGTGGGCGCACCGCCTGAACTGCTGCTCTGGGCTACCGGGATGTAGATCTTGCCGCCAGCCAGGAAACTGGCTTCCTGCCCACTGAGCGTGACGAGGTTCGGTTCGGCAAGGATTTTGACCAAGCTGTCGTTCTTCTGCGCATCCAGTTGGACTTGGAATGGCCGGTTGTTCGCCTTGTTTGCAAAGAACGTGGTGGATGAGCCTGTCAGCAGATTGGCCAGCAAGCCGCCGCTCCATGATCCGAATCCACCTTGGAGATTGAATGCCGTGCCCAGCTGGTTCAGCAGCGTCTTCGACACTTCCGCGACCTTCACTTCCAGCATCACCTGCTGCGGCGTATCCACGATCATCATGTTGATGACGTTGCCCATACCTCCGCCGCCGCCTCCACCTACGGCTGCACCCCCACCAGTCCCGCCCTTATCCGACCCGCTTTGGGCGGCGACCGCATAGGCGCGTGCAATTTCCATGGCTTGCTGGGCCGCCTGTGCGCTCGACACGTTGCCCGCCAGCACCAGGCTGTCGGCAGCGGTCATCACGCGGATCTTCGATTCGCCCGGCATCAACTGGGCAAGCGATGTTTGCACGCCACCCGCATCCGCATTGACCACCACGTTGACGATGCTGCAGGCACCACTGCGGCCCTGCACGATCATGTTGGTAGTGCCCACGCTGCGCCCAAGCAGGTACATGGACTGCGGCGACACCATGGTCGCCTGCACCACGCCCGGGTTGCCAAGCGTGCGGTTGCGCACCGGCTCCGGCAGGGAAATGATGGAAGACTTGCCGACCGGCACCACCACATTGCTTTCGCCACGCACGGCGCCCACGCAGTTCGGCCCGCGTACGTCAGCCACCGGCGCGGTGGCCGTTGCAGGGTTCATGCTGATCGTCATCTGCATCGGTGCGGTGGAGCCTGCGCGGTTCTGCACCGTGATCGGCGCCGTGGTGGACTTGGCCACGGCACCGGCCTCGACGGCCGTCTGTGCGCTCGCATGCGGATGCACGCAGAGAAGGGCCCCGGCTGCACCCGCCAGGACGAGCATGCGAGCGCGGTCTAGGGTATGTGCGCTACGCAGTGCGGCATTGGTTTTTTGGTTCGTCTTCATATCTCCCCCCCGGAGAGGCTGCTGCACAAGAAGAAAATGCGGTGGAAATGCGCTGTGACGGATGACCTCTAGGTTGCGTTACGTATCGAGTGACCGTTGCGTGCGTGAGCGCCTTAGAAGCACTCCATGCTGCCCTGCACGCCGGCCAGTACGCCGATGCAGTCGCGCTGGCGGGCCGGTCCGGCGGCTACGTGCCGATGGACTTTTGCCGTGCTGGCCGGCGCGCTGACCATGACCACCTTGGCTGCGGGCTCGGCAGCCGGCGTCCCGAGCAAGGTGCCCTTCGTGGCACCGCCCGTTGCCGTGGCGGCAATGTCGACCTGATTGCGCAGTACCAGCGAAAGTGTCCCCACGCTACGCGCCACGTCCAGTTTCTCTGCCTGCTCCGGCGAGACTTCCAGCGTGACGGCATTGACGACCTTGGGCTGCGTATCGTCACGGCTGACTTGCTGTGCGACTGCCAGCACCAGGATCTTTTCCAGCACGATCTTCGAGATGCTGCTGTTGTTCGTGCTCTTCGAGTCTTCGTTGGTGTTGACGATCACGTCGACCAGGTTGCCCGGCAACGCGAAGCCCGCCACGCCAACCACGTCGTTCACACGCACGGTGATGGCGCGCTTGCCTTCTGCGATGACGGCGGACAGGCCACCTTTGGTGCCGGTCGGGGCGAGTTTGCTTTCCAGGATCGGCTCGCCTTTTTGCAGGCTTGCGCGAACCACACGCCCCTGCAGCGCCTTGGGGTCATCAAACGTGCCCGGCGGCAGGCTGCCGGCAGGCCAGCTGACGACGCGCAACTGCTCGTTGCCCAGCGGTTGCCCGAGATCCATGTCGTTGGCGGCGACCACGACTTGCTTGACCGAACTGGATGACTGCTGGGCCAGCCAGCGTGATGCGGACACGACTGCCGCGATCCCCGCCACCAGCGCGACGATCAGCATCACGACTGCACGCGCGTTTTTCATGATGAATTCCCCCTTCAGAGATCAATGAAACGGATCAGCTATGCGTAGCTCAGTTGCGAGCCTGCATGTCTGGCCGTCAACCCTTGTCCGCATGCAGGGAATCGGTTTTCCCGAAATCCGCATGCGTACAGAAGTAGATTTGCCACGCCCGGCGTAGCGCCTCGTCGCTCACCTCGGGCGCGCTGCCGTTGTACTGAACGGCGGAGGCCACCAGGCGCAGGAGGTCGCGCGGAATGCACGCCAGCAGCGGCTTGCCGCTGGCACCGTGCAGGGCGTCGCGCAGGTAGTCGAATGCAGCGGTCGCGTTCTGCAAGCCGAGATCGTCTGCCGCGCGCAGATAGACCTCGCGGTAGAGGTCCACCGGCAAGGGGCCCACGTACAACTTGCTGCCAAGGCGGCGCAGGAACGCGTCGTCGCCCAGGTGCCCCGGCTCGAGGTTGGTCGAGAAGACCGGCCACACATCGAACGGCACCGAGAACCGCACGCCGTTGCGCAGCGAGAACATGTCGACACGGCGGTCCAGCGGCACGATCCAGCGGTTGAGCAGTTCGCTCACGCCGACTTGCTGGCGGCCCAGGTCATCGACGATGTAGATGCCGTTGTTGGCCTTCATGTGCGGCGGCGCCTGATAGAAACCGGTAGCACTGTCGTAGCGCAGCTCCAGCATCTCAAGCGTGAGCTCGCCGCCGGAGAGCACGGCCGGCCGATGGCACATCAACCAGCGCCGGTCCAGCGGGCGGCGTGCGATGGGGCCGTCATCATCGTCTTCTGCCACGTGAACGAGCGGGTCGTAGATCTGGATGATCTCGCCGGCAACCGTGATAGCGTGGGGCACGGGCACCGTACCGGGCAGCAGCATGCCCAGATGCTGGGCGAGATAGGTCTTGCCGCCGCCGGCCGGGCCATAGAGCATCAGCGCGCGGCTGGTGTTCAGTGCCACGCCGACGTCGTCGAGCAGGTCAGGCGGCATGACGAATTTGCTGAAGACGCCCGTCACGTCGGCCTTGGATACCGCCGTCAGTTGAATGGAATGCCGTTCAATGGCCGTCACGTAGGATTCCAGCGTGACCGGTGCGGCTCCAACGTAGCTGCAGCGGGCGGTGAACTCGGCAGCGCGTGTGTAGCCGGCGTCGGTCAGGTGGAAGCGCACGTCCAGGTCATTGGCACCACGGTGGGCGACTTCCAGCATGCGCTCGCGCACGGCATAAGCGGCCACTTCGTTGATGACCATGGCCGGCAGCTTGAGCGTGTCCATCAGCATGACGAGCGTGGCGCTGCGGTGCAGGTAGGCCACTTTCATGAGCAGGCTCAGCAGCAGCGCGATATCCAGGCCGGTCTCGGCAACGGTGCGTGGAATGATGTGCCAGGGCGCGGTGGGCTCACGCCGAGCGCCTTCCGCGCGGGAGGAGGGCACGGGTTCGAGCATGCGCGGCGCCTGCCCGGTTTCACTGCGCTCGATCATGTGGTCGCCAATCATCTTCATCACCGTTTGGCTGAGTGGATACGAACTGACGCTTCAGGCGGACGCAAACAAGACAGCAATCGTGCCGGCGGCAATGGCCACGCCATACGGCAGCGAGCCCACCGACCACGAGGCGTCGGCGCCCGGCTTGGATGCCCCGCCTTCGCGGCTGACCTCGCCCGACGTCCGCAGAATGCTTTGCAGGTTGCGGCCCAACTGCGCCATGCGCTTTTGCCGCAGCGTGATGGCCAGCGCCCAGAGGCCGCCGATCACGAACGTGGCCAGCGCAATCTCAAGGGCCATGGATGCACCGAGCCAGGCGCCCACGGCGGCCATAAGCTTCACATCGCCGGCAGCCATGCCTCGCAGCAGGTAGAAGGGCAGGAAGATCGCCAGGCCGGTCAGCCAGCCGCATCCCCACACCAGCAGGCCTTCGCCCACGCCGTGCATCGCCATCTGCAACGGCAGCGCCACCAGCCAGGCGCCGAACGTCAGCCAGTTGGGGATGCGGCGCTGTTGCGCATCGATGGCTGCGGCGGCGAGCGCCACGGCCATCGCGGCGGGGCCGATCATTGGCGAGAGCATGGAAGTGGGAATCATGAGGTCCTCGGGTGCAGTGGCGGAATCAGGTCGACATATCAAAATTCTGCTAAGCAATATTCATCTGGTGGGCCCGACATTGCGGTCACCGGACGGCGGTGGCGGGGTGGGAACGCTTGCCGTTGCAAGATGGAATCGAGTGCCATCAATGCAATCGGAACGCTAAGCGGTGCGTGTCTCCCGTCGCATCGCAGCCGGTGCTCGGCAGTTCAAGGCAGCAGCGACGCAATGTAGCTAAACAATCCACTCAAGCTTGTGCCCACGGCCGTGGCTGCAGCGATGATGGCGAGTGCAATCAAGGCAGCAAGCAAACCGTATTCGATGGCCGTCACGCCTTGTTCGTCGCAACTGAGTTGCTTGATGGTCTGGGTTAGTTTGAGCATCTTGACCTCCTTCATCTAAGTCGATGGGGGGGCTTACAGATCCGGATGTTTGTGCTGGAAGGCCAACCCTTTGCACGGAGAGGTTTGGCGAAAGAACAGCGCTTCGTCATCGCAGCCTGTAAGGTATTTCCTGAGTGGTGTGGGCTGCCACATGCGTGGCCACCCACACGCTGTCCAGCACCGACGACACCGGTTGGCGACGGGGTGCGGGTATCAGGTGACGCTGTACATCAAGGCAGCAGCGATGCGATGTAGCTGAACGTGGCGCTCAAGTGGGTGCCCACGGCCGTGGCGGCTGCAATGATGGCGAGAGCGATCAAGGCAGCAAGCAGGCCATACTCGATGGCGGTCACACCATCTTCATCTTGAGCAAAGTGCTTGATAGTGGTGATGAGTTGGTCCATGACAATCTCCTTAGGCGTAATACGTATTGGCGTGGGCTTTCAGATGCTTGGCAACCCACACATGGTTTCGCGCGAAGGCACCGGTTGGTGACGAGGTGCGAGCATCAGTGAGGCTTGTAGATCAAGGCAGCAGAGACGCGATGTAGTTGAACATCCCGCTCAAGTGGGTACCGACGGCCGTAGCGGCTGCAATGATGGCGACAGCGATCAAGGCCGCGAGCAGGCCGTACTCGATGGCGGTCACGCCATCTTCATCTTGCGTGAACAGCTTGATCGTGGTGATGAGTTGGTCCATGGCAATCTCCTTCTGTGCAGTGCGTTTTGGAAGTGGCAGTTGAAGTGATTGAGACCGGCGGAGCGCATATCGCACAGGCGTGGAATGGCCAGCATCCTTCACTGTTGCAGTGCGCCCGTGTGCTTCTGAATTGCAGGAGGGTTCTCTGCTCGTGCGTTCGCCGAACTGAGTGCGCAATCGCACCGAGCCGCTGCACACGCACAGGCACGCATGGTGTCCACCGAATGACGGTGCGGTGCGTGTTATCTCTCGCGGGCAATGTGAGCTTGGCTATGGTGGACATTGGCTCCGATTCCTTCGGCAACGCCTGCGTTGGAGTTGGATATTTCGCTCAGCCTTGCCACTTCGAATTCAGGCCTGATGCAGCCCCTATCAAACGGTGGTGACGGCGTCGCTTGAGCTGGCATAGGCAAAAGCCGGGCCAGCTTCCTTCTTGCTCAAGCGTGACAAGGCTTTGCGGGAAACGACCTGATTGCATAGGGGATCAACCCTGCCAGCGCGAGCAGCGCTAAAGGGGTAACGTTGCCCGGCGGAAACGCGCACCTGAGTGCATTAATTCGGATGAGCCTACATATGGATGAGTTCGCCGTGGGGAGACCTCATTCGAATGTAGAGAGGGGTACTAGTGCACTGGATGGTGGAAATCTTTCGCGAGATTGGCGTTGGCCCGCGATACGCCGTTTGACAGACATGCAGACACGGCTTGTTTATGCAGAGGCGACGTTTCTGAATGGAAACGTTGGGGGCGGTCCTTTGGCCGTTCGCTTCTCCGCTACCGCCTACAACCCCTTTTTGGCAAGGGTTCACGATGAGGAAGGGACGCGATTCAGGGCTGAAACGTTAAGAGTTTTGCGACAACTTGGGTGCTGACGACCTCGATGCGAGGACGGGGCCTTCCCTTGCCTTATCTACGCTGACGGCCAAGACTGAGTCAAAGCTTGTGCAAGGCGGAGATGTCGGGCGCATCGTGACGTCCATATAGAAACGCCTCTTAGTACGGCCCACTCGGCGATGAGGAGAGGCACGAGGCAAGGAGATGGCATGAACCAGAAGTCGATGCGTCTGCCCGTTGAGCGTAACCTGCTTGCTCGTTCGAATACCCCCCCTGACTGGATCACTCTTGACCGGGTGCGTGTGTACAGCGCCGCGATGCTGGTTCTCTTTGCAGTATTCCTCGTTACTTGGGGGTGGGTAACGAAGGGTTTTACGGATACCTCGGTATCCCGACCTGGAACGGATTTCGGAGTGTTTTGGGGCGCGTCGTATCTCGCCTTAGGGCAGGGATCGATGCGGGTTTACGATTTGCACCAGCTTTCTGCGGTCGTCGCCGAACACGGCACCTTGCAAGGAGGAAGCACGCTCATCCTGCCTTGGCTTTATCCGCCAACTTTTTTGCTGATGGTGCTGCCGTTTTCCTTGGTGCCGCTAGCGTTCAGCTATGTGCTGTTCCTTCTGATAACGAGCTACGTTTATCTGAGGTCGGTCGCCGCCCTGACAGGAGCCGGGACCATCTTGCGCCACGGTCTCTGGTTGCCGGTCCTGGCTTCGCCGGCGACCATCATCACGGTCCTGATGGGGCAGAACTCGCTGCTGACGGCAGGGACGGCTGCATTCGCGGTGTACTGGCTGGACAGGCGGCCCGTGCTTGCAGGTTTGTTCATTGGCTTGCTAGCCATCAAACCTCAGTTCGCGCTGCTATTCCCGCTTGTGCTCATCGTGTCGCGTTCGTGGAGTGCATTCGTTAGCGCAGCATTGACGACATCGGTATTCACTGGTGTCAGCGTGGCGGTTTGTGGTTGGGAAACCTTGCCCGCGTTTCTGGACGGTATGCGATGGGTCCAGGAGAACTATGTAGAGAACAGTGGGGCTGGGCAGATTACCTGGTATGGCATGTCAACGCTGTTTTCCGCCGCACGCCTGCTTAGTGTGAGTGTTGCCGGCGCCTATCTTGTGCAGGCAATCGTGGCGCTGGTCGGGATCGGAGCGCTGATCCATGTCTGGCGGAGAACTGCGCAGCCCGGACTGCGTGCCGCTTCACTGGTGATTGCCACCATGTTGGTGACCCCATATCTCCGGCCTTATGAGCTGACGTGGCTTGGCATTGCAATCGCGGGGGTTGTCGGGGATGGCGTCCAGCATGGCTTGTCGAAGGGCGAGAAAGTCCTTCTTGTGCTCGCTTGGCTTCTGCCTTTGTTCGAGTACGCGAATCCATTCCTCAAGCTGCCGCAACTCGGGCCGCTGGTTTTAATTGCGATGCTGCTGCTGATCCTGCGGCGCGTGGCAAGTCGGGGGTGAAAGCATCATGGACGCCATCGAAGCCGCCCAGAAGGGGAGTGCGCACGCTCCTGCCACTCCGCACTGGCTGAATCGGGAGCGTCTGCGCGTGTATTCAGCAACGGCATTGGCGTGCTCTGCGTTGTATTTCGCGATCTGGAGTGTGCGTGCTTGCGTGTTGAAGGTGCCGGGGGTCATCCCACCCGGCGGCGACTTTGTGGTTTTCTGGAGCGCCGCACAGATGATTTTGCAGGGCCATCCGCTCGCCGCCTACGATGTCGCCGCGCTGCACGCGCTGGAACTCGCGACGGTCCCCGGAATTGCCGCCACCCAATTCATTCTGCCGTGGCTTTATCCGCCAACCTTCCTGCCGTTTGTGCTGCCGTTTGGCCTGCTGCCTTACTGGCTCGCTGTGCCGATATTCCTTGGCATCAGCGTGGCTTCATACCTGTGGGTGGTCAAACGCATCGTGCCATGGCGCGATGCCTGGTTGCCGTGTGTGGCATTTCCCGGCCTTGCACTTGTGGTTGTGACGGGGCAGAACTCCTTGCTGCTGGCGGCTTGTGCCGGACTGGCATTGGTGCTGCTGCCGTCTCGCCCCATTGTTGCAGGAGTCCTGCTCGGGCTATTGACGGTGAAGCCGCAATTGGCACTGATGTTTCCAGTGGCGTTTGTGTGTGGGAGATCGTGGAAGGCGCTGGGCGCAATGGCGGTGACTTCGCTTGGCCTCTTTACACTTGCTGTCGTGGTTTTCGGCTCGGCATCACTGACGGCATTCCTGCGAAATGCGGAATTTGCCCGGTCTGCTGTGGAAGCGGGTGCGGTTTTCCTGGGGCGCATGCCGACCGTGTTTGCTTTGGTGAGGATGCTGCACGGTGGTGTGGCGCTGGCCTACGCCATGCATTTAACCGTGGCTTTGGGCGCGACTGCGGTTGTTGCCTATGCCTGGCTCAAGCCGTGCAGCTATGCGCTGCGCACCTCAGCAGTGTTGATGGCGACCATGCTGGCGAGTGCCTATCTGTACGACTACGACCTGGTGTTCATGGGCCTCGGAATGGCCTGGCTGGCAACGCACGGTCGGCGGTACGGGTGGCTGCCCGGCGAACGCGAACTGCTCATCCTGCTCTGGCTGCTGCCGCTAGGCGGAATGCTTCTGATCAAGTGGATCCACTTCCAGTTGATGCCAATCGTATTGCTGCTGGCACTGGTGCATATCGCGCGCCGCATTTATCTCGAGCGCGCAAGCAACACATAGCGGGGCCGTGTGCTCCAGTTCCAAGGACGGGGAGAGAATCATGCCTGATTACAAGAGAACTCAACTGCTTTCGGTAGTGGTGCCGTTCTACAACGAAGGCGATGCACTGTACGCCTTCTTTGCACGGGTCGTGCCCATTCTGGAATCGATCGATTCCGTGCAGTTCGAAATCGTGTGCGTGAATGATGGCAGCAAGGACGACACGCTGCAGAAGCTCGTCAACGTCGCACACGCGGATGAACGCGTGCGGGTGGTCGACTTGACACGCAACTTTGGGAAGGAGGCTGCGCTGACGGCCGGAATCGACGAGGCACTGGGGGACGCCATCATCCCGATCGATGCAGATTTGCAGGATCCCCCAGAGCTGATTCCCACGCTCGTAGCGCATTGGAAAAAGGGGGCGGAGGTCGTGCTGGCACAACGGACAAGCCGCGCCTGCGACTCGTTTCTAAAGCGGGTGACTGCTGCCGCGTACTACCGCGTGCACAACACGCTATCTGATCTGAAACTGCCGGAGAACGTCGGAGATTTCCGTTTGATGGATCGCGCCGTCGTTAATGCGCTCAAGCAGTTGCCAGAGCGGCATCGCTTCATGAAAGGGCTCTTTGCATGGGTAGGCTACAACACCGTGATCGTGCCATACGAGCGTGAGCCCCGTAGCGCAGGAGAATCGAAGTTCTCCGGCTGGCGCCTGTGGAATTTCGCTCTGGAGGGCATCACCAGTTTCAGCACGTGGCCCCTCAGGAGCTGGACCTATATTGGCTTGGCGATTGCCAGTCTCGCCTTCTGCTATGGCAGCTACATCATCGCGCGTACCATGATCCTCGGTGTAGACGTGCCAGGCTACGCCTCCCTGCTGTCTCTGCTGCTGTTCTTTGGCGGGCTACAGCTGATCGGGTTGGGCGTGGTTGGCGAATACATTGGCCGGATCTACGACGAGGCCAAGGGGCGACCTATCTACCTTGTGAAGCGCCGGTACCAGGAACGACGCGTGCGCACCCGCATGTCGGGTGAGCGGCAGGTCATCCAGTTGATCAGGGGCCACCGCGGATAGTGTGGGTGGCGTCACGATCATGAAGGGCGTCTGCGAATCCGAGCGGAGAAGTGAGGGCGTCATGCCGCCATTGCGTCAGGGATCTGGCACGGTGAACCGGCTGGCGCTTTACGCCTCGGTCGCCGTGGTTATTCAGATTCTGGCTCTGTCTGTCTGGGTTGTTCGATTCTACGTATTGGAGGATTGGACCGCTCCGATGGTCGGTTTTGACTTCGCCGTATTCTGGTCCGCCTCACGTGTAGCGCTAGAGCATGGAGCGGCGTCTGTTTTTTCCATGCAGTTGCTGCAGCCAATCGAGGTGGCGCTATGGCACGAGGTTAATTACGCGCCATGGCCTTATCCACCGACATTTCTCCTCGCGGTTTTGCCGTTTGGATTCATGCCCTTCGGCAAGGCGTTGGCTCTGTACTCCACATTGGGTACTTGCGTCTACGGGCTTGTGGTGGCACGTATCGCTCGTCGGATCGACAGCGCATTGCGGCCTTTTCTGATCGCATTTCCAGGCGTCTTCGTGGCACTCGGCCTCGGGCAGAACTCACTCTTCACGGTTGGGGCTGCTGGTGCAGCCCTGCTGCTGCTTGAAGCGGACTCCATGCTCGCCGGGGTGTGTATTGCGATGCTTGCAGTCAAGCCGCAGTTCGGTGTTCTCTTCCCCTTGGCGCTGCTGTGCGGCAGGTATTGGAAAGAGCTTGCCGTTTCTGCTTCTTTGACGCTTGTCTTTGTTGGCGCCACCGTGCAACTCCTCGGGTTCGATGCCTGGGAAGCTTTCGCTTCCTATTTGCCGCAGTTCAACCGAATGGCTGTGGAGCATGGCGGTGATTCAATGTGGATTGGCATGCCCACCGTATTTGCCTTTAGTCGCAGCGTTGGCATGCCAGTCAAGCTGGCCTATCTCGTGCATGGCTTTGTTGCGGCACCCGCTGTGGTGATCATGGCCTGGTTGTGGGCCAAGCGGGCGAGATTCGAACTGCGCGCTACCGCGTTTGTCGTGGCAACTCTGATGGTGCAGCCATACATCATGTTCTATGACTTGGCTTGGTTGATTTTGCCGATGGTGTTTCTGATGCGTGATGGGAAGGTACTCGCATTCAGTCGCGCTGAATGGGTTGTTCTTGTCGCCGCATGGTGCGCGCCGGTGCAGGGTGTTCTTGCAGGGTATATCGGGCACTATCTGCAGATCGTTCCAGTCGTGCTCCTGGCATTGCTTGCAATGGTGGTGCGCCGCCATTTCATGACCAGTGAGGGGCAGGCGGCCTTCTCCCGCGCCTGGTTATAGAGATGCTTTGACTCCTTCTGCAACACCCGAGTCTCGACGGCAGCGCCATGATCCTGTAGCGCACGTTAGTTTGCCCTGCGCGGCGCTCGGCGCGCGGCGTGGCTCCCGCCGTAGTCAATTCGGTTGAGTGGGGAAATTCTCAATGCGTTTCCCGGATGCAGTGCCGCGGTCATAGTGGCGAGACGAGCCTAGTGTCGTCATCGCACAAGTGCCCGGTGCACGATAACGCTGGTCCGAGCGCAAGGGAGGACATTGCGATGGGGATGAACCAATGGCAATTGGCTTTGTCTGCTCAGCCAGAGCGGGCCGCTGCATGCTGCGCAAGGATCCAAGTGCTCGCCGTGCAACCACTGCCAATATCATGATGAGTACCACTGGCGCCCATTGATGCATGGCGTAGAAGGGTACCGCCAGCATTCCTTGGACTGGAATCAACCAACTGAGGACAAGCACTGCTTTTTCGAAGCCACTGCAACCGTGACACGCGTAGTCTCGCGTCAGGAAGGCGATGGGCAGTGCCAGCCAAACGAGATCGTAATAAATGAGATAAGGCTGCAGTAGCAGCGTGGCAACAACGAATGCCGCGGCCTGCAGTTCAAAGCGAGTTCGCGTACGCCAAAGCCACGCACAGGTTGCGATGACAACTAACGATACGGTTGCGTGCGCTAGATAGGCCGTAGGAAGCGTATAGCCGGACACACGCAGCATTGCAAAGATCGTCGGAGCCCCTCGCATGATCGCAATGCCGTTTTCCACAATGGACTCTCGAAACATGCCAATGCTTTGAAGGCATGCGACGAAGGTATTCGCGCCAAAGGCGAACCATGTGAGGCCGAAGTAGAGAAGGGAAAACAGGGCTGCGCTGGCTATTGCGGCCCATTGTCGAGTGCATAGGAGAAATAGCGGGAAGAGAACGCCAAGTTGCGGTTTGATGCAAAGCATTGCAATGCAGGCGCCTGCGACAAGTGCGTTGCGTCTAAGCAGAACAAGTGCAGCCCCCGCTGCGGCAAGCGTGATGAGCGAGTTCTGCCCCGCAAAAATTGCGACCCATAGCCCTGGGAACGCCAGTGCTGGGATGACCCAGAGCATCTTGAACGGCGAGAGTATTTGCCGGAGTGCCGACAGATATAGCGCTGTGCCGCACACGGAGAACGCAGAAAGCGCTATGCCTAACGAGAGCTTGCCAATTGGCCAGATCAACAGGAGGAACGTTGGCGGATAGGCGAAAGGACCGAAGATCCCCGGCGGGAGAAGTTTGGCCTCGGTCAGCCTGAGCAGATTCCAGTCATAAGCCGAGGCTGGGCCGTGCTCAAGTGCGATGCGCGATGCGCTCCAGTAGGCCGCAAAATCCCAGCCGTGCGCTGGAATGGCGGGATTCTCCAAGACATAGTGCTCATAGCACCAGACGACGAGGAGAAAAACTTCGCAAATAAGAAGGGCGCCTGCATATACATTCATCCATTGCGGCGTTAGCCATCCCTTGGCGGAGGGGGCGGAATGCGGCGTCGTCATGTTCATCGGCCTCTGAAGGCAAGTGGACAGACGTGCTGGATACCTGAGAGCGGCCCAATGCGTGGCAGTACTGCTCGCTTCGCACGTCATCCCGGGGAGATTCTTATCGCTCGCGCTATCCTTGCACGCAAACCATCCCAAGCTCTCCCTTCCGAATCTGCAACTTGTGCTCACGCATCATCCGGAACAGCGTGACGCGCGAGATGCCAAGCTCATCCGCCACGTCGATCAGCCGCTCATGGTTGCGCTGCAAGGCTTCCTTAACGGCGCTGCGCTCGGCTGCTTCCCGCGCTTCGGCGAGGGTCGGCGGGCGCGTGGGCTCTGCAGGCGGCTGCAGGTCGAGGTCAGCGGGCTTGATGATGCCGTCTTCGCACATCGCGGCAGCGTGCCGGATGCGGTTGATCAACTCGCGCACGTTGCCCGGCCAGGTGTGTGCACCCAGCGCGCGCAGAGCCGTCGGCGAGAAGCCTTTGATGTGCTCTGGCGAATGGCTGCGGATGTTGTTGAGGATGTGTTCGGCCAGCAGCAGGATGTCGGTGTCGCGCTCACGCAGGGCAGGTTGCCTCACGCGCAGCACGCACAGGCGGTGATAGAG
The DNA here is from genome assembly GCF_023955655.1 of Ralstonia soli. Taxonomy (GTDB): domain Bacteria; phylum Pseudomonadota; class Gammaproteobacteria; order Burkholderiales; family Burkholderiaceae; genus Ralstonia; species Ralstonia soli. The sequence goes on along the minus strand of NZ_JAMXHT010000003.1, from coordinate 628,522 downwards.
ATCGCCGCGAAACCGGTCGGCGGCGATGGCGGCTTCCAGGTCAACGTGCGTGGCCGAGATAACGCGCACATCCACGGCAACCGATTCGGTGCCGCCCAGCCGCTCGATGCAGCCGGTTTCCAGAAAGCGCAGCAGGCTGGTCTGGCTTTCGAGCGGCATGTCGCCGATTTCGTCCAGGAAGAGTGTGCCGCCATGCGCCATCTCGATGCGACCGAGCTTGCGTTTGACGGCGCCGGTGAATGCACCGCGCTCGTAGCCGAACAGTTCCGACATCAGCAGGGTGGGCGGGATGGCGGCGCAGTTCACGGCAATGAACGGGTGGTCGGCGCGGCGCGAGGCGTTGTGGACCGCGCGTGCCGCGAGTTCCTTGCCCGTGCCGGATTCGCCGGAGATCAAGACGGGCGTATCCCATTTGGAGACCTTCTCAATGCCGCGAAACAGCGTCTGCATGGCCGGGCAGTTGCCGATCATGCCGTCAGGGCGAATCGCGCCGCGTGCCAGCGATGCAGCCGGGCGCAGGTTCGCCATGCCGACAGCGTGACCGAGCGCGCGCGCCAGTTCGGCGTTGTCGCACGGGGTGTTGTAGTAATCGACAAAGTAGAGGCTGAGCAGCTTGCGCATTACGTCGGAGAGCATGTCGCCGTGGCAGACCACGCCGATCCAGCCGATGTTGTGCAGGGCAAGCCAGGGTTCCAGGTCTTCCAGTTCGGCGTCGGAGAAGCCGCTGTCCAGGTCGAGCAGACCACCCAGGACGGGTTCGTCTTCCAGGTTCAGCGCCTCGAGATCGCGGCGGTTGCTGGCGAAGATCAGCCGCCAGCCCTGTTGGGCCAGAGCGCGGCAAAGCGTTGCATCGTGACGTTGCGAGACATAGAGCAACGGGCGGTTGATGTACGCGTTCATGTTTTCCCCCAAACGCTTTGTTCTATGGGGCCGCGCTTGCCGTTGCGGCCACCAATGGACTGCCGAACCAACCGTCGGACACAGGCGAAACGTCGCCCGTCCGCAAGCGCAGTCAGGGGGAGGAACTTCTTGGTGCCATGCGGCAGCGGGTGAATCGTACAGGCCTGCCAGCCTGGCTGTCTCGTTGTATCGAGACTGGTTTTGGCGCCGGCTTGCACCGACGCTACCCCCGGACAGTTTGACTTCTACTTGGACGCCAGGGAGTGGACTCCCCGCGTATTGCCTGATGCCGGAATTGGGACCGTATCAGGCGCACTCTTGGTGCTTGGCCATCTATCGTGACCGGCGCGCCGTTGTCTTCTGAACTTCCCCTCGGAGTGCCGTTGAGCAGCACTCCGTCATGCATTCTTCCTGTGGGCTCGGTTGCGATACGGCATGCCGCGCTGCTTCGCCCGCCGAGCTTGCCGGCCATGAATCCGCCTTGCCGGCGCGGACAGTAGAGCGACGACCATGCCACGGCGACTAAGCCCTTGAGCCACAACGGTTTCAGCACGGACGCAGGCATTTGCGGCGGCAACCTCCATGTAGATGTTTCGAAATGGATACGTGCCGAATACCGCCTGCGCCTAGTGGAAATCGCTAAGCACGGAGGAGCTTTGTGCGCGATCGCTCTCGCAAACGGCCGCAAAAAGTGATTTGGCATGCCTGATGCGGTGCAGAACCCGAGGGACAACCACAGGCCCCCAAAGTGGTTGCATCCGTGAAACATGCCCTGCGCATGTTGCCTGCCGAGCCATCACCGCAAGGGCTCTCGTATCTCACTGCGCACACGCGCGTCGCGGAAATGGACTAGCGGCGTGTCGGCGATGTGGGGGAATGCGCTGGAGAGAATCACGCGGATTCCTGAGGCCGGGCGCCCGTCGCGTCATCCTAAAAGATGAGGTGCCTTGTTGCCTCGGCGTATTGCCAGTGCGAGTCCTCGCATGCGCGAATTCGTATCAGAACTGAAACACGTGTGGTCCGTTGCGAGACCAGGCTCAAAGCGTTGGCTGCCGACCGCCAGGCGACCAACTGGACAGCGGCCGGGCGTGCCGCGTGAACACCGTTAAGCACCGGTATGGGTGCTTGCGCGACGATATGCGTGTCATCCGCTCATACGTACGGATGAACGCCTCACGAAGACGGACGATTCCTGGCGTGGGGGTGGGTACGGCCACCTATTGTGGCTCTAAAAGCGTGGCGATGAAGGGCATGGGTCAGTGCTCAGTCGCGTAGTTCCGGGGGAGCTTCAATATGAAAACGACCACTCGGGTGTTTACGCAAGGCGACCTCATTCGATGGTCGGGCGTTCTGGTCGTGGTTGTGCTGGATGGTGTGTGGCTGGCGGCGTCGGGACGCTCGATCACGGGGACAAGTCTGGCGCCAAAGTTAGCGAGCGTGCTGCTGCTGGCCGGCATTTCAATCGCGTTGGCACTTATCGCAGGCCTGCCCACAATTACGGCGACTCCGCGTGGCATGCACTACCGCCGTTTTGCTCTGGTCGCGCAAAGCGGTGCATTGATTGTGACCTTCACCTGCGCCATGAGCGTGCTGTCGTATTTGCTAGTGTCGATCGCCCCGCCGATAGTGGATACCCAGCTGGCCGCAATCGATGCGCAACTCGGCTTTGACTGGCCGCACCTCTACATTTGGGTGCATACGCGGCCGACTCTGCATCTCGTTTTGCAACTGACTTACTACAGCGCCCTGCTGCAGTTAGGGCTCATTCCCATGCTGGCAGGATTGTTGGGGCGGAGCGACCATCTGCGGGAGTTCGTCGCCAACCTGATGCTCTCGTGCGCATTGCTGCTGGTGATCTCAACCCCCTGGCCCGCCGCGGGCGCGTTTGTGTTCTACGGCATAGCAAGCCCTTCCGACCTGGCGATGGTGTCGCATTTCGGCGCGTTGCGCGACGGAACGATGCGGGTAATCGATCTCGCCCAGATGCAAGGCCTTGTGTCATTGCCTTCCTATCACACGGCCATGGCGCTGTTCTTCGTGCAAGCCATGCGCTGGACGCGCACGGGCCTAGTGCTCTCCGGCCTGCTCAATGCGCTCATGATCCTCGCAACGCCAACCGAGGGTGGTCACTATCTTGTCGACGTGATCGCAGGTGTGGCGTTGTGGGCGGTAACAATCGGCGCACTGCGATTGACCGTCCTCCGCAAGCGTGTGCCGGCGGCGCCCAAGCTTTCCGTGCAGACCCTGTTCCGCTGAAATTTGAAGGTGGCGGCGGCCAACAATAACAACGTGCTAGAGGGAGGGATGGTTCATGGAACCAAGACACTTGGCGGCAACGGTTGCGCACACGGCAAGCCCTAACTTGGATGCAGGTGCTCAAGGTGCCGAGGCAGCCGCTTTGCGCGTCAGGCGCATTCTCTGCGTGCTGTTCTTCTTCTCAGGATTTCCTGCGCTGATCTATCAGCTGGTCTGGCAGCGTGCCCTGTTCCGAATCTTCGGCGTCAATATCGAATCGGTGACGATTGTAGTGACTGCGTTTATGTTGGGGCTGGGGCTCGGTAGCCTGGCGGGCGGCTTGCTGTCCAAGCGCCGCAGGCTGCCCCTGCTTCCGTTGCTGGCGGCGATCGAACTGCTGACCGGAGCATTCGGTTTCGTGTCGATTGACATCTTTGATCGGGTCGGCACGCTAGCGCTCGGATTGCCACTGGGCCTGACGGCGGCCGTGACGCTGGCACTCGTGCTGGTGCCGACATTGTTGATGGGCGCCACGCTCCCAATATTGGTTGGCCATCTGGCCCGGCGCTCGGGCAATGTCGGCAACGCCGTTGGACTGCTGTATTACGTCAATACCCTCGGTGCTGGCGTAGCGTGCCTTGCTTGTGCGGTGCTGCTGTTCCCATTTTTGGGCATGCAGGCAGCGGTGCATATGGCAGTCGCCATGAATGTAGCGGTCGCTGTCGGGGCGTTGTTCATGCATTGGCGCGGCCGTCTGGAGGCGAGTGCATTGGAGACGCGGCTGTCCACCGTGAGCACAGCGGCGCCAGCGTTGCACTTTGCGCCGATTCTCGTGCTCGCATGCGTCGGCGGGGCGATCTCGCTGTCGTATGAAATCTTCTTCTTCCGCACGATCTCCTATGCGACGGGAAGCGGCGCGTCAGCGTTTGCCGCCACGCTGGGCGCCTTTCTTGTCGGTATCGCCTCTGGTTCACGTCAGGCGGGGGAATGGTGCGCCAATCCGATCGAACTCGGCATGCGGCAACTTGCCGCCAGCCTGCTCAAAGCCAATCTGGTGGGCCTGCTCTTTCTGCCATTGCTGACGCATTTCGTTGTGTTCGGCACGGCCATGCTCGGTGCGGCCTTGCTGATGGTATTTCTGCTGGCACGCAATCTGGGTGCGCTGCTGCCTTGCCTGGCACACTGGGGTGTCAGTGCAGACGGCCACGCCGGCATGCGCACGGCGCTTCTTTATCTGGCCAATATTGTCGGTTCGGCCACGGGTAGCATTCTGACGGGTTTCGTCCTGATGGACCACCTCAGCCTGGTCGGCATTGCGGCGGGGCTGGTGGTGGCGGGAGCGGCCTGTGCCGCATTGCTGTATGCCTGGCTGCCCTTGTCGCTGCAACTCAGGCAGCGGTATATGGCGGGAGCCGGCGCCTTGGGCGTGCTGGCGGTGGCAGTGATGCCAGCGCTCAGCAGCGGCGTGCTGGAAAGCCTGCTGTGGAAGGGAGAACCTGACGCCAAGGGCCCATTTGCTCAAGTGATCGAGAACCGCAGCGGCATCATCACGGTGGACCAGGAGGGTGCGGTTTACGGCGGCGGCATGTACGACGGTCGCTTTAACGTTGATCTGCGGCACGATACCAACGGTATCCTGCGGCCGTATGCCCTGAGCCTCTTCCATCCGCATCCTCGCGACGTACTGATGATCGGCCTTGCCTCGGGCTCGTGGGCCCAGGTGATCGCCAACAATCCGGACGTGCGCTCGCTGACCATCGTGGAGATCAACCCGGGCTATGTGGCACTGGTGGCAAACCATCCACAGGTCGCGTCGTTGCTGGACAACCCGAAAGTGTCCATCGTGACGGACGACGGGCGGCGCTGGCTGCGCATGCATCCCGAGCGCCAGTTCGATGCCATCGTGTCGAACACGACTTGGCACTACCGGGCGAACGCGACCAATCTGCTGTCTGTCGAATTTCTCCGCCTGGCCGAAGGTCACTTAAACCCGGCGGGCATCCTGTACTACAACACCACCGATTCCGAGCGAGTGCAGCGTACGGCCTGTCTCGTTTTCCCTTATGGCGCGCGTTTCAGCAACCATATGGTGGTCTCGGGTGCGCCGCTTGCTTGGGACTTCGAGCATTGGCGCCAGACATTGGACGCTTATCGTATTGACGGTCGCCCGATGCTCGATGCCAGCCTGGGCCAGGGGCGCATCATCGCCGGTGGCTTGCAGCGTCTAGGGGAGGCGGCGCAACGTGGAGGTGGCGATAGCCGCGAAGACGCCATGGAAGATTGCTCACGCGTCCTGGCCAGGACCGCTGGGCTGGTGCCCGTCACCGACGACAACATGGGTACCGAATGGCGGCACGTGTTGCATCTCGATTGATGCGCAATTGCGCTACAGCACCACCGGCCGATCACTCAACTCATTCGCCCGCGGCGTGCCGTCAGACGGCACATGCGCGGCAAGCAGGTCATTGATCTGCGCCAGGGCATCGAGCACCGGCGCAATGGTCACGCGTTGTGCAAAGCCACGCGTGATGGTCTCGCAGATGGCACGCCACGCCTGCGCATCGACCTTCGCGGCGATGCCGTGGTCGGCCAGAATCTCGACCGCGTGGTCGGCCAGGTTGATGTAGAGCAGCACGCCCACGTGCTCGCGCGTGTTCCACACCTCCAGCAGGCCGAACAGGGTGCGTGCGCGCTGGCGCGGCGTGACGCCGGCCCAGGCGTCGCGCACCGGCAGTGCGCTTTCGATGACGACGCGCACTTCGCCGCGATGGCGTTGTTCGCCGTCGCGCACCGCGGCTTCAAGCTTGTGCAGATCCGCAGCCGGGAAGGCGCGCCGCGCACGCAACGGCGTGGTCAGCAGGTGGGCGAGGGCGCGGCGTGCGCCGCGATGGTGTCGGGGTTTGGAAGCCATGATCGTTCGCTGGTTACCAGTTGCCGGAAGCGCCGCCGCCGCCGAAGTCACCACCCCCACCGCCGCTGAAGCCGCCGCCACCTCCGTCACCGCCAAAATCACCGCCACCGCGTCCCCAGCCACCGCCGAGGCCACCGCCCAATCCGCCACCAAGCCCGCCGATGGTGCCTGGGCCCCAGCCGCGGTTGCCCATCACCACGCGTGAGCCGGGCCGACCAGGCAGGCTGCCCGTCACACGCCCGCCCGAGCGCATGGCCGCGCTCAGCACGAAGAACACGATGATCGCCAGCGGAAACAGCACCGGCAGCCAGTCGCCGATGCCGCCGTTGGCCTGCTGGTGCTTGGCGCGCTCGGCCGGCGGCAGGCTCTCCTGCGCAATGACGGTCTGGATGGCCGAGATGCCCGCCGACAGCCCGCCATAGAAATCGCCCTGGCGGAAGTGCGGCGCCATCACGTCCTGCAGGATGCGCTTGGATTGCAGGTCGGTCAGCGAGCCTTCCAGCCCGCGCCCGACCTCGATGCGCATCTTGCGCAGCGATGCCGGGTTGTCCTTGGCGATGAGGATGATGGCGCCGTCGTCCACGTTCTTGCGGCCGGCCTTCCACGCGTCGGCCACGCGGATGCCGTACGCCTCGATGGGCTCCGGCGCGGTGGTCGGTACCATCAGCACGAAGATCTGGCTGCCGTGCTGCTGTTCGTAGTCGGCCAGTACCCGCTCGAGCGCGCCGCGCTGCTCGGCGCTCAACGTGCCGGTCAGGTCGGTCACGCGCGCGGCCAGCGGGGGCACGGCCACCATGTCACTCTGCGCACGGGCAGGCAACGCCGCCGTCAGCCACAGGGCGGCAGTCAGCAGGAAGGCGAAGAAGGCACGCGCGCGCATCGACATGATGGTCAGCCTGTTAGAACTTCACCGCTGGGGCGGTGGAAATGCCCTTCTCGTTCTCGACCGTGAAGTTCGGCTTGACCTGGTAGCCCATCACCTTGGCCGTCAGGTTGGTCGGGAAGCTGCGGGCCAGCACGTTGTAGTCCTGCACAGACTTGATATAACGCTGGCGCGCCACGGTGATGCGGTTCTCGGTGCCTTCCAGTTGCGATTGCAGATCACGGAACGACTGATCGGCCTTGAGCTGCGGGTAGTTCTCCGACACCGCCATCAGGCGCGACAGCGCGCTGGAGAGCTCGCCCTGGGCCTGCTGGAATTTCTTGAACGCCTCGGGGTCGTTCAACGTTTCCGGCGTGACCTCGATGCTGGTGGCCGCGGCGCGGGCGCGCGTCACGGCTTCCAGCGTGTCCTTCTCATGCGAGGCGTAACCCTTGACCGTGTTGACCAGGTTCGGGATCAGGTCGGCGCGGCGCTGGTACTGATTAACGACCTCGGCCCACGCGGCCTTGGTGGCTTCGTCCTTCGATTGGAAGTCGTTGTAGCCGCACGCGGACAGGAATGGCGTGGCCAGCACGGCCAGCATGGCGAACGATCGGGCCAGCCAGCGCAGCACCGAAAAGCGCGTCGAGCGGAGGGTCAGGGCAGGGGTCATGAAGTCCTCTTGGTCTGAATCTGAAAACAATGTGGCATGAGACCGACAGCGTCTCATGGTGTTCCAGCGCACTTTAGCTTATGCGCTTGACGCTCCAGTCACACATCAGTACGGTATGGGGACTTTTTTGACAATTTCCATGCGCGCGATTTCCTCTGTCCCGTCGATTGGCTTCGCACCGGCCTCCAGCCTGCCGGTCGCGTCGACGTGCGTGCGCGCCAAAAAAGCCTCCAAACAGCCGCTCGTCTGACCGGAGCGCTGTTCCGTCAGATGGGCGACGGAACAGCGGACAGCCAGCCTCAGACACGGTTGACCTCTTACCCGCATCTCGCGGGCCCGCATTCCCGGTGCACTCCTGACGGTTCTTGATCGGTCGTTGATTCGTCCAGGAGTTGCCATGCTTGAAAACCCGTCCACCCCGCTGTCTACCCGCACGCGCCCGTCGTATGCGGGCATCTGGGTGCCCATCGTGACGCCGTTTGCCGATGATGCAGCACGTTCGGTCGACTACGGTGCGCTCTATACATTAGTGGGGCGGTACCGCGCGCAGGGCGTGGCCGGCTTTGTCGCGTGCGGCAGCACCGGCGAAGCCGCGGCGCTCACCGAGCAGGAACAGGCCGACGTGCTCGATACGGTACGCGCTGCCGCCGATGGGCTGCCGGTGGTGATGGGCTTGTCGGGCAGCGCGCTCGCCCCCGTGCGCGAACGCATGCTGCGGCTCGCAGAGCATCGGCCGGCCGCGTTTCTGGTGCCACCGCCTTCCTACATCCGCCCGTCGCAGGCGGGGCTCATCGACTACTTCACGGCGCTGGCCGACGCATCGCCCGTGCCGGTGTTGCTCTACGACATTCCCTATCGAACCGGCGCGACCATCGACACTGAAACACTGCTCGCGCTGGCTGCGCACCCCAACATCCACGGCATCAAGGATTGCGGCGGCGACGCCGACAAGACCCAGCGCGTGATCGCTGACGGGCGGCTGCAGGTGTTGGCGGGGGAGGATGCGCAGGTGTTCGGCACGCTGTGCGCGGGCGGCGTGGGGGCGATCATTGCTGCAGCCCACGTGCGGACGGAACTGTTTGTCGAGATGGTGCGCGCGGTGCAGGAGCAGCGTTTGAACGATGCCCGCCGGCTGCATCACGCGCTGGCGCCGGTGATTCGGTTGTTGTTCGCGCAGACCAATCCGGGGCCGCTCAAGGCGTGGCTTGCGGCGCAAGGGCTTGTGAAGAACGTGCTGCGCGCGCCGATGCTGGCTGCGGAGGCGTCGATCGCCGACGGGCTGATCGATGCGGTTGGGCGACTTTGAGTGGTTACCTTGGCTGTTGGGGATGGGCCGCCCAGTCCACCCCCAAAGGAACAAGGATCAAACCGCCTTGAACGCCTTGCGCGCCGCCTCAAACGTCGCATCCAGGATCGCATCGTCATGCGTGGCCGACACAAAACCGGCCTCGAACGCCGAAGGCGCCAGATACACGCCCTCATCCAGCATGGCGTGGAAGAACGCATTGAAGCGGCCCACATCGCTCTTGGTCACCTCCGCAAAGCTGGTCGGCACGCCTTCACGGAAATAGATGCCGAACATGCCGCCGACGCTGTCTGCCGCAAACGGTACGCCCACTTCACGGGCAATCTCCGACAGCCCGTCGACCAGCTTGCGTGTCTGCGCAGCCAGGCGGTCGTGGAAGCCATCCGCGGCAATCAGGCGCAGCGTGGTCAGGCCAGCGGCCACGGCCAGCGGGTTGCCCGACAACGTGCCGGCCTGATACACGCTGCCCAGCGGCGCGAGGAAGCCCATGATGTCGCGCCGGCCGCCAAACGCTGCGGCCGGCATGCCGCCGCCGATCACCTTGCCCAGGCACGTCAGGTCCGGCGTGATGCCGTACAGCGACTGCGCGCAGCCGAGCGCCACGCGGAAGCCCGTCATCACCTCATCGAAGATCAGCACGGCGCCGTGCTCCGTGCACAGCGCGCGCATGGCCTGGTGGAACTCGGTGCTGCCACGCACCAGGTTCATGTTGCCCGCCACCGGCTCGACGATCACCGCGGCGATCTCCTTGCCGTGGCGCGCAAACGCCTCTTGCAGCGCGGCAACGTCGTTGTACGGCAGCACCATCGTGTGCTTGACCACGTCTTCCGGCACACCGGCGGACGACGGCGCGTTCTGCGTGGTATCGGCAAACGTCAGCAGGCCCGAGCCGGCCTTCACCAACAGGCTGTCGGCGTGGCCGTGGTAGCAGCCCTCGAACTTGACGATCAGGTCGCGGCCGGTAAAACCGCGCGCCAGGCGCAGGGCGCTCATGGTCGCCTCGGTGCCCGACGACACCAGCCGCACCTGCTCGATGGAAGGCACGAGCTTGCAGATTTCCTCGGCCATGACGACTTCGGCCTCGGTCGGGGCGCCAAACGAGAAGCTGTCCGCCGCCACCTCCTGCACCGCGCGCACCACATCCGGATGTGCGTGGCCGACGATCATCGGCCCCCACGAACCAACGTAGTCGATATAGCGGTTGCCGTCGGCATCCCACAGGTAGGGGCCGGCTGCCTTGGCAATGAAGCGCGGTGTGCCGCCCACCGAGCGGAAAGCGCGCACCGGCGAGTTCACCCCGCCGGGGATGGTCTTTTGGGCTCGTTCAAACAGGGCAGCACTACGGGAAGAGGTCGACATGGATGCAATGGAAAGAGAGAGGCGCCGGGCTACATAGCGTAGCGGCGCGGTTTGGAGCATGAATGCGCGTGTTAGGCGACGGTTTGACGCAGATCACGCGCGAAAGCTGTCAAACACGGTGCCCATCCAGCGCGTGTTCTGGCGCGGGCGGGCGCGATTCGGTACCATCTGGCCTGCCATTTTAATAGACGGAACCACCAAGCTTTACCTATGAGCGACACCAACACCGAACTCAAGACGTGGATGTGCCTGATTTGCGGCTGGATCTACGACGAAGAACAAGGCGCCCCGGATGACGGCATTGCGCCCGGCACGAAGTGGGAAGACGTGCCCATCAACTGGACGTGCCCCGAGTGCGGCGCGCGCAAGGAAGACTTCGAAATGGTGCAGATCTGATCCGGATCTGACCTGTCTCCCGGACGGCCAAGTGAGCGGTTGCCCTCTTGCCGTCCGCTCAATATCAGGAAAGTGACGAATCCAATGAGCCGAATAATCGGCCTCGTCGCTTCCATGCCACAGGGGCCCGGCGGACGACCGGCGCCATTGACGGCATCATTGACGGCGGGTGGGTGACTTGTCACACTTCGTCAAATTCTGAGCTTCACACTTCATAAGCGGGCCGGGGGGCGTAGTTTTGAAGTCGTTGCCCAGCGTGGGCCTATTCCTGGGCGCGCTGCGTGGCGATTTGCCGCGATCCATCCGGTCAGCTTGTCGTGGCGACCTGTTGTCGCCGTAGTCGCGTATGGCGAGAACATGATGCAAACCGCGCGGGTGGAACAACTGACCGACTCCCAACCGCTGGCGAATCTCCCGCTGGCGAATTCCCTCACGGGCTGCAAGGTGCTGGTCATCGACGACTCCAGCACCATCCGCCGCACCGCGCAGATCTTCCTCACCCAGGCCGGCTGCCAGGTCATGCTGGCCGAAGACGGCTTCGATGCGCTGGCCAAGGTGGGTGACCTGAAGCCCGATCTCGTGTTCTGCGACATCCTGATGCCGAATCTCGACGGCTACCAGACCTGCGCGCTCATCAAGAAAAGCCCAAAGTTTCATGCCACGCCTGTGATCATGCTGTCTTCGCGCGACGGGATCTTCGACCGCGCGCGCGGCAAGTCGGTCGGGGCGGTGGACCACCTCGCCAAGCCGTTCTCGAAAGAAGCGCTGCTGGAGGCGGTCCAGATGCACTTGCCCGCGGCACATGCCGCTGTGCAGTGACGGCATCTCTCTTAACGAAGGACTGTTTGTATGGCAATCAAGAAAGTGTTGGTGGTCGACGATTCCCCGACCGAAGCGCTGCACCTGTCGGAGATCCTGGGCAAGAACGGTTTCAAGGTGACGGTTGCTGCCGATAGCGGGCAGGCCATGACCAAGCTCGAAGCCGAAGCCTTCGACCTGATCCTGATGGACGTGGTGATGCCCGGCCAGAACGGTTACCAGGCCACCCGCGCCATCAAGAAGGACGAGCGCTTCCAGGGCATCCCCGTGATCATGTGCACGACCAAGGGCCTGGAGACCGACCGCGTATGGGGCATGCGTCAGGGTGCTTCGGATTACATCGTCAAGCCGGTCAAGGCCGACGAGCTGCTCGACAAGATCGCCAAGCTGCCGCAGTAAGCCTGCTGCAGCCCGTTTCCGTTCCCACCGCGCGACGCCGAATGCCTGAATGGCGCGCAGGACAGACGCAGCACCGGACATGAGCCCGACGTGAACGAACAGCGCACCAACCTGACTTCCCGCCAGCGCCTGCACGAATACCAGGCGATGCTGGCCCGCCGCCTGCAAGAGGCGCGCGCCAAGGCATCGACGGAAGGCTTTCTGGGCGTGCAGATCGGCGAGCACCACTGGCTGCTGTCGCTGACCGAAACCGGCGAGGTGCTCGACTACCAGAGCCCCGCTCGCGTGCCGCTCACGCAGCCTTGGTACCTCGGTCTGGTGAATGCGCGCGGCAACTTGCTCGGCGTGATCGATTTCGGCTTGTTTTGCGGCGAAGCGCCGGCAACGGGCAGTGCGGGGACCAAGATTGTGGTGCTGTCGAAAGACCCGCAGCGCGCGTGCGCGATTGTGGTGCCGCGCGTGGCGGGCTTGCGCAGCGTGAGCGATCTGCAGCCGGCCGAAGCCACGCCGCAAGAGGGGCGCCCGTGGCTGGGCCGCGCCTGGCGCGATGCGCAGGGCACGCTGTGGCGCGAACTCGATGTGCGGCAGTTGCTGGCCGATCCGGCTTTCCTGCAGGTGGGGCGCAGCCGCGCCTAAGCCTGCGGCACCAAGCGGCACCAAGCGGCGACACGAACAACAAAGAAGGCGCGCATTCGCAACGGGAGCGGATGCGCATAGGGGCAAGAGGCGGTGCAGGGCGCGGCTATCGGGCGCGCCAGCGTGTATCGAAAGCACCGCCGAAGGTGCGGACCGCGCCGGACGGAACAAGGCGTGGACGCGGACGGGAAATCCATGCGGCTGATCTCGACAGACCGGGACAGCGGCATCGACACGACAAGAGGGTCCTATGGGGTTCAAGTGGTTCAACGCAGGTCGCCGTGCCGCAGCAGGAACAGCGGCCGGGGCGCCGGAGGTTGCTGCGGAGGGCGCATCCGCAGCCTCCGCGCAGTTGGCTCATGCCCATATGGATGACGACAATCCCGCTGGCACGCCCACGCAGCTGGGCCGCACGCCCATGGATGCCGTGGTCGGCTGGATGGAGCGTGTGCCGTTTGCCGCGCAGCAGCGGGTCTTCACGATCGGCCTGGTGGTCGGCCTGCTGGCCCTGCTGATGTCGGTGTACCTGGATAACCGGCAGGCCAACAACGGCTCGGTGCAGATTGAAATTGCCGGTGACACGCTGATGCACTCGCAGCGCCTGGCCAAGGCGGTGCCGGTGGCGCTGCTGGGTAACGCCAACGCGTTCACGCAGCTCAAGGAGAGCCGCGCGCGCCTGCAAGAGAACCTCGAAGCGCTGAAGAACGGCAACTCCGATCGCGGCGTGCGGGCCACCACCGGCGGCGACGCGCAAGCCCTGCTCGACAAGTCGATCGAAGAGTGGAAGCGCAGCGACAAGAGCGCCCAGGCCATCCTGACGCAGGAGAAGACGCTGGTGGCGGTGGGTAAGACGCTGAGCGTGTTCAACGCGTCCAACCCCGAACTGCTGGAAGAAGCCGAACAGATCTCGTCGATGAAGCTGCAGATGAATGCGCCTGCCCGCGAGGTTGCCGCATCCTCGCAGCTCGTGATGCTGACGCAGCGCCTGGGTAAGAACATGAACGAGTTCCTCGCCGGCGAAGGCGTGAACCCGGAAACGGCGTTCCTGCTCGGTAAGGACACCAACACCTTCAACGAAACCCTGAACGGCCTGCTCAACGGCTCGGAAGCGCTGCGCCTGTCGCCCGTGACCGATACCGAGACCAAGGGTTACCTGATGGAGCTGCAGTCGCGTTTCGACAATGTGCAGAAGACCACGCACATCATTCTCGAAAACCTGCCCGGCCTGATTGCCGCCAAGCGCGCCCAGCAACAGATCTTCAACGACAACGAAAAGCTGCGTGCCGACCTGTCGGAGCTGCAGTCCGCCTACGCAAGCAGCGTGCGCAACCGCCCGCTGACGCTGGGCGCGGTGGTGCTGTCGGCCATCCTGACCGTGGTCTGCCTGGCCGGCCTGGCGGCCCTGTACCTGCGCGATTCGCGCGTGCGTACGATGGAAGCAGAAGCCCGTCAGCGTGAAGCGGAAGAGCGCCGGATGGTGGAAAAGCGCAACAACGATTCCACCCAGGCGGCCATTCTGCGGCTGATGAACGAGCTGCAGGACATCGCGGACGGTGACTTGACCAAGCAGGCCACCGTGTCGGAAGACATTACCGGCGCCATTGCCGACTCGGTGAACTACACCGTGGAAGAACTGCGCGAGCTGGTCGGCCGGGTGCAGCAAACGGCCGAGCAGGTGACGCAGGCATCGTCGGCGGTGCAGACCACGTCGGAATCGCTGGTGGCCGCATCGGAAGAACAGTCCCGCCAGATCCGCCAGACCGGCCAGTCGGTGGTGGAGATGGCCGACCGCATTACGCAGGTGTCGCGCGGCGCGGCCGAATCGGCCAACGTCGCACGCGCTTCGCTGGCCGCTGCCGAGCAAGGTCAGCAGGCCGTGCAGAACGCCATCACGGGCATGAACGACATCCGTGACCAGATTCAGGAAACCTCGAAGCGGATCAAGCGCCTGGGCGAATCGTCGCAGGAGATCGGTGAAATCGTGGAGCTGATCTCGGACATTACCGAGCAGACCAACGTGCTGGCACTGAACGCAGCCATCCAGGCGGCATCGGCGGGTGAAGCCGGCCGCGGCTTCTCGGTGGTGGCAGAGGAAGTGCAGCGCCTGGCAGAACGTTCCGCCGAGGCAGCCAAGCAGATCGGTGCGTTGATCCGCACGATTCAGACCGATACGCAAGACGCGGTGCACGCCATGGAGCGCAGCACGGCAGGGGTGGTGGAAGGGGCGAAGCTGTCGGACAACGCCGGTGCCGCACTGGTGGAGATCGGCCGCGTGTCGCGCCAGCTTGCCGAACTGATTGAAAGCATTTCGCAGACGACCTCGCACGAAGCGACGCTGGCTTCCGACGTGGCGCAGAACATCGAACAGATCCTGCACATCACGGAGCAGACGTCGACCGGTACGCGCCAGACGGCACAGTCGGTGCGCCAGCTTACGCAGCTTGCCGAAGAGCTGCGTGACTCGGTGGCACGGTTCCGCATCGCTTAAGGGCGCAAGCCCTGGATTTCGGGCGGGAGTGCCGAGGGGGTTCCCGAGGCAACCGCCATCTGCTTTCTGGAAGCACACATGCGTCATCAATCTTCCGCCCAGCCCGAACAGCCCGAGGGCGCCTCCTTTGAGGCGACCGGAGCCCCTGCCGGGCGCCAGACGTCCGGCCCGAAGTCTGCCGTGCCTGCACGCGATCTTTCTGTGCTCGCATGGGTGGCGCCCAACATGCGCGCCGCGCTGGACGACGCCGTGCGCGAGTTTGGCGAATACGTGGCCGATGTCACCGCCAACCCGGAAGTCCTCGGTGCGCGCGATACCACCTCGCTTCGCCTGGCCGGTCAATATTTGCACCAGGCGGCCGGCGCGCTGCTGATTGTCGGCCTGCGCGGTGTCGACGTGTACTGCCAGGCCGCCAAGCGCCTGCTCGAAGCGGTGGATGCCGGCACCCTGGCGGCCGACATGCAGACGCTGGATGTGTTCTCGCGCGCCGTGCAGGCGCTGCAGGAATATGTCGCCGACCTGATGGCCGGCATGGCCGAAGAGCCGCTGCGCCTGTTCCAGCCGTATCAAGCCGTGCTCGCCCGCCTGAGCGAAGAGCGCATCCACCCGGCCGACCTGTGGGCCGATGAGCTGCGCCACCTGCCAGCATTGCTGCTGCCCTCGCGCGATCTGCCTGGGCTCGCACGCCTGCGCCGCAAGTTCGAACTTGCGCTGCTGACCGCGCTGCGCGCACCGGCCACGAGCGCCGATGGTGTGCACGCCGATCCCGTGGCGGCTGCGGCCGCCTATGCGCCGCTGGAAGAACTGCTGCACGGCATCCGCGCGCTCGAGCGCGAGCCGCGCCGCGCCGGCGACGATCTGCAGCGCGATCTGTGGCTCGTGCTGGCGCTGACGTTCGGCGCGCTGCGTGCCGGCCTGGTGCCGGCCGACATGACCGCCAAGCGCCTGGCCGCGCGCGTCAACCTGCTGCTGCGCCAGTACTCGCACAACAACATCCACCTGCCGCAGGGCCTGCTGATTGACGCGCTGTACCTGCTGGCCGGGATGGCCTACAACAACGCGCCTGCTGCACCGGTGGGCGACGACACGCTGGGCCCGGACATCGTCGCCTGCGTGCAGGCCTTTGCGATTCCGCCCACGCACGCGCCGGCCGGTGCGCTGCATACGCGCCAGTACTACGCACTGCTGCCAGCCGATGCCAGCGACACGCTGCAACGCGTGGGCCGCACGCTCGAAGCGCTCAGCCAGCAACCCGCACCCGACGCCGAGGAAATCGACGCCGCGTTGCAGACGCTTGCCCTGCGTACCGACACGCTGGGCCAGCCCGCGCTGCTCGATCTGTCGCAGCGCCTGGCGCAGGCGCGTGGCCATGATGTCGTGCCGTCGCTGCAGTTCCTCTCGCGTATGCTGACCCGCCCATGGGCAGTGCATGGTGAGTCGGGCGACCTGCGCAGCGCCTGGTTTGCGGCCCGCTGCGGTGAGCTTGCCGAACATGCTCGCGCCACGCAGGAAGGCCATGCCCGGCCTGCCCCCGTGTGGCTGACGCTGCTGGCCGAAGAAACCGCACAACGCCGGGCACGCGCAGAGCAGGTCCGCGCGTTGCAAACGCTGCTGGCCTCGGCGGAAACGCACCTCGATGCCTTCGAGCGTGAAGGCGCCGAGAGCGGCGGCCTGCAAGAAGCCGCCCGCCTGTTCGGCGAGATGCAGGGCGCCTTTGCCGCGCTCGATGCCTACGAGGCCGTGCACGCCACGCAAGCCGCGCAGTCCACCATCGCCGCGCTGCAAGCCGCTGGCGAGGGCGCACCGGCCGACCGCGAACGCTATCTGGCCGCGCTCGCTGCCAACGTCAGCGGCCTGCAGGGCCTGCTCGACGCGCTGTCCGCAGGCACCGAGCTGACCGGTGGCCAGGTTGACGAGATCGTCATTGAAGGCACGTTGACGCCGACCGCGCGCGAAACCGCCTGGCGCGAGTTCGCCTTCGATACCGAGACCGGCATGCTCGCCCGGCGCGAGCCGGAAGCTGATGTGCTCGCCGATGCAGATGCGGCCCACGCCGATATGGCATCGCCGGTGCAGTTGTTGCTTGATCGCCTGCTGGCCAAGCACCCGGTCGACCCGGCGGACCCGCTGGCCGCCGAGCTGCGCACCGCGCTGCAAGAAGCGCGCGACGCCGCCACCATCGACGACGACCCCGCCCGCCGCAAGCGACTGGAAGAGGCGCTCGCGCAGTTCGATGCCTGGCAGGTGGGCAGCGCCGGTTCCCTGCAGCGCCTGCAGGCTGCGCTGGCGGCGCCGGCTGCCGTGCCGTCCGCTGCTGTGGCACCGGCACCCGCCGCCGCGCGCGATACCCAATCCCTTGATGCCGAGTTGCTCGACATCTTCCTGTCCGAAGCCGAGGAAGTGCTGGCGGGCGTACGCACCGATCTGCACACGCTGCACGCCGCCGCCGACATGGGCGCGGGCGGTCTGGCTACCGGTTCCGACCTGGATTTGCTCACGCAACTGCGTCGCGCATTCCACACGCTCAAGGGCTCGGGCCGCATGGTCGGCCTCACGCGCTACGGCGAAGCCGCCTGGGCCATCGAGCAGGTGATGAACGTGTGGCTGGCCGAGAGCCGCGTGCCCACGCACGACCTGGCTGCGCTGCTCACGCGTGCCGAGTCCGAGCTGTCGGCGTGGGCGGCTGCGATTGCGCAATCGCCCGAGGCCGATCACCCGATCGAGCCGCTGGTCGCCGCCGCCGAGCGCGTGCGTCATGGCGGTCCGTTCGTGTGGCTGGAGACGGCACCCCAAACGCAAGAAGCGCCGGAGGCGCACGAAGCCGCCGGGGCTGAGCCGGTCGCCACGCTCGACCTGGCCGCGCCGGCCAACGATGCCGCCTCGCTGGTGTGGGACGACGAACCCGCGCACGCGGCGTCCGACACGGCGCTCGCGGCGTTCGAAACACCGAGCACCGAGTTCGAAACGCCGCACGTGGAGTTTGGAGCCGCAAACGCCGAGTCCGGAACGCCGAGCGCCGAGTTCGCAGCCCGACATATCGAGTCGGAAACACCGGACGCCGCGTTCGCAACCCGGAATGCCGAGCCCGAAACGCCGCATGCCGAGTCCGGAACGCCGAGCGCCGAGTTTGAGACCTCGAACACCGAGTCCGGCACCCCGCACGTCGAGATCGAAACTCCGGCCGCTGCCGATGGCGACGCCAAGGTCATCCCGTTCCCGTTCGCGCAGACCGGCGAGCCGGAAGAGGTCGTGCATGACGACGGCGTGAAGGAGATCGGCCCGACGCGCATCAGCGTGGCGCTGTACAACGTCTACCTGCAGGAAGCGGATGATCTGATCCGCCGCCTGGGGGTGGACTTCTCGGAGTGGCGCCACGAAGGCCGCACGCCGCCGAGCGAGCTGGCCCTGCGCGCCGCGCACACGCTGCAAGGCAGCTCCGCCGTGGTCGAGCTGGAGCCTGTGCGCCAGCTGGCCGATGCGCTGGAGCAGGTGCTGCTGAACCTGCACAGCCGCCCGGTGGCGATGCACCCCGGCGACTTCCGCTTGCTCGACCAGGCTGTCGAACGCATGCGCGGCATGCTGCATCAGTTTGCCGCCAGCATCTGGCCGGAAGCCGACGAACCCGTGCGCCGCAGTCTGGAAGAGCTGTGCGAACGTGTCCTGGTGCGTCCGCGCTTGCCGTTGGAGCCTGCACCGCTGGCCTTGAGCGACGACGCTGAACACACCGAACACGCCGAAGCGGCCGAGAACGAAACCGCAGGTCTGGCAGGCGAGCCCGCATTCCCGCCGACCGAGGTCACGCCCACGCTGGCGCCGGTGTATGCGCAGCCAGTCGTCCAACCCGCTGAGCCCGTGGGCGAACTGGTGCGCCAAGCGCCGTCCGACGCGCTGGACCCGGCGCTGCTCGACATCTTCCTGGAAGAAGCGCACGCCGCGCTGCCCGAATTGGGCCAGCAACTGCGCGCTTGGGAAGCCGCGCCGCAGGACCGCACCACCGCCGGCCTGCTGCTGCGCAACCTGCACACCGTCAAGGGCAGTGCGCGCATGGCCGGTGCCATGACGCTGGGCCAGGCGGCGCACGAAATGGAAAGCGCCATCGAAGGCGGCCTGCGCCAGAACCGCGTGGACGATGCGCTGTTCCGCAAGCTCTACGTCTGGTTCGACCGTATCCAGGCACACGTCGATGCGCTCGGCGCGGGCAACCTGCTGCCGCTCGATGCGGGCCTGGCCGATGCTGCGGAAGTGCAGCACACCGCTGCCGACGCACAGGCAGTGTCCGGCACGTCGATGCTGCCCGCCGTGGCCGCCACGACCAGCGTGGATTTGACCGGCGCACGCAGCCCCGAAGCCGAGGCCCTCGAAGTGGCCGAACGCCAGCGTGCCATGGTGCGGGTGCAGGCACGCGCGCTCGACGCGCTCATCAACGATGCCGGTGAGGTGGGTGCCGCGCGTGCGCGCCTGGAATCGGAAGTCGATGCGCTGAAGACGTATCTGTCGGAGTTGAACGACAACGTGGCGCGCTTGCGCTCGCAGGTGCGCGAGATCGAAATCCAGGCCGAAACGCAGATGGAGTCGCGCATTGCCGATGCGCAGGCGCACTCCGAAGCGTTCGACCCACTGGAGTTCGACCGCTTCACGCGCCTCCAGGAACTCACGCGGATGATGGCCGAGTCCGTCAACGACGTGGCGACGGTGCAGCAGAACTTGTTCCGCGGTTTCGACCAGGCCTCGCTGGACTTGGAAACGCAGGCGCGCCTCACGCGCGGTCTACAGCGCAGCCTGATGCGTGCGCGCATGGTGCAGTTCGATACCGTGGCGGACCGCCTGTATCGCGTGGCCCGCCAGGCGGCATCGGAAACCGGCAAGGAAGTCCGCCTCTTCATCAAGGGCGGTACGGTGGAACTGGACCGCAGCGTGCTGGACCGCATGGGCGGCCCGCTTGAGCACATGATCCGCAACGCCGTGGCGCATGGCATCGAGCCCGCCGACGAGCGCCGCGCCAAGGGCAAGTCGGCCGCCGGCGAGCTGACGCTGGAGGTGCAGCAGGAAGGCAACGAAGTCGTGCTGCATTTCGTGGACGACGGCGCGGGCCTGAACCTCGATCGCATCCGTGCCCGCGCGCTGGAGCGCCAACTGCTGGCGCCCGACGAAGAAGCCAGCGACGCGCGCCTCACCGAGATGATCTTCACGCCGGGCTTCTCCACCGCCGATCAGGTGTCGGAGCTGGCCGGCCGTGGCGTGGGCATGGACGTGGTGCGTGCAGAGACCGTGGCGCTGGGCGGGCGGATTTCGCTGCAGACCACGGCGGAAGTCGGCACGCGCTTCACCATCCACCTGCCGCTGACCACCGCCATCACGCAGGTGCTGCTGGTGCGCGTGGGCGAGCGCGTGTATGCGATTCCGTCGGGCATGATCGATCACGTGCAGCAACTGCGCCCGCAGGCGCTGGCCGAGGCGTACAACGCCGCCGCGCTGCAACTGCCGACGGGTCCGGTGCCGTTCCATTACTTCGGCACGCTGCTGGAAGAATCGGCATCCGTCACGGGCGGCCGCAAGTACTCGCCGGCCGTGGTGGTGCGCAACGGCGCCGACCGCGCTGCCGTGCACGTGGACGAAGTGATCGGCAACCGCGAAGTGGTGGTCAAGCACATCGGCCCGCACCTCGCACGCCTGGAAGGCATTGCCGGTGCGACCACGCTGGGCGACGGCGAGATCGTGCTGATCTACAACCCCGTGGTGCTTACGCAGCGCTTCGAGCGCGAAGCGGCCGCGCGTGGCCTGTCCGATCAGGAAGCGACCGGCGCCGTGGCCGAGCTGCAGCGCGACGGCAGCACCGACGCCGTGCCTGGCCTGGCCACGCAGCCGATCGTCATGGTGGTCGATGATTCGCTCACGGTGCGCAAGGTCACGCAGCGTCTGCTTACGCGTTCCGGCTATCAGGCCGTACTGGCGCGCGACGGCGTGGACGCACTGCGTCAGCTGCAGGATGTCACGCCAGATGCGATGCTGGTCGACATCGAAATGCCGCACATGGATGGCTTCGACCTCACGCGCAACGTGCGTGCGGATGAGCGCATCGGCGCCACGCCGATCATCATGATCACCTCGCGGTCGGCGGACAAACACCGCCGCTATGCCGCGGAGATCGGCGTGAACGTCTACCTCGGCAAGCCGTACAACGAAGAGGAACTGCTGAAGCATCTGCGCACCCTCATCGGTGAACGTGCGCCGGCGGCCAACGTGGGCTGAAGCACAACGCAGCAAGGATGACGGGCCGGCATTGACCGGCCCGTTGTCTTTGGCGCGTCAGTTGTTGCGTGGGCTGGTTCTACCGAGCGATGCCGCTTCCGCGCCCGAGGTGCGATCCGCCTTGGTCACCGCATAGCGATCGAGCGTGGCGGCGCGCGCGCCGGCATGATCGACGATCGGGTGTGGGTAAGTCTCGCCCAGCACGACGCCCGCATCCTTCAGCACATCGGCCGGGGCCGTCCATGGCGCGTGGATGTACTTGTCGGGCAGCCTGGCGAGCTGCGGCAGGTACTTGCGGATGAAGCGGCCCTGCGGGTCGAACTTCTCCGATTGGGTGACCGGGTTGAAGATGCGGAACCACGGCTGCGCATCGCACCCGGAGGAGGCCGCCCACTGCCAGCCGCCGTTGTTGGCCGCGAAGTCGAAGTCGTTGAGCACGTCGGCAAAGTACTGCTCGCCGCGCCGCCAATCGATGCCCAGGTCCTTGATGAGAAAGCTGGCCGCCACCATGCGCAGGCGGTTGTGCATATAGCCACTCTGGAAGATCTGCAGCATGGCCGCGTCCACCAGCGGGTAGCCGGTGCGCGCGGTTTTCCATGCTTCGAAGCGGGCGTCGCCAAGCTCGCCGTCCACCCAGCGGATGCGGTCGAATTCCGGGTGGAACGATGCGCCATGCGCCAGATCGGGGCGGTGGTGCAGGATCATGAAATAGAACTCGCGCCAGATCAGTTCCGACAGCCACGTCGCCGCGCCTCGGCTGCCGCGCAGCATGGCGGCATGCGCGCGCGCTGCGAGTGTGCGGATCGATACGGTGCCAAAACGCAGGTGCGTCGACAGATAGCTCGGCCCGCGCACGGCGGGGAAGTCGCGGCGCGCGTGGTAGTCGTCGATGCGGTTTTCGAAATCCTCCAGCAATGCCTCTGCGCCCGACATGCCGGTGGGCAGGGCGAGCTCCGACAGGTTCGAACGTGCAAAGCCCATCGCTTCCAGCGTAGGCGTGGCAGGCGCGAGTGCTTGTGGCGGTTTGGCCAGCGCGCCAAAGTACGGCTCGGTCGGATACGCGCGCAGGTCGAACGGCGTGAGCGCGGCCAGCCACGCATTCTTGTAAGGCGTGAAGACGCCATACGGCTTGCCTTGTCCGTTCAGGATTTCATCGCGCTCGAAGATCACCTGGTCCTTGAAGTCGAACCACGCGCACGGCTGCTGGGCGAGCGTCGTTCGCACGGCTTCGTCGCGGGCCTGCGCGCTGGGCTCTTCGTCGTGGTTGGCGAAGACAGCTTCGATGTCGAGTTGGCGGGCGAGATCGGGAATCGCGTGGCGCGGGTGGTCATGCACGACGATGAGGTCGCCGCCGGCTTCGCGCAGCACGGCGCGCAGTGCCTCGACGGACGCACGGATGAACTCGATGCGGCGATCGGCCCGCAGCCCCCGCGCTAGCAGCGCGTCAAGGATGTCGCGGTCGAACACGAACACGCAATAGACCTGGCGGCAGTGGCGCAGGGCATAATGCAGCGCCGCGTGGTCAAAGTGCCGCAGATCGCGCCGGAACCACACCAGCCCGCGCTGGAAATGCGCGCCGATCGCGTACGGTTGGCGGTTTGAGGCGGGGTTCGGCATGGGGAATCGGCTTGGACGGAAACTGGCCGAGCGTATCGCAAAAACCCGGCTGTATTGTCTTCTTCACGTTGTTGTCATGGCTGATTCTTCTGCTCGTCTTCCGCTGTATCGCATCCTGCAATCCCAGGGCTTCGGCACGCGCCGCTATTGCAAGGACCTCGTGCTGGCAGGGCTCGTTTTCATCAACGGTGTGGAAATGGAAGACCCCGATGCGCTGGTCGACACCGCCGGTCTGGTGCTTGACGTGGATGGCGAGCGCTGGACGTACCATGCGCGCGCCTACCTGATGATCCACAAGCCGGCAGGGGTGGAGTGCTCGCAAAAGCCGAAGCACCACCCGAGCGTGTACTCGCTGCTGCCCGTGCCGCTGCGCGAGCGCGGCGTGCAGTGCGTGGGCCGGCTCGATCAGGACACCACCGGCCTGCTGCTGCTCACCGACGACGGCCAGTTCGTCCACACGCTTACCAGCCCGCGCCACCAGGTGCCCAAGGTGTACGAAATCACCACCGCCGAACCGGTGACCGACGCGCAGGTCGCCCAACTGTGTGCCGGCGTGCTGCTGGCCGATGAAAATGAAAACGTCGCCGCCGCCTGGGCCGAACGCGTGGACACGCACCACCTGCGCATGGCGCTCACGCAGGGCAAATACCACCAGGTGAAACGCATGGTGGCCGCAGCAGGCAACCACGTGGCGGGGCTGCACCGCAGCGCCATCGGCGGGTTGTCGCTGGGGGATGATCTGGCCCCGGGTGACTGGCGCTGGCTGGACGCCGCCGATCTGGAGGCGCTGAACACCACCCCGCCGCATGCAGGCGCGCCGAGTGCATGAATCATCACACGAAGCCAGTTGGCGCCACCGGGTCTTTTCTCAAATGAAAGGGGCGGTGGCCGAGGGCTTTTGGTAAACTAGCCCCATGGCCTCGCCGGACGCACCTATCAATCTCACGAATCAGTTCCTGATCGCTATGCCCGGCATGGCGGACTCCACCTTTTCGGGCACGGTCGTGTACATGTGCGAGCACAACGAGCGCGGTGCGCTCGGCCTCGTCATCAACCGACCCATTGATATCGACTTGGCGACGCTGTTCGACAAGATCGACCTCAAGCTCGAAATCCACCCCCTCGCAGAACAGCCCGTGTATTACGGCGGCCCGGTGCAGACCGAGCGCGGCTTTGTGCTGCATGACGCCACGGGCGCGTATTCGTCGTCGCTGGCGGTGCCGGGCGGGCTGGAAATGACCACTTCCAAGGATGTGCTCGAAGCGGTCGCCCAGGGCGGCGGGCCGCAGCGCTTCATCCTGACGCTTGGGTACGCCGGCTGGAGCGCCGGTCAACTGGAAGACGAACTTAGCCGCAACGGCTGGCTGACCGTCCAGGCTGATCCCGAGATCATCTTCAATGTGCCTGCCGAAGCGCGGTTTGCTGCAGCGCTGAACCTGCTCGGCATCAACCCCGCCATGCTGTCGGGCGAGGCAGGGCATGCCTGAGCCGGTGCATCCGGCCATCGCTTCCGTGCCTGTTGACGGCACCTTGCTGGCATTCGATTACGGCGAAAAACGCATCGGTGTGGCGCTGGGCAATACGGTGTCGCGCTCGGCGCGGGCGCTGGAAACCATCCCCAACCGCTCGGTCGACTTCCGTTTTGCGCAGATCACGCGGCTGGTGAGCGAATGGCAGCCGGTCGGCTTCGTGGTCGGCATGCCGGTGCACCCCGATGGGGAAGAGCAGCCGATGATCAAGCTTGCCAAGCGCTTCGGCAATCAATTGCATGGCCGCTATGGCCTGCCGGTCACCTGGGTGGACGAGCGATATTCCTCGATCGCCGCGCAGGATGCCGGTGCCTCCGACGATGTGCTCGACGCGGAAGCCGCGCGCATCATCCTCCAACAGTTCTTCGACGAATCATGACATCGCAACAGATCGATGCCGAGGCCCTGTACCAGAGCCTCGTCGCACAACTGCGCACGCGGATGGCTGAGGGCCACGCGTGGTCCATCGCCGGAATCGTCAGCGGTGGCGCCTGGATCGCCAAGCGCCTCGCGCATGACCTGGGCCTGCCCGAATACGGTGTCGTCAACGTCGCCATGCACCGCGACGACTACGCCAAGAAGGGCCTGCACGCCAAGGCGCAGCCGACCACGCTGCCGTTTGACGTGAACGAGCGCCGCATCCTGCTGGTGGACGACGTGTTGGCCAGCGGCCGCACCATCCGAGCCGCCATCAACGAGCTGTTCGATTACGGCCGCCCGGCTGCAGTGGAGCTCGCCGTGCTGGTGGATCGCGGCGAGCGCCAGTTGCCCGTGGCGCCTGATTACATCGGCGAGCGCATCACGCTGTCGGTTGACGAGTCGCTCGTGCTGAGCAAAGCCGGCGAGGGTGCCTCCGCACGCTTCACCTTCACGCGTGAGCCCAAGGGTGTCTGAGCCCGCGCGCTGCATCGCTTCTGTTTTGTCCTGACTTGACCTGACCTCGTCGCCTTTCGTTTCTCCATGCCCAAGACTTTCGCCAACCCGCAGCTCACGAAAAACGGCGAGCTCAAGCACCTGCTGTCGATCGAGGGGCTGTCGCGCGACATCCTCACGCACGTGCTGGACACCGCGCAGCAGTTCGTCTCCGTATCAGATTCCGACCGCGAGGTGAAGAAGGTGCCGCTGCTGCGCGGCAAAAGCGTGTTCAACCTGTTCTTCGAGAACTCCACGCGTACGCGCACCACGTTCGAGATTGCGGCCAAGCGGCTGTCGGCGGACGTGATCAACCTGAACATCAACGCGTCGTCCACCAGCAAGGGCGAGTCGCTGCTCGACACGATCAACAACCTGTCGGCCATGCAGGCGGACATGTTCGTCGTGCGGCATGCAAGTTCGGGCGCGCCGTACCTGATTGCCGAGCACGTCGCACCGCACGTGCACGTGATCAACGCGGGCGATGGCCGCCACGCGCACCCCACGCAGGGGCTGCTCGACATGTTCACCATCCGCCACTACAAGAAGGACTTCTCGAACCTGACGGTGGCGATCGTCGGTGACATCCTGCACTCGCGCGTGGCGCGTTCCGACATCCACGCGCTCACGACGCTGGGCTGCGCCGAGGTGCGCGCAATCGGCCCGCGCACGCTGCTGCCCGGCGGCTTGGAGCATATGGGCGTGCGCGTCTTCCACAACATGGAAGAGGGCCTCAAGGGTGTGGACGTGGTCATCATGCTGCGCCTGCAGAACGAGCGCATGAGCGGCGCGCTGCTGCCCTCTGCGCAGGAATACTTCAAGGCCTATGGCCTCACGCAGGAGCGCCTGGCGCTGGCCAAGCCCGACGCCATCGTCATGCACCCGGGCCCGATGAATCGCGGCGTGGAGATCGACTCCGCCGTGGCCGATGGCGCGCAATCGGTGATCCTGAACCAGGTGACGTTCGGCATTGCGGTCCGTATGGCCGTGATGGGCATCGTGGCCGGCAACAACGACTAAGAACAGCGATGAAACTGCATATCAAGGGCGGCCGCCTGATCGACCCGGCCAACGGCATCGACGCGCAACAGGACCTCTACATCGCGGCAAGCAAGGTGGTGGGCGTTGGCCACGCACCGGCGGATTTCCACGCCAACAAGACGGTCGACGCGACGGGGCTGATCGTCTGCCCGGGGCTGATCGACCTCTCTGCACGCCTGCGCGAACCGGGCTACGAATACAAGGCGACGCTCGAATCGGAAATGGCTGCTGCCATGGCGGGTGGCGTGACCTCGCTGGTGTGCCCGCCCGATACCGACCCCGTGCTGGACGAGCCTGGCCTGGTCGAGATGCTCAAGTTCCGCGCGCGCAACCTGAACCAGGCGCACGTGTATCCGCTTGGCGCACTCACTGTCGGCCTGAAGGGCGCGGTGCTGACCGAGATGGCCGAACTGACAGAGTCGGGCTGCGTGGGTTTCTCGCAAGCCGACGCGCCGATGGCCGACACGCAGGTGCTGATGCGCGCGCTGCAGTACGCGCAGACCTTCGGCTTTACGGTCTGGCTGCGCCCGGAAGATCCGTACCTGGGCAAAGGTGGCGTGGCCGCGAGCGGCCCGTTGGCTTCGCGCATGGGCCTGTCGGGCGTGCCGGTGATTTCGGAAACGGTGCGCCTGCACACCATCTTTGAACTGATGCGTACAACTGGCGCGCGCGTGCACCTGTGCCGCCTGTCGTCAGCCGCCGGCATCGAGCTGGTGCGCCGCGCCAAGGCCGAAGGCCTGCCGGTCACGTGTGATGTGAACGTCCACCACATCTCGCTGACCGACGTCGACATCGGCTACTTTAATTCGCAGATGCGCTTTGTGCCGCCGCTGCGCTCGAGCCGCGATCGCGACGGCATCGTGCGTGCGCTGTCCGATGGCACCATCGACGCGATCTGCTCCGACCACACGCCCGTGGATGACGACGAGAAGCTGCTGCCGTTTGCCGAAGCCTCGCCCGGCGCCACCGGCCTCGAAACCCTGCTGCCGCTGACGCTGCGCTGGGCCGCCGAGCACAAGGTGGAGTTGCCGAAGGCGCTGGCGCGCATCACCAGTGAACCGGCGCGCGTGCTGGGACTGCATGCGGGTTCGCTCGAAGTGGGCGCGATGGCCGATGTGTGCGTGTTCGACCCCGATGCCACCTGGACACTGGAGCCGCGCAACCTGCGCAGCCAGGGCAAGAACTCGCCGTACCTCGGCTTCGAGTTGGCTGGCCGCGTGCGCGCCACGTTGGTCGCTGGCCACCTGGCGTATGACGGGCATTGACGAGCGCATGGCGAGCGCGCCAGCCGAGGTGAGCCTGCCGCAGCGCAGGCACATCCTGCGCAAGTTGCGCCTGCTCGTGCATCTGGTCGAGGGCCTTGCCACGTGCGCGTTGCTATTCTGGTGGATCGGCCCCGTGCGCAAGCAGGCGCTGATCCAGCGCTGGTCGCGCAAGCTGCTGGCGTTGTTCCGGTTCTCGCTCGTCGTGCATGGCGAGCCGGCGCAGGGCAAGGATCTGGCGGGCTCGATGCTGGTGTCGAATCACGTGTCGTGGATCGACATCTACGCCATCAACAGCTGGCACCCGCCGCGCTTCGTCGCCAAATCGGAAATCCGTAGCTGGCCGGTGATCGGCTGGCTGTGCGCGCAGACGGGTGTGCTGTTTGTCGAGCGCGCCCGCAAGCGCGATGCGCACCGCATCATGCATGACATTGCCCATGCGCTACGCGGTGGCGATGCGATCTGCGTATTCCCCGAAGGGACGACGTCGGACGGGCTGCAGTTGCTGCCGTTTCACGCCAACCTGTTCCAGGCGCCCGTGAGCGCCGGTGCGCCGATCCGCCCGCTGGCGCTGCGCTACCGCGTTGCCGCCACGGGCGAGTTGACGACGATTCCCGCGTATATCGGCGACTTGTCGATGATGGATACGATCAACGCGATCCTGAACGGGCCGCCGCTGGTGGTGGAGGTGCTTGTGGGCCCGGCCGTCGCCCCGGAGATGGACCGGCGGGCGCTTGCGGCGCACAGCCAGGAAGCCGTGGCCGCGCTGATCAACCGCGCGGGCTAGGCCAACCGGTTATTTCTTCTTGTGCGCGAGCGGGTCTTGCGCCTGCTCGCAATCCACCTGGATCACGTCACGCCCGGCGGGCGCCAGCGATAGCTTCGCTGCCGTGAGCTTGCCGCCCCATACGCAGCCGGTATCCAGGCCCATTACATCGTCGCGCATCACCAGCCCGCGCGTGGACCAATGTCCGAAGACGATGGGCGTGCCGCGTGTGCGGCGGCCCGGTACGTCGAACCATGGCATGTGACCATCGGGTGCGCCGTCGGCGTCGGTCGTCTCGAACTCCATCGTGCCGTCAGGCTTGCAGAAGCGCAGGCGGGTGAGGGCGTTGATCGTCAAGCGCAGGCGGTCCATGCCGACGAGATCGTTGCTCCACTTGTCCGGGTGGTTGCCGAAAGCGTCAGCCAGGAAAGTTTTCCAGTGGGGGCTGCGCAGTTCGCGTTCCACTGCGCCGGCCAATTCCAGCACGTCGCCTGTCGTCCATTGTGGCAGGACGCCGGCGTGGACCATCAGGAAGCTATTTTCGAAGATGGCCAAGGGCTGGTGGCGCAGCCATGTGATGAGTTGGTCGCTATCGGGCGCGGAGAGGATGTCGGTGATGGTGTCGCGCTTGCCTGGTTTGCGCACGCCGGCGGCCACGGCCAATAGGTGGATGTCGTGGTTGCCGAGGACTGTGCGGGCGCGGCCCGCCTCGCAAAGGGCGGTGACCTGGCGCAGCGTGCCGAGGGAGTCGGGGCCGCGGTTGATGAGGTCGCCGATGAAGCGTAGTGGGGCGTTGGCGGGTAGGGCCGCCAGGAGGGTCTGCAGCGGTGAGCAGCAGCCTTGGAGGTCGCCGATGGCGTGAGGAGGGATCGACACAGTGGTGATGCGGCGCTGTAGTGCTCAAAGGACTATTAAGCCTCAATACGTCAATTGTGTTACGGCGCGCTACAAAAAGATGACAGTCATCGGCAGGGGCTTACCTTAGGGTCGGATAGAATACGGCACTTCCAATCGTATGTAATATTCCGTTCCCTCCGATGGGGGTATCGCGCGGAACCGCAATGCGCGTGGCTGAGCCCGCAGCAAGGAGCACAGAGTTTTGTCCCACATCCTCGTTACCGGCGGTGCCGGTTTCATCGGCGGCAATTTCGTGCTGAACTGGCTCTCCAATGCCGATGCGGATGGTGTAATCAATGTTGATAAGCTGACTTACGCTGGCAATCGTAGGACGCTTGCTCCGGTCGAGGGTGATCCGCGCCACGTCTTCTCGCAGACCGATATCTGTGACCGTGCCGCATTGGACCGCCTGTTCGCTGCTTACGAGCCACGGGCGGTGGTGCACTTTGCTGCAGAAAGCCATGTCGATCGGTCCATTCGTGCGCCGGCCGACTTTATACAGACAAACATCATTGGTACGTTCACTCTGCTCGAAGCCGCGCGTACCTATTGGAATGGGCTCGATGGTGACGCCAAGGCGGCATTCCGGTTTCTGCATGTTTCGACAGACGAGGTGTTTGGCTCCCTCGGTCCTACCGACTCGCGATTCTCCGAGACCTCGCCGTACACGCCCAACAGCCCGTACTCGGCGTCCAAGGCGGCATCGGACCACCTCGTTCGTGCCTATTACCATACATATGGTTTGCCAGTCCTGACCACTAACTGCTCCAACAGCTACGGGCCTTACCACTTTCCGGAAAAGCTGATCCCGCTGATGATCACCAACGCGCTCAGCGGCAAGCCGCTGCCCCTCTATGGTGATGGGCGGAACGTGCGCGACTGGCTTTACGTTGAGGACCATTGCAGTGCCATCCGCGAGGTGCTGGCCCGCGGCCGCTTGGGCGAGACCTATAACGTTGGCGGAGGGAACGAGAAGAGCAATCTTGAGGTCGTGCACGCCTTGTGCGACCTGCTGGATTGGCTCAAGCCGAAGGACAGTGGCTCTTATCGCGATCAGATCACCTTCGTGAAGGATCGTCCCGGCCATGATCGTCGATACGCCATCGACACAAGCAAGCTGGAACGCGAACTGGGCTGGAAACCCGCTAAAACCTTTGAAACAGGGCTGTGCAAGACGGTGCAGTGGTATCTGGACAATCAGGCTTGGGTGCAGGACGTGATGTCTGGCGAGTACCGGAATTGGGTGGCAAAGCAATATGCTGCGTAAGTCGGGCTCCATTCCGAAGTTCCTGGTAACGGGAAGTAACGGCCAAGTTGGCTTTGAGCTGCGGCGCAGTCTGGCTCCGCTGGGCGAGGTGATTGCGCTTGACCGCGCCGCATGTGACCTGACTCAGCCAGACATGCTGCGCCAGTTGGTGCGCGAATGCCTCCCCGACGTGATCGTCAACCCAGCCGCCTATACCGCAGTGGACAAGGCAGAGAGCGACGCGGATACCGCATTCGCCGTTAACGGCACGGCAGTGGGCGTACTAGCTGAAGAGGCGCGCGCACTGGGCTGCCTACTGGTGCACTACAGCACCGACTATGTCTTCGATGGTACTAAGGACGGCCTGTATGTCGAGACAGATGCGACCAGTCCGCGGTCTGTCTACGGCAAGAGCAAGCTTGCCGGGGAGGAGGCAATCGCAGTATCGGGCGCAACCGCGCTGGTGCTGCGTACCTGCTGGATAGCCGGTGCGCACGGCGGCAATTTTGCGAAAACCATACTGAAACTGGGGCGCGAGCGGGACTGTCTGCATGTTGTTGCTGATCAGTTCGGCGCGCCCACCTCAGCCGCGTTAATTGCTGACGTGACAGCGCAGATTGTCGCGCGTTCATGGCTTGCAGCGGATCGTTCGGTCTTTCCTGGCGGCACCTATCACCTGGCCGCCGGAGGGGAGACCACCTGGCACGGTTATGCCACCGAGCTATTGCACTACGCGGCGGCGCGTGGCGTGGAGCTCAAGGTGGCCCCAGAGGCGATTGCCGCCATTCTTACGGCCGAGTACCCATTGCCGGCGCCACGGCCGGCCAATTCGCGCCTCGACACCAGTAAGTTGCGTGGGACGTTCGGCATTCATCTTCCCAATTGGCGCCAGGGTATTCATTTCCTGCTTGACCAGATTCTTTGAGTAGCAATCAAATGAGTCTGAAGGTTACTCACACAGGAATTCCAGATGTTCTGGTGATCGAGCCAGAAGTGTTTGGGGATGCTCGCGGTTTTTTCATCGAGACTTTTAACCAGAGATCCTTCGTAGAGGCGACCGGCTTGAATCTCGATTTTGTTCAGGACAACCATAGTCGGAGTAGCAAAGGAGTGCTGCGCGGGCTGCACTACCAGCTCGAACAGCCGCAGGGCAAGTTGGTGCGTGTCGTCAGCGGTGCTGTCTTTGATGCCGCGGTGGACCTTCGCAAGGGCTCACCAACGTTTGGCAAATGGGTCGGCGTTGAGTTGACGGCGGAGAACCACAAGCAACTATGGGTTCCTCCCGGGTTTGGGCATGGGTTCCTCGTGCTGAGCGAGTCTGCGGATTTCCTGTACAAGACGACCGACTACTACGCCCCTCAACATGAACGATGCATCAAGTGGGATGACCCGAGCATCGGCATTGAATGGCCGGATATCGACTGTCCACCGGTGTTGTCAGCGAAGGATCAGCAGGGAATGGCTTTGGGTGTTGCCGAGGTCTACGTCTGAGCACGCCATGCCGGCGAAGAGATGCATGACCTCTCGCGCGGCACACTGAATTCGTCTTATTTATTAGTTCTTTCTTTATGAACCTGAATCAAGCAAAGATTGCCGTTATTGGTCTCGGTTATGTTGGCCTGCCTTTGGCTGTGGAATTCGGCAAGAAGCGGCCTGTTGTTGGGTTTGACATCAATCCGGCGCGTATCGTAGAACTGCAGTCTGGCCAGGACGGGACCCTTGAAGTTAGTGTGGAAGAGCTGAAGACTGCTAGCCAGCTTAGCTATAGCTGTGCGCCGGAGGATTTGCAATCCTGCGAGGTCTTTATCGTAACGGTGCCGACCCCGGTTGATAAGGCCAACCGGCCTGATATGACCCCGCTGATCAAGGCTAGTGAGACTGTTGGGAAGGTGATGCCCCGAAATGCAGTGGTGATTTATGAGTCCACTGTCTATCCCGGGGCTACGGAGGAGGTCTGTGTTCCGGTGCTGGAGCGTATGAGCGGCATGAAATTCAATGTCGACTTCTTCTGCGGATATAGCCCTGAGCGAATCAATCCGGGTGACAAAGAGCACCGTCTACCGACAATCAAGAAGGTGACCAGCGGAAGCACTCCGGAGATCGCGGACGGGGTTGACGCTCTCTATGGCCAGATCATCATGGCTGGTACCCACAAGGCGAGCAGCATCAAGGTGGCGGAGGCGGCGAAGGTGATTGAGAACACTCAGCGCGACCTCAATATCGCCTTGATGAATGAGTTGAGTTTGATCTTTCACCGCTTGGAGATCGACACCTTGGAGGTGCTGGAGGCCGCGGGTACGAAGTGGAATTTTCTGCCGTTCCGTCCTGGCTTGGTAGGCGGTCACTGTATCGGTGTCGATCCTTACTACCTCACGCACAAAGCGCAAGAGGTTGGCTATCACCCTGAAGTCATCCTCGCTGGCCGTCGCATTAACGACAACATGGCCAGCCACGTCGCGGACGAAACCGTCAAGCTGATGCTGCGCAAGAATTTGCCTGTGCTGGGCAGCAAGATACTTGTGCTGGGTTTGACGTTTAAGGAGAACTGTCCCGACGTTCGCAACACCAAGGTGGTAGACATCGTGAGCAACTTGCAGCGATACAACGCGCACGTAGACATCTACGATCCCTGGATCCACCTAGATGATGCTAAGCACGAATATGGACTGACGTGTCTGTCAGAACCGCCTCCCCTGGGAACCTATGCTGCCATTGTGCTAGCCGTGGGTCACCGCGAGTTCGTCGCCATGGGGGAATCCGGCATCAAGGCTTTGGGTGTGTCGGACGTGGTGCTATTTGACGTGAAGGGCATTTTGAAAAACGGAGCAGCAGACGCGCGCCTTTAAGAACACATAGAACAAGAGCAAACCGTATTACCCATGAACTGAGCCAAAGCGCTCAGCCGATTTGTGGGGATTCCACGCTGGCGATGTGCGGCACCGTTCGGCCGACCTCGGGAAAGCGAGTGTTCTGATCGGGTCTGCCGCAACGTACGGGCTGTGCGCTGGTGCCGAGGCGATACCTTGGTATGTGGCGCATGTCTGATTAGTAGCCGGAGGTTGGTTTTAAGGTGTGTGCTGTGTGGCAGATGGCCATCACGGCGCTGAGCACTGGTACGGAGATTTCTGCAGAATTTCTTTAGGAAAATAAGTTCATGACGAGCAAACCTATACGTGTGTTGATCTTGGGGGCGTCCGGCATGCTGGGCAATGCCGTGATGCGCTTATTCGCGCAAAGCCCGGGTTATCAGGCGATTGGCTCGGTCCGTTCAGCGAGTGCATTGCGCTCGCTACCCAAAGAGCTGCACGCGAACGTAGTCACGGGTGTGGATGTGGAAAATAGCGACGCCCTGACAAGACTGTTTGCGATGGTACATCCGGACGTTGTCATCAATTGTGTCGGTCTGGTCAAGCAACTGGCCGAGGCTGATGATGCGCTGTCGGCCATACCCATTAACGCCCTGTTGCCGCACCGATTGGCGCGGTTGTGCGAGGTGGCCGGCGCGCGTATGGTTCACATGAGCACCGACTGCGTTTTCTCGGGTGCCAAGGGGATGTACACCGAAGCAGACGTGTCGGATGCCAGGGACCTCTATGGTCGCAGCAAGTACTTGGGTGAAGTTGACTATCCGCATGCCATTACGCTGCGTACGTCTATCATCGGCCATGAACTGGACGGCGCACGCAGCCTTGTTGGATGGTTTCTGGCCCAAGAGAGCCGCGTCAAAGGTTTCAGCCGTGCTATCTTTTCCGGCTTGCCCACCGTGGAGATCGCACGCTTGATTCGCGACCATGTCATTCCGCACCCGGAACTCCATGGTCTTTACCACGTGTCGTCGGAACCTATTAACAAGCTCGATTTGCTGACGCTCGTCGCCGAAGTTTATGGAAAAGTCATCGAAATCATGCCAGATGATCAGTTGGTGATCGACCGCTCATTGGATTCGACGCGTTTCCGGCAGGCAGCGGGTTTTCAACCCAAGCCGTGGCCAGAGCTGGTGCGGACCATGCATGAATTTGGTTGAAGAGAAGAACTCGACAAGTCCCAAAATGTTCAAAGATAGAATTTTGTTAATTACCGGTGGTACCGGCTCATTCGGCAACGCCGTGCTGCGTCGCTTCCTGAGTTCTGAGTTGCGCGAGATTCGTGTGTTCAGTCGGGACGAGAAGAAGCAAGATGACATGCGCAAGCGCTACAACAATCCGAAGCTGAAGTTCTACATCGGTGATGTGCGTGATGCCCATAGCGTAGGGACTGCCATGCGCGGCGTAGATTACGTGTTCCACGCCGCAGCGCTGAAGCAAGTTCCGTCCTGTGAGTTCCATCCGATGGAAGCCGTGCGCACTAATGTGCTGGGCACAGAGAATGTGCTCGATGCGGCGATTCGTGCCGGGGTGCAAAGGGTGGTGTGCTTGAGCACCGACAAGGCCGTGTATCCGATTAACGCCATGGGCATCAGCAAAGCCCTGATGGAGAAGGTCATGGTGGCCGCCAGTCGCAATCTGGAGGGAACGAACACCGTGATTTGCGGCACGCGCTACGGCAATGTGATGGCATCGCGCGGTTCAGTCATTCCGCTCTTCGTGGAGCAGGTTCTGGCCGGGAAGGCCATCACCGTGACCGACCCGACGATGACCCGCTTCATGATGACGCTGGCGGATGCGGTCGATCTGGTCTTATACGCCTTCGAACACGGCAACAACGGGGATATCTTCGTACAGAAGGCTCCGGCAGCAACCGTGGACGTGCTGACTCAGGCCATTTTGGACCTGATGGGCAAGCCAGAGCATCCCGTGCAAGTGATGGGGACGCGCCATGGGGAGAAGTTGTACGAGGCGTTGCTCAGCCGCGAGGAAATCGCGTGCGCCGAGGATTTGGACGAGTACTATCGAGTGCCACCTGATGGCCGCGACCTGAACTACAGCAAGTATGTCGAGGAGGGGGAGCCGCGTCTGACGCAAAGTATGCATGGTGAGGACTACAACTCGCACAACACGACACGGTTGGATGTGGACGGCATGAAGGCTCTGCTGCTCAAGCTCGACTTTATGCAGCGTATCGTGCGCGGTGAACACGCAGTCGCGGAGGACTGAAGTCGTGAAGAAACTCAAGGTCATGACGGTGGTCGGCACACGACCCGAGATCATTCGTCTCTCGCGCGTGATGACGCGACTCGATGAGTACTGCGATCACGTCGTGGTGCATACGGGGCAGAACTACGATTACGAACTCAACCAGATCTTCTTTGATGATCTAGGCATCCGCAAGCCCGATCATTTCCTGAATGCGGCGGGCGGCAGCGCTGCGGAAACCATCGGCAAGGTCATCATCGCAGTGGACGGTGTACTAGCGGCGGAGAAACCCGATGCCTTGCTGGTGCTGGGTGATACCAACAGCTGTATGGCGGTGCTGCCGGCGAAGCGGCGCAAAGTGCCAGTGTTCCACATGGAGGCCGGCAATCGCTGCTTCGACCAGCGCGTGCCCGAGGAGATCAACCGACGCATCGTGGATCACACAGCGGACGTCAATCTGACCTACAGCACCATTGCTCGCGAATGTTTGTTGCGTGAGGGATTGCCATCGGACCTCGTGATCAAGACGGGTAGTCCGATGACGGAGGTACTCGCCCATTACATGCCGCGCATCGAAGCGTCCGACGTGCTGGACCGCCTTGGCTTGTCAAAGGGGGCGTTTTTTGTGGTCAGCGCTCACCGCGAGGAAAACGTCGATTCCGCCCCCAACTTTCGCAAGTTGGTAGAGCTGTTGAATACGGTGGCAGAGCAGTATGGTCTGCCCGTCATCGTGTCGACGCACCCGCGCACGCAAAAGCGCGTGGATGCTATCGGGGCGAAGTTTCACACCAACGTGCGGCTGCTTAAGCCGCTCGGTTTCACCGATTACAACAAGCTACAGATGTCCGCCAAGGCCGTACTGTCGGACAGTGGCACGATCAGCGAGGAATCGTCCATCCTGAACTTTCCCGCGCTGAATCTGCGTGAGGCGCAGGAACGACACGAAGGCATGGAAGAGGGCGCGGTGATGCTGGTGGGGCAGGACGTGGAGCGGGTAATGCAGGGCTTGGCTATCCTGCAGAGCCAGCCAAGCGGTCAGACGCGTATGCTGCGCATGGTGGCTGACTACAGCATGCCCAATGTTTCTGACAAGGTTCTGCGCATCATCCACAGCTACACGGACTACGTGAACCGCGTGGTCTGGAAGAAATATTGAGCAATTGATTTATGCGATTGCTGATCGTTACCCAGTACTTCTGGCCAGAGAACTTCCGAATCAATGACCTGGTCGCCGAGCTGGCGCGGCGCGGGCACCAGGTCACGGTATTGACGGGTTTACCTAACTACCCTGATGGGAGCGTTTTTCCTCAGTTTCGCGCCGATCCGGCTCGCTTTGCTCGATACGAGGGGGCCGAGATTGTCCGTGTGCCGATGATGCCGCGGGGCGCGGGCAGTTTGCGCCTGATGCTGAACTATCTGAGCTTTGCAGTGAGTGCGTCGACCATGGGTCTGGGGAGGCTGCGCGGACGGCAATTTGACGCGGTCTTCGCATACGAACCATCGCCGATCACCGTAGGGCTGCCGGCGGCGGTAATGCGTGCCGCCAAGCGCGCTCCGATGGCTTTCTGGGTGCAGGATCTTTGGCCGGAAACTTTGCAGGCGATTGGTGTCGTGCGCTCACCCGCCATTCTGCGGGCAGTGGGTAAGCTGGTAGCGTTCATTTACAAGCGCTGTGACCTGATTCTGGCGCAGTCGCACAGCTTCATTCCGCAGATACGCAAATATGCGGCAGCGGACAGTCGGGTGGAGTACTTCCCTGGATGGGCTGAATCAGTCTTCGATATGCAGCATGCGATTGCCGCAGAGGAGGTGCCGGTCAAGCCTGGGAGCTTCAATGTCATGTTCGCCGGCAATATTGGCGTGGCCCAGGATTTCCCTGCGATTCTGGCCGCGGCCGAGGCGCTCAAGGACCATGCGCACATTCGCTGGCTGATTGTCGGCGACGGCAGAATGGGCGGTTGGGTCGCCGATGAAATCAAACGCCGTCAGTTGCAGGACCGCGTGCTGATGCTCGGACGGCACCCTTTGGACAGAATGCCATCATTTTTCAAGCACGCGCAAGCCCTGTTGGTGAGCTTGAAGGACGAACCCATTTTTTCCATGACGATTCCGAGCAAGCTGCAGTCGTATCTGGCGGCTGGCATCCCGGTAGTCGCTATGTTGAATGGGGAAGGGTCTACGGTCGTGAGGGACTCGGGCGCGGGCCTGACCTGCGCTGCGGGCGATCACGAGGCGCTGGCCGCCGCTGTGTTGCAGCTGTCCCGTATGACGATGCAAGAGCGCGAGGTCATGGGTTGCAATGGGTTGGCTGTGAGCGCGCGCGAGTTTGATCGGGAAACCCTGATCAGTCGTCTGGAGGCGTGGATCGAACAGTTAAGACTCGCGGATGACTCGCCTTCCGTCTCCAGGGGGGCGTCGTGATTCTGGTGACAGGAGCAACGGGTTTTGTCGGTAGCGCGTTGGTGGGCAAGCTGGCCCGTGACGGTTTCGCTACGCGCGCGGCGATTCGTCGAGACTGCGTCAGCCTTCCAGTCGGTGTCCAGACGGTTCGCGTCGGCGACTTGTCCGCGGGGACAGACTGGCGGGATGCATTGAGCGCCGTCGACGTGATCGTGCACACAGCCGCGCGTGTGCATGTGATGGCTGAGACCGCGAGTGATCCCCTGGCCGAATTTAGGCGCGCCAATGTTGACGGCACGCTGCACCTCGCTCGGCAGGCTGCCGAGGCCGGCGTGCGGCGATTTGTGTTTGTCAGCTCCATCAAGGTCAACGGGGAATCCTCCCCGGTGGGGCGGCCATTTACGGCGGACGATTTTCCCGCGCCGCTTGATCCTTATGGCGTATCCAAGATGGAGGCTGAGAACAGGCTGCGCGAACTTGCTGAACAGACCGGCATGGAGGTGGTCATTGTCCGGCCTCCGCTCGTCTATGGGCCGGGCGTCAAGGCCAACTTCGCATCCATGATGCGATGGTTGCGCCGTGGCGTGCCGTTGCCATTGGGTGCGATTCATAATGCGCGCAGCTTGGTGGCTCTGGACAATCTGGTGGATTTGTTGGTGACCTGCCTCTCACATCCAGCTGCCGCAGGGCAGGTATTTCTAGTGTCGGACGGCGAAGATGTGTCAACCACAGAATTGTTGAGGCGCGCCGCACGAGCGATGGGCCGATCGGCGCGTTTGCTGCCGATTCCTTCGGCCTGTTTGGAGGGGGCAGCGGCGCTGGTGGGCAAGAAATCTGTAGCACAGCGCCTGTGCGGTTCATTGCAGGTCGACATTGAAAAAACGCGACGGCTGTTGGGATGGCGCCCGCCCCTGACGTTGGATCAAGGCTTGAAAAAGGCCGTGGAGGGTTTGGAGCCGTGAAGCGATCGTTTGATTTGTTGTTGGCACTGATGGCAGCGACCGTACTGGCTGTCCCGGTGCTGGTCGTCGCTTTGCTAGTGCGCCTGACATCTCCCGGCCCCGCCCTGTATTGGTCCGACCGGGTTGGACGTAACAACAAGATATTCAGGATGCCCAAGTTCCGCAGCATGCGGGTAGGCACCCCCGCTGTGGCAACGCATCTGCTGGCAGATCCCAAGGCACATCTGACACCTATCGGGTCTTTCCTGCGGAAGACTAGCCTGGACGAATTGCCCCAACTGTGGAGTATTTTCGCTGGAGATATGAGCTTTGTTGGACCTCGTCCGGCGTTGTTCAATCAAGACGATTTGATTGCCTTGCGTACGGAATCTGGCGTACATCATCTAGTGCCCGGCCTTACCGGATGGGCTCAGGTGAATGGACGGGACGAATTGCCCATACCTGAAAAGGTGCAATTGGATGTGGAGTACTTGCGCAGGCAGTCGCTGATGTTCGATCTCCGGATCATCTGGATGACGTTCGTGAAGGTCGTGCGCCGGGATGGAGTATCACACTGATGAAGCGACTACTGATTGTCGGAGCGGGTGGCCACGGCCGTTCGGTCGCAGAAGCCGCGTGCGCTGCAGGCCAGTACGCGGTGGCGGGCTTTATTGACGACGTGACTGAGGCGCGGCAAGTTTGGGCGTGGCCAGTGATAGGTGGGACGTCCGATTTGGCCAAGTACCGTGATCTGGCTGACGCAGCCATCGTTGCGATTGGCAAGAACGGCTTACGGGAGAAACTGTGCGACCAGCTTCTGGCAGCCAATTTTGAATTGGCGACCATCGTGCACCCGAGAGCCATCGTATCGCCCAGCTCGGTGATCGGGGCAGGGAGTGCCATTATGGCGGGGGCGATTGTCGGGACCGAGGCGCAACTGGGCGTGGGTGCGATCGTCAACTGCGGCGCGGTGGTCGATCACCATTGTCGAGTAGAGAACTTTGGACACCTGGGCGTCAATGCTGCCATGGCGGGTGGCTCGACATTAGGATATGGGGCCTGGATGCAAGCGGGATCGGTCTTGGGTTATGGGGTTAAGGTTGCGGCGTGGGCGGTGTTGGAGCCGGGTCAGGCATTGCAATCAAAATGAGATTGAAGATTTCCAAGATGCTATTCCACAGATCAGCGGCTCCCTTGCTGGCTCTACCGCGCCCTGCAAAGCGCCTTGTTGTTGTGGCAGTGGATTTGATGCTAGCGGTGATTTCCGTCTGGGTCGCGTACTACCTGCGTATCGACCAAGTCGGTCTCCCGCAACTGCAGCAGAAGTACGTCTACATACTAGCGCCTCTGCTTGCATTCCCGATATTTGCGCGGTTTGGCCTCTACCGCGCCATCTTCCGTTATACGGGCATGTCGGCCTTGATGAGCACAGCTAAGGCGGTGGGCCTGTATGGCGCACTGTTTTTCCTGGCCATAGTTTTGTTTAAATGGGATGGGGTACCGCGCAGTGTTGGCTTGATACAGCCCATCATATTCCTGTTGTTGGTCAGCACCACGCGTGCGATGGCTCGGTTCTGGTTGGCAGGTCAGTTGAGTAAAGGGCACCATCACGGTGTCGGCCGATTGCTGATCTATGGGGCAGGCGAAGCTGGTGTGCAGACGGCCCTGGCGCTTGCCGTGGTGCGTGAATTCGTGTTGCTCGGTTACGTTGACGACGACACATCCAAGATTGGGCGCACTATCAACGGCCTGGACATCAT
Source organism: Ralstonia soli (assembly GCF_023955655.1). Classification (GTDB taxonomy): domain Bacteria; phylum Pseudomonadota; class Gammaproteobacteria; order Burkholderiales; family Burkholderiaceae; genus Ralstonia; species Ralstonia soli. Next base: position 587,846 of record NZ_JAMXHT010000003.1, on the reverse strand, counting down.
CAGCCCAGAGGAAGTGCCCGATGCGATAGAGCGCATGGGCGTTACCGACATCCTGCTTGCGGTACCTTCGCTTGGGCGTGCGCGCCGTAATGCCATCATCGCCAAATTGCGCGAATTGCCGGTTCACGTCCGTACGCTGCCCGGCATGGTTGATCTCGCGTCAGGCCGTGTCACGGTGCGTGATTTCCAAGAGCTGGATGTCGAAGACCTTTTGGGGCGTGCTCCTGTGCCACCGGACGAGGCGCTGGTCGCACGCAATCTTGCCAACAAGACGGTTCTTGTGACCGGCGCGGGTGGCAGCATTGGTAGCGAGCTGTGTCGTCAGATCATGCTCGAGAAACCGCGCAAGCTGGTGCTTGTCGAGCATAACGAGTTTGGGCTGTACAGCATTCATCGAGAGTTAGAAGGCTTGCGTGCGGACAACCACTTGTCTGTTGAAATCGTGCCGCTGTTGGCAAGCGTTGCAAATCTGGATCGGCTGCGGGAAATTTGCCGTTTCCATCGGCCAGCAACGGTGTATCACGCTGCAGCCTATAAGCATGTCCCGCTCGTGGAGTGCAACCCATCTGAAGGTGTGCGGAACAATATCTTCGGTACGCTCAACATGGCGCGCGCTGCCATGGAGAGCGGCGCAGAGTATTTCGTTCTCGTTTCGACCGACAAGGCTGTTCGCCCGACAAACGTCATGGGGGCGTCAAAACGAATGGCGGAGTTGGCGCTGCAGGCGCTTGCGGCGAGTGACACCGTCGATTTCGGCTTGCTAAACGGCGATTCGAAGGTAGTTCAAAACCGTACTGTGTTTGCGATGGTGCGTTTTGGCAACGTGCTGGGCAGCAGTGGTAGCGTCGTGCCGCTCTTCCGGCGGCAGTTGCAAGAGGGCGGTCCGCTAACCGTGACACACGCCGAGGTGACGCGCTACTTCATGACAATTCCCGAGGCAGCGCAGTTGGTGCTGCAAGCCGGCGCAATGGCACATGGTGGTGAAGTTTTCGTGCTGGACATGGGGCGGCCGGTCAAGATCATGGATCTGGCGCGGCGCATGGTGCAGCTTTCTGGCCTGACGATCCGAGATGACAATCACCCAGCAGGGGATGTCGAAATCAAGATCACCGGACTGCGGCCTGGCGAAAAGCTGTATGAGGAATTGCTCATTGGAGACAACCCGGAGGGCACTGTTCACGAACGGATTATGAAGGCGCGTGAACACTATGTCCCGTGGACTCAGTTTGCTCCCGTCTTGGCCAATATGCGGACTGCGGCCGAAGAGGGGGACGAGCCCGCCATCAAGGAGATTCTGGGGGAGCATGTTCACGGCTATGGGCCGCAGGTTGTGAACGCTGCAGATGCGGAAACGGAAGCTGAATCCTCATTCGTTATCGAGTAGTAGCTACAAGTGCCACGGATACGTTGCCGCTAGTGTTTCACGGCAATGCTGTTGTTCAACATCCAAGCCCTATGATATTGTGACCTGCCCCCAATAAACCGGTCCACGGGGAAGCTAGTAGAGTCCGTTTTTGAGCGGCCTCGGTTTTCAGTGCCAACAGCAACGTTAGTCTTCGGCTTCTTGTTGGTCCGTCAGTTGGGCCTGCAGGCCCAACTGACGGACGTATTCGGCAGGGGACACTTCGCCTAGGGCCCTGTGAGGCCGACTCTCGTTGTATTCCACCCCCCACTGCTCAATTTGCTCTTTGGCGTCCGTCAGCGACGTGAACCAGTGTGCGTTCAGACATTCGTCGCGAAGCGTGCCATTGAAGGACTCCACGAATGCGTTATCCGTTGGCTTGCCTGGCTGGCTGAAGGCAATCTCGGCCTTATGATGGTAAGCCCACAGGTCCATCACCTGACTGGTAAATTCCGAGCCGTTATCGCACAACAGCATGCGCGGTGCTCCGCGCCGGATGCGCAGTTCGTCCAGTACACGCACAACGTCTGACGCACCCAGCCTCTGACCAACGTCGATTGCCAAAGCTTCGCGAGTAAAGATATCGACGATGGTCAGCGCACGAAATCGCTGACCGCTTGTCAGCTGGTCGGCCACGAAGTCCAGACTCCACGCGTGATTGGCCGCTGTGGCCCTGGCGCGGGAAGGACGACTCATCTGTGCCCGTCGTTTGCGGTTCGGCTTGTAGCGCAGCGACATGCCTTCTTCCCGGTACAAGCGATACAGCCGGTTCTTGCTGACCTGATAGCCCTCCCGTTGCAGTAGCACGCGAATCTTGCGGTAACCGTAACGCACGCGGGTCGCCGCGATTTCGCACATGCGCTGGCGCAATGCCGTCTGCGGGTCGCGGTGACTGCGATACTGATACACCGAGTGGGACAGCGCCACCAAGCGGCAGGCTCGGCGTTCCGTGACTGCGTACGCTGACTTCAGATAATCCACGATGCTGCGCCTCGGCGAAGGCTTCACCACTTTTTTTTCAATACGTCGGTCAGCATCGCCTTATCCAACGTCAACTCGGCAACGACCTTCTTCAACTGTGCGTTCTCGTCTTGAAGTTGTTTCAGCTGCCGAACCTGGCCCGTCTGCAGACCCGCATACACCTTCTTCCAGCGATAGAAGGTTTGCTCCGTAATGCCCACGTGACGAATCAGCTCCGCTACCGGCATCCCGGCTTCGGCCTGTTTCAACACTGCCACAATCTGTTCGACACTGAAGCGCTTGCGTTTCATCGTACGGCTCCTTTCTTGCTGAAAAGTCCGCCGAAAACTCGCTTACATCATGGCACTGTTTACTGGGGGCCGCTCAATTGAGTCGAAAAAAATCCCACAGCTGGCTGCGGGATTTTTTTATCCATGAGGCGAGAGCGATTACCGGAATTGATACCTCTCGCCATGCAATTCATGCGGTGCGAAAGGAGTGTTTGAGAAGTGCCAAGCCAGCACCAAGTATCAGACCCATCGCCACACCGGCAGCGATGAAGATCGCAATGCCCGGCGTACTGGGGCGTGCCGGAACATAGGCCGGCCCCATCGCTTTCGTTGGGTAGCTACGCAGCGGCCCTAACGCGTCCTGATACGCTGCGACTTGCTGCTGCAACTCAAGAATCTGGGTATTGATCAGCGAGGCGGTGTTGGAGGCTAGAACGTCGCGCGCGCCCATGCCGGTTGCAGTGCCCGAGGTGGCCAAGGATTTCAGGGTCTCACCGATGCGTGCATAGTCGCGCTGTGCGCTAGCGAGCTTGCCTTGAGCAGTTGCCTGATTGCGTTGCATATCAGTGATGGCCTGGTCGAACAGCTTTCGATGCTCGACCGAGAAGGTTTTCAGGGCTGCTTCCAGCGTTCCTGCGGCGGCTTCTCGCGAATAGGCGGAAACCTCGATGTTGATCAGGGTCGGACTTCGAGCAGCCGTTGCCTTCAATGAACTGAACGTCAGATCGGAATCCTTGTTGCCGGTGCCGGGGTTAGGCAATCCAAGGTCGTGGAGCACTTGGAGGTGGAAGCTCGGCAGGTTGTACCGCTCGACTGCAGTCAATTGGCTTTCGAGCGGCTGCGGTACCAGCGAACCCTTGGCATCAGGAATAGACACTTGTCCAAGCTGGATTGTCATCCTGGCCACCCAGCGGGGGTGAATAATCTGAGAGGCAGCCAACCCCAGCAATGCCCCAATGACGCCCACCAACAAAATGAGTTTGAAGGACTTCGCTAATACATGTATCGGGTGGAGGTCGGAGGTCTGCGGATCGGCGCGTGTGAGGGGCATATGTGACGTGAGCGTTCAAACTTCCAAATTGTAGCGTCTCTTTACCCATCAGCTTATACAGAACCCCTCCCCGCCGGAGCGGATAGCGGAAGAAGCCATTGAGTTTCAACGACACAGCGCAGGGCTTACAAGCGCGTGAGGACTCGTGTCTGCGCTCGCTTTTTGCGTGAACGCCTCGGTCCTGGCCTCGGCCTGAGGGACGCGGACCGAATTTGCTGACCTCGACCTTGGCGGCGCGCCTGAACAAGCGAGCGAGGATTTTGATGAAACGATTGGCAGCCAAGCCAGGGGCCGGTGTGCCGCCAGCGTGCCGACGCTGAGGTGATGCGATGGCGTCATACCGCTTCTTCGGCAACGCCGAGGTGGAATGGCGCGCGGTTCTGGCGCCGCGCTGCAGCAAACCAAGCAGCGCATGGCAGCCCATCAGGTCGTGCTGTGCCTGCAAGACCACTGTGCTTCGGCACGCTAGCCGAAGGATGTCTAGGGCACGCGCAGCGATATGAGGGAAAGCCAGCGTTGGATCGAAGGGTACGAACGTAGCGGGGGAGCGCCGTGAGCGTGCCGCATACGCGGTTGGTGTACATCGCGGATCACGAAGCAGACATGATTGGGCTGATGGCGCGCCCAGGAATCGGGCACGTCGGCAGACTGGCTGATTCGCTCAGCCCATTATCGTGCACCCGCAAGGGCGGCGAAGTTGTGCTCGAGCCGGTAGCAAGTACCCCAGGTTTGGCTGGCGATGAGTGCGGTATTATCGCGTGCCTGTTCTTGCGAAAGTGTAAAGGAGGAAGCCCCAATGACAGAACTGCTGCTCCTGGTGTTCCCTCTGCCATGGGTGGGGTTATGGATCGGCCGTAAGAATCGTTCGACGCCGATTCCGGACATTGGAGTGTTTCTGGGGTTCTGCGTCCTGCTGTATGGATGGCTTCCGCTCATCGGCATCTACCTGAACAGGCAAGGTATCGGAGAGATATTGGACACCCGGTACGAATTCGGCGGGTTCACCGACGACCAAGTGTTCTTCGCCGGTCTGGCCTACTTCCTGTTCCTACTCGGCTTCGCCTGCGTCTACCGCCTGACGCGCCGGTATCACGTCGTCGTAGAGACCATCCGTGTGCCGGAAGTGAAGGAAATCCGGGCCCTCGGCTACGGATTGGTCTTCGTTTTTCTCACTGACTTCGCGGTGCGAACCATGGCCAACGTGCCGGTCGCGGCTTCGTACATCGAAAGCTACACAGTGTTGCGCAATCTGCCGCTAATCCTTCAGCAGCTCATCGCCACCGCAGAACGATTGCAATTCACCTTCTTCTTAGCGCTCATGGTTTTCACCATTGCGAAGGCACCAAAGTGGCATCGCCTGTGGATCGTCGCGGTTGCCGGGATCTTGGCGCAGTCGGCCGTGGCCGGCGGCAGCCGGTCGGGCGCCGCGCTGTGTGCCTTGAGCTATCTGCTTTGCTACATGATTCTGGTGCGTCGCCTCAAGCCTTCGACCTGGGTGACGATGACTCTCGTCGGCATCGTCCTGTTCCTGCTCGCCGGCCAGATTCGTGGTGGCGTATCCGAGACCACGGCGATCTCGGGCCTCCAGTCGGGCGAATTCTCGTCCGTCTTCATCAACGCGCTCGACATCATGAAGCAAAAGCAGATGGTCGTCGACTTCGACGTCCCGCTTTACACGCTGGACCTCGCGCGCGTGGTTCCGCAGCAGCTTCTCTGGTTCGACAAGCTGGACCCCTCAGTCTGGTACGTGTCCACGTTCTATCCGGAGTTTGCGATGGCCGGTGGCGGCCTCGCTTTCGGTGCCATCACTGAGTCGTTTGTCGGGTTCGGCGTGATGGAAGCCTTGCTGCGCGGCATGCTGCTCGGGCTGGTCGCGGCATTTGTCGTTAACCGGCTGCTGCGTGAGAGCGTGACACCGATGAAAATCGTCGTCTACATATGGCTTTTCGCCATGTCGTATCAATCGATTCGCGACACCACATTCACCTTGTTTGCTCGTTACGTAGTTCAGGTAATGCCGGTGGCTATTTACGTGCATTTCATGGCAGCCTCGCTTCAACGCAAAACGTATCGGAATTTATGTTCTGAAAAAACGGCGCCGACAAAGCTTCCGGTTGTTGAAACACCGGCGACGTGACAGGGCACGGCGAACGTATCGGTTTATGCACATCTTTTGCCCGATTTTTGAGCGAATTGACCGGAGGTCCTTTGCAAGGGATTTCGGGGGGGCATCCGAAAAGCTCGATACGATGCCGTCAGATAAGGTACTCGTTCATCGAATCATAATAGGCATGCCGAGACATATATATGCCGATGGTTATACTGTTGCAGTACTTCTCGAGGTGCAAGTTGACCCTATGACCCTACACCGGAATTAGTACCGTCCAGAAGTGGAGATTTCCGGCATCGTTGATTCGTGCGCCGAGGCACTTTCCCTTGCCTGACGGGCGAATTCGTCGGGTGTCGCCCACTGCAGTGCGGAGTGGGGACGGCTCTCGTTATGGTACCGCCGCCAGTCGGCGATTTTGCTCCGAGCATCGTCCAAGGACAAGAACCAGTGCTCGTTCAGGCATTCCTGTCGGAAGCGCCCGTTGAAGCTTTCCACCTTGGCATTGTCGGTCGGCGTGCCTGGTCGACTGAAGTCGAGCTCCACGCCGTGCTCGTACGCCCATCGGTCCATGGCCTTCGAGATGAACTCGCTGCCATTGTCCACCTTGATGGTCTGAGGTGTGCCACGCTCGGCAACGCCTGCAATCGATTCCCGGTGTAGGGCCCTTGCTTGCAACGGCCATCGTGGCTTCGATTGGCAATGGCAGCGAATTCAAACGCGCGCGCGATCTTGCCTCGTGGGCAGGGCTCGTCCCCAGGCAGCTTTCCACCGGTGGTACGACACGCTTGGCAGGCATCACAAAGCGAGGCAACGCCTATCTGCGGCGCCTCCTGATCCAAGGGGCCAGAGCCGTCTGGGTGTGGAAGGATAAGCACCCGAATGACCCGTTGCAACGATGGCTCATCCAACTTGCCGCGCGCCGGCGTACACATGTTGCCGTAACCGCTTTGGCTAACAAGATTGCGCGCATCGTGTGGGCCGTATTGCGCAGCGGCAAGGATTTCCAGGTGCAGTACCGCCTTCACCCAATGAACTAGAGTTCTTTTGCTTTCCGCAGCTCGCGAAGCATCGACATGGCAGCAACGACCATCCGTCGCACCCGTAGACCCGTCTGGACTTTCGGCGCTTCTGACGCCTTCACACTAATCGGAACGGGAGCGTGCGGTTTCTTTATGCAGGCCAAGGACACTTTGGAAGTGTCTGCAACAGGCCGGATAGATAAACGCGAGTCGTTCAGCGCCACCAGTTTGAGCTTGCGGTTTGCGGGCGGACTATAGAAAGTCCATGCTCCAGATTTCGTTGATGGCAGTGACGATGCTCTTGGGCTGGCGTAGCCGTGCGGACTTGTTGCGCTTGGGGCGTTTATGCCGCAGCGACAAGCCTTCGGCTCGGTACAGTCGATAGACGCGTTTGTGATTGTCTTTCCAGCCTTCCCGCTGCAGCATCACGTGCACACGACGATAGCCGTAATGGACGCGCGTGGCTGCAATCTCTTTGATGCGTGCAAGCAATGCCGACGAGTCGCGTGCAACCGACCGATACCCGTACAACGAGCGCGACATGTGGAACAACGCGCAAGCCTTGGTCAGGCTTACGCGGTAGCGGTCACGCAACTCATCCACCAGCGTGTGCTTGCGGGAAGCCTTCAGACCTTTTTTGACAGCACGTCCTGCAGCATGGCCTTGTCCAGGCACAGGTCCGCCACCAGTCGCTTGAGCTTCGCATTTTCTTCCTCGAGTTGCCGCATCCGGCGCAACTCCGAAGGGCCGATGCCTCCGTACTTCTTCTTCCAGTTGTAGAACGTCGCTTCGCTGATGCCCAGCTTACGGCACACCTCCTCGACCTTCGTACCCAGCTCCGCTTGCTTGAGCGCGAACGCTATCTGCGCCTCGGTGAACTTGCTCATCTTCATGGCATGTCTTCCGTTTCAAATCGTGAAAATCATGCCGGATTCTCTACTTCTCAGCGGTACTGTTTCTTGGTGTAGGGTCATAGGGTCAGGTCAGTTGGCTTCGAGCCCTAAACAGCGTTTCTCTCAAGATTGCTCAACGCTATGGTTCAATCGGGGCAAGTCGGCTGCCGTCCTAGTGAAAACGCAGCCGACTGGCGGCGAACATGATTGCCAGTTAAACCTGTCGACTTATACCCATCTCGGGCATGCCCTTCCGAATCAGTGACTTACGAGCGCCTTGTCCGACGACATCGGATCAAGCTTTTCGGATGCCGCTACCCGGAATCCCTTGCTACAAGGGCCTCAGGTGGATTCGCTCAAAAATTAGGCAAAAGATGTGTATAAGCCGATGGAGCGAACGGGCCTGCTACGGGGCTGGCGCGTTTGTCCAGGCGAGGGGCAAGATAGCGGTGCGCGGCCCCCTCCGCGGGCAGTCCGGCGGGGCGCGGTGATACAATCTACAGTTTGGTAAAGGGCAGATCTGTGTCTGCATTCGACCACTCCGGGGACCGATGCGCACTTCTGTCTCACGGGTTAAACGAAACAGTCTTTGACGGCCATACTGTCCTCTCGTCATCCGGAATTATCGGCACGGGTCACAAGACGTTCAGTCGATACATTAGGTTATTGAATTGATGCATACGCGAAAAATTTCTGTGGTCGGTCTCGGGTATGTGGGTCTGCCCGTAGCAGTTGCATTTGGTAAATCCGCTCGAACCGTTGCATTCGACATAAATCTTTCGCGCCTCGACGAGTTGCGCCGGGGCCACGACCGTACGAATGAAGTGGCGACCGACGACCTGAAACAAGCCGACCTGTTGCTGACGGCGGAGACGAGCGAGCTGGCCCAGGCCGATTTCCATATCGTGGCGGTCCCGACACCGGTCGATGGCGCCCATCAGCCGGATCTCACGCCGGTCATCAAGGCAACGGATACCGTCGGCCGGGCGCTCAAGCGCGGCGACATCGTCGTCTACGAATCGACCGTCTACCCCGGTGTGACCGAAGATGTGTGCGTGCCGATTCTCGAGCGCGTTTCGGGCCTGACTTTCGGCCGCGACTTCACCGTCGGCTACAGTCCCGAGCGTATCAACCCGGGTGACAAGGAACACACTTTCACCAAGATCACCAAAGTGGTCTCGGGTAGCGACGAAGCCACAAGCAAGATCGTGGCCGACGTCTACCGCTCGGTCGTCACGGCGGGCGTGTATGCCGCGTCGTCGATCAAGGTGGCAGAAGCCGCGAAGGTCATCGAAAACACGCAGCGCGACCTGAACATCGCGCTGATGAACGAACTGGCGATCATCTTCAATCGCATCGGCATCGACACGCGCGAAGTGCTCGAAGCTGCCGGCACCAAGTGGAACTTCCTGAAGTTCTCCCCCGGCCTGGTGGGCGGCCATTGCATCGGCGTCGACCCATACTACCTGACGCATATCGCTGAGCGCTTCGGCTACATCCCGCAGGTCATTCTTTCGGGCCGTCGCATCAACGACGGCATGGGTGCCTACATCGCGCAACAGACGATCAAGCAAATGATTCGCGCCGGGCACCATGTCGCCAACGCGACCGTGACCGTCTTTGGTCTGACGTTCAAGGAAGACTGCCCCGACCTGCGCAACTCGCGCGTCGTGGACGTGATTCGCGAACTGGAGTCGTTCGGCGTGAAGGTGCAAGTGTGCGATCCGGAAGCGGATCCGGAGGAAGCGCGTCACGAATATGGCGTCGAGCTTTGCGATCTCAACGCGCTCAAACCTGCTCAGGCGCTCGTCGCCGCCGTTGCACACAGCAAATTCCGTCAGATGACGCCGCGCGATCTCCTCGGCCTGCTTACGGAAAACCCCGTCGTCGTCGACGTCAAGAGCATTTACGACCGCGCGACTTTCGCCGCTGCCGGCGTGGACCTCTGGCGCCTCTGATCGACGCGCTCCAAAATCGAAACGACAATCACGGGGCCGGCGGGATTACACCGCCGCCTCGGCAACGTCTTCACCTGCCCCAGCCATTCCATCGGCCGGCAACTCCAAGGAAAGTAAAGTGACGCGGTATCTTGACGTCCAACGATCGCTGCAACAGGCACCCCGTAAGTGGCTGATTACCGGTGTTGCGGGCTTTATCGGCTCCAACCTGCTTGAAACGCTGCTCAAGCTCGACCAGGAAGTGGTCGGGCTTGATAACTTCGCCACCGGTCACCGTGCCAACCTCGATCTGGTCAAGTCGTTTGTCAGCCCGGAACAGTGGCAGCGCTTCTCGTTCATCGAAGGCGACATCTGCGACCTTGAAACGTGTCAGCGGGCCACGGCCGGCGTACAGCACGTGCTGCATGAAGCCGCGCTCGGCAGCGTTCCCCGCTCGATCGAGAACCCGATTCGCACGAACGACACCAACCTGTCCGGTTTTCTGAACATGCTGGTCGCCGCGCGCGACGCTGGCGTGGCGAGTTTCGTTTACGCCGCGTCGAGCTCGACCTACGGCGATCACCCCGGCCTGCCCAAAGTGGAAGACCGTATCGGCAAGCCGCTCTCGCCGTACGCCGTCACGAAATACGTGAACGAGCTGTACGCTGACGTCTTCGCGCGTTGCTACGGATTCAATAGCGTTGGTCTGCGGTATTTCAACGTGTTCGGACCGCGCCAGGATCCGAAGGGCGCCTATGCTGCCGTCATTCCCAAGTGGTTCGACGCCCTACTCAACGGCGAGACCGTGTTCATCAACGGCGACGGTGAGACCAGCCGCGATTTCTGTTTTGTCGAGAACGTCGTTCAGGCGAACATCCTCGCGTCGCTCCCCGAGAGCGCGGAAGCTGCGAATCAGGTGTACAACGTGGCGCTCGGCGATCGCACGACGCTCAACGAACTCTTCGCCAACATTCGTACGCTGATCGCACGCGAATTGCCCGAAGTGGCCAACGCTACGCCGACGTACCGCGACTTCCGCGCGGGCGACGTGCGGCACTCGCAAGCCGACATCAGCAAGGTGAAATCGCTGCTCGGCTACGCGCCGACGCACCGCGTGGCGGCCGGGCTCGAAATCGCCTGTTCGTGGTACATGTCCCTCGCGCGGCGCGCGCAAAGCTGATCGCGGCATCGCCATGTCACGATCATCTCGCACTCGCGTATGAAAATACTGATCAATGCGCTCTCCGCCCGGGTCGGCGGAGGGAAAACCTATCTGATTAACCTGTTGCGAAATCTGCCGGATGATCCGTCGCTACAGCTGCTGATATACGCACCATCTTCGCTTGATCTGCCGCCCGATCCTCGCATCAAGCGTCGAAATCTCGACGCAGCGGCCAACAACCCGTTGCGCCGCCTCGTATGGGAACGACTGACGCTGCCGGGCATTCTGAAGCGCGAAGGCGTCGATCTTCTGTTCTGCCCGGGCGGGCTGGTCAACACAAGCGTTCCAGCCGGATGCCGTACCGTCACGATGTTCCGTAACATGCAGCCGTTCGACCCGGAGGCTGTCAAGGTCATTCCGTGGGGACTGCTGCGCTTGCGAACCCTGCTGCTGAAAGGAGCGATGCTGCGAAGCATGCGCGGTGCGGATCTCGTTATCTTCATCTCGCATTTCGCCCGGGGTGTCGTCGAGGCGCTGATCCCCATTTCGCGTGGCGTGACGATTCCGCACGGCGTGCCCGAAATCTTCAAGACGGCGGGCACCGATCTGCCGAGGCCAGCCTACCTGCCGGACGGCAAGTGCATTCTCTATGTGTCGCGCTTCGAGCCCTATAAGCATCACCTCGAGGTCGTCCAGGGTTATGCGCAGTTGCCCGAGGCGCTGCGAAACGAATATCGCCTGATTCTGGTGGGCGAGCCGCTCTCGCCCCAGACAGAACTCGTCGAACGCGAAATCTGCGAGCGCGGCCTGACCGACCGGGTCCGCGTGGTCGGCGGTGTCGAGTACGGGAGCCTGCCCGGCGCCTATTGCAATTCCGAGATGATCCTTTTTGCGTCGTCGTGCGAGAATTGCCCGAACATTCTGCTCGAAGCCCTCGGCGCCGGCCGTCCGACGCTGACATCGGATATCGAACCCATGCCCGAGTTTGCCGCCGACGCCGCGCTTTACTTCGCGCCGGACGATCCTGGCAGTATCGCTGCTGCGATTACCCGGATGGCACAGGATTCGGCATTGGCCGGGGCACTGGCCGACCGTGCCGCTGCGCGCAGTCTGGATTTCGCGTGGTCGAAGACCGCACAGGCGACCTGGAAAGAGATCTTAAGCACCTAAAATGCGGGTGGCGTGCCGCGGCCTGCGGCGCAATCGCCGTTCAAGACCGGCGGACGGCGCTCGCCGATCGCGTCCCCGGAACGTGATTCAAGGAAACTGAATATGTGTGGCATTGCCGGAATCGCCTATTGGCGCTCGATGGGCTCGCTGATTCCTGTCGCTGAACGCATGGCTGCGAAAATTCTGCATCGCGGGCCCGACGACGGCGGTTCATGGGCAGATGCGGAGAATGGCGTCGCGTTCGGTCATCGACGCCTTGCCATCGTGGATCTCTCCGAACACGGCCATCAGCCGATGACCTCGGCGAGCGGCCGCTTCGTTATCGCGTACAACGGTGAGGTCTACAATTTCCCGGCGCTTCGCGAAGCCCTCGAGCGCGAGGGCAAGGCGCCGGCCTGGCGCGGTCACTCCGACACCGAGATTCTTCTCGCCGGCTTCGAAGCCTGGGGGGTCGAAGCGACCCTGAAGAAGGCGACCGGCATGTTCGCCATCGCCCTGTGGGATCGCCAGGATCGCACCCTCACGCTGGCCCGCGACCGCATCGGCGAGAAGCCGCTGTACTACGGCTGGGTCGGCGACAAGCTCCTCTTCGCCTCCGAACTCAAGGCCCTCGAAGCCGGCGCCGACCGTCCGCTGGAAATCGACCGCGACGCGCTCGACGCCATGATGCGATTTGCCTACATTCCGGCGCCGCGAAGCATTTTTAAAAATGTGTGGAAGCTGCCCGCCGGTCATCGCATCGTCTTCCGTACGGCCAACGATCGCGACGCGGTCCCTGAGGCGTACTGGTCGCTCGATACGCCCGAACAGGCAGAACTGCGCCGCTCTCTGGCCGATGAAAGCGATGCTGCACTGATCGACCGGTTGCACGATCAGCTCAAGAACGTGGTCGCCGGGCAAATGCTGTCGGACGTACCGCTGGGCGCCTTCCTCTCGGGTGGCGTGGATTCGAGCACCGTCGTCGCGCTGATGCAGGCGCAATCGTCGCAGCCGGTGCGCACCTTCACCATCGGCTTTCACGAAGAAGCGTTCAACGAAGCACCGTATGCGGCGGCCGTCGCCAAGCATCTCGGCACGTCGCATACCGAGCTCTACATCACGGCCAAGCAGGCATCCGATCTGATCCCGTCGCTGCCGCAGATTTACGACGAACCGTTCGCGGATTCGTCGCAGATCCCTACGACGCTTGTCTCTCATCTCACCCGCAAGCACGTTACGGTGGCCCTTTCAGGCGACGGCGGCGATGAAATGTTTTCCGGCTATCCGCGCTATGACATCACGTCGCGCCTGTGGGATCGAATCGACGGTCAGCCGGCGGTACTCCGTCGGCTCGCCGCATGCGCCCTTCGCACACCGTCGCCCGGGGGGTGGGACACCATGCTGCGCCTCGCCCCGCAGAGCCTGCGTCAACAGGTCAACGGCCGAAGGCTGCACCGCCTTGCCGGCCTAATCACGTCGCCGTCTATCGGCGAGCTGTACCCGCGCCTGATGTCGCAATGGCAGCCGGAAGACGGCCTGGTGCTGGGGGCGTCCTCAAATGTCGACGCGCCGCCGCTGGATGTCTGGGAATCGTCGCCGAACTGGCAGCATGCGATGCGTCGCTGGGATCTGCACCAATATCTGCCGGACGATCTGTTGGTCAAGGTCGACCGTGCCGCCATGAGTGCGAGCCTTGAATCCCGGGCCCCTTTGCTCGACCATCACATCGCGGAACTCGCGTTGGCTATGCCGAATCGCGTACTTCAGCGTGACGGCGTCGGCAAATGGGTGCTCCGACGCGTGCTCGACCGTTATGTGCCGCGCGAGTTGATCGACCGACCGAAAACCGGCTTCTCGATTCCATTGGGAGAGTGGCTGCGTGGACCGTTGCGCGAGTGGGCCGAAGCGTTGCTCGACCCGTCGCAATTGCGCTCGCAAGGCTATCTGGATGCCGCCAAGGTTGAACGCACCTGGCAACAACATCTGTCGGGCAACTACGATCGCAGCCCGTATCTTTGGAATGTGCTGATGTTCCAGGCCTGGTTGGCCAATCGCTGATCAGGCTCACCCGGCGGAAACTTCGAAACGGTCGCAGCCCGGCGATCGCTTCTTCGCCTCCGGCGCCACGCCTTGTGCCAGACCGTGCGATTGATGTAGTCGATGTAGCTCAACACCACCCGAAGCACTTGCGTCGAGACGAACGGGTTCTCGTAATCCGGCACGGCCAGCGTGCCGCGCACGTCGGGGTCGAAATTCTCCGTCACTGCACGCATCGCATCCAGCACCGGTTCGCGGCGCAATCCCGACATGATCACCGTGCCGACGTCCATCCCTTCCGGACGTGACTACCAGTAGCCGCATACGATCGTTATTCTGTGGGTCGTTCATTGGCGTATGCGTTGCCGCGTCGCCCCGCATGTCGCGCCGTCAGCACTTCCTCGTAAGCAGCCCGGTAGTGTGCCGCCAGCGCTTCGACACTGGCCCCCTTGAGCCTGGACGAGGCGCTCGCCGCCTTGGCTGCGCTGCGGGCGGGATCGTTCAGGGCCGCCGTTAGGCCGGCCTCGATGCTCGCCACGTCGGTCTGATTGACGTACCACGCGTCGTCGTCGCCGAGAAACTCGCGATGCGCCGGAATCTCCGAGATGACGAGCGGACACCCGATCGCCGCCGCTTCGAGTACAACGTTGGGATTGCCTTCGAAACTGCTCACGGAAATGGTGATGTCCGCACGCGCCATCTCCCCCGCAAGATTCGAGGTGAAGCCGTGCATGACGATGCGCTCGCCGGCGCCCGCCGCGTCGATGCGCGCCTGCAAACGCTCCCTCAACGGCCCTTCGCCGAACATGTCGACCGTCAGGCCGGGCCGGGCGGCAACGACACGAATCAAGGCCTCGACCAACTGATCGACGTTTTTCTCCTCACTCAGGCGGCCCGCGAACAACACGCGTGCGCCCGCCTCCGGAGAGCGTCCCGACCCGGCCCAGGCCAGTCCCGGCACCGTGGGCGTCACGCAGTTGCGAATCACGTAGGTCGGCACGGTGTCGCCAAGCACGTCGTGCCAGTAATCGATGCCGCCTTGCGAGTTGGCGATGACCGCCGCCGCGCGACGGCCGAGCCATGCGCGTGCACGAGACTTCCACCCGTGTTGGTACAACTGTGCAGCGGAGCGCTCGCTGAGGATGTGCGGCACCCCCGCCGAATACGCCATGGCGCCGCCAACGACATCCATCTGGATGACCCAGGTCTGAACGAGTTGAGGACGCACGTTTCTGATGAGCCGCAGGACACGGAGAAACATCGCCGGATCATGCGTGCTGCTGGCCGCCAGCCGGTGCAGTGTGACCCCCGGCTGATTGCGCAAACGATCGAGGTTCGGCCCCTCGGCGAAGTACCCGACGTGGCATTCCACCCCCTGGCGTGCGAGTTCCGGCGCCAGGAGGGAGAGTTGCCGCTCGGCGCCTCCCGATCCGAATGACGGGATCAGATGCAGCACCCGCTTCGCGGTAGCGTTCCGTTTCATATCGAAGATGTCTGAAGTCATCCGTTTGCCGCGCCTCCCGGATGACGCTCCTTCAAGGCGTGATCGCGCGCCGCGAGTCTCGCTACGATGATCGTCGCAATCAGGTACAGAACCTGCGCCACAACGTAGGCAAGCGCTGCGCCCTCCACGCCCATCGTCGGGATCAGCCAGGCAGCGATCAGCGTGTACGACACGTTCACGGGTGTGATGATGAAGAACAACGACAACCACATGCGCCCGAACGTATTGATAACGTGGTACACCGTGGCCGCGAGAATCTCGGGGATCACGGAGACGAGCAGCAGAATGAGTGTTCGGCGCCCATCGGCAAACCGGTGGCCGTACAGGCCAAGAATCAGCGACGAGCAGGCGACCAGGACAGGGATCGCCAGGGCCAGGAACGCGCCGTTGGCAATCAGCGTGGTACGAAACACGTTACGGAATTCGCGCGACGAGCGTTGCCCGAACAGCGCATTCATCACAGAAAGCGTTACGCTGTTAAGCAGCGTGGGCAACTGGAGCGTCGCCATGCGCAATTGCGTTGCCACGGAGAAGATGGCTACCATTTCAAGGCCATTCGGCGCGCGTGCCAAGAACACGCTGACCAGCCAGATGCACGGCAGTGTCACAACGCTCGCCAGACCTGCCGGAACGAGGAAGTGCAACACGCGCCCGATGTCGTCACGGCGCACCATCTGCGAAACGCCCGACAGCATGTCGCGCGTGGTCACCCGAACCGCGATGTAGAAGAACACCGAACGCGCGAGACTGGCCACCACAAAACCGAGCGCCGCACCGTCCAGGCCGCCGAGCTTCGCGCCCAGCGGGGGGAGCACCAGAAACACGAGGCCGGACACCGTGCTGATTCGCCCCAAGGTTTTGAAGGCGGCAAACCCCTGCAAGGCGCCCTGCTGATACGTCACCATCACCTGAAAGAAGATGGCGGGCGCGACGAGCCGGATCACCGGTTCGAGATCGGGCTGCTTGAACACCGAGGTCGCGAATACCGGCGCGCCAAACAGCAACACGGCGACGGCAATGAGCCCCATGACGACGGTAATGCGCTGGCAAAACCAGAGCACGGTACCGATACGATGCGGCTCGGACACACGGTATTCGGCCACGAACTTCGCGACGACCGAACCTGCGCCGCTTTGTGCAATCGCGGCAGCGGTTGTCACGGTCGTGACCAGTAGTGCGTACTTGCCGAAGACTGAGAGACCGAGCACGCGTGCTGCCAGCATGCCGGAGAGCAGTACCGACCCCTGCATCGAAACAGCGGCCAGAATGCTCCAGATCAGATCGCGAAACAGGTACTTCCTGAACGTGCTTAGAATTGCCACAGCCACTCGTCCCCTTAGCGGCCGAGCGCTGGGGCAAACACGTCCCGGAGCGGCTGGAAGGACTGTCCGATACGATGACCATGGGTCACCCGGTGATTGTCCTTATTCTGCACTCCGCCGCTGGAGGGAACCAGCGGAACGAACTGCTTCGGCAGGGACTTGCGGGACAGTGGCCAGAGCCGCGTTCCGGCGCCGCCAGACAGTACCACAGGCAATATCAGGCTATTCATGTCGAATTTGGTCGAGAAGCTGTTTGACGCAAATGCGCCTTCGAGGCGTATTCGCCGCACCCGGCCGAAATGAGAAACCGGTAATGGTAACCCATGCGTGGCTTCGGTCTGCGGTCGCTATCAATGAACTACCGTCGGGCGATCAGGGCCGCCAATGACCCCCGACGGCCAACCATACAAGTGGTCCTGGATTTCGGTCACCACGCGGAATCCCGATACGCACTCCTTCATATCGTCACGATCGCATCGTGGTCGTTGCGCTCGCAGGCGTGCGCGAGGCGATCGATGATCGGCGCCAGTTCCTTGCGTGCGTAATAATCCTCGGCGGCCATCATGATCTTGGGGTGCATCGGCACTGTTCCTGGCGGTGGCCTGGCGTATCGCTCACCTGATGCGCATGGGTCGAACCTGTCCCGATCTGGATGTCTCGCTATTCTTCGACGCCGAAGAGATTCGCGGCGCGTATTTGCTCGCAGATGTCTTGCAGCCACCCAAGCCCAAGCTCAACGAAGTGCTGCGCTTGATCGCGCGCCTGGGCGGCTTCCTTGGCCGTAAGGGCGATGGCGAGCCCGGCGCCAAAGCCATCGGGCTCGGACTCAAGGAGGTTCATGTCGCGGCAAAGACCTTGCGGGCCTTACGCGGCGGCGGTAGCGCCGAGAGTTGCGTATAAGCCGATACTCACTACCCCATTTCGTGGGGGGCGGATCTTTCAGTAGCCGCGGTTCATGTCAGCGCAGCAGTGCGCCCCACGCTTGGACAATCCGCTCCCTGGAGAATAGCTTGGCCTTTTCGCCGGCGGCACGCGCTAATTTGTCTGCCTCGGCACGGTTTGAAATCAGATCAAGCAGGGCGTTGGCAAGTGCCAAATGGTCATCAATGGCGACCATGATGGCATCGCGCTTGTCCACCAGCAATTCACGCGGGCCGGTTTCGCAAGCCGTTGAGACGATCGGCAAGCCAAACGCCATGGCTTCGATCAGCACCAATCCAAAGCCCTCATAGCGTGAGGACAGGCAGAAGATCGAAGCTTGCTCGTAGGCTTTCGTGATGTCTGAGAGGGCGCCTGGCAGCATGACATTGGTGCCTAGACCGAGTCGGTCGCGCAGTGCCTCCAGCACGTGCCGTTCCTCGCCTTCGCCTACGATTATCAGTTCCCAGTCGGGCATGCGTTGGGTGACGAGCGCCCACGCGTTCAACAAGACGTCGAACCCTTTGGTATGCACCAACCGTCCGACTGCCAGTACCGTCTTGGTGGTTCGGGGTGCGGGCTGTGCAGGCAGCGCGAAGGGCAGCGGATTGGGAATGTAGACGACCGAACTGCGGGGACTTAAGGCTTCCAGCCATCGCTTGCGGTCGCGCTCGGTGAGTACAACGACGTGCGTACAGTAGCGCGCGGCAAGGCGTCGGGCCCATCGGCGTGCGCGTCGACCCAGGTCTTCGTCAAAGTGACAGTGTTCCCATGCAATGTGCCGCACGCCGAGCCCCAGCGCCGCGGGTAACGCAAAGAGCGAGAGCATCGTGTCGACTTGCACCAGGATGTCGATACGATGCTTTTTGAGATGCCGCCGGATGCCCGCCACGGTTGCCATATAGGCGCGCTTGAAGGATGGACACTGCACAAAGAGTGTCTCGTGCCGGATGGCTGGGTTCAGCGCAAAGCAACTGGCCGGATCCCACAAACTGAGAATAGTGACGGTATAGCCTTGCTCTGCCAGCGCATTGGCGATCGTGGCCGTCATGCGCTCGGCGCCCGCCAGGGCATTGAGCGTGCCGGTGACAAAGCACAACCTGGGTTTTGCCTGCGTCATGCGCCGACTCTCTGAGCTGCCGGTTCATCGTTGCGATAGCGCATCCAGACAGCCATCCCGAACAGAACGGAAAGCAGGTTGGCCGTCGCGTAGCCCAGAATGGCCCCATAGGTGCCCATGCGCGGAATTGCCACGGCATCAACGATCAACGTGGCAACGAGCGCCGCCCCCCATTTGATGGCGACCAGACGCGGCTGCCGCAAATGGATAGGCAGAAGCGTGAGCGCAACATCGGCAAACACGAGCGCCGATGCGAGGGCAGCAAGTTGCAGCAGGTTGACGGCGCGCGCGAACGCCGAGCCGTAGAGAAGGTGGACAACCCAGTGCGCGCTGAGTGCGATCAGCACACCGCCGATGACACCGATGGCCGCCATGCCGCCGGCGATCCGAAGTACGTTCTGGCGGACTTGTTTCAAAGTGGGTTTGGCGTAGACATAGACCGGTGCCAGCCCGGCCGAAAGAATGGTGGCTAGCATCACAAAGTTGTCGAGAATCTGCATCGAAGCGGCATAGGCGCCAAGATCAGCCAATGGGACGAACGGCTTGAGCAGCAGTTGGTCGACGCGGCGCGAGGCCATCATGCACATGAAGCTGACCCAGAAGAGCGCACCGCTGGAAAGCAGCTCGCGCGTGAGTTGTGGGTCGTGCACCGCACGCTCGCGTGGTGCGCGGGCGAGATAGAAGGCGGCAAGCAATGCAGCCAGCGTGATGGACTCCACTGAGAACACCGCTGCGTAAGCCGGCACACTGCGCATGCCAAGCGCAAACAGGATGGCCACCCCGCCCACCTTGACCGTAAGAGACGCGACATTGAACAGTGTGTTCGAACGGGTCCGGGTATGCGCTTGCATCCAGGCAGTGACAATGCCGAACGGTTCGCGCAGCAGGATCGCGATGCCCAGGATGAGGGCGGGTAGCCAAAAGTCGATCGACTGCCGCGTAACAACCAGGAACATGCACATCAGCAGATAACCAAGCACGCCGGCAGCAAACCGTAGGCCGAATGCATGGATCAACAGTCGATGTTGTGCGATGGGCTCCGGGTTCGCCACCAACCGGGGGATGACGACCTCCGCACTGCAGAGCAACGCAACGGATGCCGCCACATAGATGACCGCCTGGGCATACTGGAAATGTGCGAACCCTTCTGGCCCGAGGCCGCGCGCCAGCATGGCGACCACGCCAATGCCGGCACCGATCTGCAGGCCGCGCTCAGCAAGCATCCACGCCAGATTGCTGGCGACCTTGAACTGCTTCATCTCACGGCCTCCGCGGAGCCCGTGTGTTTAGCCGTGATAAGGCGGGCGTAGCAATCCAGCCACTGGAGAGCGACGGCCTCCAGACTGAAGTTCGAGACAATGCGCGCGCGTCGTGCAGCTTGCGCGTTGGCGTCGCCATGGCCAGCATCAAGCGCGCGGCGCATGGCGGCCGCGAGCGCTGCGGGATCGCCTCGTGGCACGATTTCGCCGCACTCGCCCAATAGCTCAGCCACCCCGGCGGCATCGGTGGCGACCACCGGCAATTCGCAAGCGAGCGCCTCTCCGAGTGCAAGCGGCATGCCTTCAATGTCAGAAGACAATACGAATAGATCGGCTGCGTTCAGGAGGGTGGGAATATCTTGACGGGCTCCAATCAGATGAACTCGCTTCGTCAGTTGGTGGTCTCGGATGCGTTGTTCGAGCGACCCTCGTAGCAGGCCCTCGCCGACGATAAGCAGGCGTGCGTCCAGATCGGGCGTCAATCGAGCAAATGCGTCAATCAGGGTGCCTTGCGCTTTTTCCTTGACTAAGCGCCCGACGTTGATCAAGAGGCGTGTGCTCTCTTGCAATCCGAGCGCTGCCCTAGTGCGCAGCCTCTGGTCAACATCCGGACGAAACTGCGCCGTGTCGATGCCATTGGGCATGATCGTTATCCGTGATGCCGGGACTGCCCGCGCCGCGATCATGGCTTGCCGACCCTCGGGGCTGACGTGCGTGGTGAGCTGGCTCCAGCGGTCGGTCAGCCGATAGGCCAACATGCGCAGACGGCCGCCTTCCCGTGCACTGTGTGCGGTGCAGATGACCGGTGGCGCTGCGCTGCTGATTGCGCCAAGCATGCGGCCAAACAGGTTGGCGTGAATCATGTGCGCGTGAATGATGTCCGGTTGCCACTGACGGATGAAGGCTCGTAGCCGCCAAAGAGCCCGTGCCATCGATTGGGGTGTCTTGCGCATCGCCAGCTGCACGACAGTGACCGATTCGTGGAGCGCCACATCCTGTCCTTGTGCAAGGCTGGCGACTGCCACTGCGTGTCCCAGCGCCGAAAATTGCCGCGCCAGCGCGGCGACTTGCTGTTCGGCGCCACCCAGCTTGAGGCCCGTCGTCAGCAGCAGAATGCGCATGGGTGCGGGCGATGTAGGACCACTCGGCATGCTCACCGTGCCCCGTATCCGGTCAGTAGGGTCCGTAACGTTTTGACCGCAATCAGCAGGTCAAGGGCGAGGGAGCAGTGTTTGACGTAGTAGAGGTCATAGCTGAGCTTGGTGACGGTTTCCTCGTGTGTGCCCACATAGCCTTGCTGGACCTGAGCCCAACCCGACAGGCCGGGCCGCAGCAGATGACGGTACGGGTAGTAGGGGATGGTTTGCTCAAATTCCTCCACCATCGGCGCTTGCTCCGGGCGTGGGCCAATCAGGCTCATATGGCCCATCAGCACGTTCCACAACTGCGGAATCTCGTCGAGCCGATATTTGCGGATAACACGCCCCACACGCGTTACACGCGGATCCCGCTTCGCGGCGAATTGGGCGGGCGCACTGGCATCGAAGCCCATGCTGCGGAACTTCAGCATGGTGAACGGCTTGCCATATAGGCCGATGCGCTCCTGACGGAACAATGCGGGTCCCGACGTTTCAATCCGGATGATCAAGGCCACGACGAGGCCCAACGGTAGAGCCAGGGGCGCCAGGCACAGCACCGCCGCGATGTCGATTAGGCGTTTAGAGAAACGATAGAAGTAGTGGGCGGCGTGATCGTCGAAGAAATTCTCGTCGATATGGGCCAGTGCGACGCGACCGGTCAGCATCTCGCCAACGCGTTCCACCGAGTACATGCGTACGTGACTGAGCTTGAACTGGGCCAAGGCACGCGTGCGCTCCGGGTCGGCGGTGGCGTTGCGGTCCAGCATCAGGCCGTCGCAATGTACGGCCTCGGCGAGCGAGCTAATGGCGCGCAGGCGCGTTGGGCCGGCCGGCGCTGCACCGGGCATGGCGAGCATTTGTTCTAGTTGCCTCAATGCTGCGGCATCGGTGTAACCAAACACCGGGACATAGTTTCGCACGTAGCGTTGATAGCCGAACCAGATCCACATCAGCGTCGTGACGTATGCAAGCAGCAACGCACCGCGCGAATATTCGAGGTGGAAAGCAGCAAACGCGAAGAGCAATGCCACGAAAGGCAGCGTAGTTGCGACCCCGACGAGACTGTTGCCCTCCAGGGCGGGGAGGTGGAGCGAACGATGCAGCAACAAGAAGGCTGTCAGGTACGCGGGGATGGCCCATAACAGCGTGGCGGTGAAAACGTGCGTGACCCAGCCTGCCCGACGTGCAAGTTCCGCCAGCGCAACATTG
Source organism: Ralstonia soli (assembly GCF_023955655.1). Classification (GTDB taxonomy): domain Bacteria; phylum Pseudomonadota; class Gammaproteobacteria; order Burkholderiales; family Burkholderiaceae; genus Ralstonia; species Ralstonia soli. The sequence continues at coordinate 565,365 of NZ_JAMXHT010000003.1, read as the reverse complement.
AGCCCAAAGAGCGCAAGCCCGAAAAATGCCCAAGCCAGCATGCGGCTGGCTCGCCGAACGGTCTCTGATCCTTGCGCAGGGAATGGCCGGGCGGGTTGTCCGGCGCTGGTGCCTTTATTCATCTGTTGCCTGCTTTGCAGAGTGCTCTCGACGATGTGTCTGCGGCCTGGCCGCCAAGACTTGTCGATAAACGAGCAGTGTGGCATCGGCCATCGGTGCGACGCCAAAATGTTGTTTCCAGCGGGCTCGTGCCTTATTTCCCAGGTTTTCTCGCTGTTCTTGGTTGGCGGCCAGTTCAGTCAATATCGAAACCCAGAGCTGTTCGTCGTTGCCTGGTATGAGCACTCCGCAGTCACCATCCGCGAGCTGCTCGCGAATACCGGGAAGATCACTGGCAACGATAGGCATGCCTGCGCGCATGGCTTCCAGCACAGACAATGGGAAGCCCTCATGGTCTGATACCAGCGCAAAGATCTGCGCTGATGCCAGCAAAGCCGGGATATGGGTGACGACGCCGTAGAAGCGGATGCGTCCTGGCGCCAGCGTATCGGCGAGGGTTCGCAGTGCGGTCGATTGTGGCCCATCGCCGGCAAGAATCAGTTCGCAATCCGGTAGCGCCGCCCGCGCAAAGGCCCGGATGAGCGTATCGGCGCGTTTGGGAGCTGCCAAGCGGGCCACCATGACGATACGGCGCACAGGTGCGCGGGGAGTGGCAAGGTTGCTGCTATCCGCAATGCCGTTATGGATTACCCGAATACGAGGCCGCGGAATCGGCAGTGTTTCCGCAATCTCACGTTCCGCTTCCGCAACGCAGATCATGCGTGCGGTCAACGGCGCCAACAGCCATTCCATCGTGCGTGCAATGATCCGTTGGCGTGCCGGAGCCGCCTCTTTGAAGGCAAAGCCGTGAACTGTGTAGACGACAGGAATGCCAAGCAGCCAACCGGCCAGTCTGCCTAGTGCGCCAGCCTTGGCGCTATGGGCATGAATCAGGTCAGGTCTGACGGCGCGGAGCGCCCTGACAAGCTGCTTGAATGCAGCCAATGCTCGCCATGGCGAGAGCGCGTTGTCCAACAACCCTAACCGTACGGTTTTGGCGCCGCAGGCGTGTGCATTGGCGAAAAGAGGGCCATCGCCCCCGGCAAGCACCACTGCATCAACGCGGCCACGCAGTCCTTTCAGCAGGTCTGCGACATGCGCTTGCGCTCCACCGACTTCCGAGTTGGTAATCACATAAGCGATGAGGGGAAGGGGCGAGGGCGCGGACACGGTCAGATTGGAGCTTTCAAAACCGACAAACGAGCGAGGCTTTTCGCTTCAGCCCGTGTCGGAGTCAGCCCGTCATTATATGACTTGGTGTCCGCATTAGACGCGGCTGGCGATGGGGCAATGCGTATCGCCCTGATGTGGCGGTATTGACCGTTTACAATGATGCCCATTCGACATTCTCACGGATCGTTCCATGAGCAGCATCAACCCCACCATCTTCAAAGCCTACGACATCCGCGGCATCGTCGGAAAAACCGTCGACGCTGACATCGCACGCCTCATCGGCCGTGCCTTCGGTTCCGCAGCGCGCGCCAAGGGCGAATCCGCCGTGGTGATCGGCCGCGACGGCCGCTTGTCGGGCCCCGAGTTGCTGGCTGCTCTGGCAGACGGCCTGCGCGCCAGCGGCGTCGATGTGATCGACCTGGGCCTCGTGGCCACGCCGATGGTCTACTTCGGCACGAACATCGAGCTGGCCGGCCGCCGCGCCACCTCAGGTGTGATGGTGACGGGCAGCCACAACCCGCCGGACTACAACGGCTTCAAGATGGTCCTGGCGGGCCAGGCCATCTATGGCGAGCAAATTCAAGCGCTGCGCACCCGCATCGAGCAGCGCGACTTCACCGAAGGCGCTGGCGACTACGTCCAGGTGGACATCCGCCAACAGTACATCGACCGCATCGTGTCGGACGTCAAGCTGAGCCGCCCGATGAAGATTGCCGTGGATTGCGGTAACGGTGTAGCCGGTGCGTTTGCGCCAGAGCTTTTCCGTGCGATGGGCTGCGAGGTGACGGAGCTGTTCTGCGAGGTGGACGGCCACTTCCCGAACCACCATCCGGACCCTGCGCACGTCGAGAACCTGCAGGATCTCGTGCGCACGCTGCAGACGACCGATTGCGAACTCGGCCTCGCCTTCGATGGCGATGGCGACCGCCTCGGCGTGGTCACGAAGGATGGCCAGGTGATCTTCCCCGACCGCCAACTGATGCTGTTCGCGCAGGAAGTGCTGTCGCGCAACCCGGGCGGCGAGATCATCTTCGACGTGAAATGCACGGGCAAGCTGGCGCCGTTTATCCGCGAGCATGGCGGCAAGGCCACGATGTGGAAGACCGGCCATTCGCTGGTCAAGGCGAAGCTGAAGGAAACCGGCGCGCCGCTGGCCGGCGAGATGAGCGGCCACATCTTCTTCAAGGACCGCTGGTACGGTTTTGATGACGGCCTGTACACGGGCGCGCGTCTGCTGGAGATTGTCTCGCGTCTGGCGGATCCGAGCGCCACGCTCAACGCGCTGCCGAACTCGAACTGCACGCCTGAGCTGCAACTGAAGTGCGCCGAGGGCGAAGCCTTCGAGTTGCTCGACAAGATCAAGGCCAACGCGTCGTTTGCTGGCGCGAAGGAAGTCAATCGCATCGATGGCGTGCGTGTGGAATACGAAGACGGCTTTGGCCTGGCGCGCCCGTCCAACACCACGCCGGTGGTGGTGATGCGTTTCGAAGCCGATAACGATGCCGCCATGGCGCGCATCCAGGGCGAGTTCCGCCGCGTGATCCTGGCCGAGAAGCCGGACGCGCAGCTGCCATTCTGATCGCACGGTTCGCACTCATGAGGTTGGGGGAAAGGGTGACGGCATGCGTGTGCTGATCGTCAAGGTATCGTCGCTTGGCGATGTGGTGCATTGCACGCCGGTTGTGGCCGATATCCTGCGCGCCTATCCGGATGCCGAGATCGATTGGGTGGTTGAGGAAGGCTTTGCCGGCATCGTGCGCATCGTGCGTGGCGTGCAGGGTGTGATTCCGTTTGCGCTGCGGCGCTGGCGCAAGTCGCTCGGCACCGGCAAGACGTGGAGCGAGATGGCAGCGTTCCGCCGCGCGCTTCGTGCCAAGCCGTACGACGCGGTGCTCGACACGCAGGGGCTCATCAAGACCGCGCTGATCGCCGCGCAGGCCAGGTTGGCGCCGAACGGCTTTGTAGCCGGTCTGGGTAATCGCACGGATGGCGCCGGCTACGAGCCGCTCGCCAGGCTGTTTTATCAACGCAAGATCGAGATGGAGCCGCGCGTACATGTGGTCGAGCGTTCGCGCCGCATGGCGGCAGAAGCGCTGGGCTACACGTTGCCTGACACCATCAATTTCGGTCTGCAGCCGCCAGCCGAGTTGCCGTTCACGCTGCCACGCCCGTATGTGGCGCTAGTGCACGCCACCTCGCGCGCCGACAAGGGCTGGCCGCAGGATGCGTGGGTGGACGTTGCGCGCGCATTGTTGGCACGCGATTACGCCCTCGCGCTGCCGTGGGGCAGCGAGGCCGAACGACGCACCAGTGAGGCCATTCGCGAGGCCATCGTGGCTGCGGTTCCGGGCACGGTGGGGCGCGTGGTGATTCCGCCGCGCATGTCGCTACCGGATGTGACGGCCTTTCTTGATCAGGCGACGGCGGTGGTGGGTGTGGATACCGGTCTCGTACACATTGCCGCGGCCCTGTGCAAGCCGACGGTGGCGCTCTACAACTTCACCACGTCGTGGCGCACGGGCGGCTACTGGACGCCCAACGTGCACGATCTCGGCAGTGCCGAAGCCCATCCAACCAGCGCGCAGGCGCTCGATGCGCTGCGCGCGCTGGGTGTGCTCTGATGCTGCGGGTTCTGTATCGCTGGTTGTGGCGCATCGCGCTGCCATTCGCACTGCTGCGCCTGTGGTGGCGCGGCCGCAAGGAGCCCGGTTATCGCCAGCACGTCGGCGAGCGGCTCGGCTTTTATCCGCCGCGCCCGAATCCGGATCGCCCATTGCTGTGGGTGCATGCGGTGTCCGTGGGCGAGACACGCGCCGCGCAGCCGCTTATCGATGCGCTGCTCGCGCGCTTTCCGCACCACGCTGTCCTGCTGACGCACATGACGCCGACGGGCCGCCGCACGGGCGCCGAGTTCGCGGCACAGCGCAACGGCCGCGTCATCCAGGCCTATCTACCGTATGACCTGCCCAGTGCCGTTGACCGGTTCCTGCGCCACTTCCAGCCGCGTCTCGGCCTGTTGATGGAAACCGAGATCTGGCCGGTGCTGATCGAGCGTGCCTACGCGGCTGGCGTGCCGGTGGTGCTCGTCAACGGTCGCCTGTCCGCACGCAGCCACCGCCGCACGGCGCGCTTGGGCGAGGCCGCTCGGCAGACGTATGCGCAACTGGCGTCCGTGCTGGCGCAGACGCCCGATGATGCCGATCGCTACCGCTCGCTCGGCGTGCCGCGCGTGCGCGTGACCGGCAACCTGAAGTTCGACATCACGCCGCATGTCGACCAGATCATGGCCGGCCGCGTGTTGCACGATGCGCTGCATGGGCGGTCGGCCTGGGTGGCCGCCAGCACGCGGGAGGGCGAGGAAGCGCTGCTATTCGACGCGTGGCTGGCGCATCGTGCGCAGCATGTCGGGCGCCGGCATGCGCTGCTGATTCTCGTGCCGCGTCATCCTCAGCGCTTTGATGAAGTGGCTCAAATGGCCGAGCGTGCCGGCCTGCGTGTCATGCGTCGCAGTGTGCTGTCCGTGTCTGCGGCAGGGGTGTCGGATACCGCTGGTCTTGCCGATGCGGATGTCCTGCTCGGGGACTCGATGGGCGAGATGGCGCTGTATTACGCCGCCGCCGAGGTCGCATTCATCGGCGGCAGCTTGCTTCCGTTGGGTGGCCAGAACCTGATCGAGGCGTGTGCGGTCGGCACGCCGGTAGTCATCGGCCCGCACACGTTCAACTTTGCGCAGGCGACGCGCGATGCAGTGGCCGTAGGCGCCTGCATGCAAGTGCAAGACGCAAATGCGGCGATGCGTGTGATCGACACATTGCTCTCCGACGCCGATGCGCGCGAGACCGCATCGCGCGCCGCGCTGGCCTTTGCCGCCACACACGGTGGAGCGACAGCGCGCACCGTAGAGGCCGTGGCGTCCCTGGTATTGCCAACGCTGTAACGCGGTACACCTCCGGCACGAAAAGTGCGAACTCATGACGCGCCGGGCAGACTAACGGCTCTTCACGCAGTTTGCATTCCGTCATTGTTCACGACACGTTCATGTCCCAAACGAATCGTCCCAAGCCGAAATTGCTGCAGACGCCGCGCCGCGTGGTGCTGACGGCGGCAGCGCTGGCCGCGCTCACCGCCGCTACCATCATCGGGGCCGGCTGCATGACCCCGCAGGCTTCGTCCAAGCCGGCTGCCGCCACCGTTGCCGCTGCATCTGCGCCGGCGGCTTCCGCATCGGCCCCGGCGGCGGAAACCAAACCGACGCCGGCCAGCGCCGCGCCCAACCCCGGCCAGGCGACGTTGACGCAAGCGCAGGGCGAGGGCCGCTCGCGCTTCGTGCTGGTGCGCTGGCAAGAGCCTGGCGCCGCGCCCAAGGAATTGCCTTCAGCAGAAGGTGATGAGGCCGATCCGGCTGCGCAGCCGATCTCGATCGAGTTCAGCGCTGGCCTGGAAGCGGCCAATGGTGTGGTGTCGGGTTACTCGGGCTGCAACCGCTTTTCCGGGCCATACGAGAAGCTAGCCTCGGGCATGCGCTTCGGCAACCTCGCGTCTACCCGCATGGCGTGCGATCCGCCGCGCATGGAGCTGGAGACCGCGTTCTTGGAAGCGCTCAAGTCGCCGCTGGCCACGGTGGGCATGCAGCCCTCGTCCAGCGGCAAGCAAGGCCGCCAGGTCATCTGGAAGACGACGAGCGGCGCATTGCTGCAGTTTGCGGAACGGCCACTGCCACCGCGCGGCCAGACACACTGATCAGCGCTTGGCGGATTTGGCTGCGGGTTTGGTCGATGCGGGCTTCACGGCGCTCGGCGGCAGTGCAGTGATGTCGCTTGAGCCGTTGGCGGTCAGCAGCGTGTTCACCTGGATCACATCCGCCTCGGAGAGCGAGCCCGCGGCGGACTTCAGCCGCAGCCCGTTGACGATGGTGTCGTAACGCGCGCGTGCCAGATCGCGCCGCGCCTGAAAGAGCTGCGCCTGCGCATTGAGCACGTCCGTGCCGATGCGCACACCCACACCGTAGGCGAGCTGGTTGGAGTCGTACGCCGTACGCGCCGACAGCTCGGCCGCTTCCAGCGCTTTCACCTGCGCCAATCCCGCAATCACGCCGATGTACGCTTGCCGCGCACCTTGCTCGGCAGAGCGGCGGGCGAATTCGAGATCGCTTGCGGCCTTGGTTTCGAGCGCGATGTACTCGCGCACGCGGGATTGGATCGCACCACCCGCGAAGATCGGGATCGACACCTGCACGCCAATCTGCGAGCTGTCAAAGCGCGCACCGCCCGGCAGCGACGGCAGGTACTGATTGCCGCTGGCGTTCGTATGGCCCGTCTGCGCGACCAGATCGACCGAGGGCAGATGGCCGGCGGTGGCCTTTTTCACATCACGCTCAGCACTTTGCAGGTTGTACTGAGCAAGCGCGACTTGCAGGTTGCTGCTGCGCGCCTGGTCGACCCAGGGTTCTGCCGCAGCCGGTTCGGGCTGCGGAATGGTCACGCCGGTGCGCACGCCAGCCAGCGTGGCCACCGGCTCCCCAATGATCTGCTTGAGCGCCGATTGCTTGACCTCGAGGTCGCTGCGCGCGGCGATGACGCTCGCTTCAATGGCATCGCGCCGGGCCTGCGCATCGTTCGCGTCGGTGATGTTGGCGTTGCCGACGTCGAAGTTGCGGCGTGCTTGCTCGTACTGCTGCTGGATCGCATCGCGCTGCGCCGTGGCGAGCTGCAGCGTGTCCTGCGCGTTGAGCACATCAAAGTAGGCCTGCGCCGTACGCGTGATGAGATCGAGCTGCGCTTGCGCGAGCGCGGCCTCGGCGGCCTGCGCGGCAATCTCGCCCTGCTTGTAGGTTTCCCAGCGGTCCCAGCGGAACAGCGGCTGCGAGAGCGACAGCGTCCAGCCCGTCGACGAGAACGTCTTGTTGAATTCGGCCGGGGCCTTCTGATCGAAGATGACGCGCGTCGAGCTCCAGGCACCACCAATCTGCGGCAGCAGGCCGGCGCGGCCTTGCGTGAGCTTCTCGCGCTGCGCGAGCGACTGCGCGCGGGCCGACGCGAATTGCGGATCGTTGGCCAGCGCGGCGCGGTAGGCGGAGAGGAGGTCCGTCGCTGCCGGCGTGCCCGGCTGGGCGTGGGCCCACGCGAACATCGGCAGTAACGAGCAGCACAGCACAACAAGCGAACCGCGCGCGGCCATCCGCGTGCGGCTACTGCGAGCAACAGTCATAAAGCCCCCGAGCGAGGAGGAAAACGTTCGCGTTCGGAAGGCAGCGCGGACGCGTCAGAGACAGCTCACCGCCCGTAGGAGCGTGAGCTGCGTGCGTCCGGCGGCGGCTTCCCCAATCAGTACGTCGCCATCTGCGGGTCCACCTGGTTGGCCCAGGCATGGACGCCGCCTTGCAGGTTGTAGACGCGCTCGGGATCAAAGCCGGCGCGTTGAATCAGAAACTGCGCAACCTGCGCGCTGCGTCCGCCGTGGTGGCAGATGCAGACGATGTCTTGGTCAGCATTGAGCTCGCTGGCACGTGCCGGGATCTGATCCATCGGGATGTGCGTGATGCCCGGAATGGCGCAGATTTCCACTTCCTCCGCCCAGCGCACGTCGAGCAGGACGGGCTTCGCGCGCGATGCGTCGGCGAGCCATTGAGCGAGGGCGGTGGGAGCGAGCTGTTGCATGATGATTGGGGATGAGCCGGCGGGGTGGATCAAACGCTCAGAAGCGGAATTGCGACGGGACGGGAATGCCCACCAGCGGCGTGACGTAGGTCTCGAACAGGTTGCGCGTCTGGTACTCGGTGTTGGAGATGCGCGTGATGAGCTGCGCTTCTATGACTGGCGCACCGCCCACGAAGACCGACAGGCGACCACCCACCTTGAGCTGCTTGAGCAGCGCTTCCGGCACGGCCGGCACCGAACCCGATACGCAGATCACGTCGTACAGGCCATCGCCCCAGCCGTTGGCGCCGCTGGCCTCGACCACGTCGACGTTGGTCACGCCGTTGCGTGTGAGGTTGTCGCGTGCGAAGGCGATCAGCTCCGGCACGATGTCCAGCGTGGTGACCTGGCGGCCGCGATGGGCCAGCAGGGCGGCCATGTAGCCGGAGCCCGCGCCGATTTCCAGCACGTCTTCGTGCTTGCGCACGGCCAGCTCCTGCAGCACGCGGGCTTCCACGCGGGGCGCCAGCATGTTCTGGCCGCCGGCCAGCGGGATTTCCATGTCGACGAAGGCCAGCGCGCGGTAGGCCTCCGGCACGTAGTGCTCGCGCTTGACGACCGTCAGCAGGTCGAGCACGTCGGTATCGAGCACGTCCCACGGACGAATTTGCTGCTCGATCATGTTGAACCGGGATTTTTCGATGTCCATGGGCATGCCTTCCATGCGGGGCGAATGAGGGTTTGACGAGAAACCCGGCATTTTAGCAAGTCCGGAGGACATTCCGGCAGACGTTGTCATGGCGTGGCGCCTTCATCGGGGGTGTCGGTCCCTTCGGGGCCCTTGGGCAGCGTGCGCCACGGTTGTTCGGTAAGCGGCGGCAGCGGCGGAATGGTCGCGCCCACCGCCGGATTGCGCAGCACGCCGTGCAGCAACAGCGACACCATGTGCGAGATGAACGCCCGAGGATCCAGCTCCCGGTGCGAGCACGGGCCGAACGAGTGCTTCCACTGCATCAGGAAGAGCATCGGCGCGACCATGGCCAGCGTGCTCAGGTCGACGTCAACGTTGCGGAATTCGCCGCGTGCCATGCCGCGCTCCAGGATGCGGGCGAACAGGCGGTCGCAGCGGTCGATGACTTCCTCGTGGTAGTACTGCGCCAGATCGGGGAAGTTGCCCGACTCGGCCATCAGCAGCTTGGTGAGGCCCGAGGCGGGGGACTCGCCAATCAGCTCCCACCAGCCCATCAGGATCTCGTGCAGCAGGGCCTCGGTGGTGCCGTCGAAGGCGTCGATGAACGCTTCGCCCTCGGCCAGCGCCGGCAGCAGGTTTTCCTGCACCACGGCCTTGAAGAGTTCTTCCTTGTTGGCGAAATACAGATAGACCGTGCCCTTGGACACGCCGGCCGCCGAGGCCACATCTTCCAGGCGCGTGGCCGCATAGCCGCGCGCCACGAACAGGTTCAGCGCGGCGGCGACCAGTTCCTGCGGGCGGGCTTCTTTACGGCGGGTCCAGCGTTTGGAGGAGGCGTCAGAATCTCGATCGGTCACGGCGGGCAACTGCGGTAGGGCGTCAGCCAGCGGGCAATGTCACTGACTCACAGATAACTTACTTTCCGGTCATTAATGTACGCATGCCGCCGGGGTGGGTCAAGCGGCATCGGCATTGTCAATCGGACTGGGCCTCGATTGTGCTGGTGCACAATAGCGGTTTTCGCCCCGATTTCATCGATCCGGACGGCCATGGACTGCCGACCCCACTGCGGCGCGTGCTGCATCGCGCCTTCCATCTCCAGCCCCATTCCCGGCATGCCGAACGGCAAGCCGGCGGGCGTGCGCTGCGCGCAACTCGATGGGGCCAATCGCTGTCGTATCTTTGGGCATCCGGAGCGGCCCGCCGTGTGCGGCAGCCTGCAGCCCGAGCCCGACATGTGCGGCGCTTCTTCCACGCACGCCATGCAGTTCCTGACCCGACTCGAGATCGACACCGCATCCTGATTTGCCATGACCGAACCTTCCAACACGCCATCCCGACGCATGCGCTGGTGGGCAGGCGCTGCCGCGGTTGCGGTGGCCATTGCCGCCGTGCTGGTCGCCTGCATGCCCACCGGCTGGACGGGCGATGGCTATACCTTCTCGCGCGGCCAGATGCAGGACGCGGTGGCCCGCAAGTTTCCGTTTCAGCGGCGCTTTCTCGGCTTCTTTGACGTGACGCTGTCCAACCCGCAGGTGTCGCTTGATCCGGGGCGCAACCGCATCGCTATCCAGGCCGATGCGCAGGTGGAAAGCGGCCTGTTCCGCCAGCCGCTGACAGGGCCTCTGGCGGTGTCCAGCGGGCTGCACTATGACGCCCCCACGCGCTCCATTCGCCTCGATCAACCCAGTGTCGACCGCTTCGACCTGCAGAACGTGCCCGGCGGCGTGGGCCCGCAGATCAGCGCGATCGGCTCGTTGATCGCGGGGCAGTTGCTCAATGACTACGCCGTCTACACGTTCAAGCCCGAGCAGTTGAAAGTGGCTGGAATTGCCGTAGAGCCCGGTACAATCACGGTTTTGCCCGAAGGCGTGCACGTCCAGGCCAAGCGGCCATAAGCTTCGCTGTACGCCCAGCGCTTCGTTTTTCTTCTCCCTCTTTGCCCACTGCATGGACATCGCACTCGCCATCAAAGCGCTGATTCTCGGCATCGTCGAAGGCCTGACCGAGTTCCTTCCCATCTCCAGCACCGGCCACCTGATCCTCGCGGGCCAACTGCTCGACTTCAATGACGAAAAGGGCAAGATCTTCGAGATCGTGATCCAGTTCGGCGCCATCCTGGCGGTGTGCTGGGAGTTCCGCCACAAGATCATCGACGTGGTGCGCGGCCTGCCCAACGATCCGCGCCAGCAACGTTTTGCCATCAACGTGATCGTGGCGACGATTCCTGCGATCACGCTCGCGCTGATCTTCGGCAAGGCGATCAAGGCGCACCTGTTCAACCCGATCGTGGTGGCGTCGGCATTCATCATCGGTGGCTTCGTGATCTTGTGGGCCGAATGGCGCGAGCGCCATCGCGGTGAGACGCACGACCCGCGCGCCAATGCGCTGCTCGAGGCCGCCAAGGCTGGCGCGCCGCGCATCGAGACGCTGGATGACCTGCGCATCTCCGACGCCATCAAGGTGGGCTTTGCGCAGTGCTTTGCGCTGATTCCGGGTACGTCGCGCTCGGGCTCGACCATCATCGGCGGGCTGCTGTTCGGCCTCTCGCGCAAGGTGGCGACGGAGTTCTCGTTCTTCCTGGCGATTCCCGTGATTTTTGGCGCAACGGTGTACGAGCTGTACAAGTCGCGCGCGCTGCTGTCGGCCGACGATCTGTCGATCTTTGCGGTGGGCTTTGTGGCGGCGTTCATCTCGGCGTTCTTCTGCGTGCGCTGGCTGCTGAAGTTCATTGCCACGCACGACTTCCGCGGCTTTGCGTGGTACCGGATCATCTTCGGCATCATCGTGCTGGTGACGGCGTACACGCACCTGATCGCCTGGCAGGCCTGAGCCGGGCAATTCCCTACCTCGGCGTGGGCTTTCGCGCCGTCTGCACGATCGGGTGGATTCGGACACACTGGCGGTTTCCTCGTCAGCCGCTGACTACCGAATCTCCCGATCATGAGTGCACTCTTCCAGCCTTTCTCCCTGCGCGGTCTCACGCTTGAGAACCGCATCGTCATCTCGCCGATGTGCCAGTACTCAGCCGATCATGGCCGGGCCACGGCATGGCATCACACGCATCTGGGCAGTCTTTCGCTTTCGGGCGCCGGCCTGCTGATGATCGAGGCGACCGCCGTGTCGCCGGAAGGGCGCATTACGAACGGCTGCTTGGGTTTGTGGGATGACGCCACCGAGGCGGCGCTGGCGGACACGCTCGCGGCCATCCGCCAGAACGCGCTGGTGCCGATCGGCATGCAGATCGCGCACGCCGGCCGCAAGGCGTCGAGTGCACGTCCGTGGGAGGGCGGCGCGTTGTTGCCGCTCGACGCGGGCGGTTGGGAAACGATGGGCCCCTCGGCGCTATCGCAGCGCCCCGAAGAGCGTGCCCCGCGTGAGATGACCGATGCGGACCTCGCACTCGTGCGCGACCAGTTTGTCGACACGGCGCGCCGTGCAGTGCGCCTGGGTATGGCAGCCATCGAGCTGCACTGCGCGCACGGCTATCTCCTGCACGAATTCCTCTCGCCCATCGCCAACCAGCGCACCGACGCGTACGGCGGTTCGCGCGAGAATCGCATGCGTTATCCGCTGGAGATTTTCGATGCGGTGCGCGCCGTGGTGCCGGACAACATCCCGGTAGGCGTGCGCGTGTCGGCCACCGATTGGGTGGAGGGCGGCTGGACGCCGGAAGATTCCGTGGTGTTTGCGCAGGCGTTGCGCGCGCGGGGGTGCGACTGGATCGACGCGTCGTCAGGCGGCGTGTCGCCGCTGCAGCAGATTCCCCTGTCGACCGGCTACCAGGTGCCGTTTGCCGAGAAGATCCGCAACGAAGCGGATATCCCGACCATCGCCGTCGGCCTGATCAACGAGGCGCACGAGGCAGAGGCCATCGTTGCGCAGGGGCGTGCGGATCTGGTGGCCGTTGGCCGCGCATTCCTCTACAACCCGCACTGGGCGTGGGCCGCCGCTGCTGAGTTGGGCGCCACCGTCAAGGCGCCGCCGCAATACTGGCGCGCCTTTCCGCGTCACGCCAAGAACCTCTTCGGCGAGACGCATTTCGGCGCGCGCTAACTGAGGCGCGTGGATGTGGTCAACCGCGCTTGCGGAAGACCACGTCCCACACGCCGTGCCCGAGGCGCAGGCCGCGCTTCTCGAACTTGGTGACGGGGCGATAGTCGGGGCGGGGCGCGAAGCCGTCGGCGGTGTTCTCGAGCAGGGGCTCGGCGGACAGCACCTCGAGCATCTGGTGGGCGTATTCCTCCCAGTCCGTCGCGCAATGCAGATAGCCGCCCGGCTTCAGATGCGCCGCCAGGCGCGCCACGAACGGGCCCTGGATCAGACGCCGCTTGTTGTGGCGCTTCTTGTGCCACGGGTCGGGGAAGAACACGTGAATGCCATCCAGCGTGCCTTCCGGAATCATGTGCGCCAGCACTTCCACCGCATCGTGCGAACAGATGCGGATGTTGCCGATCTCGCGTTCACCGATCAGCTTGAGCAGTGCGCCCACGCCCGGCTCGTGCACTTCCACGCCGAGGAAATCATCGTCGGGACGCAGCTGCGCGATGTGCGCGGTGGTCTCGCCCATGCCGAAACCGATCTCGAAGATGCGCTTGGCACCCGTGCGGCCGAAGGCAGCTTCCCAATCGAGCGGCTCGGCAGCGTAGGGCAGTTGGAAGCGCGGTCCGAGTTCGTCGATGGCGCGCTGCTGGCCGGTCGAGGTGCGGCCGGCGCGACGCACGAACGAGCGGATGCGGCGCGGGTGACCGACTTCGGCGCCGTTTTCCGTGCCTTCGGCGGCGTTGGTGTCCTGCGAATCCGGTGTGATGTCGTCGGGGCCGGTGCCCGGCTGGTCGGTGGGCTGCATGAAGATCCCGTGCCGTATCCCGTCGATCGAGCGGCGGGCAGGCAACAAAAAAGCCGCCGAGGGCGGCTTCAGACTATGTTCGGTGGAGCGGGCGATGGGAATCGAACCCACGGCTCTAGCTTGGGAAGCTAGGGTATTACCATTATACGACGCCCGCGTAACCCGCAATTCTACGCGGGATTTTGGGGGCTGGGCAAGCTGCGAGCACCGGCACTGACATGGAAAGTGCTGCTATTGGCACTTGAACGTCGCATTTCGCTGCCGCTACGTTTGCTCTTCGGCGGGATAAACGATCGTTCCATCGTGCTGAATCAGCGCGCCCTCGGCCGAGTGCGCGGGCTCCAGACGGCCGGGGCCCATGATGCGGGACGGGCTATTTCGCCTTGAACCCCGGCAACCCGCTTGCGAGCCTGCCATGGGCCACCGGCAGTGCGGCTTGCACCGCTGCGTGGAAATCCGCCTGCAGGTCTTCAATCGGAATGGCGCGGCGGAAGAAATCGGCCCACACGAATTCGGCAAAGGCGGTCGGCGTCTTATCGTAGCCGCCGGCGTTGCGCACGTAGCCTGCAAGCGAGCGGTAGGGGTCGTCGATGAGCTTTTTCAGCTTGTCCGGGATGGCCACGTAGTGGTGCCGCACACCGTGCTCGTCGAGTGGGTGGACCCAGCAGTTCTTGTCCATTGCCTTCCAGAAATCGTCGATGTGGTGCGCGGACAGATCGGCTTCCACCTCGAAATAGCCGGTCGCCACGCCGGCTTCCAGCGCGGCGCGCCCGAGGTGGTGATGGTCGGTGATGTACAGCTTGCCGTCCGGCCCGAGGACGGCGGGAATGAGATGCGCTTGCATGAAGGCCTGTTGCTCCTTCTGCGTGAGCGACATCAGGTGCTTCTTCTTGTCTTCCACCTCGATCATGCCCACGGTGAGTTGCGTGGGGCGCAGGTCGTGGATGGGCGATTCGTGGATCTTGGACATGGCGCTTCCCCCTGCTCAGGCCGCCGGCAATGGATGCCGGTCGTAATTTGCAGCATAGAGCAAGCGCGGGGGCGCCTACCGACGCTGCGCCATGGCCCGCATCGCTGCATCCACGAACTTCGCGGTAGCGCGTTCGCCGGCCATCGGGGCGGCCGCCTTGGCACAGGCGGCGATCACGTCGCACAGCGATTGTGTGTCTTCCTTGCTGGCGCGCAGCAGCGGCATGGCCGCGCCCGCAGCCGAGCCGAAGTGCTGGATGGCCAGGCGCATCAGCTCCACCTTGACCACGTTGGGCAGCACGTCGGCCAAGTCGGAGGGAATGGCGGGCGGGATGGCGGACTGCGGTGACCGCGCAGGCGGGATCGCCCACAGCTGCGGTTCATTGGCGGCGGGCCCGTTGGCAGCCGCGGCCTGGGTCTGCAGGCCGAGCGTCATGCCGGTCAGTGGTGGCAGCTCGCCGTAGATGTCTGACAGGGCAGCCTGCCCGCCGTCGGCTTGCTCGTCGAACAAGGGGCGGTTGAAGTGGGCGATGGGGTCGAAGGCTGCGGCAGCCGGCGCGTCCGGTTGCAAGGCATTGGGCAGCACGTCGACCATGCCCGCCTGTTGCAGCCCGGCAAGCAGTTCGTCCAGATCGGGCCAGCCGCCCAGCAACTGGTGCAACTGTCCGACGGTGCGCGCACCGTCGATGAGGATGAGCAGATGGCGCTGGCGCATCTGCATGTCGTGGCGGCGCGCGGCCAAGGCCTCGCGGCCGTCGTCCGTCTTGATGAGAACGCTCGTCGTTGCAAGCATGGTGACTCCCCGTATCAGCAGCGAGCCCGGTGTCTTGATGCACCGGTACACGCTGTACGTTAGTCAGCCTGTCTGTGCCATGCCATCGTACGATCAGTCGAATTTGCGCGGTCGGAGGCGATCGATCGGTCTAACTCCGCCAGGATTCCAGCGCCGGCGCGGCTTCGCCGGCAGGGCCACTCTGCGTTGCGAACGTACGTGCGTAGTCTACATACCACGCCAGCACGTCGGGGTTGGCCATTGCATCGGGGTTGGCGATGCGCTCGGGTGGCGCGCCCAGCAGCAGCTTCTTGATCGGCACTTCCATCTTCTTGCCCGAGAGCGTGCGCGGCACCCCCGGCGCCTGCACGATCACGTTGGGCACGTGCCGCGCCGACAACCCGGCCTTGATGCGCGCGTTGATGGTGTTGCGCAGCGTGTCGTCCAGCGCGGCACCATCGCGCAGCACCACGAACAAGGGCATGAACGACTCGCGCCCGAGGAATTCCAGATCGACCACCAGGCTGTCGAGCACTTCCGGCAAGTCTTCCACCACGCGGTACAGCTCGGCCGTGCCCATGCGGATGCCGTGGCGGTTGATGGTGGCATCCGACCGGCCGTAGATGATGGCGCCGCCGCGCGGGGTGATCTTGATCCAGTCGCCGTGGCGCCACTGGCCGGGGTACATGTCGAAGTAGCTGTCGCGGTAGCGGCTGCCGT
The DNA here is from genome assembly GCF_023955655.1 of Ralstonia soli. Classification (GTDB taxonomy): domain Bacteria; phylum Pseudomonadota; class Gammaproteobacteria; order Burkholderiales; family Burkholderiaceae; genus Ralstonia; species Ralstonia soli. The sequence goes on along the minus strand of NZ_JAMXHT010000003.1, from coordinate 549,457 downwards.
CGGTATCGCCCCAGAAGAACAGCGGCATCGACGGAATGGGCGCGGTGCACACCAGCTCGCCCACGGCGTCGATGAGCGGTTGACCAGCTTCGTCCAGGGCTTCCACGCGCGAGCCGAGGTTTCGGCACTGCATCTCGCCGGCATAGACGGGCAGGGTGGCGACGCCGCCCACGAAGCAGCCGGCAAAATCGGTGCCGCCCGAGATCGGGTTGAGCCACACGTCGGCCTTTACGTGGCGGTAGATCCAGTCGTACGCCTCGGCCGAGAGCGGCGAGCCGGTCGAGCCGATTGCGCGTAGTTTCGATAGATCAAAATCTCGCCCGGGTTCGATGCCGGCCTTCAGGCAATTGGCGAAGAACGCCGCGCCCGCGCCGAAGAACGTCACGCCCGCATCCTGGGCGAAGCGCCACAGCGTATTGAGATCGGGCGTGCCGGGATTGCCGTCGTAGATGGCGAGCGTGACGCCGCCAAGCAGGCCGCTTGCCTGCGAATTCCACATGACCCAGCCGGTGCTGCTGTACCAGTGGTAGACGTCGCTGGGGCCGAGATCGAGGTGCAGCGCGCCCATCATCGTCTGCACCAGCAGCAGGCCGCCGTGGCCGTGCACGATGGGCTTGGGCATGCCGGTAGTGCCGGACGAATACAAGATCCACAGCGGGTGATCGGCCGCCACGGGTGTCACGACGAGCGGCACGTCGTTGGCCGTGAGGTCGCGCCAGTGCTCGGCTTGCGGGAAGCGCGCGCGGTCAATCTCGCCGTGCAACTGCGGCACGAGCACGAGGTGCTCGACCGTCGGCAACGCGGCGACCATCTCCGCGACCACGCCGGTGCGGTCGAACGCGCGACCACCGTAGTGATAGCCATCCACCGCGATCAGCACCTTCGGTTCGATCTGGCGAAAGCGATCGGTGACGGCTACCTCGCCCATGTCGGGCGCGCAGACCGACCAGATCGCCCCGACACTGGCCGTGGCAAGGAACGCGATGATGGCGTCCGGCGTGTTCGACAGATACGCGGCCACGCGGTCGCCGGGCACCACGCCCATGTTGCGGAGCGCATCGGCCAGCGAGGCAACGCGCTGGCGCAGCGCGCGCCATGACAGATCAGCCAGCGGTTTCGTCTCACTGGCGTAGCGGATGGCGGGGCGTTCGGGGTTGCCTCCTTCTTCCACGTGCCGCATCACCTGGTCGACGTAGTTCAGCTTGGCGCCGACCAGCCATTGCGCACCGGGCATGGTGCGGTCGCCGAGCATCTGCGTGAAAGGCGTGGAGGCGCGCAGGTCGAGGTAGTCCCAGACGGAGGTCCAGAACGCTTCGAGTTCAGTGGTGGACCAGTCCCAGAGCTGCGCGTAGCCCTCGGGCGTGGTGGCCGAGAAGCGCAGGCCGCGTTCGCGTGCAAGCCAGTCGAGGTAATGCGTCAGACGCGCATTGGCGATGAAATCCGCCGAGGGCGTCCACAGCAGGGCGCCTTCCTGGATGGTGCTCATGTGTCTCCTCCGCCGTAAGGCTGGGGGGATGCCGCCCGCTCTATGCGGCGGGTCGGCCGGTGGGGTGGTGTGATGGTCTAAAACCTGTTCACGGTCCGTAGCGAGCGACCCGAGATTGGCTCGAGAAGCGCAACCGTACATGGGTACGGTGAGCATCGCAGAGCCAAGATCGGGGCGTGCAGCAGGACCGTGGGCAGGTTTAGATGCCGCCCATGCACAGGTACTTGAGTTCCAGATATTCGTCGATGCCGTAGACCGAACCTTCACGGCCCAGGCCCGATTGCTTGATGCCACCGAACGGCGCCACCTCGTTGGAGATCAACCCCGTGTTGATGCCGACCATGCCGTATTCGAGCTGCTCCGCCACGCGCCAGATGCGGCCGATGTCGCGGCTGAAGAAGTACGAGGCGAGGCCGAATTCGGTGTCGTTGGCCAGGCGCACGACTTCCGCTTCGTCTTCAAACTTGAAGATGGCGGACACGGGGCCAAAGGTCTCTTCGCGCGCGATCAACATGTCGGGCGTGGCATCGGCCAGGACGGTGGGCTCGACAAAGCGCTGCGAACCGAAGCCCTGCATCAGCTTGCCGCCGGCGGTCACGCGCGCGCCCTTCTGCGTCGCGTCGCTGATGTGCCGCTGCACCTTCTCCACGGCCTGGTCGTCGATCAGCGGACCTTGCGCCACGCCCGACTCGAAGCCGTTGCCGACCTTGATACCGCGCACCTTGGCCGAGAGCTTCTCGACAAACGCGTCGTACACCGAGGCGTGCACATAGAAGCGGTTCGTACACACGCAGGTCTGACCCGCGTTGCGGTACTTCGACTGCACCGCGCCTTCCACTGCGGCATCGATGTCGGCGTCGTCAAACACGATGAACGGCGCATGACCGCCCAGCTCCAGCGCGACCTTCTTTACGGTCGGCGAGCACTGCTCCATCAGGATGCGGCCCACCGGCGTCGAGCCCGTGAATGACAGGTGGCGCACGATCGGCGATTCGCACAAGGCCTTGCCGATGGCGATCGAGCGATCGGCATCGCCCGTCACCACGTTGACCACACCCTTGGGGATGCCCGCGCGATGCGCCAACTCCGCCATCGCCAGCGCAGAGAGCGGCGTCTGCTCGGCCGGCTTGATGACGATGGTGCAGCCCGCAGCCATCGCCGGCGCGACTTTGCGGGTGATCATCGCCAGCGGGAAGTTCCACGGCGTGATGGATGCACACACGCCCACCGGCTGCTTGAGCACCACCATGCGCTTGTCGCGCCAGGTGCTGGCCATCACGTCGCCCGAGACGCGCTTGGCCTCTTCGGCAAACCATTCGATGAACGACGCGCCGTAGACGATTTCACCCTTGGCTTCGGCCAGCGGCTTGCCTTGCTCGGCGGTCATCAGCGCGGCGAGGTCGTCGGCGTTGGCGATGAGCAGGTCGAACCAGCGGCGCATCAGGCCGGCGCGCTCCTTGCCGGTCAACTCGCGCCAGGCAGGCCAGGCCGCGTTGGCGGCGTCGATGGCGCGCAGGGTTTCGGCGTGGCCGAGGTTGGCGACATCGGCCAGGTGGGTGTTGGTGGCAGGGTCGCAGACGGAGAAGGTGGTGCCGTCCGCCGCGCCCACCCAGGTGCCATCCACGTAGGACTGCGTTTTGACGAGGGTGCGGTCTTTGATGCGCTCCAGCGCGTTGGCGGTGGTGCGGGAGTCGAGTGCTTCGGCCATGGCGGTCTCCAGAATGGAACGAGGCGCACAGCCCAGTGCGCCTCGTGTAGGCAGCGGTCGCTTAACTTGGTAAGAATAACCGAACGACCGTTCGCTTGCAGACTGACCCGCCCGGGAGCGCGGTTACTGGAACAGCGTGTCCCACATGGCGTCGACCTTGGTTTTGACGGCGGGATCCATGACGATGGGCTGGCCCCATTCACGGGTCGTCTCGCCGGGCCACTTGTTGGTGGCGTCGATGCCCATCTTCGAGCCCAGGCCCGATACCGGCGAGGCGAAGTCGAGGTAGTCGATGGGCGTGTTTTCCACCATCACCGTATCGCGCGCCGGGTCCACGCGCGTGGTGATCGCCCAGATGACTTCCTTCCAGTCGCGCAGGTTCACGTCGTCATCCACCACCACGATGAACTTCGTATACATGAACTGCCGCAGGAAGCTCCACACGCCGAACATCACGCGCTTGGCGTGGCCGGCGTACTGCTTCTTCATGCTGACCAGCGCCATGCGGTAGCTGCAGCCTTCGGGCGGCAGATAGAAGTCCGCAATCTCCGGAAACTGCTTCTGCAGCAGCGGCACGAACACTTCGTTGAGCGCCACGCCCAGCACGGCCGGCTCATCGGGCGGCTTGCCTGTATACGTAGAGTGATAGATCGGGTCGCGCCGCATGGTGATGCGCTCGACCGTGAACACGGGAAACCAGTCCTGCTCGTTGTAGTAGCCGGTGTGGTCGCCAAACGGTCCTTCGAGCGCATGTTGATAGCCGCTCGGGTGCGTCGGGTCGGGCTGGATGTGGCCTTCGAGGACGATCTCGGCGCCGGCCGGCACTTGCAGTTGTGCCTGTGCCAAGGAGGGTGTGAGGCACGTCGCCAGCTCTGTCCTGCTGCCCCGCAGCAAGCCGGCAAATTGATACTCCGAGAGCGTGTCCGGCACCGGCGTGACGGCCCCGAGAATGGTGGCCGGGTCCGCGCCTAGCGCCACGGCAATCGGGAAGGGCTGGCCGGGGTGCGCGATGGCGTGCTCGCGGAAGTCCAGCGCGCCGCCCCGGTGCGCCAGCCAACGCATGATGACTTGATTGCGGCTGATCACCTGCTGGCGATAGATGCCCAGGTTCTGACGCTTCTTGTGCGGGCCGCGCGTGATGACCAGCCCCCATGTAACGAGCGGCGCCGCATCGCCCGGCCAGCACGTCTGCACGGGAATGCGCGAGAGATCCACGTCGTTACCTTCCCACACGACTTCCTGGCATGCGGGGGACGACACCTTGCGCGGCGCCATGTCCCACACCGCCTTGGCCATCGTCCACAGCTTGCCCGCTTCGCGCAGACCGCGCGGCGGCTCGGGCTCTTTCAATGCAGAGAGCAGGCGGCCCACGTCGCGCAGTTCATCAAGAGACTCCGCGCCCATGCCCAGGGCCACACGGCGCGTGGTGCCAAACAGGTTGGCCAGCACTGGCATGTCGTACTTGCGCGTGCCATCTACCGGCTGCTCGAAGACCACCGCCGGGCCTTCGGCACGCAGCAGGCGGTCACAGACTTCGGTCATTTCCAGGTGCGGCGACACCGGCTGGCGCACGTGGCGCAACTCGCCAAGGCGTTCCAGCTGGGCGAGAAAGTCACGTAAGTCCCTGTATTGCATGGAGATTTTGTAACTAAAGGTAAGGTGGGTCACCTATCACGCAGAGCGCCGGCCCGCCAAACGGACGTCCTGGCGCGATTTTTTTGGTGTAGGCAGGGTGGCCGCGATTGTACGGCCAAAACCCCATGGCACCCTGATGACAGCACGCATCGCAGGTCAGCCAGCCCCCACAACAGTGTTCCCATCATTACTTTTTGATATGAAAAACAAATTCTTTATGATTGACTTGGAATAACGCGCTTCCTACAATCCAATCCGATCTGGCAATTGTTGCGTCGCAACATGTTTTCGGCTAACGCCTTCGCCCGTTCTCTCGTTCGTATGAGGGGCGACGCCAGAGCACTTCAGCATCGCTGCGGGACGTGACCTCCCCAAGGACACGCCCCGCATTTGTCTGGGCACTAGGGGAGTGCCCCCAACAGATGCCGGCTGACTGCAACAGCGCGGCATCCTTACTAAAAACCGTTGCGATTCGAAAGGCACGGCGCCATGCAAAATAAAGGCGCCCACCGGATCTGCGCAGCGGACGGAGGTAAGTATGAACGGTTGGAAAACCCTTCATTCTTCCGGGATCGGTTCGGCGCTGCAACGCCGGCTCGTCGCCCCGGTTGGCCGCCGCCTCGCGCGTGCAGGTCAGATTGCGCTGCCTCGTAAGCTGCGCATGGAGTTGAACGCAGGGGGCGCCGTCGCGTCCCGCAATGCCTTGCATCCTGGCGTACTGCTGGTCTTCCGCAGTGGGCATGTCATGCTGAACAGCATCGGCGTGCTCGCAGTGGTGGCTGCAGTGGCGCTCTCGCTCAACGGCGAGTGGCGTGCCATGGTCGCCCAGCGCGTGTTGCATTTCACGCCGGGCGCTGACACCAATGTTGCTTCGGCCAATCCGTCGCCCGCGGTTGCGGCTGGCGTGCAGCCGGTCGCGTTTGCGCCGACTGCACCGTCGGCCGGCACGGGTGCCGTTCAGGCTGTGGCGCCCGCTGCCGCTCAAGGCGGCACGGTGGCGGCTGCCGGCTGGGACACGCTCTCGAAGGTGCCGTCCGTGGCCGAGCTGGCTGCGCAGATTCCGAACACGCAGGTCGTCCGCGATGCGCGTGAGTCGGCAACCGCCGGTACCCCGCGCGAGCAGGCTGCCGTGGCCGAATACATCGCCCGCAAGTACCGGGTGGCAGCAACCGCCACCGGCCAACTGGTGAAGGCGGCCTACCAGACCGGCAAGGAAGTCGGCCTGGACCCGCTGCTGATCCTGGGCGTGATGGCCATCGAATCCAGCTTCAACCCGTTCGCGGAAAGCGGCATGGGTGCGCAGGGCCTGATGCAGGTCATGACCAAGGTCCACCAGGACAAGTACGAAGTGATGGGCGGCGTTGGCGCTGCGCTCAATCCGTACGCCAACATCAAGGTCGGTGCGCTGGTGCTGAAGGATTGCATCGCCCGTGGCGGCTCGATCGAGGCCGGCCTGAAGCTCTACGTCGGTGCGGTCACGCAGGGCGACGGCGGTTATGGTGGCAAGGTGCTCCAGGAACGCTCGCGCCTGCGCATGGTGGCGACTGGGCATCGTTCGCCGGTCACGGCCGCTTCGGAGCGCGAACCGGTGAAGCCGGTGGCGACGACGACGCCCGTCACCCAGGCCGAGGCGAAGACGCAAGCTGCCAAGCCGGCGGACAAGCAACCGGTCAGCGGCCGGCAGGAAGAGGCACGCCTGGACGACACGTCGCAAGGTCAGGCCTGATCGGCTCGCTTCGCTGCGCTGTCTATAGATAAGAAAGGCCGTCCCTCGGGACGGCCTTTTTGTTTGGGCGATGGGCGAGCTACCGGGCGAACAGCTTGCCGAGCCTGGCGACCGCTTCTTCCAGATGGTCCATCGACGTGGCATAGGACAGGCGGATGTAGTGCTGCGCGGTATGCGGGCCGAAATCCAGCCCGGGTACCAGCACGACGCCGGCATCATGCAGCATCGACTGGGTGAGGGCGTCGGCATCGGCGGCATGCGGGTGGTGTACGCCGCGGCAATCGGCGAAGACATAGAACGCGCCATCCGGCTTGACCGGCACCTTGAAGCCGAGCGATTCCAGTGCCGGCACGATGAAATCGCGGCGGCGGCGGAATTCGGCCTTGCGGCTTTCGTAGATGGCCAGCGCTTGCGGCTCGAAGCACGCGAGCGCCGCATACTGCGCCACGGCTGACGCGCAAATGAACAGGTTTTGCGCGACCTTCTCGAACTCGGGTACCAGCTCTGTGGGGGCCACCAGCCAGCCGAGCCGCCAGCCCGTCATGTTGAAATACTTCGAAAAGCTATTGATCGTGACGACATCGTCGCCGAACGACAGCGCGGAGACCGGCGCCTGGTCGTACGACAGCCCCTGGTAGATCTCATCGACGATCGAGAATCCGCCACGTGCGCGCACCGTCTGCACGATGCGCTGCAGCTCGTCCGGCAGGATCGACGTGCCGGTCGGGTTGGACGGTGAGGCCAGCAGCACGCCCTGCGTGCGCTCGCCCCAATGGGCGGTGACCTGCTCGGCAGTCAGCTGGAAGCGCTCTTCCGGCCCCGAAGGCACGAGCTTCGCCACGCCATTGAAGGCGGCCACGAAGTGCCGGTTGCACGGATAGCTCGGATCGGGCATCAGCACCTCGCCGCCGATCTCCACCAGGACCGCGCAAGCCAGCAGTAACGCTGCTGACGCGCCGGCCGTGACAATGATGCGCTCGGGCGCAATGTCGAGGCCGTAGCTGGTCTGGTAGTAGTGGGCGATCGCCTGGCGCAGCGGGCGGATGCCCAGCGCTCCAGTGTATTGCGTGACGCCGCGCCGCATGGCGTCGGCGGCAGCCTGCACGACAGGCTCGGCCGCGGTGAAGTCGGGCTCGCCGATGCCCATGTGGATGATGCTGCGCCCCGCCAGCTCCAGCTCGCGGGCCTGCTTGGCCAGCTCCATCACGTGAAAGGCGCGGATATTGGCCAGCCGGGCGGCTGTCTGCAGGCGGTGGGCGTCCATCTGGGGGCGAAGCAAAAAGGTCAAGCGAACAACAAACGTCGAAGTTACCGGCGGGCAGCAACCTCGACGGCACGCACCTGTGCGGCCAGCTTGTCCAGCACGCCGTTGACGTACTTGAAGCCTTCCACGCCGCCAAACGTCTTGGTCAGTTCAACCGCTTCGTTGATCACGACCTTGTACGGGATATCCAGGCAGTGCACGAGCTCATACGCGCCAACCAGCAGGGCTGCGCGCTCGACCGGCGAAAGCTCGGCAACCGGACGGTCCAGATACGGCGTGAAGGCCTCGGTGAGCGTGGTTTCTTCGCGGATTGCACCGTGCAGCAGGGCATCGAAATGCGCGCGGTCGGCCTTGTTGAAGCCTTGCGCATCTTGCAGGTGCGCCTCGACCACGCCCGGATCGTTGCGGTTGAGCAGCCACTGGTACAGGCCCTGCAGCGCCAGTTCACGCGCGCGGCGGCGGGCGCTCTTGGCGGGAGCCTTGGTCTTGGCTGGGGAATTGTCTTGCGTCATGGGAAAAGCCTTTGCGCCGGTGGGCGCTTATTCGCGGCGCTTATTCGCGCATTTACTCGTTTTCGTCGTCCTGGCCGTGATCCTGCAGGCCGTGGAGTGCGTTGGTCAGGTTGGCCATTTCGACAGCGGCGCGGGCGCAGTCGCGGCCCTTCTCGCGGGTGCGGGCGTGGGCTTGCGCGTCCGTGTCCACGGTCAGGATGCCGTTGGCGATGGCGATGTTGAAGTCCAGGCCCACGCGGGTGATGCCGGCGCCGGCTTCGTTCGACACCAGCTCGAAGTGATACGTCTCACCGCGGATGACGGCACCCAGGGCAATCAGCGCGTCGAACTGACCCGATTCGGCCATCTTCTGCAGCGCCAGCGGGGCTTCCAGTGCGCCCGGCACGGTTACCAGCAGCACGTCTTCGCCGGCCACGCCGAGTTGTTCGAGTTCGTCGACACAGGCTTCGCGCAGCGCTTCGCACACGGGCTCGTTGAAGCGCGCCTGGACGATGCCGATGCGCAGGCCTTCGCCGTTGAGATTGGTCGGGTAGAAGCCGTGGTCCATGGTGTATTCCGGTTGGGATTGCCGCTAGGGCAACGTCAGAAAAATAAAGCCGACGCGGCAGTCTGGGCTGCCGCGGGAAATTCAGTGCGTGGCGGTCGATGCAGGAGAAGTGACGTCCGGTGCATCCGCCATCGATTGGTAGGCCGTGACCTCCAGATCGTAGCCCGTCATGCTCGGGAGCTTGAGCGGCGAAGCCAGCACACGCATCTTGCCGACACCCACTTCCTTGAGGATCTGCGCGCCGATGCCGTAGATGCGCGGATCGGGTTTGCTGCGCGGGCGCTCGTGCGGGGTATCCAGGGCGCTGAACTGCGTGAACAGCCGGTCCGGCGAATCGCCGCAGTTGAGCAGCACCACCACGCCGGTCGGGGCGGCCTGCACGGCGCGCAGGGCGGCCGGCACGCTCCACGAGTGCGTGGTGCGCTGGCATTCGAGCAGATCCAGCACCGACAGCGGCTCATGCACGCGCACCAGCGTCTCGGTGCCCGGCGTCGGGGTGCCCTTGACCAGCGCCAGATGGGCGCGGCCGGCAGCGCGATCGCGGAAGGCGACGGCATGGAACGTGCCGAACTGGGTTTCCATCGTCCGCTCGCCAACGCGCTCGACGATGCTCTCGGTGCGGCTGCGGTATTGGATCAGGTCGGCAATCGTGCCGATCTTCAGGCCGTGTTCCTTGGCGAACTCCACCAGGTCCGGCAGGCGGGCCATGGTGCCGTCGTCCTTCATGATTTCGCAGATGACCGAGGCGGGCGACAGACCAGCCAGCGCAGCGAGGTCGCAGCCGGCTTCGGTATGGCCGGCACGCATCAGCACGCCGCCCGGCTGGGCCATCAGCGGGAAGATGTGGCCCGGCTGGACGAGGTCTTCCGGCTTGGCGTCGCGTGCCACGGCGGCCTGCACCGTGCGGGAGCGGTCGGCGGCGGAAATGCCGGTGGTGACGCCCTCGGCGGCTTCGATCGAGACGGTGAAATTGGTGCCGTGCGGCGTGCCGTTGCGGCTGACCATCAGTTGCAGGTCGAGCTGGCGGCAGCGATCCGCGGTGAGCGTCAGGCAGATCAGGCCACGGCCGAAGCGAGCCATGAAGTTGATGGCTTCCGGTGTGACGTAATCGGCTGCCAGGATCAGGTCGCCTTCGTTTTCACGGTCTTCTTCGTCGACCAGGATGACCATCCGGCCGGCGCGGATTTCGGCAATGATTTCTTCGACTGAGGCGATCGACATGGCGTAGCAGGGGTGCGTGTCGCCGGCCAGCGCCCACATTTGGCAACTTCTGGGGGCCGTGCGACTGCGTAAATGGGAAGCCCGTTATTGTACGCCAAGGCGGCCGGGGCGATGCCCCAACCCGAGGTTCAAGCGGCGGCGGGCCGGGCGAGCGTGGTCTGGCTCAACATGCGCTCGACATAGCGGGCGATCAGGTCGATTTCCAGGTTGACCGGGCTGCCCGCCTTCAGATGCTTGAGCGTGGTGACTGCCACCGTGTGCGGGATGAGGTTGATCGAGAACTCGCAACCGTCGGCATCGTCGCGCACGCTGTTGACCGTGAGCGACACGCCGTTGACCACCACCGAGCCCTTGTAGGCCAGGTACTTGCCCAACTCGGCGGGTGCGCGCACACGCAATTCATGTGACTCGTTCACGGGCGCGAAGTGCGTGACCGTACCGAGGCCGTCCACGTGGCCCGACACGAGGTGGCCGCCGATGTGGTCGGCCAGGCGCAGGGCCTTCTCCAGGTTCACTTCGCCGGGGCGCTCCAGGCCGACAGTCTTGGACAGCGATTCGCGCGAGACATCGACGTCAAAGCCGGTGTCGGTCTTGGCAACGACCGTCATGCAGGCGCCCTGAATGGCGATCGAGTCGCCCAGGGCCACGTCGGCCATCGGCAGGCCCCCTGCGTCGATGGACAGGCGCACGCCCGCATCAGCGTGGGTGCCGAGCGGCGAGACGGTTTCAATGCGGCCAACTGCGGCGACGATTCCGGTAAACATAGTGATCAGTCTGTCGGGTTGCGGCGCGCCAGGATGCGAAGGTCGCCCCCGATGCGCGAGATATCGTGAAAGAAGAATTCGGCCGCGCCTTCCAGCGTTTGGAGCGGCCCCATATTGAACATGCCCTGGCCCGAGCCGAGCACCTTGGGCGCCAGATAGACGAGGATCTCGTCGACCAGCCCCTCGCGCAGCAGCGAGCCGTTGAGCTTGAAGCCCGCCTCGACGTGCAGTTCGTTGATCTCGCGGCGGCCGAGCTCACGCAGCACCGCGGCTAGGTCGACCTTGCCGGCGGCATTCGGCAGGAGGATGACCTCCGCGCCGCGTTCGGCCAGGGCGCGCATGCGGCCGGCTTCGGGCTGCGCGGCGAAGATCAGCGTCGGTTCGTGGTGGCCGTCGGTGGTGAGGATGTGCGCGTCAAGCGGTACGTCTAGCGCCGAATCGATCAGCACGCGGCGCGGCTGGCGCGGCGTGGTGACGGCGCGTACGGTCAGACGCGGGTTGTCTTCGCGCACCGTGCCGATGCCGGTGAGGATGGCACACGCGCGCGCGCGCCAGCGGTGGCCATCGGCGCGGGCTTCGGCTTCGGTGATCCACTGGCTGACGCCGTTGTCCAGCGCCGTGCGGCCGTCGAGCGACGCGCCCACCTTCACGCGCACCCACGGCGTGCCGCGCGTCATGCGCGAAACAAAGCCGATGTTCAGTTCGCGCGCTTCGCGTTCCAGCAGGCCGCAGCGCACATCGACGCCGGCATCGCGCAGCTTCTGCAGGCCGCGGCCGGAGACGGCGGGGTTGGGGTCTTCCATGGCCGCCACCACACGGGCAATGCCGGCTTCAACCAGGCGATCCGCACAAGGCGGGGTGCGGCCGAAGTGGCTGCAGGGCTCCAGCGTCACATAGGCGGTGGCGCCGCGCACGTCCTGGCCGCGCGACTGGGCGTCCTTGATGGCCTGGATTTCGGCGTGGTCCTGGCCGGCCGGCTGCGTGTAGCCCTCGCCGATGACCGTGTCGTCACGCACGATCACGCAGCCCACGCGCGGGTTCGGTGTGGTGGTGAACAGGCCCTTCTCGGCCAGCGCCAGGGCGCGCTGCATCATGGCGTGGTCGAAGTCGGAGAACATGGGTGTGAAGCGGGAGTGGGTTAGGGGTCCGAGTCGCTGTCGTCGCCAGTGAGCGGGCAACTCTTGCTGTCTGCAACGGGGTCGCAGATGCGGACTCGGCCAACATTGCTGATGCGTACTTGCCGCGTGTGCCGTCCGCTGGAGATCGTCAGCGTGCCGTACCGTGGTCCCCCGTTGCTATCACGTGAGTATCCCACAGGTGCGTAGGAAAGCGTCTGGTCGCGGATCCTGAAGCTGATTTGTACAGCTGGCACCTTGGGCACAGAGACGGCTGAGACGGAGAGCAGCGGTGGCACCGGTACCGGCTTAGCGGTGCGATCCGGGTTGCTTACGGGTTGTTGTGTGGTCAGCGCCCAGCCGCCGTCCCAACCCACCCTATTATCCAACTGCACGATGTTGGTCTGAATATGTTGGTATTGAGCCATTGCGCGTGCCAAGGAAACGGTGCTGGCAAAGCGGTCAGCCAGCAGGATGACGGTTTCGCGCTGCCAGCGGTCGATAATGGACGGGAGCGCCGCCATGGCGAGGATGCCGACGATGGCGATCACAATGGCCAACTCCATCAGCGTGACGCCTGCCTTGCAGGCGCGGTGTGCGAGCCGTTTCATGGCCAGCATGCCGGGTCGGCGGGTTCGCGTGTGCCGTTGCTGCGCAGAATGAGCCTACTGCATGCAACGTCAGGTGGATTGGGAAGTGCATACACTTCGATGCACTGGGAGCGGGGCGGAGTTGTGTCAAGCGTCATGCAGGGTTGCATGGAGATGATGTAACCATCGACGCTCGGCATCGGGTCATCCTCTCCATACGACCCTGTGCGCGCGTGCCGCAGTTCAAGTTGCGCCAGTGCGGAAACCAACGCAGCGCCTGCCGCGGCGCGGCGCGTGCGCTGCAAATACGCCGGCCAACTCGACATGGTGGCAAAAGCGAGCGCGCCCGCTACGGCGAGCACCACCATCAACTCAAGCAGCGTAAACCCTTGTGTACGCCGCATCAGTGCGCGCCCATTTCGGTCATTTCCCGCCAGCTCAGGCGGCCGAGTTGGCGGGTGTAGGTGCGGGTTTCCAACTGGCGCACGTCATCTCCGTCGAGTTGCCATAGCGTGGTGTGGGTGGCTTGTATGGAGATGCCATTGGGCGTTTGTGTTGGGGGCGTATCCAGCGTGGTGATCAGCGGCGTACCCGCGACCACATGGCCGGTACCGCCGGTTTGACTGGTGGCCAAGCCGCTGACCGGGTCCAGCAGGTACGCGCGTTGATGGCCCGTTGTGTCGCGCGTGGTCAGCATCAGGCTGCGCAGGTCGGCGGTGGCAAGGTCTTCGGGCATCTCGCCGGTCGGCAGATCGATGTGCCAGCCGTTCGTGGCGCGTGCGCTGTCGGCGACGTCGCCGACCGTATCGGTGACGCTGCGCGCGACCAAGTCCTCGCGTGACAGACCGCGCTTGCTTCCATCGACTACCCCGTACAGCGTGGCATGGCCGCTCGCGTCGACCGCCGTGAAAACGAGCAGCGGCCCACCCGTCGTGGCAGCCAGCAGCATCGGGCCGAGGACGCGCTGAAGGCGCTTGCCATGCGACATGGCGGTGAAGAACGGCGTGCTCTGCTCAGGCGAGTTTTTGCCGAGCGCCTTGTCCCACGGGGGTGCGCCGCTGAGGTCGAAACGCCAGACGTTGCCGTTGGCATCGGGGGCGTACGCGGTGTTGCCTCGCCCATTTGGCCCCAGCGCCACGACAGGCGCGCCCAGGCCGCCGCGCCCGGCAGTGGAGGGTACGCTGACCGCGTAGGCGGTGCTGTTCGGTTGCCATGCCGATACGACCGGCTGATCGAGCGCCAGCAGCAGTAGGCGGCTTTCCCCGGCGGGATCACCATGGCCGTTGCCGCTGATGGCGAACCAGCGCGGCTGCGCGTCGCTGCCGGTCAGCGGCACGATGGGGATGGGGCCTTCGATGTGGCCGACGGTAGGGTCGTCTGTGGCATCGTAGGCGAACAGGGAGCGCGGCCCACTCGATGTCGGGTCGGTCACGTCTACCAGGAACAGGCCCGTGCCCATCGCACCGTTGCCACAGGCGAGCACAGACCGCCATTGGCTGCCAGTCCAGGCATCCGAAGCAAAGGGCCGGCTGCAGACCGGACCCGGCACCGGTCTGCCCGGTGATGCGTTGCGTGCGGCCGTCGGCAAGACGGCGTCCGACATGACCGCGAAACGCTCCTCGCCGGTGCGCGCATCAAAGGCGTGCAGTAGGCCATCATTGGCGCCTATGTAGACCATCCATGGACGCCGTGCATGGTCCTGGCGGAAGCTCGCATGCCGCGCATCGAACACGAAACCCGGAGGGCCGAGCAACTGCACGTGTGCACCGCGCATGTTGCCCAGGATGGATGAACGCGGGCGCAGGCCCGCTCCGTCATGCTCGGCGTCGCGCACGCCGAGCAAATAATCGACGCGCGCCGTGCCGAGGCCGTCGCCACCATCGATTTCCGCCTGCTGCGCGGGGGATAGCGCATCCCAACGCAGCGCCACCGGTTTGTGTGCTGTTGCTTCGCCATGACGGAATGTCCAAAGCTGCCGTGTATCGGGGGGCATATCGCCGAGCAGCGCGCCTGCTTCCCAAAGATCGGGCGGAGCCGGCGCGTCGAGCGTGCCAAGCGTCGGCTGGAATTGCAGCGCGCGCAGGCGGCCGCTCCACGCATCTCCTCCGCGTACCGCGATGATGTGCGTCGGTAGCAGGTCCGCCGGGTTGTCGCTCGTGGCAGCCGGGGTGGAACTGGCGAGCGCGGCCACAAGCCACGCTCCAACGCGACGCTTGTTCATGGTTGGCCGACTCGTGGGCGGTAGACGGCCTGCAGCATCACGTTGACGCCGTCATCTGCACTAAAGCCCGCCGACGTGATGCGGAAGAGATGAGGCGCCGGGGCTGCGCCGGCGTGCATCCATTGGCTAGGCGGCACATCGGGGATGGGTTCAATGACGTAGCGTGCGGAGGTCGTGCTGGTGAGAAGCACCGTCGCGTAGCGCGTGGAGTGCAGAAGGTCGGACATCCCTTGGGCCGTTTGGCCGGCGCGTGGCCAGCAGAGTCCCTGTGTTGGTTTTTCTTTACCGCAAGCCCCCTCAACAAATCCAGCCAGCGTGACAGGGTTGAGCGCCGCAGCACGGGCCGGGTCTGGTGCAGCAGGGCAGCCGGTGGGATCGCGTGAGCCGGTGGCGAATGCCAATTCGCACTCGGCAGCGGCGAGCGCGGCCTCGGCTTCGCGCAGCGCGAGCGCGTGATTGGCTGAGAGCGTTGCACGGCGTCGCTGGTCCTGCACCGCTTGCAATGCAGCGACCATCAGTAGGCTGATGATGATCAGCGCGCCAACCACTGCGATGATGGAAAAGCCGCGCCCGCGCGCGTGGCGGTTCAACATACGTCGGCCTCGCAGTGCAGTGGGTTGCGCACGGCCAGCGTGGCGGTGAAGCGGGCGCGGTTGCGGTGTGGGTCGGTCGGGCGGAACTCCAGGTCCTGCTTGATTGGCGCGCCTCGTATGGCTTTGATTTCCGGGAACAGTTCGATCGTCTCCGATGGTGGTGTTCTGGCCGAGAACCGCTCGCCCCGCACGACCAGCGAGACCTCGATCTGCTGCACGCGATACCAGTCGTCCTTTGTCATGTCGCGTGCAGAGACCGTTTCCCCGAGCGCGGTGGCAGTCGGGGCAAGCGTGTAGAGCAGTTGCAGGGTTTCGACGCCTCGGACCATGGCGGAGCCTCGCCCTGGGTCGGCTGGCGGCGTTTTGAAGTCCCGCTTGAGAGAGCGGCACATCAGTTGCGGCACCTGTGCAGCGTCGCTGCTACGGGCCACGTACAGCAGGATGTAACCGAGGCGAGGGTCGGTTTCGCTTGCATCGCGCTCCGGCACCGGATAGCCGGCACAGTCACGTGTGGCACCGTCGCCGTCAGCGTCACTGACGCTCTTGCCTCGGCCGGCGAAACGGACCAATAGCGCGTCGCTCCCGCGCAAGCCGCTTGGGCACGGTCCCGAGGCAGCCGGGAGTGCCTGGTTGCCACAGTTATCCCAGCCGACCAGCGACGGCGGTGCGCTGTCACTGGGCCAGCGGCGTGTGGGAGAGGCCGTGGGCGTATCGGTCACCCATCCTGCCTGGTTCACGGCGGTCCGGATGAGATCGAGCGCTTGCATGCCGCGATCTTGGATCAGGGCCTCATCGGCCAGGCGCAGATAGCGCGCCCTGGCGATCAGTGTGAGCTGCAAGGCGATACCCAGCACCATCAGCGCGATCACCATGCCAACCAGCAGTTCGACAAGCGACACGCCGCACGCGCGCCGGGCGAGTGGGCGCGGCATCTTAGCGCGTGCCCGATGCGGAGAGTTGGGTGCGGGCGCTCGTGCTCAGCGTGCGTGTGGCGTGGCTGGCCGCTTCAAGGTGGTCGAACGCGGTGAACATCGCCGCCGCACCCAGCGAGAGGATAGCCAGGGCCACAAGCGATTCGATCAGGATCGCGCCGCGTTGGCGGCGAGGGCAGCAACGAGTGGACATGAAGCGGTGATGGAAGAGGGCAGATCGGGCCCAAATTAGTGGCAAAGCGGTCGCTTAAATGTCACATCTAGTGAATACCCTCTAAAACGCTCAGGCACCCGTGCTTGTGCTGTGCCATTGCGGTTGGTGCATGGTTGCCCGGCCGGTTTTGGGAGGGCGGGCCCCTAACTGACCTTGCACTGTTCGGGTCGATTGTTGACACTTTGTTACGAATTCCCCACTATTTGGGGGTTCTGCTTCGCCCTTTTTCTTGCGGGGAGGCAGCGCGATCGCCGCGTTCGTGACGTTCAATGCGGCTCAAAAGAAAAAACACGGAAATGCAAGGAGCAGCTTGCGCAATCGATTGCGCAGGGGCTGCCGCATAACAAAACGTCGGGGGTGAGTATGTTTAACGGGATGCCGCCCAGGGGGCGGTGTAGGCGCGCAATCTTGCAGCGGCACGCTGACTGAGATGCGCGCGGCAGATCGCGATTTCTCCTCTTCGTTTCACCAGCCACATTCCGCAAGCGGACATGATGCTTTGGGTGGGCGGCCTGGTGCTCGCGCCGTGCGCGCTGCGAGCGGCGTTGCGTTCGGGATACGCCGTGCGCGAGCGCCGGTTCAAGGCTTCACCTTGATCGAGTTGCTGGTGACGCTGTCCATCCTGGCGGTGATTCTGATGATGGCGGTGCCCTCGTTCGGCCCTACGCTGCGCAGCAACCGCCTTTTTGCTGTGCAAAGCGAGGTCATGTCTTCCCTGGCCCTGGCGCGGAGTGAAGCAGCAAAGCGCGGCGTTCCGGTGGGTGTGAAAGCGCCGGGAGCGTCGGTGGCAAGCGGGAATGAGTGGGGCACGGGCTGGTCCGTCTGGGTTGATTCGAACGCGAACGGTGCCATCGATGCGGGAGAGCCGGTTTTGCGCGCCCATGAACCCTTGGTGGCGGGGTTGACGTTGAGCGTGCCAAACAACGGCGTGATCGAGTTCGATGCGCATGGCTTTCTGCTGCCCGCCCCGAGCCCCGCGCGACAACTGAAGGCGTGTTCCTCAACCAGCGGCGCACCGGGATACCAGATCACGGTTCGGCCGAATGGGCTGGCGGATTCCGCCAGCGCAGCCTGCCCATGAGCGCGCGCATGTCGACATCCAAATCGCAGGGCTACGCGCTGCTTGAAGCGCTCGTGGCGCTTCTGGTGATCTCCATCGGCCTGATCGGGTTTGCCCGTCTGCAACTGGTGGGCATGTCGAGTTCCACGACCTCCAGCCAACGCAGCAAGGCCGTATCGTTGGCCTATGAAATGACCGACCGAATGCGCGCCAACCTTGCCGGGTATGCGGCCGGCGCGTACGACAACCTGACGGGCTCCGCCGCGAACCCTGGCTGCGTGTCGACCGGTTGCTCGGCCGCGCAGACCGCGCAGAACGATTACTACGAGTGGTCGAATGAACTGAGCACATTGCTTCCGAAGGGTACGGGCGTGGTGTGTTTGACCAGCGTAATCGGCACACCCGGAACGCCGGCGATTCCTGCCACGCCAGCCGACCCCGGCGGCCCCGGTGTGCCTGCCACGCCCGCGATACCAGCCCAACCGGCCAAACCAGCTAAGCCCGCCACGCCCGATGCGCCCGGCTGCGACGGCGTCGGCAGCACCTACGCCGTCATGATCTGGTGGACGGAGAACGGCCAGCAACAGTTGTTGTCTTCGACTTTCAAACCATGATGCATCGTCGACAAACCGGCTTCTCTCTTGTTGAACTCATGGTCGGTCTGGCCGTGGGGTTGCTGCTCGTTGGCGTTTCCGTGTCGATTTATCTTTCGGGGCGTCAGACTTCGCGCGTGGTCGACACGGTCGGGCGCCTGGAGGAAAGCGCGCGTTTCGCCGTGGAGATGATCGAGCAGGATGTCCGCATGGCGGGGTTCCGCGGCTGTAATGGTGCAGCCAATGCACCCGTCAATACGCTCAATACTGCCAGTGCGTTCAACAACCGCTTCGACCAGACACTGTTTGGTTATCACGCCAGCGGTTCGACATGGTCGCCGGCGCTGGACGCGAGTGTCAGCACCCTGGCGAATCCGCCGATCGCGGGAACGGACGTCTTTGCCATCAAGCGCGTCTACGGCAACGGCGCTGCCCTGACGGCGCCGATGACCGGTACAACGGGGGCCGTGACCGTCGACGCCAGCGCCCCCTTTGCGCAGGGCGACTACGTGCTGGTGACCGACTGCGAGGCACAGGCCGTCTTCCAGGTCAGCCAAATGACGAGCACACCAACGACGGGCGCGCTCGCGCATGCAGCGACGACCACGCCGTCACCAGGCAATGCCAGTGCCGACCTCGCGCATGTTTTCAATACCGATGCTTCAGCCTATCGCGTCGTGACCAAGACGTATTACATCGCCAAGAGCGTGCTCAACAGCAAAGTGAAATCGCTGTGGTCGTACAGCGTGCCGGATTACACGGGCGCCGGGCAGGCACAGGAGTTGGTGGAAGGCGTGGAGAACCTTGCCCTGCTGTTCGGCGAAGACACAGACGGCGATCAGGCTGCCAACCGGTACGTCACCGCAGACAACGTCAGCAATTGGAACAACGTCGTCAGCGTGCGGATGCAACTTCTGATGGCGACCGTGCAGGACAACGTGTCGCCCGTCGCACAGGTCTACACCTTTAACGGCGCCTCGGCGACGGCAGCGGACAGGCGCATACGCTCCGCTTTCTCGAGCTTGATCACGCTGCGCAACCGGGTGATGTGATGACGATGGATCGACTCATGCCGCGTCGCGCGCAAAAGGGTGTCGCACTGCCCGTTGCGTTGGTGCTTTTGTTGGTGATGACGATTCTGGGCTTGGCGCTCGTCAACGGCTCCGTCATGCAGGAAATGATGCTGGGCAACAGCAAGGACAGCAAGTTGGCGTTTCAGGCGGCGGAGACTGCCTTGCGCGATGCCGAACAGGACATTGCCCAGAACATCACCGCCGCTACGAGCTTTGTGCAAGCCTGTGCAAGCGGGTTATGCACGCCGCCGTCGTCCTGGTCCACGCCGAAATCGGCATCGATCTCCACGCTGATCGACTGGACCAACAGCGGCAATACCCGGGCGTATGGCGCCTTTACAGGAGCGTCGGCATTGCCGGACGTGGCCTCGCAGCCCTTGTACGTCATCGAGAAGCTGTCCGGGGTGTCGGTGCCGGCCGGCGAGAGTGTCGGCATCGGTGTGAAGCCCCCGACGGGTGGGACGGCCTACCGGATCACCGTCTATGCGACAGGCGCGCGTCCGGAGACGCATGTCGTTCTCGAATCCATCTACGTCAAGCGTTGACGCCATGAACAATCGATCCCTACGGGCCAAGGCACTTGCGCTGCTGCTCAGTGCGCTGCTGCCTTTGACGACCAACGCGGCATTGCTGACGATTGCGCAGTACCCGCTGTTCCTGTCGAACTCGGCCACGCCTAACGTTCTGGTGGTCTACGACAACTCGCAGTCGATGGACGGGACGATGGCGGGCCAGTTGATCGCAGGCAGTGACCCTTCCACGCGCGGCAATATTGCGCGATCGGTCATCACATCGACGATGTCGAGCTATCGAACGCAGTTCAACTGGGGGCTGGCGACGTTCAACGTGCAGAGCCCCGTGCTCAAGAACACGTTCGCGTACTACTTCGGTACCGACAAGACGATGGTCTTTACCAAGGACTGCGTGAACGGCATCTCGGCGTCCAACAACGGTTTGCGTTGCATTCCCAATCCACAGTCCAGTAAGGCATACCCATACATCACCTACGAACTCAGTGGTGACGATTCCTCCATCAACGATGTGCTGTACACATCGTCGTGGCCGTACCCATGGGGCATCGGCCAGAACGCCAAGGGGAACAAGCCCACGACAAGCTACTACGCGTGCTCGTCGCACGATGACGTCGGCACATGGACCTATCCGGACGACTTTTCACGTTGCACCAGCGCGAGCTTTACTCCGACGGATGCTGGCTTTCTACCCAGCAATCCGCCGTACTCGCGCATGATCTGGCTGCCGCGTGCCTGGGGCTACAACGCGGACGTGACGGGCGATGGCCAGATCGTCGAAGCAGTGCAAGCCGATTCCGCATCGCACTTCCAAAACTTAATGGATTACCTCGCGCCGGAGACCAACTCGGCATCGGCGGCGAGCGGACATAGCCAACTGGAGATCAAGAACAGCGCCGTCTATACGCCGCTCTCCGGCAGCCTGCAAACGGCGAAGAGCTACTTTGGCGGTTCGCAGAGCGGCTATTCGACACCGGTGTCGCAAACGTGCCAGAAGAACTTCGTGCTGTTGGCGACGGACGGCAACCCCACCGGCAAGACCGATGGCTCGATGTGGGCGATGTCCGACCAGCAAAGCACCTACAACGCCAACACAGGGCAATGGACATTTTCCAAAGCCGCGAATGACGTGTTCAGTCAGGTGACAGCGCTGCGCAGCACAAGTATCAAGGGCTACGGTTCCCCGTTCGATATCCAGACTTATGTGGTCGGGATGGGCAGTACCGTGGCCAACCCAGCCTCGGTGGCCGTGTTGAACCAGATGGCCAAGCTGGGCGGAACGGGCAACGCGTATCTGGCATCCGATTCTGCGACGTTGCAACAGAGCTTTCAGAGTATTGCCGCCGATATCACCAGCAAGGTGGCGGCGGCCTCGGCGGTTTCGCTGAACGCTGGATCGTGGGGAACGGGCACTGCGCTGTATCAGGCCAAATTCAGCAGTGGAGACTGGTCGGGCCAGTTGCTGGCCTACGCCATCAACGCAGACGGTTCACTCGGAAGCCAACTCTGGGATGCTGGCAAGCAAATCAATGCGCAAAACTGGGACACCGGCCGGCAGATTCTTACGTACAAGCCCTCCGCGGCGCTCGGGGCACGGGGCATTCCGTTCCGTTGGCCGGTGGTGCCCGCATCGCCCACGTCGACCGAGCTGGATGCGGCACAGTCGACCAAGCTCAACTACAACGCCAACCAAACCACGAACGACGGGTACGGGGCGCAACGCGTGAGCTACTTGCGCGGCAATACGGCGAACGAAGCGAATACATGCCCATCGTGTACGCCGTCCTTCCGTAACCGCCCGACCAGCAGGCTGGGCGATATCGTGCATTCGTCGCCAAACTACGTCGGCGCACCGGCATTCAACTATCCCGACAACTTTGAGAGCGCTTCGTATTCGGCATTCGCTTCCACATGGAGCAAGCGCACACCCATGATCTACGTGGGCGCGAACGACGGCATGCTGCACGCCATCAACGCCACCACCGGCAACGAGGTCATGGGCTACGTCCCGGCGGCGGTCTACAGCAATCTGAGCACGCTCACGGCACCCGCTTATAGCCACCAGTACTTTGTCGACGGCGCCATCACGGTGGGCGACGCGTTCTACAAGAGCGCCTGGCACACGATGCTTGCTGGCGCCTTGGCCGCAGGCGGGCAGGGCATTTTTGCGCTCGACGTGACCGATCCGTCCAAGTTTTCCGAGTCGACTGCAAGCCAGATCGCCCGGTGGGAATTCACCGACGCCAACGACGCTGACATGGGCTACAGCTTCGGCCAGCCGCTGATCGTCAAGACCAACAACGGGCGCTGGTCCGTCATCGTGGCCAACGGCTACAACAGCACGCAAGGGGATGGCGCGGCGAGCACGACAGGCCACGCCGTGCTGTTCGTCCTCGATGCGGAAACCGGCGCGATCACCGCAAAGATCGATACGAAGGCCGGTACCACCTCGTCACCCAATGGCTTGTCGGGGCCGATCGCCGTGGATACCAATGGCGATGGCATTGCCGATGTGGTGTATGCGGGTGACCTGGCCGGCAACATGTGGAAGTTCGATCTATCGAGCACCACGGTCAGCAATTGGTCGGTGGCCTATGGGACTTCTGCGAGCCCCCAACCGCTGTTCAGCACGGGCGGCCAACCGATCACGATGCGCCCCGACGTGACGAAGAACCAGCAAGGCAATTACCTGGTCGTGTTTGGCACGGGCCAGTACCTTGCAACGAACGACAACGCAACGACCGCGGGCCAGACGTTCTACGGCATCATCGACAAGGGCGCCGCAGTGGGCGGGGTGTCGAGTCTTCAGCAGCAATCGGTGCTGGGTACGGCAACGGGCACCGATGGCAACACGTATCGCATCTCGACACATGCCGTGGGCAAGGCCACGCTGGACGCACCGGAGACTGGCGATAACGCGATCTCTCTCGGCTCCTACAACAGCACGAAGCTGGGCTGGTACATCAACTTGCCGACCTCGGGCGAGCGTGCCGTCACAGACGCGACCATCCGCTCCGGGCGCGTGATCTTCAACACCGTCATTCCCTCCAACGCCGTGTGCAGCGCGGGCGGCACCGGCTGGGTGATGGAGCTCGACGTGTTCACGGGCAACCGCCTGGATAACCCGACGTTCGACACCAATGGCGACAGGGTCATCAACAACAGTGACTTGCTCCAATTCAATGGGGCGAGCGCCAACACCAGCGGCCGGCAGGTGGGCTCAATTCCGGCGGCGCCAGGTTTTCTGCAGCCGATTCAGCCGCCAGGGGCCACGCCGTTCGAAAACAAGTACGTCAACACCTCTGCCGGCGCAATCCAGGTGATGGGCGAGACGGCGGGCAAGGGCTCCCGTGGCCGCGTCGCGTGGCGGCAACTGAATTAAAGGAGGGCCAACGAGATGAAGACATCGTGCATGGCTGTGTTGCTGGCATTGGCGTGCAATCCCTCGCACGCCGCACTGGCGCTGGGAAGCGGCGGCGTGGCAAGTGGTGCTGGCCTGAACCACGTACTGCCGGTGGCGAATTTACCTCCGAGCCTGCACCATGGCGTGATTACCGCGCTCAACCTCGATCGGGGGGAGATCGCGATTCACGGCAACGTTCTACGTGCCGGTCGCGCGGTACGCATCTTCAGCGCCAGTGGCGCGCCCGGCAGCCTGACGGCGCTGCACAAAGGGCAGGAGATCCGCTTCCTGCTTGACCGGACAGACCCAGCGGCGCGAACGATTTCAGTGATCTATCTGCCATGAACGCAAACCAACGCCTGTCTGGCCCCACATCGAACGGCTTCACCTTGGTTGAACTGATGATCGCAGTGGTTGTGGTTGGCATCCTGGCTGCCGTCGCGTATCCGTCGTTTACCGGCTTCATCCAGAAATCCAGGCGCGCGGATGCCAAGGCTGCGCTGCTCGCCGCTGCACAAAAAATGGAGCAGTACCGCACGCTCAGCAACACCTACGCTGGTGCAACGTTGGGCACGGGCGGCATCTACGCCAACCAGTCGGACAATGGCTATTACGCCTTGAGTTTTTCTGTTGCGCCGACGCAGACCGTCTATACGATCCAGGCCGCTCCGCGGGGCGCGCAGGCGACCGACGCCTGCGGCACGTTCAGCTACGACCAAGCCGGCAATAAGACGGTCTCGGGCGGTACGCTGACCGCGGCAGCATGCTGGTAGCGGTGGCGTGACTCTGGCACGCGCCGCCTACTTGCGCACATTCGTCGCCGCAACCTCATCCAGCACATCCCGGAACTCGGCCAAATCCTCAAAGCTCCGATACACCGATGCAAAGCGGATGTACCCGATCTTGTCCAGCCGCTTGAGTTCGCGCATCACCAGCTCGCCCACGCGGTCGCTGCCGATTTCCTTCTCGCCGTGGCTGAGGAGTTTTTCTTCGATGCGCGCGATGGCCTCGTCGATGGCCTCGGCGGACACAGGGCGCTTGCGCAGCGCCAGGCGCATGGAGTCCTTGACCTTGTTGCGGTCGTAGTCGACGCGGCTGCCGTTCTTTTTGACGACAGCGGGGAAGAACAGCTCGATGCGCTCGTAGGTCGTGAAGCGGCGGTCGCAGGCTTCGCACTTGCGGCGGCGGCGCACCGTGTCGCCTTCTTCCGACATGCGGGTTTCAATGACCTGGGTGGCCGCGTGGCCGCAAAACGGGCATTTCATGCCGCTCTCCTGACAACCTCAAACGCATTGCGCTAAAAGAACAACGCCGCGATGGCCCGGTTGGCCCATCGCGGCAGGGTACTACGTGGCCGATGGCGTGTGTGCCCCGGCCATGGTCAGGCGCTTAGCCGTAGACCGGGAACTGCTTGGTCAGCTCGGCCACCTTGGCGCGCACGGCAGCAATGTTCGCTTCGTCGTGCGGGTTGTCCAGCACGTCGGCGATCAGGTGCGCGACCTTCACGGCTTCGGCTTCCTTGAAACCGCGCGTGGTCATCGCCGGCGAGCCCAGGCGCACGCCCGAGGTCACGAACGGCTTTTCCGGGTCATTCGGAATCGCGTTCTTGTTGACGGTGATGTGCGCGTCGCCCAGTACCTTCTCGGCTTCCTTGCCGGTGATGTTCTTGGCGCGCAGGTCGACCAGCATCACGTGGCTCTCGGTGCGGCCCGAGACGATACGCAGGCCACGGGCCATCAGCGTTTCGGCCATGGCGGCGGCGTTCTTCACCACCTGCTCCTGGTACGCCTTGAATTCCGGCGACAGCGCTTCCTTGAACGCCACTGCCTTGCCAGCGATCACGTGCATCAGCGGGCCGCCCTGGATGCCGGGGAAGATCGCCGAGTTGATGGCCTTCTCGTGCTCGGCCTTCATCAGGATCACGCCGCCGCGCGGGCCGCGCAGGCTCTTGTGCGTGGTCGTGGTGACGAAGTCAGCGTGCGGCACCGGGTTCGGATACACACCTGCGGCGATCAGGCCGGCGTAGTGGGCCATGTCCACCATGAAATACGCGCCGATCGACTTGGCGATCTTGCCGATGCGCTCGAAATCGATGCGCAGCGCAAATGCCGATGCGCCAGCAATGATCAGCTTCGGCTTCTTCTCTTGCGCCAGGGCTTCCAGCGCGTCGTAGTCGATGTCTTCCTTGGCGTTCAGGCCGTAGCTCACCACGTTGAACCACTTGCCGCTCATGTTGAGCGCCATGCCGTGCGTCAGGTGGCCGCCTTCGGCCAGGCTCATGCCCATGATCGTGTCGCCCGGCTTGAGCACGGCAAAGAACACGCCCTGGTTGGCCTGCGAGCCCGAGTTCGGCTGCACGTTGGCGGCTTCGGCGCCAAACAGCTGCTTCACGCGGTCAATGGCGAGCTGTTCCACCACGTCCACGTATTCGCAACCGCCGTAGTAGCGCTTGCCGGGGTAGCCCTCGGCGTACTTGTTGGTCAGCTGCGAGCCTTGCGCGGCCATCACGGCCGGCGAGGTGTAGTTCTCGGAGGCAATCAGCTCGATGTGGTCTTCCTGGCGCTGATTTTCCTTCTGGATCGCGGCGAAGATTTCGGGGTCGATCTGGTCGATCGTATAGCGGCTGCGTTCGAACATGGCGAGTGTCTGGTCTGAAACGAAACGGAAATGGCGGAGATCGGGCGGGCGAGTTTGGGGAAACATGCGCGCGGCTTGGACGCTGCGCCCGGCGTTGGCCGATTGCAGCAGGTGCCCAAGTCACCCTGTGCTTCCCATTCGCTGCCCAGGCGAGCGGCAGGCGCCGTTGTGCATGACGCCAGAAACCTTGCGCTTCCTCGTGGTCGCTGCCCACATGTCGAGGTCGCAGGTTGCGGCCTCAGGATTCGCCAGTCGCGCAAGGTGGAATGGTTGCCCGCGAGTGTACGACAGCCCCATGGCCGCCGCAAGAACCGGGGCGCGCAGACACGCACATTGCGGTGCAATAGGGTGCAAAGCTTCAGGTAAACTCCCTCCTTTCGTTTTTTTGGGCCCGGAGGCATTTCCCATGATCGTATTCGTGACCGGCGCAACCGCTGGCTTCGGCGCGGCCATCGCGCGGCGTTTTGTGCGAGAAGGCCATCGCGTGATCGCGGCCGGGCGCCGTCAGGACCGTCTCGACGCGCTCAAGGCAGAATTGGGCGACGCCGTGCTGCCGTTCGTGCTGGACGTGCTGGATGCCGAAGCCGTTGCCGCACTGCCTGGCTCGCTGCCCGAGGGCTGGCGAGAGGTCGATGTGCTGGTCAACAACGCCGGCCTGGCATTGGGTGTGGAGCCCGCCCAGCGCGCCGATCTGGCCGACTGGGACCGCATGATCGGCACCAACTGCTCGGGCCTCGTCCATATGACGCGTGCGCTACTTCCGGCCATGATCGAGCGCAACCGGGGTCACGTCATCAACATTGGCTCCGTGGCCGGGACGTATCCGTACTCGGGCGGCAATGTATATGGCGCCACCAAGGCGTTCGTGCGTCAGTTCTCGCTGAACCTACGCGCGGACCTGACCGGCACGCGTGTGCGGGTATCGAACGTTGAGCCGGGTTTGGTGTCGGGGACTGAATTTTCGAACGTGCGTTTCAAGGGCGACGACGCCCGTGTGGGCAAGGTCTACGAAGGCACCGAAGCGCTCACCGCCGACGACATCGCCGAGGCCGTCTACTGGATCGCGGCGCTCCCAGCGCACTTCAATGTCAACGCGATCGAACTGATGCCCGTTTGCCAGTCATTCTCGGCCACCAGCGTCACGCGGAACATGGCCTGAGACAGGGTTTGTCATCCGGTGCAAGCCCTCGACCGGCCGGCGGATGGCTGGCCGTCACTTGCGTCTTGGTAAAATTGCCAAATGTCTTCTTTTGACTGGAACCTGCGCGTGTATTGGGAAGATACCGACGCAGGCGGCGTGGTGTTCTACGCCAACTACTTGAAATTCTTTGAGCGCGCCCGCACCGAGTGGCTGCGCGCGCTTGGGGTCGACCAGCAGGCGCTGGCCGACACGACCGGGGCCATTTTCGTGGTGCGTAGCACCGCTGTGGACTACCGCGCACCTGCACGCCTGGATGACCTGCTGCAGATCCGTTCGCGTATGGAACGGGTCGGCTCCGCGTCGGTCCAATTCGCCCAGGAAGGCTGGCGTGGCGACGTTTTACTCGCATCAGGCACGATTCGTGTCGGATGTGTCGACCGAGTCACTTTCCGGCCGACCCCGATTCCCGCTCCCGTACTTGCAACCATCAAAGCCGCCGCATGAATCCCGTCGAGGTCACACAAGATCTGTCGATCGTCTCGCTGGTGCTGCACGCCAGCCTCCTGGTCCAATTCGTCATGGGCCTGCTGCTGGTGATGTCGCTGTTCTCCTGGACGTACATCTTCCGCAAAGCCTTTGCCCTGCGCGCCGCGCGCAGCCAGACCGAGTCGTTCGAACGCGATTTCTGGGCCGGCGGCGACCTGCAGGCGCTGTACCAGAGCGCTGCCAACAATCGCCACACCACCGGGGCGCTTGAGCGCATCTTTGAAGCCGGCATGCGTGAATACCTGAAAGCGCGCGAGCTGCAGCGCGGCGGTGGGGACCCGAGCGCCATTCTCGACGCTTCCCGCCGTGCCATGCGTGCTGCCTATCAGCGCGAGATGGATTCGCTCGAATCGCACCTGCCGTTCCTGGCGTCGGTCGGCTCGGTCAGCCCGTACATCGGCCTGTTCGGCACGGTGTGGGGGATCATGAACGCCTTCCGCGGCCTGTCGAACGTGCAGCAGGCCACGCTGTCGGCGGTGGCGCCCGGTATTGCCGAAGCGCTGGTCGCCACGGCTATCGGCCTGTTTGCGGCCATTCCGGCGGTGATCGCCTACAACCGCTACGCCACCGAGATGGACCGACTGGCCAACCGGTTCGAGAGCTTCATGGAAGAGTTCTCGAACATCCTCCAGCGCCAGACGCGCTAAGGAGCCAAGCGCATGGCTACCATCCAGCGAACGCGCCGCGCCCGACGGGCCAAGGCTGACATCAACGTCGTTCCGTACATCGACGTGATGCTGGTGCTGCTGGTCATCTTCATGGTGGCCGCACCCGTGGTGAACCCGGGCGTGGTCAACCTGCCGTCGGTGGCCAACGCCACGCCGCAGCAGACCCAGCCGCCCATCGTCGTGACCATCAAGGGCGACGGCACGATCCTTGCTCGCATCAAGACGGGTTCCGGGGCGACCGAGCAGAAGCTCGCCAACAACAACGAGTTGCGTGCGTTTGTGAAGCAGCGTACCGACGAAAACCCCGACCAGCCCGTCGTGATTGCCGCCGACAAGTCGGTCCAATACGACCGCGTGCTGACCGTGATGAGCGTGCTCAAGGGCGATGGCGTCAAGCGCGTCGGCCTGATGGTGAAATCGTCATGAGCACGTGGATGAACCGAATGTTAACGAACCAGGGCGGGGCAACCTGAACGTCATGACTACGACGTCGTTGCACCGGTACGAGCCTGTTCGCGAGCGCGGCACGCTGCGCGCGTTCGGGCTGGCGGTCCTGACACATATCCTGCTGCTGATCTTTCTGTACTTTGGTGTGCAGTGGCAGAGCAGCACCCCGCGCGGCGAAGAGGCCGAATTGTGGGACGAAGCGGCGGTTCAGCAGGCCGTGCAGCAGGCCGCGCCGGTACCGGAGGTCAAGCCTGAACCCGTGATCAAGGCGCCGCCGGCCAAGGCGGAAGAGGAAGCCGACATCGCACTGGAGCAGCGCAAGCGCAAGCGTGAGCAGGAAGCCGCGGCCGCAGCGGCAGCCGTCGCTGCGCGTGAGGCCGAGCACGCCCGCCGTGCTGCCGAAGAGCGGTCTGAGGCGCAACGCCAGGCTCGTCTGAAGGAGGAGCAGCAAGCCCGTCAGGCGGAACTTCAACGCAAGGCCCTGGCCGAACAGCAGGCCAAGGAAAAGGCGGCTGAGAAGGCCGCCGCGGCCGAGGCGCAGGCGCGCAGGAACGCGCAGCTGCAGGCGCAGGCAGAAGCCAAGGCGAAGGCCGACGCTGAGGCCAAGCAGAAGGAGTTGAAGGCCAAGGCTGCAGCCGAGGCCAAGGCAAAGGCCGATGCTGAGCGCAAGGCCAATGAATCGCGCGCCAACGCGCAACGGCAGGCACAGCTGGATCGGTTGCGCGCCATGGCGGGTGCGGGTGCGACGGGTTCGGTGGCGGGCTCCGGCGGTGGTGTCGGCAACGCGATGGGTACTGGCGGCACGGCATCGGCAGGGTATGCCGAGCGCGTGCGTGCAAAGGTCAAGCCGAACATCCTGTTCGACCCGTCGGCGATCAGCGGCAACCCGACGGCGGTGGTGGCGGTGCAGATGGCGCCCGATGGCTCCATCCTGTCCAAGCGCCTGACGAAGTCGAGCGGTAACGGTGCCTATGACGAAGCCGTGCTGCGTGCAGTGGAGCGTTCGGACCCGCTGCCGCGTGACACCAACGGGAAGGCGCCATCGAGCGTCACCCTGACGTTCCGGCCCAAGGAATAACGCACCGGCGTTGCTTCGGCGGCGCTGGCCAACGATTCTCAGATTCGATACGGACACGAACATGATGCGAAAGATGTGGATCCCGATGTTCCGACGCGCCGCGCAGGCGTTGTTGTTGACCGCCGCCAGCGTGGGTGTGGCGCATGCCCAGCTCAACGTCGAAATTTCGGGCGTGGGCGCCAGCCAGTACCCGATCGCGATTGCTAACTTCCAGGGCGAGGCGCAGGCCCCGCAAAACCTCACGGCGATCGTCCGGGCCGACTTGGCGCGCAGCGGTCGCTTCTCGAACGTGGACGTCGCCGGTGCCGTGGTGCCGGAAAGTCCGGCCCCTGACCTGGGTGCCTGGAAGACCAAGGGGGCCGCAGCCTTCGTGGGCGGTACCGTGACCCGCAACGGCGACCGCTACGAAATCCGCTTCCGCCTGTATGACACCGCCAAGGGCGAAAGCCTGGGCGGCCTGTCGTTGACGCGCCGGCCCGAGCAACTGCGTCTGGCTGCGCACGAGATCGCCGACTATATCTATCAAAAGCTGATCGGCGAGCGCGGCATCTTCGCGACGCGCCTGTCGTACGTGTCGAAGGTCGGCCGCCGCTTCCAGCTGCAGATTTCCGACTCCGACGGCGCCAACCCGCAGATCGCGCTGACGAGCAACGAGCCGATCATTTCGCCGTCGTGGTCGCCGGATGGCACCAAGGTCGCGTATGTGTCGTTCGAGAGCAAGAAGCCGGTGGTCTACGTGCACGATCTGGTGGCGGGCCGCCGTACGGTCATCTCGAACCAGAAGGGCAACAACTCGGCGCCGGCCTGGTCGCCGGATGGCCGCCACGTGGCGGTGTCGCTCTCGCGCGATGGCAATACGCAAATCTACGTCGTCAATGCCGATGGTTCGGGCCTGCGCCGCCTGACCCGCAGCAGCGCGATCGATACGGAACCGTCGTTCTCGCCGGATGGCCGCTCCATCTACTTCACCAGCGACCGTGGCGGTGCGCCGCAGATCTACCGCATGTCGGCCGATGGCGAAGAAGGCGGCGGTGCTCAGCGCGTGACGTTCAAGGGTAGCTACAACACCAGCCCGCGCGTGTCCCCCGACGGCAAGCTGCTGGCGTACATTTCGCGCGTGGGCGGTGCCTTCCGCCTGTACACCCAGGATTTGACCAACGGCGATGTGAACGCGCTGACGGACACGTCGCACGATGAATCGCCGAGCTTTGCCGCCAACGGCAAGTTCATCCTGTATTCCACGCGCGTGGGCGGCAAGTCGGTGCTGGCTGCAGTGTCCACCGATGGCCGTACGCGTCAGGTTCTTTCCCTCCAGGCCGGCGAAGTGCGTGAGCCGGCGTGGGGTCCTTTCATGCAATAACAAGTCGTTCCTTTAGGAGAAATCGGACATGTCGAAGTCCCAAACCATGATCAAACTCGCAGCGGTTGCCGCGCTGCTGGCCCTGGGCGCTTGCAGCTCGGGTGTGAAGCTGGACGACACCGCCAAGAACGGTACGGGCGGTGCTGGTACGGGCGCGGACGCCCGCACCGTGACCCCGGTGGACGTGGGTGCCGACGAGCTGACCAACCCGAACAGCCCGCTGGCCAAGCGCAGCATCTACTTCGACTTCGACAGCTACTCGGTCAAGCCGGAATACCAGGGCCTGCTGGGCCAGCACTCGCGCTACCTGCAGTCGCACAACCAGCGCAAGATCCTGATCCAGGGCAACACCGACGAACGCGGCACCAGCGAATACAACCTGGCACTGGGCCAGAAGCGTGCCGAGGCCGTGCGTCGCGCACTGTCGTCGATGGGCGTGCCTGACAGCCAGATGGAAGCCGTGAGCCTGGGCAAGGAAAAGCCGCAGGCAACTGGCCACGACGAAGACTCGTGGGCGCAGAACCGCCGCGCCGATATCGTGTACTAATCGCGTCTGCTGATCGGCACGATTTGAAGTGACACACGCCGGCTGCGAGGTTGCGGCCGGCGTTCTTACGTTGGCAATCACATGAATACGATGATGAAACAGCGCGTCTCTCGAGCCATTCTGATGGCAGCATGTGTCGCGGGTGGCGCCCTGACCATGGCTGGCCCGGCAGCAGCGGGGGTGTTTGACGACGATGAGGCGCGTCGCGCCATCATCGATATGCGCGACAAGTTCAACAACTTCCAGTCGACGGCGGCGCAGCGCATCGACCAAAACAGCCGCAATGTCATCGACGCGCAGAACCAGATCGAGACGCTCAAGTCCGAGGTGGCGCGCCTGCGTGGTCAGAACGAGGTGTTGCAGAACGCCGTCGACACGCTGACCAAGCAGCAGAAGGATTACTACACCGACCTCGATGCGCGCCTGAAGAAGTTCGAGCCGCAACAGGCCACGGTGGAAGGCCGCGAGGGCATGGTCCAGCCCAACGAGAAGCCCGAGTACGACGCCGCGCTCAAGGCGTTCCAGAGCGGCGACTTCAAGGGCGCGGGCAACCAGTTCTCGGCGTTCGCCAAGAAGTACCCGCAAAGCCCGTATCTGCCTCTGGCGCAGTTCTGGCTGGGCAACGCGCTCTACGCACAGCGCGATTACAAGGGTTCGAGCTACGTGCTGGAGAACATGGCGCGCAGCAATCCGCAGCACCCGAAGGCACCCGACGCGCTGCTGCAGGTGGCGACCAACCAGGGCGAGTCGGGCCAGAAGGCGGCCGCGCGCAAGACGCTGGAATCGGTGGTGGCTCAGTACCCCGGCTCCGAGCAGGCCAAGACCGCACAAAGCCGTCTGAAGACGATGCGCTGATCGGCAAGCCGCTGTGTACCCGACGACGCCCGCCCGTGGCTGCACCGGCGGGCGTTTTTCATGGGGCGGCACATGGCGCGCACATGGGGGCGCATATGGCGGACATATGCCGCGGCGGGCGCGGGCAGGGCGGCGGCACGCTAAAATGCGGGCCTTCCCGATTGGCTTTGCAAGGCTTCGCCCATGAAAAAACGCGCCATCGTCCTGCTGTCCGGCGGGCTGGACTCCGCCACCGTGCTCGCCATGGCCAATGCCGATGGCTTCGAGACCTACGCGCTGTCGATGCGCTATGGCCAGCGCCACTCGTCTGAGCTGGAGGCGGCCAAGAAGGTGGCGGCTGCGCTGGGCGCGGTACGCCACGAAATCGTCGATCTGGATCTGCGCAAGTTCGGCGGCTCCGCGTTGACGGACGACAAGCTCGACGTGCCGACCGACGGCGCGCAATCGGGCATCCCCATCACGTACGTGCCGGCACGCAACACGATCATGCTGTCGCTGGCACTTGGCTGGGCGGAGGCGGTGGGCGCGCGCGACCTGTTCTTCGGTGCCAACGCGGTGGACTACTCGGGCTATCCGGACTGCCGCCCCGAATACGTCGCCGCCTACGAGACGCTCGCCAACCTGGCCACCAAGGCTGGCGTGGAAGGCGACCGCATCCGCGTGAACGCGCCAATCATCGACATGACCAAGGCGGAGATCATCCAGGCCGGCGTGCGACTGGGCGTGGACTACAGCATGACCGTGTCGTGCTACAAGGCCGACGACGATGGCCGCGCGTGCGGCGTGTGCGATTCGTGCCGCATCCGCAAGGCCGGCTTCGAGGCGGCCGGTGTTCCCGATCCGACCCGCTACGTCTGACACAGCATGCCCGATATCGATCTCAACGCGCTGTCCCACACCGTACTGTGGGGCACCTTTGCGCTCACGTTCCTCTTTGGGGCGATCCTGCAGCGCACCCACTTCTGCACGATGGGTGCGGTGTCCGATGTGGTCAACATCGGCGACTGGAGCCGCCTGCGCATGTGGGCGCTCGCCATCGGCGTGGCCATGATCGGCACGGGGGGCTTGAGCTGGCTCGGCCTGATCGATACGAGCAAGACGATCTACACGGCCGGCAAGCTGCTGTGGCTGTCGTCGCTGGTGGGCGGGTTCCTATTTGGCTTTGGCATGGTGCTGGGCTCGGGTTGCGGCAGCAAGACGCTGGTGCGCATTGGCGGCGGCAATCTCAAGTCGGTCGTGGTGTTCGTGTTCCTCGGGCTGTCGGCGTACATGACGCTCAAGGGTGTGTTCGGCGTGGTGCGCGTGGCAACCGTCGACAGCGTCGCCATTGCGCTGCCGACGTCGCAAGATTTGCCCAGCGTGCTCGGCCATGCGTTCTCGGTGAATGCGCGCATGTTGCGCCTCGTGCTGTCGCTGGTGATGGGCGGGGCGCTGTCGCTCTGGGCGCTGGTGGGGCGTGACTTCCGCACGGGGGACAATCTGCTCGGCGGCATCGGCGTTGGGCTCATCATCGTGGGCATGTGGTACGTGTCGGGCCACATTGGCTACGTGCAGGAAGATCCGAACACGCTGCAGGAGGCATTCGTCGCCACCAACAGCGGGCGCATGGAGGCGCTGAGCTTCGTGGCGCCGGTGTCGTACACGCTGGAATGGCTGATGTTCTTCAGCGATACGTCGAAGGTGCTGACGGTCGGCATCGTGAGCGTGCTGGGCGTGATTGCCGGTTCTGCCGTGGTGGCGCTGGCCACGCGTACGTTCCGCTGGGAAGGCTTCGCCAACGCAGAGGACACCGGCAACCACATCATCGGCGGCATCCTGATGGGCATCGGTGGCGTGACGGCGCTGGGCTGCACGATCGGGCAGGGCCTGTCGGGCGTCTCGACACTGGCGATCGGTTCGTTCATCGCGGTGGCGGGCATCCTGATCGGCGCGGTGCTGGCGTTCCGCTATCAGATGTGGAGGATGGAGCGTCTGGCCTAAGGGGCGTTGACAGAATCGCGGTTATCTCCCTATAATCGCGGTCTTTGGGGTCTTTAGCTCAGTCGGTAGAGCAGTAGACTTTTAATCTATTGGTCGCGGGTTCGAATCCCGCAGGACCCACCAAGTTTTACAAGGGCTGGCAGGCAACTGTCGGCCCTTTTGTTTTTCTCGGGGTTATGCCGGGGTTAGGGCACAGCGAACAGGCCTCCACTCGCGTGCTGTTCAAGCCACACGGCGCATCAATGATGCGTGGCTCGTTCCCAGACTCTTCCGGGATCAATGAGGGGGGGAGGGGGCAAACCTGTCTCGGATGGGCAGTTCTTGAGGCCGTCCCATAATTTTTTGAAAAACTTGGCGGTGTGCCTGATTTGCGCTTGTGCGCACCGTGCTCAATATGCGCCTCTGCTCCAGGCAGCCGACAGCTGCTTCACTCTCACTCTCCCCCACACTGCGACTACGGCCTTTCTGCTTGCCCTATCGTGGCCAACTGCCGTCAGAAGCCGCCACGGGTGGCCGTCCGCGAGCCGGCACCCTATGATGCTGTCATCGAAGCCAGCATCCACGCGGAGATCGGCTACACGATACGCAGATAAGGAAGTAGTGGTGACGGAGTGGTGCGCTACGCACGCCGCTCCTCATCGAATCGGCTGCTGGGGATGGGAGGGACTGGATTGTGCTCACTTTGCATGAGGCAATCGTTGAAGTTCTCTTGACTGCCGATGAGGCAATGACGGCGGGAGTGATTGCGGCAACATCGGACTTGCGGGGGACCGCTCAGCGCGTTCGCTTCGCCAGCGCCTCAGAGACCTCCTAAATCACTGCGCCGGAAAGACGTCGATCAACGGTCCCCACAGGGGCGGCGAGATCTTATGGCAATTGGCGAGGTACGAGTCGCTGTTGCTGCGCGCGATGCCCACGGATGGCCCACCAGTGCCGCGCGATACCGAGCGGGCTCTGCTGGAGGCATTCATGAAGTTACATGGCGCTCTTCCGTTCGCCAATCGCAAGGGGTAGAGGATCAATGAGGGATATGCGGTTTCCCTCTGGCTATTTGTAAGAGCTACCCCGCCGGCGCCTTCATAGTAGCGACCATTTCGGCAATAGCGCTTTGGGCGGTGGCAATAGATTTTTCCCTGAACGCGGCTCTTGCGGCCCGGTCTTCCGGTAGGCCTAGGTCAAGGCGCAGGTTGGACAGTGCCTCGTCCTGCAGCGTCTGAAGCTTTGGTATGTCCTTTGCAAGAGAGGTTACCGCTTCTTCGATTGCGGTTTTGAGCACATCATATGCAGCATCACGTTTTTTCGTGAAATCCGCTAATAGGGTCTCATGAATAAGCCTCTGCTGATTTATTCGCTCCCAGTATTCCTTGCCTTCCCCATTGATGTTCGCGTTCTTCATTAATTCGGTCAAAGCCGTGCCGGACGCGATGTGCTGATTCGTTAGATCGTTTAGAGATGACCATTTTGCATGCTTCATCTTGAGACCAAGTCTGGTGACGCCATTCTTGCCGACAAGCTCCCCTAGTTTCTGTGACAACGCCATTAAGCTCTCCGTGGAATTTTCTCCTGCGATTGCGTTTGCCGCTGCCAACTCCTTGGCTACTTCTGCCAGGGTGCTGGCGCAATCTTGATCTGAGGCGGACGGGTCCAGGTATTTTCCCAACACCACGGGAATCTGGCTTGACGCCTTTACTGCGGGGATATAGATGTCGAGCCTCATCTTGAGTTGCCTGTCCACATCAGCTTGCTTTTCATCGTAAGACTGCTTTAACTCCAGCATGCTCCGTGCGTGTTTGTTGTTGCGTCTGGAAGTTAGATCGGCAACGATAAAAGCACCGGCCACAGACAAAATGGCGGTCACGAATTCCTTGGGGATGGTGGCTATTGCCTCGGCGATTTCTTTAATCATTTTTCCGTACGGCGTTGCATGCGAGTTTAGGTGAAAAGGTGGTGTTCATAATATACAGCTGGGCGCGCATCCAGAATCGCCTCCATTGCATCTAGATTGGCCCGATCGGGGCTGAGCCATGCATCGATGTTCTCAGGCTTTATTGGCACCGGGCAGCGATCGTGGCCGGCCTCCGAAATCTCTGGGGGCGGATCGTCGGTGATGATGGCAAAAGAAAGAAGGTCCTTTTCGCCTGGCTTCGTCCAGCGAGACCATAGGCACGCGACCAGCAGAGTCTGCTGTGGCTCCGGCCGGAATTCGAGCACAACGTTTTTTCCATCTGGTCCGGTCACGTTCTCATAGAACGCGTCCACCAGGATCAGGCCGTGGGTATGGCCGTATTGAGCCTTCCAAAAGCCTCGCAGGTTGTCGCGGCGGGCGTTGTAGGTGCCGGGAAACTGAGCGTCGTAGAAGGCAGGCTTGCCGGCGGGGCGACACTGGTAGCGCATCGGCTTGACGACGCGTCGGCCGTTCTCCATCACCATCACCGGGGCATACCAGCCAGGGAAGATACGTGCGTCCCTTGGCGTAATCTCTGTACTCCTGAGCTCTTCCAGCTTGCCTTTGGTCCACGCAATCTTGTTGGTGGCGATGCGCACCTCTTCTGAGGCCTTCTTTGACACCTTCACCGCCAGGGCCTGCTGACCCTTCTCCAGGCGCTCGGCCTGCTTTGCCAATTCTTGCAGCAGCTCGATCTCATCGGCGGCCATGCGTGCCCGTATCACCTCAGCAATCTTGCGCTCCTCGTCAGTCTCAGGCGAAACGAGGAAGGGCGCAGTCATGGCCTTGGGAACACGCATCTTCGGATTGTTGAAGTACGCGACCACCATCCGCGTGAACTCATCCAGCGACATGATGGCACCGTACTCGTGAACGAATCGCCGATAGTCGGCCTCGATTTGGGCGGAGTAGCACATTGGCGCGGAGCCCCGGGTGGGCTGTCTCATCATACGCTGGGCACTTGTTCACCTTCGGTCGCCTAGCGGTGTCTCTACCTGCATCTTCGCGATCATCTCGGAGAGCCAACGCTCTTGCTGTAGAGCGCGGCGAAGTGCAAACAGTGCCGCTCCTTTGGGGTTGTCGGGGTACACAAAGTAGTGCTCTGCTTCCAGGCGCCAAGCGTAGTACGCGACATCGTGGAGAGCGCGAATCTCCCACAAGAGCCGCGTCACCGTCTCGTTGTCGCGATTTAGCTCGGCGAGTTGATGAAGCTCAGCAAGAGACAACGCGGGAAAGCGCTCGCGGATTGGCTTCGACATAGAGTCCCCGTCACTCCGTGCCCTCGCGGCGCGATGTGCCCGCTCGACGTGGTAGTAGTTTGCCGGCTGCAACCGTGGCTCGGTAGGCGGCCTTCTCTGCAAGGTCTTCCTGGAACCAGGTCTCGGCCTCCAGCTCTCTGTGTGAGGCGGCGACCGCGATGCCGAACGCATCCGCTCGATGACCAGGTCCTGCAGCCTCCGCCACCTGGTGCGCCCGCAAAACGATGTTCTGCAACGCGCGCACCTCCATCAACAACCGCCGTACGACCGGGTCGCTGCCATGGCGGTCGCCGATGATGCGGAGCTGGGCGCGTGACAGCGCCGGGTATTCGAGGCGGAGGGGGGAGGGCATGGCTGCGGTGCTGTATATGCATACAGTATCTGAGGCGGGGCGGGACTCGTCAACGCTGACATTGTTGACATGCCTCCGACTTCACCTGCGCGCTAGTGGGGCGCTTACGGTTGCAGAGCTCCGGCCCATGGCCCGAACCCTGATCGCCCCTCCAGCGGCCGCCAATGCGGCCTGCAGGCCCATTCCCGAAGGGTGGAGAGGGGGCTGCCCCAGGGGCTTGTCACTCGGCGCGCGCGGTTGGGACCTCGCCTGCCTGTGCGCTTCATCGAGTCGTTTTTATGCAAATGCACGAATGTCAGAGGGGCCAGCAGCAAGGCCTAGTACGGTCGTGGCGGACAGCGCATGCGTATGCAGATTTATGCACTTGGCCCCCGCACCGGTGTACGATCAGCGGAAGGGGACGGGGAAAAGATGACTTCAGACGATGAGCTGTACCAGCCGTTTCATCGTGCCTTGTGGGCCGATTTGGAAAATGGGGAAACGTTTCCAAACAAAAGGCCTCTGCTGGCGCACTACACGTCAATCTCGACGCTCGACGCAATCATGTCGAACGACGAAGTTTGGTTCTCCAACCCGATGTTCATGAACGACGTGGAAGAACTCCGCTTCGGCATGAACGAGGGGCTGCACGCGCTTCTTCGCAGCGAAACCATAAGAGCTGCCTGTGGAGATGAGCCACGATACAAGGCTCTGCTTGACGCATTTTCCGGCTACTTCAACCGGTTCGCTGTCGAACACGCATTTGATACGTATATCGTCTGTCTGTCGAAGCACGAGGAGCCGGAGGACATAGATGGTAGGCTTTCTATGTGGAGAGGCTACGGTGGCAACGGAGACGGTGCCGCAATCGTGTTCGACGTCTCCAAGCTAGCCTACAACGAGAATTCTCCGCTCGTATTGGCGCCCGTGGACTATCTTTCGACCGCGAAGCGCAGGGAGTGGATCACCGGCAAGATCGATCAGGCGGCAGGCTTGATTCAAGCCGGAGCATTTCCGATCGAGAAACTTTACCTGGCTGCCCATGCTCTCCTGGAGCGGATCAAGTTTTTCGCGCTCTTTACCAAGCACGATGGTTTCAGGGAAGAGCAAGAGTGGCGCGTTGTCTATATGCCCGAGCGAGACAAAGCGGGGAAGCTTCGCGACATGTTCAACTATGCGGTCGGGCCTCGCGGCATCGAGCCAAAGCTTCGATTCAAGGTTGGTCATATCGACGGGATCACCGCCGAAGACATGTCTATGGAAAAGGTCGTCAAGAAGATCATCTTGGGGCCATCACTGTCCAGCGATCTCGCGATCACCGCAGTAAAGCGCATGTTGACCAAGAACGGGAAGGTCGAACTCTGCGACCGAGTTTCCGCATCTACCACGCCTTATCGAACGCGATAGGCAAAACCAGCGCACGTTTGCAGTGGTGCCGACTTCATCGTTACTGACTTCGGCCCCCGAGTCGGCAACGGTTGATCCTCGCCTGATCGAGGACATACATCCTCGTTTCGCAGCCGGCATCCCAGTACAGCGCGAAGAACGTAACCGCATACGGCATTCACCATGGCTGATAAAAACCAGTATC
The DNA here is from genome assembly GCF_023955655.1 of Ralstonia soli. Classification (GTDB taxonomy): domain Bacteria; phylum Pseudomonadota; class Gammaproteobacteria; order Burkholderiales; family Burkholderiaceae; genus Ralstonia; species Ralstonia soli. The sequence continues at coordinate 509,885 of NZ_JAMXHT010000003.1, read as the reverse complement.
AGGCGCTCCTCAGGGCTAAGGTCATTTCCGCTGTCGAGCACGCGAGGGCGGCCGCCGGCCTCACCCACCAAGGAGTCAAAGGAACAGTGCTTGAGATTCTAGTGGGCCAACTGTTTCGCCCCCTGCTGCCATCCGACATCGGTATCGGGACCGGGCAAATTGTCGAAAGTTACACAGGGCGCTTATCGGGGCAGGTCGACATCATCCTCTACGACCGATCGATACTGCCGCCGGTCCTCTTGGACGACAAGGTGGGGGTATTTCCGATCGAGTCCGTCCTTTACGCGATCGAAGTGAAGACTACGCTCAATGCCTCTGAGCTAACGCAGGCACACGAAAGCGCGAAGGACCTGCAACTCAATTTCGGATACCTACCTGGCCAGCGCAAGGAAGGGAAGGTCGTTGAGCAACATCAGATCGAAAAGGTGCGTTCAGTGCTTTTTGCGTTGAAGACAGACCTCTCAGGAAACAATCTGAACGAGGGTGAGCGATACAAGAGGCTTTATAAAGAGGAGACGGCCTACTTGCGCGCCATATGTGTGGCCGGGCGTGAATACTGGTATGACAACGGCACTCACTGGGTCGGTGGATTCGATTGCGACCAATATGACGGTGTTCTCGCGTTTATCGGCGGCATTACCAACACCTACCGCACTGTGGCAGCAAGCCGGGGACATCCGCTTCTAGGCAACTACATTGTCCCCAGTGAAGTTATGACGTTCGCTTCTCTACCTTCCGGGACGGCTCCAATACTACGCGGGATATGTACCACCTGCGGGCTTGAGGGAGATATTACCCCTGACGTGCCTCCAATCGAATTGACGGTCAATGGCGCTATTCATGTCCCGTGTCCGCACTGCGATGGCAAGGTGGCATCCGAGCCCGCGCAATACAAATTCTCTGCTGGCAAGCTCGTGTCTATCGCCCCTCTTGAGGCGAAGTAGTGCTTCCCTTGAGCGGCGTATTGGATCACCTTGGCTCGCACCACGCGCCATGGAGGCGATACAGCGCTCTGACTGCATATTGCACATCGTCTTGGACGGCAGGTTGTCGGACTTTGCCGTCGCCCAGGCTGAGTGATGCGTGAGGTGGCTTTATGTTTCTTGCCCGCCCTTGGCAGCATCGCCTCCGCTAGGAGGGTAAGGCGTCTACGCAGTTACTCAGGCTCGGAGTTTTCAATCGAGTACGCAGCCCCGAAGTGTCGTTCTCGATGGCAGTTAGGACAAAGGGCTAGTGCGTTCTCTTCAGTATCGAGTCCGCCATCTGCAAGGCGTTGAATATGGTGCACTTCGAGGTACGCGCTTCCGTTAGGCCGGAAGAATGGTGCTGGCTTACGGCAGCCCTCACACTTTCCCTTTGATCGACAAAGGACTTGGGCGATGACGTACGGATTTCTTCGGTAAACAGTCGTTGTTACCGTCATCTTTTCAGGGATTCGAGGCATTAGCGTGATGGCTCGCTTGCGCTCGTCTTCTGTTGCGAGCAGGGCTTTCCCGACTTGAAGGTCCAGATCGATAGATTCCGCAATACCTGCATCTATCTCGGAGAGCTTAGCCAGAAAAAAGCCGTGAACACGTTCTGGAACGCGGTAGGATGGATTTTTCTTTTTGATGTACTCGACGTGATCATTGAGTGTGTACAACGCCGTGGTCAAGGGCACCGGTCCTAACGCTGAAATTCTTTCGAGGTTGTACATCCAACCTTCCTCAGAGATTGTGTTTTGAATAAGACGACGGGTCAGTAGGTATAGATAGCACTGCCAATACCCGTTTGCCGTGCGGACTTGGTTGGGTGCGAGATTTAGGCGCGACATGAAAAGCTGGCTGGCCTTATTCGCCGGTAACATCCCTTCGTAAACTTGGCGAGATATTTCGTACCCAACCTCGATCATTTCTGGCGTACTCTTTTGTTTCTGTTTCTTCTCGGCCATTTCGCTCTTCAGTCTTGTTTTTGAGGGGCCGGACGGACGCGAGCGTGCGCCGGTCAAAGTGTCAATAGCGCCACGAGGTGTCGAACCGCTCAGTTGGCTTCGTCGGTGGACAGATGATGCCTGAGCGCGCCGCCCCGCCTGGCTGTCTTTTGACTCTTCCCGATAAAAGCGTACGGTGCGCTGGCGTGTGGTGTAACCACGATTCGGAGGCCGGTCAGGGCTGTCACAGCATGGACTGTACTAGCCAGCCCACATTTCTCCGTCGAGCGCGAGCTGTTCAGCCAAGTCCAAGACGAGCTTGCGGCGAACCTCGGGCATCGCCCTTAGCCGTGCTAATAGCTCGGCCTCGTCTGCCGAGAGGATGCCCAGATCGCCCGCTTTCGCCTTCCTCTTCCGGGGCTTGGTTGCCGATTCCGGAATCCCATAACGCAGCCACTGCAGCGGGACGTCCAGCCATACCGCCAGTGTCTCCATTTTGTCGAGGGTCGGCATCGCTGTGCCCACCAACCACTTATGCGCGGCCTGAGCTGAGACAGGCTCGCCCGTGGTTCGCAGGTTGAACTGGAGAGCAAGTTCAGCCGCCGAGCTGATCTTTTTCGAGCTACGGGTAAGCGCCTGCTTTAGGCGTTCGGCGAAAGCGTGTTTTTCTTCCAGGCTGGGCATGCCCAGCAGTGTCGGAGAGCCATTCCGATGCCAGGAAACCAAATGGTTTGAAGAATAATCCAGGTGGTTTATATTTGGCTGTGGAGCGGGGCAGCGGGCAGAGACTTCGGTAGCCATCTGCTAGTGCCAAGGAGGCTAACGTGGGCGACGAAGACGAGAAACAAGACCTCAGCGGATGGGTGATTCCGACTGAAGAAGAGCGACAAAAGAACGCCCGTACCGACGCGGCGCTTACCGTGCTGGTGTCGATGGGGTTGGCAACCGCATTCTTTGCTCTCTTCGGCGGAGTGCGTGGGGCTGTGTCCGGCGCCATAGTTGGGGCCTTCTGGGGCGCATACAGGATATGGACCGGCGATGCCTAAGGGAGCGCAACTCCTTCAACGTGCACGCCCGGCAAGGATGTATCACCGATTCAAGTCTGGTAGTAGGGGGTGGTCATGAAGCCATCAATTCTCCCCTGGGTGCTCGCCGTAACCGCATCCTGTGTCGCACTGGACGCCTTCTCGCAGGACACAGACCAGTCGATCCTGCTACGACAGATCCGTGACCAAATGGCGCTCCAGCAGTTGCAGCAGCAACAGGCCGAGCTGCGGGGGAAATCTACGACCTCACTCTTCGACCAGATCGATAGCTCGACGAGTACGCCGGAACGGACTCGAAACACCGTTGAGCAGACTAGGCAACTACAACTGCAGAATGAAATTATGGCTCAGTGCCTACAACTGCTAAGAAATGGCGAGAACAGTCTGCCATCAATCTGTAACAGCATGGTGCACTAACGACCGTAACCTCAACTCTGGACCAGTATCTATGCGGCATCAGCTGACTGGGTAGCGTTCAACACACCATGCCCCGGCGATTGTTGGGCAAAGAGCTCTCGGAGGAACTCGGTTTCCAGCTTGCGGTGCTGCCAGCCCACCAGGGTGCCGCATGGAAACAGGTTGAGGTGCTGAGGGATCGGGATGTAGTCGGGGAATACGCTGTCTGGCCGATGTTTGTTCTCCTCGTTGGTCATGATGACCGTCCTGTCGCGCTCAAGGAAGAAGTTAAAGAACTCTGCCAACTCCATCGGCTCGGAACGATTGAAATACAGAGTCTGCGCAGTAGTCGCGCGGTCTTGTTTGTGTCCTCGCTGCAACTGCCTTGGTGGCCGCTTAAAGTCATGCTCGGCAAACACTTGAAGCGCTGCAGGCGTGACTCCAATGACGCGCCAAGACCACGGGCGCGCCCCCATTAGGCCGGTAAGCATTCGCGTTGCATCAGCCTTCGTAAACCCTTTTGGGTACGCCCTGATCGCTTCAAACTGAGCGACGTAGATCGAGTGCAACGCCGCACGTAACTCTTGGTCTGAAAGGATGGACTGCATCTTTTACCCCAGCGTCAGTTGCTACATCAAAGCAGTGGCGTCGTTATTTTCGGCTCTACCCCTGCATCCAGAGGCTGGCAAGCAAAAGGACGCCTATCCAGTGAGCCAGGGCCGGGCAGTTGAGAGCTTGCTGGCAAATCATAGAATAGAGCTATCAAGATTTTGGGGGGTAGTGCCATGAGCGATGCTATTCATCGTCAAGGCAGCTTGCACAGCAGCGATGACAGGCGCTTGGCCGCAATTCAGTACGTCCTGCTTGGCAGCATGCGCCGCGCGGCCGAGGCCTCCGGTATCCCCGTCCGCACTCTCTACGATTGGCAGAAGACCGACTGGTGGGAGACCCTCGTCGCGCAAGTTCGCACGGAAATGGAGGGGGAGCTCGATGCCACTCTGTCCAAGATGATTCAGTTGGCACTTGCCGCCACCATGGATCGGCTGGAGAACGGCGACTATGTCGTGACCACCAAGGGCGAAACCGTGCGCAAGCCTATCTCGGCGCGTGACGCCATGGCGATCTTGGCGCTGGCTATCGACAGGCGGCAGGTATTGCGAGACGCGATGGCTACTGCGCCGCAGCAGCGCTTAGGGAACTTGGCCGACCGGCTGCGTGAACTCGGGGAGCACAGGAGAGACGCCACCGTACCCGCGTAACGGTACGGCGTTGGGGGAGTGCTTCAGCCGGTCAGTTCATCGCCTGAGACGCTGTTCGATTTTTTTCTGGCTAGACAGACGGACGCCAGCCCGGACAGAACCGGACATTTGCGGACATCGCGAACAAAACCGGACAGACATGGACACACACCTATAGGTGTGTCCTGTCCCGTCTGATGTCTTCAAGCTTCGATGTCGTCGGCATCTTTCGTTGATCCAGCTGCCAGGGATAGAACGCCGGTTGGTGAGCGAACGATCGAGCGATCCTGTTGGGCGGTTTCGAGCGCGCGGTTGAAGCCTTGCCGCCTAGCCTCTTCGGTAAGCTGAGGGCAAGCCTTGTAGAAGGCCTCGCGGATTTCGACCTCCAGCGCTCCTTCTTTGAAGCCGCGCATCACTGTCAGCAGCATGGCGTAATGCTTGCTGTACCGGCGAGGGCCCGTCGCGGGAGTACAGGTGGATAAACCATCTGAGAATGCAGCCGCAAGGGAGCTGATGGGAGTCCCATCTTCGTCCTCGTCGAGGTTCACTACGCGCAGATCGAACACGAGCGGTTCCGGGAGATCTGCGTCCTTCATCTTCTCGCCGATCAGTTTGGCCGTGTGAGCAAAGCCTTCCATCCGGAACATGAAGTCGGAGTTGGCTCTGATCGCAGAGCTTCCCCGTGCGCGCGTCTTGTCGTGGCCTGAATGGTGGATGAGGATGAGTGATGAACCTGGGCAGATCCCCCGAATTTCGGTTGCAAGGGTGCGGAGGAAGGTAGCTATCTCGCTGGACGAGTTCTCATCACCGTCGAAGTTCTGGCTGAGGGTGTCGACGACGATCAGCACAGGGTCGCCGATCTCGGTGCGAAGCCGTTGGATCTCCGCTTTGACCCTTGCGACGCAGGTCGCATCGTTCAGTGGTAGCGGATTTGTGCACACGCGGAGAGCCGCTGTGTCCGGGGCCAGATCGTGGCGCTGGTGCCAAGCTTCAATGCGGTAGCGCAGACTGGTGCCACCTTCGCCAGCGATATACAGAACCGGGCCGCTCACAGTTTTTCGCCCGCACCACGGCATGCCATGCGCAATATGCAAGGCCAAATCGAGCGCGACGAACGTCTTATAGGAACCGCTCTCCCCATAGATGATCCCCGTCCCGTCTGAGGGGATCAGGCCTTTCACAATCCAGCGGCGGCCGTTAGCTATACCGCAGAGCGTGGCGTAGTCCTTGAATAATCCTGGCGTGCTGCGAGGAGTGGGCATGCCGCTATCGCCTGTATTTCCTGTGCTCCCTGTATAGGGCAGTGCCAAGACGCTCTCGACGTCCTTCCGCAGTGCGTCGCCCGACAGCGGCGGACGTGTAGTGTCTGCGTGATCCCTCAATGGGCTCTTCTCTAGCACGGAAACGATGTGATCCACGGTATAGCCAACCGTGCGGAGGGCGCGGTAGGCTGCAGCGCGAGCCTCGCTGGGGGACTTGTACCCAGACGCTGTGCTGTGCCCGTGCTTCAGCAGCGCAACAATATGGTCGGGTAGTTCGACCTTGGGTGGTTTAGCGCTCGGCGATTGCGGCGCCGGATCATTCGCTGGCTCTCTCCCTCCATGCTCAAGACCTAGCAAGAGCTCGAAGAGGTCGTCCGGCATCTCTGCGATGTCTGCATCCAGGTCCTTCCACCTATACATGCCGACTGGCGTGGCAGACGGTGCTGCGAGGAGTATCGAGTTACCTGCGATGATGTCGAGGCCGGAGTAATCGGGGCACGGGCCAAGCTTCACGTTCGTGTGCTTCCGCAACTTCTGCTGCTGCTCCGGTTTGAGCTTGAACAACTTGTGCCAGCCCCCTGACTGAGACCGTTGCGTCAGGGTCGTTCTAACAGGCGGGTACTTGGCTGCGAGCCATGCAAGGGTTCGCGCTCCCGCTTTTCCGTCCTTCGTATCGAAGTCCAGGGCAACGTACTCGTCGCCCATGAACAGGCCGATATTGTCGTCAGGATACGCAGCCCAATGCTTCTGGACGTCTTCAACTGTGCGCAGCGGATGCTGTTGCCAGTCTTTGGCGTAGGGGTTTTTGGCGCGCGGCTGCACAGGGACCACCGGATGCCCGCACACCACGTAGAACTCGGCGGCTTCATTAGGCTTGGTTAGGTCGTACCGATTTTTAGTGGCTTGACTGGCGGCGACAGCGGGATTTTGTTGGTGCGGCATATTGCATTCACAGAATATGTTCGAGGCAGAGCGGCGTTGGACACCGCCTGCCCCAACGCGCTCAACGGGCTGTTGTGGCGACGATGTTCTTCAAGCGCTGGCTAGCACGTAGACCAACGCGTTCTTCTCACCGGCCCTCATCTCAACGTGGCCAGAGCGAACCATCTCTTGAAGGATTTCCGCGCGGGACTCCCATGGAAGACCGGCGTCGATTACCCACCACCGGTAGGCGCTCGGGGAAGTGTCGGTGGGGATGACTCTGTCGGGCCCAACGGACCAGGCTAGGCTGTGCCGGACACCAAGTCTGGCGTAGCTGAGGAGTTGTTCTGGGGTACACGGCGTCTCGGTCATTTCGGCCTCCAAATGGGCGTGGTTATTCACTGCCGACCGGCAGTGAACGTGCTGCTTACACTTGGGGGGGAAGGCACCGAGTCGTGCCTTGACCTGTACTAGCTGGAATAGGGCACTACGAGGCAGGTTGCTCAGCCTGTGGACTCGTTCCGCGTCCGCGAGGCAAGGAACGCTTCGAGGTCGGTCTTCCGGTACCTGACTAAACGCCCGACCTTGATGAATGGGAGGCCATAACGGCCAACGGACCGCCAAACTTCTAGCGTGTGACGGGTGACGCCTAAATAGGCTGCAGCTTGCCCTGTGCTCAGTAATTCGATGTTCATCTCTATAAGTTTTCCATCAACCAACCGACCCGTTCTGTGAGCAATTATATGAAAGAAGAGGGTGGTGTAGGAGGTTGATGTAGGTGGTCATGCGCGTCGCTTAAGGTTATATATTGCGTATAATTGCATTCCTGCGCAATGCGCAATGTGCGCACACGACGCACTGACTGCGCGAAATCACCCCGTTGCGCTACCTGCGGCGCAATAATTCCGCAATGCGGAGCACGAATCACTCTGGAGAATTTTTTCTTTCTGCACGTGGTCCGATGCTTTTAACGCTGGCCGATGCACGCAATCCCGCTGTACGGAGGATGTAATCGGTGATGAGTTGCATAGGCCCTCGCAACCGCTCTACATCCATCACGATGTAGCCAGCGGTTACGTCATTGTTGCTCTTGTGGTTGAGCAGTCGTTTGAGGGCGTAAGCAGGGATGTCTAGCGACTCCGCGATGGTGATGAAGGTGCGCCGTAAATCGTGCAGCGTGAATGAGACTCCAGACTGCTCGACCACTTTCGCCGTCTGCCGCCGCGTTTCGACTAGATAGCCTCCCTTGCCGGTACCCGGGAAGACGTAGTCGCCTGCAGCCGCCTCTTTCCGGGCAGACAGCATGTCGAAGAGGTAGTCCGACAGTGGCAACGTGTGACGTTGCTTGTTCTTCGTCTCGTGGAACGTGAAGGTGCGAGCTATGAGGTCCACTTGATCCCATCGCAGCTTAGCCGCCTCGGTGCGCCGAGCGCCTGTCAGGATCAGGAACAGTAGATAGTCACGGACGTCTTCTGGTTTGGCATTCGCTACTCGCTGACTGCCTCCGTCTACTGTAGGGAGAGCCAACACAGCGGCAAACCACGGCTTTAGGTCCTGTTGGCGCAGCACCGTGCTGCGTCGGGCCACTGGATACCATGCTCGCGTCTGCGACAGACGTCTCACGGGGTTCTCCCCGATGATGGGCTCTCCCTTGCTGTTCTCGTACTTGGCTGCCGCGAAGTTCAACACCGTACGCAGTACGCGCATGGAACCGTTAGCCTGCGCAGGCGAATGCTCTCCCATCTTTGCGTGCCGCTGTGCCACCATATCCTTGGTTATTGACACGATGGGCTTGTCCAGCCAGTCCTTAAACGATGCCCCGGAGCGACGAGGCTTGTGCTTGGGGCGCCTAGCGTCCGTCCGATCCTCCTCCGCATGCAAGCCCATGATGCGTTCGTAGCTGTAGACCGTGCGAGGGGACAGGCTCTTCCGAGCGAGGAGGAACTCCGCGAAGGCTTCGCGCAGCGTAATGCCGCTGGCGCGCTTCGCTCTGCGTTCGTCTCCTGGATTGCCTCTACCTTCGACCACAGCGTTGACCTGTGCCGCCGCAGTGCGGGCCTGATCAATGGTCATCTGGGGATAGCGACCAAGCGTTGTGCGTTGCGGCTTACTGTCGCCCTTGAGCCATCGGTAGACCGAGAACGTCTTTACGCCGGTCTCCGTAACTCGGAGTTGCAGGCCGGGTGTCTTGGAGTCGTGGTAGGTGTCCCGCGAACCTGAGGTGGCAGGGGGAAGGGCATCCAGAGTCGCCTTGGTGAAGGTGAGGGAGCGGGTCATATGCTCCTCCAGGGTTATGCTGGGGTTATGAGATTGGTGAATTACCGTGCATCTCTGCCTAACCCCGTGAAAGCTAGAATAGGCTCCATCTGGCTCTGCGTAAAGGCTCGTGAAAGATGGTGAATCTGCAGGTAGCGGAGTTCAAACAAACTTTTAATCTATTGGTCGCGGGTTCGAATCCCGCAGGACCCACCAAAATTCGAAGGGCTGACAGGTCACACTGTCGGCCCTTTTTGTTTGTCTGCAGATCGTACTGACGATCCGCGCCATGGCTTCTTCGTCTACGCCCGTTGGGTATTGTCGGTCGTTTTCAGCACCGCCAAGCCTGCGCGCCTTTTCCCATCCCACCATCGCACTCACTGCCGCCAGAAATGGCTGGCAAGTCGCATTCCGGGCCTGCCGCTAGGGATTTCCTCTATAGCGCTGGCGCATCGCGCCGACCACTATACGTTCCATTGGAACCGGTTCCATTCGGAGAAAAGCGTACAAATGGCAGACATCGTGATCGTGGCGAGCGCGTTCGGCGTCGCACAGGTGCATGAGCAGGGGCATCACGCCTACGTCCCGGTCGCGGCATCGGCCGGGGCTGCGGGCTTTGAAGTGCGGCGCGAACTGCTGCCGGCTGCGCTCGACGGCGCGGTATCGACCGACGCACTGGCCGCGCTCGGCCGCTTGATTGCGGCGCATGGTCTGTGGTCGGTTTATTCGACGCCCGCCACGCTGTACACCGATGCGGGAGCACTGGATTGCGAAGCCGTGCGCGGCGCCTTGGCAGAGGCCGAAACCGTGGGCGCGCGCATCGTCAAGTTCCAACTGGGTGGCTTTGCCGGTGATGCCTCGGCGGAGGTGCTTGCCAAGTTGCTGCGGGGCGCGCGCGCACGGGTGCTGGTCGAGAACGGTCAAGCTGCAGTGGGCGGCTCGCTCGCGCAGTTCCGTGAACTGTTTGCCGCGCTTGAAGCGGCAGGCGTGGCGAATCTGCTCGGCATGACGTTCGACGTCGGCAACTGGCAATGGCCGGGTGAGGCGCCGCTCGCATGCGCACAGGCGCTGGCTCCGTATGTCGAATACATCCATTGCAAGGGTGTGGCCGGTGAGGGCGCGCGACGCTTTGCTGTGGCCCCGGCCGGCAATGATGCGCGGTTCGCCGAGGTGCTGGCCGCATTGCCGGGCGACGTGCCGCGCGGTATCGAATTCCCGTTCGACACGGTGGACCTCGCAGCCGACGCCCATCGGCACGTCACGTGGCTCAAGGCCGCTTGATCGCTACAGCACATCGAAGGAGCTTACGTATGTCACACCCGTTGGACGTCATTACCTACGGCGAAGCCATGGCGATGTTCGTGGCGACCGCGCCCGGGCCGCTCGCACAGGCCACGCAGTTCACGAAACGGATTGCCGGCGCAGACCTGAACGTGGCGGTCGGCTTGAGCCGCCTGGGGTTCCGCGTCGGCTATGTGAGCCGGGTTGGTCGGGATTCCTTTGGCGACTACGTGCTGGAAACGCTCGCGCGCGAGCAGATCGACGCGTCGTGCGTGGTCGTGGACCCGCAGTATCCGACCGGCTTTCAACTGAAGTCGCGCGCCGATGATGGCAGCGACCCGCGCGTGGAGTATTTCCGCAAGGGCTCGGCCGCCAGCCGGCTGTCGCGCGCCGACTATGTCGCCGACTACGTGCTTGGCGCGCGCCATCTGCACCTGACAGGCGTGGCGCCTGCGATCTCTGCAACGTCGTGCGAGCTGGCGTTCCACCTTGCACAAGAGATGCGCGCGGCGGGCCGTTCGATCTCGTTTGATCCGAATCTGCGCCCAACGTTGTGGCCCTCCGCCGTCGAGATGGTGAGCACGCTCAACGCACTGGCGGCACTTTCCGATTGGGTGCTGCCGGGCTTGGCTGAAGGGCGGCAACTGACGGGCTATGACTCACCGGCCGATATTGCGCGCTTCTATCTTGACCGGGGCGCGCGTGGTGTCGCCATCAAGCTCGGTGCCGCGGGTGCGTATTACCAGACCGCCGACGGCGCCGAGGGCGTGGCGGATGGCGTGCGCGTCGAACGCGTCGTCGATACGGTGGGCGCTGGCGATGGCTTTGCCGTGGGCGTCGTGAGCGCGTTGCTCGAAGGCCAGTCGCCTGAACAGGCGGTGGCGCGCGGCAACCGGATCGGTGCGCTGGCGATCCAGGTGATCGGCGATTCCGAAGGCCTGCCCACGCGCGCCGCACTCGATGTTCTCGAACAACCCGGCCGCACGGTGTGCGAGCCGGAACCCCTCATCAGCCTGTAACGCGGCGCTTCGACCGCGGCCTCGTTTGGGGGCAACGCAAACCATCAAAGGAGACACAACCATGGCAACGCAACTTGCTGCCCGGCGCTGGTGGATGATCATGCCGATCGTCTTCATCACCTACAGCCTGGCCTACCTCGATCGTGCGAACTATGGCTTCGCGGCGGCCGCCGGCATCAACCACGACCTGGGGATCAGCCAGGGGCTCTCGTCGCTGATCGGCGCGCTGTTCTTCCTGGGCTACTTCTTCTTCCAGATCCCGGGCGCGATCTATGCGGAGCGCCGCAGTGTGAAGAAGCTGGTGTTCGCAAGCCTCATACTTTGGGGCCTGTGCGCAGCGCTTACGGGTGTTGTGAGCAACATCCCGTCGCTGCTGGCGATCCGGTTTGTGCTTGGTGTGGTCGAGGCGGCCGTCATGCCGGCCATGCTCATCTACATCAGCAACTGGTTTACGAAACAGGAACGTTCGCGTGCGAATACGTTCCTGATCCTCGGCAACCCGGTGACGGTGCTGTGGATGTCGGTGGTGTCGGGCTACCTCATCCGCGAATTCGGCTGGCGCAACATGTTCATTGCCGAGGGCGTGCCGGCCATCCTCTGGGCCGTGTGCTGGTGGTTCCTGGTGCAGGACAAGCCGGCGCAGGCACCGTGGCTCAGCTCGCCGGAAAAGCGTGACTTGGAGGAGGCACTGGCGGCGGAGCAGGCCACCATCAAGCCAATGCGCAACTACGGTGAAGCCTTCCGCTCGCCGGCTGTGATCAAGCTGTGCGCGCAGTATTTCTGCTGGAGCATCGGCGTCTACGGCTTCGTGCTGTGGCTGCCGTCGATCGTGAAGAACGGCTCGTCGCTCGGCATGGTCGAGACGGGGTGGCTGTCGGCGCTGCCGTACCTCGCCGCCACGATTGCGATGCTCGTAGCGTCGTGGGCGTCCGACAAGGTAGGTTCGCGGCGCGGCTTCGTGTGGCCGTTTCTGCTGGTCGGGGCGGCGGCGTTTGCGGCGTCGTTTGCTCTGGGCTCATCGCATTTCTGGATGTCGTATGTGCTGCTGGTCGTTGCGGGTGCCGCGATGTACGCGCCCTATGGCCCGTTCTTCGCGATCGTGCCAGAACTGCTGCCGAAGAACGTTGCCGGCGGCGCGATGGCGCTGATCAACAGCATGGGCGCGCTCGGCTCGTTTGTCGGCTCGTACTTTGTCGGCTACCTGAACGGTGCCACCGGCTCGCCGCTCGCATCGTATGCATTCATGAGCGCCGCGCTGCTGGCCGCCGTCGTCCTTACGCTGTGCGTCAAGCCGCAGCCGCGTGAACCGTATGCGCTCGCCCACCCTGTGCCTGGAAAGTGAATCGATGAAGCCCACCGTTGTTGCCTACAAGCCCTTGCCTGAAGACGTTGCAGCCGAGCTGCGCAGGCATGTCGAACTCGTGCAGGTGGATGGCGCCGCCGCGTTGACCGAGGCGCTTGCCAACGCCGATGGCGCGATCGGCGCCAGCCTGAAGATCACGCCCGGGATGCTCGACCGTGCGCCGCGGCTCAAGGCATGGTCCACGATCTCGGTCGGGTACGACAACTTCGACGTGCCCGACCTGACGCGCCGTGGCATCGTGCTCGCGCATACGCCCGATGTGCTGACCGAGTCCACCGCTGATACCGTGTTCTCGCTGATCCTTGCATCCGCGCGTCGCGTGGTTGAGTTGGCCGAGTGGGTCAAGGCCGGCAACTGGAAGCGCAGCATCGGGCCTGAGCTCTACGGCACGGATGTTCGAGGCAAGACAATCGGCATCGTCGGGCTGGGCAGGATCGGCGCAGCGGTGGCGCGCCGCGCGGCGCTCGGTTTCCGGATGCGGGTGCTCTACACGAACCGGCATCCGCACCCCGAGGCCGAGGCGCAGTATGGTGCGCGCCAGGTGACGCTCGATGCGCTGCTGGCCGAAAGCGATTTCATCTGCCTGCAAGTGCCGCTGATGCCCGATACGCGCCATCTGATCGGCGCGGCCGAGCTGGCGAAGATGAAGCGCAGCGCCATCCTGATCAATGCATCGCGCGGGCCGGTGGTCGACGAGGCTGCACTCATCGATGCCTTGCGCGACGGCACGATCCGCGCTGCGGGTCTCGACGTGTTCGAGCACGAGCCGCTGGCGGCCGACTCACCGCTGCTGGGGCTGAAAAACGTGGTCGCGTTGCCGCATATCGGCTCGGCAACGCACGAGACGCGGCATGCGATGGCGTGTTGCGCGGCGGACAACCTGGTCAAGGCATTGACGGGCACGCTGCGCGAGAACGTGGTCAATCCGGAGGTGCTGGAGGTAGCGCGCGCAACGTGAGAGCGCTACAGGGTTTGCGCTATGATCCTCGCACCTGGCTTCGGCCCCCGGCGCCCATAGCCTGCTTCGACGCGCATCGTGACTGACTCCCTTTCCTCTTCGTCGCGCCCCGCGACGATCACCGACGTGGCCCGCGAAGCGGGAACCGGCAAGACCAGCGTCTCACGCTACCTGAACGGCGAGACGAACGTTCTCTCCGACGACCTGCGGCAGCGCATCGAGGCGGCCATCCAGCGGCTGAACTATCGGCCGAACCAGATGGCGCGTGGCCTCAAGCGCGGCCGCAACCGCCTGCTCGGCATGCTGGTGGCCGACCTGACCAATCCCTACACGATCGAAGTGCTGCAAGGCGTCGAGGCAGCCTGCCATGCGCTGGGCTATATGCCGCTCATCTGCCACGCAGCCAACGAGATCGAGATGGAGCGCCGCTTCGTCCAGTTGATGACCACCTATCGGGTCGAAGGCTTGATCGTCAACCCGCTCGGCGCGGAAGAGGCGGTGCTGCGCCCGCTGCGGGGCGGCGGCATTCCCGCTGTCCTGGTGGATCGCACGGTCGAAGGGTTTGAGGCCGATCTGATCGGACTCGACAATGAGAATGCCGTCCGGCTTGGCGTGCAGCATTTGCTCGACCGCGGGTTTGATTCCATCCAGTTCATCGTGCAGCCGTTTCAGCAGGTGAGTTCGCGGCGCGAGCGCGAATCCGCTTTTCGTGCGGCGATGGTGGCAAGAGGGCAGGCAACCGAGCCCACTGTCGTGCTGGACCTGAACGATCCGGCATCGGTTGATGCTGCGCTGGAGGCACTGGATGCGCGCATCGACGCCGCGCATCAACACGGCGGTAAACGGGCGGCGCTGTTCGTTGCCAACGCGCCGGTTGCGCTCGTTGTGGCGCGGCATCTGCGCAACCGGTTTGGCGAGGCATGGCAGGAACGTGCAGCGCTGCTGTCGATCGATGATCCCGAATGGGCAGAGTTGATCGGCATCACCACCATCCGGCAACCGACCTACGACATCGGGTACAAGGCCGTCGAATTCGTGCACGAGCGCATCGAAGGCGTGGCCGGCGATGCGCGTGTCGTCTTGCTGCCAGGCACGCTGGTTGAGCGTGCGTCGACCGCAAAATCCGTCCAGATCGCGCTATGACGCTGCGCCTCTACCTCGCCGGGCCCGACGTTTTCCGCCCGCAACCCGCCGCTCACGGCGAAGCGCTCAAGGCGCTGTGCGCGGCGTTCGGCTTCACTGGTCTGTACCCGCTCGACAACACGATCGCCCCGCAGGCCGATGGCCCATCGACAGCCGCCGAGATCTACCGTCAGAACGTTGCGCTGATCGATTCGGCCAACGCCGTGATGGCCAACGTGGCGGACTTTCGCGGCCATGAGCCCGACTCCGGCACCTGCTTCGAAATCGGCTACGCCATCGCGCGCGGCAAGGATGTCTGGTGCTACCACGTGCCTGCCGTGCCGCTCATCGCGCAGGTGCCGAACACCGACGGCAGCGATGTCGACGGTTGGGCCGTGGAAGATTTCGGCCTGCCGCGCAATCTCATGATCGCCTGCAGCAGCCGCCTCGTCGTCGGCGATGCCCGTGCTTGCCTGGAGCGCATGCGCGCGCATTACGGATAGTCGAGCACCAAGCGCGTATCGATCTGCGCAATCCTTCGTTGGCATGCGGTGAGCGCGGGCGGTGTAATGTGGAATTCGTTCGCCGCCGTGTGCCCACATCATGTCCGACGCTGTTGTTGCCACTGAAACCGCAGATACAGCCCTTGCAGCGCCTGCCGTTCACACGTCCCGTTTCCACGTCCGCCGGTTGCCCGATGCGCCGCTCGGCGCAGAGATTCTCGGCCTGGGTGACGCAGCCGATCTTTCCGATGCCGATATCGCGGCGATCCGCCACGCATGGCTCGCGCATGATGGTCTACTGGTCTTCCGCGATGTGCCGTTCACGCCGGAGGCACAGGTTCGGTTCAGCCGCCGCTTCGGGCCGCTGCAGGTGCATGTGCTCAACCAGTTCCATCTGACGGGGCATCCGGAAATCCTCGTTGTCTCCAACGTGGTGGAAAGCGGCAAGCCGATCGGCCTGGGCGATGCGGGGCGCGACTGGCATTCCGATCTGTCATACAAACCGCTGCCGAGCCTGGGTTCGATGCTGCTGACGCGCGAGCTGCCGGAAGAGGGCGGCGACACGCTCTTCGCCAATATGGTTCGCGCGTACGAAACGCTGCCCGCCGATCTCAAGCGCATCATCGAGGGCCGGCGCGCGGTGCATTCGTACGTGTATCGCTATGAGCGGCTGCGCGCGCTGTCGACGTGGCGCGCCCCGCTCACACAGGCGCAGCGCGATGCCGTGCCGCCTGTCGACCATCCGGTTGTGCGCACGCATCCAGAGACTCGCAAGCGCGCGTTGTTCGTCAACGAGGGCTTCACCTCGCACATCCTCGGCCTGCCGGAAGATGAGAGCACCAGCGTGCTGGAGGCGCTATTCGCCCACAGCATCCGCGCGGACAATGTCTACACGCACCGCTGGCGCGCCGGCGACATGCTGTTCTGGGACAACCGTTCCACCATCCACTTCGCGCCCGGCTGCCCCGATGCGTACCGGCGCACGCTGCACCGCACGACCATCGAGGGCGACGTGCCGGTTTAGGGCCTGTTGACACATAAAACGTGCGCACGCAAGGGTCGAATGGGCCGCAGGGCTAGGCGTGGACGGCGCCGCTTAGCGGGCTAAGCAAGCCGGCCGTAACGACGCCATGCGGCCCATCCGACCCTTGCCCTCCGGGTTGGGCCGAGCGCAGGCCATTTGCTTTGTCGGGCGGCTTGCAAAGGGAATGACCCTTTGCGGCGCCACCCTTCGCGCATCTGGCCACCGCTCGGGCCAACGTGCGTACGTTTTATGTGTCAACAGGCCCTAACCGCTACAGCCCCGCCTCGCGCAGGCGCGCATCGATGCTCGCCAGCGTCAACGTCTGCGCAAACAGCCGCGCGAGCGATTGGCTCGCATACTTCGCCACCTTGTCCGCCGTGGCCCAGCGGTAGGCATCCATCTCGGGGATGAGCCGGCCGCTGTGATAGCTGTTGAACATCGACGTGCACGTCAGCGTATCGAGCGCGACGTCTGCGCGGCGCAGGCGCGTGGCGAACAGGTGCAGCTCCTTGTCGCGCCGGAACGGGTAGCGGCCGAGTTCAACGAGCGTGTGGCCGTCGAGGACGAGGCCGGTTTCTTCACGCGTTTCGCGCAGGGCGGTGTCGCGGTGGTCTTCACCGGGGTCGGGCGCGCCCTTGGGGATGTCCCAGTGGCGCGTTTCCGTGGCGTGGGCGAGCAGCACTTCACCGTCTTCATTGAGCAGCACGAGGCCGCAGGACAGGGCGATCGCCATGCTATTTCGCGCCTCCACGCTGGGTGATGCTGGCACTCAGCAACTGGTGGTCATGGCTGAACAACCGGCGGTAAGCCAGCAGCACGGCTGCCACGGTGCCCAATCCCGAGGCCGCCGCCAGCAGGAACATGATGACGATCTGGTAGCGCACGGCTTCCAGCGGGGATTGTCCGGCAAGCACCTGACCGGTCATCATGCCCGGCAGGCTCACCACGCCCACCACCGTCATCTGGTTGATGATCGGCGTCATGCCGGAGCGCACAGCGGTGCGTGCGGCATTGCGCGCCGCTTCCCAGCGCGTGCCGCCGAGCGCAAGAATCGTCTCGACCTGATCGCGTGTGGCGGTCAGTTCGCCGGTCATGCGTTCCAGCGCCAGGCCCACACCGGTCAACGTATTGCCGAGAATCATTCCCATGATCGGGATGGCGTACTGCGGTTCGTACCACGGCCGCGCGTGCAGCACGGCCACCAGCCCGATCGCGCCGATCAGCCACGCGCTGCCGAACACCGACAGCATGCCGTCCAGCCGCAAGCCGGCATAACCGCGTGCGCCGCGGCTGCCCGTGGCGTGCCCGGCAATCAGCGTCATGACGGCCACGATACCCAGCACCACGGCCCAATGCGCATGGGCGAATACCCATTCGAGCACGAAGCCGACGGCCAGCAACTGCACCACGGTGCGCACGGCGGCCCAGGCAAGGCGCTTTTCCAGGCCGAGCCCGAGCCCCAAAGACAGCGCGCCGTTCACGAGAATCAGCGCTGCCGCAATGCCGACCTGCCAGGCCGAGAGGGTGAGGTCCTGTCCGTTCATCGTGCGGGCTCCGTGGACAGGCGTCCGGCTTCCACTCGCCAATGCTGGTGGCCGATGCGCGCTGCTTGCGCGGGATCGTGCGTAACCCACACCCAGGCGTGCCGTTCGGGCGCCTGCGCAAACCAGTGCTGCAGCAGGGCTTCGACCGCGCTGGCGGAGGCCGGATCGAGCGCGGCAGTGGGCTCGTCGAGCAGCAGGACGGTCGGCCCTGTTTGTAGCGTGCGGACCAGCGCGGCGATTTGCGCTTCGCCGCCGGAAAGATCGGCGGCATTCTTGTCGAGAAAGCCGGCTTCGCGTTCGGCGCGTGCGAGCAGGGCGATGGCGGCATCGCGGTCAAATCCCGGGCTGTGGCGCCGGACGTGCAACTGATAGGGCATGCGCAGGTTGTCTTCCACCGTGCCGGGCAGCAGCGCCGGCCGCTGGCGCACGTATGCCACGTGGCAGCGATAGGCGGGGACGGCGCGCCCGCTGATCGCTTGGCCGTGCCATGTCACCTGGCCGCCATCGTGCGGATCGAGCAGCGCCAGCGCGCGCAGCAGCACGCTCTTGCCCGAGCCGGACGGCCCGGTGAGCGCAATGCGGTTGCCCGCGCGCACGGCAAGCGTGGCAGGTTGCAGCAGCGTGATGCCGGTGCGTGGATCCCGGCGTTGAAGTTGGTTGGCGGCCAGCATGGAAGGGGACGAATGTGTTGCTTACGGTACGGCATCAATGCACTGCTTTTATGCATTATGCATATGAACGGCGCATGCCGCCCTCCGTCGAAATCCGGGGGTGACCGCCTGCTGCCCCATGCCGTGCGCCGCATGGCTGCGCGATCTCTGAGCCTTACGGGGCGGCCCTTAACCCGAACGGATCAGGCCGAAGACCGACGCGCACGGCCAGTGTCGGACGAATCCGACATGGCATTCAGTGGCGGGCGGGTCGCCAATTAGGCACGTCAGGCATAGGATCGAGTCGTCACTAGAAGAAAAGATGGAGGACGCCATGGAGACCGACAAGATGCAAGTGGCCCACCCATGGTGGCAACCCGGTGTCTTCGCATCGGCGCCGGCGATTTTCCTGTGGGTCTGCGCGGAGCTGCCCCCCGATATGCTCGGCGCCATCTTCCATGCGGGTACCTCGCCCGAATCCCTCAAGCATGTTGGCGACACGCTATTCGTGATCGGCTGGACGGCCAGCGGCGTGCTGATGTGGCATGGCCGACGCCGCATGGCGCATGACGTTGATGTGACAACGCAGTCCCCGCAGGTCGACAGCCCGCCTGCGGCGGACCCAGATACCCAGCCGCACGGACTGGCAGCCTTGCGCCAGCATGTGGCGCGACGCTGGGAACGCATGCGGCATCCGATTCCGCTGCACTGATCACACATAACGCTGCAAAGAGAAAGGCCGGAGTGCTCCGGCCTTTTCCTTTTCTGCTGCGTGCCCGAACCTCAGGAGGTGCTGCCCGGGATGATCTCGGTCGGGTCTACCGCGCTGGAGGACGGTGATGCCTGGGGGCTGGCGTGTTCGTCGCGGGTTTCCTGCCACTTGTTGTAGCCCCACCAGGCCGCGCCGGCAACCAGCCCCACCTTGCCGAGTTTTCGGGTGATGCGGCCGATGAAGGTGCGGCGCAATCCCGCATACGCCAGCGAAAGCACCGTCCCGACCAACGGATACTCGCGCGCGATACCTAGCGTGCGCATCAGACCGTTCGGTCGTGCCAGCGGGCGGATCAGGCTCGGCAGCAGTGCACCCAGGCCGCCGAGGCTGAAGGTCCGACTGGTGGCGCGGTGTACGTCGTTGCGGGCCTGCGCGTAGTCATAGCGCTCCAGTGCGGCGCGGGTCAGCAGCAGTTCCTTTCGAACGCTCAGGGGCAGACGCGCTTCGGCCCCGCGGCGCGATGGGCGGACATGGTGACGTGCATGCTGCGCCGGCTCCTCGTTGATGGACGTACCGGGCGCCGGTGCTTGTTGGGTTGGGTCGGTCATTGGCGCAGGATCTCCCGGTCCTTGTCGAGTTCGGCCAGCGTGGCCTCAAACAGCGGCGGTGCGCTGCGCAGCAGCGAACGCACCTTCCACAGGCACGCCAGGGCTCCCAGCCCATACAGTGCCGCCATGATGGCCAGAGACTGCCAGCGATAGGTATCCCAGCAAAGGATCACCACCAGTGCAGTCAGCGTCATGATGGTCAGGGCGATCAGGCTGATGCCCAGCATCCCCAGGAAGGCGGTGCCGAGCAGGCGCTCTTTTTCTTCGGCCAGTTCGACGCTCGCCAGCTCGAGCCGCGTCTGCAGCATCGAGACGACCGTGCCGGCCAGTGTCTTCAGGGAGGCAAATAGCTTGGGGCTGGTGTCGTCGGTCATGAGGTGGTTGGAGGATGCGAGGCAGGCGGCGCCACTGCGAGCGCAGCACGGACCATGCCCGAAATGGAACCGCCAGAATGCAACTGGCCGATGGCGCGATCCCAAAAGGTGCGCGCCATCGGCCAGAAAGGGTGCAGCGAATTACTTGCGGTTGAGCAGCAGGCCGATCAGCAGGCCCACGCCAGCTGCCACGCCCACGGCTTGCCACGGATGGTCGTGGACGTAGTCGTCGGTCGCGCGTGCGGCAGCCTTGCTCTTGGTGACCACGGCGTCTTGCAGGTCCTGCGCCTTCTCCTTGGCTTGGCGCAGCAGGCCCATGCCACGCTCGCGCAGCTCGGCGGCCTTTTCACCGCTGCTGGAAGCAGCTTGCTTGAGCAGGGCTTCTGCGTCGGACAGTACAGTCTTCACGTCGGTCATCAGTTTCTCCTTATTGACGGAATCGGCCAGGTTGGGGGAAGTGTTCGTCATGGTCGCGTCCTCGGTATCGGGTGGGTTCAATCGTCAATCTGTCGACGCACTTATTCGCTAGCATATGTGTGGGCGCTACGAAACTTCAAGCGCTCACGCAGCGCACGCTGCGATGGATCAAGGCCTCGGTCATTGTCCGGCAATGTGCGCATGCCTTCCACCCTCTCGTCAGCAAATGCCGCGCCTAATGACAAAAAGTGATGTTGTTGTGAATTTATAGTCGTTTTGGTTGGATGGCAATCTGGCTATAGTGGTTCCCAATCAGTGTATGGAGGACACGATGTCTCTACGTTTGGGCGATATCGCCCCCGATTTCGAGCAGGATTCCAGCGAAGGCCGCATCAAGTTTCATGAGTGGCTGGGCAATAGCTGGGGGGTGCTGTTCTCACATCCGGCCGATTTCACGCCGGTCTGCACCACCGAGTTGGGCCTGACCGCCAAGCTCAAGGACGAATTTGCCAAGCGCAACGTCAAGGTGATTGCGTTGTCGGTGGACCCGGTCGATTCGCACAAGAAATGGATCGACGACATCAACGACACGCAGAACACCACCGTCAACTTCCCGATCATTGCCGATCCGGATCGCAAGGTCTCGCAGCTGTACGACATGATCCATCCGAACGCGAGCGAGACGTTCACCGTGCGTTCGCTGTTCGTGATCGATCCGAACAAGAAGGTCCGCTTGACGATTACGTATCCGGCTTCGACGGGGCGCAACTTCAACGAAGTGCTTCGCGTGATCGACTCGCTGCAGCTGACCGAGTACCACAGCGTGGCGACGCCGGGTAACTGGCAGGATGGGGATGACGTCGTCATCGTGCCGTCGCTGAAGGACGAAGAGGTCCTCAAGCAGAAATTCCCGAAGGGCTACAAGGTGGTGCGTCCGTATCTGCGCCTGACGCCGCAGCCCAACAAGTAACCGGCTCCTTGGTAGTGTGATTGCCGCCCGGCCTTTGTGCCGGGCGTTTTTTGCGTCTACGCAAACGGTAGCGTGCGGCGCAAAACAAAACCGGCCAGCCCTTGCGGGTCTGGCCGGTTTGTCTTTTGTGAGGACGGTTCAGCGCGCGATCAGATTGCCCAGCCACCGACGTAGAACCCGACCAGCGCCACGGCGATACCCACGGTCCCAACGTTCAGCTTGCGCCATTCGCCGGCCACCAGGCGGCCGATCACCAGTGTGGCGAAGCCGAGCATGATGCCGGTGACGATATTGCAGGTCAGCACGATGAACACTGCGCAGACCAGGCCGGCCAGTGCGTCGACCATGTCATCCATGTGCAGCTTGCTCACGCTCGAGAGCATCAGCAGACCGACGTACATCAGCGCGGGCGCCGTTGCATACGAGGGCACCAGGCCAGCCAGCGGCGAGAAGAACATCACGGCCAGGAACAGCGCGCCGACAACGACAGCCGTCAAACCCGTCTTGCCGCCTGCCGCCACGCCCACCGTCGACTCGATGTAGGCCGCAGCCGGAGCACCGCCGAAGAATGCCGAGAAGATCGAGCTGATCGAATCGGCCGTCAGGGCGCGGCCGCCGTTGATGATGTGGCCTTGTTCGTTGAGCAGGCCGGCCTGGCCCGCCACGGCGCGGATCGTGCCGGTGGCGTCGAACACCGCGGTCATCACCAGGGCCAGCACGGCGGGCAGCACGGCGGCGGAGAGCGCACCACGGATGTCCATCGCACCGATCAGCGAGGCATGGCCCGGCGAGCTCAGCGAGGGCAGGGCGAACACTCCCGTGAATTTCACGGCCGGGTCAAAGATCAGGCCCAGCGCCGAGATGGCGATGATCACGATCAGGATGCCGCCCGGCACGCGACGGCGCTCCATGCCGAAGATGGCTGCCAGGCCCAGCACCGACATCATTACCGGGAAGGCCGTGATGTGGCCCAGCGCCACGGGCAGGCCCGGGCCGGCATTTTTGACCACCAGGCCGACGTCGTTGGACGCGATCAGCAGCAGGAACAGGCCGATACCGATGCCGGTGCCGTGCGCCACGCCCGAGGGCAGGTTGCGCAGGATCCACGAGCGCACGCCGGTGGCGGAGATGGCGGTAAAGACGACCCCCATCAGGAACACGGCGCCCAGCGCGACTTCCGGCGTGAGCTTCTGTCCAAGCACCAGCCCGAAGGCCATGAACGCGGTGAGCGAGATTGCGCAGCCGATGGCGATCGGCAGCTTGGCCCACAGGCCCATCAGCAGCGAACCGAAGGCGGTGGTCAGACACACCGCAACGAAGACTGCGCTGGTATCGAAGCCGGCCTTGCCGAGCATGCCGGGCACGACGAACACGGCATACACCATCGCCATGAAGGTGGTGATGCCCGCCACGACCTCGCGCTTCTGTGTGCTGCCGCGTGCAGAAATCTGGAAATAGCGATCAATGGCACGCGCATCTGCGATGCCAGCGGCGCCAAGGTCCGTCGACGACGGAATGGACTGTTCAGCCATGGTGGGTTGTCTCCTGGCAGGACTCCGCGCCGGCTGATCTCTGTCGCCTGCGTAGGGTGCCCTGTTCTGGTTTTGATATCGGTGCGGGTGCCGGCGTACGCGCGCTGACATTCTCCAGACCGTTGTCTCGCGATGGTTTTTTTCGCGTGGCGCTGCACTCTGCGTGTGGACTGCGCGCTCGTTCTATCGGTGTGAGGGACGTGCGACAAAACCATCCGCCGACACTTGGGACGAAGCATAGACGCGCGCTCACGGCCGTTTCATGCGGCGCGGCGTATCCCGGTCATTTGCAAACTTGTATAACGCGAGGGGAGGAGAACAACGGTGCCCAGGACGGGCGAGAGATGCGGCGAGGGGTGTGGCGAGTCGTGCACGAGTGTGCCCCAACTCGCCGAAAAAACAAAGCGCAATCAGTAGAAGGCCTGAATACCGGTCTGCGCGCGGCCCAGGATCAGTGCGTGAACATCGTGTGTGCCTTCGTAGGTGTTCACCACTTCGAGGTTCACCACGTGGCGGATCACGCCAAACTCATCGGAGATGCCGTTGCCGCCCAGCATGTCGCGCGCCATGCGGGCGATGTCGAGCGACTTGCCGCACGAGTTGCGCTTCATGATCGAGGTGATTTCCACCGCGGCGGTGCCTTCGTCCTTCATGCGGCCCAGGCGCAGGCAGCCTTGCAGGCCGAGCGTGATTTCGGTCTGCATGTCAGCCAGCTTCTTCTGGATAAGCTGGTTGGCGGCGAGCGGGCGGCCGAACTGCTTGCGATCCAGCACGTACTGGCGCGCGATATGCCAGCAGGCTTCCGCCGCGCCCAGTGCGCCCCACGCAATGCCGTAGCGCGCCGAGTTCAGGCACGTGAACGGCCCCTTCAGGCCGCGCACGCCGGGCATCAGGTTCTCTTCCGGGACGAACACTTCGTCCAGCACGATCTCGCCGGTAATCGACGTGCGCAGGCCGACCTTGCCGTGAATGGCCGGCGCGCTCAGGCCCTTCCAGCCCTTCTCCAGGATGAAGCCGCGGATCTCGTCTTCGCCATTGTCGTTCGGCAGCTTGGCCCACACGACAAACACATCGGCGATGGGCGAGTTGGTGATCCACATCTTCGCGCCCGAGAGCGAGTAGCCGCCATCGACCTTCTTGGCGCGCGTGACCATCGATGCCGGGTCGGAGCCGTGGTTGGGCTCGGTCAGGCCGAAGCAGCCGATCCACTCGCCGGTGGCCAGCTTGGGCAGGTACTTCTGCTTTTGCGCCTCGGTGCCGAATTCGTAGATCGGCACCATCACCAGCGACGACTGCACGCTCATCATCGAGCGGTACCCCGAATCGACACGCTCGACTTCACGCGCGATCAGGCCGTAGCTCACGTAGTTCAGGCCCGGGCCGCCATACTGCTCGGGAATCGTCGGGCCCAGCAGGCCCAGTTCGCCCATCTCGCGGAAGATCGACGCATCGGTCTTCTCATGCCGGAACGACTCCAGCACGCGCGGCATCAGTTTGTCCTGGCAGTACGACGCGGCGGCGTCGCGCACCATGCGCTCGTCGTCGGTCAGTTGTTGGTCGAGCAGCAGGGGATCGGCCCAGTTGAAGGCGTTACGAGCAGTCACGGTGGTAGTCTCCGAGTCTTCGTTGTTCCGACATACGGAACACAGTTTCGAAATTTAGAGCTATCATAGCGCAACTACTGACGATTTCCAGGGCTTTTTTGCCATGAGCACAACACGTCTCCCCGATGCCGAATTCGACACGTCGCCCGTTGAATCCAGCGATCCGAACTTCGTGACCGCGCTCGCCCGGGGGCTGGAACTGCTGCGTGCGTTCCGCCCCGGCGACACGCTGCTCGGCAATCAGGAATTCGTGCGGCGCACGGGCTTTCCCAAGGCGACGGTCAGCCGATTGGCGGGCACGCTGGTCTCGCTGGGCTATCTGCGCTACGACGATGCGCTCGGCAAATATGGGCTCGATGCCGGTGTGTTGGCACTCGGCTTTGCGTACCTCGCATCGAGCGACGTCATCCAGCTCGCGCGGCCGCACATGAGCGCGTTTGCGCAGAAGTACGGCGTATCGATCTCGCTGGGCAAGCGCGACCGGCTGGACATGGTCTATCTGGAAACGATCCGCCACGACAGCCCATCGATGAGCGGCTCGTCGGGTTTGGGCGTGGGCTCGCGGCTGTCGTTACTGTCGAGCTCGATGGGGCGCGCGTATCTGGCATCGCTGCCTGCGGCCAAGCGTGACCGCCTTTACGAAGCACTGCGCACGCAACAGCCCGCGCAGTGGGCGGCAGAAGGTGCGGCAGCAGACGATGCAGTCAAAGCCGGCGTACGCGAGGGCTACGCAGTATCGCTGCGCGACTGGCATCCGGCCATCCACGCGTGTGCCGTGGCGTTCTTCGCCCCGAGCCAGCGCGAGCCATATGTGGTGAGCTGCAGCGCGCCGTACGCAGTAGCCGATGCGGAGCGCATCCGCACCGAGCTGGCGCCCGCGCTACGAGAGTTCGCAGCGCGACTCGGCCAAGTCATCGAGCCCGCCATGTAGCCCCGCGCGCTCTACCAGAGATCGCTCCCGCGACAGCACCAGCGCTACGATGGTTTGGCCGTGGATGCCCTAGATGGCGCCTTGAATTTCTGTTGCAGAGAGGAAAAAGAGTGCAGGCCTGTCTGAGCGAAGCGAGTTGCCTGCGCTCCCTCTCTGCGACATAAATTCAAGGAATCTTTCGCCATCTCGGGCGCGCCTTTCTTTGCTTACTTTCTTTGGCAAGACAAAGAAAGTGAGTCAGCCCCGGCAGGGGATGAAGCAAAGGATGGACCAATAGCAAAAATCACAGGTCAGTCCGCAACTTCCAAAGCTCCGGAAACAACACCACATCCAACATCTTCCGCAGATAGCCAACGCCTTCCGTACCGCCAGTTCCACGCTTAAAACCAATCACGCGCTCCACCGTAGTCACATGCCGGAACCGCCATTGCCGGAACGCATCCTCCAGGTCGACAAACTTCTCGGCGAGTTCGTAAAGCTCCCAGTGGTGCGTCGGGTCGCGATAGACCTCTAGCCAAGCCGCCTCCACTGAAGCGTTGTAGGTCACAGGCCGCGACCAATCCCGCTCCACGCAATCTGCATCAAACGCAAAGCCATGCCGCGCCATGTAGCGAACGGCTTCGTCATACAGAGATGGTGTCTCCAGCGCAGCCTTCACTTGCTCGTAATGCTCAGGCCGATGCGCATGCGGCTTCAACATCGCCGCGTTCTTGTTGCCGAGAATGAACTCGATCTCGCGATACTGATACGACTGGAAGCCTGACGACTGCCCCAGGTGCGGGCGCATGGCCGAGTACTCCGGCGGCGTCATCGTGGCGAGCACGTTCCACGCCTGCACAAGCTGATCCATGATGCGCGACACGCGCGCCAGCATCTTGAACGCGGGCGGCAGGTTGTCGTTGCGCACGCAGTCACGCGCAGCGCGCAGCTCATGCAGCATCAGCTTCATCCACAGCTCGGTGGTCTGGTGCTGCACGATGAACAGCATCTCGTTGTGATCCGGCGAGCGCGGGTGCTGCGCGTTCAGAATCTGGTCGAGCGCGAGGTAGTCGCCATAGCTCATCGACTTCGAGAAATCGAGCTGTGCGTCATGCCAGCCTTCACTTTGCGCTGCATGCATGGGGCAGCCCGATGCTGCGGGTTGATTCGGATTCGACATCTCAGGTCACCAGCGTACGTTCGTTGAATTGGGTCGATTGCCACGCGCCGGTTTCCAGCACATCGCGCAGCGCTTCCACGGCATCCCACACATCGGCAAAGCTCGTGTACAGCGGAGTAAAGCCGAAGCGCATGATCTGCGGCTCGCGGTAGTCGCCGATGACGCCGCGCGCGATCAGCGCCTGCACCACGGCATAGCCGTTCGGGTGTTCGTAGCTGACGTGGCTGCCGCGCACGGCGTGGTCCCGCGGTGTGGCCAGCGTGAGCGGGAAGCCCGCGCAGCGCGTTTCCACCAGCGTGATGAAGAGGTCGGTCAGCGCGAGGGACTTGGCGCGCAGTTCGGCCATGGTCGTCTGCGCGAAGATGTCGAGCCCGCATTCGACCATCGCCATCGACGTGATCGGCTGCGTACCGCACAGGAAGCGGCCGATGCCCGCACCGGCGTCGTAGCGCGATTCCATTGCGAACGGCCGCGCATGACCCCACCAGCCCGACAGCGGTTGCCAGAAGCGCTCGCGCAGCGCCGGTGCCACCCATACGAAGGCCGGCGAACCCGGGCCACCGTTCAGGTACTTGTACGTGCAGCCGATGGCGTAATCCGCGCCGCCTGCGTGCAGGTCCACCGGCACCGCGCCCGCCGAGTGCGCCAGATCCCAGATCGCCAGCGCGCCATGCTTGTGCGCCAGCGCGGAGACGGCCGCCATGTCGTACATGTGCCCGCTCTTGTAGTTCACGTGTGTAAGCATGGTGATGGCCACGTCGTCACCGAGCGCGCCTTCCAGCTCGTCCGGCGAATCGATCAGGCGCAGCTTGTAGCCATCGCGCAGCAAGTCGGCCAGGCCTTCTGCGATGTACAGGTCGGTCGGAAAGTTGTGCGTTTCCGAGACGATGATCTTGCGGTTCGGCGCGTCTTCACGCTGCACGCGAATCGCGGCGGCCAGCACCTTGAACAGGTTGATCGACGTGGTGTCGGTGACGACGACTTCGTCCTCACGCGCGCCGATTAGCGGGGCCAGCTTGTTGCCCAGGCGGCGCGGCAGTTCGAACCAGCCGGCCGAATTCCAGCTGCGGATCAGGCCGTCGCCCCATTCATTGGCGACGACTTCCTGCGCGCGCGCGAGCGCTGCCTTGGGGCGCGCGCCGAGCGAGTTGCCGTCCAGATAGATCACGCCGTCGGGCAGGGCAAAGGCGTCGCGCAGCGGGGCGATCGGGTCGGCCGCGTCGCGTTCGAGGCAGGAGTTGCGGGTCAAGGTCATGGTGATGTTGGGGGCGATGAATGCGTTGGTGTTCTGTGAATCAGGGCAGACTGCGCAGCACGGCGCGCACCGGGCTCGCATCGAGCGTGGCGAATTTGAGCGGTAGGGCGATCAGTTCGTAATCACCGGCGGGCACGTCGTCGAGCACCAGCCCTTCGAGGATGGCGAGGCCGTGCTTGCCGACGGCGTGGTGCGCGTCCATGGTCTTGGAGGTCTGCGGGTCGAGCGAGGCGGTGTCGACGCCGATGAGCTTCACGCCATGCGCGGCCAGCAGTTCGACGGTTTCGGACGCGACGGCAGCAAAGTGGTCGTCCCACCTGGTCTGCGGCATCTGGGCGTACGTGCGCAGCAGCACGCGCGGGGGCGTGTCGCTCAGCGCATCGCGCACGTGTTCCGGCGCAACGCGCGTGACACCCACACAGTGGATGACGCGGCAGGGGCCGAGGTAAGCATCCAGCGGCACCTGCCCGATGGCGGCACCATCCGCGCGATAGTGCAGCGGCGCATCGGCATGCGCGCCCGTGTGCGGCGACAGCGTGATGCGCCCAACGTTGACCGGGCAGTCACCTTCGAGCTTCCACGCAATTTCCTGCGAAAACGGCGTGTCGCCGGGCCAGGTGGGCGTGGCAGTCGAGAGGGCGGGGCTGATGTCCCACAAAGTGCGTTCCAAGGCGGCTCCAGGGCAGAAAACTCGGTGAATCCGTGTCGAAATGATAGGGAAATCCACGCGCAATGGGTTTGCATATTCGTGCGTACGGTTTCGTTGGATTCGCATAAAATTCAACGTATCAACGAAATCACGCAAAGAACAACGACAGATGCAACTCGACACCACAGATCTGCGCATTCTCCAGGTTTTGCAGGAGGACGGCCGCATCAGCAATCAGGACTTGGCCGAGCGCGTGGCGCTGTCGCCGTCGGCCTGTCTGCGGCGCGTGCGGATGCTGGAAGAGGGCGGCGCCATCACCGGTTACCGGGCGCAACTGGGTCGGGCGGCGCTCGGGCTGGAGCTGGAAGCCATCGTGCAGGTGTCGATGCGGCAGGACGTGACCGGCTGGCACGAAACCTTCATGGCCGCCGTGCAGAGCTGGCCCGAGATCGTGGCCGCCTACATCATCACCGGGGATTGCAACTACATCCTGCGCGTGCAGGCGCCGACCCTGCAGCACTATTCGGAGTTCATCATCGAGCGGCTGTACAAGACGCCGGGCGTGATGGACATCCGCTCGAACATCGTTCTGCGCACGATCAAGGATCGGGAAGGCGGCCTGGCGCTGCTGATGGAAGCGCGGGGCGTGCGGCCGCTGGAGGCGGGCACGGGCAAGCGCGCCAAGCCCGGCTAGTGCCGGAGCAATCGGCGAAGCGTTACTTGCCGCCGTGCGTAAGGGACGAGAACGCCCCGCGGTGGAACACCAGCGGTGCGCCATGCGGGTCGACCACGCCGCAGCGTTCGACTTCGCCGACAAAGATGACGTGGTCGCCTTCGTGGTAGCGACTGCGGTTATGGCACTCGAACCACGCCAGCGACTGCGCGAGAATCGGCAGGCCGGTCGGGCTCAAGGCGTAGTCGATATTGGCGAAACGGTCGCCCTTGAGGGTGGCGAAGCGCTTGCACAGGTCCAATTGCTCCGCCCCCAGGATATTGATCACGTAGTGCGATCCGGCGTGGAACAGCGGGAACGAGT
The DNA here is from genome assembly GCF_023955655.1 of Ralstonia soli. Taxonomy (GTDB): domain Bacteria; phylum Pseudomonadota; class Gammaproteobacteria; order Burkholderiales; family Burkholderiaceae; genus Ralstonia; species Ralstonia soli. The sequence continues at coordinate 480,146 of NZ_JAMXHT010000003.1, read as the reverse complement.
TCGCCTGCATGCCGAGGCTCCACAGCACCAGCGGCGGATTCAGCGAGACTGAGTTGAACGAGCTGGCCGTCACGCCGACGAACGCTGGCTTGCCGGGGCCACCCTCCGAACGAGTCGTGACCACCGTCACACCAGTCGCAAACTGGGACAGGGCGTGCCGGAAATGCGCGGCATCAAAATCAGGCGGGGTGGCGCGGCCGTGTGCCGCTGGTGTGCGCGAAGAAGACTCGCTCTCGCGCGCATCCGTGCGGCTGGCTCCGTAATGGTCCATGCAAACTACCGAAAGTAAGGCTCAATTGTAACGGACACGCGTGGAAGGTCGCTGGTAGACCGGCGCTTGATACGTTGCCAAACGCACATGTCAGGATGCGCTCGCTCAGTCGACCAATGGCAACACACGCAGCCAACCCGCCGTGCGGCTCGTGGCCTGCGATATCAATACGTCATATTTCGGCCGGAACGTTTTGCAGGTAGAGGGGGCAAACTCAATTGCCCTTGCAGCTTTTCCGAGCGCTGGGTTTCATCCTCTGGGGTGACATGCGCAGCACTCGTGGCTGCATCTTGATGGTTTTGGGGAAACATTGCACTGATGATTTCAAGAAAAACGAAGCACTTCGTCCTGCTGGCTGGAATGCTGGCCGTGGTCAGCGTCAATGCGCACGCGTTCAACCAGCACTGGCTGAAGCAGGCAGTCCAATCCGAGGAAGCCTCGCTGCACGCCAGAATTGGCGTCGCCGTCATCGATAAGGCATCCGGCATGACTTGGAGTTATCGAGGCGATGAGGCGTTTCCAATCAACAGCACGCACAAGGCCTATCTGTGTGCCGCGCTGCTGGAAAAGGTCGACCAAAAGGCGCTGGCATTGAGCGACGCCACGACCATTGCCAAGACGGATCTGGTGACCTATTCGCCCATCACCGAAAAGCGGCTTGCCCCGCAGACGGTCTCCAACGCGCAGCTATGCGAGGCTGCCGTGAGCTACAGCGACAACACAGCGGCAAACAAGGTGTTGGAGAACATTGGTGGCGTGGATGGTTTCAACCGGTTCATGCGATCGATCGGCGACCAGAAAACGCGCCTGGACCGCAAGGAGCCCGAGTTGAACGAAGGCACCCCTGGGGACCCTCGTGATACCACGACGCCGGTGGCCGCCGTCCGCAGCCTGGATCAGATCTTCTTCAGCGATCATCTGTCCAAAGCCTCGAAATCCGAGCTGAAGCACTGGATGATCAACGACAAGGTCGCTGATGATTTGTTGAGGAAATCGCTGCCTTCCGGCTGGGAAATTGCCGACAAGACCGGGGCGGGGGGATATGGGTCCCGCTCGATTGTTGCCGTCGTCTATCCGAGTGAAAAAAAGCCGCTGCTGGTTTCCATCTACATCACCCATACCAAGGCGACCACGGCGCAAAGCAACACCGCCATTGCCAGAATGGGCGCCATTCTGTTCAAGAGCATGCAGTGACGAAACGGCCAGCCATTGTGGCTGGCGCGCCGGCCCCAACATTGGAAGCAGACTCAGGAGAAGAACGTGGAAACCCAACAAGACCGTCAATTTGAAACCGCCGTGCTGGGCGGAGGCTGCTTCTGGTGCCTGGAAGCTGTCTTCCAGCAGGTGCAGGGGGTGCACAGCGTGGTGTCCGGCTATGCCGGCGGCCATGTCGATCACCCCAGCTATCGCGCCGTCTGCAACGGCAACACCGGCCACGCCGAAGTGGTCGCCGTGCAGTTCGATCCAGCCGTGATTCCGTACCGCGAGATTCTCGACATCTTCTTCGCCATCCACGACCCGACCACGCCCGATCGGCAGGGTAACGATGTCGGGCCGCAATACCGTTCGGCCATCTTCGCGCAAACACCCGAGCAATTGGAGACGGCTCGCGTCGCCATTGCCGAGCTGGGCGCCAGCGATATCTTCGAAGCCCCGATCGTTACGGAACTGGTGGATGCCACCGACGGCAAGGTGACTTTCTGGCGCGCCGAAGACGAGCACCAGAACTACTTCCGCGACCATCCGGCACAGGGCTACTGTGCGTTCGTCATCTCGCCCAAGGTGTCGAAGTTCCGCAAGCAGTTCGCGCACCGCCTGCAAGGGTAAGTGCGGGCCGGGGCTACCCTGCGTCCGCCGGCAGGCGCGCGGCGATGGCCTCGGCCAGTTTGATGCATGACAGCGGGGACGATCCTTCGGCCTTGTTGCTGACCAGGATCGTCACCTTGCGCCCGGCAGCCAGTGCGGCCACCGCCATGTCGGCGAGTGTCTCGCGCGAGAACGGGTCTTCATCGACGAGCTTGTCGAACGGCTTGTACGCCGCCTCGGCCTGCGCGTAGCGGTAGCGGCTGTTCAGGTTCCAGCGCACCACGAGCGGGCCGCCCGCACCTTCATCCAGCAGGGCAACCGCGGCGGCTTGCCGATCGACTGCAGGCATCCGCTCGTGCAGGCCAACGCAGTAGCGCACGCCGGCCGCACGCAGCATCTTAATGAAGCGCGGCGTGAGGAGCGTGGCGTCGCGCAGCTCCACGGCATAGACCGCATCAGGATTGAGCTGCGGGTCGAGCGGCGGTAGCGCGGCCAGAAACGCTTCGAGCCGCTCCACGAAGCCGGTGGCATCTTCGGCCAGCGCGCCGAGCGGCGAAAGCTGGAACACCAGCGCCCCGCAGCGCATGCCGAGCCCGCGCGTGGCCGGATCGACAAAATCACGCACAGCGAATTCTGCATTCAGGAACGCCGGATTGGCCATGCGGCCGCGCCCGTCCGATTCGCGGATCCACGCATCGCACACGGCGGAGGGCGCCTTCACGGCAAAGCGGAAATCGTCCGGCACGCTGGCGGCATAGGCCACATAGTCCGCCAGCGGGATCGGCGAGTAAAAGCCGCGGTCGATGCTGACCGTGCGCAGCAGCGGGTGCTGGGCGTAGGCCGCCAGACCTTTGCGCGCGAGCATCGAATCGGAATATTCGCCCGCATACACCAGCCCGTCCCAACCGGGATAGGACCACGACGAAGTGCCGATGCGAAGCCCGCGCGGCAGGCGCTGCGCGAGTGCAGCCACCTCGGACGACACCACGGCCGGCTGCACACCCTGACGGGCGGGAGAACGCTTGGGTTTAGCAGGCTGGGCCGCCGCAGTGTCGTCTTGCGGCGCGCCGAACAGGTCGTCGATGGGGGCGCTGGCGGTCAAATGATCAAGCGTAGATATAGCGCCGCGACCACGGGATCGACGTCGCCGACTGGCCGGCCTTCTGCAGGACGGTCTGGAAGATCGAGATCTCGTCGGCGTCGAAGGCGTGTGCGCAGCCAGCCAGATAGACGCGCCAGATGCGGTATTTCTTCTCGCCGACCAGCGCGCGGATGGTTTCGCCGTTGGTCTCGAAGCGCTCGGCCCAGTGCTCGAGCGTGCGCGCATAGTGGCGGCGCAGGCTTTCGACGTCAAGCGCCTCCAGGCCGCCGTCCTGCGCGGCGGACAGCGCCAGCGAAATGTGCGGAAGCTCCCCCTGCGGGAAGACGTAGCGATCGATGAAATCGCCGCCACCCATGGAGCTTTCACCGCCGGCGGTATCGGACGACGTGATGCCGTGGTTCATGGCGACACCTCCGTCGGCCAGCAGGTCGTGCATGCGGCGGAAATAGCCCGGCAGGTTCTTGCGCCCCACGTGTTCGAACATGCCGACGCTGGTGATGCGGTCGAACTGGCCGGACAGATCCCGGTAGTCCTGGATGCGGATCTCGATCTGGTCTTGCAGGCCGGCCGCGCGCACGCGTTCGGTGGCGAGCTCGTACTGGTTCTGCGACAGCGTCACGCCCAGGCACCGCGCGCCGTACTTCTGCGCCGCACGCAGCACCAGCGCGCCCCAGCCGCAGCCGATGTCGAGCAGCGTCTGCCCGGGCTGCAGGCGGATCTTGGTGAGGATGTGGTCGATCTTCTTGAGCTGTGCCTCGTCGAGCGTTTCGTTGCCGTTCTCGAAGTAGGCGCACGAGTAGACCATGTTCTGGTCCAGCCACAGCTTGTAGAAGTCGTTGGAGACGTCGTAGTGGTACTGGATCGATTCCTTGTCGCCTTCCTTCGTGTGGGCGAAGTGGCGTACCACACGGGCCAGCGCATTGCCGCTGCTGGTGGCTGCCGCGGCAGCCAGGCCGTAACCGACGTTGATGATGTCGGCGAGCTTGCCGTCCAGGTCGATCTTCTCCTGGACGTAGGCCTCGCCGAGGTTGTTGAGCGTGGGGGCAAGCAACAGGGGGAGGGCGCTGGCTTCGCGCACGGTCAGCGTGACGCGCGGCTGCTCAAAGCGGCCCAGTTCGTATTGATCGCCGTTCCATAACCGCACGCGCACCGGAAGGTTGGCTGACTCGCGGATGTCCTTGATCCACTGTTCGAGTTTGCGGTCGATCGCCTGTTGGAAAAACATGTCGATGCCTCCCTAGCGTGCACTAGATCGGGGCGGCCATCGGATTGCCGCCCGAACGGATCACATTAGCTTACGACAAACTTTCCCATGGTGCTGTGCGGGTCTTACGGGCAGCACATGGCTCCTTACTGTGGCAGCAAGCGCCGTGCCGGCTTGGTGCAATGCGCAATAACGTATTGCGCTCCCTACGGCCGATCAGGGGGCGAGGCGGACGATCTTCCAGCTGCCGTCGGGCTGTTTGCGGTATTCCAGCCGATCGTGCAGACGCGACGGGCGGCCCTGCCAGAACTCCAGCCGCTCGGGCAGCAAACGGTAGCCGCCCCAGTGCGGCGGGCGGGGCGGGGCGTCGCCGAAGCGCTGGCGGTATTCGGCTTCGCGCGCTTCCAGCGTGGCGCGGTCGGGCACCTCGCTACTTTGCTCCGAAGCCCACGCGCCCAGGCGCGAACCCAGCGGGCGCGAGTGGTAGTAGGCATCGCTTTCCGCCTCGCTCACCTTTTCGACGATGCCCTGGATGCGCACCTGCCGCTCCAGCCCGATCCAGTGGAACAGTAGCGCGGCATGCGGGTTGGCAGCCAGCTCCTCGCCCTTGTGGCTGGCGTAGTTGGTGAAGAAGGTGAAACCGCGCTCGTCGAGGTTCTTGAGCAGGACGATGCGGGCCGAGGGCTGGCCCTGCGGGTCGACGGTGGCGAGCGTCATGGCGTTGACTTCGGCCACCTCGGCCTTGAGAGCCTCGTCGAACCAGCGGCGGAACTGGCGCAGGGGGTTGGCATCGACGTCGGCGATGTCGAGCGAGGCGCGGGCGTATTCAGTGCGGATATCGGCAATGGAAGTCATAGGCGTCGGGGTGCAACAGCGTGTGCGGCGAGCGAACGGGCCGAGTATAGACAAACCGCGCCGGCCGCCGTTTGCTTGTACGCAAGGAGCTGGCACGGTTCGCGCTTGCCGGCAGGTTCTGGCGATCTGTTCTGCGCCGCCTATATTGGCTAGTCAAGGGCGTCCGGCCGAGGCGCCCGCCCATCCACCCCGCAGAAGTTTCAACAGGATGTCGAAATGGCCCCTTCCCATTCTCCTGACACCCCTGCTGGCCTGACCCGCCGCCAGTGGCTGCAGGGCACGCTGGCGTTGGCTGCGGCCGGGCTGGTGGGCTCGCAGGTGCTGCGCGCGGTGGCCCAGGCGCCCGGTGAGCCGCTGGACGCCTTCATGGCCTTGTCACAGGCGCTGACGGCGCGGCCGGCGCTGGACCGTGCGGTTGGCACGCGGTTGCTGGCGGCGCTGGGCAAATCCAGTGCGGACTTTGCCGCGCAGCTGCGTCCGCTGGCACAGGCGCTGACCGGCGGTTCGCTCAGCGATGCGCAACAGAAGACTGCGCTGCGAATCCTGGAGGCGTGGTACCTGGGCGTGGTCGACGGCAACGTCGTCACGTACGAGCAGGCGCTGATGTACGGCGTGGTGTCCGACACCCTGGTCATCCGCACGTATTGCCCCAACCAACCCGGCTTCTGGGCCGAGCCCCCTATCGAGAGGCAAGCCTGATGCCAGATACCCAACAAGCCGATATCGTTGTGGTGGGCTCCGGTGTGGCCGGGGCGCTGGTGGCGTACGAACTGGCGCGCGCGGGCAAGTCGGTGCTGATGCTCGAAGCCGGCCCGCGCCTGCCGCGCTGGGAGATTGTCGAGCGCTTCCGCAACCAGGCCGACAAGATGGACTTCATGGCGCCGTATCCATCGACACCATGGGCGCCGCATCCGGAATACGGCCCGCCCAACAACTACCTCGTTCTCAAGGGCGAGCACCAGTTCAACTCGCAGTACATCCGCGCGGTGGGCGGCACGACCTGGCACTGGGCGGCGTCGGCTTGGCGCTTCATGCCGAACGACTTCAAGCTGCGCAGCGTGTACGGCATTGCGCGGGACTGGCCGCTCCAGTATCAAGACCTTGAGCGCTACTACGGTCTTGCCGAAGAGGCGCTCGGCGTGTGGGGGCCAAACGATGAGGAGCTTGGCTCTCCACGCAGCCGGCCATATCCGATGGCGCCGCTGCCGCTGTCGTTCAACGAACGCACGATCAAGGAAGCGCTCAACGCGCACGACGCAAGCTTCCATGTGGTGACCGAGCCGGTCGCCCGCAACAGCCGCCCTTACGATGGCCGCCCCACCTGCTGCGGCAACAACAACTGCATGCCGATCTGCCCGATCGGGGCGATGTACAACGGCATCGTTCACGTGGAGAAAGCCGAGCAGGCCGGCGCGCGACTCATCGAGAACGCCGTGGTCTTCAAGCTGGAAGTCGGCGCCAACAAGCGCATTGTGGCGGCGCGCTACAAAGACCAGAAGGGCGTCGAGCACCGCGTGGAAGGGAAGTGGTTCGTCTTGGCTGCCAACGGCATCGAGACGCCCAAGCTGATGCTGATGTCGACCAGCCAGGATTATCCCAAGGGCGTGGGCAACAGCTCTGACATGGTGGGCCGCAACCTGATGGACCACCCCGGCACCGGCGTGAGTTTCTATGCCGACCGCAAGCTGTGGCCGGGGCGCGGCCCGCAGGAGATGACGTCGCTGATCGGCTTTCGCGACGGGCCGTTCCGTGCCACGCAGGCGGGCAAGAAGCTGCACCTGTCGAACATGTCGCGCATCGAGCAGGAGACGCAGCGCATCTTCAAGGAAGGCAAGCTCATCAAGGCTGCTGAATTGAACGCGCGCATCCGCGATCAGGCCGCACGCTACGTGCAGTTCGACAGCTTCCACGAGATCCTGCCCATGCCCGAGAACCGCATCGTGCCAAGCGCGACCGAGGTCGATGCCATCGGCATCCCGCGTCCGGAGATCACGTACCACATTGACGACTACGTCAAACGTAGCGCCGTGCATACGCGGGAGGTCTACGCCACGGCGGCCAAGGTGCTCGGTGGCACCGACGTGCAGTTCCACGACGACTTCGCGCCCAACAATCACATCACCGGCGCGACCATCATGGGGGCGGATGCGAAAGACTCCGTGGTCGACAAGGACTGCCGGACGTTCGACCACCCGAACCTGTTCATCAGCAGCAGTTCCACCATGCCGACGGTGGGCACCGTCAACGTGACGCTGACCATCGCGGCGCTGGCCCTGCGCATTGCCGATCAACTGAAGAAGGAGGCGTGAGATGAAAACGATCGCTTCTTTCCTGTTGCTCTCCAGCTTGACGGCGACTGCATGGGCCAAGGACACCCCAGCCGATGCTGCGCAGATCAAACGCGGCGAATACCTCGCCATTGCTGCCGATTGCGCTGCCTGCCATACCGCGCCCGGGGGCAAGCCGTTCGCGGGCGGCTTGCCGATGCCGATTCCGATGCTGGGCACGATCTACACCAGCAACATCACGCCCGATGAGAAGACCGGCATCGGCAAATGGAGCTACGAAGATTTCGAACGTGCCGTGCGCAAGGGCGTGGATGACGACGGTGACAATCTCTATCCCGCCATGCCGTATCCGTCATACGCGAAGATCAACGATGCGGACATGCGCGACCTGTATGCGTACTTCCGCTACGGCGTACCAGCGGTGCAGAACGACCCACCGCCGAGCACGATCCGCTGGCCGCTGAACATGCGTTGGCCGCTCAAGCTGTGGAACCTGATCTTCCTCAAGACCGAGCCGTACATCCCCAGGGGCGACAAGCCGCCGACGTGGAATCGCGGTGCGTATCTCACGCAGGGGCTTGCACACTGTGGCACGTGCCACACGCCGCGCGGCTTTGCCATGCAGGAGAAGGCCATGGACGAGCGCGGCAGCGGCTACCTGGCAGGCTCCACGCTGGCGGGCTGGACGGCGTTCAACATCACCTCCGACCCGACTAGCGGCATCGGCGCGTGGAAGCCCGAACAGCTCGTGCAGTATCTGCGCACCGGCAGCCTGCCCGGGGTCGCGCAAGCCGCAGGGCCGATGGGCGAGGCGGTGCAGCACAGCTTTTCGCGCATGACGATGCAGGACGTGCAGGCCATCGCTGAATACCTGCGCACCGTGCCCGCCGTGAGCAATAACCTGGAGCGTGCGCGCCAGGACTGGGGCAAGCCCGCCACGGATGTGACGGCGCTGCGCGGCAAGCCCATCGAAACCACGATCGATGCAGCGCGCCTGTATCTCGGCAATTGCGCTACGTGCCACCAGGCGGATGGGCGCGGCACGCCAGACGGCTACTATCCGCCGCTGCTGCACAACTCCGCGGTCGGCACGCGGGACACGACCAACCTCGTGCAGGTGATCCTGTTCGGCATTGAGCGCAAGGCCGGCGATCGGCACATCGGCATGCCGGCGTTTGGGCGGCAGTTGTCCGACGAACAGCTTGCAGCGCTGACCAACTACGTCACGCGGCAGTTCGGCGACCCGGCCACGCCGCCCTTGACGGCCGAGACGATTGCGAAGCGGCGGTCGGCAAAGTAACCGGTAGCGCGACGCCGGCGGCTTTCGCTTAGCCGCCGGTTGTCATCGGATCGCGTGCGGTAGGCGCGACAGGTGCGGCAGGGCGGCTTTGGCGTTGCGGCTGTGTCGCAGCAGGCGCGCCGGATGCGGGCTGCGTCGATTTCAGATCGCCTTCCGGCGTGCGCCCCGGCTTCTTGCTGTGATACGTCTTGCCCGGCGGTGGCGCGGTGGGGCGCTGGCGCACGTCGGCGAGCAGCTTGCCGCAGGCGCTGTCCGGCGCGGGCTTGAGTTCGAGCACCGGCAACACGGCGGCCACCGGCGCGGCAAAGGCCAGTGCCACCGCACCGCCCGCGCGCAGTGCCACCACCGCCGGGTTGATCGACACATCCGGATGCTTGTACGTGCCCTTCACATACAGCGGCGTGCGCAGCGAAAACACACGCAGGCCCTTCGAGTCCGGATGGATGGTGAAGTCCAGCGCTTCCTGCTTGAAGCTCGTCGAGCCGGTCACATCGATGACGGCATCCTGCGTATCCACCACGAACGTGCGCGCCTGCGCCAGCCCATCGCTCACGGCAAAGTCGCCGGCCGCACAGTTGATGGTGACCTGCTTGTCGCCGAAAAGCTTGGTGAGGATCACGTTGGCCACGTTCAACCCCATGGCCTCCAGGATGAATTTGCTGATGGTGCCTTGCTCGACCAGGAGCTTCACTTCGCCGTTGGACGAGCCGAGCAGCGCAGCCACCGAGTTGCCTGTGGCCGAGAGCCGGGCATCACCATTGATCTCGCCGACACTCGCGCGCACCGATTCGATCTTCGGAAACAATTGCTTGATCTTGAAGTGCCGTGCGGCCAGTGCTGCGCGTGCTTGCATCGGCGTGGCATGGCCGTCGACCTGGAGGTTGGAGGTGAGCGTGCCACCCGCAATGCCAAAGTTGAGCGGGTCGAGCGTAAGCACCGCGTCCTGCAGCTTGACGTGCGTGACGAGATGGTTGATCGGCAGCTCAGCGGTGTGGACGATGCGCTCGCCGGTGAACTTCACGTCGGCGTCAATGGCGTTCCAGCGGTCGGTACGGAACGGCTCGACAGGCAGCACCTTGTTGGGCGGTTGGCGGACGGTCTTGCTCTCGCCCGGGTCGGCACTGGGGTCGGCGCGCTTGGCCTTGCTGGCGTTGGAGTCTGCACCGATGATCGGGGCCAGGTCAGCAAACAGCAGCTGGTGCGAGACCAGCTCTCCCGTCAGCAGTGGACGGGGCTCGCGCATGGCAAAGGTGAGCGTGCCACCGAGGTCTGAGCCGCCCACGCGGCCGGTGAATTTTTCATAGCGCCATGTTGACCCTTGCTTGCGCAGTTCGCCGATGAGCCGGCCGCGCGTGTCGTACGGCGGCGTCTCCGGCAGCACCACGCCCGTCAGCGGATACAGCTGCGCCATGCTCGCGCCCGACAGGTGCAGCCGCAGGTCGAGCGCCGTCAGGCTGGCGGGGTTGGTGAGCGTGCCTGCCAAGTCGATGCGCGTCTTGCCGACCCGCACGTCGGCCTGCAGCGGGTAGGGCCGCTGCGCGTCTTGCAGGCGCAGCACGCCGCCGGCCTTGCCGCTACCGGTAATGGCGGCGTTGTTGTACGTGCCCTTGACCGTCCATGCAATGCCGTAAGGCTGCTGCGGATCGGGTGCGACGGGCGCTTGCGCCGTGGCTTGTGGGGCCGAGGCGCCCGAGGCGGCCGGCACTTGGGCGGGTTGGTCTTCGCCCTTGATGGCGGTGCCGTTGGCGGCTGTGTACAGCGCCTGGTTGTCGACGGTGTCGATCGTGGCAGCCAGGTGGATGCGCTTGACGTCATCGTCCAGTGCCAGCGAGCCCTTGCTGAAGGCAATTTCGCGCAGATCCAGCTTCCAGTCCGATGGCTTCTTGCCCTCCTCGTTGCCTGCGAGGTTGAACGTCCAGTTGTTGCGGTTCTGCTTGTCGCGCTCCAGCGCGATCGCAGGCGTGTCGAGCGTCACGCTCGGGATGACAATGCGATGCGCCAGCAGCGGCAGCGCCTCCAGCACGAAGGTGAGCCGCTGCACGGTGGCCACATGCGGCTGCTTGGTCCAGTCGGGGTTGCCCACCGTGATGTCGTTGGCGATCAGCCGCGGCCACGGCACATACGCGCGCCAGCCCGATTCGCCTTCGGGCTTTTTCCACGAGAGCATGAGGTCGCCATTGATGGCGAATGGGCGCCCGATGGCCTGCGAAACGCGGTCGTTCAGATAGGGCCTGGCGCGGTTCCAGTCGAACGTCAGCACAAAAATGACCGCCGCCGCCACGATGACGACAGGGGTGATGATCAGTCCGAGGGCGAGTTTGCCGGATGTACGCATCGGTTTTTTGTTGGTATTGGCACAAAAATGCGACCGCGCACGTTGTTATATAGTTCGGCGCAACCACGATTTCATTGTGTCATGAGCCAAGTAGCAATCAGCGCGCCCGCGCATCCGCCCGTCCTTGATGATGAATACGCACGCCGGTTTGGCGGCGTCGCGCGCCTGTATGGTCCGCAGGCGCTGGAGCGCTTTGCGGCGGCGCACGTGTGCGTGATCGGTATCGGGGGCGTGGGCTCATGGGCAGCCGAGGCCCTGGCGCGCTGCGGCGTCGGCAAGCTCACCCTCATCGATCTGGATCACATTGCCGTCTCCAACACCAACCGCCAGATTCACGCGCTGGGTGATGCCTATGGCATGGCCAAGGTGGACGCCATGGCCGAGCGCATCCTCCAGATCAATCCGCGTGCCGAGATCAGCCGCATCGACGATTTCGTGACCGTGGAAAACGTTGAGGCCTTGCTGGGCCATCCGTTCGATTACGTGATCGACGCTATCGACGCCGTCAAGGTGAAGACGGCCATCCTCGCGTTCTGCAAGCGCACCGGCAAGCGCGTGGTGACCTGCGGTGCAGCGGGCGGCCAGCTGGACCCGACGCGCATCCGCGTCACGGATCTTTCGCGCACGATTCAGGATCCGCTGCTGGCCAAGGTGCGGGGCAATCTGCGCCGCCAGCATGGCTTTTCAAAGAACCCGAAGGCGAAGTTCGGCGTGGATGCCGTGTTCTCGGATGAGCCGTTGCGTTATCCCGAACCCGAGCAGCAGGCATGCGCCGTTGAGGTGCCGGTGGAGTCGAGCCACGCCGGCATCGATGACCTGGCAGCGGCCGGAGCCATCGAGTTGGTCAATGCGCCGCCCGCACCGCAGCCTGCGCAGGGCCCGCAGGGACTCGCTTGCGCGGGCTTCGGTTCGTCGGTCTGCGTGACGGCGGTGTTTGGGATGGTGGCCGCGTCGACGGCGCTGCGGGCCATCAGCCAGTAGCGCCTGGGGCTGGGCGCCCGTCTATTTGGGCGCGTATTGATCCAGCTTTTTCTGGATCTGGTCGATATCGCTGCCAGCCCACGTGTCTTTCACCTGGCCCTTGTCGAACAGCACGAAGGCGGGCACGTCTCGAACGCCGTACTTCTGCGCGGCGGCATCGCTCGCGTCGACGTCGATGGTCACAAACGTGGCCATGTCGGTGTAAGCCGGCTCGAGTGTTTCGAGGTTGACCATGGCCGCCTTGCTGGGGCCGCTCCATAGGGTCATGAAGCAGGCGAGCACAAGCCGGTGTTGGGAGGCGTCGATCACGTCGGCCTGGAATGCCGCATCGTCGGTGGTCTGCATGGCAACTCCTGGTTCACGGGGAGAGGTCGTCAGACTCTACGCCACGTGGCGCGGGAGTTCAAACGGTCGCCACCGCGTTGTGCGCTTGCGCCAGATACGTCGTCATCATGCGGTCCATCACGTCCACATGCTGGGCGAACCAGGCGGGCAGTTCCGCGATCAATCTCCGCCCCAGTTCCATGTCGCCAGCCGCGGTGCGCTTGCGCACTTCATGGCACAGCGCCAGCACGTTGTCGTGCTCGCCGCGATGACAGTGGCGGGGCGGGAATTCCGCCGCGTCCATCCACGCATTTTCTTCGCTGAAGTGCACCTCGGTATGCGCGATGAAGGCATCGAGCGCGGCAATGAACTCAGCGTCCGGTGCATCGGCAACGGCGTTGAGCAATGCGCAGAACTCGGCGTGGTTGGCGTCGGTGGCGGCGTCTCCGAGGTGGAGCGCCTCTGACCATTCGATCACGGGCATGGTAGGCGGATGCGTTGGGTAGCCGAATTGGGTAGGCAAGGCCGTCAGCTTACGCGACAGCTGGCGCGCCCCACTTTGACGACGGGCAAACGTGTCATCCGGCGTCCGGTGCGGGATGCTGCTGCAGCACTTCCACCGCCCGCGCGTACAGCGCCGACGCCGGCGCATAGCCACGCCCGATCTGGTAAAGCGTGCCGCCCTGTTCGGTGAGCAGGCTGGGAAAACCGTTGATGCCCCAGCGGCGCGACAGGCGGAAGTCTTCACGGGTTTCGGCGCGCAGCGCATCCGTGTCGAACACGGCATCGAAGTGTGCCGCCTCGACGCCGTTGGCGATGGCGACTTCGCGCAACACGTTGGCCTGTGTGGTGTCGCGGCCCTCGGCGTAGAACGCGTGCTGGATGGCATGGAACAGGGTCAGCACGCGCTCGTCATCCTCAGCCCAGTGCTCGCGTGCCATGACGACGGCGCGGCAGGCGGGCTCGGTGTCGTAGACGAAACCGTCGCGGCGCATGGCGACTTCGGGCGACTGATCGAACGGCATGCCGCTGCGTTCGGCCACGGCGTGCCAGTGGTGCAGGATTTCGTCGCGCTTGTCGGCCGCCATGGGTTCGCGCTGGCCGGGGCGCAGGCCGCCCGTGATGAGCGTGACGGGCACCGGCGCGCCGAGCGTGTCGCCCAGCCGCTTGCGCAAGTCAGCCAGCTGCGGGCCAAAGCCGTAGCACCAGGAACACATCGGGTCGGCTACGTAGATCAGTCGCATGGGGGTTCTCAGTTCAGTTTTGACGCGAGTTGCCGGCGCCAGTGCGACACCGCTTGCGGCGCGTCGCGCATCATGTCGAACACCGACACCATGGTCTTGCGGGCAATATCGTCGCGGAATGTGCGGTCGCGCTCGACGATGGCGAGCAGTTGCTCCAGCGCGGCCTCGTATTGCTGGCCGGCGATGTACTGCTGCGCGAGGTCGAGCCGCGCCTGCAGGTTGGACGGCTCCGTTTCCACGAGCGCGCGCAGGGCGTCGGCATCGGGTAGCGCATCGGCACGTTCGGCCGCTTTCAGGCGCGTTTCCAGCGGCGCATAGCGCGCGTCCTGCGGCGCCTTGGGTGAGAGCAGCGCGAATTCGTCTTGCGCGGCATGCGCGTCGCCGCTGTCGAGCAGCACATTCACCAGCTCGAAGCGGGCGGCATCGAAGCCTGGGTCCAAGGCCAGCGCGTTCTGGAGTGCCTCGCGCGCGCGGGCCATCTCCCCGGCTTGGCGGGCGGCCAGCCCTTCGCGGTAGGCCACTTCGGCCGGTTGCGGAATCACGCGATCAAGAAAGGCGCGCAGTTGCGCCTCGGGCAGCACGCCGACGAACTGGTCGACCGGCTTGCCATCCACAAACGCCACCACATACGGAATGCTGCGCACATGGAACTGTGCGGACAGCTCTGGATTTTCGTCTGAATTGATCTTGGCGAGCTTCCATTTGCCCGCGTATTCGGCTTCGAGCTTTTCCAGCATCGGGCCCAGCGTGCGGCAGGGGCCGCACCACGGCGCCCAGAAATCAACCAGGACCGGGACTTGGCGAGATGTTTCGATCACTTCTTGCGCGAAATTCTGCGTGGTGACGTCACTCATCGTCGGGATTCTCCTAGGGACTTGCTACCGGCAAGCAGCGCCGGCGGGGGTGTTGTGCATTTTACTTGGGGTGGTGTGGGCTGTTTTCACCCCGCAAAAGCGTATTTCTGGGTAGCGGTTGAAAATAGAACGATCGTTCGGATACCATCAGGTAAAAACAACAACACGCAGACTTACGGAGACATGGCATGACACGACCGCACTTCCAGTTCTGGCCCCGGCGGATGCCGCACAACATCAGCTCGCCGCAAACGAGCCTTTGGTACAACCTGGAGGTGTCTGCCCGACGCTATCCGGACAAGGATGCGATCATCTTCTACGGTCGCCACACCACCTTCCGCGAGCTGCATGATGATGCGATTGCCGTGGCGGGCTGGCTGCAGCAGGTGGCGGGCGTACAGAAGGGCGACCGCGTGCTGCTGTACATGCAGAACTGCCCGCAGTTCATTGCCGCGTACTACGGCATCCTGCGCGCCGATGCGGTGGTCGTGCCGGTCAACCCGATGAACCGGCCCGAAGAGTTCAAGCACTACATCACCGATTCGGGCGCCACCACGGTCATCTGCAGCGCGGATCTCGCCGTCAACGTGACGACATCCAACGCCGAGCTGCCGGAAGCCCAGCGTACGAAGCATCTGCTCGTCACGTCCTACGCTGACGCGCTGCCCGCCACCTACGAATACCCGGAAGACGCGCCGCCTGCGTGGATCACCGCCGAGCATCCGGCGCAGCCGGGCGCCACCGACTGGAACGGCGTGCTGGCGCAGCGCCTGGTGCCCGGTCCACACACCGCCGGGCCGGACGACCTGGCCGTGATGCCGTACACGTCGGGCACCACCGGCTTCCCGAAGGGCTGCATGCACCCGCATCGCACCGTCATGCACAACGTGGTGGGCGGTTCGATGTGGTCGAGCGCCACGAAGGAAGGCGTGAGCCTGTCGATCATCCCGCTGTTCCACGTGACCGGCATGCAGTACGGCATGAACGCGCCGATCTACATGGGCTCCACGGTGGTGATGCTGCCGCGCTGGGACCGCGAGGTTGCTGGGCGGTTGATCTCGCGCTACAAAATCACGCACTGGACGAACATCCCGACCATGGTGATCGACTTCCTGGCGAGCCCGCAGCTGGCCGAGTTCGACCTGTCGAGCCTGGCCTACATCGGTGGCGGCGGCGCGGCGATGCCGCAGGCCGTGGCCGAGCGCCTGCTGAAGGATTTCAACCTGGCATACCAGGAAGGCTACGGCCTGTCGGAAACCATCGCGCCCACGCACAGCAACCCGGCCGACCACACCAAGCAGCAGTGCCTGGGCATTCCCGTGTTCAACACCGACGCGCGCATCGTCGATCCGCAGACGTTGCAGGAACTGCCAGTGGGCGAGGTGGGCGAGATCATCGTCAGCGGCCCGCAGGTGTTCCTCGGCTACTGGGGCAAGCCGCAGGCCACCGCCGAGGTCTTCATCGAATTCGACGGCAAGCAGTTCTTCCGCACGGGCGACCTGGGCCGGATGGACGAAGACGGCTACTTCTTCCTCACCGACCGCCTCAAACGCATGATCAACGCCTCTGGCTTCAAGGTTTGGCCGGCTGAGGTGGAGAGCCTGCTGTACAAGCACCCGGACGTGCAGGAGGCGTGCATTATCGGCACGCGCGATACGTATCGCGGCGAGTCGGTCAAGGCGGTGGTGGTGCTCAAGGCCCACGCCAAGGGCAAGACCACGGAAGACGACATCATCAACTGGGCGCGCGACAACATGGCCGCTTACAAGTATCCGCGCGTGGTGGAGTTCGTGGATGCGCTGCCCAAGTCCGGCACCGGCAAGGTGATGTGGCGCACGCTGCAGGAGCAGGAAAACGCCAGGAACGCGGCGGCCGAGAAACCGGCGGCAGCCTAAAGAGTGACAGTCAAGAGAAAGGGGCCAGAGTGGCCCCTTTTTTAATGTCCGCGCGCCTTGAACAAGAGTGCGCCGATGCCGTGGAAGCCGCGCTGGCGGGCATGCCGCATCGGTGTGATACCGCCGCGGTCGGGCAGGTTTGGGTCGGCCCCGCCGTCGAGCAGGATCTGCACGGTTTTCTCGTATTTGTCGCTGCCGTCGCCCAGGGCCACGGCTTCGATCAGCGCCGTGAGGCCCAGGTTGTTGGTGGCGTCGGGCGGCACGCCGGCTTTCACGAGTTCGCTCACCACTTCCACGTAACCGCGGCGTGCGGCAGGGATCAGCGCGGTGTCGCCGTCGGCGTTGGTAGCGCGCAGATTGGCGCCGTGCGACAGCGCCAGGCGCACGGTTTCGGCATCGCCCTGAATGGCGGCGAGCAGGAAGGCGCTGTTCTGTGCGTTGTCCTGCAGGTTGACGTCGGCCCCCGCCTGGATGAGCAACCGGGCCGCCGCGCCCATGTGTGCGCTCACGGCGGCGATGAGCGCGGTTCGGCCGTCGGCGTCGCGTGCCTTGAGGCTGGCGCCTTCGGCCAGCAACGCCTGGATGGCCATCGTGTTCCCGGTCTGCGCGGCGACGATCAGGTCGCGGTCACGCGTGGCGGCGTCGCTGCGGCGCGTAGGGCGCGCGTCAGGGGTGTGCGCGGCACTGGGTGTCCCCTTGGTGCTGGCGTTGGCCGCGACATGCAGGATCGGCAGATGCTGTTCCTGCCACGCATTCGCCATGTCGCCCACGGCCAGTGCCATCCCCAGCATGACGCCGATGAGCTGGTTGAGCGCGGGACGCGGGGCGATGAGCATGGCGGGCGGGTTCAGGCGCTGAGATAGGGGTCGGGCAGTGGCGCGGCGTCCGTCGTCTGCGCTGCGGCAGAGGGGGCGTTGGCGGCGTCGGTGGCTTGCAGGCGCGCCCACAGGCGGTCCAAGTACGGATCGTGCAGCCCGTTGCTGGCCAGGCCGATCAGCGTGCGCTGCAGGTACTCGCGTGCCGGGCCGTACAGCCCGACCGCTTCGCGCAGGCAGCCGACCACGCGTTCGTCGGGCAGGCGGCCGGCATAGGCCTCGTGCGCGCGGTTCATGACAAAGGCCAGCGCCAGGACGCGCTTGCCGTTGATCTCGGTCGGCAGCCAGCGCGGCAGGTAGGCGCCGGTCAGCATCTCGCGGCGCCAGAGCACGCGGAATTCGTGCTCCGCATGCTCGCGCGGCACGCGGAAGGCCACGCCCCGGCAGCTGCCGCCACGGTCCAGGCCGAGCACCAGCCCTGGGTTGTCCCAGGTGCCACGGTTGATGCGGGAATAGAGATAGAAGCCGCGGTGGTATCCATGCACCGTGGCGCGGGCGGCCTCGGTGTGGAAGATCATCGGGTTCCAGATGAGCGAGCCGTAGCCGAACACCCAGGCGTCCTGGCATTCGCCGGGCGCAGCCGACAGCCGCGCGAGCGTCGATGCAAGCGACGCTTCCAGCGCAGCCTCGGTCAGCAACGACGACGCGACGGGCGAATCACCCAGGGCGGCGCGCAACCGGTTCTGTTCGAGATCCTCTCGGGTGACGGCCATGTCGCAAGCATAGAGCAATCGTTACGAGCGGTCACGCGGGCAGGCGAACGATACCCGGGAAACAGGGCGTTGCGAGGCTGGGGAACGTTTGACTATGGCGCGGCCGCAACGGTAGACGTGTCGAGACCGGAAAACTGGAGGCGGGGGAACGGAATTGAACCGTCTTATACGGCTTTGCAAGCCGCAGCATTGACCACTCTGCCACCCCGCCGGGGGAGGCGGCTTGCGATGCACCGTGTGACGCATCGCAAGCAGGGCGCGATTCTAGCGCAGGATCAGACTTCCAGCAGGTCGACCTCAAAAAGCAACGTTGCGTTCGGGGGGATCACACCGCCCGCGCCGCGTGCGCCGTAGCCCAGGGCCGCCGGAATGATCAGCTTGCGCGTGCCGCCGACCTTCATGCCTTGCACGCCTTCGTCCCAGCCCTTGATGACGTGGCCGGCGCCCAGCGGAAAGGCGAACGGGTCGTTGCGGTCCTTGCTGGAGTCGAACTTGCGGCCGGCCTGGCCGTTTTCGTACAGCCAGCCGGTGTAGTGCACGGTGACGTATTTGCCGGCCGTGGCTTCAGCGCCGTCGCCGATGACGACGTCTTCGTATTGCAGGCCGCTTGCAGTGGTAGTGGTCATGGTGAGCCTCGTGAGTGGGCGTGGGTGAGAGCGGGCTCAGGCAGCCTGGGCGGCCTTGAGCGTTTCGAGCTGGACGTGGACATTGTCCGCGTCGTTGGCGATCCAGATGTCGCCGTCCTGGATGGTGACCTGCAGACGCATGGTGCGTTTCACCATGGCGGCCAGCGCGGCGACGGTGTCCGCAGCAACTTCGTACACCGACAGGTTGGTAAAGCGCGTGACCTTGGTTTCGGTCTGCTGCCACCACACGCGGCTGGCATTGCCGCTATAGGTATATACAGCGACCTGCTCGGCGCGGTTGCATGCCTTGCGGATGCGGGTTTCGTCGGGGTTGCCGAGGTCGATCCAGAGTTCGATGGCGTCGGTCAGGTCGCGCTGCCAGAGCTCGGGTTCATCGGGTTCGGACAGGCCGCGCGTGAAGGCGAGCGCTTCGCTGGCGTGGCGGGCGAAGGCGAGCACGCGCACCATCATGCGTTCGTCGTTCTCGCTCGGATGGCGGGCGACGGTCAGCGCGTGGTTGCCGTAGTAGTGGCGATCCATGTCGGCGATCTGCAGATCGACCTTGTAGATCGTGGATTTGAGGGCCATGCGGGTGGTCGGCAGGTTGGTCGGAAGATAGGCCGTTTTTGGCAAAGCGCGCATTGTCGCACGGGCCGATGATGCTTTCGACGGGGGCTGGACGCATTCCCATCGGCGGCGCTTTGCGGTATACGAGCGGTGCGTGCGCTAGTCGGCGCATGTTTTTCCTATCCAAACAGGACAATCAGAACGATGCGTTGGATATTCGGAATCGTGGGGATGCTGCTGGGAGGCCTGTCGGGAGGCGTCGTCGGGGCGTTCGCTGGGGCGCTGATCGGCCTGGGGCTGGCGTCGCTGATCCTGTATATGGACAAGCGAGCGAGCGCGCAGTGGGCCAACCCGCCGGGTGCACCGGATGCCCCGCAGGGCCGCGTGCCCGTGCAAGCGCCAGCAACGCCCGCCCAGGCCACGCTGCAGGAGCGCGTGGCGCGCCTGGAGCACGAAGTTTCGCTGCTGCGCCGGCAGATGGCTGAAATCCGGGGGGGAGCGGCTGCTGCGCCCGCCGCCGCTGGCGAGGTCCCGCAGGCCGTGCCGCCGCACGCCGTGGCTGAGACATTGCCGCCGCTGCCGGTGGCGGTTCCTCTGCCCCCTCCTCAGCCTGTTCCTCAGCCTGTTCCCGCCCCTGCGCCAGTTTTGGCTCCGCACCAGCCCGACTGGGTCGAGCGCGCCGTGGGCGCCGCACGCGACTGGCTGCTGGGCGGCAACAGCGTGGTGCGGGTCGGCATCCTGATCCTGTTCTTCGGCGTGGCCTTCCTGCTCAAATACGCGGCGGACAACAGCCTGCTGCCGGTCGAATTCCGCCTGGCCGGTGTGGCAGTGGGTGCGATCGTGCTGCTGGGCATTGGCTGGCGCTTGCGCGACAAGCGCCCCGGCTATGCGCTGGTGCTGCAGGGTGGCGGCGTCGGCGTGCTGTATCTGACGGTGTTTGCGGCCACGCGCATGGTGCCGCTGCTCTCGCCGGGGATGGCGTTTCCGCTGCTGGTGCTGATCTGCGCGCTGGCCGCCGGGCTGGCAGTCAGGCAGAACGCACCGGCGCTGGCCTTTACCGGCAGCGCGGGCGGTTTCCTGGCGCCTATTCTGATCTCCACCGGTCAGGGCAGCCACGTGGCGCTGTTCAGCTACTACGCGCTGCTCAACGCGGGCATCTTTGCGATTGCCTGGTTCCGGGCGTGGCGGGCGCTGAATCTGCTGGGCTTTATCTTTACGTTCGGCATTGCCACGGCGTGGGGCGTGCTGCGCTACCAGCCGGCATTGCTGGCGAGCACCGAGCCGTTCCTGATTCTGTTCTTCCTGATGTATGTGGGCATTGCGCTGCTGTACGCGCTGCGCCGCCATGTCAGCCTCAACCACTACGTCGACGGCACGCTGGTGTTCGGCACGCCGCTGGTGGCAATGGGGCTGCAGGCCGGGCTGGTGCACCACATTCCGTTTGCGATGGCGTGGAGCGCGACCGCGTTGGCGGCGTTCTATCTGCTGATTGCCGGATGGCTGGCGCCCAAGCGCGCCAATCTCGGTTTGCTGTTCGAAGCGATGTTCGCGCTGGGCGTGATCTTCATCACGCTGGCCATTCCGCTGGCCTTTGACGGGCGCACCACGAGTGCGGTGTGGGCGCTGGAAGGTGCAGCCGTGGTGTGGCTGAGTGTGCGTCAGCAGCGTCGCTTGACGCTGGCGGCGGGCCTGCTGCTTCAAGTGGCGGCGGGCGCGGCCTTTGCGTTGGGCGCGGCGTTCGATTGGTCACCGCAGACTGGCTGGCCGGTGCTCAATAGCCGCTACATCGGCGGGTTGCTGATTGCGCTGGCGGGCGTGTTCAGCGGTTGGCGCCTGCACGGCAAGGCGGAGGCGCGTGCGTGGTTGAAGGCTGCGCCGGTGGTCGGCATCGTTGCGTCGGTGTGGGGTTTGCTGTGGTGGCTCGGCAGCGGCAGCAACGAGATCGACCGCTGGGCTTGGCGCATTGCCACCAAGACGGTCGACCGGCCGGACATTCCGCTGTACGCCGCCTTTGCCGTGCTGACGGCGTGGGCCGCGCATGGCCTGCGTCGCAAGCTGGAGTGGGCGCTGGCCGAGTGGCCGGCCCTGGCGTTGTCGCCCGCGCTTGCCCTGGTGTCGCTGGCCGCGATCGAACACTGGGCACCGTCGCCGCTGGCCGGCTGGGGCGGGCTGGTGTGGATTGCGGCCGTGGTGCTCGCTTTCGTGCTGCTGCGCTGCCAGGAGCGCGACGTCAAAGATGGCACGCTAGCACCGCTGCACACCGTGCTGTTCTGGCTGATCTGCGGCGTGCTGGCCACCGAAGGCTACTGGCGTCTGGATGCATATGTGCCCGAAGGTATGTGGAGCTTTGCCGCCTGGGCCTACGCCTACGGTGCGCTGCTCGCCCTGCTGGCCGGCGCCGGTTGGCGCATCCGCTGGCCGATCGCCCGCTTCGAGCGCGCCTACCTGCTGTGGGGAGCGGCACCGCTGGCCGCGCTGCTGTGGCTGTGGAGCCTGGTCAGCGCCGCCAGCGACGGCAATGCCGCACCGCTGTTCTATCTACCCATCCTGAACCCGCTGGACGTGGCGCAACTGCTGGTCTTCCTGGCCATTGTGCTGTGGATGCGCCGCGTGGCGTTGCAGAAGCTCGTGCCCGAGCCGATGGTGATCGGTTACGCCGTCGGCGCGACGCTGTTCATCTGGGCCAATGCGGTGCTGTTGCGCACGCTGCACCACTGGGCGCATGTGCCGTACACGTTGGATGACCTGGGCGACTCGATGCTGGTGCAGGCGTCGCTGTCGATGTTCTGGACGGTGCTGGCGCTGGCGGTGATGGTGTTTGCCACGCGGCGTGCCAGCCGCGCGCTGTGGTTTACCGGCGGGGCGCTGCTGGGCGTGACGGTGGTGAAGCTGTTCCTGTTCGACCTGTCGCGCGTGACGGGCGTCGAGCGCATCGTGTCGTTCATCGCGATTGGCGTGCTGCTGCTGTTGATCGGCTACCTGTCGCCGCTGCCGCCCAAGCCAAAAGCCGAGATCGAACCCAAGGAGGTTCTGTGAAGACCGTTGTATTTGCGATGGCTGCGGCGTCGCTATTGTCCGCGCCGGCCTGGGCGGAGCGCTTTGCGCTGACCGGCACGCCAGGCGCTGCCTACTACGCCGTCACGCTCAATGAAGACGTCTATGCGCACGCGCACGAGACCAGCCTGGCGGACCTGCGCATCCTCAACGGCGACGGCGAGCCCGTGCCGTTCACCATCGAGGTGCCGCGCGACCCGGCACCGCAGGCGCGCACGCAGCAAGACGTGCACTGGTTCGCAACGCCCATCGACGATACCCAGAAGCCTGGGACTACCGGTGTGGTGCTCGGCGCCGATGGCGTGTTGCGGGCAACCGGGGCGCAGCCGGCCCAGGCCTCTGTTCGCGCATGGCTGGTCGACCTGAGCCAGCTACATGACACGGTGACGGCGCTGGTCGTGGCGCTGCCGGCAACGGAATTCCAGAGCGGCGTGAGCGTGCAAGCCAGCGATGACTTGCAGCACTGGAGCCCCGTCGCCCAGGCCACGCTGTTCCGCCTGTCCAACCAGGGCAGCACGCTGGTGCAGGACCGCATCGAATTTACCGGCTTGCGCGCGAAGTACCTGCGCCTGACGTGGCAGGGCAAACCACCCGCGCCGGATGCCGTGCGCGCGGAGGTGGCCGCTGGCGCTCCCGTGGCGCCCGTCGACAGCGCCATCCAGTGGCGCACCGGTCTTGCCCCCGTGCAGACACCCGCCGCCGGCGACTACCAGTTCGATACCGGCGGGGTGTTCCCGGTCGAGCGCGTGAAGATTCATCTGCCCCAGACCAACACCGTCGCACAGGCCACCCTGTATGCGCGCGCCGATGCGCAGGCACCGTGGCGCCCGGTCACCTCTGCGCGCCTGTTCCGGCTAGCCGGTGCGGGCGGCAAGGGCGAGCAGGAGAATGCGCCCATCATCGTGCCCGCCACGGGCGAGCGTTATTGGCGCCTGCAGGTCGATACGCGCAGTGGTGGCCTGGGCGCGGGTGCGCCGCAGATGGCGATCGGCTGGCGACCGGCCACGGTCACGTATGCAGCGCGCGGCAACGTGCCGTTCATGCTGGCGGTGGGAGAGGTGGCACGCGGCGCTCCTGTGGCACGCGCGGATCTGCTGGCCGGGGCGTCGCCCGCGGTGGCACCGGCGCAGCTTGGCGCGATGAGCGAGTCACCGGCCGATGCACTCAAGGCGGAGCCGCCTGGCGGCCGCACACGCCAATGGGTGCTGTGGGGCGCGCTGGTGGCAGCGGTGGCGGTGCTGGGCGGGATGGCCTGGCGGCTGTTCCGCACGCCGGCCGCCCCGCCCGATGCGTCGCCGTAATCCGCACCGACTGTCAGACCCCCCAAAAAAGACGGCGCCCCCTGAGCGCCGTTTTTTGATGGCAGAGCGGTAGCTCAGTGCACAAAGGCCGGCTGCACGAACAGCGCGATGGTGATGCCATAACCGGCCAGCCACATCAGCGAGCGCGGCATGGCCCAGTCGGCGAAATAGCAGGCCGTGTACAGCAGCCGCGCCACGATGAACGCGATGGCGAGCAGGTTGATGCGGTCGATCACGCCGCCCCCCAGGATGGCCACCAGCACGGCCACCGCAAAAAACGGGAATGCCTCAAAATGATTTTGCTGCGCGGCGTTTGCACGCGCGGAAAAGCCGGTTTGCTGAGCAAGCCAGGCGCGCGGGTTGTTGTGGTCGTACTTCTGGCCGCTGGCCTTGGACAGGGCCGCACACACGAGCGGCAACACGCCCGCAATCAAGACGCACCAGAGTGCGATCGGCATGGTCAATCTCCTGGAATGATGAGAACGATGAACCGCCGCACGCTATCACGCGGCGTGTTTTCAAACACCTACCGTGCTACTCGGCTTCGTGCACGGCGATGCGCACATCGCCCAGCATCACCACCTGGCCCGCGCGGATCTTGGCCGTCTTGCGCAGCTCCGGCTGGCCATCGACGGTGACGGCCCCATCAGCGACGACCGCCTTGCCGGCGCCCCCACTGTCGACCACGCCGGTGAGCTTGAGCAGCTTGTGCAGCTCGATGTATTCGGTGGTCAGGGCGAAATCGATATTGGGCATAGAGGGATGGCGTGGTTTATTGAGGCGTGGCTTCCACGCTGATGTCGAGGTCGACGCGGTCGCTCACATCCGGCAGGAAGCGCGTCATGCCGAAGGCGCTGCGGGCGATGGCGAGGTGGAAGTCGCCGCCGCAGACGTGGCGCGTGCTGCCGGGCATCTTCTCGTCGCCGCAACTGAAGCGGCGTACGTCCAGCCGCACGGGTTGCGTCACGCCGTGCAGGGTCAGCTTGGCTTCGATGGCGACGAGCTTGCCGCCTTCCACGACAAAGCGATCGCTGCGCAGGCGGATGACCGGAAACTGCAGGGCGTCGAGAAACTGCTCGGATTTCAGCACGCCATCGAGCACGCGCAGGCGCGTGTTGATGGAGGCTGCATCGACAGTGAAATCGAAGCCGCCTTGTTGGGCGCCTTCATCGAAATTGATGGCGCCGTCGATCTTGTCGAAGCGGCCGCGCATCGTGGTGCGATCGAAATGCGACGCGCCGAAGTAGACCGATGTGTGCGTCAGGTCCGGCGCGTACGTCCCCGCGAAGGCAGGGGTGGCGAGCAGCCCGGCCAGCAACAGAATCCATGCACGCATGATGCCTCCTTGCGCAGAGGCCCACGCAGGCATGGGCCCGCATTTGGCCCCGATCTTTATTTGCCCCAGCTGTCCTTCAGGCCGACCACTCGGTTGAACACGGGCTTGCCCGGTTGCGAGTCGATGCGGTCAGCCACAAAGTAACCGTGGCGCTCGAACTGGAAGCGGTCTTCCGGCTTGGCCGTTGCCAGCGTCGGCTCCAAGTAGGCCTTGACGATCTTCTTGGAGTCGGGGTTGAGGGCATCCAGGAAGTTCTTGTCGCCCGAGTCCGGCTGCGGGTCGCTGAACAGGCGGTCGTACAGGCGCACTTCGGCCTCGAGTGCGTGCGCGGCGCTTACCCAATGGATGTTGCCCTTCACCTTCACGCTGTCAGCACCCGGCGTGCCACTCTTGGTGTCCGGGATGATGTTGGCGTGCACGGCGGTGACGTTGCCGTCGGCATCCTTGTCGCAGCCGGTGCATTCGATCACATAGCCGTAGCGCAGGCGCACCTTGTTGCCCGGGAAGAGGCGGAAGTAGCCCTTGGGCGGCGTCTCGGTAAAGTCTTCGCGCTCGATCCACAGCTCACGCGTGAGCGGGAATTCGCGGCGGCCGAGTTCGGGCTGCTTCGGGTGCACGGGGGCCGAGCAAGGCTCGTTGAAATCCGCCGGCACGTTATCGAGGATCAGCTTGACCGGGTCCAGTACGCCCACCGAGCGCGGCGCACGTGCATCGAGGTCGTCACGCACGGCGCCTTCCAGGATGCTCATGTCGATCCAGCTGTCGGCTTTGGACACGCCCACGCGTTCGCAGAACAGCTGGATCGATTCCGGCGTATAGCCGCGGCGGCGGATGCCCACCAGGGTCGGCATGCGCGGGTCGTCCCAGCCGTCGACGCGCTTTTCCGTCACGAGTTGCAGCAGCTTGCGCTTGCTGGTGATGGCGTAGGTCAGGTGCAGACGCGCGAATTCGTACTGATGCGGCAGCGCGTTGGTGACCGCCCCGGGCAGCACGCCGGCATCGCGCAGCTGGTCGAGCACCCAGTCGTACAGCGGGCGGTTGTTTTCGAACTCCAGCGTGCACAGCGAATGCGTGATGTTCTCCAGCGCATCGGAAATGCAATGCGTGAAGTCGTACATCGGGTAGATGCACCACGCGTCGCCGGTGCGGTGGTGATGCGCGTGGCGGATGCGGTACAGCACCGGATCACGCATCACGATGTTCGGCGCGGCCATGTCGATCTTGGCGCGCAGGACGAGCTCGCCATCCTTGTACTTGCCGGCGCGCATGTCGCGGAACAGCGCGAGGTTTTCGTCCACCGAACGATCGCGGAACGGCGACGGCGTGCCTGGCCGGGTGAAATCACCACGGTTGGCGGCGATCTGCTCGGCGCTCTGGCTGTCAACGTAGGCCACGCCGCGCTGGATCAGCACTTCGGCAAAGCCGTAGAGCTGTTCGAAGTAGTCGCTGGCGTAGTAGAGGTGCTCGCCGCCGGCGTCGCTCCACGAGTAGCCGAGCCAGTGCACGGCGTCGATGATGGAGTCAACGTATTCGGTGTCTTCCTTGACGGGGTTGGTGTCGTCAAAGCGCAGGTGGCAGCGGCCGTTGTAGTCGCGGGCCATGCCGAAGTTCACCCAGATGCTCTTGGCGTGGCCGATGTGCAGGTAGCCGTTGGGCTCCGGCGGGAAGCGCGTAACCACCGGCGGAATCGGCTGGCCGGCGGCGTCCTTGCGATTGGCGTAGGTGCCTTGTGCGAGGTCGCCGTCGATGATTTGGCGCAGGAAGTTGGACGTGGGGGCGGCGGCAGTCGACCCGTTGGCGGTGGCGTTGTCTTGGCTCATGGGGGTGCGTGATTCGGCAATCCCATGATTTTACCGTGCCCGGCGGTTGAGGCTGCCGGATGCCATGTGCGCCGCGGCCAGACCGTCGAGCGCCGGTGCGTGCAATAGCGCATGGGATGCGGTGAGGGGCTGCTGACGCAACTGCACGATCTGGATGGCGCGGCCGGCGTCGGACAGCGTCATTCTTCCTGAAACGCTTCCTCCCGCTTGCGCTTGATGGCGGGCAGCGCCACCAGCAGCACCAGGATGCCCGCCGCAATCAGCAGCCCCAGCGACAACGGCCGCGTGACGAACGTGGAGAAATCCCCGCGCGAGAGCAGCAGTGCACGGCGGAAGTTCTCTTCCATCATCGGCCCCAGCACGAAGCCGAGCAGCATCGGCGCCGGCTCGCAGCGCAGCTTGACGAACATGTAACCAATCAACCCGAAGACGGCCGTCTGGAAGATGTCGAACGTGGTGTTCGACACCGAATACACACCGATGCAGCAGAACACCAGGATGGCCGGATACAGGAAGCGATACGGCACCTTCAGCAGCCGCACCCACACGCCGATCATCGGCAGGTTCAGCACGATCAGCATCAGGTTGCCGATCCACATCGAGGCGATCAGGCCCCAGAACAGCGCGGGGTTGCTGGTCATCACCTGCGGCCCGGGCTGGATGTTGTGGATGGTCATCGCGCCCACCATCAGCGCCATCACCGCGTTGGGCGGAATGCCCAGCGTGAGCAGCGGGATGAACGACGTCTGCGCCGCCGCGTTGTTGGCTGATTCCGGCCCCGCCACGCCTTCGATGGCGCCCTTGCCGAACTCGTGCGAATAGCGCGAGGTCTTCTTCTCCAGCGAGTACGACGCGAACGACGCCAGCGTTGCGCCGCCGCCGGGCAGAATGCCGAGCACCGAACCGAGCGCTGTGCCGCGCAGCACGGCCGGGATCATGCGCTTGAAGTCCTCGCGGCCGGGCCAGAGATTGCGCACGTGGTCGATGAAGGTTTCGCGATGCTCCTTCTGCTCCAGGTTGGCGATGATCTCGGCAAAGCCGAACACGCCCATTGCTACCGAGACGAAGTTCAGCCCGTCGGCCAGCTCCGGCACGTCGAACGAGTAGCGCGCGGTGCCAGAATTCACGTCGGTGCCGACCAGGCCGAGCAGCAGGCCCAGCACGATCATCGCAATCGCCTTGATGAGCGAACCCGAGGCCAGCACCACCGCGCCGATCAGGCCCAGCACCAGCAGCGAGAAATATTCCGCCGGCCCGAAGTTGAACGCGAACTCCGACAACGGCGTGGCAAACGCGGCCAGCACCAGCGTCGCCACGCAGCCGGCAAAGAACGAGCCGAGGCCGGCAGTCGCCAGCGCCACGCCCGCGCGCCCGCGCCGCGCCATCTGGTAGCCATCAATGGTGGTCACCACCGACGACGATTCGCCCGGCAGGTTGACGAGGATGGCCGTGGTGGAGCCACCGTACTGCGCCCCGTAGTAGATGCCCGCCAGCATGATGAGCGCGGCCACCGGCGGCAGCGCATACGTGGCCGGCAGCAGCATCGCAATCGTGGCGATGGGGCCCAGGCCCGGCAGCACGCCAATCAGCGTACCGAGCACGCAGCCGATGAACGCGTAGATCAGGTTCTGGATCGAGAGCGCAGTCGAAAAGCCGAGCGCGAGATTGGCAAAGAGGTCCATGGCGTCTTTCCTTCTCGCTCAACCGCCGATGAAGGCCGGCCACACCGGGAACTGGAGCTTGAGCCCGTAGATGAAGGCGGCCAGGCTCATCAGCGCCATCACGATGGCGGTGCCGACCGCGCCTTTCCACGTGAATTCGTGGCTCGCCATGCTGGACACCAACACCAGCACCACCAGCGAAAGCACCAGCCCCAGCGGTTGCAGCAGTAGCCCGAACAGCACCACCGAGCCGAGCACCCACAGCAGGGTCTTGATGTCCCAGCGCGGAATGCGGTCGGCCACGCCCTTGCGCGACAGCGATTGCACGATCACCACCACGCCCAGCAGCACCAGCACAATGCCCAGCCAGAACGGGAAGTAGCCGGGCCCCATGCTGCTGGCCGTGCCCATGCGGTAGCTGCGCGCCAGAATGGCAAACGCCGCGCCCGCGACAATGAACAAGACGCCGGATGCAAAGTCCTGATGGCTGCGGATTACCGGACGACTCTGGGAATCGTTCTGCAAGACGGGTCTCCTCGGAAGGGGCGTGCTGCGCCAGCGACGGCGGGCCGCCCTGTTGGCGGCCAAGTTTGCACGCTAAGCAGACCGGCTTTCAAGCACCTTGCAGAGGGGGGCCGCGCATCTCATGGCCTGGCGCGGCGCGCTGGCCAACGATTCAGGGTTTGTCCTGAGCGTTGATGCCCAGCGCTCGCGTTTGGCCCGCGCGATTACATGCCGATGCCGCGCGCCATCAGCACGGCTGCCAGCGGAATGAATACGATCAGGTGCGATTCAATCATGACCCAGCGCCGCGTCTTCGCAATCTCGGCGGGCGTGGGCACGAAGTCGGGCAGCGTCTTGCCTTGCTTCTTCCAGCGCAGGATGGTCAGCGTGGGCGGAATCGACAGCAGCCCCACCAGGATGAACAGGCCCACCTTGATATGGAACACCGGGTTGTGGACGTAGAACGCATAACCCTTGGCGCCGTAGGACATGCGCAGCAGCCCCGTCACCAGCACCGCCAGTGCAGCAAAGCCGAAGACCGCGTCATAGCGGGCGAGCCGATGGCGGATCTCCGGTGTCATGCCGGGCCGCAGCACCACGGCCTCGGCGGTAAGGAAGACGATCATCGTGAAGATCGAGATGTAATGCAGGTAAGCCAGCAACGCATCAGACCACATGGAGACCTCGTCTAGGGTGGGGAAGGTGCGATTCAGATGACGCCCTGTGCGCGCAGCGCTTCGATCCTGTCGGGCGATAAACGCAGCACATCGCGCAGCACAGCCTCGGTGTGTTCGCCCAGCAGCGGCGGGTGGCTCGCGGCCTTGGGCGGCGTGGCGCTCATCTTGACCGGGCTGCCGACCAGCTTGACGGTGCCGGCGCTCGGGTGAGGCAGGTCCACGCGCAGGCCGCGTGCCTGTACCTGTTCGTTGTCGAAGACTTCGTCGAGATTGTTGATCGGGCCGCAGGGCACGCCGGCGGCTTCGAGCTTGTCGATCCAATCGCCCTTGCTGAAACGCTTGACCATCTCGGCCAGGATCGGCACCAGCACGTCGCGATTGGCCACGCGCTGCGGGTTGGTGGCGAAGCGCGGGTCGTCAGCGAGTTCGGGCATACCGCCGGCGTCGACAAAGCGGCGGAACTGCCCGTCATTGCCCACCGCCACGATGATCCAGCCGTTAGCCGCCTGGAAGGTCTGGTACGGCACGATGTTCGGGTGCGCGTTGCCCCAGCGCTTGGGCGCCTGGCCGCTGGCGAGGTAGTTGGTGTTCATGTTCGCCAGCATGGCGACCTGCACGTCGAGCAGCGCCATGTCGATGTACTGGCCTTCGCCGGTGCGGTCCCGATGCGCGAGCGCGGCCAGCACGGCGACGGTGGCGTACATGCCGGTCATCAGGTCTGAGATGGCCACACCGGCTTTTTGCGGCCCGCCGCCGGGCAGGTCGTCGCGCTCGCCGGTCAGGCTCATGAAACCGCCCATGCCCTGCACGATGAAGTCGTAGCCGGCGCGCGCGGCGTAGGGGCCGGTCTGGCCGAAGCCGGTGATCGAGCAGTAGATCAGGTCCGGCTTGACGGCCTTGAGCGATGCGTAGTCCAGCCCGTATTTCTTGAGCTGGCCGACCTTGTAGTTCTCCAGCACGACATCCGCATGCGCGGCGAGCTGGCGGACGATGTCCTGCCCCTCGGGCGTGCTGATGTCGACGGTAATGGACCGCTTGTTGCGGTTGGCAGCCAGGTAGTAGGCGGCTTCGGCAGTGTCCTGACCAGCCTCGTCCTTGAGCCAGGGCGGGCCCCAGGTGCGGGTGTCGTCGCCAGCGCCGGGGCGCTCCACCTTGATGACGTCGGCGCCGAAATCGGCGAGGTTTTGCGCACACCAGGGGCCGGCAAGCACGCGGGTCAGGTCAAGAACACGGAGATGGCTGAGAGCGCCCATGGATTGACGAATCGACACGATTGGAACGGGTGCACTCTACACCACGCTCCAGGATCCCTCTAAGCCGATGCGACCAACCGGGGAAAATGCGGCGCAGAATGGACGCGACCTGGTCACGAACCCCGTATAATCAATGGTTTGCACTAATCCAAGGCGCTCTGGAGCGGGATGCTCCAGGGCGCAATGCTGACTCCGGCACCCCGCGACATGAAAGCCTCCGATATCCGCCAAAAATTCCTGACCTTCTTTGAGGGCAAGGGCCACACCGTGGTGCGCTCCTCGCCGCTGGTGCCGGGCAACGACCCGACGCTGCTGTTCACCAATTCGGGCATGGTGCAGTTCAAGGACGTCTTCCTCGGTACCGACAAGCGCCCGTACGTGCGTGCGGCCTCCGTGCAGCGCTGCCTGCGCGCCGGCGGCAAGCACAATGACTTGGAAAACGTCGGCTACACCGCGCGTCACCACACCTTCTTCGAGATGCTCGGCAACTGGTCGTTCGGCGACTACTTCAAGCTCGAAGCCATCACCTGGGCGTGGGAACTGCTGACCAAGGAATACAAGCTGCCCGCAGAAAAGCTCTGGGCGACCGTCTACCAGACCGACGACGAGGCCTATGACATCTGGACCAAGGTCATCGGCCTGCCGCCCGAGCGCGTCGTGCGCATCGGCGACAACAAGGGCGCGCCGTACGCATCGGACAACTTCTGGCAGATGGCCGAAACCGGCCCGTGCGGCCCGTGCTCGGAAATTTTCTACGACCATGGCCCGGACGTGTGGGGCGGCCCCCCGGGAAGCCCGGAAGCCGATGGCGACCGCTACATCGAGATCTGGAACAACGTGTTCATGCAGTTCGACCGCCAGCTCGATCCGGCCACCGGCGAATACACGCTGACCCCGCTGCCGGCACCGTGCGTGGATACCGGCATGGGCCTGGAGCGCCTGGCCGCCATCCTGCAGCACGTGCACAGCAATTACGAGATCGACCTGTTCCAGGCGCTCATCGCTGCCGCAGCGCGCGAAACGAATACGAACGATCTGTCGAACAACTCGCTGCGCGTGATTGCCGACCACATCCGCGCATGCTCGTTCCTGATCGTCGACGGCGTGATCCCGGGCAATGAAGGTCGCGGCTACGTGCTGCGCCGGATCATCCGCCGCGCCATCCGCCACGGCTACAAGCTGGGCTGCCGCGCCGCGTTCTTCCACAAGCTGGTGGACGACCTCGTCGCGCAGATGGGCGAGGCCTATCCGGAACTGCGCGACGCACGCGACCGCGTGGTCGAGGTGCTGCGCACGGAAGAGGCGCGCTTCTTCGAGACCATCGAGCACGGCATGTCGATCCTCGACGCCGCGCTGGGCGAGCTGAAGACTTCGGGCAGCAAGATGCTCGACGGCGAACTCGCCTTCAAGCTGCACGACACCTACGGCTTCCCGCTGGACCTGACGCAAGACGTTTGCCGCGAGAACGACGTGATCGTCGACGAAGCTGCCTTTGACGCCGCCATGAACCGCCAGCGCGAGCAGGCACGCGCCTCCGGCAAGTTCAAGATGACCGCTGGCACGCTCGACTACACCGGCGACAAGACCACCTTCCACGGCTACGACCAGTTGGTGCGTGAAACCGCGCGCGTGACGGCGCTGTTTGTCGACGGCGCACCGGTGCAGGAAATGCACCCCGGCCAGACCGGCGTGGTGGTGCTGGACCATACGCCGTTCTATGCCGAATCGGGCGGTCAGGTCGGCGACCAGGGCACGCTCAAGGCGGCCACCGTCTGGTTTGATGTGGCCGACACGCTCAAGGTGCAGGCCGATGTGTTCGGCCACCATGGCGAGCTGCGCACCGGCGTGCTGAAGGTCGGCGATGCCGTGGCTGCGGAAGTGGATGCCGTGCGCCGCGCGCGCACCATGCGCAACCACTCGGCCACTCACCTGATGCACAAGGCCCTGCGCGAAGTGCTGGGCAGCCACGTGCAGCAGAAGGGTTCGCTGGTCGATGCCGACAAGACGCGCTTCGACTTCTCGCACAACGCACCGATGACGCCGCTGCAGATCCGCGAAGTGGAAGCACGCGTCAACGCCGAGATTTTCGCCAACGCCGCCACCAGCGCCCAACTCATGGGCTTCGATGATGCGGTCAAGAACGGAGCGATGGCGCTCTTCGGCGAGAAGTACGGCGACGAAGTGCGCGTGCTGTCGATCGGCACGTCGAAGGAACTGTGCGGTGGCACCCACGTCGCGCGCACCGGTGACATCGGCCTGTTCAAGATTGTGAGCGAATCGGGCGTGGCAGCAGGCATCCGCCGCGTGGAAGCCATCACCGGCGACAACGTGCTGCACTACCTGCAGACGCTCGACACGCGCATCAACGAAGCGGCGGCCGCACTGCGCGCACAGCCGTCGGAGCTGACGCAGCGTATCGGCCAGGTGCAGGATCAGGTCAAGACGCTGGAGAAGGAACTGGAGCGCCTGAAGTCGAAGCTGGCCGCAAACCAGGGCGATGAACTCGTCAGCCAGGCTGTGGACGTGGCGGGCATCAAGGTGCTGGCTGCCAAGCTCGACGGCGCCGACGCCAAGACGCTGCGCGAGACCATGGACAAGCTCAAGGACAAGCTCCAGACCGCCGCCATCGTTCTGGGCAGCGTGAGCGACGGCAAGGTCGCGCTGATCGCCGGTGTGACGGCGGATGCCACCGCCAAGGTCAAGGCCGGCGAGCTGGTTAACTTTGTCGCCCAGCAGGTCGGTGGCAAGGGTGGTGGCCGCCCGGATATGGCGCAGGCTGGTGGTACGGAGCCCGAGAAGCTGCCCCAAGCGCTGGCCGGTGTGGCCGCGTGGGTGCAGCAGAAGGTGTGATGTAACGCCCCTTCGAATCTGATGCGCTGAACGGCGCGCGTTCCCGGCAACGGGGCGCGTGCCGTTTTGTTTTGGGGCTCGACCTGATGTGCAGCGCACGCGAAGGTGGCTTGTATAGGGTGACCAAACAAGTTTGGTTCTGATTGCCGGGAGTGGAGGGCGGTTGCGCCATCGCCTATACCGGGGAAACGCAGCCGCTTCTGTTGAGATTGCGTGCCCTCGCGATAACTGGCAGGCAACTTGCATCGGTTGCGCGCGCTGTTCCCCGCAGCGCTGATGTACCCCTGTTCCCATCCCCAAATCCGAGGAGAACCATGAGCGTTCTATCCGAGAAGGTCGACGCTGTGCCGCCCGAGCCATCGGCTGCGCGGCGCAGCAAACGATTGCTACGGGCGATCGCCGCTGGCGTGCTGGTGGCCGCCGGCATTGGCGCATCGACGCAGCCGGTTGCGCTGCTTGCGCAAGAACCTGCGCCTGAGTCGCACGCGCGCAAGGTCAAGGTGCTGATCATCAGCATGTTCGCGCCCGAGGCGCAGCCGTGGATCGACAAGCTGGGCCTCACGCAAGACGTGCCGGTGCCCGGCCTGTCGATTGATTACCCGAACGTGCACTGCAACGCCAACGACGTGTGCCAGCTCACCACCGGCATGGGCAAGGCGAACGCCGCATCGTCGGTGTCGGCGCTGATTTACAGCGGGCAGTTCGATTTGCAGCGCACGTACTTCCTGGTGGCGGGCATTGCCGGGATCGATCCGTCGCAAGGCACCTTGGGCTCTGCTGCGTGGGCGCGTTATCTGGTCGACAGTGACCTCGCCTGGGAGATCGATGCGCGCGAGATTCCCGCTAACTGGCCCAACGGCTTCATCGGCATCAACACACAGGGGCCGGGACAAAAGCCGCCGCTGGACTACAAGACGGAAGTCTTCCGCGTGAACGAGGCACTGCTGCAGAAAGCGCTTGCGCTCTCCAAGGGCGTGGCGCTGGATGACAACGCCACCGCGCGCGCGTATCGCGCCAACTACCCGAGTGCACCGGCCAACCAGCCGCCGTCGGTCGTGCAATGCGACACCGCCGCGGGCAACACGTACTGGCACGGCGCCAAGCTGGGCGAGCGCGAAGCCGCGTGGGTGAAGCTGCTGACAGATGGCCAAGGCACCTACTGCACCACGCAGCAGGAAGACAATGCGACGTTCGAAGCGCTCACGCGTGGTGCGAGGACGGGGCTGCTCGACCTGCAGCGTGTGGCCGTGCTGCGTACCGCTTCCAACTTCGATCGGCCGTATCCGGGGCAGACGCCGTACGACTCGCTGGTGGGCAGCAACTCGGGCGGATTTGTGCCGTCGCTCAACAACCTCTATCTGGCGGGCGGCCCGCTGGTCAACGAGATCGTCACGCGCTGGAGCGTGTGGAAACACGGAGTGCCCTCGCCATGATCGATTCCCGACTCAAGACGCCCATGCCTCGTTTGCGTACGATCGCCAAGCTGTGCGCTGTGGGCGCCGCAGCCCTGACCTTGAACAGTTGCGCGTATGACGGCGTGAAGGTCATCGTCGTCAACATGTTCCAGGGCGAAGCCCAGCCCTTTATCGACCGCTACGACCTGAAGGAGAAGGTCGCCATCTCCGGCTTGTCGCCCGACGCGCCCAACATGCTCTGCAACTACGACGGCGTTTGCCAGATCACCACAGGCATGGGATACGCGAATGCCGCGTCGACGATTTCTGCGTTGCTCTATCGCAGCAAGCTGGATCTGACGCACACCTACTTCGTCATCGCCGGCATTGCGGGCATTGATCCGGGGCAGGGCACGGTCGGTTCAGCAGCGTGGGCGCGCTATGCGGTGGATTACGGCCTGTCGCATGAGATCGACGCGCGTGAAATGCCAACCAGCTGGCCGTATGGCTATTTCGGCATCGGCACCAAGGGCCCGGGCGAGAAACCGCCCATGGACTACCGCACCGAGGTGTTCCAGCTGAACGAGACGCTGCTGCAGCGCGCCTTTACGTTGTCGAAATCGGCCACGCTGGAAGACAGCCCCGAGGCCATCGCCTTCCGCAAGAACTACGCATACGCGCCGGCCAATCAGCCACCTGCTGTCATTCAGTGCGATGTCGCTTCTGCCGATACGTGGTGGGCTGGCCGCAACCTGGGCCAGCGCGCGCGTGACTGGGTGAAGACGATGACCGACAACAAGGGCACCTACTGCACTACCGCGCAAGAGGACAACGCCACGCTGGAAGTACTCACGCGCGGTGCCCGTGCCGGCAAGGTCGATTTCAGCCGCGTGGCGCTGCTGCGTTCGGGGTCCGATTTCGATCGCCCATATGACGGTCAGACGGCTTCTGACGGCCTCATCAACTACGCCCAGCAGGGCGGCTTCGTGCCGGCCACGCACAACCTCGTCAACGCGGCCAAGCCATTGCTGGACGATATCGTGAACCGCTGGCCGCAATGGAAGCAGGGGGTGCCGGCGAGCTAACGGTTGCCGAGATCACGCGACCTCAATATAATGCGAATCATTCTCATTTGATGGGCGGCAGCGGGTACCTTGCCTGATCGCTGGCCATTGCTTCTGCCGGGCGAGCCAGCGGGTTTTCACCTGCCAGCCAATGGATCGACGCGCCGTGTTGTACTGCGGCGCGTTTTTTCTTCTCCCAGCGCATTGCCGCGCGTCCGGTTTCGCCAATCCTGATCAACCTGTTGTCTGCGATGACTCATCCGAATGTGGTCAATGCAGCGGCCCGCGCATTGCCTTGCGCGCTCGCCGCCATTCCGCTTGCTGCTCTGCTCACCGTCTCGACATTAGCGCGCGCCGATGAACCGCAACCTGCTGCCGGCCATGCCAAGGTCGACTTGGACGAAACCACCGTCACCGCGCGCAGCCAGCGCGGCTTTGCAGCCAGCACGGCCGAGGTGGGCGCATTCCGTGGCATGGCACTGCGCGACATTCCGGCAACGGTGAACGTCGTCACGCGCGAGGCGCTCGACGCCCAGCAGGACACGTCACTGTTCGACGCGCTGCGTAACACGGCCAGCGTGACGCGCCAGCAGCTCTCCGGCGAGACCTTCGACAACCTCGCCATCCGTGGCGTGACGATGGAGAACCGCACCAACTTCCGCTTTAACGGCGCGATGCCGATTGCGGCGCTCACCGCCATCCCGCTGGAAGACAAGGAGCGTGTGGAAGTGCTCAAGGGCGTATCGGCGCTGTACTACGGCTACACCACGCCGGGCGGCGTCGTGAATCTCGTCACCAAGCGTGCGGGCAATACGCCCGTCACCACGCTGGGCATGCAGTTCGACAGCAATGGCACGGCCATCGGCACGGTCGACGTGGGCCGCCGCTTTGGTGAAGACAACCAATACGGCATCCGCTTCAACGCGGCGGGCGGTTCACTGCAATCGCCCACCAGCGGCATCGAAGGCACGCGGCAGTTGGCTGCTGTGGCATTTGACTGGAAGGTCAACAGCCGCCTGAACCTGAAGGCCGATGTGGAGTACTCACGCAAGGTCATCACCGAGCAATCCGTGGTGACGCTACCTGCCGCCAGGAACGGCGTGATCGCGCTGCCCGCTATGCCCGACCCCAGCAAGCGCATCGCACCCGGCTGGGCCGACTTTGATGGCAACAACACCAACGCACTGCTGCGTGCGGACTACGCACTCACCGATGCGTGGCTGCTGACGGTGGAAGGGGGCCTGTCGGAGACAGCGCGCTCGCGGGCATTCTCAGAGTTTCGCCTGACCAACCCCGTGACGGGCGCAGGCACGCTGTCCGGCCAACGCCAGAACGGCCGCTGGAACACGAGCCACGTGCGCGCCGACATCAACGGCACCGAGAAGACGGGCTGGATTACGCACGACCTGACCTTTGGCGTGGCGCGATCGGACATGCGGCAGGCGGCGGTGTATTCCGATCGCTTCTCGGGTTCGCAGAATCTGTACAACCCGGTCGATCTCGGCTGGCTGCCAACCACCGGCATCGGCTTTACCGCCGAGCAGCGCGCCGTCGATACGGGCGTCTACGCAATGGACCGCATGACGCTCTCGCAGCACTGGCAGGTGATCGCCGGCCTGCGCTATACGCGTTACACCAGCGAGCAAGCGCCCAACCGCTACGAAGCCAGCAAGACCACGCCGCTGGGCGCCGTCATTTACAAATTCACGCCGACGTTGTCAGCGTATGCGTCGTACGCGCAAGGTTTGGAGGCCGGTGCGCGCGCACCCAATACCGCCGCCAATGCCAACGTGGCGATGCCGCCCGCGCTCTCCGAACAGAAGGAAGTGGGCGTGCGCTACGAAACGCTGGCCGGCACGCAGCTCGCCGCCGCCGTGTACGACATCGACCGCGCTGCGAGCTACACCAACGACGCAAACCTCTTCGTTCAGGACGGCCGCGAACGCATTCGCGGTGTCGAACTGACGGCGCAGGGACGTGTCACCAACGAGTTGTCGCTGCTGGCCTCCGCCGGCTGGACAGACGCCAAGTTCCGCGGCGTTGGCAACGGCCTCAACGGCAAGACGCCCGAGAACACGCCACGCAGCACCGCCAGCCTGTTCGCGGAATACACGCTGCCGATGTTGCGCTCGGTGTCGCTGAACGCAGGCGCGTACTACATCGGCCCACGACCCGTGAACGACGCCAACCAAGCCGAGTTGGGCGGCACCACACTGTTCAGCGCCGGTGTGCGCTACGTCACCCGCATCTCAGGCAAGCGCACCACGCTGCAACTCAACGTCGACAACCTCACCGACAAGCGCTACTGGGCCGGCGCCGGCAACAACCGCCTATCGATGGGCGCCCCGCGCCTCTTCAAGCTAGGCATGAAGATCGACCTGTGACGTTCGCCACGGCGCTAACGCAAGCACCCCGATGGTCTGGCCGTACCTTGCCCTAGATGGCGCCTTGGATTTTTGTTGCGGGGAGGAAAAAGGAAGGAGCCTTGTCTGAGCGCAGCGAGTTTGGCTCCTTCCCCTCCCTGCGGCAAAAATCCAAGGAGGGGGTCGCCATCTCGGGCGCGCCTTTCTTTGCTTACTTTCTTTGGCAAGACAAAGAAAGTGAGTCAGCCCCGGCAGGGGATGAAACAAGGGATGGACCAACACCAAAAAAACAGGGCAACTAAGGCTTCTTGATCGCCCCCAGTACCTCCATCGGCAACGGAAACACAATCGTCGAACTCTTGTCGCCAGCAATCTGCGTCAGCGTCTGCAGATAACGCAGCTGAATCGCCTCAGGCTGCTGCGCCAGCATCTGCGCCGCCTCCAGCAGTTTCTCGGAAGCCTGTAGTTCACCCTCCGCGTGAATCACCTTGGCTCGCCGCTCACGTTCGGCCTCAGCCTGGCGCGCGATCGCGCGAATCATC
Source organism: Ralstonia soli (assembly GCF_023955655.1). GTDB lineage: Bacteria > Pseudomonadota > Gammaproteobacteria > Burkholderiales > Burkholderiaceae > Ralstonia > Ralstonia soli. Next base: position 441,087 of record NZ_JAMXHT010000003.1, on the reverse strand, counting down.
GATTCATTCAGATCCACATGCTTGATCTCCACATTGGCAATCTTGATCCCCCAAGGATCAGTTTGAATGTCGAGCACCTTCTGGATATCGAGGTTGAGCTTCTCGCGCTCGGCCAGCATCTCATCCAGTTCATGCTTGCCGAGAATCGCCCGCAGCGTGGTCTGCGCGAGTTGGCTGGTCGCTTCCAGAAAATTGGCCACTTGAATAATCGCGCGCTCCGGGTCCACCACGCGGAAGTACACCACCGCATTCACCTTGACCGACACGTTGTCGTGCGAGATCACGTCTTGCGGCGGCACATCCATCACCACGGTGCGCAGGTCCACCCGCACCATCTGCTGGATAGCTGGCACGATCAGCACCAGCCCCGGCCCCTTCACGCGCCAGAAGCGCCCAAGCAGAAACACCACACCGCGCTCGTACTCACGCAGCACCCGAAAAGACGAGATGACCAGCAGCACGGCCAGAAAGATCAGGCCGCCTGCGCTGAAGAATCCGTAGACCATGTTGTTTCTCCTTAGCGCCGCTAACAAAACCGCCCTGGCTTCGTTGCACCTCCTTGCCGTACTACAGTACTGTCCGCGTCGGTACGCCTAGCCAGGACAGTTTTGTTAGCGGCTCTTAAGCGGAAGCCGCCACGGGCTCGGCCGGCTCCACCAACAGCGTCAAGCCATGTCGCGCGATGACGCGAACCTGATCGCCACGCGCCATGCCAGCGTCGCAACGCACGCGCCAGCGCTCACCATGGATGCGCGCCCAACCGTCACTGTCTGCATCGGCGTCCGATGTGTCGACGTCGACCACTTCACCCGTCATGCCGATGAGCGTGTCGCCGCCCGTGACCATCGGCCGGCGTCGCGCACGCACTGCCAGGCTGGAGACCGCCAGCACGACGGTCAGGCTCACAAAGGCCAGCCCGATGATGAGCGGCAGCGGCACACCAAAGCCGGGCGTTTGCGTATCGATCAGCATCACCGCCCCGAGCACGAACGCCACGATGCCGCCTACGCCGAGCGCGCCGAACGTCGGCAGGAACGCCTCGGCCACCATGCAGCCGAGGCCCAGCGCAATCAACGCCAGCCCTGCGTAGTTGATCGGCAGCATCTGCAGCCCATAGAGCGCCACCAGAATGCACATCGCGCCGAGGATGCCGGGCACCACCATTCCCGGCGTCGAGAACTCGAAGATCAGCGCATACACGCCCACCGTCAGCAGCAACAGCGCGAGGCTCGGGTCCGTAATGACGCCGAGGAAGTGGTTGCGCCAGTCGGGCTCCAACACGACGGTCGGCGCGCCAGCAGTGTGCAGCGTGACGAGGCCGCGGGACGTACGCAGCGCGCGCCCATCCACGTGCTTGAGCAGATCAGGGGTGTCGCTGGCGATGAGGTCGATGACGTGCTGGTTGGCAGCTTCGGGCGCGTCGAGACTCACGGCTTCGCGCACGGCGCGCTCAGCCCAGTCTGCGTTGCGACCACGCAGTTGCGCGAGCCCGCGGATGTACGCCGCCGCGTCGTGCATCTGCTTGCGGGCGAGGGTGTCTTCGTTGCTGGACGATGCAGCGGGGGCGCTGGCCGGTTTGGCTGCATCTCCGGGACTTGGCGGACTGGGCGCATGCCCGCCAATGCCGATGGACACCGGTGATGCCGCGCCCAGGTTGGTGGCCGGCGCCATCGCCGCGACGTGGCAGGCGTAGAGGATGTAGGTGCCCGCACTGGCGGCACGCGCACCACCCGGCGCCACATAGCCCGCCACCGGCACCGGAGAGGAAAGGATTGCCTGGATGATCTGCCGCATCGACGCATCCAGCCCGCCAGGCGTATCCATCTGCAGCACCACGAGTTGTGCGCCTTGCGCGCGCGCCTGCTGCAACCCGTGGATGACGTAGGCCGCACTCGCCGGCCCGATCGCGCCGGTCAGCGGCAGCACGATTACCGGGGCGGCTGCCATGGCAAGGCTGCTCCATGTGGCGGCGATGATTGCCGTCAGCCAGACCATCCCTTGACGAATCCGCATTGACGGTCGCATGGGCGCCTCCGTCGTCGTTGCCGCGCTGGACTGCGTCGGACCCGCGGCATGGTCCGTGTGCTGCATTCAGTTTAGGCAGCGATGGCCTCGCCGGCGGGTGTGCTCGCTACGGCATGCGGCTCGCTCAGCACCTGCAGGAGCGCTTGCAGGGCGGGGCCGGCCATCTCGCGGTGCCAGGCGAGCACCGTGTCGACGCGGCCGGGCTTGCCAAGCTCGTGCACGCTGATCTCCGGCGCATTGGTGTACAGCTCCAGTACCGAGCGCGGCACCAGTGCCACGCCAATGCCTGCCGCCGCACACGCGATGATGGCGTGGTACGAGCCCAGCTCGAGCACGCGCGACGGCACCACGCCATCGGCAGCGAACCAGTCTTCGATCAATTGCCGATACGCACAGCCAGGTTCAAAGCCGAGCAGGGCGGCGCTCTGCACGTCGGTGGCGCGGCGGATGGGCGGATGCGCGCGGTGGGCGATCAGCACCAGCTCTTCGGCAAAGGCGGGGAGCGTGGTCATCGCCGCACGCGTGTTGGCGAGGCATGCGGTTTCGGCAACGAATGCGCAGTCCACCTCGAAATTCGACAGCGCCTGGATCGACTGGCGCGTTGTCATCGTCACCAGTTCGAGCTGCACGCGAGGCCAGCGCTGGTGCAGCGTGGCGAGCAGCGTGGGCAGGCGGCTGGCGGCCGTGCTCTCCATCGAGGCGATGCGCAGGCGCCCGTGCGGCTCGCGCGGCTGCACGGCCTGACGCGCTTCGGCGGCCAGACGCAGGATGTCGTCGGCGTAGGTCAGCAGGGTCTGGCCGGCGGGCGTGAGCACCATACGCTTGCTCTCGCGCACGAATAGCTGCACGCCCAGCGACGTTTCCAGCTGGCGGATGCGCGTCGTCACGTTCGATTGCACGCGGTTCAACTGCTGGGCTGCCCGGGTGACGCCGCCTTCGCGCACCACCGTTCGGAAAATCTCAAGCGAGGCCAGATCCATGATCTATCTCAAATGCTAATGGGTTCGTTCAATATAATTCATTTTTCAAGATGAGCGGCGGTGCGTACGATGAAGTGCCGACTTCCTCATCCCGAGCGCTTCCCATGGAGCACACTCTGCCGTCTTCCTCTGTCGTCTCTGCTGTGCCGCACCCGCGCGCTACCGCGTGGCGTGTGGCGATTGCGGGCATGGTCGCGCTTTCCGTGGCGATGGGCATTGGCCGCTTCGCCTTCACGCCAATCCTGCCGATGATGCTGCACGACGGCAGCCTCACGCTTGCGCAAGGCAGCTGGCTAGCCACGGGCAACTACCTTGGATATTTCGTCGGCGCCCTGGTCTGCATGGCGTTGCGCGGTGATGCGGCGCGGTTCATTCGCATCGGCCTGGTTGCGACGGTACTGCTCACTGCCGGGATGGGCGTGCTGCAAGGCCAGCCGGCGTGGCTCGTGCTGCGCTTTGCGGCGGGCATGATCAGCGCGCTGGTGTTTGTCTTCACGGCCGGTTGGTGTCTGCACCGCCTGACCGAGCTGGGGCACGCAGCGCTGGGCGGCATCATCTTCTGCGGGCCGGGTCTGGGCATCGCCATTCCGGGGCTGATGGCCAGCGGCATGGTGGCGTTGGGCTGGCATGCCACGTCGGCGTGGGTTGCGTTTGGTGTGCTGTCGGCGCTGCTCTCTGCGGCGGTGTGGTCGACCGTCCGGCCCGAAGCGCGCTCGCATGCCGCGCCGGCATCGGCCGCGGCCGGCGCGGTACCGAAACTGGATGCCCCAACCATTGCTGTCACCCTGGCCTACGGCGTGGCCGGTTTCGGCTACATCATCACCGCCACCTTCCTGCCGGTGATCGCGCGCAAGGTGCTGCCGGCCGGCTCCGTCTGGCCCGACCTGTTCTGGCCGATGTTCGGCGCGGGCGTGGCGCTGGGCGCCTTTCTCTCCACGCGGATCAGCCTGGCGCGCGACAACCGCGCGCTACTGGCCACCGCATATGCGATGCAGGCCGTTGCCGTGACCATCAGCATCGTCTGGCCGACGGTGGCGGGGCTGGCGCTCTCCAGCCTGCTGCTTGGCCTGCCGTTCACGGCGATCACACTGTTCGCCATGCGCGAGGCGCGTCGTCTGTGGCCGCACGCGGCACCGCGCCTGATGGGCTTGATGACGGCTGCCTACGGCATCGGCCAGATCGTCGGGCCGCCGCTGGCGAACCGGCTGTTCGCGGCCACGGGTGGCTTCAATGCGTCGCTCGCGGTGGCGGCGGTGTCTCTGGTCGTGGGCGTGGCGACGTTCATCGTGGTCAAGCGCGTCTCACCGGCATCGCCCGTACGTGCGTGATGGACAGCATGTAGCGCGCGTCGCTGCTCGATTCGCGCGCGCGTTCTAGAATGCCTCCTCCATTGGAGGAGCCCCATGTCTTTTGCCCTGCGCCCCGGTGCCGTCGTGCCCGGGGGCGAGATCAGCGCCGCCGAGCGCGCCGTGCGTGTCGACCTGGCCGCCGCCTATCGCCTGGCCGCACTCAACGGCTGGGATGATCTGATCTACACCCACCTCTCGGCCACCGTTCCCGGCGAGCCGGACCACTTCCTGATCAACGCGTTCGGCTTGGCGTTTGACGAGATCACCGCATCCAACCTGGTCAAGATCAACCGCGCCGGGCAACTCGTCGGCGATTGGCCCGATGCCGCAACGCGGCCATCCGTGAACGTGACGGGCTTTGCGCTGCACGCTGCCGTGCACGCCGCGCGGCCCGATGCGCATTGCGTGATCCATCTGCATAACACTGCGGGCATCGCCGTGTCGGCGCAGAAGCACGGGTTGCTGCCGCTCTCGCAGCACGCGCTGCGCTTCCACAAGCGCATTGCGTATCACGACTACGAAGGCCTGGCCTTCACGCCGGAAGAGGGTACGCGCCTGACCGCGTCGCTCGGGGCCCAGTTCGCCATGCTGCTGCGCAACCACGGCACGCTCACCATCGGCCGCACCGTGGCCGAAGCGCATGTGCTGATGGCCACGCTCATCAAGGCGTGCGAAATCCAGATCCAGGCGCTGACGGGCGGCGAGGTTGTCTCGCCCGCTCCGCAGGTAGCGGACCGAGCTGTTGAGCAACTGGAAGACGGCGGCGCCATCGAGGGCGTGATGGAGTGGCCGGCCCTGTTGCGCAAACTGGATAAAATTGACGCTTCCTATCGCGATTGATCACGCGACTCACCACACCGGAGACACCATGCCGACTTTCCATATCGAGATGTTCGAGGGCCGCACCGTCGAGCAAAAGAAACAGCTCGTTGAAGCCGTGACGCGCGTCACCTGCGAAACCCTGGGCTGCGCGCCCGGTGCCGTCGACATCATCATCAACGACGTCAAGCGCGAGAACTGGGCGACCGGCGGCGTGCTCTGGTCCGAACAGAAGTAACGCACTCCTCATTCAGGCCGGTCGCCATGCAGCCCATGCAACATTTCGCCTCCGACAACTACGCGGGCTTCTGCCCCGAATCGCTGAAATACTTCCTGGAAGCCAACGGCAGCGGCCACGAGCCCGCGTATGGCGATGATTCGTGGACGCAGCGCGTGTGCGATCGCATCCGCGACCTGTTCGAGACCGACTGCGAGGTCTTCTTCGTCTTCAACGGTACGGCGGCCAATTCGCTGGCGCTGTCCTCGCTGTGCCAGTCGTATCACTCCGTCATCTGCCACGAGCTGGCGCATATCGAGACGGACGAGTGCGGCGGCCCCGAGTTCTTCTCCAACGGCTCCAAGCTGCTGACCGCCAAGGGCGAGAACGGCAAGCTCACGCCCGACGCGGTGGAAGCACTGGTCACGCGCCGGTCTGACATCCACTACCCGAAGCCCAAGGTCGTCTCGCTTACGCAGTCGACGGAGGTGGGCACGGTCTACACAGTGGAAGAAGTGCGCGCGATTGCCGCCATTGCCAAGCGCCGCCAGCTGCGCGTGCACATGGATGGCGCGCGCTTTGCCAACGCGGTGGCATCGCTCGGTGTGCATCCCTCGGAGATCACCTGGCGTGCAGGCGTGGACGTGCTCTGCTTCGGCGGCACGAAGAATGGCCTGCCGGTGGGCGAGGCCGTCGTCTTCTTCGATCGTCGCCTGGCGGAGGACTTTGCCTATCGCGTGAAGCAGGCAGGGCAACTGGCCTCGAAGATGCGCTTCATCTCGGCGCCGTGGCTGGGCTTGCTGGAGAACGACGTCTGGCTGCGCAACGCGCGCCACGGCAATGCGATGGCGCAACTGCTGCATTCGCGCATCGTCGATGTGCCCGGTGTGCGCATCATGTTCCCGACCGAATCGAACGCGGTGTTTGCCGAACTGCCGTTGCCCGCCATCGAGGCACTGCGCGCACGTGGCTGGAAGTTCTACACGTTCATCGGCGCGGGCGGTTGCCGCCTGATGTGCTCGTGGGATGTGCAGCCCGAAACGGTGGAAGCCTTTGCTGCCGACATCCGCCTTGCCTGCGAACAAGCCGCCTGAATCGCTACCTCAGCCATTTCATCACCATGAGCTTCGACTACCGCTTCTGCCCGCAATGTGCCACGCCGCTCGTCGAGCAGCACACGGCGGGCCGGCTGCGCATCGCTTGTCCGGCGCCGGACTGCGGCTTCGTCCACTGGAACAATCCGCTGCCGGTGCTGGCGGCGGTGGTCGAGTATCGCGGGCAGATGTTCCTGGCGCGCAACGCGCAGTGGCCGGAGGGCATGTTCGCGCTCGTCACCGGCTTCATGGAGCGCGACGAGACGCCCGAAGCGGGCATCGCGCGCGAGCTGAAGGAAGAAACCAACCTCGACGCGCAATCAATCTCGCTGATCGGCGTGTACGAGTTCATCCGCAAGAACGAGTTGATCATCGCGTACCACGTGGTGGCCGATGGCGAGATCGCGCTGTCGGAAGAGCTGGTCGAGTATCGCCTGAAGCCGTTCGAGAAGGTGCGCCCGTGGACGGCCGGCACCGGCTATGCCGTGGCCGATTTCCTGACCGCGCGCGGCCTGCCGGTCAGCTATATCGACATTCGCACCGGCGAACCCGCCGAGCCGCCGCCGCGCCAATGGCAACCGACGCGGCTCGTTACAATAGCGGCATGACTTACGCGGGCAGTGCAACACTGCTCGCTCGCAACCCAGAGGAAGACATGGAGTTTCAGAAGGAAGTTGATGCGCGCGGCTTGAACTGCCCGCTGCCCATCCTGCGCACGAAGAAGGCGCTTGCCGACATGCAAAGCGGCGACGTGCTCAAGATCCTCGCCACCGACCCGGGCGCCACGCGCGATTTCCAGGCGTTCGCCAAGCAGACCGGCAACGAGCTGCTGGAGCACAGCGAGCACGACAAGGTCTTTACGTTCTACATGCGCCGCCGCTGATCGGGTCGTGCGTTCACAACAAGCGGGGCGATCCGGGGTGGCCGGACCGCCCCGTTGTCATTTGGCGGGGTTTGCCTGTGCACGTTCTGCCCCGTAGGTCTTCACCAGGTAGTCCACCATCGCCGGAATGTCCTCTTCCGGAAACGGCGCGCCGAACGGCACCTTCATCTTTTTGACCGTGGCTTCCCAATAGCTGCGCGGCAGCGTGGCCGGTTGCGTCTGCACGTACTGCGCGGCGTGGCAGATCATGCAGTTCTGTAGCACGAGCCGATAACCAGGAAGATCGTTCGGCTTGTACTGGGCGGTTTCGGGCGGCAGCGTGACATCCAGCGCGTATGTGGCCGTCGCGCTGATCAGCGCGGCCAAAGCGAGGCAGGTGCGCAGCGTTTTGCGATCGAGCATGTCCACCTCCTCACGCAACCGTGATGCGCGTGGTTTCCACCACGTTGCGCATATAACCCGGCGGGTTCCACAGCGCCGTCATCGGCTGGCTCTGTCCGATACGGTTGGTAGCCCGCACCTTCAGCTCATAGGCGCCGCGCCGCGCGGGTGTGAATGCCGCGCGCCACTCGCGGAACGAGTATCTGCCGAGGTCCCGGCCCAACTGGGCTTCCACCCATGAGCGTCCGCCATCGGAGGAGAACGCTACTTCAGTGATGCCGTAGCCGCCATCGAACGCGATGCCGCGCACGATGTGCTCACGCCCGGCGGCAACGGTGGCGCCATCCGTCAGGCTGGTAATGAATGAGCGCACGTTGAAGCGGTTGATCGGTATCGTCTTTGCGGGCGCGGTGCCGGGCGCAACGCAGGCGCAGGGATTGTCTGGAATGCGGTAAGCCGCACGCATCCAAAATCCATCGAAGGTCTTGTCGACAACCTGGATGCTCGAGAGGTGTTTTATCCAGTACGTGCCGTAGTAGCCCGGTACGATCAAACGGATCGGGTAGCCATTGAGCATGGGCAGATCGGCACCGTTCATGGCCCAGGCGATCATCACCTCGCCATCGAGCGCGTGGTCGATGTCCAGCGCCTTGACGAAATCGGGGCTATTGGCATCAGCCAGCGGCGGATGGTCGAGGCCGTCGAACACGACCTGCAGGCTGCCCGCGCGTACGCCGGCCTTGTCGAGTACCTGTTTGAGCGGCACGCCGGTCCAGCGCGCGTTGCCCATCGCCCCGTTGGAGAGCTGGCCGCCGCCGACACGCGGCTGGAAGTGGCCGCGACCGTTGCCTGAACACTGGTTGACGGCAACGATCTCGCGCGGCTCGCCCAGCGCTTTCAGGTCGGCCAGCGATAGGTCGAGCGGGGTGTTGACGTTGCCGCCCACCTGCAGGCGATATGTTGCCGGTTCGATCGAAGTGGGAATGCCCGCCCAGTGGTAGCGCACGAAAAAGGCGTCATTGGGCGTGATGGTGCCGTCGTTGAAGACTGCGAAGGGTGTCTCCAATTGCGGCGGGCGGCTTGTCAGCAGGATCAGTGGGCGCTTTTGCGGAAAGGCCACCAGTTCGCGCGCGCCGTTGTCGAAGGGCAGGGTGACGCTGCCTGTGTTTGCGGCCAGCGCGGTCAATGCCGGGTGGCTGAGCGTAGCGCCAGCGCCTAGCGTGGCAAGGGTCTTGAGTACGCCGCGCCGCGTGGCGCGTTGCTGCGGATCATCCGGGTGCATGCCGTTGTCTCCTTGGAGTCACTCTGGGTATCCAAGGACATGGTGGCGCGCGTGTCAATCAGGGTTGTCGGCGGTGGCGATGGTGCACTGCGGTGCTGGGACCTCTGCTCCCTTACCTGCGCGCTTCCATCGCCATGCGCAACGCCAGGCTCGTCAGCACCGTGCCCATCAGGTAACGCTGGATCGACAGCCAGCTCGGCTTGCGCGACAGGAACGCCGCAATGCTGCCTGCCGTGGCGGCAATCATCGAATTGACGGTCACGCTCACGCAGATCTGCGTGATGCCGAGGCAGACCGATTGCACCAGCACGCTGCCATGCGCCGGCTCGATGAACTGCGGCAGCAGCGACAGATACAGCACCGCCACCTTCGGATTGAGCAAGCTGGTCAGCAAGCCCATCGTGTAGAGCTTGCGCGGGCTATCCACGGGCAACTCTCGCACCTGGAATGGCGCGCGGCCCCCGGGGCGCACGGCTTGCCAGGCGAGATACAGCAGATAGATCGCCCCGCCAAAGCGCAGCCCGTCGTAGGCAAACGGCACCGCCATCAGCAGCGCCGTAATACCGAACGCCGCGCACAGCATGTAGAAGACGAACCCTGTGGCGATGCCCGCCAGCGACACCAGCCCCGCATTGCGCCCCTGGCAAATCGAACGCGAGATCAGGTAGATCATGTTCGGGCCGGGCGTCAGCACCATGCCGAGCGCGACCAGCGCAAAGGTGAGCAGGTTGGGGAGGGTTGGCATGGCGGAAGGGTGTCTTGCAAGTGATGAAGAGCTTGCAGGCTAGCACCCGCCGCATCGCCGCCGACAGGTACAGAACATCGCAAATTTCTTCGATTCTGTATGGGTCCCGCTGTCCCGGCAGGATGCGTCTACATCGCCTCGTACGCGCCGCGCCCCTACCGACATGATCGACACGGCACCCGCTGTGGCCTGCAGGGCATCGCCAGCCGGCGCGTGACGCACAATAATGTTCGGTTACATCCTTAACGGTGCTCGTCACAGCCTTGCCGGCGGTCGGAGCCTAGACTCAAACCAAGGTCCGACGTATCCGGACGTTCTGGGAGCACTGCAATGCAAAAAGCCAAAATCCTGACTTCTTTGATGCTGGCCGTTTCGGCGCTGGTACCGCTGGCAAGCCACGCGCAAGACCGTGACCGCGATCACGATCGCCACTGGGACCGCGACCGCCACGAAGAGCGCGTCGACATGGACCGCCGCGCCGATCGCATGGAATACCACCGCTGGAATCGTGGCGAACGCATTCCGCCGGAATATCGTGATCGCCAGTACATCATTGACGACTGGCGCGAACATCGCCTGGCGCGCCCGCCACGCGGCTACCACTGGGTGGGCGTGGGTGGTGACTACTACCTCGTTCGTCCGGACGGCTTTGTATTCAACGTGACGATCGGCGGCTAAGTCCCGCTTCTGCCAAGCAAGAGAAGACCCGCAACTGCGAAGGCGTTGCGGGTTTTTTATTGGGCGCGCTTATGGGACAAAAAAAGCCCGATTGATGAATCGGCCCAACGAGCCCAGCAATGGGGGTAGCAAGGGTGGATATGAATGTGTGCGCCACACCGTAACCTCGCCGGCCGCGGCGTGCGACGATGTGCACGTCACGATGATGGACAGAGGGGAAGACCTAATCGCGCCGGTCATCTTTGTGGCAAATGCTTCTTCGATAATTCGAATATTGGAAACCCAAGAGGCTGTATGCACCCGGCGTTCGATCTAGCCACCGTTATTCTTCTTCACGATACCTCGTTGATTGCCGGCGCCGCGGCTATCCTGCACAGCCGCAGGCGTTCAACTCGGCCGATGGGTCTAGAGCGAATTGCTGCCGCTTTCATTGGGTTGGCCATCGGCGCCGCACTGGCTGCCTTTGGTGAGCAGGCCGCTTTACCGTACTGGCTGTGGACCTATCTGAGTATTTTTCTTGGGACGGTCGCCTATCCGCTGTTTTGGGATGGCGTGCGCCGCCTGAGCGGACGCCGCCGCAGTCTCTACTGGATTGTCGTACTCGTGCCGGCAGCATGGTTGCTGATCGGCATCGTGTCGGGCTTTCCGCTCGTCAATGAGCAGCGAGCGAGCGTCTTTCATCTGACAGCGGTGATCTCCCTGGCGGCATCGGCGTGCGAAATCTGGCTGGATCGGCTTAGCGAGCCACTACCGGCGCGCCGCCCATTGGCGGCGTGTCTGTTGATCAGCGCAGCCATTTACGCTGTACGGCTGGTCTGCATCAGCCTCGATATCCCATCGGCATTCGACTTTGCGACGGCTTTTTTTCTTCAGATCTTCTTCAATTTCTGGATCGCGCTATTGATTGTGACGCTGGTCCGGGAGCGCGGCGAAGCCGGCCTTCAGCTCGCAGCCGATACCGATACGCTGACTGGTGTCGGTAACCGCCGTTGGTTTCTCGGCCGCATTCCGGCCACGCCGCGCGCAAACAGCGCACTGGCGATCCTAGATGTCGACCACTTCAAACAGATCAACGATAGGTTCGGGCATCCCGCTGGTGATCAGGTGCTGGTATCCGTTGCCAAAGCTGTCCGAGACGAACTGCGGGAAGGGGATGTTTTCGCCCGGTACGGCGGGGAAGAGTTCGTGCTCTTCTTGCCCAATGTCAGCGAGCTAGAGGCCGGGCTTGTGAGCGAGCGCCTTCGCAAGCGGGTCCAGGCGATGTCTATCGTGGTCGATGGCAGCACGACCGTCCGCGTTACGGTCAGCATCGGCGTCGCTTGGAGTGACGAAAAGGACGGCACTTGGGATGCCTGGATAAAAGCGGCGGACACCGCTTGTTATGAGGCGAAACAGGGCGGCCGTAACCTCGTGAGAAGGCATGTCGTGAAGGATTGGCCCGACCGCATGCTCCCGGCGGGGAGCTTGCAGGATTGAGGTGATGCGTGATATGGGCTGAACGACGGTGCTCGGCTACAGATCAACCGGTCAAAAGCAAACGCTGAAAGGCCACTCAAAGATGCAATCCCGAACGGGTCTTTTGCTTTCGGGGGCGTTCGACAACTCCCCATAAAGCCGCCGAGATTGGGGGCGTCGTGACTGGGAATGGCGTGGGGAAGTTTGCAACAAAAAAACCCCGCAGAGCCAAGCCCAGCGGGGTTTCATTGCCAAACGCCAAAGACGTTTGAGAGCGGAATTTGGTGGAGCCGGCGGGAGGTTCACCGGCTCCACCAACTAGGCATGTAATCGTTCACCCGTGCGGGTTCTTGGGTTGTAGGTGTGTAAGGCATCTGTCCACATTGGGACACTTGAGTGGGGCGAGTCTAGCACGGAGGGTGAGGCGTCACGGTTGCGGTTTTAGTTCGATTGAGGAACGAGGAATCGAATAAAGGCCGAGTGCAAAGGCCATGCTTAGCCCTCCGGTCGTTGGGTAGGCGACATGATGACTGGCTCGATACGATTGTCCGGCGCCGAGGGTAGCGGCATTTGCGTATCTGATAACGACGCCAAGAAGACTGACGAGGACGATGATGAGACGAGTTTTCACTTCGGTCACATTGGGTATTGTGGCTCTGGCATGGGCGGCGAGTGCGGGCGCGCAAAGTGCGCACCGGATAGAAAAGAAGACCTATGGATGCCAGTCCGAGGAAATGTTTGGGAAGATAGTTGGCTACTCTGCAAGCCGCGACAACGTTGCCTTCAAGAAGGCGCTGGGGGCAGGTCTCGCAAATGGCCAGTGCGATATCTTTGATGTTGGGGAAAGCGTCGAATTGACCGATACGTCCATCTTCACAGGGAAGGTAAAAATTCGGCGACGTGGAGACGTAGTGGAATACTGGACGTTCATCGAGCACGTGAAATAGAGGTATAAGGTTTCCACGAAAACTTGCGCCGGTTGACGAAACGCACCCCATCGAGAAGGTGCGTTTTTTCTAGGGGTTCCACTTTTTGATGGAGCCGACGCGTGCTGACATATGATTCAGGAAACCTTACTGGATATCCTTACAGCGGTATCTTGAGGGGATCATTTGGAATCGGCAGCAACTTCTGCCGGTCGGTGCGTGAGACACCATTCCGCCTCAAGGATTAGCTTGCTTGGCTTGCGCAATTAGAAGTCAGCAAACGACGAGACCACCTGACAATCGCAATGAGAAAGCTACTTGCGGCAGCAGCCTTGTTGATTCTGGGCACCGCTTCTTTCGCGCAGTCCCCTCCGCCGCCCGTCCACATTCACAATCCGTTTGTGACGGGCACTCACTATCGCGAATTGCCTGACCTGATGCGCCGTGCGTATGTGATGGGCGTGATTGACGGCATGTTCATGTCGCCGATCTTTGCATTCCGCGACCTCGCCAGGGAGCAGATGTTAGGGAAGTGCGTTGATGCGATGCGTGCGACGGACGTTCAACTGACCGCCATCGTAGATCGCTACCTCGACGCTCGGCCTGTAGCATGGGGCGACGGCATGCACCTCATTGTGTTTGACGCTTTGGCGGAAGCCTGCGGTTCGATTGGCATGCCCTACAAGTAACTGGCTAAGCGTTTTCGATACGCACGTAGTGGCCGACGATCGCAAAAGGAGCTGTGCGCTCGTGGGGGTCGGTCATGTATTCGGCATCGTCTGCAACGGCTGGCAGATAGGACAGGTGTGGCCGCTACCGGAGGGGCAGGGTAGAAGAGTCCACGAAAAACGTCGGGAAGGGTCCGCAGTCGGGCGTATTTCTGGTCTATTGCGTGGACCCTTCAGTGTGCTTCAGGGTGTGGACCCTTCAGAGGGCACGCAAAGCCTTACGTGCATTGGCTTTGGGACGTTTTGAAAAGCCGGCTATGCACCCCCAATCCTGTGGATTGGGAGGGATGCCCATATTGCTCATACGTTCGAGATGGCGATCTCGCCGCTACGTGCGCCGCCATGTCTGCGATTGCGAGATTCGGGGATGTTCGTTTCTAGCCAATCCAGCGCCTTGCCGGCCGTGCCCCTGTCGATCGCGTCGCCGGTCCACATGGCGTAGAGTCGAGCGGCAGCAGCGGGGCTAACCCGACCTCCATCTCGCGTCATCTGGCCGCATAGCCAAACCCGAAATCGGCGGGTCAAGACCGCTTTGGCTGCATCCGTATCCATCGTCCGGCTGGTCTTGGGTAGGTGCAACATGATTGCCTTGTAGACCGTATCTCGACGCTCGGCGAGGGCATCTGCTTTCCGACTGACAACGGGCGAGCGCAACCACTTGCATTCCCATTGCTGTCGCTCTGACAAAGCCAACCCGCGCACGATAACCCACTGGTCGCGTTCGCCGTTGTTGAACCAGTATTCCGCCTCGCGCACCCACTCGAACTCATCGGGGCAGATGAATTCATCAAACAAGCGCGTGTAGCGTTTGCCGGTGACAGCACGGCGTTGTGCAGCGTGCTGTCCTGCGAGCCACTGGATGTCGTGGGCGAATAGATCAAGCTGTTGATCGACCGTAAGCGGGCGAACGGGCGGTGGATGTGCGAACCGAAGACACGGTGGCAGGCGATGAATCGTGAGGGCTTCCGCCAGCAAGAATGCCTTGGTTCGCTGCTGCGTCGCAAACGCGTTGCGATACATGCCGATCAGCCGTTCACGGTCACACGGCTGGATGATGCTTCGGGCGCGTTCGAGCGTGCCCGGTGTTTGCCGCGCCAGCACGGATGACAGGGGTTCGAGCATGGCGGCTATTCATTTGCGCCGGGAACGGACAGCAAATGCACTTCGCCGGGTGTGCGGTCCTTGATCGCGAAGAACGGCTTTGAGCCTCGCTCAGGCGAGAGATAGCCTTCCATGTAAGCAAACGAGGTGAAACGGTCTTCGGCGATGACGATATCGGCGCCAACCAGCGTATCGGCTAGTTGCTCGTCGTTGACGGGATAGTAGCCGTCGCCCGTGAATGGCCCCCATTGCGCCGGGTTGTTCATGGCCTGTCGCTCCTGCATACGACTGTCGGCCAGCGCGTCAAATTCGGCGTGACTCATTTGGATTCCCCCTTGAGGGCGCGCGCCATCTTTTCTTCCATGGTCTCGTATGCCGGGTCCAGCCGCTTCAGGCCAGCAACTAGGTCATCGGGGCCGTAGGAGACCAGCAGATTGACGCCCAACATATTTAACCGCTCGTTGTCTTTCGGGAGCTGTTCGAGCCACGTTCGATACTCCCAAAGTTCGGACAGATGGGAGGACAACAGCTTGTTGACAATGCTGGTTTCCGGCACGTTCGTCGCAGCGGACAGCCAACGCAGAAGCGCCATGGTGTCTTCGTCGAGCGTCAGGTTAAGGCGTGGTTTCTTGGACGGCATATCAATGACGTGATCAGTCAAAACTGACATATGTTAACTCCTATGTGTCTCTAGTGGGACACGAATAATACTCTGGAGTAACTCCGTTGCGCAATATGTGAACTCCGTGTAGCATGACCTCATATTGAACGTTCGTTCAACAACGAGGTCAGACATGGCAAATGGCAAGTTCATCGCTTACTACCGGGTCAGCACAGCGAAGCAAGGTCAGAGTGGTCTAGGGATGGATGCGCAGCGGGAGGCCGTCACTCGGTATCTGAGCGGCGGGCAGTGGGAGTTGTTAGCAGAGTTTGAGGAGCACGAGTCGGGCAAGGGTGCAGATGCACTCGGAAAGCGCGCCCGACTCCGGGCGGCGATGGACGCCTGCCGGAAGCATGGCGCAACGTTGCTAATAGCCAAGCTTGATCGTCTAGCCCGGAATGTTCACTTCGTGTCGGGGCTGATGGAGAGCAAGGTGCGGTTCCTGGCCTGCGACATGCCGGAAGCGAACGAATTGACGATTCACATCATGGCGGCATTCGCAGAACACGAAGCCAAACGGATCAGCCAGCGGACAAAGGATGCGCTTGCAGCGGCAAAGGCGCGAGGCGTGAAGCTCGGCAAACCCGAAAACCTGCGGGGGAACGTTGCAGAGCGGATGGTCGCGGCCGACGTATTTGCATCCGGTCTTGCCCAAACCCTGCGTGGTTATCAGGCCGCAGGGTTGTCACAGCGCCGGATGGTAGAGGAGTTGAATCGGCTGGGGATAAGGACGCCGAAGGGCGGCGATTGGCACCTTGCGCAGTTGCAGCGCGTGTTGGCACGTATCCCAGCGGTGCTAAATGACGGCTGAGCCGCACTTTCTGGGAGTCCAGCCCGGAACGCTGAGCTGTGGTATCGTGGAAAGCCGTGTCTGTTGCTAAGGTGCATCGATCGTCTAGGCTCAGGCGCCTCGGCTGACGCCCACTTTGGGCGGGAGCGGCGGCTCAAGAGTCGCTCGCTGATGCCGATATCTGCATGGAAGCAGGATGATCGTGTCAACGCATCGAAAGTGACTTCCGTTTCATCTACGGAAATTGTGTGCGGTTGATGGCTTGATTTTTCATCCAAGTAGTGCATATTAGAAGTAACAGGGGAGTCTTCGCTTGTAGATTGGTGGTGGTTCCGTTACAATCACTGGTTTGGGGAAGTTTTCCCTAACCGCGATAGAACGGTGCTATGACAGAGGAAGACTTCAAGAAACAGGCTACGAAGTTCGTTACCGAAGCTTGGGAGCGAATTTTCGGGGTAAGCAATACTGTGATTGCGAACTCGAAGCTGTATGGGTTCCACGGCATCCAACTCATCGAAAACCCGAATATTCATCAGCTTCTGAGCTCGATGGGCGTTGTGTCGGGAATGCTCGACACCATCATCAGTCACTTGAGTAACCCAGGAGTTGATCTGGGACCGGAAAATGTCCGGCTCTTGTTGAACGCGAAGAAGCAAGTCTCGCAATTGGAGGCTGTAGCGGCAGCCCTAGCTGCTGATGACGAAGCGCTCTACAACGAAGAAGTTGAGAAGCTACAAAATCAAGCAGCATTCTAGAAACATACGACCCCGCCCACGACTAAAGGTGATCGAAATGGCACATCAGAAAGTTACGTTCCTCCACTCGACCGGTAGCAAGGGCGAAATGCTCGGCATGCTGCGTGAGCTTGTGAAGGCTACGCAGCTGATGGAAGCTGAGGCCGACCGCTTGACGCGACTTCTGGAGCAGGCTTGCCCGATGGCTAAAGCCGCGTAAGCTACTCTTGGTTGAGAAAAAAGGGCGCACACAGCGCCCTTTTTTGTTGCCGAAAACCAGTGTGGCTCGTGCGCTCCGCCTGTTTGAGAGAGCTCTGCTGGATTGGCAATTTCTGAGCAAGTTGAACGGTCGAGGACTTACCCACAGATTAAGATCGGGCGGCTCGTCGTTGGCGTGGCGGACGTGTGCCGAAGGAGACGTCTTCAATCGGCGGAATGATGGATAGGGCGGCAGGCGGCAGCCGGAATTTCTCGACGGTTTCGCGGCGCTCTGCGGCATCGTCCTTGTCATCGAAGTAAACGTCCATCGTTATCAACCCGTGCTCATGTCCAACGATGGGCGCTACATCGTGCGGGTGTGCTGAGCCTCCGCCATCTTTCTTGATCGTTCGAGTGATGAACGTTCGCCGGAACGAGTGGAAGTTAGTTTCCGGATCGGTGACGCCGCAGGAGTCGCTGTATCGGCGCTTGTCATTGAACCAGTTCGAGGCGTCGTGGCTGGCGCTGATCGAAAGGTTGATTTCAGGAAACAGGCGCGTCTCGCCGCGCTGACGCAGGGCCGCCACGTAGCGCAATAGCCCCATCTCGATCAGGCACGAATGAATCGGCACTAAGCGCTTGGCGTTGCGATTCTTGAGCGCCTTCTCCTCCTCGTCGTTGATATCAATACAGGGCACGCCGTTCACCTCGATGATGTCCGAAAGTCCAAGTTGACACAGCTCCCCGAGGCGCGCGCCGGTGTGCAAGGCCATTGGAATGATCCAGTAGTGGTAGGGGTGCAGGAACGTCTTTGACCTGAACGCAGGTGAACTGAGCAGGGCCACAAGCTCCTCATCCCTGAACGCTCGAAGTTGCTTGGTGCCACTCTCATCGATTGAGAGCTTGTATGCCGGGTTGTGGTCGATCTTGAACGCCGGGTTCTCCTTGCACCAGTCGAAGAATCCGCTCAGGAAGCCCAAGATGCCGTTTATGCTGGCCGCAGCCATCGGAGGTAGTCCGAGTGCTGCCACCTCGTCCAGAGGGCGGCCAGCGTGGTTCTTTGTCATATTTGGCGGCAGCTTTTGCAGAAGGCTCAGGAAAGAGACACACGCCGCGCGGTCGATCTCCTTCAGGCGCGGTTCGTGGCCCAGACGTTCGCCCATGAACTGTTGAAACAGCCGGAACCAGTGTTGCCGTTTTTCGAGTGTCTTGTTCGTCCAGCGGGCGCGGGTCGTCTTCTCCTCGATGTAGGCAGCGATGGCGTCCGTTAGCGGGCGGGAAGGCGGGACGGTTGTCGTGCTGCCGGAAGCAAGGCGACCAATCGCTCCGTTCAGTGCTTTCACTTCGATCGAGTGGCGTTCCTCGATTCCGACGATTTCCCACTCCCGGCGGTCCAGTTCAGCCTCCTGTTCTCGGAGCGCCCGCTGGAGCCGTTCAACGCGCATCCTGTCCCGCAGGCCAGGGGAGGTCTTGAGCGCCTTTAGCGCCGCGTCTGCTGCCTTTTTTCGGTCCTCTGCATCCATCTGCTGCAATTCCACAAAGATTCGACTTATCGTCACATACAGATGATGCGCGATAAGCGTCGCCTCGCGCACGCTAGCCGTGCCGAGACTCCGGTAAAGCTCGTTTTGGTGGAAGTCTGCCTGAAGGTCCGCCGGGATCGACAGCCGGAAATACAGCGTGCCGTAGCGGTTCCGGCGCAGGTGCGCAGGGAGTCTGTAAGCCATTGACGTTCGGTTGGGACACCCATTTGGGACACATACCCAAAACCGAACGCGCAAATGACCGTTACTGCTTGTCCCTCAATGCTTCGAGGGAAGGTGATGGTGGAGCCGGCGGGAATCGAACCCGCGTCCGCAAGCCCTCCACAGAGAGTTCTACATACTTAGTTCTGTCATTTGATTTAACCGCCGCATCGCGGACGAACACGCTCTACGACGGCGATTCACTAGGTTTTCGTCTCCAGGCCCGTGACTCACCTGAAGCTTATCTGACGTAAATGACCTCGCTAGTCTTGCGACCCTAGCCCGTCAGCGAGCCAGTGCGAGGACGGCGGCCCTTAGGCTGCCAGTGCGTAACGTTCGTCGTTAGCAGTTATTGCATTCCCATTGATTAACGAGGTGACGGGTCCTCGGTATGCCCTCCACTGCTTCGCAACCCACGTCGAAACCAGGTCGGCCCCAGAGAAGAAGATCGATTATCCCATAGATGGGCTACTTCAGCGCGAAATCAACCCGTGTGGTCTTGCCCTTGTCCTTGATGCCCTCGGCGTTGAGCTTGGGCGCCACCACGAAGAGACGCCCCGGTTCCACACGTTCGGCCAGCGCCACATGCACGGCGTTGGCGCGGCGCTGGGCGAGTTCGCGCAGGTCCGCATCGGTCACCTGCACGTTGGTTTCCATCAACTTGCGCATTTCTTCCGGCGGCAGAGATTTCGCCAAGCCGATCATGTTGCGCGGCTTCGGGAACTTGGCGGCCTTGTAGGCGCGTTCAAGGTACTTGTTTTGCTCTTCCGGCGTGACGCTGGTGTCGGCCTCGGCGGCGTCACCGGCGTCCTTGAGCTTCTGTTCGCGGATCTGGCGGTTGACGGCTTCGCGGCGCAGGCCGTCGCGGTCGAATTCGGGGTCGACGCGGCCAACGATGTCGACCTTCAGCGCCGGGCGATCCTTGAGCGCGGTGGCCAGCTTGTCCATCTTGGCGACCGATGCCTGGCTGATGGTCGCGGTACCTGGGTCGAACTCGATGTAGCCGAGTTCTTCGCCGCCGCTGCCGCCGAAGGCGCTGGCGAGCAATGAGAACGGCGCCGTCACCGCACGCGCGATCAGGTTGACGAACGCGCGCAGGATCACGCCGCCGATGCTGAACTGCGGATCATCGAGCGAACCCGACACCGGCACGCGCACGTCGATTTCGCCGCGCGAGTTTTTGAGCAGCGCCACCGCCAGGCGCACCGGCAGGTTGGTCGCGTCCTTGCTCTCCACGCGGTCGCCAAAGGTGAGCTGGTCGATGAAGATATGGTTGTCGGCCGTGAGTTTGCCCTGGTCGAGCAGGTAGTGCAGGTCCATCGTCAGCTTGCCCTTGGTGATCGGGTAGCCGGCGTACTTGGCGGAGTAAGGCGTGAGGTTGGTCAACTCCACGCCGTCGGCCTTGGCGGTCAGGTCCACAAAGGCCGTGGGCGCGAGCGGGTTGACCTTGCCGTGAATGTCCACCGGGGCCGTGCCGTCGACACTGCCACGCAGCGTTACGTCGGCGGGCGTCTGGTTGACCGCGGTGCTGATGGTGCCGATCGAGCCGCCGATGGCGGTCAGGTTGGCGGTGTAGTTTGGCTTGACGAAGTTGTCGGTGAAGCGGATGTTGCCGTCCTGCAGCGTGATGGCGTCGATGCGCAAGTCTGCGCCGCCGGCCTTGGGCGCGGGTGGCGCGGAGACAACGGCCGAGGCCGGCGTGCCTGCCGGCGCGGCCGCGGCTGCGGGCGCAGCGGCAGGTGTGGAAGCCGACGTCGGTTCGGACTGTGTGAGCGAGCGCCGCTCTTCCTCCGGCTGCACGCGGATGTCCTGCAGGTTCAGACGGCCGTTGGGGTTGATGATGATCCGCGCATAGAACGTCGAGAGTGCCACTGCACCCACGCGCACGTGGGGCGTGTTGCCGTCGTAGTTAGCCTGGATGCGGTTGAGCGCGAGCGAGCGCCAACGCAGGAAATCGTCCGAGGTCACGCGGTCTTGCAGGCGCACGTTGCCCAGCGTGGCGTTGCCCTGGTAGTTGACCGTCAGCGCTTTGCCCTGGTTGAGCACCAGGCGGCCGTCCATCGTCAGCAGCGCGCTGGTGATGGCGGCGTTGAGCGACTTGTCCAGATACGGATCGAACCCCGCCAGCGACAGGTTCTGCGAGCTCACCTTCAGATCCGCCTTGAGCGGTTGCGGCACCACGTCGCCGCGCACGTCGAGCTTGCCCTTGGCGCCCAGCCCCGCGCCGATCTGCACGTTGACCGGCTTGCCGAGATCGGTCGAGGCGTTCTGTACGACCACGTTCAGCGGCTCGACGCGCACCTTCACCGGGCGTGCGTTGGTCTGGTCTTCAAAACCGACGGCGCTGTTGTCCAGCTTCAGCGTCTGCACGGTCACGGCCCAGGGCTTTTCGGCCGGCGCGTTGGATTTGGCCTTGGCAGGTGCCGCCGATTTGGCTGTCTCTGGATGCGCGCTGTCGAGCAGCGTCAACGTGGTGGTGCCGTCCTTCTTGCGCAGCGCGTCAAGCTGCAGGCCGTCGGCACGCACTTCATTCAAGGCGAGGGTGCGTGCGGCCAGGTCGAAGCTCTTCACGTCGGCGCGCAGCAGCTTGGCGCGCAGTGCAGCGTCCTTGCGGGTGGCGGGCGCCATCGACAGGTCGGCCACACTGGCGGTCAGCGGCTCCGCACGCACGTTGAACTTGTCCGGGCCGAAGTCGAGCGCGACCTTGCCGTCGACCGAGAGCGCACCGTTCTGCAACTGCGGCGCACCGGCCTGGCGCAGATACGGGCCGATGCCCGCTAGCTTCATGCCATCCAACTTCAGCTCCAGCTCGCCGGTGTTCTTCTCCAGCAAGGTGTTGCCCTTGACTTGGAGCGTGCCGCCTTGTGCCAGCTTGGCCCCCACGTCGAGCGTTGTCGGGCCGCCGAGCGTGCGTACGGCGATCTCGCCGTGCAGGTCTTCCAGCATCAGGTCCGCAGCGGGCTGGGTGGTGGCATCGCGCCAGTGGACGATGCTGTTCGCTAGCTGCAGCTTGCCGACCATCACATCCAGCGGCTTCGGTTTGGCAGCCGGGGCAGCTTCGGGCTTGGCAGGCTTCGCTTCGGCGGGCGTGGGTTTGCCGCCGAGTTGCGCGAAGTTGATCCCACCATCGGCACCGCGCGTGGCATCAACGCGCACGCCATCGAGCGTCAGCGCATCGAGGTGGAATACGTTGTCGAGCGGGCGCACGTCAGAGAGTGCCGCGCGCACTTGCTTGGCCGCCACCAGGGGCGCTTTCTGGGCGTCGGTCACTTCCAGGTTGTCGAGGCCGGCGGTGCCGTGCACGCGCAGTACCGGCGCGCCGCTCTTGGGCTTCTGGAAGTCGATCGTCAGGTCGGTCGTCAGCTTGCCTTGCGGCACGGCCACCGGCAGCGGGCCGGGCACGTAACCGAGGTAGCGCGGGAGATCCAGGCCGTCGATCTTGATGTTCAGGTTCGATTCCAGCGAATCCGCAAACGGCTTGGTCTTGCCCGCGAAATGCAGTGGGGCGCCGTCAATGCGCGCCGCCAACAGCGGCTGCACGAAGATGTTCACGTCAGCCGGAAGGCTTGCCACGAAGGGCACGCCGATCTGCAGGCCATCCACCGTGTGCTGCGTACCGAGTGGCTGATCGACGAAATCGATCGCGCCGTTGGTGAGCTGCAGGTTGGCGAAGACGAACCTCGCCGGCTCGGCGGATTTGGGCTTCGGCGGATTCTCGGGCTGGGTCAGCTTGTCGACGATGTCGGAGAAGTTGAAGCGCTGCTCGGCAGTGCGCACGATACGTACGCGCGGCGCATCGATGCTCAGCTCTTCAATGACGGGCGCGCGGCGGAAGATGGAGCTCCACGACGCGTTCACGTGCAGGTGGCCGACGTCGACGAACGGCGTCTTGCCGTCGCGCTCGGCGATGTGGAGCTGGTCCACATCAAGCCGCAGCGTGTATGGGTTGATGCGGATCTTGCCGACCGAAACGGGGCGGTCAATCAACTTGCTCAGTTGTGTTTGCGCCAGATGGTGCAGCAGCGGCGGCCCGCCGAAGATACCCAGTAGCCCGAACACCACCAGGAAGATCAGCACGCCCAGCCCGATGCGCCTGGTGCGCCGCGAGGTGCCGACCTGCGCGGCGCGTTGCCATCCGGCGGTGCGGCGCACGCGGTCCAGCCGCGCACGCCAGCCGTTGGAATTCGATTGCAAATCAGGATGCGAATCGGGTGAGGTGCTCATGCTGGTGTCGGTCCGGCCACGGCGTGGCGTACTTCGTCAGTCGGTCGACCGCCGCGTCCCGTGGGGAGGCGGCGGTCCGGAAAGGTGCTGGGCATTCGCCCGGGAGTCGCGCTCAGGCGCGTTGTGATTCGAGCAGCAGCGGGATCAGCTCGGCGGCGCTGGCGATCAGCGCGTCGGCACGCCATTCCGCAGGCTGCGGCCCATTACCACAATAGCCGTAACTGGCGGCAATGGTAGGCATGCCGGCGGCGCGGCCGGCTTCGATGTCGCGCAGGTCGTCGCCCACGTAGACGATCTGCCGTGCCTCGACGCCGATCGACTGGGCTGCGTGGAGCAGCGGGGCGGGGTGAGGCTTGGCGTGCGGCGTGGTGTCACCCGCCACGACGCAGGCCGGCGGCACCGGAAACGTCAGTTGCGCGACCAGCGGCACCGTCAGCCGGCCCGATTTGTTGGTGACGATCCCCCACGGGATACCCGCGCGACCCAGTTCGGCCAGCACGTCGCCCATTCCGGGGAACAACCGTGTACGTACGCAGATTTCCGCCTCGTAGTTCGCGAGGAAGGCCAGCCGCAGCGGTTCGAATTCCGCATCTTCGGGCCCGACGCCGAAGGCCACGCCAATCAAGCCCCGCGCGCCGTGCGAAGCGACAGGGCGCAGCGCCTCGTAGGCCAGGGGGGCGAGGCCGCGGTCGGTGCGCACTTTGTTGGCTGCGGCGGCGAGGTCAGGCGCCGTGTCCGCCAGCGTGCCGTCCAAATCGAACAGCACCGCGCCCAGCGGATCGGGAAACCGGCCGGTCATCATGCCTGGGGCGGACGGCGCGTAGCCATCAGGTAATTAACGCTGGTGTCCTGGGTGAGGGCGTAGCGGTCGGTGATCGGGTTGTACTCGAGTCCGCGCATCTCTTCGGCTTGGAGGCCGGCGGCGCGCACAAAGCCGGCCAATTCTGACGGGCGGATGAACTTGGCGTAATCGTGTGTGCCCCGCGGCAGCATGTTCAACACGTATTCCGCGCCGATGACCGCCAGCAGGTAGGCCTTAGCGTTGCGGTGGATGGTCGAGAAGAACACATAGCCGCCCGGCTTCACCAGTGTCGCGCAAGCGCGCACAATTGACGCCGGATCGGGCACATGTTCGAGCATCTCCATGCAAGTTACGACATCAAAGCTGCCGGGCTCGCGCGCGGCGAGCGCTTCTGCAGCGATCTCCTCGTAATCGACTGCCACGCCGGCTTCAAGGCCATGCAGATCGGCGACGCGCAATGCTTTGCGCGACAGATCGATGCCTTTGACGTTGGCCCCGGCACGCGCCATGCTTTCTGAGAGGATGCCTCCACCGCAGCCGACATCGACAACGCGCTTACCTGCCAGCGGCGCGATCGATTGGATCCAGCCGAGGCGTAGTGGGTTGATTTCGTGCAGGGGTTTGAACTCGCTGTTCGGATCCCACCAGCGGTGGGCAAGTTCGCTGAATTTTTCGAGTTCGCCTGGATCGGCGTTCGCGTGAATGGTAGTCATGTTGCGCTGCGCCTGGGTATAACGGCTAGGTGAGGAAATGTACCAAAAAGCGTCGCCTCGACCAAATTAGACGGCCCGCAAAAAGGTTTCACATTGAAACAGAGGTGAACGAACGCGCATGCGTTTCCTCCAATAGTCACTTTCGCTCAAGGAGAGATCGATGAAAACCAAACAGATTTTGGCGGGACTGGGTGTGGCAGGCTTGGCAGTGCTGGCGGGTTGTGCGGCACCGGGCTACGGCGGCGGCTACAACGGTGGGTATGGTCAGCCGCCGGCGTACGGCGGTCAGCCGCAGCAGACGGGTGCGCTCTATGGCCGGGTCGAATCGATCCAGCCCGTCCAGGCACCGGCCAATAGCCCAGGTATTCTGGGCACGATCATCGGCGGTGTGGCGGGCGGTATCCTGGGACACCAGGTCGGCGGCGGTACGGGCAACACGGTGGCGACCATTGGTGGTGCAGCGCTCGGCGCTTACGCCGGCAACCAGGTCGAGCAGCGTGCCGGGGCGGGCGGCCAGACGGTGTACCGCGTCAGCGTGCGCCTGGATGATGGCCGTGTCGCGACGGTCACCCAACGCAACCCGAACAACCTGCGCGTGGGTGATCGCGCCATGGTTGCCAACGACCAGGCGACTCCTGCCTATTAATAAGAGGAGGCGGCTCGTGCGAGGGGCGGTGAATGCCCCAAAGAAAAACGATGGCGCGATTGGCGTCATCGTTTTTTTATTGTCGGTTCAGCGGGATCAGGCGATTCCGTTGCACAGACGAAAAAAAAAGCCCAGCTTTCGCTGGGCTTTTTCTCGGTGAGAACCGAATTACTGAGCCTTGCGGGTGCCGACCACTTCGACGTCCACGCGGCGGTTCGGTTGCTGGCAGGCGATTTGTGCCTTGCGAGCGCCCTTGCACGACTTCGGATCAACCTTCAGCTGGCGCTTGCCCTTGCCTTCCGTGTAGACGCGGTTGGCTTCGATGCCCTTGCTGACCAGGTAGCCCTTGACGGCTTCAGCACGACGGACCGACAGGCGGTCGTTGTACTTGTCCGAACCGAACGAGTCGGTGTGGCCAACGGCGATCACGACTTCCAGGTTGATACCCTTCAGCTTCGAGACCAGGTCGTCCAGCTTGGCCTTGCCTTCCGGCTTCAGCACAGCCTTGTCGAAGTCGAACAGGGTGTCAGCGGCGAAGGTGACCTTCTCGCTCGAAACGACCGGAGCAGCCGGAGCAGCCGGAGCCGGTGCCGGAGCAGCAGCCGGAGCCAGAGCGCCGTCGCACTGTGCGTTGGCAGTTGCCGGCGTCCAGAAGCCATTGCGCCAGCACAGTTCGTTCGTGCCGTTCTTCCAGACCCACTCGCTCGTGCCGTTACCCCAGTTGTCGTTGACGGCCTTCTTTTCGTAGGGCACGGACTGAGCGTAAGCGGATGCAGTCAGAGCTACCGCAGCTGCAGCGAACGCGAGCTTGGCAAATTTTTTCATATTTCTCCTCTCAGGATGAGATCACCGCAGAAGACTGCGAGCAGATGGGACGAAAACAAGTCATACATTCTTCGGAGTATAACATTCTCGGTGTGGTGAAGGCTCCACTTCGAACAATGTCTGCCTCTTCGCTGGGGGATTGTGCCACAAGCACGCACTCCTAAAAAGCAAATATAAGCGATTCGAACGGGGCACCATGGCCTTGTGGTGTGTACGCAACAAGGCAGTAAATGGCTCGCAAACCCTTATGGGGACTGGGTCGACAGTTTTGGTCGCCCTCGCAGGGAACGTGCCCGGGGTTGAGGATGCGTCGCTCGTCGGGGTGAGGGGGAGGGGGCTTGCGGCATGGTAAAATGTTCTGTTATTCGCGCAACCGCAGTGCCTTGTAGTGATCACTACGAGGCCTCCCACCGTTCGCCCAATGGATCAATTCGCCAAAGAGACACTCCCGGTATCGCTCGAAGAAGAAATGCGCAGTTCGTACCTCGCTTACGCGATGAGCGTGATCGTGGGCCGCGCCCTTCCGGATGTGCGGGATGGTCTCAAGCCGGTACATCGTCGTGCGTTGTATTCGATGCACGAACTGAACAACGACTGGAACCGTCCCTATAAGAAGTCCGCACGTATCGTCGGCGATGTGATCGGTAAGTATCACCCTCACGGTGACACTGCTGTATACGACACCATCGTGCGGATGGCGCAGAACTTTTCGCTGCGCTACATGCTGGTCGATGGCCAAGGTAACTTCGGTTCAGTCGACGGCGATAACGCCGCAGCCATGCGGTACACCGAAATCCGCCTGTCAAAGATCGCCCACGAACTGTTGGCCGACCTCGACAAGGAAACCGTCAATTTCGAGCCGAACTACGACGGCAGCGAAAGCGAGCCATCGGTTCTGCCGGCGCGCATTCCGAACCTGCTGGTCAACGGCTCGTCTGGGATCGCGGTCGGCATGGCGACCAACATTCCGCCGCACAACCTGAACGAGATTGTCGACGGTTGCCTGCATCTGCTGAGCAATCCGGATGCGACCGTGGATGAGCTGATCGAGTTGATCCCCGCGCCGGATTTCCCGACCGCCGGCATCATCTACGGTATCTCGGGCGTGCGCGAAGGCTATCGCACTGGCCGCGGCCGTGTGGTGATGCGCGCCAAGACGCACTTCGAAGATATCGACCGCGGGCAACGCCAAGCGATCATCGTCGACGAGCTGCCCTATCAAGTTAACAAGCGCACGCTGCTCGAGCGCATCGCGGAGTTGGTGACGGAGAAGCGCATCGAGGGCATCTCTGATATCCGCGACGAGTCGGACAAGTCCGGCATGCGCGTGGTGATCGAACTCAAGCGCGGCGAAGTGCCGGAGGTTGTGCTCAACAACCTCTATAAGAATACGCAGCTGCAGGACACGTTCGGCATGAACATGGTGGCGCTGGTCGACGGCCAGCCGCGACTGCTGAACCTGCGTCAGATGCTGGAGTGCTTCCTGCTGCACCGCCGCGAGGTGGTGACGCGTCGCACCGTGTTCGACCTGCGCAAGGCGCGCGAACGTGGTCACATCCTGGAAGGCTTGGCGGTTGCGCTGGCCAACATCGACGAGTTCATCGCCATCATCAAGGCCGCGCCGACCCCGCCGGTCGCCAAGGCAGAGTTGATGAGCCGTAGCTGGGATTCGGGCTTGGTGCGCGACATGCTTATTCGTGCCGAGAGCGAAACCTCGGGCGGTGGCGCGGCGTATCGTCCGGAAGGGTTGTTGCCAGCATTCGGCATGCAGGGCGATGGCCTGTACAAACTGTCCGACACGCAAGCGCAGGAAATCCTGCAGATGCGCCTGCAACGCCTCACGGGGCTGGAGCAGGACAAGATCGTCCAGGAATACCGCGAAGTGATGGCGCAGATCGCCGACCTGCTGGATATCCTGGCACGTCCGGAACGGATTACTGCCATCATCGTCGAGGAACTCACCGCGATCCGCGCGGAATTCGGCGACGAGCGTCGCTCGCAGATCGAGCACAATGCCACGGAGTTGGATACAGAAGACCTCATTACGCCGCAAGATCTGGTGGTGACGCTGTCCCACAGCGGCTATATGAAGAGCCAGCCGATCTCCGAATACCGCGCACAGAAGCGCGGCGGGCGTGGCAAGCAAGCGGCTGCAACGAAGGAAGACGACTGGATCGACACGCTATTTGTCGCCAACACGCACGATTACATCCTGTGTTTCTCGAATCGCGGCCGGCTGTACTGGCTGAAGGTCTGGGAGGTGCCGCAAGGCAGCCGCAACTCGCGCGGCCGCCCGATCGTCAACATGTTCCCGCTGTCGCCGGGCGAGAAGATCAACGTCATCCTGCCGGTCAAGCAATTCGACGAGCAGCATTTCGTCTTTATGGCCACCTCGAAGGGTACCGTGAAGAAGACAGCGCTCACCGAGTTCTCGAACCCGCGCAAGGCCGGCATCATCGCCGTGGACCTAGACGAGGGCGACTTCCTCATTGGTGCGGATATCACCGATGGCCAGCACGACGTGATGCTGTTCTCCGACGCCGGTAAGGCAGTGCGCTTCGATGAGAACGATGTGCGCCCGATGGGCCGCCAAGCGCGCGGCGTTCGCGGCATGAATCTCGAAGAGAACCAGCAGGTGATCGCCATGCTGGTCGCGCCCGCCGAAACCGAGGGCGAAGGTGCCCAGAGCGGTGCTGGCAGCGTGCTGACCGCCACCGAAAACGGCTATGGCAAGCGCACGCCGATCTCCGAGTACACCCGCCACGGCCGCGGCACGAAGGGCATGATCGCCATCCAGACCACCGAGCGGAACGGCAAGGTGGTCGCCGCCGCGCTTGTGGCGCCGGAAGACGAAATCATGCTGATCACGACTGGCGGCGTGCTGATTCGTACGCGTGTGGACGAGATCCGCGAAATGGGCCGCGCTACGCAGGGCGTCACGCTCATCTCGGTGGGTGAGGGCAACAAGCTGTCCGGATTGCAACGTGTGGTGGAGTCCGACGCCGAGGGCGCGGAAGGGGCCGAGGGTCCGGATGCAGCGGAAGCTGCCCCCGATGCCGATATGCAGTCTGATGGCAGCATCGAGACATAATTAGAAACATCTTTTGCTTGCCGCCGGGCGCAGTTCTGTCATGATGCCGGACCTATGCGCGGCAAGGGATTGGAACTTTTGCGTCACACGCCCGGCCTAAACGCAACGCTTATCTTAAGGGAGCAACAATGCACAAGAGTCTCAAACTCAAACATCTGATCGTGGTGGCCGGTTTCGCTCCGCTGTTTGCGTTCGCGCAGGCCGGTGACGCCGACAAGACCGCAGCCATCAAGGACCTGCTGACGACGATGAACGTTGACGCAGCGATCAAGGGCCAAGGTGAAGTGCTCGAAAACGGTGCCAAGCAGGAAGCCCCGCTGGTGCTGGAACAGGCACTGGTCGAGAACAAGACTCTGACTGACAAGCAAAAGCAGGCTGCGGTCGACAAGCTGAAGAAGAACGGCGCAGTGCAGCGCATGACCGACGGTGCAGGCAAGGATTTTGAGACGGCCGCGTTCCAGAAGGACGCTCTGCAGGCTCACTACGACTCGCTGGGCAAGTACTACTCGACCCAGGAGATCAAGGACCTGACTGCATTCCTGAAGACGCCGAGCGGCCAGAAGTTCATGGCCAACCAAGGCAAGGCCATGCAGGAAGTGTGGGGCAGCGTGATGCAGAAGTACGGCCCGCAAGTCGGCAAGAAGATGCGCGACATGGCTGACAAGGAAATTTCCGCCGCTTCGAAGTAATTGACCGGCTTAGGCCGACGATCGGGGCGCAATCCCCGTCGCGCCGCCAGTTGGTGGATAATGGCTGTTTGGGTTTGCGCCCAGACAGCCATTTTTCTTTTGTCCTTCGCCCCATGAACCAAGCGGATCGAGCTCTTCAAGCCAGCCAGGCGCGCGTGTACAACTTTTCGGCAGGTCCGGCAGTGTTGCCGACCGAGGTGCTGGAACAGGCGCAGGAGGAAATGCTCTCCTGGCACGGCAGCGGCATGAGCGTGATGGAGATGAGCCATCGCGGGCGCGAGTTCGAAAGCATCATGGCGCAGGCCTTTGCCGATCTGCGTGCATTGCTGGCGGTGCCGGACAACTACGAAATCCTCTTCCTGCAAGGTGGTGCCATCGCCGAGAACGCCATCGTGCCGCTGAACCTGATGCGCCGGCTATCGGCTGACGCTCCGAAGGCTGACTATGTCGTCACCGGTACGTGGTCGGTGAAGTCGCAGCAGGAGGCGCGCAAGTACGGCGAGGTGAATATCGCTGCCACTAGCGAGGCCGAGCGTTTCCACAAGATTCCCGACGTATCGAAGTGGCAGTTGTCGTCTGACGCGGCCTATGTGCACCTGTGCACGAACGAAACCATCGTCGGCGTGGAATATCAGCACACGCCGGACGTGGGCCAGGCGCATGGGCGTGTGGTGGTGGCCGACGTGTCGAGCCATATCCTCTCGCGGCCTATCGACTGGAATGGCTATCAGGTCCTGTATGGCGGCGCGCAGAAGAACATCGGCCCGGCCGGTTTGACCATCGCGATCGTGCGCAAGGACCTGCTCGGCCATGCCCACCCGCTGTGCCCGTCGGCATTCAACTGGCGCGTCGTGGCCGAAAACGGCTCGATGTATAACACGCCGCCTACCTACGCGATCTACATCGCCGGGCTGGTGTTCCAGTGGATCAAGCGTCAGGGCGGCGTCGAAGCACTGGAGACGCGCAACATCGTCAAGTCGAAGATGCTGTACGACTTTATCGATGCCAGCAGCTTCTACCGCAATGAAATCCATCCGACGTGCCGTTCGCGCATGAACGTGCCGTTCTTCCTCAACGACGAATCCCGCAACGAGGCGTTCCTGACGCAGGCGCGCGAGCGCGGGCTGGTGCAGCTCAAGGGCCACAAGTCCGTGGGCGGCATGCGGGCGAGCATCTACAACGCGATGCCGTTGGAAGGCGTGGAAGCGCTGGTCGACTTCATGCGCGAGTTTGAGCGGGCTTCCGCCTAAGGCAGGCGCCCGATCAGCCCAGAACATAGCGCGAAGCGTTTGCTTCGCGAGGCAATCTGCAATCCGCAATCCGTTGCCGAACCGATTTCTACAATGACCAGTCAGTCAGACGATACGAAACAGAACAAGGACGCCGCATTGGCGGCGGAGTTGGCGCCGCTGCGCACGCAGATCGATGCCATCGACAGCCAGC
This sequence comes from Ralstonia soli, assembly GCF_023955655.1. Taxonomy (GTDB): domain Bacteria; phylum Pseudomonadota; class Gammaproteobacteria; order Burkholderiales; family Burkholderiaceae; genus Ralstonia; species Ralstonia soli. The sequence continues at coordinate 409,863 of NZ_JAMXHT010000003.1, read as the reverse complement.
TGCTCACGCTGCTCTCGGACCGCGCCAAGGTGGCGCAGGAAGTGGGCGAGGTGAAGAAGCGCTATTCGTCGCCGGCGTTTCGGCCGGACCGCGAACTGCAGGTCATCCGCAAGATGCAGTCGAGCAATGCGGGCCCGCTGCATGACGAGAGCATCGCCGCCATCTGGCGCGAGGTGATGTCCGCCTGCCGTGGCCTGGAACAGGCGCTGCGCATCGGCTACCTCGGCCCGGCGGGCACGTTCTCCGAGCAGGCGGTGGTTGCGCATTTCGGCCACGAGATCCAGCCGATGCCGTGCCCGAGCATCGATGAGGTGTTCCGTGCGGCGGAGTCCGGCACGGTTGATTGCGGCGTGGTGCCGGTCGAGAATTCGACCGAAGGCGTGGTGTCGCGCACACTCGATCTGTTCTTGCAGACATCGCTGAAGATCAGCGGCGAGATCGCGCTACGGGTGCATCACAACTTGCTGCACAAGACGGGCGACATGTCGCAGGTAAAGGTGGTGCGCGCGCATGCGCAGGCGCTGGCGCAGTGCCAGCGCTGGCTCAACACGAACTATCCGAACCTGCCGCGCGAAGCCGTGTCGAGCAACGCCGAGGCCGCGCGCATGGCGGGTGAGGACGAAACCGTCGCCGCGCTGGCCAGCGTTCAGGCGGCCAACCGCTACGGGCTGCATGTGGTGCGGGCCAACGTGGAAGATGATCCGCACAACCGCACGCGCTTCGTCGTCATCGGCAACTACGAGACGGAGCCGAGCGGGCGCGATCACACTTCGCTGATCCTGTCGGTGCCGAATGAGGCCGGTGCGGTCTACAAGCTGTTGGCGCCCCTGGCGGACAACGGCGTGTCGATGTGCCGTTTCGAGTCGCGTCCGGCCCGCAGCGGGGCGTGGGAGTACTACTTCTACGTCGACGTGGAAGGCCATCAGCGTGACCCGCAGGTGGCGCGCGCGCTCGAAAAGCTGCGTCATGACGCGGCGTATTTCAAGGTGCTGGGGTCCTATCCCTCGGCGCACTAGCGGGAACGTCGCGCTCCGCACATCGGGCTACAATGCCGCTTTGCTTTTTTCTGGCAGGGCGGTGTTGTGGCCTCTTCTTTTTCCAGTTCCCGGTTGGTGATTGTCGGTGTCGGCCTGATTGGCGGGTCGCTTGCACTGGCGTTGCGACGCGCCGGCGTGGTCGGGCATATCGTGGGCGTCGGGCGGTCAGCTGCGTCGCTGGAGACGGCGATCCGGCTGGGCGTGATCGACGAAGCGCTGCCGATGGAAGAGGCCGTGCGTGGCGCCGACATGGTCGTGCTGTGCGCGCCCGTGGCGCAGACGCTGCCACTGCTGCTCGCCATGCAGCCGCACCTCGGCCCCGACACCATCGTCACCGATGCCGGCAGCACCAAGTCCGACGTCATCATGGCGGCCAAGACGGCGCTGGGCGATCAGGTCAGCCAGTTCGTGCCGGCGCACCCGATTGCCGGCCGAGAACTCAACGGCGTGGAGGCTGCGCTGGCCGATCTCTATGTCGGCAAGAAGGCCGTACTCTGCCCGCTGCAGGAAAACCGCCGCGCTGATGTCGAGCGTGTGCAGGCCATGTGGGAAGCGGCAGGCGCGCATTGCCACATCATGTCGGCCGTGCAGCACGACGCCGTGTTTGCCGCCGTCAGCCATCTGCCGCATGTGTTGTCGTACGCGCTGGTGGCGCAGATCATCAATGCCGAAGATGGCGCACTCAAGCTCGATTTTGCCGGCGGTGGCTTCCGCGATTTCACGCGCATCGCCGCATCGTCGCCCGAGATGTGGCGCGACATCTGCTTGTCGAACCGCGAAGCGCTGCTGCGCGAACTGAATACATATGAAGCGGTGATCGGTCGTCTGAAGACGATGATTGCCGAGCGTGATGGCGCTTCGCTTGAACGCGTGTTCCGCCGCGCGAGCGAAGCGCGCCTTGCTTGGCCGCAGCGCGTGGCCCCGGAAGGTGGCAACGGCGCGCAACCCGAATAACGTTTGTTTTGAACTGATTGGATTCATGGAACATCTCGACGTCGGTCCGCTGAAGTCTGCGCGCGGCACCATCAAGCTGCCGGGCTCGAAGAGCATCTCCAACCGCGTGCTGTTGCTGGCCGCGCTCGCGCAGGGCGAAACCGTTGTGCGCGACCTGCTTGATTCCGATGACACGCGCGTCATGCTGGATGCGCTCGGCAAGCTGGGTGTCCCGGTCGAAAACCTGGGCGAGAACGCCTACCGCGTCACCGGCACGGGCGGCCGTTTCCCGAACAAATCCGCCGATCTGTTCATGGGCAACGCCGGCACGGCCATTCGCCCGCTGACTGCCGCGCTCGCGCTGCAAGGTGGCGAGTACACGTTGCACGGCGTGCCGCGCATGCACGAGCGCCCGATCGGCGATCTGGTCGATGGCCTGCGCCAAGTCGGCGCGCGCATCGATTACACCGGCAACGAAGGCTACCCGCCGCTGGCGATCCACGCCGCACCCGTCAAGATCGACGCGCCCATCCGCGTGCGCGGCGATGTGTCGAGCCAGTTCCTGACCGCGCTGCTGATGGCGCTGCCGCTGGTGGAGTCCGCCGGCACTGTCACGATCGAAGTGGTTGGCGAGTTGATCTCCAAGCCCTACATCGAGATCACGCTGAACCTGATGGCGCGCTTTGGCGTGCAGGTAGAGCGTGACGGCTGGGCGTCGTTCACCGTTCCGACCGGCATCACGTATAAGGCGCCGGGCGAGATTTTCGTGGAAGGCGATGCTTCATCGGCATCGTACTTTCTGGCGGCCGGCGCGCTGGGCGGTGGGCCGGTGCGTGTGGAGGGGGTTGGCATGTCCAGCATTCAGGGCGACGTCCGGTTTGCCGACGCGCTCAACCGCATGGGCGCCAACGTCATGGCCGGCGCCAACTGGATCGAAGTCCGCGGTGTCGAGCGCGACGACGGCAAGCTGCACGCGGTCGAGCTGGATTGCAACCACATCCCGGACGCGGCGATGACGCTGGCCGTGGCCGCGCTGTTTGCGGACGGCACCACCACGCTCACCAACATCGCCAGCTGGCGTGTCAAGGAAACCGACCGCCTGTCCGCCATGGCGACTGAACTGCGCAAGCTCGGCGCCGAGGTGGAAGAGGGCGCTGACTACATCCGCGTGACGCCCCCGTCGCAATGGACCTCGCCCGCTGGCGGCATCGACACCTACGACGATCACCGCATGGCGATGGCGTTCTCGTTGGCCGCCTTCGGCCCGGTGCCGGTGCGCATCAACGATCCGCGCTGCGTCGCCAAGACCTTCCCGGAATATTTCACCGCGTTCGGCGGCATTACCGCCTGAGACGCAATTAACCGCCAGATTTTCATCATGTCCGACACCGTTGCTTCCACGCCGTATCCGGTCATCACCATCGACGGCCCGACCGCATCCGGCAAGGGCACGGTCGCTCATCAGGTTGCCGATTTGCTGGGTTTTCACCTGTTGGACAGCGGCTCGTTGTACCGCTTGGTGGCGCTCACCAGCATGCGTGAAAACGTCGACGATCACGACGTCGATAGCCTCGTGCGCATCGCCAGCACGCTGGATGTGCGCTTCAAGGCCGATCACATCTGGCTCAAGGGCGAAGATGTGAGCTTGGCGCTACGTCACGAATCGGTCGGCAACCAAGCTTCGGCGATTGCCGTGCATGGCGCCGTGCGAGAGGCGCTGCATGCACGTCAGCGGGCGTTCCTGGAAGCGCCCGGCCTCGTGGCCGACGGACGCGACATGGGCACCGTGGTTTTCCCTGAAGCGGTGCTCAAGGTGTTCCTTACGGCGAGCGTGCAGGCACGCGCCGAGCGGCGCTATAAACAATTGATTGCAAAGGGTTTTTCTGCTACAGTGGAAAGTCTTTCGCAGGACTTGGAAGCGCGTGATTTGCGGGATCGCACCCGCAGTGTCGCGCCGCTGCGTCCGGCGCAAGATGCGCGGCAACTGGATTCGTCCGACATGTCGGTCGATGAAGTGGTTGCGCAGGTACTGGACTGGTACCGGCAGGTGCAGGGCGCCAACAAGGCGAACTGAGCCGGCTGAACTGGTTCGATCGGTGCCGGCGGCATGTTGCTGTCGGCGGTTGTTCAACTCATAACCCCGCATACCTGTCTTCGCCCATCATCAGCGAAAGCCATGCGAGGCATGTTCTGCGGATGCCTATCTTTTATGTCCCAAACTAACGAATCTTTTGCCGCCCTGTTCGAAGAGTCGATCGCCAAGTCCAATATGAAGGCTGGCGAAGTGATCTCTGCGGAAGTTGTGCGTATCGACCACAACTTCGTCGTTGTGAACGCGGGCCTGAAGTCTGAAGCATTTGTTCCGGTCGAAGAATTCCTGAACGACCAGGGCGAGCTGGAAGTGCAAGTCGGCGACTACGTTTCGGTCGCGATCGACGCACTGGAAAACGGCTACGGCGACACCATCCTGTCGCGCGACAAGGCCAAGCGCCTGGCTTCGTGGCTGAACCTTGAGAAGGCACTGGAATCCGGCGAGATCATCTCCGGTACCGTGACCGGCAAGGTGAAGGGCGGCCTGACCGTCATGGTCAACGGTATTCGTGCATTCCTGCCGGGTTCGCTCGTCGACGTGCGTCCGATCAAGGACACCACGCCGTACGAAGGCAAGACCCTCGAATTCAAGGTCATCAAGCTGGACCGCAAGCGCAACAACGTTGTGCTGTCGCGCCGTGCCGTGGTTGAAGCCACGCTGGGCGAAGAGCGTCAGAAGCTGATGGAAACGCTCAAGGAAGGCGCGATCGTCAACGGTATCGTCAAGAACATCACCGACTACGGCGCGTTCGTGGATCTGGGTGGCATCGACGGTCTGCTGCACATCACCGACCTGGCATGGCGTCGTGTGCGTCACCCGAGCGAAGTGCTGTCGGTTGGCCAGGAAATCACCGCCAAGATCCTCAAGTTCGACCAAGAGAAGAACCGCGTCTCGCTGGGCGTCAAGCAACTGGGCGAAGATCCGTGGGTCGGCATCTCGCGTCGCTACCCGCAAGGCACCCGCCTGTTCGGCAAGGTGACCAACCTGACCGACTACGGCGCGTTCGTCGAGATCGAAGCCGGTATCGAAGGCCTGGTCCACGTGTCGGAAATGGACTGGACCAACAAGAACGTGGCGCCGTCGAAGGTTGTCCAGCTGGGCGACGAAGTGGAAGTCATGGTTCTGGATATCGACGAAGACAAGCGTCGTATCAGCCTGGGCATGAAGCAGTGCAAGGCCAACCCGTGGGACGATTTCGGTCGCAACCACAAGAAGGGCGACAAGCTGTCGGGCCAGATCAAGTCGATCACCGACTTCGGCGTGTTCATCGGTCTGCCGGGCGGCATCGACGGCCTGGTGCACCTGTCGGATCTGTCGTGGCAAGAGACTGGCGAAGAAGCCGTTCGCAAGTACAAGAAGGGCGACGAGGTGGAAGCTGTTGTGCTGGCCATCGACATCGACAAGGAACGCATCTCGCTGGGTATCAAGCAGCTGTCGGGCGACCCGTTCAACAACTTCATCTCGACCAACGACAAGGGTTCGATCGTGAACGTCACGATCAAGGCCGTTGATCCGAAGGGTGCCGTGGTGCAGCTGGCTGACGACGTGGAAGGCTACCTGCGCGCTTCGGAAATCTCGAGCGACCGCGTGGAAGACGCCCGCAACGTGCTGAAGGAAGGCGAACAGATGACCGCGATGATCGTCAACATCGATCGCAAGTCGCGCAACATCAACGTCTCCATCAAGGCGAAGGACAGCGCTGACCAGCAAGAAGCGATGCAGAAGTTCGCTGCGGATACCGGCACCGCTGGTACCACGAACCTCGGCGCGCTGCTGAAGGCCAAGCTGAACGAAACTAACCAGTAAGCATCCACGTTCGACCTGCAAGGACGCGCACGATGCCCATGACCAAGTCCGAACTCGTGGAAAAGCTGGCCGCCCGCTTTCCGCAGCTGTTGCTGCGGGATGCGGACATCGCGGTCAAGACGATCCTGGATGCGATGTCCGACGCCCTGGCAGACGGCCACCGCATCGAGATCCGCGGGTTCGGCAGCTTCGGTCTGAATCGTCGTCCGCCGCGTGTCGGTCGCAACCCCAAGTCCGGCGAGAAGGTGCTGGTGCCCGAGAAGCGGGTGCCGCACTTCAAGGCAGGCAAGGAGTTGCGCGAGCGGGTCGACCGCAGTCTGGAGCGACAAGGCGAACTCTCTTCGGAGGGTGAGCCAGCAGTGTCGCTCTCGGCTGTCAAGGCAGCCCGACAGGCTGACAGCAAACGCTCGACCGCTGGATTTTCAGCGGATATGGCGGTGCCGCTGGTCATGTCGCGGTGAGTCCTGGTCGCAAAGGTTGTTTCAGAAACGCCCCGGTTCTGCCGGGGCGTTTTTTATTGTCGCGGCACACTCGCGCACGCGCTCGCGCGTGGCTGGCCGGCGGATGAATCCGCTACAATGCGGCACAACCCGGCAATCGCGCTGCATTTGGCCATCGCACCGCCGTCCGTTTCCGAATCCGCATGAAATTTCTCGTCTGGGTCATCCGCATCCTGTTGTTTGTGCTGCTCTTCGTGCTGGCACTGCACAACACGGCGGAAGTCTCGCTCGTGCTGCCGTTTGGTGTGGTCTGGCACGCACCGCTGATCCTGATTGCGCTGGCGTTCTTCGTGGCCGGCATCCTTCTTGCCATGCTGGCGATGGCGCCGCGTGTGGTGCGGCATCGCTTTGCCGCAAGCCGCCTGCGCCGCCAGATCGGCCGTATGAAGAAGGCGGAGGAGGCCGTTGAGGCGCCTGCGGCAGTGGTCGCCGATTCCCCGTATCACGTTCCCGGCCCCAAGGTCTGACGCATGGATTTTGATCTCTGGTGGCTGTTGGCCATCCCCCTGGTGTTCGGCTTGGGTTGGGTGGCCGCGCGCCTCGATGCACGTCAGTTGCGCACCGAGCAATCGTCGCTGCCGCGCTCGTACTTCAAGGGGCTGAACTTCCTGCTCAATGAGCAGCCGGACAAGGCCATCGACGCCTTCATTGAAGTTGCCCGCCTGGACCCGGAAACTACCGAGCTGCACTTTGCGCTGGGTAGCCTGTTCCGCCGTCGCGGCGAAACTGAACGCGCGATCCGCGTGCATCAAAACCTCGTCAACCGCCCCGATCTGCCGCCCAATGAGCGCGATCATGCGCTGTATGAGCTTGGCCAGGATTTCCTGCGAGCCGGCTTGCTGGACCGCGCCGAGGAATCTCTGCGCATGTTGATGGAAGGCACATTCGCCGAGCCGGCCAAGCGCGTGCTGCTCGAGCTGTACGAAATCGAGAAGGAATGGCGCAAGGCCATTGAAGCGGCACGTGAGTTGCAGAAACTGCAGGGTAAGGATTACGCCGTCCAGATCGCACAGTTCTGCTGCGAGTTGGCGCAGGAAGCACTGCAACGCAAGGACGTGCCCGCCGCCGTGGAGTGGCTGGAACGCGCGCTGCAGGAGAACCCCAAAAACGTGCGCGCCACCATCCAACTGGGCGATGTGGCGCAAGGTCAGGGCGACGTCGAAGGCGCCATCAAGCGCTGGCGCAGCATTGAACAGCAGAATGTGGCCTTCCTGCCGCTGGTCGCCGAGCGACTGATGAAGGCGTATACGCAGCTCGGGCGTGCCGCCGAAGGGCTGGCGTGGCTGCGCTCCAAGATGGACGCCCGCCTGGGCCCGGAGTTGCTCGATACGGTCTACAAATACGAGTTGGATGTGCACGGTATCGACGATGCCGTGGCGTTGATGCGCGACCAGATTCGTCGCCAGCCATCGCTGATGGCGTTGACGCGACTGGTGGAAGCGGAGGCAACGCGTGCGTCGGAGGCGGTCAGCCATGAGGTGTCTGCTACGGCTGATGTGGCTGAGAGCGCGCTGGCCGATCCTGTCGAGGCGGGCAGCAATGCTGATATCCAGCGCGCGCAGGATCTCGGTGCCATTCGCGATCTGCTGCAAAGCCGGACGCGCAACCTGGCCCGCTATACCTGTCAGGAATGCGGTTTCCGCGCGCGCTTGTTCTATTGGCAGTGCCCGGGTTGCAACCGCTGGGAAACCTATGCACCGCGCCGTACCGAGACCCTCGGCGGCAGCGGTGGTGCCAGCATGTAATTCAGTCCGGCGTGGTGTGCTCACGTAGTCCACGTCGGCGCTTTTTCAATCTTTGAAGTGTTCGTATGAAAATCACCATCATCGGTAGCGGTTATGTCGGTCTGGTCACCGGCGCATGTCTGGCGGAACTTGGCAACGACGTGTTCTGCCTCGACGTCGACCAGAAAAAGATCGACCTGCTCAACGCCGGCGGCGTGCCCATCTACGAACCGGGCCTGAAGGAGCTGATTGAGCGCAACCGCACGGCGGGGCGCATCCAGTTTTCGACCGACGTGGCCGCCAGCGTGGCGCACGGCGATGTGCAGTTCATCGCCGTCGGCACGCCGCCCGATGAAGACGGCTCCGCTGACCTGAAGTACGTGCTGGCCGCCGCGCGCAACATCGCCCAGCACATGAATGGCTTCAAGGTGATCGTCGACAAGTCGACCGTACCGGTGGGCACTGGCGACAAGGTACGTGCAGCTGTGGCGGAAGTGCTGGCCGCGCGCGGCAAGTCGGACGTCGGCTTCTCGGTGGTGTCGAACCCTGAGTTCCTGAAAGAAGGCGCGGCGGTGGACGATTTCATGCGCCCGGACCGCATCGTGCTCGGCACGTATGGCGATGCCGACGGCCTGAAGGCCAAGTCGATGATGCGCACGCTGTACGCACCGTTCAACCGCAACCATGAACGCACCTTCTACATGGATGTGCGCTCGGCCGAGTTCACCAAGTACGCTGCCAACTCGATGCTGGCCACGCGCATCTCGTTCATGAACGAGATGGCCAACCTGGCCGACAAGGTGGGCGCTGACATCGAACTCGTGCGCCTGGGCATCGGTTCGGACCCGCGCATCGGTTACAGCTTCCTCTACGCCGGTACCGGCTACGGCGGCTCGTGCTTCCCGAAGGATGTGCAGGCGCTGGTGCGCACCGCGCAGGAGTACGGTCAGACGCTCCACGTGCTCGAAGCCGTCGAGGCCGTCAACGACAAGCAGAAGGAAGTGCTGGTCGGCAAGATCGAAGACCGCATGGGCGCGGACCTGACCGGCCGCACCTTCGCCATCTGGGGTCTGGCATTCAAGCCGAACACCGACGATATGCGGGAAGCACCGAGCCGCATCCTGATCGGGGCACTCCTGTCGCGCGGTGCACGCGTGCAGGTCTATGACCCGGTTGCGATGGAAGAGGCCCGTCATGCACTGGCGCTCGATCTTTCTGCCGAGCAACTGGAACGCGTGACGTTCTGCACTGGTCAGATGGACGCGCTCAAGGACGCCGACGCGCTGGTCATCGTGACAGAGTGGAAGGCGTTCCGCAGCCCCGACTTCAACGCCGTGAAGGCCCTGTTGAAGACGCCGATGGTGTTCGACGGCCGCAACCTGTTCGAGCCGCAAGCCATGCGCGATGCGGGCTTTGAATACCAGGCCATCGGGCGCTCCACCCAATCGTAATCGCAGTGACCTCGGCTGCTGCCGAAACTCTAGACTCATGACTACGCCCGTTTCCGAACAGATCCACGCCGCCCGCATCCTTGTGGTTGGCGACATGATGCTCGACCGCTACTGGTTTGGCGACGTCGACCGGATTTCGCCGGAAGCGCCGGTGCCTGTCGTGCAGATCAAGCGGCAGGATGAGCGTCTGGGCGGTGCTGCCAACGTGGCGCGCAACGTGGCGGCGCTCGGTGCACAGGCCGGCATGCTTGGCGTGGTTGGCGACGACGAGCCCGGCCGCAGCATCGAAACGCTGCTCGGCGAGAGCCATGTCACCGGCCACCTGCATCGCGACCCGGCCGTCAACACGACGATCAAGCTGCGGGTGCTGGCGCGCCAGCAACAGTTGATCCGCGTCGACTTCGAGAACCCGCCCACGCACGAAGTGCTGATGTCGGTGCTCGATCGTTTTGGCGCGTTGGCACCGCAGCACGACGTGGTGGTCTTGTCCGACTACGGCAAGGGCGGTCTCACCCACGTGGGCAAGATGATCGAGGTGTCCCGCCAGGCGGGCCGCCGCGTGCTGGTCGACCCGAAGGGCGACGATTATTCGCGCTACAAGGGCGCAACCATGATCACGCCCAACCGCGCCGAGATGCGCCAGGTTGTCGGCACGTGGAAGTCGGAGCAGGACCTCACCATCCGCGCACAGAATCTGCGTCGTGAGCTGCAGCTCGAAGCGCTGCTGCTCACGCGTTCGGAAGAGGGCATGACGCTCTACACCGAGCACGAGGTGCTGCACGTATCGGCCCAGGCGCGCGAGGTGTTCGACGTGTCGGGTGCGGGCGACACCGTTATCGCCACGCTGGCGACGCTGCTGGGCGCCGGCGCCAACATCAAGGAAGCCGTGCAGTACGCCAACCGCGCGGGCGGCATCGTGGTCGGCAAGCTGGGCACAGCGGTCGTCACTCACGCAGAACTTTTCTCCCAAGCATCATGACCATCATCGTTACCGGCGCGGCAGGTTTTATCGGCGCCAACATCGTCAAGGGCCTGAACGCGCGCGGCGAGACCGACATCATTGCTGTCGACAACCTCACGCGTGCCGACAAGTTCAAGAACATCGTCGACTGCCAGATCAGCGATTACCTCGACAAGACCGAGTTCGTTGAACGCTTTGCACGCGGCGAGTTCGGCAAGGTCCGCGCGATTTTCCATGAGGGCGCGTGCTCCGACACCATGGAGACCGACGGCCGCTACATGATGGAGAACAACTACCGCTACTCGCTGGCGGTGATGCGCGCGTGCTTGGACCAGGGCGTGCAGTTCCTCTATGCGTCGTCGGCGGCCACGTATGGCGCCTCGGAAACCTTCCGCGAGGAGCCCGAGTTCGAGCGCCCGCTCAACGTGTACGGCTATTCCAAGCTGCTGTTCGATCAGGTGGTACGCCGTGTCATGCCGACGGCGCTGTCGCAGATCGTCGGCTTCCGCTACTTCAACGTGTACGGCCCGCGCGAGCAGCACAAGGGGCGCATGGCGTCGGTGGCGTTCCACAACTTCAACCAGTTCCGCAGCGAAGGCACCGTCAAGCTGTTCGGCGAGTACAACGGCTACCCGCAAGGCGGCCAAATGCGGGACTTCGTGTCGGTGGAAGACGTGGTGAAGGTCAACCTGTTCTTCTTCGACAACCCGGACAAGTCGGGCATCTTCAACCTCGGCACCGGCCGCGCTCAACCTTTCAACGACATCGCCACGACGGTGGTGAATACGCTGCGTGGAGCCGAAGGCAAACCGGTGCTCTCTACTGAAGAGCTGGCACAGGAAGGCCTGATCGAATACGTGAAGTTTCCGGACGCGCTGCGCGGGAAATATCAGTGCTTTACGCAGGCGGATCAATCGCGACTGCGCGCGGCGGGCTACACGGCACCGTTCCTGACGGTGCAGGAAGGCGTCGAGCGCTACTGTCAATGGTTGCTGAAGCAGCCGGTCTGACCGATCGCCAGCAATAAGACAGCGCGTGACTTTTTGTGAGTCTGCTGCCGCATCCCGGTGATGCTCTTTAAGATGTGTCGAGACCGCCACGCCTTGTGGCGGTTTTTTTATCTCTGAACTCAGGAGGAGCACATGTTGAAGAAGCTGTTGGCCGTTGCGTTGATGTCGCTGTCCATGCTGTCGGTCTCGTGGGCGGCGGTGGATGTGAATACGGCGGACCATGCCGCGTTGGAGACGCTGTCCGGCATCGGCCCGAAGCGTTCCAAAGTCATCGTTGAAGAACGGACCAAGAACGGCCCGTACAAAGATGCCGCCGACTTCAAGGCCCGCGTGCCCGGCATTGGCGACAAGACGCTGGCCAAGCTCGAAAGCGCAGGGCTGACGTTTGGCAAGGCAGCGGCTGCGCCGGCCGCAGCGAAGAAAGACGCCAAGGATCCGAAGAAGAAGTAAGCAGTTCAGCGCAGTGACGACGCCCCGCTTGAAGCGGGGCGTTTTGCCATGTGCCGGGCAGGGCTTTCATGCTGCATTACAATGGCCTGATTCTCTTCCCGCTTGCATCATGGCTTATCTCACCATCGAAGACACCATTGGCAACACGCCGTTGGTTCAGCTCCAGCGCATCCCCGGCGAGGCCAATGCGCGCCGCGGCAATGTCATCCTCGGCAAGCTCGAGGGCAATAACCCGGCCGGCTCGGTCAAGGATCGCCCCGCGCTGTCCATGATCAAGCACGCCGAGGCGCGCGGCCGTATCAAGCCCGGCGACACGCTCATCGAAGCCACGTCGGGCAACACCGGCATTGCGCTGGCCATGACGGCCGCCATCCGCGGCTACAAGATGGTGCTGATCATGCCGGAAGACCTGTCGGTGGAACGCCGCCAGAGCATGGCGGCTTACGGCGCGGAGATCATCCTGACCCCCGTCAAGGGTGGCATGGAATACGCACGCGACCTGGCTGATGCAATGGAGAAGGAAGGCAAGGGCGTCATCCTCGACCAGTTCGCCAACCCGGACAACCCGCTCGCGCACTATGAGACCACTGGCCCGGAACTATGGCAGCAGACCGAAGGCCGCATCACCCACTTCGTTTCGGCGATGGGCACGACGGGCACCATCACCGGCGTCTCCCGCTTCCTGAAAGAGCAGAACCCGGCCGTCCAGATTGTGGGCGCGCAACCGGAAGAGGGTTCGCGCATTCCGGGCATCCGCAAGTGGCCCGAGGCGTACATGCCGAAGATCTATGATCCGAAGTTCATTGACCGCACCGAGCCCGTGAGCCAATCCGACGCCGAACACATGGCCCGTCGCATGGCGCGCGAAGAGGGCATCTTCTGCGGGATTTCGGCGGCGGGCGCACTGTGCGTGGCGCTGCGGATTGCTGAAGAAGTCGAGAACGCGACGATCGTGTTCGTGGTGTGCGATCGCGGTGACCGCTACCTGTCGACGGGCGTGTTTCCGGCCTGACGAGACTCGGCGCCGCCATGAAAAAAGCGCAGCTTCGGCTGCGCTTTTTGTTTGCGTCGGCGGCGGATCAACCCTGCATCGCCTGTCGCACGGCCTGGCCCAGTTCGTACACGGCCGCGGCGTAGAAGAAGCTGCGGTTGTAGCGCGTGAGCACGTAGAAGTTGCGCAGGCCGACGCGGTATTCGGTCGGCTGGCCGGGAGTGGGCAGGTCGATCATCAGCACATCGGTTTCCTGCTCGCGGGCGGCATCGACGCCCGGCGCCAGCGCAAGGCCCGCACGCGTGAGCTTGGACAGCGTCATGCGCGGATACGGCTGTCCGTCGGCCGCCGCCGCCGCAATGCCCTGGCTGTCCGTGTCGCCGGCGATATTCCACATCACGGGCCGGTTCGGCTCCCAGCCATGCATCTGCAGGAAACGCGCAACGCTGCCGATGGCGTCCACCGCGCTGTTGCGCAGGTCGATGTGGCCGTCCTTGTCATAGTCCACGGCGTATTCGCGGATGCTGGTCGGCATGAACTGCGGAATGCCGACCGCGCCCGCGTATGAACCCAGCACCGAGAACGCATCCGTGCCGGTGTCGCGGCACCACAGCAGGAAGTCCTTGAGCTGGTTGCGGAACATCGTGCTGCGGTCTTCGCGGTTGGGCGTGTCGGGGTAATCGAAGGCGAGTGTCGACAACGCGTCGATCACGCGGAAGTTGCCCATGTCGCGGCCGTAGATGGTCTCCACGCCCAGGATGCCGACGATCACGTCGGCCGGCACGCCGAATTCCTTCTCTGCACGGCGCAGGGTGTCGCCGTATTGCTGCCAGAACCGCACGCCGGCGCTAATGCGGATGGGCTCGATGAAGCGGCCGCGATAGGCCGTCCAGCTGCGGCGCGCGGGCGTGGCCGGCGGCAGGATCAGGCGCGCCACCGTGGCGGAATAGGCGGTGCTCGCAAACAGCGTATCGAGCGACGCGCGATCGAAGTTGTACTGGCCGACCAGCATGCCGATGAAGGCCTGCGTCTGCGGGTTGTTGCGGTAACGGTCGGGATCGATCTCTTCCTCATGCACCGCAACGCGGCGCTTGGGCGATTTGGCGGCCTTCTTGGCGGCCAGCGAGAATGCCGGGAAGGACAGCGCGGAGAGCGCGGCGCCCGCCACCAGGGCGCGCAATACGGGACGACGGGAAGAGGGCGATTGGCTCATGGGCAGGCTTCAAACGGGATCGGGGCATTGTAGCGGATGCGCCTGTCGGATCGCCTGCGCGCGCGGCGTTGTCGCATAGCCGTGCTAACGTAGCGGCTGGAGACACTGAAGCACCCGGATCACAACATCAATATGGCGACCGGCCTCTATACGCATCCCGAATTCCTCCGGCACGAGATGGGCCCGCACCATCCCGAATGCCCGGACCGCCTGCGCGCGATTGAAGACCAGCTCATCGCCAGCCGCATCGAAGATTTGCTTGTCCCGTGCGAGGCGCCGCCCGCCACTGAAGCGCAGCTGTGCCGCGTGCATCGCCCGGAATACCTGCGCGACTTGGTGGCCAGCGTGCCGATCGCAGGTTACATGCCGATCGACCCCGATACCTCGATGAACCCGCACACCTACATGGCTGCCGTGCTGGCCGCGGGTGCGGCGGTGGATGCCACCGACAAGGTCATCGCGGGCGAGCTGGAAAACGCGTTCTGCAGTGTGCGCCCGCCGGGCCACCATGCCGAACCCGGTCGCGCGATGGGCTTCTGCTTCTTTAACAACGTGGCCGTGGCGGCGCGTCACGCGCTGGAGCACCACGGTTTGCAGCGCGTGGCCATCGTCGACTTTGACGTGCATCACGGCAACGGCACCGAAGCGGCCTTCCGCGATGAGCCACGCGTGATGATGTGCAGTATCTTCCAGCACCCGTTCTATCCGTATTCGGGCACCGAGGCGGTAGCGGCCAACATGGTCAACATCCCACTGCCGGCGTACACCAATGGTCTGACGGTGCGTGAAGTGGTGGAGACGATCTGGTTGCCGCGCTTGGACGCATTCCAGCCTGAGATGCTGTTCATCTCTGCTGGCTTCGACGCACACCGCGAGGACGACCTCGGCCAGATGGGCCTGGTCGAAGCCGACTACGCCTGGATCACGCAGCAACTCATGCAACTGGCGCGCGTGCATGCCAAGGGCCGTATCGTCAGTTGTCTGGAAGGCGGCTACAACCTGAGCGCGCTGGGCCGTAGCGTGGTGGCGCACGTCAAGGCGCTGGCCGAGTTGTAGACGTGGATGATGACGAATCGCCGATGACATTCTAAAAAGTAATAAAGACATCGTTAAAGAATCGTTCCTCGCATGTAGCGGCTGCCTTACACTAGCGCCTCATTCCAAACAATAAAGAGACGGCAACGGCCTGGATTCGGGGGCGGTTGCCGTTTTTGTATGTACGCATGATTGAACTCAAGGGGATATCGCAGCACTTTCGGGGGGCGGGCGGCAACGACGTCCACGCGCTGTGCGACGTCGACCTGACCATTGACCGCGGCGAGATCTTCGGCATCATCGGCCGCAGCGGCGCAGGCAAGAGCACGCTGGTGCGCGTCATCAACCTGCTGAACCGGCCGACCGCCGGCACCGTCACCGTGGCGGGGCAGGAGCTCACTGCACTGAATGCCGACGGGCTGCGCCAGGCGCGCCGCAAGATCGGCATGATCTTCCAGCACTTCAATTTGCTGTCGTCACGCACGGTGTACGACAACGTGGCACTCCCGCTCGAATTGGCCGGTACGCCGCGCGAGCGCATCCGCGAGATCGTGCTGCCGCTGCTGGACCTCGTTGGCCTGGCCGCGTTCAAGGACCGCTATCCGGCACAACTCTCCGGCGGCCAGAAGCAGCGCGTCGGCATTGCGCGTGCGCTGGCCAGCCAGCCCGATGTGCTGCTTTGCGACGAAGCCACTTCTGCGCTGGACCCGGAGACGACGCGTTCGATCCTCGACCTGCTGCGCAAGATCAACCGCGAGCTGGGCCTGACCATCGTGCTGATCACGCACCAGATGGAAGTCATCAAGCAGGTGTGCGACCGGGTGGCGGTGCTCGATGCCGGCCGCGTGGTGGAGCTGGGCCGCGTGATCGACGTGTTCCTGAAACCGCAGAACGACGTGACGCGCGCACTCATCGGCGAGGTCATCTCGCAAGAGTTGCCGCCCTCGGTACTGGCGCGCGTGGAGAGCCGCCTCGTTGCGCGCGAGCACGGCGGGCGCGACCACCTGTTCCGTCTGGCCTTCACCGGCGCGGGCGTGGACCAGCCGGTGCTGGCCCAGGCGATCCGCCACTACGGGCTCGACTTCAACATCCTGCACGGCCATATCGACGAGATCCAGGGCCAGGCCTTCGGCTCGCTGGCGATCCTGGCCACGGGCGAAACGGCTGACATCAACAACGCAATGAATTTCCTGCGCGAACAAGGCGTCGTGGTCGAGGAGATCAACCATGTGGTCTGACCTGACCGATCTGTTTCTGCCGGCCTTCTGGGAAACGCTGGCCATGGTGGGCGTGTCCGGCGGCATCGGTGCGCTGTTTGGCGTGCCGCTGGGTGTGCTGCTGTATCTGACGGCCTCGGGTGGTGTGCTGTCGGCGCCGACGTTCAACCGCATCGCGGGCCTGATCGTCAACGCCGTGCGCTCGGTGCCGTTCATCATCCTGCTGGTGGCGGTGATTCCGTTTACGCGCCTGCTGGCGGGCTCTTCCATCGGTACTGCAGCGGCCATCGTACCGTTGACGATCGCTGCGATTCCGTTTGTCGCGCGCCTGGTGGAAACCGCGCTGCGCGAAGTGGATCGCGGCCTGATCGAAGCCGCGCAGTCGATGGGCGCGACCACCGGTCAGCTCGTCTACAAGGTGCTGCTGCCCGAGGCGATGCCTGGCATCCTCGCTGGCCTGACGATCACCTTCGTCAGCCTGGTCGGCTACTCGGCCATGGCCGGTACCATCGGCGGTGGCGGCTTGGGCGATCTGGGTATCCGCTACGGTTATCAACGCTATGAATCGGACATCATGCTGGCGGTCGTCGTCATCCTGATCGTTTTTGTGCAGGCGGTGCAATCGACGGGCGATTGGCTCGTGCGCCGCCTGAGCCATCGTTAATCATTCATCGACATCAATACGGGGGAACCTCATGAATCGTCGTCAACTGCTGCAATGGTCCGCGAGCCTCGGTGCGGCACTGGCACTGACTGCCGGGAGCGCAATGGCGCAGAGCAAGCCGATCAAGATCGGCGTGACCGCCGGCCCGCACGCCGAGATCATGGAAGAAGTGAAGAAGGTCGCCGAGAAGGAAGGCTTGAAGCTCCAGATCGTCGAGTTCAACGACTACATCCAGCCGAACGCCGCCCTGGCCGCCGGTGACTTGGACGCCAACAGCTACCAGCATCAGCCGTATCTGGACGACCAGATCGCCACGCGCGGCTACAAGTTCGTGAGCGTCGGCCAGACCATCACGTTCCCGATGGGCATCTACTCGAAGAAGATCAAGTCGCTGAAGGATCTGAAGGACGGCGCGCGCTTCGGCCTGCCAAACGACCCGACCAACGGCGGCCGCGCGCTGTTGCTGCTGCAATCGCAGGGCGTGATCAAGCTCAAGCCGAACGCCGGCTTCAAGGCCTCGCCGCGCGATGTGGCCGAGAATCCGAAGAAGCTGAAATTTGTCGAGCTGGACGCCGCCCAGCTGCCGCGTTCGCTGGATGATCTGGACGCTGCCGCCGTCAACGGCAACTACGCCGAGAAGGCCGGCCTGGACCCGACCAAGGACGGCATCGCCATCGAAAGCCCGAAGGGCCCGTACGCCAACGTGCTGGCCGTGCGCGCAGCGGACAAGGATCAGCCCTGGGTCGCCAAACTCGTGAAGGCTTACCACTCGGACGCCGTGAAGTCCTTTGTGAAGACGAAGTACAAAGACGCGGTGATCGTGGCCTGGTAAGCACTTTTACACACGGTTAGAGGGTTTTCCCCAACCGATTGCCGGACGTTTGACTGGCGTCCGGCAAATTTTCGCGGTTAAAATAGCACGACCGTTCGGAAAAATTACGCGGGCGACTGGCCCCCCTTATAATGGCCAGCGTTTTGCAAAATCGTCTTATCAATTAGTGGAGTGAGCGCATGAAAGTCCTGGTCGCAGTCAAGCGCGTGATCGATTACAACGTGAAGGTCCGCGTGAAGACGGACGGCAGCGGTGTGGATCTTGCCAACGTCAAGATGAGCATGAACCCGTTCGACGAGATCGCCGTGGAAGAGGCGGTCCGCCTGAAGGAAGCGGGCGTCGCTACCGAAGTGATCGCCGTGTCGTGCGGCCCGACGCAGTGCCAGGAAACCCTGCGCACCGCCATGGCCATCGGCGCCGACCGCGGCATCCTGGTCGAGACCAACGAAGAGCTGCAGCCGCTGGCCGTTGCCAAGCTGCTCAAGGCGCTGGTCGACAAGGAACAGCCGCAACTGATCATCCTCGGCAAGCAGGCGATTGACGACGACGCTAACCAGACCGGTCAGATGCTGGCTGCGCTGGCCGGCCTGCCGCAAGCCACGTTTGCCTCGAAGGTCGTGGTTGCCGACGGCAAGGCTTCGGTCACGCGTGAAGTAGACGGCGGTCTGGAGACCCTGTCGGTCAAGCTGCCGGCCGTGGTCACCACCGACCTGCGCCTGAACGAGCCGCGCTACGTGACGCTGCCGAACATCATGAAGGCGAAGAAGAAGCCGCTCGACACGGTCAAGCCGGAAGACCTGGGCGTGGACGTCGCTCCGCGCCTGAAGACGCTGAAGGTGGTCGAGCCCGCCAAGCGCAGCGCCGGCGTGATGGTGCCCGACGTGGCCACGCTGGTCGCCAAGCTGAAGACCGAAGCCAAAGTTATCTGAGCGCGGGGAGAACAAACATGACTGCACTCGTTATTGCTGAACACGACAACCAATCCATCAAGTCCGCGACGCTGAACACCGTGACGGCAGCCGCCCAGTGCGGCGGTGACGTCCACGTGCTGGTGGCCGGCGCTGGCTGCGGCGCTGCTGCACAGGCCGCTGCGCAAATCGCAGGCGTGACCAAGGTGCTGGTGGCCGACGCGCCCCAGTTTGCCGATGGTCTGGCCGAAAACGTCGCCGAGCAGGCCCTGGCCATTGCCGGCAACTACAGCCACATCCTGGCGCCCGCCACCGCCTACGGCAAGAACATCCTGCCGCGCGTGGCTGCCAAGCTGGACGTGGCCCAGCTGTCCGACATTACCAAGGTCGACGGCCCGGACACCTTCGAGCGCCCGATCTACGCTGGCAACGCGATTGCCACCGTGCAATCGGCCGACAAGGTGAAGGTGATTACCGTGCGTGGCACGGCATTCGACCCGGCTGCAGCGACCGGTGGCTCGGCTGCCACCGAAAACCTGACCGCCGTGGCTGACGCGGGCATCTCGCAATTCGTCTCGCGCGAAGTGACGAAGAGCGACCGCCCGGAACTGACCGCTGCCAAGATCATCGTGTCGGGTGGCCGTGGCGTGGGCTCGGGCGAGAACTACACCAAGGTGCTGACGCCGCTGGCCGACAAGCTGGGCGCCGCGCTGGGTGCCTCGCGTGCTGCAGTGGATGCCGGCTTCGTGCCGAACGACTACCAGGTCGGCCAGACCGGCAAGATCGTCGCGCCGCAGCTGTACATCGCCGTCGGTATCTCGGGCGCGATCCAGCACCTGGCCGGCATGAAGGATTCCAAGGTGATCGTGGCGATCAACAAGGATCCGGAAGCGCCGATCTTCCAGGTGGCCGACTACGGCCTCGTGGGTGATCTGAACGCTGTCGTGCCGGAGCTGGTGAGCGCATTGGGCTGATCGAACCGGGCGGCGCATCTTCCCGGTGCGCCCGAATGGACAATGCGGCCCCACGCAAAGCCGTTTCCGACCTCGTTTGGAAACGGCTTTTTTATACGCGAGCGCAAGCGTTATCAGGACGGCGCGGACACGCTGACACTTCGTCCTGATCACGTTTAACGAATGACTGGAGAGAGCCATGACCTATCAAGCCCCCGTCAAAGACATGCTGTTCGTGATGAACGAACTCGCAGGTCTGGACAACGTTGCAAAGCTGCCCGGCTTTGAAGACGCCACCGCTGACACCGCACAAGCCGTGCTGGAAGAAAGCGCACGCTTTACTGGTGAAGTCGTCGCGCCGCTCAACGTGGAAGGCGACCGCAACCCGAGCAGCTGGAAGGACGGCGTCGTTACGGCCACCGCAGGTTTCAAGGAGGCCTTCGCGCAGTTCGGCCAAGGCGGTTGGCAAGGCGTGCAGCACCCGCTGGAATACGGCGGCCAGGGCCTGCCCAAGCTGATTGCCGCTGCCTGCATCGAGATGCTGAACTCGGCCAACCTGTCGTTTGCGCTGTGCCCGCTGCTGACCGACGGCGCCATCGAGGCGCTGCTCACCGCCGGCACTGAAGCGCAGAAGCAACTGTTCGTGCCCAAGCTCATCTCGGGTGAATGGACCGGCACGATGAACCTGACCGAGCCGCAGGCCGGTTCCGACCTGGCACTCGTGCGCACGCGTGCCGAGCCGGTGGGCGACGGCACGTTCAAGATCTTCGGCACGAAGATTTTCATCACCTGGGGCGAGCACGACATGGCCGAGAACATCGTCCACCTCGTGCTGGCGCGCACGCCGGGTGCGCCGGAAGGCGTGAAGGGCATCTCGCTGTTCGTGGTGCCGAAGTTCCTCGTCAATGCAGATGGCTCGCTGGGCGCGCGCAACGACGCGCATTGCGTGTCGATCGAACACAAGCTGGGGATCAAGGCGAGCCCGACGGCGGTGCTGCAGTTTGGCGATAACGGCGGCGCCATCGGTACGCTGGTCGGCGAAGAGAATCGCGGCCTGGAATACATGTTCATCATGATGAACGCCGCGCGTTATGCCGTGGGCATGCAGGGCATCGGCGTGTCGGAGCGTGCATATCAGAAGGCCGTGGCCTATGCGCGCGAGCGCGTACAGAGCCGCCCGGTGGATGGATCCGCCGCCAAGGCCGTTGCGATCATTCATCACCCGGATGTGAAGCGCATGCTGCTGACGATGCGTGCCATGACCGAAGGCGCTCGCGCACTGGCCTACGTGGCCGCTGCCGCGTGCGATGCCGGCCACCATGCCGCCGATGATGCCGCGCGCAAGCAGAACGAAGCGCTATACGAATTCCTGGTGCCGATCGTGAAGGGCTGGAGCACCGAGATGTCGATCGACGTGACGAGCCTGGGCGTGCAGGTGCACGGCGGCATGGGCTTCATCGAAGAGACGGGCGCCGCACAGTATTACCGCGACGCGCGCATCCTGCCGATCTACGAAGGCACCACGGCGATCCAGGCCAACGACCTGATCGGCCGCAAGACGGTGCGTGATGGCGGTGCTGTGGCGCTGGGCATCTGCGCGGAAATCGCGAAGGTGGAAGCCGCGCTGGCTGCCAAGGGTGGTGCGCATTGCGATGCGATGCGTGTCCGTCTGGCCGCGGGCCGCGAGGCCATGGAATCGGTGGTGCGCTTCGTGGTCGCGCAGACCAAGGCGCAACCGAACGCCGTGTTCGCGGGCAGCGTGCCGTATCTGCGCCTGTGCGGCATCGTGCTGTCGGGCTGGCAGATGGCGCGCGCGCTGCTGGTGGCCATCGACCGCGAGAGCGAAGACCCGAACTTCTACGGCGCGAAGATCGCCACGGCGCGCGTGTTTGCGGACGTGCTGCTCACGCAGGCGCCGGGCATTGCGCAGAGCGTGCTGACCGGTGGTGAGACCATCGGCGCGGTGCCGGAAGTGCAGTTCTAAGCCGCATCGGCGGATATGAAAAAAGGGAGGCCGAAGCCTCCCTTTTTCTTTGGTGCGGTGATGTCGCTGATCAGGCCAGCGCAGGCTTGCCTGCAGGCATCGGAGCACCGCCCATATAGCGATATACCGACAGATCGTCCGCACGGATAGCCGGCGAGCGGCCCGACACTAGATCCGACAGCAGCTTGCCCGAGCCGCACGCCATGGTCCAACCCAGCGTGCCGTGGCCCGTGTTGAGCCACAGGCCGCGCACCGGCGTCTGGCCGACGATCGGCGTGCCGTCCGGCGTCATGGGGCGCAGGCCCGTCCAGAACGAAGCGCGCGACACATCGCCCGCGCCCGGGAACAGATCGTTGACGACAAACTCCAGCGTCTTGCGCTTGCCCGGGTCCAGGCGCTTGTCGTAGCCGACGATCTGCGCCATGCCGCCCACGCGGATCCGGTCGTCAAAGCGGGTCACGGCCACCTTGTAGGTCTCGTCCAGGATGGTGGAGACGGGGCTCTTTTCAGCATCCGTCATCGGCACGGTGATCGAGAAACCCTTGAGCGGATACACCGGCACGTTCACCAGGTTCTTCAGGAACGGCGAGCTGTAGCTGCCCAGCGCCACGACCACGAGGTCGGCTTCCATCGGCTGCCCGTCGACCAGCGCGCCGCGCACGGCCTCGTTCTTGAAGATCAGGCTATTGATGGTGCGGTTGAAATGGAAGCGCACGCCCAACTGTTCAGCCATCGCGGCCAAGCGCGTGGTGAAGAGCTGGCAATCGCCCGTTTCGTCATTGGGTAGGCGCAGGCCACCGGCCAGCTTGTGGCGGGTCGAGGCCAGGCCTGGTTCACTGCGCACGAGGTCTTCGCGCGAAAGCAGTTCGTAGGGCACGCCAGCGCGCTCGAGCACGGCGATGTCGTTCGCGGCGCCGTCGAGCTGCTGCTGGGTACGGAAGATTTGCAGCGTGCCCTGCTGGCGGCCTTCGTAGGCGATGCCGGTGTCGGCGCGCAGGTCGCGGATGCAGTCGCGGCTGTATTCCGCCAGGCGCACCATGCGCTCCTTGTTTTGCGCGTAGCTGGCGGCGTCGCAGTTGCGCAGCATCTGCCACATCCACTTGAGCTGGAAGAGGGTGCCATCGGGGCGGATGGTGAGCGGCGCGTGCTCTTGGAACATCCACTTGATGGCCTTGAGCGGCACGCCCGGCGCGGCCCACGGCGATGCATAGCCCGGGGAGATCTGGCCAGCGTTGGCAAAGCTGGTCTCCAGCGCCGGACCGGCTTCGCGGTCGACGACGGTGACTTCATGGCCCGCGCGGGCCAGGTAATAGGCGCTGGTCACGCCGATCACGCCGCTACCAAGAACGAGCACGCGCATGTGATACTCCCCGGAGATGCATATACGATAGATGTCGCTATCGTATTCGCACATAGCCAGTCATTGTTTCTGTATATTTCATTGAAACAGCAATAACTCTGGTTTTGGAGCGTTTTGCCTCATGCGAACCCAACGCAAGCCCGTCCGGGCCCTCGACAAGCTCGACCGCCGCATCCTCGACCTGCTGCAGAAGGACGGTCGACTGTCGATGAAAGACCTGTCCGAGGCGGTCGGCTTGACCATCACCCCGTGCATCGAACGCGTCAAACGCCTGGAGCGCGAGGGCTTCATCCTTGGGTACTACGCGCGGCTGAATCCGGCCATGCTGGGCGCCTCACTGCTCGTGTTTGTAGAGATCAGCCTGGGCAGCAAGGCCGGCAATATGTTCGAGCAGTTCCGGCGCGAGGTGCTGCGCATTCCCGAGGTGCTGGAGTGCCACCTCGTCTCGGGCGATTTCGATTACCTCATCAAGGCGCGCATCCGCGAGATGAGCGAATACCGGCGCTTGCTCGGCGACATCCTGCTGCAGCTACCGGGCGCGGTGCAGTCCAAGAGCTACATCGTGATGGAAGAGATCAAGGAGACGCTCGCCATCGACGTGACGGAAGCGGACGCGTGACCGGGTTGGTGACCTAACGCTGTCACGAAAACCACTTAGGCTGGCCCGCGACGTTTCCACCCGTACCGGAGCCCCCATGTCTGACCAGCCGATCTTCAAGTCGACCCGCCGCACGCTCATCAAGGGCATCGTTTCAACCGGGGGCGCCGCGCTGCTCGGCTCGCGCATCGGCGAGGTGTTGGCGCAAGGCGTAGCGCCCGCTGCGGTGACTTCCGAGCGCCTGCGCCCGCAATTGCCCAGTGGCGTGATGAGCGGCGATATCACCGCCGACAGCGCCATCGTGTGGAGCCGCACCGACCGCCTCGCGCGCACGATCGTCGAGTATTCGACCGATGCCGCCTTCAAGAAAGTCGTGCGCCGTGTTGGCCCGGCGGCCACTGAAGCCAGCGGTTTCACCGCACGTGTCGACCTCACGGGTTTGCCTGCCGGTGCCGACCTGTTCTATCGCGTGCGTTTCCAGGATTCGGTGCACAACAAGGCGTTCAGCGAGCCCATCACCGGCCGCTTCCGCACGGCACCCGTTCAAGCCAATCGCCCGATCTGCTTCGTGTTCTCCGGCGATGAGGCTGGGCAGGGCTGGGGCATCAACGAGCGCTTCGGCGGCTATCGCCTGTACGAGGCGATGCGCCGCGAATCGCCCGACTTCTTCATCCACTCCGGCGATCAGATCTACGCCGATGGCCCGATCCAGGCCGAGGTGAAGCTGCCGGATGGCTCGCTGTGGACCAACCTCGTCACCGAAGCGAAGTCGCACGTCGCGCAGACGCTGGATGACTACCGCGGCGCCTTTGCCTACAACCAGCTCGACAAGAACAAGCGCCGCTTTGCTGCCGAAGTGCCGTTCCTCGTGCAGTGGGACGACCACGAAGTGCGCAACAACTGGTACCCCGGGCAGCAGATCGGCCCGCAAGAGAAGCGCTATCAGGAGCGCAGTGCCACGGTACTGGCGGCCCGCGCGAAGCAGGCGATGTTCGAGTACAACCCGTTCCGCTTCAACCCGGTTGACCCGGAGCAGATTTACCGCGCCTTCCAGTACGGCCCGCTGCTCGACGTGTTCATGCTGGACGAGCGCAGCTATCGCGGCCGCAACTCGCCGAACCGTCAGACCACGCTGGATGCCGACGCCGCCTTCCTCGGCCCGAAGCAGACGGCGTGGCTCAAGCAATCGCTCAAGCAGTCGAAGGCGACGTGGAAGGTGATTGCCAGCGACATGCCGATCTCGCTGGTGGTGCCCGACCTGAACCCGGACGTGCCCAAAGGCACCTATGAAGCGTGGGCCAATGCCGATGACGGCGCACCGTCCGGCCGCGAGCTGGAACTGGCCGAGATCCTGCGCTTCATCAAGCAGGAGAACATCCAGAACGTGGTGTGGGTGACTGCTGATGTGCACTACGCGCAGGCCACGTACTACCACCCGTCGCGCGCCAAGTTCACGGAATTCAAGCCATTCTGGGAATTCGTTGGTGGGCCGATCAACGCGGGCACGTTTGGGCCGAACGAAGTGGACCAGACCTTCGGGCCGGACCTGCGCTACATCAGCATTCCCAAGGACAATCCGCAAAACCAGTCCCCCGCCGCGCTGCAGCAGTACTACGGCCGCGCGAAGATCGACCCGGCCACGCGCACGATGCATGTGTCGCTGCACGACCTCGACGGAAAATCGCTCTGGGAAGTGAAGCTCGACCCCGAAGCGTAGTCGGCGCCACGCCAGCGGAACGGAAGCGGATGCGATAGCATCGACAGGCCCTCGCATCCGATTCCACTGCGCTTTGCCCGATATGTCCGACCGCCACGTTCCTCGCAAGGGGCGCGGCGCCACTTCCAATCTACAAGGTCGTTTTGAACGCGACGAACGCACGCGCGTCGATGACGGCTGGCAGCCGCTCGTTGGTCAATTGGATACCGACGATGCGCCACCGCGCCTGCAGACGAGCGTCTCCATCGAGCGTGCGCGGTCGATCCTGAGCCACAACCAATCGCCGGACATTCCGTTTGGTGTGTCGCTCAATCCGTATCGCGGTTGCGAGCACGGGTGCGTGTACTGCTTTGCGCGGCCCACGCATGCGTATCTGGAGTTGTCACCGGGGCTGGATTTCGAGACCAAGCTATTCGCCAAGACCAATGCCGCCGAGGTGCTGCGCGAAACGCTGGCCAAGCCCGGCTACCGGTGTGAGGCGATCGCGCTCGGCGTGAACACCGACGCGTATCAACCCATCGAGCGCGAGCTGCGCATCACGCGTGATGTGCTGCAGGTGCTGCACGATTGCGATCACCCGGTTGGGCTCATCACTAAGTCATCGTTGATCGAACGCGACATCGATCTGCTCGCACCGATGGCCGCCAAGAGCCTCGTCGTCGCAGCGGTGACGATCACCACACTCGATTCGGAATTGGCGCGCAAACTGGAACCGCGCGCGGCCACGCCATCGCGTCGCCTGCGCACGATCCGCACGCTGGCGGAAGCGGGCATTCCGGTAGGGGTGAGCGTGGCGCCGATGATCCCCTTCATCACCGACGACCACATGGAGCAGATTCTGGAAGCCGCGCGCGAGGCGGGCGCAACCTACGCTAGCTACATCGTGCTGCGCCTGCCGAATGAGTTGAACGCCGTATTCCAGGATTGGCTGACGGCGCATTTCCCAGATCGCGCGCAACGCGTGATGAACCGCATCCGCGATCTGCACGGCGGCCAAGACTACAAGGCGGATTTCGCCACGCGCATGCGCGGCACCGGCATCTGGGCAGACCTGCTGCGGCAGCGCTTCTACAAGACGGCCGACAAGCTCGGCTTCAACTACCACCGCTACAACGAACTCGTGCTCGACACGTCTCAGTTCAAACCGCCCGCACGCGCTGCCAAACCGAGAAAGCCTGTCGATGAGCGCCAGGGCAGTTTGTTCTGATTACTGCGACAGCTCCTTCGCCGCCTGTACCTGTGTTTCGAAGTAGGTCTGGAACGTGATGGCGAGGCCGGCCATGAGCATGCCGGTGCCGATCATCAGTGTGAGGATGGTCAATAGAACGACCGGCCAGCCTGAGCGCGTGGGCGTGCCGTTGGCATTAAATTGCGCATCCCATTTGTCGTCAGGGCGAAGCCCGTACACCAGCGCCGATAGAAACCCCGCCAGCACCGAAGCCCCGCCGATGATCGCGCAGACCCAACCCGGCACGCTCGCACGCTGCGTGGACCACAGCAACGCCACACCAATCGCGCCGAGCACCATGGCAAGCACCTGCGACCACGCCCAGAAGTCGCGTCCGCCCTTGAGGTAGAAGCGATGCGCGCCCACGCTCCCGAACAGGAAGGCGAGCAATACGGTCAGGAGCTTGGATTTTTTTTGGAGAGCGGTCGTAGACATGGCAGGGCGTAGAACACACGGCAAGACAACACAGCGCCGCGCATTCTACGCCCAACACGAAGCGCCACGCAGCCAGATCGCGACGTCGGGAGCGCGTCCTAAAGACGCATCAGCAAAGGGAAGAAGGGGCGCCAAATTGCAGCCGGGCGTGGCGAATAGGTTGTTTAGCCCCGGCGCGAGCCGCGCCAGTTGCCGCCCTGATCGCCGTTGCCGCGCTCCTGGCGCATGCGTTCCTGCTGTTGCCAGTCGCCGCGCCCCCCGCCCTCGTGGGGCTGCACACGCCCATTGAGCCGATCGTCCGCGCGGGCGCGCGCTTCCATGCGTTCCATCTGCGCGCGGATGCGGGCGGCCTGTTCGCCTCGGGATTCAACGAAGAACATCTGCGCCACCAGCGGACGTGCGGGGCGCGCAGCGTCGGCTTGTGTCCACGCTGGCATGGCGGGTTCTGCAAAGGCGACGGCGGCCTGACGCGCCGATGCGTTGGCAGCCAGAGCGCCCGCAGAGGCGACGATCAGAACGCCTGCCGCCAGGGGGCGAAGCAATGCGCGGATCGGCATGACTTTCTCCTGTCGGGCAAGGATTCGAAAGCGCCACGCACCGCCTGCTTCAGGGGGGTGAGAGAGAGGTCGGCGGCGCGTGTTCATGTCTGTCAATGTAAGGCTTCACCTACCACGCATCCACTGTCCGAACGTTACCCATGTAACGAGATGTTTCCCGCACGCTTTGCCCACCCGGTAGGCGGCGCCTGCGTCATTTTCCTGTGTAGCGAATGCGATACACCGCCCCGGCCAGATCGTCCGATACGAGCAAGCTGCCGTCGGGTGCGACAAGCACATCGGCCGGGCGGCCCCATGCGCGTTCACCTTGCAGCCAGCCTTGTGCGAAAGGCTCCTGCTTTGCCACCTTGCCGGTATCGTTGAGCACCACGCGCACCACGCGGTACCCGACTTTGGACGATCGATTCCACGACCCGTGCTCGGCAATGAAGACATTGTTGCGGTATTCCGCCGGATAGCTGCTCCCCGTATAGAACCGCATGCCGAGCGCCGCGACGTGCGCCCCCAGCTTGCCAGCGGGCGGCTCATAGTCGCTGCATGGATGTCCGGCGCCGAATTCAGGGTCAGGGATGTCGCCAGCGTGGCAAAACGGATAGCCGAAGTGCGGGTTCGGCCGGGAGATGCGATTGAGTTCGTCATCCGGCACGTCGTCGCCCATCATGTCGCGGCCGTTGTCGGTGAACCACAGCTCGTGCGTGACCGGGTGCCAGTCGAAGCCGACCGTGTTGCGGATGCCACGCGCCACGAGCTCAAGGCCGCTGCCGTTGGTGTTCATGCGCATGATGTTGGCGTAGCGGTTCTCGTCGGGCCGGCAGATGTTGCAAGGCGCACCCACCGGCACATACAGCTTGCCATCCGGCCCGAATGCGATGAATTTCCAGCCGTGTTGCGTCTCGGTCGGCAGCTTGTCATTTACGACGACGGGTTCCGGAGGGTGGGTGACGCGTTTGTCGATACCATCCAGCCGCACGATGCGCGATACCGCAGACACATACAGGTTGCCGTCACGCCAAGCCACGCCCACGGGTAGCTGCAGCCCTGACGCCACCACGTGCACCGGCGCATTCGGCGTCTGCAGCGACATCGCATAGACCTTTCCCGCGCGGCTGCCCACATAAAGCATGCCGGACGGGGAGAGCGCCATTTCGCGTGCGTCCGGCATCGCATCGGTCAATACATCGACGTGAAAGCCGGGCGGAACGTGGAGCGTTTCGACAGGCAGCTTGGCCGCGGTCGGGTGCGCCAGCCCGAGCCACGCTGCGAGCACAATCGCGGCCCGCGCGTACTGCCCACCCCACGCGCGCCGGCCGCGATACGCGCGCGTCGGGTCTAAGTGTTTGTTTGGCCGGCAAAATTGCGCTATACTTGCGTGTTTCTCTGTACGCATACCCAGTTTTTCAAGGAAAAGATCCATGGTCGTGATCCGTCTGGCCCGCGGTGGCTCCAAGAAGCGCCCGTTCTTCAATATCGTTGCGACCGACTCGCGTAACCGCCGTGATGGCCGTTTCATCGAGCGCGTCGGTTTCTACAACCCGCTCGCCGGTGAAGGCGAAGAAGGTCTGCGCATCGTGCAAGACCGCCTGACCTACTGGGAAGGCGTGGGCGCGCAACTGTCGCCGACGGTTGCCCGTCTGGTGAAGCAAGGCGCCAAGAAGGCAGCTGCCTAAGTTTTAGCATGCGTCGATCGACGGTGCCGTCCGTGCACTTCCTGCCGTGACGCGCGCTGCATCGACACGGCCCGGCCCTGTGGCTGCCGCAACGCAGGCGACCTTGCAAAAGGTTGCCGAACGCTTGCAGGCCATGTGTCCGGGCACGGGCGCGAACCCGACGCTCCCAGACGATCTCGTCGAGGTGGGCTATGTGGGTGGCGCCTATGGTATTCGTGGTTGGATCAAGGTCCAGCCGCACGGCGACGCTAACGCGCTGCTGAACGCGCGCGTCTGGTGGCTCAAGCCGGCGGCGGGGGTGCTGGCAACGTCGACGGACTGGCGAGTGTTTCCCGTGGGCACGTCGCGCGAGCATAGCGGCACGGTAGTGGCAGGTTCGCCTGCCGCGCCCGATCGCAATGTCGCCGAGGCGTTGCGCGGCTGCGCCGTGTGGGTCAGCCGGGCCGACTTCCCCGAACCGGATGATGACGAGTTCTACTGGGTCGATCTGATCGGCGCCACGGTCGTCAACGAGCAGCAGGAAACCCTCGGCACGGTGGCCGGCCTCATCGACAACGGTGCGCATCAAATCCTGCGTATCGTGGGCGAAGATGCGGTCGAGCGGCTTGTGCCGTTTGTCGAGGTGTACGTGAAGTCGGTGGATGTGGCTGGCAAGCGCATCGTCGTCGACTGGGGTCTGGATTACTGAACATGCGGCCGGAGAATTCGGCGATGCAGTTCGATGTCATCTCGCTGTTTCCGGACATGTTCCGGGCGCTGACGGACTGGGGCATCACTAGCCGCGCAGCCAAACAGCAGGTGTACACGTTGCGCACCTGGAA
Organism: Ralstonia soli; assembly: GCF_023955655.1. Lineage (GTDB taxonomy): Bacteria > Pseudomonadota > Gammaproteobacteria > Burkholderiales > Burkholderiaceae > Ralstonia > Ralstonia soli. The sequence goes on along the minus strand of NZ_JAMXHT010000003.1, from coordinate 379,719 downwards.
CCCACGCGACTTCACGACGGACAATTACCGTACCGTGGACGACCGGCCTTACGGCGGTGGCCCCGGCATGGTGATGTTGGCCAAGCCGCTGGAAGCGGCGCTGGACGCGATTGGAAAGGCGCAGGCTCCTGCCGCTTCGCACGTCGTGTTGCTGTCGCCGCAAGGCAAGCCGCTCACGCACAAGCGGGTGATGGAATTGGCGCAGTTGCCGGCGCTCACGCTGCTGTGCGGACGCTACGAGGCGATTGATCAACGTCTGGTTGATCGCCGTGTGGATGAGGAAATCAGCCTTGGCGATTTCGTCCTCTCCGGTGGTGAGATTGCGGCGATGGCGATCATCGACGCGGTGGTGCGGCAGTTGCCCGGCGTGCTGGGCGATGCGCAGTCGGCAGTGCAGGACAGCTTCGTCAACGGCTTGCTGGATTGCCCACACTACACGCGGCCGGAAGAGTACGAAGGCGTGCGTGTGCCCGATGTGCTGCTGGGCGGCCACCACGCCGAGATCGAGAAGTGGCGCCGTCAGCAGGCGCTGTTGAATACGATGCACAAACGCCCTGATCTGATCGAGGCGGCGCGCAAGCAAGGTTTGTTGTCCCGCAGCGATGAGGTTTTCCTCGCTGCCGCGGCGATAACGGCAAAGGGGTCGGAAGCTTCCACACCGGGAGCCTCGGCCAAGTGAAGTTCCCATCCTCTACCGGGGCCACGGTCAATCGACCGGGCAAAACGCCGGCATGATGGTCAAGGAGAAAAAGATGAATCTCATCGAGCAAATCGAGCAGGAAGAAATCAAGCGCCTGACGGCCAACAAGACGATCCCCCCGTTCGCCCCTGGCGACACCGTGATCGTCAACGTGAACGTCGTTGAAGGCAACCGCAAGCGTGTGCAGGCGTATGAAGGCGTCGTGATTGCCAAGCGCAATCGTGGCCTGAACTCGTCGTTCATCGTTCGCAAGATCTCTTCGGGCGAAGGCGTGGAGCGTACGTTCCAGCTGTACTCGCCGCTGCTGGCCAGCATCGAAGTGAAGCGTCGCGGTGATGTGCGCCGTGCGAAGCTGTACTACCTGCGCGAGCGCTCGGGCAAGTCGGCTCGCATCAAGGAGAAGCTGACCTTCAAGCGCAAGGAAGCCGCTGCGGAGTAATCTGCGGGCGTTGCGAAAAGGCACCTTCGGGTGCCTTTTTTCTCTTTGGGGGCGGAAGATTGCCCCCACCTGTGTCTTACGTTCACGACCAATCCGTTCCCAGTCCGATGCGCCGTCCCGTATTCGATCCAGAGCAGTTGCCGGTCGTGCCGATCGAGGCACCATTGCCGGCGCTCGAGGCGGCGCGGCTGACGGCCGGGTTCGTGCGCGAGCGATTGCGCACGCAACCCGAGTGGCAACCGGAGCAAACGGATGAATCGCGCCTGATCGACGCCTCGCTCAAGCTGCGTGAGGCTGCTGTGCTGGTGCCGCTGGTGCAGCGCGAGACCGGATTGACTGTGCTCCTGACGCAACGCAATGCGTCGCTCAGCCAACATGCGGGTCAGGTCAGTTTTCCTGGCGGCGGGCGTGAAGCCTTCGACCGTGACATGGTCGACACGGCGCTGCGCGAGACGATGGAGGAGGTCGGCATCGATGCCGGCCATATCGAGGTGGTCGGGCACCTGCCGGACTACATAACCGGTACGGGTTTCCATGTGAGCCCTGTTGTGGGCTTGCTGATGCCCGATTTCACGCTGCAGCCGGACCCAAGCGAAGTGGCCGAGGTGTTCGAGGTGCCGCTCGCCTTTCTGATGGATCCGGCCAACCACCAGATGCGTGAGCTGCGCTGGGAAGATCGCGTGCGGCGTTTCTACGCGATGCCATATCCCGCGTCGGGGCAACCGGAGGCGGGCTACCACTTCATCTGGGGCGCGACAGCCGGCATGCTACGCAACCTCTATCACCTGCTGGCAGCGTAGCGCGGGTGTCACGGTGCGCTGTTGCGCGCACGCCGTGTGCTATCGTCTTGCTCATCGCATTCACGGCGTGATCCACGCCTTCGCAACGCCCTCCAATGACTTTTTTCTCCGTACTCTGCGCGCTGATCCTCGAGCAATTCCGTGCGCTCAGCCGAGACAACCCGATCTACGACGTCGTACGCGCCCTGGCCGCGCGGGCAGAAGAATGGTTCGACACGGGCCATCGCCGCGATGCGGTGCTCGCCTGGTGTGTGGTCACGCTGCCAATGGTGCTGGTCGTGGCGCTGGTGCACTACCTGCTGTCGTCGATCAGCCTTGGACTGGCGTTCCTGTGGAACGTGCTGATGGTCTACCTGACGCTCGGCTTCCGCCAGTTCAGCCACTACTTCACCGATATCCACGAGGCGCTGCGCAGCGATGACGTTGTCACCGCGCGTCTGCTGCTCAACGAATGGTCGGGCTTGGATACGACCGATATGCCGGTCAACGAGATCGTCCGCCACACGCTCGAATGCGCGATCGTGGCAGCGCACCGTCACGTGTTCGGCGTGTTCTTCTGGTTTCTGGTGCCGATCGGTCCGGCGGGAGTGGTGCTGTATCGCGGCGCCGAATACCTGGCTCGCCATTGGAGCGACACGTCGATGGAGCGCAGCCCCGCGCTGGGCCTGTTCGCCCGGCAGGCGTTCTTTGTCATCGATTACATCCCGTCGCGCCTGACGGCGGTTGGCTTCGCCATCGTCGGCAACTTTGAAGACGCGGTGTACGCCTGGCGCAATCGTGCTGCAAAGTGGAGCGACGAAGTGAACGGCATTCTGCTGGCAGCCGGCGGCGGTGCCCTGGGCGTACGTCTGGGGACCCCGATTGCGCAGCGGGATTCGGCAGAGAGCCTTGCCGATGAGGACGGCTCCTATCCCGTGGAAGTCGGGCAAGAGCCAAACGTGCGCACCTTGCAGTCGGCCGTGGGGCTGGTGTGGCGTGCGGTGGTGCTGTGGATGCTGCTGCTGGCGATGCTGTCGATCGCCGTGTGGCTGGGTTGATGCGGCACACCGTCTAGCGTTGGTCAGGCCGCGTCCTCGCGGTCTTTGCCGCAGCGCCAGCACTGGGCGAACTGGGGTTCATGTGTCTCTCCGCAATGCGCACAGCGCCAGGCGGGGCCGGTGGGCGGATGCCGCGCCTGATCGAGCAGCGCCTGCGCCTGCGCTTCCTGCGCCGGATTCACCAGCCACACCTGCGCGGCGCAATCCTGCGGCGGCACATCGCCCGCCACGCTGCTCAGGTAGATGTTGCGCAGCTCGGTGCGGATGCCGGCAGCGGACAACACATTCTGCCAGTGCGCCGCCATGCCAAGCGATGGACTGCTGATCAGCAACTTCATCTCAGCCTCCCCGAACGTGTTGCGAAGCCGCTACCAGGGCTTCTGCTGTTCCGATTCGTGCAGCAGTTGCGCATAGAGCTGGTGCCGGCGCGGATCGATCTTGCCTTCGGCCATCGCACCCAGAATGCCACAGCCAGGCTCTTGCAGATGCCGGCAGTTGTAAAAGCGGCATTCAGTCAGGCGCGGACGGAATTCGGGGAAGGCACGTTCCAGCATGCCCTCGCTCAGGTGGTGCAGGCCGAATTCCTGAAACCCCGGTGAGTCGATCAGCACACCGCCCCGGCCCCAATCTGAGGGCAGGTGATAGAGCCGTGTGAACGTGGTCGTATGTTTGCCGGAATCAAGCTTCTCGGAGATCTCGCGTGTCTGCGCATCGACACCCGGAATCAGCAGGTTCAGCAGCGACGACTTGCCCATGCCCGACTGCCCGATCAGGATCGATGCACGCCCGGCGACGTGCGGTTCCAGCGCAGCGTGCGCCGCTTCCGGCGCGCCATGCACCGACAGTTCCACGATCGTGTAGCCAAGTTCCCGATACAGCGCCAGGCGCGAGCGGGCGGTTTCCAGCCGCGCGGTCAGGTCGATCTTGTTGAGCAGGATCAGCGGGGTGATGGCAAGCGATTCAGCGGCGACCAGCGCGCGGCCGAGCAGATCTTCGGAGAAGCTCGGCTCGGTGCCGAGCATGATGACGACCTGGTCGAGGTTCGCGGCCAGCATCTTCGATTTGAACTGATCGGAGCGGTGGAGCAGGTTGCGGCGTTCTTCCACGCGCACGACCACGCCCTGGTCGACGGCGGTGGCTTCATAGACCACGCGATCGCCGACGGCGCATTCGCTGCGCTTGCCGCGCGGGAAGCATTGCAGATAGCCGCCGCCTTCGCGCTCAACCAGGTAGTGACGGCCGTGCGCCGCGATGACAAGCCCGTGTTCGCCGGCGGTGGCTTGCTTCTGGGCGCGGCCCGGTTTGCCGCGGGTCATGCGCGGGCCTGCACGAGGCGCTCTACGCGCTGCGACGCGGTCGGGTGCGAGTAGTAGAACGACGAGTAGACCGGGTCCGGCGTGAGCGTGGAAGCGTTGTCCTGGAACAGCTTGACCAGCGCCGAGACGAGTTGCTTGGCGTCAGCGTGCTCGGCGGCGAAAGCGTCGGCTTCGTACTCGTCCTTGCGCGACGACAGGCTGGCCACCGGCGACACGAAGAACGTGAACACCGGCAGCGCCAGGAAGAACAGCATCAGCGCCAGCGCGTGGTTGTCGGAGAACAGGTTGGGCGCCACGCCAAGGCCGAGGTAGAACCACGTGCGCGTCATCAGCCAGCCGAGCAGCGCCAGCGCGCCCAGGCTCAGCACGAACGTTACGGCGATACGCTTGGTGATGTGATGGCGCTTGAAGTGCCCCAGCTCATGCGCGAGCACCGCCTCCATCTCGGACGCATTCAGGCGTGCGAGCAGCGTGTCGAAGAAGACGATGCGCTTGGTGGCGCCAAAGCCGCTGAAGTACGCGTTGCCGTGTGCGCTGCGGCGGCTGCCGTCCATCACGAACAGGCCCTTGCTGGCGAAGCCGCAGCGCTTGAGCAGGCTTTCGATGCGCGTGCGCATTTCCTCGTCTTCCAGCGGCGTGAACTTGTTGTAGAGCGGGGCGATGACGTTCGGGTAGATCGCCTGGACAAACAGCATGAACGCCATCCAGACGATCCAGGTGTAGAGCCACCAGTACGCGCCCATCTTGTCCATCAGCCACAGCACGGCCAGCAGCAGCGGCAGGCCCAGCACGCTGCCGATGACGATGCCTTTCACCAGATCGAGCGCCCACAGCTTGAACGTCATGCGGTTGAAGCCGAAGCGTTCTTCGACGACAAACTGCGCGTACAGCGAGAACGGCAGCTCGATCGCGCTGCTGATGACGATGACCGACGCGATGAGCGCCACGCCATACACGTAACCCGGCCCGAAGACACCCAGCCATGCCTGGTTGATCCAGTTCAGCCCACCGAACAGCGTCAGCGCGATCAGCAAGGCGGCCTGCACCGGTACTTCGAGCATGGCCAAGCGGGTGCGGGCGATGGTGTAGTCGGCTGCCTTGTGGTGCATGTCCAGCGTGATTGATTCGGCAAACTGCGCGGGTACGGCATCGCGGTGGCGCGCCACGTGGCGGATCTGCCGCGCGGCCAGCCACAGGCGCGTGGCGGACATCAGCACGAGGGCGATCAGGAAGACAACGCTAAAGACGGTCGGGGCGGGCATGTGGGGAAACACCTATCAGATATGCGAAAATTATAGCCTTCAGTCATTTTCTCAAGGCATTCCGTGAGTACTTCTGCACCCCAGCCAGCCGCATCGTCCGCGACCCCCAGCCGTGTTGCCGCCAAGAGCGACAACAATCTGGTCTGGCTCGACATGGAGATGACCGGCCTGAGCCCCGAAAACGACCGCATCATCGAAGTGGCCGTGGTGGTGACGGATTCGGAGCTGAACATCCTGGCGGAAGGCCCGGTGCTGGTGATCCATCAATCCGACGAGCTGCTCGACGGCATGGACGCCTGGAACAAGGGCACGCACGGCCGCTCGGGCCTGATCGACAAGGTCAAGGCGTCGACCACCACGGAAGCCGAAGCCGAAGCGGAACTGCTGGCATTCCTCAAGAAGTGGGTGCCGAAGAGCAAGTCGCCGATGTGCGGTAACTCGATCTGCCAGGACCGCCGCTTCATGGCGCGCTACATGCCCAAGCTGGAGGAGTACTTCCACTACCGCAACCTGGACGTCTCGACCCTCAAGGAACTGTGCAAGCGCTGGCAACCGGCGATTGCCAAGGGCTTTACCAAGCACCAGCGGCACACTGCGTTCGCTGACATCATCGAGTCGATCGAAGAGCTGCGTTACTACCGCGAGCACTTTATCCGCGACGAACGGCAGACGCCGGAGGCCGAAGCATTGGCCTCCTCGGTCGCTCCCTAAGCCTGCAACGGCTTGGCACGGACAGCGTGCTTGGGCCGCCAGGCCTTGACCACGCTGTCGTTCGTTTCGACGTACGGGCCGCCGATCAGGTCGATGCAATAGGGCACGGCGGCAAAGATGCCTGGCACCGTGGGGCGGCCTTCAACATCCTTCAGGCCTTCCAGCGTTTCCTTGATGGCGCGTGGCTGTCCGGGCAGGTTGATGATCAGCGTGGCACGTGACGGCGTTTCACGGATCACCGCCACCTGACGCGACAAGATCGCCGTCGGCACGAAATGCAGGCTGATCTGGCGCATTTGCTCGCCGAAGCCCGGCATTTCCTTGGTGGCGACGGCCAGCGTGGCCTCGGGCGTCACGTCGCGGCGCGTGGGACCGGTGCCGCCGGTGGTGAGCACCAAGTCGCAGCCCGCGTGGTCGACCAGGTCGATCAGCGTTTCGGCAATCGTGGCCTGGTCATCCGGAATCAGCCGTTCCACCCCTTGCCACGGCGACGTGAGTGCGGCGCCAAACCAGTCGCGCAGCGCTGGAATCCCCTCATCCTGATACGTGCCAGCCGAGGCGCGGTCCGAAATCGACACAAAACCGACGATCAGTTCGTCGGGATGGCGGCGGGTGAGCGGGGAGGAAGTGGCGGGGGCAGTCATGCTTCGTCGTCTTCGGCTTCGGGTTGATCGGCTTCGTCATCACGGCTATTGCCATCCAGCGCGTGCTTGACCATCTGGAAGATCTCGCGCGACGACTTGGGCGGCTTGGCCAGTTGCGCTTCCTTGCGCGCGTTGCGCACCAGCGTGCGCAGGGCCTGCACATCGGTGTCCGGGTGCGCAGCAATGAACTCGGTGACGGCGTCGTCGCTGGCGATCAGGCGATCGCGCCAGCGCTCGATGGCGTGCAGACGGGCGGTTTCCGCCTTGGACGCCCCCACGAAGGAGGCCAGCACGCGGCGGATGGCTTCGACTTCCTCGTCGGTCAGGGCGCGCATCAGCTTGCCGATGTACTGCATCTGGCGGCGCTTGCCTTCATGGGCTGTGGTGCGTTTGGCTTCTCGCAGGGCGTCGGTCAGCTTCTCGGGCAGCGGTACCTTGGCGAGTTTGTCCTTGGGCAGCGCTTCGAGCGCCGCACCCAGGTCTTGCAGGGCGTTCACCTCGCGCTTGCGCTGCGATTTGCTCTTGGGCGTATCCGGATCGTCCTCGTCACCGATGTCGGTGCGCACGACAGGTTGCAGATACGTGGGGTTGTGTCGGGATGCTCGGCTCATGGCGCGCATTGTATCTTGCTATGATGGGTGCTTCCGCCCGTTTTGGCCCGATTTGGCCAAATCGCGGCCTCCGTTTTTCCCCTCCAGATTGCCTATGTCTCAAACGCTCGATTCCAAGACTGCCCCCGTGTTTGCCTACCGCCGCGAACAGCTCGAAGCGATGGCCACCGATGTGTTGCGCATTGCACGCGAGCTCGGCGCCACCGATGCCGCGACGGAAATCTCCGAAGGCCAGGGCCTGTCGGTCACGGTGCGCAAGGGGGAGATCGAGACCATCGAGCAGAACCGCGACAAGATCGTCGGCGTGACGGTCATGCTGGGCAAGAAGCGCGGCAACGCCAGCACGTCGGATTTCTCGCCGGCGGCGTTGCGCTCCACGGTGGAGGCCGCGTACAACATCGCCCGCTTTACGGCCGATGACGACGCTGCCGGCCTGGCCGAAGAAGAGCTGCTGGAGAAGCATCCGCGCGACATGCAGCTCTATCACCCGTGGATGATCGATGCCGAGGAGGCCGTCGAAATCGCCCGGGCCGCTGAAGCCGCCGCTTTTGCCGTGAGCCCGAAGATCCGCAACAGCGATGGCGCGAGCATCTCGGCGCAGCATTCGCACTTCGTGCTTGCGACCTCGCGCGGTTTCATGGCGGGCTATCCGTATTCGCGTCACTTCATTTCGGCCGCGCCGATTGCCGGATCGGGCGCGCATATGCAGCGCGACGACTGGTATTCGTCCAAGCGCTCGCCGAAGGACCTGGCCGCGCCTGAGGCCATCGGCAAATACGCCGCGGAACGCGCGCTGGCACGTCTGGGTGCACGGCGCCTGACCACGCGCAAGTGCCCGGTGCTGTTCGAGGCGCCGCTGGCGGCAGGCTTGCTGGGCGCGTTCGTGCAGGCCGTGTCGGGTGGTGCGTTGTACCGCAAGTCGACGTTCCTGCTCGACTCGCTCGGCAAGGAAGTGTTTGCGCCGCACGTGCAGATCAAGGAAGACCCGCATGTGTTGGGCGGCATGGGCAGCGCGCCGTTCGACGAAGAAGGCGTGCGTACGCAACGCCGCGATGTGGTGAAGAACGGCGTGGTCGAGGGCTATTTCCTGTCGACCTATTCTGCACGCAAGCTGGGTATGCAGACCACCGGCAACGCTGGCGGCTCGCACAACCTGACATTGTTCTCCGACAAGACGCAGCCCGAGGATGACTTTGCCGGCATGCTGCGCCGCATGGGCACGGGCCTGCTAGTCACTGAACTCATGGGCCAGGGCGTGAACTACGTGACCGGCGACTACTCGCGCGGCGCATCGGGCTACTGGGTCGAGAACGGCGTGATCCAGTATCCGGTGGAAGAGATCACCATTGCTGGCAACCTGGGCGAGATGTTCCACCAGATCGTCGCGATCGGCGCAGATGCACTGGTGCGCGGTACGAAGGAAACCGGCTCCATCCTGATCGAACAGATGACGATTGCCGGCGAGTAATTCGCCGCAGCCGAAATGAAAAACGCGCTCGAAACTGAGCGCGTTTTTTGTTGCTTGCCGCCGGTTACTGCTCGTTCGAGGGCGGGCGCTCGTACGTGACGAAGGCGTAGTCGAAATCGTTGGGCGCGGCCGCGTGATGCGTCTCGCGTGCAACTTCGTGCCAGACCTTCGGGTCGGGCGCAGGGAAGTGAGCATCGCCTTCGAAATCCGCATCGATCTCGGTGACGATCAGGCGATCCGCACTCGGAAGGGCATCCGCATACAGCTGTGCGCCACCGATCAGGAAGATCTGCTCGACGCCCACGCACAGGCGCTGTGCATCTTCCAGCGAGTAAGCAATCTCGCAGCCCGGCAGCTCCAGCTTGGCATTGCGCGTGACGACGATGTTGCGACGACCCGGTAGCGGACGGCCGATCGAGTCGTACGTCTTGCGGCCCATGACGATGGGTGCGCCCATGGTGGTGCGCTTGAAGTGCGCGAGGTCTTCGGGCAAGCGCCAGGGCAGCGTGTTGTCCCGGCCGATGACGCCGTTGCGGGCGCGGGCGACGATGAGCGTGAGGAGGGTCATACGGCGACAGGGGCCTTGATTGCAGGATGGCTCTGATAGCCGACGATCTCGAAGTCTTCGTACTGGTAATCGAAGATACTCTCGGGCTTGCGCTTGATGACCAGTTTCGGCAGCGGCAGCGGCTCACGCGCGAGTTGCGTCTCGACCTGTTCGAAGTGGTTGTTGTAGAGGTGGCAATCGCCGCCGGTCCAGACGAAATCGCCCACGTCCAGGCCGGTCTGCTGCGCCACCATGTGCACGAGCAGCGCGTAGCTGGCAATGTTGAACGGCACGCCGAGGAAGATGTCGGCGCTGCGCTGGTATAGCTGGCACGACAGCTTGCCGTCGGCCACGTAGAACTGGAAGAACGCGTGGCAGGGCGGCAGCTTCATGCGCGGGATGTCGGCCACGTTCCAGGCCGAGACGATCAGCCGACGCGAATCGGGGTTGCGCTTGATCTGCGCGATCAGTTCGGCGATCTGGTCGATGTGCTCGCCGTTGGGCGTCGGCCACGAGCGCCACTGGGAGCCGTAGACGGGGCCCAGTTCGCCGTCGGCATCGGCCCATTCGTCCCAGATCGTTACGCCGTTGTCCTGCAGCCAGCGCACGTTGGTCGAGCCCTGGAGGAACCACAGCAGTTCATAGACGATGGACTTGATGTGGACCTTCTTGGTCGTCACCAGCGGAAAGCCGTCCTGCAGGTTGAAGCGCATCTGGTGGCCGAACACGGAGCGCGTGCCGGTGCCGGTGCGGTCGGCTTTGTCGGTGCCATGTTCGTAGACATGGCGCATCAGGTCGAGATAGGGCTGCATTGCGGCTCGGCGGACCGAAAAAATATCTAAAAAAGGATCCAAACAAGATCGAACCGCATTGTAACGTGCCGTGCCGGAAGCAGCCGGGCACTACTCAGGGCGGTGCTCGACGTGCCAACTATGCGGGTAGTGTCAGAGAACTGGCCCGGTCCAACGGGCGACACAGTTGGGCTGGTAACTCGCGGAATTGTCGATGTTCACGGGCGATGTGGACGAGCAAGATGAGGCCATCGCTTCCAACTGTCTGCCGGAGATTGCCATGTCGTCCATCATCACCGCCGCCTCGCTCAATCGTGCCGGCGAACTGCGCCGCCTGCGCGCGGCTGCCGAGGTCGTCCACGCGGTGGTCCCGCCGACGCCACAGTACTGTTGGCCGTTGTTATCGCAAGCCTTGGGCACCGCTGTGTGGGTGAAGCATGAAAATCACACGGAGGTGGGCGCATTCAAGGTGCGAGGCGGGCTGACGTATCTGCACGCGCTGCGTCGCCGTGAGCCGTCATTGCGTGGTGTGATCGCTGCGACGCGCGGCAACCATGGTCAGTCAATTGCCCTGGCGGCGGGCCGGAAAGGGATGAGCACCACCATCGTCGTGCCATATGGCAATAGCGTGGAGAAGAACGCCGCCATGCGAGCGCTCGGTGCCGAGTTGATCGAAGCGGGGGAGGATTTCCAGTCCAGCCGTGAGGTGGCTGCCCAACTGGCAGCCGAGCGTAGCCTGCACTACGTGCCTTCGTACCACGAAGATCTGGTCGTGGGGGTGGCGAGCTACTGGCTGGAGTTTTTGGAGGCGACGCCGTTGGACGTGCTGTATGTGCCGATTGGTATGGGCTCGGGCATCTGCGCGGCGGTGCAAGTGCGCGATGCCCTGGGGTTGTCGACGCGCATTGTGGGTGTTGTCTCGGCGCATGCGCGCTGTTACGAGCACGCATTCGCGAGCGGGGCTGTGGTGTCGGCGCCGGTGTCAACACTGCTGGCCGATGGATTGGCCGTCCGCACGCCCGACGCGGATGCACTGGAGGTGATTCGCGCCGGCGTCGACGAGATTGTTGCCGTGACGGACGACGAGGTGGCTGAGGCCATCCGCCTGTACTTTTCGACCACGCATAACGTGGCCGAGGGCGCTGCCGCCGCGGCCCTGGCGGGTGCGTTGCAGCAGCGCGAGCGGCTCGCCGGCCTGCGTGTCGGTTTGCCGCTGACCGGCGGCAACATCGATCGCGCCTTGCTGGCGCAAGTCCTCGCCGGTCAGCCTATCTGCGCGTGACGGAGCTTAAGCCGGTTGTTGGCGGCGGCGCTGCACCAGCCAGCCGCCGCCCAGCACCACCACGAACACCAGCGCATACACAGCCCACGCCAGCGGCGGCTGTTCAGCAAAGAACGGCTTGAGGACCGGTTCCGCCACGATCATGTGCGCTGCCGTGTAGGCCAGCACCGCCGCACCGCCGTAGATGATGACGGGGAAGCGCTCGATCAGGCGCAGCACCACGCCGCTGCCCCACACCACCACCGGCACGCTGATCAGCAGACCCAGCACCACCAGCAGGAAGCTGCCGTGCGAGGCGCCGGCAATGGCAAGCACGTTATCGATACCCATCACCGCGTCGGCGATGATGATGGTCTTCATCGCTCCCATGAGCGTGGTGCTGGCGGCGCCGTGTTCGTCACCGGCCTGGCCGTCGTCGGCCAGCAGCTTCCACGCAATCCACACCAGCGCCAGGCCACCGATCAGCATCAGGCCCGGGATCTTCAGCAGCCACACCACCGCAAGCGTCATCAGGGCGCGCACGACGATGGCGCCTGCCGCCCCCCACATGATGGCTTTCTTCTGCAGCTCGGGAGGCAGGTTGCGCGCGGCCAGCGCGATAAGGATGGCGTTATCGCCCGCCAGCACAAGGTCGATCACGATGATCGATGCCAGCGCGGCAGCAAATTGCATGGTGAAGATGTCAGACAACCATTCCATGGTGGCTCCAGGTCAAACAACAATAAAAATCGGTTGACCGAACTGCATGGAGTGCTAGGGCGTGACGCTTTGCAGACCATGAAATCCGGTTGCAAAGGTCTTGCTCGACACAAACAGGTGGGGAACCTGCTGGTGCCGGCACGACCGGAGGCGATTTTCTGCCTCGTCTTGACGATCGCGCCTGGGGCTGAAGAACCCCCGAGCTACTCCCCTTTGGGAAGCCAGCATTATAGCGCACGCGGTGATTGCTGCGGCGCAAAAGCGCAACCCCCACGTCTTATGGCGGCGTGTGCTGTTTTTCAGCGGCGCGGGTGATTTTTACGTTCGACGCCATGCAGCATTGCAGCGCACTCAGGTGAAAGAACGGTGGCGTTGTCACAAAGCGGCGCCTACGCTGCAATTTTCTGAGCGCATCACCCGTGCGGAGCCCATGGCACATTTCTCGCTGCCACTGGCCTTCATGCAGTACCGTGCCGTTCCACCCACAACGGAGACACCATGCAGGCCACCAAGCCGTCCGCCGATGCCTATGCCCACCGCGCGCTGGCCCGTCTGATCCAGCCGCAGCCGACCGTCGACGCCGTCGGCGCAGGCTTGACGTTCTACCAACTCTTTACCGAAGACGACGCGGCTCTGCGAGCCGAGGCCGAGACCGGCTTGCTCGCCACGGCAGCCAGCATCAGCCCGAAGTTCTTCTACGACGCGCTTGGCTCACGCCTGTTCGAGGCGATCACCGATCTCCCCGAGTACTATCCGACCCGCACCGAAGCCGCGATCTTCAGTCTGCACGGGGCAGAGATCGCCCTGCGCGTGGGGCGAGGTGCCACGCTGATCGATCTGGGTGCCGGTAATTGCGAGAAGGCCGCGCGCCTGTTCCGCACGCTGGCGCCGTCGCGCTATGTGGCCATCGATATCTCGGCGGATTTTTTGCGCGACACGCTGCGTGGGCTTGCGCGTCAGCACCCGAAATTGCCGATGGTCGGTATCGGTGCGGACCTGTGCGCGCCGCTGGTGTTGCCCGATGCCGTGGGCGACGGCCGCCGTGTGTGGTTCTACCCCGGTTCAAGCCTCGGCAACTTCACGCCGGAAGAGGCAGGGGCGTTCCTCGCCCGCCTGCGCGAGGCTTCTGCGCCGGGTGACAGCGTGCTGATCGGCATCGACCTCATCAAGGACACCCGCCGGCTCGAAGCGGCCTACGATGACCCGCTAGGTGTGACCGCCGCGTTCAACCTGAATGTGCTGCGCAATCTGAACCGTCTGCTGGGCGCCAATTTCGACGTGCGCGACTGGCGCCATGTCGCGCTGTATCGCGCCGAATCACATCGCGTCGAGATGCACCTCGAGGCCCGGCGCGATGTGACGGTGCGCTGGGGCAAGTACGCGCGCGCCTTCGCCGCCGGTGAGCGCATGCTCACCGAAAACTCCGTCAAATACGATCTGCCGCGCCTGCAGGCCATGTTTGCCGATGCCGGGTTTGAAGACCTGCACGCCTGGACTGACGTTGGCTGCGACTTCGCCGTCTGCCACGCGAGCGTGGGGCGTTAGGCCCGGGCGGCGTGTCGGTGGGGCGATGCGATAATGGACCGATTCCCGCCCGAGGTTTGCCGCGATGGCTGAATTCTTCATGCTCCCCGATCCGACCTTCATCGGATCGCTTCCCGACTGGACCGACGGTCGTCGCCTGCCGCGCCAGGGTATCGCGCACAGCCTTGTCGACGCACGCAACCGCACGCTTGCGTTGCTATCCGCGTTTGGCGACACACAGCGCGGCTGGCAGATCGAGCGTGTGCCGCACCATGCGCCGCCGCTCTGGACGCTCGGCCAGCTAGCTTGGTTTGCCGAGTTCTGGTGCCTGCGCGAGCCGCGCCGCAACGGCAGCGACACCATCGAAGACGGCGCCGGCACCGAGTGGGACCTCGCACTTTGGCAAGCCACGCTGCCCGCAGCGCTGGAAGGCGCCGACGCGTTCTTCGACATGGACCGTATGCCGCCCGATGCGTGCTGGGAACTGACGCTGCCCGGCATTGCAGCGATCAAGCAGTACGCCCACGACGTGCTCGATCGCGCGCTGCGCAAGCTCGCCACGCTGGGTACCGATGACGATGCGGCGCTCGAGCCGTTCCGCTGGGCGGTCTTCCATGAAGACCTGCGCGCCGAGCATCTGCATGGTCTGCTGCAGTTGCTCGGCCTGCAACCTGCCGGACAACCACCGCTGGCCGCCGTTGCCGTGCCAGCCGCGCAGACACTGGCCTTGCCAGGTGGCCGCTTCCAGATGGGCTGGCCCGATGCCGATGGCTTCTTCTTCGACAACGAGTGTCCGCCGTACCGCACCTACGTGCCGGCGTTCGAGATCGATGCGCAGCCGGTTACCAACGGTCAGTACCTCGAGTTCATCGAAGACCGTGGCTACGACCATCCTCAGTGGTGGTCGCCGGCAGGCATGGAGTGGCTGATGATGCAGGAGCGCTCGGCGCCACTGGGGTGGCAGCGTGACCCTGCCACGCGCACGTGGCAGGCGCTGCGCTACGGCCAGGCGCGCACGCTCAACCGTGACGAGCCCGTGCGCCATGTGAGCCTGTACGAGGCGCAGGCGTGGTGCCGCTGGGCGGGCCGCCGCCTGCCAACCGAGGACGAATGGGAGATGGCCGCGGTGCAGGGCCGCGCCGGCTTCCACTGGGGGCAGGTGTGGGAGTGGACGTCATCGCCATTCGAGCCGTATCCGGACTTCGTGCCGGGTGTGCCGCGCGGCAGGGTGGCCAGCCTGTCGGCGCCGCATTTCATGACGATGCAGACGGTGCGAGGCGCCGCAGCGCATACGCCGCAGCGTGCGCGTCACCCACGTTTCCGCGGCTTCGTGCTGCCGGAGCGCGACGACATCTTCATCGGCTTCCGGACCTGCGCGCTGTGAACCCGGCGTCGGTAAAAGAAAAGGCCCCTTGCGGGGCCTTTTTCACAGGGGCGATGCGTTCAGCCGATCAGCGATCGAAATCGCGCGAGCGGCCCTTGCTGCCGTAGCTGTCACGATTGCCATCGCGGTTGCCGTAGCTGCGGCGCGGGGCACCGTTGGTGCTGTCGTTGCCGAAGCGGCTGCCGCCGTTGTTGTCACCGAAGCGACGCGGGGCGCCTTCGCGGTTGCCATAGCTTTCGCGGTTGCCGTCGCGATTGCCATAGCCGCCGCCGTTGCCGCCGGCGCTGTTGCCGTAGCCACGGTTGCCGTCTTGCGTGCGGGCCGGGCGCTGTTGCCAGTCGCCACGGTTTTGCTGGCCTTGGCCGTACGACTGACGCGGGGCGCGGTCGTCACGGTTCCATTCGCGTTGGCCACCTTGGTAGCCGCCGCTGCCGTTGCGATCATCGCGGCGCGGGGCGAAGCCGTCGCGGTCGCCGCCGAAGCTGCGCTGGAAGCGGCCTTCGCTGGTGCCGCCGTTGCCACCTTGGCGTGCGCCGTAGCCTTCACGCTGGCCACGATAGCCGCCGCCACCGTTGTTGCCACGGTAACCGCCACGGTCGCCGCCGGCACGCGGGCCGCCGGTGCGGGGCTTGGGCGAGCGCTTCGGCTCCAGGCCTTCCACCACGGACGCGTCGATACGGCGATCCACGAAGCGCTCGATACGGCGCCATTGGAACGTGTCGTTGTGGTTCACCAGGTTGATGGCGACACCGCTGCGGCCGGCGCGGCCCGTACGGCCGATGCGGTGCACGTAGTCTTCGGCTTGCTTGGGCAGGTCGAAGTTGACCACGTGGGTGATGTCCGGCACGTCGATACCGCGGGCGGCCACGTCGGTGGCCACCAGCACGCGCAACTGGCCACGGCGAAGTGCCGTCAGCGTGCGGTTGCGCGCGCCTTGGTGCATGTCGCCATGCAGGGCGCCAGCGGAGAAACCGTGCTCCGTCAGGCGCTCGGCCAGCGAGTCGGCATCACGCTTGGTCGCCGTGAAGACGATGGCCTGCTTGAGCGACGCATCGCGCAGCAGGTGGTCCAGCAGCTGCTGCTTGTGCGACATGTCGTCGGTGAAGTGCAGGCGCTCTTCGATGTGGCTCTGGTCAACCTTGGCGGCCGCGATTTCGATACGCTGCGGGTCGCGCATCATGCGCTCGGCCAGTTGCTCGATGCGGCGGTCCATGGTGGCCGAGAACATCAGCATCTGGCGCGTGGCCGGCGTGGCGCCGACGATGGCTTCGATGTCGTCCGAGAAGCCCATGTCGAGCATGCGGTCGGCTTCGTCAAACACGAGCATGTCGAGCGCCGACAGGTCGATGCGGCCCGAGTCGATGTGGTCGAGCAGGCGGCCCGGCGTGGCGATGATGATGTCCGGCATGCGGGCCAGCATGTCGAGCTGCTTCGGATAGGGCATGCCGCCCAGGATGCTCGCGCAGACGATGCGGCGCAGATGGCGACCGTACTGTGCGGTAGCGGTCGTCACTTGCAGGGCCAGTTCACGCGTGGGCGTGAGCACCAGCAGCGACGGCTTGGCCGGGGCCGGGCGGGGGCGGCGGCCCTTCATGCGTTGGGGCGGACCGTCCATGCGCGGGCGCTGCGGCTCGGGCTGCTCGCTGATGCGCTGGATGGCTGGCAGGATGAAGGCGGCGGTCTTGCCCGAACCGGTCTGGCTCGTGACCAGCAGGTCGCGGCCCGACAGGCAGGCCGGAATGGCTTGCGCCTGCACCGGCGTCGGCGTGGTGTAGTTCACTTCGCCGAGCGCGCGGACGATGCGGTCGTCCAGGCCCAGCGCGGCAAAGGCGCTGGCGCGGGTGGCCGCTTCGGCGAGGAGGTTGTCGGTATTGGTGTTGATGGTTTCAGCGTGCGCAATGGCGCCGCTGCCGTCTTGAGGCTGCGTCATGTCGAAAAGGTAGTAAGGCTGCCGCGCCGACTGCAACACATGAAGCAGGCGACGGAAATGGGATACGGCGACCGGTTAATCACGGGCGTCGGCGCCAATCGGATAAGGCCGGTTCGACAGACGGGCTGCAGAACGGACAGACGGGGGAGTGGGCCGGCCTCAGGCTGAATGTGAATCACATGGATCAGCGAGGTAGGGCGGCGGTCCCTGCGGCGTGATGTGAATCCACGCGGGAGATCGGAGACGATGCCAAGCACAATGGCAATCGGCTGCGCATGCAACGGGCGGGATTCAGGTGATGGGCACTGGTATCGAAACCAGCACATCAGCCAACCGCGGACCGAAAAATACGGCAGTAAGCAGCCAAGCAACGAACTATAGCACGAATTTTTGCAGTGCGTCAAAGTATATGTGTCGCTGCTTGCCGGATCGGGCGCGCGACCTATACTCCAGAGACCGGCCATGCTCACGGGCCGGAAAGGGGCGGATGATGGAATTCCCGATGGCCTTCTCCAACCTATACCTGTTGCTCGCCGTTTGCGTTGCGGGCGTGATCGGACTGGCGTCTGCGCCATTGGTGATCCGAGGTGCGCGAGTAGGGATCCGCGTGCTGCTGACGATCATCGGGGTGCTGATCGGGCTGCTCGTGCTCGAAGCGCTGCCGGTGTTGACCTAGATGGCCTCGGGCCATCCGCAGCCATAGGCCCGCCCGCGTATGGCGGGCCTCTTCGTTTCTGGGTGGCCGGAAAACAAAAGCCAGGCGCGTTGCCTAGCTTTGTCGTGTCTGGTGGTCCCGCCGACAGGAATCGAACCTGTATCTCACGCTTAGGAGGCGCGTGCACTATCCATTGTGCTACGGCGAGCAACCCACCCGGGTGACGCAGACGGCCACCCGAGCGAGCCGCGATTCTACGCAATTTGCCAGACCAAAACCAGCCGGCGTCAGGCGTGACCGGCCGGCGCCGACACCGCTACCGAAGCCACATGAAACGATGATGACGTCATCGGTTCTGTAGGTTGCCGCCAACAAACAGGGCGTGGATTCGATCAAGCAAACGCTAAATAAAACGAACGATCGGTCAAAGAATCAGAATTAAGTATTACGAACTTTGCATGGTTGTTCACGGAAGTTATCCTTTCACACCATTCCAGAAATTCCCCTAGGCGACCAACATGCTGACATCCGAAGAGCGGGACGATCCGTGGACGGTGGAGTCGTCGCTGGAAAGCCTGCTACCCAAGCATCGGCCCGGGACGGTGGATCGCCCGATCTACTTCCGTCATACCGACACCCCCGACGGTCACGTCATCAAGCAGTTTCCTGACGGCTCGCGCCAGCTCGTGCGCTTTGTCGGCCTGGAAGAGCAGGTCGTCAAGCACTTCCTGTAAGCCTATTTCTCTGTTCACGGCGGTAGGCGGCGACACCTGGTCACATGCCGTACGACATGCAGTGTTGTGTTCCTGAGGATGCACTGAGTTGGTGAGCGTTTTATCATTCGCCATTATTTTTAAACAGCGATTGATAAGTTCATGAAAAGTGTGCAAGGGCTGGTGCCGGGCAAGCCGCCGGTGCAGCGCGATCACCCGGGCGAGCAAGCGGGAGTAGCGCCACCCGCCATCGACATGGTGGTGCCTTGGCCGGTGCGCGAGTGGCGGCCGGCTATTACGCCCAACGAATCAGTTGCCATGCGCGGCGCACTCGAGCGCGGCAATGTCCTGCATTTTCCGGACCTCGATTTTCCGTTGGACGCGCGCGAGCAGCGCTTTCTCGATGCGCGCTGGTCTGACGGCAAAACGAAGAACATCAACCTGCGTGTCAATGAGACGACGGTGCGCGGTGCAGTCGGCGAACCGGCCGATCTGCGTGATCTCGCCACGCTGATCCGCCGCTATGCCGATGCGGCGGAGCGGCTCATCCTCACACTGTTTCCCGACTATGGTCCGCACCTGAAGCGCGCCGGCACGTCGTTGCGCCCGGCCGAGATCGCGGGGCGGCCCGTGAGTTGGCGCAAGGACGATACCCGTTTGCATGTCGATTCGTTTCCGTCGAACCCGTTGCATGGCCAGCGTCTTTTGCGCGTGTTTCACAACGTCGACCCGGATGCGTCGCGCGTCTGGCGTATCGGCGAGCCGTTCGCCGACTTTGCCCAGCGCTTCGTGTCGAAAACGCGTGGCATGCTGCCGGGCCAATCGTGGCTGATGCATGCGTTGCGCATCACCAAGCGTCCGCGCTCGGAATACGACCACCGCATGCTGCAGCTCCATGATCTGGCGAAGGCCGATCTGGCGTATCAGCGCAGTGCTCCGCAGCAGACGTTCGAATTCGCGCCCGGCGCCACGTGGGTGGTCTTCAGCGATCAGGCGCTGCATGCCGCCATGCGTGGTCGCGCGATGATGGAGCAGACGTTCTACCTGGACCCGGCCGCAATTGCCGACCGCACGCATTCGCCCGAAGCGGTGCTTTCGCGCCTACTAGGCAAGCCGATGCTGCCGCAGCGTTAATCGCGCCCAAAGAAAAACGCCGCCGTGCAAGGCGGCGGCGTTGTTCACTCACGCGGCGTGGTTCAGTCGGCGACCTTGTCGCTCGGGTACTTGAACGAATCGCGCAGCAGGAAGCTCATCGGAATATCGAGCTTTGCGCCGTTGGGCGGAATCGGCTGCTGGAACCACTTCCTGTAGAGCTTGTCGGCGTCGTAGTCGAGGATGATGTTGGTCATCGCGCGATCGACGAGGTGCTTGAATTCGGCGTCGTCCTTGCTGAGCATGATCGCGTACGGCTCGACCGTCAGCATGTCGCCGACCACGGCATAGTCACCCGGGTTCTTGGTGTTGGCGCGAAAGCCGTAGAGCAGCACGTCGTCCATCGGAAACGCGTCGGCCTTGCCGGCTTCCACCATCGCGAACGACTCGGCGTGATCCTTCGCTTCAATGAACTTCATGTTCAGCACGCGCACGTCGTTCATCTTGCGCAGCTCCGCCACGCTGGTGGTGCCCTTGGTCGTGACGACGGTCTTGCCGCGCAGGTCGTCCCACTTGCGGATGCCCGACGAGGTCTTCACGATCATGCGGATGCCCGCGATGTAGTGCGGCACGGTGAAGGCCACCTTTTCGCGGCGTTCGCGGTTGTTGGTGGTCGAGCCGCATTCGAGGTCGGCCTTGCCCTCGGCAATGGCGGGGATGCGGTTTGATGACGTGACCATCACGTACTGCACCTTGAGGTCGGGGCGCTTGAGATCGGTGCGCAGCTTGTCGACCACGCGCAGGCACAGGTCCATTGCGTAACCGACCGGCTTCTTGTCGGCGTCGTAGAACGAGAAGGGCACGGAGCTCTCGCGGTGCGCCACCCGGATGGTTCCGGTGTTGCGGATGCGATCGAGTACGGGTGTGGTGGAGGCCACGGCGGAGGCCGGCGCAAAGATGCACAGCGAGATGGAAAGCAGCGCTGCGATCGGCAGCGTGCGCTTGAAGCACAGCATGGTTGTATCCCCCGGGACAGAAAATAGCGGCCCGCCTTGTCGTTATGTCCGGCTTGTGGCCGGAGGGCCTGCCGCATGATAAGGCGCAGTGCAACAACGTGCAGGGTGGTGCTTTTCCGGTGTTGTAAGGAGGCCGCAAGACTCAATGGGCGGTTCTAGCGTCGGCTGTGACAGCCGCCTCGCGGTGGTGCGTCGTGCACATACGGTGTGCGCTGACGGCGCCGCCTTTACCCTGCGCTTGGTGCGGCGCACGCGCCCTCGGTGCATGCTCGGTGCAGCATGCGTTGCTGCGGTGCGAAGCCGCACGGGGCTTGGCGTTATGGGTTTCTCCCTACCGGGTTTGTCCTGACTGCCCGAGACGGACAAGGGGCGCTATGCTCCGGCCATGTCTTGTTCGCAAGGCATCGAGGAGAGACTCTTCCGGCCCGCCGAAAGCGGGCCGTTTTCTTTGGTGCGCGCGTGCATTTAGCGTTGATCGGGCAGCACGTTGCCGGGCTGCGACGACTGGCGGGGCCAGTTCGAGAACGCGAAGATCCACAGCGCCACCAGATTCACCAGCGGCACCAGCACGAGCAGCGTCCACCACTGCGAGAAACCGGTACGCAGCAGAATCTGCCGCACCGGAATGCCTGCCACGATCAATACGATCAACAGCCCGAACAGTCCGCGCATCAATGTTCCCCTTGGGTCATGGTGTGGATGGAGTGCCGGAAAAGCGTGTCCGGCGGCACAAGCGTTATAGCACTCGCATGTGCAACCGCAATGATGCCGGTCGGCCGGCGCGTGGATGCAGTGCGGGGCGACTACAATACGCGCCTTCTGGCCGCACGCGGCCCGCATCCTTGTTCACTCCAGCATGGCCCTGTTTTCCATTACCGATGCGCAACTGGCGTTCGGCCACGTGGCGCTGCTCGACCACACCGATTTCTCGCTGGAAGCCGGCGAGCGCGTCGGCCTGATCGGCCGCAACGGCACCGGCAAGTCGTCGCTGCTCAAGATCGTGGCGGGCACGACGGCCCCCGACGACGGCCTGATCGCCCGCCAGAGCGGTGTCACCTCGGCCTATGTGCCGCAAGAGCCCGTATTCGATCCCGACCAGACCGTGGCCGAGGCCGTGGCGATGGGCGTGCCGCATGCCGCCGGCCTGCTGGCGGAATACGAAGCGCTCGTCTCGTCGATGGGCGATTCGCATGACGAAGAGGCGCTGCACAAGCTGCACGCCCTGCAAGCGCAACTCGACGCCGCTGACGCTTGGCAACTGCGCACACGCGTGGAAACGACCATCGCCCAACTCGGCCTGCGACCGGACGCACGCATCGGTTCGCTCTCGGGCGGGCTGACCAAGCGCGTCGCGCTCGCTCAGGCGCTGGTGGGCGCGCCCGACATCCTGCTGCTGGACGAGCCGACCAACCACCTCGACTACGACTCTATCCGCTGGCTCGAAGATCTGCTGCTCGCTTTCCGCGGCAGCGTGTTGTTCATCACGCACGACCGCGCGTTTCTCGACCGCGTGGCCACGCGGATCATCGAGCTGGATCGCGGCAAGCTGCGCTCGTACCCCGGCAACTTCACGGCGTATCAGGAGCGCAAGGCGCAGGAGCTGGAAGCCGAAGCGCTGGAAAACGCGCGCTTCGACAAGCTGCTCGCGCAGGAAGAAGTGTGGATTCGCAAGGGCGTGGAAGCCCGCCGCACGCGCAGCGTCGGCCGCGTGGCGCGGCTCGAGCAGATGCGTGTGGAGCGCCAGGCACGCCGCGAGGTCCAGGGCAACGTGAAGCTGGAGGTGTCGCAGGGCGACCGCTCCGGCAAGATCGTCGCCGAGCTGATCGACGTGACCAAGCGCTACGGTGACAAAACCGTCGTCGACAACTTCACCGCCACCATCATGCGCGGCGACAAGGTGGGCATTCTCGGTGCCAACGGCGTCGGCAAGACCACGCTGCTCAAGTTGATCCTGGGCGAACTGGCGCCCGATTCGGGCACGGTGCGCAATGGCACCAACCTGCAAGTCGCGTATTTCGACCAGATGCGCGCGCAGCTGGATCTGAACCGCTCGCTGGCCGACACCATCAGCCCCGGTAGCGACTGGATCGAAGTCAACGGCCAGCGCAAGCACGTGATGAGCTATCTGGGCGACTTCCTGTTCCCGCCTGAGCGTGCGCGCTCCCCGGTGGCATCGCTCTCCGGCGGCGAGCGCAACCGCCTGCTGCTGGCGCGCTTGTTTGCGCGCCCGGCCAACGTGCTGGTGCTCGACGAACCGACCAACGATCTGGACATCGACACGCTGGAACTGCTGGAAGAACTGCTGCAGGAATACAGCGGCACGGTGTTCCTGGTCTCGCACGATCGCGCGTTCGTCGACAACGTCGTCACTTCGGTGATCGCGGCCGAAGGGGAGGGCCGTTGGCGCGAATACGTGGGCGGGTTCTCGGATTGGCAGACGCAATCGGCGCGTGCCGCGCAGATCGCGCAGGCCGCCAAGCCCGTCGCCGAAGACAAGAAGCCCGAAGCCGCCAAGCCGCGCGAGCGCGCCACGGTCAAGCTCAGCTACAAGGAGCAGCGCGAGCTGGATGCGTTGCCCGCCACGATCGAGGCGTTGGAGGCGGAGCAAAAGCAGCTCGGCGCCGAACTGGAAGACGGCACGATCTACGGACGTGACCCCGAGCGCGCCCAAAAGCTGGCCGAACGCCACGAAGCGATAGAGCTGGAGCTGCTGGAGGCGCTGGAACGCTGGGAAGCCCTCGAAGGCAAGCGCGCCGGCACCGCATAAAGCACCCACATGTCAGCGGAATGTCGACTGTGCGTCGCATTCCGGGGCTGACAATCCCTCCGCATTGTCAAAGGCAGCTTCCTTTACAATGCGCGCTGCATTCCGGTGCTCAGGGCAGACCCTGAGCCCGCCAGTCTTTCCGCCTTCCATGAGCAAAACCTCCCAATACAGCGAATCGTCGATCAAGGTCCTCAAGGGCCTGGAACCGGTCAAGCAACGGCCGGGCATGTACACGCGCACCGACAACCCGCTGCACATCGTGCAGGAAGTGATCGACAACGCCGCCGACGAGGCGTTGGGCGGCTTCGGCAAGCTGATCGCCGTGACGCTGCACAAGGACGGCAGCGTAAGCGTGGAAGACGAGGCGCGCGGCATTCCTGTCGGCATCCACCCGGAAGAGGGTGTGCCGGTGGTCGAGATCGTCTTCACGCGCCTGCACGCGGGCGGCAAGTTCGACAAGGGGCGCGGCGGCGCGTACGCGTTCTCCGGCGGTCTGCACGGCGTGGGCGTGTCGGTTACCAACGCGCTGTCGACGCGGTTGGAAGTGACGGTCTGGCGCGACGGCAATGTGTCGACGCTTACGTTCTCGGGCGGCGACGTCATCGAGGCGCTCACCACCCGCAAAGCCGAGCGCGGCGAGAAGAAGAACGGCACGCGTGTACGCGTGTGGCCCGACGCCAAGTATTTCGATTCCGAGAACATCCCGCAGGCCGAGCTGCAACGCCTGCTGCGCAGCAAGGCCGTGCTGCTGCCGGGCGTGAAGGTTGCACTCACGCTGGAAAAATCCGGCGAGACGGTTGAATGGCAGTACGACCAGGGCCTGCGCGGCTATCTGGTGGAATCGCTCGCGCAGGGCAGCGGCGCCGAGCCGGTGATCCCGCTGTTTGAAGGCGAGCATTTTGCCGACCCCGACAAGCCCGGCGAAGAAGGTTTCGCCTATGGCGAAGGCGCATCCTGGGTGGTGGCATGGACGGAAGAGGGCTCGCCGGTGCGCGAGTCGTACGTCAACCTGATCCCGACGCCCGCTGGCGGCACGCACGAATCCGGCTTGCGCGAAGGCCTGTTCCAGGCCGTGAAGAGCTTTGTCGAGATGCATGCGCTGCTGCCCAAGGGCGTCAAGCTGATGCCTGAAGACGTGTTCGCACGCGCCTCGTTCGTGCTGTCTGCCAAGGTGCTGGACCCGCAGTTCCAGGGCCAGATCAAGGAGCGTCTGAACAGCCGCGATGCGGTGCGGCTCGTCTCCACCTTCAGCCGCCCCGCGCTGGAGTTGTGGCTGAACCAGCACGTCGATCACGGCAAGAAGCTGGCCGAACTCGTCATCAAGCAAGCGCAGGCGCGTACGCGCGCGGCGCAGAAGGTCGAGAAGAAGAAGGGCTCCGGCGTGGCCGTGCTGCCCGGCAAGCTGACCGATTGCGAATCCGACGACATCACCCGCAACGAGCTCTTCCTGGTGGAAGGGGACTCCGCCGGTGGCTCGGCCAAGATGGGCCGCGACAAGGAATACCAGGCCATCCTGCCGTTGCGCGGCAAGGTGCTCAACACGTGGGAAACCGAACGCGACCGCCTGTTCGCCAACAATGAAGTGCACGACATTGCGGTCGCCATTGGCGTGGACCCGCACGGGCCGAACGACACGATCGACCTCTCCGGCCTGCGCTACGGCAAGATCTGCATCTTGTCGGACGCTGACGTGGACGGCGCGCACATCCAGGTGCTGCTGCTCACGTTGTTCTTCAAGCACTTCCCGCAATTGATCGACCGCGGGAATGTATGCGTGGCCCGGCCGCCGCTGTATCGTGTCGATGCGCCGGCGCGCGGCAAGAAGCCCGCGCAGAAGCTCTACGCGCTGGACGACGGCGAACTCGAAGCCATTGAAGACAAGCTGCGCAAGGACGGCGTGAAGGAAGGCGCCTGGCAGATCTCGCGCTTCAAGGGCCTCGGCGAAATGAGCGCCGAGCAGCTCTGGGAAACCACCATGAACCCCGACACGCGCCGCCTGCTGCCCGTGAAACTGGGCGAGCTGGGCGAAGAGCAGACCATCGGCGTGATGAACATGCTGATGGGCAAGGGCGAAGCCGGCGCGCGCCGCACATGGCTGGAAGCGCGCGGCAACGAGGTTGAGGCCGATATCTGATAGCCGACACGATGAAGCTATTCCGACGTTTCGCGTTCGCATTGATGGCGCTGGCCCTGTTGGCCAGCCAGCCGGCGCGCGCGGACGTTTACGGCTACATCGACGAGAATGGTCTCGCGCATTTCGCCTCCGAGCGCGTGGATGATCGCTACGTGCTGTTCATGAAGGGCGCCGCAGTAGCCGGCAAGGCGGACAAGGCAGACGAGAGGGCCGACACCGCCATCGCGCTGCCCGCCACGGAACTGCCCGACGCCGATGCCTACCTCAACGCCAGCAAGCGCGATGCACTCGACAACGGCACCGGCATGCGTCAGCGCCTCGTGCGCGCGGTGCTGCAGCACCCGAACGTACCGACGGTCGAGCCGCTGATCCGCCAGGCTGCCAACAAGCACGGCATCGACCCAGCGCTGGTGAAAGCGGTGATTGCCGCCGAATCCGGCTTCAACCCGCAGGCCGTGTCGCCCAAGGGCGCGATCGGGCTGATGCAAGTGATTCCGGACACGGGCGCACGCTACGGCGTGACCGGCGACGCGCGCCGCACAGCCGCGCAGAAGCTGGCCGACCCGAAGACCAACATCACCACCGGTGTGCGCTACCTGAGCGATCTGCTGCGCATGTTCTCGGGCAACCTCGAACTCGTGCTGGCCGCCTACAACGCCGGGGAGGGCGCGGTGCAGAAGCACGGCAACGACATTCCGCCCTATGCCGAGACGCAGAATTACGTGAAGACGGTGCTGCAGTTCTACCGTTACTACAACCCGATGGCTGCCTCAGTTGCCAAACCTGCGGGCTTCGTGAACGTGAGCGCCAACGGCGTCATGGCTACGCGCAAGCCGGGCCGCACAGGCCGCCCGGCGCGCATCGAACTCGTATTGGACCCGGCCACCGGCGTGGCCACCAACATCCCACAACATTGATTCTGGCGGCGCCGCACCTTTGAAGCGCGCCGCTTTCGCTTGAGCCTCCATGGAACAACAAGACATCCTCTTCGACCCCAGCGAGCCGGCCGAAGCGCTCACGCTTGGCGCCTACGCCGAGCGCGCCTATCTCGACTACGCCATCAGCGTGGTCAAGGGCCGTGCGCTGCCCGAGGTGGCCGACGGCCAGAAGCCCGTGCAGCGCCGCATCCTGTTTGCGATGCACGAGATGGGCCTGCGCGCCGATGCCAAGCCGGTCAAGTCGGCGCGCGTAGTGGGCGACGTGCTGGGTAAATACCACCCGCACGGTGACCAATCGGCCTATGACGCGCTCGTGCGCCTGGCGCAGGATTTCTCGCTGCGCTACCCGCTGATCGACGGCCAGGGCAACTTCGGCTCGCGCGATGGCGACGGCGCTGCCGCGATGCGGTACACCGAAGCGCGCCTCACGCCGATCTCGCGCCTGCTGCTCGAAGAGCTGGACCAGGGAACCGCAGATTTCGTCCCCAACTACGACGGTTCGATGGACGAGCCGAAGCTGCTGCCGGCACGCCTGCCGTTTGTGCTGCTCAACGGCGCATCGGGCATTGCGGTGGGCATGGCGACGGAGATTCCGTCGCACAACCTGCGCGAAGTCGCCAACGCGGCTGTGGCGCTCATCCGCGACGACAAGCTCACCAGCACCGACCTGATGCAGTACATGCCGGGCCCGGACTTCCCGGGCGGCGGGCAGATCATTTCGTCGGCGGCGGATATCGCCCAGGTGTACGAAAGCGGCCGCGGCAGCCTGAAGGTGCGCGCACGCTGGAAGATCGAAGAACTCGCACGCGGCCAGTGGCAACTGGTGGTCAACGAACTGCCGCCCAACACCTCGTCGCAGAAGGTGCTGGAAGAGATCGAAGAGCTGACCAACCCGAAGGTGCGCACGGGCAAGAAGTCGCTGTCGCCGGATCAGCTGCAGATGAAGCAGACCATGCTCGGCCTGCTCGATGCGGTGCGCGATGAGTCGGGCAAGGACGCGCCGGTGCGTCTGGTGTTCGAGCCCAAGAGCAAGAACCTCGACCAGCAGGAATTTGCCAACGCGCTGCTGGCGCACACGTCGCTGGAATCGGGCGCGGCCATCAACCTGGTGATGATCGGCATGGATGGCCGCCCGCGCCAGAAGGGCCTGGCCGAGATCCTGCGCGAGTGGATCGCCTACCGTTTTGCCACGGTCACGCGCCGCACGCGGCATCGCCTGGGCAAGGTGGAAGACCGTATCCACATCCTCGAAGGCCGGCAGATGGTGCTGCTGCGCATCGAAGATGTCATCCGCATCATCCGCGAGAGCGACGAGCCCAAGGCCGCGCTCATCCAGGCCTTCAACCTGAGCGACCGCCAGGCCGAGGACATCCTGGAAATCCGCCTGCGCCAGCTCGCGCGCCTGGAAGCCATCAAGATCGAGCAGGAGCTGAAGAGCCTGCGCGAAGAGCAGGGCGAACTGGACGTGCTGCTGAAGTCCGAGACCATGATGCGCCGTCGCATCATCAAGGAGATCGAGACCGACGCGAAGCAATACGGCGACGATCGCCGCACGTTCATCCAGGAAGAGCGCCGTGCCGCCGCCGAGGTGAAGGTGGTCGACGAACCGGTGACGGTGATCGTCTCGCAGAAGGGCTGGGTACGTACGCGTCAGGGCCATGGCCATGACGCCACGCAGTTCGGCTTCAAGGCAGGCGACACGCTGTACGACACGTTTGAATGCCGCACCACCGATGCGTTGCTGATCTTCGGCACGCGCGACGACAAGGGCACGGGCCGCGTCTATTCCGTGGCCGTGGCCAACCTGCCGGGCGGCCGCGGTGACGGTGTGCCGCTGACCACGCTGATCGAACTCGCACCGGGCACGCACATCGCCCACACGTTCGCCGGCCATGTCGAGCAGAACCTGGTGATCTCCACGCGCGGCGGCAACGGCTTCCTGGCCAAGGTGGGCGACATGGTCGGCCGCCAGAAGGCCGGCAAGGCGTTCCTCACGCTGGATGAGGGCGACCAGCCCAACAAGCCCGCACCGGCGCCGGCCGATGCCTATGGCGTGGCCTGTCTGTCCGAAGGCGGCCGCATGCTGCTGTTCCAGATCAGCGAGCTGAAGACCCTCGCCAGCGGTGGCCGTGGCGTGATCCTGATGGAGCTGGAGAAGAACGAATCGCTGCTCCAGGCATTGGCATTCGGTGCGGCCGGCTTCGTCCTCTCGGGCACCGGCCCGCGCGGCGGCAAGGCGGTCGAGCAGACCATGACGACCCGCACTCAGGAGCCGTACGCCGGCAAGCGCGCACGCAAGGGCAAGACGCTGGAGCCCAAGCTGCGCGATCCGAAGCTGTCGTTGCCCAAGCCCGCTCCGGAAGCTGCCTGATTTCACCACCTGACCCGATGAGCGACCCGTACGCCGAGCCCGCCGCCGCTGCTGACGCAGTCGCAAACGTTCCCTCCTGCCGCAAGCTCTTCACCGAGTTTGCACGGATGGGGCTGTCGGGCTTCGGTGGCGTGCTGCCATTTGCGCGCGCCGGCATCGTCGACCGCAATCGCTGGCTGTCCAACGCCGAGTTTGCCGAGCTGCTGAGCCTGGGCCAGGTGCTGCCGGGCCCGAACATCGTCAACCTCTCGGTGATGCTCGGCTACCGCTACCACGGTGTGCGCGGTGCGGCGGCTGCGATGGGCGGGCTGGTGCTCGTGCCCGCCGTGGTGCTGTTGCTGATCGTCATGCTGTACGACCACTTCAGCGCGCTGGCACTGGTGCAGAACCTGCTCAAGGGCATGGCGGCGGTGGCGGCGGGACTGGTGCTGTCGACGGCCGTCAAGCTGGCGCAGGGGCAGTCGCGCACGTGGCGCGCCATCGGCATCGGTCTGGCCGTGGTCCTGACGATCGGTGTTCTGCAGTGGCCGCTGCTGCCGGTGATGCTGGTGCTGATTCCGCTCGCGCTCGTGCTGGAGTGGAGGGCCACGCGGTGACGTACCTCACCACCGTCTTCGATCTGTTCTGGCACTTCCTGGTGCTGTCGTTCCTCGCCATCGGCGGGGCCAGCTCGACGCTGCCCGACATGCACCGCTTCCTGGTCGATACGCGCCATTACATGACCAGCGAGCAGTTGAGCGCCATGTACGCCATTTCGCAGGCCGCACCCGGGCCGAATGTGCTCTTCGTCGAGCTGTTCGGCTGGCAGGCGGCAGGGCTGGGCGGGGCGATTGCCTCGCTGGTCGGCATCTGCGGCCCGTCGTGCGTGATTGCCGGTGTCATCGCGCGGGTGATGCACCGCTCGCCCGATGCGCGCTGGATCGGGCTGGTGCGTCGCGGCCTGGCCCCGCTCACCATCGGCCTGCTGTTTTCCACGGGCTGGATTCTGGCGCGTGGCGCCGACAACAGCTTCGGCACCGTCGCACTGACGGTGGCGACCGTGGTGGCCTGCACCTTCACCCGCGTACATCCGCTGATCCTGGTGGGGCTTGGCGCGCTGGTCGGCGGGCTGGGCTGGGTCTGAAACGTACCGCCAAAGCGCTTCTTGGCGCTCCCGCAGGCGGTTTGATCTCTTTCATTTCCTTCCACGCAACCTGAACAACGCAGGTGACGGCGGCTTCGCATTTCCCAAAACCTGGGGAATTCCCTAATTCTTGTAAACTTGTATATACAAGAATATCCGCACTCTCGATATGTTGTATGTACCGTGATTGCCATGCATCGGCTGACGTTTTCATCGCGTCACCGGGAAAGCGCCGACCACCGTGCTACGGCAGATCGGGCCTCGCGCCGCACCGGTGCGGAAGCGGACGCAGATCCGCACGCCGTGACCACGGCTCCGGGGAGTTCTCGCCCCATCCAGTCCAGGAGACAGATTGAAACACCTCCAACGCAACCTCCGCGCGCGGCACATCCGCTTTCTCGCGCTCGGCTCTGCCATCGGCACGGGCCTTTTCTACGGCTCCGCATCGGCCATCCAGCTCGCCGGGCCGGCCGTGATCCTGGCGTACATCATCGGCGGCGCGGCCGTCTACATGGTCATGCGCGCGCTGGGCGAAATGGCGGTGCGCCAGCCCGTCTCCGGCTCGTTCGGGCGCTATGCGCGCGACAACCTCGGGCCGCTCGCCGGCTTCCTCACCGGGTGGACGTACATCCTGGAAATGGTGATCGTCTGCCTGGCCGACGTGACCGCCTTCGGCATCTACATGGGCTTCTGGTTTCCCGATGTGCCGCAGTGGATCTGGGTGCTCGGCATCGTCATGCTGATCTGCGCGCTGAACCTGTGCAACGTCAAGGTGTTCGGCGAGATGGAGTTCTGGCTCGCGCTGGTCAAGATCGTGGCGATCGGCGCGATGATCGTCGGCGGCATCGCGATCCTGTTCCTCGGCGTGCAGATGAACGGCGAGCACGCGCCCGGCCTGAGCAACCTGTGGACGCACGGCGGCTTCCTGCCGCATGGTGTCGGCGGTCTCGTCGCCGCGCTGGCGGTGGTGATGTTTGCCTACGGCGGTGTGGAGATCATCGGCATCACCGGCGGTGAAGCGCAGAACCCCGACAAGGTCATCCCCAAGGCGATCAACGCTGTGCCCGCGCGCATTCTGCTGTTCTACGTGCTGACGATGTGCGTGCTGATGGCGATCTTCCCGTGGACGGGCATCGACGGCCAGGGCAGCCCGTTCGTGCAGATCTTCTCGGGCCTGGGCATCAAGTCTGCGGCGGCGATCCTCAACGTGATCGTCATCTCGGCGGCCATCTCGGCCATCAACAGCAACATCTTCGGCGCGGGCCGCATGATGTATGGCATGGCCGAGCAGGGCCAGGCGCCGCGCATCTTTGCCGCCACGTCGCGCCACGGCGTGCCCTGGGTGACGGTGCTCACCATGGCCGGCGCGCTGCTGGGTGGGGTGGTGCTGAACTACCTGATTCCGGAGAACGTGTTCCTGATCATCGCGTCCATTGCCACCTTCGCGACCGTGTGGGTGTGGCTGATGATCCTGCTCTCGCAGGTGGCCATGCGCCGCCGGCTGTCGGCCGAGGAAGTGCGCGCGCTCAAGTTCAAGGTGCCGCTGTGGCCGGTGGGTCCGGCGCTTGCCATCGCCTTCATGCTGTTCGTGATCGGCGTGCTGGGCTATGTGGAAGACACCCGCGTGGCGTTGTACGTCGGTGCCGGCTGGGTGGTGCTGATGTCGGCGGCGTGGTATCTCCGCGTCAAGCCGGACGCAGCGGGCACCCTGGCAGAAGAAGCACGCGGCGCCTGAGTTCAGCCGATTGAACCCGACCTAAAAGAGCGTCACGACGGCTCTCCCTCCGGCATGCGGAAAGAGGAGAGTCGCTCCACGTCGCCGGACAGCCATTCCCCAAGGAGACCCCATGTCAAACCATGTCACCGCCCCGGCGTACGACCGCGCCACTGGCGCGCAGTCGACCGCTTCCGAGCGCCCGTTGTCGCGCACGCGCGCGATTGTCGCCATCACCATCGGCAACGGCCTCGAGTTCTACGACTTCGTGGTCTACAGCTTCTTCGCCACGCTGATCGGCCGGCTGTACTCCCCCGTCGGCAACGCCACGGGCCAGTTGCTGATGTCGTTCGCCACGTTTGGCGTGGGCTTTCTGATGCGGCCGCTCGGCGGCTTGCTGATCGGCATGTACGCCGACCGCGCGGGCCGCAAGCCGGCCGTGACGCTCACGCTGTGGCTGATGGGCCTGTCGTCCCTGATCTTCGTGGTGACGCCCACGTATGCGCAGATTGGCATCCTCGCGCCGGTGCTCGTCGTGCTCGCGCGCCTCGTGCAGGGTTTCGCGATCGGCGGTGAGATGGGCGCCTCGACCGCGCTGCTGCTCGAATACGCCGACGATCGGTCGCGCGGCTTCTACACGAGCTGGCAGCCGTTCAGCCAGGGGCTCGCGGCGCTGTTCGGCGCGCTGGTGGGCCTGCTGCTGAGCAACGTACTGGCGCCGGCGTCGCTGGAGGCGTGGGGCTGGCGGCTCGCGTTCCTGATCGGCATTCTCGTGATCCCGGTCGGCCTCATCATCCGCCGCCGCCTGGAGGAAACTGCCGCACCGCCGAGCACGCGTGAAGCCGATGCAACGCTGCCGCTGCTGCGCGAACACCGCCGCGCGCTGGTGGCGAGCATCCTGCTGATGATCGGCGTGGCTTCGTCGACGTACATCATCGTCTACTACCTCAGCAACTACGCGGTGAGCGTGCTGCACATGCCGCTGTCGCTGGGCATCTGGGCGGCGTGCATCGCGGCACTCGTGCAGGTGCTGCTGTCGCCGTTCGCGGGCTGGCTCGCAGACCAGGTCGGGCGCCGCAAGGTGGTGCTGTGGTCGCGCGTCGCGCTGCTGGTGATGATCTATCCGGCTTTCGCGCTCATCAATGCAGAGCCGTCGCTTGCGCGGCTGCTGATCGTGGTCGGCTGCCTGTCGGTGCCGATGTCGATGACCTCGCCCGCCTCGATGGTGCTCGTGAGCGAGGTGCTGCCGCAGCGCCTGCGCGCCACCGGGCTGTCGATCGCCTACTGCGTGGCCATCGCCATCTTCGGCGGCTTTGCGCAGTTCTTCTCGACAGAGCTGATCCACCTCACCGGCAACGCCAATGCGCCCGCGCTGTACGTGATCGGGTGCGGGCTGGTGTCGCTGATCGGCCTGGCGATGGTGCCCGAAACGCTGGGGCGCCGTCTGTCGTAACGCTCAGTCCACGCCCACAAAGCCGCCGGTCTGGTGCGCCCACAGGCGGGCATACAGCCCGCCATGTTCCAGCAGTTCGGCATGCGTGCCGCTCTCCACGATGCGGCCGCCGTCGAGCACCACCAGCCGGTCCATGCGCGCGATGGTCGAGAGCCGGTGCGCAATCGCAATCACCGTCTTGCCCTGCATCAGCGTTTCCAGGCTCTCCTGGATGGCGGCTTCGACTTCGGAGTCCAGTGCAGACGTCGCCTCGTCCAGGATCAGGATCGGCGCATCCTTGAGCAGCACGCGCGCGATGGCAATGCGCTGGCGCTGCCCGCCCGAGAGCTTCACGCCGCGCTCGCCCACCAGCGCATCGAAGCCGCGCCGGCCTTGCGCGTCAGACAAGTGCGGGATGAACTCGCTGGCACGCGCGCGGCGCACGGCTTCCATGAGTTCCGCCTCGGTGCTCTCCGGTTTGCCGTAGCGCAGGTTCTCCCGAATCGAGCGGTGCAAGAGCGACGTGTCCTGCGTGACCATGCCGATCTGCTCGCGCAGGCTTTCCTGCGTCACCGCCGCGATGTCCTGGCCATCCACCAGAATGCGGCCGCGCTCCACGTCGTACAGGCGCAGCAGCAGATTGACCAGCGTCGACTTGCCCGCGCCTGACGGGCCCACCAGACCAATGCGTTCACCCGGCTGCACCACGAGGTCCAGCCCTTCGATCACGCCGCCGCCCTTGCCGTAGTGAAAGCCCACGTGCTCGAAGCGCACCTCACCCCGCGTAACGTGCAGCGGCTTGGCGTCGGGGCGGTCCGTTACGGTGCGCGGCAGGGCGATGGTCTGCATGCCGTCCTGCACCTGGCCGACGTTCTCGAAGATGCCGTTGACCACCCACATGATCCAGCCCGACATGTTGTTGATGCGGATCACCAGCCCCGTGGTCAGCGCGATGGTGCCGGCGCTCACGCGGCCCTGGCTCCATAGCCACAGCGCCAGGGCCGTCGTGCCCGCAATCAGCAGCCCGTTCATGGCGGTGATGGTGAAATCCATGCCGCTGATCATGCGGCCCGAGAGGCGCGTCTTGTCGGTCTGCTCGGCCATCGCATCGCGCGCATACGCCTCTTCATGCTGCGTGTGCGCGAACAGCTTGAGCGTGGTGATGTTGGTATAGCCATCAACAATGCGGCCCATCAGCTTGGAGCGCGACTCCGTGGCGATGACTGAACGCGCCTTTACGCGCGGCACGAAATAGCTCAGCGCGGCGATGTAGCAGCCGATCCACGCCAGCAGCGGCACCATCAGCCACCAGTCGGCCTTGGCGAACAGCACCAGCGCGCTGATCGAATAGATCACCACGTGCCAGAGCGCATCCACCGACTGCACGGCGGAGTCGCGCAGTGAAAAACCGGTCTGCATGATGCGCTGGGCAATGCGGCCGGCAAAGTCGTTCTGGAAGAACGTCAGGCTTTGCTTGAGCACGTAGCGGTGGTTCTGCCAGCGGATCAGGTTCGACAGGTTCGGGTTGATGACCTGGTGCACCAGCACATCGTGCAGGCCGAAGATCACCGGCCGCGCGATCAACGCGACAAAAGCCATCCACAGCAGTTCGTTGCGGTGGCGTGCAAAGAACACATCCCCGGGTGTCGCCTGGATCATGTCGACGATGCGGCCGAGGAAGTCGAACAGCGCCACCTCGATTAGCGCGCCCAGCAGCCCCACGAGCAGCAGAAACGCGAAGACGCCACGGACCTCGCGCAGGAAGTGGGCATAGAAACGCCACACGTCGCCCGGCGGCTGGTTGTCGGGCAGGGGGCGGAACGGATCAATGAGCTTTTCCAGGCGGCGCAGCAGCATGTCGGATCGGGGGGAAGGAGACCGACGCCCCAGGGCGGGGCGTGCGCGTAAGAGAGCGGCCCATGATACGCGCGGGAAAGAACCCTTGCCTGAGCCTGGGCATTCGGAGCGAAGAGCTCGGCACGCGGCTGTTTTTGCTCGACGCTTGGAGCTCAGAGCTCGGCGCGTGGGTGATTTTGCTCGACGTGCGGAGCTCAGAGCCCGGTGCGTGGGTGATTTTGCTCGACGTGCGGGGCTCAGAACCCGGCGTTTGGGTGTTTTTGCTCGGCGTTTCGAGCACGGCGTCCGGCGCGTGCGTGTTTTTTGTCCGTGATCGGAGCTCAGAGCTCGGCGTACGCGAGTGTTTTTGCTCGGCGTTCGGGTCTCAGAGCTCGGCGCGTGAGTGATTTTGCTCGGCGCTCGGGTTTCAGAGCTCGGCGCGCGAGTGATTTTGCTCGGCGCTCGGGTCTCAGGGCTCGGCGCGTGAGTGTTTTTGATCGGCGTTCGGGTCTCAGAGCTCGGCGCGCGAGTGTTTTTGCTCGGTGTTCGGGTTTCAGAGCTCAGCGCGTGAGTGATTTTGCTCGGCGATCGGGTCTCAGTGCTCGGCGTGCGAGTGATTTTGCTCAGTGCTCGGAGTGCAGAGCTCGGCGTGTGCGAAGTCCGTTGGGGGCCGGTTGCGGCAGGGCGGCATGAAAAAAGCCGCTCGGTTGAGCGGCTCCTTGTGCAGACAGTGCGGCGATCTCAATGCACGACCATGCGCGTGAACGGCTCCACGTAGGCCTGCAGGGTAATCATCAACCCCACCAGGAAGGCCAGCGCGATCGAGTGGAAGAACACGTAGCGCAGGATGTCGCCCTCGTGGCCGTACCACTTGGTGGCGGTGGAGGCCACCACGATGGACTGCGCGTCGATCATCTTGCCCATCACGCCGCCCGCGCTGTTGGCCGCCGACATGAGGATCGGCGACAGGCCGAGCTGCTCGGCCGTGGTCTTCTGCAGGCCGCCGAACAGCACGTTCGATGCCGTGTCCGACCCGGTGAGCGCCACGCCCAGCCAGCCCAGCATCGTGCCGAACAGCGGGTACAGCACGCCGGTGTGGGCGAACGCGAGGCCCAGCGTGGCATCGAGCCCCGAGTAGCGGGTCAGGTAGCCGATGCCGAACATCGCGCAGATGGTCAGCAGCGAATAGCGCGTGAGCTTGATGGTGTTCCAGTACTCCTTCACCATGCGCGGCACCGAGTAGCCCATCAGCAGGCCGCCCACGATGGCCGACACCAGGATGCCCGTGCCCGCCATCGACAGCACGTTGAAGAGGAATACGGCGCCTTCCTTCGTTTCCTTGGCGACCACCGGCGGGCCCTTGACGACCATTTTGTCCAGGCCCGGGATCGGGAACTTGAACTGCCAGATGCCATCAACCATGGCCTTGAACTGCGGCACACCCCAGATGAACACGAAGATGGTCAGGATCACCCACGGCAGCCAGGCCTGCATGCGGCTGATCTTGCCGTCGGTGGCGGTGGTGGCATCGCGCGCTTCGGCGGCGGCTTCGGGGTCGACGCGGGAGTTGTCTTCACGGTTGCGCAGGGCGGTCGACGTCCAGATGGTCTTGGGCTTCCACACCTTCAGGAACAGCGTGAGCGTGCCCATCGACACCAGCGCGGCAATCACGTCCACCAGCCACGGGCCGTGGAAGTTCGACACCAGGAACTGCGGAATGGCGAACGACACGCCGGCCACCAGGATCGCCGGCCAGATCTGCAGCATGCCGCGGAAGCCGGCAAACGCCCAGATCAGCCAGAACGGCACGAGCACCGAGAAGAACGGCAACTGGCGACCGACCATGGCCGAGAGCTGCAGCAAGTCCAGCCCCGTCACCGAAGCCAGCCCGATGAGCGGCGCACCCAGCGCACCGTAGGCCACCGGCGCGGTGTTGGCGATCAGCGCCAGGCCCGAGGCCGCCAGCGGCGAGAAGCCCAGGCCGATCAGGATGGCGCCCGTCACGGCCACCGGCGTGCCGAAGCCCGCTGCGCCTTCGAAGAACGCGCCAAAGCTGAACGCCACCAGCAGCAGCTGCAGGCGGCGGTCTTCAGTGATGCCCGAGATGGAGCTCTGCAAGACCTTGAACGAGCCGTTCAAGGTGGTGAGCCGGTGCAGGAAGATGATGTTGAGAACGATCCAGCCGATCGGGAACAGGCCGGAGACGATGCCAAGGCCCGCTGCCTTGCCTGCCATGGCGGCCGGCATGCCAAACACGAACGAGGCAATGCCGATCCCGACAATCAGTGCCAGACCCGCAGCCAGGTGGGCCTGCATATGAAAGAAGGCCAGCGAGCACAGCAGCACCGCCACCGGTATCCCGGCCGCGAGGGTCGACCACAGGGCGTTGCCGAGCGGGTCATAGACTTGATTCCACATCTTGATCTCCTCCTGTTTCTGGGCGTTTCAGTTCTTGGCGATACCGAACGTCTTCTGTTGCCCGCGCGACGGGGCAAACGCGGATTGTAGGAACAAGCGTGTCGATGTCCGGGCAATATTCTGTCACTTTCGCCCTGAAAAGTATTCATCGGCCCGCGTGCCCCGCTTGGGCGCCATATGGCGGGGCGTGGGGCAATTGCACCGGGTAAATCCGGGTTGTGGAATGATTGCGCCTGCAACGCCGCCCCTACACTCCATTTCGTTTTCATTCCATGGCTTTCCTGACGGCTTTCTCGCTTCGCCGCCACGGCCCCCGGCTGCCTGCCGCCGTGCTTGCGCTGTTCGTGGCGCTGGCCACGCTACCGTTCATCGCGTACGGCCAGACTGCGGCCGTGTCGACACAGCCGCAGCGTCCGGAATCGACGCGCCCGCGCATCGGCCTCGTGCTCTCGGGCGGTGGGGCGCGGGGCTATGCGCACATCGGTGTGCTCCGGATGCTGGAGCGCATGCGCGTGCCTGTGGACGTGATTGCCGGCACCAGCATGGGCGCCGTGGTGGGCGGGCTGTACGCCAGCGGCCTGCGTGCCGATGAGTTGGAGGCGCGGCTCTCGCAGGTGAACCTGAGCGACATCGCGTTTGACCGCAACGAGCGCGCCAAGCTGCCGCAATCGCTGCGCGAGGATGACTTTCAGTATCCGATCGGCCTGTCCGCCGGTTATGCCGACGGCAACCTGCGGCTGCCCGCGGGCCTGGTGCAGGGCAACCGCCTGCTGGCGCTGCTCAAGAACTGGACGGCGCAGTGGCCCGACAACATCAGCTTTGCAAGCCTGCCCATCCCCTTCAAGGCCATGGCGACCGACCTTGCGACGGGCGATGCGGTCGTCCTCGACCATGGCTCGCTGCCGATGGCGATGCGCGCCAGCATGGCGGTGCCGGGCCTGTTCGCGCCCATCGAGGTGGAAGGGCGCACGCTGGTGGACGGCGGCCTGGTGAGCAACCTGCCCGTGCAGCTCGCGCGCGACATGGGGGCCGACGTCATCGTTGCAGTCAACATCGGGACGGATCTGCAGCGGCCGGCTGACCTCGCTTCGCCGGCGGCGGTGACGCAGCAGATGATCACCATCCTGGTGGGCCAGAACGTGCGCGCGCAGAAGGCACTGTTGCGGGGGCAGGACGTGCTGATCGAGCCGCAGCTCTCCGAGCTTTCATTTACCGATTTCGCCAAGGGCCCGCAGGGCGTCCTGCAGGGCGAGAAGGCGGCGGAGGGCGCCATGGCCAAGCTGGCGGCGCTGTCGCTGTCGCCGCAGGCCTATGCGACCTATCGCGCTGCGCACACGCCGCACGGCGTGCTGGCCGAAGGCGCGCGCATCGACGTCATCGACGTGACCACCAGCGGCCGGGTGCCCGTTGCGCGTGTGCGCCAGATGCTCAACGTGCACGAGGGCGACACCTACAACGCCGAGGCGCTCAACCGCGACCTTTCGGCGTTGTCCACCACGGGCGACTTCGAGAGCGTGACGCAGCGGCTGGTGGATGAGAACGGCGTGCATGTGCTCAAGATCGACGCGCACGAGAAGTCCTGGGGCAACCAGTTCTTCCTGTTCGGGATGGGCATGTCGACCAACTTCGATGGGCGCGGCGCGTTCAACGTCAACCTTGGCCATCGGTATCCGTGGCTCACCCAGAATGGGCTGGAGTGGCGCAATGACATCGTGCTGGGCAGCAACCGGGCGAGCCTGCACACCGAACTGCGGCAGCCGCTGTGGCAGGCGCAGGGCTTTTACGTTGCGCCATATGCGGAGTATTCGCGGCGGCGCTCGGATTTCTATACCGATGATCAGGCGCCCACCCGGGATTCCAAGCCGTTCAACAACCTGACCATTGAGACCGCGCGCAGCGGGGTTGACCTGGGCATCCCACTGGGCCGCAAGGGCGAGCTGCGTCTGGGCGCGAACTACGTGACCAAGAAGGCGACGTTCAACTATCTGGTGCTGGAGACCGACGCATCCGGTAACCCGGTGAACGTGACCAGCCTGCCCGATCTGCGCGTCAGTCAGCCTGCCTTCCGCGCGCAGCTGACGCTGGACCAGCTCGACGATCCGCTGTTCCCGCGCAGCGGCTATTACCTGTTCAGCAGCGTGGAAGCCGGTTTCGGCTCGCAGGAGAAAAAGTACAACACCGCGCAGGCCAAGGGGTTGTGGGCGACGAGCTATGGGCGGCATACGTTCAACGTCGCCCTGGAGGGTGCGGGGCAGTTTGGTGCCAACAGCCCGACGCGGGAGAACGGCGGCAACAGCGGCAGCGGCGCCAACGAGGGCTTCTTCCTCGGCGGCTTCCAGCATCTGTCGGCCTATGCGCAGGATCAGTTCAACGGCCAGTACCTGTTGTATGGGCGCCTGACGTATCTCTATGACCTGCGCATCGACGATCTGCTCGGCCTGCGTGCGCCGGTTGTTGGCCTGAGCGCGGAGGCGGGCAACGTCTGGCAGTTGCGCAACAACTTCGGCAGCGGCGGTTACCTGAAGAGCGGCAGCGTGTTCGTCGGCGGCAATAGCCCGATCGGGCCGCTGTACTTCGGTTTTGCAGCGGCGCCGCAGGGTGTGTGGAACTTCTATCTGCAGCTCGGCCGCGTATTCTGAGGCGGCATTGCAGGCCATGCGTATGCAGGGCCGGCCGCCCGATCATCCGGTGGTGGCAGCGCGCTTGCGCTTGGCCGTTGCCGGATCGAACCCGAAGAAGCCCAGTACCTCGGCGGCGACCTGCTCTCGGTCGTTGTCCACGCAGATCATGTGGTAGCTGTTTTCCAGTACCACGGTGCGGGCGCGGGGCAGGGTGGCCTGCAATGTCTCGGCGGAGCGCAGGCTGGTCTGTTCATCGTCGCGGGCGTGGATCACCAGTGTTTCGCAACGCGTCTCGGGCATGGCCGCTTTTGCCCAGCGCCGCAGCCGATCCACCTGACGAATGCACGCGAGCGGCACCCACGGATAGTGGAAGCTGTCGCCGCGCGCGAGCTTGGCCTTGATGATCCGCCGCAACAGCGGGTTCTTGATGCCGAACGGCTCGTCCTCTTCCACACGCATGCGCGCAGCCATGCCCGGAATGCGGTACACCGCGTGCCGCAGAT
Source organism: Ralstonia soli (assembly GCF_023955655.1). GTDB lineage: Bacteria > Pseudomonadota > Gammaproteobacteria > Burkholderiales > Burkholderiaceae > Ralstonia > Ralstonia soli. Next base: position 339,241 of record NZ_JAMXHT010000003.1, on the reverse strand, counting down.
CCCGATACCACGGGGTCGACCACCCATCGATATGGATGGGCGTGGCCAGCAGCGCCAGCCGGCCTTGCGCGTGGTCGATGCCGTGCCGGACGCGATGCGCCAGCACCAGTGCCAGCAGCGCGCCCATGCACATGCCCGCGATATGCACCGTGGCGTGCTCGGCGACGAGCTGCCGATACGCCTGCGCCAGCGTTTCAAGCCAAGCCTCTGCCGTCATGCCGACCAGGTCATCCGGGCGTGTGCCGTGGCCGGGCAGGGTCGGGACGTGCGTGATGGCACCGGCGTTGCGCAGCGCTTTCTGCAGCACGCCCAGGTCGTAGGCGGTGCCGCCCAGCCCGTGGATCAGCAGCACCGCAGTGCTGCCTTGCCCGGTGGTCACCGTGCGGACTCGACCGACCAGGTGCCGGCAACCAGCGCCGTGTTGCCGAGGGCGTCCGCCAGCGGGCCGCCCGTATCCACCACTGTGTGCAGCGTGCCGTCGCGCGCGGTGATGCGCAGCCGCTGACGCCGTGCGGGCGCGATGGCGTCATCGTCGAGCGGCGCAGCGCCCAGCCAGCGCGCGCGCAGCGCATCGCGGTCGTCCGGATGCACGAGCTGCAGCACGGTCGAAATTGACGCCATGCTCGCCGCCTCGTGCCCGAAGGCGAGGACCACGTCGCCGCCCCACTCGATGCGGCCGCTGGCCGGGTCGATGGTGTAGACCAGCTGGTTCGATGCCGCCAGCGCGAGTTCCACGCGGTTCTGCCACTGCGCGCTTTGCTCGTGCAGTTGCTCGCGCGTGGTCTTGAGCGCGCTCACCAGCAGCACCAGCAGCGCCGCGATGCCGATGTACAGCTGCGCTTCCAGCAGCGATTGGCCGTAGTGCTGATCCAGCGCGGCGAAGGGGCCATCGCCCTCTGCGGTTTGCGTGAGTGCCACCAGCGTCAGCAGCAGCACCGCCACCGAGCCGCCGCGCCCGCCCCACAGCAGGGCCACCACCACGGCGAAGAACAGCGGCACATACGTCATCGCAAAGCCGATGCCGCCGCCGAATTTGGCCACGCTGTTGCCATCGAAGATCAGGTACGACGCCAGCGCCAGCGCAATGAAGGCGGCCAGACCGAGCAGGAAATCGGTGCGGTCAGTGCCGCCCGAGCGGAATGCGCGAAAGCGCGACCACGCGGCCAGCACAGGCGTGACGATCAGCACGCCCAGAAAGTCCGATGCGGCCCAGATGCGCAGCACATGCCCGAACGCACCGCCCTGCGACCACGCAAACCACGCCGCGCCGAACAGCGCTGCCAACACCGCGCTGAACGCGCCAGCCGCCAGCATCGCGCGCACGAAGTACAACCCTTCGAGCGGCACGCGTGCCAGCCGCACGAGCGCCACGCCCAGCGCCGCGCTGCCTGCCTCGTCGAGCACGAACAGCATCGCGTGGGCCGGGTTGGTGTGTTCGATGGCCGCCAGCGCCAGTTGCGCCACGGCAAACGCCGCGCCCAGCCCCGGCCATTCGCGGTATGGCCGCAGCATGAATGCCGCCATGGTCACGCCCGCCGGCAGCCAGAGATAGCCCGTCATGTCGACCGGCCCGTTCAGCCGGTGCGACACGATGGCGGCAACCAGGTACAGCGCGCCCCACAGGATCGTGGCGACGGTGGTGGAAGGTCGGTTCAATGGCATCCGGGTTTCCCTCGGTGAAAACAAAAAACCGCGCCGGGATGGAGGTCCCGTGCGCGGTTGAGGATGCTACCGCAGTTGTTTTGTCTGGCGCTTACACAACCGGCAGCGCCAACACTTCCTGCGCTGCGCGCCGGTCGCGCAATTCGGCCATCCAGCGCTCAAGGTTCGGGCGGGACGGGCGGTCCATGGGCAAGCCCAGCCAGCGGTGCGTGGCGCAGCCGCAGACGATGTCGGCCATGGTGAAGCGCTGGCCGGCCACGTAGGGCTGCTTGGCCAGCACGGCTTCGAGCACGGCGGTGCTGCGCTCGGCAGCCTGGCGCGAGCGCGCGATGCGTTCGGCGTCGCGCTGGTCTTCGGGCGTGCGCACGAGCTGCAGGAACGCATCGACCATCGACGGGCTGTACGACGTGGTCTGCCAGTCCATCCAGCGGTCGGCATCGGCACGTTCGTGCAGTTCGAGCGGGTAGAGGTTGCCCGGGCCGTAACGCGCAGAGAGATACCGCACGATGGCGTTGGACTCCCACAGCACGAAGCGTGTATCCCCCGAATCATTCAAGCCGTCTTCGATGACGGGGATCATGCCGTTCGGGTTCATCGCCTTGAATTCCGGCGTGTCGACGCCCCCGAAGGCGCCGCCGACGTCGATGCGCTCATGGTCCAGTGATAGCTCGCGCGCGCACCAGACCACTTTCTGCACGTTGACCGAAGAGAGTCTTCCCCAGATCCGCAACATCGACGACGGCTCCTTTCTTGATGGATTGAGTGATGAACGACTTGAGTTAGGCAGCCTTGGGCGTGAGCGCCGCAATTTCCGCGCCCAGCAGTTCGCCCAGCACGGCCACGCCTTGTTCGATGCGCTCCGGCGGCACGGTCACAAAGGCCAGGCGCAGGGTATTGCGGCGCGGCGCATTGGCGTAGAACGGCGCGCCCGGCACGAAGGCCACGTTGCGCGCGACGGCTTTTTCCAGCAGCGCCATCGTGTCGATGCCTTCCGGCACTTCCACCCAGATGAACATGCCGCCTTCCGGGCGGTTCCAGTGCACGCCGGCCGGCATGTGGCGTTTGAGCGAATCGAGCATCGCCTCGCACTGCTTGCCGTACAGGTCTCGGATGGTCGGGATGTGCGTGTCGAGCAGGCCCGTCTTCAGTACCTCATACGCCACGCGCTGCGTGAAGCTGGGCGTGTGCAGGTCGGCAGCCTGTTTGGCCTGCACGAGTTTGAAGTGGATGTGCTCGGGCGCAATGATGTAGCCCAGGCGCATGCCCGGCGCCAGGATCTTCGAGAACGAGCCCATGTAGACCACGCCGTCCGGATTGAGCGAGCGCAGCGAGGGCAGTTGGTCGCCGGTGTAGCTCAGTTCACCATACGGGTCGTCTTCCACCAGCAGCACGCCGAGTTCCTTCGCGCGGGCCACCAGGGCTTGGCGGCGCTCCAGCGGCAGGCGGCGGCCGGTCGGGTTTTGGAAGTTCGGGATGGTGTAGAAGAAGCGCGCACCGGCCGTCAGTTCGGGCGTGAGCGCCTCGGGCAGCAGGCCCTGATCGTCGCTGGGCACCGACGCGTATGCCGGCTCGAACAGCGAGAACGATTGCAACGCACCCAGGTAGCTGGGCGTTTCCACCAGCACTTTGCTTTGCGGGTCGATGAAGATCTTGCCCAGCAGATCCAGCCCCTGCTGCGAGCCCGTCGTGATCAGCACGCGCGAGGCCGTGGTGCCATGGCGCTGGGCGATCCATTCACGCAGGCCGGACAGCCCTTCGGTCGGGCCGTATTGCAAGGCGGCCTGCGGATTGTCTGCAAACATGCGGGCGCACGCCGCCTGAATCGCCTCGACCGGGAAGGTGACCGGGGCGGGCAAGCCACCGGCAAACGAAATCACCTCGGGACGTTCGGTGATCTTGAGGATTTCCCGGATCGCCGAGCTGGTCAGTTTTTGAGCACGGTGGGAGAAGGTGCAGGCGGTGTGGTCCATGGTGTGGTCCTAGTGTTGCGCGGTACCCACCTCGTGAGCGGGCACCACAGGTGGGAAAAACAGCGAGGATAGCAGGCCGGGTCTCGGCTTCAAAAGGCGTGAGGCCCGACCGATGCGACGCTTAAGCGACTTCGGCGATCAGCTCGATTTCGACGCACGCGCCGAACGGGATCTGCGCGACGCCGAAGGCGCTGCGGGCGTGCTTGCCTGCGTCGCCAAACACTTCAGCCAGCAGCTCCGAGGCGCCGTTGGTCACCAGGTGTTGCTCGGTGAACTCCTGCGTGGAGTTGACGAGGCTCATCACCTTGACGATGCGCTTGACGCGGCCCAGATCACCGCCCAGGTGCGTGTTCAGCGTGGCCAGCAGGTCGATGGCGATGGCACGCGCGGCGGCCTTGCCTTCTTCGGTGGTCATGTCGGCGCCCAGCTTGCCGACCCAGGGCTTGCCGTCTTTCTTGGCGATGTGGCCGGACAGGAAGACCTGGTTGCCGGTCTGCGCGGCCATGACGTAGGCGGCAGCCGGGGCGCCGGCGGCGGGCAGTTCGATGCCGAGTTGCTTGAGCTTGGCCTGGGCGTCGTGCGAGGCGGACATGAAGACTCCTTGTGTTGGGTGAACAAATATGGAACACGACGCTATCGGCGTACCGATGTCCGCCGGCCGATGCCGACCACGGCAATCACTGCCAGCGCAAACAGCACGGTGGGCGCATCGAGCGATTCGCCCAGCAGCAGCCAGCCGCCGATCAACGTCATGAAAGGTTGCAGCAATTGTATCTGGCCGACCCGCGCAACACCGCCCGCGGCCAGGCCCGAATACCAGAACAGGAAGCCGATGAACATCGAGAAGGCCGACACATAGCCCAGCCCAACCCAGGCGCGGGCCGATGCATGCGCCAGCGCTTCGGCCTGGTGCGTGGACGGCAACCACGCCAGCGCGCCCACCATCGGCAGCAGCACGGGCAGCGAGATGACCAGCGCCCAGGCAATTGTCTGCGTGCCGCCCAGTTCGCGTGCGAGCCGGCCGCCGGTCGCATACCCCAGGGCGCCGGTCACCATGGCGGCGAACAGCAGCCAATCGGCGCGATGGAGTGCGCCCGCACCTTGCAGCAGCGCAAACGAGACGACGAGCACGCTGCCCGCCACCGCGCACAGCCAGAACCCGTTCGAAGGCCGCTCACGCCCGAACCACGCAGCAAAGATGGCTGTCGTCAACGGCAGGAGGCCGGTGATGATGGCGCCGTGCGCGGCCGGCACATCGCGCATCGCCAGCGATGAAAACAGCGGAAACCCCACCACCACGCCCATCGCCGTGACAGCGAGTTGCCACCATTGGCCGCCACGTGGCCGCTTGGCGGCAGAGAACGCGCCCGTGGCTGCCAGCAGACCCAGCGCCAGCACACTCGCCAGTACAGCCCGCGCCAGTGCGACGAACGTGGGATCCAACTCGGCCACGGCCATGCGCGTGAATGGCAGTGTCTGGCTGAAGATGGCCACGCCGACGAAGCCGAGCAGCAGGCCGCGGCGTTCAGCGTGGTCCGGTGTGTGGTGCAGGGGCAGGGTGGCTGACTTGCTCATGGCGGGCGTCCATTCAGTCCGCAAATGCCACAGCAACGCGGCGGTTCTGGCGGCTCTTCTTTTCGATCTTGGTGACGACCACGCGCCCAATCTCGCCGGTGGCGCGCACGTGGGTGCCGCCGCAGGGCTGGCGGTCGATGCCGTCGATATGGATGATGCGGATGGCCGACGCGCCCGCCGGTGGCGCCGCGCCGACGGTGCGCACGAGTTCAGGCTGCGCGGCCAGTTCTTCCGGCGTGATCAGGTCGATGCGCACCGGCGTGTTGCGGCTGATGAGTTCGTTGAGCTGTGTGGTGAGCGTGTCGCGGTCCAGGGTCGATTCGGGCAGATCGAAATCGACGCGCCCGGAATCCGGCGAGATGCCGCAGCCCGTGACCGGCACAGGAATCAGCGAGCCCAGCAGGTGCAGGCACGTATGCAGCCGCATCAGCCGGTGGCGGCGCTCCCAGTCGATGGCGGCGGTCACCGGCGTGCCGGGCGCGAGCCGGGATAGGTCCGCGTCCTCGGCCGGCACGTGCAGCACGGTCTGGCGATCCGGGCTATAGACGGTGTCGGCAATCGCCACGGCTTGCCCGTCACCCAGGACCAGCGTGCCGGTGTCCCCCGCCTGGCCGCCACTGCGGGCGTAGAACACCGTGGCGTCCAGCTCGATGCCCTCCGGGTGCACGGCGATGACGGTGGCGTCGCAGGTGGTGCGGTAGGCGTCTTCGTCAAAGCGCTTGAGCGTGGGCATGGTGAGGTCTCCGATTGACGGGTTGCAGATTTCTGACCTTGATCCTACCGAAGTGTGTCTGTACAGTACCTGTACACTTTGTCGTGGCGCTTTCTGTACAGTTTTCGGCGCCTTCTTTTGCTCCCCCCGTCATGACCGCTTCCTCCCAAATCGTCAGTCTGGATGCCCGGCGCGCTGCCGCCCGGCCGGCCGCGGAGCAATTGCCCGACCCGATTCCGTCGGCGCAGATGACGCTCGTGGACCAGCTGACGGAGTGGGCGCGCATGCGCATCGACGAGCGCGTCTTCCGCGCCGGCATGCGCATGCCCTCGATCCGGCAACTGGCACAGGAGAAGAGCATTTCGCGCTTCACGGTGGTCGAGGCCTATGAGCGGCTGGTGGCGCAGGGCTATCTGGAATCGCGCCGGGGCTCGGGCTTCTATGTGAAGGAGCGCCACACGCCGCTGCCCGAGGAGCCTGTTGCACCGCTGGCGGTTGGGCGCAAGGTCGATGTGACCTGGCTGCTGCGGAACATGTTTCTGTCGGCCGAGCCGCGCAAGTCGCCAGGAACGGGCTTCTTGCCCAACGGCTGGCTGGATGGCGAGTTGATTGCCAACGCACTGCGCACACTGGGCCGCCAAAACGGCAGCCAGTTTCTGGCGCCCGGCTTGCCGCAAGGCTTTTTGCCGCTGCGCCAGCAATTGCAGACCCGCCTTGCGGAACTGGAGATCGGCGCGCGGCCCGACCAGATCGTCATGACCTCGGGCATCACTTCATCGCTCGACCTGATTGCACGCCAGTACGTGCAGCCCGGCGATACGGTGCTGGTGGCTGACCCGGCGTGGTTCCTGATGTTTGGCCGCTTCGCCGCACAGGGCGCACAGGTGATCGGCGTGCCTTACACCACCGAGGGGCCGGACCTCGTCGCGTTGGAGGGGCTGGTGCAGGTGCGTCGGCCCAAGCTGCTGATCATCAACTCGATCCTGCACAATCCGACGGGCACGTCGCTCTCCGCCGCGAAGGCGTTCCAGCTGTTACGGCTGGCCGAGCAATACGGCTTCCTGATCGTCGAAGACGATATCTACGGGGACCTTGCCCCACCCGGGCACCAAGGCACGCGCCTGGCAAGCCTCGACCAGTTGCGCCGCGTGATCTACCTGAGCAGTTTCTCCAAGACGCTGGCGATCAACTTGCGTGTGGGCTTCATCGCGTGCCATCCGGAGTTGGCCAAGAATTTGACCGACAGCAAGCTGCTGGCGGGGCTGACCACGCCCGAGATCAACGAGCGGGTGCTGTACAAGATCCTCACCGAAGGCCAGTACCGCAAGCACGTCGATCGCGTGCGCAGCCGCTTGGATCGCGCCCGTGACGGCGTGCAGCGCAATCTGGAGCGCATGGGCTTGAAGCTGTTTGCCCAGCAGGGCGCGGGCATGTTCCTCTGGGCCGATACCGGGCAGGACACCAACGCCATCGCCCGTGCCGGCCACGAGCAGGGCTACGTGTTTGCGCCGGGGAGCCTGTTCTCGCCGTCGCAGATGCCCTCCACGTGGATGCGCTTCAACATTGCCACCAGCGCCGATCCGGACATGCTCCGCTTCCTGGCCGAGCAGCTCGATCGCGGGGCTTGAAAACCGGGCCATCCGCCTTATCTAGCTTCACAAATTCATGCGGGCGCACGCGTAAGGTGTAGCCCGCTTCTCTTTCCACTTTTCTGACTTTTTACGCACACCATGAGCGCACCGCACGAGAAGATGGCTTTCCAGGCAGAAGTGAAACAGCTTCTGCATCTGATGATCCACTCGCTGTACAGCAACAAGGAAATCTTCCTGCGGGAACTGGTTTCCAATGCGTCGGATGCGGTGGACAAGCTGCGCTTCGAGGGCATCGCCGACCCGTCGTTGCTCGAAGGCGGCGGCGAGCTGGGCATCCGCATCGGCTTTGATGCCGCCGCACGCACCATCACCATTGCCGACAACGGCATCGGCATGAGCCGCGACGAGGCCATCCGCAACCTCGGTACCATCGCCCGCTCGGGCACGCGCGAGTTCTTCAGCCAGCTCTCGGGCGATCAGCAGAAAGACGCCGCCCTCATCGGCCAGTTTGGCGTGGGCTTCTACTCGGCCTTCATCGTGGCCGACCGCGTGACGGTGGAATCGCGCCGCGCCGGCGTGGCCGCCAATGAAGGCGTGCGCTGGGAAAGCACCGGCGACGGCGAATTCACGGTCGACACCATCGAGCGCGCCGAGCGCGGCACCACCATCACGCTGCACCTGCGCGAGGGCGAGGACGATTTCCTCAATGCCTGGCGCGTGAAGTCGGTCGTGCAGAAGTATTCGGACCATATCTCCCTGCCGATCCAGATGCGCAAGGAAGCGTGGGACGAAGAGAAGAAGGAAATGGTCGCCCAGGACGAATGGGAAACCATCAACCAGGGCAGCGCCTTGTGGGCCCGCCCGCGCGCCGACGTGACGGACGAGCAGTACATCGCTTTCTACCAGCACATCGCGCACGAAAACGGCAAGCCGCTCGCCTGGACGCATAACCGCGTGGAAGGCCGCAGCGAATATACGCAACTGCTGTACTTGCCCACCAACGCGCCGTTCGACCTGTGGGACCGTGAACGCCGCAGCGGCCTGAAGCTGTACGTCAAGCGCGTCTTCATCATGGACGACGCCGAGCAACTGCTGCCGGGCTACCTGCGCTTCGTGAAGGGCGTGATTGATTCGGCGGACCTGCCGCTGAACGTGTCGCGCGAAATCCTGCAGGAAAGCCGCGACGTGAAGGCCATCCGCGAGGGCTCGACCAAGCGCGTGCTGGGCATGCTCGAATCGATGGCCGAGTCGGATGACGCGGCTGAAAAGGGGAAGTACGCCACGTTCTGGCAGCACTTCGGCCAGGTGCTGAAGGAGGGCATTGGCGAAGACCACGCCAACAAGGACCGCATTGCCAAGCTGCTGCGCTTTGCCTCCACGCACAACGAAGACAGTGCGCAGACCGTCTCGCTGACGGACTACATCGGCCGCATGAAGGAAGGCCAGGGCAAGATCTACTACGTGACCGCCGACAACTGGCAGGCCGCCAAGTCGAGCCCGCACCTGGAAATCTTCCGCAAGAAGGGCGTGGAAGTGCTGCTGCTGACCGACCGCGTGGACGAGTGGATGCTCTCGTTCCTGCACGACTTCGAAGAGAAGGAACTGGTGTCGGTGGCGCGCGGCGATCTCGACCTGGGTGCCATGGAAGACGAAGCCGAGAAGGCCGAGCACGCCAAGGTGGAAGGCGAGTTCAAGGCGCTGGTCGAGCGCGCCAAGGCGGTGCTGGCCGACAAGGCAAAGGACGTGCGTATCACGCACCGCCTGACCGATTCGCCGTCGTGCCTGGTGGCAGACGATGGCGACATCAGCGGCACGCTGGCGCGTCTGCTCAAGCAAGCCGGCCAGCAAGCGCCTGAGAGCAAGCCGGTGCTGGAGCTGAACCCGACGCATCCGCTCGTGCGCAAGCTTGCGCTGCTGGAAACTGTCACGGGCAACGAAGCCGATCGCGCCGCGTTTGAAGATCGCCTGCACGTGCTGTTCGATCAAGCGCTGCTGGCCGAAGGCGGCTCGCTGACGGACCCGGCGGCCTATGTGCAGCGTGTGAACCGCCTGCTGGCTTGATCAGCGATTCGTCCACTGCAGTGACGCTCAAGCGATGCTTTCCTCCTGTGGTCGACACGCATACGCGCGTGTTGATCCTGGGCAGCCTGCCCGGCGAAGCATCGCTTGCGCAAGCGCAGTACTACGCCTACAAGCACAATCACTTTTGGCGGTTGGTTGGCGATATCCTGGGCGAAGACTTGGTGCACGTGGACTACGCAGTGCGTCTGCAAACGCTGCTGGCTCATCACGTGGGTCTATGGGACGTGGTGGCGGAAGCGAAGCGCGAAGGTAGTTCGGACAGCAAGATTCGCGGCCATGCCGGCAATGATCTGGTGGGTTTGATCGAATCGCTGCCGAAGCTGGCTGTGATTGCGTTCAATGGCGGCACGGCGGAGCGCATTGGATTGAAGGCGCTCGGTCAGCACGGGGATCATCATCACGTTCTCAGGCTTCCTTCCAGCAGTCCGGCACATACCGTGCCATATTCGGAAAAGCTGCATGCGTGGCGGGAGTTGCGGCCATGGCTGGACAAGCGTGGCTGACGACGCTTGAACGCTCGCGGTGTCAATACATGTCGATTGGTGGTAAGTACTACGCGTCGCCTATTGGCACCGGCCGATGCTGGCTGACCATACTCAGGACTGTCAGCGATCTACGGCGTCAGGGCATCCAGGGTAATTGGCATGTATGGATCTGCTGGCCGAGACTGGAAAATGTCCCTGGCGGCGTCCTGAACTGTCAGGGGCCTCTGAGGAGGCAGTCGCTGGCCGATATGCCGGCGGAACGATTCCATCAATCTGTTGCATCGACCGGTTGAATCCGCGGCCAGGAGCGGCCACCCAGCATCGAGGGCGTCGTGCCGAGCGAGGGACCACGTCTCTCCCTTCTGAGGGGAGTGGCGAGCCTACGACCCGGGTATGCTGACTATCCTCCCGGTGCTCATCATTTCGTTCAGTTCGTTAATGGAGATGCCGTGCACAGCCTACGAAAGACTCTGACTTCGACAGTCCTTGCGTTTTCTGCTCTCGCTCCTGTCACTGCTGCGTTCGCTGACGGACCCGTTGTGGTGCTGGTGAAGGTGTTTCCTGCAGCAGGACGTGAAGACGAGCTACAAGCTCAATATCTGAAGCGCATCCAGTATCTGCGCAAGGCGGAGCCCGGCGCCACGTTTCGGCTGCATCGCAGCACCAAGACGCCAATCACGTTCCTTTGGTACGAGGTGTACGAATCGGAGGGCGCCTACGCCAACCACTTGAAAGTCGTCATGCCGGCATTTCGCAAGGAGGCCGGCCCCACGCCGGAGGGTTTGCTCGCAAAGCCTTCCGAGTCCGAAATCTACAACGAGCTCGCAAGGTAGTCGCTGGTCTTGCTTAAATCCTGGGACAGATACCAGCGCCCAGGAGGAACGCTCGATTGTGCTCGGCGTCGGGCCGCTCTCGGCCAGAAGCGGGCGTTCGATTCACTTCAGCTCCGCCGACACCTCCAACCTGTCGTCTTGCGTTGGTCCATGCGGGCTTGCTAGAGTGCAGCCAGTTCCCCGCCGGGAGAAGGCCATGCAACTGAGAACGTTTGCAGCGCTATGGAGCGTGCTTTTCGCTTCGACAATCGCTGTTGCGCAGGAAAAGCATGTCGTCTCGTTTGATGCACCAGCGAGCGGAAACAAGTACACGCAGCAACATATTCTTGAAGTCGGTGACGTGCCTGAGCACAAGCTACGACTATACGAGCTAGTGCGCAGTTACGGCGGCAAAGACCAGAGAATCGAGGGCATCGTTCTCAAAGAGGCCATCATCCGTGCCACAAGCGACCTGACCGACTTGAACGGGCTCGGCCGCAGCTATGTCGAATACAGGATGGAGAATGGCGACAAGATTTTTGCGCGCGGATACGTCCTCAATCACAAGCTGCAGGGCAGCGACCGCCTGAAGAACCTAACCGAGTTGGATATCACAGGTGGCACTGGCAAATTCCGCAACATTCGGGGCATCGTACGCGCGGAAACAGTTGCCGACTCCAAGTCCTTCAACCAGAACCGCACCGAGTTCGAATACTGGTTCGATAAGTAGCGACCAGGGTTGCTCAAGTCTGCGAGCGGCCAGGTTCAGGCATTCGCTAGCTGAATATCCGGCCATGCTTGGGTACACCTCCGACAGAACAGCCTGCGGCTATAAGCAGCCCAAAAAAAGGTTCAAGGCCCTTCTGCAACCAATGGAACGTCAAGGCACGCATTCAAAGTGCTCGCTCCGGACTCCTTGGTCTGTGTAACCGACGCACATCGCATCCACGCATTTTCCTGTGGTTGCGTTGACTTCTCTGCAGCGCTCGACCTCGAATCCACCACGGACTGAGGCAGCACCACTCTTGACATGGGTAGGCAGGACCGCGAGAGATGCGTCCTCAATAGAGGGGTCTGCAGAAGTGTCTTCGGCGGGCACGGCCGAACTCGTGTTGGTGCTCGTCGGCGCGACCACCTGCGCCGATGCGCTGCCGCATAGTAATGCCAGCCCCGTCAACGAAACCGTGAATGGGTGGACATGCAAACGATTTGGCATATCTGCCTCCCGTTAATGATTGCCCGAGCATAAAATAAACTCCGCAAGCACAAAACATAATCATTCGCTCTTGCTTTACCCACTATATTTCACAGTTCTTAGATATGCGATTTCCTTCGCGCCTACGACAATTTGATTCATTGATGAAGCAATGTATGTAACTTTCATGAATTAATGTGTTGCTTCAGCAAATGGCGCAGCTAAATAATTAGGTCCTCAGCTATCTCCGCTAGGCGAGTGGCCTGTGAGCACCCGAATAGCTGGTTACGCTTCAGCATCTGCTGCATTTGTTTGCTACGGCTGTCCACATCGGGAGTGCTCTTAATTACGTCAGTAGCTGCTGTAGTTGCCTGAGCTTTGGCTTTGGCATCGTCGCTGATACGGGTGGAGAGAGGTATGAGACTGGCTCTTGTGCTGCTGGGTGTTGTGGTTGTTTTGGCTGTGCTCGCGGCTGCGGTGGAAGGAAAACGTGGCGCAAGCAATACAAATACGCCGGTCGCATCGTTGGTGTCCAAACCCGCTCTCATGGACAAATGGGAAGCTGAGTTGTATGAGCGTCTCGTTGTTGCCTTGAGGGCCTCACACGTCTTCCCGCAGGTTGCAATGTCTGCCTTCCTCAAGGAAGCGAAGAGACGCAACGGTGGGCGCAATTCGTTCGCGCAAAAGTACGTCGACTTCCTGGTTTGCGAACGCTGTACGCTCAAGCCGCTGTATGAAGCTATTCACCGCCGAGCGATACAGATCCATCGTCCTTGCTAGGCTTAAGCAGGATCTGATCGACGCCGGAATGGCGAATGAACAGACTAGAGTGGTTCTCGGGCTTGCGGTCGGCAGGATTTACCAGAAGCGGACAGAGCAAGTTCGCGAGTTCATGCGCTCACGGGAAATGTTCTTCTGGTCACTGCCGGCGTTGGCCGTGATTGCGTTCAATGGCGGGACCGCCGAGCGGATTGGGCTGAAGGCGCTTGGCTCGCATGGCGATCGCCTTCGTATCGTCCGGCTTCCGTCGAGCAGTCTGGCGCATACGATGCCGTATGCGGAGAAGTTGCTTGCGTGGCAAGCATTGCGGAGTTGGCTTGCCCAGTCTGCCTGACGGAGGCGGAGACAATTCATTCGAGCTGTCGCGCCACATCTTCAGCGCGATCCCGCATGGTGCCAATCGTCTTTTGTTCGACAAGCTTGTTGCGGGAGTGAAACATTTTTTGGGTTTCACCACGCGTCTCTGTGCCGCGTTAATGGTTGACGCCTGTCTCATCGCCTGTTCCGACTGATGGCATGCTAGATGCTCCGCTTTTTCTCCGGCAATGCGAGGCTGCCGCATGGCGTTTGACGGAGAAGGCGATGCAGATCTACCGGACGTTGTTTGCGGGCATCGTTGCCGTCATCATCCTCTCTGTGCAGCCGGCGAACGGAGAGGCAACGCAGACGCAAACCGGCACACATCTCATCACGCTCGGTACGCGCGGCGGCCCGATTCCCGCCAAGGATCGGGCGCAGTCATCGAATCTGTTGGTCGTCAACGGGACGTACTACCTCATAGACGCCGGCGATGGTGTGCTGCGCCGGTTGACGCAGGCTGGGGCCAATTTCCGGCAGATCGGGCATGTGTTTATCACCCACTGCCACGACGATCACACCGCGGGGTTGGGCGCACTCATGTCTGTTGCGTGGGATTTTCAGCGCCACGACCCAATCGCCGTCTATGGTCCGCCCGGGACCGTCGCGCTGGTAAAAGGAGCCATTCAGTATTTCACGGTGAATGCGGAAATCCGCTGGGCCGAAGGCAGGCGCACACCGCTTGCCGATGTCTTCGTCGGCCATGATGTTGCGCCAGGGTTGATCTACCAAGATCAGAACATCAAGGTGACTGCTGTCGAGAACACGCACTTCCATATCCCGGAGGGCAGCCCGTACTACGGCAAGTACAAGTCCTATGCCTATCGTTTTCAGACCCCCGACCGCGTCATTGTCTTCACTGGCGATACCGGCCCCAGCGACGCGGTGACTGAGTTAGCCAAGAATGCCGACACCCTCGTGTCGGAGGTCGGTTCCAGCGAAGACGTGAAGCAGGTGTTGATTCAGAACGGTACCTGGCAGGGGATGACACCGGAGCAACAGGCGGCGTTCATGCGGCATGTCGTCGAGGAGCATTTGACGCCGGATGAGGTCGGGAAGATGGCGGCGCACGCCCGGGTCAAGACGGTGGTGCTGACTCACCTGCTACCGACGGTCAATGAGCATGACGATTACCAGCGCTATGTACCCGAGGTGAAGAAATTCTTTTCCGGAACAGTGGTGGTGGCCAGGGACCTGATGGCGTTCTGAGCCCATGTCCGCTCAGTTCCGCGCGTCGCAGGTGTGGTCACAGATCGAGCCCCCACCGCGTGTAAATCGCCCTGACCGTGCCATCTGCTTGCAGCTTCTTCAGTGAAGCGTTGAGTTTTGCGAGCAGGTCTGCATCGCCTTTCCTTACAGCAAAAGCCAGCATGCCTTCCTGGATGGGGTGGTACGAATCAACGACCCTGAGCATGGGGTGCGCATTGTTCCGCATGCGATACATGATCTGGAGCCCATTATCGACAACGCCTGCTACGTGACCGGCTTCCAGTTCGTCGATCGCTTCTGGCGGCGTGCTGACCAAGGTCAGGATGGCCCCGGCTTCTTTCAAGCCATCTACGTATGCGCTTCCTTTGGGAATCGCGATCGTCATCCCCTTGAAATCTGCCGCTGATCGGTACGTCTTCGTGTCACTGACAGATATGAGCAGCTTGTCCCGGTACGACCCGTAGACGTTGGTGAAATCCACGAGCTTCTGTCGCGCAGGCGTGACGCCATAGGAAGCTGCAATGATGTCGATCGTTCCGTCCAGCAGGGCTGGCTGCAGTTCTGCGAAGGTCATCGGCTTGAACTCGATCTGCAGTCCAGCATCCTTCGCAATGGCCTGAAGTAACTCCACCGAGATCCCTTCAAGCTGCTTGGTTTGCGGATTCAGGCCGGACATGGGTTGTCCAGCTACGGTGCTGCCCGCTCTCAGCACTTGCTGCGCAGATGAAGAACCGGGTGCCGAAAGCGTCAGGAGCACAAATGCAGCCGTGGCCGTAGCCAAAAACGTTTTCATGAAGATCTCCGCAGCGGATGAGGCGATCGCTGCCATGGGCGACGCCCCATCCGTGGAAATCTGCAAGAACCATACCGATGCTGGTACAGCAGGAGTTTTGGGGGGGGCAAGGTCAGCAGCAAGGCGACGTTCACGCCCAATTCGCTCAAGGATGAAACAACCTGCGAATGGCACCGTGCCAAGTGGTGGGGATCGCCCCTGGCGGCGCTCTAGACGGCCGGTGGATGATGGCGGGTCGTACATACGTGAAGCACGTTACCGCCTTGCCTTGGCGCTTGTCGCGAACCATACTGCTTGCGTTTCGCATTCCTTTCTGGCGACCCGCGATGAGCCATGACGACCCGCGAGCAATCCGGACCAAGCATCAACCGGACGAAGACCACCATCATGGAGGCAGCGTTCTCTCAGAGATGGACGTGCGTGTTCGCGCCCTGGAATCTCTGCTCGTCGAGAAAGGATATGTTGATCCCGCCGCACTGAATGTGCTGATCGAGACGTATGAGCACAAGGTCGGGCCGCATAACGGGGCTCGTGTTGTGGCCAGAGCTTGGCGAGATCCGCATTACAGGCAATGGTTGCTGAACGACGCGTCCGCGGCCATTGCGTCTTTAGGCTACACCGGGAGGCAGGGTGAACATATGGTGGCGTTGGAAAATACGCCAACCGTTCACAACATGGTGGTCTGCACGCTTTGCTCATGTTATCCATGGCCCGTGCTTGGGTTGCCGCCCGTCTGGTACAAGTCGGCGCCTTATCGCTCACGTGCGGTGATTGACCCGCGTGGCGTGCTTACGGAGTTCGGCGTCACGTTGTCTCCCGACGTTGAAATACGTGTGTGGGACTCCACCGCCGAAGTCCGCTATCTTGTCTTGCCGATGTGTCCGCCCGGTACGCGTGGCATGAGTGAAGAGGCGCTTGCCCAACTCGTTACGCGTGACTCGATGATTGGCACGGGATTGCCGAGGGTGCCTGGCGAACAGCAAGAGGGGTGTGTATGAATGGTGCACAAGACCTCGGCGGCATGCAGTCGTTCGGCCCCGTTCGGCCTGAACGCGACGAGCCGCGTTTTCATGCCGATTGGGAGCAGCGCGTTTTCGCAATCACGATCGCCATGGGGGCATCCGGCAAATGGAATATCGACATGTCCCGTGCAGCGCGTGAAAGCCTGCCACCTGCCCAATATCTGGCGAGCAGTTACTACGAGATCTGGTTTGCGGGCCTGAAGAAGATGCTGATTGCGACCGGTCTGGCAACGGAAGAGGAAATCGAAGCCGGAATGTCGAAGGCGCCGCCGCTAACGCCGCTAACGCCGCTAACGCCGTTAACGGTTCAACGGGTACTGACAGCCAGTCAGGTGCCGGCCGCACTGTTGCGCGGCAATCCTGTCAATCGCACAGCATCTGGCCCGGCGCGCTTCGCTGTTGGTGACATCGTGTGTGCGCGGCAGATGCATCCTCTTACTCACACGCGCTTGCCACGCTACTGCAGAGGCAGACGAGGCCGGATCATTGCGCTGCATGGTGCGCACGTGTTCCCGGATACCAACGCGATTGGCCAGGGTGAGCAGCCTCAATGGTTATATACCGTGTGTTTTGAAGCCGCCGAACTTTGGGGCGTGAATACCACGGCGTCCTCCGTCTGCATTGATTGCTGGGAACCGTATCTGGATCGTACGAGTGCAGGGGGCTGACATGACGCCTGCTGGAGTCCCTGAGTCCAAATGCAATACAAGCCTGCTGGAATCTCCTCGCGAGCACGCAGAACCGGTCTTTGATGCGCCCTGGCAAGCCGCAGCTTTCGCCATGACGCTTGCGTTGCATGAGCGTGGTTTGTTCACTTGGTCCGAGTGGACGACCTGTTTGAGTTCAACAATACAGAGCGCGCGAGCAGCCGGCGATCCGGATCATGGCGACACTTACTATGCACACTGGCTGACGGCGCTCGAACGTCTGGTGCTGCAAAAACAGTGGTTCACGGGCGACCTGCTGCTGCATCGTCAGAATGCTTGGCAGGAGGCGGCCCGACACACCGCGCATGGCATGCCGATTGAGCTTCCGTGAACACGGTGGATTGCCGTAATGCAGCAACTGTCGTCGTCGGGGTTCTCGAAATGGCGGGAGATCGGCCTACGGCTTGGGTGTCAAATTGACCAAAACACCAACAAGTTCTGGGAACTTGTGGGTGACGTCATTGGCGAGGACCTGCGCGGCATGCAATATGCCGCGCGGCTGCAAACGCTGCTGGTGCATCACGTCGGACTGTGGGACGTGGTGGCAGAAGCGAAACGCGAAGGCAGTCTCGACAGCAAGATCCGCGACCACGCTGGCAATGATTTGCTGGGCTTGATCGAATCGCTACCGAATCTGGTTGTGATTGCTTTCAATGGTGGGACTGCTGAACGCATGGGTTTGAAGGCTCTGGGGCGGCATGGTGATCGGCATCACGTCCTGCGGCTTCCTTCCAGTAGTCCAGCGCATACGGCTCCGTACTCCGAGAAGCTGCAGGTTTGGCGGCAACTGCGATCATGGCTGGATATGCCTGACTGACGAAGGTTGATGTTTGCAGTGTCAACGCTTCGGTCTGTGCGTAAGTGCTACAACATTCAGGAGCTGCCTCTGTGGGCGTGCGTGGGGCGCAAATACTGTGCGTACGTTCGAGAGGGCGGAAGAGAGACTCCCTACCAGCACCGCTCCATCCTGTTTGAGGCTTAACCGCCGCTCAGCGCTAGGGATGTTTTTTGTCGTAGCCATGGAATCCGATTCGGTCATTGGCGCCAGCGGCGTCTGAGCGAATACAGCCAAGGCAGCAAGCGCTGCCGCCAAGGCCACTGCATTTGGTTCTTGCAGTCCGGCTGCGCCCGTGTCTTGTCCATTTCATAGCCGATCAACGTGGCGTGCGATCGCACTGCATGCTCCATCGGTATGCCTTGCGCTCGTTCTTCGCCTTCACTCCTGCAACCGAACAAGGTTGTCGTTACGGAAGTGAGGGGAAGCGTTGGAACGGCGTTTGCTCCTGGGTCGGAACAGCCCCCGAATCCCGCCTGAGTGCCCCGGGGGAAGTCTGATCACCCGAAAGATGGAGGACCACATGAGCAAGACAACTTCAATCAGTGCGCTTGCATTTGCCATCGCCTGCGCTTTAGCTGGCTGTACTGCCGCCGGTAGCGGAACGGGTTCGGCTGCAGGTTCAGGGAGTGTGACGCCTGGGACGAGCTCGATGTCTCAACCGGGATATGGGACCGGCACCAGCACAAGCGGTAGCGCGAGCGGAGCAGCCACTGGGTTCACCAGTACGGCTCCGCGCTAAGCGAAACCGACGTTTGCACAACTGTCCATCGACGGGCCAACAAGTACTCGCAAAACAGGCCCGTCTTTTTTTGGGGGGGAGCCGAACTGCCACTGAGTGGAGAAACGCGTGGTTGCAGTTCAGGCCCGTTCAAATACGACCGTATAGGTACAGCGCTTTCCGTCCATGGGGTCGACGGTTTCATGGGTTCGATACACGAGGCGACCGAGCTCGAAACTGAGCAGGCGGGTTTGCTGCGTTCCCGTCCACAACTCGTTCCAACTGCCATCCAAGGTGTGGATGACCCGGTCTGACTGAACCTCGTACGTGCCCACGTAGGCGAACATGGAGTCGAATAGCGCAATTTTTTCCGGATCGGACGGTGGATTACTTCTCGGTCTGGCTCGCCCGCGACGCAGAACAAAAACCATAACGCGCCCATCTGGTGCGTAGTTGATGTATCCGAATGGGTTCGGTCCAAGCGCGTCAGATGTTTCACCGGACGATAGTAGCGTTCGCGTCCACGACAACATGCGCCATGTACCGAGAATCGATTCAGCCAGGGACACTTCTGCGGGGGACGTGGCTGACATAAGCGGCTCCTTACCCGATGCGGGATGGCGCGACGCTCAATGCTTGGCTTCGGGTACACCCATGTTAGGCGAAGCCGAAAAAAGTGCTCAGATATTCGGGTGATTCATCACGAACCGATGTCAGCTTGTTCGGATTCCGGGAGCTGGTGGGTGCCGACCACTGCCACCATGTGACGCGCGCAGGTACGCGCCCTGCTGTGCTGCTGTCGAGGGATTCGGCAGGAGGAGGCGAGATGGCAACCTGGACGGGCAGTTGGCGAAACCAGTACGGCTCCGTCGTGACATTGACTGAAGAAGGCGGCCGCCTCTTCGGCACCCTCCGCACCGCGCTGCGCGACAGCGGCTTCTTTGGCAGAGACTACGACGTCGTCGGCACCTGCCATGGTGAGTGCATTGCCTTCGCGTTTGCGGGGCCGACGCCCAAGGGCGACATGGTGTGCGCGTTCACGGGCGTGCTTCGCGAAGGCAAGATGCAGACCGTGTGGCATGTCGTGTCGGACAAGGCCGCCGGCGCCGATGGCAAGCGGGCCTGGCCGCACGCGGTGATGACCAACGCCGACACGTTCGAGCGTATGCAGGGATAGCGGTTCAGTCTCGCAACCGCAGCGGCGCGAGGCTGGCGCGTGCCTCGCGCGAGCCGGCGCGTATGATGAGCGCCTTGCCGCCCGGCCAGTGCGGCGCTCACATTCTTCCTGCTGATTCCACGATGGCCCGCCTCAAACTCGACCTGCCTGCCGACCAGTTCTGCTATGCCACGCACCTGACCGTGCGCGTCACCGATATCAACTCGGCCAACCACCTTGCCAATGACTCGATGATCTCCATGATCTCCGAGGCGCGGGCGCGTTTCCTGTACGAGTTCGCCAGTGAGGATGTGGAACAGGAAGGCGGCGGCATCATCGTGACCGACCTCGCCACCATGTACCGCAACGAGGCGCATGCGCGCGACCAGTTGCTGTTCGAGGTCGGGGTGATGGACTTCAACAAATACGGCGGCGACATCATCTTCCGCATCACGCGCCCGGCCGACGACACGCTGATCGCCATGGCCAAGTCGGGCTTCGTGTTCTTCGACTACGTGGGCAAGAAGGTGGCGGCGATGCCGCAAGGGTTTGCGGGCCGGTTCCCGAAGGTGAACTGGGTGGAGTAACCACCCGGCTGATCGGACACCGCGCTCCTGTTCTTAGGCCTTGCGCTGATCCGCCAGGCGATTCCAGAGCAAGCCGGCGCGGTTCCCGCTTCGGCAATAGGCGAGGATGGGTTTGGGCAAGGCGTCCACCAAGGCACCAAACGCATCGACTTGCGCATCGCCGATGCCATTTGGCTCGACAGGCAGGTAGCGCGCTTCCAGCCCCAGTTCGTGTGCAGCGGCGGCAATCTCCGCAAACGCGGGTTGGTCGACGCTCTCACCGTCAGGGCGGTTGCAGATCACGGAGCGGAAACCCGCGTCGCGAATGGCCTTCATGTCAGACGGTGCGATCTGCCGCGAAGTGGTCAATCCGGTGGCCGCCGTGGACCGGCATTGCTCGATGGCTTGCCGGAAGCAGCCAATGGCCGCGTCGATGTCTTGTTCGGTCGTAAAGCGGCCGAGGCTGATGCGCACGGTGCGGCCCGCTGCGTCCGCTTCCAGGCCGATGGCCGACAGCACATGCGACGGCATGCCCGCTGCGGAGTTGCAGGCAGACGTTGATGACACGGCCAGCGCATCGCCCAGCATGAAGGGGAAGAAGCCCGGTGCATTCACCGTCAGGCTCAAGGTATGTGGAATGCGCAGGGCGACGTCAGCGTTCTGGACCACATCGCCGAGGGCCAGTACCGACGCTTTCAGCCGCTGGCTCAGCGCCGAGATTCGCGCGGCTTCCTGCGGGAGTTCTTCCGCTGCGAGTTCGCTCGCGACCCCCATTCCGACGATCTGGTGTGTTGCCAGCGTGCCCGAGCGCAGGCCGCGCTCGTGCCCGCCGCCGTGTATTTGCGGGGCAATCTGCGAGGCGATCTCACGGCGGACGTAAAGCGCGCCGATGCCCTTGGGGCCATAGAACTTATGGGCCGACATCGACAGCATGTCGATGCCGAGGGCGCGCACATCGATGGGTGTTTTGCCAAGCGCCTGCGCCGCATCGACGTGGAACAGCGCGCCCGCTGCATGCACGATCTGGGCGATCGCGCGAACGTTGGTGAGCGTGCCCAGCTCGTTGTTCACCAGCATGAGGGAGACCAGGCCGGTGTCGGGGCCGATCGCCGCGGCCACGGCGTCGGCGGTGATTTCGCCGCCGGGCGTCGGCGACAGGTAGGTCACCGAACAGCCGCGGGCCGACAGGGCCGCCATCGTATCCAGTGTGGCCTTGTGTTCGATGCGGCTCGTCACCAGGTGGCGCTTGCCGGTTGCGTTGTCTGCGTAGCCTTTCAGCGCGAGGTTGATGGATTCGGTGGCGCCGGACGTCCAGATGACCTCGTCGGCATCGGCACCAATGAGCGATGCAACCTGTTCGCGTGCGCGCTCGACCTTGTTCCGCGCGACACGGCCGGTGGCGTGCGAGCTCGACGCGGGATTGCCGAACGCACCTTCCATGCCCAGGCAGGCTGTCATGGCCGCAATCACGCGGGGGTCTGCGGGCGTGGTGGCCGCGTAGTCGAGGTAGTGCAGGGTGTTGCTGTCGCTCATTTCATGTCTTGCTGCGGTGGGGGCAAGGAAATGATACGGCGGATGGTCGAGAAAAATAATTCAAAATTCCTTCGTATTGGCCAGATGACCGGAGAAATTTTCCTTAAAATTGGGAATCTATAGAAATTGATTCTTTCACAAGAAATGGACGCCATTGACCGCCAGATCCTGACGTTGCTGCAGGCCGATGCGACACTGCCCATCGCGGAGCTCGCCCAGCGCGTGAATCTTTCGCAGACGCCGTGCTGGAAGCGGGTGCAGCGGCTCAAGGACACCGGCGTCATCCGGGCCCAGGTGGCGCTGTGCGACGCACGCAAGCTGGGGGTCGGTACAACGGTATTCGTTGCGATACGAACCGATCAGCACACGGAGGAGTGGGCACAGCGCTTCACGCAAGTGGTGCGCGATATGCCGGAAGTGGTCGAGGTCTATCGGATGAGCGGCGAGATCGACTATATGTTGCGCGTCGCGGTGACGGGCATCGAGGACTACGACCGCATCTACAAGCAGCTCATCAAGGCGGTGCCGCTGTCCGATGTGAGCGCGTCGTTTGCGATGGAGCAGATCAAATATTCGACCGCGTTGCCGGTGCGCGACGGTGCCAAGGCGTGAAATGGGCTGCCCCCTCTTCGGTGGGGGCCTCGACTTTTCTCACCATGTGCTTGACCTGAACCCCACCCGAGGTCGGTGATTTCCCCGGCGCGAAGCGTGGCGACGCTATCGTTTGCGCCCCACGGAAACACGTGCTTATCTCGACGAAATGGCCATGGGGAGCAGGTGGTCGGCGCCTGACGCGGCGCGGCTGGCTCCCCCTGAGCCGCGCATGTCATTGCCTGCCTATCCACAATATTGAGGATGCGGCTGCTGGCCGAAATGCGGATGATCGTCGAGCGTCCGTGAAGGCTTTCCTTTCGGGCGCGCTCGTTTGCCAATAACAGAACGCCCAGGGGGGTATGCAAATGAAGAAGACGAAACAACAGGGCGCGGGTCAGCGCTTGAGCGCGGCGCCGGTCGCGGGCGCGCTATCGGTGGCAGCCGCGGTTCTGATGGCAGGGTGCGGTGGCGGCTCGGATGGCAGTAGCCCCACTACACCCCCCGCCACGCCGGCCGCTGCATCGCTGACGGGCACGGCGGCCACCGGTAGCGCGCTGGCCAACGCGAACGTCGCGGTGACCGACAGCGCGGGCAATTCCCCTTGCGTGGAAGCCACCATCACTACGACCGCGCTGGGCACCTATACCTGCACGTTGAAAATCGGCGAAGCCGCGCCGTTCTTCGTTGTGGTGACCGACCCCACAGGCAATACCGCGCCGCTGGTGAGCGTGACCACCACCACGCCGCCCGCCGGCTCGGCACTCACGCTGAATGCCACGCCGCTGACGACGGCCATCGTCGCGGCGCTGGATAGCACGGGCAATCCGCTGAATGTGGTGAGTTCCGGAACGGTGGCGGCGTCCAAGCTGCAGGCCATCACCGCTGCCGTGGTTGCGCAGATCACCAGTGTGCTCAACGCGATTGGCGCGCCTGCCGGCTATGACCCGTTCAGCACGACCATCTCTGCGGGCACGTCGTCCGCGACGGGCAATACGGCGGACCAGGTGCTTGATGTCGTCAAGATCGGGCGCGATCTGTCCACCGGAATGCCGACGTTGGCCACGGTGGACAATCCGACGCCGACGCCCATGGCCACCGACGCCAGCGCCGGTACAGCGCTTCAGGCGCCGGCTGCCAACGTTGCATCGCTGCCGCAGGGCGCACAACTCGTGGCGCAGCAGTTTGCGGCGTGCTTCGCACTGCCGACTGCCCAACGCGTGCTGACCGCGGACTCTACGATTCCCGCCGCGCAGGGTGGCCCGAGCGTGACGTCGATGGGCGCGGCCTGTCAGGACATGGTCGCATCGAGCAGCAGCGCCGCCGGCATCGCTTACCTGCAAAACGGCTATTCAGCGGGGCAGGCGTTCTACGGCATCCTGAACAGCGACAGCATGACCAACGCGCAGTTCGCCATCCCCGAGGTGATGGCGTTCTATCCGGCGGATAGTGCGACCAATCAGCCGGACCGCGCGGTGCTGAACATCAAGTACCTGGACAACGCCGGCAACCCGGGCAACATCATTACGGTGGCGCGTTATATCGCCAACGGAGCGACCGGCGCGCATCCCTCCAATTGGTGGGTCACGGGCAACCAGCAGTCCATCGACAGCACGTCCAAGACGCTGATCCGCCGCGTCGAGCAGCGTAACCCGAGCCCGCCGTCGGGCATCGGCAACAACTACAGCCATTTCCAGAACGGCATCCAGTTCTGGATCAATGCGACGGGCCCGGGCAGCCTGGACAGCGGGAACAACCCGTTGACGTATGCCCGCGTCAAGGGGCCGGGCCTGCCCACTAACGGCATTGTCTACGTTGCGCCGGACAGCACGGGGGAACCGGGCCAGGTCTACATGGACGTGCTCAATGCGAGCGGCACGATCCCGTCGGGCTTGCCCACGATCAACTCGCGCTGCGGCACGCCCGCCAATCCGTCGCCGAGCCAGCAATTCTTCGATTGCCCGAACTTCTGGTTCAGCAGAACGGTTGACGTGAGCGGCAGCGGCGCCACGACCCTGGCGAGCAACTCTACGTCCATCGTGTGGGCGCAGCCGAACTCCGGCGCCGACATGACCAAGGTGGTCAAGGGGGCGTCGTACACGATCGAGTTGTTCTTCGGTGCACCGGGCGCGACGCCAGTTGCCGGCAAGACGATCACCAAGACGTTGCTCACCGATCTCGTGCAGGCCACGCAAGGTGTGAATCTGGCGTGGAACACGCCGGGTCCGCAATCGCTGAACGCGCTCAACCCGACAGGTAGCCTGGCCGGCCAGCAAACCTCGTTGACGCTGGACTGGGCGCAGAACCCGTCTGCCGAGCAGATCGGGCGCATTGAGGTCACGACCGACACCAAGGGCGCCAATTTCGATGTCGGAACGGTGGTGCCGAAGGGCGCAACCTCCGCAACCGACACGCCGCCCACGCCGGTGCCGGCGTTCCCGGCAACCGGGCCGGCCGGACGCGCGTTGCTGTTTGGTTATCGGATGCTCGATAACAGCAACAAGACGGCGGTCTACACCTACAACTACTAAGCCGCTGATTCAACTGCGGGTCGGGTGTGCCAGTTGCCTGTGTGTTCGGGCGCTGGGACACCCGATTTTTTTTCGCGGTGCGCATGCATGGCAGCGGTCTATTGAAGCTGCTCGAGCATCGCAGCTAAAGCCCGAGAAGGCTCTGCGCCATAGACCGCCTTGAGCGTGTGCTTCCATTCCGCAAAGAATGCCTTGGACTGCGCGGCTTGCCCGTCCGCCCACAGGCGCTCCACCAGACGTTTGCACAGGCTTTCTGCCGTCGGATGCACATCCACGGCACGCTGGTACAACGTCACGGCCAGCCCATGGGCGTGGCGTGCTTCGAACCGTTCACCGGCTGCCAGCGCGGCGCGCACGGACTGGGCGCGCAAGCGCTCTCGCATGGGCAAGAGCCACGCCTCTTCGGGCTCGTCTGCAAGAAAGTCTCCTTGGTAGCTCGCCAGCATGTCGATTGCCGCTGCCAACAGCGTGTCGGCATCGGGCTCGGCTGTCGCGGCCATGTCGAGCACGGTTTCGCAGGCGGCCTGGAAGACCCATAGGTCGACACCACACAGGCGTGTATCGAGGTTGACCTTGCCATTACCGACCTGGATCGCCTCTGTGTTGCCGAGCAGTTTGCGCAGCCTGTGGATGGCCACGTCGAATGCGCCTTTTGCGGTGTCGCCATCTGCGTCGGGCCACAGCGCAGCCGTCAGGTGGTCAATGGCAACGTCGCGCCCGCCGTACGCGATGATCGCCTTGAGCGTGTCGAGGGTGCGCCGGTTGCCCTTGCCGCTTTGTGCGAGTGGCTTGCCGGAACAACTGACGCGGAAGGTGCCAAGCACGCGGATATCGATGTCCCATGGCCAATGCTTGAGCCGCGTCGTTGGCGCCTGAAGGCGCCGCTTGCGCACCAGGGCCGTCACGTACTCGCTTTCGATGCCCTCCGCCAAAGCGTGTGCGGCCAGGCTGGCCATCATGCCGGCATGCCATCCGGGAAAGTTGGTGACGCCAAAACGCTTGCCGAGTGCCAGGGCCTCAGCCAGCCATGGGTTGGCTGACTGACCACGATCCAGCGCAATCGCAGCGTGTACCGCCAGCGCTTGAAACAGCGCGACCTTGCTGTCGATCTGGCGAGCCAGTGCTTCGGCCTCCATGGCCAGGGCATCCGCACGCGTATCGTGGCCGAGCACGTGGTTGACGTAGGCGGAGGTGGCCAGGCTGAATGCCACGCCAAAGCGGAAACCCAGCGAGCGAAAACCGCTCAGGCCGAATTCGATCTTGAGCTCGGCTTCGCGCAATTGATGCTGCTGTAGCGCCAGCCATCCACACTCGAAATGATGCATCGCCTGGTCGAGCGGGCGCCCCGTGTGGATGTCCACCGCCATTTTGGCGCGGAAGGCTTCCGCCGCAGCCCATTTGCCGTCGGAGATGGCGGCGGCCAGCCCGTGGTCCAACAAGGCATGCTTCCAGAGGTGGATGCCGCTGGTGTGCATCAGGGCTTCGGTTTGGTCGACCAGGGCGATGCACTCGTCGTTGTCACCGAAGAACCAGTACCCCATGGCTTCGGTGGTCAGAATGGTGGTCCGCAGCAGGTCGCCGGTCTCCGGGGCTGCCAAGGCGGCTCGCATCAGTTGGAGCACCACGCGGGCGCGCTCGAGATCGCCCGTCCATAGGTGGTAGACCGTGAGCATGAAGCCGAGCGACGCTTGTGTCTGCACGTCCACGGCGCCGATGAAGGCGTGGGCGCGATCTGTCCAGGCGGCGCGATCCGGGTGCTCCATGGCATAGAACGCGAGTGCGGCCAGCACGCTTGCCAGCACGCGCGCCTCGGTTTGGGCGTCGGGGAAAACGGGGTAGCGGCTGCGCAGCGTGTCGAGGACTTCAAGCCAGTGGTCAAGCGGCCGGTAGTCCCGGGATTCGAAATAGATGCAGTCGACAATGCTCGACCACGCCAGGAAGCAGCCGGTTGCGTTGTCCTGGCCTTGAAACAGTGCCAGCGCGGGCTCGAAGTACTGCCGGGCCGCGGCCGGATCCAGTGCCATGCGGCAGCACCCAGACCAGAACAATAGCCACGGATCGTTGCTTCGGATGCCGGTGGGCAGCGGCGTCAGCAAGTCGCTCAAGGTGCGGTAGCGGCCCTGCTGCATGAGGGTTGGCGCTTGCTGCAGCGCCAGCGTTGCCAGTTCAGTCCACAGCCCGGCGCGCGCCAACAGCTCGCCCGCACCGGTAAGGTCGCCACGGGCCGCGAGCATGGCAGCGGCATCGATGATCAGCCGCTGCCGTTGCTCCGCGGAAAAGGCGTGGGGCAATTGCGCCAGCAGGAACTCGCGGAACAGCGCGTGATATTGGTAGGCCGCACCGTCGCCCCTGCCGAACTGATCGATGAAGTATTGCTGACGATGGGTTGGCGTGACGAAGCGATCCACGTCGGCATTGCCGGTGAGCGCGCGCGCTTCCGTCAGATCGAAGTTCGGCGGGATCGCGGTACACAGAAGAAAGTGGCGCAGCTCGGGCGTGGCTTCCCCAAACATCTCCTGCGCAAAGTACGGAAACAGCACGTCACGCGAGTCCAGGCGCGCAAGATGGTTGACGTCGTGCTGGCCAATCTGGTCCAGCAGCAACACGATGGCCGCCACCCAGCCGCCGCTGCGCGCATGGAGTTGGCGGGCCAGTTCGTGCAGCGCGTCTGGCGCCAGCGCCTGCGTGGTTGCGGACATGGCGGACACGGCGGACGTAGCGATACGGCGCGCGACGATTGCGCGCGTTTCTTCCTCGGTCAGCTTGAGGTGTTGCCAATCGAGCAGCGCGAGCTCCTGGTTGGCCTGGAGCCGGGCCAGCGTTGCCGGTGGCGAGAACCGGCTGAGCACCAGAACGCGCACGTGTTTGGGCACGGCGCAGAGTGCCTCGCGCATGATCAGGTTGAAACTCGGCTCGGCCTCGGCTGCGTGGTAGTTCTCGATCACCAGCAGGGTGGGCTGGGTCAGCGCTGAGAACAGCGCCCGGAAGTATCGACGGGCAAATGTCGCCAGATCGAACAGGTGATCGCCGGTGAAGGGCGGTAGCGATGCTGCGGGGCAGTGCATGCCGCACGCCAAACCGAAGTAGTGGAAGACGTTGGCCGGGTCGGTATCGCCGCTGTCCACCTCGTACCAGATCGGCCGTAACGCGGTGGCATCCAGGTAGCTGGCGGCCAGCTTCGTCTTGCCGGAGCCGGCGACACTGCTGACCCAGACGATGGGGCTCGCCTCGTGACGCTGGCCGATCAGGTCCAGCAGGCGCGGGCGCGGCACGATGCCGCCCGATTGCGGACGGTTGAGCTTGGAGAGGATCGACGAGGAGATCAACGTTTCAGTATGGGGCGGGTATCCGCACGCAAGCCAGCGTTGCGGCAGCTCTCGAAGTATTGCTCTGATGGCCTTGGCTCGGGTTCGGGTGTTTCCCTCAATTGCCATGCCTGACTGCGCGCGCTTGTCAGCAGCGCTGGCTGCCCGGAAGGGCCGCTTTTGACAATGTCATCGACCGGAACGCATGCGGCATCCCCTCGTTCGTGGGGTGTGCTCCGCGCCCGCCTGGCCAGGCACGCAACCGGATGGCGTCGCATTGGTAAGTCATCGGTAAGTGCCGATGTGGTGTCATGCCTTCGCATAAAACATCGCAAAAGAAGCCCCGGGCGGCCGATTTTCATTCATTTGAATGATGATCGGTTGCCTGGGCTTGAGAAGAATCGACGCAAGGCAACACCACACTAGAACGGCTCAGAAGGGAGGGAAATCATGAAGCTTGCACCTATCGCAATCGGCGCTGCGGCGCTTGTCCTGTCCGCTTGCGGCGGCGGCGGAGATTCCGCGCCTCAGCAAAACAGCCCGCAGTCACAGACGATCAGCGGGGTCGCTGCCACTGGCGCAGCCTTGTCCGGCGCGACGATCAATGTCACCTGCTCGGCGGGTTCCGGCACGGCCACCACGGGCGCGGACGGCAGCTATTCGGTGCCGGTCAGCAGTGCCACCCTGCCTTGCGTGCTGACAGCCACCAGCGCTGACAGCAAGACGGTGTTGCACTCCCTGATCGCCGGTTCCGGATCGATCAGCAGCGGCGCCACGGCCAATGTCACGCCGCTGACCGAACTGCTGCTCGCGCAGCTGGCGGGGCAGGATCCGGCGAAGTACGTGGCCGCGTTCACCTCGACCACGACCGTGAACGCCAGCGACGTGAGCGCTGCGCAATCGGCCCTGGTCAAGGTCCTCCAGGGCGCGGGCTTCGATGCGTCGGGCATCAGCGACTTCCTGGGCGGCTCGATCGCCGCGGGCAGCGGCCAAGGCTACGACGGGGTGCTGGACAAACTGCAATCGACGCTGACCGCCGCAGGTGCCACCCTGACCGACCTGAGCACGGCGGTTGCCAGCACCAGCGGCAGCTCCAGCACCGCAGCGGGTTCGACCATCGGCACCGTCATGGCACCGGCCAATTCGGCGTGCCCGGCGCTCAAGAGCGGCGATCACCGGTTGATCAAGTTCTCCGATGGCTCCGCGCAAGTGGTGACCATCGACGCCACCAAGCTGACAGTCGCGATGGGCGGGTCGAGCTACCAGCTCACCCAAGGCGCAACGGCCTGCGATTTCTCGTTGAACGACACGGGCGCGACGCGCGTGCTGGTGGCCAAGTCGGGCATGGCGGTTTGGGCCAACGGTACCGGCAACACGGGCACGCTGTCGCTGTCGATGCCCAAGCAGACCATCGACCCGAACGCCGTCAACGGCGTGTACAACATTGCCTTCCTGAGCGGGGGCGCACAAGGCGGGTACGGTACGAACACCTACGTCAACGGCGTCGTCAAGGCCGCCACGAATTGCGCGGTGGGTTCCCCTTGCGCGGTGGATAACAACGCGCCGTACGGGCACTTGGCCGCCACGTCGGATGGTGGCGCCGATTGGGTGGACGATGGCGCCTCGGCCGGCACCGTCGAGGCCCATGCCTATGGCTTCCAGAACGCGCAGGGCAATCTCATCTTGATTGCCGCGCTGGACGCCAGCCAAGGTGGTGGCGTGGGTATCTTCGCGCCGCAGACGACGCTGGCCGTGCCTGCAGTCGGCACCGTCAGCACTTTCTGGCAAACCACTGTCACGGCTACCGGCCTGCAGGCAGTCACGGAAGACAGCCACACCATCTCGGCCGTGAACGGCTCGACCGTCACCCGCACCTATGCGGATGGCCATACGAACCAGGTCAGCTACAACGATCCGTTCGCTGGCCTGCGTCACCGCGCTAAGGATGCCTGTACGACGACGGACGGCACCACAGCCACCACTTGCGCCGAGGTCTGGCAACTGCCGTTGGGTGGGTTGACGCTGGCATGGTATGGCTCCCCGTCGGTCACGCCTAGCAAGTATCAGGTGAATTTCTCGGTGAACAAGCCCGGTAACTAATCAAAAAAAGCCGTCAATCAAAGGCGGCAACGACCAGGGCGCCAATCGAGCGCCCGGCGCCGCCGCCGCATTCGGGGAGGTTGGCACCGGCTCATCGCGAGCCGGTGCCAGCGCATTTTTTTTAGTTCGTGTTCGATCCCGTGAATGCGCGCTGATTGCCACCCTCGCGGCGCGCTCCGCAGAGGGCTTGTCTGGATTGACCCCCCTCTACGCATTGCGATACAAGTCCGTTCTGTTGAATGGGGCGCGACAGCCTTACGCCGCGTCGATGGCGCGATGGTGTGGCGATCATGCAATCGCCCACGGACGATTCAAAAATACATGGGGCATCCGAGAATGCCCGTCACCGGGGGAGTGCAATGAGCAAGCCATCATTCAGGCCGTCTTTGTTGTGCGCTGCATTGTTGATCCTGCCCAATTTGGCATCGGCGTATTGCCCGCCAACCAAGCCGTCGTCGCTGCAGGAACAGTGCCTCGAACGTGAGGCGCGAGACCGCGAGCGAGAGCGCGAACGTGAACGTGAGCAACGGGAGCGAGAACGAGAACGCGAGCGGGAGCGTGAACGTGAGCAGGAAGCGGCGCGGGAACGTCAACGCCAGCAAGAGGCTCGCGAGCGTCAGCAGGAGCAGCAGCGTCAGCAGCAGGAAGCCCAGGAACGACAGCGCAGGCAGCAAGACGCGGAGCGCCAACACGCTGCGGCACAGGAGCGCCGGCGTGAAGTGACACAGGAGCGGTCGTCTGCCAAGACGCAGCCGCTTGGGCAAGGTTCAGCATTGCCAACCGTGCAATCCCAGGCACCGCAGCAGCAACGCAGCGCGCAAACCAGCCCGGCCACGCCGACGCAGCCGAGTGGTCCGGTGTTGCCGACGATTCGGCCTCAAACGGCACAGCAACAGTCGCTCGGCCAAGGGTCTCCGCTGCCGACGGTGTCATCTCAACTGCCGCCACAGCAGCGCGGCGCACAGACGATCCCGATTCCCCAAACGGTGCAGCCGACGAGCCAGACGCTGCCCATCAATGGCGCGCAACCTGCGCAGCAACCGCCCGCCGGGCAGGGTGCTCCGGTGATGACGCAATCCCAACTCCTGCGGCAACAACGCGCCGCACAGACGATCCCCATCAACCCGTCACCGCCTGCAGCCCAGGCGCAGCCGGCAAACACGGCCAAGCCAGTCGCCGCCCTTGGCAACACCAAGCAAGCCGATGCCTCGAGCGCATCCGCTGCGTCAGCGGCAGTCGATAAAAAGAAGCAGGACTATCTGCAGGCCGTCGCGCAATCGCTCAAGCTAAAGGCGCGTCATTGCCCGGACGGCGAAGGCAAGCATTACCTGGTCGGGGTGATGCCCAAGATCAAGCCGCGTGAAGTGGAATGCATCGACGTCCACTACACCGCGGCGTGCCCGGGTTCCGGCGCGGGAACCTCGGGAGTCATCAAGACATTCATGGGGGAATCGACCGACTGCTTCTTCGGCGATGCCGCGGAAGTTGCGCCGACGCCTGCATGCAAGCCGGCCGAGGTTCGGGTGCAGGTGTCCAGCGTGACAGGTTGCGGCGGCTGATCCGTGTTCGCAACCGCAGGGGCGCCTTGCCTGCGTCGGACACGATGGGCTCCGACACAGGCGGTCGAATCAGAACATCAAGGACGTGACATGCTGGGTTTGTTACCAAGGAAATGCGCCACGGTAGTGTTGGCGGCGGCTGGAATCTTGTCGGGCTGCGCGACTGCACCGGAAAACAACGGGGCTGTTCTGAACGTATACCGCCAACTTGACTGCAATACGCTGAAAGAACGTGATGCGCTTTTCAATCGTGCATTGACCGGCTCGCCACAGAATCAAGCTGCACAAATGTGGAGAGAGCACGCCGCCATGGTCAATCAGGCGCGCGCTGAAAAGCACTGTGGCGATTCCGGCGGGGCTGTCGCCCAGCGGCCACGGATCGGCATTCAAGTGGCTCCCGTTCCTGCTTCGTTGGCCACGGCTCTGGGGCTCAGTTCCACCAGCGGGGCGCTGATCGTCGACGTCATGAAAGGGCTGCCCGCCGACAAAGCCGGCATCGAGAAGATGGACGTTGTTCTCGGTATGGATGGGAAAAAGCTTGCAACGCCGGACGAGGTGCTTGCAGCGATCAAGCAGCTAGGCGTCGGCGCAAAGACGAACGTCCAGATCTGGCGCAATCGCAGCGTAAAAGACTATGTCGTCGATCTTTCGGCAGAATCAACGAACGGCGCGCCGCCAACGACAGACCTGGTGATGGAGGCCGCGGCCGGCGATTTTGATGCGGGCCGCTATTTTGACGCCTTCAAGAAGTATCAGAAGGTCGTCAAACAGAACCCCAACGATGCGCTGGCGTGGTACTTCATTGGGCAGTCATTAGACAAAATGCACGACGCGGCCGGAGCCAAGACTGCCTATCAGCGCGTCATCGACATCCAGCCACAGGGCCAGATTGCCGACTACGCACGCCAGATGCTGGCGAATCTGTCGCAGCCTGCCACCGCTTCGGGGAAGGCCGCTCAGAAGAAGAAATAGGGAGGTCCACGGGGATGCTGGATGAGGATGGCGGATGACCTGGGTAGCCCCTAGTACAGCCCCGTCACATCATCCATCACCTGAAGAATCCGCTCGCTCGTCGCGGCAACGTTGCGCAACTGCTCTGCGCGCGTACCCTCCGTCTGCCCGAGCGCCTCGGCGAAGAACAGCCACTGCGTGTTGGCCGGTTGCGGTCCGCTGCGGACCGCCGCCGAGTTCTGCGGCGCGGAGGTGAGCATGGCCCGCGCCGCCGTGAATATGCCTTACCGCACCGATCTCGGCCAAATGCGTCAACGTGAGGCGCGTGCCGGGCATCGCGGTGCGGCATGGGCGCTGTGCCGCCGCCGAGCAGGCATCGCTCAGTCGGGCCTACACTGTGCCCTGCGCGAGAGCGCGAAGCCCGGCAGATCGGGACCACGTGACTGCCGATGACCATCGATTGATACCAAGGGGAGCCTTCCGATGACCACACCTTCGATGTACGAGTTTCTGGTGCCGACCGCGAACCGCATGCTGGGCAACCTCTCGACGCTGCTCGACAAGGCGGCTGCCCATGCAGAAGCCAAGAAGTTCGACCCGGCCAACCTTCTGACCGCGCGCCTGGCGCCGGACATGTATCCGCTGACCCGCCAGGTCCAGATTGCATGCGACTCCGCCAAGGGCGCCGCGGCGCGCCTTTCCGGGGCGGAGCCACCATCGCATCCTGATGTGGAAGCCACGATTGCCGAGTTGAAGGCACGCATTGCGAAAACGCTGGATTTCATCAACAGCATTGACCCCGCCGCGTTCAACGGCAGCGAAGATCGCCCGATCACGCTGAAGACGCCATCACGCGAACTGCACTTCAGTGGCCTCGACTACCTGCGCGGCTTCGTGCTGCCGAACTTCTATTTCCACGTCACCACGGCCTATGCATTGTTGCGCCACAACGGCGTGGAGATCGGCAAGTTGGATTTTCTCGGCCGCCCCTGACCGAGCACCTTGTGGCAGATACAACGCCGGCTGTCTGATGACAGGCGCCGGCGTCTTTCATTGGGATTTCCGTTGAGCGGTGGCCGCGCGGGCGCTGACGATGCGCGCGTCCCGGCGCATCTGTCACAATCGCGCCCATGGCCGGCGCGGAGGATGCCGGTGCATTTCACTTTCGGGTTTGCACATGCCGTTTCTCGGAATCGGATTTCACGTCATCGTCGCGCTGTTCTTTGCCGTGCACGTGGTGCGCAGCCACCAGAACATGGTCTGGCTGTTCATCCTGTTCGCGTTTCCGCTGCTGGGGAGCGTGGTGTACTTCTTCGCGATCTACCTGCCGGAGATGCGCCACTCGCGCGGCGCCCGCGTGGCGAGCCGGGCAGTCACGCAACTGATCGACCCCAACCGCGCCGTGCGCGAAGCGCGCAACGATTTCGACCGCGCGCCGACCGTGCAGCATCGCTTGCGCCTGGGCGAAGCGCTGCTGGAAGCGGGCGATGCCAAGGAGGCGCGTCAGCACTTTGAGCAGGCTGCTACCGGCCCGTTTGCGAGCGACCCGGCCGTGCTGCTCGGCCTCGCACGCGCGCAGTTCGCCACCGGCGATGCGGCGCTCGCCAAGGAGGCACTCGACAGGCTGTTCGAGGCGCACCGCGTGACGCGCC
Organism: Ralstonia soli; assembly: GCF_023955655.1. Lineage (GTDB taxonomy): Bacteria > Pseudomonadota > Gammaproteobacteria > Burkholderiales > Burkholderiaceae > Ralstonia > Ralstonia soli. The sequence goes on along the minus strand of NZ_JAMXHT010000003.1, from coordinate 304,788 downwards.
AGCAGCCCGATCCGACGCTGCTGTACGCGCGCGCGTTGGCTGCCACGGGCGCGCCCAATACGCGCGAGGCATTCGAGCAGGCCCTGACCTGCGCCAACGATGCCGCTGCCCGCTGCCTGTTCGGTGAATGGCTGCTCGCCCAGAACAACGATGCCGACAAGCAGCGCGCCCAATCCCTCTTTGACGACATCCTGCGCGACGCCAAGCATTGGACGCGCTACGCCAAAGACCACAATCGCGAATGGCTGCAGCGCGCAGCCGCCGCCCAGTCTTCTTCCCGTTGATCCGCTTTATGACGCTGTTGAAACGTAAATCCATCGAGGCCGTGGCCTCGCGCCGTCCGGCCCGCGCCAAGCGCGAAGACCGCCTCGATCGCAACGACCATGACGATGAACCGAAGCGTATGGCCCCGCGCTTTGCGCCGGTCACGTTCTCCGAACTGTCTGGCGTGCGCTACCTGCACTTCGGCACCGAGTGGGTGCAGGGCGCGATGCGCCTGTCCAAGCCCGATGCCATCGAGCTGGAATATGCCCAGCAGATGATGGCGTGGCTGCTGTTTCTCGACCCAGCTTCGCGGCCGGATTTCCATGTCGTGCAGCTTGGCCTGGGCGCTGCTGCGCTAACCAAGTTCTGTCATCGCCAGCTCGCCCCTGCGCAGGTGACGGCGGTGGAGTTGAACCCGTCGGTCATCGTTGCGGCGCGCAGCATGTTCAACATGCCATTCGACGACGCACGCCTGAGCGTGCTGGAGCAGGACGCTTACGACTGGGTGATGGACGCCAGCCACCACGGCACCGTCGACGCGCTGCAAATCGATCTGTACGACGCCACGGCGCGCGGCCCCGTGCTCGATACGCCTGCGTTCTACAAGGCCTGTCGCCAAGTGCTGCGCTCGCCGGGTGTGATGACCATCAACCTGTTTGGTGACCACACCAGCTTTCCGCGCAATATCGAGCGGATTTGCGATGCATTTGATAACCGGGTGCTGGTCTTCCCCGAAGTGCATGACGGGAATGTGATTGCGCTGGCGTTCAATGGGCCGCCGTTGCAGGTGAGCTGGGATGCGGTGAAGGAGCGGGCTGCTGCGCTGCAGGCCACGCTCAAGTTGCCGACCAAGGGGTGGGCTGAGGGGCTGCGTAACGCCAATGCCGGGCAAGAAGAGGCGTTGGTGATTTGAGTTTTTGCTTCTGGTGCATCGCTTGTTTCATTCTCTGCCGGGGCTGACCTACTTTCTTTGGCAAGACAAAGAAAGTGAGTCGGGGCCGGCAGGGCACGAAAGGGTAGTGGACCACAGGCCAAAACCCAAAAAAGCATGCCCCCTATTTTGACAACAACCGCATCGCCGATTCCAGCCCAGCAATCGTCACCGGATACATCCGCGTCTTCATGATCTGATTGATGACCGAGATGGACTGCCGGTACTCCCACAAGCCTTCCGGTTCAGGGTTGAGCCAGACAAACTTCGGAAATTGCTCAATCAACCGCTTGAGCCACACCGCACCGGCTTCGGCATTGTTGTATTCCACCGAGCCGCCGGCCTGCAGGATTTCGTACGGGCTCATGGTCGCGTCCCCCACGAAGATCAGCTTGTAGTCGGGCGGGTACTTGCGGATGACGTCCCACGTGGAGAAGCGCTCCGCGTGACGGCGCCGGTTGTTCTTCCACAAGTGTTCGTACACGCAGTTGTGGAAGTAGTAGTACTCCAGGTGCTTGAACTCGGTCTTGGCCGCGGAGAAGAGCTCTTCCACGCGCTTGATGTGGTCGTCCATCGACCCACCCACATCCATCAGCATCAGTACCTTGACGTTGTTGTGCCGCTCGGGGCGCATCTTGATGTCGAGCATGCCCGCGTTGGCGGCCGTGGAGTGGATGGTGTCGTCCAGGTCCAGCTCGATGTCGGCACCGTCGCGGGCGAACTTGCGCAGGCGGCGCAGCGCCACCTTGATGTTGCGCGTGCCCAGTTCGACGGTGTCGTCGTAGTCCTTGTACGCGCGCGCTTCCCACACCTTGACTGCCGTGCGGTTGCCTTTGGACGGTCCACCAATGCGAATGCCTTCCGGGTTGTAGCCACCGTGCCCGAACGGCGACGTGCCGCCGGTGCCGATCCACTTGTTGCCGCCTTCGTGGCGCTCATGCTGTTCGTTCAGCAGTTCCTTCAGGCGCTCCATCAGCTTGTCGAGGCCGCCCATGGCTTCGATCTTCGCTTTCTCTTCCGGCGACAACTCGCGTTCGAGCTTCTTGGTGAGCCAGTCCAATGGAATGTCTGCGCGCCAGTCGACCGCGCCTTCTACGCCCTTGAAGTAGGCGCCGAACGCCTGGTCGAATTTGTCGAAATGCTTCTCGTCCTTCACCAGCGTCATGCGCGCCAGGAAGTAGAACTCGTCGAGCGAGGGGGCGATGACCTGCTGCTTGAGCCCTTCGAGCAGCGTCAGGTATTCCTTGACCGAGACCGGCAGTTTGGCGTGCCGCAGGGTGAAGAAGAAATCGATGAGCATGGGGATCCTCCGGCGTTCAGCCGCGCGGCTGCTCCAGCTTGTATTGCAGATGGCGTTTCACGGTCAGCCATTCCGATTCGATGATCGAGAACACCACCGTGTCGCGGAAGCTACCGTCCGGCATGCGCTGGTGATTGCGCAGCACGCCATCCTGCTTGGCGCCCAGGCGGGCGATGGCGGCGCGGCTCTGGTGGTTCATCCAATGCGTGCGGAATTCCACGGCAATGCAGCGCAGCGTCTCGAACGCGTGCGTGAGCAACAACAGCTTGCATTCCGTGTTGATGGCTGTGCGCTGCACGGACTTTGCGTACCACGTGTGCCCGATCTCCAGCCGTCGGTTGGCTTCGTCCACGTTGAAGAAACGCGTGGCGCCGATCACCTTGCCTGGTTGCCCATCGTGCATCTCGCGCACGACAAACGGCATGGCACCCAGGCGCTCGCGCATGTCGAGCGCAATGGCCAGCCAGTCGCCCACGTTCTCGGGCGCGGGCACGGACGTGTACCAGAGCTTCCACAGTTCGCCGTCAGCGGCTGCAGTGCGCACTTCATCCACGTGCTCGGGGCCGAGCGGCTCCAGCCAGGCGTGCTGGCCGGACAGGGTGACGGGCTCGATCAGGCGCGGCATCGTGCAGCCCCGTTAGCGGTTCGCGCGGTTCATGAAGACCAAGCGCTCGAACAGGTGCACGTCCTGCTCGTTCTTGAGCAGCGCGCCGTGCAGCGGCGGAATGGCAGCGTTCTTGTCCTGGCTGCGCAGCGATTCCGGCGGAATGTCTTCGGCCAGCAGCAGCTTGAGCCAGTCGATCAGCTCCGACGTGGAGGGTTTCTTCTTCAGTCCCGGCAGGTTGCGCATCTCGTAGAACGCGTCCAGCGCGGCCTTGACCAGCGCCGGCTTGATGCCCGGGTAGTGCACGTCGACGATGGCCTGCATCGTCTCCGCATCCGGAAACTTGATGTAGTGGAAGAAGCAGCGGCGCAGGAAGGCGTCGGGCAGCTCCTTCTCGTTGTTCGACGTGATGATGACGAGCGGGCGGTGCTTGGCGCGGATGGTTTCGCGCGTCTCGTACACGTAGAACTCCATGCGATCGAGCTCGCGCAGCAGGTCGTTCGGGAATTCGATGTCGGCCTTGTCGATCTCGTCGATCAGCAGCACGACCGGTTCGTCGGCCTCGAAGGCTTGCCACAGCACGCCCTTGACGATGTAGTTGCGGATGTCGTGGACTTTGTCGTCGCCGAGCTGCGAGTCGCGCAGGCGGGAGACGGCGTCGTACTCGTAAAGACCTTGCTGGGCTTTGGTGGTCGACTTCACGTGCCACTGCAGCAGCGGCATGCCCAGTGCGGCGGCCACTTCCTCGGCCAGCATGGTCTTGCCCGTGCCCGGCTCGCCCTTGATGAGCAGCGGGCGCTGCAGCGTCATCGATGCGTTGACGGCAAGTTTCAGGTCATCGGTGGCGACGTACTGGTCCGAGCCTTCAAAGCGTGTGGCAGGGGCAGGCGAGGTGGTGGTGTTCATCGTGCAAGCCTACTGAGCGGTAAAAGATTGGGAAACGGCCAGTATAAGAGCATTTCCGTGTTTGCCGCCGGGCAGCTTCGGGGCGGGCGCGCCGCGCCATTCCTTGCTGTCAAGTCACGGGAGCCCTAACTGGACTGGCAAAAAAACGGTGCTGTACAATGCGCCGGTTTGACGCACCTCAAACGACCGTCCTCTGGCTTCTTGCCAACGGCGGGTGAATGCGCCCAGCGAGACAGCCGGCTGATACGAGCCAAGCCGGCAGGGCGAGCAGGATTCTGAAACTCCACGCTTAAGAACGAGATGAAAAAGATCCTCACCATGGTGGCCGCGCTTGGCGCATTCGGCGCACTGGCCGACACCGCCGCCGCAGCCGACGTTCAGGGCAACGCGGCAGCCGCCGAGAACAAGGTCGCCATGTGCATCGGCTGCCATGCCATTCCCGACTACAAGACGTCGTTCCCCGAGGTGTATCGCGTGCCCTATCTGGGCGGCCAGAACGCCAAGTACATCGAAAGCGCGCTGCATGCGTACCAGAAGGGTGACCGCAAGCACCCGACCATGCGTGCCATCGCCGGGTCGCTGACCGACCAGGACATCGCCAACCTGGCGGCGTACTACGCGCAGCAGACGGCTGCTACCCAGAACAACCCCCAGAAGTGACGAGGAAGAATATGAAGAAGATCTCGCTCGCAACCTCGTTCAGTCTTGGCGCGTTGATCCTGGGTGCTGCCGTGTCGGCGCAGGCCGCTGATCTGGAAAAGGGCAAGCAACTGGTGGAGAAGGGCACCTGCGCTGCCTGCCACGGCGCTGGGCTGAATGCTCCGATCTCCCCGGACTACCCGAAGCTGGCTGGCCAGCACGGCGACTACATCTTTCACGCCCTGCGTGCCTATCAGACCAGCAGCAACCCGCTGGTCGGCCGCAGCAACGCCATCATGGCCGGTCAGGTCAACAGCAACCCCGCCACCATGGGTGCAGACGGCAAGCCGCGTCCGTTCACCGAGGCCGAGCTGAAGGACATCGCTGCCTATATCGAATCGCTGCCGGGTTCGCTGGTGCTCAAGAAGTAATCGGGTCTCTGCAGGTAAAGAAAAACCGCTCTTCGGAGCGGTTTTTTTTGACTTTAGTTCCCCGCTTCAGCGGGCCGTGGCGCGCTTGCGCACGCATTCGATGTACGCCTCGCCATCGGGCGGCAGGCCGGTGCGCTGGGCCGTCCACAGCATCTGGCCGAGACATTCCATCACCTGATGCTGCGCCTCGTGCGGCGAGTCCAGCCGCTGGGCCAAAGCCTCATACGCGGCGCGGATGCCGCGCGGCTGGTCCACCGACACCTGCTCGCTGATCGACAGGTGCATCGACAGGTGCAGGAACGGGTTGCTCTGGCCGCTTTCGGGCGTGTAGTCGCGGGCGAGGGCCTCTTCGCCGGCTTCCAGCGTGTCGTGGTATTCGGGATGCTGCTGCATCCAGTCGACCGCCATGGCTTCGAGCGGCGTGAGGATTTCGGCCTGGCGGTGCTTGCGCCAGGCGCCGCAAAAGAATTGGCGGACTTCGTCGCGGGAGGGATTGAACATGATCCCGGCATTGTACCGGCGCGCCCGGATGCCTGCCCGCGAGCGCAGGCGACGCCGACGTTACAATGGCGCCCCCGCACCCCAGACGGCGATCGAACAGAAACGCCGCATGCCATGAGACAAGCCACCGATTCCACCCTCGCTGCGCGCGCTGCCGACAAGCTGCTCGGCGTGCTGCTGATCGCCATCTCCGCCGCGTCATTCGGGGCGATGGCCATCTTCACGCACTACGCCTACGCCAGCGGGGCCAACGCGGTGGGGCTGTTGGCGGTGCGTTTCGTACTCGCGGCCGCGGCGCTGATGGTGGTGATGCGCGCGCGGCGCATCGGCATGCCGCCGTGGTCCCGCGTGGCCGGGTTGGCGGCGATGGGCGGCATCGGCTATGCGGGGCAGTCGTTCGCGTTCTTCACGGCGTTGAACTACGCACCGGCCAGCCTTGTGGCGCTGCTGCTGTATCTGTATCCGATGTTCGTGACGGTGCTGGCCGCGATCTTCCTGCGCGAACGGCTGATCACGACCGCCATCATTGCGCTCGTACTGTGTTCGGTCGGGGCGGGGCTGACGGTGGGCGGTGCGGGACTGGCCGGCGGCAGCATGCTCGGCATTGCGCTGGGCGTGGCTTCGGCGGCGATCTACTCGGTCTACATCACCGTAGGTGCACGCGTGACACGCGGAGTGGACCCGCTGGCTTGCACGACGATCATCTGCACCGCGGCGGCGGTGGTGTACACCGGCATGGCACTGGCCGGCGTGCCGGCGCAATTGCCAGGCACCTTTGGGGGCTGGGCGGCAGCACTGGCGATTGCGGGGCTCTCCACCGTGGTGGCCATCCTCACGTTCTTTGCCGGCCTGCAGAAGCTAGGGGCGGCGCAGGCGTCGATGCTGTCTACGCTGGAGCCCGTGGTCACGGTACTGTTGGCCGCGCTGTTGCTGGGCGAATCGATCGCGCCGATGCAGATGACCGGCGGCGTGCTGATCCTGGCTGGCGTGCTGTGGCTGACGCGTGCCGATGCACGGCCCGCGGGGCACCAGCCAGACGATATGGCCTGAGCGTCGCCTGACGCGAAGGCGGGCCGCCATTACAATGCGCTCCTCAACCTATTTCTCGGAGCGCCCTGCAATGCCCATGCTTGAACCGTCCGTGCTGGACCAACTGTTCCACGCAGCCCGCACCCACAACGTGTGGCTGGACAAGCCGGTCGACGATGAACTGCTGCACACGCTGTACGACACCGTGAAGTACGGCCCGACCGCCGCCAACAGCACCCCGGCCCGCTTCGTGTTCGTCAAGAGCGCCGCCGCCAAGGAACGCCTGATTCCGTGCATGTCGGCCGGTAATCAGGAGAAGACTCGCCAAGCCCCCGTGGCCGTGATCGTCGCGTACGACACGCAATTCCACGAGCAACTGCCCAAGCTGTTCCCGCATACCGATGCACGTTCGTGGTACGCCGGCGACCAGGCCAAGATCAACGCCGCCGCACTGATGAACGGCTCGCTGCAAGGCGGCTACCTCGTGCTCGCCGCGCGTGCTCTCGGCCTGGACTGCGGCCCGATGGCCGGCTTCGACGCCGACAAGGTCAACCAGACGTTTTTCCCCGATGGCCAGTGGAAGGTCAACTTCATCATGAACATCGGCTACGGCGATGCGGAGAAGCTGCACCCGCGCAACCCGCGCCTGTCGTTCGAAGAGGCCTGCAAGATCCTCTGATGGGTCTGCGCGCTGCGCAAAGAAAAACGGGGACTCGCACAAGACACTGCGGTCCCCGTTTTTTTATTCCTTCGGCGCCGGCGTTTTCGGCTTGAATTCGCACAGCGGCTCGATGGCGCAGTGCCAGCATTCGGGTTTGCGCGCCTTGCACACGTAGCGCCCGTGCAAGATCAGCCAGTGGTGCGCATCCTGGCGGAATTCCTCGGGCACCACCTTCAGCAGCTTCAATTCGACTTCCAGCACGTTCTTGCCCGGCGCCAGCCCGGTGCGGTTGGCCACGCGGAAGATGTGCGTATCCACCGCAATGGTCGGCTCGCCGAAGGCCGTGTTCATCACCACATTGGCCGTTTTGCGGCCCACGCCGGGCAGGCCTTCCAGCGCATCGCGGTCACGCGGCACCTCACCGCCGTACTGATCGAGCAGGATGCGGCACGTCTGCAGGATGTGCTTGCACTTGGTGCGGTACAGCCCGATGGTCTTGATGTATTCGGTGATGCCTTCCTCACCGAGCGCCAGCATCTTGGCCGGCGTATTGGCCACCGGAAACAGCTTGCGCGTCGCCTTGTTCACGCCCACATCGGTGGCCTGTGCAGAGAGCAACACCGCAATCAGCAGTTCGAACGGCGTCGTGTATTCCAGCTCGGTGGTCGGCGTCGGGTTGTTCTCGCGCAGGGTCTCGAAGATGGCGTAGCGCTTGGCGGGATTCATCGTCAGGCAGGGATCAGGATTGGTCTGCGTCGGGCTTGGCGCTGCGTTCGACCTGGTGAGCGATGCGCTTGCGGCGGGCCTCGGCCTCATCGATCTGGGCCTGAACATCCGCTGACACGTCGGTCACGTTGCGTGGACCTTGTCCGCGCGCAGCCATCTCCGCCTGCTTCTGGCGCGCGCGCTCGATGGCGGCCTGGATGATCGCCTTCTTGCGTGCCTGCGCGGCGAGTTCGGCGTCATCCGCGGGTTGTTCTGCGCTCACGGCGGCAAGCTTGGCGGCGGCCTTGGCGGCCAGCCGCGCTTCGTTCTCCGCCTGTTCGCGCTTGAGGCGTACGTTGCGGAAGACATAGCGGTCGCGTGCGACGTCGGCCTGCTCCTGGCTCCAGGCATCCCAGCCCGTGCGGTCTCCGGTGACGGGGACCATGTCGATGCAGTCGACTGGGCAGGGCGGCACGCAGAGGTCGCAGCCGGTACACCAGTCTTCGAGCACCGTGTGCATCGCTTTGGGCGCGCCGACGATGGCGTCGACCGGGCACGCCTGGATGCACAGCGTGCAGCCGATGCAGCGTTCCGGGTCGATGACGGCCACGGCGCGTGGTTGTTCGATGCCGTTGGCGGGGTCCAGCGGCAGCAATTCACCCGTGCGGCCAAGCGCGTCGGACAGGCGACGGATACCTTCCGCACCGCCCGGCGGGCAGCGGTTGGGCAGCGCCTCCCCGCTGGCCATGGCTTCAGCGTACGGGCGGCAGCCGTTGTAGCCGCACTTGGTGCATTGCGTTTGCGGCAGGAGATGTTCGAGCTGGTCAGCCAAAGACCGGGCCAAGGAAACCACGATGGGACTTGTCGTTTGAATAGCCTGCCATTATCGCCGATTTGGCTGCCACGCAAGACGTGCATGCCCTGACAATGCATGCGGCGGGCCTTGCTTAGCCCTATGACATAATCGCCGGGTTCTAAACGGACCGACGTGCCATGCCGTCTCACCCAGCCGCGCCGCCTGATGACATCGAGGCTGAGCCCCAAGGCGACTTCGCCGCACCTCGCGTGCGCCGCGACCCCGCCGGCACGCGCCGGCGCATTCTCGCCGCCGCCATCGAAGAGTTCTCGCGAGGGGGCTTTGCCGGGGCCCGCGTCGACGCCATCGCCCGCCGCGCCGAAACCAACGAGCGCATGCTGTACTACTACTACGGCAGCAAGGAAAAGCTCTTCCTGACCGTGCTCGAGCACATGTACTTCCGCTTTAAAGAGGCGGAAGAGCAGGTGCAGATCGAATCGTCTGACCCGCGCGAGGCGGTCATCCAGCTCGCGCGCTTTGTCTGGGATTTCTATTACGAGAACCCCGAGTTCATCCGCCTGCTCAACAGTGAGAACCTCCACGAGGCACGGCATTTGAAGACGTCGCCGCACCTGGGCGAGCTGGTCAACCCTGTCATCGACGTACTGCGCGGCGTAGTGGAGCGCGGTCAGCACGCCGGCATCTTCCGTAACGACATTGATGTGTCGCGCCTGTACCTGACGATCTCGGCGCTGGGTTACTACGTGCTGTCCAACCGCTACACGATCAGCGCGGTGGTCGGCCGCGACATTGCTTCGGCCGATGAGCACGAGGCCTTCGCGCAGTTGCATATCAAGATGCTGCTGGCGTATCTGGAGCGACCCAAGGATTGACCGGTCAGTGCGTCGGCAAACAAAAAAGCCTCGCGATTGCGAGGCTTTTTCTTTGGGGCCTAATCGATCAGGCGACGGCCTTGATACGCGGCGCGTTCTGGTCGTACTGGCGGATGAAATCGCGCAGTTGCGGATAGACCTCTTCGCGCCAACGGCGGCCCGAGAAGATGCCGTAGTGGCCGCACTTGGGTGCCGTCAGATGCTGTTTGCGCGCCTTCGGGATGCCGGTGCACAGGCCGTGCGCGGCTTCGGTCTGGCCGCTGCCGGAGATGTCGTCCAGCTCGCCTTCGATGGTAAAGAGCGCCGTGCCCTTGATGTCCTGCGGGCGCACCGGCTTGCCATCGATCACCCACGTGCCGTTGGCCAAGTGGAATTCCTGGAACACGTCGCGGATGGTCTCAAGGTAGTACTCGGCTGCCATGTCGAGCACGGCGTTGTACTCGTCGTAGAAGCGCACGTGGGCTTCGGCGTCTTCCGTATCGCCTTCGATCAGGTTCAGGTAGTAGTCGTAATGCGACGACAGATGGCGGTCCGGGTTCATGGCGACGAAGCCGGCATGCTGCAGGAACCCCGGATACACCTTGCGGCCGTGGCCCGGATAGTTGGCCGGCACCGTGTAGATCACGTTGGTCTCGAACCAGCTGTGCGATTTGTTGGTCGCCAGCGAGTTGACGGCGGTCGGGCTCTTACGCGCGTCGATCGGGCCGCCCATCATGGTCATGGTGCGCGGCGTCTTCTCACCGTCCGAGGCCATCAGCGAGATGGCGGCCAGCACCGGCACGGTCGGCTGGCACACCGAGATCACGTGCAGCTTGTCGGCGCCGATGTGGTTGATGAACTCGCGGATGTAGCTGATGTAGTCCGCCAGGTGGAACGCCCCTTCGTTGGTCGGCACCATGCGGGCATCGATCCAGTCGGTCACGTACACCTTGTGATCCTGCAGCAGCGTGCGCACGGTGTCGCGCAGCAGTGTGGAGTGGTGGCCCGACAGCGGCGCGCACACCAGCACCACCGGCTCGTCCTTGAGCAGCTTGATGGTTTCGGCGTCGTCAGCGTAGCGCTTGAAGCGGATCAGGCGGCAGAACGGCTTTTCGATGATGGTCTGTTCGACGATCGGAATGTCGCGGCCGTTGGACCTGACGGAACGGATGCCGAATTCCGGCTTCTCGTATTCCTTGCCTAGGCGGTACAGCAACTCGTAGCCAGCGGCGTAGCGTTGTGCGCCGGGCATGAGGGACAGCGGGCTCAAGGGGTTGGTGAAGGTCTTGGCGGTCGCTTGGGCCCAGGCCGTCATGGGGCTGAGCAGGGCGCGCTGGAATTCGTGGAGCTGGTAAAGCATGGCTGGACCGATTCGGAGTGACGGGATCAACGCAACTGATTATGCGCCTCGATGCATAGTACTGCGACGCAGCATAAACCCTGATACTTCTTGGTACATAGAGTGTGGCGCGGCTTTCATGATGCGCCCGTGTCAGTCTACTTATATGCAGCAAAAAAGCGGCCGAAGCCGCTTTTCTTTTTGCATTTGCCCCGCAGGCGTGGCGGTCAACGCACCTTACAGCACATCGGCGATGGCGTTCACCACGGCGTCGATGTTATGCGTGTTCAGCGCAGCCACGCAGATGCGGCCGGTCGACACCGCGTAGATGCCGTGCTCGTTACGCAGGCGATCCACCTGGGCCGAGGTCAGGCCCGAGTACGAGAACATGCCGCGCTGGGCTTTCACGAACGAGAAGTCGGTCTTCACGCCCTTGGCGGCCAGCTTGTCGACCAGCGCGTTGCGCATCGACTTGATGCGGTCGCGCATCTCGCCCAGTTCCTGCTCCCACATGGCGCGCAGTTCGGGGCTGTTCAGCACCGTGGCGACCACCGTGCCGCCGTGCGTGGGCGGGTTGGAGTAGTTCGTGCGGATCACGCGCTTGACCTGCGACATCACGCGGGTGGCTTCGTCCTTGCTGGTCGTCACGATCGACAGGGCGCCGACGCGCTCGCCGTACAGCGAGAACGACTTCGAGAACGAGCTCGACACGAAGAACGGCAGGCCCGAGTCGGCAAACAGGCGCACGGCCAGGCCGTCTTGCTGGATGCCGTCGGCAAAGCCCTGGTAGGCCATGTCGAGGAACGGGATCAGGTTCTTGGCCTTGATCACTTCAACGACCTGTTTCCACTGGTCGGCGGTCATGTCGACGCCGGTCGGGTTGTGGCAGCACGCGTGCAGCACGATGATGGTGTTCGGGGCGTAGCTGTTGAGCGATTCCAGCATGCCGGCGAAGTTCAGGCCGTGCGACGGCGCGTCGTAGTACGTGTAGTTGACGACTTCAAAGCCGGCCGACTCGAACAGCGCGCGGTGGTTTTCCCAGCTCGGATCGGAGATGGCAACCTTGGCGTTCGGGTACAGGCGCTTGAGGAAGTCGGCGCCGATCTTCAGTGCGCCGGTGCCGCCCAGGGCTTGCGCCGTGACCACACGGCCTTCGGCGATCAGCGGGGAATCTGCGCCGAACAGCAGCTTCTGCACGGCCTGGTCGTAGGCGGCAATGCCTTCGATCGGCAGGTAGCCGCGCGGGGCGATGGTGGCCAGGCGGGCCTTTTCGGCTTCCTGCACGGCGCGCAGCACGGGGATTTTCCCTTCGTCGGTGAAGTACACGCCCACGCCCAGATTCACTTTGGTGCTGCGGGTATCGGCGTTGAAAGCTTCATTCAGGCCCAGGATGGGGTCGCGCGGGGCCAGTTCGACGGCGGAGAAAAGCGACATGAGATGTCTCGATCGGTTGGTTCGGAATTCGGTGGAGTGCTGCAGGCGGTGCGCCGCAAGCGGTCGGCAGGGCTGCCGACGCCGAATGCATGAAGCGGGCACAAGACCGAATTGTACCGAATACAGGCTCTAATCGCCCGAAAAAACCTTGCAGAACAGGCGTCTAAAGCATGCTGGCAGCCGCTACAGAGGGCGCCAATCCGGATATCCAAACGATTGCCGCGGGCCCTCCGGATGGCACGCTACACTAGACGATTGGTTGCAATTGCCGCCGTCGGCCCCATCTGTCTGGGGCGTACGAGTCACTTTGTTGGCGATTTGCGCTGCCATTCCCACCCGCCGCCATGACCGATCTGAGCCAAGTCCCCCATCCGCAAGACAACTCGCACGACGAGTCGAAATTTGTCACGTTCGAGGGCTCGCCGTTCCAGCTGTATCAGCCGTATCCGCCGGCCGGGGACCAGCCGGAGGCGATCCGCCAGCTGGTCGAGAACATCGAAGACGGCCTCTCGTACCAGACCCTGCTGGGCGTGACGGGCTCGGGCAAGACGTACACCATGGCCAACGTGATCGCCCGGGTGGGGCGTCCGGCCATCGTGTTTGCGCCCAACAAGACGCTGGCAGCGCAGCTGTATTCGGAGTTCCGCGAGTTCTTCCCGCGCAACGCAGTCGAATACTTCGTCTCCTACTACGACTACTACCAGCCTGAGGCCTACGTGCCGCAGCGCGACCTCTTCATCGAGAAGGATTCGTCGATCAACGAGCACATCGAGCAGATGCGGCTGTCGGCGACGAAGAGCCTGCTGGAGCGCCGCGACGTGGTGATCGTGGCCACCGTGTCGGCCATCTACGGTATCGGCAACCCGAGCGAATACCACCAGATGATCCTGACGCTGCGCGCGGGCGACAAGGTCAGCCAGCGTGATGTGATCGCGCGCCTGATCGCCATGCAGTACACGCGCAACGAAACAGATTTCCAGCGCGGCACCTTCCGCGTGCGCGGCGACACGGTCGACATCTTCCCCGCTGAACATGCGGAGATGGCCGTACGCCTGGAACTGTTCGATGACGAGGTCGAATCGCTGCAACTGTTCGACCCGCTCACCGGGCGCGTGCGGCAGAAGATTCCGCGTTTCACGGTCTACCCGTCGAGCCACTACGTCACGCCGCGCGAGACCGTGTTGAAGGCCATCGAAACCATCAAGGTGGAACTGCGCGAGCGGCTCGATTTCTTCTACAAGGAAAACAAGCTGGTCGAAGCGCAGCGGCTCGAGCAGCGCACGCGCTTTGATCTGGAGATGCTGCAGGAACTGGGCTTCTGCAAGGGCATTGAGAACTACTCGCGGCATCTATCTGGCGCGGCACCGGGCGAAGCACCGCCCACGCTGGTTGACTACCTGCCGCCCGACGCGCTGATGTTCCTCGACGAATCGCACGTGCTGATCGGCCAGCTCAACGGCATGTACAACGGCGACCGCGCGCGCAAGGAAACGCTGGCCGAATACGGCTTCCGCCTGCCTTCCGCGCTGGATAACCGGCCGCTCAAGTTCGCCGAGTTCGAGACCAAGATGCGGCAGGTGACGTTCGTGTCCGCCACGCCGGGGGATTACGAAAAGAAGACGGTGGGCGACACCGAAGTGGTGGAGCAGGTGGTGCGCCCCACCGGTCTGGTCGATCCGATCATCGAAGTGCGCCCGGCCACGACGCAGGTCGACGATCTGCTCTCGGAGATCCACCTGCGCGTGGAAGCCGGCGAGCGCGTGCTGGTGACCACGCTCACCAAGCGCATGGCCGAGCAGCTGACGGAGTTCCTGTCGGAGAACGGCGTCAAGGTCCGCTACCTGCATTCGGACATCGACACGGTGGAGCGCGTGGAGATCATCCGCGACCTGCGCCTGGGTACGTTCGACGTGCTGGTCGGCATCAACCTGCTGCGCGAGGGCTTGGACATTCCCGAGGTGTCGCTCGTGGCGATTCTCGATGCCGATAAGGAAGGCTTCCTGCGCGCCGAGCGTTCGCTGATCCAGACCATCGGCCGCGCCGCACGGAACGTAAACGGCACCGCCATCCTCTATGCGGATCGCATGACCGATTCGATGAAGAAGGCCATCGGCGAAACCGAACGCCGCCGTGCCAAGCAGATCGCCCACAACGAAGCGCACGGCATCGTGCCGCGCGGCGTGGTCAAGCGCATCAAGGACATCATCGACGGCGTGTACAACGTCGACGACGCGCGCGCCGAGCTGAGGGCCGCGCAAGAGGCCGCCAAGTACGAAGACATGAGCGAGAAGCAGGCGTCCAAGGAAATCAAGCGGCTCGAAAAGCAGATGCTCGACCACGCCAAGAACCTCGAATTCGAAAAGGCGGCGCAGGTGCGCGATCAACTGGCCAAGCTCAAGTCGCAGCTCTTTGGGGCGAGCGGCGAAGACCACATCGTTCCGGCTGCCTGAACCGCGCGGCCGCTTCGGTGGTCAGACGCCTGCCGCACGGCGCGAGCCAGGCGGCGGGTTGCCGTTGACACAATTTCAGATCAAATTCAGGCGCTGCGTGTCGCCTGACAGGGGTGCGGGCACGTTATGCAGCCGTCAGGCGCATGTGTCCGCCATCAAGGGAGTCCGATGTTCAAATTTTTGCTCAACCCGTGGCGCAAGTGGCGCGCTTCACGGCACGCCAGCCACCAGCTCGATGCCATCCTGGCGCAGTTCGCCCCCACGCGCAGCCTGGCTGAGCGCAATGAATGGCTGATCGAGCTGGCGTACTGGCTGCGCCGCGCCGATCGGCCCGCCGGGGCCACGTCCACCTCGTGGCGCTATGCACGGCTGCGCTACCTGCTACAGGTGCTCGAGAACAACCCGGCCCTGGCTGAACGTGTCGGGCAAACGGTGCGCTCCATCGTGCAAGACAACGACCCGGTGTCGTTGCTGTGCGATACGGGGCTGTCGTCGCGCTCGGGTTTCTGGGGCGAGTTGGTGGACCGCTGGCAGGCCCGCTTCCTGCCGCCCACGCCCAACCAGCCGCAACTGGCCGCGCTGTTTGCGCTGCTGTTCGTCGGCCCGCACGATGCCGCCTGGGTCGATGGCCTGGACGATGAACTCGTCACGCGCCTGCACGCTCTGTTCCGCACGGGGCTGAACGACGCCGCCACTGCCGATACTGAGGACGCCGCCGCCCAGACGCGCCTCGAACGCAGTCTCGGCATCAGCATCCAGATTCTCGTGAGCCAGGTGCGGGCGACCGGGTTGTCGCGCGCCATCCGCACCCGGCTGGACCACGTGGACGTGACGGACCTGCCGTTCTACCGGCTGGCCGATGCCGCCAACGCCATCTTCCTGGAGCGCCCGGACGGGGCGCTGCCCAGCCCTGAGCAGATCCCGCAGCAACTCAATTACCTGCGCGCGGTGTTGGACCAGTGTCGAGCCGCCACCGCCAGCGTCTACCAGCACCTGGACGAGAACGGCGTGTCGGTGGAGGTCGTGTTCCAGGTGGAGCGCATGAAGGCGTGGCTCGGCCGCATCGACCTGCTCCTCACCGCGTGGGCCGATGCACGTGCCTCGCGCCGCTTCGTGCACCTGACGGCCGAGCTCGTGTCCGCCAGCCAGCACCGCCGCAGCGTCGGCTATCTCATCCGCGCCACGTTTGCCGACCTGGCCCGCAAGGTGGTCGAGCGTTCCGCCGAAACCGGCGAGCACTACATCACCCGCGACGGCAAGGAATACGGCGCGATGGTCAAGGCGGCGGCAGGTGGCGGCCTGTTCACGGCGGCCACGGTGTACATCAAGTTCTTCATCACCGGCGCGCACATGAGCCGGGTGGCCGAAGGGTTCTTCGCGTCGCTCAATTACGCGGCAAGCTTTCTGGCGATTCATTTCGCCCACTTCACGCTGGCCACCAAGCAGCCCGCCATGACGGCCCCCGCGCTGGCGCACCGGCTCGACCAGGTGGGCCGCCCCGAGGGGCTGGATCGCTTTGTCGACGACACCGTCGCCATGATCCGCTCCAACGCGGCGGCCATTGCCGGCAACCTCGTGGCGGTGGCTCCGGTGGCGTTTCTGGTGCAGTGGGTGGCCGGGCATGTCTTCCAGAGCCACCTGATCTCGACCGAGAAGGCGGTGGCGACCATCGATTCGTTCTCCATCCTGGGGCCGACGCCGCTGTACGCCATCTTCACGGGGGTGCTGCTGTGGGCGTCGAGCCTGGCCGCAGGGTGGGCCGACAACTGGTTCGCGCTGCACCACGTGCACGACGTGATCAGCTATCACCGGCGCCTGCGCTTCATGGTGGGCGAGCGCCGGGCGCTTCGCATTGCCGATTTCTGGAAGCGCAATCTGTCGGGCGTCGTCGCCAACGTGTCGCTGGGGTTCATGCTGGGGCTGGGGCCGGAGATCGTCTCGTTCTTCGGGCCCCATGTGGAAGTGCGCCACGTCACGCTGTCCACCGGTGCGGTGGCCACGGCGGTGGGCGTGCTGGGTTCCGGCGTGATGCATACGGCCCCGTTCTGGCTGGCCGTGGCGGGCATTGCGCTCATGGGTGTGCTCAACGTGCTGGTGTCGTTTGCGCTGGCGTTCATCATGGCAATGCGCTCGCGCAATCTGCCGCGGCTGGACCGTTGGCGCATCACAGGCGCGGTGCTGCGGCGCATTGTGCGCGACCCGCTGTGCCTGCTGGTGCCGCGCGCCCCGACGGAATCGAACCCGCCCGGCAGCACCAGTACGCCGGCCTAGTGCCGGCCGGGCCCCGCTTTTGCCCTCACGGCTGGAGCTTGCGGCATCGTCTGTGGGGCTGTGCGCCTCACCGGCGGAGATGAAAGGCCCGGCAGTGGAGCCCGGAGGTCCGGCGGCGCCCCTCGGAGGCGCACGCGTGAGGGTTCGAGGTCCGACGTTGAGGCTCAGAGCTTCAGCGGTGGAGGTCAAAGCTCCGACGTTGCACCTAAAAGGGGCATGCGTGAGGGTCTGAACTCCGGCGTTGGCGTTCGGACCTTCGGCAATGGAGGTCAAAGCTCCGACGTTGCACCTGAAAGGGGCATGCGCGAGGGTCTGAGCTCCGGCGTTGGCGTTCGGACCTTCGGCAATGGAGGTCAAAGCTCCGACGTTGCACCTGAAAGGGGCATGCGCGAGGGTCTGAGCTCCGGCGTTGGCGTTCGGACCTCCGGCAATGGAGGTCAAAGCTCCGGCGTTGCACCTGAAAGGGGTGTGCGCGACGGTCAGAGCTTCACCGTCGGAGTCTGCCGCGCCGCGAACGGTGTTCAGAACACCGGCGTCGGTGTTCCGGACCTCATCACTCGGCCAACGACTCCGGGTGATGAAGCGCGCCAATCTCGCTGCGGAAGGGAATCGACGGCTGCGCGCCCAGCCGCGTGACCGACAGGGCCGCCGCCGCCTGCCCGAACGCGAGGGCCGCATCGGGGGCAGCGCCTTCGGCCAGCGCGGCCGCCAGGGCGCCGACAAAGGTGTCGCCCGCAGCGGTGGTGTCGATGGCCCGCGCCGTGGGAGCCGGGATCAGCCGGCGCGTGTCGGCATCGACATACGCCGCGCCGCGCGCCCCCAGTGTGACGATCACGTGCCGAGCCCCTTGCGCATGCAGGTCGACGGCGGCATCCAACGCCGTTTCCGGCGAATCGACCGGCAGGGCGGTCAGCAAGGCCGCTTCGGTTTCGTTGGGGATCAGGTAGTCGCACGCGGCCAGCCACGGCGTGGGCAGCGGCCCGATGGCGGGCGCCGGATTCAGGATCACGGTCTTGCCCAGACGCGCCCCCAGCTTGAGCGCGCATTCCACCGCATCCGGTGGCGATTCCAACTGGCAAACGATCACGCGTGCGCGCTCGAACGCGGCGCGCTGCGCTTCGATCATGGCGGGCGTCAGCAGTTCGTTGGCGCCGGCCACGATGACGATGGTGTTCTGCCCGCTGTTGGCCACCGTCACGCACGCAATGCCGGTGGCCGCACCGCTGTGCGCCGACACCATCGACGTGTCCACCCCCTCGCGGCGCAGGCCGTCGCGCAGCGCGGTGCCATAGGCGTCGTCGCCCACGCAGCCGAGCATGGCGACCCGCGCGCCAAGCCGTGCGGCCGCCACGGCCTGGTTGGCGCCCTTGCCGCCTGGAATGGTCTCCAGGGCGGGGGCCACCACCGTTTGCCCGGGGCGGGGCAGGCGCGGTGTGCGGATGACGAGGTCCATGTTCAGGCTGCCGACAATCAGGACGTCGGCAGCCGGGTGGGCGGAAGAGGCGGAAGGGCGCTTGGCCACCATGGCGGGACTACGTTGAAAGCGTGGAAGGCATGCGAATGCGGAATCAGGCGGCGCGGGCCGGACGCTCGGGTTCGGCGGTCGACTCGCGCAGCGACAGCCGCGGCGGCAGCACGATGCGGCGGGCCTGGCGTTCTTCAACCGGATGGCGCAGGGCGGCATCGCCGAGCTGTTCGAGCAGCGTCTGCGCGGTGGTTTCGCCCAACTGGCGGATCGACTGGCCAACGGTGGACAGCGCCGGGTAGACGTAGCGGCTGAGTTCGATGTCGTCAAAGCCGATGATGGACAGCGACTTCGGTACCGGAATGCCCAGCTCGGCTGCCGCACGCAGCGCGCCGATGCCCATCAGGTCATTGCTGGCGAAGATGGCAGTGGGCATCTCGCCTTCGGTCAGCAATTGGCGCGCGGCGCTGTAGCCGCCGGGGCTGGTGAAATCGCCCTCGGCAATGCGGGCGGACGCTTCCGGCACGCCGGCTTCACGCAGCGCACGATGAAAGCCCGCCAGGCGCCCGGCCGTCACGCTCAGCGCCGACGGCCCGCTGATGCAGGCGATGCGGCGGTGGCCGAGTTCCAGCAGGTGCTTGGTGGCCAGGTAGGCGCCTTCCTCGTGGTCGATCTGCACCTGATCGGCCTGGATGCCTTCGGTCGGGCGGTCGACCATCACCACGGGCAGCGCCGATTCGCCCAGGGCTTCGGTCAGCGCGTTGTCGGGGCCTGCGCTGCTGACGATGATGCCGTCGACGCGCTTTTCCATCAGCACGCGCAGGTAGTCGCGCTGCTTGCGGGGGTCGTCGTCGGAGTTGCAGAGGATGACGCTGTAGCCGGCGGCGGCGCAGACGTCTTCAATGCCGCGCGCCAGTTCCGCAAAGTACGGGTTGGTGGCGGTGGGCACCAGCACGCCGATCGTGCGCGTGGTGCGGTGCTTGAGCGAGCGGGCCACGGCGCTGGGCACGTAGCGTGTGGCGCGGATGGCCTCTTCCACGCGCTTGCGGGTCTCGGAGTTCACCGGCCTCGTGTTGTTGATCACGTGCGAGACGGTGGTGAACGAAACGCCGGCCAGTGCGGCTACGTCCTTGATGGTTGCCATGTGGTGCTCCTCTGTCTTCTAGTGTGGCTTGATGCGGCTGCGCCGGGTGCGGTAGGTATCCATGACCACGGCCGCGACGATGACCGCGCCCGTGATGATCCGTTTGGTGGGCTCGGAGGCGCCAATCTGTGCGAGGCCCGATTCGAGCACCGAGATGATCAGCACGCCGAACAGCGTGCGCGCGACCGAGCCGCGCCCACCCATGAGGCTCGTGCCGCCGATCACCACGGCGGCGATCACCTGCAGTTCCATGCCCTCGCCGGCGTTCGGGTCGGCGGCCTCCAGGCGCGAGACCTGGAACAGCGCGGCCAGGCCCGACAGCAGCCCCATCAGCGCGAATACCGCAATCTTGTACGGGCGCGGGTTCACGCCCGCGAGCCGCACGGCCTCTTCGTTGGTGCCGATGGCGACAAGGTAGCGGCCGAACACCGTGCGCACCAGCACGATCTGGCCGACAACTGTCACGGCAATCGCAATCAGGAACGCAGGCGCAATGCCCAGCGCGATCGGGTTGGCAAGCCAGTCGACCGCGCTGCCGATGTAGACCGTGCGCGAGTCGGTGAGGCTGTAGGCGAGGCCCCGTGCCATTTCCAGCACCCCCAACGACACGATGAACGACGGGATGCCCCAGTGCACCGTCACCGCGCCCGTGAGCGTGCCCGCCGCCGTGGCAAGCGCCACGCCCGCCAGCGCCGCGGGCAGCACGCCCCAGCCGAACTGGGTCATGGTGACGGACAGCACTGAGGCCGCCAGCGCCAGCACCGAACCCACCGAGAGATCAATCCCGCCGATCATCAGGATGAAGGTCATGCCCACGGCCATCACCAGCAGATCGGGGATCTCGTTGGCAATGGTGGTGAACGTGGGCAGCGAGAGGAACGTGGGCGAGAGCGTGCCGAAGAGCACCAGCATGGCAACCAGCGCGGCCAGCAACCCGCCGACCGTGCCGAGCGACATGCCCAGCGCGGCGCGTGTGCTCTGCGCCGCGGCAGGCGGCAGGGTGGAATCAGAGCGCATGCGCGGTCTCCGAAGACGATGCGGTGGCCGGCGACTCCGGAGCGCCCGACTCACCGAATGCGGCGGCGAGCAGGGCGTCCTGGCTCCAGCCGTCGCGTTGGAAGATGCGTGTCAGCCGCCCGGCGCGCATGACGCCGATGCGATCGCACAGTTGCATGAGTTCGCGCAAGTCGCTGGAGACCACGACGAGTGCCTTGCCGCGTGCGGCCAGCGCATCGAGCAGGGCGTAGATGTCGAACTTGGCGCCCACGTCGACACCGCGTGTGGGTTCGTCGAAGAGCAGGACCGGTGTGTCACGCTCGAGCCAGCGGGCAATCGCCACCTTCTGCTGGTTGCCGCCCGACAGCTCGCCAACGGGCTGCTCGGGCCCCTCGCATCGAATGCGCATCGACTGGATGTGCTGCTGCGCCAGCGCCCGTTCGCGGGCCGGTTGCAGCCAGCCGTGGCGCGTCACGCTCGGCATGTTGCCCAGCGCGATGTTCGTGGCGATGGGCAGGCCGAGCATCAGGCCTTCATCCTTGCGGTCTTCGGTGAGCAGGCTGATGCCGTGGCGCACCGCATCGCCGGGCGAATGGATGCGCACGGGCACCAGCGGCACGCCCACTTCGATGGTGCCGGCATCCGCACGGTCTGCGCCGAAGATCAGCCGCAGCAGCTCCGTGCGCCCCGCGCCGACCAGGCCCGCGATGCCGAAGATCTCGCCTGGCGCCACTTCGAAGCTCACGTCGCGCACGGCGCCCGCCCGCGAGAGGCCCGTGACGCGCAGTGCCGGTTCGCCGCCGCCGGAACGGCGTTCGCGCGCTGCGTGCTCAGTGTCGGGCGCCGCTGCGACCTCCCGCCCGACCATCGCCTGGATCAGTGCCTCTTGCGTGACCGTGGCGGCCGGTGCGTCGGTGATGAGCTTGCCGTCGCGCAGCACGACGATGCGGTCTGCAATGCGGGCCAGCTCATCCAGTCGGTGCGAGATATAGACGATGGCCACGCCCTCGCGGCGCAGCGCTTCGATGCGTTCGAACAGCGTGGCGCTCTCGTGTGCGCTGAGCATGGCCGTCGGCTCGTCGAGGATCAGCACGCGGCAGGCGCTGGCCAGTGCGCGGGCGATCTCGATCATCTGTCGGTGGCCGATGCCTAGCGTGTGCACGGGCGTCCACGGGTCGAGGTCCAGGCCGACGCGCGCGAGCGCCTGCTCGGCCTGGCGCTGCAGGGCCGCCCGATCGACAAAGCCCAGCCGCTGGGGCAGCTCACCGAGGAAGAGGTTTTCGGCCACCGTGAGCGTGGGCACCATGCTCAGTTCCTGCAGCACCATGCGCACGCCCAGCGCTTCGGCTGCGCAGCGCGAAGCCGGTGCGTACAGCGTGCCCGCCAACGACATCGCGCCCGACGTCGCCGTCTCCAGCCCGCAGAGAATCTTCGATAGCGTGCTCTTGCCCGCGCCGTTCTCGCCCGTGAGCGCGAGCACCTCGCCGGCGTGCACGTCGAGATCGATCTCGCGCAGCACGGGGGCGGCGTAGTGCTTGCTCAGCGCCGAGACGCGCAGCAGGGGCGGGCGTGGTTCGTAGGCGGAAGACATGGCTGGCGGCGGCTGGCCTGTCTGTTGCGTTATGTGCGCGTGACGAGGTTGACCGGCGTCTCGACGACACCCGACAACTTCGCCTGCGGCGTTTTGGCGGCCAGGGCCTTCAGCGCGGTCTCAATGCCATAGACGGCTTGGCTGTCGGCATGCTGATCCGCCGTGGCAACCACGCGCCCGTCGGCCAGCATCGCCTTGATGGCCGCGATGTTGTCGTAGCCGCCGATGCGCACCTTGCCCAGCTTGCCCGCCGCGCGCACCGCCGACACGGCGCCGATCGCCATGTTGTCGTTGCCGCACAGCAGCGCCTTCAAATCGGGCTGCGAACGCAGCATGGCGGCGGCCACGCGGTTGGCCTTGTCGATTTCCCACTCGCCGGACTGCACGCCGACGATCTTCAGCTTGGCCGCTTCGGCGGCGTCCTTGAAGCCGGCGGTGCGCTGCTGGGCGTTGGTCGTGGTCGGGATGCCCTCGATGATGGCCACCGCATCGCCCGGCTTGAGCGACTTGGCGACAAAGTCGCCCACCAGCCGCGCGCCCTTGCGGTTGTCCGGCCCCACGAAGGGCACGTTCAGGCCCTTTTCCTTGAGCGCTTCCGGGTCGAGCCGGTTGTCGATGTTGATGACGAGGATGCCCGCGTCCACCGCTTTCTTGACCACCGGCACCAGCGCCTTGGAATCGGCCGGCGCCAGCACCAGCGCATCCACGCGCGAGACGATCATCTGCTCGACCAGGCGGATCTGGCCGCCGGTGTCGGTTTCGTCGCGGATGCCGTTTGCCAGCAGGGTGTATTCCGATGCGTGTTCTTTCTGATGCTTGCGGGCGCCGGTCTCCATGGTCAGGAAGAACTCATTGGCCAGCGATTTCATCACCAGTGCCACCTTGGGCGGCTGGTTGGCGGCGTGCGCCAGGGAAAACGGGAACGGCAGCGCTACAGCTACAGCAGAGCCCGCGCCAAGTTGCAGGGCGCGGCGACGGCGGATATCCATGGTGTCTCCTCCAGGAAGAGGCGTGTCGGGGGCGGTTTGGGGGAGGGCGTCGTCGCCCGGTCGCGCCATAAGGCCTTCCTAAGGGCAATCGCGCCTCGCTCTTCGCAAACGTTTGCGTATCTGACAGTCTCGGCTACCGCGTAACAGAAGTCAACAGATTTGTGATTTGCATCGCATAAGGAGAAACCCGCGGTGTGGCGTCCTCGCGCATGGCGCTCGCAAGGTGCACTGCGGGAGTGGCCCGATAGCCCTATCCGATGTAGTTGATTGTTTTAGTCCACAATACGGCCTGCCGCGCGGCTGCTCAGTCCGCTGGGTCCGGCAAATCCCCTTGCTGCGGCGCGGAATCCCCCGACACCTTAGTTGACCGATTTTGTCGGGTTCCTTTATACTTGAGAAAAACGATCAGGTATTTCCCCGACGCCCATGAGATTGACCACCAAAGGCCGCTTCGCGGTCACCGCCATGATTGACTTGGCGCTGCGCCAAGAGCAGGGTCCGGTCACGCTGGCCGGCATCAGCCAGCGCCAGAAGATTTCGCTGTCGTACCTTGAGCAGCTGTTCGGCAAATTGCGCCGCCACGAAATCGTGGAAAGCGTGCGCGGTCCGGGCGGCGGCTACAGCCTCGCGCGCCGCGCCGACGACGTCACCGTTGCCGACATCATCATCGCCGTGGACGAGCCGCTGGACGCCACCCAGTGTGGCGGCAAGGGCAATTGTGGCGAAGAGCATGGCGGGCACGCCGGCCGCTGCATGACGCACGACCTGTGGGCCACGCTCAACCAGAAGATGGTCGAGTATCTCGATTCGGTGTCGCTGCAGAACCTGGTCGACCAGCAGCGCGAACGCCAGCCCGAAGTGCTGCAGGACATGCGCGAAGCGCGTCCGGCGCGCCGCGAGCGTACGCCGGCCCGTGCCCGTACGGTCGATACGCCCGCCGCTTCGGTGGCTGCCGAGCCGGTCAAGCGTGCACCGCTGGTCAACTCCGTTTTCAGCCTCGCGCAATCGTGATTGCGACGGCTTGAGGCCCGGCCAAGAAGCCGGTCCCGATTAGAGAGAACATCGCCCCCCACAAAAGGCAGACAAGACAATGAGTACCCTGCAACTTCCCATCTACATGGACTATTCCGCGACGACGCCGGTGGATCCGCGCGTGGTCGACAAGATGATCCCGTACCTGCGCGAGAGCTTCGGCAATCCGGCATCGCGCAGCCACCCGTTTGGCTGGGAAGCCGAGAAGGCTGTCGAGACCGCGCGCGAGCAAGTCGCTGCGCTGGTGAACGCCGACCCGCGCGAGATCGTGTGGACCTCGGGCGCCACCGAGTCTGACAACCTGGCGATCAAGGGTGCAGCCAACTTCTACAGCAGCAAGGGCAAGCACATCATCACCGTCAAGACCGAGCACAAGGCCGTGCTGGATACGACGCGTGAGCTGGAGCGTCAGGGCTTTGAAGTGACGTATCTGGACGTGAAGGACAACGGCCTGATCGACATCGAAGTCTTCAAGCAAGCGATCCGCCCCGACACCATCCTCGCCTCGGTGATGATGGTGAACAACGAGATCGGCGTGATCCAGGACATTGAAACGCTGGGCGAGATCTGCCGCGAGAAGGGCGTGATCTTCCACGTGGATGCTGCGCAGGCGACGGGCAAGGTTGAGATCGATCTGCAGAAGCTGAAGGTCGATCTGATGTCGTTCTCGGCACACAAGACGTATGGCCCGAAGGGCATCGGCGCGCTGTACGTGCGCCGCAAGCCGCGTATCCGAATCGAAGCGCAGATGCACGGCGGTGGCCACGAGCGCGGTATGCGTTCGGGCACGCTGGCGACGCACCAGATCGTCGGCATGGGCGAGGCCTTCCGCATCGCCAAGGAAGAAATGGCGACCGAGAACGAGCGCGTCCGCATGCTGCGCGACCGCCTGTATCGTGGCCTGAACACGATGGAAGAGGTGTACGTGAACGGCGACATGGAGCACCGTGTGCCGCACAACCTCAACATCAGCTTCAACTTTGTGGAAGGCGAGTCGCTGATCATGGCGGTCAAGGACGTCGCCGTGTCGTCGGGTTCGGCTTGCACGTCGGCTTCGCTGGAGCCCTCGTACGTGCTGCGTGCCCTCGGCCGCAACGACGAACTGGCGCATAGCTCGATCCGCTTCACGGTGGGGCGCTTCACTACGGAAGAAGAAGTCGACTACGTGGTCGAACTGCTCAAGAGCAAGATCGGCAAGCTGCGCGACCTGTCCCCGCTGTGGGAGATGTACAAGGACGGCGTGGACTTGAACAGCATTCAATGGGCGGCGCACTAAGCGCGGCGTTTGACCAATAAAAGGCGCCCCCGCGCCAGCCAACGATTGAAAGAGGTGTGAAATGTCTTACAGCAACCAAGTTCTGGATCACTACGAAAACCCGCGCAACGTCGGTTCGTTCGAGAAGGGCGACGACACGGTCGGCACCGGCATGGTCGGCGCACCGGCTTGCGGCGACGTGATGAAGCTGCAGATCAAGGTGAACGAGCAGGGCGTGATCGAAGACGCCAAGTTTAAGACCTACGGCTGCGGCTCGGCCATCGCTTCGTCGTCGCTGGTGACGGAGTGGGTGAAGGGCAAGACGCTGGACCAGGCGCTGGAGATCCGCAACACGGCCATCGCCGAAGAACTGGCCCTGCCGCCGGTGAAGATCCACTGCTCGATCCTGGCTGAAGACGCCATCAAGGCGGCCGTGGCCGACTACAAGGAAAAGCACGGCACGGCCGAGCAGAAAGTCGCTTAAGCCGGATCGTTAGAAGGTTAGAAGAAGAGGAAGTCGCATGATCACCCTGACCGACAAGGCCGCGCAGCACGTTTCCCGCTACCTGACCCGCCGTGGCAAGGGCGTGGGCCTGCGCGTGGGCGTGAAGACCACCGGTTGCTCGGGCCTGGCGTACAAGCTCGAGTACGCGGACGAGATTGCCCCCGAAGATCAGGTGTTCGAATCCAATGGCGTCAAGGTGATCGTCGATCCGAAGAGCCTGCCGTACATCGATGGCACCGAGTTGGACTTCGCACGCGAAGGATTGAACGAAGGCTTCAAGTTCAACAATCCGAACGTGAAGGACGAGTGCGGCTGCGGTGAATCGTTCCGCGTGTGAGCGGGGCCATTTGAAGCAGTCGATTGTCGGTTTCGAGCGGGACGAGGAGGGCCACTGGGTCGCCCGTCTCGCTTGCGGACACGGGCAGCACATGCGCCACGATCCGCCCTGGCAGCAGCGGCCCTGGACTGAAACCGAAGCCGGGCGTGCCAGCAAGATCGGCGTGGTGGTGGAATGCCTGAAGTGCGATCGGGGTGAGCCGCGAGGGTGAGCCGATCAGGTAAGGAACACGAGGCGGCACGGCCGCTTTTTTTATTCATGAATTCAGGCGATACGCATTTCTCCCTCTTCGGCCTGCCCGAGCACTTCGAGGTCGACGACGACGCGTTGAACGCTGCGTACCGCACGGTGCAGTCGCAGGCGCATCCGGATCGCTACGCACACGCGGGCGACGCCGAGCGCCGTGTCGCCATGCAATGGGCCACGCGTGCCAACGAGGCGTATCAGATGCTGCGCGACCCGCTCAAGCGCGCCACGTATCTGCTGCATCTGCGCGGTATCGATGTGCAGGCCGAGAACAACACGGCCATGCCGCCTGCGTTCCTGATGCAGCAGATGGAGTGGCGCGAAGCACTGGGGGACGCCAAGTCCGAGCGCAACGTGGATGCGCTGGATGACCTGCTCGGCATGCTGCGCAAAGAAAAGCGCGCGCGTTACGCCGCACTGGCTGGCTTGCTCAATGGCGACGGCAATCAGGCTGCAGCCGCCGACGCCGTACGCCAGTTGATGTTCATCGAGAAGATCGAGCGCGACACCGCCGAGGCCATCGACCGTCTGGAAGACTAGAACCAACACGAGAGACCCCATGGCTTTACTGCAGATTTCTGAACCGGGCGAATCGCCTGCACCGCACCAGCGCCGCCTGGCGGTGGGCATCGACCTGGGTACAACCAACTCGCTGGTGGCGTCGGTACGCAGCAGCGTGCCGGAAGTGCTGCCCGACGACCAGGGCCGTCCGCTGCTGCCCTCGGTGGTGCGCTACCTGGCCGCCGGCGGTGCGCATATCGGCTACAAGGCCCAGGCCGAGGCCGTGCGTGATCCGAAAAACACCATCATCTCGGTCAAGCGCTTCATGGGCCGTGGCCTGAAGGACGTTGCCCACATCGAGAACACGCCGTACGACTTTGTCGATGCGCCCGGCATGGTGCAACTGAAGACCGTGGCCGGCGTGAAGAGCCCGGTGGAGGTGTCGGCGGAGATCCTGGCCACGTTGCGCCAGCGCGCCGAAGACACGCTCGGCGATGAGCTCGTCGGCGCCGTGATTACCGTGCCGGCGTACTTTGACGATGCGCAGCGCCAGGCCACGAAGGACGCCGCCAAGCTGGCCGGCCTGAACGTGCTGCGCCTGCTGAACGAACCGACCGCCGCGGCCATCGCGTATGGCCTGGACAACGCGGCCGAGGGCGTCTACGCCGTGTATGACCTCGGTGGCGGCACGTTCGATATCTCCGTGCTCAAGCTCACCAAGGGCGTATTCGAGGTGATGTCGACGGGTGGCGATTCCGCGCTAGGCGGTGATGACTTCGACCAGCGGATCGTGTGCTGGATCGTCGAGCAGGCCGGCCTGCAGCCGCTGTCTGCCGAAGACACCCGCCTGCTGCTGAACAAGGCGCGCGCGGCCAAGGAGTGGCTCTCCAGCGCCGACAGCACCGAGATCGACGCGATGCTCTCCACCGGCGAGACTGTGCATCTTGAGCTGAGCGCCGAGACGTTTGCTGAGCTGACGGCCACTCTCGTGCAGAAGACGCTGTCGCCGGTACGCCGCGCGCTGCGCGATGCGGGGGTCACCGTAGAAGAGGTCAAGGGTGTGGTGTTGGTGGGTGGCGCGACGCGCATGCCGATCATCCGCCGCGCGGTCGGTCAACTGTTCGGCCGTACACCGTTGACAAACCTCGACCCCGATCAGGTGGTCGCCATCGGCGCGGCCATGCAGGCGAATCTGCTGGCCGGTAATCGTGCGCCGGGCGAAGACTGGCTGCTGCTCGACGTGATCCCGCTGTCGCTGGGCGTGGAGACGATGGGCGGCCTGGTCGAGAAGATCATCCCGCGCAACAGCACGATCCCCGTGGCGCGCGCGCAGGAGTTCACCACCTTCAAGGATGGCCAGACCGCCATGGCGATCCACGTGCTGCAGGGCGAGCGCGAGCTGGCGAGCGACTGCCGCTCGCTGGCGCGTTTCGAGCTGCGCGGCATTCCGCCGATGGTGGCCGGCGCTGCCCGCATCCGCGTGACGTATCAGGTGGACGCCGATGGCCTGCTGTCGGTGGCTGCACGTGAAACGGTGTCGGGCGTGGAAGCGTCGATCACCGTGAAGCCGTCGTACGGGCTCGCTGATGACGACATCGCGCGCATGCTGCAGGAAGGCTTCCAATCGGCTGAAGACGACATGCGCCGCCGCGCGCTGGCCGAGGAGCGCGTCGAGGGCGAACGCCTGCTCGAAGCGCTGTCGCAGGCGCTGGCGGCCGATGGCGATCTGCTTTCGGCGGAAGAGCGCGCCGCCATCGACACCGAGATCGCCGCACTGCGTGCCACCATGCAGGGCGAAGACCACCGCGCCATCAAGGATGCCGTCGATGCGCTGTCGCACGGCACCGACGAATTCGCCGCGCGCCGCATGGACCGCGGCATCCGCAAGGCGCTCGCCGGCAAACGAATCGAGGAGCTCGGCTGATCGCCGATCGCGCCCCCAACACACTTATCGAACGAGTTTCTGCATGCCACAAATCGTTGTCCTTCCTCATGTCGAATACTGCCCGGAAGGGGCCGTGATCGAAGCCAAGACCGGCACGACCATCTGCGACGCGCTGCTGGGCGCCGACATCGAGATCGAACACGCGTGCGAAAAGTCGTGCGCCTGCACCACCTGCCACGTGATCGTGCGCGAAGGCTTTGATTCGCTGGATGAGGCCTCCGAGAAGGAAGAGGATCTGCTCGACAAGGCGTGGGGCCTGGAGCCGAACTCGCGCCTGTCGTGCCAGGCCAAGGTGACGGACGAAGACCTGACCATCGAGATCCCGAAGTACACGATCAACCACGCCAAGGAAGGTCATTGAGCCATGAAATGGAACGACATCCAGCAGATCGCGGAAGCGCTGTACGACAAGTACCCCGACGTCGACCCGACGCGCCTGAACTTCGTCGATCTGCACAACAAGGTCGTCAGCCTCGACGGTTTTGACGACGACCACAAGCGCGGTGGCGAGAAGTTTCTCGAAGCGATCCAGCAAGCGTGGATCGATGAAGCGGAATAAGCGCGCCTGCTGCATTGCGCACGCATGAAAAAACCGGCCCGAAGGCCGGTTTTTCTTTTGGGGCGAAGCCGATGCTGGATCAGCCGGCTACCAGCGTGCCGTTCTCGATATGCACGCGCTCGCCCGGTTGGAAGCCCGGTGCCGCCTTGTACGTGAAGCTGCGGTTCGTGCCGTTGTCCATGCGCACGTTTACGCGGTACTGGGTGTCACGGCTGTAGTAGTTTTCCGCCACATGGCCGCCGTAGCCACCTGCCACCGCGCCACCAACCGTGGCCAGCGTGCGGCCATTGCCGCGGCCGATCTGGTTACCCAGCAAGCCACCCACCACCGCACCGCCGATCATGCCCAGGCCAGTTTCCTTGCCTTGCGTCGTGATCGGGGTGATCGATGTGACATGGCCGGCATACGGACTGGCCGATTGGCGCGGCTGCGTTTGTGCGTAATGCGGGCTGGTCGACGGAGCGCGTTCTGCATAAGCCGGCTGGCGCGCAGGCGAGGGCGGCGGTGCCACGTTCTGTGCCGGATACGGTGCGGCTTGATTTGGCTGCGTCGTCTGGCCTGGCGCGGCCAAGGCCATCGGCGCCGTGGAAGGGCCGGGCGCCGCCGTTGCCGATTGCGCGGCGACATTCGGATCGGTGCTACCCTGCGTCGCCTTCGATGTCGGCAACACGCCCGTGATGGCGGCCACCGCCGTGAGGCTGGCGATGATCACGGCGACGGCTGCCGCGGTCATCAGCGGATGCATGCGTCGCGACGACGGAGGCACCTGCCCCGGCGACGTGCCGCCATATTGCTGACCTTGATTCGATTGGATGTTGTTGTTCATCGTCGCTCTCCTGCGGCCGTGATTGGCTCGGCCCTTTGATGATCACAGTGTGGTCCATCACCCAGACGGATGCCGTTTTAATTTGTAAGCATCTGTAGTCCGGTTTTTCTATTAAAAATCAGTCGGTTAGGGCGTTTCAATACGCATTGTGAAACCGGGGGGATGTTACAAATCGCGGGGGTAGGCGCGTGAATTGCGCCCGTACGCCCAATAAAAAAACGCCCCCGAAGGGGCGTTTTTGCTGTCCGGATTTCCCGACGATCAGTCTTCGCGGCGCAGGTGCGGGAAGAGGATCACGTCCCGGATGTTCGGGCTGTCGGTCAGCAGCATGACCAGGCGGTCGATGCCGATGCCGCAGCCCCCCGTCGGGGGCATGCCGTATTCCAGCGCGCGGATGTAGTCGGCGTCGTAGAACATGGCTTCTTCGTCACCCGCATCCTTCTGCTCGACCTGCTTGCGGAAGCGCTCGGCCTGGTCTTCAGCGTCATTCAGTTCCGAGAAGCCGTTGGCGATTTCGCGGCCGGTGATGAACAACTCGAAGCGCTCGGTGATGCCCGGCTGCGTGTCCGATGCGCGCGCCAGCGGCGAGACCTCGACCGGGTAGTCGATGATGAAGGTCGGCTCCCACAGTTGCGACTCGGCCGTCTCTTCAAACAGCACCAATTGCAGCGTGCCCACGCCGGCGTTCAGGAACTGCGGCGCATTGGTGTCGATCTTGAACTTCTTCAACTCGGCGCGGAGGAAGTCGACGTCGGCCAGTTGCGCGTCGGTGTAGTGCGGCGCGTACTTCTGGATCGCTTGGCAGATCGTCAGGCGGTGGAACGGCTTGGACAGATCCAGTTCGCGGCCTTGATACGTCAGCGTGGCAGTGCCCGAGGCGTCGATGGCGGCCTGGCGGATCAGCTGTTCGGTGAAGTCCATCAGCCAGCGGTAGTCCGTGTAGGCCGCGTAGAACTCCATCATCGTGAACTCGGGGTTGTGGCGCGGGCTCACCCCTTCGTTACGGAAGTTGCGGTTGATTTCGAACACGCGATCAAAGCCGCCGACGATCAGGCGCTTGAGGTACAGCTCCGGCGCGATGCGCAGGAACATCTGCATGTCCAGCGCGTTGTGGTGCGTGATGAACGGCTTGGCCGCGGCGCCGCCCGGAATCGGGTGCAGCATCGGCGTTTCAACTTCCATGAAGCCATTGCCGGCCATGAAGTTGCGCAGCGAGGCCATGGCCTTGGTGCGGGCGCGGAAGGTGTCGCGCGTTTCCTTCGAGACGATCAGGTCGACATAGCGCTGGCGATACTTCACTTCCTGATCGGCCAAACCATAGAAGTCGCCCGGAAGCGGGCGCAGGCTCTTCGATAGCAAACGCAGTTCCGTCACGGCCACCGACAGTTCGCCCGTCTTGGTCTTCATCAGCGTGCCGCGCGCGGCCACGATGTCGCCAAGGTCCCACTTCTTGAAGCTGGCGTAGACGTCTTCGCCCACCGCGTCGCGGCTGATGTAGAACTGGATGCGGTCGGTGCTGTCCTGCACGGTGGCAAAGCTGGCCTTGCCCATCACGCGCTTGAGCATCATGCGGCCGGCCACGGCAACCTGCACCGGTTCGGCTTCCAGTGCAGCCTGTTCGAGCGCGTCGTACCTGGCGTGCAGATCGCCAGCGTGGTGCGTCGGGCGGAAATCATTGGGGAAGGCGACGCCTTGCTGGCGGATCTCGGCCAGCTTCTCGCGGCGCTCGGCGATGATCTTGTTGTCATCTTGCGCGGGGACAGCGGCGTTCGATTCGGCCGGGTTGTTCTGTTCGGTCATGGTGGTGATGAAAGGAATGTCGTATCAGGCGTAGTTGCGCAGGTCGTCGATTTCGGTCGCGCCAAAGTCGGGGCGGACGAGGTAAGCGGCGATGCGCGCGGCGGCGTCTTGCGGCGAGACCAGCTCGCCATGCGCGTGCAGATCGCGGAAGCGCTGCACGCCGGCAAAGTCGGCGCCACGGATGGTGCGTTGCATGTCGGTGTCGATTACGCCCGGGGCCAGCGCCACGGCGCGCACGCTGGCGTCGCCATCCGCGTTGATGGCGCGCACGAACATGTCGAGCCCGGCCTTACCCGTGCAGTACGCAGCCCAACCGGCGATCGGCCGGCGCGCAGCGCCCGACGAGATCGCCAGCACGCGGCGCTGTGCACCCCAGCCGGCGGTGCCGCGCAGCAAGGCAGCGGTCAGCGCCATCGGGCCGGCCAGGTTCAGTTGCAGATGCGGCAGCAGCGCGTCGGCGCGCAGCGTGTCGATGGTGCCGATCGGCTCGACCGCACCGGCGTTGAGCACCAGCGTGACGTTCGCAAAAGCGGGCAGGGCGGCCAGCGTCTTGGTCATCCAGGCCTCGGCGGCGTGCGCGTCGGTCAGGTCGACCTGGTGCCAGTCGAGCGTCACGCCTGCAGCGGCGGCCTGCGCGTGCAACTCGGCGTTGTCGCTGCGTGCCACGCAGATCAGGCGATGGCCGGGGCGCATCAACGCCTGGGCCAGCGCGGCACCCAGGCCGCGCGAGGCACCGGTCAGGATGAACAGGGACGTGTCTGCCATGAGGATCGGCTCCGTCGCGGGGTTAGACGCCTTGCTTCAGGCTGGCCTGGATGAAGGCGTCAAGATCGCCGTCCAGCACCTTCTGCGTGTTGGAAATTTCCACGTTGGTGCGCAGATCCTTGATGCGGCTCTGGTCCAGCACGTACGAGCGGATCTGGTGTCCCCAGCCCACGTCGGTCTTGGCGGCTTCCTGCGCGTCGGCCGCAGCTTGGCGCTTGCGCAGCTCGTGTTCGTACAGGCGCGATTTCAGCATCGTCATCGCCTCGGCACGGTTACGGTGCTGCGAACGGTCGTTCTGGCACTGCACGACGATGCCGGTCGGGATGTGCGTGATCCGCACGGCCGAATCGGTCTTGTTGATGTGCTGACCACCCGCGCCGGACGCGCGGTACGTATCGACGCGCAAGTCCGCCGGGTTGACCTCGATCTCGATCGAGTCATCCACTTCCGGGTACACGAAGATCGACGAGAACGACGTATGGCGGCCACCCGCCGAGTCGAACGGCGACTTGCGCACCAGGCGGTGCACGCCGGTCTCGGTGCGCAGGAAGCCGAATGCATATTCGCCCTCGACCTTGATCGACGCGCTCTTGATGCCTGCGACGTCGCCTTCGGACTCTTCCAGCACTTCGGTCTTGAAGCCCTTGCGCTCGCAGTACTTCAGGTACTGGCGCAGCAGCATCGATGCCCAGTCGCACGCCTCGGTGCCGCCGGCGCCGGCCTGGATGTCGATGAAGCAGTTGGCGGCGTCCATCGGGCCGGAGAACATGCGGCGGAATTCCATGTCTTCGACAATGGCGCGCATGCCGGCGGTGTCGGCTTCGATGGCTTCGATGGTGTCGTCGTCGCCTTCTTCACGGGCCAGCTCGAACAGCTCGGCGCCGCCGGTGAGGTCTGCGTCGAGCTTGGTCAGGGCCAGTACGACGGTTTCCAGCGACTTCTTCTCGCGGCCCAGATCCTGGGCGCGTTTGGGGTCGTTCCAGACCTCGGGGTTTTCGAGTTCTTTATCGACTTCAACTAGACGTTCAGATTTGACGTCGTAGTCAAAGATACCTCCGAAGGTCGTCGGCGCGCGTCTTCAGGTCGGCCAACGTGTTCTGGATGGCATTGAGGCGTTCTGCTTCCATGGTGCAAAAAATCCGGTCGGAAACCGGAAATTATAGCGGAATCAAGGGGTTCCCCGCCTGCGCGGGCCGGTAAAAGCCGCGTTCTGGAAGAGATTTGTGAGCACCATCTGGCGCCCGGCCGGGCTTCGGTTAGCATGACGCCCACTTCCCGTGGTTTTTGGCGTTGCCCAGATGATCATCCGCTCGCTGCTCGATACTGATCTGTACAAATTCACGATGATGCAGGTAGTGCTGCATCACTTTCCCGGCGCGCACGTCGAGTACCGCTTCAAATGCCGCAACACGGGCGTCGACCTGGTGCCGTTCATCGACGAGATCCGCGCGGAAATCCGCCATCTGTGCACATTGCGCTTTACCGAGGCCGAGCTCGACTATCTGCGCGGGCTGCGTTTCATCAAAAGCGATTTCGTCGATTTTCTCGGCTTGTTCCACCTCAACGAGAAATACATCGACGTGCGCGCCGCGCCCAGCAACGATGGGCAGATCGAGATCGTCATCGCGGGGCCTTGGCTGCACACGATCATGTTCGAGGTGCCCGTGCTGGCCATCGTCAACGAGGTCTATTTCAGCCGCACGCAGACGCAGCCCCAATGGGACGAAGGCGAGCGCCGCCTGACGGAGAAGCTGGCCTCACTCAGGCGGCCGGACCTGGAGGCGTGCCGCATCGCCGATTACGGCTCGCGGCGCCGTTTCTCGCATACGTGGCACGAGCATGTTCTGCTGGAGACGCGCGCCCAACTCGGCGCCCAATACGCAGGCACCAGCAACGTCTACTTCGCCATGAAGCACGGCATGACGCCGCTGGGCACCATGGCGCACGAATACCTGCAGGCCTGCCAGGCGCTCGGCCCGCGCCTGCGCGATTCGCAGACCTTTGCGCTCGAAACGTGGGCCAAGGAATATCGCGGCGACCTCGGCATCGCGCTGTCGGACACCTACGGTTTTGACGCCTTCCTGCGCGATTTCGACATGTTCTTCTGCAAGCTCTTCGACGGTGTGCGCCATGACTCCGGCGACCCGTTCGAGTGGGGCGAGCGCATGCTCCAGCACTACGATGACATGCGCGCCGAGCCCAAGTCGAAGGCGCTGATCTTCTCCGACAGCCTCGACATGCCCAAGGTCATCGCCCTGTACGAGCGCTTTCATGGCCGCTGCAAGCTGGCGTTTGGCGTGGGGACCAACCTGACCAACGATCTTGGCTACACGCCGCTGCAGATCGTCATCAAGATGGTTCGCTGCAACGGCCAGCCGGTCGCCAAGCTGTCGGATGCGCCTGAGAAGACCATGTGTGACGACCCGGCCTATCTCACCTATCTCAAGCAGGTTTTTGGGGTGCAATAAGGCTCACGCGGCTGCGCAATAAGTTTCAACTGTATCGGCGGGCGGCGGCGGGGTTGGCAGGTGGGGCGGCTCGTATAATCGACCGATCTTTCGGAGCCGCCATGGATACACGACCGGACACCCCCGCCGACCCGCTCGACACGACCCGCGCACGCGATGCCATCTTCGCGCGCATCCGCAACGCGCAGCATCGTCCCGAGCAGCCGACGCAGGGTGAACGCGACGCCGTCGCCGACTATCTGGCGCGCCATCCGGCCGGTCCGCGCCCGCCGGTGCCGGAAGATCTCGCGGCTCACTTCGCCGAGCAGGCGCTGAAGATGGCGTCCACCCTCGATACGGTCGCCGCGCTGGCCGACGTTCCGGCCGCCGTTGGCCGCTATCTGTCGGGCCTGAGCCTCAAGCCGCAGGCCGTAGCCTGGACCACGCTGCAATCGCTCGACTGGGCGGCTGCCGGCATCAGCGTCGAATTCCGCCCACCGCAGCGCGAACCGCAGGCCGATCGGGAACATGGTGATCTGGTCGGCGTGACGGGTTGCTTTTGCGCGATTGCCGAGACGGGTTCGCTGATGTTGCTGTCGGGGCCAGAGAACGTTGCCTCGACCGCGCTGCTGCCCGAGACGCATATCGCCGTGGTGCCGCAGTCGCGCATCGTCGCCGATCTGGAAGCGGCGTATGCGCTGATGCGCGCGGAGCGGGGCGAACTGCCGCGCGCCACCAACGTCATCAGCGGGCCGTCGCGCACGGGGGATATCGAGCAGACCATCGTCCTGGGCGCGCACGGCCCGTATCGTGTGCACGTGATTGTCGTGACGGGAGCCTGATCGGCTTGTCGAGGCGGCTCGCACGGGGCCGGTTGCCCTGTCAAAGATGTGTGGACGTTTGTGGGGCGACAGGACTCAGGCGTTTACACTGGCGTCTTTGTTTGTGTGGCGCGACTGCGTTTGCGGTGTGCGCCAACGCTTAGGAGAACGCCTACGTGAAACGCCTCTGGCCCCTTGTCTTCCTGTTTGTCTGTGGCCTGGCGCGCGCCGCCGATGTGAACGGCGCGGAGTTGTCTGTGCTATGGGGAGTGCCCTTTGCGGGCATCCTGCTCTCGATTGCCATTGCGCCGCTTGTGGTACCCAAGCTGTGGCACGCGCATTACGGCAAGATCGCGGCGGGTTGGGCCTTGGCGTTTTTAGTGCCGTTTGGCATGGCATTCGGCGCGGAATCGGCCATTGCGTCCATCAACCATGCCGCGCTTGCGGAGTACATCCCCTTCATTGCGCTGATCGCCGCGCTGTACGTGGTGGCGGGCGGCATCTGCATCCGCGGCAATCTGCACGGCACACCCAAGCTCAATACGGGCTTGATCGCACTGGGTACGGGCCTCGCCAGCATCATGGGGACGACCGGCGCCGCCATGTTGCTGATCCGCCCGCTGCTGCGTGCGAACGAGGATCGCCGGCACCGTGCGCACGTCGTCGTGTTCTTCATCTTTCTGGTGGCCAATGCCGGTGGCGCGCTTACGCCACTGGGCGACCCGCCGCTGTTCCTCGGTTTTCTGCAGGGCGTCGATTTCTTCTGGACTACCCAGTATCTCTGGCGCCAGACACTGGTGATGTGGGTACTGCTGCTGGCTATCTTCTTCGTCATTGACAGCTATTTCTATCGCACGGGCAAGGAAGAGCTGCCCAACATCACCGACGCCACACCTGACGATGCCGGCCCGCTGCGCCTGGAAGGCAACGTCAACTTCGTGCTGCTTGCTGGCATCCTGGGGCTCGTGCTGATGAGCGGGCTGTGGAAGCCAGGCATCGTTTTCCACGTGATGGGCACCGAAGTGCTGTTGCAGAACGTCGTGCGCGATATCGGCCTGATCCTGATCGCGTTGCTGTCGCTGTGGCTCACGCCGCGCAGCGCGCGTGCCGGCAACGAATTCAACTGGGAGCCCATCCTGGAGGTGGCCAAGCTGTTCGCCGGCATCTTCATCACGATCGGCCCGGTGATTGCGATGCTGAAGGCGGGTGTGGACGGCCCGTTTGCGGGCATCGTGCATCTGGTCAACGATAGCGCGGGCCAGCCGAACAATGCGATGTATTTCTGGGCAACGGGGCTGCTGTCATCGTTCCTCGACAATGCGCCAACGTATCTGGTGTTCTTCAACACCGCCGGCGGCGACGCCCGCATGCTGATGAGCGAGGGCGCATCCACGCTGGCGGCCATCTCCGCAGCGGCGGTGTTCATGGGCGCGAACACTTACATCGGCAACGCGCCCAACCTGATGGTCAAGGCCATCGCCGAAAGCCGTGGCTTGCAGATGCCCAGTTTCTTCGGCTACATGCTGTGGTCGGTGGGCATTCTCGTGCCGATCTTCGTGCTGATGACCTTTGTCTTCTTCCGCTAACCGAACGTGTGCTGAGCGTATGAAACCCGGAATCCTTGTCACTCGCGCGATGTTTCCCGAAGTGCTGGAGCGCCTGCGCGAAACCTTCGATGTGATCGACAACCAGGCGGATGTCGTCTATCCGCCCGAAGCGTTGGCCGAGCGCCTGCAGGGCCGTGTCGGGTTGCTTGCCAATGCGGCGGACACCATCAACGCCGATCTGATCGCCCGTGTGCCGACCCTGCGTGCGGTGGCCAACATGGCGGTCGGCTACAACAACTTTGATCTGGCTGCGATGACGCGCGCGGGCATCCTGGCCACCAACACGCCCGACATCCTGACCGAGACCACGGCCGATTTCGGCTGGGCCTTGCTGATGGCTGCCGCGCGCCGCGTCACCGAATCCGAGCACTGGCTGCGCGCCGGCCAATGGAAGCGCTGGACGTATGACGCGTTCCTCGGCGCAGAGGTATATGGCAGCACGTTGGGCATTCTCGGCATGGGCCGCATCGGCCAGGCGCTGGCGCGACGTGCGAGCGGCTTTTCGATGCGCGTGATCTATCACAACCGCAGCCGGCTCTCTCCCGAAGTCGAGCAGGACACGCGCGCCACCTATGTCAGCAAGGAAGACCTGCTGAAGCAGGCTGATCACCTCGTGCTGGTGCTGCCGTATTCCAAGGAAAGCCACCACGCCATCGGCGCGGCAGAGCTTGCGCAGATGAAGCCGACGGCCACGCTGGTCAACCTTGCGCGTGGCGGCATCGTTGATGACGCGGCACTGGCGCAGGCGCTGGCCGAGCAACGCATCTTCGCCGCGGGCCTCGATGTGTACGAGGGCGAACCGGCCGTGCACCCGGCGCTGCTGGAAGCGGAGCGTGTGGCGCTCACGCCGCACATCGCCAGCGCCACGTTCGGCACGCGCCTTGGCATGGCCAACCTGGCCGCCGACAACCTGATTGCGGCGCTCGGCTTCGGCCCGTGCGCTGGGCAGCCGCCCAACCTGTTGAACCCGGACGCGCTGACGCAGCGCGCGTCTTCTTGATCGAACGCTGATATGGATTGGATGGCTTTACTGACGTTGCTGGGCGTGGTTGTGGTGGCCGCGCTGTGCGCGCTGATCTGGCGTGGCGTGTCACGCCCCGCAGCGAATGACGTGT
Organism: Ralstonia soli; assembly: GCF_023955655.1. Lineage (GTDB taxonomy): Bacteria > Pseudomonadota > Gammaproteobacteria > Burkholderiales > Burkholderiaceae > Ralstonia > Ralstonia soli. Next base: position 265,709 of record NZ_JAMXHT010000003.1, on the reverse strand, counting down.
CGCCGATGCTCGCGGCACTGCAGGACGGGTTGATGCGGGAGCTTGTGCGCGGCAACGAACGCATCGAGCGCGAACTGCGCGGCGAGATTGCCGAAACCGCCCGCATTGGTCGCAGTGATGTGACGCAGCAACTCGGCCAGTTCCAGCAGGTGCTGGCCACGCAGCTCACCAGCGTCGCCACGTTGCAGAACAACCAGATCGACACCTTCGCGCAACAGCTCACCAAGCTGACGGAGACCAACACCCACCAACTTGAAGCCGTGCGCCAGAGCCTGCAGCAGCAGGCCCAGCAGGCACGCGAAGAGCAGGGCAACGCGCTGCGCCGCTTTGGCGAGACGATGCAGCAGCAGCTCGCCCAATTGGGCGAGGGCAACGAGCGCCGCCTGGCGGAGGTGCGCGCCACGCTTGAGCAGAAGCTCAAGGACATCGAGGCCAACAACGCGACCAAGCTCGACGAGATGCGCCGCACCGTCGACGAGAAGCTGCACGCCACACTCGAGCAGCGCCTGGGCGAGTCGTTCAAGCTGGTGTCTGACCGGTTGGAACAGGTGCACCGCGGTCTGGGCGAAATGCAAGCGCTAGCGCAAGGCGTGGGTGACCTGAAGAAGGTGCTGACCAACGTGAAAACGCGTGGCACCTGGGGCGAAGTCCAGCTCGAGATGCTGCTGGAGCAGATGCTCACCCCCGAGCAGTACGACAAGAACGTCGAAACCGTGCGTGGTACCGGGGCGCGGGTGGAGTTCGCCATCCGCCTGCCCGGCAAGACCGACGCCGACCGCGACGCCACTGTCTGGTTGCCGATCGATGCCAAGTTCCCCAAGGAGCAGTACGAGCGCCTGCTCGATGCGCAGGAGCGCGCCGACGCAGAAGCCGCTACCGCCGCCAGCCGCGAACTGGAAGTCGCGGTGCGCAAGGAGGCGCAGACCATCCAGGAGAAGTACATCGCGCCGCCGGCCACGACCGACTTCGCCATTCTCTTCCTGCCGACCGAAGGCCTCTACGCCGAAGTGCTGCGCCGCCCGGGCCTGACGGACGAGCTGCAGCGCAAGTTCCGGGTGACGGTGGCGGGCCCGACCACGCTCACCGCCATCCTGAACAGTCTGCAGATGGGATTCCGCACGCTGGCGCTGGAGAAGCGTTCGAGCGAGGTCTGGCAAGTGCTGGGCGCGGTGAAGAGCGAGTTCGGCAAGTTCGGCGACGTGCTGGCTGCAACCAAGAAGACGCTTGAGCGGGCCGTCAGCAACATTGAGCAGGCCGAGGTACGCACGCGCCAGATGAATCGCAAGCTCAAGGCCGTGGAGGCGTTGCCGAGCGAATCCGCGCAGAACGTGCTGGGGTTGGAAACCACGGTGGCGCAGGATGATGAGGCGGAGACTGAATAAGTCACCGGCGCAGGCGAGGGCAAAAGAAAAGGGGCGGAATCTTCCGCCCCTTCTTTCTGGATCGCATTGGCCCGTCAGGCTTCCGATTCTTCCGGCACGTCGCGCAGCGCAATCTCGATGCCGCCAAAGCGCGCGGCCACCCAGTTATACGCATGGCATGCCAGCCAAAGCGCACCAAAGCCGATCAGCGCATTCAGGATCAAGCCGCTCAGAATGGCAATGGCTGGCAATTCGCCCGTGCGAACGAAGCCGGTAAAGAAGAACAATCCCACGATGGGGAGCGAGAAACACAGGTATACCAACATCAGCGCACGCGCGGTGTGGGCGGGGTGGAGGTACACGATCTCCTTTTTCATCATGGCATTACGTAAGCTCGGGCAAGCTTAAAGCATTCAAACTGGCGCAAAGTGTAGCGAATCGACCGAGGCGCCGATACCCGCGCCCCGTGGGTGACGCAAAAAACCGACAGCATGCGGTGTTGCAACCCGCGCAAGGGCGGCGATCGCCAGCCCTTCAGATCAGGCCATCGAACAGGAGTACCTGCACGGGATCGCCCGCGTTGACCTGGCCCTGTTCGTGGGTGAGGACAACAAAGCAGTTTGCTTCACTCATGGAACGCAGCACGCCTGAGCCTTGCTGCCCGGTCAGGCGCACCTCCAGTTGGCCGCGATCGTTTAGCGCGGCGATCGCTCGCTGATACTCCGTACGGCCCGGGCGTTTACGAATCGGCGTCGCACTCACAGCCGGCACCAGCGGTGCTCCGCCGTCGGTGGCGCCCATCATGTGGAGCAGCGCGCCGCGCACGAAGTGATAGAACGTCACCATCACCGCCACCGGATTGCCTGGCAGGCCAAACAGGAACGCGCTGCGGCCGTTCGAGGAGATGCGGCCGAAGGCCATCGGCCGGCCTGGGCGCATGGCGATTTTCCAGAACGTCACATCGCCGAGCTTGGCCATCATCTGCTTGGTGAAATCGGCCTCGCCGACGGACACGCCGCCTGAGGTGATGATCGCATCGGCGTTTTCGGCGGCGGTGCGGAAGGCCGCTTCCAGCGCGGCCGGGTCGTCGCGCACGACGCCCATGTCGAGCAGCTCCACGCCCAGTCGTGAGAGCATGCCGTGCAGCGTGTAGCGGTTGGAGTCATACACGCAGCCGGCGTCGAGTGGTTCACCAATGGAACGCAGTTCGTCGCCGGTCGAGAAGAACGCCACACGCAGCCTGCGTCGCACCGACACCTCGGCGATACCCAGCGAGGCGAGCAGACCGATATCGGCGGGACGCAGCGTGCGGCCGGCAGACAGCGCGGCGCTGCCACGGGCGAGGTCTTCGCCGCGCAGGCGGCGGTTGTCGCCGGCGCGCACGGCGTCGCGGGCAAAGCGAACGCTAGACCGGTCGTCATCCTTGCTTTGCGTGAATTCCTGCGGGATGACGGTATCGCAGCCTGTGGGCATGACTGCGCCGGTCATGATGCGCACGGCTTCGCCCGCACCCGGCGCGCCATCAAAGGCGACACCCGCGTACGCCGTGCCGATCACGCGCAGGGAGAGATCCCCATCACCCAGCGCAAGTTCGGCACTCGCAAAGGCAAAGCCGTCCATGGCCGAATTGTCGTGCGAAGGGACGTCGATGGACGACAGCACATCTTCGGCCAGCACGCGGTCGAGTGCGCTGCGGATCGGCACGCGCGCAACGCCGCTTACGGGCTGCACGAAGCCGCGCATGATGGCTTGCGCCTGTGCCACAGGCAGCGCGTTCGGATCGTAATCGGACAGGCAGGAGACGACGGAGGCGAGGGTGGTCATGACGTCGGTGGGAATCGGATGGCCGCTGGTGCTCTGACGGCGCTCTAGCGGCGCTCGGCCAACTGGTGCAGTTCTTCCAGCGTATTGATGTTGGCGAAGGCGGCGCTGTCGTCGAACAGCACGTCCACCGTCGGGTGGCGGGCCGTCCAGGTTTCGATCTTGCGGCCACCGCTCTGCAGGTAGGCGATCAGATCATCGACCAACAGGGTGTCGATCAGACAGAACACCGGTTGCACCTGACGGCGCGCATCGCCATGCGCATCCGGTTCCATTGTTACCGGCATGGCGATGCGTGCGTTGGCGTCTTCCATGGCCTGCGAAAGCTTGGCGGCGAGGTCGGTCGGCACGAACGGCGAATCGCACGGAGCGGTCAGCAGATAGCGCGTCTGGCATTGCTCCAGCCCGGCCAGGATGCCCGCCAGCGGCCCGGCAAAGTCCGGCACTGAATCCACCACGACCGGCACGCCGAACGATTCGTACGCGGCCAGGTTGCGATTGGCGTTGATGAGCACGTGGCCGACCTGGGGCGACAGGCGCATCAATGTGTGCATCGCCATCGGCGCGCCGCGGAATGTCTGGAGGCCCTTGTCGACGCCGCCCATGCGGCTGCCCCGGCCGCCAGCCAGGATCAGGCCGGTGATGTCGGATGTTGGGATCATTGATTTGGACACGGGCGGGCTCAGCCGCCGATGTAGGACATTTCGATGCGCCTCCCGGCCGGCTGAGCCTGACCGCTGGCACGCAGTTCGGAGTAGCGATCCGCTCGGCCCTGCCAGACGGTGCGGATCGCGTTGGAGAGTTCCAGATCGTTCGCGCCGCCGCGCAGCAACGCGCGCAGGTCGAAACCCTCGGTTGCGAACAGGCAGAGGTACAGCTTGCCCTCGGTCGACAACCTCGCGCGGGTGCAGTCGTGGCAAAACGCCTGGGTCACGCTGGAGATCACGCCGATCTCGCCCGCGCCATCGACGTAGCGCCAGCGCTCGGCCGTCTCGCCGCTGTAGTTGGCCGTCACTGGCTCGAGCGCAAACTCCGCCGACAGACGCTTGACCACCTCGGCCGACGGTACGACGGAGCGCATGTCCCAGTGGTTGGTCGTGCCCACGTCCATGTATTCGATGAAGCGCACGATGATCCCACTGCCCCGGAAGTGGCGCGCCATCGGCACGATCTGGTCTTCGTTGTCGCCCTTCTTGACGACCATGTTGACCTTCAGTGGCGCCAGGCCCACCTTCTGTGCGACTTCGATACCGTGCAGCACCTCGCTCACGGCAAAATCGACGTCGTTCATGCGGCGGAACGTCGCATCGTCGATGCCATCGAGGCTCACCGTCACGCGGGTGAGGCCCGCATCTTTCAGTGATTGCGCCTTGCGTGCGAGCAGGGCGCCATTGGTGGTCAGCGTCAGGTCCAGCGGCTTGCCTTGCGTCGTGGTCAGGCGCGCCAGCATTTCGACCAGACGCTCAATGTCCTTGCGCAGCAGTGGCTCGCCGCCGGTCAGGCGGATCTTTTCGACGCCGTGCTCGATGAACAGCCGCGCCATGCGCTCGATCTCTTCGAACGACAGCAGCTCCGAGTGACGCAGGAAGCGGTAGTCCTTGTCGAACACGTCCTTCGGCATGCAGTACACGCAGCGGAAGTTGCAGCGGTCCGTGACGGAGATGCGAAGATCGTGCAGTCGGCGGCCACGCGTGTCGGTCAGCAGGCCCTGTGCTGGGACGAGCGTGTCCGGCACAGCGGGCACCGTGGCACGGTGGTGCTGGCCATCACGGATGTCACGCAGATCGTAGAGGGGGATGACGGTTTCGGTCATGGTGTGGTGCGGCGCATCAATCCACAGGACAGGGCGCTCGCGCTCGATACAGGTCGAGTGTAGCGCAGCCCCTGTTTGATGCGGGGAGCACAGTTCAGACTCCGCGTGTCGCGCACAGGAAAAAGGGCGGCCGAAGCCGCCCTCAGGCAAGGCATCGGCGTGGGTTTGGATTACCCGCCGCCGATGTGATGCTTACTGCTGGTCCGTACCACCTGCCGGACGGCTGGTCTCGACCAGAACCATCGGGCCTTGCTGGATCGGCGGCAGCGGCTTGCGCTCACGCGGCACGCGTGGCGGCGTGACGGTGCGGGCAGCTTCTTCCTGTGCCGTCTGCAGCTTCTGTGCATCCGTGTGGACCCACGTCATGCCTGCGTTGGTTAGCACGCTTTGCAGCGTCTCGATCGGCAGCGGCGAGCCCTTGGCGACCGTGCTGACCGGGGCCGGCACTTCAGCAAACGCCGTCACGATGGCCTCTTCGGCCACTTCCTTGGCGGGTGCTGCGGCAACGACGGGTTCCGTCGGCTGCACCGGCGGCAGGGCTGAAACAGGCGCCACAGCCTCGGCTGCATGCACGGGCTCGTGCACGACCGGAGCCGGGTTCTCGACTGGCGCGAACGATGCCGTGTGCACTGGCTCGGTCACGGTTGCAGGCGCGGCAGGCTCCGTAGGCATTTCAGCGATGGCTTCGTCGGCACCTTCTGCACCCTCTGCACCTTCGGCCTCACCTTCTGCACGCATGCCATCCGCACCTTCGCGGTCACGGCGATAGCGGTTGCGACCACGGCGGCCACGGCGACGGCGTTCTTCACCTTCACCGTTGCCTTCCGCACCCGGGGTAACGCCTTCTGCCGCAGCGCCTTCTGCCGGGGCAGTGGTGTCGAGCAGCGGTTGCGGCACTTGCGGTGCAGCGGTTTGGTCGATCAGGTTCTCGGCTGCTACCGGCGCGGTAGCGGCTGCGGCTTCCTTGGCTTGTTGATCGCGCTCGCGGCCTTCACGCGGCTCACGGTTTTCACGCGGTTCGCGCGGCTCACGACCTTCGCGGCTCTCACGCGGCTGGCGTTCGCGGCGCTCCTGGTTGCGCTCGCGGCGGCCTTGGCCCTCGGTGCGGGCTTCCTGGCCTTGCTGCGGCTGGCGGGCTTCAGCGGTTTCGCGAACGGCGCCTTCGACCTGCGCCGGCTGGCGGCTGCGATCGCGGTTACCGCGCTGGCCTTCACGTTGACCTTGCTGGCCATCGCGGGCTTCGTTGCGGTCGCGGCCTTGGCGATTGCCGTCGCGGCCATTCTGGCCCTGACCTTGACCTTGGCGCTCGCCACGTTCACCGCGCTGGCCACGGCCGCCACGGTCCGGGCGATTGCCGCGGCCCTGGCGGTTGCCATCTTCGGTGCGTTGCTTCGGTGCATCAACCGGCGCAGCGACCACCGGCTCAGCCGGCTTGGCACCAAACAGCGACTTCAGCCACGAAACAAAGCCACCCTGGGCAGGCACCGGAGCCGGCGCTTGCGGAGCAGGCGCAGCTTCAGTGCGGGCCGGACGCTCAGCGCGCGGCACCGACACGGGGGCCGGCTGTTCCGGCGTGATGCCCTTGACGGCGGCTTCCTGGCGCGGCTTGGCAGCTTCCTTGCGGGTGCTGTAGGCGGTGTCGGCTTCCAGTTCCTTGGCGGCCTCTTCGGCCATCTTGTAGCTGGCCTTGTTGTCGTCCAGGCGCGGATCGTCGTGGCGCAGGCGCTCCAGCTTGTAGTGCGGCGTCTCCAGATGCTTGTTCGGGATCAGCAGCACATTGACCTTGAAGCGCGTCTCGATCAGGTTGATATCCGGGCGCTTCTCGTTGAGCAGGAACGCAGCCACTTCCACCGGCACCTGGCAGTGGATCGCGGCGGTGTTTTCCTTCATCGCCTCTTCCTGGATGATGCGCAGCACCTGCAGGGCCGACGATTCGGTATCGCGGATGTGGCCCGTGCCGTTACAGCGCGGGCAAGTGACGTGCGAGCCTTCCGACAGCGACGGACGCAGGCGCTGGCGCGACAGTTCCATCAGGCCGAAACGGCTGATCTTGCCCATCTGCACGCGGGCGCGGTCGTGGCGCAGCGCGTCTTTCAGGCGGGTTTCGACGTCCTTCTGGGCCTTGCTCGACTCCATGTCGATGAAGTCGATCACGATCAGGCCGCCCAGGTCGCGCAGGCGGAGTTGGCGGGCGATTTCGTCGGCGGCTTCGAGGTTGGTGCGCGCGGCAGTTTCCTCGATGTCTGCGCCCTTGGTTGCGCGTGCCGAGTTCACGTCGATGGCGACCAGCGCCTCGGTGTGGTCGATCACAATCGCGCCGCCCGACGGCAGCATGACCATGCGCGAATACGCCGATTCGATCTGGTGTTCGATCTGGAAGCGCGAGAACAGGGGAACGTCGTCGCGGTACTTCTTCACCCGATTCATGTTGTCGGGCATCACCACGCTCATGAAGGCGCGGGCCTGATCGTAGATATCGTCCGTATCGATCAGGATTTCACCGATATCCGGCTGGAAGTAATCGCGGATCGCGCGGATCACCAGGCTGGATTCGAGATAGATCAGCAGCGGGGCCTTGTTGTCGACGGCGGCGCCATCGACGGCCTTCCACAGCTGCATCAGGTAGTTCAAGTCCCACTGCAGTTCTTCAGCCGAGCGGCCGATGCCTGCGGTGCGGGCAATGATGCTCATGCCGTCCGGCACTTCCAGCTGCGCCATGGTTTCGCGCAGTTCCTGGCGATCTTCGCCTTCGATGCGGCGCGACACGCCACCACCACGCGGGTTGTTTGGCATCAGCACCAGATAACGGCCGGCCAGCGAGATGAACGTGGTCAGGGCGGCGCCCTTGTTGCCGCGCTCTTCCTTCTCGACCTGGACGATCAGCTCCTGGCCTTCGCGCAGGGCATCCTGGATGCGCGCATTGCGCACGTCCACGCCGTCCTTGAAATAGGCGCGGGCGACTTCCTTGAAGGGGAGAAAACCGTGCCGCTCTTCGCCGTAGTTGACGAAGCACGCTTCCAGCGACGGTTCGATGCGGGTGATGACACCCTTGTAGATATTGCCTTTGCGCTGTTCGCGCCCGGCGGTTTCGATGTCGATGTCGATCAGCTTCTGACCGTCGACAATCGCGACGCGCAATTCTTCTTGCTGCGTCGCATTGAACAACATGCGTTTCATTGCAACCTCACTCCAATGCCGTGCAAGCACGGCGCTTCATGGAGCACGCGAAGGCGGAGCGGGTGGTCAACGAATTGCCTAGGTGTCGGCCGGCAAAAAAGGCGCGACGGGGCACGGGCGAAAGAAATGAGGGCATTACACGCGTCACCGTGGGTGACAGGATGGATTTGCCGGCGCGGTCGGCGCCGTGTTGCGCGTCCTGTCACTCGTGCTGCGAGCCCAACGCGTTGTGCGGGTGGGCCGGCGGCGGCGAGTCGCGTGAAGCGACCACAAAGAGCGAATTGACGGACGGCTTGTCCGGACGAAACCCGCGGCGGGCAAATCGGGCGGCGTGCTGCTTGTTAGAGTTTTGCCGCCGGACCGCCATGGCAACGCGGTAACCGGATATCCAGCCGGCCGGCACCAACTTTGGTGCGGCAAGGGCTTCTTTCACCAAGCGGGCGCCGTATGGAGTTCCATTGGCGCCCGCCTTTGAATTCTGTTCTACCAGCTGCTCGTTCTACGCTGGCCGACCTTGCCGACGTGATCTTTGGTTCACGTCCTGCGCAGGTGAGACAGCGGTGCGTGCTGCTTTCGTGCCGATCTGGCCGGTCACGTGTCTAGCTTTGTAGCACAAGTGGACCAGAGATCGGTACGTTCCGGACGGAAACGGTGGCTGTGTACAATACCTGTTGTTCGTCCCGACCGGCTCTTGCTGGCGCTTAAACGACTGTCCAGCGAGAAAATTATATTGAAAATGAATGAGTTACGCCATCCATTTGATGGCCGCATTCAAGAGGCCGTGCGTGGCGCACTCGACGGCAAATCCGTCGCCTACGTGGAAATCGGCGACGACGCCGAAGGACAGCGCATCGACAATTTTTTGATGCGACTGGCCAAGGGTGTGCCCAAGAGCCATATCTACCGCATCCTGCGCTCTGGCGAGGTGCGGGTGAACAAGGGGCGCATCGATGCGGAATATCGCCTCAAACTTGGCGATCTGGTGCGCATTCCGCCGCTGCGGATCGCTCAGCAGGCTGAAACGCCGCGTGCGATTCCCGCTGCTGAGTTCACGATCCTCCATGAAGATACGCATCTGTTGGTGATCGACAAGCCCGCCGGGGTGGCGGTGCATGGCGGCTCGGGTGTGGCTTTTGGGGTGATCGAACAGCTGCGTCAATCACGCCCCGAAGCCAAGTTCCTGGAATTGGTGCACCGCCTGGATCGCGAAACGTCGGGCGTCCTACTATTGGCGAAGAAGCGCTCGGCGCTGGTGGCGCTGCATGAGCAGATCCGCGAAGGCCGTCTCGACAAGCGCTACTTTGCAGCCGTGAAGGGCCTGTGGCCGCACAAGCGCCAGCATATCAAGGCGCCGCTGCACAAATTCACCACGCCAGAAGGGGAGCGCCGTGTGCGCGTGCAGGCCGACGGTCAGCCATCGCATACGATTTTCAACAAGGTGGGCGTGTTCGGACCGTACACGTTGCTGGAGGCCGAGTTGAAGACCGGCCGTACACACCAGATCCGGGTGCACTTGGCGCACGCCGGTTTCCCGATTCTGGGCGACGACAAGTACGGCGATTTCACGCTGAACAAGGCGCTATCGCGCGCAAACGCCTCGCCGCGGCTGCCGCGCATGTTCCTGCACGCGCATCGCCTGACGCTGATGCACCCTCAAAGCGGCGAAATCGTCACTTTCAATGCGCCGCTGCCTGCCGAGTGCGCAGACTTCCTCAACGCCTTCCAATCTCAGGACCCCGTTCCCGATGCCCCAGCAGCGCTTTGATCTGATCGTCTTCGACTGGGACGGCACGCTGATGGATTCGACGTCGGCCATTACGCGATCCATCCAGCTGGCGTGCCGGGATCTCGAATTGCCGGTGCCTGACGACACGCGCGCGAGCCATGTGATCGGCCTCGGGCTGCGGGACGCGCTCGAATATGCCGTTCCGACGCTCGATCCCGCCGACTACGGCAAGCTCGCCGAGCGGTATCGCTTTCATTACCTCAGCCGCGACGCGCATCTCGTGCTGTTTCCCGGCGTGCGCGAGATGCTGGAAGCGCTGCGCCGCGAGAACTATCTGCTGGCCGTGGCGACAGGCAAGTCGCGCGTCGGCCTACAGCGTGCTCTGGAGGCCACGAACCTCACCGGCGTCTTCGATAACACACGCTGTGCTGACGAGACGTTTTCCAAGCCGCACCCGGCCATGCTGCTGGAGCTCACACGCGATCTCGGCATGGACGTCGAGCGCACAGTGATGATCGGCGACACCACGCATGACTTGCAGATGGCCGCCAACGCGGGCGCAGCCGGTGTGGCCGTCACATACGGCGCGCATCCTGCTGACGTGCTGCACACGCTCACGCCGCTGTACTGCGCCAAGTCGGTGCCTGACCTGCACAACTGGCTGACGCAGCATGCCTGAGATGGCGGAACTGGTTCGCGTTTGCGAAAGCGCCGCACTGGAAGACGGCGGCTTGGGCGTGCGTTTTCAGGTGGAGCTTCGGGGCCGGTTGGTCAGCGCATTCGTCGTCCGTTATGCCGGGGGCGTGCATGGCTATCTGAATCAGTGCGCGCACGTGCCGATGGAAATGGATTGGCAGGAAGGCCGGTTCTTTGAAAGCTCCGGCCTGTATCTGATGTGCGCCACGCACGGCGCCCTTTACGAGCCGGACTCCGGCCGATGCGTGGGCGGGCCGTGCCGGGGTTCGCACTTGTCCAAGCTCGACATTGCTGAGCGTGACGGTACGGTGTGGTGGCAGCCGGATGCCCTGTTCCGTGCGCCGACCCCCGCACCTGCGCCGACACCATCGGCCTGATGGCGGCACGGTTTTTTTTTCTCCTCGATCGTTTTTCCTCTCGTCTATGACCGATTCGATTCCGCCGAAGGGGACAGAAGACGCCCCCAACGAGGGCGCAGGCAAGCCAGAAGCGCTGGAAGTGACGCAGCATGCCGATCACCCGCTCGAAGCCGAGCTGCGTGATTCGGCGGCAGGCAGGCCGGCAGCTGCCACGGCATCGACGGCATCCGGGCAGGCCAGCGGCTGGGAGCGCGACGTGCTCGAAAAGGTGTTGATGGCGACGATTCGCGAGCAACGCGCCGCGCGCCGCTGGCGCATCTTCTTCCGCTTTGTGACGCTGGGCATCATCGGGCTGCTGCTCTTTGCATTTGCCAGCCTAGAGGGCGAAACCGTCAGCACGGGCCGCCATACGGCGCTCATCACGCTCGACGGCGAAATTGCCGCCAACACGAACGCCAGTGCCGAGAACATCAACGCCTCGTTGCAGGCTGCGTTTGCGGACGACAACACGGTCGGCGTGATCCTGAAGATCAATTCGCCGGGCGGCTCGCCGGTGCAGGCAGGCATGATCAACGACGAGATCCGCCGCCTGCGTGCCAAGTACAAGAAGATTCCGCTGTACGTCGTGGTGGAAGAAATGTGTGCCTCGGGCGGTTACTACGTGGCCGCCGCCGCCGACAAGATCTATGTCGACAAGGCCAGCATCGTCGGCTCGATCGGCGTGCTGATGGACGGCTTCGGCTTTACCGGTCTGATGGACAAGGTGGGCGTGGAGCGCCGCCTGCTGACCGCCGGTTCGAACAAGGGGATGCTCGATCCGTTCTCGCCCGTGTCGCCGCAGCAGAAGCAATACGCGCAGGAGATGCTCGACCAGGTGCACCAGCAGTTCATCGACGTGGTCAAGCAAGGGCGCGGCAACCGTCTGAAGGACGATCCGACGTTGTTTACCGGCCTGTTCTGGACGGGCGCCAAGGCGGTGGATCTGGGGCTGGCCGATGCGATCGGCAGCTCGGACTTTGTGGCGCGCAGCGTGATCAAGGCGCCGGACGTGGTCGACTACACCGTGAAGGAAAACTTCGCTTCGCGCGTGGCGCGCAAGCTCGGCACGGCGATGGGCGCGGGCGCCGTGAAGGCGCTGGCCACCACGGGCCAGCTCAAGCTGCTGATGAAGGAGTAACGCGCGGAGTTATCTCGCTAGCAGCGAGAAGATTGCCGGCCGCTTGTGCAAGTCCATGCGGTCGGCACGCCAGTCGCTCACGGGCAGAGTGACGACCTGTTCAGTGGGCAGTGTCAGGTCCGCCGCGATCGACAGCAGCGTGCCGGGCGCGCACGCCGCCTGGATGGCTTCCAGTAGCGCGCCATTGCGGTAGGGCGTTTCGATGAACACCTGGGTTTGCCCGGCGGCGCGTGAGAGTTGCTCCAGCGCACGCAGCTTGGTCTTGCGTTCGCTCGCATCGACCGGCAGGTAGCCGTTGAATGCAAAGCTCTGGCCGTTCAGGCCGGATGCCATCACCGCCAGCAGGATCGAACTCGGCCCCACCAGCGGCTTCACGCGCACGCCATGCCGATGTGCGAGGCGCACAAGGTTCGCGCCCGGGTCGGCCACCGCCGGCACGCCCGCTTCCGACATCAGCCCGGCATCTTGCCCGGCAATCACCGGGGCCAGCAGGGCTTCCAGTTCCGATTCCGGTGTCTTGACGTTCAGCTCGCGAATGGTGATTTCCTGCAGCGGGCGTGCGAGCGGCGCGGTCTCGGCCAGCTTCTTGAGCAGCGCGCGCGCCGTCTTGGCGTGCTCGGCAACGAAGTAGTCGAGTCGTGCGGTGATCTGCTGCACGCCGGTCGGAATAACGTCAGGCAGCGGGTCGGCCGCGTCGCGCAAACCGAGCGTGTTGGGAATGAGGTAGAGCGTACCGGCCATGGCTTACACGAACAGCGGGTAGTGCACGTTGCGCAGCATGCTGGTCAGCGCGATCAGCGGCAGACCGACCAGCGCGGTCGGGTCCGAAGATTCCACGCGTTCGAGCAGGGCGATGCCCAGGCCCTCGGACTTGGCGCTGCCAGCCACGTCGTAGGGGTGCTCCAGGTGCAGGTAGGCGTCCAGTTCTTCGTCGGAAAGATTGCGAAAGGTCGCCAGTGTGCGGATGTCTTCGCTCTGGTGTTGTCCGGTGCGGCCGTCGTACAGGCACAACGCCGAGTGGAATGTGACGGTTCTGCCACGCATCCAGTGCAATTGTGCCAGCGCGCGGGCGTGGTCGCCGGGCTTGCCGACCTGCTTGCCATCCAGCGTGGCGACCTGGTCGGAGCCGATCACGAGCGCGCCTGGGTAACCGGCGGCGACCTTCTCGGCTTTTTGCTGGGCGAGGCGCAGCGCGGTCTGGTCGGGCGACTCGCCCGGCGCGGGCGTCTCGTCAATATTGGGCACCACGATCTCGAACGGCAGGCGCAGGCGTTCGAGCAATTCCCGCCGATACGGCGAGCTTGAGGCGAGAATCAGCGGCGGACGCGAGGCAGAAGTCATAAGTGCTTGAAGATGCAGTGGATTTTGAGCGAAAACCTTTTGACGCCAGAGGTTTTTGCCCGCTATAATCCCGCGTTTCGCGGTTTGGCCGCGCAGTGTCGCAAACCGGGCGCCCAGGCGCAAGGTGCAGGAGGCACTGCAGGGCGGTCACATCCGGTTTCGTGCACCGACGGTGCCGAGTCAAGGCAACGCGTTCAGCAGGTTCGATCCGTGGATTTTCGTGCATTCGATCTTTTCGCGTTCATCCGCGCGGGTGAGCCGGCAAGCGGCACGGTCAGCCTGACCGACATGCCTCGGTTGCTGGCCGAGCAGGCTGCCGATGCTCCGGCCGATGCCAACAGGCAGTTTCGTTGGCAAATGCAGGGTGCGGTGCATGAAGAGGCCACCGCGGGCCAGTCTGCCCAACAGCGTCTTTTCGTTGATCTGCAGGTAGATGGCTCGATCTGGCTGCAATGCCAGCGGTGCCTGAAAGCCTACGAGCAACCCCTGCCGGTGCATACGCGCCTGGAAGTGATGCGCTCGGAGGCCGAAGCCGATGCGGCCCCACTGGATGATGACGAGGCGGATGTCATTGTCGGCTCGCGCAACTTTGACCTGATCGCCCAGATCGAAGACGAGTTGTTGCTGGCGTTGCCCGTGTCGCCGCGTCACGCAGTCTGCCCGGATGAAGTATTGCCGGCAGAAGAAGAAAAGAAGCCGTCGCCGTTCGCGGTGCTGGCCAACCTGAAGACCAAACATTAGGCGTGCGTGAGCCTGGCGCCCGCCGATGTTGTGTATTCACGCAGTACGTTTCACACGCCTACCGGAATGGCTACGCTCCGGCTCCGTGTGATGTGATAAAATCGATCAAATTGCTTAGGAGTCAGTCATGGCTGTTCAACAAAACAAGAAGTCGCCGTCCAAGCGCGGCATGCATCGTTCCCACGATTTCCTGACGGCGGCCCCGATCGCTGTCGAGCCGACCACCGGCGAAGTGCACCTGCGTCACCACGTGAGCCCGAACGGCTACTATCGCGGCCGCAAGGTTGTGAAGACCAAGAACGACTGATGCGTTCTGCCAGTCCTCTGGCAAGCGTGTTGGATTGGTCTGAGCGCATAGGTTCATGATGCAAGCGAAAAAGCGGCAAGCCAATTTGCCGCTTTTTTGTTGAGCGAAATTCGGCAATGCGTGTACGGGTTTGTGTACCATACGCGCGCCAACGGCCGGAGCCGCACGTGAAACCGCAACTCAGACTCGCATGACCATCAAGCTTGCCATCGACTGCATGGGTGGTGATCACGGCGTTGGCGTGACAATCCCTGCAGCGATCCATTTCCTCGCCGCGCACGAAGACGTCGAAATGCTGCTCGTCGGGCAGCCCGATGCTATCGCAGCGCAACTCAAGCGACTCAACGCCACCGCGAACCCTCGCGTTCACGTTGTCGCCGCCTCCGAGGTGGTGTCGATGGACGATTCGGTCGAGGTGGCGCTGCGCAAGAAGAAAGATTCTTCGATGCGCGTGGCCGTCAATCAGGTCAAGGAAGGCGCCGCCCTGGCGTGTGTGTCCGCCGGCAACACCGGCGCCCTGATGGCCGTGTCGCGCTACGTTCTCAAGACGTTGGACGGCATCGACCGCCCGGCGATCGCTACCGCCATCCCGAACCAGAAGGGCGCCGGCACCACGGTGCTGGATCTTGGTGCCAATGCCGACTGCGAGCCCGAGCATCTGCTGCAGTTCGCGCAGATGGCCTCGGCGATGGTGTCGGTGGTCGAGCAGAAGCCTCGGCCGACGGTGGGCCTGCTCAACATCGGCGAAGAAGTCATCAAGGGGAACGAGGTCGTCAAGCAGGCCGGTGAGCTGCTGCGCGCTTCCGATCTCAACTTCTTCGGCAACGTCGAAGGCAACGACATCTTCAAGGGCACCACGGACATCGTCGTCTGCGACGGCTTTGTCGGCAATGTGGCGCTCAAGAGCACCGAAGGCCTCGCCAAGATGATTGGCGAGATGCTGCGCCAGGAATTCAGCCGTTCGTGGTTTACCAAGCTGCTCGCTATCGTGGCGTTGCCGGTGCTCACGCGTTTCAAACGCCGCGTGGATCATCGGCGCTACAATGGCGCCGCGCTGCTTGGCTTGCGCGGTCTGGTCATCAAGAGCCACGGCTCGGCCGATGCCTACGCGTTTGAATGGGCCATCAAGCGTGCCTATGACGCCGCGGCCAACGGCGTGATCGCCCGCATTGCGCAGGCGTTCGAATCGCACCATGACGCAGCGGGCGCTGCGCCGGTCTCCACTTCCACTCCGGCCGCCGACGCAGCCTGAACGCGTCGTCGCCGAGTCAGATTTCACCCCACCGCACATGACACGTTTTGCAAGGATCATCGGTACGGGCAGCTACCTGCCGCCCAAGCGGGTCACCAATGACGAACTGGCGGCCCAACTGGCCGAGAAGGGCATCGAGACGAGCGACGAATGGATCGTCTCGCGCAGCGGCATCCGCGCGCGCCATTTCGCCGAGCCCGATGTCACCTGCAGCGATCTCGCCGTGAAGGCCGCCGAGCGCGCCATTGAGGCCGCCGGCATCGATCGCTCTGAGCTCGACCTGATTCTGGTGGCAACGTCCACGCCGGATTTCGTGTTCCCGAGCACGGCTTGCCTCGTGCAGCAGAAGCTGGGCATCACCAATGGTTGCGCCGCGTTCGACGTGCAGGCCGTGTGTTCCGGCTTCGTGTACGCGCTGGCGACGGCCGATAAGTTCATCCGCTCGGGTGCGTATCGCAACGTGCTGGTGATCGGCTCCGAAGTCTTCTCGCGCATCATCGATTTCAGCGATCGCACCACCTGCGTGCTGTTTGGCGATGGTGCCGGCGCGGTCGTGCTGCAGGCTTCCGATGAGCCGGGCATCCTGTCGACGGCTTTGCACGCCGACGGTAGCCACGCCAGCATCCTATGCGTGCCGGGCAACGTGGCCGCGGGCGCGATCCAGGGCAGCGCTTTCCTGTACATGGATGGTCAGGCCGTCTTCAAGCTGGCGGTGACGGTGCTTGACAAGGTGGCCCGCGAAGCGCTGGCCGCGGCGGAACTGGACGCCTCGCAAGTCGACTGGCTGATTCCGCATCAGGCCAACATCCGCATCATGCAGGGCACGACAAAGAAGCTGGGCCTCTCGAACGAGCGCCTGATCGTGACCGTTGACGAGCACGGCAACACGTCGGCTGCGTCGATTCCGCTGGCGCTCGACGTCGCGGTGCGCGATGGCCGCATCCAGCGCGGTCAGCACGTGATGCTTGAAGGCGTGGGCGGCGGCTTTACCTGGGGCGCTGCGCTGCTGCGCTTCTGATCGACGAATTTTCAGAACAAAGATACGAGCCATGACATTCGCTTTCGTCTTTCCCGGCCAGGGTTCGCAATCGGTCGGCATGCTCAATGCATTTGCCGATCACCCGGCCGTGGCGGCCACGTTGGCCGAGGCGTCCGACGCACTGGGCCAGGACATCGGCAAGCTGATCGCCGAAGGTCCGGCTGAGGAGCTGAGCCTGACCACCAACACACAGCCCGTCATGTTGACGGCGGCCGTCGCTGTATATCGTGCATGGCAGGCTGCCGGTGGCCCCACGCCGTCTGTCGTGGCGGGTCATAGCCTGGGCGAATATTCGGCGCTGGTCGCTGCGGGCGCCATCGCGTTCAAGGACGCCGTGCCGCTGGTGCGCTTCCGCGCCAAGGCGATGCAGGAAGCAGTGCCGGTGGGCGAGGGCGGCATGGCCGCGATCCTCGGTCTGTCGGACGACGACGTGCGCGCGGCATGTGCCGAAGCTTCGGCGGCAGGCGTGGTGGAAGCCGTGAACTTCAATGCCCCGGCCCAGGTAGTGATTGCCGGCGCCAAGGCGGCCGTCGAGAAGGCCTGCGAGATCGCCAAGGCCAAGGGCGCCAAGCGCGCATTGCCGCTGCCGGTGTCGGCGCCGTTCCACTCGTCGCTGCTTAAGCCCGCGTCGGATCGCCTGCGTGAGTACCTCGCAAATGTGACAGTCACCGCGCCGGGTATCCCCGTCATCAACAACGTGGATGTCGCTGTCGTAAGCGATCCGGCTGCCATCAAGGACGCGCTCGTACGCCAGGCTGCTGCTCCGGTGCGCTGGGTCGAGACGATTCAGAAGATGAAAGCCGATGGCATCACTCGCGTGGTCGAATGCGGCCCGGGCAAAGTGCTGGCCGGCCTGACCAAGCGCATCGATGGCGAGATCACCGGCGACGCGATCTTCGATCCGGCTTCGCTGGAAGCTGTGCTGGGCCAACTCAAATAATCAACGGGATTCGTATGACCCAAGCATTGAACAACCAGGTCGCGCTTGTTACGGGCGCCTCGCGCGGCATTGGTCGTGCCATCGCGCTGGAGCTGGCGCGCCAGGGTGCGACGGTGGTCGGCACAGCGACTTCGGAATCCGGTGCGCAGGCCATCACGGCTTACTTTGCCGAAGCCGGCGTGAAGGGTACCGGTGTGGTGCTCAACGTGAATGACGCCGCGCGCTGCGAAGCCGTGATCGACGAAACCATCAAAACGCACGGCGGCCTGAACATCCTCGTCAACAATGCCGGCATCACGCAGGATAACTTGGCGATGCGCATGAAAGACGAGGAGTGGGTGTCGGTCATCGACACGAACCTCTCCGCGGTGTTCCGCCTGTCGCGCGCCGTGCTGCGCCCGATGATGAAGGCGCGCGGTGGGCGCATCATCAACATCACGTCGGTAGTCGGTTCGGCCGGCAACCCGGGGCAGGCCAATTACGCGGCGGCCAAGGCTGGCGTGGAAGGCATGGCGCGTGCGCTGGCCCGCGAAATCGGCAGCCGCAACATCACGGTCAACTGCATTGCGCCGGGCTTCATCGATACCGACATGACGAAGGTCCTGTCGGAAGAGCAACATACCGCGCTGAAAGCGCAGATTCCGCTGGGGCGCCTGGGAGCGCCCGAGGATATCGCCAGCGCGGTTGCCTTCCTGGCGTCACCGGCGGCGGGCTACATTACGGGCTCGACGCTGCACGTCAACGGCGGTATGTACATGGGATAAGGAAGCCGTCCCGGCGGTGATTGTGCTGAGTCTTGCGCCTGCGCAAGATTTTGCGCGATCGCCGAATTAACAGGCTTTTAGGATCATGTTGGGCGCAGTTTTTGCATGGATTCCGGCGCGGTTTTTCGCCGCGCAAACCTGCTAGAATGCGCGCACTTTTTGTCGAATACTTCCCTGGAGGGTTAAATGGACAACATCGAAGCACGCGTCAAGAAGATCGTGGCTGAGCAACTCGGCGTCGCTGAAGGCGATATCAAGAACGAATCGTCGTTCGTGAACGATCTGGGCGCGGATTCGCTCGATACGGTTGAGCTGGTGATGGCGCTGGAAGACGAGTTCGGTATGGAAATTCCGGACGAAGAAGCCGAGAAGATCACCACGGTGCAGCAAGCCATCGACTACGCGACCGCCCACGTCAAGGCGTAAGCGTCAATCGATCTCTTGACATCGCGGGCCACAGAAAGGGCGGTTGTCCGGTTTGACCGGGTGGCGCGCTTTCTGTGGCCTTTGTCGCTGATACAGAGTTGCAGGAAAGCATAGTGAGCCGTCGTCGCGTAGTCGTAACCGGCCTGGGGCTGGTCTCTCCGGTAGGAAACTCGGTCGCCGAAGCATGGACCAATCTGGTCGCCGGCAAGTCCGGGATCGCCACCGTCACCAAATTCGATCCGTCCAACCTGGCCGTGCATTTTGCCGGCGAGGTGAAGGGTTTCAACGCGGAGGAGTACATCCCCGCGAAGGAAGCCCGCAACATGGATACCTTCATCCATTACGGCATCGCTGCCGGCGTGCAAGCGCTCAAAGACAGCGGGCTGGAAGTGACCGAAGCCAACGCGGAGCGCATCGGTGTGCTGGTCGGTTCTGGCATTGGCGGTTTGCCGATGATCGAAGAGACGCACCAGACCTACGTCGATCGCGGTCCGCGCCGCATTTCGCCGTTCTTCGTACCGGGCTCGATCATCAACATGATCTCGGGTCACCTGAGCATCATGCACGGTCTGAAAGGGCCGAACCTGGCTGCCGTCACGGCTTGCACGACGGGCTTGCACAGCATTGGTCTGGCTGCGCGTCTGATCCAGGCTGGCGATGCTGACGTGATGGTGGCCGGCGGCGCCGAGTCCACCGTTTCACCGCTCGGTATCGGTGGCTTTGCGGCGGCCCGTGCGTTGTCCACGCGCAATGACGATCCCGCCACCGCGTCCCGCCCATGGGATAAGGACCGCGACGGTTTTGTGCTCGGCGAAGGGGCTGGCGTGATGGTGCTCGAAGAGTACGAGTCGGCCAAGGCGCGCGGTGCCAAGATCTATGCAGAGCTTGCCGGCTTTGGCATGAGCGGCGACGCCTTCCACATGACCGCCCCGAACATGGACGGCCCCCGCCGTTGCATGGTCAACGCACTGCGCGATGCCGGCATCAACGCCGATCAGGTTCATTATCTGAACGCGCACGGAACCTCTACCCCGCTGGGCGACAAGAACGAATCCGAAGCCATCAAGGCAGCCTTCGGTGATCACGCTGGCAAGGTCGTCGTGAACTCCACCAAATCCATGACGGGTCACCTGTTGGGTGGCGCGGGCGGGTTGGAGTCGGTGTTCACGGTGCTGGCGCTGCACAACCAGGTCTCGCCGCCGACCATCAACATCTTCAATCAAGATCCCGAATGCGATCTTGATTACTGCGCCAATACCGCGCGTGACATGAAGATTGATGTGGCCGTGAAGAACAACTTCGGCTTCGGCGGCACCAACGGCACGCTGGTGTTCAAGCGTCCGTAAAGGCAAGGCGGCACACGTGGCCATGGCCGCGTGTGCCGCTTCATTTTTGCCTTGATTGTTCAACACGTCGTTTTCCCGACGCCGTATCGGCGGCTGTGTGCAGTCGGTCGAATCAGTATGGCCGGTGTCATTTGCGTCGTTCTGTGTTGGCTGTTCGCCGCGTGGGGCACGGTCCTGCCGCCTATCGCCTGGGCGGTGGTCGGCGGGTTGGCCGCCTTTGCTTGTGTGCCGCTGGCGGTGAACCGTTCGCCGCTCGAGATGGAACTGATGTGGCGCGCCCGTCTCAAAGAAGATGGGGAACCGGGCGAGCCCATCTGGCAACTCCGGTTGAAGATGGCCCAATCGTCCCGAAATGCACCCCTGCTATGGTCGTGGCCGCTCGGCGAGCGCGTTCTCGTGCTCGGAGTCGCTGGCCAAGGATGGTGTCCGCAGATCTTCGTGCTGATGCCGCCATGGTTTGGCGCCGCGACGTTACGCTGGATGCGAACTGTGTTGCGCCTGGGGCCGCCGCCGGCGGTTTGCCAGGCAGGCGGTGTGTCGTAGGTAAAATACAACGTTTCGAAGTCACAAAAATTCAAGGCGATACACTGCAGGTGAAGAATCCGTGAGTGAACGCGAAGCCGACCAGATCCTCGTCGAGCGCGTCCAGCAAGGCGACAAGCGGGCGTTTGAGCTGCTGGTGGTCAAATACCACCGCAAGATCATCCGCCTCGTCTCGCGCTTGATCCGTGACCCGGCCGAAGTTGAGGATGTGGCACAGGATGCCTTTATCAAGGCCTACCGTGCGTTGCCCCAGTTTCGGGGTGAATCCGCGTTCTATACGTGGCTGTATCGCATCGCCGTCAATACGGCCAAGAACTACCTGGCGACCCAGGGACGGCGCCCTGAATCGTCCAGCGATATCGACACCGAAGAGGCTGAAACTTTTGCCGATGGTGAGCAACTAAGGGATATCAATACGCCGGACTCCATGCTGCACACCAAGCAGGTGGCCGAAACGGTCAACCGCGCGATGGAAGCGCTGCCAGAGGAATTGCGTACTGCAATCACTCTCCGGGAGATCGAGGGTCTGAGCTATGAGGAAATCGCCGAAGCGATGGAGTGCCCGATCGGGACGGTCCGGTCGCGGATCTTCCGCGCTCGCGAGGCGATTGCCGAGAAATTGCGTCCCCTGCTGGGAACAGTGGAGGGCAAACGGTGGTAGCCAGCCGATATGACAAGCCGGCGCCCGCGGGTGCAAACCCGCCGGCAGCAAACGGTGAAACCTCGGGAAGTCTTCTCTCGGATCGTTGATTGGACGTTGGAGTTTTTGGGGTCGGGAAATGGGTCAGGCTCAAATGCAGACGGCAGAAGCGGAGTTCGCGCAACGCATCTCTGCCTTGATGGACGGTGAAATTGCAGCGCATGAAGTGTCGTCGGCGGTAGAGCTCGCCAAGGATGGCGAGGGCGCGGCGCATTGGCGCGAGTATCAACTGATCGGCGACGTACTTCGGTCAGAGGATCTGCTGAACACCCGTTCCTCGGAAGATTTCCTCAGCCGGTTCTCGGCAACGCTCGAGGCCGAGCCGCATCTGCTGGTGCCGGCCGTGGCGCAGCGTGCGCAAAGCCAAGAGAGGCACCGATTCCTGGTCAGCCCCGCCTGGGTCCGCCGGATCATGCCTTCGACCGCTGTGGCGGCAGCGGTGGCGGCCGTTAGCTGGGTCGTCGTGCCGCAACTGCGCGGCCCTGCTGACGGTGCTGACAGCTCTCCCGCTCTGGTCGCCAAGGCGACGCAAGGCGTTGGCGCACAAGCGCTGACTGTAGCCGCGACTGACAACACGCCGATGATCCGCGATGCCCGTCTGGACGAATATCTGAGCGCCCATCGCCAGTCCGCGACCAATGGTGTGGTGGCTCCGTATCTGCGTGCAGTGGCCAACGGGGTGGCAAACACCCAGGACTCCAATCAGGAATAATGCGGGCATCCATGTCGAAGGTGTGGCACCCCGTTGCCGGGGCAGGCGCCCGCAAGCTGCAGGCCGTTCGTCGGTCGGTATTTCTTCTTCTGTGTGTATCGGCGCTGGCGACGGCTGCGCAGTCGCAGCCCGAGCCCATGCCGCGCAAGGAAGCCACCTCCTGGCTCACCAGGATTCATCGCGCTGCGGCCAAACAGAACTATGTCGGCACGCTGACCTACCAGCGTGGCACCGGCATGCATTCCACACGCATCCAGCATTACGCGGACCTCTTCAACAACGAGTACGAGCGTGTTGAGGCGCTGGACGGCAAGCAGCGTGAAATGCTGCGCCAGAATGATGTCGTCCGGAACCTGATCTACGACGTCAAACTCGTTGTGACGGAGAAGCAGGAGCACAAGGACAGCTTCCCCGCGCTGCTCGCCACCACCAATGGCGATGTTCTCGACCAATACGACATGCGTCACCTGCCGGCTGAGCGGGTCGCGGGCATGGATTGCGAGGTCTTCCAGCTTGATCCGAAGGATGGCTTCCGCTACGCCTACCGTATCTGGGCGGAGCGCAACAGCGGCTTGCTGCTGCGGGCCCAGACCATCGGCGAAGATGGCAAGGTGCTTGAGCAGGTCGCGTTCTCCCAGGTGGAGTTGGGTGTGCCGTCGGAGAAGCAGAAGATCGTTGCGGCGCTCAAGAACCTCTCCGGTTGGAACCAGTACGAGATCGTCACGCAACCGACCAACTTGGCCGAGCAAGGCTGGACGATCGGCACTCCTGTGAAGGGCTTCCAGAAGATTCGCGAGGTGCGCCGTCCGCTGGGCGATATTGCGCCGGCCGGTAAGCATGGCACTGGTTTTGAGGTGCAGCAGGTCGTGTTCAGCGACGGGCTGGCGGGGCTATCGCTTTTCATTGAACCGGTCTCAGAGAAGCGCACCCGCCGCGAGGGTTTCATCTCGCAAGGGGCCACGCACGTGATGGTGCGGCGCATTGCCGATTTCTGGCTGACCGTGGTGGGCGAAGTCCCGTTTGCTACCATCAAGCAGTTTGGCGCGGCGGTGGACTACAAGCCTGTCTCCGCCAACGCGGCTAACGCGACCAATAAGCCGGCCAGCGCGCCGCAGTAGTCGTCGCTGGCGTCTACGTCCTGGCTGCGCGGCGTGTTCGCGCAGCGCCATTTCTCTATTCGTCTTTGTTCCGGGGAGCTTTCATGGGTACCGCTCGATCCGTTCACGCCCTGCGTCTGCTGTGTGTTGCCGCCGCCGTGGCGATTGGGGGTGCACTCGTGCCGGCCCACGCGCAGAACGCCACGGGCAGCGTGGCCACCGGCACGTACGGCTTGCCGGATTTCGCCGACCTGGTCGAGAAGGTGAGCCCGGCAGTTGTCAACATCCGCACGACCGAGAAAGTGCGCATGCAGAACGGCGGCCCGAGTGACGACGACATGGCCGAATTTTTCCGCCGCTTCTTCGGTGTGCCGATGCCGGGCCAGGGCCAAGGGCAGAAACGCCGCAATGCGCCACCACAGCAAGAAGAAGAGCAGAGCCGCGGCGTTGGTTCCGGTTTCATCATCTCAGGTGACGGCTACATCCTGACCAATGCACACGTCGTTGAAGGTGCGGAAACGATCTACGTCACGCTGATCGACAAGCGCGAGTTCAAGGCCAGGTTGATCGGCCTGGACAAGCGCACCGACGTCGCTTTGGTCAAGGTCGATGCCACCGGTCTGCCGAGCCTGAAGCTGGGCGATTCCGACAAGGTGCGCGTGGGCGAGTGGGTGCTCGCGATCGGCTCGCCGTTTGGTCTGGACAACACGGTCACGGCGGGCATCGTGTCCGCCAAGGGGCGCGATACGGGCGATTACCTGCCCTTCATCCAGTCCGATGTGGCCGTCAACCCGGGTAACTCGGGCGGTCCGCTGATCAACCTGCGCGGCGAGGTGATCGGCATCAACAACCAGATCTACAGCCAGAGCGGCGGCTACATGGGCATCTCGTTCTCGATCCCGATCGATGAGGCGATGCGGGTGGCCGAGCAGCTCAAGGCGTCGGGCCGCGTGACGCGCGGCCGTATCGGCGTGGCGATCGACAACGTGCCGAAGGACGCAGCGGAGTCGCTCGGCCTGGGCCGTGCGCGCGGCGCGTACGTGGGCAATGTCGAGTCGGGCGGTCCGGCCGATAAGGCGGGCATTGAAGCCGGCGATATCGTTCTGAAGTACAACGGCCGTGACATTGAAAAGGCGGGCGATCTGCAACGCCAGGTTGGCGAGACCAAGCCGGGTTCGCGCGCCACGGTGCAGGTGTGGCGCAAGGGCGCGACACGCGATTTGACCGTCACCGTGGCTGAACTGCCGGCCGATACCAAGACCGCCCAGCGTGGTAAGGGTGCCCAGCCGGATAGCAAGCAGCAGGGCCCCGGCAAGCCGAATGCACTGGGGCTGGTCGTTGCGGACCTGTCTGAAGGCGCGCAGCGCGAGTTCAAGACCAAGAACGGCGTCGAGGTGCAGGTTTCTGAAGGGCCAGCGGCACGCGTCGGCATTCGTCCGGGCGACCTGATCCTTCGTGTCGGCGATACCGATATCGCCAACGCCAAGCAGTTCAACGACGTGGTGGCCAAGCTGGACAAGAACCGCATGGTTGCCGTGTTCGTGCGCCGCGGTGATGCCACGCAGGTGGTCACGCTGCGTCCGAGCACGGCACGCTGAGCCGCAGGGCCGCCGTGATTGAACTGACGCTTTACGGGCGCACCTACTGCCATTTGTGCGACGACATGAAGAACGCGCTGGAGCCTTTCCGGCGCGGTTTTTCGTTTGTCCTGCACGAAGTGGATGTCGATAGCGATCCGACGCTGGAAGAGCGGTTTGGCGAACTGGTGCCCGTGCTGATGACGGGTGCGCCGCATGCATCACCTGATGAGACCCAGGAGCTATGCCACTATTTCCTGGATGCGCCTGCGGTGCAGATGTGGCTGAAGACGCAGGCAGCGCACAACTAGACGCGATGCTGCCGCAAAAAGAGCCGCGGGAAGCCCCCTGAAATCCGGTAAAATCGCCTGTTAGCGCCGATTTTTGCATCGCACGATTTTTGTGCGGCAGCCTCGGTTTGAACCCAATACCTCCCGCTGGCGCCGTCTACCGTGCGCCGGCCATGCCGGAACCGCTTCAGGCCCCCGGCAGACGCGCCCGGGATGGGCGCGCTTTTCGACGCATTCGATGGACAATATCCGCAATTTCTCGATCATCGCCCACATCGACCACGGCAAATCGACGCTGGCCGATCGCATCATCCAGTTGTGTGGCGGCCTCTCCGACCGCGAGATGGAAGCCCAGGTGCTGGACTCGATGGACATCGAGAAGGAGCGCGGCATCACCATCAAGGCGCAGACTGCCGCACTGTCCTATAAGGCGCAGGACGGCAAGGTCTACAACCTCAACCTGATCGATACCCCCGGGCACGTCGACTTCAGCTATGAAGTCAGCCGCTCGCTGTCCGCCTGCGAGGGCGCACTGCTGGTGGTCGATGCCTCGCAGGGGGTGGAAGCGCAGACGGTGGCCAACTGCTACACCGCCATCGAACTGGGCGTGGAAGTGGTGCCGGTGCTCAACAAGATCGATTTGCCGGCCGCCGACCCGGACAACGCGATCCAGGAAATCGAAGATGTGATCGGCATCGATGCCGCGGACGCGACGCGCTGCTCGGCCAAGACGGGCGTGGGCGTGGTGGACGTGCTCGAGGCACTGATCGCCAAGGTGCCGGCGCCCAAGGGCGATCCGAACGCGCCGCTGCAGGCGTTGATCATCGACTCGTGGTTCGACAATTACGTCGGCGTGGTGATGCTCGTGCGGGTGGTGAACGGTACGCTGCGTGCCAAGGACAAGGTCCTCCTGATGGCCACGGGCGCACAGCACCTGGTCGAGCAGGTGGGCGTGTTCTCGCCGAAGTCGATTCCGCGTGAGTCGCTGTCGGCGGGGCAGGTGGGCTTTGTCATCGCGGGCATCAAGGAACTGAAGGCCGCCAAGGTGGGCGACACGATCACCCACGTGGCGCCGCGCAAGGCTGAGGCGCCGCTGCCCGGCTTCAAGGAAGTCAAGCCGCAGGTGTTCGCCGGCCTGTATCCGGTCGAGGCCAACCAGTACGAAGCGCTGCGCGAATCGCTGGAAAAGCTCAAGCTGAACGATGCGTCGCTGCAGTACGAGCCGGAAGTCTCGCAGGCGCTGGGCTTTGGCTTCCGCTGCGGCTTCCTGGGCCTGCTGCACATGGAGATCGTGCAGGAGCGCCTGGAGCGCGAATTCGATATGGACCTGATCACCACCGCGCCGACGGTGGTCTATCAGGTGCAGCAGCGCGACGGCACCATGGTGCAGGTGGAGAACCCCGCCAAGATGCCGGCGGACCCGAGCAAGATCGAGGCGATCCTCGAGCCGATCGTCACCGTCAACCTGTACATGCCGCAGGATTACGTGGGCGCCGTGATCACGCTGTGCGAGCAGAAGCGCGGCTCGCAGATCAACATGAGCTACCACGGTCGCCAGGTCCAGCTCACGTACGAAATCCCGATGGGCGAGATCGTGCTGGATTTCTTTGATCGGCTGAAATCCGTCTCGCGCGGCTATGCGTCGATGGACTACGAGTTCAAGGAATACCGCGTGTCTGACGTGGTCAAGGTCGACATCCTGATCAACGGCGACAAGGTCGACGCACTGTCCATCATCGTGCACCGTTCCAACAGCGCCTACCGTGGCCGCGAAGTGGCTGCCAAGATGCGCGAGATCATTCCGCGCCAGATGTACGACGTGGCCATCCAGGCCGCCATTGGCGCCAACGTGATCGCGCGCGAGAACGTCAAGGCGCTGCGCAAGAACGTGCTGGCCAAGTGCTACGGCGGCGATATCTCGCGCAAGAAGAAACTCCTCGAAAAGCAGAAGGAGGGCAAGAAGCGCATGAAGCAGGTCGGTACCGTTGAAATTCCGCAGGAGGCCTTCCTAGCGATCCTGCGCGTCGAAGAAAAATAACCCGGACGAACAGCGCTTCTTGCGCCTCTCTCTCCATGAACTTCGCCCTGATTCTGTTTGTTCTTGTTGTCCTCACCGGTATTGCGTGGGTGGCTGACAAGCTCGTGTTCCAGCGCCAGCGTCAAGCCGCAGCGGCAACTGCGCTGGCTGAATTCGATGCGCGCGCCCAGGTGCAGGCGCAATATGGCGGCGCTGGCGACATCGGCGCAGCACGTCTGCAACTGGCCGAAGAGAAGCTACGCCAGCCATGGTGGCTCGAGTACACCGCTAGCTTTTTCCCGGTGATCGCCGCGGTATTCCTGCTGCGCTCCTTCGTGATCGAGCCGTTCAAGATTCCGTCGGGTTCGATGATCCCGACGCTGCAGATCGGCGACTTCATCCTCGTCAACAAGTACACGTACGGCATCCGCCTGCCGATCGTGAACAAGAAGATCGTCGAGCTGAATCAGCCGCAGCGCGGCGACGTGATGGTCTTCCGCTACCCGAAAGACGAGTCGATGGACTACATCAAGCGCGTGATCGGCGTGCCGGGTGACGTGGTGACGTACAGCAACAAGCGCCTCACGGTGAATGGCCAGCCGGCCACCTATGCACCGCAGTCCGACTACCTCGACGGCGAGCGCTTGACGTACTCCAAGCAGTATCAGGAAACGCTGGGCAACGTGTCGCACAACATTCTGAACGATGCCGATCGCCCGGCGTATGTGTCGGGTCCGGACGATTTTCCGTTCCGCGAGAACTGCACTTACAATCAGACCGGTTTTACCTGCATGGTACCTGCAGGTCACTATTTCATGATGGGTGATAACCGCGACAACAGCGCGGACTCCCGTTACTGGGGCTTCGTGCCGGACAAGAACATCGTTGGGAAGGCGTTCTTCATCTGGATGAATCTGGGTGACCTCAAGCGGATCGGCAGCTTCCATTGATCCGCTGAGTGATTTATCAATCTCTTATTAGGTGTCAGCAATTGCACAACGGGGGAAATGCAATGCGGATTCGTCAGGCGGGTCTCAAACGCGAGTCGCGCGGGATTACGATGTTCGGCATGCTGATCGGCATCATCGTGCTGATTACGGCGGTGCTGCCGGCCATCCGGGCGGTTCCGAGCCTGATCGAATACCAGGCGATCACCCATGCTGTGAAGCTGGCGCGCGATCGTGCGAACACGCGTGAAGAGGTGGTAAGCGCCTTCGACAAGCAGGCTACGATCGACGACATCACGTCGATCAGGGGGCAAGATCTGGAAGTGTTGGACAGCGGCGGCTCCATTCAGGCCGTGCATTTCTCGTACAAGCGGGAGATTCCGCTGTACGGCCCCATTAGCATGGTGATCACCTATTCGGGGACCCAGCGTTGACATGAATTTGGATGCATTGCAGCAACGTCTTGGCTACCGCTTCAGCAAACCGGAGTTGCTGCAGCAGGCGCTCACCCATCGCAGCCACAGCGCGATGCACAACGAGCGCCTGGAATTTCTTGGCGATTCGATCCTGAATTGCGCCGTCGCCGACATGCTCTACGGCATGTTTGGCAAGCTGGATGAAGGTGATCTCTCGCGTGTGCGGGCCAATCTGGTCAAGCAGCAGGCCTTGTACGAGATCGCCCAGATGCTCCAATTGCCCGACGCGCTGCGTCTGGGTGAGGGCGAGTTGAAAAGCGGCGGCTTCCGCCGGCCGTCGATTCTCGCCGATGCGCTGGAAGCCATTTTCGGAGCGGTGTTCCTCGACGGCGGTTTCGACGCTGCCCGTACGCTGATCCGCAAGCTGTACATCCCGATCCTGGAGCAGGTTGATCCGCGCACGCTTGGCAAGGATGCCAAGACGCTGCTGCAGGAGTACCTCCAAGGTCACAAGATTGCGCTGCCGCTGTACACGGTGGTTGCCACCCACGGCGCGGCGCATAATCAGCAGTTCGAGGTCGAGTGCGCGATCCCGAAGCTGGAGATTCGCGTCTCCGGCAGCGGAGCATCGCGGCGCGCGGCCGAACAATCGGCGGCCAAGCTGGCTCTGGAAGAAGCGCATCGCTTGGTGCCGCAGCTCGTCAAGCGCAGCCGCGCCGAGCGCACCGGCAAGACGCGCAAGCAGGCCACGCCGCCCGATCCGCAGTTGTCTCTCAGGTTGAAGGAATAATCAGGTAAATGAGCGACACCCCATTGCAGCCTCCGCAGCCGGAATCCGGCGCGCCGGAGGGGTTCCGCTGCGGCATGGTCGCCATCGTTGGGCGGCCGAACGTCGGCAAATCTACGCTGATGAATGCCCTGGTGGGCCAGAAAGTCAGCATCACATCGCGCAAGGCGCAGACCACGCGCCATCGCATCACCGGCATCCAGACGACGGAAGACGCGCAGTTCGTCTTCGTTGATACGCCGGGCTTCCAGACGCGCCACGCTACGGCACTGAACCGCTCGCTGAACCGCGCCGTCACGTCGACGCTCACGTCGGTGGATGCTGTGTTGTTCGTGGTGGAAGCCGGCCGCTATGGCCCGGACGACGAGAAGGTACTCTCGCTGCTGCCGCGCGAAACGCCCGTGATCCTAATCGTCAACAAGGTCGACCGGCTCGACGCGTACACGCGTGCCGAGATGGTGGCTGTGTTCCTGCAGGACATGGCGCAGGTGTTTCCGTTTGTGGAAATCGTGCCGATGTCTGCCAAGAACCGCGATGACATCGACCGCCTGCTCGGCATCGTGCGGCCGTACTTGCCGGAAGGCGAGCCGATGTACGACCCGGAAGCCCTGACCGATCGCAGCGAGCGTTTCCTGGCCGCCGAGATCGTTCGCGAGAAAGTCTTCCGCTGGACGGGCGATGAGTTGCCGTATTCCAGCACCGTCGTCGTGGACAAGTTCGAGACCGAAGGCCGCCTGCGCCGCGTGTTCGTGACCATCCTGGTCGACCGCGACGCGCACAAGGCGATGATCATTGGCGCGAAGGGCGCCAAGCTCAAGCAGATCTCCACCGAAGCCCGTATGGACATGGAAAAGCTGTTCGACGGCAAGGTGTATCTGGAGGTCTGGATCAAGGTCAAGAGCGGCTGGGCCGACAACGAAGCCGGCCTGCGCGCCTACGGCTACGAGTAACCACGCAGCCACGCCACTCCATACACGCTCGATGGCGGGACGATCCGATCCGATTCCGGACGAGGCGGCGGAATGGCTGGCCGAGGAAGGCGTTGCCGGCGCCGCGCCGCGCAAGGGTTTTCCCGCCGGACGTTCGGAGACGCGGGTTGCGGCACAGCCGGCCTTTGTGCTGCACAGCTATCCGTACCGCGAAACCAGCCTCATCATCGACGTCTTCACGCCCGACTATGGGCGCATGGCGCTGGTTGCCAAGGGCGCCAAGCGACCCCATTCGGCGTTGCGCGCGGTGCTGCAGACGTTTCAACCGTTGTCAGTCTCCTGGAGTGGGCGCGGTGACGTGCGCACGCTCACGCGTGCCGAGTGGGTGGGCGGCATGCTGCCGCTGGGCGGAGAAGGGCTGCTTTCCGGTTTCTATCTGAACGAACTGCTCGTCAAATTCGTCGCCCGCGAAGACGGGCATCCGGTGCTGTTTGCGCACTACGTCGAAACGCTCAACAAGCTGGCGCATGGAGAGCCTGCGGCCTTCACGCTGCGCGCGTTTGAGCGCGTGCTGTTGCGTGAGACAGGCTTCGCTGCCCAGCTCGACCGCTGCATTGAT
The DNA here is from genome assembly GCF_023955655.1 of Ralstonia soli. GTDB lineage: Bacteria > Pseudomonadota > Gammaproteobacteria > Burkholderiales > Burkholderiaceae > Ralstonia > Ralstonia soli. Next base: position 234,789 of record NZ_JAMXHT010000003.1, on the reverse strand, counting down.
GGCGAGCCGGTGCAAGCCGATGGCGAGTACGTCTATCACCCGGAACGCGGCATCCGACGCACGCTGCCGAGCGATCCGTCGTCCTGGCCCGTGCTGAGCGGCCAGACGCTGCTCGACATGGAACGCGACGATTACGCCTCGCGCCCCACGACCGCTCAGCAGAGCCGCAGCCTGATGCGTTTCCTGCTGCATTATCATTTGCATGGCACGCCGCTTTCGACGCGCCAGATCCTCATCGACTTGCAGAAACTATGATCTTTCATGCCTCGCCGGGGGTCATCGACCTGGGCATCAACATCGACCATGTCGCCACGCTGCGCAACGCGCGCGGCACCACCTACCCGGACCCGATCGCCGCGGCGCTGCTGGCCGAAGAGGCTGGCGCCGATCTCATCACGCTGCATTTGCGCGAAGACCGCCGCCACATCAAGGACGCCGACGTGCGCGCACTGCGCCCGCAACTGCGTACGCGCATGAACCTCGAATGCGCGGTCACGCAGGAGATGCTCGACATCGCGTGCGACATCGGCCCGCAGGACGTCTGCCTCGTGCCGGAGCGCCGCCAGGAAGTCACCACCGAGGGCGGTCTGGATGTGGTGGGCGGCTTTGCCAAGGTGCAGGCGGCTTGCAAGCAACTGGCCGATGCGGGCATTCGCGTGTCGCTGTTCATCGATCCGGATGCGGCGCAGATCGAGGCCGCCGCCGCCGCGGGCGCACCCGTCATCGAACTGCACACCGGCCGCTATGCCGAAGCCACCGATGATGCCGAATTGAAAGCCGAACTCGTGCGCATCGAAACCGCCGTGGAAGAGGGCATCCGCTGGGGCGTGCGCGTGAATGCCGGACACGGTCTGCACTACACGAACGTGCAGCCGATTGCAGCGATCGCCGGTATCCATGAGTTGAACATCGGCCACGCCGTGGTCGCGCATGCCGTGTTTGCCGGCTGGCAGAACGCCGTGCGCGAGATGAAGGCGATCATGGTCGCAGCGCGGCTGTCGTCCACGACGCCCGCCGCCGCGCACCCCGGCGTGCCGGTATGAGCGCGCCGGCCGCAGCTGCCTCGGTGTCCGGTGCCATCTACGGCATCGGTACCGACATCATCCAGATCGAGCGCGTCGAAGGCGTGATGCAGCGGACCAACGGCCGCTTCGCCGAAAAGGTGCTTGGGGCCGACGAGCTGCGTGTCTACCATGCCCGCAAGGCGCGCTCCGAGCGGCGCGGCCTGGCGTTTCTCGCTACGCGCTTTGCCGCCAAGGAAGCCGTATCCAAGGCCATCGGCCTGGGCATGCGCTGGCCGATGACGTGGCGTGCGGTGCAGACGCTCAACCTGCCTTCCGGCCAGCCGGTGGTGCGCTATAGCGGTGAACTGGCCGACTGGATCGCGCAGCACGGCCTTCATATTCAGATCAGTGTGACGGACGAGCGCGATTACGCAGTCGCCTTTGCCGTCGCCGAGTTGCAAACGAAACCCTCCGCATGACTCAAGCCAAGAAGCAGAAGCGCCCCGGCCCGATCGTCCTCGACGTTGCCGGTCTCGAACTCGGTCCGGATGACATCCGCCGCATTGCCCATCCGCTGACGGGCGGCGTGATCCTGTTTGCGCGCAACTTTGAATCGCGAGCGCAGTTGACGGCGCTGACGCAGGCCATTCGCGCGGTGCGCGACGACGTGCTGATCTGCATCGACCATGAAGGCGGTCGTGTGCAGCGTGCCAAGACCGATGGTTTCACGCATCTGCCGGCTATGGGCGCACTGGGCAAGTTGTGGGATACCGACGTGCTGGCCGCCACGCGCGCCGCCACGGCTTGCGGCTATGTGCTGGCCGCCGAACTGCGCGCATGCGACATCGATCTCAGCTTCACGCCCGTGCTCGATCTGGACTACGGCACGAGCAGCGTGATCGGCGATCGCGCATTCCACCGCGATCCGCGCGTGGTGACGATGCTCGCCAACCACCTGACGCTCGGCCTGCGGCTGGCCGGCATGGCCAACTGCGGCAAGCATTTCCCTGGTCATGGTTTTGTTCAGGCCGACTCGCACATCGCTGTGCCGGTGGATGAGCGCCCGCTGGAAGCGATCCTCGCTGACGACGCGCAGCCCTACGGCTGGATGGGCATCGGCCTGCAGTCGGTGATGCCGGCGCACGTCATTTACCCGGCGGTGGACCCGAACCCGGCGGGTTTCTCGCGCTTCTGGCTGCAGGACATGCTGCGCGCGCATTTCAACTTCGACGGCGTGATCTTCAGCGACGACCTGAGCATGGAAGGCGCAAGCGTTGCCGGCACGGTGGTCGATGGCGCGCGTGCGGCGCTCACCGCCGGCTGCGACATGGTGCTGATCTGCAATGCGCCCGAGAAGGCCGACCAGTTGCTCGGCGAGCTGGATGTGCCGATGAGCAAGGCGTCGCAGCGGCGTGTGCGGCGCTTGTTTGGCGGCCGGGCCTCGAAGGACTGGACAAAGCTGCAGCAGCAATCGGCATATCGCCAGGCGCTGCGCACGCTGCGTGAGGCCAGGCTGATCGCGTAAAGCACACACTTCAGGCAACAAAAAAGGCAGCGCGAAGCTGCCTTTTTTGTGGGTGCGGCGCCAGCTTACTTGGCGCGGCTGCGGTACTCGTCGGTACGCGTGTCGATTTCGATCTTGTCGCCGGTGTTGCAGAACAGCGGCACTTGGATCACGAAATCGGAGTTGTCGTTGATCTGGGCGGGCTTCAGGACCTTGCCCGAGGTGTCGCCCTTGACGGCCGGTTCCGTGTAGATGATTTCGCGCACGACCGTGGTCGGCAGTTCCACCGAGATGGCGTTCTCGTTGTAGAAGGTCACTTCGACCTTCATGCCGTCTTGCAGGTAGTTCAGCGCGTTGCCCATGGCTGCCGGCTCGACGTTGTACTGATCGAAGGTGACCGGGTCCATGAACACGTACATCGTGCCGTCGAAGTACGAGAAGTCGGCTTCCTTCTTGTCCAGGATGACCTGGTCCATCTTGTCGTCGGCGTTAAACACCGACTCGCCGCCTGCGCCCGTCAGCAGGTTCTTGTACTTCATCTTGACCACGGCGCCCGAACGGCCCGAGCGGCTGTACTCGGTCTTGAGCACGACCATGGCGTCGTTGCCGATCATGAACACGTTGCCAGCGCGGAGTTCTTGCGCGATTTTCAAAGCCATTTCACAGTTCCTGAGAGTAAGAGGGTTCGATGCGCGCCAAGCAACGAAGCACCGCGCGATACCCTCGGGTCGCGCGAACCAGGTCAAAGCCGGGGCCGCATACAGAGATCAGCCCGCTATTTTACCTGTTTTTCGCAAAATGCCACCAAATTCGCGGCGAGATCGCCCAACTGCATCAAGCCTTGTTCCCATGTGACGGCGCGTATGCGCAGGCGCGGGATGGCGGCCACAAGAGCCGGCCAGTTGAGCGAGGCGGGTGCGCCGTTCCAGGCGTGCCAAAAAGCGGTAAGCGTATCGGCGTCGGCTTGCGGCAGGGCGGCCGTGTAGCGGGCCAGAAAGGCGTCCAGCTTGATGAGGTGCACATCGTCGCTTTGCGGGTAGATGTGCCAGATAAACGGCCGCAATGCCCATTGGGCGCGGACGAATGAGTCTTCACCGCGGACGAAGTTGATGTCGCACGCCCACAGGAGTGGATCGTAGTGCTCCTGGGGGACGAACGGCACGACGGCGACGGTCAGGTTGCCGCGCGTCCAGCGGGCACCGATTCTTGCGGCGCCGACGTCGCCCAGTAGCTCGGCGATCTGCGTGGCCGCTAAACCTTCGGGCACTAGGCAGATGACGGGCTGGGGGCTGGCTTCCCATTGGGCGACGAGCGTGGGCAGTGCCGGGTTGGCATAGGCGAACAGGCTCACGCGCAGGGCGTCAGGTTGCGCGCGCATCAAGTCGTCCACCCGGAGACGGTGCCACAACGCCTGGTGGGCCGCGGGGCCGGCCTCGAACGCTGCGCGCTGGGCGCCGAGGTGCGATTCGCGCAGTACGCCACCCGTGTTGCGGGCGAAGCCCGGGAAGAAGAAATGCTTGACCAGCGGCAAGCGCGGATGTGGCGACTGCATCGCGTGGTGCTCGGCCACCCAGTTCTCTGCGCTCAGGTACTCCAGATTGATCCAGACCGGCGCCGTGCCGTGCGTGGCTTGCTCGGCCATGAGCGCCAGCACCGGTTCGGGGGTCGGGCATGCAAAGGCGCCAACCACCACGTCATGCAGCGTGGGGTGCGTGTCGGCGGCAAGCAGGGTAGCCACCTGGGCGTCGTCGCCCCAGTGGCGGATGTCGACGCCAGATACGCGCTGGGCTTGAGCGGTCACATCAACGGAGGGGCAGAGTTTTTCGAACGAGCGGAGATCGTCCACCCAGAGCCGCACGGTATGCCCGTGTTCCTGCACGAGCTGCCGAGCCAGGCGCCAGCACACGCCGATATCGCCATAGTTGTCGACGACGCGGCAGAAGAGATCCCAGGACGTGATGGTGCGCATGCGGCAAAGCGGAGGAGGCAATGGGCCGACATTGTAGTCGGCAGCTTGTTCTACACTGGCGGCCTCTGATCCTGCGAACGCCATGTCGTCCGACCCCACGCAACCCGATCTCCCCAAGACGCCCGAGCGCGCCGAGTCCAGCCCGCCGGAATTCGATGCGAAAGCGCACATCGCCCGCTTGCCGAACCTGCCGGGCGTGTACCGCTATTTCGATGTGCAAGGCAACGTGCTCTACGTGGGAAAGGCGCGTGACCTGAAGAAGCGCGTCTCCAGCTACTTCAACAAAACGCTGCTGTCGCCGCGCATTGCAATGATGGTGGCGAAGATCGCGCGCATCGACACCACCGTCGTGCGCAGCGAGGCCGAGGCGCTGCTGCTGGAGAACAACCTCATCAAGGCGCTGGCCCCGCGCTACAACATCCTTTTCCGCGACGACAAGTCGTATCCGTATCTCAAGCTCACGCAGCATGCGTATCCGCGCATGGCGTACTACCGCGGCGCGACGGACCGCAAGCATCAGTACTTCGGCCCGTTCCCGAGTGCGCATGCGGTGCGCGAGAGCATGCAGATCCTGCAGAAGGTGTTCCAGCTGCGCACATGTGAAGACACCGTCTTCAACAACCGTACGCGCCCTTGCCTGCTGCACCAGATCCATCGCTGCAGCGGCCCGTGCGTGCAGGCGATCAGCGCGGAGGACTACGCCCGCGACGTCGCCAACGCCGCGGGGTTCCTGCTGGGCCGCCAGGACGAAGTCATGCAGACGCTGCAGGACAAGATGCAGCGCTATTCCGAGGCGCTGCAGTTCGAGCAGGCCGCGATCGTGCGTGACCAGATCGGCGCGCTGTCGACGGTGCTCAAGCAGCAGTCGGTGGAAGAGGTCGGCAACGCCAGCGACATCGACATCCTGGCCGTGGCCATCAAGGGCGGCCACGCTTGCGTGAACCTGGCGATGGTGCGCGGCGGCCGGCATCTGGGCGACAAGGCGTACTTCCCCACGCATGTGGAAGAGGGCGCCGCCATTGTCGGCGTGGACGTCGAGGCTGATGCCGAGGCGGCAACGGAATCGCCACGCGATGCCGAACGCATGGCCAGCGACATCCTTGAGGCCTTCGTCGCGCAGCACTATCTTGATCAGTTCGTGCCACCGGTGCTGGTGGTCAGCCACCCCATTCACGCCACGGAGTTGATTGACGCGCTGGCCGAACAAGCCGGGCGCCGCGTGTCCGTCGTGCGTCAACCGCAGGGCGGGCGCCGCGCCTGGCTGGAGATGGCCGAGAAGGGCGCCGAGCTGTCGCTCATGCGCAGGCTCTCCGAACAAGGCAGCCAGCAAGCCCGCACGCGCGCGCTGGCTGAGACCATCGGCATCGACCTCGAAGACCTCGCCGCATTGCGCGTCGAATGCTTCGACATCAGCCACACCGCCGGCGAGGCCACCCAAGCTTCATGCGTGGTCTTCCACGGCCACGCCATGCAGAACGGCGAATACCGCCGCTACAACATCCAGGACATCACCCCCGGCGACGACTACGCGGCCATGCGCCAGGTGCTTACGCGTCGTTATCAGAAGATCGTCGAGCAGGCCGGCGAAGACACGCCCAACATGCCCACCATCGTGCTGATCGACGGTGGCAAGGGCCAGGTGGAGGTCGCGCGCCAGGTGTTTGAAGAACTCGGACTCGACATCGGCCTGCTCGTTGGCGTGGCCAAAGGCGAGGGTCGCAAGGTCGGCCTGGAGACGCTCGTCTTTGCCGATGGCCGTCCTTCGCTGGAGTTGGGGCAGGGCAGCGCCGCGCTGATGCTCGTCGCGCAGATCCGCGATGAAGCGCATCGTTTCGCCATCACCGGCATGCGCGCCAAGCGGGCCAAGACCCGCAACACCTCGCGTCTGGAAGAGATCGAGGGCATCGGTGCCAAGCGCCGGCAGCGGCTGCTGGCGCGCTTCGGCGGGCTGCGCGGCGTGATGGCTGCGAGCGTCGATGAGCTGGCCACGGTGGAGGGCATCTCTCAGACCCTGGCCGAAGAAATCTACCGCCAGCTGCACTGATCGGCGACAATGCCGCATCTTGCCGCGCGGGCTGGGGCTCTCGCGGCAGTCGTCCTCCCGATTTGCCATGCCTTTCAACTTCCCGATCCTCCTGACCTGGCTGCGTGTGGCCATGATCCCGCTGGTGGTGGGCGTGTTCTACGTGCCGGACACCTGGATGGCGCTGCCCGCCAAGAACCTGACGGCCGCGGTGTTCTTCATCGTTGCGAGCCTGACCGATTGGTTTGACGGCTTCCTCGCGCGCCGGTGGAACCAGACCTCGGCCTTCGGCGCGTTCCTCGATCCGGTGGCAGACAAGCTGATGGTGGCGGCCGCGTTGCTGGTGCTGCTGGCGTTGGGTCGCGTGTCGGACGTCATCGCGCTCGTCATCATTGGCCGCGAGATCACCATCTCCGCCCTGCGCGAGTGGATGGCGCAGATCGGCGCGTCCAAGAGCGTGGCCGTCAACTTCCTCGGCAAGCTGAAGACGACCTTCCAGATGATCGCGATTCCGCTGCTGCTATTTCAAGACAGGCTGCTCGGCGTGATCGACGCGCAGGTGTGGGGCACGTGGCTGATCTACGTGGCGGCGGTGCTCACGCTGTGGTCGATGGCGTACTACATGAAGCTCGCGTGGCCGCAGATTCGCGAGCGCGCAAAGTGAGCCTCTAAAAACTTCTTGCGCAAAGGTGTTGACGAGCCAGATTCTTTTTTGCCATAATCTCGTTCTCGTTGCAGCGATGTGACGAAACGGTCTGGCAGCACAAAGGTTGTACGGCAGTGCTGGTAGCCAAAATGCGGGAATAGCTCAGTTGGTAGAGCGCAACCTTGCCAAGGTTGAGGTCGCGAGTTCGAGCCTCGTTTCCCGCTCCAGTTTGAAATGTGTGGCCGTGTTGGAGTGTTGGCGCGGCGGCATAACCGGTTACGCGGGAATAGCTCAGTTGGTAGAGCGCAACCTTGCCAAGGTTGAGGTCGCGAGTTCGAGCCTCGTTTCCCGCTCCAATCCCGAAGGGAAGCCATGCTTCCCTTTTTCTTTATCGGCACGGCACAGACGCGGTTCGCTACGAATTGCTACAATGCGGTGCTGAACCCCTGGCGGGGTAGCAAAGTGGTTATGCAGCGGCCTGCAAAGCCGTGTACGCCGGTTCGATTCCGGCCTCCGCCTCCAGAACGTCAAGAAAAAAGCCCCGATTCGTTCGGGGCTTTTTCGTTGGCGCGCGATATCCGTTTCCGATCCTGGTGCTCGCGTGCTGATGTCCCATGCCGGTGACGGGGCGCCCAAGCGGCTGAATCCAGGGCAGCGTATAGCCGGTACACCTGCTATCCAGTCGACCGGTTCCTATACTTTTCAAACGCGTGTGTCTTGTAATGGCGCGATGAAAAATGATAGAACGCCATAAAAACCCGGCTCCGCGCTTAGGTTTTCACAATTGTTTGCAATATGACAAGAGCGGCCTTTTAGGATGAGTTGTGCTCAAGTCAGCATGCGAAACGCGCTGGCTGGGCGTAGGTAAGGTCTTGCGCGGGAGGTTGGAGCCGCGCCGGAGGTGACTGGCGGATCGAACACGATGCGCCGGTCCGGGACCCCGATCACAACGACAAGGGAGTGAGCCGGCATCCCGCGTAGCGATGGCCGGCCCCGGTACGGGGAAAGGGCAGTCCAGATGGCGATACGAATTGCCTCGGTAGAAGACAACCAGGCGCAGTCGGAGTTGATTCGCGAGATCCTGGTTTCGTCCGGATACGAATGCGAGTGTTTCAGTAACGGCGATGCCTTCGTCAAGGCACTGCGGGATCGCACGTTCGATCTGCTGCTGCTCGATTGGCAGTTGCCCGATATCAGCGGTATCCAGCTTGTAAGCTGGGTGCGGCAAACGGTTGGCCCCGCGCTGCCGGTGCTGTTCCTGACCAATCGTTCGCTTGAAGACGACGTGGTGCGCGGGCTGGCCGCCGGTGCAGACGATTACGTCATCAAACCAGTACGCCGCGCCGAACTGGTAGCGCGCGTGGGTGCGCTGCTGCGACGCGCAGCCCCGCGCACGAGCGAATCGCTGGAGCGTATTCGCGTGGGCCCGTATGCGGTGGACCCAGTGGGCCGTGTACTCACACTCAACGGCTCCCAGGTCGAGCTGTCGCCGCGCGAGTTTGACCTTGGGCTCTACCTGTTTCGCAATGTCGGCAAGCTGGTGCCGCGCGAGCTCATTGAGCAGGCGGTTTGGGGGCGCAGCATCGGCCCTGATTCGCGCACGCTGGCCACGCATATCTCCAAGCTGCGACTCAAACTCGATCTCAATCAGAAGAATGGCGTGCGACTGGTCTCGGTGTATTCGCATGGCTATCGGCTGGAAACCACGCAAGAAGATGGCGAAGCAAGCTGACGCAATTTGGAGTGGTTCGATTGGACGCGCCGCGTTTGTCGGCGCGTTCATTGTTTTTGGCGGTGCGTGGCAGTGCGCCATGGCACAGCCTTCCGGCGCCGACGGCACGGATTTCCTCTACCGCGTGCAACAGGGCGACACGTTGATCAGCCTGGCAGACCGCTACATGGATGGTGTGGAAGGCTGGCGCCTGCTGCAGCAGCGCAACCGCGTGGCCAATCCGTACCGGTTGCAGCCGGGTTTGCTGCTGCGCATTCCGTTCGATCGCATTCCGGTGGTGCCCGCTACGGCGCACGTGGTGTTTGCGCGCGATGCGATCACCGAGGGCAAGCCGCTGCAAGCCGGCATGAAGCTCGCGGAAGACGCGCAGATTGATACGGGCGACAAGGGTGCCGTCACGCTGGCCTTCGATGACGGTACGCGTGTGACGGTGCCGCCTGGCAGCCGCGTGGCGCTGTCGCGCGTGCGGGCATTTGCGCGTGCCGGGCTGATCGACGTGCGCGTGCAGGTCAAGCAAGGTGAAACCGAATCGAGCGTCTCGCCAAAGAAGACGGGCGTGGGCCGCTACGAAATCTCTACGCCGGCACTGGTAACGGGCGTGCGTGGCACGCGTTTCCGCGTGCAGGCGAGCGACTCCGCGTCGACAAGTTCCGTGCTGGAAGGCGAGGTGGCCGCGAAGGCGGGGCGCCAGTCGCAGGCCATCAAAGCGGGGTTTGGCGTGCAGGCGTCGGGCGGGCGGCTGAAGCGCGCGACGCTGCCTGCGGCTCCTCGGCTGGATGCGATTCCCGAGCTGGTGCAGACGCCGTGCTTTCGCGCGACGTGGCAACCGGTCAAGGGGGCGGTCGGATATCGCGCCGCCGTGGCGCGCGATGCCGCGTTGACCGAACTCAGTGCCTATCAGTCCGCCAAGACGCCCGGTGCCAACCTGTGTGGCGATGAGGATGGCGACTACACGCTGGTCGTACAGAGCATCGATGCGCTTGGGCTGACCAGCAAGTCCGCCACGCGGCCGTTTACCGTGCGCCTGCATCCGGAGGCGCCTTACACGATCCAGCCTGCCAACGGCAAGACCTACCGTAGCGGCGAAGTGGCATTCGCATGGGCCGTCGTGTCCGATGCTAGGAGCTACGACATGGAAATCGCCGGCGCGCAGACGTTTGCATCGCCGGTTGTGCGGCAGCATGGCCAGGATGTGCGGGTGAGCAAGCCGCTGGATACCGGCACATGGTGGTGGCGCGTGCGCTCGGTGGCCGCCGATGGCAAGACCGGCCCGTGGAGCGATGCGCTGCGCTTCCGTGTGCTGGACATCCCGCCGGATGCCGTGCCGACGGCCGGGGTCGATGCCGGCAATGACGGCAAGCTGCACGCCCACTGGTCTGCGTTGGCACCTGAGCTGGCGGCATCTGGTGCGCGCACGCGCGTGCAGCTGGCCAGTGAGCCGACATTCGCCACGCCCATCGCCGATATTGTGAGCGAAGGCACCGAGGCCGCCATTGCGCAGCCGCCGGCTGGTGTGTACTACATCCGAACGGGCGTGGATCTGGGCGATGCGCCATCGGTGGTCTATGCCAAGCCGCAACGCATCGACGTTGGCGCCTTCGTCGGCGACTCCAGGCACAGCCCCGTGCAGAGCGGTGGCGGCAATCTCCTGCTCAATGACTGAACACGCGCCCGCCGTGCCAGCCGTGCGACGCCTTGGGCTGCGCTCGCTGGTGGAGTGGGTCGTGCTGGTGGCGGTGGCTGCGTTGCTCACGGTGGGGGCGGTGCACTGGAGCTTGGTCACGCGGCTCGATGCGGCGTTGTACGACACGGTGATCACGCTGCACGGGCACGCACCGCGGGACGACATCGTCATCGTTGCGATTGATGATCAGAGCCTCGACGCGGTGGGGCGCTGGCCGTGGCCGCGCAGCCGCCTGGCAGACCTGATCGCACGCGTGGGCCAGGCGCGGCCGCGCGCCATTGGCGTCGACATTCTGCTGATCGAGCCGGATCTCGCGCACCCCGAAGGCGATCGCGCATTGACGGCCGCGATCACGCAGGCGGGGCATGTCATCCTGCCCGCGTTGCCCGAGCGCACGGAGCAGGGGCGCGTGTACCACTATCCGTTCCTTGGGATCAACGCCACCGTTGCGCATATCAATGCCGCACCCGATGCGGACAGCGTGGTGCGCGGGGTGTATCTCGCCGAAGGGCCGCGCGCGCATGTGCTCGACCATCTTGCGGTGCAGCTCGCACGGCAGGCGCCGCGTCCACCGGCTTCCGTGCCGGCGTTGCTCGACGCCGAAACCGATGCCGGCGGTTGGACACGGCAGGCCCCGGTTCGCCTCAACTTTGCAGGGCCGGCGGGCACGTACCGGCATGTACCCGCGTTGGATGTGCTCAATGGCCGCGTGGCGTCAGATGCCTTTGCCGGCAAGCTGGTGCTGATCGGGGCAACGGCCTCGGGCGTATCGGATATTTTTGCGACACCGTCGTCGCGCACGATGAGCGGCGTGGAGGTGCTGGCCAACGCCACGCAGACGGTGCTCGACGGTAGCGCCATCCTGCCGGTGCCGGCCGGCGTGTTCTGGGCGATGACGCTGCTGCCCTTGCTGATGACCGCGTGCGCGGTGCGGTGGCTCACCCCGCGCATGGCGCTCGCTGTATCGCTGGCAGGGGCTGCGGTGTTGCTATTGGGTGCGATCGGCACGCTGGTGTTTGCCAATCGCTGGTTGCCGCCGTTTGCGGCGCTGGTGGGGCCGCTGGTGCTGTATCCGCTCTGGAGCTGGCGTCAGCAGGAGGCGGCACTGCGCTTTCTGCGTGACGAGATGCAGCGTCTGACACGCGAGCCGGGCCTGCTGCCAGACGCCACCCCACTGGCCCGCACCGGCCGCACGCTGGGCGCGCACATGGACGCCGTCGCTTCGCTCACCGACAAGCTGCGTGGCCTGCGCCGCTTCCTGGCCGATGCGCTGGAAAGCCTGCCCGACGCCACGGTCATCTGTACCCACGATGGCACGATCCGCCTCGCGAACGGCCGCAGTGCCGACCTGGCCCGTCAGTTGGCGCCGCCGGGGCAGACCCGTGCCGCCACGCTGCACGACCTGCCGACCTTGCTGACGTGCGCGTTTCCCGACCCCACGCCGGGCGAGCACTATTGGGCGCGCTGGCTGACCGACCCGAGGGGGCTCGAGCCCGCGGAACTGCAAACGCACGACGGCCGCTCATTGCTGATGTACGCCGCTGCGTTGCGTGACGACGCAGGTCGCCCCATCGACATCATCGTGAGCTTTGCCGACATCACGCCGGTGCGCCGGGCGGAACGCCACCGCGAAGAGGCGCTGCGCTTCATCTCGCACGACATGCGCTCGCCGCAGAGCGCCATCCTCGCGTTGATCGAGCTGCAGCGCGATGCCTCGCGCGCGCTGGATCGCGAGGTGCTGCTCTCGCGCATCGGTCAGTTGTCTTCGCGTACGCTGGAACTGGCGGATGCCTTTATCGACATGGCGCGCGCGGAATCGCAGGCATTGAAGCTGGTGGATGTGGATCTCGTCGGCCTGGTGCTCGATGCAGCCGACGAGGTCTGGCCGCTGGCGAATCAGCATCAGGTGGAAGTGCGCGTGGTGGCCGATATCGAGGCACCGGTGCGCGGCGAGCCGCGCCTGCTGGTGCGTGCGTTGGTGAACCTGCTCAACAACGCCATCAAGTTCAGCTCGGCGGGCTCGGTGGTGACGGTGTCGGTCGAGCAGGACGAGACGATGTTCACGGTGGCGGTCGCCGACCAGGGTGCCGGCATCGCCCTGGCCGATCAGCCACGGCTGTTCCAGCCGTTTCACCGCCTGCATGAGGGTATGCCCAATGCGCCATCGGGCAGCGGACTCGGCCTTGTGTTCGTGAAGACGGTGGTCGATCGGCATGGCGGTCGCATTGCCGTACAGAGCACGCCGGGACTGGGCTCCACCTTCACGCTGTGGCTGCCGCGCGGGCCGCATCGCCACGACGCCTGACGCCTGCGCGGATGACTGTCAGGCGGGCAAGCCCACTGCGTCATTTTCACTTTGTGTTTGCAATCATTTGCAATCGGGGGGCAAGGGCGCCCTACAGTTCAAGTGCCGACCTGCACAGCATGCACCGGTGAACAACCGGTCGAGAGACGACGGCACCTGGGAAAAAAGCCGAGCAACGACACCTCCGAGGCGCCACGTATGTTGAGCCAGACCGCAACCGATGTGCTGAGCGAGTGCGATTACGAGCGTGTTCGCGTGCAGCTGCATCACGCCCTGCATGGCGACGGGAATCCGCCGCGGGGCGAGCGTCTCTGGCTGGCTGGTCGGCATATCTCCGTGTGGCACGACGAGGGTGGCAACGCAAGCCTTTCGCGACCCGACCGCCACGCCACCGCTTGATTGCACCGCGCGCAGCCATCCACGAAACCGAGCCATGAAAGTCGGTCTGATCGATACGCATCTCGCTCGCCAGCAGGCGATCCACTCCGCGCTGCAGCCCACGCGCTTCGAATGCGTGCCGCTGTTTCTCTCCCGCCAGGTGTTTGAAGCCATCGACGTGCACGGCATCAACCTGCTGATGGTGGGCACACAGGCACACGACATGCCGGGCCTGTCCCTGGTGCGCACGGTGCGCGATCGCGTGGGCCCCGGCATGGCGATTGTCTACCTCGCCGATGGCCAGGCCGATACCGAAACGGCCGATGCGCTCAACCATGGCGCCGACCTGTGCTTCCAGGGCGATATCCGTCCACCTGAACTGCTCGCACGGCTCGATGCGCTGATCCGCCGCTTTGCGGTCAGCCGGGCGGTGCGCGCCTCCGAGATCCAACTGGGCCCGTACACGCTTGACCGGCAGAACCGCTCCATCCGGCTGCGCGATGCGTTGGTGTCCGTGCACGCGCGCGAGTTTGAGTTGGCGCTGCTGCTGTTTGCCAACGCGGGGCGCGTGCTCTCGCGTGCCGACATTGAACTGGCGCTCTGGGGCCGAGAGCTGAGCCCGTATTCACGCACGCTGGATACGCACGTCTCGCGGCTGCGTAAGAAGCTGCTGCTCGGCGCCGAGAACGGTTTGCGCCTGCGCGCGATCTATGGGCAGGGCTTCTGCCTGGAGCGCGTGATGGACCCGGTGGCCGTCGACTGACGCGCTCTGCGTTGCCGCGTTGATCCTCTTACGGAGCGCGCCATGCACCTGCTTTGTATGACCGTCCTCATCGGCTTTCTGGCTGGACTCGTCGCGCGCTGGATTACGCCCGGACGCGGGTTCAGCGGTTTTCTGCTCACCATGATGGTGGGCATTGCAGGGGCGCTGACAGCGAGCTTTTTCGGCCAGTTGCTGCGCTGGTATGAGCCGGGGCAGTCGGCGGGGTTTGTCGGCTCGGTGATCGGCGCAATCCTCCTGCTGGCCGGCCATCATCTGGTGGTTCGGGGGCGCTAGCTGCGTCGCGCCACAATAAAAAGCCCCGCGCACCGGGGCTTTTTTTTCGTGGGAAAGGGAAGGACGCCACCGAGTTGTCGTCGCCCAAAGAAAAGCCCTGATGCTCGGGACAAGCATCAGGGCCAAGAAGGCCGCGGCTCTCTCTTCCGCGACCGGAGCGCACCCACGAGGGGTCGGTGCATCCTCAGGTTACGTGGCTGAGCACGCGCAAATGCAAACCTTTATCAACACGGGTGATGGTTGGTTGCACGGGATTGCCGTCTTTTGATGGGACGTCGTACAACTGGACCGCTGCACGCGGGGATTCAGCCCGGGGTTTGCGGCGTCTGCTTGGCCGCCGCTTCGTGCGCGCGGCGCAGCCGTTCGCGGCTGTTGGACAGGTGCATGCGCATGGCGGCGCGCGCGGCTTCCGGGTCTTTGCGCGCAATGGCCTCGAAGACGCTGTGATGCTCCCGGTTGACGGTGGCGCGCAGTTCCGGTGCGTTCAAGTATCCAACCTGCGCCAGCCCCATCCGCGTGCGGGGGATGAGCGTCTTGCCGAGCTGCGCAAGGGCGCCCACGAAGTGCTCGTTGCCGGTGGCGCGGGCAATGCTCAGGTGGAACTGCAGATCGGACGTGGCGCTGTCGTTGCCGTCGGCCTGATCCTGCTCGATGGCTTCGAGCGCGGTGCGCAGGGCATCGATCTCAGCAGGCGTGATGCGTTGCGCGGCCAGGCCAGCGCATTCCGTTTCAATGGCGACGCGCAGTTCCAGCATGCTCAGGATGTCGTGCAGCGTGGACGCATCGCCCAGCGGGATGCTGTTGTCAGCGCGCGGCGGCAGCACGAAGCTGCCAATGCCGTGGCGCGTTTCGATCAGCCCCTTCGCCTGCAGCCGCGAAATGGCTTCGCGGACCACGGTGCGGCTCACGCCCAGCGCTTCCATCAGCGCGGATTCTGTCGGCAGCTTGTCGCCAGGGCGGAGGGACTCGGTGGCGATGCGCCCCTTGACGTGGTCCACCACCACGTCCGCCAGGCTTTGAGTACGGCGCACAAGCGTTGCGGGGCTGCTGGCGGTGGGCATGCGGTCTCCGGGTGGTGCGGGTTTACCAGGGGTGGATCGGTAGGGGTGTGTCCATTATAGTCGCCTTCCATGTTGTACGACGACTGATGACATACGTGAAGACCATGGATCACCCAGCCTCCGAAACCCCGACTCGCACGCCGCACGTCACCCGCCTCCAGGTGATTCCCGTGGCGGGGCGCGACAGCATGCTGCTTAACCTGAGCGGTGCCCACGGCCCGTTCTTCACGCGCAACATCGTCATCCTCGAAGACTCCGAAGGCCACATCGGCGTAGGCGAAGTGCCGGGCGGCGAGGCCATCCGCAAAACCATTGAAGATGCGACACCGCTGGTGGTCGGACAACCCATCGGTGCCTACAACAACGTGCTCAACACCGTGCGCCGCCAGTTTGCTGACCGCGACGCCGGTGGCCGTGGTCTGCAGACTTTCGATCTGCGTACCACGGTGCATGCGGTGACCGCGCTGGAAAGCGCGCTGCTTGATTTGCTGGGCCAGCACCTCGGCGTGCCCGTGGCGGCCTTGCTGGGGCAGGGCCAGCAACGCGCCAAGGTGCCGGTGCTCGGATACCTGTTCTTCGTGGGCAACCGCAAGCATACCGACCTCGATTACGCCGACGGCAGCGACGCTACCGACGACTGGACCCGCCTGCGCCATGAGGAAGCGCTCACGCCGGAAGCGGTGGTGCGCTTGGCCAAGGCGGCGTATGCGCGCTACGGCTTCAAGGATTTCAAGCTCAAGGGCGGCGTGCTCAGCGGTGATGACGAGATGGTCGTGACCACCGCGCTGGCCGAGGCGTTTCCCGATGCCCGCGTCACGCTGGACCCAAATGGCGCGTGGTCGCTGGCCGAAGCCATTCGCCTGTGCCGCGACAAGCGCGACGTGCTGGCCTACGCCGAAGACCCGTGCGGCGCCGAGGGCGGCTACTCCGGTCGCGAGGTGATGGCCGAATTCCGCCGCGCCACGGGCCTGCCGACAGCCACCAACATGATCGCCACCGACTGGCGCCAGATGGGGCACGCCATTCAACTGCACTCGGTCGACATTCCGCTGGCCGACCCGCACTTCTGGACGATGCAGGGCTCGGTGCGCGTGGCGCAGATGTGCGACGACTGGGGCCTGACCTGGGGCTCCCACTCCAACAACCACTTCGATATCTCGCTGGCGATGTTCACGCACGTGGCCGCAGCCGCGCCGGGCAACATCACCGCCATCGACACGCACTGGATCTGGCAGGACGGTCAGCGCTTGACGCGCGAGCCGTTCCAGATCGTCGGCGGCGAGATCGATGTGCCGGCCAAGCCAGGCCTGGGCGTGACGATCGACATGGACCAGATCGAAAAAGCGCACGCGTTGTACAAGCAGCACGGCCTGGGCGCGCGCGACGATGCGATTGCCATGGGCCAACTGATTCCCAACTGGAAGTTCGATAACAAGCGCCCCTGCATGGTGCGCTGAGCTGACGCGGCGGCACGTTGCATATCGTGTCGCTTGCACACATCAATAAAAAAGATGTTGGAGACGAAACCGTGAAGACCATTAAGGGCTTGCGCTGGTGGATCATCGTGCTGGTGTGTCTGGGCACGATCATGAACTACCTGGCGCGCAATTCTCTGGGTGTACTGGCGCCCACGCTCAAGGAAGAACTTTCCATGACCACGCAGCAGTATGGCTACGTGGTGATGGCGTTTCAGTTCGGCTACACGCTCATGCAGCCGGTGTGCGGCTTTATCGTCGACTTGATCGGCTTGCGCATCGGCTTTGCGCTCTTTGCTGTGTTGTGGTCGTTTGCCGGTGTGCTGCATGCGGGTGCGACGGGGTGGCTGTCGCTGGCGGGCTTCCGCGCGTTCATGGGGTTGACGGAAGCCGCGGCCATTCCGTCCGGCATGAAGGCGGTGGCGGAGTGGTTCCCCGACAAGGAAAAATCCGTGGCCACGGGCTGGTTCAACGTGGGTACGTCGTTTGGGGCCATGCTGGCGCCGCCGTTGGTGCTGTTCCTGTCGATGCGGCATGGTTGGCAGTCCGCGTTTGTGGTGACGGGCGCGCTGGGCTTCTTCTGGGCGGCGCTGTGGTTTGCGTTTTATCGTTCGCCGCAACAGCATCCCCGGTTGTCCAAGGAAGAGCTGACGAAGATCAGAGACGGGCAATTGCGTTCGGCGGGCGACAAGCCGGCTGAGAAGCGCTCGATCGGCAAGATCATCGGTGCGCGCCGTTTCTGGGCGATTGCGCTGGCGCGTTTCTTTACGGAACCCGCGTGGCAGACGTTGAGCTTCTGGATCCCGTTGTACTTCTTCAAGGAGCGCGGCATGGATCTGAAGCAGATCGCCATGTTTGCGTGGCTGCCGTTCCTGGCGGCAGACTTGGGCGGGATGGCCGGCGGCTACCTGTCGCCGTTCCTGATGAAGTTCGGCAAGCTGCCGCTGATCTGGTCGCGCGTGGGCGGTGTGGTGCTCGGCGCGTTGATGATGATCGGCCCGGCATGCGTGGGCTTGGTGGCGTCGCCGTACACGGCCATTGCGCTGTTCTGCGTGGGCGGCTTTGCGCACCAGATGATCTCCGTGTCGGTCAACACCCTGAGTGCGGACGTGTTCGACCCGCAGGAAGTCGGCACCGCCAATGGCTTTACTGGTATGTCCGGCTGGATTGGCGGCCTGGCCTTCACCGCCGTGGTGGGCGCCTTGGCCGACACGGTCGGCTATGGCCCGCTGTTCGGCCTGCTGGGTGCGTTTGACGTGATTGCTGCCGTGCTGCTGATCGTGCTGATTCGCGGCCAGTCGGCGGAAGAGCGTGCTGCGCGCAAGATGAATTTGTCTGCTTCAAATTGAGCTGAAAACGATGTCCATGTTGCATCCTCCCCGTTTTGAACTTCAAGCGCGCGAAGGCAACCGCCTGCGCCTGACCAGCAGCGCAGGCGCTGCGATTGAACTCTTCGTGCTGGAGGAGGACATCGTTCGCGTACTGGTGCTGCCGCAGGGCGACCTGCGCGGCCCGGCCACGTGGTCGATCGCGCCGGGCAGCGACGATACGCCGCTTGAAGGGCGTGATCGTCGCGACCTCAGCGGTTTCTCGCTGCCGGCGTTCGAGCTGCAGTCGGATGCCACCACGCTACGCGTTGAAACCAGCAAGATCCGTTTGACGGTTGCTCTGGCCGGCGGCTTCTGCAACTGGGAAATCCGCCGCGCCGGGCAATGGCAGGCCGTGCTGCACGATCGCGCCACACAGGCCTACAACTTCCGCTACTGGGACGAACAGGTCTACCACTACGTGCGTCGCGAACCGGGCGAAATGTACTTTGGCCTGGGCGAGCGCGCCGGTGACACGAACCGTGCGCATCAGCGCTACGAGATGCGCAACATCGACGCGATGGGCTACAGCGCGCGCACGACCGATCCGCTGTACAAGCACATCCCGTTCTACGTGACGTGGCATCCGGAGAACGGCACTGGCTTCGGGCTGTTCTACGACACGCTGTCCGATTGCAGCTTCGACATGGGCCGCGAGCTGGACAACTACCACGGTCTCTATCGTTACTTTGTCGCGCCGCACGGCGATCTGGACTACTACTTCATCGCTTCGCCCGACACGCCGCTCGATGCCACCCGCCGCTTCACGTGGATGACTGGCCGCCCGGCGTGGATGCCGAAGTGGGGCCTGGGCTATTCCGGCTCGACCATGACGTACACCGACGCGCCGAACGCGCAGGAACAGATGGGCGAGTTCATCAAGGGCTGCCGTGAACACGACATCCTGTGCGATTCGTTCCACCTGTCGTCGGGCTACACCTCCATTGGGCCGAAGCGCTACGTGTTCAACTGGAACACGGACAAATTCCCCGATGCGCGCGGCTTCGTCCAGAGCTATCTGGATGCGGGCATCCGCCTGTGCCCGAACATCAAGCCTTGCCTGCTGCAGGACCACCCGAAGTTTGCCGAGGCGAAGGAAGCCGGCCTGTTGATCTGCGATGACAAGGGCGAACCGGCCTGGGTGCAGTTCTGGGATGAGGTGGGCGCGTATCTCGATTTCACCAACCCGAAGACGCTCGACTGGTGGAAGGCCAACGTCAAGAGCGCACTGCTCGACTACGGCATGGCCTCCACCTGGAACGACAACAACGAGTTCGAGGTCTGGACGCCCAACGCTTTCGCACACGGCTTCGGCAAGAAGGCGCCGATCCGCGAGGCGAAGGTGCTGCACACCATGCTGATGATGCGTGCGTCGCGCGAAGCGCAGTTGGAATACGCGCCGCAGCGTCGGCCGTTCCTGGTGTCGCGCTCGGGCGGCGTCGGCATGCAGCGCTATGTGCAGACGTGGTCCGGCGACAACTGCACCTCGTGGGAAACGCTGCGCTACAACCTGAAGATGGGCCTGGGGCTGGCGCTCTCCGGCGTGTCGAACATCGGCCACGACATCGGCGGGTTTGCCGGCCCGTCGCCGTCGCCGGAGCTGCTGGTGCGCTGGGTGGCGTTTGGCGTGTTCATGCCGCGCTTCTCCATCCACTCATGGAACGACGACAAGACCGTCAACGAGCCCTGGATGTATCCGCAGGTCACGTCGCAAATCGCGTCGTTGATCAAGCTGCGCTATCGCCTGATTCCGTATCTGTATGAGCTGCTGTGGCAGTCTACGCAGGCATATGAGCCGGTGCTGCGTCCGACGTTTGCCGAATTCCCCGCAGACCGCCGCTGCTACGCCGAATGCGACGACTTCATGCTCGGTACGTCGCTGCTGGTGGCGCCGACCGTGGAAGAAGGACAGACCGAACGCACTGTATATTTGCCGGCTGGCCAGCGCTGGGTGTCGTACTGGAGCGGCGAGGCGTTTGAGGGCGGCCAGACCGTGACGTTGCCTGCGCCATGGGATCAACCAGCGATGCTGGTCCGCGAGGGCGGTGTGATCGCCCTGAACGTTGCCGAGCAGCATTTCGATCAACGTGCTGACCAACGCGGCTTCCTGGTTGTGCCGGTGGCAGGTTCCGGTGAGGCCGTTGGCGGCAGCATCGAAGACGACGGTGAGACCGAAGCCTGGCGCAATGGCGAGCAGGGCCGCTGGAACGTGCGTGCCGTATCGGATGCGCAAGCTGTGGTGCTGCACGTGACGTGCGAAGGCCGGATGCCCACGCAAGCGGATACCGTTGAAATTCATCTGCCTGCTGCGGAAACGCGGCAGTTCCAGACTCCGCAGGCCCGCGTTGTCGGGCAGACTGTTTCGGGCGGATGGCGTCGGCTAACCTTGCAGTTGCGGCCGTAACCACACTGCCTACCTGTGCGCATTGGCGAGGCGAGGAGAGCTTCGCCGTTGCGCGATTCCCCGGTGTTGGAGATCACCACAGAGAACGATGAAAACCATGAAAACCACACGAGCCATGTTCACCATCAAGCCGGTTTGCGCGTGCGTCGCGCTGTTGTCCGCAGGACTGTCCATGCACGCATCGGCGCAAAGCACCGTGACGCTGTACGGCACGGTCGATAACGCCATCGCCTATTCGAGCAACCAGGGCGGGCATTCCAACGTCTACATGAACTCCGGCGCGCTGGCTGCCAGCAAGTTCGGTCTGTATGGCACGGAAGACCTGGGTGGCGGTACTCAGGCGCTGTTCCGCCTAGAGAACGGCTTTGCGGCCGACACGGGCGCGCAAAGCAAGGCGAACTTCATCTTCAACCGCCAAGCCTATGTTGGCCTGACCAACAAGACCTATGGCCAGATCACGATGGGCCGTCAGTACACGCCGTACTTCCAGTACGTTGGTGCGCTTGGCCCGACCAACGTGCTGACGGGCGCGGTCGGTGCGCACCCGGGTGATGTCGATGCGATGGATACCACGCTGCGCGTGCCGAACTCCATCATGTATACGACGCCCACGCTTGGTGGCTTCCAGGCCGGCCTGCAATACGGCATGGGCGAGCAGGCGGGCAGCATGTCCAACGGCAGCGCCTTTAGCGCGGCGCTGCGTTATGACTATCAGGCGTTTGCGTGGTCGGCTGGCTACATCCGCTTGAAGAATGTCCCGACCTTCCAGAGCAACAGCGGTGACTTTGCGAACAACGCGCCCATCAACAAGGGCTACGCCACCGCTGACAGCGCACAGATCATCGGTACCGCAGCCCGTTACACCATCGGCAACCTGATGATGGGGTTGAACTATTCCAACGTGCAGTACAAGCCGGGCGCGACCTCGCCGGCAGGGTTTGCACAGACGGCGAGCTTCAACACGTTCGGCGCCATTGCGACCTATGCGCTCACGCCCGCACTGACCGTGGCGGCCGGCTACAGCTACACCGCTGAGAACAAGCGCAACGGCGTCGACAAGGCTGCGCGCTATCACCAGTTCACGATGGAGCAGGTGTATTCGTTCTCCAAGCGCACGGCGCTCTATGCGATTGAGGCCTATCAGAAGGCGAGCGGCCAGACGCTGAGCGCGACGGGCAGCATCGTCAATGCCGTGGCGTCGGTGGGCGATTCGCAAAACGGCACGCCGTCGAGCGGCCCGAGCCAGTTCGTCGGCATGGTTGGCATCCGTCATTTCTTCTGATGACGCCGGCAGCATGGTTGGCGCCTGGCCCGGTGCACCGGCTGCAGGCGGGCGGGCTGACGATGGACGTGGCGCCGGCAGCCGGTGGCCGCATCGCCTCGCTGGCTTCGGTCAGCGAGGGCGGTCAGCGCATCGACTGGCTGGCGCCGATGTCCGAGGCCTGCTTGCGTGACGGCTTCGATGGGCTGGCGTGGCCCAAGACGGGCTGCTATCCGTTGCTGCCGTTCTCCAACCGAATCCGCGATGGCCGCTTCCAGTGGGGTGGGCGTGAGATCCGTCTTGCGCCGCATCCGGGGCAGCCGCACGCCATGCACGGTCTGGCGCATGCGCGGCCCTGGACGGTGGAACAGTTGACTGCATCGTCCATCGTGCTGGGCTTGCGCTACGTGCCGGAAACGGACAACTGGCCCTGGCCCTTCACCGCTACGCAGGCGCTGACGTTGAGCCCCGTGGGGCTCGACGCCGTCATCACCCTGCGCAACGACAGCGAGAGCGACATGCCCGCGGGGGGTGGCTTTCACCCGTACTTCGTGCGGACACCCGGCATGCGTGTGCAATTCGATGCGCCGACCATGTGGCCCACCGACGCAGGCGAAGTCGCCATCCGGCGCGAGCCTGCCACCGCGCGCGAAGACTTTTGCGTGGCGCGTGCCTTGCCGGACGACGCACTGAGCGTCTACTACAGTGATTGGAACCGGCAGGCGGTGGTCTCGCACGATGACGGTGCCGCGCTCACGGTGAACGCAGACGACCCGCTGGACCACTTCATCTTGCACGCGCCGCAGGGGCAGCCGTACTTTTGCCTGGAACCCGTTTCGCACGTGGCGGATGCCATCAACCTCGCCGAGCAAGGGTGGGGTGGCACAGGCCTGCGCACTCTTGCCCCGGGCGAGACGATGCGGTTACGGATGCAACTCAGGATCCGTGACGCCGACTGAAATCGACAGGATCGGTTGTTTGGCGAGAGGAGGGCGCTGTGGCGCAACAAGCCAAGCGCTCCTTTTTTGTTTCAGCGATCGCGTGCCAGAAAGCAAAAAGCCCAGTCGGTGAGGACTGGGCTTTCTACGCGAGTTCTGGTGGGGCGTGAGTGACTCGAACACTCGACCTACGGATTAAGAGTCCGCTGCTCTACCAACTGAGCTAACGCCCCGCGAAGAAATGAGACTATATCAACCTTTTTCAGGCTGCGCTAGTCCTTTGCGCGATTTTTTTTCGAATCGTCTGCGTGGCTGCGCAGGACGTCGATGAATTGCGTGAGGCCGTGCGTCGGATGTTTGTCGCGATGGCGCACGATCAGCAGGGGGCGGGCGATGCGCGGCAGGCCGCTGTTCACCTCCACCAGTCTCCCATCGCGCAGCGCATCGGCCACGACGTGGCGTGACAGGCAACTGATGCCATAGCCGGCTGCCACCGTGCGCTGGATGGCCTCGGAGTGACCGAGTTCGAGTGCCACATGCAGGGGCCCCACTACCGAGGCGATACGGCTGTCGACAAGTTCGCGCGTGCCGGAGCCGGGCTCGCGCATCAGCCAGCCCGCTTCGCGCAGCGCGGCGTGCGAGACGGTTGTTACGTCCTGAACGAGCGGGTGCCCTGGGGCGGCGACGATCACCATTTCATCGTCGAGCCAAGATTCGATCTCCAGCGCCTCGCCGCGGCAGGTGCCTTCGATCAGGCCGATGTCGACCTCGAAGCGCTGCACGGCGTCGACCACATCCTGCGTATTGCCGATCAGTACGTCGAGTTGGCTGTCAGGCGCGATCTGCTGCCGGAAGCTCGCCAGCAGGGCAGGCAGCACATAGTTGCCGATGGTGCTGCTGGCCGCCAGCTTCAGCCGTACGTTGGGCTGCGCGGTCGCGTGTTCCAGTGCATCGGCGTGATCGAGTAGCGCCTGCGCCTGCGGCAACAGTTGCCGGCCCAGCGCGTTCAGGTGCAGGCGCCGCGCATGCCGATCGAACAGCGGATGTCCGAGCGTGGATTCCAGCTCTGCCAGTGCCGCGCTGACGGCCGACTGTGACAGGCCCAGGACATCGCCTGCAGCGGTGGTCGTCTCGCTC
This sequence comes from Ralstonia soli, assembly GCF_023955655.1. Classification (GTDB taxonomy): domain Bacteria; phylum Pseudomonadota; class Gammaproteobacteria; order Burkholderiales; family Burkholderiaceae; genus Ralstonia; species Ralstonia soli. The sequence continues at coordinate 210,844 of NZ_JAMXHT010000003.1, read as the reverse complement.
TGAGCGATGGCCGCGAAAACAGCCCATTGCCGCAGTGTCACGCGGGGTGCTTTGTTATCCATAAAAGTGGTTGGAATTACGAAAATTACCTGTTTTACATGTTATCACGTGCCGCATATCGTTATGCGCATAGCGAATAAGTAAGGCGGATGTGATGACGATTGCACAAAAACAGGTGGCGCCCCCCATTGTGGTGTCGAGCTTCGACGGGCGGACGCTCGCCAGTGTGGTGGTGTTGTTCGGGTGCGCCGGCGTGGCGGTGGCACTTGGCGGGATGCCGTGGGCGGGGCGGTTGGGCCTGAGCGCGCTGACGCTCGCCATTTTGCTTGGCATGGCCGTGGGGCATGTGCCCGGACACCAGCGCTGGCTGACGCCGGGTGCCATCCAATTTGCACGCCAGACGCTGTTGCGGGCGGGGGTGATCCTCTACGGCGCCCGACTGACGCTGGCGCAGATCCATGACCTGGGTACGTCGGGCGTGGTGATCCCGCTGGTCGTGCTGGCCGCGACGATGCTCGCCGGCACGTGGATCGGCACCCGCTGGTTTGGCTTGGCGCGCTCGCAGGCTGTGCTGGTGGCTGCGGGCAGCGCAGTGTGTGGCGCGGCAGCTGTGCTGGCGGTTGCGCCGGCAGTCAAGGCGTCGCCGCGCGAAACGGCCGTGGCGATCGCCAGCGTTGTGCTGTTCGGCACGGTCGGCATTTTCCTGTATCCGTGGCTCTATACGCTCATCGCGCATGCCGGCATGGCGGTCGCACCGGAACATTTCGGTGTCTACATCGGCTCGACAATGCACGAAGTGGCGCAGGTAATTGCGGCGGCGCGCCTGCTGGGTGACGACGCGACCAGCGCGGCTGTCGTGAGCAAGATGGTGCGTGTGCTGGCGCTGGCTCCGCTGCTTGTGGTGCTGGCCTGCACGACGCCCGCTGAGGGTCAGGCGACCGCCGCCACCTCCCGGCAGGATGCGCTGCGCAAGGCTGCTGGCCACGCCTGGAAGGCGATGCCGTGGTTTGCAGTGGGTCTGCTCATCGTGACACTGCTGAATTCTGCTGGTGCGATCCCCGCCGCATGGCACGCGCCCATCGATGCTATCGATACCGCCATGCTGGCTTGCGCGATGTTCGCCATCGGCACGCAGACGCATGTGCCGATGCTGCTGAAGTCGGGTGTGCGTCCGCTGCTGTGCGCCGCTGTGCTGTGGGTGGGCCTGGTGGGTGGCGGTGCGCTCATCAACTTTGGTGTGCGTTGGCTGGTGGGGTGATTCGGCGCCTACCGGTTCGGCTCCCCCGAAAGCGCCTAGTGCGCTTCCGTGACGCGCAAGCTGCATCGGAATGGCGGCTTGCGCGTCCCGCGTTTCCGGTTTGGGAGAAAGAGGCAGTCATGCCGATGGGGCTGCGCACCTGAGCCGCCGTCGCGTGACATGCGTCGCGGTCTTTGTGCGTCGATGGACATGATCGCAGCCCTCAAGAAACGCTAAGCGGCCGACGCTCGTGGTGGTGGTGTTCGCTGCCGCGGTGAGCCATGGCAATCGCGCGCGTCTCGCCCGAAACATTCGCGACTATTCGGTCGACCACAGCGACATCACCCCGTTCGTAAGGACGCCCTTCATGAGCTGCCGGGCGTGAGCGCGTGCTGCTAGGGCGCCGACGGCTGCGTGTTCCGTGCGCACTCAACGTATGAGCGAGGGCTTGGGGGCATGAGGGACGCCGCGCCAAAATGCGTTCACGCAGGCAGCGGAGGAAAGGCGAAGGGGGGATCTGGTGCCCGAGGCCGGGATCGAACCGGCACGCGCCGATTAGGGCGCAGCGGATTTTAAGTCCGCGGTGTCTACCAATTTCACCACTCGGGCTTGGGGCGAAGATGCAGACGATACACGCACCGATGCCACAAATGAAAACGCCCCGCACGAAGCGAGGCGTTTTCTTTTATTTGGCTCCCCGACCTGGGCTCGAACCAGGGACCTACGGATTAACAGTCCGGCGCTCTACCGACTGAGCTATCGGGGAATCGCTGCAACAGCGAAGAAATGAATTCTAGCTATTTTCCGATCTGCCCGTCAACACCTTTTTTGCGGCGCATGAAAAAAAGTGTGTGGGCAAGGCGGATCAGCGTTCGAGGTACTGCTCCTTGTCCTTCACGTCCTTCCAATCGTCGGCGTCGGGCAAGGGTTGCTTGGTCTTGGTGATGGACGGCCAGCCAATGGTCGAGAGTTCGGCATTGAGGGCGATCCACTTCTGCTGGTCGGCCGGCACGTCTTCTTCGGCGTAGATGGCGTTGACCGGGCACTCGGCCACGCAGACAGCGCAGTCGATGCACTCGTCCGGATCGATGGTCAGGAAGTTCGGGCCTTCGCGGAAGCAATCGACGGGGCAGACGTCCACGCAGTCGGTGTACTTGCAGCGGACACAGCTTTCGGTAACGACGTGAGTCATTTCGCTTGGAGTTGAAGCTAGGAATTCGTGGGGAGCGCGGTCATGGCGGGTGCCGAGCCGGCAAACCTGCATTGTAACGCAGCCGCCGTGCCCAACCGCTGCGTCATCCGTGCTCTGTCAGACAGTTTTGGCATGTGTTTATGCGCTGGCGCAACGTTTGTCCAACCCGCTACTGCGCATGCTCGATCACCATCTGCACGCGTGTGATGCCGTTGAAGGTGTTGTTGTCGAGCCGGTAGGCCACGTAGGCAGAGGCGCCGAGCGGTTCGGCGTGGTTGAACCAGATAGCGTCGAAATGCTGCTTGCCGCGGCCGAGCTTGAGCTTGAGGTGCTTGTCTTTCAGCACGGCTTGCGACAGCACATCGAACTCGCCGCAGAAGCTGGGTGCCGGAAAGCCCTGTCCCCAGACCTGGGTTTCGAGCAACTCGACGAACTGTGGTGTGAAGCACTCCGGCGCGGCTTCGCCGTCGGTTTCCAGCACGCGCGAGAGTAGGGCCTCGGTCAGCCATTCGCGGCCGACGGCTTCGAAGGTGGCGACAAAGTCATCGAAGCCGTCTTCGCGCAGCGTGAGCCCGGCCGCCATCGCGTGGCCGCCGAACTTGACGATCAGGCCCGGGCTGCGCTTGTGCACGGCGTCCAGCGCGTCGCGCAGGTGGAAGCCGGGGATCGAACGGCCGGAGCCCTTGATCAGCCCATCGTCGCCGGGGGCGAAGGTGAAGACTGGGCGGTGAAACTTGTCCTTGATGCGCGAGGCGACGATGCCGATCACGCCCTGGTGCCAGGTCTCGTTGTAGACGGCGATGGTGTGGCGGCCCGCGCCATCGAGGGCGTTCATGCCGTCGAGGATGGCCAGCGCTTCCTGCTGCATGCCGGCCTCGATCTCGCGGCGCTCGCGGTTCATGCCGTCAAGTTCGGCGGCGATGGCCATGGCGCGGTCGTAGTCGTCGGTGAGCAGGCATTCGATGCCCAGCGACATGTCGGCCAGCCGCCCGGCAGCGTTCAGGCGGGGCCCGAGGCCAAAGCCGAGGTCGAACGTCGATGCGCGTCGTGCTTCACGACCGGCCACGCGGAAGAGGGCGGCGATGCCCGGGCACATCCGCCCGGCCCGCATGCGCTTGAGGCCCTGCGCGACCAGCAGGCGGTTGTTGGCGTCGAGCTTGACCACGTCGGCCACGGTGCCCAGCGCGACCAAGTCGAGTAGCGCATCCAGGCGCGGTTGCTCCTGCGGCGTGAACACGCCACGCTTGCGCAGTTCTGCCCGCAGCGCCAGCAGCACGTAGAACATCACGCCCACGCCCGCCAGGTTCTTGCTCGGGAAACCGCAGCCGGGCTGGTTCGGGTTGACGATCACGCGCGCCTCGGGCAATTGCGCGCCCGGCATGTGGTGATCGGTGACGACCACGTCGATGCCCAGCGCATTGGCCGCCGCCACGCCGGCTACATCGGCAATGCCGTTGTCGACGGTGACCAGCACGTCCGGCCTCTCGCGCGCGGCCAGCGCCACGATCTCGGGCGACAGGCCGTAGCCGTATTCGAAGCGGTTCGGGACGATGTAGCTGACTTGCGCGCCGAGCATGCGCAAGCCGCGCACGCCGACCGCGCAGGCGGTGGCGCCGTCGCAGTCGTAGTCGGCAATGATCAGCAGGCGCTTGTTGGCGGCGATGGCGTCGGCCAGATAGCACGCTGCTTCATCGATGCCCTTGAGTTGCGAGGGCGGCAGCAGGTCGGCCAGCTCGGTCGACAGCTCGTCGGGCCGGCCGACACCGCGCGCGGCGAGGATGCGCGCCAATACAGGATGGATGCCGTGGCCGGCCAGCGTGGTGGCGGCCTCGGCGGAATGCGAACGGACAGCGATGCGGGTCATTCAGGCAGACATCGAAAGCGGGGAGAGCGCGTCGCGCAGGGTGCGGGCGCGCGTGAAGCGGCGCAGCCAGCCGGTCAAGTCTCGGCGGGTGGCGCGGTAGTGCGCGTAATGCGAATCGCCGGTCAGCACGAGCGAGACAGCATCGATGCGGCCATCGGCCAGCGCATCGGCGGCGGGGGTGAACCAGTCGCGGTCGTAGGCGCGCAGGGTTTCGATCCAGTCGTACCAGTCGGCCGAGAGGTACGGTTTGCCGGCGGCGTCGAGCAGCACGGCGGCGCTGGTGTCGTCAAACGGCAGGGCGGCGAGCGTTTCCGCGCACAGCTCGGTGGCGTTGGCGGCGTGGCAGATGCCGGCAAAGAACGGGTCGATGCCGACCATGCGTTCGGCAATCGGGCGCGTGTCGAGCAGCGCGCCCTGGCCGAACAGCCAGACGGAGTTGACCGGCAGCAGGCCGCGCGCCTCTCGGGCCTGGTTGACGGGGTGGTCGTACCACGTCATCTGGATCTCGTTCTGGAACTTGCGCCAGGCGCGCTCCTGCTCGCCCTTGTGCATCCAGATGTCGATGTTGTGACCGGACGCGCGCTGCGGGGCGGCGGCAATCAGGTCGCCAAAGGGCGAATCGGCGACGTACCAGCGTGCGGCATGCGGGGCGTCGAGCGCGATGCCCATCTCGGCCACCAGTGGGGCGATGGCGGCGCGCAGGGCGTCGGCGTCGACGGCTTCCAGGCGGAGCTGGGCCGGATCGAGCATCACCAGATGATCCCGGGCGGCATGGATATGCACCGGCTGCAGGCAGGCCCAGACGCGCGTGTCGGCGCTGCCGCCGTCCGCCAGGCGCATGTACGGCGCGGAAGGGAGGGGCGCAATGGGCAGCCCGGCGTGCGTGGCCAGCCAGCGCTCGTGCGGTAGCGTGGGCAGGTAGGCGTCGTCGTGGCGCTCGTGTTCTGTCTCGCGTGCGCGCGCAAGCAACCTTTCCAGGCCCGGCAAGGTCAATTGACGGTAAGCGTCGTCCGCCACCTCGGCGGCGGGCGCGCAAAACGGGACAATCAGGGTGAGTTCAGGAATCATGGCTCCGAGATTGTAAACTTCCGGCCAGCCGGCGAGTGCGCCGGACAAATCACACGTCGCGGGGAACCCCCTTTGAAATTTCCATACGAATGGCAGATTGGCTGGCGGTATACGCGTGCAAGCAAGCGCGCGAGCCGCAACAGCTTTATCTCTTTCATCTCGCTCATCTCCATGCTCGGCATTGCGCTGGGGGTGGCGGCGCTGATCATCGTGCTCTCGGTCATGAACGGCTTCCAGAAGGAAGTGCGCGACCGCATGCTGTCGGTGCTGGCGCATATCGAGGTCATGGCGCCGAACAGCCTGCCCGACTGGCAGCGTACCGCCAATGAGGCGATGCAGAACAAGGAAGTCATCGGTGCGGCGCCGTATGTGGGTGCGCAGGCCATGATCACGCGCGACGAGGCGGTGCGCGGCGTGCTGCTGCGCGGTGTGTCGCCGGCGGATGAGCCGAAGGTGTCCGACATCGCCAAGGATTTCAAGTCGGGCAGCATCAACGACCTGAAACCGGGCGAATTCGGTATCGCGCTGGGCAAGGAACTGGCGCGCGGCCTGGGTGTGCAGCAGGGCGACAAGGTCACGCTGGTGGCGCCGCAGGGCACCATCACTCCGGCGGGCGTGTTGCCGCGCCTGAAGCAGTTCACCGTGACGGGCGTGTTCGAATCGGGGCACTACGAGTTCGACAGCTCGCTGGCCCTCGTCAATATGGAAGACGCCGAGCGCCTGTTCCGCCTGGACGGCCCGACCGGCGTGCGGCTGAAGTTGGTCGACATGGACCGCGCGCCGCAGGTGGCCGAAGCGCTGTCGCGCACGCTCACGGGCGAGCTGTACATCCGCGACTGGTCGCGCCAGAACAAGAACTGGTTCGCGGCGGTGAAGACCGAGAAGAAGATGATGTTCATCATCCTCACGCTGATCATCGCCGTGGCGGCGTTCAACCTGGTCTCCACGCTGGTGATGACGGTGACCGACAAGCAGGCCGACATCGCCATCCTGCGCACCATGGGCGCACAGCCTGGCTCGATCATGAAGATCTTCATCGTGCAAGGCGTGGCGATCGGGTTTATCGGCACGCTGCTGGGCGTGGGCTTCGGCACGCTCATCGCGTACAACATCGACGTGATCGTGCCCTTCATCGAGCGTCTCTTCCACGTGCAATTCCTGCCCAGAGACATCTACTTCATCAGCGAACTGCCATCGGACCCCCGCGTGAACGACATTGCGACCATCGGCATCATTTCCTTCATCCTGGCGTCTGTGGCGACGCTGTATCCGAGCTGGCACGCCTCGCGCGTGAACCCGGCGGAGGCACTGCGTTATGAATAAGGCGATGGGTGAGGCCGTCATGACTTCCATGGAAGCGCCGGCTGCGGCGCCGCAGGGCGTGGTGCTGCAGGCGGAGGGACTGTCCAAGTCGTTCCGCCAGGGCGGGTTGAACGTCGATGTGCTCAAGGGCGTGGACATCCGCATCGGCGTGGGCGAGAAGGTCGCCATCGTGGGCGCGTCGGGCTCGGGCAAGAGCACGCTGCTGCATGTGCTGGGCGGGCTGGACGAGCCGACTTCGGGCCGCGTCTCGCTGCTCGGCAAGCCGTTCACGGCGATGAAGGAGCGCGAGCGCAACACGCTACGCAACCAGGCGCTGGGCTTTGTCTATCAGTTCCACCACCTGCTGCCGGAATTCACCGCGCTGGACAACGTGGCGATGCCGCTGCGCATTCGCGGCGTGGAAGAGGCGCAGGCGCGCCACACCGCGCAGGCGATGCTTGAACGTGTCGGCCTGGGCCCGCGCACGGCGCACCGCCCAGGCGAGCTGTCCGGCGGCGAGCGGCAGCGTGTGGCGATTGCGCGTGCGCTGGTCGGGTCTCCCGCTTGCGTGCTGGCCGACGAGCCCACCGGCAACCTCGATGACCACACCGCCGGGGAAGTGTTCGACCTGATGCTGGAGCTCACGCGCACGCTGGGCACCAGTTTTGTGATCGTGACGCACGACATCGAACTGGCCGGCCGCTGCAACCGCATCTTCCGCCTGCGGGACGGCCATCTGCACCAGGAGCGCTGACGAGGGCGCCAGGATCGGATTCGGCGGATTCCGAAACGGCCGCCTTTCCGGTACGGTGCCGCTTTTCCCAACGCCGAACTGACCATGTGGATCGACACCCATTGCCATCTGGATGCCCGCGAATTTGATGACGACCGCGACACGGTCGTCGCGCAGGCGCATGCGGCGGGCGTCAACCACATTGTCGTGCCGGCGGTGGCGCGCTGGAACTTCGATACGGTGCGCACCCTGGTGCACCGGAACGCCGGCTGCAGCTATGCGCTCGGCATCCACCCGATCCACGCGGCACAGGCCAGCGACGATGATCTGGTCGAGCTGCGGCGCCAGGTGGCCGCGTCGATGGACGATCCGCGCTTTGTCGCCATCGGCGAGATCGGACTCGATTTCTTCATCCCCAATTTCGACGTTGAGCGGCAGAACGCCGTGTTCCGCGCGCAACTGCGCATCGCACGCGAATTCGACCTGCCGGTGCTGATGCACGTGCGCAAATCACAGGACCAGGTGCGGAGTGCCGCAGCCAAGGCGGGCGTGCGCGGCATTGCGCATGCGTTCAACGGCAGCCCCGACCAGGCGCATCACTTTGTCGATTCGGGCTTCAAGCTGGGATTTGGAGGGGTGTTCACCTTCTCGCGCGCCAACCGCGTGCGCCGGCTGGCAGCCGAGATGCCGATCGAAGCCATCGTGCTGGAAACCGACGCGCCGGACCTCGCCCCGGCGTGGCTCGCCGACGACCAGTTCAGCGAGCAGGTCGGCACGCGCAACACGCCCGCCGAAGTGGCACGCATCGCCAATGCGATGGCGCAGCTGCGCGGCATGTCCATCGAGGCGCTGGCCGAACAGGCGCGCCGCAATACCATCGAGGCCATTCCTCGTCTCGCTTCGTTGTTGCCGCGCTGAGGCCGGCGCATGCGCTCGAAGCTCGTTGGCTTCGTCGCCGGCTGCATGGCGTTGCAGATGCAGGCGACGCTGGTGCCCGTGTGGCAACCGCTTGGCGTGCTGTTGCTTTGCCTCTTGCTGGCAGTGGTCGTGCGGCGCCGGCCGATGCTGTGCGCCGTGTTGCTGGTTGCCGCCACGATTGCTGCAGGTTTTGGCTGGAGCGATTGGCGGGCACAGCAGCGCATGTCTGTGGTGCTCAGCCCGGCGTGGGAGGGCAAGGACATCATCGCAAGCGGCGTGGTGGCAGAGCTGCCGCAGATCGGCGATGACGCCACGCGCTTTCTCTTCCAGATCGAATCCAGCAATGCAGGCGATGCGGCGCCGCATCGCGTGCGCCTGTCCTGGTATGGCACACGCGGTTGGGGCACGGCGAAGCCTGAAGACGCGGAGAGCGCAGCGCCTGACCGTCGTGCCGGCGTCCCCGATCTGCGGCCCGGCCAGCGCTGGCAACTGACGCTACGTCTCAAACGCCCGCACAGCCTGTCCAACCCTGGCGGCTTCGACGGCGAATACGCCATGCTGGCCGACAACATCCGCGCCACAGGCTACGTGCGCACGGGCAAGCGCGCGCAGAACATTGCGCTGGATGAGGCCGGTGGCGGCTTTGGGATCGGCGTCGAACGTTGGCGTGCGGCCGTCCGGCGCCACATCCTCACCGCGTTGCCCGATGCGCGCTTCGCGCCGGTCATCGTGGCACTCGTGGTCGGCGACCAGAGCGGCATCGCCCGCGACGATTGGGTGTTGTTCCGCAGTACAGGGATTAGTCATCTCGTCAGCATTTCCGGCTTGCACATCACCATGATCGCGGGTCTGTTTGCCGCAGTCTGGATGGCGTTGTGGCGGCGCTCGTTCGGGCTGACGCGTTGGTTGCGCACGCCATTGCCGCTGCGCATGCCGGCGCCGCGTGCAGGTGCCATCGCGGCCATGCTCGCGGCGTTCGGCTATTGCTTGCTCGCAGGGATGGGGGTGCCGGCACAGCGCACGCTGCTGATGCTGTCCACCGTGGCTGTCGCCCGCCTCACCGATCGCAATGTGCCGGCCAGCCTGTCGTTGTGCTGGGCGGCTGCCGTGGTGGCCGTGGTGGACCCCTGGGCTGTCATGTCAGCGGGCTTCTGGCTCTCGTTCGGCGCGGTGGCGATCATCTTCATTGCCGCACAGATGGCGTTGGATGGGCGGCGAAGCGGCGAAACCGAAAGCTGGTGGATCCATATTCAGCAAGGGTTGGCCGGCAGTACGCGCATTCAGTTTGCCGTCACGTTTGGCCTGCTGCCGCTGACCTTGCTGTTGTTCCAGCAGACGTCTGTGGTTTCCGCGGCGGCCAACGGGCTGGCGATTCCGGTTGTCAGCTTCGTGACCACGCCGCTGGCGCTGATCGGCGCGGCGCTGCCCGATCCGGTGGCGCAGCCGGTGCTGAACTTGGCCGAGACGAGCTTTCGGTGGCTGGCGATCTGGCTGGAATGGCTGGCCCGGCCGAGTTGGTCGGTGTGGGTTGCACCCGTCGCGCCAGCCTGGGCGTTGCTGTTGGCCGCAGGCGGCGTCGCGTTGCTGCTCGTGCCAGGGGCGCATCGTGCCTGGGCGTGGCGTGCGCAGGGTGCCGTGCTCCTGCTGCCGATGGTACTGGCGCGCGTGCCGGTGCCGCCGCCCGGCGAGTTCCGGGTGGTGGCCTTCGATATCGGGCAGGGCGCTGCCGTGCTGGTTGAAACGGCCAGTCATCGTCTTCTGTTCGATACCGGCCCCCGCTATGGCGACCACGCGGATGCGGCCGCCCGCGTCATCACGCCGTATCTGCAAGGGCACGGCGTGGCGGTGCTCGACACGCTCGTCGTCAGCCACGAAGACAGCGATCACGCCGGCGGCACCGAAACGGTGCTCGGCGCGGTGCCTGTAAGCACCATGTTGGCGTCTTTGCCGCCAGAACACGCCTTACGGGCCGAGGCCGAGGCCCTCGGCGTTGGCTTTGCCGGTTGCTTGGCTGGGCAATCATGGACGTGGGACGGCGTGGTCTTCGAGGTCCTCCATCCAGTGCAACTGCCCACAGACGGTGCGCGCGTCAGCAGCAACGCCCGCAGCTGCGTGCTGCGTATTGGCAACGGCCGCCATGCCGCGTTGCTCACCGGCGATATCGAGGCACCCCAAGAGGCTGCGCTGGTCGCCAGTGAACCTGCGCAGCGACTGATGGCAGACATCTTGCTTGTACCGCATCACGGCAGCAAGACAAGCTCCAGCGGCGCGTTCTTGGACGCGGTATCTCCGCAGGTGGCGATTTTTCAGGTCGGCTACCGCAACCGGTACGGACATCCGCACCCGCAGGTATGGCAGCGCTACGTGGCGCGCGATATCGACGGTTTGCGCACGGACAAGACCGGAGCCGTCGTCATCCAGACGCGCGGCAATGCGCTCGAGGTACAGACGGCGCGGTCCATGCGGCCGCGCTACTGGTCCTCGGCGCAGGAAGTGGAAGCCCTGGCAAACGCTGCGGACGCGATTGACGCGCTGCCGTAAAACTTGGTGGCATAACGGGTTGGCCCCATTGTGAGGCGCGAAACCGCTGTGCTATAAAAACCACGTGCCGTGCACACCGTGCGGCGCGCCGTCAGGGGAGAAAAGCATGGCAGTCCGGTTCTACGATGAAATGCTCAACTGGCACGGGGAACGTAGTCCCCACGCCGCCGAACCGGCCCCGGCAGCGCTCGTCCAGCAGGGCGAGGTACGCAGCCACTACGGACGTTTCGCCGAATGGCTGAGCGCGCAGTCCGCTGTCACGTTGCAGAACAAGCGTGACGAAGCCGACCTCATCTTCCGCCGCGTCGGCATCACCTTTGCCGTGTATGGCGACAAGGACGAATCGAATAGCGGCACCGAGCGCACGATTCCGTTCGACATCATCCCGCGCATCTTTCCGGCCCATGAATGGATCAAGCTGGAGCGCGGCCTGCGCCAGCGTGTGGATGCGCTGAACCGCTTCCTGCATGACATTTATCACGAGCAGAACATCCTGCGCGCGGGCGTCATTCCGCCCGACCAGATCTACAACAACGCCCAATACCGCCCCGACATGCTGGGCGTGAACGTGCCCCGCGACATCTACGCGCACGTTGCCGGCATCGATATCGTGCGTGCCGGCGAGGGCGAGTTCTACGTGCTGGAGGACAACCTGCGCGTGCCTTCGGGCGTGTCCTACATGCTGGAAAACCGCAAGATGATGATGCGGTTGTTTCCGGAGTTGTTTGCGCGCAATCGTGTGGCGCCCGTCGCGCATTACCCCGACCTGCTGCTCGACATGCTGCGCAGCGTATCGCCGCAGAACATCGCCGACCCGACCGTGGTGGTGCTCACGCCCGGCATGTACAACTCGGCGTATTTTGAGCACGCATTCCTGGCGCAGCAGATGGGAGTGGAGCTGGTGGAGGGGCACGACCTCTTCGTGCAGGACGACCACCTCTACATGCGCACCACGCAGGGCCCGCAGCGCATCGACGTCATTTACCGCCGTGTTGATGACGACTTCCTCGATCCGCTGGTGTTCCGCCCGGATTCTTCGCTCGGTGCGGCGGGGCTGCTGTCGGTCTATCGCGCGGGCAACGTCACCATCTGCAACGCCATTGGCACCGGCGTGGCGGACGACAAGTCAATCTATCCGTACGTGCCCGACATGATCCGCTTCTACCTGGGCGAGGAGCCGATCCTCAACAACGTGCCGACCTACATGTGTCGCCGCCCGGACGACCTGCAATACGTGCTCGACCACATGGGCGAACTGGTGGTCAAGGAAACGCACGGTGCTGGCGGCTACGGCATGTTGGTCGGCCCCGCTGCCACGCAGGAAGAAATCGCCGCGTTCCGCGAGGTGGTGAAGGCTCGCCCCGATCAGTACATTGCGCAGCCGACGCTGGCGCTGTCCACCTGCCCGACGTACGTGGAAGCCGGCATCGCTCCACGCCATATCGATCTGCGGCCGTTCGTGCTGTCTGGCAAGGATGTCCGCATGGTGCCGGGCGGCCTGACGCGCGTGGCGCTGCGGGCGGGCTCGCTGGTGGTCAACTCGTCGCAGGGCGGCGGGACGAAGGACACGTGGGTGCTCGAGCGCTGAATGCTCGCCAACGCAGTCGACAAATCGAATACGTAGAAGGGAACGCCATGCTCAGCCGCACCGCAGACCACCTTTTCTGGATGGCACGCTACACCGAACGGGCCGAGAACACCGCCCGCATGCTCGACGTGAACTACCAAACCTCGCTGATGCCGCAATCGGCGGAAGTGGCGGAGCAGGGCTGGTGGGCGATGCTCGATATTTCCGAACTCACTCGGGTTTTTGCCGACCGCTATGGCTTGCTTTCGCGCGACGACGTGATCGACTTCATGGTGCGAGATATGACCAACCCGTCGTCGATCATGAGCTGCCTGCGCGGCGCGCGTGAGAACGCCCGCGCTGTGCGCGGCTCCCTCACAACTGAGGTGTGGGAAACCATCAACACCACGTGGCTCGACGTGCAGCGCTTGATTACCGACGGCATGCTGCGCGATGATCCTTCGCAATTCTTCGAATGGGTCAAGTTCCGCTCGCACCTGTCGCGCGGCGTGCAGGTGGGCACCATGCTCACGGATGACGCGTTCCACTTCATGCGCCTGGGCACTTTCCTGGAGCGTGCCGACAACACCGCGCGGCTCCTGGATGTGAAGTTCCAGTCCACCCCCACGCGTGACGAAGCCGCCGCCGAGCAGGGTGACTTCTATCATTGGGCTGCCACGCTGCGCTCCGTGTCGGGCTTCGAGGTCTATCGCAAGATCTATCGCAACATCATCACGCCGACGCGTGTAGCGGAACTGCTGATCCTGCGCAGCGACATGCCGCGCTCGCTGCTGGCCAGCATGGACGAGGTGGTGGCAATTCTTTCCACCGTGCGCAACAGCCAGTCGGCGGAGACCGAACGTCGCGCTGGTAAACTGCACGCCGACCTGCGGTACGCCCGCATCGAGGACATCTTTTCGGTTGGGCTGCATGCGTGGCTGACGAACTTCCTGGAGCGGATCGGCGATCTCGGCAACGGCATCAGCCAGGATTTCCTGGTGCCGCTCGAGGCGGCTTGACGTGCGGACATTCGCGCAGGGCATTCTGTCCATATTGGAGCGCCGCCTTCGGGCGGCGCTCGTGTCATCGTGAAATACCAAATTCGACATACGACGGTCTACCGTTATGCCGAGCCGCTGCGCCACAGCGTGCACGAGTTGCGGCTGACGCCTCGCAGCGGCGCGCTGCAACAGGTGGACAGCTGGCAGATCCACACGCCGGGCAACCTCACGCGCGCGGCTGACGGCTTCGGCAACGTCGTTCATCACTTCACCCTGGGCAATCGCACCGACGACGTCACCATCGAGGCGCTCGGCATTGTCGAGGCATTTCCCGCCGGCTCGCCCGGCAGCCAGTGTTTTGTCGACGCGCCAGGGGAAGGACGCTATCGCGTATCGCCGCTGTACTTCCTGAGTGCCACGCCGCTGACATCCGCGCCACCAGAAATGGTTGCGTTCGCCCGTGAGCAAATGCTCGTGCCGGGCGATGCCGAATCCGCGCTGCGTCTGGCGCAGGCCATTGCCAAGCGCGTGCACTACAAGCCCAACACCACGCACGTCGGCACGGCCGCGGCGGAGGCGTTCGGCTTGGGCGCTGGCGTGTGCCAAGACCAGGCGCAGGTGATGGTCGCGTGCTGCCGTGCCCTGGGCGTGCCGGCGCGCTATGTCAGCGGTTACTTCCATGCCGTGGGCGAAGAAGACCTCGCCAGCCACGCCTGGGCCGACGTGTGCCTCGATGCCGAATCGCACACGTGGTGCAGCATCGATGTGACCCACCAGTGCTTTACCGACGGGCGCCACATTCGATTGGCGGTCGGGCGTGATTACCAGTCGGCGGCGCCGGTTCGGGGCGTCCGGCAGGGCGGGGGCGCCGAGACGCTGGATGTCAGCATCTCGATCGAACCGCTGCCCGCCGAGGTTGCCTGAGTGAACTGAGTCTCCCTTCCAAGCGTACCGATGCGTTGCCATCGGCGCGCTAGAATGCCCCCAACCCACCGTTTCCGTACCTTGCTTCGCCCATGACCTATTGCGTCGCCATGCGCCTGGACGCAGGCCTTGTCTTCCTGTCCGACTCCCGCACCAATGCGGGCGTCGATGCCATTTCCACCTTCCGCAAGATGACCGTTTTCGAGCGGGAGGGCGATCGCGTCATGGTGCTGTTGACGGCCGGCAACCTCGCCATCAGCCAGGCGGTGCGCCAGGTGTTGACCGAGGCACGTGACAAGCCGCGCTCGTTGTGGACGGCGCAGGACATGTTCGAGGCAGCTACCATCGTCGGCGAGGCCGTGCGGGAGGTCTACGACCGCGATGCTGCCGCGCTGGCCAAGGCCAAGATCGACTTCAACGTCAGCATCATCTTTGGCGGGCAGATCGGCGGCGAGCGGCCGCGCCTGTTCAACGTCTACGCGGCCGGCAACTTCATCGAGGCCACGCCCGAAAACTGCTATTTCCAGATCGGCGAGGCCAAGTACGGCAAGCCCATCATCGACCGCGTGGTCAGTCCCGGCCTGCCGCTGGACGAGGCGGCCAAGTGCGCGCTGATTTCGATGGATTCGACGCTGAAGTCGAATATTTCCGTCGGATTGCCGCTCGATCTGCTGGTCTACGAGACCAATTCGCTGCGCGTGACGCGCTTCGTGGCCATCGATGAGGACAACCCGTATTTCGCCATGATCCGCGGCACGTGGGGCAAGCGCCTGCGCCAGGTGTTTGCTGAGATTGAGGATCCGGACTGGGAGACCGGCACCTCGCCGGCGCATCCGCTGCGCCGCGAGGGGCATCCCTCGACCAAGGTCGAGCCGGTGCGAATTGCGCCCCCCGCCGCAGATGTGCCTCCCAGGCCGCAGCGCGCGCCCGGTCCTGGGGCTGAGCCGGTTTCCACCATCCAGCGCGTCGCCGGCGGCTCGCAGAAGTCGCACTGAAACCCTTCATAGGATCCGCCCAATGCGCGACGTGATGCTCTTTTCGCATGCCAACGGCTTTCCGGTCGGCACGTATCGAAAAATGCTCGGCGTGCTGAGTGACGAATTCGACATCCGCGCGGTGGAGCGTTTTGGTCACGACCCGCGCTTTCCAGTAACGCGCTCGTGGCCAGGTCTGGTGAAAGAGTTGCTGGCGGAAATCGATGCGCAGCCCGAACCGGTCTGGCTGGTCGGCCATTCGCTGGGCGGTTTTCTCAGCCTGATGGCCGCGCTGCGTCGGCCGGAGCGGGTGCGCGGCGTGCTGATGCTCGATTCGCCCATCATTGCCGGCTGGCGGGCCAAGCTGCTACGCGTGGCGCAATGGCTGGACATTGACGATCGGCAATCGCCGGCGGCCGCCACCAAGAATCGCCGCAATCTCTGGCCGGATCTGGATGCCGTCTGGAGCCACTTCAAGGCCAAGCGCAAGTTTGACCGCTGGGACGAAGACGTGCTGCGCGACTATGTCGAGCACGGTACCGAGCCGACCGGCCGCGACCGCGAGCGCACATTGCGTTTCTCGCGCGAGATCGAATATCAGATCTACCGCACGCTGCCGACCAACATGGGGCACAAGGTGGCCGGCGGCACGCCGTTCCCGGTCAGCTTCGTGGCCGGCACACGGTCGCGCGAGATTCGCCAAGTCGGTCTGGGTGCAACCCGGCGCATCGTCGGCAGCAAGCTGCGGTGGATTGAGGGCAGTCACCTGTATCCGATGGAAAAGCCCCTGGAGACCGCCGCGTTGATCCGCCAGCTGATCAACGAAATGCGCGCCAACGCAGGCGCCATGCGGCACGCCGCATAGGCAAGACCGGGCTCGGGGAAATTCCACCGTTCTGTCACGGATCGGACGGGGCACCTTTGGTATAATCCGGCTTTCCCCGGCAAGCTAGGTCATGACCAAGTTCGTATTCGTTACCGGTGGCGTAGTGTCCTCACTCGGCAAGGGCATCGCCGCCGCCTCGCTCGCGGCCATTCTCGAGTCGCGCGGCCTCAAAGTCACCCTCCTCAAACTCGATCCCTACATCAACGTCGACCCGGGCACGATGAGCCCGCTGCAGCACGGCGAGGTGTTTGTGACGGAGGACGGCGCAGAAACCGACCTCGATCTTGGCCACTACGAGCGCTTCGTCTCGGCCAAGATGCGCAAGTCGAACAACTTCACCACCGGCCAGGTTTATGAGTCCGTGATCCGCAAGGAGCGTCGCGGCGAGTACCTCGGCAAGACGGTGCAAGTCATTCCGCACATCACCAACGAAATCCAGGCCTTCATCGAGCGCGGTGCCGCGGCATCGCACGACGGCAAGGCTGACGTGGCGATCGTGGAAATCGGCGGTACGGTGGGCGATATCGAGTCGCTGCCGTTCCTGGAAGCCGCGCGTCAGATGAGCCTGCGCCTGGGCCGCAACCAGGCTGCATTCATCCACCTGACGCTGGTGCCGTTCATTGCCAGCGCCGGCGAGCTGAAGACCAAGCCGACCCAGCACTCGGTGCAGAAGCTGCGCGAGATTGGCGTGCAGCCGACCGCGCTGCTGTGCCGCGCAGACCGCCCGATCCCCGACGATGAGCGCGCGAAGATTTCGCTGTTCGCCAACATGCCGCAGGACGCGGTCATCTCGGTGTGGGACGTCGACACCATCTACAAGATCCCGCAGATGCTCAACGAGCAGGGGCTGGATCGCATCATCTGCGAAGAGCTGCGCATTGATGCGCCGCCGGCGGACCTCTCGGTGTGGGCGCGCATGGTGCACACGCTGGAGAACCCGCAGCACGAGATCACCATCGGCATGGTCGGCAAGTATGTCGACCTGACCGAGTCGTACAAGTCGCTGATCGAGGCGCTGCGCCACGCCGGCCTGCACACCTCGACGCGCGTCAATATCGAGTACATCGATTCCGAAGAGCTGGAATCGGGCCACATGGACGTGCTCAAGTCGCTGGACGCGATCCTCGTGCCGGGCGGCTTCGGCAAGCGCGGCACGGAAGGCAAGATCCGCGCAATTCAATACGCCCGCGAGAAGGGCGTGCCGTACCTGGGCATCTGCCTGGGGATGCAGTTGGCTGTGATCGAATTCGCTCGCCATCTGGCCGGCATGCAGGACGCCAACAGCACGGAATTCAACGACGAGACCGAACACCCGGTGGTGGCCCTTATCACCGAATGGCTGGATCGCGATGGCGCGGTGGAAAAGCGCTCGGCCGATTCCGACCTGGGCGGCACGATGCGCCTGGGCTCGCAGCGTGTGCCGGTGCAGCCGGGCACCAAGGCCGCGACGATCTACGGCGCGGAAGTCAACGAGCGCCATCGTCACCGCTACGAGGTGAACAACCACTACGTGCCGCAGCTGGAAAAGGCCGGGATGATCATCTCTGCCCGCACGCCGTCGGAAAACCTGCCGGAAATGATGGAGCTGCCCGCGTCGATGCACCCATGGTTCGTCGGCGTGCAGTTCCACCCGGAATTCACCTCGACGCCGCGTGACGGCCATCCGCTGTTCAAGGCCTACGTGGAAGCCGCGCTGGCACATCACCAGCAGAACGCGCAACGCGCTGCCTAAGGGCTCGCGCACGGGAACATCATGAAACTCTGCGATTTTGAAGTCGGCCTCGACAAACCGTTCTTCCTGATTGCCGGCACCTGCGTGATTGAATCGGAGCAGATGGCGATCGACACCGCCGGCACGCTCAAGGAGATCACGGGTGCCCTGGCCATTCCGTTCATCTACAAGTCGTCGTTCGACAAGGCGAACCGTTCGTCGGACACGTCGTTCCGTGGGCTGGGCATGGAAGAGGGCCTGCGCATCCTGGCGGAAGTGCGTCGCCAGGTGGGCGTGCCGGTGCTGACCGACATCCACGAGATCGATGAGATCAAGCCGGTGGCGGAAGTCGTGGACGTGCTCCAGACGCCCGCCTTCCTGTGCCGCCAGACCGATTTCATCCGCGCCTGCGCGCAGAGCGGCAAGCCCGTCAATATCAAGAAGGGTCAGTTCCTGGCGCCGCACGACATGAAGAACGTCATCGACAAGGCGCGTCATGCCGCCCGCGATGCCGGTCTGCCGGAAGACAACTTCATGGCGTGCGAACGCGGTGTTTCGTTCGGCTACAACAACCTCGTGTCGGACATGCGCTCGCTGGCGATCATGCGCGAGACGGGGGCGCCGGTGGTGTTCGACGCCACGCACTCGGTGCAACTGCCGGGCGGCCAGGGCACCAGCTCGGGTGGCCAACGCGAATTTGTGCCCGTACTGGCCCGTGCGGCCATTGCCACGGGCGTGTCGGGCGTGTTCATGGAAACGCACCCCGATCCCGCATGCGCAAAATCAGACGGCCCGAATGCTGTGCCGCTGCGCCGCATGAAAGACTTGTTGTCAGTACTGAAAGAACTGGATGCGCTCACCAAGCGCAGCGGTTTCCTGGAAAATCAGTTCGACTGATTCCAACGACGACCAGCGGCCCCCATCGGCTGCCGTCGTCGCTTTCGTTTTGGCATCCGGAGAGAGACACATGGCCGCTGGCTACATCCTCGCGTACGTGGACGTGACGGACCCCGTGCAATACGAGCAATACAAGGTGCTGTCGACCAAGGCCATGCAGGTCCATGGCGCCGAGCCGCTCGTGCGCGGCGGCAAGACCGAGACATTGGAAGGCGAGTGGAGCCCCACCCGCATCGTCGTGCTCAAGTTCCCGAGCTACGACGCCGCCAAGGCCTTCCATGACAGCGAGGAATATCGCGCCGCCCGTGCATCGCGCGAGAAGGCCGCGAAGATGAACATGATTGTGGTCGAGGGCATTTAAGCCCGGGCCGCTTGCTTCACCTGCTTTAAAGACACCAAGAGGGATTTTCATGAGTGCCATCGTAGATATCATCGGTCGCGAAGTGCTGGACTCGCGCGGCAACCCCACCGTCGAATGCGACGTGCTGCTGGAATCGGGCGTGATGGGTCGCGCCGCGGTGCCGTCGGGCGCCTCCACCGGCTCGCGCGAAGCCATCGAATTGCGTGACGGCGACAAGTCGCGCTACCTGGGCAAGGGCGTGCTCAAGGCCGTCGAGCACATCAACACCGAAATCTCCGAAGCCATCATGGGCCTGGACGCCTCGGAACAGGCGTTCCTGGACCGCACCCTGATCGACCTGGACGGCACCGAGAACAAGAGCCGCCTGGGCGCGAACGCCATGCTGGCCGTGTCGATGGCTGTCGCGAAGGCCGCTGCGGAAGAAGCCGGCCTGCCGCTGTACCGCTACTTCGGCGGTTCGGGCGCGATGCAGATGCCGGTGCCGATGATGAACATCGTCAACGGTGGCGCACACGCCAACAACAGCCTGGACATCCAGGAATTCATGGTGATGCCGGTCGGCCAGTCGAGCTTCCGCGAAGCCCTGCGCTGCGGCGCCGAGATCTTCCACGCGCTGAAGAAGATCCTGGCAGACAAGGGCATGAGCACGGCCGTGGGCGACGAAGGCGGTTTCGCACCGAACTTCGCCAGCAACGAAGAGTGCCTGAACACCATCCTGTCGGCCATCGAGCAAGCTGGCTACAAGGCGGGTGAAGACGTGCTGCTGGCGCTGGACTGCGCCGCGTCCGAGTTCTACAAGGACGGCAAGTACCACCTGGAAGGCGAAGGCCTGCAACTGTCGTCGGAAGAGTTCGCCAACTACCTGGCAAACCTGGCCGACAAGTTCCCGATCGTGTCGATCGAAGACGGCATGCACGAGAGCGACTGGGCTGGCTGGAAGGCGCTGACCGACAAGCTCGGCAAGAAGGTCCAGTTGGTGGGCGACGACCTGTTCGTCACCAACACCAAGATCCTGAAGGAAGGCATCGAGAAGGGCATCGCCAACTCGATCCTCATCAAGATCAACCAGATCGGCACGCTGACCGAAACGTTCGCCGCCATCGAGATGGCCAAGCGCGCCGGTTATACCGCCGTGATCTCGCACCGCTCGGGCGAAACCGAAGACAGCACCATCGCCGACATCGCCGTCGGCACGAACGCTGGCCAGATCAAGACGGGCTCGCTGTCGCGCTCGGACCGCATGGCCAAGTACAACCAGCTGCTGCGCATCGAGGAAGACCTGGGCGATATCGCCAGCTACCCGGGCAAGTCGGCGTTCTATAACCTGCGATAATCCCTCGCAGTTCCGCTCCGCATGACCGTGCGACCGCCGCTCTGGCGGTCGCGTGGTATCTGGAGCCTGAGTACCGCCAACGCTTGTCCCTATGCGCCTGATTACGCTGTTCCTGCTGCTGTTGCTGCTTGCCATCCAGTACCCGCTTTGGCTGGGTAAGGGCGGGTGGCTGCGCGTGTGGGACATGCAGAAGCAAGTGACGGCACAGAATCAGCGCAATGCTGAGCTGAAGCAGCGCAACGCCAAGCTCGAAGGCGAAGTGAAGGATCTGAAGGACGGCACGGGCGCCATCGAAGAGCGCGCGCGCTATGAGCTTGGCATGGTCAAGGACGACGAGGTCTTCGTGCAGTTTGTCGCACCGGCGCCGAAAACCAGCGAAACGCCACCGCCACCTCCTCCTCCCGCAGGCCAGCAGGGCCATCACTGAGCCTGCAGTTGCCGTCGGAGCGCGCCGTGGATGACGCGCTCGTCTTCTGACAACGGTCCCGGATTTACCAGTAGTACGGATAGCCCCAGACGGGGGCGCCGTAGCTCACGCCCCAGCCACCACGGTGGCGCCAGCCGCTGCCGTAGTAGACCGAATAGCTTCCGTAGTACGGATAGGGCGCGTAGTAGGGCGTGGCCGCGTAGGCACGCGCCTCGGCATCGCGTTTGACGGCCTGATCGGATTCGCGCAGTGCCTTGGCGTTCAACTCGTCCAGCTTCTTGCGCTCTTCCGCCGACAACGGGGCCGGGGCTGCCGACTGCATGTCGGCCGGCAGGCGTGCGGTGTACGGCGTGCCGCCCGGGCCGCGCGGGACCGCAACGCAGGCCGATGCGAGCAGCGCCACCAACATCGGCAACGCCAGCGCGCCAGCGCGGGAGAGATTCAACGATCGGGTGAGGGGCTTGGGCATGGTGCGCTCCGCAGCAGGCGGCAGATGATGAAACTGGCGACTTAGAGCGTGGGCGGCACCGACAAGTGCCGCGTGCCACGCATCTTCATACTATGTCGCCGTGTTCAATGGCGCTGGTCGGATGCGCCCTGGATGCCCTGCGCGACGGTGTCCTGCGCAAAGAGCTGCGCACAATCGACGGCGTCGAAGCTGTAGTGCTGGCCGCAGAATTCGCAGTCGATTTCCACCTTGCCGCGTTCTTCCAGGATGCTGTCCACTTCGGGCTGGCCGAGCGTACGCAGCATGGCGCCCACACGCAGGCGCGAGCACGAGCAGCGGAAGTGCGGGCTCTGCGAAGCGAACATGCGGATGCCCGCGGCTTCCATTTCTTCCCAATACAGACGCTTGATGAGCGTATCGATGGGCTGTTCGAGCAGTTCTTCGCTGCGCAGGGTGTTGCCGAGCTGGCAGACGCGCTCCCACGTGTCGAGATCCTGCTCCTGTACGTCCTTGTGCAGCGGCTGGCCGGTTTCGCCCACTTGCGCAGGCTCATTGCCCGGGCGGCCTTCCATGGCGCCGCCGTAGGACGGCAGGCGCTGCAGCAGCATGCCGGAGGCGACCTTGTCATCGGCGGCTAACCACAGGCGCGTGTCGAGCTGCTCGGAGCTCAGCATGTAGTGCTCGAGCACCTCGGTCATGGTGGCAAGCGGCCCGTTCTCGTCTGACAGCGGCACGATCCCCTGATAGGGCTGCTGACCCGGCAGCTTGTCCTGCGGATCGAGCGTGATGGCGAAGCGGCCGTGGCCATGCGCGTTGACCATCGCGGCCAGCGTGGCGTCATCGGCAATCTCGGCGCCTTCGGCGATCTTGGCGGTGGCGCGCATCGACAGGTCGGAGTTGCACTCCACCACGACCATGCGCACCGGGCCGTCGCCATGCAGCTGCATGACCAGCGCGCCGTTGAACTTCAGGTTGGCGGACAGCAGCGCGGCGGCGGCCATCATCTCGCCCAGCAGCGCTTGCACCGGGGCCGGGTACTTGCGGCGGCGCAGCACCTCCTGCCAAGTCCCTTCCAGGCGCACCAGTTCACCGCGCACGGGCGCGGCATCGAATACAAATTTCTTCAGCTCGTCAGTCATCCATCGATCCGTTTCAGTTGCTGCTTGTACATCGCCTGGCGCACCGCGTACGTCTCGGTGTTCAGGTGCATTTTGGCGATGTCGTCTTCCGTCAGTTTGCGCACGGCCTTGGCAGGCGTGCCCAGGATCAGCGTGCCGTCTTCGAAGACCTTCCCTTCGGTGACGATCGCACCCGCGCCCACCAGGCAGTTCTTGCCGATCACCGCGCGATTGAGCACCACGGCCTGAATGCCGATCAGCGAGCCTTCGCCGATGGTGCAGCCGTGCAGCATGGCCTGGTGGCCGATCGTCACGCGGTCGCCGATGTTCAGCGGGCAGCCCGGGTCGGTGTGCAGCACCGAGCCTTCCTGCACGTTGCTGGCCTCGCCCACGGTGATCGGCTCGTTGTCGCCGCGAATGACGGCGCCCGGCCAGACGCTTGCGCGTGCCTTGAGCTCCACGCGGCCGATCACGGTCGCTTCGGGCGCCACATAGGCGTTTTCGTCAATGGTCGGGGCAACGTCGCCGAGTTGGTAGAGGGCCATGCGATCGGTCTCCAGAATCTTCGTAGGTGGGGAAAAAGTGCGCGTCTTCAAGCCTGCCCGGGCGGGGAGGCTGATGCGTCGATTTAAAATGCCGGAAAGCCCGAATTGTACGCTGATGACCGCCTTCCAGCCCCCTGCCGACTCCTTGCGCTACAGCGCTTTGGCCGCCTTGTGCCTCACCGATCCTGCCAGCAAAGTGGACGCCACCTTGCGCCTGGGCGAGCGCGCCAAGCGCGCCAGCGATGCAAGCTGGGGCCTAGACGAAGCCATCGCGTCGCCGGTAGGTGGTGTCCCCGGCCGGCCGGCCGCGCCGAGGCTCGTGCCGCCTTCTGAAGTCCCGCGCCGGCGTGCGATCGATACGCCGCGTGGACGCGCCGCGCTGCTGCACGCGCTTGCGCATATCGAATTCAACGCCATCAACCTCGCACTCGATGCCGTGTGGCGCTTTGCCGACATGCCGGTGGCGTTCTACCAGGACTGGACGCGCGTGGCGGCCGAGGAGGCCACGCATTTTTCGCTGCTGTCGGCCCATTTGGCGACGCTCGATTGCCGCTACGGCGATCACCCCGCCCACGACGGTCTCTGGCAGATGACCGAGAAAACGGCCGCCGACCCGCTCGCGCGGATGGCGCTGGTACCCCGTACGCTAGAGGCACGCGGGCTCGACGCCTCGCCGCCGATCCGGGCCAAGCTGGCGCAGGCGGGCGATATGGAAGCCGCTGGCATCCTCGACATCATCTTGCGCGATGAAATCGGCCACGTGGCGGTGGGCAATCGCTGGTATCGCTGGCTGTGCGAACGCGCGGGGCTTGATCCGGTGCCGACGTATCGCCTGCTGACCGAGCAATACGGTGCACCGCGGTTGCGCGGGCCGTTCAATCTCGACGCCCGCCGCCAGGCCGGTTTCGACGACGACGAAATTGCTGCGCTGGAAGCCGCGTTCTAAGCGCCACAGCGTTGTCCGTCCGCCGCTATAATCGTCTGAAAAAGAACGATCGTTCGATTTATATTCAGTGACGGAAACCATGGACTCCACCACGCAGCCGGCCACGCGCCAAGTCTCCCGCTCGACCTATCTGCCTGTGCGCGGCTTGCGCTATCACATTCGCGAATGGGGGGAGCCTGGGGCGCCCATCCTGTTCCTGTTTCACGGGTGGATGGACGTATCGGCCTCGTTCCAGTTTCTCGTGGATGCGCTGCGCGAGCGTTGGCACATCGTGGCGCCGGATTGGCGCGGCTACGGCCAGACTGCCCGGCCTACCGATGCTCCAGGCGTCGAGAGCTACTGGTTTGCCGATTACGTGGCCGATCTCGAAGCCATCATCGATCACTATCAGCCCGAAGGGCAGGTGACGCTGGTCGGCCACAGCCTCGGCGCCAACGTGGTCTGCCTGTATGCGGGTATCCGGCCTGAACGCGTGCAACGCGTGGTGGACCTCGAGGGTTTCGGCATGTCGGCATCCAAGGCGTCGCAGGCGCCGCGCCGCTATGCGCGCTGGCTCGACGAGTTGAAGGACAAGCCTCGCTTGAACACCTACGCCACCGTCGACGACGTTGCCGCGCGCCTGCAGAAAACCAACCCCCGTTTGCCCGCCGACAAGGCGGCGTTCCTGGCGCAGCACTGGTCGCGCCAGAATGCCGAGGGCCGATGGGAAATTCTTGGCGACCCGGCGCACAAGATCATCAATCCGCAGCTGTATCGGCTGGATGAGGTGATGGAGATCTGGCGCCGTGTCACCGCGCCGGTGCTGCATGTCGAGGCAGTCGACTCGCCCACGCTGAAGGCGATTGCGGGCGATGTGCCGATTCCCGAGTTCAAGACACGCTTTTCGGCGTTTCCCGATTTCCGCGAAGTGCTGATTGCGGATGCGGGGCATATGCTGCATCACGATCAGCCCGAGCAAGTGGCCGCGCTGATCGAGGAGTTCTGCCAGCAGCGCTGACTGGCAAGCTAGGCGACGTGCAGCTTGTTCTGCAGGCTCGCGTCGTTACTGCTGTGCGTATGCACCAGCGTCTTGTCGGGGTTCGCATAGCGGTAAGCGCGGCGCAGCGCCATCGCCACCTCATGGAAGCCCGAGAGGATCAGCTTCTGTTTGTTCGGATACAGCGCGATATCGCCCGCTGCAAACACGCCCGGGCGCGAGGTCTCGTACGCCGTGGTCTCCACGGTGATGCGGCCCGCGCGCATATCCACGCCCCAGTTGGCGATCGGGCCGGGTTCCGACACCAGCCCGTACAGCGCGATCAGTTCATCGCAGGGCAGGACGGTTTCGCCTTCGCGCCCGCGGATCGCCACGCCGGTGAGCGTGCCGTCGGGGGTGCTATCGAGGCGGGAGAGCATGCCGAGCACGAAATCCATCTCGCCCGCAGCGACTGCGGCACGCATTTCGGCGACGCTCGCATCGGCTGCGCGGAAGCCCTCGCGCCGGTGCACGAGCGTCACGCACGCCGCCACCTTGCGCAGCGCTAACGCCCAGTCGAGTGCCGAGTCTCCGCCACCGGCGATGACCACGCGCTTGCCCGCAAAGCGCGTGGTGTCGCGCACGGCGTAATGCAGATGGCGGCCTTCCAGCGCCGCCGCTTCAGGCAGGGCCACGCGTTGCGGCGTAAACGCGCCGTTGCCGGCGGTGATGAGCACGGCGGCACAGTCGAACACATCGCCGGCGCTGGTCGTCACGCGAAAGCGCTGGCCGTGCTCGCTCTCCAGTGTTTCCACGGTCTCGGCGCGACGGCCGCACAGGATCGGGTACTCGAACGGAGCACACTGCGCCATCAGCCGGTCAACGAGTTCCTGCGCGGTGCACGACACCAGCGCGGGGATGTCGTAGATCGGCTTTTCCGGGTACAACTCGGTGCATTGGCCGCCTGGGCGGTCCAGTGCATCCACCAGCACGCACGACATGCCGAGCACCCCCGCCTGGAACGCCGCGAACAGGCCCACCGGCCCCGCGCCCACGACAAGCACGTCGATGCGTTGCTCCACGGGCTGGGCGGAATCGGTGGGGAGGGTGGTGGCGGAAGTCATAGCAAAGCAGTGAGAGAAAAACAATGCGGCCACTATAGCGCGCAGCAAGCGGCGCGCCGCGAACACCGCCACGGGCAGTCGGGTCTTCCAGCGGTCGTCCAATGATGGAGGACGGCCCCAGATCCTGCGGCGCAGCAGTAAAATGGCGAAATGCCAAACATTGCTCCCGCCATCCCTCGCAATCTCGCCCGAAACGCCGATCTGCACTGCCATTCGACGGTGTCGGATGGCGTGCTTGCGCCGCATGAAGTGGCCGCGCGTGCTGCCGCGCACGGTGTGACGCTGTGGGCGCTGACCGACCATGATGAAGTGGGCGGCCAAGCCGCTGCGCGAGAGGCAGCGGCCGAGCTTGGCATGGCGTATTTGTCCGGCGTGGAGATCTCCGTGACCTGGGCTGGGCGCACGCTGCACATCGTCGGCCTCGGCATCGATCCGGACAACGCTGATCTCGTGCAGGGCCTGGAGCGCACCCGATCCGGCCGCTGCGCGCGCGCCGAAGACATCGGCGCTGCGCTCGCCAAGCTCGGCATTGAAGGTGCCTACGAGGGCGCATTGCGCTACGTCGGCAACCCCGACATGGTCTCGCGCACGCACTTCGCGCGCTTCCTGGTCGAGCACGGCCACTGCCGCGACATCTCCGAGGTGTTCGACCGCTATCTGGGCGACGGCAAGCCAGGCTATGTGCCGCACCGCTGGGCGCGCCTGTCCGACGCCATCAATTGGATCAAGGGTGCCGGCGGCGTTGCGGTGATGGCGCATCCGGGCCGCTACTCGCTGTCGCTGGTCGAGCACGGCGCGCTGTTCGATGAATTCAAGGAGCTGGGCGGCGAGGGCGTCGAGGTCGTCACCGGCAGTCATACGCCGGATCAATACGCCCTGTACGCCGACGTGGCGCGCCGCTACGGCCTGCTTGCCTCGCGCGGTTCGGATTTCCATGGCCCCGGGGAGGGGCGCATCGAACTCGGCGAGTTGCCGCCATTGCCTGACAACTTGACGCCGGTGTGGAGCCGGTGGATGTCCTGAACACCCGCCGACCCCGCCCATGTCCCAGTTCTTCCAGATCCACCCGACCACGCCGCAAGGGCGCCTGATTCGCCAGGCGGCGGACATCATCCGCGCCGGCGGCTTGGTCGCGCTGCCCACCGATTCCTGCTACGCGCTGGCCTGCCACCTGGACGACAAGTCGGCCGTCGAGCGTCTGCGCCGGGTGCGCGGCATCGATGAGAGGCAGCATCTCGCGCTGATGTGCCGGGATCTGTCCGAGCTGGCGACATTTGCGCGCGTCGACAACAAGCAGTACCGCGTGGTGAAGGCGGCCACGCCGGGGCCGTTCGTGTTCCTGCTGGAAGCGACCAAAGAGGTGCCGCGCCGGCTCTCGCATCCATCACGCAAGACGATCGGCCTGCGCGTGCCGGAGCATCCGATTCCCCTGGCGCTGATGGCCGAGCTCGGCGAGCCGCTACTCACCTCCACGCTGCAACTGCCCGGCGACGACGCACCGCTCAACGAGGCCGAGACCATTCGCGCGCGGCTGGAAAAACAACTTGAACTCGTCATTGACGGTGGCCCGGCTCCGGCCGAACCGACCACCGTCATCGACCTGACCAGCGGCGAGCCGGAACTCGTGCGCCGGGGCCGGGGCGATCCGGCCCGCGTCGGCCTGTAGGCCAATACCCGGGCGGCGTGCCGCTGCGTGCGCTTGCTACAATAGCCCGCCTATGGACCCCACTCTGATCCAAAACATCGCGGTTTACGCGATTCCCGTCCTGTTTGCCATCACGCTGCATGAGGCGGCGCATGGCTATGTCGCCAAGCATTTTGGCGACGACACGGCCTATGCCATGGGCCGCGTCAGCATCAACCCGCTGCGGCACATCGATCCGATCGGCACGATCGCGATGCCGCTGCTGCTGTATTTCGCGACCAAGGGCGCCT
The DNA here is from genome assembly GCF_023955655.1 of Ralstonia soli. Taxonomy (GTDB): domain Bacteria; phylum Pseudomonadota; class Gammaproteobacteria; order Burkholderiales; family Burkholderiaceae; genus Ralstonia; species Ralstonia soli. The sequence continues at coordinate 182,837 of NZ_JAMXHT010000003.1, read as the reverse complement.
TCGTCTTCGGCTACGCCAAGCCTGTGCCGGTGCGTTTCGGCCGCCTGCGTGACCCACGCTGGCATGGCATGTGGGTGGCGCTGGCGGGCCCGGCCACCAACTTTGTCCAGGCGATCTTCTGGGGCGTGCTGGCCATTCTGCTTGTTGTGGGCGGCGTGAACGAGCCGTTCCTGAACGGCATGGCACGCGCTGGCATTCTGGTCAACATGGTGATGGCCGCGTTCAACATGTTTCCGCTGCCGCCGCTCGATGGCGGACGCGTACTGGCCGCACTCCTGCCACCGCGGGCCGCGCTGGGGCTGTCGCGCATCGAACCGTTCGGCTTCTTTATCGTGATGGCGTTGATCATCTCCAACGTCATCACCAACGTCTGGATGCGCCCCATCATGGCGCTGCTCCTTCAATTGCTGCAGTGGATCCTGAGTCCGCTGCTGATGCTGTTTTCCTGAGTCTCCAACTCCATTTCCCACATGTTTCCTGACCGCGTTCTCTCCGGCATGCGTCCGACCGGTGCCCTGCACCTGGGGCACTACCACGGCGTTCTGAAAAACTGGGTCCGGCTGCAGGCCGAATACCCGTGCTACTTTTTCGTCGCCGACTGGCACGCGCTGACCACGCACTACGAATCGCCCGAGGTGATCGAGGAATCCGTGTGGGAAATGCTGATCGACTGGCTGGCTGCCGGCGTTGATCCGACGCAATCCACGCTGTTCATCCAGAGCCGCGTGCCCGAGCATGCCGAGCTGTTCCTGCTGCTCTCGATGGGCACGCCGCTGGGCTGGCTCGAACGCGTGCCGACCTACAAGGACCAGATCGAGAAGCTCAAGGAGAAGGACCTCTCCACCTACGGCTTCCTCGGTTACCCGCTGCTGCAGGCCGCCGACATCCTGATCTACCGCGCTGGCTTCGTGCCTGTGGGTGAAGACCAGGTGCCCCACGTCGAGATGACGCGCGAAGTCGCACGCCGCTTCAACTACCTGTACGGCCGCGAACCCGGCTTCGAAGAGAAGGCGCTGGAAGCGGCCAAGAAGCTCGGCGGCAAGCGCGCCAAGCTGTATCTGGAACTGCGTACCGCCTATCAGGAGCGCGGCGAAGACGAGGCCCTGGAGCAGGCCCGCGCGCTGCTGGCCGAATCGCAAAGCCTCTCGTTGGGCGACCGCGAACGCCTGTTCGGCTATCTGGAAGGCGCCCGCAAGATCATCCTGCCCGAGCCGCAGGTGCTGCTGACCGAGGCGTCGCGCATGCCCGGCCTCGACGGCCAGAAGATGTCCAAGTCGTACGGCAACACGATCCGCATGCGCGAGGACAAGGAAACCGTCGAGAAAAAGGTTCGCACCATGCCGACCGACCCAGCGCGCGTGCGCCGCACCGATCCGGGTGACCCGGACAAGTGCCCGGTGTGGCAGCTGCATCAGGTCTACTCCGATGCGGACACCAAGGAGTGGGTGCAGAAGGGCTGCCGCAGCGCCGGCATCGGCTGCCTGGAGTGCAAGCAACCCGTGATCGACGGCATCCTGCGCGAACAGCAGCCGATGCTGGAACGCGCCCAGAAGTACATGGACGATCCGTCCCTGCTGCGCGCCATCATCGCCGACGGCTGCGACAACGCACGCAAGGTCACGCAAGAGACCATGCGCGAGGTGCGCGAGGCGATGGGCCTGTCCTATAGCTGATGGGCTGTTGATGTCCGTCCCGTTCGATCCGCACACGCTCGCAGCGCCCTCGCCGTGGGTGGCGCGCTGGGCAGCTGAATTGCCGGCAGGCGCATCCGTGCTGGATGTGGCCTGCGGCAGCGGCCGCCACGTACGCTGGCTCGCCACGCGCGGCTTGCGCGTGACGGGCATTGACCACGACGCGGCTGCGCTGTCGGGCCTCGCGGGTATCGCGGAAACGATCGTCGCCGACATCGAGGGCGGCCCTTGGCCGTTGCCTTCGGGCGCTGTGTTCGATGCCGTCGTCGTCACGAACTACCTGCACCGACCGCTCTGGCCAGAATTGCTGGCCGCTGTCGCGCCGGGTGGTCGGTTGATCTACGAAACCTTTGCGCTCGGAAACGAAACCGTGGGTAAGCCGTCCAACCCGGCATTCCTGCTGGCGCCGGGCGAATTGCTCGATGCGGTGCGCGGTCGACTGCGCGTGGTCGGCTACGAAGACGGTTTTCTCGCATCGCCCCGAGAGGCTTATGTGCAGCGGGTTTGCGCGGTTCGCGAGCCTGCTGGGGCTGTCGCTCCGCGCTACGCACTTTGAAGTTGCTGAGGACGGCGACTTACCCGTCTCTTGGCGGGTCTCAGATGTGGCGAATCCGTTCTGACGATCCGGTACAATCCGACTGTTTACGTTCACGCTTTTGTCTGCTTTCGAAACCATGACCCAGATTTCCGGCAGTCTTGTCGCCATCGTCACGCCCATGCACGAGGACGGCAGCCTTGATTTCCCGTCGCTGCGCAAGTTGATCGACTGGCACATCGCCGAGGGCACCGACGGTATCGTGATCGTCGGTACGAGCGGTGAATCCCCGACGGTGTCGGTGGACGAGCACCGTGAGCTGATCCGCGTGGCGGTCGAACAGGCCAACAAGCGTATCCCGATCATCGCTGGCACGGGCGGCAATTCCACCGTCGAAGCTGTCGAACTGACGGCCTACGCAAAGGAGGTGGGTGCCGACGCTTCGCTGCAGGTGGTGCCGTACTACAACAAGCCGACGCAGGAAGGCATCTATTTGCACTTCCGCAAGGTGGCCGAGTCTGTGGACCTGCCGGTCATTCTGTACAACGTGCCGGGCCGTACCGTTGCCGATATGACGGTCGAGACCATGCTGCGTCTGGCCGATGTGCCGGGCATCATCGGCGTGAAGGAAGCCACCGGCAACATCGACCGCGCCGCGCAACTCATCAAGGGCGCGCCGGCCTCGTTCAAGATCTACAGCGGGGACGACCCGACCGCCATCGCGCTGATGCTGCTGGGTGGTCACGGCAACATTTCCGTGACCGCCAACGTGGCGCCGCGCGCCATGCACGAGCTGTGCGCCGCCGCCATGCGCGGCGATGTGGAAACGGCCCGCCGCATCCACATGCAGTTGCTGTCGGTGCACAAGAACCTGTTCGTGGAATCGAACCCGATTCCCGTCAAGTGGGCGCTTCAGGCCATGGGCAAGATGGAAGGCGGCATCCGCTTGCCGTTGACGCCGCTGGCTCCCCAGTATCACGAGATCGTGCGCGCATCGCTGAAGGATGCCGGGCTGCTCTCCTGATTGTTTCAAGGCCCCTCCAGACGCTTCTGGGCCCTTAAGCCATCGTTCTTATCTGAAGGATCGCAAGTCAATGAAACTGCACCAAACCCGTCGCGGGGCTGTGGCGACGTCCGCTCAACTGTTGCTGGCCGCGTTGTCGGTTGCCCTGATTTCCGGTTGCGATACCGTCAATGAAGCGATGCAGCCGGATCGCATCGATTACAAGTCGCAGGCCAAGAAGGGCCCGACGCTGGAAGTGCCGCCCGACCTGACCGGCATCCAGGCTGACCGCCGCTATGCCGCACCGGACACGGGTACGACCACGCTGTCCGCCTACACCTCGACCGCACCGAAGGTCACGACGCCGGGTTCGGGTACGGAGAACGTACTGCCTGCCGTGTCCGACATGCGCATCGAGCGCGACGGCAACCAGCGTTGGCTGGTCGTGAAGACCACGCCGGACGCCCTGTGGCCGAGCCTGCGCACGTTCTGGCAAGAGCTGGGTTTCCTGCTGGTGATCGACTCGCCCGAGACCGGCATCATGGAAACCGACTGGGCCGAGAATCGCGCGAAGATCCCGCAGGACTTCATCCGCCGCACGGTTGGCAAGGTGTTCGACGGCCTGTACTCGACGTCTGAGCGCGACAAGTTCCGTACCCGTATCGAAAAGGGCCCGAACGGCACGGTCGAGGTCTATATCTCGCACCGCGGCGCACAGGAACAACTGGTCGGGTCGTCCAAGGACCAGACCGTGTGGACGCCGCGCCCGGCCGATCCTGAGCTGGAAGCCGAATTCCTCTCGCGCCTGATGCAGCGCCTGGGCGCCAGCAAGGAAGCCGCACAGCAGAAGCTTGCGCAAACGCAGGCAGCGCATCCGGTGGAAGAGGGCGCGAAGGCGACCGAGGGTGTGCAGACCGCGCGCACCACGGGCCCGTCGCTGCTGGCGCAGGCGAATGGTCAACCGGTGCTGAACGTGCCGGAGCCGTTCGATCGTGCCTGGCGTACCGTCGGTCTTGCACTGGACCGTGTGAACTTCACCGTGGATGACCGCGACCGTTCGCAAGGCGTGTACTTCGTCCGCTACGCAGATACCCGCGCCGAAGCCAACGCACCGGGCTTCTTCTCGCGCCTGTTCTCGGGTACGAAGATCGAAGACCTCAAGCGTGCCAAGCGCTATCGCGTGGTGGTCAAGGATGCGGGTACCTCGTCGACCGTCACGGTGCAGAATGACGACGGCTCCGCTCAGACCGGCGATATCGGCAAGCGCATCCTGTCGCTGCTCGACGAGCAACTGCGGTAATCAGCATCATGCAGTACAGCTGCCTGGGTGGGCGATGACACTGAGATTCGCCAGCCTTGGCAGCGGTAGTGAAGGGAATGCGCTGCTCGTCGAATCCGCCAGCGGAACGACGTGTACGCGCATCCTGCTTGATTGCGGATTCGGTATCCGCGAAACCGTGCGCCGGCTCGAACGTCTGGGCTGCACGCCGGAATCCCTCAACGCCATCCTTGTCACGCACGAGCATGGTGATCACGTTGGCAGCGCGTATGCGTTCGCCGCCAAATTCAATATCCCCGTCTGGACCAGCCACGGCACGTATCGCGCGACCGAGAGTCTGCGTGGTGCCGATCGTGCGGCCGTCCGCTTCTGCCGTGCCGACGATGCATTCAGCCTCGGCGATCTGCAGATCCTGCCGTACACCGTGCCGCACGATGCGCGCGAACCGCTGCAGTTTGTTTTCAACGATGGCGCGCGGCGTCTGGGTGTGCTGACTGACGCGGGCATGTCGACGGAATACCTCTGTGCACACCTGGAAGGCTTGCATGCGCTCGTGCTGGAATGCAATCACGACCGCGAGATGTTGGCCAACTCGGCCTATCCGTGGTCGTTAAAACGCCGTATCGGTGGGGATTTCGGCCACCTGGCCAATGACATTGCCGCAACGATCCTGACGCGCGTGCGTCACGACGCATTGCACACCGTGGTGGCGGCGCATCTGTCCAAGCAGAACAACACGCCGCTATTGGCTGCCGGGGCGATTGCTGTGCCGCTGGGTGTCGGTATTGCAGAGGTGCCGATTGCCGACCAAGAGGCAGGCCTGCCTTGGCATGCGGTCTAAGATCGATTGACCGACCGGGCGGCTTGTAAGATTCAGAAACAACTTTGAATGGCGATCGGGCGAGGCGCGTTGCCCGGCTTGCGCCCATGAAAAAAGCCGACCCGAAGGTCGGCTTTTTTGTCTCGCGAGAAACGCGATTATTGCTTGGCAGCCGGGGCCGAAGCGTCTGCAGCCGGAGCCGAAGCAGCAGCGTCCGAAGCAGCCGGAGCAGCAGCGGCTTCCGAAGCAGCCGGGGCAGCCGGAGCGGCAGCCGGAGCCGAAGCTTCCGGAGCAGCGGCCGGAGCAGCGGCTTCTTCCTTCTTACCGCAAGCAGCCAGAGCCACAGCAGCCATCAGCGAGGCGATCAGGAGAGACTTTTTCATTTTTTCGATCCTTAAACTGAATATGGAAAGCGAACAACAGAAAGGGCGATGAATAATTACCGGTAATTATCGCTCAGGTACTACACCTTCTTTTGTGCCGGCAACCGAGCCGCCAGAGCGGCCCAGGCTGCAAGCTAGCGTCGGATTATAGCGACCTTTGCCTACCCTGTGTAGCTGAGTCGGGCCTGACGCACGTTGGATTGAACCGCTTTTGTAACGATCTGTTTCAACGTGAAGTCATCGCTGCGCAGGTCCGGCCAACCTCAGCCAGCCTTCTTCGTACCAGGCGTGCAGCGTGTCCATGAGATCCGGCAAGTCGGCTGCTGCATCGACCGACGCCGCACTTGCGCCGCGTGCATCCGCCAACTCCGCAAGCCACGCAAGCAACGTACCCGAAGGTTCGAACGTGTCGCCGTTGATCCAGAAGCGTTGCCCGTCGTACAGGGCCTGCGTTCGTGCGTCGAGCACGATCCCTTCCTTACGTGCCCGCGCCGTGAAGCGCGCGAGCGCCAGGCGAGGCTGCGTGACAAAGTCGACGTGATCCTTGGGTTCGGAAAGGTACGCGCCGAGAAACTCCCCGACCAACTCGGGCGTCCAGCGCAGTGCGTTCAATTTCTGTGCGAGCGCCTTGACCATCGCGGCGGGCAGCTCGCCAGGACGCTCCGTGGGCTTCTGGTCGGGGTCGGCGTAGCGGCCTTCGAAATTGGGGTCGTCTTCCAGCGTTTGCGACAGGAAGCCGAGGAAGTGACCGGCCAGTTCGCGATACGACGGCGAGCGGAAGCCGATCGAATATGTCATGCAGTCGCCCTCGGCCACGCCGTCGTGGGCGTAGTGCGGCGGCAGGTAGAGCATGTCGCCGGGTTCGAGTACGAATTCCTCTTCGGGCTGGAAGTTGGCGAGGATCTTGAGCGGCAGGTCCGGCACGAGGGTGAGGTCGTCCTGGGCGGAGATCCGCCAGCGGCGCTTGCCGTGGGCTTGCAGCAGGAACACGTCGTACGAATCGAAATGCGGGCCGACGCCACCGCCGTCGGTCGCAAAGCTGATCATCACATCATCGAGCCGCGCATCGGGAATGAAGCGAAAGCGCTGCATCAGCGCTTCGACCGCCGGCTCGACGAGGTTGGCGCCCTGCACGAGCACCGACCAATTGCGCGTCTTGCGCGAGGGCAGCGGCCGCTCGTCAAAGGGGCCATGGTTGAACGACCAGCGCCCGCGCGATTGCGCGATCAGCCGCGATTCGACATCGGGGCGCTGCGCCAAGGCAAGTACACGCTCGGGCGAGAGCGGAAAGTGCAGCGCACGCATCTCTTCGGGCGAAAGTGCTTGCCGGATCAGCAGCGGCTTTTTCTGCCAGTGCGTGCGCATGAAATCGCGTGGCGACAGGCCGCCCAGCAACTGTGCCGGATGCCCCGCCGGAAGGGCGGTTTTGACGCCGCCATCGGCAGCGTATAATGGGACTTCGTTCATGGAGTGCGCAATTGAAAATCGCGAAGAATACGGTGGTGTCGGTGGCTTACAAACTGTCCGACGCGCAGGGCAACGTCATCGAGGAATCCGATGAGCCGATGGTGTATTTGCACGGCGGCTATGATGGCACGTTCCCCAAGATCGAGGAAGCGCTCGACGGCCATGAGCAAGGCTTCGAGACCAAGCTGCAGCTTGAGCCGGACGATGCCTTCGGCGACTACGATCAGGAACTGATCAAGATCGAGCCGCGTGACCGCTTCCCCGAGCCGCTCGAAGTCGGCATGCAGTTCGAGGGCGTGCCCGAAGATGGTGATGAAGAAGACGCCATCGTCTACACCGTCACCGATGTGGCGGAAGACAAGGTTGTGCTGGATGGCAATCATCCGCTGGCCGGCATGGCGCTGCGCTTCGAACTGAAGGTGACGGACGTGCGCGAAGCCACGGCTGAAGAGATCGAGCACGGCCACGTGCACGGTGAAAACGGCCTCGAAGTGGTGGATGAGGACGAAGACGACGACAAGCCGCACACGCTGCACTGATCGGCAAGTCCATTCGGATGTACAGAAACGGGAGCTTCGGCTCCCGTTTTTTATTGCGTCGGCGCGGGCGTGGCTTCCTGCGCCGGGCTGCTGTCGATGCGGCGGCTGCGGATGTGGAACAGAGGTGTACGGCCGGGTGTGACCGACACTTCCAGCCAGCGATCGAGCACCGGTGAGCCGTAGGTGCGCGCGCGCATCACGTGCGGATCGGGGCGCCCGTCTTCGTCCTTGAGCGGGCGGTCGAGCACGAACGTCTGGCTGGCGCCGTGGATGAGCAGTACCGCGCCGTCGTAGTCACGGCTGAGTGCGCGCAACTGGCGCTTGAGCGCGAGATAGCCGTCATGCGAGCGGCGCCGCAGCAGGCCGTCGAAGATGTTCGGTGCGCGGCGGCGCTCCCAGCCGTCTTCGAACAGCGGGTCGGCTTGCATCATGATCACCATGCCGGCCAGCTTGCGTTGGCGCGCGACGGAAAACGCGCGCGCCAGCCACTGGCGGTTGGCTTCCAGGCGGTCTTCGTATTCGCCGTTGCGCCCGCCGGCGATCTTGTAGTTGTTGTTGTCGCCCGGCACGTTGAGGGTGACGAACAGCACGTCGTTCATCGTCCAGCGCGTGTTCTCGCGGTAGCTGCGGAACTTGGCCTGATCGGACTGGCGCATGACCGTCATGGCGCGCTGGCCGAGCGTGTTGTCGTCGGGGTAGAACAGCTCGCGCAGCCGCAGCAGGCGTTCGATGGGGTCGAAGCTGCCGGCGGCAGGGCGCTGGCAGTCGCTCCAGTCGTGATCGCCCGGAATGTAGACAACAGGCGTGATCAGGCTGTCGAGCAGGTCGTGGCGCGCTTCGAGCAGCTCATCGGAGCACGATTCGTCGCGGCCCTTGAGGTTGCCGAGGTGGACGACGAAGGCCGGGCGTTCGGCGTCGATCGCGTCGAGCAGTGCGCGCGCCGGGGCAACGTCTTCGGCGCGTTCGGGCACGTTGCCGATCACCGTGAAGGTGAAGCCGGGTGGTGTCTCGGTACGGCTCTTTGGGGCGGCCGGCGCGGCCACTGGCAGCAGCATCGCCAACACGATGGCGATGCCATACAGGGTGCGTGAAGCCGAGCCGGTCGGGATCATTGGATCAGGCTGACGGGCTCGCCAGCGCCTTGAGCCGGTACAGCGCATCGAGCGCCTCGCGCGGCGTCATGTCGTCGGGGTCGATGCCGGCGAGCGCTTCGGCCAACGCGCTGTTGGGCACCTCGGCATCCGCGTCGTCGTCTTCGTCATCCGGTGTGTCGGGGGCGAGGGCGAAGAGGTCGAGCTGCGGCGTGGCGCCGGTGTCGGCGGAATGCTGCTCCAGCCAGGCCAGCCGCTTGCGCGCCGCGCGGATAACCGGCTGCGGCACGCCCGCCAATTGTGCGACCTGCAGGCCATAGCTCTGGCTGGCGGGACCCTCCTGTACAGCATGCAGAAAGACGATGCCGTCGCCGTGCTCGACTGCGGACAGATGCACGTTGGCCGCCTGCGCAAACTCCTGTGGCAACTGCGTCAGCTCGAAGTAGTGCGTGGCGAACAGCGTGTGGCTGCGGTTGTGCGACAGCAGATGGCGCGCGATCGCCCAGGCGAGTGCGAGACCATCGAATGTGCTGGTGCCGCGGCCGATCTCGTCCATCAGCACCAGGCTGTTGGGCGTGGCGCGGTGCAGGATGGCGGCGGCTTCGGTCATCTCGACCATGAAGGTCGAACGCCCGCCCGCCAGATCGTCGGCCGCGCCGATGCGCGTAAAGATGCGATCGATCGGGCCGATGGTGGCGGCCTCCGCCGGCACGAATGCGCCCACGTACGCCAGCAGCACGACCAGCGCGGTCTGGCGCATGAAGGTCGATTTACCGCCCATGTTCGGGCCGGTGATGAGCAGCAGCTTGCGCGCGTCCTGCAACACGCAGTCGTTGGCGACGAACTGTTCGACCTGCTGTTCCACGACCGGATGCCGCGCACGCGTCAACTCGATGCCGGGGGCATCCGTGAGCATCGGGCGCGACCACGACAGTGCATGCGCGCGCTCGGCCAGCGTGGCCAGCACGTCGGCCTGCGCCAGCGCGGCGGCAATGCGCTTGAACTCGGCCAGGTGCGGCAGCAGCTTCTGCAGCAGCTCTTCGTAGAGCAGCTTTTCGCGCGACAGGGCGCGGTCTTGCGCGGAGAGCGCCTTGTCTTCAAACGCCTTCAGTTCGGGCGTGATGTAGCGCTCGGCGTTCTTGAGCGTCTGGCGGCGGCGGTAATCGTCGGGCACCTTGTCGGCCTGGCCGTTGGTGACTTCGATGTAGAAGCCGTGCACGCGGTTGTATTCGACGCGCAGGTTGGCGATGCCGGTGCGCTCGCGTTCGCGCGCTTCCAGATCGACGAGGAACTGGCCGCAGTTCTCGGAGATGTCGCGCAGCTCGTCCAGGTCCGCGTCGTAACCGCGGGCGATGACGCCGCCGTCGCGCACCATGGCCGCAGGTTCGGTCATCACGGCGCGCTGGAGCAGGGCGTGGGCCTCTTCGGGCAACGTGAGCGCGGCGTACAGCTCGGCGAGCAGCGGTGCAGCGTCGCTCTGCGGCAATTCTTCGCGGATCTCGGGTAGGCGCGCGAGCGTATCGCGCAGTGACGACAGATCGCGTGGACGGGCGGAGAGCAACGCCAGCCGCCCGGTGATGCGCTCCACATCCGACAGCGTGCGCAGCGTCGCGCGCAGTGTCTGCCAATCGCCTTCGAGCAAGGTTTCGATGGCCTGCTGGCGCGCCTGCGGCACCGCGCGATCGCGCAGCGGGTGATGCAGCCAGTGGCGCAGCAGGCGGCTGCCCATGCTGGTCGCGCATGTATCGAGCAGCGAAAACAGCGTCGGCGATTCCTGCCCGCGCAGCGTTTCGGTCAGTTCCAGGTTGCGGCGTGTGGCGGTGTCCAGGCCGATGAATTCGCTTTCGTGCTCGACGGTCAGGCCGATCACGTGCCGCAGCGACTGGCCTTGCGTGGCCGCCGCGTAATTCAACAGCGCGCCCGCTGCGGCCAGTGCGGCCGTCAGCGTTTCCGCCCCGAAGGCGACGAGGCTTGCCACGCCCAGTTGCTCGCGCAGGCGGCGCGCGCCGGCTTCCACGTCGAAGTGCCAGTCGGGCAAGCGGGTGCGGGCCACGTCGAAAGAGAGGGCATTGAGCGTGGCGTCGTCGGCCAGCACTTCGGCGGGGCGGACGCGTTCGAGTTCTCGGTCGAGCTGGTCGGGGCTGCACTCCATCACGCGCAGTTCGCCGCCGACGAGGTTCAGCCACGCCAGGCCGATCAGCGGCGCCGCGCCACGCTTGCCCGGCAGATGCGCGATGGCCAGCAGGTGGTTGTTGACCTTGTCGGAGAGCAGCGCCGCATCGGTGAGCGTGCCGGGCGTGACCACGCGCACGACCTTGCGCTCGACGGGCCCCTTGGTGGTGGCCGGATCGCCGATCTGCTCGCAGATGGCCACCGATTCGCCCAGCTTGACGAGCTTGGCGAGGTATTGCTCGGCAGCGTGGAACGGAATGCCCGCCATGCGGATCGGGTGCCCGTTGGAGCTGCCGCGCGCGGTGAGTGTGATGTCGAGCAGGCGAGAGGCTTTCTCAGCGTCTTCAAAGAAGAGCTCGTAGAAGTCGCCCATGCGATAGAAGACAAGCGTGTGCGGATGCCCGGCCTTCAAGCGAAGGTACTGCTGCATCATCGGCGTGTGCTTGTCGAAGGGGCCGTATTTCGGGTCGATCTCCAGAGCCGGAGCGGAGTGTTCTGCCATGCGGTGCAAATGGGGTGCTAAAACGCGGCGCGCGCGGCCCGGGGTGATCCGATGGGGCTGCGCGCGGAAGGTGTGTGTGGAATCGCGCAATTGTTGCACAGGTGGGCAGCCGGCTCCGCGCGAAATGTCCGCAATGTCCTGCGCCAACGTGGTCCATCGCCTCTACGGGAATGACTACGGGGATATGCCGACTCAAGATCAATGAACCGCCTGCCGATAGACCATCCGGAACCTTAAACCCACAGCGGAAAGCGTTTGCGCAAAAGGCATGCGTGATTCCGCACCCGGAGACCCTGGAATGAGCAAGCTCAGCTTCCGCCAAAAGCTTTGGCTGCCGCTGGTCATCAGCCTTGTCGCACTGACGCTGATGTCGGTGTTCAACGCGTATCAGGCGCGCGCGATCCGCATGGAAGAGCGCAAGAACAACCTCGTGAGCGTGACCACCATGGCCCTGAACCTCGCCAGGCAATACGACGAGCTGGCCAAGAGCGGCACGCTGACCAAGGACGAGGCACAGAAGCAGGCGCTGGAGCGCTTCAAGGCGCTGCGCTACGACAAGGACGGCTACTTCACCATCACCAGTTCCAGCAACGTGGTGGTGATGCATCCGATCAAGGCCGAGTTCATCGGCAAGGACCAGTCCGGCTTCAAGGATGCGCAGGGCAATGCCGTCTACGTGGGTTTGACGAATGCCGCGAAGGACCCGAAGGGCGGTTTCACCAGCTACGTGTGGCCCAAGGTCGGCGGCACCGAGCCGGTGCCCAAGACGGCCTTCGCCATGCGGTATGAGCCGTGGGACTGGGTGTTCTCGACGGGTGTGTACATGGACGACATCAACGCCGCGTTCATGACCTCGCTGTACCAGACGGGCGGCCTGCTCGTGCTCGTGGCCCTGGTGCTGGTGGCGCTGGCAAGCGTCGCCAACCGCAGCCTGCAGCGCACGCTGGGCGGCGACCCCGCCTATGCGGCTGACGTGGCCAACCGCATTGCCGGCGGCGACCTGACCGTGGAGATTGCCACCCGCCCCGGCGATACCCACAGCCTGCTCTACGCGATGGGCCGCATGCGCGGCGCGCTGGTGCAGACCATCGGCAGCATCAAGGGCGCGTCAGAAACCATCGGCACCGCCACGCGCGAAATCGCCAGCGGCAACCTCGATCTGTCATCGCGCACCGAGCAGCAGGCCAGCTCGCTCGAAGAAACGGCCTCGGCCATGGAACAGTTGATGTCGACCGTGCAGCAGAACGCCGACAACGCGCAGCAGGCCAACCAGCTGGCCGTGTCCGCCTCCGATGTGGCTGTGCGCGGCGGCGACGTGGTGACGCGCGTGGTCGAGACCATGGGCTCGATCAACACCTCGTCGCGCAAGATCGTCGACATCATCGGCGTGATCGACGGCATTGCCTTCCAGACCAACATCCTCGCGCTGAATGCCGCGGTGGAAGCCGCCCGCGCCGGTGAACAGGGCCGCGGTTTTGCCGTGGTGGCCGGTGAGGTGCGCAGCCTCGCGCAGCGCAGCGCGGCCGCCGCCAAGGAGATCAAGGCGCTGATCGACGATTCCGTCGTCAACGTGGATGCGGGCAGTGCGCTGGTGGAAGAGGCCGGCACGACCATGCGTGAAGTCGTCGCCAGCGTGAAGCGCGTGACCGACATCGTTGGCGAGATTTCCGCCGCCAGCCAGGAACAGCGCTCGGGCATCGAAGAGGTGAGCCACGCCGTCACGCAGCTCGACGACGCCACGCAGCAGAACGCCGCACTGGTGGAGCAGGCCGCCGCGGCCGCGCAATCATTGGAAGAGCAGGCCGTCAGCCTGACGCAGATCGTCGCGCAGTTCCGCCTGGATGGGCATGCACTGCAGGCTGTGCGTGCGGTTCCGGCCAAGGTGGCGAAGAAGGTCGAACCCGCCATCGCCCCGGTCGCTCCGACAGCGCCGATTGCTTCAAGTGCTCCGAGTGCCCCTGCAGCACCGGCTGCACCGGCCGCACCGAAGACCGAAGCACCGCGCCGCGAGCCCGCCAAGCCGAGTGCCGAAGCGGCCAAGCCCAAGCTGACGTCGCGCAAGGCGCCGTTGCTGCGCAAGACGGCTGCCAAGCCGGCCGACCGATCCACCGATCCGTCTGCGTCCGCACCGGCTGCCGTTTCGGCCGGCCTTGCAAAGGCCAAGCCCCTGGTAGCCGTCGGCGACGATTCCGACTGGGAAACGTTCTAACAGCCGCCCTGCCGCGAAGGACGAGCGATCGAGACAAGACCCGCGCGCTCGGCGAGGGCTTGTTTGTCGTGTGGCGGGTTCCGGACGCGGCGCGCGGCGTTCAACGCGGCATGTGTCGAGCTAAAAGCCCCACTCATGGAGTTCAGGGCTCGGAGCGCCGAGCAAAAAGAGTCATGCGTGGAGCTCGGAGCTCGGCGTGTCGAGCAAAAAGAGTCACGTGTGGAGCTCGGAGCTCGGGGCGCCGAGCAAAAAGAGTCATGCGTGGAGCTCGGAGCTCGGCGTGTCGAGCAAAAAGAGTCACGCACGGAGCTCGGAGCTCGGGGCGCCGAGCAAAAAGAGTCATGCGTGGAGCTCGGAGCTCGGCGTGTCGAGCAAAAAGAGTCATGCGTGGAGCTCGGAGCTCGGCGTGTCGAGCAAAAAGAGTCACGCGCGGAGCTCGGAGCTCGGCGTGTCGAGCAAAAAGAGTCACGCACGGAGCTCGGAGCTCGGAGAGCGTCGAGCAAAAAGGTCCATTGGCCGAGTGATGAGCTCGGAACGCGGAGAAAAAAGGTCCACGCGTCGTCTTTTGAGCTCGGCACGCCGAGAAAAAAGCTCGGCACGCCGAGCAAAAAGCTCGACTGCTCGAGTTCGGAGCTCGGAACTTCGAGCAAAAGATGTCAGGTGTCGCGCTCAGAACTCGGAATGCCGAGCAGAAAATTCGGCTCGTCGGGTTCGGCGCTCCACGCGGTTGGCTACGTGCCTGATGTGCGAGTTCGGGAGCGAAAAAGAAAAAGCCCGCAAGTGCGGGCTTTCTTCTGGCAGCGGCACACGGCGCAGATCAGGCGTCCGGCTTCGAGCGCGAGAACGGCGACGTGATCTTGATCATCTGCACGAAGGCCTTCGGGTTGCCGGCCAGGATTTCGCCCTGGTCCAGGTAGCCCGATTCGCCACAGTAGTTGCCCACCAGGCCGCCCGATTCCGTGATCAGCAGCGAGCCGGCAGCCATGTCCCACGCGTTCAGGCCTTGCTCGAAGAAGCCATCGAGGCGGCCGCACGCCACGTAGGCGAGGTCCAGCGCGGCGGCGCCCGGGCGGCGCAGGCCCTTGCAGCTTTCCGTCATGGTGGCGAACAGGCGGGTGTAGTCGTACAGGCCTTCCATGTCGCGGTACGGGAAGCCGGTGCCGATCAGGCAGTCGGCCAGCTTGTCGCGGCGCGTGACGCGGATGCGGCGGTTGTTCAGGAACGCACCGGCGCCCTTGGAGGCGGTGAAGAGTTCGTCGCGCGTCGGGTCGTACACGACGGCCTGCGTGACGACGCCACGCTGCATCAGCGCGATCGACACGCCGTATTGCGGGAAGCCGTGGATGAAGTTGGTGGTGCCGTCCAGCGGGTCGATCACCCAGACGTTTTCGCTGGCGGTTTCGCCGTCGGCCCAGGACTGGCCGGACTCTTCCGCTAGAATCGCGTGATCGGGGTAGGCAGTCTTGATGACTTCGATGATCGCCGCTTCAGCTGCGCGATCGACTTCGGTGACGAAATCGTTGTGTTGTTTGCGCTCGGCGCGCAGGGTATCGACGTCGAAGGACGCGCGGTTGATGATGGTGCCGGCCTTGCGGGCAGCCCGGACGGCGATATTGAGCATCGGATGCATGACGGATCTCCGCGCCTGGCGTGCTTCTTCTTGGAAACGACGGCAGGCGAACAACACAGCGAATTGTAGAAGAACGAGCGGCGGGCCAATCTCGCGATCCAGCCCGCCGTCAAAAGAGTGGCCGTATTGTATATGAACCCCGCCTCCGGCGCCCCGGAAACCACATCAAACACTTCCCCCGCCGACCCTGAAACGCTGCGCAAGCGCACAGCGCGTTGCCGTTTCGTGCTGGTCGAGACCAGTCACCCGGGCAATGTCGGCTCCACTGCACGTGCGCTCAAGACGATGGGCTTTGGTGAGCCCGGCAGCTTCGTGCTCGTGCGCCCGCGCGAGGCCGATGCGCAGTCCCACGCCGATGCCGTTGCCATGGCAAGCGGCGCGGATGACGTGCTGGCCAACGCCCGTGTGGTCGAAGACATTGGCGATGCGTTGGCGGGTGCATCCCTCACGATCGCCCTGACGGCGCGTCCGCGCGAGTTTGGCCCGCGCCGCATCGGCCCGCGCGCCGCAGCGGAAGAGGTGGCGGCCTTGCTGGCCGCGCCGGATACGACTGTTGCCTTCGTCTTCGGCAACGAACGTTTCGGCCTGCCCAACGAGGTGGTGGAGCGTTGCCACGTCGTCACGCACATTCCGGCCAACCCGGCGTATGCCTCGCTGAACCTGTCGCAGGCGGTGCAGTTGATTGCGTATGAAGTGCGCATGGCGCTGCTGGCTGACACCGGCACGGGCGACACCCGCATGGAAGGCGTTGGCTTTGTCGGCGAGCCGGCCACCGCCGAACAGATCGACGGGATGTTCGAACACCTGGAGCAGGGCCTGGTCGAGATCGGTTTTCTCGACCCCGCCCAGCCGAAGAAGCTGATGCCGCGCCTGCGGCGTCTGTTTGCCCGCACGCAGCTGGAGGCCGAGGAGGTCAACATCCTGCGCGGGATCGCCAAGCGCATGCTCGCCCGCCGTACCGAGGCGACCATGCCGCCGACCGGCGCTGCCGACGACTGTCGCTGACCCCTGAGAAGCCGCCCGTTGTCGACCCAACGCGGCGGCGCTCCCTGCATGTCGGGCCAAAAACCCTTGCCGCAGCGCGGTAGGCGGATGCCTTACACTGCCCTCAGCGCATTGCGCATATCGATATAACGATCCACCCACACCTCAAGATGTTCACACGCATTCGCGAAGATATCGGCGCCATCATGGAGCGAGACCCGGCCGCGCGCAGCCGCTGGGAAGTGCTGACCTGCTATCCGGGTCTGCACGCCGTCATCGTCCATCGGGTCGCGCATGCGTGTTGGCACGGTGGCTTCAAGCTGCTGGGGCGGTGGTTCTCGCACCTGGGGCGTTTTCTGACCGGTATCGAGATCCACCCGGGCGCGACCATCGGCCGGCGCGTGTTCATCGACCACGGCATGGGCGTCGTGATCGGTGAAACGGCGGAAATCGGCGACGACTGCACGATCTACCAGGGCGTGACGCTGGGCGGCACCTCGCTGTACAAGGGCGCCAAGCGGCATCCGACGCTCGGCAAGGGCGTGGTGGTGAGCGCGGGCGCCAAAGTGCTCGGCGGCTTTGTCATCGGAGACGGCGCGCGCGTCGGGTCCAACGCGGTGGTGCTCAAGCCGGTGCCGCCGGGCGCGACGGCCGTGGGCATTCCGGCGCGCATCATCGAGCGCGATGCGGCCACCGAGGCCAAGTCGGCGCTCAAGCAGGAGTTTTCGGCCTATGGCATCACGCCGGATGCGGACGATCCGGTGTCGCTCGCACTCAAGCGGTTGATCGACCACAGCGAACTTCAGCAGGAACGCATCGAGTCGATCCTCTCGGCGCTCGATCGCCTGGGCGCGCATCTGGAGAACTCGCCGAACGATCCGTTCGATGCGAGCGAGCTCAAGCGGATGTTGAAGTAAGGGCAGGGTGGCGGCGCGAGGTGACGCAACCTACGCCGTCACTTGTTCGACCGTCAGCGCGCCGTTTTCCAGCTTGAGGAAAGTACCGCGCGGTTGCGGCGTATCGAAATCCCAGTCGGAGAGCACCCAGCGTTCACCGCTCGGCTCGTGATGCAGCTGCGGGCGGTGCGTGTGGCCGTGGATCAGCGTATGTGCGCCCGATGCCTTGAACAACGCATCGACGGCTTCGGGTGCGACGTCGCCCATCATGGCGGCGGCCCGTGGTTCGCCCGCCACGTTGGCGGACATGGCGCGGCCGGCTTCGCTTTCTGCACGCATCTTCTGCGCGATCTTCAGCCGCCAGCGCAGCGGCATCGTCAGGAAAATCCGCTGCACCCAGCGCTTGCGCGTCCAGTGACGAAAACGCATGTAGGCCGCATCACGCGTGCAGAGGGCATCGCCGTGGGCGAGCACAAGGCGTTGCCCATCCAACTCCAGCACGCTCGGGTCGGGCAGCAGCGCCGCGTGCGCGGCCGCCAGGAAGCGCTTGCCGAGCAGGAAATCGCGGTTGCCGTGCATGAACAGCACGCGCGTACCCGCATTTGCCACGTCGGCGAGCAGGGTGGCGACGTGCCGGTGGAACGGATCGGCGAGCTCTTCATCGCCGACCCAGTATTCGAAAAAGTCACCGAGGATGACAAGCGTACGGGCCTCGCGTGCGCGCGTGCGCATGAAGCGCTCGAACGCTGCCGCGGTGGCCGGCATGCTGGCCGTCAGGTGCAGATCCGAAATAAAAAACACCGGCCCGGAAACCCGGACCGGTGTCTTCAGCGCGGATGCCGGTGAGGCGTGCGCTGCGTCGCTCATTCGATCACGTCGGCGCTTTGGATCACCACGTCTTCCATCGGCACGTCCTGGTGGAAGCCGCGGTTGCCGGTGCGCACGCCGCGAATCTTGTCGACCACATCCATGCCTTCGGCCACCTTGCCGAACACGGCGTAGCCCCAGCCTTGCGGCGTCGGCGAGGTGTGGTTCAGGAAGTCGTTGTCGACAGTGTTGATGAAGAACTGCGCCGTGGCCGAGTGCGGATCGTTGGTGCGTGCCATGGCAATGGCGCCGCGCTCGTTCTTCAGGCCGTTGTTGGCTTCGTTCTCGATCGGGGCATCGGTGGGCTTTTGTTTCATGTCCTGGCCGGCTTCGAAGCCGCCACCCTGGATCATGAAGCCCTTGATGACGCGGTGGAACACCGTGCCGTTGTAGTGGCCCTTCTTGACGTAGTTGATGAAGTTGGCGACCGACTTCGGTGCCTTTTCAGCGTCCAGCAGCAGGGTGATGTCGCCGTGGTTGGTGTGCAGCTTGACTGTGGTCATGGTGAGTTCCTTGGGGGGATGCGGATACGTTGTTCTGGTGTTGCTCGGGCGTTACTTGGAGACGACGGTTGCCGATTCAATCACGATCGGCTTCACAGGCACATTCTGGTGCGGGAACTTGGTGGTGGTTTCCACCGCCTTGATCTTGTCGATGGTGTCGGTGCCGTCGACGACCTTGCCGAAGACGGTATAGCCGTAACCGTCCTGACCAGGGTAGTTCAGCATGTTGTTGTCGACCACATTCACATAGAACTGCGCGGTGGCGGAGTTCGGGTCCATGGTGCGCGCCATGGCGATGGTGTACTTGTCGTTCTTCAGGCCGTTCTTCGATTCGATCTCGACGGGCGGGCGGGTGTCCTTCTGCTTCATGTCGGGCGTGAAGCCGCCGCCCTGGATCATGAAGCCGTCCATCACGCGGTGGAAGATCGTGCCCTTGTAGAAGCCGTCCTTCACGTATTGCAGGAAGTTGGCGACCGTCTTGGGTGCCTTGTCCGGATAGACCTCGACGGTGAAGTTGCCCATCGACGTCTTGAACTGCACACGCTGGGTTGACGTAGCTTGGGGCGTGGCTGCCGCAGCAGCGGACACGGCCAGTGCGCACACGAGCCCGGCAAAGAGAGAGCGGATACGGAGCATGGTCGGGAAGAGAGAGCCTTGGGGGTGAGAAAACCGGGAGAGCGGGGCGGTCGCGTTCTTACTGAGCCTTGGTCGGCTTGGCGTTCGCGCCGCTTGCGGCGGGCTTTGCGGGTGCTGCGGCCGGGCGCACGCCCTGTACATTGGGCAGCGCATCCAGGCGTGCGCGCGCCGTGGTGTTCTTCGGGTTCAGCTTGATCGCGCTCTGGTAGGACTGCGCGGCCAGGCGGACATAGATATCGCCCAGGTTCGATTGCGCCAGCGCGTTTTCCGGCGCCACGCGGTTCGCCATGATCAGGCTGTCGCGGGCGCGAAGCAGTTCGCCGCGCTCCGCATACAGCGCGGCCAGGTTGATGTACGGCTCGGGCAGTTCAGGGAAATCCTGCGTCATCTGGCTGAAGGCGGTGATGGCGTCGTCAGCGCGGCCGAGGCCGGCGAGCGCTACAGCGCGCTGGAAGCGGGCCTGCGCATTGCGTGGCTGCGAGGCGACGTCCTTGTCGAGCTCGGCGAGCGCTGCAGCGTATTGCTTCTTGGCGAGTTCGTCGTCGATGCGCTTCTGACGTGCGACCTGCGGTGGTTGCTGGTTGGTCGGCGTCAAGTCTGCCGGCAGGGCGATGCCCGCGGTCTGAGCAAAGGTGGGCGCCGCCGATACAGCAAGCAGGCAGCCCAGGGTCACAGCGCACAGGGTGATAGCGCGACGCGGCAGCGAACTGTTCATGAGAATGGGTTCCGTTATACTCCGCCGCATTCTAACAAACCGCCTTTGTGCGCAGCAGCGGCATTGCGCAGCGGAACAGGTTCTTGACGGGGAGCATGCCAGGCGCGCCGGCAGCCCGCCCCGTCGGCGCAGTTCCGGTAAGATATGCCGCTAGTTTTTGCAGGCGCCGTACCGTCGCCGACTGCCTCCAATTTGGTCCGTCCGCATCGGCTCATCCCGCATGCGCGGCGCGCTGAATCTCCCGACACCGCTTCATGGAATCACTCAAGATCTACAACACGCTCGCGCGCGAAAAACAGACGTTCGTCCCCATCGAGCCCGGCCGCGTGCGCATGTACGTGTGCGGGATGACGGTGTACGACTACTGTCATGTGGGGCATGCGCGGGTGGTGGTGGTGTTCGACATGGTGCAGCGCTGGCTGCGCGCGTCGGGCTACGACGTGACCTACGTGCGCAACATCACCGACATCGATGACAAGATCATCAAGCGGGCGGTCGAGAACGGCGAGACCATGAGCGCGCTCACCGGCCGCTTTATCGACGCGATGCACGAAGATTTCGCCGCGCTCGGTACGCAGCCCCCCGATCACGAGCCGCGTGCCACCGAATACGTGCCGCAGATGCTGAGCATGATCGGCAAGCTGCAGCAGAACGGCCTGGCCTATCAGGCGACCGATGGCGACGTGAACTACGCCGTGCGCAAGTTTCCCGGCTACGGCAGGCTGTCGGGCAAGTCCCTCGAAGACCTGCGCGCCGGCGAGCGCGTGGCCGCCAACGATGCCAAGCAGGATCCGCTGGACTTCGTGTTGTGGAAATCCGCCAAGGCAGACGAGCCGGCCGAGTCGCGCTGGGCGTCGCAGTGGGGCGAGGGCCGCCCGGGCTGGCACATCGAGTGCTCGGCCATGAGCTGCGAACTGCTGGGCGAGCATTTCGACCTGCACGGCGGCGGCGCCGACCTGCAGTTCCCGCACCACGAAAACGAGATCGCCCAGTCCGAAGGCGCCAATCGCACCACCTTCGTCAACACGTGGATGCACAACGGCTTCGTGCGCGTGAATGACGAGAAGATGTCGAAATCGCTCGGCAACTTCTTCACCATCCGCGACGTGCTGAAGGTGTACGACGCGGAAGTCGTGCGCTTCTTCATCCTGCGCTCGCACTACCGCAGCGACCTGAATTACAGCGATGCCCACCTGGACGACGCACGCCACGCGCTCACGCGCCTGTACACCGCGCTCAAGGATGTGCCCGCCACGGCTGGCGCCACGCCCGACTGGAGTGAGCCGCACGGCAAGCGCTTCCTCGAAGCGATGAACGATGACTTCAACACGCCGGTCGCTGTGTCGGTGCTGTTCGAACTGGCGAGCGAAGTGAACAAGACGCGCTCGCCCGAGTTGGCCAATCAGTTGTCCGCATTGGCTGGTGTGATGGGCCTGCTCGGCCGCGATCCGCATGCCTTCCTGCAAGGCGGCGTGACGGCTGACGGCTTGGATGGTGCAGAAGTGGAGGCTCGCATCGAAGAGCGCCGCGCCGCCAAGGCCGCCCGCGATTTCGCGCGCGCCGACGCCATCCGCGCCGATCTGCTGGCCGCGGGCATCGTCCTGGAAGACAAGCCGGGCGGCGTGACCGAGTGGAGACGTGCATGAACGCGGTGGCCAAGAAAGCCAGCAAGGTCAGCGTTGGGCGCAGCACCGCCGTCAAGAAGGTACCGGCTGTGAAGGTGCCGGCTGCAAAGAAGTCGGTCGCCAAGAAAGTCGACGGGGTGGCGAGCAAGACGATCGTCGCCAAGAGTACGACCATCAAGGCAGGCAAGGTTGCCGCCAAGGCGCCGGCCAAGCGCGCGGCCGTGAGCAAGGTGCCGCTGCCCGAAACGCTCGCCCCGAGTGAGCCGTTGCCGGTGCCGGCCGAAGTGGTGCTCTCGGGCCCGCCCGAGTACTGGCAGGAGGCATGCGCAGATCTCATGAAGCGCGACCGCATCCTGCGCAAGATCATCCCGGCGTACGGCCCGGCGCACCTGGCGTCACGCGGCGACCCGTTCGTCACGCTGGCGCGGTCGATTGTCGGCCAGCAGATTTCGGTCAAGGCGGCGCAGTCGGTGTGGGAGCGTGTGGTGGCTGTGTGCCCCAAGCTGGTGCCGGCGCAGTTCCTGCGTGCGGGGCAGGAGAAGCTGGCGGGTTGCGGCCTGTCCAAGCGCAAGGCGGAGTACATCCTCGACCTGGCCGATCACTTTCGCAACGGTACGGTGCACGTCGCCAAGTGGGCGGAGATGGACGATGAGGACGTCATTGCCGAGCTCACGCAGATCCGCGGTATCGGCCGGTGGACGGCAGAGATGTTCCTGATGTTCAATCTGATGCGCCCGAACGTGCTGCCGCTGGACGACATCGGGCTCATCAACGCCATCTCACAGAATTATTTCAGTGGCGAACCCGTCACTCGCAGCGAGGCGCGCGAAGTGGCCGCCAACTGGGAACCGTGGCGCACTGTGGCGACCTGGTACATGTGGCGCAGCCTCGACACTGCGACCACCTATTGATCTGGTCATTTCGATGAAACGTGCGGCGTCGACCGGTGGCCAAAATCCGGTAGAATGCGCGCCTTCAAGAGCCTTTCAGAAGATCCATGAAAACAACCTTCCTGGAGTTCGAGCAGCCGATCGCAGAACTTGAGGCGAAGATCGAAGAACTTCGCTTCGTACAAGACGATTCCGCTGTCGATATTTCTGAAGAAATCTCCCGCCTGGCGGCCAAGAGCCAGCAGCTCACCAAAGATCTGTACGCCAACCTGACCCCGTGGCAGGTCGCGCAGATCGCGCGGCACCCGCAGCGTCCGTACACGCTCGATTACGTCCGCGAAATCTTCACCGACTTCCACGAACTGCACGGCGACCGCACTTTCGCGGACGACCTGTCGATCGTGGGCGGTTTGGCCCGCTTCAATGGCCAGCCCTGCATGGTGATCGGTCACCAGAAGGGCCGCGACACCAAGGAGCGCGCGCTGCGCAACTTCGGCATGTCCAAGCCCGAGGGCTACCGCAAGGCCAAGCGCCTGATGGAGCTGGCGGACAAGTTCGGCCTGCCGATCTTCACCTTCGTCGATACGCCGGGCGCATTCCCGGGCATCGATGCCGAAGAGCGCGGCCAGTCGGAAGCGATCGGCCACAACCTGTTCGTGATGGCCGGCCTGAAGGTGCCGCTCATCGCCACCATCATCGGTGAAGGCGGGTCGGGCGGCGCGCTGGCGATCGCCATGGGTGATTCGGTGATCATGCTGCAGTTCGCCACGTATGCCGTGATCTCTCCGGAAGGCTGCGCGTCGATCCTGTGGAAGACTGCCGAGAAGGCTCCCGAAGCCGCCGAGGCACTGGGCCTGACCGCGCACCGCCTGAAGGCGCTGGGTTTGATCGACAAGATCGTCAACGAGCCGCTGGGTGGCGCGCACCGTGATCCGAAGGCCATGGCAGCGATGCTCAAGCGCGCGCTGGCTGAATCGCTGCGCCAGTTCCAGGGCATGAAGACGTCGGAGTTGCAGGCGCGCCGTCACGAGCGCCTGATGGCCTATGGCAAGTTCAAGGAAACTGAAGTCCGCTGATTTGTCCGCCACGCTGGTCAACAAGGTCGCACAACGCGTTGCCGCGTGTGCGGCCTTTGTTGTTTCTGGCCAGACCGAGGCGCCGACTGTAGCGATTGCCCTGTCGGGCGGCCGGGACTCTGCTGCGCTGCTGCACGCATGTGCGGCGTGGCGCGATGCGGGCGCTTCGGTGCGTCTTGTCGCCTTGCATGTCCACCACGGCCTGCAGGCCGATGCCGATGGATGGGAATCGGCTTGCGCGGCCATGTCGGAGGCTGTTGGCGTCGAGTTCCACGCGTGTCGCGTTTGCGTCGACACTGATGCGGGGCGGGGGGTTGAAGAGGCCGCGCGCGAGGCCCGCTACACCGCGTTGGAATCGCTCTGCACAGCAAGCGGTGGCTCCATTTTGTTGACGGCGCATCACCAGGACGATCAAGCCGAAACCGTGCTGCTGCAATTGATGCGCGGTGCCGGCGTCGACGGGCTTGCCGCCATGCCGATGATCCGCGTCGGTGCTGTCACGTTGTTGCGCCCGTGGATCGACACACCGCGCAGCGAGATCGCGCAGTACGCCCAAGCTCATGCGCTCACGTGGGTCGAAGATCCATCCAACGATGACGCACGCTATGCGCGCAACGCGCTGCGGCCGCTCTTGACGGGCATGGCCGAGCATTTCCCTGCCTATCGCGAGACCTTGACGCGCAGTGCAGCACATCTGGCCGATGCGGCTGCGCTGATCGATGAGATTGCGCAGGCGGATCTAGCCAGGATGACTTCATCGGAGGGCCTCAGCGTTGCGGCACTGATGGCGTTCTCGGTACCGCGCCAGCGTGCGGTGTTGCGTGCGTGGCTTGCTCGGGATGGTGCGCGCGCTGTGTCCGCGCGCCGCCTGGAGGATCTGCGCAAGCAACTGACTGACGCGCGCGCCGACCGTGCGTTGTGCATCGACTTGCCGGCGGGGCGGGTCCGGCGTTATCGCGGGTGGGCATTCATCGAGGTGGTTCAAACGGCTCCGGTGCAGACGCCCGTCGGCACGTCCTCCGTCACCTTCGATCCGACGCGGCGTATTGAGCAGCAGGTGGAGGCGGCCGAGTGGGGTGGGGCGCTGCTGTTCTCCCCTGTAGAGGAGGGCATCGCTACCAGGACCTTGCAGGCGCCGCTTTTACTCCAGCCTCGCCGAGGCGGCGAGCGCATCATGCTGCGGCGGCAAGGCCCTTCGCGGGCGCTCAAGCAGGCCTATCAGGAAGCCGGAATTCCTGCTTGGGAGCGGGCTCGGCTGCCATTGCTCTACGCCGGTGGAACACTGGTCTTCGCGGCCGGCCTCGGTATCGACTGGGCAGTGGTGGAGCGTGGTTCAGGTTGGGACATCGCCTGGTGCCAAGCGGGCCACGGCGTGCGCTGACACGCATATTGACCGGCGGATTGCTTGCCGATCAGTGCAAATTGCTGTATTTTCAAAGGCTTTTGCATCGCACCACCCGCCTCCTCTCGATCTTTCCAAGATGGCTCTCATCGTTCACAAATACGGTGGCACCTCGATGGGTTCAGTTGAACGCATCAAGAACGTCGCCAAGCGCGTCGCCAAGTGGCACCGCGCAGGTCACCAGATCGTGGTCGTTCCCTCGGCCATGTCCGGCGAAACCAACCGCCTGCTGGGTATGGCCAAAGAGATTTCGGCCCAACCTGACCCGCGTGAACTCGACATGATTGCCTCGACGGGCGAGCAGGTGAGCGTGGGCCTGCTGGCCATCGCGCTGCATGCCGAAGGCATCGATGCCCGCAGCTACACCGGCTGGCAAGTGCCGGTAAAGACCGATTCCGCCTACACCAAAGCCCGCATCCAGTCGATCGACGACGAGCGCGTGCGCGCCGATCTCGACGCCGGCCGCGTGGTCGTCATCACGGGCTTCCAAGGGATCGACGGCGAAGGCCACATCACCACGCTTGGCCGTGGTGGCTCGGATACTTCGGCGGTGGCGGTTGCTGCTGCGCTCGAAGCCGACGAATGCCTGATCTACACCGACGTGGACGGCGTGTACACGACCGACCCGCGCGTGGTGGACGACGCCCGCCGCCTGGACAAGATCACCTTCGAAGAGATGCTGGAAATGGCCAGCCTCGGCTCGAAGGTGCTGCAGATTCGCTCGGTGGAGTTTGCCGGCAAGTACCGCGTGAAGACCCGCGTGCTGTCGTCGCTGACCGACCCGCTGATGCCGCTCGACGTCGAGATGAACTCGGGCACGCTGATTACTTTTGAGGAAGATTCGAACATGGAAGCCGCCGCCATTTCCGGCATCGCCTTTGCCCGCGACGAAGCCAAGATCACCGTGATCGGTGTGCCGGACAAGCCCGGCATCGCGTACCAGATCCTGGGCCCGGTCGCCGACGCCAACATCGACGTCGACATGATCATCCAGAACCAGTCGGTCGAAGGTAAGACGGACTTCACCTTCACCGTGCCGCGCGGCGAATACCAGCGCGCGCTGGCGATCCTGAACGATAGCGTGAAGGCGCACATCGGCGCGGCCAGCGTGTCTGGCGACCCGAAGGTGTCGAAGGTGTCGGTGGTGGGCGTGGGCATGCGCTCGCACGTGGGCATCGCCAGCAAGATGTTCCGCACGCTGTCGGAAGAGGGCATCAACATCCAGATGATCTCCACCTCGGAAATCAAGATCTCGGTGCTGATCGACGAGAAGTACATGGAGCTGGCCGTGCGCGCGCTCCACAAGGCGTTCGAGCTGGATCAGGCGTAATCGCTTGAGCCGGTGCCGGGTGGCGACCCGGGGCCACACATTCTCACCGCGTTGTCATGCAGTTGTCGTTGACCGGGTAGGGTGAAATGGCTAGAATACGCGCTTCGTCGCACGGGCTCCTTCGTGCGACGGTCAGTTTGGGAGACGTGGCCGAGAGGTCGAAGGCACTCCCCTGCTAAGGGAGCATCCGGGCCAAAACCTGGATCGAGGGTTCGAATCCCTCCGTCTCCGCCAGCAATGGCGGAACAACCCCGGAAGATCGCGGTCTTCCGGGGTTTTCTTTTTTGTGCGGCCGATTTGAGCGCCCGCAGTCGTTGGCGCTGGCTGGCGATTCCTGCAGAACAGGACGTTCTGTAGTTAACGGCGAAGTGGTATTCACTGGCGTTTTTCCGGTGTTCCGGCGGGTAAAGTCTCCGTTCATAACAACACCGACACCGGAGACCGCCGTGAAAATGTTCGCCCACCCCACCTTGGCATTGGCCGTTGCAGCGGCCCTTGCCATGCCCCTCGCCGCAACGGCTGCAGAGGGCCCGCATGCGGGCGCCGCGCCGACTTCCTCTCAGCCCGCTACCAATCTGCCGCAGGCCTGGCC
This sequence comes from Ralstonia soli, assembly GCF_023955655.1. GTDB lineage: Bacteria > Pseudomonadota > Gammaproteobacteria > Burkholderiales > Burkholderiaceae > Ralstonia > Ralstonia soli. The sequence continues at coordinate 156,000 of NZ_JAMXHT010000003.1, read as the reverse complement.
AGAGAGCGTTGGCGTCGATTCGCGTCCGCTGGTGCAATTGTCGGAGTGGATCCGCAAGGAGAACCTCGACGTGCGCAGCTTTCTGGTGATCAAGGACGGCAAGCTGATCTTCGAGCGCTACAGCAAGGGCCTCAATCGCGACTACAACTACGAGCTGTACTCCATCACCAAGAACGTCACCGCGCTGGCGGCCGGCGTACTGGTCGATGAGGGCCGCACGCGTCTGGATGAAAAGGTCGCGCCGATTCTGTCCAAGGCCCGCCCCGATTTGAAAGAGGCCCTGGCCGACAAGCAGGCGATCGAGCTGCGGCACGTGCTATCGATGTCGACCGGTCTGTTCTACAACTTCAAGCCGACGGACGACCCGATCTACTACGGTGCCCCCGACCGCCTGAAGCTTGCCGCAGAGACGACGCCCAAGCGCCCGCCCGGCGAGGCCTTTGACTACACCGACGTGAACCCCATCCTCGCCAGTGCCACGCTGGGCGCAGATGCCGGTATGCCGCTGCAGAATTTCGCCGAGCAGAAGCTCTTCAAGCCGCTGGGGATGGCTAACTACGCGTGGGAGCGCGCTGACGACAAGGGGCTGGTGTCTTCCGGCTGGGGCTTGCGTCTGCGTGCGGTCGATATGGCCAAGATCGGTATGCTGGTGCTCAGCGGGGGCCGCTGGAATGGTCAGCAGGTCGTGTCGCAGGCCTGGGTGCGGACCATGACGGCGCCGTCGTCGGCACCCTGGTATGGGCTGTACTGGTGGATCAACGATATCGTGCCGACCGAACCGGAGACCCATGCGATGGGCTTCAAGGGGCAGTTCATCGTGGCCCTGCCTGAGCGCAATGCGGTAGTGGTCATGACCAGCATGCTGCCCATCGAAGGCGGCTTGCGCGAATCAAAGAACGTGCTGGCGATTCGGCACATGGTCAAGGATTTCGTACTGCCCGCGCTCGACAACGCGCAGCATGCGCAATTGACGCCGGCCAGCAAGAGAGCACTGACGCGCGAGCTGGAGTTGGCCGCACAGCATCAAGGCCAGCCCGGCGCACCTGTGGATCCAACCGATGCGCCCAAGCCGCCCAAGCGTTGAGGTTGCCGACAAAGAAAAAGCCCGCATGGCGCAAACCATGCGGGCTTTTTTGTCGGCAGCCAAATCAGCCTTGGCCGACGCTCTCCGGCACGCCTGCGGTCACGTTGAAGCCGCAGTCGACGTAGGTGATCTCACCAGTCACGCCGCTCGCCAGGTCCGACAGCAGGAACGCAGCCACGTTGCCGACTTCTTCGATCGTGACGTTACGGCGCAGCGGGGCCACGTCTTCCATGTACTTCAGCAGCTTGCCGAAATCCTTGATGCCTGAGGCGGCCAGCGTCTTGATCGGGCCAGCCGAAATGCCGTTGGCGCGGATGCCCTTCGGGCCCAGCGCGCCGGCCAAGTAGCGCACGCCGGCTTCCAGCGAGGCCTTGGCCAAGCCCATCGTGTTGTAGTTCGGGACGATGCGCTCGGCGCCCAGGTAGGTCAGGGCGAGCAGTGAGGCGTTGGGCGAGAGCATCGGCAGCGCAGCCTTGGCCAGCGCCGGGAAGCTGTAGGCCGAGATGTCGTGTGCGATGCGGAACGATTCGCGCGACAGGCCATCGATGAAGTTGCCGGCAATCGCCTCGCGCGGTGCAAAGCCGATCGAGTGCACGAGGCCGTCGAAGTGGCCCCAGTGCTGGCCGAGGTCTTCGAACACCTTGGCGATCTGCTCGTCGCTGCCGACGTCGCAGTCGAACACCAGCTTGCTGTCGAACTCGTTGGCGAATTCGGTGATGCGGTCCTTGAAGCGCTCGCCGACGTAGGTGAAGGCCAGTTCAGCGCCTTCGCGCTTGCAGGCGTTGGCGATGCCGTAGGCGATCGAGCGGTTGGACAGAAGGCCGGTAATCAGAATGCGCTTGCCAGCGAGGAATCCCATGGTTTCTCCGTACAAATGTGGGGCACCGCCGTACCCGCATGCCATCGCGATCACGCCGCGGCGGCAATTTTGTGGGGTACGAGGTGATTCGAGTCGGCGCGATCATACCGGAAAGCGCAGGCTGCCTCCGCATTTGCGCCGCGCTGCGTGCGCCATGCCCGCCTTGTCAATGCGGGACGATCCCGGACTCAAATTGACGGGAAAGCCGCGTGAGAGCGTTAGAATCGTCTGAAACAGCTTTTCAGACAGCAATCAATCGGATCAACGCATGCAAGAACCATGGGGGCAAGAGGCGCAATGAGCGTGCGTGTTGCGGCACACAGCCGATTCAGAGCATTGGCCTGCCTGCTGGCGGCCATTTGCGCGACGCCCGTCTGGGCGGCACACGGTTACGCCGAATATGGCGACCTCAAGTATCCGGCTGGCTTCTCGAACTTCGGCTATCTGAACCCCAAGGCGCCCATCGGCGGCATTCTGCTGCTGGGCAATCCCGACCGGCGCACGAGCTTCGACAAGTTCAACCCGTTCACCATCAAGGGGACGTCTGCGCCGGGGCTGACTCAGCTGGTCTTTGAAAGCCTGCTCATCACGAGCTGGGACGAAACCGCCAGCGGCTACGGCTTGCTTGCCGACGACGTGGCGGTCGCGCCCGACGAGCTTTCGGTGACGTTCCACATCAACCCGCGCGCGCGCTTTTCCAACGGCGACCCGGTGCACGCGTCGGACGTCAAATACTCCTATGACATGCTGATGGGCAAGGGGGCCAGCCCCGCCTACCGCAGCATGACCACCGACGTCGCGAAGGTCACGGTGGTGGACGCCAGCACGATCCGCTACGACTTCAAGCGCAGGAACAAGGAACTGCCGTTGATCGTCGGCGGGTTGCCGGTGTTCTCACCCAAGTGGGGCAAGGGCAGCGGCAAGCCGGTGGACCCCGATAACCCGGACAGCGGCAAAGACGTCGCCTTCGACAAGCTGACCTTCCAGGATCCGATCGCCAGCGGCCCGTACATCATCGAACGCTTTGACCCGTCGCGCGGCATCACCTTCCGGCGCAACCCGGACTACTGGGGCCGGGACCTGAACGTGCGCCGGGGCTCGTTCAACTTTGAGCGCATCCAGTACAAGCTCTACAAAGACGAAACCGCGCGCCTGGAGGCCTTCAAGGCCGGGGAGTACGACGCCATGGTCGAGTATCGCGCCAAGAACTGGGCCAAGAGCTACGTCGGCGTGAAGTTCCGCAGCGGCGAGCTGGTGAAGAGCGAATTTCCGCACCGCAACGGCGCCGGTATGCAGGGCTTCGTGATGAACCTGCGGCGGCCGCTGTTCCAGGACCTGCGCGTGCGCAAGGCACTCACGCTGGCGCTCGATTTCGAGTGGCTGAACCGGCAGCTCTTCTACGGTGCGTATCGGCGGCTCGACAGCTATTTCGCCAACAGCGAGCTGGCCGCAGCGGATTCGCTCACCGGCACCCCCAGCAAGGGCGAACTGGCGCTGCTGGAACCGCTGCGCAGCAAGCTCGATCCCAACGTGTTCGGCGTGCTTCCCGCGCCGCCTTCGACCGATCCCCCCAGTTCGCTGCGCGACAACCTGCGCCAGGCGCGTCGCCTGCTGGCACAGGCTGGCTGGACGTATGCCGACGGTGCGCTGCGCAATGTCAAAGGCGAACCGTTCGTCTTCGAGATGCTCGATGACGGCGGAGCCATGAGCCGCGTGATGGCCGCGTATGCGCGCAACCTCGAGAAGCTCGGCATCGAGGTGAACCAGCGCATGACCGATTTCGCGCTGTACCAGAAGCGGCTGGAAGAGTTCGATTTCGACATGATCTCGCTGCGCTTTCCCGATTCGCAGAGCCCCGGCAACGAACTGAAGGACCGCTTCGGCTCCGCTGCCGCTGACGAGCCCGGCTCGGACAACGTGATCGGCTTGAAGTCACCCGCGGTGGATGCGCTGATCGACGATGTGCTGCGCGCCAATGACCGCGATGAGCTGATCCTGGCCTCGCGCGCGCTGGATCGTGTGCTGATGAACGGTTGCTATGTGATTCCGCATTGGTATTCGGCGGTGCACCGCGTTGCCTACAACAAGAACCTGATGTATCCGGATCGCCTGCCGTATTACTACTCGGCCGAGGCCTGGGTGCTGACGGCCTGGTGGCGCAAGCCCGGACCTGCCCAATGAGCCCCCTAACAACCCGCCCAATGACTGCATCGGTGACGCCATGTTCGCCTACCTGATCAAACGGCTGCTGCTCCTGATCCCGACACTGATCGGCGTGGTGACGCTCACGTTTGTGGTGATCCAGTTCGTGCCCGGCGGCCCTGTCGAGCAGATGATGATGGAGATGAAAGGGCGGGGCACCAGTGCCGGCGGTGAGGCCAGCGGCGGCGGCGCCTTCGATTACCGCGGCCGCCGCGGGGTGGATGCCGACAAGATCAAGGAAATCCGCGCGCTCTATGGCTTCGACAAGAGCCCGGTCGAGCGCTATTTCCTGATGCTTGGCCGCTTTGCACGGTTCGACCTGGGCGAAAGCTATTTCCAGCATCGCAGCGTGTGGGAGCTCATCAAATCCAAACTGCCGGTATCGATCTCGATTGGGTTGTGGACCTTCTTCCTCACGTACCTCATAGCGGTGCCGCTCGGCATTGCGAAAGCGGTGCGGGCGGGCAGCCGGTTTGACCTGGTGACCAGCATCATCGTGCTGGTGGGCTATGCCATTCCTGGCTTCGTGCTGGGCGTGCTGTTGCTGGTGCTATTTGGCGGTGGCACGTTCTTCCAGTGGTTCCCGATACGGGGCATCACGTCCGACAACTGGGATCAACTGAGCCTGCTGGGCAAGGTGACGGACTATCTCTGGCACATCGCGCTGCCCGTGGCGGCCTCGGTTGTGGGCAGCTTTGCCGTGATCACCATGCTGACCAAGAACGCGTTCCTGGAAGAGATCCGCAAGCAGTACGTGCTGACGGCGCGCAGCAAGGGCCTGTCGGAGCGGCGCGTGCTGTGGAAGCACATCTTCCGTAACGCGCTGTTGCCGCTGGTGACGGGTTTCCCGACCGCGTTCATCGGTGCGTTCTTTACGGGGTCGCTGCTGATCGAGCAGTTGTTCTCGCTCGACGGCATGGGCCTGCTCTCATACGAAGCGGTGATGCGGCGTGACTACCCGGTCGTGCTCGGCACGCTGTACCTGTTCACGCTGATCGGCCTGGCCGCGCGGTTGATTTCCGACGTGTGCTACGTGCTGGTCGATCCGCGCATTCATTTCGGCTCGGTCGGGCGATAGGCGGGCCGTCAACCATGACCCAGTATTCACGTGCGTCTCATCATCCGTCCAACGTGGCTGCGCCGCATGCGGTGCGTCACTCACCGTCACCGCTCAAGCGCGCGTGGCGACGTTTCAAGCAGCACCGGTTGGGTTACTGGAGCCTGATCCTGTTCGTCGCGCTGTTCGTGCTCAGCTTGGGCGCGGAGTGCATCTCGAACGACCGGCCGTTGGTGGTCAGGTACCACGGCACCTGGTACTTCCCGATCGTGAAGGCGTACCCCGAGACCGCTTTCGGCGGCGACTTCCCCACGCCCACGGATTACCTCGATCCGTACATCCGCGACAAGTTCAAGGAGCCGGGCAGCTTCGCGATCTACCCGCCCAATCCGTATTCGTACGAGACGCTGAACTATTTCTCGAAAGAGCCCAACCCGGCGCCGCCCTCGGCCGAGAACTGGCTCGGCACCGATGACCGCGGGCGCGATGTGTTCGCGCGGCTGCTCTATGGCTTCCGGGTGTCGGTGCTGTTCGGGCTTGCGCTGACGCTGATCGGCGTGCTGGTCGGCACGCTCACCGGCGCGCTGATGGGCTTCTTCGGCGGGCGTTTCGACATGGTCTCGCAGCGGCTGATCGAGATCTGGAGTTCGATGCCCGAGCTCTACCTGCTGATCATCTTCGCGTCGATCTTCACGCCTAGCCTCGGCTTGCTGATCATCCTGCTGTCGCTGTTCGGCTGGATGAGCCTGTCGGACTATGTGCGCGCTGAGTTCTACCGCAACCGTTCGCTCGATTACGTGAAGGCCGCGCGGGCGATGGGCCTGTCGAGCTGGCAGATCATGTGGCGCCACATCATGCCCAACAGCCTGACGCCGGTCATTACGTTCCTGCCATTCCGCATGAGCGCGGCCATCCTTGCGCTCACGAGCCTGGACTTTCTCGGCCTGGGCGTGCCGCCATCGACGCCCAGCCTGGGTGAGCTGCTTGCCCAGGGCAAGGCCAACCTGGATGCCTGGTGGATCTCACTGTCGACGTTCGTTGCGCTCGTGCTGACCCTCGTGCTGCTGACTTTCATGGGCGACGCGCTGCGCGATGCCTTTGATACACGCCTGTCGTTCGCGCACCTGCGCACGCGCCAGAAACCGGCGGGGGTGAAATGACCCGCGTTGACCTGCGCGCCTCCGCGCCCAAGTACGACGGGCCGCTGCTGCGGCTGGACGATCTGTGCGTGCATTTTGAATCCGAGCACGGCGAGGCGACGGAAGCCGTCAAGCATGTCTCGTTCGAACTGCACGCCGGCGAGCGCTTCGCCCTGGTGGGGGAGTCGGGCTCGGGCAAATCCGTCACGGCGCTGTCGATCATGCGCCTGCTGGCCGACGCGCATTACAGCGGTCGCATCCTGCTGGAAGGGCGCGATCTGCTGGCCACCAGCGAGCGCGAGATGCGCGGCCTGCGCGGCGCCGATGTCGCGATGGTGTTCCAGGAACCGATGACGGCGCTCAACCCGCTGTACACCATCGGCAACCAGATCGTTGAGACGCTGGAGCTGCACGAGGGCTTGGACAAACGCGCCGCCAAGGCTCGCGCGATTGCGCTGCTGGAGCGCACCGGCATTGCCGAAGCGCCGCGCCGTTTCGATGCGTTTCCGCACCAGCTCTCGGGCGGTCAGCGCCAGCGCGCCATGATTGCCATGGCGCTCGCGTGCTCGCCCAAGTTGCTGCTGGCCGACGAGCCGACCACCGCGCTGGATGTGACCGTGCGCATGCAGATCCTGCAGTTGCTGCGCGAGCTGCAGGCCGAGTTCGGCATGGCCATCATGCTCATCACGCACGACCTGAACATGGTGCGAGCCTTTGCCGAACGCGTTGGCGTGATGGAGCGGGGCGTGCTGGTTGAAACTGGCGACACCGCCACCGTGTTTGCCGCGCCTCAGCACCCGTATACCGTGCGCCTGCTGGAAAGCCGCCCGCAGCGCGACGTGCTGCCGTTGGTGCCGCTCGCCCCCGTGCTGCTCGAAGCCGACAAGCTCACCGTCACCTACGAACGCCATCGCCCGGGGTTTGCCGGGTGGTTCCGCACCGATCCGTTCACCGCGGTCGATGCCGTATCGCTGCAACTGCGCGAAGGCGAAACACTCGGCATCGTGGGCGAATCTGGCTCGGGCAAGACCACGCTCGCCCAGACGCTGCTGGGTCTTCAGGCGCCAAAGGGCGGCGATTTGCGTTTTCTCGGCAATTCGCTGCTGCACATCTCGCGCGATGAGCGTCGTGCCGTGCGTGCACGCATGCAGGTGGTGTTTCAGGACCCATACGGCTCGCTGTCGCCGCGCATGACGATCGAAGAGATCGTCGGCGAAGGGCTGGCGCTGCACCAGCCGCACATCAACGCTACCGAGCGCCGCCATCGCGTGATCGAGGCGCTGCGCGAAGTCGGCCTGGACCGCACGGCGCTAGGGCGTTATCCGCATGAATTCTCGGGCGGCCAGCGCCAGCGCGTGGCCATCGCCCGCGTGTTGATCCTCAAGCCCCAGGTGCTGGTGCTCGATGAGCCGACTTCGGCACTCGACGTGTCGATTCAGCAGCAGGTGCTTTCTCTGCTGGCTGCCCTTCAGAAAAAGTACAACTTGTCGTATCTCTTCATCAGCCACGACCTTGCGGTCATTCGCGCTATGTCGCATCGCGTGGTGGTGATGAAGGATGGAAAAGTGGTGGAAGAGGGCGAGACGGAGGCGGTGTTGGCGTCACCTTCGCACCCCTATACCTGCAAGCTGATGGCGGCCGCATCACTGATCCCCGCGCGGGATAACCCGTAAGATTTGCCGCTTTTGCCCCAATTCGGTGCGATCCGGGCGCGCTCCCGTCGTAAGAATGCGCATCTAAAGTCATGTCTAAGTGACTGATTCGCATATGAATTCAAGCGAATTTGTAACGACCTTTGACAAGTCAATGTGTCACTTTTATCATCCTGCGAGATTGTTTTAACAGGATTCGGACTGGTCTCATTTGCGCCGGCATATGTTCGCCGGATCATTGTGAGTTTCCGAGGGAGAACCAATGCAGCATTTCGTACTTCATTCCATGGCGCGCCTGGCGGTAGGGGTTGTGATCGGCTGCGGCGTGATCGTGTCGAATGCAGTACAGGCTGATACGGTCTTCAAAGACACGGAAGTTCGCGCCGACGTCAAGCCGGAAGCCAAGCCCGGCCTCATCTCCAACGTGATGAGCAAGACCAGCGACGTGGTCATGAACGCGCTGGGCATGATTGGCCTGCGCTACCGTTTTGGCGGCAACACGCCGGAATCGGGCCTCGATTGCAGTGGCTTTGTCCGCTACGTCTTCAACGACACCTTTGGTTTCCTGCTGCCGCGTCGCGCTGTCGAAATGAGCCGCGTCGGCACCAGCGTCGAGACGGCCGAACTGCGCCCCGGCGACTTGGTGTTCTTCAACACCATGCGTCACACCTTCTCGCACGTTGGCATCTACATCGGCGACAACAAGTTCGTGCATGCGCCGTCCACTGGCAGCAAGATCCGCGTGGATGACATGACTGCCTCGTACTGGGTGACGCGTTACAACGGCGCACGCCGCATCGAAGGCAATTCCGGTGCCGCGATCAAGGACGGCGCCGACAACTTCGTCGAGCAGCTCAAGCGCGTCGATCCGAACGCCGCCGGCAAGCCGCTGGCCATGTACGGTGGCTGATTCACTACGCATCGCCAAATAAAAAGACCGCCAAGGCGGTCTTTTTTGTTGCCCGCTGACAAGGCGTCAGCGCGTGGGCAACGGGGCGCCCACGATGGTTTGCGTCAGATGCAGTTTTTCTCGCAGGAGCGGCATCGCAGCCTGGGCGGCTTGTTCGCCGGCGAGGATCGCCTCGTTGCGAGCGGTAAAGTCGCTGCCCTTCACGAACGGCAGCGACGGCGTGATCACCACATCCGCCTGGGCCAGTTCGGTCTTGTTGATGCTCTGGCCCATGATGGCCGTGGTCTGCAGCAGCATGCTGGCCTGGCCCGACACCGCCTGGTTGGCCGGGTCCGCCGAGATGTTCACCGCAATCACGAACGTCGCGCCCATCTGCTTGACGTAGGTCACGGGCACCGGCGCCACCAGGCCGCCATCCACATATTGCCGGCCGCTGATCGTGACGGGCTGGAACACGCCGGGGATGCTGCACGACGCGCGTACCGCCTGGCCCGTATTGCCGCGCCGGAACAAAATCGGCTTGCCGCTGGCAAGATCCGTCGCGACGATGCCCAGCGGAGTGCGCATCTGCTCGATCGTCCGCTGCTTCACCAGGCGGTTGATGTACTTCTCCAGCGCCTCGCCCTTGAGCCAGCCGCCGAAGCGGGTGCCGAACGGCAATGCCCAGTCGGCAATCATGGCTTCGTCCATCTTGAGTGCCAGGCGGTTCATCTCCAGCCCGACATGCCCGATGCATAGATGGCCGCCACCACGCTGCCGGCGCTCGTGCCGGTGATGAAGTCGATCTGGATACCCTGCGCCTCCAGCATCTTGATCACGCCGATGTGCGCGAAGCCGCGCGCAGCGCCGCCGCCGAGCGCCAATCCGATGCGCACAGGTTGCGTGGCCGGTTGGGCCGTGGGCGGCAGGACGGCTGTCGTCGGTGTGACCGGCGTTTCAGTCTTGCCGGACGAAAAACCCGTCACGGTGCAGGCGGAGAGCAAAGAGGCGCCGGTGGCACCCAGGAAGAGGCGGCGTTGCATGAGGAGGTCGGGGCAGTGTGAGATGCCGCGCAGTCACCGGCAATGAGTTGCTGGCGCGCTGCGGCCGGCCGCCATTGTGCCAAAGTTCGGCAATGGGTCGACCGGACGTGCGTGGCACGGTTGCTATAATTTCGGTTTTGATAGAGGCCGCATCAGGAACCCACCTTGGGTCCCGCCACGCGGCCTTGTTCGTTCAAGCCATTCCTATGACACAGCGCGTCCGTACTCGTTTCGCTCCCAGCCCCACCGGTTTCATTCACCTCGGCAACATCCGCTCGGCTCTCTATCCGTGGGCTTTCGCCCGCAAGATGAAGGGCGACTTCGTCCTGCGCATCGAAGACACCGACGTGGAGCGCTCCAGCCAGGAGGCGGTCGACGTGATCCTGGAGGCGATGGATTGGCTGGACATGGACATCGACGAGGGCCCGTTCTATCAGATGCAGCGCATGGACCGTTACCGCGAGGTCATCGCCCAGATGGTCCAGCAGGAGTTGGTCTACCCCTGCTACATGAGTACGGAAGAACTCGACGCCCTGCGCGAAGCGCAACGCGAGCGTGGCGAAAAGCCTCGCTACGACGGTACGTGGCGCCCCGAGCCCGGCAAGATTCTGCCGACCCCGCCCGAGGGCGTGAAGCCTGTGATGCGCTTCAAGAACCCGATTGGCGGCAGCGTGGTATGGGATGACGCCGTCAAGGGCCGCATCGAGATCTCCAACGACGAGCTGGACGACCTCGTCATCGCCCGCCCCGACGGCACGCCCACGTACAACTTCTGCGTAGTCGTTGACGACATGGACATGCGGATCACCCACGTGATCCGCGGCGATGACCACGTCAACAACACCCCGCGCCAGATCAACATCCTGCGCGCGCTGGGCGGCACGCCGCCGGTCTACGCGCACCTGCCGACCGTGCTCAACGAGCAGGGTGAGAAGATGAGCAAGCGCCATGGCGCGATGAGCGTCACCGGTTACCGTGACGCCGGCTACCTGCCTGAAGCCATCGTGAATTACCTCGCCCGCCTGGGCTGGGCGCACGGCGACGCCGAAATCTTCTCGCGCGAGCAGTTCATCGAATGGTTCGACCTCGAGCACCTGGGCAAATCGCCCGCGCAATACAACCCCGAGAAGCTCGCTTGGCTGAACAACCACTACATCAAGCAAGCCGACAACACGCGCCTGGCCGGTCTGGTGAAGCCTTTCATCGAGGAGCTCGGCGGCAAGGTTGACGGCGGCCCCGTGCTGGCGGATGTGATTGCGCTGGTGAAGGATCGTGCCAACACGCTGCGTGAAGTCGCCCAGACCGCGCTGCTGTTCTATCGCACCGATCTGACCATCGAGCCCGAACTTGCCGCCCAGCACCTCACTGATGACGTGCGCCCCGGTATTGCCGCCCTGGCCGAGAAGCTCGGCACCTTGCCCGAGTGGAAGCGCGAGGCCATCAGCGCTGCCTTCAAGGAAGTGCTGGCCGCACAGGGTTGGAAGATGCCCAAGCTGGCGATGCCGGTGCGCCTGCTGGTGGCTGGACAATTGCAGACGCCGTCGATCGATGCGGTGCTGGAACTGTTCGGTCGCGACGTCGTCCTGCGCCGTTTGGCAGCGTGATGGGAGCATCGCAAAAAAATTTGCGAAAGGGTATTGCCAAGCGCTGAACACTTCCCCTATACTCTTGTTTTCGCTGCAACACGAAGCGAAACGCAGTAAGAAGCAAGCAGTAAAGTGCAGTTAGTGATTGGGGCTATAGCTCAGCTGGGAGAGCGCTTGCATGGCATGCAAGAGGTCAGCGGTTCGATCCCGCTTAGCTCCACCAAAATGCCGGAAGATTCGATTCAAAAATAAATTTGAAAAGAAGCTTCCAAAACGCTAAAAAGTTCGTTATAGTAGCGGACTTCGCAGCGTAAGACAGAAAGCGTTGCAAAACAGTTTCTGTCCCCTTCGTCTAGAGGCCTAGGACATCACCCTTTCACGGTGAGTACAGGGGTTCGAATCCCCTAGGGGACGCCATAACAAGAGCTTAACCAGAAGCTCAATCGCAAAGCCAGTCTCTAGCTGGTTTTGCAACCGACAAGGAGCGGTAGTTCAGTCGGTTAGAATACCGGCCTGTCACGCCGGGGGTCGCGGGTTCGAGTCCCGTCCGCTCCGCCAAATCAAAACCCGCTGCTTGCAGCGGGTTTTTTCTTTTGCACTTCCAATTCAATTGCAGCGATTGCCCCATGCTTTAAAAATGGGGCAGCGTGTCGTTTAACGGGCGGCTTTAATTAGCAGGACGGCTGACGCGGTTGAAATATCCCACGAGCAGGGCGCCAGCCACCATCAAGCTCAGACCATTGGCGGCCCAGAAGCCGGCTGCGCCACGCAGTGCGATAGCCATGTCCCCCAGAAGCCCGAAGCCGAGCACATAGCCGCCACCCAGGCCGACGCCCCATAGCGAGAGCGCATAGATCACCGTCGGGATCAACGCGATCTTGTAAGCGCGCAGGATAAACGCGGCCATCACCTGCAATGCATCGAACATTTGATAGAACGCGATGAAAGGCAGCAGCGGCACGGCAATCGCCAGGACGGCGGCATCGCGTGTGTACAAGCCGACGAGTTCGTGGCGCAACAAGAGAACCGCCGTGCCTACGAGCGCCGCGCAGATCACCGCCAGCTTGATGCCATTCAGCGAGATGCGCCGCGCCGCCACGCGATCACGTGCGCCGATCGACTGCGCGGCCAGCGTCGAGGTGGCGATGGAAAGCGACAGCGGCACCATATAAGCCACCGCGCCAAGGTTGGCGGCAATCTGGTGACCGGCGAGCACGACCGTGCCCAGGCGCGCGATGAAGATCGCCATCAATGTGAACGACGTAATCTCGATGAGGTAAGTGAAACCCATCGGCACGCCCAGCCGAACCAGTGCCCATAGCCGCGCGCGGTTGGGCGCCGAGTAGTGCGTGAAGATCGCGAACGGCTTGTAGGCCGGATTGCGCATCAGGATGGCGGCGCCTGCAATGAACCAGAGCCAGCTGATGATCATCGAGGCGAGTGCGCACCCCGCGCCGCCCATCGCAGGGACGCCCATGCCGCCGTAAAGGAATAGTGCATTCAGCGGGAACTTGATGAGGAGGCCGGCAAGCTGCAGCACCGTCACCATCACCGGGCGTGAGAGCGCGTTGTTCAGCGCCGAGTAGATCCGAAAGCCGAGCGCCGCAGGCAGCGCGAGGGCTTCGTAACGGAGGTAGGCGGTGGCCTTGTCGGTGAGCTCGGGGGTCGCGTCCGCCAACCGCAGCAGCGGGGCGGGAAACCAGAGGAGCAGCATGCCGATGGCGGCCAGCGCGAGTCCGAGCCAGATGGCCTGACGCACTTCCTCGCCGATTTCGTCGTACTTCTGCGCGCCATAGAGTTGGCCCGCGATGGGGGAGAGCGCCTGCAGCACGCCCATCAGGCTGATGTACACCGTCACATAAATCGACCCGCCCAGGCCGATTGCAGCCAGGTCTGCGGCGGAGGCGCGGCCGGCCATCGCGGTATCGAGCACGCCGAAGGCGATCACGGCCAACTGGCCGATCAGTACCGGCCAAGCCAGTGCGGCAATGCGGCGGACGTCGGCAAGAAACATGGGGGATGCGCCCGAAGACGTTACTGACGCAGCTTGTGCCGACGCGTGGTTGACGGCGTGGGCGGCGGATGCGTGGCGGCTGCCGCTTCGGTCAGGCGGTACATGCGGAAGTGCTCGTCGCGGTCGGCGGGGCGGCGGCCTTCCCAGATGAGGTTCCACTCGTAGTTGGAGATGCTCGACGGCGCGCCGTAGTCGTACGGGTCGTGGCGCAGCAGGATGTCGCAACTGTCTTCGGCACCGCCAAAGCGGATGTGACCGAAGTACGCGAACGAGGCGAGCTGCGCGTCGCCCATGCGAATCGGCTGCACGCATGTATAGGTGCGCGGCAACGCTAGTGCGGCCGATTGCGCGACGTCGCGATAGGTCTTGGCGTAATTGATGGTCGGCAGCCACAGCGTCATCATCAGCACCCACATCAGCGTGGTGCCGGCGGCAGAGATCACCACCGCGCGCCAGATGGCCTTCGGTGCGCGCGACGTGCGCCAGACAACAATGAGCACCCACGCCGCTGTCACCAGTAGCGCGCAGGCCAGGGCGGTCCAGCTGAATTCGGGGCGGTAGCCCGGCACGATGCGGTACACGTTGCGCGCCAGCTGCGGAGGGAAGCCCGTCATCTTGGCGATCCAGAGCAGCCACACCGTGCCGCCCAGGATCGTGAACGCCAGCAGCGCAAACCAGTCGATTGCGCTGATTGCGCCGCGCTTGAGCGTGGGCAGGGCGAACGTGGCCATCATGGCCATTGGCGGGATCAGCAGCAGGAACGCATCGTCGCTGGGGCGGGGCTGCATCAGCAGCAGTACCAGCTGAGGCACCAGCACCGCCAGCGGCAGCGAGATATGCGGGGCCGTGCGCATGCCGCCCCAGCTCTTCCATGCCCATGCGGCCAGTGGCCATACCGGCCACGCGAACAGCGGCAGGTTGCGTGCGACAAATCCGAGCGAATGGCCGGTCGGGCCAGCGTACTGGTGGCGATCGAAGCGCGCCCAGTCGCGGACGTAAGCGACGGCGTCGGCGGGATTGTTGGCTATCAAGTAGGCCGCGGCGGGCCATGCGCACCCGAGCGCGAGCGACACAGGCAGCGACACCGTCAGCAGCGGACGCAGTGGCAGCACGCGTGTGGCATGCGCGGTGATCAGCACGGCCACCATGATCGTCAACGGCAAAATCGGGCCGCCCGCCAGCGCCAGACAACCGATGCCGATGCCGTAGATGAGGCTGCCGTACACGGGCTTGTCCAGCGCGCGAATCAAGCCATACACCGCCACAGCCACAAAGCACAGTGCACCGACCAGCGGCGTCGTTTCATGGCCGCGCTGTGCCAGGCCCACGCAAGCCAGGAAAATGAGCAGCGCGCCGTCGGCTAGCGTACGGCCGTAATCGCGCGTGTTCGGCTGTCCGCCGAAAACGAATTCAAACGGTTGGACTTCAGCGCGGCGGCCGAGCAGGTAGGCGCCGTACCAGATGCATGCGCAGGTGACGAAAAAGAAGAGCGCGGTTGCCAGGCGTGACGCATCTGCCGGGCCCAGCCATTGGCCGAACACGCGGATGAACGCTCCGCCGATCCAGAACACCAGCGGCCCCGATTGCACGACCGGGCGCCCGACGATGTTGGGCATCAGCCAGTCTTGTGCATTGCCAGTGGCCAGCGTCCACATCGCGCCGAAGCCGGCGGCGTCTTCGTTCTTCCACGGGTCGCGGGAGAACAAGCCCGACAGGCCGTAGATCACGCAGATAGCGAGCAGCAGCCAGCGCGGCAACTCGCGGGTGGCGGCGGCAGTCAGGCGGATTCGCGAGACGCGGGTGGTGTTCATCGAGTGTCAGACCGAGCGAGCCCGGCCGGGGTTGCACAGCGACGTGCAGATCGTAGGAACGAAGGCTGAGGCGTATCAGCCCGCCGATTTGCCGGCAAATAAAAAAGGCAGCCGGAGCTGCCTTTTTCTGACCAGTGGGACGGTCTGCACTGAGCGGGTCATGCGCTGAGCCGTCTCCGGCGCCGGTATTACTTGGCAGCCTTGCCGATCTTGCTGCCGAACTTGTTGCGGAACTTCTCGACGCGACCGGCCGTGTCCAGCACCTTTTGCTGGCCCGTGTAGAACGGGTGCGATTCGGACGAGACTTCGATCTTGGCCAGCGGGTATTCCTTGCCGTCCAGCGTGATCATTTCCTTGGTCTGGATGGTCGAGCGGGTGATGAACTTGAAGTCGCTGGACATGTCCTGGAACACGACTTCGCGGTAATTCGGGTGAATGCCTTCTTTCATGATGGGCCCTGGGGTTGAGGTAGCCAATTCGCGGCGCGCTTCAGGTGCCACATGGTGGGAGCACCGTGCGACCAGCCGTCGAATCACTTGCCGGGTGGAGAAACGCAGATTATGCCAGAGAAACAAAGGCTTGGGCAACGCGCTTGTCCCAAATTGCGTCGTGCCAGTGCATTAAAAAGTGTCGTATAAATCTCTTCTTTGATCATGGTGCGCCGAGGCGCTCGATCGTCAGCACGCCGTGGCCGTCCAGATCGATGACCCGATTGTCGCCCACGCGCAACGAGGTATCGAGATTGCGCGTCCATGTGTCGACGCGGGCGGGCGCGTCGGCGTCAGGTGAGGGCTGGAAGCGATGCAATGTCACGCCGATGGAAAGCGTCTGGAATTCGCCAGAAACGACCATCGGGCGCAAGGTCACGTCCACGCCGGTCTTGGCCCAGCGATGGCGCATGAACTGGCAGGTAGTGGCATCGCAGCCGAGCGGGGCCGTATCGTCGGGCAGGCCGGCAGCGAAGCGCGCTTCCCATTGCGCACGCGGCATCGAACCGCCCACATCGTATGTTTGGGTGCGTTCGAGCAGCGCAACATGCTGGCCCGTGCCGGAGGTTTCCATCGGTAGCGTGACGCGTTTGGTTTCGGATTGACCATCGAATTGCGCTGTCACGCTGATCACCACAGGAGCCGCCATTTGGGCCCACACCGTGCCTGTGGCGAGGCTGCAGCCGAGCAGCGTTGCATGGAGTGCTTGGCGAATCGTCATGGCAAGAATCCTTCCTGGCGTTGCTCCGCGTGCAGCACGCGCCGTGCCGGGTCTTGCCGATAGAAGGCCTGCAAGAGTGCGTACAGCGAAGGCAGCGTTCCCAGCAGCGCAACAGGTTCGACAAAAAACACTTCCGAGGCGACTGCGAAGAACTCGGCCGGATGTTGGGCACCATAGGGATCGAGCAATGCCAGGATCGGGTCGGTATCCCATCGGCGCTCCGGAATCTGTTCGCAGAGCCCGGCAAAGGCGTCGTATTCGGCGTAGAGATCGTCAGCCCACTGCTCGCGGTCAATGTCGGCATGCAGCCGCGACGAAAACGCCGGGATGCCATCCGATTCGCCATTGAGCATGTCGAGCTTGTGCGCGAACTCATGTATGACCACGTTGTACGGCTGCGCGCCGGGCTCGGCCAATGCGCTGCCGAGTTCGATGTCCTGCCACGAGAGGATGACCGGACCGTGCTCCCATGCTTCGCCGGCGGCTTCTTCTCGCACATCGTGCACGACACCGTCTTCGTCCATGACTTCCTTGCGGATGACGAACTCGCCGGGATAGATGACCACGCCATGCCATCCGCCGTACCACGCCATGCCCAGCTCAAGAATCGGCACGCTGGCCTGCACGGCAATGCTGATCACCATCTCGTCGGTGAGCGGCAGGTCGTGGGCGGTGGTGAATTCCTTTTCGGCGATGAAGAGCGTGGCCGTTTCGCGCAGGCGGGCAAGATCAGCGTCCGACCAATCCTGCAGGAACGGCAAGCCGATGCGTGTGCGCGACCACAGCGTGTCGGAGATGGCGTAGCGGGCAAGGCGCCGCGATCGTGCGCGGCCGGAGAACCAGCGGAAGACAGACGAAAGCATGCGTCCAGTATATCGGCGCGTGCCTTCGTTCCAGGCGGATCAGGCCACCGACAGCAGCCGCGCGCCGCGCTGGTTGGCGACGTACACGGCCTCGGTCCGGCTGCGGACTTTCAGGCGGCGATACAGCGTGCTGATATGCGCCTTGGCTGTCGCCTCGGAGATGTTCAGCATGCGGCTGATGGTCTTGACCGGATGCCCGCGCGAGAGCAACACCAGGATCTCGTACTGGCGCGGCGTGATGCCGAGCAGCTTGGGATCGGTCTGCGGATCGCCGGCCAGTGCCGGGTTGGGAGTACCGTCCAAACGCGATTCCGGCAGCAGGGCGCTGGCGGGGATGTACTGCCCGCCCACCAGCACCAGCTCCAGCGAAGCCGCGATGACCTCGCCCGGCGAATGCTTGAGCGTATAGCCCGATAGGCCCATCTGCATGAGCGTGCGGATGATGTCGGGGGACTCGGATTCGGCCAGCACAACCACGTGGCGCGCGTGCGGCCGATGCATGATCTCGCCGATGGCCGACAACTCGTCGAGGTGTGGCAGCGGCAGGCCGATCACCAGAAGACCGGCGTCGGCATTGGTCTCGATGGCGTCGAACATCCCTTCGTCTGGCTCGACGACTGTGACGCCGGTGACGCCTTTGAGCGTCCGCAGCAGATGCGCAATGCCCGTACGCACCAACGGATGGGCTTCGATCAAAACAGTGTTCATCGTTGTTCTCGACCTGTTACCGATCTTGCGAACATCCTTGTCGCCCCGGCAGGAAGCAGGCCGGAGCAGACCCCCGTTCCGAATCATTTTAGTGGCCGACGTCAAAAATGACAGCCGCCACGGTCATGCGTCGGGACTCTCGTTGCCGCGTCCTGGCTCATCAGTCGGCGTTTTGCCAGGGCGCGCAATTCACTTATTCGAGGAAGCGGAGGGGGCTGTGGCAACATTTTTGCGGCAAGGGCCGTTTCAGCCTTGACACAAAAATCGCGCGCCGCAGCGGGCAATCCGTCTTCCGCGTGCAGAATATCCCGTAAAAACAAGGCATTACCCATCATGGCATGGTTGTCGCTCTGTCCTCTTCGGGGAGGAGCGAGCCATGCCGATCATCGCGCAGCGCTGTGCTCGACGTTTGCCGTTCGGGTGGACGGTCGAGGGGACCGGAGTGGTCGCGAATCGTGCGGCCATGGTCGTCATGGGGCCAGCACTCGCAGTAGACAGCGGCATCTTCGTGCAACGCGCAATCGCGCTGCTTGCCGCTCTTCGAAGCGTTCTCGCCGATACGTTGCCGGCGCGACTCACCTTCGGTCTGCTTCCCACCCGCGCATTCGATCCATCCACCGGTTCTATCGTGTCCGTGCTTTCGGACGGCGAACTGAGTACGTCGCATGCGTGGCTTAACAATCCAACGGCAAACGGGCGGGCGCAATCCCCCCGGAAGTGGGGTGTGTCTGTCGGCGAGTCCGATCCCTGGGGCCTGCTATGCACTTTGGCGGGCTGGATGGGTGGCCCGCGACGATGTGGTCCCACGAATGTGGCGCTACCGCAACGTGCCAAGCTCCGGCCGGCGCTGCGGCGCGCTCAACGGTTTTGTGCTCCGTCCCCCGGCGGGCACTCTTTTTTTTTTGCAGGCGTCTCCGAACTGACTGGTTTTCCGGTGTCGGATGAGGCACTTGGGGCGAGGGTGACGGGGGGCATCAAGTTGCGCATCGCAATCGACGTCCTAAAGCAATCGGGGCGCGGCCCCTGGCCACGCCCCGTAGAAGGCAATCAAACCGGTCGGGTCAAGCCGGATGCAACGGGTGCTCTGCCCGGATGCCGTGCTTCTGCATCAGCCGGTACAGCGTCACGCGGGATACGGCCAACTCGCGCGCCGTCATGCCCATGTGAAAGCCGTTGCGCGCGATGGCCGTGCGGATGGCATCTGATTCGGCCCCTTCGCGCGCTTCTTCCAAGGTCTGGCCTGACACGGATGCGTAGCCTTCCAGGTGCAGGTCAGCGGCGGAGATCTTGCGGTTATCCGTCATCACCAGCGCGCGGCGCACGCGGTTGATGAGTTCGCGCACGTTGCCCGGCCAGGGGTAGTGCATCATCGCGTGCAGCGCGCAGGGCGTGAAGCCGCGGATGCGGTGCGAGGCCTCGCTGGCGTGCTGGGCGAGAATGTGTTCGGCCAGCAGCACGATGTCGCTGCCGCGCTCGCGCAGCGGTGGCACCGAGAGCGTGAGCACGCACAGCCGGTGGAAGAGGTCGGTGCGGAAACCGCCGTGGTGCTGGGCCGCTTCCAAGTCCACGTGCGTTGCCGAAATGATGCGGATGTCGAGCGGAATCGCCTGATGCCCGCCCAGCCGCGTAATCGTGCCCTGCTGCAGGAAGCGCAGCAGGCTGACCTGGCTCTCCAGCGGCAGGTCGCCGATTTCATCGAGGAAGAGCGTGCCGCCGTTGGCATGTTCAACCCAGCCGATGTGACGCTGATGCGCGCCGGTGAAGGCGCCTTTCTCGTAGCCGAACAGCTCGGATTGGATCAAGTGCGGCGGAATCGCCCCGCAATTGATGGCGATAAACGGCCCGCTTGCACGCGCCGAAGCCTCGTGAATCGCCTGCGCGGTCAACTCCTTGCCGGTGCCGGATTCACCTGCGATGAATGCCGGGGCGCTGTTTTGCGCGACCTTGCGAATGGCGCGGAACAGGTTGTGCATGGCGGGGCACTCGCCCAGCATGCGTGCGTGGTTGGCTTTGGGGGTCGGTGTGGTTTCCTGTGCAAGTGTCGCCATGCCCCACGCATGGCGCAGCGAATACGCAGCCTCTTCGGTGCGCAGCGGCATCTGCACGTAGTCGACGCAGTAATCGCGCACGAGTTGGCGCACGCGTTCATGGCTCAGCATGGCCGGCGGCAGTGCGGCCACCCAGCCCACGTGTGGCACCTGCATGCAGCGCTCGAGCAAGTCCAGTTCGGCGGCCGAAAACGCGCTGCTGAAATCGATCAGGCCCGCCTTGGGCACGCCGTCACGGATCGCGCAGCCCAGTTCACGCATCGACGTGACGCGGCGCACGTTCCAGTCGGCGCCCAGAATCGTCTCGTCGATTTCCCCCATTCCTGTACGTGATGCCACGACAACGGTTCGGCACGCACCCGTACAATCCAGCGACTCGTCGCGCATGGTTCCCCCGTTCGATTTTTTCGTGGTTCCTTCCTGCCCGAGGCGGCTCAGCCAGGGCAGGCTTGCAGTATGGTTGCCGGGTTTGCGTTTTGCGATGACGTTTACGGAGGAGGAACGCAAACGCTTGCCCGTCAGACGTGTAATGCAAATGAACTAGCGAGTTTCACGAGGCTGCTCAGCAGACGCGGTACAACCGGCATGTGAGTGACACGGCAATAAAAAAGCGCACCACGGAGGGTGCGCTTTTGGTAATGCGAGCAGGAGGCTTAGCCGCCGCGTTTCATCATGTCGAAGAACTCGGCGTTGTTTTTGGTCGACTTCAGCTTGTCGAGCAGGAATTCCATTGCCTCGACCTCGTCCATGTCGTGGATGAACTTGCGCAGGATCCACACCTTCTGCAGGATGTCCGGCTTGATCAGCAGTTCTTCGCGGCGCGTGCCCGACTTGTTCAGGTTGATCGCGGGGTAGACGCGCTTCTCGGCCAGGCGGCGCTCCAGGTGCACTTCCATGTTGCCGGTGCCCTTGAACTCTTCGTAGATCACGTCGTCCATGCGGCTGCCGGTTTCGATCAGCGCCGTGCCGATGATGGTGAGCGAGCCGCCTTCTTCCAGGTTACGTGCCGCACCGAAGAAACGCTTCGGGCGTTGCAGCGCGTTGGCGTCCACGCCGCCGGTCAGCACCTTGCCCGAGGTCGGCACCACGGTGTTGTACGCGCGGGCCAGACGCGTGATCGAATCCAGCACGATCACCACGTCTTTCTTCAGTTCGACCAGGCGCTTGGCCTTTTCGATGACCATCTCGGCCACCTGCACGTGACGCACGGCCGGTTCATCGAACGTGGAAGCCACCACTTCGCCGCGCACGGTGCGCTGCATTTCGGTCACTTCTTCCGGGCGCTCGTCGATCAGCAGCACGAACAGTTCGGCTTCGGGGTGGTTGGTCGCGATGGCGTGCGCAATGTGCTGCAGCATCACGGTCTTACCCGATTTGGGCGATGCCACCAGCAGCGCGCGCTGGCCGCGGCCGATCGGGGCGATCATGTCGATGATGCGGCCGGTGATGTTCTCTTCGGCTTTGATGTCGCGTTCGAGCGTGAGCGGCTTGTTCGGGTGCAGCGGCGTCAGGTTCTCGAACATGATGCGGTTCTTGACCGCCTCAGGAGGCTGCGCGTTGACCTTGTCGACCTTCACCAGCGCGAAGTAGCGCTCGCCATCCTTGGGCGTGCGGACTTCGCCTTCAATCGTGTCACCGGTGTGCAGATTGAAGCGGCGAATCTGCGACGGGCTGATATAGATGTCGTCGGTGCTGGCCAGATACGAGGTTTCCGGCGAGCGCAGAAAACCGAAGCCGTCGGGCAGCACTTCAAGCGTGCCGTCGCCGAAAATCGTTTCCCCTTGTTTCGCCTTCTTTTTCAGAATGGCAAACATCAATTCCTGCTTGCGCATGCGCTGCGCGTTATCGATCTCCAGCTGCCCAGCCATTTCCAGCAATTGGGACACGTGCAAGGATTTCAGTTCTGTCAGATGCATAGACGAAAGAATGGGAAGGGCCCGAACGGGCAGCGAAACGAAAAACGGGGGGAGGGGGAAAAGGTCGAGCGAACGCTCGGGGAAACAGATTGGCTGCAATCTTAGCACAACGCTGGCGGGCTTCCAGGCGGAAGTGCGCCAGCGTGTGGATGGGCAACGCGAGGTGCTGTGCGCTGCCGGATACTGCGGCTTACAGGTGGCTGTCCAGGAATGCCGTCAGTTGCGACTTGGACAGCGCGCCCACCTTCTGCGCGGCCACAGCGCCGTTCTTGAACAGGATCAGCGTCGGGATGCCGCGAATGCCGAACTTGGCTGGCACGCCCTGGTTTTCATCGACGTTGATCTTGGCGATCTGCACCTTGTCGCTGTAATCCTTGGAGACTTCGTCCAGGATCGGGGCGATCATCTTGCAGGGGCCGCACCATTCGGCCCAGAAATCGACCAGCACGGGTTTGTCGGACTTGAGCACGTCGGCCTCGAAGGACGCGTCGCTCACATACTTGATCTGTTCGCTCATGGCGGGAACCTCTGTTATTTCGTAAAAGCTGGCGACGTGCGCCGAACCCATACATTACACGATTACGCGAACCGGCGTGCATTGGGACCACTGTCGGCGCGGGTGCTGCTGATATAGTACCGACGCCCTCGTTTTCAATCGTTGATTGTGGCTATCACGCCGATAGCCGCGCATCTTCGTCTTCCTCGTCTTTCGGTTCATCGCTACACACCACCCCGCATGCAGACGCTTGCCTTCGCGCCTGGCCCAGCATTTCTTTCCCGTGCCGCCGACGCTGCATGGCGTTTTTTGGATGCGCATGCGCTCTCTTCCGGTGCAGCCACGGTTGTCGTGCCGACGGCCGCGCAGATCCCCGGGGTGCGCGGTGCCCTGCATGCCAGTGCGCAGGCCGCGGGCACGCCGCGCCTGCTGCCGCGCATCTTGACGCTGGGCCATTGGCTGCTGGATCTGCCACCCGAACCTGACCTGCCGTCGGCGCGTACGCCACTCTCGCGGCTGTTGGCGGTACAGCAGGCGATCAAGACGCAGAGCTGGCTGCGCGAAGCGCTTGGCGCACAGGACGATGCCGCGCTGTGGGGCGTCGCGCAGGTGCTGGTGACCGTATCGGACGAGCTGTCGCAGCGCTGGCTGACACTGGAAGCCGCCCACAGCGATACCGAAGGCCGATCCGATGAACTGGAGGCGGCGCTGGCCGAAGCGCTGGAGCACACCTACGCGCAACTCTCGGAGCGCTTTCTCGGGACCGAGTCCCGCATCGTGCTGACATTCTGGCGCTTGCTTTCCGGTGCCGCCGACCCGATCCCCATGCGGTTGCGTGCCATGCGGCGCCTGCTGGACGAACTGCGCGGGCCGATCGTGTGGATGAGCCCGACGGACCCCGAAGCCGTTGATCTCGATTTCCTTCAGCGCGCTGCCGAACGCGTGCCGGTCCTGAGCATCGGCTACGACTGGAATGCGCCGGACGCCGGAGCATCCGCAGCGCCTTCCACGCACGCGGATTTTCGCGATCTGCTGTTGCATGCGTGGCCCGAATGCGCCACGCCGGCGCAGACCACGGACGATGCGTCCGACGCCCAGATTCCCGCGCCGGTGCTGCGTATTGCAGGTGCTGCCCGCTTTGAGGACGAAGCCGCCTTCGCCGCGCATACGCTGGTCGACTGGCTGAACGCAGGGCGCCGCTCGCTGGCGCTGGTGGCGCAGGATCGCATCGTCGCGCGGCGCGTTCGTGCGCTGCTCGCGCGTGTGAACGTGCCGGTGCGCGACGAGACCGGTTGGAAGCTCTCTACCACCCGCGCCGCTGCCGCACTGATGCGCTGGGTCGATGTCGTGCAGGGCGATGGCGACACCGGCGCGCTGCTGGATCTCATCAAGAGCCCGTTTTGTCTGCGCGACACCGATGCCGGCACCGCCACGCCCGCGTGGGTCGCCGAGCTGGAGCGCCGCGTGCGCCGACACAACGTGTCGGGTGGGTGGGGGCGATTGCGCCGGCTGGTTGCGGACCGTCCCGCCGACGCCGCCGAGGGCGAGCCGAAGGTCAGCCGCCTGGCCGACCGCCTTGGCCTTCTGGCCGACGAGGCTGCACTGTGGCGCCGCGCCGGCAGCGCCACGCTTGACGCGTGGGTGACGCTGCTGGCTGGCACACTCGATCGCCTGCACATGCGCACCGGTTTGCAGAACGACGATGCCGGCCGACAACTGCTCGATTGGATCGACCGCCTGCGCGTATCCGTGCATGGCAGTGCCGACGCCGGTGCCCGTTTCTCGCTCACGGAATGGCGGGCGCTGCTGTCGATGTTGCTCGAGTCCGCCGTCTTCAGTGAGCCGGCGCCGCCGGCGGATCGGCGCGTGGTCATCCTGCCGCTGAACGGGGCGCGCATGCGGCGCTTCGATGGTGTCGTGGTGGTTGGCTGCGACGATGCACAGCTGCCGTCAGCGCAGCCGGAGTGGCTGTTCTTCTCCAACGACGTGCGCCGTGAGCTGGGCTTGCCCGATCGCGCGCAGCGCTTTGCCCAGCAGGCGCGCGACCTGGCCGAGGTGCTGCTCAATCAGCCCGAAGTGGTGCTCACCTGGCAACGTCACGGCGGCCGCGGAGAGCCGCATCGCCTGTCCGGCTGGCTCGAACGCCTGCAGCGGAGGCTGGCAGTGGGTGGTGTGCGTATCGATACGCCCGTCGTTCTGCCCAGCCTCCAGACCACGAGCCAACCGACCGACATGCCCGCGCCTGCCGCACCCGCGCTGGTGCCTTCCACGCTGAGCGCGGCCGCGTACAACAGTCTGCGCCGCTGCCCGTACCAGTTCTTCGTCGGCCGCATGCTGCGGCTGGGCGAGCTGGAAGAGGTGTCCGACGAGCTGGAGAAGCGCGACATCGGCGAGATCCTGCACGCGATCCTGCATCGTTTCCATCGGCAGTTGCTGGAGGTGCCGATGCACGATCCGACCGATCGTCTGGTGCTGCTGCAAGGGATTACCGACGCGCTGTTCGGCCCGCTGCTGGCCGAGGACGGCAATGCGCTGCGGTTCTATCGTCGCTGGCAGGGCGTGATGCCGTCGTATCTGGCGTGGCAGGCCGCCCGTGAGGCCGAGGGCTGGCGTTTTGAAGCTGGCGAAATTGATGCCGACACTTCGATCACGCTACCGAATGAACGCCCACTGCGCCTGCGCGGCCGCATCGATCGCATCGACGTGCACGACGAGCACGGCGTGGCGGTGCTGGACTACAAGACGCAATCACAGATGGTGCTGGCACGGCGTGCCAAGACGCCGTTCGAGGATTGCCAGCTCCCGTTCTACGGAGTCCTGGACAGGCGCGCCGATGCGGGCGCCTGGGTGTCGCTCGATGGTGAAGCGCGCGGTGATAAACGCGACGTGGTGCTGCCCGACTTCACGCAAATCGTCGACTGGCTGATCGAACAGATGCAAAAGGATATGACCGCGCTTGCCGCCGGTGCGCCGCTGCCGGCGTTTGGCGATGAATCGGCGTGCCGCTATTGCGCGGCGCGTGGCCTGTGCCGCAAGGGGTATTGGACCGACGGCGCGCCGCGTGAACCGGAGGGCCGGTCATGAGCGACCACGCCTATGAACGTGACGGCGCCGCCGTTTCGCCGGAAGACTTCTCGCGCGCCGCATGCGACCCGTTGCGCTCCGTCGTGGTGGAAGCCTGTGCGGGTAGCGGGAAGACGTGGCTGCTGGTCACGCGCATGCTGCGCCTGCTGCTGGCGGGGGCGGCACCGGCTGACATCCTCGCCATTACCTTCACACGCAAGGCGGCTGAAGAGATGCGGCAGCGCTTGCTGGACATCCTCGCGCAGCTGGCCAGTGCCGACGATGCTGGTGTCGTGCGCGAATTGATCGCGCGCACGGTGGATGAGCGCGACGCACCGCAGTTGGTCGAAACGGCACGCGGTTTGTACGCACGCGTGCTGGAATCGCCGCAACGCATGGCGATTGATACGTTCCACGGCTGGTTTGGATCATTGCTGCGCGGAGCGCCGTTGTCGTCGGGCGTGCAGCAGGGTGCATCGCTGCGTGAGGATGCGGGGCGGTTGCGGCGGGAGGCCTGGGCGCCGTTCTGGCGCGGGCTGCTGGCGGAGGGGTACGCCGATCTGCGTGCCGCGTATGAGGCGTTGGCGGATCTGGTCGGCGACTTTCAAGCAGGCCGCTTGCTCGACGCGATGTTCCATCAACGCAGCGATTGGTGGGCGTACAAGGCGCAGGCCGGAGCGCATCCGCTGAATGCACTCGATGCGCTGCTCGGCGACGATGCCACCACGGATCCGTTGATCGAGGTGTTGCAGGATGCTGCGCTGTTGGCCGACATGCTGCGTGTATCCGGCTGGCTGGGGCAGGGCGGTGCAGCCGAGGGCAAGCGTGCGGTGATGATCGAATCCGCGGTCACGGCAGCCCGCGGGATCGACCTTTCGAATGAAGCCGCCCGTGCGCCGGCATTCGATGCGCTGTTCGCCGCATTCCACACGCAGGCCGGCAAGGCGCGCGCCTGCAAGCCGACCAAGGCGCTCATCAAGGCCATCGGCGACGATGCTGCGCAAACACTGGTGACTTTGCACACCGCGTTGTGCGAAGCGCTGACCACGGTGCAAGCGCGCCGCCAGGAAGCGCGTGTGCGCGCGGTCAACGCAGCGCTGTTCACGCTCGGCGATGCGCTCATCGATCGCTACCAGGCCTACAAGCGCCAGGCGCGCGCGATGGATTTCGCCGACCTCGAATGGGAAGCCGCCCGACTCATGCAGCAGGAGGACACGGCGGCCTATCTGCAGGTGCGGCTGGATGCGCGCTACAAGCACCTGTTGCTCGATGAGTTCCAGGATACGAACCCGATGCAGTGGCGCATCCTGCAGGGCTGGCTGGATGGCTATGCGGGTACTGGCACGCAGCCGAGCGTGTTCCTGGTGGGCGATCCCAAGCAATCCATTTATCGTTTCCGCCGCGCCGATGCTCGGTTGTTCGACGCCGCACGCGAGATGTTGGTCGCGGAATTTGGCGCCACCGTGCTGCGCACCAACCGCACGCGCCGCAATGCGCCGGCGGTGCTGGAGTGGGTCAACGCCGTGTTCCTGCAGGCGCGTGCGCGGGGCGACTATCCGATCTACGCCGAGCAAAGCACGGCTGTCGATGCCCCGATCGGGCAAGCGCTGCTGCTGCCCCTGGTGCCGGTGCCCGAAACCGAACAAGCCGACGACGCAGCACCGCGCGATACGCTCACCGAGCCGCGTGAGGAAGCCGGTGATTCCCAGCGCTACGAAGAAGGCCGCCAGGTCGCCGCATGCCTGCGCGCTTTGCACGCCAACGAGCGCATCCGCGAGGGCGGTGTCGAGCGCCCTGTGCACTGGAGCGACTTCCAACTGCTCGTGCGCCGCAAGCGCCACCTTGCCGACTACGAGCGTGCGCTGCGCGACGCCGGCGTCCCGTACCTGAGCCCGCGTCGCGGTGGCCTCTTGGCCACGCTTGAAGCCCTTGACCTGTGCGCGCTGCTCGATTTTCTGATGACGCCGCAGGCGGATCTGTCGCTCGCGCACGTGTTGCGTAGCCCAATCTTTGCCGTCACCGATGACGACCTGATCGCGCTGGCTCAGGCTGGCGACGGCGCCCCTGCATTGACGTGGTGGGAGCGCCTGACAGCGTTGGCTGGCCGGACTGAGGCAGCGCCCGCGTTGCTCCACGCGCACCGCATGCTTTCGCGCTGGCTGGCCGTGGCGCCCACGCTGCCCGTGCATGATCTGCTGGACCACATCGTCTACACCGGCGAGCTCAAGCGCCGCTATGCCGAGCGTGCCCCCGCCGCCAACCGCGACCAGGTGCTTGCCAACCTCGACGCGTTTCTCAAGCTCGCGCTCGATCTGGACGGTGGCCGGTACCCCAGCCTGCCGAAGTTCATGGCCGAGCTGCGTGCCATTCGCCAGGGCGACGACGATGAGAGCCCCGATGAAGGCGTGCAAGGCGAAACGGAGGCACCCGACGCCATCGACGCCGAAGTCGCCAGCGAAGGCCTGGATGCTGTGCAGATCCTCACCGTCCATGCCTCGAAGGGGCTGGAGGCGCCGTTTGTCGTGCTCCTCGACAGCCACCACAGTGATGCGCGTGTCGATACCGCTGGCATCCTGATCGACTGGCCGCCTGGGGCGCAGGCGCCCACGCACTTCTCCGCGTTCGGGAAGACGTCCGAGCGTGGCCTCGCGCGTGAGCCTCTCTTCAAGCAAGAAAACGATCTCGCCGAGCGTGAAAACTGGAACCTGCTGTACGTGGCAATGACGCGCGCACGGCAGGCGCTGATCGTTTCCGGGGTGGCGAACAAGCGCGATACAGCGGCGGCACAATCGGTGGATGAGGGCGATGCGCCCGAGGTGGACGGCACAGCCAGTTGGTACACGCTGTTGGCCACCGCGGGCGTGGCGTCACCGGCACCGGTGCTCGATACGTCTGACAGCGCGGATGCCATGCCTGCCGAAGCCGAAACGGTTTCGTACCACGACTTCCGCGCGCCGCTCACGGTCACGGTGCGTATCGGCAATGCAGGCGCATCGGCGGAAAGCGCGACCGACATCGTCTTCGATCAGGGCGCCGTCGCCCAGGGTGAACTGTTGCACGCCGTGCTTGAGCGCCTGACGCGCTATGGGCGCCCTCAGCAAGCCCTCGACGCCGCGACGATCGCGCGCTGGTTCGGCGCGAGCGGCGTGACGCAGGCCGATGCCACGCGTGCTGCCGATGCGGTGCACCGCATGCTGTCCGCAGAAGCCCTGACGCACGTGTTCGACCCCGCACGCTTTGATGCCGCTCACAATGAGATCGAACTGTTCGGCCCGGATGGCGCATTGCTGCGCATCGATCGTCTCATCGAACGCGGCGACGAGGTTCTTGTGGTCGACTACAAGCTGCGTCTGCTGCCCGTGGAGCGCGCGGCGTATGCCGATCAGTTGCGTGGCTATGTAAGCGCTGTTACGCCGATGTATCCCGGGCGCTCCGTGCGTGCGGGTGTCGCCACCGCACAGGGCGAATGGATCGATCTGGAGTCGTTGCCCAAGCCGGCACAGACGTCACACGACGACACCCAGGGCGCGCTGTTCTGACGCGGGGCGAGATCAATGAAAACCGGGGAGGGATGAGGCAGGAGGGAAAAGAGAAGGGGGACGAGCCTGACCCTCGGCACTGGCAGGAAACGGCTGTGGCTGCTTCGTTCCCGACCTGACCAGGTTGACCGCGCCACCATGCGAGGAGGCCCGTCCGACCGCCATTGTAACCGACTCGCACGTCCCCACCTGAATATCCTTGCAATTCGCTCGGCGCGCATGCGGGTTGATCGCACGGAAACCGCGTCGGAAATCCAACTCGCTTTGCTACAATCCGCCGCATGAGTTATCAAGTGCTCGCCCGCAAGTGGCGCCCTCGCGATTTCACCACGCTGGTCGGTCAGGAACACGTGGTGAAAGCGCTCACGCATGCGCTCGAACAGCAGCGCCTGCACCACGCTTACCTGTTCACGGGTACGCGCGGTGTCGGCAAGACCACGCTGTCGCGCATCCTTGCCAAATCGCTGAACTGCGTGGGCGCGGACGGGCAGGGCGGCATCACCGCGCAGCCGTGCGGCGTGTGTCGCGCCTGTACCGAGATCGATGCGGGGCGCTTTGTCGATTACATCGAGATGGATGCCGCCTCCAACCGCGGCGTCGACGAGATGGCGCAGCTGCTCGACCGAGCGGTTTACGCGCCGACGGCCGGCCGCTTCAAGGTCTACATGATCGATGAAGTGCACATGCTGACCAACCACGCCTTCAACGCGATGTTGAAGACGCTGGAAGAGCCGCCCGAGCACGTCAAGTTCATCCTCGCGACCACCGATCCGCAGAAGATTCCGGTAACGGTGCTCTCGCGCTGCCTGCAGTTCAATCTCAAGCAGATGCCGCCGGGGCATATTGTGTCCCATCTCGACCGCATCCTCGGTGAAGAGGGGATCGCCCACGAGCCGAATGCGTTGCGCCTGCTGGCCGCCGCGGCACAGGGTTCGATGCGCGATGCGCTGTCGCTCACCGACCAAGCCATCGCCTACAGCGCCGGAGAGGTGAGCGAGGGAGCCGTGCGCGGGATGCTCGGCGCGATTGACCAGAGCTATCTCGTGCGGCTGCTCGATGCGCTGGCCGACGAGAACGGCGCCGCGCTCGTCGAGATTGCCGACGAAATGGCCGGGCGCAGCCTGAGCTTCTCGGGCGCGCTGCAGGATCTTGCGTCATTGCTGCAGAAGATTGCGCTGGCGCAGGTCGTGCCCGCTGCCGTGCAGGACGATTGGCCCGAAGCGGACGATGTGCGCCGCCTGGCCGAGCGTTTCGATGCGCAGTCGGTGCAACTGTTCTATCAATTTGCCAACCTCGGCCGCAACGAGCTGGCGCTCGCACCGGATGAGTACGCCGGCTTCACGATGACGCTGCTGCGCATGCTGGCGTTCCAGCCCGGGCAGTCGGGTGGAGCCCCCACGCCGCCTTCGGGCGGTGGTGGCAAGCGCACGATGTCGTTGGCGAGTACGCCGGCCGCATCGGCGCGCTCGGCGATGGCCGCAGCCGCGCCTGTGGCGGCGCCGGTTGCTCAGGCGGCTCCGGTGGAAGTTGCGCGTCAGGAACCCGTGGTTGAGGCGCCGCGCGCGACTTATCAGGTGAGCCCGCCGGCTTCTGCGCCAACTGCGCCCGTGGCTGAGGCTTCGGTCGCGGCACCGGCGCGTCGCTCGCCGGCCATGGAGGCATTGGCCGCGGCGCGTCAGGCATCGAGTCGTGGTCGTGGCGGCGCCGCGGCGCCCGCGGCTGTGCCTGTTGCCGCGCCCGCGCCCGTCGCGCGCCCTGCGGTTGCCGGGCCGCGCCCAAATCCTGTTGCTGCACCGGCATCGGCGCCGCCGCGTCGCGAATCGCCGGCTGCGGTTGCCAAACCTGTCGACGATGGCCCGCCGCCCTGGGATGAAATGCCGGGCGAGTTTGCTTCACCGTCGCTCGAGGAGATCAATGCCGCATTCGCCGGCTGGGATTCCGCTTCGAGCGCGCGCCCGGGCACGCCTGAGCCCGCTACGCGCCCCGCGCAGATCGAAGCCCCCGCTGCTGTGCCTGCTCCCGCCAAGGTTGTCTCGCCGGAGCCCGTGGCCGCCGCCACGCCGCCTGACCTGAGTGCCAGCAGCCTGACCACGTTCGACGGCAACTGGCCTGCACTGGCGGCGAGCCTGCCGATCCGCGGCTTGGCTCAGCAGTTGGCATACCAGAGTGAGTTGGTGGCTGTGGAAGGCGTCACGATGCGCGTGCGCGTGCCGCTGCCCCCACTGACCGAAGCCAATGTCGTCGAGCGCCTTGAGGCGGCACTGACCGAGCACTTCGGTACGCCCGTTCGCGTGGCGTGCGATATCGGCGCTGCACGCGCCACTGCGGCTGCCGTCGATGCCGAGCAGCGGGCTCAGCGCCAGCGCGATGCCGAAGACGCCATCGCCGCCAACCCGTTTGTGCAGGCGCTGGTCCGGGACTTTGCTGCGCAGGTCGTCCCGGGTTCGATCCAACCGCACGCGCACTGAATCGCCATCCCGAACTGAACAACGGCGCGCCCCTCCGAACGGCGCGCCTCGTATGACCCATTCCAAGGAGCAACGACCATGATGAAAGGCCAGATCGCCGGGCTGATGAAGCAAGCCCAGCAGATGCAGGAAAACATGAAGAAGATGCAGGACCAGCTCGCCCAGATCGAGGTGGAAGGCGTGTCCGGCGCCGGCCTCGTGAAGGTGGTGATGACCTGCAAGAACGATGTGAAGCGCGTGTCGATCGACCCGAGCCTGCTGGCCGAAGGGGAGGACAAGGACCTGCTGGAAGACCTCATCGCCGCGGCGTTCAACGATGCCGTGCGCAAGGCCGAGGCCACCACGCAAGAGAAGATGGGCTCGGTCACCTCGGGCCTGGGCGGCATGGCTGGCATGCTGCCGCCGGGTTTCAAGCTGCCGTTCTGAGCCGACACACCGGTCAGGATCGCCATGGTGCTGGAATCCGCGCTGCCGTATGTCGAGCCGGGCCAGGAGGCTGCCGTTAAGGCGGCCTTCGGCAAGGCGCGCCACGTCATTTGCGTGATGCTGCCGTCGGTCACAACGCTTCCGGAGTACGCGTGATGCGCAACAGCTCGGGTACGCCGTCGGCGCTGCAGATGTTGGTTGAGGCCTTGCGTGTGCTGCCGGGTGTCGGTCCCAAGTCGGCGCAGCGCATGGCGTATCACCTCCTGCAGCACGATCGCGATGGCGCTGCACACCTGGCGCAGGCTTTGGCCGAGGCCACGGAGTCGATCCAGCACTGCAGCCGCTGCAATACCTTCACCGAGCAGGATGTTTGCGAAACCTGCCTGGACGTGCGCCGCGATGCCTCTGTGCTCTGCGTGGTGGAAACGCCGGCCGATCAGATGATGATCGAGCAGACGCTCACGTATCGCGGCCAATATTTTGTGCTGATGGGGCGGCTCTCGCCGCTGGACAACATCGGCCCGAAAGAGATTCACCTCGAACGCCTGCTGGCCCGTGCGACCGACCCGGCGCTGGGCGGGCCGTGCACCGAGGTCATCCTTGCCACCAACTTCACCAGCGAAGGCGAGGCGACCGCGCACTACATCGGCGAAATGCTCAAGGCGCGCGGCATCAAGGCGACGCGCCTGGCGCGTGGTGTGCCGGTGGGCGGCGAGCTGGAATATGTCGATGCGGGCACCATTGCCCGCGCGGTGCTCGACCGGCGCCAGCTTTGATTTCCCGGGCGGCTGCTCAGAATTCGGCGTGAATGCGCGCGCCGACGATCGACACCGGGCCGCGATCGCGGTTGTAGGCCGGGTGAACCACGTACTGGTAGTTCAGCCCGAGCGTGAGGTGTTTGATGACCGCCACGTTGTAGTACAGCTCGGCGATGCGTTCGGTGCCGTAGTTGAGCGCGCCATCGCCGATCAGCACTCCCATGCCGCCGGCCGCGAAATACTGGCGCGCCGCGCCTGACAAGCCGTTCACCACCACCGCTGCGCCAAACGTGTCGTTCGGCCGGCCCCACCGCGTTCCCTTGAGTGCGAGCCCTGCCGATATCGACCGATTGATGTCGGTGAACTCGTACGTTTCTTTGCTGCCGTCGTTCATGCTGGCACGGGCAAAGACGCCCAGCTCGTCGGTCACTTCCTGCTCAACGTTTACGGCGACGCCGGGGCGCCAGGCGAGGCGTCGCACGAGGCCGGTGTCCGGCGTGCTGCCGGACTGTTGCGCGAGGCTCATTGCATCGCCGTAACCGCCCATGCGGCCACGCGTTGCAAAGGCGAGCAGCTTGACTTTGCCGGGGCGGCCAAACCAGCTCTGGCGCGCCTCGAATTCGCCCACCCACTGGTATTGCTTCCAGGTGGTGTCGATCGTTTCGCTGTTGGGTACCTTTGACAGCGTGAAGAGCCCGCCGCGCAGCGTCCACCACGATTGCGTCCATTCGACCGCCAAGCCGTGCGTGTAGCCCCAGGCGTCGGCCGCGTAGTCGAATGCGCCGGCGTCGACGACGGCCCAGTTCAGAAAGTCGCCGCGCGGGTCGTGCGCGTAGGTGTTGGTATCAAAAATATCGACCACCGAGAACTTGCCGACGGTGATGGTCACGTTGTCCGCGGCATGGCTGCCGGCGAGCTGGTTGGGGCCCGACTCGACGGCCTGCTGCTCGCCGCCGAGGTCGATCACCTGCCGCAGAAAGAGGCGAGGCAGCTTGCGATAAGGCGTATTGTTGCCAACCTTGTAGGCCTCGGCGCTGGAAAAACCCGCCAGGCCCACTGTATTGCTCAGCCCAAAACCCTGGTCGATTTCAGGGTTGGCGTACAGCTCGGCCCCTTTCCAGAGGCGCAGGCCCAGGTAGAGCGTGACGTCGGTCGTTTCCTTATTGCTATTGTCGGGCGTCAGGCTGTTCGTGCCGCTGTAGGGCGCGTGAAACGAAGGGTGCCATTGCGTCACGTTGGTGACCTGCCCGTGGATGTTCCAGCGCTCCGGTTCGGGCATGTCTGTGCTGGGTGCGCTTGCGTCC
This sequence comes from Ralstonia soli, assembly GCF_023955655.1. GTDB lineage: Bacteria > Pseudomonadota > Gammaproteobacteria > Burkholderiales > Burkholderiaceae > Ralstonia > Ralstonia soli. The sequence continues at coordinate 121,866 of NZ_JAMXHT010000003.1, read as the reverse complement.
GCTGCCACCGCAATGCCTTGCAGCCCGATCGCCAGCGTGATGGCCGTGAGCCCCTGCCTGGCGGCGTTGGCGCGGCTGAAGTGACGTTGCTGGGAGAAGGATGTGGGGCGAAGAGGCAGCAAAGGCATGAGGCACTGGAGCGGGCAACCGCTAGAATTCCAAGCTTGTGTGCTCGGGATGGGTAAAAACTCGTCGATGGTAAACGTCGAGCCATGACTAGCCGGTGAAAACGGCGCCGTTTTTGCTGACCTGTAGCGTTTCCCCAACTTCGCCAGATGGCTCCACGATGAACCTCGCCCGCTTTGATCTCGTCACCCTCGGCCTGTTTGTGGCGGTGGCCCGGCTGGGCAGCATCTCGGCGGGGGCGAGGCAGTCGCACTTGGCCGTGGCCGCGGCAAGCAAGCGCATTTCCGATCTGGAAGCCGCCGTGGGCGCGCCGCTGCTGTACCGCCATGCCGCCGGCGTGGAGCTGACCGAGGCAGGCCAGGCGTGCTTCCGCCATGCCGTGGGCATCCTGCAGGACGTTGAGCGCATGGCCGGCGCCTTGTCGGACTTTGCCGCCGGCACGCGCGGGCTGGTGCGCGTGTGGGCGAACACCTCGTCGATCACCCAGTTCCTGGCCGACGACCTGGCCGCCTTCATGCTGGCCAATCCGGCCATTCGCATCGCACTGGAAGAACAGGACAGCGGCGATATCGTTGCCGCGCTGCGCGAGAACCGAGCAGATCTCGGCATCTTCGCGGCCGGCACGCCGTGCGACGGGCTGCAGTCGTTCGACTACCGCGAGGACGATCTTGCCCTCGTGACGCCCCGCAACCATCCGCTGGCCGGGCGCAAGCACGTGCACTTTGCCGATGCGGTCGACTTCGATTTCGTCAGCCTCCCGCCGGGCACATCGCTTGCCGCGCAGTTGCTGGAAGAAAGCCAGCGCATGGGCAAGCCGCTGCGCCTGCGCATCCAGGTGCGCAGCTTCGAAGCCGTCTGCCGGATGGTGGCTTCGGGGCTGGGCGTGGGCGTGCTGCCCCGCATTGCCGCGCAAGGGCATGTATCGAGCCTGCCTGGGGCGGGGCTCGCGCTGGTGCCGTTGCATGACGAATGGGCACATCGCCGCCTGCTGGTGGGTGTGCGTGACCCGGATGCGCTGACCAGCTCGGCGCGTTTGCTGATGACACATCTGCTCGGCAACCCTGCCGCGCTCTGAATTCAACGTTCTCTCTACGACCATGTCGACACAGGTTTTGCAGGACATCCGCGTGCTCGAGCTCGGGCAACTGATTGCCGGGCCGTTTGCCGCCAAGACGCTCGCCGATTTCGGCGCGCAGGTCATCAAGATCGAGCCGCCGGGGCAGGGCGATCCGCTGCGCAAATGGCGGATGCTGCATGAGGGCACGTCGGTCTGGTGGGAGGCGCAATCGCGCAACAAGCAATCGGTCTGCGTGGACCTTCGCGTGCCCGAGGGCCAGGAGGTCGTGCGTAAGCTGGCCGCAGAGGCCGACGTGCTGATCGAGAACTTCCGCCCCGGCACGATGGAGAAGTGGGGGCTGTCGTACGAGGCGCTGTCCGCCATCAACCCGAAGCTGATCATGCTGCGCGTGTCGGGTTACGGCCAAACCGGCCCCAAGCGCGATGAGCCTGGCTTCGCGGCCATTGCCGAGGCCATGGCCGGCCTGCGCTATCTGACCGGCGAACCGGGGCGTCCTCCCGCGCGTGCCGGCCTGTCGCTGGGCGACACGATCGCCGGGCTGCACGGTGCGCTGGGCGTGCTGCTGGCCCTGTACGAGCGGGACGCGCGCGGCGGCCGCGGGCAGGTGATCGACGTGGCGCTGTACGAGTCCGTCTTCAACCTGACGGAGAGCCTGCTGCCCGAGTATTCGGTGTTCGGGGCGATCCGCCAGCCAGCCGGCGGTGCGTTGCCGGGCATCGCGCCGTCCAACGCCTACCGCTGCGCCGGCGGTGAGTACGTGCTGGTTGCCGCCAATGGCGACAACATCTTTCGCCGCCTGATGCTGAAGATGGGCCGGCAGGATCTGGCGGACGACCCGGGCCTCGCGCGCAACGATGGCCGCGCTGCCCGTGTGGAAGAAATCGACGCCGCCATCAACGCGTGGACGGGTGCATTGCCCATCGCCGATGTTCTGGTGGCGCTGCAGGAAGCCGAGGTGCCCAGCGGCCCCATCTATACCGTCGCGGATATCGCCGCCGACCCGCACTACCGGGCCCGCGGCGTGATCGAAACGGTGCGCGCGCAGTCCGGTATCGATGTCGAGATGCCCGGCGTGGTGCCCAAGCTTTCCGGCACGCCGGGTGCTGTGCAGATGAGCGCCCCACGCCTGGGCCAGCACACGCGCGACGTGCTGCGCAGCCATGGCCTGACCGATGCGCAGATTGATGCGCTGGTGTCGCAGGGCATCGTCGCCGAGGGCAAGGGGTAACCAGCTAGGACGATCCCGCATATTGTGTTGCAAACCATTGCGGTAATATCGCCGCCGAGGCAGTGAATGCCACAGAACAGGAGACAAGCATGGGGACACGAGGCATCAGCCGCTGGGCGAAATGGATGGGCGCTGCACTGTGCGCGACGAGCCTGCTGGCCGCCAGCCCCGCCGTCCTGGCGCAGGGCAAGCCTGAAAAGAGCAAGGTCACCATCGCGGTGGGCGGCAAGGCGCTGTTCTACTACCTGCCGCTGACGATTGCCGAGCGCCTGGGCTACTTCAAGGATGAGGGCCTGGACGTTGACATCGTCGACTTTGCCGGTGGAGCGAAGGCGTTGCAGGCGGTGGTCGGCGGCAGCGCCGATGTGGTGAGCGGCGCGTATGAGCACACGCTGGTGCTGCAGGCGAAGGGCCAGATGTATCAGGAGTTCGTCCTCCAAGGCCGCGCTCCGCAGATCGTGCTGGCCGTCAACAACAAGACGATGCCCAACTACAAGTCGATCGCCGATCTGAAGGGCAAGAAGATCGGCGTGACGGCGCCGGGCTCGTCGACCAACATCATGGTCAATTACGTGCTGGCGCGCGCCGGCATCAAGCCCAACGAGGTGTCGATCATCGGTGTGGGTGCGAGCAGCGGCGCGATTGCCGCCGTGCGCGCAGGCCAGATCGATGCCCTGGCCAACCTGGACCCGGTGATGTCGATGCTCACGCAGAAGAACGAAGTGCGCGTGATCTCCGACACCCGCACGCTGGCCGATACCAAGGCGGTGTTCGGCGGTAACATGCCGGCCGGCTGCCTGTATGCGTCGACCTCGTTCATCCAGAAGAACCCGAACACCACGCAGGCGCTGACCAACGCCATGGTGCGCGCGCTCAAGTGGCTGCAGAAGGCGGGCCCGTCGGACATCGTCAAGACCGTGCCGGAAGCCTATCTGCTGGGCGACCGCGCGCTCTACCTGGCCGCATGGGACAAGGTGCGCGAAGCCATTTCGCCGGACGGCACGATGCCGGCCGACGGCCCGGCCACGGCGCTGCGCACGCTGTCGGAATTCGACGCAGAAGTGAAGGGCAAGCCGATCAAGCTCGACCAGACCTTCACCAACGCCTTCGTGCAAAAGGCCAACGCCAAGTACAAGTAAGCCCAACAGGCTTTCAGCAACGCGCCCGGTTCCGCCCGGGCGCATTGTTTTTGGACCGCACATCATGCCCCATCCCGCGCTTTCGTTTGATCAGATCACCTGCACGTTCATCTCCCCCGATAAGCCGGGGCAGCGCTACACCGCCGTGCAGAACACCACGCTGGACATCCAGGCCGGCGAGTTCGTCTCGGTGGTTGGCCCGACGGGCTGCGGCAAATCGACCTTGCTGAATCTGGCGGCGGGGCTACTGCAGCCGTCTTCAGGGCAGGTGAGGGTGTTTGGCGAGCCGCTGGTCGGCATCAACCGCCGCGCCGGCTACATGTTCCAGGCTGAGGCGCTGATGCCGTGGCGCAGCGCGCTCGACAACGTCATGGCGGGGTTGCAGTTTCGCAGCATGCCCGACAAGGAAGCGCGCGATCTGGCGATGTCATGGCTGGCGCGCGTGGGCCTGGCGGGCTTTGAAGACCGTTATCCGCACCAACTGTCGGGTGGCATGCGCAAGCGCGTGAGCCTGGCACAAACGCTGGTGCTGGACCCCGACATCATCCTCATGGACGAGCCGTTCTCGGCGCTCGACATCCAGACGCGTCAGCTGATGGAGAACGAGGTGCTCGACCTCTGGGCCGCCAAGCGCAAGGCCGTGCTGTTCATCACGCACGATCTGGACGAGGCCATTGCCATGAGCGACCGCGTGGTCGTGCTGGCCGCAGGCCCCGGCACCCACCCGATCGGCGAATTCGTGATCGACCTGCCGCGCCCGCGCGATGTGGCTGAAATTCGCGACCAGGCCGGCTTTGTCGACTTGCACGCGCGCATCTGGGATGTGCTGCGCGAAGAAGTGCTCAAGGGCTACGCGCAACACCGCCGCGTGGCCTGAACCGAATCCGATCGAACTCTCTCATGGCTAACCGTTCGCTTTCCCCATTCGCGCTGCGCACTTGGCAACTTGGCTTGTTGGTCGTGACGCTGGCCGTGTGGCACTTCGCCACGCGCTCGCAGGAGGTCGCGTTCTTCTTTGGCGAACCGCTCATCGTGGCCCAGCGCGTCTGGGCTTGGTTCGTGACCGAAGGCGATATCTACCAGCACCTCGGCGTCACGCTGGCCGAGACGGTGCTGGCGTTCGTCATCGGCACGGCCTCTGGCCTGGGTGCCGGGTTGTGGCTTGCGCTGAGCCCGGCCGCATCGGCGGTGCTCGATCCGTATATCAAGGCCGCCAACTCGATGCCGCGCGTGATCCTGGCGCCGATCTTTGGTGTGTGGTTCGGGCTGGGGATCTGGTCGAAGGTGGCGCTGGCGGTGACGCTGGTGTTCTTCATCGTCTTCTTCAACGTCTACCAGGGCGTGAAGGAAGTGAGCCCGGTGGTGCTGGCCAACGCGCGCATGCTGGGCGCGTCGCAACGGCAACTGCTGCGCTTCGTCTACCTGCCGAGCGCGACGAGCTGGGTGTTCTCGTCGCTGCATACGTCGGTGGGTTTGGCCTTCGTTGGCGCGGTGGTGGGGGAGTACCTCGGCTCCGCGCGCGGCGTCGGCTATCTGATCCTGCAGGCGGAAGGCACGTTCGACATCAACACCGTGTTCGCCGGCATCGTGGTGCTGACCGTATTTGCGCTGGTGCTCGACTGGCTGGTCGGCCTGATGGAAAAGCGCCTGATGCGCTGGCAGCCGAAGACCGGCGAGACTGAGAAGCTCTGAGCGAAAAGCGCTATCCGTCACATCGACCCTGCCTGGAGCAGGGTCATGCAACTAGACGGTCGGTCTACTATAATGCCATCCACCATGAGCAAGCACCCCGAACCCGTCACCGCTGAAGGCGCAGAGGCCCGGCACGACACCCGCGACCGTATTTTGGACGCCGGTGCCGAGCTGATTCTCGGCCGCGGTTTCTCGGCCGTGGGGCTGGCGGAGATTCTCGGCCGCGCGCAGGTGCCCAAGGGCTCGTTCTACTACTACTTCGGGTCCAAGGAAGACTTTGGCGTTGCCATGCTGGAGCGCTATTTCCAGGACTACGACGCGGGCGTCGTCAGCCTGTTCAACGACACGCGCCTGACCGCGCGCGAACGGCTGCTGCGCTACTTTGCCGCCTGGATCGACCTGCACGAGCGCAGCGCGTGCGAAGTCACCTGCCTGGCCGTCAAGCTGTCGGGGGAGGTGTCCGATCTGTCGGAGCCGATGCGCAAGGTGCTGTCGACCGGCATGACGCGCATGGTCGACCGCATTGCCGCCGCGATCGAGGCCGGCATGGCGGACGGCTCCTTGGCCCCGGTGGAAGATGCCCGCCAGTTGGCCGAAGGCCTGTACGCCATGTGGATGGGCGGTGCATTGCTGGCCAAGGCGCATCGCACTGTCGCCGCGTTCAAGAGCTGCGTGGCGCAAACCGAGATTCTGCTGGCCAAGCCCAAACCTTGATCACACCGAATCCATTGCCGGCGAGGCATGTTCCTCGCTTTTCTTTTTCCCCGGTTCTAGATGACCGGTCGAATAGTCTCTCGTCCAGGAGCTGATATGACTCAACAACTGCTGTCCCCCGTTCAGACCGGCCGCACGACCCTGGCCAATCGCGTCGTGATGGCGCCGCTTACGCGTTCGCGTGCGGGCCAACCGGGCGACGTGCCGACCGAGCTGAACGTGACCTACTACGCGCAGCGCGCAACCGCCGGGCTCATCGTCACGGAAGCCACGCAAATTTCCCGCCAGGGCCAGGGCTATGCCTGGACGCCGGGCATGTACACCGACGCGCAGGAAGCCGGCTGGAAGGCCGTGGTGGACGCCGTGCACGCCAAGGGTGGCCGCATTTCACAGCAGCTCTGGCATGTAGGCCGCATTTCGAACACGCTCCTGCAGGAGAACGGCCAGGCCCCGGTTGCACCGTCGGCCGTCGTCGCCAAGGGGGCGCAGAGCTTTGTCGTGCATCCCGATGGCACCCCCGGCAACGAGCCGACGAGCGAGCCGCGCGCCCTGGCCACGGAAGAGATTCCGGGCGTGATCGCGCAATATCGCCAGGCCGTGCTGCGTGCCCGCCGCGCCGGTTTCGACTTTGTCGAAATTCACGCCGCCAACGGCTATCTGCTGCACCAGTTCTTGTCGACCAACAGCAACCAACGCACCGATCAGTATGGCGGCTCGCTGGAGAACCGTGCGCGCCTGATCCTCGAAGTGGTCGACGCGGCCGTCGCCGAGATCGGTGCGGACCGCGTCGGCATCCGCCTGTCGCCCCACTTCGTCGCGCACGACATTGCCGACGAGCAGGCCGAGGAAAGCGCGCTGTATCTCGCGCGCGAACTGACCAAGCGCGGTATCGCCTACCTGCATATCGCCGAGCCCGACTGGGCGGGCGGCCCTGAGTTGTCCACTGAATTCCGTCGCCAGTTGCGCGACGCGTTCAAGGGCACGCTCATCGTATGCGGCCAATACACGGCGGAAGAGGGCGAGCAGATGATCGCCTCCGGCCTGGCTGATGCGGTGGCATTTGGCCGCCCGTTCATCGCCAACCCCGATCTGGTGGCGCGCTTCCGTGCTGGCGCCGCGCTCAACAAGCCGGATCGCAACACCTACTACGGCGGCCAGGAAAAGGGCTACACCGACTATCCGACGCTGGAAGAAGCCGCCTGAGTGGCTTGCACCAAAGAAAAAGCCGCGCTGGGTTGCTGCCCCGCGCGGCTTTTTTCATGCAGCGTCGATGCCGCTTACGGCTGGATCACCACCTTGCCTGTCACCTTGCGTGCCGCCATGTCGAGCAGCGCCTGCGTGGTCTGCTCCAGCGGATAGCGCGCCGAGATGTGCGGGCGAATCTTGCCCTCCTGCATCCAGCCGAGCATCTGCATCATGTTGGCCAGATTCGCCTTCGGCTCGCGGCGCGCGAATTCGCCCCAGAACACGCCCACCAGCGATGCGCCTTTGAGCAGTGCCAGGTTCAGCGGCATCTTGGGGATTTCGCCGTTGGCGAAGCCGACCACAAGGTAGCGTCCGCGCCAGGCGATCGAGCGGAATGCCGGTTCAGCATAGATGCCGCCGACCGGGTCATAGATCACGTCCGGGCCCTTGCCGTCCGTCAGTTCCTTGATGCGCTCACGCAGGTCTTCGGTCGAGTAGTTGATGAACGCATCCGCGCCATGGTCCTTGCAGACGGCAAGCTTTTCATCGCTAGAGGCTGCGGCGATCACGCGCGCGCCGATCGCCTTGCCGATCTCGATGGCCGCCAGGCCCACGCCGCCGGCCGCGCCCAGCACCAGCATGGTCTCGCCCGCCTTCAGTTGCCCGCGATCGACCACCGCATGATGCGACGTGCCGTAGGTCAGGGTGAATGCCGCGGCGGTGTCGAATGCCATGCCCGGGGGCATCGGCATCACCACCTTGGCCGGCGCCTTCACCTGCGAGGCAAACGCGCCCTGGCCGAGGAAGGCGATCACATGGTCGCCTGCCTTGAGATGCGTCACGCCTTCGCCCACCGCGTTGACCACGCCCGCCACTTCGGAGCCCGGCGTAAACGGCAGCTCCGGCTTGAACTGGTACTTGTTCTGGATGATCAGCACGTCGGGAAAATTCACCCCAGCGGCCTTCACATCGATCACGACTTCTCCGGCACCCGGGGTGAGGTCCGGCAGCGTTTCGATCACCAGCGATTCGGGCGGGCCCCAGGTCTTGCAGACGACGGCTTTCATGGTGTGTCTCCTGATCAATCTAGTGTTGGATTGTTCGCCATCTCGCATGCATCGCACGCGATTTCGTCTGGCAGTGTAACCGAATAAAAGCACGACCGTTCGATTCGATCGCGAGCGACGCGCAGTGTGGTTTGCCGATCGATTTGGATCGCTACTGAATGGCACTGCGCATGCGCAATTCCAACACGTGGCTCGGTTACAATCCGCGCCATGCATATTCTCATTGCCAACGACGACGGATACCTCGCGCCCGGGCTGGCGGCGCTCTATCGCGCGCTTACGCCCCTGGGCCGCGTGACGGTGGTGGCGCCCGAGCAGAACCACAGCGGTGCATCCAATTCGCTTACGCTGCAGCGGCCGCTTTCGGTGTTCGAGGCCACAGAAGGGGCCCAGAAGGGCTTCCGTTTCGTCAACGGCACGCCGACGGACTGTGTGCACATCGCGCTCACCGGCATGATCGAAGACAAGCCCGATCTGGTCGTGTCCGGCATCAACCAGGGCCAGAACATGGGCGAAGACGTGCTGTATTCCGGCACCGTCGCCGCAGCCATCGAGGGCTATCTGTTCGGTATTCCGTCGATCGCGTTTTCGCAGGTCGACAAGGGCTGGACGCATCTGGATGCAGCCGAACGCGTGGCGCGCGAGGTGGTGGAGCGTTATCTGGCCGATCCGCTGGATGGGCCGATGCTTCTCAATGTGAACATCCCGAACGTGCCGTACGCCGAACTGGCCGGCTGGCGCGCAACGCGCCTGGGCAAGCGGCATCAGTCGCAGCCAGTGATCCGTCAGGCCAATCCGCGCGGCGAACCGATCTTCTGGGTCGGCGCCGCAGGTGATGCCAAGGACGCCAGCGAAGGCACCGATTTCCATGCCGTGGCGAATGGCTTCGTCTCGCTCACGCCGCTGCAGTTGGATCTGACCGATACGGCCCAACTGCGCACCGTGCGCCGCTGGCAGACGCCATGACCGCCCCGGTGGCCCATGTCTGAACGCCCGCGCGACCGGCGCTTTCCGTTGACGCTCGACGCAGTGGTCGAGCGCAAGCCCGTTGAGCGCCAGCGCGAAACGCGCATCTCTTCGGGGGTGAGCGCTGTGTCACGCCCGACACCGGTGCGTGCGGCCTCGGCCGAGCGTGTATCGAATTCACCGTCATCTGGGCCGGCGCCGCAGCGTGTGGCCGGTGTCGACGCCGTCGTCGGTGCGGTCGCGGCGAGCGCCGTGCAGGTGCGCACGCAGGCTGCGCATGCAGCGGCAGGTGGCATGGCGTCGGATCGGGCGCGTCAGGCATTGGTCGGCCGCGTGCAAGCGGGAGGCGTGAGCGATAAGCGTGTGCTCGCCGCGATCGGTTCGGTACCGCGTCATCTGTTTGTCGATGCCGGACTGGCGTCGCAGGCGTATGAAGATTCCGCATTGCCGATCGGTCATCAGCAAACGATCTCCAAGCCGTCGGTGGTGGGCCGGATGATCGAGTTGCTGCTCGGTGGGCGGTCAGGCCGCCCAGGCATGCCGCTCGCGCGCGTGCTGGAGATCGGTACAGGTTGCGGCTACCAGGCCGCCGTTCTGGCACAGCTCGCGGACGAGGTGTACTCGATCGAACGCGTCCGGCCGCTGCATGAAAAAGCCAAAGCGAACTTGCGGCCACTCCGCGTGCCAAACATCCGTCTGCACTACGGCGACGGCATGCTGGGCCTGCCGAAGGCGGCGCCGTTCGACGCCATCATCCTGGCGGCGGCGGGGTTGGAGGTGCCGCAGGCACTGCTCGACCAGCTCGCGGTTGGCGGCCGGCTGATCGCACCGGTGGCCACCGACCGCAACAGCGGCCCCGCGCAGCAGCTCGTCTTGATCGAGCGACGCAGCCGCTTCCAGTTTCACAGTACCGCGCTTGAAGGCGTTTTCTTTGTCCCGTTAAAATCAGGAACTGTTTAGCATGTTCACTTCCCGGAGCTCCATGAACCCTCCAAGCCCCGCACGCGCCGGCCGGCTCGCTGTGGCGATGGTATCGGCCGCACTGTTGGCGGCTTGCGCATCCTCCGGCAATCAGGCACCTGTTCTGGATCGCACCTCGCGTGCCGGCAGCACCGGCACCGTGTCGCAAGAGCCGCCGCCCCCCGGCTTCTATCGCGTCAAGCGTGGCGACACCCTGTACAGCATTGCCCTGCGCAATGGCCAATCGCCGCGAGACCTGGTGGCGTGGAACAACATCGCCAACCCGAATCAGATTGAAGTCGATCAACTGCTGCGAGTCGTGCCGCCGAATGCGGATGTCAGCAGCAGCGGAGCCGTCGTCACGCCGGTTCGTCCGGGTAACTCGACTACGCAGCCAATCGATTCCGCGCCGGTCACGCCGCCGCCTGCCGCGGTGTCCAGCGCTCCTGCCGGGGCAACGGACAATGCAGTCTCGCTGGCGTGGCCGGCGCGTGGTGCGCTCATCAACCGCTTCGATGACAAGGCCAACAAGGGCATCGATATCGGTGGTAAACGCGGTGATCCGGTTGTCGCTGCCGATGACGGAAAAGTGATCCACGTCGGACCCTTGCGTGGGTACGGGAATCTTGTCATCATCAAACACAACGACACGTTCCTGACCGCCTACGGCAACAACGACAAGGTTCTGGTCACCGAGCAATCCACGGTTAAGAAAGGGCAGAAGATCGCCGAAATGGGCAGTACCGATGCGGATCGCGTGAAGCTTCATTTTGAAGTGCGCCGCAACGGTAAGCCGGTCGATCCGATGCGCTTCCTACCGCCTCAATAGAGGAATGCATGCCGCGCCAGAAAGCCGTCACGCCCGTCACCCCCGCCGATGACAACATCGACGCTGTAGAGGGCCAACGCACGTCGAATGGGCGTGCGGGGCGGCGTGCGCGTGGCGCGGCGCAACTTCCTGCCGACGAGATCGAAGTCGTCGATGCACTGGTCGACGATGCACCCGTTTCCGAATCGGCCGATCTTGGCGAGGCTTCCGACAGCATCGACGAGCCCGATGAAGACGAGGAAGAGCGCGAGGAGGCTGAAGAGGCCGCGCCGGAGGAAGACTTCCGCAAGGTGTTGCAGGCCGAACTGGCCGCCGACACTGTTCAACACTATCTCAATCGCATCAGTATCAAGCCGCTCCTGACGCCGGCCGAGGAGCTCCATTTTTCGACGCTGGCCAAGGCAGGAGAGTTTGCTGCGCGCCAGGTGATGATCGAGCGCAACCTGCGTCTGGTCGTGAGCATCGCCAAGGGGTATCTGAACCGCGGCGTGCCATTGCTCGATCTGATCGAAGAGGGCAACCTCGGTCTGATGCATGCGATCGAGAAGTTCGATCCGGAGCGTGGATTCCGCTTCTCCACGTATGCGACGTGGTGGATACGCCAGAGCATCGAACGCGCGATCATGAACCAGGCTCGCACGGTGCGTTTGCCGGTGCATGTGATTCGTGAGCTCAATCAGGTGCTGCGCGCCAAGCGCCATCTGGAGAAGAGCGGGGTCGATGGCCGCGACGCAAGCCTCGAAGACATCGCTCACCTGCTCGGCAAGACGACGGATGAAGTGCAGGACGTGCTCTCGCTCAACGAGCACACGACCTCGCTCGATACGCCGTTCGATCTGGATCCGGGTACGAGCCTGCTCGATTTCCTGTCCGACGAGCATGGCGCCTCGCCGGATCAGGAGGTGGCGCATCGCGAGTTATCGCAGTTGATGAAGTCGTGGCTCGCACGTCTGTCTGACAAGCATCGCTACGTCGTTGAGCGCCGCTTCGGCCTCAACCATATCGAACCCGCCACCCTGGAAGAGCTGGCCGCCGAAATGGGTCTCACCCGCGAACGCGTGCGTCAGATCCAGCAGGAAGCACTGGTCAAGCTCAAGCGGCATTTCGCCTCGCAGGGCGTGCGCAAGGACGCGGTGCTGTAAGGCGCCGTTGTCCGCTTCTTGGTTCGAGTTCAGTCGTTTCGCAGTTCGAGCAGCATCGGTTGATGGTCCGATGCCTGTGTGGCGCTGTTGACTTCCACGCGCAGCACGCGCGGTTTCAGCGGTTCGCTGATCAGCATGAAATCGCACGCATAGGCGGGCTCTGTCCAGCCGGCGCGGTCATGCACGCCGAACGTCGGCGGCTGGGGTGTGGCGCCGTGTGCGATTTCCCACGCGTCATGTAGCGCCGGTTCCTGGGTGAAAGGCACGGTGGCCAGGCGCTTGGGCGTGGAATCCGGCTTACAGTTGAAATCACCGCAGATGATGGTGGCGGCGGTCTGCGCGAGTGGGCGGAATGGCCCGGTTTCGGGCTCCGGGCCGAGCACCGACGGTTGACGTGCCCGCGCGCAGCCTTGCGCATGCATTGCCCGCAACGCATCGATCTGGGCCAGACGTTGAAGCTCAGAGTAGTACTCCAAATGCGTCGTGATGACGCGCAGTGGGCCAAACGGCGCCTGAAGCATCGCTTCGATGGCCATGCGCGGCATGCTGGGTGTGGAATCGGGCGGATAGGGCAAAGCATGTCGCGTGACGTGGAGCACGGGCAGGCGTGTGGCGATCGCGTTGCCGAAGCGCTGCACGTGTGCGCCATCGTGGCGTTCCAGCGCGAAGCCGCCAATCACGGTGTACTCGGGGCTTAGTGCATCCGCCAGTTCGCCCCACTGATCGGTGCCCGGTTGGCCAGGCAGGTGATTGAAGCCAGCGGTGACCTCTTGCAGGCACAACACGTCGAACTGCGCCATGCTGCGCGCTTCTGCAAGCTGGCGGTCAAGGCTCGCGTGCCCGTCGGTGCCACGGCCCCACTGGATATTCCACGTCAGGATGACAGTACCCATGCTGGTCCTCCGGTGTCTTACAATGCCGCCCTTGTCCCCGATTTGTCCAGGCTCGCTCGTGTCTCAAGCTGCACCCAACGTCACGCCTTCCTCTTCTGATTCAGCAACTGCCGCGCCGACCGCGCCGGCGACCAAGCCGCGTGGGCGTCGGAAGCCAGAGATGCCCGTGTCCGGTCCGCTGGAAATCGTCTCGCTCGACGGTGAAGCGCGCGGCATCGGCCGCCTGACCAACGAAGACGGCACACCGGGCAAGGTGGTGTTCGTGGAGGGTGCGCTGCCGGGCGAGCAGGTGATGTATCGCAGCCACCGGGTGAAGCCGTCATATGAGCAGGCCAGCGTCGTTAGTATTCTGCGCCCGTCCGCTTCGCGGGTGACGCCGGGGTGCAAGTTCTTTGGCGTGTGCGGCGGCTGCTCGATGCAGCATCTGGATGCGCGTGCCCAGGTGGCGATCAAGCAGCGTGTATTGGAAGACGACCTGTGGCACCTCGCCAAGCTGCGCCCGGATGTGGTGTTCCGGCCGGTGGCTGGGCCGGATTGGGGCTATCGGTATCGCGCACGTTTGACGGTGCGCCACGTGGCGGCCAAGGGTGGCGTGCTGGTGGGCTTTCACGAGCGCAAGAGCAGCTATGTGGTCGACATGACCTCGTGCGAGGTGTTGCCGCCGCACGTGTCAGCGCTGCTGGTGCCGTTGCGCGGGTTGGTGGGGCGTTTATCCATTTTTCAGCGCATGCCGCAGATAGAACTCGCGGTCGGCCAGGATGTGACGGTGTTGGTACTGCGCAATCTGGAACCGCTCACCTCCGAGGACGAGGCTGAGTTGCGTGCCTTCGCCGACCAGTACAACGTCCAGTTCTGGCTACAGCCGAAAGGCCCGGATACGGTCTACCCGTTCTACCCGCTGGATCGTGCGCTGACGTACACGCTGCCCGAGTTCGGCATCACCATGCCGTTCAAACCGACGGACTTCACGCAGGTTAATCATCAGATCAATCGTGTGCTGATGTCGCGCGCGCTGAAGCTGCTCGATGCGCAACCGGGCGATCGCTTGCTCGACCTGTTTTGCGGCATCGGCAATTTCACGCTGCCCATGGCCACGCGCGCGCGTGAAGTCATGGGCATCGAAGGCAGCGAAGCGCTGACCACCCGTGCGCTCGCCAATGCGAAGCACAACGGGCTCGATGCCAAGACGACGTTTGCGTGCCGCAACCTGTTTGAAGTGACGGCCGACGATATCGCCGCACTGGGCAAGTTCGACCGCTGGCTGGTCGACCCGCCGCGCGAAGGTGCCTTGGCGGTATCGAAGGCGCTGGCTGAGCTTGCGCAGCGCGGCGGCGAGGCGACGCAGTACTTGCCCAAGCGGATCGTCTATGTGTCGTGCAATCCTGCCACGCTGGCGCGCGACGCGGGCCTGCTGGTGCACGAGGCTGGCTATCGGCTGGCGGGCGCGGGCGTGGTCAATATGTTCCCGCACACGTCGCATGTGGAGTCGATTGCGGTGTTTGAGCGCGACTGATTGCCCTTGCTTGGGACAAAGAAAAACCGGCGCACCAGGCGCCGGTTTTGCTTTTGCCGCGCCGTTGCCAGCGCGATGCGAGCGTCAGTCGCGGTTGCCGCCGAAGATCCCCAGGATCGCCAGCAGGTTCGTGAAGATGTTGTAGACGTCGAGGTAGATCGCCAGGGTAGCGGTCACGTAGTTGGTTTCGCCGCCGTTCACGATGCGCTGCACGTCGAACAGGATGTACGCCGAGAAGATCGCGATGGCCAGCACCGAGATCGTCAGCATCATCGCCGGCAGTTGCAGCCAGATGTTGGCCACCGAACCGACAATCAGCACCAGCACGCCCATGAACAGCCACTTGCCCAGGCCCGAGAAATCTCGCTTGCTGACCGTGGCCACCGTCGCCATCACGCCGAAGATGATCGCCGTGCCGCCGAACGCCGTCATGATGAGCGAGGCGCCGTTCGAGAAGCCCAGGATCATGCCGATCAGGCGCGAGAGCATCAGCCCCATGAAGAACGTGAAGCCGAGCAGCAAAGCCACGCCTACGCCGCTGTTCTTGAAGCGCTCGATGGCGTAAAAGAACCCGAACGCCACCGCCATGAAGATGACGAAGCCGATCAGCGGGTTTCGCGCCATCAGGCTGAAGCCGGTGACAACGCCGACCCACGCACCGAGGATGGTGGGGATCATGGAAAGCGCGAGCAGCCAATAGGTATTGCGCAGCACGCGGTTACGGACGGCCAACGCGCCGGCGGTGCCGGAAGCGCCAAAACCGTACGTGTTGAGTTGGTTGTCCATGCGAACTCCTTGGGTGAATGACATTGCAGACAATGCGACGGCACACCGAATGTGGCATCCGAAGGAGGCTTTTGCAAGCCACATCGTCCCTATTTGGAGGGGGCAGCATGCCACGCGGTTCCTGCCTGTGGCATCCGGTTGCGACGGAAAATGCCTTTCTCGGGTGCTTTATGGTGCTCGCGATAAGGCGATGCTAAGGCGTTTGCCTGAGCGCTGTGGCGCCTGTTGGGTGAAGTGACCCTTAAGCCTCTTTTCTTGGCGATGGTGCGCGGCAATGGGCTGCACCGGTCCACATCCAATCCTCCTGCGCGCCGTGCTAGAATCTAACGTTTATCTTTCACGTAACACCTTCATTTTTTGGAGTTTTTAATGGCGATCGAACGCACCCTCTCGATTATCAAACCGGACGCAGTGGCCAAGAACGTCATCGGCCAGATCTACGCCCGTTTCGAAGGCGCAGGCCTGAAGGTCGTCGCGGCCAAGATGATCCACCTGTCGCGCGCAGAAGCCGAGCAGTTCTACGCCGTGCACAAGGAGCGCCCGTTCTTCAAGGATCTGGTCGACTTCATGATCTCCGGCCCGGTGATGGTGCAGGCGCTGGAAGGCGAAAACGCAATCGCCAAGAACCGTGACCTGATGGGTGCAACCGACCCGAAGAAGGCAGAGAAGGGCACGATCCGCGCTGACTTCGCCGACAGCATCGACGCCAACGCCGTACACGGTTCGGACGCCGCTGAAACGGCTGCCGTGGAAGTCGCTTTCTTCTTCCCGGGCCTGAACATTTACAGCCGCTAAGCGTCAACACTAGACTGGAATTGGCGTTTCGGACTGCAAGTCATGAGTGATGTGGTGAATCTCCTCGATTTCGACGCACCGGGCCTTCTTGCGTACTGCGAGAGCCTGGGTGAGAAGTCGTTTCGCGCCAAGCAGTTGCAGCGCTGGATTCACCAGTCGGGCGCGTCCGACTTCGGCGAGATGACCGATCTCGCCAAGTCGTTGCGCGAAAAGCTTGCGACCCGCGCCAACATCCAGGCGCCGGCGGTCATTTCCGATCACCTCTCGTCGGACGGCACACGCAAGTGGCTGGTCGACGTGGGGCAGGGCAATGCCGTCGAGACGGTCTACATCCCGGAAGAGACGCGCGGCACGCTGTGTGTGTCGTCTCAGGCGGGGTGTGCCGTCAACTGCCGGTTCTGTTCGACCGGCAAGCAGGGTTTCTCGCGCAACCTCAGCACCGGCGAGATTATCGGCCAGCTGTGGATGGCCGAGTTCGCCATGCGCAAGCAGCTCGGCCGCGGCCCCAAGGATGATCGCGTCATCACCAATGTGGTGATGATGGGCATGGGCGAGCCGCTGCTGAACTACGACGCCGTGGTGCCGGCTCTGCGCATGATGCTGGACGACAACGCGTATGGCCTGTCGCGCCGTCGTGTGACGGTGTCCACCTCCGGCGTGGTGCCGATGATGGACCGACTCGCGCGCGATGTGCCAGTCGCGCTGGCCGTGTCGCTGCATGCGTCCAACGATGCGCTGCGCGACATGCTTGTGCCGCTGAACAAGAAGTACCCGCTGGCCGAACTGATGGCGGCCTGCCGTCGCTATCTCGAGTTCGCGCCGCGCGATTTCATTACCTTCGAATATTGCATGCTGGATGGCGTCAACGACACCGTCGAGCATGCGCGTGAACTGCTGCGCGTCGTGGCCGACGTGCCGTGCAAGTTCAACCTGATCCCGTTCAACCCGTTCCCCGAGTCCGGGTTGAAGCGCTCGAACAACGAGCAGATCCGCCGCTTTGCCCAAGTGCTGCTGGACGCCGGCATCGTCACCACCATCCGCAAGACGCGTGGTGACGATATCGACGCGGCTTGCGGCCAACTGGCTGGCGAGGTCAAGGATCGCACGCGCCTGGCCGAGCGCGGCAAGTTTGGCAAGATCGTCGAGATCCCGGTGGTCGGGGCCGATTCCACTCATCGCATGGGTACCGCATGAAGCGTTGGTCGACTGCTGTCAGTCTGGTCTTCACGCTGGCAGCCGCCGGGTGCGCATTGCCGCCGCCGGCCCAGACGCAGGACGTCAAGACGCTCTCCGATCAGACCGATACCAGCCGGCGTGCAGCGATCCGGTTGCAACTGGCAACCCAGTACCTCGAGGCCGGGCAGGCGGCAACAGCGCTCGACGAGGTCAAGAACGCCATTG
Organism: Ralstonia soli; assembly: GCF_023955655.1. Taxonomy (GTDB): domain Bacteria; phylum Pseudomonadota; class Gammaproteobacteria; order Burkholderiales; family Burkholderiaceae; genus Ralstonia; species Ralstonia soli. Next base: position 104,352 of record NZ_JAMXHT010000003.1, on the reverse strand, counting down.
CGATTGATCCGTCCGTGCCGGGTGCGTATCACATCCGGGCCTTGGCCTATATGAGTCTTGGGCAGCACGACCTTGCCGACGACAGCTTTCGTCGCGCCCTCGCTGCGACGCCGCAGGACGGCGACTTGCTGAACAACTACGGCTGGTTCCTTTGCTCGCAGGCAGGCAAGCCGGAGCAGGGCATGACGATGCTGCGCCAGGCCATTCAGGCCCCGGCCGCCGGCAGCCCGGCCAAGCCGTGGACGAACCTGGGTGTCTGCCAGATGCGTCAAGGGGATCTGGATGGTGCGGAGAAGAGTCTCACGCGTGCCACCTACATCGACGCAAACAATGCGTTGACCAACGTGACGTTGGCACAGCTGTACTACAAGCGCCGCGAGTATTCTCGTGCCATGCCGTTCATCGAACGTGTCAATGGCCGCGGCAATGCCACGGCAGAAAGCCTCTGGCTGGGCGCCCGCATCGCGCGCCGCCTGGGCGATATCTCGCAACAGAACGCGTGGAGCGCGCAATTGCAGCGCCGCTTCCCCAATGCGCCCGAAGAGGCGGCTTTCGAACGAGGAGCATGGGATGACTGACCGCGACGTGGCAAGCGCTGCCGACTTCTCTCACGGTGCCGCGCCAGTCTCGAATCCGCCGGCCGCAGCGTCGCCCGACCGCGACGAAGCATTGCGCCAGATCGCTGAACGTCTGCATGCGGGCCGCGAGCAGCAGCGTCTGACGGTCGACGATCTGGCCACGCGCCTGAAAGTGGCGCCGGGCAAGCTGCTGGCCGTGGAGTCTGCCGATGTCGGCGCGCTGCCCGACATGACGTTCGCCAAGGGGCTGATCCGCGCCTATGCACGTGCATTGCAGGTGGATGTGGATGACCAACTGGCCCGCCTGAATGCGCGTGCGCCGGTCACCAACATCGGCTTGCGTCCGGAAGGGGGGCTGGGCGAATCGTTTTCTGACAAGCCGAGCTTCGGCAAGCGGCGCGGTGCCAATAGCCGCTGGCTTGTCGGCGTGCTGGTTGCCGTGGCGGTGGCCGCCGGCGCATTGGCTGCCATGGACCGCCTGAAGCACTGGTTTACCACGCAGACGGCTGCAACCCAGAACGCTGAGTCAGATGCGAAGGAAGCGCCTGCGGCCGAACAGGCTGCGCCGGCACAAGTGGCTCCGGCGCCTGAGCAGCCCTCGGCCGAAGCGCCTGCGGCTTCGATGCCCACACCCCTGACGCCCGTGGCCCCGGCCGCGCCTGCCTCGGGGGTGGTGACTGCACCGCTGGCGCCGCCGCCAACACTGCCGCGCTCGGACAGCGGTGCCGCTGCGGTACCTGCCGTTGCGGCCGTCGGTGCCAAGCCTGCTGTCATGAATGTCGACGCACCGGTTGCTGCGGTGGCGACGGAAGGTGCCAAGCCGGCGGCCTCGGCCTCGGACAGTGGTTCGGTCTCGGTGCATTTCTCGGGGGCGTCCTGGTACGAGATCAAGGACAAATCCGGCAAGACGCTCGCCAGCGGTATTTCCAAAGAAGGCGATACGCGCGAGCTGTCCGGCACGCCGCCGTTCAAGGTCGTATTCGGCAATGCCGAAGCGGTCGCGTCGCTGGCGGTGGGCGGCGCCTCCGTCGATATCCAGAAGTACGCCCGCAATCGCGTGGCCCGGGCCACGTTGCCCTGAACCGTTTTGTTGAACGGCGCGGCGCCTGATATGGCGCGGCGTCTTGCCTGATCATGAACACCTCCACGCCTCTTGATTGCGCCCCTGGCTTGGCCGGCCCACTGCCGCGCAGGAACTCGCGTGCGGCGGAAATCCGCTGGGGCGATCGTGTCGTGCATGTCGGCGGCGCTGCGCCGGTCTGCGTGCAGTCGATGACGAACACCGACACCTCGGACGCCATCGGCACGGCCATCCAGGTGAAGGAGCTGGCGCGCGCCGGCTCCGAACTCGTGCGTATCACGGTGGATACGCCGGCAGCTGCGGCTGCCGTGCCGGCCATTCGCGAGCAGCTCGATCGCATGGGTGTGGATGTGCCGCTGGTCGGCGATTTCCACTACAACGGCCACAAGCTGCTGCAGGATTATCCGGAGTGCGCGCAGGCGCTGTCCAAGTACCGCATCAACCCGGGCAATGTGGGGCAGGGCGCCAAGCGCGACACGCAGTTCGCGCAGATGATCGAGATCGCTTGCCGCTATGAAAAGCCGGTGCGCATTGGCGTGAACTGGGGCAGCCTTGATCAGGACCTGCTCGCGCGCATCATGGACGAGAACGCGCAACGTTCCGTGCCGTGGGACGCCCGCGCCGTGATGGTCGAGGCGCTCATCACCTCCGCTATCCAGTCTGCGCAGAAGGCTGAAGAACTGGGGTTGCCAGGCAGCCAGATCATCCTGTCGTGCAAGGTGTCGGCGGTGCAGGATTTGATTGCGGTCTATCGCGAGTTGGCGCGACGCTGCAGCTACGCGCTGCACCTGGGCCTGACCGAGGCTGGGATGGGCAGCAAGGGCATCGTGGCCTCTACGGCGGCGTTGTCTGTGCTGCTGCAGGAAGGCATTGGCGACACGATCCGCATTTCGCTCACGCCGGAGCCTGGGGCGCCGCGCGAGAAGGAAGTCATCGTCGCGCAAGAGATCCTGCAGACCATGGGCCTGCGCAATTTCACGCCGATGGTCATTGCGTGCCCCGGTTGTGGCCGCACGACCAGCACGGTCTTCCAGGAATTGGCAGCGAGCATCCAGTCGTACCTGCGTGAGCAGATGCCGATGTGGAAGGTGCGGTACCCCGGTGTCGAAGAAATGAACGTGGCTGTGATGGGCTGCATCGTCAACGGTCCGGGCGAAAGCAAGCACGCCAACATCGGCATTTCGCTGCCGGGGACGGGCGAGTCGCCAGCGGCACCCGTGTTCGTCGACGGCGTGAAGGTGAAGACGCTGCGCGGCGAGCGCATCGCAGAAGAATTCCAGAGCATCGTCGACGAATACGTGCGCACGCACTACGGCGCGCAGACCGAGACGGCTGCATAAGGCTTCAGAGCAAGAATCGACAGGCCGGCCCCGCGTGGACATAGCTGCGAGAGGCCGGCTTTTAACGTGACATCATGAGCGATACCAAACAACAACGCGTGCAGAAGATCGCGGGCGTCAAGGGCATGAACGACCTGCTGCCCGGCGACGCCCCCCTGTGGGAGCACTTCGACAACGCCGTGCGCAGCATGCTGCGCGCCTATGGCTACCAGCAGATCCGCACGCCGATCGTCGAGCAGACGCAATTGTTCGTGCGCGGCATCGGCGAGGTGACCGATATCGTCGAGAAGGAGATGTACTCCTTCACCGACGCGCTGAATGGCGAGCAGTTGACCATGCGCCCCGAAGGCACCGCCGCCGCCGTGCGCGCCGTGATCGAGCACAACCTACTGTACGACGGCCCGAAGCGCCTGTGGTACACGGGCCCGATGTTCCGCCACGAGCGTCCGCAGCGCGGCCGCTACCGCCAGTTCCATCAAGTGGGTGTGGAAGCCCTGGGCTTTGCCGGCCCGGACATCGACGCCGAAGTCATCCTGATGTGCCAGCGCCTGTGGGACGACCTCGGCCTGGTCGGCCTGAAGCTAGAGTTGAATTCGCTCGGCCAGGCGGAGGAGCGTGCCGCGCACCGAGCCGATCTCATCAAGTATCTGGAGGGCTTCCAGGACATCCTCGATGAAGACGGCAAGCGCCGCCTGTACACCAATCCGTTGCGCGTGTTGGACACGAAGAATCCCGCGCTGCAGGAAATGGCCGCCGGCGCGCCCAAGCTGATCGACTACCTGGGCGAAGCATCGCGCGCGCACTTCGAAGGTGTGCAGAAGTTGCTCAAGGCCAACAACATTCCGTTCACGATCAACCCGCGGCTGGTGCGTGGGCTGGATTACTACAACCTCACCGTGTTCGAGTGGACGACCGACAAGCTCGGCGCGCAAGGCACCGTGGCCGGGGGCGGTCGTTATGATCCGCTGATCGAGCAGATCGGTGGCAAGCCCGCACCCGCATGCGGCTGGGCGATGGGCGTGGAGCGCATCATCGAGCTGCTGCGCGAAGAAAAGCTCGAGCCCGAAGCGCAAGGCTGCGATGTCTACATCGTTCACCAGGGTGACGAAGCGCAGGTACAGGCACTGGTAGCCGCGGAACGACTGCGTGACGCCGGCCTCGACGTCATCCTTCATGCGTCGGCAGAGGGGCGCAACGGCAGCTTCAAGTCGCAGTTCAAGCGCGCCGACGCAAGTGGTGCATCCTATGCGGTTATCATTGGCGACGACGAAGTCGCACAGGGCGTGGCCCAGATCAAGCCGCTGCGCGGTGATCCGGCTGCGGATGCCCAGCAGACGGTGCCGTCCGACCAGTTGGTCGACCGCCTGATCGACGCCATGGTGGCCAACAACGATTAACAGCGGCGACCGATCTCCGCGAATCACTCCCAAACCTCAAGCTCGGCAAAGCATGGCCTACGATCTCGAAGAACAGGAACAACTAGAGAGCCTCAAGCACTGGTGGCGCGACAACGGCAACGTGGTGACGTGGATCGCTATTGTGGTGCTGTTGGCCGTGGCTGGCTGGTTTGGCTGGAAGAACTGGCAGCGCAAGCAGGCGGGCGAGGCGTCGGTGCTGTACGAGCAGGTGCAGAAGGCCGTCGACGGCAAGGATGCCGAGAAGATCAAGCGCGCCGCCACCGACATGGAAGACAAGTTCGGCGGCACGGCCTATGCGCAGATGACCGCCCTGGCTGCGGCCAAGGCGCTGTACGAAGCCAACGACGCAACTGGCGCCAAGGCGCAGTTGCAGTGGACCGTCGACCATGCGCGCGATGACGAATACAAGGCGCTCGCCAAGCTGCGTCTGGCAGGCCTGCTGCTCGACGAGAAAGCCTATGATCAGGGCCTCGCGCTAGTCTCCGGCGACGTTGCGCCGGCATTTGCCGGGTTGTACGCCGATCGCCGCGGCGATTTGCTTGCCGCACAGAACAAGACCGAAGACGCTCGTGCCGCCTACAAGCTGGCGCTGGAGAAATTCAGCCCGGCCGATGCTTCGGCGCGCCAGATCGTGCAGTTCAAGCTGGATGCCCTGGGCGGCGCCTGATTGGCGTGGCTCGTGCAATTCAACGCATAACAAAAGGATTCCGATTTCATGATTCACGCACTTGAGCAGGGTGGTGTCGTGCGCGGCGTCGCACATTCCGCGCGCATTGCGGTGCTGGCACTCGCGGCAACGGCTGTCCTCGGCGGTTGCTCGCTGTTCAGCAGCAAGACCAAGCACGAGCCGGCCAAACTGCAGGAAGTCCAGCAGGTGCTGGCCGTGCGCCAGGTGTGGAGTGTGAGCGTCGGCAAGAGCGGCCGCTACGTGATGCAACCGGCGGTTGCGGGCAACAACGTCTACGTGTCGGCGGCGGGCGGTACCGTGACCGCGCTGGATGGCGCCACGGGGCGCACGCTGTGGCAAGGCAAGTCCGATGTGGACCTGACCTCTGGCCCCGGCAGCGATGGCACGTTGACGGCTGTGGCCGGTGAGAAGGGTGCCGTCATTGCCTTCGACGAGAAGGGCGCCCAGAAGTGGAAGATCGCCGTCAACGGTGAAGTCCTGACGGCGCCGCTGGTCGGTCAGGGCCTAGTGGTGGTCCGCACGACCGATGGCCGCGTCCTCGGCCTGGACCCAAGCAACGGCGAGCGCAAGTGGATCTACCAGCGTTCTCCGTCAGCGCTGAACTTGCGTAGCAGCCTGCCGATGGTCTTTGCCGGTGACAACATCGTCCTCGGCTTTGCCGGTGGCAAACTGGGCGCACTGTCGGCCAGCAACGGTGGGTTGCGCTGGGAAGCCGCCGTGTCGTATCCGCGTGGCGTGTCGGAAATCGAGCGCTTGAACGATGTGACCGGCACACCGTCGATCAACGGTGCGCAGGTGTGCGCTGCCAGCTTCCAGGGCCGTGTGGCTTGCTTTGATGTCAACACTGGCGCGCCGCAGTGGGTGCGCGATTTCTCGTCGCTGACCGGTGTGACACAAGAGGGCGGCGCACTCTTCGCGGCCGATGAGAAGTCGGTTGTCTACGGCTTCAACGCCCAGAACGGCGCGGATCTGTGGAAGAACGATTCGCTGCTCTGGCGTGACCTCGGCACGCCGCTGGCATTCGGTCACGCCGTGATCGTGGGCGACTCCGAAGGCTGGCTGCATTTCCTGTCGAGCAGCGATGGCAAGTTCGTTGCTCGTGTGAAGACGGACGGCAGCGCCATCGGCGCGGCACCGGTTGTCGTCGGCCAGACGCTGGTCGTGCAGACCAGCGGCGGTGGCGTCTACGGCTACCTGCCGAAGTAACCATCGGGTGCTGCCTGGCGAGAAGGCTATGGCGGCACGCGAATCACATCGGGGCGGCGTTGCCGCCTTGAACTTGCGCCCGCGTACCCCGCGGGCGTCTTGCATCTGTGCGGTGAGCCTGCGGCTGATCGTTTGGGTGCCAACAGCAGTTGCAGAACCTGAATTTGCCGGAGCGCCATTCGCGCACGGCACGCAAGCATGAAACCAGTCATTGCCCTCGTGGGGCGGCCGAATGTCGGCAAATCGACCCTGTTCAACCGTCTGACGCGCTCGCGTGATGCGTTGGTCGCGGACATCCCCGGCCTGACGCGCGATCGTCACTACGGCGAGGGGCGTGTCGGCGACCGTCCGTTCATCGCCATCGATACCGGCGGCTTCGAACCCGTCGCCAAGGACGGCATTGTTGCCGAGATGGCCAAGCAGACACGCCAGGCCGTGGTCGAAGCCGACGTGGTCATCTTCATCGTGGACGGCCGCCTGGGGCTGGCGCCGCAGGATCGCGTGATCGCCGACTACCTGCGCAAGACCGGTCGCCGGATTCTGCTGGCTGTGAACAAGGCCGAGGGCATGCGTTACACCGCCGTCGCCAGCGATTTCTATGAGCTTGGCCTGGGCGATCCGGCTGCCATTTCAGCCGCGCATGGCGATGGGGTCAATGACCTGGTGGCGGAGGCGCTCGATCTGGCCTTTGCCGAGCGCCCAGAGCTTGCCGAGGCAGCGGATGCACATGACCACGGTACCCGCATCGCCATCGTGGGTCGTCCGAACGTGGGCAAGTCGACGCTGGTGAACGCGCTGATCGGTGAAGAGCGCGTGATCGCGTTCGACATGCCGGGCACCACGCGCGACGCCATCTACGTGGATTTTGAACGCAACGGCAAGCCGTACACGCTGATCGACACGGCCGGCCTGCGCAAGCGTGGCAAGGTCTTCGAGGCAATCGAGAAGTTTTCGGTGGTGAAGACGCTGCAGTCGATTGCCGATGCCAACGTGGTGGTGCTGCTGCTCGACGCGCAGCAGGATATTTCCGACCAGGATGCGCATATTGCCGGCTTCATCGTCGAGTCCGGCCGCGCGCTCGTGATCGGCGTGAACAAGTGGGATGGCCTCACAGGGCATGCACGCGATCGCATCAAGCACGATCTGGAGCGCAAGCTGCAGTTCCTGTCATTCGCCAACGTGCACTACATCTCGGCCAAGGAAAAAACCGGTATCGGTGCGCTGATGAAATCCGTGGACGCGGCGTATGCCGCCGCCATGGTCAAGCTGCCGACGCCCAAGCTCACGCGCGTGCTGCAGGAGGCAGTCGAGTACCAGCAACCGCGCCGCGCCGGCGTTTCGCGCCCGAAACTGCGCTATGCGCACCAGGGCGGTTCCAACCCGCCGATCGTGGTGATTCACGGCAATGCGCTGTCGAATATCCCCGAAACCTACCGTCGCTTCCTCGAAGGGCGCTTCCGCGAAGCCTTCCAGCTGAAGGGCACGCCGCTGCGGATCGAATTTCGTACGAACAAAAATCCGTACGCTGAATCGAAGGATTGAGTACCGCGTGGGCGGCGCGATCGGGGGAGCGTGTGACGCGGGGCAACCGAACGGGGGATCACCAAAAAGGCCGAGCCATTTCATATGGCGGGGTCGTCGGTTTTCCGTTTGCTTTCCCCGTTTTCTAAGGCTAAATTCACGAGACATGGCGCAGGGTGCCTACAAACCCAGGCGCCATGGGCGTCATTTGGACGCCTCTGGCCGACTCTTTTGACGAACTTTTTTTGCGTCGCCTGCTTGAACCCGGGCTTCCGAGCCCCATAACCCATCACTAAACCTATAAATCTGGAGTGTGCCATGAGCAACAAAGGGCAATTGCTACAAGACCCGTTTCTGAATGCGCTGCGTAAGGAGCATGTGCCGGTGTCGATCTACCTCGTCAACGGCATCAAGCTGCAAGGCAACATCGAGTCGTTCGACCAATACGTCGTGCTGCTGCGTAACACCGTCACGCAGATGGTGTACAAGCACGCAATTTCCACCGTGGTGCCGGCCCGTGCCGTGAATTTCCGCGTGGACGAAGCGTCCGACGCCTGATCCTGCCTCGCTCCCGCCGCCTTCCGCGCGGCGGGACGCACCCACCTCGGTTTCTCCTCCTTTTTCATTTTCCCGCTTGGCATCCCATCCCACCTCCAGCTCGGAGCCGACGCGCGCCATTCTGGTCGCCGTTGATTTCGGCAAGCATGATTTCCACGAAAGTCTGAGTGAACTGGCGTTGCTGGCCTCCACGGCCGGCTCTGATCCGGTGCGCTCCGTCACCGGCAAACGGTCACGGCCCGACGCGGCATTGTTCATCGGTGCCGGCAAGGCCGAAGAGGTGAAGATCGCTGCGGATGAAGAAGACGCCGAAATCGTCATCTTCAACCACGCGCTGAGCCCCGCGCAGCAGCGCAACCTCGAGCGCTTCTTCGGCCGCCACGTGGTGGATCGGACCGGCCTCATCCTCGACATCTTCAGCCAGCGTGCGCAGAGCCACGTCGGCAAGGTGCAGGTCGAACTCGCGCGCGTACGCTACCAGGCGTCGCGGCTCGTGCGTGCGTGGAGCCATTTGGAGCGTCAGAAGGGCGGGATTGGCATGCGCGGCGGCCCGGGTGAGCGCCAGCTCGAACTGGACCGCCGGATGCTGGACGAACGCGCCAAGCGCCTGTCGTCCGAGCTCGACAAGCTGCAGCGGCAGCACGATACACAGCGTCGTGCGCGCAGCCGCAACGACGCGTTTTCCGTCTCGCTGGTCGGCTATACCAATGCGGGGAAGTCGACGCTCTTCAATGCGCTGACCAAGGCCCGTGCCTACGCCGCCAACCAGTTGTTTGCCACGCTGGATACGACGTCCCGGCGTTTGTACCTGGAGGGGCTCGGCAACGTAGTCCTATCCGATACCGTTGGGTTCATCCGTGACTTGCCGACGCAGCTGGTGGCGGCCTTCCGCGCCACGCTGGAAGAAACCGTGCACGCCGATGTGCTGCTGCACGTGGTGGATGCCGCCAGTACCGTCAAGCATGAGCAGATGGAGCAGGTCGACCGCGTACTCGATGAAATCAACGCCAGTGGCATTCCGCAGATTTTGGTGATGAACAAGATCGATGCCGCCGAGGAGTTGCGTGCCCAGGGGCCGCGTATTGAGCGCGATGAAACGGGCGCGGTACGGCGCGTGTTCGTCTCCGCCATCGAAGGTGCCGGGCTGGATTTGCTGCGCGAAGCGTTGGTCGAGACCGCCATCCGCCTGCGTGAGAACCCCGCGCCGCACGACGGTGATTTCGACCCCCGCTTCGACAGCCGTCGTGATTCGCTGCCGGCACACCGTGACGAACTGTCGCAAAGCTTGCGGAGTGGCGGGTCTTCCGCCGAAGGTGACGAACAGGGCTGATAGAATGGCCCGCTGCTTCTCTTTCGCAGTCAGACTAGGACCACGCCCGACCCCTCATGCCCGAGATTTCGACCCAGTCTTCTTCCATGACCACGCCCCGTCCGGTGCGGGGCTTGTGGCCCCGCTTGCGTGTGCTGCTTTCGCTGAACGACCCGCGCTGGGGTCGCGGCGATGACAACAACAACACCGAGCGCGAAGACAAAGACGAGCCGAAGCGCCAGAGCAAACCGCCGCAGGACGGCCCGCCCGACCTCGATGAGCTGTGGCGTGACTTCAACCGCCGCCTGAACAGCCTGTTCGGGCGCAAGGAAGGCGGTAACGGCAACGATGGCCCCACGCCGCTGCGCCCGGGCAACGGCCGCGGTGGTTCCGGTCTCGGCGTCGGCGTGTTGCTGGCGGTGCTGGTGGGCCTGTGGCTAGCCAGCGGCTTCTTCATCGTGCAGGAAGGCCAGACCGGCGTGATCCTGCAGTTCGGTCGCTTCAAATACCAGGCGTCGCCTGGCATCAACTGGCGCCTGCCATATCCGATCGAGTCGCACGAGATCGTCAACCTGTCTGGCGTGCGTACGCTCGAGATCGGCCGCACCACGCAGATCAAGGACACGAACCTGAAGGATTCGTCGATGCTCACCCAGGACGAGAACATCGTCGACGTGCGCTTCTCGGTCCAGTACAACATTTCCAACCCGGTCGATTACCTGTTTTACAACCGCACGGACCGTGGCGGTGATGAGGAACTCGTGACACAGGCAGCAGAAACGTCGGTGCGCGAAATCGTCGGCCGCAACAAGATGGATTCGGTGCTGTACGAAGGGCGCGATGCCGTCGGCCGTAATCTGGCGGAATCGATCCAGCGCATCCTGTCGGCCTACAAGACCGGTATCCGCATCCTCAGCGTCAACGTGCAGAGTGTGCAGCCGCCCGAACAGGTGCAGGCCGCATTCGACGATGTGACCAAGGCCGGCCAGGACCGCGAACGCGCGATCTCTGAAGGGCAGGCCTACGCCAACGACGTGGTGCCGCGTGCCAAGGGTACCGCTGCGCGCCTCGCCGAAGAGGCCCAGGGTTACAAGGCCCGTGTCACGGCGCGGGCGGAAGGCGATGCCGCGCGCTTTGCGTCGGTACAGCGCGAATATGCGAAGGCGCCGCAGGTCACGCGCGATCGCATCTACCTGGAAACCATGCAGGATATCTACGCCAACGCGACCAAGGTGATGGTCGATCAGAGCAACGGCAGCCTGCTGTATTTGCCGCTCGACAAGCTGATCGCGCAAACGCAGGGCGATACTTCGCGCCCGGCCGCTGCGCCCGGTGCGTCCCCGCAGGACAGTGGTTCCGCGCAAGGTGTGCCGACGCCCTCCAACCCGTCAACGGTGAACGACGCCGACTCGCGCTCGCGCGAGGCGCTGCGCAACCGTGACCGCGATTCGCGCTAACAGGAGGGCACATGAATCGTCTGATTTCTGCCTTCGTGGCGCTCGTGATTGCCCTGGCGGTGTTGTCGTCGGTGGTGTTCGTGGTGGACCAGCGGCAATACGCCGTGGTGTTCGCCTTTGGTGAGATCAAGCAGGTCATCAAGGAGCCGGGGCTGCACTTCAAGCTGCCCCCGCCGCTGCAGAACGTGGTGTTCATGGACAAGCGCCTGCAGACCATCGACGTGGCCGGCGCTGACCGATTCATCACGGCAGAGAAGAAGAACCTGCTGGTCGACTGGTTCGTGAAGTGGCGGGTGTCGGATCCGCGCTTGTTCTACGTGAGCTTCAAGGGCGACAACCGCCTCGCGCAGGACAGCATGACGCAGAAGATCAACTCCATCGCCCGCGACGAGTTTGCGCGCCGCACCGTCTCCGACGTGGTGTCGACGGACCGCGAGGCGGTGATGCAGAGCATCCTCAAGGGTGTGCAGGAGTACGGCAAGTCGGTCGGCGTCGACATCATCGACGTGCGTCTGAAGCGCGTGGATCTGCTGGCCAGCGTGACCGAATCGGTCTACCGCCGTATGGAAGCCGAGCGCAAGCGCGTGGCCAACGAGTTGCGCTCGACCGGTGCCGCCGAAGGTGAAAAGATTCGTGCCGATGCCGATCGCCAGCGTGAAGTCGTGTTGGCCGATGCCTACCGCGACGCGCAGAAGATCAAGGGTGAGGGCGATGCCCGCGCCGCTGACATCTATGCCGAAGCATTCGGCCGCGATCCGCAGTTTGCCGCGTTCTGGCGCAGCATGGAGGCGTACCGCGCATCGTTCCGCGATCGCAAGGACGTGATGGTGTTGCAGCCGAACAGCGATTTCTTCAAGTACATGCGTAGCCCCAATGGTGGTGGCTCGACGGGAGCGCCCGCTGCCCAGCCCGGGCGCCATCGCTAGTACAATGCTCGGTTGATTGAATTGAGGCGGACAGACCCCGGCTTGCCGGGGTTTTGTTCGTTCGCCCACTGCATCCCATGGAAGAGTCGCTCCCCACCGTTTTGCTGGCTGCGTGCGCGCTGGTGCTCGTGTTTGAGGGCATCCTGCCGTTTGTGGCGCCGCAGGCCTGGCGCCGTGCCTTCCTGATGCTGACCGAGCTGCCCGACGAAAAGCTGCGCGTGATCGGTCTGGTGTCGATGGCGGCGGGGTTGATCCTCCTGCGCTTGCTGCACCGCTAGCGCATTCCTGCATTTTTTACGAATTTCCGCTGAACCTCGATTGCCGAGCGAAACTGCCATGCCGACCAATTGGCTGCTGCCTGAATCCATTGCCGATGTGCTGCCTTCCGAGGCGCGAAAGATTGAAGAGCTGCGCCGCCGCATGCTCGACCTATTCCGCACCTACGGCTACGAACTGGTCATGCCGCCGATGCTCGAGTACATCGAGTCGCTGCTCTCCGGCACCGGCCACGACCTGGATCTGAAGACCTTTAAGCTGGTGGACCAGCTTTCCGGTCGCACCATCGGCCTGCGTGCCGACATCACCCCTCAGGTTGCCCGTATCGACGCCCACTTGCTGAATCGCGCCGGCGTGACCCGCCTCTGCTATGCGGGCTCGGTGCTGCATACACGTCCAAGTGGTTTCCACGTCACGCGTGAGCCGCTGCAGATCGGCGCCGAAATCTATGGCCATGCCGGCCTGGAAGCCGATCTGGAAATCCAGGATCTGATGCTTGCCGCGTTGTCAGCCGCGGGTCTGGCTGATGTGCGACTGGATCTCTGCCATGTCGGTGTGGTCGCGGCCTTGCTGGATCAGTCGCCCATTGCCGCGCGCATTCAGGATGACCTGTTCACGGCGCTCGCTGCCAAGGATGTGCCGGCCCTGCGCGCCATTACGGCAGAACTGCCGCCGACGCAGCGCGACGCGATCAATCTGCTGCCGGCGCTGTATGGCGGCGTCGATGTGCTGAATCGTGCCCGTGCTGAACTGCCAACGCTGCCAGCCATTGGCCGTGCGTTGGACGATCTTGCTGCGTTGGCTCAGCATGCCGGCGGTGCCGCCGTCAACATCGATCTGGCCGATCTGCGTGGCTACCACTACCACAGTGGTGTGATGTTTACTGCCTACGTGGCCGGCGTGCCGAACGCCGTGGCGCGTGGGGGCCGGTACGACAAGGTCGGTGAGGCCTTCGGCCGTGCTCGCCCTGCAACCGGTTTCTCGCTGGATCTGCGTGAGGTCGCCGGTATTTCGCCGGTCGAGGCCCGTGCGGCGGCCATCCACGCGCCGTGGTCGGGCGATGCCAAACTTCGCGAAGCGATTGCCGCCCTGCGTGCTGTCGGCGAGATCGTCATCCAATCGCTGCCGGGTCACCCCGAAGATCTGGAAGAATTCGCCTACGACCGCCAACTCGTGGAAGAGGGCGGTCGCTGGATCGTCAAGCCCCGCAACGCTTCCGTTTGAAGCTGTTGCATAACGTTGTGTAAATACCCTGCAATTTCAGGGAAGCCCCTGACAACAAGGGTAGAATACGTTTTTAACCCATCTGCAAATTCAACATGTCCGCACCAGCAGTGAGCCAAGGACGCAATGTCGTCGTCATCGGCACCCAATGGGGTGACGAAGGTAAAGGGAAAATCGTCGATTGGCTGACCGATCATGCGCAAGGCGTGGTTCGTTTCCAGGGCGGACATAACGCAGGCCATACCCTCATCATCGGCGGCAAGAAGACGATCCTGCGTCTGATCCCGTCGGGCATCATGCGCGACGGCGTCGCGTGCTACATCGGCAACGGTGTGGTGCTCTCGCCCGAGGCGCTGTTCAAGGAAATCGACGAGCTGGAATCGGCTGGCGTGCAGGTGCAGAACCGCCTGCGTATCTCCGAAGCCACCACGCTGATCCTCCCGTACCACGTCGCCATCGACAAGGCGCGCGAACTCAAGCGCGGCGCCGCCAAGATCGGCACCACCGGCCGCGGCATCGGCCCAGCGTACGAAGACAAGGTTGCTCGCCGCGCGCTGCGCGTGCAGGACCTGTTTGACCCGGCCTACTTTGCCGAGCGCCTGCGCGAGAACCTGGATTTCCACAACTTCGTTCTGACGCAGTACCTGAACCATCCTGCGCTGGACTTCCAGCAGGTGCTGGACGAGATGCTGCCGTACGGCGAGCGCCTCGCGCCGATGGTGACGGACGTGTCGGCCGAGCTGTTTGCCGTCAACGCGGCCGGGAAGAATCTGATGTTCGAGGGCGCGCAAGGCACGCTGCTCGATATCGATCACGGTACCTATCCGTTTGTCACGTCGAGCAACTGCGTGGCAGGGAATGCCGCCGCGGGCGCCGGCGTGGGCCCGGGCCAACTGCACTACATCCTGGGCATCACCAAGGCGTACTGCACGCGCGTGGGTTCCGGCCCGTTCCCGAGCGAGCTGTATGACGCCGACAACCCGGCGCGCCAGGATCCGACCGGTGTGCGCCTGGCCAACGTGGGCAAGGAATTCGGCTCGGTCACGGGGCGTCCGCGCCGGACCGGCTGGCTGGATGCCGCCGCCTTGCGCCGCGCGATCCAGATCAACGGTGTCTCCGGTCTGTGCATCACCAAGCTCGACGTGCTCGACGGTCTGGAGACGATCAAGCTGTGCGTCGGCTACATGCTTGACGGCAAGCAGGTCGACATCCTGCCGCGCGGCTCGGATGCCGTGGCGCGCTGCCAGCCGATCTACGAAGAATTCCCGGGCTGGAATACGTCGACCTTCGGCTTGAAGGAGTGGGAAGCGCTGCCCGAGACCGCGCAGGCTTACCTGAAGCGCGTCGAAGAAGTGGCCGGCATTCCGATTGCCATGATCTCGACCGGCCCTGACCGCGACGAGACCATCCTGCTGCGTCATCCGTACAAGGACTGACGCGCTGCTCCAAGATTCGCCCGGTGATTCGCCGGGCGAATTTGCATGGAGCGCTGTTTTTCACCATAGAACATGACAGCGGCCACTCACGCCGCATTCACGATACGAAGAGGAATGCCATGAACCAGCCGATCAACGATGACTCGCACCTCTGGGTGTCCTGGGACGAATACCACGGCCTGATTGAGCGCTTGGCGCTGGTCGTGCACGAGTCGGGCTGGAAGTTCGACAAGATTCTGTGCCTGGCGCGCGGCGGTTTGCGCGTAGGCGATCAGCTTTCCCGTATTTACGACCTGCCGCTGGCCATCCTGGCGACCAGCAGCTACCGCGAGGCTGCCGGCACGCAGCAGGGCGATCTCGACATTGCCCAGTACATCACGATGACGCGCGGCGAGCTGTCGGGCCGTGTGCTGCTGGTGGATGATCTGGTGGATTCCGGTGTCACGCTGGAGCGCGTGGGGCGCCACCTGAAGGAACGCTATCCGGCAGTGACCGACGTGCGTACCGCGGTGCTGTGGCACAAAGGCTGTTCGAAGATCAAACCCGACTACGCCGTGCAATTCCTGCCGACCAATCCGTGGATCCATCAGCCGTTCGAGGAATACGACACGCTGCGTCCGCACAACCTGGCGGCTTGGATCAAGCGCGGCAAGGCGCGCACGGCTGGCAACGGCGAGGCGCCGGCCGCTTGATCCCTCGGTCGATTGCGTCGAAGTATGAGGGACGGGGTGGTGTGTGCGGCTTGCGTCGTGCGTGCCACTTCGGTAACCTCACGACACGGGCTGCAACATTGGCTCGAAACCCGCGTGCGGACTGGCTTTGCGGCCACCTTGCGCGGATGATCGATGTGCGGCGTGTCTTTGTGGATGCGCTGGGCGTCGAACCCACCCAGCGTCTGGGGCAGGTGAGGCCGGTGATCCTGGCTCGGCCCCGGTGCGATAGCCAAGACACAATGCCCGTCGCCCTTCGCGGAATGCCGCGTCAGCAACTGAACAACGATCTGGCTTCGGAAAAGAAAAACGGCGCAACTTGCGTTGCGCCGTTCCTAAACTCTGGTGCCCAGGAGAGGACTCGAACCTCCACGGAGTTACCCGCTAGTACCTGAAACTAGTGCGTCTACCAATTCCGCCACCTGGGCAGGTGTGCGTGTACCGAAGCTGTAATTATTACGGGTTCCAGCGAACCTGTCAACACTCTAGAAGAAAAAATTGAATCAACCGACTTATCCGATCCCGAGCCGCGAGGAAATCCTCGGTGTGCTCCGCACGTCGGGGTCTCCGCTGTCTGCCACCGACATTGCCAAGGCGCTTTCGGTCACGCGCAAGGAGCATGACGGCTTCATCAAGCGTCTGACCGCCATGGAGCGGGATGGTCAGATCGAACTCAACCGCAAGGGGCGCTACGAACTGGCGCACCAGCCCAATTTCATCGAGGGCCGCGTGATCGGCCATCGCGACGGCTACGGGTTTTTCGTGCGCGATGACGGCGAGCCCGACATCTTTCTGCCCGAGCGTGAGATGCAGAAGGCCATGCACGGCGATCGCGCTCTGGTGCGCGCCGTCGGCTATGACCGCCGCGGACGTTCGGAAGGCCAGATCGTCGAGATCCTGCAGCGGGCCAACAAGCGCATCATCGGCCGCCTGCTTTCCGAGAGCGGCACCCTGGTGGTGGCGCCCGAAGACAAGCGCCTGGGTCGCGACATCCTGATCGCCCCCAAGGGGCAGGGCAAGGCGAAGGTCGGCCAGGTGGTCAGCGTGGAGATCCTGGAATATCCGGATCGCTACGTGCAGCCGATTGGCCGCGTGGTCGAAGTGCTGGGTGAGATCGACGACCCCGGCATGGAAATCGAGATCGCGGTGCGCAAGTACGGCGTTCCGCACGAGTTTTCCGAGCCAACGCAGCGGGAGGCGGAAGCGCTGCCTGACGTGGTGCGCGACGCCGATCTGGCTGGCCGCATTGATTTGCGCGACGTACCCCTCGTCACCATCGACGGTGAGGATGCGCGCGATTTTGATGACGCCGTTTATGCCGAACCCGTCAAGATCGGCCGCAGCAAGGGCTGGCGTTTGATCGTGGCGATTGCCGACGTTTCGCACTACGTGCGGCCCGGGCATCCGCTGGATGCGGATGCCATTGATCGTGCGACCTCGGTCTACTTCCCGCGCCGCGTGATCCCGATGCTGCCGGAGAAGCTCTCCAACGGCCTGTGCTCGCTGAACCCGGAGGTGGACCGCCTGTGCATGGTCTGCGACGCAGTCATCACGGCCAAGGGCGAGATCAAGGCGTATCAGTTCTATCCGGCGGTGATGCACTCGAAGGCACGCCTGACCTACAACGAGGTCTGGGCGATCCTGTCGAACGTGAAGGGCCCGGAGGCCGCCAAGCGTGCGCCGCTGGTGCCGCATCTGCAAGACCTGTACGAGCTGTATCAGACGTTGCTCAAGGCGCGCCGCGAGCGCGGCGCGATCGATTTCGATACGACCGAGACGTACATCGTCTGCAATGCGCAGGGCAAGATCGAGCAGATCTTGCCGCGCACCCGCAACGATGCGCACCGGCTGATCGAAGAGTGCATGCTGACGGCCAACGTCTGCGCGGCCGAGATGCTGGAGAAGTACAAGCACCCGGCGCTATATCGCGTGCATGCGGGCCCGACCGAAGAAAAGCTGCAGGCGCTGCGCGCGTTCCTGAAGACCAGCGGTCTGACGCTGGGCGGCGGCGACAAGCCGCAGGCCTCCGATTATGCGGAGGTGATGGAAAAGATCGCTGCGCGTCCTGATGCGCCGATGCTGCAGACCATGCTGCTGCGTTCGATGCAACAGGCGGTCTACAGCCCGGACAATATCGGCCACTTCGGCCTGGCGTATCCGGCGTATGCCCATTTCACCAGCCCGATCCGCCGTTATCCGGACTTGCTGGTCCACCGCTCGATCAAGGCGATCCTGAATCACACGCGCTATGTGCCAGCGCTGGCGCCGGGCGTGCAGCTCAACAGCGCGCTGTCACCCAAGGCGCGTCGCCTGCAGGCTGAGGCTGAGAAAGGCGTGCCGGCTGCCGTCGTCAACAAGGCCAAGGTCGAGGCGATCTGGCATGAGCTTGGCGTGCATTGCTCGGCGAACGAGCGCCGCGCCGATGAGGCTTCCCGCGACGTCGAGGCGTGGCTTAAGTGCTACTTCATGCGCGACAAGCTGGGCAACGAGTTCTCGGGCACCGTCAGCGCGGTTACGTCGTTTGGCATCTTCGTGCAGCTCGATGAGCTGTATGTCGAAGGCCTGGTCCACGTGACCGAGCTGGGCAGCGATTACTTCCAGTACGACGAGGCGCGCAACGAGCTGCGAGGTGAGCGCACCGGCATCCGTTACCGCCTGACCGACCGCGTGCGTGTGCAGTTGCTGCGCGTGGATCTGGACGCCCGGAAGATGGATTTCCGCTTGATCCAGGAGCCTTCCACCAAGGCGCTGCGTCCGGCCAAGGTAACAGGGGTGCCCGAAGCGCCCGCCGCGCGCCAGGCTGCGGTGGCAACACCGGCACCGCCGGTGGGGCGCAAGAAGCCGCGGCAGTTGGCGGCGCTGTTGGGTGGCACGGCCAAGCCGGAGGAATCGTTCGACGAGACGCTCGATCGCGTCTTCGAAGAGCAGCCTGTGTTTGAGCCGGGCGACCGCGCCGTGCCCCCTGGCAAGGCACACGCCAAGTCCGCGCGCAAAAAGCCGGCGGCGCGTGGGACCAACAAGCCCAAGGGTGGCGGCCACAAGGCCGCAGCGCCGCGCAAGGCGCCGGTCAAGTCTGCGCGCAAGACCAAGGGGCGTTAAAACGGCCGGGGGGGCAGGGCAGACAGGTACAATCGCGCCATGTCTAAATCCAAGCTCCTCATCGGCTTTCATGCCGTAACCGCCCGGCTGCGCCACGACGCGAAGTCGATCGACGAAATCTACTTCGAGGCGAACCGCCGCGACCGCCGTATGCAGGATTTCCTGAAAGCGGCGGAAGCAGCGGGTGTGCGCCTGATCCCTGCAGACAACAATCGCCTGCACGGTATCGCCGGCACCGATCGCCACCAGGGCGTGGTGGCCAAGGCGGAGTCACTTTCGCTGGCACTCAATCTGGACGAACTGCTCGACGGCATCGAGGGCACGCCGCTGCTGCTGGTGCTCGACGGCGTGACCGACCCGCACAACCTGGGTGCTTGCCTGCGCGTGGCGGACGCGGCTGGCGCGCACGCCGTCATTGCGCCGAAGGACCGCAGCGTTGGCATCAACACGACGGTCGCCAAGGTGGCGAGCGGCGCCGCTGAAACCGTCCCATACATCACCGTGACGAACCTGGCGCGCACGCTGCGCGAACTGCAGGAGCGCGGCGTGTGGGTGATCGGTACCGCGGACGAAGCCGAACAGGACCTCTACCAGGCCGACTTCAAGGGCCCCATCGCGATCGTGATGGGCGCTGAAGGCGAAGGCATGCGCCGCCTGACGCGCGAGACGTGCGACGCGCTGGTCAGCATTCCGATGGCCGGCAGCGTGGAAAGCCTGAACGTATCGGTGGCCAGCGGCGTTTGCCTGTTCGAAGCCGTCCGGCAACGCGCTGCGAAATAATTTTCTTAAGAATCACTAACTTACGAAACACGCGGTCCACCTGGCCCAGCCATCAATCGTGGCTGGCGCATGTCGGTGGACTTGTCGGTGACGGTGGTGCGCTCGCATGTGCCAAGCTGTCGCCGAACCGGTTTCCCGGACCGGCTGACCCTTGCCGGGTCACGGCCTGCTTGCGTGCCACCCACGATCCTTGCTTCTAGGGATCAGCTATGATGCACGGCAAATGGACGCCAAGGCAGGTTCCGTCTATGGTTGACCCACTCAATCATCGGTGACCTGAACCAACATGGCTTGCAGCGGTGTCCTTCGCCGCAGGTAGGACATGGTGGCGCACTCCAACGTTTCGCAGTCTTCATAGCAGAGCAAACGATGCGGTGGGACAGCAACAATACCAATCCACTTCGCTGGTTCTCTTTCAATCGGGACTACCGCTGGTTTAAGGCGCCCACGGCACTCGTGGCCGCTGCGGTCGTGATCGCACTATCGATGGCGGCGATCTGCGCGATGGTTCTATACCAAAGCCGCTTGGATGCAATGGCGCGTGCCACGGAGACATCGCGCAACCTGGCACTTCTTGCAGAGCGTGACATCGAAAGAAATTTCGAACTCTACGCGCTGTCGCTCCAAGCCGTTGTCGATGGCGTGAACGATCCAGAGGTCATGGCCGCTTCGCCACGGTTGCGTGGATTCGCCCTGTTCGACCGCGCCGCGACGGCGACGTATCTGGGTTCGATGCTGGTGCTGGACGCTGAAGGCAATATCGTCATCGATTCCGCTGGCGACGTGCCAAGAAAAGCCAATTTCTCGGACCGCGAGTACTTCAAGGTGCATCGAGACAATCCGAACGTTGGCCTGTACGTTGGCGATCCGTACGCGTCACGATTGCGTGACGGGTCTCCAAGTATTCCACTGAGTCGTCGGCTGTCTCGACCGGATGGGTCGTTCGCGGGCGTCGTGCTGATCGCAGTCCAACTCGAATACTTCCGCAAACTGTTCGCTGCACTGTCACTGGGTCCGCATGGATCGGTGGCGCTGATCGGGCGAGACGGTGCAATGATCATGCGCCAACCCTATGACGTGAAGGTCATTGGGCGGAACATCCGCAACGCGAGTACCTTCAAGCGGTTTCTGTCCGCACCGGAAGGCAGTTTTTCGGACGTATCGGTACTCGATGGAATCAAGCGGTTGTACTACTTCAAGAACCTGCCGAACCTGCCGCTCATCATCATGGTGGCGGAAGCCCACTCCGACATTTATGCAGCTTGGGAACATCGAGCGCTGACCATCGCGTCTTTGATGGCAGCACTCGCACTCGGCTTCATCGGTCTTTCCATCGCTTTCGGGATGCAACTGCGGCGCCGGATGCGCGCGGAATCGGAACTGGCGATGCTGGCGAGGACCGATGGGCTGACTGGCCTGAACAACCGCCGCACACTTGGTGAAATCCTTGATGAGGAATGGCGTCGTGCCAAGCGAAACCGCAGCGTGTTTTCATTGCTGTTCGTCGATATTGACCGGTTCAAGGTGTACAACGACACCTATGGTCATCAGGCGGGTGACGACGCGCTGGCAGCAGTCGCGAAGTGTATCGGTGAACACTTACGCCGACCGGCAGATAGTGCTGCACGGTATGGCGGTGAAGAGTTCATTGTGGTGTTGCCGGATACCTCGCCAGAAGGTGCCGCGTCCATTGCCGAAGAGATTCGCACAGCAATCTCCGACCTTGCCATCGAACATGCGGGCAGCGAGTATGGCCGCGTCACAGCCAGTATTGGTGCGGCAGCATGGACACCAGAACGGGATGTAGACGTGTCCGCCGTCATCCGTGCTGCCGATGAAGCCCTGTACAACGCTAAGGCGACCGGTCGCAATAAGGTTGCAGTGTCGATGCCGCAGCCAGCGTAGCAGTGGGGCATGGGCCGATAGCGTGTACGGTGGCCGTGTTCGTCAAATGTATGGCAATTGCAGGGCACCCCACCTTCGTGGGGGTACGCATTACGAATGCGCGGCGCAACATGCTTCCAACGTCAACACATATGACGAAACGGGGAAGCACATGGAAAAGAACATTGTTCGCGCAAAGGCGTTCACGGTCCGTTCGAATAACGGCTGGACAGAACGCTTCAAGGGTGTCGTTACCTTGCTGACGGTCACTGACCACAACAAGGAACACATCGAAACGTACCAGTGCGATCAGGCGAGGTTAGATCGCGATTCGGCCCAAGCCGACGCAGATCGGCTGCTGTCACTGAAGACAAACGAATTCGTGTCAACGCAGGCTTGAGATTCGAATTAGGTCCCGACATGGGATCGCGTCTGTTCGCCAAGCCGGAAAGCTCTCTTGCCCTCGCAGTTGCTTGATGCGCTGAAGTTCGTACTTGCCGCCGCGATGGGTTGGAACGACTTCATCGTGGTAACGGATTAAAATCTCGGCCATTGCGGTCTGTTTTGCTGCGCGGGTTGTCCGATGTTCCGCCCGGTCCATCTCTGACTCAGTCCGCCGTGCCCAGTCCAGTGCCTGTGCCTTGTTGGCGAACGTTCGCGTATATGCCGGGAACCCCCTTGCGGCGAATTTTCACTTGCCACGAGGCTTTGCCAGGCTTGTCCAAATTTTTGCTGAAGGTTGCCATGCCAGTGCCCTGTAATTGTCCTGTGAAGCCGAAAAAGCACTGGATGACAATGACCCAAGAAACCCGTCAACCCTTGTCTCACTTGGGTTTGCGCGTGGAAAGCCTGAACGTGTCGGTGGCCAGCGGCGTTTGCCTGTTTGAGGCCGTCCGGCAACGCGCTGCGGCACTCGCCAAGAAGTGATGAGCGGCGAGCTGACGGACGCATCCGCACCGGCCGCGTTGGCCCGGGCACACGCCTGGATCGATGCGGCCGAGCGCATCATGGTACTCACCGGTGCTGGCGTTTCGGCCGAATCCGGCGTGCCCACGTTTCGCGATGCACTCACGGGCCTGTGGGCGCGCTTCAACCCTGAAGATCTGGCCACTGAGGCAGCCTACCGCAAGCACCCGCGCATGGTGTGGGACTGGTATCAGGAGCGCCGCGAGCGTGTACTGCAGGCCCAGCCGAATCCCGCGCATCTGGCGATAGCCGCACTGGCCAGGCGCAAGACGGTCATGCTGGTCACGCAGAACGTCGATGGGCTGCACCAGCGTGCCGGAAGCGAGGGCGTGATCGAACTGCATGGCAACCTGTTCGCCAACAAATGGCTGGGCGGGTGCGGCAAATGCGACATCGCCACGGCGGAGCCGGCAAGGCCCCCACGTTGCGCAACGTGTGGCGCGATGCTGCGCCCAGGTGTGGTGTGGTTTGGCGAGCAACTGCCGCTGGTGGCGAACTACCGCGCCGAAGAGGCTGCCAACACGTGCGATGTCTGCCTGGTGGTGGGTACGTCGGGCATGGTGTACCCGGCTGCCGGGTTGCCCGGCCTGGCGAAGGATCACGGCGCGCGCGTGATCGTGGTGAATCCAGAACCGAGCGCGCTGGACGCGACGGCAGATCTGGTGATCCACCAGCCGGCGGGCGTGTGCTTGCCCGCCATGCTGGGGTAGGGCACTTATCCTTTCTTACGCTGCCGCGCGCAGCGGCTCAATCAACGCTTCCAATTTGACCGCGTCCGCCGCAAACAGGCGGATGCCTTCGGCCAGCTTTTCCGTTGCCATCGCATCGGCGTTCATGTGCCAGCGGAACGATTTCTCGTCGGCGGGCAGGCGCACGATGTTGGCGGCATTGGCGTTGTCCGGCGACAGCTTGCGCTCGACCGGCGCATCGGATTGTTGCAGTTGGGCGAGCAGGTCGGGGCTGATGGTCAGCAGGTCACAGCCAGCCAGTTCGACGATCTGCGAAGTGTTGCGGAAGCTCGCGCCCATCACCTCGGTCGCGTAGTCGAACTTCTTGTAGTAGTTGTAGATGCGCAGGACGGACTGCACGCCGGGGTCGTTCGCGCCGCCTTGCGCGACCGGGTCCCAATTGGCGCCGGCGTCTTTCTTGTACCAGTCGTAGATGCGGCCGACGAACGGCGAGATGAGCTGCACGCCCGCTTCCGCGCACGCCACGGCCTGCGCCAGCGAGAACAGCAGCGTCATGTTGCAGCGGATACCTTCGGCGCGAAGCTGGTCTGCCGCGCGGATGCCTTCCCACGTCGATGCAATCTTGATCAGCACGCGCTCGCGCGCCACGCCACGCGCTTCGTACAGCGCGATCAGGTGCTTGGCTTTGGCGACGGTCGCCTCGGTGTCGAACGACAGGCGTGCATCGACTTCAGTCGACACGCGCCCCGGGATGATCGACAGGATCTCGCAGCCGAAGGCCACGAGCACGGCATCGATGATGTCTTCCACACTGTCGCTGCGTGCGTCGCGCACGGCCTGCTCCAGCAACGGGCGGTATTCGGCCTTCTGCACGGCCTTCAGGATCAGCGACGGATTGGTCGTTGCATCGTGCGGCGCATAGGCGCGCATGGCCTGGAAATCGCCCGTGTCGGCGACGACGGTGGTGAACTGCTTGAGTTGATCGAGCTGAGTCATGAAGCGAGTCCGCAATACGTTCCAGCGTTGCGCTGGTGGGTGGAGGATGAATCGATTGTACTCCGCGGGTTTGGCTCGGCTAGCTGGGGGAGAGCCGTTATGTTGATCCGGTACACTACTGCGTTTTCCGATCCCGACCGAGTTTTTGCGATGACGCAGGATGAACTGAAGGCACTGGTGGCACAGGCCGCCGCAGACTACGTATTGGCCAACGTGCCCGAAGGTGCCGTGCTGGGTGTCGGCACCGGCTCGACGGCCAACCTGTTCATCGACGCCATGGCGCCGCACAAGGCGCGCTTTGCGGGTGCGGTGTCGAGCTCGGAGGCGTCGACGCGTCGCCTGCAGGGCCACGGCTTTACGGTGCTGGATCTGAATGAAGTCGACGCGATCCCCGTGTACGTGGACGGTGCCGACGAGATTGACGCCTCGGGCGCCATGATCAAGGGTGGTGGCGGCGCACTGACGCGTGAGAAGATCGTCGCTTCCGTGGCCGGCACGTTCGTCTGCATTGCCGACGGCAGCAAGCTGGTCGAGACGATGGGCGTGTTCCCGCTGCCCGTGGAAGTGGTGCCGATGGCACGTGCTGCCGTGGCGCGCCAGTTGGCTGCGCTGGGCGGCCAGCCGCGCCTGCGCATGACCAAGGAAGGCCAGATCTACAAGACCGACAACGGCAATGTGATTCTCGATGTGGTCGGCCTGCGCATTGCCGATCCGAAGGGGCTGGAATCGGTGCTCAACGACATTCCAGGCGTGGTGACGGTCGGCTTGTTTGCCAAGCGCGGCGCCAACGTGCTGCTGCTGGGGACGGAAGCAGGCGTCCAGCGCCGCGATTTCTGATCCGGCTTGTGCACCCATAAAAAGCTGCTCATGCAAGTGAGCAGCTTTTTTTTATGCCGAGGGCTTCACTTTGGGGCGACGCAGGGAATAAGTGATCTGCGCGCACGTTTGCACGCGGCGAGGGATTGAAAACCGGGGGTTCAGCGAGACATGGAGTGGCCGATAAGACGGAGACGGGGCAGCGTGGGCTGCCACTCGAAGTCGCCTTACCCGGAACACCATGAAACTCGCGATCAAACTTCCCTTGGCATTTGCGGCGGCCTTGCTGCTGATGTTTGCCGGGGCCATCTACGGTATTGCCTCGCTGAACCACTCCATCGTCGAATACAACACCACCGTGCAGGCTCGAGTGGCCGACGAACGCGCCGTGACCAACATGCTTGTCACCTTCAAGACCCAGGTGCAGGAATGGAAGGACACCCTGTTGCGCGGCGAGGACCCCGTCAAGCTGGATAAATACTGGGGTGCGTTCCTCAAGGGCGAGCAGGCGGTCGCCGACCAGGCAAAGGCGTTGCAGGCCACGCTTCCGGCGGGCAGGAGCCGTGACCTGATCGCCCAGTTCGCGACCGCGCACATGGCCATGGGGCAGGGCTATCGCAAGGGTCACGACATGTTTGTGGCGTCGTCGTTTGATCCGACCGTGGGCGACAAGATCGTGGCCGGCGTGGATCGAGAACCGGCTCGCCTGCTCGATGAAGCGGCCAGGGAGATCGCCGCGGAAAGCACAGCCGTATCGGCCAAGACTGCGGAGGCCGCGCATACGGCGCTGGTGGTCAGCGTCGTGCTGATGCTGGCTGCGTTCGGGCTGGGGCTGGCCGGCGCGTTTGTGTTCAGCCGGTCGATTACGCGGCCGCTGTCGCGTGCGGTGGATGTGGCTCGCACGGTGTCGCAAGGTGACCTGGCCAATGCCTTCGAGGCCCGCGGGTCCGACGAGATCGCGCAACTGCTGATTGCGTTGAAGGACATGCAGCGCAGCCTGGCGAGCGTGGTGAGCGAGGTGCGTCGCAATGCCGAGGGTGTGGCTGCCGCGAGTTCGCAGATCGCCTCGGGCAACCTGAACCTGTCGTCGCGCACGGAAGAGCAGGCGGCTTCGTTGCAGGAGACCGCCGCCAACATGGACGAGATCACCTCCACGGTGCGGCGCAACTCCGAGAACGCGGTACAGGCCTCGTCGCTGGCAGGTCAGGCTTCCGACACAGCAGCGCGTGGCGGCAAGGTGATGAGCGATGTGGTGCAGACCATGCAGGGCATCTCCGAGAGCTCGAACCGGGTGGGCGAAATCATCGGCGTGATCGACAGCATTGCCTTCCAGACCAACATCCTGGCGCTGAATGCCGCGGTGGAGGCCGCACGCGCCGGGGAGCAGGGCCGCGGCTTTGCCGTGGTTGCCGGCGAAGTACGCACCCTTGCGCAGCGCAGTGCCACGGCAGCCAAGGAGATCAAGGGACTGATTGGCCAATCAACCGAACGCGTGGAAGCTGGCGCGCGCCTCGTGCAGGATGCGGGCGGCATCATCGACGAGATTGTGGTTTCGGTGCAGCGCGTGACGCAGATCGTGGCGGAAATCTCCTCCGCCTCGGCCGAGCAGAGCACCGGCATCGAGCAGGTGAACATCGCTGTGGGCCAGATTGAAGAGGTGACGCAGCAGAACGCTGCGCTGGTGGAAGAGGCATCGGCGGCTGCGCAGGCCATGGCAGATCAGGCCGATGCACTACGCCGTGCCGTGTCGATCTTCAAGCTCGACGGCACGATCGTGCTTGCCTGAGCCCCTGGGTGATTGCTCAAACAAAAAAGCCGTTCAGCGCAAACTGAACGGCTTTTTCATTGGCAGCGGCAGATCAGGCCGAGGGCGGCGGCACGTAGCCGGCAGCTTCGTCGGCGCCTTCGCCGAAGAAGTACTTGTCGGTCTGCTTGAGCAGGTACTGGCGGGCGCGCGAATCCGCCATGTTCAGGCGATTTTCGTTGATCAGCATGGTTTGGTGCTTGAGCCAGCCGGCCCAGGCTTCCTTCGAGACGTTTTGCCAGATCTTCTTGCCCAGTTCGCCGGGCAGGGGCGGGAAGTCGAGACCTTCGGCTTCCTTGTTGAGCTTGACGCAGTGGACCATGCGGGCCATGGGGTTTCCTCTTTTCTCTTGTGTGGCGGATGCGTCGCCCTGGTGGGACATTCATCGGACGCGCGCGAATTTCGCCATTGTAAAACGCGTGGCCGGCACCGCCGGGATTCCGGTATGCCGCTCAGGGGCATATCGGGGCTTAGAGCTTCTTCATCAGCACCATCGAGCGCCGTTGCCAGTTGTAGAGCTTGCGGCGGTCTTCCGGCAGGTCGTCCACGGTAGCGCGCACGAAACCGCGCTTGAGGAACCAGTGTTCCGTGCGCGTGGTGAGCACGAACAGCTGCTTGAGGCCCAGGGCGCGGGCGCGCACTTCGGTGTGCTTGAGCAGTCGTTCCCCATCGCCGGTGCCCTGGCTGTCGGGGGAGACGATCAGGCACGCCATTTCGGCCATGCCATCCTTCGGATACGGATACAGCGCCACGCAGCCAAAGATGATGCCGTCGTGCTCGATGACGGAGAAGTTGGCGATGTCGCGCTCGAGCAGCCAGCGCTCGCGCGGCACCAGCGTGCCGTCGGCTTCCAGTGGTTCGATCAGTTGGACAATGCCGCCCACGTCGTCCAGCGTGGCTTCGCGCAGGTATTCCAGATCGGTGTGCGACACCATGGTGCCCACGCCGTCGTGCTGGAACAGTTCCAGCAGGATGCTGCCATCCAATGCAAACGGAATCAGGTGCGCCCGGCGCACGCCGCCGCGCATGGCCTTGACGATGTGCTGCAGGTAATAGGCCACGTCCGCTTGCAGGGCACCTTCGCGCACGCGCTCGATGGCCATTTCCATCGACAGCTCTTGCTGCAGCTTGCCCACACGGTCCACCAGCCCCGGCACCTCGGTGATGAAGATCAGCTTGTCGGCCTTGAGCGCTGTGGCCGTGTTGGTCGCCACGTCTTCCATTGACAGGTTGAACGCCTGCCCCGTGGGCGAGAAGCCCAGCGGCGAGAGCAGCACGATCTTGCGGTTGGAGAGCGATTGCTGGATCGAGTCCGCATCGATCTTGCGCACCAGCCCCGTGTGCTGGAAATCCACGCCGTTGACGATGCCGACCGGCCGCGCCGTCACGAAATTGCCCGACACCACCGAGATGCGCGCACCCGCCATCGGCGTGTTCGGCAGCGCCTGGCTGAAGGTGGCTTCGATATCGAGGCGCAGTTCGCCCGAGGCCTCTTTGGCCGACTCCAGCGCGGCGTTGTCCGTGACACGGATGCCGTCGACAAACTGCGTCTGCACGTTGCGCAGCGCCAGTTGTTCTTCCACCTGCGGGCGGGAGCCATGCACCAGCACGATGCGCATGCCCATGGCGTGCAGCAGGGCGATGTCGTTGACCAGCGAGCCCAGCATGCCCGCCTTGACCAGCTCGCCGCCGAAACCGATCACGAAGGTCTTGTCGCGGAAGGCGTGGATGTACGGCGCCACCGCGCGCAGCCAGTCCACGAACTGCTGTTGCTCGGGCGTGGGCGGAATCGGCGCGACGTCGACGGGGGCGGGCGTGTGCGCAACCAGCGAGACGCCGGAAGCGGGGGCGGAGGAACGAGCGGTCACGGGCGGAGCAGGGAAAGCGGCACGGGGCGCGGGCCGGCGCGAGGAAAGATGCGCGGATTATAATCCCGCCCGATGTCAGATTCCCACGCCAAGCCGCAGTCTGCGGTGCCCTCCCGCCCCCAGCCGAAAGACGCCCCGCCGCCCGAGCGCAAGCCTGGCGGCAATGGTCGTCCATCTGGTCGTTCGCAGCGTCGCCCGAAGCCTACGCCGGAAGAGCTGGCCGCCGCACTGGAAGCGCGCCGCGCCCGCGCCAACCGCGTCCCCCCGATCACGTTTCCAGAGGCGTTGCCCGTCTCCGCTCGCCGCGACGAGATCGCCCAGGCCATTGCCGCTAACCAGGTGGTGATCGTCTCGGGCGAGACCGGCTCAGGCAAGACCACGCAGTTGCCGAAGATCTGCCTGTCGATCGGGCGGGGGATCGGCGCGGGCGGCACGGGGTTGATCGGCCACACGCAGCCACGCCGGATTGCCGCCACGTCCACGGCCAAGCGCATCGCGCAGGAGATCGGCACGCCGGTGGGCGAGCACGTGGGCTATCAGGTGCGCTTTAACGATGCGCTCTCCGCCGGCGCGTCGGTCAAGCTGATGACCGACGGCATCCTGCTGGCCGAAACGCAGAACGATCCGCTGCTGCGCGCCTACGACACGATCATCATCGACGAGGCGCACGAACGCAGCCTCAACATCGATTTCCTGCTGGGCTATTTGAAGCAACTGCTGCCGCGGCGCCCGGACCTGAAGATCATCATCACCTCGGCGACCATCGACGCCCAGCGCTTTGCCGAGCACTTTGCGGGGCCGAAGGGGCCTGCGCCGGTCATCGAGGTCAGCGGCCGGCTGTATCCGGTCGAAGTGCGCTACCGCCCCGTGCAGCGGGATGAGAAGGACAAGGAGCGCGATCTCTACGAAGCCATCGTTGATGCGGTGGACGAACTCGCCCGCGAAGGCTCGGGCGACGTGCTGATCTTCCTGCCGGGCGAACGAGAGATCCGCGAGGCCGCCGAGGCGCTGCGCAAGCACCATCCTGCGCATACCGAGATCCTGCCGCTGTTTGCGCGTCTGTCCGTGCAGGAGCAGGAGCGCGTGTTCAGGCCGTCCAACGCGCGGCGCATCGTGCTGGCGACCAACGTGGCCGAGACCTCGCTCACGGTGCCGGGCATCCGTTACGTGGTCGATACGGGGCTGGCGCGCGTCAAGCGCTATTCGTATCGCAACAAGGTCGAGCAGTTGCAGATCGAGCCGGTGTCGCAGGCTGCAGCCAACCAGCGCGCGGGCCGCTGCGGCCGGGTGGCTGATGGCGTGTGTATTCGCCTGTATGAAGAGGCAGATTTCGTTGCGCGGGCGCGCTTTACCGATCCGGAGATTCTGCGTTCATCGCTGGCGTCGGTCATCCTGCGCATGAAGGCGCTGCGGTTGACGGATGTCGAGCAGTTCCCCTTCATCGAGCCGCCGCTGGGCCGTGCGATTGCCGATGGCTACCAGTTGCTGCAGGAACTCGGTGCCGTCGACGATGAAAATGCGCTGACGCCGCTGGGCAAACAGGTGGCCCGTCTGCCGCTGGACCCCCGCGTGGCGCGGATGATTCTGGCTGGCCGCGACCACCAATGTCTACGCGAAATGCTCATCATCGCGAGTGCGCTGTCCGTGCAGGACCCGCGCGAGCGGCCGCAGGAGTTGCAGCAGCAAGCCGATCAGGCACACCGTCAGTTTGCTGACGAAAA
The DNA here is from genome assembly GCF_023955655.1 of Ralstonia soli. GTDB lineage: Bacteria > Pseudomonadota > Gammaproteobacteria > Burkholderiales > Burkholderiaceae > Ralstonia > Ralstonia soli. Next base: position 74,001 of record NZ_JAMXHT010000003.1, on the reverse strand, counting down.
GTCCGAATTCCTCGGCTGGGTGAAGCTGTGGAAGTGGTTTGAAGAGGCCGTCGCGCACAAGAAGTCGAACAAGCAGTTGCAGGAGAATTGCCGCTCGCACTTCCTCTCACACGTGCGGCTGCGCGAATGGCGCGATGTGCATTCGCAACTGCATACGACGGTGGCGGAGCAGGGTTGGAAGCTCAATGAAACCGATCCGACCTACGAGCAGTTGCATCTGGCGCTGCTGACGGGCCTGCTCGGCAACATCGGCGTGCGTATTGAAGAGGCCGATGGCAAGGGCCGCGAATACCTCGGCGCGCGCGGCATCAAGTTTTTCCTGTGGCCGGGTTCGACTATTGCACGCAAGGCGGGCAAGTGGGTTGTGGCCGGTGAATTGGTGGAGACCAGTCGCCTGTTCGGTCGCACGCTCGCGCGGATCGAGCCGGAGTGGGTGGAGAAGGCCGGCGCGCACCTGCTGAAGGTGTCGTGGAGCGATCCGCACTGGGAAAAGAAGGCCGGCCAGGTGATGGCCTTCGAGCGCGGCACGCTGTATGGCTTGCCGATCTACCAGCAGCGCCGTGTGCATTTCGGGCCGATGCAGCCGAAGGAGGCGCGCGAGATGTTCATCCGCCGCGCGCTGGTCGACGGCGAATTCGAAACGCGTCTGCCGTTCTTTGCGCACAACCAGCGGCTGGTGCGCGAGATCGAGAACCTCGAGCACAAGTCCCGCCGACAGGACGTGCTGGTGGACGATGAGCTGATCTACGCGTTTTACGACAGCCAGATCCCGGCCGATATCTACAACACCGTGTCGTTCGAGCGCTGGTACGCCGAGGCTGCCAACGCCAGTGGCAAAGCCGGCCAGAAGCTGCTGTACCTGAATCGCGATGACCTGATGCGGCACGAGGCGGCCGGCATCACGACCGACCTGTTCCCCAAGACGCTGCCGATTGCCGGTATCGACATGGGCCTGACGTACCACTTCGAGCCGGGCAGCCCGCGTGATGGCGTGACGCTCACGGTGCCGCTGTACGCGCTCAACCAGGTGCCCGCGCAGCGCGCCGAATGGCTGGTGCCCGGCATGCTCAAGGAGAAGGTGCACCTGCTTCTGAAGAGCCTGCCGCAGAAGCTGCGCCGCCATTGCGTGCCGCTGCCCGACTACGCGGCAGGCTTCGTCTCGCGCGTCAAATTGGGCGATGGCGACCTGCTCGACCGCCTGATCGCTGATGTGCGCGAGCAGACCGGCATCATGCTCAAACGCGCCGACTTCAAGCTCGAAACGCTGCCCGCGCATCACTTCATGAACTTCAAGGTGATCGACGAGCATGGTCGGCAGCTCGACATGGGTCGCAATCTGGCACAGTTGCGCGCTGAACTCGGTGGACGCGCGCAGCAGACGTTCCAGTCGATTGCCGCCCAAGACGCGGCGCAGAGCGATGGTGCCAAGCCCGCAAAGGCCGGCAAATCGCCATCGTCGGACCTGCCGGCCAATGCGGCGCTGTATTCGGGCCTGACCACCTGGAACTTCGGCCAGCTGCCGGAGCTGCTCGAAGTCCGTAAGGGCAACCAGACGCTGTTCGGCTATCCGGCACTCGTCGATGCGGGCGACCACTGCGATGTGGAAGTCTTTGACGATCCGGCCGAGGCCGCGCGCATCCATCGGCTGGGCCTGCGCCGGTTGTTTGCGATCCAACTGCGCGAGCCGCTCAAGTACCTGGAAAAGAACATCCCGGGCCTGTCGCAGATGGCCATCCAGTTCATGCACCTGGGTACGCAGGACGAATTGCGCAACCAGATACTGGACGCCACGCTGGAGCGCGCCTGCCTGCAAGACCCGCTGCCCACCGACGACGCCAGCTTCGGTGCCCGCAAGGACGAAAGCCGTGCCCGCCTGACGCTGCTGGCGCAGGAGATCGCGAGGCTGGCTGGCGCGATCCTGGCGGAGTACGCGCAGATGCCACGCAAGTTGCAGATGGCCAAGCCGTTCGCCGCCGCCTATGCGGATATCGACGCACAACTCAAGACGCTGATGCACAAGCGCTTCATCGAGGCGACGCCATATGCGCAGCTGACGCACTTCCCGCGCTACCTGAAGGGCATCGCCTTGCGCATCGACAAGCTCAAGGCCGACCCCGCGCGCGACACGCAGCGCATGCAGGAGATGGCGCCGCTCATCCAGCAGTACCAGCGCGCGGAAAAGGCGCTGCGCGTGCAAGGGCAGGGCGGCACCGACCCCCGCATGGAGGAATTCCGCTGGATGCTGGAGGAGCTGCGCATCGCACTGTTTGCGCAGGAATTGCGCACGCCGGTGCCGATGTCGGTCAAGCGGCTGCAAAAGGTGTGGGAATCCATGCAGCGCTAGGCGCTGCGATGCCTTGGCGGGCGCGGGGAAAGTTCCCGCTTTCTTTTTTTGATTTGTGTCAGCGGTGCCGTAAAGGCGGGCGTTAAAATGGCTGGCTAAGTTGCTGAATCTTCTCGCTATGTCTGCCTCGCGCGCCTCGTTTGCCTCCCGTTGGTTTTCCACGCTTGTCCTGTCGGCCGCAGCCCTGATGGCCGCGCATGCGGCGCGTGCTGAAGTCGTCACTGTGCTCAATTCGGGCGACGCCAGCGTTTCTCTGATCGACAAAGACACCCGCAAGGTGCTGGAGACGTTCCCCATCGGTAAGGAACCGCACCACCTGATCGCCACCCCGGACGAAAAATCGCTGATCGTCGCCAATGCGGTCGGCAACGATCTGGTGTTCCTCGATCCGGTCACCGGCAAGATCCAACAGCGCGTGCCGCGCATCGATGACCCGTACCAGATCGGCTTTTCGCCCGACCAGAAGTGGTTCCTGACCACCGGCAACCGTCTGGACCGCGTCGATATCTACCGCTGGGACGGCCACGTGCTGACCATCGCCAAGCAAGTGCCGATGGCGAAGACGCCCAGCCACATCGCCTTCACGGCGGACAGCAAGATCGCGTTCATCACGGTGCAGGATTCCAACGAAGTCGTGGCCATCGATCTGCCCACGCAGACCGTGATGTGGCGCATGACCATTGGGTCCGCGCCGGCCGGCGTGTGGGTCACGACCGACCAGAAATACCTGCTGGTGGGCATGACCGGCGCGGACTACGTCGAAGTCATCGACTGGCGCACGCGCACCACCGTCAAGCGCATCCCGACCGGCAAGGGCGCGCACAACTTCCGCGCGCTGGGCGACAAGCGCCACCTGTTCCTGTCCAACCGCGTGTCGGGCACGATCAGCATCATCGATCAGCAAACGCTGACCAAGGTGGGTGATATCACCGGCCTGCCGCCCGGCCCGGATGACATGGAGCTGACCGCCGACGGCAAACAGCTCTGGGTGACCTGCCGCTGGGCCAAGACCGTGGCCATCGTCGATGTGGCAAGCCGTACGGTGGTGGAGAAGATCAAGGTCGGGCGCTCGCCGCACGGCATCTACTTCCGCTCGCGCGCGCCCCTGATCTGAGCGTGGTGACCATGAAATCCGGTATGTCGGTGTTTCGCGCGGCGGCCGCTACGGCGGCACTGGGGCTGTGTGCGCTGGCGACTGCCGCACCGGGCGGTGTGAATGCCGGCGCGTGCAGGGGCACCGTCTACCTGACATTCGACACCGGCAGCATGAGCCAGGCGCAGTTGATTGCCGACACGCTGCGCCGCCACCGCATCCAGGCCACCTTCTTCCTCGCCAACGAGAAGACCATCCACGGCGACAGCACGCTCGATGACGGCTGGGCGCCGTACTGGAAATCCCTGGCGGCGGACGGCCACGCCTTTGGCACCCACACGTTCGACCACGTCTACTACAAGGGCGAGGCTGGGGCAGGCAAAGTCCGCTTCCGCCCGCAGTTTGGCGAGCAGGGCGGCCGCAACGTCGTCTGGGGTGAGCCCGAGTTTTGCGCCGAACTCAAGCGGAGCGCCGATCGCTTCAAGGTCATGACCGGTCAGCCGATGGACCCGCTGTGGCGTGCGCCTGGCGGCCACCTCTCGGCCACCACAGAGGGCTGGGCCAAGCAGTGTGGGTTTGCGCATGTGGCCTGGGCGCCCGCAGGTTTTCTTGGCGATGAGCTGCCGTCCGAGCGCTATCCCAACGATGCGCTGCTGCAAAAGGCGCTGTCCAGCGTGCGCGATGGCGATATCACCATGGCGCACCTTGGCATCTGGTCGCGCAAGGATCCATGGGCACCGGCTGACCTGGAACCGCTGATCACAGGCCTCGAGCGCAAGGGCTTCTGCTTCGCCACGCTGCGCGATCATCCGCAGTACAAGGCCTGGTTTGCTGCTCACCCCGCACACGCGGCAGCACGCTGACATGTTCGACTGGATTGCCGACACCTTCACGCAAGCGCAGGACGTGCTCTTTCAGCACGTCGTGATGCCGATCACCTACGCCATCGGCCTGGGTGGCTACGTTGAAGATGCGTACCCCGGCACCGAATGGCTGTTGATGGGCCTCGTGCAGATCGCCGTGCTGCTGCTGATCTTCCGCCCGCTGGAACGCTGGCGTCCGGTGGAGCCGGTGCACGATCGCAAGGCTGTGCGCGCGGACATTTTCTACACGCTGTTCCACCGGCTGGGCTTCTTTCCGCTGCTGATGTTCTTCACGCTGCAGCCGCTGATCGACGATCTGGACGGCAAGCTGCGTTTCTGGGGCTGGGCGCACCTGAACGTGGAAGACTGGTGGCCGGGTGTGACGTCCGTCGCCATCGTCAGCTTCCTGATCTACCTGGTGCTGTTCGACTTGCTCGACTACTGGTATCACCGTCTGTCGCACAAGTTCCACTGGTGGTGGAACCTGCATTCGCTGCATCACAGCCAGCAACAGATGACGCTGTGGTCGGATGACCGCAACCACATCCTCGACGATGTGTTGCGCGGGGCAGTGTTCGCCATCGCCGCACTGATCATCGGGGTGGAGCCCTCGCAGTACGTGCTGCTGGTCGCCATCTCGCAGCTGCTGCAAAGCCTGCAGCATGCCAACGTGCGCTTGCACTTCGGCTGGCTGGGTGAACGGCTGCTGATCTCGCCGCGTTTCCATCGTCTGCACCACGCCATCGGCCTCGGGCATGAGGTGCCGGGCAAACCGGGCGTGCTCGGCGGTTGCAACTTCGGCGTGCTGTTTCCGTGGTGGGACATGCTGTTCGGCACCGCCATCTTTTCGCCGGAGTACCACGCCACCGGCATCCGCGATCAACTTCCCGCGCCGCAAGGCCGTTCGCGTGATTACGGCCGGGGCGTGCTGCGCCAGCAGTGGCTTGGCCTCAAGCGACTGTTCGGCCGCGCGTAAGGCCAGGCGCAGTGCGACGCTTGGCGGTGCCTGCGTCATGTCCGCACGCTGTGCTAGGCTGTCCGCTCCCTGATTTCCCGACTCCCCCCCGCATGAACGACCTGATTCGCTCGTTTGGCCGTGCGCTGCTTTCGCAACTGCATCCGCGCATGCTGTTCTTGACGGTACTGCCGTTCGTCGTGGCCCTGGTGGTCTGGGGCGGAGTGCTGTATTTCGGCTGGGACGCCATGAATGGCGTGGCGCGCGATGCCGTGGAAAGCTGGGCGTTCATGGGCTGGATCAAGAGCGGCCTCAACGCGATCGGCATGACGGGGCTGTGGTCGGCCATTGCGCCGCTGCTGGTCATCACCTTGCTGGTGCCGGTGATCGTCGTGTCGATCCTCGTGCTGGTGAGCGTGGCGTCGGTGCCGGTGGTCATGCGCTTTCTCGATCGCAGCTATCCGCAGCTTGAGCGCCGCAAGGGCGGCTCGGTATTGGGCAGCCTCACGCATGCGCTGCTGTGCACGCTGGTGTTCATCCTCGTGGCTGTCATCACGCTGCCGTTGTGGCTGATCCCGCCGTTCTTCGCGCTGATCCCGCCGTTGCTGTGGGGCTGGCTGACCTATCGCCTGATGACGTACGACGCGCTGGCCGACCACGCCACGGCGGAGGAACGTCGCGCGATCATGCAGCGCTACCGGCTGCCGTTGCTCGGCATCGGCATTGCTGTCGGCATGCTGGGTTCGGCGCCGACGCTGCTGTGGGTGTCGTCGGTGGTGACCATCGTGCTGTTCCCGATCATTGCCATCGCTGTCATCTGGCTGTATGTGCTGATCTTCATCTTCTCGGCGCTGTGGTTCGGGCACTTCTGCCTGCGCGCGCTTGCACGCCTGCGTGCCGAGGCGCCGCCCGCATGCATGGTGGAAGCCAGCGTGATCGAGGTCACCACCATTGAATTGCCCCGCGAATAATCAAGAACCATCAGGACTGACATGGCTTTCGGCATGATCATCATCGGCGACGAGATCCTCTCCGGCCGCCGCGAAGACAAGCACCTGCGCAAGCTGATCGAAGTGCTCGGCGAGCGTGGTCTGGCACTGGATTGGGCGGAATACGTCGGCGACCAGCCCGCGCGCATCACCAGCGTGCTCAAGCGCACGTTCGCCAGCGACGACGTGGTGTTCTGTACCGGCGGCATCGGCGCCACGCCCGATGACCACACGCGCCAATGCGCCGCCGCCGCGCTGGGCGTGCCGCTGGAGCTGCATCCGGAAGCACGTGAACTGATTACCCAGCGCATCATCGAGTCGGCGGCAGGCGATCCGGTCAAGGCCGATGTTTCCACCCCCGAGAACCAGCACCGCTTCAAGATGGGCGAGTTTCCCCAGGGCGCGCGCATCATCCCCAACAGCTACAACCGCATCCCCGGATTCTCGGTGGCGCATCACCATTTCATGCCGGGTTTCCCGGTGATGGCGTGGCCGATGATGGAGTGGGTGCTCGAGACCTACTACGCCGATCAGTTCCACCGCGCACCGCGCGAGGAGCGCTCGTTCCTGGTGTTCGGCTTGCCGGAGTCGCGGCTCACGCCGCTGATGGAGCGCATCGAAGCCGAGTTCGATGGTGTGAAGGTCTTCAGTCTCCCCAGTGTGGGCGACGCAGCGCGCGGCGAGCGCTATGCCCGCTCGCACATCGACCTGGGGGTGAAGGGCTCGCCCGAAGCCGTCGCGCGCGCGTATGTGGTGCTGCGTGAAGGCGCGCTGGCGCTTGGCGGCGAGATTTTCGAGACGGACGCCGCTGCGGCGTCCTGAAGGTCGACGCCGCGGGGCTCAGGCGCCGTGCCAGGGGAGGCCGCGGAAGCACCAGCCTTCCACGGTCTTGCGGTGGCCTTCGGTGTCCTTCGCGCCTTCAAAACCTTCCAGCACATCCATCGCCGCCGTGTAACCGGCTTGGGCGGCCGCTGCGGCGGCATGCTTGGAGCGTGCCGCACTCCGGCACAGGAAGAGCACCGGTGCTTCCTTCGGCACGGCGGCCTCCAACGCACTCAGGAAATTGGCGTTGCGCACGCCGCCCGGATACTGGTTCCACTCCACATGCACAAACTGGCCGGGCGGGACGTCCGGCGTGCCGACCCAGTCAAGTTCGGCGCGCGTGCGCACGTCCACCAGGCGTGCCTGCGGATCGGCCGCTAGCAATGCGGCAGCCTCCTGCGGCGACAGGGCTCCGAAATACGGCAACTGATCCGCCTGGCGGCGGGCAGCGGCGGCTTCCAGCAGGGACTCGCGGGTGAGCGTGGTGGCAGTCATGGCGGGCAAGGTCGGCGAAATGGAAACAAGCATTTTAGCGCCGCCCTTTCGTGGCGCGGGTGAAAATCCCCGAGATGGTGCGCGCACCGCCTTTGTGCACGCAAACGGTGCGTTTACTGTCTTGATGCACCGTGTTTGTGCGATGGCTATGTTGCAGGGACAGCCTTGGGGTGATTCGAGGTGATCTTGGACCACGTCAATCCTGTGGCTTGCCCGGTCTTGCGCACCGTGCCAGGCATAGGCTGGCGCGGCACTGCACTATTTGCGGGAGCGCATCCCGGCAGGTGGAGGGGAATTGGCATAGTTTCTGCTAAGATTCCCGCGGTCTTTTTCAGGGGCGTTCGGGTGTGCCGGACGACCTTGCTGGAAAGAAGATGTTTCGGAGTGGAGGCGAGTTGCCGCCGAGTGCGCAGCGATCCGTCACACAACCGGCTCACAATACTTTGCGTTATTGCGCTACCAGGAGAATGGCATGTCCCAAAGCATTGCAGACGTGATGAAGCTCGTGAAGGAAAACGACGTCAAGTTCGTCGATTTCCGCTTCACCGATACCAAGGGTAAGGAGCAGCACGTCTCGGTCCCCGTTTCGCACTTCGACGAAGACAAGTTCGAAAGCGGCCACGCATTCGACGGCTCGTCGATCGCCGGCTGGAAGGGCATCGAAGCGTCGGACATGCTGCTGGTGCCGGATGCAAACACCGGCCACATCGACCCGTTCTACGAAGAGCCGACCCTGGTGCTGACCTGCGACGTGGTCGAGCCGTCGGACGGCAAGGGCTACGACCGCGACCCGCGCTCGATCGCCAAGCGCGCTGAAGCCTACCTGAAGAGCTCCGGCCTGGGCGACACCGCCTACTTCGGTCCGGAACCCGAATTCTTCATCTTCGACGGCGTGACCTGGAACATCGACATGCAAGGTTGCTTCGTGAAGATCCATTCCGAAGAAGCCCCGTGGTCGTCGGGCAAGGACTTCGAACACGGCAACTCGGGCCACCGTCCGGGCAAGAAGGGCGGCTACTTCCCGGTCGCCCCGATCGACACGTTCCAAGACATGCGCTCGGAAATGTGCCTGATCCTGGAATCGCTGGGCATTCCGGTTGAAGTGCACCACCACGAAGTGGCTGGCCAGGGCCAGAACGAAATCGGCACGAAGTTCAGCACGCTGGTGCAACGCGCTGACTGGACGCAGCTGCAGAAGTACGTGATCCAGAACGTCGCGCATACCTACGGCAAGACCGCCACGTTCATGCCGAAGCCGGTCGTGGGCGACAACGGTTCGGGCATGCACGTTCACCAGTCGGTGTGGAAGGACGGCCAGAACCTGTTCGCAGGCAACGGCTACGCCGGTCTGTCGGAATTCGCGCTGTACTACATCGGCGGCATCATCAAGCACGCTCGCGCACTGAACGCCCTGACCAACCCGGGCACGAACTCGTACAAGCGTCTGGTGCCGGGCTTCGAGGCTCCGGTCAAGCTGGCTTACTCGGCACGTAACCGTTCGGCTTCGATCCGTATTCCGTACGTGGCGAACCCGAAGGGCCGTCGTATCGAAACGCGCTTCCCGGATCCGCTGATGAACCCGTACCTGGGCTTCTCGGCGCTGCTGATGGCTGGTTTGGATGGCGTGCAGAACAAGATCCACCCGGGCGAAGCTGCCGACAAGAACCTGTACGACCTGCCGCCGGAAGAAGACGCAAAGATCCCGACCGTGTGCTCGAGCCTGGATCAGGCCCTCGAGTACCTCGACAAGGATCGCGAGTTCCTGACCCGTGGCGGCGTGTTCTCCAACTCGATGCTCGACGCCTACATCGAGCTCAAGATGGAAGAAGTCACGCGCTTCCGCATGACGACGCACCCGCTCGAGTTCGAGATGTACTACTCGCTGTAATTTGCGAGCGCCCCGGCCGATGCGTCGGGGCGAAGAGACGGTTGTCAAAGGAGGGCGGCGCAGGTCGCCCTTCCTTTTTGTGAAGGGAAGGTTTGTGGCTAGAATGAGCGATCGCCGGATTCCGGCGCCCGATCGACGTTTCCGCCAGGTTTCATCCATGTTCCGTCCTTCCTCACGCATTGCATCCGGACTGCTTGCCAGCGCGGCAGTGCTTGCAGCGTTGTCCATGCAGGCACCTGCGTACGCCGATGACGTTTATCTGTGCACGGGCCCGAACGGCGTGCCGGAGTATCGCAACAGTGGCAATGTGAAGGGCTGCCGCAAGCTGACGCTGCCGGACGTGGTGACCGTGCCGGGCACGCGTAGCCCGCGTAGTGCAGGGGCGGCGCCAACGCCGGCACCCAGCAGTAGCAATGCGGGAGGCGCATTCCCGCGCGTGGACAGCGCCACACAGAAGGCGCGCGATAGCGAGCGACGCCAGGTGCTGGAAGCCGAACTGGCCGAAGAGGAGCGCAAGCTCCAAGGCTTGAAGACCGAATACAACAACGGTCAGCCCGAACGCCAGGGCAATGAACGTAACTATCAGAAATATCTGGACCGCACCGCGCAGTTGAAGAGCGACATCGAGCGCAGTCAGGCCAATGTCGATTCCATCCGCCGGGAGCTGGGCAACCTGAAGGAGTAGCCGAGTGACGCGTCGACTGATCCGCAAAGCGGCACGCCGCGATGAACAGGAACAGACGACGCCATCCGCGCCGTCAGTCTCCGCCGCCGTGCTGGGAGCTTCCACCGGCGATGTCATCGATGGGCCGCCGCCCATTCCGTTTTCACACGGTGCACCGCCCTCGTATCCGGGGCTGGATGCGGTGCCCAATCCTATCTTGTTCGTCAGCCATCCGGCGCTGACGGTCTTCTACGCGAACCCCGCCGCTGAAGCCGCGCTGGCCGTGTCCCGCCGTCAGCTGGTGGAAATGTCGCTGCACGAGCTGTTTGTCGACCCGTCGGAGCTGGCCGAGATGATCGCCACCGTGGCCGTCCGCCAGTTCGATGCCAAGCGGCGCGACGTGTCGCTTGACCGTCCGGGCCACGAGTCGTTGCACGCGCATGCGGTGGTGGGGGCGATCGACTTTGCGCCAGGCGCCGTGCTGCTGGAGCTGCTGCCCAACGAGCAGAAGATCCGCAGCGAGCGCGAAGAGCGCCTGCTGGACCTGACCTCCGCGAACAAAGAGCTGATCCGCAACCTTGCGCACGAGATCAAGAACCCGCTGGGCGGCATTCGCGGCGCGGCGCAGTTGCTGGAGTTCGAGCTGCCCGAGCGCTCGCTGCGGGAATACACGCAGGTCATCATCAAGGAATCCGACCGGCTGCAGACGCTGGTCGATCGCCTGCTGGAGCCGCATCGGCATCCGCACATCGTCGGCGATGTGAACATCCACGAGGTGCTCGAGCGTGTGCGCTCGGTGGTGCTGGCGGAGTTTCCGCAGGGGCTGCGCATCGTACGCGACTACGATGCGAGCCTGCCGGAGTTTCGCGGCGACAAGGAGCAGCTCATTCAGGCCGTGCTCAACATCGTTCATAACGCGGCGCATGCGCTGGGACCGCGCATTGCGCAGGGCGACGGCGAGATCATTCTGCGCACGCGTGTGGCGCGCAAAGTCACGATCGCAAAACGGCTTTACAAGCTGGCATTGGACTTGCATGTCGTGGATAACGGTCCTGGTATCCCGGACGACATCCGCGAGCGAATCTTCTTCCCGCTGGTGTCGGGGCGGGAGGGGGGGAGCGGACTGGGCCTGACACTCGCGCAGACATTCGTGCAACAGCACGATGGCCTGATCGAGTGCGAGAGCAGGCCAGGCCTGACAGATTTCCGCATTCTGGTGCCGCTGCACTGACGCTTCATCGGCGCACGCAGCGCACAAGGATCCAGGCCGCAGTGTCGAGATACGAAGTCAAGCAGACGAACCAACACATGAAGCCAATCTGGATAGTCGACGACGATCAATCCATCCGCTGGGTCCTTGAAAAGGCGCTGGCGCGCGAGAGCTTGCTGTCACGCAGCTTCACCAACGTGCGCGATGCGCTCAGTGCGCTGGATGAAGAAACGCCGCAAGTCCTGATATCCGACGTGCGCATGCCGGGCGGCTCGGGGCTGGACCTCCTGCAGGCCATCAAGACGAAGCACCCGGGGCTGCCGGTCATCATCATGACCGCGTACTCTGACCTGGACAGCGCCGTGGCGGCGTTCCAGGGCGGTGCGTTTGAATACCTGGCCAAGCCGTTCGACGTGGATCGCGCAGTCGAACTGATCCGCCGCGCGCTGGAAGAAAGCCTGCGCGAGGAAGAGATTGACGATCGCCTGAGCGATGCGCCCGAGATTCTCGGCCAGGCGCCGGCCATGCAGGATGTGTTTCGCGCCATCGGCCGGCTGTCGCAGTCGAACGTGACGGTGCTGATCACCGGGGAATCCGGGACGGGTAAGGAGCTGGTGGCGCGCGCGTTGCACAAGCACAGCCCGCGTGCGAGCGGCCCCTTCATCGCGCTGAATACGGCGGCGATCCCGAAAGACCTGCTGGAATCCGAACTGTTCGGCCATGAGCGCGGCGCCTTTACCGGTGCGCAGACCATGCGCCGCGGCCGCTTCGAGCAGGCCGAGGGCGGCACGCTGTTCCTCGATGAAATTGGCGACATGCCGTTCGACTTGCAGACGCGTCTGTTGCGCGTGCTGTCGGACGGGCACTTCTACCGCGTGGGCGGCCACAACCCGCTCAAGGCCAATGTGCGCGTGATCGCGGCCACGCACCAGAATCTGGAAACGCGCGTCAAGGATGGCCTGTTCCGGGAGGACTTGTTCCACCGCCTGAACGTGATCCGCCTGCGCTTGCCGCCGTTGCGCGAGCGCCCGGAAGACATCACCCTGCTCGCGCGCCACTTCCTGCAGAAGAGCGCGAAGGAACTGGGCGTGGAGCCCAAGCGCATGTCGGACGAAGCGCTGGCACATGTCGCCACGCTGCCGTTCCCGGGCAACGTGCGCCAGCTTGAAAATCTGTGCAACTGGCTGACCGTCATGGCGCCGGCGCAGACCATCGAAATCAAGGATCTGCCGGCCGACCTCGTGCGCGGCAGCGCGCAGATGCTGCCCGCAGAAGGGGATGCCGGTACGGTGCGTCCTGCCTATATCGGCGAGCCTTCGCACGGTGGCGAGCCCTATGTGCCGGCAGCGGCCGATGTATTGGCGTCCACGACGGCGCTCGGCGCCTCCGTGACGGCGAGCTGGGAGCGCGCACTTGCAGGCGAAGCCAAGGCCATGCTCGAGGCCGGTCAGCCGGATGTGATGGATGCGCTCACGCGCCGTTTTGAGAAGGCCATTCTGGAGGCCGCGCTCGGTGTCACGCGCGGGCGCCGCGTTGAAGCGGCAACACGCTTGGGCATCGGCCGCAACACCATCACCCGCAAATTGCAGGAACTCGGCTTCGACTGACGCTCTGTCAACAAGGCCGGTTCAACCGAATATCGTCGAGCTTGGCGATTGGGATTGGGCGGATTTCCGAAAGGGGATCCGCCCTTTTTTTCTGGAAGCCCGGCCCGCTCAGTGCAGGCTGTGCTTGAGCCGCGAGAGCTCCTGGTGCGTGCGCATGACCGCCGACTGCACGGTCTGGTCGACCTTCTCGGCGTTCTGGCAGGCCATCTTGGCACGGTCGGAACAGGCTTCGAGCTTGTCCACGGCTTCGATGAACGTCTGCTCATTGCCGCCCTGCACGCGCGAGTGACACTCGCGGGCTTGCTGGTCCAATTCCTGAATCGACTGCTTCAGCGCACTGGGTACGTTCTGGTGCGACGAGCACGTCCGGGCGAGTTCGGCGATGGTGCTTTCAGCGTGTTCGAACCGCTGCCGCAGTTCCTGGGTTTGCATGAGAAACCTCCTGTCGGGCGTTGAAAGGGACGTTGCTGCGCGATGCACCGTTGTGAGGCCTTCACATGATGCAAAGCGGTGCAACGCCCTATCGTGGCGCAAGTGCTGTGCCGCGTGCGGCGGACGGCGCAGGCGGGATTTCGCGGCCCGTCAGCCGCGTGGTGCGGGCAGGGCGGGAGCGCGTGCCCCGAGAATGCGCGCGGCCACCTCGGCGAAGCCGCCGCCGCCTTCGGCTTCGGTGAGGTAGGCGGGCGGTACGGGCAGCGTATCGATCACGTCCAGCACATTGGCCACACCCACCGAGAGCGGGAAGAACTCGAACATCGCCGCATCGTTGGCCGAATCGCCCACGAACACCCAGCGCTCGCGCTCGGCATGCAAGTCGATGCTGAATGCACGGCGGGCGAGCGACACACTGGCGCTTAGCTTGTCGTGCTTGCCGAACCAGCCGTTGACGTGAATCGAACTGACGGTGGCGTGCATGCCGTGCGTGCGCATGATGTCGACGATGTGCTGCACCGCATGCTGGGGCAGCGGTGGCACCTGCTCGGCATGGTCGACGGCGAGGTCGGCTGCATGCCAGGCCTGGTCCGTCGCCAGGGCCGAACCGGGCACCGCACGCCGGATCTCCGCGCCGATTTCCCGGATGCGCTCCAGGTTACGCGCGCGCGTCTGGGCGTCATCGACAAAATCCGTCGCCAGGTGGCCGCGTGCGTCGACGCGCATGGCAAATGCGCCGTTCTCGCCGATCACCGCATCGACGGGCCACAGCCGTGCGATGACTTCACACCAGGCGATCGAACGGCCGGTTACGGGCACGACCTTGATGCCGGCGCGGTGCAACTGCTCCAACGCCGAGTACGTCTGCGCGGGCAGCTTGCCCCGTGTGGTGAGCGTGCCGTCCACATCCGTGAAGACGCCGGTGATATTGCGCAGTGCATCATTCGAGAGCTGATGCAGGGGCTGCGGAATGCGTCGCGCCGCAATGACGGGCGTGGTTTCTGGCGAGTCCGGAGCGGCAGGAGTGGTCGGTGGGGCGAGCATGCTGCGGGTGCAATAGAGGATGGCTTCAATCCATTCTAACGGCCGTTGCAAGCCAAACCTTGGAGGGTTTTCCCAATTTCTTTGTGACAGAAAGGCAAGTAACATCCCGCTGTCATAAAAATGCCCGGCCATTGAGCTAGAGTCGGCGCGCCGTTGGCAGAGCGAGGAAGCTCGCCATCACGTCGTATACAGGAGAAACGATGACGATCAAGAAGATTGCGGGGGCAGCAGCAGTGCTGGCCGCGTGTACGTTTGCGCAAGGCGCGTACGCTGTGACGGAGATCCAGTGGTGGCACTCGATGGAAGGCGCCTTGAATGACAAGGTGAACGAGATCGCCGGCAAGTTCAACGCCAGCCAGTCCGACTACAAGATCGTGCCGGTCTACAAGGGCCAGTACGATGAATCGCTGGCAGCGGGTATTGCGGCGTTCCGTGCCGGCAATGCACCGGCCATCCTGCAAGTCTTTGAAGTTGGCACCGCCACCATGATGAACGCCAAGGGCGCCATCGTGCCGGTCGCTAAGATCATGAAGGACGCGGGCGAGAAGTTCGACCCGAAGGCCTATGTGCCGGCCGTGGCGGGCTACTACACGTCGAACAAGGGCGAGATGCTGTCGTTCCCGTTCAACAGCTCGACGACGATCATGTATTACAACAAGGACGCCTTCAAGAAGGCCGGCCTTGATCCGAACAAGCCGCCCGCAACGTGGCAGGAAGTGGCCATCGACGCGGCCAAGCTGAAGGCTGCCGGCTTCCAGTGCGGCTACACGACCGACTGGCAATCGTGGGTGCACCTGGAGAGCTTCTCAGCCTGGCACAACGTGTCGTTCGCCACGGAGAACAACGGCTTTGGTGGCCCGAAGGCTCGCCTCAACTTCAACGGCCCGGTGCAGATCAAGCACATCGAGAATCTGGCCGACATGCAGAAGAAGGGCTACTTCACCTACGCCGGCCGCAAGGACGAGCCCAAGGCGAAGTTCATCGCGGGTGAGTGCGCCATGCATACGGGGTCGTCGGCGGCACTGGCGAACATCCGCAAGGGCGTGGGCACCAAGTTCGCGTTCAGCCCGGCACCGTTGCCGTACGAGGCTGGCGTGCCCGGTGCTCCGCAAAACACCATCATCGGCGGCGCTTCGCTGTGGGTGATGGGCGGCCACAAGGCCGAGGAATACAAAGGCGTGGCGAAGTTCTTCACGTTCCTGTCGCGTCCGGAAATCCAGTCCGACTGGCACCAGTCGACCGGCTATCTGCCTGTGACGATGGCGGCCTATGAGCTGACGAAGAAGTCGGGCTACTACGACAAGAACCCGGGTGCTGATGTGGCCGTCAAGCAGATGATCGTCAAGACGACGGACAAGTCGCGCGGCATCCGTCTGGGCAACTTCCCGCAAATCCGTCAGGTGATTGACGAAGAGCTGGAATCCGTCTGGGCCGGCAAGAAGACGCCGAAGGAAGCGCTGGATGCAGCCGTTGCCCGTGGCAACGAACTGCTCGCCCGCTTCGAGAAGACCGTCAAGGAATAAGCGCAACATCGCGCTCGTCTGAACCGCCGGCCTCGTGCGCTTGCACCGGCCGGCGGTGCGTTTTTGGAATGTCGCATGGAAAAACGCGTCGTCTTTCGATCGCGCTGGCTGCCGTATGTGCTGGTGGCCCCGCAGATCGTCATCACTCTGGTGTTCTTCTTCTGGCCGGCGGGACAGGCGCTGTATCAGTCGCTGCTGCGCCAGGATGCCTTTGGCATCAACCTCGAATTCGTGGGGCTGGAGAACTTTCATGATCTCTTTGCCGATCCGACCTACCTCGGATCGTTCAAGACCACGGCGGTGTTCGCCATTGGCGTGGCGCTTGTCGGGCTGGGCACTTCGCTGGCGCTGGCGTACTTTGCTGATCGTGCGCTGCGTGGCGCCACGTTCTACAAGACCTTGCTGATCTGGCCGTATGCGATTGCACCGGCTGTGGCGGGTGTGCTGTGGAGCTTTCTGTTCAATCCGTCACTGGGCATCGTGTCGTTCGTGATCCGCAAGATGGGGGTGGACTGGAACTTCGTGCTCAACGGCGGGCAGGCGCTGACGCTGGTGGTCATCATCGCGGCGTGGAAGCAGATCAGCTACAACTTCCTGTTCTTCCTGGCGGGGCTGCAGAGCATCCCGAAGTCGTTGATTGAAGCGGCGGCCATCGATGGTGCGGGGCCGTGGAAGCGCTTCTGGTCGATCGTGTTTCCGCTGCTGTCGCCCACGACGTTTTTCCTGATGGTGGTGAACGTGGTGTACGCGTTCTTCGATACCTTCGCCATCATCGATTCGGTCACGCAGGGCGGGCCGTTCAAGGCGACGGAGACGCTCGTGTTCAAGGTCTACCAAGACGGCGTGCGCGGGCTCGATATCGGCGGATCGGCGGCGCAGTCGGTCATCCTCATGGGGCTGGTGATCGTGCTGACGATCGTCCAGTTCCGCTACGTTGAACGCAAAGTCCAATACTAAAAGGAGGGCAACCGCATCATGATTGAGCGCCGTCCATTCCTGGACTTCCTCACGCACGTCGTGCTGATCCTCGGCGTGATCGTCGTGGCGTTTCCGGTGTATGTGGTCTTCGTTGCGTCGTCGCTGACGACCGAAGAAGTGCTGCAGGCGCCGATGACGCTGATCCCGGGCTCGCACCTCATCGACAACTACCGCGAAGTGCTGACCCACGGCATGGGCAACTCGGCCACGCCAGTCGGCACCATGCTGATGAACAGCCTGATCATGGCGCTGGGCATTTCGCTCGGGAAGATCGCGATCTCCATCATCTCGGCCTTCGCGATCGTCTATTTCAAGTTCCCACTGCGCAAGACGTTCTTCTGGCTGATCTTCGTCACGCTGATGCTGCCGGTGGAAGTGCGAATCCTGCCCACCTACAAGGTGGTGTCGGACCTCGGCATGCTGAACAGCTACTTCGGCTTGACGATCCCGATCATCGCGTCGGCCACGGCCACCTTCCTGTTCCGGCAGTTCTTCCTGACCATTCCCGATGAGCTGGCCGAAGCCGCGCGCATTGACGGCGCCGGGCCGCTCAAGTTCTTCTGGGATGTGGTGCTGCCGCTCTCGCGCACGAGTATTGCGGCGCTGTTCGTGATCCAGTTCATCTACGGCTGGAACCAATACCTCTGGCCGCTGCTGATCACGACCGAGAAGAGCATGACCCCCATCGTGCTGGGCGTGACGCAGATGATCTCCCGCTCCGGCGATTCCGCCACCGACTGGAACCTGCTGATGGCCACCGTGATGCTGGCGATGCTGCCACCTGCGGCCATCGTGATCGGCATGCAGCGGTGGTTCGTGAAGGGCCTGGTGGAAACTGAGAAATAAGCGAAAAGTAAAAGACGAATCGCAATGGCAAAACTGTCTCTACGCAACGTGCAGAAGCACTACGCCAACCTCCAGGTCGTGCACGGCATCGACATGGAAATTGGCGATGGGGAATTCATCGTCATCGTCGGGCCCTCGGGCTGCGGCAAGTCCACGCTGCTGCGCATGGTGGCAGGCCTCGAGCCCATCACCGGCGGCGAGGTGTGGATTGGCGACCGCGTCGTCAACGAACTGGAACCCGCTGAGCGCGATATCGCGATGGTGTTCCAGAACTACGCGCTGTATCCGCACATGACCGTGTTCGACAACATGGCGTATGGCCTGAAGATTCGCGGCTTGCCAAAGAGCGATATTCAGGCGCGCGTGCAGCAGGCCGCGGGCATTCTGGAACTCGGCAAGCTGCTCGACCGCAAGCCGCGTCAGCTCTCGGGTGGTCAGCGCCAACGTGTCGCCATGGGCCGCGCGATCGTGCGAGAACCTGCTGTGTTCCTGTTCGACGAGCCGCTCTCGAACCTCGATGCCAAGCTGCGCGTGCAGATGCGCCTGGAGCTGAAGGATCTGCACCGCCGCCTGCGCACGACCAGCCTGTACGTCACGCACGATCAAGTCGAGGCCATGACGCTGGCCGACCGCATGATGGTGCTCAACGGTGGTCGGGTCGAGCAGATCGGCTCGCCGCTGGAGGTGTACTCGCGCCCGGCCAGCACGTTCGTGGCTGGCTTCATCGGCTCGCCGCCGATGAACCTGGTGCCGGTGTCACGCCACGCAGGCGAGGGCGCGCAGATCCGCGTCGATGGCGCGAAGGGGGGCGATGCGCCAGCCACGCTGGGTCATCTGCCGATGGGCTTGCATCTGCCCGAACATGCTTTGATGGGTTTGCGGCCGGAACATATCGAGCCATGCGCTGTTGACGAGGCCATCGCATTCATCGACGTGCGCGTAGTCGAAGCACTCGGCGCCGATGCGTTTGCCTACGGTTCGCTGGCCGGTCACCCGGTTGTTGTCCGCCTGGAGCCGCACGCCAGCGTGAAGGCGGGCGACAAGCTGCCCATCACCGCCTCTGCCGACCACCTGCACTGGTTCGATCCGCAAACCACCCGCCGCATCGAGGCACAGGCATGAGCAACGCACGCACCTTGCCGGCCTGGCCGTACCCGCGCGCCATTGCGCATCGTGGTGCCGGCAAGCTGGCGCCCGAGAATACCTTGGCGGCGTTCCGCCATGGCGCCTCGTTCGGCTACCGCATGTTCGAGTTCGATGTGAAACTCTCAGGCGACGGTGTGGCCGTCCTGCTGCACGACGCCACGCTGGACCGCACCTCGAACGGCACCGGTCGCCTCGACGCGCTCACGCTCGGCCAGATCGCGCAACTGGATGCCGGCAGCTGGCACAGCCCGGCCTATGCCGGCGAGCCCGTACCCACGCTGGCGGCCATCGCGCGCTACCTCCGCGCCAACAACTTTCTCGCCAACATCGAAATCAAGCCGGTGCCCGGCGTAGAGTGGCGCACGGGGGCTGCCGTGGCGCTCGATGCCCACACGCTGTGGGCCGGCGCCGATGTGCCGCCGTTGCTGTCGTCGTTTTCCGAAGAGGCGCTGGCCGCCGCGCGGGAAGCGGTACCAGAGCTTCCGCGCGCACTGCTGTTCGACAAGCTGCCCGCCGATTGGCTCGACCGTCTGCGCGCGCTCGACTGCGTTGCGCTCGACGCCAACCACCGCGAACTTACGCCCGAAATCATTGCCGGGGCACACGCTGCCGGCTTCCGCGTCTGCTGCTATACGGTCAATGACGTGGATCGCGCCCAGCTGCTCTGGGGCGCCGGGCTGGACGGGCTCATTACCGATTGGGTGGATCGCATTTCGCCGGCATGAATGTGATGAAAACGCTTCTTTTTGCGTGGCATAACCCTATGCGTTTGTCACGTCAAAGAATCGGAATATTGCTTATAAACGTGCTATGCTTCCCGCCCGTGAAGACTTAGGTCCTTCCCGCACAACTTGTCTGTAAAAGCTGTCTCGGTCCCTCTTTCCTGCCATGCGCGATCCGGTCCGATCAGGTGATTTCAGGCGATTTAGTTTGCGATCCGCTAACCGGTCAAGCCGTGTCGCGGAAGGTTGATGAACCCGCTGAACTCCGGCAGACCCGGAGAAAAGTGAGCGCCCCATGACTGAGCTGTATAAGCAGTACCTGGACACTTCGTACCTGTCCGGCGGTAACGCCGCCTACGTTGAAGATCAGTACGAAGCGTACCTTCAAGATCCCACGTCCGTTAGCGAGGCACTGCGCGCGTACTTCGATGCGCTGCAGAACGTCCCCGCCGTCGACGGTTCCAACGCCCGGGATATCCCCCACGCCCCCATCATCACGTCGTTCGCTGAGCGCGCCAAGGCTGGCCCGATCAAGACGATTGTCGCGTCTGCCGATTCCGACATGGGTCGCAAGCGCGTGGCCGCGACGCAGCTGATTGCCGCGTACCGCAACGTGGGCCTGCGTTGGGCCGATCTTGACCCGCTCAAGCGTCAGGAGCGCCCCCCGGTTCCGGATCTGGACCCGGCTTTCTACGGCTTCACCGAAGCTGACCAGGAGATCATCTTCAATGCCAGCAACACATATTTCGGCAAGGAATCGATGAGCCTGCGCGAGCTGGTCAACAACCTGCGCGAAACGTACTGCGGCTCGATCGGCGCCGAGTTCATGTACATCAGCGACCAGGCGCAGAAGCGCTGGTGGCAGGAGCGTCTGGAAACCATTCGCTCCAAGCCGACCTTCTCGGCGGAAAAGAAGAAGCACATCCTGGAACGCCTGACGGCCGCTGAAGGCCTCGAGCGCTTCCTGCATACGAAGTACGTCGGTCAGAAGCGCTTCTCGCTGGAAGGCGGCGAAAGCTTCATCGCGGCCATGGACGAAATGATCCAGCGCGCGGGCGAGAAGGGCGTGCAGGAAATCGTGATCGGCATGGCCCACCGCGGCCGTCTGAACGTGCTGGTCAACACGTTGGGCAAGATGCCCGCCGACCTGTTTGCCGAGTTCGAAGGCAAGCACGTGGACGACCTGCCGGCCGGCGACGTGAAGTACCACAAGGGCTTCTCGAGCGACGTGACCACCCCGGGCGGCCCGGTTCACCTGTCGCTGGCGTTCAACCCGTCGCACCTGGAAATCGTCAACCCGGTCGTGGAAGGCTCGGTCAAGGCACGCCAGGAGCGCCGCGACGACAAGCACGGCGCGCAAGTGCTGGCTGTGCAAGTGCACGGTGACGCGGCTTTCGCAGGCCAGGGCGTCGTGATGGAAACGCTCAACCTCGCGCAGACGCGCGGCTACGGTACGGGCGGCACGATCCACATCGTCATCAACAACCAAATCGGTTTCACGACGTCGGACCCGCGCGATTCGCGCTCGACGCTGTATTGCACCGACGTGGTCAAGATGATCGAAGCGCCGGTCCTGCACGTGAACGGCGACGATCCGGAAGCCGTCGTGCTGGCCATGCAGCTGGCCGTGGACTTCCGTACCGAGTTCCAGAAGGACATCGCGGTCGACATCATCTGCTTCCGCAAGCTCGGCCACAACGAGCAAGACACGCCGGCGATGACGCAGCCGCTGATGTACAAGAAGATCGGCCAGCACCCGGGCACGCGCAAGCTGTACGCAGACAAGCTCGTCACGCAGAACACGCTGAAGACCGAAGAGCCTGATGGCCTGGTGCAGGAATTCCGCGCCGCCATGGACGCCGGCAAGCACACGGTCGACCCGGTGCTGTCGAACTTCAAGAACAAGTTCGCGGTGGACTGGCTGCCGTTCCTGAACCGCAAGTGGACGGATTCCGCCGATACCGCTGTGCCGATGGCCGAACTCAAGCGTCTGGCCGAGCGCATCACCGCCATCCCCGATCACTTCAAGCTGCACCCGCTGGTTGAGAACGTCGTCAACAACCGCGCCAAGATGGGCAAGGGTGACCAGGCGCTGGACTGGGGCATGGGCGAACATCTGGCGTTCGCCTCGCTGGTGGCCTCGGGCTACCCGGTGCGTATCACCGGTCAGGATGCCGGCCGCGGTACGTTCACGCACCGCCACGCCGTGCTGCACGACCAGAACCGTGAGCGTTGGGACGCTGGCAGCTACATCCCCCTGCAGAACGTGTCGGAAAGCCAGGCGCCGTTCACCGTCATCGACTCGGTGCTGTCCGAAGAGGCCGTGATGGGCTTCGAATACGGCTACTCGTCGGCTGACCCGAACACCCTGGTGATCTGGGAAGCCCAGTTCGGTGACTTCGCCAACGGCGCGCAGGTCGTGATCGACCAGTTCATCTCGTCGGGCGAAGTGAAGTGGGGCCGCGCCTCGGGCCTGACGCTGATGCTGCCGCACGGCTACGAAGGTCAGGGTCCGGAGCACAGCTCGGCGCGTCTGGAGCGCTACCTGCAGCTCTGCGCAGACCACAACATGCAAGTGGTGCAGCCGACCACGCCGGCGCAGATCTTCCACCTGCTGCGTCGCCAGATGATCCGGATGTTCCGCAAGCCGCTGATCATCCTCACGCCGAAGTCGCTGCTGCGCAGCAAGGACGCCGTGTCTCCGCTGTCGGATCTGGCCAAGGGCCACTTCGAAACGGTGATCGCCGATACGGCCGAAGATCTGAACGCCGCCAAGGTCAAGCGCGTTGTGGCCTGCTCGGGCAAGGTCTACTACGACCTGGTCAACGCCCGCAAGGAACGTGGCCAGACCGACACCGCCATCATCCGCGTGGAACAGCTCTATCCGTTCCCGCACAAGGCGTTCGCAGCGGAGCTGAAGAAGTACCCGAACCTCGCCGAAGTGGTGTGGTGCCAGGACGAACCGCAGAACCAGGGCGCCTGGTTCTTCGTGCAGCACTACATCATGGAAAACATGGCCGAGGGTCAGAAGCTGGGCTACGCAGGCCGCCCGGCATCGGCATCGCCGGCTGTGGGCTACTACGCGAAGCACAACGAGCAGCAGAAGGCGCTGATCGATGCAGCATTCGCCAAGCTCAAGGGCTTCGTGCTGACCAAGTAAGCGACAAGCGCATCAAGGCGACGGCTTCGGCCGTCGCCTTGGCGCATCGTCGCCACCGAATTCCACCGTCGAATTCCACCGTATATCGAATTGAAGCGCCGCCCCGCTGAGAAGGGCGCGCATACATGAATCCAAGGAACCACTGAAATGGCTATCGTTGATGTCAAGGTCCCGCAGTTTTCCGAGTCCGTTGAAGAGGGCACGCTGATCTCCTGGAAGAAGAAGCCGGGCGAAGCCGTGGCCCAGGACGAAATCCTGATCGAAGTCGAGACCGACAAGGTCGTGCTGGAAGTGCCGGCTCCGTCGGCTGGCGTGCTGGCTGAAGTACTGGTGGCGGACGGCGCAACCGTCACGTCGGAACAGCTGCTGGCCAAGATCGACACCGAAGGCAAGGCAGGCGCTGCTGCTCCGGCACCCGCCGCCGCAGCGCCCGCGCCGGCAGCCGCTGCTCCGGCCGCTGCTGCTGCCACGGGTGGCGTGGCCATGCCGTCGGCTGCCAAGCTGATGGCTGAGAACAACCTGTCGGCTGGCCAAGTGGCCGGCACGGGCCGCGATGGCCGCATCACCAAGGGCGACGTGCTGGGTGCCGTGGCTGGTGGTGCCAAGCCGGCAACGGCAACGGCCGCCGCTCCGCAAGCCGCACGTCCGGCGCTGCAGCAAGTGGCTGCTCCGGTGGACTTCGCTGCCCTGGGCGACCGTCCGGAAGAGCGCGTGCCGATGAGCCGCCTGCGTGCCCGTATCGCCGAGCGCCTGGTGCAATCGCAATCGACCAACGCCATTCTCACCACCTTCAACGAAGTCAACATGAAGCCGGTGATGGACTTGCGCGCCAAGTTCAAGGACCAGTTCGAGAAGACCCACGGCGTGAAGCTGGGCTTCATGTCGTTCTTCGTGAAGGCCGCTGTTCACGCGCTGAAGAAGTACCCGATCATCAACGCGTCGGTGGATGGCAACGACATCGTGTACCACGGCTACTTCGACATCGGTATCGCTGTCGGCTCGCCGCGCGGCCTGGTGGTGCCCATCCTGCGCAACGCCGACCAGATGAGCCTGGCCGACATCGAGAAGAAGATTGCAGAATTCGGCAAAAAGGCCCAGGACGGCAAGCTGACGCTGGACGACCTGACCGGCGGCACGTTCTCGATCTCGAACGGCGGTACGTTCGGCTCGATGCTGTCGACTCCGATCATCAACCCGCCGCAATCGGCCATCCTGGGCGTGCACGCCACCAAGGACCGCGCCGTGGTGGAGAACGGCCAAGTTGTGGTTCGCCCGATGAACTACCTGGCCATGTCCTACGACCACCGCATCATCGACGGCCGCGAAGCCGTGCTGGGCCTGGTGGCGATGAAGGAAGCGCTGGAAGATCCCGCACGCCTGCTGCTGGACCTGTAATCAACCGCGTTGATGACACGAGACGCCGCCCACGCTATGCGGCGGCGTCCGAATCGAGGATTTCTCCATGAGCAAAGAATTTGACGTGCTGGTGATCGGCGCCGGCCCCGGCGGCTACATCGCCGCCATCCGCGCTGGCCAGTTGGGCCTGAACGTGGCGTGCTGCGAAGGCAACGCCTACGACGATCCGAAGAGCGAGCCGCGTCTGGGCGGCACGTGCCTGAACGTGGGTTGCATTCCGTCCAAGGCGCTGCTGGCTTCGTCGGAAGAGTTTGAGAACGTGAACCACCACCTAGCCGATCACGGCATCACGGTGGACGGCGCCCGCGTCGATGTGGCCAAGATGCTCAAGCGCAAGGACGACATCGTCGGCAAGATGACCAAGGGCATCGAGTTCCTGTTCCGCAAGAACAAGGTGACGCTGCTCAAGGGCTACGGCAAGTTCGTTGGCAAGACCGACGCTGGCTATCAAGTGGAAGTCGCGGGCAAGGCCGGCACGGAAGTCGTGACCGCCAAGCACGTGATCATTGCCACGGGCTCGAAGGCACGCCATCTGCCGAACGTGCCGGTCGACAACGTGATCGTTGCCGACAACGAAGGCGCGCTGAAGTTTGCCGAAGTGCCGAAGAAGCTGGGCGTGATCGGCGCTGGCGTGATCGGCCTGGAGCTGGGCTCGGTGTGGCGCCGTCTGGGTTCGGAAGTGACGATCCTCGAAGCGCTGCCGAGCTTCCTTGGCGCGGCGGACGAATCCGTTGCGAAGGAAGCCAACAAGCTGCTGGTCAAGCAAGGCCTGAAGATCAACGTCGGTGTGAAGGTCGGCGAGATCGAATCGTCGGCCAAGGGTGTGAAGGTCAACTACACCGATGCCGCTGGCGCTGCGCAAGTGCTCGAGTGCGACAAGCTGATCGTCTCGATCGGCCGTGTGCCGAACACCGACAACCTGGGCCTGGAAGCCATCGGTATGGCGACCGACCAGCGCGGCTTCATCGAGGTGGACGACCACTGCGCGACCAAACTGCCGAACCTGTGGGCGATCGGTGACGTGGTGCGTGGCCCGATGCTGGCACACAAGGCCGAAGACGAAGGCGTGGCCGTAGCCGAGCGCATCGTCGGCCAGAAGCCGCACATCGACTACAACTGCATCCCCTGGGTGATCTACACCTTCCCGGAAATCGCATGGGTCGGCAAGACGGAACAGCAGCTCAAGGCCGAAGGCCGTGAGATCAAGGCTGGCCAGTTCCCGTTCATGGCCAACGGCCGTGCACTGGGCATGGGCGCATCCGACGGTTTCGTGAAGGTCATCGCCGATGCGAAGACCGACGAAATCCTGGGCGTGCACATCGTCGCAGCCAACGCATCGGACCTGGTGGCCGAAGCCGTGGTGGCGATGGAGTTCAAGGCTGCGGCGGAAGACATCGGCCGCATCTGCCATCCGCACCCGTCGATGTCGGAAGTGATGCGCGAAGCTGCGCTGGCTGTCGACAAGCGTCAGCTCAACATGTAATGACTCGCTGAAGAGCGAGCACGGTGCCCGGTCATCCGCAAGATGCCGGGCATTGTTCCATTTGGGCTGCTCGGGCGATTGCCCAGCGGCCCCGCCAAAGCAGATGAACGTTCAGGAAACCTACCTCAAGGAACTGAAGGCGCGCGGCTATCAGCCCGACGAAGCGCAACAGCGTGCCGTCGATCGCCTGCAGTTGTGCTACGACGAATGGGTCGCCTACAAAGGGCGCCGTTCCAGCGCGCTGCGCAAGATGCTCGTGCATCCGGACTTGCCGCGCGGCGTTTATATGTGGGGTGGGGTGGGGCGCGGCAAGTCGTTCCTGATGGATGCGTTCTATGCTTGCGTGCCGCTTGTGCGCAAGACGCGATTGCACTTCCACGAGTTCATGCGCGAGGTGCATCGCCAGCTGGAAGAGCTGCGCGGCCGCGCCGATCCGCTGGATGAACTGGCGCGTCGCATCGCCAAGCGTTACCGCCTGATTTGCTTTGACGAATTCCATGTCAGCGATGTGGCCGACGCGATGATCCTGCATCGACTGCTCGATCAGCTGTTCGCCAACGGCGTGCAGTTTGTGATGACGTCCAACTACCGGCCTGACTTGCTGTATCCGGACGGCCTGCACCGCGATCGTGTGCTGCCCGCCATCGCACTGCTGCAAGAGAAGCTGGACGTGCTGAACGTCGATGCCGGCATCGACTACCGCAAGCGCGCGATGGAGCAGGTGCAGGCGTATCACACGCCGCTGGGCGCCAAGGCCAACTCGGCGTTGCGTGATGCGTTTGCCGCGGTGGCAGAGGGGCCGGATGACTCGCCAGTGCTGCACATTGAACACCGCGAGATTCGCGCCGCGCGCAAGGCTGGCGGCGTGGTGTGGTTCGATTTCGCCACGCTGTGCGGCGGGCCGCGTTCCCAGAACGATTATCTGGAAATCGCTTCGCGCTTCCACACCGTCATCCTGGCTGACGTGCCCAAGATGACGCCGCGCATGGCCTCCGAGGCGCGCCGGTTCACGTGGCTGATTGACGTGTTCTACGACCACAAGGTCAAGCTGCTGATGTCTGCCGAAGTGCCGGCTGACGAGCTCTACACCGAGGGCCAGATGGCCAACGAATTCCAGCGCACCGTGTCGCGCATCATCGAAATGCAGTCGCGCGAATACCTCGAGGCGCCTCGCCGCGAAGTCGATACGTCGTTGACCTGATCGGTTGGCGCCATCGGGCGCCTAATGCGAAAGCGGCGGCGGATTGCGGTGCGATGACGGTGCCTGCGAGGGCCGCAGGTTTGCGCCAAAGAAATCCTGCGGCAGGCGCTCGGTCTTGCGGTTGACGTTGCGGAACGCGCCTTCCACCAGCATCGGGGCGACATTGCTGACGTCGGTCTGCGAGGCGATGGTCACGTCTTCGGTAAAGCCGCGTTCGCACAGTTCACGGCCCGACACCGAATCGAGCAGCCACGCTTTCATCATGCCGGTCTGGGAAGCTTCCCGGTAGATCGCGCGGGCGGCAAGCGCCTCGGGTGACAGCGCCTGCGGCAGAAAGCCGGCCACCGTTTCCGAGAGGTGATGCACGATCGCACCAGCGGCCAGCCAGTCTTCCAGGGCGGGGCGCAGGCTACCGTCGGCCCAGCGTTCTCCCGATGCCACCACGGCCACGCGTCGGCCTAGCCGCGATGCAGCTTCCGCCACGGCGCGCGCATTGCGCAGGCAGCCGGCGAACGTGGGCGTTGACCCGGTTGCCAGGGCCAGCGTTGCGCCGTTGGGCGAGGGCAGTACCAGATTGCTGCCCATCGGCAACTCGCGTAGTGACGCCGGCGAGAGCGTGTAGCCCGGCTGGCTGCGGTTGGTGCCCGCCAGCATCGCGCCGGCCCGACGCGCGAAGACTTCTGCGCTGCCGTCACGCCAGGGGTACGGATAGATACGTGCGCCGCGCGCCACGGCCACATCCACGCAGGTGCAGAAGGACAGCACGTCCACCACGATGACCACGTCGCAATGCGGTGCCAGCGCGGATGCCCCGTGCTCGCCCCATTCGCAGTGGATGTTGTACAGGCTGAATTCGGTTGCCATGACGCGCCCTCCTGTTTGCCTGGTGCAGCTCTTTACTATAGGCGCCTAAATTTTTTGCGCGAGGGCTGGTATTTGCCGGGAGTGCAGCAAAAGTCGCATATCCGGCCGCGTTTTTCATGGGCCTGAGTTGATTCGCATCAAGGGTCGCCGGAAGGATGCTGGCTAGCATCGTCTTCATAATGACGACGACATTCGCCCCCAATCATCCAGCCGTGCCGGTTGCCGGTTCAGGCTCGCCCCTTGCCAGGGGTGGGGCGGGCGCATCACACGTCACCTGCTATCACTGCGCCTTGCCGCTGGACGGCGCTGCCGCGCTTCACGCCGAGATCGGCGGCCAATCCCGGGATTTTTGCTGTGCCGGCTGTCAGGCCGTCGCGCAGACGCTGCACGCCTCCGGCATGGGCCATGTCTATGACGGCCCCGTCGCCTTTGCGAAGCCCATCGAGGGCGAACGACGCACTGAAGCCGAAGCCGTCTGGTCGACCTACGACTTGCCCGTCATGCGCGAGCGCTTCGTGCGTGTGCGGGCGGATGGGTCTGAGGAGCTGTCGCTTGCCATCAGCGGTATGCGGTGCGCCGCGTGCGTCTGGCTGATCGAGCGCGCACTGTCCCGCGTACCGGGTGTGCGTGAGGCAACCGTCAACTACGCCACCGAACGCGCGCGCATTGTGGGAGACGCGGGCGCCGTGCGCTTGTCCACGGTGTTTGCCGCGATTGCCGACGTCGGCTACGAAGCGTGGCCCGACCAGCCCTCCGCGCGCCGCACGGCCGAGGCACGCGAGCGCCGCAGCCTGTTGATCCGTCTGGGCATCGCCATGTTGGGGATGATGCAGGTGATGATGTATGCATGGCCGGTGTATCTGCACGGCAGCGACATCCCCCTCAGCCAGACCCGCCTGATGCAGTGGGCGAGCCTGGTGCTGACCGTGCCGGTGGTGTTGATTTCTGCGCGGCCCATTTTTGTGAATGCCTGGCGACAGGTGCGGCACGCGCACGTCGGCATGGACGTGCCCGTGGCGCTGGGTGTGGGCGCGGCCTTCGTGGCCAGCGTGGTGGCCACCGTATTTGCGACCAACGGCGGCCACGGTGAAACATATTTCGACTCGGTGACGATGTTCGTCGCCTTTCTGCTGGCGGCGCGCTATCTTGAACTGCGGGCACGCCAGAGCGCGGCTTCCGGCGCTGAGGCGCTGGTGCGCCAGTTGCCTGCCACCTGCCGGCGCATGAATGCCGCCAGCGGTGCGCTCGAAATCATCCCCGTCGCCACATTGCAGCAGGGCGATTGCGTGGAGGTGCGCGCGGGCGAAGTCTTGCCCGCAGACGGCACCATCGAGCACGGCGCCACCGAGATTGACGAATCCCTCCTCTCCGGCGAAAGCGTGCCGCGCGCGCGCGATGTGGGGGCGACCGTGCTGGCCGGCAGCTACAACGTGGTCAGCGCGATTCGCGTGCGTGTGACGCGCGTGGGTGCGCAGACACGCCTGTCGGCGATCGTTGAACTGCTCGAGCGCGCCTTGTCCGACAAACCGCGCATGGCCGAACTCGCCGATCGCGTGGCGGGCCGCTTTGTGGCGGTGCTGCTCGGTTGGGCGCTGCTTACTGCGATTGCGTGGTGGTGGATCGACCCGGCGCGCGTGTTTGCCGTCACGGTGGCGGTGCTGGTGGTGAGCTGCCCATGCGCACTGTCGCTGGCCACGCCGTCTGCGCTGGCGGCGGCCGGCGGTGCGCTTGCACGGCGCGGCGTGCTGGTCACGCGCGGCCACGCTGTCGAAGGCCTTGCTGCGGTGACCGATGTGCTGCTCGACAAGACCGGCACGCTCACCGAAGGACGGCTGCGCCTGCTAAGCATCGAGACCTTCGCCGACATGGACGCGGAGCACTGCCTGGCGCTGGCGTGCGCGATGGAGCAAGCCGAGAACCACCCGATTGCCCAGTCGCTGCGTGCTGCCACCCCGCACGCGATGCCCTTGCCGACGTTGACGAGTACCGCCAACGTGCCGGGGCAGGGCGTACACGCAATGGTGGAGGGCAAACAGATGCGGGTGGGCACGCAGTCATTCGCGGCTGCGCAGTACACCGGTCAGCCGGCCGCCTCCATCCGTTACGGCGAAACGCCGGTGGAGGAGGTGCCTCCTGCGGCCGCGTGTACGTCCGTCTGGCTCGGCCGTGACGGCCAGCCGCTTGCACGTTTCACCCTGGCCGACACGCCGCGTGCGGATGCGCCCGCTTGTTTGGCTGCCTTGCGTGCGCAGGGCTTGCGCCTGCATCTCGTGTCCGGGGATGCGCCCGAGACCGTGCACTGGTGGGCCAATCGCCTCGGTATCGACCACGCGGTGGGTGGTGTCAGCCCCGAAGACAAACGCGCCTACGTGCGCAAGCTGCAGGCCGAGGGTGCGCGCGTGCTGGCCGTTGGTGACGGCATCAACGATGCGCCGCTGCTCGCGCAGGCACAGGTCTCCATTGCGATTGGATCGGGCGCGCCGCTGGCCCAGGCTGGCGCCGACGCCATCCTGACCGAGCCGCGTCTGCTCGCCATCAGCGAGGCCGTATCGATTGGCCGCCGCACGCTGCGCGTGGTGCGTCAGAACCTGGGCTGGGCCTTCGCCTACAACGCGATCAGCATTCCGCTCGCCACGCTCGGGTGGCTGTCGCCGCTCGCCGCGGGCATCGGCATGTCGGCGTCGTCGCTGCTGGTGGCGCTCAATGCGTGGCGTTTGTCACGCGCCAAGTAAGGGGGCGATATGGAAACGCTGTTCCTGTTGATTCCGCTCTCGCTGATGCTCGTGGTGGCGATTGTCGGCGTGCTGTGGTGGGCCGTGGGCTCGGGCCAGTACGACGATCTCAGGGCGCCCGCCGAATCGATTCTGTTGGATCCCGACACGCCTGCACGCGACGCAATGTCGCGGGACGGAACTGCTTGAACCACCTGGGCCGGGGTGCCTTGATGCACGTCAACACCCGCAAGCGGCCCGGTTCTTAACATGACCACATCACACCAAAACTCTCGGGGAGCAAGCATGGAATTATCCAGCGCGATACCGCATACCCAGCCCACCCAGACCTTCAATTACCGCGTTGTCCGCCAGTTCTCGATCATGACGATCGTCTGGGGCATCGTCGGCATGGCGGTCGGTGCGCTGATCGCGGCCCAGTTGATCTGGCCGCAACTGAACTTCGGGGTGCCCTGGCTGACGTATGGCCGGTTGCGTCCGTTGCATACCAATGCCGTCATCTTTGCGTTTGGCGGCAGCGCGCTGTTTGCCACGTCGTACTACATCGTGCAGCGCACGTGTCAGGTGCGGTTGTTCTCCGACACGCTGGCGGCCTTCACCTTCTGGGGGTGGCAGGCGGTGATCGTGGCTGCGGCCATCACGCTTCCGCTGGGCATCACCAGCTCGAAGGAATACGCCGAGCTGGAATGGCCCATCGACATCCTCATCACCGTCGTGTGGGTGGTCTACGCCATCGTGTTCTTCGGCACGATCATTAAGCGCAAGACCAAGCACATCTATGTGGCCAACTGGTTCTTCGGCGCGTACATCATCACGATCGCGCTGCTGCATATCGTCAACAACGCAGAGCTGCCTGTGACGATGTGGAAGTCGTATTCGGCCTACGCCGGCGTGCAGGACGCCATGGTGCAGTGGTGGTACGGCCATAACGCCGTGGGCTTCTTCCTGACCACCAGCTTCCTGGGGATGATGTACTACTTCGTGCCCAAGCAGGCTGAGCGACCGATCTATTCGTACCGCCTGTCGATCGTGCACTTCTGGGCGCTGAACTTCACCTACATGTGGGCCGGCCCGCACCACCTGCAATACACCGCGCTGCCGGACTGGGCACAGTCGCTGGGCATGGTGTTCTCGCTGATTCTGCTGGCGCCGTCGTGGGGCGGCATGATCAACGGGATCATGACTCTCTCGGGCGCCTGGCATAAGCTGCGCACCGATCCGATCCTGAAGTTCCTGGTGGTGGCGCTGTCGTTTTACGGCATGGCGACGTTCGAGGGCTCGATGATGTCCATCAAGACCGTCAACGCGCTGTCGCACTACACCGACTGGACCATCGGCCACGTGCACTCCGGCGCGCTCGGCTGGGTGGCGATGATCACCATCGGCTCGATGTACTACATGATTCCGCGCCTGTTCGGCCAGCAGCGCATGTACAGCACGCGCCTGATCGAGGTGCACTTCTGGATCGCCACCATCGGCGTGGTGCTCTACATCGCCGCCATGTGGGTCGCCGGCGTGATGCAGGGCCTGATGTGGCGCGCTACCGAGGCCGACGGCACGCTCACCTACAGCTTTGTCGAAGCGGTGAAGGCGACGTACCCGTTCTACCTCATTCGCCTGCTGGGTGGCCTGTGCTTCCTGGCCGGCATGCTGCTGATGGCCTTCAACGTGATCAAGACCATCCAGGGCAGCAAGGCGGTGGATGCACCGATTCCTCAACCTGCGCAAGCTCCGCTGGTCGCGGCACAGTGAGGAGACGAACATGAGCAACCCATCCAACAAGTTCTTCTCGCACGAAACGCTGGAAAAGAACATCGGTTTCCTGATCGCACTGACGCTCGTGGTGGTCAGCATTGCAGGGCTGGTGCAGATCGTGCCGCTGTTCTTCCAGCATTCGACCACCGAGCCGGTCAAGGGCATCGCGCCGTATTCGCCGCTGCGGCTGGCGGGGCGCGACATCTACATCCGCGAGGGCTGCGTCGGCTGCCACTCGCAGCAGGTGCGCACGCTACGCGCCGAGACCGAACGCTATGGCCACTACTCGCTGGCCGGTGAATCGGTGTTCGACCACCCGTTCCTGTGGGGCTCCAAGCGTACCGGTCCGGACCTGGCGCGCGTGGGTCAGCGCTATTCCGACGACTGGCATCGCATCCACCTGCGCGATCCGCGCGAAGTGGTGCCCGAGTCGAACATGCCTTCGTATGCATGGCTTTCGAAGACGCCGCTGGATGACAGCGACATCGAAAAGAAGATGCATGTGCTGCGCCAGCTCGGTGTGCCGTACACCGATGCGCAGATTGCCGGTGCACGCGAGCAACTCGCCGGCAAGACCGAAGAGGACGCCGTCGTCGCTTATCTGCAGGGCCTGGGCGTGGAACTGCGCAATGTTCGCGACATGGCCGGTACGCCCGCTGATGAATCGGCCGCCACCGTTGCCGCAAAGGAGTGAGTCATGGCCACGTTAAGTGCAATTGCCACGGCGGTGTTTCTGGTGCTGTTCGTATGCATCAGCTGGTGGGCGTTTTCGGCGCATCGCCGTGCTGCCAATGCGGAGTCGGCCATGCTGCCGTTCCTGCTGCCCGATGAGGCCGAGGTCGCCGGTGCGCGCGTTGAGACGCCGCGCCCGCATCAATAAGGACACCAAATCATGAGCGACTTCATTTCGGAGTTCTGGGGGTACTACATCGCAGCGATCGCCCTGGTGGGCATCGTGTGGTGTGTGTGGCTGCTGTTCTCGCAGCGGCGTATTCAGATCGCGCCTGGGCAGAAGGCCGGCGACGACACCGGCCACGTATGGGATGGCGACCTGCGCGAGCTGAACAACCCGCTGCCGCGCTGGTGGATGTGGATGTTCCTGCTGTCGTGCATCTTTGCGGTGGCGTACCTGATCCTGTATCCGGGGCTGGGTGCGTATGGCGGCGTGCTGGGTTTCTCCACGCGCGGCGAGCTGGCCTCGCAGCGTGCCGAGGCGGAAGCCAAGGTGCGCCCGCTCTATGCACGCTACGCGAGCTTGGACATCAAGCAGATCGCGGCGGACCCGCAGGCACGCGAAATCGGCCAGCGCCTGTTCCTGAACAACTGCGCGCAATGCCACGGCTCGGACGCAGGCGGCTCGAAGGGCTTCCCGAACCTGACCGATAGCGATTGGCTGTATGGCGGCGATCCGGACACGATCCTCACCACCATCACCAAGGGCCGACATG
This sequence comes from Ralstonia soli, assembly GCF_023955655.1. GTDB lineage: Bacteria > Pseudomonadota > Gammaproteobacteria > Burkholderiales > Burkholderiaceae > Ralstonia > Ralstonia soli. The sequence continues at coordinate 40,321 of NZ_JAMXHT010000003.1, read as the reverse complement.
GCGTGATGCCATCGCTGGCTGCTGTGGTGGATGGCAACCAGGCTGTGAACGTGGCCAACTACGTGCGCTCGCTCTCGGGCCTGTCATACGACCCGATCAAGGCGGCACGTGGCGAGCCGACCTTCAAGTCGGTCTGCGCGGCTTGCCACATGGCCACAGGCAAGGGCAACCAGGCGCTTGGCGCGCCGAACCTGACCGACCGCGTGTGGCTGTACGGCAGCTCGGAAGCGACCATCGTCGAGACCATCCTCAAGGGTCGTAACAACACGATGCCGGCACACGAGAACCTGCTCTCGCCCGAGAAGATCCGCATGCTGGCTGCCTACGTGTGGGGCCTGTCGAACAACAACCCGAGCGCGCAGCAATAGCAATGAGCGATCAAGAACCCGCCTGGCGTCCCATGGCGTCTGCGACTGCGGCAGCGGCTGCGGAGGACGCCCCGACCGAGCAGATGCTCTATGAAGTCCGGCGCAAGATCTATCCGCGTGCCGTGAGCGGAGCGTTTGCACGTTGGCGCGTCTGGCTGGTGCTGGCCACGCAGGCCATCTTCTATGGCTTGCCGTGGTTCCAGTGGAACGGCCGGCAGGCGGTGCTGTTCGACCTCGCTGCGCGCAAGTTCTACTTGTTCGGTCTGGTGCTCTGGCCGCAGGACGTGATCTACCTGACGGTGCTGCTGGTGCTGTCTGCGCTCGGGCTGTTCCTGTTCACGGCGGTGGCGGGGCGGCTCTTTTGCGGTTATGCGTGCCCCCAGACGGTCTACACCGAAATCTTCATGTGGATCGAGCGGCATATCGAAGGCGACCGCTTTGCCCGCATCCGCCTCGACGGTGAGCGCTGGAGCCTGCGCAAGCTGCGCATCAAGGCGGCCAAGCACGCGGCCTGGGTCCTGATTGCACTGTGGACGGGCTTCACCTTCGTCGGCTTCTTCACGCCGATCCGCGACCTGGGCACGCAGACATGGACGCTCGCCCTTGGTCCGTGGCAAACCTTCTGGATGCTGTTCTACGCCTTCGCCACGTGGGGCAACGCGGGCTTCATGCGCGAGCAGGTTTGCCGCTACATGTGTCCGTACGCGCGCTTCCAGAGCGTGATGGTCGACCCCGATACCTACGTCGTCACCTACGACACTCAACGCGGCGAACCGCGCGGCAGCCGTTCGCGCAATGCCGACTTTGAAGCGCAGGGCCTCGGCTCCTGTGTCGATTGCAGCATCTGCGTGCAGGTGTGCCCGACCGGCATCGATATCCGCCAGGGGTTGCAGTACGAATGCATCGGCTGCGGTGCCTGCATCGATGCGTGCGATCAGGTCATGGAAAAGATGCGCTATCCGCGCGGCCTGATCCGCTACACGTCGGAGCGCGCCATGCGCGACCGGCTCAGCCCGCAGCAGGCGCGCCGGCATCTGTTGCGCCCGCGTGTGTTGATCTATAGCGGCATCCTGATGGCGCTCTTCATCGGCTTTGTCGTGGCATTGGTCATGCGCCAGCCGCTCAAGGTGGATGTGATCCGCGACCGCGGTGCACTCGCGCGCGAAGTGGACGGCGGCAAGATCGAGAACGTCTATCGCCTGCAGCTGATGAACGCCTCGGAGCGGCCCCTGCACGTGACCATCACCGCAGAAGGCATGCCCGAATTGGATGTGCAGGGCGGTGGGGGTGAATCGACCACGCTGGAGTTGCCGCCCGCGGCCAACCGCCTGCTGCCGGTGCGCGTGCGACGCCCGGCGGATGACGCCGCCCCCGGCTCGCACAAGATCCACTTCGTCATTCACGCAGACAACGGCAGCGACAGCCTCGTGCTGCGCGAGCCGTCGAGCTTCATCGTGCCGCGCTGACGCGGTATGAGTTGTATCCCCAACAGGAGGCCTCGATGCACGCAACGCAAACTTCCGCACCGGTCCGGCCCTGGTGGCGCGAGCCCTGGCCGTGGCTGCTGATGGCCGGGCCCTTCGTCGCCATGGTCGGCTGCGGCGTCACCATCTGGCTGGCGATCTCACATCCGGATGCCGTCATCCACGACAACGTGGTGCGGCGCGGCCTCGTCATCGAGAAACCGGCTGCCGCACCGACCCACGCCATTCACCCGGAGGCGCGATGAAGCGTCGACTGCTGATGTGGATCCTGTGGCCGGCGTTTCTCTCAGCCGCGCTGGCAGAGCTGATCGTCTTTGCGGTGGTGGACCCGGCCGACCTGCGTTTCTTCGGTGAACAGATCACGGTGTCGACCCAGGCGGTCTACACCGTGTCGTTTTTCGTGTTCTGGTTACTGTGCGGCTTGTCGAGCGCGCTGACGCTCTATGTGTCGCCGGGCATCGGCAAGCTGGAAGCGCACGAACACCCGCTCGTGTGAGCGGGCCAACAGGCAGCAATGGGATACAGCTCAGGCGGCCTGGCCGCTCATCACCTGGCGCAGTCCGGCCAGGTCGACCAGCTTGACGTGGCGCTGGCGGATCTGGATCAGGCCAGCCTCGGCAAAGCGCGAGAACAGGCGGCTCACGGTTTCGAGCTTCAGGCCCAGGTAGCTGCCGAGTTCTTCGCGGCTCATGCGCAGCACGAACTCGGTCGACGAGTACCCGCGCTGGGCCGAACGCTTGGAGAGGTTGAGCAGGAACGCAGCCAGCCGCTCCTCCGCACGCATGGAGCCGAGCGTGAGCAGCATCAGGTGATCCTGCGAGATTTCCTTGCTCATGATGCGCAGGAACTGATGCTGCAGCGAGGGCAGCCGGCGCGAGAGCTGTTGCAGTTGGTCGTAATACACCACGCAGACTTCGGTGTCTTCGAGCGCGGTGGCGTCCGACACATGGCGCATGTCGCCAATGCCATCGAGCCCGACGATTTCACCGGGCAGGTGGAAACCGGTGATCTGGTGCCGCCCGTCTTCGAGCGTCAGATGCGTTTTGAGTGTCCCGAAACGAATGCCGTACACCGCTTCGAGCGGCTCACCGAGGGCATAGAGCGTTTGCCCTTTCTTAATGCGGATGCGCTCGCCGACGAGGTCGTCCATCTTGCGCACGTCTTCCGCATTCATCCCCACCGGCAGGCAGATTTGCCCGAGTACGCAGGTGGAGCAACGCGAGGCTTGGTCGGTAAGCGCGATTCGAGTGAGCACGGGCGGGGCGACTGAATTTCGAGAAAGTGAAATGCGTAATTTTTGTGATGCAGCTGCGGCTTATTATAACGACGACCTTCTGGCCATCGGATATTTCCGATGCGGCAAAACGCGCGATTTACGCCGGATTCCGGGCAGCAAAACAGAAACTTTGGCCCACATCAAAAGACCGTCAAAAAGATGAGTGTCGCGGCGCTTGTGAGCGTTTTTTTGATTGCATTGCTCGGCGGTGTGCACTGTCTGGCGATGTGCAGCGGTATCGCCCTCGCAGCCGAGCGCGGGACTGTGGCGGTGCGGATCGTGTCGCGTCGGCGGTTGTGGTTCGAGCAGGTCGTCATGCACGCGGGGCGGCTGACCACCTATGCGCTGCTGGGTACCATCATGGGCGCGATGGGCGCGACGGTCTGGCGTCAGCAATGGCTGCCGATCCAGCGCGGCTTGTTTGCGCTGGCCAGCGCGTTGCTGCTCGCCTACGGCCTTCTGCTGCTGCTCCGTTCCGCGGGAGACGCGTGGCGCAGCGCGTGGCTCGAGCGGGTGCTTGGCCATGTCACTGGCGGTCTGGCTCAGATCGCGGCCCGGCTGGGGGGCAAGCTGCGGCGCCGTCCTCCGCTGTTTCGACGCTACGTGACAGGGCTGGCTTGGGGGCTCGTGCCGTGCGGCATGGTGTACGGCGCATTGGCCGTGGCGTTGCTGGCAGGCAACGCGGCATCGGGGGCGGCGGTGATGCTCGCTTTTGGTGCGGGCACGTTGCCCAATCTGCTGATGATGTCAGGTCTGGCGGGCTGGCTGCGCGGGCTTTCTCGCCAGCGTTGGGCCCGCAGCGCGGCCGGCGTCGCCATTGCCGCGTTCGGGGTCTGGGGGCTGGTGCATGCCGTCTGGCTGCCAGAGATGCTTAACGCACATGGCTTTTGCCTCGTGCTTTAGATGTTTTAAACAGACACGGATCGGCATCCGGCTTGAGTGGGAGGCTGGGGTATCTTCCTGGTTGCGGCATCGCGGGAAATTGCCCTACAATCGGCAACATTCGATTCGCCACCCGCGCACATCAACAATCCCAAGCGCGGCGCCAAGCGATGCCATCCAGCGGTAAAGTCACCCTGGACAGTCGATTCGGGCGAGCTGCCATTCTTCGTTGGTAGTCGTCCGGTGCAGTATCCGTCCCCATGGCGGCGGAAGAAATTGCCCTTGTGGTGCCTGACCCGCACCGGATCAACTCGCTCCTCCGGCCCTATTTTGCGGGCACAGCCACTGCGTTTCGGTGCAAGGCCCAATTGAATCCATTGGCCCTCGCGCGCCGGGCCCGGGTGGGCAACAGCATTCAGAAATGCCGCGTGCTTCGCGGTGGGACGACAAACCTCAAGCGTGACGGCAACTGGCCGCGCGCGAGCAATGACGAGCCGCTCAACCCGATGAATACCCAAGAGGCGAAGATCGTCCTCGAGACCGCGCTGATCTGCGCGCAGGACCCGTTGCGAGTCAATGACTTGCGCAAGCTGTTCGACGAAGATGTCTCCGCGGACACCATCCGCGTGCTGCTCGAAGAGCTGCGCCAGGATTGGCTCGACCGCGGTGTCGAACTGGTCGCGCTGGCTTCGGGCTGGCGTCTGCAGAGCCGCCCCGAGATGCGTGTGTACCTGGATCGCCTGCATCCGGAAAAGCCGCCCAAGTACTCGCGCGCCGTGATGGAAACGCTGGCAATCATCGCCTACCGCCAGCCGGTGACGCGCGGCGACATCGAAGACATCCGCGGTGTGACGGTCAACACGCAGGTCATCAAGCAGATCGAAGACCGCGGCTGGATCGAAGTGATCGGCCATCGCGACGTGCCGGGTCGCCCGGCGCTGTATGCGACGACCAAGCAGTTTCTCGACGACCTTGGCCTGCGTTCGCTGGACGAACTGCCGCCGCTCGAAGATGCCCGCGCCCAGGCGCAGGCGAGCCTGCTGGAACAGGGCGCCATCGAGTTCGAGGGTGGCGCGATTGCAGTGGAAGAGTTGACCGCGCTGGTCAACGAAGTACCGGAAGGCGCCGAGGGTGCTGCGCCCCTGGCGGCAGAAGCGGTTGAGTCGCCGGTCGTCGAAGGCACGGAAACAGAACTGGCCGTGGCGGAGGGGCTCTCCGAGATGGCGGCCGATGAGCCCGCTGCGCAGGCCGAGCCGCCTTCGGTGAATGCGACCGAAGTGGATTCGGAAGACGAACACAAAACGCCGGCCGAGTCGCCCTCGACTCCCGCCAACGAACACTCGTAATGCCATGACAGCCGCCTGGTCGGCGCATGGTTTGAACCCCTAAGATTTGAAAGACGTTGTGAGCACCCAGCCTGATTCCATGGATACACGTATGCCGGCCGACGCCGACGCTCAGCCGCCCCGACAAGAAGGCGGCGACGGGACCGAGTCCGCGCCTCGTCGCAAGGGATTGCGCCGCGGTTTGCGCAACCTTGTGGCTTCGCGCCGCCAGCCGCAGGACGGACGCCCCGAGGGCGAGGCCGCCGATGCAGCTGGTGCGGACGCCGGCCAACCCGCGCAGCCGCGCAAGCCTCGCGCGCCGCGTGCACGCAAGCCGAAAGATGCGGTGAGCGAGCCGGTGGCTGTCGCTGCGGAGAGTGCCGCACCGGCTGAGCTGCCGTCGGCGGAAGGCCAGGGGGAGCGACGCGGTCCGCGAGGCCGTTTTGGCAAGAACCGCCGCCGTCAGGGCGAGGGCCAGCCAGCGGAGCGAGCCGAACGCGCGGAGCGCACCGAAGGTGCAGGCGGCAAGAATGCCGGCGGCCGCGGCAAGCCGCAGAACCGCGGTGGCAAGCCCCAGGGCAAGGCCGGTGGCCAGAACCAGAACCGCGGCGGCAAGGGGCCGAAGGGCGGCAAGGGCTCCGAAGACGTCTTCCAGTACGTGATTTCCGGTGCGTACGACACCGAAGCCGATGCTGGCGGAGCTTCGCAGCCGTCCAAGGTGCGGGAGCTGACCTCCGAGGATGACGCGCCCAAGCTCCACAAAATTCTCGCCGACGCCGGCCTCGGTTCGCGCCGCGACATGGAAGACCTGATCCTGCAGGGCCGGGTTTCCGTGAACGGCCTGCCGGCGCACATCGGTCAGCGCATCCTTGCCACCGACCAGGTACGCGTGAACGGCAAGCTGATCCAGCGCAAGCTGCCCAACAAGCCACCGCGCGTGCTGCTGTATCACAAGCCGGCCGGCGAAATCGTCAGCCAGTCGGATCCGGAAGGCCGTCCGACCGTGTTCGACGCGCTGCCGCGCATGAAGACCGGCAAATGGGTCGCCGTCGGCCGTCTGGACTTCAATACCGAAGGCCTGCTGATCTTCACGACGTCCGGTGATATTGCCAACCGCTTCATGCATCCGCGCTACGGCGTCGAGCGTGAGTACGCGGTGCGCACGCTGGGGGAGCTGGCTGAAACCGACCGCCAGAAGCTGCTGCACGGCATCCAACTGCAGGATGGTGAAGCCAACTTCCTGCGCTGTGCGGACGGCGGCGGCGAGGGCGTCAACCATTGGTACCACGTTGCCCTCACGGAAGGTCGCAACCGCGAAGTGCGTCGCATGTTCGAGGCGGTCAATCTGACCGTGTCGCGCCTGATCCGCACGCGTTATGGCAGTTTTGTGCTGCCTCGCGGCCTCAAGCGTGGGCGCTGGCAAGAGGTGTCGCCCGAAGATGTGCGCACGCTGATGAGCACGCTGGGCATGAAGGTGCCGACGGCAAGTTCGGGCGAGAAGAGTCGCCAGAATGATCGTCGTCGCCAACCGGCGCCGGTGCTGATGGGGCCGATGTCGTCGGGCTTTACCGGCGAAGCGAACTTCCAGTCACGTGGTCTTGGGGTTGAAAACGGTAACCGCGCGCAGCCTGCGCAGCGCCGTCAGTCCAGCCCGCGCCAACCGGATCCGATGCAGACCTCCATGGGTTACATCAACGTGGGTGGCCCGACGACGCTGACGGCACGCACCCGGATGGGCAGCCGTCCGGACGGGCGTGGTGGCTCAGGTGGTGTGGGCGGAGGCATGCGTGATGGCAACCGCGCACCGGGCAACAAGCGCCCCGGTGGCAAGGGCGGTGGCGGCATGCCGAACGGCAACAAGGCACCGCGTGGCGGCGGAAAACGCGGCGGCAAGCGCTGAGCGTTGTGGGTGCGACCCGCCACACAGCGGGTTCTGCGATCTCTCGGGGCAAACTTTGCGTTTTGCCCCGAGACGCATTACAATGTGAGTCTAATCAAAAGTCATCCTGCAGAAGATGGGCGAATGATATGGGCGTTGCGCCCATTTTTTTTTGCTTCAGCAGGTTGGCCAGACCGGGAAATTCTTCAGGAAAAACGTGCATCTGACTGATCTGATTGAAAAAACCCTCGCCGCCATGGGTTACGAGCTGGTGGAAGTGGAACGCGCGCCAGCCGGGTTGCTGCGCGTGTATATCGATCAGGCGGAAAACGGTATCGTCATTGAAGATTGCGAAAAAGTGAGCCATCAGCTCACGCGCGTATTCGAGGTTGAAAACGTCAACTACGAACGGCTGGAAGTGTCGTCACCGGGGCTGGATCGCCCGCTGCGCACATTGGTCGACTTCACGCGCTTCGCTGGCCTAGAGGCTAAAGTGACGCTGCGTCTGCCGGTGGGCGGACAGAAGAATTTCACGGGCATCATTCAGGCTCCGACGGGAGAGCCCGGCCAGGAACGGATCGGCCTCGAATTCGAGGGCAAGGATGGCCCGGCACTGCTGGAATTCACGCTGGCGGAGTTGGATCGCGCCCGGCTGGTGCCCGTGCTGGACTTCAAAGGAAATCGAAATAAAGGGAACAAGCAATGAGCCGCGAAGTTCTGTTGCTCGTCGATGCGCTTGCGCGCGAAAAAAACGTCGACAAGGATGTGGTGTTCGGGGCGCTGGAAGCCGCATTGGCTTCGGCGACCAAGAAGCGCTTTGAAGAAGACGTGGATGTGCGCGTGGCGATCGACCGTGAGTCGGGCGAACACGAAACCTTCCGTCGCTGGCTCGTCGTTCCCGACGATGCAGGCCTGCAGGAGCCGGACAAGCAGATTCTGCTGTTCGAAGCCAAGGAGCAGAACGCCGACATCAACGTCGACGATTTCATCGAAGAGCAGATCGAGTCGGTGGAATTCGGCCGTATCGGCGCGCAGGCGGCCAAGCAGGTGATCCTGCAGCGCATCCGCGATGCCGAGCGCGAGCAGATCCTGAACGACTACCTGGATCGCGGCGAAAAGATCATGACCGGTACGATCAAGCGTGCCGACAAGAAGGGTCTGATCGTCGAGTCCGGCCGCGTGGAAGCGCTGCTGGCGCGCGACCAGATGATCCCGAAGGAAAACCTGCGCACGGGCGACCGCGTCCGCGCGTACATCCTGAATGTCGACCGCACTGCACGCGGCCCGCAAATCGAGCTCTCGCGCACGTGCCCCGAGTTCCTGATCAAGCTCTTCGAAAACGAAGTGCCCGAAATGGAACAGGGCCTGCTGGAGATCAAGGCGGCCGCGCGCGACCCGGGCGTGCGTGCGAAAATCGCGGTCGTGGCGCACGACAAGCGCATTGACCCGATCGGCACCTGCGTCGGCGTGCGTGGCACGCGTGTGACGGCAGTGCGCAATGAAGTTGGCGGCGAGGCAGTGGACATCGTGCTGTGGTCGGAAGACCCGGCGCAGTTCGTGATCGGCGCGCTGGCGCCGGCGCAAGTGCAGTCCATCGTCGTGGACGAGGAAAAGCACAGCATGGACGTGGTGGTCGACGAGGAAAACCTCGCCGTGGCCATCGGCCGTAGCGGCCAGAACGTTCGTCTGGCGTCGGAGCTGACCAGCTGGCAGATCAACATCATGACGCCGGCAGAGTCTGCTCAGAAGCAGGCTGAAGAAAGCTCCGTGGTTCGCCAGCTGTTCATGGCGAAGCTGGACGTGGACGAAGAGGTTGCCGACATCCTGATCGAAGAGGGCTTCAGCTCGCTCGAGGAAGTGGCTTACGTGCCGCTGCAGGAAATGCTGGAAATCGAAGCGTTCGACGAAGACACCGTCAACGAGCTGCGCAATCGCGCCCGTGACGTGCTGTTGACGATGGAGCTGGCGAAGGAAGAAAGGGTCGAGAAGGTGTCGCAAGACCTGCGCGACCTCGAGGGGCTGACCCCGGAGCTGATCGGCAAGCTGGCCGAGGGGAACATCCAGACGCGTGACGACTTGGCCGAGCTGGCCGTGGACGAACTGGTCGAGATGACCGGCGTCGACGAAGAACAAGCCAAGGCGCTGATCATGAAGGCGCGTGAACACTGGTTTTCGTGACGTTGCGACTGAGCGTTGATCGTTTTTCGCAATCTCACTTAAAACCAAGCATCGAAAGGGTTTGAATGGCAAGCACAACAGTTGCCCAACTCGCTGGCGAATTGAACCGTAGCGCTTCGGCGCTGCTGGAACAGTTGCAGGCCGCGGGCGTGCAAAAGGCGACGCCGGAAGACGTCATCACCGAATCGGACAAGACCCGTTTGCTCGACTATCTCAAGCGAGCACACGGCAGTGCCGAGGATGGCGCGCGCAAGAAGATCACGATCACCAAGCGCGAAACCAGTGAAATCCGCCAGGCGGATGCCACCGGCAAGACGCGCACCGTGCAAGTGGAAGTCAAGAAGAAGCGCGTGCTGGTCAAGCGTGACGAGCCGAGCGCGCCGCCGGCAGAAGAGGAAGCCGCACTGGATACCCCGGTGGTCGACGCCGAGGAAGTCGCACGTCGCGAGGAAGAACAGCGTCGCCAGGCCGAATTGCTGGCCCGCCAGGAAGCCGAACTGAAGGCCCGGCAGGAAGCGATGGAGCGCGAGGAAGCCGAGCGTCGCGCCCGTCAGGAAGCCGCCGAAGCCGAGCAGAAGCGCCAGGCTGAACTCGCTGCCAAGAAGGCGGAAGAGGAAGCCGTTGCTGCCCGCGCTGCTGCCGAGGCTTCGGACGAAGCCCCGCGCCGCAAGGCCGAGGAAGATGCCGCGCGTCTGGCTGCCGAGCGCGAAGCTGCGCAAAAGGCGTCGGACGAGGCACGTGCTGCGGCCGACAAGATCAAGGCTGAGGAAGACGCCGCGCGCAAGCGTCGCGAAGCTGCCGAAGCCGAAGCCCGCGCCATCCGCGAAATGATGAGCGCCCCGGCACGTGTGCTGAAGACGCCCGCCGAGCGCAAGGCTGAAGAGATCAAGAAGGCCGAGCAATCGGGCACGCTGCACAAGCCGGTCAAGCCCGCTGGTGAAGCGCGTCCGGCCGCAGCGGCGAAGAAGCCTGCTGCTCCGGCACCTGCCGCAGCGGCACCGAGTTCTTCGCCATCTGGCGACAAGAAGGGCGGTCGCGGCAAGTCGGGCTGGCAAGACGACAACCGTGGCGGTAAGCGTGGTGGTCTGAAGACCCGCGGCGACACCGGCGGCGGTGCAGATGGCTGGCGTTCCGGCTCCAAGGGCGGCCGTAACCGTCATGGCGACGACAATCGCAATGCCTTCCAGGCACCGACCGAGCCGGTCGTGCGTGAAGTGCACGTGCCGGAAACCATCTCTGTGGCTGATCTGGCACACAAGATGTCGGTCAAGGCAGCTGAGGTCATCAAGCAGATGATGAAGCTCGGCCAGATGGTCACGATCAACCAGGTGCTGGACCAAGAGACCGCGATGATCGTGGTTGAAGAAATGGGCCACCAGGCGGTCGCAGCCAAGCTGGACGATCCGGAAGCGCTGCTGGTTGGGGACGTGCAGGAGCAAACCAACGCCGAAGCCGAAACCCGTCCGCCGGTCGTGACCGTGATGGGTCACGTCGACCACGGCAAGACCTCGCTGCTGGACTACATCCGCCGTGCCAAGGTGGCGGCGGGCGAAGCCGGTGGCATTACGCAGCACATCGGCGCATACCACGTCGAGACCGACCGCGGCGTCATCACCTTCCTGGACACCCCGGGTCACGAGGCCTTCACGGCCATGCGTGCGCGCGGTGCCAAGGCGACCGACATCGTGATTCTGGTGGTGGCTGCCGACGACGGCGTCATGCCGCAAACGAAGGAAGCCATTGCTCACGCGAAGGCCGCCGGCGTGCCCATCGTCGTGGCGATCACCAAGATCGACAAGCCCGAAGCCAATGCCGACCGCGTCAAGCAGGAACTGGTGGCTGAGAGCGTGATTCCGGAAGAGTACGGCGGTGATGCACCGTTCGTGTCGGTGTCGGCCAAGACTGGCCAGGGCGTCGACGACCTGCTGGAAAACGTGCTGCTGCAAGCCGAAGTGCTGGAACTGAAGGCACCGGTGGATGCACCGGCCAAGGGTCTGGTGGTGGAAGCGCAGCTGGACAAGGGCAAGGGCCCGATCGCCACGGTGCTGGTGCAGAGCGGTACGCTCAAGCGCGGTGACGTGGTGCTCGCAGGCACCGCCTACGGCCGCGTGCGCGCCATGCTGGACGAAAACGGCAAGCCTGCCAAGGAGGCTGGTCCGTCGATCCCGGTGGAAATCCAGGGTCTGTCGGAAGTGCCGGGCGCAGGTGAAGAAGTGCTGGTCCTGCCGGACGAGCGCAAGGCGCGTGAAATCGCGCTGTTCCGCCAGGGCAAGTTCCGCGATGTGAAGCTGGCACGTCAGCAGGCTGCGAAGCTGGAAAACATGCTGGAGCAGATGAGTGAAGGCGACGTGAAGTCGCTGCCGCTGATCATCAAGGCCGACGTGCAGGGCTCGCAGGAAGCGCTGGTGCATTCGCTCAAGAAGCTGTCGACCGACGAAGTGCGTGTGCAGGTTGTGCACGCTGCGGTGGGCGGTATCACCGAGTCGGACGTCAACCTGGCAACCGCGTCGAAGGCCGTCATCATCGGCTTCAACACGCGAGCCGATGCCGGTGCGCGCAAGCTGGCCGAGAACCACGGTATCGACATCCGCTACTACAACATCATCTATGACGCTGTGGATGAGGTGAAGGCGGCGATGTCGGGCATGTTGTCGCCGGAGAAGAAGGAAGAAACCACGGGCCTCGTCGAGGTGCGTCAGGTCTTCCACGTGCCGAAGGTGGGTGCGGTGGCCGGTTGTATGGTGTTGGACGGCTTCGTCAAGCGCAACTCGCTGGTGCGGGTGCTGCGTGCCAATGTGGTCATCTTCTCGGGCGAGCTCGATTCGCTCAAGCGCTTCAAGGACGATGTGAAGGAAGTGAAGCAAGGCTTCGAATGCGGCCTGTCGATCAAGAACTTCAACGACGTTCAGGAAGGCGATCAGCTCGAGATCTACGAGATCACCGAGGTGGCGCGTACGCTGTAATGCGGTGGCCGGACGCTGCGGTGTCCGGCTCGATTTTGCGACGGTGGCCCGGGCGCGTCCCGCGCCACCGTTTTGTCTTTTTGGGGTGGCCAGCGCGTGCTGCGTTGCCCATGTGAGGAACACACTATGCCGAAGAAATCGGGATCGGCCTCGGGCCGCAACGTGCGCATCGCCGACCAGATCCAGCGCGATCTGGCCGAGCTGATCCAGCGCGAAATCAAGAATCCGGCGATGGGCTTGGTGACGCTGCAATCCGTCACGCTCACGCCGGACTACGCACACGCCAAGGTTTATTTTACGGTGCTGGGCGCCGAGCCCGAAGCGGCTGCCGCCATCCTGAACGAGAAGGCGGGCTACCTGCATTCGCTGCTGTTCAAGCGCCTGCACATCCACACGGTGCCGACGCTGCATTTCCACTTTGACGGTTCGGTCGAGCGCGGTATCGAGATGTCGCGCCTGATCGACGAAGCCAACGCCACGCGCGCCAAAGACGACTGACGATGGCTGAGCAACACGCGCCCAAGCCGGCAAAGCCGCCGCGCCGCGATGTGCACGGTGTGCTGCTGCTGGACAAGCCGATTGGCTGGTCGAGCAACGACGCGCTGATCCGTGCCAAGCGCCTGCTGTGGGCGAAGAAGGCCGGGCATACCGGCACGCTCGATCCGCTCGCCACCGGCTTGCTGCCGCTGTGCTTTGGCGAGGCGACCAAGTTTTCGCAGGACTTGCTCGACGCGGACAAGACCTACGAGACCGTCGTGCGCCTCGGCATCAAGACCAGTACCGCTGATGCGGAAGGCGAGGTGCTGAGCGAGCGGCCCGTGTCGGTGACGCCAGCGCAGTTGCAGGCGGCCATCGCCCGCTTTGTCGGCGAGATCGATCAGGTCCCGCCGATGCACTCTGCGCTGAAGAAAGACGGCAAGCCGCTGTACGAGTACGCGCGCGCCGGCCAGACGGTGGAGCGTGCCGCGCGCCGCGTAACGATCCACGCGGTCGATGTGCTGGCGACCGATCTGGAATCCGCAACGCCGACCATCACGTTGCGCGTGTCGTGCAGTAAGGGCACCTATATCCGCACACTGGGTGAAGACATCGGCGAGGTATTGGGTTGCGGTGCGCATCTGGTTGCGCTGCGCCGCACGCAGGTCGGCAACCTGACACTGGACGGCGCGGTGACGCTCGAAGCGTTGGAGACCGCTACCGAAGAAGCACGTGCCGACTTGCTGGCTCCGGTCGATGCGCTGCTGCAGACGTTGCCGCGCGTGGAGCTGGATGCCGAAGAGAGCCGCCGCTTCCTGCATGGCCAGCGCCTGCCGTTGCGATTGACGTTGCCGAATGCGGACCAGGTGCGCGTCTATGGCCTGCGCGACACTGCGGGCGTGGAAACCTCCCTATCGCTACTTGGCGTGGCGGGATGGCAGAACGGCGTGCTGCGGCCGGAGCGCCTCGTCCATCTTTGAGCGGTCGACGAACGATAAAAAAGCCACGCGTTGCTGCGTGGCTTTTTTTGTTTGGGGGATGTCGCGTCAGTGTGCGCCGGCAGCGGCTTCCGCACCGGCCGCCGACTTCGCCGGCTTTGTCAGCCAGATGAAGACGATCAGCACGATGAACAGCACCGCCGAGATCCAAAAGATATCGTTGGCACCCATCATCGCGGCCTGCTGCGAGATCACGCGCTCGATTGCGCCATTGGCCTGTAGGTTCGGCATGCCCAGTTGCGCGTACTGGTCGATCGACGACGCATACGCCGGGTTGTACGGGTTCGCGTGCTCGACCAGCTGCGCGTGGTGCAGGGCAGAGCGGTTGTCCCAGATCGTGGTCGAGATCGACGCGCCGATGCCGCCGAACATGATCCGCACGAAGTTCGACAGGCCCGACGCCGCCGGAATCCGCTCGGGCGACAGGCCCGACAGGATGATGGACGTGAGCGGGATGAAGAACATCGCCATGGCCGCACCCTGGATGAGGGTCGGCACCATCAGCGTCCAGGTGTCGACTTGCACGGTGAAGTGCGAGCGCATCCAGAACACCAGCGCGAACGTGATGAACGCTGTAGTCGCTACCCAGCGCGCGTCCATCTTCGGCAGGTTCTTGCCGATCACGGGCGAGAGGATGATGGCGAAGATGCCCACCGGCGCCATGATCAGGCCCGCGTCTGTGGCGGTGTAGCCGACGATGGTCTGCAGCCACAACGGCAGGATCACGAGGTTGCCGAAGAACAGCCCATACGCCACCGAGATGGCGACCACGCCTGCACTGAAGTTGCGGCCCTTGAACAGCGTCAGGTCCACCACCGGATGGTCTTCGGTCAGCTCCCACACCAGGAAGAACGCGAAACCGACGACGGCGATGACCGTCAGCAGCACGATCTCGGAAGAGTTGAACCAGTCGAGCTCCTTGCCGCGGTCGAGCATCAGCTGTAGCGAACCCACCCACAGAATCAGCAGTGCCAGGCCGACCTTGTCGATCGGCAGCGAGCGCGTGGGTGATTCACGGTCCTTGTAGATCGCCCAGGTCGCATATGCGGCCAGGATCCCCACCGGAATGTTGATGTAGAAGATCCACGGCCAGGTCATGTTGTCGGAGATCCAGCCGCCGAAGATCGGCCCCATGATCGGCGCGACCAGCGTGGTCATGCCCCATAGCGCCAGCGCCATCGAGCTCTTGGCGGGCGGATACGTCGACAGCAGCAGCGATTGCGACAGCGGGATCATCGGACCAGCCACGGCGCCCTGGATGATCCGCGCGGCGATCAGCATGCCCATGTTGGGCGCCAACCCGCACGCCCATGAAGACAGCACGAACAGCAGGATCGACGTGACGAACAGGCGCACCTGTCCGAAACGCTGCGTCAGCCACCCCGTGAGCGGCACCGAAATGGCGTTGGCCACCGCAAACGACGTGATGACCCACGTGCCCTGGTTCGGCGCCACGCCGAGGTCGCCCGAGATGGCCGGGATCGACACGTTGGCGATGGACGAATCCAGCACGTTCATGAAGGTAGCCAGCGACAGCGCCACCGTACCGATCGCCAGTTTGGCGCCGGTCAGTGGCGGTAGCGGCTTGGGCGCGGCAGTTGCCATGCTTCAGACCTTTTTTAGACCTTGGGTGCAGGTTGCGACGCGCGCGGGGCCGATGCGGCCGGCACATTGGCGGCGGCCGGTGCGGTAGCGGCGCCGCGGCCAGCATTGTTGGCAATGATGCTGGCGATCACCTGGTCAGCATCCTTGCCGGCCTGGTCGTACACCGTCGTCTGCAGCGGCGAGGCAACCGGAGCGGTGGCCAGGGCCTGGCCGCCTTCGTCATGGATGTCGACCTTGGCTTCCATCGACAGGCCCACGCGCAGCGGGTGGTCCTTCAACTCCTTCGGGTCGAGCGACACGCGCACCGGCAGGCGTTGCACCACCTTGATCCAGTTGCCTGTGGCGTTCTGCGCCGGCAGCAGCGAGAACGCCGAGCCAGTCCCGGCCGAGAAGCCGACCACCTTGCCGTGGTACGTCACGCTGCTGCCGTACACGTCGGCCACCAGTTCAACCGGCTGCCCTACGCGCATGTGGCGCACCTGCACTTCCTTGAAGTTGGCATCGACCCAGAGTTGGTCCAGCGGCACGATCGCCATCAGCGGCGTGCCCGGCGCGACGCGCTGGCCCACCTGCACCGAACGCTTGGCCACATAGCCCGTCACCGAAGCCGGCAGGCTGGTCCGCGCATAGGCGAGGTAGGCCTCACGCACCTTGGCGGCGGCCTGGAGCACGTTCGGGTGACGCTCCAGTGTGGTCTGCTCGGTCAGTACGCGATTGCCCTGCAGTTGCTCCTTGGCGGCTTCGAGTGCCGATTGCGCAGCCTGCACGGCAGTTTGCGCGTGCGAAATTTCTTCTTGCGACACGGCACCCGTGCCGGCGATCTGCTTGCGGCGGGCGAGGTCGTCCTTGGCCTTGGCGAGATCGCTTTCGCGCATGGCGAGCGTGGCGGTGTACGCACTGGTGTTCGAATACAGCGTGCGCACCTGGCGCACCGTCTGCGCGAGCGCGGCTTCGGCTTGTTCCAGCGCGACGCGCGCATCGGCGCGGTCCAGTTCGATCACCGGTTGGCCGGCGGTCACGAGCTGCGTGTCATCGGCGCGGATGGCCACCACGGTGCCCGCCACCTGCGGGGTCACTTGGACGACGTTGCCCTGCACGTAGGCATCGTCGGTCGATTCGAACCAGCGGCCGTACAGGCCCCAGTAGAGGCCGTAGCCGACGCCTGCAACCACCAGTGCGGCGGCCAGCGTGGTCAGCATGCGCTTGCGCTTTCCGTTGCCGTTTCCATTGCTGCTCGACGGTGCCGCGGGGGCTGCCGCCGGGGTTCCCGAAGCAGGGGCAGCGGGCTGTGCGGCTTGGGGCTTGTTGTCACTCATGATGTTGGCTCGAAAGAATGCGTTGGAACGGTCGGTTCAGTTCAATTCAATTCACGTCGGATCAGCTATGCGATGCCGCGGGCTGGGTCGCCTCGCCGGTGGTCGCGTGCTCAGGCTTGGCACCCGGCAGCTCTTCGGCCGTATAGCCGCCGCCCAGGGCCTTGATGAGGGCCATCTGGGCGTCGAGACGGCGCGCCTGCAGGTCGGTCGCGAGCTTGCGCTGCTGCAGTACGGTCGTCTCGGCGTTCAGCACGACCAGTTGCGTGCCGAGGCCCGCGCTGTAGCGCGTGCGCGCCAGGCTGTAGGCGCGTTCGGCTTCCGTCAAGGCGGTGCGCTGGATGGCGACCTGCGCATCGATGCTGTGCAGTGCGGTGATCTGGTCGGCGGTGTCGTGCAGGGCTTCGGTGAGCGTCTGGTTGTAGCTGGCGACGGCGGCGTCATAGCCGGCGTACTTGCCGCGCAGGTTGGCGCGCAGCTTGCCGCCCTGGAAGATCGGCAGCTTCAGCGCCGGGCCGATGCCAAGCTGGCGAGACGCGCCGAGCAGCAGGTTCTCCGGCGCAATCGAGGCCAGGCCCAGGAACGCCGTCAGGCTGATGTCCGGCAGAAACTCCGCCTTGGCCACGTCGATATCCTTCGACGCGGCCTCGACACGCCAGCGCGCGGCCACAAGGTCCGGGCGACGGCCGATCAGGTCGATGGTCAGGTTGTTCGGCAGCTTGGGCGTAGGTTGTGCGAGCAGGGTGGGGCGCGTGATGCTGAGGCCGCGGTCCGGCCCCTTGCCCAGCAGCGCAGCCAACTGATTGCGTGCCAGCGTGATCTGCTCGTCGACCTGTTCCAGTTCGGTTTGTGCGGCGGCCACATTGGCACGGGCCTGCGTGGTTTCGACTTGCGTATCGAGCCCCGCGCGCAGGCGTTGGCCGGCCAGCGAGGTCAGATCCTTGCGCTGCGTGATGGCGCGCTCGGCCACGTCGCGCTGCGCATAGAGCGCGGCCAGCTTGGCATAGGTGCGGGCCACCGTGGTGGACAACATCAGGCGCGCAGCCTGGCTTTCGGCTTCCAGCGCCTTGTCATCGGACAGGGCGGCTTCGAGCGCGGAGCGGTTCTTGCCCCAGAAGTCCAGGTCATAGCTCACGCCGAGCTGGATCTTCGATTCCGTGAACCAGCGGCCGGCCAGCGGCGTGCCTTCAAACAGGTCGTACTCCGACAGGCGCTGGCGTGTCGACTCGGCCTCGAATCCGACACTCGGATACAGATTGCCGCGCGCCACGTCGGCCATCGCACGCGAGGCGCGCACGCGGGCAAAGGCGACCTGCAGGTTCGGGTTGTCCTTGATCGCTTCGTCCACCAGTGCGCGCAGTTGCGGGTCGTTGAACTGGTCGACCCAGTTCTGCGACGGCCACTGGCCGCCTTGCGACGGCAGCGTTTGCGCGCTCGCCAGTTGCTCGGGCGAAGTCAGCGTCTGCGTGCTGTGCGAATTGCCGAGGTTGGCGCAGCCGGCCAATGCGGCCAGTGCAATGGCGGAAAGCGCCACGCCCAGGCGCGCCGGCCATTGCGCCCGGCTGTCGCCGGTGCGGCTGCGGGAGCCAAGTGCCTGGGGGGCGGAGATCGAGGCGTTCATGTTGTTTGTAGTGTCAGGCGATCGGGAGAGCGGAAACGTTTGGTGCAACTCGGGCAAGGCGGCGTCAGTGTTCAGCAGGGCGCAAGCGCTGGCCTTCGGCGGCGCAGCTGTTGTCGAGCACGCGCCGCAGCAGGCCGCGCAGCGTCTGGACTTCGTCTTGCGAGAAGCCGGCAAAGAAGCGGTTCAGCACGCGCGTGTAGATGGCTGGCATGCGGCCGGCCAGGTCGCGGCCGGCTTCGGTCAGCTCCAGGTGGACGACGCGGCGGTCGGACTCGCTGCGCACGCGCTCGATCAGGCCGCGCTTTTCCATGCGGCTGAGCATGCGGGTGAGCGAGCCGATGTCGGTGTTCAGTTCACGGCCGAGGTCGGTGGCGGTCTGGCAGCGGCCGTTGGCGAGCAGTACCAGGCAACTGGCCTGGGAATGCGTCACATCCATCTGCGCGACTTCCTGCTCGATCGCCATGGACAGCGCTGTCTTGGTGCGCCCGACGAGGTAGCCCACGCTTTCGCACATGCGGTAGTCCTCCACCCGGAAGAGCGCTCCGGAGGTGCCGACTTCAGTGGCGGATCTTGTCTGTTCGGACATCTTATGTATGCACAATCATTGTCCGGACAAATATACGAATCGGCGCAGCAAACAGCAAGGTACTGAATAGCTGATTTCGTTTTTAGAAATAATTCGTGATTCATTGATCGCTCTCGCAACATCCCTCAAGGGTTTCGTTTGGTAGCGTCATCTATTGCGCATCGCAGCATGCTAGAATGTCAGGTTATTCCGCGAGCTGTTTTTGGTGCTGTCCCCGGCTCGTGTCACGTCTTTTCGAGTTCACATCCCATGCGCGCGCTTCGCAACATCGCCATCATTGCCCACGTTGACCACGGCAAAACCACGCTGGTCGACCAGCTCCTCCGCCAGTCCGGCACGTTCCGCGAGAACGAGCAAGTTGCTGAACGCGTGATGGACTCGAACGACATCGAAAAAGAGCGCGGCATCACCATCCTGGCCAAGAACTGCGCGGTCGAATACAACGGCACGCACATCAACATCGTCGACACGCCGGGACACGCGGACTTCGGCGGTGAAGTGGAGCGTGTGCTGTCGATGGTCGACGGCGTGCTGCTGCTGGTCGATGCTGTGGAAGGCCCGATGCCGCAAACGCGTTTCGTGACGCGCAAGGCGCTGGCCCTGGGCCTGAAGCCGATCGTCGTGATCAACAAGGTGGATCGTCCGGGCGCGCGTCCGGAGTGGGTGATCAACCAGACCTTCGACCTGTTCGACAAGCTGGGCGCCAATGACGACCAGCTCGACTTCCCGGTGGTGTACGCCTCGGGCCTGAACGGCTATGCCGGCCTGACCGACGACGTGCGCAGCGGCGACATGAAGCCGCTGTTCGAGACCATTCTCGAAAAGGTGCCGCAGCGTAACGACGACCCGAACGGTCCGTTCCAACTGCAGATCATCTCGCTGGACTACTCCAGCTACGTCGGCAAGATCGGTGTGGGCCGCATCACGCGTGGCCGCGTGCGTCCGCTGCAGGACGTGGTGGTCAAGTTCGGCCCGGAAGGCGCGCCGATCAAGGGCCGCGTCAACCAAGTGCTGAAGTTCCGTGGCCTGGAGCGCGAGCTGGTGCAGGAAGCCGAAGCCGGCGACATCGTGCTGATCAACGGGATTGAAGAACTGGGCATCGGCTGCACCGTGTGCGCGCCGGACGCCCAGGACGCGCTGCCGATGCTGAAGGTGGACGAGCCGACGCTGACGATGAACTTCTGCGTCAACACCTCGCCGCTGGCTGGCCGCGAAGGCAAGTTTGTGACGAGCCGCCAACTGCGCGACCGTCTGGACCGCGAGCTGAAGTCCAACGTGGCGCTGCGCGTGAAGGACACCGGCGATGACACGATCTTCGAAGTGTCGGGCCGTGGTGAACTGCACCTGACGATTCTGGTGGAAAACATGCGCCGCGAAGGCTACGAACTGGCCGTGTCGCGCCCGCGCGTGGTGTTCAAGGAAATCGACGGCGTGAAGTGCGAGCCGTTCGAGCGCCTGACCGTGGACGTGGAAGACGGCCACCAGGGCGGCGTGATGGAAGAGCTGGGCCGCCGCAAGGGCGAACTGCTCGACATGGCGTCGGACGGCAAGGGCCGCACGCGTCTGGAATACCGTATCCCGGCCCGTGGCCTGATCGGCTTCCAGGGCGAATTCCTGACGCTCACGCGCGGCACCGGCCTGATCAGCCACATCTTCGACGACTACTCCCCGGTCAAGGAAGGCGATTTGGGCGAGCGCCACAACGGCGTGCTGATCTCGCAGGACGACGGCGCTGCCGTGGCCTACGCACTGTGGAAGCTGCAGGACCGCGGCCGCATGTTCGTGTCGCCCGGCGATGCGCTGTACGAAGGCATGATCATCGGCATCCACAGCCGCGACAACGACCTGGTCGTCAACCCGATCAAGGGCAAGCAGCTGACCAACGTGCGGGCTTCCGGCACCGACGAAGCGGTGCGCCTGGTGCCGCCGATCCAGATGTCGCTGGAATACGCGGTGGAATTCATCGCCGACGACGAACTGGTGGAAGTCACGCCGAAGAGCATCCGCCTGCGCAAGCGTCACCTGAAGGAACACGAGCGCAAGCGCGCATCGCGTGAAGAAGCGGTCTGATCGCCAGCCGATCTGCCAACAAGAACGCCCCGAGGTTTCGGGGCGTTTTTTTTTAGCAATGCCTAGGAGGGAGAGCCAATGTGGCCGTGCTCGGCTGTCAAGGTAGCGCGCGGGCTGCGCCACTCGGGCGGCTTCCACAGGTAGCGCAGATCGCGATCGCGCACCACATCGGCCCACATGTCGCGCCATTCGTGGAAGGTGAGGGTGATCGGGTTATGCGTGCGGACCTGCCGCGTGATGCCGAAGACCGGCGCGTCTTCCTCGGGGACAAAGCTGCCGAACATGCGGTCCCAGATGGTCAGCACGCCGGCGTAGTTGCGGTCGATGTACTGCGGGTTCTTGGCGTGGTGCACGCGGTGCACGGAAGGCGTGTTGACGTATTGCCCAAGCCAGCGCCAGAAACCTGCGTAGCGCGAATCCAGCGCACCCAGCCGCGTGTGCACGAAGAACTGGAACGCCAGATTCAGGCCCACTGCCAGAATCACCCAGTCGGCCGTGAAACCGATCCACGCAAGCGGAATCCAGAACAGCCACATCCCGGAAATCGGATAGGTCAGGCTCTGGCGGAAGGCGGTCGAAAAATTCATTCCTTCCGACGAATGGTGCGTCACGTGCGAGGCCCACATCCAGCGCACGCGGTGGCTGGCGCGGTGGAAGAAGTAGTACAGAAAATCCTGCAGCAACAGCAGCAGCGCGAACGACCACCAAGTTTCGGGCACGGCGCGCAGGCCATGGTTGTATGTCCACGCGTAGACCGTCTTGATCATCAGCCACAGGAAGAACGCGTCGGACGCCTGGTGCATCAGCGCGAGGCAGGCGTTTGAAACGGTGTCCTTGAGGCTGTAGACAGATGGATCGCGCTTGCGCCAGTACCAGGCCTCCGCGCCGATGGTCAGCAGGAAGACCGGCGCAAAGGCCAGCAGGATCAGGCCAGGATCGAAAGTGGACGCGCCCGGGGCGCCGTTGGCAGGGGTCATTGGATTGTTGTGATGTGTGTTGTCTCCAACCGGCAGATATACGCCCAACACCCGCGCTGCGAAAGGGGGCGGGCTAGAGCCCTTCCTCGCTTAAGAAGTGTGTCGTGTACAGTGCGACCCGTGATTCCCACAACAACATCAGAGACATGCAATCCACCGCTTCCACTGCGCCCCAGGCCGAAGTCCAACCCAACGTGATTGCCGAAGTACGCGGCGGCATCGGCTGGCTGACGCTGAACCGGCCGCAGGCGCTTAATGCGCTGTCGCTGGAGATGATCCGCGCGATGTCGCATGCGCTACTGGCCTGGCAGCATGATCCCGAAGTTCACGCCGTTATCCTGCGCGGCGAGGGCGGCAAGGCCCTGTGCGCAGGCGGCGACATCCGGTTCTTTCACCGTGCCGCCACCGCGGGTGACCCGCAGCTCATCACCTTCTTCACCGAGGAATACCGCCTCAACCACCTGATCTTCCAATACGCCAAGCCCTACATCGCGCTGATGGACGGCGTGGTGATGGGCGGCGGCATGGGCATCTCGCAGGGCGCATCGCTGCGCGTGGTGACCGAGCGCACGAAGATGGCGATGCCCGAAACCAACATCGGCCTGTTTCCGGACGTGGGTGGCGGCTGGTTTCTGGCGCGCGTGCCGGGCCATGTGGGCGAATACCTGGGCGTGACGGGGCAGATGATCGAGGCGGCGGATGCGCTGTCGGTTGGCCTCGCCGATTGCCATGTCACGACCGAAACGCTCACCGCCGTTGTGCAGCGCCTGCGCGATGGCAGCTGGGGCAGCGCCGAGCAGATCGCCGCGTGCTTCACGGATGCCGCATCGTCGCCGGATGCCGCCAAGGCGATCGTCATCCCGCACCGTGAGGCCATTGACGCCTGCTTCAGCCACGACACCGTGCAAGGCATCCTGGCCGACCTCGCCGGCAGTACCGATGCCGAGTGGGCCGCACAGACCGCCGCACACATGGCCAAGCGCTCGCCGCTGATGATGGCAGTGACGCTGGAGCTGATCCGCCGCGGCCGCCACACCACGCTGGCTGACGAACTGCGCCGCGAGCTGGACATGATGACCCACGTGTTTGCCGAGGGCGATGGCATCGAAGGCATCCGCGCGCTGGCCGTCGACAAGGACCACGCACCCAAGTGGAAGCACGCCAGCGTCGACGCCGTGCGCGCCGATGAAGTGGCCGCGTTCTTTGTCTCACCGTGGCGTCGGGAGCAGCATCCGCTGCTGGGGCTGTCGGACTAGAACCGGTAAACTGCGCCTCTGGATTTTGAATCGTTGATTTTGCTGTGACCGCTGAACGCCCCACGCCGAACCCACGTCGCCTGTCCGTCGCACCGATGATGGACTGGTGCGAAGTAAATATGTGTTTGGCTTAACGGCGGGGGTTTGCTGGCATTTTCTACGGTTGCTGTAGCAAATTCATAGCAACGAGAAATAGCAAAAAAGGGGCCGTAGCCCCTTCGTGTTTGTCCAATCGTGCACTGGCGATCAGTACGGTGCCATCGCCTGTTGCAGCTTCTCGTGCTCGTGCTTGGCTGCCGCACGCTGCGAGTCTAGGTAGTCGGCCACGTCCCGAATGTCGCCAACGAGGTTGCGTCCTTCCTTGCGCATGGGAATCGGGAAGGTGCCGGTCGACAGCCGGTTGTAGGCGGTCTGCTTCTGGATAGCGATGGCGTCGCACACCTCGTTCAACGTCAAGAGGACGCGGCCGTCAAACTGGGCGGCGAGAAGGAACAGGCTCGACTTCATCAACGACGCCCCTGTTTCTTATGCCACGAGTCACGGCACTCCACGCGGGGGTGCCAGCGCATGCCAGGCTCGACAGGCTCGTCGCAGTGGTGGTACTTGCCGTTTGCCAGCGGACCAGCCGGGCGGTGGCTGGCGGCGAGCAGGCAGGGTGCCTCGCGTGCGGCGCGGTTTGGGGCGATGTCTACGATGTCAGCCATGGGTTCTTGTTCAGAAATTAGACCGTGGGACATTTCGCTCTCCCGAACGTAGCAGGGTGCGACGCCACACACGCTTGTTGCGCGGCGTGAGTAGATTTAGCTTCGGACCGCAGCGAGGCCAGAGCCTCTTTGCGCCGATGGTCTAGCAGAATGCGACCCGACGGACGAGCCAGCGCGACGGTAGGCGACCCGCGCAGTGCGATCAGATCGTCGACTGTGAGTTGGTACACTGCGGACACCAAATCGAGCCTCCCACAACTACGCAGCCTAGTAACCGCAAGCGATACCGCCTGTTTTAGCTGAACCTGCATGATCTTTGACTCGCTGGGATCGTGATCCTGCTCGACAATCGTTGTTGCCGCTTTGGCAAGAAGTTCGCCGAGCAGATCTTTTAGCGGCACCGACGCGAAACCATAAACAACGTCAACGGCCTCGAGCTGAAGCCGGGCTTTGCTGAGATCGAATGATTTCCAGGGGCAGGCATCATTGCTGATTTCGAGCTGCTGAGAGAACTTCCACACAAAGCGGAAAAGTCGGATCACTGCATCTGCCAAACTTGCGTGATTGGCCGCTCCGTACCATGTCAGGAAGTCAACCTCGCCGTCGATTGCTTCGAGGCGCGGATTGCCGCGGTCGGTGAAGTACTCTCGAAGAATCGCCAGTTCGCTGCTTCTGTGCGCAGTTGCGTGTGTGTCGAGCAATGGCAGAGAGCATTGTTCGAACGCATCAAGCAATGCGAGTGCAGTAGCAGGGCGAGATTGCCGCACTCGTGTGTGTTGCTCGTCGACCCACCGAGAGCAGGCGACGCCAAAGTCGTTGCCCAGGATGAGCTTCTGCCCTTCGGGACGGAGCATATAAAAGGTGGATGTGCCGTCTCGCTTGCGGCGGACACGCATACCAGCGGGGCGATTAGTTTTGGGCGGCACTTTTCCTCCGCGGCGTGTATGCGAGGCTGATGTCGGGCCGGAGATGACCGAGTTCCTGGCTGACGATTTCCAGGCAATCCAGCGGATCCAGGTCCATCCTCAGGAGAACTTCAAGGCGATGCTGTGCGTGGGAGTGACGCAGTCCGTGTAGCCCCAGCGAGAAACCGAGCGTCCGGATACTCGCAGAAGAAAAGGACTCAGAGAGGCTGTGTCCGCCGCCTATATCAAAGACCCGCAGTCGATGCACCTTGCGATCCACTACTGATGCTGGAGTCTCAAGCCGGCGCAGCTGTAGCTGCTCGTGCAATTCGCGTGGGATCCAAACGCTGCGCGCCAATCCCCCCTTGCCGGTCGTTCGGTAAATGAAGCCTTCTGGTAATCCCAGGAATAAATCGTGGCGCCATGGGCGATTCGATTCGGGGTCAAGTTCATGTGCTTCGCGCAGTTCAATCAGCTCGCTCGCACGCAAGCCACAGCTGAACGCGATCCGTGTCCCGAGGGCGTTGCGCTTCGATTGACAGCGAGCAATCTGCTCCATCTCTTCGCGCGTGTATGCGCGTCCAATGGTGAACGTTGGAATCTCCGCGTCGAGATTCGGCAACGTTACGCAGAACAAAAGACTGAGCGCCTGCCGGTGCTGGCCCAGAGTTTTTTGGCGCCAGCGCTGACTTTCTTGCACCAGGTATTGTTCAAGTTCGGCGCGAGTGACGGGCGCGCCAGTCGCTGTGCCGCCGCCAAGACGCCACGTGAGGAACTCACGTACGCATTGCTCGAAGCTGCGGGCCGTTCCGACAGACAGGATGACATGGTCGACGAGCGCACCGAGCGAACTCTTTGTTTTTCCCAGTGCGACGACAGCTGAGACCAGCTTGCGCGCCAATTCCTGGGGAGAATAGGCTCTCATTGCCCGTGTCATTTGACCTTCTCCCACGCGAAATTGATTCCAAGGACTTTAAGGAATCGATGGATAGTCGACTTGTTTGCCTTGATGTGGAAATGCTCCTCAATTCTGTTCGCGAGGTTCTGGAGCGAGTACGCCCCCTTATCTGCTGCGCTCAGCCGTGCAACAGTGCAACGGCGCAGAAACGCGACGACCTCGGGCCGATCGAGTTTTGAGTGTTTATTGCGAGTGGACATGGCAGGTCCTCCGTACGACAAATCTCGCATTCGGAAGGGCGAATGCAACCCGCGCAGCAATACGCTGCCGTCGCCCGAAGCGGGCGACGGGTCAGAAAGCTTTGCGGGTTGATGCGAGGCGTACCCGGACCAGGGGCGCGACGTGGCGAAGGCCTTTCGAGGGGGCGGTGCCCCGACCTGATTGATAGCTACAGATTTCGGAAGCGCGGGTCGCCGAGGCGAGTCGCAAACCGTATCGGCATTGCGGATTCGCACGTGCTGCGGGCGGAACAGGTTCGACGGGCGCAAACGGACACAAGAACGCGCCGCCGCTGGGCGCAGGGTGTCAGTCAGGCTGGATTTTCAGTCGATGGTAAACGCACCGGTGCCAAGCGAATGGCGGGAGGTACGTTTCTTCAAGGCGCAGGAAACGCTTGCTTGAATGGATTACAACTCCAAGTTGGAGTCGATTGATTACAGGTGCCCGAAGGGCTCATGCCGCATGTGCGGCGTAAAAACATACTACACCGACTTTAGACCAACGTGAAGTAGCCGTACTCGCGTTGCCTTTAAGCCACAGCAATATAAAGGACAACGATATGGGCGATTGGATCACAGCTGAATCGGAGCACTCCACTCTATGGAAACGGAGAATCACCACGCAGCCGAACCCCCATGTTGTCTTTGGTATTGCTCTAATCGCCTTCGACTCGCGGGGACATGAAGTCAGAGAGAGCATTCGCGAAGAATGCATCCCCCAAGTCAGTGATTACGGTAGGCTGCTGGGACGGCGGGGCCTCACTGACCGCGAGAGCCGGTCGCAAGCGTGTGCCAATGCCGTCTCCTTCGGCCAATCGCATCTTCTCCAGCATGCGGCCAAGGTTGGCATATCGGACAAGCAAGCGCGAACGTCGGCGAGGGGACGGCTCGAGTGCGAGGACTTCGGCTATATGGGCATCCTCCACTTCGTGCACCGTGAATCTGCCTTTCAGCAATGTCATCGTTTCCCCTTAAGTGCGGCCTCGCCGGCGAGTAGAAAGCCAACCGCGTTTGCGAAGCGAGGCTGCTCGACGACATTAATTTCACCGCCGAGCGTCTCACGAAGCGCCCGCAAGTAGTAGTGCGCCGCGCCACCCGCCGCAAACACAGTTAAATCCTCTCGTGTCTTGATGGTGGTCAAAACTGACCGCACGATCGGGATCGTGACGTGCAGCGCGGAGTTAAGGAACGGTTGAAGGTCGATCGCTTCACCGTTATGCATCAGCGGCTTGTTGGTTACGATCGCCCGATCGATGCGGTCCAAGTTGCTGAACCGGCCCTTATGTTTGCGCTGTAGCAGCGCTGCGATCTCTCGCAGCACGATCGCTGCTCCGCCTTGCAAGCCGCCGCAACGCGCTCGGTCGACCTTGAAGCTGGATGAAGATACGAAGGTGTCGGTCGTATTCCAGCCCGAATCAACGATGCAGCACGACGTATCACCGGAAAATGCCTGCGGGTGTGTCGACCGCAAAAATACATAAGCTCCCAACGGCTGAGGGAGAACCGAAACGTTGCGGATAGTGAAGGTTCCGTGACGACCAAAGTCGTGGCTACCACGGAATTTCTCGATCAAGCCCCGTGCGTGCATTTGGTACGTTGGCAAAGGAAGCCCCAGCACCAGCTCGTCGATGTACCTTTGTTGACAACGAACGAGGGTAGAGCCGAGCAGGGCATAGTATTCGTTCGACGTTGGGAAATCATCGGTCTCGGTCCGGATGATGCTTGATGGGACAACCTCGGCGTCAGTGGTGTCCACCAGATACTTCATGCCATTGACTTCGATCTGTAGATCGGCTTCACGTGCGCCGACGGCTTCAAGACTGGACTCAAAGGTGGTTTCGGTGACGCGGCGTGCAACCGACGGCATGCTCCCAGTGGTGATTTTTCCGTCGCGCATGAACGCATATTTGGTGAAGGAGTAACCGACGTCCACGCCGAGGGTCGTCGATCGATTTGTGAAGCTAGGGTCGGTACGCATGGGCTCCTCCGATGGGTTATGAAATGCCTGAGCTAGTCTGTAAATTGATCTGCGCCCCAACCTAAGTCATTGGTTCGCCTGCAAACACAAAACCTTCGTGTTGTCGATCTGTATGTTGCAGGCGCTTGTGCGCGATGCAAGTTGATCTGTGCTGTCCTGCGCTACTTTGAAAGATGATCGGCTCGAGGCCGTGCGTGTTCCCGCGGGAACGCGACTTGCCGCCATGCTGCTTTTTTCTTCGTCGTTCGCGAGCGCGCGGCCTGCGTGCGAAGACTCGATTGGATGAGGATTGCGCGGGATTTCTTGAGCGCGGCCAGAAGGCAACGCATCTGAGGGCCCGAACGCGCCGGACGGCGCGGGGTCGAAATTGCGGGTAGCGGGGCTTCTTGGTGAGTGTCGTTGCCGACATCACTCGAGTCGAGCTCGGCGCCGGCGGGATGCATCACAGCAGGGTGACCGCAATTTCCCGGCGATCAGCACATTCTTGCGACGTGCTATCGGCGCGTCCAGGTTGTCTGGATGTTCCTAGCTTTAGGGGGCACTCTAGGTAGGGCGCCCGTTAAGCCTGGGTGTCGATCAACTGAGCAGTCGATCAACTTCATGCCGGCATACCGGCGGTTTTTCTAGTTTTCAGCATAAGGCAATGTGGTCGACTAGGCAAGTGCCGCCGAAAGACAATTTCGACTTGATGAGGGGCTACTGACAAGTCTGGGATCGGGCGATCTTCACGTTCGTTGCGTTTAACGATTTCGTTTTTCGACGGCTGGAGCGCCTAAAGGCTTGTGGGGCTTGAGTTTGAGGCGAGACTCGCTTTGCCGACTGACCCTGACACAGCCGTTTCTCTTGTGGTCGCACGATCCATACATATGGAACTGACCGACGCCCTCAGAGCACAAGCCCGGTTGTGGCGATGCTTTGTAGCGCTTCCGAGGCTATAGACAAGTGGCGCATTGGCGGCACTTGGTGGTCTGAAAAGCAGGGATTCTTAAATCGACAAGATTTAAGTGGCGTTTAGATGGCGCTTTGTGAGCTCATGGCGCAACGCTCATGCTGTCGAGGCGGCGGGAGGCTTGAGGCGAATTCGCTTGGTGCCGGAAAACGCAGATCGTTAGAGGCCTGAGGCGACACGCGGGGCATTTATGTGCGTCGGTCATATACCGCTTTTCCACGCAGAGAGGCATTCAATCACGGGCTCCGATCTTTGGGTTGAGCTTCAGCGCTACTCCGCAGCGCATGGTGTCTAGCACAGGAAGCTGGAGTCGGATTGAAGTGCCGCCCGAATCGTTGCATATAAGCGAGGCTGTGGCGCAAGACGGCTGGTCTTGAAAGCCTTATGTGAAAACGGTTTTCGACAATCCAGGCAGGCAGAGCAGTCGCCCTGACACAGCCGTATTGTCATACAGCCCTCCGATGGTTTGTGCCAACGCGTTGACGCAACTGTTGTGGCGGCCGCCGACCGAGGGCTCGATGTCGGCCTCGATCAGTCGCGTGGTGTAGGGAATGATATTGCGACCCCCTGCCGGAAGGGTGGGCCAAGGTATTTTCGCTTTCAGGCTTGGTGCCCTGGGGAAATTTGCATGATATTTCTCTGCCAAGCTTGCTTTACCGTCAAATGCCGTGCTACTGTTTAAGTAGCCGTGCATAAGCGGCATGATTCACTTCTCGACCGATCCGTCGTCGAGTCAATATTTATCAGGCTGATTGAGCCTTGATAAATCTCAGCATCCACCGTGCAGTCGTCACGGTTCGGCATGTACATCAATTCAGATCTTGCTGTCTTGTGAAGCGATCCAGAGGTTTCGCTGATCGTCGTCGTGGGCCGTATCGCTAGGCCAACTTCGATCTAGTTTCTCCACCTGGCTTTCACCCACAAGCACCAGCAAATACGAGCACTAGAGAGGCGCGGCGTGTACAACGCCTGTGCGCTGCGCCCAAGCTTGAGCTTGGTTCCTATAAAAGCTTTGTCCACGACGAGGTTTTCCAGACCTGCTGCGTGTTGACAAATTGGCGAGTCCCCAATCCTGAAATGGTGGGATCGGTGAGTGTCGCCGGCCATATCCCAGCCTGAATCTGTCCGTTACGTTGCGATCGGTTTCGGTCAGTCCGCAATCGAAGCCACGAGTTTTCCATTGATCGCGTTGCGCGCTTGTATCCACAAGCGTATCCCTTTGGTATGCCGGCATTAGCTCTTTAAGGCTTAGCCTGCTCTTTTATCTGCCAATGTTGTTGGCGGGCGGGAGGATTTCCTATGTTGCAGCATGATAGTTCGGTTGACGTTGGTAGTGACAGCGAGGTGATTACGCTGTCGCCGCTGGCGAAGGCTGTCGCCAAAGCATTGTCTGAACCGTTTTTGATCGAAGGGGTGACGGGGTGCCCTGTGTTTGTGCAGTTGAATTACCTGGGCGAGGCGACCATGGTGGTCTACGCGAACGGTCACCCGTCAAAGACATTGCCCGCCGTGATCCGATCGCTTCACGAAAAGGCTCGCGTGTCAGACGTGAATGACCCAATAACGTATTTCGATGGGAGGTCGTCTTCTACGAACGACTTGCTGGCAAGGCCGGGAGCGTGGCCTGAGACGTCCGTCCACCACGTAGCCGGGCTTGGAATGTCAGCAAGCCAACGGCACTGCTTCGTGTTGTGCGACCAGAATGTAGAGATCGGGTTCTGTACTGTAGAGCTACGGATCGATCAGATTTTCGAACAAGGGATCCCGGCGGTACATGTTGAGCTGGGTTCCGATTTCATCGTTCCGGAGATGCGTGATCGAGGGCTGAGTCGCATGTGGGCAAAAGCAATCGGGAAAGCAACGGTCGCCATGCTGATGGAGTTCCGGAATCGCTGTGAAAGGCACGGGATCACTGAAGAGTGCACGTTTCCGATCATTATCAAGAGGGAGGCTATTTCGGAGAGCGGAAAGAGGTTCGGACGAAAAGTTCTGCACGAGCTTGAAGTTCAGCTGGATGTGGCCCAATTGCTGTTTGGTAGCACGAACGATCTCGTAAGCGTTAGTGAGTTGGACGGCTCTGCTTTTTATCGGGCAGAGCTGTAAGGCAAGGTGAGGTCCCCAGCTTTTGCGATTTGGGGTACGTGCGCACCTAACAGGGCGCGCATTTTTACTCGGTGCCGCGAGTCAATATTGGCAGTTCCTGTGGCGGATTTCAGGGTTCAACTCACAGGGTCTGCCTTCTCGACTGAGCCGCATACATAGAGAGTCGCAATGGCCTCGGTGTTCGCACTCCTTCGATTAGCTTAGTAGTGAGCATTCGTCATTCGGTATGACTTGGCGGGCTTTACCATCCTGCCTGTGCATAGAGCCAATGGAACGGTTGCGGTAACGTTTTTGATGAGGGCCCCTCATCTCAGTTATGATCCGATTTCCAAAACCCTGATAAGGATCGGAAATGGCCACATACAAGGAACTTCTGGCACAGAAGGCAAAGCTGGAAGAGCAACTTGAGAGCGCTCGCGTTAAAGAGCTTGAGACGGTGATCCAGCAGGTCCGCCAAGTCGTGGAAGAGTACGGTCTGACAGCAGAAGACATTGGTCTCGCGTCGAAGCCTGGTCGCGCTACCAAGAAGAAGACGACCGTGGCACCGAAGTATCAAGATCCGAAAACTGGCGCCACATGGTCCGGTCGTGGTCGTGCTCCGGCATGGATCGGCAAAAACCGTGACAAGTTCTTGATCGCGTGATTCAGCTATAACCATCGCCTAGTGACAGGAGGCCATGCCCTGAAATTGACCGACTGTTCGCAGCTAGAAGCAGCCGGTTAGCTGAGGGGCGTGATGGACCGCTCAAGGGTGGAACTGGGGTGCCCAAAATAACGATTGCCCCAACTCTCTCACAACCTCACGGGCGAGGCCGCGAAACTCGCAATGCTGAGATATCCCGTTGTAGAGGGGAACCAAACAGTCGCGCATACACACGTCTGAACGACGAAGTGCGGGCGACCGGTACTGTCGATGCGATCCCGGAGTCGTGGCGGTTCACACGGGAACGTCTATTGCATACGCTGTTCGCCCTGAGCAATCTGTGGATGATGCATGGGCGGCTAATGCGCGAGGCCACGGCGTGAGCGAAAAAGTTGCCTGAGCGGGCGGGCAACCGGAGCCTTCATGCGGAGCGCGGCGTTGCGTTCGAGTCAGGCGCCGCACCGTTTGCACTGCATTGGCTCTACGTTGATGACTCAGTGCGGTGAAATTGGGTTCTGAACACCATCCCTAGCGGAACGCGTCACCGCAGACGGTACTGGAAAACGGCAACGCCACGCAGCATCGCCAGAATCATAGTGATAGGGCTTCAAAGTGCTCGAGAGGGTCGCTGAGCGCCGTCATCGGTGAGGAAGGCAGTGTCGTGCTGACCATCGCGTCATCGCGGAAGGTCCAGTACCGGTGCGCCAGGAAGGCGAGCGTGGCCGACAGGGCTGAGGCACACATCTGGGCAACCAGGTAGTACAGGCCTAACCGCAGGGCGACCGCCATGATGGCGGCATTGCATCCCACCGCCATGACCGCCACCACGGCGAAGCGAATCATGGCGTTCACGTGGCCGAGGCTGGTCTGAAAAACCGCGCGCCGGCTGATCACGTAGTAAAGCCCTGCACCGATCGTGTTACTGATGACCGAAGCGCGCCAGGCCGGCACATCGGCATGCACCAGTGCGAATAGGCTGGCGTAGTGCACCAGCGTCGCACCGCTGCCGAATCCGATATAGCGGACAAACTGCTCCACCATGGCACGAAGAGGCTGCCGAGGGGTTTTCATGCGCGCTCCTGTTCCCGGATTCGGTGGTCGCATCTTGCAATTCCCATACCAGGGAATGCACGCGGCCTGAGACGGTGCAGCGCGTACAACAACGCGGCCCAACGACGGCAGGACGGTGCGCGCAAGCAATGCACCATGCACGTTGGTGATGCATCGCATCGCCTGGAGTGCTCGGTAACCGTGCAGCCGACCTCGATACCTTATGCCGCCTCGCGTTGGCACATATCTCGCATGTCCCCCCGACAACAATCACATCCAGCTCCTGTACGGCTCGTGCAGTAGCCCAACGCATGGGGGCGTTATCCAATGGCAAGCGCAGAGCGCATCGTCGAGTTGTCACACCATGTTGGTCGCATCGCAGACCACAAGATTGCGGGTATTGCCGAAATTAACCGTGAAACCAAGTTCCTCGCGCTGAATGCGCTGATCGAAGCCGCACGTGCCGGCGAAACGGGCCGCAGCTTCAGCGTCGTAGCGAATCAGGTCAAGCAAGTGTCGGAACGCATTGCTGGCATCACCGGTGAGCTGACGACCGAACTGGCCGGCTCGATCGTCGAGCTGACGCAGTTGGGCGATGCCATGATCCAGAAAATGCGCGGCCAACAAGGCCAGCGCCTGACGGACATGGCGCTCAACATGATCGACATCGTCGACCGCAATCTCTATGAGCGCTCCTGCGACGTGCGGTGGTGGGCGACCGACGCCGCCATTGTCGAAGCAGTGAGCCGCCCCGACGGCGATGTGGCTGCATTCGCCAGCAAGCGGCTTGGCATCATCCTCAACAGCTACACGGTGTACCTGGATCTGTGGGTCATCGACGCCGAGGGCCGGGTGATTGCCAACGGCCGGCCGCAAACGTACCCTGGGGTGCGTGGCCGGGTCGTGTCAGGTGTGGATTGGTTCAGGCGTGCATTGGCAACCGCGTCGGGTGAAGCGTATGTGGCACACGACATCACTGTCTCGCGGATGCTTCAAAACGCCAGCGTAGCCACCTATGCCACCGCCATTCGCGAAGAGGGTCGGGCCGACGGTGCACCGCTCGGCGTGCTTGCCGTGTTCTTCAACTGGGCACCCCAGGCAGAGACGGTGGTCAAGAGCGTGCGGGTCTCCGCCGAAGATTGGCAGCGTACGCGCTGCCTGCTGCTCGACTCCGGCTACCGAGTGATTGCGGCTTCGGATGGCAAGGGCCTCTTAAGCGAGATATTTCCATTGAAGGCAGGCAATGCACCGACTGGCTGCTATGAAATGTCGGATGGCACCCAGGTCGCCTTCGCGCGTACCCTTGGCTATGAGACCTATCCGGGCCTAGGCTGGTACGGCGTAATCGTACAGAAGCCTGAACAGGTGTCGGGGCTCCCGGCAATGAGCATGAAAAATCGTTGACAGGGCGTTGTCCAAACCAGGAGTTCGATGCCCGAGCGAAGGCTGACGAGCCCCCGGGGCAGGTGTCGAGATTCACTCAATCTTGAACCGCAGAGCCCGATATGGCGCCATTCTCAGCGGAACGGTTCAGCGAACTTGGAACTCTTGGTTCACTTAATTTGGAACTATCCGGGGCCTAGGTCATTGAATTTGGAACTTTCTGATGGGCCCTGTTGAGCGCACCAGCGCTGTTGATGGAAACCAGGAACATCTCGTCCACGAGTGCTTGATTAAGTGTGATAAGCGCCACATTTGCGCCGGCGGCAAATATGGCGGTAAGCGGCGGTTTTTCTCGCCGAAGCGCTGGCTCTCACTAAACGAAGCCGCCCCATAGCGGATGGTTCTGTTAGGGCGAGTGAGGTTTGACGGCGGTAGCCGGTGTTCCCTGTGCTCCAACTTCGGCTTGCTCCTTGGGGTGATAGGGCACAAGTTCCCGCTTCTCAAGCGGCCAAACTGCGGCACCTTTCCCATCATGAATGAGCGCCTGATCCTTGGTCGCATACAGCAGTATGCCGGAGACCAGCACCTTTCCGGATTCCACGAGTTCGAAACACTGCGGCTGTTTCTGCGGCTTTACACCATGCCGATGGTCCTCGGCCCCGTGGTGTTCCTTGCCGGATTCTGCGTCAGCGGTTCACAGGTCGGCCTCAATGGCCTTGCGGCCGCGCACTAAGCCGTGACTCATAGGAACTCTTGGAGGATCCATAGAGGCGCGGAGGCGCATCAGCACCTCCGACGCCTAGAGTCCGCTTTGACTTCCCTCATCCTTTATAGGGCAGCACAGTCGGTCCAACCAAGGTGCCTCTTAACTACAGCGTGTATTTGAACATCAGCATCGGCAGCCAACGCTGGTACCTGCCGCCCTTGATGGGATCGTTCTTATATGTTTCATACTCCAGGCGCAGGCCAAGCTGATAGGCTGCTTTCCCGCCAACCTCCCAGAGCATTTCCCCACGCTCGAACACTTCGGTCCCGTTGTTCTGACTGCCGCTGACAAGTGACAGCAAGTTGAAGTGCAATTTCTGCGAAAAGACTTCGACCGGCTTAGACATCAGCACGGACCGCCACAGCCACGTGCGTTTGTCGAAGTTCGTGTTCCGATAGAGGAGCCCGGACTCGAAGTACGAAAAGCCTGGCACATCGAAGTTCAGCGATACCCCATAGTTCTGGGATCGATAGGGATTGTCATTTGGATAGCTTCCGGCCTCCCAACGTGAAATCAGAGAGACATCGGTGACGGGTCCGAAGGAAAGATCTTTGCCTGTTATCTTTCCCAACGAGAGTCGCGGATTCAGCACCAGGAGGTTCTGGATGCTGTGGCCTGTTACGAACGGTGATCCGACATCTCGGCCGTGATAGACCTCAGCGTCAAAATACACGTCCCCCCAGCTGTGCCCGCTAAAGTGTTCGAACTGGTACGTCAGCAGCTTTTCATTTCCGGTGCCGTAGCCGTAGATCGCGTCGGGCTTGGCTTGTGTTGTACCAAGAACGCTGAAACTGTTCACAGCGAAATCAGCACAATGCGCGGCGGTTGGCAATGCTCCTGTAAGCCCAATTGCTGCAGCACACGTTAGGGTGTGTCGATATTTCACGGTTGTCTCCTCCAGATAACTTCATATTTGGACGGCAAAAAGCGGCCCTCATCCAGCCTGAAGGCCAGATGGAAAGGTGCGTACTGTTGTTTGTGAAAACGCTTCGTTTTCGCTGACAACAGAGGGGACTCGATAGTCAAAGGACTACCGAATCCAAGACCTCCATTGATCAGGAACCTGGCCTGTAGTGGTCGGCGCGAGGATCAGACCACGGGCCAACTAAGGCCTAGGTCTACAGGCAGCGCGTGCGAATCACTGCATTGCTTTACGCACACCCTCATCGACAAACGGTCGATTGTCGTCGGCAATATGGAGTGCAGCGCTAGGCGGACGAATGTCCTTGCACTCCTTGTGAATGACGCCTTCCTTCATCACCAACGCGATACGATCGGGGTTCGTGAGAATGCTCAGATTCTCGAGAGGGTTGCCGTCGACCAACACCAGGTCGGCAATGAAGCCTTCACGCAGCAGACCAAGCTCGTCCGGTCGCATCATGATTTGGCCGCCCAGCTTTGTTGCTGCTACAAGCGCTTCAGTCGGCGTCATGCCAATGTAGTCAACAAAATACTGAAGGTCGTTTGCGTTCGTGCCGTGAGGCATCCAGGCGAAACCGTAGTCGCCCCCAGGCAGAATCCTAATGCCACGCTTGTGCATCTTGGAAAGCGTCTGCGCTGCGACTTCGAGCTCGCGCTTATAGCCCATCTTCTCGGCGATTTCCGGCGTCACACCATAGTCCGAAGCATTGAAGCAGGTGCGAACCAGCCAGCCGATCCCTGGAGCAACAAAGTGCTTGTCCTTGTTTGCCTCCAGCATATCGAGCGCCTCTTCATCGGCAAAGCTAGCGTGGTAAATCATCTCGAGGCCGTGCCGAACGCATTGCTTGACCGACTCGCTCGAGCGCGCGTGGGCAGCAACGCGCTTGCCGTTGCGCTTGGCTTCTGCCGCGAGCATTGCGATCTCCTCTTCGGAGAATGGTGACAGCTCCGCAGGAATCCCTGCGATGTACTCGCCGGAAAGATTGATCTTCAGATGGTCGACGCCGTACTTGATGAACATCCGAGCGGCGCGCCGAATCTCCTCGGGCCCAGTGCACACCGTGCCGAAACTCAGTTCTTCGAACGGGAGATGCGGAAGCGTATTGTCCCCAAGGCCCCCAATGGTCGTCAGCTCTTGGCTGCCTGCAAGGTAGCGAGGGCCAGGAAAGTCGCCAGCGTTGATAGAGTTACGCAGTACAACGTCCAGGCGCGCTTTGGCCGCTGCTGCCCCAATCGCAGAGGTCCAGCCCATATCCAGGTATCGCTTGGCCACCCGGACGCACCAGAGGATGTGTTCCTCGGGAGGCATGAACTGAATCGCCGACAGCGTCGGCTGGTCATTCCACGAAAAGTGGGTGTGTGCCTCGGTCATCCCGGGCATCAAGAAGCGACCGCGACCATCGAATGTGCGCGCGTCCGCTACTTCGATGTCGCTGCCATCACGTGCGATCTGCGCAATGCGCGCCCCATCGACCAGAACCGAGCCCTGAAAAGGGGCCGCACCGGAACCGTCAAAAATCGTAACGTTGTTGAATACAGTTTTTGTCATTGGTGTCTCCTCCGTGTTGTCGCTTTACTTGAAATTTTGGTAGAACTGCTCAAGAAGCTGGATGCATTCAGTCGGCTTCTCGAAAGTCATCCAGTGCCCGCAGCCAGGGAGTACGTGAACGGATGCTCCGTGGATTCGTCCTGCCATGGCTTTGACCGCTGCCTCGGGCGCAACGCCGTCTTGGTCGCCAGTCACGAGCAGCGCGGGTACGTTGATCGATTCGATCTGTGCGGATTGCGCGCTTGCCAATGCTTCACAACTCTGCGCGTATCCTTCGCTGCCTTGACGCATGACGCTCTCGCGAATCAGCGCCAGTACGGCTGGCTGAGTCGCTTTGGTCTCTCGACTGGTCGCGCCTGAGACGATTGCATCTGCAATCTGCTGCATGCCTGCAAGCCCTTGGCGCGCAAGCTCAGCGCGCGCACGGATGGCCGAACGGGCTTGCTCCGGAGGGTTGGTAAGCGGGCCAAATAGAGCCAAGCTGCTGACCCGCTGCGGATATGTGGCCGCAAAATGCTGGGCGACGATTGTTCCCAAGCTATGGGCGACAACGTGGACCGCCTCGATGCCCATCTCGCCCAGCACCTCAACAACCGAAGCAACGTACTGTTCGATCGAGAGGGCTTCGGGGCGAAGCGCCGACCGCGCGCTTCCAGGCAGATCAATACGTAGGACGCTGAACCCGTCAAACGCGGAGAGCACCGGCGTCCAGGTATTGGACGACCCGCCGAGCCCGTGAATGCAGAGTACGGGCGTCCCTTCGCCGGTGACCTCCACTGCGATGTTGCGGACAACAGTAGTCGCCATCATTGAACCTCGTTGGTCAGAGTCCCCAGACCGTCGATGTCGATACGCATGACGTCGCCGGATTGGAGAAACTTCGGCGGCGTGAAGCCGATACCAACACCTGCGGGTGTGCCGGTAGCAATCACATCACCAGGCTGCAGTTCGATGCCGGCCGAGATGGTCTCGATCAGGGTGGGGATGTCAAAGATGAGCTGGCCCGTATTCGAGTTCTGGCGAAGCTCGCCGTTGATCCAGCACTTGATGTCCAGGTGCTCGACATCTACCTCGTCTGCGGTGACCAGATACGGTCCCATCGGGCAGAAGCCGTCGAGCGACTTACCAAGGAACCATTGACGGTGCGTCTTCTGAAGGTCGCGGGCGGTAAAGTCGTTGACGATCGTGTAGCCGATGACGTGCTTGTACGCGTCAGCCTTTTTGATCCCCCGCCCGCCCGTACCAATGATCACGGCCAGCTCTGCCTCGTAGTCCAGTTGGCTCGTCACACCTGCGTGGTTCGGAACTTTGACGTTCGGCCCGATGATGGTCGACGCCGGCTTCGTGAACAGGACCGGCGCTTCGGGAGCGTGTTCGCCCTCCTTGGCGCTGCTGTCAAAGCCTGAGATCGAAAATTCCTTGGCGTGCTCGTGATAGTTCTTGCCCACGCAGAAGATGTTGCGGCGGGGCTGGTCAATTGGTGCAAGAACGGTCGCAGCATCGAGCGGCTTACCTGCGCCGGTCGGTGTGAGTCGGTCCTTGATCTCATGAAAAACATGGACCAATTGGACCATGTCGCCATCAAAACCTGGAATGAGGCTCGAAACAGGCCAAAACTGCGCAGACTCAGTGTTTACCAGGGCGACAAGCTTACCTTCAGGTGTGTTCAGGGTTGCAAACTTCATTTTGTCCTCGTTGTATCTCGATCAGATTGGTTCGATTCCACGAAAATGTAGTACCGCATTGGGACCAATGCAAGGGTTTCGGTTAAATTATCTTTACCAATTGGTTCATCATCGATACAATGCGATCTACTGGGTAACGAGTTCGCTACCTCAGAGGGAGGCCTTGTGAGTGAAATCGATGTTGAGCAAGCGGTTCGCGCCGATGGGGCAAAGGCCCTGGCGCGCTACTTGATCGAGGAAATCAGCAGCGGCCGGCTCGCAGTGGGATACAAGCTGCCAGCAGAGCGCGAACTGAGTGAGCAATTCAACGCGTCACGAGGAGCAGTGCGCCGCGTGCTCGGCGAACTGAAAAATCGCGGGTTGATTACTCAGACCGTGGGGAGCGGGACGTTTGTTGCTGCCGTGCCGCAGCCTGAATCTGCGCAGGCTGACGCTAAGCGCGACATTGGAATCACAAGTCCCGCCGAGCTTATGCAGGCGCGGCTTTTGATTGAACCTTTGATGCCATCGTTGATAGTCCAGTTTGGAACATCACGCGATTTCGCTCGGATGGACGAATGTTTGGAGCGCTCTGAAGCGGCACAGACCGTTGAAGAGTTTGAGCACTGGGATGGCGCGCTACACGAGGCACTTGCTGTAGCAACACACAACTCGTTTTTCCAGCAGATTCTTGAACTCGCGACCCGTATCCGCGAACAGGGAGAGTGGGGGCGACTGAAGCAGCGCTCGCTCACACCGGAGCGTCGCAAAACATATGAGCACCAACACCGCGCACTCGTGGAAGCGCTCAAGGACCGTGATGAGGCCACGGCTAGGCGCTTGATGGAGGACCATCTGGTCCAAATTCAGAAAAATCTGTTTAGCAGATGACATCACCCGAGACGCGGCTAACGGTATATGCCAGTCTCCTCGAATTCCTGGGCGGCTTGCAACGATGGCCATTGGCTAAGCCTGTACAGCTTCAAAGCGTAATTCGGCGGCACGACGCCTCCGCTCGGTCGCTTTGACAGCCTGCTACCGCGATGACTTCCAGAATCAGGAGTGACGGCCGCGCGTAGCGTCCCTCCAACTTCCGATTCGGAGCTTTCACATGAAGCACCAGAAGATCGAGTTCTACCGTCATCCGGCCGGTGGCTGGGGCGCGCTTAAAAGCGTTGCACATCAATTGCTGTCGCAAGGCATCGCGGCCAAGGGCGCCAAGACGATGCTGTCGGCCAACCAGCCCGACGGCTTCGACTGCCCCGGCTGCGC
>NZ_JAMXHT010000029.1 GCF_023955655.1 Ralstonia soli | reverse complement strand
CCCGCCCCTCAGGATCGCCCCAGGTACCGCTCCACCAGCCTCACCCAGTACGTCGCCCCCAACGGCAGCAGCGCGTCGTTGAAGTCGTAACTCGGGTTGTGCAGCATGCACGGCCCCAGCCCATGCCCACTCTCTCGGTGATCCCCCTCTCCGTTGCCGATGAAGGCGAAACAGCCGGGGCTTGCCGAGCGGCGCCTATATGCCCCGTTTGGCGGTGCCGCAAGTCAACCGCTAATGGTTGTCGCGGCTATGTCGAAAGCGAGTCGCAACCTGCGTGGGATCGAATGTTTCCGTCAAGGGTGAGAGCGTCTAACGCTAAATCTCGCGATTTCATCACACACCGCTTGACAAGGTGCATCGATGGTCCCATAATCGCAAGTTCTCTTCGGAGAGGTGCCCGAGTGGCTAAAGGGGGCAGACTGTAAATCTGTTGGCTTACGCCTACGCTGGTTCGAATCCAGCCCTCTCCACCAGAATTAAGCAGTGAGTTCGGTTCTCAGCCAGGACCGGCGGCAAGGGAAGAAGTAACCCGGGCGGGTGTAGCTCAATGGTAGAGCAGAAGCCTTCCAAGCTTACGACGAGGGTTCGATTCCCTTCACCCGCTCCATTCACTGTTCGCAAAAAGTTTTGCCCATGTGGCTCAGTGGTAGAGCACTCCCTTGGTAAGGGAGAGGTCGGCAGTTCGATCCTGCCCATGGGCACCACGCATCCACCAACGCAAATCGCTACCGAGACAGGAGTCGCGACATGGCAAAGGAAAAGTTCGAGCGGACCAAGCCGCACGTGAACGTTGGGACGATTGGTCACGTTGACCACGGCAAGACGACGCTGACTGCAGCGATCGCAACCGTGCTGTCGAGCAAGTTCGGTGGCGAAGCGAAGAAGTACGACGAAATCGACGCAGCGCCGGAAGAAAAGGCACGCGGCATCACGATCAACACCGCGCACATCGAGTACGAGA
>NZ_JAMXHT010000028.1 GCF_023955655.1 Ralstonia soli | reverse complement strand
CCAACATGCCCACCGTGATCACCTCTGTATCCCCTGCTCAAAGATTGAGCAGGACATTCAATCACGTGGGTCAAATTTCGATGCAAATCACCCCGCCAAGTGGGTCAATTCTGCTCGCGCGTTAACAGGCGAACTCGAGGACGAGTGTTTCTCGTATCACGCACGGTATCGCCCGTGCAACCGCGCCGACGTGCTGTTCATCCGGCCCCTGGAACAAGAGCAGCCGGCCAGCATGTGCCGGACGAGCCCTAACGATGGAAGGCCCATGGACCCGTCCTAAGGAGCGGTTGTCTGACTGCGCCTTCACCTCGACTCGATTGACCTCGGTCCCGCCCTCAATGTCACCAGCCTCAATTCGCTCGACTTGATGCCGCATCCCGGCCTGTAGGCTATGGAAAGCGTTGCGCAAGTTTGTAATGGCCGCGGATTGAGTCACCCCGGCATTCGCGCCCAACGAGTCCAGTGATTTTTCGACGGCAGCGAACCTTTGCTCGTTGTCCTTCTTCCATTGGGCGATCGACTCGGGATCCCCAATCGCGAACATGCGCAAGACCGTCAGGTCCGCGCGCATGAGGAGGCTGTCAATCTCTGCAATCGTCGATGCGTTGCGAAGGTCCTTCTGGTAAATCGCAGCGGCGTAGTCGCTTGCCCGCCCAAGTTCGATAAGCAGATAGGTGCCCAAGCCCAGCATTCCACACACTAGTAAAGCAATGATCGACAACAACTTGTTCCGAACGGTCACGAGTTCGAAACACTGCGGCTGTTTCTGCGGCTTTACGCCATGCCGATGGTCCTCGGCCCCGTGGTGTTCCTTGCCGGATTCTGCGTCAGCGGTTCACAGGTTGGCCTCAATGGCCTTGCGGCCGCGCACTAAGCCGTGACTCATAGGAACTCTTGGAGGATCCATAGAGGCGCGGAGGCGCGGAGGCGCAACAGCACCTCCGACGCCTAGAGTCCGCTTTGACTTCCCTCATCCTTTATAGGGCAGCACAGTCGGTCCAACCAAGGTGCCTCTTAACTACAGCGTGTATTTGAACATCAGCATCGGCAGCCAACGCTG
>NZ_JAMXHT010000027.1 GCF_023955655.1 Ralstonia soli | reverse complement strand
GACATGGCAAAGGAAAAGTTCGAGCGGACCAAGCCGCACGTGAACGTTGGGACGATTGGTCACGTTGACCACGGCAAGACGACGCTGACCGCAGCGATCGCAACCGTGCTGTCGAGCAAGTTCGGTGGCGAAGCGAAGAAGTACGACGAAATCGACGCAGCGCCGGAAGAAAAGGCACGCGGCATCACGATCAACACCGCGCACATCGAGTACGAGACGCAAAACCGTCACTACGCGCACGTTGACTGCCCGGGCCACGCCGACTACGTCAAGAACATGATCACCGGTGCCGCCCAGATGGACGGCGCCATCCTGGTGTGCTCGGCCGCTGACGGCCCGATGCCGCAAACGCGTGAGCACATCCTGCTGGCCCGTCAGGTTGGCGTGCCGTACATCATCGTCTTCCTGAACAAGTGCGACATGGTGGACGACGCTGAGCTGCTGGAACTGGTCGAGATGGAAGTGCGTGAACTTCTGTCGAAGTACGACTTCCCGGGCGACGACACCCCGATCATCAAGGGTTCGGCCAAGCTGGCGCTGGAAGGCGACAAGGGCGAGCTGGGCGAAGTGGCCATCATGAACCTGGCCGACGCACTGGACACCTACATCCCGACGCCGGAGCGCGCTGTTGACGGCACGTTCCTGATGCCGGTGGAAGACGTGTTCTCGATCTCGGGTCGCGGCACCGTGGTGACCGGCCGTATCGAGCGTGGCGTGATCAAGGTCGGCGAAGAAATCGAAATCGTCGGTATCGCCATGGATGGCGACAAGCCGAAGATCGACAAGACCACCTGCACGGGCGTGGAAATGTTCCGCAAGCTGCTGGACCAAGGTCAAGCAGGCGACAACGTCGGTATTCTGCTGCGTGGCACGAAGCGCGAAGACGTTCAGCGTGGTCAAGTGCTGGCCAAGCCGGGCTCGATCAAGCCGCACACGGAATTCACGGGCGAGGTCTACATCCTGTCGAAGGACGAAGGC
Organism: Ralstonia soli; assembly: GCF_023955655.1. Taxonomy (GTDB): domain Bacteria; phylum Pseudomonadota; class Gammaproteobacteria; order Burkholderiales; family Burkholderiaceae; genus Ralstonia; species Ralstonia soli. The sequence continues at coordinate 235 of NZ_JAMXHT010000027.1, read as the reverse complement.
GGTCGTCACACCCCGTTCTTCAACAACTATCGCCCGCAGTTCTACTTCCGTACGACGGACGTGACTGGCTCGATCGCCCTGCCGGAAGGCAAGGAAATGGTCATGCCGGGTGACAACGTGTCGATCACCGTCAAGCTGATCGCCCCGATCGCCATGGAAGAAGGCCTGCGCTTCGCTATCCGCGAAGGCGGCCGTACCGTGGGTGCTGGCGTCGTTGCCAAGATCCTGAAGTAAA
>NZ_JAMXHT010000026.1 GCF_023955655.1 Ralstonia soli | reverse complement strand
ACGGCGCCTTGGGCAGGATGATGGCAACGACCCGGTTCGTAACGTAAAGCGGCTCCAGCGGCATGCAGTCGATCCTCGTGTCAGAAGATCAAATGCTAAAGCAAGACGGCCATCACTCCACGCTTACTCAGAATCAACGCGGCTTTACTCTGATCGAACTGATGATCGTTGTGGCAATTGTCGGCATTCTGGCTGCGATTGCCTTGCCGGCATACCAAGACTATGTCGCGCGGTCCCGCGTAACAGAGGGTTTAACGTTGGCTTCCGAAAGCAAGGTGTTGGTGGCTGAGAATGCAATTGCTAAGACAGGCAATCTCGCTGCAGGCGCTGCCCCATCCGTTCAGACGGAAAATGTTGAAGGCATTAGCATCGACGAGAATACGGGGGCTATCACCATTTCCTTTAAAGACCGTGTTGCACCGGCAGGGAGTAATCAATTGGTGTTGGTGCCGTACACCGGGGACGGCGAGACTGCGGCGAACCTGTCCACGGGAAGCGCACCAACTGGCCCGATCCAATGAGCCTGTGGTGCGGCCAACAAGAAATTCCCAGGCAATGTGGCGGCAGGCAGTTCGCCGACGTTGACGGCAAAGTACGCTCCGGCCGAATGCCGTTGATTTGGGGTCAACAGCAAAGAGCGTCCTTGAGACGCTCTTTGCTTTTTAGGCGCTTACCCCAGCCACCCACTCCCCAGACTTCCCTCCCCGCTTCTCCATCAACCGCACATCCCCGATCACCATCCCCCGATCCACGGCCTTGCACATTTGCGGCATGGGCCATAACCTTTGGCTGACAGTCTTATAAATCAAAGACTTACGAAGTGTCATTCAATCCATCTTGTCCAAATCGGTTGGTCAATTTGGACAGCGTTTGGACAAGACTTGGACAACAATTCCTGACCAATCGCCGGACGGAAGTTTACGCGACGGAAATGCTCTTGGCGATGGAGATGGGCCTCTGACCAGTGCTGATCAATGCGACATTCGCAAAGCTAGCCGCAACGCATTGGCGCCATCCTCGAATACGTTCCATCCGCGACACCCCACTTCCGTGGGGGTATACATTGCAGGTGCGTGACGCAACATGCTTCTAACGTCAACACATATGGCGAAACGGGGAAGCATATGGAAAAGAACATTGTTCGCGCAAAGGCGTTCACGGTCCGTTCCAACAACGGCTGGACGGAACGCTTCAAGGGTGTTGTTACCTTGCTGACGGTCACTGACCACAACAAGGAGCACATCGAAACGTACCAGTGCGATCAAGCACGGTCAGATCGCGACTTGGCCCAAGCGGATGCGGATCAACTGTTGTCGCTCAAGACAAGTGAATTTTTGCCGAGGCTGGCATAAGGGCTGAAGAGTCAATCCGCGAATGGACGAGCGCTGCGATGGGATACCATCGCGCAACAAGAACCACGCGCATAGACCTCTATGAGCAACAAGGACCCGAAGGGGTATTACGCCATCCTTGGCGTTGCCCCGGACGCCGAGGCAGGGGAGATCAAGGCTACCTATCGCCGCAGGGCGATGGAGCTTCATCCAGACCGTAACAAGGCCGCCAATGCGACTGAGCAGTTCCAGCTTCTGAACGAAGCGTATGGCGTTCTAAGCGATCCCATTGCCCGTGTGTTGGCGCGCAGCTAAATTTGACCCACGGTTTTCATCTAAATTTGACCCACCCCGAGACGGCGTAAAGCGTTACTGCGGTGTGGATAACTCTTCGGTTTCTGCCTCCTTGGGGCCTTTTCGGCGG
>NZ_JAMXHT010000025.1 GCF_023955655.1 Ralstonia soli | reverse complement strand
AAGACCGACCGCTACCTCGGCCACTTCCAGGGCGACCCGGAAACCTACCGCCCGAAGGACGAAGCGAAGCATCTGCGCGAGTCCGATCCCATCAATCTGCTTGGCAACAGCCTGCGTGCTTCGGGGCTGCTCGACGACAACGCGGACGCTGCGTTGCGAGCCGCGATCTCGGCGCGCATTGACGCGGCCTACGACTTCGGCCGCAACAGCCCGTATCCCGAACCGGGCGACGCGCTGAATCACGTGTTCGTTCATTAAGCAGCCCCTGCGGCCATTCCAGGAGACCTAACATGCAAGCCTCACAAGGCGCGGCGCAGGGCGCGCGCACCCTCACCATGGCGCAGGCCATTTCCGAAGCCATCGGGCAGGAAATGGAACGCGACCCGCGTGTCTTCGTCATGGGCGAAGACATCGGCAAATACGGCGGCATCTTCAGCGCCACCACGGGCCTGCTCGACCGCTTCGGGCCGGACCGCATCATGGATACGCCAATCTCGGAGACGGCCTTCATCGGTGCGGCGCTCGGTGCGGCGGCAGAAGGGCTGCGCCCGATTGCCGAGCTGATGTTCGTGGATTTCTTTGGTGTGTGCTTCGACCAGATCTACAACCATCTGGCCAAGAACACCTACATGTCGGGCGGTCGCGTTGCGTTGCCGGCCGTGATCACCACCGGCATCGGTGGCGGCTACAACGATGCCGCGCAGCACTCGCAGTGCCTGTATGCGAGCTTCGCGCACATGCCGGGCATGAAGGTGGTCGTGCCGTCCAACGCGTACGACGCGAAGGGCCTGATGATCCAGGCCATCCGCGACGACAACCCCGTCATCTTCTGCTACCACAAGGGCATCATGGGCCTGTCGTGGATGTCCTATTTCGAGGGCAGCACGAACGCCGTGCCCGAAGAGGCCTACACGATCCCGTTCGGGCAGGCACGCGTGGCGCGCGAAGGCCGCGACGTGACCATCGTCACGCTGTCGCAGATGGTGCAGAAGTCGTTGCTGGCCGCCGAGCAATTGGCCGCCGAGGGCATCGATGTGGAAGTCATCGACCTGCGCACCATCGTGCCGCTCGACCGCCAGGCCGTGCTGCGCTCGGTGGCCAAGACCGGTCGCCTGCTGGTGGCCGACGAGGATTACCTCAGCTTCGGCCTGTCGGGTGAGATCGCTGCCATCGTGGCGGAGAACCTCGACACCGTGGCCCTGCGTGCACCGGTGCGCCGGCTGGCGGTGCCCGATGTGCCCATCCCGTACTCCCGTCCGCTCGAGCAGTTCGTCATTCCGCAGGTCGACAGCATCGTCGCCCAGGTGCGCGCGCTGGTGCAGCACCAACCCGTTTCCTATTCACTCAAGCGAGAAGCAGCATGATCGACGTATTGATGTCTGACGCCGCCTGGCAAGACGTGGAAGAGGGCACCGAAGCCCTGTTGCAGGATTGGTTGGTCAAGCCCGGCGATGCGGTAAGCGCGGGGCAGGCGCTGGCGGTGGTGGAGCTGGTCAAGACCACGCATGAGGTGACGGCACCTGTCGATGGCGTCGTCGCGGCTATCGAGGTTGCGGCACAGGACACCTTTGGGCGCGGCGCCGTACTGGCGCGGCTGGAGCCGAAAGCATGAGCCAGGCCCTCGCTTCCGTGCCCGATGCGGGCGAGCGCCGTGTCGTGCCGCTGGCCGGCATGCGCGGTGCCATCGCCCGCACCATGAGCGCTGCGTGGCAGGTGCCGCGCGTGGCGCAGTCGATCGAGGTGGATGCGACCCGGCTGGAGCTGGCTGTGCAGGCACTGCAGCAACAGCTCGGAGCACAGTGCAAGGTCACCTTGACGTCGTTCGTGCTGCGCGCGGTGGCGTTGACGCTGCGCGAGCATCCGCGCCTGAACGCCCGCGTGCTGGAGAAGGAAGTCGAACTGATGCCGGACGTCAACATCGGGCTGGCCGTCAGCCTCGATGAAGGACTGATGGTGCCGGTGCTGCGCAATGTCGACACGAAGTCGGTGGCCGACATTGCCGCCGAAAGCCGCCGTCTGGCGGAGGGCGCACGCGCGGGCACGCTGTCGGCCGGCAGCTATCAGCACGGCACCTTCACCGTGACCAACCTGGGCATGACGGGCATCGACAGCTTCACGCCCATCATCAACGTGCCGCAGGTCGCCATTTTGGGTGTGACGCGCGTGGCCAAGCGGGTCGTGGTCAAGGACGACAGCATCATGATCGCGCCCATGATGGGCCTGCATCTGATCTTCGATCACCGCGCGGTGGACGGCTA
>NZ_JAMXHT010000024.1 GCF_023955655.1 Ralstonia soli | reverse complement strand
TGTTGATTTGCACCGAATCCTGACCCATCCGAGGTAGGTTTTTGCATCGAATGTTGACCCACGTATAGAACACTGTCCCGCTCGGCAAGGAGCGGGAGTTCGGAGTGATCGACGTGGCCATACTGAGCATCATTCGACGCTGGCATCTTCGCGACCAGATCCCGCTGCGCGAGATCGCCAGGCGCCTGGGCATCTCCAGGAACACGGTCAGGCGCTATCTGCGCGCTGACGTCACCGCACCGGCCTATCCTGCACGGCAGAGCCCAAGCAAGCTCGACGGTCATGCCGCCAAGCTCGCCGCCTGGCTCAAGACCGAGGCCAACAAGCCGCGCAAGCAACGGCGCACGCTCAAGCAGATCCACGTCGATCTGTGTGCACTTGGATTCACCGGCTCCTATGACCGCGTCGCGGCGTTCGCCCGCCGCTGGCGCCAGGAGCAACAGGAACAAGCGCGCTCGTCGGGCCGCGGCACCTTTATCCCGCTGCGCTTTGCTGAGGGCGAGGCCTTCCAGTTCGATTGGAGCGAGGACTGGGCGGTCATCGCAGGCGAGCGAACCAAGCTGCAGGTGGCCCAGTTCAAGCTCAGCCACAGCCGCGCTTTCTTCCTGCGCGCGTATCTGCTGCAGACTCACGAGATGCTGTTCGATGCCCATCACCACGCCTTTGTGGCGTGGGGCGGCATTCCGCGCCGCGGCATCTACGACAACATGAAGACCGCCGTGGATCGCGTGCGCCAGGGCAAGTCGCGTGACGTCAACTTGCGCTTCAGCACCATGGTCAGCCACTACCTGTTCGACGCCGAGTTCTGTAACCCGGCCTCGGGCTGGGAGAAGGGGCAGATCGAGAAGAACGTGCAGGACAGCCGTCACCGCATCTGGCAGCGCATCCCTGCATTCGGCTCTCTGGCGGCGCTCAATGACTGGCTGGCCGACCAGTGTGTGCGGTTGTGGCAGCAGACCCGCCATCCTGAGCTGGACATGACCCTCTGGGAAGCCTGGTCGCTGGAGCGGCCGCACTTGATGCCGGTGGGGCAGCCGTTCGATGGCTTTGTCGAGCACACCAAACGCGTCTCACCAACCTGCCTGGTGACCTTCGAGCGCAATCGCTACAGCGTGCCGGCGTCGTTTGCGAACCGGCCCGTCAGTCTGCGCGTCTATGCCAATCGGCTCGTGTTCGTCGCCGAGGGCCAAGTGATCGCCGAGCATGTACGGCACATCGACCGCAGTCATCAGCCAGGGCGCACCATCTATGACTGGCACCACTACCTCGCGGTGCTGCAGCGCAAGCCGGGGGCCTTGCGCAATGGTGCGCCGTTCGCCGAACTGCCTGAGGGCTTCCGCCGGCTGCAATCCACATTGCTCAAGCGACCCGGTGGCGATCGCGAGATGGTCGAGATCCTGGCGCTAGTACTGTTGCACGACGAGCAAGCTGTGCTGACCGCAGTCGAGCTGGCGCTGGAGGCCGGTGCCGCATCCAAGCAAACCATCCTGAACATCCTCAGTCGCTTGCTCGAAGGCAAGCCCGTGGCGCCGATCACCTCGCCGCAGGCGCTGGCACTGCACGTCGAACCGCAGGCCAACGTCGGCCGCTATGACCGACTGCGTAACCGGGAGGTGCATCATGCAGCATAAAGCCATGGTGGAGATGCTGAAGTCATTGAAGCTGCATGGCATGGCGCAAGCGTTGGGAGACTTGGCGGCGCAGGACTCGCCAGCCTACCAGTCGGCCGTAGCCATCCTGTCGCGTCTGCTCAAGGCGGAACTCACCGAGCGCGAGGTGCGCTCGCTGGCCTATCAGATGAAGGTGGCGCGCTTCCCGGCCTACCGCGACCTGACCGGCTTCGACTTCAGTTGCAGCGAGGCCAACGAGGCGCTGGTGCGGCAGCTTCACCGCTGCGAGTTCCTGGAGTCGGCGCACAACATCGTGCTGGTCGGCGGCCCGGGGACCGGCAAGACCCATCTCGGCACCGCCATCGGCGTGCAAGCGGTGGAGCATCATCACCGTCGAGTGCGCTTCTTCTCGACCGTGGAGTTGGTCAACGCATTGGAGTTGGAGAAGGTCTCCGGCAAGCCGGGCCATCTGGCCACGCGACTCATGTATGCCGACCTGGTGATCCTCGATGAACTGGGCTATCTGCCGTTCAGCCAGACCGGCGGTGCACTGCTGTTCCACCTGATCAGCAAGCTCTACGAGCGCACCAGCCTCATCATCACCACCAACCTGAGCTTCGGCGAATGGTCGAGCATCTTCGGGGACGCCAAGATGACCACCGCGCTATTGGACCGCCTCACGCACCACTGCCACATTGTTGAAACCGGCAACGATAGCTATCGTTTCAAGCACAGCACCACCCAGCCCAAGAAGGAGAAACGCACCGCCAAACAACCCGCACAAAGCGACACCTAACAGCCTTTGGGGTGGGTCAGTTTTCGATGCAAATCCTGGGTCAGAATTCGGTGCAAATCAACA
>NZ_JAMXHT010000023.1 GCF_023955655.1 Ralstonia soli | reverse complement strand
GTAAGCGTGGAGTGATGGCCGTCTTGCTTTAGCATTTGATCTTCTGACACGAGGATCGACTGCATGCCGCTGGAGCCGCTTTACGTTACGAACCGGGTCGTTGCCATCATCCTGCCCAAGGCGCCGTTCGTCGAATGGATCAACGCGACCGATCCCACTCCAGCCAATGCCACCGTCACGTTTGAGGATGCGCGCGAGGAACCATCCGCGTTCCTGATTCCCACGGATGGCACCGATGACCTGGATCAGCCGGGCAAGCGCTGGATTCAGCGGAACTGGAAGGTGGTTTTCGAGCAGTTGCTGGAGGACTGGTATGTCGATCCAGATCTATGGCCGCGCAACCGGACGCCCAAGATGTTCCGTGAGTGGTGCGAGGTTTGCATCCACACCATTGTTCTGGACTACGCCGATACGCCGCTTGAGTACGACGACTGATCCAGATGCCACGGCAGCAGTTCGTCGATCCGGTTGATTGGATGATCCGCGATGTGTGCCAGCGCATGGCGCAGATACGCCTCGGGATCAATGCCGTTGAGCTTGGCCGTGCCGATCAGACTGTAGATGGCGGCTGCTCGCTCACCACCTGAGTCTGCGCCAGCGAACAGGTAGTTCCGCCGTCCGATGGCCACGCCGCGCAGTGCGCGTTCAACCGGCAGGTTGTCGATCTCCAGGTGTCCATCGTCGCAATAGCGCGTGAGCGCCTCCCATCGGTTCAGGGCGTAGAGGAACGCCCGGCTCGTGTCGGATTTGCGCGAGAGTGTTTCCAGCGTGGCGCTCAGCCACGCATGGAGTTGGTCGAGCAAGGGCTTGGCGTGCGTTTGCCGGTACGCTCGCCGCTCATCGGGCGGTTTCCCCCGGATCGCTTCTTCAACCTTGTACAGCGCACCGATGCGTTCCAGCACTTCGGTGTTCAAGGTGTTCGGCCGCGCAGCATGCAATTCGTAGAATTGCCGTCGGGCATGAGCCCAGCAAGCAGCTTCGGCCACGCGTCCGGTTTCGTAGATCGCCTGGTAACCGCCGTAGGCATCGGCCTGCAGTGTGCCGTTGAACGATTCGAGGTGCCGCTGCGGATGGATGCCCTTGCGATCCGGTGTATAGGCGAACCAGACCGCCGGCGGCGTCATGTCGCCTGAGTCCCGGTCGTCGCGCACGTAGACCCACAGCCTTCCGGTTTTCGTCTTGCCATTGCCCGGTGCAAGCACCGGTACCGGCGTATCGTCGGCATGCAGCTTCGTTGCCGCCATCACGTGCCGGCGTAACGCGTCGACCAGCGGTTGCAACAGGTTCGCGGTGTGGCCGACCCATTTCGCCAGCAGCGAGCGATCCAGCTCAACGCCCTCGCGCACATAGATCGCCGACTGGCGATATAGCGGCAGGTGATCAGCGAACTTCGAGACGAGTACATGGGCCAGCAAGCCCGGACCGGCCAGGCCACGCTCGATGGGGCGGCTCGGTGCCGCCGCTTGCACGATGTGGTCGCAGCACGTGCACGCCAGCTTCGGACGCACGTGGCGAATCACGCGGAAGCTCGCCGGTACATATTCAAGCTGCTCGGAGACGTCCTCGCCGAGCTGCTTCATGGGGCCACCACACGCGGTGCAGGTTTCGCCCGATTCCGGCCAGTGGGTCAGGATATCGCGGGGCAGATGCTCGGGGAGTGGTTTGCGTGGCGCCTGTTCCGGCGCCGTGCGTGGCGTCTTTGGAACCTCGATGGGGGCCGCGCCTTCATCAGCTTCGAGCTCTTCCAGTCGCAACTCGAGTTGTTCGATCTGGTGGTCGAGCTTCTCGGAGCTACGACCAAACTGCATGCGACGCAGCTTCGCAATCAGCAGTTTCAGGTGCTCGATCTCGGCCTTGGCTGTAGCGTTTGCCGCCTTGTGCGATTGGACCACGTCTTCCAGATGCCCGATGCGCGCATCGCGCTCAAGCAGCAAGGCCTTGAGCGCTTCGATGTCGTCCGGATAGGCGTCTGCCGTGGTCATGCCGGCAGTTTACGCAGCCGTCGATAGGTTTACAACGCCGATGTCGGCTCCGCTGTACGGACAGGCTGTCGCCAGTCGATGCCTTCGAGCAGCATCGACAGTTGCGCCTGACTCAGACACACCACGCCACCATCGGCACGTGGCCACACGAACCGGCCACGTTCCAGGCGTTTCATCAGCAAACACATACCGTCACCGCTCCACCACAGCACTTTGACCAGATCGCCGCGCTTGCCTCGGAACACGAACACGTGGCCGCTGAATGGATCTCGCTCCAGCACAGTCTGGACCTTGGCGGCCAGGCTGTTGAAGCCCGAACGCATGTCGGTCACGCCGGCGGCCAGCCAGATCTGCGTGCGGCTGGGTAGACCGATCATGCTGCCGATCCCGATGTACCGCGCAGCATGCGCAGGACCAGCAGCAGCGTGCCTTCGTCGGGCGAGCCTTCAATGCGCACGCGCGTGTTGCCCACGCTGATCTCGATGGCGCCCGCAGGAGCAGCACTGCCAACTGCCGCCGGGACCGGCTGCTCGATCTCTTGCACCGGTGCTTCCACTGTCACCGGCAGCAAACCGGCCGGATCATATTCACCAGCACGCAGTGCCCGGCGCCATTTGAAGACCAGGTTCGGATTCAACCCGTGCTCCATCGCCAGACGCGCTACCGATACGCCAGGCTCGCAGGCCAACTTGGCCAACTGCCGTCGGAATTCGAGGGGGTGATTCGGGATGCCTCTACGTGAACGTCTCTTCGGTGCTTCTGTTGCCACTGTGGTCCCCACTACTTTTTGGTGGGGATCACTCTGGCAACTTCCTTTCACACCGTCGAGACGGTGCTGGGGACACGCTTACG
>NZ_JAMXHT010000022.1 GCF_023955655.1 Ralstonia soli | reverse complement strand
CGCATCGCGGATCATCGACAGGCGGCGGAACGCGCGTGCCGTCATGGCACCCACGATGAGTGCTGCCACGATGGCCACGCCCACCAGGGCGCCAATCGACGTCATCACGAGCGAGCGCATGCCGGCGATGGCGTCAGACTTGTCCAGCGCCACGACCAGGCCCCAGTCGGTGCCCGCCACGCCCTGGCGGTAGAGCAGCTTGGACGCGCCATCCACCGACACTTCCACCGGCTTCTCGGCTTGCGCCAGCGATGCCAGCGTGGCTTCGTTGAGGCTGGCCGACAGGTCGGTCGCGGGCTTGAGCGTGAGCTTGTCGTTCGCATGCGCAACGATCTTGCCCGCGGCGTTGACGAGGAAGCCGAAGCTGGCCGGCGTCGGGTGGATCGCCTTCACGTTGGCGATCACGTTGCTCATCGTCATGTCGCCGCCGATCACGCCCTTGATGCTGCCGTCGCGCAGGATGGGCACCGCGAACGTAACCACCAGTTGGCCCGTGCTCGCGCTAACTGACGGCGACGTCACCACCGGCTTGCCCGCCTCTATGGCCTGCTTGTACCAGGGGCGCGCGGTTGGGTCGTATGTGGACGGAAGGCCGGCAGGGTTCGAGAACTTGTAGGTCTTGTCGGGGTAGCCGACGTACACCTTGGTGAAACCGCCCGCATCGCTTACGGTTTTGAGCACCGGGACGGGATCTTCCGACAGTGCCACTTCTTGCAGCGCCACCATCATCTGCATTTTGGAGGCGATCCAGTCGTCAATGCCTTGGATGTGACCGCGCGCGACGGATTGCAGATTCTGGCGGATCGACTCGTCGTCGTACGAGCGGGTGACGAGGTAATTGAGGCCGCCGGCGAAAGTCAGTGCGCCGACCACAATGGCAACGCAGGTCAGCAGAATGCGGGTACGAATTGAAGTCAGCACGGTATGGTCTCCTGCGAAGCCATGACAGCAGCTCCGACATGTAATGCACGCGACAGCCGGCCAAGCCGGCTCACCCTCGCTTGATTACGGCGCACAAAGGGATATCTAAAGCGCGCATCGGGATGTCCTGCAGAAAAGGCACATACCTTCATTTCTGATGCGTCACACAATCAGAATCTTTAATAGTGGCGTGCTAGCTGCATCTCTACTTCACGGCATCACTAAACTCGTCCACGTCGGGTATGCGTGATTCATTGGCCGGTCGCCTTCGTCAAGGTCAGGCTCGCTGCTCGAGTGCCGTCTTTGTGGCGTGCTATCAGCCATTCAATCTTTGAATCCGTGGAGTCAGCTGTGAGAGACAATCGCGCTCTTGTGAGCAAATACATGAGCCTGCTTTCTGCGGGCCTCGCCTTCTGCCTGCTCTCGATGTCGCCCATCGTGGCCCAGGCGCAGGGGGCCGCCTCGTTGCCGCGCGTTGCAGTGCTGGCAACAGGGGGCACCATCGCAGGAACCGGGGGGAGCGAAACGCAAACCACGGGCTACAAACCGGGTGTGCTCACGGCTGACGTGCTGCTCAAGTCGGTCCCGTCACTCGGGAAAATTGCGCAGGTATCGGGGGAGCAGGTTTCGAATGTCGGTAGCGACAACATCACCAACGAGATCTTGCTCAAGCTCGCCAAGCGCGTGAACCAGCTTCTTGCGCAGCCGGACATTGCGGGTGTCGTGATTACCCATGGCACGGACACGCTGGAGGAGACCGCGTACTTCCTCAATCTCGTCGTCAAGAGCGACAAGCCCGTCGTGGTGACAGGCTCGATGCGCCCCTCGACGGCGATCAGCGCGGATGGTCCTAGCAACCTTCTGCAGGCTGTCACCGTAGCTGCGTCCCGTGAAGCCCGTGGCCGGGGTGTGATGGTCGTGCTCAACGACCGGATTGGCTCCGCCCGCTACACGACGAAAACGAATGCCGACTCGCTCGATACGTTCAAGGGCTTGGATGCTGGCTATCTGGGCATGTTGATCGACCAGGTTCCGCACTTTGAAACCAGCGTGACGAAGCAGCACACGACGGCAACGCCATTCGATGTTTCGAAGCTGGACGCGCTGCCACAAGTCGATATCGTCTATGGGTATCAGAACGATGGCGGATACATGTACGACGCTGCGGTGGCCCACGGCGCCAAGGGAATTGTTGTAGCGGGTGTCGGTGCTGGCAGTGAGTCGCTCCTCGTGCTGCCCGCCATCAAGAAGGCGATCGGCCAAGGTGTCGTGATTGTTCGCTCTTCGCGTACAGGCAGCGGCTTTGTACCTGCGGATCCTGCCTATCTGGGTCTTCTTGGCGACAGCCTGAACCCGCAGAAGGCCCGCATTCTCTTGATGCTTGCTCTGACTGTGACCCAAGATCAGTCGCGCATTCAAGAGATGTTCCACCAATTCTGACGGTCCACAACCCGACGACTGCATTGGGCGCGATGCTGCAGCATCGCGCCGCTCAACTTCTGCAGTGGAGCGCGACATGCGGTCTGCGCGCGACCAGTGCGGCGTTACCGATTCTCAGACAATGCTGAACATCTTTGTCTACGGCACCTTGCGTGCTGGTGAAACCAATGATATCCGCCATGCGGCCGCCCGCTATGGCCTTGCAAAACCCCGTTTGATTGGGTTCGCTTCAATGCGGGGAAAACTGTACGACTTTGGCCGCTATCCCGGCCTTGTCGTCGATGACGCAGGCATCCCAGTGATCGGCGAGGTGTACGAGATCGAGCGTGACCTTGTACCGATTCTGGATGAAATCGAGCAGGTCTATCCGGGTGTTGGCGGGCTCTTCGTGGGGCGAGATGTGAGGCTCCAGGTGACTGGTGAATCGATGATCTGCCGCTTCTATCCAGTTACGGCACCTTCAGTTCAGGGCACGGCGGAAATCGCCGGAGGTGATTGGGTCGCGTACCGGTTGTCGCGTTAGTCAAATACCACCCGTTCGCCGATAAGGTGCACCAGCCCTTCGCATGGCGCGAACATGGAACGCCATGTTTCCCGACCCTACTTCGGCCTACCTGCCACGACAAGCACCCAAGGTAGGTAGCCGGCACGCCGATCCCGCCCTTGCGAGATCGGATATCACCTTCAGCCCCTGCGCGACCTAGTATTAGGTTTGTTGATACTGCGGGATGACATGCTGTTTTCTTGAATTTGTCCCCCTACACTGGTTTCCAAGGCGGCGGCACGCCGATGCAGTTACCAGAACTTAGGGCGGGTGTTCAAAAGACCTTCAGGCGTAACACGCTCGGGTCAATTTTCAACACTCTCTCTAAAGAAATTTAATTAGAAGGAGACAATGACGTGAATCAAGCATCCCCTATCCGGGCGGTTCCATTTGAGAGCGTGCCATTCAGGCGCTTTCATCTGCATGTCGGATCATCCGCTTGCGGTGGTCAGTTTGCCGATGGTTTTGAGTTGGGAATTATCGGTCTTGCCATCGCTCTCGCTGCAATTCCCTTGAAACTTAACGCGGTCTGGATGGGGTTGTTGGGGGGCGCCGCTTTAGCAGGTCTTTTCCTTGGCAGTTTGGTTTCCGGCGTAATCGTGGATCGCATTGGCCGGAAGAAGATTTTTGCATACGACATGCTGTTTGCTGCGGTCATCTCCGCAGCCCAGTTCTTCGTCACGGATGCGTGGCAACTCTTGGCCTTGCGTTTCGCGCTGGGCATGGTGCTCGGATTCGACTACGTCGTGAGCAAGGCGCTGCTGACCGAACTCTCCCCGATCAGATTCCGGGGACGGCTGCTCAGCATCATGGCCATTGCCTGGGTGGCCGGCTACGCGTTCTCTTACGTCGTCGGTTTTCTCTTGCGGGACTTGGGGCCTGACGCTTGGCGATTCATGCTGATCGTGAGCTGCCTCCCAGCAACGTTGATCTTCATCTTCCGCCTCGGTGTGCCAGAGTCTCCGCTGTGGCTCATCAGTGTTGGCGCGCAGCTAAATTTGACCCACGGTTTTCATCTAAATTTGACCCACCCCGAGACGGCGTAAAGCGTTACTGCGGTGTGGATAACTCTTCGGTTTCTGCCTCCTTGGGGCCTTTTCGGCGG
>NZ_JAMXHT010000021.1 GCF_023955655.1 Ralstonia soli | reverse complement strand
GGCATGGGCTGGGGCCGTGCATGCTGCACAACCCGAGTTACGACTTCAACGACGCGCTGCTGCCGTTGGGGGCGACGTACTGGGTGAGGCTGGTGGAGCGGTACCTGGGGCGATCCTGAGGGGCGGGCTCAAGCGCAAGAAGCCACCGTTGGGTGGCTTCTTTTTTTGTCTGGGGGAAGGTGCGCGCGGGGTGCTGTTTCGCGCGCGTAAAAGCAAACACCCCAGCCGGGTTGGGCTGGGGTGTTTAGAGGGAGAGCCTGGCGATGACCTACTTTCACACGGGAATCCGCACTATCATCGGCGCGGAGTCGTTTCACGGTCCTGTTCGGGATGGGAAGGGGTGGTACCGACTCGCTATGGTCACCAGGCTATGACTTGTCGCGTCGTTGCGTTTGCAGGCAACGTCGCCAATATGGGAATGTAGTTAGGGTTGTGCTTAGTTTGTATCAGGCACAAGGCAGACCCAGCCGGAAACATACCGGTTATAGGATCAAGCCGCACGGGCAATTAGTACTGGTTAGCTGAACGCATTACTGCGCTTCCACACCCAGCCTATCAACGTCCTGGTCTCGAACGACCCTTCAGGGAGATCAAGTCTCCAGGGAATCCTCATCTTCAGGCAAGTTTCCCGCTTAGATGCTTTCAGCGGTTATCTCTTCCGTACATAGCTACCCTGCGATGCCTCTGGCGAGACAACAGGTACACCAGCGGTACGTCCACTCCGGTCCTCTCGTACTAGGAGCAGCCCCCGTCAAGATTCCAACGCCCACGGCAGATAGGGACCAAACTGTCTCACGACGTTTTAAACCCAGCTCACGTACCTCTTTAAATGGCGAACAGCCATACCCTTGGGACCGGCTACAGCCCCAGGATGAGATGAGCCGACATCGAGGTGCCAAACACCGCCGTCGATATGAACTCTTGGGCGGTATCAGCCTGTTATCCCCAGAGTACCTTTTATCCGTTGAGCGATGGCCCTTCCATACAGAACCACCGGATCACTATGTCCTGCTTTCGCACCTGCTCGACTTGTCGGTCTCGCAGTTAAGCACGCTTTTGCCATTGCACTTTAGGTACGATGTCCGACCGTACCAAGCGTACCTTCGAACTCCTCCGTTACACTTTGGGAGGAGACCGCCCCAGTCAAACTGCCTACCATGCACTGTCCCCGACCCGGATTCACGGGCCAAGGTTAGAACCTCAAACAAACCAGGGTGGTATTTCAAGGACGGCTCCACCGAAACTAGCGTCCCGGTTTCAAAGCCTCCCACCTATCCTACACAGATCGGTTCAAAGTCCAATGCAAAGCTACAGTAAAGGTTCATGGGGTCTTTCCGTCTAGCCGCGGGGAGATTGCATCATCACAAACACTTCAACTTCGCTGAGTCTCGGGAGGAGACAGTGTGGCCATCGTTACGCCATTCGTGCAGGTCGGAACTTACCCGACAAGGAATTTCGCTACCTTAGGACCGTTATAGTTACGGCCGCCGTTTACCGGGACTTCAATCAAGAGCTTGCACCCCATCATTTAATCTTCCGGCACCGGGCAGGCGTCACACCCTATACGTCCACTTTCGTGTTTGCAGAGTGCTGTGTTTTTATTAAACAGTCGCAGCCACCATTTTATTGCAACCCCTTCGTCCTCCTGGCGCGAGCCAGTCAAACTACAAGGGCGTACCTTATCCCGAAGTTACGGTACCAATTTGCCGAGTTCCTTCTCCCGAGTTCTCTCAAGCGCCTTAGAATACTCATCTCGCCCACCTGTGTCGGTTTGCGGTACGGTCTCGTATGACTGAAGCTTAGAGGCTTTTCTTGGAACCACTTCCAATTGCTTCGCGACCTAAAGTCGCTCGCCCCACACCCTTGAATCACGCACCCGGATTTGCCTAAGTGCCATCTCCAATGCAGGGACCGGGACATCCAACACCCGGACAACCTTCCGCGATCCGTCCCCCCATCGCATCATACGACGGTGCAGGAATATTAACCTGCTTCCCATCAGCTACGCATCTCTGCCTCGCCTTAGGGGCCGACTCACCCTACGCCGATGAACGTTGCGTAGGAAACCTTGGGCTTACGGCGAGGGGGCCTTTCACCCCCTTTATCGCTACTCATGTCAGCATTCGCACTTCTGATACCTCCAGCATCCTTTACAAGACACCTTCACAGGCTTACAGAACGCTCTCCTACCATGCACTTACGTGCATCCGCAGCTTCGGTATATGGCTTAGCCCCGTTACATCTTCCGCGCAGGACGACTCGATCAGTGAGCTATTACGCTTTCTTTAAAGGGTGGCTGCTTCTAAGCCAACCTCCTGACTGTTTTAGCCTTCCCACTTCGTTTCCCACTTAGCCATATTTAGGGACCTTAGCTGGCGGTCTGGGTTGTTTCCCTCTTGACACCGGACGTTAGCACCCGATGTCTGTCTCCCGTGATTGCACTCTTCGGTATTCGGAGTTTGCTATGGCGGGGTAATCAGCAATAGACCCCCCAACCATGACAGTGCTCTACCCCCGAAGGTGAGACACGAGGCACTACCTAAATAGTTTTCGGAGAGAACCAGCTATTTCCAAGTTTGTTTAGCCTTTCACCCCTATCCACAGCTCATCCCCTAACTTTTCAACGTTAGTGGGTTCGGTCCTCCAGTACGTGTTACCGCACCTTCAACCTGGCCATGGATAGATCACTTGGTTTCGGGTCTACACCCAGCGACTGAACGCCCTATTCGGACTCGCTTTCGCTACGCCTTCCCTAATCGGTTAAGCTTGCCACTGAATGTAAGTCGCTGACCCATTATACAAAAGGTACGCCGTCACCCGTTTCCAGGCTCCGACTGTTTGTATGCATGCGGTTTCAGGATCTATTTCACTCCCCTCCCGGGGTTCTTTTCGCCTTTCCCTCACGGTACTGGTTCACTATCGGTCGATTACGAGTATTTAGCCTTGGAGGATGGTCCCCCCATCTTCAGACAGGATTTCACGTGTCCCGCCCTACTTGTCGTACACCTAGTTCCACAATACTGCTTTCACATACGGGGCTATCACCCACTATGGCCGGACTTTCCATTCCGTTCTGCTAGCAATACTGCTAAAGAGTACAAGGCTGATCCCATTTCGCTCGCCACTACTTTGGGAATCTCGGTTGATTTCTGTTCCTGCAGCTACTTAGATGTTTCAGTTCACTGCGTTCGCTTCCTTAACCTATGTATTCAGTTAAGGATGACCCATACGGGCCGGGTTTCCCCATTCGGACATCTGCGGATCAAAGCTCGTTTGCCAGCTCCCCGCAGCTTTTCGCAGGCTACTACGTCCTTCATCGCCTGTAATCGCCAAGGCATCCACCACATGCACTTATTCGCTTGACCCTATAACGAGTATGTCTCGCTATAGGCTGAGTTCTCGCGTTGTGCCGTATTCCAAGACAATCTTTCGATTGCTCTGGTAATACTGGTTGATACAATCACAACCCAGTGTCGCGTTTGTATGTGCGCCTCATCAACGCACCGCGACACCTTTACTACATTCCATATTGTTAAAGAACAGCCGAACTTTTACGCTCGTCTTGGCTAGGCCAAACGCAAACACCATCGACACAGCGTCGATGCTTGCGTTTGGTAACCAACAAGGTATTGGTGGAGGATGACGGGATCGAACCGACGACCCCCTGCTTGCAAAGCAGGTGCTCTCCCAGCTGAGCTAATCCCCCAGTCACGGCAGAGTACTTCTTCCACCGTCCGTAACTTGGTGGGTCTGGTAGGACTTGAACCTACGACCCCCGCCTTATCAAGACGGTGCTCTAACCACCTGAGCTACAGACCCTTGGCTGTAACATCAAACAAACCGATAAGTGTGGACGCCTAACGTCGGATGCACGCTCTTAAAGGAGGTGATCCAGCCGCACCTTCCGATACGGCTACCTTGTTACGACTTCACCCCAGTCATGAACCCTACCGTGGTAATCGCCCTCCTTGCGGTTAGGCTAACTACTTCTGGTAAAGCCCACTCCCATGGTGTGACGGGCGGTGTGTACAAGACCCGGGAACGTATTCACCGCGGCATGCTGATCCGCGATTACTAGCGATTCCAGCTTCACGTAGTCGAGTTGCAGACTACGATCCGGACTACGATGCATTTTCTGAGATTAGCTCCACCTCGCGGCTTGGCAACCCTCTGTATGCACCATTGTATGACGTGTGAAGCCCTACCCATAAGGGCCATGAGGACTTGACGTCATCCCCACCTTCCTCCGGTTTGTCACCGGCAGTCTCTCTAGAGTGCCCTTTCGTAGCAACTAGAGACAAGGGTTGCGCTCGTTGCGGGACTTAACCCAACATCTCACGACACGAGCTGACGACAGCCATGCAGCACCTGTGTCCACTTTCTCTTTCGAGCACCTAATGCATCTCTGCTTCGTTAGTGGCATGTCAAGGGTAGGTAAGGTTTTTCGCGTTGCATCGAATTAATCCACATCATCCACCGCTTGTGCGGGTCCCCGTCAATTCCTTTGAGTTTTAATCTTGCGACCGTACTCCCCAGGCGGTCAACTTCACGCGTTAGCTACGTTACTAAGGAAATGAATCCCCAACAACTAGTTGACATCGTTTAGGGCGTGGACTACCAGGGTATCTAATCCTGTTTGCTCCCCACGCTTTCGTGCATGAGCGTCAGTGTTATCCCAGGGGGCTGCCTTCGCCATCGGTATTCCTCCACATCTCTACGCATTTCACTGCTACACGTGGAATTCTACCCCCCTCTGACACACTCTAGCCGTGCAGTCACCAATGCAATTCCCAGGTTAAGCCCGGGGATTTCACATCGGTCTTGCACAACCGCCTGCGCACGCTTTACGCCCAGTAATTCCGATTAACGCTTGGACCCTACGTATTACCGCGGCTGCTGGCACGTAGTTAGCCGGTCCTTATTCTTCCGGTACCGTCATCGACCCCAGGTATTAACCAGAGCCATTTCTTTCCGGACAAAAGTGCTTTACAACCCGAAGGCCTTCTTCACACACGCGGCATTGCTGGATCAGGCTTTCGCCCATTGTCCAAAATTCCCCACTGCTGCCTCCCGTAGGAGTCTGGGCCGTGTCTCAGTCCCAGTGTGGCTGATCGTCCTCTCAGACCAGCTACTGATCGTCGCCTTGGTAGGCCTTTACCCCACCAACTAGCTAATCAGACATCGGCCGCTCCTATAGCATGAGGCCTTGCGGTCCCCCACTTTCACCCTCAGGTCGTATGCGGTATTAGCTAATCTTTCGACTAGTTATCCCCCACTACAGGGCACGTTCCGATGTATTACTCACCCGTTCGCCACTCGCCGGCAGGAGAAGCAAGCTTCTCCCCCGCTGCCGTTCGACTTGCATGTGTAAGGCATGCCGCCAGCGTTCAATCTGAGCCAGGATCAAACTCTTCAGTTCAATCTGCTGTTTTCGCTCTTTACGAGCGGTCGCTCACTCTCAGAATCTGACTTGAACTTTCGTTCAAACCTTACTTCTGTGCGAGCACTTCATTACTTGTTAGCTAACGGATCGAAATCCGTCGCATCCAGTATTAAGCGCCCACACTTATCGGCTGTTTGCTTGTTAAAGAACTGCGCGATCAACTTTGTTCATCGCGTCGCTGCGTTTGCTGCAGCAGAGAAACGAGATTATGCAGAGCTTTTTCGTCGCTGTCAACAACTTGCTGAAGAATTTTTATCGTTCAACGCGTCGCTAACTTCACCGCAACCGCAGACCGTCGCCAACCACTCAACAACCCGCAAACCCGCTCCACTCCTACTTCTCCACC
>NZ_JAMXHT010000020.1:5819-6551 GCF_023955655.1 Ralstonia soli | reverse complement strand
CCGATTACTTCGAGCAACGCCCGAAGAAGTGCATGAATGGTTGGGGCACCACGTTCCTGGGGATCGCACCTGATGGTGTGGCATTGCCCTGTCATTCGGCACGCATGCTGCCGGGGCTGGAGTTGCCTAACGTTCTGCAGCAACCGTTGCGGGAGATCTGGCAGATCAGCGATGCATTCCAGCGTTTTCGTGGCACGCATTGGATGCCCGAGCCGTGCCAGTCATGCGACTCGCGCGAAGAAGACTTCGGCGGCTGCCGCTGCCAGAGCTATCTGCTCACGGGCGACGCAACCCGCACGGACCCGGTGTGCGGAAAATCCGCCGATCACGGCGCACTGCAGAAGGTGGTGCTGCAAGGCCGGATGGCCGCGATGAACGGCTTCGGGCAAATGCGGGACACCCGTACCGGCGAGGTCCCGATCGTGTTCCGCACGGATGCCAATTCGCGCCGGCTGGCGCAGCCATAGAAGGACGTTTCGAGGCCGATGGGATCGGGCGCATAAGACCGGTCCGATTTGCGGCACATCTCAGATCACGGGTCCGCGCTCTGCACCCATTTCATCAGTTACAGAACATCTTCTCCCGGCTCGCCAACTGCCAATTTGTTGGCGAGCGTCCTCCCGATCCCCACCGAGACAGGCCGCGGCGAATTTCAGCCGCGCCGGTTCGCAACCGACCTATTCGAAGGGATCACGCCAGCCGGGCAACATGCGCTGCACGCACCGGCGCGCA
>NZ_JAMXHT010000020.1:0-5809 GCF_023955655.1 Ralstonia soli | reverse complement strand
CATGAATGGTTGGGGCACCACGTTCCTGGGGATCGCACCTGATGGTGTGGCATTGCCCTGTCATTCGGCACGCATGCTGCCGGGGCTGGAGTTGCCCAACGTTCTGCAGCAGCCGCTGCGTGAGATCTGGCAGACCAGCGATGCGTTCCAGCGTTTTCGTGGCACGCATTGGATGCCCGAGCCGTGCCAGTCGTGCGACTCGCGCGAAGAGGACTTCGGCGGCTGCCGCTGCCAGAGCCATCTGCTCACGGGCGATGCGACCCGTACGGACCCGGTGTGCGGAAAATCCGCCGATCACGGCGCACTGCAGAAGGTGGTGCTGCAAGGCCGGATGGCCGCGATGAACGGCTTCGGGCAAATGCGGGACACCCGTACCGGCGAGGTGCCGATCGTGTTCCGCACGGATGCCAATTCGCGGCGGCTTACACCGTCGTAACAAAAGAAGAAGGGCCGGATGCTGCCGGCCCTTCTTCCTCTTCATTGCGAAAGACGCCCGAGGTCAGGAGCCTGTGCTCAGCACCCAGGCCACCAGGGCCTTCGCTTCGTCTTCCTTCAGGTTCGGATGCGGGGGCATCGGAATACGGCCCCATGCGCCCTTGCCGCCCTCGCGCACCTTCTGCGCCAGTTTGGCCGGCGCTTCTGCGTCACCCTTGTACTTGGCGGCCACATCGGCAAATGCCGGCCCGACGATCTTGCTGTGCATGGCGTGGCACGAAAAGCAACCACTCTTCTCGGCCAGGGCCTGCATGTCGGGCGCCGCATGGGCGGGCGCCGCACTGATTGCTGCCGACACGACGGCCAACAGCGACAACACTCCATTGCGCGTGATCACGTTCTCAAACTCCATGACGCGGTAACTCGGCCGCGCCGGGTTGCACACCGTTGGGAGCACACAACCCGGCGCGGTACAGCTTTAGTTCTTGTGCAGCTTGAACACCCAGACCGAACCACCCTGCTCCAGGAAGTTCACGCGCTTGGCCACCTCACCACCCCACAGCGGCACTGCGCCACCCCAGCCCGAGACGACGGCCACGAACTGTTCACCGTTGTCTTCCCAGGTGACGGGCGGCGCGACGATGCCGCTGCCGGTCTGGAATTCCCACAGCTCCTTGCCGGTCTTGGCGTCGGCGGCCTTCAGGTAGCCCTCGGGCGTGCCCCAGAACACCAGGCCGCCGCCGGTCGTCATCACACCACCCCACAGCGGCGCATTGTTCTTGATCTGCCATTCGATCTTGCCCGTCTTCGGGTTGATCGCGCGCAGTGCACCGATGTAGTCCTCATTGAGCGGCTTGATGGTGAAGCCGGCACCCAGGTAGGCAGCGCCCTTCTTGTAGCTGATCGGCTCGTTCCAGATGTCCATGCCCCACTCGTTGGCGGGCACGTAGAACAGGCCGGTCTGCGGGCTGTACGCCATCGGCATCTGGTTCTTGCCGCCCAGGAAGCCCGGCTCCGCAAACACCGACTTGCCCTTCTTGTCTTCACCCGTGGCCTGCGCCGGGTCTCCCGGACGGTGGTCCGGCGCGTAGTTCGGGCGGCCGGTCTTGAGGTCGATGCTGGTGGCCCAGTTGACCTTGACGAACGGGAACGCGTTGAGCAGCTTGCCGGTCTTCGCGTCGTTCACGTAGAAGAAGCCGTTGCGGTCGGCCTTGCCACCCACGCGCTTGCCGTCCATGTCGAACGTCACGAACTCGTTCACGCCGTCGAAATCCCAGCCGTCGTTCGGGGTGTTCTGGTAGTGCCAGACGATCTTGCCGGATTCAGGGTCGATGGCCAGCGTCGATGACGAATACAGGTTGTCGCCCTTGCGGATGTGGCTGTTCCACGGCCCCGGGTTGCCGGTGCCGAAATAGGCCAGACCGGTCTTCGGGTCGTACGTGCCGCCCAGCCACGTCGATGCGCCACCGGTCTTCCACGTCTCGCCCGGCCAACTGGCGTTGAGCGTGCCGGTCATGCCGTTCTCCGTCTTGTTGCCGTCCTTGTCGTACTTGTAGCCCATGTGGCCTTCGACGGTCGGACGCGACCAGATCAGGTTGCCGGTCTTGGCGTCACGCGCTTCGACACGGCCCACCACGCCAAACTCGCCACCCGACACGCCGGTCAGCACCATGCCCTTGACGATCAGCGGTGCGGCGGTGCTGGAATAGCCGGCAGCGTAGTCGTCGATCTTCTCTTTCCAGACGATCTTGCCGGTGTCCTGGTTCAGCGCGATCAGCTGTGCATCGAGCGTCGAGAAGATGACCAGGTTGTCGTACAGCGCAGCGCCGCGGTTGACGACATCACAGCACGGCATGATGCCTTCGGGCAGGCGCTGCTCGTACTTCCACAGCTTCTTGCCAGTCTTCAGATCGATCGCGTAGATGCGGGAGTACGACGCCGTCACGAACATCTTGCCGTTGTAGATCAACGGCTGGGCTTCCTGCCCGCGCTGCTTCTCACCGCCAAACGAGAACGACCAGGCCGGCACGAGCTGGCTGACGTTCTTCGTGTTGATCTTGGTGAGCGCGGAGTAGCGCTGCCCTTGCGTGCCCATGCCCCAGCTCAGCACGTCGCCCGACGATTTCGCGTCGTTCTCGATCATGGCGTCAGTGACGGGGGGCGTTGCCGCGTGTACGGCAACACTTGCAGCCACCATCGCAGCCGCAAGCGCAATCACTCGTAGTGTCCTCATTCTTATCTCCTCTACCTCTCTCTTTATGGTCCAGGTCCGGCAGTGTGATGTCACACCGAGTGGACCCAGGGCAAATCCCGTGCCATCGAAAAACCCCATGAAACAGCGGCTTCACGGGGATGGCGGCACCGTGTTGCGTGCCATACCGGAACACCTCGTGTGTTCTGTTGCGAAATGGAACAGCCCAAACAGCGGGAACAGCGGGAACAGCGCAACGAACACACGTTGAACGAAGACGCTGCCGGCCTACAGTGCGCGTTCGCCTCGGCCGGGCAACATGCGCTGCACGCACCGGCGCGCGTCGAACCACTGATGCTTGATCACGCCCGCAACATGCAACACCACCAGGCCAAGCAGCAGATAGGCGGTCATGCCATGCAGCGTGTAGAACAGGTGCTGCAGTGCGTTATCGACCCAGCCCCAGCGCGGCAGCGGCACGCCCCAGAAGCGCGTGCCGTACTGGTTGAACGAAGACCCGAGGTAGCCCGAGAGCGGCATGACCACCATGCACATGTAGAGCAGCCGATGCGTGATGCGCGCCAGCTCGGTCTCCCAGCAGTGCAGCCCGGGAATCGATGGCGGTGCTGGCTGGCGCGTTCGCACGATCACGCGCCACGCAATCACCAGCGCCGCCGTCAGGCCGAGCGACTTGTGCAGGTTCACCAATGCGGCCTTTCCCGGTGCGCCCTTCGCCAGGCTGGTCATGTAATAGCCCAGCGAGACCAGCGAGACCAGCAACAAGGCGCTCACCCAATGCAGGGCGATCTGGAGGCCCGAATACGACCTGGCCGTGCCATGCATGAGCACGCCTGCGGTTCGGTCAGCGCGGCGCATCGAGGCTCCCCACCGAGGTTGGATAGGTCACCACACCCCACGGCACCTTGTAGCCCGCGAGTGTCTCGACGACTTCACGCTTTTGCGGGTCGATCACCTGCACGCTGTTGGAGCGGCCGCAGGCCAGCAGCAGCTTTTGCGCATCCGGCGTGAAGCTGAAATGCCAGCAGCGCTTGCCGACCGGAATGGCCGCCACCAGTGCATAGGTACGGGCATCGAACACCTGCAGCTGATCCGCTCGGCTCGCGGCCACCCACAAATAGCGGCCGTCGCGGTCAAACGCCAAGCCATACGGGCCGCGTTCGGTCGGCACCGTCTTGACCGGTTGGAAGGTGGCATCAAGCAACAACAGGTTGTTCGAGTTTTCCAGCGTGACAACGTAAGTCGATGCGTCCGGGGCGATCTTGATGCCGCGCGGCCGGTTGCCAAACGGCGCAACATCCACCGTCTGGATCAGCTTCAACGTGGACAGGTCGTAGATACCCACCGTGTTGTCGCCTTCATTGGCCACCAGCAGCCGCTTGCCGTCCGGCGAGAACTCGATGGCCTCGGTCTCGCGCGCGGCCTTGATGCGGCCCACCACCGCCCATTGACTGAGGTCGATGATGGCCACTTCGGCAGGGGCGTCATCCTTATCCGCCTTCTCGGTCGGCGGGTTCTTGCCCGGCGGGCCGCCTTCCGACGACGGTTCGTAGGTCACAAACGCCCGGCGACCGTCCGGCGAGATGCTCATGAACTCGACATTGCGGCCGACCGCGATGCGCTTGATCTCCTTGCGCGTGCCCGTGTCGACCACCGACACATCGGCGCTGCCCTGGTTGGCCGTCAGCAGCCAGCGGCCATCGGGCGTGATGGCCAGCCCGCGCGGGTCCTTTCCCACGGCAATGTCGGCGAGGGGCTTGAACGTACGGGCATTCAGCACGGTCACGCCGCCACCCTGGTTGGTGACATAGGCGAGAGGATCGGGCACCTCGGCGGCCGCCTCCAGGGTCGCCACCGCGCCCACGCAGACCAACGTGGCGATCTGGAGGATGTAGGTGAATGCATGCATGATCGTGTCTTCCTCGGGGGTCAGTCCTTGTCTGCGTTGGAGGCCTTGCCACCAAACGCGTAGGTCAGGCCAATCCAGATCGCGCGCGGCGGTGCCGGCGTCATGAACTGCTGCGTGGCCAGCGTGTAGATGCTCGTGGTGCCCGACAAGCCGTAGGTCGAATAGCGCTTGTTGAACAGGTTGTTGATGTAGGCCGAGATCTCGAGGTTCTTCGTCGGCTTGTAGTGCAGGTTCAGGTTGACGAGGCCGTAGCCGGCCACCGTGCCGTTCGGGTCGGCATTGCTTTCGTTGCCGTGGGCAATCTGCTTGCTGACCAGGATCACGCTCCCGCCCATCGACAGGTTCGGGCTGAACGCATACGACGCGCCGAGCTTGAGCGTCTTGGCCGGGATGCCGGGGATCTTGTTGCCGCTCACCACGTTCTGCCCGCTTGCTGTGGTGAACGCCGATTTATAGATCGCATCGACATAACCGAAGTTGGCCGAGAGCGACCATTTGTCGAACTTCGTACTCGCGCCCACCTCGAAACCACGGCGCTCGGTTTTGCCAACGTTGGCGAAGTAGCCGTGCGTGTTCGACGTGGCAATGAACTGGATGTCATCGCTCAGCCGCGAGTCGTAGACCGATGCACTCCAGTAGGTGGATTTGCCCACCTTGCCACGCCCGCCAAACTCGATGGTCTTGGCCACCACGGCCTTGAGATCCGGGTCGCCATTGAAGCCGGTGGGCAGCGAGCACGGGCTGTTCGGATCAGCGCACGACAGTTCGATCGACGTGGGGGCCCGCATCGATTCGCTATAGCTACCGAAGAGGCCCTGCCCTTTGCCAAGGTCGTAGTTGAACCCCAGTGCGGGATTGAAGCGGTGGTAGTGGTGTGAGCCGGCCAGGCTGTTGGTTTCCGGCCCGGCCACTGCCCCTGCCGGGATGCCGTTCGGCGCGGATGCAGCACCCGACCCAGAGTTCGCATACCGATAAGCGTTGGCGTAGTCCGGGTTGTAGTACGACGTGCCCGATACATCGTCCGTCCAGGCGTAGCCGCCGTCTCCGTTCAGGTATTTCCGGTTGGCGCCGCCCTGATTGAGCGTCGTGTAGTTGAAGCTGCCCGAGGCCGTCACGCTCAGCGCTTTCGTGACGCTGAACGTATCGGTGAAATACGCGCTGAAGTTGTTGACGTTGGATGTCAGGTTGACCGCGCCGATGACGTTGCTGCCCGTGAACGACGCGGGGTTCGACGCCGACGGCGGCAACCCGTTGGC
>NZ_JAMXHT010000002.1 GCF_023955655.1 Ralstonia soli | reverse complement strand
CCCGCCCCTCAGGATCGCCCCAGGTACCGCTCCACCAGCCTCACCCAGTACGTCGCCCCCAACGGCAGCAGCGCGTCGTTGAAGTCGTAACTCGGGTTGTGCAGCATGCACGGCCCCAGCCCATGCCTGCCTCGCGCTTGGATTGTGGCTCAAGGCGGCTCTTGATCACAATCGTCCTCTGGCGCTGCGAATTCCGGAACTCACTCAAGCAGATATGGACCCTTGAGAAGCAGGCATACTGTATATTTATACAGTATTCATCTATCCTGCCTTGGTGTTGTCATGCTTGCGCTGTCCTCGTCTTTTTTTCTCGCCGAAGATGCGGTGGAACTCCCTGTCCTCGTTGGTCACGCGGTGTGCGGATCACGTCTGCCCATACGGAAAGCTAGGACGGTGCCGGCGCCCGAAACACTGCATCCGGCGCTGTGGCGCGCCGGAAGTTTGGCGCGAGGTAGCGGGCGCGTCCTTGCCACCGGTTATGACGCGTTGAATGTCGAACTGCCTGGGGACGGTTGGCCGCTTGGCGGCTTGACCGAGTTGCTGTGCCCGCAGCCCGGTATTGGTGAATGCCGCTTGCTGCGCCCGGCCTTGTCCACGCTGTGTAGGGGGGCAGGGCGCATTGCTCTGGTCGGGCCCCCGTATCTACCCAATGCAGTGCGGCTTGTGGGCTGGGATTTTTCTCCGGAGCAGATCGTCTGGGTGCGCGCCGACAAGCCGGCAGACCTGCTGTGGGCGGCTGAGCAGATCGTGCGTAGTCAGGCTTTTGGTGGCGTGCTGATCTGGTTGAACCAGGCGCGCCCCGGGGCGTTGCGTCGGCTGCAGGTGTTGGCGCAGGCGGGTGAGAGCGCCATTTGGGTGTTTCGCCCGGCGCAGGCGTTGCGCGAGTCGTCGCCGGCAGTGCTGCGTCTGGGGCTGGAGCCGGCCGGCAATGATGTGTTGTCCATCCTCTTTCACAAGCGGCGCGGGCCGCTGCGTGAATCGCCGTTGCTGCTGCCGTTGGCGGATCCGTTGCGGGCCGGTCGTGCTTCCGTGCGGTCCTTGCCTGTGCAGCCCGTCGAGCCGTTCACCATGGACCCGGCCACTGCGGAGTTGCTGGCCGCGCTGTCGTCTTCTTCGTCTTCTGTTGCGTTCGATGCCTTGTCGGACGCTATTGATCAGGACACCTTCGATCATGCCGTTCTGGATCGCGGTGCATCTGCCCCGTCTCCCGCTCGACGCGCTTCGACCCCGGTGGTCTGACCCGGCCGCGCTGCCGTTGCCGGTGGTGGTGCTGGAGCAGGAGCGCGTGGTGTCGGCCAACCGTCTGGCGATGCGCGGGGGCGTGCACGCAGGCATGCGCCGGGCTGGTGCGCAGGCGTTGGTGCCGCACGCCATGCAGCTCGAGCGCGATTTGGAGGGCGAGGCTAGGCTGATGCAATCGCTGGCGCTGGCGTTGCTGGCATTCACACCACATGTGACGTTGGATGTGGTGGATGAAGCGACCGTGCTGCTGGAGGTCGAAGCCAGCTTACGTCTGTTCGGTGGGCATCGCGCTTTGTGTCGGGCGGTGAAATATTGCGCGGTGCGGCTGGGCGCCATGCCACAGCTCGGCGCTGGGCCGACGGCACGTGGTGCGGCGTGGCTTGCCAGCGCGTGGCCAGCCCAGGTGCGTGGGCGCCGTCACATACCCGCGCGCTCGGGATGCGTGCGGCGTGCGGTACGGCAGGCGCGTTTGTCGGCGTTGCTCGATGGGTTGTCGGTTGATGCAGTGGCGCGCCTCACGCGGTCTGATTGGCTCGAAGGCCTGGGCTGCCGCACGTTGGCCGATTTGCGCGATTTGCCACGGAGTGGCCTGCGCCGACGCTGCGGGCCACTGCTGGTCGATACGCTCGACGCAGCGTATGGCGATGGGCACGAGAGCTTCACGTGGTTTGCCGCGCCGCTGCGCTTTGACGTGCCATTGGAGCTGCCGGGCCGTATCGATAGCGCCGAAGGTGTGCTGGCTGCATCGGAGCAACTACTGCTGCAGCTGGTGGGCTGGCTGTCAGCGCATCAACTGGGGGCCAAGAACTACCGGCTCACGCTGGAGCACGAGCGCCGGCGCGGCCGTAGCAGTGAAGATGACGCATCATCCACGCCGGTGGAGATCGCGCTGGCGCAGCCGGTCCGCACGCTGGCACACCTGTCGCGCGTGCTGCACGAGCGCGTACATCGGATCACGCTGATCGCCCCGGTGGTCGAGCTGCGCCTGACGGTGACGGACGCCACGCCGCTTAGCCCTCCCACAGACTCGTTGTTTCCCGAGCCCGGCGGCCGCGCCGAAGATGCTGCGCGCCTGCTCGACACGCTCATCGCGCGGCTGGGTGCCGACAACGTGCGGCACCCGCAGCCGTGTGCCGACCACCGTCCCGAGCGTGCCAACCACTGGATCGAGGTGAGTGCTGCCACCACCGCGCAGAGCCGCGCGGCCGCGCGTCAGGCGCTGGCGCAATGGCACGCGCAACAGCCCGAGCGCCCGCTGTGGCTGCTGGAAAAGCCGATCCCGCTGCTGACGCGTCAGCACTATCCGTATTACCGCGGGTTGCTGCGGCTGGTGTCGATGCCCGAGCGCATTGAATCCGGCTGGTGGGACGACGACCTCATCAAGCGCGACTACTTCATCGCCGAAGGAGAGGGGGGCGTGCGCTACTGGGTGTATCGCGAGCGCGTCTCTGCCAGCGCGGGAGAGGAAGACGCCCGCTGGTATCTGCACGGCCTGTTCGGCTGAGGCGTCATGGCAACGACCACGCCACTGCCTCGGCTGCCCGATTACGCCGAGTTGCATTGCATCAGCAACTTCACGTTCCTGAGGGGCGCCTCGCATCCGCACGAGCTGGTCGAGCGCGCCAAGCTGTATGGGTATCAGGCGCTGGCGCTGACCGACGAATGCTCCGTGGCCGGCACCGCACGCGCCCTCGTGGCTGCCAAGGAATATGACCTGAAGCTCATCATCGGCAGCCGGGTTACGGTGCGCGATGCCCATGGTGAGCCTTGGCTGCGGCTGGTGCTGCTGGCGCAGAACATTGAGGGCTACGGCAACCTGAGCGAGGTCATCACGCATGCGCGGCTGGCCGCCCCCAAGGGGGAATACCGCCTGCTGGCCGATGACCTGGCCGCGCCCAGGGGCGAGCTCGCCCACCTGCGTGGTGTGCCCGACTGTCTGGCGATCCTGCTGCCTGACTACGATCCCAATCCGCAGCAACTGCGGGCCCAGGCGCTGTGGTGCCAGCGCGTATTTGGCGATCGGCTGTCGATGGCGCTGGAGATGCCGCTGCGCCATGCGGATGACCGCCATCGCGGCACGGTGGCAGCCGTGTCGGAGCAGACTGACGTGCCCATGGTCGCCACCGGTGGCGTGCAGATGCACTCGCGTCAGCGCAAGCCGTTGCATGACGTGCTGACGGCCATTCGCTTGTCCAAACCGCTGGCCGAATGCGGGCTGGAACTCGCGCCCAGTGCGGAGCAGGCGATGCGCACGCGCATGCAGCTTGCGTTTTTCTACCAGGGTGAACGTGGTGTCCGCGCCTTGCAGCGCAGTGTGGAACTGGCCGATTTGTGCAAGTTCTCGCTCGACGACATCAAATACGAATATCCACGCGAAGTCGTGCCTGAAGGCATGACGCCCGCTGCGTATCTGCATGCAGAAACCATGGCGGGTGCCGAGCGCCGCTATCCAGACGGTGTGCCTGACAAGGTGCTCGCGCAGATTCAGAAAGAACTCGCTCTAATTGCCGAACTGGGTTACGAGCCATTCTTCCTGACCGTCTATGACGTGGTGAAGTTTGCACGTAATGAGAAGATTCTCTGTCAGGGACGTGGCTCGGCGGCCAACTCAGCGGTGTGCTACTGCCTGGGAATCACGGAGGTGGATCCGAGCGACGGCAACACGCTGTTCGCGCGCTTCCTCTCTCGCGCACGCAACGAGCCGCCCGATATCGACGTCGACTTCGAGCACCAGCGCCGCGAAGAGGTCATCCAGTACATCTACAAAAAATACGGTGTGACACGCACCGCGTTGGCCGCTGCGCTCATCACTTACCGCACGCGCAGCGCATTGCGCGATGTCGGCCGCGCGCTCGGCATCGATCTTGGCATCATCGAGCAAGTGGCAAAAGGGCAGGCGTGGTGGGACAGCCGAAAGGAGTTTGCCGAGCGTGCAGGCCAGCAGGGGCTGGACCCAGAGTCGCCGCTGGTGCTGCGCTGGGCCGAACTGGTGAGTGAGCTGCGCGGTTTTCCACGCCACTTGTCACAGCACGTGGGCGGATTCGTGATCGCGCAAAACAAGCTCTCGCGCCTGGTGCCGATTGAGAACGCGGCCATGGAAAACCGCCGCGTTATCCAGTGGGACAAAAACGATCTCGAATCGCTGCGTTTATTGAAGGTCGATGTGTTGGCGCTGGGCATGTTGACCGCTATTCGCCGCACACTCGATATGGTGGACGCACTTCCTGGTCGCCGGGCGCGTTACAAAACGGCCAACAAGCTCGCCATGCAGGACTTGCCCAAGGAGGACGAGGACACCTACAAGATGATCTGCCGCGCCGAGACCATCGGCGTGTTCCAGATCGAATCGCGCGCGCAGCAATCCATGTTGCCGCGCTTGCGGCCAGAAAAGTATTACGACCTGGTAATCCAGGTAGCCATCGTGCGCCCAGGACCGATCCAGGGTGGCATGGTGCATCCGTATCTGCAGCGGCGAGAGGCCGTGCGTAATGGCAATACCGATTGCGTGATATATCCAGGCCCGGAGGTGAAAGCCGTACTCGAACGCACGCTGGGTGTACCGATCTTCCAGGAGCAGGTCATGGAGATCGCCATGGAGGCGGGCGAGTTTTCTGCCGATGATGCTGATCGCCTGCGCCGCGACATGGCCAACTGGAACCGCAAAGGGAATCTCACAGATCACCAGGAGCGCTTGTTGAACACGATGGTCAACAAGAAAGGTTACGACCGTGCCTTCGTCGAAGCACTGTGCAGCCAGATGGAAGGCTTCGCCGAATACGGTTTCCCCGAAAGCCACGCCGCCGGCTTCGCCAAGCTAGCCTATGTCAGCAGCTATCTGAAATGCCACGAACCGGCGGCGTTCTTTGCCGCGCTGCTCAACAGCCAGCCGATGGGGTTCTACTCGCCGTCGCAACTGGTGCAGGAGGCGCGCCGCAGCCGGGTGCGCGTGCTACCAGTGGACGTCACGGCCAGCGCGTGGGACAGCACGCTGCACCTCCGCGCCGATGACGATGGCACCGGGCAGCCCGACATCCGCCTCGGCCTGAATTGCATTCGCGGCATGCGTCGGCCGGCTGCCGAACGCATCGAAGCGGCGCGTGCCCAGGCGCCGTTCACCAGCGTGGAAGATCTGGCCCACCGTGCCGCACTCGATCGCCACGACCTGAACGTGCTGGCCGCGGCCAATGCGCTTAAACCGCTGGCGGGGCATCGTCGCCAAGCACTGTGGCAGACGCTCGCGCTGCAGGAGCCCGGGCGGGATCACGCGCTGCTGCGCCAGGCCCGCCCGGTGGAGGCGCCGCTCGTGCTCCCTGCGCCACCCATCGGCGAAGAGGTCATGGCCGACTACGGCAGCCTGGGCCTGTCATTGCAGAACCATCCGGTGGGGCTGCTGCGTGCGCGGCTCGAACGCATGCGCTTTGCTACGGCGGCCACACTGGCCGGCTACCGCAACGGGCAACTGGCGCGCGCCTGCGGCATCGTTACCGTGCGGCAGCGGCCAGGCACCGCCAACGGCACGATCTTCGTTTCCATCGAGGATGAGACCGGCGCCATCAACGTCATCCTATGGCCGCACCTGATCGAGCGCCAGCGCCGTGAGGTGCTGAACGCCCAACTGCTGGGCGTCTACGGCAAATGGCAGTGTGAGCGGGAAACGCGGCATCTCGTCGCGCAGCATCTGGTGGACCTGACCCCACTTCTGGGCCGCCTGGCGACCTCCAGCCGGGATTTCCACTGAGCCTGCGCGAGGCCGGTGGCCTGCCGGCCGTGCTTATTTCTGCAACTGTCCGCTGCGTCACGTCCGGCACGGCAATTGCGTGACGCAAAACACGCGCGGCCGTCTGCCCCGTGACGGTGGAGCCGCAGGCGGTCCCTTGCCGCCCGGCACCCGCCGATCGGTGGATAGGGCAAGCGCGGATCGACGAAACGCGGTGTGGGTGCAACGATTTGCGCTTGAGGCGTCACAAAAATGGCCCGGCAAGCGAAGAAAACGGCATCTATGAGGGAACTGACCCTCGGCGCGCCTTGTCACCATAATCAGGGTGACGTGGTGCGTTTTCATCACGCGTCGATATTGGGTGCAGTCGAAATTACGTCTACTCTGTAGAAAACACATCACGGAGGCCGCCCCCAAAAACGTGTGCAACGGCGTGCATGGAAGACATGGCCGCCGCTGCCGCGCGGTGTATGACCGCGGGCCTTGGTGCAGACCACCGGATCCGCATATTTTCCGCCCATCGTTCGGGTTCCAACCCGGCGGTGTTTCCCATCTCAGGTGCAGGAGCGAACAGATGGAACAGCCTTTCAAGCAGTTGCACAGTCTGCGCAAGTCGCGCAAGCTCAAACAGGAAGATGTCGCCAAGATGGCCGGTATCTCCCGCGAAGCGTATTTGCGCGCGGAATCCGGTCGTGCTGATCCCCGCCTGTCGACGCTGATGGCCGTGGCCGGCGCGCTGGGGCTGGAAGTCGTACTGGCGCCGCGCGAGGCCGTGGCCGAGATCGAACGCGTGATCGCCAGCCACCCGACCCAGCCGCTGCAAAGCGGCGGTGGGGCCGAGGCCGGCCACGAGCGTTCGGAGCAGGGCATGGGTGGCACCGGCGGTCATGGTCTGGCAGGCCAGTATCGTGGGCCGGAGCGCCATCCGCAGTCGGCTTATCATCCGGGCGCTTCTCACAGCCAAGCCGGCCAGCAAGGTGCGCCACACGCTGGCGGCAGCACGGAAGACCGCTCGCGCATGACCGGCTCTGACCGGCCGGCTGCGGGTGGTTCGTCTGGCGGCACGTCGGGCGGCTCAGACCGCCCCGGTTCGGGATCCGGCTCGCGCGAATCGTAAGCTGAACCCCGCACAGGCTGGGCACGCAAGTCCGCCCGGCCTGTGGTTGAGCGCACGAGGCAGTCGCACGTAAAATCGGCCGGGCAAACCGCGCCCGGCTGGTTTGTGCGCGTTTGCGCCAACGTTTCCTTTCCCTTCGTATGCACGGCAGTCCGTCTCGCATGCACACGGCGCAAGCCGTTCCGCATCACCCGCCGTTCTGGCACCACCTCAAGCAAGACGTTTTTTTCTGGTCGCTGCTGGTCATCTGTGGCGCCCTGACCCTCGTGGCGCCCCGGCGCATCGTCGACTATCCCGCGCTGGTGGATTGGCACACCATTGCCGCATTGGCTGGGTTGCTGATCCTGACCAAGGCGGTAGAGGCCAGCGGCATGCTGCAATTGCTAGGCACGCGCCTCGTCGAAGTGGTCGGTAGCGAGCGAGCGCTGGCGCTCAGCCTGGTTGGCGCTTCGGCGGCGCTCTCGACGGTGCTGACCAACGACGTTGCGCTGTTCGTGATCGTGCCGCTGACGGTCGGCCTGCGGCAGGTGGCAACGCTGCCCGTGGCGCGGCTGGTGATCTTCGAGGCGCTGGCGGTCAATGCCGGTTCAGCCCTCACGCCGATCGGCAATCCGCAGAACCTCTTTTTGTGGCATCAGTCGGGCCTGTCGTTTGGCGCATTCGTCTGGCAGATGACGCCGATGGTCCTGCTGCTGATGGTCCTGCTGCTGGCGCTGACGTGGTTTGCGTTTGCATCGAGGGAGATTCACCTGCATGCCGAGACCACCGACGTGGAATTGCACAAGCGCCTGCTGCTGCCGGCGCTCGTGCTGTACGTGCCGTTCCTTGTGCTGACCGATTTGGGTCACCCATTGGCGGCGGCGGCCGGGCTGATCGTGCTGTACCTCATCGGCGCGCGCTACGTGCTGGCGCGCGTGGACTGGGGCTTGCTGCTGGTGTTCATGCTGATGTTCATCGACCTGCGGCTGGTGGCGCAGCTTGGCGCAGTGCGGCAGGCGCTGGACGCACTGGCATTGAGCGACCCGATGCATCTGTACTGGGCCGGCATTGGCGTGTCGCAGTTCATCAGCAACGTGCCGGCGGCGATCCTGCTGGCCGAGTATTCGCATGACTGGCCGGTGATTGCCTTTGCGGTCAGCGTGGGCGGCTTTGGAACGCTGATCGGGTCATTGGCCAACCTGATTGCCTTGCGCATGCTGGGGGATCGGCAAGCCTGGTGGGTCTTTCACGCGTACTCGATGCCGTTTCTGGTTGCCGCAGCAGGTATCGTGTATGCGTGGCTGCTGTGGCTGCGCTGAACAGAAAAAACGGCCACCCGAAGGTGGCCGTTTTCACATGCACAACGCGGCGCGTCAGACCTTCTTGGCTGACATCACGGCTTCAGACACATTGCGCGGTGCTTCTGCATAGTGCTTGAACTCCATCGTGTATGTCGCGCGCCCCTGGCTGAGCGATCGCAGGTTGGTGGAGTAGCCGAACATCTCGGCCAGCGGCACTTCGGCATGCACGACCTTGCCGCCGCCGCCCGGAATGTCTTCCGTGCCCTGCACCATGCCACGGCGTGACGACAGATCGCCGATCACGTTGCCCATGTAGTCCTCTGGCGTTTCCACTTCCACGGCCATCATCGGCTCCAGCAGCACAGGGCCTGCCTTGCGCATTGCGTCCTTGAATGCCATCGAGCCGGCCATGCGGAATGCGTTTTCGTTCGAATCCACGTCGTGGTACGAGCCGAAGGTCAGGCGCACCTTCACATCCACCACCGGGTAGCCGGCCAGGATGCCCGTGTTGAGCGTGTCACGAATGCCCTTGTCCACCGCCGGGATGAACTCGCGCGGGATCACGCCGCCCTTGATCTCGTCGACGAACTCGTAGCCCTTGTCGTGGTTCGGCTCCAGCGTGATGACTGCATGGCCGTACTGGCCGCGCCCACCCGACTGCTTGACGAACTTGCCCTCCACATCTTCGGCGGTCTTGGTGATTGTTTCGCGATAGGCCACTTGCGGCTTGCCGACTGTGGCTTCCACGCCGAACTCGCGCTTCATGCGGTCGACCAGGATTTCGAGGTGCAGCTCGCCCATGCCCGAGATGATGGTCTGGCCGGATTCCTCATCCGTCTTCACGCGGAACGACGGGTCTTCCTGCGCCAGGCGGTTCAGCGCAATGCCCATCTTTTCCTGGTCGGCCTTGGTCTTGGGCTCCACCGCCTGGCTGATGACGGGCTCGGGGAATTCCATACGCTCCAGCACGATGATGTGCTCGGGGTCGCACAGCGTTTCGCCGGTCGTCACGTCTTTCAGGCCCACAGCGGCGGCAATGTCGCCCGCCAGCACTTCCTTGATCTCTTCGCGCTGGTTGGCGTGCATCTGCAGGATGCGGCCCAGGCGCTCCTTCTTCTGCTTGACCGAGTTGTAGACGGTATCGCCCGAGTTGATCTTGCCCGAGTACACGCGGAAGAACGCAAGCTGCCCGACAAACGGGTCGGTCATGATCTTGAAGGCGAGCGCGGAGAACGGCTCGCTGTCGCTCGGGTGGCGCTCCAGCGGTTCATTGTTTTCGCCGTGACCTTCGATGGCGGGAATATCCACCGGCGAGGGCAGGTAGTCGACCACCGCATCAAGCATCGCCTGCACGCCTTTGTTCTTGAACGCGGAGCCGCACAGCATCGGCTGGATTTCGCCGGCAATGGTGCGTTTGCGCAAGGCGCGCTTGATCTCGTCCTCGGTCAGCTCTTCGCCGCCGAGGTATTTGTTGAGCAGCTCTTCATCGGCCTCTGCGGCGGCTTCGACCATCTTTTCGCGCCATTCCTGCGCGATGGGCAGCAGGGCCGGGTCGATGTCGGTGTACTCGAACTTAACGCCCTGCGAGGCATCGTCCCACAGGATTTCTTTCATCTTGACGAGGTCGACCACGCCGCGAAAGCCGTCTTCCGCGCCAACGGGAATCTGGATCGGCACCGGGTTGCCTTTCAGGCGCTCGCGCATCTGGCGCTCGACGCGGAAAAAGTCTGCGCCAATGCGGTCCATCTTGTTGACGAACGCGATGCGCGGCACCTTGTACTTGTTGGCCTGGCGCCAGACGGTTTCCGATTGCGGCTGCACGCCACCCACGGAGTCGTAGACCATGCAGGCGCCGTCGAGCACGCGCATGGAGCGTTCTACCTCGATGGTGAAATCGACGTGGCCCGGGGTGTCGATGATGTTGATGCGGTATTCCGGATAGTTGCCGGCCATGCCGCGCCACATGCAGTGCGTGGCCGCCGACGTGATGGTGATGCCGCGCTCCTGCTCCTGCTCCATCCAGTCCATCGTGGCGGCACCGTCATGCACCTCGCCAATCTTGTGATTGACCCCGGTGTAGAACAGGATGCGCTCGGTCGTGGTGGTTTTGCCGGCGTCGATGTGCGCCGAGATGCCGATGTTGCGATAGCGCTCGATGGGGGTCTGGCGGGGCATGATGGTTCTCTTCGAGAAAGACTCGCATCGCCGTCTCCACACCATGCGAAGGGCGAATGTGCGAGTGGGAACACATTATAGGATTCCTCCTATCTCACCGCATGTAGGGGTATTGGATGAAATTTCACCCCCGGGCCGGTGCGTTGGCCAGCGCCTGCAGGCCGGCAAAGTCCAGCAGTTCGATTTCGCCATAAGCCAGTCTGAGCATGCCGCGCGCCTGCAAGTCCTTGAGTACCTGGTTGACGGTCTGGCGGGACAGCGCCAACAGTTGTGCAAGCTGCTCCTGCGGCACGTGCAGCACGCGGCGACTACCCAGGCGCAGATCGCCGTAGCCATCGGCCATGAGTAGCAGGCGCCGGGCCACGCGCACGGGGGCGGGCAGCAGGGCGGTTTCTTCCAGGATGGTGAAGGTCAGGCGCAGCTTGTGAGTGAGCAGCAGGGCGAAGGCGTGCAGCAGCGCCGGCGTGCTGTCCAGCAGGGCGATCAGCGCGGCTTGTGGCATGTGCAGCAATGTCGTGTTGCCGTCGGCGCGGGCATCGTGCGTACGGGGCTGACGGTCGAACACGCCGATTTCGCCAAACCAGTTGACGGGCTCCAGCACCGCCAGCAGGGCTTCGCGCCCATCGGCGCTGGTCGAACCAATGCGGATCGTGCCTTCCACCACGCAGTACAGGCCGTCAGGCGGGTCGCCACGCTGGAAGAGGATTTCCCCGGCGCCCAGGCGTCGCACGGCGGCAATGCCGATCAGCGCGTCCTGCAGAGCGGCCGTCAGCGCGCCGAACCAGGTGCTGGCGTGCAGGCGCTCACGGTACGACGCTGCATCCAGTGGGCCGGACGGGGCGATTGGGTGATCCATTGGGGCGGGGCCATGACCGATGGCCGGCTGAAGAAGGTTTCGGAAAGATGGAGTTTGTCGGCTACGCGACAGAGCGCCGTGCCATCCACTGACTAGGATGAAATGATCATAACGAGCGTGCGGCAGGAGCGTCCATGCTGCAAACGCACAAAACGGAGGCCTCATGCGGACCCTGTCCGACCATCTTTCCACCTACGCCGCTTATCACCAGGACGGCCGCAATATCGCCACGCACTTCGTTGGCATTCCGGCGATTGTGCTGGCGGTGGCAGTGCTCTTGTCGCGGCCGGTGTTCGCGGAGTTGTCAGGCGTGGCCGTGACGCCCGCGCTGATCGTGCTGGCGCTGGCGACGCTGTTTTACCTGCGCCTGGACGTGGTGTTCGGCGTGGTGATGTTCGTGCTGGTCGGCCTGTGCGTATGGGCGGGTAACCATGTGGCAGCACACTCGACGGCGGCATGGCTGTCGGTGGGCATCGGCCTGTTCGTGATCGGCTGGATCATCCAGTTTGTCGGCCATTACTACGAGGGGCGCAAGCCGGCCTTCGTCGACGATCTGGTGGGGCTGGTGATCGGCCCGCTGTTCCTGGTGGCCGAGACGGCGTTTGCGATGGGGCTGCGCACAAAGCTGCGTGACGAGGTGGTCGAGCGCTCGCGTACGATGCGTGCGGCGCTAAGCGGCAAGCAGGCTGCCGCCTGAGCGCATCGCGCGGTTTATTCTCCAGCCGCTTTTGCGGCGGGTTGAAAGACCGGCGCGCGCTTCTCCATCCCGGCGCGCACTGCTTCGCGTTGGTTGGCGCCGCCGATCAGGCGGTCTTGCTCGATCGATTCGGCCAGCAGAATGGCAGCAGTGTCGCCGTCTTC
This sequence comes from Ralstonia soli, assembly GCF_023955655.1. GTDB lineage: Bacteria > Pseudomonadota > Gammaproteobacteria > Burkholderiales > Burkholderiaceae > Ralstonia > Ralstonia soli. The sequence goes on along the minus strand of NZ_JAMXHT010000002.1, from coordinate 711,811 downwards.
CACGACGCGCATCAAGCGCTTGGCCGCGCGGATAGCATCCGGGCTCTTCTGGGCAATGTCTCGCGCGGCTGCCAGTGCCGCGGCACGCGGGTCCTCCACCACGTGTGTGGCCAGCCCCAGGGCTCGGGCTTCCTCGCCGTTGACGATGCGCCCGCTGTAGATCAGTTCGCGCAACTGGTCCGGCCGCACCAGGCCGCGCGTAAGAGCCATGCCGCCCATGTCGGGCACGAGGCCCCATTTGATTTCCATGATGGACAGGCGCGTGTCGGCGCTCACGTAGCGCACGTCCGCGCCCAGGGCAATCTGCAAGCCTCCGCCATAGGCAACACCATGCACCGCCGCTAGCACCGGCACCGGAAGGTCGCTCCAGACCGTGCAGGCGTACTGCGGCACATTGGCCGCGCCGTGTGTGCGCCTGGCGAGGCGGCCGCCACCGCTGCTGGCATCGTTACTGCCCAGGCTCGCCATGCTGCCCATGTCCAGCCCGGCACAGAATGCGCGTCCTTCTCCAGACAGCACCACGGCACGCAGGTCGGGCTCGTTCATCAAGCGTTCACCAATGGCGACCAGCGCGTCGAACATGGCCGGGTCGATGGCGTTCATCTTGTCGGGCCGGTTGAGCCGCACTTCGGCCACGCCGGCGTCGATGCTGAGCAGGATGCGATCAGTCATGGGGCGATTTTCTGTGCGAAATGAGAAGCGGGTTTATTCCGGAGCCACGATCAGTGCATCGCGCTTGTCCTTGACCTGCGCCCAGTGGGCATGGTCGGGCAGCGGCGGCTGCATCTTGGTCAGGCGGGGCCAATCGGCGCGGCGCGAGAGTTGCGCGTTCAACGCAATGAAGTCCTGCTGATCAGCGGGCACCTCCGCCTGCGGATAGATGGCCCCCACGGGGCACTCCGGCACGCAGATCGAACAGTCGATGCATTCATCCGGGTCGATCACCAGAAAATTTGGGCCGGCGTGGAAGCAGTCCATCGGGCAGACGGCTACACAGTCGGTGTATTTGCAGGCAATGCAGGATTCGGTAACGACGTACGGCATGGCGGCGCGGGGTGTCCAAAATTTGTTCAAAATTATGCCGCATCGATGCGAACTTGGTCGGGCGTCAGGCTGAGGGGCTTTTCGTACAGGGGGGCATCTCGTCGGAGAGGTTGCCTACTGTGGCTCGAGTCGGCTGTCCGGGAGCAAGACAATCGCGCTCCTGGCTCTACACGCTGGATGGGAAGAGCTCGCCCGCGCAGCGCCGCGAGCTCCCCGGCAGCGAGATTCTGCTTGTATCAAACGGCAGAGGTTCCAACGTAGTTTTCCGCCAGCGCCGTCAGGGCAGATCGCGAGGTTGTCACGTGCTCCAGTTCTGCGATCTGCAGCTGTTGCTCGAATGGTGAAACTCCGTCTAGCCGATGCATCATGCGCGTCATCCAGTACGAGAAGTGCTCTGCGCGCCAGATCCGCCGCAAGGCTGTTTCGCTATACGCCTCAAGCAGGTGTTCTCGCCCGGATCGATAGAACTCCTGAAGCGCAGCAGTAAGAACGCGCACGTCGGAGACAGCCAGGTTCAGTCCCTTTGCGCCTGTCGGCGGGACGATATGCGCGGCATCGCCAGTGAGATACAGGCGACCGTGTTGCATCTTCGTCGAAACGAAACTGCGCATGCCGACGATATTCTTCTGGAAGATTCTTCCTTCGATGACCTGTTGGTCTTCCGTGTCGACGCGGGTATGCATTTCGGCCCAGATTCTGTCATCTGACCATGCGTTCACTGAGTCCTTCGGGTCGCATTGGAAGTACATGCGTTGCACAGTCGAGGACCGCGTACTGACCAGCGCAAAGCCTCGGTCGTGGTGCGCATAGACCAATTCGTCGGACGATGGCGGCGCTTCAACAAGAATGCCAAACCATCCGAAGGGGAAAACCTTCTCGTAGTCTTGCCGAAGGGCTTCCGGGATGGCAGCTCGTGATACGCCTTGGGACCCATCGCACCCAATGACAAAGTCGCAGTGAAGCGTATGTTCGGCACCGCTGTGCTGGAATCGAATCGATGGCGCATCAGAATCAATGCCGTCGATTGTCGTGCCTGACACATTGAAATAGAGCGCGCCATCGGCTGCGCAACGTGCGGCGACCAAGTCTTTAAGGACCTCGTGCTGCGCGTACACGGTAATTGCTTTGCCGGTCAGCTCAACCAGATCGACTCTGCGGCGTTTGCCACCAAATGCGAGTTCGAAACCGTCGTGGACTGTGCCTTCTGCTTTCATGCGGGCTCCGAGTCCCGCCTCAGCCAGCAGATCGACCGTGCCGGGCTCAAGAACGCCGGCGCGGATGGTCGACTCAATTTGCTCACGGCTTCGAGATTCCAGCACAACGGAATCAATGCCTTGCAAGTGAAGCAGATGCGAGAGAAGCAGACCCGCTGGACCTGCACCGATGATGCCAACTTGTGTACGCATACTTGTCTCCGATCAACTTGTCTGGCGGCAGTTTGGTAGGAGACGCCTCTATTCAGCAATGCGATATTTTGGATAGCAACTATCTGAGTATTGAATAAAGCTTTGGGGCGCGCGGGAGCACGAATCACAGGAACGCCATGCCGATGCGTAATGACTTCTCGCGCAATCGGCAATATGAGATCGCGGTGTGACGTTGTAACAATCGCAGGGCGAAGTGCTCGTCACCAGCGTTTTGAAGGCGTGGATGCTTGCGACATGCGTGGGTTGTTTATTCTCGGGCCGCCCTGGTGCCCAGTGGGGTTTGTTGGGCAGCAGAAATATGCATCAGGCGATGACTGGGGCGACGTGGGGTATGACGTCACCAAAGCCATGGCACACAGCTACATGGATTCGTTAGAGCGTGAGGAGTTTGCGGTAAATGAAGTCAGCTTTTTTTAGCATTGAGGACTACCGCCGTGCCGCCCAGCGGTATCTGCCCCGCATGGTTTTCGATTACATCGAAGGCGGCGCGGATGACGAATCGGGGCTTAAGCACAACCGTGCCGCGTTCGAAAGCTTGCGATTTTCGCCGTCCAGATTGACCGACGTCCGTACTCGGGATCTTTCGACCATGTTGGCTGGCCAGCGCATGGAGCTTCCGCTGATTGTTGCGCCGATGGGGTTGACTGGCGCATGCCGCCCGGATGGAGATGTCATGCTCGCGCGAGCCGCGGCCCGAGCAGGGATTCCCTTCGCGTTATCGACGGCCTCAAATGTGTCGCTGGAAGACTTGGCACGGCGCGTCTCCGCGAGACTGTGGTTTCAGTTGTACGTTGTTCACCCCGAGCATGCACGGGCACTCACGGCGCGAGCGTTGGCGGCTGATTACGAAGCGTTGGTTCTTACGACCGATGTGACCGTCAACGGCAACCGGCTACGCGATTTGCGCAATGGCTTTTCTGTCCCGATGCGCCTCAGCCCGCGAATGGCGCTGGATGCGTTGACTCACCCGGCTTGGTTGACCAGGCAGATCGTGGGTGGATTCCCCACGCTGCCGAATGTACAAACAGAGGGTACGGCCAACTTGGAAGTTCAAGCTGCACTTCTGCAGCGGCGCATGGATGCTGGTTTCTCTTGGGACGATCTGGCCGCGCTGCGCAACAGCTGGCCGCGGAAACTGTTTGTCAAGGGCATCTTGAGCGCCAGCGATGCAGCGCGCTGCCGTGCGCTGGGCATTGACGGCGTCATTGTGTCGAACCACGGTGGCCGGCAACTGGCAGATTTTCCTGCGCCTATCGAAGTTCTGCCCCACATTGCCAAGGAGGTGGGAAGCACCACGGCAATCATCGTCGACAGTGGTTTCCGCAATGGCCGAGATGTCATTAAGGCGCTCGCCTCCGGAGCCAATGCAGTGATGCTTGGCCGCGCGCTGCTATACGGTCTGGCGGCTGGCGGTGAGGCCGGTGTTGACGAAGTGCTCGCGATGTTCCGTGCCGATATGGAGCGAACCTTGGCGCTGATCGGATGCGCACGCGCTGCTGCATTGGAACCATCGCATCTCGTTCAGCGCTGACACACTCGATCCTTTTCCCCCGCCCCAACAAAGGCACCACGATGTTGGCGGCGCATATCACGCTGCGGAGAGAATCGCTTTCCGGTCGCCATCCTGGCACAGGCGCCATTCGCGCGGTGGCATACCGTAATGCTTCCGGTAGCAGCGGCTGAAGGACGTAACGTCGCTGGAACCCTATGAGAAGGCGATATCGCAAATGCCCCGCTCCCGGTGGCGGATATCTGCCAAATCGCGTTGGCAGCTCTCGAGACGCATTTTCCAAATCAGTTTGCTGAGCGGTTGCGGCTCATTGTGGAACGGGCGATGCAGGTGTCCATGTGGGCCCCGGCCGCTTGAAGCGGCCGGGGCTCTATCCATCCATAAAACCTTGCCGCACCACCCGGATGTGCCACTGCGCTAGGGGAGGGCCGTGGCTAGGGTTTGATGGGTTTGCCGGGTGGGATGGGATCCACCAGGGTTGCACGGGTAGACCGTCTGCTTGACCGAGGAATGTGCTCGCGCATGGCTAGAAGCGCCACGAGCACCACCAGCATCGCAACTCCGAGCATCGTTAGATAGGCCGCTGCGCCGCCTGCCGTGATGATGGCTGCGCCGGCAAATGCGCTGAGGATCGCACCGAGACGCCCGAAAGCAAGACCCGATGCCGTGCCCGTGGCGCGTACCGCCGTCGGATAGACATAGGCGCATAGCGCGTACATCGTCGATTGGACCGCATTGACGAACAAGCCGTGCAAGCCGAGACCCACGATGAGCAGGTTGGTATTCAGCTTGGCGTCCACGCCTTGCAAGGCAAACGCGCTTGCGGCGGCGCCCGCGCAACAGATCGCCATGGGCAAGCGCGAGCCACGTCGGGCAATGACGACGGCGCACGCGAGCGCGCCAATGACGCCACCCAGGTTGTACGCAGTCAGGCCCGAGCCCGCCACGCTCACGCTCAAACCTTCTGAAGCCAGCATCGTCGGCAGCCAGCTGAACGCAGCGTACACGGCAAGCAGGCACATGAAGAACGCTGTCCAGAGCGCCATCGTGTCGCGGGCTTGCCCTGGCGCGAACAGCGAACGGAAACTCGCGTGCTGGATGACCTTTTGACCAGCCACGTCGGCAAACACCGCATGGGCCGGCACATCGCGCTCCATCTTCGACAGCAGATGCGCCAGTTGCGGCCAGTGCGATTGGCGACGTGCCAGGAAGCGCGGCGATTCGGGCAGGGCCACCACCAGCACGAACCCGAGCACCAGTGGCAGTGCACCGCCGATCCAGAACAGCCCACGCCAGCCATAGAGCGGCAGCACGTGGCCCGCAAACAGGCCGGCCAGCATCCCACCCAGCGGCACGCAGACGATCGTAGCCGTCACCGCCAGCGTGCGGCGCCGCGCAGGCGTGAACTCCGCCGTCATCGTCGTGGAGCTTGGCAGCGCGCCGCCAATACCCAGGCCAGCGATAAATCGCAGGGCGGCGATCGTCGCCACATTGGGTGCAAAACCGATCGAGCACGTCGCCACGCCAAACAGGAACACGCTGCCGATCAGCGCCCAGCGTCGCCCGAAACGATCGGCAAACAGGCCGGCCAGCGCGCTGCCCAGCCCCATGCCGACCAGGCCGGCAGCCACCGCCGGGGCGAATGCGTTACGCGTGATGCCCCACTCCTTGATGAGCACGGGGATGGCAAAGCCGATCAACTGGCCGTCAAAGCCGTCCATGACGATGGCAAACGCTGCCAGCAGCACCGCCATCTTCTGCGCGAGGGAAAACGGTCCGTCATCAAGGACCGTGCCGATATCGACCGTAGTCTGATTGTGGTTCATGCTGGCCTCCGCTGAGGCGCCACGCACGCGGACACGCGACGCAATACCACCGCCGCGCTCACCAATCTGGAACTGCTCATCATGTGGTTGTCTCCGTTGAAGTGGCGTCTGCGCGCCATTGAATAGAACCCTGGGTAGCGCGGCCCGCTAGGGCGCTTGCTTGTGCATGGCGTTCGCTTGCACCAGCCGCACCAATTGCATCAACGTCTCGGTGTGCGGCACAGGCACGCCGTGCCGGCGTGCCGTCGCCACCACGGCGCCGTTGATGGATTCGATCTCGGTCGGGCGGCCGGCCAGCACGTCCTGCAGCATCGAAGGCTTGTGCCCGCGATGCGCGACGATGGCATGCCGCACGTTGTCGTTCACCTTTGCGGCATCCACCGCAATGCCACTGGCGCGCGCCACGGCCAGCACTTCGTCCACAATGGTCAGCGCCAGCGTCAGGCCGTCCTCCACCGCGCCCAGCGCGTCGACGGGCTGGTTCAGCACGGTGCACAGCGGATTGAGTGCGGCGTTGAAGGCGACCTTCTCCCACACGGCGCCCCATACGTTCTCATCGGCGTGGCAGTTCAGGCCGGCGGCGGACAGCACATCCACCACTCGTGCCAGCATCGGAGGCCGCTCGCCGTCTGCGCTCATCAGGCGGATCACACCTGTGCCGTGTGAGCGCACGTGGCCCGGGCCAGCCAGATCTGCGGGCCACGTCGTCACGCCGACAAAGATGCGCTCTCGCTGCACCACCGAAGCCAGTGCTTCCACGTTGCCCAGTCCGTTCTGCAGCGTCAGAACGTGCGTTGCCGGGCCGAGCAGGTGATGCACGCTCGCGAGTGCCGCACGCGTGTGCATCGCCTTGGTGAAGACGATCAGCAGGTCGGGCACGTCGGTCGCGCCGCCCGGACGCGTTGCGTGCAGGTTGCGGACATGGCGATCGCCGCCATCGGTTTCCAGTCGCAGGCCGTGCATGGCGATTGCGTGCAAATGCGCGTCGTTGATGTCGAGCAGCGTGACATGCTGGTCGGCTTCGGCCAGCAGCCCGCCGAACAACGACCCCATGGCGCCCGCGCCGAGGATTGCAATCTTCATTGGCATCTCAGCTCAGAACGGGTAATGGCGCGGCGTGGTCTGCACCGTCATCCAGCGTAGCTCGGTGAACTCGGCCACTCCGGCGCGGCCGCCAAAGCGCCCGAAACCGCTCGCCTTGACGCCGCCAAACGGCATCTGCGCCTCGTCGTGCACGGTCGGGCCGTTGATGTGGCAGATGCCGGATTCGATGCGCCGCGCAACGTTCATGGCGCGTGCCACATCGCGGCTGAACACGGCGGACGACAAGCCGTATGCGTTGTCATTCGCACAAGCGATGGCGGCATCATCACCATTCACACGCACGATGCCCTTGACTGGGCCAAACGACTCTTCTGCGTAGATCAGCATGTCGGGCGTGACATGGTCGAGCAGCGTGGCGGGCATCAGCGTACTGGTGGCCTTGCCGCCGCAGAGCAGCTTCGCACCCTTGGCGAGTGCGTCGTCGATGAGATGATTGCAGCGCTCGACCGTGCTCATGTCGACCACCGAGCCGAGCACCGCCGGCCCCTTGCGCGGATCGCCCAGCGGCAGCGCTGCAGCCTTGGTGGCCAGCTTGGCAACAAACGTATCGGCAATGGCTTCGTCGACGATGATGCGCTCGGTGGACATGCAGATCTGCCCCGAGTTGGCGAACGCGCCGAAGGTCGCGCCATCGACAGCGGCGTCGATATCCGCATCCGCCAGCACCAGCAGCGGCGCCTTGCCGCCCAGTTCCAGAACAGCGGGCTTCAGATGCGTCGCGCACGTCTGCGCGATGATGCGGCCCACGCGCGTGGAGCCCGTAAAGTTGACCCGACGCACCGCCGGGTGGGAAATCATCGCTTCCACCACTGCGCCCGCGTCCGCCGGGGCATTCGTCACGAAATTGACGACGCCATTTGGCAAGCCCGCCTCCTGCAAGGCTTCGATGATGAGCCCGTGCGTGGCGGGCGAGATCTCGGAGCCTTTCAAGACGACGGTATTGCCGCATGCCAACGGCAGCGCAATCGCGCGCACAGCGAGGATGACCGGCGCATTCCATGGCGCAATGCCGAGCACAACGCCGGCCGGCTGGCGCACGCCCATGGCGAGGCTGCCGGGCACATCGGACGGAATGATCTCGCCTGCAATCTGCGTGACCATGGCGGCAGCTTCCTGCAGACCGCCGGCTGCGAGATGCACGTTGAAGCCGGCCCACAGCGCGGAGGCACCGGTCTCCGCAGCCATCGCGGCAGCGAAAGCCTCGCCCTTGGCTTCAAGGGCTTGCGCAGCACGCATCAACAACGCGCGGCGCTCGGTCGGGCCCATCGCAGCCCAGGCGGGGAATGCTGCTGCGGCGGCATCCACCGCACGACGCGCATCGTCCGCCGTGGCTGCGGGTGCACGCGTAGCAACGGTGCCGTCGAGCGGATTGCGCCGCTCGAAAACCGCGCCACTCGCAGCTTGCACGCGCTCACCGTTGATGAGCATCGAGATGGTCTGCACCGCATCCTGCGGCAGAACGTTTTGACGGGTCATCATGCAATCTCCACTTCAATCAAGGTCGGGCCGGTGGACTGCAGCGCGGTGCGCAGCGTCGCCTCCAGCCGGCGCGGGTCGGTCACACGTTCGCCCGTGCAGCCCATGGCGCGGGCAAGGCCGACGAAGTCAATGCCGTGCAGATCCGTGCCCTGCACAGCGTCGGTCGGCGCAAAGCCGAACACCGATGCGAACTCTTGCAGGGCGGCGTAGCGGCGGTTGTTCAGGATCACGAACGTCATGGGCAACTTGAAGAGCGCTGCGCTCCACAGCGCCTGGATCGAATACATGCTCGATCCATCGCCAATCAAGGCGATCACACGCGTCCCGGGCGTGGCCAGAGCGACACCCACCGCAGCGGGCATGCCGTATCCCAAGCCGCCGCTGTCCATCGTGTAGAAGCCTCCCGAGCGGCGCATCGGCAGGTAGGCCTGCATGACTGGCCTGGCGCTCGGGGCTTCTTCGACGACGATGTCTGTCGCGCCACGTACGGCCTCGAGCGTCTGCAGAACAAAGGCTGCCGACATGGGTGACCCAGGTTCGGCACGCGGCGATTGGACGCGTGGCGGCGGCAGTGGCCTGGCTGGCGGTGCGGGCCTGGCGAGCAGATCGAGTACGCCCAGGCGGATATTGCCAACGGCGGAAATACCCTCCGGCGTCCAGGCAGCGGTCGCTGGATCGTCGATCAATTGCACCAGCTTTGCTCCTGCGGGCACGTGCGGGCCATGGCCCTCAACGTGATAGGCGAACGCCGGTGCCCCGAGCGCGAACACCACGTCGTGCCCGTGCAGCAAGCTCACGATCTTTTCACGCATCGCGGGCAGGAAACCGGCGAAGAGGCGGTGGTCTTCGGGAAACGCGCCGCGCCCGGCCATCGGTGCGGTGAACACGCGCGCGTTGTGCGCCTCCGCCAGTTGCACCACGGCATCCCATGCACCAGCGCGGTCAATTGCAGCCCCCACCACAAACGCCGGCCGTTGCGCCGCATCCAGCAGGTCGCCAATGCGCGCCAGCGTGACCGGATCGGGCCGCACCTCGCTGGCAACTTCGTGCGGGGCAACGGGCTCCGTCGGCTGGTCCCAGTCATCCACGGGAATCGACACCAGCACGGGCCCACGCGGCTCCTGCATCGCGATGTGATACGCGCGGGCCAGCGCCAGCGGCACGTCCTGCGCGCGCGCGGGCTCGATGCTCCATTTGACGTACGGCTTGGGCAGCTCCGTCGCCTGGTTGGAGGCGAGGAACGGATCAAACGGCAGGATGGATCGCGCCTGCTGCCCGGCGGTAATGACGAGCGGCGTGCGGTTCTTGAAGGCCGTGAAGATGTTGCCCATGGCATTGCCGACACCGGCCGCCGAGTGCAGATTCACCAGCGCCGCATTGCCCGTTGCTTGCGCGAAACCGTCCGCCATGCCGACCACCACGGCTTCCTGTAAGCCCAGGATGTAGCGGAAATCCTCGGGAAAATCGCGAAACATCGGCAGCTCGGTCGAGCCGGGATTGCCAAACACGTGGGTCATGCCGAGCCGGCGCAGCAGCTCGATAGTAGCGTCGCGCACGGTTGTCAGCGCGAGCGAGGTGCGAGTCATACAGGCAGTCTCCTTGAAACAGGCTGCCAGTATGGAATTCGTCGTGATTAACGCGATATTGAATTATTGCGCCAAAGTCATTACCTTTTGGCATGGCCTTCGATCTGCGCCAATTGCGCGCCTTTACCACCATCGTTTCCGCCGGCAGCCTCGGGCGTGCGGCGGAAGTCCTGCACGTCACCCAGCCAGCGCTCAGCCGGATCATCAAGCGCCTGGAAGACGAAGTGGGCGCGCCGCTGTTCGAGCGGCACTCCAAAGGGATGCAGCTCACCGCCATCGGTCAGGCACTGCTGCCCCATGCTTCATTGCTGCAGCGCGAGGCCGATTACGCGCGTGAAGAGATCGACGCCATGCGTGGGCTCGCCAAGGGCACCATTCGCGTGGGCGCAGTCGGCAGTATTGCAAGCTATGTGCTGCCGCTGGCCGTCGGTACGGTGGTCGCGCGCTGGCCGAACCTGCGCGTGGAGATCCTGGAAGGCGTGTGGGACCGGCTGGCTGAAGGTCTCGTCAAGCATGAAATCGACCTGGCGCTTTCCATTGCGATGCCGGATACGGACGAGATCATCTCCATCACCGATTGCCGCTGGGAGGACGCCAGCTTCATCGTGGCATCGCCCTGGCATCCGCTACGCAAGCGCTCTGCGTTGACGCTGATCGATACGCTGGATGCGTCTTGGGCCATTCCGCCGCGCGGCACCGGGCCGTACGAACACATGCGAGGGGTATTCGAAGCAGCCGGGCTTGGCTTGCCGAACATCGTGGTGGAAACGCGCTCGGTGACGGCACTCAAAAGCCTGGTGGCGCGCTCCGGCTTCCTGAGCTGGATGGCCGAACCGATGATCGATGCGGAACGCCGCGCCGGCGTGATCGAGCCGCTGCCGATTCCCGGCCTGGTGGCGCGCCGCACGCTCACCGCGTTCCGTCGCCGCCACGGCATTCTTCCCAGCCCTGCAGTCAAGCTGCTCGAAGCGCTGCGCGAGTTGACCGCCTAGATTTGCCTTCGCGGCAGAGAACTTGGATGGTTCAACACCTGCGCTAGTACCGATTGGACGTTGTGTGCCGGCGCAGGTTGGGCACAACGGGCCTGTTTTGGACACGCAGGTCTGACTCAGCCCTGTAACCCGTCCTGGCGATTGCCCAGCAGGATCGACAGGTCATGCGCGGCCACTTTGACCTCACGTTCCACGCGCTCATGCAGCGTGGGGTCAAGTTCAAAGCGCTGATGCGGGCCGGCGACGCTGATGGCGGCAATGGCGATTGGGCTTCTGTCATGGACTGGTGCTGCGCAGGAGTCGATGCCCGGCTCAAACGCAGAAAAACTCCATGCGCAGCCTCGTTCCCGGTCGGCTGCCAGGATCTGTGCCAAGCGAGCATGTGTGCCAGGACTCTGACCGGTTGCCGTGGGCAGTGGGTCGTTGCCGAGCAGATCGCGCAGCGTGTCGGGGGGCAGGTCGGCAATGAGTACGCGCCCTGGAGTCGTGAGGTGAGCGGCAATGCGACTGCCGACCTGGATATTGCTGACCAGTGCCGTTTTGGGCATCTCACGCAGCAGATAGAGGGCATGCCCCCCGTCGCGAACGACCAGGTAAGCCGACAGCTGTAGCGACTCGCTCAGGCGTGTCAGGATCCGGCGCGCAAACGAAGTCAGATCGTTTGCCGCCAGCACGGTCGAAGCCAGCTTGAGAAACTCGAAGCCGATCTGATGCCCTCCCTGGGGTAACCGCTCGAGCATGCCTTCGTGCTCGAGCGTTGCCAGCAGCCGCATCACCGTGATGCGATTCACATCGATACGGCGGCCCACCTCGCTCAAGTTGGCTGTGGATCCGCCTTCAGCCATGTAACGCAGCAATCTGAGGCCACGAATGACGGGTGAGACCAGTTGCTGAGCCTTGGCGTCGTCGCCTTCGGCGTTATCGGTATCTTGCAGGTCGGCTTTACGCATGGCACGGGCAAATAAGGCGAACGGCCGCTGAAGTGCGGCCGTGAGCAGAATGCGCGACGTCCCGATCAATCAAGGGCGACATTCCAAGCGTCGTAATCGTACACCCAGTCGGCATTGCCGCCTTCCTTAAGCCAGGCATTGCTGCGAGAGCCGATTTGGATGCGGCTTGTACGCGTGTGGCGCGCAGCTTGATAGCGTGTCAGGGCTTCTGGCACGGCCGCTACGCCCGCAGGAGCGGCGGCGGCCAAGCAGCGCGCCAGTACCACGCCGTCCTCGATTGCCATGCCGGCGCCTTGGGCCATGAAGGGCATCATGGGATGGCATGCGTCGCCCAGCAAGGTGGCGCGACCACTTGACCACGCCGGCAGCGGGTCTCGCACGTACAGGGCAGAGACGAGCACGTCATCGCAGGCATCGAGCAGGGCACGTGCTTCCGCATGAAAACCAGCGTAGGCGTTGCGCAGGTCTTCCACGCGCCCGGGTGTGGTCCATGACTCGTGGCGCCAGGCGTCCTGGGCTACGGTGGCAAACACAAAGATGTCGCGTCCACGGTTGAGTGGGAAGGTGACGATCTGGGTCTGCGTGTCCGGCCCCCACCACTTGGTGAACGCGTCGAGGTTGGGCACACCGGCAAGGCGTTCGGCAGGCACCACGGCGCGATAGGCGATGACGCCGGTGAAGACCGGGCTCTCCTGACCAAACAAGGCTGTGCGCACCACCGAGTGGATGCCGTCGGCGCCAATCAAGACGTCGACCTTTTCCTCGCTGTCATCCGCAAACCGTACGGTGATCCCGCTGGACTCCTGCGAAACGGCCACGACCTTGCGCCCCAGCTTGACGAAGTCCTGCGGTAGCGCGTCCTCAAGCCCGCGCATCAAGTCTGCGCGATGCATCGTCAACTGCGGAGCCCCATAGCGGAGCTCCGCGTCATCTGACATGGGCAGGCGCGATGTTTCTTCCCCGGTGTCCCACGTCCGACTGATGCGGTGGGTCGGCCTTGCCGCTGTTTCGCGCAAGGCGTCGCCCACCCCAAGTCCATCGAGTGCCCGTACAGCGTTCGGTGTGAGGTTGATGTCCGCTCCGACGCGGGCGAAGCGGGATGCCTGTTCGTACACGGTAGCGTCGAGACCGAGTTTGCGTAAGGCGATCGCTGCGGCCAGGCCGCCAATGCCGGCGCCATTGATGCCGATTTTCAGTGAAGTCATGTTGCTGAGGGAAGGATTAGACATGGAGGGACCAGCTCGATCGGTTGCATAAGTTCAAAAATGAACGTTACGTTCATAAAATTAAGATCATGATAAAAGGAAACCCGGTCCATGGCGCTCAGGGCTTTCCCTGGGACGGTTGCAACATGTGATTCAAGAGAGGTACGCGTTTCTCCTGAGTTCGATTTTGCGTATGGCTGCTGTACGATCCGTTCGTTCATAAAATATTTAATAGTTCAAAAATGAACAGAAGGAGGATTGTGGGATGAGAAGCACCAGTCGGTGGATGAGGGGCTTTGGCTTTGGGTGTGCGGTCGGACTTTGCGCCGCGGCGCCAGGGATGACAGCGGCGCAGTCAGTCACGATGTACGGGCTGATCGATACGGGGATCGAGTACATCAACCACGTCGGATCGAGCGGAGCCAGCCTCGTCCGGCAGCCGTCTTTTGCGGCGACCGTGCCATCGCGCTGGGGGATACGCGGCTCGGAAGATCTTGGCGGGGGCCTCAAAAGCGTGTTCGCGCTGGAATCCGGATTCGCACCGGACACCGGTGTGTCCAACCAAGGCGGCCGTCTGTTTGGTCGCAGGGCTTGGGTCGGCTTGCGCGGGACTTTCGGCCAGATCGCTCTAGGCCGACAAGACACGATGCTTTTCTGGGCGCGGCTCGATACCGACGTGCTCACGTCGAACATTTACGGTATCGGCTCACTCGATGCCTACCTGCCCAATGCACGTGCCGATAACGCCGTTTCCTACAAAGGGACCTTCGGGGGGCTGACCGTGGGGGCGACCTACAGCCTTGGGCGTGACAGTGCCAACGCCGGACCGGCACCCGCCGGTACCAACTGCCCGGGAGAGAACCCGGCGGATCAGCGCGCATGCAGGGAATGGTCGGCCATGCTGATGTATGAGACGACCAGGTGGGGCCTGAGCGCGGCATACGATTCGCTGCGCGGCGCCCCAGGAGCGTTCGGTGGGTTGACCCGCAGCAGTCTGAAGGATGATCGCCTTGCGCTGGGCGGCTACATGCTGCTACCGCGCGCCAAGCTCGGCATGGGGCTGCTTCGTCGCAACAACGAAGGGAGTGCCACACCACGCAGCGATCTCTGGTTTGCTGGCGTCGCCTATGACGTCACGCCAAAGCTCGTTCTCGCGGGCGAGGTTTACTACTTGAAGTTCAGGCATAACCCGAATCGTGCGTGGCTTGGTGCGGTGCGCGGTATGTACGCCTTCTCCAAGCGCACGTCGGTCTATGCAACTGCGGGGTACATCGATAACGCCGGCCAGTCTGCGCTCTCTGTCAGCGGAGGTTTTTCCGGAGGAAATCCCGCGCCCGGTATCAACCAAGCGGGCCTGATGCTGGGCGTCAAGCACGTTTTCTGAATGAGGTGAAACAATGAACCGCTCACGTATGCAGAAGGCGATTGCAGCTGCTGTTGTCATGGCTGCGGCATGCTCGTCCTGGGCTGCGGGCAACGAGGCGGGCTCCGCGCCTGCATCCACGATGCGCGCCGCACCTGCAGATACAGCGCAGGCCGCAGACCGCTTTCGTGTGACTCTGCTGGGCACGGGTACGCCGGTGCCGTCTCCTGAGCGCGCCGGCTACAGCACGCTGGTGGAGGCCGGCGGCCAGAGGCTGATTTTCGACTTTGGCCGCGATGTGGCGGTCCGCCTCTGGCAATTGCACATCCCGCTCGGCAGTATCGACGCGCATTTCCTCACCCATTTCCACTCCGACCATTTGGTTGGGCTGCCGGATTTGTGGCTGACCGGTTGGCTTCGTCCGCCGTATGGGCAGCGCAATCGCCCCATGGCTCTTTATGGCCCTGCCGGAACGCGCGCGCTTGCCGACGGGCTTCGCCAGGCGTTCGCTGCGGATATCGCTACCCGTCTGCAGGACGAAGGCAGCGCCCTGGATGGCGTGACCATCGACGCTCACGACGTTGCACCGGGCGTCGTGTATGAAAAGGGCGGCGTACGTGTCATCGCTTTCGAAAACGACCATGGCGACAAGATCAAGCCGTCCTACGGCTACCGCATCGAATATCGGGGTCACGTGATTGTTCTGTCGGGTGATACGCGCTTGAGCCCAGCCGTTGTGGAGCAGGCGCGCAATGCCGACGTGCTCGTGCATTGTGTGACGTTGGTCCCTGACGCGCTGTTGGCGTCGAACCCCGCCTACGAGGCGATCTATCATCACCTGTCTTCGCCAGAAGACGCCGCGCGCGTGTTTGCAATGGCAAAGCCGAAGCTGGCGGTGTTCAGCCACATTGGCCTCAATGGAGGCAGCACCGTTGACCAGATCGTCAGCAGAGTGCGTGGAGCCTATTCGGGGCCGCTCGTGGTGGGGGAGGATCTGACGCGTATCGATATCGATGTCAGGACCGCCGCCTCAGAAAACGGTGTGGCTGTCTGGCAAGAGAAGCGATGATGCCCAGCTGATTCAAGATGGCGAGGGCCACCCACCGGGCGCTTTGCTTGCACGCTTCCCATCGATGGCGAAGCGGTCATTCACCGGAACAAGCTGGCCGTTGCCTCGCACGTGGTGCCTATGCCGGCTTGAGCTCTTTTCGAGCGCTTCGGTCAATAGCGTTCAAGCTCTGCAGTAGCGAGCGCCCGGCGTCGGTCAACTGCGCGCGGCGACGATACCCTTTCTGCGGAACGCTCCAGCATGACCAGTTGCCGCTCCAGCAACGTATCCAATTCAGCGCGATTCATGTCGACCTGGTCAGGTGATTCACTGACCAACATCAACGTGGCAAATTCGTGTGCACTCAGCATCTTTGTCTCCCAGTGACAAACAACCGTAACCAGGGGGCACGGTGCCAAATGCGGGCGCGCGAGCGCACCCGCTTCTGAAGCAAAACAATGGCCGGTCTTCCGCTCAGTCGGCGTGTACCTCGATACGCCGTGGCTTGGCTTCCTCGCGACGCGGAATCGTCAGTTTGAGCACTCCGTCGCGCAGCTGAGCATCGATGCGAGATGCGTCAAAGTCGGGGCTGAGCACGAAGGTGCGCGAGAAATGCGGATGCCTGACTTCGCCATGCTGCAGGCGCAAGCCAGTCGGTGTGGGCACCATCAGTTCCGCATCGACCGTGAGCGTGCCGTCCTGCACCCGTACGTCCAGCTTCTCGCGCGGCACGCCTGGCAGATCGGCGAACAGCGTGATCGCCTGGCGGTTCTCAAAGATGTCGACTGGTGGCGCCAGGTGGGTCTGGCGGGCCGTGGCCTGTTCCGTTTGCGGCTTCGCAACAGCGGCATTGCCGGCGGGAGCCGGTGTGGCCAATTGGGTGGTCTCGTTCATGATGTCCTCCATCGTTGGCGGGCAAGGTCGGGCTCACCCTTGCACAGTGATCTGGCGAGGCTTGGACGCCTCAGACTTGCCGACACTGATGGTCAGGCAGCCGTTGGTATAACGCGCGCTGACTTTCTCGGGGTCGACGTCCTGTGGCAGTTCAATCACGCGACGGAATGCGCCCACGAACCGCTCGTCGGCATACACGCGTGTATCGTCGGTCAGTTCGAAGTCGGGGCGCTTGCGCTCGCTACTGATGGTCAGCAGCCCTTTGTCGATCGAGACATCGATCTGCGCGGGGTCGAGCCCCGGAGCAAATGCGACGATCTCGACGGAATCGTCGGTGCTGCCGATGTTGACGGGAGGGAAGGTGCCGATGCGCGTTGCGCGCAGGCTTGCGGGCACGCCCGCAAAGAGGCTGGCCATCTGCCGGTGCAGGCGGTCGAATTCGCCCAGCAGATCGGTGCCAAAAAACAGATCGCTCATGGCTGGCTCCTGAAGGGGCCCGCACGGAGACTGAACCGAACTACGCGCTCCAGTTCATTCGCCCGCGGCAAGCCCACTGACAAACAAATCGAAACACGCAGCGCGAGAACCGCGACTGCATTGACGAAACCTAAAATAGGGCAGCAAGTGGAAATTTCAAGAGGCCTACCAACGACATCGCTAGGACAAACCACGGTCCCAAACGGGCTCACCGTCATGCGGCGCTCTGTTCACCTGTGAGGCCAAATGACCGGATCGGAAGGTTCGAGTGGAAACGGATTGATAAACCAAACGCATCAATTCTTCAGAAAATTGCACTTTCCGTTTTTCCGGTCTCCGGGAGACCATTGCCAAAACGACAAGCGACCGAACCACGGCGTTTTCTTTGGCATTCCAGGAGACACTTGATGCACCCCCAGTCCAGCCTTTCGACCGGGCAATCAAAGGCCGCCGCGGTTTTTCGCGTCACAGCCGGAAATTTCCTCGAGCAGTTCGATTTCTTCCTCTTTGGCTTCTACGCCACGCAGATCGCCAACGTCTTCTTTCCTGCAGATAGCGAGTTCGCTTCGTTGATGATGACGTTCGCGGTGTTTGGCGCGGGCTTTCTGATGCGGCCCTTGGGCGCGGTGGTGCTGGGTGCCTATATTGACGACGTTGGTCGCCGCAAGGGCCTTATCGTCACGCTCTCCATCATGGCAAGCGGCACTATCCTGATCGCGTTTGTCCCGGGCTACGCCACGATCGGGCTGCTGGCACCCGCGCTGGTGCTGCTGGGCCGTCTGCTGCAGGGTTTCTCGGCGGGTGCGGAGTTGGGCGGTGTGTCGGTGTACCTCGCCGAGATGGCCACGCCCGGCCGCAAGGGCTTTTTCACGAGCTGGCAGTCCGCCAGCCAGCAGGTCGCGATCGTCGTGGCGGCCGGTCTCGGTTTCGTGCTCAACCAGTGGCTGAGCACACCGGCCATCGCCGCGTGGGGATGGCGTGTACCGTTCTTCGTCGGCTGCATGATCGTGCCGTTCATCTTCGTGCTGCGCCGCAATCTCGAGGAAACGCAGGAGTTCAAGGCGCGCCGGCATCGCCCGGGCATGAAGGAGGTCTTCACCACGCTGGCCCAGAACTGGGGCGTGGTGGTCGCTGGCATGATGCTGGTGGCAATGACGACCACGAGCTTCTATCTCATCACGGTCTATGCGCCGACCTTCGGCAAGACGGTCCTGCACCTGAGCACCGCCGACAGCCTGCTCGTGACGCTGTGCGTGGGCGTGTCCAACTTCGTGTGGCTGCCGATCGGCGGTGCGCTGTCCGACAAGATCGGGCGCCGGCCGCTCCTCGTCGGCATGACCGTGCTGACCGTTGCAACGGCTTATCCGGCGCTCTCGCTGCTCGCTCACGCGCCATCGTTCCAGAACATGCTGGCCGTCCTGCTGTGGCTCTCGTTCCTGTATGGCGTGTATAACGGCGCAATGGTTGTGGCGCTCACGGAGGTGATGCCGGTGCAGGTGCGCGTTGCAGGTTTCTCGCTTGCGTATAGCCTGGCGACGGCGGTTTTTGGCGGCTTTACTCCGGCACTATCGACGGCGGCCATCCACATGACCGGCGACAAGGCCGCACCTGGCTATTGGATGAGCTTCGCCGCGCTGTGCGCACTTGCCGCGACCTTCGCGCTCTACCGGCGCCGCCCGGTAGCGCTGGTGCCGGCGCACTGAAGCGCAATTTGTTTCCGGCTCTCGACTACAGATACATACGACCCCGCAAAATCATGACCTTGAAGAACTGGTTTCTGAAACTGGGCGCGGTTGCCCTTGTTGCGACCTTCGCAGTGGCGGCCAACGTCCAGGCCGCCGAACTACATGTCATGAGCTCGGGCGGCTTTACCGCGGCCTACAAGCTGCTGGGGCCCCAGTTTGCATCGCAGACCGGCAACACACTGGACACAGCGCTTGGGCCCTCGATGGGCAAGTCGCCCGAAGCCATTCCGAACCGGCTCGCGCGCGGTGAACCGGCCGACGCCGTCATCATGGTGGGCTACGCGCTCGACGATCTCATCAAACAGGGCAAGGTGATCCCGGATTCGCGGGTGGAACTCGCGGATTCACGCATCGGCATGGTCGTGCGTGAAGGCGCGGCGAAGCCCGACATCAGCTCGGCAGAGGGCCTCAAGCAAGTGCTGCTGCATGCGAAGTCGATCGCCTACTCGGATAGCGCAAGCGGTGTCTATGTCGAGCGCGAGCTGTTCAAGAAGCTCGGCATTGAGGAGCAGGTCAAGCCGAAGGCGAAGATGATCCCGCGGATCCCGGTCGCGTCGGTGGTGGCAAACGGTGAGTACGAAATCGGCTTCCAGCAGGTGAGTGAGCTGCTGCCTGTGCAGGGCGCAGTCTTTGTCGGGAAGATTCCCGAGTCGCTGCAGTCGGTGACGCGCTTCGCCGCGGGCATCCCTGTCGGTGCACAGCATCCGAAGGAAGCCAAGGCGCTGCTCGACTATCTCGCATCCCCGTCGGTACAAGCCGAGGTGAAGTCGACCGGGCTCGATTCCGTACCTGGGCATTGAGGCAGGGGCCTATGGCCTAAGCATGCAGCGCGTCTAGGCTAGTCGTCGCTGCGCGTGGCACCGCCGCGCTTCGCTTCCAGGATCATCTGGTGAAACGCGTCTGCAGCGGGCGTGAGCGGGCGCCCGCGCCGTCTCACGATGCCCACGCGGCGTTTCACCACTGGCTCGACGAGCGGCACGCTCGTGAGGATGGGATGGTCTCGACCAGGCATGGCCATCGAAGGCACCGCGGCAACGCCGAGCCCAGCCTCCACCAGCCCAAGCATGGTCGTCACGTGCCGCGTCTCGCACACGCTGGGAGCACGCGGTGCGACGGTCGACAGCGCTTGGTCGAGCAACAGCCGGTTACCGGAAGTCTTGTCCACCGACACATAGTCGTGCTGGTAAAGCTCATTCCACGTCACACGCTTTTTGCCTGCAAGGGGATGATCACGTCGGCAGGCGGCCACGAAGCGTTCCTGCAGCAGCATCTTGAATTCGATCTCGGGTTCCTGGCTGCCCATGAAGCTCACGCCAAAGTCCGCCTCGCCGCTGATGACCGCACCCAGCACCTCGTTCGCGCTGGCATCCAGCAGCTTCACCCGGATGCGGGGAAAGCGGTTGTGATAGGTCGCAATGAGGTTGGGTAGAAAGTAGTAGGCCACCGAGGGCACGCAAGCGATGGTCACATGGCCGAGGCGGCTCGATGAAACATCGCGGATACCCAAGAGCGCCACGTCGAGATCGTCGAGCAGTTGTTCAGCACTGCGGGCGAATACGCGGCCGACGGTGGTGAGCGAGACGCTGCGCGTCGTGCGCTCGAACAGCGCCACGCCCAGCGCGCTTTCAAGTTTGTCGATCCGACGACTCAATGCGGGCTGGGAAATGCTGACGGCCTCGGCCGCCTTGCGGAAATTTCCCAATTCCACCACGGCACGAAATGCCTGCAGATCCGCCAGGTCAAAGTTGATCCCCACGGGGTAGCCTCCACGTCCCAGATGCCGGGCATTTTGCATGATTCAGCGTGAGTCACGGAACCGGGATGGCACTTTGCTTTCGCAGCGGGGTACGGGCGCGGCGGCTACGCCGTGTGCAACACCGGTTTCACATCTGGCTAGAATGCGGCATGCCGATTTCATCCGAATCCTTCGTCCATCGCGTTCGCGGCCAGTTGGAATCGCTGCCGGCCACGGAGCGTCAGCTCGCCGATTTTCTGCTCGAATTTCCGGGCGAACTCGCCAGCTATACGGGGAACGAGCTCGCCAACTTGGCCGGTGTGTCGCCAGCCACGGTCAGCCGCTTTATTCGCCGGCTCGGTTATGCGAACTACGAAGCGGCGCGGCGCCACGTGCGCGAAGAGCGTGCGAGCGGTTCGCCGCTGTTCCAGGCCGCCGGCAATGAACGCGTGGTCGACCCGGTCGCCGCGCACTTCCAGCAGGCGCAGGCCAACCTGGCGGCCACCTTTGGCCGCTTGAACGGTTCCGAACTGGCCGAGATTGCCAAGGCCATTGCAGGCGCAGACCACGTCCTCATTTTCGGTAGCCGTTCCAGCCATGGCTTTGCCGTCTATCTGCGCTGGCAGCTCATCCAGGTCGTACCGAACGTGACGGCCATCCCGGGCGCGGGCGAAACGCTTGGCGAACACATCGCCAGCCTGGGCCGCAACGACTGCGTGATCGTGTTCGGCACGCGCCGGCAGACGCCGCAGATGCGTGCCGTGATTCAGGGTGCCACCCGCGCGCACGCCAGGCTGCTCTTCATCAGCGACCGCAGCTCGCCAGACTGCGCCGACGCCACATGGTCACTGCAATGTGACTGCCGTGGGCCCGGCAAGCTGGACGACCACGCCAGCGTGCTGGCGCTGTGCAACGTCATCGCCACACAGGTCATCGAAGCCTGCGGGTCGGCGGGGCGCAAGCGTCTTGCGGCCATCGAACTGGCCCACGAGGCACTCGACGAGCTCTGACGCCTCTACCCGGAGGCTTTCCAAGCACATGTGGATGCTGAAAGACCGCATTCAAGCCGCCGTCTAGGGTGAAATACGTATTTCATGTGATGCGGCTAAGTGAAATCCTGGTATCAGATCGTTGAAATCGTTTTTCACCGTTTTGATGCAGGAGTGCACATGGCCGGCCCCACGCTGTCATCCGGACCCGATTCCCCGCGCGTTGCCGAGCTGGACGGCGCGCTGGAGCAGATCGGCGTCACCCGGGCGCATCACACGATCATCTGGCTGATTCTCATCGGGTGCCTGTTCGATGCGTTCGAGCAGAATGCGGTCGGCATTGTCGGGCCCCTGCTGAAAGAGCAGTGGGGTTTGACGCCCACTGACATTGGCCTGCTCAACACCATCACGTTTGTGTTTGCGGCGCTTGGCCGCATCGGTTCGGGAGCCATTGCCGACCGCTACGGGCGCCGCGTGATGCTCTCGGTCGATCTGCTGCTATTTACGCTGGGTGCGGGCATCTGCGCCAGCGCATCAGGACTCGGCATGATGGCCGTTGGTCGCGCGGTGGTCGGCCTGGGGCTGGGCGGGGAGATTGCGATTGCCGTCACCATGCTGGCGGAGTTCTGCTCGGCCAAGTTTCGCGGCACGGCGGTGGGGCTCGTCAACGTGGGAGCGGGCGGGCTCGGCAACTTTCTGGCGCCCGCGTTCGGGCTGCTGATCTTCACGCTGTTCCCGGGCGATAACGCGTGGCGCTGGCTGTTTGTTGCGCTGATGGTGCCCGCGTTGCTGGGCGCGTTCTACCGCCGCTTCATTCCCGAGACGCCGCGTTTCCTGGTGGCGCAGGGCCGCATCAAAGAGGCCAATGCCGTGCTGTCGCGCCTTGCATCCGGCAGGCTCACGGCCAAGGATGTGCCGGCGCATACGTTTCTTGCCGACGACGGCCGCGCGGCTACGATCGCCGCCAAGGTGCGGGTACGCAGTACTGATATCTTCCGTGGCGCACTGGCGCGACGCACCATTCCGCTGAGCATCACGATCTGGATGGCGTACGGCGCGCAGATCTCCGTGCTTACGCTCATGCCGACCATCCTCGTCACGCTGGGCTATACGGTGTCGAAGAGCCTGATGTTCACCATGATCATGCAGGGCGGCAGCCTGCTCGGTGCGATTACCGCGTCGCTGCTGGGCTTCAGCTTTCCGCGCAAGCGCGTGCTGACGGCCGGGGCGATCTGCGCATGCGTCATGGCGCTGGTCATCGGCTTCGCCGCCAAGAGCATCGTGACGATCCTGGCTGCGGGCGCGGTCTTCCAGTTCTTCGTGCTGCTGCTCAATACCACCATCTGGATCTTTGCGCCGGAGCAGTATCCCACCCGCGTGCGGGCGTTTGGCACGGCGTTCATTCTCGCCACCGGCACGGTGGGCGGCGCATTCATGCCGCTGGTGGCAGGGCGCCTGCTCGAGCACTGGGGCATCTCGGGCGTGTTCGGCCTAGTGGCGGCGATGTATGTGCTGTTCATCGTGAGCGTGCAGAGCGTGCCGGAAACCTACGGCCAATCGCCCGATGCCGTACCGCTGCCCTCGGAAGAGGCACCGCCCGTAGCGGCCGATGCCAAGCCCGGCACGCCTTGACCCTGCTTTCCCGACATCGCATTCGTATGCCCAACATTCTGCTGATCAACCCGAACTCGTCCCAGGCCACCACCGACATGATGGTGCTCATCGCGCAGGACAATGCGCCAGCCGGCTATACGGTGGTGGGTGCCACCGCCGCGAACGGGCCGTCTATGATCGTGAACGAAGCCGAGCTTGCCGCCGCAGCGGGCGAGGTGGAGGCAACGTGGCGCAACGCGCGCGGGCCGCATGCAGGCGTAATCGTCAGCGCCTTTGGCGACCCCGGCGTTGCGCAGGTGCGCGACGCAAGCGGCCCGACGCCCGTGGTCGGCATCTGCGAAGCCTCGATGTTTGAAGCGGCGGAAGGCGGGCGCCGGTTTGGCGTGGCGACGGTCACGCCGGACCTTGTTGCAGCCATCGATGCCAAGGCGCAGGAGCTAGGGCTGGGCGCGCTTTATACCGGAGTGCGGCTCACGCCCGGAGAGCCGCGCGCATTGACCGCCGATTCCGCCGCGCTGGAGCAGGCGTTGGGCCATGCGGTCCAAGCGTGCCTGGACGATGGCGCGCAAGCGGTGATCATCGGTGGCGGCCCACTGGGGCAGGCCGCCGTGAGCCTGGCGCGGCAGTTCGATGTGCCCATCATCGCGCCGATTTCCGCAGCGGTGCGGCGCTTGAGCCGGCAGATTGCGGGCGAGGGGAATACTGCCCCCCAGCCTCATGCCGTCAGTGGATGACGATCGACACCGTCGAATACGCCGGCACCGTGATCGTCTCGCTATACGTGCCTGCCTTCAGCCCGCGTGCCACCGGGAACTGGCCAAAGCCCTGCAGCATGGCCGGCACGGACGTCGGCATGGTGCGCTGGCCGCTGTAGTCCGGCCCGTTCAGCCCGGGGATCGAGAAGCCGCTGTCCGAGCGCGCCGGATACGCAAAGCCCGACGGGCTGCCCGGCACCGGCAGCAGCGCCACCGCCGTACCCCAGCGGCCCACCGCATCGCCCAGGCCCGCACCGCCGCCGGCCTGGATGGCACTGCTCAGCAGCGTGGCCGAGTCGGTGGACGAGAAGTTCTGCAGCAGGTTGGTGTAATACGCAATGCCGTACTGGCGCAGCAGGAAGCCGCCCAGGCTGCCCGAGATCGGATATCCCGGGCACGACGAAGACAGCGACGGATCGAACGCCGTCAGCGAGCAGTCGTACGCGCTCTGCAGCCAGGCTGGGAAGCGGCTGTCGCGCACGTTGTTGAAGCTCGAGTCGATCTGGCTGGAGAGCACGTCTTCCATCGTCATCGCCGTCATTTCCTCCAGCCACGTGCTGTACATGGTTTGCGAGCCGTGCAGCACGCCGCGCTGGTAGAAGTTGGCCATGTGCGTGAACTCGTGGCCCAGCGTGGAGATGGCCGTGTTCAGCCCGTCGGTGCCGCCCATGTAGATGGTTTCCGAATCCACATACAGCGACAGCGACTGGTTCGACAGCGGCTGCGCGCTGGTGGTGAAGTTGTTGCGCGCCCAGAAGTAGCCCACGCGGCCATAAGGCTGGCCATCGGGCTGGATGTTGAGCACGACAATGTCGAGCGCCTGGTTCGGGTCGATCAGGCTGGCAGAGCTGGAGTAGCTGCCCCACGGCTGGCCGACCAGCGAGGTGGCCAGTGCATAGACCGACTGGCTGCCCGACGCGAACTTGGTCGTGAGCGTATTGATGATGCCGTCGGAGATCTTGCTGCTGCCGTACTCCGAATCCTGCACCCAGAGGTTGACGATGCGGCCATCGGGTGCCGTGCCTTGTTGGTGCAGCGTGGCCGAAATGACGACGGCCGTGCCGTCCGGCTGCTGGTGGTTCCACGTGCGCTGCGCGCCGACATTCGGCACCGACTGCGGGCGCAACACCGTATCGTTGGACGCGCTCTGCGTCTTCAGCGCGCCGGTGCCCGGAAGGGCGCCGCTGGCATAGCCGTCCAGCGCGTGGGCGTTGAAGTCGGAGAGCTGGCGGTCGAACGCGGCGTTGGCATCATTGCCGGCCACGTCGGCTGCGGGTTTCGAGGCTGCCGCGCCGGTCGTGCTCTGCACGCCCAAGCCCGAGAGCGAGATGGACGGCATCGGCTGCGCCGCTGCGCCCTGGTTGGTGTAGATGAGCGTCACGCTCTGGCCCGTGAGCCCCGCGATCGATACGGGAATCGAGCCGGCAGTGCCGCCCGAATTGGTGGCTTGCCACACACCCACACCGGAGCCCGCATAGGTGTTGCCAAGCGCGCCGCAGTTTGCACCGCTGCATGCGGATGCCAGGGTGATGTTGGTAGACGTGCCTTGCGTGGCGGCCGGCGTGGCCCCCGAGCTGCTGCCGCTACTGCCACCGCCGCCACCGCATGCGGCCAGAGTGCATGCTGCTGCCACCAGCATCGTGGTGGTCCAATGCTTCGTGCCGGGTACGTGTTTGCTGCTGCGTTCCATCCACATCTCTCCAAATCCGCCAATCCGAATGCCTGCGCGCGGTCGGCTCGTGACCGCAGCGCGCGGACGGATTCTCCCGGCGATGTGGCGGATTCGATCCGTGGAAATAACGGGCTCACAGGCCCCAATTCCCCCCGATGTGGGGTAAGGCCGTGCCCGCCCTCGCCGAAAGGTGCAAAAAGTTGTAGCCACGGGGTGTAGAAACCGAAAACGGACGAGGGAGGCGGACGCCACTTTGCCGGCCGACCGGTCCGCTAGAATGGGCCGCCCCTCCATCCACAGTGCCGCCCCGGGCGCTGAAACCGTCACACCGATGCTCGTTGCGCAGCTCAAATCGTTCTTCATGGTGGCCCGCCTGGGCAGCATCACGCTGGCCGCCAAGCAGCTCGGCCTGTCGCAGCCGACCGTGACATCGCAGATCCGCGCGCTGGAAGAGGCCTACGGTGTGGAGCTGTTCTACCGGGGCGGGCGCCGACTGGCGCTGTCGGATGCGGGCGTGCGGCTGATGCCGCTGGTCGACCAGCTTGTCCGTCAGGAGACCGAGATCGATTTCTTCCTGCGCAACTCCGGCGACGTGGGGGCCGGCCACCTGCGCATCGGGGCCACGGCGCCGTACTACGTGCTCGACATCGTCGACCGCTTCTGCAAGAGCCACCCCGGCATCGACGTCAGCATCGAAGCCGGCAACTCGGTGCAGATGCTTGAAGCGCTGCAGGAATACCGGGTGGACGTGGCCTCGTCGTCGCAGCGGGTGGACGACGCGCGCTTTCTGCGCATCGAGCTGGCGCGCGATCCGCTCGTGCTGGTGGTGCATCGCAACCACCCCCTGGCCGCACAGACGACCGTGCCCGTGGCGGCGCTCTCGCAATGCCGGCTGCTGGTGCGCGAGGTGGGATCGACCACGCGCGCGATGACCGAAACCATGATGGCGCAGGCAGGCGTGACGCCGGCCTCCACGGTGGAGATCGGCAGCCGTGAATCCATCCGCGAGGCCATCACGCGCAACCTGGGCGTGAGCGTGATCGCCCGCCAGGAGGTGCCGAGCCACGCCGACCTGCGCGTGCTGCCGTTCGAAGGCATTGAGGGCGGGGTGCCGGAGCTGAGCGAATACCTTTACTGCCTGCAGGACCGGCGCGACGCGCGGCTCATTGCGGCGTTTCTGGCGGAAGTGCGTCCGGTTCCATGAATCGGCCCAACCAAAATCCGGAAATGCGCACATTGGCGTTTTTGGGGTAACTGCCACATGGGGTACATGTCGGCTGGCTACAGTGGCGACCGTTTTCGCTACTACCCGCGCCGATGCCTCAACCTGCTTCCCAGCCCGCCCAGGGCCATGCCGCGCCGTTTCTGTCTGTGCGGCACGTTGCGCGCCGCTTTGGCACCGGGCCTGCCACATTCACCGCGCTTGATGGCGTGTCGCTGGACGTGGCGCAAGGCGAGTTCGTCTGCCTGCTGGGCCCCTCGGGCTGCGGCAAGACAACGCTGCTGCGCATCATCGCCGGGTTGGAAGCGCAGGACGCCGGCCAGATCATTGCCGGCGGCCGCGATATCTCGAACCTGGCACCGCGTGAGCGGGACTACGGCATCGTCTTCCAGTCATACGCGCTGTTTCCCAACCTGACGGTTGCGCAGAACGTCGCCTACGGGCTCGACACCGGCAACAGCAACCGGGCGCGCATGCAGGAGCGGGTGTCGGAGATGCTGGCGCTGGTCGGCCTGGCCGGCAGCGAGGCAAAGTACCCATCGCAGCTCTCGGGCGGACAGCAGCAGCGCGTGGCACTGGCTCGCGCGCTGGCGCCCGCGCCGTCGCTGTTGCTGCTGGATGAGCCGATGTCGGCGCTGGACGCCCAGGTGCGCGAGCATCTGCGCATCGAGCTGCGCCGCCTGCAGCGCAAGCTGAACGTGACCACGTTGATGGTCACGCACGATCAGGACGAGGCCATGGCGATGGCCGATCGCATCGCCGTCATGTCCAACGGCCGCATCGAGCAGACGGGCTCGCCGGCAGACATCTATTCACGCCCGGCCACCGGCTTCGTCGCCGGATTTGTCGGACAGGCCAACTGGCTGCCGCTGGAGTGCGCGGAAGACGGTACACCCACGCTGGCCGGCCAGCCGCTGCTGCTTGATCCGGCATTTGCCGACGGTGCCGCTGCCAAGGGCCGCCTGTTCTGCCGCCCCGAAGCTGTCACGCTGCACCCGCGCGACGACGCCCCCAACCGCCATCTCGCCCGCGTGGTCGACCAGATCTATCTGGGCAGTCGCACCCGCGTGACGCTCGCCATCGACGGCCTGGGCGACGCATCGCTGGTGGCCGAAGTGGCATCGGGCGCGCTGCGCCCGGGGGTGGGCGACAGCAAGTTGTGGATCGCGCTGGAGCGCGATGGCCTGCGCCTCTATCCGCACGACCGTGCCTGAGGTGGCCATGTCGATGCTCCCGCCCGAGACCAACGTGGTCACGGCCACCCGATCCGAACCCGCCCGCATCGCGCGCACGCCGTACTGGCGCACCGATGTGCCCGTGCTGACCGGCATGAAGCTCGGCTGGCTGCTGTTGCTGGCCATCGGCCTGCTGGCCCCGACGGCCATGATGCTGCTGCAGGCCACCGGCGTGGTCCCCAGCGCGCGCAGCACCGACGAGCACGGCCTCGCGCTGGTCATGCACGTGGTGCAGGGTCCGAACTTTCTCGACATGGTGGGCCGCACGCTGGCGGTGTCCGGCGCGGTGGCCGCGATTGTCGTGCCGCTGGCCTTTGCCCTGGCCTATGCCGTGCAGCGCACGCGCATGCCGTTGCGCGGCACGATGCGCACGCTGGCCATGCTGCCGCTGTTTGCACCATCGCTGTTGCCGGGCATTGCGCTGGTCTACCTGTTCGGCAACCAGGGCCTGTTCAAGGCATGGCTGAACGGCGGCAACATCTACGGCTTCTGGGGCATCGTGCTGGGCGAGGTGTTCTATACCTTCCCGTATGCGCTGATGCTGTTGCTGGCCACGCTCACGCTGGCAGACGGCCGCCTGTACGACGCCGCCCGTGCGATGGGGGCCGGGCCGTGGCGCACGTTCCGCACGGTCACGCTACCCGGCGCGCGCTATGGCCTGTTCGGCGCCTTTGCGCTGGTGTTCACGCTGGTGGCCACCGACTTTGGTGTGCCGACGGTGGTGGGCGGCAGCTACCAGGTGCTGGCTGTGGAAGCCTATAAGGCGGTGGTGGGCCAGCAGCAGTTTGCGCGCGGCGCCGTCATCGGCTTGATGCTGCTGCTGCCGGCGCTGCTGACCTTCGCAGTGGAGCGCCTGGTGCAGCGCCGCCAGCACGCTGCACTCGCGAGCCGCGCGCAGCCGTATCACCCGCTCCCGGACCGCCTGCGCGACGGGCTCTTCCTGCTGCTGAGCGTGCTGGTGGTCGGCGGGATCCTGCTGATGCTTGCGACTGCCGTGGGCGCGTCGCTGGTCAAGCTGTGGCCGTACAACCTCGAACTGTCGCTGCGCAATTACGACTTCGACAACATGGACGGCGGCGGCTGGCTGGCGTATCGCAACAGCCTGAAGCTGGCCGCGCTGACCACCGTGTTCGGCACGGTGCTGATCTTCACCGGTGCGTGGCTGGTCGAAAAGACACGCGCGGTTGCATGGCTGCACTCCGCCATCCGCTTTGCCGTGCTGCTGCCGATGGCGGTGCCCGGGCTCGTGCTCGGCCTGGGCTATGTGTTCTTCTTCAACCATCCGGCCAACCCGCTCAATGGCCTGTACGGCGGCATGACGCTGATGGTGCTCTGCACGATCATGCACTGCGCCACGGCGGCCCACCTCACGTCGGTGGCGTCGCTGGGGCAGCTGGACCCGGTGTTCGAGGCCGTGTCCGCCTCGCTCAAGGTATCGGCGCTGCGCACCTACTGGCGCGTAACGCTGCCGATGTGCCTGCCGGCCGTGCTGGCGTGCACGCGCTACCTGTTCGTGTCGGCCATGACCACGGTGTCGGCGGTGATCTTCCTCTACAGCCCCGACACCGTGCTGGCCTCCGTGGCCGTGCTGAACATGGACGACGCCGGCGACATTGGCCCCGCTGCGGCCATGTCTACGCTCATTCTCGTCACGTCGATCATCGTGTCGCTGCTGCTGGAACTGGCCACGCGCGGCATCGTGCGCCGCACGCAGGCTTGGCGCACGGCCTCTCATTGAATTCGTAGGAAAGAAAAAGGAACCACAACATGGGTGACGCCTCCCCAATGACGACCCGCATGCCTGGCACGGAACGTGGCGGTGCCCGCGGCACGCCGCTGCGCCTGGAAGCTGCCGTGCTCGACTGGGCCGGCACCGTGGTCGATTTCGGTTCGTTTGCCCCCACGCAGATCTTCGTGGAGGCGTTTGCCGAGTTTGGCGTGGCCATCACGCTGGACGAAGCGCGCGGCCCGATGGGCGTGGGCAAGTGGGACCACATCCGCACGCTGTGCAACGACGGCGCGATTGCCGCGCGCTTCTCGCTCGCGCACGGCCGCATGCCGACCGATGACGACGTCACCGCCATCTACAACCGCTTCATGCCGTTGCAGATCGAGAAGGTGGGCGCGCATTCGGCGTTGATTCCCGGCGCGCTGGAGACCATCGCCGCACTACGCGAAGCCGGTTTGAAGATCGGCACGTGCTCGGGCTACCCGCGCGTGGTGATGGAGCGCGTGGTGGAGTTGGCGGCCGAGGCCGGCTACACGCCCGACTGCGTGATCGCCTGCGATGACGTGCCGCGTGCTCGGCCAGGGCCTGCGCAGGCACTGCGCAACGTGGTGGATCTCGCCCTTGGCGATGTGGCGGCCTGCGTGAAGGTGGACGACACCGTGCCCGGTATTGAAGAAGGCCGCCGCGCCGGCATGTGGACGGTGGCGCTGCTGATGTCGGGTAACGCGCTGGGCCTGCCGTACGCGCAATACGCAGCGCTGGATGCCGATGAACGTGCACGCCATCGCGTTGCCATTTCGGCAGGCTTTGCCGCCTGCCGCCCGCATTACGAGATCGACACGATTGCCGATCTGCCGGAAGTCGTGGCCGACATCAACCGACGCCTGGCGCGCGGTGAACGGCCGCAGTGCTCCTGAGTTTGTTGTCCTGTTTGTTGTCTTTTTCCCTGCATCACACCCATACCGAGGAAACCATGACGAAGCGTCTTTCCCTGCTGGCCGCCGCAGTCACGTCGGCCACGATGGCGTTTGCCACGTCGGCCTTTGCCAAGACCACGCTGACCGTGTACACGGCGCTGGAAGCTGACCAAGTGAAGGCGTACCAGTATGCCTTCGAGAAGGCCAATCCGGACATCGAGATCAAGTGGGTGCGCGACTCCACCGGCGTCGTCACCGCCAAGCTGCTGGCCGAGAAGGCCAACCCGCGCGCCGACGTGGTGTGGGGCCTGGCTGCATCGAGCCTGGCCATCCTCGACAAGGAAGGCATGCTGACGCCGTACGCACCGGCTGACCTGGCAAAGATTGGCGCCACGTACCGCGACAAGGCCAACCCGCCGGCGTGGGTGGGCATGGACGCCTGGGGCGCCGCCATCTGCTTCAACACGGTCGAAGCGCAAAAGCAGAACCTGCCGAAGCCGACCTCGTGGGCAGACCTGACCAAGCCCGTCTACGCAGGCAAGATCGTCATGCCGAACCCGGCGTCGTCGGGCACGGGCTACCTGGATGTCAGCGCCTGGCTGCAGATGCAGGGCGAGCAGAAGGGCTGGGACTACATGGACGCCCTGCACAAGAACATCGGCCAGTACACGCATTCGGGCTCCAAGCCCTGCAAGATGGCCGCTTCGGGTGAGTTCCCGATCGGTATCGCATTCGAGTACCGCGCCGTGAAGTCGAAGAAGGAAGGCGCGCCGATCGACATCGTGCTGCCGTCCGAAGGCCTGGGCTGGGACGTGGAAGCCACCGGCATCATGAAGGGCACCAAGAACCTGGATGCCGCCAAGAAGCTGGCGGACTTCTCTGCCAGCCCGGCTGCGATGGCGCTGTATGAGAAGAACTTTGCTGTGGTCGCCACGCCGGGCTTCTCCAAGCCGGACCCGCTGCTGCCGGCCGACTACGAGAAGCGCCTGATCAAGAACGACTTCACGTGGGCTAGCGCCAACCGTGACCGCATCCTCGCCGAGTGGACCAAGCGCTACGACGGCAAGTCGGAGAAGAAGTAAGTGATTGAAGCTCCCTTGATTCCCGTTGTGCAAGGGAGCCTGGATGCCAGCACCGACGTCGCCATCGTCGGGGCTGGCATTTTGGGCTTGGCGCACGCGGCGGCCGCCGTCAAGCGCGGTCTGCGCGTGACGGTGTTCGAGCGCAGCGAGATCGCCGTGGGTGCGTCCATCCGCAATTTCGGGCAGATGCTGGTGACTGGCCAGCCGCCGGGCATCATGCTCGACCTCGCGCGTGAAAGCCGCGCGCTGTATCTCGACTGGGCGGAGTGCGCCGGCATCTTTGCGCGCGCCAACGGTGCGCTGCTGTTTGCGCGCAATGCCGCTGAAGAAGCCGTGCTGAATGAGTTCATGTCCACCCGCGCGCCGGCCTTCGGCTACCACGTGAAACTGCTGCGCGGCGCTGAACTGGCCGGCCTGTATGACGGCCGCTTTGCGCGCCATCGCGCAGCGTTGCAGGGCTTTGATGACTTGCAGCTCTATTCGCGCGAGGCCATTCCCGCGCTGACAGCATGGCTCGCCACGCAAGGCGTGCGTTTTCATTTCGGCACGCTGGTACGCCATGTGGAAGGCGGCCGGCTGGACACAACGGCCGGCGTATGCAACGCCCAGCGCGTGATCGTCTGCAGCGGCCACGATTACCAGACGCTGTGCGCCGATCAACTGCGCGCGCTGCAGCCGCAAGTGTGCCGCCTGCAGATGCTGCGCGTGACGCCCGAAGACGGCTTCCCGTTGGAGCACGCCGTGCTGACCGGCCTGTCATGCACGCACTACGGCGCGTTTGCCGATCTGCCGACCGCACAGGCGCTCGCCATGCAGATCGAGCATCAACGCCCCGAACTGGCGCGCCACGGCATCCACCTGCTGGTAAGCCCGACGCCGTACGGCGACTGGATCGTCGGCGACTCGCACGACTACGGCCAGG
Source organism: Ralstonia soli (assembly GCF_023955655.1). Classification (GTDB taxonomy): domain Bacteria; phylum Pseudomonadota; class Gammaproteobacteria; order Burkholderiales; family Burkholderiaceae; genus Ralstonia; species Ralstonia soli. Next base: position 679,289 of record NZ_JAMXHT010000002.1, on the reverse strand, counting down.
ACGCCCGCCCGTTCAATGCCGAGTCGGTCGACAACATCCTGCTTGATCTCGCGCGTGACACGTTCGGCAGCAAGCTGCGCGTGGTGGAACGCTGGCAGGGCGTGTACGGTGCCAAATGCCACGTGCCCGGCAGCGGCGCGTTCTCGATCACCCGCATCGACGACCGCACGACCGTGGCGCTCATGCACAGCGGCATCGGCATGAGCGTGGGGCCGGCGCTGGCGCATCGGCATGTCGACGCGCTCGTCGACGGCACGGTGCTGCCCCAATGGACGCCCCCGGCAAGCCTGCCCGCAGCAGTGGCGGCCTGACGCCGCGCCGCGATGTGAAAACGCCCGCCCGGTTTGCGCCGTGCGGGCGTTTTTCAATCAGGCGGGGAAGAGTTCGATGATCGGCCACCCGCGCGCTTCGGCAGTCGCGCGCAACGTGGTGTCGGGGCTCACCGCCACGGGGTGCGATACCGCGTCGAGCAGCGGCAAGTCGTTGCGTGAATCGCTGTAGAACACCGTGCGCGAGAAGTCCGTCATACGTTGGCCGCGCTGCGCGAGCCACTCAGCCACACGCGTGATCTTGCCGGCGCCAAAGCTGGGCGTGCCGAGCAGGTTGCCTGTGAACTCGCCATCAGGTTGGCCCTTGACGGTTTCGCCTTCCACCGCCAGCAGGTGCGGCACGTTGAAAGCGGCGGCAATCGGTTCGGTCAGGTAGCGGTGCGTGGCGGTGACGATGCAGCAGAGGTCGCCCGCACGCAGGTGCGCGTCGACCAGTTCTCGCGCAGCGGGTTGGATGGCGCGCGTGATGACCTCGTGCAGGAACGCAGCGCGCCAGGCATCGAGACGCTTGCGCGGGTGCTGCGCCAGCAGGCCGAGCGAGAAGCGCGCGTGGCGGCCGAAGTCCAACGTGCCATCGCGGTACTCGCGCATCCAGCGCTCGTTGGCCTGTTCGAAGGCGTGTCGGTCGACGGCACCCTGGGCGACCAGGAAGCGGCCCCATTCGTATTCGCTGTCGATGGGCAGCAGGGTGTGGTCCAGGTCGAACAGGGCAAGCGATTGCATACAGCGGACGGGCAGTGGCGGTTGAAAACCCGCGAGCTTATGCCGCTAGCGCGTCGCGGTTGTGTCCATGCCCAAAACTTTGGCGATGAACGCATCGGCCTTTTTCTTGGGCGCCTGCGCGTGCAGCGGGTCCAGGCAGTCAAGGAACGCACGCACGAGCCGTGCATCCTTGCGCTCCTTCAGGAAATACAGGTATTCGTGGATGACGGGCGCGTTGTCGGCAAAAGGCAGCACGCGCACGTCAGGGCGGCGCGGGGCTTCGCGCGCGGGAACGATGCTGCAGCCCAGGCCCAGGCTGATCGCTTCGTAGATCGCCTCGCGACTGCCGATGATGCTCATGCTGGCGGGCTCGATGCCGGCAGCGGCGAAAGCGTCTTCGGTCACGCGGCGGGTGACGGAGCCGGGCTCGCGCATCAGCAGCTGGCAGCCGGTGATGTCGCTCAACGTGATGCTCGAGCGCCGGGCGAGGGCGTGGTCCAGCGGCACCACCAGCACCATCGTGTCTTCGGCCAGGGTGATGCGGTGCAGCCGTTCGTCGTCCACGGCATGCGACGAGACCGCCAGATCGATGCGCACTTCCGACAGCGCCTCCAGCATCTGCTGTGAATTGCCGAACTCGATGGTGATCTCGATGGTCGGGTGGCGCGCGCGGAAGGCGGCCACACTGGGCAGGATGTAGTACGGGCCCGTGGCGCCCACGCGCAGGTTGCCGGTGCGCAAGTCCCCGGCATTGCGCAGCAGGAAGTCGACGTCGCCTTCCTGCTGCGCCAGGCGCTCGACAATGGGCATCAGGCTCACGCCCAGGTCTGACAGATCCAGCCGGCTGCCGCGACGGTGGAACAGCTCCACGCCGTACATCTCTTCCAGTTGGCGGATGCGCCCCGTCACGGTGGGCTGCGACAGGCGCAGGCGCTTGGCCGCGCCCGTCACGCTGCCCTGGCGGGCCACCTCGAAGAACGACATCAATAGATCGCCCAGCATGCTTGTGTTTCCCCGATGTGTCTGTTTGATGATCAGGGGGCACAGTCTAGGCGGCGTTTATGACGCGACATCCTGTGAAACCTTACGGTCAGCCCGCCGCTGCCACGCGGCTGTCAAAGCGTTGTGTGCTGAATGGCGCAAGGGGGAGGGCGCTGGGCGCACATCGTGCTACCGTGTGAGCCTATGCGCGTAACACAGGAGACACCATGCCGGTGCTGAAGGTCGACGTCGTCACCGCAGAAGAACGTCTGTACGAAGGCAACGCCAAGTTCGTGGTCATCCCCGGCACCGAAGGGGAACTGGGCATCCTGCCCGGCCACGAACGCCTGCTGACGCGCATGCGCCCGGGCACGGTGCGCGTCACGCAGGAGAACGACGAGGAAGTCATCCTTTTCGTGGCGGGCGGCTTTGTTGACGTGCAACCCGAGCAGGTGATCGTGCTGGCCGACACCGCTGTGCGCGCCCATGACCTGGACGAGGTCAAGGCGCAGCAGGCCCGCAAGGCGGCCGAAGAGCACATGCAGAACAGCCACAGCAAGTTCGACTACGCGCGTGCGCAGGCCGAACTGGCCGAAGCCGTGGCGCAGCTCGCCGCCATCGAGCGCTTGCGCAAGCGCCGCCGTTGAGCCGATCGCGCGGACAGTCAACCGCCGACCACAAGCCCATCACAACTGCCACCCGGTGTCGCCCCACCCAGCGTGGGGTAAAGAAGTGCGCCGCGCCTCCGTTTTAAAGCAGAACTATCGAAATGCCGATGAACGCCCGACAGAGGCGTGATCGGTTCTGCTGGTCCCATTGATGTCGCCCTTCGTTGTGACTGCCCGTGCACTTACACGCGGCTACTGGAAACGCCTGCGCGCAAAGGCTCCTTTTGCGTTGACGACGCGCCTGTCGTGCAAGGAGCAGGGCGTAAAGCGTTATACGCAAATGTTTGCGGTGGTGTTCGGGTTGCTTTCCACCGTGGCACGCGCTCAGACGGAGGTCACCGACTTGACCGCCTTGCCGATCGAGCAACTGATGCAGGTGCAGGTCGTGACCGGCGCGTCCAAATACGCGCAGGCGTCCAGCGAAGCCCCCGCCAATGTCTCCGTCATCACCGCCGCCGACATCAAGGCCTACGGCTGGCGCACGCTGGCCGACGTCCTGCGCAGCCTGCCGGGGCTTTACACCAACTACGATCGCACCTACACCACGCTCGGCGCACGGGGTTTTCTGCGCGCAGGGGACTACGACACCCGCTTCCTGCTGCTGATCGACGGCTACCGCACCAATGACCCGATCTTCGATGAGGCGTCCGTCGGCACCGAAGCCCTGCTCGACGTCGACCTCATCGAACGCGTGGAATACGTGCCTGGCGCAGGGTCGGCCGTGTATGGTTCGAACGCCTTGTTTGGCGTCATCAACGTCGTCACCAAGCGCGGGCGCGACATGGATGGCGTACAGGTGAGCGGCGCCACGGGCAGCACGAATATGCGCGAGGGGCGGGTGACCTGGGGCAAGCGCGCCGAGAACGGTGCCGAATGGCTGCTCTCCGCCAGCGTGGACGACGCGCCGGGCCGCGACCTCTACTTCGGCGAGTTCAACCGCCCCGGCATCAGCGACGGCGTCGCCCGCGGCATGGATTTCGACCGCGCCAAGCGGCTGTTCGCCAAGGGCAGTTTCGGCGAATTCGGGGTGACCTTCGGCTATGTGGATCGCACGAAGGGGGTGCCCACGGCACCGTATGACGAAGCCTTCAACGATCCGCGCGCACGTGCCGACGATGCGCGGCAGATGTTCAACGGCACCTGGCAGCATGCGCTGGACGACGTGACCGACGTGTCGGCGCGGGTCTTCTGGGGCCGTTTTGTCTCGCTGGGCGACTACCCGTACTACCCGCCGCCGGTTGGCATCAACCGCGACATTTTCGACACGGCGTGGTACGGCACCGAGCTCAAGCTCGTGACGCACCGCATCGACCGCCACACGCTGGCTGTGGGCACCGAGCTGCAGCGCGACTACCGTGACGTGATGCTCAATTTCGATACCGCGCCCTATCGCGGTTATCTGAACGACCAGCGCAACAACAACCGGGTGGGCGTGTACGTGCAGGATCAATTCCTGCTGCATCGGGACTGGGTGCTGGATACGGGCCTGCGCTACGATCACACGAGCTTCGCGCCCGGCATCTTCAGCCCGCGCGTGGGCCTAATCTGGCACGCAGCGGCCACGACCACCATCAAGGCGATCTACGGCATGGCCTACCGGGCCCCCAACGATTACGAGCTGCACTACCAGACCAGCGCACCCGGGGGGCAGCAGTTGACCCCGGGGCTGTCTGCCGAGCGCATCCGCACGTATGAAACGGTGGTGGAGCAGCAAGTGGCTGCGGGCGGCAAGGCGACGTTGTCGGTGTTTGAGAACAACGTCTCCAACCTGATCAACCAGGGCGAAGACCCGAACACCGGTCTGCTGTTCTTCAGCAACGTGGCACGCGTGCGCACGTGTGGCGCAGAACTCGGCTACGAGCAGAACTGGCCCGGCGGCACGCGCCTGCGCACGAGCTACAGCCTCCAGCGCTCCAAGGACATGGATACCGGCCAGATGCTGAGCAACTCGCCGCGCCACATGATGAAGCTCAACCTGAGCGCTCCGGTGTGGCGCAGCGACTGGCGTGCGGGTGTCGAGGCGCAGTACATCAGCAACAGGCTGACGGCGTCGGGACTGCCATCGGAGCATGTGGGCGGATACTGGATCGCCAATCTGACCTTGCTGGCGGCGCGGCTGGCGCCCAATCTGGAGATGTCGGCCAGCGTCTACAACGTGTTCGGCCGCCGCTATGCCGATCCGGCGGGGCCCGAGCAGCCGCAGCCGTCCATCCCGCAGGATGGGCGCACATTCCGCCTGAAGTTCATCTACGCCTTCCGATGAGCGCCCCGCACGGCATCGCCCGACGCGCACGTTGGCCAGGCCCGCGCAGGCTGTGTGCGGCCCTGGGCATCGTGCTGGGCGCCGCATGCATGCGCGTGGCCCACGCCCAGGTGCAGGCCAGTGAAGTGCAGGTCAAGGCGGCGTTCATTTACAACTTTGCGCTGTTCACCACCTGGCCGCCCGACGCCATGCAAGCCGATGCCCCGATGGTGGTGTGCGTGACCGCCGAGCACCCGTTGCAGGCGGCCTTGGAAAAACTCACAGGAAAACCCGTGCGCGGACACCGCCTGGAAATCCGAAAGCTCAACGATGGCACCGTGGCCGGCTGCCACGTGCTGGTGTTCGATGCGCGTGCGTGGACCGGGGTGCGGGTCGATCCGGCCACGCCGCTGCTGACCGTGTCGGAGCAGCCCAGGAGCCAGCGTGCGGCTGGCGCACCGGATCCCATGATCGTGCTTGCGCTGCAGGATGATCGTGTGGTCTTCGATATCGACGCGATGGCCGCCCGCCATGCGCGCCTGCAGCTCAGTTCGCAACTGTTGCGTCTGGCGAGGAGCGTGCAATGAGTAGCCAGTCCCTCATGACCTCACGGCCCCGCCTGGGGCACTCCGTGGTGCGGGCCAACATGGCCGGCGCCGGCGCGGCGCTGACCATTGCCGGCTTCCTGCTCATCGTGTTCCAGTTCATTGCGCTGCATGCGGCGCTGGTGCGCGACGTGCACGTGCAGGCGCGCATCATCGGCGCCAACAGCGTGGCCGCGCTGCTCTTCAACGACCGGCACGCGGCTGAAGACACCCTGGGCGCGCTGGAGGCTTCGCCATCGCTGCGCGCGGCCGGCATCTTCAGCGCGCTGCGCAAGCCGCTGGCGCTGTACCAGCACGGGGATGCGGCGCCCGTACGCGCGCCCGACGCCACCATGCTGCGCGAGTCCCATGTCTCTACGCTGACCACGCTGGAGGTGGTCGAGTCGGTGGAATCCGAGCGCCGCGTGATCGGCTATGTGGTCATCCGTTCGAGCCTGGCCGAGCTGTACACGCAGTTGCTCGGCTATGCGGTGCTGACGGTGTCGGTGGGCATCGGTGCCATGGGGCTCGCCTATCTGGTCATCGCACGCATGCGCCGCGCGGTGCTGCAGGCCGAGGCGCACCTCGACTATCTCGCCCACATCGACTCGGTGACGGAGTTGCCGAACCGGCACGCTTTCAACGAGCGGCTGCAGCTCTCGCTCAAGCGCGCGGGTCAGGCGGGGGCGGTAGGGTTGCTGCTGCTGGATCTGGACAACTTCAAGGTCGTCAATGACACGCTCGGCCACAACAACGGCGACCGCCTGCTGCGCCAGGTCGCGCGGCGGCTGAACGACGTGATCGAGCAGGCCAACCTGCGCGCCGTGCTGTGCCGTATCGGTGGTGATGAATTTGCCGTCATCGCGGAGCTGTCTGGGCGTGCCTCGATGGCCGAGGGCGAAGCCGCTGCGCTGGCCGACGGGCTGGCCAAGCGCATCCTGGCGGCCCTGGCGGCACCGTTTGCGCTCGACCTGCACCAGATCTACGTGACGGCCAGTGTGGGCGTGAGTCTGTATCCGCACGACGCGCGCGACGTGCAGGTGCTCACCCGCAATGCCGATACGGCGATGTACCACGCCAAAAATCATGGCAAGAACGCCGCCGCGAGCTTCACGTCGGAGATGGATCAGCAGGCGCGCCGCCGCTTGCGCGTGGAGTCCGACCTGCGCCGCGCACTTGACCGCGAAGAGCTGCTGCTGGCCTACCAGCCGCAGGTGCGTCTGCGCAACGAAGACGCGCACGACGCAACGATCACCGCATCCAACGTCTATGGCGTGGAAGCGCTCGTGCGCTGGCGCCACCCGGAAATCGGTGTGATCGGCCCTGGCGAGTTCATCGCCGTGGCTGAGGAGACCGGCCTGATCGTGCCGCTCGGCCTGTGGGTGCTGCGCACAGCGTGCGAACAGGCCGTGCGCTGGATGCGCGAAGACGGCCTCACGCTGCGCGTCTCGGTCAACCTGTCGGCGCGGCAGACGCGCGACCCGGGGCTGGTGGATAGCGTGATGCAAGTGCTGCGTGAAACCGGCCTGCCGCCGCGCCAGCTGGAGCTCGAGATTACCGAGAGCGTGCTGATGGAAGACATTGAGACGAACATCGCGCTGCTCGAATCGCTGCACGCCGCGGGTATCAACCTGTCGATCGATGACTTCGGCACCGGATATTCGTCGCTGGCGTATCTGCAGCGCTTCCCGATCCAGAAGCTGAAGATCGACCGCAGCTTTGTGCAACGCATGCCCGGCGACGGCGAGGCGATTGCCGGCGCGGTCATCGCCATGGCCCACAGCCTGCGCATGCAGGTGGTGGCCGAAGGCGTGGAAGACCCCGAACAGCTTGCCCTGCTGCGCAACGCCGGCTGCGACCTGGGGCAGGGCTACCTGTTCTCGCGCCCGCTGCAGGCCGAATCCTTGGTGGCCTGGCTTGAGCGGCTGGGCAGCGATGCCGAGGACGCGCCGACCGAGGCGGCGGAAGGGGAAGCGGCAGCCGCAGCAGCAGCGGGGGCGTTGCCGTCGTCGTAGGCAGGACCGGGCTCAGGCGGTCGCCCGCCGCGCGGCCCGCGTGGCGCCTGCCGTCAGCACCACCACCGCCGCCAGAATGATGGCCGTCGCGCCCAGCGTCTGCGGCGCGACATGCTCGTCTGCCAGCCATGCGCCCATCAGCAGGGCGATGGGCGGATTCACGTACACGTAGCTCGTTGCCATGACGGTGGACACGCGCTCCACCAGCGCCATGTAGGCCGTGAATGCGATGGCCGAGCCGAACACCACCAGGTAGCCCCAGGCCAGTGCCGAGTGCGCGCCGATGTGCTTCGGCCACGCCTCGCCAACGATCAGGCTGAGCAGCACCAGCGCCACGCCGCCAAACGCCATTTCCAGCACGAACGCCGTCATGCCCTTGGGCATGTCGATGCGCTTGGAGAGCTGCGAGCCGAACGACCACGAAGCTATGGCGGTGGTCAGTGCCAGCACGCCGATGGTGCTGGCCTGGAACTCCGCGCCGCGAAACAGCACTGCAATGCCGATGCTGCCCAGCGCAATGGCGCCAATTTCATACCCGCGCAGGCGGCCACCCGCGAGCAGCGTCCACAGCGTGGAGAACAGCGGCATCGACGCGATCATCACCGTGGTGGCCCCCGACGAGATCGTTTGCTCGGCCACCGCCGTCATGCCCATGCCGCCCACCAGCATGAAGGCCCCGATCAGCGCGCAGTTGCGGATCTGGCGCCAGCTCGGCCGGTCTTCCGGCCGCTCGCGCAGGCGCAGGATGACCACTGGGGCGAGCAGCAGCGCTGCCGCCAGAAATCGCGAGCCCATCATCAGGAAGGGCGGCAGATCGGTCAGCGCAAAGCGGATGGCGAGATAGGTGGTGCCCCACACCACGTAGGTGATGAGCAGGCACAGGGCGATAAAGGGCGACATGACGGGACCTCAGCGAGCAAGTCCCGATGCTACGCAAGGCGCCCTCATGCGCAAAACGAGTTTTGTTATCGCTCGTTGTGAGCGGCATTGGCAAGCCAAGGGAATGGCGCCCCGGGTGCGGAACCTCGATCGCCAGGTTCCGGACTTCGTGCTTCGGGTTCAGAGCGTCAGGACGCCCTGTTCGGAACCTGATGGGTCGCGTTCAGAACCGCAACGGTGGGGTTCTGAACGCCAACGCATGGGGTTCGGAACCTCGAACGCCGGGTTTAGAAAGCCGGCGCCAGGGTTCAGAACCGCGTGTGCCGAGTCCCCGACGCTGTGGGCCTGGTTCAGAACGCCATGCGGCGAGTTCAGAACCCTGCCAGCCCGTCAGATGACGCGGAACCCGTGCGTGCCGTCCCGCCCAAGCTGTTCCACGAGGCCGAATTCCCAGTCCAGATATGCCTGCATGGCCGAACGCGGGGCGCTGGTGCCTTCGTACGGGCGGCGGTAGCGGTCGATGCGGCTGGAGGCGAGGTGCGTCTCGCCGGTTTCCACGGGCAGGCCGGCAGCCACCCATGCCGCGGTGCCGCCATCGAGCACCCAGACTTCGGCCTGCGTCAGCGCGGCCAGATCAATGGCAGCGAAACGGGCGAGCTGGCTGCTGCCGCAGGTCAGAACGTAGCGGCGGGCCGGGGGGATGCGAGTGAGTGCCGCTGGCAAATCCGACCGCACGGCGAACCAGGCGCCCGGAATATGCCGCGCCACGTAATTGGCGCTGCGCGTGACGTCAATGACAGCCGTGTCGCCGGCCTCCAGCCAGCCTGCCAGCGCGCGGGCATCCACGGTGCGCACTGAGGGTGACGCCGGGGCGGGCGTCGGCCACGCGCCGCTCACGTTGCGCTCGCTGGCGTCGACCGGGTTGACCACGTAAACCTCCCACCCCATCTGCGCGAGCCACGAGGCGGACATGTCGGCACGCACGCCGTCGTCATCGGCCAGGACGATGCGGGCGCCACGCACCGCGGCGGTGTGATCGGTTTCTTGCACCAGTTGCCCACCTGGCGCACTGGCAAATCCGGGCAAGTGGCCGGCAGCGTATTCCTCGGGCGTACGCACATCCAGCTTGTAGACCGTGCGGTCTCGCGCTTCCAGCTTGGCAATGTCGGCCAGCGCAATGCGCGGCACGTTGGCGCGTTCGGCCACGGCGCGGGCATCGGCCTGGGCCTGGGCGCGCGTCCGCGCCGAAACGGTGTGCGGGTGCCGGCGGCTCGCGCCATGGTCCAGCACCTGATCGGCCAGCAGCCAGCCGATGGTGCCGTTGCGCAGCGCCGCCACCGGGTTGGGAATGCCTGCATTCACCAGCGATTGCGTGCCGATGATGCTGCGCGTGCGCCCCGCGCAATTGACGATCACCTGCGTGCTGGGGTCGGGCGCCAGCTCGCGGATGCGCAGCACCAGTTCGGCGCCGGGCACGCTCGTCGCGCCTGGGATGCTCATGGTCTGGAACTCTTCATAGCGGCGCGCATCGACGATGACCACGTCGCGTTTGGCATCGAGCAGCGCCTGCACCTCCTGCGCACTGAACGACGGCGTATGGCGCTGCGCCTCCACGTATTCGCCAAAGGCCTTGCTGGGCACGTTCACGTCCTGGAACACCTCACCGCCGGCCGCGCGCCAGCCATCGAGGCCGCCTTCCAGCAGATACACGCGCGTGTAGCCGAGGTCGGCCAGCGTGGCGGCGGCACGTGGGGCGAGGTCCACACCGTCGTGCTCGCCATACAGCACGATCAACGTATCGCGGCGCGGAATGCGCGACCACGCCTCCAGCTCCAGCCGCGAGAGCGGCAGGTTCGCCGCCCACAGCGGATGCGCCTGGGCATACGGGTCTTCTTCTCGCACGTCGACCAGCGCGATCTCCTTGCGGGCGAGCAGGGCGGCGCGCACGTCGGCATACGCGAGCGTGGGCACGTGGCTCTGCGCCAGCGGGGCGGCAACGGGCGACTGCGTGGCTTCGATGACGGTACTCATGATGCGGGCGTGTCCTTGGAGCGGTCCCAGAGATTGGGCAGGTGGGTATTGGAATAACCGGAGATGAAGGGCTTGCGCTCCCCATCTTCCGTATAGATGGAGCGATGGATGCCGCCGATGTTGCCGCCGTACACGTGGATGCTGATTGACGTGCGGTCATCGAACGCGTTGTGCACGCGGTGGATGTCGCCCACGCGCGGCGAGACGCGCTCAACATCTCCGGGCTCCAGGCGGGCGGCGGTGCCACTGGCGTACGGCTTGCCCTGTGCGTCGAGCTCGAACGGCTGCGAGTATTCCGCCCCGCGCAGCATCCCGATCAGGCCCCACGTGGTGTGGTCATGGATGGGCGTGCGCTGACCGGGCCCCCAAACGAAGCTGACGATGGAAAAGCGCTCGCCGGAGTCGGCATGCAGGAGGAATTGCTGGAAGTGTTCGGGGTGCGGCTGCGCGTATTCGGCGGGCAGCCAGTCGTCGCGGGCGACGAGCGCGCCGAGCAGGGCACCGGCACGCTCAAGGATTTCGGCTTCGCTGGGTTGCTGATCGAGCAGCCGCGAGAGTGCGGTGACGAAATCCCGCAGCGGCACGATCGTTTGCGTTTGTGCGGGTGCGAGGGCGGAAGTACTCATCGGCGGGTGTCAGGTGTGGGTGCGGGGTCATGATGCGACGGTTGGGCAGAGGCGTCCAGCTAAACCCCAAGCGCTGTGCGGCCGGCGGCTTGCAGGATGGAGTCGTTCTGCGGGGTGTGGATGCGGCTGCACAGCACGTCACGGTAGTGCCGCTCCAGGGGGTTGTGGCGCGACAGGCCATGGTTGCCGGAGAGCTGCAGCGCAAGCTCTACCGCGCGGATGGCGTTGGTGGTGACGGTGTACTTGAGCAACCCGCTATCCGTGATGGACAGCGGCGTGCCGGCATCGGCCACTTCGGCCGCATGCTCGAGCAGCACGCGGTTGGTGCGCAGCGCGGCGGCAATTTCGCCCGCCGCTTCCTGCATGCGTGGCAGCGTTGCCAACGGCCCGCCCAGGTTGGCGGGTGCGCGCATGTTCAGGAACTGTGTGAGCCAGTCGCGCGCGGCCTGGGCCACGGCGTCGTACAGCGTGCCGAGCAGGACGGTCATCCATGCCTGCTGGTCGAGATGTGCGCCGGTATCGGCCTGTGCCGCGCCATGTGCCGCCCACTCGGCTGCGGGGCGGATATCGACCGCGTGGTCGAGCGGAATCTCCACGCCTTCCAGCACTACGTCGTGGCTGCCTGAGGCCCGCAGGCCGAGGTGGTTCCACGTCGGTTCGATGCGGATGCCTGGGGTATCCGGTGCAGTGCGCGGCACGAGGAAGATGCCGACGCGCGGCTCGGCCTCGTCGGTGCGGCCCCACACGGCCAGCCAGCGCAGGGCGGGGCTGCCGGTGCTGTACAGCTTGCGGCCCCCGATGCGCCAGGCGTCGCCCACGCGGGTGGCCGTGGTGGCCGGCAAGCCGCCGCGTGCGGGCGAGCCCAGATCGGGCTCGACACGCAGCGCGTTGATGAGCGCGCCCTCGTTCAAGGCAGTGGCAAACACCTGCTGACGCATATGCGCTGGCCAACGCGAATCGACCCGGCTGATGGCGCGGTGCTGCAGGTACGTCATCGTCAGCACCAGCGCGGTGGCCGCATCGGCATGTGCCACGGCGGCAATGATCTGCCGCGCGGTTTGCAGGTCGGCACCGCCGCCACCGTGCGCTTGCGGAATGACTTGCGCGATCAACCCCGAGGCATGCAGCAGCGCGAAGTTGTCGTGCGGGAACGTGCCATGCAGATCATGCTCGGCAGCCGTTGCGGCCAGTTGCGGCGCGACGGCCGCGAGCACTTCGGCAAGCCGCTCGGGCGGCGTGGGTAGACGGTGCAACGGAGCAGACGAAGTAGGCGACATGGGTAACGCAGGTGCACGCAGCAGGTGACATTGCCGTACAGCGTATCTGCGTTGCGGAGCCCGGCGAACGACCCATACCGCATATGCAGCGTCGAAATGATTCGTTAGTGCAGCGCGGGCAGTGACGTAACTTCATTCGCATTCGTGGCGAGGCACAACGCCTTGCCAGCCTTCTAACGATATGCGGAGCGAAGCCACCATGAGCGTCGATTTCATCGGCATGATCCAGAGCCAGAAGCAGTCGGAGATCCACCCGCCCAATCCGGATGGGCCGGTTATCGACCGCGACTACGTGCGTGACTTTGCGCAGGCGCATGAGCAGGCCGGCTTCGACCGCATCCTGGTACCGCATCATTCGACGGGGCCGTCCGCCACGCTCACGATTTCGTATGCGGCGGCGCTGACGGAGCGTATCCACTTCATGCTCGCGCACCGGCCCGGCTTTACCAATCCGACGCTGGCCGCGCGCCAGATCGCCACGCTGGACCAGTTCTCCGGTGGCCGCCTGGGTGTGCACTTCATCTCGGGCGGCTCCGACAGCGAGCAGCGCCGCGATGGCGACTACCTCGACCACGACCAGCGCTACGCCCGCACCGACGAGTACCTCGGCATCCTGCGCCGCATCTGGACGGAAGCGAAGCCGTTCGACCACGAAGGCGCGTTCTATCGCTTCGAGCAGAGCTTCTCGGAAGTGAAGCCAGCACAGAAGCCGCATGTGCCGATCTACTTTGGCGGTGCATCCGACGTGGCCATCGAGGTGGCCGGCAAGCATGCCGACGTGTACGCGCTGTGGGGCGAATCGCTCGACCAGGTGCGCGAGCTGACCACGCGCGTGCGCGCCGAGGCCGCCAGGTATGGGCGCAGCATCCGGTTCTCGGTGTCGTTCCGGCCGATCCTGGCGGACACGGAAGACGCCGCGTGGGCGCGTGCAGAAAGCATCCTCGAACGGACGCGCGCGCTGCGCGTGCAGCAAGGCTACAGCCGTGGTGGCCCGCAGCAGAGCGAAGGCGCGCGCCGTCTGCTCGCCGCCGCTGATCAGGGCGAGCGCGTCGACAAACGTTTGTGGACGGCCATCGCCAAGGAAACCGGCGGGCGCTCCAACTCGACCGCGCTGGTCGGCACGCCCGACCAGGTGGCCGATGCGCTGCTCGACTACTACGACCTGGGCGTCACCACCTTCCTGATCCGCGGCTTTGATCCGCTGGAAGACGTGGTCGACTACGGCCGCACGCTCATCCCGCGTGTGCGTGAGCTGGTGGCGCAGCGCGAAGCCCAACGCAAGGCGGCATGAGGCACGGGCATGAGTGCAGTCATCTCCATCGAGCGCGCGGCTTCCGCCACGCTCAAGCTGAATCCCATACCGCAGCAGAAGTTCTGGTTTGATCCGCCTGCAACACGTCCAACGCTGGAGGCCGAACGGCGCCATCGGCAGGAACGTTTGGCGGGGGCTTTTCGGCTGTTTGCACGGCACGGCTTCGACCTGGGGCTGGCGGGCCATATCACCGCGCGCGATCCGGAGTTGCCGGACCACTTCTGGGTCAACCCGCTGGGCGTGCATTTCTCGCGCATCAAGGTGTCGGACCTGCTGCTGGTGAATGCGCGTGGCGAGACGGTTATCGGCAATCGTCCCCTCAACAAGGCCGCGTTTGCCATTCATGCGGCGATCCACGAGGCACATCCGCATATCGTGGCTGCGGCGCATACGCATTCGACGTACGGCAAGGCATGGTCGGCGCTGGGGCGACCGCTCGATCCGCTCACACAGGATGCGTGCTCGTTCTACGAAGACCACGCGCTGTTTGACGACTTCACCGGCATGGTGGTCGATGCCGGAGAGGGCGAACGCATTGCCAAGGCACTGCGCAAACCGGACGGCAGTACGCACAAGGGCGTGATCCTGAAGAACCACGGCATCCTCACCGCCGGGCCGACGGTGGAGGCTGCGGCGTGGTGGTACATCGCGCTCGACAACGCGGCGCATACGCAACTGCTGGCGGAGGCCGCTGGCACACCGCAGCCGATCGACGCGGCCACTGCGCGGCACACGCACAGCCAGGTGGGCGGGCAGGAGGGCGCGCTGCACGCCTTCGAGAGCCTCTACGCCGGCCTCGTTGCCGCCGAGCCGGAACTGCTCGACTGAGCTTCAACAGAACACATCCAACGCATCATCACGGGGAGTCATTCCATGAGCCAAGACAATGCGGGCATCTCGCGCCGCAAGGTACTCCACGCGGTCGCCGCCACGGCATTGGCCGCACCGGCACTGATCCTGGGCCGCAAGGCGTATTCACAGCCGCGCAAGCTGACGTTTGCGTGGAACCAGAACTCGTTCTGTCTGACGCCCATCGTTGTCGCACAGGAGCGCGGCTTCTTCGAGAAGAACGGCCTGCAGGTCGACCTGATCAACTACAGCGGCTCGACCGACCAGTTGCTCGAATCCATCGCCACCGGCAAGGCAGATGCGGCGGTGGGGATGATCCATCGCTGGCTCAAGCCGCTCGAGGCGGGCTTTGACGTGAAGATCATCGGCAGCTCGCACGGCGGCTGCGTGCGGCTGGTGGGCGCCAAGGCGGCGGGCGTGACCAACCTGCAGGCGCTCAAGGGCAAGACCGTGGGCGTGAGCGACCTGGCTGCGCCGGGCAAGCACTTCTTCACCATCCTGCTGGCCAAGAACGGCATCGACCCCGACAAGGACATCACCTGGCGCCAGTACCCGGCCGACCTGCTGGGCGTGGCGGTGGACAAGGGCGAGATCCAGGCGATTGCCGATGGCGACCCGAACCTCTACCTGCTGGAAAAGCGCACCAACGGCGCCTATGTGGAACTGGCCACCAACCTCTCGGGCGAATACGCACGCAAGGTCTGCTGCGTGATCGGCGCGCGCGGCGAGCTGGTGCGCAACGATCGGCCGACGGCATCTGCGCTGGCGCGCTCCATCGTGCAGGCCACCGACTTCGTCAACGAAAATCCGAACGAAGCCGCCAAGGTGTTCGCCAAGTACTCGCCCAAGGTGGCGCTGGACGACCTGCGCAAGCTCTACGCCACGCTCACCTACACGCACCACCCGACCGGCATCGACCTGCGCGACGAGATCGCCTTCTACGCAGAAGACTTCCGCCGCATCGGCGTCATCAAGAAGACGACCGACCCGCAGCGCCTCGCGCAGCACGTGTACGTGAACGTGCTGGCTTGATGGGCGCATCCGCACATGAGCACTTGAGGAGCATATCGATATGAGCACCATCCCTCAGACACTGGAGGCGCCGGCCGCGCTGGCCAATCCGTTCAATGGCGTCGTGGCCGATGGGCGTGTGTGGCGCACCGGCACGGTGGCCGCGCTGGCCTGGGCGGCGTTCGGGCTGTTGACGTGGCGCTGGCCCAACCATGTGGTCGGCTTCAGCGATTGGGCGTTCACGGCGGAACTGGGTATCGCGGCATTGTTCGTCGGCATCGTGCTGCTGGTGGTGGCCGTGGTCGGGGCCTACGTTTCCCCGTTGCGCGCCGTGCAGCAGACGCTGCAGCCGGCGGGCCCGTGGCTGATTGCCGTGCCAGCGGTGCTGGCCCTGTGGGAGCTGCTGACAGCCAAGTCAGGCACGCTGCCCACGCCGTTCTTTGCGCCGCCGCAGGCGTTGATCGAGGTCTACTCCGAAGACTGGCCGCGCCTGGGCGGGAGCGTGGTCAACACGCTCAAGCTGCTCGGCATCGGCTACTTCCTCGGTGCGTTGACGGGCTTTCTGGTGGGCGTGTCGATCGGCTGGTCGCGTGCGGTGGGGTACTGGGTGCATCCGGTGCTGCGCGTTCTCGGGCCGCTGCCGGCCACGGCATTGCTGCCGATCACGTTCTACTTCTTCCCGTCGAGCTATTCGGCGGCGGCCTTCCTGATTGCGTTGGCAGCGGGTTTTCCGGTGGCGGTGCTCACGTGGTCCGGCGTGGCAGGCGTGAGCAAGAGCTACTACGACGTGGCCCGCACGCTGGGCGCGTCGAACGCATTCCTGGTGCTGCGCGTAGCGATTCCGGCGGCGCTGCCGCAGGTGTTCGTGGGCCTGTTCATGGGCCTTGGGGCATCGTTCACCGTGCTGGTGACGGCCGAGATGATGGGCGTAAAGTCCGGCCTGGGCTGGTACCTCACGTGGGCGCAGGGCTGGGCATCGTACGTGAACATGTATGCCGCGCTGATCGTCATGGCGCTGCTGTTCTCCAGCATCATCACGCTGCTGTTCAAGGTGCGGGACCGTGCGCTCGTCTGGCAGAAGGGGACGCTGAAATGGTAGCCGTGCTCGAACGCGAGGTGCCCGTTCAGGCACCGCCTCCAGTCTCCAACACTGGCGCCAGGATCGACGTACAGGGCGTGAGCCACTGGTTCGGCAACCGCGCCAATCCGCTGCAGGTGCTGGACAACGTGAACCTGACCGTGCAGCCCGGCGAGTTCGTTGCGCTGTTGGGGCCCAGCGGCTGCGGCAAGTCCACGCTGCTGCGCTTGATTGCGGGGCTGGAAGCGCCCACGCGCGGCCGCATCCTGCAGGACGATGCGCCCATCAACGAGCCGGACCCATCGCGCGTGGTTGTGTTTCAGGACCCGACGCTCTACCCATGGCGGCGCGTGTGGGACAACGTGGCCCTGGGCCTGCAGGCGCGCGGCGTGCTCAATACCGAACGTGACCGCGTGGACGATGCGTTGGAACGTGTCGGCTTGGGCGGCTTTCATCGTGCGTTTCCGCATGAACTGTCGGGCGGTATGGCACAGCGCGTGGCGCTGGCGCGCGCGCTGGTCAACGATCCGCAATTGCTGGTGCTGGACGAGCCGCTGGGCAAGCTCGATTCACTCACGCGGCTGGCCATGCAGAGCGAACTGGTAACGCTCTGGCAGCGTGCACGGTTCTCGACCGTGCTGGTCACGCATGATGTGGAGGAGGCGCTGTTCCTCGCCCAGCGCGTGATCCTCTTCAGCCCGCGCCCGGCACGCATCGCGGCGGAGCTGACGGTGGACTTGCCCTATCCACGCCATCGCGGCGACCCGCGCCTGAGCGCACTGCGGCACGAGGCGCTCGGCCACCTCGGCCTGGGTGAGAGCTGGTAGATGGCCGGGCAGTCATGAGCGGCCCGCCGCCAACGGTCTGGCTCAACGCGTTGCTCGGCTTCCTGCAATGGGCGCAGCACGGCGTGCTGGTGCTGCTGCACACGCTGGGGCTGGCGGGCGAGGTGCACGGGCAACCGGCCTGGCCGTGGGAGGTGCGCATCGCGGGTGAGACCTTGCTCATCGATCTCGGGCAGGCGCGGCAACTCGGCCTGACCTTGATTGCCGTGGCGCTGGCGTTGCTGGCAGTGCTTGCCGCCTTGCTGATTCGCCGTTGGCGCGCGGTGTCGTTGGGTGTGGGAGCCGGCTTGCTGGTGGTGGCGCCCTGGCCGTCGTCCGTGGTGTTGTCACCCGCCGTGCCGACGAGCTTCCATGCGAGCCCGACAGCGTTCACGCTGCAGTCCATCGCACAGGGCACGCGCGTCTACAACACCGCCTGCGCGAGTTGTCATGGCGCAGACGGCCGCGGCGAAGGCCCGCTGGCCGCCACGCTCACGCGCTGGCCGCCCACCGTGGTGGGCCCGCTGCTTGGCCGCCGTGCCGACGGCGAGCTGTTCTGGCACATCGCCCACGGCATGCGCGACGCGCAAGGCACGGTGACCATGCCTGCGTTCACGCATCGGCTGAGCGATGCCGACATCTGGTCCGCGCTCGATTACATGAAGGTGCTGGCCGCCAGCGGTGGCGTGCGTGCCGGCGGCTGGCCATTGCCGGTCGCAATGCCCACGTTGCCCGTACGTTGCGGCGATGCGCCGCCCGAGACATTAGCGGCCTGGCGCAACGGGCAGCGCATACGTGTGGTGGCCATCGATGCCGCATCGGCGGACCGGATTCCGCTGGAAGACCCGCGATTCCAGACCTTGCTCATCACGCCGGACGGTACGTTGCCTTCGCCTACGCGCGCTTTCCAGGCGCATTGCGTGGCGGCCAGCACGGATGCGTGGAACGTCTTCGCCGCGCTTGCCGGCACCGCACCGCAGACGTTTTCCGGCACGCAGTTGCTGGCCGACCGCAACGGCTGGCTGCGCGCCCGCGGCGAACCCGGCACCGCGTGGTCCGACGCCGATTTTCTGTGCACCGCCGCCGCGCGCGAAACCGCCGCACCGCGCGCAGGCGGCCTCGATTCCCTGATCGCCCGCATGGACGCCGAACCGGTGCGCTATGTGAAGGGCGGCTTCATTCATTGACCGACGATTTCCATTTCCTCATGCCGACTTCCCGACGACGTTTCCTCCAATCTGGTTTGACGCTGGCGGCCGTGCCCGCGCTGTCGTTCGCGCAATCGCCGCAGTCACGCATCGTGCTGAAAGCCGGTGACCAGAAGGGCGGCCTGCGCGCGCTGCTCGAAGCCGCCGACGCGCTGAAAGGCGTGTCATACGACATCCAGTGGACCGAGTTTCCGGCTGCGGCGCCGCTGGCAGAAGCGCTCAATGCGGGTGCGGTCGACCTCGGGCCGATTGGCGATGCGCCCGCCATCTTTGCGCTGGCGGCCGGCACGCGCATCAAGCTGATCGGCGCCAACCGGTCGGACCCGTACGGCACGGCGGTGCTGGTCCGCCCCGACTCGCCGCTGAAGACGGCGGCGGACCTGAAGGGCAAATCGATCGGCACCAATCGAGGCTCGATCGGGCATTTCGTGGCACTCAAGGCGTTGGAATCCGCCGGGCTGGGGCCGGACGACGCCAACTTCCGCTTTCTGCCGCCCGCCGATGCAAAGCTCGCACTGGTCAACGGCTCGATCGATGCGTGGTCAACGTGGGAACCCTATACGGCGATGGCCGAAACCGCCAAGCATGCGCGCGTACTGGTCAGCGGGCGCGGGCTGTGGTCGGGCCTGAGCTATCTGGCCGCGACCGACGCAGCGCTGGCCGCCAAGCGCGATGTGCTGCGCGATTTTCTGCAGCGGGTGGTGCGAGCGCAGGTGTGGTCGTACCAGCATGTCGACAGCTTCTCGGCCACGCTCGCGCGCATCATCGGCATTGCGCCCGAGGCGGCCCGGCTGCAGTTTGCGCGGCGCCAGACCGTGTGGCGCCCCATCGATGCGCAGATCGTTGCCGAGCAGCAGCGTACGGCGGACTTCTACGTGAAGGTCGGGCTGCTCAAGCAGCGGCTGGAGGTGGCGTCCACCTTTGATGCGGGGTTTCCGCTGACGGCCTAGCGCGCATTGCCCGAGTGGGATTCCGCACTGGGCCGTGACCCGCCATGCGGGCCCGCCGTGCCTGGCGCTTCTGCCACGCTCTTGGGGAGCTGGTTCATCGGCGTCGTGGCGTCTGGCGCATTGTTGCCGCCCTTGCCAAAGCGCGTGGCCAATCGATCCTGCACTTCGGCCAGCTGGGCTTGTTCCTGGACCTTTTGCACACGTTCGGTCTCTGCCTTCTGAGCCGCCGCAGCCTGTTCGGCCGGCGTGGGCGGGGGAAGTTTGCCGTGGGCGGGATGGGGAAGCGCTGCGACCGCCAGGCCGATCGCCAGTGCGGCGGGCCAGAGGGCAGGGCGTTGAAGGCTGAAGGGGGTGCTCGGCATGGCGATCTCCAGGGAAGTTCGCCATGGTTCAGCAAGCGCGGTGCCGCGTGAGGTCAGCGCCGCTCGTCGGCGAGCGAATCGTGGAGCACGGACTTGAGCACGTTGAACACCGGGTTGTCGTTGTCCTTGCGGTAGGCCATCCACAGTTCGACCGGCTTGGCCGGCGTGGTGCGCACCGGGCGATAGACGACGCCCTCGAAGTGCAGCATGGCTGCCGCCGCCGGAATGAGTGCCACGCCAATGCCCGCGCGCACCAGCGCCAGCATCGAGTGGATCTGGCTGACGTATTCCACGATGTCCGGCAGGACCTCTGCCCGTTCGAACAGGCCGCTCACCATCTGGTGGAAGTAGCGCGCCTCGTAGGGCGAATACATCAGCAGCGGCTGGCCCTCGCAATCGCGCAGGCTGGGGCGTTGTGGCCACTGGTCGGCCACCGCTTCCGGCAGTGCGATCACGAGCGCCTCCTGTGAGCACGGTACGGCAACCAGCTCCCCGTGCTCGATCGGCGGGCGCAGCAGGCCGACATCGATTTCGCGTGTATCCAGCGCCGAGAGCTGCGCGCCGCTCACCATCTCTTTCAGCGTCAAGCGCACCCCGGGTGATGCCGCGCGTACGGCACTCACCAGCGTGGGCAGCTTTCCGTATCCCACCGACGCCGTAAACCCGATCGCCAGCGACCCGGCCGCGCCCGTGGCCACGCGCCGTGCCGTGGCGGCCGCCTCATCGGCCAGCCGCAGGATGCGCGATGCATCGGGCAGAAAACTGCGCCCCGCCGCCGTGAGCTTGACCGAGCGGCTGTTGCGCTCCAGCAGTTCCGTGCCGACCTGATGTTCGAGCAGGCGCACCTGACGCGAGAGCGGAGGCTGCGTCATGTGCAGGCGTTCCGCCGCACGCCCGAAGTGCAGTTCTTCGGCCACGGCGACAAAGCAGCGGAGTTGGCTGAGTTCAAACATCGATTCAAAACCTGTATGGATGAGTGGCGCCAGACATCTTGAAGCGGAAAGATCCATTGCGCAAGAAATCCAACCGCAAATGGGGAGTAACCAGGCTACCCAGCAGCGCCTTCACTGCGTCACGTGCGGCTGCAGCATGGAAAGGCATACGTTAGGGAAGACCCTGTATCAATATAAGTTTTGTATCAATCCAGTCAGCAGTTGTTTTGGACTTGAATCGATCGCGATGCAAAAATGCTTTCACCAACAACACGCATTCACCACGAGCGAGACATGTCCCGATACACCCCCAAAGAATTCGCCCAACAGATCGGCTCCGGCCTGCTGTCCTTCCCGGTCACGCATTTCAAGGCGTCGGACCTGTCGTTTGACGAGCCGGCCTATCGCGCCAACCTGAACTGGCTGTTCAGCCATGATGCGGCCGGCCTGTTTGCCGCAGGCGGCACGGGTGAGTTCTTCTCGCTCACGGCTGCCGAGACCGACCGCGTCGTGCGCGCCGCCGTGGCGGAAACCGGCGGCAAGATCCCCGTGATCGCCCCCGCAGGCCGTGGCACGGCGGAATCGATCGAATACTGCAAGGCCGCTGAAGCTGCCGGTGCCGACGGCATCCTGCTGCTGCCGCCGTACCTGACCGAAGCGTCTGCCGACGGCGTGGCCGCGCACGTGGAACAGGTCTGCAACTCGACCAAGCTGGGCGTGATCGTCTACAACCGCGCCAACCAGATCCTCGACGAGAACCACCTCGAACGCCTGGCCGACCGCTGCCCGAACCTGGTTGGCTTCAAGGATGGCGTGGGTGACCTCGAACTGATGACCCGCATCTACGCCCGCCTGGGTGATCGCTTCACCTACGTCGGCGGCCTGCCCACCGCCGAGACCTTCGCGCTGCCGTACCTGACGATGGGCGTGTCGACGTACTCGTCGGCCATCTTCAATTTCGTGCCCAAGTTCGCGCTGGAGTTCTACGCCGCCGTGCGCGCGTTCGACAACGCCAAGGTCTACAAGATGCTCAACGACTTTGTGCTGCCGTACATCCAGCTGCGTAACCGCAAGCGCGGCTATGCAGTGTCGATCGTCAAGGCCGGCATGAAGGTGATTGGTCGTAGCGCCGGCCCGGTGCGCGCCCCGCTGACGGACCTGACCGATGCCGAAGTGGCCGAACTGTCGGCACTGGTGTCGCGCATTGCTGAAGTGGAAAAGCTGGCTGCCTGAGCACAGCCCAAACGTAAAGGAACCGATATGCACTTGAGCGGCGAACTGCTGCTGGGTGCCACCCGCGTGGCGGGTGGTGCCGGCACGGTTCGCGCCATGAACCCCGCCACCGGGGAATGGCTCGAACCTGAATTCACCCTGGCCTCCAAGACTGATGCCGCGCGTGCCGCTGAATTGGCCGCCGCGGCTTTTGACGTTTACCGCGAGACCTCGCCCGAAACCCGCGCGGCCTTCCTGGAAGCCATCGCCAGCCAGATCGAAGCGCTGGGCGATGCGCTGATCGAGCGCGCCATGGCTGAATCCGCGCTGCCGCGCCCCCGTCTGGAAGGCGAGCGTGGCCGCACCTGCAACCAGCTCCGCCTGTTTGCAAGTGTGGTGCGTGCCGGCGACGCCGTGGGCGCGCGGATCGACCCGGCGCTGCCCGAGCGCAAGCCGCTGCCGCGTTCGGATCTGCGCATGCGCCGCATTGCGCTGGGCCCGGTGGCCGTGTTTGGTGCGAGCAACTTCCCGCTGGCGTTTTCGGTGGCCGGTGGCGATACCGCATCGGCCTTGGCGGCAGGTTGCCCGGTGGTCGTGAAGGCGCACCCGGCACACCCGGGCACGTCCGAGCTGGTGGGCCGCGCCATTCAGGCGGCGGTCGCGCAATGCGGGCTGCCGGAAGGCGTGTTCTCGCTCATCCTGGCGGACAACGACGTGGCGGGTGCCCTGGTGGCCGATCCGCGCATCCAGGCGGTGGGCTTCACCGGCTCGCGTGCGGGCGGTCAGGCG
The DNA here is from genome assembly GCF_023955655.1 of Ralstonia soli. GTDB lineage: Bacteria > Pseudomonadota > Gammaproteobacteria > Burkholderiales > Burkholderiaceae > Ralstonia > Ralstonia soli. The sequence continues at coordinate 656,428 of NZ_JAMXHT010000002.1, read as the reverse complement.
CTGCTGCGCATTGCACAAGCGCGTCCGCAGCCGATTCCGGTGTACGGCGAGCTGAGCGCGATCAACCCCGTCTTCCTGCTGCCCGATGCATTGGCCAACCGCGCTGCGGTGCTGGGCCAGCAGTACGTGGCATCGCTCACGATGGGCGCTGGCCAGTTCTGTACGAACCCGGGTCTGCTGCTCGCCATTGACGGCCCCGATCTGGATGCCTTTGAAGCCGCTGCCGCTGCTGCCATGGGAGGCGTTGCGGCGCAGCCGATGCTCACTGCCGGCATCCACACCGCTTACACGCGCGGCGTCGACAAGCTGGCCGACGAGGCCAACGTGCGCTGCGTGGCACGCGGGCAGGGCAGTGACCAGCCCAACCGCGGCCAAGCCGGCTTCTACGTTACCGACGCCAAGAGCTTCCAGGCACAACCGACGCTGCACGACGAGATCTTCGGCGCCACCGGCCTGGTTGTACGCTGCCGCGACGCAGAAGAACTGCGCACGCTGGCCGAATCGCTCGAAGGTCAGCTGACTGCCACGCTGCATCTCGATACGGGTGATACGGAAATCGCGCGTTCCCTGCTGCCGATTCTGGAGCGCAAGGCGGGCCGCATCCTGGCCAACGGGTGGCCGACGGGTGTGGAGGTCTGCCATGCCATGGTGCATGGCGGCCCGTGGCCGGCTACCACAGATTCGCGCACGACCTCGGTCGGCACAGCGGCCATCGAGCGCTTCCTGCGCCCGGTGTGCTACCAGGATCTGCCGGCAGAACTCCTGCCCGAGGCACTGAAAGACGCCAACCCGCTCAAACTGCGCCGTCTGATCGACGGGCAATGGCAGTAAATCGGCAGTCAATCGGCAGCAAAAACAAAAGCCGGGCCACAAGGACCCGGCAACTTGAATCCAACGGCACACAACGGGTGCCGGATCAAGGAGGAGACGATGGATATCAAAGCCCCAGCAGTGGGAGCACAGGCCGTACCGCGCACCGAGCGCATGAGCCGCGTGCGTTTCATGATCCTCACGATGCTGTTCATCGTGACGACCATCAACTATGCCGACCGCGCCACCATCTCCATTGCCGGCTCTGCCATGCAGAAGGATCTCGGCATCGATGCGGTGTCGCTTGGCTACATCTTTTCGGCGTTCGGCTGGGCCTATGTGATAGCGCAGATTCCGGGCGGCTGGCTGCTCGACCGGTTCGGCTCGCGGCGCGTGTACACGTTCAGCATCCTGCTGTGGTCGTTGTTCACGCTGGCGCAGGGCGCGATCGGGTTCTTTACCGGTGCGGCGGCCATCGCCATGGTGTTCTGCCTGCGCTTTCTGGTGGGGGCGGCAGAGGCACCGTCCTTCCCGGCCAACAGCCGCATCGTGGCGGCGTGGTTTCCGGCCAATGAGCGCGGCACGGCTGCAGCCATCTTCAACTCCGCGCAGTACGCGGCCACGGTGGTGTTCGCGCCGCTGATGGCGTGGCTGGTACACGAGTTCGGCTGGCACCACGTCTTCATCGTGATGGGCGTGATCGGCATTGCCATGGCGTTCGTGTGGAAGGCGTTCGTGCACGATCCGAAGGATCACCCCCGCGTGAACCGCGCAGAGATCGAGTACATCGAAGCCGGCGGTGGCCTCGTCAACATGGACCGCGCCGGCGTGGCCAAGACCGAAGGACCGAACCTCGGCTACGTCAAGCAGCTGCTGGGCAACCGCATGCTGATGGGCGTGTACATCGCGCAGTACTGCATCAACGCGCTCACGTATTTCTTCATCACGTGGTTCCCGGTGTACCTGGTGCAGGCGCGCGGCATGTCGATCCTGAAGGCAGGCTTCGTCGCGTCGATTCCGGCGGTGTGCGGCTTTCTCGGCGGCATCCTGGGCGGGATCCTTTCCGATGCGCTGCTGCGCCGTGGGGCGTCGCTTTCGGTGGCGCGCAAGGCGCCGATCGTGCTGGGCATGCTGCTCTCCATGACGATGGTGATCTGCAACTACGTGGATGCGCAGTCCATCGTGGTGGCGGTGATGGCGCTGTCGTTCTTCGGCAAGGGCCTGGGCGCGCTGGGCTGGGCCGTCAACTCGGATACGGCGCCCAAGCAGATCGCCGGCCTGTCGGGCGCACTGATGAACACCTTCGGCAACCTGTCGAGCATCACCACGCCCATCGCCATCGGCTACATCGTCAACACGACGGGCTCGTTCAATGGCGCGCTGGTGTACGTGGGCATCCACGCACTCGTTGCCATCATCTGCTACCTGTTCATGGTGGGCGAGATCAAGCGTGTGGAACTGAAGCCGCTGTAAGCCGAGAGGAGCCCTCGCTGTGACGTTGCAATCGATCGAATCCGGCGCGCGCGTCCATACCCCGCGTGTGACCGAGATGCAGGTGATCCCCGTGGCGGGGCGCGACAGCATGCTGCTGAACCTGTGCGGCGCGCACGCTCCGTTCTTCACGCGCAACCTCGTCATCCTGAAGGACAACGCCGGGCGCACCGGCGTGGGCGAGGTCCCGGGCGGGGAGGGCATCCGCCAGGCGCTGGAGCGCGTGATTCCGCTGGTGGTCGGTCAATCCGTTGGCCGCACCAACGGCGTGCTGAACAGCATCCGCCGTGCGCTGGCCGGCGGTGGCAGTACGGCACATCAGGCGACGGTGCATCAGGTGACGTCCGCCTCGGAAGCGGCCGTGCTGCGGCAGCCGCATGAGATCAACCTGCGCATGGACAACGTCATCACAGCGGTGGAAGCGGCGCTGCTCGATCTGCTGGGCCAGTTCCTGGAAGTGCCGGTGGCAGAGCTGCTCGGCGCTGGCCAGCAGCGCGACAGCGCCCCGATGCTCGCCTACCTGTTCTACGTGGGCGATCGCCGCAAGACCGATCTACCGTACTTCGACGGCACCCAGGGCGCTGACGACTGGCTGCGCCTGCGCCACGAAGCGGCCATGACGCCCGACGCCATCGCGCGTCTGGCAGAAGCCACCACCGATCGCTACGGCTTTGCCGATTTCAAGCTCAAAGGCGGGGTGATGCCTGGCGCCGAAGAGATAGAGGCGATTGCCGCCATCAAGGCGCGCTTTCCGCAGGCGCGCGTGACGCTGGACCCAAACGGCGCGTGGTCGCTCGACGAAGCGATTGCGCTGTGCAAGGGGCAAGGCCACCTGCTGGCCTATGCGGAAGACCCGTGCGGTCCCGAGGCCGGCTACTCCGGCCGCGAAATCATGGCCGAGTTCAAACGCGCCACCGGCATCCCGACCGCCACCAACATGATCGCCACCGACTGGCGCCAGATGGGTCACGCGGTTCAACTGCACGCCGTGGACATCCCCCTGGCCGATCCGCATTTCTGGACCATGCAGGGCTCGGTGCGCGTGGCGCAGCTGTGCGACGAATGGGGACTGACGTGGGGCTCGCATTCCAACAACCATTTCGATGTGTCGCTGGCGATGTTCACGCATGTGGCCGCCGCCGCGCCGGGCAACATTACCGCCATCGATACGCACTGGATCTGGCAGGAAGCCGAAGAGCGCCTGACGCGCGAGCCGCTACGCATCGAGGGCGGCCACGTGGCCGTGCCGGAGCGCCCGGGCCTGGGCATCGAGATCGACATGGAGCGCGTCATGGCGGCCCATGCGCTGTACCAAACCCTCGGCCCCGGCGCGCGCGACGACGCCATGGCCATGCAATACCTCGTGCCGGGCTGGACGTACGATCCCAAACGCCCGGCCTTTGGGCGCTGAACGGCGCCAACCCGTTCGTTGCCCGCATCAATCACGGAGTCTGTGATGTCTGAATCGACGCTGGCCCCCGAGACCGGCACTGAAGCGGAACCCGCGCTGACGATCCGCGTGCACGACAGTGACAACGTCGCCATCGTCGTCAACGCGCGCGGATTACCCGCAGGCACGGCGCTGGCCGACGGCACGGTGCTGGTGGAAGGCGTGCCGCAAGGCCACAAGGTGGCGCTGGCCGACCTGGCCGAAGGCGACGCCGTGATCCGCTACGGCGAGGTGATCGGCTATGCCGTCAAGCCGCTGCCACGCGGCAGCTGGATCAACGAGCACGCCGTGAAGCTGCCGGCCGCACCCGCGCTGGACGAGCTGCCGCTCGCCACGCGCCCCGACCCGAAGCTTGCCAAGCTCGAGGGCTACACCTTCGAGGGCTACCGCAATGCCGATGGCACGGTCGGCACGAAGAACGTGCTCAGCATCATGACCAGTGTGCAGTGCGTGGCCGGTGTGACCGACTACGTGGTCGGCCGCATCAAGCGCGAACTGCTGCCGAAGTACCCCAACGTCGACGACGTGGTCGCGCTCAACCACGTCTATGGCTGCGGCGTGGCCATCAACGCGCCGGCCGCCATCGTGCCGATCCGCACGTTGCAGAACCTGGCGCTCAACCCGAACTTTGGCGGCGAGATCATGGTGATCGGCCTGGGCTGCGAGAAGCTCGTGCCCGAGCGCCTCGTGCCGGAGAAGCTTGCGCCCGGCGGCCGCATCCCGATCGAGATTGCAGGAACAGCCGATTCGCCGGTGCTGCGTCTGCAGGACGAAGCCTTTGACGGCTTCATCGGCATGACCGACGCCATCATGGAAATGGCCGAGCGTCGACTGGAGCAGCTCAACAAGCGCCAGCGCGAGACCTGCCCGGCATCTGACCTCGTGGTGGGCGTGCAGTGCGGCGGCAGCGATGCGTTCTCCGGCGTGACGGCCAACCCCGCTGTCGGCTTTGCGGCGGACCTGATCGTGCGCGCAGGCGGCACCGTGATGTTCTCGGAAGTGACCGAGGTGCGCGACGCCATCCACCTGCTCACGCCGCGCGCCATCGACGAAGATGTCGGCCGCGCGTTGCTGCGCGAAATGGCGTGGTACGACAACTACCTCAGCGGCGGCCAGACCGACCGCAGCGCCAATCCGTCACCCGGCAACAAAAAGGGCGGCCTGTCCAACGTGGTGGAAAAGGCGCTGGGCTCGATCGTCAAGTCGGGCAGCACGCCCATCGTCGACGTGCTTGGCCCGGGCGAAAGGGTGCGCCGCAAGGGCCTGATCTTTGCGGCCACGCCGGCCAGCGATTTTGTGTGCGGCACGCTGCAGCTTGCCTCGGGCATGAACCTGCAGGTGTTCACCACCGGCCGCGGCACGCCGTATGGCCTGGCCATGGCGCCGGTCATCAAGGTGTCGACCCGCAAGGCGCTGTCCGAACGCTGGCACGACCTCATCGACCTCGACGCCGGCCGCATTGCCACCGGCGAAGCCAGCATTGCTGATATCGGCTGGGAGCTGTTCCACCTGATTCTTGATGTGGCAAGCGGGCGCAAGCAGGTGTGCGCCGACAAATTGGGCTTACATAATGCGCTCGCCCTGTTCAACCCCGCCCCAGTAACCTGATATGACAACTCCAGAGACTATTCAAACGGACCCGCTCACCGGCGTGGCCACGCGTTGCCACCGCCTGCTGCTGACCGGCGCAGGGGGGAACCTCGGCAAGGTGCTGCGGGAGCGCCTGACCCGGTACGCCGATTCCTTGCGCCTGTCCGATATCTCCAATCTTGGCGAGGCGCGGCCGGGCGAAGAGATCGCGCCGTGCGACCTGGCCGATGCCAAGGCTGTCGATGCACTCGTCGCGGGCACGGATGCGATCGTGCATCTGGGCGGCGTGTCGGTGGAGCGGCCGTTTGAAGAGATCCTGCCGGCCAACATCCAGGGCACCTACAACCTGTACGAGGCCGCGCGCCGTCACGGCGTGCGCCGCATCGTGTTTGCCAGCTCGAACCACACTATCGGTTTTTACAGGCAGGGCGAGGTGATCGACAGCACGGTGCCCACCAAGCCCGACGGCTACTACGGCTTGAGCAAAGTCTTCGGCGAACAGCTCGCCAGTTTCTACTTCGATCGCTACGGCATCGAGACCGTCGCCATCCGCATCGGCTCATCATTCGCAGAGCCGAAGGACCGCCGCATGCTCATCACCTGGCTCGGCTACGACGATCTGGAGCAGTTGATCCGCCGCGCCCTGTTCGTGCCCAAGGTCGGCTTTACGGTGGTCTATGGCATGTCGGCCAACCGGGACCACTGGTGGGACAACCGCCACGCGTCGCATCTCGGCTACCAGCCCACGCAGACGAGCGAGATCTTCCGCGCGCAGGTCCAAGCGCAACCGCCGCTGCCCGCCGACGACCCCGCCGCGCTGTACCAGGGCGGGGCGTTCGTCAAAGCCGGCCCGTTCGGAGACTGAGGCCATGCACGCGAACGTCGAACGCATCGGCACCATGCAATGCGGCGTGGGCGAAAGCCCCGTCTGGCACGCGGGAGAACAGGCGCTGTATTGGACAGACATCCCAGGCAGCACGCTGTGGAGTTGGAACGTCTTCAGCGGCCAGATCAACGCATGGGCGCTGCCCGAGATGGCAGGCTGCATCGCCATGACCGGCAACGGTTGGGCGATGGCGATGGAGACCGGCGTCTTCTGCACGCCACAGCCCAGGGCAGGCGCTGAACTGACACCTGTTGAACGCCTGGCGACGGTCGAGCACGCACGCCCCGACATGCGTTTCAACGACGGCCGCTGCGACCGCCAGGGGCGTTTCTGGGCCGGCACGATGGTGTTGGACACCTCACTGGGGGCGCCTCTCGGCAAGCTGTACCGCCTGGATGCGGATGGCGCACGCAACGGGCGCGTCGAGTCCGTCATCGATGACCTGATCGTCCCCAACGGCCTGGCCTTCAGCCCCGATGGCAAGACGATGTATCTGTCGGATTCGCACGCGAGCCGCCAGACCGTCTGGGCCTTTGACTACGACATCGACAGCGGCACGCCGCACAACCGCCGCGTCTTCATCGACATGAACGCCCACCCCGGCCGCCCCGATGGTGCCGCCGTGGACGCTGACGGCTGCTACTGGATCTGCGGCAACGATGCGGGGCTCGTGCACCGGTTCACGCCAGACGGCCGTCTTGATCGCAGCATTGCCATTCCTACGCCCAAGCCCGCCATGTGCGCATTCGGCGGGCCGGGGCTGGACACGCTGTTCGTCACGTCGATCCGGATCGACAACGACCCGCTCTCTGGCGCCACGTTTGCCGTGCGCCCGGGTGTGACCGGATTGGCGGAACCCGTCTTGCACATCTGAGCCACCGTTTGTGGCGCTGGCCATGTTCGACCTCGTGGCCAGCCACCATCGATCACGCCGCCCGCGGTGCAATCTTCGGGTTGAGCCGGGTCGGGCTGAGCGGGTCGAAGTCGACCCACTCGCCGTTGCGCCAGCGGCCGGCCGCCTCCTCCACATCCATGCCACCGGATCCGGCCAGGATGCGTGCAGCTTCGCCCTCGCGCTCAGGCGTGACACGCACGGCCAGTAGCACCCCCGAGTGCCGGGTGCGCAAGGTGGCATCGGGGGGCTGCTCGGGGTCGGGGGCATCACGCGTGGCGATCATGGCGCCAGCCAGCGAGCCGATATAGGCGCCAACTCCGGCTGCCACCACCGAGAACAGCACGGCCACGTGCAGCGCAATCAGCACCACCACACCAACAACGGCCCCAATGGCGGCGCCGATGGCCATGCCCTTGCCGGCACCGGCATGTGCGCGGGCGGCACCCGGGTCGGCATTGCGGTCTCCGCCAATTGGAAATGCGGCGTGTTGGCCGGATGGGTTGACGAAGAAGACGTTCACGTCGTCCTCGGAAAAGCGCTGGGCAAACAGCGCGCGCGCGGCAGCCTCGGCGCGGTCGAACGTGTCGAAACGGGCTGCGACGATGAGCGACATGGGGCCTCCTGAGAAACGCGTTTCCCATAGCGCAAGCAAGCGGGGGGCCTGCACCACAAGTCGACCCAAAGTTACCTAGATCAGGTGATTGGCGGGGCAACTTCCCCTGCCCATACTGCGCACCAAGGCCCGACCGAGGCCACCTCACACCAATACAACGACAACACGTTCATGAAGGCCCGGCAACACGGGCAGTCGGCCGATGCCGCCCGGCAACCCGGCGGCCTTTTGGTAGTGAAACGGGAGGGTGTGCCATGTTCAACGGCTTTTCTGCGGTGCCGGGCGCGATCGTGCCCTATGCATACGATTGGCTGCTGGTAGGGCTGTCGTATCTCATCTCGGTGGCGGGCGCGTATGTGGGCCTGCGATGGTCCAGGCGCATCCGAGACAAGAACGGCAGCATCGACATCGACCGGTTGATTTGCGCGAGCGTGGCACTGGGCGGCGGGGCCGTCTGGTCAATGCACTTCATCGGCATGGCGGCCTACCGGACCCCGGTGCGCCTGGAGTTCGATCTCTTCATGACGTTGGTGTCGCTGCTGGTGGTGATGGTGTTTGCCGCCGGCGGGCTCGCAATTGCCTCGCTCACCACCGGCAACCGCATGGCCAACATCGCCAAGGGCGGCGTGCTGACCGGTCTTGGCGTGGCGGTGATGCACTACACCGGCATGGCTGCCGTGCATACCAACAGCGCCTTCGACTGGAACATCTCCATCATCGCGCTCTCAGCGGTGATCGCGGTGGTGGTGTCGATGGTCGCGCTGTGGCTGGCGACCACGGTCAAGACCCGAGGCCAGCAGCTTGGCGCGGCGCTTGTCATGGGGGTGGCCGTCTGCGGCATGCACTACACGGGCATGACGGCTGGCACGATGATCTGCACGGGGCAGAGCTATTCACCATCGCTGTTTGCCATCGAGGGCGGCAATATCGGCTATGCAGTGTTCGCGCTGGCCGGCACCATCCTGATGATCATTCTGCTGATCGAGGCCACGCGCAGCACCAGCAGCTCGCGGGCCACGGCCTCCGGCGCGGTGCGCTGAGCCGGCCATCGCAGCGCCCGGCCTGTGTTTTTCGGTCGGGCGTTTCTCATGGCGGCGGCGCGCCCCGCTACAATCGCGGCCTGGCATTTGTCGATGGCGTTTTGAAATGGTGCTTGGTTGGTTTGGCATTTCCACCGTGTGGCTGCTGCCGCTGGTGTGGCGGTATGTAACGCGTGCGTTGGCGGGAGAGCGTGGTTTCCTCAAGGGCCGGGGCACCGTGCGGCTCTGGCTGGTGACGCTCGTCGCATTGAGCGCCAGCGCCGCGCTTGAAGCCCTCACCTCGGGCGCCGATCCGCAGGACAAGGCCGGCGGGGCCGCCGGGCGGGCGCTGTCGTCGCTGTTTTCGCACATGCTGGGCTGGACGGGGGCGTTTCTCCTGATGCTCGGTGTGCTGATCTGGGTCGCGCCGATGGTGTTTGGCCGCTCCTGGGCGCAGGTGTTCAACCGCCGCCGCACCGCGACGGACGACGCACCGGCCGAGCCCGACACACGCCACGACGAGCCGGTCGACGACGGCCTGAAGCCCACCGCTTTCGGCCTTGGCGGAGCAGGAGAGGCCCGCTGGACCGGCAACACCGGCCCCGCGCAGCCGACCATGCGCCACCGGGGCATCGAGGCCGTGTCCGCCCGCCGCCAGCCCGCGTGGCAACCGCCGCCGCGTACGCGCCCCTCGCCACCGCAACCGGGAGAGATCTGGCCGCTGATCGACGCAAAGAAAGGCGCGCCGGCCGATACGCCCGCCAGCGCAAAGGCGGCTCCGATTGCCGCGGCGCCCACGCAGCCCACGCCGAAACCGGCCCCGGCAGCGCGTCCCAAGCCGCGCGCCACCATCGTCAGCAGCCCATTCCATCAACCACAGTTGGGCCTGCAGCCGCAGGCACTGGCGGTACCCATGGCGGCGGTCGAAACGCCGCGCGAGCCTGTGGTCGAGCCCATTGCGGAGCCGGCCGCTCTGGCAATCGCGCCGGTGGTGCTGGAGCCCATCGAGCCGACTGAGGCGCCCGCCGCTGTAGCGGAAGCCCCAGCCATCGACCTGGATGCCGTGCGCCAGGAAGCCGAAGCGCTGCTGGCTGAGTTGCGCGGGTTGATGACGCCCAGCCCAAAGGCAGCACCCGAGTCGGAGATTGCCGAACCGGTTGTTGAAGCCGCCCCGATTGTTGAAGTGCTGCAGGAATCAGCAGTATTGCCCGTTGCACCGTCCGCAGAGCCGACCGCCGAACCGGAAGCGGAGGCTCCGCCCGCACCGCCAACGCCCAAGCCGCGCTTTGTGCTGCCTGCCGTGGTCGGGGATGTCGTCTCGCTTTCGGCACCGGCCGTTGCTGCCGTGCCGGCACCCGCTCCTACGCCCGCGCCTGCTCCCGTTGCGCCGCGCATCGTGGACTACCGCCTGCCCAGCGCTGCCTTGCTCACGGCAGCATCGGCCAGCACGGACGCCGTGTCCGCCGAGGAGCTGGAAGACACCAGCAACCTCATCGCCCAACGTCTGGCCGAGTTCAAGGTGCCCGTGACGGTGGTCGGGGCTTCGGCGGGCCCCGTCATCACGCGGTTCGAGGTGGATCCGGCGATCGGCGTGCGCGGCGCGCAGGTCGTCGGCCTGATGAAGGATCTGGCGCGCGCGCTGGGCGTGACCTCCATCCGCGTTGTCGAGACGATTCCCGGCAAGACGTGCATGGGCCTGGAGCTGCCCAACGCCCGCCGCGACATGATCCGCCTGTCGGAAGTCGTGAACGCCGCGGATTTCCAGTCGCACGCCTCGCACCTCGTGCTGGCCATGGGCAAGGACATCACCGGCAACCCGGTGGTGACGGACCTTGCGCGCGCGCCGCACCTGCTGGTGGCCGGCACGACGGGTTCGGGCAAATCGGTGGCCGTCAACGCGATGATCCTGTCGATGCTGTACAAGGCCACGCCCGACGACGTGCGCATGATCATGATCGACCCGAAGATGCTCGAGCTCTCGGTGTACGAGGGCATTCCGCATCTGCTGGCGCCGGTCGTGACCGACATGAAGCAGGCGGCGCACGCGCTCAACTGGTGCGTGGGCGAGATGGAAAAGCGCTACCGCCTGATGTCGGCCTTGGGCGTGCGCAACTTGGCCGGCTACAACCAGAAGATCCGCGCGGCGGAGCAGGCCGGCCGCAAGGTGCCCAATCCGTTCTCGCTGACGCCCGACGCGCCGGAGCCGCTTTCCACGCTGCCGATGATCGTGGTGGTGATCGACGAGTTGGCCGACCTGATGATGGTCGCCGGCAAGAAGATCGAAGAGCTGATCGCGCGCCTCGCGCAGAAGGCCCGCGCGGCCGGTATCCACTTGATTCTGGCGACGCAGCGGCCGTCGGTGGACGTCATCACCGGGCTGATCAAGGCCAACATTCCGACGCGCGTGGCGTTCCAGGTGTCGTCCAAGATCGACTCGCGCACGATTCTCGACCAGATGGGCGCGGAATCGCTGCTCGGTCAGGGCGACATGCTGTTCCTGCCGCCGGGCACGGGCTATCCGCAGCGCGTGCACGGCGCCTTCGTGGCCGATGAGGAAGTGCACCGCGTGGTCGAGCATTGGAAGCAGTTTGGCGAACCCGAGTACGACGAAGCCATCCTGGCCGGCGACCCGGGCGAGGCGGCTGCCGGCGGCGACCTGTTCGGCGGCGAAGGCGGCGATGCGGAAGCCGACCCGCTTTACGACGAAGCGGCTGCATTTGTGCTGAACACGCGGCGGGCGTCGATCTCTTCCGTGCAGCGGCAACTGCGCATCGGCTACAACCGTGCGGCGCGACTCATCGAGCAGATGGAAGCGGCGGGGCTGGTGTCGCCGATGGGGCGCAACGGGCAGCGCGAGGTACTGGCGCCGGGTGGCGCTGAGTAGCACCTGGCAGGTGCCTCGTTCCCAGAACATGCCTCCATGACAGGCGCCGGTAGGCCGGACAGGTTTGCGTAACATTCGCGCCCCGGGGCAGCACGTCGGTCGGATTTTTCGCCCAAAAGTGAAAGCATTGTCAAAGCTGGTCAAGCGCAAGGTGCGCTGCTAAAGTGGCTCGGCCTTGATCCAACGCCCGAACCCGACGGCGCCACGCTGCCGGGCGGCGCCGAGACATCGATGCCACGCCGAAACCTGTCCAGTCCGAAGCGTTTTTCGCTGACGCCGCTGGCGACACCCGCTCTTGGGCTGTCACTGCAAGGCTGCGCACATGGCGCACCGTCCTACGCCATCTTCGGGGCGTATTTCCCGCTCTGGCTGCTGGCCGGGCTGATTGGCGCGGCGGGGGCGCTCATTGCGCATCGGGTTCTGGTCATGACCGGCTGGTCGAGTTGGATGCCGTTCCAGCTCTCCGTGTGCGTGGCGATCGGGGTGATGGTGGCGGTGGTCGTGTGGCTGATTGGCGCGGGGCACTGGCTATGAAGATGGCCGGCCTGCAGAAACCCGCGCTGCGCGGCTACCTGATCGCCGCGGCGATCGTCATCCTCGGCGTGGCGGCGGCGGTTTATGCCTACGTCCACACGTCGCGTTATCCCTCCACTGACGACGCGACCATCGATGCGGATGTCGTCCATATCGCCACGCCGGTGGGCGGGCGCATCGTCAAGCTGGCCGTGACCGAAAACCAGCGCGTCAAGAAGGGCGACCTGCTGTTCGAAATCGACCCCGTGCCCTACCGACTGACGGTGGCACAGGCGCAAGCCGATGTGGAGCTGGCGCGCGCGTCGCTTGATACGCGGCGCCGGGCGCTGATCGGCGAGCGTTCCAACGCGACCATCGCGTCAGACCAGAGCAGCCGCGCCGCGCATAACTACGAGCTGGCCTCGCGCACGGTGAAGCGGCTCACCCCGCTGGCGGCGCAGGGCTACGTCCCCGCCCAGCAACTGGACCAGGCACAGGTTGCGCAGCGCGATGCCGCCATCTCCCTCCAGCAGGCCAACGAGCAGAAACGCACCACCGCCCAGACGATCGGCAACGATGCCGATGCCATCGCCATGCTGCACGCCCGCGAAGCCGCACTGGCCCGCGCCCAGCACGCGCTGGAAGACACCGTGGTGCGCGCACCGCACGATGGCTGGGTGACCGGCCTGTCGGTGCTGGCCGGCGAGACCGTCGCGCCCAACCAGTCGATCTTCACGCTGATCCACTCGGGCGAATGGTTTGCCGTGGCGAACTTTCGCGAGACCACGCTTTCCGCCATCAACGTGGGCGACTGCGCAACGGTGTATTCGATGCTCGACCGCGGCCAGGCGCTGCACGGCAAGGTGGACGGCATTGGCGCCGGCATTTCGGGTGCGGACCGTCTGAACCTGCCGCGCACGCTGCCCATCGTCCAGCCCTCGGTGAACTGGGTGCGGGTGTCGCAGCGCTTCCCGGTACGCGTGCGCCTGGAGGAACCGGCCGACAAGCTGGTCCGCGTCGGCGCCAGCGCGATTGTCGAGATCAGGCATGGCGCTGCCTGCCGATGACATCGCACGGGGCATCTGGCCCCGCCCGGGCGCTGTGCTGCGCCTGCTGGCGCCCACGCCAGGCCGGCTGGAGGCCACTACCCGTATCGCCCTCATCTGCGCGCTGACCACGCTGGTCGCCAGCATCTACTCCACGCCGTGGGCGGCCATCTCGGCGTACGTGGTGTTCTTCATGATCCGCGCCGACCGGGTGACGAGCATCCTGCTCTCGGTCGCCATGCTGGTGCTGGTGACGGTGGTACTCGGGCTCATCATCGTGATCGCCATCTTCTGCGTGGACGACCCGCTGTGGCGCGTGGTCTGGATGGTGGCGCTGTCTGTCGGGCTGCTGTTCCTGACCTCAGCCAGCAAGCTGCGGCCGGTCGGGGCCATCCTGGCGATGATCGTCGGGTTTGGACTGGACGAACTCGGGATTGCGCCCGTGGGCGAGCTGGCGACGCGCGCGCTGCTCTATGCGTGGCTGATGGTGGCGATTCCGGCGGGAGTGGTCATCGTCGTCAATCTGGTGATGGGGCCGTCGCCGCGCCGGCTGGCGTGCCAGGCGCTGGCCCGTCGGTTGCGTCTGGCAGCCGAACACCTCGGCACGGCAAACGCTGATCGCGCAGCGCTGGCGGCGAGCCTGCGCGAAGGCAATCAAGCCATTGCCACTTGGCTGCGGCTCTCCAGGATGGAGGGCTCGACCTCGGCGACCGATCTGCCGGCGTTGCAGCAGGCGGTGGCGTCCACAACGGCCATCCTGATGGCGGCGGACCTTGCTGCCAGCGAGCCCCAGGCGCGGCTGCCTGCGAACATGGCCACGCCGATCACCGAGACCCTGCAAGCCATGGCGCGCATGCTGGAGCAGGGTGGATACCCGGTCGACATCGAACTCACGCTGCCGTCACTCGACGGGTTGCCGCCGCTGTGCCGCTCGGTGGCGACGGAATTGCAATCGGCCATCGTCAGCTTTGCCGTGGCGGAGCCGCAGCCTTCCCGGCAGGCGGAAGCGGCGCCGGCCAAGGCACCTGGCGGCTTTTTCCTGCCGGATGCCCGCACCAACCCGAACCACCTGCGCTACGCGCTCAAGACCACCGCGGCGGCGATGTTCTGCTACCTGCTGTACATGCAGCTGGATTGGTCGGGCATCCATACGTGCTTCATCACGTGCTACGTGGTCTCGTTGAGCAGCACCGCAGAGACGGTCGAAAAGCTGACGCTGCGCATCGTCGGCTGCCTGGTGGGGGCGGCTCTAGGCATCGCGACCCTCGTGTGGGTGATGCCGGCGATGACGTCCGTAGCCGAATTGATGGCGCTGGTGTTTATCGGCATGTGGCTGTCGGCCTGGGTTGCACAGGGTTCACCGCGCATCGCGTATGCGGGGTTCCAGATCGCCTTTGCGTTCCTGCTGTGTGTGCTGCAAGGGCCTTCACCCGCGTTTGACCTGACGGTGGCGCGTGACCGTATCATCGGCATCCTGCTGGGCAACGTGGTCGTGTACCTCATGTTCACGCGCGTGTGGCCGGTGAGCATTGCCGCACAGGTCGATGCCGCATTGGCTGCGTTGCTGCGCCAATGGGACACGGTCACGCGTACGTTCAGTACAGAGCAACGGCGCATGCTGACCGCGCAGGCATTGGCACAGCATGGCGCATTGGCCGCCGACGTTGCACTGGTGCGGTACGAGCCCTCGTGGGTGCGGCCCGCCCCGGCATGGATTGCCCAGCGCCGCCGCGCGCTCGCAGAGTTGGAATCCATGGAAGCCCCGTCATTCCTGATCGCCGAACGCACCCCCGGTGATGCCGCCATGCGTGCGCGCCTGCATGGCGTGGCCGAACGTACTGGCGTGAACGGGCTGGTGGCCGACGCCACGTCCACAGCCCCACCCGATGCCGTGCACGATGCATTGCTGGCCTTGGCTGACGCGCGCCTGAGCCGGATCGCGCGCGAAGTTCCCGATGCCGTATCGAAGGAGTCGCTGACGCATGCGCCAGCCTGATCTGTTGGTCGTTCTTCTCTGCGCGGCTGCCACCGTGACGGCCGGATGTGCGACGTCCGCGCTCGACATGGCACCCGAGCGCCCCGACCGGCCCTGGCAGCCGCAGACAACGCAAGCCGGCGAGATCATCCCCGGTGCTTCGCCATCCACAGCAACCGGCAACGGCTACACGTTGCCGCTCAACACCGCAGCGGCGACGATCCCGCCGGCCGCCGCGCTCGACACCACACACGCGTACACACTGCCCGAGTTGATCAACATAGCAGAGTCGAACAACCCGCTGACGCGCGTGGCATGGAACGACGCCCGCAATGCCGCCCTCGCGGCGGGGTTGGCGAAGAGCGCCTACCTGCCGTATCTGTCCGCAACGGCGATGGCGGGATATCAGGCGGGGCACGGTTCGTCATCGACGCTGCTGGGGACGGCGGGCACGGATACCACCGTGCACGGAACGATCTCCGTACTGTCGCTGCAATGGCTGCTGTTCGACTTTGGCGGCCGGGCTGCGCGCGTAGACGCCGCTGAACAACTGTCGATCGCCGCCAACATCGGCTTCACGGCTGTGCATCAGCAGGTGATCTACGACGTGACGGTGGCGTTTTACGCATACGAAGCGGCCCGTGCCCGGACACTCACGGCGACGCAGGGCTTGGACAACGCCGAAGCGATCCTGACAGCCGCCAAGGCCCGCTATAAGCAGGGTATCGGTACGGTGGTGGAGGTCGCGCAGGCGACGCAGAACCGCGCCCAGGCCAAGTTGTCGCAAGTGCAGGCGGAAGGCGCCCAAAGCGATCGGTATCTCTCCCTGCTTTCTGCGCTGGGCATCTCGCCGCTGTCCAAACCGAAGATTGCGGACTTGCCGATCCAAACCCTTCAACCCGCGTTGCGCGACCCGGTCGACCAGATCGTTGCCAATGCCGTTGCGCGGCGCGCCGACGTACTGAGCGCCTACGCAGCAGAAAAAGCCACGCAATCGCGCATCAAGGCCGCCGAGGCGGAGTTCTTGCCCAAGGTGTTTGTGTCCGCCGCCACGTCGTACAACTCGGGCCGTGCGGCCATCACCGCCATCCCGCCGATCGGCCAGCAGGCGCCCACGGTCAACCTCAACGGCAGCCACTACGGCGTGAGTGCGTTCGTGGGCGTGAGCATTCCGCTCTATGACGGCGGTTTGCGAGCAGCCGTGCTCACGCAGGCGCGCAACGATGCTGAAAGCGCATCGGCCAAGCGCGTGCGCACAACGCAGGAGGCCGTGCGCCAGATCGTGGCTGGGCAGAACACGCTGCAGACGAGCCTCGCCTCGCATGAAGCCGCGCAGGCGCTGGTCTCCGCCGCGCAGACCACGTATGACGCGGCGCTTGCCGCATACCGCCACGGCGTCGGGTCGATCACCGATGTGCTGCTGGCGCAAAACCAGCTGCTGCTGGCCAGGAACGCCTACGTCGATACCTACAGCGGCGCGCGCACCGCGGCGGCCACACTGGCGCTGGCGACAGGATCGATCGGCACCGCGCAGCGCTGACATCAGCGCTGGCGGCGTACTACACCGTTTCGCCCGTCTCCCGACGGTCGACCTGCTTCCCACCTCGGGTCAGCACCGGTACCAGCGCGACGCCTGTGTGGCTTGCTTTCACGTGCGTCAACGCCTCCGGCCCGCAGGCCGCCACGATGGTGCCGCCTTCGTCGCCACCCTCCGGGCCGAGATCGAGAATCCAGTCCGCCTCGGCAATCACGTCGAGGTCGTGCTCGATCACGATCACGCTGTGGCCGCCATCCGCCAGGCGATGCAGCACACGGATCAGCTTGGCCACGTCGGCCATGTGCAGGCCCACGGTCGGCTCGTCCAGCACGTACAGCGTATGGGGCGCCTTCTGGCCACGCCGCGTGACGTCGTCGCGCACCTTCGACAGCTCGGTGACGAGCTTGATGCGCTGTGCCTCTCCGCCAGACAGCGTGGGTGAGGGCTGGCCCAGCGTCAGATAGCCCAGACCGACGTCCTTCATCAACTGCAGCGGGTGGGCGATGCTGCTCATGGCGCCGAAGAACTCCACCGCTTCGTCGATCTCCATGGTCAGCACCTCGCCGATGTTCTTCCCGCGCCAGGTGACGGCCAGTGTCTCAGGATTGAAGCGCTGGCCGTGGCACACGTCGCAGCCGACCTTGACATCAGGCAGGAAGCTCATGGCGATGGTGCGCACGCCCTGGCCCTCGCAGGCGGGGCAGCGGCCATCGCCGGTGTTGAACGAGAACCGCGAGGCGGTGTAGCCGCGGGCGCGCGCTTCCAGCGTGTCGGCGAAGAGCTTGCGGATGGTGTCCCACACGCCGATGTAGGTGGCCGGACAAGAACGCGGTGTCTTGCCGATCGGAGTTTGGTCCACCTCCAGCACGCGGTCGATGGCTTCCCAGCCGGTGATGTTGTCGCAGCCGTGCCAGTCGTGTTTGACATCGAGCTTGCGCGGCATCTTGGCGTCCGCCGTTTCCGCCTGCGCGGCCTTGCGTGCGCGCCGCGTTGCCGGTGAAGACAGGACCGAACGGCCCACGGCATCCAGCAGATTCGTCATCAGCACATCGCGCGCCAGCGTCGATTTGCCCGAACCGGACACACCCGTAATTGCCACCAGACGCGACAGCGGCATCGTCGCCGTGACATTGCGCAGGTTGTGCAGCTTGGCGCCATGCACCGTCAACCACTGCTCGGGCACAGTCTGCGCAATCACTTCGCGGCGCGGCTGCAGCGGGTGCTCGATCGGCTGCGACAGGAACCGGCCTGTGAGCGAATCCGGTTGCGCCGCCAGATCCTGCACGCCGCCTTGCGCGACGAGCGTGCCGCCGCGCTTACCGGCGCCGGGGCCGATGTCGATGATGTGGTCTGCCCGGCGGATGGTGTCTTCATCGTGTTCGACCACCACCAGCGTGTTGCCCTTGTCGCCCAGCTTGCGCAGCGCGTCGAGCAGGATCTGGTTGTCGCGCGGATGCAGGCCGATGGTCGGCTCGTCCAGCACGTAGCACACGCCCTGCAGGTTGCTGCCGAGTTGCGCGGCCAGGCGGATGCGCTGCGCTTCGCCGCCGGACAGGCTCGGTGCGGCACGGTCCAGGCTCAGATACCCCAGGCCGACTTCTTCCAGGAACGACAGGCGGCTATGGATTTCGGCCACCACATCGCGTGCAATGTCGGCATCGCGGCCAGTCAGGTCCAGGCCTTCGACCCAACGGCGGGTCTGGCTGACCGTCCACTGGGCAATGTCGACGATAGGTTTGTGGGCGAACGTCACCGCGCGGGCCGTCGGGTTCAGGCGCGTGCCGTGACAGTCGGGGCAGGGCAGGTCGGTCATGCCGTCCGGATCGACTTCTTCCGATGGCAGCGTCTGCTCGCGGCCACGGTCGTCACCGCCGAGCACCGTGTCGTCAAACGCGGCGCGCTGCTCGCGCGTGAGCGCCAGGCCAGTACCGACGCAGCTCGGGCACCAGCCATGCTTGCTGTTGTACGAGAACATGCGCGGGTCCAGCTCGGGGTAGCTGGTGCCGCAGGTCGAGCACGCACGCTTGGTCGAGAACACCTTGACGTTGCCCACATGCGCCGTGCCGCCGTTGTGCATGGCGTGCTGCAAACCGTCCAACGGCGCGAGCACGTGCATGATGCCCTTGCCGTATTCCAGCGCCTGCTCCATCAATGCACGGAGCGCGGCTTCGTTTTCCGGCGCAACGACGATGTCGCCCACCGGCAGTTCCAGCGTGTGTTCGCGGAAGCGGTCCAGACGCGGCCACGGGTCGACGGTCAGGAATTCGCCGTCGACACGCAGGTGCGTATAACCGCGTGCCTTGGCCCATTTGGCGAGATCGGTGTACACGCCCTTGCGGTTCACCACCAGCGGGGCCAGCAAACCGATGTGCTGGCCGCGATGGTCGCGCATGAGCTGGGCAAAGATCGCCTCGGGGCTCTGGGCCGACACCGGCGTACCGTCGTGGATGCAGTGCTGCACGCCCAACTTCACGTACAGCAGCCGCAGGAAGTGCCACACCTCGGAGGTGGTCGCCACCGTGCTCTTGCGGCCGCCGCGCGACAAGCGCTGTTCGATAGCCACCGTGGGCGGAATGCCATACACCGCATCGACTTCCGGCCGACCCGCCGGCTGCACGATCGAGCGCGCATACGCATTGAGCGATTCGAGGTAACGGCGCTGCCCCTCGTGGAACAGGATGTCGAACGCCAGCGTCGATTTGCCCGAACCCGACACGCCCGTCACCACGTTGAACTTGCCGTGCGGAATATCGACGTTCAGGCCCTTGAGGTTGTGCTCGTGCGCGTGGACGATGCGCACGACGTTCTCGCCCTGGACTTCGGCCAACGCCACACGTTTTGCACGACGCTCGGCCAGTGCCGTTTGCAGCGGCACGCCTTCAGTGGCTTCTGGCTGGCCAATGCTGGCCTCGTATTGCTTGAGCGCTGCGCCAGTGTGCGAGGCCGCGCAATCCTTCACCTGCGCAGGCGTACCGGCGCATACCAGCAAGCCGCCGGCATCGCCGCCCTCGGGGCCGAGGTCGATGATCCAGTCGGCTGCGCGCACCACGTCGAGGTTGTGCTCGATCACGATCAGCGAATGGCCCGCGTCGAGCAGCTTGCCGAACGCGCGCATCAGCTTGGCGATGTCGTCGAAATGCAGGCCGGTGGTCGGCTCGTCGAACATGAACAGGCGGCCGGCATTGGCGGGGACGTCTTGTTTGACACGCTTGCGAGCGGCCGCCTGAGCGGCCTGTGCCGCTTCGGCCAGGAAGCCCGCCAGCTTCAGCCGCTGGGCCTCGCCACCGGAAAGCGTCGGCACCGGCTGGCCAAGCTTCACGTATTCCAGCCCCACATCGACGATCGGTTGCAGCACGCGCAGCACGTCGGCATCGTCGGCGAAAACGCTGGCGGCTTCGCTCACCGTCAGCTCCAGCACATCGGCCACGGACAACGCGCGGCCCGCGCGGGGAATCTTCACCTCAAGAATCTCGGCGCGATAACGCGTGCCGTCGCAATCGGGGCAACGCAGGTAGATGTCGGAGAGGAACTGCATCTCCACATGCTCGAAGCCAGAGCCGCCGCAGGTCGGGCAACGGCCGTCGCCGGAGTTGAAGCTGAACGTGCCGGCCGTGTAGCCGCGCTGCAGCGCCATCGGCGCCTTGGCGAACAGCTTGCGGATTTCATCGAACGCGCCCACGTAGCTGGCCGGGTTCGAGCGCGCAGTTTTGCCGATCGGCGATTGATCGACGAACACCACATCGCTGATCTGATCCGCACCGCGCAGCGCGCGGAACGCACCGGGCGATTCCGTCGCCTTGCCGAAATGGCGCGCGAGAGCAGGGTGGAGCACGTCCTGGATCAGTGTCGATTTGCCCGAACCGGACACGCCCGTCACGCATACCAGGCGTTGCAGCGGAATCTCGACCGTGACATCGCGCAGGTTGTGTTCGCTCGCGCCTTCGAGCACGAGTCGGGGCGTGGCGTTGTCGACGGGACGGGCTTGCCAGTCCGTGTCAGCCACGCGGCGCTGGCCGGAGAGATACGCACCGGTGAGCGTATCGGCCTGGCGAATGGCCGCCGGCGTGCCGTCAAAGACGATCGTGCCACCGCGCTCGCCGGGGCCGGGGCCCATGTCGATCAGGCGGTCGGCGGCGAGCATGACGGACGGGTCGTGCTCCACCACCACCAGCGTGTTGCCCGCATCGCGCAGTCGCTGCATGGCCTCGACAATGCGGTCCAGATCGCGCGGGTGCAGGCCGATGCTCGGCTCATCCAGCACGAACAGCGTGTTCACCAGCGACGTGCCCAGCGCCGTCGTCAGGTTGATCCGCTGCACCTCGCCACCCGAGAGTGTGCGGCTCTGGCGATCGAGCGTCAGGTAACCGATGCCGACGTCGCACAGATACGCCAGCCGCGTGCGCACCTCGTCAAGCAGCAGCTTGAGCGCATCGTCGAGCAGGGAGGAAGGCAGCGTCAATTCATCGAAGAAGCGGCGGATGCGCTCGATCGGCAGCAGCATCACGTCGTGCACGGTCAGGCCGGGCAGGGCTTCGAGCTGGGCGCGGCTCCATTTCACGCCGCGCGGCATGAAGCGATGTTCGGGCGCGAGTACGGCGTCGGCGTTTTCCTTGGTGCCCAGGCGCCATTGCATCGACTCGGTTTTCAGGCGCGCGCCGCCGCAGGTTTCGCACGTCGTATAGCTGCGGTACTTGGAAAGCAGCACACGGATGTGCATCTTGTACGCCTTCGACTCCAGGTAGTCGAAGAAGCGACGCACGCCATACCACTGCTTGTTCCAGCCGCCGCGCTTGAAGGCGGGGTCTCCATTGACGACCCAGTTGCGCTGGGCCTCGGTCATGTCCGCCCAGGGCGTATCGCGCGGGATATCGGCGGCCGCCGAATAGCGCATCAGGTCGTCCTGGCACTCCTTCCAGGCCGGGGTCTGCATCGGCTTGATGGCGCCTTCGCGCAGGGTCTTGCGCTCGTCCGGAATCACCAGGCCCAGGTCGACGCCGATCACGCGGCCAAAGCCGCGGCACGCATCGCACGCACCGTACGCCGAGTTGAAGGAGAACAGGGCGGGTTGCGGATCGGCATAGCGCAGGTCGCTTTCCGGACAGTGCAGGCCCGTGGAGAAGCGCCAGATCGCGGGCTCCCCCGCGTCATCGTTTGCGGGCAAGACGTACACGTTGACGCGCCCGCCGCCGCGCTTGAGCGACGACTCGATGGCCTCCAGCGCGCGGACGCGCTCGGTGCCTTGCAGCCGGAAGCGGTCCGCCACCACGTCGAGCAACTTGCGGTCACCGCTGACACGCTCGGCCTGCACGCGCGTATAGCCGCTCACCGACAGCCATTGCGCGACTTCGTCCGCGCTCGTATTGGCCGGCAGCTCGACGGGAAACGTCACCACCAGGCGCGGATCGCTCTCGCGGGTGCGCGCCATCAGCTCGTCGTAGATGGTTTCGGGCGTGTCGTGACGCACCGGCAGTGCAGTCTCGCGGTCAAACAACTGAGCGGCACGTGCAAACAGCAGCTTCAGGTGATCGTTCAGCTCCGTCATCGTGCCGACCGTCGAGCGCGAACTGCGCACCGGGTTGGTCTGGTCGATGGCGATGGCGGGCGGCACACCCTCGACGTGCTCGACCTGCGGGCGGTCCATGCGGTCGAGGAACTGGCGCGCATAGGCGCTGAAGGTCTCGACGTAGCGGCGCTGGCCTTCGGCGTACAGGGTGTCGAAAACGAGGCTCGACTTGCCGGACCCCGACGGGCCGGTCACGACGGTCATTTCGCCCGTGCGCAGGTCCAGATCGAGGTTCTTGAGATTGTGCTGACGGGCTCCGCGCAGGCGAATGACACCGGAGGACATGGAGGGCGTTCCTTGGAGAGATGAGCGATTGTCGGCGCGGTCAAGACAGCGCCCGATGACGCCGGCAATCGAAATTCGAGCCGTAAACTGTAACGGATTCTTGAGATCCGGTTCATCTGCGGCACAAGCTGTGGACGCGAGCGTAACGCAACCCTCCTGACAGCGTTTTGTCAGGAGGTTTCAGCGGGGAGGGGAAAGAGCGGGGTGATGCGGATATCACCCCGAGGGGCAGACGCGAGGACGCGATCAGCCGGCTTCGCGTCCGTAGGAAGCCTGGTTGGCTGGCAGGTCAAAGCCCGGCGTCCGCGGCTTCCGGGGCACGAACCGGTGGTGCTCGACGACCCCGCCTTTCACGATGACGACGGTTTCTTCGGGAATCTCTGCCCAAGCGCCGGGAAGATCGACAAGCGGCTCGGACAGCACAAGAAACGCATCGTCGCCGGCGTCGTCAATGGCGGCGTTGTCAGGATAGAGCTGGTGCAGGTGCCGGAACGATGTGCTGTGGAACAAGGAGCGCGACTCTCCCTCGCTCGAATAGCGCGCCGCCACGATCTGGACGCCGTCCGTGGCGCACACCGTCATGTTCAGCGGGTATTCGACACCGTGGCGATGGCCGATGTCTTCGATCAGGCCAACCATCTGCTCCAGGGCGCCGCGCGGGTCACGGTCCAGCCCGAACGTCAGGGCCAGGAAGAACATGATCTCGGAATCCGTCGAACCCTCGATCCAGCGGAACAATTCGGGCGCCACCTCCATCATGAGGGCGCGCCGCAGTAGCGGATATTCGCGGATCAGCCCGTTGTGAGCAAAGAGCCACCGGCCGTATCGAAACGGGTGACAGTTGGTTTCCTGGGCAGGCGTGTCGGTTGCCGCGCGCACGTGCGCAATGAACATCGACGATCGGATGGCGCGCGCGGCTTCGCGCAGGTTCGTATCGTTCCAGGCAGGGTGCAGGCAGCGGTAGCGGAAGGGGACTTCGGAATAGCGGCCGTACCAGCCGATCCCGAAGCCATCGCCGTTGGTGGTCGTCTCGCCACCGAGGCGGGAGCGCAAACTCTGGTCGATCAGCGAGTGCCGCGGCCGGAACAGCACCGTTTCCATCTGAATCGGATTGCCTGAATACGCCAGCCAGCGACACATGATGCATTGCCTATAAGAGAGATGCCCTGAAAAGGGAGTCTAGGCAATGCGTTTGCGAATGCACAAGAACTTCCCTCCGCTCAGCCCACGCGGATCCGGCTGCTTTCGTGGTCGGCGCGCATTGGCTCCACGCCGCTTTTCTGGGTGGCATCGTGCACGATATGCAGCTCGCGAATCCGCACAGGCAAGGTGCAGCGCGCTTCTTCGAGGGTCGCGCGGACTTGCTGCGCAAGCCTCCAGCGCATGTCCCAGAAGTGTTCGGTCTTGGACCAGACGCGCAAATTCAGCACCGCGACACTGTCGTCAAAACGCATCACCATGGCCAGCGGAGCGGGGTCGGCCAGCACCATCGGCTCTTTCGCGGCCATTGCAGTGAGCGCCTTAAGGGCACCGGGAATATCGTCATGCAACGAGACCTCGGTTTCCAGATCGAGCCGCCGGCTGGGGTTGCGCGTGTAGTTGCGCACGGAATGGCTCCAGAGCGCGCTATTCGGCACGTATTCGCAAATGCCGTCGGGCTTGGCCAGGCGCGTCATGAAGAGGCCGATTTCCTCGACGGTGCCGGCCACCTCGCCACCGCCACCGTCAATGTAGTCGCCCACCAGGAAGGGCCGCAGCGCCAGCAGCATGATGCCCGCTGCGATGTTCTGCAGCGTGCCTTGCAGGGCCAGCCCGATGGCGAGTCCTGCAGCGCCAAGCACGGCGATGATACTGGCCGTTTCGATGCCCAGCCGGGACAGCGCGCCGATGCCGGCAAGAATACGAATGCCCCAGACGGCAATGTCGCAAAGAATCGGCGTGAGCGTGGCATCGACGCGCGTCTGGCGACTCATCAACCGATTCAGCCAATTGCCGATGCGCTTGGATACCCACCAACCCAGGATCAGAATCGCCAGCGCTGCGCACAGGCTGACAGCGAGGCGGCTGAAGGCGTCCCAGAGGAAGTTCAGGCGTTCGGGGTGAAGGTGCGAAAGGACGTTTTCCATGATCAAGTGAATCGGGTGCGCAGAAGTGTGCGGCGCCAGGCCAGCGAGGCTGGCAGTATAGGTGCGCCGCTCGAGGGAGATCGGCGTCTCCCGATGAATCGACCAATGGGAATGGCGTTTGGCTGCAGGCTGGAACGGAAAGTAGCAGTTTTGTGCGCGGCTCTTTGTCCAGCCCACTTTTAGTTGACATAGGGCCAGCCAAATTCAAATGTCGGCACGGGCGTGCGTTTTGTGGCCAGTTCGATTCTTCTTTGCAGTGATCGGCAGGGCAGTGGTCCGGGTGACCGGCATGTTGCTGGGCTGGCATGGAGCGACTTGCTGGAGGGCCCGCTCCAGGTCCAGCCGGTTGATCAAGCGCTGCCGCTCAGCCGCGCGCCAAATCGCCAAGCCTTGGTCAGCAACCGCTTGAATCACCTTGAACCGGTCCAGTTCACGCATCGTCATGGTGATGGTCTCGGGCTTCGGCATGGCAGCCTCCGGTCTCGGACAGACGGGAAGCCGCCAGCATGCCTGCGTTGGCCTAGGGGTACGACATTTCTATTTGGCTCAAATGCGACATTACTAATTGGCTGTGACACCCTGCCGACGCATAATGTATCTTATGTTAAATAAAATACGAGTGTGGTGCGCCCCGTTGCACTGACCGCGCCTCCTCTCCCGGGAGCCTACAACTGACGCATCGGAAAACCTCAGCCCAAGTGCGCGGAAGTAAGACTAAGCGCAAATAGACATTTACAGCCCCAAAATCCTTCAAAGCGCCTGTGCACACAATTTGCGCTGAGCATTCTTTACCAAGAATTGTGGCTTTCTTTTTGTGCTGATCGTTATCGCTGTGTATTTGCACTGAGAATTGCTGCGGTGGGACCCACCGCAGCAATTCTCAGCTCCGTTAAAGTGCAGCCAGATTCAGATATCGGGTATCCCGTGCTTCCTCTTCCAGAAGGCCCGGGATTGTTGGGAACCACACGGCGCCAAATCGTAGGCGGCCCGCCTGGCCGAGGTACGCGGTGGTGATCCGATCATCGCCCCGGTAACGCGGTAGCGTCGGACCGTCCGCACGCTTGATCATCCAATACAGGGCGGCAAAGGTGGCGAACGTCAGCACCCGCGTGGTGCGCGGTTCGTAGACGACATGCCACAACTCCTGGACCCTGGAGGGCTCCACCATCTGCCGCACGCGGATTTTCGCGGCCGGGGACCACGTGTCCGGACACTCCCACGTCAGGCGCAGGAGCATGTAGGCCAACGCGGCTGGCGGCCAGTTGCCGATCTGAATGGCGTTATTCTCAAAAATCTGCGGCGATAAACCCGCTTTTTTGGGCAGCCGGTGCGTATCCAGAATCCAGGTGCGCAGGTCTTCCAGCGTGGCGGTATAGACGTGCGTTGCCTGATGCGTATTCCAGGCCGATTCATAGAGCGTGTCCCTGGCGCCCAGGCCTGCACTCGGCCGTAATGGCCAGACATAGTGCGTTACGCCGCCCGTGAGTGATTGGCAGCCGGGCGGGGATGGCCCGGCTAGATCCGCCATCGCACGCATGGCCTCATCCACCGTCCACCATTGTTCAATGCAGTTCTCGCTCCATTGATGTCTGACCTCGTAATGGCGCAATGTCGCGGCCACCCTCCTCGCCCATTGCCGGTAGCCAGAAAACGCCCGGTCGAGGACCTCGGCCTCTTTCCAAAGTGCACCGGTTTCCAGCGCAAAGACGTCCGGATGATACGCGGCGTGGCAATGGTGACAGCTATAGAGACTGTGGAACATTGACATGCTGGCGGCATAGGGCCTGAACGGTGTGTCGCAATATTGGCATGCTCGCTGCAGCGGTGTGCCGTGCCAGGGGCACAATTGCAGGCCCACCAATTGATGCCAATGGCTGTGATATCGGTGTCCGATGCAGTGTGGACACAGCACAAGATTGCGGTCGAACCACACGCCGTGATAGGTATCCAGGCTCGCCAATTCGGTCGGGTGAATGGCGGTCATTGGCCAGTCTGTGCGGTTGGCCAATCGCCGTCGTACAAGCTCAGCGCTTCGGCCGCCGCGCTCGTAACACAGGAATGGCATGCGGGTGGATCTCGGGTTGCCAAGAAACAGCACGCTCGCCTGGGAGGCGTTACAGAGATTGGCCCGCGCGATGCGGGCCAGCATGCTGAACAGCGACTCGTGCGGCAAGGGCAACAAATCGCTGTCCAACAAAGGACCCTTCGAGACTGGGGACACGTTGCGACCTAGTCAGCGTTGGGCAGCAACCGTTGGATCCGGTCGGCGCACGAGAATGAGGTGCGATAGAGCGCATCGAACCACCAGCCTTCCTCCAACTGCAGGCCGGGCCGGTCGTGCAGTGCCGCCTGTCCGAGGACCGTACGAATCACGGTGAACAACTGCCGGGTGGTGGGGCGCAGATCGAAGTCGCCCTGCATCTTGCCGATGGCACAGCTCAACGCTGCATGACAGTGCTCAAGCCGCAGCCCCGCCGTGTATGCCTGCGGTGCAAAGAACTGTGTCCAACTGCACCCCACGGGGAACTCGGCCAGATCGATCTCCCGCAGGACGGCCGGCAGCTCCTGGACGGGGTCGATCATATCGAGCACGTGCAGCTTGCCGACCAGCGCATTGAGCTCGCGCAGCTTGAACGTTAGCGCCGAACCGAAGTGCTGAGCAAAGTCCCCTTGCTCCGCCACCGAGAAGAACAGCAGCCGGAAGTTGCGCGCCGCCAGTTGGTCGGCAAAGTCCAGCAGCACCTTGGCGCCGTCATCGGTAATCCGCTCGATGTGATGAAGCACGAGAAGAATCGCCCCGTTGCCGCCGGCGCGGCGCACGTGGTGCGCCGCGCTCAGCACGCACCGGTTCTGCAGCCCCGCAATGCTATCGCGCGGCGCGTGCGGATCGAGGCTCATCAGAAGGCTGCGCCACTCCTCCTGGAACGGCAGGTTGGTGCAGCGCCCGAAGGTGTGCTGCAGGACGGTGAGCGTCGGGACCGCGCTCTGCAACGCCTGTAGGACCAGGAAAACCGCACTGCGCCGCCCGCAGCCTGGTGGCCCGATCAAGGTGAAGGCGTGACTTCCTTCGAAGAAGGTGACTTTGCATGCGGTTGCAGCGCGCTCGATGGGTGGCGTGAGGACCGGGATTCCGCGGATGAGCGGGTGGTCCAGCATGAGCTGACGCCGCGTCAGTTCGTTGGGGAGCAGCGCGTCCGGCTGGGCCGGGCGGGTCAGATGTGTCGTAGAGGAGTTCATACGGGGCGCCTGCGTTTGAAGGTGGCCAAACCGAATGGGTCCTGAGTACCAGTCCAGCCCTTGAGGTCGTCGTTGGCCGACTGCACGGGGTACGGTGTGGCCGTCGGGCGGGCCTCCTGCTCCGGAAATCGGCGGGCATCCTGCGCGGCCCGGGCGGCGGTGAGTGCGTCCTTTGGCTCGTCGGTGTGGCGCTTGCGTTTCGAGCGCTGCTGGGCTTTGTCGAGCGCCTTGGCGCGCGCGGACGTGGCACGCTGCTTGAGCTGCGCACGCCGCCCGCGTACCCGCAGCAACCGGTTCATCCGGATCGAGCGCGGCGGATCGTAACGCCGGTCAGGGATGAAACGGCCAAGCGCCGTGCTGGTGTCCAACACCACCGCGTGCATGACATCGCAGTCGTAATACGGCACCGTGCACAGCAGGTCTCGACCGATCAAGTCGGCACGCTCGTCGAGCATGGCGTTGCTGAAGCGGCGTCGCTCCCAATTGATATGCGGCCGGACTCCCTTCTTGACGTTGCCACGCACGGTGGCGATGAAGGTCTCCTGCAGCAAGGTCCCACTCTCGCGCGTCGCCTGGGGCAGCCGCATGCCCGGCAGGGGCCGGTCTGAATCCAGATACGCTTGGCGCAGCACGAAGTCGGCACTGGAGTGTGCGAGGCGTTCTGTACGCGTCGCGTTGTGCTCGCGCGCCACGCGCAGGAGGGTGCACATCAGATCCTCGATGCGCACGTCGAAGAGCTCGGCCTGCTCGGCTGCATCGCCGTGCAGTCCACTGCCGGGTGTCGCGCCGGTCGAGGACGGCATGATTTGGGCGCCGCGGATGGCCAGCTCCTTGATGACACGCTCGACCATCGGGCGCCCCACCCAGCAGCGGCTTGGCCCGAAGTGCACGCACGTCCCAAACGTGTACACCGCATTGCGAATCACCGCGTCGGCCGCGTTGGCCCATGCGTTGTCAAGGCGCAGGACGCTAATGGACGCGTTGGCATGTTCGGGCACCATTTGCTGTACGAAGATTTTGCTGTCGTCCAGGGTCAGTCCATTGAGGTCCGCCTGCACATAGCGCTCGGGATGGACCATGCAGTCGAGCGTCTGCAGGGTATCCGCGGCGCTTGGGTTGAGTTCGAGCGTGGCGGTGACGGCGAGGATCGCCCCCAAGTGTTCGTCTACCAGTACGCCGATATACCAACGCGGCACGGTGATCGCGTAAGGCTCACCGGTCGGGCTGGTCAGGATGAAGGTGGTGCGTGCGTCGCAGAGGTGGAAGTCGAGGATGGCGAACGTGCCGGGGCGGCGCGGTCTGATCAGACGCTTCTTGGTCGGCGAGACCATCTGCCAGCGCTGTCCGGCGGTTGTGCCGCCGTGCTGGCGCGCGGTACGCTCAGGGTGTTCGTCCAGCAAGGCCGCGATGTGCTGGTGCAGGCTGCGCTTGCCGCGCTCCGCGCAGCGCAACGGATAGTCCGCCTCAGTGCGCCCCGCCTCGAGCAAGGCCAGCTCGAATTGCCCCCAGATTTCGTCAAAGTCCAGCGGCTGCGGGCCGTCCCGCCGTTCTGGCGGGAAGACCCAGTCTTCGATCGCGTCCTCCAGCCCCGGAATGTCGTCCAACAACTGTTGCCAAGCCCCTGCGTAGCCGCCGCGAGTGCCAGCCGCGGCGTCCGGCAGTGGCGCCGTGCGGGTGTAGGCCTTCTGTCGCACGTTGGGCACCAAGGCGCGATAGCCCCAGAGGTTGCCCTCCACGTCCCACTGGATGCAGCGCGTGACGAGGCGGCGAATCTCCGAGCGGCTCAAGCCCGATTGCTGCGTGATTGCCCGGAAGCGTTGACGGGCCCGCACGCCATCAACGGCGCGTTTGCGCTGTTCGTAGAGTTGGCGATCCGCGGGCGTGAGCGATTGCAATTGCGCCGCGCTCGGCATGGGCCATTCGAGATGCGCCAGCTGGGCGGGGATCAGTGTTGGTCGGCGCCCGCGGGTCATGATGCACTCCGCGAGGTTAGGCGTGTCACCGCGGTGTTGCGCGTGAGCAGGTGCGAGTCCAAATCGATGCTGACCGCGCGCTCAAGATGCAGGCGCACGAGCGCGGCCTGCAGCAGCGCCGGGTCGTGCCCGGGCAGGCTCGTGAGCTCACCGAACGTGGTCCGCTCGCGCAACAGCAGGCACTGTCGGATGGCCTGATGCGCCGGGTTGATATCGTAGTGGTGGGCCGCTGTCAGCGCCGCGCACAACAACAAGGCGTTGTCCAGGCGCACCAGGCGCGCTTCGACATCCGTGGTGGTCTTGAGGAGGATGGGGATGCCGTCGGCCTCGCTGGCGGTCAATGACATCTTGTGCGCCGAACGGCTGCAGCGCCAGATTTGCTGGCTGCCATCAATGAACGTCACGTGTAGGTCCGTTGATCCGCGTTGGCTTGACCCCGCATCGGCCGGGGCCAGTTCGCCGGGCCAGCGGTAGGTGGCGACGGTGGGGTCGATTTCCGCGAAGACTGCGTGGGCGAACAGCACATCGCCGCAAAGGCTCAGCAGCTTGTTGCGTTTGTGGGAATGGAAGAACCAGAGGTTGGCACGGCGGCCTTTGCGTTGCCGGGCGCGGCCACCGGCATTGTCGGAGCCAGCACGAAGCGTGGCCCCAGGTGTTTGGGCTTGGAGGGGTTTCATGACGCGAGCAGTTCCATCTCAATGGGTTGCCCTGCGGCGTCAGAAAAAAGGGACGACAAGCCCTTGACTTCGGCAAAAAAGGTGCCAAAATCTCACAACGACGCAGCAGGAAATCAGACGTGGACCTTCTGCACAAAGGACCACGTCACCAAAGGTGAGAGCAATGTGTTGTGTGCTGTCTCCTAATTCGTTTCGACATGAAGCCGGCCCCCGAGGCCGGCTTTTTGTTTGAGTGCCAGGCTGGCGTTAAAGAAAAACAGGAACCGATGGTCGTGGGGTCGGTGGCGTCAACGGCCCCTGGCGGACCCACCAAGGGCCGCAAGCGCCCTCCTTGCCCCGCAAGGCCGCTCATCACGGATGGCTTGCCACCCTCGCCTTGCGGCTTGGCACCTGCCATGCCGCTGCACGCAAGACCGCTCCGGCCCGTTGGTGGGCGCCACCGCCCACGATTAGCGCCGTAGTCTAACAAGATTTAAAAGCTTTTCGCTATAGCGAATTAATCTGGGGTAGCTCTAGCTGGTCGTTTGCATTTTGCGCTGTTCTTTACTGCACTTTGCCGCCAGTTTGCGGGCGAGGTGCTCGAAAAGCCTTGTGTATAAAGGATTTTTGGGAAGTTTATTAGGGCCGATTTGAAGCCGAACGGCTGCGCCTATTGAACGGGATTGAATGTCCTTATAGGTGAAAAATCAACGCTACGTTTTTCACCTATATGCGCGCAGTTTCCCCAAATTCTTTCACCTATCGAGGCGTCGCACTGGGCGCGCATGTCCATGCCGATGGGGGGCGCAGTGGTGCCGCGACCGGCGTCCCAGCAGGCAGCAACCTGGACAAGGGAGCGCGAGCGGTGTCCATCCCCTCTTGCCTGCGCGGCCTCCTTGGCATTGAACACGCCCCCCACCGTTGCTTGGCGGGCGGGCGGCGGGCGCGGACAGGAAGATTGACCTTCGTGTAGCTTGGGGCCAACAGTTGTGGCCGTCGCGCATTGTTGCCGCCCGTATGCTGCGGTATCGCGCCGCCGGCTTGCCTCAGCTGCCATCCAAGCGCGGCCGCGCTTCTCTGGCGCACGCGCGATAGAGCCCGCCAGTCAAGCGCTCGCGTCGGCTTGTGCCGCGCGGACCAAAAAGCGAAGCGATCCTTCCTCAGCCAGTCGGCTTCCCAGTCCGCCAGCCCCTAGTTGGCGGACGGCAACTAAATCGATTCGCTTCCATGAGGCAAGCCCGTTCACCTGTCCACCACATCGGAGGTATGGGGAAGACGTGCTCGAGCTTGCTTCGCTCTCGCCGACTGTTGACCAGCGTTCTTCTTTTCCCGGGCGAGCCATCTTAGTTGGATTGGACTTGCTCGGATGTTGTGCCAAGCGGATTCACGGGCTAATCCGTCGGAGACGCAAGGTGCCTGGTTCCATCCATTCAATGGACAATTCGTCCCCGATTTGCCATCCCAACTGCTCGGACGGAGCTGCCGGCAGCGGGACAATGAAATCACCTGTCCCATCCGTCGCCTTGGTGCCGGTGACGCGCCACACAACGCGTGATCTTCCCATCTTCACGTACTTCATCAGAAGCTGATGTAGGGCATCATCGCTTTCAGGAAGGCCTAGCCAACCCGCGCAGTGGTCGTCAGAGTGTTCAGCCCAGGCCTGGACGACCTCATCATCGCTGGCTGTGGTGCCCGTTTTCCGCAAGCAAAGCTGCATCCTGTTGACGTCACTCGCGAACTGATTTCTAAGTTCTTGGCGCTCCTGAAACGTCGGCATCATCGTAGTCAGACCCCATTGTTTATGATGTTCAGGCACTCGTCGTAACGACGTGCCATCGGTCATTTTCAGCAAAGGCTGCATCGGGTTGCCTCGCACGTTTCACGTTATCGCTGTGCGGATAGATCGACGCGTGTTGCAGGTGGTCCCGCAGGGTGGTCAACTCGGCACCACCTGCAAACGTGCGGCTTGTATGGGTATGGCGCATCCAGTACGGACTAGCCTTGCGGGACTTCCCTGTCAGCACCGCGTGGTCGTCCGCGACGGTGTTGGCCGCCGCCTCAAGAGGCCTGCCGCACGGCAGGTGTACGCTGATGTGGGCCGCGCGGCGATTGCGGCCAACTCCCCCGAATCTGTTCACCTATGGCCGACATCGACCATTGATGAGAGGGCCACACTCGCCTCCTAAAATACATAACATAGCTTGTATTCGGGGGATACAGGTCATAGACTGTTAATCGAAATCGCAATTCACAGCCAGTCGACTCGCATTGCAGACAAGCTCCAGGACGGGACAAGCCATGGAATACTCAATCAAGACAGTCGCCCAACTGCGTCTGTTCCTGCGTGCTTTTCGGAAGGAGTCGGGGATGACTCAAGCCAGCATGGCAAGCCACCTCGGAGTGACACAACAAACCTACGCACAACTTGAAGCCAATCCGGCATCAGCGAGCTTTGCACGGTTGTTCAGAGTCCTGGCTGTGCTGAACGTTGAGTTGACATTACGCCGATCCAATAAGGCACACGTCGACAAAGGGCGGAGAAATCCCCTAACAGCGCCGAACAGAATGCAGTTGCCCACCTCTGCCACTCCAAAGATGGCGTCGATGCGAGGTGTGAAGCCAAAATCAGGCGTTTCGGGCAACGCACCCGACGTAACGGTCGCGGCGGAGCGTGAGAACTGGTAACCATCGAAGCATCGCTCGTATATCGAGGGCAAGAGACCTCCCGCGTAGCACATAGCGGCGCTTGAAACGATGGGGTGGGATGTACTGGTCGTATGGGAGTGCGAGATTCGCGATAAAGAAGCACTACGGACCACGCTTTGTGACTTCCTAGCAGAACACGCTCAGTCCCCTATGAGGAAGGGCCTCAGTCCGAATGACGGCGCCCCGTGGGGCCAACTGCACCGCGCCCGTGCCTCTTTCATGCTCCTGCCGACATGGCACCGATGAGCCCGCCCACCGCCCCGGCCAAAAACGCGAATCCGACCAGAAGCAGCAAGAGCCGCCGCACCTTGCTCTCAAGCATCGGGTTCGTGGCAATGAGCTGCGCCGCTACCGTATTGGGTTGATTCCCAATCAGCGCGACCGCGTACCGCCCGGCTCCTGTCAGCTTGGTCGATTGCTGCTCAACCACCGATTCGAACTTGGTGACTACTGCGGCCTGCGCAGCTAATCCCGGGACAATAATGTGCAATCGCAATGCCCCTATCCTCGGCTAAACGGGGCAATCGAGGTCGCCGGGCAGACGTTCATTCTCGAGCACCAAAGGCCTCTCCAAGCTGCCGCGCGCGCTTGATCTCATCGCTGTGCAGGTAGATCGAGGTCGTCGAGACCGAGGCATGGCGCAGATTGTTGCGCACGGTAATCAATTCCGCGCCGCGCGCCAGGGCGTGGGTAGCGTGTGTGTGCCGCATCCAATGCGGACTCGCCTTGCGCAGCTTTTCTGCCAGTACGGCATGGTCGTTTTCGATGGTGTCAGCCGCGGTCGCAAAAAACCGTCTAACCACGCTCCACAGCCGCGTCCCCGTAATGCCTTCAGTGGCATCGATCCCCAGCCCACCAATCAGCGGCGTCTTTGGATTCCAGCGCGCCCGCGTCACCGGTAGCCCCCGCTCCATCAGGTAGCAATCGAGCGCCGCACACGCCAGCGGTGGCAGAGCAACCTTGCCAGCGCGACTCCCCTTCCCCACCAGGTCGAGCCAGTGATCGCCCTGGCGGTCCGTTTCGATGTCGCCGAGCTTAGAAGAAACGAGTTCGCTGGCGCGTAGGCCAGTCGCATACCCAAAATCCAGCACAAACCGCAGCCGCTGCGCCGCTGGCACTTCCCAGCCACAGGACCACTCCAGGCCGTCGGCGATGGTGCGAATCAGCGCCCATTCGCCTTCAGTAAAAGCGTGCGAGGCATCCAGCGCGGAAGTCCTCCCGCCGCCGCGTACCTTGATGCCGGCAAACGGGTTGGCCAGTACGTAGCGCTGCTGGATCAGCCAGCGGAACATGGCCCCCAACACGGACAACGCGTAGGCAACCGAGCGCGCAGACAACCCGTCCGTGAACGGCCGCCACTCGACGGACGTTCGCGGGCGGGCCGGGCCGACCCAACGCTCTCGCGGTGTCGGTCGGCGCAGGAAGCTCCGGTAGGCAATCGCGTCCTCGGTGGTGAGCGACGACAGCGGCCGGCTGCGTTCCACGATGGCCCACAAGATCAGGCGCTCCGCCTCTTTGCGGTACGACCGTTGGGTGGCGGGCGATTCGTGCAGGGAAAGCCACGCCTGCACGGCCTCGTAATCGTTGTCGGCGGTAAGCACGCAGGTCTCGCGCGGTGCACGGAATTGCCCTTGCGAGCCGTCGACCTCATGTGGGAGACGCAGATGCTCCCATGGCACCACCGCGCCGCGGACCTGTTCAGTAATCAGCGCCCGGGCACGTTCGGTCAATCGGGGGTGTTCGGCAAAGAAGGCCTCGATACGCCGCGCGCTGGCCTGCCCCAATCCGAGGATGACAGCCCACCAACGGCGCCGACGCGGCACGCGGACAGTCAGATCGGCCAAGGTGTCGATGCCAGCGGCGCGCAGCGCGGCGACGGTGCGCGCATCCAGCCACAGCGCCACGTCATCGCTGATGGCCGGTTCTGGCAATGGCAGCGTGCGGAGCAACTCGATCGCTTGGTCGGCTGCCCTGCCCTGTTTGGCGCGTTC
Organism: Ralstonia soli; assembly: GCF_023955655.1. Lineage (GTDB taxonomy): Bacteria > Pseudomonadota > Gammaproteobacteria > Burkholderiales > Burkholderiaceae > Ralstonia > Ralstonia soli. Next base: position 621,182 of record NZ_JAMXHT010000002.1, on the reverse strand, counting down.
GGCCGCTGAAATCTCGAACAGCGCCGCCAAGTCCTCGCGCTGTCGCCGGCGGGCAAACGTGGCGAGCGCGCGCCGGATGCGGCCGAGCACGCCGCGCGAGGACTGCCCCGGTGTAAGGCGCTCGCCCAGGTAGCGCTCAACGGCCTCGCGGGTGGACAAGCCCGCATGCCACGCACGCAGCGCCGCCAGTTCGGCGGCATCGGGGAAATCGAACGGGGTGCCGACTGAAGGATCAACGGGAAGCAGACGCGTTTTCATGGAAGGCAGTTTAGTGCTTCCATGCAGCCATTGCGATAAGAATAGTTATCACAATGGCATTGAAAAATTCCAGCTACTTTGCGTTGGGCTGTTTGGTAGCCACCTGGTCAACCCTTCGACGCGGGACGAATGAGGCGGCGATACCGCGGCACTCGCTTGCTTAGCGTTTCGGCCTAACGCACTCGATTACCCTTTCACGCTTCGGGCCGCTGCACGATCACGCCATACCAACCTAGACCTGGGTAGGTCTCATAGCCAGGGGTGCGCGCAAAGGCGACTTGCGTGCCGTCAGATGTTTGGTAGCAACCCGTTGATGCATTGCCCGCCTTGAGGGGGAATATCTCGCTCAACAGCCCTTTGCCGTCTGAGGCGGCGATCACGCGATGATTGGAGTCGATGAGCAGGCAACGCGTACGCTGCCAGTCTTCGCTGGATACACGCACGCTCTTCACCACCGTCTCGGCCTGGGGCTCCCAGTTGAAGAACACCGCGAGCACACCAAGCGGCGCACCATCGACCTGGCCCTCGGAGCGGATCGCAGTGGCGTAGGTCGCGACGCTGGCGTTGTGGAGCATCCGTGAGACCGCAATGTCGTGCGCCACATACTCTTCGCCCGATGTGGTCGCCAACGCGCGCCGGAACCAGTCCACGCCTGACACGGTCCGGCCACGCACATCTGGATAGGCTTGTGGCCTGCCATTGGCGATCACCCGCCCTTGAGCGTCGATGACCCAAAGGTCCAAATAGACGGTGTAGCTGTTCAAGATGACGCCCAGCCTCTTACTCGCGAAAGCCGTCGTGCTGCTGTCAGGACGGCTCACCGCTTCGACCACGGCGGCGTCGGTAGCCCACCAGCGTACGTCACAAGAGCGTTCGTAGAGATTGCGATCGACAATGTCGATCATGTTGAGCGCCATGTCCGCCAGACGCTGACCCTGCTGGCCACGCATCTGTTGGATCATGGCATCGCCCAGTTGCGTAAGCTCGACGATGGAGCCGCCTAGCTCGGTGGTGAGTTCGCCGGTAATGCCCGCAATGCGCTCCGACACCTGTTTGACCTGATTGGCAACGACGCTGAAGGTACGGCCCGTTTCTCCGGCGCGCGCGGCCTCGATCAAAGCGTTCAGTGCGAGAAACTTAGTTTCGCGGTTAATTTCAGCAATGCCGGAAATCTTGTTGTCGGCGATACGGCCAACGTGGTGAGACAGTTCTACGATGCGCTCCGCACTTGCCATGGCGCGACTCCTTTCGGTGCATTGGGCTCCAGCATAGGCAGTACCGGAGCCGGATGGATTTGATCTGCAGGGGCGGACCATGCGAAAGGCGTGCCAAGCGAGGTGACGCGGTGATGCCGGATCCATTGCACGGCACATGAGCGAGCCCGGTCAGGTCGCGCATCGTGAGAGTGCACGATGCCCTATGTGCGAGCACAGATAGGGCCGGACCGTCGTGTAGCCGGTATTGAGTTGGCCTGTAGCGCAGCGAACAGAGGGTCAACTCGCACATGAAGCAGGTCTGGCAGCGATCCAGCGTCGGCTTGATCGCTCGTTGGGCAAAGATGCAATTGGCCCGTGTCAAGCGTCAGGGAGGAAAGGGCTTGCGTTCGGTTCATTAGTTCGTGGACCGCCACACCATTCGGTCCGAACTCGCCCCGACGTGCTTCGATCGCATAATCGACAAACAGGATCGAGTTCTCGGAGGCAAACTGCGATGTTCCAACGACGCCAATCAGAACACGAAAACCCCCTTCCCGCCCGACTGACTATCAAAGCGACGATACGCCTCGTCAGCCTGATCGAGACGCCACTGGTCGGTAAAGAGCTTGTCGACATCGACGCCGTGATTAGCAATGAAGTGCGCGCAGTCCTTCATGCCGACTTCCGAGAACGTGTAGGAACCGATGATCGTCCGCTGCTTGCCGATTACATCCTTCATCGCATCGACACTGAGATTGCCGCCAATGGCGACCAGCGCGATCTTTCCCCACGGCCGGGTACAGCGCACGGCCTGCTGCCGGGGCACTTCGCCACCCGCGCATTCCATTGCACAGCTCACCCCTTTGCCGCCGGTGAGCCGGAGAATCTCGCAGACAACGTCCACCTTGCTGCCATCAATAGCGTGAGCAACGCCGAAGTCTTTGGCGCGACTGACTCGCTCAGCTGAGATATCGACGCCGATTACCTCCACGCCCATCGCGGCGGCCAGCTGCGCTGCAGATAAGCCGACGGGCCCCAACCCAAACACCGCCAGGGTGTCACGCGCGCTGATATCCAGGCGCAGCAGTGCGCCATACGCGGTGCCAGTTCCGCAGGATACGGCGGCGCCGCCCGCAAAGGACATCTCCTGCGGCAGATGTACCAGCGAGGAAACCGGGACCTTCATGTAGTCGGCATGGCCGCCATGGGCGATCAGGCCGTGGACTATAGCCCCGTGGTCGCACAGCTGTGTCCAGCCCGTGCGGCACGAGTCGCAATGCTTGCAGCCCTCGTAATGGAACACCATGACGCGGTCACCGATCCTGAATGTATTCCGGTCCACACCAGCGCCCAGGGCGGCGATCACGCCGCACGGCTCATGACCACCGATGATCGGGGCGTTCTCGTCGATACCTCGCGAGGCGAGGTCTTTAAAGCCAAGCGATCGGATGATCTCCGCCGGGTTGTGCCGATAGAAGTGCAAGTCGCTGCCGCACATGCCGGAGGCCTTCATCTCGATCACGGCCTCGCCCGGGCCCGGAGCCGGGTCGGGGAAGGTCATGATCTCCAGCTTGCGATCGCCTTTGAATACAACACCACGCATACGTACCTCCGGGTATGGAATCGTGTGAAGAACCTGGGTCTTAGCCGAGGTTCATGTAGACCGCCTTTTGGTAGAGGTAGCTGTCCACCTGTTCGGCACCGCCCTTCCAGCCATAGCCGCTGAGCTTGTAGCCGCCAAAGCCGACCTGAGGATCGAGCACGCCGTAGCAGTTAACCCAGATGGTTCCGGCCTGAATGCCCCGCGACATCCGGTGCGCAGTCGACAGGTTTTGTGTCCAGATGCCGCCGGCCAGACCGTAGTTCGTGTCATTCGCGATGCGTAGCGCATCATCGAACGTATCGAACGGCATGACCGCAGCGACTGGCCCGAATATCTCTTCGCGCGCGATGGTCATCTCGTTATGCACGCCGGTAAACACCGTGGGCTCGATGAAATAGCCCGAGGCCAGCTCGCCGCCGAGACGCCGGCCGCCGTGGGCCAGCTCCGCCCCCTCCTGCCCGCCGATATCCACGTAGCGCATCACCCGTTCGAGCTGGCGTTGTGATATCACCGGCCCAAGGTTGACTTGCGGATCGAGCCCGTTGCCGATCTTGAGCGAGCGGCTGAAGACCGTCATGCGTTCGACGAACTCGTCATAGATTCGACGCTGCACCAGCACGCGCGTGCCTGCGGCGCAAATCTGGCCGGTGTTGGTGAACACGCCCATGGCAACGCCGGGCACTGCCTTGTCCAGATCGGCATCGTCGAACACGATGTCGGGCGACTTGCCACCAAGCTCTACCGACACTCGCTTGAAGTTGCCCGACGATGCCTGCACGATCTTGCGACCCGTCTCGGGCGATCCGGTAAAGGCGATGCGGTCCACACCGGGATGATCGGCCAGCGCACTGCCCGCTTCAGTGCCGAAGCCGGTTACCACGTTGATCACCCCGGGAGGCAAGCCCGCCTCCAGCAGTAGCTCGGCCATGCGCAGCGCGGTCAGCGATGCATCCTCGGCGGGTTTGAGCACCGCGGTGCAGCCCGTGGCCAGCGTGGCACCAAGAATCCACCACTGGCTCATCAAAGGCCCATTCCATGGGATGATGCCTGCGACCACACCCACCGGCGCCTTGATCTTGAGCGTGGAGAAGTTGCCGGGCAGCGCGTTGGCCGAGGTCTGCACGCTGCACGACGCCGTCTGCGACGCATAGAACAGGATCTGTTGAAGCAGGAAGGACTTGAGGCCCCGCGTACGCATCAGCGGCGCGCCCATGTCCAGCGTTTCTATCAGCGACAGCTCGTCAAAGTGCTTCTCGACCAGATCGTGAATGCGGATCAGCAGACGCTGGCGATCGCTGTGCGACCACTGGCTCCACGGCCCCTCGAACGCTTTACGTGCTGCTGCAACGGCGCGATCAACATCTACGGCTTCTGCCTGCGCCAAACGGGCGAGCACCTCGCCAGTGGCGGGGTTGACCGCATCAAACGCCTTCCCGGATGCCGCCTGCACCCACTCGCCCCCGATCAGGAGGCGCTTCGTGCCGCCAACGAATGCTGGCATCTCGAGCCCGGATGTCGCAATGCTCATGTTTGTCTCCAAAGGTATTCTTGTTTTGAAACGAGAAGCTTGCGCAGCCAGCCCGCTACACGCGCAACGGCGCGAACTTAGCGTGCAGATATGAGCCAATGCCGTGGCCTGTGCGGCATCCAGTGCAGCGATTCTCGGGTGAGGTGTTCCTGCTGCCTACTAGGCAGCGCTCATACCCATCAGATCTGCGGCCGTGATACGTAGGTCCATCTTCCAGAGCGTGGCGAGCAGCGTTTTCGCGCGCTCGGTGCCGAGCACATCGACCGTCAGCTCCATGAATTTCGCGTCCTGCTCTTGCTGAGACATCGGATTGGCCACCGTGCCGATCGGGTCTTCGACGAACACATGTTCCGACGCGCCATCGCGGAAGACGACCGTCACATCTGCGACGAACTTGCCCGGATACCGCTGTTCGAGTTCTGGTGCCGTGGCAATCTTGACCTTGCGTGCCATGTCAATCACGAGCGCCATGTCTATCTTGCCGCTCAGGTAATCGCGATGCACGCGGTAGCCGTTACCCTTACCGAGCAGAGCGAATGCGATCTGCGTTGGCAGGCTGAACTGGACGTGCTCAATGTTCTTGGGTTCGTAGGCGTTGGCATTGGCGGTGCCGACCACCACGTCGAATGCGGGGTGGATGCCGGCTCGCACCTCGACGATATCGGCGCTGCGCTTGGCAAAGCGACGAACTGCGTCGATATACGCGTGTGTGCAATAGCACGCGCAATAAGCTTTGAGCCAGACCGTGCCAATTTCAAACGGTTGGTCCAAGCCGAACCGTGCCTCAGCCTGCTCGCCTGGGCCGCGCTGCAGGAAGGTGCGGAAGAAGCCCTTATGGCCGCTCAGGAATGCACGTGGGCCCGTAATGCCGGCCTGCGCCATGTCGGCGGCTACCATGCCATTGCGCGTTCCGATACCGGCGTGCACGCGCTTGATCGAGCCGCCGGTCGACGTGTATTCGGTGGTGCCGGCTGCGTGGCTGAGCGCAATGGACAACGCATGCAGCGTGGTCTCCGCATCGAACTTGCGCAGCTTGGCCGCCACTGCCGCCGCGCCGAACGTCGACAGCACCGCATGCGGATGGAAGCCGCGTTTGAGCAGGTCCGGCGCTGCCAGCACGCCAATCCGTGTGTAGACCTCGTAGCCGGCCACCATTGCGGTGATGACCTCCTCCAAGCTCGCCCCCAGGTCCTCGCCAATCGCCAGCGCTGCAGGAATCACGCAACTGCCCGGGTGACTGGCGCTCACGCCGTGCGCGTCGTCGTATTCGAAGCCGTGCCCATAGGCACCGTTGACGAAAGCAGCATCCGCAGCACTCATGGTGATCTGACTTGCCGCCACATGGCTGCGGCCGGGCCGTTGCTGCGCTTTTGCAAACGCCAGCACCTGGTGAGACCAAGGCATCTGCGAGGTGCCAATCTGCAGTGCGAGCTGATCGCGCATGAGCCGGCTGACCCCGGCGTGCGCCCCGTCGTCCAGATGCTCGTACCTTAAGTCCTGGATAAAGCGAACGGCGGCTTGCTCCAATGGGGGGCATTGGCTCGGGGTGCTGGCGTCTTGTGAGGTCGTGGTCAAAGCGTATCGTCTCCTGGAATGCCTGGGTGCGGCGTTGTCCGGTCGATCATGGACACGCCCAAGCGCAATCGTCAGCCTCCTCGTAGGCACGGCAAGCGTCAATGCGGAGAACCCTCCCGTTCCGTACATCGGCGAGTCAAAACTCGGTGCGCGCAAACGTACGCCTGCAGTACTGGGGGAAGTCAGATATTTCCGTGACTCCGTGGTCATCGTTTGCGCCTTCAGCCGGCATTTCCTGAACTGCTTGGCCCGATTGCGGGCCACTGTACGGAACGATCTGATGGGGCGATTGACCCGACGGTGGCAACTCCAAGAGACTCTGTTCAACACACCCGCACGCTTCTGCGCTGCACTGAAACAGCTATTTGGTGAGCGCCTAGAAAGAGCATCTGGTGCCCTCTTGCGCACGCTGAATGCCTCAAAAAGCACGGAGACTTTGTCATGACCCAAACCATTGTCGAGCAGCTGGCGAAATTCAGCCGCGCGTCTGATTTCGCAACCCTGCCCTCGGCCGTCGTGGATGAGTGCAAGCGCATCATTCTGGATTCGGTCGGCTGTGCGCTTGCCGCCACGAACGAGCCCAAGGGGCGCATCGGCATCGACTATGGCCGACTGACTGGCGGCAGTGGCAAGGCCACGATCATTGGCACTGGAGATCAGGTGTCCATGTTCGGCGCTGCGTTCGCAAACGGCGAGCTGATCAACGCGCTTGACATGGATGCTGTGCTGCCTCCTGGCCACGTTGCACCTTACGTGATCCCTGGTGCCCTGGCGGCGGGAGAAACCGTCGGTGCCTCAGGCAAGGACCTGATCAGCGCCGTTGCCCTCGCACACGAAATGTCCTACCGCCTCGGCAAGGCCATGGACTACCTGCGTGATACGAAAGACGGCAAGGTATCGCCTCCGCCTGTCTACGGTTACAGCAGTACGGTGTTCGGCGCGACTGCCGCGATCGCGCGACTGAAGGGGGGCTCCGAAGAGATCATTGCGAATGCCATAGGCATTGCGGGCAGCATTGCCCCGGTGAACTCGCAGGTCGCCTGGTTTCAACATGCGCCGAGCTCCACCATCAAGTACCTTCTGGCCGGCGCGCTGACGCAAGCGGCCATGACGGCTGCACACATGGCAGAACTGGGCCACCGCGGCGACGTTCAGATCCTGGACGACCGTGAGTTCGGCTTCCCTCGCTTTATTGGAACGCGCCGCTGGGAACCAGACGGGATCACCGCCGATCTCGGACAGGTGTGGCGCTTTCCGGGCGAATCCGCTTTCAAGCCCTACCCGCATTGCCGCATCCTTCACGCGCTGCTCGATTGCCTGATCGAGATTGTCGAGGAACACGACATTCAGCCCGCGGAAATCGATGGCATCAAGGTCTGGGTGGAAGGCTTCGTCGAGCAGCCGGTCTGGCTCAACCGCAAGATCGAGCACGTGCACGACGCACAGTTCAGTATTGCCCACGGCATAGCGCTGGGCGCGCATCGCGTGACGCCCGGCAAGGATTGGCAGGATCCGGAACTGGTCTTCGGAAACTCCGTCTTGAGCCTGATGGACAAGGTCACGCACGAAATCCATCCGGACTATGTCCAACTGCTCACCGGACACGGCGCCAGCCGGCCAGCAAAGATCGAGGTCGCCGCGCGCGGAAAAACCTTCTTCGGCGAAAAGCGTTATCCCAAGGGAAGCCCATCGCCGGACCCGGCCAGCACCATGACCACCGACGAGCTGGTGACCAAGTTCCGCCACAACGCGCAAGGTGTCATTCCGGCTCACAACATCGACAGCGTCGTCGCGTCCCTGCTGGATCTCGAACATGTGGCCGATATCGGCACGGTCATGAGCAAGCTGGCAGGCCCTGCCACAGAACACGCTCACGCATCCCGGGACGCAGTCGCGCAGGACTGACGCGCCGATACAGGCCGCCAGTACACCAATGTTATCTAGAAGCGCGGGCAGCCGGCTTGCGGGTTGACCCGAGGAGTTTTCCACAGGAGACGATAAATGCAATCAGAACGTACGACCGCAGAGGACCGCCTCTTGCGAACGCCGCTGGTCCAGGGCCAAGCGCCATATATTGCTGTGCATGACAGCCCACAGTCGTGGTACGTCCTGGGCCTCCTGACGTTTTCATATGCCTTGGCCTACATCGATCGCCAGTTGCTCAATCTGCTGATCGATCCCATCAAGCATTCGCTCGGCGTGACCGACACGCAGTTGAGCTTCATTCAAGGCACGGCGTTCATCTCCGCGTACCTCGTGGCTGCGCCGCTGTTCGGGCGGCTCGCTGATATCACCAACCGGCGCAACATCCTGTTGTTCGGTGTCTGCCTGTGGAGCATCTTTACGGCCCTGTGCGGCAAGGCGGATACCTACACGGAACTCTTCCTCGCGCGCTTTGGTGTCGGCGCCAGTGAGGCCTGCGTACTTCCCGTGTGCTGGTCGTTGCTCTCGGACTATTTTTCGGAAAAGCGCGCGCCGCGGGCACTGAGCATCTTCATGCTGGGGCCGCTGCTTGGGGGCGGCTTTTCGCTGGTGGCGGGCGGGTTGGTCATCGCGTTCGCCAACAACGTCCGCGAAGCGGTTCCGGCATTTGCGCATCTTGCGACGTGGCAGCTGGCTTTCGTGCTCGTTGGCATTCCTGGTGCCCTTTTGGCGGCCGCGCTGTTGATGGTGCGGGAACCCCAGCGGACGTCATCAACGAAGTCTGCAGCGCAGGCCGATCGGAAATTCAGCCTGCGGGAAACCGGCGCCTATCTCTGGAACTTCCGGGCGTTCTACGGCAAGGTGTACTGGGGCGTTGGCATGATCGCCGTGGTCGTGCTGGGCATGCCCGCGTGGTTGCCTGCGTACCTGATCCGCTACCACGGTGTTGCCCCGGCATCCGTGGGCTATCGGATCGGTGTGACTGTTGTGCTGTGCGGCACGGCCGGTGTGCTTGCCGGCCCATGGGTTGCCCGGCTGTTTGAGCGACGCGGTTATCAGGACACGGCGCTTCGCGTTGCCGGGTGGTCCCTGGTTGCGCTGTTTGGCGCCACGCTCGCTGTGGTGCTTGCGCCGAATGCCGAACTCGCCATGGCCGCCACCGGCCTGGCCGTGTTTACGTTCAGCATGCCTACCGGCATTCTGGCTGCCGTTACACAGTTCGCCACCCCGCCCCGGCTGCGCGGCATCGTCGCGTCTCTGTACAGCTTCTTTGCGCAGCTCATCGGCTACGGCATCGGGCCGACAGCGATTGCGCTGGTAACCGACAAGGGCTTTGGTGACCCAAAAATGGTTGGCTACTCCATCGGCATCGTCTGCTGCATCGCTTCGGCCATGGCGGCATGGATGATGTTCTCGGCACTGCCGCACTACAAGCGGATGCTCGCCCGCGAGCAGAACGCCTGAGGCGCCGGGTTGACGCGCTGCGAGCCTGCCAACGCGCTCGGCGGGCAGGCTCGCATATAGATCGATCCTGTGGGGCAGCACGTTCTGATAGCCGCGCACGTCGCAAGGCATTTGAATAGGCTCGGTCGGGGCCTTCTCTTGCGATTGATGTCGGGAATGCTTGCCTGAGAGACGAAGAGCCAACGCGCTGGTCGACGTGGCCTCGAACCGCTTCAGTAATAGAGTGGGCGACCTCGTCATGGCCGATGGCGGCAGTACGTCGAAACGCTCTGCCGCCTGACCGCCAGGTGCGCAATATGAGATGCGATACGCCACGCCACCATCGGGCGGCGTATCGCGAATCCTAACCCTTAGACGATGCCCTTGTCGTGCATGCCCTGGATCTGCCCTTGGTCATAACCCGCCTCGGCCAGGATCTCGTCCGTGTGTTCACCAGCGGTGGGTGCGCGGCTCGCAATGGCGGGCGGCGTGCGGGACAGGCGCGCCGGCGGCGCAATGACGGGCGTCTGGCGTGGCAAGCCCGGATAGTCCATCCAGACATAGGCACCAGAGCCCTGGATGGTTGCATCATCCAGCGCCTCGCGCGGCGAATAGATCGGGCCCGCCGGAATCTTGGCCGCCTCCAGTGCCTTCAACGCGTCCTCGCGGGTTCGGGTTTCGCACCATTTCGACATCAAGCGGCTGAGGTACTCCCCGTGCTCGCCGCGCCGGATGTCGTCGCTAAAGCGCGGATCGCTCAGCAACTCCGGCGCGCCCACCAGCGTGGCCCAACGCTTGAACAGCGATTGCCCGATGACCTGCACGATGATCCAGCCGTCGGCCACCTTGAAAATATCCGACGGACCATACGTGGGGCTGCGGTTGCCCGTCGCCTGCCGGTTGATGGCGAGTGCGGCTTCCTCGATGAGCGTGCCGCTGGCAAGGTTCAACGCAGTCTGCAGCAGCGAGGCTTCGACACACTGCCCACGCCCACTGGTGCGGCGCTCATACAAGGCCATCACCGTGCCCAGCGCACACGACAGTGCCGTGGAAAAGTCGACAACAGGCACCATCGCCTTGGTCGGATTCCCCGGCGTGCCCGCCATGTAGACGGCGCCGCTCATTGCCTGCCCGACCCCGTCGAACCCCACCCGGTGGCTGACCTCGTCATGCGAGCCGAATGCCGTCGAGGCGGTCAGCACGATGCCTGGGTTGATCGCGCTGAGCGTGGGATAGTCCAGCCCCAGGTTCACCAGCGTCTTGGTGGGCATGTTGGCGACCACCACGTCAGCCGTCTTGACGAGCCGCCGCACCACCTCCCGCCCCTCGGGGCTGTCGATATCCAGCGTGATCGAGCGCTTGTTGCGGTTGACCTGGAGAAAGAACGCGCCTTCGCCCGCGTCCGTTACCGGCGAGACGAAGCGGTCTTCGCTGCCGCCCACGCGGTCGACGCGAATCACATCTGCGCCATAGTCGGCCAGGAGTGCAGCACAGAACGGACCCGCAATGAAGCGCCCGAAATCCAGCACGCGAATGCCTTCTAGAACCTTCGACATCTGATCATCTTCCTTGCGGCAGGACTCAAACGGGCGTGTTCTGCGAGAACACCGGCGCGCGCTTCTCGCGGAACGACGCAACGCCCTCTTTCACTTCCGGCCCACCAAAGCCGAACATTTCGAGCGCCAGTGACGCGTCAAAAATCGGACCGGCCTGGCGCAGCCAGTTGTTCAATGCGTACTTCGTCCAGCGGATGGCAGACGGCGCGCCAGCGGCAAGACGGGTGGCAATCGACAGCGCGGTGTCCTGCAGTTCGGCCTCTTCGACGGCCAACGAGATCAGGCCCATCTGCTCGGCCTTCTCGCCAGTCACGGGCTCGCACAGCATCAGGTGGTACTTGGCCTTGGCCATGCCACACAGCAGGGGCCAGATGATGGCGGCGTGATCCCCTGCCGCCACGCCAAGACGGGTGTGCCCGTCGACGAGTTTTGCCGTGCGTGCCGCCACCGAAATGTCGGCCAAGAGCGCCGCAACCAGGCCCGCGCCAACCGCCGGACCCTGAATGGCCGACACGATGGGCTTGGAGAAATTGATGATGTTGTAGACCAGATCTTTCGACTCGCGCCACACGCGGGCCCGCGCTTCGAAGGTGTCAATCATCTCTTCGACCATGTCGAAGTCACCACCGGCGGAAAAGGCCTTGCCGGCGCCGCGCAGGATGACGGCACTGACGCTCGGGTCCGCATCGATGTCGCGCCACACGCGGGCAATCTCGTCATGCCCGGTCGCATCGAGCGCGTTCAGCTTTTCAGGGCGGTTCAACGTGATACGCAGGACACCTTCGCTCGGGCGGTCAAACGCCAGGCTGGTGTAGTTGTCATAGGCCACCAGTCCGGCGGCTTTTGTGTTTGACATGATGTCTCCGGCAAGAAGGGAGGGACGTGCCGCGCGCATGGCCGCACAAGCCAGCGCCCGATTCACGCCAGGAATTCAGGAAACGGCGGCGGCTGAGCGGATCTCGTCCAGCGCAAGCGGGTTGTCGAGCGAGGACAGATCGCCCGCAGGCTTGCCCGTGTACACGCTGCGGATAACGCGCCGCATGATCTTCGAGCTGCGCGTCTTGGGCAGTTGTGCCACCACATGCACCACCGACGGGCGGAACGGGCGCCCCAGGCGAAGGTCCACGTGCTTGCCGATGGCCGAGGCGAGCGTATCGGCCGACGCCGTGCTCGCCTTGGACGGCACAACGAACACGACGAGCTTCTGCCCCTTGACCGGGTCTTCGACGCCGATGGCCGCCGCTTCCGCAATCTCTGGCAACTCCAGCAGCACGTCTTCGATTTCAGCCGGGCCGAGCCGCTTGCCTGCCAGCTTGATGGTGTCGTCGGAGCGGCCCATCATGAACCACATGCCGTCCTCGCGCCGCATCGCCAGGTCACCGTGTACCCAGATGCCGGGGATGGTGTGCCAGTACGAATCGAGGTAGCGCTCATCGTCTTGCCAGAACGAGCGCGTCATGCCGATGAACGGTTTGCGGATGGCCAGCTCGCCCACCTCGCCGGTCACCGACCGGCCTTCGGCATCCACAACGTCCGTCGCGACGCCCGGTGATGCGGTGTTGAACCCCGCAGGGCTGATCGGCTTGATCACCACGCTGGACAGCAACGCACCCGACACTTCCGTGCCGCCCGTGTAGTTGATGACCGGACGATGGCCGCCACCAAACGCCTTCTGAAACCACAGGAAGTGTTCTGGGTCGATCCCCTCACCTGCGGTGATCAGGAGCTTGACGGTCGAGACATCGCCTTGCGTCGCGATCGCCTCGTTCGTTGCGAGACCGCGAATCAGCGTCGGTGCCGAACCGAAGTGCGTCACGCCGTGGCGCTCGATCAGCCGCGACATGCGCGACCAATCCGGGGAATCCGGCGCGCCGTCGTAACAGACGAGCGTTGCACCGCGCAGCAGCGCACATGACATGACCAGCGTGCCGGCCACCCAGCCCATATCCGCCGGCCAGCAGAAGACGTCCTTCGGGCTGACGTTGAAGTGGATCGCCGAATCGTGCGCGATCTTTATCGGGAAGCTGCCGTGGGTGTGCACCGTGCCCTTCGGCTTGCCGGTGGTGCCGGACGTGTAGATGATCATGAAAGGATCATCTGCGGACATCCGCTCAGGGTTCGCATCGGGTTGGGCACCCGCCACCTGCTGCCAATCCACGACGCGCTTGTTAAACGCGATGGCCTCGCCGGCATGCTTCCAGACCGTGGTCTCGATTTCAGGCAGCCGAGTCAGGGCTTCGTCAACCAGTTGACGCGTATTAACCCACTTGCCACGGCGCGAAAAGCCCGTCGTTGCAACCAGTGCACGCGCAGTACATGACGAGAGCCGAGAGATGATCGCGTCGACGCCGAAGCCGCTGAACAGCGGCACGACGATCCCGCCCATCCATGCGATGCCCATGGCCGTAACCGTTGCCTCGACGCCGTTTTCCATCAGCAGGCCGACGCGGTCGCCGCGGTGCACGCCCAGCGCCTTCAGCCCAGCCGCGAAGCTGGCGACACGTTGTGCCAGCTCGGCGTAGGTCAAGCGCTGGATGGAGCCATCCTCGCGCTCTGCCACCACGGCATCGCGCGCCGCCATCTCGGGATCGTTGGCCCACTTGAGCGCCGACTTGACCCAGTTCAGCTCGCCGCCCGGAAACCATTTCGGAAACGGATCGCCGGCGGAATCATCCACGTACTTCTGATACGGGGCATCCCACACCATGCCGCAGAAGTCGTTGATGGTGTTCCAGTAGGCTTCGGGCTGCTCGATCGAGTAGGCCAGCAGCGTGTCGTAGTCGGTCAGGCCCAGGCGACGCATCACGGCAGTCACGTTGGCCGTGGAGATGTCGTCTGCCGTCGGGTGCCAGGCGTTGTTCTGAGAGTCGCTCATGGAAGTTCTACGTATGGGGTTGCATTCAATGACCGCGTCACGATGCAGCCACGGAAATCCACTGCAACCGGCGCAGAGCAGGCGCCAGACACGGCGCACTCGGTGACTTGATCGTGATTCGCGCACCCCTGCAAGTCAAGGCACGGTCAGGCCCTGTTCCGTGCTTCGGAAGACCGCTGTTCCGCGCCGGATAGCGAACCCACCTTGCTACGCGCCATTGCGCTGCAGAGCGATCAACCCACACGCTTGATCCGCATTCCGAAGTACGGAACCGCCATCTCCGTTGCATTGACGCCCTCAGCATGCGCCAACCATGCTGATCTCATGACTGCGGCTGCCTCTTCTTGATCGACCTCCCGTGTCGACGGTGTGCCGGCAGCGACCTGACAGGGAGACATGAGGTGCGTCGTTACGCCAAACTCGGCCGGGGCTGTGCAGACTGTGCATGCCATCAATGCAATCGCGGCCAACACCACGGCAGCAACAAAGGTTGCCGAGCATGACCCGCGAAATCGACATCCGCAGCCTGGATTTCTCGGAGTGGGTCCGGCCCGGCGATACGGTGACGTGGGGCCAGTACGCGGGTGAGCCCGTCACGCTCACACGTGCGCTGATGGAGCAACGCCATGCCATCGGTGGCCGCTTCTCAGCCTTCATCGGCGCGACATGGAGCGACACGCTCCACCCGGACTTCGCCGATACGGTTGACTTCTGCTCGTACTGCGGAACCGCAGGCAATCGCCACCTGGCCGAAGCCGGTGTGCTCGACATCCTGCCGGTGCATTACTCGGCATTCGAAGCGGCACTCACACAAGGGCCGTCTCGGGTTGAGGTGCTGCTGCTCCAAGTCGCCGGGCCCGACAACGAAGGACGATACAGCCTGTCGACCAGTCATGAGTATCTGGTGCCGTTGATCGATACCGCGCGCGTCGTGATCGTGGAAGCCAACGATCAGGCGCCGTGGGTATACGGCAAGCGCATGCTGCACGCCAGTGAGATCGATATCGTTGTGCGTACGTCCCGGCCGCTTTCCGATCCGCCGCCAATGCAGCCGGGGGCAGTCGAGCAGAGCATCGCGCGCCACGTAGCCGCGCGAATCGACGACGGTTCCACCATCCAGTGCGGCATCGGCACCGTGCCCGAAGCGGTACTCGCAGGGCTGTGTTCGCATCGGGATCTCGGCATTCACAGCGGCGCGCTATGCGATGCCGTTGCACAGCTCATGCGCGCTGGCGCAGTCACCAACGCACGTAAATCCATCGACCGTGGCGTCACCGTGGGTGGTGTGCTGACGGGCGGGCCCACCCTTTGGGAGTTCGCGCACAAGAACCCGGCAATCCAGCTGCATGCCACGGGTTACACGCACAACGCCGCCGTGCTGGCTTCAATCGACCAGCTTGTCGCGATCAACTCCGCGATCGAGGTGGACCTGACAGGACAGATCAACGCCGAGTGTGCGGGCAGCCGGTACCTCGGCGCCATCGGTGGGGCGCTGGACTTCATGCGTGGGGCCAGCCAGTCCCGTGGGGGCCAGGCGATTGTCGTCCTGCCCTCGCGGGCCGGGGCACGCAGCCGCATCGTTGCCCAGTTGAACGGGCCGGTGAGCACGCCGCGCAGCGACGCCGCTGTCATCGTCACCGAGCACGGCGTTGCGGACTTGCGCGGCTTGACCCTGTCGCAGCGCCTGGACGCCATGCTGGCCATCGCGCACCCAGACGACCGCGACAACCTGGAGCGCGCAGTGGCGACCACCGTGGGCGCCGCACGGCGAGAAAGGCCTCTCTGAGCGGTACCCCGCCCGGCCAGGTACCCAAACGGCATCGGCCAGACACCATCGAACAAGGATGATCATGGATACATCAATCGGGACAACCGGCACGGTTGCTCCAGCAACACAACCCACCAGCTCGATGTCGAGCGTCATCTGGGCTGCCTCCGTCGGAACGGCCTTCGAGTGGTATGAATTTGCGCTCTATGGGTCGCTAGCCACCGTACTGGCCGACAAGTTCTTTGCCGGCGTCGACCCCAGCACGGCATTCATCTTCGCGCTATTGACCTTCGCGGTCGGGTTCATGATGCGCCCGCTCGGCGCGCTCATCTTCGGCCGCATCGGCGACATGATCGGCCGCAAGCGGACGTTCATGATCACCATCTGCATGATGGGCGCCGCAACCATCGGCGTCGGCTGCCTGCCGACCTATCAGTCGGTTGGCATTGCCGCCCCCATTACGCTCATCTGTCTGCGCATCCTGCAGGGGCTCTCCGCTGGCGGCGAATATACGGGCGCCCTTACCTACGTGGCCGAGTATTCGCCAAGCGGGCGGCGTGGCCTGAACATGTCGTGGACAACGGCCGCGTCGACAGCGGGCCTGTTGCTGTCGTTCCTGGTGATTCTCACGGCGCGCATGGCGACCGGCTCGCACTTCGATGAATGGGGTTGGCGCCTGCCATTTGTGTTCGCACTGATCATGCTGATCATTTCGGTTGCGCTGCGTGTTCGCATGCATGAATCGCCAGCATTCCAGAAGCTGCGCAGTGCCAACAAGCTTTCGAAAGCGCCCGTGCGGGAGACTTTTCTTGACCCGACCAACCTGCGCCGGCTGCTGGTGGCCTTCGCACTGTGCGCGGGCATGACGTCTATGTATTACATGGCGTCGCTCTATCCGACCTTCTTCCTCACCAAGACCCTGAAGGTCGACCCCACCACGGTCAACACACTCGTGCTGCTGGCCACGGCCCTCTGCCTGCCCGTGTTCCCGCTGGCCGGCTGGCTTTGCGACCGATTGGGCCGCAAGGCCGTCCTGCTGACCGGCTTTGTGGCAACGCTGGTGCTGGTATTCCCCGTCTTCTATGGCTTGCTTGCCTATGCAAACCCGGCGCTGGCAGCTGCACAGGCGAAGGCCGATATCCGTGTCGAGACGGATGTGGCCGGCTGCTCGCTGATGTTCAATCCGCTGGGCAACCGCAAGTTCACATCGGCCTGCGATACGGCACGGCAAGCACTGGCAGGCGCCGGCGTGGCCTATCGCGTCACGCAAACGCTGGTGACGGGCAACGCCGCGCGCATCCGTATCGGTGACACCACCCTGGAAGCGTACGACGCCGCCGGCCTGGCGGCCGATGAGGCAAAGGTCCGCGCCTCACGCCTGGCCAGCACGTTACGTACCGCACTCGACCAATACGGTTACCCCGCCACCGGCGCGCCCGCCGACGTCAACAAGATCATGGTGCTGGTGTTGCTGGTAGCCTTCTTCGCAAGCTCGATCCTGATCGTGATGGCGATGGGCCCTGCGCTGGTTGAAATGTTCCCGACGCGAATTCGCTACACGTCCATGTCGGTGCCATACAACCTGGCCACGGGCTGGGTCGGCGGTCTGCTGCCCACCTTTGTGTTCGCCATCTCCACGCAAACCGGCGATCTGTTCTCGGGGCTGTGGTACCCCGTCGGCTGGACACTGCTCTCGCTCGTGACGGTGATCTTCTTCTTCCGCGAAACGCGGGATATCGACATCACGGCAGACGCTTGAGGGCTGCACTGGCCAGCCAGGCATGCGCCGCCCCGTCCACTGTGGGTGGGGCATGCCCTGCCCCAGGAACCCAATGGGGTGAGCCAGCCGAACGACTACGCCTCAGGGCTCGGCATCGACATCCCGAAGCAGCGCAGAGAGTTCGACTGCCGCGGCTTTGAGTTCGGGTGCGATACGGCGGCGGAGCTTGAGCATATCGGGCTCCAGTTCCACGGCGCCGCAACTCAACGACATCAGCGTGGCGGAGCGCCCCACTACGACTGGCAGGGCAATGCCGTAAGCATTGCGCTGGTAGCGCCCGAGCGACATGCAGACGCCCTCTGTGCGGAGATCCTCGAATGCAGCCTCGATGCCCGTCTCCAGCTCTGAGGCTTGCGCACCGGCCTTTCGCTTGAGCGACTCGATGTAGTTGCGCCGGGCATCTTCCGGAAGCCCCCATAGCCAGGCCCGGCCGATCGACGTCCAGCCCATTGGCAACAGAGACCCAACGCCCAGGCGCAACGTGGCGATCCGCGAGCTGGTGCGGTAGGCGATGTACAGCATGTCCAGATGATCGGGAATCGCCAGTGCCACCGACACGTCGAGCCGATCGGCCAACTGCTGCATGAACGGTTGCGCCGCGCGCGTCACGGGGTTGGCTTCGAGATAGGCGTGTCCAATGCTCAGCGGCCCCGTCGCGAGTTCGAACTGCGTTCCACCCACCACGCGGCGGAGGAACCCCAGCCGTATCAAGGTCGTCGTCAAGCGGGAAACCGTGGCCTTGGACAAACCGGTGCGGCGCACCAGTTCGCCATTAGTCAGGGGCGCGCGTTCTGCGCGGAAGGCACGAAGCACCTGGAGGCCTCGTTCCAGCGTCATGGTGACCTGTGTGGGCTGATTCATTGCCTCTCCTCCTTTCCCGGCCCGCTCATCCTCAGGCTGATGCCACCAGCCTGTCTTGTAGTGCCTGTGCCGTGGCAACCATCTTGGGGCCGATTTCGCGCTCGATGCGTGCGCGGACCATACGGGCACGCAGTCCGATGCAAGCCAGCACCAAAGGCGGCTGATCCGGAATGCGCACAGGCGTGGCGATGGTAGCCAGATCCGGTTCCCATTCGCCAATGGACATGCAAAACCCGAGCTCGCGCACCTGCGAGATACCTTCGGCCATCCGCCGGCGCAGCGACGGCCAGTCGCGGCCGGTCTTGCGTTCCACGTTGCCCAACAGGTAGAAGCGCTCCAGCTCTGGAAGCGCGGCCAGTAGAGCCCATCCCAACGGCGAAGAAGCGATGTGCAGGCGTGCCCCGGCCGTAAGACGCAGATCCAACTCCGGATGCCGGGTGCTACTGCCCATCACGACCACGTCCAGCCGATCCCGCGTTCCCAACACCACGTAACTGTCGCTCGCCTCGGCAAGCTTCTGCATTTCGATGCGCGCCAGGCGCTGTGTATCAGCGTCGGCAATGGCCGCGTAGCCGAGCGACAGCGCAGCCGCTGTCAGCCGGTACTTCTTGCGGGTTTCGTCGTAATGCAGGTAACCGAGCGCGACCAGGGAGTGCAGCATCCGCGAGACGGTGGGCGCCGGAATGCCGGTTTCGAACGCGATTTCATGGTTGCCCAGCCAAGGCTGCTCGGCACCGAACGCGCCCAGCACGGCCAGGCCGCGCGCAAGCGGCATCACCATGACGTTGCTTTGCGGGCCGTCGGATCGACTCGGTTTGAGTTCGACCGCCGACATTCCACGCTGGGAACCACTGTGCCGTGCAACAACGGTCTGGAACATGAGGGCCTCCTCGAAAGAGCGACGCCGATTCACGCGCGCGAATCGAACTGAGCCGACCGGCCGGCCTTCGGTCCGGAAGAGAAATGGTGACGTGGATCCTGCAACCACCAGGACCCCGCTGTCAGATCTTGAACAGCTGGAATCGACAACCAGAGGGGCAAAGGTGTCGGCGACCGATGCGAGGCAACGGAGGGCCTCGAGAACAGATCACGAACGACCCGGAGGAACACCTTCATATCGTCTCCGTATTTCTTGTATGCAGTGCCACAACGACACCCGAAAGCAACCACGCCGATTTCGCCGTTGCTGCTGACCCAAGGTGCCCTGACAGCGTCGTCACCAAGGGATATACCTTACTAACGTTAGGTAGATTTTGGTCTTAAAATCGGCTAACTTCCATGAGGGTTAACACCCCTATCAGCCAAGCCGCTTGCGTTGGCGTTTGTGGCCGAAAATACCGCAAAGGTTTAGCATTACGACCGC
Source organism: Ralstonia soli (assembly GCF_023955655.1). Taxonomy (GTDB): domain Bacteria; phylum Pseudomonadota; class Gammaproteobacteria; order Burkholderiales; family Burkholderiaceae; genus Ralstonia; species Ralstonia soli. The sequence goes on along the minus strand of NZ_JAMXHT010000002.1, from coordinate 601,453 downwards.
TCGCAACCCTGATCTACTACGCTTCTCATGTCGAAACGCCAAGCCACCTCTTCCAATCCAGACACGCGAGAAAAACTGATGCGATTGGCGGCGCGCGCCTTTGGCACCCAAGGGTATCCGGCCATGACCATGCGCTCGATCGCAGAGCAGGCAGGCATCGAAGCCGCGAGCATCTATTACCACTTCTCCTCCAAAGAGGACTTGATCGACGCGGTCATGGCGCACAGCGCGGAGAGCATCTTCCAGCACACCCGGAACCACCTCGAGGCGCTCCCCCCCAACGCCACTGCGGAAGAGCGCTTCAAGGCGGCCCTCGTCGGTTTGCTGTCGGCGTTGGTCACCTATGGCGACTATGCGCTCGCGCACGGGCTAATGCTGGCGCAGTTGCCGGAAAAGGTGCGTGAACGCCAGATCAAGCGACGCGAGCAGCATCAGGAGTTTTGGCACAGCTTGCTCAAGGATCTGCAAGCCGAAGGAAGCTTGCGCGAGGACGCCGACCTCGCGCTCTGCCGCGTGTTCATCCTCAGTGCCATCACGTCGGCGCAGGCCTGGTTCAACCCGAAGAAAGGCTCGCCGGAAAAAGTCGTTGATGAACTGTGCTCGATCTTCTTCGAGGGCGGCCGGCCCAAGAATAAAGCGAAGCCCGGGCGACGGAACGAACTCGTGGCGTCCTGAGGGCGGCAGCCTCAATCAGCCGAATACGGCCATCCCATCGGGATGGCCGATGGCCCAAACTGATCGGTCAGACTAGCCGCAACACATCGCCGCGCTCGGCACGGCGCGTGCGGAAGCTGTTGGCGGGATGCTCATGATCGGCATAGCCAAAAGCGATGCCGCAGACCATGTGTCGATCCTCCCCCAGACCGAAATACGACCGGATAAAGCGCGCATGCCGTGCCAACGCCCCCTGCGGCGCCGTCGCAACGCCGTGCGCGTGGGCCGCCAGCAAGAAGGAGGCGATGAAGGCACCGCAGTCGACCGCGGCATAGGTGCCCAGTTCGACCGGGATGGTGATGATGGCGACGTGAGGTGCGCCGAAGAATCGGAAGTTCTCGAAGCTTTGGCTGTCTCGCCGGGCCTTATCGTGACGCTCGATCCCCAGCGCCTCATACAGCGCATGCCCGGTTTCGCGCCGCCGTTGTGCATGCACACCGCTGTACTGCACCGGAAACGGCAAGTCCGACTCGACTTGCGGAGCCTGCGTCGCCCGCTCGACGAGCGCTGCGCGGAAGGCTTCGGTGGCTTCCCCTCGTGTCACCACAACATGCCAAGGCTGCGTGTTGCACCACGACGGCGTGCCCCTGGCGATATCGATGATGCTGGCGATGGTCTCGTCAGGCACCGCATCCGGCAGATAGCCTCGACAGGTGAAACGACTTCCCATCAGTTGCCGCAGTGCGTCGACGGCACCTTCGGAGCCGGCAATCTGCGCTTGCTTGGTTTGGTGTTCCATGGTCATAACTCACAAATGCCTTTTCGCAGCTCATCGGTCTCCAAGCGGTGGGGCGGCCGGCGTGGGTGAAAAATGGTGCTGGAGAATCTTCCACGCGCCCCCTTCCTGCACGAGCGTGAGTGTCGATCGCAATACGCTCTGCGTTTTCTGATCCGGGGCAAGCACGAACGACATCTCCACGTAGCCCTGTGCGAGCACGATGCCGGGCGAGAGACCGACCACATGCTGATCCTGTGCATGGATGGCGCCGGACAGAATGACGCCGTCGTACGAAGCGAAGTACTCGGTGATCGCGGCTCGGCCGATGGAGTGCCCGGGCCTGCCGCCAAACAAGCAACCCGCCTCCGCGTAGATTTGTCCAAGCGCCGCTGCATCCCAGCGTTGCGCGGCGGTGTTCCATGCAGCCAGCACATCGGCCAACGCATCGCGCAGATTCGCATCGCTATCGGCCACTTGGTTCAACACAGTCATCTTTAACACTCCACTGCGATTCACCGGCTTGCAAATGCGCCCACTCGCCCGATACGGGCGCATTCATTCATTCGAATGCGCCAGCTGACGCAAACGCCTCAATTTCCGCTTGGGAGAACCAATCCGCCATCGCTGCGGCGGCGTTCTCGGCATTGGCTTCTGCGGGCGGTTGCGGATCAGCCGGTGGCGTCCCGGAAAACCGGGGAGCCGGCGCCGGCTGCACAACACCCGCCACCTCGACGAAGGTTTTGCGCGCCTTCAGGTGCGGGTGCTCGAAAGCCTCTTCCTGGCTCAGCACTGGCCCAAAGCAGACGTCGGACCCTTCGAGCAACGCCGTCCACTGTGCGCGCGTTTTTGTCTTGAACGTCTCGGCGAACAGGCGTCGCATTTCAGGCCAGCCGGCGCGGTCCATATGGTTGGCCGGCGCGGCGCCTTCCAACCCGAGCCGCTCAAGCAGTTGCCGATAGAACTTCGACTCAATCGGCCCGATCGACACGAACTTGCCGTCCGCGCATGTGTAGACGTCATAGAACGGCGCACCGGAATCGAGCAGGTTCGTGCCGCGCTCGCCGTTCATCATGCCCGCTGCGCGCAGCCCGATGAGAACGGTCATCAACGAGGCAACCCCGTCGACGATGGCGGCATCGACAACTTGCCCCTTGCCGGAAGCACGCGCATGCAGGATGCCGCTGAGAATGCCGAGCGCCAGATACATAGACCCACCGGCGTAGTCGCCCAGAACATTGAGCGGCATCGTCGGCGGTTGTCCGTCACGCCCGATGGCATCGAGCGCGCCCGTGATGGCGATGTAATTGAGATCGTGCCCGACCGCCTGCGCCAGCGGGCCATCCTGCCCCCACCCCGTCACCCGGCCATAGACCAGCTTCGGGTTCCTGGCCAGGCACGTGTCTGGCCCCAATCCGAGACGTTCAGTCACGCCGGGCCGGAATCCCTCGATCAGGGCATCGGCCTTGTCGATCAGGGATCGAACCAGTTCCAGTCCCTGCGGGTCCTTCAGGTCAACCCGGATGCTTTTGCGATTCCTCAGCACCAGGTCGAACTGCAGCGGCCGGCTGACACCCAGGCCGGACGGTTCCTTGCGATCGACGCGGATCACGGTGGCGCCAAGATCTGCAAGCAGCATGGCACTAAGCGGAGCCGGCCCGATCCCGGCCAGCTCCACGATCCGCACACCGTCTAGCGGTCCCAAGTGGTTCTCCTTTTCGCGCCTAGACAACGCCCTGCTCGCGCAGCGCTTCGATCTCCTGCGGGCTGAGCTTGAGCAGCCCACCGTAGACTTCCGCGTTGGCCGCGCCCAATGCCGTTGCCGGCTGGTCGAACTGCGCTGTGCTGGCCGAGAAGCGGATCGGCAACCCCATCCCGACCGCATCGACTTCACCCAACTCCGGATGCGTCAGGTTCATCAGCGCACCGCTTTCATGCAATCGGCGATCCTGCAGCACTTCTGCCGGCGTGCGCACTGGGGCACTCGGGACTCCGCGCTTGCCCAGCAGTTCGTTCACCACGTCCGCAGCGCTGCGTTGCTGCGTCCAGGCTTCGATCAGCGTGTTCAGTTCTCCGGCATTGCGCATCCGTGGCCCGCGACTGCTGAAGCGGGGATCATCCATGAGTTCCGGATGGCCGATCGCTTCGAGTAGCCCACGCATCCACTCGGGATGGAACGCCACGATGGCCACGTAACCATCCTGCGCCCGGTACACACCAAATGGCGCCAATCGGTCGTGGAAATTGCCTGTGCGGCGGGGGTAGCCTTCTCGGCCAAAGACGTCGAAGTGTTCTTCCGCTACCCATGAGGCCAGACAATCCAGCATCGATACCTGAACATGCTGTCCTTCTCCGGTGCGCCCGCGCTGGATGAGGGCCGCCAGGATGCCATTGACCGCGTACATTGGTGCCACCAGATCCGCAATCGGCAAACCGCAACGCGTCGGCGGGCCGTCTGCATAGCCTGTGACTTCCATCAGACCGCTGAGCGCCTGCACGATGATGTCCATGCCCTTAAGCCCCGGGAACGCACTGGGCTCCCCCATGGCCTTGATCGATGCGTAGACAACCTTTGGATTGCGTTTTCGGACCTGCTCGTAATCCACCCCCAGCTTGGCTGCCGCGCCTTCGCTCAGGTTCTCGATCACCACGTCGACTTCTTCGGCCAGCCGCATGAACAGCTCCCGGCCCTGCTGGCTTTTCAGGTTCAGGGTGATGCTTTTCTTGTTGCGCGCCCGGTTCAGGACCGTGAGCGAGACTTCATCGTCGGCCCGCTGGCCGAAGTTGATGCCCCGGCGGCCAACAAAGGGCGGGTTCGTTCGTGCGATATCGCCACCACTGGGCGACTCGACGCGGATAACCTCCGCCCCCATCCCGCCCAGCAACAATGAGGCGTATGGCCCCGATAGCGCCACTGTGAGGTCCAGAACCCGGATACCCTCCAGCGGCCGAGATTCGTCTGTTGCCACTGCTGTCTCCTTTCTAGTGGACCCGGCCTGCTTGCGACCGGCTCTCCAACTCGACGCTGCCCGTATCAGTACGACTTGGGCAGGCCGAGCACCTTGTTAGAAATGTAGTTGCAGACCATCTCTTGCGAAATGGGGGCCAGTCGCAGCAGGCGAACTTCACGCCAGAGCCGCTCGATGTGGTACTCCTTGGCATAGGCAAAGCCGCCATGGGTCTGCATGGCTTGGTCGCACGCCAGGAAGCCTGCTTCTGCTCCAAGGAACTTGGCTGTGTTCGCTTCCGCACCGCACGACTGATGGTTGTCGTACAACGTCGCCGCGCGCAGCGCCATGGCGTTCGCCGCCTCCAGCCGCATCCAGCATTCGGCCAACGGGTGCGCCACCGCCTGGTTCTTGCCGATCGGGCGGTCGAAGATGATGCGGGAGTTGGCATAGCCCACCGCCAGATCCAGTGCCGCGCGGCCAATACCGATGGCTTCCATCGCCACCACCACCCGCTCCGGGTTCAAACCGTCGAGCAGGTAGTGGAAGCCCTTACCCACCTCACCCACGACGTTCTCTTCCGCTACCTCCAGGCCATCGATGAACACCTCGTTGGAGTCCACTGCAGCTCGACCCAGCTTGTCAATGACGCGCACGTCGCAATGCTTGCGATCCAGGTCGGCATAGAACAGGGTCATGCCTTCCAGCGGGCGCTTGTCGTCACGCGGCGAAGTGCGCGCCAGGATCAGATACTTGGTGGCGTTCTGCGCGTTGGTGCTCCAGACCTTCTGGCCGTTGATCACCCAGCGGTCGCCCTTCTTCTCCGCACGGGTGCGGATCCGCGAAGTATCCACGCCGGAGGTCGGCTCGGTTACGCCAAACGCCATCAGCGTTTCACCCCGCACGAAGCCAGGCAACACGCGCTTCTTCATCTCCTCAGACCCGTGGCGCAGAATCGGCTGCGGCGGGAAGACATAGAAGTGGATAGCCGAGGCACCGCTCATGCCGGCACCCGAGGCACCGATCTCACGCAGCATCACAGCAGCCTCGGTCACGCCCAGCCCCATGCCACCGTACTCCTCGGGGACGATGATGCCCATCCACCCTGCCTCGGCAAAGGCCTTGACGAAGTCCCAGGGGTACTTCTCTTCCTTGTCGCACTCCCGCCAGTACGACAGCGGGAACTTGTTTGCGAGGGTACGGGCCGCGTCACCGACTTCGGTCAGTTCCTGCTCGCGTGCGAGCTGCGTTTCGTAGGCAGCAGACATCTCAGACATGTTCGTTCTCCCGTCTCTGGGTTATTGCTGCGGACGGACCTTCATCAGCCCGACGCGCACGGCCGTGCAAACTTCCTCGTCGCGCTGGTTCATGGCCACATGCCGGAAAGTCACGATGCCGGAGTCATTGCGGCTCTTCGAGAGCCGGGCGTTGACGATCTCGGTGCGCACGCGAATCGTGTCGCCGTAGAAAACCGGGTTCGGGAACTTGATTTCCTGAAAGCCCAGGTTGCCGAGCGTGGTTCCCAGCGTGGTCTCGATGACGGTCACACCAGCCACTAAGCCGAGCAGGAACATGCTATTGACCAGCGGCTTGCCGTAGATGCTGCTCTTGGCGTATTCAGCATCGATATGCAGCGGCGCACAGTTGTAGGTCAGGGACGAGAACAGGATGTTGTCCATCTCGGTCACCGTCCGGCGAATCGCATGTTCGATTACCAGGCCTTCTGTGCAATCTTCAAAATAGAGTCCAGACATCTTCGAGTCCTCGATGGAGTTCAAGCGTTGAAAGATTTGGCCAGCTCGATGATTTCGCGAGCGGTCTTCACGTGGGCGATGTCGATGTGCTCGCCGTCGTAGATCGTGGAAGCACGGCCCTGTGCCTGGGCCTGTTCAAGCGCGGCGATCATGCCCTCGTAAAACGCCACTTGCTCGGGCGTCGGGCTGTACACCTCGTTGATGTCCGCCACGTTGGACGGATGGAGCACCAGCTCTCCGGTCATGCCCAGATTGCGGTCGAGCAGCGCGGCCTTCTTCAGCCCTTCCAGGTCATGCACTTGCTGCCACACGCCGCCGATGGGCAGCTTGCCGGCAGCGCGTGCCGCCATCACGGCGCGCGACTTGAGGTACTCGCTTTCGCGGCCGCCCGGCGTCCACACGTAACCCAAGGCGCGGGCCACGTCGGCGTTCTTTGCGGTCGCACCGCAGATCGCGCCCACACGCTCATGCAGCGCAATCTCGTACGCGAATTGCAGTGCGCGCGCGGTTTCCAGCAGCGGAATCACGCGGGTCGAACCCAGGGCCACGCCGTTGCGGTATTCGGCTTCGGTCAGCATGCGCGAGACGCAATCCACATCCTCCGGCCCGCAGGGCTTGGAAATGACGATGCCCTCCACGTACGGGCTCACCACCGCGAGGATGTCGTCGAAGTCGTAGAGGTGCGGGCTACGGTTGATGCGCACGAACACGCGTTGTTTCTGCTCAGCAAGCCACGCGAGCTTCGATTGCACGATGCCGCGCGCCTCGACCTTCAGATCGGGAGGAACGCTGTCCTCCAGATCCAGGATCAATGCATCGGCTTTGGAAGTGATCGACTTTTCGATCCAGGTCGGCTTGTTGCCCGGCACGAACAGCATGGATCGAATCGGTTTCATCGGAGTGCCACTCATCTTTGTCTCCTTGTTGGGTTACATACCTGTCTAACGTTAGTTAGATTGTGGATGGCAGGTCGATCAAACTCCATGAGGGTTAACCCCAGTCCCGAGGCTTTTGCGGGCAATGCGTGATGGGTGCGGCTCAACGCATGTCAGCTGAGCAGGCTGTACTTCGCGCCATGTGCGCGAATCAGGCCGCCCCCACGCGCTTCGCTCAGAGCTTCGCCGTGAGGTGCTTCTTCAGAATCTTTCCGCTGCCGGACATCGGGAACTCCGCCACGCATTGGATGACCGAGGGCTGCTTGTAAGGCGCGAGTTGTTCGCAGAGGTAGCCCCGCAAACTTGCCTCATCGAAAGCCTCGCCTGCGCGCAACTGCACGTACGCCTCGATGCTTTCATTGCCGTCCTGCGCGGGACGCCCAACGACTGCAGAGCGCTCGACACTCGGAAACGCGTTGAGTACCGACTCGATCTCCGCCGGATACACATTGAACCCAGACCGAATGATCATTTCCTTGAGGCGCCCAACCACAAACAGTGCGCCGTCGTCATGCAGTTCGCCAATGTCGCCCGAGGCGTACCAGCCGCCGTTGCGCATGACGGTGGCCGTTGCTGCGGGATCGCGGAAGTAGCCGGGCATCAGGCCCACGCCACGCAACCAGATCTCGCCGCGCTCGCCCGAAGGTAGGCTGCGGCCGGAGTCCGGGTCGACGATGCGCAACTCAGCGCCTTCGAAGCAATAACCGGCTGAGGTGTCACGACGCCACTCATCGCGGCGGGTGACATGTACGGAGCCGGCATATTCCGAAAGTCCATAGCCGTGATGCAGGGATTGGTTGAACGCAATCTCGACGCGGCGCTTCAACGCCATATCCAGTGGCCCGGCCCCGGCATAGATGTAGCGAAGCGCAGGTGCATCGGGGTGGGCAACGCCCACTCGGCTCATGTGAGACAGCAGCCGCGAGAACAGCGCCGGAGGCCCCTGCAACTGGGTGATACCGTGATTCGCGAGATCTTCTAACGCGTCTTCGGGATCAAATGCCGTACGCATCAGGAGCGCCGAACCAGCGTAAAGAGATGCGACGAGGATGGTCCCAAGCCCAAAGATGTGGGTCATCGGGAGGTATGCGTAGGAACGATCCTCCGGGCCCAACGCCCGGGACTGTGCTGACACGCGGCCAAAGTGCGTCACACCCTCGTGCGTCATCATCACGCCCTTGGGCTCGCCGCTCGTGCCTGAGGTAAAGATGATGGCTGCCACCTTCTCGGCCAGCGGTCCGGTTTCCGCTACAGCGTTGGTGCTCGTTGGGCTACGTAGCAGTCCACTAACGACGGAAGGGCGCGCTTCAAAACGCTCTGCGTGTGCATGTGCCGCGGCGGAAACATTGGCGGTGAAGTAGACAATGCGCGCGTCGGCCTTCTTTGCGAATGCCGCAATCTCGCCTGGCGCCATGCGCGCGTTGACGCCGCACGACCATGCACCGATCCGGCTGCATGCAATGATCAACGCTACATGTTCAGGGCAGTTCTCGGCCACGATCATGACCCGATCGCCAGGACGCACGCCCTCTACAGTCAACTCTGTTTGCAGCGCATCGACCATGACGCCAACATCGGCGTAGGTCAGCGTGGTTGGCGCCTCTGCCGGGCCGCGCACGTGCAGGAAGGCGCGGTCGGGATTGCCCAGCAGGCAGTTCTCAAACAGATCGTGAATGCGTACGTTGGTCATGTCTTTGCGAGCGAGCTGCATGGCGTCCCAGGCGGGCAGGGTCACACCGCCAGTGCACCATCGCCCTCTTGTGCAAGCCCTAGATTGGCGACGCGAAACGCGGACACCGATGCCACGAGTTGCCGGCCCTGCTCTTCGAGCGACTGCGCGGCGACGGCGGCCTCTTCGACAAACGCCGCATTCTGCTGCGTGGCAGCATCCATCTGCGTGACGGCTTCATTCAACTGGGCGATCCCCTTGCTTTGCTCGACGGAGGCTGCCGCAATCTCGCCGGTGATGTCATTTACACGCTGGATGGCCTGCGTGATTTCGCTCATGGTGACACCCGCGGTGTTGACAAAGTCGACGCCGGTTTTGACATGCTCGACCGACGTCTGGATCAATGCCTTGATCTCCTTTGACGCGGACGAAGAACGCTGCGCAAGCGACCGCACCTCGGACGCCACGACCGCAAAGCCGCGACCCTGCTCGCCGGCACGGGCCGCTTCCACGGCCGCATTCAACGCGAGGATGTTGGTCTGGAACGCGATGCTTTCGATGATGCCGATGATCTCGGAAATCTTGTCCGAACTGGCATGGATGTCGTGCATGGTTTCGACCACGCGCGACACAACCCCGCGGCCGCGCTCGGCAACATCGGCTGCCTGTGCGGCAACCTGGCTGGCCTGGCATGCGTTGTCGGTGTTTTGGCTGACGGTGGAAGTCAGTTCATCCATGCTGGCTGCCGTTTCTTGCAGCGCGGCTGCTTGTTGCTCAGTGCGCCGGGAAAGATCCTGGTTGCCCACCGAGATCTGCGTCGTGGCGGAGGCAATGGATTCAGCGGATGCCCGGATTATTCGGATCGTGCCGTCCAATTGTTCCTGCATTTTCCGCATCGCAAAAAGCAGACTGACCCGATCATTGGGTGCCGTCCTGACAACCTCGGTCAGATCGTTCTGTGCGATGCGCGTCGCAATGGCCGTTGCATAGGCCGGCTCTCCGCCAAGCGTGCGCAACATGCTGCGGTTGAGCAGAGCGACAATCGCACTTAGGCAAACCGCCAGTACGGCACAGAGCCCCAGGCTTTGATACAGCGCCGCGCGAAAAGCGGTATCAATGTCATCGACGTAGACTCCCGTGCTGAGAATCCAACCCCAGGGTTGGAACGCGTCGAGATAGGTGATTTTTGGAACTAAGACAGTGCCTTTTGGTTTTGGCGCCTCTGTGTGAATAAATCCTTTTCCATCCCGCTGAATCAAGTCGACGAAGTTCTGAAGGTTCGCAGCAGTCTTCGTATCGAGTTCGCGAATGCTCTTGTTCTCGATCTCGGGAAGGAACGGGTGCATCAGAACGACTGACCCGGTCGATTCAACAGCGAAGTAACCGTAGTCACCAAAGCGCATGTTGCGTAGTGATTTCATGGCCTGGGCCTTCGCCTCGTCAACGGTCATGGTGCCGGCGGCGGCCTGATTGGCGAACGTCCTGACTACCGACAACGCGACTTCGGTCGCGTGCACCAGGTCTGCCTTCCGCTCTTCGAGCCCCATTGCGCGGCTTCGGTAGGCATCGACCACTGCCAGCGATGCGAGCGAAACGAGGCTCAGGATCAGCGGCAGAAACAGCTTTTGGAAGAACGACAATTTCATGTTCAGTTCGGGACGCGGTTGGAGTCGTTCGGAACAGTGCGTACGAGGAAGTCCTTGGCCGCCCTGCCGAACAGGTCGTTGCGATCGCCCGCCACCATGTGGCCGGCTTGGGTGACATTGATGTATTCGGCATGCGGGCACAGTCCAAGAAACTCCCGCACTCCGGCCTCGCTGACGACATCGGAGCTTCCACCTCGCACCAGCAAGGTGGGCACGGTCAGCCGACGCGCACACGCCGATAACCGCTCATAGCGCTGTTTCATTCCGTCCCAGCCTGCGAGGAATTGCGGGTCCCAATGCCAGCGGTAGCGGCCGTCTTCCCCCAGCCGCACGTTCTTGCTCAGCCCTTGCAGATTGCGTCGCGGTTTTGAATGGGGGCGGTACTGGCGAATGGATTCCGCCACCGCTTCCAACGAGGCATAGCCGTCCGGCTGCTGACTCATGAACTGGTGGATGCGGGCCACGCCCTCGGGCTCCGTGTGGGGCACAATATCCACAAGAATCAACGCGCTCGCGTCGAGATGGCCACCCCCGACAGCAGCTAGGCTCGTGGCGCCGCCCATTGATGCACCGACCACGATGGGCCTGCGCCCGCCCAATGCCGTGTTGACGCACACCAGATCCGCCACCATGGCATCGATGCTGTAGTCGCCGTCCGGTGACCAGTCGGAATCTCCGTGTCCACGCGCATCCAGCGCCACCGCAAAGTACCCGGCGGCAGCAAACAGCTCACCGGTTGCGCCCCATGCGTGGCGAGTCTGTCCGCCACCATGCAACAGCAGTACGAGCGGGGCAGCCGGATCGCCCCACACGTCGCCTGCCAGTTGAATGCCGTCGAGCCCCGACCAGTAACGCATCGGTTCCGGACTGCCGGGAAGCCGCTTACCGGCCATTGGCGTCATTGCCGTTTTGAGGTCTTGCATGGAACGCTCTTCCCAAACAGCCATGGGAGCGAGTGAAGAAAAATGGTGGCGGCCAAAACTGGAGACCGCTGGAGGCAAGCCACCACCGTTGAAGTGCGATCGTTCCGTCTGCCTGGCGCACCGGGTGGGCCCGTCAGGCAGACGCCCGCTCAATCAGAACTTGTGGCGCATCCCCACAGCTACGCCCATCATCGAGTTCGTGCTGTTCGGCAACGCGTAGCTTGAGCCGAGGGCCAGGCTGGTCAGGTAGCCGGTTGCCGCTGAATCCAGGGTCAGGCCGGCGTTCCTGGAGTAGGCGGCGCTCAGGTAGAGATCAGTGCGCTTGGAAAGCGAGTACGTCGAGATCAGCGCGATTTGCCACGGATTGGGAGCACCCGTGTCGCCAAACAGGTTCTTCACCTTGTCGTACGAGTACTCAAGCGACAGGCCCACCGCTGGCGTCACCTGATAGTTGGCGCCGACCCAGTAGAGGTCGTCACGCACCATCACGACGTCTGCGGGCGTCTTGCTCTGCGCCCATCGATAACCGCCCATGACCTTCACCGCGCCAACGGTATAGCTCGCGGCAACAGCGGCCTTCTTGACGGTGCCGCTGGAGGCACCGATCGAGGGGTTCCATTGGTCGTACCCGAGCGTTGCCGCGAACGGGCCCGCCACATACATCGCGGCGACACCGTAGGCGCTGTCGCGACGGGTCTGCCCCGGCACTTCGCCGTTGCCGCCGAACGTGACGGCACTGGCGGACGCCTGCGGCACAGTGGTGCCGACGCCGAATGACCAGTGAGCCCACGCCGTCAGCGGGCCAAACTGCCCCATGTACTTAACCGTGTTGTCTTCACGGTAGTTCCCGCCGTCCAGCAGCACCGTCGGTGCGTAAAGCGTGGCGTAGGACAGCGGGCTGAAGTTGGCCAACCCTTCAAAGATGGAGGTGTATTGACGGCCAAAGGTCAGCTGCCCGTAACTGCTGCTCTGCAGCCCGACGAAGGCTTGACGACCAAACAGCCGACCACCTTGCTGGCTCTGACCGGCGTCTGCAGAAAAGCCGCTTTCGAGCACGAAGATGGTCTTCAGCCCGTTCCCCAGGTCTTCCGTTCCACGGATACCCCAACGCGAACCGCCCAGACCTCCGCCCGAACCCATTCGGACAATGTGATTGCTCGGCCCTGCGTTAAAGCCATTTGCGGCCGATGGGATCGCCCCGACGTGGTTGGTGTACTCCACGTTGATATCCATCACGCCGTAGAGCGTGACACCGCTTTGCGCATATGCACTTCCCGTGCATGCGAGTACCGATGCTGCGGCAATATTTGTCAATTTCATCAGCGCCTCCTCCTTTCTTCTCTTGGTGTGGACAAGGGGTTCTCGTCCGGTTTGGTAAAGCTGTTGTGTCGACCTCTCTGCTTGCGAAGACAAAAAGCCCCCATGGAAGCCCGCCAATGGCGGTTTCCCGATGGCTTGATACGTTGTGATTGACGGCCCGCAGGCCGCCGAAAAATTGGAGCGCTGAGGCTAAGCCCGCTCAAAAATGGCCGCGATGCCCTGCCCGCCACCGATGCACATCGTTTCCAGGCCGTAGCGGCCTTCTCCACGCTGCAACTCGTTCAGCAACGAAGTCATGATTCGCACCCCGGTGGCGCCCACGGGATGGCCGAGCGAGATGCCCGAGCCGTTGACGTTCAGCCGGTTCTCAAGCTCGTCCATGGACGAACCCCAGCCCTTCACACAGGCCAATGCCTGACATGCAAAAGCCTCGTTCAGCTCGATCAGGTCCAGCTGATCAAAGCGCAAGCCCGTGCGCTTCAACAGCTTCTCCACCGCCGGCACGGGGCCGATCCCCATCATCGATGGCTCGCAACCGGCTGCCGCCCAGCCGACCAGCCAGCCGATCGGTTCGAGGTTCAGTTCCGCCAGCTTGTCTTCCGCCACCACCAGGCATGCCGCCGCCGCGTCGTTCTGCTGACACGCGTTGCCAGCCGTCACCACTCCATCCTTCATGATGGGCTTGAGCTTGGCCAGGCTGTCCATCGTGGTCTGTCCACGCACGCCCTCGTCCTTGTCGAACAGAACTGTTTCGCCCTTGCGAGGCGAGACATGCAGCCCAACGACCTCGTTGGCAAAGCGGCCGTCTTCCCAGGCTGCGGCGGCGCGGTGGTGGCTGCGCATGGCAAAGGCATCCGAGGCGTCGCGGGTGATGTGGTACGCCTGCGCCAGGTTCTCTGCGGTTTCGATCATTCCGCTGATGCGGCCAAAGCGCGATTCCGGCTGCGACCGTTCGCGGCCACGATCCAGGCGGTCGTGCATCTTGACCGACCCGGCGCGGGCACCCCAACGCATGTTGGTCGTGTAGTACTCCACGTTGCTCATGCTCTCGACGCCGCCTGCCATCACGACGTCGGCGGCGCCGGTCTGCACCATCATGGCGGCGGTGGCGATGGCCTGCAGACCGCCCCCGCAACGGCGATCGAGCTGCATGCCGGCCACCTCAATCGGAAAGCCTGCCTGCAGCGCGACCCAACGGCCGGTACATGGCGTCTCGCCGTTCATGTAGCTCTGCGCAAAGATCACGTCGTCGATGCGCGCAGGGTCCAGGCCCGCACGCTCCACGACGGCGCGGGCGACGGTGGCACCCAGTTCTTCCACCGGCACCCCTTTCAATGCGCCACCAAATGCACCCACTGGAGTACGCAGCGGCGCCACGATTGCTGCTCGTTTCATCATTTCGATTCCCTATTGGCACGGTCGCACCGCGCGCATTCCATTGCTGTTGAGACCGCTGCTGTATCAGCCGTAACGGCCGCCAGTCACGTGCAGTACCTCACCGGTGATAAAGCCGGCTCGCTCGCTCGCCAGGAAGGCCACGGCGTTGGCGATGTCCGCCGGCTGACCCACGCGCTTGATCGGCTGCATCTGCACGGCGCGCTCCTTGATGGCTTCGTACGTCGGCAGCGCCTGCACCATCTCGGTTTCCATGAACCCTGGCGCAATGCAATTCACGGTGACGCCGTAGCGGCCTTCTTCGATCGCCAGTGCCTTAGCCATGCCGATCAGGCCGGCCTTTGCAGCGGAGTAGTTCGCCTGCGTCGGATTACCCAGGTGCGCGCGCGAGCTGATGTTGATGACACGGCCCCACCCTTGCTCGATCATGTGCGGCATGACGGCCTTGGTCGCCAAGAAAGCGCCCTTGAGCATCACCTGGATGACCAAGTCCCAGTCTTCCTCGCTCATCTTCACGAGGTACTTGTCGCGTGGGAAACCCGCGTTGTTCACCAGGATGTGCACACCGCCAAAGGCCTCGACGGTCTCGTCGACCAGGCGCTGCACTTCTGCCGCCTTGGTGATGTCTGCAATCACGGCACGCGCGGTAAGCCCGGCGGCGCGCAGCGCTTCAGCAGTGGCTTCCGCCTGCTCGGCCAGCACGTCGGTCACAACGACCTTCGCACCCTCTTCCGCCAGACGGCGCGCGGTCGCCGCACCCAGGCCTCGTGCCGAACCGGTCACGATGGCCACTTTGTCTTGAATTCCCAGATCCATGTCTAACTCGCTTCTATTACTGGTTTAAATCGACGCGCCCGTTGTTGAGCACAACCACGCCGCGCTCAAGCGCCGTGGTGCGTAGGGAAATCACGTTGCCGTCCCGCCAAAGTTCGGTGCGCAGCGTGTCACCCGGAATGGCCGGCGCGGTAAATCGCACGCGTATCGCACCAAAGCGCGCAGCGTCGTAGTCCAGCACGGAGCGCAGTACCGCATGTGCGGCAACGCCCATCGTTGCCATGCCGTGCAGGATCGGTCGATCGAATCCGGCAGCGCGTGCGACTTCTGGATCGGCGTGCAACGGGTTGAAATCACCGCTGAGCCGATAGATCAGCGCCGCTTGCGCCAGTGTTGGGAGATCACAGACTGCATCCGGCTCCCGCGCGGGAATGGCGTGTGGTGCCGGTGTACTGCCTTCGGTGCCGCCCGGGCCAAAGCCGCCGTCGCGGCGCAGCAGGCTCAACTGCGTGACCGTGGCGAGCAAGGTGCCGTGCTCGGCATCGCGCACCTCGCGCTGCTGCTCCATCAACGCGCCCTTTTCCGGGCCCTTGTCCCACAACGCAGTCACCCGGTTGTGACCGACGACGCGTCCGGCAGGCTGCAGCGGCCGGTGCAGAACGATCTGCTGCTCGGCGTGCACCACATGACGCCAGTTGATGCCCGTGTCCGGCTCACGCGCCCAGAAGCCGGGATACGCCAGCACATTGGCTAGCGTCGGCATGGCCTGCAGCGCCTCGCCTTCAACACCTTCGTAGACAAATCGCAGTTGACCGACATCCAGCGGATCGGCGCCCAGTCCGACGCCCAGGGCATACAGCTGCGTATCGCGCGCCCCATAAACATGCTCGATGGGAGCGAATGGCCGCGAGAGAAGGTGTTGAGGGTTGAGCTGCGTTGACATGACGGGTTCGGAAAATCATCCCGCAGACGAAGCGCGCGGGGCATGCCAACAATCTCGTGCGTGAGATACCCCGGGTCAAGCAAGTCTCTTCCGACATTCCGTACTTCGAAATGACGGAGGAGCCGAGTGCTGCTGAAAGTCTTTGCGCCATGCATGCAACCAGACCGGACGCCGGCTGCGGTTCCAACCAAAGTACGGAACGGGAGCCCACCGCGCATTGACGCTCACGGGCTCGGCGCCGAGCATCAAAGCGTCAAATTGCGAGACTTGTCATGATTCGAGATCAAGAAACACTGAACGTCCTCCTGGACAACATCGCGCGGTTCGTACGCGAGCGCCTAGTGCCGAATGAGGTCACCGTTGCGGATACCGATGAGATTCCGCCCGACATCGTCGCGGACATGAAGGAGATGGGGCTGTTCGGCCTGACCATTCCCGAGTCGTACGGCGGCCTGGAGCTCACCATGGAGGAAGAGGTGCTTGCCATGCTCGAACTGGGCAAGACTTCGCCCGCGTTCCGCTCACTCATTGGCACCACCGTTGGCATCGGCTCGCAAGGCATCCTGCTCGATGGCACGCAAGAGCAGAAAGACAAATATCTGCCGCGCTTGGCAACCGGTGATCTGATTGCCTCGTTTGCGCTGACCGAGCCGGGCTCGGGTTCCGACGCGTCGTCGCTGCGCACGACGGCCATCCGCGATGGCGACCACTACGTCGTCAACGGCACCAAGCGCTTCATCACCAATGCCCCGCACGCCGGCATCTTCACGCTCATGGCACGCACCAACCCTAGCGAGAAAGGCAGCGCGGGCATCTCTGCGTTCATCGTCGATGCGAAGTCGCCTGGCATCAGCCTGGGCAAGATCGATAAGAAGATGGGCCACAAGGGCTCGCATACATGCGACGTGATCTTCGAAAACTGCCGTGTTCCGGCGGAAAACATCATCGGTGGCGTCGAGGGCCGGGGTTTCAAGACGGCAATGAAGGTGCTGGACAAGGGCCGCCTGCATATCGCCTCGATCTGCGTGGCCGTTGCCGAGCGCATGCTGGCCGATGCGCTGCAATACGCCGTCGAGCGCAAGCAGTTCGGTCAGCCGATCGGTGAATTCCAGCTCGTGCAAGCCATGCTGGCCGACAGCAAGGCGGAAATCTACGCCGCACGCAGCATGGTGATCGACGCCGCGCGACGCCGCGATGCCGGGCTCAACGTGAGCACCGAAGCGTCGTGCGCGAAGCTGTTTGCCTCCGAGATGTGCGGTCGCGTTGCCGACCGCGCCGTGCAGATCTTTGGCGGCGCCGGGTACATGAGCGAATACGGCATCGAGCGCTTCTACCGTGACGTCCGCCTCTTCCGCATCTATGAAGGCACCACGCAGATTCAGCAACTGGTGATCGCTCGCAACATGATCCGCGAGATTGCCGCCTGACGAAATCGCTGTCCGCCCCGATACACCGGGGCGGACACAAAAGACAAAGGGCGCCTGCTGCCAGGCGCCCTTTTTTATCGACTGCCAACCGTTAGAACGAGCGTGGCATGCCCAACATGTGTTCGCCAACGAATGAGAGGATCAGGTTCGTGGAGATGGGCGCCACTTGATACAGGCGCGTTTCACGGAACTTGCGCTCCACATCGTATTCGGCCGCGAAACCAAAGCCGCCGTGATACTGCAGACACGCGTTAGCGGCTTCCCAAGATGCGTCTGCGGCCAGCATTTTGGCCATGTTCGCTTCTGCACCGCACGGCTGGTGGGCATCAAACAGCTTGGCGGCCTTGAAGCGCATCAGGTTGGCCGCCTCGATATTGACGAAGGCCTTGGCTATCGGAAACTGCACACCCTGGTTCTGCCCAATCGGGCGCCCGAACACCACGCGCTCGTTGACGTACTTGGTGACCTTGTCGATGAACCAGTAGCCGTCACCGATGCACTCTGCGGCGATCAGGGTACGCTCCGCATTCAAGCCGTCCAGGATGTACTTGAATCCCTTGCCTTCCTCGCCGATCAGGTTCTCGGCCGGAATTTCCAGGTTGTCGAAGAACAACTCGTTGGTCTCATGGTTGACCATGTTGATGATCGGCTGGACGGTCAGGCCGTTACCGACCGCCTCCCGCAGGTCCACCAGAAAAATCGACATGCCCTCGGACTTCTTCTTGCACTCAGCCAGCGGCGTCGTGCGCGCCAGGAGAATCAGCAGGTCCGAATGCTGCACGCGCGAGATCCAGACTTTCTGCCCGTTCACCACATAGCGATCACCCTTTTTGATCGCCACGGTTTTGATGCGGGTGGTGTCGGTGCCGGTGGTGGGCTCTGTCACGGCCATCGACTGCAGACGCAGTTCGCCGCTTGCGATCTTGGGCAGGTATTCGCGCTTCTGCGCGTCCGACCCGTGACGCAGCAGCGTCCCCATGTTGTACATCTGGCCATGGCACGCGCCCGAGTTGCCGCCGGATCGGTTGATCTCTTCCATGATCACCGACGCCTGCGCTAGGCCAAGCCCCGAGCCGCCGTACTCTTCCGGAATCAGCGCGGCGAGCCAGCCTGCGGAGGTCAGCGCGTTGACGAAGTCCTCGGGGTAGCCACGCTTCTCGTCGATCTTGCGGAAATACTCTGCAGGAAACTGGCTGCAGAGATCCCGTACGGCTTCGCGGATTTCCTGATATTCATCGGTTCGATTCTGCACAACACTCTCCAATTCGGTGATGGGTGTTACTCAATTTCGGCAGACGCGGTCATCGCGAGTGCACCGTCTTCCTGGCGCACCCAGAGCAGCACCTTCGACCCCGCCGAATCGCGCTTGCCGCAAACCTGAAAGCGCTGACCAACAAACGTCGGCCGCACGCCCTTGAATTCGAAGCTCAGGACGACGCAGTCGGAAAATTTGCGGCGGACCGACTCCAGCAACAACATGGCCAGCATGGGCCCATGCACGACCAGGCCTGGGTAGTGCTCGACGTTTCGCGAGTAGTCCTGGTCGTAGTGGATGCGATGGCCGTTGAAGGTCAATGCGGAAAAGCGGAACAGCAGCACGGGATCGGCCACCATGTCTTGCGCCCATTCCTCGTCGGTAGGTGCGAGCACCGGCGGCGGCAGCGGCGCACCCGGCTGCGATTCTTCCCGATACACGATGTCCTGCTGCTCGGTCACGGCAAGCCCGCGCGCGCTGCAATGCTTATGCTCCACCGTCACGAAAGCCAGCGAGCCCGTGCGGCCTGTCTTCGCACTCACGTCCAGAATGCGCGAGTGCTTGGAGGCAACCTCGCCCACCCACAGCGGCTGATAGAACTGCAAACGCCCGCCGGCCCACATGCGGCGCGGCAGCGGAACGGGCGGCAGGAATCCGCCGCGTGCCGGATGACCGTCCCCGCCCAACTGCGATCGTGCCGCTGGCTGGTGAAAGTACAGCCAGTGCCAAAGCGGCGGAAGAACGCTGCCCTTCTCGACGGGCCACATGCTGATGTCAAGCGTCGCGCCGAGCGCCCGCATCGGGAACGCGGTGATCTCGTCTTCGAGTGTTTCTGTCCGGCCGACCCACTGCCGGAGCGTCTCAATGTCCATTTTCGTATCCATCGCCGATTGCTTCACGACGACTATGCACCGGTCACGCCGCGCTTCAAATTCCATTCTTCGGAAGGGACGCTTCGCGTAGGACGAACGCCCCGGTTCGCATCCGCCGAACGGTGCCTTCGGAACATTCAGATGGCCGTGAGCGCGCGAGTTTGACAGGATCACATCAGGTGTTTTTCTGACGATGGTCTGTCATGCATATTCGATTCCAGTGCCGGTCAGCGGTCCAGTTGCAGCGGTTCGTGCCCGCATTCCCGATCACGATCACCGCTCAGGAGACCGGGCACAGCATCCGGCGGCGCGGTTATCAGTGGCGCCTGGCGGCTGGGCGTGCGGTCTGCATCCCCGAGCTTGAATCCTTCGATCTTCTGCTCAGCGGAGACCGGCTCCACGCCGCCGAATGCACGGTCGAGCTGGACGAATGCATGGCTGGCGCGACTCCGTCCAATGACGCCTTGGCAGCCATCGCTCAAACACCGGCCCTGCCGCTGCTCCTGTCCAGACTGGTGTTTCTGGAACCGGAGTCCACCTGGAATCTTCAGTCTGCGGGCGGCGCCGTCGGCATCAAGCCCGAGCGGCTTCGGCAACTGCTCTTTGCACGCGGGGCAGCCCTCGGACAGATCTGCAAGACCCAGCGGCTCATGCGTGCATTTTTTGAATCGATGCAGACCAACCTACCCGTCGCCCATCTAAAGCACCGGATTGGCTGGGCCGGTGGCGATCTGGAAGCGACATTCCATGACTGGTTTGGCGTATCCCTGCAAACCGTCGCGCGCATGCGAGGCGACGCACGTTGACACGCCTTCCAATACCGCAATGCATTTAATGGAGACGATGCAATGACCTTTGCGCAGCAAGACGGACCGAACGCCACCCCGGAAAGCATCACCCGCGAACCGCTTCACTCCCGGCGGATCGATTTCTGCGGCTTCCGGCGCAGTGATGGCCTGTTCGAGATCGAAGGGCAGTTGACCGACCGCAAGTCGCATGACTTCACGCCACCGAGCAGCACGCGAACCGTACCGGCCCACGATCCCATTCACGATATGGGCGTGCGCGTCGTGTTCGACTTCGATATGGTTGTGCGCCAAGTCAGCACGTTCATCCACGCGTACCCTTACCGCGAGTGCCCTGGTGGTGGCGAATCCCTGCAGGCGCTGGTGGGGCTACGCATCGGCGCGGGCTGGAGCAACGAAGTGCGCAAGCGCCTGCCGCCCGGAGAGACTTGCACGCACCTGAGAGAGCTCATGCTGACGCTGGCAACGGCGGCACTCCAAGCAGTCAACTCGCTGCGAGCACCGCTCCAGTTGGACGCGACCGATGCCAGTGGCAAACCGCTTAAGGTGGACAGTTGCTACGCGTACGGCGCGTCACGCGAGCTGGTCTTGCAGCGTTGGCCTGCGTTCCACCAGCCGTCGCGCATGAAAAAGTAAGACGCCGACGGACAGCATGGCAGCGAATCCAGCGCCGGGCTGCCGCCAGCCCGGCGCTGCACGGCTGACTTAAGCCGCAGCGATCTCGACCATCAGTTGCCCGGCACGAACCGCATCCCCCGCCTTGACGCAGATGGCGTGAACCGTGCCGGCCACCTCCGCCGGCATGCTGCACTCCATCTTCATCGCTTCGATCACCGCCACCGTGTCGCCCTTCTTCACTGCCTGCCCTGGCTGAACGGCCACCGAAATCACGGTCCCCTGCATGGGCGCAGGAACATGGGCGGCATTGCCGGCTTCCGCCATGCGCACATCATTCGCACGCGCTGACGAACGCAGGCTCGCGCGAATGCTTCGCGGCTGCCCGTTCACGTCAAAGAACAGACGCACCGAGCCGTCCGCATCCGCCTCTGCCTGGGCATTCAGGCTGACGAACAGGGTTTTCCCCTTCTCCAGTTCAACCGTAATTTCCTGGCCGGTGCTCAATCCGTAAAAGAAGACCGGCGTGGGCAGGATCGAGACGTCGCCGTACCGCGCGTGGTGCGCGCAGAAGTCGGTGAAGACCTTTGGATACATCAGGTACGACGCCAAGTCGTTGTCATCCAGGGCGCCCCCGACCGCCTGACTGGCCTCTGCGCGCGCAGCCTCCAGGTCCACCGCGGGAATATGCGCGCCGGCCCGGCCCTCGATCGGCTGGCCGCCCTTGGCAAGCTTCTTCTGCACCGCAGCAGGAAAGCCATCGGCGGGATACCCCATCTCGCCACGGAACATGGACACCACGGAATCCGGCACCGCGATCTCGCGGTCCGGGTTCAGGACGTCCTCACTGGTGATCTGGTTCGCCACCATGTGCAAGGCCATGTCGCCCACGACCTTGGACGACGGCGTGACCTTGACGATATCGCCAAACAGCACGTTCACATCCGCATAGGCCTGTGCGATGGCAGGCCATTGGTCATCCAGGCCCATCGCGCGCGCCTGCTCGCGCAGGTTGGTGTATTGCCCACCAGGCATTTCGTGGCGATATACGTCTGACGTGCCGGCACGCATCTCGGCCTCGAACGGCGCGTAGTTGCCGCGCACCATCTCCCAATAGCGCGATACGGGCTGAAGATCCTTGAAGTGAATCGCAGGCCGCCGTTCATCGTGTTCCAGGGCGGCGCAAATCGCTCCCAGGCTTGGTTGCGACGTCAGCCCACTCATGGCGTCCACGGCGCCATCCACCGCGTCCACGCCGGCGGCCACCGCTGCCAGCACGGTCGCCACGGCGCCCCCGCTGGTGTCGTGCGTATGGAAATGGATGGGCAGACCGACTTCGTTCTTGAGCGCCGTAATCAGCGCCGTGGCCGCCTGCGGCCGGCAGATGCCCGCCATGTCCTTGACGCCAAGAATATGTGCGCCGGCCTTTTCCAGCTGCTTGGCCAAGTCGACGTAGTACCGGATGTTGTACTTGCTGCGTGCGGGGTCGAACAGGTCGCCGGTGTAGCAGATCGTCCCCTCGCAAACGCCACCGGCTTCAATCACGGCATCCATCGCCACCCGCATGTTCTCGATCCAGTTGAACGAATCGAACACGCGGAAGATATCGATGCCTTCGGCCACCGCGCACTGCACGAAGTAGCGGACCACGTTGTCGGCGTAGTTCGTGTACCCCACGCCATTGGAGCCACGCAACAGCATCTGGAACAGGATGTTTGGCACCGCCTGCCGAAGTTGCGTCAGACGGCTCCACGGGTCCTCCTTCAGAAAGCGCATGGCCACGTCAAAAGTGGCCCCACCCCAGCATTCCAGGGAGAACAAGCCCGCCAGTTGCCGCGCGTAAGTCGGGGCGATCGCCACCATGTCGCGTGTGCGCATGCGAGTCGCAAGCAGCGACTGGTGTGCGTCTCGCATGGTGGTGTCAGTCAGCAGCACGCCGTTCTGCTCGCGCATCCAGGCGGCGAGGCCCGCGGGCCCCAGTTTGGCCAACAAGTCACGCGAGCCTCCGGGCACGGCTTGGGAAAGATCGACGGCCGGTACCGGCGGCTCAAACACCACAGCTCGCGGAAACGCCCGCCCCTTCAGATCCGGATTGCCGTTGATGTTGACGTCGGCAATGTAGTTCAGGATCTTGGTGGCGCGATCCTTCCGCTCCCTGAACTGGAACAGCGATGGCGTGCTGTCGATGAAGCGCGTGGTGCAGTTGCCCGATTGAAAATCCGGGTGATTGATCACGTTATCGAGGAAGGCGAGGTTGGTCGCCACGCCGCGAATACGGAACTCTCTCAGCGCGCGGCTCATCCGCTCGTTTGCTTCTTGCGGATCGCGCCCCTTGCACGTCACCTTGACCAGCAGCGAATCGTAGTAAGGCGTCACGATCGCGCCCGAGTAGGCCGTCCCCGCGTCCAGCCGGATACCGAAGCCCGCTGCGCTTCGGTAGGTGGTCATCTTGCCGTGGTCGGGGGCGAAACCGTTCTCGGGGTCTTCCGTCGTCACGCGGCACTGCACCGCGTGGCCGCGCAGCCGGATCGAGTCCTGCGCAGGCACCGCGGCTCCCGGGTCTCCGATGCGCTCGCCTTCGGAAACCCGCAGTTGGGCCTTCACGATATCGATGCCGGTGACTTCCTCCGTCACCGTGTGCTCGACCTGGATGCGCGGGTTCACCTCGATGAAGTAGAACGCCTCGGTATCGGCATCCATCAGGAATTCGACCGTGCCCGCATGGGTATAGCCGACCGCCCTGGCGAGCTTCAGCGCCTCGGCACACAGGGCCTCGCGCTGGGGTTGCGTGAGATACGGCGCCGGCGCTCGCTCCACCACCTTCTGATTGCGGCGCTGCACGGAGCAGTCACGCTCGAACAGGTGCACGATGTTGCCGTGCAAATCGCCCAGAATCTGCACCTCGACGTGCTTGGCGCGCGCGATGAATTTTTCGAGATACACCTCGTCGTTGCCAAACGCGGCCTTCGCCTCGCGCCGCGCCGAGGTCACCGCCTCAAGCAAGTCCTCCTCGCGCAGGATGGCACGCATGCCGCGCCCGCCACCGCCCCAGCTGGCCTTGAGCATGATGGGATAGCCGATCTCCGCACCCAGACGCCGGATCTCCTGCTCATCGTCTGGCAAGGCGCCTGTGGCCGGCACCATCGGCACACCAACGCCCATTGCCAATTCCCGCGCCGCCACCTTGTTGCCAAGCTGACGCATCACCCCAGACGTCGGCCCGACAAACGTGATGCCGGCTTGCGTGCAGCGCTCTGCAAAGTCGGGGTTCTCGGAAAGAAAGCCATATCCGGGGTGGATCGCATCAACACCGGCCTCGATGGCAATGCGCAGAATGTCATCGATATCGAGATAGGCATCGACCGGCTTGCGCCCCTTGCCGACGAGATAGCTCTCGTCCGCCTTGAACCGGTGCTGCGCAAATCTGTCCTGATGCGAATAGATTGCGACGGTGCGCATGCCAAGTTCGGCTGCGGCGCGCATAACGCGCACGGCAATCTCGCCACGGTTGGCGACGAGCACGCTACGGATTGTGTTCATGCTGGATTTCTGGTGGATGAGGATTCGCGTTCGACGCTCAGGCGGCAGGCACGGGCGCCAGGCGCAGCAACTGCTCGGCGCGAGCAATCACCGGGGCATCGACCATCTTTCCGTCGAGCTGGAAAGCGCCGGGGCTGGACCGGGCGAGATCGACCACGCGCCGCGCCCAGTCCAGCTCGGCCGCGCTCGGGCTGAACGCCGCATTGACTGCGCCGACCTGACTGGGGTGGATACACAACTTGCCGCCAAAACCCAGGCGCCGGCTGCGCACACACGCGGCTCTTAGCAGATCAACGTTGCCGATCTCCACCGTGACGCCATCAACCGGCGACTCGATCTCCGCCAGCGCCGAGGCCAGCACCAGCGTCGAGCGAAAGGTCAGCAACTCGGCTTCGTCACCGTCAATGCCCAGCTCGGTACGGAAGTCCACCGTACCGAAGACGAGGCGACTCACACCCGGCGCAGCGGCAATGCCGTTGGCGTTGGCCATGCCCCGGGCCGTCTCGATGAGCGGCAGCAGCGGCACAGACGCAGGCATGTGCGAGCGTGCCGCCACGATGTCCCCCGCGCTGTTGGCCTTGGGCAGCATGACGGCCTGCACACCGGGCAAGGCACACAACCGCATGTCATCGTCATGCCAGCGTGTCTCGATGCTGTTGACGCGCACGATGCCGGTACCGCCGCCTTCAAGGTAATCGGCAAGCTGCTGGCGGGCGTGGTCTTTGTCGTCAATCGACACCGCATCTTCGAGGTCCAGGATTACGGCGTCCGCACCAGCAGCCTGCGCTTTGGCAAAACGCTCGGGACGGTTGGCGGGCACAAAGAGATACGAGCGGGAGGAACGTGATGTAGACATCGTGGATCGGGTGAATGACGAACAGACAGGACGCGCGACCGGGCCGCTCGCTTCAGATAGCGCCAGCCTCGGCAAGCGCATCGATTTCGGATGGCGCATAGCCGAGTTCGCCCAGAATGGCCTGGCTATGCTGGCCCAGCGCGGGTACGCCATCCATCCGGGGTTCGAAGGCGCCGGGCATGCCGGGTGGGTAGAGGGCGGGGATCGTGCCGACGGGCGACGACACTTCCGTCCACCTGCCGCGCGCCTTGAGTTGCGGGTGCTGCCAGAGGTCGTGCATGTCGTTCATGCGCGCATTGGCGATCTGCGCTCGGTCGAGCCGCTCCACAATCGCCTCGGCCGTCAATGCTGCAAACACGTGGTGAATCAGAGTGGTCAGTGACTCGCGGTTCTTCGTGCGCAGCGAGTTCGAGGCGAAGTGCGGGTCGGAAGCCATTTCAGGTTTCTCGAGCACAACGCGGCAGAACACCTCCCACTCACGCTCGTTCTGCAGACCCAGGATGACGGTCTTGCCATCACCCGCCTTGAACGGGCCATAGGGAAAGATCGTCGCGTGCGCGGCACCGGCGCGCGGCGGCGGTGCCGCGCCTTCGTACGCGTAGTACAGCGGATAGGTCATCCATTCAGTCATGCTTTCGAGCATGGAGATATCGATGTGCGCGCCCTGGTTCGTCTTATTGCGCTGCAGCAGCGCCGCCAGGATATTCGTGTAGGCGTACATGCCGGCCGAGATGTCGGCAATCGAGCATCCGGCCTTGGACGGTTGCTCCGCCGTACCGGTGATCGACAGAAAGCCCGCCTCCGCCTGGATCAGCAGGTCATACGCCTTCTTGTCGCGGTACGGGCCGTCATTGCCATAGCCGGAGATGTCACACACAATCAAGCGAGGACGCACCTTCGATTGTGTTTCGTATGACAGGCCAAGGCGTTCAGCCGCGCCGGGTGCAAGGTTCTGCACCAGCACGTCCGCCTTGTCGAGCAAACGTTCCAGAATAGTCGACGCCTCCGGATGCTTCACATCGAGCGTCAGGCTCTCTTTCGAGCGATTGGTCCAGGCAAAGTGCGACGACAAACCATTCACGCGTTCGTCGTACCCGCGTGCGAAATCGCCCACCTTGGGGCGTTCGATCTTGATCACGCGCGCGCCGAGATCCGCCAGTTGACGTGTGCAAAACGGAGCCGCGATCGCGTGTTCAAACGAGACGACGGTCATACCATCGAGAGGACGCATAGGAGACTGGCCTTGAAAGATCGATCCGGACAGCGTGCGCGAACCTGCCACCGCAGACTGTATTGCCGGTCTAGTCTCGGGCCGAGGCCGGTGTGGGTAAAGCTTGAAATTGCGAAGCTAGCGTTCAGCTGTTCCGAATGCACGCGTCTTCCAGACGGACACGTGTGATGAACGACGCCAATTGCCGACCCCGGAACACCTTGCTACAGTGGCGCGCCAAGGAACCCCTATGCACTTCGATTTCGCAGACCTGAGACTGTTTTCGCGCATCGCCGAGGAACAAAACCTCTCGCGCGGCGCACGGCGCGCCTTTCTTTCCCCGGCAGCGGCAAGCGCCCGTCTCAAAGCCCTGGAAGAACAACTCGGCACCCGACTCTTCTATCGCGAGAGCAAGGGCCTGTCGCTCACCCCGGCCGGTGAAAAGCTGCTGCGGCACGCGCGCGTCATCGAGCGCCAGTTCGAGCACGTGCGCAGCGATTTCGAAGAATTCTCCAAGGACGAAGTCGGCCACATCCGCATCTTCGCCAACACCACCGCCGTCACCGAATTCATGCCGGAGGTGCTGGCCAAGTTCATGGCGGATCGCCCCGCCGTGACGGTGGACCTGCAAGAGCGGCTGACCCGCGACATCGTGCGCGGCGTGCTGGATGGCAGTGCGGACCTCGGCATCATCTCGGGCCCAATCACCGCTGAAGACCTGCAGCTCGTGCATTTCAGCACCGACAAGCTGGTGCTGTGCACGCCGGTCGGGCACCCCTTGGCGATGGCATCGCGTGAAATCGCCTTTGCCGACACCCTCGACTATCCGCACGTGAGCCTGCACGAAGGCAGCACGCTGCACGCGTTCCTGACCGATCTTGTGCGCGACCAACGGCGCAAATTGCAGATCCGCATCCAGGTCCGCAGCTTCGAAGCCATGTGCCGGATGATCGAAGCCGGCGTGGGCATCGGCGTCGTGCCGTTGTCTGCCGCGCTACGACACAGCAAGACCATGCAGATCGAAATCTCCGAACTGGCCGATGCGTGGGCCGTTCGCGAACGCGCCGTGATCGTGCGCGATATTGATGGGCTGCCCGGATGCGCGCGCGACCTCATCGATGAGCTGATCAAGGTCGCGCAAGCCGCTGGCGGCAGCTCCTGACGCCTTGCGCCCCCTCCGATCTCCACGTCAGCGCCACACACATCACCGCCGGCTGTTGGACGCGTTCCGTACAACGGAGTGTTCCGCAACGCGCAAGCAGCCTGAAACCAGCGGGCTGCGGGACGGTCATGCCGCACTTCCCTACCGAAGTACGGAACGGTGCCGGCTGGAGCGTTGACGCAATCTGCCACCGTGACGATGCTGCGTAGCACCTATGCATCGCTGCGGCTGTATTTCATGCTCGGTACAACGCTACGCGGTGCAGCGACTCCGGATGCCCACCTCGGGCGTCCTTCCGAGCATAGAAATCCCTGGAGCAGGAACGATGAAAATTCTGGTCGCCGTCAAGCGCGTGGTCGACTTCAACGTCAAGGTCAGAGTCAAGGCAGATCACACCGGCGTGGATCTGGCCAACGTCAAGATGTCGATGAATCCCTTCGACGAAATCGCGGTGGAAGAAGCCGTGCGTCTCAAGGAAAAAGGTGTTGCCACCGAAGTCGTGGCGGTCACGTGTGGCGTGTCGCAGTGCCAGGAAACGCTGCGCACCGCCCTGGCCATCGGTGCCGATCGCGGCATCCTGGTCGAAACCGATGCGGAACTGCAGCCGCTGGCCGTGGCCAAGCTGCTCAAGGCGCTCGTCGACAAGGAACAGCCGCAACTGATCATCCTCGGCAAGCAGGCCATTGACGACGACGCCAACCAGACCGGCCAGATGCTGGCTGCACTGGCCGACCTTCCGCAAGCGACCTTCGCAAGCAAGGTCGAGATCGCAGGCCAACAGGCGACTGTCACACGCGAGATCGATGGCGGCCTGGAGACCCTCTCGCTCAAGCTGCCAGCGGTGGTCACCACCGACCTGCGCCTGAACGAGCCGCGCTACGTGACGCTGCCGAACATCATGAAGGCCAAGAAGAAGCCGCTCGACACGGTCAAGCCGGAAGACCTGGGCGTGGACGTTGCCCCGCGCCTGAAGACGCTGAAGGTAGTGGAGCCGTCCAAGCGCAGCGCCGGCGTGATCGTGCCGGACGTAGCAACCCTGGTGCAAAAACTCAAGAACGAAGCGAAGGTGATCTAAATGGCTGTTCTCGTTATCGCCGAACACGACAATGCGTCCATCAAGGGCGCCACGCTCAACACCGTGACTGCCGCCCTGGCTTGCGGTGGAGACGTGCACGTCCTCATTGCCGGCCACAACGCTGCCGACGCTGCACAGGCCGCCGCACGCGTTGCCGGTGTGTCCAAGGTGCTGCACGCCGACGGCGCGCAGTTCGAACACCAGTTGGCAGAGAACATCGCCGCGCAGGTCCTGGCGCTCGCCACGGACTACACGCACATCCTCTTCCCGACCACCGCCGGCGGAAAGAATGTCGCGCCGCGCGTCGCAGCCAAGCTGGATGCCGCGCAGATCAGCGACGTCATCAAGGTGCACACCGCGGACACGTTCGACCGCCCCGTGTACGCCGGCAACGCCATCGCCACCGTGCAATCGAGCGACGGCGTCAAGGTCATCACGGTGCGCTCCACCTCGTTCGAGCCGGCCAACGTGGCGCAAGGCAACGCCCCGGTGGAGGCGACACCCACGGTCGCTGGTACGGCAGGCAGCCAGTTCGTCAGTGCGGAAATCGCCAAGAGCGAACGCCCCGAGCTGACCTCCGCGACGATCATCGTCTCGGGCGGCCGGGCACTGGGCAGCAACGAACGCTTCAATGCAGTACTCACGCCGCTGGCGGACAAGCTCAGCGCTGCGCTGGGCGCATCGCGCGCCGCCGTGGATGCGGGCTATGCTCCCAATGATTTGCAAGTCGGGCAGACAGGCAAGATCGTTGCGCCGACGTTGTACATCGCCTGCGGCATTTCGGGCGCGATCCAGCATCTGGCCGGCATGAAGGATTCGAAGGTGATCGTGGCCATCAACAAGGATGCCGAAGCGCCGATCTTCAGCGTGGCGGACTACGGCCTGGTCGCCGACCTGTTCGAGGCCGTGCCGGAACTGGTGGCAGCGCTCTAAGCATCAAAGCAACGCCGAAAACGACCACAGGAGACAAGAATGAACCGCGGTGCAAAAGGTCCGTTGGCTGGGCTACGCGTTGTCGAGCTGGGTGGCGTTGGGCCCGTGCCCTTCTGCTGCATGCTGCTGGCGGACCTGGGTGCCGAGGTCATCCGGATCGATCGTCCGCCGGGGTACGACGGCGGCGTGCCTGTCGCCCCCCGTTTCAACCTGTTGAATCGGGGGCGGCGCAATCTTGCGCTCGATCTGAAGAAGAAAGAGGCTGTCGCCACCGTTCTCAAGCTGGTCGAAAACGCGGATGCCCTGGTGGAAGGCTTTCGCCCGGGTGTGGCAGAGAAGCTAGGCCTTGGTCCTAATGATTGCCAGCGGGCCAATCCGAGGCTGGTGTACGGACGCATGACCGGCTGGGGCCAGGAAGGCCCGCTGGCCCAGGCGCCCGGCCACGATCTCAACTACGTTTCGCTGACGGGCGTGGTTCACTCCATCGGCCTGGCGGACGGCCCGCCGGTGATTCCGCTCAATCTCGCCGGCGATTTTGGCGGGGGCTCGCTGTACCTCGCGCTGGGTGTCGTTTCCGCCATCCTGGAAAGCCACCGCTCGGGCCAGGGGCAGGTTGTTGATGCGGCAATGGTGGACGGATCGGCGTCGCTGATGACGCTGTTCTACGGGCTGCGCGCCGCCGGCTACTGGACCGACAACCGCGGGACAAACCGGCTCGATTCCGGCGCCCCCTGGTACAACGTGTACCAGGCCAAGGATGGTCTGTGGGTCAGCGTCGGCGCCAACGAGGCCCGGTTCTGGCGCAACCTGCTCGCGTTGCTGGACTTGCGCGAGGACGACATGCCAGACCAGCACGACCGCACGCGATGGCCGGAAATGCACGAGCGATTGGCCGCTGCCTTCCGCACGCGCACGCGCGATGAATGGAGCAGGCTGGCCGATGGCCGCGAGGCATGCGTAACGCCAGTACTGTCAATGGCAGAAGCCCCGGACCATCCACACTTGCGCGCGCGCGAGACCTTGGTGGAATATGACGGCGTGGTGCAACCGGCCCCCGCGCCGCGGTTCAGCCGCACACCTGGGGCAATCCAGCGTCCACCGGCATCCGCCGGTGAGCACAGCGAGGAAATACTTCGAGACTGGGGGTTCACCTCCGACGAAATTGCCGCACTGCGGGAGGCAGCCGCAATCGCTTGAGTCAAGCGCTGCCCTCGCCCGCCACATTCGAAGGCCAAGATGGGCTCATTCAACCGACTCCACCTGATCCGACAGGTCGATCTCTTTACGTTGCGGCTCTTCCTCTCCGCCGTCGAAGAACAGCAGATCGGCCGCGCGGCAATTCGCGAAAACATCGCAGCATCCACCGCCACCAAGCGCATCCAGGATCTGGAGGATATCGCGGGCGTCAAGCTGCTCGAGCGAGGGCCCAAAGGCGTCGTCCCAAGCCCCGCGGGCGCGGTGCTGGTGCGCTATGCACGCATGATCTTCGACAACATCGAAGGCATGCGCAGCGAAATTTCCGCCTTTACCGAGGGCATGCGGGGCCAGGTCACCCTCGCCTCGGCCCGTTCTATCATCGTTCCATTTCTTGCTCGGGAGCTGGGAGACTACGCTCGGGATTTCCCGATGGTGGACCTTGTGCTGCGCGAAGTTGAGAACGCGGAGATCGTCGAGGCAGTCTCCCGAGGTGACGCTGACATCGGCGTGTTTGCCATGGCGTATGAGCTTGAGCTTGGCGCCGTGGACGTGACGCCCTATCGCCGGGACCGCCTCGTTGCCGTTGTGCCACGATTACATCCCTTGAGCGAACGCGCGAGCGTCACGTTCGCCGACCTCCTGCCCGAAAACCTCATTCCCGTCAGCGCGATGATGGGCGCCTACCGCGCCGCAGCAAAGCGGCTAGGCCAGGACTACACACCTGCCTTCAGCGTCAGGAGCGCCGGCGTGGCCATCAGCCTCGTACAGGCAAAGCTTGGGGTGACGGTGCTGCCGGAATGCCTGCTCAGCCACGACCTCTTCGAGCACGTTACCAGCGTCGAGCTGGCCGAGCCCTGGGCCGCACGCGCGATCCACATTGCCACGGCACGTGGGCGGCCGATGAGCCCGCCTGCGCAGGCGCTGATGAAGCAGCTGCTCGATCGCCCACGCGCCAATGCCGACGGGGCCGCCGGCACCGACTCAGCCTGAGCGGAACGCCCACCAGCCGTACTTCTTCGGGCTACCCGAATTTGCGGTTCGAAAAAGGCCAATAGGTTCAGCGGCCGTCCACGCATACGCTTCCAGCACGCATCACCGCGGCATCGCGCCGATGCAACCCTTCAACGCGAGGAGACTGGAGTGCAACCCAATTTTCTGAATGAGTCGCAGGTCATGTGGCTGGATACCGTGAACCGTTTCATGGACAACGAGATCACGGTGGAATACATCCGCAAGTGCGATCAGAACCGTGACTACCCCTACGAGGCCTACGACAAGATCGCCAAGCAAGGCTGGCTTGGTCTGTTGTTCAGCGAGGAAGAAGGCGGCGCGGGCGGCGACATCTTCGACTACACGCTGATGGCCGAAGGACTGGGCAAGTACGGCTTCGACTTCGCCGCCGCCATCCTGGTGCCAACCTTCACGGCAATGAACATCGCCAAGTACGGCACCCAGGCGCAGCGAGACAAGTACATCCAGCCCTTCATCGAAGGCAAGATCCGCTTCTCGGTATCGATGACCGAGCCCGACGCAGGTTCGGACGTGTTCGCCACCAAGACCCACGCACGCCGAAATGAGAACGGCGATTGGGTCATCAACGGCGCGAAGATGTTCTGCTCCGGCGCACAGGCCGACAACACCGTCATCGCGATGCTCGTGCGCACCGACATGAACGACAAGCACGGCGGCCTGACCATGCTGCTCATCCCGAACAACACCCCGGGCATGGTCATTAACAAGCTGCCAACGCTGTCGCGCCATGCGACCGGTACCACCGAGATCTTCCTCGATGACGTCATCGTGCCCGGAGACGCAATCCTTGGCGTCGAGGGCCAGGGGCACGAGATCATCCTCAACCATCTTGAACTCGAGCGGTGCGCCGTCGCCGGCGCCTACACCGGCAACGCGCAGGAGGCCGTGAACAACGCCAACCGCTACGCGCACCAGCGCACTCAGTTCGGCCAGCCGATCTTCAACTTCCAGGTGCTCAAGCACATGCTGGCCGATAACCAGACCCGCGTCGATGCGGCCCGCCTGCTCGTCTACCGCGCTGCAGCGCTCAAGTCCCAGGGCCAGCCCGCGCCGAGAGAAACGTCCATGGCCAAGCTGTACGCCTCCGAAACCCTCAAGCAGTGCGCGCTCGACGGCATGCAGATTCTCGGTGGCTTCGCCAACCTGCCCGAGGCGGACATGGAGCGCTACCTGCGTGAAAGCATCCAATGCACCATCGGTGGCGGCACCTCGCAGATCCAGCGAACCATCATCGCTAAATCCATGCGCCTGAATTAATACCGAGTCAGCCACCAACCAAGGAAACAACCATGAGTCTGATCAACAACCAAATCAGCCAGACCTTCGATGAACTGGTGGACGGCCAGGTGTTCAACTCGGGCGGCCGCACCATCACCGAGACGGACGTGGTGAACTACTGCGCGCTGACCGGCAACTGGATCGCCATCCATTCGAACATCGTCTATTCGTCCAAAACCCGCTTCGGCAAGCGCCTGGTGCAGGGTGCCCTGACCTACTCGATCGCCACCGGCCTGATCCAGTTTGGTCTGGGCATCCAGGCCAACTACGGCATCGACAACATGCGCTTTCTCAAGCCCGTACTGATTGACGACACCGTGTACGCACGCGCCACCGTCATTGGCAAGAAGGTCAAGGACGACAAGTACGGCGTCATCAAGTTTCTGATCCAGGTGCTGAACCAGGATGGCGACATCGTGCAGCAAGGCGAATGGAGCCTGCTGATGCTGCGCAAGCGCGAAGACCTCGACGCGCTGGTGGCTTCGACGCTGCCCGCTCTCAAAGCGGCCTGAGCCAGAAGGAATGGCAACCATGTCGCCCAAACCAGTCGCAGCCATCATTGGGATGGGCGACGCGTATGCGTCACTCAAGAACCCCAAAGACCCGTTGCAGCTCGCCGCAGAAGCCACGCGGCTCGCGCTACAGGACGCCGGTATCCGCAAGGACCAGGTCGACGCCGTGTACACGGGCCGCTCGCCCTGGGCGGACAAGCGCTCGCAGTGGAGCAACATCTTCATCTCGCACATGCAGATGCCGGTGAAGCGCACGAGCGAGTTCACCATGCACGGCGCGGGGCTCACCGCCACGCTCACGTGGGCCACCGAGATGATCGCCGCCGGCCAGGCGGAATACGTGCTCTGCCTGCAAAGCGACGCCACGGAACTGTTTGTCGATGCCGTGGCCATGGGCGCGGAAGCCGATGCGGACCCACAGTATGAGATTCCGTATGGGCCCACGATCCCGGCGCTGTACGCGCAGGCCGCGTGCCGCTACTTCCACGAGTTCGGCATCACCGAAAGCGATCTCGCAGACGTGGCGATCGCCAACCAGCGCTGGGGGGTGCATCACCCCCATGCGGCCAAGGCCAAGTATGGCGAGATCGACCGCGAGAAGGTGCTCGCATCGCCGTATGTCGCCTCGCCCTTGCGACGCTGGATGTGTTCCACCTGGGGCGGTGGCACGGGTGGTGCGTTGATCGTCACGTCCCCGGAACGCGCCAAGACCGCACGCAACCCGGTGTATCTGCTGGGGTACGGCTCAGCAACGACGCATGAGTACCTGACCGATCGCATGAACCTGCGTTCGTGCGCCTTCCCCGGGCTCGGTGCGTTGCCCAATCTCACGCACACGGCAACGGCGGAAGCCGCACGCCAAGCGTTCCAGATGGCCGGGCTGGCACCATCCGACGTCGACATGGCGCAGATCTCCGTGAATTTCGCCCACATGGGGCCGATCGTCATGGAAGACCTGGGCTTTGCGAAGAAGGGGCAAGGCATCAACCTGTATCGCGAAGGCCGCACCGGCGTCGACGGCGACCTGCCTACCGACACGAACGGTGGCTGGCTGTCGTTCGGCCAACCCGGCATCTCCTGCAACATGGACAGCATGGTCGAAGCCGTTCGCCAGTTGCGCGGGCAGCCTCTGGGGCTCGCACCCTCGCGCCGGCCCAAGACCGTGCTGGTGCAAGGCGCGGGCGGCATGCTCGCAGCCGGCAGCGTGCTGCTGCTGTCCACCGCCACCTGAATCTCATCGGAGCCTGTCATGAGCCACACACACACGCACGATGGTTGGCCGCAGCCTTACCGGCTGCTCGATGCCCAACCCTATTGGGAAGGACTGGCGGCTGGGCAGTTGAAATTCCAGCGCTGCACTGCCTGTCATCAGGCCGTCTGGCCCGCGCATTCCTTCTGCCCTCATTGCAACGCCGATGCCGACAAGCTGGAGTGGCAGTCCGCAAGCGGGCGCGGATCGCTCTATTCCTACAGCACCGTGTTGCGCGGCCCGACGCCGGCCTTTGCGTCGATTGCGCCCTACACGGTGGGCTTTGTCGAAATGGACGAAGGCTATTACTTCTTCGCCCAAATCGAGGGAGCACCTGAGACGATGAAAGTGGGCAGTCGGGTCGAAGCCCGGATGATCCAGCGAGGCGAGCAAAACTTGCCGGTGTTTGTCCTGGCCTGACACTCACCGATCCAAGAAAACGGAGACTGCTGTGGGGACACCCCCACAGCACTGGCAGCGCGCCATGCGCTACTGGGAAAGACAACAAGGAGTGACCGTGACAGGACCACTGGAAGGCGTCCGCATCCTGGACATGACGTCCAACTTCATGGGGCCCTATGCGTCGCTGCTGCTGGCCGACATGGGCGCCGAGGTCTGCAAGATCGAATCGCCGGAAGGCGACACGACTCGCAAGGTCGGGCCAAGCCGCACGCCGGGCATGGGCGCGATCTTCCTTCACCTCAACCGCAACAAGCGCAGCCTGGTGCTGGACCTCAAGAAGCCCAGCGGTATCAACGCGCTCAGGCAGATGGTGCGCTCGGCCGACGTGCTGCTCTACAGCCTGCGCCCGAAAACGATGGCCAAGCTCGGCCTGAGCTACGAAGACGTACGGCAGCTCAACCCGCGCATTCTCTACTGCGGCGCGTTCGGCTTCGGCCAGAACGGGCCCTACGCAGACCGCCCCGCCTACGATGACCTGATCCAGGCGGCCGTCGGCATGCCGGTGCTGCAAAGCCGCAAATCCGGCCCGCCAGCGTATGTCGCCACCGCCATTGCCGATCGCGTGGTCGGCATGGCCACCAGCAATGCCGTAGCCATGGCGCTCTATCGGCGCGAGAAAACGGGTGTTGGCCAGTCCGTCTCGGTGCCGATGTTTGAAACGTTCGCGCACTTCGTCATGGGCGACCATCTGTACGGCCATACCTTCGTTCCGCCAATTGGCGATTGGGGCTATGCGCGGATGATGACGCCCGAACGGCGCCCCTATCGCACGCTGGACGGCTACGTCGGCGCGCAGGTCTATACCGATCGCCACTGGCAGCGCTTCTTCGAGATCAGCGGGCACGCCGAAATGGCGAGCGACCCGCGTTATGCCGACATCCATGGGCGGACGCGACACATTGGCGAACTCTATGCGTTCCTGGCACGCACGTTCGAAACCAAAACCACCGCCGACTGGGTCAAGCTGCTAGGCGAAGCTGATGTGCCAATCATCGAAATGAATACCCCAGAGCAATTGCTGGAGGACCCACATATGGCTGCGGTGGGATTTTTTTCTAAGCAGGAGCACCCTTCCGAGGGCACGATCCGTACTATCGGCATTGCCCAGCAATGGAGCGAAAGCCCACCCGCCCTGCGCTACCCCGCACCGCGCCTGGGCGAGCATTCAGAGCAACTGCTCACGGAATACGGATTCACCGACGAGGAGGTCCGCTTACTGCTGAGCTCCGGCGGAGCGCAAGCTCTCATGCAGCACGAAATATCGAATTTGGAGGGTGGCAATCATGCGTGACTTGCCTCTCGAAGGCGTTGTCGTAGTCGAACTGAGCGACAGCGCCTCGGCGCCCTTTGCCGGGCAGATTCTCGCGGCACTCGGTGCGCAAGTCTGGAAGGTCGAGCGTCCGACGGGGGATTCGGCACGCGGCTGGGGGCCCAGTAAATGGCGAGGCAGCGGTGCGGCGTACCACGCGCTGAATCGCGGCAAGCGGGCTATCTGTCTCGACATCAAGGAGGCTGGCGATCTGGCGACGCTGCATCGGCTCATCGCGGAGCATGCCGACGTCTTCATCCACAACCTGCGGCCCGGCACGAGCGCGAAGTACGGTCTCGACCCCGACAACCTGCGCGTCACCAAGCCTGAACTCATCTGCTGCGAGGTCGGCGCCTACGGCCACGTGGGCCCGCTCAACACGGAGCCCGGTTACGATCCGCTCATGCAGGCCTTCTCGGGCATCATGAGCCTCACCGGAGAGGAAGGCCAATCGCCTGTGCGCGCTGGGGTCTCCATCGTCGACTTCGGCACCGGTATGTGGGCAGTCATCGGCAT
Source organism: Ralstonia soli (assembly GCF_023955655.1). Lineage (GTDB taxonomy): Bacteria > Pseudomonadota > Gammaproteobacteria > Burkholderiales > Burkholderiaceae > Ralstonia > Ralstonia soli. Next base: position 564,411 of record NZ_JAMXHT010000002.1, on the reverse strand, counting down.
CCTTTCGGCGCTCTACCGCCGACAGTTGAAGCACACTGGGTCGACGGTCAACAGCTCATTGCTGGAGACGGCGATGGCCTGGATGTCTATTGGCATCGCCAACTACAACGCTGATGGCGAGCCGGGCGGTCGGCATGGCTCCGGTGTGGCCTTCATCGTGCCTCACCGCGCATTTGCCACGGCAGACGGCCATTTGATCGTCAGCTGCGCGAACGACCCGCTGTTTGCCAAGCTCTGCGACGTTCTCGGCCACCCAGAATGGGCGACGGATGCGCGGTTCGCCACGAACGCCGGCCGCCTGCAACACCGAGCGCTGCTCGAGGGACTCATTGGAGAACGACTGGCCGGGCGCCCACGCGCGCACTGGCAAGAACAACTGAGCGCTGCCGGCCTACCCTGTGCCCCCATACAGACGACGGAAGAAGCGGTCAAGCACGAGCAAACGCGTGCGCTGGGCATCCTTGGCAAACCTGCAGACGATGAAATCGAGTTGGTTGGCCTGCCCCTGTCTTTCAACGGCAAACGCCCGCCACCGCTGTCGTCGGCGCACGATATTGGCGCAGATAACCCCGCGCTCGACAAGCTTCTGGCAGCGCAGCAGCTTAGCCCAAGGCGGGCGTAGTCCCACGACATCTTGCCCGACGTTCTATCCGGAGACATGCAATATGGCAAACAACGCCATCAGCTTCGAAGAGAAGCTTCAGAAAGTGATTGATATCGAGGAAATCAGGACGCTGATGTCGAAGTACTGTCACGGAATCGACAAGAAGGATGAGGCAACCTTCATGAGCATCTGGGCCGATGATGGTGTGTATGAATTACCCCGTGGTCAGACGTCTGGTATCGAAGGCATCCGGCAGCTCGTCCACAAGGTGTGGAGAGAGGTGCCGAAATGCCATCACCACATCACCAATCCGCTGATTGATGTCGATGGCGACCAGGCGAGTGCCAAGACAGACGTCATCTACTATCGACAAACGGACGATGGCGTCCTACAGCTGCTTTCCGGCACCTACGCATTTGAGTACGTAAAGCGATCCGGCGTTTGGAAGACAAAGCGCCTGAAGTTCACAAGCTTTGAAACCATCAGCCCGGTGTTCAAGGAAAACATCCAAGGGTGATATCCCGTCTTCACGAGGGTAAGAGCTTGCGTGCCGTCCAAGATCGCCTATTGGCAATAGTTCGGACGGCGCCGGTCACGTTGACTTTCGCCCTAGTTAATCGCCCTACCGACGGCCTCGTCAACGCGTCGACCAGACCTGGACGATTGGGCGAACCCGCTGCGTGCACTTATGGCTGAGCGGCATCCTGGAGAATCATGTCCGCCGCTTTCTCGCCGATCATGATCGCCGATGCATTGGTCGGGCCAGAGATCGGTGCCGGCATGACCGACGCGTCCGCCACACGCAACCCTGTGACACCCCGGACGCGCAATCGCGCGTCGACGACGGCCATCGGATCGCTGTCCGGGCCCATCCGTGCAGTGCCATTGTGGTGATACACGGTGCCGCCTCGCTGCCGCGCGAAATCGAGTATCTCGTCGTCGGTGCGAACATCATTTCCTGGGAACACCTCGTCGACGTAGTGCTCTGCAAACGGGCGCGCCTGGAGCACCGCACGCGCCATCTTGACGACGGCAACGATCGCGCGTTGATCCGATTCGGTCGCCAGGTAGTTCGGCTGGATCACGGGGTCAATGTCGATGTTCTTCGATTGCGCCTTCACATAGCCCCGGCTTTCCGGGCGTTGCTTGTGCCCGCCGAGCGTCATGCCCGGATAGTGGTCAAGCAAGCCGGGCAACCCTTCCTGATAGCTGCCTGGCGTGAACGATACCTGCAGGTCCGGCGTGGGCAGTGACGCATCCGAACGGAAGAAGAAGCGCATCGGCACGGGGCCCATGCTGAGAATGCTCGGCCGCCCCGCAAAATACTTGGTGATCTCCCACAAGAGCGGCAACCCGCGGCCGCGCTCGTTAATCGTCGTAACGCTCTTGACCTTCGCAGCAACACGCAAGTTGTAGTGATCGCACAGGTTCGCACCGACGCCAGGGAGGTTCGCGATGACGTCCACGCCGATGGCCTGCAAATGCTCACCCGGACCAATGCCGGAAATCTGCAGCAGGCGGGGCGTGTTCAGCGCGCCCGCCGACACGATCACTTCGTGCCGCGCCCGGACTTCGCGCTCCGGCGCGCCAGTACCACCCGCGCGATAGCGCACACCGACCGCACGCCGGCCCTCCAGCAACACACAGATCGCGGGGCTATCGGTACGTACGTTAACGCGCCCGCTCTTCACGGCCGGCCGCAGATACGCCTGCGCGGCGCTCATGCGCCGCATGATGTGACCACGCGAGTCGATCGTGAACTGCCAAGGGCCGACACCGTCCTGCGTCTCGGCGTTATGGTCCGGAACATGCGGATAGCCTAGGCTCTTGACCGCTTCGATGAACAGGTCGCACAGCGGGCTGGAGTGCACCGGGTCGGTGACCGGGAGCGGGCCGCCACGGCCCCGATACCGGTCGTCGCCGACCCCGATGCGTGTCTCGGCCTTCTTGAAATATGGCAGCACCTCCTCATAGCGCCAGCCTGGATTGCCCCGTTCGGCCCAGCCGTCGAAATCGGCTTGCTGGCCGCGGTTGTAGACCATCCCATTGATCGATCCCGATCCGCCGAGCACCCTGCCTTGCGTAAGCGTCAGTTTGCGATTGCCGGTCGCGGGATTCGGCTCGCTCTTGAAATCCCAGATCAGCCTGGGGTTGAAGATGTTCTTGATGTAGCCCGCGGGAATATGGATGTACGGACTGCTGTCTTTCGGGCCTGCCTCAAGCACGCACACCGAGTGGCCAGCCTCCGCCAGCCGCATGGCCACTGCACAGCCAGCGCTCCCGGCGCCGACGATCACATAGTCAAACGTATCACTCATGGTTATCGCATCCGCATAGGGAGATCGAGATTCGAAAGCTCGACGTGCGTGGTACGCAGGTCGGGCCGTCACTTGCGAATGGGCTCAGCCATCGAGGTTAAAACTGATCGTCTTGAGTTCTGTAAATGCCTCGATCGTCGGCCAGCCGCCTTCGCGGCCCACTCCTGAGCGCTTGATACCACCCATCGGAGCATTCGGAATGCTCGCGTAGCCATTCACGCCGATCGAGCCGCTGCGAATCGCGCGCGCAACACGGAATGCGCGATTGACGTTGCCCGTGTACACACAGCCCGCCAGGCCATAGTCGCTTTCGTTGGCAAGGCGGATGGCTTCCTCTTCTGCATCGAACGGAATCACAGACAGCACGGGCCCGAAGATTTCCTCGCGCGCGATGGTCATGTCGTTGCGCACGTTTGCAAACAGCACCGGATCAATCCAGTTGCCATTGGCAAGGTCACCGCCCGGCGTTGCACCGCCAAACATCAGCTCCGCGCCCTCGCGCCTGCCAGTGTCGATGTACCCGAGAATCTTGTCTTTCTGCCGCTTCGAAATGATCGGCGCGGACGTCGTCGCCGGATCAAACGGATCGCCAAAGCGCACCGTTTTGACCTGTTCTGCTGCGTGATGCAGGAATTCGTCCATGACGGACCGATGCACAATCGCCCGCGTGGGCGTCGAACACACCTGCCCCGACAGAAACGTCGAGCACAGGCCCATCAGCCGAGTCGCTGCTGTCGCTACGCTGCTTGCATCCGGGAATACGATCGCCGCGCTTTTCCCGCCCAGTTCAAGCGACAGGCGTTTCATGCTCGACGCGCTCGCCATTGTGATCTTCTCACCAACAACGGGGCTACCGGTGAATGTGACCTTGTCGATGCCCGCATGCGAAGACAGCGCTGCGCCGGCTGCCGAACCGCCCGTGACGACGTTGAAGACACCGGGAGGCAGATCGCTTTCCGCGATAATTTCCGCGAGCTTCAGTACCGCCAGATTCGTGTATTCGGAGGGCTTGACAACCACCGTGCAGCCGCACGCGAGTGCGGGAGCTACCTTCATCGCGAAGGTCATGACGGGGCCGTTGTATGGAAGGATCGCGGCCACGACGCCGACCGGTTCGCGAAACGTCATGTATTGCGTGTTCGATGCGTCCGAGAACAGCGGATACGTTTCTCCGTTGATCTTGTCGATCCAGCCGAAAAAGTGGTCGAAGATGTCCGCTGCCGCCTTGGGGGAGACGCGAGAATTGCGGCTGAATGAAAATGGGATGCCGTTGTCCAGCGTCTGGAGGCGTGCAATCTCCTCCTCGGCCGCGTAGATCCGCTCCACAATCGGCTGTAGCATTCTCTTGCGATCCTGCGCACGCATGCGCGGCCAGGGCCCCTCGTCAAAAGCACGCCGAGCGGCAGCCACGGCTAGGTCGACACCGCGCACGCCAGCCTCTGCGAGGCTCGTCATGACCTCGTTGGTTGAAGGATGGATCTGATCAAAGCGCTCGCCGTCCCAGTCTCGCCATTGGCCGTCAATGAACAGGCGGCCAGGACGAATATCGAGGGCATCGCGGATGGGAATCAAGCTAATCGGCATGCTGTTCTCTCTTCGACTTTGTCACTGCAGATGTTCAGAGGGACAGTGCGAGAAGGTCAATGCCTTAGCAACCGAGATTCCGTACATCGAATCGTGGTGTGCCGATTCTGATGTGCGGGCCACCTCTGCGACATTAATTAATGAGCCGCAGCGGCGAGGCCTACTCGATCCATACAGGCGCGGACTACGGTTGGCAGCCAGGAGTGAGCCTCTGTGTCCCTCGCATTTCCGCGGTGCTCAACGTTGCTCTCGATCTTCAAATGCGATTGCCCAGCGGTCACGCATCCACCAGCCCAGCCCGAACGTCATTACGGCCAAGGCCATCAGGGCAGGACGTACGCCGACGTGATCGGCAAGCGCGCCGAATACCGCCGCACCGAATGCTCCTCCGCCCATGGCAGCCATGAAGAAGATCGCCATCCCGCGTGCGCGGAGCCGGTCTGGCAGGGCCAGTTGCGCACCGGTGTTCAGTGAGTTGCCGACGGCGAGCCAGGCTGCCCCGGCGACGAAAAGCATGGGGGCGGCAGACCAAGCTCGCGACGCAAGGGCAACGCCAGCCATCGCAGCCCCGAGAACGAACGGTCCTGTCGTGACCACCCAGTGCGACCCCATGCGTGCTCGCACACGCGGCAACACCATCACCACAGTCATGGCACCAGCGCCGATGCATGCCAGCAGCGTGGTGTAGACGGTCGCGTTGCCAATGCCGTACGCCCGCGCCAGCGATGGCAGCAGTGCCATCAACGCCGTTACTGTCATGAAGAGCACCCAAATACGCACGATTGCGGCCCGTAGCCGGTGGCTACGCCAAGCGAAACGCAGACCTGCACGAATCGCCCGAGTCAAAGGCACACGGCGGCGACGTAGTGGTGCATCGTATCGCCATCGCCAGATCGCCAGTGCAGATGCCAGCGATAGCAGCGCTCCAAAGAAGAACACCGAGGCACCACCCCATATCGCCAGAAAGACACCGGCGATCAGCGGCCCGGCCACGCGCCCACCATGCACCGCAAGCCCATGCAAGGCCATCGCCTGCGGCAATTGGGGCCGCGACACGACTTCCGGCACCAAGGCGGAGAACGCTGGCCAGCGCAACGCTGCCCCTACGCCACTGGCGAACACCAGCGCCAGGAGCAAAGGCGTGGTCAAGACACCCGTCACAGCTGCAAATGCCAGTGCGGTGGTCGTAGCGACCGTCCATAAGAGCGTGAAGAGAAACCACCGCCGTCGATCCAGCAAGTCGGCAAGCGCTCCACCTGGGAGCGCCAGCAGAAACGCAGGAAGTGCGGTCGCCGTCTGCACCAGGGCCACCTGGGCTTTGCTCTCTGTCAGTGTGGTCATTAACCACGCCGCGGCAACGTCGCTCATCCACGTGCACACGTTGCCAGCCACCCAGACCGACCAGAGCACAGAGAACCGCCGGTTGCGCAGCGGGCTCCATGCTGTGATCGCCACGACGTCCGTCGGCTCCCGTGGCGGCCCCGTCATACGGCGTCCAGCAGAGTCGTCAAGGTCATGTGCCTATTCAGGCTGTCTGGATTTGCGGATTTCGGCTTCCGTTGGTCGGACCATACTGCCCGGAATGACATCTGTCACCGCCATGATCGGATGCCCTTGCTCCTTGCCGCGTTCGAGGCGGCCGAAGAAGACCGGTGCATCGGCTGCGTGGTCGAGCTTGCCGAAACGAAGCTTGCCCCGCATCGTGTTGAACTCTCCCCCCTCAACCGCGCGGATGACGGCATCAGCATCGGTCGACTTGGCGGTGTTCACAGCCTGGGCCCAGGTCATCACGCAGTCGTAGGCCAATGTGCTCCAGTCAGACGGAGGAAAGCCGTTCTTGGCTTTGAACTGATCGACGTATGCCTTTGCCTGCGGACCGGATTTCAGCAGATAGTCCGCCGGGGCCCGTTGCACGCCGTTGCCACCAATGGCAGCAGAGTCACCCAACGTTTTCAGGACCGATTCGTCGTAGATGCCGAAGAACTTGCTATTGATCTGCTTGAAGAAGCCCAGCGCCGTGGCCTGCTTGGAGAAGGTCACCAGATCGGTACCGTACAGAATGGTGAACACGTAGTCAGGCTTGGCCGCCAGGATCTTGTTGATGCTGGCCGTGTAATCAATGGCACCGAGTTTCGGAAACTCTTCGATCACGATCTCCGCCTGCGGATTGAGCTCCTTCAAGAACGCCTTGAACCGGGCTTCGTTCGTGCGTGCGCCGCTGTAGTCGGCTGCGAGTAGCGCATAGCGTTTATACGGTTGCTTGGCCAATTGCATGGCCGCCCCGCGCATTTCGGTGTAAGCATTGGGCGTGACTGAGAACACGTACGGCTGGAAGTCCTTCATCGTGATGTCCTCCGACCCCGATGCCGACACGCACATTGGCACCTTCAGCTTTGCCGACACCATCTTGGTTACGCCCAGCGTGCTGCCGGAAGCCTGCGGCGCCATCAGAAAGACGGCTCCATCACGCACCATGGTCGTGGACTGCGTAATCGCGCGCTGGGCATTGCTGCCGTTGTCCTGGTAATCAAAGGTGACAGGGCGCCCGAGCACGCCACCGCCCTTGTTCAAGGCATCCACTGCGAATTGGATGCCGAGCAAGGTGTCCTTGCCCACCTCGGCCACTGGCCCTGACAGGTCCAGGGAACCCACCATTTTGATGGGGGTACCCGTTTGCGCGCTGCATAGCGCAGAACTAGCAGCAACCAACGCCGCGAACATCGCCTTTTTCATGTCGTGTCTCCTTCCTTCATTTTTCTGTTGCTGTCGCAATTCCGCGCGCAGAACGCGCCCGCCATGCCCGAACCGGATGTCGCAGCGCAGGCCGTTCGACCTTGCGAGGCGCTCGGACAGATTCATTGCCGGTCATCGGCGTGTCAATTTCCGCTCCGGCCCTGTTCCGTACTGTGAACAGCCGCAGTAGCGAGGCCCAGCGTGCCTTCTTGCGCATTGCTTAGCAGGCGTTTCCAAGGTACGGAACGGCTTGGATATGTCCATTGCCGCGCCCAGGGAGGCTTCATAACCTTGGATGCAACAAATAAAGGAGACACGGCGTCCTGCCAGGGCAGCATTCGCTCGAACCCGAGTGGTCGCCCCAGGCGATGCCGAGCGCCACGCCAATCGAGCAAGCGCGAGCTCCTCCACCAAGAAACCACAGGAGACTCAGCATGAAAACCATCGCCGCAGGCGCGCTGCTTGCGCTATGCCCGATGCTTGCCCTCGCGCAGGCAAGCCAGCCCATCAAGGTTGTCGGTTCGCTCGACCTGAGCGGGCCCGCCGCCAACTTGGGCGCCGACTCACTCGGAGGCTTCAAGTTCGCTATCGACGCGCTCAACAAAAAGGGGGGCGTGCTTGGACGACAGATCCTTTTCGACTATCAGGACAACGGTACGAACCCTCAGCGCGCTGTCAATCAGGCGAGCGCACTGGCGCAGCAAGGCGCGGATGTTCTCCTGTCTCCGATGACGTCCGGCGCCACGCTTGCGGTCACTAAAGCCGTCTCGGGCAAGCTCAAGATGCCGATGTGCGTGTCGACCGCTGCGGCCGAAGAAATCACCATGAAGGACTATCAGCCTTACATGTTCTCGGTAGCGCCGACGACATACATGCTGATGCGAGCGGTCACCACGCGATTGGCCAAGCAGCCCTACAAGCGTTACGCGCTGATGGTCCCCGATTACGCCGGCGGCCGGGCGTCTGCCATGCGCTTCAAGGAGTTCATGAAAGAGCTCAACCCGCAAGCGCAGATCGTGGTTGAGGAGTACCCCAAGCTGGGCGCCACCGACTACACCGCCAGCATCAATAAGATCCTGGCGGCAAAACCTGACTATGTCTGGTCGCAAGTCTTCTCGGGTGATCTTCTGACGTTTTCTAAGCAGGCGACAGCGCTGGGCTTCTTCAAGCAGATCAACAACCGCTTCATGACCGTGATGGACGCCAACACACTGAAGATGCTCGGGGACAACGCGCCGCTGGGCATCGAAGGTTTCCAATACGCGCCGTTCAACTACCTCGGCAAATCTGGCGAGGGCAAGGACTTCGTCACGCAATACAAAGCGCAGACCGGCAGTTACCCGTCGGACTGGGCATTCGCCGCCTATGACTGCATAACGACCTGGGCACGTGCTGTCACCTTGGCAAAGACTACCGACACAGATGCCGTGCTGCGCGCCATTGAAGACAACGAATTTGCAACGCTGCGAGGCCCGCTGCGCTTCGGCAAATTCGACCATGAAGCCGGCGTACCGGTGTACTTCGGCAAGATCATAGCGGGCAAGGAGTATGGGCAACCTGTCCTCGACATCGACGAAGTGGTTCCGGCAAGCATGACACGCCCATCGCGGGCGACCGTCGAAAAAGCGCGCAAAGAGTAAGCGTGCATCAACGGAGACAGACATGAATTGGGATTTGCTGTGGGCCCAGGTGCTGGCAGGTATCGCCAACGGCGGCCTGTACTTCCTGGTGGCGTCGGGCCTTACGCTGCTATGGGGCGCACTCGGCGTCGTGAACCTTGCACACGGGTCGTTTTTTATGCTGGCGGCGTTTGGCGCAGCGGCATGCATTCAAAAATGGGGGCCAGGGGCCGGCCTCCTTGCCGCGTGTTTGATCGTTCCGGCAGTCGTTGCGGCGCTTGGCGCCACGCTGGAGGTGTCCTTCTTCCGGCGCGTCTATCGCTCCGGCATGTGGGGCCAGCTGCTGGTGTCGTTCGGCCTGCTGCTGGTGCTGAACAATGTCACGCGCTTGGTGTTTGGTGCCCAACCGCTTTCCATGGCGCCGCCGCCTCAGCTCTCGGGTTTTGTCGAGCTTGGTCCGCTCAAGCTCGCAAGCTATCAACTCGTCGTGCTGGCGCTCACGGCCGCCGTGGCTATCTACCTGTGGGCCCTGCTCACGCGCAGCCGCACTGGCCGCCTGATCCGGGCAGCGGTCGATGATCCGCAGATGCTGGAAGCCGTCGGTGTGGACGTCCTGCGTCTGCGTACGACCGTGATGGCCATTGCCGCCATGCTGGCCGGCGTGGCCGGTGCGATCGCCGTCCCGCGGGGGGCGATCAACACCGGGATGGACGTGCAGATCGTGCTCATTGCATTCGCCGTGGTCGTGGTGGGTGGGCTCGGCTCGGTCTGGGGGGGCCTTGCCGCGGCCATGCTGATCGGCGTTGCCGAAACCGTATCGACCCTCGTCATCGACCAGGGCAGCGAAATCATCATCTTCGCCGTCATGGTCATCGTTCTGCTGTTCAAGCCAACCGGCTTTCGCACGATTGTCGGCAGGGAGTAGCGATGTTCCAATTCGACGCAAAACGAGTGGGTGCCCTGCTGGCAGTGGGCATCGCATTCTGTGTTCTGCCGTTTGTTCTTCCGGCAACCATGCTGCCTGAGATCACCCGGCTCGCAGTGCTGGCTGGCGCGGCCATCACCCTTAACCTGCTGGTGGGGGCTACCGGGCTCATCTCCATGGGCCAGGGCCTGTTCTTCGGCCTCGGTGCCTATGCGGTTGCCATTGGCACGATCAAGCATGGGCTCCGCTATGAGTACGCAGCGCTGATCGGGCTCGCGCTGTCCGTACCGCTTTCGCTTGTAGCCGCTGTGATCTCGTTGCGGGCGAAGCACCTCTTCTTCGGGTTGCTGACACTGGCGATTGGTCAGGTCGCATTCGTGCTAGTTGCCCGTAGCTACGAGCTGACCGGCGGTGACGATGGGCTGGTGGGCGTGACGATTCCATCCTGGCTGGAATCCGACATGGCGCGGCATCTGTTTGCCGTGGGCGTGCTGGTCGCGGTAGGCCTGTTCCTGTTGCGACTGCTGGCCTCCCCTTTCGGCACCATGCTGGCGGCCGTGCGAGACAACTCCGACCGCATCGCTTCGCTGGGTGGCAATCCGAAACGGTACGAGATCATGGCGATGGTGATTGCGGGCGTACTGGGCACGATCTTCGGCATCGTTTCCGCCACGACGGAGGGCAACGTCGATCCCCACCTGTTCTCGTGGATGACCAGCGCCATGCTGCTCATGATGGTGGCGCTGGGTGGTCGCTCGATCTTCCTCGGTCCCATCCTGGGAACCGTGGTCCTGGAACTGTCGCGGGTGTATGTCCAGATGCACTCGGAAAACTCAGACCTGGTTGTGGGCGTGCTCGTCATCGTCTGTGCGTTGCTGTTCCCCGAAGGGTTGGGCACGCCGCTGGTGGCTTACATCGGCAAGCGTCTTGCACGGCGCGGCACTAAAGGCCACACCGCTGCACTGGCACCACTTGACACGAAGAACACCATGGGAGGCCATCGATGACTGCCAGCCTGCAACCGGTGCTCAGCGCATCGAATGTGTCTAAGTCCTTTGGTGACTTCACCGCCGTGGGCGGCGTCTCGCTCGAAGTCAATCCGGGCGAGATTGTCGCCATCATCGGCCCCAACGGGGCCGGCAAGAGCACGTTCTTCGATCTGCTGACGGGACGCAAGATCCCCGATGGCGGTGAGGTGCGCCTGTTTGGTGAGCCCGTCACCTGCATGCCGCCCTGGCAGCGCGTCAAACGGGGGCTGGGCCGATCCTTCCAGGTCAGCAGCGTATTCCGCTCCTCGACGGTACTGGAGAATGTGCAGATCGGATTGATGTTGGCGCAGGGGCACTCATGGAACATGTTCAAACGCGCCTCGGTCCTGCTCAAGGCGGAAGCCGAGTCGATCCTGGACAAGGTCGGCCTTGGGGCCAAGCGTCACGTCTACGCCGGGGATCTCTCTTACGGAGATCAGCGCACGCTGGAACTTGCGGTTGCCCTGTCGACCAAGCCGCGCGTGCTGCTGCTCGATGAGCCGACCGCCGGCATGGGCCGCGAGGAGTCGCGCGAGTGCCTTGGGTTGATCCGTTCGATTGCTGCCAGCGAGCAGCTTCCCATCGTCTTTGTCGAACATGACATGGACATCGTGTTTTCCTTTGCTACGCGTGTTGTCGTGCTGGCCGCAGGCAAGGTCCTAATCGACGCCCCGCCGCAAGCCGTGCGGGCGGACTCTCGCGTGAAGGAGGTTTATTTTGGTGAAGACATCTGACGAGGTGCTACGCGTTGAGGCCATGGACGCTGGCTACGGTCACGTCAGGGTCCTGCGCAACGCCAATGTCTCCGTGCGCGCCGGCGAAGTCGTTGGGTTGGTGGGCCGCAACGGTGCGGGCAAGACAACGTTCATCAACGCGGTGGCCGGGCTGGTCACGGCCAGCAGCGGGGCCATCACTGTCAATGGGCAGAACCTGCGTGGCGTGCCGGCCAACAAGCGCGTTGCTGCCGGGGTTGCCATTGTGCCGAGCGGTGGCCGGCTGTTCCGCTCGCTCACCGTCGAGGAAAACCTGACGATCGGCGTCGCGCGCCCCTCGGCGCAGCAGCTCGAGACCGTGTACGGACTGTTTCCTGAAATGACGGCACTGCGCACCCGCTACGCGGGCAAGCTGTCGGGCGGTGAGCGCCAGATGGTGGCTATCAGCCGCGCCCTGCTGCTGCAACCTCAGCTGCTGTTGCTGGACGAACCCAGTGAAGGCCTAGCACCCATCGTGGTACTGCGCCTGGCAGAGGCGATCAAGTCCTTGTGCGCCAGCGGCATGGGCATCCTGCTCGCGGAGCAGAACATCAAGTTCACGGACCTGATCTGCCATCGCTGGTATGCCATCGACAAGGGTGACATCTCTACCGTCGAGCAGGTCGTCGCACGTGACGCGCTTCAGGATACGTCGGTGGCAGCAGCACACTAGATCTAGACCATTCGTGGAGACGAAGGCCAGGAGCAACGCATGGATATGAGACTCGCAGGCCAGCGCGTACTGGTCACCGGAGCGTCACAAGGTATCGGCGAAGGCCTTTCGAGATCTTTTGCCCGTGAAGGCTGCCATCTGTCGCTGGTTGCCCGGTCAGCGGAAAAGCTTCATGCGCTTGCTGAGGAACTTCGATCCTCGCACAACGTGGAGGTCGATGTACTTGCACTGGACATGACCCGGCCCGGCGCGATTGCCGACATCGTTGCATGGGCGGGTCATGCCGACATTCTCGTGAACAACGCCGGTGCCATTCCGGGCGGCACGCTGTGGGACGTTGACGAAGATGCGTGGCGCAAGGGCTGGGAGCTGAAGGTGTTCGGCTACATCAACCTGACGCGCTCCATGTATTTGGAAATGAAGACGCGCGGACGCGGCGTCATTCTGAATAACATCGGAAACGGCGGCCAGAACTTCGATTTCAACTACATCGCCGGGACGACGGGCAACGCCGCATTGATGGCGTTCACCTGCGCCCTGGGCGGCCGCAGCCTCGACGACGGCATTCGCGTGGTGGGCGTCAACCCAGGGCCTGTCGCCACCGAACGCATCGCCAAGGTACTCAAGAGCCATGCGGCCCACCTGCTCGGCGATGAAGCGCGTTGCGCCGAACTACTGGCTCGGTATCCGCTGGGCCGCCCCGCCACCGTCGAGGAGGTCGCAGATCTGTTCGTCTATCTGGCTTCCCCGCGCTCGAACTACACCACAGGCACGATCGTGACGGTCGATGGTGGCATCACGTCGAAGCGATCCGTTTCTTGATCGGGGCTTCTTGCAGCGCGGTCGAATACGTAAATGCCATCTCGGCCTCTCCAAGGCCTGGCAACACGATGGATCAATCAATGCGCCAGCGAAGTGCATCGACCAGCAGCGAAAATGCAGGGGAAGCGTGACGGCGTCGCGGGTAGTAGAGGTAGTAGGGCTCGAAGGTCTTGCGCCAACCCGACAGCACTTCGGTCAACTGCCCCGAGGACAGATGATCACGAACATAGGCATGCGGTAGATAAGCCAAGCCGAGTCCGCTCAGCGCCGCATCGCGTGCAGACGCGATGCTGTTGCTGACCAGTTGGCCATCCACTTTGATGCGTTGCTCCTTCCCTGCTTTTGTGAACACCCATGCGAAGTGCTCGCCATGTGTCGGCAGACGGAGATTGATGCACAGATGTTCGGTCAAGTCGCTCGGGCGCTTCGGTATCGGTTTCCGGATGAAATAGGCCGGTGCTCCGACTACCGACATAGGATGGGCAGAGCTGATCTGTACAGCGACCATGTCCTTCGCCACCAATCCGCCCCGACGCACGCCCGCATCGTAGCGGCCACTAATGATATCGGTCAGCCCATAGTCGATATGGAGTTCAACGCGGATGTCCGGATAGGTCGGCAGGAATCGCGTGATTGCAGGCTGCAGTACCTGCTGTACCGCATATTCATCGGCGTTGAGTCGAATCGTCCCGGCTGGCTTGTCGCGCAGTTGGGTGATCTCCTCCAGACCCGAGTCGATTTCCCCCATGGCAGGGCCGATCAACTCGAGCAGCCGCTCACCTGCCGGCGTCACCGAAACGCTGCGCGTGGTGCGCGCGAACAGCTGCAGGCCCAGCCGCGTTTCAAGCCCCCGGATGACTTGGCTGAGTGCCGACTGGGATATGCCCAGGCGTGCAGCAGCGCGGGTAAAGCTGCTTTCCTCGGCGACAAGCAGGAATGCCGTGAGATCTTTGAGGTTGCTGCCGTTCATTCAGAAGCCTGACTAATAACTGCATCCAATTTTTTCGAGATTATCACCGAGTTCGTCCAAGCATAAACTTGTTCGTACAAAAAGCCACGGCGTAGTCTCCATGAAGCCTGTCGAAGTCGACGCGCTCTTCGAGAAACGCCTCCGAATCTATCCATGGCCGCACCGCCTGAAAGGCAAGGCATCCGGCTAGCGCAAATGACAGGACATCACCATGAAAACCGTAACATTCAAGAACCGCACGTGGGATATGGTTGCTGACCTTCGCTTCCCGAGGGACTTCGACGAGAAGAAGACCTATCCCGCGATCGTCTGCGGCCATCCCATCAGTAGCTGCAAGGAGCAGACGTCGGGCGCCATCTATGGGGAGAAACTCGCCGAGCAGGGTTTCATCACACTGGCCTTCGACGCGTCTACCCAAGGCGCGAGCGGCGGCGAGCCACGCTTCAGTGAGGACCCTGCAACGCGGGTGGAAGACTACCGCTGCGCGGTGGACTACCTTGTCACACTCCCCTACGTGGACGAGAACCGCATCGGCGTATTGGGCATTTGCGGCGGCGGCGGATACGCAGTCAACGCCGCGATGACCGAGCGTCGCTTCAAAGCGGTGGGAACAGTGGTTGCCGCCAATTACGGCCGGCTGATGCGCGAGGGCGACATGACGCCCGATGCAGCGCTGAAGACGCTGGATGCCATTGCCCAGCAGCGCACGGCAGAAGCGAGGGGCGCCGAGCCGATGCTGACGACCTACATTCCAAACTCGCAACAGGAGCGCGAACAGGCAGGCCTGAGCAATGTGGACATCGTCGAGGCAGTCGACTATTACAAGACGCCGCGCGGCCAGCAGCCGGGCTCGCCCAACAAACTGCGATTTTCGAGCCTCGCGCCGGCGGTCGGCTGGGATGCCTTCTTCCTGGCCGAGCACCTGCTGACACAGCCCCTGCACATTGTCATCGGCGGTGGGGAGCCGGGGGCATTCGGTTCTTATCGGGACGGTTTCGAACTGTTCAGCCGCGCCCGATCGAGCCAAAAGACGCTTCAGGTCGTAGACGGTGCCACCCACTACGACCTTTACGACAAGCCCGAGCCCACCAGCCAGGCGTTGGCCCAACTGGTGCCGTTCTTCCGTAAGCATCTCAACATGTAAGGCTGCGCCTTCTTCCCGGCTCGCACCTGTCGGATTCGACCCAATCGAATTACTGCTTCGTAAACGCTCAATTGGTTTGCCACGAGCATGCTCGTACGCTGTCTATTACGAGCCGGAGCCTGTTCGAATCCGGCGGGCGACCTGCCGCAGGGGCTCGTCGATCACCCGATCAGGCGGCAGCGTTGAACGCCCTCTTCCTGGACGCCATACGGCTCATCCGCATAGGTGGTCCGCACCATGCTCGCGGTGCGTACCCTCATTCCATGCACCCGGTACGTACTCGCGCGAGATACGCCAACCACATAGGACCGCACCCAACACACTTCAAGAAAAACCGGGCACTCCATTCGCCCACTGAGCAACCGCGGTCTGGCGAGCAGGATCGTCATGCCCGTGAAAGCCAGCAAGGTCTGCTTGGCGACAACGCAGATACAAAACAAAAGTAAGGAGACAACGTGAGTCGAACAACAGCGCCGGTCCGAAGCAGCCTTTGGGTCGTCATCCTATGCTTCCTGACACTCGTAGCCGATGGCTACGATCTCATCGTTTACGGTGCAACCATCCCACATTTGATGGAGGAACCCGGCTGGAACCTGAGCCCCGCCACCGCCGGCATGATCGGGAGCTGGACGCTGGTTGGCCTGATGGTTGGGCTGGTGGTGGCAGGTCCGCTCACCGACCGAATTGGCCGGCGCAAGCTGCTTATGACCGGGGTCCTGTGGTTTTCCATCGGTTCAATCGTCTGCGCGCTTGCGACGTCCCCGACGTTCCTGGGAGCCGCCCGCTTCCTCACCGGGATCGGTATGGGCGGGGTCGTTCCATCCGCCGTCGCGCTGTCGGTGGAGTACGCGCCCAAGAATCGACGCCAGCTGTATAACGCGCTCACACTGACCGGCTACTCGGTGGGTGGCGTCGTCTGCGCGCTGCTCGCAATCGAGTTGCTTCATCAGCATGGCTGGCGCATGTTGTACGCCCTCGGTGCGTTCTACGCGCTGATCCTGCCGGTGATGTACGTCTTCCTTCCCGAGTCGGTCGATTTTCTGGTGAGCCGCGACCGCATCGACGAGGCTCGCAAGCTTGCTGCCCGATACGCACTCGATCTCGACCAAATCCTACAAGACAAGAACGCCCAGCGCTCGCCGCACGATATAGCGCATGCGGCAAGCGGTTATCGATTGGTACTCTCTCGGGAGTTCCGCACCACCATATTGCTACTGGCGGTCATGGCCTTCTGCGTCCAGTTGATCATCTACGGGCTCAACGCGTGGCTACCGCAGTTAATGCGTGCTGCCGGCTACCCTCTCGGTTCGTCACTGCAATTTCTGCTGGTGATGCAACTCGGTGCTGTCGTTGGCATGCTCAGCGGCGCGTGGATGGCCGATCGTCTGGGCTCACGACACGTGATGCTCCCATTCCTCCTCATTGGCGGACTATCGCTGATTGCGCTGAGCCAAAAGCTCGATTCCGCATGGCTGATGCTTGCCGTGTTTGGCGCGGGGTTAGGGTCGATCGGCACCAGCAGCCTGATCTACGGTCATATCGCCGCACACTTCCCGACTGCGTGCAGAGGGTCGGCGCTCGGCGGCGCGCAGGCCATCGGGCGTTTCGGCTCGATTCTGGGACCGATGATCGGCGGCTGGATCGTCGGCTCCAATCTTGGGCTGCACTGGAACTTCTACGCGTTTGCGATTCCCGCCATCATCGCGGCGACGATTGTTCCGCTGATTCCACAATCCCGATAAGAGACGCGTTCAATGGAAATCTACGACTACATCGTGGTCGGCGCGGGGTCTGCGGGGTGTGTGGTGGCCAGCCGCCTGTCAGAGGATCCCGGCGTTCGCGTTCTGCTCGTTGAAGCCGGCCCGGACATGAATCACCTCTGGGTGCGCATGCCCGCCGGTGCCGGCAAGTTGTTCATGAACAAGCAGTTCAACTGGGCCTTCGATACCGAGCCCGTGCCCACGCTTGGCGGACGTACCGTGTACTGGCCACGCGGCAAAGGCCTGGGCGGCAGCAGTTCGATCAACGGCATGATCTACATGCGAGGCCAGCCGAGCGATTTCGACCAGTGGGCCGCACTCGGCAACGACGGATGGAGTTGGGCCGATGTGCTGCCCTATTTCATCCGGTCCGAAGCGAACCAGCGCGGCGCAAGCGAGTATCACGGTGGTCAGGGTCCACTGCACGTGAGCGACGCTGCGGTGACCCACCCAACCGCCGACGACTTCATTGCCGCCGCGCAACAGGTCGGCATTCAGCGCAGCGCGGACCTAAACGGCCCTCCACACGAAGGCGTTGCCTATCGGCAATACACGATCCGGAACGGGCGCCGCCATACGTCGTACAACGCGTTTATTGAGCCGGTGCGCCATCGTCGCAACCTGACCGTGCGCACTGGTGTGCGTGTGACCCGCGTGCTGCTGGAATCCGGCCAGGCCACCGGCATCGAGGTAATCGACCAAGGCGAGCGGCGACAGATCGCTGCGGCACGTGAAGTGATCCTGTCGGGTGGCGCGCTCGCCTCGCCGCATCTGTTGATGTTGTCGGGCATCGGTGACGGCGCGGCCCTGCACCACCATGGAATCGCGGCAACAATCGAATCCCCTGGTGTGGGCCGCGACCTGCAGGATCACTGGTTCGGCTCGCTCGCGTGGCGTGTCACGCCGGAAAGCTCGTACAACCACCGGCTGCGCGGCCTACACAAATATCTGGAAGGCATACGCTACCTGCTCACAGGCAGCGGCTACCTCGCGCTCGGCGCAGCGCCCGTAACAGCCTATGCCCGCAGCGAAGCCGGGCGTCCAGAAGCGGACTTGCAACTGACGGTGAGCCCGATGACGTTCAAGTTCAACGCATCCGGTAATCCGGTCGTCGACGACTTTCCGGCCGTCAGCGGGTCGATGGTGCTGCTGACACCCGATTCTCGCGGTCATCTGGCGCTGAAGTCGCCCGACCCACTCCAGGCTCCCGCATTTCATCCGAACTACTTGAGCGATCCGGGCGACATCCGGCGCTCGATCGCAGGCTTGAGGTTGATGCGGCGTATCGCTGAAGCTGCGCCGCTTTCGTCGCGGATCGTCAACGAGCTGGTACCTGGCGTGTCAGTTACGACTAACGAACAGTTACTCGAACATCTCAAGAAGAACGGCAACAGCGGATGGCATCAGGTCGGCACGTGCCGGATGGGCGTCGACGGGCAAGCCGTTGTCGACCCGAGGCTGCGGGTACGCGGCGTTAGCCGGCTGCGCGTCATCGACGCGTCCATCATGCCCAGGATTGTTGCCGGAAACACCAACGCGGCCTGCATCATGATCGGCGAGAAAGGCGCTGACATGATCCGCGCGGATGCCGCCCCCGCCCGAGCTGTTTCCCGCTGATTCCTCATTCACGGAATGCCTACCATGCACACAACCGATCGGACCATCCCGCTGAATCACCCGGACTGTTTCTACATTGACGGCAAATGGACGCCTGCGTCTTCCACTGAAACGTTTGAGGTACTCGACTGCAGCACCGAGCGCGTCGCAGCCCGCGTTGCACGAGCCGACGCCGCTACCGCCACACGCGCGGTCGACGCCGCACGCCGGGCGTTCGACCACGGACCCTGGCCTCGCATGACACCCGGCGAGCGCGCTGTGTACCTGGAAAAGATCGCGCAGCGCGTGGAGAGCGCAAACGACGAGTTCGCGCGGGGGTGGAGCATCGAATCAGGCATCCTCCAGCGGATTGCCAAGCCGCGCATCGGCCAGTTTCTTGGCGCAGCATTTCGCCAGTATGCGGGGATGGCTGCCACCTATCCTTTCGTCGAATCGCACCGTTCGGTCACTGGGCACCAGGCCTACTCGGTCAAGGAACCAGTGGGCGTCGTGCTCGCAATCGTGCCGTGGAACGGCCCTGCAGCGCTGCTCGCTTACAAAGTCGCCCCCGCGCTGCTCGCGGGCTGCACGGTCGTCGTCAAGCCATCGCCGGAAGCGCCGACTTCCGCCTATTTGTTCGCGCAGATCTGTGACGAGGTCGGGCTGCCGCCTGGTGTCGTCAACGTCGTAACGGCGGACCGCGACGTTTCCGAAATGCTGGTCCGCAATCCGAACGTGGACAAAATCACATTTACCGGCTCGACCGCTGCCGGCCGCAGTATCAGCGCGGCGGCGGCAGGACGGATCGCCCGCGTCACGCTGGAGCTGGGTGGCAAATCGGCTGCACTCGTTCTAGATGATTACGATATCGGCGCGGCGGCTCAAACGCTCGGCAGTTCGTACTTCAGCTACCTCACCGGTCAGGTCTGTCACAGCCTGACGCGCATCATTGTTCCGCGTGCGAAGCACAACGCGATGGTCGAAGCGTTGAGCGAGGCAGCGCGCAAGATGGTGCTCGGCGATCCGTTCGACGACGATACGACGGTCGGTCCGCTTGCCACGGCGCGCCAGCGCGACACGGTCGAGCAGTATGTCGCCAAAGGCATTGCCGAAGGCGCAACGCTCGCTGCCGGTGGGGCACGCCCGCTTCACTTGTCACGTGGGTTCTATTTCGAGCCGACAGTGTTCGGCAACGTCGATAACCGCTCGACGATTGCGCAGGAAGAGATATTCGGTCCGGTACTGTCCGTGATCGCCGCGGACAGCGAAGCGCATGCCATCGAACTTGCCAACGACTCCATCTTCGGGCTGAATGCTGTGGTGTTCACGCCAGACACCCAGCGTGCGCTGAACGTAGCGCGGCAACTGCGCACCGGTAGCGTCGGCCACAATGCATCACGCACCGACTTCTCGATCGGCTTTGGTGGATTCAAGCAATCCGGTATGGGCCGCGAGGGCGGTGTCGAAGGGCTGAACGCCTTCGTTGAATCAAAAACCATCGTGCTGGACCAACCGCTTGCGTGACATTGTCCGCGTCGAAGCGCCGCGCGCACGTCGGCGCCGAGAGTCAGGGCTCGGCGTCAATGTCCCGCAGCAAGACTGTCAGCTCAGCGGCAGCGTCTTTGAGTGCCGGCACGATGCGGTGCCGCAGCGTGTCCGCATCGGCAGCCACCTCAATCGCGCCGCAGCTCAGCGCCATCAGGACACCCGCCTGCCCAACGCGGATCGGTAGCGCGATGCCATAGGCATTCTGCTGGTATTCACCGATGGCCACGCAGGCCCCAATGTCACGCAGCTCATCTAAGGCCGCTTCAATGCGCCGCTTCAGCACATCGGCCTGTGGGCCAGCGGCCTGAAGGATCGCAACCACGTAATCGCGACGCTCCTCTTCGCGTAGACCAGATAGCCAAGCCCGCCCGATGGCCGTCCTCCCCATCGGCACGAGCGAACCGACGCCCAGCCGCAGCGTCGCAATCCGCACGCTAGACCGATGCCCGATATAAAGCATGTCGAGATGCTCCGGCACCGCGAGCGCAACGGAGACATTCAGCCGATCAGCCAATTGCTGCATCAGGGGATGCGCAAGCCGCGTAATCGGATTCGTCTGCAGATAAGCGTGTCCGATTCCGTACCCGCCTGGAGCAAGCTCGAACTCGGGCCCACCCGCAACGCGGCGCACAAAACCGGTACGGATCAACGTCGTCGTCAATCTCGACACAGTCGCCCGGGACAAGCCCGTGCGCAACGCCAATTCGCCATTGGTCAGCGGGATACGCTCGTTACGGAATGCGCGAAGCACCATCAGTCCGCGCTCCAGCGTCATCGTGACAGCGCCGGCATTGGGCACCGGTGCTCCTGATGGGCGTTGCATCACCATTGCTTCCTGAATAAGGGGATTCAGACTCGCTCTTTGGCCGTCAACCGCTTCTGCAAGGTTTCAGATGCGGCGACCAACTGGGGGCCCAGTTCCGACTCGATACGAAGCTGCGTCATGCGCGAAGTCCGGCCGATACAAGCCAGCACCCACGGCGGCTGCTCAGGAATGCAGACCGGCACAGCGACAGAGGTGATTTCTGGCACCCATTCGCCAAGCGACATGCAGAAACCCAGTTCGCTGATCTGTGCGAGTTTCTCGGCGATCCGCCGTCGCTGCGATGGCCACTCCCGTCCGGCCTTGCGTTCGAAGACGCCTTGCAGATAGCTGCGCTCGCCTTCAGGTAGCGCCGCCATCAGGGCTGCACCGGCAATGGACTGCGCCATGCTTAGTCGCGTGCCAGGCCTCAGGTCGAGCGCCAGCAGCGTCCGGCTGCCGGCGCGACTGCCGAGCACAATCACGTCGAGGCGGTCGCGTGTGCCGAGCATCACGTGGGTATCGCTGGCTTCCGCCAGCTTCTCCATTTCGCCGCCGGCCACCTGCAGCATTTCGCTCTCGGCGATCGCGGCATACCCGAGCGACAACGCTGCCGAGGCAAGGCGGTATTTACGGTGCTGCTCGTCATGACGCAGATAGCCGAGCACCACCAGCGATTGCAGCAAACGCGAGACCGTTGCCATCGGCAAACCGGTTTTCAGGGTGATGTCCTTGTTGCCCAGCCAGGTCTTCTCATCGTCAAAGGCCGAGAGTATGGCCAAGCCGCGCGCCAGCGGGGTGACCATGACATCGCTCTCGGCTCTTTCAGGCGTGACTGGGCGCGGACCGCCCTTGTCGGTCTTGAGCTCCCGATGATGACCCCGTGGTCTCACGCCAAACGGCTGCAACATGACAATTCCCCGACCCTCAACCCTCGCGGTGTCTCAGCCTCGGTTCGGGGCTTTGCTGCCCCAAACAGATGCGCGGACGACACTGCACATTAGCCTTACCAGTGTTAGTCCGATTCTGGCGACTGGAACACCGGCAGGCTATGGGGGTTACCCTGAGGGCGCCTGCCCACTCAGGGGGCCGGGGACGCGCTTGCGCTACTCGCCGCGCCGCGTTTTCTGCACGACAGCCTCGGTCGGCCTCGACACCGTACCCGGGATCGTTTCTTCGATTGCCAGCACCGGCTGGCCGAACGCCTTGTCCTGCTGCACCTTGCCGAAATAGACGGGCACGTCCGCCTGATGGTCGTACTTGGCGAAGCGATATTTGCCGCGCGGCGAACTGAACTCACCCGTCTCGATGGCCTGCATGACGGCTGCGGGCTCGATCGACTTGGCTATATTCGCCGCCTGCGCCCAGGTCGTCACACAGTCGTACGTCATGATGGTCCAGTCAGAGGGATAGGCGCCCGACTTGGCCTTATAGGCATCGACGAACGCCTTTGCATCCGCACTCCCGTGTCCGCTGAACTGATTCGCCGGTGCGCGTTCCCAGCCCTCCGTACCGACCGGTGCGCCACTGCCCATCGCCTTCAGGGTGTTGAAGTCATAGAGCGAGATGAACCGGTTGTTGATCTGCTGGAAGAATCCCAGCGCGCTCGCCTGGCGCGAGAACGTGAGCAAATCCGTGCCAAACAGGATCGAGAAAACATAGTCCGGCTTGGCCGCCAGGATCTTGTTGATCGATGCGGTGTAGTCCGTGGCGCCAAACTTGGGATATTCCTCCACGACAAACTCGACCTGCGGATTGAGCGCTTTCAGGAACTCCTTGAAGCGGTTCACTCCGGCACGTGCGCCCGAATAGTCGGCACTCAGCAGCGCGTAGCGCTTGTAGGGCAGCTTGGCAAAGCGCGCGGCCTGGGCGCGGCCCTCCATGTACGACGTAGGGGTGACCGAGTAGACGTAGGGATTGAAGTCCTTCATCGTCAAGTCATCGGCGATGGAGACCCCCACACAGGTCGGCACTTTCATCTTCGCCGCCACGGCCTTGCTCACGGCCAACGCGCTTGCCGAGGACTGCGGCGCCAGCAGCATTGCCGCGCCCTCCTGCAGCAAGCCCGTCGCCTGACTGATGCCCTTTTGTGGATTACTGGCGCTGTCCCGGTACTCAAGCGCAACCGGGCGCCCCAGCACGCCGCCGCGCTTGTTGATCTGCTCCACGGCAAACTGGGCGCCGGCCAGCGCGTCGGCGCCAACGTCGGCCGCTGCGCCGCTGAGGTCAACGGGCGCCGCAATCTTGATGGGCTGAGGCGCCTGCGCATGGGCTGCAATGCCAATCACCGCCAGGGCGGCGGCTAGCAGGAATGTCTTCATGGTGTCTCCTCCAGTACGGGTTGGTCTTTCTTTTTATCGCTCAGGAAATCGAGAACCCGCCGTCGATCGGGAAGATCTGGCCGGTCGTGGTCCGGGATTCGTCACAAGCCAGGTACAGCGCGGCGTAGGCCACCTCGACCGGCTTGACGAGCCCCAGCATTTGTCGCTCGCTCGTTTTGCTGATGACCTCCGGCTGCGCGTTGATCAGTCCTTGCACGCGCTCTGTGACGGTCACGGCAGGCGCAAGCGCATTGACGCGAATGCCATAAGGCGCGTACTCCACCGCCATCGAGCGCGTGATGGCTGACACGCCTCCCTTCGCTGCGGTGTAGGCGTCCTTGCTACGCGTGCCAACCACGGCAAAGACCGAACTGCTGTTGATCACCGAGCCGCCCCCGGTTTTCAGCATGGCCGTGATGCCGTATTTGCAGGTCACCCATGTCCCGAACAAGTCGAGCTTCACCGCCCGCCAGAACTCCTCGGCCGGGCAATCCGTCACGCAAGCGTCCGCAGCGCTGGAACCGCCGGCGTTGTTGTAAAGCACGTCAATGCGGCCGGCGACTTCGACTGCCGACGCGACTGAACTGCGAACGCTCTCCTCGCTGGTGACATCAGTGCGGATGAAATGCGCCTTGCCCCCTGCCGCGACGATGGTATCTGCGGTGGCACGGCCGGCCGCTTCATTGAACTCGGCGACGATGACTGTTGCGCCCTCTCGGGCAAACAGCTCCGCGGCGGCGCGGCCAATGCCCGCGCCAGCGCCCGTGATGTACGCGACCTTGCCCGCAAGGCGTCCTTTGACTTCACTCATGCTGCACCTCCAGCGGTCGATGGCATCACTGGCGGGGCGAAAGTGTGGGCAGATTCGTTGGCTGCATTGCGCGTCAGCACAAAGCCCTCGTAACCCGACGCCGCCACGTCGTCGCACTTCTTGCGGTAGGTGCCGTGGCCACCCAGGTAAGGCAGGAATACCTGCGGCTTGCCGGGCACGTTGGCGCCCAGGTACCAGGAGTTGGCCTTCAAGTACAGCGTGCGCGCGACGATCTCCTGCACGTGCTGCATCCACGATGCCTCGGCGTTCCCATCCGCATCGATCCGATCGAATGTGTGTTCACGCAGGTATTCCATGCATCGGGTAATCCAGTCGACGTGTTGCTCGATGCTCATCGACATGTTGGCCAGCGGACCTGGGCTGCCAGGGCCCGTGACGGTGAAGAGGTTGGGGAAACCCGCCGTCATCAGGCCGAGATACGTCTTGGCGCCATCGGCCCACTTTTCGGTCAGCTTCCGACCGTTGATGCCCCGCACATCAATCTGTGTCAGCGCGCCAGTCAGCGCGTCGTAGCCCGTGGCGTAGATCAGGACGTCCAGCTCCTGCAGGCCATCACTCGTCACCACACCCTCTGCAACAACACGTTCGATCGGCGTGGCACGCAGGTCGACCAACGTCACATCGTCGCGGTTGTAGATGCTGTAGTAGGTGTCGCCCAGGCAGGGGCGCTTGGTACCGAAGGGGAATCCGCGGGGCAGCAGCTTTTCAGCCACCTCGGGCTTTTTGACAATCTCTTGAATCTTGCCGCGAATGAAGTCGGCCACGGTCTCGTTGGCGGCCTCGTTCGAGAGAATGTCGCCGTAGCACATACGGAAGCCCAGCAGCTGGCTGTTCTCCCAGGCGTTCTCATACTTCCTTTGGCGCTCTTGCGGGGTGGCGTCCAGGGCCGACTCATAGGCCATGGGTACAGCGATGCCGAAGCGGGTCAGCCGGCTGATGGCGCGACGCTCACCGTAGGTGGCACGCACCCGCGCACGCATTTCCGGGGTCAACGGATGGTTCTTCGCCGGCACAACGAACACAGCCGTGCGCTGGAACACCGTCAGGTGTTTGCACTTTCCGGCCAGTGCCTGGATCACCTGGATGCCAGACGACCCGGTACCGATGACGCCAACACGCTTGTTGCTGAAATCAACCTCGTGGTGCGGCCAACGCCCGGTGTGGTAACTCTCGCCCTTGAACGATTCGATACCCGGGATTTCCGGCGGCTTCGGGACCGACAGCACCCCCGTTGCGGGAACAAAGAAGCGGGCCTTGACCGTCTTGCCGTCCGACGTCGTGACTTTCCACAGGTTCGCCTGTTCATCAAAAGCCGCTGACACCACCTTGGTGTTGAACTGGATCGACTCACGCAGCTGAAAGCGATCGGCCACGTGGTTCAGATAGCGCATCAGCTCAGCCGACGTCGGGTAGCGCTCCGGCCAATCCCAGTCGTCTTGCAGTTCGGGCGAGAACGAGTAGGAGTAGTCCCAGCACTCCAGGTCGACACGGGCGCCGGGATAGCGGTTCCAGTACCAGGTGCCGCCAACACCGTCACCCGCTTCGAACGCCTGGATAGAAAAGCCCGCGTCACGCAGGCGCTTGATGGCATACAACCCGGCAAAGCCGGCTCCGACAATCACGGCGTCGAGAACTCTCGAATCTTGGGTCATGAGGACTGCCTTTGTTGAAAATAGGAAGGAAACGGAGCGAAACGCGTCAGGCCCGCGCCGCGCCTGCGATGGCGCGAAGCCGCTCGCACACAAAGCGCAACGCGGAGTGGCTGCCCGGCAGAATGCCGAGCAACATGAGGAAACCGTGCATCTGTCCCTGGGCACGGAGGTGATGCACCGGCACACCAGCTTGCTGCAATCGGGCGACATACTCTTCGCCCTCGTCACGCAGCACGTCATGCTCGGCGGTCAACACGATGGCTTCCGGTAACCCCGACAGGTCGGGCTCCCGGCATGGCGACGCGAAACTGGAACGTCGTGAAGCCTCATCCGGTGCGTACAGCGACCAGTACCACCGCATCGTGTCGAGGTTTGTCAGAAGCTGGTTATCGCGGTCGACGTACGACGGCCGGTCAAAGCGGCAGTCGGTCACCGGATACACCAGCAACTGTCCGGCGAGCGCGGGCCCCGACTCGAGCCGGGCACGCAGCGTTGTAGCGATGGCCAGGTTGGCACCGGCACTGTCTCCACCCACCAGCAACGGCAATTCGGCGCCAAGCAGCGCATCGCGTTGTGCTGCCAGCCATTGCATGGCTTCCCAGGCGTCTTGAACCGGCCCGGGGAACGGGTGTTCAGGCGCTTTGCGATACTCGACCAGCACCACCGCCATCGACGCGCCGACAGTCAGTTCCCTGCATAGCGGATCAAACTCGCTCACGCTGCCCACAACCCAACCGCCACCGTGGTAGTAGACAAGAAGCGCAGACGGCGTTTCGTGCGGCAGATAAAGGCGGCCCGTCAGCGCCCCACCCGTAACCGGAATGCTAAGGTCGCGCGCTTCATGCACCTCGGGTCCTGGGGCAAGAATGGTTGTCAGCCGGGAGAACGCCTCGCGCGCTTCCACCGGCGTCATCAGGTGGCGCGGCTTGCTGGCAGCCGCCGCCAGCTTGGCCATGAATGACCGGGTTTCAGCGTCAATGGCCATGTCGTTTTGTCTCCTGAATGGCTTTGTTCTTAAAACCATTAAAAGACCCGGACTTGTGGCACAGCAATGGGCACCCCATCGCGTTTCCGTACTTCGGAAAAAAGCCGTCGACCTCCTAAGCGCCTGCTGAAAGTGCTTTGGCGCGATCCTGGCAAGGTATTTCCACAGTACGGAAATCTTACCTTCCCCGGGTTGACGCTATGCAGCGTCCTCCCCAGCATCAACGGCAACCGGGCGTGGCGAGAGCCGTGCCGAACAGCCATGACCGTGCACGCATCGTGGAAGGACCAACATGACCGACGATTCCGCCAACCTCCAACGCCTTGCCGATCAGCTCGCCATTCAAGATCTGATGGCGCGTTACGCGCGCCACGTTGATCGGCGCCAGTGGACGGCACTCCGCGAGATCTATCACCCAGACGCCACCGACGACCACGGCGGCTATGTTGGCCCCATCGACGGTTTCATCGAATGGGTGAGCCGCCGACACGAAGCCGTCGACGAATCCATGCATTTCCTGGGGAATTGCCTGGTCGAGTTCGGGAACAACGACACGGCACTGGTGGAGACCTACTTCTGCGCTTACCTGCGCCTCGGGCCGCAAGCCGGCAGCGAGAACGCCATGCTGAGCAGCAGCACTGGCGCCGGCACGCATGGACGGGACGTAGCGGTACGCGGCCGCTATGTGGACCGTGTCGAGCGCCGCAATGGCGTATGGCGCATCGCGAAGCGCGTGACGGTGTTCGAGGCGGTCGACAGCAAGCCGGCCGATGGACCGCGACCAAATCCGGACCATCAATGGTCGATACGCTCGCGTGCCGACGCGGTTTACGCTATGCGTGACGAGATATTCGACGTACCGTAACGCTCGGACGCCCGCCTTGTTGGCAACCGATTTCAAGCCGCCATTGGGTGGGGAGCCGTCATCAGGTATCGGCCCTCCCCGAATACCAGCGGCCGGCGGCATACATTCGCAAATCGCTCGACTCGGCCCAGATAGATAGTGTGATCACCGCCTGGGTGCATGGCAACCTTCCGGCACTCCAGCCATGCTGCAGCACCGGGAAGCACGGGTGCTCCGAATAGGCCGTCTTCGTAGTCGATGGCATGGAACTTGTCTTCGCTCTTTCGGGCGAAGTGATCGGCGAGGCCAACCTGATCGTCCGCCAGAATGTTGATCACAAAATGGTCGCTCTCGCGGAATGCCGGATAGCTGCGCGACGTCAGCGCCTGGCTCCACAGAATCAGTGGCGGATCGAGAGAGATCGAGCTGAACGAGTTGGCGGTCACACCGTGCGGCGTGCCAGTTCTATCGCGCGTTGTCACCACCGTCACCCCGGTTACAAAGGTGCCCAGCGCATTGCGCAAGGCACGCTGATCAAGCGGTTGCGGCACGTTCTTCATGGCAAGGCCATCTCCTCTTGCTTATGTACGGTCCGAACGCAAAGCCATTGCGTTTCGTCAAGGCTAGCGGCAAGCAACTTGGCTCGGTGGAAACACCTGCCACGAACCATCTTCATGGCGGAAGAAGAACAGCGAGGCTTCACCCGCCATTCGGGCGACTTTGACTTCCACGCACACGTTGTGTCGTCCGGAATCACGTAACCGGATGATGCGCTTGGGTGTCGACGCCCCGGCGCCGAGCCATTTCTCGATCAGCGCCCCCAAGGAAGTTCGGTTGGCATTCATCTGGCAATGTCCTCCGGAGAGTGACCCGCTCTTGTCCGTCTTCCGGCTGATAGCGAGTCAACGTCCACCGACCGGATACCCACCCGCCGAACCGGCGAAATCGCCGATCCACAGGGGCTGATTCCCAGCTTATGGCGTGGCCCAGATTAAAGCGATTGAACTATTTCGATCCACAGATTCGCGTTTATCGAATCGATCCGGCACAACTCTCGTCCGTCAGGAAACAAGACGATTCGCGGCTGCGGCTGCGTCACGTGGGTTCTCCGTGCCACGGCCGCCTGGAGGGACTGCTGGCTTGTAGCCAACACGCGGCATTCGTAGCGAGTGAACAGCAACATCGAAAAAAGCGAATCGCATTTCACGTTGTGCCTCCCTACTATTAACGTAAAGGTCACACAAGAATGCGGGCACCACCAGTTGACTCACATGAGGGCATTTCTCGACGGATGGAAGTTCATAGACATGAATCGTCTTAATGACTCATCGCTCGCAGTTGCAGTTCTCGTTACAACGCCGCGAGGCACCTGTTTGGCCATCGTGGCGCTCTTAGCTCTTGACGAGCACCCCGCATGAGCACGTCATCACCGGCTCCCGCCCTGTTCACTGTAAGGCGCCTGAGCGAAAGCATCTTCCCCTGGGCCATCGCGCTCGCTACGGGCCTTGACTACTTCGACAACACCGCCTTTTCATTCTTCATCAGCCATATGGCGGGCGGTCTGAATGCGTCACCGGACGAACTCGTCTGGTCGTCGAGTTCCTATGCCGTAGCGTCGGTGCTCGGCATTCTCCAGCAGCAATGGTTGGTGGAGCGACTTGGGTATCGACGTTACATCAGTGGATGCCTCCTGCTCTTTTCCATCTGCTCGGTGGCGGCTGCGCTCAGCGAATCATCGATTGAATTGGCGCTCGCACGTGGCGCCCAAGGCTATTTCATTGGCCCAATGATGAGCGCCTGCCGAATTCTTCTGCAGATCAGCTTCACACCGCAGAAGCGCGCCGGCGCAACACGCCTCTTCCTGACCATGATCCTGCTGGCGAGCGCCCTTGCCCCGTTGGTTGGCGGTTACCTCATCGCGTACTTCGACTGGCGCGCGCTCTTCGCCAGTTCGGCATTGGCAGGGGGCACGCTTGCCTTGTTTTCATCCCTCGCCGTACCGCACATCGGACACATGCATCCCGAGGAGCGTGGCGAAGCACATGTATGGCCCTACATCGTCTTTGCCTTTGCCCAGGGCACGCTTCAGATCGTCATGCAGCAGCTGCGCTTTACGCTGTTCAGCACCTCGCCCGCCCTCGTATTCCTGACGCTGGCCGGTTTGGTATCACTTGGCTGGTTTGCATGGCATCAATGGCACCATCCGAAACCGCTCGTGCGTCTGCATGCGTTGCGCGAAACAACCTTCCAGGTCGGCATCCTGTTGTACGTGGCGTTCTATTTCTTGAGCAACGCACTTGGCTATCTCATTTCGCGTTTCCTCGAAGGCGGGCTCGGGTACCCGGTCGAGAACGCAGGTCGGCTGGTCGGCCTCACGTCGCTGGCCTCGGTGGCCATGGCCTTCATCTACTTTCGCTATTCCGCGCGCGTCACCCACAAGAAGTGGATGATCGTCCCGGGTTTTCTGCTGGCCATTCTCATCGGGAGCTGGCTGGCGCACATGCCTCCCGATGTCAGCATGTCGTCGCTTGTGCCGCCGCTCGTGTTGCGTGGCATGCTGCTGCTGTTCATCGCGTTGCCAGTAGCTAACCTCACCTTCCAGATCTTCTCGCTCGAAGAGTTCAATCACGGCTACCGTTTCAAGAACATCGTCAAGCAACTCACGTACTCATCCGCGACGGCGACCATGATCATCCTCGATCGGCATCGGGTCGCGTTGCATCAAACGCGCTTGGCCGAGTCTGTGAACCCGTTCAATCCGGTGTATCAAAACGCGATCGACACACTGACCAGCACCTTCGAAAATCTCGGCCATGCGTCAAACGAAGCAAGGAGCCTGGCGCTTGTGGAGATCAGCCGCATGGTTGCGCAGCAAGCGAGTTTCCTGAGTACGCTGGATGGGTTCTATGTTGTGATTTCGGTGGCGGTGTTTGGGGGACTCTTTGCGCTCTGGCAAAAACAGATCGATTGACGGTGATCGTACATGGGCCGCGACGACTTCCTGCGGCTTGCGGCCGGGCTTGGCGTGTAGTGGTCTAATGAATCCGGACACTCACTTAGGCGAGAATGCTCGCTGTGGAGAGGTGTCAGATGGCCAAGCAACGTCGTTCGTTTTCCCCCGAATTCAAGCAGCAGGCTGCCAGCCTGGTTCTCGACCAGGGCTACAGCCATATCGAGGCGAGTCGCTCGGTCGGCGTCGCTGAATCGGTGCTGCGTCGGTGGGTGCAGCAGCTTCAGATGGAGCGCCAGGGCATCACGCCGCAAGGCAAGGCCATGACCGCAGATCAGCAGCGTATCCAGGAGCTGGAGGCGCGCATTGAGCGCCTCGAGCGCGAGAAGGTCATTTTAAAAAAGGCTACCGCGCTCTTGATGTCGGAAGGCATCGAACGTACGAGGTAATCGATCAGATCTGCCGAACCGAATCGGTCGAGTTGGCTTGCGCGGTCTTCGACGTGTCGCGGTCTTGCCTGTATGCCCACCGGCAGCGTTCCCAGCGCGTCGACAGCGAGCGCATGGCACTGCGCAGCCGAGTGCACGAGCTGTTCGTCGAGAGTCGAAGCTCGGCGGGCAGCCGCAGCATCATGGGCATGCTGCGTGAACAAGGCACGGTGATTGGCCGCTTCAAGGTCAGTCGTCTGATGGGGGAACTGGGTCTGATCTGCAAGCAGCACGGCAGCCACGCCTACAAGCAGGCCACCGTGGAGCGGATCGACATCCCGAACCGGCTCAATCGTCAGTTTGCGGTCGATGCGCCGAATCAGGTCTGGTGTGGTGACATCACCTACGTCTGGGCTCAAGGCCGCTGACATTACCTAGCGGCAGTGCTTGATCTGTTTACGCGCCGGCTCGTCGGCTGGGCATTCTCGACACGTCCCGACGCCGATTTGGTCGTGCAAGCACTGGACATGGCCTATGAGCAGCGTGGCAGACCGCAGGGGCTGCTGTTCCACTCGGACCAAGGTGGCCAGTATGCAAGCCGGAAGTTCCGGCAACGCCTGTGGCGCTACCGGATACAACAGAGCATGAGCCGCCGTGGCAACTGCTGGGACAACTCCCCGATGGAGAGGCTGTTCCGCAGCCTGAAGACCGAGTGGTTGCCGTCAGTCGGTTACATGACGGCGCATGAAGCACACCGGGACATCAGCTATTACCTGATGCACCGGTACAACTGGATACGGCCACATCAGTTCAATGACGGACTGGCGCCGGCCGTTGCAGAAGAAAAACTTAACGCAGTGTCCGGAATGGGTTGACCACTACAACATGCTCAAAGCTACGTTTGAGGATGGCAATGAATTGACGGCCGGCGACCCCGTTGTACTCGGCGCCCGCCTCCGGAATCTGGGCGTCCAGCCGGTAGACGTGACGATGCCAGACTGGCGAGAGGGAGATATCGCACCACTTACGGGCAGCAAGATCGCACTGTTGATGGCTCTGCGCGGTCTGAAACCAATCGCAATGGGTTGACTTGTGGTTGCCCCACCTGCAATGCAAGGATTCGGGCTACCGAGCCATGCCTTGGTATATCCGGCGAAACCACTCTGGTATCGATCACTGCGCTGCCTGCCGCAACCCGCCTGCCAACCCGAGAGAAAACTATCCCGAAGTGTGGCTCTCATCTGCCAACAACTGCCGTCTCAACGCGGCCACCTTTCAGGCTCCTCTCCTCCCACCAGTCCCACGCCTTGAGTGCACCGCGAGCGACTCCGCCTCCGAGAAATGAGAGCGTGTCGCTGGACATTGACAGCGACTTCCGATTGACGATCCAGAATTCCGTCAACTCGGTTTTCTTCCCCTCAAGCAGATCCGCAATGGTCCGGCCATTGAGGTGCGTCAACGCAACCCCGTGACCAAAGCACCCGCCCGAGTAGATCATGCGTTCATCCTCGATGAAGCTGATCTCGGGAGCCGCGTCCATCGTGACCGATACCGGCCCGCCCCATCGATAATCGATACGGATGTTCTTGAGTTGGGGATAGATCCATTTCAGATGCTCTTCGCAATGCTGCCAGGCGGCGGGGGCAGGAATCTCCTCCTTGGCCCCCGTCCGGTACGGGATCACATCGCCGCCGCCCATGATGATTCGGCCATCCGTCGTCGGCCTGAAATAGTGCAGCATCTGCCGGTTGTCTCCGAAGGATTGCCGCTCCTTCCAGCCGATGCTGTCCCATTGCGCATCGCTCAACGGCTCGGTGACGATCTGATAGGTCCAGAGGGGATACTGGCGCGACCGCAGCCGTTGCGGCCCTGGAACCTGACGCGTGTAGGCGTTCGTCGCGATGACCAACTTGTCCGACGTAATTTTTCCGTTCGGTGTTGTGACAACGATCGCGGACGATGTCCTTTCTATCTTCGTGACCGGGGTCGTTTCGTAAATGGAAACTCCCGCCGATTCGGCCAGGGATTTGAGCGCCCGCACTTGCTTGCAGGGATTCAGGTATCCGGTGTTTGACTCATAGATGCCGCCCGCAAAGCGCTCCGAATGGAAGTCCTGGCGGAACTGCTCTGCTCCGCGCCAGACCATGTCTTCGTCGATGCCCAGGTTCTGAAACAGCTCGTAGGTCTTTTGCATTCGCCCCAACTGCTGCTTCGTATAGGTGGCGCGAACCAATCCTCGATGCTCATAATCCGACTGAAAGCCGTTGTCCTCGATCAGGTGTTTGGTATGGGCGACCGCGAGCTTTAGGTAGTGATGGGCATCAATCATCTTCTGCTTGCCCCAGCGTAGCAGGACCACCTCGGGTTCCAGGCCGAACATCTTCGTGCTGAACCCCGCGTTGCGACCGCTCGCACCAAATCCGATGATTGCGGCTTCGAGCACGACCACGCGTGCATTGGGGTTGTCCTTCTTGAACTGCCACGCCGTGTTGAGGCCCGTGAAGCCCCCGCCCACAATCGCCACGTCGACCTTCAGATCTTCGGCCAGGGGCGAATTGGGCGAGTACTCTCCATAGGCATGCTGCCAGAACGATCTGCTTTGAAGAGGCGATGCTTGGTCAAATGACATGATGTGTTCTCGTGTGGACTGCAAAGCGACCAGACCGTTGTGCTCGGCCGGTGGGGCTAAATGGACGCCGGTACCTTATCCTCTATTTCCGATCAAGATTTTTCCCTCGTATTTTCGGATGAAGGCGTCAATCTTGTTACCCAAAATTGAATCTCTTCCGTCGAGAGAAAGCCGCATCAATTCGATTTGAAAATCCTCTTGATCCACCATGTATTCGAGGAATTCCAGAGAATCAGATGGTCCAATGCTTCTGAGCTTTCTCAGTTTTTCGCAATAGATTACCGTTTGCGAGTGCACATACTTCAAGAATGGTCTTAAGAGAAATCTCGGAACCGAGCCGATCACCCACGCTTTGACCAGCGTTGCAGCCCCAGGAGTCGCGTCTAACCCCCACCGGGCAGCCGCTTGTTGGTAGATGGGGGCGTTGAACACCTCCAATTTCAGATAGGCCGCCCAGAGTACCTGACGCGGGTCACCATCGAGACGCTTTGCGAGGCGCTCGATGGCGCGAAGCGCAAATGCTCGATTCTGAATCTCACTTCTAAAGCCTTTAGTGAAGGTATTGGTGGACATCAGGATGATTACCTCGCGTAACACATGCTTGACGAGAAGCCGCCGCGCTGGATGGCTTTCGTCCGCAGTTCGGTTCAAATGCCGTCCGATTCCGGCACGGAACCCTATAAAAAAATGCCGTGCGTACACGGCATGGAAAGACCCCAGAGGAGACCAAATACCGGGATCTAGGAGAAGTGATGTCGGCAAGCCCGACTGGCGCCAAGTCTGCGTCACAGCACCACGGGGCCATGCCGCCCCTTACCTCGCGCGCTCATCGCGCATCCAGCACACCGTCATTCGAGAAAAGGATCGGCTTGCCGCCTGCATCGATCACCGCTGCGGTGAGCGCTGCGCGATCGGGCCGTTGCGCGATATGGAACGGCGCCCCTTCCTCACGCTGCTGCATCACCAAGCCGTCGAGCCCCACCGCCATCAGCCCCTTGCCGTTGGCGACGAGATTGGTGATCGAGCTTTTGGTCTCGGTCTTCAGCGGCTGCCAGGTCGCCCCGCCATCGCTGCTCTGGAACAGGCTGCCCAACAGCCCGCCGACCACGATCCGGCCATCGGGCATGACCACACCCGACCACAGGGTCCCTTTGCCGCCCGTGGCGAGGTAGTCCCAGTTGGCACCGCCGTCGATGGACTTGAGCACCGTGCCTTGCTCGGCAGAGATGTACAGCGCGCCCTTGCCATCCGCAAACACGTGGTACAGGTTGCGGTCCGCCTTACCGCCGCCGGGGGGCTTCGGCAGCGTGGTACGCGTCCATGTCTTGCCGCCGTCGTGTGTCTGCAGCATCAGCGACCAAAGGCCCACGGCAATGCCGTCGTGGTCGTTCGTAAACAGCACCGAGAACAGCGGCTGATCGACCGTGATGTCCGTTCGCTGCTTTTGCCACGTTTCGCCGCCGTCGCTAGTGGAGAGAATCACGCCCCACTGCCCCACCGCCCAGCCCCGCCGGTCATCCGTAAAGGTGACCGCAGACAACGTGGCGGACACCGGCACGGTGTTCGCTTGCCGATAGGTCTTGCCGTCGTCATCGGAGAGCAGAACGATGCCGTGCTCACCCACGGCAACGATGCGTTTGCCGGCGCGCGTGGCGTCCAGCAGCATCATGTGAGTGGGAGCGCTCCACGTGTGCGCGGGCTTTGCGGCCCAGGCGTCAACCGTTCCTTTGGAGGAGGCTTGCGCAAACACTGCGGTGGTCGCGCACAGTGCGAGGCTGGTAATAATCGTCTTGATCATGGCTGTGTCTCCCGATCAGTGGCTGAGCAGGCCCGGGGCACGCGCCGGCTTGCGACGCGGGAACCACCGCTCCAGTACCGAGGCCAAGGCCGGCAGGGCCGTCATCGCCATCACCAGGTTGACGATGAACATGAAGGCCAGCAGCTTGCCCATGTCGGCCTGGAACTTCAGCGCCGAGAAGCTCCACGTCGCCACGCCAACTGCTAGGGTGATGGCGGTAAAGATCGTCGCCACGCACTCGAACTCCAGCGCGCGCTCCATGGCCCGCTCGATCGGATCGCCTTCGGCCAGGTGCCGCTGCAGCCGGTTGTAGATGTAGAGCGCGTAGTCCACACCAATGCCCACTGCGAGTACCATCACTGGCAGCGTGGCCACCGTCAGGCCAATCTTGAGTTCCTTCATGAACCAATAGCCGATGAAGGTAGCCACCGCCAACGGCACGCAGCAAGCCAGCATCGATCGCCAGTCGCGGTACGCCAGGAACACGAGAATCACGATCGCCGCATACACGTACAGCATCATCGGCAACTCACTCTTCTCCACCTCGTCGTTGGTGGCGGCGAGCACGCCGGCATTGCCCGCGGCAAGGCGGATATTGATGCCGGGGAACGGATGCGACACGCGGTACTGCTTGATGTCGTCCAGAATCCGGTTGATGGTCGTGGCCTTGTGATCGGTCAGGTACAGGTGGACAGCGGTCATGCTGCAATCGGCCGTCATGAACCCCTTCAGGCGCCCGACATCGACCGACACCGCCCCATAGTTGTCCGGGTCGATGGGCACGACGTTCATCTTGGGATAGTCCTCGTTGTAGCCCTGGTTGTAGGTGCGCAGCATGGCTGAGTACGACTGGGCCGACACCACACCCGGTTCAGTCCGCATGACGGCCGTAAATTCGTTTTCATACAGCCCGACAGCCGGGTTGTCGCACGCCTTACCGCTCGATTCGATGGCCACCGAAAGCCAGTCGAGGCCCATGTCGTAGTTGCCCGCGATGGACGTTGCGTCGCGATTGAAGCGCGCTTCCTCACGCAGTTCGGGAGCGCCGGGTTGCAAGGTACCGATCACACGGTCACGGCTCTGCCAGACGGCAAGGCCAAACACCATCAACGTAATCAACAGCGTGGCGCCAGCCACCTTCGGTTGGGCCACGCGCGACAGCGGCCGCAGGAACGCCGAGCGTTTCGCACTGCGCTTGAGCGCGTTCTCCGCGTAGGCTTGTGTGAAGTTGAAACACGACGCCGCGACAGGGAGCAGGATCAGATTGGTCACGATCTTGTAGGCGACACCGAGCGATGCCGTAATCGCCAGCTCACGCACCATCGGAATTGGGATCAGCAGCAGCGTAATGAACGACACGAAGGCCGTCACGAGAGCCAGCACGCCGGGGATCAGCAGACCGCTGAAGCTGTGGCGCGCCGCGTCGTAGGAGCTATTGCCGCGCGCAATCTCGCGCACGATGAAGTTGACTTGCTGCACGCCGTGGGACACGCCAATCGCGAATACCAGGAACGGCACCAGCACCGCCAGTGGATCAAGCCCGAAGCCCAGCAGCCGCAACGTGCCGAACTGCCAGACGAGCGAGCTCAAGGAGCACACGATCAGCAGCACGGTGAAGCGCACCGAGTGGCAGTACCAATACACCGAGAGGGCCGTTAGCAGCAGCGCGATCACGCAGAAGACAAGTACGCCCTTGGCGCCATCGGCAATGTCACCGATCTGCTTGGCAAAGCCGATGATCTGGACTTCGTAGCCGGCGTCTTCAAACGGCTTGCGGATCTTGTCTTCGAGCAGGTGGTTGAACGCCACATAGTCGAGTGTCTTGCCAGCCTTGTCCCGCTCGTTGAGCTCAGCGGTGATCATTGCGCTGTCTTCGTTGTGCGAGACCAGCGTGCCGACATAGCCACCCAGTGTCGTCGCACGGCGAATGCTTGCGACGACTTCAGGAGTCAGCTGATCGGGCGTGATGTTGCCAGAAATGATCGGTTCTGCACGGAAGCCCTCTTCCGTGATCTCATTGACGAACGAGTTGGGCGTCCAGAGCGAACGCACGCCGATTCGGTCCACATTCGGCAAGTACGTCACAGCCTGCGTCACGTTGTACAACCGGGTGAGCCCTTCGGGCGTCCAGATGGAACCCTGGCGAGCTTTGACCACGACTGTGATGCGGTTCGCACCCAGCAGATCGTTCCGGTACTTCTGGAACGTCTGGATGTACTCATGCCCGATCGGCATCTGCTTCTCAAAGCCGGCGTCCATGCGCAGTTGCACAGCGAAGACGGCCATCACCGCAGTGAACAGAGCAATCACCGCCAGCACGATTGCGCGGTGGCTGAAGAAGGCATTTTCCAGCCCCGCAACTAGACGATTCAACACGACACTACCCCTTCAAGTATTCCGGCGGCGCACCGCGTGCGCCGCCTCGCACCACTTCACCCATTAGAAATTCCGGGTGACAAACGCGCCGATGAAATTCCGATCCGAATACGGGTTACCCACCGTGTTGTGGCCGCCCCAGAACACCGTGAAATTGATGCCCGCCTGCCACACCGTCGGGTTCTGGTTGAACAGCACGTAGAAGTTGGCCGACTTCGCACCCTGCATGTAGTTGGCGTTGAACGTGGGTGTGTAGCCGTAGAGCGCGGCGTTGAACGTCACGCCAGGCGTCACCTGCCAACCGGGTACCAGCGTTCCGTCGTAGGTCCAGTTGAAGTCGATCGTGGTGCCGACCGAACTGGATGTGCCCTGTCCCATCCCGATCGGATAACCGGTGCCCGAGTTGTAGTTCAGCCAGTTCAGGTAGCCCGCCTGCGGCACCTGCATAATCTGTCGCCCGTTGATCGTGCGCGTGACGCTCGAACCCAGGCCGGGGTAGTAGATCCAGGTGGCTTCGGCGGTCAGCGTGGCCGAGTCTGCGCCGATCAGCTTGAGGAACGGGTACTCGCTGCGTGTGAGCGCCAGCAGGCCGTTGATGCCGAACTGCAGCTTCTTGCGGTCGATCGACTGCTGGCAGTCGACGCCACCGGGGTTGACGTTCGCGTCGAGCGGGCCGCCCGCGCCATAGCAGCTGGAGAGCGCCACCGCATCGCGTGGGCGATACGACAGCTCCGTGCCGACAGCCCACGGCCCGACCGGGAAATTCGCGCTCACGCCAAACAGCTGGCGGTTCTGCGGGTATGACCACTGCAGTGTGTTGTTCGCAAACGAGGTCAGCACCGGCGACTTGTCGACGTAATTCTCGTAGTAGAACGCGAAGTTCGCATCGATCGACTTCGGCACGTAGTTGAGCTTCAGGCCGAACTGCGGCTTGTATTTTGACGGCAGCTTGTTCGACACTGGCAGCCCGAAGTCGGATGAAGGTGGCCCGGCAAAGTCGCCATTGACCAGGCCATTGTTGATCGCGGCAATCGTGCCCGGGTCACGGCTGTTCAGCCCGTTCTGACCCGCCACCGTGCCGGCGCTCGGACCGTACGCATTGAAATTGTTCGTGTTGACCGTTAAGGGCTCCGTACCCCGGCCGACGATGTTGGACACCGACCAGAACGAGCCCACCGGCGGCAGGCGGTTGCCGTTCCAGATGAACTGGTAGTAGGCCTCGGTGCTGAAGCCATGCGACAGATCGGCGGCAACGCTCACCATCGGTGCCGGCAGCAGTGCCTGCTTGAGCTGCGAGCCCGGGATCAGCAACTTCTGGATGTCAAGCGAGTTGGTAGCGTTGATGCCGCCCATGGCGTACATGCTTTCGCCCCAGTTGATCACTTGATTACCGACACGCACGTGCGCGTTGCGATCCGCAATCGTAAAGTCCTTCTGGCCCCACAAGTCGAGCACGTGGGCGTCGTATACCACTTGCGCTTTCGCGTCGCTCGACAGCTGCGTGCGCTCCGTATTCTTGGCCATGAAGTCGTACATGCCCGTGCCGCGCGCCATGAACTTCAGGCCTTGGCTGGGCATCGTCAGAAGCAGTTCGCTGGTGGCGCTCAGGTACGTACTGAACGGCTTGCCTTTCTTGTAGTTCAAATCGCCATTGTCGCCAGCGCCCCACTGGTCGGTGTTGGCCGCCGCGCCGCAGCCGTTTGCGTTCGGATCGCCCGTCAGTGCGCAGCTTGGGTTCTTGGTGCGGACACCCGCCCCTGCAGTGACATTGCTGACCAGCGAACCCTTGACCGCGTCATCGGTGCCCAGCGTGAAGTCGTATGCGTATGCACTCGACGCGGTTGCGCCCAGCACCGCAAGCGAGATCGTCGTTCGCTGGAACATCTTCGTTGTTTTCATTTGCCTTCCTCCATCCCGTTTGATGCCGGCGCGTGCCTCCTCAAACGCGCGCCGGCCCCGCTCATGCTCTGATCTTCAGCGCTCGCTGACCGACCGCAGTGTTTCTGCCGTATAGAAATCAGGCTTGAACCGCGGATCATTGACCTGCTGGTACCAGCGGAGGTCCTTGCCTTGCCCGATGGTTGAAGAGTCGAACACGTAACGTCCGTTGTTCAGGTCGTACTGCACAAACGGCTGGTTGTCGCACGCGCCGCCGAGCTCCCACACGGGGATCGGGTAGCTCTCACGCACCTTCCACAACTTGCCCTGCGCGTCGTAGTCCTCTCCTGCGAGTGCCAGCCAGCTGTCTTCATCCAGGTAGATGACCTTCTTCGACGCAACGTGGCGCGCGCTGGGCTTGACCGTGGCCTCGACCACCCACACGCGATGCATCTCGTAACGCCGGTTCGCCGCAGCAATCCCCTCTGGCGTAGCGACGTCATGCAGCTTCTCTTTGAACTTGTACATGCCGAACGCGTTGTACGGCACGATCATTTCCTTCTTGCCGACCAGCTTCCAGTTGAAGCGATCCAGCGCGCCGTTGAACAGGTTGAAGTCGTCAACCAGATACTGGTTTTCGTAACCAATCAACGGCGCATCGTGCGTGTAGGCCGGCATGCGGCGCACGCGGCGCTGGCCTGGGAAGTAGTAGAACGTCTCCGACGGCTTGTTGAAGAACTGACGCTGCACAAAGGCTTGGCCCGCCAGCGCCGGTGGAGATTCGATCTTGAAATAGAAGGCGAGACTCAGTTGGTCAACGTCCTGCGGACTCGTCTTGCCGGGCTTGCCCCACGGGAAATAGGTGATCTGCGGGCCGATGGAATCGATCCCCTCATTGCTACCCGGCCGAGGAGAAATGCTGGTGATCCCGGTCGGCCATTCCATGGCTTCACCGCGGTAACGGTAGATGTAGTTCAGGATGGCTTCCGCGCCGTTCTTTGGCTGCGGAAAAGCGACACCCGGCAGGGCCGCAGTCTGCAGTTGCTCGCCGGTCGAATCGAGCTTGGCTGCAGAGGCATTCGCCTTGGAGTTCTGGGCCACGAAGTCCGGCACCTGGCATTCGCGGTGCGACGGATACACGTCCATGCGGTAGCCCTTCTTCTGCTTGACCAACTGGATTTGCCCGGGCGTGAGGTGCGCAGCGTATTTATCGACGTTCGATGCGTCGATCGAATACAGCGGCTTCTCATTCTTGTGCTTCCAGAAATCCCCGCGAATCTTGCCCCACTCCCAACCAGCTTCGGGCGATTGCTTGCCGGCGTAGGCAGGCACTGCACCATCCTTGCTCGCCGCGCGATCACCGCCTTCGGGCGTGAGGTCTTCCGCCATGGCGGCGGTTCCGATCGCAAGACACACCGCCGCCGCAATGGCGGACACGGTTCCAATTCCGTACTTCTTCATCATGGGTCTCCTACCAACGCTGTCTTCAATCAATGGCGATCTGTCTTGTCGCAGCTCGGTCTTAAGCATTTGAAGCTTCCTCCTTTGGGTATTCACCGTTGGCGTGGCATCCAGCACCACCAGCCCGCCACACGCATTCGCGCCGTTGAATCGAGTGTAGAAAGCGCGGTATTTCGGCGTTATCGAGAATGAGCAAACCTGTCACACAGACGCAGCCATCAAGACATGGCGCGACCAATCAACGCCGACTCACTTCAAGCCAGCAGGCAGTGCATATCGTTGGTCGCGAGTTTTGATGGATTCGATCAAGCCGTTGGCCGGGATCGCAACAGGGCGAAATGGCGGAAGCGAGCCAAGGCGTTGCAGGGCCTCTTCAAAACCACGGCCCGTAGGAATGAAAAAACCCCCAAGGAAAATGCTGCGCACTCACCATTGGGGGTTGGTGCCGCTGCCGACAATTCCGCCAGAACAGACAGCCAGGCGCTCAGGGATGCCCGGACCGAACCGGCTCGGCGGGCGTGCCAGCACGCGCACCGTCAGTCGGCTGGACGTTCGCCTTGCGTTTGCTCCATGACGCCTTTTCGATCACCTTCTCTTGCGCCTGATCCCGGAAGGCTTGTGCCTGCGAGGAAAGCGCCAACAAGACCACAACAGAAGGCAAAACAAACCGCGTAGATTTCATTTCAAAACATCTCCATTAAGCCGCTGTCAGCGGGGTCAGTTGCTTGCCAAGCGCGGCTGCAATATGCCCCGCGGCGACATAGCTAAACGCCATGATGGTCACGCTCGGGTCCACCGACGGCCCCGTCGGAAACACCGAGGGGTCGGACACGAACAGGTTGTCGAAGCCGTGCACGCGGTGCGTGGAGTCCGTCACGGAGGTCCGGGCGTCAGTGCCCATCCGGCATCCGCCGAATGGATGCGGGGCGGCAATGAAGAGATTTCCGGGCTTGATCTCGATCGAATCAATGAGGCCAATTTGATCGATCGAGGTGAGCGTCGTGCGGCGCAGGTCGCTGAGCATGACCTTGGTGGCACCGGCCTTGAAATTGACGATCGTGGCCTTCTTCATCAGGTCGCGCAGCATGGCCTGCGTGGTCGGCCCGTACGGATAATGGACTTCACGCTGCCCCTTCGAATCGAGCCGGATCTCGCCAAGCTCGTTGGGGTGGTCGTCAAGCCAGCCGATGGCACCACCCACGTTCGGCAGCTTGGCCATCCACTCCGCGGCGCCGGCGTCGAAGCCGGGGATGGTGTAGCCCATCAATGCCGGCTGAATCTGGTCGGGCACCAGCAGGTAGCCGCCTTCCACGTATTTGCCGCTGGCATCGTAGCGGGCACGCCGG
This sequence comes from Ralstonia soli, assembly GCF_023955655.1. Lineage (GTDB taxonomy): Bacteria > Pseudomonadota > Gammaproteobacteria > Burkholderiales > Burkholderiaceae > Ralstonia > Ralstonia soli. The sequence continues at coordinate 522,033 of NZ_JAMXHT010000002.1, read as the reverse complement.
AACTCCTCGACACCATAGGCCGCCGGGACCCTGCGCCAGAGGATGATCTCCTCCTTGTACATGCCGTGCGCGAAGACCGCCGGGTTCATGCCGAAGTGCTTGCCCAGCCCAGGCAGTGCCTCCTTCAGCCCCGGCTGCGCGAGCATGAATGCTGGCGTATTGAACCCGCCCGCGGCTACGACGAAGTGCTTGGCCTTGATCGTCACCTTGCGGCCATCGGGCCGGTTGCGGCGGCGGTCGATGATGCTCGCCGTCAGTTGGGTGGCATGCTTGCCATCGAAGGTGAAGCGATCTGCGCGAAGATCGGCATAGACGCGTGCGCCCAATGCCATGGCCGACGGAATGCTCGTCACCAGTTGGCTCTGCTTGGCGTTGAGCGCGCAGCCCTGCATGCAATGCCCGGAGCCAGCACAGCCATGGCGCGCATGGTGGATGGGCGCGCCTTGCCAACCGAGCTGCTCGACCGCGGTGCGGAAGAGCTTGTTCATCTTGTTGTAGTACATCGGCTCCACTTCGTGGATGTGATGACGCCGCTCGATGTCTGCAAAGATCGGTGCGAGTTCGCTCTTGCCGTGGCCTGTCATGCCGTATTTGTCGCTCCACAGCGCGAGCCGATCGTCCGGCGTGCGGTAGCTGTCGGCCCAGTAGTGCACGGACGTGCCGCCCACCAGTTCGCCATAGGTCAAGAACGTGGAGCCGTCGGTGGAGCTGGTGAGGTTGCGCTCGGCATCCACCTTGCCGGCCTGGTTCAATTCGCGGTTGTCGAACGTCGAGGCGGGGTAATAGCCGCCCTTTTCCAGCACGACAACGTCGATGCCTGCCTCGGCCAGCTTGTAGGCGACCGTGGCGCCGCCGCAGCCCGAGCCGATCACGCAGACCTCCGCGTTGATCGTGTCCAGCGTGGCGTAGTCGGTGTACTCGAATGGTTTGCCTGTCATGATGTTTCTCTACTTAATCAGCCGATTTGCCGACGAGCCGGGCGTACAGCACACGCTGTTCGCTGCGCTTTTCGGGCAGGTTCATGAAGGGGCCGTCGTAGCCGATGGCATTCCAGGTGGACGGATGGCCGAAGTAGTACCAGCGCATCAACCCGGACAGATTGGCGATGACGGCGCGTACGGTGTCATCCTTCGTGCCGCTGGCCCGCGTGAGCAGCTCGCGGCGCTCGTCCACGGACAGGCGCGACAAGCGCGACAGGTGGCCGTACGTCATGGGCAGCATCTCGAGCAGATACAGCGCAGCCTTCAGATCACCACTGATGCCCTCGCTGACGAAATACAGCTCCTCGTCCATCCGCGTCACGACTTCGGCCTGTTCCACGGTCGGGAATCCGGTGGCGGTGGGTACGCAGGCTTCAGCAAGCGCGTGAACCACGTCTGCAAGATGCCCATCGAGCACAAGCAGTGTCCCGTAGCGGCTGCGAAAGCGGTTGGTCAGCGTCAGATAGCCGACGCCGCCTGCCGCGGCAACCACCGTGCTGCCCACGCCCAGCAGCGCTATCTTGAGAAATCTCCGCTTTGCGAAAAACTTGGTCGGCTCCAATCTCGTCTCTCCTATCCTGTTGGCCGGTCACACACAGGCGAACCTGAGGCTATGGGGGCTAATCTAGGGATTTGGCGCCTGCGGCGTTATCGAGATTGCGCAAAGTGCGCATGTCACCTGGCACGAGACGTGCATACCGTTGTTGAAGTCGTGGGTGCGCGGGTTGTCCCTAGTGCCGCCAGCCATGAAGCGGTTCGTAAGATGAAAAAAATCCGGCTCAACAAAGGAATTCGAAAGGTATGGACAGGGCGTGGTGGCACGAGGTGCGCAGCGGCGATGTGGATGAGCTCGCCCTGCACCTGAATGCCTTTCAGTGGCGCTACGATCAACTGAGCGCGGGAAGCTTTGCCGGTCACCTGGCAGAGATCAACCTGCCCCAGATGGCGATATTCCGCGAGCAGCTCAGCAACAGCACGCGTCAGACTGGCACGCTGCCGCCGGACACGATCGGCCTGGTGATGCCGTGGAGCCAAAGCGGCCCCATGTGGGGAAATGGCGCTTGCATGACGGGGGGGCACATTGCCGTGTCCGACCGCGCGGAAGTCGAGTTCTGCACCGCGTCGGACTGCGACTACGCGTTCATGATCGTAGAGGCAGATGCAGTCGAAGACGCATTGGGCCGCACCGGTGCCCAACTGGCGCCGCATCTTCACCGCAAGGTCACCATCACACAGTTGCCGGGCGATTCTGAACTGGCGTTGCACCAGTTGTTTGCGCTTGCCCACGGCGCGCTCGGCAAAGCCCCGGAAACCCTGGAGGCGGAAACGGCGCGCCGCCTGCTCGCAGACCAGTTCATGATCCAACTGGTCGAAGTGCTATCCAAGGCTTCGCCGGCTGAAGAGCGCAATGCCGTGCTTCGCAAACGCGTGGTCGACCGCGCCCGCGACTTGATGCTCAGTCACCTGGAACAGCCACTGTCCATCCTGGATGTCTGCAAGCATGTCGGCGCGAGCCGGCGCAAGCTGAACTACTGCTTCCAGGAAGTCCTGGGCATCACGCCGCTGGCCTATATGCGCGCGATTCGGCTCAATGGGGTCCGGCGCGACATGCTGGCCGGTGCCGATAAGAGCGAAGGCGTCTACGACATTGCCGTCCGATGGGGCTTCTGGCATTTCGGCCAGTTCTCGACCGACTATAAGCACCACTTCGGGGAACTCCCCTCCCATACCCTACAGCGCGGACGCGGCATCGCCGCCAGATAAGACTGCGCAAGCGTTTCCCACTCGAAAACACCGCTTCGCCTACGCACCCGGCGCACGTCATTCCTGCGCATTCTCGATAGCGCCTGCACAGGCGCGGTGCCTATCCTTGGCCTGGAAAACACCATGTCAAACCAAGGAGATGCACCACCATGCGCGGACTGATGCAAGATCAGCCCTTGCTGATCTCAAGCCTGTTGGGCTTTGCGGAGCGCTTCCATCGCGATGTCGAAATCGTCAGCCGGCGCGTGGAAGGCGACATCCACCGCTACACCTTTGGCGCGGCGGCCAACCGCGCTCGTCAAGTGGCGCGCGCCCTTGAAGCAAATGCCATCGGCTTCGGCGAACGCGTTGCCACGCTGGCCTGGAATGGCTACCGGCATTTCGAGCTGTACTACGGGGTGTCAGGCTCCGGACGCGTGCTGCACACCATCAACCCACGCCTCGGCCTCGAACAGATCCGGTGGATCATCGAGCATGCGCAGGATCAGGTGCTCTGCTTCGACCTGACCTTTCTGCCGCTCGTACGGCAACTGCATGCACTGTGCCCCAGCGTCCGGCAATGGGTCGCGCTATGCGGCGACGAACACCTTCCTACCGATGACGACATCCCTGGCCTGATCAGCTATGAAAGCTGGATCGGCTGCCAGGATGACGACTACGTGTGGCCCGTGTTCGACGAGAACACCGCCTCCACGCTCTGCTATACGAGCGGCACAACGGGCGACCCCAAAGGCGTGCTGTATAGCCATCGCTCGACGGTGCTACACGCCTGGGGCGTTTCGCTGCCCGATGCACTGTGCCTGTCGGCGCGTGACGTGGTGCTGCCCGCCGTACCGATGTTCCACGTCAACGCCTGGGGCCTCATCTACGCGGCTGCGGCGGTCGGCTTCAAGCTCGTGCTGCCTGGAGCCGCGCTGGATGGGCCCTCCGTCCATGCGCTGATCGAAGCCGAGGGCGTCACGATGGCGGCGGGTGTGCCGTCGGTCTGGCAGATGCTGCTGGGGCATCTGCAGCAAAGCGGCCAGCACTTCAGCACGCTAAGGCGCACCGTGATTGGCGGCTCTGCGTGTCCCCCCGCGATGTACGCGCAGTTTGCAGATGACCTTGGCGTTGAAGTAGTCCACGCCTGGGGCATGACCGAAACCTCGCCGCTCGGCGCGGTCTCCACGCTCACCGCAGCCCACATGGCACTGCCCGCTGAAGCGCAACGGCGCCTGCAGCTCAAGCAAGGCCGCCCGCCGTTTGGCGTCGACCTGCGCATTGTTGACGACGCCGGCAACGAATTGCCGTGGGACGGCAAGACCTTCGGCAACCTGCAAGCGCGCGGCCCCTGGGTGGTCGGCGCGTACTACCCGGGCACTGAAAGAGCAGGCGACGGCGCCCCCGCCTCCGCACTGGCTGACGGATGGTTCGCCACCGGCGACGTAGCCACCATCGATGCTGCAGGAATGATGCAGATCACCGACCGCAGCAAAGACGTCATCAAGTCGGGCGGTGAATGGATCAGCTCGATCGACATCGAGAACATCGCGATGGGACACCCCGCTGTGGCCATGGCCGCCTGCGTTGGCGTGCATCACCCGAAGTGGGACGAACGCCCGGTCATCGTGATCGTGCGCAAGCCAGGCATGGAGATGTCGCGCGACGACGTGCTGGCGCTGTACGCCGGGCGCGTGGCGCGCTGGCAGGTGCCTGACGACGTGCTGTTCCTCGACGACATCCCGATCGGCGCTACTGGCAAGGTGCTGAAGAACAAGCTGCGTGAGCTGTGCAAAGACTGCATCACCCTGGCGAGCTGAACGCCGGGCTCTGCATGACAACGATAAGGAGCTATGGTCCATGAAAATGAATGAAACACTCGATGCAATACAGATTGCCCGAGCTGAGCTGGAAGTCATCCTGCGCGCGCAGCGCGCCGCGCATGCTGCCGACCCGAATCCGGATCTCGATCTGCGCCGAGACCAGCTCCAGCGCCTGGCCATCGTGACGGAGCGGCATGGCGCAGAGTTGGTGCAAGCCATTCAGGCCGATTTCGGCCATCGGTCCGCGCATGAAACGCAATTGACCGATCTCCTCATGATCGGCACGGCCATTCGCCACGCCGTGCGCCATCTGCCCAAGTGGATGAAGACGCGCCGTGCAGAAACCGCCCTGCAATACCTGCCCGCCAGCAATCGCCTCATGCGGCAACCGCTTGGCGTGGTGGGCGTCCTTTCGCCGTGGAACTATCCATATCAACTCGCCATGGGGCCAGCCGTTGCCGCCATCGCAGCGGGCAACCGCGTCATGATCAAGCCGTCGGAATACACACCGCGGTTTTCAGCGTTGCTGGAGCAGATCGTCGCCATGCATTTCGCCAGGGATGAACTCGCCGTGGTGAACGGAGGACTGGAGGTCGGCCAGGCGTTCTCCAGTCTGCCATTCGATCATCTGCTGTTCACAGGCTCCACCACCGCAGGCCGGCAGGTGGCCGTGGCAGCGGCACATAACCTGACACCTGTCACGCTGGAGTTGGGCGGCAAATCCCCCGCGATCATCGACCCGAGCGCCAACCTCACCGCGGCGGCGCGCAGCATCGCGTTTGGCAAGCTGTTGAACGCCGGCCAGACCTGTATCGCACCCGACTATGTCTTGGTGCCGCATGCGCAGCGCGATGCTTTCGTCGGTGAGCTCTCGCGGGCTGCGCACCGGATGTACGGCGATTCGGCAGCGAACCCGGACTACTCCGCGATCATTTCCGAGCGCCATTTCAACCGGCTGCACGCACTCGTAGACGAAGCGCTCGCGCAAGGGGCAAAAGCGCATCGGCCGACTTTTTCCGTCCCGTCCGGTGACGCAGCACATGGGCACGCGCGCAAGTTTCCGCCCACGCTGCTGCTGGACGTGCGGCCCGACATGCGTGTCATGCAGGAAGAAATCTTCGGCCCGGTGCTGCCCATCGTCACCTACAGCGGTGATGTCGACGAGGCCATCGCCTTCGTCAACGAACGCGACCGGCCGCTCGCGCTGTACTGGTACGGCGCCGATACGGATCACCGCGATCGCGTGCTCGATCGCACCGTCTCTGGCGGCGTGACCATCAACGATTGCATCTGGCACTTCGGCCAGGAGTCACAGCCCTTTGGCGGTGTGGGTGCCAGCGGCATGGGCGCGTATCACGGTGAATGGGGGTTCCGGACCTTCAGCAAGGAAAAGCCGGTCTTCCTGCAAGCGCGGCTGAATGGCATCGGCTTGCTGTATCCGCCCTACGGCAAGGTGTTCGAAGGGATGGTGCGAGTGCTCAAGGCCCTCAGCTGATTCCAGCCTCGACGTTTGAATTGCCCGCCCTTCTTGAATCTGGAGCCCCCGATGTCTTTGATCCCGCCCGCCAAACTACGCGGCCGTCAGCTTGGTCTGCCCTTTGTCGGACAAACCGGGCCCAACAATGCCATCACCGATGTTTCCGGTGTCGAGGTGGGCTATTTCACGCGCATTGACGAGCCCCCTCACGCCGAACATGGGACAGGTCCCGCTCGAACAGGTGTCACCACCATCTTTCCGTGCGGGCGCGCACATCCGGATCGCAGCGTCTGGGCCGGGCAATTTTCATTGAACGGCAATGGCGAGATGACCGGCAGCCATTGGATTCATGACGCGGGCTATTTCGCCGGCCCGATCGCGCTCACGAATTCGCACAGCGTTGGAATGGTCCACCATGGCGTCACGCGGTGGATGATCCGAAATGTCCCCAACATGCGAGAGCACCACCATTGGTACCTCCCGGTCGTGGCAGAAACCTACGACGGGCTGACCAACGACATCACCGCACAGCACATCACCGAGGCAGACGTCCTGGCTGCGCTGGACTCCGCCAAAGGCGGTGCCGTTGCAGAAGGCAATGTCGGCGGCGGAACAGGCATGCAGTGCTACGAATTCAAGGGAGGCACGGGAACATCTTCCCGCCGTGTTGTCGTAGACACGCAGGCATACAACGTTGGCGTGCTCGTGCAAGCCAACTTCGGAATACGGGAGGAGCTCTCGGTGCTGGGCGTGCCGGTCGGGCGCTTCTGGCCTGAAGACGCCATCCTGACCCAGGCAGGTCAGACGGAAACCGGCTCGGTCATCGTCATCATCGCCACTGATGCACCGCTGCACCCGGTGCAACTGCAGCGCCTGGCCAAGCGGGGCGCGTTGGGCATCGGGCGAACGGGCACGACAGGCGGCGTGAACTCCGGCGACATCATGCTGGCCTTCACCACCCATGACAGCCGGCTCTGGAACCCGGCGGAACTGGTTCACGGCAGTCACGTCAAGACCGTCAGTTACCTCGAGGACAACCTCGTTGACGAAATCAGTCGAGCGGCTGCGCACGCCACCGAAGAGGCCGTCATCAATGCCATGTTGGCGGCACAGGCCATGTCCTGCATCAAACCGGAGGGTCTCACGCTGCGGGCCATCGATCCGAATCGCCTGATCCACATGCTGGAGCGCTACCGCCCGCTATCGGGGCTCGTGGACGGTTAGTTCTGCGCGTCATGTCACCGCACGCAGTTTCCTAATTCAGTGACCGATGATCAACGAAATGAATGACGTCGAAACGCAGGAAGGCACATCCGCCAGACAGGCTGGCCGAAGCACGCAGGTCGCTGCGATCATCGCGGCATGCGCTAGCAGCGCAGTGTTTCTCGGGCTACCTGTCGTGATTGGACAACTCGCCCAGTTGCGTGGACTGACACCCGATCAGTTAGGTGAAGTGGCGTCTGCCGAGACACTCGGTGTCGCCCTCACGGCGACGTTCGGATCCTGGTTCATCCGCCGATTCAAACCGAAGCAATTGATGGTGGTTGGACTGCAGTGCCTGCTCGTGTTGCAGCTTCTCAGTGCAACCGCCTGGAGCTATCCGGCATTCATCCTGCTACGGGTCGGAGCCAGCCTTGCTTCGGGCGTGGTGTTGCCCGCGTCCATCGCTGTGCTCTCCCGCGCATCGAACCCGGAACGATCGTTCTCCTGGTTGGTGAGTTGCCAGATTGCGTTGAGCGCGATCGAGTTGTTCACGTTCGGGCCGATCGCCAACGTGCTCGGCATGGGAGGCATTTACGGAGCGTTGGTGCTCCTTTGTGTGCTGGCGTTGATGTTCTTGGCTCCCACAACCATGCCGGCGCTTCTGGAAGACGGTAGTGCATCGACACAAGGCCGCATTTCACCGGTGATCTGGGTCATGGTGGGCGCCGTCTTTCTGTTCTTTTGCTCGATCGGCGCCTATTGGGCCTTCATCGAGCGTGCGGGCGCACAGGCCGGAATGTCACCAGACGAGGTTGGTGGATGGCTTGCAGCCTCGAATGTCGCCGCATTGGCCGGTTCCGTTTCCGCGCCCTGGTTCTGTCGCAGGTTCGGAGAGCGTGCCGTCCTTCTTCTCGGTTCAGTACTGGTCGCCCTGGTACCGGTTGGCTTGCTATTGGGCGCTAGCGGTCGGCTGGGTTATCTGATCGATCTGTGCCTGTTCGTCGTCCTTTGGAACCTTCTGATGATCGTTCAGATGGCGTTGCTTGGACGGTGGGACCCGACTGGGCGGGCGGTCAGCATGACTCCGGCTGCGCAAGGGTTGGGCCTGGCACTCGCACCCCTCGGGGCCGGGGCGGTTGCCGCGCGATACGGTTTCATTGCTGCGGTAGCAAGCTCGAGCTGCTTTGCACTGGCGTCTCTGATCGCCACCTGGTCCGCGCTCAGGCGCCGAGCGAACGAGAGCGCTATGCAACAGCACTCCCTTTCGTGACAGTACGACTCAAGCAGGTTGCTTCGCCTTCCCTCTGGCCCGTTGCTGCTTTGCTTCGGCGCGCGCCATGGTCTCTTCGTCCCAGGGAACGAAGACCTCCGAAAGCTTGACTGTCCGCAGCTTCTGCCTTGCCTGCGTCTCGATGCTTTGTCGGAGGCCAGTCAGGACATCATGCACGCTGCAGTGGTCGGCCCATTTGGAAAACGGGTTATCGACAGAGAAGAAAGGCAGATCCGTTTCACCCACGGCATCGTAGATGTCCAGGAGCGTAATATCACTCGCTTTGCGTGCCAGCTTGACGCCACCGGCACCGCCGCGCGTTGCATCCAGCAAGCCAGCCTTGACGAGCTGCGCAACAATCTGTCGTGCTCGGGCCGCATGGGTATCCACCCATTTTGCAATGGTGGCGGTCGCGAGCATGCGCGGTTGGTGTGCACCAACGAACGACATGATGTAGCAGGCGGTAACGAACTTGGTGGATTTCACTGATGTCCCTTGTCTTTGAAGCCGCTTCGTCCAGCACCATGCAGATGCGGGGCCAAAGCGCATTCACCAGTGTAATGCACGTCATCCTGCCGATTTGCCGTCAGGGCCTCGCAGCCTTTCCGAGGAACTTGGCGAACGCCTGCGCGGCCGCTGGTCCTACGACGGCATGCCTGAATGCGTCCTGCTCAGCGGCAAACTGATGCGAGACAACCCGGGATAACCCGTCGGACATCAATCGCTTCGTCGCTCGAACAATGCCAGGCGGGAGCGACGCCAGCTTTTGCGCGCATGACTGCGCGGCACCGAGCAGCTCTTCTGCCGGGACAACCTGATTAACGAGTCCCAGGCCGCAAGCCTGTTCTGCGGTCACTCTCGTTCCCAAAAGAAGCATCTCGGCCGCTCGCTGCCGTCCGGCCAGCAGAGGCAGCAACACAGTCGATGCCCCCTCCGGGGTCAAACCGAGGCTGGTGAACGGCAGGGCGAAGACCGAGCGGTCGGAAGCAAAGACCAGATCGCAATGCAGCAGCATCGTTGTGCCGATCCCGATGGCGGGGCCATCTACGGCCGCCACGACAGGCTTGTCCAATTCCATCAGCGCTCGGAAGAATTCCCATACAGGCGCGTCGGCATGAACGGGAGGCTTGGCGACAAAGTCTGTGATGTCGTTTCCGGCGCAGAAGGTGCCAGGTTGCCCGTGCACAAGGACAACGTCGATATCGTCACGAACCGCTGCGCCACGAAGTGCGGCAGCAAACGACGCGTACATCTCGCCAGTCATCGCGTTCTTGCGTGCCGGACGATTGATGACGATATTCAGGATCTGGGCGTCAGCCGTGACAACAATGTGTTCCGACGCTTCGGCTTGGATGACTTCGAGCATGTGAACCAGCGGACGTCTCGTCTGTCACGCACCGGCCAGCGCGGCCGGCTTCGGGTAGAGAAGCTCATCGAAACTGTCGAGCGACGGCATCGCGAGCGTGGCCCGGTCATCCAGCCCGGCAATGGCTGACTTGAATTCCTCCATCACTTCCGTGCGTTGCTCGGGCGTGATGTACGGAACGTGATAGCCGAAGAACGGCTCATAAACCTCATAGCCAACGTAGCCCAAGGTGGCGCGCAGCAGATGCGACAACAGCAGATCAATACGCCCATGCACCGCGTCTTCACCAAACATGTGAGGACGGCCACCCAGCGTTGTGGTCACCCAGGCCTTCTTGCCACGCAATCCGCCCCTGTCGTAGAAACGCATGCCGCCGTAAAACGGCCCCGAAAGGAAGACGCGGTCGATCCACCCTTTGAGGATCGCCGGCACCGAGAACCAGAAGATCGGGAAGTTCAGCACCAGCAGATCGGCCCACTGAACGTTCTCGACCTCCCGACGAATGTCGTCGGGCAGCGTGCCGTTGGCGTAGGCCACGCGCTGCTCCTTTGCATACACGAGGTAATCTTCTTCGCGGTCGGGAAAGTCCGCCGCGCTTGCCACGGGGTTGAACCCCTGTGCGTATAGATCCGACACCCTGACCTCGTAGCCCAGCGCCCTGAACTGCTGCTCCGCTTCAGCCTTCATCGACGCAGTGAATGAGCGGGGCTCGGGGTGGGCGTGGACAATAAGCACGCGTTTTGCTGCCATGATTCGTTTCCTCTATGCGGGGGATTGCAAGCTCTCAACAGGCTTCGAAAATGGCGGCGATGCCCTGACCGCCACCAATACACATCGTCACTAGGCCGTACTTGCCTTTGATGCGCTGAAGTTCATGCAGCAGCTTTGTGACCAAGATCGCGCCGGTCGCGCCGATCGGGTGTCCCAGTGCGATTGCACCGCCGTTCGGGTTCACGCGTTCGGGGTCTAGGCCGAGTTCCTTTGTCACAGCGCACGCTTGCGCGGCGAACGCCTCATTACTTTCGATGACGTCGATGTCATGTGCGCTCAAGCCTGCGCGCTTCAGCGCCTTCTGGACTGCTGATATCGGCCCAATTCCCATGACAGCTGGATCGACACCGACGTTGGCATACGCAACGAGACGCCCCAACGGCCCGGCGTTCGATGACTTGGCAACCTGTTCATTCGCCAGCACGATCGCAGCAGCCCCGTCATTGATCGAGGAGGAATTCCCCGCCGTGACGCTGCCTTGCTCTCTCTTGAATGCCGGGCGCAGTTGCGCCAGCCCTTCGGCATTCACGTCGGCACGCACATGCTCGTCGATCGCGAACTCGCGGCGCTCGCGACCCACCTTGATTTCCACCGGCAGGATCTGACCAGAGAAACGCCCTTCCTGCGCCGCATGGGCGGCCTTGCGATGGCTCTCTGCTGCGAATTCGTCTTGCTGCGCACGAGAGATCTGGTACCGCTCGGCAACGTTCTCTGCGGTGATCCCCATGTGTCCATTTCCGAACGGGTCGGTCAACGCGCCGACCATCATGTCCAGCAAGGCGGCATCGCCCATCCGCTGTCCCCAACGCACCGATGGGGAGGAAAAGAGCGCGCGGCTCATCGACTCGGCACCGCCTCCCACGGAGACATCAACGTCTCCGCGCGCAACATACTCAGATGCTGTCAGCACCGCCTGCAGCCCGCTGCCGCACAGGCGGTTCAGCGTCAGCGCAGCCGTATGTTGGCCGAGGCCCGCTTCGAGTGCTGCGACGCGTGAGAGGTACATGTCGCGCGGCTCAGTGTGGATCACGTTACCCAATACCACATGGCCAACCTGCTCGGCAGCAACGCCAGACCGCTCCACCGCCGCTTTGATCACGCTAGCAGCAAGGTGCGATGGTGGTTGGTCCTTCAGACTGCCACCGTAGTCACCAATGGCCGTACGAACCGCCGCCAACACGTACACGTCACTCATCAGAATCTCCAGTTCATGCGCTACGCGCACGCAATACACAGCATGTTGTTTGTTATTGTTATCGTAACATTCACTTGAATATAGAGACTTGTGCGGGCTAGGTCAACCCCGCCGGTAAGAGACGGAGCCCCCCTGTCGTTGGTGGACTACGGGTCAAAGCAGCCCCGTAAGATGCCCTATGAGTAATAGCGTGCCGGGCACCCGCGAAAGTTCAGAGTTACGTGAACCAAAACGCGGATAGTTCAAAGTTAAGTGAACCAAGAGTTCAGAGTTGACCGAGCAACTCCGCCGCGAAGGCTCATAAATCGCGACCTACCGGTTCAGAGTTGAGTGAATCTCGACAGTAGCGCAGGCCAGCCGAGCCTACGATCTGTCGCCCTCCGAGGTTGAGGGCTGGGTGGACGACGCCAAGCGCGGCATGGAGAACGCACTGCGAGCCAACCCGCTGGACCTGAAGGAGCAGTACGAGCGGCAGATCAAGGACCTGCAGGAAGCGTACGGCGAAGCCATGCTGGAGCTGCGCGCCAGAAAAAAATTGCAGTCCCTGCTGGGCGAGGACGACAAGTGATCGAGATGATCCGCCAGGGACTGCAGGCCGACGGCATCACCGTCTCGATCTCGAAGCTGTGCCGTTGGTTCGAAGTGCCACGGCGCACCGTGTATTACCGGCCGGTGAAGTCGGAGCCGAAGGTTCAAGCCCGGTTCGCAGAGCCGATCAAGGCGATGATTGAGGAGTCGCCATCGTTCGGGTACCGCACGGTGGCGCATCTGCTGGGGTTCAACAAGAACACGGTACAGCGCATCTTTCAGCTTATGGGGTGGCAGGTTCGCAGACGCCCGATTGGCTTCCGCCCGCGAGTTCAAGCTCTGCCATCAGTGGCCACCGCACCGAATGAGCGCTGGTCGACTGACATGTGCCGCGTCTGGGCCGGTCGCGACGGTTGGGCGACTCTGGCGCTGGTGATCGACTGCCACACGCGGGAGTTGCTGGGTTGGCATCTGTCGCGCAGCGGCCGCGCCAGCACGGCGTCGAGCGCGCTGGAGCATGCGCTGATTCGCCACTTCGATGAGGCGCAGCTTGGCGATGATTTGTTCGGGGGTAAAACTCTTGCGAGGCATGTTCGATTGCTCCTTGCCGGGATTGAATTCTCTCTTTCAACCTGGGTTCGAAACAACCGGTCACGTCATCGCTTATATTCGATCGTCGATCTCTGGCGGTTGGAAGTGCGACAACTCCCACGGTGCCCGGCCTTGCCACTTACGGTAGATTCCCGCTAGTCGCTCTCGGCGGTAGCCCTCGAAGTCATACTGGTACATGCAACCGCGCCAATCCTCACCCTCAATTACAGGGCACTGCCCTAAGCGCATCCACGCGCGGAATTCCGCACGAAATGGCTGAGGAATATCGCACAGGCGGACATAATGGGTCTTGTCAGAGCTCAATCGCGCAATGTCCAAATTGCGTAGGATCTCCAAATCCGCCTGCATGAAGCGCTCTCCTGCGTATGTCTCGGCGCCATCAATCGGATGAGCGACTCCGGCGACGTGGACGTCTATTCCTCTGGCACAACGCGGTGATGGGATTTGGAGAGAGGAGCCGAGGTATGGCGAGGCACGCGAGGAGACGCCGACACTGAAGGTAGCCCCGCCAGGATCTCCGCAGCCGTTCTGGGCAAACCGATACGAGCGCACATTGCGATGAGCTGGCTCACCCCCAGAATGACAAATGGCTCACCATTCTGCGTTATCACCTCGATCGACCCTGTCCGGACTCGCTGGAGCACAGATGAATAACGTGTTCGGAACGTTGATATCGGTGTGCCAACGGTGTCCACTCGAGGAGCGCCTAGGCGCGAGGCTAACAGTTGAACAGACTCTTCAAATTGGCACAGTCTGCGAGCCGTGGCCTCGCGATTGATTACTACTTGCTTACTCGTCATGGCGACCTCCGATTACAAGCTGACTGTCCAGAGATAACGCCAAATCCGCTGCAGCGTACGATCCAGATACGTACTCAAGCGCAACTTCCCCGTCGGGGGCGCACTCCTTAGTAGGACCAGTTCGCTGCGCAAACGACGAACACTACCTTAGACGGTCCGCCTACCATGCTGCCCACACCATGACCCAACCAGAGTCATCCGGTTCGGGTTGTTCAATGCCGCAAAGGTGCGTTGTTCCATCTTGGGACATGAAAGCGAACCATGTTGCCCCACCGACCGTGTAGCGAAAAAGCGCGACGACCGACGGAAGCTGGCAGTTCTGGCCCAGCTCATCTGTGCAATTTAACCAGTACACACGATGCCCGGCGCTGCCCAGCCGATCCAATACCTCGAGCAACTCGGTTGCGGACGCGCACAATTGCATCCGCATCTTGATTTCGGTACCTAAAAAGTCAGTGCCGCGATCGACGAGAAAACAGGTGGACTCGGTCGAAATCCCTACGTAGCGCCATGCCTGGAATCGTTGTACAGAACGCTTCCGACCCGGAGAATGCTCTTCAAAACCATATTCCGTAAGCAACATGTGGCCGAACACTCGCCTCTATCGGATCAATTTGCCAATCATAGTATGTAGAATCATAGTCTGCAACGACGGACATTTGCGAGATGCCCGTCGCTCCTCAGGAATGCCGCCTCGTCGCTATATTTGCCGCCAACGTTCGACGGCGGCGGCTTGAGCTCGGACTGTCCCAAGAGGAGCTCGCCGAAACCGCCGGCGTCCATCGAACCTACGTAGGTATGCTCGAACGCGCAGAGAAAAATGTGACGATATACAACATCGAGCGGCTCGCCCTAGCCCTGCGAGTTGAAGCGGCCACTCTGCTGCAAGAGCACAGATCGTAGTCCTGGACGCCATATGTGCTTGAAGAAATCAATAAAGCTCCCGGCCCAATAGCAGACGGGTCAAGGGGAGTACAGCCGCCCGTTGTTGGACAATCAGGTACGTTGGCTCAGACCTAAGTCTTGGCCGAAAACCTATAACCCTCTGAAACAACGACATTAGAAACGCTTTCGGGAGAGCGACGCCCGTGGTCATCCAATGCCGCTTTCTTTGACGACGCGTCGTCAGCCCCGTCAAGACGCACATGGAGCGATGTTGCGGTAGCTACCAGCAAGCCTTTCGTTTTGGGCTGATTTTTCCTAGCGCCTCAAGTGCGCCTTGATTTTGCGCACAGGTTCACTTCCATATGGCCGTCCCGACACGGCGGCGGCCGCAGTTGCTCTACAAAGAAAGTCAGCGCATTTCGGCCCGAGTGGTTTCGTGGCGCCGTTTGCGGAGAGCTCTTTGCTAGCATATTTACTTCCGCGCACTGCCCACGCCCAGTTCGTCGCCAAGCTCGATTGAGCGCTGATTCGCGGCTAACGCCCCGCGAATGATCGCCGCCCTGACGCCCGACGCTTCGAACGAAGACAAGGCCGCTGCTGTTGTGCCACCCTTCGAGGTGACACGGTCCCTCAATACCGCGACAGACTCAGACGATGCGGCAGCGAGTTCAGCGGCACCAGAAAATGTCGCAATCGCGAGTGCCTGTCCTTGTGCCTCGGAGAGGCCCAGCGCCTGGGCTGCCTCTTGCAGGCATTCGATGAAATAGAAAACGTATGCCGGACCGCTGCCCGATATCGCGGTGACAGCATTCAGCATCGCCTCATCATCAAACCAGACGACCGTCCCGACGGATTCCAGCAGCTTTGACGCCGTGGAGCGTTCTTTCTCACCCATCTCGGCCGAGGCGAATGCACCTGTCGCGCCCTTGCCGATTAGCGCGGGAGTATTGGGCATCGCCCGCACGATTTGCGTGTATCCCCCAAGCCATTGACAGAGATCGGTCAAGCGAACGCCCGCGGCTACGCTAATGATCAGTTGGCTCCTGAGCTCCGAGGCTAGGCGATGGCACACGTCTTTCAACATCTGCGGCTTCACAGCCAGAACGATCACGTCGTACGTTGCGATGCGAGCATCAACCCCGTCGCAAGCATCGATGCCAAATGCCGTCACACAGCGTTCTCGCGCGGCATCGTTGGGGTCCACGGCAAGAACGTGGCGTGGATCGATGCCCTGCCCGATCACTCCACCGATCAGAGCAGCAGCCATGTTTCCCGCGCCAACAAAGGCAATCTTCATAAGCAGTCCTGATGTCGAGTACTAGGCCACACGCGAGTTGACCGCCGATGGCGCGAGAAGATGCTGCGCTGAAACGACGTGGGCAGCTTCCAGCTTCCCGACCTCGGCGCACCCAAGAAGCTGCATCGTCGTGCGCATTTCCGCTTGCAGTATCCGAAGCACGTCGCTGGCGCCGGATTGGCCGCTCGCGGCCACCCCATACAGGGGCGCCCTGCCGAGCAACGTCCCCGTCGCCCCTAAAGCGACCGCCTTCACCACGTCGCTTCCGCGACGAACACCGCCATCGATAAACACCTTCAGCTTGCCGGCAACCGCTGCGCAAACCGCCGGCAACAGTTCCAGCGAAGCCAATGTGCTTGCCAGTTGCCGGCCACCGTGATTCGACAGCACGACCCCATCCACGCCACTTTGCGCGGCGAGCATCGCATCGTCGACGGATTGAATGCCTTTGACGATCAACTGCCCATGCCAATGCTCGCGCAGCCATGCGATATCCCGCCAGGCCAGCGTGAGGTCCATCTGGCGACTCAACAAGGCAGCATGGCGATTCAGGTCGGCCTTTTCGCCAACGCTTTTTGCGATGTTCTTCAGTTCGGGCGCACCGAATCGCAACACCTGGTAAGTCCAGTGCGGATGGCGCAGACAATCCGCAAGCAGCCGACGCGACATCCGCAGCGGGAGTTTGAATCCGTTGCGGATGTCGTGGTCGCGATTGCCGTGGACGGGCGTGTCGACCGTCAGCACGAGCGTGGAGTAACCGGCCGTGCGCGCCCTGCGCATCATGTCTTCCGCGATGCGGCGGTCCTGCTGCACATACAACTGCAACCAGAGATCTCCGTCTGGCGCCGCGGCACGCGCGTCTTCCAGCAACGACGTCGACGCCGTGGATAGTACAAACGGCAAGCCAGCCTCTGCTGCCGCACGCGCGATCAATTCATCGGCCTGTGGCCAAAACAGGCCATTCAATCCGGTTGGGCCAACAATCATGGGCGCGGCCATCTCGCGCCCCCAAACCGACGTCGCGGTCGAGCAACGCGATACGTCGTTCAGCACCCTTGGTCGAAACAGCAGGCGGGAATACGCATCCCGATTGCGCCGCAATGCGTCGCCGTCCTCCGCGCCGCCCTCCAGATAGTCAAAAGCGATGCGCGGCAAACGACGCCTTGCCGCCACCCTGTAATCCTCCACGCAGGACAACATATGACCTCGCAAACTTACGCGCGATCATGTTAATTGCAATACAATTAACATGATCATTTAGCGATAAAAAAATATGCCCAAGCCCAGCGTTTCCCCTCCGAAGGCCGGCCACTCGCCCGAGTCGGAGCGCTCACCACTCTTCATTGGCTCCACGGAAAAAACGTTCCGGGTACTCCATGCATTCGATGGCCCGAGCCGGCACATGGCCATGGTCGACATCGCGCGCGCTGCCGGTCTCGATCGCAGTGCAACGCAGCGCGTCGTCTATACGCTGGAGGCACTGGGCTACCTGTATCGAGTACCAGAGACACGCAACTATGGCCTCACCTCCAAGGTCCTGCAGTTTTCCTACAACTACATCCGCGCCAACGAACTGATCGACAAGGCCTCGCCCTACCTGCTCGATATCAGCCGCCAGCTTGGCGAGACCACCAACCTCCAGGAACTGGATGGTCATGAGATCGTGTTCGTCGCCCGCTTCCCCGGGCGCCATCTCGTCAACATCGACATCGTGGTCGGTGCGCGCCTGCCCGCCATGTTCACGGCATCCGGCATTGCGATCCTGTCGCGCCTACCGGAAGAGCGCGTCAAGGAGATCCTGGCGCAAACGCCGCTCGACCCGATGACGCACTTCACCGAAATCAACCCCAAGAAGCTGCTGGAGCGCATCCGCGTTGCCGCGCGCCGGGGCTATGCCATGGTCGAGAACGAGACGGTGCTGGGCGATATTTCGATTGCGGCACCGATCACCGACCACGGCGGCACGGCTGTCGCTGCGATCAACATCTCTGTGCCGACGACCCGGTGGTCGCTGGAGCGCGTTGAAGCCGAACTGGCCAAGCACGTGCAGGTTGCCGCGACTTCGATTTCGAAGTCGCGTCTGTCGACCTTCCGACGGTAAGCGTTACGCGCTTTTCTCGAACACGGCGAGCAGTCGCTCCAGCTCGCCGCGCAGACGCTGCGCCAGCGCCGGATCCGGCTGAACCAGAGGCGCCAGCATCTCCGGCGCATTGACCCCAATCAGGTCCATCACGGATTTCATCGGCCCGGGGTTCGTCTCGGCAAAGGCCAGGTTCATGAGCGGGATCAGTTGCCGGTGAAGCGCGAGCGCTTCCTGCACCCTGCCCTCTACCGCCAGTTGATAAAGCGTTCGCCACGCGGTCGGCAACAATGTCGCGGTTACGACAATGCCGCCACGGGCACCCGCCGCGAGATGTACGGGGAACAAGGTGTCTTCGCCGCTCAACACCGCAAACGAATCATCGACACCGGCCACCGTACGCAGGAAATGCCACATGTCCGTGTTGCACGCCTTCATCCCGATGATGCGTTCGTGGCGCGACAGCTCATGGAGAATTTCGGGCGCGATGGAGATCCGTGTGCGATACGGAATCTCGTAGATCAGGATTGGCAGCGGCGACTCATCCGCATAGCGCAGGTAATAGTCTCGAATGCCGGTCTGGGTCGGGTTCGTGTAGTACGGCGTCAGCACCAGCAGGCCATCCGCGCCGGCCGCCGCGAAATCCTTGGCCGCCTGCATGGCGTCGTGGTAGCCGGGGTCGAGCACGCCGGCAATGACCGGAATCCGACCCGCGGCCTCTTGGACCGTGACCTCCGCCATGCGAACGCGCTCCGCGCGCGACAGCGCACCGTACTCACCCGTGCCACCAAGCGGCACCACGCCATCGACGCCCTGCTTGAGCAGGTAGCGCATCAAGTCGCGTGCGGCCTCGACATTGATCGTGTCGTCGGAGTTCACCGGCGTGGGAATGGCGGGCAAGATGCCGCGCAGTTTCTGAGATGTCAGCATACGGATGGCGAATCTGTCGGTTGGATGTTTCAAGAAGCCAGGCTGCGTCGACGCAAGCGGTCCGCAACCGAAATCAGGATCGAGATGAAGACGAACAGGCCGGTCGAGACCGCAGCAATGACGGGCGAGATCTGCATGGTGGTTTCGTCCCAGAACTGCTTTGGCAGCGTCGTGCTCAGGCCGCCCGACGAAAAAAGCGCGATCGTCAGTTCATCAAACGACGTGGCGAACGCAAACAGGAACGACGACAGCAAGCCTGCACTCAGGATCGGGAACGTGACACGCCGCAGCGTCGTGAACTGCCGTGCGCCCATGCTCTGCGCGGCGAGGTCGAGCCTCACGTCGTAGTTGCGCAAGACGGCCATCATCGTGATGACGACATAGGGCACCGCAACCACGGTGTGCCCGAGCGTCAAGCCAAGCGAGGACCCAACCAACCCAATCTTTGCGAAGAAATAGAAGACCCCGACGGCAAGGATCATGCGCGGCACCACGATGGGCGCCAGAACGAACGCCAGCATGGCCGCGTTCCAGCGCAATCCGCCGCGCACCAGCAGGAAGGCCACCGGGGTGCCGATCGCCATGGACAGGACGCCTGTGCCAATGCCCACCACCATCGATCGGGTAATCGCCTGCATCCACAGTGGCGAATCGATCACCTGCTGATACCACTGCAACGACACGCCGTGCGGCGGCCATGCAAGCCCCGAAGCCGAATCGAACGACAACGGAATCATCAGGAAGGCGGGTGCACTGAGGAAGACGAGTACCAGCGTGACCACCACGCGCAGGGACAGGCTGCTGCCCTCTGCGGCGCGCTTGCGCGATTTCGGCAGAGCACGCAGCAACAGGTCAGTCGCATTGCCAAGGCAGGTGAGCGTCAGGTCGCCAATCTTGCGGCTCCAGCGCCGGTCGCTACGGCCCGCATTTCCACCGGTACTGCCGCCGGCCATCGTCGACAACCCCACCATGCGGTCGTAGACGACAAACACCAGCAGCACGACAACGAGCAACAGGACCGAGATCGCCCCCGCAAATCCCCAGTTGAGCGCCTGCAGCACTTGGTCGATGATCAGTTGCGTGATCATCGTTTCATGACGCCCGCCCAGCAGCGTCGGGGTGATGAAGAAGCCGATGGCCGTGACGAAGACCATCAGCGCGGCCGATGCCACCCCGGGCAAGGACAGCGGAAAATAGACGCGCCAGAACACCGTGCCGGGCCGTGCGCCCAGCGTGGATGCCGCGCTCGGCAGACGCCGGTCGATGTTCTCCATCACGGACAGCATCGTGAGGATCGCAAGCGGCATCAGCGCATGCACCATGCCGACCAGTACCGCGGGCAGGTTGTACAGCAGGCTGAGCGGCTCATCGATGATGCCCAGACGCATGAGCGCCCAGTTGATCACGCCGTTGCGCCCCAGCAGCACGACCCACGCGAACGTGCGTACCAGAAAGCTCGTCCAGAACGACAACAGCACCCAATACAGCAGCCTGTTCTTGCGCCCGCGGGTGAGCGTGGAGATCAGCAGCGCGACCGGATACGCAATCACCACTGCAAACAACGTCGTCAGCACCGACACCTTGAGCGTCACCAGCAACACGTCGACGTAGACTGGCGATGCAAACAGGCGCCGATACTCCGCGAGCGTGAAGCCGCTGTCGTTGCGGATGCTCAGCGACAACAACTGCCCGACCGGGTAGACCAGCAGCACGACCAGCAGAATCACAACCGGCGCGGCCATGGCGGCGATCCGGCCGGCATGTCGCCAGCGACGACGGCGTTGCGCCGCCGGCAACGGACGCCCTTCGGCCGGCGCAGCGAGAGGAGCAAGGTTCATCGTCTACTCCGCAATCGCAACGGCGTCCGAATGCGACCAGGACAGCTTCAAGGTCTGGCCGATTTCGTACTGCGCACCCAGCCGGTTGGTGGGGTACGCAGCAATGAGCGGCACCGCTTCGGCCGTCTTCGAGCGCAGGTACAGCTTCGTCATGCCGCCCGTGACCATGATGTCGGTGAGCGTCGCGGGGATTGCCGCAGGCGCGCCGGCCACGTCATGCAATTCGCTGTCGACCCGCACGTTCTGTGGACGCAGCATCAACCGCACGTTCGCACCGGTCTTTACATGCGGGTCGTACACCATGGCCCGGCCCGCATCGACACCGCGCATGGTCACTTGCACCTGATCGCCGGTACGCTCCGTTACCGTGGCGTTCAGCAGGTTGGATTCCCCGAGGAAGTCGGCGACAAATACATTCTTCGGCCGGAAATAGAGGTCGGCCGGCGTACCCAGCTGTGCAATGGCCCCGGCGTTCATCAGGCAGATGCGATCGGACATCGTCATCGCTTCTTCCTGATCGTGCGTCACATAGATGATCGTCGTGCCGAGGTCGCGATGGATCCGCTTGATCTCGAGCTGCATGTGGTCACGCAGCTTCTTGTCGAGCGCACCGAGCGGCTCGTCCATCAGGATGATCGACGGGCGGTAGACCATGCAGCGCGCCAGCGCGATGCGCTGCTGTTGCCCGCCTGACAACTCCTTGGGATAGCGCCCGGCTACGTGCGGCAGGTGGACCATCTCCAAGGCTTCCATCACCCGCTTGCGTGCCGACGCCGCATCCACCTTGCGCATCTGCAGCGGGAAGGCGATGTTCTCGGCAACCGTCATGTGCGGAAACAGTGCGTAGTTCTGGAACACCATCCCGATGTCCCGCTCGTACGGCGCGCCGTGCGTCACGTCCACGCCATTGATGCGGATCTGGCCGCCATCGGGTTGGGCCAGCCCGGCAATCAGGCTGAGCAGCGTCGTCTTGCCGGATCCGCTCGGCCCGAGCAAGGTCAGAAACTCGCCTTGTGCGACGTCGAGATCGGTCGGCGCAAGCGCCACGAAATCACCGTAGTGCTTGCACAGGCCCGCAATTTGAAGGTTGGTGGCAGCCATGGAAATACGCGTCCGTTCAGTTCACACACCGCTCAGGTGAGAATCCAGCTGTTGAATCGTTCCAGCGCGCCGCTCTGGGCCTGCTGCCAGTATTTGGCGTCGATCTGCAGGCCGGTCTTGATGTTCTCGGGGAACGTTGGGCAATTCTTCGCGATCTCCGGCTTCACGAAATTGAACGCCTCGGGTTGCGTCATCCCTGCTGGGAAAAAGGCCGTCAGCGCCGCCTGGCGTTTCGGATCGCTGGCAAACTTGATGAATTCACGGCAAGCGTTGGCGTTTGGCGTTCCCTTGAGAATCGCCCAGTTGTCGCAGCCCCAGATGTTCTGGTTCCAGACAATGCCCACCGGCGCGCCGTTTGCCATAGCCGATTGCGCGCGTGACGCCCAGGTCGCCACCATCGCCACCTCGCCAGAGCTGAGCATCTGCTCGACCTGAGCGCCCGTGCTCCACCAGACGTCGACATGCTTGGACACCTTGCTCAGACTCGCGAACGCGCGGTCCAGATTGCATGGATACACCTGCGAGGTGGGAACTCCGTCAGCCATCAGCGCTTCTTCGATGGTGTCAAACGGGTACTTGCGCATCGCGCGCCGGCCAGGGAAATCCTTGACGTTCCAGAGATCGGCCCACGAGCTCGGTGCCTTCCGCCCCTTGAACGCATCGGTCCGATACGCGAGCACCGTCGTGTAGACGTTCGTCCCCACACCAAACGGCGACATGTACTGGTGCGGAATCTTCGCAATCACTGGGTTCGATTCGAGCCCGTGGCGCTCCAGATATTCCTTGCCGCCCGAGGTCAGCAACAGAATGGCCGGCTGGCTGATCTTGGCCATGTCCCAGGTGTAGCTGCCCGCCTCGACCATGCTCTTGATCTGCGCAGTCGGCTCGGCGTTGGCCTGAACGCCAACCACCTCGATGCCCGTTGCCTGCGTGAACGGGCGGTAGTACACCGCCTCGTAGGCTTTCGTATAAATACCGCCATCGTCGCGCACGACGATCCTCTTGTTCGCAGCGCGGGACGGCGTCCACACGAATGGGAAGGCCGCTGCGGCGACACCGCCCGCGACCGTCTTCATGGCGGTGCGGCGGCTCGGGTTCTGAATCGATTCGTTCGTCATACGTTTGGACTTCATCGTGATCTCCAACGCTTTGGTTTGAATGGCAATTGCCGGAATGGGCAATGACGAGGGATAGGACTGGTGTGGCCTTACGGAACGAGACGACCCGGATTCATGAGGTTCTTCGGGTCCAGCGCCTGCTTGACGGCGCGCATCAGGGTCAACTCAATGTCGGACTTGTAATGCGCCATCTCCTGCAAGCCCGTTTGCCCGACACCGTGCTCGGCGCTGAACGTACCGCCGAGCTGGTGCGCAACATCATTGACGCGGCGCCGTAGCGTGGCGCCCGTCGCCGCGGCATCCGGCATCGCACGCCATTCGTCGAACGAGAACATCGGGATGAAGTGCACATTGCCGTCACCCATGTGGCCAACAATCACGAGATCGATGTTCGGTACGATGTCCCGAACGGCCTCGCTTGCACTGGCAATAAACCTCGGCACGGCAGACACTGGCACCGCGCAATCTGTGGTCAGGCCAACGCCGGCTTTCTTGTTCGCCTCAGTCACGCTGTGCCGGATCTCCCACAGGCTTGCGCGCTGCGTATCGCTGGACGCGACGATTGCGTCTTCAATCAGTCCAGCTTCGGCTGCCAGTTCGAGTGTTTGCACCAGCAATTCGTCCATTGCATCGGCGCCGCGTGAATTCGACAGCTCGACGAGCACATGCCAGGCGTGTTTTCCGTCAAGCGGGTTGCGCCGATTCTGGACATGCCCTATCACAAGTTCGAGCTGCCGCGCATTCATCAGCTCATACGCCGATAGCGACGACCCGCAACGCTCCTGAAACATCCCCAGAATGCGGAGCGCCGCTTCAGGATCCACCGGTGCAAACCATGCAAGCGATTGGTGCGTCGGCAGTGGATGCAGCTTCAGTGTGGCGGCCGTGATGATGCCCAGCGTGCCTTCCGCACCAATGAAGAGTTGCTTCAAATCGATACCGGTGTTGTCTTTCCGAAGCCCGCGCAATCCGTTCCAGACTGACCCGTCGGCGAGCACAACTTCCAGTCCGAGCACGTTCTCTCGGGTATTGCCGTAGCGCAGCACGCTCGTGCCGCCGGCATTCGTCGACAGCGTTCCGCCGATCTGGCATGAGCCCTCGGCCCCAAGGCTGACCGGGTACAGGCGCCCGACCTCGGCTGCTGCATCCTGGACAGCCTTCAGTACGCAACCGGCCTCGACCTCCATTGAGCCGTTTGCCGCATCGATATGTCGAACACGCCGCATGCGTGCAAGGCTGACGATCACTGGCCGCGCACCTTCAGTTGAAGGTATCGAACCGCCGCACAGACTGGTGTTTCCGCCCTGCGGCAGCACCGGTGTTCCGGATTCGGCGCAAGCACGGACCACGAAGGACACCTGCTCTGTCGTGGCCGGTTGCGCGACACACAAAGCATCTGCCTTGTAGCGGCCGCGGAAATCTTCGGTGAACCCGCCCACGTCCGACGCTGCCGTCAGCACGGCATCCTCACCCAGTTCAGCAATCAGGCGGCGAATCAATGCCGTACCTGTGTTCATTTGCCAGCCCTCGATTGGTTACACATGAGACGCAGTGATCGGTCTCTATCGCTGGGCAAAGAATAGGATCAGAAAATTCGCATTGGAATCGAATCGATTACTATGCAATTACTATGTGCGAAAGCAAGGGTTTCCACCGATCCGTCAGGGGACGGCTGCAAGTCGCGATGGGGCCCGGTGCACGCATCAAGTGGCGTGCAACATGCTGGTGCAAACCTTGACCGTCACGGCGCGTCACGGCGGGCAGCGGTTTCTAGCTGCAATAGGCCAGCCCGCTCAGGTGATCCACCCGGGCGACGTGGTCTGGATCGCCCTGGCAAAACGGCACTGGCACGCCGCATCGGAGGCAATCCTGCCGTACGCGGGCACGGCAACCGCCTTTGTCGAAGGTGCCGATACCGCGCCCTTCACCGCCGCCGCGCAACGCGTGACCATCATTGGAGCGCAGGGGGCCGTCGATGATGGGCAGCAGAACATCGCTGGCCGGGTCCGCATCGATCCGCTGTACCCAGACCCTGTCGACATCCCAGCCGCGGGCGCGTATGTCACCTTCGAGCCCGGCGCCGCTCTGCCTGGCACACGCATCCGAAGGCACAGTAGCGGTGGTGACCGCACGTGCTAGCCCCAAGCAGGAATGGGGCAAGCCCGTGCCGGTTATCCCCAGTCCGGCACCAGCGCGCGAAATGCGGTCACAACGCGATGTGCGGAGTCGCGACGAGCAGCACTCAAGTGTCCCCGATCCTCGATCCAGCCAAGAGCAGTGGGTAGTCGCCTTAGGGCAGCTGAACCAAGCAGAGTAGAACCCTATGTCACGCCGGGTGATCTTCGCTCTCCCCTTTACGGTCGCTCCGTGCCCACGGTAGACGCGGATTCCGTTCTCGAAGCGTTTGGTGCACTCTGTATCGGCGCCGTGCGATTGACGGGTGCGGGGTTGGCACCTGCGAGTGCCAACGTGCTGCCGCTCGCCACAATCCTGACCGGATCGGTCTTCTTCCATTGTTTCTTGGGAATGACCAATTTCCACGTCGCGCTTTGATCGGCCTTGCGGAAGAACGCCACCACGCCCACGAACTCAGCGTCTTCGTTCATCGGCTCGGCCACGCTGACAGCCGCGCCCGGGCACAACACCACGTCTTTGGTGGTGAGCAGGTCCGGTTTGAGCGTCTCCAGATCATTCGACTGCAGTTGCGCGTAGTCCGCCGCCTCGAAACTTTGTGCAGTTTTCAGCTGGTACAGCCGTACGACGGTGGACAGCGGCTGTCCCTGGCCATTGGGATTCAGTTCTATCCGACTGTCCAGGTCGATGTTCATGGACTTGACCTGCGTGGTAAAGGCCCATTTGGCGGCGTCGACCGTGTTGTCTTTGATGGCCTGCCCCACCCCGCAGCCAGCCAGAGAGATGGCCGTCAGCGCGGCAGGCGCAGTCAGTACGATTCGTCGTTGTATGGCGTTCATGATTACATCGGTTGTTGTTCACCCCAAGTGCCGAGTTGCACCCTGATAGGTGCCTGTGGCGTATCGATTTTCGGCAGCAGCGTGCTGTAACCCAGCCTCACCTGGGTGGAGTTGAAGGCTGGCTGTGGCATCAACTCCGCGCGCACGCTCATCTCCAGCTGCGCCTGAGCTTCGTAGCCGAGGTAGTAGCGCAGCAATGCCATCACCATGTCGTGGATGGGCTGGCCGGGCATCAGGCCGAGTACGGTGTCGCGCATCTGTGGGGTGATTCGCACGTGGACCGTGTTGCTGCGGTCGGTAAAGCCACGGCCCAGCAGGCAGTTTTCGCCCAAGGGCGTCGGCTCCGCATCGTTCACTTTGACCCACACCGGATAGAACTCCGTAACGGCGATGGCGGCATCGGGCACGACGTGCTGCAGTACACCGGACAAGCCCTCCGCCGTGCGAGTCCGTTGCCCGGTCAAGCCGAGCGTGGAGAGCAGCGTGCGGGTATCGACCTCGTTGCGGATCTCGGGGGGGCCGATGCCCAACCCCGTGAGGCTCAGCAGGTAGCTGGACACCTTGTCGCTCGCATCCTTGCGAAAGCCTGCTGGATAACGGTACTTCCGCCACACACGGTAGTACTGCGTGACGATGCGGTGGTGGAACAGATCAAGAAACGCGGCCAACGGTTCGGCGCCATCGCGGTTCTGTGCCACTTCGTCGATGAAGTACGACGGCATGCGGGCATCGACGCCGTACAGGCCCAAGAACGTGGTACGCACGGCGGGCGGCGCGTTGGCGTCGTCCGGGTCGAACTCGACGGCGTCGATTTCCCGATTGGGGAAGCCGAGCTTGGGCCGGGAGCGGAAGCGGATCGGTTCGGTCTTGGGTGAATCGGTGGCGCCCAGCGGCGGGGCTTCCGGCGCCGCCAGCTCCATCAGCTCGCAGATGCGGAAGAAGTTGATCTGCGTGGCGTCTTGGAGCAACGCGGACAGCAGGGTTCGGCCTGTGTCCCGTTGGGGCAGCTTGTCTGGGGCATTCAAAACGGTGCGCCCTCCCCTTTGGTGTCCGGCCAGACTGTGCGCTTGCCCGTGGGCTGCGAGACGGTGACGAGGCGGGTGTACAGATTCAGCGTGGCGTACAGGCCGAGGAAGCGGTTGAGCATGGCGCCAAACAGGTCGATGTCGCCCTCCCCTGCGAACTGGCCGCCGTCGAGCGTGACTTCGATTTCCACGCCGCGCTGCAAACCGCCCTTGACAAGCTTTTGCAGCGGGCGGTGCTTGACGTCGGTAATGGCGTCAATGCGGCGCTTGTTCAGCTCGCCATCGGTCCAGTCGTAGAGCGCGAGGCTGCCGCGCAGAATTTCTGCGTCGAGCAAGGACAGGTAGTTGGGGGCGAGGTGCGAGAGCACGCGCCAGTGGAAGCGGTCGCCCGTGGGTGGGTAGACGGGCAACGTAGGGGCCGTGAGATTGCGCACGGCTTCGACGTTGGTAAAGCCGCTGCGCATGCGGCGGATGCTGGCTTCCCGCAGGCTCTTACGCGGCAGCATGCCGTTGGTGCCCGTCACGGAGAGCGAGAGCGTTTCCTTCGGCAGCGTGTGCTGGTGCTCCCACGCATGGCCGCCCAGGATGACCCACGTATCGAAGCGCCCGGACGGCCCGCGCTGCACGCGGGTGTGGAAGTAGCGCTCGGGCATCTCGTGGCGCAGCATGCCGCCGCGATGGCGGAAGGCGGCAAACGGTGCGTATTCAAAGCGCCGGCCGTTGCCGGATTCAAAACCTTGCACGGTGTCGACCGAATACACGTCGACGTGCTCGCCGTACTGCTCCATGGCGTGGACGCGGTATTCGGTTTCGAACTGCGTGGCGGTGATCGGGTCGGCTTCGAGTTCGAACAAGTTGATGATGGGGGTGCAGTACAGGCGGATGTTTTCCGCGGTGAAGCGCATGTCGTCGGGGTACGGCTTGTCGAGCACGACTTCGACGTCGACGGTGCTGGCCTCCTGTGGGATGGCTTGCATGTCCAGACCCAGCAGGTCGACGAACATGAACTTCTCGGGGAAGGTGAAGTACTCCAACAGCAGTTGGTAGCCGCCGAAAGCGTTGTCGGCTTTGGGCCAGAGGCGTTCGTCCGCTGCGAAGCCGACGGGTTCCAGGCGCAGGCCGGGCATGGGTTGCGGGGCGCCGGGGCGGTCTTGCGGGTAACCTGGCACGCGCACTTGCATGGCGACCGGTTTGGCGGTCAGTGCAGCGTACAGGGCCAGTGCGACGGGGCGGTCGGCGTTCAGGTACAGGCGCAGGCGCGGCACCGTCAGTTGCTCGCGCTGGGCTTGCGGCTGGATGGTCAGGCGCAGGCGGAGGACGGAGCGGCCGTCTTCGCGGGCGTAGGTGCTGGCTTCGGACAGCTTGAGCGGATACAGGTCGACGTCTTGCGTGGTGCGGTAGATGCACTCGATGCGGTCTTCGCCGAGCGGGTCGGAGGTGACTTCCAGGCCAGGGGCGATGGTTTCGTGGCGTTGCAGCGTGCCGACGGCGGGTTGCAGCTCGAGGATGGACAGCGACGGAATCATCCGCAGGTAGTGCGGCCACAGCATGCTGACGATGCCTTCGGTCAGCTCGGGCAGTTCGTCGTCGAGCTTGTGGCGCAGGCGGCCCATGAGGAAGGCGAAGCCTTCGAAGAGGCGCTCGACGTGGGGGTCGCGCTCGCCGATGCGGTCGAGGTTGAGCATGCGCGCGCGGTCGGGGTACGCACGCGCGAACTCTTTACCGGCCTCGCGCAGGTAGCGCATTTCCGCTTCGTAGTAGCGGAGGATGTCGTTGTCTTGGGTGGGAGTGCGCATGGTGTTATGCCAGGGCAATGGCGCGGGCCGGATCGATGGCGGTGAGTTCGCCGGTTAGCGCTTCGATGCGCGCGGCGAGCGCGGGCTTGTCGGCATCCTTACGATGGATGCGCACTTTGAGCAAGCGCAGCAGGTGGAGCTTGGTGTCGAACGCGAGCGTGGGCTCCCAGGCGGCGAGTTGATAGCGCGCGCTGTTGGCATCGAGCGTAGTCAGCAGGTGCAGCGCGGTGTCGGGCTTGTCCGCGCGCTCGGCGACGCGAGCCATGACGAGTTGGCGGAGGAACTTGTCGCGTTCGCCGTCTTGCGCGGGCAGGCGTTGCAGCCAGGCGAAGGCGGCTTCGATGCCTTGCTGGTGCGCCATTTCGGCGGCTTGGGTTTCGGTTTCTGCCCAGTCGGTGCCGGCGGCGTCGATGGCGACGGGTGCCATGGTTTCACCGCGCTCGACATCGCGTACGGTGGCGTGGCGGGCGATCCATTCGCGCGTGGTGTCGTCGGCAAACGGTGAACCATCCGTAAACGACAGGCGCTCCAAGCCCGGCAAGCGTTCGAGCATGAGGGCACAGTCGGTGGTGACGAGGTCGCGCACTTGGGCATATTCGCCACCGGCCTGCTCTTGCGCTTTGAAGGCGTAGTACTGCAAGTCGAGCCAGAAATGGTTGGCACCTTCGGCGAAGGCGGCTTCGATTTTTTCCAACAGTTCGGGCCACTGCTTTTGCAGGATGAGGCGTTGGAGGTGGGCGCGCAGTTCTGCACGTGGTGCTGGCAGGCGCGTCTTGCCGCTCACTTCGTGCGGGGGCACTTCGGTGAGGGTGTCCCAACGCACGCAGCGCATCAGGCGATAGGCCGCCAGATAGCCTTGCGGTTGCTCGCGCAGGAAGGCCGCCATGTGGCGGGCGCGGTCGAGCAAGTCGCGGGTGGAGGTGATTTCGCCTGCGGCGGGCAAGCTGGTCATACCTGCGGGTTGGCTCGGTGCGCTTGCTGTGGGCTGTGGGGCTTCGACCTTGTCTTCGAAGCGGCGCAGCAGCGGGCCGAGATCAGGGCGGGCGTTGTCTGGCCAGGCTTCGGTGCGTTCGGCGATCAGGGCGAGCGCTGACAGGGTGCGCTCAAGCAGTACGTCCGTGAGGCCTTCTACCCGATCGAGGCGATTGGCGAAAGTGGTACCGGCGAGCCATTCAAGCGCGGCTTTGCGGGTTTCGGCGCGGGTGGGCAAGAGCGTGTCGCCGAAACGATCGACCAGCGCGGAGAGCAATTCCAGTCCGGAGGCGAGCCCTTCTGCCCCATCGCGACGCATGCGGCCGTAGACGTAGTACGCGGCGACGCGCACGTCTTTAGCGCTGTGCTTGAGTAACTGCTCCGTGGTGCTGACGATGAGGGTGTCGTCGATGTCCGACAGCTTGGCGACTTCGTCTTTGATGGCGAGAAAGTCGTCGTCGTAGGCGGGGTCGGTGCCGATAGGGGCCGCTTCGCTGATGGGGCGTAGCCAGTCGTCCCAGCGACCTTGGGTGGAGCGGGCGAGGTCAGACGGCGTGCGCGTGCCAAACAGCGTTTGCAGGAGGTTGGCGAACATCAGTAGGTCTCCGGATTGGCGGTGCGCGCCACGCGTGCGGACGCACCACCTTGCCTGCCCAGGAAGATCTGCTGCGGCAGCACAAAGCCGCGCAGCGCCAACAGTTCCAGCGGGCCGGCACCGACTTCCGTACGCATCAGGTAGCGGATCGGATAGGTGACGTTTTGCGGAGCCGGGGTCAGCGGTTCCTGCGCGACTTGGGCTTCGTCTTGCAGCTTCTCTTGCTTCGGTGCTGCATCTGGCAAGGCCCGCCACGTCAACTGCAAGGTCGCGTTATCGATCGGTTCGACGCTGGCGCGCTCAAGCATGCGCACCAGGCCCCAGCGGCCCGTGTATTCGAAGCTCTTGTTGGTGCCGGCCTGTTCGGTCTGCCATTGCAGGCGGGTGCCGAGCATCTGTGGGTTGTTCGCGGGCCAGGTGAGTGCGTGCCAGGTTTCGCGCTGGTTGTAGTAGTGCAGGCTCTGGCCGTCGAGGGTGAGCTTGGTGTCGGTCAGACCAGGCGTCGGTACCGGCTGGAAATCGAAGCGGTACTGCGGCTCGCCTTGCACCAGCATGTGCGCCGCGATCTTCTGCAGCGTGTTGATGGCCTTGAGGAACGCGGGATCGAAGGCAAGGCTGTCGCCACCGGCGGCGGTGCCAAAGGCGCGGCCGGCAGGCACCCAGCGATCGCCTTGCAGCTCCAGCACGCCGGCGAGTTGGGTGCCGAGGAAGCTGGTGATCAATCCCCCTTGCGGACGCAGGAATCGCGCGAGTTCGGGGATGGACGCATCGTTTTCTGTGTTCGCGAACGGGTAGCGGCCAGCGAAGGACTTGTTCCAGGTCGCAGCGATGGTTTGGCGCCATGCGTCGTTCAGGCTCGCTTGCGCGGGCAGCAAGACGGTCTGCGTGGCCTGGGCAACCGGGCGCACGAACAAGGCATCGCCCATACCGGCCCATTGCGCGCCGAGGCTGGCGGCGATCTGGTCAGCGTAGTTCTGGATGTCGGCCAAATCGGAGCCCTTGCCTTGGAACAGGGCGAGCGCGACTTGCTTGGCTTGCGCGTCGGCGTTGGGGCTGTTGCTCATCTGTTGCAGCTTCAGGCGCAGGGCGGTGACGCGGTCGAGGTAGCGTTGCAGGCTCAAGTCGCCGGTAGCGGCTGCGGTGTCCTGGGCCATGAGGCGCAGGATCGGGCCGAAGGCGGGGCCGAGCGGGCCGGCGGGATCGGGCTTCTGCGCTTCGGGCGTTTCGTCCTTCTTGCCGAAAACGTTCTGCGCTTTGGCGACCAGGGTG
This sequence comes from Ralstonia soli, assembly GCF_023955655.1. Classification (GTDB taxonomy): domain Bacteria; phylum Pseudomonadota; class Gammaproteobacteria; order Burkholderiales; family Burkholderiaceae; genus Ralstonia; species Ralstonia soli. Next base: position 490,387 of record NZ_JAMXHT010000002.1, on the reverse strand, counting down.
TCAGAGAGACTCGCCTTGGGGGCGCCGGCCTTGCCTTGGTATTCGAGCGATCTCATCAACGCAATGACGGGCGAGTTCCGGGCGTCCGTCATGGGCTTCAATTGCTCGATGGCAGCCGGCATGGTGGCGGCGTTTTCCCATTGCACGCTGTTCATGAAGGCTTGCCATTCGTCGGCGTAGTCGGCGAAGTAGCGGGCGGTGAGTTCGGCTTTCAGGGCGTCGCCGGTCAGACCGTCTTGCTCGCGTTGGCTGGCTTGGGTGTTGAGCACCCAATCGCCAGCGACGGCGCTGCGCTCGGCGGCTTTGTCGATCTCGGCGGCGATGGTGCCTTCGTATGCTTGGCGGGTGAATGCGCCGGGGACGGTAGCGTTCGTTCGGAACAGACCGCGTGGGTCGGTGCCGGGCGTGAGCGTGGCGAGCGTCTGGTCGGGGTACTTGTTACCGACGGCATCGAGGATGCTCTGGTAGATGGTGTCCTCCGAGTTCTTGACGACGATGACGGCGAGTAGCCTCTGACGTGCCTCGCCAACCAAGTCGGCTTGGGGTTCGATGCGCCAGTCCGCATGCGTCTTCAAGTGCGCCGCGTAGAAGCCCAGCAGGCGCTCGGACAGGTCGAGCTTGGCACCCGGACTCAGGTTGGCGCTGGTGCGCCAGTGGCGGGTGAGCTGCGGGGTGAGGAAGGCGGCGTCGGCCCGGCTGGGCTCGGCGAGCATCAGGTAAGCCTTGAGAGCGTGGTGGCCTTCAAGCGCGAGCTTGTTGGTGTGCTCGTCGAGCTGGTCGGTCTGCATCTGGGTCAGGTCGACCAACTCGGCTTCGATGTTCTGCGCGATGGGCGCGACCAGCAAACGATTGGCTGCCTGGTCGTAAGGCTTCCAGAGCGCGGCCAGTGTTGCGCGGTCCTGGTTCAGACCGAAGCGGGTCCAGAGGGGGGCGTGCGTGTCCACGCGGTGTTCGTACAACTCGATGCGGTGTTGAACGTCGAGCAAGGCGCGCAGGCCGGTGGCGCTATCCCGTGCCTTGTTGAGGGCTTGCAGAGCCGAACTGGTTAGATGTACCTCGCGGGCATTGCTTGCGGCGGAGACCACCATGCCGGCAGTCCATGCGCCGACAATCCCAAGCGCAATCGTGGAGAAGACGGTGATGGGGTGGAAGCCGACGCGCTGCCCTCGCGCCTTGCGTGCGAGCCGGCCCAGGTGATGCCACACCGACAGGTCCATGCGAGCGGAATCTTCACCCAGCCCTGCTTGCGGGTACGGCGCGAAAAAGGCCCCGCTGATGGGTTGATGGCGGCGCTGTTTGCCTGACAGGCTGGCGATCCACGCGGCCAGCGGCAGGCTACGAGCGTCCAGGCGGAGCGAGAGCTCGGCGGTGTAGCCGTCGTGAACATTGGCAGCGAGCTCGGCAATGCCGCGCTCGCTGAGTTGGTTGCGTAGGCGCAGCAGCGCATTGGCGATGGCCGGCGCATCAACGCGGGAAGCGAACTCGCATCCGATGATGGGCGTAGTGCCGATATGCACGGCATCGGTGTCAGCAACATCGAGCACATAGACGGGCGCGGACCACTTGAGCGCCTCGGCGATGCGGGTGAGGTTAAGGCTGTCGGCCCCCACGCCACGCTTTTGCGCGGCGAGTTCGGCTTCGCCGTCTTGCACCATGACGATGGCGTCGACGGGGCGACGGCGGCGGAGTTTGTAGAGCTGCTTGAGCCAGGTGGCGTCGGGTTGGCCGTGTTCGCCTGCGCCGTTCCATAGGAGGATGGCGTTGTCGGTTTGATGCCAGCCGGTTTCGGTGATGGTGGGATGTAGGCGCTGGATGGTGGCGGTGTCGCCGGTCAGCAGTAGCCAGGGTTGGCGGTAGCGGCAACGCCTGCCATGTGCGCCACGTAGGTGGTCGCACAGCGATTGAAACGGTTGGGCTGCGTGGGCTTTTGGTGTGTCCTGTGCAAGCACACTGGCCTGCGTGGTGCCTGCCATCTCGGGCCCCCTGACCTGCAACCATTGCCCAAGCCAATGGAACGCGCCTCCCATTCGGCCCCAAAGGTCGAACGACAAGATGATCGCCAACACGAGCGCGCATCCCGAAACGATAACGGCCCACGAGCTACGCGCTTCAGGGGTGTTGAGGCCGATCAACTCGCCCCACAGCAGGATGCCGGCAACAAGTACACCAGCAAGGATCAGCGTACTCAGCAGGCTCAATCGCAACAACTTCATGACTTCACAATCTCTTCGTTTCTTGACCGGCTTACCCGGTTGATGGGGCCGGTTCGCTCACACGTCCATGTAGGAACTGTGCTGAGACGGGATCAGCAGCGGGCTCGGGGTGCATTTGCAGACGCACAGGTCGTCGGAGAGCGCGCCCTGGCGGCCATCGGGGCCGGTCATGGACAGGTGCACACCGACGCAGACGATGCGACCCACGGTTTTGCAGGCGGGGCACCAAACGGGATCGCTCTCGTAGGCTTGCTCGCGGTTGCCGACACGGTCGTTGGGGTCGCCGCCTTCAACGGTGCCGCCAGCGGTGGTTTTATCGCCTTTGAGGATGTCGTAGCGCCGGGTCATGCGGGAGTTTCCTGTGGGGTTGTGGTGTCGGAGGCGCCTTGCTTGGTGCCCGCGAACTTCATGACGGCGCAGTCGAACTGCTCACCTTGCCCAGTGAGAACGATTTGCTCGGGAGCGTCATTCGCAAGCGATGCGCAGGCGAGTGCCAGCCACGGAGCGGCGATACCGGCTTGACCAACGGTTTGGTCCAGGTCCGTGGCGTGTGCGGTCAGGCCAAGTTTGATGGCGGGTTCGCGCAACATGCCAGCTTGGCTGACATCGATGCCGGCTTGCCAACCGCCTTGGATTTGGTCGGCTTGTGCGCCGCCCCAGCGCAGGCCTGTTGACAATGCCGTGCTGGGTTGCCCGAACGTGCCACGTACCGGCCGGTGCAGATTGGCCACACGCGCTACGTTGTGTTGGGTGGCCTGTGCATCCGGCATGAGCAAGAGCGCCACGCCGACTTCGGCCGCATTCTCCGGTGGTGCGGCGTGGAGCAAAGGATGCAATTGGATGGCAAGGTACAGCGTCGCGTGCTGGCTCTCGCCTTCGATGGCACGATCCATCCATTGGTCGAGTACCGTCAGGTCGGCGGGCGTGCTGGGTTCCGGGGCCACATCGTGGGCTCGGTGCAGCTTGGCGCACCAACGCTCTTCGAGCAGTTGCTTGTTCTGCTCGTAGGGATGGCCGTTGGCCACCAGCAGTTGGACAGTCAGCGGTACCTTGGCGGGCAGGGCTTCGATGTGCGGCGACAGCTCGCCGAGGAGTTCGTCGAACAGCCATTGGGTGACGTGCTGGCGGCGCTTGAGGTCGTCGCCTAGGTCGCCGTACTCCTTGCGCATCTCGGGGGCGACCAGCCAACGCGCTTTGACGGGCTCGGCGGCCAGCGCATAGGGGACTTGGGTTTTGAGTCTGGCACTGCCTTCGCGGATGGTTGCGAGGGCGTTTTCTTTTTCGTCAGCGGAATAGCGATAGGCGGCACCAGCGACCGCGAGCGGGATGCTGGCTGCGTTAAAGACGCACTCGGTGAACTGGCGTGCGGCGTGGTTGCGTGTCTCAACATCGAGCTTGCGAGCTTCGTGGGCGCGGTAGCGATGCAGGACGACGAGCGACGACACGCCGATCGGGAAAGCGAGCAGCGTGGCCCAAAATTTGAGAGTGTGGGCGGGCATGCCCTTGGGCCAGAGCAGGAGCACCGCGCCCACACAGAGCGCAGCCAGCACGACGAAGACGATGCTCCACAACACCTTATTCGGTGGCGGATCGTCGAAGGTCTCTTCGGGTGGCAGCAGGGAGAAATCTACAGCCATGTCAGATCACTTGCATTCCTGCGCCATCAGAATGCATTGGGGCGTGGACGCAACGTGCGTGACACCGCATCCCAGAGCGCCACGGCCTCTGGATCTGAAAGCGAGGCTTTAGGGATGGCATCGCCTTCCACTAGAAAGGTCGAGTACCCAGACGTCATGTCCAACACGATGCGTGGAGCGTTCATGCTGCCCCGATAGTTAGCCTCCAGTGAGAACAGATGTCCATGAACTTCATTTGTGGTAAGCCCACTCGCCAACGCCTCGTCAGCCTTGATGCCACTATTTGAAACAAACGAATCGAGGCGAAGAATGCGCCCGTTCGCGGCTTTGAGAGGTTCCTGAACCGCAGGAGTCTTGGCACGTGAGATAAGCGTATCGTTACTCTGGTCGATGGAGCTCTTCCAGTCGAACATGACGTCGGGCTTGCTCGGTAGCGCAAAAGCCGACGTAATCACTTCGTCCTCAGAGATCGCCTTGCCTAGAAAAAAGCCTCCAAAAAAACAAGCCCCCGGTTCAGTCGGAATTACATCCTCCGCGCGTCCTTGCAGGCGATCGATCAGGTCGAAAGCGAGATGGAGTTTCTCGGGAATGTCATTGGGTGTGCCCATATCCTTCACCCAGGATTGATCTTTATCCACCGATTGTGTCCAATCAGCGCCCTCGATTTGCAGACTGATCCGATAACCTCGGTCCCATTTGTAGGCCTCAATCACACGCTTTGCGTCACTTGATGCCCCAGGATCGCCAAGTGAAACAAAATACTGCGTATGCTCCGCGCCGTGCACCTTTCCTTGGTCGAATAGAAAGCGTGAATAGCCGAGCAAACTCTTCATTGATTTCAGCTCGGCCTCACGTCGACGCATTTCCAGTTCGAAAGCGCGCTGAGGCTGAGGCTTCGACTCAATCTCAACCCCATTGAGTTTGGCAGAACCAACAGCCTGCACGTTTGCGGGCAGATCGATCAAGTATCGCCCCACGCAGTGGGGTTGCATGTTCGTTGTAAGTTCGTGGACCACGGTCTTCTCCTGTTCTGTAAGCGGCGGCACCTTGCTGCCACAGGCGGACAACAATGCGAGGCAAAGTAGCCAGCCAGCTGTCATGCGTTTCATCGGGTGTACTCCATGGGGGTGCCCTTGACATTGCCAATAATGCGTGCCACGGCCCACAGTGCGAAATGACGGCAAGCGGTCGGCTTGTAGGCACCCTCATGATCCACGCCGGTGAATGCGACGCACGCCTTGGCGTACTGAGCCGGGGCTCGCCCAGAGCGGATGGGCACGGTACCGTCACCATTCTCTGCGGGAGATCGCAGAGTGAACTCCTCCATACTGCTGGCGAGAAGCTTTGGGTTCTCTGTCAGCAACTGAGTGCCGACGCGGTTGTCATCGACAAGAGCGAGGTCCAGCGGTGCAACAACCGGCTTGGGCTGCGCATTACGAAGGTGTGGCCTAAGCGTGCGCGCCCAAATTACATCCCCCCAAGTCTTGTGCTTGGTGTCGTCACCGTAGAAGGCATAGGTTTGCGGGTGATAGCGGCGACTGATAGCGTCATGAAACTTGCGGACCTCCAGATTGATTAACTCCACATAGCTTTTCCAATCCTGCTCAATCTGTCGCTTGGTCTTGTCCAGCGGATTGAGCAAGGAGTCGTCAATCAACCCCCACCATTTCCCGCGTTGGGTATAGATTTCCGTGTACGGATCGCCTTTTTGCGGCAAGTGCACGAACTGACCCTCCGCGCTCTGAATCTGCAGCCAGCCGTCGCCATACTCTGTGCTTGGCAGCAGTTGCAATGGCCCGGCCGACTGCCCAAAGACCGCCGTGATCTCATTGGCGTTTTCGCCCAGCACTTTACGTGCAAGGCCTGAGCCTTCCCAACCAGCCTTGACGCGACTGTACGCCGTAGCGGAACCCGTGGTGGGCATCACGCTGTGGAGGATGCCGAGGATTTTCTCGCGGTATCCGCGCACCTCGGAGCAATGTCGGGCTACCAGCCCGCCCATGGAGTGGGTGACGACAATCACCCTCTCGCAGCGGCGGCCGGCATTGCGGTAGCTCGCCATGATCCGATCGATTTCGTTCGCCAGATGCTGAGCAGAATCGGCGTTTGATTGCAGCCAGTTGTAGCCAACTGCGTGAACCGGCAACTCATACCGGTATGACAGAGCCACCTCTTGGTCTGTCAGCGGCGTCTGTCCTGGAGCAACTGGTTTCTCAGTCAAGCTCTTTCGCACACCCTTGCGGCCATACTCAGTGCCAGCCGTGCAGTCATTCAGGGCATTTTGCAGCCAGACCAACCAGTCGCCATAGCTAGTCCTCGCCACTGTGCCCCACCCCCGCCTCCTCTTTTCGGCATCAGTCAGGGACGTGCCTTCAGGAAGTTTGCCGCCGTCGAATACCGTTGTTTTCTTGGGGTCGAGCAACTCCTTGCGTTGCGGCGCTTTTTTGAAGAGCCACGAACCCATTCCCGCCTCGCTGTTGACAACCCAGACCTCTTTGTTCGTCTCTTTGTTTTTCAGATTGCTCCCCATCACCCCCGGCACAAAGATGACCGGAATGACGCGATCCGGCGGCACATGACACACCGCAATGCTGTCATCCGATGGAGACGTGACGGAATGAAACTCCACCGCGCCATCCTTGGCGATGGTATGAGGAAGAATGCGTTCTTCGGTTGCCATCTGGGCGTGCTCCGGTTCGCTTGATCTGGTTCTGGTTTGATTCGTTGACGTTGGCCTGAAAACTGCCGACGTTGGCGCTTGAATGTCTGTGCGTCCTACTCCGGATCGACACGTAGTCGCAGACCATCTACGAACAGACTCCTCTGCAAGCCGGTCTTGCCCTCTGCGTCGGTAACGCCGCGAATAATGCTGCCGTCCTCTCGTACCACTGAGAATTTCCGGTTAGCCATGGGTTTTCCGTCGTATGGCCACCGCAGGACAAACTGTTCGTCAAACTTGGCATCCTTCCAGGTATTCATCTCCTGGCCCAGCGAGGCTGGCCCCTGCCGGCCGAACCCATTGGACTTGATCGTGCGCTCACCACGAGTACCGTCCTCGATACCGGTAGCCGACATGCGCAGATATGAGCCACCGCATTTAAGCAGCAGCTCCTCCTTGGCCTCGATGACAACGCGCCCATTGGCGCTAGTGACAGTCACGTTCTGATCTGCAAGCAAGCGCACCTCATCTCGCTGCGCCTGAATCTCGACCTTGCCTTTGGCGGCGACAAGCTTGATGCCGAGCTTTTGCGCGAGCATACCGATGCACTCACCCGCCGCGACAGTGAAGCGCTTAAGCACGCTCACGTCGGCATTGCCACCCGCCGTAGCGATCAGGTTGTCATTGGCGGTCAATTGCAGGTCGGCGCCGGAGACCAAGGCCATTCCTGACGGGGCGCTGGCAAGCATGCCTGCACGCTTGAGTTGATCGAGCGTGTCATTCAGAAGCGATTTTTGACGGGCGTAGTCGGCAGCAACGGCCTGAGCTGCATTGGCTGCCTCGGCTAGTGATTCGCTGATTTGCAGTGCCTGTTGCAGCAAGCTGTGGGCTCGCTCCATGTCGAGCTGCGTACCACTAGCCCCGGGCCGATCGTCAGCGGAGATGAACAGACCTTTGCCACCCCGAATCGCCCCCCAGCCCGACGTCCGCAGCTCAAACCCCTCCCCCCGCTTCTCCCGCCGCCCATTGACCATGTGCCCCAGCGTGAGCTGACTCTTCCCCGAATGCTCAGTCGATAGCTTGACGTGCTCCTCCCCTGCCCAGTCCTCCATCTGCAACTTGTTGTCGCTTTGCGTGCGGATGACGTTGCGTGACAGCCAGCGGTCCTGATTCGTGATCAGGTCTGTCTGCTGGCTGTTGTGGTGGAACTGGCTGATGTACGGCTTGTTGGGGTTGCCGTCGCGGAAGGCGATCACCGCCTCGGTGCCATCCAGCGCGGGAAAGTGGAAACCCGTTTGCAGCCCACCCGCAAACGGCTTGGCCAGCCGCAGCGGCACGCTCTCGCCGCCGGGGTTCCATTCGTCGAAATCGCAATCGAAGCGCACGACGTAGTGCCCTTGCTGCGTGAGGTAGGCGTATTTGTACTGGCCGGGCGAAGTCACGCGCGCGCTCAGCGTACCGTTGATCTTCGGCCAGGCGCGCTCTTCCACCGGTAAGCGAAAACGCCGGTCGGCCGGAATGGCCCGATACGTGTTGCAGTAGGCCACGTCGCGCGCGCCGCTGTGGGTGACTTCAATCACCACCTGACCGTTTTGCGCGTCGGGCTGGTCCACATCCAGGTGCAGCACGCGCCCGGGGCGCAGTTCCAGCACGTTGCCCTGCCCCTCGTACACCACTTGCCGGGCGATGGCGGCTTCGTGGCGCAGTTGCGCTTCCCACTTGGCACCGTCCTGATCGAGGTGATGTGTGCCGTAGATGTAGGGCTGCCCGAAAGTCGTCGTGTCCTTGCGCGCGATGTTGGCGTCGGCCTTGATGCGCTCCCATGCCTGGGCGGGGTTGTAGTCAGCCACCAGAAACGATTCAGGCACCGTCTCGGTGTGCGTTTGCAGGGCGAAGATGGCTTCGATACCCGCCTCCAACCCCGCCGTTTCGCGGTACGGGACGTTGAGTTCGGGCTGATATTCGTAGTGGTCGACGTCATCGGCGAACACAAGCACGTCGCCGTGCTTGCCGGCCTGGAAGTAGCTGTAGATGCCCTCCTGCTCCATCAGCACGCGGATGTACGGCCAGTCAGCCAGTTGGTGCTGAAAGCGGAAGGCGTGCTGCGGATACTCGCGGCGAAGCTTGAACTGGAACTGGTGCCCCTTGAAGCCGTGCCGGCGCAGGATGGCATCGATGATCTGCGGCGCACTCTGGTGCTGGTAAATGCGGCTGGTGCGCGTGAGCCGCAGACGGGCGATGTGCGCCTCGACGACGATGCGATAGCTGCTGAAATCCGCCGTGGTCTTGAGCTTGGAAAAGCGCGTGATGCAGCCGCAGAAGGTGCGCGGTTCAGCGCCATCCGCCGCGTCGATGGTGAACGTGGCGTCGTGGCCGAGGTAGTCGGAACGTTGCAGGTCAGCGGGGTGGGTGAGCTCAATGCTGATGCGGTAGGGCTCGCCCATGCGCTCCACCGCCTCGAACGAGACAACGGATAGCGCGATGCCATTGGCGGGCCCTTGCACATCGAGGTGATACGGCTGGCGTCCGGTCAGGATTTGCGCTGCAGTGCGCGTGCTGATTGCCGTTGGATCCGCCTGCCAATTCGTCATTGTTTTTCACCCTTTTTCCCGACTCACGCATTTGCGTTTGGGAGCGGACGATAAACAAGTTTTCTCGTTAGGTGAACAGCAATCGATCAACAATTCTAAAGTCACATAATTTGACAAGCGTCTGATTTACGCCTGATTTGGCGGCGTGATATCTGTATAAAAATACAGTTGATTAGTATTTTTTAACTCTGATCTAAGCGAGATAGAACATGGCCGAGAGCTTCCAGAACGAGGTGCCAAAGGCACGCGTCAACATCAAGCTGGACCTTCACACAGGTGGGGCGCAGAAAAAGGTTGAGCTGCCGCTCAAGCTCTTGGTGATGGGCGACTACAGCAACGGCCAGAGCACCGCGCCCCTGGCCGAACGCACCAAGGTTTCGATCGACAAGAACAACTTCAACTCGGTGCTGGCGGAGCTCAACCCCAAGGCGAAGCTGGCGGTCGAGAACACCCTGGCGGGCGACGGCTCCGAGCTGCCGATCGACCTGGACTTCAAGTCGATGGACGACTTCAAGCCCGACGTCGTGGCAGGCAAGGTGCCGGAACTGCGCGCACTGATGGCCGCACGCAATCTGCTGCGCGATTTGAAATCCAATCTGTTGGATAACGCTACATTCCGTCGCGAATTGGAAAAAATCCTGAAAGACCCGACGTTGTCCGATCGTTTGCGTGCCGATTTGCAAAAAATCGGTGAAAACACGCCGTCAGTTTCTAACAATCTCCAATAAATCCGCTGTTCTTGAGGTAAATCAAACATGGCAAAACAAGAAAACAGCCAATTCGAATCTGGTGCAGCGGAAACGGTGGTGCTGGATGCACCCGGCAAGAGCGTCTACGAGGCCCTCTGCGAGAAAATCAACCTGACGCCGGTCACGGCCACGCGTCCGTTCGAATCGTTCCAGAGCGCGGATGCGTTGTCGGAATCGTCGCTGGACGAGCGCGTTGCACAGGCGATGAACGTGTTCCTGAAGATGATTCAGGAGTCGTCGCAGCAGGTGGACCGTCTGGACAAGAGCCTGCTCGACTTCCACATCGAGAAGCTGGACCAGCAGATCAGCCGTCAGCTCGATGCGATCATGCACGACGCCCAGTTCCAGCAGATTGAATCGGCTTGGCGCGGCCTGAAGTTCCTGGTCGACCGCACGGACTTCCGCAAGAACGTCAAGATCGAGCTGCTGGACGTGTCGAAGGATGCGCTGCGCCAGGACTTTGAAGACACACCGGAAGTCATCCAGAGCGGTCTGTACCTGCACACCTACATTCAGGAGTACGACACGCCGGGCGGTGAGCCCATCGGCGCGCTGATCTCCAACTACGAATTCGACCGCGGCCCGCAAGACATCGCGCTGCTGCGCAATATCTCAAAGGTGTCGGCTGCGGCCCATATGCCGTTTGTTGGCGCGGTGTCGCCGCAGTTCTTCGGCAAGGAGTCGATGGAAGAAGTGGCCGCCATTCGCGACATCGGCAACTACTTCGACCGCGCGGAATACCTGAAGTGGAAGAGCTTCCGCGATTCGGACGACGCGCGCTACATCGGCCTGACGATGCCGCGCTTCCTGGCGCGTCTGCCTTATGGCCCGGAAACGGTGCCGGTGCGCGCGTTCAACTACACGGAAGCCGTCAAGGGGCCGGACCACAGCCGCTATCTGTGGGCCAATGCCGCGTTCGCCTTTGCCGCCAACATGGTGCAGAGCTTCATCAAGAACGGCTGGTGCGTACAGATTCGCGGCCCGCAAGCGGGTGGCCTGGTGGAAGACCTGCCGATCCACCTGTATGACCTGGGCACCGGCAATCAGGCGAAGATCCCGACCGAGGTGCTGATTCCGGAAACGCGCGAGTTCGAGTTCGCCAACCTGGGTTTCATCCCGCTGTCTTACTACAAGAACCACGACTTCGCGTGCTTCTTCTCGGCCAACTCGGCGCAGAAGCCCACGCTGTATGACACCAAGGAAGCGACCGCCAACAGCCGCGTCAACGCACGCCTGCCGTACATCTTCCTGCTCTCGCGCATCGCGCATTACCTCAAGCTGATCCAGCGCGAAAACATCGGCACCACCAAGGACCGCCGCGTGCTTGAGCTGGAGCTGAACACGTGGATCAAGACGCTGGTGACCGAGATGACGGACCCGGGCGACGATCTGCAAGCCTCGCACCCGCTGCGCGAAGCCAAGGTGATCGTGGAAGACATCGAAGACAACCCGGGCTTCTTCCGCGTGAAACTGTTCATCGTGCCGCACTTCCAGATCGAAGGCATGGACATCAACCTGTCGCTCGTCTCGCAGATGCCGAAGGCGAAGAGCTAAGCCAGCCGGCCACGCTTCCAATCTGTCGCAGTTGTGCCGCGCGGTGCCAGTCCAGGCGCCGCGCGGCGGTATTCATGCGAAGCGGGCTCGCACCCGCTCGCACGCTCCATCATCACAATGAAGATCACCAGACCGCTGTGGGCACAGGGCATTTTCATGACGCCCCAGCACTTCCAGCAACAAACCCTGTGGAACGGCTTTGCCGATGAGCGCATCGCGCGGCTGGCGTGGCCAGACCCATGGGGTGTGCGCCGTGTCGACGTCGATACCCATGCATTGGCCATCGATCGGCTGCAATTGACAACACTGGATGTGCGCCTGCCCGACGGTACGCTGGTCGATACGCAAACCGCTGACCTGCTGCCAACCGCGCGCAGCCTGGGCGATGTACCAGCGTCGGTTGACGCCATCGTCGTGCTGGCCGGCCTGCCATTGATGGACGCCCAAGGCGGCAACTGCATCGAGGCCGGTCAGAAGCCCGCGCGCCCACGCCGCTTCGTACGCGAGTACCGGGAAGTGCCCGACCTCAACGGCGAGGGCCACGAGGAGATCAGCGTGGAACGGCATGCGCTGGCCCTGCTGTTCGACTTTGAAGCACACGAGGATTACGTCACCTGCCCGATCGCGCGGCTGGTGCGCAACACCCAGGGGCGCCTCGAAGTGGACACCGCCTTCGTGCCGCCCTGCCTGTTTCTCTCTGCCAGTGCGCGCTTGACCGAGCGCATGCAGCGCTTGTCGGACATCCTCAGCGCCAAGAGCGCCAGCCTTGCCGTGCGCCGGCGCGAGCGTTCTGATCAGATCGCCGATTTTGCCGTGGCCGATGTGGCGCTGTTCTGGCTGCTGCATAGCGTCAACAGCAGTTGGCCGGAGCTGGCGCGCCTGTGCGCCGCGCCCGAGCAGCATCCCGAGCGTCTGTACGCGGTGCTCGCACGCCTCGCGGGCGCGTTGCTCACGTTCTCCACCACCGAGACGCTCAAGGCCATCCCGCCGTATCAGCACGCTGCGCCGGAGCCGGTGTTTGCAGCGCTGGAAGATCTGATCCGCGCGCTGCTCGATACCGTCGTCCCTTCGCGCGTCGTGCCGATTGCGCTGGAGCGCATCAAGCCCACCGTGTGGACGGGCAAGATCCACGACGAGCGGCTGGTCGACGGGGCGGACTATTACCTCTCCGTGCAATCGGCCCTGCCGGCGCATGCGCTGCTCGAACAGTTCCCGCGCCTGTGCAAGGCCGGCGCGCCGGACGAGGTCGAGCAGATCGTCAACTCCGCGCTCACCGGCATTCCGTTGCAGACCATGTCGCGGCTGCCGGCGGCGATTCCCGTGCGGATCGAGAACCAGTATTTCGCGCTCGACCGCGCGCACCCGGCCTTCAGCCGCATGCTGGACGCGCGCGCGTGCCAGTTCTATGTGCCGGCATCGGTGCCCGATGTCTCGCTTGAACTCTATGCCGTTCTGCCGGCATGACATCCATGACCGTTGCCTCTTCTTCCCCTACCCTGTTGCCGCTCGCGCTGCGTGATACGGCGCTCACTGTCGCGCGCCTGGCAAGCGCCGCACAGCCGGATGCATTCGGCACATTTGCTGAACGTTGCGACGCGCAAATCGCCCAGTTGCGCGCCGAACTCGCTGCCGCGGGCTGCGCAGCAGACGTGATCGACGATGCGGTGTACGCCCAATGCGCACTGCTGGACGAAAGCGCCCTCAAGTATCTGCAAGGGTTCGACCGCGACGCCTGGGAGCGCGAGCCGTTGCAGGTGCGGAATTTCAATAGCCACGACGCTGGCAATGCGCTGATCCAACGCATCGAACGTCGCCTGGCCGAGCCGCAACCGGTCTTGCCGCTGCTGGCCATCTTCGGCGCGGTGCTGGGCCTGGGCTTTCAGGGCAAGTTCGCCCTGCACGGAGCCGAACCGCGTGCGGCCTTGATGCGCGCCGTCAACGAACGGCTGGGCAGGGCAGACCACGGCATGACCGACACTGTGCTGGTGCGGCAAGGAACCCCACGCCGCTGGACTGGCTTGTCACCACTCACTTGGGTGGTGCTGGCGTGCGTGGTGTCCGGTCTGTTCTATCTCGGCGCGCAACACTGGCTGAGCGCGTCGATTGACGCATTACCGCACTGACGGGGCCACGCTTGACTGGTTATCCGTATCGCACCGTGTTCGTGTGGGGCGCAGTGCTCGCGCTGTTCTGGCTGGCGGCGTGCTCGCCCTGGTCCGTGGCCTGGAACCTTGGCATCGGCACCGCTGTGGCGCTGGTGGCCTGCATTGCGCTTGCCGCCGCAACACGACGCATCCGCGCTGGCCGTGCAGCCAGCCGGCAGGTGCTGTCCGCCATGGACAGCGCCCTCCGCACGCTGCCCGGCAACATTCGGCGCAACACACCACTGGTGCTCGCAGTCGGCGAATCCAGCGGTGTATTGGCTCGCGCGTTCGGCAACGACGTCGTGCACGTCACAGATGTGGCCATCTGGGTGCGTGTGGAGGACCCGGTCCAGCTCAAGTACATCGCAGACGCCCTCAAACGCTGGCGAGAAGGCCAAGGGCCAGACGCCGTGGCGTATCTGGTCGACACTGACAGCACTGTCGATGCCGCTACCCTGACCGCCGCAACCCTCCGCTGGCGCACTGCCGTGGATGAAACGAGCCGTGCCGTCGGGTATGCGCTGCCGGTTTGCGTTGCGGTCTATGCGGCGGAATCCGCTGTGTCTCAATTACCGTGTCCGTGGTTTGGACTGTCCGGCGTGCTGCCTTCACAACGGAGTGCGCTGACCGATCAGATTGCCGCTTCCGCACTCGCCCATGCGCGGTGGGTTGCGCAAGGCGAACGCGCGCGATGGGCCTACCGTGTCGCGCAACTCGACGCCGCCGCGCGATGGGCGGCCGGGGCGCTCTTGCCTGGGCTGACGGACAGCGGGCGCGGCACACGCAGCGTCAATCTTGTGGCTTTCGGTGTGACGGCCGCACAGGGCGCTGTTTCATCAGACTCTTTGGTGGGCCACTATGCGAATGCCATCACCGGGCTGAAGCAGCCATCGCTCACGGCCGCACACGCGCGTCTGCCGTTGCCCGATGCGTTGCTACGCGGGATTGCCCTGCAACCCATGCAGCACCCCCTGCCACGCGCACTGGCACACGCGTTCGTTGGCCTGGCGGTGGCGCTCTGCGCGGCGGCAGGCGCCTCTGCATGGCAAAACCGCGCGCTGGTGGCACGCATTCAGGCGAACATGATGCGTTATCAGGCCGTTCCACCGGAACATGATGCCGCACGCTCAGATGCGCTCTCCGCCCTCCGCCGTGACCGGACCGAACTCGAACGCTATGCGCGCAGCGGCCTGCCGCCCCGGCTGAGCCTCGGATTCTATCGGGCGGGGGCATTGCTGCCGACGCTGAACACGCTGATCGCCAGCTACCAGCCGCCCGAACCGCCGCCGCCCATGATCGAACTGAACGGCCTGTCGCTGTTCAAGACCGGCAACGCGCAACTCAACCCGGGCTCCAACCGGGTGATGTTCGGCGCGCTGGAGATGATCAAGGCCCACCCCGACAAGCGCGTATTGGTGGCCGGACACACCGATTCCACCGGCAACCCGGCCAACAACATGAAGCTGTCAGAAGCCCGCGCCGCGTCCGTGCGGGACTGGCTGGCCGATGCGTCGGGCATTCCGCTCTCGCACTTCGCCATTCAGGGCTACGGCGACACGCGCCCCAAGGCCCCCAACGACACCGACGCGGGGCGCGCAGCCAACCGCCGCGTCGAAATCACGCTCATCCCCGACTGCCGCAGCGATGGAACAACTGCGCGCGCAACCCATTCCCCCCCAGGCCAACCGGCCTGTTCATTCGAGTAGAAGGAGCTCTAAGCAATGGCAATTCCGGCATACATGTGGATCAAGGACGATGGCGGCGCCGACATCAAGGGTTCGGTGACGGTGCAAGGTCGCGAGGGCAGCGTGGAAGTGGTGGCGCTGGATCACAGCGTCAACATCCCCACCGACGGCAACACCGGCAAGCTGACCGGCACGCGCGTGCACAAGCCGATCACCTTCACCAAGGAAACCGACGCGGCCACGCCGTATCTGTACAAGGCCGTCACCAGCGGCCAGACGCTCAAGTCGGTCGAGATCAAGTGGTACAAGATCGACGATGCGGGCAAGGAGAAAGAGTACTTCAACACCAAGCTCGACAACGTGAAAGTCGTGGCCGTGCGCCCGAAGATGCTCGACATCAAGAACCCGGCGTTCGAAAAGCACAACCACCTGGAAGACGTGGAACTGCGCTACGAAAAGATCACGTGGTCGTACAAAGACGGCAACATCATCCACGCTGATAGCTGGAACGAACGCGCGTAACGCCTAGTTCGACACCGGCACCCGCTGCAGCATGCGGGTGCCGCTTTTTTTACGCCAGGCTGCTTTGGCTTGTTCCCGCCTGCATTCACTTTTGCCGCCCTCTTTCGCCATGACCGCCCGCGATCTCTCCCCGTTCCTGCGTCGACTCAACCCGCACTGCGCCCAAGCCCTTGCCGATGCGGCAAGCTTGTGCGAAACGCGCGCCCATCGGGACATCGAGGTCGAGCATTGGCTCATCAAACTGCTGGAGCAAGGCGAAGGCGATCTGGTGGCGATCGTGCGCCGCTATGAACTGGACACCGATGCCATCTGGAACGGGCTGCTCACTGCCATTGAGCGCCTGCCGCATGACTTGCGCGGCAAGCCGAGTCTGTCGAACCGCCTGGGCCAATTGCTGGAGGCGGCATGGGTGCGTGCCTCGCTGGAAGAAGGCCAATCGGCCATCCGCTCGGCGCATCTGTTCGCGGCGTTGGTGGAGTCGCCCAGCCTGCTGCGCGCGCCGGATGCCTGGCCGCTGCTGTCGGTGTCGGCCACCCAGATCCAGCGGCTGATGCCGGAGCTGGACAAGATTTCTACCGAGGCGCCCAAGACGGCGCCTGTGCAAGACACCACCCCCAACATAGCGAAGTCTGCATCGGCGCAATCGGCCAGCACCACGCCATCCACGCCGCTGCCCGGCCAAGCCGACGTCAGCGTTCTGCAACGCTTCACCATCGACGTCACGCAAAAGGCACGCGACGGCCGCATCGACCCCGTCTTCGGGCGCGATATGGAGATCCGCCAGATGATCGACATCCTCATGCGCCGTCGCAAGAACAACCCGATCCTGGTGGGCGAACCCGGCGTCGGCAAGACGGCGCTGGTGGAGGGACTAGCCCTCAAGATTGCGGAAGGCGACGTGCCGGCCGTGCTCGCCAACGTGGCCGTGCTCACACTCGACCTCGGGCTGCTGCAGGCTGGCGCGGGCGTGAAGGGCGAATTCGAGCAGCGGCTGAAGAACGTGATCGAAGCCGTGCAGCAGTCGGCCACGCCGATTCTGCTGTTCATCGACGAGGCGCACACGCTCATCGGCGCGGGCAACACGGCGGGTGGGGCGGACGCGGCCAACCTGCTCAAGCCGGCGCTCGCGCGCGGCGAGTTGCGCACCATTGCTGCCACCACGTGGTCCGAATACAAGCAGTACTTCGAGCGCGACGCCGCGCTGGAACGTCGCTTCCAGATGGTCAAAGTGGACGAGCCGGACGACGACCACGCCTGCCTGATGCTGCGCGGCCTGAAAGATCGCTACGCCAAGCACCACAACGTGCACATCACCGATGCTGCGGTCACGGCGGCCGTCAAACTGTCGCGCCGCTTCCTGACCGGGCGCCAGTTGCCGGACAAGGCCGTCGATCTGCTCGACACTGCCGCCGCCCGCGTGCGCTTGGGGCTCGAATCCACGCCCTTGGCCATCAGCCAAGTCGAAAGCGAGTGGGCTGCACTCGGTGTGGAACGCCAGGCACTGCTCGCGGACGAGGGTGTGATGGCCACGAATGTTCGGGAGCGATTGGCCACCATCGAGGCGCGTCGCAACGCCTTGCATGCGCAGCTTACAACGTTGCAGTTGACGGTGGCCCAGAAGCAGGATGCCGCACGCGCGCTGGAACGCTTGCGCGAAGCCTGGCAAAACGCCCCCGATGAATCGGCCCGGCGTGATTTGGAGCACGCCATCCGGGCACAGCGTGCCGCGTTTGTCGAGCAAGCCGACACGGCGGCGTTGGTGCCGCTGGAGGTCAACGCAGGCGTGATCGCGCAAGTCATTGCGGACTGGACGGGCGTGCCTGTCGGCAGCCTCCTCGAAGATGAACTGGCTACGCTGCTGGAATTGGAGGCCCGCCTTGGCCGCGTGGTGATTGGTCAGGACGCGGCGCTTGCCGCGCTGGGCCAGAGCCTGCGTACAGCCAAGGCTGGGCTCAAATCCGAAGATGCACCGCTGGCCGTATTCCTGCTCACGGGCCCTTCCGGCGTGGGCAAGACGGAAACCGCACGCGCACTGGCCGACCTGATGTTCGGCGGCGAGCGCTCGCTCGTCACGATCAACCTGTCGGAATATCAGGAAGCGCACACGGTGTCGCAACTGAAGGGCTCGCCGCCGGGCTACGTCGGCTACGGGCAGGGCGGCGTATTGACCGAAGCCGTGCGTCAACGTCCCTACAGCGTGATCCTGCTCGACGAAGCGGAGAAAGCCCACCGTGACGTACTGAACCTGTTCTACCAAGTCTTTGACCGTGGCTTCATGCGTGATGGCGAAGGCCGCGTGATCGACTTCCGCAACACCGTGATCCTGATGACCTCCAACCTCGGTAGCGAACAGATCATGGCGGCGCTGGAGGCAGGGGCCCAAGCCGGCAGCGAAGTCACCGGCGGCATGCTGATGGAAGCCATCCGGCCGCTGCTAACCGAACACTTCCAACCCGCGCTACTTGCCCGTTTTCAGACCATTCCGTTCCGCCCGCTCTCAGCAGAGGTATTGGGCCGAATCGTGCGGATGAAGCTCGACAAGGTCGCTGAGCGCATTGTCCAGCGTTTCGGGGCGCCATTCATCTACGAAGACGCGATCGTGGAGCGGTTCGTGCAGGCATGTCAGTTGCCCGACTCCGGTGCCCGCAACATCGATAGCCTGCTCGATCAGCAGATCCTGCCCGTGCTCGCCCGTGAATTGCTCCTGCGCGATGGCAGTCGCACTAAACTCGCCACAATTCGGCTCTCTCTTGATGAGGTCGATGGCATGGCGGTGAGCTTCGATGAGCATCCCATTGAAGTCGCAGCATGACGCGCGGTGGACCAGGGCTGTTCGAGGCAATCACGGGGCACTTTGCGAATGGGGCCCCAATCGACGCGTTTGATGAGGCAACGCAGACATTCCTGTCTGTACAAGACAACATCCAACGCATTCTGAACAGCCGTCGCGACAGCCTCGCGCATGTACCTGACTATGGGCTGGGCGATCTCTCGAAAGTGTATCGGCACCTGCCCGCATCTGCGCACACGCTCAAGCGGGAGATCGAATCGACACTGCTTGCGTATGAGCCGCGGCTGAAATCGATCGATATCGAAATCGACGAACCCGAGCCGGGAATGCTGTTGAGTTTCACGATGAGTTGCCATCTACAGCAACTTGGGCTTGTCAGGTATGGCACGCACTTCATGCCGGACGGGGGCACGCGGCTGCAATTGCTCAAAGCGGAACTGGACCGAGGTTGAACCCTCCTGCGATCACTACGTGATGAAACGTGATGGATCGCGATGCGCCATGCTGGGCGCCAGCACGACCTCGGCGCGAAACCAACCGGATCTGGCCGCCTTCGGTATGGCGGGATGTGGGGAGTGACGGCGGAAGGTATGATGCCGCCATGCTGATGCGCGGCGTAACACCCCGACGACTCGCTGTTCAATCCACATCGCGGCGCCCGCACTATGGCTCGCTCGTAGCCAGGTTTGTGCCGAAACTCTTTTACCATTGCGACCTCGATCGCGGGTGCGCCTCCCCGATTCACCCCGAGCATCACCCATGACGCGCCCGAATCATCCGGAGAAAACCATGTTCACCTGCATCAACCAGAGCTGCGGCACGCAGTGGGAGCCGTCCGACGTCGTCATCAAGGACGAAGGCCAGGGGCCGCTGTTCCGCTGCGCACTGTGCGGCGCGCGCAACTACGTCAAGCGCATCGAAACCAAGGACGGCACGGTCGTCTACAAGCAAATCGAAGGCAAGCCGCTCAACTGATCCAACGCACCACATGACTATCGAACCGACCGCTGCGCCCTTCAGCACCCTTGCGCTCGCCCCCGCCGTGCTCGCGAATCTCGCGCAGCTCGGCTACACCGACATGACGCCGATCCAGGCCGCCAGCCTGCCGATCGCCCTTGCGGGCCACGACCTGATCGCGCAGGCAAAGACCGGCAGCGGCAAGACCGCAGCGTTCGCGCTCGCGCTGCTCGCCCGGCTCGATGCACGGCGCTTCGATGTGCAGGCGATGGTGCTCTGCCCGACGCGAGAGCTTGCCGATCAGGTCGCGCAGGAGATCCGCCGTCTCGCGCGCGCCGAGGAAAACGTGAAAGTGCTGACCCTCTGCGGCGGTACGCCGATGCGCCCGCAGGCGGTGAGCCTTGAGCATGGCGCGCATGTCATCGTCGGTACGCCGGGGCGCATCATGGATCACCTCGAACGCGGCAATCTCGCGCTCGGCGCGCTGAAGACGCTCGTGCTCGACGAAGCGGACCGGATGCTCGACATGGGCTTCTTCGACGACATCGCTACGGTCGTGCGCCAATGCCCACCCGAGCGGCAGACACTGCTGTTCTCGGCAACCTACCCGGAGGGGATTGCGAAGCTGACCCGGCAGTTCCTGCGCAACCCGAAGGAAGTGAAGCTCGAAGAGCGCCACGACGACAGCAAGATCCGCCAGCGCTTCTACGAGGTAGCCGATAACGAACGGCTGCACGCGGTCGGGCTGCTGCTCAAGCACTACCGCCCCGTCAGCACGCTTGCGTTCTGCAACACGAAGCAGCAATGCCGCGACCTGCTCGACGTGCTGCGCGCGCAGGGTATCCATGCGCTCGCGCTACATGGCGAGCTGGAGCAGCGCGAACGCGATCAGGTGTTGATCCAGTTCGCGAACCGGAGTTGCTCGGTGCTGGTGGCAACCGACGTCGCCGCGCGCGGGCTCGACATCGCGCAGCTTGAAGCGGTGATCAACGTCGACGTGACGCCCGACCCGGAAGTGCACGTGCACCGGATCGGCCGCACAGGCCGTGCCGATGAGAACGGCTGGGCGCTGAGCCTGGCGAGCATGGACGAGATGGGGCGTGTCGGCAACATCGAGGAGGCGCTCGGACGCGAGGTCGAATGGCATCGGCTCGACGAGCTGGACACCAGCAACGACGGGCCATTGCTGCCGCCCATGGAAACGCTGCAGATTCTCGGCGGACGCAAGGACAAGATCCGCCCCGGCGACGTGCTCGGCGCGCTGACCGGCGACGCGGGTTTCCGCGGCGACCAGATCGGCAAGATCAACGTGACCGAATTCTCGACCTACGTCGCGGTCGAGCGCGGCATCGCACGCGACGCGCTGCGCAAGCTCAACGCAGGCACGTTGAAGGGCAAGAAGGTCCGGGTCCGGTTGATGGACGAGTGATGCCGACTGTCCCCATGCCGCTACATTGACGTGGCCTGGACCAGCGCACGCGCATCCGCGCCAGCAGCGAAGTGAAGCCGATCTGATGCATCGTTCACGGCCTGCCAGACCACTTCGGCCACGTCTGCCTCGGTGGTGACCGCAGCCGGATTTGCGAAGGCGCTGAAGATCGGTTGCGCAAACGCGGCATACGCCTCGGGAATCAACCCCTGCATGCGCGCACCACCGTTTTCAGCAAATCGCGTGGTCGGCGCATAGCCCGGCTCAACCAGCTTGACGCGAATGCCAAAGGCCGCCAGCTCGAAAGCCACGGAACCCGTAAGCCCAGCAATGGCGGTCTTGCTGGCGGTGTAGACGCCGGCCAGCGGCATCGCGGCAAGTGTCGCGCTGGAAGTCACGTTCACGATCACGCCCGATTGCCGGGCACGAAATTGCGGGATGACCGCCTGCATCATCGCCATCACGCCAAAAGTGTTGGTTTCGAACACCTCGCGGGCGGTGTGCATCGACGTGGCCTCGAACGCACCAACCACGCCAATGCCTGCGTTGTTGACGAGCACGTCGATCGGGCCGGCTGCGCCGATTGCGGCGGCGATGCTCTCAGGCGAGGTGACGTCAAGCGGAAGCACGCGCAGTCGCTCGGCTTGCGGCAGGATATCTTCGCGCGGAGTTCGCATCGTGGCGATCACGTGCCAGCCCTTGGCCAGGAAAAAGCGGGCGGTCTCCAGGCCATAGCCTGATGAGCATCCGGTAATCAGTACGGTGTCCATGCTGTCTTGCTCGGGTGGTGGATGGTGATGTCACGATAGCGGCCGAGGCTTGGACTTTCTATAATCAGAAGTCCATTTTTTATTATCAAGAGTCCAGCCGTGGTGGATCCGTTATCTGAAGTCATCACCTTGCTTCGTCCCCGCACGGTGTTCAGCAAACTCATTAGCGGAGCCGGCCAGTGGGGCATCCGCTACGCCGCGTTTGAGCAGCCGAGCTTCTGTACTGTCCTGGAGGGCAGTTGCCTTCTGGCCGTCGACGGGCAGGAGGCCATCACGCTCAAGGCGGGCGATTTTGTGCTGATGCCGGCAACGCCTGGCTTTGTCATATCGGGCTTCGACCCGGTAACGCCGGAGCACGTCGACCCCAAGGTGATGCCCGCTCCAACCGGGGAAGTCCGGCACGGCAGGCGCGGTGGTAGACCAGACGTGCGCATGCTCGGCGGTGCCTTCGTGTTTGACTCACCCGATGCGGCGTTGCTGGTATCGCTGCTGCCGGTTCTCCTGCATGTGCGCGGTGTCGACCGGCTTTCCGTGCTGACCCAGCTCGTCAGAGATGAGTCGTTGGCGCAGCGTCCGGGCCGCGATCATGTCTTGGTCAGGCTGGTAGAGATCCTGCTGGTCGAAGCGTTGCGCTCGACCGCGAACAGCGATGCACCCGTCGGTATGCTCCGTGGCCTGGCTGACGTCAGGCTGGCCACAGCGATGCGGCTCATGCACAGCGACCCGTCTCGCTCATGGACCGTCGATGCACTCGCCAAGAAGGCCGCGCTGTCGAGGTCTGCGTTTTTCGATCGGTTCACCTCTGCGGTGGGGCTTCCGCCCATGGAGTACCTGCTGGCCTGGCGCATGGCACTGGCCAAGGACATGCTCCGGCGTGGTGATGTGGCGATCGCGGCGGTAGCTGAGCGCGTGGGGTATGGCTCCGCAAGCGCGTTCAGCACAGCATTCAGCCGGTACGTCGGGCATCCGCCCGGCCGCTATGCGCGTTTGCATTGACGCAACGAGATGAACAATGGGACCCTGCCGGAGTCCGTAATCGTCACTTCTTCGCCGGCGCCTTGCACAAGCCCTGGTTGTAGAGGATTGCCTTGCTGGTCGACGCGTAGTTGTCGGCGTCGCACGGCGGCAGGAAGCTCGAGTTGTCTTTCTGCATGCGCACGGCAACGGTATCGGACAGCACCGCCAGGCATTGCGCGTTGTCACCTCGGTGGTACTCCGTCACGGCCAGGTCGCTTCGGGCCTTGTCGCGCTCGATCCAGTCCATGAAGGTGTCGCATTCGGAGAGCAGCGCCCGCAGCGTCGTGCGGGCGGCGTCGTAGTTCTTGGCGGCGTATTGCTTGTGCGCCTGACCGACGCGCGCCTGGCGCTGGCGATCCGTACAGGCAGCCGGCGCACGGCGGTACTCGCCGTCGAACATGGCGCGCATGCCGCAGAACTCACGGCAGGCGTCGGCGGTGGCAGATGAATCCAGCTTGAGCGCACCGTTGCCGCCCGATACGGCGATGCGGCACTTGCCCTCGTCCTTGTCCACGCCGATGCGGCCCTGGAACGTACCGTCCACCGCGCACGTGTGGCAGTTGCCTCCGATGGTGGTGATGCTGAAGCTGTTGCCCTTCACGGTGAGCGCGCCGCTCGCGCTGCCGCCCAGGATGTAGACGTACTCCCCTGGCTCGACCGCC
The DNA here is from genome assembly GCF_023955655.1 of Ralstonia soli. Classification (GTDB taxonomy): domain Bacteria; phylum Pseudomonadota; class Gammaproteobacteria; order Burkholderiales; family Burkholderiaceae; genus Ralstonia; species Ralstonia soli. The sequence goes on along the minus strand of NZ_JAMXHT010000002.1, from coordinate 467,007 downwards.
GGGCCGGCCGCCATGGCCCATGCGCTGGCCGACAGGCCCAGGATCATCAACGCGCGCCGCATCCGTATTCCGAGTGTCATCGTGTTCGCTCCAGATTCACGGAGGCGGGCGCCCCCTGCAAGAGCGCCATTCTGGCGGCTGCGCGCGGTGTGGCGCAACCGCTAGGCGATGCACGTGTGTGTGTCGACTCAGATATGCAGCATTGCGAGCACAGCCAATACGCCCCCGACCGCGCCCACGCCGTACGAAAGCGCCTGCAGCCAGCGCCGCCGCGACAGCAGCGTAATGGCCGCCAGCGCAATCGACACCTGGATGGCTACCACCGCCTGCGCCCACCGGTGGTGGTGGTGCACGGCCAGTTCGCTGGCGTCATCGGCTTCCTTGGCCTGGCGCTCCTGGTCTTCGGCCTGGCGGCGGATGTCCTCCTTTTCGGTGGCGTAGCGCTGGGCATCGCGCTTGGCGGCCGCCTGATCGGTGCCGGGCAACTGGGCGGTCAGCTCAGCAATCGCCTGCTTCTGCCCCTTGGCTTGGTAGTAGGCCCAGCGGTTGGCAGCTTCCGTCTTGTGGATGGCGGCTTCGTTCTTGGCGAGCAGCGCGGCGTTCTGCGTGGCACCGCCCTGGTAGCCGAAGATGGCGCCGGCCGTGGAAAGAATGGCCGTCATGACGGCGATGCGGCCGGCAAAGCTGTCGGCGTGGCCGCTTTCCGCGGCGTGCTCCAGCACGTGATCGTGCGCGCCGTGCACGTGGAATCCTTCGGACATGGTGGCTCCCCGGTGTGAGTCTGGTCTTGTGTGATCATGCGCCCCGTCAGGCGCGGCCCCCACAATGCATGGACTCACGCGGAAAGGCAACGCTGCACGATGCGGCCGCCCAACAAAACCGGTACGCCGCGTGTCTTCTGCAATACTGAGCTTGACCTATCGCCTTCAGAAAAGCCGAGCCTTGTCATGCCCACCGCTGCCGCCCTGCGCCTCATCCACCGCCTCGGTCTCGAACCGCATCCGGAAGGCGGCTTCTATCGCGAAACCTATCGCAGTGAGGAACGCGTCCAACGCGGCATCCCTGCCGTCGAACGTGCGGCTGCCACCGCCATCTATTACCTCCTGGCGGATGACGCATATTCCGCCTGGCATCGGATCCAATCGGACGAGTTGTGGCACTTCCATGCAGGCGACTCACTCAATGTGCATGTGTTGGAAAACGACGGTACGGTGCGCACGCATCGCCTGGGCCATGCGGCCGACGACGAGATGACGGTGTACCAGGCGGTGGTGCCGGCAGGCCGGTGGTTTGCCGCCGAACGCGTGGCCGGCGGGCACGGCTATTCGTTGGTCGGCTGCACGGTCGCGCCGGGGTTTGAGTTCAGCGAATTCGAACTCGCTGACGGCGGCGTGCTGCTGGCAAGTCATTCTGCACATGGCGATCTCATCCGGAGGTTGCTGCCCAAGCCTGCGGTGCCCGCAGCGCACTAGGGCGGCACGACTTAGCACCACACCACGCTCTCGTAGCCGACCGTGCGGCGGTAGACGCTCATGCCCCGCCACGTGCTGTACTCCATGTACGCGCATGTCAGGACGACGATCCAACTGGCTGCCGTGGTGGACATATCCCCTCCCATCCCTACCTTCCCGATCGCTCTGATCGGCACGGCTTCAGTCTATGAAGGGGCCGCGCAAAACCATTGCGCGAACAATGACGCTTCTTGGCGCTTATTTCCGGACCTGGTTTCCGGATGGGCATCGCGCGCCGCAGAAACCCGTACGGTGCCGGTCCAAAGCATGCTCGAGCGCACAGCGCGGCGACCGACTAGCCTGCGCCGGGGTATCTGATCTACGCTTGTCACAAGCGCTGCGGCGTGACGGCATCTCCCCTTTCACACTCAAACAGACAAGCCTTCGGAAAACCATCATGGCAACCATCGGATTCATCGGCCTGGGCATCATGGGCGCCCATATGGCCCGCAACCTCCTCAAGGGCGAGCACACCCTGATCGTCAGCGGCAAGCATTCCGTGCCTGAGGATCTGCGCGCACGCGCCACCGTCGTCGCCAATTCAGCCGCCGTGGCGCAGGCGGCCGACATCGTCATCGCCATGGTGCCGGACACGGCGGACGTGGCCAACGTGCTGTTCGGTGAAGACGGCGTTGCGCAGGGCCTGTCGGCCGGCAAGCTGTTCATCGACATGAGCTCGATCTCACCCATCGAAACCCAGGCCTTTGCCAAGCGCATCGAAGCACTCGGCGCCGATTACCTGGATGCGCCCGTTTCCGGCGGCGAAGTCGGCGCGCGCGATGCCACGCTCACGATCATGGTCGGTGGCAAGGAAGCAGCGTTCGAACGCGCCAAGCCGCTGTTCGCGCTGATGGGCAAGAACGTCACCCATGTGGGCGAATCCGGGGCCGGGCAGACCTGCAAGGTGGCGAATCAGATCATCGTGGCGCTGACCATCGAGGCAGTCGGCGAAGCGCTGCTGTTTGCATCCAAGGCCGGCGCCGATCCGGCGCGCGTACGCGAAGCGCTGATGGGCGGCTTTGCCTCGTCACGCATTCTGGAAGTGCATGGTGAGCGCATGATCAAGCGCACGTTCGATCCGGGTTTCCGCATCGAGCTGCACCAGAAGGACTTGAACCTGGCCCTGGAAGGCGCACGCAAGCTCGGCGTTGCCCTGCCGAACACGGCCGGCGCGCAGCAGCTCTTCAGCGTGTGCGCGGCCAACGGCGGCAAGGCGTGGGACCACTCGGCCATGGTGCGCGCGCTCGAACTGATGGCGAATCACACCGTCGCCTGATCGCACAAAGGCAAACGCGGCGTCGCCAGATTTCTCCGGCGACGCCGCGTTCGTTGGTCAGTGCATCAGGGTGTCAGAACGAGTGGTGCACCCCGGTGCTGACAACGATCTGGCTACGGTTGGCCGACACGCCCACACCGTTGATGGCCGCCGACGGCGCATCGCCCGATGCGCGCTGATACGTTCCCTGCAGATACACCTGCGTGCGCTTGGAGAACGCGTACACGTTGCCCACGTTGAGCATGTTCCAGCGCGCGCCTTCGTACTTGCTGAAGCCATAGCCCACGTTGAGCGTGTTGGCCGCGCTGTAGTGCCATGCCGTACCCAGGTCGACGTTCTGCGCGCGGGCATTGGCGCCGCCCAGCGTGATGCGCGTCTGCGTATAGACGGCATTGATCTGCACCGGCAGGCCGCTGAATTGGTACAGCGTGCCAGCGCCGAACGACTTGACCGAGCTCATCGGCGTCATCACGCCCGGCACCAGCGTCGTGCCCAGCGTGTTGGTGATGCCCAGACGGCCGGCGATGTCGAGCGCACGGTCATTCGATGCCGTGTACGCCGCAGCCGCGCGGAAACCGCCGTTGGTGTAGTACGCGCCCAGGCTGTAGCTGCGGCTCTTGGACGGCGAACCCGGCACCTCGCCAAAACCGTACATACCGCCCAGTTGCAGCCCGCCGAAGACCGGCGAGACGTAGCGCACAGCGTTGTCGATCTGGAACTGGTTGGCCAGGTTGTCGAAGTTGCCCGGGTGGAACAGGTAGAAGTTGGTGAGCTGGAAGCCGTTGCTCAGGCGGCCGAGGTAATCGAACATGAAGTCCGCCTGGTGGCCGAGCTGGATGTTGCCCAGACGATCGTTCGTCAGGCCGACCCACGCGGCGCGGTTGAACAGCTTGCCCGACACCACGCTGTTGCCGGTGTCGCCCAGGAAGCCCGATTCCAGCTGAAAGATGGCTTGCGTGCCGCCGCCCAGGTCTTCCGAACCACGCAGGCCGAAGCGGTCCGGCTGCATCGTGCCCGGGTCCATGCGCAGGGCGGAGCCGCTGTTTGCGCCGCTCTTGAGGCTGTTGATGTAGGCCACGCCTTCATCGATGCTGCCGTACAGCGTCACGTTGCTCTGCGCGGCAGCCATGGTGGACGCCGTCGCCAAAGTCATCGCCGCAACGGCGAACAGGGTTGTCTTCATTTGCTGCTTCCTCCGCTGGCCAAGGTATCCGCCCCGCCAGTTGTTATCGCCGCCTTGATGGACGGGCTGGTTGTGCGCGTTTCGTATACGAAACGGTGTTTAAAAAATAACTGCACGCAAAAAAGAACGCGCGGCTGGTCAGGCCGGCGCGCCAATCCTTAAAGGTCAATCACCAGGCGCTTGCCCTTGCAGCCCGAGACGCAAACCATCATCGTCTGGTTCGACTCGCGCTCGCTCTTGGACAGCACGCTGTCGCGGTGGTCCGGTTCGCCTTCCAGCACGCGGGTTTCGCACGAGCCGCACACGCCTTCCTTGCAGCTGTGCTCGACTTCCACGCCAATCTCGAGCAGCGCATCCAGCAGCGATTTGCCTGGCGGCACGCACAGCTCCGAGCCAGTGCGTGCGAGCTTGACCTGGTATTCGCCGTCCTGCACCGACTCCACGCCAGGGTCGGCCGCAAAACGTTCGATATGGACGTTGGTGTAGCCGAGCGCCTCGCATGCGGCCTCGAAGGCGCGCAGCATCGGGCCGGGGCCGCAGCAATAGAAGTGCGTGTCGGCCGGATGCCCCGCAAGCAGCGCCTGCAGATCGGGCGGGCCGCCGGCATCGGCATCAAAGTGAAAGCGCACCGCATCGCCATGCGCAGCCAGTTCATCGGCAAAGGCGGCCTCGGCACGCGAGCGCGCGCAGTACAGCATCGAGAACGTCTTGCCCTGCTCCGCCAGACGACGCGCCATGCAGACGATGGGCGTCACGCCGATACCGCCGGCCACCAGCACCGTGCGCGGCGCGCTTTCATCCAGCGCAAAGTGGTTGCGCGGGCCGCCGATCTTGAGCGTCGAACCCACGCGCAGTTGCTCGTGCACGTAGCGCGAGCCGCCACGGCTGTTGCGATCGTTCAGCACGCCGACCACGTAGCGATCTCGCACCTCTGGCGCGCCACACAGCGAGTAACTGCGCACCAGGCCATTGCCGAGGTGCAGCTCGATGTGCGCGCCCGGAGCGTATTCCGGCAGCGTCTTGCCGTCGACATCGCGCAGCTCCACGCTCACGATGCCCTGGGCTTCGTAGCGCATCGCATGCACGCGCAGGGTGAGGAAGGGATTGGTACTCATGGCACGTCTCTCAGCTTCGGTTCAGCGCTTTTCCGTCAGGAACTTGCCTTCCGGCCCACTGACGTTCTTCTGCCGGCGCGTGTTGCCGTCGATGCCGCCATCGATGGCCCATTCGGCAAACACGGTCGGGCCGGGTTCGAAATCGCGCGGCTGCCAGTCGGCGTCGAGCTGGTCTTCGTCGGCGTAGTACTCGATCAGCCCGCCGGCGGGGTTCTTGAAGTACCAGAAATACGCCGACGAGATCGGGTGACGGCCCGGGCCCAGTTGCGTATCCCAGCCGCAGCGCGACACATGCATGCCGCCGCCGAACACTTCGTGGATATCGCGCACCGTAAAGGCCACGTGGTTGAGCCCGCTCTTGGGCTGCGGGGTTTGCAGCAGGAACAGGTCGTGATGGCCGCCTTCGGGTTCGCAGCGCAGGAAGGCGCCGCGCCCCGGATAGTGGTCAGACGGCACGAAGCCGAGCTTCTCGGTATAGAAGCGCTCCGTAGCCACCACGTCCTTCACGAAGAACACCACGTGGCCCACTTCGATGGGCGTGGCGCGTTCGTAGATCGGGCTGGGCTGATTGCGGCGCGGCTTGTCGGTCCAGGTGTTCATGGCGGCGCACTGCACGTCGACGTCGCGCTTGGCGGTCAGCTGCACGCGCACGGCCAGGCCGTTCGGGTCGATGCAGCCCACGCGGCCGTCGGCATTGACGTAGCCGGGCTGGTCAGCCAGCGTGTCGGCCAGGCGGTCGAGCACGGCTTGGGAATCTGCGCCCCAGATCACCTCACGCAGTGTCGGGCCGGCTTCCATGGCGGGCGGCAGCGTGGCGTCGTCGCTGTGCTTGACGCGCACGCGGCAGCCGTTGAGCGTTTCGAACAGCAGGCCGTCTGCATCTTCCGATTGCAGCGCAAGGCCCCAATCCAGGAAGAACTGCTTGCAGGCGGCAAGGTCGTCGGCACCATAGACGATCTCGTCGATGCCCCGAATGGTATTCATCTTCATCTCCTGCTTTGCGCCGACCGGCCTCGGGTGGCCAGCGGCGACTGTGATTCATTGAGGGGCTACGCGCGCTGCTTGAGATTCGCGCCTGCAAATCTGCCCGCGGCGATCAATGCGCCCCGCCGGGAACGGCTTGCCCTGCGGTTGCGCCGTTGCGCAACAGGGCCAGGCCGCACAACAGCACGACCAACTGCGTACCCACCAGGCTGCCGAAGCCAGCGGCCAGACCGCCGCCCGTTCCCATCGCGATGACGACCCCCATGATGGCCGGCATGAAACCCGCCACCAGGCTACCCACCCCGTTGGTCACGCCAAACGCGCAAGCCACATGCTCGGGTGCCGCGTTGTATTGAACGGTGCTCGGAATCGCCGGGCTCTGCAGGCCCCAGCACAGGCTGGCGGCCGTCAGCCAGTAAGCGGCGGCGTAGCGATCGGTGCTGTTGATGGCCAGCAACACCGCCACGGCCACGCCCACGCTACCCAGTACGAAAATCAGCGGAATGCGGCGGCGCGGGAGGATATCCAGCAGCAGACCGCCCAGCACCACCCCCAGCACGGTTGCGTACTGCGGCATCGAAGCCATCCAGCCCATCTCGCGCAGCGAAAATCCACGCGCTTCCTTGAGGTATGTCGGCAACCAGTTGCTGCTGCCCCACAGGTACGACAGGAAGGCCGCCGTCAGCACCGTCATGGTGAAGATATGGCGCGTATGGAAAGCGCCGCGGAACATCTCCCGCACGGTCGTCAACGCTGCCGGCACAGACTCGGGCTTCGGCATGGCCGCATAACGTTCCGGCATGCGCACGAACGCCAGCACCAGCGGAATACCCAACAGCAGATTGAGCAGACCCAGCAGGTGGAATGACGCCTCCCAATCGACGCTGGCAATGGCGTACCCGACCAGCGGATAACCCACGGCCAGGCCGACACCCGTGCCCATGTTGAAGATGGCGTTTGGCTTGCCGCTTTCCCGGCTGTCGAAATGCGCCTTGATATACGACGCGCCCAGCGAGAACAGCGGCCCCTCGGCAAAGCCCAGGATGAAGCGCGACAGCAGCAACTCGCCGTAGCCGTTGAACCAGGGCGAGATCATGGTGATGCCGCCCCACAGCGCCAGGCCATAGATCAGGCTGCGACGCACACCAAAGAGCGCGGCACAGAACGGGGTGAACACGATGGCGGAAAAGCCATAGCCGACCATGAACGCCGTGGCCAGCAGCCCCTGGCTGCTGCGGTCGTTGGCGGCGAGGCCCACATGCTGCAGAAAATCGTGTTGCGTGATCAGCACCGCAATGTTGATGCGGTCGATATACGAGATGGCGACAACCAGAAACAGTACGACGACACCCAGCCAGCGTTGCGGGTTCGATTTCATTGCGCGCTCCCTTGCGTGACCGGTGCTTGCGTCGGATTCATGACGAAGCCTTTTCCCAAAATGGTGTTCATGTTTTGTCTCCTCCACACTGCGCCGGCTTCAGTTCGCCCAGGCCAGCGGTTGTTCGTTCAGGCCCCAGTAGAGGCTCTTCTGTTCCATGTATTGCAGGATGCCCAGGCGACCCTTCTCGCGGCCCAGGCCGCTGTCGCGCCAACCGCCAAACGGCGTCGAGATCGAGAACTGCTTGTACGTGTTGATCCACACATTGCCGGCCTGCACGGCGCGGCCAATGCGCCAGGCGCGCTTGTAGTCGCGCGTCCAGATGCCGGCGGCCAGTGCGTAGACGCTGTCGTTGGCTTGCTCGATCAGTTCATCCTCATCGTCGAACGGCATGGCGACGAGCACCGGGCCGAAGATCTCTTCCTGGCAGATGCGCGCGCTGTTGGTCAGGCCTTCGATGATGGTCGGCGTGTAGAAGTAGCCCGATTCGCAACCGGCGATGTGGGGGCGCAGGCCGCCCGTGCGCAGGTGGCCGCCCTCTTCCACACCCATCGCCACGTACGACTCGATGGTCTCGCGGTGGCGATCGGTGATCAGCGGACCCATCTGCGTGGCCGCATCAGCCGGGTTGCCGACGCGCAGGCGTGCGGCACCGGCAGCCAGGCGGTCCATGAACGGCTCGTACAGCGAGCGCGCCACGAACAGGCGCGAACCCGCAATGCACGACTCGCCCGACGAGCTGAAAATGCCGTACAGCACACCGTTCACCGCGTGGTCCAGGTCGGCATCTTCAAACACCATGGTCGGCGACTTGCCGCCCAGCTCCAGCGACACCGGCATCATCTTGTCGGCCGCAATGTGGGCGATGTGCTTGCCCGTGTTCGTGCCGCCCGTGAACGACACGCGGCGCACCAGCGGATGCTTGGTGATGGCATCGCCGATGATCGAGCCCTTGCCCGGCAGCACGCTGATCATGCCTTTGGGGATGCCGGCCTCTTCGCAAATGGCAGCCAGTTCCAGCGCCATGAGCGGCGTGACTTCCGCCGGCTTGACGACGACGGCGTTGCCGGCGGCCAGTGCGGGCGCCATCTTCTGCGCCTCGCTTGCGATGGGGGAGTTCCACGGCGTGATGGCGGCCACCACGCCCATGGGCTCATGCACGCTCATCGTCAGGCAATCGCCGCGCGCGGGCGTGAGCGATTCTTCCAGCGTCTCGCAGGCGGCGCCGAAAAACTGGAATGTGGCAGCGGCGCTCGCCACCAGGGCGCGCGTTTCGTTGATGGGCTTGCCGTTGTCCAGGCGCTGGCGCTGGGCCAGGGCTTCGCTGCGCGAGCGGATCAGCTCGGCCACGCGGTACAGCACGGCGGCACGCTCGTGCGGCTTGCGCTGGGCCCAGCCGCTGGACAGGAAGGCGCGGTAAGCACCGGCCACGGCCTCTTCCACATCGGCCACGCTGGCGGCGTTGAGTTCTGCGACGACCTCGCCCGTGGCCGGATAGCGCGTGACATAGCGCTCGCCGGTGCCGAGGCGCCATTCGCCCGCGATGCAGATCGGAAGCAGGGAGGTTGCGGTTGCGTTCATGGTGGAAACAGTCATGGCGCGAAAGCCTTGTTCAAATCGACACGGCGTGCGCGCGGTTGCCCAGCGCACGCACCACGCTGAACACCGTCAGCGCGGAAGTCTTGGGATTGGCCGCCAGCGGCTTGCCGCGCATGGTCAGCTCGAAGCCACCGAAGGCGCCACGCGCCTCCACGTGGTGGATGTTCTCGTCGACAGTCGGATCGGCCAGCAGCTTGACGTGCGTGTGCTCCAGCCCCAGGCCCGCCACCGACAGCGTGGCGGCCACGTTGGCGTTCTTCGGGAACAGGCGCGCGGCGTCGCGTGCATTGCCTTCAAAGATCACGGTCGGTTCACGCAGCGCATCGAGGTCGAACTGCTGCTCGGCCGGCGTGTCCTTCCAGGCCCGCGGAGGCTTGCGGCCGGTGTAGACCACCGCATCCAGCCCGCCCACGCGCGCAGCGGCCAGCGCATCGATGGCGCCGATGGCGCCCGACAGCAGCTGCACCTGCGCATTGCCGCGCCGTGCCGCCGCTTCCAGCCGCTCGGCCACGCCCGGTTCGGACAGCGCACCGACCGACACCACGAGGCAGTCGATGCCCTGCTCAAGCGCCGGCACCACGTGCTCTTCGAGCGCGTCATGGCCCGCGCATTCGACCAGCAGGTCGGGACGCGCATCCGCCGCCAGGCGCGTCGTCACACGCGTGTTGGGGGCGAACGGGGCGATGGCCGCACGCGCCTTGTCCATCGCGTGCTCAGGCACGATCACGGCGTCGAAGCAGACGTCCGGATCGCTCTTGAGCAGCTCCAGCACGCCCTGCCCGATCGCTCCGCAACCGACCATCGATACATGCAGCATGTCCGGCTCCTTGGATTGGCTCAGTTGTGGGCTCACGCCACCACCGTAGTGCGCTCGGCTGCGCGCTCGCCTTGGCCATTCGGTGCTTGCTGGTTGACCGGCGGGCCAGCGAAGGCGGTCTTGAAGCTGCCAATGGCGAGCATGTCGATCTCCATCAGGAACGGGCCGTCCTCGCTGGTGGCCTCTTCCAGCGCCTTGCCGACGTCCGCCAGATCGGACACACGGCGATGACGCAGCTGCAGCGACTGCGAGAGCGCCGCGTAGTCCGGCGTGTGCAGATCAACGTAGTGACGGCGGCCGCCGTACTGCGCGTCCTGGATGTTCTTGATGACGCCGTAGCCCTTGTCGTTCATCAGCACGATGACGAGGTTGGCGCGCTCCTGCACGGCCGTCGCCAGCTCGCCCAGGTTCAGGATGAAGCCGCCGTCGCCGGCCAGGCAGAAGGTCTTCTTGCCCGATGCGGTTGCGGCCGAGCCGATGGCCGCGCCGATGCCCATGGCGAGGCCCTGGCCGATACCGCCGCCCAGTGCGTGCACGCCGGCACGCGAGTCGAAAATGCGCAGTTGGCGGTTGCCCCACGTGCTGTTCGAGACGGTCACGTCGCGGACCCAGTTGAACTCGCGGCCAACGGCGGCCTGCAGTGCATCCACCAGCTTCGAGTACGGGCCCAGGCCGTCGATCAGGCCGCCCACCGCTTTTTCGTGCGCGGCGCGCAGGTCGCCCGCAAATGCGGCGTCGATCTGCATCTTGTTTTCCAGCCGCGCGATCAGGCCATCCAGTGCGAGGACCGAATCGCCGCAGACGAAGTAGTCGCTGGCATAGCAGCGGCCTTCAGCAGAGGCGTCTGCATCAATGCGGTACAGCGGACGCGGCAGCTTCAGTTCGTACTTCAGCGTTTCGTTGCCGCGCAGGCGCGAGCCGACGACGAGCATGGCGTCGCACGTCTGGTAGAACGCCTCGACCGGCTTGTGCAGGTTGAAGGCGCCCAGCGAGCGCGGATCGTCTTCCGGCACGATGCCGCGACCCTGCGTGCTGGTGACCACACCAAAGCCCAGGTCCATCAGGCGCTTGACTTGGCTTGCGGCATGGCGGGCACCGCCGCCCAGCCACAGCATCGGACGGTGCGCGCGCGACAGGCGCTCGGCCAGTTCATCCAGCGCGTGTTCCGACGGCACATGTTGCGGCACCAGCAGCGGGCGCAGGTCTTCCGGCATCGGAATCAGCGCGGCCTGGATGTCGATCGGGATCTCCACGCTCACCGGGCCGGTCGGGGCCGTCAGCGCGGTCTGCACGGCCAGCTTCATCGTGCTGATCGCGGTGTCGGCGCTGCGGATGCGGAAGGCCGCCTTCGACACGGCCTTGAGCATGGTGAGCTGGTCCGGCGCTTCATGGATGTACGCCAGGCTCTGGTCCAGGTACGGCGTTTCGATCTGGCCCGTGATATGCAGCATCGGCGTGCCGGCGGTCAGCGCTTCGACCATCGCACCAGCGGCGTTGCCCGCTGCCGTGCCCGTGCTGGTAAAGCAGACGCCCAGGCTGCCCGTGGTGCGCGCATACGCGTCGGCCATGTTGGTGCCGCCCGCTTCGCCGCGCGCCATGATGAAGCGGATCTTGCCGCGCTCGCCCATCGCATCGAGGATGGGCATGTTGTGGATGGAGATCACGCCAAAGGCGGCCTTGACCTCGCAGGATTCCAGAAAGGCGGCAATCGCATAGCCCACCGTGACCAGTTGTTGTTCGTTACGCATGACGGGAGTGTCCTCCGGAGATATCGATATGGCTGCCCGTGGTGTACGAAGACAACGGCGAGGCAAGGAACAGAATGGCGCGGGCTGCCTCTTCCGGCAGGCCCAGACGGCCAAGGGGAATGTGTTTCTGCACGGCCAGGCGGCGCGTCCACGCGGCCCAGTCGAGGTGGCGGTCTTCATCGGGGCGCGCCTCGAAGCGGCGGCGCCACTGGCCCGATTCAACCAGCCCAATCAGGATGCCGTTGACGCGCACGCCCTTGGGCGCGAACTCGGTGGCCATCGAGCGCACCAGGTTGAGCACGCCGGCACGCGCGGCCGAGGTGGCCACCATGTGCGGCTCCGGCTGCTGTGCGAGCAGCGAGTTCACGCAGACGATGGCACCGTGCTCCGAGCGCTCCAGTTGCGGCAGGAACGCACGCGTGGGGTGGATCACGGAGAAGAACTTGAGATGCAGCTCCTGCGTCCAGGCAGCATCGTCGGTATCGGCAAACTTCGAGACGCGGCCCTGACCGGCGTTGTTGATCAGCATGTCGACGGGGCCGAGCGCCTGCTCCACCGCATCGGCAAACGCGGTCATCTGCGCGGCGTCGAGCACGTCGCAGGTGGCGGCAAACAGCTTCGCCTCGGGGAATCGGCTGCGCAGTTTCTCTTCGGCCGCTGCCAGCCGTTCTGCATTGCGGCCGCACAGCGCCACGGCGGCGCCGGCTTCCAGCAGCAGTTCAACGGTGGCCAGACCGATGCCGGAGGAGCCTCCGGTCACCACAGCCGTCTTGCCGGTCAGATTGATCATCGACATGGTCATTCCCGGAACAGGTTGACGACCTTGTTGCTGGCCGGGCGGTAGTCGAGCAGATATGACAGCTCGCCTGCGGCAGCACGCACCTTGTCGATCATCACATCCAGCTGGCCGGGCTCGATGCGCGGCGACGGGATCGTCGTGCCGAGCGCGGCGACCACCTTGCCTGCGCGATCCAGCACCGGCGCAGCGATGGTCGAGATGTTGGCTTCGAAGAAGCCCTCTTGCAGCACGTAGCCGTGTTCGCGGTCACGCTGGACCATCTCGAACAGCGCTTCCACCGTACGCGGCGTGTTGTGCGAGAACACTTCCAGCTGCGGCTCCGGATACAGTTGGCGCAGTTCGGCCAGCGACAGATCGGCCAGCAGCACGCGACCGAGCACCGTGGCATGCGCGGGCAGGCGCGTGCCGACGTTGACCGAACTCGTGAACGGCGTGGGCGCCACCGACTTCGCCACGTAGACGATCGAGCGGCCGTCGCGCACGACGAGGTTGCAGGGGTAATGGATTTCGTCGCGCAGGCGATCGAGCAGCGGACGGCCCAGCTCGGTCAGTTCCAGCGAGGCGAGGTATTCAAAGCCCAGGCGCAGCACGGCCATGCCGAGACGGAAATCACGACCGCCATCGACACGTTCAATGAAGCCCATCACTTCGAGCGTGGTCAGCAGGCGGAATACCGTCGAGCGCGGCACCTTCAGCCGGCGCGCCAACTCCGGTGCGGAGAGCACGCGGTCTTTGTGGCTGAACTCGCACAGCAGGCGCAGGCCGCGTTCGAGCCCGGGCACGATGTACTTTTCCTGCACGTCTTCTGGGATGAGGTCGTTGCTCATAGGTCTTGGCGCCTAGGCGTTTCGAGAATTGGGGAGAACGGCTTGTTCGATGCAGCCCGCAACTGCGGCTGGCGCATCGATATAGGACGCATGCCCGGCAGCCGGCACGCTTGCAAACGGCAGACCGAACGTCTCGGCCAGCGCTTGACAGCCTTGCGGCGGCGTGATGCCGTCGACATCGCCACAGGCCACGCGGGCCGGCGTCGATGCCGGACGCTTGCGCAGGTAGGCACCGATGTCGTCGCCGCTGAGCATGGCCACCGCCTGGCGGTAACCGCCATCGTTCAGGCGCAACATGTTCCAGCGCACCCAGGCGCGTTCTTCAGCGGTGGCGTTCGGGCGCAGCAGATGTGCGTGCCGCGATTCCGCCATGCCGTCGATACCGAGCTGGTCGAGCGTTGCCAGACGCTGTGCCTGCACCGCGCGGGACTTGTCTTCCTGGCCCGGCTGGCCGTAGCCCTGCGCGGGGTTCAGGAGCAACAGGCATGTCGGCTGCATCGTTGCCGGGGCTTCAGCCACATACGCCGAGGCCATCAGCGCGCCCAGCGAATGTCCGACGATCACGTCGGGCGTCACATGCAGCGCGTCGAGCCATGCGCGCAGACGCAGCGCATAGTCGGCAGCGCGCGGCGCGGCCTGTTCCAGCGGCGTGGAATTGCCGTAGCCCGGCGCATCCCATGCGAACACGCGCATGGTTTGCGAAAGGATCTGCGCGCAAGGCAGCCACGACGCGGCGCTGGAGCTGATGCCGTGCAACAGCACCACCACCGGACCGCGCTCGCCCCATTGCCGGTAGCCGATCTGATTGCCCTTGTTGTCGATCGCGACAGTGCGCTCGGCAAACTCGGCGCCCAGCACGGCAAGTGCATCGGCTACGCGGAACGGGTGGGAGGACATGACAGCCTGCGCGCTCATGGCATCAACGCTTGATCTTGGTGAGCGGGTGCTCGGGCGGATACGTCGGCGTGATCGGCTTCTTGGAGCCCAGCATCACGCACATCAGCGCGTCTTCGTCGCCGATGTTGATTTCTTCGCGGTACACGCCGGGGGGTACCGAGACGAGATCACGGTCGGTCAGGATGGTCTCAAAGCGCTCGCCGTCCTTCTCCAGCACCAGCTTGAGCTTGCCGCGGATGACGAAGAACACCTCTTCCACATCGGTGTGCAGGTGCGACGGGCCTTCGTGACCGGCCGGAATGACCATGGTCGAGAACGTGAAGTGCTCCGACGGCACCGTGTTGGCGTCTGCCGCGACGCCCGTGCCGCCCGTGCCCACGTAGCGCATTTGCGCACGGCGGTACTTCGGGTCGAAGTCGGCCTGGAACTTGAGGGCGTCCCAGTCGTAACGGCGGGTGGAGAAACGCGCCACGCGGCTGTTCATCCAGTCTTCAAACGACGCGCCCTCGGGGCGGTCCCACGTGCGTTGCACTTGCTGTTGTTCGGAGAGATCGCTCATCGAAATACCTCTTCTCAGTGATATGGGTTGCGTTACTGCATGACAAAACCGCCGTTGACGGCCAGCGTCTGGCCCGTCACGAATCGGGAAAGATCGGACAGTGCGAACAGCACGGCGCCGCATACGTCGTCGGGCACCTGGTCGCGCGAGATCGCGCGCTGGTCGCGGTACAGCGCATGCCGGTGCGCCGGCACGTATTCGGTGGCCTCCACCAGCGTCAGCCCCGGCGCGATGGCGTTGACGGTAATGCCGTCGGCGCCGCATTCACGCGCCAGCGACTTCGTCATGCCGATGACAGCGCTCTTGCTCGCCACATAGGCCAGCAGGTTCGGCGCGCCCCACAGCGGCGTGTCCGACGACAGGTTCACGATGGCGCCGCGGCCCGATGCCTTGAGCGCCGACAGGCATGCCGTCGTCATCAGCCAGGTGCCGCGCACGTTGACGTTCATCACGCGGTCCCACGTGTCGACGTCGATGGACGATGCGTCGCGCCCGCCGGAGTTGGTGATCGCCGCGTTGTTGACCAGGCCATCCAACCCGCCCAGAGCCTGCGCAGCCGCAGCAGCGCAAGCCTGGATGGACGCAGGATCACCGAGGTCCAGCGTGAAGCCATGGGCCTCGAAGCCAGCCGCACGCAGCGCTGCAGCCTCTTCCTGCACGCGCTCGCCCAGGATGTCGGCCAGCGCAACCGCGCCGCCCGCTTCGGCGATGGACTTGGCAAACGCCAGGCCCAGCCCGCGCGCGGCGCCCGTGACGAGCACCTTGCGGCCGGCCAGCAGCCCGGTGGCTGGATTGCGCTCAGGCATGTTGGGCTTCCGAAGCAATGGGCTTGAGCATGGCGACCGGCGCGTCAGCCAGCTCGGCTGCAGCACGGCGGGCCAGGATGCGGCGGATACGCGTGATGCCGATGTCGTGCTGGTACAGCGTTTCGTGGTCGCGCGCTTCGGGCGCCATCGATTCGAGCACCACGCGGTCCTGCTCGAGCACATCCCAGTGCAGGCCTTCCAGTCGGTTGCGATACAGGAAGCGCCACACGTCGCGCTCCCAGCCTTGCACGTGGCGCGTGCGCCAGAAGTAGACGATGCAATGCTGTTCGTCCACCGGCGTGGCGATGCCGACGATGGTGAACGGGCCGCCGGGGCCAACCTTCGGCTGATACGGAATCGACAGGCGCAGCCACATCGTGCCGGTCTCGCCAAACTCGGTCCAATCGAAGTTCACGCCGCGCTGGCCGGTCTTCTGGAACATGATCCCGTGGTCGGTCTCGACCACTTCCATCACGGCCTTCTTCTCGCCGCTGGCCATCGAGTGCGACACGGCGTGCAGGTACGCGCCGTGCATCGGGTCCATGACGTTGTCGATGGCATAGCGGTAGTTGACGTTCCAGTGCGCGTAGCAGAGGAAGTGGCTGTGCTCGTCGCTGGTCAGCTCTTCGGGCAGGCGCAGCGTGCCGACGGCATCGTCGTACTCAGACGGCGCCTTGTCGCCAAACCACAGGAAGATGGCGCCGGCGCGTTCCTGCACCGGGTAGCTGCGCACGCAGGTCTTGCCTTCCATCGGGCAGCTGTCGACTGCCGGCACGCTCGTGACCGTGCCTTGGCCGTTCACTTCAACGCCGTGGTACCAGCAGGCCACGTGGTCGCCCAGGTTCCAGCCCATCGACAGGCGTGCGCCGCGGTGCGGGCAGCGGTCTTCCAGCGCATGCACCTGGCCTGCGGTATCGCGCCACAGCACGATGTTCTGGCTCAGGCGCGTGATGCCCACCGGGGCGTTCTTCACGTTCCACGACGCCGCCACCGGATACCAGTAGTTGCGCAGACCGGTGTTGATGCGCGCTTCCTTCTGCGCTTCCTTGTTGCCTTCCATTGCTTGCCTCGCTTGATGGGGTTGCGCCGGCCGCCTCAGTGGGCAATACGGCGTCGAATCTGTAGTGATCAGGCGCCCAGGCGGCGCATCTCGGCCAGGAACGCCTCTTCCGTCCAGGCGTCGCCGGCGGCGTTACGCGGGCCGCGCTCGTTCAGCACGGCAACGATGTCGGCCGGCGTCTGCGCGCCACCCAGGAACGCCGCTTCCAGCGAATCGCCGAGCTGGTTCTCATAGGCGGTCGGCTCGGCAGCGCGCGTCTGCCAGACCAGATTGGCGACGTGGCCCGGGCGCTCGATGCGACCCTTGCCAGCGACGTTGTTCGGAGAAATCGGCTCCCACGGAGCGAGGTCGGGATTGAATTGCGGCTGCATTTTTGTCGACTCCATCACGTTTCGCTTGTTTTACCTATGAAACGTCTGTTAATATCTGGAACACAGGTGCAACTATAGTCCGCGTCTTCGAAATCGGAGATGCGGGATTACCCTTATTCGTCGTTTTTGAGGATCGCGCGGACCAAAGGTCGCGCATGCACGTGGCCCTGTCTCGGGTGATTTGCGAGAAGGGGGCCGTTAGACCTTGAACCCTGCCGTTACGGCGCTCAGACGCTGAGCCTGCTCCGCCAACGAAGCGGCTGCAGCCGCGCCCTCTTCTACCAGCGCGGCATTCTGCTGCGTGACCTCATCCATCTGTGAGACCGCCACGCTCGCCTGGCGGATGCCATCGCTTTGCTCGCGCGAGGCAATCGCGATCTCGCCGGCGATATGCGCCACCTTGCCGATGGCCGCCTCAATCTCGCTCATCGTGCTGCCGGCGCCGTCGGCGGTGCCTGCCGCGCGCTGTACCTGCGAGGTGGATTCGGCGATCAGCGCGCCGATCTCCTTGGCCGCCGCCGCTGACCGCTGCGCCAGATTCCGGACTTCCCCCGCGACCACGGCGAATCCACGACCCTCCTCACCCGCACGCGCAGCTTCCACCGCCGCATTGAGCGCCAGGATGTTGGTCTGGAACGCGATCCCCTCGATGGTGGAAATGATGCCGATCATCTTGGCCGAGCCGGCATGAATGGTCCGCATGGTGCCTACCATGCTGTCGACGGCCTCGCGGCCGCGCGCCGTCATGGAGGCGGCGCTTGCCGCCAGGTCACTCGCCTGCTGCGCGTTCTCCGCATTCAATTGCACGGTGGAGGTGAGTTGCTCCATGGCTGAGGCGGTCTCTTCCAGCGAAGCCGCCTGGCGCTCCGTGCGCGCAGACAGATCCATGTTGCCGGCAGCAATCTGCTCCGTGGAAGACGCAATGGAATGGGCGCCGGACCTGACCGTAGTGACGGTGGCGCCGAGCTTGTCCTGCATCTTCGCCAGCCCACGCAGCAGCATGCCCATCTCGTCGTCAGAGCGGATCGTGCTACGCGTGGTCAGCTCGCCCGCGGCGATCGCGTCAAACTGTGTGAGGGCCGCGTTGAGCGGCGCCATGATGGCGCGCCGCAAGCTCCACCAGCTATAGAAGGCGACCAGCAGCCCCAGGGCGATGCTGATCGCGCTGCCAATCAACAGCATGCGGAAGAGCGCCTCGGAATGGTCGGTCGCCTCTTTGGCGGCGGCGCTCAGGTACTGCTCGAGCGTGCCCTGGCTGTTGTTCATGGCGGTGTAGAGACCAATCAGGTGACTGGCGCGTGCCTCGGTCATCCAAGCGGTATCGCCTGCACGAATGGCCTGCATCAATTGCCCAATGCCCTCGCGCAGCACGGCCGTGCGCTTGGTGCCAAGATCGTCGGTCAGACGACGCAGTTCCGGCGTCTTAGGCAGTTGGCGAAAGCGCTCCCACCATTGGTCGGACTCATCCAGCAATACGCGGGCGCGATCGAGCTGCGGCAGCAACTGCGGTGAATTGGGGTTGCTCATGGCCCAGTCCAGGCCAAAACGCGCCCGCGACATGGCCGTGCCGGACTTGCCCAGCGCCACAACGGAAGCGAAATGCACGGCATAGGCTTCGTGCTGGGTCCGGTTGCTGCGGGCCATGCCCAGCACCCCAAATACCCCTGATGCGATCAACAACACACCAAGGAAGCCCGTGGTGATCGCGATGCGCGCATTGATGCTCAACTTATTCATGTCGGAAAAATCCAGGTGCGTGTCACGACGCGCGGAGCGTCCGCGCATCCATCTGAATGGGCCCAGATGTTTCATATATAAAACCCTGTGCCGTATATGGTTAACTAACGGCCACCTTCGCAAAAAGATTAGGCGGACCTCAACGGCCGCAGCCATCTCAGAAGCCGCTGGGCGACATGAACACAATCGGTCGGCGCCTCGCCTCGTATTGCGATCGCAGCGCACCTTCACCGCGGGCGATCGGTGCCCCGTCCGGAAACACCCTTCAGATATGCAACTGGTTGCCGTATGTCTATGCGTCGCACGCAAAGGAGGCGACCGGCATTGCACCGGTCCGAGCGCGACGCAGCTCTACATCAGACCAAAACGACAACATGAGACAACTGACCTTGAACGCCAAGCTGTACGCGACGCTCGCGCTGCTGTGGGTATGCCTGATCGCGCTGCTGGCGATCGGCCTGCTGGCCAACCGCGCGACCATGATGGATGAGAAGCGCCTGGACCTGCAGCACCAGATCGAGAGCGCCACCGCCATCATCAAGTCCTATCAGGAGCGCGCCGCCAAACAGGCCATGCCTGCGGAAGACGCCAAGCGTGCCGCACTGGAAGCGTTGCGGCCTATCCGCTTCGGCAAGGCCGGCTACATCGGCGTGATGACGTCGGGCCAGATCATCCTGCTGCTGCCGGTCAAGCCCACGTCGGAGAACCAGCACGTCGACAGCCTCAACGATCCTGCCGGTGTGCAGGCGGTCAAGCGCATCATCGGGGTCGGCACCGGTTTCATCCAATACGAGTTTCCACGCCCGGGCACCGAAAAACCCGTCCCCAAGCTCACCTATGCCCAGTACCTCCCCGAGTGGGATTGGCATGTCTATACCGGCGCCTATATCGACGACATCGACGCCGTGCTGCACGACAACGCGCTCAAGGGCACGGGCATCGTGCTGGGCATCGGCCTACTGCTGACGGTGCTGATGCTCGCGCTGATCCGCAATATCAAGCACAGCCTGGGCGGTGAACCTGGCTATGCCGCCGCTGTCTGCACGCAGATCGCCGAGGGCGACCTGACCGCGCCGGTGGCGCTGCGTACGAACGATCGCTCAAGCCTGCTGCACGCCATGCACACGATGCAATCCACGCTCACCGGTACGGTGGCGCGCATCCAGTCGGGCATCGAGCAGATCAATGTCGCTTCCAAGCAGATCGCGGCGGGCAATGCCGATCTGTCGCAGCGCACGGAAGAGCAGGCGTCGTCGTTGGAAGAAACCGCATCGAGCATGGAACAGCTGACCGGCATCGTGCGGCAGAACGCCGACAACGCCCGTCATGCCAGCACCCTGGCCGGCGATGCGTCGGCCACCGCCAGCCAGGGCGGCGAGGTGGTATCGCGCGTGGTTTCCACCATGGATGCGATCAGCGACAGCAGCCGCAAGATCGTCGACATCATCGGCGTGATCGAAGGGATTGCCTTCCAGACCAACATCCTGGCGCTCAACGCTGCAGTGGAGGCAGCACGTGCGGGCGAGCAGGGTCGTGGCTTTGCCGTGGTGGCGGGCGAAGTCCGCACGCTGGCGCAGCGCTCCGCCGCGGCCGCCAAGGAGATCAAGGCGTTGATTAGCGAGTCGGCCGAGCGTGTGGCGACAGGCTCCACGCTGGTGGGCGAAGCGGGTACGACGATGGAGCGCATCGTGCAAGCCATCGCCCGCGTCACGCAGATCATGGACGAGATCAGCGCCGCCTCTGCCGAGCAGAGCAGCGGCATTGAGCAGGTCAACCAGGCGGTGACGCAGATGGACCAGGTCACACAGCAGAACGCCGCGCTGGTCGAGCAGGCCGCCGCCGCAGCTGAATCCCTGGAAGAGCAGGCGCAGGAACTGACGCGCGCGGTGAGCGTGTTCCGCGTCGCCGGCTGACGCCTGACGCCCGCGCTACAGGAACTTGCGGTAGACCACGAAGCCGGATTTCTCGGCGATGGCGTCGTACAGCGTCATCGCTGTCGCGTTGGTTTCGTGCGTCTGCCAGTAGACGCGGGGCAAGCCGGCCTCAGCCGCGCGCCGATACACCGCCTCGATCAACGCCCGACCGACGCCCTGCCCGCGCGCCGCCTCGGTGGTGAACAGATCCTGCAGATAGCACGTCAGCTGCACCTGCGTCGTGCTGCGGTGGAAAAGGAAATGCACGATGCCCAGCAACACGCCTTCGCGCTCGGCGACCATGGCATGGACGGGTTCCTGCGCATCGAGGAAGCGCTGCCATGTCGTCTGCGTGACGATATCGGGCAAGGCGGTTTCGCCTGCGCGTCCGTAGAACGCGTTATAGCCATCCCAGAGGGGTTTCCAGGCGGCGTAGTCGTCTTGGCGGATGGGGCGGACGAGCAGATCAGCGGGTGCGGGCATGGTGGGCAGTCTTTGTGGTCGAGCCGCCATTCTGCCTGCCCAATCTGCACGATTTCTTAGGCCTGACGTAGACGCGGTGATGGGCGCATGCGGGTAAATCCCAGGGCGTTCCGAAAGTTTGACGAAAGCCGGCGAGCAATACAGTGCGATCACTGCTTGGCGATGACCTCCGCCGGTGTGCAAGTCGGAGGCGGTCGGGTGTCAGGTGGACGTGTCAGGCGGCAATGCCGCGGCAAGGATCGGCTGGGAGCGCGATGGGGAAATCCGCGCTTCGGGCCGGATCGTCGGATTGCCGCGCCGGCGCCGTCTTGCGCGGAAAGGGCTGGGGATGTTGCGATTGGGAAATCCGCATGCTGCCAGCCCGGTGTCTTACCGATTTCATCGGTCTTTCCTGCTGTCAACTTTCGGCTCACCGTCCTCCCGGTGGGCCGATTTCTTTTTCAGGGCTGCATTGCGTCGGCTGTCACAAGACGCTGCGTCAGACGCTGCACCGTGGGCGCGGCAATCAGCACGATCGTGAAAGCGGCCGGCCAGGCCAGCACGAATGCATGTGCCCAGCGGGCGAGGAAGTCCGAGCTCATCCCGGCGTTGATCCAACCGATCCAGCCGGTCATCAAGAGCGACATGAGGCCGGACATCAACCAGGCAAAGGTGACACGAAGGCGGGTGGGCGTAGAAACGGGGATCGACATGGCGGTTCTCCTTGCAAGCCGTCAAATGTGATTGACGGTATGCTAGACAACCGCGTTTCAAGAAACCATAGACGTTTATTGAAACTTAAATTCCGAAAATGGAATCATGCTAGACGACTTGGCCCTCTTCGTTTCCATCGTGGACCACGGCAGCCTGCAGGCAGCGGCCCGGCACGCCAATCTGCCGCCCGCCACGCTCACGCGGCGCCTGCAGAAGCTGGAGGGCCTGCTCGGCTGCCAGCTCCTGCTGCGCAGCGCGCGCAGCCTGAAGCCGACGCCCGAAGGCCTGCAGTACTACGAGCAATGCCGGCCGCTGTTGACCGCGCTCGCGCAGACCACCGCCACGCTCGACGACGATCTCAACCAGGTCAAGGGCACCCTGCGCGTGCTGGCGCCGGTCAACCTGTCGCGCGGGCTGCTCGCCCCCGCGTATGCCAGCTTCCTGGCCGCATGGCCCGAGATTCGGCTGGAGCTGTCACTGAGCAACCGCAACGAAGACGTGTGGCGGCATGGCGCCGATCTCGCCATCCGCGTCGGCCCGCAGGACGACCCGAAGTTGCGGCAGCGGCGGCTCGGCGTGATCGAGATGGTGTTGGTGGCATCGCCCGCCTACCTTGCCGAACACGGTGCACCCGCACATCCGCGTGAGTTGGCAACGCATCGGTTGCTGGTGTCGTCGCCGCTGTCCACTTGGCGGTTCACCTCGGCCGATGGCAAGGAAACCGTGGAGATGCAACCTCGGGGCCGATGCGACCTGAACGACATTGAACTGGGTGTCACGCTGGCGGAAAACGGCCTCGGCTTGCTGTATTGCCCGCTCACGCTCTGCCATCAGGCGCTGGAGGCGGGCCGGCTCGTACGTCTGCTGCCGGAATGGCGTACGCCCCAGCGGCAAATCTATGCGGTCTGGCCGCAGCAGCAGTTGCCGCGCAAGGTGCGCACGCTGCTGGAGCATCTGGCCGAATTCGCGGCTGCCACGCCGCTGCTGCAGGGCGGGTCTGAGCAGCCCGCCTGACACTCACATCTGGAACGCCGGCCCCGCCTTGCGCTTGCGGCGCCCGATCACGATGTGCACCCACAGGGCAATGCACACGATGCCGCCCGCCACCCAGTGCAGGATTTCCGCCCCCTGGCGCGGCAGCTCGCCGTTGACGTAGTACAGCGCATAGCCCGTCGCCACCAGCACGGCTGTCAGCGTGCCGAACACGGTGCCGGCCGCACGGTTACGTCGACGCACCCACGCGTTGCGGATATGCGGGCCCCACAGCATACCCAGCAGATACAACGCGGCCATGGCGGCTGCGCCGTGCAGCTTCATGCTCCACGCCAGCGCCAGCATGCCGCCCTCGCTGCCATCGTCCAGAAAATGCAGCGCCAGCCAGACGAGGCCCGTCACCAGCAGCACGGTAAATACGCCATACACCGCCCATCGCCGGCGGCGGCTGAGGCGAAACGCGCTTTCACGCAGATGGTGGGAAAAACGGGGAGGAGCGGACATGACGTGCGGACAACCGGTTAACGCGGCGAGCTAAGTTGGCGAGTATAGGGCCACCGCCGCGCCGTACCGCGCCAGCAGCGGATGCGCAACATCACCCGTGGCCAGCACGACCTTGGTCAACGCATCGGCCAGCATGCAGGTGGGTGCGTGCACGGTTGCGCCAGCCAGCGCCGGAACAGGCGCCCTCTCGGCATCATGAATGCGCGAAGCGCTCTCCATACGCGCGCCCAAACCACCGGCAGTCGAACTCGCAAGCGCCGCGTTGTCGAGCACCACCGACGCCGCAACGCGCGCCGCATTGCGTGGATCACGCACCTGCACCGTCATCGGCCGGGCGCCATGGTGGCGAAGGTCCCCACCGGCATTCACGACAGCGCGTTCGGTGGCGAACCCGCGCAGCACCTCGATCGCGCAATCCACGGCATGCCCCTTGGCGATGCCGCCGAGGTCCATCGATGCATGGGTCTGCTTGATGACGATGTCGCCATCGAACCCCACAGGAAAACGCGCGTCGGCCAACAACGCTTGCGGCGAACCGACACGGCAATCGAACGCCCGTGCCGATCCGGCATACAACATCGCCGCAAGCCGCAGCACAGCCAGCGTTCGTGGATCGACCTGCAGCCGCGTGCCGGGCGTCGCGCGATTGATCGCTTGCAACTCGCTGTCGTGCGCATGAAAGCTGAGCAGCGCATGCACGGCGGCAATCTCGTCGAACGCCGCCGCCACGGCCGCGTCCGCATCCGGGCCTTCGGCTTGCACGTCGACAAGCGTGCCGAGCAGCGGACGCGCGCGCCGGCAGACAGCCGCCTCCACCGCGCGCCTCAGCCCTTGACGAGCGCCAGCTGCGCCATCACCGCAATGCGGCGGATGCCGTCGGTCAGGTGCGTGCACGATAGCGTTGCGCCGCTGATGTTGTTGATGTCGTCCCCAATGCGCAGCGCCGACTTGGCCGACTTGCCCAGGAACTGCGCGCGCCACGGCTTGTTGCGCACTTCATAGCCGTGGCTTTCGCGGTAGGTGAGGATTTCGACGCCGTTGATCTCGCCCGCGGCGCTCAGGCCAACCGCGTAGTTGATCAGCTCGAACTTGCCGATGACGGCATCAGTGACGAAGTAGCCGAGCGTCTTGCCGCCCTGCTTGGCTTGCCATGCGCGCCAGGCGCCCGGTTTGGCCGGGCCGCCGGCACGATCGGCCAATTGCTTGAGCTGGTCGGCCGACAGCGCAAGCGGCACCGGCTCGAAGCTGGTGGCCTCAGGAAACATTGCCTTCTGGGCCTCGGCAGCGGTCATGTAGTCCGCTGCAAAAGCCTGGGTGATGACAACGCCCGGTGCACCCACTGCGGCGGCACACACGAGAACGATGGGCACTGGCTGGTAACGCATGGCTTGCGCCTCCTTCGGTTCTTCAGAGGGATCGATGGGGCTTAGAACGACACGCCCAGGCCCAGATCGACACGCGAGAAATCGCGGTTCTGCTTGAAGCGCTGGTAGTCGATCTTGAAGACCACGTTCGGGTTCAGGTAGAAGTTTGCGCCGATGGTGTACACCGTATCCGCCAACAGCGGCCAGCCGGACGGCGATGCGAAGCCCGGCGCCAGGCCTTCGACCTTCTCAGCCATGTTGTAGCGCTCGTAACGGATGAACGGTGCGACACGATAGTCGCCCTTCTGCCAGATGTTGTACGCCGCCTGCACGAACCATCCGTAGAAGGCCGACGGCATCGGGTTGGCCGCGCCCGGGTTCATTTGGTTGGCCACGTCGGCGTGACTGAGCGTGCCGCGCGCATACAGCGCCGACAGATCCCACTTGCCCGGCGTCCAGCGCGCGTGCGCTTCATACAGCGTGGCGCGCTGTTCCGGCAGCGGTGCGTCGGTGCTCGAGCGGCTGCTCTTGCCGGTAAACACCGAGCCGCCCAGCGTCACGCCCGGAATGCCCGAGTAGTTGAGCGCCACGTACTGCGACAGGTTCTTCGCACTCGCCAGCCCCAGTTCCTGGTGCGTCTGCTGCAGCGGACCTGCGCCGTTGTTCTGCATCTCCAGCGCGGAGCTGAACAGCGGGTTTTCCGGGTTGAAGTTCCATTTGGCCAGGTTCAGGCCGGTGGTCAGGCCCACGTTCCAGTTCAGGCCGAAATCGGTATCGCCGTACAGCGAGAGACCACCCTCGCGCCACGTGCTCGGAATGATCAGCGTCTCGACAAAGTTGCGATGCACGCCGTAGTAGTTGGTCGGCTCGTGGTTGCGGTTGATGAAGCCGGTCGGGATCAGGAACAAGCCCGCGTTCAGGCCGATCTTGTCGGTCAGCTTGTGGTCGATGTAGAACTGCTCGACCTCGAATTCGCCCGAGTCAGACGACGAGGCGATGGCATGTTCGATCTCGAACTCCGAGTTGAAGCGCGTCTTGTCATTGAACTGGTAGCCGATGCCGAACACCGCGCGCGCGAGGTCCATCTTGGTGTCTTCGGAGCGGCGCGTCGGGCGGCTGTAGTTGACCTCGCCGTAGCCCCACAGCGTGAGGTTGTCCAGCGGCGACGGCTTGGTGGAGGCGAGTTGCGCCGTCTGCACGGTCTGCTGCACGTCCTGTAGTGCGGCGGTCTGCTGCGCCTGGGCCTTGGCCTGCGTCTGCTGCTGCGTGGCGAGCGTCGCGTTCTGCGACTTCACTTCCTTCAGCTCGGCCTTGAGCGCTTCGATCTGCGCGGCCATGGCGTCGAGTTTCTGTTCGAGTTGCGCGGTGGTGGCGGCATTGGCCGCGCCGGCCCCCATCAGCGCGATGGCGGCGGCCACCGACAAGGCGGTTCGTTTCATGCTGTGACGCTCCCTGGTCTTTGAATCTTGAATCGGTTTATTTGCTGGCGACCGTTTGGACGGTCTTGCCCGGCGTGGCCCCGCCGGCAGAAACAGCTTGGATACGGGCGGCGCCCACGCTGGCTGCAGTGGAGCCACATTGCGCCGGCACGCGATAGGCCGACGGATTGGCCGGATCAAATCCATCGGTGAGCGTGCACAGGAAATGCACGAGATCGCTCATCTCCTGGTTTGTCATCGACGGCGCCTTGGCCGGGTTGTACGGAACTTCCGCCACGTTCACGTTGGCATCGAAGGCGACCGGCAGATCGTTGTAGGGCACATCGGATGTGCCGTCGGCCTTGACGTACCAGCGGCCCGGATCGGTATCGCGCGTGACGTACCACGCCACCACTTGGTCGAGCGTCTGGAACACGCCGTTGTGAAAGTACGGGCCGGTTAGCGCGATGTTGCGCAGTGTCGGCACCTTGAACTGGCCGCACGTCGGGCCGCCCACGCGATAGTCGGTGCGCAGCGGACCGCAGATGCCGAGGTCGTAGTAGCTGTAGTTCGGGGCGCCCAGCGCCAGGCCGTTCTTCGGCACGTAGGGCAGCGTCGTGCCCTCCTGGTTGGCGGCGATGCCCCAGTTGCGCGGAATGCCGACGTTGTCGTACGTGAAGTCCGTGAACAGCGCCGGCGTGCTGCCCGTGCCCGACGACACGTGGCATGCGGTGCAGTTGCCCTTGGTCGGGTTGTTGAACAGCAGCAGGCCGCGCGTCTCCGAGTCTGTCAGCGTGACCTTGCCCGCCAGATACGCGTCGTACTTGCTGTCAAACGTGTGGAAACCTGGGTCTTCACTCTGGAACGCCGCCAGCGCGCGGCCGATGCTCTGCATGGCGGTCGCGCTGTCCTGGATGCCTGCCTTGGTAAACACGGCCGTGAACTGGTCGATGTACGGGCGCGTCAGCAGCGTCTTGAAGACGTCATCGGCCGAGGCGTTGGCCATCTCGAACGGGTTGGTGAACGGCTGTTGGGCTTGGTCAGCCAGCGATGGCGAGCGGCCATCGCGGAAAAAGCCGCCCGACGCCGTACCGGTGCCGTCGATCTTGAAGTTGGGCGTGTACGACGCGTAGTTCAGCGACGGCGCATTGCGCAGGC
This sequence comes from Ralstonia soli, assembly GCF_023955655.1. Taxonomy (GTDB): domain Bacteria; phylum Pseudomonadota; class Gammaproteobacteria; order Burkholderiales; family Burkholderiaceae; genus Ralstonia; species Ralstonia soli. The sequence goes on along the minus strand of NZ_JAMXHT010000002.1, from coordinate 439,814 downwards.
CCGGCAGATCGGAATTCGGCCCGCCGATCGACACGGCCAGGTTGTTCGGATCGGTGAACCCGCGCGCCGGGTCATGGCACGACGCGCAAGATTGCTTGCCCGAGGCGGAGAGCGTCTGATCGAAAAAGATCTGCTTGCCTACCTGCGCCATCGGCGAAAGTGTGTCGGCCGACGCAGAAGCCGTCGACGATGTGCCGCTGCCGCCATCCCCGCCGCCGCACGCCGCGACCAGCGCGGCTGAAACCACGAGCCACACCGCACGCATCGACGCACGCACGCCGTCTCCTCTCTGCTGTTTTTCTTGCATTTCCCTGATGCCGGCGGCTCTACGGCCGGCTCGGCCGGCTCAAATAATGGTAATAGGAACAATTCGCGTTCGCATTCTATGGAAGTTCCTCCTGGAACGCACGAAATTTATTGCGGCGCGCCGTCACAACGTTGTGAACGTTACGCATTGTCAAATGGCGATGCGGACGCCTACCATGCCATCGATCGATGTCATTTTTGATCGACATGGAGCCCCTCGATGTCTGCACCCGCTGCCCTCCGCCAGTCCTCCCACGTGGTGCGATCGGGCAACGTCCGGTTGCACGCCCGCCTGACGCAGCCGGCTGATCCGTCGACACAACAGCGCCCCGCAATCGTTCTCGTGCATGGCTATCCGGACGACAGCACGGTCTGGCACGGTGTGCGGGATGTGCTGGCCGGTCAGCGTCGCGTGCTCACCTTTGATGTGCGAGGCGCCGGCCTCTCGGACGCCCCCGCGGACACCACCGCCTACCGCATCGCCCACTTCGCCGACGACCTTGCCGCCGTGGCCGACACGCTGCTGCCAGGCGAGCGGTTTCACCTGGTCGGGCACGACTGGGGCTCCATCCACAGTTGGGAATCGGTGACGACGGACCGGCTGCGCGGGCGCATTGCCTCATACACCTCGATTTCGGGCCCGTGCCTCGATCACGTCGGCCACTGGATGCGCGCGCAGCGCGACGCCGGCACGTGGGCCGCCAGGCGCGCGCTGTGGAAGCAGCGGCTGCAGTCGTGGTACGTGGGCGTCTTCCACCTGCCGGTGGTGCCGGAATGGTCGTGGCGATGGTGGATGGCGCGTATGTGGCCGTGGTGGCTGCACAAGACAGAGGGCGTCCGCGTCGATGCCCCGCGGCCTTCGCTCATGCGCGATGCGCGTAACGGCGTGCGGATGTACCGCGCGAACTTCCGGGAGCGCCTGGCCCGTCCCCAAGCACGCGAGCCGCATGCCCCCGTGCAGTTGATCGTGCCGACGCGAGATCGCTACGTGAGCCCCGCCGTCACACGCGCCGTTGAAGCGTGGGTCCCGCACTACTGGCGCCACGAGGTCGACGCCGGCCACTGGCTGCCGCTGCGCCGCCCCGACTGGGTGGCGGACTGCATCCGCCGCTTTGCAGACTACGTGGAATCAGGCCATGAGCCCGCCGAACTGCGGCAAGCCCGCGTGGCTGGCACGCTGGCACCGGATTGACGCCACTAGAACATTGCACCCAACGCAAACGTTGACGCGCGTGTAACACACTGCAATCATCGTCCGCCTACAACGCTGACGGCGCGCCACGACCTGGTGCCCGGACAGCCCGAGCCGCTGCCTTGCGCAAACCGCATCGCAGCCATCGATACAAGAAACAGGGACAAGACAATGAAAAGCAAGGTCGTGGTGTACGGCCCGCTCTACGGGAAGTGGTACGCAATCCTGGTCAATGACGGCGTGGCCGCCGAATCCAACCAGTTCGGCTCGTATGAAGCCGCCATCGGCTTTGCCTCGCGCCGATATCCGGAGCTTGAGCGGGAGCGGCAGCCTTACGCACGAAGCCGCGAAGACAACGACAACCGGGAAGAAGCGTCGATCTGAACAGGCGGGGCGGCCCAGGCGCCGCCCAGGCCCGGCGGGACGTTACTGACCCGCGCCGCAGAACCGGCTGGCAATCCACGCGAACACGCTGCCTTCGCGCAGCGAGCGGCTTTGCGCCTCATCGCCGTAGCGGATCTGATAGAGCGGCTTGCCGCTTGCATTGCGCGCACCGTAGAGCGTTTGCGCAATCACCGTGTAGGTATGTCGCGCGCAATCGAGCATGACCTGCTTGACCGACGAACGGATCGGCTGGCCGTCTGCCGTCTTGATCGTGAAATCGGGCAGCACGTTGCGCAACAGGCGGAAGTGCACGGTGTGCGCATCCGCCTCAGCGTTTGGCTGCGACTTGACCGACTGCCGATCGATATAGGACACGATGCCGTTGACGCCCTCGAACCGGCGCCAGCGTGCATCGGTGCCCGCGGATTCGGACGTGAGTTGCGCAGACACCGCTGGCATGGTCGCCGACGGGGCCACGGTTTGCGCAATCGCGGGCATCGCTGCCCATGGCGCGACGACCAGCGCGGTCGCCGCAATGGCGCCTTGCCGGCGCCAGCCTCCTGTCTTCATGGGGATATCTCGCCTTGCTGCAAAAACTGAGCGGGCGATTCTACCGCGCCGGCGAAACCGCTTTCGTCACATCTGATCGGCGGATTCGGCGGCGTCCACGCCCGCAAAACGCAGATACAGCGCGCGCAGCGCCTGCGTGAGCGGGCCCGGCTGACCGTTGCCGATCTTCACGCCGTCGATGGACGCCACCGGCATCACGAACGTCGATGCGCTGGTATAGAAGGCCTCGGCGGCCTGCTGGGCTTCCTGCACGGTGAAGGTGCGCTCCTCCAGCGTCAGGCCGTGCTCGCGGGCCAGCGCCATGATCGACACGCGGGTGATGCCCGGCAGCACGGCATTCGACAGCGGGCGCGTAATCAGGCGCTTGTCGGCAGTGATGATGAAGGCGGTGGACGACGCGCCTTCGGTCACGCGATCGCCGTCGGTCATCCAGGCTTCGTGGGCACCGGCGCGGGCGGCAATCTGCTTGGCCATCACCTGCGGCAGCAGGCCAACGCTCTTGATGTCGCAACGCTTCCAGCGCAGGTCGGGCACCGTCACCACGGTCGCGCCCTTCTTTGCCAGCGGGCTGTCAACGATGGTCTTGACCTGGGTGAACGCCACGGCCGTCGGCGTGATCTCGGCCGGGATGCCGAAGTCGCGCTCGGCCACGCCGCGCGTGACCTGCATGTAGACCACGCCCTCTTCCAGCCCGTTGCGCGCCACCAGCTCTTCGCACACGCGTGTCCACTCGGCCTCGGTGTACGGGTTGTCGATGCCGATCTCGGACAGCGAGCGCGTCAGGCGGGCAAGGTGCGCGTCGTTGTCGACGAGCTTGCCGCGCGCCACAGCGGTCACTTCGTAAATGCCATCGGCAAAGGTGAAGCCGCGGTCCATGATGGAGACGGTGGCCTCGGCAGCGGGCACGTATTGGCCGTTCAGGAAGACGATTCGGGACATGCTGGAATTGGAAGATTCAAGGTACGGGCGGGACTGCCCTGCCAACGAATCTCAAGGATACGTGCGCCGCGCGGCGAATACCGAGGTGCGCCCACGTTATGCGCAATCGGCATGATGACCAACAGGCGTCCGGTAAACTCGCCGGTTTTCCGCCCACTGCGATTTCATGTCCGAGCTGACCATCCGCCCCATCGTTGCAGAGGACCTGCCCGGCATCCTGGCCGTGCAACAGGCGTGTTACGGCGATGGGTTCTTGGAACCGGGCGACGCGCTGGCCAGCCGCTGGGCCCGCAGTCCGGCGATGTGCCTGGTCGCCGCGCGGGGCGCAGAGGTGGTCGGCTACCTGCTCTCGCATGCATGGCATGCATGGACCCCGCCCAAGTTGCACGTGCCGTTGCCCGCTGCCGATGCGGTCGATGTGCTCTGGTTCGTGCACGACATGGCCATCGCCCCGGCCGGCCGCACCCAGCGCTTGGGCGAGCGACTGTATGCCGCCGCGCACGCTGCGGCCGTGGCGCAGGGCCTGAATCAATCGCGCCTCGTGGCCGTACAGGGTGCCGATATGTTCTGGCGCCGCCTCGGCTATCAGCCCGTTGCCCTGGACAGGGAGCGCCGGACGACGCTGCACGCCATCTACGGCAACGATGCCGAATTGATGGAACGAACGGCACTCTGACGTCGCCCTGACGCCACTTCGTTACATCTCGTAACGCCCGTATATTTTTTGTAAGACCGCGCAGGCGCCAGTCCACTACAGTGCAGCTCCGTCGAGGAGCTTCACCATGCAGAAAATTTTGGCGCTATGCGCGCTGGCCGCTACCGCCGCACTGGCAGCGTTGTCATCCCAGCCGGCACTGGCCCGGGTCAACGTGGACGTCGGTATCGGCATTCCGGTGGCGCCGGTGTATGTGGAACCGGCCCCGGTATATGCGCCGGCGCCTGTTTACGCGCCCGCACCGGTTTACGCACCCCAACCCGTGTATGTCGAACCGCAGCCCGTGGTTGTTGCACCCGGCTACTACGGCGATGACTGGCGCGAGCGCAAGTGGCAAGAGAAACAATGGCGCGAACAGCGCAAACGCGAGCGCGAATACTGGAAGCATCGCCGTCACGACGATGACGACGATTGATCGTCAGGCTGCCGGTCAAGCGGCCTTTTTCGCCAGCCCCAGGTAGGTCTCGATCACGCGCGGGTTCACGGCCAGCTCCTGCGCCGGGCCTTCGAGCGTCATGTCGCCGGTTTCGAGCACGTAGCCGTAATCGGCCACTTGCAAGGCCGCGCGCGCATTCTGCTCGATCAGCAGCGTGGCCACGCCGGTTTTGCGCAGGTCGCTGATGATGTGGAAGATCTCTTTCACGATCAGCGGCGCGAGGCCGAGGCTCGGCTCGTCCAGCATCAGCAGTTGCGGCTTGGCCATCAGCGCACGGCCCACGGCCAGCATCTGGCGCTCGCCGCCGGAGAGCGTGCCGGCTTCCTGCGCGCGCCGTTCCTTCAGGCGCGGGAAGAGGCTGTAGACCACCTCCATCTGATCCAGATAATTGCGCTCGCCAGCGCGCTTGCGGCGGTACGCGCCGAGCACGAGGTTGTCTTCCACGCTCATGGTGGCAAACAGCTCGCGCTTTTCTGGCACGAGGCACATGCCGCGCGCCACACGCTTCTCCACCGGCAGACCGGTCAGGTTATGACCGAGATATGAGACCACGCCGTTGGCCGAACCGGTGGTCGGCAGCGCGCCCATGATGGCGCCCAGCATGGTCGATTTGCCCGCACCGTTTGGGCCGATGACGGTGACGATCTGCCCGGCCTCCACCTTCAGGTTGGCGCCGTGCAACGCTTCCACCTTGCCGTAGCGGACGTGCAGGTCACGCACTTCGAGAATGACTGACATGCGCGTTCTCCTTATTCAACGCCGCCCAGATAGGCTTCCAGCACTGCGGGGTTTTGCTGCACTTCCTGCGGCAGCCCCTCGGCGATCTTGGTGCCGAACTCCATCACGACCAGCCGATCGGTGAGGTTCATGACGAAGTCCATGTCGTGCTCGACCAGCAGCACACTCATGCCTTCGGCCTTGAGTTTGGTGAGCAGCGCAGCCAGGGCCTGCTTCTCCTTGTAGCGCAGGCCGGCGGCGGGCTCGTCGAGCAGCAGCAGCGCGGGGTCGCAGCACAGCGCGCGGGCGATTTCCAGAATCCGCTGCTGGCCCAGCGCCAGGCTGCCCGCTTCCTGGTACATGCAATCGGCCAGACCCACGCGCTCCAGTTGGCGGCGCGCCTCGAACAGCAGCTTCTGCTCTTCTCCCTGGTTCATGCGCACCACGCTGGCGAGCACCCCGCCCTGCGCCGCAAAGTCGCCGCGCAGGTGGGCGCCGAGCGCCACGTTCTCGAGCACCGTCATGCCCGACAGCAGTTGCACGTGCTGGAAGGTGCGGCCGATGCCGCGTTTGACGATCTCTCGCGAGGGCTTGCCGCTGATCTGTTCGCCGCGGTACAGCACCTCACCGCGCGTGACGGGCAGCACCCCCGTGACGAGGTTGAAGGTGGTCGACTTGCCGGCGCCGTTCGGGCCGATCAGGCCGATGATCTCGCCGGCCTTGACCTGGAAGCTGACGTCGTTCACAGCGACAAGTCCACCGAACTCCTTGCGCGCGGCACGTACGTCGAGGATCAGTTCACCGGCCTGCGGCTTTTCGCGCTGCTTGAGCGCAGGCGCATCTTCCGGCGCGCGTGCCGTCGGGGCGGACGGAAACAGCTTGCGGATGAACGGCCACACCCCATCGCGCGCGTATTGCAGCAACAGCACCAGCAACACGCCGAACACGATGATCTCGAAGTTGCCGTTGGAGCCCAGCAGCTTGGGCAGGATGCTCTGCAGGCTGTCCTTCAGAATGGTCAGCAGCCCCGCGCCAAGCACCGCGCCCCACACGTGGCCCACGCCGCCGACCACCGCCATGAACAGGTATTCGATACCGTAGTTCAGGCCGAACGGCGTCGGGTTCACCGCGCGTTGCAGATGCGCATACAGAAAGCCCGAGATGCACGCCAGCACCGCCGCAAACACGAAGATCACCACCTTCATCCACGCCGTGTTCACACCCATCGCCTCGGCCATCGTGCCGCCGCCCTTGAGCGCGCGGATGGCGCGGCCGGGGCGCGAATTCAGCAGGTTCTGCACCGCCAGCACGGCCACCACCACCACGGCCCAGATCAGGTAGAACATCTCGCGCCCGGTGTTCAGCGGCTTGCCGAGCACGTTCAGCACCGGAATGCCGTTCAGCCCGTCGTACTTGCCGAGAAACTCCAGATTGCCGAACAGGAAGAACAGCGACAGGCCCCAGGCGATCGTCGCCAGCGGCAGGTAGTGGCCCGACATGCGCATGGTGATCAAGCCGATCACATAGGCACACACCATCGTGATCACCAGCCCTGCCAGCAGACCAAGCCAGGGGGACAGCCCGTACTGCGTCGTCAGATACGCCGTGCTGTAGGCGCCCAGGCCGACAAACGCCGCCTGCCCGAACGAGGTCAGCCCGCCCACGCCCGTGAGCAGCACGAGGCCCAGCGCGACAAGGCTATAGAGCCCGATGTAGTTGAGCAGCGTGATCCAGAACTCGGGCGTCGGCACCACCGGAATCAGCGCCAGCACGATCACGAACAGCGCTGTCAGCACACGGTTGCGCGAGAACCAGCCGCGTTGCGCGGCGTTGTCGGAAGATTTGGTCAGCGTGTTCATCGGCTTACTCCTCTTCGTCGACATGCTTGGTGGTGAGCGAACGCCACAGCAGCACGGGAATGATCAGCGTGAACACGATCACCTCCTTGAACGCCGACGCCCAGAACGATGAATACGACTCCAGCAGCCCCACCAGCAGCGCGCCCAGCGCCGCCACCGGATAGCTGACCAGCCCGCCTACGATGGCGCCCACGAACCCCTTCAGGCCGATCAGGAAACCCGACTCGTAATACACGGTGGTAAGCGGCGCGATCAGGATGCCGCACAGCGCGCCCAGCGCCGCGGCCAGCGTAAAGGCCAGCCGCCCCGCCTGCGTGGTGCCGATGCCGACCAGCCGCGCACCCAGCCGGTTCACGGCCGTCGCGCGCAGCGCCTTGCCCGACACGGTGCGCTCAAAGTAAAAGTACAGCGCCACGATCATCAGCACCGACACGGCCACCACCCACAGGCTCTGGCCCGACACCGAGAGCGCGCCCAGATCAAAGCGCGCATCGGAAAACGCATCCGTGCGCGAGCCTTCCGCGCCGAACATCACGAGGCCCAGCCCCACCATCGCAAAGTGCACGCCCACCGAGACGATCAGCAGCACCAGCGTGCTCGCCTCGGCCAGCGGCTCATAGGCTAGGCGGTAGATCATCGGGCCCATGGGAATGACGATCAGCAGCGTCAGCGCCACCTGCGCGGCCATCGGCAGCGTCATCGGCGCAAGCGCGTTGGCCGCCGCATACACGGCAATCGGGAAGACCAGGTATTTGCCCGCGTAGATGGCACCGGTGCGCAGCGCATGCAGGCGCAACTCCGGTTGCAGCAATGTGCGCCCCATCTCGACCAGGAAGGTCAGCACCCCCAGCGCAACCAACAGGCTGGCCGACAGCGGCGCCTTGTTGGCCTGGATGGCCGCCAGCGTGAGCGCGCCATACGCCACGAACTCGCCCTGCGGGATAAAGATCACGCGCGTGACGGAAAACACCAGCACCAGCGCCAGTGCCAGCAGCGCGTAGATCGCGCCCGATGTCACGCCGTCTTGCGCCAGGATGGCGGCAATCGACAAGTCCATGAGTCTCCTCGTTCTTGTAATCGTGGGGGTCGCGTTGAAACGCGCGGGGCGCCACGAGTTACGAGATGGTAAATTTCTTACGACAGGATGAAATTGGCGACAACCCTAACGCGTTGTCTTTGCGCGCCGGGCGCCAGTCTTGGCAGGACCGGCCACCGGCGTCTGCAGCATCGCCGACAGGCGCGTCACGAAGGCGCGCAATGTGGCCTCCAACTCGCCGCCGCGCTCGGCATGGAACAGCGGCTGCAGGTTCAACGCGATCAGCACCAGGGCGAGTTGCCCCCGTGCGCCGAACACCGGTAGCGACAACGCGCTCACGCCAGGCAACAGGCTGCCCGACACCCACGATGCACCCTCGGCGCGGATCTCTTCACACAGACGGTAGTAATCGGTGAGTGAGCGCGGCAGGCCGGGCAGATCGTCGTCGGCGCGCTCGTGCAGTTCGCGTTCGACCAGCGGCAGCGTCTGTTCCATCGGCTGATAGGCGCCGAACAGGCGGCCGGTGGCGGAATTGAGCATCGGCATGACATCGCCGATGCGCAGGTTCACTCCGGGGGCGCCGCCCGCCTTCTCCCAGTGGACGACGGTCGGGCCGCGATCGCTCCAGACGGCAATGCCGATGGTGTGGCCGGTCTGGTCGCGCAAATCCGCGAGCAAGGGCCGCACGCGGACGATGGCATCGGTGCGGTTGAGGCTGGCAAGCCCCAGACGCAGTGCGAACGGGCCCAGTTCATAGCGACCGGTGAGCGGGTCTTGTGACACCGCGCCCACGCGCTGCAGGCTCACCAGATACCGGTGCGCCTTGGAAGGGTGCATGCCCGCCGCGCGCGCCAGATCGCCCAGCGCCATCGCCCGCATGGCCCGCGTGAGCGCCACCAGCAACTGGGCGCCGACTTCGATGGATTGGATGCCCGAGCGATCGCGGCTGGCACGCGCATCATCGGCATCGCCATCGGCCGGCAGTTCGTCTTCGACTTCAGTGGTCTCCATGTCCGCGGGGCACGTTGGCTGGGTTGAGGGTCAGGCCGTAAAAGTGCTGCGAGCGTAGCACGCTGCGCTCATCGGGCGACCGTGTTTTATTTTTATGCATTGTATAAACGATACTTCTAACAATAATTCTCGTATACCCTAGGCGCATCTCCAAACCGCGCGGTCTATGATTGCCAACGTTCGGTTTGGCCTGATCTCAGCGTGCTCCTTATTGCACACCCCCAACGCTTTCCGGCCAATGATCACCGAAGAATAATTCCCCCAACCGTAATTCACTACACCAGGAGTGACAGAATGGCCAAAGCCTTCGCCTCGCAAGCTGACCTCGAGGCCAAACAAGTCACCTTTACCCAGCTCTCCCCCAACGCGTATGCCTACACCGCCGAGGGCGACCCCAATTCGGGCGTCATCATCGGCGACGACTCGGTGATGATCATCGACACCACCGCCACCCCGGCGATGGCGCAAGACCTGATCGCGCGCATCCGCGCCATCACCGACAAGCCGATCAAGCATGTGGTGCTGTCGCACTACCACGCGGTGCGCGTGCTGGGCGCGTCGGCGTACTTTGCCGAGGGCGCACAGAACATCATCGCCAGCCGCGGCACGTACGAGATGATCGTCGAGCGCGGTGAGGCCGATATGAAGTCCGAGATCGAACGCTTCCCGCGCCTGTTCGCGGGTGTCGAAACCGTGCCCGGCCTGACCTGGCCGACGCTGGTGTTCGAGCGCGAACTCACGCTGTTCCTGGGCAAGCTGGAAGTGAAGATCCTGCACCTGGGCGCCGGCCACACGAAGGGTGACACGGTGGTGTGGATTCCGTCGCAGAAGGTGCTGTTCTCCGGCGACCTGGTCGAATACGACGCCGCCTGCTACTGCGGTGATGCGCAGCTCGAAGAATGGCCGGCCACGCTGGATGCACTGCGCGCGCTGGGCGCCGACAAGCTCGTGCCCGGCCGCGGCCCCGCACTGCTGAACCCCGCCGAAGTCGACAAGGGCCTGGCGTACACGCGCGATTTCGTGTCGACGCTGCTGGAGCGCGGCAAGGAAGCCGTCGCGCAAAAGATGGACCTCAAGGCCGCCATGGCGCACACCCGCGCCGCGATGGACCCGAAGTTCGGCCACGTCTTCATCTACGAACACTGCCTGCCGTTTGACGTGACGCGCGCCTTTGACGAAGCCAGCGGCATCAAGCACCCGCGCATCTGGACGGCCCAGCGCGACCAGGAAATGTGGGCTGCGCTGCAAAGCTGACTCTCTCTTCAATGACCTGATATCCACCAACAAAGCGGCGGCCAAGACCGCCGCAGGTGCGAGCGAGACATGAACCCCGATTTCCAGAACCGCGTTTTCTCCTACACGCCGTGCGCTGAACAGCAGCCCGGCGCGGCAACCGCAACCCGGCCCGTCGTCATCGTCGGCGCAGGACCAGTTGGCCTGGCGACGGCCATCGACCTGGCGCAGCAGGGCGTGCCGGTCGTCGTCGTGGATGACGACTGCACGCTGTCCAGTGGCTCGCGCGCGATCTGCTTCTCCAAGCGCTCGCTGGAGATCTTCGACCGCCTCGGCTGCGGCGATTGCATGGTCGACAAAGGTGTGAGCTGGAACGTCGGCAAGGTCTACCTGAAGAACGAACTGCTCTACAGCTTCGACCTGCTGCCCGAAACCGGCCACCGCCGCCCGGCGTTCATCAACCTGCAGCAGTACTACGTGGAAGGCTTTCTCGTGGAGCGCGCGCAGGCCCTGCCCAACATCGAGCTGCGCTGGAAGAACAAGGTGACGGGCCTCACGCAGGATGCCGATGGCGTAACACTCACCATCGAGACGCCCGACGGCACGTATACGCAGCGGGCGCAGTACGCGGTGGCCGCCGACGGCTCGCGCAGCCCGGTGCGCCAGATGATGGGCCTCGAAGCCCACGGCCAGACCTTCAAAGACCGCTTCCTGATCGCCGACGTGCGCATGGACGCGCCCTTCCCGAGCGAGCGGTGGTTCTGGTTCGATCCGCCGTTTCACCCGAATCAGTCGGTGCTGTTGCATCACCAGCCCGACAACGTCTGGCGCATCGATTTCCAGCTCGGCTGGGACGCCGACCCGGTGGCCGAGAAGCAACCCGAGCGCGTCATCCCGCGTGTGCGCGCACTGCTGGGGGAAGGCGTCGATTTCGAGTTGGAATGGGTCAGCGTCTATACGTTTTCGTGCGAGCGCATGGACCGTTTCCGCCACGGCCGCGTACTGTTCATCGGCGATGCCGCGCACCGTGTGTCGCCGTTCGGCGCGCGCGGCGCCAACAGTGGTTTGCAGGACGCGGAAAACCTCGCGTGGAAGCTGCGCATGGTCCTGAATGGCGACGCGCCCGATGCCCTGCTCGACACCTACGCGAGCGAGCGCGAATTCGCCGCGGACGACAACATCCGCCACTCCACCCGTTCGACCGATTTCATCACACCCAAGAGCGCTGTCAGCCGGCTCTTCCGCGATGCCACGCTGCGGCTGGCCAAGCACTATCCGTTTGCACGCACACTGGTCAACAGCGGGCGGTTGTCGATGCCGACGGTGCTCGAAGGCTCGCCCTTGCAGACCCTCGATGAAGCGCCGTTCGCGTGTGCGCTGGTGCCAGGTGCTGTCGCGCTCGATGCACCGGTGCGCACCGCCGACGGCCGCGCCGATTGGCTGCTCAGCCACTTGCACGACGGCTTCACGGCCGTGCGCTTCTGCGGCGCCGGAGAACACGTCGACGCCTTGCCGTTGCCCACACTGGCGATCTTCCCGGCGGGCGGCATGGGCACCGTCTCGGCCAACGTCATCGCACTGGAAGACATCGACGGCCTCGTCGCCCAACGCTATGACGCCCGCGCCGGCACGCTGTATCTGATACGCCCCGACCAGCACGTCTGCGCACGCTGGCGCACGGTCGACGCCGCCAAGCTGGCCGCCGCCGTACTCCGTGCCAGCGGGCACCCCACCACCGCCCCGTCGCCCCTTGCGGCCGCCACCGCCTGACTGCCATGCCGCTGAACACGCAACCGAACCTGCCACGCCCGGACGATTTCTACGAGGCGCTGATCGACGCGCACCGCAACCTCAGCGACGAGCACAGCGCCATGCTCAACGCGCAGTTGATCCTGCTGCTCGCCAACCACATCGGCGACATGGCCGTGCTGCGCGAGGCGCTGGCAGCGGCGCGCATGGCATTGCCCACGAGCGTCGCCTGAAAACGAGGCCAGGCATCGCCCGGCCTCGCTACCGCGTGTCTCCCCTAATCGTCATCGCCGGGGGCCACGCGCGATAATTGTGTGCGACTCCATCGCGGTGCGGTCCTCCCCGCAATCGTTTGATCCCCACAAAAACCAGAAGACCACTCATGAAAAAACGGCACCTGATGTCATTGGCTGCAGCGCTTGCCTGCGCCAGCTCCGTCACCGCGTTCGCACAACCTGCACAGGCCGACAGCGGGCTGCTCCGTGCCGCAGAACAGCGCAAGGACGCCTTCGTCAAGGACTTGGCCACGCTCACCAACATCGACTCCGGCACCGACGACGCCAACGGCCTCGCCAAGGTGGAAGCCGTGCTCGCGCAACGCCTGAAGGCGCTGGGCGCCAACGTGGAAATCGTTGCTACGCCGCCCGCTGCGGGCAAGGCCGTGGTGGGCACGCTGCGCGGCACCGGCACGCAGAACATCATGCTGATGATTCACTACGACACCGTTTTCGGCGTGGGTGAAGCGGCCAAGCGCCCGTTCAAGATCACCGGCAACAAGGCCACCGGCCCCGGCGTGGCGGATGCCAAGGGCGGCGCGCTGCTGATCCTCTACGCGCTGGAAATCGCACGCGAACGCGGCTTCAAGGACTACAAGACGTTGACCGTGCTCTTCAACCCCGATGAGGAGAAAAGCTCGCTCGGCTCCCGCACGCTGATCACCAAGCTGTCGGCCGACCAGGACTACGTGCTCGTGTACGAACCGCCCGAGGCCGACGTGGTCACGGTGGCCACCAACGGCATCGCCTACGTGCATCTGGACGTCAAGGGCCGCGCGTCGCATGCGGGCTCGGCGCCGGAAGCCGGCCGCAATGCCGCAGTCGAACTGTCCAACCAGATCCTGCAGCTGAAAGACCTGGGCGACCCGGCCAAGGGCACCACGGTCAACTGGACGGTGGTGCGCTCGGGCGACCGCGTCAACATCATCCCGGAAGCCGCATCCGCCACCGCTGACATGCGCATGGCCGACGTGGCCGAAGTGCAGCGCGTGCAGGCCGATGCCGACAAGATCATCCAGAAGAAGCTGATCCCTGAGACCGACGTCAAGGTGAAGGTCGAGAACCGCCGCCCGCCGTTCAGCCGCAACGCAAGCAGCGACCGCCTGGCGGGCGTGGCCGACGGCATCTACAAGGAGCTGGGCAAATCGATCAAGCCGGTGGCCATGCGCTACGGCACCGATGCCGGCTTTGCTTATCACCCCAATACCGGCAAGCCCGTCGTGCTGGATGGCATGGGCATCGTGGGCGACCGGCTGCACTCGTCGGATGAATGGGCCGACCTCGATAGCGTCGTGCCGCGCCTGTATCTGACGGTGCGCATGATGGAAGCCATGGGCAAGGGCAAGCTCAACGATTGACGCAGGCCCGGTTGGCGCAACAGGTCACGCTCGCGCCGGCAGCGTGACCGCCATCGCCCTTACCCCTGCAGTTCGGCAAACCGCTGCGCGACCAGGTTGCGCAGCCACTGGTTGCCGGCGTCCTGATGAAAGCGCCGGTGCCAGAACACGTTGGTCTGCAACGCCGGCAGCTTGAGCGGCGGCGGCGCAAACTGCAGCCCGAACGGCGGCGCCGCGCGCTCGGCCAGCTTGCGCGGCACCGTCACCACTAAGTCCGTCGTGCTGACGATGTACGGCACCGCCACGAAGTGCGGCACCGAGAAACGCGCCGACTGCGTGATCCCCGCCTTGTCGAGCAGCGGCCCGATGGCGTTGTACGGGCTGGCCGAGCTCGCCACCACCAGATGCGATGCACCGCGAAAGCGTTCCAGCGTCAGCTCGCCTTCCGACAGCGCATGGCCGCGCCGGAACATCGTCACGTAATCCTGCTGGAACAGGCGGCGCTGGAAAACGCTCTCGCCCGATAGGTCATCGAACGCGCCGATCGCGAGGTCGATGGCGCCGGCCTCCATCTCCGCCTTCATGTCGAACCCGCCGGCACGCATGGTGTCGATGCGCACGCCGGGTGCCTGTTCCGTGCAGAGCTGCGCGAGCACCGGCATGAAATACACCTCGCCGACGTCGCTCATGGCGATGGTGAAGGTGCGCGCGGAAGTGGCCGCCTCAAAGTGCGTGCGCTGGCCAAAGGCGCGTTGCAGCGTGTCGAGCGCCATCGCCACCGGCTCGGCCAACTGCTCGGCAAGTGCGGTCGGCATCATGCCGCGCGGGGTGCGCACGAACAACTCGTCGTCGAAGGTCTGACGCAGCCGTGCCAGCGCGTTGCTCACCGCCGGCTGCGACAAGCCCAGGCGCTCCGCCACGGCGGAAATGCGCTTCTCGCGCAGGATTTCCTGAAAAACCACTAGCAGGTTCAGGTCTACATCCCGCAGGTTCAGCATAGCGTCGGCTCAATATTCACAATATCAATAGCATGCATTCTCGCATTGATATTCCAAATTTTCACCCGATCCGGACAATACGGCAGACCCGAACCAGAACGACAGAGCGGCCGACCGATGCCGCCAGCCCATCACCGGAGACCATCCATGCGCCCTGCCCCCGCTGCACCGTCCGCGTCCATTGACCTCGCCCGCCTGATCGACCAGGGCAAGGTCGGCGCCTTCCAGATGCTGCTGCTCGCCATCTGCGGGCTGTGCCTGATTATCGACGGCTTTGACGTGCAAGCCATGGGCTACGTGGCGCCGGCCATCGTCAAGGACTGGAACATCACCAAAGCGAGCCTCGGGCCGGTGTTCGGCGCGGGGCTCTTCGGGATGCTGGTCGGCGCACTTGTATTCGGCGTGCTGGGCGACCGCTTCGGGCGGCGGCCGGTGCTGATTGTCGCCACCTTCTTCTTTGCGGCTTGCATGCTGGCCACCACACAGGTGCAGACGGTGCAAGCACTGCTGGTGCTGCGCTTTATCACCGGCCTGGGGCTAGGCTGCATCATGCCCAACGCGATGGCGCTGGCCGGTGAGTTCAGCCCGGCGCGCTCGCGCGTGACGTGGATGATGCTGGTGTCGTGCGGCTTTACCGTGGGCGCGGCACTGGGCGGCTTTGTGAGCGCGGCGCTACTGTCGCGCTTTGGCTGGCAGGCGGTGTTTCTGGTGGGCGGCCTGGTGCCGCTGGCCATTGGCGTGATGATGGTGCTGTGGCTGCCCGAATCGCTGCAATACCTGGTTCTCAAAGGTGATCCGCAAACGCGCCATCAACGCCTCGCGCGCTGGCTGGGCAAGCTGGCCCCGCAACTGCAGGTGAATGCGCAGACGCAGTTCGTGGTGCCCGAGGCGCCTGCACGCGGCATGCCGGTGTCCGCCTTGTTCACCGAAGGCCGCGCCAAGGTGACGCTGGTGCTGTGGGTCATCAATTTCATGAATCTGATCGACCTGTATTTCCTGTCGAACTGGCTGCCGACGCTGATCCGCGAAGCGGGCTACGCGACGGACACCGCCGTGCTGGTGGCGACCGCTCTGCAGGTGGGCGGCGTAGTCGGCACGCTCACGCTGGGCCGGTTGATTGATCGCCTTGGCTTTGTGCGCGTGCTGGCCGTGTGCTTCCTGATCGCCTGCGCCACCGTCGCGCTGATCGGCCATGTGGCGGCGGCGCTGCCGCTGCTGGTGGCAGTGGTGTTTGTCGCCGGCTTCTGCATCGTCGGCGGGCAGCCGGCCGTGAATGCGCTGGCCGCCACGTATTACCCGACCACGCTGCGCGCCACCGGCATCGGCTGGAGCCTGGGCGTGGGCCGCATCGGCTCGGTGCTCGGCCCCGTGGTCGGCGGACAGTTGATCGCCATGCAGTGGACGGGCCAGGCGCTGTTCCAGGCGGCGGCGGTGCCGGCGCTGGTGTCGTTCGGCATGGTGCTGATGCTCACGCTGGCCGCCAGTGGCGCGGACGCCGCACGCTTTGCGGCGCGCAAGCCGGCCTGATTGCGCTTTAACGACTACGCTTTCCCTGAAGAACCTCACGACTTTTTCTCCAAGGACTTCACCATGAACATGCTCGCCCCGACGGCCAAGAACGCATTCACCCCCGCGTCGCTGGACCGCCCCGCTTACCAGAGCGGCTTCGGCAACGAGTTCGCCACCGAAGCCCTGCCGGGCGCACTGCCGCACGGCCAGAACTCGCCGCAAAAAGCGCCGTATGGCCTGTATGCCGAGCAAATCTCCGGTACGGCCTTCACCGCACCGCGCGCGCATAACCGCCGCTCATGGTTCTACCGCATCCGCCCGGGCGCCGTGCACCTGCCGTTCGAGGCCGTCGGGCAGAGCCGCTTCCACAGCAACTTCAACGAAGTGCCGCCCTCGCCCAACCAGTTGCGCTGGGACCCGCTGCCCGCTCCGGCCGCCGGCACGGATTTCGTCGACGGCATCGTCACCTTTGCCGGCAATGGCGGCCCCGACGCGCAAACCGGCTGCGGCATCCACCTGTACGCCGCGAACGCGGACATGACCGACCGCTTCTTCTACAACGCCGACGGCGAGCTGTTGATCGTTCCGCAGCAAGGCCGCCTGCGTCTGCTGACCGAGATGGGCGTGGTCGATGTCGAGCCGCTGGAGATTGCCGTCATCCCGCGCGGCGTGCGCTTCCGCGTCGAATTGCCGGACGGTGAAGCCCGCGGCTACATCTGCGAGAACTTCGGTGCGCTCTTCCGCCTGCCCGATCTGGGCGTGATCGGCTCCAACGGCCTGGCCAACCCGCGCGACTTCCTCACGCCGCATGCCTGGTACGAAGACCGCGAGGGCGATTTCGAACTCGTCGCCAAATTCCAGGGCAGCTTGTGGACCGCGAAGATCGGCCACTCGCCGCTGGACGTGGTGGCCTGGCACGGCAACCTCGCACCGTACAAGTACGACCTGCGCCTGTTCAACACCATCGGCTCGATCAGCTACGACCACCCGGACCCGTCGATCTTCCTGGTGCTGCAGAGCCCCTCCGCCGTGCCCGGCGTGGACACCATCGACTTCGTGATCTTCCCGCCGCGCTGGCTGGCGGCCGAGAACACATTCCGCCCGCCCTGGTTCCACCGCAACGTCGCCAGCGAATTCATGGGCCTGATTCAAGGCGTGTACGACGCCAAGGCCGAAGGTTTCGTGCCCGGCGGTGCCAGCCTGCACAACTGCATGAGCGGCCACGGCCCCGACGCCGACACGTTCGAGAAAGCCAGCAACGGCGACACCAGCAAGCCGCACAAGGTGGACGCCACGATGGCCTTCATGTTCGAAACGCCGGCGGTGATCCGCCCCACGCGCTTCGCAGCCGAATCGGCACAACTGCAAGCCAAGTACTTCGAATGTTGGCAAGGCCTGAAAAAGCATTTCGACCCGACGAAGCGCTAACACCGAATTCGCCTTGGCGCCAAGGCAAGCACCCAGAAGGTGTGGCCGTACTCTGCCCTAGATGGCGCCTTGAATTTTTGTTGCAGAGAGGAAAAAGGAAGGGGAACTGTCTGAGCGAAGCGAGTTTTCCCCTTCCCCTCTCTGCGACATAAATTCAAGGAGTCTTTCGCCATCTCGGGCGCGCCTTTCTTTGCTTACTTTCTTTGGCAAGACAAAGAAAGTGAGTCGCCCCCGGCAGGGGGTGAAATAGCGGACGCACCAACAGCGTCAAGAAATAACCGCCCCAAACGAACTGCCCCCACCATGACCACACGACAACTGAGCTGGCTGGAATCCGCCAACACCCCCGACACCCACTTCCCGCTGGAGAACCTGCCCTTCGGCATCTTCTCCACCAAGGACAACCCCTCGCCGCGCGCCGGCGTGGCCCTGGGCGACCAGGTGATCGACCTCGGCGTGCTGGATGACGCTGGCCTGCTGCCCGCCTCCACGCGCGGTACCTTCCGCACCGGCACACTCAACACCTTCATCGCCCTCGGCAAGCCCGTGTGGCACGAAACCCGCAAGAAGCTGCAAGCACTCTTCAGCGTTGCCGATACCCACGTGCGCGACAACGCCACGCTGCATGCACGCGCACTGGTGCCGCAATCCCACGCCGTGATGCACCTGCCGATCGACATCCCCGGCTACACGGATTTCTATTCCTCCAAGGAACACGCCACCAACGTCGGCCGCATGTTCCGTGATCCGGAAAACGCGCTGCTGCCCAACTGGCTGGAAATCCCGATCGGCTACAACGGCCGCGCCAGCTCGGTGGTGGTGAGCGGCACGCCGCTGCACCGCCCGATGGGCCAGATCAAGCTGCCCGACCAGCCGCGCCCGATCTTCACGGCCTGCCGCAAGCTGGATTACGAACTGGAGATGGCCTTCGTGGTCGGCAAGCCGAGCGCGCTGGGCGAACCGGTGTCCGTCGATGCCGCACCGGACCACATGTTCGGCGTGGTGCTGCTCAACGACTGGAGCGCACGCGACATCCAGCAATGGGAATACGTGCCGCTGGGCCCGTTCAACTCGAAGGGGTTCGGCACCTCGATCTCGCCGTGGATCGTGACGATGGAAGCGCTGGAGCCGTTCCGCGTGGCCAACCCGGCGCAATCGCCCGAGCCGCTGGAGTACCTGCGCCAGAACCACCCCAACGCCTACGACATCGCACTGGAAACCGCACTGCGCCCGCATGGTGGTAAGCGCGCCACCATCGCCCGCACGAACTTCCGCGCGATGTACTGGACGATGGCGCAGCAACTGGCGCACCACACCGTGTCCGGCTGCAACGTACGCGTGGGCGACCTGATGGGCTCCGGCACCATCAGCGGCACCACGCCCGATTCGTATGGCAGCCTGCTGGAGCTGACCGTCAATGGCAAGCAGCCGCTCGACCTTGGCAACGGCGCCAAGCGTGCGTTCCTGGAAGACGGCGACGAAGTCATCATGACCGGCTGGTGCCAGGGCGATGGCTATCGCGTGGGCTTTGGTGAAGTGCGCGGCGAGATCCTGCCGGCGCGCGGCGCGAAGTAAAGCCGCCTAAGCGACGGATTCACAGTCCGTCGCTCTCTTTTTATTCCGGCTTACTGGCAGCGCAGGCCAGCATGGCCTCGCTGATCACGCGCTCGCCGTTGGCCTTGAGCGCCTCGCCAGCGCCAACGATATCCCGCCTCTCCTTGTTCTGGCTCAGCTTGAGCTTGCCTTCGAGGCGCGTGATCTCGATCTCGATGCCGACAATCATCTTGAGCAGCGTGTCGGTGTAGTCGGCCGGCGCGTCGGACATCTTCCACGGCGCAGGCTGCGTTGCCTCCTGCGCGCGCGTCAGGCGCCCCACCACGCCGCGCACAAAACGCTCGTCGTCGCGCACAGTGATGCGGCCGTGAGCATGCGCCACCCGGTAGTTCCACGTCGGCACCTGTCTGTGAGCTTCGTGCTTGCTCGGATACCACGTCGGCGAAATGTACGCATCGCCCGCGCGAAAGATGACCAGCACTTCATCGCCGTTAGCCACGTCCTGCCAGACCGGGTTGGCGCGCGCCACGTGGGCATGCAGCGTGCCCACCTTGCCCTCTTCCGGCAGCAGTAAGAAGGGGATGTGGTTGGCGTCCAGCCCATGCTCTCCATGCGTGACGAGCGTGCCGAACGGGTTCTGCGCGATCAGGTCGTGCAGCGCCTCGAGCCGCGATTCTTCGAAATGAGCAGGAACGTACATGGCAGCTATGGCAGCAACGGTGCCGATCAGATAGGTGGACGCCCATTCTGAACCAGAACGTGGCTCCAAAACAGAGCCAAATCTGACCGGTTTATTGGAGCCAGCTCAGTCCCGCAACAGCTGTTTGGCGATGATCAGCTGCTGGATCTGCGTGGTGCCTTCATACAGGCGCAGCAGACGCACATCGCGATAGAAGCGCTCGGCCTTGTACTCGGCAATGTAGCCGGCGCCGCCGTGGATCTGCACCGCGCGGTCCGCCACCCGGCCGACCATCTCGGTGCAGAACATCTTCGTGCACGAGGCCAGCATGCTGACTTCGTGGTCCTGTTTGCCGACGGGCTTGGCGTCGTAGCGGCGGGCGCAGTCGCGCACCATCGACAGACCAGCGTACAGCTCGGCCTGGCTGTCGGCCAGCATGGCCTGGATCAGTTGGAAATCGGCGATGGGCTGGCCGAACTGCTTGCGCTCCTTGGCGTAGGCCACCGCATCCGTAATCAGCCGATGCGCCATGCCGCACGCCAGGGACGAGATGTGCAGGCGGCCGCGATCCAGCACCTTCATCGCCGTCTTGAAGCCCTGCCCCGCCACGCCGCCGATAATGTTGGCAGCCGGCACACGCACGTTGTCGAGCACAACGTCGCAGGTCTTGGTGCCGCGCTGGCCCATCTTCTTGTCCGGCTTGCCGAGGGTGATGCCCGGCGTGTCGGCCGGCACGATAAAGGCCGAGATGCCACCGGCGCCCTCGCCGCCAGTACGCGCCATCAGCGTAAAGGCCCCGGCGCGCGGCGCATTGGTAATGAAGCGCTTGGTGCCGTTGATGACGTAGTGGTCGCCATCCAGCGTGGCGCGCGTCTGCAGTGATGCTGCGTCCGAACCGGCGTTCGGCTCGGTCAGCGCAAACGAGATGATCAGCTCGCCGCTGGCGATGCGTGGCAGGTAATCGGCCTTCTGCGCGTCGGTGCCATCCATCAGGATGCCCTGCGAGCCAATGCCGACGTTGGTGCCGAATACCGAGCGAAACGCCAGCGCGGTGTGCCCGAGGTCGTACCCCACCTCGCACTCCTGCGCCATCGACAGGCCAATGCCGCCGTGCTCCTCCGGAATCGACAGGCCGAACAGCCCCATCTCCTTCATGTCGGCGACGATGTCGGCGGGCACGTCGTCCTCTTCTTCGAGGATGTTTTCCGCCGGCACGAGCCGTTCCTGGATGAAGCGCTGCACCGATTGCTGCAGCAGACCGAAGGATTCGTCGTCGAGCGCCATGTCGCTTACTCCTGTGGGATGTTGCGAACGATGTTACCGTGTTGGCGGGTTTTGACAATCCGGTCTTGTATCAACAGAATGTCGAATCTGATTCACCAATCCTGACGGTCAACATGGACCTGAATGCGCTCAAGCTGTTCGTGGAAATCGTCGATGCCGGCAACCTCTCGGCGGCCGCACGGCGGCTGCAGACCACACGCTCCAACGTGAGCCACCGGCTCAAGGCGTTCGAACGCGCGCTCGGCGTGCAACTGCTGCGCCGCACCACCCGCCGCGTGGAGCCCACGGAGGTGGGCGCCGGCATCTACGAGCACGGACGCAGCATCCTGCGCGAGATGGCTGCCGCCGATGCGCTGGTGTCGTCGCTCGGCAAATCGCTGCAGGGCAGCGTGCGGTTGTCGGTGCCGACGGGGCTGGGGCACCTGCTGGTGTCGCCGCTGCTGGTGGCGTTCAAGCGTGCTTATCCGGATATCCGGCTCGACGTGCGATTCGATAACCGCGTGTCCGACCTCATCGGCGAGGATGTGGACGTCGCGCTGCGCATCGTCTCGAACCCACCGGAATCGCTCGTCGCCACACTGATCGACGAGGTCGACTGGGTGCTGTGCGCGGCTCCGGATTACCTGGCAGCGCACGGTGTGCCGAAAACGCTCGATGCATTGGCCGACCACACCATCGTCAGCGCGCCGGCCGTGGGGCAACCGCTGCGGCTATCGGCGCAGATGGGCGACGAGCGCACGACGGTCACGCTCGACCCGGGCATCTCCTCCGACAACTACCTGTTCCTGCAAGCCGCGGTGCGCGGCGGCAATGGGCTGGGCATCCTGCCCTACTACGCGGCAGCCGAAGATTTGAGCGATGGGCACGTCAAGCGCGTGCTGCCGGGCTATCGGTTCAGCGTATTTGGCAGCCGCCTGTACATGCTGGCGATGCCGAGCCGGTATCGGACGCTGGCGACGCGGCACCTGCTGGATTTCCTGAAGGATGGGTTGCAGGGCAAGCTGCCGCGCCTGCCAGAGAAAGAGCGCGCCTGATTACGCCTCCAGTGGCATCAACCCCGGCAACTGCGCAAAGCAGATCGACTTGGCCGTCTCGATAAAGTCCTGCGCAAACGGTGCCTGCGCATAGTCGCGCGTCATGGCTGCGTAGAGGTCGCTCCACACGCCCTCCTTGCCGACGCGCTTGGCCACCACGTATTCGTAGTCGACGTAGTTCTTGATGCCCCAGCTCGGCAGCGCGGCCAGCCCGCGGCGGCTGGCGACGAGCTGCAGTACGGCGATGGTCAGTTCCGCCGTGCGCCGATTGAACGCAATGCCGGCGGGCGTCAGCACCTGCCGGATCAGGTCGATGCGCTCTTCGGGCACGGGGTACGTGATGAGCGTCTGGTCGGTAAAGTCCTTCGCTTCCAGCCATTTCTTGTTGCGCAGCGCATGGTCCACGGGCAGGACGGCCAGGATTTCGAAACGGAACAGCGGTGCAAACACCACGCCCCGGCGTATCTTGGCGTCGGAGCCGATGATGACGTCGGCGCGGCCGTCCTTGAGCAGCGCAAGCGGATCGGTGTGGAAGCCGGAGACGAGGTCCATCTCCACCTCGGGCCAGCGCTGGCGGAAGGCGTCCATCACGGGCATCAGCCAGTCGAAGCAGGTGTGGCATTCCAGCGCGATACGTAACGTGCCAGCAGCGCGGCCCTTGATGCGCTCCAAGTCACGCTCGGCGGTCTGCATATCGGCGACGACCTTTTGTGCAAGCTCGAGCAGGCGCTCGCCAGCTTCGGTCAGCTCCACCGTCTGGCCCTTGCGGCGGACGACGGCCAACCCATAGTGCGATTCGAGCGCACGCAACTGGTGCGACAGCGCCGATTGCGTCAGGTGCAGCCGTTCAGCGGCACGCGAGACCGACCCGCCATCGGCCAGGGCGATCAAAGTGCGTAGATGTCGGATTTCAAGCATCGGCCGGGGCTCCAATATATGAATATCATTCAACGTTATCAAAAATAATATCATTTGATTCATGATCGATGGTCGCCGATCATCGCAGAACTCGAAAACGAATCCGCTCTCCTGCGAAGAACAATGACGACCATCCACACCCTCGGCTATCCGCGCATCGGCGCGCAACGCGAGCTCAAGTTCGCCCTCGAATCGTTCTGGAGAGGCGCTTCCTCGGAAGACGACCTGCGCGCCACGGGCCGCGCATTGCGCGAGCGCCACTGGGCGGCCCAGCGTGACGCCGGCCTCGACTTTGTGACCGTGGGCGATTTCGCCTGGTACGACCAGGTGCTGCAAACGGCCGCGCTGCTCGGCGCCATCCCCACGCGCTATGGCTTTGACGCTGCGCAGTTGACCCTGGCCCAATCGTTCGTGCTCGCACGCGGCAATGCCGACCACGCGGCCATGGAAATGACCAAGTGGTTCGACACCAACTACCACTACCTCGTGCCGGAACTGACGCCCGACTCGCGCTTCGGCGCCGGCACCGAATGGCTGTTCGACGAGGTGCGCGAGGCACAGACCGCGGGGTACCGCGTGAAGGTTGCGCTCATCGGGCCGGTCACGTTCCTGCATCTGGCCAAGGCACGCGGCGGGCTGACTGACAAACTCGCGCTGCTGCCGCAGGTGCTGCAGGCGTACACCGCCGTGCTGCAGCGTCTGGCCGCGCTCAACGTGGAATGGGTGCAGATCGACGAACCGGCGCTGGTGCTGGACCTGCCGCAGGCCTGGGTCGATGCAATCGGCCCCGCGTATCAGGCACTGGCCGCAGCCAACGGCCCCAAGCTGTTGCTGGCCACGTACTTTGAAGCCGCTTCGCACCACGCAGCGCTCATCCAATCGCTGCCGGTGGCCGGCGTGCACCTGGACCTCGTGCGCGCGCCGCAACAGCTCGACGCGTTCGCGCCGTGGCCGGCCGACAAGGTACTGTCGGTGGGTGTGGTCGATGGCCGCAACATCTGGCGCTCGGATCTCGCCCGTGTGCTGGAGCGCGTCACGCCGCTGGCCAAGGCGCTCGGCGATCGCCTCTGGATTGCGCCGAGCTGCTCGCTGTTGCACGTGCCGGTAGATCTGTCCGCCGAAACCAAGCTCGATGACGAACTCAAGGGCTGGCTGGCCTTTGCTCGTCAGAAGCTGGATGAGCTGGCCGTGCTCAAGCGCGCAGTCATTGAAGGCCCAGCCGCCGTGCAACGGGCGCTCGACGACAACCGCGCCGCCATCGCCTCGCGCGCCGAATCGCGCCGCGTGCACAACGCCGGCGTGAAGAAGCGCGTGGCGGCCATCCGCGCGGAAGACGCCGAACGCGCCGCGGCGTACCCAGCGCGTGCCGAAGCACAGCAGGCCCGCCTGAACCTGCCGCTGCTGCCGACCACCACCATCGGCTCGTTCCCGCAGACGGCGGAGATTCGCCAGGCGCGCGCCCAGCACAAGCGCGGCGAGCTGCCTGCGCTGGACTACCTGCAACGCATGCGCGCTGAAATCACCGACGTCGTGCGCCGCCAGGAGGCGCTGGGCCTTGACATGCTCGTGCACGGCGAAGCCGAGCGCAACGACATGGTCGAGTACTTCGGCGAGCTGCTGTGGGGTTACGCATTCACCGCCAACGGCTGGGTGCAGAGCTACGGCTCGCGCTGCGTGAAGCCGCCCGTCATCTACGGTGATGTGTATCGCCCCGAAGCCATGACGGTCGAGTGGTCCAAGTACGCGCAAAGCCAGACCACCAAGCCAATGAAGGGCATGCTGACCGGCCCGGTGACGATGCTGCAGTGGTCGTTCGTGCGTGATGACCAGCCGCGCGAGCAGACAGCGCTGCAGATCGCCCTGGCACTGCGCGACGAGGTGTGCGACCTGGAAGCGGCCGGCATTGCCGCCATTCAGATCGACGAACCGGCTTTCCGCGAAGGCCTGCCGCTGCGCGCTTCCGATGTGCCGGGCTATCTGGAATGGGCCGCGCGCGCATTCCGTGTATCGGCCTCGGGCGTGCGTAACGACACGCAGATCCACACGCACATGTGCTATTCGGAGTTCAACGACATCCTGCCGGCCATCGCGTCCATGGATGCCGACGTGATCACCATCGAGACCTCGCGCTCGAACATGGAACTGCTGGATGCGTTTGGCGAATTTGCCTACCCGAACGAGATCGGTCCGGGCGTGTACGACATCCACTCGCCGCGCGTGCCGCACGTGGAAGAGATGGAAGCGTTGCTCGACAAGGCCGCCCAGGTGGTGCCGGTGCAGCGCCTGTGGGTGAACCCGGACTGCGGCCTGAAGACGCGCGGCTGGCCCGAGGTGGAAGCGGCACTGCAAGGCATGGTGGAAGCCACGCGACGCCTGCGTGCCAAGCATGCCAAGGCGCAGCACGCCGGCAGCAAGGTTGCGCACGCAGAAAGTGCGATCGCTTAACTTCTGCCTTAGCTGAGCAAAACGCCAACCGGCTTGGCTTCCGGTTGGCGTTTTTCCATTGGCGCCTCAGTCAGCGGTATCCGGCTTTCCATGCCGGCCGGCGCCGTCGGCAAATCGCGCGGCACCCGCCACGCCTTCGGCAAACACCATGGGGGTCCCACGCGCACCCTCCTGCTGCAACGCCTCTGCCAACGGCAGACTCCACTGCGCATACGCCGATGCCCGGTCGGCGAGCATGCACTGCTGCGGAAACGCAGCAATATCTCGCGCGAGTTGCTGAGCTGCGACAAGCGATTCGCCGTACTCCACCAGACGATTGGCCAGGCCCATGGCGAGGGCTTCGTCTGCCGGCACGGCGCGGCCGGTCAGGATCATGTCCAGCGCCCGCCCCATGCCGACAACGCGCGGCAGGCGCACCGTGCCACCGTCGATGAGCGGCACACCCCAGCGGCGGCAGAACACGCCGAACACGGCATCGCGCTCAACCACACGCAGGTCTGCGAGCAGCGCCAGCTCCAGGCCGCCCGCCACCGCATAGCCTCTGACCGCCGCGATAAGCGGCTTGGACAACGCCATGCGCGACGGCCCCATCGGGCCAGGCGCTGCGCCATCGGGGTCAAGGTGATTGCGTCGGGCCGGATCGCCCACCGCCGTCAGGTCGGCGCCGGCGCAGAAGTGGCCACCGGTGCCGCCGAGCACGGCAACGCGTAGCGCGTCGTCCGTTTCAAAGCGCTCGAACGCGGCGAGCAGCGCGGTGGCGGTTGGCCCGTCGACCGCGTTGCGGCAGTCGGGCCGGTTGAGCAGGATGGTGCAGACCGGGCCATCGGTCTGGAACAGCACGGCATCGGACATGTGCGGTCTCCGTGGTTTGGCTTGCTCCACGCTGGCAGGCTGGCTGGCCGCCCGATGCTACACCTAGCGCGGGCCGTGTTCCGATGCCGGCTCCGTCTTGTGCCCGTGATGGCGCGCGCCACGCAACTTGCGCAGCGTCCACTCCTTGAAGTCGTCCACCTTCTCGAACACAACAGGCACCACCAGCAGGCTCAGCAAGGTGGAAGTCAGCAGGCCGCCGATCACCGCCACGGCCATCGGCGCGCGGAAGCCCGCATCGCCCTCCAGGCCGAGCGCCATGGGCACCATGCCGGCGGTCATCGCCACGGTGGTCATGACGATGGGGCGGGCGCGCTTGTGGCAGGCATCGAGGATGGCCTCGGTGCGCGACATGCCCAGATCGCGCCGCGCAACGATGGCGTACTCCACCAGCAGGATCGAGTTCTTGGTCACGATGCCCATCAGCATCAGCAGGCCGATCAGCGCCGGCAGCGACAGGCTGAAGCCGAACAGCGCCAGCAGCCCGAACGCACCGCCCACCGACAGCGGCAGCGCCGCCAGGATCGTCACCGGCTGCGTGAAGTCGTGGAACAGCAGCACCAGCACCGCATACACGCACAGCACGCCGGCAAACATGGCGAGGAAGAAGCTGCTGAACAATTCCTGCATGCCCTCCACATCGCCCGAGGCAATGCGGCGCACGCCCTGTGGCAGGTTCTTGATGGACGGCAGCGCCTCCACCGCCATGTTGGTCTCGCCCAGCGCCCGGCCCTCCAGCCCCACGCTGATGGTGACGTTGCGGCTGCGGTCGTAGCGGTCGATCTGCGCGGGGCCGCTGGCAATGGAGATGTCGGCAATGTTCTCCAGTGGCACCGCGCCATTGCGGCCCAGCACGCGCAATTGGCGGATCGTGTCGATCTGGTTACGCGCCTTCGGGTCCAGTTCAACGCGGATGTAGACCTGCCGTTCGGGCAGGTTCAGCTTGGGCAGGTTGACGTCGTAGTCGCCCGCGGTCGCCACACGCACGGCCTGGCCGATGGCGGCTGCTGTTACGCCCTGCTGTGCCGCGCGTGCAAAGTCCGGGCGGATGACGATTTCCGGCCGCAGCAAGCTCGCCGATGATGTGACGGCCCCAAGCCCGGGCACGGTGCGCAGATCGCGCATCACATCGCGCGCGGCCTGCTGCAGCGTGGCAGGGTCATCGCCCGTCAGCACAACCTGCAACTGCTCGCCCGAGCCGACCGCGCCAAAGGAGATGCGTACGCCCGGCACGCCTTCCAGCATCTCGCGCAACTGGCGCTGCACGTCCTGCTGTTTGATGTGCCGGTCGTGCTGGCCCGTGAGCGAGATCGTGAGCGTGCCGGTGCGCACCTCGCCGCCGCTGGAGCCCGGCACACCGGCCATCACGCCAGAGCCGATGGCGGTGTACACGCGGCGCACCTCTTTGTGCTGCATCACGATCCTGCGCACGCGCTCGGTGTTCTCACGCGTCTGGGCGATGGTGCTGCCGGGCGGGCTTTCGACGGTCATCTGCAATTGCGCCCAGTCTTCGGGCGGCAGGAACGTCGCCGGAATCAGCCCGATGATGGCCACCGACACAACGAAGAACGCCGCGGCCATGCCGCCCGTCTTCCACGGGTGGATCAGGCACCAGCGCGCGGCCTGCAGGTAGCGCGTCATGATCCAGCCATCGCGGTTGGGCTTGTCCTGGGGCTTGAGCATGTACGCCGCCATCATGGGTGTGAGCAGCCGCGCCACCAGCAGCGAGGCCAGCACCGCCAGCGACGCCGTCCACCCGAACTGCTTGAAGAACTTGCCCGAGATGCCGCCCATGAAGGCCGTCGGCAGGAACACCGCCACCAGCGTGAGCGAAGTGGCCACCACCGCTAGGCCGATCTCCTGTGCGGCCTCCATGGCGGCCTCCAGCGGCCTCTTGCCGTTGCGCAGGTGGCGCACGATGTTCTCCACCTCGACGATGGCATCGTCAACGAGAATCCCCACCACCAGCGTGAGCGCCAGCAGCGTGATGCCGTTGAGCGTGAAATCCAGCAGCTGCATGGCCGCGAACGTCGGGATGATCGACAGCGGCAGCGCCACCGCCGACACGAACGTCGCGCGCCAGTCGCGCAGGAACAGCCACACCACCAGCACGGCCAGGATGGCGCCCTCGTACAGCGCATGCATCGATGCGGTGTACGCGTCCGACACCGGCTTGACCATGTTGTAGACCTCGGTCACATGCACGTTCGGGCGCTCGGCCTGCAGCTTGGCAATCGCCTCGCGCACGCCCTTGGCAACGGTGATTTCACTCGCGCCGCGCGAGCGGAACACCTGGAAGCTCACCACCTGCTTGCCGTCGAGCAAGGCCATCTGGCGCGGCTCGGCGGCGGTGTCGCGCACGTCAGCCACGTCCGACAGGCGGATGCGGCGTCCGTCCGAGAGCGGGATGTCCATCTGTGCCAGCTCGCGCGCGCTCTTCACCGTGCCGAGCGTGCGCACCGCCTGCTCCTGCCCGCCGATGTTGCCGCGTCCGCCCGGTGCCTCCTGCTGCATGCCGCGCACCTGCGCGCTGATGTCGGCGGCAGTGACGTTCAGCGCCTGCAGGCGCACGGGGTCGAGCTGCACGCGCACCTCGCGGTCCACCCCTCCCTGGCGCGTGACCTTGGCCACGCCGTGCACCGACAGCAACCGCTTGTTGACAGTGTTGTCGACGAACCAGGAGAGGTCCTCCGCGTCCATGTCGGTCGCCTCGATGGCGTAGGTCAACACCGGCATGCTGGCGAACGTCACGCGCGAGATGACGGGCTCCTGCACGTCAGACGGCAACTGCGCGCGGATGCGGCTGACTGAATCGCGCACGTCGTTCACGGCTTCCTGCACATCCTTCTCGAGCTGGAATTCGACCATCGTGGTCGAGCTGCCGTCGTTGATGGTGGAAGTGATGTGCTTGATCGCACCGATGCTGGCGATGCTGTCTTCGATCTTGCGCGTGACCTCGGTTTCCATCTGCGTGGGCGTCGCGCCCGGCAGGCTGGCGGTCACGGAGACGGCAGGAAAGTCGATGTCCGGAAAGTTCTGGATCGACAGCATCTTGAACGACACCAGCCCCGCCACCGTGATCAGGATGAACAACAGGATCGACGGAATCGGCTTGCGGATCGCCCACGCGGAAAAGTTCATGGCTTGGCCCCCGCCGCAACCGGTGCCGACGCTGCGCCGGCAGCCGCCAGG
Source organism: Ralstonia soli (assembly GCF_023955655.1). GTDB lineage: Bacteria > Pseudomonadota > Gammaproteobacteria > Burkholderiales > Burkholderiaceae > Ralstonia > Ralstonia soli. The sequence continues at coordinate 410,144 of NZ_JAMXHT010000002.1, read as the reverse complement.
CGCACCACATCGCCATCGCTCAGGAAAGCGGCGCCAGCAGCAACCACCCCGTCGTTCGCGCCGATGCCCTGCACGATTTCCACCTGCCCATCCTGGCGGCGTCCGAGCGTGACTTTGGTCTGATGCACGCGGCCTTGCTGGTCGAGCACCATCACGTAGTCATAACCATCGCGCGAGAACACGGCGGTCTCGGGCAGCGTTGTGGCCGGTGTGTCGCCCAGCAGCACATCGCCGGAGAGATACATGCCGGCCTTCACGCCGGACGTGGCAGCTTCCGGCGGCAGGTCGACATAGACGAGGCCGTTGCGCGTGTTGGCATCGACCGTGGGCGCGACCTGCCGCACGCGGCCGTTCACCACGCCGCCGTCCATGCGGCGCACGCGTGCGGCCTGGCCGGGCAGGATGCGCGGCAGCACGTCGCCGTGCATTTCCGCGCGCCATTCCAGGCGGTTCTTGCGGATGAGCTTGAACAGCTCGGTGCCCGACGACACCACAGCGCCCACGGTTGCCGTGCGTGCGCTGATCACACCGTCATCCGGTGCCACCACGCGCGTGTAGCGCAGGCGTAGCTGCTGGCTGTCGAACTGCGCGCGTGCGGCGGCCAGCTTGGCGGTGGCGGTCTTGGCCTGCGTGTCGTACTGGATCAGATCCTGCTGGCTGATGGCACCGCTCTTGTCGAGTTCATGCGCGCGGCGGGCTTCGCCGGAGGCCTGTGCGGCGGAGGCTTCGGCTTCGGCCAGGCTGGCGCGCTGCGCGGCCACATCGGCACGCACGGTCTCATCCGACATGCGCGCCAGCAATTGGCCCTGCTTGACCACATCGCCCACGTTGACGAGCACCTCCGCCAGCTTCAACCCACCCACCTCGGCGCCAATGCTGGCCTCCTGCCAAGGCTGCACGGCACCGCTGGCCGTGGCGATGCGCGGCCAGACGTGCTGCCCCAGATGTGCAACGTTGACAGCCAGCGCCGGCTTGGCGGGCGGCCGTTCCTTGCTCTTGTTCTCGGGCCCAGATTTGCCGCACGCCGCGAGCGCGCCGGCCAGCATCACCGCCAGCGCGGTCTTCCAAACACGTTGTTCAGTCATGAAGCGTTTCCGGTGCGCGCGCGGCCTTGTTCGGCCGGGGCATTGGTATTGGGGTAGGTATGCAGAAGGGAGGCGTCGGATTGCGCATGGGCGCTGTCATCGCGCCAGCCACCGCCAACGGCCTTGTACAGCGCCACCCACGCCTGCGCACGTTCGAGCTTGACGGCCGCCAGCGACTGCGACGCCTGCAACGCCGTGCGCCGCACGTCTTCGAGCTGCAGCAGGCTGCCGGCACCCAGGCGATAGCGCGCGTTGGACGCTTCCAACACCTTCGCGTATTGCGCGTCAGCCATCGTGGCCGCATCGAGCCGGCGGTCGGACGCATCCAGGCGCACCAGAGCGTCTTCCACTTCCTGCACGGCCTGCCGGACCTTGCCGCGGTAGCTGGCCAGCGCCTGGTCGTAGCGCGCACGTGCCGTTTCCACGCGCGCCGCCCCCGCCCCGCCATCAAAGATCGGCAACGACACCGATGGCCCGAACGACCACGACTTGCTCGTAAACGATTGCCCGCTAAGCCGGAACACGTTGATGCCGATGGACCCAGCCAGCGTGATCGACGGCAATCGGCTCGCCACAGCCACGCCAATGTCGGCGCTGGCTGCGGCCACCGCACGCTCGGCGGATGACACGTCGGGCCGCTGCGACAGCACCTGCGCCGGCACATCGGGCACGCCGGCATCGGGCGGCGCGGGTATCTGGGCGGTGGCCTTGACCAGCAGACCCTGTAGCGCGTCGTGGTCGAAGCCGGTGAGCGTGACGAGCTTGTCCATCCCCTGCGCGCACTGCGCCCGCTGCGCTTCCAACGCGTTGACGGCGTCGCCAACGGTGGCCTGTGCCTGCGCGTAATCCGCCGGGGCGACAAAGCCTGCGCGGAATTTGCGTTCAGTCAGTTGCAGCGTCTCTTGCCGGGACGACAGCGTGGCCGCACCGATGTCGACCAGCGCTTCGCATTCGCGCTGCTGCAGATAGGTATTGGCGACCTCGGCGGCGAGCGAGACACGGGCGTCGTGCCAATCGGCCTCGCTGGCGACGAGTCGTGCGTCGGCGCCCTCCAGGCTGCGGCGCTTGCCGCCGAAGAGGTCGATCTCCCATGAGGCATCGGCCTGGGCGGCCAGGGTGGTGATGGTGCCCAGCCCAAGCGTCGGGCTGAGCCCGCCAGCAGGCAAGCCACTCAGGCCCGGGCCGCCGCCGGTCAATTCGCTGCTGCCAAACCCGCCTTGCCGCGTGGCCGAGCCGGAACCCTTCAGTTGCGGGAACAGTGCCGCCTGGCTGCTGGAAACGCTGGCGCGTGCCTCACGCAGGCGACCCACGGCTTGCGCGATGGTGGGGCTACCGGCATCGGCCTGCTCCACCAGTTCTGTCAGCACGGGGTCCTGAAACTGCTCCCACCAGCGAGCCAGCGCCATGCGGCTGCCATGGTGAGGCAGCGTGGCGTGCCAGCCCTGCGGTGCTTCGGTGCCGGTCAGCTGGGGCGTGCGGTAATCGGGCCCGACCGCGCAGCCAGCCAGCAGCATCGCCAGCGCCAACGGGGCAAATCGGGCAGGACCGCCTCCCGCCCGACCGCAGCCAGGGCGTCGACCTGTCTTCATGGAAAGTGTCCTGTAAAACGCAGCTGGAATTATGCCCAGTCAAGCGTCCGCAAGACACCCGCCATCTTCGCGTGCTAAGCCACCGCGCGATCACCGGTCAGGCAATGCTCAGAGACATGGACCGGCATCAGATGTAGCCCAGCAGCACAAGAATGACGACGATCACCACGATCAACCCGAGCCCGCCCGTTGGTCCATAGCCCCAACTGCGGCTGTACGGCCACGACGGCAGCGCGCCGATCAGCAGCAGGATGAGAACGACGATGAGAATGGTGCTCAACATGATGCCTCCTGGTTCCGTGTTGGTATGCCGCTGCCCGTGGCTGGGCAGCGGCTTACCCGGCATCTAGCACGCCCCGTTCCCGTGCTGGCTAGGTCTACGGTTTCACGGAAAACTTGGCGGTTAATTGCGAAATAGCATCCGCACTCCGTAGCCACCAAGCCTTTTAGTCGGTCGGCACCCTGGAACGCTGGGGCAACGACGAGGCGCGTGCCCGCTGCCCGCGCGTGGCAAGCCAGCACAGGATCGACCCCGCAACCACCATCGAGGCGCCCTTCCAGAACGCGAAGGACAGCGGCGCATCCAGCAGCGCAGCCGCCAGGGCGGCAGACAACACCGGGATGAAGTAGGACGCACCGGCCAGCACCGTGACGTTGCCGTGCAGAATGCCGACGTTCCACGCCGCATAGCCAAACCCCATCGCGGAAGCGGCCAGCACCAGGTAGATGACCGCCGAGAAGCTGAAGTGCATCGCGCCGCCGCCCGTGGCGAGGAACTTGATCCACAACGTCAGCGCCGTCAGCATGAAGAACAGCGTGACGCCATTCTTACCCTCGGCAATGCGGTTGGTGACGGTGCAATACGCCGCCCAGATCACCGCGCCCGTGAAGGCAAGTCCGTAGCTGAGCGGGTTGTCCTTGACGTTGCCGGCCATGCCGGCGAGATCCAGCCCCTGGTCACCGCCGAGCACCAGGCAGATCCCGAGGATGGAGATCAGCGCACCCGGAACGATCAGCGCATTCGCCCGCTGCTTGTTGAACGCGATAGCTGAGAGCATCGTGAACGTCGGCCACAGGTAGTTGACCATGCCGACCTCGATGGCCTGCCGGCCGCTGTTGGCATAGCCGATCGACAGAGACAGGCACAGCTCGTACGACACGAACAGGAAGCTGCCCCATACCAGGTAGCGCCGCGGAAACGTCTTCACATTGACGAAACCCACCGAGAACAGCAGCAGCACCGACGCAACGCTATAGATCATGGCAGCACCACCCACGGCGCCCAGGCTCTGGCTCACGCCGCGGATGAGGCCCACGATCGAACTCCACAACAACACCGCGATGAGCCCGATGAGTGTTGCCCTGCTTTTGCTTTGCATAACGCTTGTCTGCACTGACCTGTCTGCCTAAGGAAACCACTCGCCCGCGACCGCTCCAACGCTGCCGGGCGAAGGCGAGCAGTGTACCGGTCATGCCACCACGGCCTCGCACCTCGTTCTCCGAACGACGCTTCGCTATAAGATGCGGACGATTCAGAACAGGGGTTCGGTATGACGTCTTTTGCGATCGAAGCGCCGGTGTCGGTAGGCTGGATTGGTGCGGGGCGGCTTGCGCGAGCGGTAGCCATGCGCGCACATGACGCGGGCATCCGCACCGTGGCTGTGGCCAGCCGTTCACCGCAACCCGCGGCGTGGCTCGCGCGGGCCACCGGCGCCCGCGCGCTCGACGCGCAAGGCGTGGCGGATGCCGCTGATTGGGTATTCGTGACTGTGCCGGATGACGCCATCCCCAGCGTGGTCGAGCGCGTGCGCTGGCGCCCGGGGCAGCTCGTGCTCCACTGCAGCGGCGCGAGTGAACGCGACCTGCTGAACGCTGCCCGCCAGGCCGGTGCTGACACGGCCAGCTTCCACCCGCTGTTTCTCTTTGCCGGCTTGCCGGACGAGGCCGAACGGCTGGGCGGCGCATCCATCGCCATCGATGCCGACGCGCCGCACGACGCAGCGCTTGCCAGCTTTGCGCAACGCCTCGGCTGCACGCCGTTGAAGGTGCGTGCCGGACAACGCGCGCTGTACCACGCCGGAGCCAACTATGCCGCCAGCTTCCTGCTGTGCGCGCTGCATGAGGCCGCCACGCTGTGGCAAGCCGCCGGCATCGATCGTGATGCCGCTGTCGCCGCCATGTGGCCGCTGGTCGACGGCACGCTGGCCGCCGCCCGAGCACGGGGCCTGGCTGGTGCGCTGGCAGGCCCGGTCTCGCGCGGAGACGGCGGCGTGATCGACAAGCATCTGCACGCGCTCGATACGCTCGGTGCAGATCACGCCGCGCTGTACACCGCACTCACGCGGCGCGCACTGGCCCTGGCCGCCGAACGCGGCGCGCCGCCAGCCGACGTGCTGGCCGACCTCGCGACGCGAATCGACCGGACGCAATAACGACGTCGCCATCATTGGGATTGGGCGGCGAGCATGCACCAATCCGGCGCACGCCCTACAATCGGCGCCTTGCCCGCAAAGTGCCCCGCCATGTCCCAATCACCGCTGTCGCCGCAATCCCCTTCCCCTACGCATCACTCCGACAGAAACCGCTCGGCCGGCGCGCTGATCATGCTCGTGGTCGGGCTGGTGCTGGTGGGCGTGAACCTGCGGCCCGCACTGTCAAGCCTGTCGCCCGTACTCAAGCAGGTGGCGGCGGGCACGGGGTTGTCGGGCGCCACGGCGGGGCTGCTGACGACATTGCCGGTGCTGTGCCTGGGCCTCTTTGCCCCGGCGGCGGCGGTGCTGGCCCGGCGCTTTGGCGCGGAGCGCGCAGTGGGCGGTTTGCTGATTGCGCTGGCAGCAGGCATTGCCCTGCGCAGCGCGGGTGGCGTCGCGCCGCTCTTCATCGGCACGCTGGCGGCGGGCGCCTGTATTGGCGTGACGGGCATCCTGCTACCGGGCATCGTCAAGCGTGACTTTGGCCGGCAGGCCGACCTGATGACCGGCGTCTACACCATGGCGCTGTGCTTTGGCGCGGCGGTGGCGGCTGGCGCGAGCGCACCGCTCTCGGCGTGGCTGGGCGGCTGGCAGCCGGCACTGGCGTTCTGGGCCCTGCCCGCATTGCTGGCCTTCATCGGCTGGTGGCCGCACATGCGGCATGCACACGGCAAGGGCGCGGCGATGCGGCTGGAACGCGTGTCGCTGTGGAACAAGCCGATCGCCTGGCAGGTGACGCTCTACATGGGGCTGCAATCGTCGCTGGCGTACTGCGTGTTCGGCTGGCTGCCCGTGATCCTGCAAGACCGTGGGCTGTCTGCCGTGCAATCGGGCGTGGTGGTGGCGGTGTCAATTCTGGTTCAGCTCATCACCGCGCTGGGCGGGCCGTTCGTGGCGCGCCTCGGCCGGGATCAACGCCCCGCCGTGCTGCTGATGATGCTGATGTGCTGGGCCGGCCTGATTGGCTGCCTGTACGCGCCGCTCTCAACGCTGTGGTGGTGGGCGGTGCTGCTGGGGCTGGGCCAGGGCGGCAACTTCAGCGTGGCGCTGTCGTTGATCGTGCTGCGCTCGGCCGATGCGCGTGTGGCGGCCAGCCTGTCCGCCATGACGCAGGGCATCGGTTACACGATGGCCGCTGCGGGGCCGTATCTCATGGGCGTGCTGCACGACCTGACCGGCAGTTGGGCGGTGATGGGGTGGCTGTTCAGCGCGATTGCGCTGGCGTCCATCGTGGCGGGCATGCTCGCCGGGCGCAATCGCACATTGCACGCCGGCGAGTGAATCACACAGGGGCGTCTGTCAGCCCTTGAGCTTCTTCGTCCAGTTGGCCAGCGCCTGCATCTGCTCGGTGACCAGACCGGAGATGCGCTCGTCCGTCAGATCGCCCTCGGCGGTGAAGCCGCCGGCAAACGCATTCGCAAACACCTCCGGCTTGTTCAGCGGATGCAGATCCAGATATACGCACACCTGACGCAGGTGGTACTGCGCGCGCGACGTGCCCATGCCACCGCCCGCCCCCAGGATCGCGACCGGCTTGCCGGCCAGCAACGCGTTGTTCGGTTCACGCGAAGCCCAGTCGAGGATGTTCTTCAGCGCTGGCGCCAGCGAGTAGTTGTACTCGGGGCAGGCCAGCACCAGCGCGTCGGCGCGCTCGATCTGCTGCAACACGCGCAGCACCGAGGCCGGCTTTTCCGTGACGTCAGCGTTGTAGAACGGAATGTCCGTCAGATCGGCCAAGTCCATTTCAACGCCCGCCGGCAGGCGCGTGGATGCCGCACGCAGCAGGCCCTGGTTGGTGGATTTACGGCGCAGGCTACCGGCAATGCCGAGAAAATTCAGCGACATGAAGAACGACTCCGTCAATGTTGGGACTGGCGAGAATAACGGACATTTGGCCGATCAAGAAGAGGTGACAGCCCGGGCAGTGTGCGTCTGGTTGCGATACCACAGGCCGTACACCGCCGACAGCGCAATCATGAACGGCACGCCGCACAGCAGCGTCATGCGGAACTCCGCCGTGAAGTAGGTGGTGGCCAGCGCCGCCGCCATCAGTGCCGCGCCCAGCAGCGACGTCACCGGGAACCCCCACATGCGGAATGCCAGCACCTGACCGCGGTGCTGCCGGCGGAAGAACAGATGCGTAATGAAGATCATCAGCCACGTAAACATCGCGCCGAACATCGACACCGACATCATCAGCAGGAAGGCGCTCTCCGGATACAGCGCGTTGAGCACCGTCGCCACGGCAATGCCCACCGCGGAGAGCAGCAGCGCCCCGGTCGGCACACCGCTCGCATTCAGGCGACCCAGCGCCTTGGGTGCGTAACCGGCGCGCGACAGGCTGAACATCATGCGCGTGGTGATGTAGAGCTGGCTGTTCATGGCCGAGAGCGCGGCAACCAGGATCACGAAGTTGAACACCCCGGCAGCGCCTGGCAGCGACGTGGCGGCCATCACCTTGACGAACGGGCTCTCGTTGGCACCGGCGGACGTCCACGGCACGATGGCCAGCATCAGCGCGAGCGTCAGCAGGTAGAAGACCACCAGCCGGATCATCGTGGCGCGAAAGGCGCGCGTGATGGCCTTGTGCGGGTCACGCGCCTCGCCGGCAGCCACGGCAATCATCTCGATGCTCAGGTAGCTGAAGATCGACACGATCACCGCCACCCACGTGCCCCACGCGCCCTTCGGGAAGAAGCCGCCCTGCACCTGGTAGTTCGCCAGGCCGATGCCCGAGCCGGCCGGCGCGCGGAACACCACATACGCACCCAGCAGGATGAAGCCGACGATGGCCGCGATCTTCAGCATCGAGAACACGTACTCCACCGCGCCGAACACCTTCACGCTCACGACGTTCACACCAACGAGCGCTGCTGAGAAGCCGACGATCCAGTACCACCCCGGCACCGCCGGAAACCAGTACTTCATGTAGACGGCGATGGCCGTGACCTCCGCGCCCACCGCCAGCACGATCGACGACCAATACGCATAGCGCACCAGAAACCCGGCCCACGGTCCGATGTAGTGCTCGGCATACGCGCCGAACGAACCGGACGTGGGGTGGGCAACCGTCATCTCGGCCAGGCAGCCCATCAGCAGCAAGGCGATCAGCGCGCCGATCGCGTAGCTCACCAGCACGCTGGGCCCGGCAAAGCCGATGGCGAAACCGCTGCCCAGGAACAGGCCCGTGCCAATCGCACCGCCAATGGCAATCATCGAAAGCTGCGCGGTAGACAGGCCACGCTGCAGCCCCTTTTCCCGCTCGACAATCGAGTCAAATCCGTGTTGTTGCCTCACGGTGTGTCTCCTTGCTGCGGCCGGCGCCGCGAGGGTGCGGCCGCTTGTTCGTAATGGGATTGCCGACAGTCCAGATCCAGGACCCGGCGGTCAGGTCACGGATTTGCGCGTACGGAATTCCGGGGTGTTCCACGCGCCGGTCGCGATGATGTCCTTGAGCGCGGCGATGGTGTCCCAGATGTCGACGTAGCGGACATAGAGCGGCGCGAAGCCGAAGCGCAGGATGTCCGGCGCACGGAAATCGCCGATCACGTTGCGGTCGATCAGCGCCTGCATGATCGCGTAGCCCTCTTCATGCGTAAGCGAGACCTGGCTGCCGCGCTGGTCCGCATCGCGCGGCGAAGCCAGCCCGCAGCCAAGCCCTGCGAGCTCCTGATCGGCCAACGCAATGAACAGATTGCCCAGCGCGACGCTCTTCTCGCGCAGCGTGTCGAGGTCCACGCCATCAAACGCATCGAGCGCGCTCTCCAGCGCGATCACGCCGAGCTGCGGCGCGGTGCCCGTCAGCATGCGGTCGATGGCGGGATGCGGCGCGTAGTCGTGCGTGAACTCGAACGGCTTGGCGTGACCGTGCCAACCCGTCAGCGGTTGACGCACCGCAGCCAAGTGGCGCGACGCCACGAACACAAAGGCCGGCGCACCCGGGCCACCGTTCAGGTACTTATAGCCGCAGCCCACGGCGAAATCGGCTTCGCACGCATTGAGATGCACCGGCATGGCGCCGGCCGTGTGGCACAAGTCCCAGACGATCAGTGCGCCGACTTCGTGCGCGCGGCGCGTCAGGGCTTCCATGTCGTAACGCTTGCCGGTCTTGTAATTCACGTGCGTGAGCGACACGATGGCAACGGACTCGTCAATCGCGGCCAACACCTCGCCTGGATCGACGCAACGCAGTTCGCAGCCGGTCATTTCAGCCGCGCTGCTGGCAATGTACACGTCGGTCGGGAAGTTCGTGCGCTCGGCCAGGATCACGCGGCGGCCGGGCTGCATGCGCGTGGCAGCCACCAGCACCTTGAACAGGTTCACCGAGGTGGAATCGGCCACGATCACCTCGCCCGGCCCGGCGCCGATCAGCCTGGCGATCTTGTCGCCGGTGCGCTGCGGTGCGGGATACCAGTCGGCATCGTTCCACGAGCGGATCAGGCCGTGCGCCCACTCCTGCTCCAGCGCCTGCTTCATGCGTGCGGGCACGTTGGCGGGCATGGCGCCCAACGAGTTGCCGTCGAGGTAGATCGTGTCGGCGGGCAGGTCGAAACGCGAGCGGCAATGGGCCAGGGTGTCGGCCGCGTCCAGTGCGGCGCAGTCGTCCCGAGTCATCTTCGAAGTCATGGTGTCTTGCTGTGTGTTTTAAAGGTTCGTGGCGGGGCCATTCAGGCCGCATCGGGAAGATCGAAGAAGCGCGCCGCGTTGCCGCCCAGGATCTTGGCCTTGGCGGTGTCGCTCAGCTGCGCATGGCTGGCAACCAGATCGCCGATCTTCTGCTCGCCCAGCGGAAACGGATAATCCGAGCCGAGCAGCACGCGGTCTTCACCCATGGTGTCGACCAGCAGGCTCAGCGCGCGCGGGTCGAACACGGCGCTGTCCACGTAGAAACGATCGAGGTACGAGACGGGCGGGTTCGGGCAGTCTTCACGCACGATGTCGCGCTGCTCCCAGGCGTTCTGCACGCGCCCGAGCAAGAACGCGAAGCTGCCGCCGCCGTGCGCAAAGCAAAGCTTGAGCGACTTTGGAATCCGCTCGAACGCGCCGGACAGGATGAGCGAGACCATGCTCAACTGCGTCTCCGCCGGCATGGCCACCAGCCACGGCAGCATCCATTTCTTCATGCGACCGTCGGTCATCATGTCCCACGGGTGCACGAGCACGGGAATGCCGTCGTTGGCGCAGTGCGTGAGGAAGGAGACGAGGTGCGCGTCGTCCAGATCGCGCGGCCCGAGGTGGTTGCCGATCTGCACGCCGTGGTGGCCTGCGCGATGGGCACGCGTGGCCTCGCGGCACGCCAGGTCGATGTCCTGCAGCGGCACCTGCGCCAGCGCCTTCAGGCGCTTGGGCGCATGGGCACAGAGCTCCAGCGCGCGATCGTTCATGCGAGCTGCCCAATCATGCGCGGCGGCGCCGTCGTAACCGTAGCCAAACATCACGGGTGTGGCGCAGACGAGCTGCACATCCACGCCGAGCGCATCCATCTCTTCAATGCGCTTTGCCGGATCCCACAGCGCGCGGTAGACCGGGCGGAACGCACGCTCACCGGCCATGATCATGCCGCGCTCGCCGTCGGCGTCGATGCGCAGCCACGGGGCCTGTTCTGCATCGAGGCTTGCCGCCTCCTCCCGCGTGATGGGCGGGAAGAAGTGCGAATGCATGTCGATTCGAAGTGTCATCGTCAATTGCAATTGCTTGTGGGGGAACGCCAGACCGTCAGGCTGCCTTGCCTGGGTGGATGCGGCCACACTGTGGGCAGCGGCGCTGGTCTTCCGATGCGTAGAACGCCTCGAACAGCGGCGGCAGGTCACGCACGATGCTCTTGAGCTGAACCTCGACGCGGTGCACGAGATGGCCGCACGCATCGCAGTACCACTCGAAGCCGTCGAGCAGCCCTGCCGGGCGCTGGCGCTCGATCACCAGGCAGACGCTGCCCGCCTCCGGCCGCTGCGGCGAGTGCCGCACGTGCGGCGGCAGCAGAAAGACGTCGCCCTCCTTCAGGTCCACGCGATCCGGCTTGCCGTCGATCCACAGGTTCAGATACGCATTGCCGCGCAGCTGGTAGAAAAACTCTTCCAACGGATCGTCGTGATAATCGGTGCGGTGGTTCGGCCCACCCACCACGGTCACGATGAAATCGCTGTCCTGCCATACCTGCTGATTGCCGACCGGCGGCTTGAGCAGGTGCGCGTGCTCATCGATCCACTTCTGGAAGTTGAACGGTTTTCCGTAGGTCAACATGTCTCGCTCCTTGATGCGTAGCGTTGTTTTCGTTATCGCTTCGGCGCGTAGGCAATCGCCTTCATCTCGATCACCAGGTGCGGATGCGGCAACTGGTGTACCGCTACTGTCGTACGTGTGGGGCCGGTCTCGTCGAAGTACTCGGCATACACCGCGTTGTAGCCGGCGAAATCGTTCATGTTGACCAGGAACGATGTGATCTCGACCAGGTTCGACAGGTCGGCGCCTTCGCTGCGCAGGATGTCGCGGATGTTCTCGATCACCACGCGGGTCTGCTCGCGGATGTCGAGTTCGGTCGTGCCCAGCGCATCGGCCGACGCGCCGGCAATGGTGTTGTCCGGGCGGCGCGAGCTGGTGCCCGACACGAACAGGAAATCGCCCGCACGCGTGATGTGCGGGAAGCGGCCGCGCGGCTTGGCTTTGCCGGCCACGACGCGGCCCTGGGTGCTGGTTTCAGTGGTCATAGCAATCCGAGGTTCAGTCTCAGTAGGTAGTGAATTCGGTGGCGCCGAGTCCGTTGACGACGCACTGCACATGCACGCCGCGTGGCAGCGCCTGGGCAGCGGTCGCCGCGCCGGCCATGACGAGCGAGCCCGCAGGCAGCACCAGCCCGCTCTGCGAGATCAGCCGTGAAGCCTGCACGACCGAGCGCAACGGGTCGCCCAGGATGGCCGCCGTGGAGCCCACCTGCACGGCACGCCCATCCATGCGCATCAGCACGCCCGCATTGCGCAGCGTGTCGAAGCGGCGTGTCCAAGGCCCGATGACAAGGCCTGCCGACGAGCAGTTGTCGGCCACCACGTCTTCGAGCGTGAACTTGAAGTTGCGGTAGCGCGAGTCGATGATCTCCATGGCTGGTGCCACGGCATCCAGATAGCTCGCGGCTTCCAGCAGCGTGAGCGGGCGGTCGATCTCGCGGCTGGTCAGAAAGCACACCTCGGGCTCGACCCGCGGATGAATGAAGCGATCGAGCAGCACGCGCCCGCCGTCTTCTTCAAGCATCGTGTCAGTCAGCCAGCCCCAGATCAGGCTGTCGACGCCCATCTGCACCATCTTGGCCCGGCTGGTGAACCCCAGCTTGACCCCAACCATGCTTTCACCGCGATGGATGCGGCGCTCGATGGACGCACGCTGAATTTCATAGGCTTCCTCCAGCGAGAAGCCTGCGTCGTCGGTCAATTGGCCAATCGGTTCGGCATAGCGCGCGGCATCATCCACGCGTGCGGCAATGGCATTGAGATCGATCATGCGGCCTCCGTGCTCGGCGATTGCTGCGTCGACTCACGGGCCTTCAGCATGTCGAGCGCTACGTCGACGATCATGTCCTCCTGGCCTCCGACCATGCGGCGACGACCCAGCTCGACCATGATGTCGAACGCAGACAGACCATACTTGGCCGCCGCCGCTTCGGTATGACGCAGGAAGCTGGAATACACCCCGGCGTAGCCCAGCGCGAGCGTTTCGCGATCCACGCGCACGGGGCGCTCCTGCAGCGGCCGCACGATGTCTTCGGCGGCGTCGATCAGCTTCTTCACGTCGCAGCCATGGTTGAGCTTCATGCGGTCGACAGCCGCAATGAACACCTCCAGCGGCGCGTTGCCGGCACCTGCACCCATGCCCGTCAGCGAGGCATCGACACGGTCGCATCCGTGTTCAAGCGCGACGATGGAGTTGGCCACACCCAGCGCAAGGTTGTGGTGGGCGTGCATGCCCGTCTGCGTGGCAGGGTCGAGCACGCCCTTCAGTGCATCAAAGCGCTCGGCCACGTCACGCATGCTCAGCGCACCGCCGGAATCCACCACATAGACGCATTGCGCGCCGTAGCTTTCCATCAGCTTGGCCTGCACACCCAGCGCCTGCGGCGTGGTCATGTGCGACATCATCAGAAAGCCGACCGTATCCATGCCGAGCGAGCGGGCGTACTCGATGTGCTGCTTCGAGATGTCCGCCTCGGTGCAATGCGTGGCGATACGCACCACGCGGGCGCCGGCATCGTACGCGGCGCGCAAGTCATGCACGGTGCCGATACCGGGCAGCAGCAGCGTCGCTACACGCGCACGTTTGACGGTGCCTGCAACAGCGGCGATCCATTCCAGATCGGTATGCGCGCCAAAGCCGTAGTTGAAGCTCGAACCCGACAGCCCGTCGCCGTGCGCAACTTCAATGCTGTCGACGCCTGCATCGTCCAGCGCACTGGCAATGGCAACGGCCTGATCCAGCGAGTATTGATGACGGATCGCGTGCATGCCGTCGCGCAGCGTCACGTCGGAGACGTAGATCTTCTTGGTATGGGTGGTCATGGTCGATCTCCGGTCAGGCTGCAACGCGGCTTGCCGCGATCTGCTCGGCCGCCGCCAGCGCCGCCGAGGTCATGATGTCGAGATTGCCCGCGTAAGACGGCAGGTAGTGCGCGGCGCCCTCCACCTCCAGGAACACGCTCACCTTCAGCCCAGCGCGGCGGTCGTTCGCGTGCAGCGCAAGCGGACCGGCAGCCGTGTAGCGGTCAAACTGCACGGCTTGCTTGAGGCGATAGCCCGGCACGTAGCTGGCGACGGCGGCCACCATGGCTTCAATCGAATCGGCAATGGCGGTGGTGTCAGCCTCTTCATCGGTCAGGCAATAGACGGTGTCGCGCATCATCAGCGGCGGCTCGGCCGGGTTCAGCACGATGATCGCCTTGCCGCGCGCGGCGCCACCCACGGTCTCGATGGCCTTGGAGGTGGTCTCCGTGAACTCGTCGATGTTGGCACGCGTGCCGGGCCCTGCGGAGCGGCTGGCGATGGACGCGACGATCTCCGCGTAGTGCACAGGCGCCACGCGTGAGACGGCATGCACGATGGGGATCGTTGCCTGGCCGCCACAGGTCACCATGTTCACGTTCGGTGCGTCCAGATGCTCGAACAGATTCACGACCGGTACGACAAAGGGGCCAATGGCCGCCGGTGTCAGGTCGATCACCTGCACACCGTGCTTGCGCAACACTTCTGCATGGTGCGCATGCGCGCCGGCCCAGGTGGCATCGAACGCGATGCGGATATCGCCAAAGTTGGGCATGGCGACCAACCCCTCGATACCTTGGGCGGTCGTCGGCACGCCGAGGCGCGCCGCACGTGCCAGTCCATCGGAGCTGGCATCGATGCCGACCATCGCGCCCATCTCCAGAAGCTGGGCATTGCGCAGCACCTTGATCATCAGATCAGTGCCGATATTGCCGGAGCCGATGATGGCAACGGCCTGCTTGTGATTGCCGTTCATTGCGCGGAATCCGGTTGGGTGGAGAAACAAGCGCTCACGCTGCCGAGGCCTTCGATATACGCGGTGAAGACATCGCCCGGCGCAACGGCGACCATCGGCCCCAATGCGCCCGTCAGCACGATGTCGCCCGCCTTGAGCGGCGCCCCAACGCGCGTCATGGTGTTGGCCAGCCACAGGGCGGCATGCAGCGGGTTGCCCAGGCACGCCGCGCCGGCACCCACGCTCACCTGGTCACCGCGGCGCTCCATCACCATGCCGCATTGGATGGCGTCAAACGCGTCGAGCTTGACCGGTCGGTTGCCGAGCACAAACAGGCCGCTGGAAGCGTTGTCGGCCACGGTATCGGTCAGGCGGATGTCCCAGTTGGCGATGCGGCTGCCGACGATCTCGATGGCGGGCAGTGCATAGCCGGTGGCGCGGATCAGGTCAGCAATGGTGTGGCGCTCGTGCGGCAGGTCGTGCTCCAGCACGAGCGCGATTTCGGCCTCCACCTTCGGCTGCAGCGTGCGCGACAGGGCGATCTCTTCACCATCGGCAATCGCCATATCGTCGAACAACATGCCGAAGTCAGGCTGGTCCACACCGAGTTGCGCCTGTACCGCTTTCGAGGTCAGGCCGATCTTGCGGCCGACCAGGCGACGGCCGCTGGCCAGCTTGCGCTCGGTGTTGACGCGCTGCACGGCGTATGCGGCTTCCAGCGGATCACCACCGAGTGCGGCAATGGCGTCGCGCACCGGCGCACACGGCGTACGCTCCTGCTCGGCCTGCCACAGCTGGTGGGCCAGGGCGATGGCCGCGTTCCTATCGATGGCGCTCATGCGACCCTCACGCAGACGTTGGTCAACTCGGAATAGAAGTCGAGCGAATGGCGTCCGCCTTCCCGGCCAATGCCGGAGAGCTTGGCACCGCCAAACGGCGTGCGCAGGTCGCGCACAAACCACGCGTTGACCCACACGATGCCCGTTTCGATCTGCTTGGCAACGCGGTGGCCGCGTGCGAGCTGGGTCGTCCAGATACTGGCAGCCAGGCCGTAGGCGCTGTCGTTGACGCGGCGGATCACCTCTTCCTCCGTGTCGAACGGGGCGATGTGGCACACAGGGCCGAAGATCTCTTCGGTTACGCAGCGTGCGGTGTCGGGCAGCCCGGTCCAGATGGTCGGCAGCACAAAGGCACCGTCATCGCGCGCGTCGCCAAACTGCGGCACCCCGCCGCCAGTGACGACCGTCGCGCCCTCTTCCACCGCCAAGCGGAAGTACGACAGCACCTTCTCGCGATGGCCGCGCGAGATGAGCGGGCCCATGGTCGTGGCGGGATCGTCCGGCGCACCGATGCACAGCTTCTCCGTGCGCGCCTTCAACGCGGCAACGAAGCGATCGAAGATCGGGCGCTCGACATACACGCGCTCGCTGCACAGGCATACCTGCCCGGCGTTGGTGAAGCTGGATTTGACGACACCATCCACAGCGGCATCGAAATCCGCATCGGCAAACACCACGGCAGCGTTCTTGCCGCCCAGCTCGAACGAGATTTCCTTCACGCCATCGGCCACGGTCTTCATGATCGTGCTGCCGGTGCGCGATTCGCCCGTGAAGGTGATGGCGCTGATGTCCGGATGGCGGGTGAGGAACTCCCCCGCTGCGTTCGGCCCGTGGCCGTGGATCAGGTTGAACACGCCAGGCGGCAAGCCCACGTCGTGCATCACCTCGGCCAGCAACGTGGCGGAGCCCGGGGTTTCTTCCGACGGCTTGGCCACCACGCAGTTGCCCATGGCCAGCGCCGGTGCCACCTTCCACGAGAAGAGCAGCAGCGGCAGGTTCCACGGCGAGATGATGCCGATCACGCCCAGCGGCTTGCGTCGCACGTAGTTGATGTACGCGCTGCCGTCCGGCGTGTGGGTTTCGAAGAATTCACTGTTGGCCGTGCGGATCAGGTCGGCAAACGTGCGGAAGTTGGCGATGCCGCGTGCCACGTCCAGCGTGCGGGCCTGCGTGAGCGGGCGGCCGGTATCGGCGACTTCGGCGGTGACGAATTCGTCGAACCTCGCCTGGATGCCGTCGGCAATGCGGTGCAGCCAGTCGGCGCGTTGGGCGGGGGTGGTGTCACGCCAGCCAGCCAGTTGCGCGGCACGCGCGGCGCGAACGGCCTGGTCCACGGTGGCCGCGTCGGCCTCGCATACCTGGGCGACTAGCGTGCCGTCGACTGGGCTGACATCGGCAAACGTCGTGGCGCTCGCCACGAACCCGCCGTTGATGTAGTGCCGTAAAAGCCGCGGCGTGCGTGCGGCGTCAGCCGGTTCCTGATTCACAACGTCTCCTGCGCTCGTTGAAGGTTTGGCAGGAGTCTAGGGACCCGCGGCAGAGAAGAACAATGAAACATTCGGCGCTGAGTATCCCAAACCGGAATACCAGCGCAAGCCTTGTCCCGCCTGGGTTTCAGGCCAGTGCGCCGGATTCGGGCGCGGCCGCCTGCGCGGCTTCCTGCAAGCATTCGATAAAGGCGCGGCACGCTGCGCTCTGCTCCTTGTGCGAGCGCAGCGAGAACCCCACGGTGCCGAACGCAGCCGTCTCCGGCAGGTCGAGAATGCGCAGCAGGCCCGCATCGGCAAACTGCCGGGCCGCCACGCGCGGCATCAACGCAATGCGGGGCGTTTCCAGCAGCAAACCGATGTTGGTCAGCAGCGAAAGCGATTCCACGATGTCGGTCGGCAACGGCAAGCCAGCGGAGCGGAACAGGTGCTCAGCCGCCAAGCGCGCGGGGGAATCCGGCGTCGGCAGAATCCACGGCGAGCCCGCCAGCTCCGACAGATGCGCCACTCGCTCGGGCAAGGCGCCATAGCCCTTGCCCACCACCGCGCACAGCGACTCATCGAACAACGCTTCGTGCGTCAGCGGAAACGCGCTCGCAATCGGCAACTCCCGTTCAGGCAGGCGGCCGACGACGATATCCAGATCGCCCGTCGCCAGCGCTGGAAACAGGTGTGCGGTCGTGCCTTCACGCACGGTGACCAACACATTGGGCGTGCGCGCCTTGAGCATGGCGATGGCGCGCGGCAACAACCGCGCCGATGCCGAGATCAACGTGCCGACGATCACATGCCCGCTGGTGCCGAGCCGGAAGTCGTTCAGCTCGTCGGTCATGTAACGCAGCTCGGCCATCAACGACTTTACGCGCCGGCCCAGCATCAGCCCCAGTTCCGTCGGCACCACCCCACGGTTGGAGCGCGAGAACAGCGCGCCGTCAAAGCATGACTCCAGTTCGTGGATGACCTTGGTCACCGCGGGCTGCGTCAGCCGCATCTCGTTGGCGGCGCGCACCACCGAGCGCGTTTCCAGCACGCGCTCGAAGATCATCAGTTGATTCAGTTTCAGCCGGCGGATCAGGGAGATCTCGCTGAGCGGATTGGCTTGCATGTCAGTTTGCATTCAGGGCGGGCGATGCCGGATCGTAGCAGCGGCCCGCCCCGATCAGAACCCGCAATCCAGTCAGAACACCCCCATCATGCGGGACAGTTCCGACACGTACTCGCCGTAGCGCGGGTCGCGCTTGATCTCGTCCGGCTGGCGGGGACGCGGCAGGTCGATCTTCACGTCGTGCTGCACCCGGCCGGGCCGTGGCGACATCACCAGCACGCGGTCCGACAGGAACACCGCCTCGTGAATGCTGTGCGTGACCAGCAGCACGGTCAACGTGCTCTGCTGCCAGATGCGCAGCAGCTCGACGTTGAGCTTGTCGCGCGTGAGCGCATCCAACGCACCGAACGGCTCGTCCATCAGCATCACACGCGGCTCCAGCAGCAGGATCTGGCCGATGGCCGCGCGCTGACGCATGCCTCCCGACAGCTCGTGCGGATAGCGGTCGACAAACTGCGTGAGGCCTAGCGTATCGAGCAGGCCCGGCAGGCGCGCCTCGGTCTTCACGCTCGGCAGATTGCGCAGCTTGGCGCCCAGGCGGATGTTGTCGCCCACGGTAAGCCAGGGCAGCATGTTGCTGGTCTGGAACACCACGCCGATCTCGGGGACGGGCGCGTTGATCGACCGGCCGTCGACGCGGATCTCGCCCGCGTCGCACGCCACAAGCCCCGACACCATGCGCAGCAGCGTGCTCTTGCCGCAGCCGCTCGGCCCCAGGATGGAGACGAACTCGCGCTGCCGCACCTGCATCGATACGTCTTCCAGCGCATTGAATGCAGCAGCGCCACCGCGCGCAGCAAACCGCTTGCCGACGTTGTCGACATCGATCATCACGCGAGCTTCCGTATCCTGCGGGGCCGGATTGGCGGCAGCAAGCACTGCGGTTTCGCGCGGCACAGCGCGCGACAGATTGACGATTGCCATCAGACCGTGACTCCTCTCCACCAGACAGCACGCGAGACCCAATCGACCACGGCGTAGAACACCATGGCCAGCGCCGTCACCATCAGGATGGCCGCAAAGCACAGCGGCGTTTGCGCATTCGACGTTGCGAACACGATCAGATGCCCAAGCCCCGACTCCGAGCCGATGAACTCGCCCACGATCGCGCCGATCACCGCGAGCGGCATGGCGATCTTCAGGCCGTCCATCAAGGCGGGCATGGCGGCGGGCAGACGCAGGTGCCAGAACGTGCGCGAAGCCGATGCGCCGAGCGCGCGGAAATGCTCGTCCAGGTTCTGCGGCACACCAGCCAGCCCGCCCATGGTGGCCACCACAATCGGGAAGAACGCAAACAACACCGCCGCCGCCAGCTTGGAGGCAAACCCGTAGCCAAACCAGACGATCAGCAACGGTGCCAGCGCGATCTTGGGCATGCTCTGCAGAGCCGTCACGAGCGGGAACAGCGTGCGCCGCGCGATGGCCGATGCACTGGCCAGCAACCCCAGCGCAAGACCGCTCACCAGCGCGAGCATGAAGCCTGCAAAAACTTCACCCGCCGTGGTGGCGGTATCGCTCAGCAGTTGTGCGCGCATCTCCCACCCCGCAGCCAGCACGGACGACAGCGATGGCCATACATACTCCGGCGCACCGCTCCAGCGCACGCCAAACTCCCACACCAGCCCGACGACGATCCAGAACGCGGCGGTTTCGAGCACGCGCTTCATGACTTGTCTCCAGGATGCTCTTTGTCGGCTGGCTCCGCCTTGGGTGCCGATGCGCCCGACTTTTGCGCAACAAGATGCGGCGGCGGCGGCACGACAAAGCGCTCGAAGCGGTACTGGTCGAACGATTCGATACTGCGCTCCCACACCTGGGCCTCGCGGGGGTCACGCTCGCCAATCTGCTCCATGTTGCAGTAGACCTCGACGTTGTTGCCGTCCGGGTCCTTGAAGACGAGGAAGTAGTTGTCGCCCGGGCCGTGACGGCCGATGCCGCGCACAATCTCCACGCCGTGCTCCTGCAACACCTTGACCGAGCGCTCCATCTCTTCAACGCTGTCGATCAGGTAGGAGAAGTGCTCCAGCCCCGGACGCGAGTAGCGCGGCAGGTCGTTGAAGTCGGGCGAATCTTTCGGCAGCTGGGACAGCGCCAGGTCGTGGTGGTCGGTGCCGGCGCGCAGGAAGACCATCTGGTCGCCGATCCAGTCCGAGACCTTCAGGCCCAGGACTTCGGTATAGAACTTGGCCGAGCGCTGGATGTCCCGCACCATCAAAACCATGTGTCCAAGCCGCTTGGGACGCAAGCTGTTCATGTGTCTCACTCCAATGTGCCCGTGCATGGCGGGCGGGTTGGGCCGCAGCCCCGAATTTGTTCCACGCCTACTCAGCAATCATTCGACGAAGCGGTTGGTGTACAGGTCGGCGGCCTTCACCTTGCCACCCAGATCAAACGCGCGCGACAGGAAATCGACCGTCGCGTTGATGCGTTCAGGCCGCAGCCAGCCGATCTTGTGCTTGGCCGGTTCGTCGGAGATCAGTTTGTTGGTTTCCGCAATCTGCTCTTGCAGGATGGCGCGATCGAGCAGCGGCTGCTGCGCGACGATCGCGTCCGCCGCGGCCTTGGGCTGATCACGCATGAAGGCGTAGCCGCGGTACGTGGCCTCGACAAAACGCTTGACTACATCCGGATGCTGCGCGATGTAGCGGTCGGTCGTGACAATGCCGCTGCCCATCATGTCCAGGCCGAAATCGCGGTAGTACACCTTGCCCAGCTTCTGGCCCGCCCGCTGTGCGAACGCCTGCTGCACGGGCAGGCTCGCGCCCTCCCAGCATTCCGACAGGTCGATGCGCTTTTGCAGCAGCGCGGTGTTGATCACCGCCGGGTCCAGTCGCACCAGCTTGATCGCGTCGGGCGCCATGCCGTTCTGCTTGAGCCAGGCCGGCACGATGTTCTGCACCGCCGATGCACCGCCGCCGCCCAGCGTCATGCCGGCCAGGTCCTTCAGAGAAGTCACCTTGAAGCCAGGCCGCTCCACGTAACACATGGCACCCGGCCAGCGCGTGTTGATTGCGCCCACCATCACCGTGCGGCCGCCGTGGGCGCGGTTCAGCGTCACGCTCACGGGGTCGCCGTAGCCGAACTCGAAGAGCCCGGCGTCGACCTCGTTGACCGTGCGTTGGCCGCCGTAGCCGCGCATGACGGTCACGTCCAGGCCGGCTTCCTTGTAGTAGCCCTTGGCCTGGGCGAGCAGAATGCCGCCCGTGCTGCCCTGGGGCAGCCATGCCAGGTTGACGCGCACGGCGTCGGCCGCATGCGCGACTGGCATCGACCCAACCCCAAGCCCCGCCGCAAGCACCAGCCCGCGGACCAGGGCACTTACCCGCTCCAGCATGTCTCCTCCGTCAAGATGTGGTCTGGCCGGACCGCACTGCGTGCGTGATGGGCATTACCCCTGCACCAGCGGATTCTCGATCGAACCGATGCCGTCAATGGACGCCACCATCACGTCGCCCGGCTTCAGGTAGATGCCGCGGCCCATGCCGACCCCCGTCGGCGTGCCCGTCGCAATCACGTCGCCCGGCTGCAGCGTCAGGATCGACGACAGATAGTGAATCTGCTCGGCCACGCTGAAGATCATCTCCGACGTGTTGCCGTCCTGCATGGTCTCGCCGTTGACGGTCAGCCGCATGCGCAGGTTCTGCGGTTCGGCAATGCACGCACGGGGCACCAGCCACGGCCCCAGGGGCCCGAAGGTATCGAAACTCTTGCCGCGAAACCAGTCGTGTTTGAACGGATAGTCCGTCCGGCGGTTGAGATCGCGCGCGCTCACGTCGTTCAGCACCGTGTAGCCGGCCACGTAATCCAGCGCATCTTCAAGGGCAATATGCCGACCCGGCTTGCCGATCACCACGGCCAGTTCCACCTCCCAATCCACACGTTCGGCCTGCGGCGGAATGCGCACTTCAGCCAATGTCGGCACCACGCTGGTTTCGGCCTTCATGAACATGTAGGGCGTGCTTTCCTCGCGCGGCGCCAGCTCGGTGCCCATCTCGCGGGCGTGCTCGTAATAGTTGGAAGCCGCGGCAAAGATGCGGCGCGGCGTGAACGGCACGCGCAGCCGGTAGCCGGTGAGCGGCTTGGCGTCGATGGTGCCCTCGGCAATGGCGCGTGCCGCCTCCTCGAATTGCTGCACGGTGGCCGCGCCGTTCTGGTCCCAGCCTCGGACCAAGCCGTCGACGTCTATCGGCGCGGCGTGTCCTGTCGCCGCTTTCAACGCGGTCTGCGCATCGTAAAGCGCGTCGCCAACGCTCAATCCGGCAGCAACGCGGCCATTCAATTCATAGCTTGCAATCCCGAACCTGATCACTTGTGTCCCCACTGTCGTGATGAGTGAATTTGTTTTGTATACATATATCAATCTATGTATTCAACATGTAACTAGCGTATACTCCCATTCCAGAAAAACCGGCAGACCATGGGCTCGCCCAGGCAAGCCGCTGATGCCAAAGACTGCGCGCGCAACGCATCGCATCGGGTTGCCCTTGGGGGCGGCTGGCGCATAATGCGACGCACATCTCTGCAGACGCCGTTGCGCTCAACCCCACCCTTGCCACGATGACGACGCTCTCTTCCAAAATCTATCGACTGCTGTGCGACGAGATCATCGACGGCACGCTTGAACCCGGTCAGAAGCTCGAAGAAGCGGCGCTGGCCGAGCGTTTCAATGCGTCGCGCACGCCCATCCGCGAGGCCCTGCGCGAGCTGGCCGTCCGCGGGCTGGTCGAGCTCACGCCGCGCAAGGGCGTGGTGGTCGCACAGTTCAGCATCGAAGAACTGGCCGACATGCTCGAAGCCATGTGCGAGCTTGAAGCGCTCTGCTGCCGCCTGAGCGCGCAACGCATGAGCGTGGTCGAGAAGAAGCAGCTCGAGGTGCTCCAGAGCGATATGAACGAGGCCATCGCGCGCGGTGACGAAGCCCTCTACTTCGAGCTCAACCGCGAGTTCCACGAGCTGATCTGCAAGGGCGCGCAGAGCAAGTCGCTGGCGTCGATCATTGCGGTGCAGCGCCAGCGCCTGGCGGGCTTCCGCGCCGCGCAGCCGGCAACGCCGTCGCGCTTCGAAGCCGCTACCGACGAGCACCGCGAGATCGTCTCCGCCATCCTGGCCGCCGATCCGGAACGCGCCTACAACGCGATGCGCGACCACACCGCGCGGCTGTCGATCGTCGTGCTGGGCCGCCTGAAGAAGCAGCAGCACGGCAATCGCGCCAGCGCCTGAGGCCACCTCCGACCGGCACATCACGCTCATGCCGTCACCTGCTCTGCCGGCGGCATCGAGAACCCCAACGCATCGAGCTGCGCCAGCAGCGCACTTGCCTGTTCTGCACTGAACGCCGTCAGCGGCGGGCGCACGCGGGCCCAGCCGGCGTGCAGCATGTGATGCGCCACCACGGCCTTGAGCGCTGGAATCATCGGCAGCGCCTGCACGATCGTGCGCAACGCCGTCACCTTGTTTTCCCACACGGCACGGTCTTCGGCCGTGGTCGCCGCCAGCAGGCGGGCAATCGCATGCGGCTGCAGGTTGGCCGTGGCTGAAATGCAGCCCGCCGCGCCCAGCGGCAGTGCCTTGCCGAGCAACGCTTCGGATGCAGGAAACACGGCAAAGCCAGGAAAGCGCTTGAGCATGGCCTCGGTATTCGCCCAATCGCCTGAACTGTCCTTGATGCCGACCACGGTGTTCGGGTAAGCGGCGATCAGGCGCTCGATCAGCGCATG
The DNA here is from genome assembly GCF_023955655.1 of Ralstonia soli. Classification (GTDB taxonomy): domain Bacteria; phylum Pseudomonadota; class Gammaproteobacteria; order Burkholderiales; family Burkholderiaceae; genus Ralstonia; species Ralstonia soli. The sequence goes on along the minus strand of NZ_JAMXHT010000002.1, from coordinate 386,377 downwards.
CGAGATCGGCACGCCTGTGAACTGCGGGATGTGATACAGCAGCACCCGCAGCGTGTCCGACCCCACAGCCTGGATGACCTCGGAGTAATACGCAAACAGGCCGTCGTCGCTCACGCCCTGGTAGTAGAACGGCGGCAGCATGAGCACGCCCGCGCAATGGGCTGCCGCCGCATGGCGCGTCAGTTCAATCGCCTCGGTGATGGCGCAGGCGCCGGTGCCCGGCAGCAGTTGCGCGGGGTCGATGTCGGCGTCGAGCACCGCATCGAGCACCGCGCGGCGTTCGGCCAGGCTCAGCGAGTTGGCCTCGCTGTTGGTACCGAACACGGCCAGCCCCGCGCCCTGCTCGACCACCCAGCGGCAGAACGCGACAAAACGCGGCGTATCGACGCTCAGATCAGGACGGAACGGCGTGACGACGGGCACGAACACGCGCGGCTTGCCAAATGCGGACATGCGGATCTCCTGTTTTCTTTTCCTGTTGGATGAACGGAACGGCAAGCCCTCAGGCGCGGAAGAAATCGAGCATCGCGTCGCCGAGCAGCGTCTCGCCGGAATCGAAATGCGCGACCACCGAGGTGTGGTTGTGCCGGAGCATCTGCACGAAGCGCGGCGCCCGCGCAGGGCGGCCCGTGCGCTGGCGTGCCTGGGCTACGCGCTCGAAGAAGGCCGCGCCATAAGCGTCGAGATACGGGTTTTCGTGTTCGGCCACGACCACCATCAGCGGCACGTCGATGCGCTCTGCATGGGCGAGCGGTGAGCGCTCTTCATACAAGGCAGCGTCATCCCCGAAATACGCACGCACGCCGGCTGCGTTGGGGTTGTCGGGCAGCACGTCGGCAACCACGCGGGCGCTGATCAGCACCGCACCTGCCACCGGCACGCTGCGCCGCGCAGCCAATACCGGATCGGCGAGGTACGTGGCGACATGCGCTCCACCCGCCGAGTGCCCGACCAGGAAGATCCGCTGCGGATTGCCACCCAGCCCAGCGGCATGCGTGCGCACCCAGTCGAGCGCGGCCGCAACATCCTCCGCCCCGGCGGGATACGGCGCCTGCGGTGCCAGCCGGTATTCCACGTTGATCGCCACGCACCCCTGCCGCGCAAACCAGCGCGACACGTTGTCGTAGATCAGCCCGTTGAAGCTCTTGCTGCCGCGCAAAAACGCGCCGCCGTGCACGAACACCACCACATCAGCCTGGCCCGCCTCGCGCGTTGCGGTGTGAACGAAGACGTCCAGTCGCTGGCGCTCGTCCGGCCCGTAGGGCTGGTCACGCTGCACTTCACAGGCGTCCGCCACGTCATTGGCCGCCGCCGCCACCAGCGGCGTATAGGCCGCGATCACCAGATCGCGGTGCGCGTTGATATCACGCCCCCATACCGCGCCGATCTGCGCAAAGCGCTGCCTGAGCTCGGCGGAAAGATTGCCGAGCGGTTCCTGCAAAGCGTGCATCCAAGGCCTCCTGCGTGACATCCGAAGCGAAGTCCACCGGCTGGGGATTTCTCTCGAACGGCGATTGAGGCTTATTCTGGTATATAAATTCTGTTTTGTGTATACACGATGTGTAAGTAGTATACCCAATGAATGAGCCGCCGAACTTGCGGCACAGTCGCGACACCTTCCATCCCGTCGCACGCCGACCCCGCATTGAGGACACCCATATGGACAAACTTCGCCATATCGCGCTTTCCGTTGAAGACCCGGAAGCCGCCGCCCAATTCTTTGAGAAAGCCTTCGGCATGCGCCGCGCCGGCAACGCCATGCGCGGCATCTACATGACGGACGGCACGATGAACGTCGCGCTGCTCAACTTCAAGGACGAGACCGTACCGGGCTACGCCGGCCTGAAAGACGTGCGCGGCGTGATCCACTTCGGCATGTGGGTCGACAGCGTGGAAGAGACGGCCGCGCGTGTCGTGGCCGCAGGCGGCACCTACCTGACCGGGCGCCACGAGAAAGACCCGAACGTGTTCTACGAGGTGAAGTACCGCATGCCCGACGGCACCGTCTTCGACATCACCGAGAACGGCTGGAAAGGCGCGGTGAAAGACGTGGCGCCCGCACAGTCATGAGCAAGCTGGCGCCGCCCGCGGTGCTCGCCCTGATCGCGTTGCCGGAATCGACGCTCGCGGCATTGCGCAAGCAGTACACGCTGCACCACTACCCCGACGGCATGCCGCGCGATGTGCCGGACGCCGCCACAATCCGGGCCGTCGTCACCAATGGTTCGACGGGCTTGTCCGATGCGCAGATGACGCAGTTGCCAGCATTGGAGATCGTCTGCGCGTTTGGTGCCGGGTATGAAAACGTCGACATGAAAACAGCAGCGCAGCGCGGCATCGTCGTCACGCATGCGCCGGGCACCAATGCCGACACGGTGGCCGACCATGCGTTCGGCATGCTGCTGGCCTTGGCGCGAGGCTATGCGCCGCTCACCGCCGCCGTGCAGCAGGGCCGGTGGCAGCAGTCGCGCCAGGCCCGACCCACGCTGACCGGCGCCACGCTCGGCATTGTCGGCATGGGCCGCATCGGCAGGCTGATTGCCGCCCGCGCGCAAGGCTTTGCAATGACGATCGGCTATCACGGTCGCCGCCCGCAGCGCGATGCGCCGGGCCAGTACTACGCCAGCGCAACGGCACTGGCCGCTGTGAGCGACTTCCTCGTCATCGCCTGCAACGGCGGCCCCGAGACGCGGCATCTGGTCGATCGCCCCGTGCTGCAGGCGCTCGGCAAATCGGGCTACGTCGTGAACGTGTCGCGCGGTTCGGTGCTGGATACCCGCGCGCTGCTCGATGCCTTGGATGCCGGGGAGATTGCCGGCGTAGGGCTCGACGTCATCGAGAACGAGCCGGAGGTGCCCGCCGCGCTCTTCGGCCACCGGGACGTCCTGATCACGCCGCACATGGCCGGCCGTTCGCCCGCGTCGTGGCTGGCGCAACGGGATGCGCTGCTCGCCAGCCTGTCTCAGCACTTCGCGCGCGCCCGCGTGGAGCTCGCAATACCCAGCGCCTGAAAGCCGCCGGCGCGGCCAGCGCGAAAGCCGGCTGCGCCTTCCCGCCCACTCCCAAACCCTGGGGGATCTTCATGCACGCTCGCTCGTTGCCTGCGCTGGCCCTTTGCGTGGCCAGCCTGTCCGTGTCGCACTGCGCCCCGGCGCAAACCTCTGTCACGCTGTACGGCCTGGTTGGACTCGACATGGCGAGCTCCAAGCGCAGTGGCGGCCCACCCGCCACGCTGATGCAGCAGGCTCCTGGCCTGACCGCGCCCTACTGGGGCATCAAGACCACCGAAGACCTGGGCGGCGGCACCCGTGCCATCGCCGTGCTGGAAAGCTTCTTCCAGCCCGACACCGGCGGTACCGGCCGCACCTCGGCCGACCCGTTCTGGGGCCGCAACAGCTATGTCGGCCTGGAGGGCAATTTCGGCAAGCTGACGTTCGGGCGGCATACCAACCTGATGTATCTGGGCGAGCAGACGCTGAACCCGTTCCAGGCGTCGATCCTGTTCTCGCCGCTGGTGATGCAGACGTTTGTCGCGTCATACGGCGGCGCCACCGCAGGCGACACGGTGTGGAACGACGGCATCCAGTACAGCACACCCAGCCTCAACGGCCTGAAAGCGACGGCCGTGTATGCGCTGGGCGGCAAACCCGGCATGTCGGGCATGTACAACGCTGCCGCATCGCTGCATTACACGGCGGGGCCGTTCACTGCCGTCGCAACCGTGCAACGCAACCGGATCGTCGCGGGGACACCCGCGCCCAGCCAGGACGCCTACCTGGCCGGCGCCACCTACGACTTTGCCTGGCTGAAGCTGTATGGCGCCGTCCAGGGCACGCGCACCAACGCCACCGATATCGGCTCGCACACCTATGAGGTGGGTGCGTCCGTGCCCCTGACCGCGCAGCTGTCGCTCTTGGGCGAATGGGCCAACACGCGCCGTACTGCGCCGCACGGCGTCTCCAGCACGCGCAATACGGCTGCGGCGGGGCTCGACTACGCGTTCTCCAAGCGCACGGACGTCTATGCCGTGGCGCTCTACGACCGGCAAAGCGGTTCTTCCACGGCAATGACGTATGCCGTGGGCATCCGGCATCTGTTCTGACGCGCGCTGGCTATCCGGGTGAACCCGCTATAACCAAATCGCCGTTTTGTATAAAAAAATAAAGCTCTAAATTCAAATGAATCTCTACGTATAATTTTTTCCAGTCTGTGTATACACAAACGCAGACAGGTAGGGCCTTAGAGCCGGCCACGCCAGCACAAGGCGGACAGCACGATCTGCCGCTGCACGCGCCGCCCTCCCTGCAGTAAAAACACAAGAACTCGGAGACCCAATGAAAAGGAACCTCATCGCCGCCGGCGCCCTGCTGTGCGTGTGCGCCACGGCGCAGGCTGACTCGCGTGTCCGGCTGTCGGGCTACGTCGACCTGAACATCTCGCACCTGATCTCGTCCGGCAACGGCACGACCACGCGCCTGTCCAGCGGCGGGCTGAACAACTCGCGCTTCAACATCAGTGGCGTGGAAGACCTGGGCGACGGCAACCGCGCCGTGTTCACGATCGAGCCGATGTTCACGGCAGACGACGGCAAGCAAGCGACGCAGTTCCGCCAATCCTTCGTGGGTCTGAAGAGTGACAAGTATGGGGAGATCACGCTGGGCCGCCAGTTCACGCCGTCGTACTGGATTGCCGGCTATGCCGACCCGAGCTGGGCGGCGGACTTCAGCATGGTCAACAACATGGAGTTCTTCTACGCGTCGTACCGCGTGGACAACGCCATCCAGTACAAGACGCCCACCTTCTACAACTTCACCGGCCGCGTCATGTATGCCACCGGTCTGGAAGACACCACGCGCGCCGGGCGCTTCCTGAGCACGAGCCTGGAATACCGCAACGGCCCGATCTTCCTGGGCGCGGTGAGCGAACTGCAATACACGCGCGACATCTTCAACAGCGGGCGCATCAACTCGTCGCGCGACAACTACTTTTCGGCCGTCTACAAGATCGGCGGCTTCGAGCCCACGGCCATCTTCCACACCTACAACGGCTACTACGCCTACCCGCCGTACGTTGCGTTCAACTCGCGCGGCTGGGATGCGCAGCTCGGTGCACGCTGGAACATCGACGGCCGCAGCCGCGTCTACGCCAGCGCCGTGTACCGCCACGACGACAACAACGTGAAGGTCTCCAACGCCGTGGGCTTCGTGGCCGGCTACATCTACGGGCTGTCCAAGCGGACCGACCTGTACGCGACGGTCGCGCACATCAAGCTCAAGAACAACGTGTCCGTCCCCTACCCGGTGACGTGGCAGGCCTACCCGAACGCCGGCCAGAGCCCGACCGGCTTCCAGGTCGGTATCCGACACGCATTCTGATCCGTCTTCATTTTCAGGAGGAACCCCATGCTTCGATCGCGACATCAGCGTCTGCAAACCGCCCTGACCCAGGGTGCGACGCTCGCGTTCATCCTTGCCACGGCCTCGTCGCTGGTGACGGCGTCCGAGCCGCCGGCCCCTGCCGCACATGGCGAGGCGACTGCCAGCCAGGCGCCCGCAGCCGCCCCGTCTGGCACGCCCGGCACCCCCAACGTCAAAGACCCGTACCTGGCCGGCTGGCTGCGCCTGACGCCCGACCGCAAACCGGCGCCGCTCAAAGCCGGCGTCGACTACGGCATGGACCCGGCCACCGGCAAGTTCATCTGGCCGAAGGCCTCGCCGGAAGTGCACGAAGGCAAGCGCTTCCCCGGTGAAATGACCACCTGGGACAAAAAGAGCTACGCCAAGAACGTGAAAGTGCTGGCGTTCTATCCGGGCGTCGGCTCCCCCTTCCACGCGTGGAACAACATCGTCGACTTCCAGGGCAAGCGTTACCTCTACATCCACGACCGCGACTACCTGCGCATCATGGATGTGACCGACCCGGCCAACGGCAAGGTCGTGTTCTCCAAGGGCGGCGTGTGGGGCCCGAAGGGTTCGAGCGAGAAGTACAACCCGAACACCGTGCAGGACTACCTGGGCGGCGCCACGATTGCGTGGAGCAAGAAGCTCGGCAAGCCGGTGCTGGTGGCCTCGTTCGAGATCGGGCGCTATGGCCTGATGACCGAGAAGATCGATCAGCCAGACAAGGTGGCCGCCCAGCGCAACTACAACTCGCTCAAGGGCTTCAAGGTGTTCGAGATGGACGGCCCGCTGCCCGACCAGTGGAAGCTGCTCGCCACCCGCACGACCGACTACCAGCACCCCGATGCACCGATCGGCCAGCAGCAGGGCTCGGGTTCGCTGGATGCGCCCGAGTACTACGGTGGCAAGTACATGATCCTGTCTTCCGCACCAGACGACAGCTATGCGCTGACCGAGTACCCGAACTATCTGTATTCACCGGGCTACCAGGTGTGGGACATGTCCGACCCGGCCGACCCGAAGTTCGTCTCGCAGATTGCCGTGCCGGGCCAGATCCTGGGCAATGCCGAACATGAGCAGGCCTACTTGATGAACCCGCGCGCCGGCAACCGCACGTCGTGGATGGGCTCGCGCAATCCGATCTTCCTGCCCAAGCCGCTGGAAGCCGGCGGCAAGATCGGCTTCGGCGCGATGGGCGGCCTAGGGCTGTATTCGTTCGACCTGTCGGACCCGGCCAAGCCGAAGCTGCTCAGCAACGTGAACACGCCACCGAGCTTTGCCGGTACCGAATACGACAACGCCGACGTGAGCCAATACGCGCGCACCGGCTACGTGTTCACCAACGGCTATCCGATGAACCGCGATTGCTACGAGCCGTACAAGGACATCTTCGTGGTCGACGCGCGCGACCCGAAGCACCTGAAGATCGCGACCAAGCTGCCGGAGCCGGAGATCCCGCCAGGCGCGCCGTTCACCAGCTTCTGCCAGCGCGGCGGCAACTACGGCCCGAAACGTGCCAACGCCATCGGCCAGCCGGGCGGCTGGAAACAGGGCGTGGTGCCGTATTCGTTCTACAACGCGGGCGTGCAGATCTATGACGTGAAGGACCCTGCGCACCCGTCCATCGCGGGCTACTTCATCCCTGCGCTGGCTGACGAGACGCAATTGCCGTCGTATACGCTGGGCAAGGGCGTGTTCGCGATCTACACCGAGTACGACCGCAACATCATCTGGGCCTTTACCGAAGACGGCGCCTACGCCCTGTCGACGCCGCTGCTGGGCGAGCCTGTGATGGGCGCACCTGCCAAACCCTGGCCGCATCGCTGATCAGCCTGTAGCCAATCCGGCGCCCGCCTGCGCAGGCTTGCAGCGGGCGCCTGCACAAGAACGGAATTCCATGACGTTGATGAAATCGGCAGTGCTCTCCATGTTTGCGGCGTTGTCCGGCATGCTGGTTGTGCCCGGGCACGCCGCCTCTTCTTCCAGCGAAGACACCTGCCGCGCGTGCCACGCGATGGACACGACCAAAGTCGGACCGCCGTTCCGCGCGATTGCCGAGCGTTACAAAACCGATCCGGACGCGATTGCGAAACTGAAGAAGAGCATGCTCGAAGGCAGCAGCGGCAAATGGGGCGCCGGCACCATGCCGCCGAACGCGATCACGCCCGAAGAGGCAGACCAGTTCGCGCATTGGGTGATGCAGCTCAAGCCGGTTGCTGCCAAGTAAGCGCTATGACTTGCCGGCGCGAAAGCACCCGGCCTCGTGGTCATCAACCATGCCGGTGGCCTGCATGAAGGCGTAGCAGATGGTGGGGCCGACAAACTTGAAACCGCGCTTGACCAGCGCCTTGCTCATCGCCTTGGAGGCGTCGGTGGCGGCGGGCGCGTCGCGGTAGCTGTTCCAACGGTTGACGATGGTCTTGCCATCGACGAACGCCCACAGGAACGCATCGAGCGAACCCACTTCTTCCTGCAGCTCCAGCACCTTGCGTGCGTTGATGACGGCGCCTTCCACCTTGGCGCGGTTGCGCACGATGCCGGGGTCGGCGAGCAGCTTCTCAATACGCGCGGGCGTGAAGCGCGCCACGCGTGCCGCATCAAACCCCTCGAACACTTCCTGATAGCGTGCCCGCTTGCGCAGGATGGTCTGCCACGACAGGCCGGCCTGCGCCCCTTCGAGAATCAGCATCTCGTAGAGGCGGCGATCATCGTGCGAGGGCACGCCCCATTCGGTGTCGTGGTACGCAATCATCTGCGGGTCTTCACCCGCCCAGCAGCAGCGCGCCTTCGTCATCTCGTATCTCCTATATCCAGCCTGACTTGCGCAGCTTGCGGTAGAGCCAAACGCACGCGGTGGCCGTGCACGCGAGCACGATCGGATACCCCGCCGGGTGCTCCAGCTCCGGCATGCCCTTGAAGTTCATGCCGTAGTTGCTGAACACCACGGTCGGGATCGCCAGAATGGCGCCCCACCCTGCCAGACGTTTGACGATGTCGTTCTGCGTGACCGACACCAGCGCGACGTTCACGGAGATGGCCGTGGTCAGCATTTCTCGGATCACGTCGAGCGCGCCCACTACGCGATGCGCATGGTCGGCAATGTCACGGAAGTACGCGCGCAGCTCCTTGGGCACCACGTCTTCGTGCAGGCGCACGAGCTGGCCGGCAATGTCTTCCACCGGCAGCGCGGCATTGCGCAGCCGCAAGAGCTGGCGCTTGAGCGTATAGAGCCGCTCGATGGCCGCGCGGTCGAACGTGTCGCCAAAGATCTGGCTCTCGATCTGCTCGAACTCCTCCTGCATGCGATGGAGCACAGGCTGGTAGTTGTCGACCACGAAGTCCATCACCGCGTACAGCGCAAACGGGGCGCCCTTGGCCAGCAATTGCGGCGTGCGCTCGCAGCGCTCGCGCACCGGCGAATACGAGGCCGACGGCCCGTGCCGCACCGAGACGAGAAAATCCTTGCCGATGAACAGATGCGTCTCGCCAAAAACAACGTTGCCGTCTTCCATCTGCGCGGTGTTCAGCACGATGAATAGCGTGTCGCCGTAGGTCTCCAGCTTGGGGCGCTGATGCGCGTTGCGTGCGTCTTCGATGGCGAGGTCGTGCAGGTGGAATTCTTCCTGCACCTGCTTGAGCATGGCGTCGTCCGGCTCGTGCAGGCCGAGCCAGACAAACGAGCCCGGCGTGTGCAGCACATCGCTGATGGCCTCGACAGAAAGGTCACGTTCGCGCTTGCCGTTACGGTACAGCGCGCTGTTGATCACCATGGGCATGGCGTGTCTCCGGGCACAGTCAGCGCGTTAGCGGTCTTCGGGCTGATCGGCGCTTTTGATGTCAGGCGAGGCGGATGCAGTGGTTGCCGGCGCCGGCACTTCGGCCAGGCGTGCCTCGATCTGCGCGAGCGCTTCGGACAGCGCGTGGACGAGATCGTCGGGCAGCCCATCGAGCGTGGCGTTGATGAACGCGACGCGGCGCGGCATGCATTCGAGCACGACCGCCAGGCCGGCGTCGGAGAGCGACACGTTGGTCAGGCGGTTGTCGCGCGCGTCGGTGGTGCGTTCGATCCAGCCGAGCTGCTCGAGCACCTTGAGCTGGCGCGTCAGCGCGCCGGGGTCCATCCGCACGCGCTCGGCCAGCTGCTTCTGGGCGATGCCACCGCCGGTGTTGTCGTGCAGCGCGAGCAGGATGCGCCAGCGCGGCACCGGCTGGCCGACATGCGCCTCGAAGGCGGCCATGAAGGCACGGTAGGTGCGGCCAAACTGGTGCATGACGGCGAAGCGTTCGCGTTCAGAGGTCATCGATCACGGGCTGAGATTGCTGGGAAACCGCGCATCCTAACTGCTCCGGCTTGTTGGTGCCTATCCGGCGCCTACTCGGCATGTTGCACAGGCTCAACATGGTGCAGCACCACCGGCGGCACCCGGCGCACCCGCCACAGGCCGATCAGCGCCACCACCGTCGCCACGATCAGGCCGATATGGATGGCACTCACCAGCACATGCCGCGCGGCTTCGAGCAGCGCCACGCCATCGTGGCCCGCCGCATGCATCTGCGCGAGCACGGCGGCCTGCGCGTCATGATCGATGAGAATTTCGGGATCGGCAAGCTGGTGCAGCCATTGCTTGGCGTTGTCGGCGCTGAGCGCATTGGCCACGCCGGAGGCATAGCGCTCGCTCACCAGTGTGCCAACCAGCGCCGTGCCCACCATGCCGCCCACCATGCGCAGCGATTGCAGCAGCGCCGTGGCAATGCCCAGGTGCGCACGCCCGGCCGTCTGCTGGGCAAACACGGTCAGGTTGGGCAGCACGAAGCCGAGGCCGAGACCCGCCAGCAGCATCAGCAGCGTCAGCACCGCATGCGGCATACCCTTGGACGACATCGCCATGCCGGCCACCGCCACCGTCAGCAGCGCAAACCCGGCATACAGCATGGCGTTGGGCTTCGGAATGCGCGTGACGATGCGCCCGTTGATGATGCTGCCCAGCGTGATGCACACAACGAGCGGCGTGATGACCAGCCCCGCCTCCTGCGGCGACATGCCGAACCCGCCCTGGAACAGCAGCGGCGCATAGAACAGCACCGCAAACATCGAAAACCCCGACAGCAGCGCCAGCATGAACAGCGCCGCCAATGACGGATTGCGCAGCATGTCGAACGGCAGCAGCGGCTGTTCAGCGCGTTGCTCCCACCACCACAGTGCAACGAACGCCGCACCAGACAGCACCAGCCAACCCACCATCGCCAGCGACATGCCGTGACGCGGCAGCCACTCAACGAACAGCTGTAGCGCACCCAGCGCCACCGTAATCAGCACTGCGCCCTGCCAGTCCAGCCGGATCCGCCCCGTGTGCAGGTTCTGGCGCAAATGCGGCAGGAAACGCCACGCAAACCACAGCCCCAACACACCAAACGGAATATTCACGTAGAACACCGAGCGCCAGCCGAACGCCTGCGTCATCCAGCCGCCCAGCGTCGGGCCGATGGCGTTGGCGATCCCGAACGAGGCACTCAGCATGACCTGCCAGCGCAAACGTACACGTGCATCGGGAAACAGGTCGGGAATACAGGCATACGCGGTGCCGACCAACATACCGCCACCGATACCCTGCAGCGCCCGCGACCACACCAGGAACCCCATACTGCCCGCCATGCCGCACATGACCGACGCCAGCGTGAACACCACGATGGATGCAATCACGAACGGCTTGCGCCCATAGAAATCACCCAGGCGCCCGAAGATCGGCACCGTCACCACCGAGGTCAGCAGATACGACGTCGCCACCCACGCATACAGCTCGAAGCCCTTAAGCTCGGCCACCACCGTCGGCAGTGCAGTACCGACTACGGTCTGGTCGAATGCCACCAGAACCACGACAAAGCAAATACCGATCATCGCCAGCAGCGATTCCTTGAACGGCAAGACCTGGGTATGGGAGTGCGGGAGCGCAGTGTGGACGGCCATGGCGGAGGGGAGACAATACAAATGATACATCAACGATTGATGAGTCAACTAATAATTGTAGCCGAATCGGCGGGGCCGCGCTGACCTCGTGACCGGCCGCACGCGCACTCGCCGGAAACCAACCATCTGCATACCAAACCGAGCCTTCAACTAGCGCGCCGCGCCAAAAAGTTGACTGACCACGCCGCGCAGCCAACGGTTGCCTGCTTCATGGTGATACCTGGCATGCCAGTGCTGCCGCACGGCAAAGCCTTCCACGGGGAATGGGCACGCGCGCACGGCCAGGTCATTGGCCTTGGCGAGCGTTTCGCCGATGTGGCGGGGCAGCGTGGTGATCAGGTCGGTCGTTTGGATAATCGCGCCCAGCCCCAGGAAGCCCGGCAGCTCCAGCACGATCTGACGCTCGATGCGCTCGCGCGTCAGCGCCTGTTGGAGCAGTTGCGCCCCGGTACCCGCCGTGACCGCGACGTGCCCTTCCGCGCTGTATTGCTTCGCGCCAAACCGGGTGCGGATTCTCGGATGGTGGCGATTGGCCAGGCAGACCCAATCCTGCTCGTACAACTGCTGCTGATAGATGCTGCCGCTCAGCCAGGGCACGTAGCCAATCGCGAGGTCGGCTTCGCCGGATTCCAGCGTGCGTTCCGTATTGCCGTCAATTCTGGCGGCCTCCAAGCGGACACCGGGCGCCTGCGCGCGAACATGCGCCAGAAGACGCGGCAGCAGCGTGATATGGCTCGCATCGGTCATGCAGATACGAAACCGCCGCTGTGCCGTCGCGGGGTCGAACGCAATCTCCCAGGCAGCAAAACGCCTGAGCGATTCGAGGATCTCCCGGCACGGCCCGATCAGCGCGTCCGCCTGCGGCGTGGGTGCCATGCCGCCGGGCGTGCGAATGAACAGGGGATCCCGTATGTAGTCCCGTAGTTGCCCGAGCCAGATGCTGACCGTTGGCTGGCTCTGCCCAAGCTGCTCGGCAACACGGCTGACGTTGCGAACGTCGTACAGCAGGTCGAACAGTTGTAGCAGCTTCAGATCAGGCAGGTCGGCAAGCGCCCCAGCATTATTGTCCATAGCAATAACGATATTGTGATCATTGTATTGCCAGTATAAGGGTGGTCTCCTATCGTGCAACCACACGTAAAGGAGACGCCATTGAAGATTGCGATTCTGGGTGCCGGCGCACTGGGCTGCGCCATTGGGGCCACCCTCACTGAAGCCGGCCACGAGACCTGGCTGATTGGCCGCTCGCCGGCTCGCATCAATGCCATGCGAAGCGAAGGCCTGCGGGTGGACGATGCACAAGGCACACGACACATTCAGGTACGGGCGGCGACGCGCGCTGCAGAGGTGGGGGTCGCAGAGCTGGTGATCGTGCTGGTCAAATCATTCGAGACCGATGCCGCCATGCGCGGTGCCGTGGATCTGGTCGGCCCCGATACGCTGGTGCTGTCGCTGCAGAACGGCCTGGGGCACGAAGAGATCCTCGGCGACATCGTGGGCCGTGAACGCGTGCTGGCAGGCAAGACCTATGTTGGCGGGGTGATGCGGGGCCCCGCGCATATTCAATCGGGCGTGGTTGGCAAAGCCACCTACATCGGCGAACTGGATGGCCGTCTGACGCCCCGCGTGCAGGCCGTTGCGGAAGCCTTCAATGCCGCTGGGCTGGCGACCACGGTCACCGACAACATCGTCGGCACGATGTGGGACAAGCTCCTCGTCAACGTGGCCACTGGTGCGCTCACTGGCATCACCCGCCTGACCTACGGCCAGCTCTACGACGAACCGCTGCTCAAGGCGACCTCGCTTGCGGCCGTGGCCGAGGCGATTGCAGCGGCACAGGCCGCAGGCGTGAAGCTGTCGATGACGGACCCCGAACAGGCATGGACGCTCGCCGCCGAAGGCCTGCCGGCCGCATTCAAGACCTCGATGCTGCAAAGCCTGGAGAAAGGGACGATCACCGAGATCGATTTCATCAACGGTTCGGTTGTGCGTTGCGGGCAGCGGTACGGTGTGCCGACTCCCGTCAATGCCACGCTGGTCGCTTGCATCAAGGGGATCGAGCGCGCGATGGCGGACCAACTGGCTGACCAACAACGACAACACACGGAGACAACCGCATGAGCACGCCCAAGGCCTATGTGGAACACGTCGCCATCTGGGTGAAGGACATCCACTGGCACATTCGCTTTTTCGAAGAGGTGCTCGGCATGACCCTGCGCGAGATCGACGGCACGCGTGAAGCGCCCCGGCAATACTGGACGCTCGGTGGCCTGCAGTTCATCCATGCCCCCGAGTACGAAGGCCCCGAAGGCCGACTCGCCCACTTGGGCGTGATGTGCGAAGACCTGGAAGCCGCGCTGGCTCTCGCGCACGGCTTTGGCGTGACCGAAATGCCGCAGGGCCGCAACTGGTTGCGCTTGCCAGACGGCCTGGCGGTCGAACTCATTCAGGCCAAGCCTGCGTCGTGCGTGGCGCAGGCATTGGCAATCAACCCCCGTGCGCAGGCATAGATATGACGATCGTTGAAAAATACTGGGACGACGCCCAAGAGGGCGACACGTGCGTGAGCCCGAGCTACACCGTCACGAAAGAACGCATCCTCGCTTACGCCGACCTCACCGGCGACCACACGCCCGTGCATGTGGACGAGGCCTACGCCAATGCGAGCCACTTCGGCTGCATCGTCGCGCATGGCTTGTTCGGCTTGTCGATTGCGGACGGCCTGAAGACGCAGAGCGACTACCGCTTCCTGCCCGGCATGTCGCTCGGCTGGACGTGGGATTTCCTGCTGCCGATCAAGGTCAACGACGTCTTGCACGTGAAGTTCCGGGTCGGGGAGATGCGGGCGAGCAAGAGCCGTCCGGGCTGGGGCATCGTCGTGCTGCCCTCGGAGCTGATCAATCAAGATGGCCAGGTCGTGCAACGCGGTGAGCACCGCCTGATGGTGCCGCGCCGGCCGGGAGCGTTCTGATGCAGGCCCGCCCACTCGAAGGTATTCGCGTTGTCGACTACAGCCACTTCCTCGCCGGCCCCTATGTCGGCCGATGCCTGGCGGCGCTCGGCGCCGAAGTGATCAAAGTTGAGCGCCCCGGCACCGGCGATGCCGGCCGCCAGCACGCCACCGTGCTCGACGACCAGCAAAGCGGCTATTTCCTGCAGCTGAACATGGGCAAGCGCGGCGTGAGCGTCAATATGAAAGACCCTCGCGGCAAGGCGTTCATGCAACGGCTGTGCGACTCAGCGGATGTGTTCATCGAGAACTACCGGCCAGGCGCACTGGACAAGCTGGGGCTGGGCTACGCCGAGCTGTCGGCGCGCAATCCGGGCCTGGTCTATTGCTCCATCTCGGCCTATGGACATACCGGACCGGACGCACATCGGGCCGGTTTCGGGCTGATTGCCGAAGCCAAGAGCGGCATCATGCAAATGGTCGGCACGCCGGGCGAGCGGCCACCGCTGCTGCGCATCTCGCTCGGTGACATGTACACGGGCATCCACGCCGTGGCCGCCATCAACGCCGCGCTGCTGGGGCGCGTAAAGAGCCAGCGCGGGCAGCACATCGACATGGCGCTGTACGACACGCTGGTGTCGATGCACGAATACGCGGTGCAGTGCTACACCCTGCAGGGCGTGCTGCCCGAGCAGACCGGGCATGACATGCCCACCTCGACACTCTATGGCGTGTTCCGTGCGGCTGATGCCGATCTCGTGATTGCCGCGCAGGTCGATGATGCATGGAAGCGCTTCGCTGCACTGGTCGAAGCGCATGGCGGTCCGGCAGGCTTCGGCGCTGACAAGCGGTTCCATGACAGCGTCGGGCGCAACGCGCACCGGGCGGAGATTCTCTCTGTGGTCGAACCCTGGGTAGCGGCACGCCCCGTGGCATTGGTGCTGGAACTGCTGGATGGCATCGACGTTCCGTGCGCCAAGGTACAGCGCATCGACGAGGTGCTGGCCGATCCGCAGATTCATGCCCGCGGCATGGTCGTCGAGCAGCAGCATCCGCGCTATGGGACGTTGCGCCTGCCCAACCTGCCGTTCAAGTTTTCCGATTGCGATACGACCATCCGCGACGTCGCTCCCGACCTGGGCGAGCACAACGTTGAAATCGCGCGCACCCTGGGTTTCGATTCCGACGAGATCCAGGCGATGCAGGCCGATGGCGTTCTTTACTCGAAGTGAGCCCCATGATGACTGACCACTATGCGGTGATCGGCAACCCGATCTCACACACCAAATCTCCGCTCATTCATGGTCTTTTTGCGCAAGCGGCGCAACAAGACATGCAGTACACGGCCATCGAAGGGCCTGTCGAGCCGGACACAGCGTTCGCCGAAGTCGTACGTGCGTTCGCCGCCGACGGCGGCAAGGGCATGAACGTCACGGCGCCGTTCAAACTCAAGGCGTTTGCAATGGCCGACGAGCGCAGCGAGCGCGCCACGTTGGCCGGCGCTGCCAATGCACTGAAGTTTGAAGGCGGCCGCATCCTGTCGGAAAACTTCGACGGCATTGGGCTGGTGCGTGACATCGAGGTCAACCTGGGGCTGCCGATGGCCGGCAAGCGCGTGCTGCTGCTGGGTGCCGGTGGTGCGGCGCGTGGCGCCCTGCTACCGTTCCTGGCGGCGGGGCCAGCGCAGTTGGTCATCGCGAACCGCGACGTGGCAAAGGCGCAGGCACTGGCAGCCCAGGTTGCCGGGCGCGGCCCGGTCGTCGCTTGCGGGTATGCCGACCTAGAGGCGATGGGGCGCTTCGATCTGGTGGTCAATGCCACCTCCGCCAGCCTCACAGGCGATCTGCCGCCCGTTCCACCGAGCATCTTCCAACCCGATGGGCTGGCCTACGAACTGGCATATGGCAAGCGGCTGACACCGTTCCTGCGGCTCGCGCGCAACGCAGGTGTGCGCAACATCGCAGACGGCGTCGGCATGCTGGTCGAACAGGCCGCGGAAGCCTTCGTCTGGTGGCGTGGGCTACGCCCAGACACCCGCCCGGTCATCGATCAATTGACGGTGCCGCTCGACTGAGCACGCAGCGGAACGCCTCGACGAATACCACCGGTGCTGCGCGGCGCCAATCACAACGTTCCAGGCGTGCTCCGGAGCGGTACGGGACGATCACGGTGATGGTGTCGGAGGCGCACGCTTGTCAATGCCGCGTCGTTGGCCAAAGCGTATTGGGGTCCGCTCCAAGCGCTTTGGCAATGGTCAGACGAACGCGCTTCGCCCCCTTGCCCGCGATCGAGGAAGACAGCAGCTGCGGGGTGACGTCGTCCAAGCCCAGCTTGTCGGAGAGTTCGCGCAAGGTGACCTTGCCGAAACGCTCATGCAGAAGATGCCTGACGAGCGGTATATGGCGGGGAAATTCACAAGGCGCGGACGCGGGCTCTGCGATTTCGCTTCGCCTCCTGTCCTCTTTCGGATGGATCGAGACATCCACCGATTGAGGGAGCCGGTCATCGGTCATGGACCGACTTAAATTCGCCAGGGCTTCAGCGATGTTTCGCCCTGTGCTTGAGTGCATCGTATCCGGCGTAACCCAGACCGCAAAATAGTGCCCATTTTCTTGGTACACCCTGATTTTGCAGACCAAATCCATATGACGCCGATCACTCAATCAAAAAAGGCTTATTGGTGATTATTTTTTGCCAATAAAACAACCTGAAAATCGCGGCTGCAATGTCCCGCAAAAGCCTAGAATTCTTGCCCTGCGGAGAGCCCCGCCCTTTTTGCCGATCCAGCGCCTGAAGACTTCCCCGTTCTTCAAAAATGGTGCGGCTTATTTTTATTTGGCTTTCACCCGTCATCTTATTGATGATGGCCCGCGTATCAGCACCGAAGCAATTACCGCCCCCTCGCAGAAGGACGAGGGAAAACCCCCCACCCAAATCTACGAGTCAGCTCTGGCCTTCGACGGCTTGCGGATTTGCGCACTTCCCCGTTGCCTTCCCTGCGTCGATCTCTTGGAACCGAGCGCGGGATGGGCATTCTTATTCGACATGGTGCCGACACCACATATTGTCGAGAACGATAACAGACGCTATTCTGGCTGGCACCCTGCTAATTAGAGGGTAAGACTCTGCCAGACGACGCCGCCCATGCTGGCCACCTCTTGGCCAAGGCTGCTTAGGTCAACGTATCCGGAGCGCGGAAAAGTCGGCAGGAATGCTGCGATCACGTCCACTGCAACCGTTTGCGACCACCTTTGAGTGCAGCATTCTGAATATTGCGTATCGGCAGCGGGCCATCGTTTCTTTTATTGCAATCAAAAGCGGCAGACCATGGAAGTCCTCAATGATGTGAGTGCGATCGCTTTGGCCGATAGCCTTCCGGACGCCGTCTTCATGGTCGACGAGACCGGGCGGATTCGCTACGCCAATGCAGTATGGAAAGACATTCTTGGATATCAGCCCACCGAGCTTGTCGGCCAATTCATGCTCGAACTCGTAGCGCCAGACGATCGCGACAGAACGCAGCGGGAAGCGGGGCGGGTTCGGGCAGGCGGCAAGCGCACGGGATTCGAGAATCGCTATCGGCATCAGCTTGGCAGCGACGTCCACTTGTCTTGGTCGGCGCAGTGGAATGTGGAACATCGGTTGCGCATCGGCGTGGCGCGTAACGTCACCGCGTTGAGGACACAGGCGGGGCCCAGCCAGCTCGCGCAACTCAAAGGAAGCCTGGCCCCTCACGAATGCAAGGTCTTGCACCTGCTGCTGACCGAAGCCGCAGAAAAACAGATTGCAGAACAGCTTGGCCTGGCCGTTTCCACGACGCACTCCTACATCACGAACATCTATCGCAAATTCGGTGTGCGTGGCCGCGCGGGTCTGATGAGCCTTTGGCTCAAAGAGATGCTTAACCGCTGAGGCCATCGGCCTGCGCTCGATAGCGAACCGGTTGGCGCGACGCGTTCGACGGCTTGTCAGAGAGCGCTGCAAAAAGGGGGCCCTGGCATATGCGCGCCATGACGCCGCTCGCGATGCGCAGAACCTGAGAGAATTCGGATCTTCTCGCGATCATTGCTCCCCATGGAACTCAGACAGCTTCGATATTTCCTGGCCGTTGTCGAGCACGGAAGCATGGGCAAAGCGGCGCTTGAACTGGGTGTCGTGACGTCTGCGCTCAGCCAGCAGATCAGCCGCCTCGAAAGCGAACTGTCAACGCGCCTGCTGCAACGCACGTCCAGCGGCGTGATACCGACCGACGCAGGTCTCGCTTTCTGGCGACAGGCGCAGCTCGCATTGCGTCACGTCGATGACGCCGCGCAAGCCGCGCGTGCGGCCCGGCTTTCAGGTCACGTGAGTATCGGCATGGCGCCCAGCACCGCAAGCGTGCTGGGCGTTGCGTTCATGCAGTCCATGCGCGAGCGCTATCCCGATGTTCGTTTGCGTATCGTCGAAAGCCTGTCCGGCTATCTGGAGTCGATGTTGAGCGCCCGGCAGATCGATCTTGCCGTGCTCTTCCGGGAGCAGCCCTCACAGAGATGGAGCGTGCTGCCGCTTCTCGATGAGCGGCTCTTCGTTATCGGAGTGGAGGATCTGCCCGGCATGCCCGCCAAAGCGAACGTTCGGCTCGGGCAACTGGGGGACTTGGGCCTGATCCTGCCCAGCGGCCCGCACGGTTTGCGCTCGCTTCTCTCAGAGGCATTCAAGCGAGCCAGGTACGAACCGCGCATCGTCGCCGAAGTCGACGGTCTGGCGCTGCTCATGGATTTCGTGCGCAGTGGCATGGGCGCGACGATCCAGCCTGGCGCAGCGCTGGCGCG
The DNA here is from genome assembly GCF_023955655.1 of Ralstonia soli. GTDB lineage: Bacteria > Pseudomonadota > Gammaproteobacteria > Burkholderiales > Burkholderiaceae > Ralstonia > Ralstonia soli. The sequence goes on along the minus strand of NZ_JAMXHT010000002.1, from coordinate 367,252 downwards.
CGCCGAAAATGCGACCCTCGCCAGCGTGCCGCTTGCCGAAGCCTTTGCGGCACGGCCGAACCTGATCACGAGCGTGTCGGACGAAGAGCTTTCGCCTGCAGGGCTTGCGGCGCGCGTGGTGCTTGCGGATGTCGCGCGGCAGCTTGTTCGCGAAGGACGCTGGCCGGGCGCACACCTGCGCGACGAAGGGTCTTCACGAAACCTGAAGACCCGTTGACGCCGCGCTGATGGCGGCTGACGAGGACGCGCCATACAGTGCTTCCGCAAGGAGGCATGTATGGTTGACGTACTGGTCATCGGGGGCGGGAACGCTGCACTGTGCGCAGCACTGATGGCGCGGGAGGCTGGAGCATCGGTGCTGATGCTCGAATCCGCGCCGCGGGCATGGCGTGGCGGCAACTCACAGCACACGCGCAATCTGCGCTGTATGCACGACGCACCGCAAGACGTGCTCGTCGATGCATATCCCGAAGAAGAATACTGGCAGGACTTGTTGAAAGTCACGGGTGGGCAGACCAACGAGCATCTTGCCCGCCTGACGATTCGTGCGTCGTCGACTTGCCGCCCCTGGATGCAGAAGCACGGCGTGCGCTTCCAGCCGCCGCTGTCGGGTGCGCTGCATGTTGCCCGCACCAACGCCTTCTTCATGGGCGGCGGCAAAGCGCTGGTCAACGCCTACTACCGCAGCGCAGAAAAACTTGGGGTGCGCATTCGCTATGAAACGCCCGTCGATTCCATCGAACTGGATGGCGATCGGTTCGTTGCTGCGCGCAGCGGCACGCAGCGTTTCGAGGCGCGTGCGTGCGTGCTCGCCGCCGGAGGCTTCGAATCGAATCGCGAATGGCTGCGCGAGGCATGGGGCCAGAACGAGCGTGGCGAATGGCCTGCCGACAATTTCCTGATCCGCGGCACGCGCTTCAATCGCGGTGTGCTGCTCAAATCCATGATCGACGCGGGTGCAGACGCCATCGGCGATCCTTCGCAATCACACTGCGTCGCCATCGATGCGCGGGCCCCTCTCTATGACGGCGGTATCTGCACACGCATCGATTGCGTCTCGCTAGGCGTCGTCGTCAACCGGAACGCCGAGCGCTTCTACGACGAAGGCGAGGATTTCTGGCCCAAGCGCTATGCCATCTGGGGCCGACTCGTGGCGCAACAACCTGGGCAGATCGGCTATTCGATCATCGATTCGAAGGCAATTGGCCGCTTCATGCCGCCGGTCTTTCCTGGCGAAAAGGCTGCGACGCTGGCCGAACTGGCCCGCAAGCTCGATCTTCCTGAGGCGCAGTTCATGGAGACGCTGCGCCGCTACAACGAAGCATGCCGCGTTGGCAGCTTCGATCACACAGCACTCGATGACTGCCATACCGAGGGCGTTGTCCCGCCCAAGACGCACTGGGCGCAGCCAATTGACGTGCCCCCGTTCTACGGCTACGCCCTGAGACCGGGCATCACGTTCACCTATCTGGGTCTGAAGACCGATGATCAGGCACGGGTCCACTTCGGGGGCGAACCGAGCGGCAACCTGTTCGTCGCTGGCGAAATGATGGCGGGCAACGTGCTTGGAAAAGGCTATACGGCAGGGGTCGGCATGTCGATCGGCACGGCATTCGGGCGCATCGCCGGCACCCAGGCCGCGCGTTACGCGTTGCAAACATCCGGAGTTGAAAGTGCACAAGCCTGACATGCCCGCCGCACGGACGGGCCTCCCTTCACACGATGCCGCGTCTTCAGCACGCGAGACGCAACTCTCAGCGTCGCGCGTGATTCCAATCCTGGCGATGACGGCAAACGAAACCGAAGTGGCACGGCAGATGCAGATCTGCAACGCATGTCGCTACTGCGAAGGGTTCTGCGCCGTTTTCCCTGCGATGACACGGCGCCTTGCATTCGGCAAGGCCGACGTCAACTACCTTGCCAACCTCTGCCACAACTGCGGTGCGTGTTACCACGCATGCCAGTACGCGCCTCCGCACGAGTTTGCCGTCAACGTCCCCAAGGCAATGGCGAAGGTGCGCCTGGAGACCTACACAGAGTACGCATGGCCTGCATCGCTGGGGGGCCTGTATCAGCGTAACGGGGTGACGGTATCCGTGGCCCTCGCCTTCGGCCTGGCGATGTTCCTGTTGCTTGGCGCGGCGATGTCCGGCGGGCTGTTGCACAACGTGGGAGATCACGTGGGAGGCAACTTCTATGCGGTCTTTCCACATAACCTGCTGGCCGCAATCTTTGGCGTGGTCTTCCTCTTCGCTGCCACGGCACTGGGCATCGGCGTGACGCGGTTCTGGCGGAACGTATCGGACGGCCGCGCGGCAACCAGCGCACCCGCACTGGCCGAAGCCGCGAAAAACGCCTTGACGTTGAAGTATCTGGATGGCGGACACGGCGACGGCTGCAACGAGTCTGACGATGCGTTCACCCTGGCGCGGCGGCGCTTCCATCATCTGACCTTCTATGGCTTCCTGCTGTGCTTTGCCGCAACGGCGGTTGCCACGCTGTATCACTACCTGCTCGGGCTGCACGCGCCCTACCCGCTGCTCAGCTTGCCGGTGCTGCTCGGCACCGCGGGTGGTATCGGCCTGATCGTCGGGCCAGCGGGCCTGCTTTGGCTCAACCTGCGCCGTCACCCCGAGCAAGGCGATGCGGCGCAACGCCCGATGGACAGAGCGTTCATTGCGCTGCTCCTGATGACCAGTGCGTCAGGCCTGGCACTTCTGGCCTGGCGCAGCACATCGGCAATGCCGATGCTGCTGGCGGTCCATCTGGGCATCGTCATCGCACTGTTCGCGACGCTGCCGTATGGAAAGTTCGCACATGGCGTGTACCGCTCCGCGGCGCTATTGAAGTCCTCGATTGAAAGACGGCAACGAAACAACATCGCGCTCGGCGCGGATTAACGCATCAGCAGCGAGGCGGCGCATCTCGCCGCTGCGCCATACAACAGGAGACATCGCAGTGACCCCCACCCGTCAACTCGCCGTGGAGCACACCAGCTCGCGCGGATCAAAAGCCGCCGCCGTGCTACGCGTAACGAGCGGCAACTTTCTCGAGCAGTTCGACTTCTTTCTTTTCGGCTTTTACGCCACCGCAATCTCCAAGATCTTCTTTCCCTTGGCGGACGAATTTGCCTCGCTGATGCTGACCTTCGCCGTGTTTGGCGCCGGGTTCCTGATGCGTCCGCTCGGCGCAATCTTTCTGGGTGCGTACATCGACAAGGTCGGGCGTCGAACCGGTCTGATCGTCACGCTGGCGATCATGGCAAGCGGGACGATCCTGATCGCCTGCGTGCCCAGTTATGCCTCCATCGGCATCGCTGCGTCGGTGCTGGTACTGATCGGCCGGTTGTTGCAGGGCTTCTCCGCTGGCGCCGAGCTGGGCGGTGTTTCCGTGTATCTGGCGGAGATCGCGACGCCCGGGAACAAGGGCTTCTATACGAGCTGGCAATCGGGCAGCCAGCAAGTGGCCATCATCGTGGCGGCTGCGCTGGGCTATGCGCTCAACCAGTGGATGGCCGCAGAGCAGTTGGCTGTGTGGGGATGGCGCATCCCGTTCTTCCTGGGCTGTGCCATCGTTCCGTTCCTGTTCGTGCTGCGCCGTTCGTTGAAAGAAACGGCGGCCTTTGAAGCACGGCGCCATCACCCTCGATCGGCCGAAGTGTTCGCGATGCTGGTGCAGAACTGGAAGGTCGTCATCGGCGGCATGCTGCTCACAGCGATGACCACCACGACGTTCTACCTCATCACCGTCTACACGCCGACCTTTGGCAAGGCCGTGCTGAAGCTGTCGACAAGCGACAGCCTGATGGTGACACTGCTCGTCGCACTGTCGAACTTCATCTGGTTGCCAATCGGCGGGGCCATTTCAGACCGCACCGGCCGCAAGCCCATCCTGATGGCGATTACCGTTCTGGCCATCTGCACGTCGTATCCAGCGCTGTCCTGGCTTGCAGATGCACCGAGCTTTGGCCGCATGCTGACCGTGCTCCTCTGGTTCTCGTTCTTCTTTGGCATGTACAACGGCGCCATGGTCGCAGCGCTGACCGAGGTCATGCCGGTCGAGGTGCGTGTGGCGGGTTTTTCGCTGGCGTTCAGCCTGGCGACGGCCGTATTCGGCGGGTTCACGCCAGCGCTGTCGACCTACCTGATCGAAGTGACCCACGACAAGGCGGCGCCCGGCTATTGGCTCAGCTTCGCCGCACTCTGCGGGCTGTGCGCGACCCTCGGGTTGTATCGGCAAAAGCAGCGGGATGCTGCCCCCGTCGCTTCGCCGACCCCGTAGCGCACGACCCCGCCGATGCTCCCGGCGAGGTACGTGCCCCCACATCACAAAACCTGGTCGGCCTCTCGGTCGAGCCCGGCGGCACCTTGCCGGCGGAAGCTGCCACCAGAACCACGCCGCGCACAGGTTCGGGGCGATCCACGGCCACCATGCGCCGGGAAGTTGCCCCATGCGTGGCCGACCACCCCGGCCAGCCGCGCTTCTCGCGTTCGGAGCGACGGCGCTCGCTAGCCGGCAAATAGCACATCAACAAACCTGCGCAGCCCGGCTGGCGCGCAGCGCATCCCCCGCCACCCCGGCGCCAGGGAAAACCCTATTGCGAATCCTCGCGATGGAACTTGCGGATGGGCATGCCGACAATGTCGCGCATGTCTGCCGCGATGCGTCCGTCGTAGAGAAATCGAGGGGTATATCGCCGGAGATGTCAATCCGGAAATCCCACCCCCTGAGCCCGTTTCTGAATTACCGAATTTGGATACCGCTCGCACGAGGGGCGTACCTAAGCTGTTCGTCAGCAAACTGAATGTTGTGATCTGGAGTGAACCCATGACCTTTCGCCCGTGGTCGCGATCCTGTCGCACCGTACTGGCTGGCTGCGTTGCAGCGTTCGCGGCAACCGCGGCCATGTCGGCGCCACCCGAGTTGCCGGTGGACCAGCTCACCGTCACCAAGCTCCCGGCGCCCGACGCCAACCGCGTCTACGTTTCCGACCCGACCATGGGGCACCTGGTCGACGGCCGCCTGCACGTGATCGACGGCAACACCATGCGCTACCTCGGCATGCTGGGGATGGGCTTTGCCGGGCAGAGCGCGCTGTCGGCCGACAAGCACGAAATCTTCGTCGCCAGCACCTACTACAGCCGCCTGCAGCGCGGCACGCGCACGGATGTGATCGAGGCCTACGGCAGCGACGACCTGACCTTCAAGTACGAAATCGAGATCCCGCCAAAGCATGTTGAGGCACTGCAGATTCGCGGCCTGCTGACCCCCACGCCCGACGGCCGCTTCCTGCTCGTGCAGAACGCCACGCCGGCCACGTCCGTCACGGTGGTCGACCTGCAGCAAAAGCGTGTGGCGGCGGAAATTGCCACACCGGGCTGCTGGGGCGTGATTCCGTGGCCGCAGCAACCGCGCCGCTTCTCGGCCGTTTGCGGTGACGGCACGCTGGCCACGTTCGAACTGGACGACAAGGGCGCACAGGCTAAGCGCACCGCAAGCGCCGCGTTCTTTGACCCGGACAAGGACCCGATCTTCATGCACTTCGAGCCGGTCGGGAACCATCTGTATTTCGTTTCCTATCATGGTCAGGCGTACGGCATGGAGCTGACCGACCAGGGGCCGAAGTTCGACGCACCATGGCCGCTCGTTCCGGCAGCCGACAAGAAGAATGGCTGGCAACCGGGCGGCTACCAGCTCTTCACGATCCGGCCCGACGGCAAGCGGCTCTATGTGGGCATGCATGACCACGCCAGCGAAGGCAGCCACAAGACGCCTGCCAAGCAGATCTGGGTGTATGACCTGGCAACGCACCAGCGCATTGCGCGCACGCCGGGTTACGGGTCGATTGCGATGAGCGTTTCACGCGGCAACCAACCACGCCTGTTCGTGCTGGATGGCGAGCACAACGCACTGCTGTCGTTCGACATTGCGAACGAGCGCGGGCTGCAAAAGCCGCTCAACCGCCTCGACAACCTGGGCGAGACGCCCGTGCATGTGGAGCTGCATTGATGAACCCACTCACCCCTCTGTTGCTTGATCCCGTGCTGGGACACACCGCGGCGGCAACGCTCGGTGCGCTGCTCATCCTGGGCGGCGTGAGCAAGCTGCGCGAGCAGGAAGTCTTTCGCGATGCGCTGGCCAACTATGCGTTGCTGCCGCAATCGCTGGTCGGCTTCACGGCACGTGCATTGCCGATGGGCGAAGTGCTGGCCGGTGTGCTGCTCCTGCCGGTGGCCACCCGCTCGGTCGGCGCCGTCCTGGCCGTCGCGCTGCTCGCGCTCGTCACCGCAGCCATTGCGATCAACCTGGCGCGCGGCCGCCGGCAGATCGACTGCGGCTGCGGCGGCGCAAGTCACACGCCGTTGAGCGGCGGCCTCATCGCCCGTAACACGGTGCTAGCGCTGCTGGCCGTGGCGGCTGCCCTTCCCATGCAAGCGCGCGAGATTGTCTGGCTCGATTACGTCGCCATCGGCTTCGCTACCCATTTCCTGCTCGGCCTGTATCTGTCGGCCAACCAACTGCTCAGCAACCACCCCCGACTTATCGAACTGAGGACCCTGCCGTGACTCAAGCTCTTCTTATCTCCAACGTCATGCTGTGGGTTGCCGTGCTGACCCTGCTTGTCGCCGTCATCGCGCTGTCGCGCCAGATCGGGATCCTCTATGAGCGCATCGCGCCCATGGGCGCCCTGACCATGGATAGCGGCCCCAAGGTGGGCGAAGCGTCTCCGGTGTTCCAACTGCCGTCGCTCAACGGCCAACCGGTCGACATCGGTGCGGCCGGCGCGAAGAGCCAGCTGCTGTTCTTCCTCTCGCCCACGTGCCCGGTCTGCAAGAAGCTACTGCCGATCCTGAAATCGATCCGCACGGTGGAATCGAGCTGGCTGAACGTGGTGCTGGCGTCGGATGGCAACCAGCCCGAGCACGAGGCATTCCAGCGCCGAGCAGAACTCACCGCGTTCCCGTACGTGCTGTCGGCCGAACTGGGCATGCGCTTTCGCATCAGCAAGCTGCCATATGCCGTGCTGATCGACGAATCGGGAAAGATCCGCTCCAAGGGCCTGGTCAATTCACGTGAGCAGCTCGAAAGCCTGTTCACCGCGCGCGACCTCAACGTAGCCTCGGTGCAGGAATACCTCGACCAACCGCAATTTGCGAAGGAGCGAGCATGAAGTCCTGGCTGGATCTCTTTGATCACTTTGCGGAACGCCGGACCCGCACGATTGCGCAGCAGGTGTCCCGCCGCAGTGCGCTGATCGGAGTCGGGCGGGTGCTACTGGGGACGGCGCTGGCGCTGCCGGTGCTGCCGTTCGACCGCTCGTCGCAGGCACGCGCTGAAGGTCACGGCGGCGGCGGCAAGCACAAAGACCCTGCCACCGAGACGGACTGCGACTACTGGCGTTACTGCGCGGTGGACGGTTTCCTCTGCTCGTGCTGCGGCGGCAGCGCCACGTCCTGCCCGCCAGGTACCAGCCCGTCGAAGGTGGCGTGGGTCGGTACCTGCCACAACCCGGCAGACGGCCGCGACTACCTGGTCAGCTACAACGACTGCTGCGGCCGGACCACCTGCGGCCGCTGCTTCTGCAACACCAACCACGGCGATCGCCCGGGCTACCGCATGGGCGTGCACAACGACGTCAACTGGTGTATGAGCAACGACAGCTCGGTGTACCACTGCACGACGTCGATCATCGTCGGCGTGGCGGAGAAGGACTGATGAAACGATCGAATCTCTTGAACCTCGCGCTGCCTGTGCTGGCAGCCACCTCGATGGCAGCGTTTGCCCAATCGAGTGCAACCGGCACCGGCGCCACCACGTTCACCAACGTCTGCGTGGCTTGCCACCAGGCGGGCGGCGCGGGCATGCCCGGCCTGGCGCCCGCGCTGGCCGGCACGCTGGCCAAGCCGCTGGCGGGCGATGTCGGCAAGCGCTATGTCCAGCTGGTCCTGCTCAATGGCCTGAGCGGCCATATCAAATCGCAAGGCCAAAGCTTCAACGGCGCGATGCCGGCGCAGGCGCAGCTCGATGACGCCACGCTGGCGGCCGTCGCCACCTACCTCGCGCAAGACCTGAACGGGTTGAAGGACGTGTCCTTCTCTGCGCAGGATTTTGCACAGGCCCGCGCACAGCATCCGACGCACAAGGAGCTGCGCAGCCTTCGCGAACAAAGTGGGCTGTGAAGATGCACCACCGAGCGGCCCTCCGCGCCCTCCGCGCCATGATGGCCGCGTCGCTGCTTGCCAGCGCGCTGGCGGCAGCGGCGCAGCCGGGCATGGCATCGCCGCAGCGCAACTATCTGCAGTACTGCTCCGGATGCCATCTGCCGGATGGTGCCGGCATGCCGAGCAAGGACATCCCGCCGATGAAGGACAAGGTCGGCCGCTTTCTGGAAGTGCCCGGCGGCCGCAACTTCATCGTGCAGGTGCCCGGTGTCATGAACACACCGCTCAACGATGGCGAAGTCGCAGCGCTCATGAACTGGATCCTGCACGGCATGGCGAAATCCAGCACGCCGCCCAACACCCCGCCCTACACGGCCGAGGAAGTGGCACGGCTGCGCGCAACACGCCCGAGCGACGTCCCCGCAGTCCGTCGCGAGTTGGTCGACAAGCTGCGCGCCAAGGGCGTACCGCCTGACCAGCTGCCCTGATCGGCTCCCCACATCAGCAAGTCCCACATCCGCAATGGACCGGAAAGGACGCGTCACGCGCGGACTCAATAAAAACAGACCCACACAGGAGACAGAGGCCATGCCCTCGAATAACGACTTTGCGCCGGACCGCCGCACGTTCATGAAGACGACATTGGCCGGCGCTGCCGCGCTCTCGATGCCGCTTGGCTGCTATGCCGCGTCGGGGCGCGACATCGTCGAGATGGAAGCGACGCAACTCGCAGTGGCCATCGGCTCGAAAGCCGTGTCGTGCCGCGAAGTAATGCAGGCCTACCTGGCGCAGATCGACCGCATGAACCCCAAGGTCAACGCGCTGGTATCGCTGCAGAACCGCGACGACCTGCTCAAGCAGGCCGATGAGCGCGATGCCCAGCTCGCGCGCGGCCAGCGCATGGGCTGGATGCACGGATTCCCGCAGGCGCCCAAGGATCTGGCAAGCACCAAGGGCATCGTTACAACGCAGGGCTCGCCCATCTTCAAGGATTACGTTCCCAAAGCCGACGCGATCGTGGTCGAACGCGCGCGCAAGGCCGGCGCCATCCTCATCGGCAAGAGCAACACGCCGGAATTCGGCCTCGGCTCACATACCTACAACACCGTGTTCGGCACGACGGGCAATGCGTTCGACCCGACCAAATCGGCCGGCGGCAGCAGCGGCGGCGCCTCGGTGGCGCTGGCCCTGCGCATGCTGCCGGTGGCCGACGGCAGCGACATGATGGGCTCGCTGCGCAATCCGGCGGGCTGGAACAACATCTTCGGTTTCCGCCCCTCGTTTGGCCGCGTGCCTTACGGCCCCACCAACGAAGTGTTCTACCAGCAGCTTGGCTATGAAGGCCCGCTGGCGCGCAACGTAACCGATCTGGCGATGCTGCTGTCGGTGCAGGCCGGCGCCGATTCACGCGTGCCGCTGTCGATCCAGCAGGATCCAGCCATCTTCACACGGCCACTCAAGCGCGCCTTCAAAGGCGCGCGGATCGGCTGGCTGGGTAACTACAACGGCTATCTGCCGATGGAGCCCGGCGTGATGGAGCTGAGCACGCGGGCGCTCAAGCACTTCGAAGCCATCGGCTGCACCGTCGAGGCCGTCCAGCCCGACTACCCGATGGAGAAGCTGTGGCAGACCTGGCTGACCATGCGTGCCTTCCTGGTCGCCGGTGTCGCAGGCGGCCTCTACGCCGACCCGAAGAAGCGCGCCATGATGAAGCCCGAAGCCATCTGGGAAATCGAGAATGGCTTGAAGTTGACCGCCGCAGAGGTCTACCAGGCATCGATCAACCGATCGGCCTGGTACCAGGCGCTGAATACGCTGTTTCAACAGTACGACTACCTCGTGCTGCCCTCGGCCCAGGTGTTTCCGTTTGACGCCAAGCTGCACTGGCCGAAGGAGATCAACGGCAAGCCAATGGACACGTACCACCGCTGGATGGAGGTCGTCATCGGTGGCTCTCTCTCGGGTCTGCCCGTGTTGAACGTGCCGGCAGGCTTCGGCCCCACCGGGTTGCCGATGGGCCTGCAGGTGATGGGCCCCGCGCAAGCCGATCTTTCGGTGTTGCAGATCGGCTATGCGTATGAGCAGGCCAGCGGTTACGCCAAGGTGCGCAGCCCGCTGCTGGGTTGACGAAGCATGGAGTGCCCGCCCCGAGTTTTCACGGCGGGCACTGCGTACCAATCAATGCTGGCGGTCGCTCGACTCACCAGTGGCGCGCTTGAGTGTGTCGGACGGCAGTTCGCCAAACTGGCGTTTGTAGTCGGCGGCGAAGTTGCTGAAGTGCCAGAAGCCCCATCGCGCGGCAATGTCTTTGACACCGAGCCCGCTTTCCTGTGCATGACGCAGCTCGCGGCGCACCGCATTCAGGCGTGCCGCACGCAGATACCGCTGCGGGCCCATGCCAAGCGCATCCTGAAAACAGTATTGGAGCTTGCGGCGGCTCGCCCCCACCTGGCTGCACAGGTCCAAAATCGAGATCGGCGCCTCCGGGTTGGACAGCACGAGGTCGCACGCCTTCTGCACGATCTTCCTTCTGGCCGCGGCCGACTTGATGTCGGTCAACGGCATGCCGACAGACATGGTTTCCAGCAACTCGCACAGCAACGCATCCTGAAACAGCCGCGCCGATGATGCGTCATGGACCAGCGCAGGATTGACTTGCGACATTTGCAGCGCGCGCCACAAGCGATCGCGCAACGCATGCATAACGCCATCGGGAATCGCCAGCCCCGCCGGCGCAGCCGACCAAGGCACCTGCCGATCGGCATGAATGCGCTGCCACAAATCCTGCAGCAATTGCGCATCCACCGTCACGCCCATCAGGTCGGACTGGGCTGGGCTGCAAAAGTCGATTTTTCCGTAGCCGACCAGCATCGTGTCCAGCCTCACGCGCTGGCCACCGAAATAGCCGTCGTCCCGCGCGGTGGTCGGAACCCCCAGGGCGATATAGCCGGGGCCGATGGCGCCGCGTTGCCGCAAGGTCTGGTTTGTGACCTCGCGAAACAGGTGCATCTGCGGCAGAACCGCCTCGGTAAAGACGCCGTGAAAACGGCCACACGAAAGCTGGTCGTACTGCAAATCCCAGGCACGCGGCAGGCCTGCCGTATAGGCGTCGATATCGATCGCTTCGTAATGCCGCAGCGCGTGTGCCAACGGCTGCGGCGCGGCCGCGGCGCCGGCGAACATTTCAGATTCAGTCGCGATCATCTGTCACTCGTTGCGGTCGCTCATGAGACCAGGCTTGATGGCCCCGACATGCAGCGTGAGCGCCCTCAAACCCGCGCAACCGCGGTCCCTCCGGTGCGTAGTGTCACACTTCGCCCCAGAGCCGTAAACAGCGAAACGTTGGCGTGGCGATGTCGATTTCACCTCACTTTTTCTGGCGTTTCCGATACCCAATCCGGGCGCGCATGTTTGCTCAGGCCACCGCATGCAACTGGCGATCCGCCTTCCCTGGCGCCACCGTCATCATTTCAGACAGACATCGCACCAGCCGCGCGGTTGACGACACGCCGAGCTTCTCGCGCACGCTGCGCAACTGGTGGTCGACCGTGGAGAACGATCGATTCAGCTCGCGTGCGATTTCCTTGTAGGTCATGCCCTTTGCAACCATGCGCGCGATGCGCAATTCAGCGGGCGTCAGCACGGCCAGTGCCGTATCTCGCGGTGCGATCGTATCGTCCCCGGTGTGGACGGTGGCGGCAATCTGTTGTGCGACCGCCAGGACCGGGCCAAGCACGGCCTCGGTCAGCAAGGTCAGCGGTTCGATACGCGCGTCCGTGCGGATTTGCGCGGGCTCAAGCCAATCGGCACAGAGCAGGCCGACCGGATGGCCGGCATCCCAGAGCGCAATCGAAAGCTTCGAGCGGGTGCCGATGCTCAGCAAATGCGTGCGCATCTGCGTGCCGATGTGTCCCTGCTCGGCAACATCATCGAAGACGACCGGACCGCGCGCGGCCCAGACACCAGCCACGCTCGCGTCTTGCACGTTCATCGGCTCGCCAACGAGTGACGGCACTGCGCGCCCCGGGCGTGTTGCCTCGGCCAGCGGGGCATACATGGCCTGCGTGGGCAACGCATACCCCCCGTCAACGCGATCCGCATCGAGCAGATCGCGCAGCCATTCGACCGTCAGCCGCCAGCACTGCTCCGGGTCATCCAGGTGCAAAAGCAGATGCGCGGCAAGATCGCGCACCGGTTGCCACGGCAGCGTGTTGCGATCATCGAGCAACCGGCAGCGCAATGCCTTTTGCGCTTGCAACAAGCCTTCACTCTGCATCGGCGCCCTCCTCCCTTACGCAGCGTCGGTTGACATGGGGACATGTGGGCCGCTCGACCGGCCCGCCGCGCGGTGCGGTGGGGCCTCGTTTGCGACCTCGTACCCGTACCGCGCTCCAGCCGGCAACGTTCAGGCGGCCTTTTCGTAACGGCTTGCCGGCACGATCTCGTCTTCGCATTCGGCCGCTTGCATGCGGAAGTCGAAGCGCACCCGCGTGAACGGCCCATTCACACCCAGCGACGCGTAGCCGGCAGCGTCCTGGACTTTCTCGAGCGTGACGACCAGGCCGTCGCGCGTGGCGAATGCGAAGTCGTCATCCAGGAACGTGTCGCCCGGAATGTTGATCTGCGTGGTCAGCGCGCGCTTGTCCTGCCCCGAAACCAGGAAGTGGATGTGCGCGGGACGGTTGCCGTGGCGGCCCAGCAGCGCGAACAGTTCCGACACGGGGCTGTTTGGCGGAATGGCGTAACCCGGCGGCAGGAAGCTGCGGAAGCGGTAGTTGCCTTCCGCGTCGGCCTGAATGCGGCGGCGCAGGTTGTAAGCCGGTTGATCGGGGTCAAAATGCGAGTAGCGGCCCAGCTCGTTGCAATGCCAGACATCCACCAGCGCGTTCGGCACCGGCTGCCCGTTCAGGTCGAGCACGCGGCCTTCCATGACGAGCACTTCGCCCTTGCCTTCGTTGCCCTCGTCCAGCCGCACTTCACGCTGATGCAGCGGCGCACCTGCCACATACAGCGGCCCTTCAATGGCGCGCGGCGTGCCCACTGCGCGGCCTGCTGCGGCGTCGGCCTCGTCTTCCAGAATGTCGAGCAGGCGGTCGAAGCCGAGGCCAGCGGTGATCAGCCCGACCATGTCCGCCTGCCCCAGGCGCGCGAGCCATTTGGCTGCGGCCCAGAATTCATCGGGCTTCACCTTGAATTCTTCGATGGTGCGGAACAGGTCGCCGACGATGCGCGCGGTAATCGCTCGCACGCGCTCATCACCCTGCGCCACCTGGCGTGAGTTCACCAGGTCCAGCAACTGTTTTGTGTTCATGTCAGCCAATTTGATGTCTCCTTAATAGATGCCCAGCTTAGGGCCGCAAACGCTTTGTGATGCCTGGCCGCGGCGCAGCCATGCGGATTCCAATGAGGTCGGTTGTCTACCGCGTGTGTGCGGCGCTGGGCTCCCTTGGGAACGCCAACACCACGAGCGCACCCACCACCAGTACCGCTGCGGCATAGAGCAGCCCGGAGGTGAAACTATGGGTCAGGTCATGCAGATACCCGATCGCCACCGCGTTGAGCGCGGCGCCGACAATACCGGCGGCATTGACGATGGCGATGCCGACTGCACGGTGCCGTGCGGGCAGCGCGAGATCGGGCAAGGTCCAGAAGACGGTCATCGCCGCATAGGCGCCGGCGGAAGCGGCACACAGGCCAGCCAGCTTGGCGAGCGGCCCCACGGGTAACGCAGTGAGCGCCCAGCCGGCAGCGGCAAACACCATGGGCAGCGCCACGTGCCAGCGCCGCTCCTGGTGCTTGTCAGAGCGCAGGCCCCAGACCAGCATCGCGACGATCGTGCAGACGTGCGGCACGGAGGTCAGCACGCCGATGGCCAGGTTGCTGCTGCCCTCGTTGAAGCTCTTCACGATCTGGGGGACCCAGGTGCTGATCATCCCCAGCGTGTTGACCAGCAGGAAATACGCAAGCGCCAATTGCAGCATGGGCAGCGAGAACAGCGCTTGCATCAGCGAGGTTTCGGCCGGTGCGTTGGCACCTTGTTTGGATTGCGCCGCGTCCCGCGCCAACATGGCGGCCAGGCGGCCACGTTCGGCCTGCGTCAGCCACGTCGCCTTGTCAGGCGTGTCATCCAGATAACCCCAGACCACCACGCCCAGCAGCACCGAAGGCAGCCCTTCCAGCATGAACAGCCACTGCCAGCCATGCAGGCCGTGCAAGCCGTTGAGCTTGAGGATGTAGCCCGAGACGATCGCGCCCAACGCCGAAGTCACCGGCATCGCAATCATGAACAGGGCGTTGGCACGCGCGCGGTAAGCCGCCGGGAACCAGAAGGTCATGTACAGCAGCACGCCGGGCAGAAAGCCCGCCTCCGTGATGCCGACCAGGGCGCGCAAGACGTAGAGACTGTTGGCGTCTCGCGCAAACATCGTGGCGGTGGAGGCAAACCCCCAGGCAATCATGATGGCCGCAATCCAACGACGCGCCCCCAGCTTGCCGAGCATGATGTTGCTCGGCACGCCGAACAGGATGTACACGCCGTAGAACACCGTGGAGGCCAGCCCGAACTCGGTGGCGGAAAGCCCAAGGTCCTTGCCCATGGTCAATCCGGCAAAGCCGATGTTGATGCGGTCCAGGAACGAAAACACGAACAGCACAAACAGCAGCACGACCAGCCGTCGATAGATCTTCCTGACAACGGCTTCATCGAGCGCGGCATCGGCCTCTCGTGCCGTTGCGCCGGCCGATGGCAATGCTGCGGGGGTGGATGCGACCGCGTCGAATACGGCTTCGCCCTCTTGTCTCATGGAATGCCTCCTTGGTGCGGTGTTGGCCACGATCGGCTGCGGGCCTCTGCCTCTGTCCTGCCCCTCCGTCTGGAAGGGCGACCGTGGTGTGAGTTGTGATGGAGGGCGTCAGCGCCCCAGCGCCAGTGCAGTCTTTCCCCCGATGGCGTAGTCGGTTTTCGGCACATCGAGGAACATCACCCGGACCGATGCTGCTTCAACGCCAAGGGTGTCGACGGCGGCCTGCGTGACTTCGGCAATGAAGGCCTCCTTCTGCGCTGGCGTACGCCCCTCGATCAGGTAGATCTGCATGACCGGCATTGCGCTGTCTCCGTTTGAATGCGATGGGTGTCATCGGTGATCGCAGCGTATGCCGCGCGCGCGATTGGCGATATTGGGTCGCATTTGCGCGCGCCTACTGAGTTCGGGCATGCCCTCTAGGTATTACCTTTAGGCCGACCGATGGAAACGACTGCCCCCGTACGGTGATCGGGTGAGAAGGCAAGGCAGTGCGGCTCCGACGGCCGGGATTGCCAAAGCGCATTCGCGAACGCGTCGATTCCGCACTACCATCCACTCCGGCAGCCGGCAGCCGGCGCCGCTGACCCCTCACACCAGGCCCAGGCAGATGCACAGTCCAACACTCACGCTCACCGATCAGGAAGCCTGGGAAGCCTGGCTCGAAGCCAACGCAGAGGATGTGCCCGGCGTTTGGCTCCGCATCGCCAAACGATCTGCCGAACAATCCACGGTGTCTTATGCGCAGGCGCTTGAAAGCGCCCTTTGCTACGGGTGGATCGATGGTCAGAAGCAGGCGGAAAACGAGCACTACTGGCTGCAGCGATTCACACCCAGAACGGCCAAAAGCATCTGGTCCAAGATCAACAAGGCAAAGGCCGAGGCATTGATCGCGGCCGGAAGGATGCGCCCCTCAGGGCTTCGCGCCATCGATCAAGCCAAGCGTGACGGGCGCTGGGAGGCTGCCTATGCATCGGCGAGCACGTCGACGGTGCCCGATGATCTGCAGCAGGCCCTCGACGCCAACCCGAAGGCCAAGCAATTCTTCGCGTCCTTGAATAGCCAGAACCGGTACGCCATCCTATTCAGGATCCAGAACGTGAAGAAGGCCGAAACACGGGCGAAGAAAATCGCTCAATTTATCGACATGCTGAACAATGGCGAAAGGCTCCACCCATAGCTTTCGCGCTGACGGGGCACAGCATTGACCCTTCCCACTGAACGTGGATAAATGAGACGCGCCACACGCAAGACGGCATCTCAACATGGCTTTCGCAACCACGAGGAAACCCATGAACCTATCCGACTTTATCGAGGCAAACCTGCCCGCGCTGATCGACGACTGGACCGACTATGCCCGCAAGGTGAGCGTTGACCGCGTTGATCTTTCCGAACCGCAGTTGCGCAATTCGGCCCGAGGTCTTCTCCTTCGGATCGCCGCAGACATGCGTGAAAGCCAGACATCTGCACAGCAGCACGCCAAATCCTGGGGCGACCGCCCCGCGTCGGATTCGGGCTTCAATGAAGCGGCCCATGAGCATGCAGACGACCGCCTCTCGCAGGGATTCGGAATCAACGATGTGGTGGCGGAATACCGCGCGCTGCGTGCCAGTGTCCTGCACCGATGGCAGCAGGCGCCGCACTCTGACGCTTCGGCATTCCAGGAGATGATCCGGTTCAATGAGGCGGTCGATCAGATGATCGCAGAGTCGGTGCGGCAACACGCACATCGAACGGAGCGCATTCGCGACCTGTTTGCCGGCGTGCTCGCGCATGACCTGAGATCCCCTCTGGGCGCGATCCTGGCGTCACAAGAGCTGCTCCTGCGCGACGAGGGCCTCTCTTCACGCAGCGTAAGAGCGGTGGAATCCACGCAGCGTAGTGCGATGCAGATGAAACGGATGATTGACGATCTGCGCGTCTTTACGCGCACTCGCCTGGATGATGCATTGCCCACCAGTTTTTCCCCCCAGGACATGGGGCATCTGTGCAGCGAGGCGATTGAAGAAGTGCGCGCATCGTATCCGGACGCACAGATTGATCTGCGACTTGTCGGCGAACTCAGTGGCACATGGGACGGAGGCCGAATCGGACAATTGGTGGTCAATCTCTTGACCAACGCCGTTCGCTACGGCGCGGGGCCGATTGTGGTCGAAGCGCGGGCCGACCACGAGCAGATGACGATCGTGGTGTCCAACGAAGGCAACCCCATACCGAAGTCCGCCTTCCCAACGCTGTTCGACCCGCTCACGCGGGCAACGCTACCGGACCGCAGTGGTGCCGCCGCCGGCATGGGGCTGGGTCTTTATATCTGCCGAAGCATTGCACAGGCGCATCATGGGACGATCACCGTTCAATCCTCCGAGCGAGGGACGACCTTCACGGTGCAAATACCTCGGTCGGTCTCTGCTTGAACTGTCGTCACGAAGAATGTAGAACAGCGCGCACAGGCCGTCGGCAAGGCACAGAAAAAAAAAGAGGGCTCCCGAAGGAGCCCTGCAACCGACAAAGAAACCCGTCAGATCATCCGGCGCGCTGCACACCATGAAAGTGCCGGTTGAAGTACACCAGGCTGCCGCCGTCTTCCCGCACGGCAATCCGATCGAGCTGCACGAAGATCACGGAGTGCGAACCCACCTCCTTGAAGTCGCAGATTCTGCCCTGGAGCTTGACGATCGCGTCGCGCAGGGCCGGCTGATCGGCGCCGGCGTCTTCCCAGATATCCCAGCCAAAGCGCTCTTCCATCGGCACCTGGGTCATGCCGGCAAAATGTTTGGCCAGCTCCTCCTGTTCGCTGCTCAGCACATTGACGCACAGGCGACCGTTGCGCTCGAAGATCGGGTGCGAAGCGCTCGAACGGTTGACGCACACCAGGATCGTCGGCGGGCTGTCCGTCACGGAACAGACGGCGCTTGCGGTAATGCCGCATCGGCCGGCGCTGCCTTGGGTGGTGATGATGTTCACGCCTGCGGGCAGATGTGCCATAGCCTGGCGGAACTCAGTCTGGCTCACGGGGATCATGGTGGCGTCCTCAATACGTTTCGACTTCGGTGAGACGAAGCGTAGGCCACCCCTCCAGGTTCCGCTATTGACGGCGACTCTCCGTATCAGCAGGGAAGTGGCAGCGCAAATACGTGTTTTCTTTATCGCGGGCGCCTTGATCGTTGGTGTACGCTTGCCTCCAACAGAGCCGGGGAGCCGATCAACGCTGCGTCACGCGCGGCACGGCCCCTTCGAGCCACGCCTACAAGATCCCCCGAGACATGAACGCCCCCTCCGCCACCGTCTATATCGTCGACGACGACAACGAACTCCGCGCATCGCTCGTATGGCTGCTCGAAACGGTATCGGTGCAGGCAGAGAGCTATGCCAGCGCCAAGGAGTTTCTCGCCGCCTACGACCCGAACCGGCCCGCCTGTCTCGTGCTGGACGTGCGCATGCCCGAGACCGGCGGCTTTCAGCTCCAGCAGATGCTGAACAACCAGGGGGCGACGCTGCCGATCATCTTCGTATCGGCGCACGGCGACATCCCCATGTCGGTCAAGGCGCTGCAGAACGGCGCCATCGACTTTGTCGAAAAGCCGTACAACCCGCAGCAGATGCTGGAGCGCATTCAGGGCGCGCTGCAGCAGGCCATCCAGCTGCATGACAGCGAGGAGCAGCGCAAGAAGATCCGCGCGAAGCTCAACAGGCTGACCGAGCGCGAACGCGAGATCCTGTGCCGGGTGCTCGACGGCAAGGCCAGCAAGGTCATTGCCGACGAACTGCACATCAGCGTGAAGACCGTCGACGTTCACCGCACGAAGATCCGCGAGAAGCTCGGGGTCGTCAGCACCGCCACGCTGGTGCGCGAAGTCATGGAAGTCTGGCAGAAGGCCCCAACCGGCAACTGGACTTGAGCCGCGGGGAGCCGCGGGGAGTTGCGTTGAGTTGAGCGCCGCTTCAGAACGCGGCGGCACGCGCTAGCGAGACACCTCCGCATCGCCGGCGGACAGCAGCGGCAGGTTGAACACGAATGACGTGCCGATCGGCACGCGATTCTGCGCCCAGATGTCGCCACGGTGCCGTGAGACGATGCTCTTGCACAGCGCCAGCCCGATGCCGTTGCCGCCCGGCTTGCCGGAAAAGAAGCCACCAAAGATGCGCTGGTTGTCCGTCCCTTGTTGCAGGCCACGGCCAAGGTCGTGCACGGCCAGCATGGCCTTGCCGCCGGACTGCCACGTCTCGATCCTCAGCACGCGGCGCTCGTCCGGCAACGCCGCCATCTCTTCGATGCCGTTGAACGCGATGTTGAGAATCACCTGCCCGATCAACACCTTCTCGCAACTGATCGGCAACGGATCGTCGCTCAACGCAAGTTCCAGGCGCACGTTGGCCTCAGCACACTTGAGCGAGATGAAGTAGACGCTGTCGCCCACGATGGCGTTCAGGTCGGTCTCGACCTCGGCCTGCTCCAGCTTGACGACGTACTCCCGCATGCTCTTGATGATGACCGACGCGTGCTCGATCTGCCGGGCTGCGCTCTCCAGGCCATAACGGATGGGCTCCGGGTCGGCATGGTTCTTCGCCAGCCGCATGGCGGCGCCCTCGATGAAGTTGCGCGTGGCGGCCAGTGGCTGGCTGAGCTCGTGCGCAATCGTCATCGCCATTTCGCCCATTGCGTTGTAGCGCGCGAGGTATTCAATTTCGCGCTCCCGCTCGCGTTCGAGCGACTCGGTTTCCACCTGCAGGGTGATGTCGCGAAACAGCAGCAGGTAACCGCTGAGGTCGTCTTCGATCTCCACATACCGCGAGGTGGCCTGGTGCCAGCGCAGGGCGCCGGCGGCCGTGCGCACCCGGTAGCGCATGGAGAATGCGCCGCGGTGGGCTGGATCCGCCGCCACGTTCTCCCGCAGGATGGGCGTGATCGGAGTTTCGCAGAACACATCGAACGATGCGCCCAGCACGTCGGCCTGGGGCCGCTCCAGAATGCGGCAAGCGGATTCGCTCACGTAGACCACGCAGCCGGCTGCATCCACCACCAGCACGCCTTCTGCCAGATCCTGCATGAATTCGCGCAGCCGGCTTTCAGAGCGCCGCAGTTCGCGCTTGAGCGCTTCTTCTGCGGCGATGTCCCGGAACTGCACCATCAGCACGTCGCGGTTCTCCAGCGCGACACGGGTGGCGATCGCTTCCGACAGGATCTCGTTGCCGTTCTTGGCGCGATAGCACCACTCGATCACGCTCTGGCCGGTGCGCGCAGCCTCGTCCAGCCATTGCAGCCCGACCTCGCGCCGGTATTTCTCCGCGCTGCTGGTCATGTCGGGCGCCTTCAGCGCCGGGAATTCCTCCAGCGTGAAGCCAAGCGTGTCACGCGCCGCGCGGTTCGCCCACACGATGGACTTGGTCTCGGCGTCGTGAAGGATCACGCGCAAGGTCAACGCCTCGACCATGCGAAAGAAGTCGTCTTGTCCAAACCGGTACATGGGATTCTCGTCGGGTCCCGCCACCCAGGCATGTGCGCATGCGAGCGCGGCTAGTTCAAGTCTGCAGCGTACCGCTGCGGTGGTCCGATCCGTATAGGGAATTCCTTTACCCCGCCCCGGGAAACCCCACGAAAGAGCGCACCCCGCTCCAATTGTTGGGCGTCGGGGGCCTCCATAGACTGGCTTCAACGATTTGCGCAGATCAGCGCCAGCTTGCTGATCCGGGCCAAGCCACCCATTTGGAGACAGCCATGTTGCATTCCGCCGTGTCGGAAAGCCGCCTAGACAACCACCCCAGCGCTACCGCGGCTGCTTGCGCTGATTCCCATACATCCGCAGACGTGTTCAATCAGGTGCTGGCAGAAATCCGCGCGCGCCGCGAAGAGTTCGACGCGAAGCGGCACGTGCCGAAAGACATGGTGGCGCGGCTCAAGCAGATTGGGGTCTATCGCGCGGCCACCCCGCGCTGCTTTGGCGGAGATGCACGCTCGCCGTCCGACTTCCTGCGCCTGATCGAGACCATTTCTGAAGCGGATGGCTCGGCGGGCTGGGTGGCGAGCTTCGGCAGCGCCGCCGTGTACCTCGCCGCACTGCCCCGCGACACACTGGCCCGCCTCTATGCGGACGGCCCCGATATCGCTTTTGCCGGCGGCCTGTTCCCGATCCAGCCGGCCCAGAAGGCCGACGGCGGCTGGCGCATCAGCGGCACGTGGAAGTTCGCTAGCGGCTGCAAGGGCGCCGACGTGCTCGGCGTGGGCATCGGCACCGGCAACGGCGGCAAGCCGCTCACCGCCGTGCTCCGACCCGAAGCGGTCGAGATCGTCGAGAACTGGGAAGTCATCGGGCTGCGCGGCACCGGCAGCCATGACTTGCGCATCAAAGATGCCTTCGTCGCCGACGAGTGGACGTTTGTCCGCGGCGGCACGCCCTCCATTGACGAGCCGCTCTATCGGTATCCGTCGATTGCCTATGCAGCACAGGTGCTGGCGGTGGTGAATCTGGGCGTGGCCCGTGCCGCGCTGGATGAGGTCTCGGTCATGGCGGGCGGCCGCAGCGGCATCACGGGTGCCCCCAAGATGGCCGATCGCGCCTACCTGCGCATTGCGGTGGCCAAGGCCGAAGCCACGCTGCGCTCCGCACGCGCGTTCTTCTACGACGCGACCGACGCGGCGTGGGATTCGATCCTCAAGGGCGACGCCGTCTCGCCGGAACAGACCAGCCTGCTGCGCCTGTCCGCCGTGCAGGCAGCACGTGCGGGCGCGGAAGCCGTGCAGACCGCCTACCTGCTGGCCGGCACGGCCGCCATTTACGACGGCCACCCACTGCAACGCTACCTGCGCGACGCCATGGTGGTCACGCAGCACGCCTTCCTGGGCGAAGGCATGTACGACGGCGCCGGCTCCGTCTTCCTGGGCGTGCCGCCGATGCCCGGCTACATCTGATTCCACCTGTTCCATCCATCCCTCGGGAGCCACCATGTCGCAATCGAACACGAGCCCGCTGCGCGTCCTCTTCTGCATCGGCATCACTCAGAACTTCTTTGACCTGCCCACGGGCAAGGGCATCGAGGTGTGGAAGGGATTCAGCACCATGATGCGTTCGCTGTCGCAACTGCCGGGCGTCAACGTCCTGGGCACGATCGACGACGACCGCCTGATGGTCGGCCCGTCCACCACGTCACCGTGGACGGTCTACATCATGGCCGACGTGCCTGACCACGACACGGTGGTCGCCGCGTGCAACCTGTTCCGCACCACGCCGGTGGGCGAATACAGCCTGTGGCGCTACGCCAAGGTGGAAGCCCGCGTGGGCCGTGCGCTCGAAATCCCGGCAGAGGCGGTCTGAGGCGATGACCTCCTCGCAAACTGCCGACAACCGCGCCATTGAGGCGTTGGCTCAGCGCGTGGACTGCCTCGAAGCACAGGACGCTGCCCGCCGCGTGCTGTCGCGCTACATGTCGTTGTGCGACGTGCCGGCGCCGACCGACGCGCGCGAGGGTGAGTTGGAAGCGCTGTTTGCCGACGACGCCGTCTGGGAAGGCGCCGGTGCCGAATATGTGGCCACCTTCGGGCGGCACGTGGGCCCAGCGGCAATCGGCGCATTCGTACGCAGCTACCTCCCGCCGTCGCCGCATTTCGTGCGCAACGTGCATTTTCTGACAAGCGAATCACTGCAGGCCGAGGCCGGCATCGTGCGCGGCCACTGGATCATGCAACAGGTCTCGGTCTATCGCGACGGGCTGTCGGAACTGATCAGCGCGCGACTGGCGGTGGAGTTTGTTCAACGTGACGGCATCTGTTGCATCCAGCACTTCCGCACAGAGCGGCTGTCGTGCCTGCCGCAGAGCGCCGCACAAGAGGTGACCCAATGACGAACTTTGTCTCCCGCCTGGAGTTGGGGGGCGCCGGCCCCGCCATCGCTATCAAAGACTCGATCGACATTGCGGGCTACCCGACCGTCGCGGGCAGCCGCGCACTGGCGGATGCACCACCGGCCGCAGAACATGCGGAGGTGATCTCCCGCCTCGTCGACGCGGGCTGGTCGATCATCGGCAAGACGACGATGCACGAGCTCGCGTTCGGCATCTCGGGCATCAACGAATTTGCCGGCACGGCCGTCAACGCCCAGGCACCTGACAGGATTCCCGGCGGATCGTCGAGCGGCTCGGCTGCGGCGGTGGCCGCTGGCGAAGTCGGCATTGCGCTCGGCACCGATACCGGCGGCTCCATCCGCATGCCGGCGGCGTGCTGCGGCGTGGCTGGTCTGAAGCCCACCTTCGGACGCGTGAGCCGACGCGGCGTGCATCCAGCACAGTCTTCACTCGACTGCGTGGGCCCGTTTGCACGGTCCGTTGACGGCATCGTCGCCGCCATGTCGGTCATTGCGCCGGGCTTCGATTTGCAGCGTGCACGCAACGCCAACCAGCCCTTCCGCATCGGCCTGCTCACCAACGTCGAATGCGAGGCGAGCCTGCTGCAAGCCGTGGAGGCTGCAGTCGGCCAATCCGGTCTTGCGATTCAGCCGGTGCGGCTCGAAGGCATGGCCGCGGCGTATCAGGCTGGCATGCGCGTGATCAACGTCGAGACGTGGGCCGCCTTCGGCCACCTCACCGACACCGGCGCATTGCAGCCCGACGTGCAACAGCGCCTGCTGGCCGCGCGCGGCGTCAGCCCGGACGAACTGGCACGCGCCGAGGTGGTGCGCCATCAATTCAGCGCGGAGTTGGATGCCCTGCTCGACACAGCGGATGCAATCGCGCTGCCTACCCTGCCCGACCTGCCGCCCCTGCTGGCCGATGTCCGGGCGGGCAAGCCCATCCTGAATCTGACGTCGCTGGTCAGGCCGTTCAACCTCAGCGGCCATCCCGCGCTGACGCTGCCCGTTCCGTTGCCGAACACCACGCTCAAGGCTGGGCTGCAACTGGTCGGTCGCAAGCACGACGACGAGACGCTGTGCGCCATTGCCTTCCGAATCGAACAAGCCGTCGAACAAGCCACCGCCGCCCGTGGTGCGGCCGCCTGAACCTCACGGAGTACCAACATGTGCACCAACGAACCCGCCACCTATCAGCCCGTGACCTTCACGGCCAAGCCAGAGCAACGCGTGCAGGACGACCGCGTTGACGGCTCGCTCTATCACGACCCCGCGCTGTTCGAACTCGAACTCGACCGCATCTTCTACAAGACCTGGATCTGGGTGGCGCACGAGAGCGAAGTCCGCAACGTGGGCGACTTCAAGACCACCAAGATCGGCCGCCAGCCGGTGATCGTCGTGCGCGACAAGAGCGGCACGATCCGCGTGCTGGAAAACCGCTGCCGCCATCGCGGAGCCACTGTGTGCGAGAAGCACAAGGGCAACGCAACGGGCTTCACCTGCCCGTACCACAGCTGGTCGTACGCGCTGGACGGCAAGCTGCGCGCTTTCCCGTATCCCGACGGCTATGAAGACATCCTCGACAAGTCGGAGCTGCCGCTGCGCTCGCTGCGCGTGGAAAGCTACGCGGGCATGGTCTTCGCCAGCTTCAACCAGGATGTCGAGCCGCTCACCGATTTCCTCGGTGAAGCCAAGCACTGGATCGACCTGTTCATGAAGCAGGGCGCCGGCTACCCGATCAAGACGCAGGGCGAACACAAGTTCCGCTTCCAGGGCAACTGGAAGATCCAGCTCGAGAACACCACCGACGGCTACCACTTCCCGATCGTCCACAAGTCGTGGATGGCATCGGTGGATGAAGAGACCTCCGAGATGCTCTCGTTCATGACCGATGACAAGGCTGTCACGCATGCGCTGGGCAACGGTCACAGCGTGATGGTGATGGTGCCCGAGCACGTCGACCTCGACGTCGACGACGGTACCGAGGAATTGCAGGAGCGCTTCGCTCACGTGATCGAAGCTCTGTCGAAGGACTATCCACCCGAGCAGGTGCGCCGCATCGTGCGTTCGCTGCACGGCGCCGGGTTCAACCTGAACCTGTTCCCCAACGTGGCGATGTCGATGGCGTTCTTCCGCGTGCTGCACCCGGTGTCGGTGGCCGAGACGGAAATTCGCCACGTTGCGCTCGGCATGGATGGCGGCCCCGAGATCGCCAACCGCGAGCGCCTGCGCATCCACGAGCACTTCCAGGGTCCGTTCGGCTTTGGCAGCCCTGACGACGCAGAAGCCTGGGAGCGCGTGCAGCGCGGCGCCAACGCGGGCACAGGCGTGCCGATCCTGGTCAACCGCGGGCTGAACCGCGAAGTCGTTGCCGAGAACGGCGACAAGGTGTCCCATGCCACCGACGAAGGTGGCATGCGCGAAGCCTATCGGATGTGGAAAAGGATGATGAGCCATGAATAAAGCCAACGAACTGCGCCACGTGGCGCCCTCGCTCCAACTCGCCACCGAGTTCATCTGGCGCGAGGCCGAACTGCTGGACCGCAAGGAGTACCACGCGTGGAACGCGCTCTGGATGGAGACCGGCGTGTACGTGGTGCCGATCGACCACGACACCACCGACTTTGCATCCACGCTCAACTACGCCTACGACGACGCGCGCATGCGCGCCATGCGCCTTGAGCGCTTGACCTCGGGGTACTCGGTGTCGGCCGTCGACGCGGCGCGCACCGTGCGCACCATCTCGCGTTTTGTGGAAGTGCCGACCGATGACGACCAGGTGATCGAGGTGAACTCCGCGCAACTGCTCGTCGCCTACAAGCGCGAGGTGCATACGCTCTTCGCCGCCGACCTGACCCACCGCCTGCGCTTCACCGAAGACGGCATCCGCCTGGAGCAGAAGGTGGTGCGCCTGATCAACTCGACCGATAGCCTGAACGCGCTCGGTTTCCTGCTGTAGGAGTCGCCATGAAACGTGTTGCGTTGATCACGGGCGCGGCCCGCGGTCTGGGTGAAGTCATTGCCCGCCGCATGCACGCCGCTGGCTATCGGGTCGCCGTTGCCGATCTGAACGTCGATGCGGCGCGCACCGTGGCGCAGTCGCTCGACGCCAGCGGTGACACGGCCATTGCGCTGGCGCTGGACGTGACCGACAAGGCTGCGTTCGAATCGGCCCGGGCGGCCCTGCAGGAACACTGGGGCGGTACCGACGTGCTGGTCAACAACGCCGGCAAGTCGCAAGTGTCGGCGCTGATGGACATCTCGCCCGAAGAATTCGACCGCATCGTCGCCATCAACCTGCGCGGCACGTTTGTCGGCTCGCAGGTATTTGGCGCGCACTTTGCCGAACGCGGCTTCGGCCGCATCGTCAACATCGGCTCGCTCGCCGGCCAGAACGGCGGCACCGCCACGGGTGCGCACTACGCGGCAGCCAAGGGCGGTGTGGCGGTGCTGACCAAGGTGTTCGCGCGTGAACTGGCCGAGCGCGGCGTCACGGTGAACTGCGTATCGCCCGGCCCTCTCGACCTGCCGATCGTGCACGAGACCGTGGCGCCGGAGCGCCTTGAAGCCATCCGCCGCGCGATTCCGGTGCAACGGCTCGGCTCGGCGGAATACGTGGCCGACGTGGTACTGCTGCTCACTGCCGAATCCGCCGGTGCGGTGACTGGCGCGAACTGGGACGCCAACGGCGGCCTGCTGATGCGCTGATCGGGAGGTCCAGTCATGGTCAAAGTCAAAGTCGAAAAGGTGGTGGACGAGGCGGTTGGCATTCGCTCGTTCCGTCTGGTCCCTGCGGATGGCCACACGCTGCAGGCATACGAGCCCGGCGCGCACGTCGATGTGCTCGGGCCGACCGGCGTGACGCGCCAGTATTCGCTGTGCAGCCCGCCAGATGATCTGTCCGCCTACCTGATCGCCGTGAAGCGTGAAGAAGCATCGCGCGGCGGTTCGTCCGCCCTGTACGACGGCGTGCGGGAAGGTGCGGAGCTATCCATCGGCAGCCCGCGCAACCTGTTCAGCCTGTCGCCCGAGGCCAGTGCGCATCTGCTGTTTGCAGCGGGCATCGGCATCACGCCGC
Organism: Ralstonia soli; assembly: GCF_023955655.1. GTDB lineage: Bacteria > Pseudomonadota > Gammaproteobacteria > Burkholderiales > Burkholderiaceae > Ralstonia > Ralstonia soli. The sequence continues at coordinate 340,374 of NZ_JAMXHT010000002.1, read as the reverse complement.
TGCTGAGCATGGCGTATGCGTTGTCCCGCCAGGGCAGCCCGTTTCACCTGCATTACTTCGTGCGCTCACGCGAGCACGCGGCATTCGTATCCACGCTGGAATCGGCCCGCTTCCAGGGCAAGGTGACGTTCCACCTTGGCGTGGAACCGGATGCGCTGGAGCCCGCCCTCGCCCGCTGCATGGCGGACGCCACGCCCGGCACACATGCCTACACGTGCGGCCCCGCCGCCTTCATGGACCGCGTGGTTGCGGTGGGCGAGCGCAGCCTCGGCCCGGATGCCGTGCACCTGGAGCACTTCAAGGCCGTGCCCGTCGCCAGCGAAGTGCCGGCCGGTGCGTTTGAAGCCGAGCTGGCGCGCAGCGGCAAGGTGATCGTCGTGGCGGCGGATGTCTCGCTGGTCGACGCACTGCAGGCCGCCGGCTGCGACATCGACACCGAATGCCGCGAAGGCATCTGCGGCACCTGCGTGGTGCCGGTGCTCTCCGGCGAGCCCGACCATCGCGACAACTGCCTCTCCAAAAAAGAGAAGGCCGCCAACAGGCTGATCTGTGCCTGCGTATCGCGCGCACGAACGGCACGCATCGTCCTCGACCTCTGAAGCCATGACCGCTACCCCTGTCCGCATCGAGCGCATCGAGACGCTGCTCGTCGACGTCCCCACGATCCGTCCGCACAAACTGTCGGTTGCAACCATGAACTGCCAGACGCTGGTGCTCGTCCGGCTTCGATGCTCGGACGGCGTCGAAGGCGTGGGCGAAGGCACGACGATCGGCGGCCTCGCGTATGGCGAGGAAAGCCCCGAAAGCATCAAGGTCAACATCGACACGTATGTCGCGCCCATGCTGCAGGGCCTGGACGCAACGCGCCCCGGTGCGGTCATGGCAATGCTGCGCAAGCGCATCCAGGGCAACCGCTTTGCCAAATGCGCGATCGAAACCGCGCTGTTCGACGCGCAGGCACGCCGCCTTGGCGTACCGTTGTCGGAGCTGTTCGGCGGTCGCAGCACCGACGCCGTCGACGTGGCATGGACGCTTGCCAGCGGTGACACGCAACGCGATATCGCCGAAGCCGAAGCGATGATCGAGGCCCGCCGCCACCGCGCGTTCAAGCTGAAAATCGGCCTGCGCGCCGCAGCGGAGGATGTTGCGCACGTGGTTGCCATCAAACGCGCACTGGGTAACCACGCCGATGTGCGCGTCGACGTGAACCAGGCCTGGACGGAAAGCGAAGCGATCTGGGCTGGCGCGCGTCTGGCCGAGGCCGGTGTGAGCCTGGTTGAGCAGCCGATTGCGGCCACCAACCGCGCGGGCCTCAAGCGGCTCACGCAACTCGCGCACATTCCCATCATGGCCGACGAAGCGCTGCACGGCGCGACCGATGCGTTCGCGCTGGCGCACGAACGTGCGGCTGACGTGTTTGCCGTGAAGATCGCGCAATCCGGTGGGCTTCTCGGCGCGGCAAGCGTGGCCTCCATCGCTACGGCGGCGGGTATCGACCTGTACGGCGGCACGATGCTGGAAGGCGCGGCCGGCACGATGGCATCGGCCCACCTCTTCAGCACATTCCCGTCGCTGAAGTGGGGCTCCGAGCTGTTCGGCCCGCTGCTGCTGACGGAAGAGATCCTGACCGAGCCGCTGTGCTACCAGGATTTCAAACTGCATCTGCCCAGCACGCCCGGCCTCGGCATCACGTTCGATTGGCCGCGCATCGAGCGGATGGTGCGCCACGCCCATTGATCCGACGCGGGCACGCCCGAATCCCGACGCATCACCAAAGAACCCGATAGCGACCCGGCACCGTGTCGCTATGCAAGACCTGCTGCGCCACACGCAAGGCGGCGCGGCGGAAAAACCGGCATCAAGCCGCTCCGGATTGCCCATTCGGAGACAACACGAGAGGAGACCCTGCAGCATGAAAATACAGTCCATCGCAGCCGCATCTTTGCTGGCATGCGCCAGCGCCGCACAGGCACAGTCGAACGTCACGCTGTACGGCGTGGTCGATGCCAACGTGGAATACGCCACCAACATGGCCACCACGGGCGGCGGCTCGGGCAACCGTGCTGCGCTCGTCAGCGGCGGCCTGTCCGGCTCGCGCTGGGGCATGCGTGGCGTGGAAGACTTGGGCGGCGGCCTGTCCGGCATCTTCGTGCTGGAAAGCGGCTTCTTCGTCGACACCGGCACGTCGGGGCAAGGCGGCCGCCTGTTTGGCCGTCAGGCGTTCGTCGGCCTGCAGAGCAAGAGCCTTGGCCAGATCAGCCTCGGCCGTCAGTACACCGCACTGTTCGAGTTGATGGGTAACTTCGCGCCGATGGGCTATTCGAACCAGTACGAGCCGGTACCGGTGATGACCGGCCTGAACCTGCGTCAGGACAACATGGTCGTCTACAAGGGCTCGTTCGGCCCGGTGAATGTCCAGGCGCACTGGTCGTTCGGGACCGGCGTGCCCAGCGCAAGCCCCACGGGCGGCGGCAACGGCGAGGTGCCAGGCCAGTTCCGGCGCGACAGCGGCTACGGTGCCGGCGTGGCCTACGCGGCCGGGCCGCTTGGCGCAGCGCTCGTCTATGACCAGTACAACCCGAGCGTGGCGATTGGCGGCGGCGCATTCGGTTCGGGCACCGTCCGCAAGGCTGCCGTGGCGGGCAGCTATGTCTTCGGCCCTGCCAAGCTGATGGGTGGCTATCGCTGGGGCCAGAACAAGGATGCGCTCGGCGCGGTTGCGCTGCGCGACGACTACTACTGGCTCGGCGCCGTCTACAACGCCACCAGTGCGCTGGCCCTGTCGCTTGAGTATTCGTACGAAAAGATCAAGACCGTCAACAGCGCGCCGTCCACGGGGTCGAACCCGTGGCAGCTGGCGCTTTTGGCCGACTACAACCTGTCCAAGCGGACCGACGTGTACCTGACTGCGGCCTACGCCCGCAATGCGGGCCTGGTGCTGGATCAGGCCGGCACCGACCTCAACAGCGGCGGCTACCCGCTGGCGGCCGGCAAGACGAGCATGCTCGGTGCCGCAGTCGGTATCCGCCACAAGTTCTGATCGTCTGAGCGTACGAAGGCGTGCCGGCAGTCATGGCACGCCTGCCCTCCCCTCAAAATCCCAAGGAGCCCGCCGTGCTGTTTCATGTGGAAATGACCGTCAATCTGCCGCCCGACATGGATGCGGAGAAGGCCGCTGCGCTGAAGGCGCAAGAGAAGGACATGGCACAGCAACTGCAGCGCGATGGTGTCTGGCGCCACCTGTGGCGCATCGCCGGCCGCTATGCCAACGTCAGCATCTTCGATGTGGAGAGCCCGGCCCACCTGCACGACGTGCTGAGCCAGCTGCCGCTTTTTCCGTACATGTCGATGGAAGTGCAAGCGCTGTGCCGCCACGGGTCTTCCGTGCACAGCGACGATCGGTAACAGGCCAAGCCGGGCGGCTCGGCGAGCCGTCCAGTCCGGTCAACCTGCAGGCACCTCCACCGGCGCCACCATGTCCTGCCCGCGCCCGACAAACCGCTCGGCAAACCGGCACGCCAGGTCGATCAGGTAAGGCGCCAGCGCCTTGCCCTCCTCCGAGCCCGGCCGCGTATGCACCCACCCCAAGTAGGTAAAGCCGCGCGCCATCATGAACACCGGCAGCTTGTCGAGCAGCGCATCCGGCAGATCGCGATGCTCACGATATCCCGCAACCAGCGCCGCCTTGGCGGTGGGGTAGTTCGGATCGTTCTGGATGAAGTACAGCGCCGTCGCCAGTTCAAACAGGTGCCAGCCAAAGCCGGCGTCGTCGAAATCCAGCAAGCGCACCTGGCCGCCTGACACGAACAGATTCTCGGGCACGAAATCCGCGTGGATGAGGCCGTAGCACTGGGCCATGTCGGCGGTACCGGCCAGGCTCAGCATTTCCTGCCGGACCAGGTCGCGCGCCTCGATCAACAGGCTCCGCTGCTGCGCGGACAGCGCCTCCAGCTCCCAGAAGCGCCCCCAGAACGGCTGCTCGCCCACCAGACCATCCCTGTCCCACGCGTGCCGCTGGAAGCCCCCGGGCAACGTCCACGACGCGGCGTGATTGTGCAGGCGTGCCGCCAGATTGCCGACCGTGCGATACGTGGCCTCGATGTTCTGCAGGTCGTCGCCCAGCCCGTTCTCGGAGGTGCCGAGCTGATGACCCTCGATCCATTCAAACACGTCCACCTGCAAGGGCGCGGCAAGCCCTTCCACGCTGTCCGTGGCGAAGAGACGGCCGTCCACGGTGGGCACGATCGTGGGAACGTCGAACCCCGCGCGCTGCAAGGCCGCCATCCATTGCAGCTCGGAATCCAGCGCGCGATCGCAGTGATAGCCGCCGCGATGGATGCGCAAGGCGAAGCGCTCCCCATGCTGGGTCACGACCTTGAACACCGCGTTCTCACGAAACTTGATAAGGCTGAGTTCTGCGGGCTCAAGGCCCCAGTGCCGGAAGGCCGAATGGGCCAGCCGCCGCAGGATCTCCAGCGCCTGATCGTGTTGGACGGGTGGCTCAAACATGGGCGACGGCCTCCAGGCATTGATCGAGCGTGCTCAGCAACCTGTCCGCATGTGCCTTGGTGAACGGCAGCGGCGGCCGCATCTTCAGCACGTTGTCGAACGGGCCCGCACGGCTGATCAGGACGCCGTTCTCGCGCATCCGGTTGAGCACCATGTTGGCCATCTCGGCCGAAGGCGTCTTGCGCGCGCGGTCGGAGACCATCTCCACGCCAAAGAACAGGCCGCGCGCGCGGATGTCGCCAATGGCTTCGTGCCGTTGCTTAAGCTCACGCAGGCCCTGTGCAACGTACGCGCCCACGTTGCGCACGTTGTCGAGCAGGCGCTCCTCCTGGATGACGTCGAGCACGGCCAGCCCCACCGCACACGACACCGGATTGCCGCCGAAGGTGTTGAAGTACATCACGCGGCTGCGGAACGCGTTGATGATGTCCGCGCTGGAGACCAGCCCCGCAATGGGATGGCCATTGCCCATGGGCTTGCCCATCGTCACGATGTCGGGCTCCACGCCAATCATCTGATGGCCCCACATGTAGCCCGTGCGGCCGAAGCCCGCCTGCACCTCGTCGAAGATCAGCATGCCGCCAGCCTCACGCACGATGCGGGCGATGCGCGGCATGACGCCGGCAGGCACATCGGGCAGCCCTTCGTTGGCAAAGATCGGGCAGACCAGCATGCCGGCGAAACCGGTGCCGCTCTCTTCAAAGGCCCGGATGGCAGCCTGGACCTCGTTGACGTAGGCATCGGCAAGCGCCTCGCCCGTCAGGCCGTTCAGCGGGCGGTAGGTTTCGGGGAACGGAATGGCACGCACATTCGGCGACTCGGATTTCCCGCCACGGAACATCGTCGAAAGTTCATCGACCGCCGTGGTGTTGCCGTGGTACGTGCTGTTGGAGCAGATGATGCCCCGCTTGCCGGTCAGCTCGCGCACCATGCGCAGCGCCACGTCGTTTGCCTCGCTGCCGGTGCAGGTGAGGATGGCCATGTCGAGCGGCGCGCTGAACGTGGCCGTAAGCCGCTCCGTATAGTCGAGCAGGTTCTCGTGCAGATAGCGCGTATGCACATTGAGCAATCCGGCCTGGCGCGTGAGCGCCTCCACAACCCTGGGATTGCAGTGGCCCACCACGGGCACGTTGTTGTACGCATCGAGGTATTCATTGCCATCGGCATCGAACAGCAGCACGCCCTCCCCGCGCACCACATGCAGCGGCTTTTCATAAAAGAGCGGCGCGCCCTTGCCGACCAGACGGTAGCGGCGGTTCAGCAGGTCTTCACTCATACGGATGCATCTCCAGCAATCGAAAAGCAAGAGCGCCGTACACCACACTGGCGGCTATTGGGCACTGCGCAGGCGTGGACGGCGGACAAGGTAATAAACGGCGCACAGCCCGTAGCCGAGCGCGACGTATTCAAGGGCGGCGGGCTGCAATTGCACGCAGGCAGCCATGACGGCAAGCGCCAGCACCCCGGCGATGCCTGCGGAGACGCGGCCACCGATAGCCCGATACGGCCGGGCAAGACCGGGTTGGGCGGCACGCGCCCGAAGGAAGGACAGCAGGACGAGCAGGTTGCAGATGTTCAGGCAGAAGATGAAGCACACCAGCACCGTGTCGGCATCCATCTGCGCGCCCAACACCGCCAGCGCCGCCACCAGCCACAGTGCATTGGATGGCACGTCGCGTTTGTTCAACCGGGCAAGGCCACCATGCAGGAAACCGCCTTTGGCCAGGGAGAAAAACTGGCGCGATGCCGCATAGACCAGCGAAAAGGCGGTCGACAGCAGCGAGACGATGGAACCGATGCCCACCGCCGTTTCGATCCCGCCCGTAGCACCGGCAAACTTTGCACCGGCCACCGCAACGAACAGCGGATTGCCGTCGGCCGCTGCCACACGCTCAACACCCCCGCCCGCAGCAAAAATGAGCACCGAGATGCCGATCGTTACCACCGTCCCCACCGCTGCAAAGATGGCTTTCGGCAGGTGCTTTGACGGCTCGTGCATGTCGCCCGCCGCGTTGGCGGCCTGCTCCACGCCAAGAAACATGAAGAGCGCATAGGGGATGCACTCAAGCGCCCCGCGTATCCCATTGGGCAACAGGGTGGCCACGCCATCGTGATGGGAGTACAGCGCCGCCAAGGAGAAACCCGGCACCATGGCGGCACAGAAGAACACCAGCACCGCCACCGAAAAAAAGCCGCCCACCGTGGTCAGGAAGACGGCCTCCCGCGCGCCGCGCAACTGGAACAGCACGAACGCTGCAATCAGCGCGATCTTGAACAGCGAGCCGCCGACGCCGAATACGGACAGGCAATACGCCTGGATGAACGACGCCCCCACGCCCACGCACATGCTGACCGCCATGGCAATCGAGATACCGGCAAAGAAGCGGCCACCGTTGCCGAGCCCGATGGCGGCGAACGAATCCATGCCGTCGGCTTCAACGGGGCAAGCCGCCGCCAGTTCGGCAACGCACTGCACGAGGCACAGGTAGAAACACGCCATCAGCAGCGCAGCCAGGAGCATACCGCCCCAGCCGCCGATGCCCAGCCCCATGTTCCAGCCGGAGAAGTTGCCGGACACCGCAAAGGCAACGCCCAACCCCGCCACGTTCACCCATTTCAAACCGGTTCGGGGGACGCTTCCGTCGCCTTCCTGTTGAGTGGCCACCGCTGCTTCCGGCAACCCGGAGACAACCTGCCCGTATTGATGTTCCATCGTTCAGCGCTCCGGCCTGAGTTGGCGTGCGAGTGGTCTGTCGAAAGCAGTCGTGCGGTGGACAATGCCGGGACGCGTCTTCCCCCGCGCCAGACCGCGTGCGATGCACTAGAGGGAGAAGTTGCCTGTGTCTGCGGCAGCGAGCGCCTTATCTGGCGACCACGCCGTCCTTGGAGAACAGGACGGTCGAGCCGTTGGGAGCGACCACCAGCGCCGTCAGCACGTCATGCCCTGGCAACCGGCGTGCCACGAAACCCGACTGCCCCGCTTTGAGTTGCGTGACGCTGCCGTCGAGCGCGACGCCCACCACGCCCTGCGGCGTCGACTTCAAGTCGGTGATGGAATCGCCCGCGCCGGAGGGCATCGACTGCCATGTCGCACCACCGTCGTGGCTGGCAAACAGGTTGCCGCGCAAGCCACCCACGTAGAGCACACGATCTGCCGAAACCGTGCCACTCCACAACGTGCCCTTGTAGCCGGTCTGCGTTGCCTGCCACGACCCGCCGTTGTCGGCCGACTTGAACACGGTGCCCTGTTCACCGGCAATGTAGAGATCCTGCTGCGCCCCCATGAACACGGCATACAGGTTCAGGCCACTTTTGCCGGCTCCCGTACCCTTGCCCGCATCAAGCGTCTGGCGTTTCCACGTATGCCCGCCGTCGTCGGTGCTCAACAGTAATGACCACAGGCCGACGGCCCAGCCGTGCTGTGCATCCCGGAAGGCGATGGAGAACACCGGCTGATCAACCGTGGTATCGGAGCGCTGCAAGGCCCACGTCTCTCCGCCATCGTCGGTCTTGAGGATGACGCCCCAGTGCCCCGCCGCCCAGCCGTGCTTGGCATCGACAAAGGTGACAGACGTCAACGTCGAATCCGACGGCACGCCTTTGGCCTGGCGGAAATGCGCGCCATTGTCGTCAGACAGCAGGACCACACCGTGCTCGCCCACCGCCACGATGCGCGAGCCGGCCAGCGCGGCGCCGAGCATCATGTTCTGCGTGGCATCGGCACGCACCTTGGCGGCATTCAGCTTCAGGGCTAGCGTGCCCGGGACGGCGCTGGCCTGCTCCTGCGCGCCGGCGACATGCGCCAGTTGCAGGGCGGCAACAACGGGAATCAGGCGAATGGCCGTCTTCAACGTATTGGCTTTCATCGTGATCCCTCGCTTAGTGGCTGAACAGGCTGGAGCTCTTGACGGCCTTGCTGCGGGGGAATACCCGTGCAAGCAGAACCGCCAGTGCCGGCAACGCCGTCATGGCCATCACCAGGTTCACCACAAACATGAACGCCAGCAGCTTGCCCATGTCGGCCTGGAACTTGAGCGCGGAAAAACTCCACGTTGCCACGCCCACCGCCAGCGTGATCGCCGTGAAGATGGTGGCCACGCCCACTTCCAGGATCGATTGCTCGACCGCCTTGACGATGGGCACGTCATTCGCCAGATGCAGTTGCAGCCGGTTGTAGATGTAGAACGCGTAGTCAACGCCGATACCCACGGCCAGCACCATCACTGGCAGCGTTGCCACGGTCAGGCCGATCTCCAGCTCCTTCATGAACCAGTAGCCAATGAACGTGGCCACCGTCAGCGGCAGGCAGCAAGCAATCACCGCGCGGAAATCGCGATAGGCCAGCAGCACCAGAATGATGATCGCGGCATACACGTACAGCATCATCGGCAGCTCGCTGCGCGCCACTTCGTCGTTGGTGGCGGCCAGCACGCCGGCATTGCCTGCCGCGAGGCGGATCTTCAGGCCATCCAGATGATTGACCGCACCGTAAGCCTTGACCGCATCGATCACGCCGTTGATGGTGGACGCCTTGTGGTCGGTCAGGAACAGGTGGACAGCGGTCATCTTGCAGTCCTTCGTCATGTACCCGCGCACGCGGTTGATCTCAGCGCTCAGCGCGGCATAGTTGACCGGGTCGATCGGGATGACCGACATCTTCGGGTTGCCTTCGTTGTAGCCCTCGCTATACGTGCGCAGCATCTGCGAGTACGAGCTGATGGAGACCACGCCCGGCACATGCTTCATCGATGCGGCAAAGCCGTCTTCAAAGCCGCCGATGCGCGGGTCGGTGCAGTCGTCTGACTTGGGGGCTTCGAACACGACGGTCAGCCAGTCCAGGCCAATGTCGTAGCTGCGGGCAATCGACACGGCGTCCTGGTTGAAGCGGGAGTCCGCACGCAGTTCAGGCGCACCCGGCTGCAGGGTGCCGACCACGCGGTCGCGGCTCTGCCACGCTGCCACCCCGAACACCACAGCCGTCACTGCAAGCGTAAGCACGGCATTGCGGGGCTCAGCAACGCGTGCCAGTGTCTTCAGCCAGCGTGCGCGGCGCTCGCGGGCGACCAGCGCGCTGTCTGCATACGCCTTGGTAAAGTGCATGCACGATGCCACCACCGGCAGCATCACCAGGTTGGTGATGATCTTGTAGCCAACGCCCAGTGACGCGGTGATCGCTAGCTCCCGCACCATCGGGATGGGAATCAGCAGCAGCGTGATGAAGGAGACGAACGCCGTCACCAGCGCGAGCGTGCCCGGAATCAGCAGGCCGCTGAAGCTATGCCGCGCGGCCTCTTCCGAACTGCGACCATGCGACAGCTCGCGCACGATGTAGTTGATCTGCTGAATGCCGTGCGAAACGCCAATGGCAAACACCAGGAATGGCACCAGCACGGCCAGCGGGTCCAGCCCGAAGCCGAGCAGGCGCAGCGTGCCGAACTGCCACACCAGCGAGGTGAGCGAACACACGATCGGGAGGATTGTGAAGCGAACCGACTGGCTGTACCAGTACACCGCACCGGCGGTCAGCAGCAGCGCCAGCACGCAGAAGATCAGCACCCCGGAGGCACCGTCCGCAATGTCGCCGATCTGCTTGGCAAAGCCGATGATCTGCACCTGGAAATCCGCGTCCTCATAGGGCTTGCGCAGCTTGTCTTCCAGGATGCGGTTGAACGCCACATAGTCGAGTGCACTGCCGTTGGCGTCGCGCTCGTTGAGTTCGGCGGTCACCATCGCGCTGGTCTGGTCGCGTGAGACCAGCACGCCCACATAGCCACCCGCCGCCGTTGCCTGCTGGATGGACTCGATGTTCTTGCTCGTTAGCGCCTCGGGCGTGATCGTGCCGTCGATGATCGGATCAGCGCGAAAGCCATCCTCGGTGATCTGGTTGACGAATGCGTTCGGCGTCCAGAGCGACTGCACGCCACCACGGTCCACGTTGGGCAGGTAGCTCACTGCCTGGGTCACCTGGTACAGGCGCTCCAGCCCTTCGCGCGTCCAGATCGTGCCTTTGCGCGCCTTGACGACCACCGTGATCCGGTTGGCACCGAACAGCGCATCGCGGTATTTCTGGAAGGTCTGGACGTACTCGTTGCCGATCGGGATCTGCTTCTCGAACCCCGCATCCATGCGCAATTGCAGCGCGAAAAAGGCCATCACGGCCGTGAACAGCGCAATCACGGACAGCGTGACCACACGATGCCCGAAGAACAAGGCTTCAAGCTTTTCAACCAATCGGCTCAGCACGTCATACCCCTATCTGCTTGCCATTCATCCAATCGCACGCGCCCTGCACGTTGCCGGGCGCGTGCTTCCGTCGTGTGCCTAGGGTCAGAAATTGCGCGTGGCAAAGAAGCCGATGAAGTTGCGGTCGGAGAACGGCTGACCGACCGTCTCGTGGCCACCCCAGAACATGGTGTAGTTCAGCCCCAGCTGCCATTTCGCCGGGTTCTGGTTGAACAGCACGTACAGGTTGGCCGACTTCGCTCCCTGCGCGTAGTTGCCCGTCAGCGTGGGCGTGTACCCATAGAGCGACTGCGTGTAGGTAATGCCAGGCGTGACCTGCCAGCCCGGAATCACCGTGCCGTCATACGTCCAATTGAAGTCGATGGTGGCTCCCATCGAGCTGGCCGTGCCCTTGGACTCTGCAATCGGATACCCGAGGCCGGAGTTGTTGTTCAGCCACGCGAAGTACCCCGACGCCGGTGCCTGCGTCACGGCGGTGCCGTTCATGTTCCGCGTGATGGTGCCGTTCGATGGCAGGCCCGGGTAGTAGATCCAGGTCAGTTCCGCCGTCAACACCGCCACGTCGGCCTTGATCAGCTTCAGCCACGGGTAGTCGCTCTGCGTGAGGTTGAGCTGTCCGTTGATGTCGTACTGGAACTTCTTGCGATCAACCCACTGGTTGCACTGGAACCCGGACGTGCCATTCGTGATGAGGTCCAGCGGACCACCCGCGCCATAGCAGCTCGACAGCGACACGGCATCACGCGGGCGGTAAGACAGCTCCGTACCAATCGCCCAGTCGCCCACCGAGAAGTTGGCGCTGACGCCATACAGCTGGCGGTTTTGCAGGTACTGCCAGCGGTTGGTGCCATCGGCCAGCGTCGACAGCACGGGCGCCTTGTCGGTGTAGTTCTCGTAGTAGAAGCCGAGGTTCACATCGACCGACTGCGGCTTGTAGTTGAACTTCACGCCAAACTGCGGCTTCGTGTTCGTCGGCAGCGCGACCGAGATCGGCACGCCGAATGAGTTATACGGCGGCCCCGCATACGCACCATTGACCAGGCCGTTGTTGACCGAAGCAAGGGTGTTCGAATCGTGGCTGTTCGGCCCGGCGATGGTGCCGGCATCCACGCCACCCACGTTCGGGTTGTTGCTGTTGAGCGTGGTTGGTACCGCGCCCCGCCCGAAGTTGTTCGTCACCGACCAGTAGCTGCCGACCGCCGGATAGCGGTTGCCGTTCCACTGGAACTGGTAGTACGCCTCGGTGCTCAGCCCCGGTGCGATGCCGGTGGCAAAGCTCACCATTGGCGCCGGCAGCAGCGCCTGCTTGAGCTGCGTGCCCGGGATCAACAGCTTCTGGATATCGACCGAGTTGGTCGCGTTGATACCGCCCGATGCGAAGTAGCTCTCACCCCAGTTGATGACCTGGTTGCCCAGGCGGACGTGCGCCGATTGATCGCCGATGTGGAAGTCCTTCTCGCCCCAGAAATCGAGCAGCTGGGCGTTCTGCGCAATCTGCGCCTTCGCATCGCTCGACAGCGGCGTGCGCGCGGTGCTGGCGGCCAGGAAATCGTAGTACGCGGTGCCGCGTGCCAGAAACTTCAGGCCCTGGCTCGGCATCGAGAGCAGCAGCTCGCTCGTCGCGCTGACATAGGTGGAAAACGCCTGACCTTTGCGGTAGTTCAGGTCGCCCATGTCGCCGAAGCCCCACTGGTCGACATTGGCCGATGCACCGCAGCCGTACCGGTTCGGGTCACCCGTGAGCGAGCAGCTCGGGCTCTTGGTGCGAACCCCGCCGCCCGCCGTCAGGTTGGTGACCCACGAGCCCTTGATGCTGTCATCGGACAGCGAAAATTCAACTGCGTGCGCACTGCCGCACGCGATGAGCGCCGCGAATGCAATCGCGCGCCGCGCCGTCAATCTGTTCATTGAGCGTCCCCGCCTTTTGATTGGAAGCCGGGCGCGCCGGGGCGCCCGGAAATTGCCGAGATGGCTAGATGACTATCAGCGTTCGCTGACGCTGCGCAGCGATTCGGACGAGTAGAAGTCGTCCTTGAAACGGGGATCGGTGGTGTCTTCGTACCAGCGGATGTCGGTGTTGGTGCCGATGGTCGACTGGTCGGTCACATAGCGGCCGTTGGCCAGGTCATATTGGACGAACGGCTCCACATCGCAGGCGCCGTGCAGCTCGTACACCGGAATCGGATACGCCTCCTTGACCTTCCACAGCTTGCCCTGGGCATCGTAGTCTTCGCCGGCCACGATCAGGCCGCTGTCCTCGTCGATGTAGAACACCTTCTTGGATGCCACGTGGCGCACGCCCGATTTGACGGTCGCCTCCACCACGTTGACGCGGTGCAGTTCATACCGGCGCGCATCGGCGTTCACGCCATCAAGCTTGTAGATGTCGTCGAACTTGGCCTTGAAGTTGAACATCCCGAAGCTGTTGTACGGGATATAGACCTCCTTCTTGCCGACCAGCTTCCAGGTGAAGCGGTCGAGCAGACCGTTGAAGACCCACGGCTCATCCAGCGTGTACTGGTTCTCAAAGCCGATCTGCGGGGCGTCATACGCATACGACGGCATGCGGCGCACACGGCGCTGGCCCGTGAAGTAGTAATACGTCTCGGGCGCCTTGCTGAAGAAGTTGCGCTGCGCCACGCCCTGCCCTGCCAGTGCGGCCGGCATTTCGTAGCCGAAGTAGATGCCGTAGAGCATCCCGGCCTGCTGCGGCGTGGTCGTGCCCTTCTTGCCCCACGGGAAGAACAGCGTCTGCTTGGATTCGGCGGCAATCCACTCCGTGCTGCCCGGGCGCGGCGAAACCGCCGTCACTGACTTCTGCCACTCCGCACCCACGCCGCGATAGCGCGCCAGGTAGTTCCACATGGCTTCCGCACCGTTCTTGGGGGTGGGGAACGGCATGCCGGGCAGGCTCGCGGTCTCCAGTGCCTCGCCGGCAGCGTCCAGCTTGGCTTGCGTGGCGTTCTTCTCGGTGTTGGCGCGCACGAAATCCGGCGCACCGCATTCGCGATGGGTCGGATACACATCCATCCGATAGCCTTTCTTCTGCTTGATCAGCTGGATCTGGCCCGGCGTGAGGTGGTCTGCGTATTTGTCGACGTTGCCCGCATCGATCGAATACAGCGGCTTTTCGCCCTTGTGCTTCCAGAAGTCGCCGCGCAGTTTGCCGTAGGACCAGCCGGCCGGTGCGGGCTGTGGCCCCGCATAGGCCGGGATCTTGCCGTCGGCGCTTGCCGATTTGTCCATGCCGGCGTTGTCCGCAAAAGCGGGCGCACTGATGGCGGATGACAGGCCGGCCAGGGCAAGCGCCGAGCACAGCCGTGCCACGCGTGTCTTGTGTTCCATGATGGTTCCTCCGGTGGCCGCTGAGGCAAGGCATATCGCCCGCGCGGCACTGTTGATTTGATGTTTTCTGGGTTATTTCTTGACGCTGATCACTTGCGGCTGCGTGACCGACTTGAGACCGTCGACACCAAACTCGACGCCCCAGCCCGAACGCTTCACGCCGCCGAACGGCACCATCGGGTGGACCATGCCGTGCTGGTTGATCCACACCGTGCCGGCCTCGAGGCGCGAGGCCACGGCTGCGGCACGTTCCACATCGGAAGACCACACCGACGCGCCCAGGCCCACCTCCAGCCGGTTAGCACTGGCGATGGCCGATTCCACGTCCTTGTATTTGATGATCGGCAGGACCGGGCCGAACTGCTCCTGATCGACCAGGCTGGCGCCGTCTTCGATGTCCGTCACCAGCGTGATGGGGTAGAAGTTGCCCGGGCCGCCCGGTTCCTGGCCGCCGCAGACGATGGTCGCGCCGCCGGCCTTGGCCTGCTCCACCAGCGCGACCACCTTGTCGTACTGCATGCGATTCTGGATGGGCCCGACGGCAATGCCGGGCTCCATGCCGTTGCCCATGGGCATCGCCTCGGCCAGCGCCTTCAACTCGGCGACCACCGTGTCATGCAGGTTCTCCGGCACGTACAGCCGCTTGGCTGCGGCGCAGGTCTGCCCCATGTTGAGGAATGCCCCCCAGAACAGGCCCATGGCGATGGCCTTCGGGTCGGCATCGGGCAGCACGATGGCGGCGTCGTTGCCGCCGAGTTCCATCGTGGTCGGCACCACGTTGCGTGCGGCCGTGGCGGCAATGCGCGCGCCGGTGGCCGTCGATCCGGTGAACATGATCTTGTTGATGTCCGGGTTCTCGACCAGCGCCGCGCCCACTTCGCCGGGGCCGCTGACGGTGTTCAGCACGCCTGGGGGCAGGATCTTCGCAATCAGCCGGACCAGTTCCAACGTGCCGATGCTGGTGTATTCCGACGGCTTGAGTACCACCGTGTTGCCCGCGCGCAGCGACGGCATGACCTGCCAGATCGCGATCAGCAGCGGCCAGTTCCAAGGTGCAATCGCGGCGATGACACCGAACGGCTTGCGATGCACCACGTCGCGGCGCGTGTCGTCT
This sequence comes from Ralstonia soli, assembly GCF_023955655.1. GTDB lineage: Bacteria > Pseudomonadota > Gammaproteobacteria > Burkholderiales > Burkholderiaceae > Ralstonia > Ralstonia soli. Next base: position 325,163 of record NZ_JAMXHT010000002.1, on the reverse strand, counting down.
TCAAACACGACCTCGGCCGGCATGTCGAGGCTGGCCGGCACCTGCGTCCAGACTTCGCAACCCCACAGCTCGAAGCGCGAGCCGGGCACCTGGTCGGGGCCAACGCCGCCCAGCGGCTTGCCCTGTTCGCGCGTGACCCACTCGGCCAAGTAGTCGGCATTGGCCTTGATGACCTGGGCGACTTCCATCATCAGCGCCTTGCGCTCTGCATCAGGGCGTGCGGCCCAGGCGGGTTGGGCGGCCTTGGCGGCAGCCACGGCTTGTACGACCTGTTCGGTTGTCGAGTGCGGCACCAGGCCGAGCGTTTCACCCGTTGCCGGATTCTTGGATTCAAAGGTCCGCGCACTGGCAACGGACTGCCCGTTCACGGTGTTCTCAAAGGTACGCACAAGCAGGTCTCCAGAAAGGGGAAATTCAACGCGCCGGACGCTTGGGTCCGCTCAAGGCAACCTGTACTCACAGCCTCCAACGGCTGCAAATGGAAGGGCATACCGACCGTCGCGAAGCAAGTCTAGGTAGGCAGTCCGGTCCGTTCCATCGCGAAGATTCGCAATAGGGTTAGCCCGTAGCGGACAGGTGAGGGAAAGGAAGAAGGGGCAGCGTGCCGCACCGTGGCAGTGCGTATGCCGCAAGATGGCCAGCCAGGCGCGCCATCCGTGCGGATGGCAAGCTGGTCAAGAGGGGTGTCGGGTGTGCGGTGGTGTGCTTGCCGTCAGGCAGCGGGCAACAAGTCTGCGAGCATCCGCACCAGACGGGCCGTGGATGGCGCGCCCAGCTTGTCGCGCACGCTACGCAACTGGTGATCCACCGTGGAGAACGAGCGATTGAGCTCGCGCGCGATCTCTTTGTAGCTCATGCCCCGCGCCACCATGCGCGCGATCTTCAGCTCTGCGGAGGTGAGCCCGGCCAGCGCCGGATGCACCGGCACCGAATCCGGCACGTGGGGCGCAGTGGGCATGGGCAACGCATCGTCCGCAGCCAATTGCCGGGCCACTGCAAGCACGGGTCCCAGCACCCCGCAGGCGAACAATGTGAGGTTGGCCCCCACGGCGGCGGTCCATGCGTGCTTGGGCTCCATCCAATCGGCGCACATCAGCCCGAGCGGGCGGTTGCCATTGCGCAATGCCACCGACAGCTTGGTCCGCGTGCCGATGCCGCGCAGTTGGGCGCGCATTTCCGGGCTCATGCGGCCGTCGTGCGCGACGTCATTGAAGACGACAATGTCGTCGCTCGCCCAGACAGCGGCGACGCCCGGGTCCAGCGCGTTCATTTGTACGCCAACCACGGAAGGGACGGATCGGTCCGAGCGCAGCGCCTCGATCTGCGGCGCATAGAGCGCCTCGCCCGGTTGCGCAAACCCGCCGTCAACGCGATCTGCGTCCACCATCTCGCGCAGCCACTCGGCACCCGCCTTCCAACATTGGTTCGGGTCGTCGAGATACAGCAGCAATTGCGCGGCAAGATCGCGAGCCGGTTGCCAAGGCAAGGTTTGGCGGTCATCAAGCAGCTTGCTGCGCAGATTGCGTTGCGCTCGCAGAATGTCATCACTGCGCATGACTCACCTCACCGGATTGACGCGCGTTGCGCGCCCCAAAAAAGGGCGCGCTTCACGCCACGTGGCTACGACCGTTTGGATACGAGCGTGAGGATATCGTAGCTCGCCACCAGTTCACCATCCTGGTTGGTCACCTCCACATCCCACGCCACCACGCCCTGGCCCACGCCATTGGCATCGCGCTTCTGGCGATCCACCTTGCGCTTGCACGTGAGCCGCGCGCGGATGGTGTCGCCAATGCCGACGGGCTTGGTGAACCGCAGCGTATCGAGCCCGTAGTTGGCCAGCACTGGCCCCGGCGCGGGTGACACGAACAGCCCCGCCGCCGCCGACAGCACAAAGTAGCCATGCGCGATGCGCTTGCCGAACTGAGACTGCTTCGCGGCGATATCGTCGAAGTGCATGTAGAAGTAATCGCCCGACAGGCCGCCGAAGGCAACGATGTCCGCCTCGGTGACGGTGCGACGGTGCGTGAGCAGCGAATCGCCGACCTGCAGATCCTCGAACCAGCGGCGGAACGGGTGCTCACTCGATTCATTCACGCGGGCGCCGCGTACGAACTCGCCCGTCACCGCGCTCAGCATGGTCGGCGAGCCTTGCACGGCGGCACGTTGCAGGTAGTGCTTCACGGCGCGAACGCCACCCAGCTCCTCGCCCCCGCCCGCACGCCCCGGCCCGCCATGCTTGAGTGCCGGCAGCGGCGAACCGTGGCCGGTCGATTCGACTGCGGCCTCGCGGTCGAGCACCAGAAGACGGCCGTGCCATGCCGCCGCAACGGGAACCGCCTTGGCAGCGATCTTCGGGTCGCGCGTGACGAGCGTGCCCACCAGGCTGCCGCGTCCGCGCGTGGCGAGCTCAAGCGCTTCGTCCAGATCGTCGTATGGCATCAGGGTACTGACCGGGCCAAAGGCTTCGATGTCGTGCACGGCAGCCGTTTGCAGCGGGTTCTGGCACAGCAGCAGCGTGGGCGCAAAGAAAGCGCCATCGGCTACGCCGTCGCCCACTGGAGCAAAACCGGCAGCATCACCGACGATCAGGTCGGCGTGCTGGCGCAGCATCGCCACGCGTTCTGCCACGTCAGCCTGTTGTGCGTGCGAGGCCAGCGCGCCCATGCGCACATCTTCGCGCGACGGGTCACCGACCACCGTCTTGGCCAGACGTGCCTTGAGCGCATTGGCAACAGCCTCCACGTGTTGACGAGGCACGATGGCGCGACGGATGGCCGTGCACTTCTGCCCCGCCTTGACGGTCATCTCGCGCGCGACTTCCTTGACGAACAAATCGAACTCTTCGTCGTCGGGCGTGACGTCCGGCGCCAGGATCGCGCAGTTGAGCGAATCGGCCTCGGCGTTGAACGGCACCGAATGGCGGATGAGGTTGGCATGCACGCGAAGCTTGGCCGCCGTGTCCGCGGAGCCGGTGAAGGTCACCACGTCCTGCTCCCGCAGGCGGTCGAGCAAATCGCCCGTGCCGCCGATCACGAGTTGCAGGCTGCCCGGCGGCAGGATGCCCGACTGGTCGATTAGGCGAACCGCGGCCTCCGTCACGTAGCTGGTGGCGGTGGCCGGCTTGCCGATGCAGGGCATGCCCGCGATGAAGCTGGGCGCGAATTTTTCGAGCAGGCCCCAGATCGGGAAGTTGAACGCGTTGATGTGCACCGCCACCCCGGCACGCGGCACCAGGATGTGCGTGCCCGCAAAGCCGCCTTTCTTGCCCAGCGGCATGGCCGGCCCTTCGTGCACCACGTTGCCGGAAGGCAGCTCGTTGCTGCCCATGCTGGCGTAGGCGAACAGCGTGCCGATGCCGCCTTCGATGTCGATCCAGCTGTCCGTGCGCGTGGCGCCGGTGTGTGCGGAAATCGCATAGAGCGATTCCTTGTGCTCCATCAGGAATTTCGCCAGCGCCTTGAGGCGCGCCGCGCGCTGCTGGAAATCCAGCGCCAGCAGCGGCTTGTTGGCTGCACGTGCAAAGGCAACCGCCTCGGCAAAATCGATGGCTTCTGCATGCGCGGCCGCTACGGGCCTGCCGTTGACTGCGCTGCGCAGCACCTGCGCGCTTTCCTGGCCGATCCAGCGGCCGCCGATCCAGCTTTGAAGTGTGGTGGTCATGATTGGTATGAAGGGTTTAGCGCTCGTCAAACGAAAGGACAACGCGCTCTGTCAGCGGGTGCGCCTGGCAGGTGAGCACGAAGCCGGCTTCGACCTCGCTCTTGTCCAGCGCGAAATTGCGCTCCATGCGGACCTCGCCTTCAAGCACCTTGGCGCGGCAGGTGCCACACACGCCCGAGGTGCAGGAGTACGGCACTTCCATGCCCGCGGCGGATGCGCAATCGAGCACGCTAGGCTGGTCCTTGCGGAATTCGATCTCCCGGTGCAGACCGTCGCGGATGATGACAATGCGCGCCACCTCCGCGTCGCCGGGGCGCGCTTCATGCACCACGGCGTCGACCTGCCCTTCGGCCTGTTTGGCCACGCCAAAGCGTTCGATGTGGATGCGGTCTTCGGGCACGCCAGCGGCCAGCAGCGCGGCTTCCGCGTCGTCGTTCATCTGAAAGGGGCCGCAGACGAACACGTGGTCGATGGTGGAAGCCGGCACGAGCGTGCGCAGGAACTCGCCGATCTTTTCCTGATTGATCCGGCCCTGGTACAGCTCGGCATCCGTATGCTCGCCCGAGAACACGTAGTGCAGCACCAGCCGCGACATGAACTGGTTCTTCAGGTCCTCGATCTCTTCCTTGAACATCGTCGAGCGCAAGTGCCGATTGCCGTAGATGAGCGTGAACGTGCTGTGCGGCTCGCGCGTGAGCACGGTCTTGAGAATCGACAGGATGGGCGTGATGCCGCTGCCGGCGGCAATCCCGACGTAGTGGCGGCTCTGCGTCGCGTCCAGCGGCACGAAGAAGCGGCCCTGCGGCGCCATCACCTGGATGGTGTCGCCCACGTGCAGGTTGGCGTGGATCCAGTTGGAAAATGCGCCGCCGTGGACCTTGCGCACGCCAATGCGCAACGCGTCATCGTCGACGCCGGAACAGATCGAGTACGAACGGCGCAGGTCGCGGCCGTCGATCTCCGTGCGCAGCGTCAGATGCTGGCCCTGCGTAAAGGCAAACGCATCGCGCAGGTCGGCCGGCACGTCAAAGGAGACGATCACGGCATCCTGCGTGTCCGGTTCGATCGCGCGTACACGCAGCGGGTGAAAAGAGAAATTCATGGCAGTCTCGCCTCGATCAAATGGGCTTGAAGTGTTCGAACGGTTCCAGGCACGACAGGCAGCGATACATCGCCTTGCAGGCCGTCGACCCGAATGCCGACAGACGCTCCGTCTTGTGGCTGCCGCAGCGCGGGCATGGCACGGCGGCCGCGGGCTCGCGCCGGCGCACGAACTGGATGCGCACCGCGCCGTCTTCCGAAACCGGCCCCGGCGGGGCGATACCGTATTCACGCAACTTGCGGCGGCCGTCTTCGCTGATCCAGTCCGTGGTCCAAGCCGGAGCACGCTGCAGGCGCACGCGCGCCGGCCCCAGGCCCGCCGCACCGATCGCGTCGAGCACGCTTTGCTCAATCACTTCGGTGGCGGGGCAACCAGAGTAGGTAGGCGTCAACACGATCTCGACGGTGTCGCCCTCCACGCAGACATCGCGCACGATGCCCAGATCGCGGATCGACAGCGCGGGCACTTCCGGGTCGAGCACGTCCGACAGCACATCCCACGTGCGCTGCACGCGCTCGGCCACCTCGGGTTGCGAGACTGTGTTCACCATGCGCCCCCAGGGTATGCGCGCTGCAGATACTGCATGTCGGCCAGGATGTAGCCCATGTGCTCGGTGTGCACGCCGCGCTTGCCGGTGCTGCGGAACGGCTGCTCCTGCGGCATGGCGAGCCCGGCCTCGTCGAACACCGCGGCCATCTCCGCGTGCCACGCATCCTTCAGATCGGACGAACGCGGGCCCAGCTGGCTGCTGGCGGCAAATTCATCAACGGCGTCGTCTTCAAAGAACTCCGGCGCGTACAGCCACAGCGTGTCGAGCGCGGCCATGAGGCGGCAGCGAGACTCTTCCGTGCCCTGCGCGAGCCGCACCACCCAATCGGCGGAATGCTGCACGTGGTAGCGCGCTTCCTTCACGGCCTTGCCCGCGATGGCAGCAAGCTCCGCATCGGAAGAGCTGGCCAGCCGCTCCCACATCAGGCGCAGATAAACGGCCAGCATGGTGTTGCGCAGCACGGTGACGGCAAAGTCGCCACGCGGCAGCTCGGCCATGGTGAGGTTCAGGTAGTCGCGCTCTTCACGCAGAAAGGCGAGCTGGTCTTCGTCAAGACGCTGACCATCGAGGCCGCCTGCATGCGTGAGCAGTGCGCGGGCCTGGCCGATCAGGTCAAGCGCCATATTCGACAGCGCAATGTCTTCTTCAAGGATGGGCGCGTGACCACACCACTCGCCCAGGCGCTGGCCCGAGATCAGGCAGGTGTCGCCCAGGCGCAGCAGGTAGTGGACAGCAGGCGCGCGGCTCGGTTGGATGGAAAGTTGCATGGCTGCGCTCACATGTGGTCGACGGATTCGGGCAGCGTGTAGAAGGTCGGGTGGCGATACACCTTGTCTTCCGCCGGATCAAAGTACGCGTCCTTCGTGTGCGGGTCGCTCGCCACGATGTCGGTGGAGCGCACCACCCACACGCTGGTCCCTTCCTGCCGGCGCGTGTAGACATCGCGCGCGAGCTGGATCGCCATCTTGGCGTCGGCGGCGTGCAGGCTGCCGCAGTGCTTGTGATCCAGACCGGCCTTGGCCCGCACAAAGACTTCCCACAGCGGCCATTCGTTTTGCGTTGTCATGTCGATTCCTCTTCGAGTCGGGTCAAGCCACTTGCTGAGTGTTGGACTGCTTGTCGGATTGCTTGCTGGCGAAAGCCAAGGCGGCCTCGCGCACCCATGCGCCGTCTTCCCAGGCCTTGACGCGCGTGCCCAGTCGCTCGCGGTTGCACGGGCCATTGCCGCCCACGACACGCCAGAATTCGTCCCAGTCGATGGGGCCGTGGTCGTAGTGCTCGCGCTCTGCATTCCATTTGAGGTCAGGGTCCGGCAGCGTCACGCCCAGCACCTTGGCCTGCTCGACCGTGGCGTCGATGAACTTCTGGCGCAGCTCGTCGTTGCTGACGCGCTTGATGCCCCAGCGCATCGACTGTGCCGAGTTGGGAGACTGGTCGTCGGGCGGGCCGAACATCATCAGGCACGGCCACCACCAGCGGTTGACGGCGTCCTGCACCATGGCCCTCTGTGCATCCGTGCCCTGCTGCATCATCACCAGCAGCGCGTCAAAGCCCTGGCGCTGGTGAAAGCTCTCTTCACGGCAGATGCGGATCATGGCGCGCGCATACGGCGCATACGAGCAGCGGCAGATCGGTACCTGGTTCATGATGGCCGCGCCATCCACCAGCCAGCCGATCGTGCCCATGTCAGCCCACGTGAGCGTCGGGTAGTTGAAGATCGAGCTGTACTTCGCCTTGCCCGTGTGCAGCGCTTCCAGCATTTCATCGCGCGAGGTGCCGAGCGTTTCCGCAGCCGAATACAGGTACAGCCCGTGCCCGGCCTCGTCCTGCACCTTGGCCAGCAGGATGGTCTTGCGCTTGAGCGTAGGCGCGCGCGTGATCCAGTTGCCTTCGGGCAGCATGCCGACGATCTCGGAATGCGCGTGCTGGCTGATCTGACGCACCAGCGTCTTGCGGTAGTTCTGCGGCATCCAGTCCTTGGCTTCGACGTAGTTGCCGGCATCGATGTGCGCGTCGAAGTTCGCCTGGAGCGCTGCCTCGTCCGCAGAAGCCACTGCCTTCAAGGATTCATCCGGCTCTCGGCCCATCGTGTCCATGGCCTGTGTGTACATGGCGTTTCCTCTTTGGTTGGTTCAATGACCGCGGCTTCAGCGCGGGCGGGAATCGACGACCCGTCGGGCCTTGCCAGTCTGCGTCCGCTCAATGGACGCGGGTGCAAGCACCGTGACGCGCGTGGAAATGCCCACCAGCGTCTTGATGCGGTACTGGAGCCAGTTGGCGATCTCGCGAATCTCGTCACCGCCCATCTCAACGTGCTGCGGCTGCAGTTCGCAGCGCACTTCCACCTGATCCAGCAAGCCCTCGCGGCTCACGAAAATCTGGTACTGGCCCGACAGCTTCGCGTGCTGCAGCACGATCTCTTCCACCTGCGTGGGGAAGACATTTACGCCGCGGATGATCAGCATGTCGTCGCTGCGGCCCACGATCTTGCCCATGCGCCGGAACGCACGTGCGGTCGGCGGCAGCAGGCGCGTCAGGTCACGCGTGCGGTAGCGGATGATGGGCAGCGCCTCCTTCGTCAACGACGTGAAGACGAGCTCGCCCTCCTCGCCATCGGGCAGCACTTCGCCGGTTTCCGGGTCGATGATTTCGGGGAAGAAGTGGTCTTCCCAAATGACGGGGCCGTCCTTGGTCTCGATGCATTCGCTCGCCACGCCAGGGCCCATCACTTCGGACAGGCCGTAGATGTCGACCGCGCTGATGCCGGCCTTCTGCTCGATGTCGCGGCGCATGGCCTCGGTCCAGGGCTCCGCGCCGAAGATGCCGACCTTGAGCGAACTGGCCGCCGGGTCCAGCCCCTGGCGCACGAATTCTTCGATGATCACCTGCATGTAGCTCGGGGTGACCATGATGATGTCGGGCTTGAAATCCTGGATCAGCTGGACCTGCTTCTCGGTCTGGCCGCCGGACATCGGTACCACCGTGCAGCCTGCGCGCTCGGCGCCGTAGTGCGCACCGAGCCCGCCGGTGAATAGCCCGTAGCCGTAGGCGATGTGCACCATGTCGCCGGCCCGGCCGCCCGCCGCACGGATCGAGCGTGCGACCAGGTTGGCCCACGTGTCGATATCGTTCTTGGTGTAGCCGACCACCGTGGGCTTGCCTGTCGTGCCAGACGAAGCGTGAATGCGCGCCACCTTCTCGCGAGGCACGGCGAAGAGTCCGAACGGATAGTTGTCGCGCAAGTCCTTCTTGGTCGTAAACGGAAACTTCGCCAGATCGCTCAACTGCTTCAGGTCGCTCGGGTGCACACCCTTGTCATCAAAGGCCTTGCGGTAGTGCGGGACGTTGTCATACGCATGCTGCAGTGTCGCCTTCAGGCGATCGAGTTGCAGCGCGCTGATCTCGTCGCGACTGGCCCGCTCAATCGGGTCCAGGTCGTCGGCTGTGGGGCGGCTCATAACCATGGGGGTCTCCTATCGCGCGGCGGTCGCCGGCTTTCCTTTAATGGTGTAGGAACGGCCGCGAAACACGGCAATGCGTTCGTTCCGTTGATTGGTGATCTCGGTGTCGTACACGCCGGTGCGGCCAGCGCGGGACACCTCCACGCACGTCGCCGTCAACACATCGCCGGGCCACGCGGGCGCCATGAAGTCGATGCTGAAACCCGAGGCAACAGTCATCTCGTTATACGAGTTGCAGGCAAACGCAAACGAGGAATCCGCCAGTGCGGCGATGAACCCGCCGTGGCAGGTGCCGTGCCCGTTGAGCATGGTCTCCTGCACCGTCATCGACATCGTTGCGCGCCCGGGGCCGACGGCGTCGATCTTCATGCCCAGGCCGCGCGTTGCCTTGTCGTTGGCGAACATGGTTTTGCAGACCTCGTCTGCAATCGTCTGCGGATGCGGCTCAGTCATGGAACGTTCCCTTGGAGAAATGCTTCTTCGACAGTTCTGGCGAGCGGCGATAGCGCACGTCGCCGTAATGCTTGAGCAGATTGGCGAGCGTGAGCGCGACGCGCGAGGTGCCGATCGCATCGGCCCACGCCAGCGGCCCCTGCGGATACGCTGTCCCCAGGCGCATGGCCGTATCGATATCGGCCGGTTTTGCGCCACTCCAGGTCACCACGTCGGCGGCTTCGTTGGCCAGGCAGCACACCGTGCGCATGACGACCAGGCCAGCCACGTCGTTCATTGCCAGCACTTCGATGCCTGCGGGCGCCAGCGCTGCAGCCAGGCCAGCCAGTTGCGCGTTCGCGCCTTCGCTCGCTGCCGCGCCAATGACCTTGGTCGTCGCGTAGTCACGCGCCAGGTCCAGGAGCACGACCGTGTTGCCGAACGCTTCGGATGCCACTTCGGTGGCGGTACGGCCATCGGTGACGGCAAGTCGAACGTCGCCCATCGCCAAGGTGTCCGCCGGCAGCGATGCGTCGTTGGCCAGCTTCACGCCAGCGCCTTGCAGGCGCGCCACCAGCGGCTGCAGCAGCCCCAGTGCATCCGCATGGCGCAGGACGGGCGCATTCGCAGCGGGCCGCACCGGCAGTGCCTGTGGTGCAGCGGCGTCCGCGCTGTAGTCGTAGAAGCCATGCCCGGACTTGCGACCGTAACGCCCCGATCGCACAAGCTCCTGTTGGATCAGGTGCGGTGCATAGCGCGGGTCGTATGCCGTCGCCTGGAATACGGATTCCGTCACGGATAGGTTGACCTCTACCCCGATGAGGTCCATCAGCTCAAACGGCCCCATCGCAAACCCGCCGGCTTCGCGCATCAGGCGGTCGATGGTCGGCGCATCGGCGATGCGCTCGGCCAGCAGGCGCAGTCCTTCGGCATAAAGCGGCCGGGCCACGCGATTCACGATAAAACCCGGCGCGTTGGGCGCATCCACCGATGTCTTGCCCCAAGCCGCCGACAGCGCGTGCATGGCGCGGACCACTTCAGGCTCGGTCCGCACACCCGCGATGATCTCGACCAGCTTCATGCGCGTGGCCGGGTTGAAGAAGTGCCAGCCGACCACGCGCCCCGGGTGTTCGAGCGCTTGGGCAACAGCCGTCACCGAAATCGACGAGGTATTCGTCGCGAGGATGGCATCAGGTCCAAGCGTCGCTTCAAGCTGCTTGAACAGCGATTGCTTGATGTCCAGGCGCTCGACGATCGCCTCCACGGCGAGGCGGCATCCCTTCAGGTCACCCACGCTGTCCACGACCTGGATGCGGTTGAGAATTGCATCGCCATCTTCGGCGGCGATCCGGCCGCGCTTGACGGCACCGGCGATGTCCGCGGCAATGCGCGTGCGGCCGGCGTCGGCGGCGCCCTGCTGCGCGTCATACAGGCGCACCGGGTGCCCCGCTTGCGCGGCAACCTGCGCGATGCCGGCGCCCATGCTGCCCGCGCCGATCACGGCAACGGGCGTTTGAATATCGAAGTGGTAGGACATGGCGATGTCAGCGGTCGGTAAATGCCGGCGTGCGCTTGGCAACGAATGCCGCAACACCTTCGTTGTAGTCGTGCGCGAAGCCCAGTTCACGCTGCAGTTGCGTCTCCGCCTCCAGGGCGGCTTCCATTGACAGCAACCCGGCACGGTCGAGTGCGCACCGCGTGGCGACAAGCGCCTTGGTCGGCATGGCAGCCAGGCGCTGCGCGATCGCCTGCGCTTCATCAAGAAGAGAGGCGTCATCAACGCACTTCCAGATCAACCCGATGCGCTCTGCGTCTTCAGCGCCGAGCTTGTCGCCCAGCAACGTGAGGCCCAGTGCATTTGCCCGGCCAACCAGGCGCGGCAGCAGCCAAGTGCCGCCCGTATCGGGCGCCAGCCCAATCTTCGAAAACGCCTGGATGAAGCTCGCGCCGCGTGCTGCGATGACGATGTCGCAGTTCAGCGCGATATTGGCGCCCGCCCCTGCAGCCACACCATTGACCGCCGCCACGACCGGCGTCGGCATCGAGCGAATCCGCTGCACCAGCGGTTGATAGAAGCGCTCGATCATGACGCCAAGATCCTTGGGCGCGTTGCCGGGAGCCACCAGCGGATCGGCAAGATCCTGTCCCGCGCAGAACGCCCGGCCCGCACCGGTCAGCACGACGCAACGCACGGTGGCGTCGCCCGCAATGTGACCGAGTGCATCGAGCAATGCCCCCAGCATGGCGCTGTTCAGGCTGTTGAGCGACTGCGGGCGATTCAGCGTGAGGGTGCGGACGGATCCGGTCTGCGAGGACAGGATCAGGGGCTCAGACATCTCGTCTCCTAGTACGTCGAGGTGCGTATGTGCTTGATTCGACTCAAATCATTAGCAGACCGACCGGTCGGTTAATAATAATATCGTTCGCAGGTTTGATGTAGCGCAATCAGATCGGTGAAAACCCTCAGCCTACGTTTCCCCCTCCGTCTATCTGGGCCCGAAGGGTGCTGAAGCATGTGCTGCTGGCGCTGCGAAGAGACGGTGGCCCCCCCGGACGCGTCATCGCGTAGGGAGACGTGCGCCGCGTCATCAGCTCCCGCACGAGACCGGTGTGCCACCGTACTCCTGCACGTTGTTGCACTTTTTATTGCCGATCATGCCGATTCCCACCACTCTTCATTCGACGTACAAGTCAGGGCGCGAATACTCTAGCGGCGCCTACCCTACCCAACCGAACCCAAGGAGAAACGCCATGCGATTCATGGTCCTGCGACTGGCCGACCAAGACACCGAAGCCTCCGTGATGCCCAGCGAGGCACTGCTCACCGCCATGGGCAAGTACATGGAAGAGCTCGCCAACGCAGGTGTGCTGCTAGGCGGCGAAGGCCTGCACCCCAGTTCGCGCGGCGCACGTGTGGAGTTCAAGGACGGCAAGCCGACGGTGATCGACGGCCCCTTTGCCGAAGCCAAGGGGCTGATTGCCGGCTACGCCATGCTGCAGGTCAAATCGGAGGAGGAAGCCCTCGAATGGGTCAAGCGCTGGCCCGCGCTGGATGGCGGCGGCAATGTGCGTCTGGAGATCCGCCGCGTGTTTGAAGCGGAAGATTTTGGTCCGGAGTTCACGCCGGAGGCCCGCGAGCGTGAAGAACGCCTGCGTGCCGAGCTCGCGGCCAAGCAGCCGTAGGCGGTGTGATCACGCGGCACACCGCTTGCTGAAACAGTTGAATTGTCGATAACAGGACGGCAGCGGAGCCTCGACCGCGCTGCCGTCGTCCATGCTGCGTGACCCGTTCTTCGTCGTCCCTTCTGAGCATCCAGGCACTGCGGGGTTTTGCCGCGCTGTACGTGGTGGTGTATCACTCCGGGCTCGCCCTGGCCCATGCCGACATTCCCGCCCTCCCGTGGCTGACCACGCATGTGATCAAGCGCGGGCATGTGGGCGTAGATGTGTTCTTCGTCATCAGCGGCTTCATCATCGCGTGGGTCGCCATTCTGGGCCAGGGCACGGGAAAAGAGCCGGAGCCGCCCGGCGAATTTCTCGTCAAGCGCGCATTTCGGCTGGCACCGCCCTACTGGCTCATGTCGGTGCTGCACTCCACCTGGCTCAATCCGGTGTCGGCGGGCGTGCTGCTCTCGTCGCTGGCGTTCATGCCACAGGCCAATGTGGATGCACCCTACTTCGGGTATCCGGCGCTGTACGTCGGCTGGTCACTCAACTACGAGGTGTTCTTCTACGCGTTGTGCGCGTTGGGGCTGGCGCTGTTCGGCCGGCGTGCGCTGGCTCTGGTGGCACTGGCGCTGTTCACCACAACGATCATCATGCCGTTCTGGCACAGCGGCATCGTGCTGCGCAACCCGGAAGCGCTGTACGACTGGGCCACGCCGCTGCAGGCCATGGCCGCCAATCCGCTGGTGCTGGAGTTCCTGCTGGGAGCGGGGCTGGCATGGCTGTATGCGGCACATCGCCAGCGCCTGACACCCGCGTTTGCGCGCGTGCTGCTGGCCGTGGGCGTGGCGACCTTCGTGATGTCGGCGGTGGGGCCGGCACCCAAGTTCGACCTGTTCTGGCGCGGGCTACCCGCAGGCGCTCTGCTGATCGGCATGGTGGCCATGGAGCACTGCGGTGAACTGCGCGTGCCACGTGTCGCTGTCTGGCTGGGCGAGCTGTCGTACGCGTTATACCTGGCGCACCCGAGCGTGATCGAAGCCACGCACCGGCTGGTGGGCGTGCTGTCGCCGCAATGGATCGGTACACAGTTGATGCTGTTCGCCGTCAACCTTGCGCTCACGCTTGTGCTGGCCATGCTGCTGCATCGCTATGTGGAACTGCCGTCCATTGCGCTGGGCCGTCGCACGATCGCTTGGATGCGCGACCGGCGGCATGCCTGGCGCACGCGACTGGGCACGCAAAAGCCGTGACACCTTTGCGTAGCACCTACCGATATCTCAGGCCGTGACGCTGAACATCAGCGCCTGAAGCTTTCCATCGACCGGCCCGGCGCCAAACTGTGCGGCCAACGCGTCTGTGCAGGCATCGGTGGCATCGTCCAAGGCAGTGGGGCCCAAAGCCTCCAGCTCGCCTCGCACTGGGGTGCCCTGGCAGTAGGCCATGGCCACCACGCGCGCCGTATCTGCGCGGCTGCGTGCTGTCACGACATCACAGGCGAGTTCTGCGGCAAAACCGCCCTGGCGTGCATCTGCCTGAAGCGCGGCGCGATCGTAGTGGCCATGCGGCGTGCGTGCCAGAAACATCGGCGGGTTCTCGGGAAAGCGTTTCGCCAGGGCACGCGTGACGGCGTTTGCGAAATCGTTGTCCTCGATGCGATCCCATACGCTGAAGAGCAGCGTTCCGCCCGGTGTCAGCACGCGCCGCGCCTCAGCAAAGGCCTTGGGCCGGTCTGGAAAGAACATCACGCCAAACTGGCAGACCACGAGGTCAAAGCTGCCGTCATCAAACGGCAACTGCTGCGCATCGGCCTGTTGCCACGTCACGGGCCGGGTGGTGCCTACCGCGGCAGCGCGATCGAGCATCGGCGGGTTCAAGTCGGTGGCGACAATCTCGGTGGCTTCTGAGAGTGCATGCGCCATCGCGCGCGTCACGGCGCCGGTGCCGGCCGCCACTTCCAGTACGCGTTTCGGCGTGCCCCGTGCGGCCCGGGCAGCCATGTCCACCGCATAGGGCGCAAAGATCAACGGGACCAGCAGCGTGTCATACAGCTCGGGAATCGAGCCGGCGAACACCTTGTCGTTGCCGCGTGCTTCCATCATTCACCGCCTTTGCCCGAAGTGAGGGTCGGGCATGTGTGGTTATAGTCCGGATCCGCGCGGCAGGCACTCCGTCAAGTCGACTAGACGACCAAGTGCGCCTGCCCAGGCACGAGCGCGCCACCTTCCAAGGACGCATTTGCTGACGCAGGACCGGATTTCATGGCCATGCATGAAATCGCCTGATGCGCCGCAACTGCATCGACACCTGGCAACCCACCCGGTTAACATGGCGGGCATCCAATCGATGTGCCGCCCAGACATGTCCCGCGTCAAGAACGAAGACGAATTCGAGTTGCGCCGCGAAAGCGTGCTCGACACCGCCGCCGAAGCCTTTGCGGCCGACAGCTACCCGAGCGTGTCGATGAACCAGCTCGCCGCTGCATGCGGTGGCTCGAAGTCGCGCCTGTATCACTACTATGAAGGCAAGGAAGCCATCTTGTTCGATCTGCTCGACCGCTACACGCGGCGGCTGGCGGATCTGGTTGAACGCGCCGAGAGCGACGCGCGGCACGCCAGGCTCTCCGCCCGCGCCACGCTGCATCTGCTGGTCCGCACGTTCCTGGCCGAGTACGCCACCTCGCGCACGCGGCACGTGGCCTTGCTCAATGACGTGAAATACCTGTCACCGGAGCAGCGCGACATCGTGCTCGCGCGCGAGCGGGACGTCGTGGCTGCCGTGGGCCGGCAACTGGGCGCCGCCTACCCCCACAAGGTGGACGATGCCAACTGCAGGCCCATCACCATGATGCTGTTCGGCATGATGAACTGGACGTTCACCTGGCTGAAACCCGACGGGCCGCTTTCGTATGAGGGCTATGCCGAGATGGTGATCGACATGCTGGAAAACGGCCTGAGCGATAAACAGGGCTGAAGCGCAGCTTCACCGCGCGCTCCGATGGAGGCACGCGGAGAGTTTCCTCTGCGGGCTCAGATGGATGCTGCGGACGAAGCCTCGTCCGACGCCGCCCCATGCGCGCGGGTGCGCACGAACACGCCCGCCAAGGCCGAGGCCAACACGGCTGCAACGGCACCCAGCAGGAACGCAAGGTGGTAACCGCCGTTGAGCGCCGCCGTTGCATCGGCGCCGGCTGCGGCCAGCCCCTCCGTGCGCGCGGCTGCCAGGCTCGCCAGGATGGCCAGCCCCAGCGCACCGCCCATCATGAACGACGTGTTGACCACGCCCGACGCAAGGCCGGATTCATCCGGCGCCACGTCGCTCATCGCCGCCAGCAGCACCGGGTTGAAGGCCACGCCCGCACCCAGGCCCAGCAGCAGCATGCCGGGCAGCACGTCCAGCGCAAAGCTGCCATCCGCTGGCGCGCGCGCAAACAGCATCAGCCCAACGGCCGCCACCAGCAGCCCGAGCGACAGCGGCGCCCGAATACCGAAGCGCATCACCAGCTTGGCCGACAAGCCCAGCGAGAACACCGCCATGATGATGTTGGCCGGCAGGAAGGCCAGCCCCACCTGCATGGCGCTGTAGTTCAGCACGCGCTGCATGTACAGCGCTGAGATGAAGAACCACGCGAACATCGCCGCAGCCCACAGCACGCCTACCACATTGGCAGTGGCCACATTGCGCAGCGCGAACATACGCAGTGGCATCAGTGGATGCGACACGCGCGATTCGATCACCAGGAACGCGATCATCAGCGCAACGGCAATGCCCAGCTGCGTAAGCGTTTGCGTGGATGCCCAGCCAGCTTCGTTGCCATGCACGATGGCGTACACCGCCAGCATCAACGAGGCCGTCACTGCAATGGCACCTGCCACGTCCAGCTTGGCGCGATCGGCCAGCGGCTTGCCCGCCGGCAGCAACGCCACGCACGCCGCATACACCGCCACACCGATCGGCAGGTTGACCAGGAAAATCCAGTGCCAGCTCAGCGCGCTGGTCAACAGGCCGCCGAGCAGCACTCCAATGCTGCCCCCGCCCGCGCACACAAAGCCGTAGATGCCCATGGCCTTGGCGCGATCGGCGGGCGAGGTAAACAGATTCATGATGAGCGACAACGACACCGCCGACACCACCGCCCCACCCAGCCCTTGCACGGCACGCGCCGTGATGAGCACCCCCTGCGAATTTGCCAGCCCGCACGCGGCCGACGCCAACGTGAACAGCGTGATGCCCAGCAGAAACAGCTTGCGATGCCCGAACAGGTCACCGAGCCGGCCGCCCAGCAGCAGAAAGCCGCCGAAGGTCAGCATGTAGGCGTTGACCACCCACACCAGCGCGGTCTCGGTAAAGCCCAGGTCCGCCCGGATGGACGGCAGTGCAACGTTCACGATGGTCGTGTCCAGCACGATCATCAACACGCCCAGGCAGAGCACGATGAGGGCAAGCCAGCGCTTGCGTTCGTCGATGCCATGCGTCATGGAAACGCTCCTTATTCGCAATGGGTGCAACGAGGTTGAGGTGCACCAAGTGAAGAACGGCCACCTGCATGGCGGCCGTTCGTGGTGCGCAGGCGCGCTTACATCGGCTTGGGTGCGATCACCATCCACGTCACGCCAAATCGGTCGACCACCATGCCGAAGGCGACGGCAAAAAACGTCTCGGCCATCGGCATCGTGACCTGGCCACCCTCACCCAACGCCTTGAACGTTTGCTCGGCGGCGGCCTTGTCGGCCACGCTGACGGACAAACCAAAGCCCTTGAAGTCGGGCTTGCCCGAAGCCATGCCGTCGGATGCCAGCACCTGGGTTTCGCCAACGCGAAACGCCGCGTGCATCACCTTGTCGAGCGGCGGTGCCATGCCGCCGCATTGCTCGGCAGTCGGTTGCGCATCCTTGGGGGCATCCTTGTAGTGCATCAGCATGTCGACCTTGGCGCCAAGCGTCTTCTTGTAAAACTCCAGCGCTTCTTCACAATGACCTTCAAAGAACAGATACGGTTGAATTTGCATCACAACTCCTTGGGATAGGAACGCAGTGGGGACTGCAAAGCCGCGCATCACACCACGCGGTCGGGGGAATGCACCTCAATCAGGTCAGTTGCACGCGGTTTCCGGCACCGGCATCGGCACCGAGGCGTGCTCGTGCACGACCTGCCAACGACCATCGGTTTTGCGAAAACACACGGTGGCGCGCGTTTGTGCATCGTGCCTGCCGCCATCGCGATAACGCGCCCTCAGGCGGTTCGTGCTGAAGCAATAGGCCAGATCGCCACTCACCTCGAGGTGCAGTTCGGTGAACTGGAAATCGGCTGGCCCCTCCAGTGCCTCGAACCAACCCTGCCAGTTGCGGCGGTAGGCCTCGACACCCTTCACGAAGAGCGGTGGCATCACATCAAACACCACCACGTCGGGTGCGTAATTGCGCATGACGGCGTCGATATCCTTGGCGCGGACGGCGGCGGCCCATGCGTCGATCAACGCACGCAATTGCGCTTCATCGTCCACGGCGTTTGTTGCAGTCGTCATGCCGGCCTCCGAAAACTTTGCCGCAATCCGGTCTTGGAAATTTGCGCAACAGCGCCTAGGGTTGATTTGTGGACACTGTTCACAAACGATAGCAGACATAATGGACGGTGTCCACATCAAGCTTGCGGAGCGTGTTTGCATGACCCAGGAACCACCCCGGCCGCCGGTGCGTACCACCTATCGCCATGGCGACCTGCGGCGCGCGCTGCTCGACGCGGGCATTGAGTTGGCGCGCGCAGGCGGGCCGGATGCCATCGTGCTGCGCGAGGCCACGCGCCGTGCCGGTGTCGTGCCGAATGCGGCTTACCGCCACTTCGCCAACCGGCTGGATCTGCTGCAGGGTGTGCGGGCGGAAGCGCTCGCCGCGTTGGCGCGCGCGATGGAAGCCGAACTGAACGCCATCGACCCGACCGGGCCCGAAGACGCACGGGCACGCGCTTCACTGCGTGCCATCGGGGTCGGCTACCTGCGTTTTGCGCAAATGGAGACGGGCCTGTTCCGCACCGCCTTTGCCGTGCCCGATGAAGTGGAAAACGACGCCGACCCCGCCAAGGCCGGCGACAGCGGATTGAACCCGTTCCAGTTGCTGAGCCTCGCGCTGGATCGCATGACCGCCGCCGGCGTGCTACCCGCCGAGCGCCGGCCCGGTGCCGAATACCTCGCATGGTCTGCGGTGCATGGGCTCGCGCTGCTCATCATCGACGGCCCCTTGCGCAGCCGCCCGCCGGAGCAGACCGGCGCCATCGCACTGCGCGTGGTGGAGATGGTGGAAAATGGCCTGTAGGCCCGGCTGCGTCGATGTGCGTGGCCATGCGCGCGCACCATCTGAGCACGTGCGCGCCGCTGCGTTTGCGTGCTCGGCCTTCAACGCAACGATGACAGCCGCGCTGTATCGCTCACCTGCCAGGCGCACCCAGCATATGCCGGAAAAGCGGAAGCAACGCCTCGTACGTCCCCAGGTAGCCCGTTGAACCGGCATGGCGCGATGCACGCGCGGCGCAGAACAGCTCGTTGCGCAGGTCGGCAAGCGAAGCGCGCCTGCGTTCGCGCGCGGCACTCGTGCAGGCTTCAAACGAGCCCAGTTCTTCATAGCCGTTGAACGACATGGCAAAAGCGAAAACGCCCGATACATCGGCCGGGTCGGGCAGGTCTTGCCAAGAGATTTCGTTTTTCATGATGCTCCCTGCTGTGCTACCAAATCGGCCCCCTCAGAGGCCCGTGACTTCCCCTACGCTGACCGCCACGTCCACCTGATGCTCGCCACCGCCGAGGATCATGCCGCGCAGCAGTGAAACGTCGCTGTAATCGCGTCCGATGGCGAGCGTCACGTGGTCCAGATCGGCCAGCACGTCGTTGGTCGGGTCAAGATCCACCCAACCGCTTTGCGGGCAGAACACCGACACCCACGCGTGCGAGGCATCGGCCCCGATCAATCGGGGCTGCCCAGCCGGCGGCTCGGTCCGCAGATAGCCGCTCACATAGCGGGCGGGCAATCCCAGTGCGCGCAGGCAGCCGATCATCACCTGGGCAAAGTCCTGGCAGACGCCCCGACGCAGCTCAAACGCTTGCGCGGCCGGCGTATCGAAAGCGGTTGCGGTGGGGGCGTATTCAAAGTCGGCATGCAGGCGATGCATCAGGTCGATGGCGCCGGCCACCACAGGCGTGCCTGCAGCGAAACTCTCTCGCGCATAGCGCTCCAGTTCGGGGGTCAGCGCGATGTTGGGCGAGGCAAAACAGAACTCGGCTTCCGGATAGAACATGGAGCCGGCCTGATACCGCAGGCGCTGCGCCACAACCTCCCACGCGGGCGTGGCGGCTGGGTCCAGGTCGTTCCAGCGCGGCAGCAAGCGCACCGTGGTCTCGCTGGTCATGCGCAGGCTGTCGTGCGGGGCATCAAGCGAGAAATACAGCACGTCGTTGCCAAAGCCGTCGACACGGCTGGTCAGGTACGAGGGTGACGGATCGATCTGCTCATCGTGCGCGACGATCTCTTGCCACGGGCAGGCACGCGGGCGGATGGTCGCCAGATGCTGCGCCGTTTCTACCGCAGTTGCGTAGTGATAGACCGTGCTGTGCGAGACCGTCAGGAGCGTGGCGCGTGCTTGCATCAAGCCACCTGTGCGGTTGGGGTGCTGGCGTGGCTGAAGTAGCGCGCGCTGATCTCGTTGGACGCGGCGGCCACGTAGTCCACCAGCGTGTCGCACAGGCGGATGAGGTTGGCGTAGCGGCCGTCGGCATCGGTCTCGCACAGCGCTTCCAGCGATGGGAGCGTCTCCACCGGGGGCATCAGGTCGGCAAAGGGGTGGCGGCGCTGGGCGTGCATCGGCGCAGCGGCGCGCTCGATCTGCGCCAGCTTGGTCCGCAGCCGGTCATACACGCCATACAACCCACGTGGGTTGGTCGATTCGACCACGAGCAGGTCCAGCAGCGCAGGCACCTCCTGCCGCCCCGGATACAAAGACCGGTACGTGAGCGTGCTGTCGAACAACTGCAGCAGCAGATCAAACCCCTCGGCAGTAGCGAGCTTGCCCTGCTCGGCAATCACGCGCAGGAACGTGGTCATGGCCCACACGCGCTCGATATGGCGGCCGGCAAACAACAGGCGCCAGGCCTCGTCACGTGTCATGCGGTCGCCCTGGGCACCGCTGATGGCGCACAGTTGCGTCGCCAGATATTCGAGCTGGTCGACCAGCGCAACGCGATCGGGCGCGCCTTCGGCGCTCAGGTTGGCCAGCCCGTCACGAAAGTCGTTGCGCGCGGCAAGGATGGTTTTCCAATGATCATTCGACAGGCGCCCGCGCACCTCGCCCGAGGCACGCGCCTGCGCGGCCAGGCATTGACCCACGCCCGCGGTGCCCGACTGCTCGCTCAAGCCCGCGACGAGCGCCCGCTCAAACGCGCTTGGGCTGCTGCGCGCGAACACATCGGCGCTGAAGATCAGCCCGCATTCGGCCGCCAGTTCCGTCAACGTGCCGAACATGGTGTCGGCATCGTTGGCCTCTAGCGAGCCGAGGATGAGGCGGCATAGCCGCACGCCGTTTTCCGCGCGCTCGCCATAGCGGCCGGACCAGAACAGGTTCTCCGCCGCGCGGCTCGACACTGTGCGGTGCTTGCGCGCGAGGTCCGCCGGCCGCATCGGCGAGGGCAACAACGTAAACGGCGCAGCAGGCTGTGGCTGGTTCGACAACACCCAGGTGTCGACGCTGCTACCGCCCATCTGCATGGATGCAGAGGCCTGTCGATCGGCCGCCAGGCGCGTGAATCCGCCGGGCATGACATGCCAGCCGCCTGCCATGTCCGCAATTGCAAACACGCGCAGCACCGAGGGCCGCCCAGCAAGCATGCCGGCCTCGTAGCGCGGCGTGCAGGAATACGGCAACGGCGCCTGGACGGTGAAGGTGTCCGGCGCGCAATCAATGCGCGCGCGCCAGTCGGCCAGGGGCTGCGGCCCACCCGCCATGCCGGGCGGGCCGTCGGGGTGGTTTCCGGGCCAGGTCGGCAGCAGCAGCCCCTCGGACAGGCTGGCCTGCGCTTCTTCGCGGGCGAGGGCCTCGCCGCACCACCATGTCGGCACGCTGGGCAGCGCCAGCGGCTCGCCCAGCAGCGCCTGGGCAATCCCCGGCAAAAAACCCAGCATGGCCGGCGATTCGACAAACCCCGCGCCGGGCACGTTCGACACCATCACATTGCCCGCACGCATCACCTGCAGCAGCCCCGGCACGCCGATGGTGGAGTCCGCGCGCAGCTCCACCGGATCGCAGAAGACGTCGTCCAGGCGGCGCAGCACCACGTGCACGCGTTCCAGGCCGTTGAACGTCTTCAGATAGAGCTTGTCGCCGCGCACCGTCAAGTCCTTGCCCTCGACCAGCGTCATGCCCAGATAGCGCGCCAGGAAGGCGTGCTCGAAATACGTCTCGCTAAAAGGGCCCGGCGTGAGCAGCGCGATGTGCGGTGATTCTCCCGCCTCGTCATCAGACATCGTGGTGCGCGCGGCAGCAGCCAGTGTGCTGATCAACTGCGAATACGTTGGCGCGAGGCGTGTCGCGCGCAACTCGCGAAAGGCATCGGCAAACAGGCCGGAGACGATCAACCGGTTCTCCAGCGCATAGCCCAGGCCCGATGGGGCTTCGGTGCGATGGCCGACGACCACCCAGTTACCGTCGGGCCCACGGGTCAGGTCCACCGCCACGATCTGCAGGTACTGCCCGCCCGGGGGCGTGAAGCCGCGCACCGCGCGCAGATAGCCCGGATGGCCGAACACCAGCGCCGGCGGCATCAGCCCCTGCGCCAGCAACGACTGCGGGCCGTAGGTATCCGCCACGATGGCGTTGAGCAGCCGCGCGCGCTGCATCACGCCCTGCTCGATCACGGCCCAGTCGGCAGGGTCGATGAGGAAAGGCAGCAGGTCGAGCGCCCACGGGCGCGGCTCGCCCTTGTCGGCGTAGACGTTGTAGCTGATGTCGTTGTCGCGCACCTGCTGGGCGACGGAGGCACGGGCCTGCTCCAGCCCGACTAGGCCGCCCTCGCGTACGTGCTCGAAGAACTGCCGCCAGGGTTCACGCAATGCGCCCGTGGCGTCGTGTAGTTCATCCCAGTGGCCCTCCCGCACCGGCAGCATGCGAAGGAGGGCCAGCACATCCGCGTGGGCGGCAGCGGGCTCTTGCGGATCAAGCGGCAGGGTCGACTGGTAAGACAAGATCGGCTTGGCTGGAAGAGATTAGTAGCGGCGCAAATCCAGCGTAAACGGAAACTCCAGACTGCGCTCGGGCGCTCGCACCTCCAGCGGCCCGGGCGTGTGCCCGGTGGTGAAGAAGCGCGCGCGCCGGCGGCTTTCCGCCTCGTAAGCGTTGACGGGAAACGTCTGGTAATTGCGCCCACCCGGATGCGCCACATGATACTGGCAACCGCCCAGCGAGCGGCCAGTCCAAGTGTCTGCCAAATCGAACGTCAGCGGCGCGTGCACACCAATGGTGGGGTGCAAGGCCGACGCCTGCGACCACGCCCGGAACCGCACACCCGCCACCTGCTCGCTCACGCGGCCGGTTGGTTGCAATGGCAAGGGAATGCCGTTGACGGTCACCACGTGCCGGTTCTCGTTCAGGCCCAGCACGCGCACCTCCAGCCGCTCGACCGAGGAATCGACATAGCGCACCGTGCCGCCCTGCGCGCCCTCCTCGCCCATCACGTGCCAGGGTTCCAGCGCGCCGCTGAGCGTGAGCGAAATCCCGCCCGTATGCAGCTCGCCCACCAGCGGGAAGCGGAACGAGAAATGCGGCGCAAACCAATGGCGCTCGAAGGCGTAGCCCGCCTCACGCAGATCGGCGAGCACATCATCGAAATCCATCTGCGCGAAGGTGCCGAGCAAAAACCGATCGTGCAGCTCGGTGCCCCAGCGCGTGAGGCGCGTGGTGTACGGCGTCTTCCAGAAGCGGGCGACCAGCGCGCGCAGCAGCAGTTGCTGCACCAGGCTCATGCGCGCGTGCGGCGGCATCTCAAAGCCGCGCAGCTCCAGCAGGCCCAGGCGCCCCGTGGGGCCGTCGGGCGAATAGAGCTTGTCGATACAGAACTCGGCGCGGTGCGTGTTGCCGGTGACGTCGATCAGGATGTTGCGCAGGATGCGGTCGATCAGCCAGGGCTGGACATTGGCCGCACCCAGCCGGTCAAGCTGGTGCTGCAGCTCGGCAAACGCGATCTCCAGCTCGTACACCTGGTCGTTGCGCGCTTCGTCCACGCGCGGCGCCTGGCTGGTCGGGCCGATGAACAGCCCCGAGAACAGATACGACAGAGACGGATGGTTGTGCCAGTACGCAATCAGGCTCGCCAGCAAATCGGGCCGGCGCAGGAACGGGCTGTCGGCCGGCGTGGCCCCGCCCAGCACGAAGTGGTTGCCGCCGCCGGTGCCGGTGTGGCGCCCGTCGAGCATGAACTTCTCGGTGCTCAGGTACGACTGATGGGCGGATTCGTACAGGTATTCCGTATGGTCGACCAACTGCTCCCAGTTACTGGCGGGGTGGATGTTGACCTCGATCACGCCGGGGTCGGGGGTCACCTGCAGCAGCTTCAGGCGCGGGTCGCGCGGCGGCGGATAGCCCTCGATGACGATCTGCACGCGCAGTTCGGCGGCGGTGGCCTCCACGGCGGCCAGCAGGTCGAGGTAGTCGTCCAGCGCCGTCAGCGGCGGCATGAAGACATGCAGCTGACTATGGCCGGAGCCGAAGGTGTCGTTCTCGACCTTGGGGCCGGCGGCGCGGGCGGGGTCGCGCGCTTCCACGCACACCGCGGTGCGGTGGACCCACGAGGCGGATTCGTTCTGCCCAGGCAGGCGAGCATCGGCCCGCGAGCCGGTGCCGAGCGCGGCCGATACGGCTTTCGTTCCCACTGCAGCGCCGGCAGAGTCGCCCTGGTATTGCATGCGCAACTCCGTCGCCGTGCGCAGCGGCGCGCTCGGGCCAAACGGATCGTGCGCGTGCTGATACGGGTAGTCGCTCTTGCTGACCCACGGCAGTGAGTCGAGCGGCAGGCGATAGCCCATCGGCGAATCACCGGGAATCAGATACATGCGCTCGTCGCGGAAGAACCACTGGCCCGTCACCCAGCGGGGGCCAGCCAGCGCGGCATCGTCATTGCGCGCGAGCGGCAGCACGTAGCCCGTCACGGCAGACAGGCCGGCGTCGAACACACGGCGCAGGCGCACGCGCTCCAGTTCATCGTCGAGCCGCGAATCGAACGGGTCGACGTTCACTGGCAGACGCCGCTCGCGCCAGAGGTAGTACCACGTGTCCTCGTAGCCGGGCTGGATGCATTGTTCGTCCACCGACAGCTTGCGCGCCAGATGGTGCAGAAAGCGCTGTGCATCGGCGGAGGTGTAGCGGCCGGGCTCGCGCTCGTCGGCAAACAGCGTTGGATTACTCCAGCAGGGCTGGCCGTCGGTGCGCCAGTAGAGCGAGAGCGCCCAGCGCGGCAGTTGCTCGCCGGGGTACCACTTGCCCTGCCCGATATGCAGGAAGCCGTTGGCGCCGTAACGCTGGCGCAGTTTGTCCATCAGCCCGACGGCGTAGCTGCGCTTGGTAGGGCCAAGGGCGTCGGTGTTCCACTCGGCGGCATCGCGGTCGCTCACAGCCACGAAGGTTGGCTCGCCGCCCATGGTCAGGCGCACGTCCATGGCCTCGAGGTCGGCATCCACCTGTGCCCCCATGCGAACGACGTCTTCCCAGTGCGCTTCGGTGTAGGGCTTGGTCACGCGCGGGGCCTCCAGCACGCGCGTGATCGACATCGTGTGCTCGAACTCCACCTCGCACTCGTCCACCGCACCCGAGATGGGCGCCGCGCTGCCGG
This sequence comes from Ralstonia soli, assembly GCF_023955655.1. Taxonomy (GTDB): domain Bacteria; phylum Pseudomonadota; class Gammaproteobacteria; order Burkholderiales; family Burkholderiaceae; genus Ralstonia; species Ralstonia soli. Next base: position 299,931 of record NZ_JAMXHT010000002.1, on the reverse strand, counting down.
GCTCCGGCGTGCAGGCCACGGGGATGTGCCCCTCGCCCGCCAGCAGGCCCGAGGTCGGGTCAAAGCCGATCCAACCGGCGCCCGGCAGATAGACCTCGCACCAGGCATGCAGGTCGGTGAAGTCCACCTCGGTGCCGCTGGGGCCATCGACGGCTTTCACGTCGGGCGTGAGCTGCAGCAGGTAACCGGATACAAAGCGCGCGGCCAACCCCAACTGCCGCAGCGTCTGCACCATCAGCCAGCCCGAGTCACGGCATGAGCCGGAGCCGAGCGACAGCGTCTCTTCCGGCGTCTGCACACCGGGCTCCATGCGGATCAGGTAGCGGATGTCCTGCTGCAGGCGCTGGTTCAGGCCCACCAGAAAGTCGATCGTGCGGCGCGGCGTGCGGTCAATGCTGGCGACAAACGCGGCAAAGCGCGGTGTCATCTCGCGTTTGACGAGGTAGGGCGCCAGCTCGGCAGCCAGGTCATCGGCGTAGGTGAAGGGGAACGACTCGGCTTCGGGCGTCAGGAAGAAATCGAACGGGTTATAGACCGCCATCTCGGCAACCAGGTCGATGGTCACCTTGAACTCGCGCGTCTTGTTCGGAAACACCAGCCGGGCCTGGTAATTGGCAAACGCGTCCTGCTGCCAGTTGATGAAATGCTCGGCCGGTTCCACCCGCATGGAATACGAATGGATCGGCGTGCGGCAGTGCGGCGCCGGCCGCAGGCGAACCACCTGGGGCGACAGCTCGACGAGCCGGTCATAGCGATAGTGGGTAACGTGATTCAACGCGACTCGGATCGACACACGGGCTCCTCAATGGCTCTTATGGCTTGCCGGCGCAGTGCCGGCGTGCGGTCAAAGCAAGGTTCATGCCGTTTGCGCGGCACACCCCTCCTTGGGGCTCCTGCCATCGTGCCAGCCGTGCAAGGCCGTGCGTATGACAGGCCGATGCGGTACAACGCTTGCTGAGCACCTCGCCGCCTTCCACCATCTTGGTGGAGCGCGCGCCAACATGCCAGCCCCGGCCCTGGGATCACCATGAAAACGTTCCACTGCAACCGTTGCCAGCAACTCGTCTTCTTTGAAAACGTCTTGTGCGAGCGCTGCGACGCCCTGCTCGGCTACTTGCCCGACGTGGGCGAGATCAGCGCCTTCGAGCCCGTCGACGCCGCGCCGGAAGCAGGAGGCAACCTCTGGCGCAGCCTGCACCCCGATGCGCAAGGCCGGCTCTACCGCCAATGCCACAACTACGCAGTCGAAAACGTCTGCAACTGGATGATCCCGGCGGATTCGCCCGACGCACTGTGCCGGGCCTGCCAGTTCACGGCCACCATCCCCGACCTGACGGTGCCGGAAAATCGCTTCTACTGGTACCGGCTGGAGGTGGCCAAGCGCCGGTTGCTCTATACGCTCATGACGCTGGGCTTGCCGTTGGAATCACGGCAGGAAAACCCCGAGACAGGGTTGGAGTTTGCGTTTCTGGAAAACCAGGAAGAGGGCGACCCCGTGATGACCGGCCACCACCATGGCCGCATCACGCTCAACATTGCCGAGGCCGATGACGCCGCACGCGAGAAGGCGCGCACTGAACTGGGCGAGCCCTATCGCACGCTGCTCGGCCACTTCCGCCACGAGTCCGGGCACTACTTCTTCGACCGCCTGATTGCCGGCAGACCCATGTGGGAAGCGGCTTTCCGCCTGCGCTTCGGCGACGAGCGCGCAAGCTATGCCGATGCCCTCCAAGCCCACTATGACAATGGGCCACCCGCAGACTGGGCGCAGCACTACATCAGTGCCTACGCCTCCATGCACCCCTGGGAAGACTGGGCCGAAACCTGGGCGCACTACCTGCACATGGTCGACGCGCTGGACACTGCTGTGTCATACGGCCTGGCCCTGCTACCCGACCACCCGCTGGAGCCCGAACTGACCGACCAGACCCCCGTGGAAGAAGCCAGCTTCAACAACCTGATGAGCCGATGGTTTCCGCTCACCTATGTGCTGAACAGCCTCAATCGCAGCCTCGGGCAGCCCGACGGTTACCCGTTCACGCTGGCCCCGCCCGTGATCGACAAGCTGCGGTTCGTGCACCGTGTCATCGCAGCGTCGGCGAACAAGCCCGCTTGATCGCACCAATGTTGTGCGGCGAGGCGCCAGTTTGGACGGATGGAATATTTCGAGCGGCCAAGGCGTTTACCATCCTGAAGATCAATCCCCGCATCCTCCCGGAGAACGCCATGCCCGCCCGACTCAGCCGATGGATCAGCGTGACGGCACTCGCGCTGTGCGCCTGTGCCTCGCTCACCCCCCTGCAGACCGCGCAAAAGTTGATCGGCCAGCCAGAAAGTGCCGTACGCGAAACCTTTGGCGCACCGACCGAGACGTATCAGCTGGCCGATGGCACACACCGCTGGATCTACTCCAGGCAACCGCTGGGGCACGAGGTGTATGCCGCCGATTTTGACGGGCAGGGCAAGCTCACCCACTACCGGCAGATGCTGACGGAAAAGGAAATCTACGAAGCGCGCCCCGGCGTGTGGACCAAGCACGATGTGGCCGAGCGCTTCGGCATGCCGCGCGAGCCGACGCAGTACTACCCGCTGATGAAGCGGGAAGCCTGGTCATACCGGATGTACGTTGCGGGGTATCAACAAGCGCATTTCAACGCGCTGTTCGATGACAACGGCGTGCTGGACCGCACCATGATCGTGGTCGACCCACTGGGCGGCAATGATCGCGACGCCCGCAAATAAAGCCGGCCCGCGTCAAACCGGGCGGCGCATTGCACACCGCCCTAACCTGGGTATGAATGCGGCGCGATCAGCCCAGCGCCGACGCGATCGCCTGCGCCAGTTCGTTGGCCTCGAACTTGGCGACGTAGCCATTGGCACCCACGCGGCGCACATGGTCCTCATTGGCCGAGCCCGACAGCGACGAGTGGATCACCACGGGAATCGACTGGAATGCAGGCTCGGTCTTGATTTTGCGCGTGAGCGTGAAGCCGTCCATCTCGGGCATTTCCAGATCGGTCAGCACGAGCGCGATCTTGTCGCGCACGGTCTTGCCTTCTCGCGCGGCGTCGCGCGCGATGTTCTGCAGCGTGTCCCACGCTTCCTGGCCGCTCTTGGTCATCACGTACGGCGTGCCCATCGCCTCCAGGCCGTTGGCGATCAGAGAACGGGCCAGGCCCGAATCGTCCGCCACCAGCAGCTTGGCGCCCGGCGCCAGCTTGATCGGGCGCTCGTCGTTGTCGGGGGCCAGATCGGTGCGGCGGGTCGGGAACACATCCACCAGGATCTGCTCGACGTCGATCACCTGCGCCAGGCGCGAGTTGTCGGCGTTGCCGTCCAGGCGCGCGAGGCTCGTGATGTTGCTGCTGCCCACGCTCGCTTCGGCCGGGAAGACCTGGCTCCATTCCAGCCGCACGATCTCGTCCACCTCTTCCACCGCAAAGCCTTGCGTGGAGCGCGCGTACTCGGTAATCAGCAGGATGTTTGCATTGCCGTTCTTGGTGCCGATCACGCTGGCCAGGTCAATCACGGGGATGATCTGGCCGCGCACGTTGACCGCACCCAGGATATGGGCACCGGCATCCGCCACGTGCGTCACGGGCGGCATGACCATGATCTCGCGCACCTTGAACACGTTGATGCCGAACATCTCGCGCTGGTTGGATCGCGCAGATTCCCCCAGGCGGAACAGCAACAGCTCAAAGCGGTTGTTGTTCGTCAGATTGGTCCGTTCATCCACTTCCAATTGCGAATGCAGTGACATTGCGTCTTCCCCCGTTCAGGCACACGTTATGTGGCGGTAAACGGCACGGTACCGGGCAACTTGAAGGGATTTACGCAGGTGATCGCTACGCCCTTCCAACGTGGGGACGCGACAGCCTAGGCAAGCTCCGCGGGCGGCCATAAAGACCGCTGACGTACAGGCATCAATGGCATCTCAATCCGACCGCGGCATGCTGCGCGGCAATGCTGGGGCACGTCGCATTAGGCTCTCGCCGACACTTGGAAACACTGACGGGGTAGAACATCTGGATGCCTGCGCCACCAGCCTTCACCGGCCGATCCGGCTAGGGACATGTCCGGACTCGGGTTTGCTCAGCAAGGGTCGATATAGTGAAGGCGGGACGGTAGCTCATGGGTCGAGCGGCAGCGGCTAACCGTTGCAGGCAGGCAGGTTCAACTCCTGTACGTCCCACCAAAAAAAAAAAGCCGCAGGCATTCGCCTGCGGCGTCTTATCGAGTTACGACGGTGCCAACAACCCGCCGTCGCCCGACAGCACGTTTACATCTGCACGGTGTCGGCCACTTCCTTGAAGTCTTCGATCTGGTCGAAGTTCATGTACTGGTAGATCTTGTCGCCGTTGGCAGTGAGCACGCCCATGTCGGCCATGTACTCTTCCTTGGTCGGGATCTTGCCCAGACGCGAGCAGATCGCCGCCAGTTCCGCCGAGCCCAGATACACGTTCGTGTTCTTGCCCAGACGGTTCGGGAAGTTACGGGTCGACGTCGACATGACCGTCGCGCCTTCGCGCACTTGTGCCTGGTTACCCATGCACAGCGAGCAGCCCGGCATTTCGGTACGCGCGCCGGCCGTGCCGAACACGCCGTAGTGGCCTTCTTCGGTCAGTTGCTTCTGGTCCATCTTGGTCGGCGGCGCAACCCACAGCTTGACCGGAATGTCGCGCTTGCCTTCCAGCAGCTTCGACGCGGCGCGGAAATGGCCGATGTTGGTCATGCACGAACCGATGAACACTTCGTCGATCACGGCGCCAGCCACGTCGGACAGCGTCTTCACGTCGTCCGGGTCGTTCGGGCAGGCCACGATCGGCTCGTGGATGTCGGCCAGGTCGATCTCGATGACGGCAGCGTAGTCTGCGTCGGCATCCGGTTGCAGCAGTTGCGGATCGGCCAGCCACGCTTCCATCGCCTTGATACGGCGTTGCAGGCTGCGCGGGTCTTGGTAACCCTCGGCGATCATCCACTTGAGCAGCGTGATGTTGCTGTTCAGGTATTCGATGATCGGTTCCTTATTCAGGTGCACCGTGCAACCGGCAGCCGAACGCTCGGCGGATGCATCCGACAGCTCGAACGCTTGCTCGACCTTCAGATCGGGCAGGCCTTCGATTTCGAGAATGCGGCCCGAGAAGATGTTCTTCTTGCCCTGCTTGGCGACCGTCAGCATGCCTTGCTTGATCGCGTACAGCGGGATTGCGTTGACGAGGTCACGCAGCGTGACGCCCGGCTGCATCTTGCCCTTGAAGCGGACCAGCACCGATTCCGGCATGTCCAGCGGCATCGTGCCGGTGGCGGCCGCGAAGGCGACCAGACCCGAACCTGCCGGGAAGCTGATGCCGATCGGGAAGCGCGTGTGCGAATCGCCGCCGGTGCCGACGGTGTCGGGCAGCAGCATGCGGTTCAGCCACGAGTGGATCACGCCGTCGCCCGGGCGCAGCGCGATACCGCCGCGCGTGCTGATGAAGTTCGGCAGCGTCTGGTGCGTCTTCACGTCCACCGGCTTCGGATACGCGGCGGTGTGGCAGAACGACTGCATTACGAGGTCGGCGGAGAAGCCGAGGCACGCCAGGTCCTTCAGTTCGTCGCGGGTCATCGGGCCCGTGGTGTCCTGCGAGCCGACCGAGGTCATCTTCGGTTCGCAGTACGTACCCGGGCGCACGCCCTGGCCTTCCGGCAGACCGCAGGCGCGGCCGACCATCTTCTGTGCGAGCGAGAAGCCCTTGCCGCTGTTGGCCGGCTGGTGCGGCAGGCGGAACAGCGTCGACGGGGCCAGGCCCAGCGCTTCACGCGCCTTGGCAGTCAAGCCGCGGCCGATGATCAGCGGAATGCGGCCACCAGCGCGCACTTCGTCAAACAGCACGTCGGACTTGACCTGGAATTCGGCGATCACCGCGCCGTTCTTCAGCGCCTTGCCTTCGTACGGGCGCAGCTCAACCACATCGCCCATTTCCATCTGCGACACGTCGAGCTCGATCGGCAGCGCGCCGGCATCTTCCATCGTGTTGTAGAAGATCGGGGCGATCTTGCCGCCGAGGCACACGCCGCCGAAGCGCTTGTTCGGGACGAACGGGATGTCTTCGCCGGTGAACCACAGCACCGAGTTGGTGGCCGACTTGCGCGAGGAGCCGGTGCCGACCACGTCGCCCACGTAGGCGACCAAGTGGCCCTTTTCCTTCAGCGATTCGATGAACTTGACCGGGCCGCGCTTGCCGTCTTCTTCCGGCGTGATGCCCGGGCGTGCGTTCTTCAGCATCGCCAGCGCGTGCATCGGGATGTCCGGGCGGGTGGTGGCGTCCGGCGCCGGCGACAGGTCGTCGGTGTTGGTTTCGCCCGTCACCTTGAAGACGGTGATGGTCAGGCTTTCCGGCACTTCCGGGCGGCTCGTGAACCATTCGGCGTCGGCCCAGCTCTGCAGCACGGCCTTGGCATTTGCATTGCCCTTGTCGGCGAGTTCCTTGACATCGTGGAACTGGTCGAACATCAGCAGGGTTTTCTTCAGCGCTTCGGCAGCGGTGGCGCCGACTTCCGCATCCGACAGCAGCTCGATCAGCGGGGCGATGTTGTAGCCGCCCAGCATCGTGCCGAGCAGTTCGGTGGCGTGGGCGCGCGAAATCAGCGGGCAGGCAGTCTCGCCCTTGGCCACGGCGGCCAGGAAGCCGGCCTTTACGCGGGCGGCTTCGTCCACGCCGGCGGGCACGCGGTGGGTGATCAGGTCGACCAGGGTCTGCTCTTCGCCAGCGGGCGGGTTGGTCAGCAGTTCCACCAGTTCGGCGGTTTGCTGAGCCGTCAGCGGCAGGGGAGGAATACCGAGCGCGGCGCGGGCGGCCACGTGAGCACGATAGTTTTCAAGCATGGGGGACCTGCTGAGATTGCGTTTCAGGGGAAGGGCTTCCAGACAACCGAGACTGCTCTGGGCGCCAATTGGGCGCGATTCTAATCGCAATGCCCCTATAACGTCAAATGTCTTATATCTTATATAAGAGTCAGCGGCGGTAATGCCCTTCCACAAGCTCGGACGCGGCCTCCCACAAGGTGGGCGCCCCGCGTTCGATGGGCGGCTTGCCACGGGCAATCACCTGCGCTTCCGTGACCTCGAATTCCACCCAGGTCCCGCCTTCGGTGGCGGCGTTGTGCACCATGGGCTGGAAGCGGTCCAGCGCCTTGGCGAATCGCGCGTCGTTGCTGTCGCCGGCCTCGAACTCAAACCACAAGCTGCGCAACTCTGCTGCCTGGGCATCCGGCAACAAGGCAAAGATGCGCTCGGCCGCCAGTTGCTCCCGCTCGGCCTGGCCGGCATGCGTCGATGGCTCGTGAAACGGGACATCGCCCGCGTCGATCTCCACGATGTCGTGGATCAACAGCATTTTCACCACGCGCAGCACGTCAACCGGCGCAGCCGCGTGCTCCGACAGCACCAGCGCGTACATGGCGAGATGCCACGAGTGCTCGGCGCTGTTCTCGCGCCGCGACTGGTCGATCAGCGGTGACTTTCGTATCACGGTTTTCAGTCGATCAATTTCTCTGAGGAAGGCAAGCTGGCGCTGCAGGTCGGGCGAGTTCACGTTGAATACCTCAGGCTGTGGTGCGGACGAGAGTTCGGCCGCGACCGCATATTGATTAGGACAAGGTACGCCGGAGCGCGGCAAAAAACGGTTCGGATTGCGCGAACGCTTCGCATGGAAATCATGCTAGCAGGCCGCGCCGGCAAGACCGCGATACCGCAGCGCCACCCGCCCGCATTGTGTGTTTGCACCACCGGCGGTATCGTGTCGCCCACAACGCCCGCAGCCGCGCCCTTCCCCCGCTTTACCAGATTTCCCGTGACCGATCTCCCCACCCTCTCCTGGACCGACGCCGAAACCGGCGCCGCGCACACCACCCTTTGGCGCTCCGAAGCCGGCAACCCGCCGCCCAAGCGCGTGGTCATTGCCGATGACCGCACCACTGCCGATGCCGCCTATCGCCTCGCCTGCGAAGGCACGGCGCTGCTCTGGCGCGGCGACTTCCAGAACGCGCGCCAACTGCTGCAGGCCATGTCCCGCCGCACCGACCGGAAACCGCGCAAAGAAGCCACGTCGCCGATCGACGCGTTCAACCTGCATCGGCAAGCGCAGTCGCAGCGCGCGCGCACGCTCGGCATGCTGCTGATCCCGCTGGATGCCGGCTACACCATCCCCCTGCGCCGCGCCCCGGATGTGCGCGACGCCTGCACTGAGGCCTACGGCTCGAGCAATGCCGCCTCCGTCGTCTCGCTGCGTGAGCTGCTTGGCCTGATCGGCGCGCACGAATGGCGCAAGAAAGGCGTCGAGATTCCCGCGCTGGGCGGCGTACACATCCACCCGCATTACGGCGTGTTCTCGCCGATACGGGGGGAATACATCGATCTGGTGGCGAACGCGCCGCTGCCATCGAAAGCCCTGGCGTTCGATATCGGCACGGGCACGGGCGTACTCGCGGCCGTGCTGGCCAAACGTAGTGTAAAGCGCGTGATCGGCACCGACCAGGACCAGCGCGCCCTGGCCTGCGCACGCGAAAACGTCGAACGCCTCGGCCTGCAAACCCAGGTGGACATCGTCGAAGCCGATCTATTTCCCGAAGGCCGTGCGCCGCTGGTCGTGTGCAATCCGCCGTGGCTGCCCGCGCGGCCCAGCTCGCCCATCGAGCGCGCCGTCTATGATCCGGACAACCGCATGCTGCGGGGCTTTCTCGACGGGCTCGCCGCGCATCTGGAGCCTAACGGCGAGGGCTGGCTGATCCTGTCCGACTTTGCCGAGCACCTCGGCCTGCGCACGCGCGACGCCCTGCTGGCGATGATCGATGCGGCGGGCCTGCGAGTCGTCGGCCGCGACGACATCAAACCCAAGCACCCGAAGTCGTCCGACGCCACTGACCCGCTCCACAAGGCGCGCGTGGCCGAGGTGACATCGTTGTGGCGCCTGAAGGCCCGCCAGTAATTCAGCGACCCAGGGCGGCCAGATAATCGAGCACGCCGTGCCCGGCCGCGGCGCCGCTCGCAAAGCATGCGGTCAGCAAATAGCCGCCGGTCGGCGCCTCCCAATCGAGCATCTCGCCCGCGCAGAACACGCCGGGCAGGCGCTCGATCATCAACTGCGCATTCAACGCCTCAAAGGCAACGCCGCCTGCACTGCTGATGGCTTCGTCGATCGGCCTGGCGCGAGTGAGGCGCAGCGGCAACGCTTTGATGGCCTTCGCAAGCTGGGCGAGATCGGCAAACGCCTCTTTCGACAGGCACTCCCGCAGCAGCCCAAGCTTCACCCCCGTGATGTTCAGCTTGCTCTGCAGGTGGCTCGACATCGAACGCGCGCCGCGCGGGCGCATCAGCTCGTCGGTCACACGCTGCGCACTCCAGCCGGGCGCCAAGTCCAACCAGATCGTGGTGTCACCGCCGGCCAGCAGCGCATCGCGGATGGGCGCGGACAACGCATAGACGAGGCTGCCTTCCACGCCCGTCTGCGTAACGACGAACTCGCCCTGGCGGAACTGCAACGCACCGCCCTCGCCGGACGGCAAACCAATCGCCACCGACTTGACCGGCTGCCCCGCATAGCGCTCCTGAAAATACGCGCTCCAATCCGCATCGAACCCGCAATTGGCGGGCTGAAGCGGCTGCACCTGCACGCCACGCGCCTCCAGCAGCGGCACCCATGCCGCATCGGAACCCAGACGCGGCCAACTGCCCCCGCCCATCGCCAGCACCACGGCATCGGCCTGCACAAGCCGCTGGCCGTCGAGCGTGTCAAAGCGCAGCACCTGCGCGTAGTCGGACGGCTCCGCCCAGCCCACCCAGCGATGGCGCATGTGCAACTGCACCCCCGCCGCGCGCAGCCGGTGCAGCCACGCCCGCAGTAACGGCGCCGCCTTCATCTCGGTCGGAAACACGCGGCCCGAGCTGCCGACAAACGTATCGATGCCCAGGCCGTGAATCCACGCGCGCAGCGCATCGGGATTGAACCGATCGATGAGCGACGCAAGCTGCTCGCGTCGCGCGCGATACCGGCCCAGAAACGCGTCGATCGGCTCCGAATGCGTGATATTCATCCCGCCGATACCCGCCAGCAGGAACTTGCGCCCGGCCGACGGCATGGCATCGAACACCGCCACGCGCACGCCCTGGCCGGACAGCACTTCAGCAGCCATCAGCCCGGCGGGGCCGGCGCCGATCACGGCAACGAGGGGAATGTTTTGCGGTTCAGACATGCGAAGGTGGACAGATGACATACGAGCAGACAGGCGGGGCGCTATTGTCACATCCCGGCTTGGCCCGGGCAAACCAAGCGGCCCATCGTGCTCATGCAGGCGCCCTTCCCATCGTCGGACACGCTTTTCGGTAAACTCACGCCTTCGCTCCGTTTTTCCCATGGCTGCCGCACACACCGTGCCGCATGCCGCCAGGCTGTCCTGACGATGTCCAACAACACCCACGAAATCCGCCCCAACCAGTCGATCGAACTGCTCAAGGAGCTGCACATCCTGACGCGCGACGGCAAGATGAACCAGGACAGCCGCCGCAAGCTCAAGCAGGTCTACCACCTGTTCCAGTTCATCGAGCCGCTGATGGCCGACGTGCAGCAGGCCAAGGGGCATGTCTCGCTGGTCGACCACGGCGCGGGTAAGTCGTACCTCGGCTTCATCCTGTACGACCTCTTCTGCAAGGAACAACCCGGTGACGGCACCTCGCACATCTACGGCATTGAAACGCGCGAAGAGCTGGTCACCAAATCGACCGAACTTGCCGCTCGGCTCGGCTTCAAGGGGATGTCGTTCCTGAACCTGTCGGTGGCGGACTCCATCACGTCAGACAAGCTGCCCGCCACCATCGACATCGTGACCGCGCTGCATGCCTGCAATACCGCCACGGACGATGCGATCCGCTTTGCGCTGGAGAAGAAGGCGCAGTACATCGTGCTCGTGCCGTGCTGCCAGGCAGAGGTGGCCGGCGTGCTGCGCAAGAACAAGGGCAAATCGCTCGGCAATGCGCTCACCGAGATCTGGCGCCACCCGCTGCACACGCGTGAATTCGGCAGCCAGGTCACCAACGTGCTGCGCTGCCTCCAGCTTGAGGCCCACGGCTATCAGGTGAGCGTGACGGAGCTGGTCGGCTGGGAGCATTCGATGAAGAACGAGTTGATCATCGCGCAGTACAAGAACCTGCCGCGCCGCCGCCCGACCGAGCGACTGAACGAGGTGATCAGCACGCTGGGGCTGGAAGAGCTGCACGAGCGCTTCTTTGCGCCAGCCTGATAGCCGCCAGCCCGACTGATCAAAGACAAAGGGACGGAAATCGCTTTCCGTCCCTTTTCTTTTTTTTCAGCGCCTCATGAGGCGTCGATCAACGCCTTACCCGCGATGTCCGTCGCCCTTGGCCATGCTTGAGAACACGCCGTCCCGATAGACCAACCCGTGCAGCAGTGCCGCGGACAGATGGGCGATCACAACCAGAAACAGCAGTCGGGCCAACCAGCCATGCGCATCGCGCAGCCACGCATACAGCTCGGGGCTGGCGGGCAGAATCGCCGGAAGGTTGACGCCCTTGAACAGCACGACTGGGTAGCCGCCCGCAGACAGCAGCGCCCAGCCGATCAGCGGCAGCGCCAACATCAGCGCATACAGCACAACGTGCGACGCCTTGGCGGCCAGTGCCTGCAGCGGCGGCACGCTAGCCGGCAACGGCGGCGGCGCGTGACGCAGCCGATTGATCAGGCGGACCACCGCCAACACCAGAATGGCAATGCCCAACGGCCGATGCAGATCGATCAATTCGGTTCGATGCGTGACCGAGGTCATCATGCCCGCGCCGATGAAGAGCATGGACAGAATCATCGCCGCCATCAGCCAGTGCAAGCCCCGTGCGAGCGCGTTGAAATGACGTGGGTTGCGTGTCTTCATTTGGATGGGACCTCCGGCTTGCCAACGGCGTCGGTGGCCTTGCCATAACCGATCTCGCGTTCCCGGCGGTTGAACGAGTGGGTGTACGCGCCGGAACGCGCCTGCAGAATTGGGTCGTCTGAAATCTCAATCCCGGTGGGGACGATCGTCGGATCGAAGTTGACATCGCGGCAGGCACCCTCGGCCTGTTCCACGGCCTGCGTCACCTCCAGCGTGCCCGCCACGATCTGTTTGCGCTCCTGCGGCCAAGGCAAGGATGGATCGTCGACCGGGTCACCCGGTTCGGCCAGTTGCATCACCATGTCCCAGTGCAGGGGCTTTTGCGCAAGCCGCGCGCGCAGGTCTTCGAACATGTAGTCGTGGCCCACGTGCTGCAACTGGTCTTGACTCAGTTGCACGAACGGCTCTTGCGGCCGCATGGACCAGCGCACGGCTTGGCGCTTGCCATCGGCGGCCACCAGGTAGAACGCATTGATGCCGTCGAACTCCACCCCGCCAAAGCTGCCGGGTTGGGGTGCTTGCGCGGCCCATTTCAAGAACTTTTCCGCTTCGGGATACTGCTTGAGAAAGGCAGCCACGCGCGCCGGGTCGGGCTTGCCAGTGGCGGGGTCGGGCGCCATGGCTTTCGGCATATCCACCGTAAAGCCTTGCGCATTGTGCGTGGGGAAGTACGGCTGGTTGTTCATGGCCATGCGCCACTGCTGGCCGTCGTCGGTCTTCAGCAGCAGCGCCATGCTCACTACGTTGGAAGCGCTGTCCGGCCCATGCGGGTCACCCATGGCAATCGCAAGCCGGCCCACAACGGGGATGTTCGGCTCGGTAAAGGCGCGCGCGGTCGACAACGGTGCCGCGGCATCCGTCGGCCGAAACGTGCCGGCAATGCAGATGCCCTTGCCATGCGCACGGCGAAAGCCCGGCGGGAACGGCTGCGGGGTTTCCGAAAACAACTGTGCGCTGGTCAGGCGTGACCCGATCCAGCCCTCCGTCCAGGCGAAGGCGGTGGTCAATGCCCCGGCAGTCAGGGCGATGACGGCTAGCGCGCCCCAGGTGCGTTTTGATTTGAGATCCAGTTTTGACATAGAGAGTGCGCTTTCCTGATAGCTCCAAAGCAGGTTCAAGTGATGGCTGGCGTCCCACGATGACGTCGCACACAGAGCCGCACGCGGCACACGCTTGCGCCCATCGCCGACTCGGCCGGATGGACTGATCGCGGTAAAGACGTCTGGAGAACGCTACGACTGCCCGGCGAACGCAGAAGCCGGGGCGCATAGGCCATGCCGGCCTCGCTGTACGTAGTGGGTACGTAGTGACACCGTCAGCTTGTTTCTTATTGACCTTTGGAACAATGAGATTCGTCCGTATTGCAAACGCAATCAGCCAACATGCAAAAAGGGCTTGAGCCCCTACGGCGCAAGCCCTTCTTCTTTGATGCCCGTGCTCCAGGAAAATGCCCCGGAGCGTCAAACGGTCAGTTCGGGGTGAACGTCAACGTGGCCGTGGCCGTAACGCTACCCGCGTTGGGATTGGCACTCATGACGTAGTACTGCGCCGAAATAGGAATAACGACGGGGGCTCCGCCAACAAAGGTAACGCCCGTACCGCCAATCGGCATCACTGTCGGAGCAGTGGCGCCCCCGGCAGCGCCATAGAGAATCTGCACCCCCACTTGGGTTGCTGTGCCTGTATTCGGCACCACGTTCTGTGCTGGCACGGGTGATGTGCCAGCGATCGACATGGTCATCCTGACGCCAGGATTGCCACTGCACGCAACCGTAACCCTTTGGACTGCAGCACGACTGGCCGTCACGGGGCCGGCGGCAGTCAAGGTGGCAGCCTGCGTATCGGGGAGCGTGAAGTTGAGTGTATCGGGGCTAGCCGCGCCGGCTGCGCACGTGCCAACGATATTGCCCGTCACGTTGACCGTAGTGGTCTGTGCAAAAACCTCGGTAGCACCACCGGCAATCAGCAGCAGGGCAGCCAGGGCTTGAGGCAGACAACGCTTGTGGTTCGCGATCTTCATAAGGAACTCAGTGAGTAGAAAAAGGCACGGCAGTCGTGCCGGTTAGGGCTAAGGGTTGCTGCGCTGTGCGCTGTGCAAACAATCGGGTTGATGAACGGAGCACGCGGCCGGTCGGGGCACCAACGCGGCCTCCTGCTCGCTCGACGCACCAGAATCGTCGATCACGTCAAAGCTCACCTTGACGTCGCCACTCGGGCGATCGGCCAGCTTGAGCGGGTCGAGCGAAAACGTGGTTGTGCCGCCCGGCGCAACCATGCCGCCGTTGCCAACGAGCTTGCGTACGCCGTCGACTTTCAGCCCCACGTCCGCAAAGTTGACGTAGTACGCGGAAGGATTGGTCACCGCCAGTGCAACACCTTTTCCGCCCGCCCCTGTCGTCCACTTCCAGCCAAGCTGCTTGAATGCCTCTGCGGCATTGCCCGGCAAACCTGACGGCCTGAAGATGAGCTTGATACGCGTGCGCAACGCAAACTGGACGTGATTGGTACCAGCCGCACCCACCTGCCTGGGCGGCACCTCCAGCGCGTTGAACCAGTACATGGTTTCGCGGTTGTCGGGCAGCGGGTCGCCCGTATACGTCAAGCGAACAGCGTGGCCACGATCAGGCTCCATGCGGAACATGGGCGGGTGGACGATGAACGGAATCTTGATCGTGTCCGGCGTCGCCAACGCGTCTCCGGTATCCACCCACGCTTGCACCAATACGGGCTGCGTGTTCCGGTTGGCGAGCGAAACCGTCACCTCCTTCTCGCTGGCGGGATAGATCACGCGCGTGCTCCCAATGACCACACTGGCCTGAACTACGCCGGCCCCACACCCCGCAATGAACAGGCAAGCGGCCATGAAACGGCGAAGAGACATGCGTTACCTCAGTGCTGGAATCGAGAAGGAAGCGGCCTGACCGGTCGGCGCATACATAGCGCATCCGGGCGAGGAGATGGATGACCCAAGCGTCTCAGCAAAAGCTCCGCCGTGCTGCCGGCAAAGCCAATGGAGAGGTCCGAAACGACGCGCCCAATTCTCGGGATCAAAGCAACGACGCGTTATCAGACTGCTCCGAAATGTTTTCTCCGTGGAGCGCCCCCACCGTAAAGAAGACTTGAGCCGCGCAGTTCAAGTCCGCTTCCGCTTTGCGCCGCGACTGCGTCAGTTGTAGTCAAAGCGCAGCGTGGGGGACGCATTTGCCCTACCCGCCGTAATGGCACCGGTGCGGTAGTAGCGGGCCGAAATGGGCACCGTCACGGAAGCGGCTGCAGAAACATCCACCAGCGTCGGGGTAGTGGAATTGACCACCATCGGCGTGCTGTTATAGAGCACCTGCACGCCCACCCCTTGCGCAGCGCCTGCGCCGGACAGAGCCACCGTCGTGTCTGGGCCACCAGGGGCTTGCGTGCCTTGCAAGGTCATTGTCACCCTGGGGTTGTTCGCGCAACTGAGCGAGATGTTCGCCGGATGGCTGATGGGGGATGTCGCACCAACGTTGGCAAAGCTACTCGCCGCAACATCGCCCAGCGGGATATTGACGCTGGTCGTGCCAACGGTGCATGTCGGCGCCGGGGCCGTAATGGCGGTGTTGCGACCCAGACTCAGTTGCAAGACCTGCGCGCGATCCCACCAGAATGACCCGATGGCGCCCGACGTGATCGTGCCTGCGCGCACGGGCCCGGTCTTGATCAGCGTCACCGTGTAAGAGGCGACCCGGCCCCCGTTCATGAAGTAGCCCGCACCACGGGCATCCGTCGTGAAAGCCGCAATCGGATAGGCCGTACCGCCGGTTGCCTCGATCCGAATACCGACGCCGGTCACGTTGGTGGCGTAAACACTGGTGAGACTGGTTGCGGTGGTGAACCTTGTAATGCGTCCCTCCTGCGTCAGCGGGTCGTAGATGGTGCCGATGCAATAGCGCACGCCATCTGCCGCTGCCGAAACCCCGGTTGCCTGCGCGATGGTGCCACCGTCGGCAAGTGTTGCGGGCACGCTGATGGTGGCCGGCAGGTTGACCGTGATGGTGCCGAGGTTCGGGTAGGCCGTTGTACCGCCCGGGGGACGCACACAGGCACGTGTGAGAGACGCTTCGGCCGGGGCCGAGAACCACCCTGCGCAAAGACAGAGCCCAGCCAGAAGAGCCAGGCGACCACGCCGCTTTAACCCAGGCACGAACGGAATGAGAGACATATTCGAATCACGGATGAAGGGGCAGCGGCAGCCTCGAAAGCCGCCACATGCAACAACCCCTGCAAGGGCGTGAACCGGGCCGCGCGGCTTCAGGCCGACGACCGGTTGCGTTGCAGAGGCACGCGCGTATGAAGAGCGCACATTCTTGCAACAGGCAGGCATGACCGTAATCAGACTGCTCTTAAAGTTCGGTGCGGCGACTGGCCGTTTCCCCGTGCGAGGCGCCGCGTCGCGTGCTGCAACGCTGGCACGCCAAGGCCCGGCACCGGCTCCCTGCGTCCCACCGCTGGCGCTCCGAGTCTCGGCACCGGCTCTCTGAGAGCCACCTCTGAGGCTTTCCGAGCCGATGCCCGCTCCCTGGAAGCGACCTCCGGCTCGCTGAGACCCGCCGCCGGCTCTAAAAAACCCAGCGCCGACTCCGGAAGTGCCGACGCTGGCTCGCAAAGGCCCACGCTGCCGGCAATTTTTTCCGCCAGCTGGCTCTCAATGCCTCGCGGCTGGCTCTTTGAGAGCCGATGCTGGCTCTGCGGGTCTCAACGCCGGGTCTTGGAGAGTCACCCTTCCCCACGCACCGCCGGGCGCATAGGATTTTTCAGATTTTCTCGACAACCCCGCGTTTGACCTTGTTGTTGGATGCATTGCTTGCCACGCTCCTGCGGTCGTGCGCCACGCACGACGTTGTCTGATCCACTCACGAAGGAATGCAATGCCACAGAACCTCATCACGTTTGCCCCCAGCACCGCCGACCTCACCGCCATCGACGCCGCCATCAAGACGCTGGAAGATCGGCTCACCGGCCTAGTTGATCTGTCGCCCGAACAACGCCACACGCTCACCAAGATGGGTGACAAATCCGAAGCGTTCTGCCGCAAGGCGGTGGAAGTGCTGACCGCCAACCCCAACGTGCTGCCGCCCACCTTCAGCCTGCCGGAAATGCGCCGCGACCTGACCGGCTTCGACACCCTGCGCACGCGCCTGACCCGCATCGAACGCATCTACGAAAAGATGCGCGACTCGCAGCTCGCGCTGGGCAGCGATCTGATGACCGCGTCGCTGGAGGGCTACGCGCTGCTGAAAGTCTCGGGCAAGGGTGAAGCGCTGGACACGGCTCGCAAGGCGCTGTCGGTACGCTTCAGCAGCCGCGCCGTGAAGAAGGAAGAAGCAGCGGCTGAGTAACACACCACTGCCGTAAAAAGGCCCCCGCCCGGTGCGGGGGCTTTTTATTTCTGATGCCCCGCAAATGGCCGTCCGGTGCGACATTCTGGCTTGCGCACTCGCACAAGTTTTAGGATTTTTCTCATTTGGCGGAGGCGACCCGATCCCTAGCATGTCCGTAACACATCAACACGGACGAAGGAACGGACATGAACAAGACCTATCGCACCATCTTTAACGCCGCTACCGGCACGTGGGCAGCGGCATCGGAACTGGCCAAGGGCCGCAAGAAGAGCAGCAAGAGCGCCGTGGTGCTGGCTGCGGCCGCGCTACTAGCGCTGCCGGGTGCCGCGTTTGCAGCGGACAGCGCTGACGATGAGGAAAACGACGAGGCAAAAACCGAACTGGTCATCCCCAACGCAGCACCCAAGATGAAGACCAGCGGCTTTGGCACCGAGAGCATCGGCACGATGGCAACTCTGGACGATACCTTCATTAAGGTGAGCGGCTCCGTGGCATCCACCGCCTCTAACGGCACCCCAGTCGACGGCGCCATCTTGAATCCCACCTGGACCAGCGGCACGACCCTCATCGGCACGGCCATCGGCAATGGTGCAGCGGGTACCTACGGCGGCACGGCAGTCGGTGACCACGCCGTAACCGGCGGCTTCTACGGCGTGGCAGTGGGCGCCTACAGCTCGGCAGGTTCTCACGCCACGGCGATCGGCCCCAGTGCGATGGCAACAGGCTCCGATTCCTTTGCCGCCGGCGTGAATGCACGCGCAGAAACGGGCAACAGCGTCGCCATTGGTAACCGTGCGTATGTGAACACCGGCGCCAATAGTGTGGCCATCGGCGTCAACGCCAACGTCAGCCAGGCCAACAGCACCGCCATCGGCGTCAACGCCAACGTCAACCAGGCCAACGGCACCGCCATGGGCTCGGGCGCTACGATTTCCAACAACGGCACCAACCTGGCACGCAACGCCTTGGCGCTCGGCAACGGCGCTACCGTAACGGCCACCACGACCAGCGGCGCAGACAACGGCGTGGCACTGGGCAACGCCGCCCGCGTGACGGCCAACAATGCGGTCGCGCTGGGCGGCAGCTCGGTGGCAGATCAAGCCAATACCGTGTCGGTCGGCACCACCGTTGCCGGCGGGCAACGTCGCATCGTCAATTTGGCGGCTGGCACGGCCAACACCGATGCCGTCAACCTCGGCCAGATGAACACCGCGCTGTCGACCAAGGTGGACAACAACCTCGTCAAGGTTGGGGGCGCCACCGACGCGATGGTCAGCGGCCATGCAAACAACATCGCCATCGGTAACGGCGCGCAATCGACCTCCGCAGCCGGGGGTAGCCCGTCGATGGCTTTCGGTAACGACGCCCGTGCCACCGGCAACAGTGGCGCCATGGCATTTGGTTCGGCTTCCCGGGCGACGGGTGCAACTAGCACGGCCTTCGGCATTCGCGCCACCGTGGACGCCAATGCGGCGGGCGGCATGGCATTTGGCACCGACGCTAACGTGCTGGGCTATACCGACGGTGGCGCCATCACCAACAACGCAAATGGCAGTATCGCCATCGGTGGCGGCGCACGTGTCACCGCCACGGCTGCCGGCAATGCGAACAACAGCGTGGCGCTGGGCAATGGCGCCAACGTGTCGGCAGCAAACGCTGTGGCACTGGGCGCGGGCTCGGCCGCGACGGTGGCCAACACCGTGTCGGTAGGCAACGCCACCACGCAACGCCGCGTCGTCAACATGGCTGCCGGTACGGCACCCACGGATGCAGTGAACGTGTCGCAGCTCGCCCCGGTGGTAACGGCACTGGGCGGCGGCGCCACCATCAACCCGGACGGCTCAGTCACTGGCCCGACGTACAACCTGGCCAACGGCACGGGCACGCCCGCAACCACTATCGGTGACGCATTCAGCCAGCTCGACGGCGCTCTGACGACCACCAATGGCCGTGTGGGCGACCTGGAAGGCAAACTCGGCTCGGGCACGATCGGCCTCGTCCAGCAAGCTGGCGCTGGCCAGAAGCTGACCGTCGGCAAGGACACGGACGGCACGGAAGTGGACTTCCACAACAACACCAGCGCAACGCGTACGTTGACGGGCGTGACTGCGGGCGCAGTGGCCGCTGGCAGTACGGAGGCGATCAACGGCTCGCAACTGCATGCGGTGTCGACCAGCGTGGCAGACGCCATCGGTGCGGGTTCGACCGTCAATCCGGATGGGTCGATCACGGCACCGAGCTTCACTGTCGGCGACGGCATGGGTGGCACGACCACCGTGCATAACGTGGGCGCCGTGGTGACCAACCTGAACGACCGCGTGACGGGCAACGAAACCGCCATCGGCGATATCCGCAGCGAACTGGGCAGCGGTACGGTGGGCCTGGTGCAGCAAGCCGGCGCAGGCCAGAAGCTGACCGTCGGTAAGGATACGGACGGCGCGGAAGTGGACTTCACCGGCACGGCTGGCACGCGCAAGCTGACGGGCGTGACCGCAGGGGCGGTGGCCACCGGCAGCACCGAGGCCATCAACGGCGCGCAACTGCACGCGGTGTCGACCAGCGTGGCAGACGCGATTGGCGCGGGTTCGACCGTCAACGTCGATGGCTCGATCTCGGCACCGAGCTTTACCGTTGGCGATGGCGCCGGCGGCACGACGGTGGTGCATAACGTGGGGGCGGTGGTCAGCAACCTGGATGGGCGCGTGACGGGCAACGAAACCGCCATCGGCGATATCCGCAGCGAGTTGGGCAGCGGCGCATTGGGCCTGGTGCGGCAAGCCACGCCCACGGGCGACGTGACGGTGGCGGCTGGTACTGGCGGCACGGCCGTGAACTTTACGGGTACGGATGGCGTGCGTGTGCTCAGCGGTATCGGCGCGGGCATCGGCAACAACGACGCGGTGAGTGTCGGGCAGCTCAAGTCGGTGATCGGCTACAACCTGGTCGATCCGCTCGATCCGCTGATGGCCGTGCGCTATGACGATGCGAGCATGAAGTCCGTCACCTTCGGTGGCGACCCGATGTTCGGCACGGTGCTGAACAACGTTGGCGCGGGCCTGATCGCCGCGGGCAGCATGCAAGCGGTCAACGGCGGCCAGTTGTTCGACATGCAAGCCAAGTACGACGGCCTGATCGGCGATCTGGATGGCCGCGTGGGCAAGATCGAGTCGGGTATTGCGGACGGCTCCATCGGTGGCCCGGGCACGGGCACGCCGGAAGGCTCGGTCCCCTCGCCGGGCAAGGGTGATGGCAGCACGGCAGTCGGCGCAGGTTCGGATGCCTCGGGCAAGAACAGCTCGGCCATCGGCAACGGTGCGGTGGCGTCGGGCAGCGGCAGCTCGGCAGTGGGCAACGGCGCAGTGGCTTCGGGCGAGAACAGCACGGCGCTGGGCCAGGGTGCGCAAGCGTCGAACAACAATTCGGTGGCCATCGGCGCAGGTTCGACCACCAGCCGTGACAACGAAGTGTCGTTTGGCTCGCCGGGCAACGAACGCATCCTGTCGAACGTGGCGGATGGCGTGCGCGATACCGATGCAGTGAACGTGCGTCAGATGAACAACGCCATCGGCGGCCTGAACAACAAGATCGACAGCAACCACCGTGACGCCATGGGCGGCGTGGCGGCCGCAATGGCGGTGGCAGGTTTGCCGCAGTCGTCCATGCCGGGCAAGACGTTCATGGCCATCGCGGGCAGCACGTACGGCGGTGAACAAGGCACGGCAATCGGTGCGTCGTACATGTCCCAAAACGGCAAGTGGGTCGTCAAGGGCGCGATGAACACCAGCAGCCGCGGTGAAGTTGGCGCGGTGGTGGGTGGCGGCTTCTACTGGTAAGCCACCACGTTGGCTCTAGCGCGCACGTCAGACCTGTTCGTCTTCCGGTTCCGTTCATCCCGCTCCTTCCTTGGGGGGCGAACGGGGACAACGTGCCGCACATGAGGGAAAGGGCTCCGGGAAACCGGGGCCCTTTTTTTTGTTTGCCGCGTCGCCTTTTCGGACTCTTCCGCTTTGCGTGCCGTGCCGGCGTCAATACAGTCCCAGCTTCTCCTGCCCCCTTCCGGCCGGTGGCACCCCGTTGCTGCCGGCTGCGCCCGCCGCTTATGAACTCCATTCTCATCCGCGTTGCGGTGGCCGATGACCATCCGGCCATCCTCTTCGGCGTCAAGCATGAATTTGCCGACAACCGCTCGATCCTGGTCGACGGCATGGCGCGCAACTCCAGCGAGCTGATCGACCTGCTGAACCGCCAGCGCATCGACGTGCTCATCTGCGACTACGCCATGCCCAACGGCCACTATGGCGATGGCATTGCATTGTTCTCGCTGATCCAGCAGCGCTATCCGCATGTGCGCATCGTGGTGCTGACGATGATCGAGAACCCCGCGATCCTGCAGACGCTCATGACCGAAGTGCGCTGCATCGTGAGCAAGTCCGACCTGACGAATCACCTGTCGCTGGCGGTGCACGCGGCGTTTGCCAACGGCCGCTATGCGTCGCCGGCCATCGAGAAGATCCTGCGCACCGCAGAGCCGAGCCGCCGCAGTGCGCATGGCACATCCGCGCTGACGTCGCGCGAGCTAGAGGTGGTGCGGCTGTTTGTGTCGGGGCTGACCGTGAACGAGATCGCGGCGCGGCTGCACCGCAGCAAGAAAACAATCAGCACGCAGAAGAACGCGGCCATGCGCAAGCTCAACATCGAGCGCGAGGTGGACTTGGTGCACTACGGCATCGAGACGGGGCTCGTGCCCTCCGTTGGGCGCGCGGGCGATGCGCAGTACCGGACGAGTCCGATGGATTTGCCGCCGGGCGATTCGTAACGTAGCGGCCACGCGTCGGGCCACCGGCGCGGCATTCCAATAGACAAGCGCGCTACCACTGTGGGGGGCACCACATCATGAAGTCGATCAAGAGAGAGGACGTCCGCCGGATTCTCATCCACTTTGCGGGTCTGGGGGCGCCCGCACGCGTGGAGTTCCTGGCCGCGATGAATGAATACCTGTTCGCGTCGCCGCAGCGCAGGCGGGTGATCATGCACGCGTGGAAGGAACAGGGGCAGACGCAGGGCGATGGGGTTCCGCCCGCTTCGCCCGACAGCGCCTGAGACGGCCCTACCCTGCCGAGCGGCGCGCCAGGGTGTCCTGCACGAGCGCAGCCAGCTGGTCGAGCGCGGGTTGCAGTGCGGCCAAGTCATCGCCCTGCTTGGCCTGCTGCTCCATTGCCGCGCAGGCCTCGGACACCGCCTGTTCATGGATCATCGCAAACGTGCCTTTCATGGCATGCAGGTCGCGCAGTACAGCCTGGCGGTCGCCAGCAGGCAACGCCACGCGCAGCGCGGCAAGCTGCTCCTGCGTGGAACGCGTGAGCGCCGCGAGGATGGCGTCCGGCAGGCGCCCTTCGGCAATGCCGGTGCGCGGTGCAGGTTGAGTTGCCTCGGGTGCTGACACGTTGGTCCGCAGCATGCGGCGCAGCGTGGCATCGAGCGTCTTGAGCAGCACCGGTTTCACGAGCACCGCATCGATACCCTCCTGCAGGCAGCGGCGGTGCTCTTCCACTTCCGCATGCGCAGTCAGGGCGATGATCGGCACCTTCGCGCCCTGTGCGCGCAGGGCACGTGCCAGCGCGTAGCCATCCATGCCCGGCATGTTGAGGTCGGTCAGAACGATGTCGTAGGGCTGCGCGTTGAAGCGGCGCAGGGCATCGCCGCCGCTTTCGGCCATGTCGACGCGGTAACCGAGTTCTTCGACCTGCATGCGGATGAGCTCGCGGTTGGCGAGCTGGTCGTCAGCGCCCAGGACGCGCACGTTGGCTGTGGTGCTTCCGGGGCTGGCCACAGGCTCGACGTCATTGGACACCTCGACGGGCACATCTGCGGCGGCAAACGGCAGCGTGATGTCGAACGCGCTGCCCTCGCCCGGCGTGCTGCGCAGCGCGATCGTCCCGCCCATCAACGCCACCAGCCGGCGGCACAGCGCAAGGCCCAAGCCGCTGCCGCCAAAGCGGCGCGTGATGGTGGAATCGGCCTGCACGAACGGTTCGAACAGGCGCGCCTGCTGCTCGGCGCTGATGCCGATGCCACTGTCGATCACGCCGATGGCGATACCGGGCTTGCCATCGGCGCCTTCGGCTGCGCGCAGTTCGATCCGCACCTCGCCCGTGTCGGTGAACTTGATGGCGTTGCTGAGCAGGTTGGAGGCAATCTGGCGCACGCGCGTCGGGTCGCCCACGTAGGCGGGCCCGACGTTGTCATCGATGATGCAGCCGAACTGCAAACCCTTCTCCTGCGCGATGGGCGCGAAGATGGCCGCAACGTCGCGCACCACGGCTGCCGGGTCAAACGGAATCGACTCGGTCGAGAGCTGCCCGGCCTCGATCTTCGAAAAATCCAGCACGTCGTTGATGATGCCGAGCAGCGCGTTGGACGATGACGTGACCGTCTGCAGCCGCGCACGCATGGCGGGCGGCAGCGGCGTGCGCTGGATGAGTTCGAGGTTGCCGAGAATCGCATTCAACGGCGTGCGGATCTCGTGGCTCATCGTGGCAAGGAAGACGGACTTGGCACGGTTGGCGTTGTCGGCCGCCTGCTTGGCTTCACGCAATGCCTGCTCGGTGCGCTTTTTGTCGGTGATGTCGGTAAAGGCCGTGACCAGCACGTCGGCGTTGCGGTAGTGCGTGGGCACCAGGTTGACGGCCAGGTCGATCTGGCCGCCGTCCACCGTGGCGAGCGCAATGTCGTCGCGCACCATGCCCGTGCCGCCGTGCTTGGCATAGCGCTGCGTCAGCTTGGCCGACAGCGATAGCGCATCCACCTTGGTCTGCGCGGCGATGTCTGCCATGACGGGGCTGCGCAGCATCGGCTCGCCGGTTTTTGCGTCGATGACACCGAGGCCGATCGGTGCGGTCTCGATCAGCATGCGGTTCAGGTGCTCGGTCTCCACCACGCGCTCGGAGCGTTCGAGCATCGGTACGAACACGCGCCGGTTGAACCACCACAGCAGGATCCACAATACGGCGATCAGGCCGGCGGTGAGGATCGTCGTCAGGCGGATCTGCGGCCACACGCCGGCAAACACGTCGCGCCAGGTGAAGGCGTAGACCACGCGCCCCCCAGCCTGCCCCGGCGGCGTGGCGGCCATGAAGACGCCGTTGCTGGCCCGCTGGATGGACACGCCCGGCGTGGCAGACAGCTCGCGCACGGCGCTCAGCACGTCGGGGCGGCTGTCCCCGGCGCTGGTGGCAATGGGTTCGCCATTGCGGCCGAGCACGACGAACGTGCCGTCAAACCGGTCGGTCGACAGCGGGCCCAGCACCGCATCGGCCGGCAATTCGCACACGAACACGGCAAACGGCGTGTTGCTGGCGTCCAGCCCGTAGATCGACATGCGGATCGACGGCACACCGGTCAGCGGGTTGCGATACGGCGCGAGCCAGCGCACGGTGTGCAGGCCGTTGCGCGCGTCCGTGGTGGTGGCCGGGGCGATGGAGCCCTCGGCATCCTGCATCAACGCCGCAAAGAACGCCGGCCGGTTGGCGAGCGCCGCATCGAGCTTGGCCTGATCCGGCCACGGGAACGGCGACATCGCCAGGAAGTCGCGCGACGGGGTGTACAGATACGTGGTGAACCGGTAGCCCTGGATGCTGGCGGTAGCGGCCAGCGTGCGCGAGACGCTGTCCGTCAACGCGATGAAGCGTTCGAGATCGGGCGCGGTGGTGTCCGGTGTGGCACTCGCAAAGATGACGGAATGCAGGCCGCTCTCGTGCTGGCGCACCAGCTTGCCGCCGTCGGCACGAAAGCGTGCGGCGGTGTCGGCATCGGTCTTGGCCTGCTGGTTCCAGACCAACTCGGCCAGGTAGATCGTGCTGCGCAGGACGATCTCGGCCTTCATGACTTCGCTCGCCATGCGCTGTCCTTCGATGGCCAGTTCGCGCCGCTCGGCCTCGATGTGCGCGTGGACCATGGAGGCCACTGCAATGCCGAACGTCAGCAGCGCCATCACCGTCAGGACAATTCCACCGCCAAACAACGCCGAACGCCGGAAGCGGCGCATGGTCGAGAGCACGGTGGATGAGTGGGTGTTGGGCATGGCGGGGAAATCCTTCGGCGGCGCAAGGCGTTGCGCGCCATCTTACGTGAGGCGAAAAGCAACAACCCGCTGCACGCACGCCAGCGGGTTGTTCACAAAGGCCGTCGGGTCCGGCATGCCGCGGGCAACGGCTGCATGCCAGAACACCGTCAAAGCGGAGTTACCACGCCCAGCGCACACCGGCATTACCCATCAGCGTGCGTTGATGCTCGCCGCCGAGGTTGGTCAGATAGCTGATCGTGGCATAGGCACTGGCGCGCTTGGTGACCTGCGCAACGAGGCCCGCGCCGATCTGCCCTGCCGTCTGGCCGATCTGCGTGCCGATGGTGGTGCTGCCACCGAAGGTGGTCTTGTCATCGGCGCCGAACGAACGCAACACGTTCAGGCGCAGGTACGGCTTCCAGTTCACGCCATTCGCGTCGAACGACCATTGCAGCCGTGCGCCCACGCGGCCAAGGAACGTGTTGCCGTGGTTCCAGCTCACGTCGGACGCGCCGTCGTTGAAGGAGTTGAGCGAGGTCCACTGCCACACGAGCTGGGCCTGCGGCTCCAGCGTCAGGTTCTGCGCAAGCGGAATCGGCAGCCCCGTCTCAATCGAACCGCTCAGCGCGTTGCCGTTGGCAGAACCGCGCACGCCGTCGTTTGCGCTGGCGCGCACCGTCAGGGCGCTACCCATCAGGATGGCATCGGTGTACCAGCCGCTCGGGGCGATATGCGTCCAGTAAGCGCCGAGGTCGTACGCGTTGACTTGCAGCGAGCCGACGCCCAAGCCCTGATGCGCGAGCGCGAAGCCGTTGACGTCGCCCACGGCACGCGAGAAGCCGAGCAGCACGCCGTAGTGGTTGCGATGCCCGTCCGATTGGGTATCCGCATACAGCTCTTGCCCGACTTGCATGCCCCATACAGTGCCGTCGAAGGCAGGGTTCGCATCGCCTTTCTGCGACAGCTTGGTGTTGCCGCCCCACACCCGCGCCCACGATGCGGGCAGCGAGCCGTTCTCGGTCAGCAAGCCCTGCTCACCCTGGCGGTCGTGGAATGTGTCGATCTGCAGCAGGCCAAGCTGGCGTGCGACGGACGGGGCTTCCGCATACAGCGGCACGGATTCGCGGTACACGGGGAGCGGATTCGTCCCGGGTGCGGCATCCGCAATGGCTTCGGTGATGGCCGTCGGCGTGCCATCTGCCGGCGTGATCGGCGGGACGGGGGTGGGGGTCGGTGTGGGCGAAGGTGTGGGGGTCGGTGTGGGCGAAGGCGTGGGGGTCGGTGTGGGCGAAGGCGTGGGTGCCGGTGGGACCGTGTTGCGTAGATACCAGCTATCGCTCGAACCCGCTGCCGAGCCGCCCTTCACCAGGTAATACGAATACGCGCCGGCATTGACCGTGCCGCCCGAGAGCGTGAACGAACTCGCGCTGGTGGTCGCGCCGTTGGTTGCCTGCACGACCTGGATGCCGTCCGCCATCGTTTGCGCACCGGGGCCGCCAACGTTCGCCACCTTCAGCGTGCTGGTGCCACTGGCGTTGCCGCCGCTTACGACCAGCTTGTCGGATGCTGAACCATCAGTACCAAGGTAGGTGTTCAGCCCGATCGTACCGTTCTGGCCCACGTAGTTGCCGACCACCGTGAGCGTATTGCCGACGCCGCTGCCGCCAAGCTGCACCAGGCCGGCGTTGGTCAGGTTGCCGTTGATCTGGAAGTTGCCGGTCGCGCCGCTCGCGAGCCCCGACACCGCATCGGCCGCGGCGATCGTGCCGCTGCTGGTCACGTTGCCCGTCACGCTGCCGTAGCCGCCCAGCGTTGCGCCGGAGGCCACCGCCACGGGGCCACCGCCACTCAGTGCGGCCGATGCGCTGGTGCCGTCGCCCACGATTACGGTGCCCGCGTTGACGTTCGTGCCGCCGGCATAGCTGTTGGCACCATTAAGTGTGAGCGTGCCGCTACCGAGCTTGGTCAGCGCGCCCGCGCCCGTGATGTTCTGCACGACCGTCGAATTAAAGCCTTGCGTATCAATACTGCCGTTGTGGGCGGTAATCGATACCGCGCGGCCCGAGGCCAGATTGAATGCGCTGCCGAGCTGCAGCGTGCCACCGTTGAACGTGAGCGCACCAGACGAAGCGCCCAACGCGCTGTCCGCCGCCGCAGACAGCGTGCCCTGCGTGATAGTCGTGCCGCCGGCGTAGGCGTTGCTGCCGGAGACCGTCAGCGTGCCGGCGCCGGTTTTCTCGACGGCACCGCTGCCGCTGATGGTGCCGGCGTAGGTGCCCGCGCTGTCCTGCTGGAAGCGCACGAGCCCGTTGTCCGAGACCGACAGCGGCAGGTTCGATGCGTTGGCCTGCAGCGTGGCGCCGTTGTTGACCGTCGCCACGACCGATGCCGTGGTCGTGCCCAGCGTACCGGTCAGGTTCAGCGTGCCGCTCTGCACGAGTGCGGTCGAGAACGTACCAGTGCCGGCCCACGTCCAGTCGGTACCGGCCATCGTCAGGCTTTGGAAGTTCGTGAACGCGTTCGATGCCGTGCCTGTGCCTTGCAGCGTAACCGTGTTGGTGCCACCGCCGCCGTTGGCGGTACCGATGATCTGCGAGCCCGTCTGCAGGATCAGCGTCACATTGCCGTTGCCGCCCTGGATGGCGGTACCGCCGCCGCCCTGGATCAGGCCCGCGTTGGTGATGGTCGTGGCACCGTTGGTCGAGCGCACGCCGATGCCGTTGTTGCTGATGATCCGCCCGCCGGCCTGGTTCGTAATCGTGGCGGTGAACGAGCTGCCGAGCGTGTTCGACACGACCGCATCGACACTGCCGCCACTGGTGGCCGTGCCCGTGGTCTGGACCGTGCCGCTGTTGATGAGCGTGTTGTTGTTGCCCTGCATGTAGACGGCCGGCGCATCGCGGCCGTTGGTGGTGAGCGTGCCGCTGTTGTTGATCGTGCCGCCACCGCCGAGCAACGACGCTGCGCGTGCGTTGTTGCCGGACGTCGTTACCGTACCGGTATTGATAATCGTATTGCCCGACGCGCCCGTATTGCTCTGCCCCCACGCGGCAGTCATGCCGTAAGAATTGTTGCCGGTCGTGGTAATGGTGCCGTTGTTGACGAGCGTGTTGTTATTGCCATTTGCCGCAATGCCGTCGTTGTAAGCACCCGTCGTGGAAATGGCGCCGCCGACGGCGTTGGTGATGGTGTTGCCGTTGTTCACGCCGAGCAGCATCGCACCACGGTTGGTCACGCCGGTGCCGTTACCCGACATCGACAGATTGCCGCTGTTCGTAATGGTGCTCGACGTATCGACAGAAAATGGCGTCGGCGTGGTCGCCAATGCATAACTGCCTGTGGCCGTGGAATCGATATTGATTGCGACATTAGTACTGCCGCCGGCCGCCACCACCGAAGGAATGCCCGCCCCCGAACAGGTCACGGTCGTATTGCTGGTCGGCGCGGTGGCCGAACACGCTGCATAAGCGCCCACCGGCACCGCGCCGGTGAGAATCGCTACACCTCCAACACCCAACTTCCACGCATTTCTTTTCATTTTTTTCTCTCGCAATATGACGGGGGCGTTCTGCGATCCATTACAACTTGTTACGTGGATGGGTTTATATCACCTGCCTCAAAATCTCCGCAAGAACCGGTAACAAATATCGGAGCGCGCTATGGGGAAACTTGGCGGCCATTCAGCGGAGTCGATGGTGCTTTATTCGCAACGCTGACGATTTGCGGCCGCAGCTGAAACGACCTAGATTTCTCCGATGTGCCCGAGATAATCTCGCCCGACAGGAAGGCTGAGCGGCGTCCCGCCGCGAGAATGCCCAATCTCGGATCACCGCCTGGCATGTATAAGAAAATCGCCTGGACACAAAGCCCAGGCGATTATCTCGTCTGCCAGAAGCGACAACGCCCGGAACGCATCAGCGCTCCGGGCGTCTAGCCAGCACGGGGAGTTATCCGCGCGGCGACCATACATCCATCGGCAACACGTTCTTAGAACTTGTAACGCGCACCCAGATAGATTTCGTGCGACACCAGGTTGGCGCGCATCATTTCATCCTGCAGGCCGCGAGCGTTGCGGAAGGCATTCCAGCCGCTTTCGGCCTTACCCATGTCGACATAGCGGTAACCAAGGTCCAGGTTCACCTTCTTCATCGGGGAGTACGAAACGCCCGCACCCAGCGACCAGGCCAGATTCGTCTGGCTGGATGAGTTGAACGGGTTGTTCACCCCCGTATTCGGGTTGTTCTGCGAGCCACCCGACTTCAGGCTCGCCAGGCCCAGACCGCCCATGGCGTACACCGACACATTCTTGGCGACAGCGAAATCGCGGTACACGTTGGCCATCACACGTTGCGAGCGGATGTTGTTCTGGTTGTAGCTGGGGAACGCCGACGAACCGCTCGTGAAGGTATCGTTGCGCGGCAGGGTGTATTCACCCTCGGTACGCCAGCCGTTGCCGAAGTCGTAACCCAGGGCGAACGAGCCGGTGACGAGGTTGGCGCTGTCGTCCATCTGAACGAAGGAACCAATACCCGGACGCGCAGTGGCGTCCATGTTGTTGGCCTTGTGCTTGGCACCGACGATGCGCGCGGCACCGTAGTAGCCTTCTTCCTTCGAAGCATCGGCAGCGGTTTGGGCAAACGCCGCGCCCGAGAACAGGAGCGCCAGCGCGCCAGGCAGAGCAACAGTCTTGATCATGAAAACAGTCCTTGAACGATGAGAGGAGAGAGACCGTCATCGTAAGAAACACCCCGCCTTTGCTGAACCCGGTTGATTACGGGCCTTGCCTCCGTAACGCTACGGAGCGCGCTTCATAACCAGCACAGTCTGCAAAAGAAAACACCGGCGTTGAGAACAACGCCGGTGCACGCGCATCCGATGGTCTGAATCGAAGAGACCACTGCAACCGCCTGTGACGGGCTGCAGACTGGCAACTTCCGTCTACTTGTAGTCGATCGTAAAGGTAATGCCTGTATCCACGTCACCAGACGACGCTGTCGCCCCAACCTGCCAGTAACCGACCTGCAGGGGCAGCGTCACCTCAGTAGCTGCGACGGTGGCGACACGTTGGTTGTCTGTGCCATCGGCCCCAATCGTCCGTCCATCGCGCGATTGAAGCTCGACGGCCACGCCGCGCGCGGTGCCGTTGTTGCGATAGCGCAGCTTGTCGGTGGCATCTGACGTTCCTGAAAAAGTGAACGTTGCGCTGACCGTTCCTGCGGAGCAGTTGGTCAACACAAGATCGAACGTCTTCAGCCCCACCACCTGCCCCCGCCTGAGCTGGGAAACGTTGACCGGGTCCAAAAGGACGGCGTGATCACTGCCGCCGACGCCCCACTGGCACGTTCCCGCAGTCAAATTTCCCGTCACGCTCACATTGGATTGCGCCACGGCGCCAGAAGACACGCCGCCGCACAGCGCCAGCAACGCCAGGGAGAGCCACAGCGTGCGGATCGACGAATAGCTTTGTCGCATGGTCAGCCCTGCATTTCAGTGCGCGGTGACAGTGCCACTCGCATGGATGAGAAGCGCGCCTTTGTCAGCACGGTGCCGTTTGGCTGCGGTGCCTGACCGAAGGCTTCGGAAAGATTGACTGGCGCCACCAGCGGCCCAGCCGGCTCGCAAACCGCATCGAAGCGCTCGAAACCACTTGCCGCCGGCTTGTCAGGCAAGGTCACGTTGATGCGGCAGCTGTTTTCCGCCCCTTCGCCCCAACGCACCGTCAGCCCCCCTGAAGTCAACAGGCCGGTGGAGATGACGCGACTGGCCTGCCCGACCACGCCAACGTTCGTGCCTTGATCGTCCAGGACTTCCGCGCCAAACGGCAGCGGCTGCCCGTCGGGCTTCCGACTCTCGATGATCACGGCACGCCCGGCCTTCGTCTCGTAAGTCAGCTTGACCACCGAGCCCGCGCGCGGCGCGACACTTGCCGTGGTCGACTTCAGTTCGGTACCGGCCGCCATGCCCTTGGGATCAAGCGTGACCGTGTTGAGCTCGTACGGATTCAGGTTCGACACGACAGCGTAGCCCTTGCGGTCGACAACGGCGCCCTGCCCGTTCGACACCCGAGCCCCAGCGGCATCGGGGGCATACACCAGCCCGATGGTGTCACCCAGCGCCGGGGCAAACGTCACGCCGCCGCCGTGGACCACCAGACCACCCGATGCGCCCACGCCAAACTGGCGATAGCCACTACCCTGGCTATAGTTGGCACCCGCCTGGCCGTAAGCGCCGTTGTATCGCATGTTGGCACTCAGCGCCGTGCTGCCATCGTTGCGGCCGGCGGTCACGCCGTAGCCGATGCGCTGGTTCTCACCGGCATTGCCGGACAGGCTGACCTGGCTGCTGTTGCCGTCCCGCTGCGACTGGTTGTACGTTGTCGTGACCGTGGGCGAGGTGGCCTTCGTGCCCAGGGGAATCGTCACGGTAAAGAAGATGCGCGTATCCCACCGGGCATCCACCGTCGGGGTGGGAGCCTCGATCGCACCGGGAATCTGGTTGAAATCGCTCCATCGGCCCACGCTGGCAATCGATTCCCGCGTGCGTTGTGCGGTCACGCTGTAGGTCAGGTCGCGCCACCGGTTCGAATAGCCGATGGTGTAGTCCAGCTGACTGCCGCCACCCGACCAGTAGTTACGCATGGACGCGGACACGTTGAGCGAGCCCGCCCTTTCTCCGAGCGACTGGGCCACGTTCAAGTCGACGCGGCTGCGTTGACGCAGCACTGTATCCGTCGGCAAGCCACGTGCCGCCGCGTCACGAACGGCCACCATATCGTTCAACCCCACGAATCCGCTGGTGGAATACCGATAAGCAGCGACTGCCAAGTTGGTGCCGGTATTGACGATGTTCTTGTTGTAGCCCACCCGCACGGACAATCCATCGGACGTAGCCTGCCCCGATACCGACTGATGCGCCTGCGTGACATCCAGCGAGAACGCACCGACATCCGTGTTCACGGCACTGCCGGCGAGAAACGAGCGATAGCCCGATGCCAGCGTGACACCGCCGTAAGCCGTCAAGATGTTGGTGAGGCCGCGCTGGTACGTACCCTGCAGGATATTGGGTGTGTCCTGCAGGTTCAGCCCATTGACCTTACCCACCGTTGCGCTCCACCGGCTGATACCGGGGCGCAGCAGCTGGGCCACCGTCGAGAACGGCACGACAAAGCGCTTGACACGCCCATCGGCCTCGATCACCTCCACATGAAGATCGCCGCCGTACCCGGTGGGGTACAGATCGTCAATCACGAACGGGCCGGGAGCCGCGTTGGTTTCGTAGATCAGATAGCCGTTCTGGCGGACGACAACGCGCGCGTTGGTTTCGGCAACGCCGCGCACCACAGGTGCAAAGCCGCGCAGCGATTGCGGCAGCATGCGGTCTTCCGTCGCCAGGCGCACGCCGCGCACGCGCACACTGTCGAACATCTCGCCGGAGGTGAACAGGTCACCCGCCGTCAGTTGCTCACGCCACGCCGGCAAGTCGTGCTGAAGGTAGGTCGCCGCCGATTGGTAGCTGGATCCACCAAAGGACGACACATTCAGGGCGCCCTGGTGATACAGGTGCCACGCGCCTTTGTGAGCGGCGGCATTGATGCCCAGGTACCCGCTCGAATAGTTGGTACCGCCCGTATTGGTGTAGGCGTTTGCGTTATAGCTGAGGGTGGCTGCCGTGGTGCCCGCATCCCATTGGGAAGGGTCGACATAGCCGCGTGCCTGGCGTTGCTCGTAGATCTGGGGAACCGTGAGCGTCAGCTCCTGGTTGCCCATATCGAAGCTCGTTGTGGCATCCGGGATGTAGCGGCTCAAGGGTGCGCAGAAACGCCCCTCGGGTAACCGCTCGGCCTTGCCCTCTGCGGCTGCCATCGCGACTTTCCAGACATCCACGCCGTAACGCGAAAGCGATTGCGCGTCGAGGCACAGTTGCGCCTCCTGCGAGCCGGGCTCCGTCGCAAACGTGATGTCTTCGCGAGCGCGCCACTGCCGGTTCAGGACCACATCGACGCGATAGGTACCAGGCGTGATGTACCCGCTTTTCTCGAAGCGGGAAATGTCGATGCTGCTGGTCGTACCCTTTGGGAAGAAGTCGGGGTCAAACGTCACGGCCCCGGAGGCGGAGGGCGCGGCGTCTGTCTCTGCTGGCTCGGCATAGGCCTTCGGCGCCAGTGCCGCAGCGATCATCGCAGACAGCACATAGGCACGCGGTACGCCTACGGCGCACGCAGCTTTTGTCTTGGCGTCACGAGACAGCATCCTTAACTTCTCCAGATCAAGAGCAGCAGGCGGCCATACCACCCCACCAGAGGCGGCACGAGCCATGAAACTTTGGGAAAACGTTGGGGGCGTAACGGGTGTCAGCTTGCCGCCCGACACGCGGAGGAAACCGTCACCCTATCCGCCTTGAGAGGCGGTACCCCCAATGATTGCGAGAGAACAATCAGCGCGCGAGCGGCGCTTGCTTCTGAACCAGCGAGCCGTAATCAGTGATGACCGTGAAGTCGGCTTTGATCTCGCCTGACGGGGCATGCGCTCCACTCTTGAGCGGAAGCGTTGCAGTCTGTCCGGGAGCCACCATGCCACCGTCACCATCGATGGTTTTGCCGTTGGCGCCAATGCCCACCCGAGCAAAGTTGACGTAGTACGGTGTGGGATTGGAAACCTGCAGTGCCAGATCCTTGCCGGCTTCGGCAGGCATGAGCTTCCAAGAGAGTTTGTCCGCGGCCTGGTCAACGTCGCCCGCAAGCTTGGCAGGGCGGAAGAACAGTTTGATGCGCGTACGGAATGCAAACTGCAGCCTGTTGCGCCCATCCTTGTTATCTGCCTTGGGGGGCACTTCCAGGACGTTCACCCAAAACAGCGATTCCTTATCCGTGGGCAACGGTTCTCCGGTGTACACCAAGCGCACGGCCTGCCCCTTTCCTCCGTCCATGCGGAAGATGGGTGGCGCCACCGTAAACGGAACCTTGGCCGAGTCCGGTGTGGATTTTTCGTCGCCGTCATCCAACCAAACCTGAACCAATGAGGGAATCGTGGCCTCGTTGGTCAGCTTGACCGTGACTTCTTTCTCGTCGGCAGGGTAGACGATGCGCGTACCACCAATGACAACGGTAGCGTTGGCATGGGCAGCGAACAACCCAGCGGCAACCGCCACGCTGGCTACAGCATTACGCAACACATTGTGCATTTTTGGTGCCTCGATTCGTTGATAACAGCATCGGTGCTGCATGCAGCACCGATGCCTTAGCAGCTGAGACTTAGTTGTAAGTCACGCCGTACTGCACGCTGGTGTCAACCAGACCCGGCGTTGCAGCGCCGGTAGCGTAGTACTGAGCGCCCAGGTTGATCGTGGACGTGTTATCTGCGATTGCCGGGCTATTAATGACAGTGGCCGGGCTAGCCAGATTCAGCGCCGTACCGGTGGCGTCCGTCATCTGGATGTTGGTGTGCGTCGCCTGACCCACAAGTGCGTTGGTCAGCGTGCCGGTAGCGGCGTCGATACGCGGGCTGGCAACGTTGAACGACAGCGAAGCAACCTTGCCGTTGACGCACGAGCCTTGACCCGGACCACCGATGATCAGGCTGAAGTCCTTGCGGTTGGCGACGTCACCGGGATTTTGCAGCGAGGTTGCGGCAACCGGATCCAGCGCCACACCAACGTTCCCCGTACCGCCATCCGTGCCCGGACCGCCGGTGATCGTGCAGGTTGCGTCGGTCACGGAACCCGTGATGCGGATGGTGCCTCCACTGGCCGCTTGTGCCTGAGCGTTGCCCATCACCAGAACGCCGGCGGCCATTGCGACTGCGGACACAAACTTGATGCTCTTCATGAGATTGACTTCCTTACGTATCGAATAGAACGACTGCTCATCAATGCGATGAGTGCCTGTGTTGTGTGAATCCACAACAAACCATCTGGCACGCAGTGGCAGCCGGACAACCTAGGCTCAAGCCGTCCACGACATACAGAACAAGCCCGAACATCCAGCCGCTGTAGCATCCCGCCCCTGACATGCCGATGCGATATTAGGAAAGCCCCCCCCTAAAGACCATCGGATCAGTCCGATACGCAAACCGCGCTCAAGTCTGTGTTCAACGCGCCACGAATCGCGCAACATTTGGAATACATGT
This sequence comes from Ralstonia soli, assembly GCF_023955655.1. GTDB lineage: Bacteria > Pseudomonadota > Gammaproteobacteria > Burkholderiales > Burkholderiaceae > Ralstonia > Ralstonia soli. The sequence continues at coordinate 264,448 of NZ_JAMXHT010000002.1, read as the reverse complement.
GCTCGCGCGACCCCGCCATTCCGTCATGCGGCGAGCCATCTGCCGACATCCAGGGCGCCTGAGCCGCCGCCAATCACGCCCAACAGGATCGCGTAGTCACGGACAAGCTCGACCACCGAACTCGCCTGCAACTTGTCGAACACGTTGGCGCGATAGGTCTCGACCGTGCGCGGAGACAGCCCGCCAAGATCGCGCGCGATTTCCTTGTTGCTCAGGCCCCGCACGATGCCGTCGAGCACTTCGCGCTCGCGGGCGCTGAGTGTCGCGATGCGGGCTGCGCGCTCGTGCATTGCGTCGTCGCAATCGCGCGATTGCTCGTGGCGGCGGATGGCCTCCTGAACCACGCCGATCAGCTCATCGTCGTCCACGGGCTTGCGCAGGAAATCCAGCGCGCCGCTCTTGAATGCGCGCCGGCACGAGTCGACATTGCCGTGCCCCGTCAACACGATGACGGGCAGATGGGTGCGCTCGCTCATGCGGTCCAGCAGGTCGAGCCCGCTCATGCCGGGCATGCGCACGTCAACCAGCGCGCAGCCGAGCGCGCTGTCGTCTGCGTCGGCGAGGAAGGTGGCGGCGTCGGCGTAGCAGCGCGTGGGCAGGCCAACCGTGCGCAGCAGCAGCGCAAGGCCATCGCGCACGGCTTCGTCGTCGTCAACGATGGCGACGATGGGTGTCGCCGTCTGCAAATTCTGAGGGGTGTTCATGCGGGTTCCTCTGCAAGCGGGAGCATCAGCACTGCCTCGGCGCCGCCGGTCGGCAGGTTCTGCAGTGTCAGCGTGCCCTCAAGGCGCTGGGCAAGCGTTTCGCACAGCGGCAGGCCAAGGCCCAGACCGCCGGAGCGCGTGGTGAAGAAGGGTTCGAACAGACGCGGCAATGCATCGGCGGGCACGCCGGGGCCGTTGTCGACGACGCTGAAGCGGTAGCGCCGCCCGATGCAGCCGCCATTGACGCGAATCTCACCGCGGGCGCCATTGCGAGACGTGGCCGCGAGGGCATCGCGCGCATTGCGGATCAGGTTGTAGAGAATCTGCTCCACAGCCACCTGCTCGCCAAGCGGTTGCGCGCGCGGCGCGGTGTTGTTCCAAACGAGGTGGATGTTGTCGCGTGCCAGTTCATCGCGGAACAGGAACAGCAAGGTGCCCATCAACGCATCGGTATCGAGCGAGCTGCGTTTGCCAGCTTGCGTGGACGTGACGGCGGTACGCAGCCGATCGAGAATGGCGGCGGCCCGCTTGGCCTGGGCGACACCGGTTTGCAGCGCCCGGCGCACGCTGTCTCGCTCGGTTGGCATATCGAGCATGCGTTCCGCCGCACGGGTATGCGTGATGATGGCCGTCAGCGGCTGGTTGAGTTCGTGAGCGAGGCCGGCGGCCATCTCGCCAAAGGTATCGAGCCGGCCAAAGCGGTCGATGCGGGCGCGGGTGTGTTCACGGCGATGGACTTCTCGCAGCCGCCAGATACTCGACGCCCCCAGCGCAATCAACACGGCGACGGCATTCCAGAGCGCAATCGGCAGCCAGGGCAGATCGGTCAGCGTCAGCGTGCGGGTGGTGTCGAGCACGAACGCTTGCGGCAGCACAGGCAGGTGTTTTTCGAGACGAAACGTCCAACCTGGCTGCGTGTTGAAATCGGGCCGTTGCAACAACGCGAATGTGTGGTCGCGCAAGCGTAGTGCGGAAGACGAGATCGAATCCGGCCAGTCCCCCGCATCCAGCATCCGGGCGGGCTCGACACGCACGGCCCAACCACTTTCGGCCACGAGCCAGTACGCCTGCGCGCCGTCAAACTGGAGCGCGAACTTTCCGTTGTTGGCGTGTGCAAGCGCCGCTGTCGGCATGACACCGCCCTCGCCTTGCCATCCGGCGCCGGGTTTCCAGAAGGCGATGGCCGTGACTTGCGGCATGCGTTCGCGCAGGCTGTCGAGCATGTCTGCCGGCGGCGCCGAGAGCGGCGTTGCGCCCAGCGTCGCCAGGATGGCCTCGTGTTGCGCGGCCTTCTGGCTGAGTTGCCGGATCGCGATGCTGGAGTCCTGGAAAAAGCGGTTGTATGCCTCCGAAACTGAGCGCGAGACGATCAGCGCGGTACCGGCCAGGCTCAACACGAGCCAGGCCGACAGCATGAGGACACGGGTGGAAATCTTCATGAGCGTGTGAGGGGTCGGCCGGTTGCATCGCCGGTCTTGTTGGCGGCGGTCAACGCGTCTGGCCCCGCCGCAGCAAGGCGCATCCGCGCCACGCTGGCAACGCGCTGGAAGGCAGCGAGTTGCTCACCTCGCAATGCAGACACGTTCGTCTTCCGGATCAGGGCGAGCGGATCGATCGGCCGATCACCGCGTTTGACCTCGAAATGCAGGTGCGGACCGGTGGCGGTGCCGGTGCTGCCGACCGCGCCCACGCGTTGCGCACGCGTAACGCGCATACCGTTACGCAGGCCGCGCTCGATCTTGGAGAGGTGGGCGTAGTACGACGCGTAACCATTCGCGTGCCGGATCACCACGTACTTGCCGTAGCCGCGCGAGTCATTGCCGATGTGCGAGACGACACCGTCAGCCGACGCATGGACGGCCCTGCCCTTCGGTGCGGCGAGGTCGACGCCAGAGTGCACATGCTGTGTGCCAGAAACCGGATGCACGCGCCCGCCAAAGGTCGAACTCACACGTGTGGCCACTACCGGAAACGTGAAGCGCAGTCCGGCCATGAGGGTGCCGTCGAAGCGGTAATAGTCACCCTGCGGGCGCTCGGCTGTCGCGAACCAGACGCCACTGTGGTGACTGCCACGAAGCTGCACCTCGAGCGCGGTCATGCGGACATCCTGACCGCAACAGCCATCGCCCGCCGGTTCGTAGATCACGCGAAAGTAGTCCCCCGGCGATGCTTGCGCCGACGCATCAACCGACCCGCGCAGCAGACGCAGGATCTGCTGCGAAAGATCGCCCGGCAGATCGGCCTGGGCGAGCGCATGGCGCAATGTGGTCGTAATCGCGCCGGCACGGGCGTCCGGTTGCGAAGGCTGGGCGGGCACGCCGAACAGATCGCGCGTTGCAATCGCGGGGGGCGTTGGCGCAGGCGTATTCGTATTGGCTGTCGACATCACGCCGAATACGGCAACGGGAACCACCGCAGTCACGAACCCGGCCAGCAGCGCCATGCATGCCAATGACCGCCGTACTCGACGCTTGGTGGCTTCGAGCCCGGCTGGTTGACCTGGTTCGCGTGCGAGACGGGAAGGCAGGTCGAACCGCATGGCGTCATCACTCGCTGGAGAATCAAAAACAGGATCGGATTGTGCCGGTAGTGAGCCCGAGGCTCGCGTCACAATTCAGCACAAGTGAATGTACCCATGGGCAATGATCAGGCGTATCGGATCGCTCCGAATCGGCAAAGCGTTGGCACTGAAAGTGCGGGCTACGCCGCGCGGTAGTGCTCGCCCATGTAGTCGACAAAGGCGCGCACCTTGGGCGCCACATGGCGGGTATGCGGATAAAGCGCGTAATAGAGGCGCTTGCCGAGCGTGCAGCTTGGCAGGACATGGACCAGATGGCCGCGCGCCAGCGCTGGCCGCACGGTATTCCACGTGAATGCCGCAATGCCAACGCCTGACAGCGAGGCCGAATAGGCGGCGGTAATGGCGTCCGTGCTCAGGCGCCCTTCCAGCGGAATCCGGACCGTGTCGCCTTGCGCCGTTTCGATTACCCATTCGGTCGCCGTCTGCGAACCGGAGAACGCGATCAGCGCATGCGTCTCCAGCGCTTGCGGCGCAACGGGCAAACCGTGCCGGGCCAGATAGGCCGGCGATGCGACCAGCACGATGTCGGACTCGACCAGGACTTTCGCCACCAAGCTGCTGTCGCCCAGCGGCTGACTGATCCGCAGGGCGACATCGAAACCGTCGGCCACGAGATCAACCATCTCGTCGCTGCACGACAGATCGAGGTGGAGATCGGGATAGCGCTGCTGAAACGCCGGCAGCCAATCGGCAAGCTCCAGCGTGCCAATGGCCAGCGGCACGCTCACGCGCAAGGTGCCCGCCACACGCTGATGCTCATGCGCCATGGCTTGTGTGGCGGCTTCCACGCGCGCGAGGATGTCGACGCAGGCGTCGTAGTACCGCTGTCCTGCGGCCGTGAGTGCAAACCGTCGGGTGGTGCGATTGAGCAACTGTACGCCCAGCTCGGCTTCCAGCCGCTTCAACTGCCGTGATACGGACGAGTGCGTGCTGTCGAGGCGCTCCGCCGCAGCGGAAAACCCTTGCGCCTCAACGATGGCGCAGAACACGCGCATGGCAAGCAACTGGTCCATCATGTGAGGAGTCTTAGCGCAGGGGCAGATGCGTGATCTCAGACGTCGTCATGACATCGCCGAAGGTGTCTTCGACTTCCGCCAATGCGGCGCGATGCAGCGAGTCCTTGTCGATCGCATGGCCGTTTGCGCGCGTGATGTCACGCGTGGCCGAGGCGTCGGATGCTACCACGACGCCATAGCCCAGCGGAGCCGCATCCCGCGCAGCACCGGCCACGCAGGCATGCGTCATCAGGCCGGCAATCACCAGCGTCTTGATGCCCCTGGCCTTCAGTTGCCTGTCGATGTCGGAGCTGGCGAACACGCTCACGGTGTCCTTCTTCACAACGATATCGGTCGCTCGCGGCTCCATGCCCGGCTGGAACTGGACGGAGTCGCCGTCAATGGCAAACACGGCGGAGCCGGCCGGCGTGACGTGCTGCACCTGGAACACGGGCATCTTGTTCTTGTCGGCAAAGGCGATCAGCTTCTTCGCGTTGGCAGCGGCCTTGGCACCGTCAGGAATCGGCATCTTGCCGGTGGAATATTCGTTCTGGAAATCGATGACCACCAGCGCCGTCGTCTTCGGGTCGAGATGGTCCAGGGTGCCGGCACCGGCCATGGCGCGAATGGTCGGATGCGGATTGGGTTGCGCCGCAGGTGCGGTGGGCACCACAGCAGCCGTGAGCGACATGCCGGTGGCGATCGTTTTGACAAAATGGAAAAGGCGGAAGGTCATGGCGGCTCCTGAGGAAAGATCAGGAGCGCAGTCTGTCAGCGCATCTTGGTCAGGACCAGACCGGTCGGACTACAGGATTTGTGCACTGCACGCACAAATCACGGGAGCTACGCGGTACGCTTCCCTTCGTGCTGCACGCGCTTGTCTTCGTACATCGCGACATCCGCTTCGCGCAGGACGTCTTCCAGACGCTCACCTTCGTGGCAGGTGGCACAGCCCATGGAGAACCCGAGCGCCGGGCCCGAATAGAACTGGTTGTTGAGCTCGACCAGCTTGCGCAGGCTTTCCATCAACGCCTGGCCCGCCTCTGCATCTGCGCCGGGCATGAGCACGGCAAACTCGTCGCCACCAATGCGCGCGGCATGCGCCGGCTTGTCGATGGCCTTGCCGAGCACCTCGCCGGCACGCCGCAGCAAGGCGTCGCCCGCGGCGTGGCCGAGCTGGTCATTCACGGTCTTCAGATCATTCAGGTCGATCATGATGACCGTGACGGGAAACGGCCCCTTGCGCTCCAGGCGGTTCACCTCATCCACATAGAACGAGCGGTTCTTCAGCTTGGTGAGCACGTCGTGCTTGCCGAGGTATTCGAGGTACGACTCGGCCTTCTTGCGCGCCGTGATGTCGGTCAGCGCCAGCAGCACCATGTCCCAGTCCTGTTCGCGGCCGGGGAAAACGGAGAACTGCAGGTGGATGTTCAGCGGGTTGCCGTCCACGCCGTAGTTGACGACTTCGCGCTGCTGGAAGAGCTTGCCGTCCCACAGGTCGATCAACTGCTCGCGAAAGTGCGGGCGCATGTCGTCGCGAAAGACTTCGGGCAGGCGGCTGAGCAGGTCGTTGCGGTTGCGCGCCTTGAACATCTCCAGCGTGAAGCCGTTGACGTCGAGCACCTGGATCTCCTGCATGCAGCGCTCGACAAACTCCGGATGCACGTCGGTGAAGGTGCGGAAATCAGTGATGCCCTGCATGCGCACTTCGTCCAGCAGCATCTTGATGGTGCTGAAGTTCTCCACCCACAGCGACACCGGCGCGTGTTCGAACACGCCACGCGCATAGAGCTGGCTGGCCGCGGCCCGGCGGCGCGCGTCTTCAAGCTCGGTGATGTCGTCCACGGCCACAAGCACGCGGTCCCATGGCTTGTCGTGGTCGGGCAGCAACACGCCCTTGAGCAGGATGTCGAGGCGGCGGCCGTCCAGCGTGTAGTTGACGCTGCGACTCTCGAACGATCGCTCGCCAGACCACATCTGGACAAGCTCGCCCACGTGGGCTTCGAGCATGTCGTCGCGCAGCACGTCGGCCAGGCGGGCGGTCAGGGTTGCGGCATCCGGCGCACGGTACATCGACAGCGTGCGCCGGTTCACACGCAGCACCTTGATGCAGGCCGAGCACGCCGCCACGCGCGATGTGTCTTCCTCGAGAAAGCGCCGCAGGTCGGTGACACCGGCTGCGCGCCACTGGGCAAAGAGGCGGTGCAGATCGCTGTAATCCTCCAACCACAGCGAGGTGGGAGTGACATCGAAGAAGTCGATCAGGTCGACTCCCACAGCCGCCGGGCTGTTGACGCTATCGGACGCGGATTGCATGAATTACTCAACGAGAAACGCTTTTCGCAAACTTCAGGAGCGTAACGGCTTTGCGCAACACCGCGCATGGCCACCGCCTCATCCGGAAGGATTACCCCCACACTGGCGACGTTCTGCTCGCTGTCGCAGCGCAATACCTTGAGACACCCCACGAAAGTTCCCGAACGGGGTTTCCCTCGAAATACGCCGTATTCAGTTTTGCTTTATCTGGCGTTGTAAAAATAATCGTTTCTATTTTTAAGATAGTTTCACAAACCGCAGAATACGTTTCGTTTTTTCAACGCACTTTGCAAAAGTGGGCTAAAGCCTGCCGGTTCGCCCGCCACCTTGCAGACGCGGGCACCTAAAACTGCAAATATCGCCGCGTACTTTATCGGACGAGATTTAAAAAACTTCGTCTCGATTCACAAGCCATTTCCTCCAGAATCCGTGCATCCCGTGCGCGGGCTGTGATTTGCACCGCGCAACAAGCGGGTCATTCCTTGTCCCGATTCTGCGGCCTGCCCATTTTCCTTTTTTGAGTCCTGGGCCGCCGATTCGTTTCCATCTCAGGAGAAATGCAATGCGGGATTTGACAACCCAGCGTCGTACGGCCACGACACACGCAAGCCACACGGGCGACCTGCGAGCGCGCCGCTCATTCAAGCTGGCGCTCGTGGCGCAGGCTGCGGCCGCGCTGATTCTGGCCGCCTGCGGCGGCGGTGGAGATGATGCGCTCACCCCGGCGGGCAGCAAGGTCGACGCAAACGGCTCGCAGCAGCAGGGCAATGCCAATACCGGCAACACCAATGCGCCTGCCCCGGCCGTCGACGCATCCGTGCCGCCGGTGGAGCTGCCGGACACCATCAAGCCAGTCAATTACAAGCTGTGGTTCCGCCCGAGTGCAGACCTCAACAGCTTCTCGGGCCGTGCCGATGTCGAGATCAAGGTCACCAAGCAGACCGGCGCTGTCACGTTGGCCGTGCGCGATCTGAAGTTCGATGCCTCGCGCCTGACGCTCACGCCCACGTCGGGCGGCCCGTCGCGCGTGCTTGTGCCGATCCCGCAATCACAAGGCGCCTTCTACGACCTGCGCGACCCGACCGGGGACATCAAGCCCGGCAACTACGTGCTCCATATGGAATGGACAGGCACGATCAACTTCACCAAGGCCGAGGGCATCTTCAAGCTGGGCCTGCAGGCAGCGACTGGTGAGAGCTCCGACGCCATCGTCACGCAGGGTGAATCGAACTTCGCGCGCGAGTGGTTCCCGAGCTGGGATGAGCCGGCCTTCCGCAACACTTTCGAGGTGACGGCGGAGATCCCGGGCGACTGGAAGGCCGTGGCCAACGGCAAGCAGACCGGCGCGACCAAGCTGCCGGATGGCTACCAACTGGTCTCGTTTGCCAAGACGCCGTCGATGCCGGCTTACCTTCTGTTCTTCGGCGGCGGCAAGTTCGACATTCTGGAAGACCAGTTCACCAACCCGCTTGACGGCAGCAGCATGCGCCTGCGCTGGTGGGTGCCGCCCGGCGAGGCGCACTCGGCGGTGGCCGGCATGCAGTTCACGAAGGAAGCGCTGAACCACTACTACAACTACTTCCAGATCCCCCTGCCGTTCGACAAGATGGACACCATCGTTGCCAACGACAGCTACAACAACAAGAACGCGGGCTTTGGCGGCATGGAGAACTGGGGTGCCATCTTCGAATTTGCCGACCAGGTGCTGGTGCCGCCCGATGGGGCACCCACGACCGTCCACTCGATGGGCAAAGCGCGCTCGTTCGTGGTGGTGTCGCATGAGCTGGCACACCAATGGTTTGGCGACCTCGTCACGCTCGACTGGTGGGACGACATCTGGCTGAACGAATCCTTCGCCAACTGGTTCGAGAACGTCACCAAGATCACGCTGCACCCCGAGTTCCAGGGCAATACGTGGGATGGCTATGCGGCAGTCAAGCAACGTGTGATGACACTGGACCTGCAGCCGACCGCCGTGCCGGTGCAGCACAACCTGAGCGATGCCGGCTCGATGGACTTCCTGGACCGCTTTGCCTACAACAAGGGCGGCCATGTCCTGCAGATGCTGGAGAACTACGTCGGCAAGGATGCGATGCGCAAGGGTCTGCAGAGCTACCTGAACAAATACAAGTTCGGCAACGGCACGCCACCGCGCCTGTGGGCAGAACTGGAAGCCGCCAGCGGCAAGCCCGCGGGCATGGTCAGCAAGGTGGGCGACAGCTTCGTGCGCCAGACCGGCGTGCCGCTCGTGACCATCGACGCGCAGTGCAACCCCGCCACCAACCAGAACGTGTTGACCATCACGCAGAGTGCCTTCCCGAACAAGAACGTCTATTCCGGCTACCAGTGGAACATTCCGCTCACGCTGGCCTACGGCGACAACTTCGGCCAGACGCAGACTGTCGTGCTGGACCAGCAGACCGCGCAGGTCACGCTGCCGACGTGCTCAGCCGTGCTCGCCAACCCGAGCGGCCTGGACTACTACGTGACCAACTACAGCCCCACGCTGTGGAGCGCGCTGCTGGCGCAGGCCGGTTCCATCACCAACAAGGCGGCGACGACCAACATCGCGGGCGACGCCACGCAGTTGTACAACGCGCAGATCATCGACAAGGCGCTGTATGACCAGATCGTCGGCATCCAGAACTTCCAGCCGGCGGTGGCAACACTGGCCGCGCAGTCGGTCACGCCGACCGGCTCGCTGCGTCCGCAAGCGGTGCAACTGCAGCAGATGCAGTCGATGGATCGCCCGATCCATACATTCCGCTACGAAGGCGTCATGAAGCACCTGACTGACATCAAGCGGTAAGCGCAAAAGCAAACGGGCCGCGTCTTACGATGCGGCCCGCTACAACGTTGGCTCCTGATTTCCGGCGGACGCAGTCCGCCGTTTTTCATGCCTGTATCAAGTCGTTCGGTGCAAGTGATCAGTCGAGCTGACCTTGGCAGACGTACTTGGTGTGGAGGTAGTCGTCCAATCCATGGACGGAGCCCTCTCGGCCGTAGCCCGATTCCTTCACCCCGCCAAACGGGGCGGCCTCGGCAGCGAGCGCGCCTTCGTTGATACCGACAATGCCGCTCTCCAGCGCTTCGGCCACGCGCCAGATGCGGCGCACATCCTGGCTGTAGAAATAGGCAGCCAAGCCGAACGGCGTGTCGTTGGCGGCGGCAATCACGTCGGCTTCAGTGGTGAAGCGCGTGAGCGGCGCCACGGGGCCAAAGGTTTCTTCGCACGCGCAGGCCATGGTTGCGTCGGCGTTGGTGAGTACAGTGGGCGCGTAATAGTTTGCGCCGAGCTGCGTCAGGCGCTCGCCGCCCGTCAACAGCTTGGCCCCCTTCGCGATGGCATCCCGCACATGCCGGTCGATCTTCTCGACGGCGCGCGCGTTGATCATCGGACCGATCTGCGACGCCGGATCGCTGGCCGGCCCGACCTTGAGTGCGGCAACGCGCGCCGCCAGCTTGGTCGCAAACGCGTCGTGCACGGCGTCATGCACGAACACACGATTCGGGCACACGCAGGTCTGCCCGCCATTGCGAAATTTAGCGGCCATGAAGCCATCCACAGCGGCGTCGATGTCAGCATCCTCGAACACGATGAAGGGCGCGTTACCGCCCAGCTCGAGCGAGAGCTTTTTCAACGTGTCTGCACTGCGGCGCGCGAGGTGCTTACCCACGGGGGTGGAGCCCGTAAACGTGATCTTGCGCACGCGCGCATCGTCCAGCCACACATCCACCACCTCGGGCGTGCGTTCGCGCGAGGCGGTGACGATGTTGAGCACGCCCGGCGGCACACCCGCTTCCTGCGCGAGGCGCACCAGGGCCAGCGACGTCAACGGCGTGTCTTCGGCCGGCTTGCAGACCACGGTGCAGCCCACGGCCAGCGCCGGTGCAATCTTGCGCGCAATCATCGCCGCCGGAAAATTCCACGGTGTAATGGCCGCGACCACACCCACCGGCTCCTTGAGCGCAAACATGCGCCGGCCCGGCACCGGTGCGGGAATGACCTCGCCATTCATGCGCGTGGCCTGTTCGCCAAACCATTCGATATAGCTTGCGGCGTAGGACACTTCGCCCTTGCCTTCGGCCAGCGGCTTGCCTTGTTCCAGCGAGATCAGCTTGCCTAGATCATCCTGATGCGCGAGCACCAGATCGTTCCAGCGCTTGATGATCTGCGCGCGCTGTTTGGCGGGCACCTTGCGCCAGGTCGGGAAGGCCGCATGCGCGGCTTCGAGCGCGGCGCGTGCTTCGGCTGCGCCCGAATCGGGCACGCGGGCAATGACGTCACCGGTCGCAGGATCGGTCACTTCCAGCAACGGGCCAGCGGTGGCCGCCCATTCGCCAGCGATGTAGTTGGCGTTGCGGATCAGATCGGTGCGGGTCAGGGCGAGAGACATGGTTCGGGTCTGCAGAAGATGGATCAAGCGGCGGCAACAAGAGCGGCAATCGCCTCGCCCACCTGCGTGGTGTTGGCCGTGCCGCCCAGGTCCGGCGTACGCGGGCCGTCCTTGAGCACTGCCTCGATGGCGGCGACGATGGCATCGTGCGCCGCGCGCCCAGGCCCCTGCCCCTGCGTCAGGAAATCGAGCATCAGCGCGCCCGACCAGATCATCGCAATTGGGTTGGCGATGTTCTTGCCGTAGATGTCCGGCGCGGAGCCGTGCACCGGCTCGAACAGCGAGGGGAACGTGCGATCCGGGTTCAGGTTGGCCGACGGTGCCAGGCCAATCGTGCCGGTGGTCGCGGGGCCCAGGTCCGAGAGGATGTCGCCGAACAGGTTGGTGGCGGCCACCACATCAAAACGGCCCGGCTGCAGCACAAAACGCGCGGTCAGGATGTCGATGTGCTGCTTGTCGAGCGTGACGTCGGGGTAGTGTTGCGCGACTTCATCCGCGCGGGCGTCCCACCACGGCATGCTGATGGCGATGCCGTTGCTCTTGGTGGCGAGCGTCACGTGCTTGCGCGCGCGGCTCTGCGCGAGATCAAAGGCGAACTTCAGCAAGCGCTCGGCGCCCTTGCGCGAGTAGACCGATTCCTGGATCACGATCTCGCGGTCGGTGCCTTCGTACATGATGCCGCCGAGCGAGGTGTATTCGCCCTCGGTGTTTTCGCGCACGACGTAGTAGTCGATGTCGCCGGGCTTGCGGTTGGCCAGCGGACACGGCACGCCTTCAAACAGGCGCACCGGGCGTAGGTTGATGTACTGGTCGAACTCGCGGCGGAACTTGAGCAGCGAGCCCCACAGCGAGATGTGGTCGGGCACCGTCTGCGGCCAGCCCACAGCGCCAAAGAAAATCGCGTCCATGCCCTTGAGCTGCGCTTTCCAGTCGTCGGGCATCATCTTGCCGTGCTGCTGGTAGTAGTCGCAGCTGGCCCATTCGATGGTGTGGCACTCCAGCTCGAAGCCGAAGCGCTCGGCTGCGGCCTGAATTACACGCAAGCCCTCGGGCATGACCTCCTTGCCAATGCCGTCACCGGGGATGATCGCAATACGGAATGCGGGAATCATGTCGCTCCTTTGTCTTATTAGGCAGAGAGGGCCGCTGGATGGGGCATCAAGCGGTCCCGCTCATCAAGCCACCCCTGGCGCAGCTCCGGCACTGAGTTGGCGAGTTGTTCGTAATACGGATGGTGCGGGCCGCGATCAAAATCGGCGCGCGCCACCTGCGTGAGCTTGCGGCCATGCTGCATGACGACGATCTCGTCGCACACGGCCCGCACGGTATGCAGGTCGTGACTGATGAACAGGTACGACACGCCCAGATCGCGCCGCAGGTCGGCCATGAGGTTGAGCACCGCCGCACCCACCACCGTGTCGAGCGCGGAAGTCACCTCGTCGCAAAGAATCAAATCGGGCTCGGCGGCCAGCGCGCGCGCCAGATTCACCCGCTGCTTCTGCCCACCCGACAGCCCACCCGGCAGACGTTGCGCCACGCTGTGCGGCAGCCGCACGAGGTCGAGCAGCTCGCGAATGCGCCGCTGCAACGCCTCGCCCTTCAAACCTTTGTAGAACTGCAGCGGCCGCGCCAGGATGCGCTCGATGGTGTGCGACGGGTTGAGCGCCGTATCGGCCATCTGGAAGACGATCTGGATGCGGCGCAGCTCTTCATGGGTCCGATTGGCAAGCAGCGGCTTGAGCTCGCGGCCGGCAAACATCATGTTGCCCTGGCACGGCGCAATGAGGCCCGCAATGGCCCGCGCCAGCGTGGTCTTGCCCGAGCCCGATTCGCCGATCACGCCAATGGCCTGTCCGCGATAGAGCTTGAAGTTGATGTCATCGAGAATGCGCGTGGCCGGCTGGCCCTTGGCATCCACCGGTCCGTATCCGGCGCCCAGTTCGTGTACGTCGAGCAGCAGTTCGCCCTCGCCCATGCAGCGTTCGGCGGGGCGGGCTGCGGGCCGGGCTGCGGCCAGCAGGCTCTTCGTGTAATCGTGATCGGGCGCGGCCAGGATGTGCGCCGTCGGATTCAGCTCCTGCATCTGGCCGCCACGCAGCACCAGGATGTGATCCGCCATCTGCGCCACCACGGCCAGGTCGTGGCTCACATAGACGGCGGTGGCGCGACGCTCACGCACCACGCGGCGGAACGCGCGCAGCACTTCAATCTGCGTGGTCACATCCAGCGCGGTGGTGGGCTCGTCTAGGATCACGAGATCCGGATCGGTGATGAGCGCCATCGCCGCCATGAGCCGCTGCAGCTGGCCGCCGGAGACCTGGTGCGGATAGCGCTGGCCGATGGTGTCCGGATTGGGCAGCGCCAGTTCGCGGAACAGCTGTACGGCTTTGGCTTCCGCCTGCGCGCGCGTCATCGTGCCGTGAATGCGTGCCGGCTCCACCACCTGATCCAGGATCGTGCGCGACGGGTTGAATGACGCCGCCGCGCTCTGCGCGATATAGGCCACAGTGCGCCCGCGCAGGGCGCGCTGCTGGGCGGCCGGCAGGTGCAGGACGTCAACCTCGCCGATGCGCACGCTGCCACCGGCAATCTCGCAACCGTGGCGCGCATAGCCCATCAGCGCCAACGCGGTGGTGGTCTTGCCCGAGCCGGATTCACCAATCAGCGCCAGTACCTCGCCGGGCTGGATGGCGAAGCTGAGGTTCTCTACGAGGGTCTGTTCGCCTGCGGTAATGCGCAGGCCCTCTACAACGACGGACGCGCCCATATTCAACGCCCTCCTCGTTCGCGAGCCGCGCGGCCCGGCAGGTTGTCGATGACGATGTTGACGGCGATGGTCAGGCTGGCAATGGCCAGCGCCGGCACGATGACGGAGGCGCCCGCGTCCGGCAGCGCCCCGATGTTCTCGCGCACGAGCGAACCCCAGTCGGCCGACGGCGGCTGAATGCCGAGACCGAGGAAGCTCAGGCTCGCCAGCAGCAGCACCACATACACAAAGCGCAGCCCCAGATCGGCCAGCATGGGCCCGAGAATGTTCGGCAGAATCTCGCGCAGCATGATGTACAGCGTGCCCTCGCCGCGCGTGCGTGCCACGACCACGTAATCCAGCGCGTTGATGTTGACCGCCAGCGAGCGTGCAATGCGATACGCCCCCGGCACGTAGATGATGGCCGCCGTCACCACCAGCATCGTCACCGACGAGCCGAAGCCCGCCACCATCAGCAGGGCGAACATCTTGCTCGGGATGGCCGTGAGCGTATCGAGCACGCGGCTCAATGTGGCATCGACCAGCCCGCCCATGGCCGCCGCAAACAGCGCCAGCACCGTGCCCGTGCCGCTGGCCAGCAGGGTGGCCACCAGCGCTACGCCCACCGTGTAGCGCGCACCTTCGACCACGCGGACGAACATGTCGCGGCCGAGGTAATCGGTGCCGAACCAGTGCGCGGCGCTCATGGGCCCGAACACATCGCCATTGCCGTCGCCATTGGTGATCAGGTGGGCCGGCAGCAGCGCGGGGCCGACCACGGCTGCCAGCAGCCAGAACACCAACACCGTCAGGCCAATGAGGCCCGTGATGCCAAAGCTGCTCAGCAGGTGCCGGACCCGGTGGCGCGGGGCAGGCGGCGGCGTGGTAGCCGGCAACGTTGGAGAGGTAGGCGTGGTTTCCATCGTCAGGCTCTTATTCATAGGATCCGTATCAACGCGATTTCAGCGCGATTTCAGCGCGATTTCAGCGGTGCCGCAGACGCGGGTTGGCAACGATGCCCAGCACATCGGCAGTGGTCACGAGCAGCAGGTAGCCGGCGCAGAAGATCATCGCGCAGGCCTGCACCAGCGGCATGTCGCGCTGCGACACGCCATCGACCATCAGCTTGGCGATGCCGGGGTAGTTGAAAATCGTCTCGATGATGATCACCCCGCCCAGCAGGTACGACAGCGACAGTGCCACCGCATTGGCGATCGGCCCCACGGCGTTTGGCAAGGCGTGCGCCAGTACCACACGCATCGGCGAAGCGCCCTTGAGGCGGACCATCTCGATATACGGCGCCTCGAGCTGGTCAATGACGGCCGCGCGGCTCATGCGCATCATCTGCGCGACGATCACGCAGCACAGACTGAGCACCGGCATGGCAAAGGCCTGCAACATCTGGCCGAGCGATTCAATGTCGTTGACGTATGACAGCGCTGGCAACCAGCGCAGCTTGACGGCAAACACCAGCACCGCCAGCGTCGCCACCAGGAACTCGGGCACCGACACCACCGCCACCGAAGCCGTGGATGCCAGCCGGTCGAACCACGACCCGCGCCACACGGCCGAAGCCACCCCGAGGCTGAGCGCAACCGGCACCGAGAACAGCGCCGTCACCGCGGCGAGCAGCAGCGAGTTGGGCAAGCGGCTCGCCACCAGGTCGGCCACCGGCATCTGCGTGGTGGTCGATTGGCCCAGGTCACCGCGTGCAATGCCGGCCAGCCAGTGTGCATAGCGCTGCGGTGCCGGCACGTTCAGCCCCATCTGTGCGCGCAGCGCCGCGAGCGCCTCGGGTGTGGCGTCCTGCCCCAACTGCTCTTGCGCCGCGTCGCCCGGCAGCACGGCGGTGATCGAGAAGACGATCACCGACACCGCCAGCAGCGACAGCAACGCCAGCGCCACCCGCCGCGCCAGCAGCTTCAGGATGACTCGATTCATGACAGCTCCTTCATCACCTTGGGCAAGAACGCCATTGACACCCCGGGCGCGCCGTCAGGCTTCAAGCCAAACGTGCTCAGCAAACGCATAGCCCATCAGGCCGCCCAGCGGGATCGCCGAGAAACCCTTGAGCTTGGACGTGTGCCCGTCAATGCTGGCCAGGAACATCGGAATGCCGATGCCGGCCTCGTCGTGGATCATCGTCTGCATGTCCGCATACATCTGCTTGCGCTTGGCAACGTCCGTTTCCGCGCGTGCGGCCATCAGCAACTGGTCAAACTTGGGGTTCTTCCAGCGCGACTCGTTCCACGCTGCATCGGACTTGAAGAACTGCGTGAGGATGGTGTCGGCACTCGGGCGCGGGTTGACGTTGCCAAAACCCACCGGGCTGTTGAGCCAGTGGTTGGACCAGTAACCGTCGGCCGGCATGCGCTTGACGTCCAGATCCAGCCCGATGCGCTGCGCGGTCTGCTGCAGCACCAGCGCAATCTCCACCGAATACGTGGCCGCCGGCGATGCCACCACCGGAACCTTTCCGCTCACGCCGGATTTCTTCAGGTGGAACTTGGCCTTGTCCAGGTCGAACGGGCGCTGCGGCAATCCCTTGAAGTAGAAGCGGTTGGTCGGGTCGATCGGCTGGTCGTTGGCGATCACGGCGTTGCCCAGCGCAATGGTCCGCTTCATCTGCTCGCGGTCGAACAGATACTTCATGGCCAGCGCAAAGTCAGGGTTCGTGCCGGGCCCCACGTCCCCGCGCATGATCAGGTCGGAATACTGGCCCGACTGCGTGGTGAAGATGGAGTAACCCGGCGTGCCCTTGACACGTGCTACCGAGCGCGGGTCGACCGAGGCCACCAAGTCCATCCCACCCGAGAGCAGCGCGTTGACGCGCGCGCTGTCATCGCCGATGCCGACCATCTCGATTTCATCCAGATACGGCTTGCCTGGTTTCCAGTAGCCCTCGTTGCGGACCACCAACGTGCGCACGCCGGGCTTGAACTCCTTGAGCTTGTACGGGCCGGTGCCGATACCGGCATTGAAGTCTTTCGTGCCGTCTTTGACGATCTGGAAGTGGTATGTGCCCAGCACCACCGGCAGATCGGCGTTCGGGGCGGTCAGCACCACCGTCACCTCGTCCGGGCCACTGGCCTTGATGCTGTCGATCTGATCGGCCAGCACCTTGGCCTTGGAAGCGGTGGCCGGGTCTTTATGGCGCTGGATGGAATACACCACGTCGGCCGGCGACAGCGCTTTGCCATCGTGGAAAGTCACGCCCTTGCGCAACGTGAACACCCACGTCTTGGCATCGGTGGTGTGGAACGATTCGGCCAGCGCCGGCTGCGGCGTCAGCGTGCTGT
Organism: Ralstonia soli; assembly: GCF_023955655.1. Lineage (GTDB taxonomy): Bacteria > Pseudomonadota > Gammaproteobacteria > Burkholderiales > Burkholderiaceae > Ralstonia > Ralstonia soli. Next base: position 247,410 of record NZ_JAMXHT010000002.1, on the reverse strand, counting down.
CGAGCGAAAACAGACCGTTGTAGACCATGTTGCAGCGCACGTAGTCGTTCTGGTTCGACTGCTTGGCCGGATCCAGCGTGTCCGTGGCTGCCGCGGTGGCAACCGCCACACGGATGCGCCCGCCACGGCGCGGCGTCTGTGCATAGACGGACACCGCCGTGCCCGCCAGCCCGCCGGCCAGCGTGGCCTGCATGCCGCCTGCCATCAGCATTTTCAATACGTCGCGCCGCGAGGCACCGCGCTTTAGCGACTCCATCACGCGCAGGCTCTCGCTCGGGCCGACAAGGTTCTCGAACTCATTACGGCTGTCGCTCATGGTGGGGGCTCCTGGTGGATCTGAATGGAAAGCGTTGCGATGGTAAAAACAGCGAAAAAATCGGTTGCTGCTCAGCTCAGGCAAATCTGTCCTTGAGCTGGTAGTACATGCCCACCGCCGGTAGAAACCACGGCGGGCCAAAGTGACCGGGAATGGCGCTCCACGCGCGATCGCGCCACGGGTTGGCGGCGGCGTCGCCGGCCATCACCGCAGCCATGCGTTCGCCCATGTGCACGGACATCTGCGTGCCATGGCCGCTGTAGCCCATGGAATAGAACAGCCCGTCGCGCTCGCCCGCGTGCGGCAGACGGTCTTGCGTCATGTCGACCAGGCCGCCCCAGCAGTAATCGAGGCGCACGCCGCGCAACTGCGGGAAGGTCTCGGTCAGGCCGGCGCGCAGGATCTCGCCGCTCGCCGCGTCCTGCTGCGGGCTGGACACCGCAAAGCGCGCGCGGCCGCCAAACACGAGCCGGTGGTCCGGCGTGAGGCGGAAGTAATGATGGATGTTGGCCACCGTCACATACGTGCGGCGCGCAGCCAGCAGTGCATGCGCGCGTTCTGCGCCCAGCGGCTCGGTGGTGACGATGAAGCTGCCGATGGGCACGATGCGCCGGCGCAGCCAGCCGAACGTGCCATACCCGCCATGGCGCGATGCACCGGTAGCCAGCAGTACCTGCTTGGCCAACACCGTGCCGCGCGAGGTGTGGATGCGATGCACCTGCCCCTGCACACGCTCAATGCGTTGTACGCAAGTGCGCGTATGAATCTGCGCACCCTGACGTTGCGCAGCCAGTGCCAAACCCTGTGCGAAACGGCCCATATGCATCTGGCCACTGCGCTTGTAGAGCAAGCCGCCTTGGAAGCGCTCGCTCTGCACTTCTGCGCGCACGCGGCCGGCATCGAGTATCTCCACATCGGCATCCACACCATCCGCAATCAGGCGGTCTGCGCTGCGTTGCAGTGCATCCATCTGATACAGCTTGGTGGCGAGCTTAAGCTTGCCGTTGCGTTGGAAGTCGCAGGCGATGCCCTCGTCGCGCACGATGCGCTCTACCGTATCGACAGCGGCGTCGTAGGCCTGATACCAAGCGCGCGCGCGATCCACGCCCACCTTGGCAGCCAAGTCCGCGTAATCGACGGCCAGGCCATTGTTCACGTGCCCGCCATTGCGGCCGGACGCCTCGGGCGCCACCCGCTCCCCCGCCTCCAGCACGACCACGCTGGCACCACGCCGCGCCAGCGCCAGCGCCGCCGACAACCCCGTGAAACCGCCGCCGACGATGGCCACGTCCACCTGCACCGGCAGATCGTGCGCCTCCAGCGCCAGGGCGGGCACCGAATCGTTCCAGTAGGAGTCGAGTTTCATGGGGTTCATGTCGCGTGGGCGTGGGGGGGCGGCTTAAAGACCAACAACGCCCGGCAGGCCGCCGATGTCCTGGATCTCGGTGTAGCGATACGCCGGGTTGCCCGGGCCGTGGCCGCGGTTGACGAACACCTTGTTGACGATGCCGAGATCGTCGGCCGACATCAGGTCATAGCGCAGGCTGGACGACACGTGCAGCACGTCTTCCGGGTTGCAGCCGAGCGAATCGAACATGTATTCGAAGGCTTTCAGGCGTGGCTTGTAGGCCTGGGCCTGCTGTGCGGTGTACACGCGGTGGAACGGCGCACCGAGCATGGCCACGTTCTTCTGGATCTGCGCGTCGTCTGCGTTGGAGAGGATCACCAGCGGAATCTCCTTCGCCACCTTCGCCAGGCCCGCCGGCACGTCGGCATGCGGGTCCCACGTCGGCACGGCGTCGTAGTAGGCCTGACCGTCGGTGTCGAAGTACTGGATCTTCCATTTCTTGCACAGGCGGCGCACGGCGTTCTTCAGCACCACCTCGTACGGTTTCCAGTCGCCCAGCACCTCGTCGAAGCGGTAGGCGGTGAAGTCAGCAATGAACTGCTCCATCTGCTCGGCAGGAATGCGATCGGCAAACAGCTCGCGCGTCATTTCGCCCATGCGAAAGCGGGTGAGCGTGCCGTAGCAGTCAAAGGTGATGTACTTGGGGCGGAAGGTCATGGTCGGTCTCAGGTCCTTGAGGTGGCTGCGCTTATGCAGTCTCTGCAACAGGGTTATGACGAAATCATTGAAGCATGCGAGTGCATACCGGTTATAGGGAAATGCACGGTCTCACGTGAGAAAGCTGCTGTTTCGGATGGCACTCGCGGCATGCCATGCGGTCTGCACCGGTGGCGTGCCGTTCGCACCGCGAATGCACCGTGGGTGCACCACTAATGCGCTGCAGCAAAGTCGATCAGTACGCTCTTGAAGCGCAGGTTGGCCTCCACGGCTTGCCGGCCCAGGTCCTTGCCGATGCCTGACTGGTGGTAGCCGCCGGTGGGGATCACGAAGTCTGCGCTGCGCCCATAGCGGTTGATCCAGACCGTGCCGGCGGCAATGCCGCGCATGGCGCGCAGGGCACGGCCAATGTCTGCGGTATGCACGCCAGCGGCCAATCCGTAGTGTTCATGCGCGGCCAGGGCCAGGCCCTCTTCTTCGTCATCGAAGGTCTGCACGGTCAGCACGGGGCCGAAGATCTCTTCCTGCACAGCGGGGTTATCCGCACGCACGCCTTCAAGCAGCGTGGGCTGGAAGTACGCACCGCCGGGCCCGTCGCCAAAGAGGCCGCCACCGCAGCGCACCTGCGCGCCCGCATCACGCGCGCGCTCCACGATGTCGAGAATGCGCCCCGCCTGCGCCGCAGAAATGATGGGCGGCAGCGTGGCGGCGGGGTCCCACGTGGCGCCGGGCTGCAACGCGGCAAAGCGCGCTGCGATGCGCTCGATCAATGCCTGGGCAATGCCCCGCTGCACGATCAGCCGCGACCCGGCCACACACACCTGCCCCGCGTTGCCGGTGATGGCGCCCGCGACGATGCCGGCCAGCCGGTCGATGTCCGGCGCATCGTCAAAGACGAGCTGCGGGCTCTTGCCACCCAGTTCCAGCGTGACCGGCTTCGGGCCGTGCGATGCGCACGTGGCCATGATGGCCGCACCCGTGCGCGTCGAGCCCGTGAAGGTCATCTTCGAGATGAGCGGGTGGCGCGAGAGCGCATCGCCCGTGGTGCGGCCGTCGCCCTGCACCACGTTGAACAGGCCCGGCGGCACGCCCGCTTCAATGGCCAGCTCCGCCAGGCGAATGGCGGAATACGGCGTCAACTCCGAAGGCTTGAGCACCACCGCATTGCCGGCCGCCAGCGCCGCGCCCACCTTCCACGAAACCATCACCAGCGGAAAGTTCCACGGCGTGATCGCACCCACCACGCCATAGGGTTCGGCCACCACCATGCCGAGGTTGTCTTGCCGCGTGGCCGCCACATCGCCGCCGAGCTTGTCCGCGTATTCCGCAAAGAAGCGCAGGCCCTCGGCGGTGAATGGCACATCCCAGGCAGCGGCGTCGCGCACCGGGCGGGTGGAACACACCGCCTCGAGCGGCGCCATGTGGGCCACGTCGGCATCGATCAGGTCTGCCCAGCGCCGCAGCACGCGTGCCCGCTCGCGTGGGGCGCGGCGTGCCCAGTCGCTCGTGCGCCAGGCCTGCCATGCGTTCTGCACGGCGGCATCCACCGTGGCGGCATCGGCCAGCGGCAATTCCGCATGCACGGCGTTGTCGGAGGGGCGCCGCACGGTGATGCGGGCCTCAGTGGACAAACTCGCGGGCACAAGCTGCCCGCCGATGAAATGGCCCGAGGGCACGCGAATGGTCTGGGGGTCGAATGTCTGCACGAAAGGTCGGGGTGCCGAAGCCCGGCACGCATAGGTGAATGGGGTTATTGATGCTAGGCGGGAAGGCTCGGCATTTGTGTTCGTAAGCGCGGGCACCACCGCATCGAATTGCGAAACCCACACCCCGCACAGACGATGCTTGCAAATTGCGGATAAACCCGAATTCGGTCTGGCTCCGCAACGCGATGTCGTCCAAGATAAACGCCGGTGCCACCCTTATCCTTCGCCGAAGGACCTCTCCTATGTCTTCCTCGTCCGTACCCGTCCAGAACGCTCCCGCCGACGACGGCGTGGTACTGCGTTCGATGACCGCCGATGATCTGGCCCGGGCGCACGCCTTGTCGGAAGAGCAGCGCTGGCCGCACCGCCCTGCCGACTGGGCGCAGAGTTTTGCGCATGCCGAAGGCATCGTCGCCGAGCGCGACGGCGAGATCATCGCCACCGCCCTGCGCTGGCGATGGGGCCCGCGCCACGCCACCATCGGGTTGGTGATCGTCACGCCGGCATGCCAGGGCAGGCGCGTCGGCCATCGCCTGATGAGCGCCCTGCTCGATGGCCTGGATGACCACACCGTGCTGCTGCACGCCACCGCCGAAGGACGCGGTCTCTATGAGCGCCTGGGGTTCGTGCGCACCGGCGAAATCCGCCAGCACCAGGGCACGGCACAGCCCACCCCGTTGATCGCCCTGCCGCCCGGCTGGCGCCTGCGCCCTGCGGGGCTCAATGAAGCCGAAGACCTGCGCCGGCTCGACGCACAGGCACGCGGCATGCCGCGCGACGCCTTGATCGACGACCTGCTCGCCACCGCAGACGCGTGCGTCGTCCTGGACGACGACGGCGAGGCGCGCGGCTTTGCCATGCTGCGCCGTTTTGGGCGCGGCCATGCCATCGGCCCCGTGGTCGCGCCCGACGCCGAAAGCGCCAAAGCGCTGATCGCCCACCTGGCCGGCATCAACGCCGGACATTTCACACGCATCGACATCGACTTCGACAGCGGCCTGGCCGAATGGCTGGAAAGCATCGGCCTGCTGCGCGTGGATGCGCCCACCACCATGGTGCGTGCGGGGGGGCAAACCTCGCCGCTCGCCACGCCGCCCGGCGCACCCGCGCTGTTCGCCATCGTGACCCAGGCGATGGGCTGAGCTTCCAGCCTTGCATCCGCATCCAAGACCAGACAGCCCGACCGTGACGACCACCTTCCTCTACAAATCCGACCCCGTCCGCGGGCGCCAATGGGCCGAGGTCTTCCGCCAGCACGCGCCCGAGATCGACTTCCGCATCTGGCCCGACGTGGGCGACCCGCAGCGCGTGCGCTTTCTGGCGGCATGGGAGCCACCGGCCGATCTCGCCACCCAGTTTCCGCAGCTGGAGGTGTTGTTCTCGTCGGGGGCGGGGGTTGATCAGTTCGACTTTGCCGCGCTGCCGCCGGCGCTGCCCGTGGTGCGCATGGTCGAGCCCGGCATCGTGCGCGGCATGGTCGAGTACGTCACGCAGGCCGTGCTGAGCCTGCACCGCGACATTCCCGCCTACCGCCGCCAGCAGCAGACCGGAGAATGGCGCCCGCTGCCGGTGCGCCCCGCCGCTGAGCGCCGCGTGGGGGTGCTCGGCTTAGGCTCCTTGGGGCAGGCCGTGCTCGCGCAATTGCTGGACTTTGGCTTCGATTGCGCCGGCTGGAGCCGCTCGCAGCATGTCGTTGAAGGCGTGCAGTGTTTTGCCGGGCAGGAAGCGCTGCCCGCCTTCCTGGCGCGCACCGACATCCTCATCTGTCTGCTGCCGCTGACCGATGCCACGCGCCGCATGCTGAACGCCACGCTGTTCGCGCACCTGCCGCAGGGCGCCATGCTGGTGCACGTGGGCCGTGGCCCGCAGTTGGTCAGCGACGACCTGCTCGCCGCGCTCGACAGCGGCCAGCTCAGTGAAGCCATGCTGGATGTGACCGACCCCGAGCCATTGCCGGCCGGCCATGCGCTCTGGAAACACCCGCGCATCCACATCACGCCGCACATCGCCAGCATGACGCAGCCGCTCTCCGCCGCTGCCGTGGTGATCGACAACCTGCGCCGCTTCAATGCCGGCGAGCCCATGATTGGGCTGGTGGACCGCACACGCGGGTACTAGGGCGACACCCCGAGTCCTGGTGCTGGCGCTCTGAGAGCCAGCGTCGGGTCTCAAAGACCCGAGCGCGACGCTCTGCGTGCCCCCGGTCGACACTTTTAGACCCGGCGCAGACACTCCGAGAGCCAAGGCCGGCTCTTTTTGTGCCAGGGGGTCGGCTCTTTTTGTCTCGATGCCGATGCTCGAAGACCCAGCACCGGCTCTCCGAGTGCCGAGGGTCCACGCTTTCAGACCCGGCACCGACACTAGAAGACTCGACGGCGGCTCTTTGACACGTATGCATGGCGTTTGGCGCCGCACGCGTCACAACGGTGCAGTCAGTTGCCAGTGCCCGCCTTGCCCACACCCGCCATCCACCCCCGCCGCACGATCTGCTGCGACGGGCCGCACAACAGCAGGCTGCTTCGTTCCGCGCCCGCAAAGCAGCATCACTCCATGCGCGGCTCGGCCTACTCTTGAACCCATTGATTGCGCTATCGAATGCACTTCCGCTTTCCGCATGAACGGACGCCACCATGACCCAGCTCACTGACCTGCCCCAGCTTGCCTCGCTCAACGCGATTGACCGTGCACACCTCATCCACCCTGTCTCGGCGTGGCGCACGCACGAGCAGCGCGGGCCGACGGTGCTGACTTCCGGCAAGGGCGCGTGGCTCACGGATGCCTCCGGCCACGAATTGCTCGACGCGTTTGCAGGCCTGTGGTGCGTCAACGTCGGCTATGGCCAGGAGAGCGTGGCGCAGGCCGCCGCCGAGCAGATGCGCCGCCTGCCCTATGCCACGGGCTATTTCCACTTCAGCAGCGAGCCCGCCATCCGCCTGGCCGAGAAGCTGGTGCAGATCACGCCGCGCTCGCTCAACCATGTGTATCTGACCCTGGGCGGGTCGGAATCGGTGGATGCGGCGGTGCGCTTCATCGTCCAGTACTTCAATGCGATCGGCAAACCGGCCAAGAAGCATTTCATTGCGCTGGAGCGCGGGTATCACGGCAGCTCGTCCACGGGTGCCGGGCTGACGGCGCTGCCGGCATTCCATCGCGGCTTTGATCTGCCACTGCCGACGCAGCATTACATTCCTTCGCCCAACCCTTACCGTGCTGCCGATCCGGCCGACACGCAAGGCATCATCGCGGCATCGGTGGCGGCCTTGCGCGCCAAGGTGGCGGAGCTGGGCGCCGACAACGTCGCCGCATTCTTCTGCGAACCGATCCAGGGCTCCGGCGGCGTGATCGTGCCGCCCAAGGGCTGGCTCAAGGCCATGCGCGAGGCGGCGCGCGAACTCGGCATCCTGTTTGTGGTGGATGAAGTCATCACCGGCTTTGGCCGCACCGGCCCCATGTTTGCGTGCGATGCCGAAGGCGTGGAGCCCGACATCATGACGATGGCCAAGGGCCTGACCGCCGGTTACGTGCCGATGGGCGCCACATTGATTTCGGACGCCATCTACGCGGGCATTGCCGACGGCGCACCCGCAGGCGCGCCGATCGGGCATGGAGCGACGTATTCAGCGCACCCGGTGAGCGCCGCTGTGGCGCTGGAGGTACTGCGCCTGTACGAAGAAGGCGGCATCCTCGCCAACGGCCAGCGCGGTGCCGCCAGCTTTGGCGGGGGGCTCGATGCGCTGCTGGCGCACCCGCTGGTGGGCGATTCGCGCCACCGCGGCCTGCTCGGGGCGCTGGAACTGGTGAGCGACAAGGCCACCAAACGGGGCTTCGATACGGCACTCGGCCTGCCCGACCTGATTGCCTCGGCCGCCTATCGCAATGGCCTCGTCTTCCGTGCATTTGGCGACAACATCCTGGGCTTTGCCCCGGCGCTGACCTTTACCGAAGACGAGTTCGCGCAGCTCTTCGTGCGGCTGAAGAAGACGCTCGACGACGTGCTGGCCGTGCCCGCCGTACGCGCCGCACTCGCCTGACCCGGCAGGAATTCACACAACCGCCCCGGGCTGCCGCAGAATCAGACACATCATCCACGCCTTCGCCACTGCCATGACCGAAGCTCTCAAGATCGATCGTCTGGACCTGCGCATCCTCGCCCAACTGCAGAAGAACGGGCGCATGACCAACGTGGACCTGGCCGACGCCGTGGGCCTGTCGCCCAGCCCGTGCCTGATCCGCGTCAAGCGGCTGGAACAGGCCGGCTACATCTCCGGATACGGCGCGCACATCCGCCTGGAAAAGCTGGGCGACACGCTCACCGTCTTTACCGAAGTCACGCTGTCCGACCACCACCGCGAAACGTTCGTGCGCTTTGAAGCCGCCATCCGCGACGTGGACGAGGTGCTCGAATGCCATCTGCTTTCCGGCGGCTACGACTACCTGCTGCGCTTCATCACGCGGGGCGTCAATCACTACCAGGAAGTGATTGAAGACCTGCTGGAACGCAACATCGGCATTGCCAAGTATTTCAGCTACATCGTCATCAAGTCGCCGTTCATCAAGACGCACTGTCCGATCGAGCGGCTCTTTCCCAACCAACGCTAACGCCCCGTACCCGTACCTGACGCCGCCCCTCGAAACCAAGGCCACGTTGGGAGTCGGCAAGGACCAACCCGCATGACAACCGCCCTGATGCTGCACCGCGCCGATGGCGCCCCGCTCTCCACTGTGTTCCGCCAAGCCGGCCTGAGCCCGACCGACCCGTTCGCGCGAGAACGTGAGATTGCCTGGGAAGGGCCCAACGCAATGAGCGCCGGCCGCGCCAGCTTTGTTGGCCAGCGGGATGTCGCAAGGTATCCGCATACCGAGACGCTCACCGTCGTGGAGGGCGAACTCACACTTACCGCACCCGGCGCTGAGCCGCACGTGATCGGCGCGGGCGCTGGCGCAGTAATCGCATCGGGCACGGCCGTGCGCATCGAGGCTGCGGCTGGGGTTCGATTCGTGTTCTGCACCGAGGCGAGCGATACGCCCGCGACGCCGGCGCTCATTCCGCTGCATGCGGATGCGGACTTCAAACCGTCTGGCGGCCCGGCTCCGGAAGTGCTGCTTGGGCCGGCCCCGCAGTGCCGCAGCGACAACGTCTTCACCAACGAGCCAACGCAATACCGTGCAGGCACCTGGGACTCGACGTCTTACCACCGGATCGTTCGCCCGCATCCGGTGAATGAATTCATGTACGTGCTGGATGGCAGTGTGCGATTCGCCAGCCCCGATGACCCAGACGGCAGCGCACTCTCCGTGAGCACGGGCGATGCCATCTTCGTACCGCAAGGTACCGCCATCGGGTGGGAGAGCACGGCGCGCGTCGCCAAGTTCTACGTCGTGCAAAACGCGCAGGCCTAAGCCCCAGAAAAAACGAGAGCGAGGAAAGCGAGTGATGTCTCAACCGTTGCGCCTGATCGAGAGCGCCTCTCCCCTGCCCGCACAAGCCGACGTTGTCGTGATCGGCGGCGGCATCATCGGCGTCTTTGCTGCCTACTACCTGGCCCGGCGCGGCGTTTCGGTTGCCGTGGTCGAGAAAGGCCGCATCGGGGCTGAACAGTCGAGCCGCAATTGGGGCTGGTGCCGCCAGCAAAACCGCGATGCGCGTGAGCTGCCGATGGCGACCAAGAGCCTCGAACTGTGGGAGCAGTTTGCCGCAGACACCGGTGAAGACACGGGTTTCCGCCGGTGCGGCCTGCTCTATCTCAGCAACGACGAAGACGAGATCGCGCGCTGGGCAAAGTGGCGCGATTTCGCCAGAACGGCCGGCGTGACCACGCACATGCTGAGCAGCAGTGAAGCCTCCGAGCGGGGCCGGCTCACCGGGCGGGCGTGGAAGGGCGGCGTGTTCTCACCGAGCGACGGCACGGCAGACCCGGCCAAGGCGGCACCCGCTGTGGCCGCTGCGCTCATGAAGCTCGGCGGCACCGTGCATCAAAACTGCGCCGCGCGCGGCATTGAAGTCGAGGGCGGGCGCGTGAGCGGTGTCGTCACGGAAGCCGGCACCATCAAGACCCGTACCGTGGTGTTTGCCGGCGGCGCGTGGGCATCGTCGTTCTGCCGCCAATTGGGCATCCGCTTTCCGCAGGCGACGGTTCGCCAGTCCATCGTGCGGGTGACTGGGGTGACCGAGCCGGTGCCAGACGCCCTGCATACGGCGCGCGTGTCCATCACCCGCCGCAGCGATGGCAGCTACAACCTGGCCATCAGCGGGCGCGGACGCGTGGACCCGACGGCGCAGCTCCTGCGCTTCGCGCCGCAGTTTCTGCCGATGCTCGCCAAGCGCTGGCGCAATGTGTTCCCCGGCGGATTGGAAGGCATTCGCGCTGGCCACGAAACACTCGCGCGGTGGCGGCTCGATGCACCCACGCCCATGGAGCGCATGCGCATCCTTGACCCACGGCCGGATCCAGCGGCTGTCAAGCAAACCTACAACCGCGCCGTCGAACTGCTGCCGGTGCTCGGCCAGGCGGGCATCGCCAATGCCTGGGCTGGCTTTGTCGACAACACGCCGGACGGCGTGCCAGGCATCGGCGAAGTGCCGGAGATCCCGGGGTTCATCCTGGCGGCAGGCTTCTCGGGCCACGGGTTCGGTATCGGCCCCGGCGCGGGCCACCTGATTGCCGATCTGGTGACCGGTGACAAAAAGCCGATCTTCGACCCCGCGCCCTATCACCCCGCCCGCTTCAAGCAGTCGGCCTGGGGCAAGGTGGCCGACTTCTAGAGCACAGCAATACGAGGATGGGGATGCGCGTGGCCGCCGTTCAAGACTGAGGTGAAACGGCGGCCAGCGCGCGGCGGGCGACTTCGCAAAACCAGCGCACGCCGAGCGGCAGCGCATCGTCGTTGAAGTCGTAACACGGGTGGTGCAGCGGGTATTCGCCATCGGAGCCGGGCTCCGCCCGTCCCTGGCCGAGCCACAAGTACGCACCCGGCTTCTGCTGCAGCATGAAGGCGAAGTCTTCTGACGTGAACGCCGCGCGTGGCGCCATCTGCGCCTGCAGGCCGATCGCCTGTGCCGCATCCAACGCAAGCGCCGCTTCTGCCGGCGTGTTGATGGTGGCCGGGTAGTAGCGGCGGTAGTCCACTTCCACCTGCGTGCCGCTGGCCAACGCAATGCCGTTGGCCGTGTCACGCAACGCCGCCTCGATGCGGTCTTGCGACGCGGCATCAAAGCTGCGTACCGTGCCGGTAATGCGCACTTCGGCCGGCAACACGTTGTGGCTGTGTCCGCCCTCGATGCGCGTGACGGACAGCACCGCCGATTCGTTCGGATCAATCCGGCGCGACACGATGGTATGCAGTTGCGTGACGAGCTGGCTGGCAGCCAGGATGGCGTCGGGCGTGTGGTGCGGCTGCGCGGCATGGCCGCCTCGTCCACGCACCGTGATGTCGAAGCGGTCTGCGGCAGCCATGATGGGGCCGGGCCGCGTTTGCGCGTGGCCCAGTGGCAGGTCCGGCCAGTTGTGCAACGCATAGACGCTGTCGCAGGGGAAGCGCTCGAACAGGCCGTCTTCGATCATGCGGCGCGCGCCGGCCTGGCCCTCTTCGGCGGGCTGGAAAATGAAGTGCACCGTGCCATCGACGCCCGTGCGCGCAAGCTGGCGCGCGGCGCCGATCAGCATGCTGGTGTGACCGTCATGCCCGCACCCATGGTGCTTGCCCTGCACGCGACTGGCATACGATGACCGGCCCAGTTCCACCATGGGCAGTGCGTCCATGTCAGCACGCAGCGCAACGCTGCGCGCGCCCTGCCCACCACGCAACGTGCCCACGACACCCGTGCCGCCAATGCCCTCTTCCACCGCCAGACCCAGCACACGCAGCGACTGCGCCACGATGCCGGCGGTACGGTGTTCTTGGTAGGCAAGCTCGGGATTGGCATGCAGGTCGTGCCGCAGTGCCACCAGTTCCGGCAGCAGATCCGCCACCGGCTCGGCAATCGCGCCCGGCTTCATTGGCCGGCCTCCACCGCATCGGCCAGTTGCGCCAGCGTATGGAAGTGGTAGTCGGGCACGGCGTGCTCCGATTCAATCGTGCCGCCCGAGCCCTTCAGGCCATGGCGGCGCTCGATCCAGCAGGTGGCGATGCCCAGGCGCTTGGACACCCCGATATCGTGATACTGGCTCTGCGCCACGTGCAGGTTGTCGGCCTGCTTGAAGCCCCAGGCGCCTTCGTAACGGCCGCGCGCGTAGGCGAAATAGCGTGCATCGGGTTTCTCGCAGAGGGCATCGTCGCAGCTGAGCAGCATGTCGAACGGCGAGCCCAGCGTGCGCTGAAAGTGCTCGAGCGCCCAGGACTGCGCGTTCGTCATGGTGACAAGCTTGAAGTGCTTGCGCAGGCGCTGCAGCGCCTCGACCGAATCGGGAAACGCCGGCCATTCGGCCACGGAATCCCGAAAACCGCGCGCCAGCGCATCGCTGTCGGGCAACCCGAGTTCTTGCGCGACGATGTGCCAGCACGGCACGAGATCATCGGGGTACCACTCGGTCTGGCCGCGCTTGCGTGCTGCCCGATAGGCCGCGAGAAAGGCGTCGTCCGTGACCACCGTGCCAGGCGCCGCCTCGAGCACCTTGTGCAGATAGGCGAGCATGCCGCCCTCGAAGTCGATCAACGTCCCGACGACGTCGAAGGTCAGCACTTTGAAATCCCGAAGGGCCATGAGAACGCTCCTGTGTGATTGAACGCCAAGAAGAATACAGACGCGGTGGCAAGCCACCGTCCATGGCGTCAAGCTTAGAAGCAGCGGCGCCGACGATGGTATCGTTCGGCGCCTATCCTACGGCAGCGAATTGCGTTTTTGCCGACACTGCATATGGATCGTTCGGCAAATGCCGGCGAGAGCGAGTCAGGGCAGACGCCTGCCGGCTGGTACGGTGGCCGCGGTGCGTACTTGCTGGCGTTTGCCTGAGCACCTGATCCGCCGGAACTGGGCAGAAGCCCAGGCCGACAAGCTTCGCGATCAGCGCGAAGTGCGCCCCAAACCGTGAAGCGCGTGGTCGGAATGAACCTGCACGTCACGCTTCTGCGCGCGCTCCAGCGCCGAGTAGGCGTAATGGAGTGACGGCATCAAGTAAGCCCACGTGCACAGCGCCAGCGTGTAGAAGTTGAACACGACGTTCGTTTCTTCTCCGGGGATCTTGTAAAAGTCGTAGATCGCCGCGATCGCCTGGCAGCTCGCCAGGGCCAACAACACGGCTATCGCCTGGAGAACTGCGCCAATGCCGAGCAACCGCTTGATGACATAGGCGAGATAAAGCGACAACAGCACCGACATCGCCAAAAAGAAGTAAGGCAGGATCCCTTCGAAGAAATGTGCCTCAAGCACAAAGAATGTGACCGCAAACGAAACCACAAACGCCGCCACGTCAAACCGGGTTGATGGCTTGAAGCCATGCGTGATGGTCATCATGCCCAAGACCGCGATGACCGGCATGCCCAAGCCGCGCGAGAAGGCGTCAAAGAAATGGGAAATCGCGTAGGAGACCGGCGACTCGGTCGCAAAGAACACGACGGCGTTCGAGGACGACACGCCAACAACCCACATCTCGATCCCGAGAAGGTAGTTGCGCTTCTTGACGAACTTCCAGCCGAAGACAAACGAACTCAGCGCCAGCAAGACGGCGGAGAGCACAAGGACAAGAGACCTGTGATCCATGATTCCACTCCAATATCAATGATCGATTGCGCTTGATGCGTCAATGTTGTTTCGGTTCAAGACTGGCAAGGTAGTTGGCCATCGCCTTGCGGTCTTCCGGAGAAGCGCTTTCAGCAATGCGCTTCATCATTCCGGTGGGTTCGCTTCGCGTGCCGGCGGCGAATGCATCGAACTGGGCCAGGATGTAGTCGTAGCCTTGGCCTGCGAGCCGGGGGAACTGGTCATGCCCCATCAGCTGAGCGCCGTGGCATGCGGCGCAGTTGCCCGCCTCCACCAACTGCAGCCCTTTCACGCGTAGTTGCGGATCCGGCTTGAAGTAGTGGTTTGCCACGGGCGTTGCCCTGGAAAAGTAACCCGCCAGGTCCTTGATCTGCGCGTCGCCCATGGTCATGGCCAACGGGCCCATGTTCGGATTGCTGCGTGCCCCACTCGCAAAGTTGTGCAACTGCGTTTGCAGGTACGCCGCAGGCTGCCCTGCCAGGCTGGGATAGCCCTGATGCAGCGAGTTGCCCTTGTCACCATGACAGCCGAAGCAAACATCGGTGACGTGTGGCCAGGGGCCACCATCGGCCTGATAGGCCGCGGCCGAAGCATCGATATAGCGGTCAAGCCGATAGAGAGCGAGAAGGTCCGGACCAAAGACCACTAGCAGCACCGCAACCACGGCAGCGACGCCGGCCAGGATAAGTTTCTTCATGTCCGCCCCTTATGCGCGACGCAGCGCGTTCAGTACTTGAAGGGACGCCTGATGACCAGAGCGCACCGCACCGTCCATATAGCCCGCCCAGATTTCCGCGGTCTCCGTCCCGGACCAGATCAGGTTGCCGCATGGCGGGCGCAGCGCCTCCCCATGGGTGCTCCAGAAGCCCGGCGGAATGGCAGAGACGCATGTGATGGTCCACGGATCGTCCCGGCTCCAATCGTGATCGTGATAGGCGACCGGCGACAGCGCTTCACGGCCCCACGCCCGGGCGTAGAGCTCGGTCAGGATGGTCTTGGCCGCCTCGGGCTCCGATGGCAACCTCGCATTCATGACAAAAGCGTTGATGACACCGATTTCTCCGCCCGGGGGCGAGTTGTCGAAGGCCCAGATCACCGGCCCGCCCACCTGCAGGACGTGTCCGTTCAAGCCCCTCTCACGCCAGTAGGGACGGCGGTACACCATGGCCGTCTTACGCGCCGGCGAATGCGCGGGCCACGCGCGCTGCAAAGCGGCGCGCTTCTCAGGCAGCGGCGGGTTGAACTCCACCTGCTGACACAGGGCCGGGTGGATGGCCATGATGACTTTGCGGGCGCGCACCTCGCCACGGTCGGTATGCAGCGTAACGACATCGCGGTCCCAACCCGAAATTTTGCGCACCGGTGTCGACAGGCGCACCTTGTCACCCAGTTGCTTGGCCATCTTGATGCTCAGAATCTGTGAGCCGCCAACAAACCGGGTCTCCTGGGCGCTGTGCTTGATCGAGTCGAGCTGGAAATAATCGCGGTCAGCCGAATTGATCATGGACAGAAAATGCAGCAGCCCCATCTTGGCCGGCGTCGCGCCACCAGAGAGCGTGACGCTGCTGTTCCACCCCATCTGGTCTTCAGGCTTGATGTTCTGCTTGGCCAGCCAGTCCCCCACCGAGAGCTTGTCCAGCTCTGCGACATGCGGAGACTTCCACGGCGCGCCCGAGGGCACGTCGCGGGAGAGCTTGCTCAGGCGCGCGCCAACGGCCTCGTCTGAGCCGAACGTTCCCTTCAGATCGATTTCCACCCGACCGTCGCCACCCAGGATGACGGTCTTGCCATCGTAGTAGGTCGGGAACGTGCCGACCTCCAGTTCACGGGCCAGATCCGCCACCGCTGTCTGACCGGGGCCGATCCACTGTCCGCCGACTTCCGAGACATAGCCGCCTTCGATGTTGTAGTTGAGCGTGCGCCCGCCGACACGGTCTCGCGCCTCCAGCACCACAAAGGATTGGCAACCCGCCGATTGCAGGTCACGCGCGGCAGTCAGGCCTGCCAGCCCGGCGCCGATGATGACGACGTCAAGGACGCCATCTGCCTTCTGCGCGGTCGGGGCGTCACCGGCGTCTGCCTGCCGGGCGCCAAGCGCCAGACTGCCCGCGGCAGCCGTGACACCGGCGTATTTGAGCCATTGCCTGCGCTGCAGGTTGGCTGACGTCTTTGGGGGAGTTTTCTCTGCCATGTTGTTTCAGTGACTGCTAGAACGAGATCCTGTATGCGTCTTGCGCCGCGGCCGCATTGCGTATGGCTTGCGAACCGGCAAGCGCGTCTCGCCGCCCCTCCCTTCTTCCAGGCCTGCCAACAGGCAGCGCGTGTACCCCAGGGCGCCTTAAATAGAACGCGTTACCAAACATAGGACAATGTACCAAATACAGGGAGAAAAAAAAGACAGGGTATTCCCCTGTCTTTGTTGGTTGCCGTAGCGGCGGTCTGACGATTAACGCTTGCTCGGACCCGGCACCTTTCCCAGCACGACGGCATTGGCGAAGGAGAGGAATCGCTCCTCGAGCCCGTCCAGATAGCTATGCTTGCGGCCCATTGTGCCGAGCTGAAGCGTCAACCCGTCGGCCATCGCGATCAGTAGCGCGGCAACGTGCAGACTCTCGGCCACGTCGTACTTTGGATTGATCGTGCGGATCAACCTTGCCAACTCTTGTGTCAGCGTGTCGTACCACCCATCGATCAGTTTCGCGCACTCCGGATCGGTAGACGCGAACGAGAGAAAGTGCCGCCACAACGCCACGTACTTGGTATTTCTCGCGTCGCTGATCGCTCGCTTCAGGATCGCTTCATGCGCTTCGAGGGGCGACTCGCTGCTCTCAAGCGCATGCTTGAGCGCGTCCAGATACATACCCATCTCGGGTTCCATCACAGCGCGCAATACTGCCGGCCGGCTCGGAAAGTAGTACTGGAGATTGCTGACACTGATCCCGGCCCGAAGGGCCACCGCGCGCAGCGAGAATTCCAGCGGCCCACCCTCAAGCAGGAGCTTTCTTGCCACGCGAACGATTGCGTTGCGCGTACGCACGCCCTGAGCCCGCAAGGTCTCTGGGCTTGCTCCTTCGGGGGCAGCAGACGCGCGCCGTTTTCGGGGGCGGCGTTGCTCAGCAGGGAGTATTGTCGTCTCTGTCATGATTGGATATATCGCCTCACCAAGGTCATCACATCAGCGGTTGGTCGAGGGAGCTACAGTATATCGCTGAAGCCCCCTCCGGCTCTCGTACCACAAGACGTCTGTAGCCACTGCGTGTGGTCGTCAGATTCGACCTGTTGCCGATTGACTAAGCGGCGGCCGAACGACGTACCTTGCGGTTCAGCTGCTCATCCAGTGTGTTGGTCAGGCCGATCAGCCCGTTGACCGCGCACCATCGCAGCGGTTCAGGCAGCGTTGAAGGCGTCTTGTGGTGCAACGCCGAAAGCAGCGGATGCTCCCTGCCGCGAATCCGCTCGGCAAGCAGATGGCCCATCATCGACTGCGTACCGACGCCATGCCCCGAGCACCCTGCGGTATAGAGGATGTTCTTCTGCGCGCCGGTCTCCCCGACGACGGGCAGCGCATCGCCAGCCATGCTGACGTAGCCACTCCAGCACGCCCGGATGGCCAAGTCCTTCAACGCGGGGAAGCGATCGTGCAGCGCCACAACCAGTTCGCGATAGGCATCGTTGTCCGGCACATGGGGTGTATGCGATCCATACACATAGTGGATCCGCTTGGTCGTCAACACGAGCGAGTTGCGGGCCGTCAGCCGATGGCTCTCCATCGTCCAGTGCACCGTCACGATCCCTTCGCGCCGCGCCCAGCCCAGCGCTGCCAACTGCGCTGCGGAGAGGGGTTCGGTTTCGATTGCCGAGACCCGGAACGGCATCACCTTGTCGCCAAGCAGGCCAATCTGCGGCGTATAGGCATTGGTGGCGAACACCAGAACCGGGGCACTGACGCTGCCGCGCTCGGTGTTCACCTTCACGATCGGGCCTTCGGTGTAAGACAGCAGTGGCGTGTTTTCGTAGAGCTTCACGCCAGCTCGGATCGCTGCGCGCCGCAGGCCCAGCACGTATTTTCCAGGGTCCAGCGTGCCGCCATTGGCCGAATAGGCGCCAAACAGGAACGCCGGCGGAATGCCGCGTGCGCGCATCTCGCGGCCATCCAGAAACTGGGATTGGTGACCAAGCTCGGCGGCAATCCGCATGCTCTTGCGCACCTTCTCTTCCTGGGACGGATGCACCCCCGCGCGGATGATCCCGGAGGCGTTGTAATCGCAATCGATGCCGTATTCGCCGAGCTTGCGTTCAACGTAGCTCACGCCCGCGTCGTAGAAGCTGACGATCTTTTTCGCCTGCTCGCGCCCCACACGCTTGAGGAACAGCTCATACTCAAGCCCCTGCCCGCCAGCCAGATAGCCCGCGTTGCGGCCGCTTGCGCCAAAGCCGGCAAACTCGCGCTCTAGGACGACGACCTTTGCACCGGCGGCGGTCAATTCCAGTGCAGTAGACAAGCCCGCAAAGCCTGCGCCAACGATGACGACATCGGCGCTCACGTCGCCTTCAAGCCGTGGTTGCAGATCCTTCGGCTTGTCGAGCCACCCACCAAAGGGGCGATAGGCCTCCAGCGCCGTGCGGATCTGCGCCTCCTTACCCGCACGCGCAACGGGCGGTGCAGCCTTTGCTGTTGTGGTCGCACCGGCGACTTGAATATCCCTAACACCCCCGGCGTAACGCAGCTCATCGCCCCAGTTTGTATTTGCTCGTTCACTCATGCGTGCCTCTTTCCATGCTTGCTCAAACTAGGGAGGGGGAACGCTGCCTCTTCAGCGCCCTGCAGCCCACCTCCGTTTTCCTGAATTGCAGTGCGCGCACTGCACCTGTCGCTCGCCGGCTTCGTCGCGTAGTTGTGACCTGCTCGTAGCGTTATCCGATGCCCGGCAGTGATGCGCGGATGGCCCCTGGGTGCAGGGCTACCACTCACGTATTCCCCTGAATCCAGATCAGGTCGACGACGGGGCGACCCATGCCTTCCGTGTAAGGGTCGAAACGCCCTGTGCGGTGGCCCTGCGTGTATGGGTCGAAACGGGGGGCGCCCTCCGTTGAGCCGGCATCACCGTTACCAGCGCCCGCCTGCGAATCCTGCGCGGCCATTTCATACGTGCCAATGCGATCGGGTTGTGCCCATGGACCCGCTGCCACCAGACAGCCAGCCACAATCACCGAGGCAATACCAAGTTGCTTGAGTTGCATGACGCACTCCTTCTTCAACTGATTTTCGACATCGCCTCAGGCAGGGCCTGGGGCATTGCTCCCGTTCTCCCGTTTGGGCGTTCTGGCTGCACACGCTGCTTCACGCCGCGCTGGTCAACCTGCGTTGCTCCAGGAGGATGGGCAGAAACAGGCCCGAACCTCTGAGCCGCGTTCGACTGAGCGCCAGAAAAATCGCCTGCCTCTTGCGGGCTCCCTTCAGATACGGGAGCAAGAGACTGGAGACTTCGATCGCCATCTCTTAGAACACGTATATAAAGTTAGGTCATGATGACAATCATTGGTAGGAAAAAAAAGACGGGGAATACCCTGTCTCTGAAAAAAAAAGAATGCCGTGCGAACACGGCATGAAAAGACCCCAGAGGAGACCAAAAGACCAGGGATCTAGGAGGCGTGACCTGCGCACCGGGTCGGCAGCATCAACGACGATGCTGCGCCTTTACGATCGACGGATGCGCAAGCCTGGCGAGTGTGGATGTTGGCGTTATCGTCCTGGCGACATACCGGCGAGATAGCGTGCGACCGCCGGGACATCGTCGCTCGACAGCGTTGCGGCAATCCCGTTCATGGCGCCCGTCGGGTCCTTGCGTGCGCCGGCCTTGAAGTCGGCGAGCTGCTTGGCGAGATAGTCTTCGCCTTGCCCCGCCAGGCGCGGCGCCTGATCCTTGCCCATCAGTTTCTCGCCGTGGCAGGCTTGGCAACTCCGGGCCTGCACCAATGCCAGCCCGCGCTTTTCGAGCGTTGCGTCGGCTGTGACCTCTTCGTTGCGTGCGGGCGCCTGCTGGGCGAAGTAGTCAGCCAATGCATCGATCTGCGCATTGGTGAGGTCTTTGGCGAGCGGCCCCATGTAGGGATTGGAACGATGGTCGCTGGCGAACGCGTGCAATTGGGCAGCGATGTACGTCTTCGGCTGACCGGTCAGAGCCGGATACCACGCGTTCAGCGATTGGCCACGCGGCCCATGGCAAACGAAGCACGTCTCGTGCGGCTGCGGCCAGGGGCCGGTTTTCTCCGCTTCGCCAATCTCGTGCATCGCCTTCTCGAAGCGCATGCCGTCCACGATATCGCGCCCGTAAAGCGCGCCCGCGCCGATCGCGGCGGCCAGCGCAACTGCCACAGTGATACCAAGAATCTTTGCTCGTTTCATTCAGACCTCCCGAGCGCGCTGCGCCATGTCACCCAGCGCCTGCAGGGCCGCCCGATGTCCGGAGCGCACAGCGCCGTCCATCGCGCCGGGCCAGATGTCGGCAGTCTCGGTGCCCGACCAGATCAACCGCCCCACGGCGGGGCGCAGGAACTCGCCCCACTTTGTCCAGAAGCCTGGCGGAATCGGATGGATGCACTGCAATGTCCACGGATCAACGCGGCCCCAGTCGAAGTCATGAAACTGCGCCGGATGCCGTGCCTTCTCGCCAAACGCCTGCACGTAGATGGCCGTCAGCGCCTGCTCGGCGGCTTTCGGGTTCGAGGGCAATGCACCGGGTGCTACAAACGCGCTGAGCACGCCGATGGAGCCGTCAGGCGGCGAGTTGTCATAGGACATGAACACCGGACCACCGACCTGAAAGATCTGCCCGCTGTTGCCGTCTTCCCGCCAAAACGGTTTGTCGTAGACATGCACGGTCTTGCGCATTGGCGCATTCGCGGGCCAACGCTGCTGTAGTTGCGAACGCCCTGCGGGCAGCGGCGGGTCAAAGGCGATCTGGTTGCAGAGCGCCGGGTTGAGCGCCACGATCACGTGGCGTGCGCGCACGATGCCCTGATCGGTGTGCAACTCGACGACGTCGCGGTTCCAGCCGACAATCTTGCGCACCGGGCGAGACAGCTTGACCTTGTCGCCCAGGTCCTTCGCCATCTTGATGCTGAGGATTTGCGAGCCGCCGACGAAGCGCGTTTCCTGCGCGCCGCCCTTGATGGATTCGAGCCTTTCGACACTGTTCTCGGCACTGGCAATCGCCTGCAGGTATTGCAAGAGACCCAGTTGCGCGGGCGCTCCGCCGAGCGACAGCTTCGCCGCAATGGCAAGAAAGTATCCGTCCTGATACTGCACGCCTTGCTGCCGCAGCCACTCGCCATACGACAGCTTGTCGAGCTCCGCCGCGTTCTTGGCTTTCCAGGGTGCAGCCGATGGCACACCGCGCGCCAGTTCGTTGAGTTTGGCCGCAATCTTCTCGTCACCGGAGCTGCCGCCTTGCAGATCCTGCGCCACCTTGGTATCGCCTGCCAGGATCACGGTCTTGCCGGCGTAGTAGGTCGGGAAGGTGTCGACTTCAAGCTCGCGCGCCAGATCGGAAATTGCGGTCTGCCCGGGGCCGATCCACTGGCCACCCGCTTCAGAAACGACACCGTTTCCGATGTCGTGGTTGTATGTGCGGCCGCCAACGCGGTTACGCGCCTCCAGCACGACGAATGATTCGCACCCCGCGCGCTTCAGATCGCGCGCGGCGGTGAGCCCCGCCAGCCCTGCGCCGATGATCGCGACGTCCAGCACGTCAGGCTGCGCCGAGGCCGTAGCAGCCACCGCGCGCGATGCTGCCCCTGCCGCCAGCGACGCCGCGCCCGCTGCTGCAGCAACACCAAGGAGCCGGCGCCGGCTTGGTACTGCCGGTCCACTCTCCGGGGCCATCTTGGATGCCCCTTTTTCGTTTGTCATGTTTTTTGTTCCTCTAACGACGACTAGCCCGGCTTAGCGTTCGGCCAGCACTCCCTCTTTTGAAAACAGAATCGGCTTGCCGCCGGCATCGATCACGGCAGCGGTCAGCGCAGCACGGTCCGGGCGTTGCGCGATATCGAACGGCGCCCCGTCTTCACGCTGCTTCAGCACCAGCCCATCGAGCCCCACCGCCATCAGCCCCTTGCCGGTTGCCACAAGATTGGTGATCGAGCTTTTGGTCTCGGCCGTCAACGGTTGCCAGTTCGCCCCGCCGTCGCTGCTTTGGAACAGGCTGCCGAGCAACCCGCCCACCACGACCCGGCCGTCAGGCATTGCCACACCCGACCACAACGAGCCCTTGCCGCCCGTGGCGAGGTAATCCCAGTTGGCGCCGCCGTCGGTCGACTTGAGTACGGTCCCTTGTTCTGCGGAGATGTAGAGCGCGCCCTTGCCATCCGCAAACACGTGGTACAGGTTGCGGTCCGCCTTGCCGCCGTTGGGCGGTTTGGGCAGCGTGGTGCGGGTCCACGTCTTGCCGCCGTCATGCGTCTGCAGCATCAATGACCACAGGCCAACGGCAATCCCATCGTGGTCGTTCGTAAAGAGCACCGAGAACAACGGCTGATCGACCGCCGTGTCCATGCGCTGCTTGGTCCAGGTTTCTCCGCCATCGGTGGTCGCGAGAATCACGCCCCACTGCCCGACCACCCATCCACGCATGTCATCGATGAAGTTGACAGCGGACAGCGTGGCCGAGACCGGCACGCTGCGGGCTTGCCGGTAGGTCTTGCCTTCGTCGTCGGAGAGCAGAACGATGCCGCTCTCACCCACGGCGACGATGCGTTTGCCGGCGTGCGTCGCGTCCAGCAGCATCATGTGCGTCGGCGCGGCCCACGCATGCGCCGGCTTGGCGCTCCAGGTGGCGACCGTTCCTTTGGATTGGGCGAACGCCGTTGAGGCCACGCACAGCGCAATGCCGGCCACAAGAGTCTTGATCATGTCTGTGTCTCCGGATCAGTGGCTGAGCAGGCCCGGCACCCGTGCCGGTTTGCGACGCGGAAACCAGCGCTCCAGCACCGAGGCCAGCGCAGGCAGTGCCGTCATGGCCATCACCAGGTTGACGATGAACATGAACGCCAGCAGCTTGCCCATGTCGGCCTGGAACTTGAGCGCCGAGAAGCTCCACGTCACCACTCCAACCGCCAGCGTGATCGCCGTAAAGATCGTCGCCACGCACTCGAACTCCAACGCACGCTCCATGGCCTTGAGAATCGGATCGCCTTCGGCCAGGTGCCGCTGCAGCCGGTTGTAGATGTAAAGCGCGTAGTCCACGCCGATCCCCACCGCCAGCACCATGACCGGCAGTGTGGCCACCGTCAGGCCGATCTTGAGTTCCTTCATAAACCAGTAGCCGATGAAGGTCGCCACCGTGAGCGGCACGCAGCAGGCCAGCATCGAGCGCCAGTCGCGGTAGGCCAGGAACACGAGGATCACGATGGCTGCGTACACGTACAGCATCATCGGCAGTTCGCTTCTCTCGACTTCGTCATTGGTGGCAGCGAGCACGCCCGCATTGCCAGCCGCCAGGCGGATGTTGATGCCGGGGAACGGATGCGAAGTGCGGTAGTGCTTGATGTCATCCAGAACCCGGTTGATGGTCGTCGCCTTGTGGTCGGCTAGGTACAGATGAACGGCAGTCATACTGCAATCGGCCGTCATGAAGCCCTTGAGGCGCGCCACATCCACCGACACCGCCCCGTAGTTGTCTGGGTCGATCGGCACGACGTTCATCTTTGGATAGTCCTCGTTGTAGCCCGCGTTATAGGTGCGCAGCATGGACGAGTACGACTGGACCGACACCACACCCGGCTCGGTGCGCATGGCCGCGGTGAATTCGTTCTCATACAGGCCGACGGCCGGGTTGTCGCACGCCTTGCCGGTCGACTCGATCGCCACCGACAGCCAGTCCAGGCCCATGTCGTAGTTGCCCGCGATGGACGTTGCATCACGGTTGAAGCGCGCTTCCTCACGCAACTCCGGCGCGCCCGGCTGCAGGGTGCCGATCACGCGGTCACGGCTCTGCCACGCCGCCAGCGCAAAGACCACGCAAGTCAGGGCGACCGTGGCTCCTGCATATTTCGGTTGGGCAACCTTGGCCAGCGGACGCAACAGCACCGCGCGCCGACCGCTGCGCTTGAGCGCGCTTTCCGCGTATTCCTTGGTGAAGTTGAAGCACGATGCGGCCACCGGCAGCAGGATCAGGTTCGTGATGATCTTGTAGCCCACACCGAGCGAAGCCGTGATTGCCAGCTCACGCACCATCGGAATCGGGATCAGCAGCAGCGTGATGAACGAGACGAAAGCCGTCACAAGCGCCAGCACGCCGGGGATCAGCAGGCCGGTGAAGCTATGGCGTGCTGCATCGAACGAGTTGTTCCCGCGTGCGATCTCACGCACGATGAAGTTGACCTGCTGCACGCCGTGCGACACGCCAATGGCAAACACCAGGAACGGCACCAGCACGGCCAGCGGGTCCAAGCCAAAGCCCAGCAGCTTCAACGTGCCAAACTGCCAAACCAGCGAGGTCAGCGAGCAGACGATCAGCAGTACCGTGAAGCGCACCGAGTGGCAGTACCAGTACACAGCGAGTGCTGTCAGCAGCAATGCGATCGCGCAGAAGCCCAGCACAGCGGTCGCGCCGTCGGCAATGTCACCGATCTGCTTGGCGAAACCGATGATCTGGATTTCGTAGCCGGCATCTTCGAACGGCTTGCGGATCTTCTCTTCAAGCGTGTGGTTGAACGCCACGTAGTCGAGCACCTTGCCGCTGCTGTCGCGTTCGTTCAGCTCGGCGGTGATCATCGCGCTGTCTTCGTTGTGCGAGACCAGCGTGCCGACGTAGCCACCCAACGTGGTCGCGCGGCGAATCTGCGAGACGACTTCGGGCGTCAGTTGATCCGGCGTGATCGAGCCCGAAATAATGGGCTCGGCGCGGAAGCCTTCTTCGGTGATCTCATTGACGAACGAGTTCGGCGTCCACAGCGAGCGGACCCCGATCCGGTCAACATTCGGCAGGTACGTCACCGCCTGCGTTACGTTGTACAGGCGCGTCAGCCCTTCGGGCGTCCAGATGGAACCCTTCTTCGCGCGCACGACCACGGTGATGCGGTTCGCGCCCAGCAAGTCATTCCGGTACTTCTGGAACGTTTGGATGTACTCATGGCCAATTGGCATCTGCTTCTCGAAGCCCGCATCCATGCGCAGCTGTACGGCGAAGACGGCCATCACGGCAGTAAACAAACCGATCACCACAAGCACGATTGCGCGGTGGCCGAAGAAGGCTTTTTCCAGCCCCGCAACAAGACGATTCAACACGACACTACCCCTTCAAGTATTCCGGCGGCGCACAACGTGCGCCGCTTCCAGCCATGTCACCCGTCAGAAATTTCGCGTGACAAATGCCCCGATGAAATTCCGGTCCGAGTACGGATTGCCCACGGTGTTGTGCCCACCCCAGAACGCCGTGAAGTTGATGCCCGCCTGCCACACCGTCGGGTTCTGGTTGAACAACACGTAGAAGTTGGCCGACTTGGCGCCCTGCATGTAGTTCGCGTTGAACGTCGGGGTGTAGCCGTACAGGCCCGCGTTGACCGTCACCCCCGGTGTCACCTGCCAGCCTGGGATCAGCGTGCCGTCATACGTCCAGTTGAAGTCAACCGTCACACCGCCGGACGCCGCCGTACCCTGGCGCATGCCGATGGGGTAGCCCGAGCCCGAGTTGTTGTTCAACCAGGTCAGATAACCGGCCTGGGGCGCCTGCATGACGTCCACACCGTTGACCGTGCGCGTCACGCTTCCGCCCAAGCCCGGGTAATAGACCATCGTCGCCTCGGCGGTCAGCGTGGCCGAATCCGCACCGATCATCTTGAGGAACGGGTACTCGCTGCGCGTGAGCGCCAGAATGCCGTTGATGCCGAACTGCAGCTTCTTGCGATCCACCCACTGCTGGCAGTCGACACCGGCCGGGTTCACGTTCAAGTCCATCGGGCCGCCGGCACCGTAGCAGCTCGAAAGCGACACCGCATCACGCGGGCGATACGACAGCTCGGTGCCCACCGCCCACGGCCCGACCGGGAAGTTCGCGCTCACGCCAAACAGCTGGCGGTTCTGCGGATACGACCACTGCAGCGTGTTGTTCGCAAAGGACGTCAGCACCGGCGACTTGTCGGTGTAGTTCTCGTAGTAGAACGCGAAGTTCGCATCGATGGTCTTCGGCACGTAGTTGAACTTCACGCCGAACTGCGGCTTGTATTTGGAAGGCAGCTTGCTCGAGATCGGAAGACCAAAATCCGATGACGGCGGCCCCGCAAAGTCGCCATTGACCAGACCATTGTTGATCGCGGCGATGGTGCCCGGATCACGGCTGTTCAGCCCGTTCTGGCCCGCGACCGTACCCGCACTCGGGCCGTTCGCGTTGAAGTTGTTCGTGTTGACCGTGAAGGGCTCCGCGCCGCGACCAACCGCGTTCGACACCGACCAGAACGAGCCCACCGGCGGCATGCGGTTGCCGTTCCAGATGAACTGGTAGTAGGCCTCGGTGCTGAACCCATTCGAAAGGTCGGAGGCAAAGCTCACCATCGGGGCCGGCAGCAGCGCTTGCTTGAGCTGCGAGCCCGGAATCAGCAGCTTCTGGATGTCGAGCGAGTTGGTGGCGTTGATGCCGCCCATGGCGAACATGCTCTCGCCCCAGTTGATGACCTGGTTACCGACACGTACGTGCGCGTTGCGGTCAGCGATCGTGAAATCTTTCTGGCCCCACAGGTCGAGCACGTGGGCGTCGTACACGAGTTGCGCCTTCGCGTCGCTCGACAGCGGCGTGCGCTCCGTGTTCTTGGCCATGAAGTCGTACATGCCGGTACCGCGCGCCATGAACTTCAGGCCCTGGGTTGGCATGGTCAGCAGCAGTTCGCTGGTCGCGCTCAGGTACGCGCTGTACGGCTTCCACTTGCGATAGTTCAGGTCGCCGTTGTCGCCCGCGCCCCACTGGTCGGTGTTGGCTGCTGCCCCGCAGCCGTTCGCGTTCGGGTCCCCCGTGAGCGCGCAGCTCGGGCTCTTGGTCCGGGACGCCACGCCAGCCGTGATGTTGCTGACCAGCGAACCCTTGACCGCATCGTCCGCGCCCAACGTGAAATCGTAGGCATATGCGTTGGACGCAGTCGCCCCCAGAACGGCCAGCGATATCGCGCTGCGCCGGAACATCTTCGTTGTTTTCATCGCCCTTCCTCCATCCCGTTGAATGCCGGCGCGCCCCTCCTCAAGCGCACGCCGGCCCCCGCCCATGCGGCTATCTTCAGCGCTCGCTCACCGCGCGCAGCGTTTCTGCGGTGAAGAAGTCCGTCTTGAAACGCGGATCGTTGATGTGCTGGTACCAGCGAATGTCCTGACCCTGGCCGAAGGTCGCCTGGTCCATGACGTAACGCCCGTTAATCACGTCGTACTGCACGAACGGCTCGTTATCGCACGTGCCGCCCAGCTCCCACACCGGAATCGGGTAGCTCTCGCGTACCTTCCACAGCTTGCCTTGGGCGTCGTAGTCCTCGCCGACGAGCGCCAACCAGCTGTCTTCATCCAGGTAGAAGACCTTCTTGGAGTCAACGTGGCGTGCACTGGGCTTGACCGTTGCCTCGACCACCCAGACGCGGTGCATCTCGTAGCGACGGTTGGCGGAAGCGATGCCCTCAGGCGTGGCAACGTCGTGCAGGTTGGCCTTGAACTTGTACATGCCGAACGCGTTGTACGGCACGATCATTTCCTTCTTGCCGACGAGCTTCCAGTTGAAGCGGTCGATGGTGCCGTAGAACATGTTGGCCTCATCGATCAGATACTGGTTCTCCATGCCGATGATCGGCGCATCGTGCGTATAGGCCGGCATGCGGCGCACACGGCGCTGCCCCGGGAAGTAGTAGAACGTCTCCGATGGCTTGTTGAAGAACTGGCGCTGCACAAAGGCTTGGCCCGCCAGCGCCGGCGGCGACTCAACCTTGAAGAAGGCGGCGTTGCTGACCTGATCGACTTCTTGCGGCGTCGCCTTGCCCTGCTTGCCCCATGGGAAGAACGCATGCTGCGGAGCGATCGCGTCGATCCACTCGTTGCTCCCCGGACGCGGAGACACCACGGTCGCCATCTTCGGCCATTCCAGGCCTTCACCACGGTAACGGTAGATGTAGTTCAGGATTGCTTCTGCACCGTTCTTCGGCTGCGGAAATGCAACGCCTGGGAGGGCTGCGGTCTCCAACTGTTCGCCGGTGGAATCGAGCTTCGCGCCCGTCAGGTTCGCCTTGGAGTTCTGCGCAACGAAGTCGGGCACTTGGCACTCGCGATGCGACGGATACACGTCCATCCGGTAGCCCTTCTTCTGCTTGACCAGCGCGATCTGGCCCGGCGTCAGCTGCGCGGCGTACTTATCGACATTCGATGCGTCGATCGAATAGAGCGGCTTCTCGTTCTTGTGCTTCCAGAAGTCACCGCGGTACTTGCCCCATTCCCAGCCTGCCTCGGCCGCCTGCTTGCCTGCATAGGCAGGCACCGCACCATCCTTGCTGGCCGCACGATCACCACCTTCCGGCGTGAGGTCTTCCGCCATGGCAGCGGTTCCGATCACAAGACACACTGCCGCCGCGATAGCGGACACGGCTTCGATTCCGTACTTCTTCATCATGGTTCTCCTTCCGACTCCGCCTTCACACACCGGTCATGTTGACTGTGTAGAACACACTAGCAATCTTAGTAAATGATGACAAAGACGTAAGCTAAAAAAAAGCTCGGGTATTCCCTGTTCAGCGAATCCGTGCTCATCCATCGTTGACGACTTGCGAACGCGCGGTAGTCACAGCACACACGCACCGGTACTCAGAAGCGCTTCGAGCCCCCAGCTCAGTCTTTGCCGGACCCTGCCACCGCCACCGCGCGAATTTCGACACACAGCTCGGGAAGCGCCAACTGCGTCACCCCGACTGCCGTCCACGACGGATAGCGATCCGGGAAGTACGCATCCTTGACCGGCGTGAATTCCGCCATCTCGCCCCGCAGGTCGGTATGGAAGGTCGTCAGCTCAACCACGTCAGCCAAGCTGGCGCCGGCCGTTTCGAGCACGCCCTTCAGGCACTCGAACGCAATCTGCGCCTGTGCCCGCATACCCTCGGCGGGTTTCGCATCCGCACCGATCCCGACCTGGCCGGACACCCAGATGATGTCGCCCACGCGCGTGGCGGGCGAGAAGTGGTAGGCGTCGTAGTAGGTCTGGAACGGCGCCGGAACAATCGATTGACGTTTGGCAGTCATGGTGTGTACCTCTCTGTGTTTGCTTAAACAACTTGACGGAAGCAGGGCGCACGGAACGGATCACCCGACTTCAAATGCGCGATCTCGTCGGCGAACAGGACGCCTGCTTTGCTGTAGCCCGAGCGGCTGTTTTCAGGCAACGGCCTGAACGTGGCATCGTCGCCAAAGAAACGCAGCACGAGCGTGTGGCGATCGGGAAAGTCTGCGTCGGTGGGGGCGCCGCCATGCAGCGTGCCCGGATGCAGGACAAGGACGTCCCCCGGATTGATCGCCCACGAGAGGATGTCGTAGGCGTTCGGATTGGCGCTGCGCTCGGCCTCGATATCCGGCATCCGCGGCCAGAACGGCACAGCAGCGTCACCGTGCAGCGGATCGGTCGGGTCGTCGACGCTCTTGAACGTGGTGCCGTCATACTGCGTGCCGTGGTGCGATCCGCGCACGACCTCCAGCGCATTGCGCTTCGGAACGGCTTCGAAGGTTATCCACGCGTTACCCCAGTGCGACCCGGCCCATGGCAGGTACGAGGTGTCCTGGTGCCAGGACGAACGCGCTGCCTTGCCACCCGTCTTGAGAAAGAGTTCCTCGGCGAAATACCACACGTGCTTGGAGCCCCACAGGTCTGCAAACATCTGGCCCAACGGCAGCTTACCGACCAGTTCGTCCAGCCGCGCCTTGGCAAACGGATTGGCGTTGTCGACGTGCGATCGCTGCTCGGTGCCGTCGAACATGGAACTGGCGCCAGGGCCTGGATTTTCGATGCCCCAGTCGAAGACGTCCCTGCACAGCTGCAGTTGCTCCTTGTTCAGACAGCCTTCCATGAGAATGGCGCCATCTTCTGCGAAGGCCTTGCGCTTAGATTCATCCATCAACGATCTCCTGATTAGTCGATTGCGCGGCGGCGGACCACGAGTGCTTCCGCATCGCACACTCTGTAGAACAAATCACCAAAGTTAGGCAACTATGATAAAGATATGACAAAAGAAAAAGACAGGGATTTCCCTGCCTTTTTTGCATGCGCCAAAGAAGAGCAGAAGAGGCCTCGTCGCAAACGATTGCAGCACTTAAGTTCCCCGTTCTGGTTCCGTAGACGCCAGCCAATTCCGTGTCGGAACAACCGCTTTCGTTGAACTGGTGCAAAACCACACTCGCGAGTGGGATTCACACCATGCGGGTTCGCTGGACACCGGCTATCACGAAGCGCTCCCACCACCGCTCCTCACTTGCTGAATCGGGCACCGCCGCCTGGGCGGATGTAGCGCGGCATGGTTTGCCCGGTGGCCTTGGCCACTTCATGCAGCGCCTGCTCGATGACACCAGCGTCCATGATGTCCATGTAGTTGTCGTCCTGGTCGAAGTTCACGTTCGCGCCGTGCACGACCATGAAACCCTCAGCGCCGTCTTTGCTCGAGAAGGTATGGACGGAACCGCCCGGCTCAAAGAGGTACGAACCAGCGGTCTGCACGTCGTCCGGATACTCCACATAGTTCCAGGCACCGGCCGTCGTATAGAAGTGCACCGTTCCGGTATGGAAATGCTTCGGCAGGAGAGTGCCGGCATCAAAGCGCGCGTACAGCACCCAGACGCCGTTCTCGGCATCGAGGAAGCACGGTGTGATGTGCAAGCCAGGGGCTGCATTCTTGATTTCGCCGTCCCGGTGACGATTGATGGTCAGTAGAAACGACTGATGGTTAACGTTGGGCAGTGCCACGCATGACTCCTTGAGTAGAAAAGACGCGACAGGCCGCGGCGCGTGGCTTGAGGCCTGCGCCGTCGGTCTATCTTTTGTTGTGTTTGGCTTGGAATACTCAGGACGGGTTGGCCCCGTCAGCGCTGGATCGCCTTGATTTCCGTGAACTCCGCCAGCCCATGCGTGCCGAGTTCGCGGCCATTGCCTGATTGCCGGTAGCCGCCGAATGGCTGCATCGGATTGAACGCTGCGCCGTTGATATCGACCATGCCCGTGCGCATGCGGCGAGCTACCCGTTCAGCGCGTGCGGGGTCTCGGCTCCAGACGCCGCCCGAAAGACCATAGATCGAGTCGTTCGCAATGCGGATCGCGTCTTCCTCACGGTCGTAGGGAATGATCGCCAGCACGGGACCGAAGATCTCTTCCTGCTCGATCGTCATGCCGGGTTCGACAGCGGAGAAAACGGTCGGCTTGACGAACCAGCCCTTGCCCAGCCCTTCCACCGGCTCCGGGCCGCCGCAGATCAGCCGCGCACCTTCTTCAATACCCTTGCGAATGTAGCTGCGCACGGTTTCAAGATGGCCCCGCGTCACCATCGGGCCAAGATCCGTGCCCGGGGCAAACGGATCCCCGAGCTTGGCGGACTCGGCGGCTGCCTTCGCGATCGCCTCCACATCGGTCAACAGGCGGCGGGGCACCAGCATGCGCGTGAACGCCGTGCAGGTCTGGCCGGAGTTGAGGAAGCACTTCTGGATGCCATCGATGACGGCCGCCTGCAGGTCTTCACCCACGTCATCCAGAATGATGTTCGCTGATTTTCCACCCAGCTCCAGCGACACCCGCTTGATGGTGTGCGCGGCAAGCTCGCTCACGCGCCGGCCCGCACGCGTCGAGCCTGTGAGCGAAATCAGTCGACGTCTGGGTGCATGGCGAGTGCCTCCCCCACCACGGGCCCCGCTCCCGTCACCAGGTTGAACACGCCAGCCGGCAGTCCGACCGAGTCGATGATCTCTGCAAGCAGGAACGACGACAGCGGCGCCACTTCGCTGGGCTTCAGTACGATCGCGCAACCGGCCGCAATGGCGGGCGCGACCTTCGCGGCCACCTGGTGCAGCGGATAGTTCCACGGCGTGATCGCTCCAACCACGCCGATCGGCTCGCGCACGATCAGCGAATTGCCGACGGTTTCCTCCCAGTCAAACTCGTGCACGAGCTTGGCCATCGTTGCGAAGGACCACTGCGGAAGACCCGCCTGGAGCAGGCCCGACACGGGCAACGGCATGCCCATCTCACGCGAGATCACGGTCGCAATCTCGTTGCTGCGTTCGGCCAGCTTGGCGTGAATCCCCGTCAACGCCTCGGAGCGGGTTTTCAGGTCAGATTGCGACCACACCTCGAAACCCTTGCGGGCCGCGGCGACAGCGCGGTCCACGTCCGCCGCGGTTCCGAGCGGAATCGTGGCGATGATGTCTTCTGTCGAAGCATTGATCACGTCGTGTGCTGCATAGCCCGGTGCGGGGTCGACCCATTCGCCGCCGATGTAGAAGCGGTTGTGGCGGACGTTGGCAGTGGTTGCATCCATGGGGTGGTCTCCTTCAGGCCTGTACCGTGCCGAGCGTGCTGGCCGCCGGAATGCGGGCCGCAATGATCGCTTCGGCAGTGCGATGGGCAAGCGCCATCGTTGAAAGCATCGGATTGGTTCCGGATGAGGTGGGGAACGCGCTGGCATCGCCGATCCACACGCCGGGCGTATCGTGCAACTCACCAAACGGGCCAGCCACGCTGGTCCTCGGGTCCTTGCCCATGCGGCAGGTACCCATCTGGTGCGCAGAAAACAGTTGGAATCCGCCCAGGCGGAACGGGATACGTTGAAGCCTGGCGATGTAGGCCTCGAGGTCGTCGCCCCAGCGCCAGGCTGGCGCCCCTGCAGCCAGCGCGGTGATCTTGAGTGCGCCGGCCGCGTGGTGCATGCGGACCTGTGTTTCCACGCCCTTGCGCAGGTTGGCAATGTCCAGCGAGTCCGTCACCGCGTAGGTCGGTACGGCCTCGCCGTTCGCGTCGATCGTGATCCGGCCGTGCCCGTGATCACGCGTCAGGCCGATGGTGGCCGAGCTGTAACCCACCCGGTGCATCGCCGCCTTGTGCGCGGCAGCCGTCGTGAACGGCATGGAGGCGGCTGTCGTGCCCGCGCCGAAAAACGGCGTTTGGATCAGGAAGCCATAACCGTTCTCCGGATGCTCGAACTCGTTGATCATGCCGGTCATTGGTGCGCCCCACCACGCGTTCTGCGGCGCCTGGTATTCAGCCGAAATAATGGCAACGGGATGCAGCCGCAAGTAGTTGCCGACAGCCGGACCGCCGATGCCGGAACGCAGCAGCAACGCCGGCGATTCGAGCGTTCCGCCCGCAACCACCACACGCGGCGCCCGCACGGTGACCTTGGCGGTCGCGCCGGTTGCCGGATCGCGGTACGTGGCATCGACACCCGCGGCGCGGCCACCTTCCACGAGCACGCGGTCGGCACGGCAGCGCACGATGATGTCGGCGCCGCCGTCGAACGCATCCTGCAGATAGGTCCTCATGGTCCCAAGCTTGGAGCCCGACTGGTCTCCGAAGGCCATGTAGCCGGCGTTTTCCGGATCGTACGTTGCCTTGTCCGCGTTGCGCGACAGCAGCTTGAAGGACCACCCGAGCTTGTCCGCGCCGTCCTTGACCCGCTGGTTTGGGCCATTCAGATCGGAACACTGGTCGTTGACCCCAATACGCTGTGAAACCGCGTCAAGATGCCGCTCGAAATCCGGTCCATCTACACCGTCCAACCCATGCTCGCGCGCCCACTCATCGCGCACCCAGGCACGCGTGCGCAGACAATTGCTCCAGTTGACCGTGGTGCCTCCGCCGAGCGTCGCAGCAGCCAGCATCGAGACGTTCATGTCCGCAGTCGACGTGGAACCACCGCGCCAATAGAGGTTCTGGAGTGCCCAGGGTTCGCTCTGATTGAAATCCGATTCATTGAAGTAGCCGCCGGCTTCGAGCACGACCACCTTCAGACCGGCCTGCGTCAGCTTGCCCGCCATCACGCCGCCGCCCGCTCCCGAGCCGACCACAACCACATCTGCGTGGACGGTGACGTCGCCCTTGGGCACGACCGGCCGGATCGGCTTTTCTGCCTGCACAGGCGCGCTGACCGGGCCCGGGTACCCCCAATGTTTCCAGAACGGGTTTTTTCCCGAGGCGTCTGGCAAGCCATACGTCGCGTAGCGCACAAGCGCCGTCAGCGCGTTGATGCCGACCATCGCCATTGCGCCGAGCATCGCCGTACGGGACAGGATCTGTTCGCGCGACAGTTGTGATGCGCTAACAATGCCCTGCGCAGCCAGGCCGTCGATCAAGCCCAGCAAGCCATTGCGTGCATCGGGCGGCATCGCTGCCAGCATCGCGACGATCGCCTGATCGGCGCCGACGTCGGTGGCACGACGCGCCCAGAAGCCGTCCGCGTCATCGGCATGTTCAATTGCCGGGACCACTGTGTCGCAGATTGCACGTAGTGCTGCGCGTCGATTGTCATTCATCCATTCATGCATGCTTACCACTCCTTGAGCCACACCACACGTAGCCCACCGCACGCGGCGAGCCGTGGCTGTTAAGTTTTCTGGGCGATTTGGCGACAGATCGCGTGCGCCGTTGCAAATGGCGAGAGAGAACGCGGATGCACGTTCAGCGCCTGCGTCTTGCCGCTCTATCGATGGCATCGACGTGGCGTGGGAAGACTTGGCCATGGAGGCCCTCCACCGCATCGCATACGCGAGAGGAAGGCGCCTCATTTGCAATTCGGCACGCGACTTCGGCTAGGTAGTGGTTTCTCCCCGTACCAGACGGGCTTTGAAATCCGGGATCATCGCGTGATTGGCACGCGGCGCAAGGCGCGCCCAGCGGGTGTCGCCGCAGAGCATGGAATCAGCGCTGATGGGTTGAAGCAACATGGACCGTCTCCTTTCGAGTGCTCTCATCCGGACTGGATGGAACGCTTCTGTGTGCACCCATTCTGCGAGGACAGCCCGCGCGCGGGCTTGTCATTTTCAAACCATGACTTGTCCTTTATAGACACCGCTGTGGCTGTGGACTCGTGCGTCAACGCATGACAGAGCAACGGACAATGAAACCCACCCTTCGCCCTTTGATACCGGCCCGCTACTGGCTGCTGATGGGGGATTACCTGAAATCCGCCGGCACATCGCTCGATGCGCTGCTGCACGCGGCCGATATCGATTCTGAGCGTTTCAGGGAAACGGATTTCGCCCTCAATACGCAGCAATATGAGCGCTTGCTCTCGGAAGCCTTCCGCCTGACTGGGCGTACCGATATCGGCTTCGAATGGGGACGGCGCATCACGCAGAATTCGCATGGCATCCTCGGCTACGCGATGCTGTCGTACGCGACGCTCGATCAGTCACTGCGCCAGTGTGCCCGCTATTTCAAGCTGCTCACGCCGATGTTCCGGATGATTTACCAGCGCACCGGCAATCGCATGGAGATCATCTACAGACCGGCGCAGCCCATGGGCGCGCAGACCCTCAATCTGCTGCAGGAACTCATGGCTGTGGCGACCCACTTCCAATGCACGCCGCTGTTGCAGAACCCTTCACCGGTGTACGACATTTACCTGTCGATGGAGGCGCCGGCGCATGTCGAGCGCTATCGGGAACTGGCACCCGCCCGTGTGCATTTCGGCGCCTCGCCATTACCCGAAGTCCGCCTGGTGGCAGATACATGGAGCCTCGACGCGCGGCTTCCGATGGCCAACGAGCACGCCGTGCGCATGGCCGAAGAGCGATGCGAGGCACTGCTGCAGCAGTCTGGCGACCAGCTCGGCTGGACCAACTGGGTCCTCATGATGCTGCGCGAAGCGGAAGACAACCAACCCACGCTGGAGGACCTGGCAAGGTTCCTCGGCATCTCGCCGCGCACGCTGGACCGCCAGCTGAAGAAAGAAGGAAGCAGCCTTCGCGACCTAGCCACCGATGTGCGCAACGGGCGCGCCCGCGAACTTCTCCTCGATGAAACGCTCCCGATCTCGCAGATTGCGTACCGGCTCGGCTTTACTGATGTGGCGAATTTTAGCCGCGCGTTTCGTCGGGCCAACGGGGTCAGCCCATCCGACTATCGCCGTGCCGCCAACGCGGGGGAGTAGTCGCCGCGCTTCCTCGCTTCGGCTGTTTGGCTGCATGTCCACCGTTGCATCTGCGTGAGCGCCTTGTCCATCAGCAAGAACGGGGATTCCATTGAGGCCCCCTGCTTCCTGGAGGGTGGCGATGTGTGTGACAGGCGCATCCGGCAGACAACGTACGCGCGCGGGTGGCGGCTGGCGCCATTACGCTGCGTCTTGCTGCGCGAGCCCCGACGATTCGCGCAGCTTCGCAAGCTCCCGTGCAACCACAGCGTCATGCGCTTCCTGGTCGCGTTTGGCAGCAACCGGGCTCCAGCGGCCTCGCATCACAGAAATCGTCGCAGTAAAGAACAGTCCCGCTCCGATGCAGATCCAATACCAGGTTCGCCATTCGGCGGGTGCGGCGACAGCCGCTTGCTTCACCTGACCGAGCGCTGCCAATAGCTCCGCTGACGGCGGCACCTTGTCTGCCACGGCCTTCTCATAGGCAGCAAGGACAGGGCCGGCCCCGAGCAAGGGGTTCATCGACGTCACGACCGAGGGCAGCAGCACAAAGCATGCGCTGACGGCAACGCGGATAATCCAGCCCCAGAGTGCGAGCCCAATCGCCGTGAGCGCTGGGTTGTGTGCCTCGATCGTCTCAGTGAAGCTGGCCATCCATGTCACGTAGGCCATGGCCGAGAACGAGATCAGGCAACTGGAGATCACGGTCAACGTGCCGATCGACGGCTTTTCGGCTGCCTGGAGCATCTGAAGCCACAGCCACACCAGCGCACAGAAGCCGATGGCCCCCACCAGCATGAACGGCTTGCGGACTCGCAGCCGATCGGACAACAGCCCCGCGGCGACAAGCGCAGCCCCTTCCGTTGCCCAGGTCCAATTGAAGAGCGCATTGGCCTCGTCCACGCTGTACTGGAAGATCGTGACGAGGTAGATCACCCCGAAACCCACCATCGTGTAGTAGAAGAACAGCAGCATCGACACACCCAATGCCGAAGCGATGATGTCCACGCGCAAGACCTGGCGCCACGGATGCGCCAGCGACGCGGCGACATTCAGGCCCTTGGCCTTCAGCTCCACCAGCATGCGGTCACGCTCGCTCACCATCAATTGATCGCGCAAGCTCGGGGTCAACTCCCTGAGAAACAGCAGCGAAAGTACAAAAAGGACAAGCCCAAGCGCGCCGGCGATGATGTACTGGCTCTGCCAGGTGCGGTAGTGCGGCAAGGTCAGCGTGACCACCCCGCTCACCGCCAGGCTGCCGAGCACGGGCCCGATCGTCCAGAAGCCCATGGCGGCAGCGCGCCCCACCTGCGGGGAGAAATCCCGAACCAGCGCCGGCGTGGCCACCAGTACAATGCCCTCGACAAAAGCGACTGCAGAAAGCGCGATTCCCCAACTCACCATGCTGGTGACATTCGGCATCCAAAAGAGCGTGATCAACGCCGCAAGCAATTGTCCGTAGATCACCAGATTGGCACGCCCGAAGCGATCGGCAAGACCGGCAACCAACGATGCGAAAGCGCCCAGCAGGTTGCTGATCGCCGTCACATACACGAAGACTTCAAACGGGATATTGAGGTCGGCCATCATCAGGGTGGCCACACCGCCGCCAACGTAGAGCTCGTAATACAAGACAACCGTAATGAGCACGACCAACAGCAGATACAAACGGCGCGCTGTCTGATCGGGATACACCGTGAGTTCACGGTTCCAGAATCTCGATGCCAGTGGTGCTGCGTTCATCTCGCCCTGCGTCATCATCGAATGCTCCTCGTACGGCAGATCATGTCTTTGTGCTCGTCATGCCCGGTGCCACGAATTTGAGCGCAAGACGCCAACTCGCTCTTTGACAGACGAGCACTGCAGGCTCTGATTTCGAAGGGGGGGCCAACCAGCTCGGCGCATGGGGCACTCAGCATGTCTTGCTGCTGCCCATGCGCGGGCGCCGCTCGGTTGGAGCGACACGGGCATGCCCTCTTTCGTACCTTCATCCGTGGCGGATAAAGGTCGCCTCCTGGGGGCTTATTCTGTAGAGGGCGCCCATGCCAAGACTTGTCATTTTCGAACCGTGATCTGTCTTTTCCAGACTCGGTTCACATTGGGAGCAATCCTGCGGAGACACTCACCGGCCGTTGAACACCGGTTTGCGCCTCTCGACGAACGCACGCACGCCGCATTCGAAATCCGGCTCCATCGCGCAGCGGGCAAAACTCACCTGTTCCGCCAGCAATTGCTCGATGAGCGTGCGGCTGAGCGATTCATTCAGCAGCCGCTTGGTCCGGCCCAGCGCCCGCGTCGGCCCCGCGGCAAGACGCACCGCAAGCGAGCGGGTGGTGTCTGCCAATGCCGTCGCGGGCACGATGCGATTGACCAGACCCAGTTCAAACGCCTGCCGCGCGTCGAAACGCTCGCCCAACAGCGCGATCTCCATGGCCCGCTTCAGGCCGACGATGCGCGGCAGGCCATAGGTGCCGCTGCCATCCGGGCTGGTGCCGATGTTGCAGTAGGCCATCGTGAAGTAGGCATCGTCCGCCGCGACGGCCAGATCGCAACTGTTCATCAGCGACAACCCAAAACCGGCAACCGCCCCCCGCACGCTGGCAAGCACCGGCTTCTCCATGTGCCGGATCCGGATGATCGATTCATGCGCGCTGGCAAGGAGCTGCTCGAACCATTGCCGGCGTTCGGCGGGCGCCTGGTCAAGCGTGACGTGAAAGCTCTTGATGTCGCCACCGGCCATGAAGTGCGGCCCGGCGCCTTGCAAGACGACGGCACGCACATCGCTGTTCGATTCGACCTGGCTCAATGCGTCGTGCAGATGCGCGCAGAGCGTGTCGTCCAGCACATTGAGGGCTTCGGGCCGATTGAGTGTAACGGTCGCAACGCCGCTCTCGGTGTCAATATCAAGCAGGACGGAATTCTGTGGCATCTCGCACTCCCGTCGTCACACGACCATGCGCGCCAGACGGCCGCTGATGATGTCAGTCGCCTCGCGCACAATGCGATCGACCAGCTCCTTCACCGTCGGGATGTCCTTGATGAGGCCGACGACCAGACCGCACGACCACGCGCCTGCGTCGAGCGCGCCGTCTTTCATGATCTTCGGGTACACGCCCGCGACCTCGTCGACGATATCTTCGAACTTGACACCCGTGCCCAGTGCGCGCTCCTTTTCCAGGATGCGGTCGACCGCAGCATTGCGCAGCACGCGCTCGGTATTGCGCAGCGGACGCATGACCAGGCGGGTGTCCAGTTCGGTGGCGGCCACCAGCGCCTGCTTCACGTTCTCGTGCACCGGCGCCTCCTGCGTGGCGACGAAGCGCGTGCCCATGTTGATGCCATCCGCTCCGAGCGACAGTGCCGCCGCCAGCGACCGGCCATCCGCCATGCCGCCTGAAGCCACAAACGGAATCTTGAGCGCTTCAGCAGCACGCGGCAGCAGGATGAAGTTTGGAATGTCGTCTTCGCCGGGGTGACCGCCGCATTCAAATCCATCCACGCTGACGGCATCGCAACCGATCGACTCCGCCTTCAGCGCATGACGCACCGACGTGCATTTGTGGATCACCTTGATGCCCGCCTCCTTGAGTGAGGCCAGGTAGGGCGCCGGATTGTTGCCTGCGGTTTCCACCACCTTCACCCCGCCTTCGACGATGGCACGGATATAGCCGGGATAGTCAGGCGAGTTGACTGTGGGCAGGAAGGTCAGATTCACGCCGAACGGCTTGTCGGTCATTTCGCGGCAACGCCGGATTTCGGCGGCCAGATCCTGCGGTGTTCTCTGCGTAAGGCCGGTGATGATGCCGAGCCCGCCCGCGTTGGAAACGGCTGCTGCCAGTTCGGCAAGCCCGACATGGTGCATGCCCCCCCTGGATGATCGGATACGCGATGCCCAAAAGTTCGGTGATCTTGGTTTTCATGATGCACGGTGTTGAAGTTGATATGAAATGGCCCCGGCTTGGCGCGCGCCCTTCGCCACGCACCAAGCGAGACATATAGGCCGATCTAGCCAACCATGACTAACAATCAGCCAGCAGCGTTGCCAGAGGCCACTACCATGCGGATCCTCTGTGCTGAGACTGTTTCAATGCTGGGGAACCACCTCGGCCGCGTTCGGTGGACGATGGTTGCTGAAAGGGGCGGAGAAGCGTGCCGAAAGCCGCTCGGCGGCAATCAGGGCCAGCCAGGACAGCATGACCAGGACCGATGCCACGCCAAACAACATCGCTGGCGTGGAACGCGCCAGCAGAAAGCCGGCAAACGCGGTTCCGCCGGCAAGGCCAAGCGCTTGCATTGCCGGATAGGCAACGTAGATGCGGTCGGTGAAATCGAGGCGCCGTACCGCGCCAAGGTAGTACGTGTAGACCATGGTTGCGATCAGCCCGTGGAT
Organism: Ralstonia soli; assembly: GCF_023955655.1. Taxonomy (GTDB): domain Bacteria; phylum Pseudomonadota; class Gammaproteobacteria; order Burkholderiales; family Burkholderiaceae; genus Ralstonia; species Ralstonia soli. The sequence goes on along the minus strand of NZ_JAMXHT010000002.1, from coordinate 207,126 downwards.
GATGAAGCCGATGCCGAAAGCCGTCGCCGAATGGCTTGCCATGAGCGGATACATCAAGACGACAAGGGTGCTTGCCACACCAATGAGCACCGTGGCGGGAATCCGATCCCCCAGAATCGACGGCAGGACCGACCCGACAAGCGAACTGATGAGAGACATAGCGACAATCGCACCCACCGCTTGCGCTTGGACGCCGCCGGCCGTGGCGATCGCGTCGGCAAAGTTGTAGATGCCACCCATGAACACGCCGGTGAAGACAGAACCCGCCACGGCGGTCAGGATCGGCGCGGCAAGCGCCAGGCGATATCCGGCGGAGCGCGCCGGATTGCGCGGCGTATCCGCACGCGCGCTCGACGCAGATGCCGCCTGGAGCCGCACCTTGCTCAGCGCAAACGCACAGGGCGTGGCCAGAACAAACACCGCTGCGATTGCCATCAGTACACCCCGATCTCCAGATGGCGGCACCGCAAGAAATGGCAAGCCGAAAGAAGCCAGCGCCGCGATCACAATCGATGCAAAGATCGCAAGGCTATAGGCTCGCAGCGGGTTCGCGGCATAACCGAGCGCCGTGAACGACGGCGTCGAAATACAACCGCTTGCCAGGCCGACGACGAACCACCACTGCGTCTGGTTGCTGGCATCCGACAAGAAGGCGACGCCCAGCAGTCCGAGAGCCGCCGCGAACAGTGCCCCGATGCTCACCCACGTGATGTTTGAGCGGAACACCCAGAAGGGGCCGCTCGCAGAGGTCAAACCCGATCCCAGCACGAAGGCCGTACCCAGCGCACCAAGCTGGTCTTCGCTCAGACCACGGCTCTGGTGCAGGGCCTGAAACACCACCGGCAGAATATTGACGATCAGCGTCCCGAGCGACCACAGAAGGCCTGCACAGGCAAACGCAACACCACTGGATTTACGTGCCGACGGCGGTGTTGTTGTCATGGTAACCCTTCAAAGGAATACATCGTCAAATCGACTGCCTTCCGTCCGCTTCAATGGTACGGGCGCCGACGCTTCTGCCCGTCAGGCCGTCCAGATCGCCCAACTAGCGAACCCGACAGCGCTCGGCAGTTTTTTAGAACGAAACACCAATATTAGGCAATCGTGACAAAGATTGACGCAAAGAAAAAGGCAGGGATTTCCCTGCCTCGGTGAACACGTGCCCCAGCGCTTCGATTCCGGCGTTGGGACGACGCGTTCGCCACACCTCGCCTTGTGGGGCGATCAATCGTAATCGCCCGCGGTCCAATAGAGCACCTCCAGTGCCGCCGCAACATGCAGCCGCTGCTGCGCCAACGAGCGAGGCAGGAGCGATTCGGCACGCTCCAGCCGGCGCAGCAGCGTATTGCGGTGGACATGCGCCTTTTCCGCAGCTTCCGTGACGTTGCAACCTTCAGCCAGGAACACGCGAAGCGCCTGGCGCAGCGATTTGTCGGCGGTGGCCAGATCGCCCAGGGTGCGCGTGATGAACTGCTGCACGGACTCCATGTGCTGCGTCATCAGCGCGATCAGGCTCATACCGTCCGCATGCACCACGCCAGCGCCCGTGTGCAGTCGGCCCAGCAGGCGCTGCGTTGCCAGCGCGTCCAGGTGTCCGTGACGGAATCCTTCGATGCCGCGCCCTGCCGTCGCCACGGTCATATGCACACCCGGCAGGGCCTTGATCCGGCGTCGCAAGGATTCCATGTCCACCGGCTCGCCACCATGGACCCAGACCCACAGCGTGGCCGTGTTCGCGACGACGACGAGCAAGTTACGTGTGTCCGCGCACTGGGCCAGCGCCTCAGCGGCCTGCTCCAGAAGACCCGATTCGGCCTCCGCCTCCTCGCTCCAGATGACGGCCGCATGGTGAGGTTGATCCAGCGCATAACCCAAACGCCTGCTGGCCTCCTGCGCGCCGATGGCCGTCCCTTCCACGATGAGCGTGATCAGTTCGCGCCGGTCGGCATGTGTGCCCCTCAGATACGCCTCGCGTTCGGCCCGGAGGAGTTCGGCCATGCCCTCCATGTTGGCGTCGACAAACGCCAAGCTTGAGCGTGATGTCACCATCAGGAGCTCATGCAGCTCCTGGGGATCGTCGGTCAAGGTGAAAGCCAGCTCCATCCAGCGTTGCCACAACATGCTCTGCGACGAACGGGCCGATGCGAACACCAGGTCGGTCAAGCCACGCCGCACCAGCTCCCTGGCGGTGCTCTGCATATCGGCCGACTCGTAGCGAGGCACGGGTGCGCCGGGGTTTTCCATGTTGGCGGTCACCCATTGCGTCAGTGCGTTGCGGTTGATTCTGCGGATGGCCGCCGCCACCACGGGGTCGCTCATCACCTCACTGCTGGCCACGTTCACCTGGTCCAGCTCCTGCAGCCACGCCGCCTGCACATTGAGGGCGATTTCCGCGCCCTGCCGAATCAATTCCTGAACGCGTGGCGAAGGCAGCGGCCAGCTTGTCCGACCGGACGGGACTGGATTCTGAGGCATGACAAGACCGTTCCCAAAACAAGATTCAGTGCATTCTGCACCAATTCACATAGAACATGGTGCGCTTCATACCTTGTTTAGCCAGATTCCGCCAACGAAAATACCTTCCAGCTCGCGCAATTCGACGCGATTTGGAGACACGCTGTGACCGTACACCACCTTCCGCCCACCGAGCATGTGGACGTTCTGATCGCTGGCGCCGGCCTGTCCGGCATTGGCGTCGCGCGTTACCTGGAGACTGAACGCCCGGGTACGTCATACGTGCTTCTGGAATCGCGTGCGGCAACCGGGGGCACCTGGGACCTGTTCCGCTATCCCGGCATCCGGTCCGATTCGGACATGCATACCTACGGCTACGAGTTCAAACCGTGGCCGTACAAAAAATCGATTGCCGGGGCCAAGGAGATTCTTTCCTACCTGCGGGAGACCGCCGCCGAATATGGGATCGATCGCCACATCCGCGTGAACCACAAGGTGATTCAGGCATCGTGGTCGAGCGCGCAAGCGCTGTGGACGGTGGAAGTCGAGCGCACTGATACGGGTGAACGCCGGACGATTCTGGCCAAATGGTTCTTCAGTGCCGCTGGCTACTATCACCACGATCAGGGTTTCACCCCCAAGCTGGAAGGGATCGAACGCTTCCAGGGCCAAACGGTCCATCCGCAGCACTGGCCGGAAGATCTCGATTACACCGGCAAGCACGTCGTGGTGATCGGCAGCGGCGCCACCGCCGTCACACTGTTGCCGGCCATGGCCGAGAAGGCCAAGCACGTGACGATGCTCCAGCGCACGCCCACCTATATCGCGAGCCTGCCCTCGGAAGACATCATCGCCAACACGCTGCGCAAGGTGATGCCGCACACCTGGGCCTATGCGCTCGTGCGGCGCAAGAACATCGCCATTGCGCGCGGCATCTGGCACCTGTGCAAGACGCGCCCCAAATTCGCGCGCAGCCTCATCCGCTTCCTCAACAAGCGCCAGCTGCCCAAGGGCTATCCGGTCGACATCCACTTCAATCCGCCATACGACCCGTGGGACCAGCGCCTGTGCGCCGTGCCCGATGGCGACCTGTTCAAGTGCATCCGCGAAGGTAGCGCATCGGTGGTGACGGACCGTATCAAGACGTTTACCGAAACGGGCATCCTGCTCGAATCGGGCCAAGAGCTGCCGGCCGACATTGTCGTGACGGCCACCGGGCTCAACCTCCGGCTGTTCGGCGGCATCAAGCTGATCGTCGATGGCGAGCCTGTCGACCTGCATAGCACGGTGACCTTCAAAGGCATGATGCTCAGCGGCGTACCGAACTACGCCTTTTCCATCGGTTATACGAATTCGTCGTGGACGCTCAAGCTGGGGTTGCTGGCGCAGCATTTCTGCCGCGTGCTCGACTACATGGATCGCACGGGTTTCGCCATCTGTACGCCCCAGTTTCCTGACGCTGACATGCCCAAGCGTCCGCTGCTCGATTTCGGCGCCGGCTACGTGAAGCGCTCCATCGACAGCCTGCCTTGCCAGGGTCCGGACTCGCCCTGGCTCATGTCCCAGGACTACAACATCGATGTTGTGAATCTGCGAGACGGTGCAGTCGAAAACCCGTACCTGCGCTTCCAGCACGCGCAGCAAGCGACCGGCGTGGGCACCACCCAGGCGCGTCGCGCCGTTGGAGCCTGATCATGTCGATCCATGCAATGGATGAAGTGCGCGATGCCTTCTGCGATGTGCCGAGCGGCGTGCGCCTGTGCTACCGCACGTACGGCCCCGAGAGCGGAGAACCCCTGCTGCTGATTGCGGGCCTGAGCCTGCAATTGACATCGTGGCCAGCCAGCCTGATCGACGGCCTGGTGCGATGCGGCTTTCGCGTCATCGTTTTCGACAACCGCGACGTGGGCCGCTCGTCGCGCATTCCGCAGGAACCGCCGGGGCTGCTCCGGCAGATTCTGCGACGGCCCATTCCCTCTGCCTACGACCTCGAAGACATGGCTGCCGACACGGTGGGCCTACTCGACCATCTGCGTGTGCCACGCGCGCACGTCGTGGGCATGTCCATGGGCGGCATGATCGGGCAGATCATTGCTGGCACCCATCCGCAGCGCACGCTGTCGCTCACGTCGATCTTCTCCACTACAGGTTCCAGGAAGGTCGGCCAGCCGGCCATGTCCAGCATGTCGATGCTGACCAAGCCGCCCGCGCGCACGCGTGACGAAGCCGTCCAGCGCTACAGCCAGATCATGGCCCACATCGGCACGCAGACGTATCCCGTGAATGACGCAGCGCGACGCGCCTACGCCGCCGATGCGTGGGACAGAGGCCAGCAGGCGCGCGATCACGAAGGCATGGCCCGCCAGATTGGCGCGATCATCAAGTCCGGAGACAGAACAGCGGCAATCCAGCGGATCCAGGTACCAACGCTGGTGGTGCACGGCGATCGGGACCTGATGGTATCGCCCAGCGGCGGTACCGCAACCGCTGCCGCCATTCCCGGCGCAGAGATGGTCACCATCCGCGGCATGGGCCACGACATCCCCGATGGCGTCGTGCCGCTGCTGATCAACCTGATCGACGGGCATGCGAGACGCAACGCAGCACGCCCGACAGCGGAGCTTGCAAGCGTCGGCAGGCATTCCGCCTGATCTGCATTTTTTTTGGCCTGCAGCGACAAGGATCGGCGGCCACGCCGAGCTGCAGGCCATGCATGAACACAACAAAAACACGCCGTTCCGCAACGGCGTCAAAACCGAGCGCGCGATACACGACGCTCGTCCATAGGAGACACCATGCTGCAAGGCTCCCCGACCGAGCTTGTCGCCAGCTTTGAACGCCAGCGCCATGCGTTTGCGTTGGACCCCTACCCGACGCTAGCGACCCGGCTGTCCCGCCTCGACCGGCTGGCGGCCTGGATCGATACGCACGAGACGGACATCGTGCGCGCCATCGACGCCGATTTTCAGGGCCGCTCGGTGCATGAAACGCGCCTGACTGAAGTGTTTATCGTGCGCGCGGGCATCCGGCATGCGCGCCGGCATCTGAAGCAATGGATGCGCACGCGCCGCGTGCCGACCGCACTGCATTTCCGTCCCGGCCATAACCGCCTCATGCCGCAGCCGTTGGGCGTGGTGGGGATCATCTCTCCGTGGAACTATCCGTTGCAGCTTTCGCTGGCGCCGGCGCTGGCTGCACTTGCGGCCGGCAACCGGGTCTTGATCAAGCCGTCGGAGCTCACGCCCCGGCTGTCCGATCTGCTCGCCTCGATGGCGCGCGAGATGTTCAACCCGGACGAACTCGATGTCGCGGTCGGCGATATCGAACTCGGCAGGGCCTTTGCCAGCCTGCCGTTCGATCATCTGTTCTTCACCGGGTCGACGCAGGTGGGGTACCAGGTGGCACAAGCAGCCGCGGCCAACCTGACGCCGGTCACGCTGGAACTCGGCGGCAAATCGCCGGCGATTCTCGACGCGTCGTGCAATGTGGCCGTCGCGGCGCAGCGCATCGCGTTCGGCAAGCTACTGAATGCGGGACAGACCTGCGTCGCGCCCGACTATCTGCTGGTCCCGGCCGGCACCGCCGAGAAGACCGCCTCGCATCTGGTGCAGGCCATCGCGAAGCTCTATCCGCGACTGGTCTCCAACCCGGACTACTCGGCCGTCATCAGTGAACGCCATCGCGCGCGCCTGGCCGAGATGGTCAGCGAAGCGCGTGCAGCGGGCGCGCGCGTGGTCGAAGTCAACCCGGCGGGCGAGCCGTTCAACGCGGCGTCCCGCAAGTTTCCGCCCACGCTCGTGATTGGCGCGCCAGCCGACACACGGCTCATGCGCGAAGAAATCTTCGGGCCCATACTGCCGATCGTCGAATACGCGAACTTCGATGACGCGCTGGCGTACATCCAGCGCAACGCCCGCCCGCTCGCGCTGTACTGGTTTGGCGACGAAGCATCGCGCTGCCATCGCGCGCTGCAAGAGACCGTATCGGGTGGCGTCACCGTCAACGACTGTCTGTGGCATCTGGTGCAGGAAGACCAGCCGTTTGGCGGCGTGGGCCCGAGCGGCATGGGCGCTTACCACGGCAAATGGGGCTTCGACACCTTCAGCAAGCTCAAGCCGATCTTCCACCAGGCCCGCCTGAACGGCACAGGGCTGTTTCATCCGCCCTACGGTCGCACCTTCAACTGGTTGCTGCGCGTGCTGTCACGCATTGCGTGACCGCCAACTGCTTGTCGAGAGAAACATCATGAGTCAACAGTTCGATTACATCATCGTTGGTGGCGGCTCCGGCGGCTCCGTGGTTGCGGGCCGTCTGTCCGAAGATCCGAACGTCTCGGTCTGCGTGCTGGAGGCGGGCGGCCGTGGCGACAGCATGGTCGTAAAGGTGCCGGCGGGCGCGGTCGCCATGATGCCGACCAAGCTCAACAACTGGGCGTTCGATACCGTGCCGCAAGCAGGGCTGAACGGCCGCGTTGGCTACCAGCCGCGCGGCAAGGCGCTGGGCGGCTCCTCCGCCATCAACGCGATGGTCTACATTCGCGGCCACCGCAGCGACTACGACCACTGGGCATCGCTCGGCAACAGCGGTTGGTCGTATGACGATGTGCTGCCCTACTTCCGTTTGTCTGAGCACAACGAGCGCTTTGACAACGCCTGGCACGGCCGCAACGGCCCGCTCAATGTCAGCGATTTGCGCACCGACAACCCGTTCCAGGCGCGCTATCTGGAAGCCGCCCGCCAGGCCGGCCTGCCGATCACGGACGATTTCAACGGCGCGCAGCAGGAAGGGATCGGCATCTACCAGGTCACGCAAAAGCAGGGCGAACGCTGGAGCGCGGCGCGAGGGTACCTGCACCCGCACATCGGCCAACGAGCCAACCTCACCGTGGAAACCCACGCGCAGGTCCGGCGCATCCTGTTCGAAGGCAAGCGCGCCGTGGGCGTGGAGGTGCTGCAGAACGGCACGGTACGCACGCTGCGTGTGCGCCGTGAAGTCGTGCTGGCCGCCGGCGCGTTGCAGACGCCGCAGTTACTGATGTTGTCGGGCGTCGGCCCGGCGCAAGAGCTCGCAAGCGTCGGCATCCAGACCGTGCAGCATCTGCCCGGCGTGGGCCGCAATCTGCAGGACCACCCCGACTTCGTCTTCGGCTACAGCACAAGCAGTCTCGACACGCTGGGCGTCTCGCTGCGCGGCAGCGTGCGCATGCTGAGCGAAATCCTGCGCTTCCGAAGCGAGCGGCGCGGCATGTTGACGACGAACTTTGCTGAAGGTGGCGGCTTCCTGAAGACGCGCCCTGATCTTGAGGCGCCCGACATCCAGTTGCATTTCGTGGTGGCGCTGGTCGACAACCACGCACGCCGCATGCATCTGGGCCACGGGTTCTCCTGCCACGTGTGTCTGCTGCGCCCGCGCAGCCGCGGTACGGTCACGCTGCGCAGCAACGATCCGCTCGCCGCACCGGTGATCGACCCGGCCTTCTTCGCCGATCCGCGCGATGTGGAGGACATGGTGGCCGGCTTCAAGATCACGCGTGGTCTCATGCAGACACCCGCCCTCGCCAAATGGGCCAAGCGCGACCTCTTCACGTCGCACGTGAAGACCGACGACGACATCCGCGCAACGCTGCGGCAACGCACCGATACCGTCTACCACCCCGTCGGTACCTGCCGCATGGGCCAGGACGACATGGCTGTGGTCGATGCGCAACTGCGCGTGCACGGCCTGGAGGGGCTGCGGATTGTCGATGCGTCGATCATGCCGACACTGATCGGCGGCAACACCAACGCGCCCACCATCATGATCGGCGAGAAAGCCGTCGATCTGATTCGCGGCGTCAGCCGTGTCACGCCCCAGGTTCGCGCACAGGCCGAAGCGGCCAACGCGCATGCAACTGCGGCCACCTGACAACCCGCATGCCTTGAGAACGATGAACACGCAATCGAACAACGCTTTACGCTTCACGGCCTGGACCTCCATCATCGGCGGTCTGGTCGCTTATGCCACCGTCGGCTTGTCGCTGTCCGTGGCCGGCTCGGACATGGAGATGGTGTTTCACGGCCCCTCGATGCTGGGGCTGCCCACGGAAACGCGCGACCTGTTCCGCTGGTGGATGCTTGCCGATGTCTTCGGTTTCTATCTGCCGTTCATCGTCATCGGCGGCTACTTCCTGCATACCTTCCGTGATGAGCTAGGTGCGCTCGGCAACATGGTGACGCTCGCCGTTGGGCTCTATGTCATCTCCGGCATCACCGGCGCAGTGCTCCAGATGGCGACCCTCCATCCGCTCGCGCAGATCTATGCAGGAGGGGACGAGACCACGAAGGTCGCTGCGGCGACCGTCTGGTCGGCCATCGCCCATGCGACGCAGTACGGTCTGTGGTGGGTTGAAGGGCCTTCCGTGTTCTTCTGGACGCCGATTGCGGCCCGGCTGCTCAAGGCAGCGGGCTTTGGCGGGACGATCCTCTTGAGAATCGTGGGTTGGTTCTTCGGCCTGTTCTTCATGTTCGGCTTCTTCCCGGGCCTCAATGCGCTCGCGAGTGCGTGCGAGACAGTCGTCGTTCTCGCTCTGCCGCTCTGGATGCTGCTGTTCGGGTGGCAGTTGCTGCGCCGTGCGCCAGCACGCGCCCTGTCGAGCCCAAGCCTTGCGGGATAAGGCGCGCCTATCGCGTTACCGATCATTCATACCGATTTTGAAGTCGAGACATGACCCAGGAACATTCCCCCTACTGGCCCGCACACCTGCCCACGCATCTGACGTTGCCGGCGACAAATCTGTACTACAACGCGGAGGTGTCGGCGGCCCGGTACCCCGACAAGCCGTTCATCGTCTTCTATGACACGCCCGTCACGTTCGCTGAATTCAAGGACGAGACCGAACGTGTCGCCGGCTATCTGCAGCAATGCTGCGGTGTGAAGGCGGGCGATCGCGTCCTGCTCTACATGCAGAACAGCCCGCAATGGATGATCGCCTACTACGGCATCCTGCGCGCCAATGCGGTCGTCGTGCCCATCAATCCGATGAACATGACGGACGAGCTGCGCCACTACGTGGAAGACAGCGGCGCACGCACCGCGTTCGTCGCACAGGATCTGTACGAACGTATCGCGCCACTCGCCGGCGAAGCCGATGGACAGCTCGCGCACGTCATCGTCGCGACCTACAGCGATTACCTGAAGCGACCGTCATGCATTACGCCGCCGGCATTTGTCGGTGCGCCGCGCCGTGTCGACAACGGAGGCAACAATGGCATCGCACACTGGGCCGACGTGCTCGACGCGCGCCTGGAGCCGGGCCCGTTGACCGCAGGCCCCGATGACCTGTGCGTGATGCCGTACACCTCCGGCACGACCGGCAAGCCGAAGGGCTGCATGCACACGCATCGCAGCGTGATGTGCACGGCGGTCGGATTGGTCAATTGGTTTGGCGGCAGACAGGACTCGATCATGCTGTCCGTCTTGCCGCTGTTCCATGTGACGGGCATGCAGACCGGACTGAACGCGCCGCTCTTCAGCGGGGCAACCGTCGTGGTACTACCGCGCTGGGACCGCGACGCCGCCGCGCGCGCGATCGGGCAGCATCGTGTCACGGAGTGGTGGTCGATTTCGACCATGGCCGTCGATTTCCTCTCGAACCCGCAGCTCGACGACTACGATCTGTCGAGCCTGCGCGTCATGGCCGGTGGCGGCGCCGCGATGCCCGACGCCGTCGCACGGAAGCTGCAGGACAAGACCGGCATCGAGTACATCGAAGGCTACGGCTTGTCGGAGACCATCGCCCCGACGCACATCAACCCGCCGCAACGGCCGAAGTCGAGTTGCCTCGGCATTCCCATGTTCGACGTCGACGCCCGGATCGTTGATCCGGAGACGCTTGTTGAAATGCCGGTCGGCCAGACTGGCGAGATCGTGACGCACGGCCCGCAACTGATGCAAGGGTACTGGCGCAATCCCCAGGCAACGCACGACGCTTTCATCGAGATCGATGGCAAGCGCTTCCTGCGCACCGGCGATCTGGCAAGAAAGGACGAGGACGGCTACTTCTTCATGGCCGACCGCCTGAAGCGGATGATCAACGCGTCGGGCTACAAAGTGTGGCCGGCGGAGGTCGAGACCATGATGTATTACCACCCCGCGATTCAGGAAGTCTGTGTGATTGCGGCGCGAGACGCCCACCGGGGCGAAACGGTGAAGGCATTCGTTGTGCGTAACGCAAGACACGCGGGAACCGTGACCGAGGACGACATCATCACCTGGGCGCGCGAGAACATGGCTGCGTACAAGGCACCGCGCATCGTTGAGTTTGTCGAATCGCTGCCGAAGTCGGGCACCGGCAAGATCATGTGGCGTCTGCTTCAGGATCAGGAAGCCGCGAAGGCGGCGCGCTGAGCCGGCGGGCCAATCAACACCCTCCCATTTCCAGAGGCAATCCAACGTGTTCTACCTTCCCAACAAGTTGCTGCTGCTTGTGGTGTACGGCATCGCCATCGGCAGCGACCTGACGGCACTGCCGCTAGACACGAACGTCACCCACTGGGTACGCAGTGTGGCGGCGGTGTTGCTGGCGGTACATGCGCTGGAGGTGGTCTTCTGCTTCAAGAAGGTGGCCCTGCACAAGGGCCCGCTGTTCGATAGCGTCCTGCTGACCCTGCTGTTCGGGTTCCTGCACTGGAAGCCGCTGGCGGATGCGGCGCGCCGCACGCGCTGAATTGGCGCGCGCCGCTTTTGCCGGTACGCGCGCCGGAGATCAATCGCGACGCGCGCCGACGCCGCGGACCGCTGCGCTGTCCAGATCGCCCAGCAGATGGATCGGGTCGATCATCTGTCCATCCACCTCGACCCAGCCCATGTGGTTGTCACCGGCAGACCAACCCAGCAGCCGCTGGATCTGCTCGGGGTAGCTCGCCACGTCTTCGGGTGTCATCGACAGGTACATGTTTTCTTCCTGGCGCACGTTCGCCGCGTCGAGCGCGATGCCCACGGCGGTCCGGTACTCGCCTTGCGTGGTATTCGCGCCGCCCGCATGAAACGTCGAGCCGAGAAAGATCAGCGCCGACCCGGCCTTCATGATGGTCGGCTGCGCTTCCGATAGTTCGGGCTTGCGATCGTCGTCCCAAAGATGGCTGCCCGGAATGACGAGGGTACCGCCATTCTCCGCAGTGAAATCCGAGACCGCGCAAATGATCTGCACGCGCCCTTCCCGGCCGGCGGTGGGGTGACGCCACATGAAGGCGGTGTCGTCGCGATGCAAAGGCTGCGCGGCCTGGCCAGGGCCGATCTGGATCGCCTGGGTCACCCCAATCCGCACGCCCGCAGTGAGCGTCACGCGTCGGTCGCCCACCCACACTTCGCGCGGCTTACCCAGAAAATGCTCGGCCACCGGCAGGTAGAGCGGATGCGTGGCGAGCGCCGCGCAATGACGGGTCCGGCTGAAAAGGCGCGACAGGCGCCGGGTGCAGTTACCCGAGAAGCTGTCCCGCCCCACCGCTTGGCGCTCGATGAGCGGGAGCAGATCGTTGCGCAGCCCATCGAGGGTCTCGCTTGCAAGAAAGTCTTCGACAATCACCCCGCCATCCCGCTCAAGCGCAGCGATCACGTCTTGGGCTGTGGCTGCCTGGCCGGAGAGCCTTGTCATCTCAAGCATGGGGTTTCTCACCTTCGTCTCTTGTAGAACACAATGATAATGTTATGCAATGATGACAAAGAATGGAAAGACAGGGTATTCCCTCCCCCCTCGGGGACGTAAGAGTACGAATAACTGGGACGTAAAGCGTGCGTTTCAGCATCGGCCGGCGGCCGCGGCTGACTTCGGAGCCGGACGACACTCAGCGGGTTGACTGCAACGCAAACTGTTCCTACACTAGTTACAGTTTACGTCGATCACCATGTCTACCAGTAGCCGCTTCGCCGTCGCCGTGCACATCCTGACCCTGCTCGCCAGTGCGGAAGGGCCGGTGCCATCGTCGCTCATAGCCGGCAGCGTGGGGACCAACCCGGCACTGATTCGCCGCCTGGTGGCGCAATTGGCTGACGCGGGCTTCGTAACCTCGCAGATGGGGGTGACGGGCGGCGCAACGCTGGCACGGCCGGCCGATCGCATCACGCTGCTCGATGTGTTTCGCACGGTGGAATCTCCGGTACTGATCGCCTTGCCGCCCAATGCGCCAAACCCCGCATGCACCGTCGGCCGTGAGATCACCGGTGTGCTGGAGCGCGTGACCGAGCGGGCCCAGGCCGCGCTGGAAGCGGAACTCGCCGCGCAAACCATCGCGAGCATCCTCGGTGAAGTAGGACACGCGCAGCGCCGTCGCCGTAGGGCGTAGGATCTCGGTGCGTTTTTTTTGCCCTTATATGTAACTGAAATAATTACAGTTCCGTTTCAACAACTCAAACCATTCCATAGGAGTTTGACCATGAAGATCGCAATCATCGGCGCCACGGGGCGCGTGGGTACCCGCCTGATCGACGAAGCGCTGCGCCGCGGCCATCAGGTGACGGCCATTGCGCGCACCGCGTCCAAGCTGCCGGCACGTGCCGGCCTGACTGCCAAGGATGTCGATGTGGCAGACCAGGCGGCGCTGGCCGCCGCGCTGGCAGGCAACGATGTGGCTTACAGCACGGTGCGCTTCCAGCAGGCAACTGCCGAGCAGATCGTCAGTGCGGTGAAGAAAGCCGGTGTGTCGCGCCTGCTGGTGGTGGGCGGCGCAGGCAGCCTGGAGGTTGCCCCCGGCAAGGCGCTGATCGATACGCCGCAGTTTCCGAAGGAATACTTTGCCGAAGCCTCGGCCGGCCGCGACTTCCTCAACGCACTGCGGGGGGAAACGGAACTGAACTGGACGTTCGTATCGCCGTCGGCCATCTTCGAGCCGGGCGAGCGCACGGGGCACTTCCGCGTCGGCAAGGACACGCTGCTGGTCGATGCCAACGGCAAGAGCTGGGTATCGATGGAAGACTTCGCCATCGCCTTCCTGGATGAAACCGAAACGCCGGCGCACCCGCGCCAGCGCTTCACAGTCGGCTACTGATCGACGACCGACAGGGCGGTATGAGTCAGTGGCTGCGTGGGGTATCGGCCATGCCCGGCGGAACGTCGTCGGGCTCGATCAGCTCGGGCGCGGCATCCAGCGCCGGCAGGCGAATCACGATCGCGCACCCCCTGCCGCCTGCATGAGGCAGACCGTCTTCGATGGCGACCGAGCCGTTCCCCAGCTCGACGATGCGGCGCACGATGGCCAGCCCCAGGCCACTGCCCTGCGACTGGCTCTCGCGCGGCCGGTAGAAACGCTCGAACACGCGCTCGCGTTCGTCAGGCGGGATGCCTGGGCCGGTGTCTTCAATACGCAGTTCGACCATCGGCACCGTCGCGCCATCCTTGCCCGGCTCGATCCGCTTCACGGCCACGCGCACCTCGCCACCGTTGGGCGTTTCGCGCACGGCATTGTCGAGCACGTTTTCCACCAGCGTGGCGGCATCCTCGTGGGACACCGCGACCCACGCCTGATTGGCCCCCTCGTACGACAGCGTGATGTTGCGACGCTCCGCGCGCGAAGCCTGCTGGATCACGCCACTGCGCGCACAGCCGGCCAAGTCGGACAGCGCGCCCTGTGCCAGTTGCGCTTCGACACGGCGTGCGTCGAGCCGCGCAATGGCGAGCAGCTTGGCCAGGGACTGCGTCGCACGCGAGATGCCGCGATCGAACTCGCGCAGCGCGGTCGAACGGTCGTCCTCGCTATCGGAGTGCGACACAACATAGGCCTGCGCCTGAATGGCCGCCAACGGCGTACGCAGTTCATGCGCGGCATCGGCAAAAAAACGCCGATCGGCTTCAATGCTGCGGCGCACGCGTGCGAATAGGCCGTTCAGGGCGTCGACCAGCGGCTTCAGCTCAGCATGCTCCACGCTTTGCACGGGGTCGAGATCGGCAGAATCGCGCGACTCGACCTGCCGTGTGAGCGTGCGCAGCGGCTTGAGGCCCTGATGCGCGGCCCAGCCGACCATCACCATCAGCGCGATCGCCAGAATGGCCAGCGCAATTGCCACTTCCTGGAAAAGGTCGCGAATGGCGCGCTCATACGCGGCCAGCGGCTGCGCCACGGTGGCCGATAGCTTGCCGTCGATGCTGTCGACCGTATAGCTGCGCCACGGTTTGCCCTCAAGCATGATCTCGACCACGGCGTCGTGCGCCTTGCCGCATGGCATGGTGGGCGCGCCCGGGAACGCCGTGATGACATGGCCGGCGCGGTCGCACAGCACGTAGCGGAATTCGCCGGGCAGGATGTTGGGCAACGACAGGCCCAGCTTGATGTCGGTGAGGCGGCGCAGGAATTCTTCGCGGCGCGGCACGTCGCCCATGTTGAGCGCGGTGAGGTCGGCATAGGCCTGCGCGGACATACGCAGATCGCTCACCACCTGGCGGCTGTTGGTGCGGGAAATTTCCAGATGCGCGATGACGAGCTGCACCAGCAGCATCAACACGAGCGCCAGCAGAATCAGCACATACATGCGGAACGACAGCGAGCGAACCCGCAGGATGGCCGGAACCGCCAGCTTCATTGGCTGCCCCCGCGATTGCCGCCGACCATGTAGCCAACGCCGCGAATGGTCTGGATGGTCTCGTTGCCGAGCTTGCGGCGCAGATGGTGGATGACGACTTCGAGCGCGTTGGCGCTGACGCTGTCACCTTCGCGGTAGAGCGCGTCCATGAGCGTTTCGCGCGGGACCCACCGGTGGGCACGGCGCACGAGTTCGAGCAGCAGTTGGTATTCGCGCGGGGTCAGCTCGATGATCTGGCCGTCTTGCGTCACGCGCTTCTGCGAAGGCTCCACGACCAGGTTGCCGACGTTCCACTGGTTCGTGCTCTGCCCCGCATGGCGGCGCAACACCGCGCGCAGGCGGGCGATCAACTCATCCACCGGAAACGGTTTGACGAGAAAGTCGTCCGCACCGGCGTCCAGCCCCTTGAGGCGTTCCGACAATGCATCGCGCGCACTCGCAATGATGACCGGCACGTCGCTGTGCGCGGCACGCAGTTCTTCCAGGAACACGTGCCCCTCGCCGTCGGGCAAGCCGAGGTCGAGCACGATGGCCTCGAAGGTGTTGGTGGTCATCCACTTCTGCGCATCGACCAGGCGGCGCACCCAGGTCGCGTTGTAACCGGCCTGACGCAGGGCGCGCGCCAGCGCGGTGCCCAGCGGCAAGTCGTCTTCGATGAGGAGGATGGCGTTCATGCGCGGCAATCTCGCGGGTCGACGGTAAACGAACAGCCGGCGCTTCAAACATCGGCGCCGGCAAACGCCGAAATCTACCGCAATGGACTGAGCTTTACCTTAAATGTGTGGAGCGATGTGACCAGGAAAGCCCCTCGGACATGACCTATGCCGGGCCGCGGTGGCAGGTGGCAGCCGCTCCCTCTGTGCAAAAAATCCGTGCACAGCGGGCGCGCCCGATTAGAATGTGCTCTTTGCTGCGCAATTCGGCCTTGCCCGCGCCCGCATCATTCCGTCGCGCCAGAAGGCCCCCCTCTGCCTGCCTTGAGCGCGAATTTCCGATCCCCCTCCGACCTGCCCGACGCACGTACGCCTTCGCGCGACTACCAGGCGCGCCACTTCGTGCCGATGATCCTGGCGCTGAGCAAATGCGGCGTGCTCGGCTACGGCTTTGCGATCGCGCTGGGCTGGTCAGTCGGGTTGTTGCATCAGCCCGCACCGTTGCTTGCACTGCTCGTGCTGCTGGTGGCCATCGTGCTGACCGCGCAACGGCACCGGCATACCGGTCTGTGGGGGCCATTGGCGCTCACCCACCTGCTGGCCGAAGAGGTGGCCATCATCGCATTCGGTTATCAGGCCGGCCTGGAATGGGTGCTGCCGGCGTTCTACCTGATGCCGCTCGCCACCAGCCCGGCATGGCTCACGCGGCGTGATTTCTGCCTAGCGATGAGCCTGTGTATTGCCGGGCCCGTTACCGCGCTTCTCCTTGCGCCCGACGCCGTCACCACGGTCCACCACGGTTGGCTGGGGCTCATGCTGTATCTGCCCATCTGCATTGCGGCGGCCGCCGTCATCCACCGCTACCTGTTGCGTGCCATGGCGCGGCACTTTGCGGCCGAGCGCAGCCTGGCCGACCGCGCCAACACCGACCACCTGACCGGCATGCTCGCGCGCCAGCGTTTCTTTGAACTCGGCAGCTTTGCCGTGGAGCGTGCCCAGCACCACGCCGAGCCGCTCTGTGCGCTGTACCTCGACGTGGATCACTTCAAGTCCATCAACGACACCTGGGGGCATGCGGCGGGCGACGAAGCGCTCGTCGCGCTGTCCGAGGCGCTGGCGCGCGTGCTGCGCCCGCATGATCTATTCGGCCGGCTCGGCGGTGATGAATTTGCCGTGCTGCTGCCAGCCTGCGGCCTGGTCGATGCGCTTGCGGTGGTCGAACGGCTCAAGACTGCGGTGGCCGACACGCAAACACCGGTGGGCCCATTGACGGTCAGCGTGGGGGCGGCGCCGCTGCGCCCGACGCAGGACCTTGCGCGCCTCTTGGCCGATGCCGACATCGGGCTGATGGAAGCCAAGCGCCGGGGCCGCAACCGCGTGTGCGTGCCTGCGGATCTGCAGGGCGCGGAGCAGACGCGCCAGTAGGCCAGGCACGTTATGTGCGGTGCAGCATCCGTGTTCTTGCACGGAGATGCCCATGGAGTGGCTCCACGCCCACACCTTCCTGCGCGTACCGGCCCGCGATTGGGCTGCGGCAGCGCTAACCGTCATCGCTGCGTATGCCGCGCTGTCGAGCGTGCTGCGCCTGATCTGCAGCCGGCTCGATGCGCGTGCCCGTCGCACCGGCCATCGCTTCGACATTCTTGTCACGGCAGTGCTGCGCGATACACATCCGCTGTTCATCGCACTGGCCGCGCTGCTGGCCGGCTCGTACTTCATCGAACTGCCCACCCGCATTGCCAACAAGCTGGATCACATCTGGTTCGTCATCATCGGCTTTCAGATTGCGCTGTGGCTCAACCGCGGCGTGAAGCTGTGGGCACGCGATCGGCTCTCGGCACAGAGCCACGCCACACGTAACCCCGTGATCACGTCGATGACGGCCTGGGTACTGCGGTTTGCGCTGTGGTCGATGCTGCTGCTCGCCATCCTGGCCAACGTGGGCGTGAACATCACGGCCTTTGTCGCCAGCCTGGGTGTTGGGGGCGTGGCCGTGGCGCTGGCGGTGCAGAACATCCTCAGCGACTTGTTTGCCTCGCTCGCCATCGGCTTGGACAAACCGTTCGAGATTGGCGACTTCATCGTGTTCGAATCGATTGCCGGCACGGTGCAGCACGTGGGACTGAAGACCACGCGCATCCGCAGCCTGTCAGGCGAAGAGATCGTCGCGTCCAACACGGCGCTGCTCAAGAGCACGATCCACAATTACAAAAGAATGTCGGAACGACGTATCGTCTTTAACTTCGGCGTGACCTACGATGCGCGTGCGGCGCAGTTGCAGAAAATTCCGGACATCGTTCGCCACGCGGTGGAAGCCGCCGGCAATACGCGCTTCGATCGTGCGCACTTCAAAGAGTTTGGCGAGAACGCACTGAACTTCGAGGTGGTGTACTTCGTGACCGATCCCGACTTCAACCTCTACATGGATATCCAGCAACGCATCAACCTGACGATCCTGGAAGGGTTGGAGAACCTGGGCACATCGTTCGCACTGCCCACCCGCACCATCCAACTGGTGCGCCGCGATGGCGAACCCGTCGAGCCGGAAGACGTGGCGGGCAGAAAACAGACAGAAGGCTCGCAGCGCCTGCGCGCCAATGCCTGACGGATTACGGGGGCTGGCCGCGAGGGCGTATCGCGCGCAAGAATGAACCGGGCCCGCAGATGCGCGCCTACATCCACCGGAGGGTGGTGGGAACCTACGCGGCAGGCGTCACGGCAACATGGCGCCCCTCCTGCTAAAGAACAGCAATGCACTCATCCATTTGCACGAGTCAGACGGATTCGTGCCGGATCGCTGCATCACCCGCGCAATAAAAAGCCCTTTCTTTTTGGTTTCACTATTGCGCCATGCCACACGATGTTTCTTTAATCTCATCCCCCAAGCGGATGAATTTTTAATACTCGGCGGCCTGCTTTCATTCCAATAGGTTGCACGCGTGAAACATGTGAGGAGTGTCAGTGCATCATCCATGAAACCCTCGCCGCGCAGCCTATATGAAGGCCGTGCGCGCTTTTTTTCCGCCAATGAACGATCCGCTTAGAGAATATGAGGTAGGGCTTTTTCTCCGCCCACAGCTGGGGCAAATACGGTCGCTTGAATTCAAACCAACCAGCCCATAAGATGGTTTTAAGCTCCATTCTGGAGCGAGATTTTTTCTTCGGGTTTGGTTCGGGTCATCCTTCTGGTCGCGCGAGCAAGTCCATCCCACTCTTGGACATCCACTGACACGGAAGCACGGGAGCTGACGCAGTATCACGGCACCGCCGAGGAGGTGCCGCCTGTCCTGACGCAGCATTCACACCCACACGCAAAGCGTCCCGCAGCTCGTCCACGAACGGGGAGTGAAGAAGAATGAACGCCTTGCTGATCGAGGAGCATCCTCTGCTCCGGCTGGGGCTTTTGCAGATGCTCCAAACCATTGAGGAGTTCGAATACGTGCTGGCGATGTCGCCGGCCGAGGTTGCCCGGCTCGAAGTCCCACACCGAAACGCTGAGTTGCTGGTGTTTGGCATGCCGGCCGACACGGCCTCAGGCTGGGCCCAGCTTGAGCAGGCACGCGAGCACCTGGCACCGCAACGCATCTTGATGCTGGCCGATACGCTGCCGGTGCACGTGCCCAGCCCTGACGCAGCGCGCGGCATTTGCGGCTGCTTGCCCTTGTCTGCCTCGCTCGCGGTGATCGAAGCCGCCATCCGGTTGGTAATCTCCAGCGTGCAGGGCCTGACCTTCGTCGGCGCAGTCGGCACCACGCCTTCGGCATCGCGCTCGGCCATGCCTGCAACGCAATCGTTGGCCTCGGCAACTGCGTTGCCACCCTCGCTATCCGTGCAGGAACCGGCTTCGCCCAGCACGTGTGCGAGGGCCATGCGCTCCACGGTGGCGGTGCACGACCTCACCCGCCTTCGCCCCGGGCAGCCGATGTCTATGCCACCCGCGGCGGCCCCGCCCCAGCCCGGGGAGGAGCCGAATTATGCCGAGGCTGAGATGCTGCAGATCACGCCGCGTCAATACGAAGTGCTGGTGCTGCTGGCGCGCGGCTATCCGATCAAGACGGTCAGCCGCATGCTCAATATCTCCGTGGCCACGGTCAAGAGCCATGCCTGCACGCTGTACGCACGGCTGAAAGTGCGGAACAAAGGCGAGGCGGTCTACGCCGCGCTTCAGCGCGGCGCAACGTTCGAGTGGGTCAGCGGTGACGAGCCGCCGGCTCGCAATCAGGCAGTCTGCCGGGACGAGCCGCACTACCCATCCGGCGTAGGTTCCGCCTCGCTCTGATCCTCACGCGGGCGTCCTTGCACGCCCGCCAACGCACCGCCTTCACTGCGACGCCGGTCCGTGCCGGTGCCGACGTCTCTCAAGCCAGTCTCTCTGTGGGCTATCCAACAGTGCCATGCGGCATCACGGCATACAGTCGCCTGACGGGTATGCACGCCCCGCCTGGGGCGCGCAACGTCAACAACGTGCAGCTTGCGGACACACAAGCCAGGAGCGACGGACGAAATGGGTGCCTACGACCTCCAACCGGTGAGCAAACTCGGCGAAGCAGACTTGACGCACAACGCGCGCCCCCGGCGGGCGCTGATCACCGGCATCACCGGTCAGGACGGCGCCTATCTGTGCGAGCTTCTGCTCGACAAGGGCTATGAAGTCCACGGCATCAAGCGCCGCAGCTCGCAGTTCAACACCGAGCGCATCGACCATCTGTACGAGGATCCGCAGCAGCCCGATCGCCGTCTGTTCCTTCACCACGGCGACATGACCGATACGGCAAGCCTGATGCGCATCGTGCAGCAGTCGCAGCCCGACGAGGTCTACAACCTGGCCGCGCAAAGCCACGTGCAGGTGTCGTTCGAAGAACCGGAATACACGGCCAATACCGATGCGCTCGGTACGCTGCGCATGCTGGAAGCGCTGCGCATCCTGGGCATGGAGCGCACCACACGCTTCTATCAGGCCTCGACATCCGAGCTCTACGGGCTCGTGCAGGAGATTCCGCAGAAGGAATCGACACCTTTCTATCCGCGCAGCCCCTACGCGGCGGCCAAGCTGTACGCGTACTGGATCACCGTGAACTATCGCGAGGCGTACGGCATGTACGCGTGCAACGGCATCCTGTTCAATCACGAGAGCCCCATCCGCGGCGAGACCTTCGTCACGCGCAAGATCACGCGTGCACTCGCGCGCATCGCGCTCGGTCTGCAGGACACGCTGTACCTGGGCAACCTGTCTGCGCTGCGGGATTGGGGACACGCGCGCGACTATGTCGAGATGCAATGGCTGATGCTGCAGCAGCCGCAACCCGAGGACTATGTCATCGCCAGCGGCGTGCAACACAGCGTGCGGGAGTTCGTCGAACTTGCGGCGCATACGCTCGGCATCTCGATCAGCTTCTGCGGCAGCGGCACCGAAGAGGTTGGCGTGGTTACCGCCATCGAGACCGCTGGCCAGGCAAGACCCGCCTGCAAGGTTGGCGACGTGATCGTGCGCGTGGACCCGCGCTACTTCCGCCCCACGGAAGTGGAGACCCTGCTGGGCGATGCCAGCCGTGCGCGCGTGCGCCTCGGCTGGACCCCGCGCATCGGCTTCGAGGCACTGGTGCGCGAGATGATCGAATCCGATTACGCCGCCGCCCGGCGCGATGCACTGGTGCGCCTGGCGGGCTTCCGCGCCTATGACCATCATGACTGACACCCGGCCCCGCATCTATGTGGCCGGCCATCGCGGCATGGTCGGCTCCGCCATTGTCCGCGCCCTGCACGCACGCGGCGACGCGCAGATCATCACGCGCACGCATACGGAGCTGGACCTGTGCGATCAGCAGCAAACCCGCGCCTTCTTTGCCGCGCAGCGCATCGACCAGGTCTATCTGGCAGCCGCACGCGTGGGCGGCATCCATGCCAACGACACGTTCCCAGCCGAGTTCATCCATCAGAATCTCGCGATTGCCACCAACGTCATTCACGCGGCATGGCAGAGCGGCGTGCGCCAGTTGCTGTTCCTCGGCTCGAGCTGCATCTATCCGAGACTGGCCGAGCAACCGATACGCGAAGACGCGCTGCTCACAGGCGCCCTGGAGCCCACCAATGCGCCCTACGCGCTGGCCAAGATCGCCGGCATCATGCTGTGCAACACCTACAACCGCCAGTACGGTACCGACTACCGCTGCGCGATGCCCACCAACCTTTACGGCCCAGGCGACAACTACCACCCGGAAAACAGCCATGTCATTCCGGGCCTGCTGCGCCGCTTCCACGACGCCACCGAGCATGGCGACGCCCACGTGTCCGTGTGGGGCAGCGGGCGGCCACTGCGCGAGTTCCTGCATGTCGACGACCTGGCAGCGGCTTGCTTGCACCTGATGGCCCTGCCCGAGGCGCAGTATCGGCGTGCGGCGCCGCACGGCTTGCTCAATGTCGGTAGCGACGACGAAGTGAGCATCGCGGCGCTGGCAGCACTGGTTGCCGAGGCCACGGGCTTCCGCGGCACGATCGGATTCGACGCGAGCCGGCCCGACGGCACGCCGCGCAAGCGGCTGGACTGTAGCGCCATCGCCGCCACGGGCTGGCACCCGCGCATTGCGCTGCGCCAAGGCTTGCTCGACACCTATCGCAACGCACTATCCAACGGACTGCTGAGCACGCACGAGCCAGCGCCGGCAGCTTGACCACACTCGAAGGGCCACCCTGCACGACCACGCGCGCAAGATGAAAATCCTGATGTACTGCCTCAACTACGCGCCGGAACTCACGGGTATCGGCAAGTACACCACCGAGCAGGCGGAATGGCTCGCGGGGCGCGGACATGAAGTGCGCGTCATCGCGGCGCCCCCCTACTATCCTGCGTGGAAGATTGGAGACGGCTATCGCGCCTGGCAATACCGGCGCGAGCACATTCACGGCGTGGACGTCTGGCGCACGCCGATCTGGATTCCCGCGCACCGGTCTGGGCTGCTGCGGCTGCTGCATCTGGCCAGCTTTGCGCTGTCCAGCCTGCCCGTGCTGGCCCGTCAACTCTGGTGGCGTCCCGATGTGGTCTTCATGGTCGAGCCGCCACTGATGTGTGCCCCCGCCGGAACCTTGCTCAGCCGCTGCTGCGGCAGCAAAGCGTGGCTCCATATCCAGGATTACGAAGTCGATGCCGCATTTGCGCTTGGCATGCTGCGGCGCCCCTGGCTGCGATGGCTTGCCATGCGCTTTGAACGATTCCTGTTGAAGCAGCAAGACCGGGTGTCATCGGTCTCGCCACCGATGGTCGCGCTGGCCATCAAGAAAGGGAGCCATCCATCGCGCGCAATCCTGTTACCCAACTGGGCGGTGTTGCACGACACCCCCGCAGAATCTGCCGCGGCAATGCGCGATGAATTAGGTATCCCGCGAGACACGGTGCTGGTGCTCTACGCGGGCAACATGGGCGCCAAGCAGGGGCTCGAACAGCTGTCGGCCGCGGCAGCCCTGTTACGCGATCAGGCCGACATCCATTTCGTGTTCTGCGGCGATGGCGCCGGTCGCCCGGAGCTCGAAGCCGCATGTGCCGGCCGGGCGCGCGTGCAGTTTCTGCCCGTGCAAGACACGGAACGGTTTCAGGCGCTGCTCGCTGCCGCCGACATTCACCTGCTACCGCAACGCGCGGATGTCAGCGATCTGGTCATGCCGTCAAAACTGACGGGCATGCTGGCCAGCGGCCGGCCGGTCGTCGCCACAGCCGTCCCGGGTTCTGCGCTGGCCGATGTGGTTGACCGGTGCGGCGTCGTGGTCGCACCTGGCGACGTGCAAGCCTTTGCACAAGCGATTACCGTGCTGGCGGCTGACCCCGCGCAACGCACAGCGCTTGGCATGGCGGGGCAGGCATGGGCGCAGCGGCATCTGGAACGTGATGTCGTTCTCACCCGATTCGAGCAATCGCTGCGCGCGGTGCGCGCAAACATCAAGGACGGCGCGAGCGCCGATACGTGCGGGGGCGCGCTGGAAAGCTGGCGCTCCTGACAGCATTTCCGCCGCGGCTGCCTGCGCCTGCTCCGCAGCGCTTCAGAGGCCAAGTCTGCATCAGGTCGCGAGCGGCTTGCGCGCCACGAAGTGGAACCAGAACACGCTGCGCATATCGTCTGTCTCGCTGAGTTGGTGGTCGTGCAGATTGCAGAACACAGCCTCAGTCGTCAGGCCAAGATGCGAGAGCGCGCGCTTCTGCGTTTCCAGCTCGGTGTAGTAGATGACGATGCCGAACCGGTGTGCGGCGCAAACACGCAGGCCAAAGCCATCGTATTGGCGGTTCAGCCGGGAATACCGCACGAAATTGAAGGCGCTGCTGGGCAGGCGGGCAATCACCCGCGCCGTCTTCAGCCCGAAATCCAGCGCATTGCGTGAGTCGCGCGGCCAGTGCAGCATGTTCAGCAGGTTCTCTCGATACCCGGGCCCGAGCATGTTGTGGCTCGAGAACAGCAGGATGCCGCCGGGACGAAGCACGCGCGCAAACTCGCGCAGAATCGCCTGGCGTCCCACCGGGTCCACCGCATCGATGCCGTTCCAGCTGAACATCACCAGCGCAAAGCTGTTGTCTTCAAAGAGTGTCAGATCGCGCGCATCGGCGTGGAGCACCCGCGCCTCGGGGTGATTGTGCCGGCAGATATCGACCAACTCAGACGTGTAGTCGACAGCCGTGTAGTCCTCGCTCAGGCTCATGAGCAGCGGCACGGTGCGCCCGCCACCCACACCGACGTCGAGCAGCGGCTTGCCCCTCACCTCGTCGGCGATATACGCCAGCGCTCCGGCCTCGCCAGGGTCGGTATAGCCCGACAGCGCCCCGAAGAGCCGCCGGGCACCGCCGCTTCGCCACGCCTTGCGGTTGATTTCATCTTGCACGGTCTGCGTCATCATGATCAGGTTTTCCCGAAGATACTTAAAAGTCAGGCCTCGGAAACCGTGACTCGGATGATGAGACTTCCGGCCAGCGAGCATCGATGCCGAACGTATGGCACGTCGGGCGGGCGGACTTGAGTTCGCTCTCGGACATGACGTGCTCATCTGGTGCCGGTGGGGCTACTCCCTCGCCGGCCGCGGAACTTGCGTCCCGATGTGCTCCTGCAATACGTCAAGATAGATGCGCTCGTACTGATCCAGCGCGTGCTGCGCAGAAAACCCTGCGGCGTGCGCCAATCCTCGCGCGGCCGCGGCCTGGCGCGTCGATGCCGGCCACGACGCCATTTCCGCGAGCACCGGCGCATGGCGCGTTGCCCATGCGTCGCGGTCGTTCTCGGGCATGCGTTCGATCAGGCGCGCCACCCCGCCGCTGATCTCGCTCATCGGCGCGCGGTCAGTGGTCAGCACAGGGGTGCCGCAAGCCATCGCCTCAATGATGGGCCAGCCGAAGCCTTCCTCCAGGCTCGGGAAGACGAACACGGAAGCCAGTGCGTATGCCGCGTGCACGGCCTCCGTGGGCAACCCGACGAGCCAGCGCACTTCACCGCCCGCATGCGCCGCACCGGCCGCAAGCGCGCGCATCTGCGCCGTGGGCTCCGCCCCGATCATCCAGAGTGGCCGCGGTGCCGTCACCAGCCGACAATAGGCGAGGTATAGGGACAGCACACCGAGCCGATTCTTGTACCAAGGGTTGCCGCCGACATGCAGCAGCATACCCCGCGCGACGGGCGGCGCAATCAGCCCTTGCAAGGTGTCCAGCGCTTGTGCCTCGTCAAGCGGATGGTAGGGATAGTTCAGGCCGTTGTAGACGACCTCGCAATGTGGTGGCGGCCCTGGGTGAAATCGGGCCAGATCGCGGGCGGTGGCCTGCGAAACAGCGATGAAGGTCCTGCCCAGGCCGAACCCCTTGCGGATCAGCCGCTGGTACAGGCGCCCGCTCCATCTCAACCTGCGGCTTGGAAAATCGCCGGCCAACTCGCGCTGCGGATTGAAGTCGTGACTGTGAATGACATGCGGGCGGCGGAACAGCAACGGCATCCACATGCCCAGCGCATGATCGCAGAGCACGACAAGCGCCTGCGGCCCCACACGCTGCAGCCGCAACGACGCCACCACGGGAAACACCAGATACTGGTCGACGTAGCCGAACCATTTGCGCGTGCGGGCCCCGAAACCCAGGCGGCGCACCAACCCCTCCGGGCGCCACAGTTCCACATCGTGCCCCCGCGAGCGCATGCCGTCGGCCACCATCGTCGCGAAGCCATTCATGCTGGGGCTGCCCATATAGGCCGGATGACCGAACACAATGATCTTCACGCTCCACTCCGCTCTGGGGATGCCGCCAAGCATGGTACCGGCCTGGGGCCGCCACCGTTCGGCAGCCCACCTTATCTTTTGAAAAGATTTTCGCCACGCTGCATTGCGTGCGTTATCCCACATAGCGTTCGGGCGCGCTGCCTAGGTGCGCTATCCCACATCCATCGCAGGGCGACCCCGCTAGGCTTTCGGATATCGACACGGGGAAGCCTCCATGACCACAATCGCCTTGCGCAGCGTCACCGCGACGCGGCCGATGCGTTTCCGGCGCTGGCGCACCGCATTCCTGCTTTGCTGGTCGGCGGTGGCGGCCATGCAATCGCTGCTCTGGCTTTCTGCCGAGAACGTAGCGGCCGCATTGGTCGTCATCGCCGGTGGCGCACTTGGTGTGCATATCCTAGGCCGCGCGGCACGGCTGCGTGCCTATCCGATCTCCACCTCGATCCTGTTCGGCTACGTCACCTCCTACTTCCTGCTACCGCCCGTGGCAACGCTGCTCGAGTGGAAACCGCTGACCTACAACCTCATGCATCCGGTACTCGGGTTCTGGCACGCCCTCGTGTGCCTGCTCGTACTGCTCGGGACGCACAAGCTGTATCGCAAGAGTGCGCTGGCCATGCGCGTGCGCCTGCTAATCGTCAATGGTGTCTACCGGCCGCTCGGCTTCTTTCGTACGCCCGGCAACCTGCAGCTCGTGATCATGGGCGGCATCGGCCTGTGCGCAATGATGTACCAGGTGTTCCTGGTTGGTTCAGCGGAGGGCGGCGGTGGCGGTGCGCTCAACCGGTTCATGCAGGCGATGTACCCGCTGGCCTACTTGCCTTATTGCATGCTGGTTCGGCCGCTGATCGGTGCGCGTGTCTGGGTGCCGCTCGATACGCGCTGGAAGCTCATGCTGGCGGGCTATACGGTGGTCCTGGCCGCTGTATCGATCGGCAGCAACAGCCGTGCATTGGTGCTGATCGGCATCATCTCGCTGTGCCTGCTGGCGGGCTATGGCCTGGTGACAAACACACTGCCGAGGCACCTGTTCCGCATGCGCCGGCTGGTGCCGGCACTGATCGTGATGCTGCTGTTGCAGGGGCCGGCCGCGGATCTTGCCACCAGCATGGTGATCGCCCGATCGCAGCGCAACGACGTATCGGCCGGCCAACTCCTGTCGGCCACGATCGAAGCCATGCAGAACAAAGATGCGATCCGCGAACGCCGGATCGCCGACGCCACCGACAACAACCAGACCTGGGACGAGCGTTACCTCGACAACCTGTTCCTGGCGCGACTGGCCAACATGAAGTTCGCCGATGCCACCCTCGATCTGGCGCTGCGTCTGGATAGCACCGCCCAATCGGACCTGCGCAACATTGAATGGCAACGCGTGCTGAGCGTCTTCCCCACACCCTTGATCGACGCACTCGGCCTGCCGGTGAACAAAGCCCTCGTGACCACATCATCGGTGGGCGACCTGATGCTGTTCACCGTCACAGGTGACTATGACGCCCTCGGCGGCTTCCGCACCGGCTCCATCTTCGGCAGCGGATACGCGCTGTTCGGTTGGCTGTACACCGGCGTACTGGCCATCCTGGCATTCCTCATCTTTGTACTGGCGGATGCACAGACCACGCGGCGCATCATCCCATCACCAGTCGCGGGGCCGCCTCGGTGGGCACCAGTGTTCAGCCCGTTGGCGGTCACCCGTTATTACACGTGGGTCTTCTATCTGACCAGCGCCGCTACCGGCGTGGAATCGCTCTCCGGTCTGATGGTGTTCATCATGCGCGGCTGGATCGAGGCCGCAGTGGTCTACGCATTCACGTACTGGATCTCGCGGGTGATCCTGCGCATTCTTGGCCGGGGAGCTGCCTGACACTATGGCCCGCATCCTCTATCTGGGCGCGACACAGCAGGGCGGCACCGCCCTGTGCCGAGGGCAGGCGCTGCGCCGCCTGGGACACGCGGTGACGATCGCAGACCCGTTCCGGCCCATGGACCGGCAACTCGGCCATCGATGGCTGAACGCCCTGCACTACCATACCGGCTACCGGGCCCTGCAGTGGGCCATGCAAGACTGGGTGGCACACCTGTGCGCCACGGTCACGGACCAGGATGCCCCGGAGATCGTGTGGGTCGACAGCGGCGAGCTGATCGGGTTCGAATGCCTGGAACTTCTCAGGAGTACCGGCGCCACGACCGTGCTCTACAACCACGACGATCCTACCGGGCCGCGTGATGGTCAGCGTTTTGGCACCCTGCGCGACGCCGTCTCCGCCTACGACATCTGCGTGGTTGTGCGTGACGAGAACATTGAGGAACTCCAGGCACTGGGCGCGCCACAGATCCTGCGCGTCGACCGTAGCTACGACGAGGTCATGCACGCACCGTTCGACGATCCCGCCGCAATCCCGCCATCGCTGCGCTCCGAGGTGGCCTTCATCGGCACCTGGATGCGCAACGAGCAGCGCGATCGCTTCATCGTCGATCTGGCCGCACGCGGCGTTCCCGTCTCGGTGTGGGGCGGCCGGTGGGAGCTGTCGCCGCTCTGGCCCGCGCTGCGCCCCTACTATCGCGGCGGCGCCCTGAGCGGCCGCGAGTACGTTGCCGCCATCCAGGGCAGCAAGCTGTGCATTGGCCTGCTTTCCAGCGGCAACCGCGACCGGCACACCACGCGCACGATGGAGATTCCTTACGCAGGCGGGCTGCTCTGCGCCCAACGCACCACAGAACATCTGGCCATGTTCAATGAGGGCCGCGAAGCCGTGTTCTGGGACGATGTCGACGAGTGCGCGCTCTGGTGCCGCGCGCTGCTTAACGATGCCCCACGCCGTGAATCGATCCGCCTGGCCGGGATGCGTCGCATACGCGCCAATCGCGTAGGTAACCAGGACATCTGCGCACGCGTGGTCGATGCGGCGCTGCGGGTGCGCGGACAGGCCACGGCGCCATCGCAAAGCCCGTCCGCGCAGTCAGGCGACTTAGAGGCCGTTTCCGGATAATTCCGGTCCGGCCAACGCCTGGGCCGGACACCTGAGGCGCTCACGCCATGGCACGTGCCTCGCCGACAATGTCGAGCAGGCATTTGGCAAACCGAGCGCCCTGGAAGCGTTGCTCGAAGCAGGCCTGCGCCCGTTCACGCATCTGCGCGCGATCACGGTCCGATGTATCGATCCAGTCACGCAGCACCTGCTCGGCGCCTTGCGCCGAATCGTCACAGACCAGCCCCGCGCCGTCCGCCTGGATTTCGCGCCAGATGTTGATCTTGTCGGAAATCAGCACAGGCACCCCGCAGGCGAGCGATTCGGCCACGGCAATGCCGAAGTTCTCCTGGTGCGACGGCAGGCAGAAGGCTTCAGCGACTTCAAACGCGCCCCACTTGAGGTCGCCGCGCAACAGACCCGTCCAGGTGATGCGATCGGCCACGCCGGCACGTACCGCGATGCGGTCGAGCGTCTCGCGCAGCGCCGCATCGCACGGGCCGGCCATGATCAGGTGCAGACCAGGATCGAGTGCCGCCACCTCGCCAAAGGCACGGATCAGCAAATCGCAACCCTTCTTTTCGTGAATCCGGCCCAGATACAGCAGATTGCGGCGGCCCTGCGTAGCGGGAAACGCGAGCGCGAACTGCTGGCGCATCGATGCCCGGTCGGACGGCGGCGACGACGTGCCGTAGGTGACCACCCGCTCGCGGCATCGATAAATCCCGAACGATTCGCGCGCGCGCAGCCGCTCCTCTTCCGAGGTGAAAAGTACCGCGCGGGCATCACGCAGGACCCAGTAGTCGCCAACCAGCCAGTACAGGCACTTCTTGAAATGCTTGAGCGGGTAGCGCTGCTTGAACCACGGGTCGAGCATGCCGTGCGTAAAGACGAAGTACGGTGTACGCCGCCCGCGCAGCGCCAGCCACGCTGCAAGGCTGTGAAACTGCCAGATGCCGTGAATCACCACCACATCGTATGCGTGACAGTGCGCCCGCAGCCAGGTCACGAGCCGCCAGTTGAAGCCATAGCGAAGCCTGCCTGGCCCTAGCGCAACCACATCGAGTCCGCTTTGCGCCACATGCGGCGCATCGGGCGGATCGTTGCAGCACACCGTCACCCGGGCGCCATGCGTGGCCACGTTGGCGCTGAACTGGCGCAAGCCTTCGATCGGGCCGCCGGCCGCCGGATTGATGGAAGCAATGACATGTAGCAGCCGCATGAAACAGAGCCCTCTTTTTGCATGGGACAGATGGTTCCGGCAGGCTAATTCCGGTGCCCGGCAATGCTCCGTACGTTGCGCCACAAAAGAGTTGGCGCCCTGCCGTTGCCTCCGCAATGTGGTGAAACGTACCGAAAACCCTATCGCGCAGACCTACTCTCGCACCATCGAGAGGCGTCACTGTGCCTTGTGCGGTGCGCCAAGCGTCCCGTGGACAGCGAAGGGAGGTCGACGATGTCATCCGGTCGTTCTGTGATTACCTGCGGACCGCGTCCGTCCCTCCTGATCGCACTGTGCGCGGCAGTGCTGCTATCGGCTTGTGCGGGGGCGCCAGGCATGCACATTTCCGAGCAAGCCATGGCTGCGACCGGCAGGCCCGGAGAAACGCCCCCCAAGGTCACCATGATCACGCCGCAGCTCAATGACGAGCTTCGCCGTGACGCGAAACCCCACAACCTCGGTGTGGAAGAACTCTTCGCCACGCCGGAGCCCTACCGCATCGGCCCGGGCGACATCATCTCCGTGGTGGTGTGGGACCACCCCGAGTTGGTGTTTCCGACGCAAACCTACAGCGTGACCAGCGCAGCGGAGATCCCGCAAACCGGCAACGGATCCAACATGCCGGGCTATGTGGTCAGCCCCAGCGGCGATATCCAGTTCCCCTACGCCGGCGTGATGCGTGTTGCGGGCAAGACCACCAACGAACTGCGCACGGAGATGACGCGCATCATCTCCCGCGTGGTGCGTGATCCGCAGATGACGGTGCGCGTACTGGGCTTCCGCAGCCAGCGCGTCTACGTGGACGGTGAAGTCAAGCTGCCCGGGACGCTGGCGATCGATGACGCACCGATGACGCTGGTCGAGGCACTGAACCGCGCCGGTGGCGTGGTCAACCTGACGGGCGACAACAGCCGCATTCGTGTCACACGCGGCGACCGCACCTGGTATGTCGACATGCCGGCGTTGCTGTCCAAGGGCATCGATCCGGCCCGCATCCTACTGCGCAATGGCGACATGGTCCGCGTGGAGCAGCGCGAAGCCAGCAAGATCTTCGTGAGCGGCGAAGTGGTGAAACCCGTCTCGCTGCTGATGCGCGATGGCCGCATGTCGCTGAACGAGGCGCTGGGGGAAGCCGGTGGCGTCAATCCCACCACGGCGAACGCGGGCCAGATCTACGTCATTCGCAAGAAGGACTCCGGCAACCCGGAGATCTTCCATCTCGATGGCTCGACGCCGGCCGCGATGGCCGTGGCCGAGGGGTTCGACCTGCAGCCCAAGGACGTGGTCTACGTGGATGCGCGTGAGGTGGTGCGCTGGAGCCGTGTGATGTCTCTGCTGTTCCAGCCGATCACGGGCGTGCCGGCCTTGATTCGCCCCCTCCCATAGGACACGCCTGTGCCGAAAATACGTTCGATCCTCGTGGTCTGTCTTGGCAACCGCTGCCGCAGTCCGATGGCGGAACAGCTGCTGCGCCGCGCGCTGCCTGACCGCCGCATCGTGTCGGCGGGCATCTCCCCACCAGAAGGGGCCGGCGCCGATCCACGTGCCATCCGGCTTCTGGCACAGGAGGGGCTGGACCTGCGTCCTCATCGCGCGCGCCCCATCGACTTGGCGCTGATCAGCGATGCCGACCTGATCCTGGTCATGGAGAGCGACCAGCGCCAGCAACTGGAAGCTACCTATGCGGACGCACAGGGCAAGACTTATCGCCTTTGCGAATCGATCGATGCCGATGTGCCGGACCCAGTCGCCAGCACACACGGCATGTTTGCAGTCGTTCTTGGAATGATCCGGTTCGGGGTCGAATCGTGGTCGGCAAGAGTGCAGCAACTTGAGAACGAAAGCGGGTACGAGGAGGCATCATGAGCAATGTCAGGGATTTTCGGGACCATGTAACGGAGATCGAGGAAGGTGGCGAAGCGCCGCTGGATCTGACCGCCATCCTGGACACCCTGGTCCGCTACAAAAGGACCTTCATACTCGTCGCCGGCTTCATCCTGCTGATGGGCATTGCCTACGCCATGCTCAGCAAGCCGGTGTACCGGGCCGACATTGTCGTGCAGGTGGAAGACATGAGCACCGGTGGCGCCAGCTCCAAGCTGGCCGCCAGCCTGTCTCCGATGTTCGACGTGAAGCCGGCTGCCTCGGCCGAAATGGAACTGCTGCGCTCGCGCATGGTGGTAGGCAAGGCGGTCGACACGCTGCACCTCGATATCGCAGCCGCGCCGCGCTACTTCCCCGTGATCGGCAGCACGATCGCATCACACAACCGCGCACTGTCATCACCGGGCCTGTTCGGCTGGGGCGGCTTTGCATGGGGCAGCGAATCGATCAAAGTCGCCAGCATGACGGTGCCGCCCGGCCTGGAAGGCAGCCCCATCCGCATCACCAAGCTGGATGGCAACACCTATGAGGCCACGTTCGCCAAGGAGGACACCGTCGCGCGCGGCACCGTCGGCACACCGCTGACGATTACCACCCGCAGCGGGCCGATGCAGCTTGAGATCAGTCAGTTGGCCGGTAACCCCGGCGCGGTCTACACCGTGCTGCACCTTCCGCGCGGCGCAGCGATCAGCGCCCTGCAGTCACGGCTGATGATTGCCGAGCGCGGCAAGCAGAGCGGTGTGATCGGCGTGGCGCTGGAGGACAACTCACCCGTTCATGCGGCGGCCATCCTCAATGCCATTGCCCAGGAATATGTCGACCAGAACGTCCACCGCAAGGCGGAAGAAGCGGAGAAATCGCTGAAGTTCCTCGAAAGCCAGATGCCGCAACTCAAGCAGCAGGTGGAAACCGCGGAGACCCGGTACAACGCCATGCGCAACCAGCGCGGCACCATCGACCTGAGCGAGGAGTCGAAGCTGATCCTGTCACAGTCCGTGCAGATTCAGACCCGGCTGCAGGAACTGCGCCAGAAGCGCGAAGAGCTCGTGGCGCGCTTCACGCCCAACCATCCCAGCGTGGCCATCATCGATAGCCAGATCGGCAGCCTCTCTGCGCAGCTGGGCGGCGTTTCGTCCAAAATCCAGAAGCTGCCTGAGGTCGAGCAGAACGTGCTGCGCCTGATGCGCGACGTGAAGGTCAGCACCGAGCTCTACCAGACGCTGCTCAACGATACGCAGGAGCTGAAGCTGGCCAAGGCCAGCAAGGTGGGCACGGCGCGCCTGATCGACTCGGCCGACATTCCGCTTGTACCCGTTCGCCCGAACCGGCCGATGATCTCCGCGGTGGCTGGCGTGCTGGGCCTGATCGTGGCGCTGCTGGTCGTGATGCTGCGGCACGTGCTGGACGGTGGCCTGGCCGATGCGGACGAAGTCGAGCAGCAGACCGGCCTGACCGTGTACGCCACGATTCCGTTCAGCAACGCGCAGGCGCATATCGCGCCCTCGCCAGAGTCCCATGTGACACTGCTGGCGAATGACCAGCCTGAGGACCCTGCCATTGAAAACCTGCGTGCGTTCCGCACCGCGCTGCAGTTTGCGCTGTTGAACAGCCCCAACCGCGTGGTGATCATCACAGGCCCCGCGCCGGGTGTCGGCAAGTCCTTCGTCAGCCTCAACTTTGCGGCAGTGGCCGCGCAGGCGGGGCGCAAGGTGGTCCTGGTCGACGCCGACTTGCGCCGCGGCAAGCTGAACCGCGACCTGGATCGCCCGCGCAAGCCGGGCCTGACCGAGATCCTGACGGGCTCTCCGCTGGACGAGGCGATCCGGCGCGACGTCATGCCCGGCATGGACTTCATCTCCACGGGCACGCAACCGCCGCGGGCTGCGGACCTGCTGGAACATCCCAACATGGAGAGCGTGCTTGACGCGTTGAAAGAGCGCTACGACCTGGTTCTGCTCGATACACCGCCAGTGCTGGCCGCAAGCGATGCCACCGTGCTGGCCAAGCACGCAGGCGTGGTTTTCGCGGTTGCACGCGCGGATGTCACCACCGCGCGCGAACTGGTGGCGGCACAGCGGGCGCTGAAGCAAGTCGGCAGCGACATCAAGGGCGTCCTGTTCAACGGCCTGCATGTGGAAGGCCGCTGGTACCGCCCGCACTATCTGTATGGCAAGTACCGGTACATGAGCCAATACGGCCGAACGCAGGGCGAGCACGTGTGAACGCACCAGCCGCGGGGAGAGCGCATGAGCGGTGTCTCTGTACTGATCCTGACAAAGAACGAGGCGCTGGATATTGCCGGCTGCCTGCGCGCGTTGTCGGGTCTGTCGGACATCCATGTGCTCGATTCCCAGAGCACGGACAATACGCGCGAAATCGCCGCCGCACACGGTGCCAAGGTCTCGATCCGCCCGTTTGACAACTATGCGGCGCAGCGCAATTTTGGCCTGCACACGCTTCCGTTCGAGAACGATTGGGTGCTGATTCTCGATGCGGACGAACGTGCCTCACCCGAGCTGATCCAGGAATGCCTGGCGCTCGCAGCCGGCGCCCCCGACCACGTGGCGGCCGGGCGCCTGCGGCGGGATGACTATTGGATGGGCAAGCACCTGAAACGATCCGTCATTTCGCCGCTGTTTATCCGGCTGGTTCGGCGAACACGCGTTCACTATGAGCGCGAAATCAACGAGGTCCTGGTCGTGGATGGGACCATCGTCGACCTATCCCACCACTTTGATCACTTCTCCTTCTCCAAGGGGATGGCGCATTGGCTCAGCAAGCACAACATGTATTCGACGATGGAAGCGGAGCTGATTGTCTCCAATCGCGTCGGCAAGCCGTCCATCGGCACAGCGTTGTTCGGACGCGATCCAAATGAGCGCCGCTTGCACCAGAAGCGCCTGTTCTACCGCATGCCGGGCCGGCCACTGCTGAAATTTTTCTACATGATGGGGTGTCGCCGCGCATGGTTGGACGGATGGATCGGCCTGCACTACTCGCTTCTGCAGTGCATCTATGAGTACATGATCGTGCTGAAGGTGCGCGAGCTGGAGCACCCCGCCGTGCAGGACGATGACATCCGTCCAGCCCGTGCTGCGGACGTCTAGCGCGCTAGGCGGCGGAACATCGCCTCCGGCAGCGCGCGAATCACCAGCATGATGAACCGCCAGAACCCGGGCACATAGGCGACGGCCGTGCCGAGGTCGTGCGCCCCAGCCACGTCGTGCCTTTTCAGGCAAAACGCGTAGGGGATGTGGTAACCCGATGGCAACGCAGGCGGCTTACTTGCCCGCGTTATCCTGTGCCGCCAGCCACGCCTGGAACATCAATACGTTCCATAGAGAAAGGTTCCGATCATACAAACCGCCTACGTGCTGTTGCCACATTTCCGTGATCTTTTTGGCGTCGAGGAACCCCTGCCGATTCAACGTTGCCGGATCCAACAGGGACTCCGCCCAATCGCGCAATGGGCCGCGCAACCATTGCGCCAACGGAATGGAAAACCCCACTTTGGGGCGCTCAATCAGGTTACGGGGTACGTAGCGATCCAACACTCGGCGAAGCACCCATTTACCAACGCCGTCGCGCACCAGGGCGTGCCGAGGAAGCGCAACGGCAAGCTCAACCAATCGGTGGTCAAGCATTGGGGCTCGCGCTTCCAGACTTACACTCATGGTCGCCCTGTCAGCCTTGACAAGAAGATCATCCGGAAGATATTGATTCAAATCCCACTGCCGCATGGCAAGTATCGGATCTTCGTCATCCCTCCATCTGGGTGCGAACACTTCAGGGCGAGTGCTCCCTAGGACAACACTATCCTCCGGTTGCCATTGCGACCTCAGCCGAACGTACATCTCGGCCAGCGTCGATGAGGTCATTAATTGGGCTGCCCGATGAACCTGATGTCCGTTGACGCGGTTCCGCAAGCGGGCCGGCATCACGCTCAGGATGCGATCCCAATCGCGTGCGGGTAAGCATGCCAACCCCGCCGCAACCGAGCGACGTAGTGCCTTGGGTTGACGGCTGACGCGTCGCCACAGGGATTCTGTCATTTGATAGCGTGGATAGCCCGCAAACAACTCGTCCCCGC
Organism: Ralstonia soli; assembly: GCF_023955655.1. Taxonomy (GTDB): domain Bacteria; phylum Pseudomonadota; class Gammaproteobacteria; order Burkholderiales; family Burkholderiaceae; genus Ralstonia; species Ralstonia soli. Next base: position 171,072 of record NZ_JAMXHT010000002.1, on the reverse strand, counting down.
CATCCCCGGATAACGACACCGTGACATGTTGGCGCGTCAGCCTCGACACCAACATGGTGGGGATTTGCGAAGAATCCGCGAACGGTTCGTCATAGACGCGAGGAAGCTCCGGAATGACGGATGCGGCAATATCGGCGCTGACATACATTTCCGTATGGTCTGTGCCAAGATGCTTTGCCACCGCCTGCGCATAAGGGGCTTCATTAAAGCCATCCTCAGCAAACCCGATCGTAAATGTGCGAACGCGCTGCGAGCTTTGTGCTTGCATCAGGGAAACGACAGCGCTGGAGTCGATCCCCCCCGACAGAAACGCACCGAGCGGCACATCCGAAACCATCTGTAGACGCACCGCCTCGCGAAGCGCCTGATCAACACGCTCGGTCAGTTGCGCATCGTCGCAATGTGACAGTTGCGTACGCAATTCCGCCTGGGATGCATCGCCGATCTCCCAAAATACTTGCGGTTGCGCTTCCGGTGAGTTTCGCGCCTTCAGCCGCAAAAAATGTCCGGGCAGCAGCTTTGAGATACCGCGATAGATGGATTTCGGGGCAGGTATGTAGCCGAATCGCATGAATTCGCCCAGCGCGTCCCGGTCGATCTGAAGCTGATCACCGAACACTGCGTGAATTGCTTTCTGCTCCGAAGCAAAAACGAATCGCTCGCCAACGAAACCATAATAAAGAGGCTTCTCACCCATCCGGTCTCGCGCAAGTGTCAGCGTACGATCTGCCTTGTCCCACACCGCAATGGCGAACATTCCCACGAGTCGACGCAGCGTTGCCTCAACCCCCCATACTTCAAACGCGGCCAAGAGCACCTCGGTGTCAGAATGCCCTCGCCATGCGGCCACGTCGCCCTCGGCCTCAAGCGTCTTGCGAAGTGCCTCGAAATTGTAGATTTCACCGTTGTAGACAAGGTGATAGCGCCCACTGGCCGAGGGCATGGGTTGATGCCCCGCGGGCGACAGATCAAGAATTGCCAGACGTCGATGACCAAGCACGACCCCATGCTCGGCGTCTCCCCAGACACCGCAATCATCCGGGCCGCGGTGAGCCAACGATGTCAACATACTGCCGACACACTCTGTCAAACCATCGAGAGTCCCATATGCCAGTAGCCCAGCAATTCCGCACATCAGTGGCCCCTTCGCGTTGAATACGCGTATTCCCCCGATTTACCGCTGAAATCTTCATACAAAAAATAGCACCGCAAGAAGAAAATACAAAGCCCCCTAATATGAACGTGCTGCAAAAAACTTAGCAAACCCCAACAAGCATGAGTTTTACCAAAAAGTGTTCGCCTAATATTTCAAAAAAACCTTCTCTCCTTGACATGACCCATGATTACGAGAAAAAAACGGAGCCAAAATCCATGCCTTAAGAACCAAGAGAAAAGTCCATATGTTTATGCGGGCATGGCGAATCGCCCCTAGAGCGCCAGGCGGCGGAACACCGCATCCGGCAAGGCGCGGATGATCAACATGATGAGCCGCCAGAATCCTGGCACATAGGCGACGGCAGTACCACGATCGATGGCATTGAGAATATGGCCGGCGGCGGCGTCCGGGCTGATCCACAGCGCGTTCTTGCGGAAGGCGCTGGTCATCGGCGTATCCACAAAGCCAGGCTTGATCGTGACGACAGACACACCCGCCTTGGCGAGCCGTTGCCGCAGGCCGGACATGAACGCGGTGACCATGGCCTTGGCGCTGCCGTAGACATAGTTGCTCTGGCGGCCGCGCTCGCCGGCCACCGAGGAAATCACCGCAATGGTGCCGGTGCGCCGCTGTTCGAACAGGTTGGCCAGCAGCGTCAGCATGGCCACGACCGACAACGCGTTCGTGCGCAACTCGGCCATGGTCAGCTCCACCGACCGCGCGCATGCGGCCTGATCAGATAACGTGCCGTGCGAGATCAGCACCGTATCGATGCCGCCGAGCGCCGCATCGGCTTCATGGATGACGGCGGCATGGGCATTGAAGTCATTGGCGTCCATGACGGCCATATGCACGTGCGGCGCGCCACGCGTGCGCAGATCGTCGATCATGGACTGCAGGCGCGGCGCGCTGCGGCCCACCAGGAACAGCGCGTCGCCGCGTTGGGCCATGCGTCGCGCCGTGGCTTCGGCCATGGCCGACGTTGCGCCGATGATCAGAACCTTCTTCATGGGATCCTCTCCACTCGTTACCCGGTCGTCACGCGACGCCAGAACCCCGACGAGAACGCCGGATCGATATAGGGCGTCAGCCGTTCCCATTGTGGAAAGCCGGCGCGAAAGCATGCGCCGCTCATCCGTCCGTCCTTGGCCGGATACAACCGGCCGCCTGCGCCCATCACGATGGCATCCAGGCGTTCGAATAGAGCGTGTAGCTCGGGCCCCGCATTTGGAAAATCAATCGCCAGCGTGAAACCGGGGCGTGGAAACGACAGCAGCCCGGGCGATGCCAGTGTGCCGAACTGCTTGAGCACGCCCAGGAAAGATGCCGCGCGGCTGCGGCCGATCTCGGTCAGCAGCGCGCTGAGGATCCGGGGCGCATCGTCAGGTGGAACCGCACACTGGTACTGGTAGAACCCTTTTGGCCCGTACATGCGGTGCCACTGCAGGATATGGTCGAGCGGATAGAAGAACGTATCGCAATGGGTCAGATGCCCGGGTTCGTTGCGGCCGACGCGGTGATAGTGCAGCGCATTGAACGCGCTCACGCTGAGCCGGTTGACCAGCGAAAACGGCGGCGTGAACGGCATCTTGCGCGATGCCGGCGCATGGCTGTCCCGCCCCGGATACGCACCGGCTGCCGCATGATTGGCGCGGGTAAACAGGCCGCGCCCCACGCGATGCGCACCGCCCGAGCAGTCGATCCAGGCCACGGTGTACTCGTGCGTGGTCGCCGATGCCTTGCATAGTGCGAAGAACTCGTCGAGGTTGGCAAAGCGTTCAGTCTGCTCCTCGACCCACGGCGATGCGATCTGTCGCAACTGGATTTCGGCCCAGAGCACGACGCCCGTAAGACCAAGCCCGCCGATGGTGGCCTCGAACCATTCAGTGTTTTCGCGTGGCGAACACTGCAGCAGCATGCCGTCGGACCGACGCAGCAACAGCACACGAACGTGGCGGCCGAACGTGCCGTGAGTCAGGTGGTTCTTGCCGTGCACGTCGTTGGCGATGGCGCCGCCCACGGTGACAAAGCGTGTGCCCGGCGTGACCGGCACGAACCAGCCTTGGGGCACCGTCAACTTCAGGAGGTCGGAAAGCAGGACACCGGCCTCACAGCGCAGCACGCCAGTGGCGGCATCGAATGCCATGAAATGGTCGAGGTACCGCGTCGATAGCAGGATGCCGCCAGGATTCAGGCAACTATCGCCATAACTGCGGCCATTGCCAAACGGCAGCATGGTCTGGCCATCGACAGGCAGCGGTAGCCTGTCGAAGCGACTCGGCAGGGCCTGCACGTCGCTGTCACTTGCGGTGGTGCGGCCCCAGGAAAACACCGTCTCTCGCATCATTTCAGGTGGCCAAGTAAATCACGACTGCCGCCAGCACTCCGATGACCAGGCTGGCACGATCGCGCAGTGCGAACATGACCGGGTCATCAAGCATCTGCCCGCGATGCGACACCACCCATACGCGCGTAATCCAGTACAGCATGAGCGGACACAGGCCCCAGAGCACCTCGGGGCGCCGATAGAGCATTTCCACCACGGGGTTGTTGATATACAGCGCCAGCACCAGCACGCACATGTAGCCTGCGCCGGTGCCGAGGCTTTCGAGGAGCGCCAGATCGTCCAGCCGATAGCCACGCCCCGCGGCCTCCAGCTTGCCCTGGCGCTGCATCACCTGCAGTTCGGCAAAGCGCTTGACCAGTGCCAGACTTAGGAACAGGAACATCGAAAACAGCAGCAGCCACAGCGACAGCGGCACGGCCACGGCGGCCGCGCCCGCGATGATGCGTGTCGTATAGAGCCCCGCCAGGAACAACACGTCGACGATCACCACCTGCTTGACGCCCAGGGTATAGGCCAGCGTCAGCAGGTAATAGCCGGCCAGTGCCAAGCCGAACTGGATCGGCAGCAGCCAGGCGATGCCAGCCGTGCCCAGCAGCAGCAGCGGAATCAGCGCAAAACCTGCCGTCAGCGGCAGCACGCCGCTGGCAAAAGGTCGCAGCGCCTTGCGCGGGTGCTGGCGGTCGGCCTCCACATCGAGCATGTCGTTGAGGACGTAGACCGACGACGCGCACAGGCAGAAGGCCAGGAAACCGAGCGCCGCATGGCCCAGTGCAATGGGGTCCAGCACGCGGTGTGCGGCGGCCATGGGCACGAACAGCAGCACATTCTTGGCCCACTGGTGCGGACGGAGCAGCGCGCAGATAGCGCGCGCATGGTGCTCGGGCGATCCGAAGGTTCGATAGACGTGGGTGACCTGGCGTGCGCGCTGCTCCAGGTTGCCGTGCGGGTTGACTACCACGCCGCCACGGCTGACCGACCACACGTACAGATCGACGTGATCGTTGCCGCAGTAGTCAAATGCGCGGTTGCCGAACTTGGCCACCAGCATCTCGGCCTTCTGCTTGCCGGACAGGTTCAGCGTATCGGTGCTGGCCAGCACGCCGTTGAACAGCTGCAGGTGCAGCGCCACGGCTTCGGCCAAGCGTTGGTTCGATGCCGTGCACAGCCAGATCTGGCGCCCATCGCGCTTTTCATCGGCCAGCCATTGCAACAGTTCACGATGGAACGGCAGAGCCGCATGATTGAGCAACACTCGGCTGGCTACCTGCGCCTTCAGGTGAGCCTTGCCATGCAGCAGCCACCACGGCAGCAGGAAAAGGTAGAGCGGATTCTTGTGCAGCAAGGCCACACAGGTCTCCACCAGCAGGTCTCCATGGATCAGCGTGCCGTCGAGGTCGACACACAGCGGAACGGCATCGCGGCTCATTTCCCCTCTCCCATGCGAACAGGCTGCTGGCTCCAGCTGCGTCTGAAAACGAAGCGTTTATCGAGTTGGTACTTGGTGTAGTAACCGAGCGCCAGACCCAGCACGCCGCCCACATAGCGCATTGCGCGGTTGCCGAAGACATGGCCAAAGCCGAATTCGAACGCCCAGAAGATGGCCGTGGTGGCCAGGCCCATCACCGTGTAGAGCATGAACACGCGGGCATCGTGCGCCGCATTGTCTGCCTGGAAATCGAAGATGAACCGCTTATCGAGCAGGTATTTCACGACCAGACCCACGCCGGTTCCGGCCGCCACCGACAGCAGCGTCTCGTAGGCGCCGGCATACACGCGCAGAAACAGATCCTGCGCGCCGATATTGGCGCTGATCGCGATCACGGCGAGCCCGATGTAGATTGCGGCGAGACGGGTTGCACTGGCGTCCACGGCCCACTCCGTCAGGGCTGCCGCTGCGCGATCGGTTGCCACGCGGTCAGCCCAGCCAGCCCCGACACGTCGTGGTACAGGGTGATATCGAACTGGTATTCCGGGTAGCGCGCGTCCAGCCGCTGCTTGATGCGATAGTTGCTGTCGCGACCGAACTGCTGGCGCGATTCGGCACCGCGCTGCAGGCCGTTCACCTGCCCATACATCTGGTCGATCGCAACGGTGTCGAACATGCCCGCATAGCTGCGCACTACGGCAACACAACGATGCGTGGCGTTGAGCACGTCACCCGACAAGGTTTGACGCGAGAACGGCCCCAACTGCGGATAGCCCGCCTGATCGACATGCCAGTTCAGCGCCGGGTCATGCGCCAGGACCACGAGATCACCCCCGCAGGCCGCGTTACTGCGTGCCAGCGCTGCCATGACCGGCGGCAATTGCAAGTCCCAACTGTTCTTGGTGGTGTTCTGGTGCGTAGCCACATTGAACGCTCCCCAGATATTGCCTCCAGCCAGCGCGGCAAAGCAGATCAGGAACGCGTTCAACCGCTGCGCGGGCACCCGCAGCGTCGCCAGCCACATGGCTTGCCACGGCGAGGCGATCACCAGATTGCGGAACTTGCCGGCAATGCCAAGCACGATGGCAATGACGGAACCCGTTCCGTAGGCCAGCAGATAGCGATTGCGCAGATTGCCGCGCGCATCGGCGCGAAACGCCAGCCACACCATGCCCGCGATACCCGACGCAGATAGCAGGGCCGGCACCGACACCGGAAACACACCCTGGTTGGAAACCTGCGCAATGGCGAATCCCATCAGGCTCTTGGCCATCGACGACACCTGCGAGCCTTTCGCCTGCAAATGTACTGTCAGGAATATGTGGAATTGATAGGCATACAGCAGTGCCCCAGCCAGCGCCCCCCAGAACATGCCCACAGTCTTTTCGCGAATGCCCTGGCGTGCCCCCGTCCAGTACAGCAGCAGCACAGGCAGGGCCACCACGAACACCGCATAGCCGATATAGCCGAGCAGCGCCAGGCCGCCGAAACATTTGGCCCAGTAGCGCCAGTCATTGCGCTGCGGCGTGATGCTGAGCCAGACCAGCACCGGCACGAAGTACGCATACCAGCGCACGCCGGTGCACCACATCAGGATGGCCGGATTCAGGCACAGCAGCACAAACAGCATGCCCGCCGCGCGGTCGCCATAACGCTGGCGGACGGCTTCGGTTGCATAGATCAGCGACAGCGCGGTCAGCAGCGCCGTGACCAGCCGCACCAGCGACCAGTCGCCGGTCAGTGCGTGCAGTAGCCAATTGATGAGGTACTGACCGGGCGGATGGACATCCTCCGCCTGCGTCAGCGACACCACGCCCAGGCCGCGCTGCTCCACCAGGGCCATGTTGGTGAATTCGTCGTCGTAGCCCATCGACACATACGCGACGACGCCATAGAGCACGCAGACCAGCACATAACCGATGGGCAGCATGCGGGCCAGTGAATGGATGCGTGCGCCTGCGTCGAGCGTTTCCGCCTGCGCGGCGTCGTTCGCATTCAGGATGGGCAGCACGGCGTCTCTCCTTGGCGGTTCCGGTCGGCACTGCAGGGGCGGAAAACGGCCGAGGCATACGCCGTCCGGCCAATCTCCCGACGATTGGAGTATCGGGTCAGGACCGCCGGGGGTCTGTTGGATAACACACCATGCGCGCAGTCCTGCCGGCTCTTTCCTGACGGCCCTGGGATCCGGCCCCATGCAGTCCGCCGCACATCAAGGATCGACGTTGGCTACAGGGACATGGCCACGAAGGCGCCGGAGTGAACACATGCGGTGGCCGTGCGTGCCGTCAGCCGGTTGTCATGTTGTCCGGCAGCTGTCGCCGCAACAAGAATTCGGCTCGCCTCCGGTTCAGCGGCCAATCCCAGTACGTCGTCAGTGCCGCGGCCGCCAGATAGGTGAGCACGATCGCGCCGACCGTGTACGCAAGCCGCCACGGTGCAGGCAGTGTGAACATGCCCGGCAGGAAGCGGTTCAACGCCGTCAGTGGAATCGTATGGAACAGATAGACCGAGAACGACAGGCCCGTGCAGGCGATTGACTGCGCGTTGGCGGCTCGATCCCGAGCGGGCTGACGTCTGTGGCGCACTGGCACTATCAATCGCGCTGCACGGCTCCGGCTCCACCGCGGCCGAATTCAGTCTGATTCAGCGACAAGTAGGACGCCTTTGGCGTCGCAGACTTTGACGCGGCAATCGTGCAGCCCCAGTTCGTGATTCTCGCTTTGCCAGCAATCGCGCGAAGCGTCGAAAAGCCGCTGCCAAGCGAGTATTCCGCCGATGCCAACGCGCGCAGCATCGAGCGGTAATGCGTCCGATGCGTCATCTTCAGCATGAGCATCATGTAGGCGTTGATGGCCACATTGGCTGCACCCTTGAACGGAATGCCAGGCCGCTCAACGTAGCTGTCAATGCTGAACTGGAACTGTTCGACCAGCCGCTTGACAGACGCCGGTGTGTGAACGCGGATGTGATAATCCGGCTCGTCATGCAGAAACGGCACGGTCACGATCAACTTGCCATCGCTGGCCAGCACGCGATACGCCTGCTGAAGCGCCAGATGATCCTTGACCAGATGCTCCAGAATTTCGCCCAGGATGATGACGTCGAAGGACTCGTCATCGAACGGCCACGGGTCTTCCGCATTACCGATGGCGCAATCCGGACAATGGGCATCGGGCGTCAGGTTCAGGCCCGTGACGTCGTGGCCCAGCACTTTCATCCACCAATAATCCCGGCCGCCGAACACCCCAACCACCAAGACGCGCTTTCGGCCATCGCCAATCAGCTTGCCCACCAGCAATGCCTGCTCGGCTGCCCCGCCGATACTGCAAAAATGCGATACGCATTCGGCCGGGCATTGGTCGAGACTGGGAGAGAACTCCGCCACAACGGCCTGGTATCGATCTGCCTTCAGCTTGCGTCTGATATCCACGGTAACCCACCCTTGAGATGGCGCATGCACATCGTGCTACCGTACGCCCCCTGTCCCGTCTCGGCCGTGCGCAACCGCACAATTCGCGGGATATCTCCCACACGGCAACGCCTGGATGCGCACGCGAGCCGGCCGACATATCCGGCGCCACGTGGGGCCGACGTCTAGTAAGTCTGCTGCGTGCGCTTGCCAACGATACGCGCCGGGACGCCGGCGTACACCGACCATGGCGTGCCGAGCGATTTCGCCACCACCGAGCGCGGTGCAATGACCGCGCCCATGGGCAACGTAACGCCGGGTGAAATGAACGCTTCAGCACAGACCCACACACTCGGCTCCAGCACGATCGGCGCGGCGATGAGCCGGAAGCTGCGGCTGTTGTAATCGTGGGAGCCCGTGCACAGATGCGAGCCCTGCGACACCACGCAGCGCTCCCCAATGTGGATGCGCTCGATGTTGTACAGCGTGACCCCATCTGCCACGCCGACATAGTCGTCGATCGTAAGTTGCCAGGGCGCCCAGATCTTCACCGCCGGATAGACATGCACATGCTGGCCGATGCGTGCACCGAAGGCGCGCAGCAGCCAATTGCGCCAGGCATGCAGGGGCCGTGGGCTGGGGCGGAAGAGCATCAGCCAGGTCCAATTCCACAGTTGGCGCATCAGGCGGTTCTGCAACGAGAACGAGGGCCCGACTGACGGGTCATCCTTGGCAATCAGCATGTTCATGGCTGGCTCCCGGCAAGTTCGGCACAGGCCTCCCGGCATGCATCGCGCGCACCGAGCGTGTCACAAGCTCTTCCATCAGCCCCGCAACGCGCTCGCCATAGGTGGACCATCCACCCAGACACCTGACCCTCGCTAGCGCCGCCGCGCTCATGCGCTGTTGCAGCGACGGATCGTCGGCGAGCGCCTGCATGCGTGCGACGAGCACATCGACGTCGCGAATCGGTACTGTGAAACCTTCCACCGCGTTCGTGAACAGGTCTTCGCCACCGGTGTTGCATGTCGCGATGACCGGGCAACCGCAGGCCATCGCTTCAGCCATGACCAGACCAAATCCTTCCTCCACGCTCGGCAGGACCAGAACGTGCGACCGGCTCATGACGTTCTTGAGCTCCGGCTGTGGCATGGCACCCGTGAACGTCACGGCATCGTGGTCCGTGAGCAGGCCGCGTTTGCGCAGCCACCGCATCATCGACGGATCACAGTGCCCCACAATCATCAGGCGCTTGTTCCGATGGAGGAGTCGGGAGAATGCCTGCAGCAGATATGGAACCCCCTTGCGAAGGTTGACGCCGCCGACAAACAGCACGTCGAACGAGGACGGGTCGGGGTCTGCAACTTTCTGGAAACGCCCCAGGTTGACGCCATACGGAATCAGTCGCAGCTTCGCCGCAGGCAATCCCGCCTGGATGAAAGACCGGTAGCTGAAGCTCGATGGGACGGTCACCATGTCTGCCTGCGCGTACTCACGCTCCTCCCGCGCGACGATGCGTGGGTCCATGCGCTTGACCGGCCAGCCCCAGATGTCGTGCTCGTGCGCGACGATCTCGTCCTGGATGCGGACGTGCGAGGAGCCTCTGTCACAGACATAGCGCCCCCCGCGCGCCTTGACGATGCGACCCGCGTCGCCCGCGGAGGAAGACAGGCCGGAGTACACATCGCACTCCGGGATATTGCGCGAAACGTGCTGGCCGAAAGTCTCCAGGTTCCAGTGGCCGAACTCGCGCATGAAATTCCAATCGAATCCGCACCGCGAACCGATACCCACGTATGGCACCTGCAGCCATGGGAAGGTCCTGATCGACGCTTGCGGAAGCTGCTCGCCCCTGAGCTTGAAGCGTGGATAGCCCGTGAACACCGTCAGTTCATGCCCTCTGGCGTACAGTTCCCGCGCCAGATCGAAGGTATGGAACTTACCGATAGTGGACAGCACGATCTTCATCAAGCGCCTCCTGAGCCTCATTGTCCCCAGACAGGAAAGTGGTTGCCGCAATCCAGAAGCACGCCACCATCGCCAGCAGTTCGCCAAGAACCATCGCCACAACCAGCCCCATGATCTGGTGGCGGGTGCCCAACACGTCAGCGCTAAGCAGCGCCAGTACGCTGAGCACGAGAAAAACGATGCCCAGGCGGCTATGCTGGTTGGTCGCCATCAAGATGACGCGCGGGATGTGCCAGGCTCCGGCAATCGCCGCGTACAGCAGGAACGCACTCATCGGCCCCGGATAGAAGGGGATATGCCCCTTGGTCCAGATACGCAGCAGCAGCGGCGCGCAAAAATACAGCAGCACGCTCAGCGTAATCGCACCCAGTGCGCCAAGCAGCGACGAACCCAGCAGCAACGTGCGCAGGCTGCGATGCTCGCCGCTGCCGAACAGACGCGCAAACTCGGGCCACAGCGCGTGGCTCAACGTGGAAGTGACCTGGACCGCCACACGCGCCACCGTGCGATAGGTGTTGAACACGGCCACCGCCGCCGGCCCGAGCAGATGCGCAGTCAACAGCGTGAAACCCTGGAAGGTGATGGCGTTGGCGATCGGGAATGCCATGAAGCCGAACGACGGCTTGAGCATTGCCACGATTTCGCTCCATCGCGCATCGCGCATGCCCCATGCCAGCCCCTCGCCCGTGCGTGTGCTGAGCCAGCTTTGCCAAAGCAGCGTGCTCACCCGCACCACCAACATGCCGCACGCCACCGCTGCGAAGGTGCCGACCAGCACCAGCCCGGCGACGCCACCGAGCCACTCCATCAGGCGGACGGTCACGCCCACCGACGTCCCCAACGCATAGCGGTTGGTGGAACGAAATGCCACGCTCGACAATCCGGCCGCCAGGGAAAGCAACACGGCGGCCAACTGCGCTGCGAGCGCCACCCGCATGTCGAGGCTGGCCAGCAGCGCCACGGGCAAGCACAGCGCCGCAGGTATCACCAGCACAGCGACCGCGCCACAGGCCAGCAGGATGAACATCTGGGCGCTCTGGAACACGCGGTTCGCGCCGACCATGTCGCCGGCTCCGGCCAGCATCGTCATGCGGTTGCCCGCCACCGTCACCATGCCGACGTCGGCCATCGACAGATACGATGGAATGGCGGTAATCACCAGCCACGTTCCATAGGCCTTCACATCCCAGTGGCTCAGGTAGATCGGCAGCGATACGAGCTGGATGACGATGTTCGCCACTTGCTCATAGGTGTTGGCGCCAACGCCGGCGATCACGCGTTTGACTATGGGAGACATCGGTCCGGTTCATCTGGTTGGATTCCGGCCCGCGCAGCGGACCAGCCCTCGGACACAGCATGCGCGGCGGCACAACCGGTATCTGTTCGCTGTGTCACATGCCGGAGCGCACCGGCCACGCTTCGTGCGCTGGTGCACAGAGTCTCCTGCCACAGCCGTGGCACGCTCGACCGTGGACCACCTACCCGCGCGGGGTGCGCAAGGAGCACGTTGCGATGCCAAGAGAAGCCATGCCGGCGGAGCCCACAACTTCCTACAGGTACCGGCAATCTCCCTTGAGCCTGCTGATGCAGGAATGCCGCTTCGCGCTGTTCCGCAGGCTGACCCAGCACAGCCAGAATCTGTTCCTGCGCGGCTCGGACTTGATCTCGGTTGCGCCGCAAGTGACCGGTGTGCATGAACCGCACATCCGCCGCTTCATCGAGCATTTTGCCGACTCTGGCTACGGCGATTTCCTGATCGACATCGGTGCCAACATCGGCCTGACGTCGTGTCAGTCCGGGCAACGTTTCCGCCAGGTCCACATGTTCGAGCCGAACCCCGACTGCTTTTCGATCCTGCAGGTGAATGCGCGGATTTCTCTGGCGGGATGCGACTATCACCTGCACCCATACGGCCTGGGCAATGCCACCGAGCGCCGCACACTCTTCGTGCCGCGCCACAACTGGGGCGGCGCATTCGTGCATGATGCGCACAACAGCTACCCCGACGAAGTGTTGGCCGCCAAGGACGGCTTCAGCGAGTTCGATCCACGCCGCTATCTGCAAGTCGATATCCAGATCAACGATGCATGTGAAACGCTGAACCGGCTGTTTGAGCGCCTGAAGGCATCCGGGTGCACGTCAGGGGTAATCAAGATTGATGTGGAGGGCTATGAGCCGGTGATCATCAACGCGATCGCTCGCACGCTCCCGCGCGATGTTCGCACCATGATCGTGTTCGAATGCTGGAACGAGCAACTCGATATAGCGCGGCTGCTGGCACCGCTGGCAGACCGGGCCGCGCTATGGAAGATCCGGCTGCACAAGCACTATGGCGACCGCTGGCCTCGGCTTCTGAAGCTGGCGGCATTCGCACTGTCCGACGGCTACACCTATGCGCTAAGTGAGGTGGAGCCCGGCCACGCCCGAGGAGACCTCGTGCTGGAGATCCGTTAGCGTGCTGCCGTGGCCGGTGAAGCCGATGCGGCAGGCTCTGCCCCCGCCACCGCCTGCGCGCTTGCAGCATCGGCAGGCACCAACTGGCGCCGCAGGTTCTGCACAAGAAACGCCAGGAACGTGTCGCAACTCGACCGCAGAATCATGGCGTGGTCAAGGTTTGCGCAGCGGTGCGCACTGATGCCCGGCAGGTCGCGCAACTGCGAGAAATCGTCGCCAAAGCAGCGGCCCGCCAACGCCAGGCCAGGATCACCGACACCATAGAGCAGGTCCAGTTGCACCCGGCGCCGGCTCAGCTTCGTCATTGCGCCGCGCGCATATTCCCGCTCGACGTCGTCCGACGCGGTCGGCTGCTGGCCGTGCCCCCCTCCGGCGAGCTTGCGCGCGGCACCATGTGCAGCCCGCGCCAGGGTGTTGACAATCGCCTTCACCGGAAACTCCCCGCGCAGGAGCCGCTGCCAATTGCGCAGGTTGCCTGCGGCGTACAGGTAATCGCGCAGCCGTTGAGGGGAGGCGTGACAGGCCGTCTCGTCCTGGTCACGCCACAGGTATTTCAGTGCATTGGCCATGACAACGCCCGTCACATGCTCGTTTGCCAGCGCGGCTTGCAGGCTCAGATAGGCGCCCGAGCAGACACCCGCCATGACGATGCGGGCATAGCCTCGCGCACGCGTCCAGTCCACCACCGCGCTCACGTCAGCGCGCGGGTGAAGCGCATAGGCGCGCGACACCGCCATCTCGCGCGCTGCGCCAGGGCTGTCGCCGAGTGTTGAAACGTCGAGCCTCAGTGCGGCGAATCCGCGCCTGGCCAGCGTGCGCGAAAGCAGCACGAAGGCGCGTCCATCCCCCACGTGGTGGCTGCCGCCCGTGTTCGGGAAGATCACGATCGCTCGCGGTGACTGGCCCATGGGCACGCAGAGCACGCCAAACTGCCGGCCATCGTCGATCCAGAGCGAATGCTCGATCACGCCGTCCACCTCGAATGCGGTGTCGCGCTTTTCAGCCGGCCGAGGCACCGCGAACGTCACGGCAGAGTCCGGCGCCAGCCACTCGACGATCCGACGCCACGACGCCTCGGGTACCGCCGACACTTCAGGCGATTTCATCATCAATCGGCTGTCGAGAAACTCCACGACGTCCACACGGGCGCCCGCCTGCTGGTAATGCCGCGCGAGCGATGCCACGGCGGATGTGCTGCCGGACATGTCATCCAGCAGCAAGATGCGCGGCGCAGGAATGCCGGGCCGCCGGTCCAGGCGCAGTGCGCCGATCTCTTGCATGGCCTCTGCAGAAAGCCGATACGACAGGATCTCCAGACCGTCGACTTCAGCTGCCGGCGGTTGCGGTGTGCTGGCAAGCCCGGCGCCATCTTCGGGTTCGTAGAACGCACCGAGCGCACGCAGTTCGCGCAGGTAGGCGCGCCCGTTGACAACCGGTGCCATCAGCACCAGCGCAGCAGGCGGTTTGCCGGCGCCCGCAATCATGGCTTCGGATGCCAATACGGCCAGCGACGCGCCCAGGCGCAATCCGCACAGCACTACGTTCTCCACGCCGGTGAGTGCGCGCAGTTGCGCCGCGGCTGTCACCATGCTCTGCACGGCGCGCGGCACGAAATCGGGTTCGCCACCATCCCCGGCGGAATCGCCGGTGCCGTAGTAGTCGAAGCGCAACACAGGAACGTCCGCCGCGGCAAGGTCGTCCGCCAGATGACGCATGCCGCGGTGCGTCCACATCGCTTCATGCATATGCGCAGCGCACAGAACCACGCCGGTGGCCCCGGACTTGCCGGCCGCCTCGTGCAGCCAGCCCGCGCATCCGTCGAACATCAGCCGCTTCATGTTGGCGTCTCCGGTGGGATGGAAACGGGGCACGGCGCCCATACCGTGCGTCCCAAGTGCTGCTTTGCCCGCGCAAACGCGAGGCGCGGGCGGGTACACCCAGGATCTATGCGTGGCCGCTCTCGGCAGCCACGGTACGTTCGAGCCTCGGCACCGGGGTGGCTGCCAGCGGCATGCCCAGATACGGATTCATGTTGCGATAGTCCGCCTGATTGCTGCGTCTGGGCCGCACGCCATTGAGAATGCCGCCCAGCATGCGCGCGTCGGCCCGGCCCAGGCGCTTGAGTGTTTCGTCCACCTGCGCCGGCAGCGTGGTATCCGCACGCAGCACCAGCAAGGTTGCGCCTGCCAGGTTGGCCACGAACGTCGCGTCGGCCACGGCCAGTACCGGAGACGTATCGAACAGCACCAGATCGAAACGCTCCTTGCATGCCTGCATGCAGGCCTCCATGGCCGGGTGCATCAGCAGCTCGGAAGGGTTGGTCGGGTGCGTGCCAGCCGGCAGCACCGACAGGCCGGGGACGACGGTGGGCTGCATGGCCTCCGACAGGGGCGCATGACCGGCCAGGACCTCGGCCAGCCCCACATCAGCCGGCAGGTCGAACCAGCTCGCCACCTTGCCCCTGCGCAGATCGGCATCCACCAGCAGCACGCGCTGGCCTGCCTCGGCAAACAGCACGGCCAGGTTCACCGAAACGAACGTCTTGCCGGCGCCCGCCGTCGGGCTGGTGATGGCCAGCACCTTGTCCCGCGTCCCGCGCAACGTGAAGTGCAACGCCGCACGCACGCTACGCAACTCCTCCACCGCCATCGAATGAGGCGCGTTGCGCGCGAGCAGGAACTGATCGTGCAGCCCGAGCCGCAGCAGGCGCTCTGCACTGTCGGGATCCTGTTCGTTGCTTCCGGCCCGTTCGCCATGGGTAACCACCGCGTGACCAGGGCCGGGGCGCTCCAGCAAGCCCGCCGCATTCAGTTGGCCGTACACCGAGTGCTGCCGCGCATCCACCAGGCGCTCCAGTTCCGCCTGCTCCTGGCTGAAGACGACGTCGCCGAGCATCGGCAACCCAAGCCGCAGTTCCGCATCGTTGACGGTATCCAGCGTCGGCTTCATGCGCTGACGCACGGTGATGCAGGCCATCGCCAGGCAGATCCCGATCAGCCCACCGCCGGATGTCATCGGCCACGGGCCCATGCCCACTGGCTGCACAGGCACCAGTGCGGCATCCAGCACGCGCACCTGCCCGGTGCGGTCGAGCTGCGACAGCGAAAGCTGCTCGGCCTTGTTGCGCAGGGTCATGTACATGTCTTCGGCGACCTTGACGTCGCGCGTCAACGCGACCGACTCCCGCTCCGTTGCCGGCATGCTCTGCAGGCGCGCATCCATGTCGCGGCGCTCGCGGATCATCTGTTGGATCTGGCTATCAACCGTCTTGACCTCGTTGGCCTCTTCGGTGAAGCGCTGCAGCAGCTTGGTGCGCTCCAGTTTGAGCAATGCGATCTGGCGCTGGTAGTCCATGCTGCCGGTCAGGTACGACTGCGCATCCTGGCTCGGTTGCATCGATCCGCTATGCGAGCGGTAACGCGTGAGCGCAGCTTCGGCACGCTCCAGTTCGGCCTTCACGCGCGGCATCTCGCTCAAAAGATAGGCCTGTGTCGCGGCTGTGTCGTCTCGCCGTTGTGCGGCCTGGGCGTCGATGAAGGACTGCGTGATGCCATTGACCAGCGCGGCCGCCACCGCGGCGTCCGGGCCCACCCACGCAATGCCCACCGTACCGGTGTTCTTGCTCCCTGTGTCGATGCGCAATGTGTCGGCCACCGAGTCGACGGTCTGCAGCAGGTCATGGCGGGTCACCGTGAACCGTGTGCCGGGACGCGCGTCGATGCGCGCCACAAGCATGCTGATACCGTTGGACTCTGCCTTGGTGCCCACTACGCCTTCCAGAAGCGGCCTGTCCTGATCCTCGATGCGATAGGCGTTGCCGGGCAACACCTCGAGTGTGAGCGGTACGTTGATCAGGCGTGCCGGCACGGTCAGTCTTTCCACGGCGATCTGCTCGCCGCCCCAGGCATAACCCAGGCTGGCAGGCCACGGACCCGCGAGCCTCCCGGGTGTGGCGAAGCGCGCGGCCATCGCCCCCAGAAACGGCGCCCGCACCGGTACGGCACTGATGTCGAGATGCAACCGCTCCACCACAGGCGCCACCACCGCGCGGCTGCGCAGCATGCCCGTATCGATCGACACGGCTGGCGACGCATTGCCTGCCGGCGAGGCCAAAGCTGCGACACGTTGCGCACCGCTCTCGCCCGGCTGAAGCACCTGAACCAACGCGCTGGCGCTGTAGACCTCGGGCCGGCCGATGGCGACGAGCCACGCAATGACAGCTCCGGCCACGCCAGCGCCAATGATCCAACCTGCGTGATCCAGCAATGCGCGCCGCGTACCACTGGCCGAGGGCATCATGTGCGCGGCGCCCCCGGCTCCTGCAAAGAACATGTTGTTCACCACGTCCCCCTTTTCCCTCAGCCAGCACTTCCCCATTGGGGTCTACTTGCGCCCGTAGTTGTCTTCAAACCTGACGATGTCGTCTTCGCACAGGTACGAGCCCGATTGCACTTCGATGATCTCCAGCGGCGTCTTGCCCGGGTTCTCCAGCCGATGCAGCGTCCCGATCGGGATGTAGGTCGACTGGTTCTCCGTCAGGATGCTGACGGTCTCACCGCAGGTCACCCGCGCGGTGCCGCGCACCACGACCCAGTGCTCGGCGCGGTGGTAGTGCATCTGCAGCGACAGGCTCGCACCCGGCTCGACGATGATGCGTTTGACCTGGAAGCGGTCTCCGTGGTCGATCGAGTCGTAGCAGCCCCAAGGGCGATGCACCTTGCGATGGTTGACCACCTCCGCGCCGTGCTCGGAGCGCAGGCGCTGCACGACGTTCTTCACGTCCTGCACATGGGCCTTGTCGACCACGAGCACCGCATCGGCTGTCTCCACCACCACCACGTCCTGCACACCAACGCACGCAATCAGCCGGCCTTCCGAGTGGGCCAGGCACGACGTCGCGCCATCGAAGAGCACGCGGCCGCGTCCGGCGTTGCCGGCGTTGTCCTTCACCGCGATATCCCAGATGGCCGCCCACGAGCCGACGTCAGACCACCCGGCATCAAGCGGCACGAGCATGCCCTGGATGCCCCGATTGCCGGTCAGCGCGTCGAGCTTTTCCATCACCGCGTAGTCGATCGAATCGGACGGGCATGCATCGAACGCCTCGCGCCCGACCCGATACACCTCGCCCTGGCCGGTGGCCTCTGTTGCCTCCCCGGCCTCGTAGGCGGCGCGGCATTGCTTGTAGATCTCGGGCTGCAACTGGCTCACGGCCTTGAGCCACACCGATGCGAGCACCACGAAGATGCCGCAGTTCCACCAGTACTCACCGCAATCCACATAGTGGCGGGCCAGTTCCAGATGCGGTTTTTCGACAAAGCGATCGATGACGAAGCCGCCGGGGTACACGGGCTCGGCCGCGCGGATGTAGCCGAAACCGGTTTCGGGCACGGTGGGCCGCACGCCAAGCGTGACGATCGCCCCGCGCTCGGCGTGCTGCACCGCCGTGGCAATGGCCTCCCGGAAGGCTTCGGTATCGGCCACGCTGTGGTCGGCCGGCGTGGCGACCAGAACTGCGTCGTCGCACGGGCCTGCGCAGGCCAGCGCGTGCAGCGCCGCCACGGTCAGCGCCGGAGCCGTATTGCGGCCGCACGGTTCAGACACGATGCGCGCGCGCTTGCCTTTGCGCTTGAGCATGTCCGCCACCATGAAGCGATGTTCCTCGCCGCACACCACGATCTGCGGCGCCTCCAGCGCGGCGGCGCGGCCCGTGCGGACGGCCACGCCTTCAAGGCGATGCGCCGTAGCTTCCAACAGCGTGTCGTCCGCCACCAGGTTGAGCAATTGCTTGGGATATTGCTCGCGCGACAACGGCCAGAGCCGCGTGCCGGAACCGCCCGCAAGAATCACGGGCTGCAGCATCGTCCGAACGGGCTTGGCGACGACCGGCGCGTCCTTGGCCATCGCCCGCACCGTGATCGACGGCAGGATCCTCTCCCGACTCCGTGTTCTCATCATGCCTCCTGCCACTGTGCAGACATGCGTCCGCAAGACGATTCAGGACAAATGCCCGGCTGGTACGCGCCAGTGTATGAACGTGCCCAAACAGCCATCTGTTCGATTCCGCACATGCTTGCCGGCGCGGTGCTTCTGTTGCCCACCGTACCGATGAACGCGGCGCGGGGAGGCTTCAATAGCAACGGCTGGGCCCGGACCGTTCACGACGCGCCGTGAACGGCAGGCGTGCGAATCTTGCGGAGAAACAACATGGAGCGGGGTACTGAATCTGTGCTGGGCACGCTCACCGGCGGTGGCGGATCGGCTGCCCTGGCCATCGCCACTGGCGCTCGGCCGGGCGAACTGCACGGCGAAGAAGCGATCTGGCAAGAGACCAACTGCTACATGGATCTGTGGATCGAACTGCTCTACGGCTGGGGGCTGGATCCGCGCGCGGCGCTGGCCTTCTCCGTGACACAGGATTTCGAGGGCGACCACTTCACGTTCTTCAAGTATCCGCAGGCCGACATCGAACAGCTCTACGGCACCATCGTCCAGGAGATGGCCGTCTACGACACGCTCGAAGCGCATGTCGCCGAACAGGTCGGACGCGGCCATACCGTGCTGGTCGAAGTGGACAGCTATTACCTGCCCGATACGCGGGCCACGGCCTACCGGCGCGGACACGTCAAGACCACGATCGCGATCGACCGCATCGACACAGCGGCGCAACGGCTGTCGTACTACCACAGCGTCGGTTACTACACGGTCGACGGCGAGGACTATCGCGGGCTCATGCGGCTCGAGCCGGCGTTGCGCGACAACGGCGATCTGCTGTTCCCGTATGCCGAATGCGCCAAGCGCGTGCGACCGCCGCTGCAGGGTGTGGCCCTGTCGGATGCGGTGGTGTCGCAGATGCGCCGGCATCTGGGCCGGCGTCCGCAGCGCAATCCGGTGTCTCGGTGGCGGGAGGTGTTTGGCGACCAGGTCAGCCATGTTCTGGTGCGCGGCGATGCCTACTTCCACCACTATGGTTTCAATCTCCCGCGCCAGCTCGGCGCCAATTTCGAGATGCTCGGCCACTGCCTGACGTGGCTGGGCGAGCATGGGCACCACGTGCCCGCCTCGGCCACCAGCGGCGCAGCGACGATCGCGTCGGAGACCAAGGTGGTGCAGTTCCGGCTGGCGCGCGCAGTCGCTCGTGGCCGGCCAGACCTGTGCACGGAGACGCTCGGCACGCTGGAAGCCGCCTACGACGAGGTCATCGATGGATTGCTGCACACGTTCGGCAGCGTGGATCCGGTGCATGGTTAACTGGCACTTCATCTGAGCCCCACTCGGCCCGCTCAATGGAGAAGGCCGGCGCGCATTGCACACCGGCCTTCACCCCTTCCCCGTACAACGCTTTAAACGTGGACTTCGGCCAGCGCAGGCAGCAGGCGGTCATACTCGCGCTTGACCAGCTTGTAGCACTCGCAGGAATGCCGCTCCAGGCCGGAGCGATCGAGCACGGTGATGTGCCCCCGGCTGTGGTGGATCAGCCCCAGGTCTTCCAGCTTGCCCGCTGCTTCGGTCACGCCTTCGCGGCGCACGCCGAGCATATTGGCAATCACCTGCTGCGTGATCACCAGTTCGTTGGAGCTCATGCGGTCAATGGCGAGCAACAGCCAGCGGCAAAGCTGCTCGTTCAATGAGTGATGGCGATTGCAGGCGGCCGTCTGCGCGATCTGCGTAAGCACAGCCTGCACGTAGAGCAGTGTCACGCGCTGCAGCGCGGGCAGGTGGCTCAATTCGGAGCGCAGTACCCGCGCCGGAATGCGATACGCGAAGCCGGGGCTGCGCACCTCGACGCGGCTCGGCATCGTTTCGCCGCCGGTCACCACCGGAATGCCGACCAGGCCTTCATTGCCGACTTCCGCAAACTCCACGGTCGCGCCATCTTCGAGCAACGACAGCAGTGACACGACGGACGTGGTCGGAAAGTAGACGTGGACGATGCGCTGACCCGAATCAGTCAGCAACTCGCCCGCACGCAGGCGAACGAGTTCGAAGTATTGTGAAAGCGCCTCCCATTCCTGACGCGGCAACGTGTAGAGCAAGTGATTGACGTGCAAGTCCGACCGATTCGTGACCATGTTGGTACCCCTCCCTCTCACCCCAAAGCGGCGCCGATACACACCGCACAGGAATCCTGCCTGCACAAGGACGCGTGGCCCGATTCGCCGCGCCATCTCCGGACGAGATGGCTGGCGAAGGCCAGCAGCCTTGCCGCTGTCACCCGTTATGCCCACCAGGACTGCTTCTTGGCTTGTTCTGTTCTTGTTCTGTTCTTGTTCTGTTCTTGTTCTGTTGTTGGATTTATTAAGTGCCATACCGCACAGAACCGACAGTGGGCTAACGGTTGGGTTGGTTGGTCATGCTTTGGTAGGTTGGATGGAGGAAAACGGAGGACCTGCGCGATGCAGCAAACGACGGAGACGCGCAAGATCTGAGCAACGCCAGCCGCGCCCGCGTTGGGCCGGCGGGCAGCCCGAGGGAACATCGCATGGGCGGAGGTCAGCCGTCGTAGCTAACCGAACGGTGGGCGTTGAGCGCGGAAACTTCGCCCGAAGGGATGGCGTTGGCACCTGCCGCACCGGGCGCCTCGTGCATCAGGCGTAAGCGACGTGATTCGCCGGGCCCGAGGTGGAACCAATCAGCCTCCGGCCGGAAGGCGTGGTCGTCGATATGGACCCAGCGTGCGAAGCGCTGCGTGCTGACCGTGAGCCACCACGCATCGTCCTCGTGCGCCACGCTGGCGCGCAGTCCAGGCTCGCACAGCGCGGCGGCGCGCCGATCCGGCAGGTACACCGACTGGCTGATCAACGCCTTGTCTTCGCCAGCCTGATGCAGCGTGGCGATGACGACGTCATGCGCAGGCGGACCGAACCGGTACGCATAGGTGAAATCGAAGAAGTGATCGAGCATGTCCGCCGCCACGAGCCGGCGCGTCTCGCGGGGCGCCAGCGTCAGCGTTTGTGCGGCCTGTTCCGCCACGGCTTCACCATCACGCAGGCAGCGCAACGTGACGAGTACGGTGCACGGCAGCGCGGTTTCGTTGATCACGTGCACATGGAGCCCGTTCAGCCCCTCGTCCGTCAGGATGACCTGCAGCGGCTGCCACACCTGGCGCAAGGCATGCCAGGCGGACTTCGGCCGCGCGTGGGCGTCGACGATGCCCCACCCGGCACCAGGCATCAGGTCCTGCAGTTGCCAGACCAATCCACCTTGGCACGTGGAACCGGCGCGGCGCCATTCCCCGAAGACGTCGGTCATGATCTCGGCCACTACGGCTCGTGACAGCGTCAGGTAGCGTGCGGGCTGTTCGTATCGCAGCCTTGGCGGGTCCACGTCGTAGAGCGCGCGCAGGTAGAAGTCGCGGATGTCCTCGAAATCCCACGGCGCGCCAGCGTCGCGTGGCACGCGGGCCTTCCAGCGCGGGTCGTGCAGCGGCTGGGACAGCCCCGCCTCGGCCAGCGTGCGCGCACACGGCACGTTGGCAAAGGCCAGGCACTCCGATGTAAAGCGGACCTTGGCCAGGCGCGCATCCGAGAGCGGGCGCTGGTAGGCACCCACCCCGTAGTAGTGGCTGACACCGGTATCCGGCTGGAACGGCCACGCACCCTCGCTCGGTGAATTGCGCACGTAGACCACGTCGGGCCGGTACTCACGCACCAGTGAAGGAATCAGCTCGTCGAACAGTGGCTGCCGCCACGCGTGGCGCGGCACGCCCATCATCGCGGCCTGCTGTTCGGCTTCGCTGCCGCCGCACAGCACTGCCAGACTGGCGTGGGCGCGTGTGGACGTCAGCCATTGCGTCACCTCGCGCGCCGCGTCATCCATCAGGGCCGCATTGGTGGTGGCGTCGCTCCCATAGTCGAAATTGGCAAACATGAAGTCCTGCCACACCATCAGGCCCAGCGCATCGCACTGCCGATAGAACGCCTCGCCCGGGTAGCACGTGACACCGCTGACACGCACCATGTTTGCGCCGGCATCGCGCGCAAGCTGCAGCCAGCGCATCACGGCCTCGTCTGTATCTGCCAGGCCAAGCAGATCGTGGCTCGAGACACAAGCGCCGCGGCAGAATACGCGCTCGCCGTTGACACGCAACGCGAACGCACCGGGCTCGCCGTCGCGGTCCTCAACGATCGTGCGAAAGCCCGTGTGGCCGCAGGCGATCACCTGCCCGCCGACACTGGCATCAATGCGATACAGCGCCGTGTCGCCGTGCGTGTGTGGCCACCAGCGCTGCGCATGGGCGACGCGCAGCGTACCGGCCAGCGTATGCGCATCGGTACGCCGCAGCTCGTCACGCCAGATTGCATTGTCCGGGCCAGTCGCCGAAAACGTGCCCGCTGCGGGCAGCGCTCCGGGAAAATGGAGCTGCAACACCACCTCGCCGTCCTCGCCATCGAGACGGCTCGACAGCTCGGCACGCGCGCCATGCGTGATGTCGGCACCCACCGGATCAAGCAGTTCGATATCGCGCCACGGCCCGACCGCATGCACCGTCGGACACCAGCCCGGCATGTGGCCCAGCAGCGTGGTGCGCACAGCGCGCAGCGTCGGCGGAACGATCATGCGCGGCTTCCAGCGAACCGGCCCGCGCTGCGACCGCAGCCACGGATGCATGGCGCGAAAACAGATGTACAGCACGTTGTTGCCGGCGAGCTCCACATCGACCTGATGCGCGGCAAACATGTGCCGCACGGTCAGCACCTTTGCGCCGTTCAGCCAGACCTCGGCCAGCGTGGCCAGGCCATTGAAACGCAGCAACCGGCGCCCGCTGCCCAGGAACTGCAGCCGGTACCAGAAATCGTACTGATGCAGCGGCAGCGGCGCTGCGTCATCCCAGCGGCCGGCAGTCCGCAGTGCGCTCGCCACCGTGCCCGGCACGATCGCCGGCAGCCAGGGGCCGCTGTCGGAGAGTTCGCCGGGATGCGCGACGGCGTTGGCAGGGGTCTGCAGGAGCGTCCAGTCACCTTCGAGCCTGGCGTTACCGACAGACACGCCGGGGCACGGAACGCGTTGAAGGGCCACTTCCGGATCGCGCGCCGTCATGTGACGGTCTCTCCAAAGTGCGCGGCAAGCGCGGGGACCGTTCCCTGATAGGTCAGCTCGAGTTGCTCCAGGCAATCCTGGCATCCGTCCGGCTTATGGCTCATCACGGCGCGCATCAGACGGAACTGCATCACCATTGCTTCGGAAGCCATCGTGTAGCAGGCTTCGGCGACGGTGTCGGGCAGGACCTGACCGTTCATCACGAGCCAGCGCACGTAGCGGCCCATCAACTCGAAATTGGCACCGAGCTGGCGCAGCACGCTCGCCGCATAGACCTGGAAATTCGGTTCGCCGCGCGCCATCAGCTGCTCAAGGTGGGCGGGAAAGGCAGCGCGAAATGCCTCGATCGGGTTCTTACGCGGACGTCGCGCCAAGTGGCCGCGCAGCAGGTCGATCGACGCGCGCAGCAGCGCATCGCCCGCCAGCGCGTCAAAGCGGCGGCGCACGACCTCCGCCTGCGGGAACGACGTGGCGCTCCACGACATATCGCCACCGGATGCACGGAAAATGGACGCATAGTCGCCGCCGCTGGCCGTGTGATAGCCGTCGTGGTGGTAGTAGCCCACGGCCGTGGCCTCCGGCACCAGCACATCGATCGCGATGCACGAGCGGGCATGCTGCCTGCGGTATCCGCCCGGGGGCGCCGGCAACTGGTAGTTGTCGACCTCCAGCAGCACGACATTGCCGCGGTTGGTCTGCGCGGCCACGTGGGCCTCGAGCCTGCCGTACGTCGCGAGCTCGTCCTTCACGATGCCGTAGAGCAACTCCAGATCGGCCGACGGAATATTCGACGAAGTGAACTGGTCGCCCACGAAATCCAATGTGACGGTGAACGGCAATGCGGCAATGGGTTCGAGCTCCCAGCCATGCAGCAGCTCGACCCACAGGTCGATATGGCGGTTGGCGTGCGACCACACGGGGTTGCCCCCGTGCAGCGCATAGACTCCACCGCGCGTGCGTGCCTTGCCGTCCCCGTACATTTACACGTCTCCGAGCGTATCCCGCACCCCCTGAGGCCAGTTTGCGGGATCGAGCCCATGGTGCTTGAGCAATGCCAGCACCAGCCGTTCGATGCCGAAGCCGACGCAGCCCGTGTGTGCGGTGCTGCCATCCTCCAGCGCGATGTGCCACAGTGAACCGAAGTGGTCCATGTGGTAGTTGAAGCTCATGCAGGCCGTGGGCGGCGCTCCGTCATTGACCGGGATCAGCAGCTCGAACTTGAGCTTTTGCTCGCGCTGGCTGTCCGCCACGATCTTGCCGCCGCGGCCAAAGAACGGGTCATTGGCAATGTCCACCTCCAGCGGAAGCTGCAGGTCGCGGCCCAGCTGCTGTCCGCGCTCCATCCAGAGCTGGCGGAACGCCACGATGCGTTCGGGCGAACCCAGGCAGACGTACTCGCGCTGGCGGAACAGCTGCATGCGCGTCGGCTCCAGCGACGGCTCGTGCCGGTAGCAGTAGGACAGCACATCCACCACCTTCCCGGCCTGGGGCAGCGGGCCGCGTTTCGCGATGACCGGATAGATGGGGTAGCAGGCTGCGGGGGTCAGCACAAGGCCCGTGGGCTCTTGCTGGTCAGTCCAGTCCTGCTTGTCTTCGAGCCGTGCCAGCAGCCGGCGATGCGCCCGCTCGTCACCGCAGAAGCTATGGATCGTGCCCGCGAGTTGCGGAAAGCTGTTGAGGTACTCGCTCGTCTCGAAATCCGTCTGGCCCAGGGCCGGCGGAAAACGCAGCACTTCGGCCTGCTGGTCCACACCGATCCGCGTGATGACGGCGTTCAGGGCGTCGGCAATGCCCTCGAATACCGCACTGCGGCCGTACAAGCCGCGTACGCCGGTTTCGATCAGCAGCCCCGCAGCCAGCAGCGACTCGAGATACGTTGGCGGCAGTGCGGCCGGACTGGCCGCCGCGCCGCCGGCCGGGCGTTCCTCTGTAAGCACGTGCGCATCCATGGATGCCTCCTTCAGGAGCGATCGGCCAGCAGCAGGTTGGCTGTGTTGGTCTGGATGCGATCGTTGTTGATCATCAGCGGCGCCGACCACAGATCCCGCAGGTGGCGGCCAAGGCTGAACGGCGTGCCCTGCTTGTAGCCGGCCATCCCGCACACCAGCAGTGCCTGCTGCACGGCCTCAAGCGCCATCGTCGACATGGCGGTCTTCAAGCCGTTCATCTCGGCGGCCAGGGCAAACGCGGCCGACACCGAAGCGCCCGCATGGCGGCTGCGCTGGTGCGCCAACGCCAGGTCGAGACGCCCTTCCATCATTTGCAGCATGCTCACCGCCTCCGCCACACGCGGCGCAGAAGGCGGCAACTGCCCAGGGCGCGCACGCGCCTGGCCCTGGAAGAACGTCTTGGCACGCGATACCGCATCGCTAGCGATGCCAAGCCACAGCGAGCTCCACAGGATGTGCGAGACCGGCGTCATGGTGGCATCCGCAATTTCGCCAAACGGTACCGGCAGCACTTGATCCACCTGCCCCGTGGCCTCCAGCCGGAAGCCGTTGCTGCAGGTGCCGCGCATGCCGAGCGTGTCCCACGCCGTGGGATTCTGCAGCGTGTAGTCGGCCTTCAGCGCGCAAACCAGGACCTGATCGGAGGGCGACGCATCCGCATGCCGGCGCGCGGTGATCATGATGGCGTCGGCATGGGCGCCGTAGGAGATCGTGGGCGCCATCTTCAGCACATGGAAGCGATCACCCTCCACGTTGACTGCGCAACCGCTGCTGCGCAGCGCGCCGCCAATTGCCTCCTCGGACGTCGCGGACGCCAGCAGCAGCTGCTCGCTGGCAAGCCGGGCGAGCATCTGCTGGTGCCACGGGCTTCCGGCGCCATGGTCGAGCATGCACGCCACCTGGATCTGGTGCATCGCGTAGATCATGGCCGTGGAAGCGCACGACTCGCCCAGCACCTTGCAGATCGACGCGACCGTCGCCAGCGTTGCGCCGCTGCCACCGAGTACGGCTGGCACCATCGCACCGAGCAAACCGCGCTCGCGCAGCACCTCGAACGCCTCGTGCGGGAACCGTGCTTCCTGGTCGACCGCATCGGCAAAGCGCTGCGCCACCGTTGCCGCTTCGCGCGCGGCGGCCAGCAATGCATCACCGGCCATGGCGGTGCCGGTATCGGAATTCGCATGCGCCAGCGTGACCTTCGCTCCGGAGTTCATGCTGCCTCCTGCCGTTCGCGAATGGTTTGGACAGCCGCCGCCAGTGAGTCAACGCTGCGGAACAGCTGGCGCGTCAGCATCTGATCAGGGATCTCGATATCGAAGGCATTTTCCAGCGCGAGCATCACGTGCACGGTCGCCAGCGACGACAGCCCCGCCGCATAGAGATCGTCATTGTCCGCCAGGGAGGCCAGTGGCACGTCAAGCCGGGCCACTTCCCCCAGGATGTTGCGGATGGTCTCTTTCATGTGTGATCTCCGTTTGCGTTGACGGGCTCCATTGCAATGGGTTTTTGGTGGTCCGCTCGGTGCGATATCCCACCAAACCGCGCACCCATCCATGGGCCGATGCGCGTGATGACGCCTGTGCTTCAGTAGGCGGAGGCGCCAGTCCAGCCGTGCAGCGCCGTGCGCAAAATGATCCGAAGGTCGAGCACGAATGACCAGTGCTGGATGTAATAGATGTCGAACTGGATGCGCTTGCGCATCTTCTCGACCGTGTCTGTCTGGCCGCGCAAGCCGTTGATCTGTGCCCAGCCCGTGATGCCCGGCTTGACGCGATGACGCAGCATGTAGCGGTCGATCAGCTCCTTGTAGATCGCGTTGTGTTCCATCGCGTGCGGACGTGGGCCGACCACCGACATCTCGCCGCGCAGCACATTGATGAACTGCGGCAGTTCATCCAGGCTGGTACGGCGCAGGAACGCACCGACGCGTGTCACGCGCGTATCGCCAGGCACGGCCTGAAGCACGCCGTCCTCCTGGTGCACACGCATGGTGCGGAACTTGAGCACGTCGAACGGCTGCCCATCGATCCCCAGCCGCTGCTGCCGGAACAGCACCGGGCCCGGCGACGTCCATTTCACCAGCAAGGCGATCGTCAACAGCAGCGGGCTCAGGCCGATCAGCACCGCGCATGAGAACACGCGGTCAAAGCTGGCCTTGAGCAGCCCCGTGATGCCCGATACGGGCGGGGCATTCAGGTCGATAACCGGCAAACCCATGAATTCGCTGAAGCGATGACCGAGCAGCTCGACCGAGGACACGTCGGGCACCCAGCGGATGTCGATCAGCTCATTGCGAAACTGGCGCACGACGCTGGACAGGTCGCGGCACGCTGCCATCGGGAGCGTCAGCCAGATTTCGCGCACACCCTGGTTGTGCACGAACACAGTGACTTCCTCCATCGTGCGCAGCGGCACGACATCGGACGGAATGGTGGCCGACGTCTCATCGTAGATGCCCACCACGCGGTAACCGGTGCCGCGGAACCGGTGCACGCGCAGGTACATCTCGCGGCCCAGCGGCCCGTAGCCGAAAATCAATACGCGCTTGGCGTTGATGCCCTGCTCGCGCACATTGGCCAGCATGCGGAACATGACGACGCGCGCCGCAGCCAAAGCCAGTGCGGCGCTGACAAACCAGCCCATCGACCAGACACGCGAGACGATGGCGATCTGGTGAATCAGAAACGTGCCCAGCAGGCCGGTGATGAAGACCGTGGTCCATGCGGCCCAGATGCGCAGGATCAGTACCGCACGACTGCGCCCGCGCCACGAGTCGTAGATGCCGAATGCGGGAAACACCACCAGCGCGCCCAACGCGCACAGCATGGTCAAGAAGCCGTGCACCGGCGCTTCTTCGCGAATCCCGCCGGGAAAATGGAGCGCACCCACGGCCACGCCGGCCGCGCCGATCAGCAGCGCATCGCCGAGTCTGTAGAGGTAATGAAGCGCCGTGCGCCGCTCAGCGGCAACGTTCCAGTTCGATGCCATGACCGCCCCAAAGCCCTTGCGGGAACCTTATCGCAGTCATGGTTGCGCAGCTGTCGCGGGGCGTCTGTGGGCGGGCGCACAAAGCGCCCCGTGGGACTAAGGCAACGCGCCGATCAGCTGTGGCAGAGGCGCGCCGCACATGCCGAACGTGTCGCCGCACCGGCCGTGCATGTCCTGCAACCGGGCACGAACGTCCATTCGCCGCGCTGGTAAAGGCGATCGCGGCCGGAGAGAAAGGTGGCAAGGTCCTGGACCCAACCATGGGTGGCCCCAGCCACACCACCGACGGGCAAAGCCATCAGCATGGCCAGTACCGCCGAGGCAATCAGCATGGCCTTGGGCCCACGGGGCATCGCGCGGCGCATGATGAACGGCATGCTGACACAGAGCCCCAGCGCCAAGCCGCTTACGACTTCCGATACCGAATGCGCATGCAGCGCAAGCCGTGACACCCCCACGGCCAGCGCCAGCAACATGCCCGCTGCAGCCGCCAACAGGCCCAACCTGGGATACCGCGATGGCACCGCAAGATAGCCGAGCACAGGCAAGATCGACGACGCCATCATCGCGTGACCCGAGACTCCCGTGAAATCGAACGCTTCGCTGCCAATGCCCCAGCCCATGAACGCCAGCTTGGAAGCCAGTACGGCGAGGGCTGTCACGGAAAACGCCAGCAGCCAGTGGCGTGCGCTCTCAGCCGCGCCACGCCAGCGCAGCCACGCGTACAGAAATGCAGCGCAGGGCAGCAGAAAGGCGGATTCCCCAAAGAAGCTAATCAGTTCCCAGCGACTCATGATCCGTTGGCATGGCATCGATAGCCGGAGGCTCGGCAAGCGGGAGCGTAGCACCGGCCGGCGGCCGTTTCCAATCCGCCAATCAATGCATGGAGGCAGCCGATGGCCCGCAGAAACACAAAGCCGCGCACGAGGCGCGGCTTGTCAGCGGGAATGTGCATGCCTGGGCGTCAGAACTGTTCCCAGTCGTCCGCATCGTTAGTGGCCGCAGCCAGGGCAAGCTTGCCGGGCTTGGGCTCAGCTGCCGCGACAGGCGCCACGCTCGGTGCGGCCGGTTTGACCGGCGCGGCAATGGGCTTGCGCGCCACGCGCGCCGTTGCGACTGTCGGCTTGCGCGCTGCAGGCTTGGCCACCGGGCTCGGAACAGCAGGCGCTGCCTTCTGCGCCGTCGCTGCCGCAGCCGGCACTGGCTCGGCATGTGACCCTGCCGGCGGCAGGCGGAACGATGCCACCGCCTCGCGCAGCACGCCGGCTTGCTCTTCGAGCGATTGCGCAGCGGCCGCAGCTTGTTCGACCAGCGCCGCGTTTTGCTGCGTCACTTCGTCCATCTGCGTGACGGCTTGGTTGACCTGCTCAATACCGCTGCTCTGCTCTTCCGACGCCGCGCTGATCTCGCCCATGATGTCGGTCACGCGCTTGACGGCCACCACCACTTCGTCGATCACCGCGCCGGCTTCGGTCACCAGCGTCGAACCGTTTTCGACACGGCCCACGGAATCGCTGATGAGCGCCTTGATCTCCTTGGCCGCCGTGGCTGAGCGCTGTGCCAGGCTGCGCACTTCCCCCGCCACCACGGCAAAACCACGGCCCTGCTCGCCGGCGCGTGCGGCCTCTACCGCCGCGTTCAGCGCAAGGATGTTGGTCTGGAATGCAATGCCCTCAATCACGCCGATGATGTCGGCAATCTTCTTGCTGCTGTCGTTGATGCCCGACATGGTCTCGATGACGCGGCCCACGACCTCGCCGCCCTTGACCGCAATGTCGGATGCGCTGCCGGCTAACTGGCTGGCCTGACGCGCGTTGTCGGCGTTCTGTTTCACGATGCTGGTGAGCTCTTCCATGCTCGACGCGGTTTCTTCGAGCGACGAGGCCTGCTCTTCCGTGCGTTGCGACAGGTCCATGTTGCCGGCCGCAATCTGCTTGGTGGCGCTGGCGATGGATTCGCTGCCGCCGCGCATCGTCTCGATGGTGCGGATCAGGCCACGTTGCATGTCGATGAGGCCGCGGGTCAGCGCGCCCATTTCGTCCTGGCTGGTGACAGTGATGCGCTCGGTCAGGTTGCCGTTCGAGATCGCGCTGAAGTAGCCCAGCATGTTGGACAGCGGCACCGAGATCGCGCGGTGCAGGCCAAAGGCGCAGCCCAGCGCCGCGCCAATGCCCACCACGATGGCGCCGATGATCAGCATGAGGAATGCGTGAGAACGCGCCACCGCACCTTGGTACGCAGCTTTGGCCTGTTCGACCTGGTTGCGGTCCAGTGCATCCGCAGCGGCGGACAGCGCCACCGACAGCGGCGGAATCGTGTTCATCACCACCTTGTCAGCGGCGGCGGCATCGCGGGCGCGCAACGCGTTCATCAACGGCTCGATGCCGTCGCGGAACAGCGCGGTGCGCTTGGTCTCCATGTCTGCCGCCAGGCGGGCTTCCTCGGCGCTCATGGGTAGCGTCTTGTATTGCTTCCAGGCATCGTCGGACTTGGCGCGGTAGCCATTGGCCTTGTCGAGGATGGCCGGCACGTCAGCCGCATCCGGGTGGAAGACAGCGCGGTCGAGCGTGGTACGCACGATGGCCGCGTTCAGCTGCGACTTGCCCACCAGCGAGGTGGAGGCGAGCTGATTCGTATAGATGTCGTTGATGTTTGCGTCGGACGCGCGCATCCCGATCACGCCGATGGTGCCGGTAGCGGCCAGCAGTACGGCAAGCAGCGCCAGGGCTGCGTTGAGTCGGAAACGGATGGAAAGTCGATTCAGCATGGGAATGGGCAGCGGGTTGTATCGCTACCTCTTTATCGGTTGGCCCGCGCGCTTTCTGAAGCGCGCGGGCAGCCCCCATGCCGGGATGTGGCTAGTACGGCACTGCCATGTTGTTCTCAATGCGCGCACGGTCGCCCGCGCGCAGGCCGTTCGGGTTGTTCTGCGTGAGTGTGACGCGGGAGTTGTCGTTCAGGCGCATCGTCACGCGATAGGTCTGGCCGACCACGTTGTTGCCTTCCACTGCATTGCCTGCCATGGCACCCGCCACCGCGCCGCCGATGGTAGCCACGGTGTTGCCACGCCCGCCGCCCACCTGATGGCCCAGCAAGCCGCCCACTACGCCGCCGAGCACGGCGCCGACGCCGCTCGGTTGGCCGCGCACGGGCACGGCCTCGACATATTCAACCACGCCGTAGCGGTTGTCGGCCGGCGCCTGATAGGCCTGGTCGCCACTATTCGGGTACGGCGAATAGTTGGGCTGCGAGTAGGCCGGCTGCGGCTGCGAATATGCCGGCACCGGCTGTTGCGGATAGGGCTGTTGCGGATACGGTTGCTGCGCGTTCGGGTCGTAGCTGCCGTAGCCGTTGCTGTAGGTGGTGTCATACCCGCTGCTGTACGTCGTGGGGCCGACGCTGTTGCTGTAGGTACTGCTGGCTGCGGCGTAGCCCGCACCATAGCCTGCGCCGTAGCCGGTGTACGGCGGCGCGGTCACGCAGCCCGTCAGCCCCGCTGCCACGGCAGCCAATGCCGCCAAAGACGCCCACCGCGCTGCGCGCTCTGCGCGGCCTGACCTGTTCGTTGCTTGCATGATGAATCCCGTCTTGTGAACGAGGCGTCTGGGCCGGACCGGAGTTCAGTCCCGCAGCCTGCGGCCATGCGCCTCTTGCCGCAAAGTCTATGCCCCGCCGCGATCGGCCCGTGCAACCAAATCTGCTCATCGGTAACGGGGTGTAACCGCACACCGGCCAGGGCCACCATCAATGCGCCGATCTCGCGCGCTATCATCGCCGGGCGCTGTGCGAAGCACCTCTGCTGACAAGACGCGGCCACCCGCTCCTCCTCACCATGCAACCGACACTGCTGATCCTCATCGCGATGACGCCCGACAACGTGGCCCAGATCGCGCAACACTTCCACGTCATCCACGCCCCGACCCGCGCCGAGCGCGATGCCGCCATCACCCGCCACGGAGACGACGTGCGCATCGTGCTCACAAATGGTGCCACCGGCCTGACTGCCGAAGAGATCGCGGCCCTGCCCAAACTGGAGCTCGCCTGCGCGCTGGGGGCCGGCTATGAAAACATCGACGTGGAAGCCGCCCGCGCGCGCGGCGTGGCGGTGGCCAACGGCGCCGGCACCAACGACGCCTGCGTGGCCGACCACGCCTTCGGCCTGTTGCTGGCCGCGGCGCGCGGCATTCCCAAGCTGGACCGCGCCACGCGTAACGGCGTCTGGCGTGACGACATTCCGCTGCAGCCCGGTGTGAACGGCAAGCGTCTGGGCATTGTTGGCCTGGGCACCATCGGCCTGCAGATCGCACGCCGCGCCGCGGGCTTCGACATGCAGATCGGCTATCACAACCGCAAGCCGCGCGAGGAGGTGAGCTATCGCTACTTCGACACGCTCCAAGACATGGCCGAGTGGGCGGATTTCCTGATCGTCGCCACGCCGGGCGGCGCGCAGACGAAGCACCTCGTCAACCAGACGATCCTGGAAGCGCTGGGCCCGAACGGTTATGTCGTGAACATCGCGCGCGGCAGCGTGGTGGATACGGCAGCGCTGGAAACGGCCATCCGTGCAGGCAAGCTCGGCGGCGCGGGGCTAGATGTGTATGAGAGCGAACCCAAGCCGCCGGCCGGGCTGTTGGACCTAGAGCAGGTCGTGCTGACGCCGCACATTGCCGGCTGGTCGCCGGAATCGGTGCAGGCCACGGTGGACCGCTTTCTGGAGAACGC
Source organism: Ralstonia soli (assembly GCF_023955655.1). Lineage (GTDB taxonomy): Bacteria > Pseudomonadota > Gammaproteobacteria > Burkholderiales > Burkholderiaceae > Ralstonia > Ralstonia soli. The sequence goes on along the minus strand of NZ_JAMXHT010000002.1, from coordinate 137,613 downwards.
CCGCGGGCACCTGGCGGGCACAGGGGTGGTGTCCCCAGTCTAAGCACGCGCTCAGGCCGGGAACGGGTCCACTAAGGTCCACTAAGCGATCACGACGTCGGGCGCTTCATCTGGCACGACGTCGGCTGGGCGCCAAGGTGCGGCTCGAGCGTGACGTCGGTACGCCAGCCGTAGCCGGTGTTTTCCTGGTCGTACTTGATCTTCTTGCCGTCGGCCTTGACCCATGTTGTCACGTACAGCGTCTGCTGGGCCTGGTGATCGGTCTTGCGCATCTCGACCGGGCCGTTCAGGCTATCGACCGTCATCCCCTCCATTACCTTGGCCACCTTGGCCGGTTCCGCCGAGCCCGCCGTCTTCACAGCCTTGGCCAGGAAGGCGATGCCGGTGTAGACATCGGCGTTGAAGAAGTCGTCGTTGTACTTCTTCTTGAAGCCGTCGAGCACAGCATTCGTCTTGGGGTTGCCATCGTTCGGCGCGAAGTAGCTGATGACCTTCACGCGGTCCGCACCCGAGGCGCCCATCGCCGTCGGCACGCCGGTGGTGCCGGCGTAGTACGTGTAGAAGTTGGTGTTCAGGCCCGCATCCTTGGCAGCGCGGACCAGCAGCGCCAGGTCGCTCCCCCAGTTGCCGGTGATGACGGTGTCGGCGCCCGACGCGCGGATCTTCGCCACATACGGCGAGAAATCCTTCACCTGCGCCAGCGGGTGCAGGTCTTCACCCACCACCTGGATGTCCGGGCGCTTGCGCTTGAGGTAGTCCTTGGCCGCGCGTGCCACCTGGTGGCCGAACGAGTAGTTCTGGTTCAGCAGATAGACCTTCTTGATGTTGGTGTCCTTGGCCAGGTAGCTGGTCAGGGCCTCCATCTTCATGTCGGAGTTGGCGTCCAGGCGGAAGTGCCAGTAGTTGCACTTGCTGTTGGTCATGTCCGGATCAACCGCCGCGTAGTTGAGATAGATGATCTCCTTGCCCGGGTTGCGGTCGTTGTACTTGGCGATGGCGTCCTGCAGCGCCATGCCCACGCTGGAACCATCGCCCTGCGCGACATAGCGGATGCCCTGGTCGGTGATCTGCTTGAGGATCGTCAGGCTCTCTTGCGGCGAGACCTTGTTGTCAAACCCGACGACTTCGAACTTGGTGCCGTTGCCGCTCCAGTTCTGCTGGTTGGCCAGGTCGGCGGCGTATTGCCAGCTGCGAAGCTGGTTCTGGCCCAGCGCGCCCATCAGCCCGGACAGCGGATCGATCCATGCGATCTTGACGGTCTCGGCGTGAACAGTGCTCGCGCAGAATGCGCCTGTGATGGCCGCCGCGCACAGTGCGAGTCGGAATGCCTTCATGCAAATGTCTCCTGATGTCTTATGTCTTATCGTCGGACGCCGTGCAGAAGGCATCGTCGAGCATGGTTCTTGCCGGGGCCTGTTGGCACCGAACCGCAAACCGAGGCTTACGGTAGCTCGATCCTTCCATACACAAACGTATGTGCATGGTAGGAGCGCGTTGATTGACATGTCAACCGGAGAAAACCTGAGGTGCTCAGCATGCCCTCAGCGCTAGAATCCGCCTTCATGTCTACGCCGCCCGAGGTGCGCATGCCGTCCCCGCTGATCGACGAACACGACGCACCCGTCGACGCCGAATCCACCTCCGCCCCCTCCACCGCCACGCCGCGCACGCAGCTCACGCCCGACGACTGGGTGCGCGCAGCCACCGATCTGCTCGTCACCAAGAGCATCGACGCCGTGCGCGTGGATGTGCTCGCCAAGCAACTGGACGTGACGCGCGGCAGCTTCTACTGGCACTTCAAGAACCGCGACGACCTGCTGCACCAGGTGCTGCAGGACTGGAGCGAACGCACGCGCATCGGCCCCAAGCTCGAGCGGCAGAACCCATCGGTGCAGGGCCTGGTGCGCGATCTGCTCGCGCTGCCCTTTCGCGGCCGCAGTGCACGCCGCACGGCCATGATCGAGTTTGCCATCCGCGCCTGGGCGCGGCGCGACCCGATGGCGCAAGAGGCCGTTGAAACCGTGGACGAGCACCGCATGGACTACTACGTCCAGCACTTCCAGGCGATCGGCTTTGCGCGCAAGGACGCCAAGATGCGCGCCTTCATGCTCTACGCCTACCAGCTCTCCGAAGCCACGCTCTGGCACCAGGGCAGCAAGCCCGACAAGGACGCACGCCGCCGCTTCTTTGAAGACACGCTGCTCGCAGGCGCGCCGACCGAGGGCTAGCGCCGCGCAGGAATAAATCGTGCTGCATCGTGCGCATTCGAACCCAAGTGCGCCACGATGCCCGAATCGGCAACCTTCCATACGTCTGATCTGCCGAGCCGGCTCGATCGCCTGCCCTGGAGCCGCTTCCACACGCGCGTGGTCATTGCGCTGGGCATCACGTGGCTGCTCGACGGACTGGAGGTGACGCTGGCCGGCGCCGTGGCCGGTGCGCTCAAGCAGAGCCCCGTGCTGCAGCTCACCAATGCCCAGGTCGGCATTGCCAGCAGCGCGTATCTGGTTGGTGCGGTGCTCGGCGCGCTGCTGTTCGGTTGGATGACAGACCGGCTGGGCCGGCGCAAGCTGTTCTTCATTACGCTCGGCGTGTACATCTCGGCCACGCTGGCGACGGCGTTCTCGTGGAATTTCGCCAGCCTCGTTGTCTTCCGCGCACTCACCGGCGCGGGCATCGGCGGGGAATACGCGGCCATCAATTCGACCATCCAGGAGTTGACGCCAGCCCGCGTGCGCGGCTGGACGGACCTCGCCATCAACGGCACGTTCTGGGTGGGCGCAGCGCTGGGGGCCGGCGCATCGCTATGGCTGCTGGACCCGGCGCACATGAGCGTGGATACCGGCTGGCGGCTGTGCTTCTTCATCGGCGCGGCGTTGGGGCTCGTCATCCTGGTGATGCGTTTCTGGATTCCGGAGAGCCCACGCTGGCTCATCACGCGCGGCCGGCATGAGGAAGCGCAGGCCATCGTGTGCGACATCGAAAGCGAGATCACCGCACGCGGCCACTGCTTCGATACCGCCCCGCTGCCCGCGCTGCGCCTGCGCAGCCGTGGCCACCCGCGCTTGCTGGAGGTGGCGCGCGTGCTGTTCGTACAGCACCGTCGTCGCGCGCTGGTGGGCCTCGTGTTGATGGTCGCGCAGGCGTTCTTCTACAACGCGATCTTCTTCACCTACGCGCTGGTGCTGACCGATTTCTACGACGTGCCCGCCACGAAGGTCGGCACGTATCTCTTGCCATTCGCATTGGGCAACTTCCTCGGGCCGCTCTTGCTTGGGCGCCTATTCGACGTGATCGGCCGGCGCACGATGATTGCCGCCACGTATGCGATCAGTGGCGTGCTGCTGCTCGCGAGCGGCGCGCTGTTCAAGGCCGGCGTGCTGGACGGCACCACGCAGACGATTGCTTGGACGGTGGTGTTCTTCTTTGCGTCGGCGGCCGCCAGCTCGGCGTATCTGACGGTGAGCGAAACCTTTCCGCTGGAAGTGCGCGCACTGGCCATTGCGCTGTTCTACGCCGTGGGCACGGGCCTGGGCGGTGTGGCGGGGCCGGCGCTGTTCGGCTGGCTGATCGATACGCACTCGCGCGGCGCGGTGTTCGGCGGCTACGCATTCGGTGCCGTGCTGATGCTGCTGGCGGCCGCCGTGCAAGCCTGCTGGGGCACGGCGGCGGAGCGTAAGCCACTCGAACATGTGGCGGCGCCCCTGTCAGTGAACGACGGCCCGGTTTGACCTGCGCCAAGCCCACGGCACACGGCGCACCGCCTGTCACATATATACTGCCCGCTGCCTTTTTCCTGTTTGCCGGAGACATCCATGCCCGAAGCAACATCCCCCGCGACATACGACAACCAGAACATCTTCGCCAAGATCCTGCGCGGCGAGCTGCCCTGCATCAAGGTGTACGAAGACGACCACACCATCGCTTTCATGGACATCATGCCGCAGGCCGACGGCCACGTGCTTGTATTGCCCAAGGAAGGCGCGGCGGAGTTGTTTGACCTGTCGGACGAGGCCGCGTCGGCCGCCATCCGCACCACGCGCAAGCTGGCCCGCGCCGTGCGCGCCGCGTTCACGCCGCCGGGCATCGCGGTCTTCCAGCTCAACGGTGCGGCCGCCGGCCAGACCGTACCGCACGTGCACTTCCACGTGCTGCCGCGCTACAGCGATACCCCGTTGCAGCCGCACGCACGCGTGCAGGCCGATACGGACAAGCTGAAGGCCCACGCCGAGAAGATCATCGCCGCACTGCAGACCGACCAGTAAGCCCCTTCCCTACGGCGCAGCGGAAGACACAGCCGAATCCGCTCGCGCCGCGGCATCTTCCCGCCCGGTATCGCGTCGATACGCCAGCCGATACAGCACCGGCAGCACCAGCAGCGTGAGCGCTGTCGACGACAGGATTCCCCCGATCACCACCGTGGCCAGCGGACGCTGCACCTCCGCACCCGTGCCTGTGGCCAGCGCCATCGGCACGAAGCCGAGCGACGCCACCAGAGCAGTCATCAGCACTGGGCGCAGGCGCGTGAGCGCGCCCTCGCGCACGGCAACATCGACCGACTTACCCTCCTCACGCAGGCTGCGGATGAAGCTCAGCATCACCAGCCCGTTGAGCACCGCCACGCCCGACAGCGCAATGAAGCCCACCGCCGCCGAGATCGACAGCGGAATGCCGCGCAACGCGAGCGCCAGGATGCCGCCCGACAGTGCAAACGGAATGCCCGAGAACACCAGCAGGCCGTCCTTCAGGTTGCCGAACATCATGAACAGCAGCGTAAGCACCATGGCCAGCGCCAGCGGCACCACAATCTGCAGGCGTTGGGTGGCCGACTGCAATTGCTCGAACTGCCCGCCCCACGTCATCCAGTAGCCGGCGGGCAGACGCAACTGCGCATCGAGCACGGCCTGCGCCTCCTCGACGAACGAAGCGATGTCGCGCCCACGCACATTGGCACTGACGACGATGCGGCGCTTGCCGTCTTCGCGGCTGACCTGGTTGGGGCCGGTCACTTCATTGAGCGTGGCCACGTCGGACAGGGGTACGTAGCCCTGGCCGTTGGGCAATGCCAGCGGCAGGCGGCCCAGTGCGGCCGGGTCACTCCGTGCGGCCTCCGGCAGGCGCACGACGATGCCGAAGCGGCGATCGCCCTGGAACACCGTGCCCGCATCCTTGCCACCGATGGCGGCGGACACCGTGTCCTGAATCGCGCCGATGGAGAGGCCATAACGTGCGGCCTTGTCGCGGTCGATATCGACGTTGAGAAACGGCAGGCCGCCGGTCTGTTCGATCTTCACCTCGGCGGCGCCGGCCAGCTTGCCGAGCTGCGCAGCGATGACTTTGGCCTGCGCTTCCAGCACGCTCATGTCGTCACCGAAGAGCTTGACGGCCACATCGCTGCGCACGCCGGAGATCAGCTCATTGAAGCGCAGCTGGATCGGCTGCGAGAACTCGTACGCGTTGCCGGGCAGCGCTTCCACGGCGGTTCGTATGTCGGCGAGCAATTGGTCGCGATTGCGAGTCTTGCCTTCGGGGCCGGCAGGCCAGTCTTTTTCAGGCTTGAGCATGATGTAGCCGTCAGAGATGCTCGGCGGCATCACATCGGTGGCCACCTCGGCCGTGCCGGTGCGCGCGAAGACGCGCTCGATCTCGGGAAACTTCGCCTTGAGCGTGCGCTCGATCTGCATCTGCATCTCCAGCGATTGCGCCAGGCCCGTGCCCGGCACGCGCATCGCCTGGATCGAGAAATCGCCCTCGTTCAGGTTGGGGACGAACTCGGCACCCAGGCGAGTGGCCGCCACCAGCGACACCGTCACCGCCACGGCTGCAAACGTGAGCACCACAGCGGGCGCAGCCAGCACGCGTTCCAGCAGCGGCGCGTACATGCGGCGCGCCCAGCCCATCAGGCGGTTCTCCTTCTCCGCAACACGTTCGCCAATAAACAGCGCCACGGCCGCGGGCACGAAGGTGACGGAGAGGATCATGGCCGCGGCCAGCGCCAGCACCACGGTGGTCGCCATCGGGTGGAACATCTTCCCTTCCACACCCGAGAGCGCAAAGATCGGCAGGTACACCACCATGATGATGAGCTGGCCGTACAGCAACGGGCGACGCGCTTCGCGGGCGGCCTCGAACACCTCTTCAAAGCGCTCGGCACGGCTGAGCGGCCGGCCGCGCGCCTCCTGTGCGTGGGCCAGACGCCGCACGCAGTTCTCGACGATCACCACGGCGCCGTCGACGATGATGCCGAAGTCCAGCGCACCCAGGCTCATCAGGTTGGCGCTCACCTTGGCCGACACCATGCCGCTGAACGTCATCAGCATCGACAGCGGAATCACCAGTGCCGTGAGCACCGCCGCGCGCAGGTTGCCGAGGAAAAGGAACAGCACCGCCATGACCAGAATGGCGCCTTCCAGCAGATTCTTCTTGACGGTGGCGATGGCCTTGTCGACGAGCACTGTGCGGTCGTACACCGATTCCACGCGAATCCCTGCGGGCAGCGTCTTGCGAATCTCCTGCACGCGCTTGTCCACCGCCTGCGAGACCGTGCTGCTGTTCTCGCCCAGCAGCAGGAACGCCGTGCCGAGCACGACTTCGCGCCCATTGCTGGTGGCTGCACCCGTGCGCAATTCGCTGCCGCTCTCGATGGTGGCGACGTCGCGCAGGCGCACCGGTGTGCCATTCGGGCTGGCGAGCACAACGTTGCCGATGTCGGCCGCGTCGCGCAACTGGCCGGGCGCGCGCACGAGATATTGCTCGCCCTTGCGCTCGATGTAACCGGCGCCGACGTTGGCGTTGTTGCGCTCCAGCGCAGCCACCACATCGGCCAGCGTGAGCTTGTATGACGCCAAGCGTTCCGGGCTCGTTGCAACCAGGAACTCCTTGGCAAAGCCGCCGATAGTGTTGACCTCCGTCACGCCCGGCACGTTGCGGATCTGCGGGCGGATGACCCAGTCCTGCAGCTCGCGCAAGTCGGCAGGTGTGTATGCCGTGCCGTCGGGCTTGCGCGCATTGGCGTCGGCTTCGACCGTCCACAGATAGATTTCGCCCAGGCCGGTGGAGACCGGCCCCATGCTCGGCGAAATGCCCGCAGGCAACTGCTCCTTGGCGGCCTGCAGGCGCTCGCTCACCAACTGACGAGCGAAGTAGATGTCGGTGCCTTCCTTGAAGATCACCGTCACCTGCGACAGGCCGTAGCGCGACAGCGAGCGCGTCTGCTCAAGCCTGGGCAGCCCGGCCATCGCGGTTTCCAGTGCGTAGGTGATGCGCTGCTCGGTCTCCAGCGGCGAGTAGCCCGGCGCAGGCGTGTTGATCTGCACCTGCACATTGGTGATGTCGGGCACCGCATCGATGGACAGGCGCGTGTAGCTATACGCGCCGAATGCAGCGGCCGCCAGCACGGCCAACAGCACCAGCCAGCGTTGGGCAATGACGGTACGCAAGAGGCGTTCGAACATGGCGCCTCCGTCAGTGGCCGTGGTCGGCGGACTTGCCGGCTTCGGCCTTCAGCACATAGCTGTTGGCGGCGGCGTAGCGTGTGCCGGCGGGCAGGCCTTCGAGGATTTCCGTCCAGGTGCCGTCGGTGCGGCCGGTCTTGACGGGGCGGACTTCAAAGCCGGTCGGCACGGGTACGAATACGGAAGGTCTGTCGTCGACCGTCTGCACGGCATCGGCGCGTACGGCCACGGGCACCTGCGCGCGGCCCGACTCCACCGACACGTTGACGAACATGCCAGGGCGCCACGCCAGCTTGGGGTTGTCGAGCGTCACGCGCGCGGGTGCGGTGCGCGTCTGCTCGCCCAGCAACGCGCCGACATACGAGACCTTGCCCTGCACCGCAGTGCCGGTGGCCGTGGCGCGCACGGTAGCGGCGGCGTTGGCAGTGACGGCTTCGAGATCCTTGGCAGTGACGGAGAAATCTGCCCACACGGTGCGCAGGTCGGCCACGGTAAACACGGCGGTCTCTGCCTGCACGGCCTCCCCTTGCGACAAGTGCTTGGCCACCACCACGCCATCGAACGGCGCGCGCAGCTCGAAGCGGTTCAACGCCGACCCGGCGGGTGCCGCACCGATGGCCGTCAGCTTCTGGCGTGCGTTGTTGGCGGCGATACGCGCTTCCTGCAACGCTGTGCGGGCTTGCTGGTAATCCTGCTCGGCGGCGATGCCCTGCTCCCAAAGGCGTTTTTCGCGCGCGTGCGTTTCCTGCGCAAGCGCCAGGCGCTGCTGGGCGGCCTGCAGCGCGCTGCGCTGATCCGACAGCGCTGGGCTCGACAGTACAGCCAGCAACTGCCCGCGCGTAACTCGCTGGCCCAGCTCCACGGCCACCTTTTCCGCTACGCCTGCCACGCGCGGCACCACGTGCGCAGTACGGTCTTCGTTCAGCTTGATCTCACCCGGCAGGACGACCTCCGTGCGCAGCTCGGCAGCGCCTGCGGTTTCCACTCCGATCTTTGCGTTGGCGATGGCGTCAGCTGTCATGGCGAGTGTTTCGGCGTGGGGCGCCTCAGCCTGCTCTGCAGCGGCCGGGGCGGGCGCGGCTTCAGCTTCAGAGGTCGCCACCTGGCGCGCGCCCATGCCGAACCACAGCCCGGCAGCGGCCAGCGCGCCGAGCACGACGATGAGCGCGATGGCGCGCCGTTGTTGCGGTGGAAGTGTCATGTCAGCAGAAATAAAAAGGCCGCACTACCGGCCGAGAATGCGATCGATCCCCGCGGCTGCCTGGTGCGCGCGCGACAGCGCAGCCAGATACTGCGCGCGCGCCTGGAACAGCGTGCGCTGGGCGTCCAGCACATCGAGGAAGTTGAACTTGCCGGCATCAAAGCCAATGCGGGCGGCGTCATAAGCGCGCTGCGCGCCGGGCAGCACGTCTTGCCGCAGCGACTGAACCGCCGCGCGGGCGGCATCGAGCCGCGCGACATCCTGCGCAAGCGTGGCGTTCTGTTCGAGTTGCAGGGCGCGGTAGTCTTCAAACGCCTTGTCGGCCAGGCGCAGCGCTTCGAGCTGGCTGCCCTGATTGCGGTCAAACAAAGGCAGCGGCACGGCAATGCCGAGCACCGCCATGTTGTTGTTCGCAGCACTGTCGCGCTTGGCCCCCACGGTGAGCGTGACGTCGGGCACGCGCTTGCTGCGCTCGACGTTGGCGAGCGCCTGGCGGCGGTCGATCTCCAGCCGGGCACGGAGGGCGCGCGGCGTGTTCTCGAGCAACCCCGCACCCTGCCGCGCCTCAGGCGGCACCGTGGGCAGGGTCTCGGCGCTGCCATCGGCTTCCGGCATGGCAGATGCGCCGCCCCAGAATGCCGCCAGCGCACGCTGCGCGACTTGCAGTTCAGCGCGCGCATCGCGCAGTTCGATCGCCGCGCCGGCACGGGCGACGCCGGCCTTGGTCTGCTCCACCGGCGAGACCTTGCCCGCCTGCACGCGGCGCGCGGCGGCGGATTTCGCCTGGGCGGCCAGCGTATCCGATGCCTGCGCGAGCGTCAGGCGCTCCTGCGCAATCACCAGATCGAAGAAGGCTCGCGTGACATCGGCACGCAGTTCGGCCTGCAGCACGGCGGCATCCTGCGCGGTGGCGTCGCGGGTGATTTCGGCGGCGCGTGTGCGGGCACTTCGCTTGCCGCCGAGTTCCAAGGGAATGTTCAGCTGTGCCGTCATCGTGGCGCGGTCGCGGCGCACGCCTTCGTTCGTGAAGGCCGCTTCGGGATTGCGCAATCGGCGCGCCTGGTCGAGCGCGCCTTCGCTTGCAGCCACTTCGTAACCAGCGGCGGCCAACGCGGGATGCGTCTGGATGGCGCGCTCGACGGCCTGCTGCAGCGTCACGCGTACGGACGGCGCGGCGACGGCCTCGCCGGGCAGGGAGAGCGCCGCCGGAGCGGCAGGGTCAGCCGCCGCCGCGGCAGCCAAGGGGCCCACCAGAAGGCACGCGAGGGCTGCCCCAACGGGCTGGAGACGACGCATTACGCGATCGCGCCGTCGGTGTACGGATCGCGCTCACGCGGACCACGGGTGTCACCCAGGCCACCGTCCGTGTAGGGGTCACGCGGGCCGACGCGGGCGTCAAGCACGGCTTGCGCGGCACCGTCGGCGTACGGGTCACGCCCGCCGGCCTTGGCGCCATCTGCGTGCGGGTCGCGAGGCCCGGCATTGGCCTGCGGTCCTGCCATCGCCTTCACTTGCGGGACGCAGCAGTCGCCATTGTGGTCTTGCCCCGCCACTGCCGTACCGGTGGCCAGCATTGCGGCCAAAGCGGCCAGGGGCAGCACACGTTGGAATCGAATCGCCATGGTCATCTCCTTTGAAAGGCCTGACATCAGCAAACCGGGAGCGGCGATGTCAGTGCGGCCAGTCTAGGGAGGGGTGCGCCACGGGGGCATGACCCGAAGATGACAAACTTGTCATCTTTGCGCCCCGTTCAGGGGTTTTGGCATATCGTGGCGCTATCGGTAACAACCGCAGCCACGGCGGAGCAATAAGCGCCCCGCCTCTTTTCATCATGCGACTGCTCATTGTTGAAGACGAGCCCAAGGCGGGCGATTACCTGCTCAAGGGCCTGACGGAATCCGGCTTTGTGGCCGACCTCGCCCGCACCGGCCCCGATGGCCTCTTCCAGGCCATGGAGCACGACTACGACCTGATCGTGCTCGACGTCATGCTGCCCGGCATGGACGGCTGGCAGCTGCTGCAGGAGCTGCGCCGCCGCAAGAGCACCCCAGTGCTGTTCCTGACCGCGCGCGACGATCTGAACGATCGGCTCAAAGGCCTGGAACTGGGGGCGGACGACTACCTCGTCAAACCCTTCGCGTTTGCCGAGCTGGTGGCGCGCGTGCGCACCATCCTGCGCCGCGGTCCGCTGCGCGAGAACGAGATCCTCGAAATTGCCGACCTCACCATCGACACCATCAAGCGCCGCGTCACGCGCGCAGGGCAGCGCATCGACCTGACTGCCAAGGAATACGCGCTGCTGCACCTGCTGGCGCGGCGTGCGGGCGAGGTGCTGTCGCGATCGCTGATCGCCTCGCAGGTGTGGGACGTGAACTTCGACAGCAACACCAACGTGGTCGACGTGTCGATCCGCCGCCTGCGCGCCAAGGTGGACGACCCGTTCGAGCACAAGCTGATCCACACGCTGCGCGGCATGGGCTACGTGCTGGATCCGGTGGGTCGCTGATGGGCACGCTGATGCGCTGGCCCGTATCGCTTGCTGGCCGGCTGGTGCTGGCGTTCGTGGTGGTGGCATCCGTCACGCTCACGGCCGCCGGCACGTATCTGTACTACGCGCTCAACGCGCAACTGCGCGCAAATGACGACGCCATGCTGCTCGGCAAGATCGCGCAACTGCGCCACCTTGCCAGCGAGGCCCTCAGCGCCGATGACCTCGCGCGCACCGCACACCGCTATACCGATGTGGTGTCGGGCCACGACGGGCTGATCCTGCGCATTGCCACGCCCGAAGGCCGCACGCTGGTGGAGGTGAACCCCGAAGGTGAACAGGTAACGATGCCGCCCGTGGTGCCGGCCGAGACGCCGCCATCGGAAGCGTCGGTGCACACGTGGATGTCGATGACGGGCATGGCGTCGCGGGCGGTGGCGGCGCAGGCATGGCTGGGGCAGAACAGCGCAAAGGTCATCGTGCTGGTCGCGCAGGACGGCGACAGCCGCGCGGCGTTGCTGGCCAACTATCAGCGCCACATCGTGTTTGCCGTGATCGGTGGTGTGGCGGCGGTGGCACTGCTGAGCCTGTTGCTGGTGCGTAGCACGCTGCGGGGGCTGGAGCGCATCGGCAAACAAGCGGCGGCCGTGGTGCCGAGTCAGCTCGACACGCGCCTCACGCTGCAAGGTGCGCCACGTGAACTGGCCGACTTGCTGGCCTCGCTCAACGCCATGCTCACGCGTTTGCAGGACGGCTTTGCACGGCTGTCGCAGTTCTCGGCCGACCTGGCGCACGACTTCCGCACGCCGCTGGCCAATCTCGTCGGCCAGACCGAAGTCACGCTCGCTCACCCGCGCACGGTGGAGGAATACCGCAGCGTGCTCGAATCCAACCTGGAGGAATACGCGCGCCTGTCGCACATGATCGAAGACATGCTGTTCCTCGCCCGCGCCGATCACGCACGCGTGGCGCTGTCCGTGGCGCCGCTCGATGCGCGGCACGAGGTGCAGGTGCTGGTCGATTACTTCGAAGCCGTGGCCGCCGACCGCGACATCACCATCGACGTGCACGGCGATGCGCAGTTGCACGCCGATGCCACGCTGCTGCGCCGGGCAATCAACAACCTGCTCGACAACGCGCTGCGCCACACGCCCACCGGCGAGCGCATCGACGTGGTGATCGAACGCCTGCCGCAAGGCATCGCCATTGCCGTGCGCAACCCAGGGCCGGGCATTCCGGCCGGCAGTGTGCCGCTGCTGTTCGAGCGGTTCTACCGCGGCGACCCCTCACGAGCACAATCCGGGGCGCAATCGAGCCAGTCCACGGGGCTGGGACTGGCGATCGTGAAGACCATCATGGACCTGCACGGGGGGTGGGTGCAGGCCAGCAGCCCGCCCGAGGGGAACACCGGGCGGACCGAGTTCCGGCTGGTGTTTCCGGCTTAGGCGCTCAGGTGCCCTCAGGTACCAATGCGCAATGCCGACGGCGTGCGCGCTGCATCTTGCCCGTCGTCACGCAGCACCTGCCGATACGCCGCGCTGACCAGCAAGCCGATGAAGCGCAACAGACGGCGCGGTGCGTTGATGTCTTCGGTCACGGCAAAGCGCGCCGGCGTGCCTTCCACCGGCTCACCCGACAGCCAGAACCGTACGCCTGCCGGCACGTCGATCGATTGGCCCGGCTTGAGCCAGATGTCCTGCCGCTGATGCTCTTGCGTGACCCACAACAGCCCGGCCTGAGCGGCGATGGTTTGGGCCCGTGCCGACCGCCAGCTCACCGGCACGCCCGGCCGGTCAAGTTCGAAGATCCTGATTTCGCGCATGATGGAGACTCCTGTGCCGGGGTTCGTGGTGGATTTTTATGGGGACTGCGGATCGGCACAACACCATCTTGCGCGGCGGACGACACCATGGACATGAACAGTTGCGAACAGTTTGGCTGAACTGTTCAGCATCTTTCGCGAACAGTTCAGCCGGCGAACGCCCGCAAAAACCTGACTGCACCATGGGGTTAAGCGCACCTTGCCCCCTGCCGTTAGGTCGTCCTAGCAGTAGAGCAGTCCGATTCCAAAGCAGAATCGCCCTGCTGCAAAAGAAAAAAGGCGCCCGCCAATCTGATGAGGGCGCCATCGCGGCGGCGCAGCCATGCCCGCTGACCTTGGGGAAGCACCGTTACATTGGGGAGTGCAGCATGTCAGGCATCAACGACCTTAGCAGCGACAGCGCGGTCTACAAGACGCTCCTGGAATCGACCCAGGCCATTCCGTGGAAGATCGACTGGTCAACCATGTCATTTGCCTACATCGGCCCACAGATCGAGCCGCTGCTCGGCTGGAGCCAGGAGAGCTGGGTCACGGCCGAGGACTGGGCCACGCGCATTCACCCCGACGACCGGGACTACGTGGTGAACTTCTGCATTGCCCAGTCCCAGGCGGGGGTGGATCACGAGGCCGACTACCGCGCGCTCACCAAGGACAACGGCTATGTCTGGATACGCGACGTCGTTCACGTGGTGCGCAATGACAGCGGCGAGGTGGAATCGCTGATCGGCTTCATGTTCGACATCAGTGAGCGCAAAAAGACCGAAGAAAAGCTGATCGCCCTGCAGAAGGAACTGGAGGCGCTGTCGTTCAAGGACGGGCTGACGGGCATCGCCAACCGGCGCCAGTTCGATGTCAGCCTGGAGCGGGAATGGGCCGGCGCACGCAACGGCGGCTTGCCCCTGTCCCTGATCCTGATCGACGTCGATTTCTTCAAGCAGTACAACGACCTGTATGGGCACATTCAGGGCGACAAGTGCCTGATCGACATTGCCCAGACGCTGAGCCTGGCCGCGATCGGCCCGCGTGATGTGGTCGCGCGCTTCGGAGGCGAAGAATTCGTCCTGATGCTGCCGGAAACGGACGCTGCCGGCGCACGCAAGGTGGCCGAACGCTGCCACCGGCTGATAGAGAAGCTGGCCATCCCACACTCGCAATCGCCACACGGCCAGAACGTCACGGTCAGCATCGGGGTGGGGACGAGCGTTCCGCGGGGGGACAGCAGCCCGACAGCATTCATCCAGGCCGTCGACCGGCAACTCTACGCCGCCAAGCAGAACGGCCGGAACCGGATCGAATATTTCGACGAGCGGCCGGCGCAATAACAGGCCGCCCCAAGCCGGGCCGTAAGCGAATCAGCCCGCCGCCTGCTGCACCAGCCGGTGGTAGAAGCGAATCAGCTCCACCAGGTTGGCCTCGGTGATCCGCTCGTTGGTGCCGTGAAAGCGCGGCAGGTCTTCCGGCTTGGCGCGCACCGGCGAGAAGCGATACACGTGGTCGGCAATCCCGATCATGTGGCGTGAATCGGTGGCACCGATCATCAGCCCTGGTGCCACCACCGTTCCTGGGAACAGCTCGCGCACCGTCTTGTTGATCAGCTGATACGACGCCGATTCCGTGGGCGACACAGGTGACGCCTCGCTCGAGCCAGGCAGCTTGCTCAGTTCGAATTTGCCCTTGGGCGCGGCGGCCTTGGCGGCGTCTTCCACGTGCGCGGTGACGGAGGCAATGGTGTCGCCCGGCAGCAGTCGGAAGTTGACGGTGGCCTCGGCACGGCCGGGCAGCACGTTGTCCTTGTTGCCGGCCTGCACGATGGTCAGCGCGGTGGTGGTGCGCAGCATGGCGTTGGAACTGGCCGACGCCTCCAGCTGCTTCTGCACCATCGGCCCGAACAGCCACAGGTTGGCCAGCGCGACGCGGCTGAAACCGTGCATCTCGGGCGCCAGCGTGGCGAACATCTCTTGCGCAACGCCACGGATGCCAGCGGGCAGTTGATCGTCATCGAGCCGCTTGAGCGTGGCGCTCATCATGGCGATGGCGCTCTCGCCGTGCGGCGGCGGCATCGACGAATGCCCCGGCGTGGCTCCCACCTTGAGCTGCACGGAGAGGAAGCCCTTCTCCGCCACGCCGATCAACGCAGCCGGTTTGTTGAGCCCTGGCAGCACGCCCTCGGTAATCAGCAGCCCTTCGTCAATCACAAAGTCCAGACGCTCGCCGCGCGACTTGAGCAGCGCGGCGATCTGCTTGGCGCCACGCTCGCCGCCCACTTCCTCGTCGGCGCCGAAGGCGAGGTGGATGGTGCGGCGCGGCTTGAAGCCGCTGGCGGCCAGCAGCTCGATGGCTTCCATCTGCGAGATCAGGTTGCCCTTGTCGTCCCACGCACCGCGGCCCCAGACCATGCCGTCCTTCACCACGCCGTCGAACGGCGGTTCGGTCCAGTCGCCTTCAGTGCCTGGGGCGATGGGCACAACGTCCTGATGCGCCATCAGCATGATGGGCGGCAACGACGCGTCGGAACCCTTCCACGTGTAGAGCAGCGCAAAGTCGCCCACCTGCTCGCGCTGCAGCACAGCGTGCGCCTTGGGGTAGCGCGCTTCCAGCATGGCGTGAAGCTGGCGGAACTGGTCGGCGTTCAACTGTGCATCGGTGGCGCTGGAGACGGTGCGTGCGCGCACGGCTTCGGCCAGGTGTGCGGCTGCCGCCGGGCCATCGACGGCCACTGGAGTGACGGCAGGCACATCGAGCTGGCGCGAGCCATGCCGCCATGTGTTGACAGCCACAACAATGGTCAGCACCACCACAACCGCGATGACGAGCCGCAACAGCCGCCCCATCACCGCACCACGACGCTTGAACAATGTAGTCATTCGGTCTCCGCTCCTTGTAGGTGTACTGCTTCACCCGGCATGCGTGCGCCGGACGTAAGGCGCAAGTATCGCCGCAGTCGCAGGCGTTTGGGCGGATTCCGAATATGTCCTCGGTTAGGCGCGTTTCTCCAACAAAAAGGCCCGGTGCGGGTGCACCGGGCCTGCGGGACTTCGTTCTTGTGTGATGGGCCGAGTCGCTCAGCGCTTTGCCAGCGCGCCGACCACGCGCACCAGTTCATCCACCTCCTCGCACGTGTTGTAGAAGGCCAGAGACGGCCGCACCGTGGCCTCCACGCCAAAGCGCCGCAGAATCGGCTGCGCGCAATGATGGCCAGAGCGCACGGCAATGCCTTCGCGATTGAGCGCCCCACCCACTTCTTCCGTGCGGTACCCAGCCAGCGTGAACGACAGCACGCTTGCCTTGTTGGCGGCCGTGCCGATCAGCCGCAGACCAGGAATGCGCGACAGCCCATGCGTGGCATACACCAGCAAATCGTGCTCATAGCGCGCGATGTTCTCCAGGCCGATGCGCTCGACGTAATCGAGCGCAGCGCCCAGTCCCACCGCATCCGCAATGTTGCCGGTGCCGGCCTCGAAGCGGGCAGGTGCGGGCTGGTACAGCGTCTTCTCGAACGTGACGTCGGCGATCATGTTGCCGCCACCCTGCCAGGGCGGCAGCGTGTCGAGCAGATCCTGCTTGCCGTACACCACGCCAATGCCCGTCGGCCCGAAGATCTTGTGGCCGGAGAACACGTAGAAGTCCGCATCCAGCGCTTGCACGTTCACGCGCAAGTGCGAGACCGCCTGTGCGCCATCCACCAGCACGCGCGCGCCTGCCGCGTGCGCCAGCGCAATGATCTCCTGCACCGGCGTCACCGTCCCCAGCGCATTCGACACCTGCGTGACGGACACCAGCTTCGTCCGGCTGCTGAGCAGCTTGCGGTATTCGTCCAGCAGGATCTGCCCACTGTCGTCCACCGGAATCACGCGGATGCGCGCGCCCACCTGCGCGGCAAGCTGCTGCCAGGGCACGATGTTGGCGTGGTGCTCCAGGTGCGAGACGACGATCTCGTCCCCTGCGCCGATGTGCTGACGGCCGAATGTCTGCGCGACGAGGTTGATCGCCTCCGTGGCGCCACGTACGAAGATGATTTCGCTTGACGACTTCGCACCCAGGAATCGCGCGACCTTGTTGCGGGCGCCCTCGTAGGCATCCGTGGCACGTGCAGCGAGTTCATGCGCCGCGCGGTGGATGTTGGAGTTCTCGTGCGCGTAGAAATACGCCAGCCGATCGATCACCGCCTGCGGCTTGTGCGTGGTGGCGGCGTTATCGAGCCAGATCAGCGGCCGGCCATTGACGCGCTCGGCCAGGATCGGAAAGTCACGCCGAACCGCCTGCACGTCAAACGTGGTGGCGCGATGCGGCTGGTGGCTGGTGTCACGTGATGCTTCCAACGTAGGCACTGTGGGCGGCGCAAGGAAGTAGAACTGCCCTGCCTGCGCCGCACCACCGGGCTGCTGCAATGCAGCCGGCCCAGCGGGCGGCGTGCCTGCGGCACCATCGATCAACCGCGCCAATGCATCGGTGCCGGGCAAGTGGAACGGCTGCGCCGAGATGCGATCGTCCGGCACACCTGCCTCCGATGCCGCTACCCCCGCATGCGGCACGGCGGACTGGTAGCCGCTCGCCTCACCCAGGAAGTAGTACGGCGAACTTGGAGCCGACACCGCATGCGCCGGCCCCGGCAAGCCGTGGCCCGATGCCGCCTGGGGCAATGCCGCCGCGTACTGCGTCGGCACGCCCAGCACGGGCACCTGCGGCGCAATCGGTGCGGCATCCGCAACGGGCAACGCGCTCAATTGCGGCGTGGCGCCCGTCGGCGACAGGTCGATGGCGGGCTCCGGCTCGTGGCCGGGCAGCGCCGTGAAGAACGCGTTGGCCAGTTGCGCCAGCGCAGCCGCATCTGGCAAACCCGCCGGCACATCGCCCACCGGCAGCGTCAGGCCGCTCACGCTGGGTGCGTTACTTGTAGGTGTCGGGGTAGTCATGGTACTTGCCGATCTCCACGTCTTCGAGCACTGCCAGCGCGTCTTCAGTCAGCACGGCCAGCGAGCAATACAGCGAAATCAGATACGACGCGATGGCGTTCCGGTTGATGCCCATGAAGCGCACCGACAGACCTGGGCTCTGCTCACCCGCCACGCCCGGCTGGTAGAGGCCGACCACGCCCTGGCGCTTGTCACCCACACGCAACAGCAGAATCTTCGTGAGGCCATTCTCGTCAATGGGCACCTTGTCGGACGGAATCAGCGGCAGGCCGCGCCACGTGAGGAACTGGGAGCCGAACAAGCTGACCGTGGGCGGCGGCACGCCACGGCGCGTGCATTCGCGGCCAAACGCGGCAATCGCCAGCGGATGCGCCAGGAAGAACGCCGGCTCTTTCCACACCTTGGTGATCAGCTCGTCCAGATCGTCCGGCGTGGGCGCGCCGGTGAGCGTGGAGATGCGCTGCGTTTCATCCACATTGGCCAGCAGGCCATAGTCGGGGTTGTTGATCAGCTCGCTTTCCTGACGCTCCTTGATGGTCTCGATGGTCAGGCGCAGCTGCTGCTGAATCTGGTCGTGCGGGCTGCTGTACAGGTCGGACACGCGGGTATGCACGTCCAGCACCGTCGTCACCGCGTTGAGGAAGTACTCGCGCGGCTGGTCTTCGTAATCGACGAAGGTTTGCGGCAGCTCTGCCTCTGCCTCATCGCGCTGCGAGCAGGCGACGCGCACATCGCGCGGATTCTTCACGCGGTTCAGACGGAAGATGCCCGCCTCCACCGGCTGCCATTGCAGCAAGTGCACCAGCCAGCGCGGGCTGATGGTGGACAACTGCGGAACGGTCTTGGTCGCGTTCGCCAACTGGCGCGCGGCGCTGTCGCCTAGCGCGGTGCGCACGTCCTGGGTATCTGCTTCTGCCATGCAATGACTCCCAACTTCACTTGAAAAAATGCCCCCGCTTCTGTGGCGGGTGCGGTGGAAAAAACCGGTGGGAAAGACGCGTCAGGCGGATCAGCGCGCGGCGTGTGCCTCGCTGTCGCGGCGCGCTTGCGGCTGAGGACTCTGAAGCCCGTCCTGAACCCCGCTCTGCACGTTTGCCTGGGTGACGCTGCTACCCGGCGGCACGCTGCGTGTGAGCCACACGTTGCCGCCAATGGAAGAGCCGCGCCCGATGGTGATGCGCCCGAGGATGGTCGCCCCGGCATAGATGACGACGTCGTCTTCCACCACCGGGTGGCGCGGTGCGCCTTTCTCCAGGTGACCGTCGGCATCGGCAGAAAACCGCTTGGCGCCCAGCGTCACGGCCTGATAGATGCGCACGCGTTCGCCGATCACCGCCGTCTCGCCAATCACCACGCCCGTGCCGTGGTCGATGAAGAAGCCGCTGCCGATTTGCGCGCCCGGGTGGATGTCGATGCCGGTATCAGCGTGCGCGGTCTCGGCCACCATGCGCGCTAGCAACGGCAGTCCAACGCAGTACAGGTGATGCGCAATGCGGTGATGGATGACAGCGAGGATGCCGGGGTAGCACAGCAGGACCTCGTCGACGCTGCGCGCGGCCGGATCACCGTGGTAGGCGGCGAGCACGTCGGTATCGAGCAGGCGACGCAGCGCAGGGAGTGCCGCAGCAAAGTCGCGCACGAGTTGCACGGCTTCGGCATCGGGATCGCGATCCACCGCACGCGCCTGGCGCACCGAGTGACGCAGTTCCAGCCGGACCTGTGCCACCAGCGCATTGAGTGCCGCATCGAGCGTATGGCCGACGTAGAAGTCTTCGCTTTCTTCACGCAGGTCCGTCGGGCCCAGCCGCATGGGGAACAGTGCCCCGCGCAACGCCTCCAGAATTTGCCGCACAGCCTCGCGCGAGGGCAACTCGCGGCCCGTGACTTCGGTACGGCCGTTGCGGGCGCGCCAATCGGCCCGGGCCGCACGCAACTCGCTGACGATGCGATCCAATTGCCAGCCCGGGTCTTGCGCGGGCGCAGGCCTCCCCGCGATGACGCGATCGCTCATCGTCGCTCCCCTGTTCTGTTGGTGTGGTTGTTAGCGGTGCGGTGGCGCTTAGTCCTGCTGCCAGGGCAGGCCCCAGCGGCGCCAGCCGCCGGAATCGCCGCGCTGCTGTTGTTCGTCCAGGTCGCCTTCGAAGCCTTCGAGCACGTTGAACACGTTGGCAAAGCCCGCGGCCGCTGCCGCCTCCGCAGCCGCTGCGGAGCGTTTGCCGCTACGGCACAGCAGCAGCACAACGGCATCCTTGGGGGCGGCCTTTTCCAGCTCGCGCAAAAAGCGTGGATTCTTGATCATGGCCTGGCCGGTCTGCCAGGCAACGTGCCGGGTGTCAGGCACGCGGCCGACAAATTTGCGCTCTTCCGCAGTGCGGACATCCACAAGCACAGCGTCGCCACGACTGACCAGCGCCCAGGCTTCCGCCGGTGTCAATCCGCCCGCATAGCGCAGGCCTTGTTCGGCGGCGTGACTGCGTGCGCGCTCCAGCAACGTTGACGACGGTGTAGAGAGCACGCTATCGAGCACGGCTTGCACAGCCGGATCGCGCGGGGCAGTTTGAGCGGTGGTGGCAGACATCGAATCTCCAGCGGAATCGCAACGAGTGCGCAATGCGTGACGGACAAGGCCACTCTAGCCGTGGGTGATATTTGCCAAAACGAATAAAACCGCCCTTCGATGGTTGCGGAACGCATAAGCGAGCCCCGGCGCCGCACTTGGGCGATCGGCTTTCCGTTGGGCCCGGCGCTACTACAATACGAACACTGCCGAACAGTTGGCGATGACTGTTCGCTGTCTTCCGCCCCACCGACACGACGCCGCGCCATGAAACTCCAGATCGACGCCACCACCCGCGTGCCCATTGCCGACCAGATCGTGGCCGGCGTGCAGGCATGGATCGGCGACAACGACGTGCGACCCGGCGCCAAGCTGCCCTCCATCCGCCAGTTGGCCGCCGAATACGGCATCAGCCGCTTCCCGGTGATCGAGGCGTATGACCGGCTGGTGTCGCTGGGCTTGCTGGATTCACGCCACGGCTCGGGCTTCTACGTGGCCGAAAGCAGCCTCACGGGGCGCGACGGACGCGGTTGGTCGGACCCGCGCCGCGCGGAGGCCGAGTCCAAGCACATCTTCGAGCAGTTCAGTTACCCCGACGGCATGCTCAAGCTCGGCGGCGGTTTCGTGCCGGCCGACTGGCGCGATGTGGACGGCCTCACGCAAGCCATCCGCCAGGTCTCGCGCACCGACACACACGCCGTGATCGACTACGGCATGCCGCTCGGCAACCCGGCGTTGCGCCAACAGATCGTGATGCGGGCGCGCCAGCTCGGCATCCACGCGGAGCCGGCCAACGTGCTGAGCACAGCAGGTGCGAGCCAGGCGATCGACCTGGTCATGCGTCACCTGCTCAAGCCGGGTGACACGGTGTTTGTAGAAGACCCGGGTTACTACACCGTGTTCGGCCTGCTGCGGCTGCATGGTGTCAAGCTGGTCGGCATTCCGCGCAAGGCGGACGGCCCCGATGTGGAAGTGGCCGAAGCCATGCTGCGCGAGCACCGGCCCAAGCTGTTCTTCATCAACAGCGTGCTGCAGAACCCGACCGGCTCCACGCTATCGCCGCCGGTTGCGTTTCGGTTGCTGGAATTGGCGCGGCGCCACGGCTTCGTGTTTGTGGAAGACGACATCTTTGCCGACCTGCAGGCCGACCCGACAGCACGGCTGGCCACGTTGGACCAGCTTGAGCACGTGATCTATGTGGGCGGATTCTCCAAGACGGTGTCGGCCTCGCTGCCGGTGGGCTACCTGATTGCCAAGCGCGAACTGGTGCACGACCTGACCAATGTGAAGATGCTCACCAGCGTCGGCGGCTCGCGCTTTGCAGAGGCCGTAGTCACCACGTTGCTGGAGCGCGGCGCCTATCGCAAATATGTGGAGCGGCTGCGTCAGCGCGCGGGCGACTCGGTCATCGCTTCGCTCAACGTGCTGAGCGACGCGGGCTGGGAGGTGTTTCATCAGCCGGCGGGGGGCAATTTCCTGTGGGCGCGTGTGCCGCATGTGGAGGATTCGCGCGATTTCGCGGGCACCGCGGAAAAGCACGGCGTGACGCTGGCCCCGGGCCATTACTTCCGGCCCAACCTGGAGGTGTCGCCGTGGGTGCGCATCAACAGCGCCTATGCGACGGAACCGCGTGCGCTCAAATTCCTGCAGGAGGCGGGGCGGCGCCCGGCGCGCAAGCGCATCTGAAACCGGTCACAGGCATGACGGTTGCGGCAGGTTTGCCGTCTGCTCTCTTTCAGGAGCCCCGTCATGCACTCCGACAAGTTCCGCTCTGCACGCCCGCCCTCCCCGTCATCAGGCAGCGGCACCACCTATGTTGAAGGCCCCCACTCCGCCGATCCGGTGCAGCGGGCATCACAGCGCATCCGCTCGGTCGATGCCTCCGGCACCGAAGCGTCCGGCAATACCGTCGATACCGACGGCAAGAGCCAGGAAGCCGCCAAGGACCCATCGCTGTGGCAGGACAACGTCATCTACTCCAACGCGTCACTAGTGAACGCCAATCCCGAGCCCGACCCTGAAGCGCCCATCGCCGGCATCGACAGCCGACGCAGCCACGGGCAGCCGACGGTGGCCACGGAAGCTGGGCACAAGCTGGTGCTCCGAGGCGTGGTCGACGAGACCGTGCGCAACGGCACGCGCGCCGCGCAGCGCTTCTCGCTGGAAGACGACGACGCTCCCGACACGCCGCGCTGATCGCCCGATCACCCCCGTCAATCGCTGCCGCGCGGGCTGAACGTGCGCGGGAAGACGACCGGCGCACTGCGGTCGATCAGGCGGTAGCCCTTGGCCGGGCGGTAAGAATCCCCTTCGGCCACGCCCGCTTCTTCCAGAAAGTTGGCGGCCAGCATGCGGGTACGAAAGCCGCTCTTGTCCACCGGCCGGCCCAGCACGATTTCGTACATGCGCTGCAGTTGCGGTAGCGAGAACGGCTCGGCCAGCAGAAACGCCGGCAGCGAGGTGTATTCGACTTTGCTGCGCAGGCGCTCAACCGCCGCGCGCAGGATCTCCGCATGGTCGAAGGCGAGCTTGGGCGCGCGCAAGACGTCGTCCACTGCGTACCACGCCACGTCGGCGGCGTTTGCTCCCTTGGCCAGCGCCACGCCCTGCGCGGGCATCAACGCAAAGTAGACATGCGTGGCCGACCAGCCGCGGGGGTCGCGCATGGCACCGCCCCAGCTTCCCAGTTGCTCGAGATAGGGGCTGTCGACGCCGGTTTTCTCCAGCAGCTTGCGGCGCGCGCAGTCTTCCAGCGTGGCATCGACCGTCACGTCGACGAACCCGCCGGGCAAGGCCCATTCGCCAGGAAACGGCTCGCCCTCTGCGTTCGGGCGCTGCACGAGCAGCACGCGCAGCATGTCATCCAGCACGGTGAAGATGACCACGTCGACCGTCGTAAACGGCAACGGGAATGTCTTGGGGGAAGGTCGGGCAGCCATGGCAGATCACCATTTTTTCTTGACGCTTCGAATAGTAAGTTGTATTGTCCAACTCACGCAAGTTGTACTGTACAACCCAAATGAAAACGGGAGGGCGTCATGTTCGGCATCCGCTTCATCAAATCGCAGCCCACGGTTCACCTCATGCAGTTCCGCGCCGGCAAGGTGGTCCGCGAGGGATCGGGGCTGTCGTTCTTCTATTACGGCCCCACGGCCACGCTGGTGGCTGTGCCGGTGGCCAGCCAGGACCGCCCGTTCATCCTCGAACTGGTGACGGCCGATTTCCAGAGGGTGACCGTGCAGGGCCAAGTGACATACCGCATCAGCGACCCGCGCCGCACCGCCGCCATGATGGATTTCTCGCTGGCGAAAAACGGGCAGACCTATGTGTCGGAAGACCCGAAGCGCCTGGGTGATCGCGTGGCCCAGCAGGTGGAAGTGATCGTGCAGCAGGCGGTGCAGGCGCTGGAGCTCAAGCAGGCGCTGCGTGCGTCGGCCGTCATCGCGCGCACGGCGCAGGCTGAGCTGGCCGCGCAGCCCGAGATTGCCGCGCTGGGGCTGGAGATCCTGGGGGTCTCGGTCATGGCGGTCAAGCCGACGCCCGACATCGCCCGCGCGCTGGAAGCCGAGGCGCGCGAATCCAACCTCAAGGCGGCGGACGATGCGGTCTACCTGCGGCGCATGTCGGCCGTGGAGAACGAGCGCGCGATCCGCCAGAACGAGCTGGACACCGACATTGCCGTCGAGCAGAAGAAGCAGCAGATCAGCGAGGCACAGATGGAGGCCAAGGCCACGCTTCTGCGCAAGGAAAATGCACTGCGCAACGAACAGATGGCCGCCGATATCGAACTGGAAGACAAGCGCAAGGCCTTCGTGGCCGACCAGGCCGACAACAGCCGCACGCTGGCCGAAGCCGAGGCCTACCGCGTGGCCGCGGTGATGGACGCGCTGAGCAAGACGGACCCGCGCATCGTCAACGCGCTGGCAACGGCCGGCATGCAGCCTGGCCAGCTCATCGCGCAGGCCTTCGGCGGCATTGCCGAACGCGCAGAACGCATCGGCCAGCTCAACGTATCGCCCGACCTGCTGCAAGGGCTGATGAACGCAACGACCAGTGGCAAGGCGGCATCATGAGCACCGACGGCCGCAAGGTGGTACTGGTGACGCGCCGCACGCGGCTCGAAGCGCTGGTGGCGCGCCACCACACCCTGGCGCAGGCACAGTTCTATCTCGAACACCTGGGCGCCGATTTCTCCGACTACCTGGCTGAGAACGCTGCCTACGCGCGCAGCCTGGAGATCACCGTGCGCGCGCTGCAGGCCTGGGGCCGCTATCAGGTGGTGGACCGCGGCTACCTGCCCAACTTCATCTTTGCGCCGGATGACATCGTTGTGGCGCTCGGGCAGGACGGGCTGGTCGCCAATTCGATGAAGTATCTCGACGGCCAGCCGCTCATCGGCCTGAACCCCGAACCTGGCCGCTGGGACGGCGTGCTGCTGCCCTTCGAACCGAAAGACCTTGGCCACGTGCTGACCGACGTGGCGCGCGACAAGCGACCGACCAAGGCCGTGACGATGGCCGAAGCGCGGCTGTCCGACGGACAGGTGCTGCGCGCCGTCAATGACCTTTTTATCGGCCCGCGCACGCATGCGTCGGCGTTGTATGAGATCGAGCTGGGCGAGCAGCGCGAGGCGCAATCGTCGTCGGGGATCATCGTGTCGACGGGCCTCGGGTCGACGGCGTGGTTAAAGAGCATCGTGACCGGCTCGATGGGCGTGGCACGCGCCATGCATGCCGGCGACGATGGTTTCCGCTACGAACCGCAGCCATGGGACACGCCGCAGCTGACGTTTGCCGTGCGCGAGCCGTTTCCGAGCCGCGCGTCGCAGGCCACGCTCGTGTTCGGCCATGTGGATGCCGATCAACCGCTCCGGCTGCGCTCGCGCATGCCCGAGAACGGCGTGATCTTTTCGGATGGGATGGAAGCCGACTACCTGCGCTTCACTGCCGGTATGGAGGCGACGATCTCGGTGGCGGCCACGCAGGGGCGGTTGGCCGTTTAGACAATAAAAATGGCGGCCGGACCAAGCCGCCGAAGGAGACACCGCCACACTCAGTGCGCCACGGCGTTGAAATTGGGCGGTCGCCGATCGACGAACGCCCGGAAAGCCTCATGTGCTTCGGGAGACTTCAACCGCTTGGCAAACGAGGCGCTCTCCACATCCATCTGCTGCTTGAGCAGCTCGGCATCGCGCATCAGGCGCTTGGTTTCGGTCAGCGCGCCCAGCGGCTGACGCGCCAATCGCTCAGCGATGGCCTGCGCCTCCGTGCCAAGTTGATACAGCGGCACCACCCGGTTCGCCAAGCCCCACGCGAGCGCCGATTGCGCGCTCACCGCATCGCCCAGCGCGAACATCTCGAACGCACGCACGTGGCCCAGGCGCGCGGGCATCAGCAGGCTCGATGCGGCTTCCGGCACCAGCGCCAGGTTGACGAACGGCGTGGAGAGCTGCGCGTTGTCGGCCAGCAGCACGAAATCGCAATGCAGCAGCATGGTCGTGCCGATGCCGACCGCGCGGCCTTGCACCGCCGCCACCAGCGGGCGCGTGGCGCGTGCCAGTGCGTGCAAAAAGCGGATGACGTTGCGCTCAGAGCCACCCTTTCCATCGGTCATGGCAATCGAGGCGAATTCACCGATGTCGTTGCCGGCCGAGAACATGTCGCCCTCGGCGCGCAGCAGTACCACGCGCACGGTGCTGTCACGCTCGGCGGCGTTCAGCGCATCGGCCAGCGCGCCGTACATGGCATCGGTAATGGCGTTCTTCTTGTCGGCGCGTGCCAGAGTCAGGGTCAATACGCCATCGGCAATATGGCTCTGGATGTGTTCACTCATTGTTCGTCTCCGGTGGGGAACTTGGTTTGCAGACTGGCCAGCCAGCGTGCGACGGTGTCGATTTCTGCGTCGGTAAAACCTTCGGTCAGGCGGGCATTCAACTCGGTCAAGCCATTGCGGGTTTCGGCCAGTGCGGCGCGGCCAGCAGGTGTGAGCCAGAGTTGCCAGGCGCGGCCGTCTTCGGCGTCGGGGCGTCGCTCGATCAGGCCGGCATCTGCGGTGCGGTCCACCAGGCCGCTCATGGCGGAGGGGCCGAGGTCCAGCGCGGCACCGGCTTCACGCATCAACGCGCCGTCGTTCTTTTCCAGGAAGAACAGCAGGCCGGATTGCGCGGCGGTCACGCCTTCGCCCGTGCGCGTTTGAATCCAGCGCTGCAGGCGGCGTTGCCCGACGTTGATCAGATAAACGAGGCGGCGGTCGGGTGCGGTCATGCGGCCGCCTCCACGTCGGTACTCGCAGCGCTAGCGTGCCCGACCAGCCAATCCGCTAGACCGGGCCATAGTGTCTCGGCAAACTTCGGCCGGAAGAAGCCCATATGCCCCACCGCTGCGCCCGCCTCTGCCGGCGCGATCTGGCGGCGCTCCACCCAGGTGCTGGTGAAGTGCGTGGTCAGCGCATTGATGGCGGGCGGCGTAGCCCACGGGTCGTCATCAAAGCCATAGACGAGCACGGGGTTCGTCACGCCGTTGAAGCGCCCGACGGCGCCGAGCGTGGGGTCGTCAAAGAAGTAGCGCTGCATGCCAGCCCACGCACCCCACTCGATGGCGACGCCACCCGGCAGGTCTTCGCCCAGGCCCATGCGGCTGCCGGGCACATAGCCGATCAGCCGGGCCAGCATCGGGCCGAGCCCGCGCAGGATCAGTTCGACACGCCAGCGTTCACCCCGCTGCCGGATGAAGCGCGAGTTGCCCGTGTGGCAGGCCACCAGCACGGCGCCGGCCAAACCCCAGCCGGCACCACACATGCCGATGGCGTGGCCGCCCACCGAGTGCCCCACTGCCAGTTGCGGCAAGGCCGGATAACGCGCCCTCGCCCATCGCATCACGCCTTCGGCATCGAGCAGCATCCAGTCGCGCATGCGTGCGGCAAACCCTCGCAGGCCTTTGGGCCGCGAGGCACCAATGCCACGGTAGTCGTACGTGATGGCGTGGAAGCCGCGTCCGGCCAGGAAGGCGGCAAAGGCCTGGTAGATGCGCTGCGGCACGCCCGTGGCCGGGTGCATGACCACCACGCCTTGCGGTATGCCGGCGGCTGTCCATAGCCGGGCGCCCAACGGGTAGCCGTCGGTGGCGGGAATGGTTTGGGGGGTGCCGTTCATGGTTGCCGACTTAGTTCGCATACGAAGTTATTTACTTTGTATGCGAAGTAAATCGGTCTGTCAACGCCATGAAGATAAAGTACTTGCTTAACTATTCGGAGTCGCTATAGTTAACAACATGCTTAACCATGACACCTCTCTCGATCTCGCTTTCCAGGCACTGGCCGACGGCAACCGGCGCGCGATGCTCGTCCAACTCGTGCGCGGCCCAGCTTCGGTCAGCGAGCTGGCCCAGCCACTCGATATCTCGCTGCCTGCCGTGATGCAGCACCTGTCGGTGCTGGAGAACTCCGGCCTCGTGCGATCGGAAAAGGTGGGCCGCGTACGCACATGCCGCATCGAACCCGAGGCCCTGAGCCTGGCCGAGCAGTGGATCAACCAACGACGCCTGGAGTGGGAGCAGCACTTCGACCGCCTGGGCGCCTACCTCGAAACGCTGAAAACCCAAGGAGACCCGCATGACGACGACCGTTGACCAGCCCGCAGGCACCGCCCTACGCCCGCTTGTGATTTCCCGCACCTTTCCTGTATCGCGCGACTGGGTCTTCAAGGCCTGGAGCACCGCCGAGCACATCAAGCGCTGGTTCTGCCCGATGCATTTCACGGTGCCGGATGCTACGGTCGAGTTTCGCGTGGGCGGCAAGTTTGACGTGTGCATGCGCTCGCCCGAAGGGCAAGACCACTGGTCGCGCGGCCACTTTATCGAGATCGTGCCCAACGCCCGCCTGGTCATTGACATGAACGTGGTGGACGGCGACAACCGCCCGCTGATGAACGCCCACACCGTCGTCACGTTTACCGAGGAAGGCGGCGAGGGTGCGAAAACCACGCGCATGGAAGTCACGCAGACCCACACGCCGCTCGCCCCCATTGCCGAGATGATGATCAAGGGCGCGTCCGAAGGCTGGAAGCAAACGCTGGACAAGCTGGAGCGCGAAGCCGCACGCGTGCCGGTTGCCGATGGCATCCAACGCTCGGTCGTGCATGCCACCTTTACGGTGGAGCGCACCTACGACGCGCCGAGCTCGCGTGTGTTCATGGCGCTGACCGATCCCGCCGCCAAGGCCAAGTGGTTTGCCGGCGGCAATGGCTACACCCTGCTCGTGCGCGAAATGGACGCCCGCCCCGGTGGCCGCGAAGTCGTCAAAGGCCGATGGGACAGCGGTGTGGTCTCCAGCTTCGAGGCCACGTACCACGACGTCATTCCCGACGAGCGCGTCGTCTACTCGTACGTGATGCACCTGGACGATCGCAAGATCTCCGCCTCGCTCGCCACGCTGGAACTGCGCCCGGCCATGGACGGCTCGGGCGGCACGCACCTCGTCATGACCGAGCAAGGCGCCTTCCTCGACGGCTACGACGATGCCGGATCGCGCGAGCGCGGCACGCAGTTCCTGCTCGACATGCTGGGCAATTCGCTCAAGGACTGAGCGCCCGCAACACGTCGCGCGTGACGGTCGCCACCGTGACCGCCGCGCCGACGACGAGTGCCATGCCCCACACGTGGGCGCACAGGATCTGACGCGGGGTCATGGCGCAAGTCAGCCCTTGTCCGCCACGTACTGCGCGATGCCATGGCCGAACGACCAGTTCTCGGGCAGCACTTCCACCAAGCTGATGAACACGTCTTCCGTGCGAATGCCAGGGCTCTCGTGCAGCAGCTCGACGATGCGGCGGTAGAGCGCCTGCTTCTGCTCGCGCGTGCGCGTGTTGTTGACGGTGAGCTGAAGGATGACCGCGTCCTCGCTGCGTGCGATGCCGAAGTACGTGGGGCTCACGCTGAACGTGCTCGCATCATGCTCGGTGATCGTCATGAAGCGATCGTCTTCCGGCACGTTGAAGGTTTCGCGCATGGCGCGATACACGCCGTCAAAGATGGCCTGGTGATAGGCCGCAGACTTGCCGCGACGCAACGACACTTGAACGAGAGGCATGCCGGGCTCCCTGGTTTGTGGTGACGCCAGCATGCCTCAGATTGGCGCGGTGGCAAAGAAGGCGCCGCCGCTTCCCATAGAGCCGCTGCGGGAGGTCAGGACGCTGCCCGCGCCGCCGCCCGATCACTGCTTCTGGATCGCCACGCTGCCGATCGAATAGCCCGCACCGAACGAGCAGATCAGCCCCACGTCGCCCGACTTCAGATCAGCGCGGTGCCGGTGGAACGCAATGATGGAACCCGCCGATGCCGTGTTCGCAAACTCATCCAGGATGACCGGCGCCTCATCGGCCGAGGCCTCGTGGCCAAGCAAACGCTTGCCGATCAGCTGGTTCATCGCCAGGTTGGCCTGGTGCAGCCAGAAGCGGCGCACGTCGGCGGGGGTGTGCCCCAGTTGCTGCAAATGGCCGGCGATGTGCTCGGCGGCCATCGGGCAGACTTCCTTGAAGACCTTGCGGCCTTCCTGGCGGAAGAGCTGGTCGCGGTCGTCGGGGTTGCGGTCTTCGCTGCGCGAGAGGTAGCCGGCGTTGTTGCGGATGTTGTTGGAAAAGCTGGTCGCGCACTTGGTGCCGAGCACGCGCCAGGCATCGGTGGAACGCGTGTCTTCCGCGCGCTCGACCAGTACGGCCGTGCATACGTCGCCGAAGATGAAATGGCAGTCGCGGTCTTTCCAGTCGAGGTGGCCGGAGGTGATCTCGGGGCTTACCACCAGCGCGGCCCGCGCGGTGCCGCTGCGCACGGCGTTGATGGCCTGCTCCAGCCCGAAGGTGGCCGACGAACAGGCGACGTTCATGTCGAACGCATAGCCGCCCGCGCCGATGCCGTTCTGGATCTCGACGCCCAGCGCCGGATACGGGCGCTGAAAGTTGGAAGTGGCGCACAGCAGCATGTCGACGTCGGCAGCGTCGCGGCCGGCGGCGGCCAGGGCATCACGCGCGGCGGCCACGCCGATCTCTGCCTGCAACGAGAGTGCATCGTCCGGGCGCGGCGTCAGGTGCGGGCGCATGCGGGTCGGGTCCAGCACGCCAGTCTTCTCGACCACATAGCGCTGGCGGATGCCCGAGGCCTTCTCGATGAACTCCGCCGACGACGCCGACAGCGGCGCCAGCTCACCCGCGGCGATGGCCGCTGCGTGCTGTTCGTTGTAGCGCTGCGCGTAGGCGTTGAAGGAGACGACCAGCTCCTCATTGGTGATGATCTCCGGCGCGACCCACAGGCCCGTACCGCTGATGACGACGTCGTGCATACCCGGTGTTTGTGAAATTTTCGTGGCGGCGACGATAGCACATCGATCGCGCGGTGCCGGGCTACGCGGTATGGTCGTTTACCTCTAGTCCGCGCTTGCGTTGCGAAGCGCACATTGCGGGTCCTCCACGCCTGCAAAGGCAAGGGCCCGCAACGCAATGCGTTACGCTAACCATCAGCCCCCAACTCCGCAGGACACCCGCATGCCTACGCTCACTTTTTCCCGCGTCGCCCAAGCCAGCGTGGCCGTTGTCGCAGCGCTCGCCGCCTCGGTGGCGCTCGCCCATCCGAAATTGCTCTCAGCGAGCCCTGCCGACCAATCCTCCGGCCCCGCGCCCGCGCAGATCGCGCTGCATTTCTCCGAAAAACTGGTCGCACAGTTCTGCGATGCCACGGTGGTCATGACGGGAGCATCCGGCCCGGTGAACGTTGCCTCCAAGGTCGCCACCAGCAGCGACGGACGCACGCTGACCGTATCCCCCGCGCAACCGCTCGGACGGGGCGCCTACCGCGTCGACTGGCATGTGGTGGCGGCTGACACGCACCGCGTGAGCGGCCATCTCGCCTTCCAGGTGAAGTAACGCGATGCCAGAAGACTGGCTGAGCGTGGTCCTGCGCTTTGCGCTGCATCTGGATCTGATGATCCTCTTTGGCGTGCCGCTCTTCAGCATCTATGCATTGGGGCCTGCCGATCGCGCGTCCGCCCGCACGTCAGTTGTCTCGCGGCGGAACAGCAGGCTTGCCCAAGCCTCCGCAGTAGCAGGCGTTGTGCTGTCGCTGTGGGACATCGTGGCGATGGCCGAATCGATGACGGGCGCCACCACCTACACCACGCTGACCGGCCACGTCTTCAACATGATCCTGACCGGCACTGCCGTCGGCACGGCGTGGATGGTGCGCATGGTGGCGCTCGCCACGTGCCTTGCCATGGCGGTTGCGTGGCGCAGGCGGGCGGACCGCAAACGAATCGGGCTTGCAGCCGTTGGCGCCATCGCCCTGGCCACGCTCGCGTGGAGCGGGCACGGCGCCATGGACGACGGCCTGCGTGGCACATTCCACCTGGTCATCGACATCGCGCACCTGCTGGCCGCGGGCATGTGGGTGGGCGCCCTTGTCGCGTTCGTGCTGCTGTCGTCGGCCAGATGCGCGGACACGGCGGGAGCGGTGCAAACGCTGAGCCGCGCCGCCAGTGGCTTTGCGACCATCGGCACGGGCATCGTCGGTGTGCTCATCGCAACAGGCGTTGCGAATTACGCGTTTGTCGTGGGCCCGACACTCGACACATTCGCCACACCGTACGGATGGCTGCTGTTAGGCAAGCTGATGCTGTTTGCGGGGATGCTCGTGCTGGCCGCGGGCAATCGCTATCGGTTGAGCCCACGGCTTGCGGCTGCCATCCGGATGGGGGATTACGCCAGCGCAGTCAGGGCGTTGCGCAACAGCCTGCGTGCTGAAGCCTGCGTTGCCGTGGTGATCCTTGCGCTGGTGGCGTGGCTGGGTGTGCTCTCACCACTGCCTTCCTAAGACGTGGTCGAAGCTCTCGGTTTGCGCCCGCCTGCCCTCCTTTCTTCATGAACGGCCACATCGGCAAAAACCGGAGACACGGAAAAATCCACCCGCTCCTGCGCCAGTGGCTGCATGGCCGCGATCAGCGCCCGCGT
Source organism: Ralstonia soli (assembly GCF_023955655.1). Lineage (GTDB taxonomy): Bacteria > Pseudomonadota > Gammaproteobacteria > Burkholderiales > Burkholderiaceae > Ralstonia > Ralstonia soli. Next base: position 105,189 of record NZ_JAMXHT010000002.1, on the reverse strand, counting down.
ATCGCCGCGCCGCCACTGGAAGGTGTAGTGCAGCGGCGCGAGCGGCGTTCGAGTGCCCACGGCGCGCAGGTGCAGCACGCCGACCCAGTGTGCAGGGAGAAAACCCACGCCCACGCCTTGCCGCAGCATGCCCGCGACAGCCGCCCAACTGTTGCATACGATGCGCTCATGCACCGTCGCGCGGTTGGCCAACAGCCAGTCGTCGAGCAACCGTGTCGTACCCGCGCTTTGCGGTAGCGTGACCAGCGGGTGGCGCTGAAAGAGCGCCGCCGCACCCAGGCGGCCCGCCTTCAACAGACTGGGCGCAGCAGCCCAGGCAAAGTGGGCGGCCCCGACGGGCTGCGACAACAATTCGCTGCGCGAGGAGCGGCCCGCGATCACGGCAAAGTCCAGTTCGCCATCGGCCAAGCGGCGCTCCAGCACGCCGCCCACATCCACGTAGGGTTCCAGGCTCAGCCGCGGGTGTGCCTGCCGTGCTGCCGCCACGAAAGCGGGCAACCACGTCAGCGCGGAAAGATCGCCCACCCCGAAGCGGCAGCGCCCAGTCAGCTCGACCCGCGCATCCAGCTTCTGGCTCAATGCCGCCATGGCGTTGAGCACGCCGAGCGCGGCCGGTAGCAGGCGTTCGCCCGCCTCGGTCAGCGCAGCGCGATGGCCGCTGCGGTCAAACAACGGCTGACCGAGCGCAGCCTCCAGCTCCGCTATGCGCTTGGACAGCGACGACACCGACAGGTGCACGCGCTCCGCTGCCGTAGCGAAATTGGCACAGGTGGCGGCCCACCAGAACGCTTCGAGCTGCTTGACCGATGGCTGAGACATGGTAATCTTGTTTCATAAAAGCGAACATACCCATTCTAAATATTTCGCTTTAATTCGCAAAATCGCGGCCCTAAAGTGTCGCTGCCCCTGAAGCAGCCCCGCACTCCTACCATGGCCTCTTACGCTGAACCCTCGTCTGTGAACGCGCCGGCCGCGCTGCGAAACATGCTCTCGCTGCACGACTTCGAGGCTGCGGCGCGTCGGCGCTTGCCCCGGCCCATCTTCGGCTATATCGCAGGCGCGGCCGAAGACAACGCCTCGCTTCGCGATAACCGGGAGGTGTTCGACGACTATGCGTTTTCCACACGGGTCCTGCGCGACGTGTCGAAGCGCTCGCAGGCGGTGGAGCTGTTCGGCCAGCACTACAGCAGTCCATTCGGCATAGCGCCAATGGGCATCAATGCGCTGACCACCTACCGCGGCGATCTGGTGCTGGCCCGTGCCGCACAGCAGGCGGGCATCGTGTCGATCATGAGCGGCACTTCGCTGATCCCCATGGAAGCGGTGGCACGCGAGAGTCCGGACACCTGGTTCCAGGCGTACATACCGGGCGACCAGGCGCGCATCGATGCGCTTGTCGACCGCGTGGAGCGCGCCGGTTTCGGCACGCTGGTGGTCACAGTGGACATTCCCATCTCGGCCAACCGCGAGAACAACATCCGCACCGGCTTTTCCACGCCGCTGCGTCCGAGCCTGCGCCTCGCCTGGGACGGCATGGCCCGGCCTGGCTGGGTGATAGGCACATTCTTGCGCACGCTGCTACGCCATGGCATGCCGCATTTCGAGAATTCGTTCGCCACACGTGGCGCACCGATCATGTCGTCCACCGTGCTGCGCGATTTTTCGGCACGCGATCATCTGACCTGGCACCACATCGAAGCCATTCGCCGGCGCTGGAAAGGGCCGCTGGTGGTCAAGGGCCTGCTCAGCGTGGAAGACGCACTGGAGGCGCAGCGCGTGGGCGCCGATGGCATCGTGCTGTCCAACCACGGTGGTCGCCAGCTCGACGGCGCAGCCTCGCCCATGCGTGTGCTCGAAGCGGTGGTGGCGGCAGTCGGGCGCGGTTACCCGGTGCTCATCGACAGCGGCTTCCGCCGCGGCTCGGATGTACTTAAGGCCTTGGCGCTGGGTGCGCGCATGGTCCTGGTAGGCCGCCCCTTCAATTACGCCGCCGCCGTGGCGGGCGAGGCTGGCGTGGCCCACGCCATCGGCCTGCTGCGCGACGAGGTGGACCGCAACCTGGCCATGCTGGGCGCCACGTGCTGCGCCGAGTTGGGCTCACAGCACATCGTGCGCCGCCGCTGAGCGGGTGGGCCCAAGGTGATTGGCGAACTCGGCAACAACGGGTTCATGGCGCCAATACCTATAAAAAACACACTGAAAAGGAGGCTCAATCAATGAAAGCATTGCACCCTGAAACCCGCGAGGAAAGCCGGCAGCGACTGAAGAAAGTGGCCGCAGCCACAATCGTAGGTTCCATGCTGGAGTGGTACGACTTTTATTTGTACGCCACGATGGCTTCCATTGTTTTCAGCAAGGTCTTCTTTGATACTGCCAATCCGACCAACGCCACGCTGCAGGCGTTTGCCACGTTTGCGATCGGCTTTGTTGCCCGGCCGATTGGCGGAATCTTCTTCGGCTATTTCGGCGACAAATACGGCCGCAAGAAGATGCTCTTTGTCACCTTTTGCCTGATGGGGTTGTGCACGACGGCGATCGGGTTGATTCCGACTTACGCGTCCATTGGCTTCTGGGCACCGCTGCTGCTGGTACTGATCCGCATTGTTCAGGGCTTGGGTGCGGGGGCCGAGCTGGCCGGCGCCGCCGTGACCTCATACGAACATGCCGCAGACAACCGCAAAGGCCGTCAGGGGTCCTGGCCTGCGCTGGGCTTGAACCTGGGCCTGTTGCTTTCGTCGCTGACGGTCTACCTGCTCACGAGGGCCGGTGATCGATTCCTGCTGGCGGGCGGATGGCGTATTCCTTTCCTCTTGAGCTTTCTATTGGTGCTGATCGGGATATGGGTGCGGAAAAGCCTGCCGGAAACGCCGGAATACACCTCCTTTGAAGAAAGCCATCGCGAGGAAAAACCCATTCGGGACATTCTGACGTCGCAGTTCAAGGGCTTGAGTGTCGTGTTTTTTATTGCCGTGGGATATAACGCCCTCAGCTATATCTTCAAGACGTTCTCCCTCGCTTACCTCACCCAATTCAAGGGCGTATCAGCCGGCGTCACCTCGCTTTCCGTGACCTTGGCCAGTTTGGTCGCCATTGTGACCGTGCCATTCTTCGGCTGGATGTGCGACAGATTCAGCAGCAAGAAAGTATTGATGGTGGGCGGCATCCTGTCGGCGCTGTTCGCATACCCTTTCCTCTCACTGCTGGGGACGGGGGCCAGCACGTCGATCTACTGGGCAATGATCATCGGCACCGGCGTTCTGGCGCCCATGATGTTTGCGCCGCAGGGGTCGTTCCTGAGCCGCCAGTTTCCAGTGCAAAGCCGTTCCACGGGCGTGGGATCGGGGCGCGAAATCGGTACGGCCCTGGCCGGCGGACTCGCACCGCTGTGGGCGTTGTCGATGGTTGCGCACTCGGCCACGCATGACACGGGCGGCGTTGCCATCATCCTGGCTTGTTCGGGATTGATGGTCGCCGTTGCTACCGTATTCGACCAAGGGCGTCGATTTAGCCGTCACAAGAACTGATCTGGCCCGCCTGGACGCCACTGCAATAAGCGGTGGCATTGGAGGCCACAGGTGCGCCAAGCCGCACTGAACTCGTGGCCCACCACAGGAATCCCTCGGCAACCGGCAATCCGTGCCGGCCTCCGCGGGGAAGACACCGCAGGCAGACGATGCCTTGCGGTGCCGTGTCATTCATTACATGCATGACATGTCATTCAAACAATAAATTTCACAAATAATCCATCGGTCGCTAATCTGGTCGCCTTTCGATCTGGCGAGCACACGATGGCAGAGCTCTATCTCGTACGACACGGACAGGCATCGTTCGGCGCGGCAGACTACGACCGGCTCTCCGAACGCGGCGAGCAGCAAAGCGTTTGGCTCGGTGAGTATTTCGCGCGGCAGGACATCGTGTTCGATCGCGTCATCTGCGGCACGCTCCGCCGCCACGAGCAGACCGTCGACGGCATCCTGCGCGGCATGGGCATCTCGGGCGCCAGCTACGAGCAACACGCCGGCCTGAACGAATACGACTTCCAGGGGCTGTTTGCCGCGCTGGGTGAAGATTTTCCCGAGCTGACGAAGCTGGCTTCGGGGTCGATGCGCGACCACTACCGGGCGCTCAAGCAGGTGCTGCACCTGTGGTCGGACAACAAGATTCGAGGGCCGCTGCCCGAGACGTGGGCCGCGTTCCAGCAACGCGTGGCGGACGCGCGCGCGGCCATCCAGGCCGGTGGCGGGCAGCGCGTGCTGGCGATCAGCTCAGGCGGCCCCATTGCGGTGACTGCGCAGCAAGTACTGGCGGCTCCGCCGGCAAGCGCCATTGCGTTGAACCTGCAGATCCGCAACAGCAGCGTCTCGCAATATTTCTTCAATGCCGAATCGTTCCAACTGGCCACCTTCAATGGCGTGCCGCACCTGGACGATCCCGAACGGCGCGGTTTCCAGACTTACGGGTGAACGCCCGAACGCCCCATCATGACGCAAGCATCGCAGCAACTCGATATCGCCAAGCTCGCGCGGTATCTCGAAGACCATATCCCCGGCTTTGAAGGCCCTGTCGTTGCCGAGAAGTTTTCCGGCGGCCAGTCAAACCCGACCTTCCTCCTGCAGACGCCGAAAGCACGCTACGTGCTGCGCCGCCAGCCGCCGGGCGAGCTGCTGAAATCGGCCCACGCCGTTGACCGCGAATTCCGCATCCTGAGCGCACTGTCGGGCACGGCCGTGCCGGTGGCGCGCCCGTATCACCTGTGCGAAGACCGCGACGTGATCGGCAGCATGTTCTACGTGATGAGCTTTGAAGACGGGCGCATCTACTGGAACCCCGCCCTGCCCGAAGTGCCGCAAGCCGATCGCGCCACCTGCTACGACACGATGCTGCGCACCATGGCCGCACTGCACGACATCGACGTCGACGCGGTTGGGCTGGCCGATTACGGCAAGCCCGGCAACTACTTCGAGCGCCAGATCGGCGTGTGGACCAAGCAGTACCGCCTTGCGGAAACACAGCGCATCGAGGCCATGGAGCGGCTGATCGAATGGCTGCCTTCGGCCTGCCCGGCCGATACCGGCAAGCCGTCGCTGGTGCATGGCGACTTCCGGCTCGACAACATCATGTTCGAACCCGACGGCTACGGCGCGAAGGCCGTGCTCGACTGGGAGCTGTCGACGCTGGGCAACCCGCTGGCGGACCTGGCGTACTTCTGCATGTGCCTGCGGCTGCCGGCATCGGGCTCGCATATCCAGGGCCTTGCGGGGGCGGATCGCGCGGCACTCGGCATCCCGACCGAAGAGGAGATGGTCGCGCGCTATTGCGAGCTGCGCGGCATCGCCCCGATCGAGAACTGGCCCTTCTATCTGGCGTTCAGCTTCTTCCGCCTTGCCTCCATTGCGCAAGGCGTAAAGAAGCGCGCGCTCAACGGCAACGCATCGAACGCGCAGGCTGGCAAGGCCGGAGACATGGCCGGCCTGCTCGCGGAAGCGGCCGTGCGCCTGATCGACACCCAACACTGAGGCTGCCGCTGCGGCCCACACAGAACACACCATTGGAGGAGCAAACCATGAGTACCAACCTGTTCGACCTGACCGGCAAGATCGCCCTGGTGACCGGCGCCAGCCGCGGCATTGGCGAAGAAATCGCCAAGCTGCTCGCCGAGCAAGGCGCGCACGTGATCGTGTCCAGCCGCAAGCTGGCCGACTGCGAGGCCGTTGCCGAAAGCATCCGCGCGGCAGGCGGCAAGGCTGAAGCCCTTGCCTGTCACGTCGGCCGCATGGAAGACATCGAGGCCGCCTTCGCCTACATCCGCAACACGCATGGCCGGCTCGACATCTTGGTCAATAACGCGGCGGCCAACCCGTACTTCGGCCACATTCTCGACACCGACCTCGGTGCCTACGAGAAGACCGTGGAAGTGAACGTGCGCGGCTACTTCTTCATGTCGGTCGAAGCCGGCAAGATGATGAAGGCGCAAGGCGGCGGCACGATCGTCAACACGGCGTCGGTCAACGCACTGCACCCGGGCGACAAGCAGGGCATCTACTCCATCACCAAGGCCGCCGTGGCGCACATGACGCGCGCGTTCGCCATGGAATGCGGGCCGTTCGGCATCCGCGTCAACGCCCTGCTGCCGGGCCTGACCAAGACCAAGTTTGCCGGCGCGCTGTTTGAAGACAAGGCCACCTACGACCGCTGGATCAGCGAGATCCCGCTGCGCCGCCACGCCGAGCCGCGCGAGATGGCCGGCACGGTGCTCTACCTCGTGTCTGACGCCGCGAGCTACACCAACGGCGAATGCATCGTCGTCGATGGCGGCATGACCGTCTAAGGGACAGCGCCACGCGCGCACTGCCAAATACGAGGTAAGACCATGCAGATAGGCATCCCGAAGGAAACTCGGGCTGGGGAAACGCGCGTCTCCGCAACCCCGGAGACCGTGAAGAAATACGTGGCACAAGGCCACCAGGTGATTGTGGAGGCCGGCGCGGGCGAGCGCGCCAGCCAGCCCGACGCCGCGTACGAGGCTGTTGGCGCGCGCATCGCCACTGCGGCTGAAGCACTGGGGGCAGACCTCGTGCTGAAGGTGCGCGCCCCCGAGCCCGCCGAACTCGCACACATGAAGCGCGGCAGCGTGCTGGTGGGCATGCTCAACCCGTTCGACGCCGAGAACAACGCCCGCATGGCCGCGGCCGGCGTGATCGGCTTCGCGCTGGAAGCGGCGCCGCGCACCACGCGCGCGCAGAGCATGGATGTGCTCTCTTCCCAGGCCAACATCGCCGGCTACAAGGCCGTGATGGTGGCGGCCAACCATTACCAGCGCTTCATGCCGATGCTGATGACGGCCGCCGGCACGGTGAAGGCCGCGCGCGTGCTGATCCTCGGTGCGGGCGTTGCGGGCCTGCAGGCCATTGCCACGGCCAAGCGCCTGGGCGCGGTCATTGAAGCGTCCGATGTGCGTCCGGCAGTGAAGGAGCAGATCGAATCGCTCGGCGCCAAGTTTCTCGACGTGCCCTTCCTCACGGATGAGGAGCGCGAGATTGCCCAGGGTGTGGGCGGCTACGCACGCCCCATGCCGGAAGACTGGATGCGCCGCCAGGCGGAACTCGTGCACGCACGTGCAACGCAAGCCGACATCGTCATCACCACGGCGCTGATTCCGGGCCGTCGCGCGCCGACGCTGCTGCGCGAGGAAACTGTGCAGCAGATGAAGCCGGGCTCGGTAGTGGTCGACCTGGCCGCCGCGCAAGGCGGCAACTGTCCGCTGACCGTGCCCGACGAGGTGGTGCAACGGCACGGCGTCACGCTGGTCGGGCACACCAACCTGGCCAGCATGGTCGGCGCGGATGCTTCGGCGCTGTACGCCCGCAACGTGTTCGATTTCCTCAAGCTCATCATCGGCAAGGATGCCGCGCTCACGATCGACACCAGCGACGACATCGTCGCCGCGTGCCTCGTCTGCCGCGACGGCGAAGTGCTGCGAGCCGCCGCATAGGCACATCAGGAGACACAGATGGAAGTCATCAACCATACGGTGATCAACCTGATCATCTTCGTGCTGGCGATCTACGTCGGCTATCACGTCGTCTGGACGGTCACACCGGCACTGCATACGCCGCTGATGGCCGTGACCAATGCCATTTCGGCCATCGTCATCGTCGGTGCCATGCTGGCTGCGGGCCTGACTGAAACCAGCCTGGGCCGCGTCATGGGCGTGGGCGCGGTGGCACTGGCGGCGGTGAACGTGTTCGGCGGGTTCCTGGTCACCCAGCGCATGCTGGAAATGTTCAAGAAGAAAGAGCCGAAAGCGGCCAAGCACGGGGAGGCCAAGCCATGAGCATGAACGTTGTCACCCTGTTGTATCTGCTCGCGTCGATCTGCTTCATCCAGGCGCTCAAGGGCTTGTCGCATCCGGCCACGGCACGGCGCGGGAATGCGTTCGGCATGGTCGGCATGGCCATCGCGGCGCTCACCACCGTGGCGTTGATCGCGCGGCTCAAGGAAGCCTTCCTCGCCGCCGGTGCGGCGCAGGATTCGGTGGCCACGGGCCTGGGGCTGATCCTCGCCGCACTGGTGGTGGGCGGCGGTCTTGGCGCTTACGTCGCCCGCAAGGTCGAGATGACGAAGATGCCGGAACTGGTGGCGGCCATGCACTCGCTGATCGGTCTGGCGGCGGTGTTCATTGCGGTGGCTGCGGTGGCGGAGCCCTCGGCATTTGGCATTGCTCCTGCCGGTTCGCACGAGATTCCGCAAGGCAACCGCATCGAGCTGTTCATCGGCTGCTTTGTCGGCGCCATCACGTTCTCGGGCTCGGTCATCGCGTTCGGCAAGCTGTCGGGCAAGTACAAGTTCCGCCTGTTCCAAGGCGCGCCGGTGCAGTTTGCCGGCCAGCACTGGCTCAACCTGCTGATGGCCGTGGCCATGATCGGCTTTGGCGTGGCGTTCTTCCTCACGCAAGCGTGGCTGCCGTTCGTGCTGATGCTGGCAATTGCCTTCGTGCTGGGCGTGCTGATCATCATCCCGATCGGCGGAGCAGATATGCCTGTCGTGGTGTCAATGCTGAACTCGTACTCGGGTTGGGCAGCGGCGGGCATCGGCTTCTCGTTGAACAACCCGATGCTGATCATCGCGGGCTCGCTGGTGGGCTCGTCGGGCGCGATCCTGTCGTACATCATGTGCCGCGCGATGAACCGCTCGTTCTTCAACGTGATCCTGGGTGGCTTTGGTGGCGAGACGGCGTCCGCTGCCGCGGCCGGCGCGCAGCAGCAGCGCCCGGTCAAGTCAGGCTCTGCCGACGACGCGGCGTTCGTGATGGGCAACGCGGAAACCGTGATCATCGTGCCGGGCTACGGCCTGGCGGTGGCGCGCGCACAGCACGCCCTGAAGGAGCTGACCGAGCTGCTCACCGAAAAGGGGGTCACGGTGAAGTACGCGATCCACCCGGTCGCCGGGCGCATGCCGGGTCACATGAACGTGCTGCTGGCCGAAGCGGAAGTGCCATACGATCAGGTCTTCGAGATGGAAGACATCAACAGCGAGTTCGGCCAGGCCGACGTGGTGCTGGTGCTGGGTGCAAATGACGTGGTCAACCCCGCCGCCAAGACCGATCCGAAATCGCCGATTGCCGGCATGCCGATCCTCGAGGCCTACAAGGCCAAGACCATCATCGTGAACAAGCGCTCGATGAACGCCGGCTATGCCGGGCTGGACAACGAGCTGTTCTACATGGACAAGACGATGATGGTATTTGGCGACGCCAAAAAGGTCGTTGAAGAGATGGCCAAGGCCGTCTGAGGCCGAAGCAGGAAAAACCGTGAAGCTCCGGCGCACTACCGGCGCTTTACGGCCGGTGCGCCGTGTTAGCCATTGGATACATCCGTAGCCCGCACAACCGCCAAGGAAGGAGCCCCATGAACGCAGTCATGCCCCCCGGCGCCCGCCCGCAGATCCAGCGTGCCGACTTCGGCCGCGTCTCGGTCTTCTTTGGCGAGAAAAGCGGGAAGTACCCCGACGGCAACCAGGTCGTCATCCGGGGCTCTGACACGCGCGCGGCGTTCGACACGCCCATCGTCTCCAACTACATCGGCGCAGAATTCGATGCGACCGAACTGGTGGTGATGGGGCACGTGCACGAAGACCACATGGCCGGCCTGCATCGCTTGCCGCATGCCAGCGTGCACGTCAATGAAGCTGACCTGGCCGCCGTGCGCAGCTGGGACGCCATGATCGCCCACTACGGCATTGACGCAGCCCAGGCGCCGGCAATGCTGGCGAACATCGAGCGTGATTTTTTTTACGCTCCGCGCCCCGACGCGCAGGGGTACGCCGATGGCGCATCGTGGGATCTGGGCCAGTCGCACGTGCGCGCGTTCCACATGCCGGGCCACACCGCGGGCCACACCGTCCTGGTGGTCGAGCCGGAGGGCGTGGCCTTCATCGGCGATATCGACCTGACGGGCTTTGGCCCTTACTACGGCGACGCCTGCTCAAGCCTGCACGACTTCCGCCGCAGCCTGGTGCGGCTGCCGGAGATTCCGGCCAAGGTGTGGGTCACGTCGCACCACCGTGGCATCTACACCGACCGCGAGCACTTCCTGCGCGACCTCGCCGCGTACACGGCCAAGCTTGATGAACGCGAACAGCGGCTGCTGGCCATGTTGCGCGAATCCCCCAAAACGCTCGCGCAACTGGTCGAGCAGCGCCTGCTGTATCCGCCGGGGCATGAGGCCCTGTGGGTGGTGAGCGCCGAGACTCGCACGATCTCACAGCATCTGGCCGAGCTCCTGGCCGATGGCCGCGTGCAGGTGGACGAACACGGGGTCTACCGGCTCCCCTAGGGGCGGCTTCACATCGGTGCAACGCGCCCGCGACGTCCACCGTCCGCGGCGTTCGCACGCGTTTCTTCGCAAGCCCGTCCTGCCCGGTTCGTCCGTCAACCGCGCTACCTCGGTCATCACCTTCCTGGCCCCACCCGCTCTGCGCCTAGGTTGACATCACCATGCCCCGTCTATAGCATCCCGTTAACGCAACTTATGATGCGTTAACGAAGTCCTTCGCAGCACGTGGCTGGACGCCTCGCGTCTCAACGGCACCTATCCCGGCACGGGTAGCTCGGGGTATCGACACTCGCGCCCGTCTCATCGATTGATGACGACGTGTCTACAGGCCTTTGTAGCCGAGTACGCCAGTCGATCCAGCACACGGCTGATGTCTATAGGTGCTACAGAAAACTCTCATGACCATCCAAGCTGACTATGACTACATCGTCGTAGGCGCAGGGTCGGCGGGCTGCGTGCTTGCCAACCGCCTTTCTGCCGATCGATATCGCAAGGTGCTGCTTCTTGAGGCAGGCGGACAAGACAAGAGCCCGCTCATTCACATCCCCGGGGGCTTCCTTCCGATGCTGCAGGGGGGCATGTTCAGCTGGAAGTATGAAACGGCGCCGCAGCAGCATTTGAACAACCGCGTGCTGCATGATCTGCGCGGCAAGGTCCTTGGCGGGAGCAGCTCGATCAACGGCATGTGCTATAGCCGCGGCGCACCGGAAATATTCGACGAGTGGGCGCGCCTCGGTAACAAGGGGTGGTCCCATGCGGAGGTCTTGCCCTATTTCAAGCGTGCCGAAGGCAATGAGCATGGCGAAAACGCGTTCCATGGCGGCAGCGGCCCCCTGAGGGTGACGCAAGCGTGCATCGACAATCCGGCCGCGGCGGCATGGTTGGAAGCAGCACAGCAGGCCGGCTTCCCCTACAGCGACGATCACAATGGCGCCAAGCCCGAGGGCTTCGGACCGTCGGATCGGACCATTTTCAAGGGACGCAGAATCAGCTCCGCGGTCGCGTACTTGCGGCCCGCCCGTCGCAGAAAGAACTTGAAGATCGAGACCCATGCGCACGTTACCCGTCTGCTGTTTCAGGGCATGCGCGCCATCGGCGTCGAGTATGTGCAGCACGGCATTGTCAAACGCGCTTACGCCAGTGCCGAGGTGATCTCAAGTGGCGGCGTTTTCCAATCGGCGCAATTGCTGATGCTGTCGGGCATCGGCGATGCCAATCATTTGAAGTCGGTGGGAATCGCCCCGCTGCTCGACCTCAAGGGTGTGGGGCAGAACTTGCATGACCATGTCGGCACGCAGCTCCAGATCGCCTGCCCACAGGCAGTCACGTATTACAAGTACGTTTCGAGCCCGCTGGCCATGGCACAAGCGGGGCTCAGCTATTTGTTCAAGCGGGGCGGCCCGATTGCCGGAAACAGTACAGATGCAATCGCCTATCTTCGGTCCGGCGCGGCCGGCCATTCCGAGTTGGATCTCAAGTTCTACCTGATACCCATCATGCCGACTCTGACGGGTGTCGTTCCGGAGCACGGCGTATCCAACCTGATCATCCTGACCCGGCCGGAAAGCCGCGGAGAATTGAAACTGCGCTCGGCGGACCCTGCCACGCCGCCGCTCATCAACGCAAACTATCTGGCGCACGAGCGGGATCGCGAAGCACTGAGGCGAGGGTTGAAAATGGCACGCGACATCTTCAGCCAGCGCGCCTACGACGATTTCCGTGGACGGGAAGTGATGCCGGGCCTGGACTGCATGGACGACGCCTCGCTGGACGCCTACTTCCGCGACACCATCAACCCCAATTACGAGGCCGTCGGCACCTGCAAAATGGGCAACGACGAACTCGCAGTGGTGAATGACCGACTGCAAGTGCACGGCACCGAGGGGCTGAGGGTCGTCGATGGATCGGTCATGCCGCGAATCTCGACCGGTGACCCCAGCGCATCCATCATCATGATTGCGGAAAAAGCGGCCGAGATGATCTCGATGGCGGCCTGATGATTTCGCCGATGTTCTGCCACGGATTTCTTGGCGTGCCGCAGCCGTAGCGCGGCACCCGACATCCGCGGGGCGCGTGTCACCGTGCGGCCCGCACGGGGCTCAATCGCAAGCGACGGGCTGTTGCTGGCGCCGAGCCGGCGGAGGAAAGACGGCAAGCGTTTCGATACGGCTGCGCGACACACTGGTGGACAGATGTCTGGCCGCCGTCAGCGACACGCCGAGCCGATCGTGAAACGCGGTCTCGAGATCGCCGTGCATCGGCCATCCGATACGCGGCTTGAGCCCCGCAGCGGAACTGCCGCCATGCGTGAGCTCGAACAGCGCCCGCATGAGCCGCTGTGTGCGGCAGATATCGGTCAGGGCATACCCCTGGGAAAACAGCTTGGCGCGAACCTTCAGCGCGGGCACGTCGAGCAGCTCGGACACATGGCTGGCGTCCCACGTGTGCTGCGGCTGCAAGAAAACACGCTGCGAGATGCCTTGATAGAGCGACGCCTCCTGGAGGTCCACCAGCCCATCGCTCTGTACTTCAAACGTACACACCGATGCCTGTGCGTAATCGCCATCGAGCAGCACCTCAACGGCTTCAAACGGCTGGAGGATCAATTGCTGGCCCGGCACAAGCAGGCGCTCGAAGCCGCGCCGCCGGATCACGGTGCGGCCGCTGGTCTGCGTGACCAACCACGGGAAGGCGGGCAGCAGCCGATGCAGCCGGATGGGAAAGTGACTCTGCAAGTGAACGTGCATGGCAGATAAGGAAGCGCAACAGCGTGCCGCACCGGGCGTCAACGCGCAGTGCGGCCTCCGTGTCACGGTGCGATCATGCTGCGTCCGGCGAACATCACCAGCGGCGTACCTTCGGTGAAGCGAAGCATCTGGGTCGACGTGATCACGCAGCGCGTCTTGCTGATCTTCCACCCGCCTTCCGTGCGCAGGTACTCGTCTTCGTAGTAGGCGCCGAGCTGCGTCAGCGTATTGTCCTTCGTGTTGATCTGATGGAAATACAAGCCCCAGGTGCCGCACGCGGTGTCGTCGTTCACCACGGAGATCTCCGGATTCACGCCGTGGTGCATGTCGACGATATGGTCGTGACCGCCAAGCTTCTGAAACACCTCGATGAGCTGGTCCCGATGGTCAAACACGCCGATCGCGCCGTAGTCGATCGTGACCTTGCCGGGGACGAAGCAGTCGCGCATACCCTCGACATCCTTCGCATCGCAGCACGAGAGATAGCGCGCCTTGAGCTGGCGGATCGACTCGAGATCCTCCAGTTTGCGCAGACGCGCTTCCAAACCGTTTCCTTGCATTGCCTTCGCCTCCAATGGTCCGCCGAGCCGCCGCGCCCCTCACTTGGGCAATTGCATCGACAGCGTGCACAGGCTAGCCAAGCGGGCCGCCCCATCCATCGTCTGAACAGACTAAAAGGCCTCTCGCACGGGTTCGGGCGCATCCATTGCCGATAGTCCGTGTGGACGATGAATACGCATCGGGCTGCCCGCAAGATGCCTGCAGAGCCTATGACGCTAGGCCACCCATGCCAGGAGACCCGATGGACAACGCACTACAAGACCTGCTTGAAATCGAAGCCATCCGACAGTTGAAGTACCGGTACTTTCGCGCAGTCGACTGCCACGATTGGCCACTGCTCTCGAGCTGCCTTGCCGAGGACTGCACCACCTGGCTCGACAGCGGGAAATATCGCTTCAACGGCCGTGATGAATTTGTCGCCGAGCTGCGCAAGCTGCTTGACGATCCGCCGCTGCTCACCCTGCACCAGGGCCACCACCCCGAGATCGAACTGGTGGGCGCGAGCCGCGACAGGGCCACGGGCCTCTGGTACCTGGAAGACTATGTGATCTCGCAAGAGCAGAACTGGCTCCTGCGTGGCACCGCCTATTACCGCGACGAATACGTCAAGCGCGACGGCAAGTGGCAGATCCTCTCCACCGGATACGACCGCGTATTCGAGGCCGTCACATCGCCGATCCCCGCGGATTTCCGCGTGACGGCCAACCGCTTCACCTCGGCCCGCTGACAACCGACAGCGCGCGCCGCACCAGCGAGTCGGCACCACCTCCGACGTGCCGACCCACCCTCCCCCTCACCTTCCGATTCGCACACACCATGGAAAAAGTCCTCTACGTGATCTGGCGCGGCAAGACCGGCAACCACGCCGATGCCGAAGCGCTGGATCGTCGCCTGCGCGGCGAGATTGCCGACAAACTGCTGGCGCTTGGCGCGCGCGGCGTTCAGGTCAACCTGGCCGATGCCGCTGTGCAGCCCGCTGAAGGCCTGCGCCAGGTCAACACGCGCCCGCAGATGGACGGCCTGATCAGCGTCTGGATGGACAGTGCCAACAAGATGTTCCGTCAGCCGTTTGATGACCTGATCGAATCCGCCGTGGAGCGCATGGCGGCCTACCTGGTGACCGAGTCGCAGCCCATCCGTAACACCCGCTTTCCGGCGGAACCGGGCCAGCGCACGGCCGGGTTCTCCCAGTTGGCGTTTCTGCGCCGCCCACCCCGCCTCACGCCGGAAGCGTGGCTCGATGTCTGGCACAACCATCACACCCGCGTCGCCATCGACACGCAAGACAACTTCCTCTACGTGCAGAACGTGGTGGTCCGCCCGTTGACGCTGGGCGCTCCCCTCATCGACGCAGTCGTCGAGGAGTGCTTCCCCGCCGCGGCCATGACCGACCCGCAGGCCTTCTTCGATGCCGTGGGCGACGAGGCAAAGTTCCAGCAGAACCTGGCCAGCATGATGGACAGCTGCAACCGCTTCATCGACTTCGACAAGATCGACGTCGTGCCCACCAGCCAGTACGTCGTCAAGGCACCGCGCGCCTGAGAGCACGCTGCCCATATCAATCGATCAACAGGAGACAAGATGAAGATTCTCGTCGTCGGTGGCACCGGCCTCATTGGCGGGCACGCTGCCCTTTTGCTGCGCGCGCAGGGTCACACGGTCACCATTGCCGGGCGCAAGGCGCCCGCGCCCGGCAGCGCACTCGCCGATCTCGATTTCATGCAGGGCGACTACATCGCCGAGACGTTCACCAAAGACGATCTCGCGCGATTCGACGCCCTGGTCTTTGCCGCAGGCAATGACATCCGCCACGTGCCGCCGGGTGCCGATGCCGCTGCGCAGGCCGCCCACTGGGAGCGGGCAAACAGTGAAGCCGTGCCCAAGTTCTTTGCCCTCGCACGTGACGCAGGCGTGCGCCGCGCCGTGCTGGTCGGCAGCTTCTACAGCCAAGTCGCGCCGGAGTTGATCGAGACCAGCCCGTACGTGCGCTCGCGCCACCTGGCCGACGAGCGTGTGCGTACACTCGCAACGCCCGACTTCCATGTGTGCAGCGTCAACGCCCCCTTCGTGGTGGGCAGCGTGCCCGGCCTGGCCGTGCCGATGTTCGAGGCCTACACCCGCTACGCGCAGGGCATGCTGGGCCCGATCCCGGTGTTCGGTCCGGCCGGTGGCAGCAACTTCATCTCTACGCAATCGCTGTCCGAAGCCATCTCGGGTGCGCTGCTGGGCGGCGAGTCCGGCAAGGCCTATCTGGTCGGCGATGAGAACCTGAGCTTTGCCGAGTATTTCCGCGCCTTCTTCCGCGCCGCCGGCAATGACCGCGACGTGCCGTCGCTCGACCAGGAGCACCCGCTGCTGCCAGACCTGGCCATCTACACCGGGCGCGGCAACACGGTTGCCTATGAACCGGACGCGGCCGAAACTGCCCGACTCGGCTATCGGCGCGGTGATATCCAGCGCACCGTGAACGAGATCGTCAGCCAATACCCGGCAGCGGCATGACCGCCCCCGTGTTGACACGCCAAGACCGGAGAAACGTCATGTCCGCATCAACCCCGCATCAGGAAATTCGCGCCCTTGCCTGCCGGTACGCCCAATCGGTGGACCGCCGCGACTGGGTGCAGCTCGCCGGCCTCTTTACCGAAGATGCCGTCGTGGAAGGCCCGGGTTTCACCATGCCCGGCCGCGAAGCGATCGTGGCCGGCATGCGGCAGATCGAGCAGTACCGCGCGACGCAGCATCACGTGCATAACCAGCTGGTGGAAGTGGAAGGCGCGGCGGCCAATGCGGAAACGTATTGCGTTGCCAACCACATCTACGCGCGTGATGGTGTCGAACACAAGCTGGACTGGGGCATTCGCTACCAGGACAACCTCGTGTTCCAGGACGGCAAGTGGCTCTTTTCGCGCAGGACACTCCTGCTCGACTGGGCCCAGGATCTGCCGCTGAAGGGGTGAGCCATGCACGCGAAGCGTTCACTCGAAGGCAAGACAGCGCTCATCACGGGCGGCGCCGGCGGCATCGGGGCCGCCAGTGCAGCAGCACTGCTGCGTGACGGCGCGACCGTCCTGCTGATGGGCCGCAGGCGCGACGCGCTGGAGCAGACTTGCAAGCAACTGCGCGCCCAGGTGCCCGATGCCGACGTCCACCTCTTTGCGGGCGACGCAGGCCGCTCCGGCGATGTGCAGGCCGCGTTGAAGCTGGCATGGTCGCTGCACAATCGGCTGGACATTGTTGTGCCGACGGTGGGCGGCGGAGGCTTCCGCCCGTTCCTGATGCATGACGAAGACAGCTTCCGCGCCGAGCTCGAACTGAACATCGTCAGCACGTTCACCGCCATCCGCCACGCCGCTCCGCTCATGGCAAGAAGCGGCGGCGGCTCGATCGTCTGCATCTCGTCCAGCGCGGCCCGGCTGAACTTCAAGTGGCTGTCGGCCTATTGCACGTCCAAGGCCGGTCTCGAAGGGTTGGTGCGTGCGGCCGCCGAGGAACTGTCGTCCGCCGGCATTCGCGTCAACGCGGTGCGCCCGGGGCTCACCCAGACCGACGCCACCGCACCCATGTTCGACGATCCGGCCATGCGAGACGCGTTTCTGGAGCAGATGCCACTCGGCCGTCTCGGCAAACCAGAAGACATCGCCGAAGCTGTGCGCTACCTCGCCGGCCCCGAATCGGCATGGGTCACCGGCCAGAGCTTTGCCGTGGATGGCGGCAATGAGCTGCGCAAGAACCCGGAGCTCGACGGCGCCGTTCGTCACCTCTACGGGGAGGCTGCCTGGCAAGCCGTTCGCGCTGGCCGGGTGCCAGCCACCGTCTGACATCGTGCCGCGCCGCCAGCGCTTGCCGTCGGCACCGGCGCGGCCCTCAACCCGATAAGGAAATGCAAGTATGGATCGCGTGAAAGACAAGGTCGCCATCATCACCGGTGCTGCCAGCGGCGTCGGCAAGGCAGACGCCCTGCTGCTCGCCGCCGAAGGCGCGCGCGTGGTGCTGACGGACATCAATGAAGAGGCCGGCCAGGCCGTGGCCCGCGAGATTGGCGACGCAGCCTGCTTTGTCCGGCACGACATTGCCAGCCCCGACGATTGGCAACGCGTCGTCTCCACTGCGGTGGAAATGTTTGGCGGCCTCGACGTGCTGGTCAACAATGCCGCCATCTGCCCGCTCGGCTCCATCGAGGACACCACCCTCGAGACCTGGCGCAAGGTCATGCAGACCAACGGTGACGGTTACTTCCTCGGCTGCAAGTTCGCCGTGGCGACCATGAAGCACCGGCCGAGCGGCGGCACCATCATCAACATGTCTTCCGTGGCGGCGCTCGGCGGGCTACCGATGATGGCTGCGTACACCGGCTCCAAGGGTGCCGTCACCGCGCTCACGCGCAGTGTTGCCGCGCACTGCAAGAAGGCCGGCTACCGGATCCGCTGCAACTCGATCCACCCGGATGGCATCTGGACGCCGATGACGCAGGCACTCGTGCCTGACCTCGACCCTGCAGCGCTGGGCATCGAGCACAACCCCATGGCCCGCATGTGCGATGCCAAGGACGTCGCCAACCTGGTGCTCTTCCTGGCCTCGGATGAATCGCGCTTCATCAACGGCGCGGAACTGCGCATCGACAACGCGCAACTGATCAGCTCGCTCTGACGCAAGCCAGTGCTTTCAGCAGGGCTGAAAGCACTGTGCCCGCGATGGTTGGAGATGTACCAACGCGGGCACAGGCCGTGCTTTGGTGAGCGCGCCGCGCCCACGCTTCAGCCGAACGTGGAGCCTGCGAGCATCCCGCCGTCAACGATGAACTCCGAGCCCGTGCAGTAGCTCGATTCATCCGACGCGAGAAACAGCACCAGATTCGCCACTTCTTCCGGGCGGCCGATGCGAGAGATCGGCAGGCGGCGATAGACGCCGGAAGCATCGATGTCGGCAAACTCCGGCGGGCGCGCCATCACGGTATCGATCCCACCCGGGTGGACCGAGTTGACGCGGATTCCGTAGCGCCCGAGTTCGAGCGCGGCTGCCTTCGTCATGCCGCGCACCGCGAACTTGCTGGACACGTATGCTGTGCCGGTCGCGACCCCCTCCATGCCGGCCGTTGACGATACGTTCACGATCGCCCCGCCGCCCGCTTCCTTCATCGCAGGCAGGACGGATTTCATGCCCAGCCAGCAGCCGACCTGATTCACGTCGATGACCTTGCGATAGTCATCCAGCGAGCACGACTCGAGCGGCGCGAGCATCAGGATGCCTGCATTGTTGACGAGCACATCCAGCTTGCCGAAGCGCGCCTGCGCGGCACGCACGGCTGCGCTCCATGCGTCAGGCTGCGTGACGTCCAGATGCTGGAACATCGCGGCATCGCCAAGCTCGGCTGCCACGCGCTCACCGTCGGCATCGAGCACATCGGCGATGACAACCCGCGCCCCCTCCTCGACAAACCTGTGCGCCTCCGCTGCGCCTTGCCCGCGTGCGCCACCGGTAATCAATGCGACCTTGCCTTCGAGGCGTTTCATCGTCTGTCTGCTCCGGGTTGAAAGGGAAAAGGTGTCGCACGCGTCATGCGTGCGCTGCGGCCTGTGCGTTCAGATGGCCGCTCAGGTTGCCGACCGCATCAAACATCGAATAGTCGCGGAACGAAAAGCGCCAGACGCCCTCAACGCATTCGAATGCGTCGTGATAGCGCCCGGCGGCGATGGGTTGGAGTGCCAGCGCGTCGGTGGCCTGCAGCACCGTGTAGTACGAGCGCGCGGTCGCGCGATGCGCTGCGATGTCAATCTCGATGATCGGATTCGTGACAACGTGCTTCGTGCGCGGTGTGCCACACGGGTACAGCTTCACGCGTGTGCGGAAGACGCGCAGTAGTTCGGCCGCGTCGATCGTCGTGTCGCCGTCGGCGACCTTCATGCGCGCATGGCGGAACAGCGCAGCCACGCCTTCGAGGTCGCCGCTGTCGAGCAACTCCGCATAGCGATACAACAGGTTGGCAATCTCAACAGCATCGTTCGACATCCTTAGGTCTCCGTGCTCGTGGGCCGGGCCACTATAGCCTCACCGTTGGCGAGCACGCGCCCCGGGGAACACCTTAGTCCGACCCGACGTATTCCCAAGCGCCGAGCGGGTTTACGCTCCATGCAGCCGCCGGCACAACGTGAGATCAACGCACTGGCACAGCGCTCCATTTCCCTCTCACAGCAGCGGCACACACAGCTGCCTTCCATTGTTCGATCCGCATGACCCAAGCCGCCAAATACGACCTGCAAACGCTGTCAGATCATCACAACATCCGCGAACTCATCGTCGACTACGCGACGGCGATCGACTCCAGAGATTTCGATGCGCTCGACGCGATCTTCACGCCCGATGCCTACATCGACTACCGAGCCATGGGCGGCGTCGATGGCCGCTATCCGGAAGTCAAGGCGTGGTTGCGCTCGGTATTGCCAGCGTTTCCGAACACGCAGCACATGGTCGGCAACGTGTCGGTGCGACTCGATGGCGACGCTGCCCGCGCACGCACGATCTGCTTCAACCCGATGGAAGTCGTGCTGGAGGATGGCCGTACCCAGGTGATGTTTCTTGGCCTGTGGTATGTCGACCGGTTCAAACGCGGGGCGCACGGCTGGCGCATGGTTGAGCGCGTCGAGGAACGCTGCTACGGCCACAACGTGCCAGCAGCGCTATCGCGCGCGACCGGGTGACGCCAGCACCGTTACGCCTGCAGGTAGATCGCCGTCGTTCAGCGTCTTGAGAAACGCGACCACATCGCGGATCTCGGCTTGCGACCACACAGGCCGGTCACCCTTGCGATGCGTGAACGGCGCGTTGATGTGGTCGACGTTGTCCTGCAACGCCTCGGGCAGATCGTCAAACGCCTGCTTGCTGCCCGGATGCGGATACCACTTCTGCGGCGCGGTATCGCGCTCCACATAAAAGCGCAGCGCGTCTTCCAGCGTGTGGAAACGCCCGTTGTGGAAGAACGCGCCGCGCGTAGCGACGTTGCGCAGCGTGGGTGTCTTGAACAGGCCGCAGTAGGCCCGCTCGGCTTTCTGGTCGGAGCGTACCGGGCCGCATAGACCCATGTCGTAGTAGGCCGGATCAGCGTTGGCCGGAATCTCGGGGTTGCGCGGCACACCGATAGCCGCGAAGCTGAAATCGGTCAGCAGCGGATGTGCGCCATTGGCGCCCGGCTCCACGGTATGGCATGCGGCGCAATTGCCGCCGTCCCGGTCCTTGAACAGCTTCAGGCCGCGCTGCTCCTGCGCGGTCAGCTGCACCTTGCCGTCCAGGTAGTGATCGAACTTGCTGCTATAGGGCTGGAAGCTTGGATCGTCGAGCTGGAAGCGTTGCAACGCTTGCCCCAGCGCAGCGAAGGCCGCATCAGGGCGGGCAAAGATATCCTGCCCGAACACCGCCTGGAAGCGCGCGGCGTATGGGCTCCTGGCAAGCCGCTCCACCACGGCACCCACACTGGTGTTGGCCATTTCATTGGCGGTCAGCAGCGGCGCGGCGGCCTGCTCCGCTAGCGTGTTGAAGCGGCCATCCCAGGTGAAGCCGCCCACCGGCACATTGTCGGTCTCGGTCAGGCGTTCGCGCGCGTTCGATGTGAAGGTCTTGAACCAGATGGGGGTGCGCCGCAGATAGCGCAGCGACGGCACCGCACGCGTGCCGTGGTCCGTCAATTCCGGCCCGCCCAGCTGCACAGCCAACCCATTTGGCGGACCGTAGGCGTGCTCAGGGCTATGGCACGTCGCGCATGACATGCGGCCCGAAGCCGAGAGCGACGCATCGAAAAATGCCAGTCGCCCAATCTCGGCCTGCGCTTCGTTGGAGAGCCGTGCAGCCGGGCGTTCCGGTTGGCGCTCACAGGCTCCCAGGCAAAGAAGAACCGCCGCAACGGCGACGGCCCTTCGTGCCTGTTGCCAAGCGCTGATCACCACTGCAGATTGGTAAAGATGTCGCTGCCGAACGTCGTCAGGTTCTTGTCGTCGGCGTAGCCCAGGTACCCGTTGGTCTGGAAGATGTCTTCCAGGCTCCGCAGCATCGAGTAATGGTTGTACGGCGTATTGCTGACCGTGCCGGGCTTGATGAAGCGCGACAGCATAACCGCGCCGGTGCGGTCCCCACCCACGCCCACGTAGTGCAGCTTGTACTGCAGCGTCGGCGAGACCTGCAGGATCACGTCGTCCGGGCGCACCACGTTCGGGCCGACCTGCTGGCCGCAGCACGCATCGCCGGGCAAGTTCACCGTGATCGTCGTCACACCGTTCACGGTGGTCTTGCCTGCCGGCACAATGTCGGCCGATTCGTCGAAGTTGATGATGATCAGGCCGTCCTTCTGATACGCCGGCGATGCCTGGATGATCGGCACCCACTTCTTCAGGAACGCGTTGATCGAGGTCAGGCCGCCCTTGTCGCCGTTGACGCACGGCTTGGCGCCGGTGCCGTCACCATCGTGGCCGTCATCGCACAGGTTGGGCGTGATGAACACGAAGTTCGGCGTGGTGTCGATCGACTGCAGGTCTTTCTGCAGGTTCGCGTCCAGGTTGACGACGTGGTTGTCGCAGTAGGCCTGGTCGTCGATGATCGCGTGGAAGTACATGAACGGGTTGTGGCGGGTCGCGTACTGGTCACCCTTCGGCACGTCGGCCGTGGGGGCCTGTGCCGACTGCGTGTTGTCGATCGCGCCGATCTTTGGATGCCCGCAGGTGGCGGACTCACGGGTCGGGTCGTTGCCCATGTCGCCCATGTAGCCCTTCCAGGTCAGCTTCAGATCGTCCAGCTGATTCACGAACGTCTTCACGGTGTTCGGATACACGCAGCCCATGCCGCCCTTGGCCTTGAGCACCTTGGGGTTGCCGGCGTCCCAGCCGTCTGCCACCACATCATTGAAGCCGAGGTTGCAGTCACTCTCGGTTTCCTTGGTCGAGGGCTGGCCGCTCATCATCGCGATGTAGTTGTCCAGGCTCACGTGACCGGTGCCGAAGTACTGGGTCAGCAATGCGCCCTGCTTGGCCATGGCTTGCAGGTCAGGATCCTGCGTGCTGGTGCCGAAGGTGTCGTTGTAGTTCTTGTTCTCCATCGTCAGCACGAACACGTGCCGGATCGACTGCTGGGTCGGCGGATCGTTGTCCATGTTGCAACCGCCCAGTGTGCCGCTGAGCACGGCGCAGCAGGCTAGCGTGCCGCCAACGCGACGCAGCGCGTGCAGCAAACGTTGACCAGTGACTTGCATTGACTCCCCCTCTCTTGATTTGGACATCGGTCAGGCTCAATGGCTGTTGGGCCCGGGCGTTGGCTTGTTGCCTCCGGAGATGCCTGAAGAAAAGTGAACGCGGGACACGCAGTGCCCCGCGCTCGAATGGCTGGAGATCACGTTGCCAAGCCAACGCCCACGTTAGGGGGGCGACCGTCCATCGGCATCGTCCAAGCAGACTACGATCGCGTGGGGGAGCGAGGGGGGGTGGGGGGAGTATTCGCGCGAGCGGGCTACGGCCTGCCGAAGCAGTGAGAGAAGCTGCCGATAAAGCGTTCCATGTCGGCATCCGGCAAGTGGTTGATGCCACCCGCAAGGCGACGCCCGCCGCCAGTGGCAAAGCCGCGGCAGAAGTCGGCAGCACCGGTGAGGCTCGTTGCCGGCACCCGCACGCTGACGGCATAGCCGCCGCTGCTCTTCGGCGATAGCAAACCGATGGCATCCGCCGGGCGCGTGCGTGCCAGTTCATTGCCCAGCACGCCGATCGCGCGGCGTGCCCACGGCGCATCCGGAAGGACCAGCACGGTGGCACCGGCGCACTCGTGCACCGGCCCGATGGATCGCGCGCGGGCCATGTCGTCCTCATAGCCGGCACACAGCACCCGATAGGCCGCGCTCTGCGCCGCAAAGGCCAGCGGGTCTTCAAAAGGCAGCATGTACTGCGCCAGCGCGGCCGGGTCGAAATGCAGATCGTCCAGGCACTCGCCATACGCGTTGTAATTGAGGCAGGTGCCGAGCTGCTCCAGCGTGGCGGTGTCCTGCGCGCCCAGGCCCGCCTGCTCTGCCATGGCACGCGCCACGCCGCCCAGGTTGTCGCCAAAAGCCGCGGCGATGGCCCAGCGATGATGGCGCCCGTCCAGGTGACGGTCCACCAGGATGCTGGTGCAGACGCTGGCATCTTCGTCGATGTGGGCGCGCAACCCCGCATGCGCAGGCAGCTCGCCGGCGTGATGGTGGTCGAAGTACTCCACCTCCACGCCGGCCTGCAGCAGACGCAGCAAGCCCGCGCGATTCTGGTCGAGCGAAATGTCGAGCGCGGTCACCACGTCGCCGGCTTGCGCATCGATGCGCTCCAGCAGACGGATATCGCGCTTGATGCCGGTGATGAGCGTGGCCTCACACGGTTGCGCCAGGCGAAGCTGCTGCAGCGCGCACAGGCCGTCGGCATCGCCATTGAAGGCAAAGTAGCGGGTCATTGCGAGGCTCCGGGCATTGGCGTCAAGGCATGAAGTCGCCGCCGTTGGCGTCGAGCGAGGCCCCGCTGATGGCACGTGCGTAGTCCGACACCAGGAACAGCGCGGCGCGGGCGCAGTCATCGTCGGTCGGCATGCGGCCCAGGGCGATCTGCGAGTGGATCGGCGCGACGATCTGTTCCTCGCTCACGCCCTGTTCTGCCGCAGCCCATTGCACATAGCCCTGCACCGGCGCACCCCACATCCAGCCCATGAAGACGCTGTTGGCGCGGATGCCGTACTTGCCCAGCTCGCGCGCGAGGTACTTGACCGCCACCGTCAGTGCCCCCTTGGAGGCGGCATAGCCCGATTCGCCCGGCATCGGCTTGCGCGTGGCCATGGTGTTGATCATCACGATGGCGCCGTGGCCCTGCGGCTTCATCAGCGCCGCCACTTCCTGCGTCAGGGTCATGGTGCCGAACACGTTGGTCTCGAACACGTCGCGCCAGACATCCAGGTCCGCCTCTTCCACTGCTTCGGGAAAGTTGCCATGCTGATAGGCGCTGTTGACCAGCGCGTCGATGCGGCCGTACCTGCGCATGACTTCTGCCGCCAGTTCGCGGCACTGCGCACGGTTGGTGATGTCGGCCGGCACTTTCAGCACTTCGCAATCGACGCCCAATGCGTCGATGCGGGCTTGTGCGTCGTCCAGCTTGGCTTGCGTGCGGGCGGCAATGGCAACGGCGCGGGCGCCTTCTCGGGCAGCCTCCACGGCCAGCTTCACGCCCAGGCCGGGGCCGATGCCCGACACGATGACGACCTTGTCTTTCAACAGCATGGTGTTGTCTCCTTGGGTGCGCGGTGCGCTTTGTCTTCGTCTATTTAGGCTGGGTTCACGTGCCGCGCGCGGTAGGCGGCAAAGTCGCGTTCGATCTGCGCCTGGCTGAGCCCGAACTGCTCGGGGGCGTAGGCATGCGCCGCACGCTGGTTACGCGGGTTGCCATCCATCCACGCCTGCATGCCGGCGCGGGCGGTATCGGTCAGCGGCATGCCGGCAAAGCGGTACACAGACTCCACCACGCCAAACGGATCGCGCACCGTGTCTTCAAACCGCACATCGAGGAAGCGATCGGCAGGCATGCGGTCGCGCACGGCCATCGCATGCGCCGTTGCGCGCTGCAACTGGCCGCTCCACTGCCGGCCGACTGCCTCTGCCTCCGGCGCGTCGGCATACAGCTTCCACAGCGTGTGGGCCATGCTGGCCATCGACGGAATGGTCTGCGTCGGGTCGCGATGGGTCAGCACCACCTGCGCGCCGGGAAAGGCCTGGAAGAGCACCTCGACCGCATGCAGGTGCTGCGGGGTCTTCAGCACCCAGCGTTGCGCCGGCGGCTCGCCGCGCAGGCGCTTCTGCCACTGCAGGAACTGCAGCATGGTCTTCAGATACGCATAGACGGGCGTCTGGTCCTGCCGCTCGCGCCACGCCGTGTACGTCGGCACGTTCACGTACGAATCCATGGCACACATGAACGAGTGCTCCATCAGCATGAATTCCTCGTCGGCCTGCATGGCGTCGAGCGGGTGGATGGCCAGAATGTCGGGGATGAATTGGATCATCTGCGCAACTTCTTCCTTCGCGCGCGCAATGCGCTGGCCGGCATCGCGCACGCCCTCGCCCGGCAACGGTGCCGGATAGCGCGTTTCCCACCATGCCGCCGAATGGAACCGCGCGTCGGTGGCCAGCATGCGCTGGAGCAGCGTGGTGCCGGTGCGCGGCAGCCCGACGATCACGAGCGGGTCTTCAATCCGCTCCTGCAGGATCTCCGGATGGCACCGGCAGTATTCCTGGATGACGAGCCGGTTCACCAGTTGCGCCAGCAGCTTGCCGTGCAGCAGGCGCACGCCCTGCGCAGACAGATTGGCCTCGCGCGCCAGCGCGTCGAACAGCACATGCAGCGCTTCGCGATAGTTGCCGGGGCCGAAATCCGTCAAGCCGCCCGTCTGCTCGCTGGCCTGCGCCAGGAGGCTGTCCACGTCGAGCATGGCGGTGTGCTCCAGTACGACCGTCATGCAACCTCCTTCAGCGTCTTCTGCGCCTTCAATGCGTCGAGCTTGACCACACGCGTGCGCGGATGCGCCGACTGCGCCAGTTGCCCCGCCCCCACCCAGCGCCAGCACATCGTGCCGTTGCGGTGCCCGGCAGTCTCCAGCCAGTTTGGCAAGCCAGGATCGCGCGCGCTGAGGATGACGGTGATACCGCCGTTGGCATCCAGCTGCCCGCGGTGCTTGTTCAGGCAGATGTCGTGGTAGCGGTAGTCGAGCGACTCCATCCAGTAGTTGTTGATCTGGAAGTTCCAGAATTCGCACTCGGGCACGCGGTCCACTTCAACCACGAGCGCCTCGTCGTCTTCCAGCGCCCACTGCGAGTGGTAGTAGAAGATGTTCGGGTCGCCGCCTGCGGCCTGGCACACCGCCTGGTCTGCCGGCGGCAGGCCGTTGACGTGGGTACCGTAGCCCTGTGCCCAGTCGGCAAAGATGCGTGCGGTGTTCTCCACAAACCCGGCTGCACGCAGCAGGCCGCCGTGCAGGCGTTCCGCGCTCAAGGGCGCGGGCGTGTCGACGGCGCCAATGCGCTCGATCTGCAGCTCGGCCGGCATTTCGGCTTTGCGGTCGAGGAAGGTCTGCCGCACCACCAGCGCATTGGTGGCCGGCTCCATGCGCACCCAGTTGCCGTCATGCGGTTGCGCACTGAGGATGAGTTCGAAGCTGCCGTCCGGCGCTACCGTCAGCTTGTTGCTGTCGATAAAGCCGGTCTGGATCATGCGGCCGTCGGTTTCGTAGCCGCCCTTCTGCGTGCCGAAGCTGAGGTACGCCACCGTGCCGCGTCGGCCGCGAATGCGGTAGGTGGCGTTGCCGTCCAGGCGGGCATAGCGATAGAGGTTGTCGGGGTTGTCCGCGCCGATCTTGGCGGTTTCGTGCGACGGCGAGAAGAAGCCGGGGAACGCCGCGTCGGCAAACTCCACGTGCATCTCCAGCGCAATGCGCAGCAGCCGGCTCAGATAGCGGTAGCCCTCGGTGCGCGTGAGCGCATCGGCGGGCGCCTCCGTGCGCAGGATCTGCTGCCCGCTGCGCTTGAGTACATCGCAGAACTCGGCCCAGGTCTGGCCGCTCAACAACTGCTCTTCGGCAGAAATCGCCATGTGCTTGCTCCCGTTGTCGGTGTGCGCAACAGGCAGGCCCTGTCAGCGCGTCGAAGCAACGGTACCAAGCGCATCCCTGCGGCTACCTCCTCCACCTGGACTAGAAAACGCGCAGCACCGCCGGCCATTTCTTAGTCCGCCCGGACGAAGTTGTGCAGCACCCCGGATCGCTACCTTTTCACCATGCCAGGCACCCGCGGCATCAGCGATATCCGCGATGTCCGCAAAGGGAGCCGGCAAGCGAAGAGGAGACTTCGATGTTGACCCACCTGGAGCAACTGGAGGCGGAGAGCATCCACATCATGCGGGAAGTGGTGGCGGAGTGCGAAAACCCCGTCATGCTCTATTCCATCGGCAAGGACAGCGCGGTGATGCTGCACCTGGCCATGAAAGCCTTCCACCCGGCCAAGCCGCCGTTCCCGCTGCTGCATGTCGATACGACGTGGAAGTTCCGCGAGATGATCACGTTCCGCGATCAGACCGCCGAGCGGCTCGGCCTGGACCTGCGCGTGCACATCAACCCCGACGGGCTCGCACGCAACATCAGCCCGCACGAGCATGGTTCGGCCGTGCATACCGACATCTGGAAGACACAAGGGCTCAAGCAGGCGCTGGACCACTACGGCTTTGACGCAGCCTTTGGCGGCGCCCGGCGCGACGAAGAGAAATCGCGCGCCAAGGAGCGCGTGTTCTCCGTGCGCACGGCGCAGCACCGCTGGGACCCGAAGATGCAGCGCCCCGAACTCTGGCGCCAGTACAACGCCCGCAAGCGCAAGGGCGAAAGCCTGCGGGTGTTCCCGCTGTCGAACTGGACCGAGCTCGACATCTGGCAATACATCTACCTGAACAACATCCCCATCGTGCCGCTGTATTTCGCCAAGGAGCGCCCCGTGGTGGAGCGCGACGGCGTGATGGTGATGGTCGATGACGACCGCCTGCCCCTGCGCCCCGGCGAGAAGCCCGTCATGCGCAATGTCCGATTCCGCACGCTGGGCTGCTACCCGCTGACCGGCGCAATCGAGAGCGAGGCCGACACGCTGGACGGAATCATCCGCGAGATGCTGCTGGCCACCACGTCTGAACGACAAGGCCGACTGATCGACAGCGACTCGGCCGGATCGATGGAAAAGAAGAAGCAGGAGGGCTATTTCTGATGGAAACGCTACTGGATGCCGCGCCCGGATTGACACAATCGGTGGCGCAACACAATGACGCGCAACACGACGTCGCACAGTATCTGCACGCCCAGAAGAACAAGGGGCTGCTGCGCTTCATCACCTGCGGCAGCGTGGACGACGGCAAGAGCACGCTGATCGGCCGGCTGCTGTATGAGTCGAAGATGCTGTTCGAAGACCAGCTCGCGCAGTTGGAAGCCGACTCGAAGCGCATGGGCACGCAGGGCGACCAGCTCGACTTCGCGCTGCTGGTGGATGGCCTGGCCGCCGAGCGAGAGCAAGGCATCACCATCGACGTGGCCTACCGGTTCTTTGCCACCGACAAGCGCAAGTTCATCGTGGCAGACACCCCGGGGCACGAGCAGTACACCCGCAACATGGTGACGGGTGCGTCGACCGCCGATTTGGCCGTGCTGCTGGTGGATGCGCGCCGCGGCGTGCAGACGCAGACGCGCCGCCATAGCTATCTGGTCTCCACGCTGGGTATCCGCCGCGTGGTGGTGGCCGTCAACAAGCTGGACATGGTCGACTACTCGCGCGACGTGTACGACGCCATCGAACGCGAATACCGCGACTTCGCGCAGCAGATCGGCCTGACGGACATCGTCTGCATCCCGATGTCGGCACTGCGCGGTGACAACATCACCGAGCCCAGCGCCAACACGCCGTGGTACCAGGGCCCCACGCTGATGGCGCACCTGGAGAACGTTCCGATCGACAGTGCGCCCACGCAGGACGCGTCGTTCCGCCTGCCGGTGCAGTGGGTCAACCGCCCGAACCTGGATTTCCGCGGCTTTACCGGCACCATCAGCGCCGGTGAAGTGCGCGTGGGCGACCGGCTGCGCTCGCTGCCGTCGGGCCGCGAGAGCCGCGTGGCCGGCATCATCGGGGCCAACGGCGACACCGCTCATGCAGTGCGCGGCCAGGCAGTCACGCTCACGCTGGAAGACGAGATCGACGTCAGCCGGGGCGACGTGCTCGCCTGCGCGGAAGACCCACCCGCCGTGGCCGATCAGTTCGAAGCCACGCTGGTGTGGATGAACGAAGAGGCCATGCTGCCCGGCCGCCCCTACCTGCTCAAGCTCGGCACGCGCACGGTGGGCGTGACGGTGGCGCAGCCCAAGTACAAGGTCAACGTCAACACGCTGGAGCACCTGGCCGCGCGCACGCTGGAGCTGAACGAGATCGGGGTGTGCAACCTGCACCTGGATCAGCCGGCGGTGTTCGAGTCGTATGCGAAGAACCGTGACCTGGGCGGCTTCATCATGATCGACCGCCTGACCAACAACACGGTGGGCGCCGGCATGCTGCACTTTGCCCTGCGCCGCGCGCAGAACGTGCACTGGCAGGCCATCGACGTGGACCGCCACGCGCACGCCGCGCTCAAGCATCAGGTGCCGCGCATCGTGTGGTTCACGGGGCTCTCGGGGGCGGGCAAATCCACCGTCGCCAACCTAGTGGAAAAGCGCCTGCACGCGCTCGGCCATCACACCTATCTACTGGATGGCGACAACGTGCGGCACGGCCTGAACAAGGACCTGGGCTTCTCCGAGGCCGACCGTGTGGAAAACATCCGCCGTGTGGCCGAAGTGTCGCGGCTGATGCTGGATGCGGGGTTGATCGTGCTGGTGTCGTTCATTTCGCCGTTCCGTTCGGAGCGCGAGATGGCACGGGCGCTGGTGAGCGAAGGCGAGTTCATCGAAGTCTTTGTCGATACCCCGCTGGCGGTGGCGGAAGAACGCGACCCCAAGGGGCTCTATCGCAAGGCGCGCCGCGGTGAACTGAAGAACTTCACGGGCATCGACTCGCCGTACGAACCGCCCGAGCAACCGGAACTGCGCATCGACACCACTGCGGAAACGGCGGAACAAGCGGCGGAGCGCATCGTCGCCTGGCTGCGGGAATCCGCATCTACTGCAAACGGACGATGAGGCCTCAGCCTCGATCCGTACGATGGGAAAGGCGGCCCGTGCCGCCTTTTTCCGTTGTCGCGACGCGAGGAACCGTCATGAAGTTGCCAGACCCGTTGCCGGCCAGCGAATTGAGCGCCCTGCTCGATCTGCTCTATCAGGGGCCGACCGAGACGGTGCCCTGGGCGGGCTTTCTCGAAAGCGTGCGCCAGCGGCTGGGCGCGGCCTTTGTGACCCTGGTGCTACGCCACCCCGCCACCTGCCGGCCCGGACTGATCGTCAACGCCTCGCACTACGGCCCGCTGCTGCCGGGCGAGCCCTCGTACAGCGAGCAGTACTACGCCCTGTGCCCCTTCCTGGACCTGCACCCCGACCGGCTGTTCAGCGCCGACGAACTATTCGGGCAGGCCGGCTGGCTGGCGCACCCGTTCTACGTGCAATACCTGCAACCGCTGGACCTGCGCTACATCCTCGCCGTCAACCTCGTCACACCCAACGGCGTGGAATGCGCGCTGTTCGTCAGCCGCAACCACGGCGGGCAGGACTTTGGCGATACCGACAAGACACTGCTGGGCGGGCTGCTGCCCCACCTGAAGCGCGCAGTCGATCTGCATGCGCGGCTCGACGTGCTTGAATCGGAACGCACGCTGTACGAAGGCGCGGTCGACCGCCTGCTGGTGGGCACCGTGATCCTGGACGAGCGCGGCAAGGTGATGAGGACCAACGACATGGCCAACCGCCTGCTGGCCGCGCGCGATGGCCTGCAGTTGAGCGACGGCACGCTGCACGCGCACTGCCCGATCGAGAACCGCAAGTTCCGCAAGATTCTGGAAGGCGCGGTCGAAGCCCAGGCCACGGCCAACACGCGCAGCGAAGTCACCACACTGACGCGGCCCGAGGTGTCTACGCCGCTGAGCGTGCTGGTGCGCCCCATCCCGCTCAGCTACCGCGCCGAAGACAAGGCGCGCCGGCCGGCTGTGGCCGTGTTCATTCGCGACCCGGCGGGCTCGCCGCGCAACACGCACGCCAACCTGCGCAAGCTGTTCCACCTCACACCCACGGAAATCGAACTGGCCCTGCTGATGGTGGATGGCTTGACGCTGGACGAAGCCGCCACGCGCCTTGGCATCAAGAAGAACACGGCACGCGCCCACCTGCGCGGCATCTTTTCCAAGACGGGTGCCACGCGGCAGGCCGTGCTGGTGAAGATGCTGCTATCGAGTGTGGTGGTGATGGGCTGAACACGAGTTGAACCAACGGGGCGCCCTCGAGCGCCCTTTCCTATTTTTCCAACCACGCCCCTTCATGGAGGAGCACATGGCAAAGGCAGAGAATCTCGTCACGTCGATTCAGGTCGACATCAACGCACCGGCATCGCTGGTGTGGGAGGTGCTGACCGACTTCGAGCGCTACGCAGAATGGAACACCTTCTGCCCCGGCTTGAAGACCACCGGCAAACTGGGCGACATGGTGTACATGCAGGTGCGCATTCCTGGCACCGACCAGACCATTCCCGTCAATGAATACCTGGTGGCCTATGAGCCGGAACGGCTGCTCTCATGGGAGCAGCGCCCGACGGATGAGAACAAGGACGCCGCACGGCGCGACCAGTACGTCGAGGCCGTCGGCGCGGACCGCTGCCGCTACTTCACGACGGACCTGTTTCTCGGGCTCAACGCAGACACCATCATGCGCGAGCACGGTGCATGGGTGAAGCAGGGGTTCGATCAGGTCGCGCGTGACGTGAAGCAACGCGCCGAGGCGCTTCACACCGCCCGCCGCGGCAACACGGAAACCGCGTCGCAGGCGAGCTGAAGGCAAGCGCCGGGCCGATCCCACAAGGATGCCGGCCCGGCCAAAGAAGAGGGCTGGATCGGGGCCGCGCGGCCAGCGCGCGGAAGGCGCTTGAAGACCCTTACTGCCGCGGGAGCCGATTCAGAACGTCGACCACCGCCACGCCGTAGTTCTGGCGGCAGGCGTCATCGCACGGCATGGATGCCGCTACCGGGGCGGCCGATGCGTCGTCGATGCTCAGAAGGCGCTGCAACGCACCACCAAGCTGGCTGACCGATAGCGGCGCTGTCGGCGGCTCGACCTGCGTGCCCAGCCCCAGCGCCGTCATGGCGCCCAATCCCAAGAGAAAGCTTGCATACAGTCCTGCTTTCATTGTCGTCTCCTTCCACAAAACGCCAGTCCGTCGGTTGGTCTGGCGATCGCCGGCTCTTGCCGATCTGATGTGTTCACGTTAGAGAGTGGAGCGCCCATCCACATCGTCCAACCAGACTAGATTTACAGGCGCGTTGCGGGCGCAAACGCTTGGGAGCGATACCCCGTAGCGCGGCCGCCGGCGGCAAGTCGAATTTGCATCACATATCGACAGGCCGGTGAGGCCGAGGGACCCGCCCTGCAGATCAGCTTTACGCCGCCTCTACCACCTCTGCCGTATCGGCCAGGAAGCCCAGGCACTCGCGGTTGAAATAGTCGCGATGCTCGACCATCACCCAATGGCCGCAGCGGTTGATCAGCACACACCGCGCCTCCTTGCAGCCTTCGAGGAACTTCATGGCGCCGCTCACGGGGTTGAATCGATCATCCGTTCCCCAGAAGCCAAGCACCGGGCAGGCCACCTCGCCCAGGCGCGCAGTCAAGTTCGGCACGCGCATCGTTGCCAGCACCTCGCGCGGCTGTTCGCGGCACACGTTCATGCGCTCTTCGACCAGCGCATCGGTCACCACGCTGGTGTCGTACACCAGCAGTTGCAGCAACTGGCGCATGGTGTCGGGGTTCATGTGGCCGCCGGTGAAGAGCGACACCATCTTCTGAATGCCTTCCATCTGGAAGTAGGTCTCGCGCTCTTCCACGCCACCGGGCGCCATCATGACCAGGCGGCTCACGTCTTCGGGGTAGTCGAGGGCGTACTTCAGCGCAATCGCGCCGCCCAGCGAATTGCCCACCAGCACGCAGCGCCCAACCTCCAGTGCCTGCAGCTGCGCGCGCAATGCCGTCACGAAAAAGTCGAGCGTGTATTCCACGTCATCGGGCTTGGACGACAGCCCGTAGCCCGGCAGATCCACCACCACGGTCCGATAGCCGGCCGCCGCAAACGCTGGCGCGTTGTGCTTGAAGTTGCTGTGCCCGCTCGCCCCCGGCCCGCTGCCGTGGATGAACACCACCGGCTCGCCGCTGCCGGACTCCGTGCTATGCAGCCGCAAGCCCGAGGCGGTGGTCACGTAGCGGCCAACCGGCAGCGTGATCGACGATTGTGAAGCTGACATTGGTGAGGCTCCGTGTCTGGTTGTCTGGCAACGATCATCTTCCCCACCCCGGCCACCAGCATCGTCTCTTCGGACTAAGAGCGCGGGCCCGGTTTTCCCTACCATCGGCGCTGACTTCTTCGCTCACCACCTCACAACAGAACACAGGCGACACCGCCAGACAGGCCATGATGGGATTCGATTTCAAAGACAAGACCGTGCTCGTAACCGGCGGCGCGCGCGGCATCGGTGCCGCCATTGCACAGGCGTTTCTCAATGCCGGCGCCACGGTCTACACGTGCGGGCGCACCCCGCCCGACGACACGCAAACGCTTTCTCCGGGGGCGCCGCGCCGCGCGGAATTCATCACCGCCGACATCCGTGAGGGTGACCAGATGGACGCACTGCTCTCGACCATCGTGAGCAAGAGCGGCGGGCTCGACATCGTGATCCACAACGCAGGCGGCTCGCCGTTTTCGCTGGTGGCTGACGCCTCGCCCCGGCTGATGGAGTCCGTCATCCGGCTGAACCTGGTCGCACCGCTGCAACTGGCGCAGCGTGCCAACGCCGTCATGCAGAAGCAGGCCAGCGGCGGCGTGCAGTTGTTCATCGGCAGCGTCAGCGCACTGCGCCCCTCCCCCGGCACGGCGGCCTACGGCGCCGCCAAGGCCGGCATCCTGAACGCAGTGCGCTCGCTGGCGGTGGAGTGGGCGCCACGCGTGCGGGTCGCGGCTGTCAGCCCCGGACTGGTGCTGACCGAGACCGCACAGCAAGGGCACTACGGCGATGCCGATGCGCTGCGGCGTGTCTGCTCCACCGTGCCGCTGGAACGGCTGGCAGACCCGGCTGACATTGCCAACGCCTGCCTGTTCCTAGCCTCGCCGCAGGCGGCTTATGTGTCGGGCACCAACCTCACGGTCGACGGCGGCGGCGAACGCCCAGCCTTCCTCGCGGCAGCGACGGCCCAACCCGGCGGCGGTCACTGACCCCAACGCCTGGCGTTGGCCGAACGCCCGCACACCCGGTGCTTTCCCTGATTCCGATGCGCGACGGTGAGCGCATCAGTGCCCCATTTCGCGGCGCCATTCGCGGCGCCATTTCGCGGCCCCATTCGCGCCTCTGCGGACATGACCGTGCGGCGCGATTTGCCGAATGTTGCTGGACTAGTCCGTTCTGACGATTCGAGCGCATACCCCGCTCCTTACGCTTGCCAACACAAGAGGCCAGGCACGTGTAGCAGGCCCCCGTGCAGACCACATAGGAGGAGACTGATGCAGGACAAACTCGACAACCGACCGACCCGGCAGCAGCGCACGCTTCGCCCATCGGTCATCGCTGCAGCGCTTGCGACGCTGTTCGCAACCGCGGCATGGGCCGACAACACTGTCGACCTGGGCAACGACACATCGCTGAGCTACTCGTTCACGGCCAACTACGGCGTGGCGATGCGCACGGGCAAGCCGAGCGATACGCTGCTCTCGCCGCTGAACATCAACGGCGACGACGGCAACCGCAACTTCCACCGCGGCAGCCTGATCGCCAACCGCGCCTCGCTGCTTGGCGAAGGCAATCTGCAGCACGGCGACTACGGCCTGTTCGTGCGCGGCAGCGCCTTCTACGACACGGCGTATCACGGCACAAACGCCAACAACGCGCCCGGCACCGTCAACCATAGCGGCGCCTTCGACGAATTCACCCCGTATGCGCGCAACTTCCAGGGCCAGCGTGCACAGTTGCTCGACGCGTATGCATACGGCGCGGTCGGCATTGGCGACACCCGCCTGAGCGGCAAGATCGGTAACCAGGTGGTGGCGTGGGGCGAAAGCCTGTACTTCCCGAACATCGCTGCTGCGCAAGGGCCGGTGGATGCCACCAAGTCGTTCGTGCCCGGCGCAGAGGTGAAGGACATCCTGCTGCCCGTGCCCCAGGCCTCCTTGCAATGGCAGATCAATCCGTCGTTCAGCCTGATGGGCTACTACCAGTTCGTCTACAAGGAGAACCAGCTGTTCCCGCCCGGCAGCTACTTCAGCACGAGCGACATCGTCGGGCCGGGCTCGGAATACCTGATCGCCGGGCCGGGCTTCAATATCCCGCGCGGGCCCGACATCAAGCCGACCAACGCCGGCCAGTGGGGTATTGGCACGCGCTTCCGCGTGGCTGAAGACACCGAGTTCGGCCTGTACCAGTTGCGGTACAGCGACAAGAACCCGAGCGTGCTGATCTCGCTGTTCCCGACGATGCAGTACCAACAGAAGTACTTCGGCGGCATCAACCTGACCGGCGCCAGCTTCTCCACGCAGGCGTTCGGCGCCAACATCGCCGGTGAAGTGAGCTACAAGGACGGCCAGCCGATGCTGGTCAACGTGCAGGGCTCGCCGACGGCAACGCGCGGCAAGGTCGTGCAGGGCCAGCTGTCTGCCATCTACGCCATCGGCCCGAACAAGCTTGCCAACTCGCAGAGCGTCGTGGCCGAAATCGCGTACGTGCACGTGCTGAGCGTCGACCCGGTCTTCGGACAAAGCGTGCTCACGAACTCGCGTGACGCAGTCGGTGCGCAGATCGGCTGGTCCCTCACCTACAACAACGTGCTCGACGGTTGGGACATGACCATCCCGCTCACGTATGCGCAGGCCATCAGCGGTCACTCCTCCGTACCGGGCGCGCTTGGCTCCCTGTATGGCGCGGGCGACCGCCGCGCGAGCATCGGCGTCACGATGAAGTACCTCAACAACCTGGAACTGAATCTGACGTACGCGAAGTTCATGGGCGGTGCCGACCTCAACGACCGCCCGCTGGCTGACCGCAGCTACGTGGCGTTCAACGCGAAGTATTCGTTCTAAGCCGGAGCAACGGCATACCGGCCGCCCTCGAGCGGCCGGATTTATCCCAAGGAGACACAGCAATGCGACCCACACCCCAACTGCGCATTCCTGCCTTGCTGCTGGCAAGCAGCATGGCGCTCGCCTCTGCCGCGCTTGCGGCGAACACCGCGGACGATCTGAAACAGCTCGACGGCAAACTGACTCCTGTCGGCGCCGAACGCGCCGGCAGCAAGGATGGCGACATCCCCGCCTGGAGCGGCAAGTGGCTCGG
Source organism: Ralstonia soli (assembly GCF_023955655.1). GTDB lineage: Bacteria > Pseudomonadota > Gammaproteobacteria > Burkholderiales > Burkholderiaceae > Ralstonia > Ralstonia soli. The sequence continues at coordinate 68,493 of NZ_JAMXHT010000002.1, read as the reverse complement.
CACGCCGCCGGGCGTGAAATGGCAGGCCGGCGAGCGCTATCCCGACCCGTACGCCAGCGAGAAGCCGCTGGTGGTCATCACGGCGCAGAACATGGCGCAGTATGAAAACCGCCTGACCGATGGGCAGAAGGCGCTGCTCAAGCGCTACCCCGATACGTTCAAGATCCCGGTCTACCCGTCGCATCGCGACTTCCGCTTCAACGACTCGGTCTATAAGGAAATCCGCACCCTGGCGCCGATGTCCACGCCGACCGCCCAGGCAGCCAACGGCATCACGAATGCGCCACCGATTGCTCCGTTCCCCATCCCGAAGAACGGTGTGGAGCTGATGTGGAACCTGCGCCTGTCTTCCGGCATCGGCACCGAGGCCGCCACCTACGACCAGGCCGTCGTCTACCCCGAAGGCAACATCGCTTGGGGCCGCGTGCGCTACGACATTTACTCGGTGCGCAACACGCCTTCCGCCGACCCGAAGAGCGACCTCTATAACCAGGCGTTCTTCCGCCAGACCACGCTGCTCCCGCTGCGTGACCGTGGCACCGTGCTCGTCGGCTACACCCTGTGGAGCGACAACAGCGACAACGCCAACCGCACCTGGATGTACAACCCGGGCACCCGCCGCGTGCGCCAGGCGCCGGAATACGGCTTTGACCAGCCCAACGGCACGGGCGGCTTCCGCACCGTGGACGACGACCGTCTCTACAACGGCACGGGCGTGCGCTACGACTGGAAGATTGTCGGCAAGAAGGAAATCTATGTGCCGTACAACAACTACAAGGCGATGAGCGCATCGGTCAAGTACAAGGACCTGCTCTCCAAGGGCCACGCCAACCCGGACTTCATGCGCTATGAGCTGCACCGCGTGTGGGTACTGGAAGCCACGCTCAAGTCGGGCTACCGCCATCAGTACGCCAAGCGCCGCCTGTACCTGGACGAAGACAGCTGGATGGCACTGGCCGCCGACAACTTCGACGCACAAGGCCAACTGTGGCGCACGAACATGGCAACCACGCTGTACGCCTACGACGCCCACACCTTCTACACGGGGGTCACCTTCTACCACGACCTGGCTTCGGGCGCGTACCTGGCCGACCGGTTGTCCAATGAGAACGTGATGCCGGTGCTGGAGAACAGCCCGCAGTTCAATCCCAGCTACTTCTCGCCGGATGCTGCCCGCAGTTCTGGCACCTGACCTGTGATGTGCCGAGTGTCCGCGCAAGCGGGCACTCGCCGACACACTGCTTCCCCACTCCGCCATGCAACAAGATCTGATCGCCTGCCTCGGCGAAGAACTCCACCGCGCCCTCGCGACCCGCACGCCGGTCGCCCCATTGAGCGGCCGAGGCCTCGGCCTCACGATCGAACACGCCTACCGCATCCAGCAGCGGTTCCTTGCCCATCGCCTGGCAGCGGGTGACCGCGTTGTCGGCAAGAAGATCGGCGTGACCAGCAAACCCGTTCAGCAGATGCTGGACGTGCACCAACCCGATTTCGGCATGCTGCTTGCCAGCATGCATTACGCGGAAGGCCAGGCCATTCCGGCCGGCGCGCTCATTGCGCCGCGCGCGGAAGGCGAGATTGCCTTCACGCTCAAGCACAGCCTGCGCGGCCCCGGCATCACGCCCGAAGACGTGCTGGCCGCCACCGAATCCGTCTGCGCGTGTTTCGAGATCGTCGATTCGCGCATTGAAGACTGGCGCATCCGCATTGAAGACACCGTGGCGGACAACGCCTCGTGCGGCGTCTACGTGCTCGGCCAGACGCGTGTCAGCCCCGAGGGCCTGGACCTCGCCGCCTGCACCATGACACTGGAAAAGAACGGCGAATGTGTCGCCACCGGGCGCGGCGATGCCGTGCAAGGCCACCCCGCCGCCGCCGTGGCGTGGCTTGCCAACACGCTGGGCGAGCTTGGCGTGGCGCTGGAGGCCGGCGAAACCATTCTCTCCGGCTCGCTCGCCGCGCTGATCCCGGTGAAGGCCGGCGATCGCCTGCGCATGCATATCAGCGGCATCGGCAGTTGCACGGCGGACTTTGTCTGACGCTGCTCCCGCGCAAGGGCGTGCCAACGCGTACCCATCATCAGAAGGAAGCCCCATGGAAAAAATCAAATGCGCCCTGATCGGCCCCGGCAACATCGGCACCGATCTGCTCTACAAGCTGCGCCGCAGTACGGTGCTGGAACCGGTCTGGATGGTGGGGGTCGACCCCGCCTCCGAAGGCCTGGCCCGCGCCCGTGAACTGGGCCTGAAAACCACCGACCAAGGCGTTGACGGGCTGCTGCCCCACCTGGAGGCCGACGGCATCCGCATCGCCTTTGACGCCACCTCGGCCTACGTGCACCGCGAGCACTCCGACAAGCTCACGGCGCGCGGCGTACGCATGATCGACCTCACGCCCGCGGCCATCGGCCCGTTCTGCGTGCCGCCGGTCAACCTCGACGCGCACCTGGGCTCCAACGCCATGAATGTCAACATGGTCACCTGCGGCGGGCAGGCAACCATTCCGCTCGTCTACGCCGTCTCGCGCGTGCAGCCGGTGGCCTATGGCGAGATCGTGGCCACGGTGTCGTCACGCTCCGTCGGCCCCGGCACCCGCAAGAACATCGACGAGTTCACGCGCACCACTTCCGGCGCCATCGAGAAGGTGGGCGGCGCACGCGAAGGCAAGGCCATCATCATCATCAACCCGGCCGAGCCGCCGCTGATCATGCGCGACACCGTGCATTGCCTGACCGAAGGCGAGCCGGATGTGGAAGCGATCACCAAGTCGGTCCACGCCATGATTGCCGACGTCCAGCAATACGTGCCGGGCTACACGCTGAAGAATGGCCCGGTGTTCGACGGCAAGCGCGTGTCCATCTACATGGAAGTCGAAGGCCTGGGCGACTACCTGCCCCGCTACGCCGGCAACCTGGACATCATGACCGCCGCCGCCGCACGCACGGCAGAGCGCATTGCCACCGCGCTGCTGGATGGCTCGCTGCCCACCGCCGAACCGGCACTCGCCTGAGCCTGAGCCCGAGGAATATCGACATGACACAACGCATCACCCTGCATGACATGACGCTGCGCGACGGCATGCACCCGAAGCGCCACCAGATCTCTCTGGAGCAGATGAAGAGCATTGCGCGCGGGCTCGACGCCGCCGGCGTGCCGTTGATTGAAGTGACGCACGGCGACGGCCTGGGCGGCGCTTCCGTCAACTACGGCTTCCCCGCCCACAGCGATGAGGACTATCTGCGCGCCGTGCTCGGCGAGTTGAAGCAAGCCAAGGTGTCTGCACTGCTGCTGCCGGGCATCGGCACCGTCGAGCACCTGCACATGGCGCACGACCTGGGCGTGCACACCATCCGCGTGGCCACGCACTGCACCGAGGCCGATGTGTCCGAACAGCACATCGGCATGGCCCGCAAGCTGGGCATGGATACGGTGGGCTTCCTGATGATGGCGCACATGGCCCCGGCCGAGCAGCTCGTCAAGCAGGCGCTGCTGATGGAATCGTACGGCGCCAACTGCCTGTACATCACCGATTCGGCCGGCCACATGCTGCCGCACGACGTGACCGAGAAGCTGACCGCCGTGCGCCAGGCGCTGCGCCCCGAAACGGAACTCGGCTTCCACGGCCACCACAACATGGCCATGGGCGTCGCCAACTCGCTGGCCGCGGTGGCCTGCGGCGCCAACCGCATCGACGCGGCCGCGGCTGGCCTGGGCGCCGGTGCCGGCAACACGCCGATGGAAGTGTTCGTGGCCGTGTGCGCGCGCATGGGCATCGAAACCGGTGTCGACGTGTTCCGCATTGCCGATGTGGCGGAAGACCTGGTCGTGCCGATCATGGACCACCCGATCCGCATCGACCGCGATGCACTGACGCTGGGCTATGCGGGCGTGTACTCCTCGTTCCTGCTGTTCGCCAAGCGCGCCGAAGCCAAGTACAAGATTCCGGCCCGCGAGATTCTGGTCGAGCTTGGCCGCCAGCGCCTGGTGGGCGGGCAGGAAGACATGATCGAGGACACCGCCATGACCCTGGCCCGCGAACGTGGCTTGATGGCTTGATGGCCTGATGCATTGAACCGGTGGGGACGGCGCCAGCAGTATCGCGGGCGCCCGACCCACCACAGTCATCCGATCGGAACCCTCCATGACCATGACCGCACCGGCCGGCGAGGCCATCGGACCCGACATCACCGCAGGTGGGCAACTGCCCCGCCTGCGCGTTCTCCTGCTTGTGCTGCTCGGCAGCGGCCTGCTGGTGCTGGCCTGCGTCGGGGGCCTGCGCTGGTGGATGGTCGGGCGATTCATTGAAACCACCGACGATGCCTACCTGCGCGCCGACAACGTGGTCGTCGCGCCAAAGGTGACGGGCTACGTGGCAGAGGTACTAGTCACCGACAACCAGACCGTGATTGCCGGGCAGCCGCTGGTGCGTCTGGATGATCGCCAATACCGGGCCGCGCTCGAGCAGGCCAGCGCCACCATCGCCGCACGCCGCGCCGACATTGCACGCGGCGAGGCCGAGCTGCTCCAGCGTCAGGCCGATGTGGAGCGCGCTCGCGCAACGCTGGACGGGGCCCGCGCCCACGAAGCCTTTGTCGTCGAACAAACGCAACGCCATGCGCCGCTGGTAGCCATCGGCGCGGAAAGCGGCGAACGCATGGCCGAGCTGCGCACCGGACGCAAGCAGGCCGCCGCCGATGTGGAATCCAACCGCGCCGCCCTGCTGTCCACACAGCGCCAGGTGGTTGCCACGCAAGCGCAGATCGAGCAGGCCAAGGCCCAGTTGGCCGTGGCGCAAGCCAGCGCGCGGCAGGCCCAGTTCGACATCCAGGACACCGTCATCCGCAGCGCCACCGCCGGCCGCGTGGGAGACCGCGCCGTGCGCGTCGGCCAGTATGTGCAGCCCGGCTCCCGCCTGCTGACGCTTGTGCCGGTGCAGGATCTTTATCTCGAAGCCAATTTCAAGGAAACACAGATCGGCATGATGCGCCCCGGCCAGCCCGCGCGCATTCTGGTCGACACGCTCGGCGGCACGGAGCTGCACGGCACCGTGCAGAGCCTGTCGCCCGGCACCGGCGCGCAGTTTGCGCTGCTGCCACCACAGAACGCCACGGGCAACTTCACCAAGATCGTCCAGCGTGTGCCGGTGCGCATCCGTGTGGAAGCCGGCAAGGAAGCGCGCAGCGTGCTCGTGCCCGGCTTGTCGGTGACGGTGCATGTGGATACGCGCGGCGCGCAGGCAGCGCGGGAGCGCATCGAGCTGGAAGCCTCGCGTGGCTAGGCCCGACGCGCGCGGATCGGAACCGCGCGCGCGCGCGGTCGACTGGATTGCCGTGGCAGCGGGCGCCCTTGGCGCGCTGATGGCGAGCCTCGACATCTCCATCACCAACTCAGCATTGCCGCAGATCCAGGGCAGGATCGGCGCCACCGGCACCGAGGGCACATGGATCTCCACCGGCTACCTGATGTCGGAAATCGTCATGATTCCGCTCGCCGCCTGGCTGACGCGCGTCTTTGGCCTGCGCCGGTTCCTGCTGGGCAATGCAGTGCTGTTCACCGCCTTCTCGATCCTCTGCGGCGTATCGCATAGCCTCACGCAGATGGTCATCGGTCGCATCGGCCAGGGATTCGCCGGCGGCGCCATGATCCCCACCGCGCAGACCATCGTCGCCACGCGCCTGCCGCGGCGGCAGATGCCGATCGGCATGACCATCTTCGGGCTCACCGTCCTGCTCGGGCCCATGCTGGGGCCGACCGTCGGCGGCTGGCTGACCGAGAACCTGGACTGGAGCTGGTGCTTCTTCCTCAATCTGCCCGTGTCGATCGCGCTGATGGTGCTGCTGCGTGTGGGCCTGCCCGCCGAGCGCACGGACTGGTCGCGCTTCTTCCATGCCGATTGGCTCGGCATCGGCGGGCTCTCGATCGGGCTCAGCTCGCTGACCGTGCTGCTGGAAGAAGGCCAGCGCGAACAGTGGTTCGAATCGCCCATGATCGTCTGGCTCGGTGTGATTGCCGTGGTGGGCATCGGCCTGCTGGCGGCCGGCCAGTTCGGCGCCGGCAAGCCCATCGTGAAGCTGCGGCTGCTGGGCAACCCGCGCTACGCCAGCGTGATCGTGATCGTCTTCACGATCGGCGCGGGCATGTACTGCATGTCGTATCTGCTGCCGCAATTCCTTGCCGGCATCGCGGGGTACAACGCCGAGCAGTCCGGGGCGGTGATGCTGGTCTACGGCATTCCAGCGTTCCTGATGGCGCCCGTCCTGCCGCAGTTGCTCGGCCGCATCGACATGCGCGTGCTGGTGATCGGCGGGCTGCTTTGCTTTGGCGCCAGTTGCCTGCTCGACGTTGCCCTGACGGCGCAGTCGGCCGGGGGCAACTTCATCGAGTCCCAGTTGCTGCGCGGCGTTGGCCAGATGATGGCGATGATGCCGCTGAACCAGGCCTCTCTGGGTGCCGTGGCAAAGGAAGACGCGGGGGACGCCGTGGGCCTGTACAACATGGCGCGCAACCTGGGCGGCTCGGTGGGGCTGGCGCTGCTCGGGGTGCTGATCGACCGGCGCTACGCCTTTCACGACGCCGTCATCCGTGAATCGTTGAGCGGGAACGCCCCCATCGGCCAGGCCTACCTTGCCGCCACGGCACAGGGCTTGGTGGAGCAGCACGGCGATGCGGTCCATGCCCGGCTACAAGCCCTGGGGCAGTTGGCCGCGCAAATCCAGCGTGAAGCGATGGTCATGACGTATTCCGAGGCGTTCCACCTGCTGGCGCTCGCGCTGCTGCTGTGTATTCCACTGGCGTGCCTGCTCAGGCGCCCTGCGCCGGGTGGTATCTCGATGGGCCACTAGGCGCGCTTTTTCTCACCACAGATTGTGCATTCCGGCCCCAGGTTGGCGTCGCATATCCGCATCAACACGACTTACCAGAGTGACATTCATCATGACGCAACCCAACCTCAATCCAGACCTGCGCGTCGTTGTGCTCGGCGCAGGCATGTCGGGCATCTTGAGCGGCATCAAGCTGCTCGAAGCCGGCTACCGGAACGTGACGATCTACGAGAAGGCCTCACGCGTGGGCGGCACCTGGCGCGAGAACACGTATCCGGGCCTGACGTGCGACGTGCCCTCGCACGCGTATACGTATTCGTTCGAGCCCAATGCCGAGTGGAGCCGCCAGCTGCCGCCGGGCGCGGAAGTGCAAGGCTACTTCGAGCAGACCACCCGCAAGTACAAGATCGACGAATTGATCCGCTTCAACCAGGAAGCGAAGCGCTGTGAGTTCGTGGGCGGGCGCTGGCATCTGGAAACGGCCAGCGGCGTGCGCGATGAAGCCGACGTGGTCATCGCCGCCACGGGCGTGCTGCACCACCCGCGCACGCCGAACCTCCCGGGCCTGAAAGACTTCCGCGGTGACCTGCTGCACAGCGCACGCTGGGACCACACCGTGCCGCTGGACGGCAAGCGCATCGGCATCATCGGCAATGGGTCGACCGGCGTGCAGCTGGTGTCGGCACTGGCCAGCCGCGCCGGCAAGCTCAAGCATTTCCAGCGCACCGCGCAATGGGTCATGCCGGTGGAGAACCCCTTCTTCACCGAAGAACAAAAGCAGGCCTTCCGCGACGATCCGGCGCTGCTCAAGCGCATGCAGAACGACGAGACCTACCTGGCCAACGTGGAGCGCTTCACCACGGCCGTGGCCGATGCGTCGTCGCCCGAGATCGCCATGATCGAGGCCATCGTGCTGGACAACCTCGAACGCAGCGTGCAAGACCCGGTACTGCGCGAGAAGCTGCGCCCGAACTATCGTGCGGCGTGCAAGCGCCTGATCTTCTCGCCCGACTATTACCAAGCGATTCAGCACCCCAATGCCGAACTGGTCGTCGACGACATCGAGACGCTGACGGAGAGAGGCGTGCGCACACGCGACGGCGTCGAGCACGAGTTGGACGTGCTGGTGCTGGCCACCGGCTTCCACGCAGACCGCTTCATGCGCCCGATGCAGATCACCGGCCGCGACGGCCGCCGGCTGGACGACGTGTGGGCCAAGCGGCCGCACGCCTATCTGGCGATCTCCATTCCCGAGTTCCCGAACTTCTTCATGCTCAATGGCCCGACCAGCCCGGTCGGCAACTTCTCGCTGATCGACGTGGCAGAGAAGCAATGGGATTACATCGCGCAGTTGCTGAACCTGCTGCGCAGCGGTGCGTGCACGGAGATTGCCGCCACGCAGCAAGCGCTCGACGCCTACGAGGCGGCACGCCTGGCGGCTGCGAAGAACACCATCTTCGCGTCGGGCTGCAACAGCTGGTACCTCGACGGCGAAGGTGTGCCGGCAAGCTGGCCTTGGAACTATGCGCGCTTCCGCGATGTGATGGCCACACCGGACTTGTCTGCGTTCGAGCAGACGGTCAGCCGCGCTGTGCAGGGGGTGGCCGGTTGATGTCGACGTGAGGCCGCTGCGGGCCGGCGAGCGCGACGGGTGGCGGCGAAAGCGCCCTACTCCTTTCCGGTCGGCCTGCGCCTGGCAGGCGTGAGCCCGACATGCGCCGGCCACGATACGTAGCGCGCCCACAGCTGGTGTGATGTCCGGCGCCAGATGTCGACCACGTACACGACCGTTGTGCGCGTCTTGCCGCTGCGGTGGAGCTGTTGTTCCAGCAGAAAGCTCACGATTGCCAGGTCGTCGAGCTCGCGCACGTTCAGATCGCGCACCTGCGCGTCGATGATCTGGCGATGCAGTTCGCCGTCCACCCAAGCCTGCGCCGGCAGTCCCTGGTCGTTTGTATCAGGCGCGTAGGCGGCAAAGCCTTCGGCCAGTTGTTTGAGCACGGCATCGCGATTCCCTTGCTTGAGCGAATCGACCAGGGTGCGCTCCAGGCCCAGATAGACCGACACACTGCGGGTTGCCAGGCCCAAGGGCGAGCCACCGGTGCCTGGCGGCAACACCGGTTGAGACAAGGCCGGACCGGCGAGTGCCGCTAAGAGCAACAGGGTTGGGGCGAAACACATGCGGCACGCCTTGTGTTGTGAGTGAGCGAAGACGGCGCGTCCGAAGCGAAAATGACAACGCCGGCCGGATTCGCACTCGGGCCGGCGCCGTTCACGCGTCGCTGATCAAAGCCCCGACAGGCAGCCTTTCTGTCCCGAGCTGTTCGGATAGCCTGTGCCTGCGGTGTACGCGGCATTCGACCACTCGCCCTGGATCTTCCATTGCACGCCATTGCTGAACGTCACCAGCGGTGCGCCGAAGGTCCAGGCGCATTTGTCGCCGTTCTCCTGGCCGTTGCGGTCATACCAGCCGCCAGGCGAGGCCGGATCGGTGCGCGCCTCCGACAACTCATGGCCGGACACATTCGCCAGCGCCGCCAAGCCTTGCGAATGCAGGCCCGAGGTGTCTTGCGGATCGCAACCGGGGTCGCCATCGAGGCTCCAGAAGAAGGCGAACTGCACTGGCGTGCCGCCGCATTGGCCATAGCTGTGATACGCGCAATAGCCCGCATTGCCGCGCGGCCGGTCGGTGTAGACGGCGTAGTAGCCGTTGCCCGAGGGGTCGGGGTTTTTGATCACCTTGCAGACCTCCGCCAGGATGGCCGAGGTGGAGCCGCCGCCGGACGCCGCACTCGTGTCGATGATGTGGCCCAGATACGACGTGGCCGCACCAACCCGGCCGTTCGTCCCGGTGTACTCGTCGCTGGTCTTGGCGTAGTTGGCATTGCTGAAGCCGGTGTACCAGTCGTCAATGCCGGAAATCTTGTCGCCGATGAAACTGCTGTTGCTCCAGCTCGTGCCCCAGAAGATCGCTTGGGTGACCGCTGTCGGCATGATCTTCCCGCCCTGATAGGTCATGAGCGGGCTGGTGCCGGGGCGCGCCTGATGGGCTGTGGCCTGGCCCCGCTCCCAATGCAGGCCGAGCATGGGCGGTTGACCGGGAATGTTCAGATCTTCGACAGCACCCTCGCCGCGGGCCATCGCCAATCCAGAGAACGCCTGGGCCACCAAGGCGGCCATCACCAGCTTGTTGAGCATCTGCCTGACTCCTGTAAGCATTTCCGGACACCGCTGGTGCATGCTTGCATCAAGTCAATGGCCAGGCCATCGGTCATTTACCCTATGAACAGCCCGGTTACCCACGCGACAGCGTTTGCGTGGGCTACCGCGCCGGTCACAGCGCAGACGGCAGCCTCCGCTGCCGTCGCCGACCGTTCAGATTGGCGAACCGGGCAAGCCCGGGTAGTAGCTGCCGGCAGCCATCCCGCCATCCACAGCCAGCTCGCTGCCGTGACAGTACGATGCCTCGTCGCTGGCGAGGAACAGCGTGGCCCGGGCCACTTCATCCGGATCGCCAACGCGTTGCGCGGGTACGTTGCGGTAGCCCTTGTTGACCTCGTCCACCGGCGCGCCGGTCGGGTTGGACATCACCGTGTTCACGCCGCCCGGGTGGATCGAGTTGACCCGCACGCCGTGATGGCCCAGTTCCAGCGCTGCAGCCTTGGTCAGCCCCCGCACGCCCCACTTGCTCGACACGTAGGCGGCGAGCGCGTTGACGCCGCGCAGCCCATCGACCGACGAAATGTTGACGATGGAACCAGCGCCCTGCTGCTTCATGAACGGCGCCACCGTGCGGATACCCAGGAACGTGCCGACCAGGTTGATGGCGACCACGCGCTCGAACGCGGCTTTGGACAACTCCGTGATACTGCCGAACGCCAGCACTGCGGCGTTGTTGACCAGCACATCGACGCGGCCGAAATCCTCGACCGTTTCTGCCACCAGGCTCGCCCACGCGGATTCATCGCTCACATCGAGCTTGCGAAAGCGTGCCGCGTCGCCCAGCTCACGCGCCAGCGCTTCGCCCTCGGCTTCCAGCACGTCTGTAATGACGACGCGCGCGCCTTCCTGCACGAACAACCTGCAGGTGTGCGCGCCCATGCCACGGGCGCCACCGGTCACGATCGCGACCTTGTTGAGCAATCGATTCATGTTTCAACCTCTGATGTCGTTTTGAGATTCATTTCGTCACGCACCGGCACGTGTGGTGCGCTTATCCCCAATAGGCTTGCCCGCCGTCGAGGGGGATCGTCGCGCCGGTCAGGTAGCCGGCATCGGCACTGACGATCATTGCAACGGCGCGGCCGATGTCTTTCTCGCAGTCGCCCACGCGCTGCAGCGGAATGGTCTTGAAGAAGGCGGCCGCCTCTTCCGGCCGCTCGGCCACCCATCCGGCCATGCCGGGCGACATGGCGTGCGGTGCAATGGCGTTGACGCGAATGCCATCCACGCCCCATTCGCAGGCCGCAGCGCGGGTGAGTGAACGGATGGCTTCCTTGACGGCCGCGTAGTGGCCATAGCCCGAGGCGTCCCAGCGCACCGCAGCGGATGACACACAGTTCACCACCGCGCCGTCGCCGCGCAGATGCGGATAGCACGCGCGCATCAGGCGCATGGTCGCAAGCGGGCCGGAATCGATGCCTTGCATGAACGCCTCGTCCGTCACGTCCAGCAGGCGCCCCAGCGGCACCACCTGTGCGTTGTTGACGAGCACGTTGATGCCGCCGAAGTGCGCCGCCACCTGCGCGACGCAGCGCTCGATGTCGTCTTTCACCATCACGTCAGCCACAAAGGGCTGCGCCTCGCCGCCACGGCGACGAATCTCTGCGCACGTTTCATCGAGCTTGCCTGCCGTACGGCCGACCACGGCAACACGCGCGCCCTCGGCCGCCAAGGCGTAAGCAATACCTTGCCCCACGCCCTGGCCCGCGCCGGTAATCAATGCCACTTTCCCCTTCAGCCGGGTCATGTCTGTCTCCTGTTCACCGGTCACAACCAACCAGCGCTTTCGCTACGCTACGTTTTGCGTGCGCGTGCCGAATCGTCTTTACAGACTACGAGGCGGCGTTGCCCGACGGCTGAATGAAAAAAGGCCCCGCATATGCGGGGCCAATGCTTGAAGACACGACTTGATCGCATCCAGTGCGACGAGGCCGTTACTGGATCAGATAACCGCCGTCGGCCGCGATATAGGCGCCGTTGACGTAGCTCGCGCGCGAAGACCCCAGCCAGACGACCACGTCGGCCATTTCCTCGGGCTTGCCGAAGCGCCTGGCCGGAATGCCCGGGAGCATCGCAGCGCGGGCCTGTTCGGAGTCCAGCGCGGCTTTGGTCATGGGCGTTTCGATCATGCCCGGCGCGAGCGCGTTGCAGCGGATGCCGCGCGCGCCGTATTCGGCGGCCACCACCTTGGTCAGGCCCACCACACCGTGCTTGCTGGCCGTGTAGCCCGCCGTGCCGGGGAATGCAATCTGCCCCGCAATCGACGACGTGTTGATGATGGCGCCGCCGCCCGACTTGAGCAGCGCCGGAATCTCGTAGCGCATGCAATAGAAGACGCCCGACAGGTTGATGCCGATGATCTTCTCCCACAGATCGAGCGAATACTCCGGCGTGGCGGTTTGCGGCGCATCCGAAATACCCGCGTTGTTGAATGCGACATCCAGCCGCCCGAACGTCTCCAGGGCCCGAGCCACCATGGCTTCGCAGTCTTCCGCGCGGGACACGTCAGTCCGCACGAAGAGGGCATCACTGCCGCCCTTGCGCAGTTCGGCGGCAAAGGCTTCACCCACGTCGGCATTCACGTCGGCCAGCACCAGCTTGGCGCCGTCACGTGCAAATGCCGCGGCAGCCGCGCGGCCGATGCCGGTTGACCCGCCGGTGATGAGCACCACCTTGTCGTTGAATTCTTTCATCGTGATTTCCTCTTGTCCTCTTGTTCTCTTGGGCCTTCGCGTGAAGGCGTCCGATCAAAGATTAGGCGTCGGCACCCGAACGGGCAACGTGCCGCCCCGCCTGCCGACCAAAGAAGGTGGAGTCGGCCAGCGACATGCCCGAGCTGTATCCACCACCCCAGCGCGGCAGGCCGCACGTCGTGCGCCCCGCGGCGTACAGCCCAGGAATCGGCACACGCTTTTCTGACACTACCTGCCCCGTGGGCAAGGTATCGAGCCCGCCCATCGTGAAGTACGAATAGAACGCGTAGTCCATGCGGCAATCCAGCGCAACGAACGGCGGTTCGATCAATGGCTGGAGCCACTTCGCGGCCTTGTGGAACAGCGGGTCGGTGCCTTTGCTCGCATAACGGTTATAGACCGACATCGTGGCGCTGAGCGTGCCCGGCGGCATTTCCAGGTCGTGTTCGACTTCCTCCCACGTCTCGCCCGCGGCGGCGATGCCGATGCGTGCGAACTCGGCCGGCGGTTGGTAGGTTGCGTTATCGACCAACAGATAAATGCGGTTGCCGGGCTGCTGCAGGATGTGGTGCGCGACGCGGCCGTGGTAGCAATCCTCGTTGATGAAACGCTGGCCGCGTTCATTGACGAAGATGCCTTTGATGAGCGACTCCGGCGCGTAAAACGGCAAGGTGGTGAAACCCTGGTCCATATGGATCGCGGCACCGCCCACGCTCATGCCCATCAGGATGCCCGAGCCGTCATCGCCTGGGCTGCCAATCGGTTCGTTGGCGCGCAACAGGCTGGGCGCATGGCGCCGCACCATGTCGCGGTTCATCGCGAACCCGCCCGCGCAGAGCACGACACCCCGGCGCGCACGCGCGTACTGCACGCGGCCATCGGTGCGGACGACCACGCCATGCACGGCACCGGCCTCGTCGGCAATCAATGCGAGCACGCGGCTGTCGTAGCGTACGTCCACGCCCAGCTTGACGACACGCGCAGCCAGCGCGTCCATCAACATGCGCCCGCCACCCCAGCCGACAAATTGCGGCGTGTGCCCGCGTGGGCACGGTTTTGCGGTTTCCACAAAGGGCCACGCCTCTTCGCTTCCCGACCAGATCAGACAGTCGTCTGTCTCGGGCTCCATCATCCGCTCGGGCAGATAGGTGTTCTTGTAGACCACGCCCTGCTCGACCAGCCAGTCGTAGTGGGCGCAGCTGTTGTCGGCATACAGGCGGACCTTTGCCTCGTCGGCATCGGGCCCGCCCGCCATCAACAGATAGCGGTACAGGTCTTCCGTGTCATCGTTAAAGCCTGCCTGCCGCTGCGCGGGCGTGCCGCCGCTGCCGCCCATATAAATTTCACCGCCCGACAAGGCGCTGGTGCCGCCACTGCCAGACGCCACCTCGAACAGCGTGACGGCGGCACCGGCGTGTGCGGCTTCGATGGCCGCGCATGCACCCGCCGCACCAAAACCCACCACGATGACATCCGTTTCGATGTCCCAACGTTCAACGTTCGACAAGCGATGTGGACGCGTAACAGAAAATTCAGCTGACATGAAGCGCGCTCGCAAGCAAAGAGGTGTCGATCAATCCACGATGGCCGGATGTGCCTGGGCGGGGCTGCCCAGCATCTCGCGATGAGACGGCGGCTGCTTGCCGTCGGCATCCTGAATGCCGTATTCCTGCGCGACTTCTGCGCCGATCAGCACCTGGCCCGATTTGCTCATGAGATTCGGATCGCGATACAGCGCATGGATGACCTTGCCGGTGAACTCCGGCGTTTCCGCCATCGCGGCAAACTCGGCGTACTGATCCGGGGCGCGTGCCAGTGAACGCATGCTGCGCTCGGTCTTGAGCATGCCCATCCAGATCGACACTGCCGCGACGTTGTGCGCGCGCAGGTCCACGGCCATGTCCTTGGCGAACTTGTCGACGCCGGCCTTCTGCGCGCCGTAGGCCGGCCCGTGCATGTAGCAGCTCGAACCAAACGACGACGTGAAGGCAATCAGCCCGCGACGCTGTTTGATCATCAACGGCGCGGCAAACCAGCTCGCCACGTAGCCCGATCGCAGGCCGACATTGAGGATGTCGACCATGTCGAGCGGCTTCTGCCAGAACCCGCCGCGCACGGTCAGTTCGTCATGCAGGAAAGTGGCGTTATTGACCAGGATGTCCAACCGGCCATGCTCGCGCGACACGCGCTCGAACAGCGTTTGGACATGACGATCGTCGCTGTGGTCGCACGGCACGGCGATGCCCTTGCCGCCCGCCTTGTCGATCTCGTCTGCGGTCGACCAGATGGTGCCGGGCAGTGCGGCGTCGCCTTCCTGCTGCGAACGGCCGGTGACGTACACCGTAGCGCCGGCGGCGCCGAGCGCCAGGGCAATGCCCTTGCCGGCGCCACGCGAAGCACCTGTGACGACAGCCACAAGCGGTTGATTGCTGGAAGACACAACGTTCCCCTCGTTGATTGATCTGGCAGATTAGGCTTCAAACACGTGATGCAACGGGCTCGGCTCGATACCACCGGGGTTGAGTTCGACCACGCGACGCGCCACGCTGTTGGGCGTCACGGCATCTGCGTTCACGTAGAACTGGCCGTACCACTCGCGCGCCTGATAGATCGGGCCATCTGCCTCGCACATCACCGGGTTGTCGATGCGGGCCTTGTTGGCCCAGATCTGCACGTCTTCATAGAACGCCTCGCGCGCCTGCTGCACGTAGGCCTGCGCAATGGCCTGACTCTGCTCTTCCGGCAGTCCTGGAATGCGCTTGACCAGCACGCCGTAGCGCAACTCGAAGCTGTTCTGGTCGATCGGCACGTGGCAGTTCAGCAGGATCGATTCGATCGGCTGGCCGTTTGCGCTGCCGGTCATCTGCGTGATGTGATAGGCCGGTCCGAAATACGTGGACAGCGCGGTCAGGCGGTCGTCGCCCGACAGCCGCTTGCTGCACCCGATCATCAACTGGGTGGCCTTGTGCCCTTCGAACAGGTTGGCGAAGTACTGCAGCTCGGTGCCATGCACGGTGTCGAAGTGCGCCATGTCCGAGATGTTGTCCACCAGCTCGCGGCAGTTGGTGTTGATCAGCATCTTGTCCATCGCCCAGTCGTGCCACTCGTCGGAGAAGCAGGCATCGATGCGCGGAATCGCCACCTCGGGCGGCGGTGCCTTGCCCTCCGGGTCATGCCAGACGAACAGCAGGTGGTTCTGCTCGCTGGTGATCCAGCTGCCGATGCGGGCCTTGGGCGGCACGCGCTTGCAGTACGGGATCTCCTTGCATGCGCCATCGCCGCCCCATTTCCAGCCGTGGAACGGGCAGACCAGTTCATCACCCTGCACGGTGCCGGTGCTGAGGTCGCCACCCATGTGCGGGCAGAACGAATCGACAATACGGATCTGGCCGGTGGAATCGGCAAAGGCCGCCAGGCGGCGACCGAAGATGTTCAGTGTGTGCGGCTTGCCGTCGCGATAGTCGGCCGCCAGGCCCAGACAATGCCAACCGCGTGCAAAGCGATCGCCGAGCGGCTTGGCTTCGATCCTATAGCCTGTTGTGGACATGTCGTCTCCTGATTGTTGGCTTTATGCCGCCTGTCTTGGCAGCCCAGAGTGACCTTACTTGCAGCACACGCCGCGCTCATCGTCCCATCGGACTAGGGGCCATCCCCACGGCTGCGACCACGCATTGCGCTGGGTTGCACGACCGCTTCTGCCCGCCTTTTCCGCCTTTCCCCCCTTTTTGACCGTTAGTCCCGTTGGACGATGTGACGCACGCACCCGGACTCGAGAATCAGCGAAATCAACGCAAATCAAAACGAGGAGACGGCATGCTCGATTTCAATGGCAAGACAGTGCTCGTGACGGGCGGCGGCGCGGGTATCGGGCGCGCCATCGTGGAAGCGTTCGCACGCGCCGGCGCGCGCCTGGCAATCGCAGAGGTCAACGCGCAGCGCGCCGCCGACGTGAGTGCGTGGCTTGACGCCGCCGGCGTCGACCACGTCATCGTGCAAGCCGATGTGACGCAGGGCGATCAGGTTGCGCACCTCGTGAAAGCCGTGGACGAGCGCTTCGGCGGCCTGGATGTGCTGATCAATAACGTGGGCGATTCGCTGATGATTGCCAAGCCGTTCGAGGCCTATACAGACAGCGATATCCAGCGCCTGTATGACGTCAATCTGAAGCAGGTCTTCCTGGTCACGCGCGCCATGATTCCGCTGCTGCGGCACAACGGCCCAGGCGGCAGCATCATCAGCCTGTCGTCCATCGAGGGGTTCCGCGCCATTCCCAATTGCAGCGTGTATGCGGCCTGCAAAGCCGCATTGAGCGGGCTCACCAAGAGCCTGGCATTGGAACTCGGTCCCGCCGGAATCCGCGTCAACCTGATCGCACCGGAATCGACCGAGACGCCGCAGTTGCCGCTCTCAGTCATGATCGCGCCGGAACATCGAGAGCGGATGTCGCAATGGATTCCGCTGGGGCGCTTCGGCACGCCTGAAGATGCGGCAGGTGCCGCGCTGTACTTGGCCAGCCCGCTGGCCGGTTGGGTCAGCGGCACCACGCTGCACGTAGACGGTGGCGCGCTGGCGGCTGCAGGCTGGTATCGCGACGCACGCGGCGTGTGGACCAACATGCCGGTCATCACCGGGAACGGACTCAACTTCTGAGCGCTGTCCCCACTGAGTCGAGCCCAAGGAGAAAGGGCCGCTCCGATGGATGTCGGAGCGGCCCTTTTACGCTGGACCGGAGGGATGAGCGCCGCAGCGCCGTCCCCACGTATTACGCTTGCACAAGCGCGCAGCGGACCCCGCCCGGCGCATCCAGCAAGCCCACGCAGCGGTTGCAGTGCGTGCAGCCGCTGACCGCTCGCGCATCGGCGCGCAGCCGTTCAACAAAACCCGCGTCGTGCAGCAACGGCCGGCCGAGCGCGACGGCATCAAAGCCCTCTTCGTCCAGCACACGCCGCACATCGTCACCACTGCTGACTCCGCCGAGGTAGATCAGCGGCACATCCACGGCTTGCCGCACACGGCGGGCCTGCTCGAGGAAATACAGCGGCTCGAACGGCATCGACGGAAACAGCTTCGGGCCGGCCAGGCGGAAGAAGAAGCGGAAGATCGCGCTGCGTTCGTTGCGGATCATTTCCGGCAACGGGCTCTCGCCGCGGAAGAGGTACATCGGCGAGCGGCTGACAAAGCCGCCGCTCAGCTCAATGGCGTTGATGCCGCCTGCGGCCAGCAGTCTGCAGGCTTCGATGCTGTTGTTCACGCAGACGCCACCGGGAAGCCCGTCATTCAGATTGAGCTTGGCGATCAGCGGCATGTCGTTGCCCACGGCTGCGCGCACCGCCTCCAGCACGCGCAGTGGCAAGCGCATGCGGTTCACGAGGTTGCCCCCGTAGGCGTCGGTCCGGCGATTGGTTGCGGGGCTGATGAACTGGCTCAGCAAGTAGCCATGACCCATGTGGATTTCGAGCGCGTCGAAACCAGCGGCCTTCAGTCGCGTTGCGGTTTCGGCGTACTGTGCGACCACTGCGTCGAGATCGCTCTGCCGCATCGCTCCAGCAATCGGCTCACCCGCCAGCAGACCGTAGTCATTGAGCGTGACCGACGGCCCGCGCGAGCGCTGTCCGAGCGGGCGCTTGAGGCGTGAAAACGAACCGGCATGGGCCAATTGCGCCGACACCAGCCCACCCGCGCCATGCACGGCATCGGCCAGCCGACGCAAGCCAGGCAGGGTCGACTCGTCTACGCAGATCTGGTCTGGAAAGGTCCGCGCACCCGGCGCGACGGCGCAGTACGCCACCGTCGTGAGTGCGGTACCGCCCCGGGCGATGCCGGCATGAAATGCCGCCAGCGATTCGCTCGGCTCGCCGCCCCGCGTGCGGCCCTCAAACGTTGCGGCCTTGACGAACCGGTTGGGCAGCGTCAGGCCAGCCAGTTGCCACGGCGTGAATGCGCGTGCGCTCATGCCACCTCCGAATTGAGCTTGCCGGCCTTGAGCTCGCCGACAACATGGCCCGAGTGTACGGAAGAACGGGCACCGCGTGCGCGCTCCTCCTGCTCCACGCCGAGCCACGCGGCCAGCGCCGGCAGCAGCAGCGCCGCGCCGAACAGGTTCACCAGGAACATGAACGCCAGCAGGATCCCCATGTCTGCCTGGAACTTGAGCGCCGCAAACGCCCACGTGCCCACGCCGATGCACATCGTCAGTGCGGTGAACAGCGCCGCCGTGCCGCGCTGGCGCATTGCCTCGGCAAAGGCTTGCGGCAGTGTCTGGTCGGTTTCGCGCAGTTGATGCTGAAGGCGCTCGTACAGGTAGATGCCGTAGTCCACGCCCACCCCCACGCCCAGCGTGATGACCGGCAGCGTCGAGACCTTCAGGCCGATGCCCAGGCGTGCCATCAGCGCATTGCACAGGATCGACACCAGCGTCAGCGGCACGATGATGCACAGCACCGCGCGCCACGAGCGGAAGGTCAGCAGGCACAGCAGCGTGATGGCCCCGAAGATGGCCAGCAGCATCGTCACCTCGGCCTCTTCCACGGCTTCGTTGGTGGCCGCCATGACACCCACGTTGCCGCCGGCCAGGCGGAATGCGACGTTCGGGGTCTGGTCTGCGGCCGTGAATGCCTTGATCTCCTTGACGATGTGCGCGATGGTGGCGCCTTCGTGGTTGGCGGTATAGATCAGCACCTGGATGGCTTGGCAGTTCGACGTGTTCATGCCGTTGTCGGGGTCGAACGCCTTGGCGCCCTGGCTCAGGCCATCGCTGCTGCGCGGCAGGGCTTCCCAGCGCGGATTGCCCTCGTTGAAAGCGCCGATCACCACCTTGCCCATCGAGGCCACGCTCACCACCGATTGCACGCCCGACACGCCACGCATCTGCATCTCGAAGCGCTCCACCGCGCTCATCACCGGGTAGTGCAGGCAGCCGTCGTCAAAGCCCTTGGGCTCCACCATCACCGTCAACACGTCCACGCCGATGTTGTACTGGCGCACGATGGCTTCACTGTCGAGGTTGTAGCGGGACGTGGCACGCAGCTCCGGGGCACCGTTGCCGATGTCGCCCACCTTGAGCGCGCGCGACTGCACTGCACCCAGTACGAGCAATGCCAGCGAGACGACAAACACCCCGATCGCCGGCCCGCGGCGCGCTAGGCGCCCAAAGCTCGACCACATCGACGCGCCGGCATCGCCACGCTGTACCTGGCGCTTGCCTGCCTCGACTACCTTCGGCTCAAGCTGCGTATAAGAGAGCAGGATCGGCAGGAAGATCTTGTTGGTCACGATCATCAGCAGCACGCCCAGGCAAGCGGTAATGCCAAGTTCGCGCACGATATCGATCTTGATCTGCATGATGACCATGAACCCCAGCGCATTGGTCAGCAGCGCCACCGTGCCGGGCACGAACAGCTTGCTGAATGCCGCGCGCGCGCTCTCCACCGAGTCATGCCCGCGCACTACCTCCTGGCGCCAGGCGTTGGTCATCTGCACCGCATGCGACACGCCGATCGAGAAGATCAGGAACGGCACCAGGATCGACATCGGATCGATGCCATACCCCAGCAGCGGCAGCAGGCCCAGCAGCCAGCCCACCGGCAGCAGCGCCACCAGCAGTGCCAGCAGCGTCGTCTTGCGCGAGCGCGTGTAGAAATACAGCATCAACGTGGTGATGAGGAACGCGATGGCGAAGAAGATCATCACGCTGGTGATGCCTTCTTCCACATCGCCCACCAGTTTGGCAAAGCCGACGATATTGACCTCGACGTCCTGCCCGGAGAACTTTGCGCGGATGGCTTCCAGCTCGCGTGCCACGCGCGAATAGTCGATGACCTGGCCGGTGGCGGGATCTACCTCGCTCAATTCGGCGCGGATCAAAGCCGACTTCAGGTCGTTGCTGACCAGACGGCCGATCTGGCCCGAGCGGGCCACGTTGCTGCGCACCTGGTCGAGTTCTTCGGGCGTGCCGGAGAACCGGCCTGGCAGCACCACATCGCCGCGGAAGCCGTCTTCGGTCACCTCGGTGTAGCGCACGTTGGGCGTGAACAGCGAATACACGCGCGGACGCTCCACGCCCTGGATGAAGAACACGTCATCGGTGGCGTGCCGCAGCTTGTCCATGAAGGCGCGGTTGTAGATGTCGCCCTCACCTTTCCAGCGCAGGCTGACCAGTACGGTGTTGGCACCCGAAAAGGCGCTGGCGTACTTGGTGAAGATCTGCATGTAGGGGTGCTGCAGCGGGATCATCTTGTTGAAGCCCGGGTCCAGCCGCAGGCGCGTGGCCGACAGGCCCATCGCCACGGTCATGGCCAGGCACAGCACCAGCAACAACCGGCGGTACTGGATCAGCGCGCGTGCAAAGAAGGCGACCATGCGGCTCGTGCGGGTCAGCGCAGGGGTGACAGCAGCCGCAGGGTGGAAATCAGGGGAGCGGGTCATGGCGTGCTCGCTTGCAATGAATCAGGGAAGATCAGCGGCTGACGCCACCAGGAGGGAGTGCGAACGTGCTGATGCCGCCGTCGCCGCCGATGACCAGGTGGGCATTGCCGACATCGGCCACCGTGGTGAGGGACTGCGAGTCCGCCGTCTGCGGCTTGAAGCTGCGGCCGTCGTCTGTCGACACGGCCAGCGTGCCGCCCTGCCCCACCAGCACGATGCGACCATCCGACAGCTGCGCGCCGCCAAAGAAGGACGTATGGGCCTGGGCATCCGACGCCTGCCAGGTGGCCCCGAAGTCATCGCTGCGCAACACGTTGCCGAGCATCCCGTAGGCCAGCCATGTGCCGTTGTGCAGTGCCAGCACGCCGTACAGCGAGCCCTTGTACGGCACCTGCATCGTTTCCCAGTGGGCGCCGCCGTCTGCGGAACGCAGTACGAGGCCCGACTCCCCCACCAGCATCAGACGGCCCTGGGCATCGCCCGTCATGCCGTTGAGATGTCGGTCGCGCATTGCGTCTACCGCTGCGTCCTTCCAGCTGGCGCCCTGATCGCGCGACACCAGGAAGCGGCCAAAGCTGCCGAAGGCGAACCACGCGCCACCGGGCTGCATCCACACGCCTAGCAGCGGGTCCGATTGCTTGTCGTCGAATGCGGCCTGCTGCCAGTGGGCGCCGCCGTCTTCGGTGCGCAGGATCCAACCGCTGTGGCCCACCGCAACGCCTTTCTTGTCATCGGCAAAGGCCAGCTGCGTCAGGGTCGAACCCTGATCGATGCTCACGGCGGCGGTGCGCCAGCTGGCGCCTTGGTCGTCGCTCAGCAGAATCTTGCCGCGCTCGCCCACGGCCACCAGCCGCTTGCCTGCGTGGGCAAGCCCGGTGATCTGCAGTTGATCCGGCCGCAGCGTGGTGGCCGCAAACGCCGGTAAGGGCCGGGGCGAGAACGCCCAGGCAGCCGTGGCCAGCACGGTTGCCGACATGGCCACGCCAATCCATTGCTTCATCGTTGTCTCCTCCTAGGGGTGCCGCTGCTGGACAACCGGGGCGGCCTCTGACGGGCCCATGTGCCTCCGGTGCCTGCGGCGATGTACCGATTACGGCAGCACGTCAAACAGCGCGGCTGCGCCCATGCCGCCGCCAACACACATCGTCACCACGGCATGCGCGACCCCGCGCCGGCGGCCTTCGATCAGCGCGTGCATGCTCATGCGCGCGCCCGACATGCCGAACGGATGGCCGATGGCGATTGCACCGCCGTTGACGTTGAGCCGGTCATCCGGAATCCCGAGCTTGTCCTGGCAATACAGCACCTGGCAGGCGAAGGCTTCGTTCAGCTCCCACAGGCCGATGTCGTTCACGGTCATGCCGTGGCGCGCCAGCAGCTTGGGCACGGCAAACACGGGGCCGATGCCCATTTCGTCCGGTGCGCAGCCGGCCACCGCCATGCCGCGATAGCGCCCCAGCGGGCGCAGGCCGCGCCGCTTGGCTTCGTCTGCACTCATCAGCAGCACCGCAGCCGCGCCATCCGACAATTGCGACGCATTGCCCGCGGTGATGTGTTCACCCTGCGCGATCACGCGGCCGCCGCTCCAGACCGGCTTGAGACCGGCCAGGCTTTCCGCGCTGGTGTCTGCGCGGTTGCATTCATCGCGCATCAGGCGCACGAGCTCGGTGCCGGTCTGTGCGCCCGTCTTGTCGAACAGCGCGCGCGTGGTTTCGAGCGAAACAATCTCGTCGTCGAAGCGGCCCTCGCTCTGCGCTTGCGCAGTGCGCTGCTGGCTGCGCAGGGCATAGGCATCCTGCGCGGCGCGTGTGATGCCGTAGCGCTGCGCCACCACTTCGGCGGTCTCGATCATCGCCATGTAGGCGGCCGGCTGGCGCGCGAGCACGGCTTCGGACTGCGCGCGATATGCGTTCTTGTGCTTGTTCTGCGTGAGCGAGATCGACTCCACGCCGCCCGCCACGATGATGTCGGCCTCGCCGCACTGGATACTCTTCGCGGCGGTAGCAATGGTCATCAGGCCCGACGAACACATGCGGTCCATCGTCATGCCCGGCACGCTGTCGGGCAGGCCGGCTGCGGTGGCGCACAGGCGGCCCAGGTTGTAGCCCTGCGTGCCCTGCTGCGCGGCCGCGCCGATCAGCACGTCGTCCACTTCAGCCGGGTCGATGCCCGCGCGCTCAACCACGGTGCGTACCACGTGGCCGCCCAGCACCGGCGCCTCGGTATCGTTGAATGCGCCGCGGAATGCCTTGCCGATGGGCGTACGTGCCACGGCTACGATGACGGCTTCTTTCATGCTTGTCCTCGAAAGTTCGGATTCAGAAGTAGTAGCGACTGATGGTGTCGGCCACGCAACCGGGCTTGTCCTGCCCCTCGACCTCGACGGTCATGCGCACCACGGCCTGCACACCACCTTGCAGCGCTTCGGCCTTGACGAGTTCGCCCACGCCGCGCAGGCGCGAACCGACGCGCACCGGCGCCGGAAAACGCACCTTGTCGCAGCCGTAGTTCACGCCCATCTTCATGTTTTCCACGGTCAGGATTTCGGGCAGGAATTGGTTGACCAGCGACAGCGTCAGATAGCCATGCGCGATGCAGGCACCAAACGGGCCGTTGGCCGCGCGTTCCGGATCCACGTGCAGCCACTGGTGGTCGCCCGTGGCATCGGCAAAGCCGTTGATCTGCGCCTGCGTCACCTCTGTCCAGGCGCTCTCGCCCAGCCGCTGCCCGACTGCATCCAGAATTGCCTGAGCAGAATCAAACACCCTTGCCATGCCTATCTCCTTAGCGGCCCCTACCCCAAGCCGCCGCGGGCCTCATGCCTGCTGGCTGCTCACCGGGAGCACTTCTCCTGTCATGTACGAGGCGTAGTCGCTGGCCAGGAACACCATCACATTGGCCACTTCCCACACTTCGGCGGCACGCCCGAACGCCTCGCGTGCGGCCAGTTGCTCCAGCAGCTCCGCCGGCGCCGATTTCTTCAGGAAATCGTGCAAGGCGATGCTGGGCGCCACCGCATTGATGCGCACGCCAAACTCGGCGGCTTCCATCGCGCTGCAGCGTGTGAGCGCCATCACGCCGGCCTTGGCCGCTGCGTAGTGCGCTTGCTCCTTCTGCGCGCGCCACCCGAGCACCGACGCGTTGTTGACGATGGCGCCGCGCCCGCGCGACTGCATGTGCGGCAACATCGCCCGCGTCATCCGGAACGTGCCGGTGAGGGTAATGTCGAGCACTCGGAGCCATTCGGCATCGTCCATCTCGACTATGCGGCGCGACCCGCCGAGGCCCGCGTTGTTGATCAGCACGTCGGTGCCGCCCAGTGCTTCTTCTGCCGCGGCAACCAGTGCCTGGACCTGTTCTTCGTTGGAGACGTCGCACAACTGGCCGTAGATGGCCTCCAGGCCGGTTTCGGCGCGCAGCTTGGCGACGGCCTCTTCCAGGCGGCGGGGGTGGATGTCGGAGATCATCAGCGCGCGTGCGCCTTCCTCAACACACCGGCGCGCCGCCGCAAAGCCGATGCCGACCCCGGCGGCCGCCGTGATCAGCACGCTGCGCCCCTTCAGCAGGCCATGGCCAGGAACGTAGGCGGGCGCAGCGCGCACGCCCTGTGCCGCGCCGTTGGAATGCGTGGTATCGGAAATGGTGTTCATGCTTGTCCCCGTGCTTCGCGCGGCATGCCCAGGCCGCGCTCGGCGATGATGTTGAGTTGGATTTCGTTGGTGCCGGCGTAGATGGTGTCGGCGCGGGAGAACAGCGCCATGCCTTGCAGGCGGGTGCGGCGCGTGTTGGTCTCGTCGATGAGGTTGGCCTCGGGGCCGAGCACATCCAGTGCAAGCTGCCCCAGGTCCCGATGCCAGTTGGACCAGTAGTACTTGTAGATCAGCGCTTCGCGCTGTAATGCGCCACTTCCTGTGCCGCTGTCTGCGCCCTGCGCGCCGGCCAGCATGCGCAGCGCGTTGTAGCGCATGACCCGCAGGCCGGACCAGGCGCGTGCAATGCGCCGCCGCAGTACCGGGTCGCGCCATGCGCCGTTCTCGCGCGCAGCGTCCACGATCCAGCCGAGTTCATGCGCAAACTGCATCTGCTGGCCGAGCGTGGAGATGCCGCGCTCGAAGCCCAGCAGCGCCATGGCAATGCGCCAGCCCTCGCCCGGCGCGCCCACCACGTCTGCGGCCTTGGCTCGCGCGCCATCAAAGAAGACCTCGTTGAACTCGGCACCGCCGCCCATCTGGCGGATCGGGCGGATCTCGATGCCCGGCTGGTCCAGCGGCATCAGCAGGAAGATCAGCCCGCGGTTGCCCTGGGAGCCCGCCTCGCTGCGCGCCAGCACGAAGATCCATTCCGATTCGTGCGCGAGCGACGTCCACACCTTCTGGCCCGTCACGATCCAGTCACCCGTGGCCGGATCGCGCTCGGCGCGGGTGCGTACATTGGCGAGGTCCGAACCGGCGCCCGGTTCCGAATAGCCCTGGCACCAGAGTTCGGTGCCGTTGCGGATGCCCGGCAGGAAGCGCGCCTTCTGGTCTTCGGTGCCGTAGGCGATGAGCGTAGGGCCGATCAAGCCTTCGCCGATGTGGCCCATGCGGCCCGGGCCGCCGGCACGCGCGTATTCCTCCTGGAAGGCCACCTGCTCCATCACCGAGAGATTGCGTCCGCCGTGCGCCTCGGGCCAGCCCACGCAGGTCCAGCCGCCTTCGGCCAGCTTGCGCTCCCAGGCCTTGCGCAGCTCGGGAAACGCTTCTTCATCTCCCGGCCCGCCGCGATGCTTCAGGCAGGCGAATTCACCTGTCAGATGTTCCGCCATCCACGCTGCCACGGCTTCGCGCAGCGCGGCTTCGCTCGTTTCCGGAGCGCTGCAATCGACTGAAGTCATGCTCTTCTCAACCTTTGATTTGCCAGTCATTCCGCGTGGTCTGCGGCCAGTGCGCCGGCAACGCAATCGAGCGCCGCTGCCGTACCGCCCAGCCAGCCTGCCGCCGCCTGCGCGCGCTTGAAATACAGCTGCGGGTCGTATTCCCACGTAAAGCCCACGCCGCCGTGCAGCTGGATCGCCTCCTGCGTGCAGAAGGCGAAGGCCTCCTCAGCAGCAAGGCGTGCTGCGGCGATATCGAGGCGCGCGGCATCCATTGCGCCTGCCTCTTCAGCCGCGACGGCGGCTTGCCATGCATGCGCGGCGCCGTGAATGGCGGAGCGCGCGGCTTCGGTCAGCACCATCATCTGTGCGCAGCGGTGCTTGACCGCCTGGAATGAGGCGATGGCCCGGCCGAACTGGATGCGCTCTGCCGCGTAGGCCACCGTCAGGTCCAGGCACTGCTGCGCGCCGCCGAGTTGCTCGGCCGCCAGCATCAGCGTGCCGTGCCACAAGGCCCCGCCAATGCCGCGCGCCACCTCGGCGCCGCGCGCAAGGCAGCCGCCTGCGTCCACTGGCAACGCGTCGAACACGACGGAGGCCACGGCCCGGGTGCGGTCCAGCGTGGTGAGCGGTTGCACGCGCAGCTGCGGGTTGTTCGCCAGCGCCGCGACGTCCAGCCAGAACAGCGCCAGTCCGCCAGCGCCGTCGTGGATGCGCGCAGGCACCAGCAGCCAATGCGCGCCCACCGCATCGAACACCTGATCGACTCGGCCGTGCAGCACGAAGCCGCCCTCACCCGCCTCGGCCCACACAGACAGCGATTCCGGCGCGAGTTGCCCAGCCGGGTCGGGCGACGTACCGACCGGCAGCACCAGCGCGGCGCGCGTTGTGCCGAGCGCCAACGGCTCCAGCCACGCTTGCGCCTGCGCCGGTGCCAGGGCCCCCTGCAAGGCCGGCGCCGCCAGGCAGACGCTCGACCAGTAAGGCACGCACGCCAGGCGGCGGCCCATTTGCTCCATCAGCAACACCAGCTCGGGTGCGCCCAGTCCCGCGCCGCCAACCTCTTCAGGCAAGGCGATGCCGCACCAGCCCAGTTCGGCCACCTCGCGCCAGAGTTCGGGGTCATGCCCGGCGGACGGTCCTTCGGTATCCACCGCATCCACCGCATCCACTACTCGGCGCACCGCGGCGGAATCGCTGCGCGCGTCGAGAAACTCCCGCGCGGTGTCGCGAATCATTTCCTGCTCGAGCGAAAGCGAGAGTTCCATCGTCGTGCCCGCCTCAGGTGCCGTAGACCTTCTGTGCCGGCTGGGCCTGCGCCAGCAACTTGCCGACCGCGGCCCCCAGTTCGCGCGGCTCCCAGCGCGCGCCCTTGTCCTGCTCCGGGCCCGTGCGCCAGCCGTCGGCAATGGAGATCTTGCCGCCGGCCGCCTCGAACATCTGGCCGGTCACGTGGCGCGACTCGGCACTGCCCAGCCACACCACCAGCGGTGCGACGTTGGCCGGGTCGAAGGCGTCAAAGCCGTCTTCGGGCGCCTTCATCATCTCGCCGAACACGCCTTCGGTCATGCCCGTGCGTGCGGCAGGCGCCAGCGCATTGGCGGTGATGCCGTAGCGCGCCAGCTCGGCGGCCTGCACCAGCGTGAGGCTCGCAATGCCACCCTTGGCAGCGGCGTAGTTGGACTGTCCCACCGAACCCTGCAGCCCGGCGCCAGAACTGGTGTTGATGATGCGTGCATCCACCTTGACACCCGCCTTGGAGGCATCGCGCCAGCGCTTGGCCAACAGATTGGCCAGGCAGAAGTGGCCGCGCAGGTGCACGCGCATCACCTCGTCCCAGTCCTCTTCCGACAGGCCGACGAACATGCGGTCGCGGCAGATGCCAGCGTTGTTCACCAGCACGTGCACGTCGCCAAATGCTTCAACCGCTGCATCGACGATGCGCTGCGCCGTGGCCAGCTTCGTGATGTCGTCGTCGTTGGCGATGGCGCTGCCGCCGGCCGCGCGAATGGCTTCGCTCACCGCCTCGGCGGCCTCGCGCCGAATATCGTTGACCACCACGTTGGCACCTTCGGCACCGAAGGCCAGTGCATACGCACGCCCCAGGCCACCGCCCGCGCCCGTGATGATGACGGTACGTCCGTCGCAGATTCCCATTGCTTGCTCCTGTTCTTGCGTGAGCGCCTGTGCGTAGCTCAGAGGCGCTCGATGATCGTCACGTTGGCGACACCGCCGCCTTCGCACATGGTCTGCAGGCCGTAGCGGCCGCCGGTGCGCTCCAGCTCGTGCAGCAGCGTGGTCATCAGCCGCGCACCGGTTGCGCCCAGCGGATGGCCCAGCGCGATGGCACCGCCGTTCGGGTTGGTCTTCTCGGCCGAGTAACCAGTCTCGGCCAGCCACGCCATGACCACCGAGGCGAAGGCTTCGTTGATCTCCACCACGTCGATGTCGTTCATGCTCAACCCCGCACGCTCCAGCGCGCGCTTGGTGGCGGGAATGGGTGCGGTCAGCATCCAGACCGGGTCGTCGCCCATCACGCTCATGTGCACGATGCGCGCACGCGGCGTGAGGTTGTAGCGCTTGAGCGCGTCTTCCGAGACCACCAGCAGCGCGGCGGCGGCGTCACAGGTCTGGCTCGACACGGCGGCGGTCAGCTTGCCGCCCGGCATCAGCGGTTCCAGTGTGGCCATCTTGGCCAGGGTGGTATCGGGGCGCGGCGTCTCGTCGCGCGAGACGCCCTGGAACGGCACGATCTCGCGTTTGAAGCGGCCCTCTTCGATGGCCACCATGGCACGGCGGTGGCTCTCCAGCGCGAAGGCTTCCATCGCCTCGCGCGAGAGGTTCCAGTGGTCGGCAATCATCTGCGCGGCATGGAATTGCGACACCGGCGCATCGCCAAAGCGCGCGCGCCAGCCCTCGCTACCCGAGAACGGATCGGTGAAGCCCAGCGCCTGACCGGCCAGCATGGCCGACGAGATCGGGATCTGCGTCATGGTCTGCACGCCGCCGGCGATCACCACGTCCTGGTTGCCGCTCATCACGGCTTGCGCGGCAAAATGCACGGCCTGCTGCGACGAACCGCACTGGCGGTCCACCGTCACGCCGGGCACCTGCAGCGGCAGCCCGGCCGCCAGCCACGAGCTGCGACCGATGTTGCCGGCCAGCGGCCCGATGGTGTCGCAGCAGCCGAACACCACGTCGTCGTAGTCTTCGGCCGGAATGGCGTTGCGGCCGACCAGTTCCTTCAGCACGAAGGCACCGAGGTCGGCGCCGTGCACGTGCGACAGCCCGCCCTTGCGGCGCCCCACGGGCGTGCGCAGCGCGTCGACGATATAGGCTTGTTTCATGTCGATGTCCTTGTTCTGAATGCGCTCAAGCGGCGGCTTTGGTCGACGTCGATGCGTCGCCGTCGAAGCGCGCCTCGCGGCGTTCCACGAACGCGTCGCGCGCTTCGGTGGAATCGGCGGTCATGTAGGCCTGCAGGGTGAAGCCCTGTTCCCAGCGGTATTTGTCTTCGAGGTTGCCGTCTTCCACGCCGTTGAGCGCTTCCTTGGCCAGACGCACCATGGCGGGGCTCTTGGCGGCGATCTTGCGGGCCATCTCCAACGCGGCATCGCGCAGCTCGGCGCGCGTCACGACCTTCTCCACCGCGCCCAGGCGATACGCTTCAGCCGCGTCGATCGGGTCGCCCGTGAAGTACATGGTGCGCACCTTCTGCACGCCAAACATGCGCTGCAGGTGAGCACCGCCGCCCATGGCGCCACGGTCGATCTCGGGCACGCCGAAGGTGGCGCATTCGGACGCAACGATGATGTCGGCCGCACCGCAAATGCCGATGCCCCCGCCCAGCACGAAGCCGTGTACGGCTGCAATGACCGGCACCGGATTGCGGTGCACCGCGCGGAACGTTTCGTAGTTGCCAGCGTTCACGTCAACAATGCGCTGCGGATACGCGGCCAGTTCCTTGATGTCCACGCCTGCGCAGAAGCCACGGCCTTCACCGCGCAGCACGATCACACGGACGTCCGGTTGTTGCCCAAGCTGCTCGATGGCCTTGGCCAGCGCGTGCCAGCCGGCACTGTTGAGCGCGTTGACGGGCGGATGGTCGATCACCAGTTCGGCCACGCCGTCCTGCACGTCGATCTTGAAAGGCGCCGCACCCGAGGCGCGCGCGCTGTTGCTTTGCTGTGTGGTCATGGAAACGGGCTCGTTAGAGAGTGGCGGCGGCGACGGTTTGTGCCGATTGCGCCGGTTGTGCCGTTGCGTGCAATGCATCGAGGCGCGCCTGCGCCTGGGCCGCGATGCGCGTGATGATCTGTTCGCAAGAGTCGAGTGCGCCGATGGCGGCCGCCGCCTGCCCGCTGGGCAGCACGCCTTCGTCCGGATGGCCTTCCACCATCGCGCGCTGGATCAGCACCGGTGCGTTGGCGGCCATCATGGCCTGCGCGGCGCTGTAGTCGTGCTGGCGCATCGCGCGCCACCCGGTGGCGAGCATTTGCGAGGTGCGCATGCCGGTGCGCTGGCGCCATTTGTAGGCCGCAGCCAGCGCCAGCCACGTGCGGCGCAGCGGGCCGGCCGCTTCCAGCTCCAGCAGCAGCGGGTTGTCGATCATGCGTTGCGGCAGGCCGTCGATGGCGAGCGACACGCGAATCTTTCCTGCGTCCTTGACCGCCACGTAGCGCTGCAGCGTGGCCGCTGGCACCGGGGAATCGCTCGACATCAGAAAGCGCGTGCCCATGGCGATACCAGCCGCACCGTAAGCGAGCGCGGCCGCCAGGCCACGCCCGTCGAAAAAGCCGCCTGCCGCCACCACAGGCACGCTCACAGACTCCAGCACCTGCGGCAACAGCAGCGTTGTCGGGGTGCCGCCGGTGTGGCCGCCGCCTTCGCCACCTTGCACCGTCACCACATCGGCACCCAGTTCGACCGCCTTGGCGGCGTGCTTGGCCGCGCCCACGGTAGGCATGCAGACGATGCCCGCCGCCTTGAGCCGGCCGATCATGCGGGCATCCGGCCCACGGCCGTAGCTGACGGCACGCAGGCGGTGGCGGATCGCCATCTCGACCACCTCGTCGGCGTTCGGCTGGAACATGTGGAAGTTGATGCCGAACGGCTGCCCGCTCAGCGCCTTGACGGCCAGGATCTCGCGTTCGACCTCACCCGGCAGCAGCGTGGCGCCGGCCAGGAAGCCGAAGCCGCCCGCGTTGCCCGTGGCCGCCACCAGACGCGCATCGGCCACCCAGCCCATCGCGGTCTGGACGATCGGGTACCGGCAGCCGAGCAGATCGCACAGCACCGTATGCAA
Source organism: Ralstonia soli (assembly GCF_023955655.1). Classification (GTDB taxonomy): domain Bacteria; phylum Pseudomonadota; class Gammaproteobacteria; order Burkholderiales; family Burkholderiaceae; genus Ralstonia; species Ralstonia soli. The sequence goes on along the minus strand of NZ_JAMXHT010000002.1, from coordinate 37,177 downwards.
GCTTGTTGCGCTCATGCTGCGCGCTCCTTGCCCTCACCGCCGTCACCACCCGTGCGCTGCGATGCGGCCATGGCGCGGGCGTCGTAGCCGCCCAGGCGGTCGCCGCTGGTCAGTTCGTTATGGGCATGGGCGAAGTGGTGCCACGCAAAGGCCGCATCCATGGCCGCGCGCTTGCCTTGCAACTCTTCAACGTGGTTGATTGCCTGCTTGGTGAGCGTCAGGCCCAGGCGCGGCATCGTGGCCACCTTCTGCGCCAGCGCCAGCGTGGTGCTCTCCAGCGCGTCGCGCGTGGTGACGCGGTTCACCATGCCCATCTGGTAGGCGCGTGCGGCATCCATGCGATCGCCCGTGAAAAGGAATTCCTTGGCGATGCGCGGGTTCAGTTCATACGCGTGGGCGAAATACTCCACGCCCGGAATGCCCATGCGCACCACGGGGTCCGAGAAGAATGCATCGTCGGAGGCGACGATCAGATCGCACACCCACGCCAGCATCAGCCCGCCCGCAATGCACGCGCCGTGCACCATGGCGATGGTCGGCTTGGGCAGGTCGCGCCAGCGGCGGCACATGCCCAGGTAGACCTCCTGTTCACGCGCGTAGAGCAGTTCCCCGCCCGGCTTGTTGACGTGGTCGTACCAGAGCGAGGCGCGCTCGAAAGTCTCGTCGATGTCGCGGCCGGGTGTGCCGATGTCGTGGCCGGCGGAGAAATGCTTGCCGGCGCCGCGCAGGATGATGACCTTGACGGCATCGTCGGACGATGCGCGACGGAAGGCCTCATCCAGCGCGTACGTCATCTTGGAGTTCTGCGCGTTGTGGTACTGCGGCCGGTTCATCGTGACCGTGGCCACACCGTCGGCGACTTGATACAGCACCTCGGCGTTCGGGCCGAGCTCTTCTGGGGTGATGGCTTCTGTTGACATGGTCTGTTCTCGTCGTGGCTGCCGGTGCGGCCATGCTCGGCGCGCCTGTGGGACGTTATGCGGCGGTGGCCTCTTGCACGGCTGCGCGGCGGCCGGGCGGGTTGTCGCGCACGATGGTGGCGCGCTGGTTGTGCGGGTCCAGCTTGGCGATGACGGCCAGTTCTTCCGCGCTCGGCGCGGGGGTCTCCGGCAGCGCTTCGTCAGCGGCGTTGGCCAGTGCGAAGCCGGTAGCGGCGCGCACCTCTTCCAGGCTCACGCCCGGGTGCAGCGAACGCACACGGATGGCGTGGTCCGGGCCGGTGAAATCCATCACGCACAGGTTGGTCACGATGACGCGCAAGTCTGCAAAGCTGCGCATGCCTTCGATATGGCGCGCGGGGTTGTGGCCCACGCTGCAGACCATGTCCACCTCGTCCTTCACAAACGTGCGCGTGCTGTGCGCGGGCACGAAGAAAGAATTGGCGTGGTTGATGCTGTTGCCCGGAAAGCCGCGCGCACCCAGCAGCTGCTTCTTCGGCTGCGTGTGCGTGCCGCCCAGGCGCGAGATGTTGGCCTGGCCGAAGCGGTCGATCTGGGTGGGCATGACCATGGCGTGGCGACGGCCGCCCCACAGGCAATCGAACACGCGCGAGTAGCCCATCCAGCCGCTGGCGCGCACCTTGAAGCCCGGCTCGCGCCGGCCCAGCGGCACGGGTTGCTCCACCAGGTAGGCTTCGCCGTCGGTCATCAACAGGCCCGGGTTGTGCAGCAGGCGCGACACGCCGGCGGCAATGCGTGGGCCGGCGCCGATGCCGGTGGCCAGGACTTCGCCGTCGTCATTCCAGACACGGGCGGCGGCCGCGATCATCAGTTCGGCAAGAGTGAATTCGTGATTGACGCTCACAGTGGCTCCTGAGGTCGGTGTCAAACGGACGGTGTCAAAGAATGGGCAGCGGCAAGCCCAGCACATGGCTTGTGCCGCCGATCTTGGCGAGGTAATCGGCTTCGCTCTTTCCGATCACGTCGTGGCGATAGGTGGCGAAACCCGCGTCCTCGTCTGCGCTGGCGCAGTAGGTCTTCAGGTGCGGCACGTCAAAGCCGTATTGCGGCCCGCACGACGTCGGGTGCGCACCGGCCGGTGCATGCACCACGCCCGTCACCAGTGAGCGCTCGAACGGGTTGTTGCGCGCACGCGTAAGGTCTTCTTCTTCCAGCGAGGTGCTCAGCGTTTCGCAGCTGACGTAGCACTGCGCGGCGGCCCGCGCGAACCATTCGTCAAAGAACGGATCGGGACCATCGATGCGCGTGTTGCCCTTTATGTCGCTTTCGTTCACGTGCAGCAGTGCGACGTCCAGCGGAATGGCCGGCATGGCCAGCAGCACTTCGCCATCCGCATACGGCGAGCGGATCGTCTTGAGCTCGGGGCTGTGCGTGAGCAGGTCGGTGCCCAGGCCAACGCGCGTTGGCAGGAACGGCAGGCGTGCGGCAGCGGCGCGCAGGCCGAGCTGCAGCATGCCTTCGTCCACTTCCCACACGTCGATCGCACCGCTCTCGCGCGCATTGCGGAAATGCGGCTCCAGCGGGATCACGTCGAGCGACACGAAACCGTAGATCACCTTGCGCACCTTGGCGGCAGCGCACAGCATGCCGACATCCGGGCCGCCGTAGGACACGATGGTCAGGTCCTTCAGCGGCGAGCGCAGGATTTCGCGCACCAGTGCCATCGGCTTGCGGCGCGGGCCCCAGCCACCAATACCGATCGTCATGCCGTCGGTCAGCCGCGCCACTACATCGGCGGGGCTCATGCTTTTATCGAGTGTCTTGATCATGGAATAGATGACGAATTAACGACGTCCAATGCTGAAATCGTGGCCCCACAGGCTGACCCGCGTGGCTTCGTAGGCGTTGTGCTGTGCCCAGTCGACCTCCAGGCCGCCATAGCCGTATTCGAGGTCGAAGCCGCCCGGCGTACGCATGTAAAACGAGACCATGCGGTCGTTGCAGTGCTGGCCGAGCGTGGCCGACATCGGCGTGCCGTGCTGCTGTGCGCGGTCGAGTGCGCGGCCCACTTCGGTCATGTCGGGCACTTCGGCCATCACGTGCACGCAGCCCGACGGAATCGCCATCTCGAAGATGGCCAGGCTGTGGTGGCGTGCGTTGCCGCAATGCAGGAAGTGGATGCGCTTCTCGGGCTCCGCCGGGTCCGGCGTAAAGCGCACACGGTAAATATCGGACAGGCCAAAGCCCATCACGTCGCGCAGGAAGGCGTAGGTCTCGTCAAAGGCCGGTGCCGGCAGCACGGTGTGGCCCAGGCCCATCGGATCGGTAATGAAACGCGGCACACCCACCGGCGAGACAAAGCGCAGGAAATCCGCGCGCGGTCCCCAGTAGATTTCGTGCCGGTTGCCCGACGGATCGCGAAACCACGCGGCCGCCTGTACGCGCCGCTGCGCAAGCTCCTGCGCGTTGGCCTGTACCACGTCGATCTTGGCCTCGCGCAATGCCTGCAGCGCCTGCTGGAAGGCGGCCTCATCGGCCAGCTCCCAGCCCGATGCGCCGTAGCGGTCTTCCTTGCCGGGCACGATCAGGTAGCGGAAATCGCGCTCGTCCATCTTGATGTAGAGCGCTTCGCCTGGTGCGTCGGTGCAAGCCATGCCGAGCACCTGCTCGGCATACTTCCGCCATTGTTCAATGTCGGTGGACTCGACGACGATGTAGCCGAGCGCGCGGATATCCATCTTGCTGTCTCCTGGCGGGTCTGGTTCCTTGCCTGCCGCACCGCTTGGAACATGCGGCAATGCGGCTTCGATGGAGCCATTGTTCGGCTGAAGACAGCTTCCTACATCGTCTATTGAGACTAACCGCGCGAGTGCGCGGTACTCAGTCTTGCGTGTGCGCGGGCGCGCCCTTTCCGGCGTGCGAGGTGTGCCGGTCCTGTTCGCTCGTCAACGCGTCAACAAGGCGCATGCCGGCCAGCGACCGGCGTGCGAGCTCCTGATACATGCGCGTGCCCGCCGACTTCTTTGCGATGTCTTGTGGGCTCAGTGTGCGCACCACGCGAGCCGGCATGCCCGCCACCAGCGTTCCTGGCGGAACAGCCATGCCGGCCTTGACGAAGGCACCGGCGGCGACCATGGCATCGGCCCCCACCACGGCGCCGTCCATGATGATCGAGTTCATGCCGACCAAGGCATTGCGCCCCACGCGGCAACCATGCAGAACAGCGCCGTGGCCGACGTGCCCGTCCTCTTCGACCAGCACTTCGACGCCCGGATACGAGTGCGCAACGCAGGTGTCCTGAATGTTCGCGCCGCGCTCCAGGCGGATACGGCCGAAATCGCCGCGCAAACATGCGCAGGGGCCGACATAGCAATCCGGCCCCACGATCACGTCACCAATCAGAACCGCATCCGGATGCACAAACGCATCCGGATGCACGACGGGGGTGATCCCGCCGAGTGCATAGACTTTCACCATGGACAGCGCTCAGGATTCGCGCAACCGGTACTTGAGAATCTTGCCCGCCGCGCTGATCGGCAGCGTCTGCACGAAGGCAATCTCGCGCGGCACCTTGTAGTTGGACATGCAGCGCCGCGCCCAGCCGATCAGGTCATCCGCAGTGAGGCGGGCGCCATGGCGCAGCACGACGTACGCCTTGCCCACCTCTCCGAGCCGTTCGTGCGGCATGCCCACCACGGCGCACTGCGCGATGGCCGGGTGCGATGCCAGCAGCTTCTCGATCTCGGCCGGATAGCAATTGAAGCCGCCGACGATGAACATGTCCTTGATGCGATCGGTGATGCGCAGATAGCCGCGGCTATCCAGTACCCCAATGTCGCCCGTATGCAGCCAGCCATCGGCATCGATGGTCGCGGCGGTGGCGTCGGCCTGGTTGAAGTACCCGCGCATGACGTTGTAGCCGCGCACCAGCACCTCACCCGGCTCGTCGGGCGGCACCGGCTGGCCCTTGGTATCCACGCAGCGCAGTTCGATGCCGGGCATGGCGCAGCCGGAGGTCAGCGCCACGGTTTCAGCACTGTCGCCGGTGCGGGTGAGCGTGGCAAAGCCGCACGATTCCGTCAGACCGTAGCCGGTGTGGATATCGCGCAAGCCCAACTCGGTGCGCATGCGCTCGATCAGCACGGGCGGAATCGCCGACGCCCCCGTCACAGCCAAGCGCAGCGACGACAGATCGAACTCGCGCAGGCGCGGGCTGTTCAGCAGCGATTGATACAGCGTCGGCGGGCCGGGCAACACGGTCACGCGTTCGTTCTCGATACGCGTCATCACCGCATCGGCGTCGAACACCAGATGCGGCAGGACGGTGGCACCGCGCGTGAGCGCCGCGAGCCAGCCGGCCTTGTAGCCAAAGGTGTGGAAGAACGGGTTGACGATGAGGTAACGGTCACCCGCTTCGAGCCCGGTGATCGACGCCCAACCGTCGGCCGCACGCAGGTTCTGCGCCTGCGATGTCATCACGCCTTTCGGGCGGCCGGTCGTGCCCGAGGTAAACATGATGTCCATCACGGTGTCGCCGGTCACGCGCTGCTCGCAGGCGCGGAATTGCGCGTCGTCCACCTTGGCGGCCAGGCTCAGGAAATCCGCCCACAGCAGTTCGCCGTCAACCATGGGCCGCTCCGCACGCGGGCGCAGCACCACTACACGCTCCAGGCTGGCCGGCTTGTGCGGCGCCAGCAGTTCCGGATAGGTCTCGCCAAGGAAGTGGTCGATGCAGAACAGCACGCGGGCGCCGCTATCGGCCAGGGTGGTCGCCACCTCCACCCCCTTCATGCGGGTGTTGATCGGCACCAGTACCGCGCCAATGCTTTGCGCAGCCAGCGTGGTCAGAATCCACTCGGACAGGTTCGGCGCCCACACGGCCACCCGGTCACCGGGTTCGACTCCTAGCCCCAGCAGCGCGCGGGCGACCTCGACACGCTGCGCATTGAGCGCGGCGTAGGTCAGCCGCAAGCCGTCCTCCTGAATGGCGACGCGTTGGTCGTACTGCTTCGCGGCACGGCACAGCAACTCGGGAATGGTGCTCGCGGGCTGCGTGCGCTCCTGCCCGGAATCGCGCGTCATGGCGGCGTTTTCGATGGTGTCGGAAGTGGTCATGTCAGTCCGGAAATTTCAGGTGAACTTCATCGCCGACAGGTACGGCCTGGCAGGCCAGGGTCCAGCCGGCCTCCAGGTCGGCTGCATCGAGTACATGGTTTTCGCCCAGCCTGACATTGCCGCCTTCAACGCGGCACATGCAGGCCCCGCATAAACCGGTGCGGCACGAGTTTGGCGCAGCGATGTCGGCGCGCAGCAGGGCATCGAGCACGGTTTCACCGGCCTGCGCCGTGACCCGATGCGCGGTGCCATCCAGCTCCACCGTCATCGGCACGGGCGCGCAGGCGCCAAGGGCTTCGACTTCCGATGCCGCATGCGGCGCTTCGGTTGCCGGCTGCACGGGCGCGGCGCCAAACCGCTCCAGATGGATCTGGCCCGGCGGCACACCCAGCGCCTGCAGCGCCGCCTGCGCGCAGTCCATGAACGGCGCGGGGCCGCAGATGAAGCAATCGGCCAGGCTCCACGGACGCACCAGCTCTTCAAGCTGACGCGAGGAAGGCGGCCCGAGCACGCTGTCGAGCCAGTGGATCACGCGCAGCCGCCCCGGGTGCTGCGCTGCCAGTTCGCGCAGCGCATCGCGGAAGATGATGGCGTTCTCGTCCCGGTTGGCGTACACGAGCGTGATGTTGCCGCGCCCATGCCGCAGCGCGGCCTTGGCAATCGACAGCACCGGGGTGATGCCGCTGCCGCCGGCCAGGAGCAGGAAATCGCCATGCAGCGCGCGCGGCGTGAACACGCCCGCCGGCGGCATGACCTCGATCGTGTCGCCCGCGCCAAGGTGGTCGCAGATCCAGTTCGAAACCTGGCCGCTGCGCACGCGCTTGATGGTCACGCGCAGCGCCTCGTCCACCTGTGGTGAGCTAGAGAGCGAATAGCAACGTTGCTGGACCGTGCCGTTGACCGGCACCCGGAGCGTCAGAAACTGGCCCGGCCGGTACGCAAAGACGTCGCGCAGCGATTCGGGCAGGTCGAACACCAGCGACCGGGCGTCTTCAGTCTCGGCCACGACCTCGGCAATCTGGAGCCGATGAAATTGCGGTTGCACCATGATCAGCGCCTCAGGCCAGGCCCATGATGGTTTGCGCGTTATCGATGCGCAATTCGGCGCCATTGATGAAGCGCGACTCGTCGGACGCCAGGAACAGCACGAGATTGGCAATGTCGCGCGGGTCCGCCATCCGCTGCAGAGCAGCCTGCCTGCGAGCAGCATCCTCCGTGCCCGCACCACTGTCCGGCGGCAGCAGCGCCGCGGTCATCGGCGTCAGGATGCCGTCGGGGTGGACCGAGTTGCAGCGGATCTTGTAACCCTGCTGTTTGCAGTGCGCCGCCACGCTGCGCGTGAGCGCCGTCACCGCGCCCTTGCTGGCGCTGTAGGCGCAGAAGTGCGCCATGCCGCCCAGCGCTGCCACCGACGACATATTGATGATCGTGCCGCCGCGCGCCTTCATGGCGGTCACGCCGTATTTGCAGCCGAGGAAATAGCCGTCGGCATTCACGCGCATGATGCGTTGCCATAGATCGAGCGTGGTGTCTTCCACCGTGCCCAAGGCGAGGATGCCAGCGTTGTTGACGAGCACGTCCGGCGCACCGAAGCGCGCTTGCGCCGTGGCCATCACGTGTTCCCAGTCTGCCTCGCTGCTGATGTCGTGCTTCACGAACAGGGCGGCATCGCCAATCTCGCGTGCCACGGCATTTCCGCTGTCCTCGTCGCGGTCGGTCAACACCACGCGTGCGCCATGGCGCGCCAGCAGCAGCGCGTCTTCCTTGCCCACGCCGCTCGCGGCGCCGGTCACGATGGCAATCTTGCCTTCAACACGATGGCTCATAGTTTTACCCCTTCCTTCCTGCCCCAATTCCTGCGGACTTCAGGCCGCGCACATCCCCATCAGCGGCGCCGACTTGGAGTACTGGCCGTCCACATACACCAGCGGCGCCACCTCGCCCGACAGGCGCACTTCACGCAAGCGGCCGATGAAGACGGCGTGCGTGCCGTAGTCGAATCGCCCATCCTGTTCGCAGATCAGCGCCGCCTGCGCATCCTGCAGATAAGGCACGCCCTGTTGGTCGGCATCCCACGCTGCGGTGGTGAAGCGGTCCTCGCCCTTGAGGCGGCCGCTGCAATCGACGGCGATTTCGCGATGGTCGACCGCCAGCAGGTTCACGCAGAAATCCGCACCCGCATCCAACGGCGGATAGATCGACGAGTTGCGGTTGATGCAGATGAGCAGCGACGGCGGGTCGGCCGACAGGGAATCGACGGCGGTCACCGACATCGAATAGCGCCGCTCGCTGTCGCGGCAGCTGACGACTGCTACCGAACGGGCCATGCGCCGCATGGCCGACAACATGTCTTCGCGCAGCTTGGTGGAAATGTCTTGGCTCATGATGCGTCTCCATATACAAGGGCGCCGCGCCTGCGTGCGCCCCAAAAAAAAGCGTGTTCTGCGTTCGGCTGCTTACGCCACTGCCGTGGCGCGCCCTTCGTTTCGGGCAGTGCTCTCGCTGGCCAGCGTGTCGGCCGCGATGAAACCGAATGTCATGGCAGGGCCGATCGTCGCGCCCGCGCCCGGATAGCTGGTGCCCATCATCGACGCACTGTTGTTGCCGATGGCGAACAGACCGGCGATGCACGAACCGTCTTCCCGCAGCACGCGTGCTCGCTCGTCCGTCAGCAGACCGCCCTTGGTGCCGATGTCTCCGGCGTCCAGCCGCACCGCATAGAACGGTGCCCGGTCGATCGGTGCGAGGCAGGGGTTGGGCTTCACGCTCGGGTCACCGTAGTAGGTGTCAAACACGTTGTCGCCCTTGCCGAACTCGGCGTCCACGCCGGTTGCCGCATAGTCATTCATGCGCGCCGCGCTGGCGGCCAGGCCTGCACCGTCGATGCCCGTCTTGGCCGCAAGCGCTTCCAGCGTGTCAGCGCGCACGAGCACGTCCCGGAACGCCGCGGGAATGCGGTGATCCGGCATCACCGAGGCAGGCAGGATCGGCCCGCACGCAAACTTCTGCCGGAATGTCGCATCGAACACCATCCAGGCCGGCACGCTGCAGCCCGTTTGCTCGTGGTCCCGGTACATGGCCGGCACGAACTCGGAGTACGGCGCGGCTTCGTTGACGAAACGCCGGCCCTTGCCGTTGACCACCATGCAGCCGGGCGCGGCACGCTCGATGAAGATCGGACGCTGCTTTTCTTCCCCGGCAACGCGCACAGTGGGAGCGCCCCAGACGTGCGACATCAGATCCAGCGCAGCGCCGATGCGCTGTGCGGCGAGAATGGTGTCCCCCGTATTGTTGGGCGGTGTGGCACTCCATTCGGCCCGAGTGGGTTGCGGCAGATACTTCTCCCGCATGGCCTGGTTACGTTCAAACCCGCCCGCGGCAAGAATCACCCCACGTCTGGCTCGCACGCTCACGCGGCGGCCTTCACGCATCACCTCAACACCGGCAACGCGGCCCTCTTCCACAATCAGGTCGCTCAGTGCCGTGTCGAGCCACAGCGGAATGCGGCGCTCAAGCAGGGCGTGCCGCAAGCCGCCGGCCAGCGCGTTGCCCAGCGTCAGCCGCCTGTCGCGCGACGTCTTGCGGCGCCAGCCAAAGTCGAGCCAGTAACGCGCAAACTGCCGTACCGTCAAGCCAAGCCAGCCGCGGGAGCGCGTCCACATGGTGTGGGCTTCGCGCGATGTCACCGAGACGCGGCCACCGACCAGGGTAGCCGGCGACGGCTCGCGCAGCCGTTTGAACTCGTCACCCAGCGCAGCACCGTCGAACGGCATCGGGTCCAATGCGCGATAGCCCGGCATGGCGCCAGGCAGGCGCTGGAAGTAGTCGGCGTAGAGCGGCAGCGAGTAGTAACGCACGCGCGTGCGCTCTTCCAGGTAGCGCAGCATGCGCGGCGCTTGCTCAAGGTAGGCACGCAAACGTTGCGGTGAGGACAGGCCTTGCGTGCAGGCTTCCAGGTAGGTCAGCGCGGTGTCGTAGCTGTCCTTGCCGCCCGCCTCTTCGATGTGATGATTGAGCGGGATCCAGATGCCCCCACCCGATATGGCGGTGGTGCCGCCATACTGGCCGCTCTTCTCCAGCACCAGCACCGACAGCCCCTGATCGGCCGCTCGGCACGCAGCCAGCATGCCGCCGCCGCCCGACCCCACCACCACCACATCGAACTCCACCACCTGAGCGGCCTGCGCCTGCCCGGCGTTCTGCATCGCGTTCTCGCTCATGCTTCGCTCCTGGCCGCCTCAGATGAAGAAGTCGGTGTTGGTGCGCCCCATCATCACGCCGCCAAAGTTCTGGCCGAAGCGGTCGACGTTGTTCGCATAGTGCGCACGTGCGGCGTGCAGATCCAGGAAGCGGCGGACCAGCGGGTTGCTGTTGTAGATGCCGTTGCCGCCCGAGTAGCGCAGCAGGCCGTTGGCCAGCCGGGCGCAACGCTCTGCCACCTGCGACGACTGGTAGCGGAAATGCAGCCGACGCTCCAGTTCGACCTGCTTTCCGGTGCGTGCGGCGTCCATCAGTTCATTGAAATTGCGCTGCAGGATGAGGCGCATCTCGTCGATGCCCACGGTGGCATCGGCGTAGGCCAGCTGCGCACCGCCGTCATCGGCCGTCTTGCCGCCGCTGTTGGCGCTCACGCGGCCGCTGGCGTAGTCGCGGAAGTCTTCCAGACCGCCCTCCAGCGCACCGATGCACGCGGTGCAGACGGCACGCACGAAAATCTGCGCGAACGGCAGGCGGTACAGCGGCGAATCGTTCAAGGCCAGCCCCGGGCTCGTGCCCATGGCGCCATCGGTGGCGCGGTGCGTGCGGTACTCGGGCACGAACACGTCGTCCACCACGATGTCGTGGCTGCCGGTGCCGCGCAGGCCCATCACATCCCAGTTGCGGTTGATGGTGTAGTCGGCGCGCGGCAGCAGGAACGTGCGGTACTCCGGCGGGTTGCCCGGCGCCGACGGCGGCACCAGCCCACCGAGGAAGATCCACTCGCACAGCTCGCTGCCGCTCGAAAATTTCCAATGCCCGGACACGCGAAACCCGCCTTCGACCGTCGTGACCTTGGCCACCGGCATGTAGGAAGACGCGATCAGCGTCGTGGGATCGTCGCCCCAGACTTCCTGCTGGGCGCGCTCGTCAAACAGCGCGAGCTGCCAGTTGTGGACCCCGATCACCCCGTAGACCCAGGCAGTGGACATGCAGCCCTTGGCCAGCGCCATCTGGATGTCGAAGAAGGTCTGCGGCTCCAGCTCGTAGCCGCCATAGCGGCGCGGCTGCAGCACCTTGAAGAAGCCCGCGGCCTGCATGTCGGCCACGGTTTGCTCGGGCACACGCGCGCCCTGTTCGGCTTGCTCGGCACGTTGCGCCAGGGTCGGCGCCAGGGCGTGAGCGCGCCCGATCAGTTCTGCTGCCAGAGCCTGGGAATCGAAGTCTCGGTGCACCGCTTGTCTCCTCTTGCTGATGCCTGCGTCGGCATGTCTTATCGTGAGTTGATGCTCGCACTGCCGCCGCCGGCTGCCATCGTCTGACGGGACTAGGCAAACCGGCAGCGGGCAGCCGCCTCAGGCGACGCGCAGCGCGTGGCCTTTCGCGCGGAAATGCGGGATCACGTGCTCACCGATATTGCGGATGGTTTCCAGCTGCGCCCATTGCGGCACCGTGCCCATCTGGCAGATGAAGAGGATTTCATCGGCGCCGGCGTCGATCAGGCGCTGCACGTAGTTGATGCAGTCCTCGACCGTGCCGTAGGCGTGGTTGGGGTTGAGCATCATCATGCTCGGGTCGCTGAAGTCGACCGACACCTTCTCGGAAGCGAAGCTCGTCTTGATGACGGTCTTGCCTTGCGCGTCTTCTGCCAGACCATGCTCGATGTCCCACGAATCCGGGTCCGGACGAGCGCCGCCCGAATACCAGTAGGCCAGCGACTCCATGAAGTAACGCTGCCCCTTGATACCGATCTTGCGGGCGGCCAGGCCGTCTTCCAGCACGATGGTCGGGCACAGTGCGGCCAGATGCTGATGCGGACGGAAACCCACCTGGTCTTCCGGCTTGCGCGCATTCCAGGCATCGCGGTAGATGGCGTTCTTCTTGGCCACGTCTTCCGGGCCACCGAAGCCGAGCACCAGCGCGCCCATGCCGCGTGCGCCCGCGCGCTGCAGCGTGTCGGCGTTGGTACACGCGAGGTACATCAGCGGGTGCGGGTCCTGGCGCGGCTTCGGATGAATCGGGCGGCGCGGGATCTTGATGAACTCGCCGTCGTGCTCGATCTCATCCTGCGTGAGGATCTTCGGAATCAGGTACATCGACTCGTCGATCATCGGGTGCAGCGTATTCAGGTCGTAGCCGAAGGTGCCGGCCTCCTGCTGCGTGCCGCCCTTGCCCACGCCAAAGTGCACACGGCCGCCGGAGAGGATGTCGAGCGTGGCAATGCGCTCGGCCACCTTGACGGGGTGGTTCATGGCCGGCGGCAGGCAGACCACGCCGTGGCCAATGCCAATGCGGCGCGTGCGACCCGCCACGAACGACAGGAAGGTCTCGGGCGCGCTCATGTGCGCGTAGTTGGTCAGGGCAGTGTGCTCCACAGCCCAGATCACGTCGAAGCCTTGCGCCTCCGCAAGCTCGACCTGCTCCATGATTTCGTCGAATACCTTGTGATCACCGGCGCGCGATGCGTCAACGGTTTGTGCTTCATAGATCAGTGAAAAACGCATTGCTGTGTCTCCGATGGATTTGTTCAGCCAGGCCGTCGTCCGGCGCGTCGCCTCTGGCGATGCCGGCGGTGCAGTGACATGGGCCTGCATGCAAGCAGTGTGTTCGGGAGACAGGCTCGCAACATCGTCTGATTGGATTATGCGAAGCGGCGCGCGATCCATAACATGTGCCGTGGTGCGCCAAAGCGCAGCAAGCCATGCACGGCGTACCGCCTTTGCATACGTGCCATCGCCAGAGCCTTGCTGCACGCGGCATGCCGGGCAGGCACGTGTGCCTCGTCATTGCGGCGCCCGTGCGCCTTATCTGTGAGGAAGACTCAAATGCAGTGCAAGCTTCTGCTGTACCCGGTTGACAGCATCTCGGCCGCGTTGCCGTTCTTTGAGCAAGGCCTTGGGCTGAGCGTGAAGTTCAGAGACGGTGAGCGCTATTGCGCGCTGGACGCCGGTCCGCTGACGATTGGTCTCGTAGCGGGCGAAGAACGGCTACATGCGCAGCCGGCGCCGGCCTTTGCGGTAGCGCCTGGTGAGGACATCCGAGAGGCGCTGGAGCGTCTGCTGGCGCAAGGTGCGCAATTGGCAGAACCGCTGGCCAAGGGGCCACACGAGTGGCGCGCGGTGGTGACCACACCACAGGGTTTTCCGCTGGTGGTCAGCGCCAAGTTGGACAACAAGTAGGCGCGCAAAATAAAAGGCCACAGGCACGTCATGCCTGTGGCCGTCTGGAACGGCAAAAAAAAGAAAGGACGCTAGCCCAGCGACACCACGCTGCTCAGCAGCATGCGCACCAGCGTCGCTTGCCGCGTCACGCCGGTCTTGGCAAAGATGGCCCGCAAATGGGCACGCGCCGTGTTCTTGGCAATGCAGAGTTCATCGGCCGCCTCTTCAAGCGTGAGGCCGTCAGCCAGCTGCAGCGCAAGCTGCGTTTCGGCCGGCGTGAAATCGAACAGCTTGCGCACGACCTCCTGCGAGGCTTGCGACTTGCGCTCCGGATCGCGAATGAAAATCACGCAGGCCGGCCGGCTCTTGCTGTCTTCCGACCACTCGCCCAGCGGAATCGAGCGGATCAGCACGCCAAAGCGCGCCTTGCCCGAAGGCCGCGTGATCGACATCGCCTCCACCACCGGCAGCGCTGAACTGCAGTAGCCGGAGACGGCCTCGCGCAACACGCGCTGGAAGCGCCGGTTCTCCTGCGCGTAGTTCACTTCAAGCGCACCCTTGACGAGGCTGATGCCGTCTTTCTCGGCCAGGATCTCATCGGCCGCCGAGTTGGTGCGGATGATGGCGCCGTTCTGGTCGAGGATGGCCATGCCGACCAGCATCCGATCGATGGCCGAGGCGTAGAGCGTGCGCTCCGTTTCCACCACGTCCATGCGCGAATGCAAGTCCACCGCGCGCCGCAGATGCGGCACGATCATGCTGCAGAACAGCTTGTCTTCGGCGCTGAAGTCGGGGCCGTCATGTCCGCGGCAGATGCGCAAGCGGCATTCCGCGCCGTCGTCGGTCGTGATATCGGCACCCAGAATGAAGCGCACATCAGACGGCTTGGCGAACTGCTGATAGAAGTCGCTGTTGCACCACTGGTTGACGCCGATGTGCTCGTCCACCGTGATCAGCCGGTCCGTGGGCAATCCGACAAACGGATCGAGCGCGTAGTAGTAGCTGTTGTAGATCGCGTCCCCTTCCAGCGTGGAATAGCCTTCAGGCGAGGCATGCACCGCCAGCGAGAGCCGATCGGCCCCGGGCGGGCGCAGGATCAGCGATACATAGTTCGCGCACAGATACGTGCGGATCAGCTCAAGCGCACGGGCCCATGGCACCGGGTCCATTGCCCCTTGATAGATCGACCCCAGCAGTGTGCCGAACTCCGTCAATGACAGCGGCGTCGACTGGGCGCGGACGCTCCGCCCATCGGTGTGGGTGGCCTCCATCAACATATTTGTAGTCTCCAAGATTTGCGCCGTGCTACGTGGCAGGGCGTTCTTTATTTTTGCGACACGCTTCCCCAATTTTTTTGGAGCCATTATAGAAGTCGTGCTTGTGCAGGGCAGCACGGGAAGGCTAGTGGTTTGCCCGAATCCTCCTCACTCCAATACCCGCGCTTTTCAACTGCGGAACGCGCGCGCGTTCTGCAGGGGCCTGGCCCCTAATGTGGTCCAGCGCAGCAGCATGCACCTCGTTCAAACGGACGATGTCTCGCATGGGGTCCGCCGATAGAAAGAAGCCATGCGCGCCGGTCATGCAATCCGGCGCCACTTCATGCTCGGCACATCACAAAGGAGACCCATATGCCACCCAGCCAAGCCAACGCAGCCCTTCCGACAGCGGTCATTACCGGCGCGGCAGGCGGCATCGGGCGCGCGCTCGCACTCGCCCTCGCCAAACAGGGTCGGGCCCTGGTACTGGCCGACGTGGACGCTGCCGCACTTGAGCGCGTCCAAGCGGAAGCTGCGGGCTACGGCCACCCCGTGGCATGCCTGCGCACCGATGTGGCGGATGCGTCGCAGATCGAACAACTCTGCGCCTTCAGCTTCGAAACCCTCGGCCACGTCGATCTGCTGGTGAACAACGCTGGCGTGCTGGCGACCGGCCCGTGCTGGGATCTGGAGACGCGGGTGTACGAACGTGTGCTCAACGTCAACCTGTGGAGCGTCATCCATGCGCTGCGTGCCTTCGTTCCGCGCATGAGCGCGCAAGGCCATGGCCACATCGTCAACGTCGCCTCGATGGCGGGGCTCGCAGTCGGTCCGTGGCTGGCGCCGTACACGATTTCCAAGCAGGGCGTCGTTGCCCTGACCGAAGGGCTGGCGATGGAAGTGCAGGCGTCGGGCCTGCCGCTCAAGGTGTCGGTGGTCTGCCCCGGCCCGGTAGCCACTGGCATTGCACAGAACTTGTCGACCGAGGCGCCAGGCAGCGTGAGCCACATGAATCACGCCCTGCGCACCGGCATCGCACAGGGGATGACTGCCGACGAGATGGCGCAACACATCCTCGCGGGCGTTGCCGCGGGGGACTTCTGGATCATGCCGCACGACGAAGCGCGGGCCGCCGCAAAGGCACGCGTCGAGCGCATCGTGCAAGGCGAAGCACCGAGCTTCGCCGTCTGACTTCCACCGTCCACAGGCAGACCAGCCGCGCCATGAGCGACGGCTTGTTTGCGCCCCACACCTTCATCAGGAACCGAAGATGTCGCACGATCCGCAAGTCCGCGCGCTGCTCGACAACATGGCGCATATGCCGCAACCCGATTTCGACACGCTGTCGCCGGAGGTCTACCGCGCCATGCTGGCGCAGATGCCGCCATTCGCGCCCGGCGATGCCATGGCGCAAGAACGCGCGCTGACCATGCCCGGTGCGGCCGGTCCGCTGCCTGCGCATCTGTATGTTCCGCACGGCGATGGCCCGTGGCCGCTGACGGTGTTCTTCCACGGCGGCGGCTTTGTCACCTGCGGCATCGAAACCCACCACAACCTCTGCCGCTCGCTTGCACAGCGCGCCGGCACGATCGTGCTTTCCGTGGCCTACCGCCTGGCCCCGGAGGCGCCGTTTCCCGCCGCCGCCGACGACGCGTGCGCCGCCGTGCGCTGGGCCGCCACCCATGCTGAAGAACTGGGTGCACGCAGCGGCGCCTTGGCCGTTGCCGGTGATAGCGCAGGCGCCAACCTGGCAGCCGTGGCTGCCCAGCAGTTGCGGGGCACGGTCGCGCTGTGCCATCAGTTGCTGCTCTATCCGTACCTGGACTGCGCCGATGAATCCGGCAGCGTGCAGACGTTTGCCCAAGACAACTTCCTCACCCTCGACATGCTGCGCTGGTACAGCCGGCATTACCTCAGTGATGCGCAACACGCCAGTGACGTGCGTGCGAGCCCGCTGCGCAACCCCGACCTGGCCGGTGTTGCCCCCGCCACCATCATCACGGCGGAATACGACCCGCTGCGCGATCAGGGCGAGCGCTATGGCCAGCGCCTGCAGCAGGCCGGCGTGCCGGTAACGGTGCGCCGCTGGCCCGGGCAGATTCATGGCTTCATGAGCATGCTCGGGCTGCTCGATGGCGCGGAAGCCGCCGTCAATACCGCGGCTGCCGCCTTGCGCGACGCGTTTGCGGCGCATCAGGCATGTGTATGAAGTCCGATCCCATCGCAGAGGTACTGCACGCGCTCGGTGGCGGGCAACGCGTGGTCGTGATCGAAGAAGACAGCGATGAAGCAACCGGCTGCGTTCTGGTGGCTGCCGACCACGTGTCGGAAGCCGATATCAACTTCATGGCGGCGCAGGCACGCGGGCTGGTGTGCCTGGCCATCACCGAAGACAAACGCAAGGCGCTCAAGCTGCCCTGGATGGCCACCGGCAGCCGCGAGCGCGAGGCCTATACCGTCTCGATCGAAGCCGTCGAAGGCGTCAGCACGGGCATCTCCGCTGCGGATCGTGCCCTGACCACGCGCGTGGCATCGGCGCGCCATTGCCGAGCGGAAGACTTGGTGCAGCCAGGCCACGTTTTCCCGGTGGTGGCCCAGCCGGATGGCGTGCTCAGGCGAGCCGGCTTTGCCGAGGCCTGCTCCGATCTGCCCAAGCTGGCTGGACGCGAGGCCGCTGGTGCCTATGCCATGCTGCTCGACGATGCCGGCGAGCTGCTGCGCGGCCAGCACCTGATCGCGTTTGCACGGCAGCACGGGCTGCGCGTCGCCGCCATCAGCGAGTTGATCCACCACCGCCTGCTGGCCGAACGCACCTTGCGGCGCACGACCACCAGCGAGCTGGTGACGCCCCACGGGCGGTTTGCGCTGCACGCGTACTACGACGAACCGCTCGATGCGGTGCACCTGGCCCTGGTGATGGGAGAGATCGACCCGGACGAGCCGGTGCTGACCCGCGTGCAGGTCGTGGAGGTGCTGCGTGATGTGATCCTGGGCGGCGGCAACATGGCAGACGCCACCGCCAACAGCCAGCCTCCCAGTTGGAACCTGAGCCGTTCACTGGCACGCATTGGCGCGGAAGGCCGCGGCGTGGTCGTACTGCTGGCCGAACGCGAAACCTCCGGGCATGTGCTGGCCCAGCTCGCGCGGCTCGGGACTTCAGCCCCGCCGTCACCCCCGGCCTTTGCACAACGGGCACTTGGCGTGGGTGCGCAGATCCTGCGCGATGTCGGCGCACGCAAGCTGCGCCTGCTGAGCCACCCGGTGGCCTACCGCAACATCACCGGCTTCGACCTCGAAACGGTTGAGTTCCTGCCGCCAGACGGGACGAGGCAGCCCGCGGCCCCCACGGAATGATCCCGCCGATCTTGCCGATCGCGCATATCCCGCCTGCGGCCGACACCACCCGGGCGCGCAGGCAGACAAGGAAGAGACCATGCATTTTTCCCTGACCGAAGAGCAGCAGCTTCTGGAGAGCAGCGCCCTCGCCTTCCTGGCGAAGGAATACGACGCGCAAGCCCCCATGGCCGCGCCGGAACTCTGGCAACACTTTGCCGACATGGGCTGGCTCGCATTGCCGCTGCCGGAAGCCGATGGCGGCTTTGCCGGCGGCGCGGTGGACACCGGCGTGCTGATGCGCGCATTCGGCCGCCATCAGGTCAACGCGCCGTACTACGGCTGCGTGCTATTGGCCGCGCGCCTGCTGGCTGAGCTGGGTACCGCTGACCAGCGTGAGCCATGGCTGGCCGCCGTGATGGCCGGCGAGCAGCGCATCGCCCTGGCCCACGACGAACCGCACCGCCACACACCCTGGGCACCACGACAGACCTGCGCCGTGCGTGACGGAGACGGCTGGCGCCTGACCGGCGTGAAGGCGCTGGCAGCGGGCGCGGATGGCGCCGATGCGCTGCTGGTCTCCGCCAGGCTGCCCGATACGGCTGCGCACGCGGTGTTCCTGGTCTCGCCACAAAGCGTTGGCCTCAGCATGCACGCCTGCCGGACCGCAGACGGCGGCGCGGCTGCCGACGTCTACCTTGAAGGCGTGCGTGTGAGCAACGACGCGCGGCTCGGTACCGCCGACGACGCCACGCCCGTCCTCCACCGGGTTCTGGCCGAAGGCCTGATTGCCCTGTGCTGGGAAGCCTGCGGCGCCATGCAGGCCGCGCTGGAGCAAACCGTGTCTTACACGACCCAGCGTGAGCAGTTTGGCCAAGCCATCGCCAAGTTCCAGGTCGTACAACACCGCCTGGCGGAAATGGCCGTGTGCTGTGAAGAAGCGCTGGCCGCCACCGAACTGGCGGCGCTGCGTGTGAACGGTGGTACCGCGGATGTGCTGGCCGCAGCCTCCATGGCGAAATCCAAGGTGGGCCGTGCGGCACGCTATGTCGCACAGGAATCGGTGCAATTGCACGGCGCCATGGGCGTTTCCGAAGAGACGCCGGTGGCCGGCCTGTTCCGCAGGCTGACTGCGTTCCAGCAACACGGGGGCGCCACCGCCTGGCACAGCGCAGAGCTCGGCCGCCGCCTGCTGGAAAGCAATGCGTGGCGCGAGAGCCAGACGCTCTTGCCTGGCCATCATCACGCACCCGCCTCTTCTGACTCCCTGGTTACCGCGTAAGGCTTGCCATGAATCTCGAACTCACGCCCGATCTGGCCGCCTTCCGCGACGAAGTCCGAGCCTTCCTGAACGAACACCTCACACCGGAGTTGCGTCTGGGCCAGCGCCTGACGAGCTCCATGTACCCCGAGCCAGAAATCTCCGGCCCGTGGCAGCAGGCCCTGCAGCGGCGCGGCTGGCTCGTCCCGCTCTGGCCGAAGGAATGGGGCGGCACCGGCTGGAGCCCGGTGCAACGCTTCATCTTCGAGACGGAGTGCGCACTGGCAGGCGCGCCGCTCGTGCACCCGATGGGCGTGCGCCTGGTCGGCCCCGTCATCCTCAAGTTCGGCACCGAGGCGCAGAAGCAGGAGCACCTGCCCCGCATCCTGTCGAGCGAAGACTACTGGTGCCAGGGCTTCTCTGAACCCGGCGCCGGCTCCGACCTGGCATCGCTGAAGATGCGCGCCGTGGCCGATGGCGACGACTACGTGCTCAACGGCTCCAAGCTCTGGACCACCCACGCGCACCACGCCAACCGCATGTTCGCGCTGGTCCGCACCAGCACCGAAGGCAAGAAGCAGGACGGCATCAGCTTCCTGCTGATCGACATGAACAGCCCTGGCATTACGGTGCGGCCGATCGACACCATCGGCGGCGATCACGACGTCAACGAGGTCTTTTTCGACAACGTACGCGTGCCGCAGGCCAACCGCATCGGCGCCGAAAACGCGGGCTGGAACTGCGCCAAGTACCTGCTCGAGTTCGAGCGCGGCGCCGGCATCTTCAGCCCTCGCCTGCGCAGCCAGCTCAAGCGCGTGGGCGATGCGATGGCGGCGGTTCGCGCCGGCAGCACGTGCGATGACGGCGCGCGCCTGGACCCCCATCTCGAAGCGCGCTTCGGCGAAGTCTGTGCCGACCTCGATGCCTTCGAAATGCTGGAACTCAAGACCTTCGGCAGGCTGGCGCCCGGCCAGAGCCCGGGCCCGGTCTCATCCATCCTCAAGCTGCGCGCCAGCCGGCTCAAGCAGGCGGTGGCAGAACTCGGCGTGGAACTGCTTGGCCTGGAAGGCCTGCGCTGGCGAGACGAAGCCAGCGTGACGCCCTACGCCGATCATGCCGACAGCGCCCTGGTTGGCACCCTGCTGCCGGAGTTCCTGAACAGCCGCGCCTATACGATCTTCGGCGGTGCAGCGGAAGTGCAGCTGGGCATCATCGCCAAGACCGCTCTGATGCTCTAACGCGCTGACGGCTGCGCAAACCACGTGCGGCAATTGCCGAACTCCCCGCGAGTGACGGCGCGCCGCACCGTGGCCTGCCGCGCAGCGCGCACCACGCAACAAACGCGATCATGGACGCCACAGACCCGACCTCCCGCCTGCTGGCGCTCGAAGCGCAGGTACGCGCGCTGGGCGACCAGCTCGCCATTCATCGGTTGATTGCCAGCTATGGCCCGCTGGTCGACAGCGCCGTCGATGCCGCGCGCAGTCACGAAGCGGCCGCGCTGTGGACCGAAGACGGCATCTATGATTTGGGGCCGGACCTGGTAGCGCAAGGCCGTGCGGCCATTGCGGCGCTATTCATGCATGACGTGCACCAGCAATTGATTCGGGATGGCAGCGCGCACGTCATGGGATTGCCGCTCGTTGAACTCGATGGCGACCGCGCGTTGGTACTTTCGTACTCGCGCGTGTATCGGCATACGGCCGAGGGTTTCACGGTGTGGCGTGTCTCGGCCAATCGCTGGGAGCTCGTGCGCGAGCCCAGCGCGGTACCACCGGATGGGTCAGCGAACGTGCCTGGCTGGCGCATCGCGCGCCGCGTCAATCGGCTGCTCGACGGCAGCGCAGAGGCGCAGGCATTGCTCCGGCCATCGGCCTCGTCCGCGAACGGGACGGGATGACGATCCGGCGCGGCCGGCAGGATGTGCTGGCCGCGCCGGTGGGACGCCTGCCTCAGCGCTGCGACGGAATATTGCCGCCGTCCACGACGATCTCGGTGCCGTTGATATAGCTGGCTTCGGCCGAGAGCAGGAAGCGGACGACCCGCCCGACTTCGGCCGGGTCGCCGAGGCGGCCGAGCATGATTCGCCGCTCGAAGGTGCCCTTGGGCAAGTTGCTCACAACAGGCTGCACCATGGGCGTGAGGATCTGCCCCGGCGAGACCGAGTTCACACGAATGCCATCGTTGGCCAGACCATCGGCCAGCGAGCGCACGAGCGACAGCAGCCCGCCCTTGGAAGCTGTGTAGGCAGGAATCAACCCATTGCCCAGCGTTGCATTGATCGACGCGATGCCCACGACCGCCGAGCCCGCGTTGGCCCGCAAGTCCGGCAGCATCGCCTGCACGAGCATGGCCATGGCGCGCAGGTTGACGTTGAGCACGGCGTCCCAGCGGGCCTCCGTCAGCCCGTCGACACCGCTTTGATCGACCACACCGGCGGCGTGGACCATGCCGCCAAGGGCGGGCAAGGCGGCACGCGTTCTTGCCAACGCGGCCTCCAGGCCGCTCACCTCGCGCAGGTCGATGCCCAGCCCGAAGGTAGGCACGCCGTAGCGCTCGGCCAGCGACGCCGCAACGGCCTGCGCCTTGTCTTCCTGGATATCCCAGATGGCAACGGGGCGGCCGACCGCCGCCAGGGCGGCGGCCGAAGCCTCGCCAATACCCGATGCACCGCCAGTGACCACCACCGCGCTGGCGGGGGTGTGCAGCGCAACGGAAAAATCATCCGCTTGCGAACGTGGGTTAGGGGTCGTCACACGAGGTCTCCTTGTCTTGATTTCATTGGCCATCGTCCGATGGCTTGGGCATGCATGCGGGCGCAAGGGCGGCTCATGGTTGCACCTTCCCGGAAAGATCCCGCAGCATGTTCTTCATCACCTTGCCCGAGGCATTGAGCGGCAGCGCGTCCACCACATCGACGACGCGCGGCACCTTGTAGTTGGCCATGCGCTCGCGGCACCAGTCAATCAATTCGCCCGCACCCAGGCGCATACCCTCGCGCAGTACGACATACGCCCGGCCGACTTCACCTTGCCGTTCGTCGGGCATGCCGACCACCGCCACCTGGGCAATGGCAGGATGCTCCGTGATGAGGTTTTCCACCTCCGCCGGATAGCAGTTGAATCCGCCGACGATGTACATGTCCTTGAGCCGGCCGGTGATGCGCAGGTTGCCGCGTTCATCAATGGAGCCGACGTCTCCGGTGTGCAGCCAGCCCTCGCTGTCGATGGCGTCGCGTGTTGCGCCCTCGTCATCCAGGTATCCCTGCATGACGTTGTAGCCGCGGATCAGCACTTCACCCACCGCGCCGGCGGCAACGTCGTTGCCAGCCTCGTCGATACATCGCAGTTCCGTGCCGGGCAGTGCGCGCCCGCAGGTGGTGGCGATGGTTTCCACGTCGTCACCCGGGTGACAGACCGTCGCCAGCCCGCAGCATTCGGTGAGCCCGTAGGCGGTGAGCACTGTCTGGAAGCCCAGTTGCTGCTGCATGCGGCGGATCAGTTCGGGCGCCACGCTCGCCGCCCCCGTCACCGCCACGCGCAGCGAAGACAGATCGAAGCGGCCCACCAGTGGATGCGCGAGCAGACTCAGGTACAGGGTCGGCGATCCGGGCAAGAAGCTGACCCGGTCCACCTCGATGCGGCGGAGTACGGCTTCGGCGTCAAACACGAGATGCGGCAGGATGGTTGCGCCGCGCATCAGTGCGGCAAGCCAGCCGGCCTTGTAGCCAAACGCATGGAAGAAGGGGTTGACGATCAGATACCGATCGCCCTCGCGCAGCCCGACGATGTCCGACCATTGCGCAAACGCACGCAGGTTCTGCGCGTGCGCGGTGATGCCCCCTTTCGGCTGACCGGTGGTGCCCGACGTGAACAGCACGTCGGAGGGCATGTCGCCGGTAATCGCGCCGGCACGCGCCCTCCATTGCGCTTCAGACGTGCCATCTGCCTGCGCCAGGAAATCTTCCCAACGCGTTTCGCCCGCGCGTGCCCCGCGCAAGATGACCCGGTGTTCCAACTGCGGAATCGCATGCCCGTCGAGCATGTGCGGATACCGGATATCCAGAAAGTCGCCAACGCAGAAAAGCACCCGTGCCCCGCTGCGCCGCAGGATGTCTGCCGCCTCGCCTCCCTTGAGCCGCGTGTTGATCGGCACCAGCACAGCGCCCGCGCAATGGATGCCCAGCGCCGCGACGATCCACTCGTGAATATTGGGGGCCCAGATCGCGACCCGGTCTCCGCGCTGCACCCCCAGCGCCATGAGCGCGCGTGCTGCGGTCTGCGACGCGCGATACAGGTCTGCGTAGCTGAGTTTGTTGCCCGCTTCCTCGATCGCCGTCACCTGCGCATAACGCTGCGCAGAGCGGGCCAGCATGTCGGGGATGGTGGACACGCCTGTTAGTGCGTTGCTCATGCGGAGGCACTCCCGGTCGCCGCGACCGCCTGCAGTTGGAGCTCCGACGGCTGCAGCGAGGGGTAGTCTGAATAGCCGTGTGCGCCAGGCGTATAGAGCAGCGACCGGTCGAATGCGGCCAGGGGCGCGCCTTCTCTCAAGCGCGAGACCAAGTCCGGATTGGCGATGAAATGGCGGGCAAACGACACGGCATGGCCGGCTCCGCTAGCCACGGCCTGCGCGGCGGTCGGGCCGTCAAAACCGTCATTGACGATCAGCGGCCCGCAAAAATGGCGACGGACCAGTGCCATGGCGTCCAAGGCAGGATCGGGTGAGCGGCTGACATGCAGATAGGCCAGCCCCAGCGGCGATACCGCATCGAGCAGCGCTCCGTACGTGGCTGCGGGGTCGTCATCGCGCATATCGTTGTAAGGATTGCCGGGGCAGATACGCAGCCCGACCCGCGCGGCACCGATTGCCGCGGCCATCGCTTCGAGCGTCTCGACGGTAAAGCGGATGCGCCCCATCAACGACTGCCCATAGCCATCGGTGCGCTGATTCGAACACGCCAGCAGGAACTGCATCGGCAAATAGCCGCTGCTGCAGTGCAGTTCAACGCCGTCGAACCCCGCTGCCATCGCGTTCACCGCGGCCTGGCGGTATTCGTCGATTACAACCGCGATCTCTTCGCTGCCCAGTGCGCGAGGCATGTCCATCTCGACCATACCTTGCGCATCCGAATACAGCGTGCCGCGCGCACGGATGGCCGATGGCGCAACGGTTTGCGCGTCCGGTGCCTTGTTGTAGCGCGAGGCGACGCGCCCAACGTGCATGAGCTGCAGCACGATCTTGCCGCCCTGCCGGTGCACCGCATCGGTGACCTGTCGCCATGCGTTGATTTGCAAGGCCGTGGCGATGCCGGGCGTCCGGCAGTATCCCTTGCCGTGCTTGCTTGGGTAGGTGCCCTCGGCAACGATCAGCCCAGCACTGGCGCGCTGGGCGTAGTACGCCACGTGCAAGGCAGTGGGCGCGTCATCGGCATCGGCACGGCTGCGCGTCATCGGTGCCATGACGATGCGGTTGGCAAGTGCCAGATCACCCAGCTGAACAGGTTCAAACAGGTTCGCCGTCATGTCGTCTCTCGTGCATTCAGCGTGTGCGGATCTTCGGAACAGACGAGCCGCGCCGCATGGTTTCGAGAAACGCATCCAGCGGCGCCGGATGCGCGACGTCGGGCAAGCCGTCCTCCGGCTTGTTGTTCCAGAAATCCTTCCACGACGGCCACAGCTCGTGCCATGAGCCGTCGTAACTCTCGCGCCCGGGCCAGCGCATCTTCTTGTCGCCGATCGGCGGCTTGTTGAGGTCGGTGGCATAGAGGTAGCAGGGCAACCGCCGCCGGAAATACCAGCGGCCGTCAATGCGCTCGTAGTCGTCCCAATAGAGCATCTGCATGATGACCCATTCGGGGCCGGTCTCGTGCTCGTTCTTCGAGTAGACGACACCGCTGGCGTGGTCGGCGTCCTTGAACTCGATGATGTGTCCGCCGATGTGATGCGACGTCACCGTGAACTGGTTGCGCAAGGTCTCGTCGATCCAGCGTTTCAGGTGCGCGCGCCCGCTCTGGTTCTTGCCGACCACGACGTCTTCGGGGAAGAGTCCGGTCCAGGCGTCAAGGTCTCGCATGTCCAGGGCCAGCGCGTACTTGGCGGGCAACATGCGGATCGCTTCCATCGATTCGAGGCGGTCGATGCGTTGTAGCAAGGTTTCGTCGTGCATTGATGTGGGGCCTATCTTTGTACGTGCGTGCTGCGTGACGTATGGCGCGGCTCAGTTCGAAGCTGCTGCACCACGTCGCTCCGTCGAGCTCTCACTGACATAGTCGGTTGCGCCGACATCCAGCCGGCATGTCTTGCCGCCATCCACCACCAGGCTTTGGCCGGTGATGTAGGAGGCTTCGTCAGACGCGAGGAACAGGATGGCGTTGGCGACTTCCTGCGGATTGCCGATGCGCTTCATGGGAACGGACCGGGCGGTGCCGTCCGCCACTTCGTCGCTGTTGAGCGCTTCACGCGTACCCTCGCTCCAGACCACGCCCGGAATCACGACATTGACGCGAATGTTCTCGCTCGCCCCTTCCAGCGCCACCGCGCGGCTGAAATTCAATACGCCGGCTTTGGCCGCGCCATAAGCCGACAACCCCGGACTGCCGAGCAGGCCCACCACTGAGCCGAGGTTGATGATGGCGCCGCCCGCACCGCGCGCCTTCATCACGCGCATGGCGGCCCGGGTGCCGAAGAACGCGACGTCCAGACTGCCGCGCAGGCACTTGCGCCAATCGTCCGTGCCGACCTGATCGACGAGGCCCCAGGTGTAGTTCACTGCGTTGTTGACGATGATGTCGAGGCCGCCGAAACGCTTGACCGTCGCCTGGACGGCCTGTTCCACAGCCCGCTCATCGGTGACATCGGCCTGGACCCACGCCGCACCGCCACCTGCTGCCGTGATTTCGTTGACGACGGCCTCCAGCGGTTCGCGGCGCCGGCCGCAGATCATCACCTTCGCCCCTTCGGCGGCAAAGCGCTTGGCCGTTGCAGCGCCAATGCCCGTGCCCGCACCGCTCACCAGAGCGATTTTTCCTTGCAAACGTCCCGTCAATTTCGTTCTCCTAGATCATGGTCATGCCGCCGCTTACGGACAGCGTCTGGCCCGTGAACTGGCTGGCTTCGTCGGTTGCCAGGAACAGCGCCGCCTTGGCGATCTCCTCCGGCAACGCCATGTGGCCCAGGGGAATCGCACGCTCGAGGCTGCGAGCCCATTCATCGGGTATCGACGCCATCATTGGCGTCCGTGTCGGGCCCGGGCAGATGGCGTTGACGCGAATCCCACGCGGCCCAAGATCGCGCGCCAGGCATTTCGTCAAACCAAGCATGGCCGCCTTGGAAGCGCAGTAGCTCAGCGGCCCTTCGCCGGTCAGTGCCGAGACGCTGGCGATATTGACGATCGACCCGCGCACGCCGGCCTTGATCATCAGACGCACGGCTGCGCGCGAGCAGAAGAATGTGCCGTTCAGGTTGATGTCGACCACACGCTGCCACCCCGCATCGGTGAGATCGACGACCATGTCGCTGAACACCGTCGGGGTTTCCCCTGCGGCCAGCTGCGACGCGCGCGCGGCCACCCGCTCCTGGCATTTGTCGAAACCGTCTCCCGGTACCTGGCCAACGCCCGCGTTGTTGACCAGAACATCCAGGCGACCATACCGGCTCTCGATGGCATCAAACAGCTGCGTCACGGCATCGCTGCGGGAGATATCGCAGGCGCGCGCCAGCCCGGCATGATCCGGGCCGAGCCGGCTCAGGGTTTCTTGGGCAGCCGCCTCGTTCACATCCGCCACCACGACCGTCGCGCCCTGCGCCGCGAAGAGTTCGGCCATGGCGCGCCCCATGCCCGACCCGGCGCCGGTCACCACCGCCACCTTGTTTGCGAGTCTCATGCCTGCCTCGCCATCAGATGGACGACAACTGGCTGACCGCGTCCGCGGGCACCTCGGAGAGCGTGTGCCAGACGCCCTCGCGGCGTTCGAACACCTTCGCTTTGTGCAGATCGGCCGGCAGGTCTGCCGCATCCGTATAGAACTGCCGATACCACTCGCGTAGTTGATAGATCGGGCCGTCCACTTCGGAGAGCACGGGGTGGTCGATGCGGACCTTGTTGTGCCAGATCTCGACGTCCTGGAAGAAGGATTTGTGCGCCTGTTCCACGTAGGCCTGGGCGATCTGTTCGTTCTGCGCATCGGACAGCCCGGCGACCTTCTTGACCATGACGCCGTAGCGCAGCTCGAAGCTGTTCTGGTCGATCGGCACGTGGCAATTGAGCAGGATGGTGTGCACCGGCTGGCCGTCAACCTCCGCCGTCATCCGCGTGATGTGGTAGGCCGGGCCGAAATACGCACTGTCGGCGATCAGGCCATCCCCGAGCAGTTCGCTCTGGATACCGCGGAACATCTGGTAGCCGACGTGGCCGACGAAGGTGTTGCAGAAATAGCTGGCCGGCGAACCATGAACGGGGCCGAAATGCGCCACGTCGGCAAGGTTGTCGACAAGCTCGCGGCAGTTGTTGTGGATCACCATCTTGCGGACCGCCCACTCCGTCCATTCGCCGGCGAAGCAGGCGTTGATGCGCGGAATGGCCACCGCGGGCGGCGGCGGCAAGCCTTCGGGGTCGTTCCAGATAAACAGAAGGTGGTTCTGCTCGCAGGTCTGCCAAGACCGGGTCCGTGCCTTGGGCGGAATGCGTTTGGCGCAAGGAATATCGTTGCAGACGCCGTCCGCGCCCCAGCTCCAGGCGTGAAACCGGCAGACGATGGAATTGCCCTTCACCTCTCCGAGCGCCAGATCTGCACCCATGTGCGGACACCAGGCGTCGAGCACGTGGATCTGCCCGTCCTCGCCCGCAAAGGCAACCAGACGTGTTCCGAAAATATTGAGACTGTGGGGCTTGCCGTCCTTATACCCGGATGCCAGTCCGAGACAGTGCCAGCCGCGTGCGTACCGATCTTCCGTGCGATGTGTGTCGACTTGAGGCCGCGATGCCATGTTGCTCCTCCGTTATGCCTGCTTGGATGAGCACATTGTTTGGCTGGCGGACAAGCGGCTACATCCTGCATACGGACTAAGCGTGAGCGGACTGCCGGGTTGCTGCCGGATTTCGATATCGCGACGGCGAAAATATCGTCCGTTTCAATTAGATTGAATGCATGGGCATACAGATTGCGCGCGCAAGCCACTCAAACGCCACTGGAGGCCATGGAAGCGGCTGGGGGAAGCCGCTATGATGTTCTGCCCATAGCGAGCAGCGCACCAAGACGGCCGTGCTCAATGCAGTACCGGACACACATGGCTCCATACCCCTCACAGAAACGATCATGACCGTCCACCTCGATCAGCCGACGCCCGACATGGACGCGCTCTCCGAACTGATCGGCATGGTCTACGAGGGCGTGCTCATCGACATTCCGTGGCGCACGCTCCTCGATGCCCTGCGGCACCAGTTTTCAGCGACCTACGTGACGCTGGTGTTGCGCCCGCCGACCGATGGCTCAGCCGGGTTGCTGGTGACCTCCAGCGCTGTCGACACAACGGTGGGAACGGGCGCGTATGCCCAACACTTCTATGCCCTCGATCCCTTCGTCAACTTGCCGCGCGATGAGGTCGTCACCGTGCAGGAGTTGATCGGCCAGCAGCAGTGGCTGGAGAGCGAGATCTACCGCTTCTTCAACAAGCCCTACGATGTGCTCCACATCATGGGGGCCGATATTCGTACCGATCACGGTATCGAATGCCGTCTGCGGGTCTGCCGGTCGCACGCGGCTGCCCCGTTCTCCGACGCCGACAAGGCGCTATGCAAGCTGTTATTGCCGCACCTGCGGCGTGCGGTGCGCATTCGCGACGGCCTCAACACAACCGAATCACAGCGCCGGCTTTACGAAGGGACGGTGGACCGTCTGCTCATCGGCTCCGTGGCACTCGACGAAAGCGGCAACGTGCTGAGCACCAACTCGATCGCGGAGGCGCTGCTGGCGGAACAGGATGGCATCGCCCTCATGAACGGCCGTTTGGTCAGCGATCACTCGGTGGAAAACCGCAAGCTGCAGGGGCTGATCCAGCAAGCGATTACAAGCGGCACGTTTGGCGCCGCCCAGCCCGGCATTGCGAATGGCCTGTCCATCACCAGAAGCCCGGGCCGGTCCAAGCTTGGCATCCTGGTACGCGCGGTTTCCGCCGTCGATTGGTCCGGCAGCAAGCACCGTCCCGCGGCGCTGGTGCTGATTCGAGACCCTGACCAGAAAGCCGTGGCCTCCGCCGAACTGCTGCGAAGCATGTTCGACTTCACGCGCGCCGAGGCTTCACTGGTCCTGCTGCTGGTGGAAGGCCTCTCCCTCGATGAGGCATCGCAAGCGCTGGACATCAGCCGCAACACCGCGCGCGCGCATCTGCGTACGATCTTTTCAAAGGCGGGCGTAACACGACAGACTGCGCTGATCCAGACGATCTTCAACAGCGTCATCCCGCAGCATTGATCGCAGCGTCACGAACAGGCGTTGATCAGTTGCGCCACCAGGCGCTCCATAAAGCGGTCATCCGGCGTCTGCTTGATGAAGATGATGTTCGACACGATCGGCGCAATCATCATCGAAACGAGCATCTCGGCATCATGCCGCGCATCGATCTCGCCGCGCGCCTGTGCCTGGAGGATGGGCGTCTGGAAGACCGCCATCACGGTGCCCCAGTGCCCCGTCATCATTTCGCGGAACTCCGCGTTGTCCGTCGAGGCCAGAAGCGTGTTCATGGCGACCTCGGCCGGATTGCTCAGGAAGTCCCGCAGCGCGAAGGCCACGTGCCGGATGTCGGCACGCCAGTCGCCGGTGAACTGCACGTCGATGTGCGAGGTGTGTTCGCTTAGCGCCTCGGCAATCAGCGATGCTCTGTCGGGCCAACGGCGATGGATGGTGGTCCGATGCACGCCTGACAGGCGAGCCACCTCCTGCAATTCAAAATCGATCTGCCCCGCCTCGATCAACTGCAGCACGGCCGCTGTCACGGCGTTGCGCACCTGCTCCGTTCTACCTCCCGGCCTGCTCCGCCCAGGCCCCGCCTTGACTGTCATCTTGCTTGTACTCGGTCGTTTCTTCGTTCGCAGCATCATAGCGCGAGGCAGATATGGGCCAATCAAGACATCGAACATCATGGCGGTGACCTCACCATGGCCAGTACGCAGCGGGTACGCAGTCCACCGGCCGCGGTGCGTTGGCCGAAAGCCGGCCACCACCGCGATCACTGGGTCGTGACGCCGGCGCATCGCCAACGCGGATCGATCAGTCGTCGATCGCGACCACCGCCGAAATTTCAACCAGCACCTCTGGGCTAGCCAGCGCCTGGACCCCAACCATCGTAAAGGCGTGAGGCGGGAACGGTCCTCCGTCCAATGCGGTGGACAGGGCAGCCACGAACTGCTCGGCCACCTCGGGTGTCAGTGCCTTCAAATACACCGTGCTGCTGACGATCTGGTGCACGGTCGCGCCGGCGGCCTCCACGGCGATCTTCAGATGCCGCAGGGCCTGCTCCGATTGGGCACGATAGTCGTTGCCACCCAGCACCTCGTACTGAGCGTTGCAAGCCGTCTGACCAGCGACGAAGGCCAACCGGCGGCTCGCCGTGACGACGACCTGGGTGAGCGGCGGGAAGCTGAGCAAACCGCTGGGGTTCAGATGTTCAATGGTCATCAGGGTGCTTTCCTTTAAGCAAGGTTGAGCCGGTCGATGATTCTCGCGGCAGGGATCATGAGGTGACGGGTCTTGAATTCGAACAGCCGGGGCACACGCACGCGTTCTGGCTTCTCGACAGGGAGCACGCACGCATCGGTACGGTTGCTCGCCAGTGCATGCGCCAGGCTCATGCCGAGCAACGGCCCCATGACATTGCCCCACGTGCCGAGGTTCATCAGGGCCAGCACGCCATCTTCCACACGGTAGAGCTTTGGAAAGTCGGCGTGGTACACCGACGACGAATTCGCCGTGATGCCGGTCCAATACGCCTCCATTTCGATGTTGGCATCGCGCGTCTGCGGATGAGCCCGATGGAGGTGCTGCAGGAAATAGCTGAAGTAAGCCTGTGCTTCGTGCGCCCGCCCCGGATGCGGAATCGTGGCCGTGATCAGGCGGTTGCGCCCATCGATGACCATCGGATACAGCCCCGTCGGAAATTGCGTGACGGCCGCTCGGCTCGGGTTGATCGCATCCAGCACGTGCGCCGGTAGCGGCCGGGTCGCCATCGCGCAGGCCACCAGCGGGTACTGCGTGCGGGCAAGATCCGGAAAGAAGGGGTTGCCGGCGTGGCCGTTCGTGCAGATCACAACACGCTGCGTGAGCACGGAGCCCGCTGCGGTCCGAACCCGCCAGCGCTGCCCTTCGCGGGTGCACGCAAGCACCGGTGAGTCGCCGTATACCCGGGCGCCCATCCGCACCGCAGCCGACACCATCCCGTTGGTGAACAGGAACGGATTGACCCGCCCGCCCTCACGCCAATGGAGCCCGTAGCGGTAATGCTCGGTGCCGAGCAGCGCGCGCAGTTCCGGCGTACCGACGACATCCACGTCATAGCCGTATGCCTTCCATTGCGCCGCTTTGCGTTCGAGCGCGCGTTGCGGACGCAGTGCAGCTTCCACCATGCCGCACTTGGCCGCATCCCCATCGATGCCGTACTTGGCGCAAAGATCGAACACGATGTTGCGATGCTCGATGAAGAAGTCGACAAAGCGCGTGGCCCGATCGCCCCAGGCGCGCAGCGGCTCAAGGTCGTCCAGAAACGTCTGCACGTGTCCGGCGTTGCGCCCCGATGCGCCATTGCCCGGCTGCCGCGCCTCCAACGTGACGGCCCGTACGCCACGCTCGGCAAGATGGAGCGTGAGGGACGCCCCCGCCAGACCGGCGCCAATGACGACGACGTCTGTATCGATATCGCCGGCCAGCGGTGCATAGGTGGCCAGGGGCTCCTGCGGCCGCCATCCGCTGTATGCGATGTCGATCGCGCCCGCTTCGTACGCCTCGCTTGTGCTCATTGGTGCAAGCGACATCATGCGATGCCCTCCCGCGGCGCGCCACGCATCAGCGCGATGGGCACCAGCGCGGCAGCCATCAGCGCAGTGCACAGCACGAGCGCGTGCGTGTAGGTGTGCGTGACGTCGACCAGATACCCAAGCGCTTCCGGACTGATGGCAGAACCCAGGCCCGAGATCAGGTTGCCGATGCCGAGCAGGCTGCCGAAGTTGCGCTGCCCCACCGCTTCGGCCAGCAGCAGCGGTGAGAGCTGGTTGGCCAGATTGAACGTGCTGCCCCAGATCAACGAGAACGAGGCAATCGCCATCATGCCCAGCGTGCGGTCGCGCACGGCAAGCAGGCAGAGGATGCCGGCGGCGCTGGCAGCCGTGCCGACCAGCAGCACGGCCCTCGCCCCCCAGCGCTCGCTGAGCGCACCGAACAGAAAATTGCCGATGAAGGTTGCCGCACCGACCGCAGCGTAGATGGCCGCCGCGCGCTCTGCAGAATAGCCGCTGGCGACCAGGTAAGGCACCAGCGCGATGTACACGCCCAGACTGCTCAGCGTGACAAGCAGCATCATCACGATCCACAACCAGTAGCGCGGCATGCGCAGCGCTTCGCCAATGCCGTAGCCGGCAAGTGGTGTCATGCCCGGCGCGGCGACGTGCGTCACTTCCTCCGCATTCGGCAGGCGAGCCACCCAGAGCAGCAATGGCACGCAGGTGAGCGCGATGCACCAACCGATCGACTGCATCGCATAACGCCAGCCAAAAGCATTGGTGAGATGGGTGATCAGCACCGGAAAGATGATGGCGCCGATCGCGCCCCCGGCAAGCAGGATCCCGTAAGCCAATCCCTGCCGGTGTGGTGCGATCCAGTGTGAGGCGAGTGTGATGGCAGGGACATAGGTCGAAGCCCCCACACCAATGCCGGCGATGCCCATCGCGACGGTGAACACGTCGATGTCGAGGCTGCGCGCGGCGACGAAATATCCGATCACGGTCAAGACCGCGCCGGCCGTCATGACAGGGCACGGTGCAATGCGATCCAGCAACCAGCCCGCGGCGGGCATCGCCAGCGTCATGGTGATGAGGAATACCGTCGCCACCCGCGCCGCCTGCTCGTTCGAGCACTGGAATGCCTGCGTGATAGGCGGAGTGAGCACGCTCAGGGCATTCAGCGTGGTACCGAAGGCGACGCACAACACAAGGGCCAGGCCAACAACGACAATCCAGCCACGACGTGCATGGGGGTGAAGAGAAGTGGATGTCTGCATGCTTTCAAATGAGATTCAAGCGGGCACGGGCGACGAGAAGCGCGACCGGCCCGCCGCACCCGCGCGGCGGGCCGGGCCGTTGCACGGTTACTTGCCGGCGCCGCGAATCGCGTCAGCGGTGTAGTACCCCTCCACCGATTTGGCGTTTGGCGTGAGAGCGGGCATCGGGCCTTCATTGGTCAGGCGGTCCGCGTAGTACGTGCCCGAGATCAGGTCATGGTAGAAAGTCGCCGTCGCATAAAAATCCTTGGCGTCGAAGGCATAGAGCGTGCCCATGTAGTTCGTGCGCCAGAGCGTGCCGCGTGCATCGAAGTTGTCGGCGGCGACTGCATTCCAGGTGTCTTCGTCGATGTACAGCACCCGCTTCGCGTACTGATGGCGGTAGCCTTCCTTCAGCGTGGCCTGCAGCACCCACACGCGATGCAGCTCGAAGCGCATGTAGTCCATGTTTTCATGCCCCTTCGTCAGCATGGCCGCGTACTTGATGTTCGGGTCCATCAGCTTGTAGTTGTCGTAGGGGATGTACATCTCGTGCTTGCCGACGATCTTCCAGTCGTAGCGCAGCCCCGAGCCGTTGAACAGGCGATCGTCATCGACGGTGCGAAAGCCGCCGGGGCCCTGCGGCTGGTCGAAGCCGAATTCGGGCGCCTGCCGCACACGTCGCGTCCCGGGGTTGTAGACCCACGTGCGCCGGTTGTCGACGCTGTCCTGATCCCACATTTCATATCCGGTGATGATGGTGCCGCGATCGGATAACGGCAGGATCGTGGTGTTCCGGAAGAAGCTCTTGCTGTTCAGCGGATTCTTCGGGTCGAACACGTCCGAACTCGCGGGAGCGTAGATCGTGTAAGTCGTCTTGCCCCACACCAGGTTGCCGTTCGGATACACCACCGCCTGGTCGTAGATCGCGTCCTCCGCCACGAGGCTGGCGGCCAGGCGCAGGTTCCACATCAACTCCACGCCCGACTTCGGAATCGGGAACGGCGCCATCGGCGGGAAGTCGCGCAGCCCGTTCTGGCTCTCGTTCATGGTCGTGCGCGCGGCTTGCATGTGAATGGCCTTGTATTTGGCGTCGGGCAAGCGGAAATCGCGATGGCTCGGGTACACCGGGATCTTGAACGTCTCCGGATAGCGCTTGAACATGGCCTTGGTGCCTTCGGTCAGTTTCGACTCGTACTGCGCCATGTTCTTTGCCGTGATCACGGCGATGGGCTTCTCGTTGGCGTACGGGTCTGGGTAGCGCTCGCCGGGCTTGTAGTCGACGCCGGCCGGTGCGCCGAGCACCTTGCCCGTCCAGGCGGGAATGGACCCATCGGCATTGCCGGCGCGCTCAGCGCCCATCGGCGTGAGGGGGCCGTCCAGTTTCTTGAGCTCCTCAGGCGTGAGCTTGGCGAATGCCGACAGCGCGAGGGTCGTACCGGCAACCCATGCCAGGGCGCGCAGCGCGGGGCGAAGTTTGCGTTTCATTTCCAATTTCCTTGTGTCAGGGTAAAGACGCGTCAGAAGTCAGAACGCGATCAGAACGAATACGTTGCGGTGGCGAGTACGTAGTCGCGGTCCGCCAGCGGGCGCGTGACCGCGTTCGGTGTGCCGAGGAACTTCGCGTACACGATCCCGAGCTTCAGATTGCTGTGGTACGTGAACGTCAAGCCGGCCGAGACCTGCGTATCGCCTACCCCGGTCAATGCACCGAGCGCCCCAGCCAGCGACGTGTTGCCCGAGAACTGGTGGGCGTAAGTCAGCGGGACATCCAGATCCCAGCCGTCGAACACGTTCTTGTAGCTCAGCGTCCACCCCACCTCTGCGGCCAGGGCGCCGCGCGTGTTGGTCAACTCGGTCGACCCCTCCAGCGGCTTCACGCTGGCAACGCGCACGTAAGAGACTTCGCCAACCAGCGTCTGCGATGCCGCCAGCGGCGTCGGGCCAATCGTGTAGATGGCCGACAGATTGGTTTGCCAGACGTTGCCTCGCGTGGGCAGCGGGCCGTCCGCGGTGTTGACGAGCACGGCCGCACCCTGACGGTACGAGGCTTCGCCGGCAACATTCACACCGAAGAGATCCGTCGAAAAGCTCGCCCCGGTCAGCTTGATGTTGTCGAAGTACGTCTGCTGGTATTGCAGTGTCGGAAAGACACTGAAGACGACGTTGGGATTCGTGTCGTTGTAGTGCAGGTGATACAGGCCGAACTCCGTGCCCTGCTCGGCGCGCCAGCGGCCGCCTACCCCCCACTGATTGCGGCTGCTCGGCTTGATGTCCGGGCCGCGCGGAATCTGAAAGCCGTCACCCGTGATGAACTGCGAGCCCGGGCCGGTCACGTCGGAATAGCTGAAGTAGCCGCCCGGCGGCACCAGCTGGTTCTCCCGGAACTGGAACTGCTTGTAGCCCAGCAAGCTGATGCTGGGCGTCAGGTTCCACTGCATCGACAACTGCGGTGTCGGCAACAGGATGTCCTTGACTTCGGCACCGGCAACATAGCCCTTGACCGCATCCACCGGGGCCTGTGCGGCAGCAATGTTGGCGAAATACAGGCTCTCGCCCCATTGCACGACCTGGCTACCCAGCTTGACGTTCAGCTCCGTGTCCGCAAATTTGAAAGTGTTGTACGCATAGGCCGACAGCAGCTTCGCGCGGGGTCCGCCAAGAAAATGCTGTGCGTCCGAGGTGAATGCGTTGTAAGCGCCATCCTTGTTGACGGTATCGGGCGCGTTGTTGTCGTTCGGCCGGTGATAGGCCTGGTCGTAGAACGCACTGAAGCGCAGGAAGAAACCCATGTCGCCGTGCTTGAGATCCCCCTCGCCCAGGAAGTTGACCTGGTTCTGAATCAGGCTCCCCTTCTTGAAGTTGCGGTCGCCATCGTCGCCGTTGATGTTGTCGGGCGAGAGCAACGTACCGCTCGGCGAACGCGTGCGCATGCCAAGCCCGTAGCCCACCGTTGCCTGGTAGTCGAGCGTGGTGTCCGCTCCCAGATCGATGGTATTGCCCGCCCACGCCGGCATCATCACTGCCGCGCATGCTGCCGCTAACGCCGTTCTGCACCACTGTCCGCGTGGCCCGCCCAACCCAAGTTGCTGCGTGTACATCGCTCCTCCTATGTGTGACTACCTGTCAGATAGCCGGCGAAGCGTAGGCAATCGGGTGTCGCTGCCGAATCGTCTGCTTGGAGTACTGGGATTCCCTAATACATCTCACGATGCATTTGCAAGAAGATCCAGCCGGTAACTGAAGATGGCACTCAGGGGCGCCACGATTCCGGGTCGAAGCGCTCCCTCCGCCCGCCCCGTTGTGACTGCGCTCGGGGGATTCTGTCGATCGACAAGTTGTCGGGAGACACAATACATGGAACTTGCGCCACTGATTCTTCAGCGTTTTCCCACTTATTGTGTCGGTGCTAGTGAATCGGTTTGACAGAATAATTGCGAATGCATGGACATATCGCGCTAATTAGTGAGACCAGCGTGACAGACCATGGCCGGTGACCCAGAAGTTTTCTGGATATGCCTCATCTTCGAAGAGAAGGATACAGAGAGGAGCCGCCACCTAGTTCAAGGCGCAGCGTGGCGAGACTGTTGATTTGCACCGAATTCTGACCCAGGATTTGCATCGAAAACTGACCCACCCCAAAGGCTGTTAGGTGTCGCTTTGTGCGGGTTGTTTGGCGGTGCGTTTCTCCTTCTTGGGCTGGGTGGTGCTG
>NZ_JAMXHT010000019.1 GCF_023955655.1 Ralstonia soli | reverse complement strand
GTGGGCGGCGCGGGCACGTTCCAGTCGATCCCGAGCATGTCGGCGCGCAAGGCCACGGTCGTCGAAGGCGGCGTGGACTACGCCTTCACTCAGGCCTTCACCCTCTCGGGCGATGTGCTGTACCGGCGTGATTCCACGCTGTCGAACAGCACGATGGTCTATCGCGTGCTGGCCCAATACAGCCTGTCCAAGCGCACCACGCTGCTGGCCAACGTGGCGTATCTGAAGAACTCGTCAGGCGCCACGGAGGCACTGGTCAATACGTCGTCAGGCGCCATTGGCGGCGGCGTGCCCGGCATGACGCAGACCTCGGTCACGCTGGGCGTGCGCCACGTGTTCTAGGCAACCCGGCAACTGCAGGGCGCCGGCCGCGCCATCTGTCCAGATGGCGCGGCTTCCCGCCGGCGTGGGCTCACCCACCAGATCGATGCGGGGCGGGTCGCGTGCCTGCGTTTGGGAGCGCATCGCGTATAGACCGGTACGCTTTGTCGCGACTTCACGATCCCGCTTCGAGCGCAGGCCGGGTCGCCGCGGCCCTTGTCGTGGGCGGCCAGGTCGAATTTCATACCCCGCTCTAGGGCGCGTATGGGGACAGCTACCGGTATAGGGCCAGGGCAAAGCATAGTCACCGCGCTTGCTGCTGCCCAGGCCAAGGCAACGCGGGCATCAGCCCCGACCTGGCGGCGGTCTGCGAGCGTTTTCCACGGCTCTAGGAGTGCTTCAGTCAGCACGGCTCAGCCGTCGCGACGGAATCACAATCGTATTGGTGGAGCAAAACAGCCGCATGGCGCTGGCGCTTTCGTCCTGCGCTTATGTGTTGGAGACGGTGCGCGTGGCGCTGGAAGGGGACTGCAAGGGTCTGGCTCGGGACGAGCACGTCAAACGGTAGTATCTCGGCGGATAATTACCAAATTGCATCCTATTACGTCCGCCGTGAGCCATCTACCGACCAATCAAGAAATTTACGAACGCATCTATGCTGCGATCAGCGAACGTCGCTTGGCGCCAGGCACCAAATTGAGCGAAGCGCGCCTGGCGCAGGTGTTTCATGCCAGCCGAACGCGTATCCGCGAAGTGTTGATGCGACTCTCTCAGGAACTGGTGGTCGAGCTGCACGCGAATCGCGGCGCCTTCGTTGCCAGGCCGACAGCACGCGACTTGCGCGATGTTTTTGCAGTGCGCCGCGCGCTCGAGCGCGCAGTGGCAACGCAACTGGCGCAACAATATGGCGGCCAGTCCCTTGTCGTCATGCGCAGCCACTTGAAAAGCGAACAGGCAGCTCGTGAGTCCAATGATCGCGCCGCACTATCGCGACTGACTGGCGATTTTCATGTGCGCCTGGCCGAGATCACCGACAACCGACTGTTTAGCGATAACTTGCGGCGACTGGTTGCGCTCACGGGTCTGGTGATCTCCCAATATGACGCCCTTGCCAGTAGCGCCTGCCCGGAGCATGAACACGCTGACATCGTGGCCGCCATTGAAAGTGGCGATGTTCGTCGTGCAGAGAAATTGATGCTTGATCACCTTGACCATGTTGAGCAAGGAATCCGCGCTCCGCAGGAAGAAGTCAACGAGACGGACTTTGAAGCCATCTTCCAGGTCAGCGTGCCGGTGTCGCCGACAAAGACAGGTGCAGGGAAGCGGAAAAATTCTGGCGCTTGATGGTGCTGCTGCAAGTGCTCTAGTGGTCTGCCGTTACACCACGCATTGGCGTTATTGCGCAGCGTAGCGTTCGAATTCCCTGGAAATCTCTCAGTTGGCGAGGCCGGGTGCTGAGACAAACCAGCCCAAGACTCACCGCTGCGCCAGCAGTAGAAAAAGCCCCTTGGTCGTGAGGCCAGGGGGCTTTTTGTTTGGTGCTTCAAACCGAATGTCGTTCAGGCCCGGCTCGCCGCCTGGGCCAGCATGGCCTCGATCCGCTGGTCCTTTTCATCCCAGAGCTGGGCGAGCCAGCGGTGGAAGTCGCTGCGGAAGGTGGCGTCGGCGCTGTAGTCGCTGGTACAGAAATCCGCCGGGATCGGCAATTCGCGAATGTGGACCATGACCCGGCCCGCCTGGCCGCTGGCAAGCTGCCAGAAGCTGGGCGTGCCGTCGGGGTAGGCAATGCTGATATCCAGCAGCGACTGGAACCGGCCGCCCATGGCATTGAGTGTCAGCGCCAGGGCGCCGGCCTTCGGTTTGAGCAGGTGACGGTAGGGGGACGACTGCGCCTTGTGCTTGGCGGGGGTGTACCGCGTACCCTCGGCAAAGTTCATGACGCTGGTCGGCACGTGGGTGAACTTGGCACAGGCGCGTCGCGTGGTTTCGCGGTCCTGGTTGCGAAGCTCGGGGTGCTTTCGCAGCGCCGCCTTGGAGTGCCGCCGCATGAACGGAAAATCCAGCGCCCACCACGCCAGGCCGATCACCGGCACGTAGATCAATTGCTGCTTGAGGAAGAACTTCAGCAGCGGGATGCGCCGGTTCAGTACCCGTTGCAGCACGAAGATGTCGACCCATGAGCGGTGGTTGCAGTTGACCAGATACCAGCCTGCGTAGCGCAGGTTGGCAGCGCCTTCCACGCTCCACGGCTCGCGTTGCAGCAGCCCGATCCAGACGTCGTTGCAGCTGATCCAGCACGTGGCGACCCAATTGAGCATGGGATCGATCCGGCGGCGCACCGCGACGGCTGGCACCAGCAGCTTGAGCGCAGAGAGCGTGAAGAGCGGTACGCTCCAGAACAGCGTGTTCAGGGCAAGCAGGATCAGGCTGAGCGTGCCCAACGCGAAGGCAGGCAGGACGCGGACCAACGGCACCTCCAGTGATAGCCCGCCGGACATCGCGGCTGGCATGGATCGTGATGATCAGGATACGTGAGGCTAGACCGGATTGCCGGGCAAAACCATGCGTTGCATCAGGATTCATGCTTGGCGTCGGGAGGCGCAAAAAACCCTTGGGGTCGCCAAGGGTCTTTTGCCTGGCGCAGGTCAGAACGAGTGCTTCAGCCCCACACCCGCCAGCACCGTCTTCGCGCCCGGTGCCGTGCCGCCCGCAACGATGGAGGTCTTGAGGCCTTCCAGCGGATCGGCCGTGCCCACGGCGCCGGCATTCACGTACACCAGTTGCGTGTACAGCGTGGTGCGCTTGGAGAACGCGTAGTCGTTGCTCAGCACGATCGACTTGGTGTTGCTGTTGTGCGCGTTGCTTTCGTACTT
This sequence comes from Ralstonia soli, assembly GCF_023955655.1. Lineage (GTDB taxonomy): Bacteria > Pseudomonadota > Gammaproteobacteria > Burkholderiales > Burkholderiaceae > Ralstonia > Ralstonia soli. The sequence goes on along the minus strand of NZ_JAMXHT010000019.1, from coordinate 7,450 downwards.
GCTGTAGTAGCCGGCCAGCGTGGCGGTATTGGCGGGGCTCCACTTGTAGTCGATCCCGGCGCCGATCGACTTGACGTCGGACACGCGTTCGCCCGTCGGGGCGTTGTTGGTCACGCCGATGTAGTTGACCTTGCCCGTGAAGGCGCCGAACGGCACGGCCACGCCCGCGCTCCACAGGCGGCTGAGCGTTTCGCCGGTGCCGCTGTCGGCGGTCGATTGATAGCCGAGGCCGACCGTGACCGGGCCCGTGTAGGTGGCACCCAGCGAGAGTTCGTTGCCGCGCTTGAAGCTGCCTGCAGCCTCGCCCAGCGAATACGCCACACCCAGCCACACCGGGCCGAAGCTGTTGGAGTACTGCACCGTGTTGCCCGTGAACACGCCCACGTCGTTGCCGGGGTTGGTGCCGGCGCCCAGCGCGTTGCCCGGGGCAGAGAGCTGGTTGTAGGCCCAGCCGTACAGGTTCGAGAACTGCTCCTTGAAGCCGCGCGCTTCGGTGCCGATGGTGCCAATGAGGGCCGGGCTGTACTGGCGGCCCAGCGTGATCGCACCCCAATCACCGCTGAGGCCGACGTTCGCCTGCCGGCGGAAGAGTTGCGAGCTGAAGCCCGGGCCGGTCGTGAGCGTGCCGGTGTCGCTGCTGAAATGCCCTTCGAGGTTGAAGTTCGCCTTCAGACCGTTGCCCAGGTCCTCCGATCCCTTGAGGCCCCAGATGCTGGGGCTGATGCCGCCCGAATGCATCTCGGTGATGCTGCCACCGGCAGCGCTCTTGTTCTGGTACTGCAGGCCTGCATCGATCGTGCCGTAGATCGTGACGGACGATTGCGCGAAGGCGCCACTCGCGGCGCAGCCCAAGGTGGCGGCCAGTGCGTAGTGTCGAAGGCGTGGGTTCTGCATGGTGTCTCCGTATTGTCTTTGTGATGAAGTCCAGTGAATCGGCTCGGACGTGTTTGGGGTGGGCGCCAAATGCGCGGGGCGCGCTCAACGCCGGCGGGGTCATTGCAATATGCGTACCACCGCGAAAATGGCGGTTCGCGGCGCATTGCAAGGTGTTGCAGCGTTTTGAATAACGTTTGCGAGCGTCGCAGGGGCGGGGCGCAGTGTGGTACGACGAGACAGTTGGTGTGACAGGTGTCCCATTGCCTGTTCAGCAATGGAGCATCGCGCGGCGCGCTCAGGCTGACGGCGCGTTCTGCATCCAGCGGTCTTCCAGCTCGCGCCAGGCACGCGCCACGTTGAATGCGTGCCGGGGGTGGAAGTTGCGCCAGTCGCGATACGCATTGCCCGGCACGTAGTCGAGCGCATGCGCTGCGTCTACGCCGGATTCGATGGCGTGCGTGATCGCACTGTCGAGCGCGTCGAGATAGGCGAGCGTGGGCTGTAGCGTCTGCGCAGGCGTGCCGATGGCCGTGCCGACGACGATGCCGGCGGGCAGCGCAGTCAGTGCATGCAATGCCTGCCGCCATCCGAGCAGCGAGCCTTCCTGCAGGTCGGGAACGCGCTGCCGATACGCCAGCCCACCCACGCAGAGCACGCGCCGCTGCGGCGCATACAACACGGTGTCTGACGCGCTGTGCGCAGCCGCATGGACGTGCACCTGCCACGCAGTCTTGCCGGTGTGCAGCCAATCACCATCGCGCAGCGCGGGTTCGGGAATCACGATCTGCGTCGCCCGCATGACCCGCTCGCCCAGCATGGCCGTCAGCCTTGCGAGGCAGCTCTCGCAGCGCTGACGCATCAGGCTGGCTGTGGCCGCTGACGCAAGGAACGCGGGACGCGGCTGCAATTGCGCGAAGGCTGCGTTGGCCAGCACGTGCTCGGGGTGCGCGTGCGTGTTGACCACCCAGCGGATCGGCTCGGCGGTGATGTGCCGGATGGCCGCGATCAGCCGATCGCCCCATCGCGCATGGGGGCCGGGGTCCACCACCAGCACGCCGTTGCCGGTGACGTGTACCAGCGTCGGCACGACTTCTCCGGCGTTGGCGCGTGAGGCCTCGGCGTTGTCGGCGCGTGCCGCATACAGGCCGTCTTGCAGGCGCAACAGTGTGACGCGCGTGGGCTCAGCGTGGACAGTGGGCGTCGGTGGGAGCAGGGTCGCGAGCATCATGCGCATCCAGCGTCGCCGGGCAGGGTCGGGTGCCATGTCAGCGCACCAGCGCGGCGCTCTCATAGCGTGGGTAGAACCGCGTGACGTTGCGCAGGTACTCCGCGGGCATGCCGCCCCACTGCGCATACGGTGCGTCGACCGGCATCGCGATCACCTCGGCCAGGTCGCGTCCTTCCTCTGCTGCGTGGCGCATGCGGGCATCCAGCCAGAGCAGGTATTGCCGCGTCTGCGCAATCGCATCGGCCTTGCCGAGTGCGGGACCGTGGCTGGGGATGAGGACGCGTGCGCCGCTGTCGGCCACGATCTTTTGAAGCCGGTCGAGACTCGCCAGCCAATGCTCGATGTTGGCGTGCGGCGCGGTTGGAATCCGGTCGCGGAACGCCAGCCCGCCTGCGAACACGACACCGCTCGTGCGGTCCACGAGTACGAGGTCGTCGTCGGTATGGCCGTCGAAGCGGATGAGTTCGATGTGGTGCCGGCCCAGGGTGCGTGTGCCCGGCGTCAACGGTTGGGTGGCCGGTGTGGATACGGTGTTCTGCATCCACTCACCGCAGATGCGGTAGAGGTTGTCGGCATAGGCCTCGCCTTCGCGTTGCGCACCGGCGATGGTGCCCGGCAGCGCCTGTGCACCCACGTCCGCATAGGCCTGGTTGCCGAAGAAATAATCGGGGTGCAGGTTGAGGTTGAATACCCAGCGCACGGGGGCTGACGTGACGGTGCGGATGGCTGCGCGCTGCTGCTCGCCGTACAGCTTCGATGGCCCCGTGTTGATGACGAGCACGCCGTCGCCCGTGTCGATGAAACCGGTGTTGATGATGTTGCAGCCGTTGCCCGCCGAGAAATCCGCATTGGCGCCTTCCAGTACCCAGACGTCGGGTGCCACGGCGCGCGGCGCGAGGTGGTAGTCGGGGCCCTGTGCGCGTGCGAGGGCAGTCACCAGCGCCAGGCACAGCAGGATGCTCAACCGTTGGGTCAACCAGCTCATCGTGTCACCTGTGCGCGGATGCGGTTGCCGTTGTTGTCGACGCCGGCCACGCTGATGCCGCGTTCGACAGGGCCGTCCACATCAAACGAGAAGATCGGGTTTTCGGCCACCGGCTCGTAGAGCGCGAGCCGCAGCATGGGCCGGCGCTGCGCGTCGAGCAGATCGAGCTGTTCAATGTGAAAGGACGGAATGCCGGCCACCAGGCCCGTATCCATCGGGTGCATCACGCGCAGCCGGATGCGGCTGCCCGCACCGTTGAAGCCGGGAAACACGCGCGATTCGACCTGGTTGAGCGTGGTGCTCCAGGTGGCATCCTTGCGGGTGGCGCCCGGCAGCGTGCAGCCGCCGCCGGTGGCGTCCACCATGAAGGTGCCGACATGCCACACACCATCTGGCGTGCGCGCCGCCACGCGCAGCGGCGAGGCCTCCTGCAGCTTGAACCGGAACGACAGCGCGGCGCGCATACGCATCGGTTCGAACTCCAGCACCTTGCGGATCGGGTTGCGGTCCACCACGACGATCACACGATCGACCTTGCCCAGCGCCGACGCGTCGAATGCAATGGGCACCTGCATCGGGTCTTCCGCAAACGCCGGTCCGGTGATCTTGATGCGGTTGTCAAACGTGGCCCGCGCGGTGCCGAATACCTCTTGATGGATCGTTGGCCACAGCGGCGAGCCCGCGGGGTCGGTGCCGGTGTCTGCCCCGGCAGGCCAGGACAGGCACGCACAGACCAGTGCGGCAGCGGCGGCAAGGGGTGAGGCCGTTCTCATCGTGTGCCTGGATTTGCCTGAGGGTTCGAATGGACGGCTGATGTTGCGAAAGTCGTGCCATGCGCCTGGTGTGCCCGCGTGTGTGTGCGCCAGGTGTTCAGGCGGCGGGGCGTTGAGCTTTGCAACACCCGGTGTTCCATTCTGGAGCAATCCCACGGGCCGACAACGCAGAACAGCCGGTGCCGGAGGGATGAAACATCTGTCGCAGGGGATGGCCCGGGTTTTGCAGATGACGATCGGACACAGCGCAGACATGACGCTGCGGTCATCACTCAAACATCAGGAGACAACCCATGCGTTACGCCCATCCCGGTACCCCCGGCGCCATCGTTTCGTTCAAGTCGCGGTACGGCAACTTCATCGGCGGCGAGTTCGTTGCGCCGGTCAAGGGCCAGTACTTCACCAACACCACGCCGGTCACGGGTGAGGCGATTGCCGAATTCCCGCGCTCGACTGCGGAAGACATTGAGCGCGCGCTCGACGCCGCGCATGCCGCTGCGGACGCCTGGGGCCGCACTTCGGTCCAGGACCGCTCCCTGATCCTGCTGAAGATTGCCGACCGCATCGAACAGAACCTCGAACTGCTGGCCGTGACCGAGACGTGGGACAACGGCAAGCCCGTGCGCGAAACGCTGAACGCCGACATCCCGCTGGCGGCCGACCACTTCCGTTACTTCGCCGGCTGCATCCGTGCGCAGGAAGGCTCGGCGGCAGAGATCAACGAATTCACCGTGGCGTACCACATCCACGAACCGCTGGGCGTGGTGGGCCAGATCATCCCGTGGAACTTCCCGCTGCTGATGGCCGCATGGAAGCTGGCCCCGGCGCTGGCCGCCGGCAACTGCGTCGTGCTCAAGCCCGCCGAGCAGACGCCGCTGGGCATCTGCGTGCTGCTGGAACTGATTGGCGACCTGCTGCCCGCAGGCGTGCTGAACGTCGTGCACGGCTACGGCAAGGAAGCCGGTGAGGCACTGGCCACCAGCAAGCGCATCGCCAAGATTGCGTTCACGGGTTCGACGCCGGTGGGCTCGCACATCATGCGGTGCGCCGCCGAGAACATCATCCCGTCGACGGTGGAGCTGGGCGGCAAGTCGCCCAACATCTACTTCGAAGACATCATGCAGGCCGAGCCGAGTTTCATCGAAAAGGCTGCCGAAGGCCTGGTGCTGGGCTTCTTCAACCAGGGCGAGGTGTGCACGTGCCCGTCGCGCGCGCTGGTGCAGGAATCCATCTATAGCCGCTTCATGGATGCCGTGATGACCAAGGTGGCCGCCATCAAGCGCGGTGACCCGCTGGACACGGAAACGATGGTCGGTGCACAGGCCTCGGAGCAGCAGTTCTACAAGATCCGCAGCTACCTGGAAATCGCGCAGGAAGAAGGCGCCGAATGCCTGGTCGGCGGCGATGTGGAAGTGCTGCCCGGCAACCTCGCCAAGGGCTACTACATCAAGCCGACGCTGCTCAAGGGCGACAACAGCATGCGCGTGTTCCAGGAAGAGATCTTCGGCCCGGTGATTGCCGTGACGACCTTCAAGGACGAAGCGCAGGCCGTGCAGATCGCCAACGACACCGAGTTCGGCCTGGGCGCGGGCCTGTGGACGCGCGACATCAACCGCGCGTACCGCGTAGGCCGTGCCATCAAGGCCGGGCGTGTGTGGACGAACTGCTATCACCTGTATCCGGCGCACGCGGCCTTTGGCGGCTACAAGAAGTCGGGCGTGGGCCGCGAGACCCACAAGATGATGCTCGACCACTACCAGCAGACCAAGAACCTGCTGGTGAGCTACGACACCAAGCCGCTGGGTTTCTTCTGATGGTGTAGCAGTTGGTAGGACGCGGTGGGCGTACGGTCATCGACACCCGTGCGTCTGCCGCCAACCCTGCGTGGCACAGACCGCGCAGGCAAATACAAGAGAAGAGGAGACACGGCCATGTGCCGACCACACGCGCTGTCGCCATCACGGTCGTGGTGTGCGCAGTTGTCTGCCCCATCGCTGCGGATTCCTGTTCAGGAATAGCGCGCGCCGCGTCGTCGTCTTCGAGAGGCTGAAGTTGCACCTCCAGACACGTCAGCGAGACACCAGGGAGACACTGCGGTGCATCTGACTATCCGCCGTTCGCGCAAGGCTGCACCTCGTTTGAGCGGGGTGGTGCTGGCACTCGCTGCCGCGGGGCTTCATGCGCCGGCCTTTGCCGAGGACCCGCTCATCGCGGTGGCACTGCCCACCACCGAGGTGGTCGGCTCGACCCCGATCGACAGCATTGGCGTGCCGCTGTCGCAATTTCCTGCCAACGCGCAGCGCATCAGTGCGAAGGATGTTCGCGAGCAGCGCAGCGCGAACCTGGCTGACGTGCTGAACGACAACCTCGGCCAGGTCAGCGTCAGCAACGGCTCGGGCAACCCGTACCAGAACGACGTCAACTATCGCGGGTTCCAGGTGTCATCGCTGCTGGGCGTGCCCATCGGGCTCTCGGTCTATTTTGACGGCGTGCGCATGAACGAGCCCTTCGGCTCGATCGTGAACTGGGATCTCATTCCCATGAACGCGGTGTCCAGCATCAACATCCTGCCGGGGTCCAATCCGATCTTTGGCCTCAACACGCTGGGCGGGGCGCTCGTCGTCAACACCAAGAACGGGAAGGACAACTCCGGCACGTCGATTGACGTACTGGGCGGCTCGTTTGCCCGCAAGGCCGTGAGCTTCGAGACCGGCGGCGTCGACGCAGCGCACGACACCGACTACTTCGTGGCCGGCAACTTCGACAAGCAGAACGGCTTTCGCGACCACTCGGGCTCCGAGGTCAAGCAACTGTTCGGCAAGGTGCGGTGGCACGGCAACGATGGCGCGACCCAACTGGAACTGTCCGCAGCACTGGCGGACACGTCGTTGAGCGGCACGCAGTCGCTGCCGGTGGACATGATGTCGAACCGCAGCGCTGCCTATACGTGGCCCGACACCATCAAGAATCGGATGGCGCTGCTGAACCTGAAAGGCAGCCATTGGCTGAACGACAACAACCAGCTGGCCGGCAGCGTCTACTACCGCAAGGCCAACCTGCACAACATCAACAGCAACGCGCAGCTGGACGACGGCTGCTTCAACGATGATGGCTCACTGGCAACGACCGCCGCCGGCGGCGTCACGACCTACAAGTGCGCGAACAAGGCACCAAACGGCACGACAGTGAATGCCGTGACGAATGCCAACGCGCTGGCGCTCGGCTACGGCCGCTGGACCAATGCCATCAACACCAGCGTCGTGGATTCCGCCACGCACGAAGATACGGTGGGCTCTTCCCTGCAGTGGTCGAACTTCGACAACCTGGCAGGGCACAAGAATGCATTCACGCTGGGTGGGGCGTTTGATCATTCACGCATCACCTATGACCAGACCACCTTCCTGGCCCGGTTGATCAACTACCAGGCGGTAGTAATCCCCAACCAGGAATACGGCTTCACCGCCAACGGGTTGCCGCCGTCGGCGTCGAACCCCGCGTCGTTCACGGGCAGCAACGTCATCGGCGCGGTCAACCTGACATCCAACGTCAACAACTTCAGCGCGTATTTCACCGATACGTTCAGCGTCA
>NZ_JAMXHT010000018.1 GCF_023955655.1 Ralstonia soli | reverse complement strand
CCAGATGGACCAGGTGACGCAGCAGAACGCCGCGCTGGTGGAGCAGGCTGCGGCCGCGGCGGAGTCGCTGGAGGAACAGGCCCACAACCTCAACGCGGCGCTGGAGATGTTCCGGCTGTCGCACTAAGGGCGCTCTTCACAAACACCCTGCGACAGAACGTCCGGTTGCGTATCACATTGCCAGCATTAAGACGACTGTAGACTCGCTTGAAGGGGTCGGTGTGCGGCGCTTCCGGAAAGTTCAGAGTTACGTGAACCAAAACGCGGATATTTCAAAGTTAAGCGAACCAGGAGTTCAAAGTTGGCTGAGCACTCCTGCCGGGAACGCCCATAAATCCTGACCTACCGGTTCAGAGTTGAGTGAATCTCGACAGCGGGGAGTCCAACCGGGCGCGCAGAAACGAAAGAATCGCAAAAAACGTTTCCATTTCAGTAACTTAGGGTCGATCCAGTCACATTTCGCACCAACGTGGACGAAGCACTAGGCATTACCCCGAGCGGCGCCTATCTGGCCGCCCACTCCCGCCGGATCAGCTCCAACCCCTCCCGATAGGTCGTCACCCTGAACTCGGGAAACCGGCGCTTGAACTTGGTGGAATCGAACAGGTTGTCCTGCTCGTACCGCGGCAGCAGCTCGCGGATTTCGCGCACGGGCTTGGAGAAGAGCCCGGCGGCAGTCATGGCCCACTTGCCGATGACCGTGTACGACCCGTCCCGGCCAAACACGTCGCTGGCCATGGCGACGAACTGCTTGTATGTCAGCCGGTTGTCGTCGCAGGGCAGATGCCAGGTCTGACCGAATGCATCGGGCGTGTTGCCGAGCGCCGCCAGCGCGCGGCTTGCGTCCGGTGTCCAGATGAGCGTGCGCCGCGTGTCATCGCGCACCGGTACGCGGGGCTTCTTGCCAGCCTCCAGATTTTCGATGGCCAGCGCGTTGGTGAAGCTCTGCGTCTTGCCCGGGCCATAGAACTCGGGCGCCCGGCCGATGAGCACGGGAATCTCGCCGCGCGCCATCTCTTCGAGCACCATGGTCGCCATAGCCGCGCGCACCCGGCCCTTGCGCCCCACCGGCGCGAAAGGCGTGGCCTCCGTCTGCAGGCGGGCGTCCTGCGGGTACATGTAGGTGTTGTCGAAATAGGCGAACTTCGCCCTTTCCGCCCGAGCGGCGTCCAGTGCGTTCTTCAGCATGATTGGGAACTGCGTTTCCCACAGTTGGGTGTCCGGCGGCAGGCCGGCGGTGAAGTACACGACGCTGCTACCCTTGACTGCCTCGGCCGTCTGCTGTGCGGTGAGGAGGTTGGCCGACACCAGCCCATCGGTGTCGTTCACTTTGCGCGGCGTCCGGCTCACGAGCCGCAGGTCGCTGGTGTAGTTGCGATGGAGTTCCCGTGCCAGTTCCATCGCGATCTGACCATTCGCGCCCAATATCGTCTGCATTTCGTCCACCTTTGAAGTTGCGGCTTCGGTATGTGGACAGCAGATTAACTTTGAAGTCAACTTGAAGGTCAAGCCGGTCTTTAGCGGTGGTGCCGAATCGTCTGCAGGATTAAAGTCGGGTTGAATGTCAATGCACGCGTGAGGTCGGCAATGAAGATTGGAGAACTGGCGAAGCTGACCGGTCTGGCGGCGTCGCGCATCCGCTTTTACGAAGCGGCGGGATTGATCACGGCGGTCGAGCGGCAGTCGAACGGCTATCGCGACTACTCGCCCGACGCGGTGTGGATGCTGGAGATCATCGCCAGCGCCCAGAGCGCTGGGTTCTCGCTCGAGCAGATCCGCCACCTGCTGCCGGTGGGCCCTGGGGACTGGCAACACGAAGCGCTCCTGGACGCACTGCGCCGCAAGGTGGTCGAGATCGAAGCGCTGCAAAAGCGCCTCAAGCAGAGCAAGGCACAACTTCTCGTCGCCATCGAGAGCATCGAAAACCGGCCCGATGAACTGAAATGCGCGGATCGACCCAAGTGGGTGCTCGAACGTCTGCGCAAGAACAAGAATGCCCCCGCGCGCAGCAAGGCCCGTGGCCGCGTTGCCGGCTGATCAGCAGCACGCCTATCGGGCGATCTTCCCGGCCTTTTGCCGATGCGGTGTGAGCCCGCTTCGACGATCCCCTCTAGACGCTTGACCTTCAAGTTGAGTTCAACCTTAGAGTTTCCCTTACCAGTCTCAGAGGGAACTCCTAGTCAACGCATCGAGAAAGGTCATGAACATGGATACGCGGTTTACACAGGTCGAATTCGGGCCGCACAAGGTCGACGTGCTGCAAGGCGGCTACTACGACCGCTACCGGATGAACCCCAACCTGGATGAGGTGGCACTGGACCCCGCCGCTGGGAACATCGACTTCTTCCGCCGCATCCCCAAGCGCCTGGCCGCCTCGCGTGTTGGTCCGACCTGGGCACCCAACTTCTACTACCGTTCCAGCAGCATTCAACTGCTGTTTCTTGCGTCACTCTCCCGCTTGCGGGCGACGCTGCCTGAGCCGCTCGAACCGCTGCGCGCCCTTCCCGGCTATGGGTTGGTCGCGCTGACGTTTTTCTCCTACGCGGTGTGCGACAACGACCCGTACGACGAGGTGTCGGTTGCGGTGGTGATCCGCCGGCCCGGCGCGCGCGGGTCGCATGCGCTGGAGCTGCTCGACGCCATGCGCCGCCGCAGCTTCGTGGCGCATGTGCTGGCGCTGCCCGTCACAACGGAGATTGCACGCGTACGCGGCGTGCACGGCTATCAGTTGCCCAAGTGGCGTGCCGACATCGACATGAGCATCGGCAAAACGGTCAAGGCCCGCATTGCAGGATCGGGCAACAAGCCAGATCTGACCTTGAGCGCGCCGCTGCCCGCCTTGCACGACGCCGTACCGCAATCGCGCATGGGAACGACCACCACGATCAACAAGGTCGACGGCGAATGGCATCAGAGCTCGGCGCAGAGCAACACGCTGTCGTACGCGCAACGTCTGTTTCCGCGCGACATCAAGCTGATGCGCCATGGCGGCCCGCTGACCCAATTGCTGGACGGGCTCGGCGCCTCCACCGTGCTTCGGCTGGACGTGGTGAAAGAGACGCGCAGCTGGTGTTGAATCTGCCCACGCCGCTGAAGGCATTCGACCATTCTGCAATGTGAGGAAGACCCTATGACCGCACCGGACCATGACCTCGTTGTCTTTGGCGCCACCAGCTTTGTTGGCCAGATCCTGACCCGCTACTTGGCCGAACAGTTCTCGGGCCAGGGCGAGACGCTGCGCTGGGCCATCGCGGGCCGGTCTGAAGCGAAGCTCATGGAGCTCAAACACGCACTGGGCCCAGCGGGCGCTTCGCTGCCCATCATCGTGGCCGACGCGGCCAATGCGGCCCAGTTGCGCGCGCTGTGCGTGCAGACCCGCGTGGTGGTCTCCACCGTTGGTCCGTACGCGCTGTATGGCGAGCCGCTCATCCAGATCTGCGTGGAAACCGGCACCGACTACTGCGACCTCACCGGCGAGACCCAATGGATCAAGCGCATGATCGAAAAGTACGAGTCGGCCGCGCAGCGATCCGGCGCGCGCATCGTGCATTGCTGCGGCTTCGATTCGGTGCCGTCGGACACGGGCGTCTACTTCCTGCAGCAGCAGGCGATGCAGCAATGGGGCACGCCGGCCACCCGCGTGAAGATGCGCGTGAAGACGCTCAAGGGCGGCGCGTCCGGCGGAACCGTGGCCAGCCTGATCAACGTGGTGCAGGAGGCCGCGGCCGACCCCGCCCTTCGCAAAGCGCTCGTCAACCCGTACACCCTCTGCCCACCCGGGCACGGCTTCACGGCACGCCAGCACGCGGTCAGAGGCGCCGCGTTCGATGCCGATTTCGATGCGTGGATCGCGCCCTTCGTCATGGCGGCCATCAACGAGCGTGTGGTGCATCGCTCCAACGCGCTGTCGGGCAACGCCTATGGCAACACGTTCACCTATGACGAAGCGGTGATCACCGGCACCGGTCTGAAAGGCCGCCTGAAAGCCATGACGATGGTGGCTGGCCTCGGTGCATTCATGGCGGGCATTCTCATCAAGCCTGCTCGCATCGTGATGGAGCGCTTCCTGCTGCCCAAGCCCGGCGAAGGCCCCAGCCCCGAAGCCCAGTTGGCCGGCCGCTATGACCTCCGCTTCTTCGGCCGCACCGATGATGGCCGGACCTTGCGCGTGAAAGTCACGGGCGATCGCGACCCGGGCTACGGGTCCACCGGCAAGATGCTGGGTCAAGCCGCCGCCAGTCTCGCACTGGACCACGTCAAGGACGGCATCAAGACCGGCCGCCCTGGCGGCTTCTGGACACCGGCCACAATGTTCGATGACCGCTTCATCGAGCGCCTGACCCGCCACGCTGGCCTGCGCTTCGAGCGGCTATGAATGGGATGAAGATAGGCGAGCTGGCAGCGCGCACTGGCCTGACCGCTTCGCGTATCCGCTTCTATGAACGCATCGGCTTGTTGAAGACGGTCGATCGTCAGCCGAACGGCTATCGGACTTACCCGCCCGAAGCCTTGCTGGTGCTTGATCTGGTGGCCACCGCACAGAACGCCGGCTTCAGCCTCGACGAGATTCGCATGCTGCTGCCGCCTGACTTGGCACAGTGGGAGCGTAGTGCGCTGCTCAACGCGTTACACCGCAAAGTGCACGACATGGAAACGCTACAGACGCGGCTTGCGCAGAGCAAGGCGCACATCGTCGCGCTGATTGCAGAGATCGAGTCCAAGCCGGACGGCATCGACTGCGTTGCCAACGCACAGCGGTTGCTGTCGTGGATGCTGCAAAAACACAGGGAAAGCCCCACGCTTGCCAGGGCACCGCGTCCATCAGAAGACGCGTAGGTGAGACAACATCGGGAAGACAGGCGATGCACTGCGCATCGCCCGGCTCCCGATCATTGCTTAACCGTTCAGTGCGCCGACGCGCCAGCCGCACCCAGGCCCGTTTCCGAACGCACCTGCTGCGCGTCGAACGCGGCCCGCTCGAACTTGGCACGCGCGCTGGTGTCGAGCACCGAGAACAGCCACACGCCCACGAAGCCGATCGTCATCGAGAACAGTGCCGGCGACGTGTACGGGAACCAGGCCGAGCCCTTCGGATAACCCAGCGTGGCTTCCCACACCGACGGCGACACGATCGTCAGGCCCACCGACGAGATCAAGCCCAGGAACCCGCCAATGACCGCACCGCGGGTGGTGCAACCCTTCCACAGCATCGAGAGGAACAGCACCGGAAAATTGGCCGATGCCGCCACTGCAAACGCCAGCGACACCATGAACGCGATGTTCTGCTTCTCGAACGCAATGCCCAGCAGCACGGCGATCACGCCCAGCACCAGCGTGGTGATGCGCGACACCCGCAGCTCATCAGCGCTGTTGGCCTTGCCGTGCTTGAAGACTGTGGCGTACAGGTCATGCGACACCGCCGATGCACCCGACAACGTGAGCCCCGCCACCACCGCCAGAATCGTGGCAAAGGCCACGGCCGAGATGAAGCCGTAGAACACGTCGCCGCCGACCGTCTTGGCGACCAGCACCGCAGCCATGTTGGCCGTGCCCGCACCGCCCTTGATCACGCCCTTGGCCACGTCCGCAAGTTCCGGATTGGTCAGCACCAGCGTGATTGCACCAAAGCCAATGATGAAGATCAGGACGTAGAAGTAGCCGATCCAGGTGGTGGCCCAGAACACCGATTTACGTGCTTCCTTGGCATCGGGCACCGTGAAGAAACGCATTAGGATGTGCGGCAGCCCGGCGGTGCCGAACATCAGCGCCATGCCGAACGAGATGGCCGAGATCGGATCCTTGATGAAGCCGCCCGGCGACATGACGGACAGGCCGATCTTGGCAGCGTCGTCAGACGATTTGCCGGCGTTGGCGGCAATCGCGGTCTTGACTTCCACCGCCTTGGCGAACAGCGCTTCGGGGCTGAAACCGTACTGCGCCAGCACCATGATCGCCATGAACGTCACGCCGGCCAGCAGCAGGCACGCCTTGATGATCTGCACCCACGTCGTTGCGGTCATGCCGCCAAACAGCACGTAGACCATCATCAGCGCGCCGACGATCACCACCGCCACCCAGTAGTCGAGCCCGAACAGCAGCTTGATGAGCTGCCCCGCGCCGACCATCTGCGCGATCAGGTAGAAGGCCACCACCACCAGCGTGCCGATGGCGGCAAAGCTGCGGATCGGGCCTTGCTGGAAGCGGTAGCCCGCCACATCGGCAAAGGTGAACTTACCGAGGTTGCGCAGCCGCTCGGCCATCAGGAACGTGATGATCGGCCAGCCGACCAGGAAGCCGATCGAGTAGATCAGGCCGTCGTAACCCGAGGTCATCACCGCAGCGGAAATGCCCAGGAAGGAAGCGGCCGACATGTAGTCGCCGGAGATGGCCAGGCCGTTCTGAAAGCCGGTGATGCCACCACCCGCCGTATAGAAATCCGCCGCGGAGCGCGTGCGCTTTGCCGCCCACTTGGTGATCCACAGCGTGCCGGCCACGAACAGCGCGAACAGCACGATGGCCGTGGTGTTGGTTGCCTGCTTGGCGGTCTGTCCGACATCGCCACCCGCAGCGATGGCTGCACCACAGGCGCCGGCGGCCAGCAGGGCCACCAGCATCATGGAAAGCGTCTTGTTCATTGCTTGACGTCCTGCAGGATGTCCTGCGTCAGTTGATCGTATTCATGGTTCGCGCGGCGCACGTAGATGCCGGTGATGACGACGGTGAATGCAATCACCGCCATGCCGACCGGGATACCGACGCTCATCACGCCCGCGCTCACGGGCTTGGCGAGGAACGGCTTGTTGAATGCGATCAGCGCGATGTAGCCGTAGTACACGACCAGCATCAGCGCCGTCAGAAAGAGGCCGAGCGCATTGCGCCGGCGCTTGAGCTGCGCATACTTGGGATGCGCCGCGATTTTTCCTACCAAACCATCCTGCATCGCTGTCTCCTGAATCGCTCTTGAATGTGTGCGGCGATTCTGGATAGCGAAACTGACTGAACTCTTACTCGGGCCCTCGGCAGCGACGTAGAAGACACTATGGTTTTCCCTAGCGGGCCTGAGCTCTTCGTTGCTTTGGCATGCACGGCACCGGTGGCAATCACTCCCCCTGCCCGCGCGCAAAGATGTCCCAGCTCGCCATGAACAGCGCGGCAACCAGCGGCCCGATCACGAAGCCTGTGATGCCGAACAGCTCCATGCCGCCAAGCGTGGAGATCAGCACGACCCAGTCGGGCATCTTGGTGTCCTTGCCGACGAGCAGCGGGCGCAGCAGGTTGTCGACCAGGCCGATCACGCCGCCGCAGAACGCGACGAGGACCACGCATTTCCAGACCGCGCCCGCCATCAGGAAATAGACCGCCACCGGCACCCACACGAGGCTCGCGCCAATCGCGGGCAGCAAGGACAGAAACGCCATCAGCGCGCCCCACAGCACGACGCCATCAATGCCGAGCACCCAGAAGATCAGCCCGCCAAGCGCACCCTGCACCATCGCGACCGCAATGTTGCCCTTCACGGTGGCACGCACCACGGTCGTGAACTTCGTCAGCAGCAGGCGCTTGTGCTCTTCATCCATCGGCAGCGCGCGGCGCAGGCGGCGGCCGATCTCGGTACCGTCGCGCAGCAGGAAGAACACCATGTACAGCATCACGCCAAAGCCGATGACGAACTGGAACGTGTTCTGGCCGATGCTGAGCGCCTGCGCGGCGGCAAACTGGCTGATCTGTGCCGCCCCGTCAGACAGCTTCTTTTGGATGCCGGCAATGTTGGTCAGCCCCGATTTGGCCAGCAGTTGCTGAACCCAGGTGGGCAGCGCATGCACCGCTTGCGAGAGATACCGGGAGTAGTTCGGCTGCGCGTTCTGGATCTCCTGATAGGCGATGCCGACCTCCTGCACGATGGTCGCCGCAACAAAGATGACCGGCAGGATCACGATGAGGATGATCAGCGCCAGCGTGGCGAGCGCGGCGAGATTGCGCCGCTTTCCCAATCGAGCGACCAGCGCCCGCTGCACGGGCTGAAACAGGATTGCCAGGATGACGCCCCAGAACACCGCGCCGAAGAACGGCGAGAGGATCCAGCCGAGCCCCAGGCTGACAACGAGCAGCAGGAGATGGAAGAATTTCTGGTGGTCGCGTCCGCTGTCCATGGTTGGCTTGTTTGCGTGAAGGTGAAGTCTGATGAGCCCGGGTCACACCCGGGGCAGGCGGAATTCGAGTATGCCCATGCCGCCGCCAACCCATCAGGCGAGCAACGCCACTGCGCCGGAATCTACCTGAACACCCGATTCGATGTCAGCCCAGGCACCCATCGCGGTGATGGCCACCCAACGGCAGCCGGGTCGTGGCTAGGAGGCGGACCGACTATAGTCTCGGATGTGATTTCAACCGGGCGGCAACGGCAAACCGACTGAACAAAGGCATTGGCTTGCCGCATCGCCCCCTCAACACATTGAAGGAGCACAACGTGGTATTCGAAATGGCGCACCTCGAGATTCTTCCCGGCAAGCAGCGCGAGTTTGAAGCCGCCGTCCAGCAAGCCCTACCGCTGTTTGCGCGGGCCAAGGGCTGCCACGGCGCAGAGCTGCACCACATTGTGGAGCGCGACACCAGCTACGTCCTGCTCGTGCGCTGGGACACCGTTGAAGACCACATGGTCGGCTTCCGAGAGTCGAATGACTTCCAGGAATGGCGCAAGCTGGTGGGACCGTTCTTTGCCAAGGCACCCGAGGTGGTGCACTCCGAAGTGGCCGTCAAGTAGCGCCTGAAGGTCTCGCCACCCTTCTTTTTTCATTTGTTTGCAGTCTGCCGCGGCACGCCGGGTTCAATGGCACGTAAAGATGCCCCCGGTATTGCCGTTAGCCGTGGATGTGCGCCCTGCGTTGCAACGCGCGACGGCGCCCGGGCGGCCTCGCCCGACTTCAATCCACCCCTTGCCAAGGCACTTCCGCTTCTTTCATGTCCTCTGAAACGTCGATGGACAGGCGTTTTGGCGCCAGCATCGCCATCGTCCTCGTTCCGGTGCTGTCGTTGTCGTGCTGGCTGCTGGGCTATGCGTGGCTGGCCTATGGCCGCGCCGACGATGCCGCGCGCAGTTTCCAGGCGCTGCGCATGGCATTGCTGGCCATGGAGAAAGTCTCGGCCGAGCGCGGCCCCACCAACGGCGTACTGGGCGAAGACCTGCCCCTGCCCGCCAAGCGCGTGGCGACACTGAACCGGTTTCGCACCACCAGCGACGAACACGTTGCCCGGTTGCTCGACACACTGCACCCCGATCACTGCCCAGGCTGTGCGGCCGACACCAACGCCGTTCACCAAGCCCAGGCTGACCTGCGCGCCGCGCGCGCGAATATCGACCGTCTGGTTGAGCAGCCGCTCTCCTCGCGCAGCACGGCTGCGCTGACCGACGCGGTGGACCGCATGATCGCGGTGATCCCCAAATTCCTGCCGGTGGTCAATGCACGCACCGCCAGCATCACCCGGGGCGATGCCGACGCGCTCAATTGCCTGATCCTCGCGCGGCTGGCCGCAGACCTGCGCGAGTATGCCGGCCAGCTCGGTTCGCGCTTTACCGGCGCGCTGGCCCTGCATCGCCCGCTGACGAGAGACGAGCAGTTCGCCATCGAACGGACAGTTGGGCGCGTGGAGCAGCTGCGCTACATGATCGACACGCGCACGATCGGCAACCCCGCGCTCAACCGGCACGCCGCCGCGGCCCTCGCCACACAGTACTTCGGTGAAGGGCTGCGTTATGTGCAAACCGTGCGCGCCCAGGCCAGCCTGCCCGGCGGCGCGCCCATCACCACCGGTCAGTTCGCCGAGCACTACGTGCCGACCATGCAGGCCATCACCGATTTCCGCGACAGCGTGCTGCGTCTGGCCGAAGACCACATCGGGGCGCACCGGCGCGCGATGCTGCTGGTACTGATCGGCTCTGCGGCGGCGGTGCTGTCGGCGCTGGGGGCATTGGCGTGGATGACGATCTCGTTCCGCCGCGACGTGGTGGTGCCGTTCGTCAACGCCACACGCCTGATCGACACGATCGCGCGCGGCAACCTGAGCGCGCATATCCCGACCAGCTTTGCGCGGCGCGAGATCCGCGCGATGTTCGAGGCCATCCGCGTGCTGCGCATCAACAGCATCGAGCGCCACCGGCTCGAGCTCGAGCGCGCGCACCTGATGCAGGAACTCGCGCGTATGGCCGAGACCGATCCGCTCACCAAACTGCTGAACCGCCGCGCCTTCGAAGACCGAGCCGGCGCGATGTGCAAATCGCCGCAGCCCCGTGCCCCGCTGGTTGCGCTGATCATGTTCGACATCGACCATTTCAAGCGCGTCAACGATACCTATGGCCACGCCGTGGGCGATGAGGCGCTGCGCACCGTCGCCGACCTGTGCCGCACCGACAGCCCATCGGCCGACATGGTGGCGCGCATCGGGGGCGAGGAATTCGCGGTGATGATCTGGGCAGACAGCCTTGCGCAGGCGCGGGCCGTGGCCGAACACTTGCGCCACCGCATTGCCGAGGTGGCAGTGCCCACAGGCACCGACCTGCCCTGCCGCATGACGGCCAGCTTTGGTGTGGCAGTGGCACAAGCGGCGGACCGCCCCGAGTTGGAATCCCTGCTGCGGCGCGCCGACCACCTGCTCTATGCCGCCAAGCTGGCGGGGCGCAACTGCGTGATGACGGATTTTCCGCCTCCGCGCGATATATCGGCGGCGGCTGACTGAACCGTTACGGCAAATTCTGCAGACAGCGGAGGATGGCTGCCCTACATTGGCAGTTGCCATTCAACGACACTGCACCGGAGCCGACGATGCCGCAAGACCGTCACCTCACTCTCTATCACTCGCCGCGCAGCCGTTCACGGGGCGCGCACATGCTGCTCGAAGAACTCGGCGCCGACTACGAACTGCACACCTTCGACCTGAGCACGGGCCAACACAAGGCGCCGGAGTTCCTCGCCATTAACCCGCTGGGCAAGGTGCCGACACTGCGCCACGGCAACGAGGTCATCACCGAGCAGGTGGCCATCTACCTGTATGCGGCGGAGCTGTATCCGGAGGCGGGGCTCTCGCCGGCGGTGGGCGATCCGCTGCGCGCGGCGTACCTGCGCTGGATGGTGTTCTACGGCGCGTGCTTCGAGCCCGCGATTGTGGACCGCTCGATGAAGCGTGAACCGGCGGCCTATTCGCTGTCGCCGTACGGCAATTTCGACACCATGCTGGGCACGCTGACCGCGCAACTGGAGCGAGGCCCCTACCTGCTGGGCGAACGCTTTACCGCGGCGGATGTGCTGTGGGCTGCGGCGCTGGGCTGGACGACGATGTTCAAGCTCATCCCCGAAACGCCGCTGGTGCGTGAATACATTGACCGCGTGATGGCGCGCCCCGCCATGCAGCGCGCACAAGCGGCCGACTTGGCGCTTGCGGAAGAACAGGACAAGGCCAAGGCAGCAAACGCCCCGGCCTCGTCACGCAGCTGAGTGCGGTATTAGTGCGAGAGACGGAACTGCCCCACGGCCTCGTTGAGGTTGTGGGCCTGTTCCTCCAGCGACTCCGCCGCGGCCGCAGCCTGCTCCACCAGCGCGGCGTTCTGCTGCGTCACCTGGTCCATCTGG
>NZ_JAMXHT010000017.1 GCF_023955655.1 Ralstonia soli | reverse complement strand
TGACGCTGAACGTATCGGTGAAATACGCGCTGAAGTTGTTGACGTTGGATGTCAGGTTGACCGCGCCGATGACGTTGCTGCCCGTGAACGACGCGGGGTTCGACGCCGACGGCGGCAACCCGTTGGCAGTGAAACCGTATTCCTGGTTGGGGATCACCACCGCCTGATAGTTGATCAACCGGGCCAGATAGGTGGTCTGGTCATAGGTGATGCGCGAATGATCAAACGCGCCGCCCAGCGTGAATGCATTCTTGTGCCCCGCCAGGTTGTCGAAGTTCGACCATTGGACAGACGAGCCCACCGTGTCTTCGTGCGTGGCCGACTCCACGACGCTGGTATTGATGGCATTCGTCCAGCGGCCGTAGCCGAGCGCCAGGGCGTTGGCATTCGTCACGGCATTCACTGTCGTGCCGTTCGGTGCCTTGTTCGCGCACTTGTCAGTGGTGATACCGCCGGCGGTGGTCGTTGCCAGTGAGCCATCATCGTTAAAGCAGCCGTCATCCAGTTGCGCGTTGCTGTTGACGTTGTTCAGGTTGGCCTTGCGGTAATAAACGCTGCCCGCCAGCTGGTTGTTGTCGTTCAGCCAGTGGCTGCCTTTCAGGTTCAGCAGCGCCATCCGGTTCTTGATGGTGTCGGGCCACGTATAGGCAGCGCTGCGGTTCGACATCATGTCCATCGGCAGCGACTGCGTTCCGCTCAACGACGTGTCCGCCAGCGCTGCAGACAGTTCGAGCTGGGTGGCGCCATCGTTGCCGTGCCAGCGCGCCTTGCCGAACAGTTGCTTGACCTCGGAGCCCGAGTGGTCGCGAAAGCCGTTCTGCTTGTCGAAGTTGCCGGCCACGAAATAGTCGGTGTCGTGCGCTGCGTCGACGCCACCGGTCTCGAAGCTCACAGCCTTGCGGGCAAACGAGCCGCCCAGTACGTCAATCGACGTGCCGGTGTTGTCCTTCCCGTTCTTGGTGTTGACGACGAGCGCCCCGCCCAGCGTGTTGAGGCCAAAGATCGGATTGGACCCCGGCAGGATGTTGATGCTGGACACCGCGTTCATGGGAATGAGGTCCCAGTTCACGATCGAGCCGAAGGGCTCGTTCATCCGCACACCGTCAAAGTAGACCGACAGCCCGATGGGCACGCCCAACAGCGACGACACCTGGAACCCGCGGTAGTTGACGTCGTTCTGGTAAGGGTTGCCCGAGCCGTTGCTGACGCTGATTTGACCGAGGTTGTCGTTCAACACGTCGGCAAGGTTTGCGCTGCGCTGCTCGCGGACATCCTTCGCACTGATGCGCTGCGCGTTGGCAGGAAATTGCGACAGCGGCACGCCAATGCTGTCGATCGGGGTCGAGCCGACCACCTCGGTGGTGGGCAGTGCCACCGCGATGAGCGGGTCCTCGGCAAAGGCCGGCGCATGAAGCCCCGCGGCAGCGAGTGCGAGCACCACTCCGATGAGGGGGGGCGTGGTCTTCCACAGACAGCGGGTACTCGAATGCACGGAGTGTCTCCCTGATTTCTCTCTCGCCGTGACCGGGTGTGCAAGTCATGCACCCAGAGAACGGGCGTCGCGATAGTTACTTCTGGCGAGGAATCAGTGGCGATGGGACAGACATCTGCGCGAGCGCGTGACGCGACAGTGCGTGTGGTTGGCGCATGGCCTTGTCTCCTCTTCGATTTTTATATTTGCCTGCCAGATCTGGGCCCCGCGGACCGGCGGGCAGGTACGCGTGCCGACTGTGAACTCCACACCCGCTCGGCCTCATCGCGTGTTCAGGCGTTTCAAGCAAAACCTAGGCCATCTTTGGTCGTGGCAGAGCAAACCTTTTTCAGAGGGGCTCGTTTGATATCACCAGTGTTTGGTAACGGTGAACGCCATTGCGTGTCAGCGGCCATGTCCGATGTCGCCGAGAGGCCGCCGTAGCCGTGCATGCAAACTGCCATCACGACGAACTAGGCGTCGCGCCTGTCCTTCTATCGCGGCACATCTGACGCATTCGCGCGCGACGAATGTCGCACGAAACGCGACATTCGTCGCGCCGCGCATGGCCAGGGACTGTGGCAATCCACGCCTACATCTTGGAAAAGGGCGTGCATTGGCATCCAAGCGATCCTGGTATGCACTTTGCAGAGTGCCGATCGGTGCTGAATGCAATTCGCACAGGCAGCACCTAACCGAAGAACTAAGACTCAATCTGTCCCAACAAGAAAGGAGACACCATGCAGTGCAATAAGATTGGGGGATACCTATTCGCAGTGACCATGGGCTGTGCCGCGAGCACGGCCATGGCGCAATCATCGGTCACGCTCTACGGCATCATTGACGACGGACTGCAGTTTAGGAACAAGAGCGCGAACAACTCCGGTAGCCAGACAGAAATCATGACGGGCGGTAGCGCCATGAGTATCTGGGGGCTGAAAGGCGTCGAGCCCCTTGGCGACGGGATGAAAGCCTTCTTCAACCTAGAAAGCCATTTCTACAGCGATACGGGCAAGCTATTCTCAGGTCCTGACAACGGCTCGCAAATCTTCCGTCGTCAAGCGAACGTCGGCCTGAGTGCGGACTGGGGCACGATCACGCTGGGCCGCCAGTACGGCCCGGCGCTAATGGGCGTACTCGGTACCGAAGCGCGCACCTTCAAGGAGCAGTTCTCGAATCTGTACGTGTGGGCCTACAACCAGTTGGCGACGCCCACTGGCTCTCTGGGTTCCGGCACGAACCCTGGCAACGACGTCGGCGTGTTCGTGGGCAACGCAGTGCAGTACTCCAACAACTTCGGTCCGGTCTGGGTGGGCGCCGCTTACTCCTTCGGCGAAGTCCCCGGCAGCATGAGCAAGGGCAACGAAATCTCGCTCGGCGCAACCTACACTGGGCCCGTGACCGTTGGCCTGGCCTATCAGGCAATGAAGGACAGCACCAGCGGTTCAACCGTCAGCCGTCTGTGGAGTGCAGGCGTTGCAGCGCCGCTCGGCGATACATTCAAGGGCAGGCTTAACTACCTGAACATCACCGACAATGCGACAGCCGGGGGCCGTATCTCGAAGGTCCAGTCGGTTGGCGCCGGGGTGGACTACCAGTGGAACGCAAGCAATACCGCAACGCTTGCCGGTTACTACAGCCACTACGAGAGCGACTCACATAGCAGCTCGACCAAGACGTTCGTGCTGAGCAACGACTATGCGCTCTCCAAGCGCACCACGCTGTATGCGCAGGTGGCCTATGCAGATGCCGGCGCTATCGGGACGGCAGATCCGCTGGAAGGCCTCAAGACCTCTATCGTTTCGGGTGGTACCGCACCGGGTGTGAAAACGGTCTTGGCAGGCGTGGGCCTGAAGCACGCTTTCTGAGCGGAACTGAGACCCCGCCTTCGCCAACCATCAACGACCAAGTTTATGCCATCGCACTACCGCATTGCAGCGAACTGCCCTGCGGTTGTGCTCCCCCCAGACTGTGGACCTCATCATGAAAGCCAAGAACCTGATTCTCCCCTCGCTGATCGCTGTTGCCGCTGTACCCGCCTTTGCTGCAGGCGTACAGGGCAAGGACCCATACGTACAGGGCAGGGACCCGTACACCGACGGTCAAGCTGTGACCAAGGCCGACCCGTACACGGACGGCACCCTGGCCCGCAAGTTTGATCCGTTCAGCGACGGCCTATAAGCGGCTCGCATCACAACTCGACAATCTCGCTCCCCGATGCCGGGCGCCCCACGTGGCACCGCTATCGGCTTACCAAGGCGGCCCTTCCTCTGCCGCCTTGTTTTTTCCCGGCTCCTGCCCGAGGGCTCTCCATTTGCGTGCCCGGACTTTTCTCATCTCAAGCCCCGCGTCGCCTATCCGATAAGCTGGAATGCGTCCATTGGGCACGGCAGCGTTCCATTGCTCCCGTTATGTAAAACATGTCCGGCTAAAGTGTGGATTTCTAGTAGCCGTGCGTCACGATCGACAGCACGGACAAATCAGGATGCATGCCATCGATGATGCTGCGCGCCACGTGCACGGCCTCTTCCATGACATCTTCATGGCTGCGGAAGCTGTCGTCGCTGTCGCCCTTTGACAACCACGCCGTTTTTTTCAATTGGCGAACGCTGCCCGCACGACGGTTGAAATTTCACATCGGTGTGCCCCCTCCGCGAGCGTGACTGCACCAGCGCTTTTCGCCGCCGACGCCTACTTCCATCAACGCTCCGCGGCCCTTCAAGAGAACTCCATGGATGCTTGGTTTCACGAGTCGTTCGGCAATGATGATGCTTGCGATTTCGCCGCTGAGTTGGCGGAAGCCGACGACGTGTCCCTCACTTAATCCACGTTCGACGCCGTGCTGGAAGCGGGCGACGACTACCTCGAAGCGCCGGAGGCCACTCAGGCAATTGCCGCAGCCGAGGTCGTTGCACGCCTGCAGGGAAACTGGGGCGTACGCAACGCCTATTCCGAAGTACTGGACAACTGCGTAGAGCGCACCCGGATCGTGCCGCCCACCGCGATCGTTCACAAAGCCAGGCTCGCGCTCGATCGCGTGATGTCAGAGCCGTCAGAGTTGCTCGAACTCTGCTAGAAAGGTCATAGCGGTTAGGGGTGAACGGCAGTTGCGCGTGAATTGCGCGGTCGCCGCGCGCATGACCGACAAGCGCAGCACAACATGCGAGGCACCTTGGAAGCGCTGACCGCACTGCGTTTCGCCTAACGCAAATCGGCCTCCCGTACCCAGTCGCACGGAAGGCCGAGTTCTCCGTGCCCCGGTTCAGCACGCAACCGGAGCAGAGTCTTGGTACTGGCGTGCGCACGGCGTTCAGCAAAACGCGTTCACCGCCTCCACCAGAAGCATGGCCTGGCGGCTTGCCCTTGTTGATTTGTTTTGAAAAGAGGTTTCCGGTAAAAACCGGAATTTATGAAGCGCGAAATAACCACTCTTCGCGGGATAATGACTGCCGTAGTGGTAACTGCTCAGTCTGAGATACCTGGACACGGAGGACTTGCACAATGGCGAGGCCTTTATCAATCTGAATCCACCGCCGGCCGCTTTCATGGCCTTCTACGTCGCATCCTATTTCTGCGACAGGACCCACTGCACGAGCTGCTTAGCCTCGGCTTCATTAACCTGTGTGTTGGCTGGCATTGCCATTGGGCCCCAGACTCCGGAGCCGCCCTTTAACACCTTCTGAGTCAGCTTGGCCACTGCGTCCTTCTGGCCGGCGTACTTGGTTGCCACATCTTTGAAGGCAGGGCCCACCAGTTTCGTGTCAATGGCGTGGCAAGCCATACAGTTTTTCTTCTGCGCCAAATCCACGCCGGCATCGGCAAAGGCCGGTCCGGCGAGTAGAGCAGCAGCAAGCAAAGCAAGGAGATGTTTCATAATGTTGTGCTTTCAGTTCGTTCGTGAGGGAAGTCTTCGATGGACGCCTAGTTGCAGGGAATGTCCATTGCGCCAAGCTTATCGACCGCGGTGCACGCGGCCGAAACGGTGACGATATCTTCCATGGATTGCTTCGCCTCCATGGCATGAGCGGGATTGGACAACTTGCTACCGTGCCTTGGCCTTTTGCCTCGGCAGTGGCGACCTCGATGCCAGCCCAGGTGCAGCTGATCACACGAGCGATACGGCCTGCCTCTTCTTCTGCGGTGGCAGATCCGTACACACCCCCTCGAACACTTCAGCGCACATGCCGATGGATTCACCCAGTGTCGGGTGTGGATGGATGGTTTTGCCGATGTCGCCCGGTTCGCAGCCCATCTCGATAGCTAAACAGACCTCGCTGATAAGGTCGCCAGCATGCGTTCCTACGATGCCGCCGCCAATGATTCGCTGCGTCGCCTCATCAACGATCAACTTGGTAAAACCCTCATCACGTCCATTAGCGATCGCGCGGCCAGATGCAGCCCAGGGAAATACCGCCTTGCCGACCGTGATGCCCTCGGCCTTGCACTGCTCTTCGGTCTTGCCAGTCCAGGCCACCTCAGGATCGGTGTAGGCTACGTTCGGAATCTGACGCGCGTCGAAGTACACCGGATCGCCGATAGCTGCCCCCGCTGCTACATGCGCCTCGTGCACTGCCTTGTGCGCGAGCATCGGCTGGCCAACGATGTCACCGATCGCAAAGATGTGCGGCACGTTAGTCCGCATCTGCTTATCGACTTGGATGAAGCCCCTGTCGGTAACTGCCACGCCAGCATTCTCCGCGCCGATCTTTTTGCCATTAGGGTTGCGGCCTACCGCCACCAGCACCAAGTCATAGAGTTGGGGTTCCGCTGGTGCCTTCTCGCCCTCGAACGTGACCTCGATACCAGCCGCCGTCGCCTTCGCGCCCACGGTCTTTGTCTTGAGCATCACGTGACCAAAGCGGTGGGCGTTCTTCTTCTCCCACACCTTGACGAGGTCGCGGTCGGCACCCTGCATCAGGCCATCGAGCATCTCGACGACGTCGATGCGTGTGCCGAGCGTCGAATAAACCGTCGCCATCTCAAGCCCAATGATCCCGCCGCCAACGACCAGCATGCGTTTCGGGATGCCCTTGAGCTTGAGCGCGCCAGTGGAGTCGACAACACGCTCGTCCTCGGGCATGAACGGCAGCTTCACCGCCTGCGACCCGGCGGCGATGATCGCTTTGGCGAACTTGATGATTTTCGTGCTGCCGTCAGCCTGCGCAACCTCCATGTGATGCGAATCGAGGAAGCTTCCCACGCCCGACACAACTTCGACCTTGCGCAGCTTGGCCATGCCGGCCAAGCCGCTCGTGAGCTTCTTGATGACGCCGTCCTTGTACGCGCGCAGCTCATCGATGTCGATCTCGGGAGACACATATTTGATCCCGTGATGACCGAGCGCCTTGACCTCATCCATCACGGCGGCGGTGTGCAGCAGCGCCTTACTGGGAATGCAGCCGACGTTCAGGCACACGCCGCCGAGCGCCGAGTAGCGCTCGACAAGCACGGTCCTCATGCCAAGATCGGCGCTGCGGAACGCCGCTGAATAGCCGCCTGGGCCGGCGCCAAGGACGAGCATTTCGCATTCGATGTCTGCCTTGCCGGCATTGCCGCCCGCAATGGTCGCCGCGGCTGCCTCATGAACGCGGTGTTCGGGTTCAGTCACTGTTGTCTCCTTTTATGTAGTTTTGAAGCCGTGGCACGGCATGCGCTGACCGATTCGGTGATTCAGTGAACTGGCAGCGGCCAAATCGCCCGCTCCGCTCCCATCTTGCGGCGCGGGCGCAACCACAGCGCCTCAGGGTGCGGGTGAGGCCAGCGGCTTTCCCTTCTCCACGACGTACACGCCAACGAGGCGCGCTGGCGCGTTGCCCGCGTTATGGGCGGAGTGGACGGTGCCAGCGGGGATGATGAACGACTCTCCGGCCTTCACAAGACGAGGCGCCCGGCCGTCGACGGAGAGTTCGACTTCACCTTCGGCCACATAGCTGATTTCCTCACCGGGATGGGTGTGCCTGCCGACCTGACCATCTGGCGCGACTTCAATGCGCGCAACGACGGCCTCACGACCCGCGATGGAGACGTCGCCCTTTCCGACAATCGTTCGTGTGAGGCCGCTCCCTTGCGCAAAAGCAACTCCGGTGAGCAGCAGGAGCGCCGCACCAAGCGGCAAGCATCGGTTGGTTTTCAACGCCATGAAGCACCTCAGTTCACGGGTACAGACTTGACGAAGGCGCGGATGGCGCGGATTTCATCGTCGTTCAAGAACTCTTTCCAGGACGGCATGCCGCGCGGCACCCGCCCTTCGCGGACGGTGGCGAGAAACTCATCGTCGTTGCCCTTGAAGCGGCGAAGGTCCGGGATGGTGCCGCCAGAAACGGCACCCGGGCCATGGCACTTGTAGCACGCCTGATCATACAAAATACGGCCTTTTCGGACCTCTGGCGTTTCGTTCGGCGAGCCGGCAGACGAACCGCCCATTGCAAGAGCGCTTCCGGCGACCGACAACAGCGCGGCGCCAAGAGCGAGGTATCGGTTGATTTTGAATGTCATGCTAAGAATCCCTTCAAGGATGGAGTCAAACAGCTCCGCAAAAATGCGAGCGGTACGGCTTTATCGTCGGTCAGAACCCGCTTGTGCCGGGGCAGGCTGCGCGGCGGCTGGTGCTAGTTGTGGCACGCCGTAACGCTGCAGGATCGCGTCGATCCGACCGCTGCTCTTGAGCGCGTCGAGGCTGCGGTCGATCGCTTCTCGCAGATCTGCATCGGCCTTGCGCACCCCAACGGCCAGCGAGAAGGTCATCTTCGGGCGGGACTCCGCGACCATCCGCAATTTAGCCTCCGGATGGCTCTTGATGTACCACCCGCCGGACGGCCCCCACATCACCGCTGCGGTGATCTCACCCGATGCCAGTGCCGCGAAGAGGTCTTGCTGCCCTTGGTACAAGTGCCGCGTGATGCCCTCGCGGAACAGGACGAAATCGGCCACCGTCATGATTGCAACGCCAACCTCGTAGCCCTTCAGGTCGTCGTAGCTATTCACCGGCAGATCGGCGCGCACGGCCGGGACAAAACCGGTCGTGTAGTAGGGCTGAGACAAGACCATGCGCGCATCGGCTTCCTCGAAGTCGATGCGCGCGGGCAATCCCATGATGTAGTCGCAACGCCCCTCGACCACTTGCCGGAACGCACGCCGTGCGTAATTGGTCGCAAACCAGTGGTAGGCGAGACGCACGCCGAGAGAGCGCGCGATCTCCTGCGCGATCTCGACGTCGTAGCCTGACGGCTCGGGGCTTTTAGCGCTGATCGGCAGGTTGTCCGGATCGGCGCACACCGTGATGACACCGGTGGCGCGGATGCGTTCAAGTGCCGTCGGCTCAGGCGCGGCCGTAGCCGCGCCTGCAACCGTCAACGCACCAAGCAGCGTCAACATGGGGCGCACGAGAAATGATTTCATGGCGACTGCCCGCGCTTCCGCTTACTCGGCCAACTCGAACACCCACAGCGAGGCGCCCTTGTTGATCTTCTTGATGTGTTCCGGAACACCCGAGCCAGCCCACAGCGGGAAGGCGCCACCGTAGCCGGACACCACTGCCACGTACTGCTTGCCATCGACGCTATAGGTCATCGGACCGCCGACGATGCCAGAGGGCGTGGGGAAGCTCCAAAGCTTCTTGCCCGACTTGCCATCCAGCGCGACGAAGTTGCCCTCGAGCGTCCCGACAAACACCAAGCCGCCTGCTGTTGCAAGCGCGCTCGACGATTGCAGAGGCGAGCTGTTCTCCCACTTCCACGCGATCTTGTTGGTCGTAACATCGACTGCGGTGAGCGCGCCGCGCCCAGGAGCGATCATGTCGCCAGGTGCACCGAGGTACATTAGACCCTTCTTATAGCTGACCTCCTCGTTCTTGAGCGTCGCGCACATTTCGATCGACGGGATGAATGCCATGCTCGTCGTCGGGTTGTAGGCAATGTGCGCCCAGTCCTTGCCGCCGAAATAGGAGGGGCAGAACGTGGCGTTCTTGTTCAGGTCCGGCCGGCTTTCAGGATTCACGACCATCTTGCCGGTCGCCGGGTCGACGTGGCCCCAGTCGACCTTGACGAATGGCAACGCCGATACGAACTTCCCGTTGGTGCGATCGAGCGTGTAGAGGTTTCCGTTCTTGTTACCCTGCAACAGACCCTTGACAGTCTTGCCGCCGCGCTTGACGTCGACCAGCACCGCCTCAGACATCGCGTCGTAGTCCCATGAATCGTTCGGGGTGAACTGGAAATCCCAGTTCTTCTTGCCGGTGTCGATGTCGAGAGCGAGCATCGAGTTCGAGCCGCGGTTGTCACCGGGACGCATCGCCCGGTTCCACGGTGCCGGATTGCCGGTGCCCATATAGACTAGGTTGGTTGCAGGATCGAACGAGGCCGTCAGCCAAGCCGCCGCACCGCCGTACTTCCACGACTCCTTGCCCCAGGTTTCGACGCCTTCCTCGCCAGGACCGGGCACAGTCGAGGTCTTCCAGGCTTCCTGGCCGGTGCGGGCATCAAACGCCTGAATGAAGCCGCGGATACCGAACTCGCCGCCGGCCACGCCGACCACTACCTTGCCCTTGGCGACCATCGGTGCCATCGTCAGCGTGTAGCCACTCTTGTAGTCCTCGACCTTCTTCTCCCACAGCTCTTTGCCGGTCTTGGCGTCGAGCGCGATCACGCGCGCGTCGAGCGCGGCGATGTAGACCTTGTCTTCGTACAGACCCACGCCTTTGGTCACCAAACCGCAGCACGCATACTGCGCAATGTCGGCGGGCAGCTTGATCTCATAGCGCCAGAGCCGGTTGCCGGTGCGGGTGTCCACCGCATCAACGTACTGCTGCGACACAGCAACGATCATGATGCCGTTGTTGACGCTGGGCGTAACTTGCTGCCCCTCGAGGGTGCCCAGCGAGTAGGAAAACTTCGGCACCAGCTTCTTCACGTTGCCAGTGTTGACCTGCTTCAACGGACTAAAGCGGTTGCTGTTGTAAGTGCGGCCGTAGATCAGCCAATTGTTTGGATCCTTGTCGGCATTGAGCAGCCGCTCGTCGGTGACGCTGGCCCATTCAACGGCGAACGCTGGCAGCGCGGCCGCAAGCAACCCGAGTGACAAAACCGAAGAAGCCAAAAGCTTGGTCTTCATGATGCATCTCCTAGATATAGGTCTTCTTAGTGGTAAAAAATTTATTGAACCTCCACGCGCCATCGCTCCCATCCCGAATGTGCTGATGTGCATGGCAGCCCGCCCTTACTGCGCTTTCTCCGGCTGCTTCGCCAAGTACTGCAAATAGGCCACGAGTTCCCAGATTTGCTCGGATGAGAAGGTCTTGCCCCATGGCGGCATGACATCGGCGCCGGTTCGTCCTTCGGTGATCGTTTTGAACCCATCGGCAGGAACGAAGTCGGTGCGGCCGGTAAAGCTTGGCGCCCGCCCCCCTTCCCCGCCATTGCCGTGACAATAGGCGGCGCAGGTGGATCCAAAGCGCTTGCGACCATTCTCGATACGCGCCGGATCGTTGAGGGAGAACGGCGGCTCAGTGGGAGTCGCCTCGGTTGTGGCGGCCGGTGCCGCAGCCGGCGCCCCGTGTCCCTCAGGCGCGCCAGC
Organism: Ralstonia soli; assembly: GCF_023955655.1. Taxonomy (GTDB): domain Bacteria; phylum Pseudomonadota; class Gammaproteobacteria; order Burkholderiales; family Burkholderiaceae; genus Ralstonia; species Ralstonia soli. Next base: position 6,158 of record NZ_JAMXHT010000017.1, on the reverse strand, counting down.
GACTGCGGGCACAGTGACGAGCGCAGCCAAGACGGTAACGAGCAGTTTTCTCATGGCGGTAAATCAAGTACGGGAAATGAAGGACGGCTAAAGCCGCCCTCCTTGGTGGACATCAATATCGCCTGACAAGGCTGGCGACTTAGCCGGTCAATCGACGGTGAACACCAGCAGCGCGGCGCCACCCGGTAAGTCCCGAATCTCCGGGAACGCGCCCGTCAGGAAACCCGGTGCATGCGAGCCCAAGCCGGTCGGGATCGCAATGTATTGCTTGCCATTGACCGAATAGCTGATCGGACCACCGCGAGCACCAGACCCGGCGTTGAACTTCCACAACTCCTTGCCGTTATCGGCGTCGAAGGCATAGAGGCGGCCCTCCATGTCGCCGGTGAACACCAGACCGCCACCCGTAGCAAGCACGTTGCTCAGCGGCGGCAACTTGAAGCGGACCTTCCATGCCTGCTTGCCGGTCAGCGGATCGAAGGCGCCAAGCCAGCCATCAGCCTTCTTGCCGGGCGGGTCGACCAGCGTGATTTCCGACAGACCGAGCGAGAGGCCACTGATACCCGCGAGCGGCTCTTGCTTGGCGCTGGTAACGGTGTTGCACACCTCCATGCCTTGCGAATACCAAAGCTTGGTGGATGGGTTGTAGGCACCTGCGTTCCAGCTGCGCGCACCCAGCAGGTTGGGGCAGTGCAGCTTCTGCTTGCCCGTCTCGGGGTAGTTCGGTTCGATCGGCGCGCCGGTCTTTGGATCGACACCCTTGGCCCAGTTCATGTTTTCGGTGTACTGCCAGACATTTCGGATGGAACCCGAATCCTTGTCCATGACGTATACGAAGCCGTTCTTGTTCAGGTGTACCAGCGAGGTCTTGCCGTGACCATCAGGGATGAGCAACGCTTCATATACTGCGTCGAAGTCCCAAGTGTCGTTAGGCACTTCCTGCCGATGCCATTTGATCTTCCCGGTCTTGGGATCGAGTGCGAGCAGCGTGGAGGTATAGAGGTTGTCGCCCATCCGGTCTTCGCGGTTGAAGTCGGGGGCAGAGTTGCTGGTGCCGATGTAAATCGTGTCGGTGGTGGGATCGTAGGTCCCGGGCATCCAAGCCGAGCCGCCGGCTTTCGTGCGGCTGTCGCCGGGCCAGCTCTTCGGGTCATCGCGCGGGATCTCGAACGTCCATACGCGCTCGCCCGTATCGGCGTTTACCCCAAAAATCTTGCCGACGATCGGCTGGTCACCACCAGTCGTACCGCCAAATAGAACGTTTCCGGCGAGCTGTGGAGGCGCCGAAAACAACGCCCCGTACTCCTTCTTCATGTCAGTGAGCTGCGTCGACCACATTTCCTTGCCGGTCTTCTGGTCAAGTGCAATGAAGCGGCCATCCAACGTGCCGATAAACACCTTCCCACGCCCGACCGTCACGCCACGGCTCGCCGATTGGTAAAAGACCTCCTTGGAGACTGCGGCAAGCTTGGGCTTGTAGTGCCAAAGCGTCGCACCGGTTGCGGCGTCGAGTGCGAACACGTTGTTGTCCGCACCAATGGAGTACATCACGCCATCGATCACGATCGGCGTTGCCTGCAGCCCGTGGGTGATCACCCCCGGCTGGTGAATCCAGGCAACATGCATCTTCTTGACGTTGCCCTTGTTGATCTGATCCAGAGGGCTGTAGCGCCAGGCGTTGTAGCTGCGGTGGTATTGCGGCCAGTTATTCGGATCGTCGAAGCCTGGGCCACTCGCAGCTTGAACGGCTTGTGCGGCGACCATCGCCCCCCCCATGACCAATGCCACCTTCGCAATCGCCCCGTTAACGCGGTATTCGAGGTTGATCACAATCGTCTCCTTGTTGTAATGACACCGATGTACAGTCGCTCGCTGCGACTCACGCGTGGCCATACGCAGCTTCTATGCCATGCACCACACACCTCGGAGACGGAACGGGAAGACACCAGCCAAACCCATATCAGGCCTCAAACTGCCTCAGGCTAGCTGCCTGTTTCGGTGAAATATCTTGAGCGTGATCGGCGCGATGCAACTGCGACAACTGCAGCAGTGAATGCGACACCTGAAGCAGAACGTGAGACATATGTCGCATGGTGTATCGCCATTGCCTGCAGCATTCCTGGTGCACTCCTGGATTTGCGAGCTTCGTTCACTTGGGCAATACGGGATGGCCGTGCGGTGCTGACCGCGATCGTTATCACCATGGGCGGCACGGGCGCTTCCTACGTCGTGACCTTCTACATGCCCACCTATGCCATCCGCGAGCTCGGCATGTCCCCTGCCGTTGCGCTGGCCGGCGCCGCACTGACCGGGCTGCTCACCTTTGCGCTCGCACCGAGCATTGGCCGCTGGTCGGACTGCGTTGGGCGCAAGCCGTTGATCGTCTGGGCGCGCATCGCCCTGGTGCTCTTGATCTATCCGACGTTTGCCTGGCTCAAGGCCTCGCCCACACCAGCGGTGCTGTTCACGATCGTCGGGGGGCTGACGATGATTCTGGCAGTCCAGGCCGTGCCCAGCATCACGATCCTGCCCGAGATGTTTCCCGAACGCGTGCGTGCCAGCGGCATGTCGCTGGTGTACAGCATCGGCGTCGCGGTGTTCGGGAGCTTTGCCCCGCTCATCAGCGCCTGGCTGGTCAATGCAAGCGACCACAAGGAGTCGCCCTCCTAGTGCCTGGTCGCGATCGCGCTGATTTCCCTGCTGGGGCTGCGCTACCTCAAGGACCGCACGGGTGAAGACATCAACCAGCCGAGCCGCGCAATGCCCGCCTCGGCCGCAGCCACCCAACTCTGACTGCAAGACCATCACCATGGAAAACACTGCCGTAAGCGACCATTTCTCCGCCACGTATGCCGAAGCACGCAGCAAGTTTCTCGATGCTGCCGATAAGCTCGGCGCGGCCATAGAGACGTTCGAACTGCTTGGCTACCAAGGTGCCGCAAGCGAAACGCTGGCGATGGACGTCGCATACCTGGGCGCCCCAACTGCCCAGCGCCTGCTGATTTTGAGTTCTGGCAACCATGGGCCAGAAGGCTTCTGCGGTTCCGGCTGCCAGGTTGCCACGCTGCATGACACAGACCTGATGGGGCGGTTCAAGCAGGCCGGCATCGGCTTACTGATGATCCACGCCATCAATCCGTACGGCTTCTCGTACCTGCAGCGAACCAACCAAGACAACGTCGAGCTGAACCGCAACCATATCGATTCCAATGCGGCACTGCCGGCCAACGCTGGCTACGCGGAACTCGATCCGATCGTCATTCCTGCGACCTGGCCGCCCACGCATGAAGACGAGCAGGCACTTGCCGGCTATGTGGCTCGGCACGACATGCAGGCTTATCACTCGACATTGGGCCGCGGCCAGTACGACATGCCCGACGGCAGCCGGTGCGCGAGAAATAGAAGCAACGCTTGTCAATGATGGAATTCCGGTTGCCACGCAGCCAAATCTGTACGCCGCAAATCAACTTTAGTCGCACTACCGTGAACGCCCCTGATTGCTCGATTTGTGAGGTTGGCGCATTGTCCACTCAGGGGTCACATCCACAACTGTGGGGACGAACCAAGGCTATAGCGACCATTGGTGCAGCGTGATCAGCGGAGCTCGACCGATTGGCGAAGCCTGTTGCATGCTTGGTCAACCAGTCGTTGGTTTGCATACATCACCTCTAGAATATAATCACCGGACTAACAAAAATTGGGGTGCGTTGGTCTATGCGCGTGTTCGATCTGTTTTCCAAACGTCAGAAGCGGGCTCGCGGTGAAATGCCCGACGTGTATGTGTATGACAACCTACCGCGGCCTTTACGCGTACAGATCATTCACATCGTTAACGATGCCTTTGGGGAAGATGGGTACGGCTCAACCCATGCGCATGATGCGTACGAGTTTGTAAAGCAAGCTCTATGTCGAGAGTTTGGCGTCTTTGAGCTTGTCAAATATCCCAATTCTGATCAAGATTCAGTATTCAATTTCTTCCTGCAAGAAGCGTCTGTCGAGCGTGCGTTGGATGTTGTCGAACTGTGCTTCAAGGTCATCCAGACATATATTTCAGAAAATTGGACTTATCTAAACAACACTAATCGAAAGATCGAACCTGCCGATGCAGTTGTTGAACTCAATGAGCGCTTCAAAGAGCATGGGATTGGCTACCAGTTCGAGTCCGGCGAGATAATTCGTGTTGACTCTCAACTCCTGCACGCGGAAGCTGTAAAGCCGACGCTGGCAATCCTACGTGACAAGAACTTCAAGGGCGCGAACGAAGAATTCCTGAAAGCTCATGAGCACTATCGGCACGGGCGCTACAAAGAATGCCTTGTCGACGCGCTGAAGGCATTTGAGAGCACCATGAAGACCATTTGCAGCCTGCGTGGTTGGCCGACACAACCAACAGACACGGCGAAGAACCTTATCTCCACCTGCATGAGCAATGGCTTGTTTCCTGCGTACTTCGAATCGCAGTTCTCGTCCATTCGCTCCCTGCTTGAGAGTGGCGTCCCGACCGTACGAAACAAGAACGGTGGCCACGGGCAAGGTACCGCCCCTGTCGTTGTGCCCGAATACTTGGCTCGATACACGTTGAACCTGACTGCAACCACAGTTCTCTTCATGGTGGAAGCGCATCAGGCTACCAAATAGGTCAGCGGCGATGACAGTCGCTATGACCTTCGCGTCACCGTAGCCAGCACGAGATTCCTTTCACGTCACGCAACACACATTTCGGGCTCGGTGGAGCAGTCAGTTGATGTAGCGATAACCTTGCTCCGTCGCCATCAGGGCGGAGTCGCCGTCTACAAACCCGCGCCCGACGAGCGGATGGTCAGGTAGTAACCGCCCGACACCCTGACGCAGTTGCGTTTCGCTTCGTTCGCTGTGAGCAACTTACGGCGGAACTTGCACCCACAAGAGTGCGCCCATGCTGGGCGCACAAAAAGAAAAGTAATTTCCACCCAAACCGGACCAGAGTTACTCTGGTCCGACGATGAAACACTGTCCTGAATGCTCCGCAAGCAGACCCTACAAACTGTCCGAAGGGCGGCTCAAATGCCGTGCCTGCGGCAAGCGGTTTAGCTGGGCCTCGGTGTGGGACTCGGCACCGCTCTGCTCAAAGAGATGGCGAAGCTCGCCGCAAAATACGTCGCGCCGACATAGCCCCCCCATGACATTGGAGGCAACATAGGATTGCTTGACCTCCTTTTCGGCAGGCAGCCGCGGCGGTTAAGATTGTCGGTGAAGAGGGAGGCCTGCCAAAAAGCGGCAGGTAGTTCATTGGTGCAGCGTCCCACAACGTGTGCCGCGCCTCGTAAATAGATGCAGCAGAACGGCCGCACCCTGGTAATGCCACCCGACAACCCTCCAGGGCCGAACCGCTCCCGGCTATGAGGCACAAATTTACGGAATCCAGCAAGCTGAAATGAATAAGCCCATCGAGGCAGTACTCGCCGAAGCCGAGGAATTGATATCCCAGCAGCAAATCAACAAAGCGTTCGATAAACTGATTAGCCTGTTCCAGCAGTGCAGCCAGGTCGATCTCAAGCGACTGCAAGACCCCATCACAGAAATTATTGGTAGGTTCCTGCCAAAGAAACGTCGCAAGCTAGACCAGGTATTTTGCAACCGACTCGGCCATGGCGAGCCACACGGGTTGCCGGCCAGCGCCTCTGGCTTGGATAACCAACCTGACTTGCAAGATTTCATTATCTCGCTTAGCGATCGGTTCGACGAGCTAAGCGAGTGGCACATTTTCCAATGGTCGACGTATTACAAGGACGAACTCCGGGCCATCACGGCGGAGACTGTAGAGCTGCTACGGTCCAGCAGTAACGCAGACGCGGCATTTGAGCAAGTCGCCATAGCGATCCAGAGCCATTCAGTCGAGATTTTCACCAAGGGCTTTAGCTTTGTCATGTCGCAGAGCTGGGCAACCCGGGAATCCGCCGTAGTGAAGTCACTTGGTGGGCTGCGGTCATTCTTGGAACTGCCCGTCGAGATCTATGCGGACGAATCATCCCGAATCACCGAGCCGAAGGACTGTTGATTTGCACCGAATCCTGACCCATCCGAGGTAGGTTTTTGCATCGAATGTTGACCCACGTATAGAACACTGTCCCGCTCGGCAAGGAGCGGGAGTTCGGAGTGATCGACGTGGCCATACTGAG
>NZ_JAMXHT010000016.1 GCF_023955655.1 Ralstonia soli | reverse complement strand
TCTCGTACTCGATGTGCGCGGTGTTGATCGTGATGCCGCGTGCCTTTTCTTCCGGCGCTGCGTCGATTTCGTCGTACTTCTTCGCTTCGCCACCGAACTTGCTCGACAGCACGGTTGCGATCGCTGCGGTCAGCGTCGTCTTGCCGTGGTCAACGTGACCAATCGTCCCAACGTTCACGTGCGGCTTGGTCCGCTCGAACTTTTCCTTTGCCATGTCAGCTCCTCAATTCGGAATCGGCTAATTACTAGATTTGGATGCGGGCGACACGCACATGCGCATCGCCCAAACACATTGATTACTTCGTACCCTTGGCGGCCATCACAGCTTCGGCGATGTTCTTCGGTGCCTCAGCGTATTGCTTGAATTCCATGGTGTACGTGGCGCGGCCTTGCGTTTGCGAGCGCAGCGACGTCGAATAACCGAACATTTCCGACAGCGGGACTTCGGCCTTGATGATCTTGCCGCCGCCCACCATGTCGTCCATGCCCTGCACGATGCCGCGGCGGGACGACAAGTCGCCCATCACGGTACCCGTGTAGTCTTCCGGCGTTTCCACTTCCACAGCCATCATCGGCTCGAGCAGAACCGGGGTGGCGCGGCGCATGGCTTCCTTGAAAGCCATCGAGCCAGCCATGCGGAACGCGTTTTCGTTCGAGTCCACGTCGTGGTACGAACCGAACGTCAGCGTGACCTTCACGTCCACCACCGGGAAGCCAGCCAGAATACCGGCCGGCAGCGTGTCGACGATACCCTTCTCGACTGCCGGGATGTATTCGCGAGGAATCACACCGCCCTTGATGGCGTCGACGAATTCGAAGTTCTTGCCAGCCTTCTTCGCTTCGTCGTCTGCCGGCTCCAGCGTGATCACAGCGTGACCGTACTGACCTCGGCCGCCCGACTGCTTGACGAACTTGCCTTCGACGTCCTCAACCTTCTTGCGGATGGTTTCGCGGTAGGCAACCTGCGGCGCACCGATGTTGGCTTCCACGCCGAATTCGCGCTTCATGCGGTCGACCAGAATTTCGAGGTGGAGCTCGCCCATACCCGAAATGATGGTCTGGCCCGATTCTTCATCGGTACGCACGCGGAACGACGGATCTTCAGCGGCCAGGCGGTTCAGGGCGATGCCCATCTTTTCCTGGTCGGCCTTGGTCTTCGGCTCGACGGCCTGCGAGATCACCGGTTCCGGGAACACCATGCGCTCGAGCACGATCGGAGCAGCCGGATCGCACAGCGTGTCGCCCGTGGTGGCATCCTTCAGGCCCACCGCAGCGGCGATGTCACCGGCCAGCACTTCCTTGATTTCTTCGCGCTGGTTGGCGTGCATCTGCAGAATACGGCCCAGACGCTCCTTCTTCTGCTTCACCGGGTTGTACACGGTGTCGCCCGAATTGATCTTGCCCGAATAGACGCGGAAGAAGATCAGCTGGCCCACGAACGGGTCGGTCATGATCTTGAACGCCAGCGCCGAGAACTTTTCGTTGTCGTCAGCCTTGCGTTCGAGCTTCTTCTCGGTGTCGCTTTCGTCGGTGCCTTGGACCGGCGGAATGTCGACCGGCGACGGCAGGAAGTCGATCACGGCGTCGAGCATGCGCTGCACGCCCTTGTTCTTGAACGCGGTGCCGCACAGCATCGGCTGGATTTCGCAGGCGATGGTGCGGTCGCGCAGCGCCTTGACGATCTCAGCACGGGTCAGCTCTTCGCCGCCCAGGTACTTTTCCATCAGGGCTTCGCTAGCTTCGGCGGCGGACTCGACCATCTTCTCGCGCCACTCGTTGCAGGTGTCAACGAGTTCGGCCGGGATGTCGGTGTATTCGAACTTCACGCCTTGGCTGGCTTCGTCCCAAATGATCGCCTTCATTTCCAGCAGATCGACGACGCCCTGGAAGCCGTCTTCAGCGCCGATCGGCACCACGACGGGCACCGGGTTGGCCTTCAGGCGGGTCTTCAACTGGTCGTAGACCTTGAAGAAGTTCGCGCCGGTACGGTCCATCTTGTTGACGAACGCCAGACGCGGCACCTTGTACTTGTTGGCCTGGCGCCAGACGGTTTCCGACTGCGGCTGCACGCCACCCACTGCGCAGTACACCATGCACGCGCCATCCAGCACGCGCATGGAACGCTCCACCTCGATGGTGAAGTCCACGTGCCCCGGGGTGTCGATGATGTTGAAGCGGTGCTCGGGATAGTTGCCGCCCATGCCCTTCCAGAAGGCAGTGGTAGCAGCGGACGTGATGGTGATGCCGCGCTCTTGCTCCTGCTCCATCCAGTCCATGGTGGCAGCGCCATCATGCACTTCACCGATCTTGTGGTTCACACCGGTGTAGAACAGGATCCGCTCGGTCGTGGTGGTCTTGCCGGCGTCGATGTGAGCGGAAATACCGATGTTACGGTAGCGCTCAATGGGGGTCTTACGAGCCACGGTTAATCCTCTGATTCGTCAACGGGGCGCCGCCACATGGCGAACGCCCCTAATACAAATGGGCGAGATGTGCGCACACAGCCCGCCCAGCAACCAACAACGTCTCGCGTCGCTTAGAAGCGGAAGTGCGAGAACGCCTTGTTGGCTTCAGCCATGCGGTGCACTTCGTCGCGCTTCTTCATGGCGCCGCCGCGGCCTTCCGAGGCCTCGAGCAGTTCACCAGCCAGACGCAGGGCCATCGACTTCTCGCTGCGCTTCTTCGCAGCTTCCCGCAGCCAACGCATCGCCAATGCCAGACGACGCGACGGCCGGACTTCGACCGGCACCTGATAGTTAGCACCACCAACGCGGCGGCTCTTCACTTCCACCACCGGCTTGATGTTGTTGATGGCAACCGAGAACACCTCGATGGGGGCCTTGCCCGCCTTCTTCTCGATCTGGTCGAACGCACCGTAGACGATACGCTCAGCCACCGACTTCTTGCCGTCCAGCATCAGGACGTTCATGAACTTGGCGACTTCCACATTGCCGAACTTCGGGTCCGGCAGAATTTCCCGCTTGGGGACTTCACGACGACGTGGCATCTTCTTTCCTTCTCTGTTCAGTTGAGAACCGCTTCGGTTCTCCGGCCACCAACTAGCTTGCTTTTCAACAATCTGAGCCGGGTGACCACTTACTCGACGGTGCCAGTGCGGTCAAAAAACGCACCGTTGTACCGCCTGCTCATGACAAGACCGTGACCCCGCATTTGCACAACACGCGCGGGCCGATCTCACTGACCACTTAGGCCTTCTTCGGGCGCTTCGCGCCGTACTTCGAACGCGCTTGCTTACGATCCTTGACGCCTTGCAGGTCAAGGGAACCGCGCACGATGTGGTAACGCACACCCGGCAAGTCCTTCACACGGCCGCCGCGGATCAGCACGACGCTGTGTTCTTGCAGGTTGTGGCCTTCACCGCCGATGTACGAAATGACTTCGAAACCGTTGGTCAGACGCACCTTGGCGACCTTACGCAGTGCCGAGTTCGGCTTCTTCGGCGTCGTGGTGTACACGCGGGTGCACACGCCGCGACGCTGCGGGCAGTTCTCAAGTGCCGGGCTCTTGCTCTTCAGCTTTTCCGAGACGCGGGGCTTGCGAACCAGTTGATTGATGGTTGGCATTGTTCAATCCAGCTTGGTTTTTGAAAAATCGCCGGCTCACATGACGTGAACGCCTCATTTTGTGAGGCGGACGGCGCAATCGGGTTTTATGGAAGTGGCGAGCAGAACGCTCTGGAGAGAGGACCTGCGGGAACAGATCGAGACCAAAGAGCGCGAGCCCGTCTGGTTCAGATGCCTTGCACAGCGCTTTGCCGGGCATGGGCGTGCGAAGCCAGAAGCCAAAAACTCGAATCTGGCACTATAGCCGGGTGTTTTGCAAGCGTCAAGCACGCTCCCCGTCTGGCGACGGACGACCCCGCTCAGCAGCGGCGTGGTGTGGCACCGATGGCACGCGTGGCCGGGTTGGGCCACAGGAACACAAGTGCCGCAGCCACCACAAACCCTAGCGCAAGAACCGATACGCCGACCCAGCCAGCACGCGCCCAGGCCAGGCCGGCCAAACCGCCGCCAATCGCCGCGCCAAAGAAGAACGCCCCCGTGTACAGGCCATTCACGCATCCTCGAACCTCTGGTGCCAGCGTATTCACCAGATAGCGGCCCAGCGCCTGATCACCAACGGCGCCAAAATCAAGCAGCAAGGCGGCGATCACCAGCATCATCAACATGACGGGGACGCTCAGGCCAGGCACCACCGCTGAAGCCAGCGCCAACAGCAACCCCGTCGCCGCGCTGCCATGCGCAAGCAGCGTCCCCAGGCGCACCAAGCCGCGATCCGCCAGTCGCCCAGCCACGGGTGCCGCCACGACGCCGGCGGCCCCGCACAGCGCGAAGATGCCGATGCCGTTTTGCGATAGATGAAACGGCGCCGCCGCCAGGCGCAGCGCCACCGCAGTCCAGAAGAGCGTGAACGCCGCCATCAGCAAGGCCTGCGTGGCGGCACGTCGACGCAACAATGGTTCGCTGCGCAGCAGGCGTCCGTACGAGCCCAGCAGCGCGCCGTAGGCGTGCGTGCGCGGCGGCACGAAGGTCGGCATCACGCGCGGCAACATGATCGCCAGGGCCGCAATCGCCAGCGCCGATGCGCCGTAGAACGCCCGCCAGCTCCATTGCGCCGCGATCAGGCTGGCCGCCGGGCGCGACAGCAGGATGCCCAGGTTCAGGCCGATCATGATGTCGCCGAGCACCCGCCCGCGCCGGTGGTCGCCAGCCAAGCGTCCGGCCAGCGCAATCAGCATCTGGATGACGGTCGATGTGAGACCGATGGCGAACGCAGCCAGCATCAGCACCTGCCCGCTATGCGCTACGGTGGTCAGCACCAGCGACGCCACCGCACCCCACAGCGTGCGCGAAGCGAGCGTGCGGTTGTCCTGCAGGTCGGTCAGCGGCATCAGCAGCAAGAGACCGATGCCGTAGCCGATGAGCGTGGCGGTCACCAGCAGCCCGGCGGCCGCAGTGGTCCAGCCGATGCTGATGGCGATCTCGGCGACCAGCGGCTGGATGCCGAACAAGTTGACGACGATGAGCCCGACGGCGGCGGCGAACAGCGGCGTGGCGCCACGCGGGAGCCGATCGACGGGCGGTGCGCTGGACATGGCAACAGCGGGAGCTTCGGTGGTCATGGCGATCTGGACGAAGAGTGGAAGGACCCATCGTAGCCAGCCAATTCGAGCGGATTAAGGTAGCCTCTGGCGTCATATTGTTTCCAGAAACGCGCAAATATGGACCGGCTTTCCGACGTGGTGGTCTTCGTGCGGGTGGTGGAGCGCGGCAGCCTGTCAGCCGCGTCCGACGCAATGGGCGTCTCGCGTGGTGCGGTCAGCAAGGCGCTGGCGCGGTTGGAGGCGCGGCTGGGCACGCGCCTGCTGCAGCGCACGACGCGGCGCCTGTCACTGACCGAGGCGGGCGCGGCCTTCTTTGAGAAAAGCCGCGAGGGCCTGGCGCAGGTGGACGCCGCCGAGCAGGCCGTGACCGCGCTGCGCGACGAGGCCCGGGGCACGCTGCGGGTATCGGCGCCTGCTTCGTTTGCGGTGACGTTGCTGGCACCGCTGCTGGGCGCATTCCAGGCGCGCTATCCCGCCGTGCAGATCGACCTGGACATGAACGACCGCTACGCCGATCTGGTGGCGGGCCGCATCGACATCGCGATCCGCATCGGCATGCTGGAGGACTCCTCGCTGGTGGCGCGGCGGCTGGCCAGTTGCGCGCATGCCATCTATGGCGCGCCGTCGTATTTTCGCGAGCGGGGCATTCCACGCACGCCGGACGACCTGCGCGCACACAACTGTCTCGTCTATGCCAACTACGACGGGCCGCACGACTGGGTGCTGACAGATGCGGCCGGCCAGCGCCACGTCGCCCACGTGAATGGCTCGATGCTGGCCAACAACAGCCTCGTACTGCGCGAGGCGGCGCGTTCTGGGTTGGGCGTGTCGCTCGGGCCGGCGTATCTGGTGCGCGAGGACATCGCAGCCGGACGGCTGCAGGCGGTACTCACCGACTACGCCGCGCGCGAGGTGCCGCTGCACGCCGTATTCACGCAGCGCGTGCATCTGCTGCCGAAGGTGCGCGCGTTTGTCGATTTCCTCGCAGATCACCTCGCCCGCACCGGCGCCATGGGGCCCTTGCCGCGGCCGGCCGCAGTCGCCTAGGCGTCCTCTCGGCACTTCTCCAGCACGTCGAGCAGCGCCTGCCCGTAGCGATCGAGTTTCGCCATGCCGATGCCGGGCAGTTCGCCGAGTACCTCGCGCGAATCCGGATCGGTCTCGGCAATGCGGGCGAGCGTGCTGTCGTGGAAGATCACGTAGGCCGGAACGCTGTGTTCGCGGGCGGCCTGGGTGCGCCAGGCGCGCAACGCCTGCCAGCGCAGCTGCGCTTCGGCGGAAAGCTCGGCGGCCGGATCGGCGCGGCGCTCCTTCTTGGCGGACGATGACGACGCGCCGCGCGCCTTCTCGGCCTGACGACGCAGGATGACGGGCTGCGCGCCCTTGAGCACCGGGCGCGCGGCATCGGTCAGGATGAGCGCGCCGTGACCACCGTGGTCGACCGCAAACAAACCCTGCGCCACCAGTTGGCGAAACACGCTGCGCCAGGCCGGCTCCGACAGGTCGGCGCCGATGCCGAAGGTGGACAGCGTCTCGTGATGCCACTGCTTGATGCGCTCGGTGGCGTTGCCACGCAGGATGTCGATGAGCTGCCCGGCGCCAAAGCTCACGCGGCTGGCCTGCTGCACGCGGTAGGCGCACGAGAGCGCCATCTGCGCCTCGCGCGTGGCATCCCAGGTTTGCGGCGGCGTGAGGCACGTGTCGCAGTTGCCGCACGGCTGGCTGCTCTCGCCGAAGTAGGCGAGCAGTGCCACGCGGCGGCACGTGGCGGCTTCGCACAGGCCGAGCAGCGCGTCGAGCTTGGCGGTGGAGACGCGCTTGTGCACGTCATCCGCATCGGACTCGTCGATCATGCGCCGCTGCTGCACCACATCCGCCAGGCCATAGGCCATCCATGCGTTGGCAGGCATGCCGTCACGGCCGGCGCGGCCGGTTTCCTGGTAGTAGCCTTCCAGGCTTTTCGGCAAGTCCAGATGCGCGACGAAGCGTACGTCAGGCTTGTCGATGCCCATGCCGAAGGCGATGGTCGCCACCATCACGATGCCCTCCTCCTTGCGGAAGATCGCCTGATGGCGCGCGCGGATCTCGGAATCCATCCCCGCGTGGTACGGCAGTGCGCGGATGCCCTGCTCGGCCAGCCACTGCGCGGTCTCTTCCACCTTCTTGCGCGACAGGCAATAGACGATGCCGGCGTCGCAGGTGTCGCCGTCCATGTGCTCGGCGCGGATGAAGCGCAGCAACTGCTGGCGCGCGCTGTCCTTCTCGACGATGGTGTAGCGGATGTTCGGGCGGTCGAAGCTGGAGAGAAAGACGCGCGAGCCCGTCAGCGCGAGCCGCTCGATGATCTCGTCCCGCGTGACGGCATCGGCCGTGGCGGTGAGCGCGATGCGCGGCACGTGCGGGAAGCGCTCGTGCAGCACGGAGAGCTGGATGTACTCGGGCCGGAAATCGTGCCCCCACTGCGACACGCAGTGCGCCTCGTCGATGGCGAACAGGCCGATGCGCGAGCGCTCCAGCAGGTCGAGGAAGCGCGGCGTCATCAGCCGCTCGGGCGCGACGTAGACGAGGTCCAGCCGCCCGGCCGCCAGATCGCGCTCGACCTGCGCGGCCTCGGCGCCGGTGAGCGCGGAGTTGAGGTACGCGGCACGCACGCCAGCCTCTTCCAGCGCAGCCACCTGGTCCTGCATCAGCGCGATCAGCGGCGAGACGACGATGCCCGCGCCCTGCCCACGACGATGGCGCACCAACGCAGGAATCTGATAGCAGAGGGATTTACCGCCGCCGGTGGGCATCAGCACCAGGCAATCGCCGCCATCGGCCACGTGGGTGACGATCTCCGCCTGCGGGCCGCGGAACGCGCTGTAGCCGAACACGTCGTGCAGCACGGCGCGCGTGGCGGCGCCGGTGTCTTCGGGCAGCGCCTGCAGCGCGTGGTCAATGGCGAGGGAGTCGTACATCGGGGGCGGCGAGTGCGCGTGGTGTCACGTGCAAGCTGGGCGAAACCGCTATTGTGACAAACCCCGGCGAGGGACGGTCAATCAGGGGAGTCGGATTGTGTGCCTCCGCCGGCTATTTGATCGTAAAACTGCGCAGCAGCGTCAGATCGCCCGCCTTGCGCATCGGCACAACAAAGGTCTGCTGGCGCTCGGACGGCGTGTTCTCGTCGGTGATGACGGAGACGGTGGCCGTAGTGATGGCGCTGCTGTCATTGCCGCTCCCGTAGTAGTTCACGTAGACGAGGTACGTGCCCGGCGGCGGTGCCGGGTTCGAATAGATCTCCGGGCCATAGCCGGTGGTGACATCCACGTCGAGCGCGCCGCCGTTCTGGGCCACGCGGTTGCCGTACCAGGCGTGCTGGCCGTCGGGCGAGATGACGTGCAGGTCAAGGTCGGTGCCGTCGGTGTCCCACGACAGCACCACGCGCAGGCGCGGACGCGGGCGCCCGGCGTAGCTGTCGTAGAACTGCACGCGCTTGGCATCGCCGCGCGCGCTGCGCACTTCGACGCTGTTGCTGCCCGCGCCAAACGCGTACGGACGCGAGAACGTGCCATCGGCCTCGATACGCTGCGGCATTGCCACACCATTGACGACCAGCGTGCCCACCGACGAGCCATCGGCCCCACGGCGGCGGCGCGGCTTGTTGTCCTCCGCCAATGCAGCAGCTTTCGGCGTATTGCGAATGCGTCCGGCAATCATTGATGCCGCGCCCTGCCCTGGCGGCGTGTTCACCACCACGGCCGGGTAGTGCACGTCTTGCGTGTAGCGCGACGTGTCGCCCGCCGAGTAGCGCCAACCATTGAGTGGCGCGCTCATCTCGATGTTGGACGAATCGGTTTGCGCCGCCGCACCCAACGAGACAAGGGCGGCCAGCCATGCGAGGCGATGGAATGCGTGCGTCATGTGCGTCAGAAGCGGATCGATTTCATCAACGCCAGCTCGCCGATCTTGCGCAGCGGCACGCTGACGAATTCGCGCCGCTCGTTGGGCGTGTTCTCGTTATAGATGAGCGTCAGTTGCGCGGTGATGAGATCGCGGTCGTGCGCTTTTTCGTCGAAGTTGTAGCCGCCGGCGTTGAAGTTGCCCCAGTAGTTCACGTAGAACAGCCACACGCCGGGGCGCGGCGCGGCGGTGGAGAAGATCTCCGGGCCGGCGCCGTCGACGCTGTCCACGTCGAGCCCGCCGCCGTCGGACAGCAGCGGCTGCGCCCAGAACGCGTGATCGCCGATCGGCGAGATGACGTGCATGTCGACCTCGGCGCGCGGGTCGTCCCAGGTGAGGATGGCGCGCAGCTTGGCGGACGTCTTGGTGGTGTCGGCCTCGTAGAACTGCAGGCGCTGGCGCGACTGGCCGTCGGGGCTGACGATCTCCACGCTGTTCGAGCCGGGGCCGAACGCCCAGGGGCGCGCGAAGCGACCTTCGCTGTCGCCATAAAGCGGCATGGCGTTGCCGTTGACCACCAGCACCGGCGGGCGGCGCTGCTTGCCGGCCGCGCGAATGCGTCCGGCGATGAGCGTGCGGTATTTCTGCGCGCCGCGGTCCACCGGCGGCTTCGGATACGCGGCCGTGTACTGCTCGAGTTCGTTGGTCAACTTGCTGTTACGCCAGCCGCCGATCGGGCCTTCAAGGTCCGCCACCGGCTCCGCCAGCACAGAAGCGGCCAGCGCCAGTGCTGCGGTGCCCAGCCCCAAGCGCGTCATTCCGTTGTTCACAGCAAACCCTCCCCTCGGATCAGGCGGCGCGCCGTCGCCTCGACAAACTGTTCGTCCTGCCCGCGCGGGTGTCGCGCAAAGGCCAGGTGCAGGTATTCATGCGCGAGCGCGATGCGGTCCTCCTCGGTGGCGAGGCGGTGGACGTAGAGCCGGTTGCGGCGCGCGTCGGCATACGGACGGCCCTCGCGCACGACGCACACGGCGGGCAGCGTCGGCGCCTCGTAGCCGGGCTCGGCGCCTAGGCGCACGGACCAGCGCGGCGCCTGCGCCTGCAGCCACTGCTGCGCCCCCGCCACCGGCGCGCAATCGCCGGCCACCGGGCTCTGGAACGAGGTGAGGGTCGCCTGCGGCCACCACTGCGCGAGGATGGCGTCGAACCCCTGCCCGCGCTGGGCGGCGGCACGGGCGGCGGTCCAGCTCATCTGGCCACGCGAGCCGATGGTGCCGTGGTACTGCACGGCCTGGTTGGCAAGCACCAGTGCATCGGTAAATTCTGCGGCGTTGCGTGCGGCGGCGGCAGGCGGGCGCGGCAGCACGCGCTGCGTGCGAGAACTGTCCGCGATGCGGTAGCAGCCCTTGTCGCGCGCGGCGTGCTGCACGAGGTAGCTGCGCGCCGCCACCGCCAGCGCGCGGGCGGCCTGCGGCTCGGCGAGTTCGCCTTCACGCTCGACCACACGCGCCACATAGTCGTTCATGCCCAGGCGGCCAACGATGACAAGCGCATCGTTCTGGCGAGCGAGCGTCAGTTCGCCCTTGCTCTCGATGGGCAGCGTGTTGCCGTTGACGAAGCGCACGGCATAACGGCCGTCCAGGCGGCCCGGAGCAACCGGCTTGCCGCTGGCGTCGCGCACCTCACGGATGGGATAGCGCGCGAAAAAGTCGACCGCCACGCAGGCATCGTCGTCGGGCACGGGCGTCTGCTCGATCAGCGGGGTCAGGCGCGGTGCGGCGGCGGCCAGCACTTGGTTGCTCGAGCCCGCGCCGCCCAGCCAGACCGGCGTGCCATCGGCCAGCCAGCCTGCCGCACCGCCGATTGATGCGCCGGGACGTTGCGGGTCCGGCATGGTCCACGTCTTGGCGCGCAGCAAGCCGCCGAAGTACGAAACCGTGCCCTCGCCGCGTCCGACGGTCAGCACGGAGATGAGTGTTTGCGCAGCTGCTTCACGGCCATCGGCAGGGACCGTGCGCAGGGCAGTCAGCAGATCGGTGACCGGAACACGCTGCGTCGGCTGCATCGCGCGCAGGTCGCGCAGCCAGTTGGGCGATCCGGCCTGCTGCCAGAAGCGGCGCCAGTCCGCACGATCGAGGCCCAGGCGTGCCGGTTCGAAATAGCGTCCGCACGACTGGATGAGCGCGCGCTCGCGGTCGATACTCTGGCCTGCGGTGCAGCAGTAGACCTCTTCGGCATCGTTGCCGTGGCACGTGTAGTCGGGCGTGCTGATGCGGCGTGAGACGAGGTAGCTGTAGACGAAGAGCTTCCAGACGCTGCCGAGCGGTGTCTCGGTGTCGCGCGGTAACGCGGTCGCCTGCGGCGTGCCGGCAGCAGCGCCGAACTGCCAGAGCTTCGCCTCATCGCCTTGCAGCGCGGCGTAGCGCAACGGCTCGGCGGGTGCGGCGATGGCGCGGGCCACAGGCGCGAGTGCGCCGCCAGCCCACAGCAGGCCGGTCAGCACACCACACGCGAGCAGGCGGGAACGCATCGCCATATCAAACCACCTCACTCCACCTTGAACGGATAGCTGGCCGTTTTGCCATCACCCTGGAACGCCTTGGCTTCCGGCTGGTACATACGGAAGTAGCGCACCGGCGGCAGCGCAAAGCGGCCCGGCAGCGAGAAGCGAACCAACTGGCGCAGCACGGTCGGGCGTTCCAGCGCAGGCACCGGCTGGTTATACGAGAGTTGGCCCATCTCGTACGCGGCCCTGCGCTCGAACGGCTGCGGGCCGTTGCCTTCGTTCGGCTCGCCCTTCAGGCCGTCGATCTGGATGCCCCAGGTGGTGGCCTCCACCTCGGCGCCCGGCGGCAGCGGCACCTCGACTAGGCCATAGCGGTACGTGCCGTGGCGTGGCGTCAGCACGATTTCGTCGACGTAGAGGGCGTTGCTGTCGAGCGTGTCGCCCGGCTTGACCGGCTTGGCCTTGAGGGTGATGCCGCTGTTGCCGCTATTGCCGATGTCGGCACCCGGCTGCTTGGGCGCCTTCGGGTCGGCCTTGGGCGCGTCCATCGGTTCGAGGCGATACAGCTTGCGCTCGACCGTGATCGGCAGCTTGGACGCCTCCGGCGCGCGGCTGCGGTACGACACGATGGCCGACTGCGTGGTCACATCGGGCGGTGCGGTCGTCAGGTCCAGCGCGGCGGGCACTTGCGTGCCGGTCCAGCGCCACGTCGGCACACCCACCGGAGAACGTGCCGCCTGCCAGCCGCCTGCCGACACCGCCGGCTGGATCGTGGCCACGCTCGCGCCTTGCAGGCCACCCAAACCCTTCTGCAGCCAAACCAGCGCAACGGCGCGGTCCATCGTCGGCATGGCGGCACTGGCGCGGGCCAGCAGTGGTGCCGGATCTGCAGCCGAACGGCCACCGCCCATCAGCAGCAGGCTCTGCACCAACGGCGAGGTGTCTGCAGCCAGCGCGTTACGTGCAGCGATGTCTGCGGACACCAGCGCTTCCGGCACCGGCTGGCCGATCTGGCGCATCAGTTGCGCCGTCAGCACCGTCGCCACCTGGCGGCCGCGCGTGGAATCGGGCGCCACGAAGATCAGGCTGTCGCCGGCGGCGGGCTCGGCGTCGGCGGGCGCCTTGGTGTTGCGCGCCAGCTCGGTCGCCACGCCGGAGAGCGGCGTCGCGACCGGCAAACCCATCTCGTTGGCAAACCACAGCGCCAGCGCGCGGTGCAGCAGCGGCTCGTTCTGGCTGGTGCGCTTGTAGGCTTCGAGCACCTGCTTCCAGTTGTCTGCCGGCAGACTGATGCCGACCGCGCGGCTGGCGAGCCAATCCGCGTAGTAGGCGTACGACGTGATCAGCGCGCTGCTCGTGGTCAGTTCGCCCCACCAGCCGAAGGTGCCGTTGGTGCCAGCGAGCAGTGCCAGACGCTGGCGCTGCGTGCGCAGCAGTGCATCGACGCCTTGCGTGCCGACCGGACCACTATCCCCCAGACGCGAACCCGTGGCGGCCAGGCTCTGCTGCGCGATGGCCAGCGGAATCAGGCGGCTGGCGGTCTGCTCGGCACAACCGTACGGATACTCGATCAGGTCATCGGCTACGCGGGCGAACTGGCTGGCCGTATTGCCGACCACGCGCAGGCGTACGTCGCGGGCATCGGCGGGCAGGCCCAACGGCAGGCGCGTGCCCTGCAATTGCGTGAGCGGAACGACGTTTTCCCGGTCCGCCAGCCAACCAGTGGCGTCCAGCTTGAGCGTGGTCTGCAGACGATCCGATACCGCATCGCCCTGCTTCAGCTCGGCGTTGACGACACCAGCCTGCAACGCAGTCACCGGCGCGCGCAGGTAGTTGGCACCGCGCTTGAGCGTCACGCGCTGGTTGATGTTCAGGCCGGCGCCGGAGACGATCCAATCCGCGGTGATGTCCTTGTCGGTCTGGTTGAAGGCAACCATGTCCAGGCGCGGCTGATCGCTTTCGCGGAAGCGCTGCGGGCCGGTCCACTTGAGGTACAGCGGCTTGTCGGAACGGATGTTGGCCGTACGCTGGCCGACGATGCCGTCCGACGCACCGATGGTGGACACGGCACGCACCGTGATGCGCCAGCGCGCCAGCGAATCCGGCATCTTGAACGTCATGCGCGCGCGGCCATCGGCGCCGGTCTGCAGGTTTGCAACCCACGCGGCGGTGTCCTGCTCGTCGCGGCGCGGGCGCTCCAGCACCTTCACGCCACGCTCGTTGTGACGGCCATAGGTGCCGCCCGGCTTGCCCGGCAATGACGCGAGTGCCAGGTCGTAGCTGATGAAGCTCTGGCTCGACGTGGTGCGCACGCTGTTGCGGCGGGGGTGGTAGAAGAAGTCGACGATGCTGGGCGCCACTTCGGACTGCAGCACGTAGATCATCTCGTCGACCACCGACACCGTCAGGTTGGCCGGCACCGGCTTGCCCGCCAGCGCGCTGGTCAGATCCAGCGTGACAGTCTCGCCCGGTGCATAGACGGCCTTGTCGGCGTGCACGGTCAGATCGAGCGTCGGTTGCGTGACGACGATGCCGGCGTTCTGGAACACCATGTCGCCGTCGCGCACGTACAGCACCGAGAACGTCATGTTCGGGGCGAACTCGGCGCCGATCTTGATGCGCGCGCGGTACTGCGACGGCGTCACCTTTTGCAGGCTGAGCCATTCGCCGCCACGCGACAGCAGCGCGTGGCGCTCGACCTTGTCGCGCTCCAGCGTGAGCAGCGCGTCGTCCACCGGCTGCGGGAAGGTGATGAGCGCCTCGGCCGTATCGCCGATCTGGTAGCGGTCGCGGTCGAACACCATCTCAATGTTGCCGGGCACGGTCTGCACGCCGTCGCCCGCCACCCAGTGGCTCGATGCAGCGAGCAGGTTGCCTGCAGCATCCCGCACCGACAGCGTGTACGAACCCGGCTGGTCAAACTTGACCGGGAAGGTGGCGTTGCCCTTGGCGTCGGGCGCAAGCGTGCCTTCGGTGCGGGTGCGCGTTTCCAGGCGGACGAGGTCCCACTTGGCCGGCGGTGCCGTCGGCCCGCTCGCACCCGCCACTACCGGCATCGGCGTGAGGGTGAAGGACACGTTCTGCCCCGGCGTGGTGAAGTTCGACGTGGTCGACAGCTTGTACGGCGTGGCGCCGCGCGCGATCAGCAGTTCGCGCGTGACCTTCACGCGGTACGCCGCGCCGTCGTTGGCGAACACGGTCACTACGTAGCGGCTCGGCTCCTTGGCGGCGGGCAGCTCCAGCTTGGCGTTGCCGTCGCTGTCGGTGGTCAACTCCTGCTGCTCCAGCTTGACGGGGAACAGGCCCGCGTAGCGCAGTTCGCCCTCCACCATCGTCACCTGCTGTGCGCGCAGGCTGACCGACACCTTGCCGTCCTTGACCGGCTTGCCGTCCGGATAGCGCAGGCTGATCTTGCCCTTGACCGCTTCGCCCGTGCCATAGCTGGCCTTGTCGAGCGACAGGTTCACGTCAAAGTGCGGCTTGATGTATTCGGCCACGCGGAAGGCGCCGCCGTAGGTGCCGCCGTTGTAATCGAAGCGCAGTGAGTAACCGCCGGCCGGCGCGTTAGTCGGCAGCGTGAAGCGCGTGTCCGCGCCCGTGTCACCAGCCAGGCGCGTCGTGGTCGTTGCCACCGGCGCGCCGTTCGGATCCAGCACCTGCAGCTTGATGTCGCCCGCAGCCGGCACGGTCGACTGCGTTGCATTCTTGAAATCGCGGCCGATGAACTTGACGCGCACGTCATCCCCCGGGCGATACAGCGGGCGATCGGTGAAGGCGTACAGCTTGGTGTTGTAGATCTCGCTGTCGTAATAGAAATTCTCGGAGATGAACACGCCGCCCGCGCGATCGTTGCCGATCACATAGCTGCGCTCGGGCGAGACGTGACGCAGGTCGGCCGTGCCATCGCTGCCAGTGGTGCCGGAAGCGAGCACGCCCACGCCGTCAGTCCAGCTGACGGACGTGCCGCTCACCGGCTTGCCGCTCTTGCGCTCGGCCGTCCAGACCATCATCCCTTGCGAGGTGCCCTTGGTCACGGCCACAGTGTCCGACACGAACAGCAGCGTGTGCGCACGGTACGCACCGATCACCGCTTCCACGATGTACAAACCCGCCGGCAGCTTGCCTACGGGGATCATCACGTTGCCGGCGTTCTGCGGCATCCATTCGCTGCTGCTGCCTTCGAGCTTCACGTCCTTGGGCGGCTCGATGGGCTTGGCATCCCAGATCGGGTAGCGGAAACGGCCGAGCAGTTCGTAGCCCTTGAGCGGCGCGTACTGCGGATTGCTCGAGAACCGCGTGGGCGCGGTCATCTGATCGCCCATGCTGAATTGCGGCGCGGTCTCCACCACCTTGCTGCGCGTGGCGAACGACAGCACGCGCTGCCAGGCGCGGCGGGCCTGGCGCGTCCAGTTGTCCCACAGATAGGCCAGCGTGTTGGCCAGGCCTTCGCCGGTGTAGTTGGCCTTGACGTCGATGCGGTGCAGGTTCTTCTGCGCCTTCAGGAATTCGAGCGGCTGCGGCACGCGGTAGACGAGGATGTCGGCGCCGCCGTAGCGGGAGAGTTCGTCCTTGTACTCACGGCCCGGCGCCTCCAGGCGGACCATCGCTTCCTGGTCGGTGCCGTAGCTCGCATCCGACAGCAGGAAGAACGGCTGGCCCTTGAACGGCTCGTAACCGCTGCCCGGCACATTGGCGAGCGTGGGGTTCGGCTTTTCTGGCGCATCCGCCGCACGCGCAGGCCCCACAAACGCGAGCACCGTCAGGCAGACGACGGCAACGAGATTGAACGACAGCCAACGGTTGCGCATGAGTTTTTCTACCGTGTCAAAAAGGCCAGACGAAACACGCCGATGAAGTTGGGGTTGCCGCCCTGCGGCTGCCAGCGCGAGTCTTTCCATTGCATCAGTTCAGAGACCGGGACCGCGCGCAGGCCGTTGTCGCCGCGGGTGACGGTACCGGTGTGGTAAGCGATGTAGCGATCCATCCAGATCATCAGATGCTGGTCGTCGCCTTGATCGAAGAAGAGCAGATCGCCGGGGAGCGCCTGGTTGACGTCGCGGGCGACAAAGCGGCTGTTCTGCTGGATGAGCCCGAGCGCAGAGACGTAGGCGCCGGTGCTGCCATCAATGCGTGCCCACCGCTGCGTAAGCGTGCGCTGGGCCGGCGTGAGGTTCAGCTCGGGCGGCAGTTGGCGTGCGGATTCCGCATCGCGCATGCCGTTGGCGCGCAGCCAGCGGGCATCGTGCGTGCGCAGCGCCTCACCGGCGGCGAAGCGCACGAGGCCGGCGCAGTCGCGGTGCGTCCAGCGCGGCGTCGGGCCCTGGCGCAGCTGCTCGTTGACGATGCGCACGAACCACGCGCGGAACACGCTCGATTGATCCGGCGTGAGCGCATCAGGGTCGGCCGGTGCGGCGTCCGCCCAGCCCGACAAGGCATAGGCCTTCGGGACGAGCAGGTAAGCGCCGGCCGCCGCCAGCCAACGGCGTCGACTCGGCGCAGCGGCCAGGGCGCGCGGCGTCATTGTGTGCTGGTGTTGTTCGCGGGAACGGGAACGGCCGCCTCGGTGGCCGGCGCTTCGGCAAGCGTGGCCGGTGCCGGCAGCACCCCATCGCCGCCGGCCGACAGACCGCGACCGCTCGACAGCCACGTCACCGGTACCCACCCGCGCGCGGACGGCACGCCGCCCTCCAGCGCCAACGACACCGGCGCATACCGCGCCAATGCCGTGAGTTTGGGGAACAGGTGCGTCTGCGCGGCGTTCAGGAACACGGCCTCCTGATCGGCGGGCAGCGCGGCGCCAGCTTCGCGGCGCACGAGCGGCGCGAGCGATGCGGGCGTCATCGTCAACACGATGCGCTCGGTCTTGTCGCGCGGCAGGCTGTCGGCCACGGCGGGGAAGCGTTTCGCGAGCACCGCCAGCGCGTCGTCAACGAGGCGCGCGTCGGGCGAGAACACCACCACATCGCCCGTAATCGCCAGCGTGACCGGGAAGTAGCGGTCCGACGAGAGTTGCGCGGCAAACGGCGTGCCGGCCGACTGCGCCGTGCCGTAGCGCGCGCTCACCGGGCGCTGCCACAGCGTGGCATTGGCCGGCCCTTGCTTGGTCGTCACGGGTAGGCGCTTGTATGCACCGGCTTTGTCATCGGTCTGCGCCTTGGCTTCATAGGAGCCGACGATCTGGCCGAACAGCGCGCCCAGCGCCGGCTTCACCGCTTCGGCTTGTGAGGGCGAAGACAACCTGGCGACGAACAACGGCGCCACCAGCGACGATTTGCCATACCAGCACGCGGCAGCCGGGCCGGCAAACGCATCGCCAACATGCGCGGCGGCTTCGGTCACCTCCTTGGCATCGCCTGCCACATTGCGCAGCAGCGTGCCGGCCGCCTTCCAGTCAACCGGCAAGGTCGCGCAGGCAGCGGGGTCCGCGGGCAAGGCGTGCCACAACGCGGCGTTATCCCACTTGCCGGACAGGCGCGCCGGATCGATGAGTGCGGCGCTCCGCCAGCCATTGCCCGAAGCCCCTGCGCCAAAATCGAAGCGCAATGCCTCGATTCCAGGGAAGTACTGCTGATAACCAAACGACAGATAGTTGGCACTCACCACAACGTGGTGGCCCGTGGTCTCTTCGGTCGGCAGCGCATAGGCATTGCCTTGCACGTTGCGCTTGCCGGCGTCGTCCGACAGCAGTGCGGCGAGCGCGCTGGCCTGCTTCGAGATAGGCTTGCCGTCCTTGTCCAGCAGGATGCCCGGCTCCGACAACGCGATCAGCCGGTCGCCCTTGCTGGCGATCAGGATGGAGCGCGTGGCCGACAACCGCAGCGCGTAGACCGGCGCGCCGGAATCGCCCAGCGCATCGGCAACCTTGGTGAGCTGCGTGTCACTCGTGGCGACGGTGGCAACGGCTTCCAGCGCCTTGGCCAGGCCGTTGCGCTGCATCGAGAGCACCCAATAGCGCAGCTTGTCGTCGGGGCCGCGCCACAACATCACGCGGGCGGGCTCGTCGAATACGTGCTTGAGCACGGTCTCAGCGAGGTCCAGCTTCTGCTCGTAGGCGAGACGACGCAGCGCGCCGGCCACCGAAAGGCGGTCTTCGTTGCCCTCGTAGTAGGCGACGAAATCTTCGGTCAGCACGTCGCGCAGCAACGGCACGCGCAGCACGTCACGCGGCAGCTGCGACAGGCTCTGGCTGTCGATCAGGGCATCGGGGTACGTGAGGTCGAGCTGGACCTGGCGGGCGTGCAGGGCACGCGTGCGGCCGAACAGGTGGAAGGGGTGCCAGACCATCTGCACCACCGCGACACCAGCAACCACCAGGGCGACCGCACCAACGGCGATCTGCTTGCGTGTGAGCTTCATGGAATCGTCGGCAAGACTGGAGAGGGAGCCGACAATTCAGAAATTGCCGGTCTATAACCGCGCGATCATAGCGGTTGGCATGTTAAGGCGGGTTAACGTTTGGAGAAAATCAGAATTAAACGCTGCGGTGCCGGCGGCCCCGTGCAACGGGCGAAAAAAAACCCGGCCCCCGCAAAGGGGCCGGGCTTTGATGCGAAGGACGCTGCCTAACTTCAGGCGGCGCCGCCTTCCTCTTGGTGGACGACAGGCGTCTCGAAGATCGAAGCGGCTTCTTCCTCGGCAATCGCTGCGGCGCGGTCGCGGTCGGCGGCTTCCTTGGCCTTGCGGGCGCGGTGGTAAGCCAGACCGGTACCAGCCGGGATCAGACGGCCGACGATGACGTTTTCCTTCAGACCACGCAGGTCGTCGACCTTGCCCATGATGGCGGCTTCGGTCAGCACGCGCGTGGTTTCCTGGAACGATGCCGCCGAGATGAAGCTGTCGGTCGATAACGATGCCTTCGTGATACCCAGCAGCAGGTTCTCGTAGGTTGCCGGACGCTTGCCTTCCGCGATCACGCGGTCGTTTTCGTCCAGCAGCTCCGAGCGCTCCACCTGTTCACCCGGGATGAACTTGGTGTCGCCGGTGTCCACGATCTGCACGCGGCGCAGCATCTGACGAACAATCACTTCGATGTGCTTGTCGTTGATCTTCACGCCTTGCAGACGGTACACGTCCTGCACTTCGTCGACGATGTACGTCGCCAGCTCTTCCACGCCCTTCAGACGCAGGATGTCGTGCGGGTCGGCCGGGCCTTCGACGATCATTTCGCCCTTGTTGACCACCTGGCCGTCGTGCACCAGCACCTGCTTTTCCTTGGCGATCAGGAACTCGTGGGCATTGCCGTCGAGGTCCGTAATCACCAGGCGCTGCTTGCCCTTGGTGTCCTTACCGAACGAAGTCGTACCGGTGACTTCCGCCAGCACGGCGGCGTCCTTCGGCGAACGGGCTTCGAACAGTTCGGCCACACGCGGCAGACCACCGGTAATGTCACGCGTCTTCTGCGATTCGGTCGGGATACGTGCCAGCACTTCACCCACGTGCACTTGCTGACCGTCCTTCACGGTGATCAGCGCGCCCACCTGGAAGCCGATGGTCACGGAGTGGTCCGTGCCCGGGATCTTCACTTCGGCGCCCGACGAGTCGAGCAGCTTCACCTGCGGACGGATGCCCTTCGAAGCCGTGGTACGACGCTTGGCATCGATCACCACCAGCGTCGACAGGCCGGTCACTTCGTCCATCTGCTTGGCAACGGTCACGCCTTCTTCGACGTTCTCGAACTTGATGGTGCCCGAGTACTCCGAGATGATCGGACGCGTCAGCGGATCCCACGTGGCAAGCTGCGTGCCGGCCTTGATGGCTTGGCCATCCTTCACCAGCAGCGTTGCACCGTAGACGATCTTGTGGCGCTCGCGCTCACGGCCGTGGTCGTCGGTGATCAGCGCTTCGCCCGAACGCGAAATGACGATCTGCTCGCCCTTCGCGTTGGTGACGTAACGCATGGTCGCCGTGAAACGCACGGTACCGGTTGCCTTCGCTTCCACGCTCGATGCCACTGCCGCACGCGATGCCGCACCACCGATGTGGAACGTACGCATCGTCAGCTGCGTGCCCGGCTCACCGATCGACTGAGCGGCAATCACACCCACCGCTTCGCCGGAGTTCACCAGCACGCCGCGGCCGAGGTCACGGCCGTAGCACTTGGCGCACAGGCCGTAGCGCGTGTCGCAGGTCAGCGGCGTGCGAACCTTGACTTCGTCCACGCCGATCGAATCGATCAGCTCGACCAGGTCTTCGTCCAGCAGCGTGCCGTTCTCGATCGCAGTTTCCTGCGTCTCCGGGTTCACCACGTCGCCAATGACCACGCGGCCCAGGATACGGTCGCGCAGGGCTTCGATCACTTCACCGCCTTCCACCAGCGCCTTCATCAGGACGCCGTTGGTGGTGCCGCAATCGTCTTCCACCACGACCAGATCCTGCGTCACGTCAACCAGACGACGGGTCAGGTAACCCGAGTTCGCGGTCTTCAGTGCCGTATCAGCCAGACCCTTACGTGCACCGTGGGTCGAGATGAAGTACTGCAGAACGTTCAGGCCTTCGCGGAAGTTCGCGGTAATCGGCGTTTCAATAATCGAGCCGTCCGGCTTGGCCATCAGGCCACGCATACCAGCGAGCTGACGGATCTGCGCGGCGGAACCCCGTGCGCCCGAGTCGGCCATCATGTAGATGGAGTTGAACGACTCTTGCTTGACGGTGTTGCCGTTGCGGTCGACCACGTCTTCGGTCTGGAGCTGCTCCATCATCGCCTTGCCCACCTGGTCACCAGCGGCGCCCCAGATGTCCACGACGTTGTTGTAACGCTCCTGGTCCGTCACCAGACCCGACATGTACTGCTTGTCGTATTCCTTCACCTTGGCGGCAGCTTCGGAGATGATCTTCTCCTTGGCCGGCGGCACCAGCATGTCGTCGATGGCGATCGAGATACCGGCGCGCGTTGCCAGGCGGAAGCCCGACTGCAGCAGCTTGTCAGCGAAGATCACGGTTTCGCGCAGACCGCACTTGCGGAACGCCGTGTTGATCAGGCGCGAGATTTCCTTCTTCTTCAGCGGCTTGTTCAGCACCGAGAACGGCAGACCCTTCGGCAGAATCTCCGACAGGATCGCGCGGCCGACCGTGGTCGATTGCAGCGTGATCTTCGGTGCGAAACGCGCGTCGCCGTCGGCTTCCGGGTTCACCAGTTCATACTCGGTGATCCGCACGTTCACGCGCGAAGCCAGTTCGACTTCCTTGTTCTCGTAGGCGCGGATCACTTCCGAGATGTCGGCGAACGTCATGCCTTCACCGCGGCCGTTGATCTTGTCGCGGGTCGTGTAGTACAGACCCAGCACCACGTCTTGCGACGGCACGATCGACGGATCGCCGTTGGCCGGGAACAGCACGT
This sequence comes from Ralstonia soli, assembly GCF_023955655.1. GTDB lineage: Bacteria > Pseudomonadota > Gammaproteobacteria > Burkholderiales > Burkholderiaceae > Ralstonia > Ralstonia soli. Next base: position 10,711 of record NZ_JAMXHT010000016.1, on the reverse strand, counting down.
TGTTCGACGCCAGCATCAGCGTACGCGCTTCCATCTGCGCTTCGAGCGACAGCGGAACGTGAACAGCCATCTGGTCACCGTCGAAGTCGGCGTTGAACGCCGCGCAAACCAGCGGGTGCAGCTGGATGGCCTTGCCTTCGATCAGCACCGGCTCGAACGCCTGGATACCCAGACGGTGCAGCGTCGGTGCGCGGTTCAGCATCACCGGGTGTTCGCGGATCACCTCTTCCAAGATGTCCCACACCACCGGCGTCTGGCTTTCGACTTCCTTCTTCGCCGCCTTGATGGTGGTGGCGATGCCCATCGTTTCCAGCTTGTGGAAGATGAACGGCTTGAACAGCTCGAGCGCCATCAGCTTGGGCAGGCCGCACTGGTGCAGCTTGAGCGTCGGGCCCACCACGATGACCGAACGGCCCGAGTAGTCCACGCGCTTGCCCAGCAGGTTCTGACGGAAACGGCCGCCCTTACCCTTGATCATTTCAGCCAGCGACTTCAGCGGACGCTTGTTGGCGCCGGTCATCGCCTTGCCGCGACGGCCGTTGTCCAGCAGCGAATCCACCGCTTCCTGCAGCATGCGCTTTTCGTTGCGCACGATGATCTCCGGCGCCTTCAGCTCGAGCAGACGCTTCAGACGGTTGTTCCGGTTGATCACGCGGCGATACAGGTCGTTCAGGTCCGACGTGGCGAAACGGCCGCCGTCCAGCGGCACCAGCGGACGCAGCTCGGGCGGCAGCACCGGCAGCACTTCGAGGATCATCCAGTCCGGCTTGATACCCGAACGCTGGAACGCCTCGAGCACCTTCAGGCGCTTGGCGAACTTCTTGATCTTGGCTTCCGAGCCCGTAGCTTGCAGCTCGGCACGGATCGTCTCGATCTGCTTCTCGATGTCGATGCCGCGCAGCAGCTCGCGAATGCCTTCGGCGCCCATCATGGCGACGAATTCACCCTCGCCGTACTCGTCGCACTTGGCCAGGTAGTCGTCTTCCGACATGATCTGGCTCTTCTTGAGCGGGGTCATGCCCGGCTCAACCACGACGAATGCTTCGAAGTACAGCACGCGCTCGATGTCGCGCAGCGTCATGTCGAGCACCATGCCCAGACGCGACGGCAGCGACTTCAGGAACCAGATGTGCGCGGTCGGCGCAGCCAGTTCGATGTGGCCCATACGCTCACGGCGCACCTTGGCCAGCGTCACTTCCACGCCGCACTTCTCGCAGATCACGCCACGGTGCTTCAGGCGCTTGTACTTGCCGCACAGGCACTCGTAATCCTTGATCGGGCCGAAGATCTTGGCGCAGAACAGGCCGTCACGCTCGGGCTTGAACGTACGGTAGTTGATGGTCTCGGGCTTTTTGACTTCGCCGTACGACCACGAGCGGATTTTCTCCGGCGACGCGAGGCCGATCTTGATCGCGTCAAACTGCTCTTCTTGCTGTACCTGACGGAATAGGTCGAGCAATGCTTTCATTCCAAACTCCTTGAGTTTGAGGCTGGCGCGCTGGGGTTACTGCCCCAATGCACCGACCCTAAATCTTCGTCAATGGCTGCTGCTGTTACCGGAGCGCAGCGATGCTGCCGCTGCGCTCCCATCGCACGGGCGCTTAGTTGCGCTCGAGGTCGATGTCGATACCCAGCGAGCGGATTTCCTTCACCAGCACGTTGAACGATTCCGGCATGCCGGCATCGATCGAGTGCTCGCCCTTGACGATGTTCTCGTACACCTTGGTCCGGCCGTTCACGTCATCCGACTTCACGGTCAGCATTTCCTGCAGCACGTAGGACGCGCCGTAGGCTTCCAGCGCCCACACTTCCATCTCACCGAAACGCTGGCCACCGAACTGGGCCTTACCGCCCAACGGCTGCTGCGTCACCAGCGAGTACGGACCGGTCGAACGCGCGTGCATCTTGTCGTCGACCAAGTGGTGCAGCTTCAGCATGTGCATCACGCCCAGCGTGACCGGACGCTCAAACGCCTCACCGGTGCGGCCGTCGAACAGCGTGACCTGCTGCTTGGAAGCGGTCAGGCCCTTCTCCTTCGCAATGTCTTCCGGATAGGCGAGGTCCAGCATGCGGCGGATTTCGTCCTCATGCGCACCATCGAACACCGGCGTCGCGAACGGCACGCCCTTCTTCAGGTTCTCGGCCAGCTCCAGGATCTCGGCGTCGGACAGGCTGTCCAGATCTTCGATCTTGCCGCTCTCGTTGTAGATCTGACCCAGCAGCTTGCGCACTTCGGCAGCCTTGGCTTGCGCCTTGAGCATGTTGCCGATGCGCTCGCCCAGACCGCGTGCGGCCCAGCCCAGGTGGGTTTCGAGAATCTGACCCACGTTCATCCGCGAAGGCACGCCCAGCGGGTTCAGCACGATGTCTGCCGGCGTACCGTCAGCCATGTACGGCATGTCTTCGATCGGGGTGATCTTCGACACAACACCCTTGTTACCGTGACGACCGGCCATCTTGTCGCCAGGCTGCAGGCGACGCTTCACGGCCAGGTACACCTTGACCATCTTGATCACGCCCGGCGGCAGTTCGTCGCCTTGCGTGAGCTTCTTGCGCTTCTCTTCGAACGCGAGGTCGAACTCGTGACGCTTCTGCTCGATGGCTTCCTTCACGGCTTCGAGCTGCGTGGCCACTTCGTCATCCGACGGGCGGATGTCGAACCAGTGCCACTTGTCGAGGTCGTCCAGGTATTCCTTCGTGAGCGCGGTGCCCTTGGCCAGCTTCTTCGGGCCGCCGTTGGCAACCTTGCCCACCAGCAGACGCTCCAGACGCTGGAATGCATCGCCTTCCACGATACGCAGCTGGTCGTTCAGGTCCAGGCGGTAGCGCTTCAGTTCTTCATCGATGATCGACTGGGCGCGCTTGTCGCGCGTCACGCCTTCACGCGTGAACACTTGCACGTCGATCACGGTACCGGTCATGCCCGAGGGCACGCGCAGCGAGGTGTCCTTCACGTCGGACGCCTTCTCACCGAAGATCGCACGCAGCAGCTTCTCTTCCGGCGTCAGCTGGGTCTCGCCCTTCGGCGTGACCTTGCCGACCAGCACGTCACCGGCTTCAACTTCGGCACCGATGTACGTGATGCCCGATTCGTCCAGGCGCGCCAGTTGGGCTTCAGCCAGGTTCGAGATGTCGCGCGTGATTTCTTCCGGTCCGAGCTTCGTGTCGCGGGCAACGACCGACAGTTCCTCGATGTGGATCGAGGTGTAGCGGTCTTCAGCCACCACGCGCTCCGAGATCAGGATCGAATCCTCGAAGTTGTAGCCGTTCCAGGGCATGAACGCGACCAGCATGTTCTGGCCGAGCGCGAGCTCGCCCATGTCGGTCGAGGCGCCGTCAGCGATCACGTCGCCGCGGGCAACGATGTCGCCCACCTTGACCATCGGACGCTGGTTGATGTTCGTGTTCTGGTTCGAACGCGTGTACTTGATCAGGTTGTAGATGTCCACGCCGACTTCACCGGCAACGGCTTCGTCGTCGTTCACGCGAATCACCACGCGGTTCGCGTCAACATAGTCGACCACGCCGCCACGGGTGGCTTGCACCGCCGTACCCGAGTCCACTGCCACGGTGCGTTCGACGCCGGTACCCACCAGCGGCTTGTCCGCACGCAGGCAAGGCACGGCCTGACGCTGCATGTTTGCGCCCATCAGTGCACGGTTTGCATCATCGTGCTCGAGGAACGGCACCAGCGAAGCTGCAGCCGACACGATCTGCGACGGCGCCACGTCGATGTACTGCACGCGGTCCGGCGTGACCATACGGGTTTCACGCTCGCTGCCTTCACGTGCGGAGACCAGTTCGTCAATCAGGTTGCCGTCCTTGTCCACCGTCGCGTTGGCCTGCGCCACCACGTACTTGCCTTCTTCGATGGCCGACAGGTAATCCACCTGGTCGGTCAGCTTGCCGTTCTCAACCTTGCGGTACGGCGTTTCCAGGAAGCCGTAGTCGTTCAGCTGTGCGTACAGTGCCAGCGAGTTGATCAGACCAATGTTCGGACCTTCCGGCGTTTCGATCGGGCACACACGGCCGTAGTGGGTCGGGTGCACGTCGCGGACTTCAAAGCCTGCGCGCTCGCGCGTCAGACCGCCCGGGCCCAGTGCCGAAATACGGCGCTTGTGCGTGACTTCCGACAGCGGGTTGGTCTGGTCCATGAACTGCGACAGCTGCGACGAACCGAAGAACTCGCGAATCGCCGACGAGATCGGCTTCGAGTTGATCAGGTCGTGCGGCATCAGGTTTTCCGTCTCGGCTTGGCCCAGACGCTCCTTCACGGCACGCTCAACGCGCGACAGACCGGCACGGAATTGGTTTTCCGCCAGTTCGCCAACGCAACGCACGCGACGGTTGCCGAGGTGGTCGATATCGTCCACTTCGCCCTTGCCGTTACGCAGGTTCACCAGCAGCTTGATCGTGTCGAGGATGTCGTCATCCGTCAGCACCATCGGGCCCGTACCTTCCGAGCGGTTCAGGCGGCTGTTGACCTTCATGCGGCCCACGCGCGACAGGTCGTACGAGTCTTCGCTGTAGAACAAACGTTGGAACAGCGCTTCGACGGCGTCTTCGGTCGGCGGCTCGCCCGGGCGCATCATGCGGTAGATCGCGATACGCGCAGCGGTCTGGTCGGCCGTGTCGTCCGTGCGCAGCGTGGACGAGATGTACGGACCTTGATCCAGGTCGTTCGTGTACAGCGTCTGGATTTCCTTCACGTCGGCGTCGCGCAGCTTCTCGAGCACGCCTTCGGTCAGTTCGTCGTTGGCGTTGGCCAGGACTTCACCGGTGTCCGGATCGACGATGTTCTTCGCCAGCACCCGGCCCAGCAGGTAGTCTTCCGGCACGCTGATCAGCTTGGTACCAGCCGAATCCAGGTCGCGGATGTGCTTCGCGTTGATGCGCTTGTCCTTCTCGACGACGATCTTGCCGTTCTTGTCGGCAATGTCGAAGCGAGCGACTTCACCGCGCAGGCGCTCGGGCACGAATTCCATCAGTGCGCCTTCGCTCTTGAGCGTGAAGTTGTCGAACACGAAGAAGTGCGCCAGGATCTGTTCCGGCGTCAGGCCGATCGACTTCAGCAGGATCGTCACCGGCATCTTGCGGCGGCGGTCGACGCGGAAGTACAGGATGTCCTTCGGATCGAATTCGAAGTCGAGCCACGAGCCGCGGTACGGAATGATCCGCGCCGAGAACAGCAGCTTGCCCGAGCTGTGCGTCTTGCCCTTGTCGTGCTCGAAGAACACGCCCGGCGAGCGGTGCAGCTGGGACACGATCACACGTTCCGTACCGTTGATCACGAACGAACCGGTGGAGGTCATGAGCGGAATTTCGCCCATGTAGACTTCCTGCTCCTTGATCTCCTTGACCTTGGTGGGGTTCTCGCGGTCGTTGATGATCAAGCGCACTTTTGCGCGCAGCGCCGAGTGGAAGGTCAGACCACGCTGCTGACATTCCTTGACGTCAAACGGCGGGTTGGACAGGTGGTACGACACGAACTCCATGCGTGCCAGACCGTTGTGCGACACGATGGGGAAGATGGCGTTGAACGCCGCTTGCAGACCTTCGCTCTTGCGTTGTGCGACAGGAGCGTTCTCCTGCAAGAACTGGGCATACGATTGAATCTGGGTGGCAAGCAGGAAGGGAACCTGATGAACCGTTGCGCGCTTCGCGAAACTCTTGCGAATACGCTTTTTCTCGGTAAAGCTGTACGCCATGGGATCTCCGAATCATCGCAAGTGCGCGCGACGGACTTAAGGCCGGACTCAGGGCGATGAGTACGCCTGGCACTTGAGGTGTTCAGCGACTGGTGACGGGATTTGGCGGTTGGCCGCTACCAACCTCTGGCTGACGGTACTGCGCGCGCCGCCCGCACATGCGCCCATGGAGCGCATGCTACGGACGGGGGAGTACCCGACCAAACTTGCCTTCTGCAGTCGGTTCAGAAGACAAACATCAGCGGACTGCGAACTGCCTAGTGTGCCACTGATGTTTGGCCTCTGCTGGCCTTGTCCTGGCCGGCTGCCGGTCAATCCGGCGAAAGAGACTTCAAAAACACTTATTGCGTGATCGCAGGATCGCTCAACAACCGATCCCACAAGCGCAAAAAGGCTGGCGCCGGGAAATCTCCCTTTGCCAGCCTCTATCGCGTACCGAGTACGGCACGCGAGACCTGCACTTACTTGGCTTCGGCTTCCGCGCCGGCTTCCACCAGCTTCTTCACCAGCTCGTCGGCGGTCTTCTTGTCGACGCCTTCCTTCACGGGCTTCGGTGCGCCATCGACCAGGTCCTTGGCTTCCTTCAGGCCCAGGCCGGTGATTTCACGCACGGCCTTGATGACGCCAACCTTGTTCGCGCCGGCGCTCTTCAGCGTCACGGTGAATTCGGTTTGCTCTTCAGCAGCAGCAGCGCCAGCGCCGCCGGCAGCCGGGCCAGCCACTGCAACAGCAGCTGCCGACACGCCAAACTTCTCTTCGAACGCCTTGACCAGGTCGTTCAGTTCCATCACGGACATCGCGCCAACGGCTTCCAGGATGTCGTCTTTGGTGATTGCCATTTGAATAACTCCAGAATGTGATTCGGTATCGATCGTGCGATCTGTACGGGGTACCGCAGCCGATTAGGCTGCAGCGGCCTCGCCTTCGCCTTGCTTGGCAGCCAGGGCACCCAGGGCGCGGGCAAAGCCCGACACCGGTGCCTGCATGACGAACAGCAGCTTGCTGAGCAGTTCTTCGCGGCTCGGGATCGTTGCCAGGGCCTTTACGCCGTCGACATCGAGCACCTTGCCGTCGTACGAACCCGCACGCAGCTTCAGCTTGTCATTGCCCTTGGCGAAATCGTTCAGCACCTTGGCCGGGGCCACTGCGTCTTCGGAAATACCGTAGATCAGCGGACCGGTCAGTTGCTCGGCGAGTTCGGCAAACGGCGTGCCTTCCACAGCGCGGCGTGCCAGCGTGTTCTTCAGAACGCGCAGGTAGACGCCTTGCTGGCGCGCTTGCGCGCGCAGCTTGGTCAGATCGCCAACCGTGATACCGCGATATTCAGCAACGACGATGGTCGAGGCCTTGGCGACTTGCGCCGTTACCTCGGCCACGACGGCCTTCTTATCTTCGAGATTGAGTGCCACGGTTAAGCTCCAAAACGACTTCGGCTTCCACAGTCACTGCGGTCACCTCGGTCAGTCCAAAAGTACGGCGTCCGATTGGCACAAATCACTTCGGCAATACCAAAGTCACTCATTCCCTTCGGGGGCGCCATCTGCGTTGGCTGAACACCAGCTCCGTCACCGGAAAGTGCTGCGATTAAGGTGTTGGCCCCGAGGAGCCCTTCACCGCCAACGGTCTTTGATAACCAGCGGCATCGGCCTGCTTACGCAAACGTCCGCCACTGCCCAAAGTCCTTCCCTCAAGCTTCAAGGGACCGCGCGGCCGGAGCCTCGCGAGAGAAAACTGCTGGCGCCGGGATGGTTATCGGGCCACCCGGCGCGAATGATCGAGAACGATCAGGCAGCCAGCGTGGACTGGTCCACGCGCACGCCCACGCCCATCGTCGACGAGACGGCGACCTTGCGCAGGTACACGCCCTTGCTCGAAGCCGGCTTGGCCTTGGTCAGCGCGTCCAGCAGCGCAGCCAGGTTGCTCTTCAGCGCTGCCGGTTCGAACGAACGGCGGCCGATGGTGGCGTGGATGATACCGGCCTTGTCGACACGGAATTGCACCTGACCCGCCTTGGCGTTCTTCACAGCCGTGGCGACGTCCGGCGTCACAGTGCCGACCTTCGGGTTCGGCATCAGGCCGCGCGGGCCCAGGATCTGACCCAGCGTACCGACCACGCGCATCGTGTCCGGCGAAGCGATCACGACGTCGAAGTCCATGTTGCCGGCCTTGATCTGCTCGGCCAGGTCTTCCATGCCGACGATCTCGGCGCCAGCAGCCTTCGCTTGCTCAGCCTTGTCGCCTTGGGCGAACACAGCCACGCGCACCGACTTGCCGGTACCAGCAGGCAGCACCACCGAACCACGAACCACCTGGTCCGACTTCTTTGCATCGATGCCCAGTTGCACTGCCACGTCGATGGACTCATCGAACTTGGCGCTGGCGCATTCCTTAACGAGACTCAGGGCTTCGTCGATCGGGTAGAACTTGGTGCGCTCGACCTTGGCCTTGTTCGCGGCCACGCGCTTCGAAATCTTTGCCATGATTACAGGCCCTCCACCGTGATACCCATCGAACGGGCGCTACCGGCGATCGTACGCACGGCGGCGTCCAGATCAGCTGCGGTCAGGTCAGCGTTCTTTGCCTTGGCGATTTCTTCAGCCTGGGCGCGGGTGATCTTGCCGACCTTGTCGGTGTGCGGCTTGGCGGAACCCTTCTGGATACCGGCAGCCTTCTTGATGAGCACGGTCGCCGGCGGCGACTTCATCACGAAGGTGAAGCTCTTGTCGGCAAAGGCGGTGATCACCACCGGCACCGGCAGGCCCGGTTCCATACCTTGAGTCTGCGCGTTGAACGCCTTGCAGAACTCCATGATGTTCAGACCGCGCTGACCCAGGGCCGGGCCGACGGGCGGGGACGGATTTGCTTTACCAGCCGGAATTTGCAGCTTGATAAAGCCAATAATTTTCTTGGCCATCTTGACTCCAATCCGGACTGCCGAGCTAAGACAACTGCGGCAATCCTATTGAGTGGTAACGCATCAGCGCGAGGCTGACGCTCCTCTGTTGGCGCGGGCGCGCAGTCATTTGCGCACCGTTGCCCGCCAAGTCCAATGGACCGGGCGACTGGCGCGGCGGCTTGCACCGCCACGCCGAATTTCTTACACCTTCTCGACCTGACCAAACTCGAGTTCGACCGGCGTTGCACGCCCGAAGATGGTCACGGAAACGCGCAAGCGCGACTTCTCGTAGTTCACTTCCTCAACGTTGCCGTTGAAATCGGTGAACGGGCCTTCCTTCACGCGCACCATCTCGCCCACCTCGAACAGCGTCTTGGGACGCGGCTTCTCGACCCCTTCTTGAATCTGGGCCTTGATCCCTTCGACTTCGCGGCTGGACATCGGTGCCGGCCTATTGGCTGTACCACCGATAAACCCGGTCACCTTGGGAGTGTTCTTCACCAAGTGCCACGTCACATCCGTCATTTCCATTTCGACAAAAACGTAACCGGGGAAAAGGCGACGCTCGGTCACCTTCTTGGTTCCGTTCTTGCTCTCCATCACCTCTTCCGACGGCACCAAAATCTCGCCGAAGAGATGTTGCAGGCCCTCACGCTCGATGCGCTCCTGCAGCGCGCGTTGCACGCTTTTTTCCATGCCCGAGTAGGCATGCACGATATACCAGCGCTTCTTAGAGGCCGGCGCGGACGAATCCGTGGACGTATCGTTCGCTACGTTATCCGTCATGGCTTCACCCGATTATTTCCAGCCCAACACGAGCGAGAAGATCACCCACTCGATGAGCTTGTCCGCAGACCACAGGAACAAGGCCATGATCACCACGAACGCAAATACCAGACCGGTCATCTGACCAGCTTCCTTGCGCGTCGGCCACACCACCTTGCGAACTTCGCGGTACGACTCGCGCGCGAACTCGATGAAGCTCTGCCCCGGGGCAGACACCAGTGCGGCACCAGCACCCAGCACCAGCCCGCCGAGCAGCGAGGCTGCACGGACGTAACTCGGCTGTTGCGCCAGCAGGTAAAAACCGATCACCCCGGCGACCACCAGCAGGAACGCCACGACCAGCAGCCACTTGCCGCTGGCGGTGTTGACGGTTTCGACGTTCGGATTGGCCATGTTTCCCAAACGAGACTAAGCCGCGTGGCGCGTTTTCCTGCGCGACGCGGCTGATGAATTGGCAGGGGCAGAGGGAATCGAACCCCCAACCTTCGGTTTTGGAGACCGACGCTCTGCCAGTTGAGCTATACCCCTAAAACAGCACTGGGGTTGCCATTTTGGTCAACCCCACTCTGGCACTTCACGTGCGGCCGGTTGGCAGCCGCACGGAAGAGTTACAGCATTTACTTCAGGATCTTGGCAACGACGCCAGCACCCACGGTACGGCCGCCTTCGCGGATAGCGAAGCGCAGGCCTTCTTCCATGGCGATCGGGGCGATCAGCTTGACGGTGATCGACACGTTGTCACCCGGCATGACCATTTCCTTGCCTTCCGGCAGGGCGATCGAGCCAGTCACGTCCGTCGTACGGAAGTAGAACTGCGGGCGATAGTTGTTGAAGAACGGGGTGTGACGGCCGCCTTCGTCCTTCGACAGGATGTAGACCTCGCCCGTGAATTCCGTGTGCGGCTTGATCGAGCCCGGCTTGGCCAGCACTTGACCACGCTGAACGTCTTCGCGCTTCGTGCCGCGCAGCAGAATACCGACGTTGTCGCCTGCTTGACCTTGGTCCAGCAGCTTGCGGAACATTTCCACGCCCGTGCAGGTGGTCTTGTCGATCTTCGGCTTGTCGCCATCCATGGCGATACCGACGATTTCGATTTCTTCGCCGACCTTGATCACGCCACGCTCGATACGGCCGGTCACCACGGTGCCGCGACCCGAGATCGAGAACACGTCTTCCACCGGCATCAGGAACGTGCCGTCAACAGCGCGCTCCGGCGTCGGGATGTAGGTGTCCAGTGCGTCGGCCAGGTTCATGATGGCCACTTCGCCCAGCTCGCCCTTGTCGCCTTCCAGCGCCAGCTTGGCCGAACCCTTGATGATCG
>NZ_JAMXHT010000015.1 GCF_023955655.1 Ralstonia soli | reverse complement strand
CAGCACCACCCAGCCCAAGAAGGAGAAACGCACCGCCAAACAACCCGCACAAAGCGACACCTAACAGCCTTTGGGGTGGGTCAGTTTTCGATGCAAATCCTGGGTCAGAATTCGGTGCAAATCAACAGGCCAATGTCGATATCAGGTTCTCTTCCGCGCCGTAATACCGCACCCGCAATGTGTCAGGGGATGGGCGTGAACTTAAGCTCGCTCAGCGGAACAACCTTGTCTTCACGGACCATCTTGTAATCCGTATTTGGACCGAGCCATTTGTTCCACAGTTGGTTGATCTCCCCCGCCTTGTCCATGGCCAGCAATGCCTCGTTGACCTTGGCCAGCAGCGCCGGCTCGCCCTTCTTCATCCCCACGCAGATTGGCTGATAGATCATCGGCTCCGCAATCATCTTCAGTTCAATGCCACCTGTCTTGGACTGATTCACCAGTTTCGTAATCGTCATCGTGTTTGACACAATGCCCAGTGCCTTGCCCTGCTGCACGGCCATGTACGCGGAACCAGTGTCCTGGAACGTCACAGGCTCGGATCCATTCATTTTGATCGACAGCTCTGACGTCGACCCCTTCGCCGCAGCCAGACGCTTGCCCTTGTAGGCAGCCTTGCCGGTGCCTGGATCGCTCGCCCTTACGGCTAGCATTTCCTTGGCGAGATAGTACGGATCGCTGAACTGGATCTGCTCCGCGCGGCTGAGCGTATATGCGAGGTTCGCGACCGTCACATCAACGCGGCCCATTTTCACTTCGGGCACACGCGCCTCGACTGATAGCGGGGTGATCTTGGCCGTGACCCCCAAGTGCTTGGCCAGTGCCTGGCACATATCGACATCGAAGCCGACCATTTCGCGGGTCTTAGGATCCGGCGCGGCGAACGGCGGCACATCGGCAAACGTGCCACAACGCAGTTCCTTGTTCTTCTGAATCTCCGCCAATTGATCAGCAAGGACAGGAAAGGACGCGGCGCACAGACAGGCCAAGACAGTCAGGCGTGCAACGGTGGAATGGACCGTCATTTCAGACTCCTAAAGGTGGTGTGGCACAGAAACGGAGAAACCAAGAAACAAATCAGTGCGAGCGCAGATCCGACAGGAAGCGCTTGGCACGTGGGTGCTGCGGATCGCGGAAGAAGACATTGGGATCGGCAACTTCCAGAATGGCACCTGCGTCCATAAACCACACACGATCGGCCACCTCGCGTGCGAAGTTCATTTCATGGGTCACGCACATCATGGTCATACCGTCGTTGGCCAGGCTGCGCATCACGGCCAGCACCTCGCCCACCATCTCGGGGTCCAGCGCGCTGGTGGGTTCGTCGAACAGCATGGCAGGCGGCTCCATGGCTAGGGCCCGTGCAATCGCCACGCGTTGCTGTTGCCCGCCCGAGAGCTGCGTCGGATAGGCGTCGGCCTTGTTTGCCAGCCCCACCCGATCAAGCAGTTGCATGGCTTTTTCGCGCGCTTCGGCACGGCGAACGCCGCGCACGCGCATCGGCGACAGCACGATGTTCTCCAACACCGAAAGATGCGGAAACAGGTTGAAGCTCTGGAACACGAAGCCGATACGGCTGCGCACCTTGTTGAGCGCATCGCTACCCATCGGGGCGTGCACGTCGTCCCCATCGAACAGGATCTGGCCGGATTTGATTTCTTCCAGCCGGTTGACCGTGCGGATCAGCGTCGACTTACCGGAGCCGGACGGCCCGCAGACCACGACGACTTCACCCTTCTTGACCTCTGCGTTGATGTTGTTCAACGCTTGGTAGTCGCCGTACCACTTGCAGACATTGGAGAACTTGATCATGTCGACGCCTCAGTCACGAATATTCAGGGTTCAACCGGCAACGGCTCGGGAGCGTTCGGCGCAGACCCGCCACGACGCTTACCCGCTCGCTTGGCTGCAATGCGGTGTTCCAGAGCGCGCGCTGCCCGCGTCAGGCTCCAGCACACCACGAAGTACATGACCGCCAGCAGGAAGAAAATCTGGAACGGCTTGCTCAGCAGGGCGTTGTTGATCTGGTTCGCGGCAAACGTCAGTTCGGGCACGTTGATGACGTAGCCGAGCGTGGTTTCCTTGATGGTGGAGACGAACTGGGCGAGCATGCTCGGCAGCATGTTGTAGAGGGCCTGGGGCAAGATCACCAAACGCATAGCGCCGAAATAACTGTGCCCGAGCGCCCGCGCAGCCTCCATCTGCCCCTTGGGCAGCGCTTCGATACCGGCGCGCACCACTTCGGACAGGTAGACAGCTTCGTAGATCACCAGCGTGCAGACCATCGTGGTGAAGCCCGACACGGCATTTCCGATGACGAGAGGCGCGAGAAAATACACCCACAGGATCCACATCAGCAGCGGCACGCCACGGACCACATACACCAGCGCGGTCACCGATGCATGCAGCGGGCGCCAGGGCGACAGCCGCGCCAGGGCCAGAAGCACGCTCAGAGGAAACGCGAGCCCGATACCGAGCACCGACAGGATCAACGTGCACGCAATGCCGCCCAACGGGCCATTCGGATACTGCCCAACCAGCAACAACAGCCAGTTGTCACGGACGATATCGATCACATCCATCATGGCTTATCTCCCCGTCGCGACACGGAAGCGACGAGCCAATGCAGCGCCCACCGCCATGATGACGAGCGAAAAGCCCAAGTACATGACCGTCGCCAGCAAGTACGACTCGAAGGCGCGGAAGCTCGTGTTCTCGATCTCCTTGACGGCGTGGGTCAGTTCCGTGACACCGATCGCCATCGCCAGACTACTGTTCTTGAACAGCGAGACGCTGTGGTTGATCAGTGCCGGCAGCGCATTGCGCACCGCCTGCGGCATGAGCACGTAGCGCAGGGTGCCGATGAAGCTGTTGCCCAGCGCGCGGGCCGCCTCTTCCTGACCCGGTGGAATCGCACGTAGGCCCGAGCGCAGATCTTCGCTGAAGTAAGCCGCCTGGCACAGGCCCAGCGCCACGACCGAAAATACGGCCTCGGAGTGATGGTCGGCCAACCAGTCGAGCATCGGCAGCGGGAACAGCGTCGAGATGCCGAAGTACCAGAACATCAGCTGCACCAGCGTCGGCACGTTGCAGTGATACGAGACATACGCCTCGACAAAACGCTCGGCCAGTGGGTTGCGCACCATCCGGATGCCCAGCAGCACGAAGGCCAGCAACATGGCGAGTGCCCATGAACTGCCGGCGATCACCAGCGTCATCCAGACCCCCTCGATCAGCATCTTGCTGAACTCGGGGTTCTTCAGGATCACCATCAGATCAAAGCCTTGCATGATCGGCCTCGTCAGTCTTGCGATGGTTCCGGACGCATCGTGGAAAGCCCGCCGGGCACCTGCAGCGTCGGAGTGATCTCCATATGCCCGATGTTGACGGCGATGGGCGCAGCAATGGCAAACGCAATGGCCTCGGCAATGTCGGTGGCCTGCGGCAACTCGAAGCCTTTGACGAAGCGCTCGTAGGTGTCTGCGCTGTCGCCGTGTACGTGAGCAAAGATATCGGTGGCCACGCGCCCAGGGCAGATTTCGGTCACGCGCACGTGCTTGCCGTAGGCATCGATGCGCAGTTGGCGCGACAGCATGTGGATGGCCGCCTTAGTGGCGTGGTACGTGGAGTTGCCGCCAAAATTGTACGCACCAGCAATCGAGCTGATGTTGACGATGTGGCCCCGGTCGCGCGCCACCATGCCCGGCAGCACGAGCCGGCAGAGATGCAGCACCGCGCGCAGGTTGACGTCCACCAGCAGATCAATCCCCTGCGCATCCGCCTTGAGCAGCGATCCGGGGCGATCCACCCCGGCGTTGTTGACGAGGATGTCGAACGCGTGCTCGCTCGTAAGCGCCGTGATGCCGTCCAGGTCTGTCACGTCGATGGCGTGCGCAATGCACCCGGTGCGCTCAGCGAGCTTGGCCAGCGCGTCTGCGCTGCGCGCCAGGGCGTGGACTTGCACGCCTTCGCGGCTCAAGCGTTCGACAACGGCAGCACCGATTCCCGAAGAGGCGCCAGTGACCAGAGCGGTTTTGTAGTCTGCGAATGACATGGTTGTCCTGTGCAATAACGTGCTTTCAATGTATCGATCACCAGCTTTGCGCGCCAAGACGGAATGTCTTTGGCGTGATAGGCCTGTCTTATGTCGGGGTAACCCTTATCCCGGGACCTACAGCGCGGTGGAGAACCCGAGTTGCTGCGAGATCGGGACGATACGCCCGCCGAGTGATTCGATCTGCGCCCGCAGACGCCGGGTCAGCGCCACGGCGCCAGGGGTATCCCCATGCACGAGAATCGAGCGCGGCTGCAGTGCGAGGACGTTGCCCGCGTGCGTCTCGATCGTGCCCTCCGTCAGCAGGCGCCGCACGCGCGCGAGCACCTGCGCTTCATCGTGGATCACGGCACCGGGCAGCCCCCGGCTGACGAGCAGGCCTTCGTCGTCATAGGCACGGTCCGCAAGAAAGCTGACGCCGACGGGCAGGCCGAATTCGGCGGCCGCCCCTTCAATCGCGCGACTGGGTGAGGTGCTGATGATGATATTTGGATCGAATGCAGCAATCGCCTTCAGCAGCGGCGTCGCCCAAGCAGGATCCGCTGCCGCCCGGTTACCGAGCGCACCATGAAAGCTCATGTGGGTCATCCGGCGGCCCTGTGCGCGAGCAATGCCTGCCAAGGCACCGAGCTGGTACGTCACCATTGCCGTGAGATCGGGAATCTCGACATGCATGAGCCGCCGCCCGAACCCCTGTCTGTCCGGAAAGCCCACGTGCGCCCCCACGTCCACGCCGCTCTCGATCGCCGTGCGAACGGTGCGGTCCATGATCAGCGGGTCGCCGGCATGGAACCCGCAGGCAATGTTGGCCGACGAGATCAGCGACATCATTGCCTCGTCGTCACCCATGCGCCACGGGCCAAAGCCCTCGCCCAAATCTGCATTGAGATCGATTTCCATGTCGCTCCCCGATCAATGTGTGGTGAGCACGACGAGCGGCGTGCCCCAGCCCACGACGGTGCCGTCGGGCACCGGCATGTCCTGCACGATCGCCTCGCACGGCGCCGTCACAGGCAGCAGCAACGAACCAATCTGCAGCAACCCCAAGGGCTGCGACGCCTGAACTGCCATCCCCACCGTTGCAAGCGGCGCCGTCTGCTGCGGGTGCTGAAGGCGGAATACGCCGACGGAACCTGCGCGCACGATTTCAGGCGAGACGTCCACAGTGGAGGCTGAGGATACGGCTGGCGCTGGCTGCAGCCCCATCTGCGGCGTGACCATACGCTCGTTGCGCAATGCAAGGCGGATGCCCGGCCCTTGCAGCTCGAACTCCGTGATATCGGTCTCGGCGAGCCACGTACAGATCTGCCGAATGTGTTTGATCTCCATCTCAACGTCCTCCTGCCGTGGCGTGCAGGCCGATCAAGCGCCGCAC
The DNA here is from genome assembly GCF_023955655.1 of Ralstonia soli. GTDB lineage: Bacteria > Pseudomonadota > Gammaproteobacteria > Burkholderiales > Burkholderiaceae > Ralstonia > Ralstonia soli. Next base: position 29,094 of record NZ_JAMXHT010000015.1, on the reverse strand, counting down.
GTCCGCCAGCCATGCCTCGACTTCGGCCAGCGCGGCAACAGCCTCATCCCACGTGGTTTCGATAAAGCGCACCTGGCTGCCGATCGGCGCCTGGCCGAGCCGCCACAGGTCTGCTTCGATCACGGTCCCGATCTTCGGGTAGCCGCCCGACGGCTGGGCCTCGCGCATCTGCACGATGGGTTGCCCGCTGGGAGGTACCTGGATCACGCCGGGCACGATGCCGTGCGAGCGCATTTCGAACGGCTGCAGCGGCGTCAACGTCGGGCCGGCCAGCCGAAAACCGTAGCGATCGCTCTGCGGGGTGACTTTCCACGGCTCCGACCAGAAGCTCTGCTGCGATGTCTCGGTGTAGCGCTCGTACTCCGCTGCGGGCAGCACACGCATCGCCGGCAACCCGTCCACCTGCAGCGGCAGGCCCAAGGCCGGCGGCACCAGACCGATACCGGCGCTCGCCTCGCCGCTTCCTGCCCCGTTATCGAGTCCGGGGGAACCGGCTCGCAGCACGTCGCCACGCTTCAGCGCGCGTCCATCAAGACCGCCAAACGCCCCGCGCAGCTGCGTACTACGGGAGCCAAGCGCCAGCGGTACATCCACGCCACCCGCCAAGCACAAATACGCGCGGCAGGCGGGCACCGGGCCACGTTGCGGCACGGTCAGGCGTAGCGTCTGTCCGGCTCGGGCCTCGTGCACCCACCACGGAAGCAGCGGCCGGTCGTCAAGCCGCGCACCGCAGTCCGCGCCGGTCAGCGCAAAACGGCAGTCCTGCGTAAACCGCACCTGGAACGGGAACACCTGCACTTCAATGCCGGCAGCGCCTTCGTCGTTGCCCAGCAGCAGGTTGCCCGCCGCCAGCGCGAGGGTGTCCATCGCGCCGGAAACTCCAACCCCCCAACGCAGCGCCCCCATACGCCCCAGATCCTGCACCGTGGCCAGTGCGCTGGCCGAAAGGACCTCAATCATCGAATCACCTTCTCGACACGGAAGCGCAGCACATCTCCGGGCTGCAGCAATGCAGGCGGGTTTTTCTTCGGATCAAAGAAACACATCTCGGAACTGCCGATCGTGTTCCACCCGCTCGGGCCATCGGAGGCGGACACGCCGGTCTGCGACCCTCCGATCGACACCGCACCGCCAGGAATACTCAGCACCGGCACCTTGCGCCTCGGCGTAGCAATGCGCGGGTCCATGCCGCCCAGATAGCAGTAACCGGGGTGGCTGCCCAGAGCGTAGACGTGATAGTCCGGCGCACTGTGCAGCGCAACGATCTCGTCCACCGACAAGCCGGTATGGCTCACGACATCGGCCATATGCGGGCCGAAATCGCCGCCGTAGACGACCGGCAACTCGACAAGCCGACCTTCGCGCGACAGCGGCGTTGCGTCGCGCCAGGCCTCGCGCAGGCGCGTCTCGATCGGCGCCAACTCCAATGGCGGCCGCATGAAGGTCAGCATCAGGTTATTCATGCCGGGCACGGCTTCGCGCACTTCAGGCCAGGACTCGACCTCCAGCGCGAGCGACCACAGCCGCTGCTGAGTCAACAGGTTCATCTCGCCCGGCACATCGAACAGCAACGCCGTCGTGCCCAGCAGGCTGATAATTTCCGTCTCGGTGGTCATGCTTGCCATGGTTCAACATGTCTCGTTACGCGGCTTCTTTACGCGACTCCGCGCGTGCACGCAGCCAGCGTTCCAGGTGATGGATATCGACCCCACCCGTTTCAAAATCGGCGTCCCGAACGATCTCGCGATGCAGCGGCAGATTGGTGGCGATGCCGTCCACCTGCAGCTCGTCCAGCGCCAGGCGCATGCGCTGCAACGCGTCCTCGCGGGTGGCGCCATGCACGATGAGCTTGGCGATCATCGAGTCGTAATGCGATGGCACACGGTAGCCGGCACCAGCGTGCGTATCCACGCGTACGCCATAGCCCCCGGGCAACTGCAGGCCGGTGATGACGCCGGGCGAAGGGATGAACGTGTCCGGGTGCTCCGCATTGATACGGCACTCCAGCGCATGGCCCTGGCAAGCGATGTCGCTCTGCCGTAGCGTGAGCGGCTCACCACGTGCCACGCGAATCTGCTGCTGAACGATATCGATGCCCGAGGTCATCTCGGTCACCGGGTGCTCGACCTGGAGGCGGGTATTCATCTCGATGAAGTAGAACGCGCCGTTCTCGTACAGAAACTCGAAGGTGCCCACGCCGCAGTAGCCGATCTGCCGGCACGCTGCCGCGCAGCGTTCCCCAACCTCGGCGATCAGCGCCGGGTCAATACCTGGCGCCGGTGCTTCCTCCAACACCTTCTGGTGTCGGCGTTGCAGCGAGCAATCACGGCTGCCCAGCCACACGGCGTGGCCGTAGCGATCGGCCAGCACCTGGATTTCCACGTGGCGCGGGTGCGTCAGGAACTTCTCGATATAGACCTCCGGGTTGCCGAATGCGCGCCGCGCTTCCTCACGCGTCAGCGCCAGCGCATCCGCCAACGCGGAGGCTTCGTGCACCACACGCATGCCGCGCCCGCCGCCCCCACCCGCCGCCTTGACGATCACCGGAAAGCCGATCTCGCGCGCGATCGCCAGCACCTCTGCGGAATCGTCGGGCAAGGACGTATCCGGCCCCGGCACGCACGGCACACCAGCTTCGCGCATGGCGCGCTTGGCGCTCACCTTGTCGCCCATCGTGCGGATGCACTCGGCGCTGGGGCCGATGAAGGTCAGGCCGGCCTCGGTCACTCGCTCCACAAAGCCCGCGTTTTCCGAGAGGAATCCATAGCCGGGATGAACGGCCTGCGCACCGCTCACGCGCGCTGCCGCAAGCAGCGCCGCTTGATTCAGATAACTGGCGGCGGCTGACGCCGGACCAATGCAGAGTGCCTGGTCAGCCAGGCGCACATAAACGGCGTCACGATCGGCTTCCGAATACACAGCCACCGTGCGCAGGCCGAGCCCGCGACAGGCGCGCTGGATGCGCAGGGCGATTTCTCCGCGATTGGCAATCAGTACGGTGTCGAACATGGTGGCCCCCTGTGCCTCACGCGAATCGAATCAAGGGTTGTCCGGCCTCGACTTCTGAGCCGGACTCCACCAACACGGCCTCCACCGTGCCGTCGCTTTCCGCGACGACCGCGTTGAAGACCTTCATTGCTTCAATCACGCACAAGGTCTGGCCAGCCTGGACTGTCTGGCCCGGCTGCACGAAAACGGGCTCGCCCGGTGCAGGCCGCAGATGCGCGATTCCGAACAGCGGAGCCAACAGTTCGCGCGGCTGCGGTGCGGCGTCAATCGGCTGTGGACCAGAGGAAGGCTGGACGGCAGCCGCGGCCGCGGGGACTGGCGGCGCACTCGTCGGCGAAGCGCACCCGCCCTGCCCAGCGGACGGGCGCCGCACGAGCCTCAAGACCCACCCCTCATGGCTGAAGCTCATCTCGGCAAGGTCCGAAGACGCCATGGCGTCGATGAGCTGCTTGATCTGCGAGAGGTCCATGTTTGTCCACAAGATGCTGTTGTGGACACAGTATCGACCTCGGCCGCTCTGTACCAAGACGGTTTGTCTTTGCCCCGATAGGCGCGGCTTATGACGCCTCGTGGTGCTCCGCCACGTCAGACGGCAGGAGGTTGCCCGTCAGCCCGGCCACCAGCTCGAGCAGGATTTCCTTGATGGCCTGGGCAGGCTCGGACAGCGGCTGATGCCCCGACTGGCACAACGCCAGCGGCGCTTCGATCACGGGATCGATGATGCGGCGCTGCCACGCGTCACACGACATTGCCACCTCCTTGGCCATCGAAGCGGGCAGGATGGTCGCGCCCAGGCCATCGGCGACGATGGCCTTAAGCGTGCCAGCCGATTCAATCTCCGCCGACACCTTTGGCGCCATGCCGATGGCGCCGAACGCCTCGTCGACCAGCCGGCGCACGACGTTGTAAGGGCGTGCCAGGTATAGGTCGATCTCGCCGAGCATCGCCAGCGGCACCTCCTCCGGGGGCGCCGGCATGCTGCTTGGACCGACCACGTAGAGCTGCTCGCGCAGCAGCGGAAGGAACGAGAGGCCATGCACTACGGTCTTGCCGCCATACAGCACTGCCATGTCCATGCGCCCGTTCATGATCAGTTCGGACAGCGTGCTGCCGTAGGTCTCGTTCAGGTACAGCACGATCCCCGGGTGCCGCGCACGCACGGCGCGAAGCAACGGCAGCGCAAGCGCCGACGCTGCAGTGCCTGGTGCCAGCCCAACCGAGACCGCGCCCGACAAGCCCTGCCCTGCGGCCTTCATCTCGACCTTGGCCTGATCCACCTGGCGCAAGATTGCCTGGGCATGCCGGTACAGCACCTTGCCCGCCTCGGTCGGCACCACGCCTTGCTTGGTGCGCAGCAGCAATTGCTGACGCACCTCGCCTTCGAGCGTAGCCATCTGCTGGCTCAGCGACGGCTGCGCAACATGCAGCAGATCGGCCGCCTGCGTGACGCTGCCGACATCGACAATCTTTACGAAGTACCGCAATCGTCTGAAGTTCAAGTGTTCTCCTATCCCCGGGGCGTGGGCCGCCCGTGCTCCTCATGCAAAAGCTTATGCCCAGTGCAAGTTCCATACCTATAGGTGTTTCCTATCTAGACATACTCGAGTCGTCTTGGTCTTCATTCGCGGCGGCGTCTAAGGTTGCGCCATACCTCCCCTCAACGATCAACGCAGCAAGGACCCTCGTGACCACGTCCCGCATTGCCGCCCGCGTCCGCCGCATCAAGCCATCGCCAAGCACGTCCGCCGCCGATCGTGCGAACGAATTGCGCCGCCAGGGCAAGTCCATCGTGAACCTCGTGGTCGGCGAGCCCGACTTCGACACGCCGGCGCACATCCGCCAAGCGGCCGCACAGGCCATCGAAAAAGGCGCGACACGCTACACGCTAATGGCGGGCACAGTGGAACTGCGCCAAGCCATCGTCGACAAGATGGCGCGCGAGAATGACCTGCACTACGCACTGAACGAAGTCATCGCCACCAACGGCGCGAAGAGCGCGATCTACAGCGCGCTGGCGGTCACGCTCGAAGCCGGAGACGAGGTGCTGATCCCTGCCCCATATTGGGTGTCGTACCCCGACATGGTGCTTGCCTGCGACGGCACGCCCGTCACGCTGCCCTGTCCCGAGGTGCAGGGGTTCAAGCTGACAGCGGCCCAACTGGAAGCCGCCATCACCCCGCGTACCCGGTGGCTGCTACTCAATTCGCCTAGCAACCCGACAGGCGCGAGTTACACGCTGGCCGAATACCGGGCGCTTGCCGACGTGCTGGCTCGCCATCCCGAGGTGGTCGTCATGACGGATGACATCTACGAGCACATCCGCTTCGATGCACAACGCACGCCGCACCTACTCAATGCAGCGCCCGAACTGCGCGAGCGCACGCTGGTCATCAACGGCGTGTCCAAGACCTACGCCATGACTGGCTGGCGCATCGGCTGGATAGCCGGCCCGCGCGACCTGATCCAGGCGCTCGATACGTTCCTCTCGCAATCGGCCGGTAACTGCTGCTCGGTCAGCCAGGCGGCAGCGGCAGCGGCCCTGAACGGCGACCAGAGCTTCGTTGCCGAGAGCGTGGCCATCTACAAGCAGCGCCGCGACGCGACGCTAGCCCGCATCAATGCAATCCCCGGCCTCTCGTGCAACGCACCGGACGGGGCGTTCTATCTCTATGTGAACTGCGCTGGCCTAATCGGCAAGACCACGCCCGACGGCAAGACGCTCGATACCGACGGCGATGTCGTCATGTACCTGCTCGAGCGCGAGGGCGTGGCCGTCGTCGCCGGTACGGCCTATGGCCTGTCGCCGTACTTCCGCATGTCGATCGCCACCTCGCTCGAAACCCTTGAAGAGGGCTGCCAACGCATCGAGCGTGCGGTGCTTGCCCTGTCCTGAGTACTAAGCACTGAGTCCTAAGACACACGAGACATCGATGAGCACCTACAAGGCCATTCGCAAGATCCCGTCCTTCCCTCAACTGGACGCCACGCTGGTTGCCGCCCTACGCGAGCTGCCCGTTGCCGCTATCAGCGACAACATGCACCGCAACACAGGCACCGGCAGCCTGCACCCCTATCACAAGCCGGTCGCGACAACGATGGCCGGCACGGCCGTCACAGCACGTTCCCGCGGCGGCGACAACCTGACCTACCTGCGTGCGCTGGAGTTCTGCCGGCCCGGCGATGTGCTCGTGATCGATGCCGGTGGCGACCTGCAGAACGCCGTGGTCGGCGGCATCCTGACCTACTACGCCGCGCGCATCGGTGTGGTCGGCGTGGTGATCGACGGTGCGGTGCGCGACGTAGCCGAGCTGCGCGAGCGCGAGTTCCCGGTCTACGCGCGCGGCGTGACGCACCGCGGCCCGTACAAGGACGGCCCTGGCGAGATCAACGTGCCGGTGTCGGTGGGCGGGATGGTCGTGAACCCCGGCGACGTCATCGTCGGAGACCAGGACGGCCTGCTCGCGATCCCGCCCGACGATGTGCCGCTGCTGATCGACAAGGCGCGCGCCGTACTCGCCACCGAAGCCGAGACGATTCGCGCCATGAAGGAAGACCGCTGGGATCGCAGCTTCATCGATGCGCTGGAAGCGCGCTGCAATAACTGACCCCACAAGCGTCTTCTCTTCTGCGCGACACCACCGAATCCCACTTTGGAGACCTGCATGCGTTCCTCCGTTCTTGTCACCAGGGCCACGTTTCCCGATATTGCCAACCGACTGCGCGAGTACTTCGAAGTAACCGACAACCCCTCGGACACGGTCCTGAGCCCGTCGGGGCTGATCGAGCGGCTGCAAGGCAAGCAAGGCGTGATGAGCACGGGCAGCGAGCGCATTGATGCGGCGCTGCTCGACGCATGCCCCCAGCTCAAGGCGGTGTGCAACGTGGGCGTGGGCTACAACAATGTCGACGTGGCCGCCTGCACTGCGCGGGGCGTGGTGGTGACCAACACGCCCGACGTGCTCACCCAGACCACGGCGGATTTCGGCTTCGCGCTGATGCTCGCCACCGCGCGGCGAATCACGGAATCTGAACGCTTCGTCCGGCGCGGCGAATGGCAGAAGACGGGCATCTACAACCAGATGCTCGGCGGCGACATCTACGGCGCCACGCTGGGCATTCTCGGCATGGGCCGCATCGGCCAGGCAATTGCCCGGCGTGCCGCACTGGGGTTCGAGATGCAGGTCCTCTACCACAACCGCTCGCCGCTGGATGCCGAAACCGAAGCCCGCGCGCATGCCCGTTACGTCGACAAGGACACGCTACTGCGGGAGTGCGATCACCTCATCCTGGTGCTGCCCTATTCCCCCGGGGCTCATCACACGATCGGCGCCGCCGAACTGGCGAAGATGAAACCGACCGCCACCCTCACCAACATCGCGCGCGGCGGCATCGTCGACGACGAAGCCTTGGCGCAGGCGCTGCGCCAGGGCACCATCGCGGCGGCCGGGCTCGATGTGTTTGAAGGCGAGCCGCGCATTCATCCGGACCTGCTGGCACTCGACAACATCGTGCTGACGCCGCATATCGGCAGCGCGTCAGTCAATACGCGCTGGGCCATGGCCGCACTGACCGTCGACAACCTGATCGCCGCGCTCGGCTGCGGGCCGCAGGCCGGTCAGCCGCCGACGCCCGTCAACCCCCAGGTGCTACAGCGATAGGCCCGCCATGCAGAACCACAAGGTACTGGTAATGGGCGTGGCCGGCTGCGGAAAATCCACGCTGGCCGCACGCGTGGCACAAGCGCTGGGGGCGCACTGCATTGAAGGCGACGACCATCATTCCGAAGCCAGCCAGGCCAAGATGCGACAAGGCATCCCACTGCAGAACGCCGACCGTGAGCCGTGGCTGGCAATGCTCGCCACCATGCTGGCCTCAGCACCGGGCCACGCCGTGCTCGCCTGCTCGGCGCTTAAGCGAAGTTACCGGGAGCAGTTGCGAGCCGCCGTACCGCAGCTGCGCATCGTATACGTCGACATCACGCTCTCCGACGCCATTGCACGGGTGGCCTCTCGCACGGACCACATGTTTCCGCCCAGCCTGGTGCTGAGCCAGTTCGCCGTCCTTGAAGCGCCGGCGGACGAGCCGGATGTGCTCCAAATTCCGGCGGACCTGCCGGTCGATACACAGGTCCAGCAGGTGCTGCGCTGGATCGATGAAAACACCTCGAGACACGACAATGACGCATCCCAATCTGAACATGTTTGACCTGACCGGCCGCACAGCCTTAATCACCGGTGCCAGCAGCGGTATCGGGCTTGCACTGGCCGGCGGCTTGGCTCGTGCCGGCGCCCGTGTCGTCCTGAATGCCCGTGGGCAGGAAAAGCTCGCACGGGCCGCCGACAGCCTGCGCGCACAAGGTGCCGACGTCCACACCGCCGCCTTCGATGTGACCGACAGCCAGGCCGTGGCCGAAGGCGTGGCTTGGGTGGAGGCTGAGCTCGGCGCCATCGACATCCTGGTCAACAACGCCGGCATGCAGCGTCGCGCGCCACTGGAGCAATTTGAGACAGCGCAGTGGCACGAGCTGATGAAAACCAACGTCGACAGCGTTTTCCTCGTCGGACAGGCTGTGGCCCGCCACATGATCCCGCGCGAGCGCGGCAAGATCATCAACATCTGTTCGGTGCAGAGCGAACTGGGGCGCCCCGGCATTGCGCCCTACACCGCAAGCAAGGGCGCTGTGAAGATGCTCACCAAAGGTATGGCGATCGACTGGGGCCAATACGGGATCCAGGTCAACGGTCTGGGCCCGGGCTATTTCAAGACGGAGCTGACCCAGGCGCTGGTGGACAACCCCGAGTTCACCGCGTGGCTCGTAGGTCGCACACCATCGCGCCGCTGGGGCGACGTTGAAGACCTCGTCGGTGCGGCCATCTTTCTTGCCAGCAAGGCCTCCGACTTCGTCAACGGCCACATCCTCTACGTTGACGGCGGCGTGACCGCCACCCTGTAACCCATTGGAACCTCATCATGGACGCACTCGTCATCCACGCCGCCAACGACCTGCGCATTGAAGACGTTGTCACCCCCGAGGTGCTGCCGAACCAGATGCGCGTGCATGTGCGCTATGGCGGCATCTGCGGCTCGGACCTGCATTACTACAACCACGGCGGCTTCGGCACCGTGCGCGTGACCGAGCCAATGGTGCTTGGCCACGAGATCGCAGGCCGCGTTGAAGAAATCGGCCAAGAGGTGCGCCGGCACGCCACGGGCGACCGCATTGCCGTCAGCCCGAGCCGGCCCTGCGGCCAGTGCGAGTACTGCCAGCAAGGCCTGCAAAACCATTGTCTAGACATGCGCTACTACGGCAGCGCGATGCGCACGCCCCATATTCAGGGTGCGTTCCGCCGAGAGATCGTCATCGACGAAAGCCAGGCCCACCGCCTGGCCGACAGCGTGAGCGATCAGGAGGGCGCGATGGCTGAGCCGTTATCGGTGGCGCTGCACGCCGTGCGCCGCGCCGGGCCGCTGCTGGGCAAGCGTGTGCTGGTGACGGGCTGCGGGCCCATCGGCGCCTTGATCGTCGTAGCGGCACGGCGCGCGGGCGCGGCCGAGATCATCGTCACGGACATGGGTGCGTATCCGCTGCGGGCCGCCCGCAAGGTGGGCGCCGACGTGACCATCAACATGACAGAACAGCCCGACGGTCTCAAGCCCTACACCACCGACAAGGGACAGATCGACGTGCTGTTCGAGGCCAGTGGCAACGAGCGCGCGCTGCGTGGCGCCATCGAGGCGCTGCGCCCGCGCGGCATCATCGTGCAGGTGGGCCTGGGCGGCGAGCTGACGCTACCCATCAACGCCATCGTTGCCAAGGAGCTTGAGTTGCGCGGGGCATTCCGCTTCCATGAGGAGTTCGCCATGGCCGTGGAGCTACTCAACAAGGGACTGGTCGACGTCAAGCCGCTGATTTCCGCCACCGTGCCGTACCGCAATGCGGCTCATGGGTTCGCCCTAGCAGGCGATCGGACACAAGCGATGAAAGTCCTGCTGGATTTTCAATGAGCCAATGAGCATGAGCAGGACGCGCCGGCACCGGCCAACGTCCTGAGCCGATTTCCCTGGAGACTCAGATGTTGATAGGCATTCCGCTGCAAACCGCGGAGGGCGAGACGCGTGTCGCCCTAACGCCGGAGACGGCAAAGAAACTCAAGGCGCAGGGCCACGTGCTGCGCGTGCAGAAGAGCGCAGGCTGGCGCGCATCGATCCCAGATCAGGCGTATGAGGCCGCCGGCTGCGAAATGATCGATGCGGCCGGTGCGTTCGGCGCCGATCTCGTGCTGACCGTGCGGCAGCCCGCGCCGGAAGGCCTGGCGCAGATGCGGCCGGGCGCTGCGCTGGTCGGCATGCTGGACCCGTATGACAAGGCCAGCCTCACGCGCCTGGCGCAAGCTGGCCTGACCGGCTTCGCGCTGGAAGCCGCACCACGCACCACGCGGGCACAGAGCATGGACGTGCTCTCTTCGCAGGCCAACGTCGCGGGCTACAAGGCCGTCATGATGGCCTCGGACCGCTACCAGCGTTTCTTTCCGATGCTGATGACAGCGGCGGGCACCGTGAAGGCCGCACGCATCGTCATCCTGGGCGTAGGGGTGGCGGGCTTGCAGGCCATCGCCACGGCCAAGCGCCTGGGCGCCGTGGTCGAGGCCACGGACGTGCGCCCCGCCGTCAAGGAGCAGGTCGAATCGCTGGGTGCGAAGTTCATCGATGTGCCCTGCGAGACGGACGAAGAACGCGAAGCCGCCGAAGGCGTGGGCGGCTATGCCCGGCCCATGCCGGCATCATGGCTCGCACGGCAGAAAGTGGAAGTGGCCAAACGCGTGGCGCAGGCCGACATCGTGATCTCCACCGCGCTGATCCCGGGCCGGGCTGCGCCCGTCCTCGTTACCGAAGAGATGGTCCAAGCCATGAAGCCGGGCTCAGTGATCGTCGACATCGCCGCCGGCAAGAGTGCAGACGGTGTGAGCGGCAATTGCACACTGACCGAAGCAGGCAGGACGGTCGTCAAGCATGGTGTGTCCATCGTGGGCGAGACCAACCTGCCCGGCCTCGTGGCCGCGGATGCATCGGCCCTGTACGCACGCAACGTGCTGGAGTTCCTGAAGCTGATCGTGGACAAGGACGGCGCGCTCGCCATCGATGAAAGCGACGACATCGTCGCCGCCTGCCTGGTGACCCGGGGCGGCGCGGTACTGAGAACCTGAGGAGAAACATCATGGAAGTGGTCTCGCACACCATTGTCAGTCTCACCACGTTCGTGTTGGCCGTGTATGTCGGCTACCACGTCGTGTGGAACGTCACGCCGGCGCTGCACACGCCGCTGATGGCCGTCACCAACGCCATTTCCGCCATCGTGATCGTCGGGGCCATGCTGGCCGCGGCGCTGACCGAGACGGTGCCGGGCAAGATCATCGGCGTGCTGGCGGTGGCGCTAGCAGCGGTCAACGTCTTTGGCGGCTTTCTGGTTACGCGCCGGATGCTGGAGATGTTCAAGAAGAAGGACAAGAAGCCTGCGGTCGCAAGCGGGGGTGCCAAGTGAATCTGCATTTCATCAGCCTGGACGTGGTGACCCTGCTGTACCTGGTGGCCAGTGTGTTGTTCATCCAGGCGCTCAAGGGCCTGAGCCATCCGACCACGTCGATTCGCGGCAACCGGTTCGGCATGGCCGGCATGACGATTGCCGTGCTCACCACTGCCGCATTGATCCTCAAGCTTGCCGACGGCAATGCGCTCGGCCTCGGCTATGTGCTGCTCGGACTGGTGATCGGCGGCGGCGTGGGTGCCTTCATGGCCAACCGTGTCGAGATGACCAAGATGCCCGAGTTGGTGGCCTTCATGCACAGCATGATCGGGCTTGCGGCGGTGTTCATTGCCATGGCGGCGGTGGGCGAGCCATATGCGTTCGGCATTGCGGCCAAGGATGCGTCCATCCCAACCGGTAACCGGCTGGAACTCTTCCTCGGTGCGGCGATTGGCGCAATCACGTTCTCGGGTTCGGTCATTGCCTTCGGCAAGCTGTCGGGCCGATACAAGTTCCGGCTGTTCCAGGGGGCGCCCGTGCGGTTCGCGGGCCAGCATCTGCTGAACCTCGTGCTTGGTTTGGCGACCATTGGTCTGGGCGTCGTATTCATGGCCACGGAAAGCTGGCCGGCCTTCGGTGCGATGCTGGTCCTGGCCTTCGTGATGGGCGTGCTGATCATCATCCCGATCGGTGGAGCCGACATGCCGGTCGTCGTGTCAATGCTCAACAGCTATTCGGGTTGGGCAGCGGCAGGCATCGGCTTCAGCCTGAACAACAGCATGCTGATCATCGCCGGCTCACTGGTTGGCAGCTCGGGCGCGATCCTGAGCTACATCATGTGCAAGGCGATGAACCGCTCGTTCTTCAACGTGATCCTGGGCGGTTTCGGCGGCGAAACAGGCGATGTGCAAGCTGGCACTGCCCAGCAACGCAGTGTCAAGAGCGGCAGCGCGGACGATGCAGCCTTCATCCTCGGCAACGCCGAGACGGTGGTGATCGTGCCGGGCTACGGCCTGGCAGTTGCCCGCGCCCAGCACGCAGTGAAGGAGCTGGCCGAGAAGCTCACGCACAAAGGCATCAACGTGAAGTACGCCATCCACCCCGTGGCGGGCCGCATGCCCGGCCATATGAATGTGCTGCTGGCCGAAGCCGAGGTGCCCTACGACCAGGTGTTCGAGATGGAAGACATCAACAGCGAGTTCGGCCAGGCCGACGTGGCGATCGTGCTTGGCGCCAATGACGTGGTGAACCCCGCAGCCCAGCAGAAAGGCAGTCCGATCTATGGCATGCCGATCCTGGAGGCCTACAAAGCGAAGACGATCATCGTGAACAAGCGCTCGATGGCGTCCGGTTATGCGGGGCTGGATAACGAGCTGTTCTACCTGGACAAGACCATGATGGTGTTCGGCGATGCGAAGAAGATCGTCGAAGACATGGGCAAGGCCATGGAGGAATGAGTATGGAGCACGGCCACCGCGCAGACATCAGCCGGAGACTATCGCCCCATAGGTAAGTCGTCTTGGTTAGAAAAGCATGCGGGCGTCTAATCTCCATAAAGACCGCTGCTTGCTCTTCAATCTTTGCGGCCCGTCGTTCTTTCGTCAAAACCTTCGCTGCGCTGACATCGCTCATCGCGCGCGTTCTGGATTGAGCCGATCCCGACGCGCACGTCAGCAATAGCAACCACCCAATTGGCCAGACAAACGCGCATCGCAGCCACCCTTCTTGCAAGGCGGCTGAGAGGGGACTCGTGCGTCCGGCGACTGAGCATCAACACGAAGTCAACCTGCACACTGAAAGGGAGCCACAATGAAAAGATCGCTTACGACGGTCGCCGTCCTGGGAACCATCTCTGCCGCGGCGCATGCGCAGAGCAGCGTCACGCTGTATGGCCTCATCGATGTCGGCATCCGCTACAACACACACCAGAATGCCGCGGGCAACAGCAAGATCGGCATGGGCAATGGCGGCTTGCTGTCCGGTAGCCGTTGGGGTCTGATGGGCAACGAAGACCTGGGCGGCGGCAACAAGGCGTTCTTCCAGCTCGAGTCCGGCTTCACGCCAGGCACGGGCTCCACGCAGCAATCCACCCCGTCCGGCACCGCACGCCTGTTCGGCCGCACCGCGGTCGTGGGGCTCTCTTCGCAGACCTATGGTGAGATTGCGTTGGGTCGCCAGTACACGCTGGTCCACGAGATGGCGTATACGCACGACATCTACGCGCTGTCGAACTATGTCGGCACCGTGGGCTTCCAAGGTGCCGGGCTGACCGGTGGCGGCCGACTGGACAACACCATGCGCTATACCTCGCCGAGCTTTGGCGGCTTCACCGTCAAGGGCGCCTACACCTTTGGCGAAACAGCGGGCGACACCAAGCACAATTCGTCGCCGGCCGTGGCGGCGTCGTATGACAATGGGCCGCTCAGCGTCGGGGCCGCTTTCCAGATCATCAACAATATCGGGGGGCTGACGCCGGCAACAACCGCCTACGGCAGCACGTATTTCGGCATCACGATTCCGGACAGCACGCAGAAGGTGTTCACCATCGGTGCCACGTACAAGTTGGGGGCGAGCAAGCTGTATGCGTCCTACATCTACAGCAACGTCTACCCGGTGGGCTATCGGAACGATTCGTTCTCGGTGGCGGTGAGCTATCCGCTCACGCCAGCGCTTGAGCTCAAACTACCTGTATATGTGGACCGGCTCAAGCATGCCGGACAAAGCGGTACGCGTATTACCGGTGGCCCGCTGCTGGACTACAGCCTGAGCAAGCGCACCGATGTGTATGCAGGCGTGGACTACACACACCTTACAGGCGCATGGACAACGCTGGCTGGTACGCCGGGATTCACGCTGCCTGTCAGCGGGCGCAATTCTGTGTTTGAGGCCACGGTTGGCCTCCGGCACAAATTCTGACGGGTCACCGGTCAGAACATGGCATGGCGAACCGCTGGTTCTCCATGCCATCTTCGACTGTTGCTTTGCGTTCAACGTCTATTCCCGCCGCTCTCTAGGATCCTCGTTCGAGGGGCAATCCCATTATCATCACCGCTCCCGTGCGCAAACCTGCGATCCCCCACTATGAAGGCCTCCAGCATTTACGGAGTCAAAGTCACGGCATCGACCGTCTCTCTATAACTCTGCACATGCAGCCCTCTCCTCGAAGCGAGCGAGGACTGGCCGGCCATTGCCTGGGCCATAGTGAACGCAGGCGCGCTGCGAGCGGTCTCGATGCCTTTTCTGATGGCTTTTGGCTGCCTCTCACGCGGACTTTGGCTTCCAACCGATCCACCCCCTGTTGATGACTGACTCGGGGCTTCGTCCGCGCGCGTGGCGATCAGTGCCACGTACGCAGCAGGACTAGGTATGGTTTGAGCCGGCGAACGGACTTCAATCGAAAGGCGGTTTTGCAAGATCGGCAACAACGGTGCGGTCAGTGATAAGGCCGTGTGTCTGAGAGATTCACGCCGCGCGCCGCGCACCGAGAGAACTTTCGCGTGATATTCGCCTGACATCCGCACTGCTCCCCGGTCGCTCGCGACACGCAAGAGCAGTAGCACTCGAGGGGTCGTGGAGTTTAGCCTCCGCCTCCTGCAGGCGAAGGCCGTTCTTTTAACTCAACCAACCGCGGATTGTCGACGCCATAACGTCGGAGGAAATCCCGTAACGGTCATGTAGCGTCGGGAGCGCCCCAGCGTCTAGGAACGCATCCGGCAGCCCCACCTGCCGGAACGGCACGCTGACCCCGGCACGCATCAAGGTGCCGGCGACAGCCTCACCCAAGCCACCGATCACGGTGTGGTTCTCGGCCACCACTACGAGCCGCCCCGAACGCTGCGCCTCACGCAGGATGGTTTCGGTATCCAGCGGCTTGATCGTCGGCACGTGCAACACTCCCACGCCAATACCATCGCTCTGCAACGCCTTGGCAACTTCCAGGGCACGCATCGTCATGATGCCGGACGAAATGACGAGCACTTCGGCGCCGTCGCGCAGCAGCTTGGCCTTGCCCAGCTCGAACTGATAGCCGTACTCGTCGAGCACCACGGGAACGTTGCCGCGTAGCAAACGCGCATAGACCGGCCCCGCGTGCGCTGCAATAGCTGGCACCATCTGCTCGATCTCCAGCGCGTCGCACGGGTCGACGACGGTCATGTTCGGCATGGCACGCATCAGGGCCAGGTCTTCGGCGGCCTGATGGCTGGGCCCATAGCCGGTGGTCAAGCCAGGCAGCGCACAGACGATCTTCACGTCGAGGTTGTCTTCGGCAATCGTCTGATGCATGAAGTCATACGCGCGACGTGTTGCGAATACCGCGTACGTCGTCACAAATGGCTGCGCACCTTCGTTGGCCAGACCGGCGGCCGCGCCCATGAGCAGTTGCTCGGCCATGCCCATCTGGTAGTAGCGGTCCGGAAATTCCTTGGCGAAGATGTGCAGATCGGTGTACTTGCCCAGGTCTGCGGTCATGCCGACGACATTGGACTTGACGCGTGCCAGATCAGCCAGCGCGTGGCCGAACGGCGCCGGGCGGGTTGCCTGCCCTTCCCCGGCAATCGAGGCAATCATTGCCGAGGTCTTCAGCTTGGGCTTGTTCAATACGGTGCTGCTCATGCGGTCCTCCCGGCTTCCAGTGCTTGCAGCGCAAGCTGCCATTCGTGCGCGTCAACGCGGATGAAGTGATTCTTTTCGCGCTGCTCCAAGAACGGAACACCGCAACCCATGCGGGTGTCGCAGATGATCATGCGCGGCTGCGCGCTCTTGTGCGTACGCGCCGCATCGAACGCGGCCTTGACCGCCTCGATGTCGTTGCCGTCCACGCGCTGCGTGAACCAGCCAAAGGCTTCCAGTTTCGGCAGCAGTGGCTCGAACGCCATGATTTGCGTCGACGGGCCGTCCGCCTGCTGGTTGTTGACGTCCACCACAGCGATCAGGTTGTCCAGCTTCCAGTGGGCGGCAGAAAGGATGCCCTCCCAGATGGCGCCCTCATCGAGCTCGCCATCCGAGAACAGCGTATAGACGAACGCGTCCGAGCCCTTGCGCTTGAGACCCAGGCAACGGCCGACCGCAATGGTGAGCCCCTGTCCAAGCGAGCCGCCAGACATCTCCATGCCGGGCGTGTAGCTGGCCATGCCCGACATGGGAAGGCGGCTGTCGTCGCTGCCATACGTCTCGAGTTCCTCGGCAGGCAGGATGCCGGCTTCGAGTAACGCGGCGTAGAGCGCAATCGCGTAGTGGCCATTGGAGAGCAGAAAGCGGTCGCGGCCTTCCCATTCGGGATCTTCGGGCCGATAGCGCATGGCGCCGAAGTAGGCAACAGCCAGCACGTCGGCAATGTCGAGCGCCTGCCCGATGTAGCCCTGGCCCTGCACTTCGCCCATCAGCAGGGCGTTGCGGCGGATCCGGTAAGCGCGCTCGGCCAGCGGCACGGCGTCGGTTGGGGGCAATGATGTGGAAGTCATGATTGTTCCTGAAATGAAACGGAAAGCCTAGGCGGAGACAGCCGCCGACTCAGCGGTTGACGACCTTGGCCGGCACGAAAAAGACCAGCACGGCGCCCAGCACGATGGCCGAAGAGATGAACATCAGCCCGGCCGTTGACTTGCCCGTGAGGTCGTTGAGCCAGCCGACGATCGCCGGCGAAAAAAATCCGGCCAGATTGGCGAAGCAATTGACTGCAGCAATGCCCGCGGCGGCCGACATGCCGCCGAGCATGGCGGTGGGCAACGACCAGAACTGCGATGACGAAGACAGGATCCCAGCGGCGGCAATGCTCAGACACACCAGCGCTGCACCCACGTTGCCAATCAGCGGCAGCGCCGCGAACCCGGCCGCAGCCACCAGCATCGGCACAGCAAGGTGCAGGCGACGCTCGCGGCGGCGATCTGCGCTCATGCCGATCAGCGGCAGCGCGACGATGGCGCATACGTAGGGCACTGCCGTCAACACGCCCACCCACAGCGGATCGGCCACACCGGCCTTACGAATCAAGGTAGGTAGCCAGAACGTCAGCCCGTATTGGCCTAGCACGACACAGAAGTAGATGGCAGCCAGCAGCCACAGGCGGCGATCCGCAACGAAGGCGCCCACGGAGCCATGCGCGGTCTTCTGTGCGTTATCTCCTGCAACATTGCGCTCGAGTAGAGCCTTTTCTGCGTCGGTCAGCCACTTGGCGTGTGCGATTCCGTTGTCCAGGTAGAACAGGATGGCCACGCCCAGCAGCAGCGACGGCAAGGCTTCGATGAGGAACAGCCATTTCCACCCAGCAAGCCCTGCCGCGCCATGAAACGTGTGCAGGATGTAGCCCGACAATGGCCCCCCGACGATGCCTGCAAGCGGAATCGCCATGAAGAACATCGACAGGGCCTTGGCCCGGCGCTGGGATGGAAACCAGTACGTCATGTACAGGATGACGCCGGGTGCGAAACCGGCTTCTGCGACCCCGAGCAAAAAGCGAAGCACGTAGAACGACGTGGGCGTTGACACAAACGCGAAGCCCGCGGAGATGACTGCCCACGTCAGCATGATGCGGGCGAGCCAGTTGCGCGCCCCCACCTTATGCAGGATCACATTGCTCGGTACTTCAAAGAGGAAGTAGCCAAGAAAGAAGATACCGGCGCCCAAGCCGTACACCGTCTCGCTGAACCTCAGATCATTGAGCATCTGCAGCTTGGCGAACCCCACATTGACGCGGTCCAGATAGGCTCCCAGGTAGCAGATCATCAGGAAGGGAATGAGCCGGCGCGCGACCTTGGCGTAGGTGCGGGACTCGAACGTGGCCGCATCGACGCGCGCCATCTCATCGCCCGGCAGGGGCGAAGCAAGCTTCGTGGTCATGGTGTCTCCTACCATGTGCCCCGGGTGGACCCGGGTGCATGTGTCTCGAAGAAGGCCTCGGCCGATATGCGAGCCGTGGCGGTAAAGGTTGCGTCGCTTAGTGAATCAGCATGCCGCCGTTCACGTCGAGCGTGATGCCTGTCATGTAAGCTGACAGATCACTGATGAGGAACAAGCACGCATTGGCAACGTCCGCAGCATCACCGAGCCGGCCAAGGGGGATACCCTTGATGATCTCGGTGCGCATCTCGGGCGTGAGCTTGTCACCTGTAATGTCCGTCTGGATGAGCCCTGGCGTGATGGAATTGATGCGGACATTGTCGCCGCCAAACTCTCGTGCCATGGCCTTGGCAAGGCCCAGCACACCCGCTTTAGCAGCGCTGTAGTGCGGACCACCGAAGATGCCGCCGCCGCGCTGTGCGGACACGGACGACATGCAGACGATACTGCCGCCCTTGCGCGCCTTCATGTGCGGCAACGCGGCTTGCGACATGTACAGCGTGCCGCGCAGGTTCACGTCTAGCACCGCATCGAAATTGCCCGCTTGAATATCGAGCGTGCGCAGCGGCTGCGTGATACCGGCGTTATTGATGAGACCGTCAATGCGGTCATATTTTGTGAGAGCTGCCTGGACAGCAGCATCGCAGGCGCTGCGATCGGTCACATCACAAGCCAGGCCGAGGTGGCCTTCACCCAGATCGCGTGCAGCCTGCTCCGCATCTTCCAGCCGCAAATCCAGCACTACGACCCGTGCACCGTGTGCGGCAAGCGCCTTGGCCGTCGCCTTACCGATACCGCGCGGCGAGGCCGCCCCGGTCACGATCACCACCTTGTTCTCGAGCAACATCGTTGTCTCCTGCCTGTTGGAATCTTGTTGGCTGCAGTGTTGTTCCAGCAGGCCATTCGATCAACGCAGTTGGATTCAACTATGGCTGAGAAATATTCAGATGAGGACCGGCGGGGTTCTGGTGCAGCGCACCATGCCGCCCTAGCGGCCTAAGTCACCGGAGGTGTCTTCAGTTGCCCGTCGACCCAGGCAAGGAAGCGTGCCACGCGCGGTAAGTCGGCATTCTGCGGCGGGAACACGATGTGGTGCCCCGCAACCTCAAGCGCGTGGTCGTCGCCGAACACCGGCACCAGTCGCCCTTGGCCTATCAGGACCGATGCCAGCAACGTGCTTTCAAGCGCCACGCCGAATCCGAGCGCAGCAGTTTCAAGCGACATGTACGAACGATCAAACGCAAAATCGAACGACACATGCATGTGTTCGACGCCAACACGGGCGAACCACTGTTGCCACTGCACAAGCGGCGTCTCGGATCGAATGAGCCGATGCGCGAGCAAATCCTCTGGAGACAGCACCGGGTGGTTATTCAGATATGCAGGCGACGCCAGCGGGACAATACGTTCGCCGCGCAGCGTCTTGATCTGGACGTCGCGCCAATGTGCGTGCCCATAGCGGATATCGATGTCGTAAAAGCCGCTGGTAAACGAGACATCCTCATACGAACACGAGACATTCAAGCGGATATCACTGTGGTCCTCCTGGAATGCCGCGAGCCGGGGCAATAGCCACATCAGGCCAAAACTCGGGCTTGAATGGACGCGCAGGATTTCAACGTCGGTGCGACTGGAAGCGCGTTCGGTGGCGCGGCCCAGGTCGGCCAGCGCACCGGTCACATCACGCAGGTACTGTTCGCCAACCGGTGTCAGCACCAGCCCACGCCCCTGCCGGAAAAACAATGGCTGGCCGATCGCGGCTTCGAGATTGCTGATCTGATGACTGACAGCTGAAGCGGTGAGGCCAAGTTCTTCAGCCGCGCGATTTACGCTCTTGGTCCGTGCGACGGATTCGAACGCAATGATCGACTTCATTGGGGGAATGCGCATATCTCGCGTAGCCGATGGTGGTGAACGTTAGCAAAGTGCAATGTCTATGCTACCGCACCGGTCCGGGTGCCCAATGACACAAGGGCCGACCAAGGACAGACTGACCCTCCGCTTATTCGCCGATTGCCAAAAGCCACTCCCGAAAGGCCACAACCGAGGGGAGTTCCGCCTTGTTGGCAGGGTACGCAAAGCAATACCAGCGGCCTCTCAAGTACGTGAAGGCAAAAGGCACAACAAGCTTGCCCGATTGCCACGCGTCTTCCACCGGGCATCGCGCTGCAAGGCCAATTCCATTAGGCGGATTCGCGCCCCCTACTTGGTCGGAACCTTCAAGAGCGCCACCAATAGCTACGCGAACGGCCTGTACGCGCTCGCCGCACTCGGTGGAGTAGCCGCCCTTGTCACCGTTCTTTTCATCCACCCACGACGCGTCTCGGTGCCTGTCTTGACGTCGAACGCGGCGCCCAAGACAGAAGCGGGGTGATGGATGCGCGGGTCACGTAGTTGCAGACGCGGTTCGATTCCGCTGTGCACCGGTCACGTGTCCTGTCGCATGTGGACGGCCTGGAAAAACGCGTCGCTGATACCGATCTGCACAAAGGTGCATGCCGATTCTCCGTCCGCACTCCCCGAGCCCCTGCAGGGATCTCGCCCGTGTCGCCATACGCCTGTATGCGCGAATAGCAGCCGCCGCCGCACCGGCAATTCGCCTTGACCGGCACCCCAACGTGCACGTTGATGCGGTGGTGCCGCTTGGCAGGTAGGTGCCCGCGCGAATGCCAAGCTGCGTGGCGGCAAACCCCTGCGAGCCGAGATGGGCACCGAAGCGTAGGTGGGTCGGAACGGTATGGCGATCAGCTTGGCGTGATTGGAACTAGCGGTCGGGAATATCCCGCAATCCCTGCCCCGTGAAACACCTCGCGGGCGCAGGGCTACGACAACCCAATCAAGTAGGCTGGGCCTACCCAATAGCTTGGTTGGGTGGCTGTGTCCGGAGATTCACTAGGCTGTTCCACTCGTGCACTTGACTCTGAAAATTGGTCAATAGGATGAACCTGCGTGGCCCGCTTTAGGCCGCCACCGTTCCATAACCGGAGAATCCAATTGACCAATAATTTCTCTCTACTGGCATACACGCTCGCGTCCACACTGTGCCTCTCCGCCTGCGGTGGCGGCGACAGCGCAGGCAGCTCTGATGCTGGCTCCCCATCCAACGTGCCAACCAACTCGCCCACGCAGAGCGTTCCCGGCACGGTGGCAACGCCGCAATACGCCGGCGCGAGCGCCCAGCTCGCAATGTTCAATGCCATCAATCAGTACCGCACTCAGTGCGGCTTTCCCGCGCTGCAGGAGAACACGATTCTCGATCAGGCTGCGCAAGCGCACGCGAAATATGAAGGGTTGAACAACGTCATAACGGATACCGAAGTGCAAGGTAGGCCAGGTTTCACGGGTGTGACAGGCGCCGATACGGCGGCGACCCTCGGCTGGCCCGCAGGGGTGTTCACAGGACGCGGCGACGCTGGCTTCTATGACGAGGCTATCGTGACCCCAGCTCAATTCGGCCGGCAGTTCGTCTCTGCATGGGCAAGCGGCGTCTATCACGTTTCGATCATGACCTACCCTGCCAACTTGGTCGGCTTTGGCGAATACGAAACTACCTACAACGGTTTCCCTGCCGGGGCGGGCACGGTGCAGTTCGGACAAACGGCAACATACACGCTTGCCAACGCGCCCCAGACGTTTCCCTGTCAGGGTGTGATGGGTATCGCGTACCGAGGCGCAGGCGAAACGCCGACGCCGCCAAATACCAGTGGCGCTTGGGGTACGCCGGTTTCAGTGATGGGTAATCTCAGCGATACGGTGATGCTCACCAGCGCCATCTACACCGCCCCGGGTGAGGTGCCGATCAGCCTGCAGATACTGAACTCGACCGCCGATCCGAACCACCTTCTTGGGCAGTACCAAGCGGTCGCCTATCCGACCACGCCGCTGCAGCCCAACACGCAGTACAGCGTGGTCCTGAACGGCACAATCAACGGAACAGCGTTCTCACGCACCTTCACGTTTACAACCGGTAGCTAGGCGCTCCAGCATCGCATCACCCAGCGGCCGCACAAGCGGCCGTTGTTTTTGGGCGCTCGCCTATTCCAGCTCTCCACCCTTGGCGCAGGCCCCACGGCTAACTTGCGCCCGGGCTGCCCCACCCGTGCCGACTTGCATCCCGGAATGTGCATGAGAACCTAGAACTGTCTCTCGATCGACCACGTCGTGAGAAAGCCGAGGCCGAAAGGTCGACCTCCCGCTTTTACCCCCTGGAGAATCCAATGGACCACCACCCACTTTGGAAGGTGTTCGTGATCGAGTGCCGCGACTTCGCGCTGGAGTGCGTCAAGCCTTTGCTTGCGCTGATCCGCTGGATGCGGTCCCGCCGCCGATGAGTTTGAGGCTCCCGAACGGCCATTTCACCAATCATTCGCCTTTTTGAAGGGACCGACATGCAAATTCGCCGCCCTGTCTCTCACGTTAATCAGCGTGACGTCACCCGTATCACCAATGGCAATAGCCAGCTTCTGATTCCAACGACAGTGCCGCCAAGTGCAGTTGAGGTGTGGCTGCGCCGCTTGCGCGACCGGTTGATACGTCCCCTCGCATGGAAGCGGCGGCAGGAGCGGCAAGAACTTCGGCTTCGTGTCCAAGAAGCCCGCGGACAGGTGCGTCGCGAGCGCCGACAGAAGTCGAGCGGATAGCCTCGTCCTTCCTGTGCCTGCCCAGCTTCGCGCCGGGGACTGCCCCAGAGACCTGACTTGCATTGGGGAGACCGGGCAGGACACTGAATCAGCCCGCTAAAAACACCCTGCCCTGCTATTCCTACTTGCGAGATCACCATGCCACGCATCGCCGCCTTGCTGAAGCCCGCCTCTCAGAATGCTGACGTCGCGCGTACAGGCCATACCGTGCCCCATCCGCCTGATGTGAACCAGTACTCTGATGCCACCCAAGCGTTCACACACTGCATTCACTGGCCCCGGCTCAAGTTGGAAAACGTGGCGGGCATGAAAGAAACCAAACAACGGCTGCGTCGCAGTGTCTCGGAGATTCTTGATGCCCAGCAAGGCCAAGGTATTCCCCGCAACGGCATCCTGCTCTTCGGCGAACCTGGCAACGGCAAAAGTCTCCTGGCGGAAGCGCTAGCAGGCGAATTCTCCCTCCCAATCCTCTCGATCTCCTTCGGCGACGTCGCCTCGAAATGGATCAACGAGACGCCTCAGAAGATCCGGGCGGTCTTTGATGCCGCGCGGGAAATCAGCCCCTGCGTGCTCTTCATTGACGAGATCGACTCGCTCCTCAAACCGCGCGACGGCACGGCATCGGCGCACTCGATGGACAGGGACGTGGTCAACACCATGCTCACGGAGATCGTTGGCCTGCGCACCACGCCCATCGTGTTCGTGGCCGCCACAAATTTTCTGGAACAACTGGATGCGGCTGCCATTCGCGAAGGTCGCTTCGATTTCAAGATCGAGATCCCTCCGCCTGATCTCGCGGCCCGGATCTCGCTGCTGACCCATTCGATCGGGACCTGCCTCGGCCCGGATGCTGTCGACAAGGACACCATTCACGCCCTTGCAGAACGTTGGGACGGTTTCAGCGCCGCGCGCTTGCGTGCGCTCGGCAAGCAGCTTCAGGAAATGCAGGCCGAGGATAAGTTCAGCGGTAAGGTCTCCTTCGCCGTTGGCCGACAGGCGATGCGGTTTCTGCAGGGCCGGGGCGGACATCTTCCCCCCGACGTCAAGCCGATCGAACAGATCATCATGCCGGGGGAGTCCCGGCATGCGCTCGACGACCTTGCCGATCGACTGGTAAACGCCGACCGCCTGGAGTCCCTGGGGGCAAGTTTGCCGACGGGGCTGCTGTTTTATGGGCCGCCCGGGACCGGCAAGACACAGGCAGCCATGGCGCTGGCGAGGGCATCCGAATATGCATTTCTGCAAATCGATGGCGCGGACATCATCGGGCGGCCCGACGCCTGGGATCGTCTCATTCGAGAGGCACGTGACCTGCGGCCCGCCATCGTCTTCATCGATGAAGCCGATGATGTGCTAGCCGACCGGCGGCATTCGGGCTACGCGACACTGACGAACAAGATCCTAACGACGCTCGACGGTGCGCGTGGGCGTCTGCGGGACGTCGTGTTCATTGCCGCGACGAACCACTATGACCGCCTGGATCAAGCGGCGTTGCGCTCTGGCCGGTATGGAATGAAAGTCCGCTTCGACATCCCGTCGGGTGCTGATCTTGATGCCTATGTTGCCAGTCGGATTGAAGCCCTTACCAGCTATCTATGGGTTGACGCCGGTGCGTTGGAGAAATGTCAGACGGTGTTGCGTGGTCGAACCATCGCCGATGTGGACGCCCTCATTAACGAGGTACTCAGCATTTGCGCGATCCGGGATGTTTACTGCGACGCGACTGAGATACAGGCTGAGGATGTCGATGCTGCAGCGCGGGCACTGTTTGGAATGCCGAAGCGAAGCTCCTGAGACGGGCGCGAGTACGACGCAGCTACTCCACCGCCTCGGAAGCAGCCGGCCAGTACTCCATCCACTGCAGCTATCGGAGTGGCATCAGCCATGCAGGTTGCTCACGAGCAATGCCCGACTCATTGCAAGAACCCTGCGTTACGCAGCGCCTCCTCAGCGGCCTCATGGTCTTGAACGGATGTTCCCCCAGAAATACCGATGCCACCCACCAGACGCCCTTCGTAAAAGAGCGGTACGCCGCCGCCTACTGGCGTCAAGCGCGGATGGTGCGCTAGCGGGGCAACGGCGGGTTCGGCCATGTATTGATTCCATTGGTGCGTAGCCATGCCAAACGAGGCGGCCGTCCATGCCTTGTTGATGGCGACGTCAACGGTCAGGAAAGGGGCGGTATCCGCGCGCTCGAAAGCGCGCAGGTGGCCTCCTGCATCGGTAATTGCGATTGTCGCAGCGAAGCCGCGCGCGGTGCACGCACGGCGCGCTTCGGCCAGCAGTGCTTGCGCGGCTTCTAGGCTGACCGTTGCCGTGCTGACGATTGGCGATGTCATGTTGATGCTCCTTGTCAGAAAGGTTCAGGGGTTGGCAACGACGACCTTGCCCATCATGTTGCCCGCCTCGACCAACGCATGCGCTTCGATGAGACCGGCGGCATTGATGCCGTCAATGCGTCGGGTCAGGGTGTGCTTGAGGCGGCCCTGGTCAACCAGTTCCGCCGCGCGGCGCAACAAGGCGTGTTGCCGTGCGATGGAGTCGGTCGTGAACATCGCGCGGGTGAACATCAGCTCCCAGTGAATCGAGATGGATTTCCCCTTGAAGGGTCCGATGTCCAGACCGACCGGGTCATCGATGAGGGCAAACTGACCTTCCGGGCGCAGCACGGCGGCGATTTGCGGCACGTAGGCGGCGCTGTTGTTCAACCCGGCAACGTGGGTCACGTGCTCGATGCCGAGCGCGGCCAATTGGGGGGCCCAAGGCTGATGGTGGTCAAGAACGTCATGCGCGCCATGCGCGAGCACCCACTCGCGGGTTTCGGGCCGCGAGGCCGTGCCGATCACGGTCATACCCGTCAACTCGCGCGCGAGCTGGGTCAGGATCGAGCCGACGCCGCCTGCCGCTCCAATGACCAGCAGCACGTTGTTGTCGCTCGGGTCCGCTGCCTGAACACGCAGGCGGTCGAACAGCAACTCCCACGCTGTGATCGTCGTCAGGGGCAGCGAAGCGGCCTCGGCAAAGTCAAGTGATGTCGGCATGGGGCCGACGATGCGCTCGTCCACGGCGTGCAACTCGCTGTTGCTGCCGGGCCGCGTAATGTCACCGGCATACCAGACGCGGTCGCCCGGCTTGAAGCGTGTAGCCAGCGGACCCGTCGCACGGACGATTCCCGCAGCGTCCCAGCCGGCAATGCGCGCACCGCCCTGGGGGATATCTCCACCGCGCCGGATTTTGGTATCGACCGGGTTGACCGACACCGCTTTCACTTCCACCAACAGATCGTGGTCGCGCAACTCCGGTGTCGGCAGCTCGATATCCTGCAGTGCCTGCGGGTGGCTGATGGGCTGGTTCTGATAGAAGCCAATGGCTTTCATACACGTGGTCTCCAAGAGGGTATGGACACCATGCTATCTTTCAGCAATCCACGGATAAACTGCCGCCATACTCAAACACTTTCGGCATTTCGATGAAAATCATTCGCCTGGATGACGTTCAGATCTTCGTGTACACGGCGGACGCCGGCAGCTTCTCGGAGGCGGCGCGGCAACTGAACATTGCGCCCGCGCTGGCGAGCGCCTCCGTTCAGAGGCTGGAAAAGGCGCTGGACGCTCGCCTGTTCACGCGTTCCACACGCAGCATGCAACTGTCGGAGGCTGGGGAGCGCTACCTGCCGCACGCGCGCGTCATGGTGGGTGCCCGGGAGCAAGGCGAGCAGGCCTTGGCAAACGCCCGTGCGGCGCTGTCCGGCCCGCTGCGGCTCTCCGCCCCGTCGGACTTTGGTCGAAACGTGCTGCTGCCGTGGCTGGATGATTTTCAGCACATGCACGCTGGTTTGTCGCTGCACCTGAAGATGAGCGACCGTGCGGCCGACCTGATCCGCCAGCCGCTGGATGCCGTCGTACGCTACGGAGCGCTGGCTGACTCATCTCTGCTCGCCATGAAATTGGTCGACAACAATCGCCGCGCGTTATGTGCCGCACCGTCGTACATCGAACGGCATGGTGTACCGGCCAAAGTTGACGATCTGCGCAGACACAATTGCCTTCGGTACGTATGGAGCGAGCAGATACACGAGCGCTGGCGCTTTACCCTGCCGGGCGGCGATCGCACCGTGGCGGTCACAGGCAATCGCATCAGCGACGATGCCGATGCGGTGCGTCGCTGGGCGATCGCCGGAGAAGGCATCGTCTACAAGTCGCGACTGGACCTCATCGACGATCTGAAGGCAGGACGGCTGGTGGAGCTACTCCCGTCAGCGTATTGCGAGCCCGCGCCGCTGCACTTGATCTGTGCCCACCGTGCACAACTGACGCCGGCGATCAGCGAGTTGACTGTCTTCCTGCGGGAGCAATGCGCTGCATTGCTAGCCAGCTATCCCTCGGATGACTTCCAATCTGCATAACGAAGCTCGCCCTCCCAAGTGCCTCGGGTTGACGGGTGAGCGAGGCGAAATGACCGGCTGCAGCCAGGCTGCAACGGACGTCTGAATGTCCGTACCGTGTGGTCCGCCAAGGTCGACTGTTGGCTGCGGAATCAGCCGCTCGATGCAACGAATTGATGGAATCGTCCTGCGTGGCGTATCGAAGATTACAGTCTTGCTCGGACGCGCGTTGAGCCGTCTGGCGACAGCATTGAACTTAGCCTTCGAATGCATAGAGATTTGGGCGAAGTAGCGCATCGACGCGCCCTCCAGGCAGGGGGTGGCCCATCATACGCAGCGCGGCGGCTCACCTTCGGTTGCCTGGTGGTCGCTGCCCTCTGGCCTTCTCGATCATTTCGGAGAGCCAACGCTCTTGCTCACGCGACCGGCGCAGGTCAAACAGGGCCGCTCACTGTGGGTTGCCGGTCTAATGCCCAGCAAATCGAGACTCAACTGCGCCAACTCCGTCGTGAGCGACTGCTTATCCAGAATGCGCAGCACAGCGCGCGCATGTTAGGAAAGGAATCGGCTGCAACATGGCGCAGGCCGCGGGGACATCAGATGCAGCCAGGGCGGACATGGTGCCCGCTGTCGAGATTCACTGAATCTGGAACTTTGGTCACTCAATTTGGAACTGCGCGGAGCAGGCGACGGTGCTCGCCACCGTAAATATGATTATAAATCAATAAGTTATATGATTTATCAACACGACGCCCAAGCACCGTCCCCAGCAGCAATTTTCGCAACTGCAAGGCGAAGCCGGGGCGCAAACGAGAGAAGCCCACGGGTGTAAACCCTTGAAGGGATATGGGACGGTCGGCGTAGCGACACCGGGTTGCCGGCGTCGGTGTCGCGCAATGCGGCCAGCAGCGCCAGTTGCAGCGCAGACCACGCCGGCCCGGTTGGCATCAGGCTTCGGCCGTGGTGGCCGTTGTCGTATCCGCGGCGCGTTGCACCTGGCTCGGCACCAGCATCACCGGAATCGACTTCGATGTCGGCGTGCGCGCCTGATCGGCCACGGAAGACAGCGGCACCAGCGGATTGGTCTCGGGGTAATACGCCGCCAGGCACCCGCGCGGAATGTCATACGCCACCAGGCGGAAACCATCGGCGCGGCGCGTGGTGCCGTCTTCGGACAGCGTCACCATGTCGACCCACTCGCCGTCTTTCATGCGGATGGTGTGCAGGTCTTCCTTGTTGATGAAGACCACGCGGCGTTGGCCGAACACGCCGCGATAGCGGTCATCCATGCCGTAGATCGTGGTGTTGTACTGGTCGTGCGAACGGACCGTCGCGAGCGTGAAGACCGTCGCATCGGCATGGCGCTCGCGGGCGCGGTGCACGGGCGTATCGGTCGGCACGGCATGCGCATGGAATTCCGCCTTGCCCGACGGCGTGTTC
Source organism: Ralstonia soli (assembly GCF_023955655.1). Taxonomy (GTDB): domain Bacteria; phylum Pseudomonadota; class Gammaproteobacteria; order Burkholderiales; family Burkholderiaceae; genus Ralstonia; species Ralstonia soli. The sequence goes on along the minus strand of NZ_JAMXHT010000015.1, from coordinate 263 downwards.
CACACACGTTCCGATGCGGTGTTGCGTAGGCGGAAGCCGCCCGGCACGCGAATCTTCTCGTTGAAGCCGGCGAAGTCGTCGAACACGGCTTCGATGCGCTCGCGGATGCGGTCGTAGTCCTCCACCAGCCAGCGCCAGGGGATGGTGCTTTCGGGCAGCGTGGCTTCGGCCAGCCGCGCCACGATGGCGGGCTCCGACAGCAGGTGCGGCGAGGCCGGCGGATTGATGCCCGCCGACATGTGCACCATGCTCATCGAGTCTTC
>NZ_JAMXHT010000014.1 GCF_023955655.1 Ralstonia soli | reverse complement strand
TTTCGTCGCTGTCAACAACTTGCTGAAGAATTTTTATCGTTCAACGCGTCGCTAACTTCACCGCAACCGCAGACCGTCGCCAACCACTCAACAACCCGCAAACCCGCTCCACTCCTACTTCTCCACCACCTCAACAACCCCACCGTCGCTTTCGTTTCGGCGCTGTCGTTTGCAGCGAGGGGCGAATACTAGGGGAGTTTTTCGAACTGTGCAAGCCCTTTCTATCCGGACCTGCAAAAAACCGCATCGAGCGCGCGCGGAGACCAAGATGCGCGCGGCGTTACAGCACGGCAAAAAACAACTTCCATCGCTGATCGCCTATCCGCTCGCTGTTATTGATTGACGGCGGTGTCGGCATCCGCCACACACCGGAAGCCCACGTGCGACGTCGACGTATCGAGCGTTTGCGGATACCGCGCTGCCGGACGATAGCGGCGGCAGTAGTTAGGAGCACAGAGGTGGGAGCCGCCCTTCATGACTTTCAATTGCCCGGCTGCGCTACGGCTGCCGGCAGTACAGCAGCGCGCGGTAGCTTGCGCCGCAGGGTTGGCCTGGTACCAGTCCTCCGTCAGTTCCCACACGTTGCCGATCATGTCGTAGAGGCCGAAGGCATTGGCGGAGTAGCTGCGTACGGGTGTGGTGCGCACGCCCTTGATCTGCTTGAGGTCCTGCCAGGGAAACTCGCCGTGCCAGTAGTTGGCCTGGGGCTGGCCACCGGGCTCGAACTCATGGCCCCAGGCGTATTCAGCGGCGTCACGGCCGGCCTTGGCGGCGAATTCCCATTCGGCTTCGGTCGGCAGGCGCTTGCCGGCCCAGCGCGCATAGGCGCTGGCGTCGGCGTAGGTGACGTGGACCACCGGGTGGTCTTGGAGCCCGTCAATGGAACTCCCGGCGCCGAGCGGACGGTGCCAGCAGGCATCGCGCGTGTGGCGCCACCAGCGCGTCGGATCATTGAGCGGCACCGGGCCAGGCGGGGCGACGAATACGGCGGAGCCCGCATACAGCAGCGCGGGATCGGCACCGGGGTAGTCAGCGGGCGATGGCGCGATCTCGGCGAACGTCACGTAGTCGGTCGCATTGACGAACGCCTGGAACTGCGCGTTCGTCACCGGCGTTTCGTCCATCCAGAAGCCTGCCACGCGCGCGTTTCTGGCGGGTGCTTCGTCCGGGTAGTGACGGTCGGACCCCATGGTGAACGGGCCGCCCGGAATCCAACACATGGCGGGTCTGGCTGACGAGGCAGTCTTCATGGGGCGTGCAAGTGTGATGGCGAACATGATGCGCAGGCCCATCTTACTTGCCGGCCTGGGCGGGCAGCGCGACGTCGACCGTGACCTTGAGAATGTCCCCAGGGAACACGGCGGTTTGGGCGTAATCGTCGGTCATGGGGGCGCCCGTGTCCTGCCCGATGTCGAGCGTCTCGCCCTGGCCTGCGTCCACGTTGGGGGTGGACGTGACGCGCCCGCAGTTGGCGCGGACGCCGTTGACCGTGATGCACAGCACGCCGCCCTTGAGCAGGCCGCCACCGTCATAGGTGAAATCGAACCGGACAATGGACGTGCCGGCCGGCAGCGCCTTGTCGGCAACGATCTTGGACTGGTCCTGCGCCCATTCGGAGCGTGCCGCCAACGCGGTGGGCTTGCCGTCCTTCAAATAGAAGCCCCAGCCGCCAAACCAGCTGCCGCGCGCCAGGATCGGGCCCGTTACGTGGCCGTCAGGCAGGTTGACCTGGGCTTCGACGCTGAAGGAGCGGCCCATGAAGTTGGGCGCTGTTTCCTTGCTGATGCTCAGTTGCTTGCCCCAGTACTCGAAGTGGGTGCCAAGCTTGTCGTAGTGCTGGCTGGCGGCCGTTGCACGCTCGACATTCAGGCGGTCGTCCAGCGGCAGCACCTGATTGCGCTTGGCCTCGGCGAGGAAGAGCTCCTGCATTTCCTTGAGCTTCTCGGGGTACTGCGCGGCCACGTCATGCGCCTGGCTGAAGTCGTGCCCCAGGTCGTAGAGCTGCCACTTGTAGTCGCCGTAGGTGTTCTTGCTGGCCGCACCGAATTCCCACGGCATGCGCTGCGGAATGGTGTTGGCGATCCAACCGTCCTTATAGATGGCACGATTGCCCAGCATCTCGAAATACTGCGTGCGCGGCGGCTCGGGGGCGTGTGCGTTCTCGAAGGCGTACTCCAGGCTCTTGCCTTCAAGGAGCTGCTGCTTGACGCCGTTGACGCTCTGCGGCGGCGGCACGCCCGCGGCCTCGAGCACGGTCGGCATGATGTCGATCGCATGCGCAAACTGTGTGCGCAGCGTGGCGCTGTCGTTGGTGTGGCCCGGCCACCGGATGATCAGGCCATTGCGGATGCCACCCAGGTGCGACGCGATCTGCTTGGTCCACTGGAACGGCGTGTCGAGCGCCCAGGCCCACGCGGCCGGATACAGCGGATAGCTTTTGGGTCCACCCATCTCATCAATGTGACGTGCCTCATCTTCGGGGCTGCGGTGCAGGCCGTTGATGAAGTGGCCCACTTCATTGAGCGTGCCGTTGGGGCCGCCCTCGCCGCTGGCGCCGTTGTCGCCGTGGACCATGATGACCAGCGTCTTGTCGAGCTGCCCCATGCGCTTGAGCTCGCCCAGCAGGCGGCCGATCTGCGCGTCCTGGTAGGCGGCCATGCCGGCAAACACTTCCATGTAGCGCGCGTACAGCCGTTGCTGCGTGGGGCTGAGCGACAACCAGGCCGGCAATTCAGCCGGGCGCGGCGTCAGCACCGCATCGGCAGGAATGATGCCCTGCGCCTTCTGCCGCGCAAAGGTTTCTTCGCGCAGCGCGTCCCAGCCCTGGTCGAAGCGGCCCTTGAAGCGGTCGATCCACGCCTTGGGCGCCTGGTGCGGCGCGTGGCCGGTACCGGTGGCAAGGTAGGCGAAGAACGGCTTGTCGGGCGCGGAAGCCTTCTGCTGGTGGATCCAGTGGATCGCGTCGTCCACCAGCATGTGGTCCAGCGTGACGTCGCTGAGCTTTGGCGTGTCGGCGCTGAGGGTGTTGCGGTACAGGCGCGGATACCACTGATTGGTATCGCCGATGATGAAGCCGTAGAAATATTCGAAGCCCAGGCCCGTGGGCCAGTGATCGAACGGGCCGGTCGGCGTGGCTTCCCAACTCGGGATGTTGTGGTGCTTGCCGAACATCGCCGTGTTGTAGCCGTTGTCCTTCAGCACTTCAGCGATGGTGGCCGCCGAACGCGGAATGGCCGAGTTGTAGCCCGGAAAACCCGTCGACATGTCGGTAATGGCCCCCGCCGACACCTCGTGGTGGTTGCGCCCCGTCAGCAGCGCGGCGCGGGTCGCCGAGCACATCGCCGTCGTATAGAAATTGTTGTAACGCACGCCGTCGCTGGCCAACTGTTCCAGCGCAGGCGTGGGCACCGGGCCGCCGAAGACGGAGGAACTGCCGAACCCCATGTCATCCGTCATGATGAGCAGCACGTTGGGCGCACCAGCCGGTGCCTGCACGCGTTGCGGCCAGTCCGGTACCGAGGCGGATGCGTTCGGCTCGATGCGGCCCTTGAACGGCGCCGGCGGGATGGGCAGAACATCGCGCGCGAGGGGTGGCACCTGCTGCGCGCGCAACGGGGTGCCGAACACCAGCGGCATCAGCGTCGCAATGGCAGTCAGCGCGGCACGCACGCGGCGCGCGCGCTGGTTGTTGGTCGGACGACGTGCTTTCACAACGGGCTCCTCAATCTTCTTGCATCGGGCATGACAAACGTAGGCGGGATCATGCCGAGGCTCGCCCGTGCCGAATGTTGAGTTTTTGACAATTCAGGGTTGGACCCGATGCCCCCAGCCCGCAAGACGCGGCAAAGACAGAGTTCACACGGTTGCTCCCCAAACCATATTTCGAATATATTGGAAATATGGAAGAAACTACCGCTATCCAATCCTTGGCCGCTCTCGCGCATGTGGTGCGCCTGCGTGTCTTTCGCATGCTCGTGGCCGCCGGCGTTGCTGGGCTGACGCCAGGGGCGATTGCCGAGCAGTTGGACGTGCCGGGCGCGACCTTGTCGTTCCACCTGAAGGAGCTCATGCACGCCGGGCTTGTAACGCAGGAGCGCGACGGCCGTAACCTGATCTACCGCGCAGCGTTCGACCACATGAACGGGCTGCTGAACTTTCTGACTGAAAACTGCTGCCAGGGCGAGCCCTGCCTCGACGCCAGTACCACCGGTTGCCAATGCTGAACGCGCCATGACCACACATGTCTTGATCCTCTGCACCCACAACTCCGCGCGCAGCGTATTGAGCGAAGGGATGCTCAACCACTGGGCACAGAAGCTCGGCAAGGACGTACGCGCCCACAGCGCAGGCAGCGCGCCCAGCGGCCGCCTCAACCCGTTTGCGCTGGAGGCCTTGGAAAATGCCGGCGTCGATACCACCGGGTACCACAGCAAGAGCTGGGACACATTCACCGCCGACGGCGCCCCGCAGATGCGCATCGTCATTACCGTCTGCGATAGCGCGGCCGCCGAGCGATGCCCGTACTGGCCGGGCAGCCCCGTCCAGGTGCACTGGGGCTATGCAGACCCCTCCAACGCACCCGGCGGCGACGAGGGCAAGCGCCAAGCGTTCGAGCTGACACGCGAGGCCATCGGCTACCGCATGCTGCAACTGCTGATGCTGCCGCTCGACACACTGAACAACGCCGAGCTGCGGGACTCGCTTGAGCGCATCGCGCGCAGTTGAACACCATGACTCCTTTGCGACACCGGCTTCTGGCCGAAGGACTTGGTACGGCGTTGCTGCTGGCCGTCGTCATCGGCTCCGGCATCATGGCCGAGCGGCTTGCTGGCGGAAACGTCGCCATTGCGCTGCTGGCCAATACCGCAGCCACAGTTGGCGGGCTGTATGTGCTGATCGAAATGTTCGGGCCGATCAGCGGCGCGCATTTCAACCCGGTGGTGAGCGCGGTGATGACCGTAAGGGGTGAGCTGCCCGGATCGGCATTGCTGCCCTACGTCGCGGCGCAGCTGGTGGGCGCGGTGCTCGGTGCCTGGCTGGCACATGCCATGTTCGACCTGTCCATCCTGCAGCTTTCCACCAAAGCGCGCAGCGGACCGGGGCAGTGGATTGCCGAGACGGTAGCGACCGCCGGCCTGCTGCTGGTGATCCTGCGGGCGCCCAACGGCCGTGCTTCGACGATGGTGGCGGCGTACATCGGCGCGGCGTACTGGTTTACGGCCTCCACATCATTCGCCAATCCAGCGGCGGCGCTCGGGCGGATGTTCAGCAACAGCTTCGCGGGGATTGCGCCATCCAGCCTGCCTGGCTTCGTGCTGGCCGAATGCGCGGGCGCTGCACTTGGGCTGCTGCTGTATCGCCTGCTCGAATCCCGTGGCGCCGGGGGCGGGCATCCCAACGTGATCGAGTCTTCGGGCGAGCACTAGGCCGCCGCAATCAACCCAGCGCGACTCCTGCGATGCCTGCCACAGCGCAGAGCGCCACCACGGCCAGCGGCGGAGTCTTCCAGCGTGTCAGCAGCAGGAAGGCGATGGCGGCGATGGCGAAATCGCGCCCGGAATGCACGGCGCTCGTCCAGACCGGCGAGTAGAGCGCAAATGCCAGCAACCCGACGACCGCAGCATTCACGCCGGCCAGCACCGCCGCCATGGATGGCCGGGCGCGCAATGCCTGCCAGTAAGGCAGCGCTGCGATCACCAGCAGCAGGCCCGGCAGGAAGATACCCACCGTGGCGAGCGCCGCACCGACCCCATGGTCGAGCCCTGGGCCGATCGTCCAGCCCAGAAATGCAGCAAACGTGAACAGCGGCCCGGGAACCGCCTGCGCCGCACCGTAGCCGGCCAGGAAATCGCTCGGCGCCACCCAGCCGGTGGCAACCGTCTGCTGCTCCAGCAACGGCAGCACGACATGGCCGCCGCCAAAGACCAGCGCCCCCGACCGATAGAACGCGTCGAAGACTTTGGCCGGCAGCCATGGATATAGATCAGCCAACACCGGCAGCCCGAAGAGCAACACGCAGAAGAGCACCAGGCTGACCGCACTGGCCGCACGAGACATCCGGAACGCATGCCCCTGCCCTGCCGCAGTGCTACCGCTGCCCGGCAGAGGCGACCGGCACAATACCCATCCCAGCAAAGCGCCAAGCACGATGACGATGAGCTGGGCATACACGGTAGTCAGCACGCTGAGGATTGCAATACCGATCAACGCGATGGCGGCCCGCTGGGCGTCGGGACAAAGCTTGCGCGCCATATCCCACACGGCCTGCGCCACCACCGCCACGGCCATCAGCTTCAACCCGTGGATCAAGCCGCTACCGATGGGGCCGCCCAGGCTCGGCGCGAGCATCGCGAAAGCCAGCAGCAGGAACACAGAGGGCAGCGTGAAACCACACCAGGCCGCAAGCCCGCCGAGCCATCCGGCACGAAGCAGGCCGACGGAAAATCCCACCTGGCTGCTAGCAGGCCCAGGCAGAAACTGGCATAGCCCGACCAGGTCGGTGAACGTGGCATCGTCCAGCCAACGGCGGCGCTCCACGAACTCGCGGCGGAAGTAGCCGATATGCGCAACGGGCCCGCCGAAACTGGTCAGGCCCAGCTTGAGGAACACGGCCAGCACTTCCAGCGCTGAGCCTGTGCGTCTTGCTTCGGACGAAGTCGAGATGGCTGTCATCAACTGATGCCTTGCTCTGCCAAATACCGGCGTTGGGAAAGCCTGTATTAGAACATCGCAGCAGAGCAGGCATCAGCAATGGCGCATCAAGCCCCCTCGGAACGCAACACCCGCACCGGCACCGACTTGTACGACGGCGTGCCGCTTTCCTTGTCGATGTAATGCAGCGGCACCAGCACGTTGGCCTCCGGGTAGTACGCACCCACGGAGCCGCGCGCAATGCTGTAGGCGATGGCGGTGATCTTCTCCAGGCGCATCTTGCGGCCATCGACGATGGTCTCGATGTCCACCAGATCCCCGTGCTCGAGCCCGCGTGCAGCCATGTCGGCCTCATTCATGAACAGCACATCGCGCCGCCCAAACACGCCGCGATAACGGTCATCAAGGGCGTAGATGGTCGTGTTGTACTGGTCGTGGCTGCGCAGCGTGATCAGGCGCAGGACGTGCTCGCCGCCCAGGACATCGGCGTCTTCCTGCACGCCGCCGTACACCGAGAACATCGCCTTGCCGGTGGGCGTGGGCCACTGGCGCTCGGTGGGGGGCAGCGGCAAGCGGAAGCCGCCGGGCTTACGGATGCGCTCGTTGAAGTTCTCAAAGCCGGGGATAGTCTTTTCGATCAGGTCGCGGACCTTGTCGTAGTCGGCAATGAGGTCCATCCAGGGCACCTTGCTGTTGGGCAACGTCGCGCGGGCCATGCCGGCAACGATGGCAGGCTCGGAACGCAGGTGCTCGGAGGCCGGCGTGAGCTTGCCCGCCGAGGCATGCACCATCGACATCGAATCTTCCACCGTGATCGACTGCGCGCCGCCGGCCTGCATGTCCAGCTCCGTCCGGCCCAGACAGGGGAACACATACGTTTCCTTGGCCACCAGCAGATGCGAGCGATTGAGCTTGGTCCCGATATGCACGCTCAGGTCAAGCTTGCCCATGGCAGGGAAACTCACCTCAGGATCGGGCAGCGCCACGGCAAAGTTACCGCCCAGGCAAAGCAGCGCCTTGGATTTGCCGTCGATCATGGCCTGCATGGCATTGACGGCGTCGTGCCCGTGTTCCGCGGGCGGCTTGAAGCCGAAGACGTTCTCGATGTTCTGCAGGAAGCTGGCCGACGGCTTTTCGGTAATGCCCACAGTGCGGTTGCCCTGCACGTTGGAATGGCCACGCAGCGGACAGATGCCGGCGCCGGGCTTGCCGAAGTTGCCGCGCATCAGTAGCAGATTGGCAATCAGGCGCACATTGGCGGTGCCCTTGTTGTGCTGCGTCACGCCCATGCCGTAGGTGATGATGGTGGCGTTCGATTTGGCGTAAGCCGCGGCAACGTCTTCCAGCTCGGCGCGGGTGAGGCCGCTGGCCTTCTCGATGTCGGCCCACGTGGCCGCTTCGAGTTCGGCGGCAAATGCGTCGAAGCCCTGCGTGTGTTCTGCGATGAAGTCGCGGTCCAGCACGTCGCCTTGCGTGGCTTCCATCGCCAGCAGCGCCTTCATGATGCCGATCAGCGCCGCCGCATCGCCGCCGCCGTCCACCTGGTAGTACGTCGAGGCGATGCGGGTCGAGCCGTAGGTGGCCATCTCCAGGAAGTTCTGCGGATCGGCAAAGCGCTCCAGCGCGCGCTCGCGCAGCGGGTTGAACACGATGATCGGCACGTTGCGGCGGGATGCCTCGTGCAGCGTCCCCATCATGCGCGGGTGATTGGTGCCGGGGTTGTGGCCGATGGAGATGATCAGCTCGCACTGCTCGAAATCGTCCAGCGAGACCGTGCCTTTGCCGATGCCGATCGACTGCGGCAAGCCCACGCTGGTCGGCTCGTGGCACATGTTCGAGCAGTCGGGGAAGTTGTTGGTGCCGTATTCCCGCGCGAAGAGCTGGTACAGATACGCTGCCTCGTTCGACGCCCGGCCCGAGGTGTAGAACTCCACCTCGTCGGGGTGCAGCCCGCGCAGGATCTCGCCGATGCGGGCGAAGGCGTCTTCCCACTCCACGGCGCGGAAAGTGTCTTTCTCGCGGTCATAGACCAATGGATGCGTGAGCCGCCCCTGGTCTTCCAGCTGATAGTCGGACCACGTGAGCAGTTCGGTGACCGTGGTGTTGGCGAAGAACTCGGGCGGCACGCGCTTGTTCGTCGCTTCCCACGTCACGGCCTTGGCACCGTTTTCGCAGAACTGAAAGGTGGAGCGGTGCTCCTTGTCGGGCCAGGCACAGCCCGGGCAATCGAAGCCGGTGGGCTGGTTGGTCCGCAGCAGCGTGATCGGCGCCTGGAACTTGTCCATCTGATCATGGACAGCCTGTGCCGTCGCCCGCAGCGCGCCCCAGCCTCCGGCCGGGCCGTCATAGGGCCGGATGCCGGGAACTTCGCGTCGATTTGCCATGTGACTCTCCATTGCCCCAATCAGAGTTGGGGGCTTGCGTTAGTAGTGAGTGATGCCGCGATGCGGCCAGGGGTTGAGGTGAAACGGGTGGCGCGGCGGCGTCAGACCTCCGATTCAGCGGCGCGCTTGGTGCGCTTGGCCGTCTTCTTCTCTGTCGCCGGCGGTGCCTCGAGCTTGTTGAACTTGACCTCGTCGCTCGCCTTGTCATAGTCGACTTCAACGGTGTCGCCGGACTTCAGCGCATCGCCCAGGATCTCCTTGGCCAGCCGCGTTTCGATGGTCTGGCGCACCTGGCGCTTGAGCTCGCGCGCCCCAAACTCGGGCTGGTAGCCGGCTTCCACCAGGTGCTCGACCAGCGGCTCGCCAAACTTGAGCGTGATGTCCTGCGCCGCCGCCGTGCGCATCACCCGATCGAGCTGGATCTGCACGATGGCGCGGATGTTCTCCTTCGACAACGCATTGAAGACGATCACTTCGTCGATGCGGTTCAGGAACTCGGGGCGGAAGTGCCCCTTCAGCACCTGCATCAACGCATCGCGCAGCGCCTTGTCGGTCTTGCGCTTGTCTTCGGGCTGCTCGAGGTTGTCCATGATGATCGACGCACCGAGGTTGCTGGTGGCGATCAGGATGGTGTTGCTGAAGTCCACCACGCGGCCCTTGCCGTCGGTCAGGCGACCGTCGTCAAACACCTGCAGCAGCACGTTGTAGACATCGGGGTGCGCCTTCTCGATTTCGTCGAGCAGGATCACGCTGTACGGGCGGCGCCGCACGCGTTCGGTCAACTGGCCGCCCTCGTCGTAACCGACGTAGCCCGGAGGCGCACCGATCAGGCGTGCGACCGCGTGGCGCTCCATGTATTCCGACATGTCGATACGGATGATCGACTGCTCGTCGCCAAACACGGTTTCGGCCAGCGCCTTTGCCAGCTCGGTCTTGCCGACGCCCGTTGGGCCGAGGAACAGGAACGTGGCGATCGGCCGGTGTGTCTGGCCAAGCCCGGCGCGCGAGAGCCGCACCGCATCGCTGACCGCCACCACCGCATCTTCCTGGCCGACCACGCGATCGCGGAGCCGCTCTTCCATCTTCAGCAGCTTCTGGCGCTCTTCCTGCGTGAGTTCCGACACCGGAATGCCCGTCAGACGCGACACCACCTCAGCCACGGCCGCCACCGTCACCTCCAGCGTTTCGGAACCGGTCTTGCGTTGCCAGGCCTCCATCTTCTCGTCGAGCGCGTTCTGCTTGGCGTTGATCTGCTCTTCAAACTGCTTGGCTTCGTCAAAGCGCTTGCGCGACGTTGCATAGTCCTGCTCACGCTTGAGCTGGGCGATTTCCGCCTCGCCTTCCTGAATCTCGACCGGGCGCGAGGTGGCCCCGATGCGCACACGCGCGGCTGCCTGGTCAATCAGGTCGATGGCCTTGTCGGGCAGGAAGCGCGAGGTGATGTAACGGTCGGCAAACTCGGCGGCGGCCACGAAGGCATCGTCAGCAAAGGTCACCTGGTGGTGTGCCTCCAGGCTGTCGCGCAGGCCGCGCAGGATGACGATGGTCTGCTCAACGCTGGGCTCCGGCACGAGCACGGGCTGGAAGCGGCGCTCGAGCGCAGCGTCCTTCTCGATGTGTTTCTGGTATTCGTTAAGCGTGGTGGCACCGATCAGGCTCAATTCGCCACGCGCAAGCGCCGGCTTGAGCACGTTGGCGATGTCCAGTCCGCCCTCGCCGCCGCCCTGCCCTGCTCCGACAATGGTGTGCAGCTCGTCGATGAACAGGATCAGTTCGCTCTGCTTGGCGGTGACCTCGTCAATCAACTGCTTGGCGCGCTCTTCGAACTCGCCGCGGTACTTCGCACCCGCCACCATCGAGTTGATGTTGACTTCCACCAGCCGCTTGCCACGCAGCACTTCCGGCACGTCGCCGTTGACGATGCGCTGCGCCAGCCCTTCCACAATGGCTGTCTTGCCAACGCCGGGCTCGCCAATCAGCACCGGGTTGTTCTTCTTGCGCCGCGCCAGCACTTCAATGGCGTTTTCAATTTCCTGTGCGCGCCCAAGCACCGGGTCGAGCTTGCCCTGCCGGGCCATCGCCGTGAGATCGCGCCCGAACTTGTCGAGCGTGGGTGTGCCGCTGGGCGTTTCCACGCGACCATCTTCCGCGCCTTTGCCCACCACCTTCACGACCTTCTGTCGCAGGGCCTCGGGCGTCACGCCGTACTTCTTGAGCAGCGCGCCCGCGATACTTTCCGGCACCGCAGCAAGGCCGATGAGCAGGTGCTCCGGCCCGACATAGGAGTGCCCCAGATCACGCGAGGCCTGAAACGCGCGCTGAAACGCCTTCTTCAAGCGCGGCGACACCGTCATCTTATCGACGGATACATCGTCATCGGTGCCGGTCTTGGCGTGCTCGTCGATATAGCGCTTGATGTCATCCGGCGAGAGCTTGAGCTCCTTGAGCAGCGCGGCGCAGACATCGGTGTCGGCCAGCACGTACAGCACGTGCTCGGTATCCAGTTCTCGCCGGTGCAGTTCGTGCGCCTTCTCGGCGGCGCGCTGCAGCAAGTCGAGGGTCTGTTCGCTGAAGGCGTCGGTGGCATCCACCGATTCGCGCGGCACCTCGGCGGCGAAGCCGGTTTCGTGTTCGCCGTCATGCCCCAGCTCGTCAAAGAAGCGCGAGAGCCCACCGCCGCCCAACAGCGAGTCGAACGGATTGAGCATGCTCTGATGCCGCATCAGTTGGCGATAGTGGTAGTCGCAAATCGAGATCGACTTGCGTTCGCCGTCTTGCACCACAGCGACGCGCGCAACGGCGGGCCGGGCATTGCAGATATCGCAGAGAGTAGACACGATGCAGCAACCTCCAAGCAGGGTGGGCGCCCCGGCACGCCTGCCTAGGAATCGCGAAGATTCCACGCAGATGGCGCCGTCCGGGCCTGTGTGCTTAAGTTAGCTGATCGACTTTTGCTCTCCAAGATACAGTTGCCGGCCCCAGACATCCGTACAGCACATCGGCGCTGTCACTGTGTCGTCATAGGGGGTGGATGGTGCTGATCTCACGCGGGATGCTGCGTGGTCACCACGTTATGTGGGGAGCACAGATGCTTGCCGGCAAAACCGCCGGCAAGCGGGTTCTGTGCAAGGTAGATGGCGGGTTCAGCGAGCGGGGGCGCGCTCGGCGAGGGCTTCCAGCAGTTCCGCGGAAGGCACGAAAAACAAACTGCCCGTGACGGCGCGGCTGTAGTCGAGCAGCTTGTCGTAGTTGCCGGGCGGCTTGCCGACGAACATGTTCTCCAGCATCTGTTCGATTGGAGCCGGAGAGCGCGCATAGCCGATGAAATACGTGCCGAACTCGCCCATGCCCGGCTTGCCGAAGGGCATGTTGTCGCGCAGGATCTTGATCTCCTTGCCATCCTCTTCGAGCGTCGTCAGCGCGCTGTGCGACCACGACGGCTTCACGCCCTCTTCCAGCTCGATGTCGGAGAGCTTCGTGCGCCCGATGATGCGTTCCTGCTGCTCGACGGTGAGCGCGTTCCAGCCGTTCATGTCGTGCAGGTATTTCTGCACCAGTACGTAGCTGCCACCCGCGAACTCGGCGTCTTCGCTGCCGATGACGGTGAAATCGACGGCCTCTTCCCCTTCCGGGTTTTCGGTGCCGTCAACAAAGCCGATCATGGCGCGCTGGTCGAAGTAGCGGAAGCCGTGCACCTCGTCGACCACCTTGACGGCATCGCCGAGCCGGCCGACCAGTTGGGTTGCCAGTTCGAAGCAGAGATCCATCTGCTCGGCGCGGATATGCAGCAGCAGGTCGCCCGGTGTCGAAACGGCAACACGGTCGCCCGAGCCGAACACGCGGAACGGATGCAGCGCAGCCGGACGCGGAGCACCGAACAACGTATCCCACGCACCTGAACTGAAGCCGCACACGCAGCTCAGGTCGCCGCCTGGCGCGCGCTTGCCCACCGAGCGGACGAGCGCCGCGACATCCCCACACCACGCGCGCACGGTGTCGGCGTGCTGAGTGCCTTCGTTGAGCGTGGCGACGATGAAGATGGCGCTGCGTGTGATTGGCGCGGCAACCGCTTGGGGTTCGGGATTCTGGGTAGGCATCTGAGTGGCATCCATGGCAATCGGAACGGCTGCGAGCGTACCAGAACCCACCTCACGTGAGTTGATAAGGCCGTTCAGGCAGGACTTCCGGCGGCACCTCAAGATCGCACAGTTCCAGCACAGACCGTTCGATGGTGCGCGCAATGGCGTCCAGCGCAAGCGCATTCGGCGCCGTGCTGAACGGCTCCGCCACTTCATTGGCAATCGCCTCCAGCGCAATGAGCGTGTATGAGATGAACACGCACAGCAGTGGCGTGAAGAACTCCGTGGAATCCACCAGGCCGAAGGGCAGCAGCATGCAGTACGCATACGCGGTGCGGTGCAGCAGCACGCCGTACGCAAACGGGATCGGGGTGGAAGCGATGCGCTCGCAGCCGCCCAACGTCTTGCCCATTTCATTGAGCTGCGCATCGACCATCCAGCGCGTCGTATCCGAGCCCGGTGTTTCCCCTTGCAGCCGCACGAGGCCGGCGCGAAGGTCGTTGAGGATGGCCGCCGGCCGGTAGTGCTTGTGCCGCAGCGCTTCAGCCCGTTCCTCACCCAGCAGGCGTGTAAGGTCCGGCGTTGGATCGGTCTTGCGCAGCTGATGCTTGAGCGCATAGACGAACGCAATCAGCGTGTTGGCCGCTTGAATGCGCTCGGCCTTTTCCGCGCCAGCCGGCAGGTAGCACAGCACCTGCGAGGTCAGCGCGCGTGAGGCAATCAGCAGATTGCCCCACAGGTGCCGCGCCTCGTCAAACCGGGCATAGCTGGCGTTGTTCCGGAACGCCAGGAAGATCGCCAGCGCGAAGCCGAACAGCGTGAACGGCGCCGTATTGAGCGGAATCTTCTCGCCCAGGATGCGCCCCTGCGTCACGACGGCCAGGCTGCTGAAGACCGCCATGAACATCAGTTGCGGAATGATGGACTGCAGCACCGAGCCGTTCCAGACGAACAGCATGCGGAACCAGTTCTCGCGCGGCCGCACAATCATGATGCTTGGTCATTCCCCTGGAAATATTGGATGGTGAAAGGGCTGTGGTCAGTGGTGATAGCCCGGATCGCCCTCGCGGACCTTGCCCCGGAAAACGCGGTACTGCATCGCGTTGTAGACCAGGATGATGGGCAGCACGATGACGGTGCCGACCAGCGCGAACAGCTGGCTCGAATGGCTCGACGAGGCCTGCCAGATGGTGAGCGACGGCGGCACGATGTTCGGCCAGATGCTGATGACCAGGCCGGTGTACCCAAGAAAGACCAGTGCCAGCGACAGGAGGAATGGTGTCGCATGGTGATGCGCGCGCCGGGTAGTGGAAAAAATGCCCCAGACGCACGCCACCACCAGAATCGGCACTGGGAGAAACCAGATGAGATTGCCGCTGCCAAACCAGCGATGTGCAACCGACGGCAGCCCGATCACCGTCCACAGGCTGACCACTGCCATGATGGCGAGCAGAATCCCCGTGAGCGGACGCATCAGCAGGCGCATCTCGTGCTGCAGGTGGCCCTCTGTCTTCATGATGAGCCAGCCGCAACCGAGCATCGCGTAGGTGAACATCACGCCGAATCCGCAGAACAGGCTGAACGGCGACAGCCAGTCGAATGCACCGCCCACAAAGCGGCCATCGGCAATCTTGATGCCCTGCAGCAGCGAGCCGAGCACGATGCCCTGGCAGAACGCCGCCAGCGCCGAACCGCAAATGAATGCGAGATCCCACAGGTTCTGCGTACGGCGCGCCTTGGCTCGCAGTTCGAACGCCGCACCGCGGAAGATCAGCCCCACCACCATCAGGATCAACGGCAGGTAGTTGGCCGGCAGCAGGGTCGAATACACCACCGGAAACGCACCATACAGCCCGGCGCCGCCCAGCACGAGAAAGGTCTCGTTGCCGTCCCACACGGGCGCCACCGTATTCATCATGACTTGCCGGTGGGCCTTGGATTCAAAGAACGGAAACAGCAGGCCGATGCCCAGGTCGAACCCGTCCAGCATCACGTACAGAAAGACACCGAACCCGATGATCCCGGCCCAAATGACAGGCAGATCGATTTGCATGGCTTTACTCCCCTTGCAGCGCGTCCAAGGCGCGGTTGTGCAACTCCGGATGCTTGCGCGATTCACCGTGCGCGTCGGCCTCGACGGGCCCGCGACGCATGAGCTTGAGCATGTAATAGACGCCCATCCCGAACACGGCGAAGTACACGATGACGAAGATCAGCAATGACACGCCAGCAAGCTGCGCGCTGACAGGCGACACCGAGTCTTCGGTGCGCAGCACGCCGTAGACCGTCCAGGGCTGGCGGCCCACCTCGGTTGTCACCCAGCCGGCAAGCAGGGCGATCAGTCCGGACGGCCCCATGCACAGGACAAAGCGCTGGAACCAGCGGGCCTCATACAGGCGGCCACCCTTTCTCAGCAGCAGCCCGAGCACGGCCGTCAGCAGCATCAGCATGCCCAGCCCCGCCATGAGCCGGAACGACCAGAACACGATCGGCGAGTAAGGGCGCTCTGCCTTCGGGAATTCCTTCAGGCCGCGGATCTCGCCGTCCCAGCTGTGCGTCAGGATCAGGCTGCCCAGATGCGGCACCTGTACCGCATAGCGCGTCACCTCGGCTTCCATGTCGGGCAGGCCGAACAGGTTGAGCGCGGTACCGCCCTTCTCGGTCTCCCAAAGGCCTTCGATTGCGGCGATCTTCGCGGGCTGGTATTCGCGGGTGTTCAGGCCATGCGCATCGCCAATGAAGATCTGGATGGGCGCGAGCAGCAGCATGAGCCACAGCGCCATCGAGAAGCTGCGCTTGACCGGCTCGTCGCGCCGGCCGCGCAGCAGGTGCCATGCCCCGCAGGCTGCGATCATGAACCCGGCAACAATGAACGCGGCAATGGTCATATGCGCCAGCCGATACGGGAACGACGGGTTGAACACCACCTTCAGCCAGTCAACCGGCACGATGCGGCCGTTCTCGATGGCGAACCCTTGCGGCGTCTGCATGAAGCTGTTCGAGGCCAGAATCCAGAACGTAGAGATCAGCGTGCCCAGCGCCACCATCAGCGTGGCAAAGAAGTGCGCACGCGGGCTGACGCGCTCCCAGCCGAACAGCACGATGCCGAGAAACCCTGCCTCCAGGAAGAACGCGGTCAGCACCTCGTAGTGCAGCAGCGGCCCGGTGATGTTGCCCGCCACCTGCGAGAAGCCGCTCCAGTTGGTGCCAAACTCATAGGCCATCACCACGCCCGACACCACGCCCATGCCGAAGCCGATGGCGAAGATCTTCGACCAGAACTGGAACATGGTCTTGTAAGCCTTGTCCCCCGTCAGCAGCCAGCGCCATTCCAGTACGGCAAGAAAGCTGGCCATACCGATGCTGATGGCAGGAAACACGATATGGAAGGACACCGTGAACGCAAACTGCAACCTTGCGAGGTGGAGTGCATCGAAGATTTCCATGATGTCTAGGGCCCCGAGTGCCAACAATAATTTGTGGGTGACGGTACCGTGCGCCCATGTCGCCCGCAATCAATTCTCGACGCGCCCAAACTGTGCTTCGCGCAACTTCTGCAAGGTGTGCATGAAAAGCGCACACGCGAGGGCAATCCGACGTGAACTGTGCTCTGCTCATGCGCAATCGGGCGGTTGACATGGCCGTTGGCATGGCCGCGCGCAGGCGCTCGCGCCCTGCAACTGTGCTCTGACCAACTCGGGGAATGTGTGCCTCACGGCCGCGCGATAACCTGCCTAACCTTGGAGGTCCATGCGCAGCCAAGAGAAACGCCATGCAGCCATGCTTCACGCCTTCCGACCACACCGGCAGCGTGCCGCGCGAGGTAATCCGTCATCGGAACGGTGCGCCCGTATCGACCACCGATCAGGTCGTTGAAGAACTGCCGGTCGCGCTCGTCTTCAACGGCATCTCGCATGCCGTGATGATGGCGACCCCCATCGACCTGGAAGCGTTTGCGCTGGGCTTTGCGCTCAGCGAGGGCATCGTCGAGCGCGCCTCGGATGTCTTCGACATCGAAACCGTGCTGCTGCCCACCAGTGCCGAGGTACAGCTCACCGTCTCGCAGCAGGCGTTCATGACACTCAAGGTCAAGCGCCGCGCGCTGGCCGGGCGCTCCGGTTGCGGCGTCTGCGGCATCGAAAGCATCGAGCTGCTGGACCTGCAGCCAACACGCCTCGAGCACGCAGGCATTGCAAACGATATTCCGGCCGACGCGGTGGAGCGTGCCGCGCGCGAGCTGCCCGAGCATCAGGTGCTGATGCTCCAGACCGGCGGCATTCATGCCGCGGCATGGTGCTCGCGTGATGGCGCCGTGCTCCACGTGTTTGAAGACGTCGGCCGCCACAACGCACTCGACAAGCTGATCGGCCAGCTCGCCCGCAAGCGCATCGACCCCCGCACGGGGTTCGTCTTCCTCTCCAGCCGCGCCAGCTATGAACTGGTCCGCAAGGCCGCGCGCATGCAGATTCCCATGATCGCGACCATCTCCGCTCCCACCTCGCTTGCGATTCAGATTGCACAGCAGGCCGGCATCCGGCTCCTCGGCTTTTGCCGTGGAAGCGGCTTTGTCGAGTACACCTCGCCCAGCGCCGAAGCGCCGGCTCACACCCCGGCGCCCGAGATGGCGTGCTGCGTTTCCCACTGATGCGGCAACGCTCATGGAGCATAGCGATGACACCTACCCGAGACCAGGCCGACACCGCCCCCGAACACGGCGAAGCCACTGACGATCCAACGGCACCGCTCATCGACCGGAAGCTGAACATCACGGCCGGCTTCGAGGTGCGCCTGCAATACGAGCCGATCGACGTGCAAGCCGAAATCGAACCGATCATGCGCAACCCGAAAGTCGGTGCGGTCGTGAACTTTGTCGGCGTCGTGCGCGAGTCCGGAGACCTCGACGAGGTGGTCGCGCTTGAGCTGGAACACTACCCCGGCATGACCGAGCAGACGCTCTGGAGCCTGATCGAAGAAGCCGCCGCCCGATGGCAGGTGGAAGCCGTGAAGGTCGTCCACCGTGTGGGCCGCATTGCGCTGGGTAACCCCGTGGTGCTGGTTGCCGTGGCGGCCCCGCATCGCGCGTCCGCTTTCGATGCCTGCGAGTTCCTGATGGATTTTCTCAAGACGCATGCACCGTTCTGGAAAAAGGAAATCGTGCGCAGCGGCGCATCGGAATGGGTCGAAGCCAAGACCGGCGACGAACAAGCCATGAAGCGGTGGGGATGACCGCGGCCATGAAACTCACCATCAAGTATTTCGCCAGCATCCGCGAGCATCTGGGCACGGCGCAAGAAACGATCGACATCGACGCCGCCGAGCTGTCCGTCGATGCGCTGCGCGCCAGCCTCGCCGCGAGAAACGCGCAGTCGGCCGAAGCGCTGCGCATCGGCAGGCCGGTCCGGGCCGCCGTCAATAAGGAAATCGTCGACGGCTCGTTCGTTGTGCGCGAGGATTGCGAGGTCGCGTTCTTTCCGCCCGTCACCGGCGGCTGACACGCCGCCGGCACGTGGCGGCGTTCATCGGTCACACAGGGCGACAAGCTTGCCGACCGTGATCACCGCCTGCTCGATTTCGTTCGTCCATGTGCTGCTGTAGTTGAGGCGGATGTAGTTCCGGTACGCATCGGAAATCGAGAACATGTAGCCAGGCCCGATGGTGATGCCGCGCTCCAGCGCCAGTTGATACAGGCGCATCGCATCCACCTTGGGCGGCAGCTCGACCCACAGCACGTATCCGCCCGCGGGGCTCGACATGCGCGTGCCCGCGGGAAAGAAACGCGAGACCATCGCCCGCATCAGGTTGGCCTGCTGCGCATAGGCCTTGCGAATGCGCCGCAGGTGATGCTCGTAGCCGTCGTGCTCCAGATACTCGGCGATCGCCAGCTGCGGGATGGACGGCGTGGTGAGCGTGTTCAGAAACTTGAGCTTCTCGACCTGGTCGCGATAACGCCCTGGCAGCGCCCAGCCGATCCGGTACGCGGCGGTCAGGCTTTTCGAGAACGACGAGCAATGCAGCACGATCCCCTTCTTGTCGTAAGACTTCAGGCTGCTCGGGTGCGCGTTGCCGTAATACAGCTCGTTGTAGACGCCGTTCTCAATCACGGGAATGTCCATCCGCGTGAGAAATTCCACCAGCTCGCGCTTGCGCTCATCGGGCATCTGGAAACCCAGCGGGTTCTGGAAGTTGGGCATCACCATGCAGGCTGCAATCGGCTGCGACTTCACGATCGCGGCCAGCGCCGCGATGTCGATGCCGTACTCCGGATCCGTTGCCACCTCGATCGCCTTCATCCCCATCCGCTCGATAGCGTGGAGCATGGCGTAGAACGTGGGCGACTCCACCGCAATCACATCACCCGGCTTGGCAACCGCCTGGAGGCACAGGTTGATGGCCTCAGTCGCGCCCACCGTGACGATGATCTCGTTTGGGTCGACCGACAGGCCGTTTTCCAGGTAGCGGCGGGCGATCTGGCGCACGAGCCGCGGATGCCCGGGCGGCAGCGCACCCGTGACACCCCAGAGCCCCTTCTCGCGCCCAGCCGTATAGGCGTAGCGATTGAGCTTTTCGAACGGAAACAGCGCCGGGTCCGGGTACGGCGAGCCCAGCGGCACAGCGTCGTGCGAGCCGATCGAGCGCAACGTCGAGAGCACCAGCCGGCTGACGTCCACCGACGACGAAATCGCCATCGGCTTGGACGGCTGCAGCTCGCGCATGGGCAGCTCGCCGCTGCCGCGCTGCAGGTTCACGAAGTAGCCCGATTGCGGCCGGCTTACCAGCAGGCCCCGGCTTTCCAGCAGCAGGTAGGCGTGCAGCACGGTCGTGATGCTGATGCGGTGCTGCTGGCTGGCCTGGCGCACGGAAGGAATGCGATCCCCATGCCGGTAGACCCCTTGCCGGATCAGCTTTTCGAGATCGTCCGCGAACTTTTCATAGAGTTTCATCGGGCGCTCCCCTGTGGCTGTCCGCCGCGCGCGTCTGTACTCCGTCTGATGTGGCCCACGACTGTGCTCCCTTGGCGGCCTGTCCGACCCTCAAGGGGGTGGAATCGGCCACATGTGTATTCGATGTGGGAAGCGTAAAGGCACAGTGCCGCCCGTTATGAGCACACATCACAACCGCATGGAAGAGTACAGTTTTACGCGAACTCTGAACTGATTGCCAACTGTATTTCGATCGAGTTCTGCGGTTTATGGATCATATTTTCGGCGGCGTTTCAGAAGAATCGCTGGCGGACAGCTCGTCTGCCTCATCGTCGGACATGGGATAGCGATGCTGGCCGAAACGCAGCACCAGCACCCCGACGGCCAGCAGGACGATGCCGACCGTCGTCATCAGCATGTGCGTGGGGCTGTCGGTGACGCCGCGCAGGATCAGGTCTCGCGCCAGCGATGCCATGGCGATGTACAGCGGAAACCGGACCGGAAGATGCCCCTGGCGCAGGTACCGCACGTTCATGGCCAGCACCTCCAGATAGAGGAACATCAGCAGCAGATCGGTCAGCGAGACATCGCCGGTGAGGACCACCTTCCAAGCCTCCTGCCCCATGGCAAAGGCAGTGGCCAACCCGATGAGGACCAGGCCGGCGAGTTCGGCGGCATTCAGGAAACGGTCGAAACTGCGGCGAATGCGACGGGCCACGAGCGGCGGCAAGTGCGGGGTCTTCATGGGCAGGCGCGGCACACGCGAGAGTGAAACCTGCCTTGCAGCGTATCGTGCAGGACACCCAGCGATAGACACAGCTCGCCTGATCTGCGCGAAGTACAGGCCAATCGGTTACGCCGTTGTACAGCGCTCCAATAACGGCATTGCCATCAGGCTGGCGCGACGGCCATCAGCACAACGGCAACTAAAGTGACGGGATAGACATCGTCATCAATGCCCTCTTCTGCGCGTATCCCATCATGCACTTCGCCCACACCGTGGCGCACAGCGCCATGTCTTCAACGATCTGAAGACGTTGCTGGCGAAGGCAGCCCGGCGCGCTCCGGCGATGACTTGGCAGGGCTCGCCGCCGCCAGCGAGGGCGAGCGCGTGGTTACCCGGCTTGCCGAACATCACAACCCGTGACACACTGCCTGCCGCTGCCCTCACCGGCAGCACGCAGGCGCGGCTGGCGCACCAACGACAGCCGCAACACGCCGCAGGAGAGACCGGGCTGAAACGACCGCCCGGCGCCGATGGAGCAACCACCCCGGAAACTCTCAGGCAAAAGGACTGTGGCGTCGACTGCGAATCTGGAGAGAGGCGCGCATCACGCACGCCCACCGAAGGGGAAGGCACCAGCGCAGCGGGTGCCCAAGCTCTCAGGTCCCAAGACAGATGGGGTGAGCCGGCCGGATCGTCCGGTCATGACACCACTCCATAGGGACCGCCATGACGCACATCGTCATCGTCGGCGCCGGCATCTCCGGCGTCACCACCGCTTACACACTCTCGCAACTCGGCTATCAGGTCACGGTGCTCGACCGGCATCTGTACCCGGCCATGGAAACCTCGTTCGCCAACGGCGGGCAGCTTTCCGCCAGCAACGCCGAAGTCTGGAACAGCACGGGTACGCTGCTCAAGGGCATCAAGTGGATGCTGCGCAAGGACGCGCCGCTGCTGCTCAATCCCAAGCCGTCGTGGCACAAGGTTTCGTGGATCGGCGAGTTCATGGCCGGCATCGCGCACTACCGTCGCAACACCATCGAAACCACGCGCATGGCCATCGAGGCGCGCCAGCACCTGTTTGCAATGGCCGAGCGCGAACAGATCGATTTCGACCTGCAGCGGCGCGGCATCCTGCACGTCTATCACGACAAGGCGACCTTCACGGCCGCGGGCAAGGCCAATGCGCTGCTGGTTGCCGGCGGGCTGGAGCGCCACGCCGTGAGCCCCGAAGAGATCGCCGCCATCGAGCCCACGCTGCGCGGCAACTACTACGGCGGCTACTTCACGGAGTCCGACGCCACCGGCGACATCCATAAGTTCACGCGCGGCCTCGCGCAGGCCTGTGAAAAGCGCGGCGTGCGCTTCATGCAGGGCGTGGACGTACGCGACGTGCAAACCACCGAACGCGGCGTCCGCCTCCTGCTGCAGACCACGCTGGACGATCGCCTCTCCACCAGCGCCGCGAATGTCGTACAGGATCTTTCCGCCGATGCGCTGGTCGTGTGCGCGGGCGTTGGCAGCCGGCATGTCGCGCAGATGGTGGGAGACCGCATCAACGTGTATCCGGTCAAGGGCTACTCGATCACCGTGCACCTGGACGACGAGGCCAGCGTGCAAGGCGCGCCGTGGGTCAGCCTGCTGGATGAGAGCGCCAAAATCGTCACGAGCCGCCTGGGCGCGGGCCGCTTCCGCGTGGCCGGCACCGCCGAGTTCAACGGCTACAACCGTGACATCCGTGCGGACCGGATCGAACCGCTGGTGGCCTGGACGCGCCGCAACTTTGCGATCGGCACGTCGCGCGTGGTGCCCTGGGCCGGCCTGCGCCCGATGATGCCCGACATGATGCCGCGCGTCGGCCGCGGGCGGCATGCGCGCGTGTTCTACAACACGGGCCACGGGCACCTGGGGTGGACGCTGTCCGGCGCCACCGCAGCCATGATCGGTAACGTCATCGCCCGCGACTGCCCGCTGCACTGATCACCGCAAAGAAAAAAAGCCCGCCAGAATTTCGGCGGGCTTTTTTTGGTGTGGCGCTGGTCAATAACCGGCAGCCAACCCCGTGTTGCGGCGCGGATCATTCGCGCCATAGAACTTGTTGTTGCCGACCGGCTTGCCGCCCAGCGACGGCGCCCCGACGATGATCGCGGCCAGATGGTTGGCCGGTTGCGGTGCACCCAGGTTGTGGCCCATGTCGGTCAGCACCTTGCGCGTATCCGGCGACAGTGCATACGGCTCGACATTGGTCACGTCCGGCAGCCATTGCTGGTGGAAGCGCGGCATGTCGACCGATTCCTGCACGTTCATGCCGTAGTCGATGGCGTTGATCATGGTCAGCATGACGGCCGTGATGATGCGGCTGCCACCCGGCGTGCCCACCACCATGACGGGCTTGCCGTCCTTGGTGACGATCGTCGGGCTCATCGACGACAGCGGGCGCTTGCCCGGGGCGATCGAGTTGGCCTCCCCCTGCACCAAACCGTACAGGTTCGGCACGCCGACCTTGGCGGTGAAGTCGTCCATTTCGTCGTTCAGGATCACGCCCGTCTTGGCAGCCGTGACCTTGGCGCCAAACCAGTCGTTGAGCGTGTACGTGACGGACACCGCGTTGCCGTACTTGTCGGCAATCGAGTAGTGCGTCGTGTTGCTGCCTTCATGCGGCTCGACGCCCGGCTTGATGTCCTTCGACACGCCGGCCTTCTTCGGGTCGATCACGGCACGGATCTTGGCCGCGTAGTCCTTGCTCAGCAGTCGGTCCAGCGGGTTCTTCACGAAGTCCGGGTCGCCCAGGTAGCTGTTGCGGTCCACATAGGCGTGGCGCATGGCTTCGATCTGGTAGTGCGTGGCCTGCGCGGAGTGCCAGCCCAGTTCCTTGAGCGGATAGCCCTCCAGAATGTTCAGCATTTCGCAGATGATCACGCCGCCCGAGCTCGGGGGCGGTGCGGACACCACGTGGTAGCCACGGTAATCGCACTCGACCGGTGCCAGTTCGCGCGTCTTGTAGCTCGTCAGGTCTGCAGTCGTGATCAGACCGCCGCCCGCCTTGCTCGATGCAGCAATGGCTTCGCCGACCCAGCCCTTGTAGAAGCCGTCGGTGCCCTTGTTGCTGATCTCGCGCAGCGTCTTGGCCAAGTCACGCTGCACCAGCTTCTCGCCCACCTGGAACGGCTGGCCCTTGTTCAGGAAGATCGCGCCGGAAGCGGCGTCTTCCTGGAAGTCCTTGGTGGAGGTGTGCAGCATGTCGACGTCACCCTGGTCGAGGGTGAAGCCCTTCTCGGCCAGCGCGATGGACGGCGCGATCAGTGCAGCGCGTTGCATGGTGCCGTACTTCTGGCGCGCGTATTCCATGCCCGACACGGTGCCCGGCACGCCCACGGCCAGATGGCCCTTGGTGGACGCACCCTTGATGACGTTGCCGTCCTTGTCCAGGTACATGTTGGCGGTGGCGGCCTTCGGGGCGACTTCACGGAAGTCGAGGAAGGTCTTGCGGCCATCGGCCAGCTGGATGGTCATGAAACCGCCGCCGCCGAGGTTGCCGGCTGCCGGATAGACCACGGCCAGTGCGTAGCCCACGGCCACTGCGGCATCCACGGCATTGCCGCCGCGCTTGAGCACATCCACGCCGACCATGGTGGCGAGATGCTGGGCCGAGACGACCATGCCGTTTTCTGCGGCAACCGGTGCCACGGATGCGGCTTGGGCGGGGGCCACAGTCGTGAGGCTGAGTGAAACGATTGCGGCGGCGATCCACCGCATGCCTGTTCTTGGATTCTGCATAGGAGCTCCTTTTCTTCCTTCCTGGACGCCGGTTGTGCCGGCGTGCGCGTTATCGGCGCGCGAACCTTATCAAGCGGCGCGCCGGCGCACTATAGCCTCATCCCCGTATTGACGCATTACGCCGGCAGTGGAACGGCCTGCAGTGCTAGGCCAGCGGCACTTCGAGCCCGACCTTTACCCGGTTGAGCACCACTGCCGTGCGATACCACTTGATGTTGTCGTTGTCGTCGAACAGGCGGCGCGCCAGGGCCTCGTACTCCGTCATCGTGGCCACGTTCAGGATGAGGACGAAGTCTGCCTCGCCGGTCACGTAGTAGCACTGCTGGACCTCCGGCCCGGACAGCGCCTTCTTGAGCGCCGCCATCGCCGCAGTATTGGTGCGTTCGGCATGCACCTCGACGATCACGGTGATGGGCTTGCCCACCCGCTCAGGGTCCACCACCGCCACGTTGCCGACGATGATGCCGGCCTCCTCCATCCGCTTGATGCGCCGCTGCACCGCCGCCGTCGACAGGTTCACCTGCTCGCCGATCACGCGCAGCGGCGTGGTGTAGCAACGCTGCACGGCGTTGAGGATGGCGATATCGAAGGCATCCAGTTCGAGCGATTTCTGTGCGGCCATGGCGGGCTTCCAGTGAGAATTTTTTGCGCGGAGCTGCGCAGAATAGTGCAATTTCCCCCACTGGGGCGCCGTGGTTTTTCGCAGTGGCCTTCAATCCGCCGCAGGAAACGGCGGGGCGCGCCGCCGCACCGGCTGCGCCTTCACGATGGCGGTGTTGGTCTCGGCGTGATCGGCCACGCGGTCGAGAATGTGGTCGAGCTGGTCGATCGAGCGCACGTATAGCCGGGCGATGAAGCAGTCCTCACCCGTGACCTTGTCGCATTCCCCAATCTCGGGAATCTCTTCGATCAGCTTCTGCACGATATGCAGCTTGCCGGGCATGGGCCGCACCCGCACGATGGCCTGCAGCGGGTAGCCCAGCGCATTCGGGTCGATGTCGACCGTGTACTGGCGAATCACGCCGCGTTCCTCCAGTCGCCGCAGCCGCTCCGACACGCTCGGGGACGACAGCCCCACCTGCTCGGCCAACTGCTTGAGCGAGATACGGGAATCGCTCAGCAGGACATCGAGAATCCGCTGGTCCAGCGCGTCAATCGTGCTCATCGCACCTCCAGATGGCGATTTACCTTATTTATAAAAAAACTACGACCATTTTGCCTTAGAAAAGCAATGGAAGCCGGGCGATCCACATGCGATCCTTCATGCATCCAACGCACAAGGTGGCAGGCATGAACGAGAAGACACGCGGCACGGTCGAGATGACCACCGCCATGACGATTTCCGGAACGATCGGCTGGTTCGTGGTCCGCTCGGGCCAGCCGGTCATGGACGTGGTGTTCTGGCGCTGCCTGTTCGGCGCGCTCACGCTCCTGGCGGTGTGTGCGGGGCTGGGGCTGCTGCGGGGTGCCATCACCTGGCGGCGTGCGGGCATTGCCGCACTGGGCGGCGTGGCCATCGTCATCAACTGGCTGCTGCTGTTTGCGGCGTATCCGCGGGCGTCCATTTCGATTGCCACGGCGGTCTACAACACGCAGCCGTTCATGCTGGTCGGACTCGGAGCGCTGTTTCTGTCAGAGAAGCTGACGGCGGCCAAGCTCACGTGGCTGGCCATCGCCTTCATCGGTGTGGTGCTGATCGTGCAGGTGGGGCCGGCCGCCAGCGCGGGCACCGATTACCTGATGGGGATTGCACTGGCGCTGGGCGCGGCGTTTGCGTATGCGGTGGCCGCCATCATCACCAAGAAGCTCGCCGGCACGCCGCCGCACCTGATCGCGCTCATCCAGGTGTGCGTGGGTGTGCTGATGCTGGCGCCGCTGGCCAACCTGTCGCATCCGCCGGCGGATGCGCACACGTGGGTGATCCTCGTCACGGTGGGCGTGGTGCACACGGGCCTCATGTACATCCTGCTCTACGGCGCCATCCAGCGGCTGCCGACGCATCTGACGGGGTCGCTGTCGTTCATTTACCCCATCGTTGCCATCGCGGTGGACATCGTTGCCTTCGGCCATCGGCTGCAGCTGGCGCAGTTCCTGGGCGCCGGGGCGATCCTGCTGGCGGCGGCAGGCATGAACCTGGGCTGGTCGCCGTATCGGTGGTTGCGAGCGGGGAAATCCGCCGCCGTCAAATAATGCAATGGGCTGCAGCATTTCGAACAGGAGTGGGCGGCCCAACTGCTGTTATTCTTGTGCGTTATCCGCTGGCGCCAGACGCGCCCTGCGTCTGCCTCTCTCCCCCTTGGCAGCCGGCGGACAAAAAAACCAAGACATACGTACAAGATGAAGGAAGGTCACCCGCCGGGCCCGGGCCGCGAAGCCGCGATCGCCTGGATCCTGGAACAAATGCAAACCTACGATTTGTCCGTCGAAGATTTGCAGACGCACGGTTGCTTTGACGCGCCGCCTCCGCCGCCCGCACCCGTCGGTCCGCTCTATATGAGCGCCGATGGCCAGCGCTGGGACGGCATCGGCGACATGCCCGACTGGCTGCAGCGCGCGGTCAACGCCGGCCAGAGCATCGAACATTTCCGCATCGGCTGATGCCCGCGCCGCGCAGGTACGCGGGTTGCGTGGTTGTGGGTGCAAGCGCCGCCGGTCTATCGATCTGACACTGCATCACCGGGCGGCGCTCCAACCCAACGGAGGACGTCATCATGCCGGAACGCAAAACCGTGGAACGTGCGCGCGCCGACAAGCGCCACGGCAAGGCCGCCTCGACCCAGGCGGGCAACTTCGTGAAGGAAGAGATGGATCACATCCGCGAGGGCAAGCACGGTGCGAAAAACACCAAGCAGGCCATCGCGATCGGGCTGTCCAAGGCGCGCCGCGCCGGCGTTGCCGTCAAGCCGCCCGGGGAAGGCAAAGCCTCGGCAGCCACGCGCAAGAAGGCCGCCCAGGACATGAAGGCGGGCAGCAAGAAGAGCAGCCATGCCAGCGCCAGCAAGGAATCGACCGCCAAGCGCAGCAAGACCACGACGCGCACGCTGAAGAAGGAAGGCCACGCGGCGGCGTCCAAGTCGGCGTTGTCCAAGCAGGCCCATAGCGCGGCATCCAAGCGGTCGAGCAGCGAGCGCTCTGCCGCAGCCAAGAAGGGGGCCGCAACCAAGGGCGCGGCGGGCCGGTCGGCAGCCGCCAAGAAGGCCGCCCGTACACGCGCGTCGCACCACGCCAAGTAAATCTTTCCTGTTCTCTGCCTGAAGGCGGCCCGCTTGGGTCGCCTTTTTTTTGCTGCTGGTTTACCCGCCCCAAAAAAAAATCTGTTCTCCGTGTCAGGAACGCGCACGTGCCCCGACGAAGTTGCACGGAACACGCATGCGCATGCCGCAATGCACCGTACGGCAAGGGCTTTCGCCCGTCTGCCGTTCAACGACACCTGTTCACTCAAGGAGAACGCAAATGAAACAACACGCCATGATCGCCGCCGCTCTGGGTAGCCTGCTCGCGCTGGGCGCACTGTCCACCCCGGTACAGGCCGCCGACGCCGCCGGCAAGGAAAAATGCTACGGCGTGGCGAAGGCCGGCCAGAACGATTGCGCCAGCCCCGGCAGCGCCCACGCCTGTGCTGGCCAGTCGAAGATCGACAAGGACCCGACCTCGTGGAAATACGTGCCCGCCGGCACCTGCATGCAGATGGGCGGCATGATGCAGGCCCCGGCCAAGTAACGCCGCGCCAGTCGGGTGACCGCCATGCAGACCGCTCTGCCAACCTGCGCCGGCGCCGGCCTGCGCGCCCCGCACTTTCCCGCCCTGCTGCACAGGCAAGCCCGTTTCCCATGGGTGGAAGTGCACAGCGAGAACTATCTGTATGGCGGCCCCGCACGCGCCGCGCTTCTGGCCGCACGGGCGCACCAGCCCGTCAGCCTGCACGGCGTGGGCATGGGGCTCGGCAACGCGGATGGGCTGGACGTCGAGCACGTGCGCGCCATCGCCGCGCTGGCCGATGCGGTCGCGCCTGCCGCCATTTCCGAACACCTGTGCTTCAACCGCAGCGGCGCGCAGGTCGTCAACGATCTGCTGCCCCTGCCGTATTCACGCGAGTCGCTCGACATCGTCTGCGCCAACGTCATGCGCGCGCAGGACATCCTCAAGCGGCCGCTGTTGATCGAGAACATCGCCGCCTATATCGACTGCCGGGCGCTGGTGGATGCGGACGAGGCCGTCTCCGAAGGCGCATTCCTGACCGCGCTCGCACGCCGCACCGGCTGCGGCATCCTGCTGGACCTGAACAATCTGTATGTGAACAGCGTCAACCACGGTGTGGCGGTGGAACCGGTGCTCGCCGAGCTCGATCCCGTGCTGGTCGGCGAGATCCACCTGGCGGGTTTCAGCGAGGAAGACGGCCTGCTGATCGACACGCACAGCGCGCCGGTGCATGCGCCTGTCTGGGCCCTGTACGACGCGTGGATTGCCGCGCACGGCGCACGCCCGACGCTGATCGAATGGGATGCCGACATTCCGCCCGTGCACATATTGCTGCAGGAAGCCGCGCGCGCCCAGGCGATGCTCGATCGCCATGCCAACACGCCCATGCAGGAGCCCCGCCATGCGACTGCCTGACTGGGAAGCGCATCTGATCCACGCCCTCACAACGGCGGCGCCTGGCGACGAGGCTCGCGGCGTGGCGGTCTATCGCAACGCGCGGCTGGTCATCCTGCGCAATGCGCTGGCGGCGGCTTATCCGGTCTGCCGCACGCTCGTCGGCGAGGATTGCTTTGATGCCCTGGTGCGCGACACGCTCGCCGTGCAGACGTCCACGTCGCCAAACCTGCATCGCTACGGGGATGCGCTGCCCACGGTCATTGCGCAATCGCCGCTAGCCGACAGCGTGCCCTATCTGGCAGACGTGGCACGGCTGGAGTGGTGCGTGCACTGGGCACATTACGCACCCGATGCCGACGTCGAAGCGCTGAACACCGGCACGCTGGGCGACATGCTCGCCCGGCCCGCCGATGCGATTCGCGCCGGGCTGGTCGACAGCGCACGGTGCGTTGCGTCTTCGTGGCCGGTAGCGTCGATCTGGCGCGCGCACCAGCCGGGCGCCGACCTTTCGCTCAACCAGATCGACCTGGGTGTGGCCGAAGCGGCAGTCGTGACCGTGCGCGGAAATCACGTCGCCGTGCTTGATCTGGATGCGCCCACCGCCGTGTTCCTTGCCGCTTGCGAGGCGACGCCGTCGCTGCAGGCGGCCCTCGAGACCACGCTGGCCCAGCGGGCAGATTTTGACCTGACCGCTTGCTTGGCCGGGCTCTATCGCGCGGGGCTGCTGGCGCTGTCTGCATGCCCTGCATTCCACATCACCCATCCGGGAGACATGTCATGAACACACTCACCACCGTTGCGCCGCTCACGCGCGTTCGCACCACGCTCGACCGCCTTGCGGGCCCGCAGAGTGGCCTCTGCTCCGTCGTTCTGCTGATCGCGCGCGCGTATCTCTTTTACGTGTTCTTCCGATCCGGGCTGACCAAGCTGCACGACTGGGACACCACACTGCTGCTCTTCACCGAGGAATACAGAGTGCCCTTGCTGCCGCCCGCACTGGCAGCGGCGCTTGGCACGTTCGGCGAGCTGGTCTTCCCCTCGCTGATGCTGGCGGGCATCGTGCCGCGGCTGGCCGCGGTGGGGCTGTTCTTCGTCAACCTCGTGGCAGCAGTGTCGTACTGGGCCAACCTGTCGGCCTCGGCCATCGAGTTCCACTTTGTCTGGGGGGTGCTGATCGCCATCGTTGCAACGGTGGGCCCGGGCTGGCTGGCCGTACACACTCTGTGGCAACGTCGGTCGAAATAAGGGGGCAGCGCGGGCTTATCATGTGAGCCTGTCGCCATCTTCTTCAGGAGTATCGATGCGCTTTCCACAGCTGCCCCTCATGGTCCCGGCCGGCGTACTGGCTGCAATCGGCGCGGCAGCGCTGCTCACGGCCTGCGCATGGGGCGATAGCCCGAACAGCACCGGCGCCCGCATGACCGACGATTCGCTGCTGTCGTACCAGGTCAAGGCGGCGCTGGACCAGGACACCGCACTCAACCCTCGCCAGATCCGCATCCACACCACGCCTGACGGCAAAGTCACGCTCACGGGCTGGGTCGATACCCCCGAGATGGCCCGCCGCGCAGGCGACGA
The DNA here is from genome assembly GCF_023955655.1 of Ralstonia soli. GTDB lineage: Bacteria > Pseudomonadota > Gammaproteobacteria > Burkholderiales > Burkholderiaceae > Ralstonia > Ralstonia soli. The sequence continues at coordinate 9,802 of NZ_JAMXHT010000014.1, read as the reverse complement.
CGTCAAGCGCTTTGTCGAGCCGGCCAAGTTCGACAACCAGTTGCGCGTGCTCTCGCGCATGCAGGTGCTGGGCGGCGGCCCGTACATCCCGGCAGGATTGCCGCCTGAGGCCCCGGCCAGCGCTCCGGCCGCGCGCTAACCCGCTCGGGCTGCCCGCGTGCCCGTTCGCCCGGGCACGCTGCCCACGGGCATGGATTGCAGCAGCCCGAAACCCATTTCCACCACCAGGAACGGCACCACTAGCAGCGTGCCTCCTGATAGCACCGCATACGCCTGCCACGCCGCAAAAAGCCACCGCGCGGCGGCATCGTAGCGGCCGAGCGCTACGCTCGTCTGCCGCAGGCGCAACACCGACCACACGCACACCACTGACCCCATCAGGTTGGCCATCAACAAATGCTCGGGTGCAAAGTCGGGCAACGTGCCGATGCCGAGGGCGCCAGCCAGTGCATTCAGCGCCTGATGCAGCCAGGCGAAGGTCCACGGCGTGGCAAACGGCGCGCTCACAATCAGGTCATACCAGGCGCTCGCGCGCACGATCCGTACAAACGTCGATTCGGAAACCATATGGGGCCTCTCAAGTGAATGAGGCACCACGTTAAACCCTGGTGTACGCTCCAAGGTCAAGCGACCTCTGTTGTGGAGCCACCATGCCGACGCCCCTTCCAGCCCCCTCTCACGATCTCTCCATTGGCGACCTGGCCGCCGCCACTGGCGTCTCGCGCGATGGCCTGCGCTTTTACGAAACGCGCGGGCTGATCCGGGCGCGCCGGCGCAGCAACGGTTATCGCGCCTATCCGCCCGAAGCGGTTGAACTGGTGCGCTACGTGCGCACCGCGCAGCAGTTGGGTTTTACGCTGGCAGAAATCAGCGAGGGTATGACGCAGGTGTGGCAGCAGCCGGACATCGATGCCGCAATCACCGCGCTGCTGCGCGAAAAACTGGTCGCCATCGACGCGCGTATCGCCAGCCTGCAGGCCACGCGCGATGCACTCGCCGCCCGTGTGGGGATGCCTTGTCCGCTTGCAAGCGCCTGAAACGGCCTTCATGTCCTGTCATATAACTGACGCAGACTGCCGCCTCGGGACGGTTCTCAGGCGTTCCACATGACACGCGCCGGCGGCTTGCAAAGCCGTGAAAGGCGCTTGAAAGTTCGCGCCGGTAAAAACGCACCCGTCTCAAGGGGAGTCTGCTGCAGTGAAATATCGGGGTGCATTACATCCACGGGCGAGGGCCACGCTATGCGCGGTGGCCTGCTTGCCATTTGCCGCTGCCTGGGCAGCCACGCCGGTGCCAGCGCCGGCACCGGCACCGGCTGCGGCCAGCATGCCAGTGGCCGTCATGCCGCCGATCAAGCCGTCGGTGCCCGGCGTCACTGGCCCCGGCTTCAATCTGGTCGAACTGCTGGAAGAGCTCAAAGGCAACAATCCACAACTGATCCAGGGCCGCCATAACTACCTGTCAGCCAAGTCGATCCCGCCGCAGCTGGCGGCACCCAACAATCCGCAGCTCGGCTACATCTGGAACAGCGTCCCGAAGGGCTTCCCACTGGCGGTCAACCGCGCCGGGGGCAGCCAGTACAACCTGACGCAGCAGATTCCGTTTCCGGGCAAGAAATCGCTGGCGGCCGAGATCGCCGACCGGCAGGCCGAGTCGCTCAATGCGCAGAACGATGCGCTGTATCTGCAGCTCTACGCGCAGCTTTCCACCACGTACTACCAGGCAATCGCCCTGCAAAAGCAGATCGACGTGCAGAAGCTGGCCATCACGCGCCTGGAGCAGGTCAAGCAGATCACCCGCGTGCGCTATGCCAACAACGCCGCCGCCTACGCCGACTTCCTCAACGCGCAGGTGATGCAGAGCAGCGCACAGAACGACCTGTTTGCCGCGCAACGCCAGTACGACAGCACGGTCCAGACGCTCAACACGCTGATCGGCAAAGACCCGAGCTTCCCGCTCGTGCTGCGTGCCGATGACGACGCCGTGCGCCTGCCGGAAGAGCCGCTGCTCGAGTTGGAAAACCAGGCGCTGCGCGAGCACCCGTCGATCAAGGCTTCGGCTGAGCTGATGGACGCCGCACGCAAGAGCGTGACGCTGGCGCGCAAGGCGTATCTGCCCGACTTCCAGGTCATCGCAACCGTGACGACGGAGAACCCGCCCTACGGTGTGCGTCCGAACAGCTACCAGATCGAGCTGGACGTGATCATCCCGTTCTGGTTCTTCACCAAAGAAAAGTACGGCGTGAACCAGGCGGTGGAGAGCCAGATCGCCAGCGAGGCCAACGATACGTCGGTGCGACAGCAAACGTTATTGGCTGTCGACACCGCCTACAACACGTTGCGCCAGACACTCGCGCAGCTCGACTTCAACAAGCAGCGGCAACTGCCACAGGCGCTGGCGGCGTATCGCGTGACGATGACCAATTACGCCAGCAACAACGCCAACTTCAACGACCTGCTCACCGCCCAGGGCGCGCTCAAGAACGCGGAACTGGCGGTCGCGCAGGCGCAGGCCACGGCCCTGCAGGCCTATCACTCGCTGCTCGCGGCCACGGGCCGTTCGCCGGTTCAAGCTCAATAAGATCATGAAGAAGTTTTCTCCCCTCGTCGCTGTGATCGCCGTGGCGGCAGCCCTCGCTGTTGGCGTGGTGGTCGGACGCAAGTGGCCAGCCGCCGCACCTGCTGATGCCGCCAAGCCCGCTACGGACGCCGCCTCGGCTCCGGCGGCCAATGCGCCTGCGCGTCTGACGCCGGACTCCGTTGAAATTCCAGATGGCGGATTTGATCCGCAACAGGTGCAGGTCGCGCAGGTCAGCCGGGTCTCGGTGCCGGTGGAGCTCTCCACGCCGGGCAAGCTTGCCTACAACGCCGAGCGCACCAAGCTGGCATCGGCGCGCGTGGCCGGCCGGCTGGACCAGATCCTCCTGTTCGAAGGCGCATTGGTGCGCGAAGGCCAGCCCATTGCGCAGCTGTACGCGCCGGATTTCATCTCCGCGCAGAAGGAATACCTGCTGGCGTTGAATACCGCCCGCCAGCTCAAGGGCTCCAACATGAAGGACCTGCAGGACGACGCAGACATGACCGTGCAATCCGCCGCCGGCCGCCTGCACGTGCTTGGCATGTCCGATGCGGAAGTCACGCAGATCGCCAAGCGCGGTACGCCAGCCGAGCACCTGACGTTGCGTGCGCCCATCTCGGGCACCATCGTCAAGCGCAACATGGACCCCGGCGCCTTCCTGAACGTGGGCGACTCGTTCATGAGCATCGTGGACACGCGCGTGCTGTGGTTTACCGGCAATGTGTATGAGAACGACATTGCCAGCGTGCACATCGGCCAGGCGATCTCGCTGCACACCTCGGCCTATCCGGAGCGCGAATTCACGGGCCGCGTGAGCTTTATCGCGCCCAACATCGATCCGGCCACACACACACTCACCGTGCGCTGCGATGTGCCTAACCCCGACGGCCTGCTGCGCCCCGAGATGTACGCCACGGCGCGCATCCAGACCGGCAGCGGCCAGGCCACCGTGGTGCCCAAATCCGCGCTTGTGAAAGACCACGGCAGCTACTACGTGATCGTGCAGAGTGACGCCAAGCACTTCAAGCGCGTTGAGGTGCACGGCAAGGATGCCGGCGCTGACGGCAACTTCGCCGTCGCGGCGGGGCTCGATGCGTCCTCGCAGGTGGTGGTGCGTGGCGCGGCGCTGCTCAACGAGATGATCGTGAAGGCAGGAGCTTGAGCATGCAGTTCAACCCCATCGCGGGCATCCTCAAGCGACGGCTGCTGATCGTCTTCCTGGCGATCGCGCTGCTGGTGGCGGGCGTGCTGTCGTTCCGCGAGCTGCCGCTGCAGGCGTATCCGGGCGTGGCGCCGCTGTCGGTGCAGGCCATTACGCAGTGGCCGGGACGCAGCACCACGGAAGTCGAGCAGCAGATCACCATCCCCATTGAGAACGCGCTGGCCGGTGTGCCGGATGTGCAGTCGTTCCGCTCGGTGTCGCTGTTCGGGCTGTCGGTGGTGACGCTCAAGTTCAAGGAAGGCACCGACAGCTTCAAGGCGCGGCAGAGCTTCTCGCAGTATCTGGCGGGCGCCAACCTGCCGACGGGTGTGCAGCCCGCCTTGAGCCCCGACTCGGATGCCACGGGCGAGATCATGCGCTTTCGCCTGGTGGGCGACGGCGTCGACCTCACCACGCTCAAGAGCTACCAGGACTACGACATCTCCAAGGGGCTCAAGCACGTGCAGGGCGTGGCGGATGTGAGCTCCTTCGGCGGCAAGGTGAAGGAGTACCACATCGTGCCGTCACCGGCGAAGCTGCAGTCGTACGGCATCACGCTGTCGCAGCTCATCACGGCCATCGGCAATGCCAACAACAACACCGGCGGCAACTTGCTGCGGGACGGCGAGCAGCAGTTCGTGGTGCGCGGCGTGGGCCTGCTGCAGACGGTGGACGACATTCGCAACGTGGTGGTCAACGCCAACAATGGCGTGCCGGTGCGCGTGCGCGACATCGGCGAGGTGGAAGTCGGCAACGTGCAGCGCCTGGGCCAGGTGCAATACAACGACCAGCCCGACGTGGTGGAAGGCATCGTGCTGCTCAAGCGCGACGCCAATGCCAGCGAGGTGCTGGCCAAGGTGCGCGAGAAGGTGACTGAACTGAACAACGGCATCCTGCCCAAGTCGGTTCAGATCAAGCCGTTCTACGACCGCCAGGTGCTGCTCGACATCACCATGGGCACGGTGGAACACACGCTGGTGGTGGGCATTGCGCTGGTGCTGGCGGTGCTGTTCGTTTTCCTGGGCAACCTGCGTGCGGCGGCCGTGGTGGCGGCGGTAATTCCGCTGGCGCTGTGCGTGTCGTTCATCAGCATGGAGCACTTCCACGTGCCGGCCAATTTGATCTCGCTCGGGGCGATCGACTTCGGGGTGATTGTCGATGCGGCCGTGATCGTGATGGAAAACATCATGCGGCACCTGGAAGAAGGCGCCGAGAGGCTCGACGACGCCATCGTCAAGGCCACCAGCGAAGTGCAGCGCGCGATGATCTTCTCCACCGGCATCATCATCGTGGCGTATTCGCCGCTGTTCTTCATCGGCGGCGTGGAAGGCATCATCTTCAAGCCGATGGCCTTCACAATGGGATTTGCCCTGCTGGCTTCGATCGTACTGAGCCTGACCTTCGTGCCGGCCACCACATCGTTCGTGTTCGGCAAGACGCTGCATCCGCATTCGCCGGCGTTCATCACGGCGATTCTGCGCTGGTACAAGCCGCTGCTGCGCAAGCTGATCGCACGCCCGATGGCGGTGTTTGCGACGGCCATCGCAGCGCTTGTGCTGACCCTGTACAGCGCCACCTTCCTCGGCACGGAATTCCTGCCCACGCTGGAAGAAAACAACCTGTGGCTGCGCATCACGCTGCCCAATACGGTGGACCTGGACTACTCCGCTTCGGTCGCCAACGACCTGCGCACGTATTTCACCAAGCAGCCGGAAATCCAGAAGGTATCGGTGCAGATCGGGCGCCCGGACGACGGCACCGATTCCACCGGCGTGTTCAACCAGGAGTACGGTCTGTACTTCGCGCCGCCCGACAAGTGGGAGGCCGGCATGACCAAGGGCAAGCTGGTCGAGCGCCTGTCAAAGCATCTGGAGAAGATTCCCGGCATCGAATACAACTTCTCGCAGTACATCCAGGACAACGTGGACGAGGCGCTCTCCGGCGTGAAGGGCGAGAACTCGGTCAAGCTGTTCGGCAACGACCTCAATGTGCTGGAAGCCAAGGCCAACGAGGTCCAGGCGCAGCTCAAGAAGGTGCAAGGTCTCGTGGATGTGGGCATCTTCCGCGAACTGGGGCAACCGACGCTGAATGTCTCCATCGACCGCCAGGCCGCTGCACGTTTCAACATCAACGTGAGCGACGTGCAAAACCTCGTGCAGTACGCCATTGGCGGCGCGCCGGTCACGCAGATTCTGGAGGGCGAGAAATCGTTCGGGCTCGCCGTGCGGCTGAATCAGCAGGCACGCGCATCGTACGACGCCATCCGCGAGCTGCTGATCGATACGCCTGACGGCCAGCACATTCCGCTGTCGATGATCGCCAAGGTGGAGATGACCGACGGCCCGTTCTTCATCTACCGCGAGGAAGGCAAGCGTTACATCGCCATCAAGTTTGGCGTGCGCGGGCGTGACCTGGGCAGCGCCGTGGATGAGGCGCAGCGCGTAGTGGGCAGCAACGTCAAGCTGCCCGAGGGCTACACCGTGAAGTGGGACGGCCAGTTCAACGAGATGAAGGTCGCGCAGGGCAAGCTGATGGTGATCGTGCCGCTGACCATCCTCGTCATCTTCCTGCTGCTGTACAGCACGTTCGGCAACTTCAAGGACGCGCTGATGGTGGTGCTGAACGTGCCGTTCGCAGCCATCGGCGGGCTGCTGGCGCTGCATATCGCGCACGAGACGCTGTCGATCTCGGCGGGCATCGGCTTCCTCTCGCTGTTCGGCATTGCCATCCAGGACGGGGTGATCCTGATCTCGTACGTCAACCGGCTGTCGCAGTCGGAGAACATTCGTGAGGCCACCGTGGACGGCGCCGCACTGCGCCTGCGGCCAGTGATCATGACGGCCATGCTGGCGGGCCTGGGCCTGTTGCCGGCGGCGCTGTCGCACAGCATCGGCTCAGAGGCGCAACGCCCGCTGGCGCTGGTGATCGTCGGCGGCATGGTGACGACAACGATCCTCACGCTGCTGGTGTTGCCGGTGGTGTTCACGTGGGCGCACCGCCACCGCCGTCCGCCCTCGCGCGATTCGGATGTGAGCCCCACCGCTGCCATGCTGCCCTGATCGACGTTCAGGCTGTCAGCGAAAACGGGCGCACCGCATCAAGGGCGGTGCGCCCGTTTCTCATTGAACGCACGCCAGAATCGGATCAATCTCATGGTTGCAGGCGGGCACGGAAGGCACAGTGCGTATCAAACCTGATCGCCCCGACCGCCACCATGCAAACCACGCAAACCGCTCTCGCCGACATTGCCGCGCAACTCCCCGAGCAGGTCATCGGCACGCTCACCGAACTGTTCGGCAACGACCTGCAGCAATGGCGCTTCATCGTTGACCTCTTCTCCGATACGGTTGCGCAAGACCTTGCTAATCTGGAAAAAGCCATCCGCAGTGGCGAAGATGCGCAGATCATCGAAGCCGCGCACCGCATCGTGGGCTCTGCGCGCATGCTGGGGCATCAGCCCATTGGGGACGCCGCCCGCATCATCGAACGCACGGCCCAAAGCATCGGGCCGTTTCACGAACGCAAGACGGAGATGGAATCCGCCCTCGCCCAGTTGCACATGCTGGCCAGCGAATTCCGCCAGCTGGCAAACACCCGCGCGTGGCCCGATTCAGCGGTTGCGGGCTAGGCGAGCGTGGCGTTCGACGGAACGCCGATTGAACAGCTGCGGCACGGCACGGCGATCCCTCATCGCGTTGTTATGTTTTCCCCCACATAAATAAAACAGTTCGGCTGTGGGATGCGTAAATCACCATACAACGGGTCATTACAACTATTGATCTAGAGCACGGACCCCCACTATCGTTCGCGGGCAACGTCGGCGCACTGCAACCGCAGCCGGCAGGCACGCACCGGCCATGACCGGCGCGGCCGCACCGCTTCATCACGTCACTACGTCACAACACGGGCACTCAACTTATCCGGGGGGATTCGATGTCCGAAGCAGTCCTGCATCCATTTTTTTCGCGCGAACGCACCATCGCCACGGTGGGGTTCAACCGCTGGCTGGTTCCGCCTGCCGCGCTGGCTATCCATCTGTGCATCGGCATGGCTTATGGCTTCTCTGTTTTCTGGCTGCCGCTGGGCCGCGCGCTGGGCATTAGCAAGCCGCTCACCTGCGGCGCCGATGTCTCGCTGATTGCCGAGCTGTTCACCACCAGCTGCGACTGGCGCGTCTCCAGTCTGGGCTGGATGTTCACGCTGTTCTTCGTCTTCCTGGGCGCGTCGGCGGCCATGTGGGGCGGCTGGCTCGAACGCGTCGGCCCGCGCAAGGCTGGTGTGGTGTCGGCGGTGTGCTGGTGCGGCGGGCTGCTGCTCTCGGCGCTCGGCATCCAACTGCACCAGTTGTGGCTGTTGTGGGTAGGCTCGGGCGTGATTGGCGGCATCGGCCTGGGGCTGGGCTATATCTCGCCCGTATCGACGCTGATCAAGTGGTTCCCGGACAAGCGCGGCATGGCGACCGGCATGGCCATCATGGGCTTCGGCGGCGGCGCGATGATCGGCGCCCCACTGGCAGACCGCCTGATGAAGCTGTTCGCCACGCCGGAATCCGTGGGCGTCGCGCAAACGTTCATCGTGCTGGCCGGTATCTACTTTGTATTCATGATGGCCGGCGCCCTGGGTTATCGCGTGCCGCCCACCGGCTGGAAACCCGCCGGCTGGACACCCTCGCCCGCCAAGGTGAAAGACACCATGGTCACGCAGCGCCACGTCCACGTGAATGCTGCCCTGAAGACGCCGCAGTTCTGGCTGATCTGGGCCGTGCTGTGCCTGAACGTGTCGGCGGGCATTGGCGTGCTGGGCATGGCATCGCCGCTGCTGCAGGAAGTGTTTGGCGGCAAGCTTCTGGGCGTGTCGACGTCGTTCACCGAGCTGACGGCGGCGCAGAAGGGCCAGATCGCGGCCATCGCTGCGGGCTTTACGGGCCTGTTGAGCCTGTTCAACATCGGCGGCCGTTTCTTCTGGGCATCGCTGTCGGATCGACTGGGCCGCAAGACGACGTATGCGATCTTCTTCGTGCTCGGCGTCGTGCTCTACGCATCGATTCCGTGGACGTCGCACTCGGGCAACATCGCGCTGTTCGCGCTGGCCTTCTGCGTGATCCTGTCGATGTACGGCGGCGGTTTCGCGACCGTGCCAGCGTATCTCGCGGACATGTTCGGTACGCAAATGGTGGGCGCCATCCACGGCCGCCTGCTGACCGCATGGTCGACGGCCGGCATCCTGGGCCCCGTGCTCGTGAACTACCTGCGCGAGTACCAGATCGCCCATGGTGTGGAACGCGCTGCGGTGTACGACATCACGATGATGCTGCTGGCCGGCCTGCTGGTGCTGGGCTTCTTGTGCAACCTGCTGGTGCGCCCGGTGGCCCCGAAGCACTTCATGACCGAGGCGCAGCTGGACGAACAGCGCCACGCCGCTGCCACCAAGAGCCCGACACCGTCGGTTGTCGCGCCGGAAACGTCGCTGGAATGGAAGGCACACCCAGGTTCCGCGTTGGCTGTGGTGCTGGCCTGGGCAGCCGTCGGCCTGCCGTTGGGCTGGGGGGTTTGGATTACACTGCAAAAAGCTGCAGTTTTGTTCTCCTGACCCCTGATTTGAAGCCGCTCCGCCACCAATGAAGCACCAAAAAATCGAGTTTTACCGTCATCCGGCCGGTGGCTGGGGCGCGCTCAAGAGCGTCGCGCATCAACTGCTGTCGCAAGGCATCGCGGCCAAGGGCGCCAAGACGATGCTGTCGGCCAACCAGCCCGATGGTTTCGACTGCCCCGGCTGCGCATGGCCTGATCGGGATCACGCCTCCACGTTCGAGTTCTGCGAGAACGGCGTCAAAGCCGTTGCAGCAGAAGCCACGTCCCGCCGCACCACGCCGGAGTTCTTCGCCCGGCACACCGTGCATGAACTCGCCGAATGGTCCGACTACGCGCTCGAAGACCAGGGGCGCCTGACGTACCCGATGGTCTACGACGCGGCCAGCGACAAGTACGTCCCGATCGAGTGGGACGCCGCCTTCGCGCTGATCGC
>NZ_JAMXHT010000013.1 GCF_023955655.1 Ralstonia soli | reverse complement strand
TCTGCGAGCCGTTGCCGGCATGGTTGGTCCAACTGACGCCGGTATCGATGACGCCCGAGAGCGTGACGCTCGATTGCGCGGCAGCGACGCCGGATAGCCCGAGCATCAGGGCAGAGGCGCCCAGCTTTGTTGCGGTGTTCATTACGGTGGTCTCCTTGATATTGGATTGGAGTGACGTCCTCCAGCCGGCATATCCAGCTCACACGTTCTTCTGCATGTGTGCACATATGCAAAACAAATTGTGCACAATCGTGTAAGGCTAAGCAAGTTCGTTGATGTTTTTTTTGGGGTGGTCGACGCCCCCCCTACGCGAGTGCTGCGCACTTGATTCGCGACACCAAACTGAACAGCCAACGACGCGGCACAGAAGTCCGCAGCCTTCGCGCCGGCTACCAATCGAAGCCACCGTTGATTCATTCAGGCGTGGCCGCATGGCGGCTTCACGCCCGCTATGCGGCCTCCTAGCACAGCGGCGCTTACATATCACGGGGCCTGTTTCTCTCGGCACAAGTGGTCCCGCGTACGCACCACCCCTCAGGACTTTCCCGCATTAGCGCTTCCCAATGTTGACAATCGTGATCCATGAACGTACAACACTGAATACATAATCACTTAATTTTGTACACACTTTTGTTTTCATAGATTCCACGAAGTGACGGCAATCCGGCCCACAGAAGGCCAGATGCCATCTGAGAACTTCTGCCCGCATCCGTCAAAGGAGACACTCGAGATGCAAACGCCTGCAGCCGCGACTGCCGATTCCCTAAGCAGCGCACAACATCACAGCAACGCCCTGATCAAACCCAGCTACGACGAACGGCTGACCAATGAAGACTTGGCCCCGCTCCGCAAGCAAACCTGGGGCACCTACAACATCTTTGCCTTCTGGATGTCAGACGTGCACAGCGTGGGCGGCTACATCACTGCGGGCAGCTTGTTCGCTCTGGGGCTATCAAGTTGGCAGGTGCTGGTGTCGCTGCTGATTGGCATCGTCATCGTGCAGTTCTTCTGTAACCTGGTGGCGAAGCCGAGTCAGGTCACTGGCACCCCTTACCCTGTCATCTGCCGCGCCTCATTTGGAGTGCTTGGCGCCAATATTCCGGCCATCATCCGCGGCCTGATCGCCGTTGCCTGGTATGGGATCCAGACCTACCTAGCTTCCAGCGCTTTCCTGGTCCTGGCGTTGCACTTTTTCCCTGCACTGGCGCCCTATGCCGACGCCAAGTTGCACGGCTTTGCAGGCTTGTCGATCTTGGGCTGGGGCGGCTTCATGACGCTGTGGGTGCTGCAGGCGCTGGTGTTCTGGACCGGCATGGAGACCATCCGCAAGTTCATCGACTGGGCCGGGCCGGCAGTCTATGTGGTGATGATCGCGCTGGCCGTGTGGCTGGTGAGCAAAGCCGGCGTGAAGAACGTGAACCTCACGCTGAGCTTTCTCAAGTACGAGGGATGGGATGCGGTGCCGGTCATGCTGAGCGCGATTGCCCTTGTGGTGTCCTACTTCTCGGGGCCGATGCTGAATTTCGGCGATTTTTCGCGGTATGCAAAGGATTTCAAATCGGTCAAGCGCGGCAACTTCTGGGGGCTGCCGGTCAATTTCCTCGGTTTCTCCCTGCTGACGGTGATCACGACCTCGGCCACCCTGCCCGTTTTCGGCAAGCTGATCACCGATCCCGTTGAGACTGTGGGCCATATCGACAGCACCTTTGCCATGCTGCTGGGCGCCTTTACCTTCATGACGGCCACCATCGGTATCAATATCGTCGCCAACTTCGTCTCGCCGGCGTTCGACTTCTCGAACGTCGCGCCCAAGCACATCAGCTGGCGCACCGGCGGCATGATCGCGGCTGTTGCCTCGATTTTCATCACGCCGTGGAACATCTACAACAACCCGGCTGTGATCCACTACACGCTCGACATCCTGGGCGCGTTCATCGGCCCGCTGTTCGGCATCCTGATCTCGGACTTCTACTTGGTGCGGCGCCAGCACGTGGTGGTGGATGACCTGTACACGCAGAACCCGAAGGCCACCTACTGGTACCGCAACGGCTACAACCCGGCGGCAGTGGCAACCATTATCCCGGCCGCCCTCATCCCCATCCTTTGTGTGGTGGTACCGACCCTGCAGTCGCTGGCCAACTACAGCTGGTTCATCGGTATGGGAATCGCGCTGATCGTGTACCGCGTGCTCGCCGCGCGCTTGATACCCGATCACGCTGCGCGCTTGCCTGAAACGCCCACCACGCCGACTTAAACGTGATATCGACCCTGCTCACGAGAACATCCATGAAGCTCAAGATCATCAATCCCAACACCACATGGAGCATGACCGAGAAGATTGGCCAATGCGCATCCGCCGTCGCCAATGCCGATACGCACGTCGTTGCGGTCAGCCCGCGCATGGGCCCGGCCTCGATCGAAAGCCACTATGACGAGGCGCTTTCCGTGCCTGGCATCCTCGACGAGATCCTCCAGGGGGAACAGGAGAATGTGGACGCCTACGTAATCGCCTGCTTCGGTGATCCCGGCCTGTACGCCGCACGCGAAGTGGCGCGCGGCCCGGTGATCGGCATTGCGGAGGCTGCCATGCACATGGCCAGCCTGGTGGGCACCAGCTTCAGTGTGGTCACAACGCTGGCACGCACCTGCAACATGGCCTGGCACTTGGCCGAGCGCTACGGCATGAAGCGTTTCTGCAGCAACGTTCGCGCCTGTGACTTGCCGGTGCTGGAATTGGAATGCCCTGGCTCGGATGCGCGCCGCATCATCACGGATGAATGCCGGCGCGCGCTCGCCGAGGACGGCAGTGACTGCATCGTGCTGGGCTGCGCCGGCATGGCCGACCTGTGCGAAGAAATCGCCGACGCCATTGGCGCGCCGGTGATCGACGGCGTGGCATGCGCGGTCAAGATGGCTGAGGCGCTGGTCTCGGCCCGACTGGCCACCAGCAAGCGCGGCGACTGGGCGCGGCCGCTGCCCAAGCCCTATTCCGGTGTACTGGCAGCCTACGCGCTGAACTAAACCATGCTGCCCGGGCCACCGAACCACGGTGGCCAACATTCAATCATCCCAATCGAGTCCGCACTACCATGCTTCCGTCACACTACCCCCGCAACCTGATCGGCTACGGCAGCCAGCCCCCTCATGCCCGCTGGCCCGGCGGCGCACGCATCGCCCTGCAGTTTGTCCTCAACTATGAGGAAGGCGGCGAGAATTGTGTGCTGCACGGCGATGCGGGCTCTGAACAGTTCCTCTCCGAAATCATCGGTGCGGCAGCCTACCCGGATCGGCACATGAGCATGGAAGGCATCTACGAGTACGGCTCGCGCGCCGGCGTGTGGCGCATCCTGCGCGAGTTCGAGCAGCGCGGCCTGCCGCTGACCGTCTTCGGCGTGTCGATGGCGCTGCAGCGGCACCCGGAGCTCACGCGCGCATTCGTGGAACTAGGCCATGAGATTGCCGGCCACGGCTGGCGCTGGATCCACTACCAGAACATCGACGAGGCCACCGAGCGCGAGCACATGCGCATCGGCATGCAGATCATCAAGGAATTGACGGGCGACGCACCACTGGGCTGGTACACCGGCCGCGACAGCCCCAATACGCGGCGCCTTGTGGTGGAGCATGGCGGGCTGCTGTATGACGCCGACTACTACGGCGACGACCTGCCCTTCTGGACAGAAGTGGAAATCACCGGTGGCCAAAAGAAGCCGCACCTGGTGGTGCCCTACACGCTGGACTCCAACGACATGCGCTTTGCCACCCCACAGGGCTTCAACACAGGGGAACAGTTCTTCCAGTACCTGAAAGATGCCTTCGACGTGCTCTACGCCGAGGGCGACCCTCAGGGCCTGGACCGCCCGAAGATGCTGTCGGTCGGCATGCACTGCCGGCTGCTGGGCCGTCCCGGGCGCATGCGCGCATTGCAGCGTTTCCTGGATTACGTGCAGAGCCACGACAAGGTATGGATCTGCCGGCGCATCGATATCGCTCGCCATTGGATCGAGACGCATCCCTTCCAGCACGCGGCCACACCTTACTCTGAAGCCACGTACGCCTGAGCCTGGCCAAGCACCCTGCGCCGCAAGCCCGGGGGGCACAACGTGCGCGGACGGCAGACGATGCCGCTTGCTGCCTGCTCTAAGGTAAAGGCGCGGATCTTAGGCGTGTGCCGTCTCAGCTGAAATCCGGCAATCTGAGGTGACTGCGCCTAAAGGCCTGCAGCCTTGTGCGCAGGCCGACCCTGCGGACGACAATTCCTCCTGGGTCCCGTCGTTCTCAGGGGTTGTTGAAGATGCTGTAGAAATCGGGGGCGCCGCTGCCGGGCATCCTCAGGTCAAGCGAGCCTTCAATATGCTGCAGGTGTCGGGACATCAAAGCATTGGCGGCAGCGGCGTCGTGCCGCTCGATGGCGTCGATGAGTTCGCTGTGCTCATGCTCGGGGCAAGCCGGTGCACCGGGGCGGTCGTACAGCGTAATGATCAGGCAGGTCCGAGAGACCATCTCACGAGTTAGTTTTTCCAGGACGGCATTGCCGACCATCTCAGCCAACAAGATGTGAAATTCGCCTGACAGCCGGATTATCGCCGCGCGGTCTGCGCGCGCGCGGGCATCGTTCTCTTCCAGCGCATGTCGGCGCAGTTTCCGGAATTTTGCTGGCGTAGCCTGCTGCGCCAGTATTGCGGCCAGTTCGGGCTCGACAACGCGCCGCGTCTGAAACACCTCGCGTGCTTCATCCACGGTAGGGCGGGCGACAAAGGCCCCGCGGTTGGGGACCAGCGTGACGAGCTTCTCATGCGCCAGCCGGGCGAACACTTGGCGGATGCGGGCCCGGCTGGCGCCGGTGACTTCGCACAGCCGCTCTTCGACCAGCTTGGTGCCGGCCAGCAACCGATGCTCCATGATTGCGGTGAGCAGGCTCATGTATATGGCCTCGGTAGCCGATGCCTCGCCGGCAGAGGACTCGGTACCGCCAGCTTCCTTCTCGGCTTCTGTCGGCGAGCTTTGCTCTGCCTTTTTTCTGCGGGTGGTTGACATGTTAGTACGGACCATCAAGCTGTCGCGAATTGGCGACTAAATCGGGATACATCGTACACAAATTGGGGGGCACTCGAGAAAAATGGCTCATGTGGCACGTACGGCGGAAGACCGTTCAGCCGAGGGCAGCTGTACCGGACCCTGGCATCAACCGCAGCGTCGGGAGCCCGACACGCGCTTGATTGCGCTGCAGGCCAAGGCGCAACGCTGGCTGGAGCGACGCACCTCGGGGCGGACCAAGAGCATCACCGACATTGCAGTGGCGGAAGGTGTCACTTGCTCTTTCGCGACGCGCGTCATTTACAGGGCCTTCCTGGCACCTGACATTGTGCGGGCCATGTTGGACGGCGGCCAACCGCCGGCCCTGACCTCCGACGCTCTCAGGCAGCGCGTACCCTTGCCCATCGATTGGGCCACCCAACGCCAGTAGCTCGGTTTCTTCCCCGCCTGATTCACCACCGATATCGGCAGCAAAACCGGCTATCGGTACTGCCACCTCAGCGCTCTGAGAATGGCGAACCCAAGCCCCGAAAAACTTAGGCGAACGGTACCGCCAAGAACGCGTAAACGACAAAGCCCCGCCAATGGCGGGGCTTTGTTCGAACCAGGCTCCGTTTGACCGGGGCGCTGGACTTGCTGGCGGAGAGGGTGGGACTGTATCGTATGCCCCACTCTTTTCCATATAGATCAACGACTTGCAGCCCTCAACAATTTCCGAGCGTACCACGCCGCCTGTACCAGCTCAAGAATGAACCGGTCGCAAATTGGAGGACGGACTCGTGCCGGGACCCTAGGAACCGTAGTCGCCCACGAGCCATGCTGCGGTAGACGCCCGCATCACACCGCGCGGTCGCGCAGCACCTTCTTGTTGATCTTGCCGACGCTCGTTTTTGGAATCTCGGCAACAAAGGTGATGCGATCCAGTTCCGGCACAGCGTACTTGCTGATCCGCTTGGATTCGACATACCGCAGCAGGTGTTCACGAATGGCGCCTGCCTTCACTTTCGCGCCGGGCTTGCACACCACGAATGCCATCGGGCGCTCGCCCCACTTGGCATCGCGCACGCCGATCACCGCGCTTTCCTGCACCCCGGGCACCTCGGCAATCAGGCCTTCCACCTCGATCGACGATACCCACTCGCCACCAGTCTTGATGACGTCCTTGATGCGATCGACGATCTGCACGAACCCGTTGGGCATCATGACCGCGATGTCTTGGGTATGCAGGTAGCCGCCTTGCCACAGCGCTTCGGAAGCGTCGGGCTTCTTGAAATAGCCCTGCGTGAGATATGGCGTGCGCAGCACGATCTCGCCCTGGCTCTTGCCGTCGTGCGGCACGTCGCACAGGTTTTCGTCGACGATGCGGAAGTCAGACATCGGCACCGGGCGGCCGGTAGAGCAGCGCATCCACACCTCTTCCTGCCGATTGGCCGGCTTGAAGCGCGGCGGCAATTGCGCAAGCGAGACGACGGGCCCGGTTTCCGACATGCCGTAGCCGGCAAACACGTCGATCCCGCACTCCAGTGCCGCCTCGCACAGTGCGGGAGATAGCGCCGAGCCACCGATGATGACCTTCCAGCCCGATAGATCGTGCATGCCGCCCTGCGAGGCCTGCAGCAGCATCTGCAGGATGGTGGGCACGCAATGCGAGAACGTGACCTTCTCGGTGTCGTGCAGTTTGAGTAGCAGTTCGGGCACGTAGCGGCCCGGCAGCACGATCTTGAGCCCCAACGTGACGGCGATGTACGGAATGCCCCAGGCCAGCACATGGAACATCGGCGTGATTGGCATGTAGACGTCTTCACGGTGCAGGCGCTGACCATCGCGCGGCGAGCACAACGTCATGGCGGTGGCCATGGTGTGCAGGACGATGTCGCGGTGGCTGTAGCTCACCCCTTTGGGGTCGCCTGTGGTGCCGGTCGTGTAGAAGGTCGCGGCCTTGGTGTGTTCGTCGAAATCGGGGAAGGTGAAATCGGGCGAGGCTTGCCCCAGCAGCACCTCGTATTCGCCAGCCACCGGCAGGCTCGTCTGCGGCATGGGCTCGCCGTCGGCGAGCACGACCACGTGGCGCACGCAGGCGAGGTCGCCCTTGATCTCTTCGAGCAGAGGCACGAAATCGGCATGCACCAGCACGACTTCGGCTTCGGAATCGTTCAGGGTGTAGAGAATCTGCTGCGCGGAGAGCCGCACGTTCACGGTGAACAGCGTCGCTCCCATCATCGGGATGCCAAAGTAGCTCTCCAGATACCGATGGCTGTCCCAGTCCATGACGGCCACGGTTGAACCATGGCGCACGCCCAGCGCCGTCAGCGCCGAGGCCAGTCGGCCCACGCGCTGGCGGAAAGCATGAAAGCTGTAGCGCAGCTCACCGCGATAGGTGATTTCCTGGTCGCCGTACAGGCTCTGCGAGTTGAGCAGGAGTTGCTTGACCAGCAGCGGGTAGGTGTAGGCCGATGGCGTCGGGGTGATCAGGTTGCTTTGCATGGGTTTCGTTGTCTCGGGAATCGTGCTCAATTGGAAACGTGGAGCGGCGATGCTTGGGTTGGTGTGGCGGCGCGAATCATTTGGCGATGTCGTCCAGCGTGACCACGAGCTTGTCGTCGATGATGCAAACGGGAAGTGTCTTCAGGCGCAAGCTCCCCGCACCCGCCGTGCAGCCAGTGACCAGATCAAAGCGCAGCCCATGCGCGGGACAACCCAGAATCGTTCCGTCAAGTGCACCATTGGCTAGCGATGCGCCCTGGTGCGGGCAAGTGTTGTCGATGGCATGCAGCGTGCCGCCAATGTTGAACAGCACGATACTGCGCCCATCAATGAAGGCGAGCTTGCGATGGCCGGGCGCGATTTCATCCGCGCGGGCCACTGGGATTTGACGAGGCATTACACACCCTCAATCATCCGTTCAAAGAAAAAAAACGAGGAGATTGCTCTCCTCAAACAATCCGACCGACGAAAGGGCGATCGCACAGAAAGGCCCCTCCGTGGTTTAACGGCCGTTCAGAACTTGTGGCGTACACCCAGCGCGGCACCGAGCATCTTGTCCTTGCCAGCTGCCAGGCCGTAGCCAGTCGCGTTCAGGTCCACGCCCGCTTGATCGAGCGCCAAGCCGGCGTTCTTGGCGTAGGCGGTGGTCAGATACAGGTCGGTACGCTTGGACAGGGTGTAGTTCGCAACGAACTGCAGTTCCCACGGGTTGCTCAGACCGCTCGTCACGCCGCCCACGTTCTTCATCTTTTCGTAGGAATAGGCCAGCGTCAGACCCAGCGCGGTGGTGACTTGATAGTTCGCGCCCGCCCAGTAGTAGTCGTCGCCCAGCACTTCATTGCCGGCAAAGTCCTTGTTCTTGCCCCAGCGGTAGCCGGCCATCAGTTTGGCCGGGCCCAAGGTGTAGCTGCCCGCAATGGCGGCCTTTTTGACCGAACCGGAGCCCGCGAATGCGCCGCCGGCAAAGGCCGCCGGATTGAATTGGTCGTAGCCGACGGTCGCGCCGAACGGGCCAGCGGAGTACGCAACGCCTGCGCCATAGCCCGAATTTGCGCGGAACTGACCCGCGACTGGGCCGTTGCCGCCGTTGGCCGCTGCCACGCTCAGCGGGTTCACGCTGTTGGCGCCCGTACCAAAGGCGTAGTGCGCTTCCGCCGTGATCGGGCCGAACACGCCCGTGTACTTGACCGCGTTGTTCGAGCGGAAATCCAGGCCAAGCCCCACGACCACCGGCTCATACTGGGTCGCATAGCCAGTCGGCGAGAAGTTCGCCAGCAGGTCGAATAGCGTGGTGTACTGGCGGCCGAAGGTCAGTTTTCCCAGCGAGGCGCTTTGCAGGCCGACGAACGCTTGACGACCGAACAGCAGGCCGCCCTGCCCCATCGTGCCGTTGTCGGCATTGAAGCCGCTTTCCAGCACGAACAGCGCGCTATTGCCGCCACCCAGATCTTCCGTGCCGCGCAAGCCCCAGCGTGAGCCGGACAGGCCGCCGCTCTGCATGCTGACGCGGTTGCCGGAGTTGCCCGCGGTTGCACCCGGCTGGTTAGTGGCGTATTCGATGTTCATGTCGACCACGCCATACAGCGTGACGTTCGACTGTGCCAATGCGCTGCCGACGCAAATCGCCAGCGATGCGGCTCCGATGTACTTCATCTTCATGCTGCTAGGTCTCCTCTTTTGTTGTCGTCCCCGGCTACGCCGGAGTTCGTTCAGAACGGCTTGCTGCCGATCACGACCGTGCGCCCATCTTGCGATTACACGATGGGCTACCCAGGCCCGGCGAGGCCGGATCTTGTGTAGAAGGCGATGCGCCAAAAGAAGCGGTAGAGATGCTCAATGCCACCCAGTACCCAGGCGTCGTCGCCCGAGCGCGGAACAACCTCTTTGTCGTTCGCACCTTGCCAAACGCGATGTCTGCCCAGCAATATCAACTGGGCAAATCAACCCTGCCCCTCCAGTTCGGCAAATGCTGCAGGGCTCAAACCCGGTGGTTGCAGCATGTTGATAATGGCTTCGCTGGTCTCCTTGCCATTCACCAGCAACGAGAGCGTGCGAGATTTCTGGTCCAGACCGTGCGCACGCGTGCGGATCGCTTCTTGCCCCTTGTCCGTTTTTTGGTAGATGCGTCCCCTCACCTGATCAGGCATGGTGCTGGGATGCCACAGGACCCGCCTGCCCCGGCGCCGTATCGGTGCGAGGTCCAATACGCGCGGCCACCAGGAAACACAAAGCCGACATAATCGCCAGCACGTCCGTGCCCAAAAGCGCGAATGTCAGCGGCGCCGAGGTTCCCGATCGAGCGAGCCGATCGCTGATCATGCCAACCGCAAGATTGCCGATCGTGATGGCGAACACATTGATCAGCAGCATGCTGAAGCCAGAAATCGTCGCGCGCATGTGCACCGGCGCCTGGCTCAGGATGACCGTGTTGGTCGGGCCATACAGTGCCAACGGCAGGAAGAAGCCAGCGCACATGCCCACGTAGAACAGGGCCGAACTTGGTGGCGCGAAGCGATAGGCAATCATCAGCGGACCGCAGATGGCGACGAGCAGCACCATGAAACCTACATGTCCCCCAGGCATCCGCCTGGCGAGGCGATCGCCCATCACACCGCCCGCGACCGACCCCAGGGTGCCGAAAATGAGTTGCAGCATGCCGATGGTCCGCGCAATGTTGGCGGCATCGAATCCACGCTCGCGCACCAGCCACAACTGCGCAAATGACAGGCCAGCAAACACCATGTGCACCAGCACAAAACCGCCGATCACAGCCAACAATGCAGGATTGCCACCAAGCACACGCAGCGCGCTGCGCACTTGCGTAAAAAAAGGCGCGCCACGCTGTTGCGCACCCGCGCTCTTGCGCTCCTCCTTCACAAAGGCGAGTGATACGGCGATCAGCACGCCGACGACCCCGAGCATCTGAAACGTGGAGCGCCAGCCATGCGTGGCCCCGAAGGTGCCTGCCAACAGGAAGCTGAAACCGATGCCGGCCGGGATGCCCATAAAGAACACCCCGATCGCCGTACCACGCCTCTTTTCAGAGAACAACTCACCCAGCATCGCCACTGCCGCGGGCACCAGCGCGGCCTCACCGCTGGAGACCAGGAAGCGGGCTGCCGCCATTTGCTCGAAGTTCTGCGCGAAACCGGAGGCTGCCGTGCAAGCGCTCCAGACCAACAAACCGCCGGCAATGACACGCGTGCGGCTGAAGCGATCCGCCAATGTGCCCAGGAAGACTGCCATCACGCCAAAGCTCAACACCCAGACGGCGCCCACCAGGAAGCCATATTGCGCATTGCTCAGGCCAAGATCGGCAATGACCTGGGGCGAAAAGCCCAACAGCATATTGCGATCGATATGCGCCAGGATATGGATGAACAGCAATGCAGCCAGAGCGATAAAGGGGCGTTTCTGAAACATGCTTGTCTCCTGAGATTGCACCGTTTGAACGGCGTCTTGCTCTTGGGCTTTGCTTCCGTGTCAGCCAAACCCGGCACCGGCCCTCTGAATACGCGACAACCGGCCGACTGGGCTCCTGCTACAACATCCCACCATTCGGGCTGATGATCTGACCGGCGATGTAATGCCCGTCGGCAGCCAGATAGACGGCAAGCGAGGCATATTCCTCGGGCGTACCCAGGCGGCCCAGCGGAACAAGCTGAAAAAGCTGCTTGCGCTTTTCCTCTCCTATCCTCTGAAGCAACGCCTCGAATTGGTCGGTATGCACACCACCGGGTGCAATGGCGTTGACAAAGATATTGGCGCCAGCCACTTCAGCCGCGACCGAGCGGGTGAACGCCACGACTGCCCCCTTGGTTGCCGAATAGTGCGGGCTATGGGCGCTGAACGCCGCAAACCCCGCAATCGACGCGATATTGATGATCTTGCCGTCACGCTGCGGCTCCATGCGCTTGAGGGCCTCGCGGGTGCAATAGAACACCCCATGCACATTCACATCCCAGAAGCGGTGCCAGTCGTCATCCGTCATGCTGCTGGTGAAGCCGAGCGTGTGGCGCGGCTGCGGCGTGGTGAGGTAGGCGTAGTGCTGCAGGCGACGCTGCTCGTCGATCGGCTTGGTGGGAATGACGGCCGCATTGTTGACGAGGACGTGCACTGTCCCGAAATGCGCGTCCACCTGTTCAAAGAGGTTCGCGACGGCCGTGCTTGAGCCCACGTCGCATTGCAAGGCCAGGCATTCGGCGCCGCACGATGCGATTTCCGCGCGGGTTACCTCCAGCGCCGTCGTGTTGATGTCGCAAACAACGAGCTTGGCACCCGCATCGGCATAGGCCAATGCGATAGCTTTTCCCAAACCGCCTGCTGCCCCCGTTACCACGGCAACTTTGTTATCCAGCTTCATGTGTCACGACTTCCCAAACAGACAGCGACAGACAGGCATGCCATTGCGGCATCGCCCACCTGCCTTAACATCCCAAGGCGGCGCGCCGCCATGACGCGCCTGCCGCTTGCTCCAGCTCTCAGGCCGCCAGCTGGAAGCCGCGCTGCCCCGGTTTGCGGTTGGGCTCATAACCCACGGCGGCGAGCGTCTCGTCGATGCTGTTGTAGTGCTCACCGATCTTGTAGATGCGACGGGCATCCGCGCCGGTCGCCACCTCGCGATGCAGTTCGCGTGCGATGCGCACCATCTGCTCGACCTGTTGCACCGACGTCATGCGCTCACCTTTTTTGCTCCAAAGGTTGTCCTCGATTCCAACGCGTACATGCAGGCCCATGGCGATGGCCATGGTGTTCAACGGCAGCATATGGCGCATCAGACTTTCAATGGATAGCACAGCGCCCTGCGGGCAACGGTTGATGAACTCCATCATGTTGCGCGGGTTGGGGCCGTCGGCACCACCGCCAATGGCGACCCAGTTCAGAACCAGCGGGCCGGTATAGAGACCGCGGCGGATCAATCGCTCCACAGTCTCAAGTTGTCCAAGATCACCCAGCATGAAGTGCGGCTGGATACCGTTGGCTTGCAGGCGCTTAAGGTGCTCCTCCACAAAGGCTGGGCCCGACGGAATCCACATTTCCTTGTAGGCCTGGAAATAGGCTGGCTCGGCCATCGAGGTGCCGGCGCAATCGTCGTGCGTCAGCAGCTCGGTCACGTTCATCTGGTTGGTGTTGATGGCGAGCGTCACCTGGTCGGGCTTAGGCGACAGCTCGGCCAGCATATGGCGCGTGTCGTCGTTGAGCCATTTGGCCGCCGCGCCCTCGTCTTCCGGCGCGAACGAGATCGAACCGCCCACTTGCAGCAGCATGTTGGGAACCGCTTCACGCAGGCGAGCCAGCATTTCGTTGAACTTGGAAAGGCGCTTGCTGCCCTTGCCATCCTCTTCGCGCACGTGCACGTGCAGCACGGTGGCGCCGGCGTTGTAGCAGTCCACCGCCTTCTGGATCTGTGCGTCCATCGAGACCGGGATATCGTCGGAGTCGCTGGGCAAGAATTGCGGCCCAAACGGGGCCACCTGGATCACCAGCGGCTCCTGGTTCTCGGGAAGCAGAGAGTCGTCAAAGAATTGCATGTGAGTCTCCTATCGGTATCAGTTCGCGCCCGGGCTTATTCCACGGTGGCAGCGGTCTTGTTCTCGCGGGCTGCAAGCTCTTCCAGCAGGATGGGGGCGCCCAGGCTCATGCTGTGAATGCCGAGCACCGACACGGCTTGCAGCACCGCCGTGATCTCTTCCTTGGTGGCACCCAGATCAAGCGCCTTGCGGATGTGGCGGCGCACGCCAGGCCCGTACATGTGCGTGCACGACGCATCGACGGCAATGGCAAGGAATTCCAGCGTTTTCGGGTCGAGCACACTGTGTGGCTTGATTCCCATGGCCATGAATTTTTCAGTCCATGCCGGATCAAGTTCTGCAAATGGCTCCCAATTGGGATTCCAGTTACCGGTGGCGCGCATCATGTCGCAGACCGGGGTTGCGGATGCGTCAATCGGGGCGTTTGTCGTCATTGCGAAGTTCCTTGCCAGAGCTGTCACGCTCGGGTCTGCAGCACATTGCGGATGTCTGAATTCTAGGCACCGCTCGCTTTTTTTGATTGACCTTACGGGACATTTTGTTAACATTTCGGGACACCCTGGGAAGACCCTAATGCCTTACCTTGTCCGCAGCGCCAGCCTGACTGGATACGCCGAAGCCGCCCGCGCAGGCGGGCTCGACCCGTTCCGCATGCTGGCAGAGGTGGGGCTCCCGGCGGACAGCTTGTCTGATGTCGACCTCAAGATTCCGGCCGACAGGGTCGGCAGACTGCTTGAGTTGTCTGCCCAGCGCAGCGGCATCGAAACATTTGGCCTGCGGATGGCGGAGACACGGCGCGCGTCGAACCTCGGCCCATTGATCCTCCTCGTGCGTGACGAGCCGACGCTGCGCCAGGCGTTGCAGGCGATGGCACGCTACGGCCATCTGCACAACGAGGCGATCTTCCTTCACGTCGAAGAAGAAGACGGCATTGCGGTCATCCGTGACGAAGTGCTGGCCGGCGGCGCGGGGTCGCTCAGGCAGGCGACGGAGTTGGTCGTGGGTGTCTTGTTCCGCTTGCTACGCTTTTTCCTGGGCGATGATTGGCACCCCAAGACCATCTTCTTTGCGCATGGAGCGCCGAAAGATCGGACCGTCCATACCCGCGTCTTTGGCACGAATGTGGAATTCGGTCATGCCTTTAGCGGCATCGTCTGCAATGCCAGTGACCTCGATTTGCCGCTTCCATCGGCCGACCCCGTCATGGCCCGGTATGTTCGCCGATACCTGGATGATCTTGACCCGGACGGCGGCAAGAGGATGTTGGACGAAGTACGGCAGATGGTGTTGATGCTGCTCCCGTCCGGACGCAGCACAATCGACCACATCGCACGGCATCTGGGAATCAACCGGCGCACAATTCATCGTCATCTTGCGCAGGACGGCACCACGTTTTCATCGGTTCTCGACGCCGTGCGCAGCGAGCTTGCGGTGCGCTACCTGAACCGAGGCGAGCGCCAATGCGCCGAGATCTCGGGCTTGCTGGGCTTCTCAGAGCCCAGTGCGTTCACCCGCTGGTTCGGGGCGACGTTCGGATGCAGTCCGACGCAGTTCCAGGTGTCCGCAGAGAACACTCTCAGGAGAAAGAAACAAACCAAAGCGCACCGGACACCCGGGAAAAAAGACACCCAACGCACAACGCTCAGTCAGAAAACACCGCGGCGACCGTAGCGCAGTTTGCGCCACCGCATCGGCATACATTGTGCGGCGCTGACTTTGGGGCCGTGCCGACTCTGTGAACGCATCCAATGTCTCAACGTACCTGATGGACTTTATCGTCGGGACAATTTCGTCGTACTCGGGCAACGGTACCTCCAAGATGGCGTAAACGACAAAGCCCCGCCGGTGGCCGGGCTTTGTTCGAGCGGGGCTCAGTTTGACAGGGGCGCTGGACTTGCTGGCGGAGGGGTGAGTCTGGGGCTGGTTTGTCTCGCCCCACTGCCCCGCTATCAGGGAAATTTGCAGGGAATTCGCAGCATCAATCGCTTCAAGAATTCAGCAATGCTCGCAATTTGAGCGAATTGCGATGAGTTGCCCAACGCGACTGCCAACTTGGAACAAGGAATAACAGGGAAGCCACCCCACGGAAGACCACAGCGTCGGCAACCCCTTGATGCTGTGTGCCGTAGTGTCCGTGCATGACGTGACAGCCAAGAAACTCTCATTCAATTCCAGGCCGGCCGCGCCAATAGGACCACCCATCTTGATGCATCGTGTCTGCGCCTTTTCAGTCGAGGACTCATCCGTCTGAATCGTGGCTTGCGCCGAATCCTTACACTGGCCAGTCGGTGTTTCCAGCGCCTTCAGATATTGCCTCAGGTATCCCATCACGCAGCAAGCAAGTACCGCAGCACCGATCCTTAGTTGCAACGCAAGCTGAAATCTTGGCAGATCGCTCAGTTCGAGATACCGGAAAGTAAAGGCACCCAGATAGCCAACGGCAACCATCAAAATTATCGATGACCGAAAATCAGGATGAGCTTTAACCTGAGTGTAAAGGTGGGATTGCCCACGCCCCTCGCCTTCATTAGCAAGGGTTTCAAGTCGGCGATGAAGCAGGTACCCCGAACGCTTCGAAGATCTCGCCGATCGACGGGTTGCGCCGCAGCGTCTGGCCGCCACTCACATGAATGACCTGCCCGGTCACGAAACGCGATTCGTCGCTGGCCAGCCACAGGGCGGCATCCGCAACATCAGCCGATACGCCGCTGCGACCCAGCGGTATTTCGCGCTGGTAGAGCGCGGCGACGGTGGGGTTCGCCAGCCCGCCCGCTGACATTGGCGCATCGGCCACACCGCCCGGCGCGATCGAGTTCGCGCGAATGCCCTGCCCGCCGAACTCGTGCGCGACGCAGCGCACGACGTGGTCCATGCCCGCCTTCGTGCCCATATACGCCGCATGGTGATCGAACATGATGGTCGCCGTGACCGATGAGATCTGGATGATCGACCCGCCCGACGTCATGTGCCGAAGCAGCGCCTGGAAAAACTGGAACGGTCCGATGAACTGAATCGCGCTCATCGCCTCCAGATCTTCACGGCAATGTTCAGCAAACGGTTTCAGCAACCCCCAGCCCGTGGCATTGACGCCGATGTCGAGCCGCTCCAGCCGCGCGACGCTTTGCTCGAGGAGTGCATCAATGTCCGCCTGCGATGTGATGTCACACACGAGCCCGTCCACGCCGAGCCGAGCCGCAGATGCCGCAACAGCCTCCGCGCGGCGTCCGGCAATCACCACGCGAGCGCCGTGCTCAGCGTAACGCTGCGCGATCGCCTCGCCGATGTTGCCCGGCGCAACGCCGAGTACCAGCGCTGATTTGTCCTTCAGTCGATTTCCCATGATGCCCTCACACCGCCGGTTCAAAGATCTGGACGGGATTGCTGCCGTCCCAGGATTGCGCAGCGGCGATGCCGTAGCGGATCATCTCGCGCATCCCCGCGCCCTGAATCACTTCGTAGACCACGCCCGGCTCGTCTCTGTGCTCCAGGTAGGCCACTCGGGTCGCCGGGTTTTCCGCCTCGAATACGACCGTCAGCCCGTCCGCGGTCAGGCGCGTTAGCGCGGCGTCGATGTCATCAACGACCCACGCGACGTGATGCATGCCCAGCACCGGCTTTCCCTCGGCATCGCGATACGGCGATGGCGCGTTGTTGGTCGCCTCGATCAGCTCGATCTGCGTATTGCCCTGGTAGGCAAGCGCAACGTCCATCGTGACCGTGACCGGCTTGCCGCGGTATCGCCCTTCCAGAGTGACGTCGCGAAACACAGTCCATGGCCCAACACCGAGGTGCGCGACCCAGCGATGGATGCTTTGCTCCAAATCGCTGACGAGATAACCCACTTGGTCAATGGGGCCCAACATTCCAGGTTTCATGACGTACCCCCGATCAAGTGAACCGGCTGCGCGATGCCCCGCGTGGTCGCGATGTGATTGGCTGCGATATAGCCGAATGTCATGGCCGGCCCGATGGTCGATCCCGGGCCCGGATAGGTTTTGCCCATCACGGCCGCCGCTGTATTGCCAAGCGCATAGAGACCGTCGATCACCGAACCGTCGGGCCGCAATACGCGTGCATGGGCATCGGTGCACAACCCGCCTTTGGTGCCGATCTCGCCTGCGTCCAAACGCAGCGCATAGAACGGCGCTCGCTCGATCGGTCCGAGGCATGGATTCGGCTTGGACGACGAATCGCCGTAGTAGCGGTCGAATACGGTGTTCCCTTTGCCGAACTCCGTGTCGACACCGGTGATCGCATAGCCGTTCATCTGTGCGACGGTCTGTGCCAGCCCGTCGGCGTTCACGCCGATCTTCGCGGCAAGTTCGGACAGCGTGTCTGCGCGATAGATGACGCGGTCGAGCCACCCGGCCGGGATCTTGCTGTCCGGCTGCACGCTGCCGGGCAACAGCACGCCGCACGGATAGCGCTTGCGATACACGGCGTCGAAGATCAGCCATGCTGGCACGTTGGCCTGTGTGCGCGCATGGTCGGCATACATCGCGTGGATCACGTCAGGGTAAGGCGCGGATTCGTTGACGAAGCGCCGCCCGAGCTGGTTGACCATCACGCAGCGCGGCGCCGAACGCTCGACGAACAGCGCGCGCTGCTTCTCTTCACCCGGCACGTACACGGTCGGCGCGCCCCACACAAAATCCATCAGAGCGACGTCCGCACCCAGTGCAAGCCCAGCGCGAATGCCGTCGCCGGTGTTGATCGGCGGCGCCGCACTCCACTCGGCGCGCGTCGGCTTCGGCAGGTACTGTTCGCGCATCGCCTGGTTTGCTTCGAACCCGCCGCAGGCGAGCACGACGCCGTGCCTGGCACGGATGCCGAAGGGTTGACCGTTTCGTTCGACAACCACGCCGTTCACGCATCCGTCGTCGGACTGCAGGGAGCGCATCGGCGTGTCGAGCCAGAGCGCGACGCCGCGCTGCGCGAGCGCTGCCCGCAGGCTGGCGACGAGCGCATTGCCGAGCGTCAGGCGACGGTCCCGCGAGGTACGACACCGCCACCGGAGATCCGTCGCATAACGCAGCATCAGGCGCGCGGTGAGGCGAAGCCATCCGCGCTCCTTCGCGAGGATCGTGTGCGCTTCGATCTGCGTCATCGCAATGCGCCCGCCGATCAACGTGGCCGGCGAGGGTGCGCGCAGATCGGCGAAGTGCTCGCCCAGGCGTGCTGCGTCGAACGCCGCCGGCTCCATCGTCCGGTAGCCGGGCTTGCCGCCGTTACGATCCGGGTAGTAGTCGGGATAGCGCGGCACCGAGTGGAACTGGGTCTGCGCGTGCTGCGCGAGCCAGGCGACCATCTTGGGGCCGTTTTCGAGATACGCGTCGATGCGCGGTGGATCGAAATCCTCGCCGACGACCTCGCGCAGGTACGTGGTCGCCTCTTCGTAGGAATCGCTGCCACCGAGTGCGGCGATCTGGTCGTTGCACGGAATCCAGATGCCGCCGCCGGAGACAGCCGTCGTGCCGCCGTAGACCTTGCTCTTTTCGACGACCAGCACCGACAGGCCCTGATCGTGCGCGCGCAGCGCTGCCGTCATTGCGCCAGCGCCGGAACCAACCACCACCACGTCGTACGTGGCATCTGCGAGCCGATCGTGTCGACCATCTTGCATGCCGCTCTCCGCTCAGATCGTGGAAAGAAGACTGGCCGCTTGCGCCGGCACGTCGGCGAGCTTGCGCCAGCAGGCGTCCTCCCCGCGATACTCATGCACTTCGACATTCGAATGCACGGCTGGCAACGCGGCCACATCGGTGTAGAACTGCTGGTACCACTGACGCAGGCGGTAGATCGGGCCATCGCCTTCGCACAGCAGCGGATTGTCGACGCGTGTCTTGGTGTCCCAGATGGCCACATCCTCGCGGAATGCCGATTGCGCAGCTTGCACATAACCGTCGACCATCGCCCGGTTCTGCTCTTCCGTCAGCGCGGGATTCTTCTCGACCATCACCCCGAAGCGCAGTTCGAAGCTGTTCGTGTCGATGGGCACGTGGCTGTTGAGCAGGATCGACTTGATCGGCTGTCCCTCTGCCTCGCCCGTCATCAGCGTGATGTGGTATGCAGGCCCGAAATAGGCGGAGTCCGCCGTCAGCCCGCCGCTTCCGGCGAGCCGTGTGCTTCCGCCCCGCAATTTCTGATACGCCACAGGGCCGTCGAACGTGTTGCAGAAGTAGTCGATCGGCGCCCCGTGCACGGGGCCGAAGTGCGCCATGTCGGACTGGTTGTCGATCAGCTCACGGCAGTTCGTGTTAATCACCCATTTGACGATCGCCCAGTCACTCCACGCATTGGAGAAGCACGCGTTGATCCGCGGAATCGCAACCGACGGATCGGGCGCATTGCCTTCCGGATCGTTCCACACGAACAGCAAACGGTTCTGCTCCGTCACGGGCCACGACTTGATGCGCGCCTTCGGCGGAATGCGCTGCGAATATGGAATGGCGACACACCTGCCATCGCCAGCCCATGACCACCCATGAAACGGACACACCACCGTATTGCCCTCGATCTTTCCCTGTCCGAGGTCAGCGCCCATGTGGGGGCAATAGCCGTCGACCACGCGCAGTTGCCCGTCCTCGCCCTGAAACACCACCAGGCGAGTGCCGAAGATCGACAGCCCGTGCGCGCGACCGTCCCGGTAATCGTCGGCAAGCCCCAGGCAATGCCAGCCGCGTGCGTAGCGCGCCTCGATAGGCGCGGCATGAATCCGATGAATAGCGTGCTTGCTCGCCAGCATGGCGGAATCGGCCATCGATCTTCTCCAGTAAACGAGGGCGAGTTTCGACGGCGGCATGGCCGATCGTTGCCCGGGAACGCCGATGCCGATTTGGGCCAGCTCGGCTCTATGTCACAAACAAAGCAATATGTGACGCATATTGGCACAAATTCCACTTTTGTGCCAATCGTGGGACAATCCCTGACAGAGGAATTCGATCAACAGATCACGGCACGCAGCACGGCGCGGGAATCGAGGAAGGGCATGGATCGGCAATTGCGCTGGGGAGACTCCAGCAGGATGG
Organism: Ralstonia soli; assembly: GCF_023955655.1. Taxonomy (GTDB): domain Bacteria; phylum Pseudomonadota; class Gammaproteobacteria; order Burkholderiales; family Burkholderiaceae; genus Ralstonia; species Ralstonia soli. The sequence goes on along the minus strand of NZ_JAMXHT010000013.1, from coordinate 21,289 downwards.
ACAGCATTACAGACGGCCAGCGGGCGATTTTGCGGGCGGCCCTCGACGCGATGGTCGAACACGGAATCGACGGCCTTTCGATCGACGATGTCGCACGACGCGCCAACATTTCGCGGCGGACGCTATACCGATACTTCGGTACGAAGAAGGAACTGATCCAGAAAGTAATCAGCGTCGAGAACGCAGCATTCTTTGAGGAAATGCAGCACAGTCTCGCCGGCTTTGCGCACGACTTCGAAGCGTATTGCGAGGAGTGCGTGTGCTTTGCGGTGCGTTACCGTGATCGCCATCACGGCGGGTTCCACCATAACTATCTGGCCACGAGCGTCTCTACGGAAGTGTTCGGGTACATCGTCGAAGATATCGCCCCGATGTGGCGACGCGTACTGGAGAAGCCTTATCGTCAGTACGTGGCCGTACGCGGTCCGCAGGTACCCGCGCTGGACGACCTCATCGCGCTGATCAGCCGGATCGGACTCGCGTATTGCCTGACTCCCGTGGAAGAACCCGCGATGCGCACGCAGATGCGGATCCTCTGGTCATTCCATCGTGATCCAAATGGGAAGTAACTGACTCCCAAAGGCAAACCAACAACGAGCCCCCTTTTACGAGCATCCTTGAGCCGTGCCGCAGGTTGCCCTTAAACGCACGCGATGGAATATATGAAGCAAACCACCGGCCCAGCTACGAAATCGAGACGGTGATGCCGTCGGCCTGCAGTCCCTGGCGGATCATCTCGATCATTTGTCGTGCTCGCCCAGCAGGGACTGCAATTTTTTTCTTGCGCGCAGCTCCGGCATGGCTTCGCCGTACGCTTCCTGCAGGTCCTTGATCTGCCGCTCGTACGGCTCCTTCACGTCCAGCGAATTGGCGCGCAGCGCGTTCTCCATGCCGCGCTTGCCGTCATCCACCCTGCCCTCAACCTCGGAGGGCGACAGATCGTAGGCTCGGCGGGCCTCCGCTACCGTTGTCTTGCGCTGGATGACGTCCAGTACCAGCGTGCTCTTGCGCCGCGCCGTCCATCGCTTGATGCCTTCTTTCATCTTCGCGCTCATCGTCATTTCTCCTAAAGTGACGTGAGGAGCAGGTTTTCGCTGGTCATTACAACTTAGGCCAACGGTACCGCTGAGAACGCGTTGCAAAATCAAGGCAAACTAGACAGCTGGCCGAACACTGCATCGGTGATAGCACGCGCGCTGCACTGCTGTTCCTGATCCTGACCGCGACCCGTAGTGGCGAGGGGCGAGGCGCAACGTGGGACGAGTTTGACCTGCACACCAACGACGTGGTGGCAAAAACTCAGGCAATAATACGTGCACGCTCCTCACCTTCGCCTACCGATGCTATTTCTCCGTTCCTTCTTGGCATTGGCGCTGATCTCCAATAGCTTTGCCGCCATTGCTGACGTCATCCCACCGCCGCTATCCGAGAAAGAAATATATAAGCGCCAGAAGGACAACCCAAAAACGTTCGATCGCACCGACGCGTTTTGCAGCGGCAAATTTGCGGGCGCCGCGTGCACGATCCCGGGGACCGCTTTTTCAGGTGGCGGCGAAGGCCAATGCCGCACGAGCGTCGCTCCGTCGGAGACCACGATCGACCTGGAATGCGTGCGCCAGGATGACGTTTTCATCGATCGACAATATCCGGAAGGAGGGTTCGTCGCTGATCGTGAACTCTGCAAATCCGGCCAAGCTGACAACGGTGTGCCACCGGCGTCTTCTAAATGGGGCTGCACGCCACTGGTCCCCGCTGCGGCAGACAAGTTCTGTCGAAACAAGGCAATCGGAGCCGCCTGCACGGTTGAACTGACTTACCGGGGCCAACGCGGTCTGTATGAGGGAGTCTGCAAGCAACTCTCGCAGACGAACTATTTTTACTTTCGAGGCTCCCGCGCCGCGCGCCGCGATGTCGTGCAATGCGAACCCGTCAACGAGACGGCACACACCTACGCACCAGCAACGTGGTGGCAGAAGCTCATGCAATAGGTTTCCTCGCATGGACCAACTGCATGCATTTCTTGTCACGCTGGCGTGTGAAGTACCCCTGATGCTTTGGCTGGCACGTCGCCTGCCCGCCCCGCGCGTTCTGCTTGCCGCGTTAAGCGCGAACTGTCTGTCACACCCGGTGGCCTGGCGCGTCGCCTCACTTTTCCCCCCTGACAACTATTGGAGTGGCGTCTGGTTGATCGAGGGGAGCGTCATTGCCTTTGAGGCGGGCTGGTATTGGCTCTGGCTGCGAACTGGTTTTCCCAAAACACTGGCATGGTCATTCCTCGCCAATGCCGGCTCACTCAGCCTCGGCTGGCTGCTATGGCTTGTCTAACACCCATGCTCCTCAGCCAACGCTTCATTCTGCAGGAAATTTTTCTAATGCTCCTGCCCGCGATGGCGCTGTGCCTAGTCGTTTCGGAACCCATCGCTCACAATGGAGGTGGTCATGGTGAATATGGATCCAGCGGTGGTCATGGCTATCGGAAAGTCCAATGGCAAATGCGCTAGCCGGAAAAAAATCTGACGCAGCATGAAGACACAACAACCGAGACCGCCTCTGACGGCATCGAATCCCATAGGAGCCGGCTGGTGAAGCAAAGACGGCAGCAGCCGAAGCGGACATCATTCGCATCGCAGCCACGACGCATCCAGAAAGCGGCATATATCGGCGTGAAGAACCGGATTCGGCGGGCGGCGCCAATCTTGGGCGGGAAGTTCTTCACGCGCGACTACATGCACGGAAAGAATGGATGGTTGGGCGCGGGCTTTCTCGGACATAAGGCGCCGGTCTTCTACAACCTGTCGATCCAGACCACGTTGCATGCCTACAAGGAAGCCGTACAGGAGCATGCTTGGGCGCTCTCCTATGAACGTGCACCTGATTGCGAGCCGTCATTCTTGCATGGTGCGGTGATAAACCCGAAGACCGGCTTGTACGAGATTCCACCCCGAGAGCCCGTTCGGTATCCCGAGCTTGACGGCATGACCCGCCGCGAATGGGTCGAGTCGCAGCACCAAACGATCGCCGAGCGTGGCGATATCGAAGTCTTCGAAGCATGGACGCTGCAGGCCGACTATGTGTATGGCATTGGTCTGCATGCCACCATCGACGTGCCGTTCCTGACCGTCGATGTACTCAACCACTTCATCGATCGGTTTCTCGCACAGGAGGCGGACTATCGTGCGATCACTCCTACCAATCACCGATACGATCAGGTGACACACTGGGGTATCGAACCAAATGCCATGATCGATCCCTGGGATTGGGCTCGTGCCGAAGCGCAAGCCGGTGAATCGACGAAAGACGTTGAATAGTCGCGGCGGGCAGGCATGGAGCGTTACCTCGGTGTATCACACCTTTTGCCATCAATGAGTGCCAGCGGTCTGCAATAGCACGGCAGCAGCGAGACGAACAAGGCAATCCAGATTTGGGGGGCGAATGAACAAACAGCGCATGGTCAGGCGCCTTACACGCGTCGCTTACCTGCTTGGGTTATGCGGCATTGCGGCCGCGCACGGAACGACGCCGGGGGCCTCCCACCAGGGCTCAGCCGAAGACCTCTGCTTCACAATCCCGTCAGGCCTGCCCGAGGGCATCCATTCTCCGCAACGTTTCCATTTTGATGCCGATCAGTACCGGCCCCAAGTGGCAGCCAAGCCGGAGATCGCAGCGCACGCAAAGTACTTAGCTTCGCATCCCGATATGCGGGTTCAGATCATTGGCCATACCGATGCACGTGGCAGCCGTGAATATGACCTCGCTCTGGCGTTGAAGCGGGCGGAGGCCGTGCGCGCGATGCTTCTGGAAGGTGGCGCCGCTGACGCTCAGGTCACCGTGATCTCTTGCGGTGCCGAGCACTCCAGGGTGAAGGGGCACAATGCGACATCGCCCGAAGAAAGTCGCCGGGTTGACCTCTACTACTCTTTTGCTAAGTAGCCTCTGAATACGTGGAGGTCTCGATGCAGGAACATGCCGAGGGACATGGAAGCAGGTAGTCGACTCGGTGGCCTGCGCCGACGCCGAGTCGCATTTGACGTGTCCCGTGCCGGATAAGCAGCGCGGGCATGTTCGGGCTGGCGGGACTGCCGGCCCGCATCCACAGTAGCAACCGATGCGAGCCGAGCTAAAGCGTCAGTGCAACCGGTAATCGACCTCTTCCGTCTGGTCGCCCTGGGTCATCTTGACGTGCGTTATCGAAATGCCGGGGTTGCTAGGGTCCTTACGGTACTCGAACCTTGCAACCGGGCGGTTGCGCGGGGCCGATAGCGTCACCCGGTTTTTGTCGTCGTAGGCCATCCGGCTCTTCGTGTTGTCGATATAGATGATGGCCGTCATGTTGTCGCGTTCGTCATATTCGAAGCCATACGCGTTCCCCTTCGGATTGGACTCGCGCACAAGCCGCCCTTTCGCATCGTATTGGAAGCGGATCGTCCCGCCCTTTTCATCGCGAACGGAAGTCACCCGCCTCGTAGCGGGATCCTTGGTGATCGTCAGGGTATCGCCTGCCTTGTTATCTACGCGGATGCACTCGCCGTTGAGGGTGTAGATTTCCCGGGCGATGCCGCACCCTTCAGGGTAGGTACGGATCAGGTTGCCGCCCTGGCGCACGATCCGGCTCTTCCCGCGGCAGGTATCGCCCTGGAACGTGTTTTTGGCAACGAACACCGCGCCTTCAGGAATCACCGGCTCCATCGATGGATAGGCCGGATCACGCATCGAGCTCTCGCTGAACGGTTTCAGCTCGCCTCGCTTCACCGCCTCCCTGTAAAAATCTGTCTGCATCATTTCGCGGCGCGTGGCAACCTGGTGGACTTGAAACTTGTATTCCATCTGGATATCGATACGGCCCTTCTCCATTGCCTTGGTCCGCCCGCTGCCCGGTCCGCCCGGCTGGACAACATATTGTGTGGTCGCAGCGACGCCGTTCTCCTTCAGGTCGAGCGCGAGATCATCGCTATATTCCGCGAGCTCGATCCGGCTATCCATCACCGTCGACCAACCCAAGCCGTAAGCACCCTGATGGTCGGAGAAGGAGTTATAGACGCGATGGAAGGGTTCGCCTGCAGGATCGTCCGCATCCCTCAGCGTACTGAAGGTGGTGGAGTAATTGCCATTGCGCACGTTCACGCCATTGACGACGTAGAAGCTGCCGGCAGGCACGTCGATCACGCGCGGCGCCTCGGCCTGCGCGGTGCCGAGCACGGCGACGGATAGGCAGCCAAGAAGAAGAGAAGGTCGGAGCATGATCGGAATCATCCGGTAACAGTTAAAAAATCGGACCGGCCCGCGATCCGTAACGGGCGCGAGCATAACGCGAGTACGAGAAGGGGCCACTCCAGCCATGCATGGAAGCCGGACGCCACCCCGTACAACTGGCGCGCGCCGCCAAAGTGCTGCACGAAATAGATGACCAGGCCAGCGGTCAGCACCGCGGTGCAGGCACACAGCCAGTACGGCACAGGCGCATGCCCGGTGCGCTCCCCTTCTGCGCGGGGCAATACTTTCAGTACGTAGTAGTAGTGCAGGCATTGGGCCAGCACCGCTGCGCTGAGCAATGCTGCGCGCAGCGCGTCGCCACCAGTACCGGCATCGGAAAGGTCGGGCACCTGGCCTTCCAGCCAGCCCAGGCCCAAGCCAGACAATGGCGCAGGCCACCAACCTACGCCCCCCAATGCAACAAGTCCTAACGGCAGCATGAACACCAGGCTTGCCACCTGCGCCTGCGATCGGTAGCGCGAGGTGTCGCGGGCCATGTCCCAGGCAAAGGCCACGGGCGTGAAGTTGTGGAGCAAAGCCAGCGCCAGCAGCACCTCGCCAATGCGCCCGCACTCCAGCGCCGCCCACACCGCGCCCGACGCCAGCAATGCCGCCAACCGCGCTGGCCAGCCCACCCCCTTGGGCGCGGCAACTACGACCAGCATCAGCGTCGCGAGCGCCAGCAGGTCCAGCACCTGTTGCGCTTGCCCCGATACCACGCCAATCCAGGCCAGGGCCCGTAGCGCGGCGTGCGTCAGCAGCACCAGTATCAACACGCCCCACCACCCCGCCGGCCAGCGGGCGAAATAGCGGCTGCGCAGAAAGCCCAATTCCCAGACGACATGAGGCAGCCCGAACACCGCCAACGCGCACACATATAACGGCCCTGGCGCCAGCATTGCCAGCACAGTAGCCAGCACCACAAAGCCACCCAGCGAGCGGCTCACCATAACGCCCACCCCGCCATGAACGACGCCAGATTGGCCACGGCCGACGCGCCCAGCGCTGGTCTCCATGCCCTTGTCACGCCCAGCCACAGCACACACGCTTCCAGCAGCACCACACCCAATTCGATCGTCCACAGCCCCTGCGTGTAGTCGTGCGGCGACAAATAGCTAACCGCTCGCCATGCCACTGGATGGCTCAGCCCTGTGGCCAGCAGGCCGAACAGGCACACGCGCCACATACGGCGGCGCCACAGCAACGCTAGCAATAGCGGTAGCTCCACCAGCCAGGACAGCGCCATCGCCTGCCATTGCGTCACGCAGCGCTCCCTATTGCCGAAGCTTGTCCAGCCAGCTCGCCGGACTGAACTGGCGCTCGAACGCTGCCGGCGACACGCAGCTCATGACCTCTCGGTGGGCTTCTCGGTACCCCATGTAATAGAAACGCTCGCTCTGCCGTTCACTCGCGCAAGTGCCCGGATATTGTTCCGGCTTTCCGTCTACCCGCATCTCCACGGCACAGGCATCCCCGACGGCCTTGCCTTTGCAGAAACGGTCGGTCAACGGCTGCGCGGGAGGCTCGCAGCCATAGGGCAGCACGGGCGGGGGTTCGGAAGATTTGCCGCGCTGCACCCACTCGATGTAGGACTTGCACAACGACGGGCTGGCGACGAACCCGCCCGACGCAACACCGCTGTCGATCTCCACGCGCGTGGTGCGGACGCAGGCTCGCTCGATTTCGCCGCGGGCATTGACCGACGACCGGCACACGCCCGCCCCGCCGCCTTGTAACGGATTGCCCGGCAGTTCGCAGGCGTCATCCAACCGCTTGCCACGGCAGAACTGGTCTGCCTGGTCGTAGGTTTTCGGGTTGTCCCGCAATCGCGCCCACGCATTCGCAATGTGGGGTGGCGTCACGTCGGCATGCACCGTGCCGCACACCAGCACGCCCCACGCCAAAATCAACACGAGCCCACGTCCCACCCTCAACGCTTTCTGCATCCTTGTCACCTTGTGATCGGGCTCTGCTCAACACGTCGGCACGGGTCGCGCATCGACCTTGAAGCGATAGGTCTTGCGGGCAGCGAACAGGCCCGCCGGCACAGACTGCAGCTCAATCAACCCGCTGCGCACCGATCGCCCCGCTTCCAAGAACAACCCAACCCTCGGTTCGTCGCCATATGGCATGGCCAGTTGTTCCACGCGGATCAACGAAAAGGTGGTCTCGTCGCCTGCAGTCATGCGCCATCCGTCGCCCACCTGGCCGGGCAGGCTGAGCCACAAGGTGTTGTTGTTGGCATCCACGGTAAAGCTCGGCTCGCCGTCGCTGCCGGCAACCTCCAGCCGCCGGGGCTCGCCCTCGGGTTGCTCGTGCGGATAGATCATGCCCAACACCACGGCGTAGGTTTTGCCAGCAGGCGTGCGCAGGCGCAATTCGGCCTTGCCGAAGCTTGCGGCGTGCACATAGACCCACCGCTGCTCTGGCGACCCTTCCGTCGCCGGATAGCCCAGTCGGTCCACCGTCTCACGATTCAGCACCTCCAGCGGCGGGCTCATACCCTGCCGGATCACTTGGACGCTGGCGACTGTGCCCTCCGGTGCCAGATAGGCGTACACCGCCCCGACAGGCATGCGCTGCTCCAGCGGCATGGGCTGGGCAGCCAACTCAACCAGCGGCGGCTGGAAACGCGGCGTCAGACGCTCGCTCGTGCGGCGTGGATCGATACAAGCCAGGGCGCTGGCCTGACCCAGGATCAACAATCCCGCAATGGGCCATTGGATTCGATGGCGGAAGGTCATGGGCGTCTATTGCGCTTGCGCTCTTACTTCGAGGTGGTGGAGGCGGCTTTTGTCGATGCTGAGGTGTCCTGCAACTTCCCGCCATTTTTTACATACTCTTGCCTTCTGGCCTCACCCTCTTTTTGTGCCTGCTTCGAAGCGTTTTGAACACCCTGGCATCTTTTCTCGCTTGCTGAACCGAAGCATCCCGCATAAGTCCCCGTTGCACTCAACACCAAAAAACAGCCTAGGCAGACGCTCGTCAGTTTTTTGATAAGCACCGGATGCCGCGCTCCCGTTTTGAATTCGCTCATGATTCCTCCTTTGAAAATCTGGGGAAATTCTATTCTTACGCGTTGCATCCTGGTCCATACCCTGCAAGAGGGGGATGGGAGAAGCTGCCCTTGTGGATTTCAAGAACTGTATGGACAGGATGCGCCGGCTTCATGGCGCGGCGCCCGTCCCGTGCGAGGACTTCGCCTGCTCCATGGCAGCCCGCGCTTCGGCCTCAGCTTTGCGCTGGGCAGCCATACGCGCAGCCTCATATGCAGGATCCGGCCGAGCGTACCGTGCCCAGACAGCTGCGCGACAACGCTCTTCTTCGTGCTGGGCGCGTTGCTGACACGCGTTGTCGTGCTGCGAGGGCTGTTTCCCCAAACAGGCGTGCAACGATGTCCTCTTCATTCGGCCGCACATCTGGAACTCATCGGAAGTCGGCGATGCCACGGCCATTGAGCCGCCACACAGCAACACCATGCACAACACGATGTCTCGCATCGACGGAAAAGTCGTCCGCGTCATGATCGACCCAATGCCTCGCTCTTATTTGGATTGAATCGGCGGCTTGCCGCCCAGAATTTCACCCAGTGCCTGCGCGTGCAGAAGTGAAATGTTGCGATGATTGCCCCGCGTCAATTGCAGGGTCAGCGTGCCGTCCTTGGGAATGACGTTGAGGGTGTCATAGCCGGTCAACTGCCCGGTGTACACCCACAGAACCACCCCGCTACTAACGACCTTGCCATCGATTGAGAGCACGAAACAATGGCCGCTCAAGCGGCCCATCATGTTCGATTCGTTGTACCGCGTCGGGTCCAGCATCCAGCGCGCGCCGTAGGGTTCCCAAGCTGCCACGTCGTTTTCCGTCAGCGCCAAGCTAGTCTGCTGCTGTATGGCCGAGGCATCATTCAGATTGCACTGGCTGCCATCTGAAGTACCGAAGGATTCGGTGATGGAGAGCATCAGCCGTGGCCGGCCGGCCAAGTTGCGAGACGTGTGTTCCGCCGCTGCCGGGTGCTGCTCGTAGTGGCTGCTGATGCAGCCCTGCAGCAAGAAAAGCACGATCGCAAAGCCTAGCAATCGGACACCGATCCGATTCAACACCGGCATCGCAAGACTCCTTTTTGGACTGATGTTCGCCAATCCATCAGTGTTCTCCTGCCGCCGCTTCAAATTGACACGGCAAGCATATCGACCGCCATCGCAATTCGAGTGGGCATCACTCCTTCCCCGGCACCCATTCTAAGGAGTAAGTCGAATGGATTGTGCTGACGCCGAAGCTACCGTTCATCCTTCATGTGGATGAAATCGTCATTACAAACATCGGACGAAGATCAGCACGGCCTGGAGCGGCACGGCGACCGAGCCCCCTTCTCCACTCGAAGGAGGTACCGACGTCCGGCAATACCCTCGCTCCATAACGTATTGCCAATGGTCCAGGAATAACGATAACGCCGATGATATCCCGTGGATTGCTCCGCACCCTGCTGGCATCCGCCCCGCTTTGCGTGAGCTTGGGTGGGTCGGCATCCCCCCATTGCCGACGAATTCCAGGCATGCCACCGGATGGCCACCGCAGCGTTGCAAGCCTGTCTCGATCAACATACCTGGCAGCGCAACGACGCGTGTTAGCGACAACCCGCCAAGAGAACGACCACTGCCATGCGGCGGTCTGGAGCCGGTAAGCGCACCCCGATCCAAAACGCGAGGCGGCTCGGCACAAGGCCGAAGCTGAGGCCAATGCCAAGGCGAGGGCAGCGATGTCACATGCTACCGGCGCCTCGCAGTAAAGACACTCAGCAAATCAATCTGATCACCCCGCCCTGGCACGGAGGTACACAATCACGCGGTCAAGGCAACAGCTATCGTTTCATGCTCTCAAGAACGTAAGCATCACGAGCGATGTTGCGCAGCCCGCGATCCATGTCATTCAGGGCATCTTCTTGATAGTCATCGAGCTTGGCATTCTTGTCGTCGGGCGTGTAGGCGAAGCGGTTGGTGTAATACTCTTGCTTGAGTTTCGACTTGGGCTTGGCCAAGAGCTTTTCCTTCCAGACCGTGTGTGGAACTGGCTTGGAAAACAAGGACGGATCCAAAATGTAGGGCACGTTTTCCGACCCGCGCCTGACCAGAACGACCGGCGCCACGTGAAACCACACCGGTGCCATCCCTTTGAGCGCGGCAAACTCGGGCTTGGGGTCCAGGTAGAACGCCCCTTCTACGAACGCCTTTCCAGACGTGACCAAGCGATCGTCCAGCAGCAAGGCCATCTTTTGCGCACGGTACATTGCCCCCTCGTACAACCAGTCGTATCGGATGTCCGGCCTGGCTGCGAGGAAATCGAAGAGGCGCTGGGCCTTCTCCTCGCTCAGCACACTGAGTTCAATGTCCTGATTGTTGGCTTTTGAATGCAGCATTGCCGTGCCGGCAGACGTCTGGTCAATCGATGTCACCCGCAAGACGCCGGTATATCGTTTGTTGATGCGAACCAGGCCCTTGTCGGAGTCGGGAACACCGCCGAGAAGAATACTCCCGCCGCTTTCGTATGCCGTTGCCTGAAGCCGTTCCGGCGCGAATGTCGCATTGGGTGCCCCCGTCGGCTTGTACTCTCCGGTCAATTTTTTCCAGCTACCGATGGCTTCCGTCATTACGGACCCGATGACACGGCAATCCATGTCCATGTCGATTGTCCATATTCCGGGAACACTCGCGGGTCCCTCGGCTGTCGAATTCTTGGCGTCGAAGGTTCCGGAATAAGTCCCTGCGATGCTCTGGCAAGGCGCCGCCGCCCATGTTGCTGCAGTCACGGAACCCAATAATGCGACCAAAGCAGCATGGAAAAATGTATTTGTATTCGAACGCTTCATTGCTCTCCCCCCTTTGATTCATGCCAGCGCCACGTATCGACGCGCTCCCTCCGTCAAGCGCCGGACCCTCACAGCAGGCATCCGAGATGCATATCGTTTGGTTAGAGGATGTGCCAAGGTGCTTACTTGCTGCAAGTTTTTGCACCAGGTGGCGACGGGCAACCGCACGGATAGGTGCCACGGCTTGCCAAGGCCGCGCATGATGCAATATGTTGCTGTTCACTCGCTTTTCTAGCATCTTCGCGCGCCTTCTCTGCCGCACGATTCTCGGCGGCGATCTTCTGCCGTTCCGCCTTGCTCCGTCTGGCCTCAGACTCTTCTTCGAGACTGGGCTTGTATTCTTTCGGAGGATCCATCGTAACGAAATGAATGTCGAATGAGGCACGCGACGCATTGCCGCTTGAGGAAGATGAAGTCGATTTGCCGGCAGTCCCCGCCTTAGACGCACTCGATGTTCCGTCCCGGTTGTTTGTTGTACCTGTTGTAGTGGCTTGCGATGGGTTGCCCGCCGTCCCGGCTCGGGCGTCTTGGTTGGCTACGCCATTCTTGCCGGCAGCCGCTGAACCAGCAGCCCCTGGTCCGTTTCCGGTTCTTTGCCCGCTGCCGGATGACGTTTGTCCGCCGACTTCATTGGCACGTCCGCCTCCTTTCGCGTTGCTACGCTCCTGTTCCTCGACGATACGGTTGAACTCGGCCAGATTTGGTGGCGGCGGCGGTCTCAATCGCTCGGCGTAGTCGTTCATTTGCTGAGCCATGTTGCTGATCATGGTTTTCAGTTCCGCCGCATTCTGGGCACGGGAGCGTTCGAGACTGCCTACGATATGCGCTCCCTCTTCGATGTGGTCGTTGATGCTGATTTGATCTTCCTTGATCTTCGCCAGGATTCCCCGACCTGCATCCGCAATTTCTTCACCCACCTTTTTTTGCTCATTAGGTGTCATGTAGGCATACGCCGGCAAGATTTCCTTGATTCGGGCCGCATGATCGAATTTGGCAAGCGATTGAAGGAAGCGGCGATTGCAGTTGGCGAAAGCGTTGGCATCGCTGATAGCGTTATTCAGATCGCGCCGGTTATCGATAAAGGAGGGCATCCTTGGATAACTGCAGTCATAGTCGTAATACCCACCGTACCGGACCCGAAATCCGCTCAATGTTTCAGAAATCGCATCGCTTCTTTTCACCCGATCTTGGTGAGTGAATGGAAAATAGGATTCGTCAAAATCCTCCAGCGCGAAATAGGTTTTCAGCGTCTGCCTGTTTTCCGACGTGTTCTTCACGTGTTTCAGCATCCATGTGCGAACAGCAGGGCTGGGTAAATAGCCGAATTCCGTGACGCAACGATTCAGGTAAAAGAAAGTGTCTTTGTCATATGAGACGCTGACTCCCAAGCTCATTTCTGTCTGTGCGTAGGTTTCTTCGATGGTGCACCAAGGCTTGGCATCGCGGTATGTCTTGACCGGGTTGGCACCGAAAAAAGCCTGATAAGCCTGACCATGTGGGGCAGAGATTTCCGCCTCCTTCTTTCCGAAGGCTATGCACTCCGCATCCGCACACTCGGCCAGCACATGCAAGGCGGTGGGGAATCCCAATACGGCAGCGCTGTGCAGGAGCATCTTGGTCTCTGCTTTCTGCTCGTCCGTTTTTTGTTTGTCCGGATACAGGGTTGTCCAGTTGTACATGCCATGCGCATCGCCCGCCGTCACCGCTTCGTTGTACCACTGGCCAGCCTTGGCCAAGTCCTTGCCGATCTCCGGCGACCCGTCAAAATCATAGAGTCGCCCCAGCATCACCATTGCCAACGGGTTGCCAAGCATGGCCGCATTTTCATAGAGCGCTAACGCCTGTTTCTTGTCCTTGCCGATGTCGCCTATCCCATATTGAAAAACCATGCCCAGCATGGTCATGCCGAAAGCATTGCCGGCATCCGCGGACTGGCGCAACTGCGCCACGTGACGCTGCAGATCGTCCGGTTTCAGGTTCCACAATTTTTTGTCATAACGGTTGATCAGGATGATCCGGGCGCGATAGTTGTCTTGTGCGGCGTTTTCAAGCACCTCCAGTGCACGGAGCTGATCGTCCCGGCTTAATGCCTCCATGGTCTGCGCTATCGCGGATAATGTCGCGGATGGCGTTTTAGCAGATGACCCAGCCGTATTTCCCGTCGTTCGCTGCGTGCCGGCTGTGGGCGCTCTCTCCAGATCAAACTCCGTGATCATGGACAGGCCGCTATCCTCTCCTTGCTCAAACCAGACACCATGCAAGGGCACAACCTTCTTCAACCAGTCTTTGGGCTTGCGCAATTGCTCCTTGGCGCCGGCGATCTCCGCCTTGCGAAAACCGTCGGCAAAACTTAGTTCGTAATAGCAGTCGGACAGTCCGCGAATGATTCGTTCGTAGTCGACGTAGCCGATCTTTTCTTTGTTTGCTGTAATGTAATTTTGGACCGCGCCAACTAGCTTTCCACGAGGCGTGTCCCGCGGCACTTTGATGACATCGAGGAGAACCATCGTGTTGTAGAAACCATTTCGCGGGATGCCCTTGATCTCTACCTGGACGGTGGCGTAATAAAAACACTCCGGTGCAGGGGCGGCTTGAGCAGGGGCGCTTTCCCATAGTGCGCCAAGAAGAGCTGCTGCAAGCACGAGAATGCGGCGAATAGGGCTGGGCATAAATATGGCTCCGGGTGGCGCAAGCACAGGATGGCGGGTACGAAGTGAAGTTGCAGAGTCCATTTCATGCCCGGCAGGATATACACCGGACGTTGCGGAATCGGCAGCCTCGTGCACGCCCTAGCGACAAGTCACAAGCAGGTGCGATGCTCCTAGGAGCATCAATCAAGGTGGAAAGATGTTGGCGGTCCGCCGTCGTCGTCGCACTAGCAATGCAGCTGGTTCATGCGGATGCGAACGTCGTTCATTTGTTCGCGCCACGGGCTGCTTTGTTGATACGGTAGCGGCATGCGTTGAATGCTGTCACGCTGTGCTCGCAGTTGATTGCATTGCGCGTTGATCGCGTTGGCTTGGCTTTGCATCACCACCTGCTCAGTTGCGATGTCCCGGTCGCGTTGCGCCATTCGCGCGTCCCACTGCCGCGCGAGCTGTTCGTCAGCGCGTCGTGCGGCGGCAGCAGAATCTTCCACCTGCGGTTCCGATAAGTTAGGCGGTGCTGCCGATTGCGGCGTCATTTGACCGACAATGGCATTAACGGTCTGCTGGCAAGGCTCTTCCGTATAGATCGTGTGGCCGCGTACATCACACTTGTAAATTGCGCGCGCCTGAGGAGTCGTTTTGGACTGCGATTGCACTGCTGCCTGTTGTTGCGGGGCATGTGTCGCGATGGGCGATGGAGCCGACGTCTGTGGTGTTGCTATAGGTGTGGTTCCGGCAGGCTTTAGCTGTTGTGCGCAGATGTAGACGACTAGGAATGCTGCCGCCCAGCACATCAGTTGCAGCGTCCAATGCATTCCGCGTCGTCCGGGTGTCGGCGTGTTCGGGCGACCGTACCAGCGGTTGTATTCCTTCTGCCAGTTTGGGTTTTGTATCTTTGGCTCGCGTCGATTTTTGTACCAATCGCGATCTTGGACTCCCATACCCCTCTCCTGTTACGCTGCTTCTAGCAAGCTTGTGTTGTTCTTGTTGACGCTTACCGGTGCAGCGCTGACCTTAACTCTTCGATCGTGAGCCATTTTCGCCGCGAATGTCCCATGCAATGGGACAATGGGCAATCTTGCCTCATGCGGCTTGAACAGTCGATGCCGAAGCGTGGCACGCGCTGCTGGGGCTTGCCCGGGCTTGATGGCCTCGATTGGGCGCTCAAACGACCTAACGGTACCGTCGCACTGTCGCGCTAAGAATGTCGACCTCAAACCCCTAAAAACTTAGGCGAACGGTACCGCCAAGAACGCGTAAACGAAAAAGCCCCGCCAATGGCGGGGCTTTGTTCGAACCAGGCTCCGTTTGACCGGGGCGCTGGACTTGCTGGCGGAGCTGTGAGTCAGGGGTTGGTTTGTCTCCCCCCACTGCCCTGCTAACAGGGAAATTTGCAGGGAATTTAGCCGTCTACCGCCGCCACATCTCGCGAGGTTCCACAACTTGTGCCGGCAGCGACCGGTTGCAGGCTGCGCGGTCTAACGCGAAACAGGGAATAACAGGGAAACCTGATGGGCTTGGCGAGCCGTCTCCCCGGCACGTCTTGACGAAACGTTAGCCCAACGGATCGCAACCACCACAAACGTTCGCCGTCATCTGCAGGCGTCAGTTTTACTTGAGATCTGCAATCCGGTAGCCCATCGCCTTATAACCGCGCTGCCGCTTCTCCCACATGCGCAGAAGGGCCCGCTGCCCCATGTCGACGAAATCGACGATGCGTACGTCGGTTTTCTTGCCATGCTCGCGATGCAGGTGTCCAACATATTGCTGAAGCGTCCCCCTCCAGGACACGGGCATCCCCAGCACGAGCGTACGGGACGTCCCCAGCACTAGTCACTGCTGATTCGGCGCAACAATCCCGAACCGTTCCATCTGCCGATAGACCGTCGCGCGCGCGATGCCCAGTTCGTGCGCGGCCTGGGTAATGCGCCACTTGTTTCGGCGCAGCGCTGCCAGCAAGATGTCGCGCTCGTTGTCCGGCGGTACATCGGCCGTGGCGGAAACCACAACTGCCGGGCTGTTCGTCACACTTTCGAGAATCTCCGGCGGCAATGCATCGATGTCGATCAAGCCGTTGTCGCTCATGGCGAGCGCAAAACGCAGCACGTTGCGCAACTGTCGGACATTGCCCTGCCACGAACTGCTCCGCAGCAAGACCAGCGCAGCCGGCGCCAGTTCTGCGTGCATATCAAGCTGGCGCGCCTCTTCTTCAACAATGCGCGCGATCAAGTAGTCCTTGTCGCGCCGCTCGCGCAGCGTCGGCAGGTGCAATGTGGCGCCGCACAGCCGGTAGTAGAGATCTTCACGGAAGCGCTGTTCGGAAATCAGATGGCGCAGGTCGCGGTGCGAGGCGGCAATCACGCGCAGGTCGACCGGAATCGGCTTTTCCGAACCCAGCGGCATCACCTCGCGTTCGGACAGCACACGCAGCAGCCGGCTCTGCAGATGCAGCGGCATGTCGCCGATCTCGTCGAGGAACAGCGTGCCGCCGTCCGACTGGGCGATCAGGCCGCGCATGCCCTTGCTGCGTGCGCCGGTGAAGGAGCCCGGTGTATAGCCGAACAGCTCGCTCTCGATCAGTGATTCGGGGATGGCCGCGCAGTTGACCGCGACGAACGGCTTGCTGCGACGCTCGCTGGCGGTGTGCAAGGCCTTGGCCAGGACCTCTTTGCCGGTGCCAGTCTCGCCCTGCACCAGGATATTGAGTGGCTTGTTGGCCAGGCGCTTTGCCTGCAGGATCAGCCGCTGCATCTGCGGGTCATCGGCGCCAAGGGCGTTCAGCGCCGCGCTGGCCTCGGGGCTCAGCAGTGCGGGCTGAGAGGCCGTCGCAGACGGCATGGAAGGCTTGCTGGGCGCGCCACGCGGCGGGATCCCCGTCGCGTAGTACAGACCGTGGTCGAACATCCGCACGGCGGTGCGCTCCGACGAGGTGCCAGCACGCGCGATGCGCCACAGCTGGCTCATGTTTTCGCGGAACACTTCGGTCAGCAGATGGCCGCGCACATCGGCGTGGGGATCGCTCTCGAGCCGCAGCTTGCGCCGTCCGCCGCTGTTGATGCCGCGGATCACGCCCTCAGCATCGAAGGCGACCATGATTTCGCTGTCCACATCGACCAAGGACCAGGTCGAGCCCAGCCGCAGAATCCACTGATCACGGAAGTAGCGCAGGAAGTTGGCGTCTTCGATCTTCTGCGCGTACATGGCCGTCATCTGCAGCGCGAGATGCTGCCCTTCGCGCGGCGCCGGCGCACTCAGCGCCGACACATCAAGCACGCCCAGGAAATTGCCCGCGGGGTCGAACAGCGGCGCGCTGCTGCAGGTCAGCGTGATGTGAGATGCGTCGAAATGATCGGTCTGGTGACACGTCACGGGTGCCTGCTCGACGATACAGGCGCCCACCGCACAGGTGCCAGCGCGCGATTCGCTCCAGTCGGCCCCCAGGTAGAGGCCGGATCGCTTGAGTTCGCGGTCCCAAGTGTCATTGCCGATGAAATCCACCGTCACGCCGTGGGCATCGGTCAGCAGCAGCACGTAGTCCAGACCGCAAACGCGCTTGTAGAGCTGCTCCATGCCGGTGCGGGCCACGCTCAGAAAATCTTCGATCTGATCCTTGTGCTCGCGCAGGAGGCGCGCCTCCACAATGTAGGCAGGCGTCGGCCGACTGGGGTCGCGGCCGTAGTCGTCCAGGCAGCGCCGCCATGAGCGCTCAATGGCGCCGTGCGCCTCGCCCGGCTGCTGCGAAAAGGCGAGCAGCCGCTCGATATGGTCGTGGTGTGCTTTTCTTTGCACAACTGTCTCCTCCGCCGCCGCCGCCGCCGCATTTGAATGATGCGAAGCCGCGCTGCCGGTCTGGTGCCGGTCTTGCGCGAGCCCGGTGCGGCTCTAAGCTAATCCATTTGACCGGCTGCCGCAACGTAGCGGCCGCCGGGCCGACTGGACTAGATTTCCTTCCGCTTCAATGCCCCGGCAATGTATTCGGCTTGCCGGATCGCCAGCGCGACAATGGTCAACGTGGGGTTGGCCGCTGCGCTGGAGGTGAACTGGCTGCCGTCCGAAATGAACAGATTCTTCACGTCGTGCGCCTGGCCCCAGCGGTTGACCACGCCGTCGCTGGCCTTGGCACTCATGCGGTTGGTACCCATGTTGTGGCTGGCCGGATAGGCGGGCATGTCGATCACGCGTGTCGCCCCCACCGCCTCGGACAGCTTTCGCCACTGCACCAGGCCGTGGGCCGTGATCTTGTCGTCGTTCTCGTGGTAGGTCTTGGTCACGATGGGGACTGGCAGGCCGTACTGGTCCTTCTCCGTGGGGTGCAGCGTGATGGAGTTCTGCTCGCGGGCCAGGTCCTCGCCGCAGACCCAAACGCAGGTCATGTGATCGTACATCTCCATGGCCGACGTGAAATCGCGCCCCCAGCCACCCGGCTTCATGAATGCGGCGGTGTATGGCAGATGAATGGCCAGACCTTCGAGGTAATAGCCGCCCACAAAGCCGCGCTTGGTATCCAGAGGTACCTCGTCGGCCACCACCGCCGCAATGTCGAAGCCGCGGTACATGTAGACCGGCTTCTTGTGGATCGACACCGCCGCTGCCGTGGCGTGGTTCATATAGTTCTTGCCGACCTGCCCCGAGGAGTTGGCCAGCCCATTCGGGAACAGGCTCGATGCCGAGTTCAGCAACAGCCTGGGCGACTCGATGGAGTTGCCCGCCACGCAGACCACGCGCGCCTTCTGCAACTGCTTGCGGCCCTTGCCGTCCACGTACAGCACGCCGTTGGCGCGACCCTGCTTGTCGTGCTGGATCTGCAGCACCATCGACTCGGGCCGCAACTCGACATTGCCCGTCGCCTGCGCACGCGGCACTTCGGTGTAGAGCGTCGACCATTTCGCGCCGATCTTGCAGCCCTGCATGCAGAAGCCGATCTGCTGGCAGCCAGGCCGGCCGTCATACGGTTGAGAGTTCGAGGCGGCTGGGCGCACGATCTTCTTGTAACCCACCTTGCGCGCGCCCGCCTCGATCACCTTGTAGTGGTTGTTCGGCGGCATGGGGGGCAGGCCACTGGCCTTGCTACCGCTCACGCCCATCTTCTTCTCGGCAAGGTCGTAATACGGTTCCAGTTCGGCCAGCGTGATCGGCCAATCGAGCACATTGGCGCCCGAGATAGCGCCATAGGTGGTCTTGGTATGGAAATCGTGCTCCTGGAAGCGCAGCGCCACGCCCGACCAGTGGACCGTGGAACCGCCCACGCCCTTGACGATCCAGGCCGGCAAGTTGGGATACGTCTTGGTGTGGTGCCAGCCACCCGCCGAAATACGCTTATCCAGCCACGAAATCTTGTTGAACATCGCCCATTCGTCGTTCTCGAAATCGGCCTGCGTGTAATGCTTGCCGGCTTCCAGAACCACACATTTGACACCGCGCTGTGCCAGCTCGTTGGCCAGCGTGCCGCCGCCCGCGCCCGAGCCGACGATCACGACGACACTGTCATCGTCGAGTGAAAATTTTGCCTGATCCGTCATGATGCTTGTCTCCGTTTTTTATATGCCGAGGCTTAGGGCAACGCTGAAGCTGCTGCGCGATGCGCTGGCGCCGCAGACCGTCACTCCGCCGTGACGGGGTCGATCTCGCTGCGCACCTGCTCGATCCGGTCGGCCGGGAAGCCGCCCAGTTCGGCGTGTTTGCGGATCGCGGCTTCGTCGGGCGCGCGGTAAACGCAATAGATCTTGTCGCCCGCGACGTAGCTGTGCTCCCACTGGATCGACGGACCCATGGCGCCGAGCACGGCGCACGACTTTTGCGAGACCGCCTTCAGTTCGGCTGGCGTCCACTGGCCGGCGCCAGGGATCTCGCGCTCAATGATGAATCTTGGCATGGCATGACTCCTTGGGTGTGGTTGAAAAATCAGCGTAGCCTTAGAGCCAGTCGATGTCGTCAAAGCCGCGGTGTAGGTAGCCACCCTTCTGCCACGACGAGCCCTCGTAGCCGAACAGCGGCCACAGCTTCTTGTTGTTGTAGAGCCCGGTAACCAGATCGCCCTGGACCTTCTTGAAGAAGGGCATGGGCTCAATGTCCTTGAGCAGCGCGACACGCTGGTCCTCGGTCTTCACCTGGACGTAGGGCACGCCGTACCGTTGCTTGGCGCGTTGATCCAGATCGTGCACGCCGTCGGTCAGCAGCGCCTTCACCGCCGGGTCCTTGGCGGCTGCAGCGTCGTAAGGCGCGACGGCCTCGACATAGAATTTTTCAGCCAGCTTGTCGTGCGGATAGATGTCGCGCGCCATGCGTAGCAGGGTCTTGCCAGTGGCCGCACCCAGGCGCGGAAAGCTCTGCTCGACCGCCACGTCCTTGCTGGCCGCAATGGCCGTGGGAACGACCGTGACGCTGATGGCGGCCAAGCCGCTGCCGCGTAGAAAACCCCGGCGTGACACCTTGGGTTGCTTGTCCAAAACGCGCATGGCAGAGCCAGCGGCTGGCGTGGGCTTCATGTTGGTTGCCTCCGTGTTGGGCGGGCACTTGGCGCGCCTCATCTTGTTGAAAAGCACAACGTTGACCGTGGGCTCACGGGCCCGCCGTGGCGGGCCGGGTTGCCGGCGCCGTGTACGGCGCTCGGCGGGAAGGCCGAGTGTCACTCGCGTCGACCTGCTCGCCGAGCACGTCGACCAGCATGTGATGCAGGCCTTCGGCCAGCACGGTGGCCATCAGCGGTACGCCCAGTTGCTCCGAGCAGGACGTGGTGCATGCCTGCAAGCGCAAGGCATCCTCAGGGTTCGCCCTCAGTGCCGCGCACAGCAGCGGCCAGTCCGGCGGCGCGATGAGCGTGCCGCACGTCAGCAGCACGCCCGTGCGCCGCCGTACCTGCGCCAGGCCAACGATCTTGCGTTGCCCGACGACCACCTCCCACGGCGACAGCGAACCGAAGCAGGCCCACTTGAGCGACCGGTCCGGCGGTGTCATCTGCAACTCTTCGGGCGGCACCGCATAGGCAGGAATGCCGAGATCGCGCAGCAGCCCTGCGTACAGCACCCCCAGCCAGCGGTAGCTCGACACGGTGCCGGTTCCCACCAGCGGGTGATCGGCCGGCAGCACGATCGACGCCGACAACATCCAGGGCCCGGCCAGCACCGCACCGCCCCCGGCATCGCGCACGACCACCGGAGTGGCACCGCCTGCCATGCCAGGATGCAGGGCCGCCTGCGCACGCCCCAGAACGACACCGGGCGCGGCATACGTCCACAGCCGCACGGCAGGCCGCAGGACCGGCGCTGCAAGTTGCGCGCGGTTCCACTCCTGCTCGTCTGCGCAGTGGATGCCGTCGGAGAGAAAGGCGGGGGCGAGCATCACAGACCTTCGACGGTTTCCAGCCGCGTCTTCAGATCGGTCAGGAAGCGCGCGGCCGGGTAGCCGTCCACCGCGCGGTGATCGAAGATCAGATGCAGGCCCATCATGGGCGCGATCATGATGCTGTCGTCCTTGACCACGACCCGCTTGGCCACGCGCGTCACACCCAAAATGGCGACCTGCGGCA
>NZ_JAMXHT010000012.1 GCF_023955655.1 Ralstonia soli | reverse complement strand
CGCATCGCGGATCATCGACAGGCGGCGGAACGCGCGTGCCGTCATGGCACCCACGATGAGTGCTGCCACGATGGCCACGCCCACCAGGGCGCCAATCGACGTCATCACGAGCGAGCGCATGCCGGCGGTGGCATCGGCCTTGTCCAGCGCCACCACGAGGCCCCAGTCGGTGCCCGCCACGCCCTGGCGATAAAGCAACTTGGTGGCACCGTCGATGGCCACCTCCACAGGCTTGTCCGCCCGCGCCAGCGTTGCCAGCGTGGCTTCGTTGAGGCTGGCCGACAGGTCGGTCGCGGGCTTGAGCGTGAGCTTGTCGTTCGCATGCGCAACGATCTTGCCCGCGGCGTTGACGAGGAAGCCGAAGCTGGCCGGTGTCGGGTGAATCGCCTTCACGTTGGCGATCACGCTATCCATGGCCACATCGCCGCCGATCACGCCCTTGAGGCTGCCGCCCTGCAGAATGGGCACGGCAAAGGTGACCACCAGTTGCCCGGTGCTCGCGCTCACATACGGTGGCGTCACCACAGGTTTGCCGGCGTCCACGGCCTGCTTGTACCACGGACGCGCGGTCGGGTCGTAAGTGGGCGGAATGCCTTCGGGGTTGGAGAACTTGTAGGTCTTGTCGGGATAGCCGACGTACACGTTGATGAAGCCGCCGGCCTGGTGCACGGCCTTGAATACGGGAATCGGGTCGGCGGAGAGTGCTGTCTCCTGCAACGACGCCATCATCTGTGTCTTGGAAGCGACCCAGTCGTCAATGCCGGCGATGTGGCCGCGCGCAACGGATTGCAGGTTCTGCTGGATGGAAGCGTCGTTGTACGAACGCGTGACGAGATAGTTGAGGCCGCCAGCGAAGGTCAATGCGCCGACCACGATGGCAACGCAGGTCAGCAAAATGCGAGTACGGATGGATGCAAGCACAGTATCGTTTCCTACGAAGTCCACGGCGGCGGTTCCGCCATGTAAGGCATGCGGCACACGGCCCTGTCGGCCTGCCGTCGCACAAGAAACGGCCGCGTTAAGGAAATCTGAAGTCTGATGTGCTTCGCGTTACGAAGATGCCACGTTGCCCTGGCAGGCAACGCTCTACAATCGCCCGTCGGTCAACACGCTGCTGGCCAATCTCGTCACACAAAAGAAAAAGGAATGCGCATGAAAACCAAAGCCGCCATCGCCTGGAAAGCCGGTGCTCCGCTCACCGTGGAAGAAGTCGACCTGCAAGGCCCGCGCGCCGGCGAGGTGCTGGTCGAGATCAAGGCCACCGGCATCTGCCATACCGATTACTACACGCTCTCGGGTGCGGACCCGGAGGGCATCTTCCCGGCCATCCTCGGCCATGAAGGCGCGGGCGTCGTGCTGGAGGTGGGCGCGGGCGTGACCTCGCTCAAGGCTGGCGATCACGTCATCCCGCTCTACACACCGGAATGCCGCCAGTGCAAGTTCTGCCTGTCGCGCAAGACCAACCTGTGCCAGGCGATCCGCGCCACGCAAGGCAAGGGGCTGATGCCGGACGGTACGTCGCGCTTCTCGCTCGACGGCAAGCCGATCTTCCACTACATGGGCACGTCCACGTTTGCCAACCACATCGTGGTGCCGGAGATCGCGCTGGCGAAGATCCGCCCCGATGCGCCGTTCGACAAGGTCTGCTACATCGGCTGCGGCGTCACCACGGGCGTGGGCGCAGTGGTGTACACCGCCAAGGTGGAAGCCGGCGCCAACGTGGTCGTGTTCGGCCTGGGCGGCATCGGCCTGAACGTGATCCAGGGCGCCAAGATGGTCGGCGCCGACAAGATCATCGGCGTGGACCTGAACCCGGCGCGTGAAGCCATGGCGCGCAAATTCGGCATGACGCACTTCGTCAACCCGAAGGACGTCGGCAGCGTGGTCGACCACATCATTCAGCTCACTGATGGCGGTGCGGACTACTCGTTCGAATGCATCGGCAACACGCAGGTCATGCGTCAGGCGCTGGAGTGCTGCCACAAGGGCTGGGGCCAGTCGATCATCATCGGCGTGGCCGAAGCCGGCGCGGAGATCAGCACACGCCCGTTCCAGCTCGTCACTGGCCGTGAGTGGAAGGGCTCGGCCTTCGGCGGCGCACGCGGCCGCACCGATGTGCCGAAGATCGTCGACTGGTACATGGAGGGCAAGCTCAACATCGACGACCTGATTACGCACACTCTGCCGCTGGAGCGCATCAACGAGGGCTTCGACCTGATGAAGCGCGGCGAGTCGATCCGTTCGGTCGTGCTGTATTGAGGAGCACCGAGATGACCGTCCCGGTACCCGCACTTGAGTTGATCTCCGAACACGCCTGCTTTGGTGGCGTGCAGCGTTTCTATCGGCACGCCTCGACGGCGATCGGGCTGCCGATGCGCTTTTCGGTCTACCTGCCGCCGCAGGCACTGGCAGGCGAGAGGTGCTCCGCGCTGTTCTACCTGGCGGGTCTGACCTGCACGGAAGAGACCTTCGCCATCAAAGCCGGCGCGCAGCGCGTGGCGGCGCGCGAAGGTCTCATCCTGATCGCGCCCGATACCAGCCCGCGCGGCGCCAACGTACCCGGCGAAGCGGACAACTGGGATTTCGGCGTCGGTGCCGGTTTCTATCTGGATGCCGCGCAGGCGCCGTGGCGCAGGCACTACCGCATGGAGAGCTACATCGCCGAGGAACTGCACCATATCGTGCGCGTGGCTTTTCCGGTGGCGGCCGGGCGCATCGGCATCTTCGGGCACTCAATGGGTGGCCACGGCGCCCTCACGCTGGCGCTGCGCCACCGCGAGCGCTTCGCCTCGGTCTCGGCATTCGCGCCGATTGCACATCCGTCCGTCTGCCCGTGGGGGATCAAGGCGTTCACCGGGTACCTCGGGGACGACCGCACCGAGTGGGCCGCGCACGACGCCACGCAGCTGATGCGGCAGGCGGAGTGCCCGTTCCCTGGCGGCATCCTGATCGATCAGGGCGAGGCCGACAAATTCCTCGCCGAGCAGCTGTATCCGGAAGATTTTGCCGCCGCCTGCACCGCCGCTGGGCAACCGCTGCAGTTGCGCCGCCACCCGGGCTATGACCACGGCTACTACTTCATCGAAACCTTCATTGAGGACCACCTGCTGCATCACGCGGCACAGCTACGTTAGCGGCTGCCCGACCCTGCATTGCCGCCAGCGGCACCACCCGCCCCGGCGCCCGCAGCCCCGGCGCCCGCGCTGCCGCCGGGTGCGCCCACCGCGCCCCCCATGCCCGGTGCGCCTGAGGTGCCCATGCCGGGCGCTCCGCCTACGCCCGGGCCGCCGGATCCGCCACCCATGGCATTTCCGGCCGGCGATGACGGCATGACAGCGCCGGTGGAATCGTTGGCATTTCCGCCGTACCCGCCGCGCGGCGTCGTACCGGACCGCGGCTGTGTGCTGGCTGCATTGCGGTTGCGGGAGGCATCGCGGCCGCCGTTGGCGCCGGTGCCCGTCGCGGTCGAATCCGTTGCGGTGGAATCAATCGCAGCGGCTGCAGGCATGCCGCCCCCGTCGACCGTGCTGTTCGACCGCGCGCCGGCCGCCTGCGCAAATGCGGCACCCGTGCTACCCGCCAGCGCCAGTGCAACAACCAAGGAAGATGCGCGAAGATACGTCATGGATGGCTCCTCAGACAGTGAAAACGTACCCCCTGGCCACAGCAAGGCCCGTTCCGCCGTCACGCCCCCATCACCGCCGCCGCACAAAGCGTCAAGAAGGGTATATGGCGGGATTTTTGCGTGCGCCGGTCCGTCAAAATGCGGGTATGCGCACTCGTCTATACATTCAAGTGTGTATGTATAATCGCCTGCGCTGTTGCCGGCCTGCCACCGCGTGCCTGACTGGTGCTGCGATGGCGTTGCCGGTCCAACGATGGAGTTGTTCAACGTGAAATTCCCTTTCCCGCTGCCACGGTCATGGCGCGCGGCCCGCGGGCCGACGCCGGATCACGCGGCGGGCGACATTCCCGATACCCCGGCTGCGCCGGTCGCCCAGCCCTTGCCCGGCAACCCCGACGCCTGGATCGCCTGCGAGCACTGCGACACGCTGCACCGGCACGAAGTCATCGCGCTCGATGAAGAGGCGCACTGCACGCGCTGCGGCGTCAAGCTCTATCGCAACCAGAGCGAGCGGCTCTCGGTGCTGCTGCCGCTCGTGGTGACCGGCATCATCGTCTACATCGTCGCCAACATCTTCCCGATTGCCGAGATGAACGGCGGCGGCAACCGCCACGCCACCACGCTGTGGGGTGCCATCGAGGCGCTGTACGGCTACGACATGCTGTTCGCGGCCGCGCTGGTGGGCATCACCACGTTGCTTTGTCCGCTGATGTACATGTCGGTGCTCACGCCGCTGCTGCTCGCGCGGCTGCGGGGGCGGCAGCATCCGGCGGCGGCGCTGGCGCTGCGGGCGGCGGCGATGATCCGTCCGTGGGCCATGATCGAGATCTTCATGCTGGGCACCATCGTGGCGCTCATCAAGGTGGCGCATATGGTGTCGCTGCAGGCCGATGCGGGCCTGTGGGGGTTCGCCGCGCTCACGGTGTTCCTGACGGTCGCGCTGTCGATCGACCTGCGCCCGTTCTGGCGCGAGATCGGGCTGACGCTGCCGCCCGGCACGCAGATCGATGCGCCGACCGGCCTCGATGCAGCCGCCCGCCCCGGCGAGGAGCGCGCATGACCGCTGCCAGCGCTACCCCGTCACAACCCGCCCGCCCGCTGCGCGCGGCCGCACACGGCCTTGCCGCCTGCGAACGCTGCGGCCTGCTCGCGCGCATGCCCGACGCTCCCGCTGCGGCCGAGGCCATCTTGGACCACGACGACGCCCCGGAGGCCGCCGCCGCGCCCGTCTGCCCGCGCTGCATGTCGCCCATGCACGTGCGCAAGCCCGACAGCCTGATGCGCTGCTGGGCACTCCTGATCGCGGCGGCCGCCATGTACCTGCCCGCCAACCTGCTGCCGGTGATGATCACCGACACGCTGCTCGGCACGCAGCAGGACACCATCATGAGCGGCATCGTCTACCTGTGGACGTCGGGCTCGTGGCACCTGGCCATCATCGTGTTCATCGCCAGCTTCTTTGTGCCGCTGGCCAAGCTCGGCATCCTGGCGGTGCTGTGCCTGTCGGTGCAGCAGCGCTGGCACTGGAACCCGAAGTTGCGCACACGCCTGTACGTGATCGTCGAAGCCATCGGCCGCTGGTCGATGCTCGACGTGTTTGTGGTAACGCTGCTCGCGGGCCTGGTACACCTATCGACACTGGCCATCATCAAGCCCGGCCCCGGTGTTGCCCCGTTTGCCGCCGTGGTCGTGTTGACCATGTTCGCCGCCCGCTGTTTTGATCCCCGCCTGATCTGGGACGTCATCGACGAGCCCGATCCCGAAGAGACCGACGCATGACCGACCCCCTCGATAAAAACAACGTCCCGGCGCCGCGTCGCATGAAGCGCAAACGCTGGCTCCCCTCGCTGATCTGGCTGGTGCCGATCGTCGCGCTGGCGGTGGGCGCCACGCTCATGGCGCGCGTGATCCTGGAGCGCGGCGCGCAGGTGAGCGTCACCTTCAATTCGGCCGAGGGCATCGAAGCCGGCAAGACGCGCGTGAAGTACAAGAGCGTCGACATCGGTGTGGTCAAGGCCGTGGGCCTGACCGAAGACCGCTCCGGCGCCGTGGTACTGATCGAACTCACGCACGACGGCAAGGCCTTTGCCGCTTCCGACACGCGCTTCTGGGTGGTGCGCCCGCGCGTGGCAGCAGGCAGCATCTCTGGGCTTGGCACGCTGCTCTCGGGCGCCTACATCGGCGTGGATGGCGGCCGCTCGCACGAGAAGAAATCCACCTTCAAGGGCCTCGATACGCCACCGGCCATCTATGCCGATACGGCGGGCAAGCAGTTTGCGCTGCATGCGCCCGACCTGGGCTCGCTCGATATCGGCGCGCCAGTGTATTTCCGGCGCGTGCGCGTGGGCCAGGTGACGGCCTACGACATTGATGACAACGGCAAGGGCGTCACCGTACATATCTTCGTCAATGCGCCGTTCGATCGGTTCGTTGCGCGCGGCACCCGGTTCTGGAACGCCAGCGGTATCGATCTGAAGCTCGACGCCACCGGACTGAAGGTCGATACGCAATCGCTGCTGACCGTCGCGCTGGGCGGCATCGCCTTCCAGACACCGGAAGAGGCAGACCACACCGTAGCGCCGTCCGATGCCGAGTTCCCGCTGGTGCGCAACGAAGCCATGGCGCTGAAGGATCCCGAGCATCTGTCGCAAACGGTGGTGATGTACTTCCACCGCTCGCTGCGCGGCCTGACGGTCGGTGCGCCAGTGGAGTTCAAGGGTATCAACGTGGGCGAGATCAAGTCGATCGGCATCCACTACAGCAAGAAGCGTCACGAGTTCGTGCTGCCCGTTACCGCCGTGCTGTATCCGACGCGCTTTGGCATGGACATCCGCGACGACAACGCCGAGCACGCCGCCGAGGATGTGCGCACGCAGTTCGACGTGCTGGTCAAGAACGGCATGCGCGCGCAACTGAAGAGCGCGAGCCTGTTGACGGGCCAGCAGTTCGTGAACCTCGACTTCATCGACACGGCCGACCGCGAGAAGACCCCGCCGCGCTTCGGCCTGCGCGATCGCGATGGCGCCTACGTCTTCCCGACCGCCGACAACCCGACCGACGACATCGAAGCGCAACTCGCCGGCATCGCCAAGAAGCTCAACAAGGTGCCGTTCGACCAGATCGGCCAGGACTTGCACCGTGTGCTGGGCACGCTGGACACCACGCTCAGGCAGACCGAGCAACTGGCCAAGACGGTCAATACCGACCTGGCGCCGCAGATGAAGGAAACGCTGGCCGAGGCCCGCCGCACGCTCGACAGCGCGCGCCAGATTTTCTCCGACGATGCGCCGCTGCAGCGCAATGCGCGCGACACGCTGGAGCAGGTGGCCAAGGCCGCGGCCTCGGTGCGCGTGCTGACCGACTATCTGGACCGCCACCCCGAAGCACTGATCCGGGGCAAGGCAAAGGACGCGCAATGATGCCGATGCAATTGACGATGCTGTCTTCTTCTCTTCGACTGGCGGGCGCCTGTGCCGCAGTTGCGATGGTCGCCGCGTGCGCCTCGCCCGAGCCGACGCTGCATACGCTGTCGGTGCGCCCCGAGGCCGCAGACATGGGCCGCTTCCAGCGCGCCTTCCGCCTCTCGGGCGTGCGCGTGCCCGATCGCCTGGACAAGCCGCAGATTGTGCTGCGCACCTCGGACAGCGAAGTGGTGGCACTCGAACAGCAGCGCTGGGCAGCGCCGTTCGGCTCGGAACTGCGCGATGCGCTGTCGGCCGACCTGGCAAGCACGCTCTCAGCAGTGGACGTGGGCGGTGGCGCCGCGCCGGCGGGCGTGCCCCTCTACCGCATCGGCGCCGAGATGCGCAGCTACGATGCGCGGCCCGGCCTGGGCGTGACGGCGCTGGTGACGTGGCGCGTCTCGCGTGACCTGGCCACGCAAGATGCAACGCCTGCGGCGCTCACCTGCCAGACGACGCTGACACAGCCCGCAGGTGCGGACGCAAATGCCGGTGTGAATGCGGTGGTGTCGTCCACGCAGCGGCTCGTGCAACAGTGGTCGCAGCAGATTGCGCAGAGTGTGCAGGGGCTGGAATCGCCGTCTGCCGTGCCGGCGTGGTGCCGGTAGGCGGACCGGTCAGCGCTCTGACAATTGCCGCGTCAGCTGGCCCAGCAGGGCCAGCGCCGCTTCCAGGTCGGCCGACGGCGCCAACCCGAAGCAGATGCGGAAATAGTGATCGAAGCGGTTCAGGTTCGAGAACATCGTCCCCGGCGCAATGCGCACGCCCTGCGCCAGTGCCGCCTCGAACAAATCCGTCGACGACACATTGGGTGGCAGTTCCACCCACATCGCAAACCCGCCCGCCGGCACCAGCAGCCGCGTGCCGGCCGGAAAGCTCCCCGCAATCGACTCCGCCATGCGCTCGCGCTGTTCGCGCAAGGTCTGCCGCAATGCGCGGAGGTGGCGGTCATACGCGCCCGATGCAACAAAGCGCCCCACCACCACCTGCAGCAACGAATCGTTCGGCCGCGACTGCGCGAACTTGAGCATCTGCACGCGCTCATGCCAACGCCCGGCGATCACCCAGCCCAGGCGTACGCCGGGCGCCACCGTCTTTCTCAACGACGCGCAGTAGATCACGTTGCCCGTGCGGTCCCACGCCTTGATGGCCTTGAGCGGCGTGGGGCTGTCGGCCATCGGGCTGTAGGTGTCGTCTTCGATCAGGACGATGCGGTTGGCGTCGCAAAAGGCCGCCATGCGCCGCTTTGCCGCGTCCGGCATGATGCAGCCGAGCGGGTTCTGCAGGTTAGGCACCACGACGACGGCGCGGATGTTGCCGTACGCCTGCACCGCCATTTCCAGTGCTTCGATCGACATGCCGGTGCGCGGGCTGGTGGGGATCTCCACCGCGCGTAGTCCCAGGCTTTCCAGCACTTGCAACAACCCGTAGTAGGTGGGCGATTCCACCGCCACCGTGTCGCCGGGCTGTGTCACGGCGCGTAGCGCCAGATTCAGTGCCTCGATACAGCCGTGCGTGACGATCACCTCGTCGGGTGCGATCTGCACGCCCATGTCGAGCGCGCGGCGCGCCACGGCGGTCTGCAACTCCGGATGCCCGTTGGGCGTGACGGCCTGCGTGAGCAGTAGCGGATACCGGCGCAGCACCTGCGTGGCAATCCGGTTGAGCGCGGCGGACGGATACAGCGTGGCCTCTCCGCTCGCCCCGGACAAATCCACGCGCACGTCGGCCTGCTGCCCGCGCGCCACGATGGCTGACACACGTGCGTGTACACCCACATAGGCGGCCGGATCGGGCGTGGCCACCTCCGGCTCCTTCACCGGTGCGAGCAACGCGCGGCGCGGCTGACGCACGAAATAGCCCGAACGCTCGCGCGCTTCCAGCCAGCCTTCTGATTCCAGATGCCGGCACACTTGCAGCGCCGTGGAGAGGCTCACCGCGTGGGTGCGCATCAACGTACGCACCGAGGGCATGCGTTCACCCGGCGTCAGCACCCCGCTGCGGATCGCGCCCAAGTAATGGTCGGCAAGCGTCCGATACAGCGGCTGCGCGGGCGGTGAAGTCAACTCGGTGACAGACATGGCGGGCGGGCGAGGATGCGGCCAGGGTGAGGCGTCCGACACATCATGCCGACACGGCCACGACCGCAACAGATACAGACAACGGCAAACTGTACCGCAACAGATCGGCACATTGGCCCCGCTGTTGCGCCCCACATCGGGCGGTCTGTGCCTGTTGGCCTTGCGCGCCTGTGCCTACGCTGCCCTCATGCTCAGGAGATCGACATGACCGCAACGACACCCTCCCCCGACCCCGAATGGCTGGCCCTTGGCGCGGGGCGCGTGTGCCTGCACTGGCTCGCGGCCGGTACCACCCTGGTCGCCCTGGAAGGCAGCATGCAACTCGAACCCCCGTCGCGGTGGCTGCCCGACATGCCGCCCACGCTGTGGCAGCCGCTCAGCGCGGGGCACGCACGTGTGCTGGAAACGTCGGGCTGGTGGGGCCTGCATGCGAACGCGCGCAGCGGTGTACATCTGCGCATCGTGGCTCCGCCGCAAGGTGCACGCCGTCCTGCGTGGTCGCTGGTGTGGCGGCGGCTGATGACATGGATTCAGCCGCGCCAGATATCGCGCGGCTGATTGAACGGATTGAACCGTGGATAAACGGCGAGCGCCCTAGCGCCGTTCTTCCGGCTTGCGCCGCGGCGTGCCGGGGCGCAAGCCGTCGTCCGAGCGGATCGATGCGTTCTCAAAGTCGCCTGGGTCTTCTTCTCCCACCCCACTTTCGCTCGGGATGGCCGGCACGACAGGCCGGACGGCCGGATCACCCCGCGGCGCCTTGGGCTTGTCGTGACGGGCGGGCATTCCGGGCGTGCTCATGGCTGCTTGCGGCTGTTCTGGTGCTGGCCGAGGCGCTGCTGGTTCTGCGGCAATTGCCCCTCCTGCGCGGCGGCGCGGCCGTCCTCTGAGGGCACCTGCATTGGGCGCTTGGCCGATTGGTCCGTGCCGTGCTGCATCGAGGTGCGCTCGGCGCGGTCCGATTCCGTCCGCTCCTTCGCAGCGCTACCCGCTTGCTCGTCCGTTTTCGCCTTAGGCGTGCCCTTCTGTTCCTTGCCCTTCTGTTCCTTGCGTTGATCTCTCGATTGGGCACCAGGCTTGTGCTGTGGCTGTGCATGTTGCTTCATCGTCAGACTCCTTGTCTCTGCGACGGACCCCGCGTCCGTCACCCATTGCCACGCAACGAACGTGCCGCCGCACCTGCGCAATGACCACGCCCCACGCAGGTATCCGCCTTGCTGCACCTGCAGTGTCGCGCCTTCCCGCGCGCCAAGCACGCATGGAGATTCCACATGGCAACCAGCAACCTGTATCGCACCGGCGAAGCGCCGGCCCAAACCGGCAAGGGCCACGGCACCGACGCACTCGGCCCATCCGACAGTTCAGACTCGGGCAGCGACGTGGTGGGAGGCCCGGGCTTGGGCAGTGATGTCGAAGACCGCTTTGACGAGGACCCTGCCGTGCACCCGCACGGCAACGCAGCCAACCGCACAGCAGGCGCGGACTTGGGCGACGTCAACCTCGACAGCGACACCGACTCCACCGGCACCGGCGAGCGCCGCGCGGCGGGGCACGAACCCGTCACCCGCGAAGGCGGCGACCTGATGCCCGATGCCATACGCGACGTACATGATCCTGAAGTCGACATACCCATCGACGACGAGAGCTTCGAACACGCCACCGGCTTGGCCGGCGAGAACGACGACGCCGACGCCCCCGATGCCGTTGACCTGGACGACACCCCCATCGAACAACAGCCCGGTACCCGCGACGTGCCCGTGCAATCGCCCACGGGCGGAGGCACCGACTGGTCCGACAACATGCGACGCAACCGCCCCACATACAAGGGCAAGCGCGTGCCGGGTCAACATCGCAGTTGAGGTGATTCAGATGAAGACAGCCGCCCGCTGCAAGCCCGGGCGCACGCAGATAGACTGGCAGCGGACCGGCGTAGGCCTTATGCGTCATACGCGGGCCCGCCGCACCCGCGCCGGGTGAACCTTGGAGCCCCCTCCGATGATCCGTCGACACTTTTCTGCCCGTACCGCTGCGCTTGCCACTGTGGTGATGGCGCTCTTTCCGCTGGCCGCATCCGCGCAAACGGCCCCCGCGCCGACGCGTGTCCGCGCCACCATCGATGCCGTACACAGCACGGCAGTCGATGTGACCGACAACGCCGGCAACAAGGCCACGGTGACATTGCCGGTGGACGTCAACGTGACACAGGTCGCGCCGACCGAACCCTCGGCCATCCGCGCCGGCAGCTACATCGGCACGGCCGCCGTCAAGCAGCCCGACGGCACGCTGCGCGCGCTGGAAGTGCACGTGTTTCCCGAAGCCATGCGCGGCACCGGCGACGGCCACCGCCCCTATGACATGGGCCCGAACAGCAGCATGACCAACGGCACGGTCGAACAGGCCGGCGCCGTCACCGACGCAAAGGCGGGCACGCAGGGCCGCACGCTGTCGGTCAAGTACAAGGATGGGGAGCAGCGCATCGTGGTGCCGCCCAGCGTGCCCATCGTCACCTTCGTGCCGGCCAAGCGCGATGATCTGAAAGCCGGCGCCCACGTCATCCTGTTCGTGCGTCCGGATGCGCAAGGCACGCTGATCGCGCAGCGCGTGCTGGTCGGCAAGGACGGGACGGTCCCGCCGATGTGATGCGAGTCCGGG
Source organism: Ralstonia soli (assembly GCF_023955655.1). Taxonomy (GTDB): domain Bacteria; phylum Pseudomonadota; class Gammaproteobacteria; order Burkholderiales; family Burkholderiaceae; genus Ralstonia; species Ralstonia soli. The sequence goes on along the minus strand of NZ_JAMXHT010000012.1, from coordinate 51,465 downwards.
CCAGCCCTGCGCGCTGGCCCGTCTTGCTTAGAACGGCTTGCTCACAGACAACAGGAAGGTGCGCCGCGGTGCAAACTGCGGTGCGCCCACGCCGATACCCGTGCCGTCGCGCATCTCGTAGCTGCGATCGAAGAGATTCAGCACGGTCAGGCGTGTCTTGAACTTGCCCACCATCGGCAGGTTGAAATCGCGCGCGGCGCCCACGTTCATCTGCCAGTAGGCCGGCAGGTGGTCGGTGTTGGCAAAGCCGTTGCGCAGGCCCGTACCGAACAGCACGTCGCTCGTGAACGTCGTGCCCGCGTAGAGGTACGACACGCCAGCCGATGCGGTCAGGCGCTGGTCATGATCGAGGTTGACCCAGTGGTTGTTGATGTACGCGAGCGCGTCCGCATCAAAGTTGAACTGGCCGGTCTCGATCCCCTTGCCCTGCGCACGTGACACCGCCACGTTCACATACGCGCCCAGGTTGCCGTTGCGATAGTTGGCGCTGCCTTCCAGGCCGTAGATGCGGCCGCGCTGGAAGTTGAACGCCGAGTACAGCAGCGCATTGCCGAACTGCCCTTCATCCTGCAGGTGGCGCACGTCGCGGTAGTACGCATCGAGGCCCAGCGTCAGATGCGGCGTGAGCTGGTGCGAGACGCCCAGGTCAAAGTAGTTCGAGCGCTCCGACTTGACGGCCGTATTGGCATCCGACGGCAGCGCATTGGTCGTGCCGGCAAAGGCCTGCACCGAGGTGGTATCGAACTTCTCGGTGGGCGGCGGCGTGAAGTAGCGCGCGTAGCCCGCATGCACGCGGGTGCGTGGCGTCAGGTCATACGTCAGGCCCAGGCGCGGGCTCAGTTGCTGCTCGCTGACGATGGTGTTGACGTGGTCGTAGCGCGCGCCGTAGTTGACGGTGAGCCTGTCAGTCGGCTTCCACTCGTCCTGCAGATACACGCCCATGGTCGTGCCGCTGCCGCTGTGGTTGTCCACGATGGTGAACGGAGTGGTGCTGGTTTGCGCGCCCGTAGCGTCCGCAGCGAATACGCTTGAGGTGTTGTCCGCCACGTAGCGCTCGCGCTGCGCGAACACGCCAAAGCGCAGCGTGTGCTTGTCGCCCAGCTTGTAGCTTGCGTCGCCCTGCACGCCATAGGCCTCGTTGCGGCGCGTGATGTCGGCGGCCACGCCGTTGTAGACCAGGTCGCCAATCGGATCCGGCATGTAGTCGATGCGGCTGGAGCGGCGGAACAGCGATACCTGATAGTCCAGCGTGGGCGACACCTTCTGCTGATACGTCAGGATCTGGAAGTCGGTCTTCTCGCGCTGGTTGGCGTTGAGCGCTTCCGATGCTGGCGGGAATGTTGGACCCTGTGCGCCGCCCAGCGTGAACTTCGGCTCGAGCCCCGGGCGCGTCGGAATCTGGAAGCGGCCGTTGGACGTGCCGAACATGAAGCTCACGCGGCTGTCGTTGTCGAGCAGGTACGAGAGCATGCCGAACGACTTGTTCTGCGTGGTGTGGTCGTGCGTGGCGTTGCGGTTGCTCGTGGGGTTTTCGATGCCGAGGTTGTTCTCCATGAACACGCCCGACAGGTAATAGCTGAAGCGGTCTTTCGTGCCCTGGATCTGCGCGTTGACCTCGTGCGTGGCGTTGCTGCCGAGCACGGTGCCGATCTCGCCGCCGAAGGCCTTGGGTTCGCCGTCCTCATCGGTGGACGCGCCCTTGGTGGTGATGTCGACAATGCCGGCGGTGCGATAGCCATACTGCGCCGGCAGCGCGCCGGTCAGCACGTTGATCTGGTTGGCGAAGCGCGTGTCGAGCATCTGCCCGAAGCCGCTGATCGGCTCGGGGATGACCACGCCGTTGATGCGGTACTGCAGGTTGGAGTGGTCGCCGCGTACGTGCAGTTGGCCGTAGGAATCCTGCACCACGCCCGGCGCCTGCAGCAGCACCTGGTTCAGCGGGGTCGCATCGCCCATTGGCAGGCGCGCGATGTCGTCGGTGTCGAACTTGTAGACGGAGCTGCCGGTGTCGGGCGACAACCCGTTGCGCGCGGCATCCAGGCGCTTGGCGGTCACGCGGGTTTCGCTAAGGTCGCGCGCGGTGGCGGGCGCGGGTGTCGCCGCTTCCTGCGCGAACGCGGACACGGCGGCGACGGATGGCAAGACGGCGGCAAGCGCCATCACCAGCTTGCGGGGCTGGAACGGAATCATGAAAGACCTTTGAATCGAGCGGATGCTTCAGACAGAAGCTCGCGCACGCATCAACGCGGCGCACGAGCGGATGGGCACGGCAGGAATCAAAGGCTGAAGGGCGGGTCGCGCGAACACACGGCCACCGGAAAGACCGGCGCACCCGCGTGCAGATCGACATGCGGAAAGTGCCAGCGACGCGTGCTGCGCAGCCGCAGCACCACCAGCATCGGCAGGGCGGCGGCCAACGCAGCAAAGGCCGCGCACTGCATGCACGCGGCATGCTCCTGCGCGGGCTGGCTGCGTTCCGCGCCAGCTGGCTTGGCACCGGAGGTTGCGCGGAACTCGACCGCAGTCCCTTCACCCAACTCGTTCCAATGCGACAGCGCGTGGTGCATCGCACCCTGCTGTCCAAACAGCAGGAACACGGTCAGCAGGCACGCCAGCCAACGCAGGTGGAGGAAGGAGGAGCGGAAGGAACGCACAGTCAGGGACGCAGATGCCGGCGCGTGAAGTGACCCATCACTCAGCACGCCAATGCAACTAAGTTGCGAATTCTGACACCGGCCGCCTGATTCAGCAATCCATCAGGCGGAGGGGCGGCAGCAGAAAAAGCGCCAGCCCCGCGACCCTATCGCGCCCGCATTACAAGCGCGTGTGCGCAAAACCCGGCATGAGGCCCGTCGACACGCCCAGGCCCGACACCGGCACGCGCTTCCAGTTCGGGCGGGCTTTGCGCGCTGCCTCAGCCCGTTGCGCGGGTGCGCCCACCTCGGTGGCATCGTGCAGGCCGGCCAGCCAGGCGCCGTAGTCGAACCAGCCATCACGCACGAGCTGTTCGCCCACGCAGTTGGCAAAGCGGTCCGACTTGGGCAGGAAGCACAGCTCGAAGCCTTCGGCCTCGCGGCGGCCGTGCATCCAGCGATGCGGCACCTGGTGGCCCGCCAGCGCTTCCGACAGGCGCGTGCCATAGCGTTGCTGGGCCTGGCGGCGTGCGCCGATCACGTAAAAGCGATCGAGCAGCCGGCGCAGCCCCAGTGCGGAGCGTGCATGGCGCACCTCGGCGTCAACCAGCAACACACGGTTTTGCGTGCGAGCCTGCAACGCCAGCGCGGCGAAATGATGCGCGCCCCACTCGTTCATGTAGAACAGCTCGCCGCCGGCAAAGTCGTAGGCGCGAAACACGTTGGCCTGGTCTGCGTGGCGGAATACGTGGCGCTGGTTGGCGGCGAAGTCGGCATCCGTGCTGTGCGGAATGCGGCGGCAATGCTGATGCGCAAACACCAGCATGCTCGGAAACGAATGCACCGAGCACGGCGACTGCGCCAGCCCCGTCACCGCGCGGATATCGATCTTGCACTGCTCGCGACGCACACCCACGAGTTGGCTCAGATGGTGATGCAGCTCGTCCACCCAATCGGCATGCGCCAGATGCTTGGGAAACAGCTGATGCGCGGGCTCGGCTAAGCCAGCTTCGAACAGGAACGGCACGCTCTTGTGCCAGATATCGAGTTTCCAGTGCGACAGCGCATCGCTTTCCGTGCGATGGTGCGCAACCGATTGCGTGACATTGAAAGCGCGCGACTGCATCACCCAGTCCGACGCCTTATGCAGCCAATTGGAAACGTTCATGTCACCCCCCGGAAGACTGAATCGTTTGATTGCGGACTGCCGACATCGCTCTGAATGCGTGGCGATTGTTCGGCAATGTAAAAACCAACGACGCAACCGTACCCCACTTTAGAGGGGTATGCCATGAAGTTTGTTGAAGTCCGTGTTAAGAAAAATACACATGCCACATAGGGGCTTGCCAGGCGCGCAGCATGCTGCAAGAGGGGCATCTGCCAACCAGGAGACCGCGATGTCCACCAAGCCCAGCCGTTCCGAAACCGATACGACGCAGCCGCCGCGGCCCGGCGGGCCTGAAGCCCCGCGGGAGCCGCACGAACACAAGCCGGGCAACCCGCTCGTACCGCGTGACACCCGCCCCGGCAAACCCGAGCAGAACGAACCGCCCGTAGAAGACGTCTGAACCCGCCGCTCAGACCAAGCACATGTCGGAGACTTCCTCGTCCGACAGGCCCCAGGTGGTGGCGTCTTCCACGGTCACGATGGCATCGTCGGACTTGCTCAGGCTGATGCGCTCGGGGCGCACGCGCGTCTTGGTGTTGCCCGAGTAGAAGATCACCACGTCGGGCTTGAGCGCCGAGGCCTCGTTCTGGTTGACGACCACGCCCAGCCGGTTGGTGCGCAGCTTGACCAGCGTGCCGACCGGATAGATGCCCACGCTGCGCGTGAAGGCCTGGAACACGGTGCGATCGAACTGCGTGTCGGTGCGCGCCATCATGTATTTCAGCGCCTGCGCCGGCGACCACGCATGGTGGTACGGGCTGCTCGACGTGAGCGTGTCGTACACGTCGCAGATGGCGCCCATCTTGGCCCACAGGCTGATGGCGTCGGCCTTCTGCGCATCGGGGTAGCCGCTGCCGTCGATCCGTTCGTGGTGGTGCAGGCAGATCTCGCGCGCGATCTCGCTGAACTGCCCGGAGCCCTGCAGCACGTGGTGCCCACCCACCGCGTGGGTCTGCAGCAGTGCCAGTTCGTCCTTGGTGAGCGCCGTGCTCTTGTCGAGCAGCGTGCGCGGCATGGCCGATTTGCCGATGTCGTGCACCAGCCCGCCCAGCCCGCATTCGCGGATCTGCTCTTCGGGCAAGCCCAGCGTCTTGGCCAGGGCCACCATCAGCGCGCAAACGGCAAACGAATGCAGGTAGGTGTAGTCGTCCTTGTTCTTCAGGCGCGCCAGTGCAATCAGCGCGTAGGAGTTGCGCGCCAGCGAATTCGATACGTCGTCCACCAGCAGAAGCGCCTTGTCGGTCTGCATCGCCCGACCCATGCGTGCCTCCGCGAACATGTGGCCCAGCGTGGCCTTGCCGTTCTGCATCAGCTGCTGGGCATGCTTCCACTCTTCCTTGAGCGACGTGGGCTTGATCGGCGGGCGCGCCGCCACGGATTCACGCGTGAGCGGCTCGGGCTCGGACGCCTTCACCGGGGTCGGGGTGGGCATCAGCGTTTCGGGCATGACGTCTTCGCCGCGCTCAGGGTCGATCCAGACCTCGTTGATCCCCGCCTTGCGGATGTCGTCGATCTGCCCCTGGTGCGACAACTGGAATTGCGCTCGCCAGAACGGATGCTTGAGCCAGGACCCGCCCAGCTTCATCACAAACATGCCGACACGCAATTGGCTCGCATCGATTTGCTTCATACCCTGCCTGCCCTCGGCTCGAAGTCCGGTTTTTTGATTGAAATAGGAAGCGGCGTGCCAAACGACACTGGCGCCGTCCTCGCCTTCGCGTGGGTGCTCTGGGCCACTAGCGAGTCGAGCCGCGCTTGGCTTATCGGCAAGCCCGGCCAAAACTTGAGGCCGAATGTGGTCCGCGCGGCGCGTGAGCGGCACAGCAGGCGCGGCGCAGGGCACATGGGTCAACACGGGCACGCCCGCGGCCGGTCAAGCAGGTGACGCATCAAAACCCGCCTCCGCCGGGCTGGCAGCCGGCCTCGGCCGGGGTACACTAAGCCTTAAGGATGCCGATCCGACATGACCCAAGATCCTATTTCCCAACGCAAGCAACAGAGCCCCGATGACTTCGCGCTCAACCGCGACGCCATCCGCTGGCTCGCGACCCTGCCCGACGAGGTGCGGCCGATCGAGCTCGGCCAACAGTTTCCCCGCGTCATCAACACGATCGCCGCCAAGTGGACCGACTTCGTCGGATGCCGGCGCTATCTGAACAGCCTGCAGATCGATGAGCGCGGCGGCCGCCAGGGCTTTCCGTTCCAGATCGTCCAGGAGATCTGCGCGCTTCGCGAGTACTTCGATTCGCTGTATCCGCCCGACAAGGATCTCTGGCAGCAGGCCATCGACGCCAAGAAACGCTGAGGCCGCTGACGCCCCTCTGTGGCGCTGAAGCGCCCGGCACCAAGACGAAGCGGCCCGCGTTGGGGCCGCTTCTCATTTGCGCGAGCGTTTGCGGAGGTCGGTTCAGGCGGCGCCCGCCCCCGCTGCCAGCTTGTTGAGCAGGGTCAGCAGGGTCTGCCGCTCGTCGGGCGAGAGATGCGCCGTCACGCGGGCATCGTGCGCGGTGACGGCCCGGGTGATGTCCTCCAGCGTTGTCGCGCCCTTGGCGGTCAGCACCAGGCGGAAGGCGCGCCGGTCTTTCGGCGAGGGCTGCCGCTCGACCATGCCCATGTCCTCCAGCGTATCGACCAGCAACACCGCGCCCGATCGCGCCACGCCCAGGATATTGGCCAGCTCCGTGAGCTTGAGGTCGGGGTTGTGCGCGATCACGGTCATGGCCGAGAAGCGCGGCGGCGTGATGTTCCAGGCCTGCAGCGAGCGCACGAAATCTTCGTAGATGTACAGCTGCGCGCGCCGCACGGCATAGCCGACCAGCCCGTCGAGGGCGCCGTACTCCACGTCCGCCACGTGCGGATCGAAATGGCCCGAGGGGGCCACGGCGGGATACAGGTCGTCGGCTTTGGGGCTGCGCGGCATGGTGGCATCGATGGTGGAATCCCCTCGATTATCGTCGGCGATGCGCCTGTCGGCCATGCACGCGCGTGCGCTTCAATCCAGCAGCTTCCATTTGCCGTGGTCGATGGTCAACAGCACGCGGCCGCGCGCGTCAAAGCCGAAATGGACGGTGGCGGTGTAGTTGAGCACGCCGTGCGAGACGACGATGTCGCGCTCCGATTCCAGCGCGGTCTTCAGCGCCTGGCGGAACTCAGGCGTGCCGGGCTTCACCTTCTTGAGCGCCACCGGCACGATGCGCTGAAGCACCTGCAGCGCATCCCACGTGTGGGCGCCGAACTGCGTGCGCGTGTCGGGGCCGTTGGCCTTTTCGTAGCGCGTGACGTATTCCAGCGCGGTCTTCTTGCTCGGATGGCTGTCGGGCAGTTGCTCGGCCACGATGACCGGCCCGGCGGGCAGGATCGCGCCATCGACAGTCTTGCCGCCAATGCGGATCAGGTCCTTCGTGGCAGCGCCGTGCGTCTGGTAGATCGGCCCCGCATAGCCGCGATCGCGCAACGCCGTGTGCGGCAGCGCGGCGCCGGTGCCCGCCCCGGCCACCAGGATCGCATCGGGCTTGATGCTGGTGAGCTTGGCGACCTGCCCCGTCACGCTGGTATCGGCGCGGGCATAGCGCTCCACGTCGACGATCTTGATGCCGCGCGGCGTGGCCGCTGCGGTGAAGTCCTTCAGCCAGCTCTCGCCATACGCGTCGGAAAAGCCGATGAAGCCGACGTTCTTGACGCCCGACGCCGCCATGCGCGCGGCAATCGCCTCGGCCATCAGCGAGATCGGCTGCGCCAGGCGGTACGTCCAGTCGCCCTTGCCCGGCTTCAGCTCGACGGGCGCCAGCGACAGTTGCGGTGTGTGCGATTCCGTCGCGACTTCGGCAATCGCGATCGACGGCGCCACGGCGGACGAGCCGACGATGATGTCGACGTGGTCCTCCGTCACCAGCTTGCGCGCCAGGCGCGTGCCGGTGCTCGGGTCGGACGCATCGTCCACCACCACGAGGCGCAGCTTCTCGCCGCCGATGGTGTCCGGATAGAACGCCAGCGAGTTCTTCTGCGTGATGCCGAGCGACGCCGATGGTCCTGTGGTCGACAGGCTGACACCAACGACGACTTCGGCATGGGCACCGACAGTGGCGGTAGCAAGCAGCAGCGCGGCAGCGGCGCAGACGGTGCGGCGGATGGTCATGGGGCTCCTCTCCTCGTTTCTCTTGTCGTTTGTCTGTACTTCGGAATGGCTCACGCCGGCACGCGCATCTGCCCCGGCATGGGCGGCTGATCGCGCAGCGACTGCGGATCGAAACCGGCCAACTTCTTATAGCGCATCGCAATGCCTTCCAGCTCGGCGCGCGGGATCACGTCGTCGATGCTGGCAAAGCCTTGCGGCGCGCGTTCATGCGCGAGCTGCATGACCTGCTCCGGCCCGTTCAGGCGATTGCGCAGCACGATGCCGGCGGTGCGCGGCAGGCGAGCGGCTTCGTATTCGCGCAGCGCGATGCCGATGTCGCGCGTGGTGAGCAGGCAGTCGATGAGCGCACGCGCATCGAGAATCGCCTGCGCGCTGCCGTTCGAGCCGATCGGGTACATCGGATGCCCGGCATCGCCCAGCAGCGTGACACGGCCGAAGGTCCAGCGCGGCAGCGGGTCCTTGTCGACCAGCGGGAACTCATATACCGCCTGGGCGCCATCAATCAGCGCGGGGATATCGATCCAGTCCCATTTCCAGTCGGCGAAGGCGCTGCGGAAGATGGCGCGGTCGACCTCGCGGTTCCAGTCGCTGCGCGGCGGTGCCTCGTCGGGCACGCGCAGCTCGGCAATCCAGTTGATGCGAGAGCGGCCCTGCTGGCGCAGCGGCTCGGAGATCGGATACGCCACAAACTTCTGATCCTGATGGCCGGCCATGAACATCGTGCGGCCATCGAGATACGGTTCGGCCTCGGTGACGGCGCGCCACAGCATGCGGCCGGCAAAGCGCGGCACATCGCCCGCCGGATAGAAGTGCCGGCGCACGGCGGAGTGGATGCCGTCCGCGCCGATCAGCACATCGGCTGACGATTCGACGAGGGTGTCATTCGAACGGTCTCGCAACGTGAAACGCACGGGGGCGCCCTGCTCTCCCGTCGATTGGACGGCCTCAAAACTGTGGCCCAGGCGGATGCAATCGGCACCGAGCCGCTCGGCCACGGCGTCGGCCAGCGCCATCTGGAATTCGCCGCGGTGGATAGAGAACTGCGGCCAGTCATAACCCGCCGCCAAACCGCGCGGCTCATGCCAGATCGGCTGGCCAAAGCGGTTGTAGTAGGCCAGTGCCGAAGTGCGGATCGCCAGCGCGCCGAGCGTGTCTTCCAGCCCGAGCTCGCACAACTGCCGGGCCGCGTGGGGCAGCAGGTTGATACCCACGCCCAGCGGCCGCAATGTCTGCACCGCCTCCCACACCTCGACCTCGAAGCCCTGGCGCTGCGCCATCAGCGCGAGCGTGAGCCCGCCGATACCCGCCCCGATGATGGCGATCTTCATGGCTGTCTCCGTGAAATTTGTTGCAGTCTATAACAACTTTCCGGGCCGTCCAGCCTGATCCATCTCAGGGCAAATCCCTAGACGATTGCCCCCGCATGGGAGGTTTTGTTCTCTTGACGCCCTGTGAGATATCACAATACCATCACTCGACTTTTACGAGATTCAAAGCCCCTCTCATGTCGTCGATCAAGCGCCCGATCCAACTGGTATCTGCCGCCGCGCCCTTCGCCGCGGAGCCCTCCGCGCACGCCCCCAAGGGCGCCGCCATGCGCGAACTCGCCTATGCCGAGATCAAGCGCCGCATCATGGCGTGCGAATTCCGCCCCGGCGAGCCGCTCAACGAAGCGCAGCTCGGCACGCTGCTGGGCCTGGGCCGCACGCCGATCCACCAGGCGCTGCATCGGCTGGAGGTCGAGGGGCTGGTGCAGATCCTGCCGCGCAAGGGCGTGCTGGTGACGCCGCTCTCGCTCAACGACGTGCTCGACATGATCGAGGTGCGCGCCACCAATGAGATCCTCTGCGTGACGCTGGCCGCCGAGCGCGCCCACCCGGCCGACTTCGAGGCCATGCGCGCCATCGTTGATGCGTCGCCCGCGCTGATCGCGCACCGCGACATTGCCGCACTCGCCGCGCTCGACCTCAAATTCCACCTCGCCATCTCGGCCGCCTCGCGCAACCGCGTGCTGGCCGAGCTGCTGCGCGGCCTGCATGAAAAGCAGGCGCGTTTCTGGTTCCTCTCGCTGTCGGAGCCGCAACACCTGCAGAACGTGTACGACGAACACCTCGCCGTGCTCGATGCGCTGGAACGCCGCGACGTGCCCGCCGCGCGCGAGGCCATCCGCGAGCACATCGACGAATTCCGCCGCACGATCATCCGCACGCTCTGATCCCGACTTCCCCTTCGTTCGTTTTTCCCCGCTTCTTCCGGATACCGCATGACCACGCTGCACCTGAACCTCATCGACCACGGCCCCATCGACGTGACCGTGGACCACCTCGTCATTGCCGGCTGGACCGGCCGCGATGCCGAAGCCGTTGAACACCACATCGCAGAACTCGAAGCGATCGGCGTGGCGCGCCCGGCGCGTGTGCCGTGCTTCTATCGCGTGTCGCATTCGCTGCTGACCACCGATGCGCGCGTGGAGATTCCCGGCGCCGATTCGTCGGGCGAAGCCGAGTTCGTGCTGTATTCCACGCCGATGGGCCTGCTGGTCGGCATCGGCTCGGACCACACCGATCGCAAGGTCGAAGCCTATGGCGTGACGGTGTCCAAGCAGATGTGCGCCAAGCCCGTAAGCCGCGACGTATGGCGCTTCGAAGCGCTGGCCGATCACTGGGACAGCCTGCAGATGAAGACCTGGCGCACCCGCGACGGCCAGACCGCGCTGTACCAGGAAGGCAGCGTGACGCGCATGCTCGACCCGCGCGACCTGATCCGCCGCTACACCGGCGCTGACACGCTCCCCGTTGGCACTGCCATGTTCTGCGGCACGCAGCCGATCATCGGTGAGCTCGGTTTTGGCGAGGCTTTCGATATGGCGTTGATTGATCCGGTATCCGGTAGCGAATTGCGCCATCAGTATGCTGTCGACACCCTGCCTGTTGAAGGCTGAAGCGCCCCACCCAACGGAGATCTCCGCATGATGACGCCCCGCCCGAACATGATCCGCACGCTGGCCGCTGATCTGGCTGCCGGCCGCATCACCAGCGTCGCGCTGACCGAAGCCGCGCTGGAACGTGCCCAGTCGCACCGCACCGCCGGTGGCACCGCCTATGTGAGCATCGACGTGCAAGCCGCACTGGCCATGGCACGCGCCGCCGACGCTGCACGTGCAGCCGGCAACGTGCCGTCGCTGCTGGCGGGGCTGCCGGTGTCGATCAAGGATCTGTTCGACGTGGCGGGCCAGGTGACGGCCGCCGGCTCGCGCGCGCTGGCCGATCAGCCACCCGCCACCGCCGATGCCGCTGCCGTGGCGCGCCTGCGCGCGGCGGGTGCGGTGCTGCTCGGCCGCACCAACATGAGCGAGTTCGCGTTCTCGGGCCTCGGCCTGAACCCGCACTACGGCACACCGCGCACGCCGGCAGATGGTGCGCGCGCGGCAGGTGGCTCCACCTCGGGCGGCGCCGTCACCGTGGCGGGTGGCATGGCCGTGGCGGCACTGGGCACCGATACGGGCGGTTCGATCCGCATTCCGTCCGCCTTCTGCAACCTGACGGGTTTCAAGCCCACCGCACGCCGCGTACCGATGGCGGGCGGCGTGCCGCTGTCCACCTCGCTCGATTCGGGCGGGCCGCTCGCCAACTCGGTCGACTGCTGCGCCATCGTCGACGCCGTCCTGAGTGGAGAAACGCTCGACACTGACGCCGTGCCGCTGGCCGGGCTGCGCTTTGGCGTCACGCAAGACTACGTGGGCGCGGACCTCGATGACACGGTCGCCAAGGCGTTCCAGCGCGCGGTGGAAACGCTCGAGCGCGCCGGCGCACACGTTGTGCGGTTTGAATTCCCCGAGCTGCTGCAATTGCCCGAGATCAACGGCGGTGGTGGCCTCACGGCGGCCGAGGCGTGGGCATGGCACCGTCCGCTGCTGGCACGCGCCGAAGCGCAGTACGACCAGCGCGTGGCCGCCCGCATCCGCCGCGGCGAGCAGATGGGCGCTGCCGCGTACATCGACGTGCTGGACGCACGCGCACGCATGATTGCCGCCGCACGCAAGCGCCTCGGCAACATCGATGCATGGCTGATGCCGACCGTGGCGATCGTGCCGCCGGAAGTCGCCCCGCTCGAAGCCGACGACGCGCAGTTCTTCCGCACCAATGCGCTCACGCTGCGCAACCCCAGCGTGATCAACTTCCTGGACGGCTGCGCGCTGACGCTGCCCGTCCACGCCACCGGCGAGCTGCCGGTCGGCCTGTCGCTCTGCGGTCTCGCGGGCGACGACGCGCGCATCCTGCGTGTCGGCCGGGCGGTGGAGGCTGCACTGCGTTGATCGGCTAACACGAACCTTCTCCGCCTGCATCCGGGCCACGCAGGCGGTTCGCTTCATTCACCACGATTCACCACGAAACAAGGCGCGCAACAGACGCGCCCGGCTCAACTCATGCCTGCGCTTCGTACCACAAAGCGGCACAACGAAGCGCAGGCAAGCTCTCACGCTACTGGAGGAAACCATGTCTCAAGCGCAAGCCCTGCCTGCCAAACCCGCAGGCAGCCCACCCCACAGCACCGATCTGGATGTCACCTACCGCCGCATTGCGTATCGGCTGGTGCCGTTCCTGGTGGTGCTGTTCATCCTTGCCTGGATCGACCGCGTCAACGTCGGCTTCGCCAAGCTGTCGATGCTGCAAGACCTGCAGTTCAGCGAAGCGGTGTACGGCCTGGGCGCCGGCATCTTCTTCATCGGCTACTTCCTGTTTGAAGTGCCGAGCAACCTGCTGCTGGAAAAGATCGGCGCCCGCAAGACGCTCGCGCGCATCACCATCCTGTGGGGCCTGGCCTCGATGGCGATGATCTACGTGAAGACGCCGACCTCGTTCTACGTGATGCGCTTCCTGCTGGGCATCTTCGAGGCGGGGTTCTTTCCGGGCGTGGTGCTGTACCTGACGTACTGGTTCCCGTCCGCGCACCGTGCGCGCATCAACGGCCTGTTCATGACCTCGTTTGCGATCGCAGGCGTGGTGGGTGGCCCGGTTGCGGGCTTCATCATGAGCCGCATGGAAGGCGTCGGCCACCTGGCCAACTGGCAGTGGCTGTTCCTGCTCGAAGGCATTCCCTCGGTGCTGGCCGGCTTTGCCGTGCTCGCGTGGCTGCCGGAAACGCCGCGCCAGGCAAAGTGGCTCTCCGCCGCCGAGCAAGATGCCGTCATCCAGGCCGTTGAGGTAGAGAACCGCGACCCGGCCAAGCACGCCTCGTTTGGCGCCGCACTCGCCAACGTCCGCGTGTGGATCTGCGCCGCGATCTACTTCTGCGTGGTCAGCGGCAACGCCACCATCGCATTCTGGACGCCGTCGATCATCAAGGAGCTCGGTGTTCAGGGCAACTTCCAGATCGGGCTGATCAGTGCCATTCCGTTCATTGCCGGCACGATTGCGATGGTGTGGAACGGCGCGCATTCCGATCGCACGGGTGAGCGTCGCATGCACTGCGCCATTGCCGCGCTCATCGCCAGCGCCGGCCTCGTGGCAACGGGGGCAACGCTCGGCACGCCGGTGCTCGCGCTGGTTGCCCTCACGGTGGCGGCCATCGGCATCCTGGCCGCGTTCCCGGTGTTCTGGTCGATCCCGGCCGTGTTCCTGGCCGGCACGGCAGCCGCAGGCGGCATCGCGCTCATCAACTCGATCGGCAACCTGGCAGGCTTCGTCGCACCGTACATGATCGGCTGGCTGAAGACCAGCACCGGCCACCTGTCGGCCGGCCTGTACTTCGTAGCGGTGCTGGAGCTCGGCGCAGCCGTGTTGGTCATCCTAGGCACGCGCAAGCACTGAGCACGCCCCTCGACCCCAAGAAACCATCGTGGCCCCAACACATGCACCACGATGGTTTGGCCGTACCCTGCCCTAGATGGCGCCTTGAATTTTCGTAAGCGGGCGGAAACAAGACGGGGAACTGTCTGAGCGCAGCGAGTTTTCCCCGTCTCCGCCGGGTTACGGAAATTCAAGGAGTCTTTCGCCATCTCGGGCGCGCCTTTCTTTGCTGACTTTCTTTGGCAAGACAAAGAAAGTGAGTCGCCCCCGGCAGGGGGAGAAACAAGGGATGCACCACCAGCATCAATCCAACCGCATCCCACCCCGCCAGCAAGGTTCCCAACCCCACCCGCGGCGTTCCAAACCCCACTCCTCAAAGTTCCGAACCCCGACGTCTGACGTTCAGAACGCAACGCATCGGGTTCCGAACGCCACGGACTACGTTCCGAACGCCATCCACCCCGTTCGGAACCCTACGCCGCGACCTTGTACCCCATCCGCAGGCCGCCCCAGTGTCGCCCCTTCACAAAAATAGGCGCCGACACATCCTTCATCATCGCGAACGTGCCGTTCCCCATATCACGCCGATAGGTCTGGAGCAGGAAGGCTTCCGTATTGCGCGCGGCGCCCAAGCCGGTGCGGTCGGCAAACATGCGCCGCTGGCGGCTGTTCGCCGCATTCCACGTCGGATCACTCCCCTGTGGCTGAGAGAACTTCAGGTTGTGCGTGGGCAGGTAACCGTTGTTGTCCACCGCCGCACAGAAGACCACACGCGCATCCAGTTCCAACAGCGGCTCCTGCAGCGCCGGCAGCACCCGATCGGTGAACGCCGTAAAGCGCGTAATGTGCTGCGTCGGATTGGTGTCCGGCACCGTCTCGTACGCGCGGTCAAACAGGTCGCCCTCGTTGATGTCCCCCCGCGCCAGCGCCGATTCGAACAGCGTCCCAATCTTGGCCGCCGTGCTCTGCACTGCGTTGATGAACGGGGTATCTGCGCTTTCCACACCGGTGGAGGCTGTCAGCCGGATCAGCGTTTCCGACGCCCCCAGCAACCCCGACAACTGCTGCTGCGCACTGTCGATGTTGTGGCTCGATTGCTTGACCCCCTCGGCCATCGCGTCCACCTCGCGCGCGAGCGAGGCGCATTCGCCTTCGATAGCGGCAGTGGATTCGGCAATGCTGGTGGCTTCGACATCAAAGCGCGCGATGGCGTCTCCCGCCACACCGATCACCGCCCCGATGGCCTGCGTGCCTGAGTCCACGCGCTGCGCGCGTGCCACGTTCGCGCTGCTGTCGCCGATGAGTTTTTCCGTCTGGCCGGACAGATCGGCCAGCGTGGTTTCAATGCGCCGCGTGGCTTCGGCGGTCTGGCCGGCGAGCTGTTTGACGGCACCCGCCACCACCGCAAAGCTGCGGCCCGATTCGCCCGCGCGGGCGGCCTCGATGGCGGCGTTGATGGCCAGCAGGTTGGTCTGCTTGGCAATCTGCGAGATCTGCTCGGAAGCCTGCGCCACCTGCACCAGCGCCTCGCGCAGGGCGGCAATCTGCTGCTCCATGCTGGCCACGCCCACGGTGAGTTCGCGGATATCGCGCAGCGAGGCATCGACCGTGGCGCGCGAGCCGCTCACCTCTTCACTCGCATGCGACGCCACTTCCCGCGCATGGCGTGCGGCCACGGCAATGTCGTGATTGCCGCGCATGGTGACGTCGGCGGCATTGCGCAGCTGGTCGAACACGTCGGCCTGGCGGCGCAGGCGCACGGCCACGTCCTCCACGTTGCCGGACACCTCGCAGATGCCCATGCCCACGCGGCCGGCCTCTTCGGCAATACGGGCAACAAGTTCGGAAGAGGCTTTGGGGCCACGGCCCCAGGCAAATGGCTTCACGTGCGGTGTCTCCAGGTGTCGTTGTTGTGTGCGCCCTCGCCGTGGTGGCGGGGCAACCCTCTATGGGGCATATCGGCGCGCGCGAATGCACGCTTGAGACACGCTACGCGCGCAGACTTACGCGGGCATTACGCCGGGGCTAGTCCTGTGCGGCGTGGTCGCGGCGCAGCCGTGCCTCGTAGGCAGCGGCCGTCATGGGCGGGCCGAACAGGAAGCCTTGCAGCTTGTCGCAGCCGGCCGCCTGCAGGAACTCCGCCTGTTCGAGTGTCTCGACACCCTCGGCTGTGACCGTCATGTCCAGCGACGCGGCCATCGCCACCACCGCGCGCGAGATCACCACCGAATCCCGGTGGCGCGGAATGCCCGAGACGAACGAGCGGTCCACCTTCAGGTTGTCGATCGGGAAGCGCTGCAGGTACGACAGCGACGAATACCCGGTGCCGAAATCGTCGATCGAGATACGGATGCCCAGCGCCGTGAGCGCATCGAGCACGGGCATCACCGCAGCCGTGTCGCGCATGAGCAGGCCTTCGGTGATCTCCATCTCCAGCGCGCTGGCGGGCAGGCCGGCCTCGGTCAGGCATCGCGAGATGGTCGGCACCAGCCCCTCGCCAAACTGGCGCGGCGACAGGTTCACGGCCACGAAGAAATCCGGCATGCAGGTGGCGCGCCACTGCGCGGCCTGGTGGCAGGCCTGCGCCAGCACCCACTCGCCGATGTCGCCGATAAGCCCCGAGTCTTCAGCCACAGGGATGAACTCCGCAGGCGACACCTCGCCCAGTTCGGCACTGCTCCAGCGCAACAGTACCTCGGCGCCGACGATGCCCATCGATGTGGCATCGACGATGGGCTGGAAACGCAGCGACAGTTCATCCGCCGCCAGTGCGCGGCGCAGGTGGTATTCGAGCAGGAAGCGCCGCTGCGCGCGCTGCGACAGGCGCGCGGTGTACACGCGGTGCTGGTTGCGGCCGTTCTGCTTGGCGTGGTACATGGCGGCGTCGGCACAGCGCAGCAGCGTGGCGGCGTCTTCACCATGTTCGGGGTACACCGCAATGCCGATCGATGCGCCGAGGTAGTACTCGGTACCGCCAATCGAAAACGGCTGCGCGATCGCGTGGACGATGCGCTTGGCCAGCCGCTCGGCCTCGGAGAGCGAGCGCACGTGGTCGAGCAGCACGACGAACTCGTCGCCGCCCAGCCGCGCCAGCGTGTCGTTCTGGCGCACGCAGGCCGACAGGCGCTGCGCGACGATGCGCAGCAGGTGGTCCCCCGCTTCGTGGCCGGCAGTGTCGTTCACCTTCTTGAAGCCGTCCAGATCGAGGAACAGCACGGCCACCTGGCGCCCCTCGCTGGCGGCCTGCTCCATCACCACCTGCATGCGCTGCGAGAAGAACGCGCGGTTGTACAGGCCGGTAAGGCCATCGCGCTGCGCGAGGAAGGTGAGCTGCTGCTGCTGCGCGCGTGCGGGCCCGATGTCGTTGAACGAGATGAGCACGGCCGACGGCGTGTCGTCGCCGGCGCGCACGATGGGCAGCACGTTCTCGTGCACCCACACCACGTCGCCGTCCACCAGCTCCAGGCCGACCGTCAGGCCCAGCAGCGGGCGGCCGGTCCGCAGCACCACGCGTGTGGGGCGCTCTTCAAACGGGATCTCGCTGCCGTCTTCGCGCAGCGAGCGGCGCATCAGCGTCAGGTGGCTATCGCCCACGGGCGACAGATTGCCCGCCCGCAGGATGCGCCGCGCACTCGGGTTGCACGCCAGGATGGTTCCGTCGTCGGCCTGCACGAGGATGCCCTCGGTCAGGTTGTCGACCGCCAGGCGGTAGCGCTCCTCGCTCTCCTGCAGGTCGCGCGCGATGCGGGCCTTCTGGACCGCCACGCCGACGATATCGGTGATGCCGTCGAGCAGGTCCATGGCGTCACGCGTGGGCGCGCGCGGGGTGTCGTAGTAGACGCCCATCGCGCCGATCATCTGCGCGTTGTCGCCGCGGATGGGCGTGGACCAGCAGGCGCGCAGCCCCAGCGGCGCGACGATGTCGCGGTAGTCGTCCCACAGCGGGTCGGCGCCGATGTCTTCCACCACCACGCGCTTGTTCAGGTACATGGCCGTGCCGCACGAGCCGTGCGCCGGCCCGATCGCCGAGCCGATCAGCACCTGCGACAGCATGTACGGCAGCGACGGCGCCACCGCCTGCGTCACGTGCTCGCCGTCGCCGGACAGCAGCACGGAGCACACCGCGCCGTCGTCGAGCAGCGTTTCGACCAGGCGGCACACCTCCGCCAGCAGATCGTGCATCGGCACGTTGCGCGAGCTGAGCTCGAGCACCGTCTTTTCACAGCGCAGCAGTTCCTTGGCGCGGGCGGTTTCGGCGGCCAGCGCGCGGTAGTTGGCTTCGGATTCGCGCAGGGCCTGTTCGGCCTGCTTGCGCTGGGTGATGTCGCGCGCCACCACCTGGATGGCGGTGCGCCAGCCGAGCTGCACCGGTGCGGAAAGCACCTCCACCTCGACCGGTGTGCCATCACAGCGCAGTAAGGTCTGCTCGACGGGCGGCAGGCCGGCGCCATGGTCGACCATCCACCCACGGCGCTGGCGGGCAAGATGCAGCGACTTGTCGTGCACGAACTCGTCCAGCTCGCGGCCCACGATATCGCGCGCGCTCTGCGCACCAAACAGCCGAACGCCCGCCTCGTTGATGAAAACGATGATGTCGTCCGCCACGATGTACAGCGCGTCCGGCATTTGCCGGACGAGCGCCTCGTAGCGGTCGTCAGCGAGCGGGAGCGGCCGCGCCCCGGTGGTCACGTCCGGTTCGGGGTCAGGCCGCTCGGTGGAGGTGGCGTCCATATCAGGCCTGTTTTTATCGATATCGACCATCGTGTCGGGAAAGTTGAGGCGTCCGGAGGTTTTCCCTACTTCAGAGTGGGGCGAATGACCAATGTCACATCGGCCGGCACGCCAGTTGCGAGACAATGCCCGCTCCTCTTCCACGGCGCGCACGCCGCGAGTTGGCACCATGCAATCGTTTTCGTCTTCCGTCGGCCACGTGGCCGGGCTGGTTTCGCACCGTACCCTGCTGCCCGAAGGTCTGGCTGAAACCGCCGTGCAGTTCCGCGATGGGCGCATCGCAACATGTGATGCCAACCCGACGCGCGGCATGATCGACTGCGGCAACCTCCTCGTCCTGCCCGGCATCGTCGATCTGCATGGCGATGCCTTCGAGCGCGCCGTCATGCCACGCCCCGGCGTTGCCTTTCCCTACGAAACCGCGCTGGCGGATGTGGACAGCCAATTGCTTGCCAACGGCATCACCACCGAATTTCACGGCGTAACGTATTCATGGGAAGGCGGCCTGCGCGGCCACGCCTATGCCCTGCGCATGCTCGACACGCTCGACGCCATGCGTCCGCACCTGGGTGCCCAGCACTTGATGCACTTGCGCTTCGAACTGCACCATGCCGACGGCGTGGCCGATGCGCTGGCCTGGATGCACGCCGGCCGCGTGCACTTCCTGTCGTTCAACGACCACCTGCCGATCATGCGCGACAAGCTGGGCGACACGCGCAAGCTCGCACAATACGCCGACCGCGCCGAGTGCGACGTCGAAACCTTCCTCGCGCGCCTGAACAGCGCCGCACTCAACGCCGGCAAGATCGACACGGTGACCGGCACGCTCGCGCGCGCAGCGCTGCAACGCGGCATCTGCATGGCCTCGCACGACGAGCCGGATGTGGCCACGCGCAACGCCTTCCACGCGCACGGCTGCACCGTGACCGAATTCCCGCTGACCGAGGCGGTGGCCCACGCCGCGCGTGCGCACGGCGGGCACATCGTCTTCGGCGCGCCCAACGTGCTGCGCGGCGGCAGCCACAACGGCGCGCCCGATGCCACAGCCATGGTAGCGGCGGGTGTCGGCACGGTGCTGGCGTCCGACTATTACTACCCCGCCCTGCTGGCCGCCCCGTTCAAGCTGGTCGACCGGGGCGTGGCGCCGCTGGCGCAGGCGTGGGCGCTGGTGGCCGCCAACCCGGCCGAAGCAGCGGGGCTGTCCGACCGCGGTACGCTCGCCGCCGGCCTGCGCGCCGATGCCATCGTGGTCGACGACCACCGCCCCGGCCTGCCGCGCGTGGTGGCCACCGTGGTGGGCGGGCGGCTGCGCCACGCCACCGGCCACCTCCCGCTGATCGGCTGAGCCTCCGCATGGACACGTTGCCACCCGTGCTGCCCCCGATACCCGCGGCCTGGCGATACGCGCTCTACCTGCTGCCGCCCGAGCCCTGGTATGGGCTCGGTTCCAGCTGGCTGGGCCGCTGCGCGCGGACCAACCAAACCATCCCCGCAGATCAGCGCGAGCCGTTCGTGCGCGAAGCCGGCATCGACCTCGTCACGCTCGACCATTGGACCGAAGCCCCGCGCCAGTACGGCCTGCATGCCACGTTCAAGCCGCCGTTCCGCTTGGCTGCCGACCGCACCGTCGACGAGCTGGACGCCGCGCTGCGCCAGTTCGCCCCGCAGCAGCAGGCCTTCACCATCGAACCGGCCCTGCAGACCTTGCGTGGTTTCCTGGCCTGGCGCCTGCGTCACGGCGACCCGGCCCGTGATGCGCTGCACCGGTTCGCAGATGCCTGCGTGAGCGAATTCGACGCCTTCCGCGCGCCGCCGCCTGCCACCGAACTGGCACGCCGCCGCCGCGCCGGTCTGTCGGATGCACAGGAGCGCCATCTGCTGCGCTGGGGTTATCCGTATGTGTTCGGCACGTTCACGTTCCACATCACGCTCACGGGGCGGCTCGGACATGCCGAGCAGCTCGCGTGCTATCGGGCCCTGGAAGCCAGCCGTGTGGTGCTGCCGGCGGCCATGCCCGTCGACCACATCGCACTGTTCTCGCAGCCTGCACCGGAGGCGCCATTCAACGTTGTGCGGGTCTACCGCTTTGACGGAGGCATCGAACATTTCGACGCCGCGCAGGCGTGACAAGCTAGGGAAAGATGGGAGCGCGCACTAGCGCTTGAGCTCGACCACGTCGATCACCTGCGTCTGGCCGTGCTGCTCGACCTCCTGGCGCATCACCACGCCCGCTTCCGGGCAATACCAATCGGTGATGTGCGCGACGGTCGGATCGGGCTCCAGTGTTTCATTGCCCAGTTGCAGCACGCCCAACCGGGCCGTGCGCGTGTAGCGGATGGGCCGGCACTGCAGCTCGCCCACCACCGTGTTCATCGTCTGCGGCGGACCCACCTCGCGCTCGGACACCTCCACCTTGGCGTGCTCGGCCCGCATGCGCCCCACGGAGATCCCCAGCCGTGGCGACACCACATCGAAATCGAAGCTCGATTCGTACGTATCGCCCGGCAGCATTTCGGCTTCGGGCGCCAGGCCGGCGCCATACAGGAACATGCCCGAGATGGCCGTGCTCACGGTACCCACCAGATCGGTATGTTCGCTTTGCGCAAACACCTTGCCGTTGATGCTCACGACCCGCGTGACGACGCCCGCCTCATCCACCAGCAACTGGTGCTCCTGCACCGTCTCGATCGGGCGGCCGCCGAGTGCCACCAGGCCCGACTTGGCATAGATGTGCAGGCCGATCTCGCAGCCGTCCTGCATGTCGCGGCTAACGTCATGCAGCGTGAATTCGACGATCATCGGCGTCTTGCCGTTGCCGTCCAATCGCACGCGGCTGCCGTCGTGTACCCACGGCGCGGTACACAAGCCCGCAGCATGGCCGGGCAGCGGCAGGGCCACCGCGAGCACCATCGCGGCGCACCGCCAGAAAGAAAAACGCCGATGCATTGGGAAATGCACCGGCGTCTTCGTGAAACCCGATCGCACGCTTACTTCTTCGCGCCGTCGGTGTACGGGTCCGTGGCCTTGGCACCGTCGGTGTACGGGTCCTTGCTCTTCGCTCCCTGGGTGTACGGGTCGAACTTGTCGCCGGCCTTCGCGCCCTGGGTGTACGGATCGTACTTGCCCTTCTCGACATTGGCCGGCTGCGCGCCCGGGTTGAGTGCGCTGGCGGTGCTGTCGTTCTTGTTGGCGCCTTGCGAGTACGGGTCGAACTTGTCGCCGGCCTTTGCGCCTTGGGTGTACGGATCGAACTTGTCGCCCGCCTTGGCGCCCTGGGTGTAGGGGTCGAACTTCTTGTCGGTCTGCGCGTGGGCCATGCCGCTGATGGCTGCCACGACAGCGACCGCTGCCACGAGGGTGAGACGTTTGTACGGCATCTTGAAGCTCCTTTCCTATGGGTCGTTTGGGCTGATCAAATCAATGGAGCAGCCTCGTTTTGAACGCATCCCGATGCCTCCTCACGCTTGTCTCGTGGCGGTGGCACCGGGAAACCCCCTCTCCTCGTCGTAAGCTATGGCAAGCGCACAGGAAAGTCAACGCACAGCAACTGCATATTTTTTAAGCAAATGACCGCCGTTTAACGATGTTCCGGCAGGCGGATCGCCCGCGGCCCCGTCACCGCAATCAACACCATGGTCAGCGCCACCACCGACAGCCCCCAGCGCAGATCAGAGTGATGCGCAATCAACCCGATGATGACCGGGCCGATCAGCAAACCCACGTAGGCAAAGCGCGCCACCGCGGCAATACCCTCCGCCGCCGGCACGCCGGGCAGGCGCGACGCGGTGATAAAGAAGATCGGCACCATGTTGGCCGCGCCCACGCCCATCAGCGCAAAGCCTGCCAGCACGGCCGCGGGCGCGGGCCACAACAGCGCGAGGAGGATGCCGCCCGTGGCCAGCACACCGCTGGCGCCCAGCACGCGCATGTTGCCCCAGCGTCCGCGCGCAAAATCACCGCCGAATCGGGCCAGCGCCATGCCGCCGGAGAACGCCGCATAGCCCGCGCTGGCAACAGCCTCGGGCGATTGCGCGATCTCACGCATGTACACGGTCGTCCAGTCGTACATCGCGCCTTCCCCCAGCAGACCCAAGAAAGCCAGCAGACCGAGCATGAGCAGCGTTCGGCCGGTGGTCGGGTGTGCGGGTTCGCCTTCCGCATGCACGTGATCGGGCAGCATGAACGGCCCCGCGCACAGCGTCGTCGCGATCAACACCAGCGCCATGCCGCCGCAATGCGCGGCCGCAGACACACCCAGTTCCAGTAACACGCCACCCAGGGCGGCGCCGACCATGCCGCCGAGGCTGAACATGCCGTGCAGCGATGAAATGATGGGCTTGTGATGGCGAGCCTCCACCGTGGTGGCCTGCGCATTGATGGCCACGTCAAACCCCACGGTGCTGACGCCGAACAAAAACAGCGCCACCAGCAACACCGGGTAGGTCGGCATCAGCATGATCAGCGCGAGCATTGCGCTGAACGCGATGCCGCCCCGCATGCTGGCGTGCTGTGTGCCGACGCGCGCCACCCAGCGGCCCACAAATTTGATCGAAAGGATGGCCCCCGCGGCCACCATGAACATCGCCAACGACAACGATGCCTCGGACAACCCGAAGCGCGCCTTCACCGTCGGGATGTGGATGCCCCACGTCGCAAACGTTGCGCCGTTGACGAAAAAAAGCGCCATCGTCGCCGCGCGGGCCGACAGGGGAAGCCGGCGTGGCTGCAAGGTACCGGCAGACTGAACGTATTCGGAAGACATGAAGAAGGTTGATGAAACACGCGCGGCGCAACCCCGTTGCGCCGCAAAGGCACCATGCTACCGCGTCAGCCTGAAGAACGTATGACGCGGGCAGCGCGCCGCGCGGGTATGCCGCTTGCGTCACCACACGGGCATCCAATGCATTCGGGAGACCCGTCATGCCCCGCGTGATCTGGAAAGGTGCCGTCAGTTTCGGCCTCGTCCACATTCCGGTGGCGCTCTATCCGGCCACCCGCAGCGACGACCTCGATTTCGACTGGCTCGACCGCCGCACCATGGACCGCGTCGGCTACAAGCGCATCAACAAGGCCACCGGCAAGGAAGTGCCACGCGAGCAGATCGTGCGCGGCTATGCCTACGAGAAGGACCGCTATGTGATCCTGACCGACGACGACATCCGCGCCGCCAACCCGGTCTCCACGCAAACAGTGGATCTGCTGACCTTCGTGGATGCGTCAGAGATTCCGTTTCTCTATCTCGACACGCCGTACTTTCTCGCACCCGACCGGCGCGGCGAGAAGGTCTATGCGCTGCTGCGCGAGGCGCTGACGCGCTCGCAGAAGATCGGCGTGGCCAACGTGGTGCTGCACACCAAGCAGCATCTGGCGGCGCTGATTCCGCTGGGGCCGGTGCTGGTGCTGCATACGCTGCGGTGGTCCAACGAGGTGCGCGACTGGTCCGAGCTGGACGTGCCCACCGAGGGCGCCAAGGTCGCCAAGCTGACGGCCAAGGAGATCGACATGGCCGAAAAGCTGATCGACGACATGAGCGGCACGTGGGACCCTGCCGAGTATCACGACACCTTCCGCGACGACATCCTCGCGCTGGTCGATCGCAAGGTGCGCGAAGGCCGCACGGAGTCGGTCGAGCCGCTGGAAGCCGAGCGCGCGGCACCGCGCACCGACAACGTGATCGACCTGACGGACCTGCTGCGGCAAAGCCTCGCCAAGCGCGGCAAGGGCAAAGAAGCACCGAGCGCGGAAGAAGACGCGCCCACGCCACGCAAGCGTGCGCCGCGCAAGACGGCGGCCAAGTCCGCGCGCAAAACGGCCGCCCGCAAGCGCGCCTGACCCGACGGAGGTGATGCATGCCACGCCATCTCGCCGACTACCGCCGCAAACGCGATTTCACGCAAACACAGGAGCCCGCCGGCGCCCGCCGCAAGGCCGATGAGCGCCACGCCAACGGCGCCCTGCACTTCGTGATCCAGAAGCATGACGCCACGCGGCTGCATTACGACTTCCGGCTCGAACTCGACGGCACGCTCAAGAGCTGGGCCATCCCGAAGGGCCCGAGCCTGGACCCGGCGGACAAGCGCCTCGCCGTGCACGTTGAAGACCACCCGCTCGACTATGCCGATTTCGAGGGCCACATCCCCGAGGGCCAATACGGCGGCGGCGACGTGATCGTGTGGGACCGCGGCATCTGGCGCCCGCACGGCGACCCACGCAAGGCCTACCGCGACGGCAAGCTCAAGTTCGACCTCGACGGCGAGAAGCTGCACGGTGCGTGGGCACTGGTCCGCACGCACCTGCATGGCAGCGGAAAGCACCCGAAGGAGCAGTGGCTGCTCATCAAGGAACGCGACGACCAGGTGCGGCCATCGAGCGACTATGACGTGACACAGGCGCTGCCCGCCAGCGTGATCAGCGGCGAGAACGTCGGCGCCAAGGCCAAGAAAAACCGCCAGCCCGATCACGCCGAACCCACGCAAGTCCAGCCACCCGAAGGTGCCGTTCCGGAGGCGTTGCCGAACACGCTGGAGCCGCAGCTCGCCACGCTGGTCGATGCGCCGCCCGCGCACGGCGAATGGGACTACGAGGTCAAGTTCGACGGCTACCGCATCCTGGCGCGCATCGATGGCAACACAGTGCGACTGTTCAGCCGCAACGGCCGGGACTGGACGGCGAAGCTGCCGCGCCAGGCGCGCACCCTGCATGCGCTCGGCCTGCACGAAGCGTGGCTCGACGGCGAGGTCGTGGTGATGGGCGAGCGCGGCGTGCCCGACTTCCAGGCGCTGCAGAACGCGTTCGAAACCGCGCATGCCGAACGCATCGTCTACTACCTGTTCGACATTCCGTTCTGCAACGGCATGGACTTGCGCGGCGTGCCGCTGCACGAGCGACGCGCGCTGCTGCAGCGCATTCTCGACGCGGCGCCGGGCGAGCTCGATCGCGAGGCGGTACTGTTCTCGGGCACCTTCAATGCGCCGGCCGAAGACCTGCTGGCCTCGGCGTGCAGCATGTCGCTCGAAGGCGTGATCGGCAAGCGCGCGGACGCGCCCTACCGCGCCGGCCGCAGCCCCGCGTGGATCAAGCTCAAGTGCGGGCAGCGGCAGGAGTTCGTGATCGGCGGCTACAGCGCGCCCAAGGGCAGCCGCAGCGGCTTTGGCGCGCTGCTGCTCGGTGTGTATGACGACGCAGGCAAGCTGCGCTACGCGGGCCGCGTCGGCACCGGCTTCAACGAGACCAGCCTGCACGCCCTGCATCATGAGCTCAACGGCCTGACAATCGACACACCGCCGTTTGCCAACCCGCCCGTGGGCGCGGACGCGCGCGATGTGCAATGGGTCAGGCCGGAGCGCGTGGCCGAGATCGCCTTTGCCGAATGGACGCGCGAAGGCATCGTGCGCCAGGCCGTGTTCCAGGGCTTGCGCGACGACAAGCCCGCGCGCAACATCGTGCGCGAGAAAGCCAAGCCGCCAAGCAGCGCCCACCGCAAGGAGACCCACGCCGTGAAGGCTTCCGAACGCAGGGTCCGCCCCGGCGCCGAGCGCATCGCAGGCGTGGACATCACGCACCCGGACCGCGTCATCGAGAAGGCCAGCGGCACCACCAAGGCTGATCTCGCGCGGTACTACGCGAGCGTAGCCGAGTGGATGCTGCCGCATCTGCGCAACCGGCCCACGTCGCTCGTGCGGGCCCCCGACGGCATCGACGGCGAGCGCTTCTTCCAGAAGCACGCAGCCGCGCTGAAACTGCCTGGCATCACGCAGCTCGATCCGGCGCTTGACCCTGGCCATCCATCGCTGCTGGCCATCAACTCGGCCGAGGCGCTGGTCGGCGCGGTGCAGATGGGCACGGTGGAGCTGCACACCTGGAATGCGCTGGCCGATCGCATCGAACAACCCGACCGCATCATCTTCGATATCGACCCCGACCCCGCATTGCCCTTCGTGCGCGTGATCGAGGCCACGCAGCTCACGCTTGCGTTGCTCGATGAACTGGGTCTGCAGGCTTTCCTGAAGACCAGCGGCGGGCACGGCCTGCATGTGGTGGTGCCGCTCACACGTCGCGAATCTGCCGACTGGGATGCGCTCAAGGCGTTCGCACAAGCCGTTGTGCAACACATGGCCGCGACCTTCCCCGACCGCTTCGTCGCCAAGATGGGCCCACAGAACCGCGTGGGGAAAATCTTCATCGACTATCTGCGCAACAACCGCGGCGCGAGCACGGTGGCGGCATATTCGGTGCGCGCACGCACGGGGCTGCCGGTGTCGGTGCCGATCCGCCATGACGAGCTGGAAGGGCTGCAGTCTTCCGCCCAGTGGACGCTGCGCACGCTGCCGGATCGGCTGGACAAGCTCAAGGGCGACCCGTGGGCGGATTACAGCGGCACGCGTCAATCCGTCACGGCCGCGATGCGCAAGCGCATCGGCCTCGATACTTAAGCGTCACACCTGACGATTCCCAACGAATTGGGCGGTGAACCCGCCATTGCTTGTCGGCCGGAGCGGGGGGCCGCTGCGTTAACATGCCTGCGTCCGCACTTGGCGCACGCGTGTGTGCCCCACCCTGCCCCGCCGATGGCCCGAATTCGTCCCACCCGTTTGCTGAACCTGCCGCGTAGCGCACTTGCCTGCGCGGTGCTCCTCGCCGTTGCGGCCACGCCGCTCGCCCACGCCAAGAAGGCCAAAGCGCACGCCGCGCCGCATGCCACGGCAGCGCAGATGCGCCAAGCTGCGCAGAATCCCGCCGGGCTGCCCGCCAACGTGGCGCTCGCGTTTGCCCGTGCGCATATTCCGCTCGATGCAGTAAGCGTGTTCGTGATCCGCACCGGCACCGCCGCGCCCATCCTGCAATGGAATGCCGACACCGGAATGAACCCGGCGTCGACCATGAAGCTGCTGACGACCTTTGCCGGGCTCGATCTGCTCGGTCCGGACTTCCGCTGGAAGACCACGGCCTATGCTGATAGCCAGCCCGTCAACGGCACGCTCAACGGCAATCTCTATCTGCGCGGCCAGGGCGATCCGAAGCTGATTCCGGAAGAGCTCGTGAAGCTCGTGACCGATGTGCGCCGCGCCGGTGTGGACGAACTGGCCGGCAACATCGTGCTGGATCGCACCTACTTCGAGAGCGGGCTGTCGGAAGCGCCGCCGCTCGATGGCGACAGCGCACGCGCCTACAACGTGGCGCCCGACGCGCTGCTGTATTCGTTCAAGACGCTCACGTTCACGCTGTCGCCCGATGCGGGCAACGGCGGGGTCAACATCGACGTGTCGCCGCCGCTGGCGCAGTTGCAGATCGACAACCAGCTGCGCACCACGCGCGGCGGCTGCGGCGATTGGAAGACATCGTCCGGCGCCAACATCGCCACGCAGACCGACGGCCACGTGCTTGCCAGCTTTGACGGCCGCTATGCCGCTGCGTGCGGCGAGCGCGTGTTCAACATCGCCGCGCTCACGCATGCCGACTTCATCTGGGGCGGCTTCCTGGCGCTGTGGCAGCAAGCCGGCGGCACGACGCGCTTCACCCCGGGCCTGCGCGAGGGTAAGGTACCGCGCCAAGCCGTGCTCCTGGCTACACACTACGGCCCGCCGCTGTCGGAGGTCGTGCACGACATCGACAAGTATTCGAACAACGTGATGGCGCGCCAGCTCTTCCTGACCATCGGCGCGGAGATCGGCCGCAAGCCCGCATCGGTGCGGCAATCGACCGACGTCATCAACCGCTGGCTCGCCAAGCAGAACCTGACGATGCCCGAGCTGGTGCTCGAGAATGGCTCCGGCCTGTCGCGCGTGGAGCGCATCAGCGCGCGCAACATGGGGCGCCTGCTGCAGCAGGCCGATGCCAACCCGAACGGCAGCGTGCTGCGCGATGCGTTGCCGGTGGTCGGCGTGGATGGCACCATGCGCAATCGCCTCACGCGCGCCGGTGTGGCCGGCAACGCCGAGATCAAGACCGGCACGCTCAATGACGTACGCGCCATCGCCGGCTATGTGGAAGGCGAAGGCGGCCAGCGCTTCGTGGTGGTCAGCATGATCAACCACCCGAACGCCGGTGCCGGCCAGGCAGCGCACGACGCACTCTTGCAATGGATCTATCAGGGCGCACAACGATGAACACACATACGGCACTGTTGGGCATCACGGGCACGTCGGGCAGCGGCAAGACCACGCTCATCGAGCAACTCATCGCGCGCTTCGTACAAGACGGACGCCGCGTGGCCGCCATCAAGCACACGCATCACGGCTTTGACCTCGACTCGCCCGGCAAGGATTCGTACCGCATGCGCGAAGCCGGCAGCGCGGAAGTCGTGCTGGTGGGTGGCGAGCGCCTCGTCCTGATGCGCGAATACGCCCACGCCCGCGAGCCCGAGTTGGCCGACGTGCTCGCGCTGCTCTCGCCCGGCACCGACCTCGTCATCGTGGAAGGCTACAAGCGCAGCACCTTTCCGAAGATCGAAGTGTTCCGGCCATCGCTGGGCCGCACACCGCTGTGGCCGGAGATTGGCGGCGTGGTGGCGGTCGCTACCGATGCGCCCGATGCCGTGCACCCGCCCGAAGGCGTGGCGGTGCTGGATCTGAACGATGTGGATGCGGTGTACCGGTTTGCCGTGCAGCATCTGGCTCACGCGCCAACATGAGGCACGCTTGGCGGCTCAGCCATCAAGGAGGCGAGCAATCACAGGAAATAAAAACGCCCGCTTGCGCGGGCGTTTTGTTTGGGTGCGGTGCTAGCCGGATCAGTGAACCAGGTTGTCTGCCAGCAGACGCTGCAGCACGTTGCTCGAGATCAGGCGATGGCCACCCGTGGTCGGGTGCACGCCGTCCGCGAACAGGTACGACGTATCTGCACCCGCGGCGACCAGCGTGTTGGCCGAGCAGAACAGCGAGCTGCCGCCAGCGCCCGGCACCAGTGCGTTGATCTTGTTCGCATCGCAGGCCGGGACGCTGGTGTTGCTGAACCCGAACATTGCGCCGTTCTGGATCACGGCGGTCAACTGCGAGTTGAAGTCGATCACGCGAGCCGTCGTGCCGGCCAGACCGGTCTGCAGCGTGGTGTTGAACGTACCCACCAGCGCATGCAGCAGCGCCTGCCCTGCCACACCGCCTGCCACACCCTGCGGGGTCAGGCTGCTGTCGGGCAGGTTGAACACGTAGAGCTGCGTGGCGTTCTTGCTGATCATGTCCTTGATGTAGCCGACCAAGTCAGTCGCGGCCTGCTGGACCTGCGCCGTGGCAATAGCCGGCGTCACACCTGAATTGGGTGTCGCCACGGCGGCGGCCCAATAGAAAATGTCGTTGTTGCCGCCGAACACGAACACCAGATCGCTGCTGCCATTGAACGTGTTGTTGCTGGCTGCGTAGAAGTTGGCGAGCTGCTGCTTGACCGGATACGTGAGCGCACCGGCGCCGTTATTGTGGCCAATGCCGTTCGGATCGGTCACACGCGAACCGCCCTGTGCGTAGTCGAAGCAACCGGGTTTCGGACAGGTCTGCACGGAGTTGGCGTAGCCCATCACGGCGGGCGTGAGCGACATACCCAGCTGCGTGGCCACGGTTTCCGCCCACACCGGGCCCGGGTTGGTGGTGAACTTGCCCCCACCCACGGCCGCCGCTGCCGGCGTGTAGGTGCCAGCGTCGCTCAGGCTGTCGCCGAACACCACCATGCGCTGCACCTTGGCAATGTTGCTGTTACCGCTCTGATCGGATTCGCCGCCGCAAGCGGTCAGGCCCAAGGCGAGGGCCGCCGATGCGACGCCCATCCATTGACGCAACTTCATGGTCTGTCTCCCGTGTGGAAATTTTTTTGGTCTGTGGTGCCGCGGTACGCGACTCACTGCGCGCGTTTGAAGCACGCGGAACGACACAACGACCCAGTGTAGCGAGGTAGACAGCCGTTCGACGAACGGGCGACCCGGAAGAATTAGAGGCCTGACTCGAACTAAGCCGCGAACGCGGCGGCGGCGCGACGCAGGCGGTCGTTGACGGCCGCCCAGGCGGGCGTGTCAGCCAGGGTTTCCACCCAGATGGCGTCATAGCCACCGCGATCGAGTTCGCGCAGGAGCGCATACAACGCGTTGGCGTAAGCGGCGGGCGTGGCAGGCGCGACGCGTTGGTCGCAGCCTGCGGGCAGCGCCACAGGTGCGCCGAGCCAGACAACACGCTTGCCGGCCGGCAGTGCGGCCACGCGCGCAGGCACGTCGGCGGCAGACAACAGATACAGCGGCGTGCGCGGCGCGTAGTGCGCCTTCAACGTGCCGGACGCGCGCGGTGCAGCGGCATCAGGCAGCGCGGGTAACTCGCCCGTCACGCGCTCGATGTCTTCGGGCGTGATGGCACCCGGGCGCAGCAGCACGGGACCGATCCCTTGATCCAGACGAGAGAGATCGACAATGGTCGATTCGATGCCAACGTCCACGCCATCGCCTTCGAGCACGAACACGGCATCGCCGAATTCGTCACGCACGTGCTGCGCGGTGGTCGGGCTGACCTGGCCGAACTTGTTGGCCGACGGTGCCGCAATGCCGCCGCGCCCACGCTTGAAGCGCGAGAGCAGCGCCTGCGCCACCGGGTGCGACGGGCAACGCAGCCCGATGCTGTCCTGACCGCCCGCCACGGCGGCCGGGATATGCGGGGCGCGCTTCAGAATCAACGTCAGCGGACCGGGCCAAAACGCTTCGATCAGTTGCAGCGCGATGCCGGGCACCTCATCGGCCCAGTAAGAGATGTCCGCCCCATCCACCACATGCACGATCACGGGGTGATTGGACGGACGGCCTTTGGCGGCGTAGATCTTGGCGATGGCCTGCGGGTTCTCCGCATCAGCGCCGAGGCCGTAGACGGTCTCGGTCGGGAAGGCGACCAGCTCGCCCGCTTCCAGCGCGCGCGCAGCCTCGTCGAGGCGTTGGCGCGACGGCATGACGGTGGGCGTGGTCGACTTGTGCATGGCGATGCTCGTGGTTACTCCGGCTGCAGCCCGAGCACGTGTGCGGCGTGGCGGAAGGCTTCGTCCACCACTTCCGGCGAGGTGCCGACGCAGTTCACGTGACCCATCTTGCGGCCCGGGCGTGCATCGGCCTTGCCGTACAGATGGACCTTGGCGCCACTGTGGCCCATCACCTCGTGCCACGCGGGCGTGCGCTCGAGGCCGTACTCGAACCACACGTCGCCGAGCACGTTGAGCATGCGTCCCGGCGAATGCTGGCGCGTGCTGCCCAGCGGCAGGCGGGCCATGGCACGCACCTGCTGCTCGAACTGGCTGGTCTCGCACACATCCATGGTGATGTGGCCGGAGTTGTGCGGGCGCGGCGCCATTTCGTTGGCGACGAGCGAGCCGTCCTGCAGCACGAAAAACTCGACGCACAGCACGCCGACGTAGCCCATCTCTTCGGCGATCATCGCTGCAGCGGCGCGGGTGCGCGTGGCGATGTCGTCCGACACGCTGCGCGACGGCATGATCGTCGAGAACAGGATGCCGTCACGGTGCTCGTTCTCGGCCAGCGGCCACGTCGCCGTGGTGCCGTCGGCGGCGCGGGCGGCCAGCACGGACACCTCGTAGGCCAGCGGCAGCATCTTCTCGAGCACGCACGGCACGTGCTGCATGGCACCCCAGGCGGCGCGCAGTTCTTCAACGGTGGAAACGCGCGCCTGGCCCTTGCCGTCATAGCCCATGCGGGCGATCTTCAGGATGCCGGGCAGCAGGTCGGCGGGCAGTTGCTCGATGTCGGCTTCATGCTCAATCACCCAGCTCGGGGCCGGGTGAATGCCGGTGCGTGCGGCGCACAGCGCGAAGAACTTCTTCTCGGCGATGCGGTTTTGGGCGATCGACACGCAGTTGGCGCGCGGCGCGACGAATGCGCCCAGCTGCTCCAGGCGATCGAGCGCAACCGCGGGCACGTTCTCGAATTCCGTGGTCACCGCCGGGCACAGCGCGGCCATCTCCGCCAGTGCGGCTTCATCGGTGTAGCCGGCGCACAGATGGCGCTCGGCAATCGTGCCGGCGGGGCTGTTCGGGTCCGGGTCGAGCACGCAGACCTTGTAGCCCATCGCCTGCGCGGCGTGCGTGAACATGCGGCCGAGTTGGCCGCCGCCCAGCATGCCCAGCCAGGCATCGGGCAGGATCGCGTTGGGAACGTTCAGCGCGCGGGATTCCGCCGTGTGGGCTTGCGCCAGGCGCGGGTTCAGGTCGTCGGCCATGAATGGGGTCGTCTGTTGCTTGAGCACCTTAGGCCCCATGGACCGGCAGCTTCATGCCGCGCGCGACTTCGGTCTGCTGCGCGCGGAAGGCTTCGAGCTTGTCGGCCAGCGCCGAGTCGGTGGTGGCAATGGTGGCAATGGCAGCCAGTGCCGCGTTGGCCGCACCCGCCTCGCCGATGGCGAACGTCGACACCGGAATGCCCTTGGGCATCTGCACGATGGAAAGCAGCGAGTCTTCGCCGCGCAGGTACTTGGACGGCACCGGCACACCGAACACCGGCACGATCGTCTTGGCGGCGATCATGCCCGGCAGGTGCGCCGCCCCGCCGGCACCGGCGATGATGGCGCGCAAACCCCGGCCGCGTGCGGCTTCGGCGTAGCGGAACATGTCGTCCGGCATGCGGTGCGCCGAGACGACCTGCGCCTCAAACGGAATACCGAACTGGGTCAGCATGTCCACGGCGTGGCGCATGATTTCCCAGTCGGAATTGGAGCCCATCACCACGCCAACGAGCGGAGCGGATTGTGCAGTCATCGTCATCGCTCCAATGTCAGCGCAGGGATTGACCGGTCAGGCGGGTCAGCGCCTCGCGGTACTTGTCGGCGGTCTTTTCGATCACGTCGGCGGGCAGTTGCGGCGCCGGCGCGGTCTTCGGCCACGGCTTGCCGTCGATACGCACGGCTTCGAGCCAGTCGCGCACGAATTGCTTGTCGAACGACGGCGGGTTGGTGCCCACTTGGTACGAATCCGCCGGCCAGAACCGCGACGAATCGGCGGTGAGCGCTTCGTCCATCAGGGTGAGCGTGCCGTTCTCGTCCAAACCGAACTCGAACTTGGTGTCGGCGATGATGATGCCGCGCGTGGCGGCAAATTCGGAAGCTTCCTTGTACAGGCGGATGCTCACGTCGCGGATTTGCGCGGCGAGGTCCGGGCCGATCCGGCGCTCGACTTCATCGAAGGAGATGTTCTCGTCATGCTCGCCCATCTCGGCCTTGGCTGCGGGCGTGAAGATCGGCTCGGGCAGCTTCTGTGCGTTCTGCAGGCCGGGAGCCAGATGCACGCCGCAAACGGCGCCGGTGGCCTGGTAGTCCTTCCAGCCGCTGCCGGCCAGGTAGCCGCGCACCACGGCTTCCACCAGGATTGGCTTCAGGCGCTTGACCACGATGGCGCGGCCGCGCACCTGGTCGACTTCGTTCGGAGCCACCACGGTTTCCGGGGCGATGCCCGTCTCGTGCGTCGGCACGATGTGGCGCAGCTTGTTGAACCAGAAGTCAGACATCTGCGCGAGCACTTTGCCCTTGTCCGGAATCGGCTGGCTCAGGATCACGTCAAACGCCGAGAGGCGGTCGGTGGTGACCATCAGCAGCTTGTCGTCGCCGACAGCGTAGTTCTCGCGCACCTTGCCACGGCCAAGCAACGGCAGGCTGGTGATCGACGATTCGTAAAGGGCGGACGATGCAGCGGGGTTGTTAGATGCGGCGGACACGGCAGAACCCGAGAGGAGATGAGAAAACGTGGAAGGCCGACATTATACGTGCCGGCCCCATGCAAAACGGCTGGCGCAGTGCCAGCCGTTTGCTAGATGTGACGCGAAAGGCTTATTGCACCACTTGCGCCAGCTTGCCGCTTGCGTAGTCAGCCGCCATGACCGACATGCCCACCGGCTTGATCTTGCCGGCCTGGCCTTCGCAGCCGAACTGGATGTAGCGCGCCTTGCAGACCTGCTTGGCGGCTTCGCGCGCCGGCTTGAGCCATTCGCGGGCGTCGAACTTGTCCGGGTTTTCGGCCAGGAACTTGCGCACCGCGCCAGTCATCGCCAGGCGGATGTCGGTGTCGATGTTGATCTTGCGCACGCCGTACTTGATGGCTTCCTGGATCTCTTCGACCGGCACGCCGTAGGTTTCCTTCATCTTGCCGCCGTACTGGTTGATGATGGCCAGCAACTCCTGCGGCACGGAGGACGAGCCGTGCATCACGAGGTGGGTGTTGGGAATGCGTGCGTGGATTTCCTTCACGCGGCTGATCGCCAGGATGTCGCCGGTGGGCTTGCGCGTGAACTTGTAGGCGCCGTGGCTGGTGCCGATGGCGATGGCCAGGGCATCGAGCTGCGTCGCCTTGACGAACTGGGCGGCTTCTTCCGGATCGGTCAGCAGGGACGAATGGTCGAGCTTGCCCTCGGCGCCGTGGCCATCTTCCTCGCCAGCCATGCCGGTTTCCAGCGAGCCCAGGCAGCCGAGTTCGCCTTCCACGGTCACGCCAACCTTGTGGGCCATTTCCACCACGCGGCGGGTCACGTCGACGTTGTAGTCGAAGTCGGCCGGGGTCTTGCCATCTTCACGCAGCGAGCCGTCCATCATGACCGAGCCGAAGCCCAGGTCGATGGCGCCCTGGCAGATGGCCGGGCTTTGACCGTGATCCTGGTGCATCACCAGCGGGATCTCCGGATAGGCCTCAACCGCGGCCTGGATCAGGTGCTTGATGAAGGACTCGCCGGCGTACTTGCGGGCGCCTGCGCTGGCCTGCAGGATCACCGGCGCGCCGGTTTCCTTGGCCGCTTCCATTACAGCCTGGACCTGTTCCAGGTTGTTCACGTTGAATGCCGGCAGGCCGTAGCCGTTTTCAGCGGCGTGGTCCAGCAATTGGCGCATCGAGACGAGTGGCATGGTTTTCTCCTATGGATCGATCTGTATTCGGTCTCTGGAACGCATCTTGAACCCTTAGCAAACGGCGTTCCGTCGTGCGCGTCAGTGCATGCCGACGCGGACAATCTTGAGTGTGTTGGTGCCGCCGGCCTGGCCCATCGGCTCGCCGACGGTCAGGACGATGAAGTCGCCGCGCTGCACGACGCCGCGCGCGACCAGCAGCTCTTCGGCCTGGTGCAGCGCTTCGTCACGGTCGGAGCTGGTGGCCAGCGGCAGCGACTGCACGTTGCGGTACAGGGCCATCTTGCGCTGCGAGCCCACATTGGGCGTCATCGCATAAATGGGGATGTTGATGCCGTGGCGGCTCATCCACAGCGCCGTGGCGCCGGAATCGGTGAGCGCGGCAATCGCCTTGACCTGGAGGTGGTGCGCCGTGAACAGCGCGCCCATGGCGATCGACTGGTCGATGCGGCTGAAGGTCTGGTCGAGGAAGTCAGCATCCAGGTGCACCGGCTGCGACTTTTCAGCCTCGACGCAGATGGCGGCCATGGCTTCGATCGTCTCGACCGGATAGCGGCCCGCAGCGGTTTCCGCCGACAGCATCACCGCATCGGTGCCATCCAGCACAGCGTTGGCGACGTCCGACACTTCGGCGCGCGTCGGCACCGGGTTGACGATCATCGACTCCATCATCTGCGTGGCGGTGATGGTCAGCTTGTTGGCTTCGCGTGCCAGCTTGATCATGCGCTTCTGCAGCGCCGGCACGGCTGCGTTACCCACTTCCACGGCCAGGTCACCACGGGCGACCATGATGCCGTCGGACGCGGCCAGGATCTCTTCGAGCACGCCCGGGCGGATGGCCTCGGCACGCTCGATCTTGGCGATCATGCGCGTCTTGTGGTTGTGCGGCGCGCCGGCCACGGCGGCCAGTTGGCGCGCCATTTCCATGTCGGTCGCGTTCTTGGGGAAGCTGACCGCGACGTAAT
The DNA here is from genome assembly GCF_023955655.1 of Ralstonia soli. Classification (GTDB taxonomy): domain Bacteria; phylum Pseudomonadota; class Gammaproteobacteria; order Burkholderiales; family Burkholderiaceae; genus Ralstonia; species Ralstonia soli. The sequence continues at coordinate 15,194 of NZ_JAMXHT010000012.1, read as the reverse complement.
CGGCGCCCAGCGCCATCGCGGTCTTGATGTCTTCCATGTCCTTGGCGGTCAGCGCAGGCGCCGATAGCCCGCCGCCCTGGCGGTTGATGCCCTTGTTGTTGGACAGGTCGCCGCCGATCTTGACCATGGTCTCGATCTCTTCACCAACCACGCGCTCGACCTGCAGCACGATCAGGCCGTCGTTGAGCAGCAGCAGATCGCCGGGACCGACGTCGCGGGGCAGTTCCTTGTAGTCCAGGCCGACGCGCTCCTGGTTGCCCAGTTCACAGCGTGCGTCGAGCGTGAAGCGGTCGCCGGGTTCGAGCGTGATCTTGCCGCTCTCAAACTTGCCGACGCGGATCTTGGGGCCCTGCAGATCGGCCATGATGGCCACTTCGCGGCCCACCGAGCGCGCCGCCTCGCGCACCAGTTCGGCGCGCGCCACGTGATCCTGCGCGGTGCCGTGCGAGAAGTTCAGCCGAACCACGTCCACACCGCCCGCGATCATCCGCGTGAGGATCTCCAGCGTGTTGGACGACGGGCCGAGGGTGGCGACGATCTTGGTGGCGCGGGTCATGGCGGCGGTGTCTCGTTGTTGTTGGGGGTATGTGTCCGGCGCCTCGGTCAGGCCACGGCTGCCTGGCTCTGGGCACGTTGCTCCAGGACTTCCACGGCGGGCAGCGTCTTGCCTTCCAGGAATTCGAGGAACGCACCGCCGCCGGTGGAGATATAGCCCACCTTGTCGGCAATGTTGTACTTGGCGATGGCCGCCAGCGTGTCGCCGCCGCCCGCGATCGAGAAGCCCGACGAGGCAGCAATCGCCTCAGCCAACACCTTGGTGCCGTTGCCGAACTGGTCGAACTCGAACACGCCGACCGGGCCGTTCCACACGATGGTGCCGGCGGACTTCAGCTGTTCAGCCAGTTGCGCGGCCGTCTTCGGGCCAATGTCGAGGATCATGTCGTCGTCGGCCACGTCCGCCACATCCTTGACGGTGGCAGCAGCGGTGGCGCTGAACTCCTTGGCGCACACCACATCCACGGGGATGGGCACCGACGCGCCGCGTGCGGCCAGCATGTCGATGATGGCCTTGGCATCGCCCACCAGGTCCGGCTCGGCCAGCGACTTGCCGATCTTCAGGCCCGCCGCCAGCATGAACGTGTTGGCGATGCCGCCGCCGACGATCAGGTTGTCGACCTTGTCGGCCAGCGATTTCAGGATGGTCAGCTTGGTCGACACCTTCGAACCGGCCACGATGGCCACCAGCGGACGGGCCGGCTGGCCCAGTGCCTTGCCCAGCGCATCCAGCTCGGCCGCCAGCAGCGGGCCGGCACAGGCGATGGGGGCGAACTTGGCGATGCCGTGGGTGGTGGCTTCCGCGCGGTGGGCGGTGCCGAACGCGTCGTTGACGTAGACGTCGCACAGCTTGGCCATCTTCTGGGCCAGCTCGTCGCTGTTCTTCTTCTCGCCCTTGTTCACGCGGCAGTTTTCCAGCAGCACGACCTGGCCGGGCGCCACATCCACGCCGTCGACCCAGTTCTGCACCAGCTTGACGTCGCAGCCTAGCAACTCGGCCAGGCGCTTGGCCACTGGTGCCAGCGAGTCTTCGGGCTTGAATTCGCCCTCGGTCGGACGACCCAGGTGTGAAGTGACCATCACGGCGGCGCCGGCGTCCAGCGCGGCCTGAATGGCTGGCACGGAGGCGCGGATGCGCGTGTCTTCGGTGATGTTGCCGGCATCGTCTTGCGGCACATTCAGATCAGCGCGGATAAAGACACGCTTGCCGGCAAGCTTGCCTTCGGAGATGAGATCGGACAGACGCAGGACGTGAGGCATGGCAGCTACGGAGGAATCACGGAAAACGACGATTTTACCTGATGCGACCGGTCAAAACGTGCGTTCTTGGCGCTCACCCGTCGGCTCCCACTTCCGGGCTCCGCCGTCTTGCCGAGGCCAGCCGATGGGCGCCCCCGGGGGAATCGGCCAACCTCAGGCCGGCAGCGGCGTGCGGCGGCGCAGCCGCATCCAGCCCTCGGCCGAATAGACGGCCAGCCCGGCCCAGATCAGCACATAGCCCGCCACCTTGGGGCCTGCGAACGGCTCGTTATAGAGCCAGACGCCCAGCAGCAGCTGCAGCGTCGGGCTCACGTACTGCAGCAAACCCAGCAGCGACAGCGGAATGCGCCGCGCGCCGGCGCCGAACATCAGCAGCGGCAGTGCCGTCAGCGGGCCGGCCAGCACCAGCAACAGCTGCGTACCGGGCGATGCGGCCAGGAACGCGTTCTGGTGCGCCGAAGCCAGCCACCCCAGATAGCCGAGCGCCAGCGGAAACAGCAGCAGCGTCTCCAGCGTCAGCCCTTCGAGCGCGCCCAGGGGCGAGGTCTTCCGTAGCAAGCCATAGAACCCGAACGAAAACGCCAGCGCCAGCGCGATCCACGGGAGGCTGCCGGCCTGCCACGTCAACCACGCCACGCCGGCGGCGGCCAGCGCCACCGATACCCACTGCACTGGCCGCAGCCGCTCGCCCAGCACCAGCGCGGCCAGCATCACCACCACCAGCGGGTTGATGAAGTAGCCCAGGCTGGCTTCGAGCACGTGGTCGTGGTTGACCGCCCAGATGTAGGTCAGCCAATTGGCGGCCAGCAGGCTGGTACTGGCTGCGTAGCGCCCCACCACGCGCGGCTGCGTGCGCAACGCCCAGAGCCAGGCCCAGTGCTGCTTCACGAGCAGGATCACCACCATCACCGCCAATGACCAGATCACCCGGTGCGAGAGGATCTCCACCGGCGACACGGCCTTGAGCAGCTTGAAGTACAGCGGAAACAGGCCCCACATCGTGTAGGCCAGGAAGGCGAAGATCACGCCGTTGCGAGTGGACCCCGACACATTCATCCCCATCAGCCCCAGAGGCGCAGTACGGTAAATACGCCCATGCCGACGATCACCATGCCAAGCATGCGCCGCGTTGCCACATAGAAGGCGGTTGCGGCAATGCCGGCCATCAGGCGGGGGTTGGTCCAGCTCGCTTCGAGGTGGCCCTGATTCCAGAGCAGATCGGGCAGCACGATCGCCATGAGCGCGGCAGCCGGCGCGAAGCGCAGCGCATGCTGCAGGCGCGCCGGCAGCGTCATGCGGTCGCCCACCGCCAGAAACAGCGAGCGCGTGACGATGGTGACCACCGTCATGCCGGCAATGACCAACCAGATGTCCAGTGCGCTCATGCGTCGTCCTCGTTGGAAGGCATCTGCGCAGCGCGACGGCGCTGCCATTGCAGACGCGCGGCGGCCTCGTCGGCGGCCAGGCCGGCGGCCATCGCGCCGGTTACCGCAATCACCAGGCTCAGTCGATAGGGCAGCTTGAACGCCACCAGCGCCAGCACGGCCGCCACCGCCACCGCCATGAGGGTGGCACGGCCTCGAATGGTCGACACCATGACAGGAATCAGCGCAAGCGTCCCGGCCAGTGCCAGGCCCCACGCATCCGGAAACAGGCTCGCCGCGACGATGCCCAGGATGGACGACACCTGCCAGACCACGAAATTCAGCAGGACCATGCCCCAGTAGTAGCCCTCCTTGCCGGCCTGCGGCGCGGCCGACGGGTACTGCTGGGTGAACAGCACAAACGGCAAATCGCCGTTGAACGAACCCAATATCACCCGACGCAGGAATGGCAGATGCGCAAAATGCTGCATCAGCCCCGCGCCGAAAATGACAAAGCGCACGTTGACGATAAACGCCGTCAGCAGCACCGTCCAGATCGGCAGCCCGGCCGCCAGCAAGGGCAGCACCGCCAGTTGCGACGACCCCGCGTAGACGAAGATCGACATGCCGATCGCCTGCGGAATGGTCAACACTGACTTGCTCATCGCCACGCCGGTCACCGCGCCCCACGTGAACACGGGCAGCGTGGACGGGGCATACGCGCGCAGGCCGGCGATGAAGCCGGCGCGCTCGCCGGGGTCGATCGCTTCCCAACGGCGCTGCAGCGCGGCCGCCCAGCGGACTAGCGCCATGACGTCCTCGCAAGCGGCGGGGTCATTTCTTTTCTGCGGACCGGGTGGAACCTGCCAGCCGGGCGCAAACGTTTAGCTGTCGAGGGCGACATGTGGAGCTCGTAGGAAACACGCGATTATACTTTTGATGTTAAGCAGTTGCTTAATGCCCATGCGTTCCGATGCGCGTGTCTCGTGTTCCGTGCCGCGATTCGTGCTGGGCGCCACGCAGTGCAACAATCGGCGTTGGCGCGCCCGCGCCCACCCCTTACAATTTCGCCTTTGTCGGCACATCAAGCGTGGCTGACCCTGTGCAGACCACGCCGGCATTCCTCACTCACCATGACCACGCAAACCGCACCCACGATCGAAATCGGCGCAGACGACCTGCCGCTGCACTGCCCGACTGCCAAGACGCCGGCCTGGAACTACCACCCGCGCGTGTTCCTCGACATCGCCGACACGGGCGTTGCCAAGTGCCCGTACTGCGGCACGGTCTACAAGCTGGCTCCCGGCGTTGAACTGAAGGGCCACCATTGAGCTGTGTTCACCCGCTGACCGCCTGCAACCTTCTGCCGGCGAGTCGATGATGCGCAAGATCCTCGTCGTTGCCCCCAACTGGATCGGTGATGCGCTAATGGCGCAGCCGCTGTTTGCGCAGCTCAAGGCGCGGCATCCGCGCGCGCAGATCCACGCAATCGCCCCGAAATGGGTGGCGCCCGTGCTCGCGCGCATGCCGGAAATCTCCCGCGTGCTGCCCACCGACCTCGCACACGGCAAGCTGCAGCTTGGCAGCCGCACGATGTTCGCGCAGCAGCTCAAGAACGAAACCTTCGATGCGGCCTACGTGCTGCCGAACTCGTTCAAGAGCGCGCTGATCCCCTGGCTGGCCGGCATTCCGCTGCGCATCGGCTACAAGGGCGAATCGCGGCTGGGCGTGCTGAACGTGCGTTATCCGAATCCGCCCAAGAACTCGCGGCCGCCGATGGTGCAGCACTATGCGGCGCTGGCCTTCAAGCCCCACGCCAAGCTGCCCGACACGCTGCCCGACCCGAAGCTGAACGTCGACGTGCAACGTGTGATGGCCACGTCGGCCAAATTCGGTCTTCCGGGCAATGCACGGCTGATCGCCTTCTGCCCCGGCGCGGAATTCGGCCCCGCCAAACGCTGGCCCGCCGAGCACTTCGCAGAACTTGCGCAGATGGTGCGTCGCTCGTTCCCGTATGCGCAGATCGTCGCGCTCGGTTCAGGCAAGGACCGCGAGATGGCCGACGCCATCGTCGAGCGCGCGCCGTTCGTGCGCAACCTGTGCGGCGAGACCTCGCTGGACGAGGCCATCGAACTGCTCGCCCGTGCCGAAGCCGCCGTCTGCAACGACTCGGGCCTGATGCACGTGACCGCCGCCCTGGGGCGCCCGCAGGTGGCCGTCTTCGGCTCGAGCGACCCGCGCCACACGCCGCCCCTGTCGCCCGCTGCGAGTATCATGTGGCTCCATCTGGAATGCAGTCCGTGCTTCGCGCGCGAATGCCCGCTGGGTCACCTGCGCTGCCTGCGCGACATCGGCCCCGAGATGGTGTTTCACGAATTGCGCCGGCTGCTGCAGCCGCAGTAACGCTCTCCTTCCACATCACCGCCATGCCACGATTTGCCCGCCTGTTCGAAGCCGCCGAGGACATCCTCGAAGCCTATCGCGAAGCGCTCAAGCGCCGCGATGCCGATGGCGCGCTCAAGCTGTGGCTGGATGAGGATTCGGTGAGCTTCATCCTGCCTGACGGCCAGCGCCTGCACGGCCACGAGCAGCTGCGCGGCTGCCTCGATGCGCTCGTCGAGAAGAACCCAGTCTGGATCGAATGCCTCTCGCAGCAGGTGCATTCGTCGCTGGGCGTGTCGATCTTCGAAGCGACCGAGGCGCTGCGCTTCTCCGCCACGGCCACCGAGGCCGACCTGTACGTGCACACGACCTACGTGATGATGCAGAACCACGAAGGCTGGCGCATCGCCCATGTGCATTCCAGCCAGGCCGCCGAAGAGCGCGTGGCTGCGTCCATCGCCAGCGTCACGCATTCCCTGCACTAAGCGCGCCACGCCAGGCGTGGCCGCCGACTGTTCCTGATGACTCACCCGTCTCGCCACGCCACTCCCCTTGAACTGAATCTGGGCGCTCTGCTCGCCGGGCCGTTCGAGCCGCACGCGTTCCGCTCGCCGTGGTGGCTGATCGGCGGCAATGCGCAGACCATCGTGCCCGCACGCCTGTGGCGCTTTCCGCGCATCACGTATCGGCGCGAGCGCTGGGATACGCCCGATCACGACTTCGTCGATCTCGACTGGACCACGCACGCAACTGAAGCACACGCGCCGCTCGTCGTCATGTTCCATGGCCTGGAGGGCGATTCGCGCAGCCACTACGCGAGCCTGCTGATGGATGCACTGCGCGCGCGCCGCTGGCCGGGCGTGATCCCGCACTTCCGTGGCTGCTCGGGGGAGATGAACCTCGCGCCGCGCATGTACCACTGCGGCGACGGCGCCGAGATCGCGTGGATTCTCGAGCGTCTCTATCGGACGGTCTGCGTGCCGCAAGGCCGCAAGCTGCTGGTCGTCGGCATCTCGCTGGGCGGCAATGCGCTGCTGCGCTATCTCGGCGAACATGGCGCCGATGCCCGCTACGTGAGCGCGGCGGCAACGGTCTCCGCGCCGCTGGACATGCGGGCCGGCGGCGCTGCGCTATCCACGGGCTTCAACATGGTCTACACGCGCATGTTCCTGCGCACGCTCAAGGACAAGGCCAACGCCAAGCTCGACCAGCATCCCGGCCTGTACGACCGCGCCGCCATGATGGCCACGCGCACGCTGGGCCAGTTCGACAACCTCGTCACGGCGCCGCTGCACGGCTTTCGCGATGTGCTCGACTACTGGACACGCGCCTCGTCCAAGCCCGTGCTGCGCGAGGTACGCGTGCCTTCTCTGGTGCTGAACGCGCGCAACGATCCGTTCCTGCCCGGCCGCTTCCTGCCCGGCCCGTCCGACGTCTCGCCCGACATCGAGCTGGACCAGCCGCTGCATGGCGGCCATGTCGGCTTCCTGCTGCGCCATGGCAATACGGGCCGCGTCGATTGGATGCCCGCGCGCATCCTGCGCTTTTTCGATGACGTGCTCGGCCGTCAACCGGATGCAGGTGAAGCCCGTGGATGAGATCGTCCGCCAGGCCATGGCCAAGTGGCCGAACGTGCCGAACTGCTTCGGCTGGCTGGCGCTGGACCGGCGCGGCCAGTGGCGCATGCGCAATGAATACGCGCAGCAGCACAAGCTGGCGGGAGACCCGATCCGCCACGCAGCGCTCATCGACTTCATCGTGCGCAACTACACGCATGACGATACGGGGCGCTGGTTCTTCCAGAACGGGCCGCAGCGGGTGTTTGTGGAGCTCGACTACACGCCGTGGGTGGTGCGGCTGTCGCCCGAGAGCGGGCTGCCCGCGTTGACCACCACCACGGGCGCCGCGTTCTCACCGAGCGGCTGCTTTGTCGACGAGCACGGGAGCGTGCTGCTCTCCGGCCATGTGGCCGGACTGGAAACGCAGGAAACCGTGGCCCTGCTGCACGATCACGACCTGGAGCCGTTCTCTTCACTAGCGCAATGGCATGGGCAAGCGTGTAGCGCAGCCCTCGGCACGTTGCCTCTGGGCGGCCGGACGTTCGACATCGAGCCGATCCGCCACGCAGAAGTAGCGAAGCGCTACGGCTTCGTGGCGCAGCCGGCCGAATAGCGCCGCCCTATTTCGGCAGCAGCTTGTCTTCTGCCTTCTCTTCCTTGTACTGCCGCTCCATCTGGTGCAAGCGCGCATCGACCTCGGAGAGCGTGTAGAAATCCGCATCCCCCGCGCCGCGTGCGAGCTTCAACTGCTCAACCGCCGCGCCCCACGCTCCATCCCGCGCGTACTTCTCGGCCAACGCACGATGCTGCTCGACACGCTTGCCCTTGTCGGCATACGCGCGTGCCAGCAAGTCCCACCAGACCGGTTGGGCGGTGTCTTCGCGAGTCTTGTCCTTCAGATACGGAATGGCGTCATCCGGCCGGCGCGCCGCCAGCAGCGTCTGCGCATAGGTGATGCCCACCGCGCGTGAGAGCGGATACGCAGTCAACGCCGCGCGCGCCAAGGCCAACGCCTCGGGCGCACGATCACGGGCACGCGCCAGTTCGATGGCGGTCACATCCAGCTCAACGCTGCCCGAGGTGATGCCGGGAATGTTGCCGTACAGGCGCCGCGCTTCCTGCAGCGCCTGCTCGGCTTCGTCGAGCCGGCCGGCCATCTGGTTGGTCACCGCTACGCCGTACCAGAGCGCGGCGCGCTTCTCGATCGGCGCAGCCGGCGCGGAAGACAACTGCGAGCGCATCGCATTGCGCACGTCGATGTAGCCGCTGGTCGACGTCTCTTGCAAGACACGGGCACGCACTTTGGCAAAGCCGAATTCCGGGCGATGCGGCTGGCGCGGATGCGGCAGGCCACGCGCGCGGTCTTCCATGTCGGCGATACGCTCGCCGGTGAGCGGATGGGTGCGCGCATAGCCGGGGATCACGCCGGTGTCGGCAATATTCGTCACCCGCTGCAGGCGACGGAAGAAATCGGGCATGCCATCGGGGTTGTAACCCGCGCCCGTCAGCAGCGTGAAGCCGACGCGATCCGCCTCGCGCTCGGCACCACGCGAGAACGCCAACTGGTTGGACACCGCCGCCGCCTGCCCGCCCATGGCCAGCGCCTGCGCCGCATCACCGCTCTTGGTGGCTGCAAGACCCGCCAGCAGGATCGACGCCAGCGCAATCCACATCGACTCGCCGGACTTGTCGATCCCGCGGGCGATATGCCGCTGCAGCACGTGGCCGATTTCGTGGCCGAGCACCGAGGCCAGTTCCGATTCGCTCTCGGTCGCCACCAGCGTGCCCGTGTTCACACCGATGTAGCCGCCAGGCAGCGCAAACGCATTGATGCCCGGATCGCGCACGGCGAACAGCTCAAAGCTCGACGCCGAGGAGCTCCCGCCCACCCGCTGCCGGCGCGCGGCTTCAATCAGCTTGTAGCCGATGCCGTTCAGGTAGTCGGTGAGCAGCGGGTCGGGCACGTAGTCCGGATCGCGGCGGATCTGGCGCATCACGCGGTCGCCCAGGCGGCGCTCCATCTCGGGCGACAACGACGCGGTGGACGGATCGCCCATATCGGGCAATTCGTAGGTCGGCGCATCAACGACGGTGGGATCTTTCGTGAGATACGGCGACTGCCGGCCAATCTGCACGCTGCGATTCAGGTTGCTCTGCACCTGATCGGCCGCCGCGGCGGAGCCGAGCCCCGGATTGGCCGTCGCCCCAGGCGCAGATGCCGCCCCCTGCGCCAGTGCGGGCAGGGACAGCGGCGCAAGCCACGTCAACAACAGCACAGCAGCCGTCAGCTTGTGCACACGCGGCAGAGACAGGAGAGGCGTCATACGGAGAACACAGTAAGCGGGATCAGCGCGGCCACCTCGTCGGGCGCCGGTGGCTTGCTATCATAAAACGCTTCGTACTCTGCCCCGCAAAACGCGCTGTCACCCATGTCGCAACTCACCCATTTCGATTCCGCCGGACAAGCCCACATGGTCGACGTCGGCGACAAGGCCGTCACGCACCGCGTGGCGGTGGCCACCGGCACGATCCGCATGCTGCCCGAGACGTTTGCGCTGGTGCGCGACGGCACCGCCAAGAAGGGCGACGTGCTCGGCATCGCACGCATTGCGGCGATCCAGGGTTCCAAGCGAACGTCGGATCTGATCCCGCTGTGTCACCCGCTGGCGTTGACCAAGGTGGCGGTGGAATTTGCGCTGGATGAGGCTGCACACACCATCCGCTGTACCGTTCGTGCGGAGACGCATGGGCAGACGGGGGTGGAGATGGAAGCGCTGACTGCGGTGCAGGTGGGGCTGCTCACCATCTACGATATGTGCAAGGCCGTGGATCGGGGGATGGTGATCGGGGATGTGCGGTTGATGGAGAAGCGGGGGGGGAAGTCTGGTGAGTGGGTGGCTGGCAACGTTAAGTAATTGTTTTTTCAGTCTTTTTCTCGACACCGCCACTTGTCCGCACGACCACTGACCGCACCGCTGATCTGATCGCAACGGCTGCTGCGAAGTGACGAAAAGTCGATCTTGTCCAAATTCTGTCCAAGTGGAGACAGAAGATGGCATCCATAAGACATCGAGGAAACAAGTGGCAGGCCCGGATTACGCGTAAAGGCTTCCCACCAGAAGTAAAGACCTTCAACACCCGCAAAGAAGCCGAACAGTGGGCGCGATCTGCGGAAGCGGACATGGATCGCGGAAGCTTCGTCAGCCGCAGCCAAGCCGAAGCCAACACGCTCGAAGACATCATCGACCGTTACATCACTGACGTGTGCCCCACACAGCGCGGCGGCACTGACGCAGTAATTCGGCTTCGCGCCACTTGCCGCAACACGCTGGCGAAACTCAGCATGGCGGCACTGACGCCGAAGGTCTTGGCGGCTTTCCGGGATGAACGGCTGAAGCAGGTAAAACCTGCGACGGTGATCCGGGATTTGGCATACCTATCGGCAATCATCAACCATGCCCGTCGCGAATGGGACATCAACATCACCAACCCCGTCGCACTGATTCGCAAACCACCGACACCACAGGGCCGAGACAGGTTACTGCTGGCCGATGAAGAAGATCGGCTGCTTGCGGCATTGGCACCTACCGGTCGTCGTAGTCCGTGGCTTCGACCGATGATGATTCTGAGTCTTGAGACGGCAATGCGACGCGGTGAATTGCTGCAACTTCGCTGGTCGAACATCAATCTCGAAAATCAGACCGCATTTCTTCCGATGACCAAGAACGGAACTGCCCGAACTGTGCCGCTATCTCGGAAGGCCGTGGACCTGCTGCGAGAACTGCCACGGTGCATTGATGGTCGAGTGTTTCCTGTCAACGCACCAGCGCACCATGCGGCGTTCAAGCGGGCATGCAAGCGTGCCGGACTGGTGGACTTGCACTGGCACGATCTGCGTCATACGGCGATCACGCGACTGGCGGCGAAGCTTCCCAACCTCATTGAACTTGCTGCGGTATCAGGGCATCGCAACTTGGCAATGCTGAAGCGGTACTACCACCCGTCTGCCGTTGAACTGGCGAAGAAGATCGGCTAAGCGGTCCGACATGTGCAACAAAAGGACATTGGGTACGCTGGTGCCCTCCTCATTGACCCGTTGGTCTGGCCGCACCCTTATCCCGAGATGACCGAAGAAGAAAAACTATCCGCGACACTGGATCGCACCGCGCAGTTGCATGAAGCCGTAGCAGCGCACGTGGACCGCATCATTCCTTGCCCTGAAAAGCGATTCGTTGTTTCGTTTCAAGCCGGGATACTGTCGCTGGAACACGCGATGGGTGCGCTGGTTCTCATCGATAACGGGTTGTTCGCTTCGGGCATTGCCTTGGTGCGACCTCAGTTCGAAACACTCGTCCGTGGCATCTGGTTGCTTTATGGCGCCACAGAAGAGTGGGTGGACAAGCTTAGTGAACCGCTGACCGTGAACAGTGCCCGACAGGCGAACGAAGGGCCTTCTCTGTCCGAAATGCTGAAGAAGTTGGATAGCAGCAAGGTGCAGCCACAGTTGGTTGATCAACTGAAGCAATTCCATGAAGTGGCATGGAAGGCGCTGTGCAGTTACACGCACGGTGGCATCCATCCGCTATCCAGAACACTTACCGGCTACCCAGCACCGCTTGCAACTGACGCCCTGCGGAACTCCAACGCACTGGTTTCCATCACGGCACAGTTGGTATCGATACTGTCCGGTGATCCAGAGAACATGCATCCAATCCGCAAGTTGTACGTGGATTTCGCCGACTGTCTGCCGCTTGTCCCGCCACCCGTGCAAGCTTGATCCGGCACGGAATTGGGGACATGGTGTGGTGTCAAAGGCATGTCTCCATTGTCGCGGATTGACCGCTCATGAGGGTCGCCTGATACTGTACATCCATACAGTATCTGCGCATCATGGAAACCCCCCCGCCACCCCACATCGTCCACAAGTACCGGTATCTGGATGCCAAGACCGGTCAGTGGAGAATGACCCGGCACCACATGAGCGCCGATCAGGCCGCAAAGTTCTTCGCCGGTGACTGGAACCCTTATCTGAAGGTCGAGCGATGGGAACCGGTGGAGTGCACGCGCGAAGATCGTGGCACTGGCTATCCGATGCATGGGCCGGGGATTCAGTGCAACCCGCCGAAGAGCACGCCGCCTCCACCAAGCAGGCTCACGGTCGATGAAATTCGTGCGATATGGGAACGGAACAAGTGTGAAGATGTGCGGCGTCTGATGTGGGAGATTTGGTATCTCCGAAGCACTGTTGAATACGCCAGATACGTTGCTGAATGGTGCGAATGCGCCGACATCGAACCGCCGTTTGACAGGCGCTTCACAGGGCTTCGCATGGCACTCGCCAGCCACCCATCCCCGGCGCCGCTGGAATGGACTAGTGCAGAACTGGTGATCATGAAGCGCACCGCCCGAAGACGGCGCTGATCTATCATGGCCGCACCACTTCGGGGACCACCATGTGTTACTCCGCCCGTATTGAAGCCGACTACCGGCGCTTCGTGAAGGAGTACGGCGCCATCATGTCGCTGGATGACTTCACGCGGATGATCATGGAGTACTTCCGCAATCCCAAGATGCGTGTCCCGAAGGCGATGACGGCACCGTTCCTCGTGTCACCGGAGACGGACGAGGAGCGAAAGATTGCCGAGGTGCTGCGTGCACGGATGGCCGCCGACGAAATCGAACTTCTGCAAGAACTCGCCAAGCAGACGGAGCGATTGGAGAAGGCCAAACAGGCGCTGGCAATAAAGGCGACCAAGAAGGCTGCCGAAGATGTGCGCATCGCAACCAACAAGATCGAAGCAGCCAAAGGCAAGCTGGAAGACCTCAACAGCACCGAACTGAAGCCGCGTGATTCGCGCATCTATCCGGGCTGGTACGCACCGGTAATGGTGATGGAGAACGGTCGGCGTACGGTCAAACCAATGCGGTACGGATGCAGGCCAGCAGGTAAGCCAGCCTTCTATGACACCAAGTATCCCGGCACGTACAACGCACGGCGGGACAACCTGCGTGGATTCTGGAAAGAACAGTACGGCCACACCCACGGCCTGATTCTGGTTGATGCCTTCTATGAGAACGTCACCCGCGAAGACGGGTCGAACGTGGTGATGGAGTTCCGGCCCGATCCGCCACAAACACTGCTGGTTGCATGCCTGTGGTCGCACTGGACCGAACCCGGACAGAAGGACTTGCTCTCGTTTGCAGCCATCACGGACGACCCGCCACCGGAAATTGTGGAAGCTGGACACGACCGATGCATCGTGCCGATCAAAGCCGAGAACATTGATGCTTGGCTAAATCCCGATTCGAAGAACCTAGACGCGATGGATGCGATTCTTGAAGATCGGGCCGCGCCGTACTACTTGCACAAGTTCGCGGAGTAACGGTGTGTCGCCCGACCAGCAACACTGATGCAGTACGCGTTGCATCCGCCAGCACTATCCATCTTTCGCACGTAGCGGCGGTGTCGGGCATCTCCTTCATATTCATCGTTCCCGCACAGTGGCGTGATCTGCCATTCATGGAACCGCTCCAACCCATGGCAGGTTTCTGCCTTTGCCGCGCCAAGGCGTCGGGCTATATTGGGCCATCTTTACCTTCAGGATTCCCCGATGACCAACGAGTTGGACGTAGTCAAAGTCCTTGTGAACAAGACCCTCGTACAGGGCAGCGCCAAAGGTGCGGAAAAGCTTGATGCATTTTCGGGCTGGATGTTGACAGCGTTTGGCGCCATGCTTGCCTTTTTGCTTGGCAAGATTTCGGACCTTTCCCCTTATCTTGCGAAGGCAACATTGCCCGGACTAGTGCGCCTGTTCCTAATTGCACTGGTGGCTGGCGTTCTGGCCAAGTACGCTGCCATGGTTGTGTCGGTTCTTGGTGCCAGCACGGAGGCGGGCGAAAGCGCAGTCAAATCCATGGGCGGCAACCCTGTGAATGTTGACTCTCTCATGGCCGAATATGACAAGACCGCGTGGGGACTGAACGCATGGGCAGTGCGTTGGGTCGTTCGACGTATGCGCGTAAGGGACTTCACCTGTACAGGCCGTATAGCCAATCGCATCTTGCAACTGCAGGCGGTCTTGTCCGCCTGCCAATCGGGCGTATGCCTGTATGCAGTGTGGGTCTTGTATAGGGGCCTGACCATTTGACGCCGGTTTTGATGGCACCGCCAGCCGGAAACGCCGGTAGCTTCACCGGATTGGCGCAATGCCTTCGGAACCTTCACCCACCCGTCTAGAACGCACTGCTGTGAGTACGGTACTGTTTGCGACGGTATCGTGAAGAACGGCGGTGCGTAGTTCAACGGGTTTTTCGCCCCGCATCATGACGGCCATCGTGACGGTTCGGGGTCGATCTTGAACAGTCAGTGCAGCAGTTCGCCGCTGGCTGGCACCAAATCCATATCGGCAGGCTTCCCGTCCGGCGCACCAAAATGAATCAGCCGGTCCTCGTTGAAGGTCTGGACAACATATTCCAGCATCAAGCCGAATTGGTTGACCACCGCCATGAAGTTTGCGGGAACCAATCCCCCGCTGAACGGCAATACATACATCACGGTCAGGTCTTCGTCTGGGTCGATGGTGAAGACCGGCAAAAACACGTTCTCGTTCAGTCGCCGTGCGAGTTCGTGCTTCTGGCCGATGGTGGCGTGCTGATTCAGGGGAAGGTACGTGGCGAACCGGATGAACTTCCGGTCAGTGATGAGGGAGATACGAAACCCCAACCCCTTCGGCGACCGTATCCAGATGCCGTCAGGTTGCACTTCATGGGGTGTCAAGCCGCTGTCGCTGATGTGTGCGGCAAGGCTTTCGATGTTGATCTGTTGCTCAGTGAAGGTCTTCGGCAATAGGCGCTCCGGTTCGTGTAGTAAGTGGGGACAAAAAAAGGACGCCGGAAGGCGCCCTTGGCTCTTTATGGCGTGATAGTCGATCCAGTCAAACCTATATGTGTTAACGCGCGAGCAGAATTGACCCACTTGGCGGGGTGATTTGCATCGAAATTTGACCCACGTGATTGAATGTCCTGCTCAATCTTTGAGCAGGGGATACAGAGGTGATCACGGTGGGCATGTTGG
>NZ_JAMXHT010000011.1 GCF_023955655.1 Ralstonia soli | reverse complement strand
TTTCGTCGCTGTCAACAACTTGCTGAAGAATTTTTATCGTTCAACGCGTCGCTAACTTCACCGCAACCGCAGACCGTCGCCAACCACTCAACAACCCGCAAACCCGCTCCACTCCTACTTCTCCACCGCCTCAACCACCCCACCGTCGCTTTCGTTTCGGCGCTGTCGTTTGCAGCGAGGGGCGAACTATAGGCAGGTTTCCGAAGGTTGGCAACACCTTTGTCGTGACGGGTTGATGTCAAGCCGATGAAGAATTACCGCCATCCCAGGCTGGGCCTACGATTGCCGGTCAAAAGCAGCCGCAAAATGACTTGAAGGATACCCGAGACGATTACTCGGGTATTCCCTAGATCACACGGCCGCCTTTCTCTTATTGATGTTTGAACGCCGGCGCGCGCTTCTCCAGGAATGCGCGCATGCCCTCTTTCTGGTCTTCCGTGGCGAAAGTGGCGTGGAACAGGCGGCGCTCCAGGTGGACGCCCTCCGTGAGCGAGGTCTCGTAGGCGGTGTTGATCGATTCCTTGATCATCATGACCGTGGGCAGAGAGAAGCCGGCGATGGTTTCCGCAGTCTGGATGGCTTCGTCGAGCAGCTTGTCGGCCGGGATGACGCGCGAGACCAGCCCGGCGCGTTCAGCTTCTTCGGCGCCCATGATGCGGGCGGTCAGGCAGAGGTCCATGGCTTTGGCCTTGGAGATGGCGCGCGGCAGGCGCTGCGTGCCGCCACCCCCGGGCATGGTGCCGAGCTTGATTTCGGGCTGGCCGAACTTGGCGGTGTCGGCAGCGAGGATGATGTCGCACATCATGGCGACCTCGCAGCCGCCGCCCAGCGCATAGCCGGCCACCGCGGCGATCACCGGCTTGCGCACGCGGCGGATGGTTTCCCAGTTGCGCGAGATGTATTCGCCCTTATAGACGGTGGCGAAGTCGTAATCCGCCATGACGGCAATGTCGGCCCCCGCTGCGAACGCCTTCTCGCTGCCGGTGATGACGATGGCGCCGATGTTGGCGTCGGCATCGAAGGCGAGCAGCGCGGCGCCCAGTTCATCCATGAGCGCATCGTTGAGGGCGTTGAGCGCCTTGGGGCGGTTGAGCGTAATCAGGCCAACGCGGCCGCGCGTTTCGGCCAGAATGTTTTCGTACGACATGCAAGCTCCAGATGGATTGGATGTAACCTTGGCCGACCAAACGGCCGGTTAAACACTTAACCTGCGACCAAGGAGGAGACAAGAAGATGAATAGCCCGACTATTCTGCTCGACTGGCACGATCACGTGGCCACCATCACGCTGAATCGGCCTGATCAGCTCAACAGTTTCACAGCCGGCATGCACCGGGAATTGCGCGACGCGCTGGACAAGGTGGAGCGCCAGAAAGCCCGCGCGCTGATCCTGACCGGCGCTGGGCGTGGCTTCTGTGCGGGGCAGGATCTGTCCGAGCTGAGCTTCACGCCGGGGCAGATGACCGATCTCGGCCAGCTCATCGACGAGCAGTTCAACCCGCTGGTGCGCCGCCTGCGCGCCCTGCCCTTGCCGGTGATTGCCGCGGTGAACGGGGTGGCCGCCGGTGCGGGTGCGAACCTGGCGCTGGCGTGCGACATCGTCCTGGCGGCCGAGAACGCGTGCTTCCTGCAGGCCTTCGTGAAGATCGGGCTGCTGCCGGATTCGGGCGGGACGTGGTTCCTGCCGCAACGCATCGGTGTGGCGCGGGCGATGGGGCTGGCGATGCTGGGTGAGAAGCTCGATGCCAAGACGGCCCTGTCCTGGGGGCTGATCTGGGGCGTCTATCACGATGCCAAGATCCTCATGACCGAGGTGCGGGCGATGGCCGATCACTTGGCCAAGCAGCCGACGCGGGCCCTGGCCGCCATCAAGCAGGCCATGCATGCGGCACCCACGCAATCGCTCGATGCGCAACTCGACCTGGAGCGCGACCTGCAGCGTGACCTCGGCAACTCGCGCGACTACGCCGAGGGCGTGAACGCCTTCCTCAACAAGCGCATCGCGCACTTCACTGGCGAATAAGGCATGGGCGAACACCGCTTGCCGAGCCGGCGAAGTTTCCGCACACGGCCAAGCGCGGTGAGTCGCTGCCTTTAACGGGCGGCGACACCAACGCTGCCGCCCTTGGGCACCAGCACCCACAGACGGCCAGCCTGCTTCATGCGCCCGGCCAGATCGCCGGCGGCATCGCCGTGGCCGAAGTAATAGTCGGCACGCACCGCACCACGGATGGCCGAACCCACGTCCTGCGCAAACACCAGCTTCTGGATCGGGGCGGTCGACAGCGGCTTCGTCGTCGACAGGAATACCGGCGAGCCGAGCGGAATGTACGTCGGGTCCACCGCAATCGAGCGCTCGTCGGTCAGCGGCACACCCAGCTTGCCGATCGGGCCACCGGTATTGCCGGGCGTTTCCGCAAAGAAGACATAGCGCGGGTTGATGTTGAGCATCTCTTCCACGCGGCTCGGATTGGCGCGCGCCCAGGCCTTGATGCCCTGCATGGTCGCCTGCACGGGCGTGATCTCACCCATGTCGAGCAGCCAACGCGCGAACGAGCGGAACGGCTGGTTGTTGGTGCCGCCCACGCCCAGGCGCATGATGCCGCCCTCTTCCAGTTGGACTTGGCCCGAACCCTGAATCTGCAGGAACGCGGCCTCGACCGGGTCGTCCACCCATACGACTTCCTGCCCCTGCAGTGCCGGGCTGTGGATCAGCTGCGCACGCGCCGGCAGCGTCTTGCCGCGCCATGCGGCGGGCATGCGATACAGCGGCGTCTGATAGATGCCGTGGCGGGTGCGCGAGCCGCGCAGCAACGGCTCGTAGTAGCCGGTGATCAGGCCACTGTCGGTGCCGTCGTCCTTGACCACGCGGTACGGCGTGAAGTTGTCTTCAAAGAAGACGCGCATGGCGATCGGGTCGCCGGCGTCGACCATCAGGCCGGCCGAGCACACGCGCGACCAATCGGTGCGGCGCTTCATCGCCTGACAGTTCGATTGCAGCGCAGGCCAGGCGGAGGCGAGGTCATCGGCGGTCCAGCCGGTCACATCCGCCCAGGTGGCCGGGGCCAGGTGCCCGCCCAGCGTTGCGGTGGGCGGTTGCGACGTTTCGACGCGCGGCGGCGGGCCACTCGTACACGCAGCGAGCAAGGCGGCAACCAGGGCCGTCGCCAGCCCCGCCCATCGACGGAAATTGGCGGTACGAGCGTGTGTCAATGCGTCCAAGGTTGCTGCTGTCATGCCTGTTCCATCCTGTCCGAAGGGGTGGCGGGCTTGGCTACAATGCCCCGCATCCGCGCACTCCGTCGTCGACCATGAGCGAATTCTTTGAAAACCATCCGATGATGCTGTTCGGCCTGGAGGCCGGCGTGGCGCTGTTCCTGCTGATTTTCATCGTGGTGTGGACGATGTCGGGCGCCAAGAAGCACCCGCGCCCGCTGCGCGCGCCGCCCGACCATCCTTCGCGCCAGGCAGAGGCCGCAAAGCCTTCGGAATCGACCGGGACCGCGCCAAAAGATTCGCAGCCGCCGAAGGCTTCATCGTAATCAGTGCAGCATGCGCGGCATCACCAGCGCAAACTCGGGGATCGGCGCCTCGAAGCGGTGACCATCCTCGGCCACGCAAAAGTACTCGCCGCGCATCGTGCCCACGGGCGTCTTGATGGTCGCCCAGCTCGTGTATTCAAACGATTCGCCCGGCGGCAGCAGCGGCTGGTGGCCGACCACGCCCAGGCCGTTCACCTCCTGCACCTGCTCTTCGGCATCGGTAATCACCCAATGGCGCGAGATCAACTGGCTCGGCACATCGCCAGTGTTGCGGATGGTGATGGTGTAGGCGAACGCGTAGTTGCCCTGCTCAGGCTCGGATTGCTCCGGCAGATAGCGCGTCCGGACCTGGACGGTGAGTTCGTAGCTCGGCATGTCGATCCACAATAAGAATGGCGCCCATTGTGCGGCATGGCTGGGGCAGCCACAAGGGACGAACACGGGACGAACGGGCACGGCCGGACGGCTGATCCCGGCTAAAATAGCGGCCTTCTTCGCGTACTTGCGCCTTATTCGCCTCTCATCATGCCCGCAGCCATCGATCCGTCCGGTTTCCGTATTGCCCCGTCCATTCTGTCCGCCGACTTTGCCCGCCTGGGCGAAGAAGTGCGCCGCGTGCTCGAATCCGGCGCCGACTGGATCCACTTCGATGTGATGGACAACCACTACGTGCCGAACCTGACCGTCGGCCCGCTGGTGTGCGAGGCGATCCGCCCGCACGCGCAGAAAGATGGCAAGCCGGTGCCGATCGACGTGCACCTGATGGTGAGCCCGGTCGATCGCATCATTCCCGACTTCGCCAAGGCCGGCGCCGATCTGATCACCTTCCACCCGGAAGCGTCGGAACACATCGACCGTTCGCTGGCGCTGATCCGCGACAACGGCTGCAAGGCAGGCCTGGTGTTCAACCCCGCCACGCCGCTGCACTATCTGGATCACGTGATGGATCGCCTGGACATGGTGCTGATCATGTCGGTCAACCCGGGCTTTGGCGGCCAGTCGTTCATTCCCGAGGCGCTGAACAAGCTGCGCCTCGTACGCCAGAAGCTGGATGCGTACCAAGAGAAGACCGGCCGCAAGATCCTGCTGGAGATCGACGGCGGCGTGAAGGCCGACAACATCGCCGAGATCGCCAAGGCTGGCGCGGACACGTTCGTCGCCGGTTCGGCCGTGTTCGGCAAGCCCGATGCAGATGGCGGCTACCGTGGCTCCGTGGGCGCGCTGCGCCAGGCACTGGCTGGCATCGGCGCGTGATGAGCACCCCCATCCGCGCCGTCATCATCGACCTGGACGGGACGATGGTCGATACGGCGGGCGACTTCCACGCCGCCATCAACGCGATGCTGGAAGCGCTCGGCTCCACGCCGGACATGTCTGCCGAGGAAATCGTCGGCTACGTGGGCAAGGGCTCGGAAAACCTCGTGCGGCGCGTGCTCGATGCGCGCCTGCCGCCTGCGCAGGCCAACAGCCGCTTCGCCGAGGCGCTGGACGCCTACCAGCGCGCCTACATCGCCATCAACGGACAGTTCGTGAACGTCTATGACGGCGTGCGCGAAGGGCTAGCGGCGTTGCGCGACATGGGCCTCGCCCTGGCATGCGTGACGAACAAGCCACACGATTTCACGCAGCCGCTGCTGGCCCAGCTCGGTCTGGACGCGTATTTCGAGCTCGTCTACCCCGGCGACGCCTTCCCGTACCGCAAGCCCGATCCGTACCCCATGCTGCGGGTGGCCGAAGCGTTTGGCGTCAATCCGGCCGAAGTCGTGGCAATCGGCGACTCGGAAAACGATGCCCGCGCGGCCCGCGCCGCCGGCATGCGTGTGCTGGCAGTGCCGTATGGCTACAACCACGGCCAGCCTATACAGCACGCGGGAGCCGATGCTATAGTCGACACACTTTTTGCGGCAGCGCAGTGGATTCAGCCTTATGCCGAGCCACACAACGCAACATCAGCCGCTTCCAACTGACGATCCATGTTCCTGAATCGCAAACGCATCTTCGCTCGTGGTGACCGGGGGGCCTGGCCCTGGCGACCCTGGCACGCCCTCGCTCGGGCGTAAGCGTTTGCACGGCTGCTGATCGTTCTTCCCCGGTTTTTGGCGCACTCTGCCTGAACCACCGCCGTATCTCCTGCCCCAAACGCTGACCGCCCGCCGGTTTTCCGTTGGCATGTGCCTTCGGATGGCCTTTGCGGGACCGCATGGTTTTTCGCGTTCCCATCCCTGATGTTCTGCTAACGTTCCGACGGCGCAACTGCGTTTGCCGTGGAGCGAGCGCATGCCGGTGCGGGCAATACCACCTGCCGGCGAATCGATCTGACCGCTCATGACCGAACTCGAATTCAAATCGCTGGCCGACCAGGGCTACAACCGCATCCCGCTGATTGCCGAGGCACTGGCCGATCTGGAGACGCCCCTTTCGCTCTATCTGAAGCTGGCGCAATCGCACGACCGTGGCACGAACACCTTCCTGCTTGAATCGGTGGTGGGTGGCGAGCGCTTCGGGCGCTACTCGTTCATCGGCCTGCATGCCCACACGCTGCTGCGCGTGAAGGGCAACCGCACCGAAGTCGTGACCGACGGCAAGGTTGTCGAGACGCACGACGGCAACCCGCTGGACTTCATCGCCGCGTTCGAGCGCCGCCAGAAAGTGGCGCTGCGCCCGGGCCTGCCGCGCTTCTGCGGCGGCCTGGCCGGCTACTTCGGCTACGACGCCGTGCGCTTCATCGAGCCGCGCCTGGCCGACTCCGCCCCGCCCGACGACCTGCAACTGCCCGACATCCAGCTCATGCTGTGCGAAGAGCTGGCCGTGATCGACAACCTGTCGGGCAAGCTCTACCTGATCGTCTACGCCGATCCGTCCAAGCCCGAGGCGTATTCGCGCGCCAAGCAGCGCCTGCGCGCATTGCGCACCAAGCTGCATCAGCCCGTCGACGTGCCGGTGACGTCCGCCTCGGTGCGCACGGACACCGTCCGCGAATTCGACAAGGCGGACTACATCACCGCCGTGCTCAAGGCCAAGGAGTACATCGCCGCCGGCGACATGATGCAGGTGCAGATCGGCCAGCGCCTGGTCAAGCCGTTCCGCGATGCGCCGCTGTCTTTGTACCGCGCGCTGCGTTCGCTGAACCCGTCGCCGTACATGTACTTCTACAACTTCGGCGACATGCAGATCGTCGGGGCCTCGCCGGAAATCCTGGTGCGCCAGGAAGAGCGCCGCGTGCCGGTTGACCAAAACAACGGCAACGGCAATGGCGCCGACGAATCCGCCCGCATCGTCACGATCCGCCCGCTGGCCGGCACCCGCCCGCGCGGCAACACGCCCGAGCGCGACGCCGAACTCGCCACCGAGCTGCTCAACGACCCGAAGGAGATCGCCGAGCACGTCATGCTGATCGACCTGGCGCGCAACGACATCGGCCGCATTGCCGAGATCGGCTCCGTCAAGGTGACCGACCAGATGGTCATCGAGAAGTATTCGCACGTGCAGCACATCGTCAGCTCGGTCGAGGGGCGCCTGAAGCCCGGCATGACCAACATGGACGTGCTGCGTGCGACCTTCCCGGCCGGCACGCTGTCGGGTGCGCCCAAGGTGCGTGCGATGGAGATCATCGACGAGCTGGAGCCTGTGAAGCGCGGCATCTACGGCGGCGCGGTGGGCTATCTCTCGTTCTCGGGCGAGATGGATCTGGCCATCGCCATCCGCACCGGCATCATCAAGGACGGCAACCTCTACGTGCAGGCTGCGGCCGGTGTCGTCGCCGATTCGGACCCGGATGCCGAATGGAGGGAAACCGAACACAAGGCGCGCGCGGTGCTGCGTGCTGCCGAGCAAGTGCAAGACGGCCTCGACGCCGATTTCTAAGGTCAAGGAGCCCAACATGCTTTTGATGCTCGATAACTACGACTCCTTCACCTACAACATCGTCCAGTACTTCGGCGAGCTGGGTCAGGATGTGCGCACCGTGCGCAATGACGAAATCACGATCGAAGAGATCGAGAAGCTCAACCCGGAGCGCATCTGCCTGTCGCCCGGGCCGTGCACGCCAACGGAAGCCGGCATTCTGGTGCCCGCGCTCAAGCACTTTGCCGGGCGCGTGCCCATCCTGGGTGTGTGCCTGGGGCATCAGGCGATTGCCGACGCATTCGGCGGCCGCGTGATCCGTGCGCAGAAGGTGATGCACGGCAAGGTCAGCACCATCGAGAACACCGGCGTGGGCGTGTTCGCCAACCTGCCGCGCCACTTCAAGGTGACGCGCTATCACTCGCTGGCGATCGAGCGCGAGACGCTGCCCGACTGCCTGGAAGTGACTGCCTGGACGGAAGACGGCGAGATCATGGGCGTGCGCCACAAGACGCTGCCGGTGGAAGGCGTGCAGTTCCACCCGGAATCGATCCTGTCGGAGCACGGCCATGCGCTGCTGGGCAACTTCCTGAAGGAACGCGTCTGATGCGCCGCGCGTGCGCGGTCGCGCTGGTGACGATGGCCGCGATGATGACCAGCTTGCCGGCGATGGCCGGCACGCTGGAAGCCTGTCGCGCCGCCCAGCCTGAAGCCCGCGACGTCGCCCGCTGCGTGCAGGCTGCGCGCAAGGCGGCTCAGGCGGAACTGGCGACGGCTGAATCCGCTCGCCGCAACGACCTGCGCGCCCGCATCGCCGCACGGGGCACCAACATGGACCGCGGCGCCGCCATGGCCTTCGACCGCACCGTGCGCGCCCACCAACTCTATCGGCAGGCCGAATGCGACCTGCAACGCCGCGTGGCCCGCAACACCGCTGATGCCGACCTGGCCGAAGCGGCGTGCGACGCCGATCTCTCGCGCGAGCGCATCGGCGCCCTGCATGAATCGGCACACTCTGCTGCAGCACCGGCAACCCCGGCCGCAGCACCGGCAGCGCCCAACTGAATACGGAACCCCATCATGACCATTTCTCCGCAAGAGGCACTGACCCGCTGCATCGAGCACCGGGAGATCTTCCACGACGAAATGCTGCACCTGATGCGGCTGATCATGCGCGGCGAGATGTCGCCCGTCATGGCCGCCGCCTTGACCATGGGACTGCGCGTCAAGAAGGAAACCATCGGTGAAATCGCCGCCGCGGCCACCGTGATGCGCGAATTCGCCACCAAGGTCGACGTGCCGGCCGAGGTGTCGGACCACTTTGTCGACATCGTCGGCACGGGCGGTGACGGCGCCAACACGTTCAACATCTCCACCGCGTCGATGTTCGTGGCGGCGGCGGCCGGTGCGCGCATCGCCAAGCACGGCGGGCGCGGCGTCAGCTCCAAGTCGGGCAGCGCGGATGTGCTCGAAGCACTGGGCGTGAACATCATGCTCACGCCCGAACAGGTGGCCGAATCGATCGAGACGGCCGGCATCGGCTTCATGTTCGCGCCCAACCACCACCCGGCCATGAAGAACGTCGCGCCGATCCGCAAGGAGCTGGGCGTGCGCACCATCTTCAACATCCTCGGGCCGCTCACCAATCCCGCTGGTGCGCCGAACATCCTGATGGGCGTGTTCCACCCGGACCTCGTCGGCATCCAGGTGCGCGTGATGCAGCGCCTGGGCGCGAAGCATGCCGTGGTCGTTTACGGCAAGGACGGCATGGACGAGGTGTCGCTGGGCGCCGCCACGCTGGTCGGCGAGCTGAAGGACGGCGTGGTGACCGAATACGAAATCCACCCGGAAGACTTCGGCCTGCAGATGGTCTCCAACCGCAGCCTGAAAGTGGCCGACGCGGAAGAGTCGAAAGCCATGCTGATCGACGCGCTGGAAAACAAGCCCGGCACGCCGCGCGAGATCGTCGCGCTCAACGCGGGTGCGGCGCTGTATGCGGCCAACATTGCCGGCTCCATCGGCGACGGCATGAAGCTGGCGCGTGAAGCCATCGCATCCGGCGCGGCGCGCGCCAAGCTCGACGAACTCGTGCGCGTGACCAACAAGTTCAAGGCCTAAGCCCGTTCAAGCCATGTCCGACATCCTCAACAAAATCCTGGCCGTGAAGGCCGAAGAAGTGGCCGCGGCGCGCAAGCACCGTGATCTGGCCAGCGTGCGCGCCGAGGCCGAAGCCAACCGCACCGACAGCACCCTGGGCCCGCGCGGCTTTGCCCAGGCCGTGCGCGACAAGATCGCCGCTGGCCGCGCCGCCGTCATCGCCGAGGTAAAGAAGGCCTCGCCGTCCAAGGGCGTGCTGCGCCCCAACTTCAAGCCCGCCGACATCGCCCGCAGCTATGCCGAGCACGGCGCCGCGTGCCTGTCGGTGCTGACCGACGAGCAGTTCTTCCAGGGCCACGCCGATTACCTGCGCGAGGCCCGCGCCGCCTGCACATTGCCAGTCCTGCGCAAGGACTTCATGGTCGACCTGTACCAGGTGTACGAAGCGCGCTCGTGGGGTGCGGACTGCATCCTGCTGATCGTCGCCGCGCTGGACCAAGGCCTGATGGTCGAACTCGAAGCCTGTGCGCTCGAACTCGGCCTGGACGTGCTGGTGGAAGTGCACGACGGCCATGAGCTGGACCGCGCGCTGCGCCTGCAAACCCCGTTGGTGGGCGTGAACAACCGCAACCTGCGCACGTTCGAGACCTCGCTCGACACCACGCTTGGCCTGCTCAAGCACATGCCGGACGACCGCATCGTCGTCACCGAATCGGGCATCCTCGTGCAGGACGACGTGCGCAAGATGCGCGCGGCCGCCGTCAACGCGTTCCTCATCGGCGAAGCCTTCATGCGCGCCGACGACCCGGGCGCCGAACTGGCCCGCCTGTTTGCCTGAACAAACGGAACCCTCGATGGCCCGCGAAATTGAACTGAAGCTGGCCGTACCGGCCGGCGCGCACGATGCGCTGGTCGGCTGGCTCGACCAGCACGCGCAACCGGCGGGCAGCGTCGAGCTGGCCAACGTCTATTACGACACGCCCGACCAGGCGCTGGCGCGCAACCGCGCCGCCCTGCGCGTACGCCGCCAGGGCACGCAATGGCTGCAGACGCTCAAGACCGCCGGTGATGGCGGCACGAGCGGCCAGGGCGGCCTGTCTGCCCGGCATGAATGGGAAGTGCCGCTGCAGGACGATGCACTCTCCGTCGACGCCTTCGCCGCGAACAACGCGACGGAAGCAGCCGACTACGTGCGCCCGCACGCCAGCGCTCTCGCTCCGCTGTTCCGCACCGACTTCACCCGCCGCCTGTGGCACGTGGACGCTGACGGCGGCGAGATCGAGATCGCGCTGGATGCCGGCGCCATCCTGATCCCCGGCACGCAGGCGCGCGAGCCCATCGACGAGCTGGAACTGGAGTGGAAACCAGCCGCCGGCAGCACCCTCAGCGAAGACGCCATCGCCGAACGCCTGCACGCCTGGACGCACACGCTGCGCACCGCCGTGCCCGGTCTTGCCCCGCTGGATGTCAGCAAGGCCCAACGCGGCTATCAATTGCGCGCAAAAGCCACCGGAGGCCAGGCATGAGCCGCCGCACCAACTCGGCACAAGCCGCCCTCTTCGACGAGCCCGCTGTCGAGACTGCCAACGCCGCCAACGGCGTCTTCGTCCCCCTGGCCGAGCAGTTCAACGCCCTGCCCGCCGACTGGAAGGCGCTCCTCACGCCCTGCCTCGCGCAGACGGACTGGCCCGCGCTGTGCGCCTTCGTCGATGGCGAGCGCGCGGCGGGCAAGCCGATCTTCCCGACCGAGGTGTTCCATGCGCTGCACCTGACGTCGGTGGACGACGTGCGCGTGGTCATCCTCGGCCAGGACCCGTACCACGGCACCGGCACCGTCGATGGCCGGGAGATTCCGCAGGCGCATGGGCTGGCGTTCTCGGTGCCGGCCGGCATTCGCGTGCCGCCGAGCCTGCGCAACATCTACAAGGAAATCGAAGCGGAATTCGGCTGCAAGCTGCCCAGTGTCTCCGGCAATCTCGAAGGCTGGTCACGGCAAGGCGTGCTGCTGCTCAACACGGTGCTGACCGTGGAGCAAGGCCAGGCCGCGAGCCACGCCAAACGCGGCTGGGAGCGCATCACCGATTGCCTGCTGGAACAGCTGGCGCGCATCGGGCACAAGCGCGTGTTCATGCTGTGGGGCAGCCATGCGCAGGCCAAGCGCGCGCTGTTGCCGGAGGGGCATCTGGTGCTGGAGGCGCCGCACCCGTCGCCGCTATCGGCGCATCGGGGGTTTTTGGGGTGTGGGCATTTCAAGACGGCCAATGATTGGCTCGCAGCGCAGCACCAGCCGACGATTGATTGGTTGAAGCCGCAGGCGGGTTGAGCCCGCGCACAGCCCGCCGGGTCCCGTCCGCGAGGCTCAACGCCCGGCAGCTGACACGCCAAGTCCCGCTGCCGGCTCTCAAAGTCCCGACTGCCGGTACACCGGGCCTCACTGCCGGCTCTCCAAGTCCCAACTGTTGACGCTCTGAGTGCCGCCGCTGGCTCTCCGAGTCCCGACCGTCGACGTTCTCAGCGTTACGGCTGGCTCTCCGAGCCCCGCCGCCGGCTCTCAAAGTCCCGACTACTGAGTCTCTAAGCCCGACTGCTGGCACTCCGAGTCTCGCCGCTGATTCTCCGAGTCCCACCGCCGGCTTCCGGAGCGGTGGCGCTGAGGCTTTTGAAGGCATCGCTCGCGCGTTGAGCGTCGTCGATGCAGCCTGGTATTTCGCGCGGCCCGCTTCGCGGTGCGTTGCCGAACCCTGGGAACGCCGCCGGACCTAATCCCGCGACACGCGCAGTGCCCGTCCCAACGCCCCACACCGCAGCGCGATCTTCGCCGTATCCGCACGCAGCGCCTGCAGGCGTCGCTCCAGCAAATGCATGGCGGACAGTGAATCCGACTCCGTCGCCGCCTCGACCATGCGCGAGCGCGCGGCCTGGTCGGCGAAATCGGCGGCGCCCAGCTCCTGCGTATCGCGCGGGCGCACGCCCCAGCCGCCTTCGTGCACCGCTTGGTCGAAACGCTCCTTGGCACGGGTGAGGCTCTCCAGCGCTGCCTCGGCGGTCTGCTCGACCAGGGCGCGGGTTTCCGCCTCGTCCAGCTCTTGCGCGCGCTGGCGCACCAGGATGCGCACCGCTGCCACGTGCGCGGCCACCAGGTAGTTCTGCACGATGAAGCGGTTGAGGTTATCCACAGCACGGTGGCGGCTCTTGGGCTCGTCGAGCATGCGCGCGAAGGCCGAGATCAGCCCTGTGAGCGATTCCATGAACTGCTTGCGCTGCACGCGGTAGGCGAAATCGTCCTTGAGGGTGCCGAGCAGCAGCTCGCGCGCGGCTTCGATGAAGCGCCGGTTGGTGCGCAGCACGTCGTCCACCAGCTTGGGCAGGTTGCGGTATTCCCAGGCGGGCAGCACAAAGCTGAACGCGGTGGCGATGGCCGCGCCGATCAGCGTATCGACCAGCCGCTCGCCGATCGCGCCCTTGCTGCCCGGCAGCAGGAGGTTGATCTGGATGAGCACCTGCACGCACGCTGCAATGGCCGTGTAGCGGTAGCGCACGGTGACGAAGGCCGCGCTGGCCGCCGTGGACACGTACAGCACGCCCATCAGGATCCACGTCGAATGGGTGAAGCGCAGGATCACCGCCGCAATCACGCAGCCGATGAGCGTGCCGAGCACCCGGTCGAAGTTGCGCTGGCGCGTCATGCTGAACGTCGGCTTGAGGATCACGACAATGGTCAGCAACACCCAGTAGCCGTGCGAGGCATACGGCAGGTGGTCGGCAATCCACAGGCCGGCGGCCACCGCCATTGAAATGCGCAGCGCAAAGCGCAGCACCGGCGAGCGCCACGTCAGTTCTTCGAGCACCAGCCGCAGTTCGTACTTCTGGCGCGTGAGGAACGGCGTCATGTCGGGGCGCAGCAGCACCTGCGACGGCTCAACCGGCGTGGCGGTGGCCGCGTGCAGTTGCGCCAGCAGCCGGATCGCGCCGCGCACCGTGGCCACGGATTCCTCCAATGCGGCAATGGCCTCGATGGGAATGGCGTGATGGCCGTGCTGCAGTTCATGGAGTGCCGCGTCGATGGCCGCCAGTTCCTGCTCGTACGACATCGGCGTGGGCGTTGGCCGATCGCGCCCGACGGCGTAGGCCACGGCTTCGATGTCCATGCGCATCTTTTCGATCACGTCGTGCAGCAGGCGCAGGATCTCGGCATCCGCCAGGTATTGGCGCAGCAGCGGGTAGTCGGTGTTGGACGACAGCAGGTACTCGTAGATGTCGAGCATCCGCATGTGGATCTGCACGAGGCGCCCGTCGCTGGCGGTGCGGTTGTCGCGAAAGACGAAGTCGCGCGCCACCTGCTGCTTGTCGGCCACGGAAATCTGCTGACGCACAAGCAGGTTGAACTGCGCATCGAAATCCAGCGAGGCATCGTAGAAGCCGGCCTTGCGTTCCACGTACACGGCAAGCTCGTACAGGCATTCAGCCAGCACCTGCTCCTTGATGCGGCGGCGCTGCATCCAGGCGACTGCCAGCGCAAAGGCCATGTAGCCGATGGCGCCAACGAAGAACTGCGCCGTGTGCTCCACCGCTTCGCGGAAGGCGAATTCCTCGGTAAAGGTGAGCGTCATGACGAACAACGCTGCAAATTGCAGCGGCATCGTCTTGTTGCCGTACGCCACCATCAACCCGGCGAGGAAGGTGACGAGCACGATCACCGCCGGCAGGATCGTGGTGTACGGGGTGACCACCGCCACGATGAAGGTGACGGCGGTGGTCAGCAGCACGCACGCCATCATCTCGTTGAACTTGTGCCGCAGCGGGCTGGGCAAGTCCATGAGGCTGGTGCACAGCGCGCCGATGGAGACCACCATCGCGCCCTGCAGGTCCATCACCAGCAGCGCGAGCAGCGTCAGGCCGATCACGCCGGTGGCGGTGCGGATGCCGCGCGAGACGTAATGGCTGTACAGGAAGGTGCGTGGGTCGTGGACGTAGTCCATTGGCTACGCGTGCGAATCAGGCCGACTTGCCGCGCGCGGTGCGCGCACCCCGTGCCGCCGCCCGCGTGCCCAGCCACGCCGAGCGCAGCGGCGACGGCTCCGAGGCCAGCGCCAGCGTGAACTGCGGCGTGGCGTCGGTGGCGAGCGTCACCTGCAGCGCCATCAGCTCGTCGCGGCGGAACACGTGCACGGGCACGGTATCGCCGGCGCGATGCCGCGCGAGGGTCTTGTCGAGCTGGCCGGCCGGCACGCGCAGGCCATCCACCGCGACGATCAGGTCGCCGGCAGACAGGCCGGCACGCTGTGCCGGACTGCCGTCGAACACCTGCTGCAGCTTGACGAAGCCGTTCTCGGCACCGCTCTTGACGCCCAGCGCCAGCGCGGACTCGGCGGCCTTGCGCGTGGCGCTCACGCCCATCGCCTTGAAGAGGGCCGGCAGCGGCAGGTCGTCGCGCCCTTCGGTCAGCTGGCGCACCAGCGTGCGCAGGCGCACACCGGTGGTCTCTTCCATCAGGGTGATCAGCCCGGCTTCGGTCACGCCGCGCTGCGTGTGGCCGGCGGCATAGAAGTCACGGCCGTACGTGACCCACAGGGCGCGCATCACGTCGTCGAGCGAGCGTTCACCGTCGGTCTGCGTGCGGATCGTCAGGTCCAGCGCCAGCGCCACCAGCGAGCCCTTGGTGTAGTAGCTGACGATGGCGTTGGGGGCGTTCTCGTCCTGGCGGTAGTACTTGGTCCACGCGTCGAACGAGCTTTCGGCCACGCTCTGCTTCAGGCGGCCGCTACCGCGCAGCACGCCGTTCCAGGTCTTGGCGAGCATCTCCAGGTACTGCGCTTCGGAGATCAAACCGGAGCGCACCAGCATCAGATCGTCGTAGTAGCTGGTGAAGCCTTCGAACAGCCACAGCAGCGGCGTGTGCACCTCGCGGTCGAGCGCGTACGGCACGAAGGTGGCCGGCTTGATGCGCTTGACGTTCCAGGTGTGGAAATACTCGTGGCTGACGAGGCCGAGGAAGGTGCGGTAGCCCTCGGTGGTCTCGTCGCGGCCGGCGACGGGCAGATCGCCGCGCGCGCACATCAGCGCGGTGCTGGCGCGGTGCTCCAGGCCGCCGTAGCCGTCGGTCGTCACCATCGTCATGAAGACGTAGCGGCGGTTGCTGTCGAGAAATGGGGCGACTGCGGGCGCCGTAGCCGTCGGCGGTTCGAACAGGCGGATCTGCGCTTCGCAGATGCGCTTGAAGTCGCGGGCGATGCGCTCCAGGTCGAGGTTCGGCACGCGGCCGGTGAAGACGGCGTCGTGCTGCGCGCCGCAGGCCTCGAACGAAACCAGCTCGAACGTGCCCATTTCGACGGGGTGGTCGATCAGCTCGTCGTAGTCGGCGGCCTCGTACCAGCCGAAGCCGTAGCGCTTGGCGCCCGAATGTCGCCCCCCCGTGCCGTGGATGCGGCCAGTGGCCTCACGCAATGCGGTGGCGACGCGCCAGCCTTTGTATGCGTCGCCGGCGGGCGGCTGGATGTCGACCAGGCAGCGTTGGTCATCCGCGCCTTCCACGCGCAGGAACACCGACGTGCCGTTGAAGAAGCCGTGCGTGGCGTCCAGATGTGCCGCGCGCACCGACAAGTCCCACGCATAGACGTCGTACGAAACCGTCAGCGGCCCGGTGCATGGGGCGGCCCACCACGTGTGCTTGTCGACCTTGGTCAGACGCACCGGCCGGTCAGCGGACGATGCCTCGATGCGCACGATGTTGCGGGCGAACTCGCGGATCATGTAGCTGCCCGGGATCCAAGCCGGCAGCGAGAAACGCTGCCCCTGCGGGTCTGGCGCCTCCACCGTGACGGTGACGGTGAACACGTGCGCCTCGGGCGCGGCAGGGGCGATGGTGTAGCGGATCGGCTTCATGGCGGACATTGTAGCGTTGCCACCTCATGCCACCGAAGCCAAATCGTCCGCCAATCCGCCTATCGGTTGACGTCGACGACCACGCGCCCGCGCATCTTGCCGGCCATGATGTCGTGCGCCGCGTCGATGGCTTCCGACAGCGTCACCTCGCGCGTGATGGCGGCCAAGCGGTCGGGCAGCAGATCGGTGGCCAGGCGCTGCCATGCGGTCTGGCGCAGCGCGCGTGGCGCCATCACGCTGTCGATGCCGCACAGCGTCACGCCGCGCAGGATGAACGGCGCGACGGTCGCCGGGAAATCCATCCCCTGCGCAAGCCCGCACGCGGTGACCACGCCGCCGTAGCGCACCTGCGCGCACGCATTGACCAGCGTGTGCGAGCCGACCGAATCGACCACCGCAGCCCAGCGCTCCTTCTGCAACGGCTTGCCCGGCGCGGACAGCTCCGCGCGGTCGATCACCTCGGTTGCGCCCAGTGCGCGCAAGAAATCCGCCTCGCTCGTCTTGCCGGTGGACGCGACCACGCGGTAGCCGAGCTTGTCCAGCAGCGCGATGGCGATCGAGCCGACGCCGCCCGACGCGCCCGTCACCAGCACCTCGCCGTCGCCCGGTTTTACGCCGGCGCGCTCCAGCGCCAGCACCGACAGCATGGCCGTGTAGCCGGCCGTGCCGATCGCCATGGCCTGCCGCGCGTCGAGCCCGGCCGGCAGCGCGACCAGCCAGTCGCCCGACAGGCGCGCCTGCTGCGCGAGGCAGCCCCAATGCGCCTCGCCGACGCCCCAGCCGTTGAGGATGACGGCATCGCCCGTCTTCCAGGCGGAGTGCGTGGAGTCGAGCACGACGCCCGCACCGTCGATACCGGCCACCATGGGCCACTTGCGCACGACCGGTGCGCGACCGGTGATGGCCAGGCCGTCCTTGTAGTTGATCGTCGACCAGTCCACGCGGATCAGCACGTCGCCGGCGGTGACCTCGTTGGCCAGGGCCTCGGGCGTGGACAGTGCTGCGTCGTCCAGTTCAACGATATGGGCCAGCGGCCCGCCATCCTGCTTTTCCAGCATCAGCGCGCGAAACGGCATGCCAGGTCTCCAATGTTGTTGTGAATGCGGGCGCCCAAAGAAAAAGCGCCGGACAAACCGGCGCTTTCCTTGGGCGATTTACGACTTCTTGAGCGCGGCGAACTTGCGCTCCAGCGTGGCCGCATCGATCAGCCCCGGGGCACGCGAGCCGTCGGGGAAGATGATGGCCGGCGTGCCGGTCACGTTGAGCTGCCGGCCGAGCTGAAGGTTGGCCTCCAGCGGCGTGTCGCAGGTGCCGGCGCCGCCCGGGGCGGTCTTGGCGGTCATCCAGTCCCGCCAGGCCTTGGCTCGGTCGGCCGAGCACCAGATCTGCTTGGCTTTGGTGTTCGAGTCTTCCGACAGGATCGGGAACAGGAAGGTGTAGACCGTGATGTTGTCGACCTGCGTGAGCATCTGCTCCAGCTTGTGGCAGTACGGGCAGTTCGGATCGGAGAACACGACGATCTTGCGCGCGCCGTTGCCCTTGACCCACTTCACGGCGCGGTCCAGCGGCAGGTCGGACCACTTCACGCGGTTCAGTTCGGCCAGGCGCTCCTGGGTGATGTTGGTGGCGGTCTGCGTGTCGAGCAGGTCGCCGTTGAGCACGTAGCGGCCTGTGGCATCGGTGTAGACGACCTGGCTGCCGAGGTTGATCTCGTACAGGCCGGCCAGCGGCGACTTGGCGACGCTCTTGATCTCCACGTTGGCGCCCAGGGCCTTCTGCACCGTGGCCTTGACCTTGTCCAGCGTGGGCTCTGCGGCACCCGCGGTTTGTGCCGTCAGCACATAGCCCGCGCCGATGGCAGCCACCGCCACCGCAGAGGCGATGGCCGCCACCCGAATACGAAACGACATAACAACTCCTGAAACCCCGAACGTGCCGATGATGCCTCAGCCCAGGGCGTGCCTGATCAACAGGCGTTTGATGAATGGCGTCATGCCCACCATGCGCATCCCCGCGTTGCGTACCGTGCGGGGCAGCGCGCCCGGCAGGGCGAACAGCTTGTGCAGGCCATCCGTGGCGGCCGTGAGCGAAAGCAGGTCTTCGCGGCGGGCGCGCTCGTAACGGCGCAGCAACCTCAGATCGCCATGATCGCGCATGGTTTCACGTTCCGCCATCACCTTGCCGATTTCGGACACATCCCTAAGGCCGAGGTTCATGCCCTGCCCGGCCAGCGGATGAATCACATGGGCCGCATCGCCCACCAGTGCCACGCGCGGCGCGACCACGCGGCTGGCGTGCTGCAGCACGAGCGGAAACCCCTGCGCGGGCGTGATGTTCGTCAGACGCCCAAAGCGTGCGGCGACGGCGCCACCTGCGGCGGCTTCCACCGCACGGCACAGTGCATCTGGCGACAGGGCGAGCAGTTCGCGGGCGTGGTCCTCGTCGGCGGACCACACCATCGAGACACGGCGATCGGGCAGCGGCAGCATGGCGAGGATCTCGCCGCGTGCGGGCGTGGTGTCGTCCGCTGCGGCAGCTTGCTCGGCCGAGGTGCCGAGGAACCACTGCCATGCGGTGTCCTGATGCCACTGCTCGGCCTGGAAGTTGGCGACCACCCCAAGCTGGCGGTACGGCTTCGCTTCGGCCTGGATGCCGGCCTGCTCGCGCACCCACGAGTGCTTGCCATCGGCACCGATCACGCATTCCGCGCGGATGACCTGCCCGTCGGCCAGCGTCAGGCGCACAGCATCGGCTTCCATCTCGAAGCCGGTGGCGGCGTGCGGGAAGGTCTGCACGGTGTGGGCAAAGCGCAGTGCGGTTTCCAGCGCGCGCTCGACCAGCGACGATTCGGCAATCCATGCCAGTTGCGGCGTGCCGGCGGCATAGGCGGAAAAGTGCAGGTCGGGGTGGACGTGTTCGCCGCGCGCGGCTGCGTCATCGCCAAAGATGCGCATGTCGTGCACCGGCTGCACGCGGGTCATGTCGAGCGCGGGCCAGATGCGCAGCTGCTCCAGCAGCGCCTGCGAGCTGGACGAAAACGCGTAGACGCGCGCATCCCAGGCGTCCGGGCCAGCGGGCGCGGATGCTGGCGCGGGCGGCGCGATATGCGCGATGCGCAGACCGAGTTGCGCCAGCCGCAGCGCGCAGGCACGCCCGACGATGCCGCCGCCCACCACGGCCAGGTGATAGGCCGCAGGCTCCTTGGAAACCGCCTTGGAAGAGGAAAACGCGGGTGTATTCATGGTGGGCCGATTATAGCGGCGGGGGGTGTTGCAGCTTTGCGGCCGCGCAAATGTGTCGCGGCGGGCACCTGCCCTATCGCGCCGTCCGCTCGGTGTTTACGCCTACGGTGCGTGTTTGCGGTGACGGCGTCACCCGAACCCATTGCTGCGCCCTGCCTACATTTTGAGCACCAACGTGGCATGCCCGCCGCATAAGTGCGAAGCGCGCCGCATGCCGCAAACCCTTGATGTGACGCCGTTTTCACCTCAAAACGCACGCTCAGGTCATCGCCCGGGATGGACGATAAAAACCGGGCAATTCGACGTTTTGACGCGCGCGACCCGCCGATACAGTGCGGGTCCGATCTACGCATTCCTCATTGCCATGCGGACTCTCTCCGATCGCACTGCTGCATTGCTCGTGCCATTCGCCCTGCTGGCGCTGGCGGGCTGCGCTCAATTGCCGGCACAGACGCCCGCCGCCGCGCCCGTGGCCCGCACCGCGCCCGCCGGCGAGGTCATGACCTTCGCCATTCCGCCCGATGCGCTGGGCGCGCATGACCCGCAACTGACCAGCGTGCTGACCAAGGCCGGCGCGCTGGCCGCTGCGCAAAAGCGCCCGGCGACGATCCAGGTGGCCGCGCTGGCGCAGGATTTCCGCTACCTGAACCAGGCACTGTGGAACGGCGTGCCCGCGCAGCGTGCCGGCTACGTCCGCCTGGAAAACCTGACCGTCAGCGCCAGCCAGCCGTACAGCGTGACGATCCGCACGCAGGACTAAGAGGAACGTCATGCATATGACCCACCTGCTCTTCCCGCTCACCGTCGGCCTGCTGACGGTACCGGCCGCGTCGGCCTTTGCCGCGCCGCCCGACGCATCGATGCCGGCGACGGCTGCCGCGCCCGACCGCGTCTATCCGCCGCTTCCCTCGCTGGCGATGCTGCCGCCCGGAGGCGGCGCCGAGCTCGAACCCCCGCCTGCGACCCGCACGCGCGGCGGCAAACGCAAGGTGGTGACGACCCAGTGGCGCAAGGCCACCGAACCGGTGCCGCGCATGGTGGTGTCGGAGGCATCGCACACATATCTGGCCGGCATCGAGCGGCAGCTCGAAGTGGCCCTGCAGAAATAACCGACCGCACAGGAGCCGCCATGCCCAGCGCCCGCACTCTCTGCCTGACCTGGGGCCGCCTTGGCGCGGCGCTTGTGCTGGCCGCCTCCGGCGTTGCCGCGCACGCCGCCCCGGGCGACTGCTTCGAGCAGGCCGGCACCTACCAGGGCGTCAACCCAACGGTGCTGCGCGCGATCGTGTGGTTTGAATCAAAGGGCGATGCAGGCGCCATCCACCGCAACGCCGACGGCTCGGTCGACATCGGCCAGGCGCAGATCAACTCGATCCACTTCAGCACGCTGGCGCGCTACGGCGTGACGCGCCGCGCACTGACCGACGCCTGCGTCAACGTGTTCGTGGCGGCGTGGCTGCTCAAGCAGAAGATGGTGCGTCATGGAAACACGTGGCGGGCCATCGGCGCGTACCACTCCGAGACGCCCGCACACCGCGACGCCTATGCGCGCAG
Organism: Ralstonia soli; assembly: GCF_023955655.1. Classification (GTDB taxonomy): domain Bacteria; phylum Pseudomonadota; class Gammaproteobacteria; order Burkholderiales; family Burkholderiaceae; genus Ralstonia; species Ralstonia soli. Next base: position 123,162 of record NZ_JAMXHT010000011.1, on the reverse strand, counting down.
CATCCAGCGGGTGCTGTTGTCGTGGGGAGAATTGCGGGCCGACCGCTGAATCGGGTCCGGCCCCAGGACGACCGCGAAGCCGCTCAGTAGTACTCAATAGTAAGAAACGGCGGCGTAAGCCTGACGGGCGCCGATGGCGCGGCGCTCGCCGCTGACCAGGCGCATGAGCTCGTCCTGGCGCGGGCAAACCAAGGCGCGTACGCGGGCGTCGTTGGCCAGGATGCGCATCATCAGGTCGCGCTTGTGCTGGATCTCTTCGCGCGACAGGGCCACGCGCTGCCCGTGGCCGAGGCGCTCCATGTGCGCCGCGCATTCACGCTCCAGCAGGCTGACCTCATCCCAATCGGCGCGTTCGGCGGCATCGACCATGTCTTGCGACAGGCCGGCGATGGCTTCATAGCAGGCGAACAGGCCTGCGCTGTCAGAGACCGTATGGGTCGGGCGAGCGGCGGTGGCGACGGTCCAGGACATGCTGTGCTCCAGATACGTTTTGTCGTTTGGAGCAGGACAGTGCAATAGGCATGCCCGGTCTGCGCGCAACAGGCCCGCCCTAACTCGGATCGCCCGCAAAGCCTTTCCCAGCTTGGTTTTCCGTGCAAATAGGGACTTCCCAGCCCTGTGGCCGCGGCTCGCCCGGAACGCGATTTCGCGCGAAGTTGTTACGTTTCTGGAACGTAACGCGTAACGGCGCCGTAACGCATTTTCGGCGGGCCACGCCGGCTGGCGGGGAATCGCCTTGCGTCGCCGATGTGCCTTCCTAGAATTCGAGCATGGCGCGCCGCAGTTGGGCTGCGGGGCCGCTTGAGTCCGCTTGTCTTCGATCTCGCCGGCCGTCTGCCCGCGCGTTTCCGACCCTCCATCCGGGCCCCAGCCCCAACCTCCGTCAAACCCGGCCGGTGGCCCCCTCGTGGCGTGCAATCGTCAACCGCGTCGGATGGAGGAAACCATGAGTTATCACCTGGAAGGCAGGCTGCTCGAAGTCTGCAATTGCCGCGTCCTATGCCCGTGCTGGATCGGCGAAGACCCCGATTTCAAGGTCTGCGACACGATCGTGGCGTGGCATATGGACCACGGCACGATCGACGGTGTCGATGTGTCCGGCTGCACCGTCGCCGCCGTCGCGCGCGTGCCGGGCAACATCCTGGAAGGCAACTGGACGGCCGCGATCTTCCTCAACGATTCGGCCTCGGAAGCGCAGGAAAAGGCGCTGCTCCAGGTCTACACGGGCCAGGCGGGCGGGCCGATTGCAGAGTTGGCCAAACTGATCGGCAAGGTGGTCTCGGTGGAGCGCGCGCCGATCACGTTCGACATCGTCGGCGCCAAGGGCACGCTCAAGATCGGCACCGATTACTACGCCGAGCTGGAACCCTACCTTGGCCCGAGCGGCGCGCAAACCACGCTGGCCGATACCGTGTTCTCGACCGTGCCCGGCGCGCCGGTGTTCGTGGGCAAGGCGCCGGTCTATCGCTCGAAGAACGCGGACATCGGCATCAACGTCGATCTCAAGAACCACAACGCGCTGCAGAGCACTTTCCTGTTTGATGCATGAACGCAGCATCGCGCCATCTACGCGTCTTCGTGCCGGTGCTGGCCGGCCTGGTGACGCTCGCCTGGCTCACGCTGTGGCTGTGGGCGCGCAGCCCATACGGGCGCTATCTCGATCACGGTGACTGGCTGGCCTCGGGCCCGGCGGCATGGCTGTGCCGGGTCGTGCCGGCCGGTTCGCTGGTCGTGCCGGCGGCGCTGTACGCACTGGCCTGGACGCTGATGATCCTGGCGATGATGCTGCCGACCACGCTGCCGCTGTTCCAGGCGTTTGACCGCGTGGTGGCTGGCCGGTCGGATCGCCCGCGCCTGCTGGCGTTGCTGGGCACGGGCTACGTGGCGGCGTGGAGCGCGTTCGGCCTGCTGGCGCATGGCCTGCATGCGCTGTTGCTCGCCGGTGTGGCGCGGGTGCCGCTGCTGGGCTGGCATGGCTGGCTGATCGGCGCCGCCACGCTTGCGGGCGCGGGCGCATTCCAGTTCAGCGCGCTCAAATATCGATGTCTGGACCAATGCCGCTCGCCATTGAGCTTCGTCATCAGTCATTGGCACGGCCCCGCGCCACAGCGGCAGGCGTTCATGCTGGGGCTGCGCCACGGGCTGTTCTGCGTGGGGTGCTGCTGGGCGCTCATGCTCCTGATGTTCGTGGTGGGCGCCGGCAGCCTCGGCTGGATGCTGGTGCTTGCCGCCGCCATGGCCATCGAGAAGAACGTCTCTTGGGGACGGCGCTTGTCGGCGCCGCTGGGCGTGGCGCTGCTGGCCGGCGCTGCCATACTCGCGGCCACGCATCTCTGGGGCGCAACGCCCATCGCATAAGACCCAACCCCACCATGACGGCGACAAACGACGGCCAACTTGCCCTGCGCACGGTACTGCTCACGAGCATCACGATGGTGGCGTTCGCGTCCAATTCGCTGCTGTGCCGGCTGGCGTTGCAGCACGCGACCATCGATGCGGCGAGCTTTTCCAGCCTCCGGCTGGTGTCGGGCGCGGTGGTGCTGGCCATCCTCGCGCGGGCAGGCGCTGGCCGGCTGCCACCCGCACGCGTGGACTGGACGGCCGCCACCATGCTGTTCGCCTACGTAGTGTTCTTCTCGTTTGCGTATCTGACCCTGAGTGCTGGCACGGGCGCGCTGATCCTGTTCGGCGCGGTGCAGCTGACCATGCTGGCGGCCGGCCTGCGCGCGGGCGAACGGTTCGAACTGCTCGGCTGGGCGGGCTTTGGGCTGGCGCTTGGCGGCCTCGTCTATCTGGTATCGCCCGGCGTAACTGCGCCGACACCGCTGGGCGCCGCGCTCATGACCATCGCCGGCGTGGCCTGGGGCGTGTATTCGCTGCGTGGGCGCGGGCTCGATAATCCGCTGGGCGCCACCGCCGGCAACTTCCTGCGCGCCGCGCCCATGGCGCTCGCCTTGAGCGCGGTGCTGGTTGGCCGCGCCCACGCCAGCCCGGCCGGCATCGCGCTGGCGCTGGCCTCCGGCGCGCTCACCTCGGGCATCGGCTATGTGATCTGGTATGCGGCGCTCAAAGGGCTCACGGCGATCCGCGCGGCGGCGGTGCAACTGTCGGTGCCACCCATTGCGGCGTTCGGCGCGGTGCTGTTCCTGGCCGAGCCGCTCACGCCACGCCTCGCCACGGCGTCTGCCGCCATCCTGGGCGGCATCGCCCTGGTGCTGGCCAGCCGCACGCAGCGCAAGCGCGCCGAGGCCGCATCCCAGGGCTAGACCGCGACCGAAGCGGTTACAATCACGCCTTTCCGTGAACGACGCGCACAGCCCGCATTCCGCTGTGCTGCCGCCTGCCCTAGCGTCACGCAACCCCTTGATTTAGAGCCTTTTTCACCATGAGCCTCCAATGCGGCATCGTCGGTCTGCCCAACGTCGGCAAGTCGACCCTGTTCAATGCCCTGACCAAAGCCGGCATCGCTGCCGAGAACTACCCGTTCTGCACGATCGAGCCCAACGTGGGCGTGGTGGAAGTGCCGGATGCGCGCTTGGCCGCGCTGGCCGAGATCGTCAAGCCCGAGCGCGTGCTGCCCGCGGTGGTCGAGTTCGTCGACATTGCTGGCTTGGTGGCAGGCGCATCCAAGGGTGAAGGCCTGGGCAACCAGTTCCTCGCCAACATCCGCGAAACGGACGCCATCACGCACGTCGTGCGCTGCTTCGAAGATGACAACGTGATCCACGTGGCCGGCAAGGTCGACCCGATTGCGGACATCGAAGTCATCAACACCGAGCTGGCCCTCGCTGACCTGGGTACGGTCGAAAAGGCACTGCAGCGCTACACCAAGGCCGCCAAGTCGGGCAACGACAAGGAAGCCGCCAAGCTGGTCGCCGTGCTGGAAAAGGCGCAAAAGGTGCTGGACGAAGCCAAGCCCGTGCGCGGCCTGAACCTGACCGACGAGGAATGGGCCACGCTCAAGCCGCTGTGCCTGATCACCGCCAAGCCGACCATGTACGTGGCCAACGTGCGCGAAGACGGCTTCGAGAACAACCCGCACCTGGACGCCGTGCGCGCCTACGCTGCGCAGACGAATTCGCCGGTGGTGGCCGTGTGCGCCGCCATCGAAGCCGAAATCGCCGATCTGGACGACGCTGACAAGGCCGAATTCCTGGCCGACATCGGCATGGAAGAACCGGGCCTGAACCGCGTGATCCGCGCAGCGTTCAAGCTGCTCGGCCTGCAGACGTACTTCACCGCCGGCGTGAAGGAAGTACGCGCCTGGACGATCCACATCGGCGACACGGCACCACGCGCGGCTGCGGCTATCCATACGGACTTTGAACGCGGCTTCATCCGCGCCCAGACGATTTCGTACGACGACTTCATCCAGTTCAAGGGTGAACAAGGCGCCAAGGAAGCCGGCAAGATGCGCGCCGAAGGCAAGGAATACATCGTCAAGGACGGCGATGTGCTGCACTTCCTGTTCAACGTCTGAGCAGGCAAGCGCAACGAAAAAGCCCCGCACTGCGGGGCTTTTTTCATGGGCAACGCGCAAGCCAACGGTCTGCCGTCAGTCCAGCTCCGCCCCCTTCAACTCGGGGATGAGGAAGAACGTCGCCAGCATGTCGAGCACATAGATGCCGGCCAGCAGCGCAATCGCCACCGGAAACGAATAGGCCGAAGCCAGGCTGCCGATCGCCACCGGCCCAAACCCGCCGATGGCGCGGCCGATGTTGAACAGCACGTTCTGCGCGGTGGCACGGGCGGCCGTCGGGTACGCCTCCGAGATCAGCGCACCATAGCCGCCAATCATGCCGTTGACGAACATGCCCATGACCGCGCCGGCCCACAGCATCGTCACCGGGTCGGTCAGCCGCGCATAGGTCAGCACCATCGCCACGGCGCCCGCCTGGAAGATCAGGAACGTCGGCTTGCGCCCGATGCGGTCAGCCAGATGGCCGAACACGCAGATGCCCGCCATCATGCCCAGCACCGTCACCGAGGTCCACACGGCAGACTTGGTGAGCGAGAACCCCAGCGTCTTGCCCAGATAGGTGGGCAGCCAGATCATGATGCCGTAGTAGCCGAAGTTCTGGACGGCGCAGAGGACGACGATGCCGACACTGGTGCGCGTGGTGCGCGCGTCGGCGACCAGCAAGCGGAAGGCATTGGACTTCTGGCGCGCCGCAGCCCGGTTGCGCACGAAGACTTCCGGCTCGTGCAGCTTGTTGCGCACCAGCCAGGCCACCAGCGCCGGCGCCATGCCCAGCACGAACATGCCGCGCCAGCCAATGACGGGCAGCAGCATCGGCGTGAGCAACGCAGCCAACAGCACACCCGACTGCCAACCCAGCGCCACATACGAAGACACCCGCGCCCGCTTGTGCGCCGGCCACGCCTCGGCCGCCAGCGCCATGCCGATCCCGAATTCGCCGCCCAGGCCGATCCCGGCGATGGTGCGATAGACCAGCAGATCGCTGAAGCCTTGGGCGAATGCGCACAGGCCCGTGAACACGGCAAACAGCACGATGGTCCAGGTGAGCACACGCACGCGGCCATACACATCGCTCAACGCGCCGAACACGATGCCGCCAGCCACGGCGCCGATCAGCGTCCAGGTCACCAGGGCGCCGGACTGGCTCGGCGTCAGGGCCAGCGCCGCGCTAATCGCCGGCAGCATGAAGCCCAGGATCAGCAGATCGAAGCCGTCCATCGCGTAGCCGATGGTCGAGCCGGCCAACGCTTTCCAGGCGTAGGCCGAGGTCTGCGCGGGATGCGACGCCGGAATACCGGCGTCCGCCGTTGATGCGCTCACGTTCGCTTCCATCGGATCGCCCCTACAGCACCTTGCGCAGAAACTCGCGCGTACGTTCGTGCTTTGGCGCAGAGAAGATCTGCTCCGGCGCGCCCTCTTCCATGATCACGCCCTGGTCGATGAAGAACACGCGGTCCGATACTTCCCGCGCGAACGCCATTTCGTGCGTGACGACCACCATCGTCATGCCCTCTTCGGCCAGCGACTTCATCACCTCCAGCACTTCGCCGACGAGTTCCGGGTCCAGCGCAGAGGTGGGTTCGTCGAAGAGCATCACGGTCGGCGACATCGCCAGCGCGCGGGCAATCGCCACGCGCTGCTGCTGACCACCCGAGAGCTGGCTCGGGTGTGCATCGATCTTGTCGAGCAGGCCGACCTTGCGCAGCAGTTGCTCGGCCACCGTGACGGCCTCGTCGCGCTTCATGCGGCGCACCTGCATCGGCGCGAGCACCAGGTTGTCGAGCACCGACATGTGCGCGAACAGGTTGAAGCGCTGGAACACCATGCCCACGCTGGCGCGCATCTTGTTCAGGTCGGTCTTCGGGTCTTCCACATGAAAGCCGTTGACCAGTACCTCGCCGCCCGAAACGGTTTCCAGCCCGTTCAGGCAGCGCAGGAACGTGCTCTTGCCCGAGCCCGACGGGCCGATCACGCACACCACTTCGCGCTCTTCGATGCGGCAGGTGATGCCGCGCAGCACGTTCGTATTGCCGTACTGCTTCTGCAGGTTGTTAACGACGATCATTCTTGCCGTACCTCGCTTCCAGATATTGAACCCCGGCCGACAAGACCAGCGTGATTGCCCAGTAGATGAGCGAGATTGTCAGATACGGCTCCCAGTAGCGCGCATACGCACCCGACACGGTGCGTGCGGCATAGGCGAGTTCCGCCAGGCCGATGGCCGAGGCCAGCGACGAATCCTTGACGATGGCGATGGCGTTGTTGCCCAGCGGCGGCAGCATGCGGCGAAACGCCTGCGGCAGCACCACGCGGCGCAGCGTCTCCATGTAGGTCATGCCCAGCGAGCGTGCCGCCTCGGCCTGGCCGCGATCGATCGACTGGATGCCGGCGCGGAAGATTTCCGACACATACGCGCCCGCATTCAGCGAGATGGCCAGCACCGCCGACGTGAACGCGCCGTATTGCTGCCGGACCTCGCGCGCGAGTTCACCGCTGATGAGCCAGCCATCCGCGGGGTTGATCAGCACCGGCATCAGCGCAAAGTGGATCAGCAGAATCTGCACGAACAGCGGCGTGCCGCGAAAGAAGCTGACGTAAAAGCGCACCGGATACTGCACCGCATAGCGCAGGAAGTACTTGTAAAAGCCGTGACGCGCCTCGGCGAGCCGGCCAACGCCGAGCACCAGCCCGAGCAAGGTGCCGGCGATCACGCAGATCACCGTGCACTTGAGCGTCATCAGCGTGCCCTCGACGAAGAGCGGCAGATACTCGCCAATGATGTTCCACTGGAACCCACCCATGGGGACCACCTTTTTTTATTGGAGCAACAGAATGAAACGAGCCGGCAGTGCCGGCTCCGGGAGAAACGCGTGGCGGCGCAATCGCGCTGACTGCTGCTTATTGTTGGGGTAGCGTGGGCACGTTGTCGTCGAACCAGTGCTTGTAGATCTTGGCGTAAGTGCCGTCGGCCACAACCTTCTTCAGGCCGGTGTTGATCTGGTCGAGCACGACCTTGTTGCCCTTCTTGACCGCGATGCCGAAGTACTGCGGCTTGAACTTCGCGTCGGAGACGAGGCTGAACGGCTTTTCCGGGTGGCTCTTGACGTAGAACTTGATCACGCCCACATCGCCCACGGCCGCGTCGACACCGCCGCGATACAGCTCTTCGAGCATCAGCGGCGTGTTGTCGAAGCGCTTGATGGCCGAGCTCGTGCGGCCGAGTTCTTCCGAGACGGCGGTGTCACCGGCGCTGGATGCCACCACGCCGACCTGGCGCTTCTTGAGGTCTGCCAGGCTCGCGATCTTGGCATTCGGCGCGGTGATGATCACCTGGCCGGCCGGAAAGTACGGCGCCGAAAAATCGACCATCTGCTTGCGCTGGTCAGTGATGGTGATGCCGGAAACGATGATGTCGCGGTCACCCTGGTTGAGCGTGGCAAAGATGCCTTCCCACGGCGTGCTGACCAGCTTGACGTTGAAGCCGCCAGCCTTGCCGATCGCCTTGATCAGATCGATGTCGAAGCCCGTCAGTTCCTTCTGCGGCGTTTCGAACTCGAACGGGCGATACGTGCCGCCCGCGCCCACGGTGTAGGTGGGCTCCGCCGACGCGCCGCCCGGCGCCATGGCAAAGGTGGTCAGGACAGCGACTGCAGCCATGAGACGCTTCATCGACATAGTTGAATCTTCCCTGCGAGTGGTGTGAGCAAGGCGCTGATGATACTCCTGCACTTATCGCAACAAAACGCGGAGCGACCCGGGTACGGGTAGGCGTTACAAGCTTGCAATGTCTATCCGTCACTTTTTACACGCGGCGGGGATAGGGCAGCGGCTGGCACGGCCCCCACAGTTGCGGTGACGCCAGCGCGATCCCCTCAGGCATGGCGATTGCTGCGGCAGGAAAGGATGGGTTGACTACCCAGCCGAGGTACGGCATGCCGCCAACGGCGTAGCGCCTCTCTTTGTCTAGCCATGAGTTCGCATCCGCCCTTTCTCGCCGACACCCACGCCGCGCCAGGCGTCGGCCCTGACACAGCCACCGAGGCCGCCATCCAATCGCGCGGCGTGCTGCTGTGCCTGTCCGAGCCTGGACTGCGCATCGACCAGGCCAGTGAAAACCTGGAAGCCGCGCTGGGCACGCCGCTCGCCGCCGCACTGCAGGCGCCGGTCGACCGCGTGATCGGCGCGGTCGGGCGCGCGGCGCTGGAGCGTGCCCTGGCGACGCAGAGCGTGGACGACCACCCGCTGTACTTCGGCACGCTGCACACGCCGCAAGGCCACGCCCTTGACGCCGTTGTGCACCGGCACCGGGGCGTGCTGATCCTCGAACTCGAACCCGCCGTGCACGCCGCCGATGGCGCCTTCGCATCGATGTACCCCCTGGTGCGCACCTTCGTCGGCAGCCTGCAGGCGGTGAGCAGCATTGACACGCTGACCGACCTGGCCGCGCGCGAAGTCCGCCGCCTGACCCAATTTGGCCGCGTGACCGTCTACCGGATCGACACCGATGGCTCCCTGCGTGCGCTGGCCGAGGCGCGCGACACGGCCTACGACACGCTGTTCGGCACCCACCTGCCCGGCGCCAGCCTGACGCCGGTGCTGCGCAGCCTGTACAGCCGCAACCCGTTGCGCCTGGTGGCGGATATCGACAGCACGCCCGTCGGCCTGGTGCCGCCGCAGCATCCCGCCACGGGGCGCGTGACCGATCTGTCGTATGCGGCCTTGCGCGCGGCCTCCGATGCCCAGCGCGAAACCATGCGCCGCATGGGCGCGATGGCCTCGCTCACGCTGGCGCTCACCGTGCGCGGGGAGTTGTGGGGGCTGGTGGCGTGCCACCACGCCACGCCCTGCTCGCTGTCGTTCGAGGTACGCACGGCGTGCGAGCACCTGGCGCAGATCCTGTCGCTGCAGATCGAAGCCAAGGAAGACCGCGCCGAGATTGCCCACCGGCTGGAGTTGCGCCGCATCCTCGTGCGCCTCTTGGCGGCGATGGCCGATCGCGACCACTTCCTCGACGGCCTGCTCGAACAGCCGGCCGATCTGCTGCGCTTCGCCTCGGCCAGCGGCGCGGCCATCGTGCGCCAGGACGATTGCGTGCGCATCGGTGCGGCGCCCGACGCCGAGAGCATCCTGCGCCTGACCGAATGGCTGGCCGACGAGCGCCCCGGCGAGGTTTTCCACACCGACCGCCTGGCCGCCGTCTACCCCGACGGCGCGGCGCTGCTGCCCCAGGCCACCGGCCTGCTGGCAGTGCAGGTCTCGCAGCTGCATCGGCACTACGTGCTGTGGTTCCGCCCCGAAACGCCGCACACCGTGGGCTGGGCCGGCGACGCGCCCGGCCTGGCCAGCCAGCAGGACACAACCACCGTGCTCGGCCGCACGCGCCACTGGCACGAGCACATCGCGCACACATCACGCCCATGGCGGACAAGCGAAGTGGAAACCGCCGCGGAATTCCGCTACGCCGTGCTCAACATCGTGCTGCGCCGCGCCGAAGAGGCAGCGGAGCTGACCAGCGAATTGCGCCGCGCCAATCACGAGCTGGAGGCATTTTCGTATTCCGTCTCGCACGACTTGCGCGCGCCGCTGCGGCATATCGCCGGGTATGCCGAACTGCTCGACGAGATGGAAGGCGATCACGTCTCGGCGCGCGGGCGGCACTTCCTGCAGACGATCTCGGAATCGTCGCGCTTTGCCGGCAAGCTGGTGGACGATCTGCTGACCTTCTCGCAGATGGGCCGCGGCGCGCTGCACCTGGCCGACGTCGACCTCACCCAGCTCGTGCGCGGCATCGTGCGCGAGCTGACGACCGACCAGGGGCGTCGCCACATCGAATGGAACATCGCCGCGCTACCGGTGGTGCGCGCCGACCCGACCTTCCTGCTACTGGCGGTACGCAACCTGCTCTCCAATGCGGTCAAGTACACGCGCGACCGGAATCCGGCGCGCATCCAGATCCACGCCGAACAGACCGACACCGAAACCATCGTGCGCATTGCCGACAACGGCGTGGGCTTCTCGATGGAGTACGTGAACAAGCTGTTCGGGGTGTTCCAGCGGCTGCATCGCATGGACGAATTCGAGGGCACCGGCATCGGCCTGGCCAATGTCCGGCGCATCATCGATCGCCATGGCGGCCGCACCTGGGCCGAAGGCAAGCTCGACCACGGCGCGACGTTCTACTTCGCGCTGCCGCGCATGCCCGACCCGCTAGAGGCATCCGCGGCCGGGGCCGGTACCCCCGCCACCCGCGATGCGTGATCGTCATGTCCACGCCCATTGTCACCATGCTCAAACCCATCCTGCTCGTTGAAGACAACCCGAACGACCTCGAGCTGACCCTGCTGGCGCTGGAGCGCAGCCAGCTTGCCAACGATGTGGTCGTCACCCGCGACGGCGCCGAAGCGCTGGACTACCTGCACGCGCGCAACCTCTACGCGCAGCGTGTGCCGGGCAACCCGGCGGTGGTGCTGCTCGATCTGAAGCTGCCCAAGGTCGATGGATTGGAGGTGCTGGCCGAGATTCGCGCCACGCCCACGCTCAAGAGCCTGCCGGTGGTCATGCTCACCTCGTCGCGCGAAGAAACCGACCTGCTGCGCAGCTATGCCCTGGGCGTCAACGCCTATGTGGTCAAGCCGGTGGAGTTCCACGCGTTTGTCGACGCGATAGCCGATCTGGGCGTGTTCTGGGCGGTGCTGAACGAACCGCCGCCAGGGTCGACGCGGGCACGCCGGGCCCTGCAGACGACCAGCTAGTCGCGCCCTTCGGAGCCACCGTCCCCATGCCCAATCTGCAACTGCTGCTGGTCGAAGACAATCTGCTCGATGCGGAGCTGACGCGCGCGCGGCTTGAAACCGCCAACCTGCCCGCCGACACCACCCTCGTCGACAACGAAACCGACTTCATCGCCCAGCTCAACGCGCACACCTTCGACGCCATCCTGGCCGATTACATGCTGCCGCAGTTCACCGGGGCGGAGGCGCTCGACATCGCGCGCCGCATGGCGCCGCAGACGCCGTTCATCTTCGTGTCAGGTGCGCTGGGCGAGGAGCACGCGGTGGACATGCTCAAGCGCGGCGCCACTGACTACGTCATCAAGCAGCGCCTGCAGCGCCTGCCCGTGGTGCTGCTGCGCGCGCTGGCCGAAGCCGCCGAACGCCGCCAGCGCATTGCCGCCGAAGCCGCACTGCGTGAAACGGAAACGCACTTCCGCCTGCTGATCAACGCGCTCAAGGAGCACGCCGTGCTCTCGCTCGACCCGCAGGGCATCGTACGCACCTGGAATGCAGCGTCGCACAGCATCCTGGGGTATGGCCGCGACGACATCCTCGGCAAATCGGCCGAGATCCTGTACCCGCAGGCCGCGCGCGAAGCCGGCGACTTCCAGCGCAAGCTCGAACGCGTGCGCCGCGAAGGCAGCCTGACCGACGACCGCTGGATGCTACGCAAGGACGGCACACCGTTCTATGCATCGAGCGTCGTCACCGCCATCCACAACGAGGCGGGGCAGTTGATCGGCTTCTCCAAGATCGTGCGCGACGCCACCGAGGAACGCATAGCCGCCGATGCCCTGCGCCGCGCCAAGGAAGAGGCCGAAACGGCCAACCACGCCAAGGACCACTTCCTCGCCGTGCTCTCGCACGAACTGCGCACCCCGCTCACCCCCATCCTGACCGCCGTCCACCTGCTGGAACTGCGCCAGGACCTGCCGCCCTACGTGGTCGCGCAGCTGGAGGTCGTGCGCCGCAATGCCGAACTGGAAGCCCGCCTGATCGATGACCTGCTCGACATCACCGGCATTGCGCGGGGCAAGCTGGCGGTGAGCTTTGCGCCGGTCGACCTGTATCCGCTGCTGGAGAGCACGCTGGAGATGTCGCGCAGCGACATGCAGATCAAGCGTCTCGCGCTCAAGACCCGTTTCGAGGCGGGCCGCAGCCGGCTGTTGGCCGACGGCGCGCGCATCCAGCAAGTGATCTGGAACCTGGTGCGCAACGCAGTCAAATTCACGCCCGAGGGCGGCGCCATCGAGGTGCACGTCTGGAACCCGAACCCCGCCACCGTGGCGGTGGCCGTGAAGGACAACGGCATCGGTATCGAACCCGACGCGCTGCCGCGCATCTTCTCGGCGTTCGAACAGGCTGACGAATCCATCACACAACGCTTTGGGGGGCTTGGGCTGGGCCTGGCGATTGCCTATGCACTGGTGCAGAAGCACGAAGGGTCGCTCATCGCCGAGAGCGCAGGCCGCCACCAGGGCGCCACCTTCACGCTCACCTTGCCGCTGGCCACCGAGATGGCACAGCCCGAGACGCCGCCCCCCTCGCCCATGCCGCGCATACAGCACAGAGGGGGCCTGCATGTGCTGCTGGTGGAAGACAACGCTGATACCGCCGAAGCCATGTCACAGATGCTGCAGATCCTGGGCCACACCGTCACGGTCGCCAACGGCGCGCGCACGGCGATGCAAGCCGCCGAGTCGGGAACGTTCGATCTGCTGATCAGCGATATCGGCCTGCCGGACGGCAGCGGCCTGGATGTGGTGCACGTGTTTGGCGAACGGCAGGCCGCGCCGTCAATCGCCATCACGGGCTACGGCATGGAAGACGACATCGCCCGCTGCCGCCAGGCGGGCTTTACCGATCACCTGACCAAGCCGGTGGACTTCAAGCGGCTGGAAACGCTGCTGACCAGCTACCAGGCCGCGCGCGATGAGCGGACCTCCGGCGTGAGCGCCGGCTGAGCGCGCCAGAATGCCGCAGGGGCACGGTCAGGGGCACAGTCAGGGACACTCGGCCTAGCGGCGCAGCAGGCCCCAGGCGGCGGGCAGCAGCATGGCGCCCACCACTGCGGCCGTCCACGCCATGATCTGGCCGTCGGCATACAGGTGGAGGAACTGACCGCCGTAGTAGCCGATCAACGCCCCGATGGCGCCCGACAGCAGCGCTGCCAGCCAGCCCAGGCGCCCGCCCGCCGGATGCAGCCAACGCGCCGCCACACCCACCGCCAGCCCGATCCACAGCGGCCCGATCCACCCCATTGCCTGTTCTCCGTTGCCCGCGTTGCCGTGGGCGATGCCGATTCCGATTCAATTGGACGCGTACCTTAGCGCAGGACGGCGCGGAAGGCCACGCCCGGGACGCCGAGCCCCGACCGCCAGGTAGAAAGCGCCGGATGTCGAGCTCTGAACTCCGCCTTCCGAGCAGAAAGCACCGTGTGTCGAGCTCCGAGCTCGGCTTGCCGAGCAAAAAGCACCGTGTGTCGAGCTCCGAGCTCGGCCTGCCGAGCAAAAAGCGCCGTGTGTCGAGCTCCGAGCTCGGCTTGCCGAGCAAAAGGCTCCGTGTGTCGAGCTCCGAGCTCGGCTTGCCGAGCAAAAGGCTCCGTGTGTCGAGCTCCGAGCTCGGCCTGCCGAGCAAAAAGCGCCGTGTGTCGAGCTCCGAGCTCGGCCTGCCAAGCAAAAGGCTCCGCGTGTCGAGCTCCGAGCTCGGCCTGCCGAGCAAAAGGCTCCGCGTGTCGGGCTCCGAGCTCGGCCTGCCGAGCCAAAAGGTCCGCGTGCCGCGCTCCGAACTCGGGACGCGACCGTTTGGCGCTCGCGCATGGGCTCAAAAAGACGGCACAGCCGCCTGTTTTGCGTGACGCATACCGTACATTTGCGGGGCAAGCCGCGCAGGGGTTGCGCTGTGTCCTGCTGGCGTGGAGGCCGGGCGTTATAATTCGGGTTGATCAAAATTCGTGCCGATCCATCCCTAACCGGCCGCCCCACATGCAGTTGCTGACTCTCGGAATCAACCACCACACGGCGCCGCTTTCCCTGCGCGAGAAGGTGGCGTTTCCGCTCGAGCAAGTGGGGCCCGCGCTGGGCACGCTGCGCCAGCATCTGCCGCATCTCAAGAGCACGGCCGAAGCGGCCATTCTGTCCACCTGCAACCGCACCGAGATCTACTGCGCCACCGACGGCAACCTGCCCGAAGAGACCGCGCACGAGCACGCGATCCGCTGGCTGGCCCACCACCACAACATCGACCCGAGCGAACTCGCGCCCCATGTGTATTCGCTGGGCCAGTCGCTGGCCGTACGCCATGCGTTTCGCGTGGCCAGCGGGCTCGATTCGATGGTGCTGGGCGAAACGCAGATCCTCGGCCAGATGAAAGACGCCGTGCGCACCGCCACCGAAGCGGGCGCCCTGGGCACGTACCTGAATCAGCTGTTCCAGCGCACCTTTGCGGTCGCCAAGGAAGTGCGGGGCACGACTGAGATCGGCGCGCATTCCGTATCGATGGCCGCCGCCGCCGTGCGATTGGCGCAGCGCATCTTCGAATCGATCGCGCAGCAGCGAGTGCTGTTCATCGGCGCCGGCGAGATGATCGAGCTATGCGCCACGCACTTCGCCGCGCAAATGCCGCGTGAGGTCGTCATCGCCAACCGCACGCTCGAGCGCGGCGAGAAGCTCGCCGAGGCGCTGTCGAACCAGGGCCTGAACGCCCGCGCCGTGCGCTTGGCCGAACTGCCGACCAAGCTGGCCGAGTTCGACATCGTCGTCTCGTGCACGGCCAGCACGCTGCCCATCATCGGACTGGGTGCCGTGGAGCGCGCCATCAAGCAGCGCCGCCACCGCCCGATGTTCATGGTCGACCTGGCCGTGCCGCGTGATATCGAACCGGAAGTCGCACGCCTGTCCGACGTGTTCCTCTACACCGTGGACGACCTGGGCGCCATCGTGCGCGAGGGCAATGCACTGCGGCAGGCGGCCGTCGCGCAGGCCGAGGCCATCATCGAGACGCGCGTGCAGAACTTCATGCACTGGCTCGATGCGCGCAGCGTGGTTCCGGTGATCCGTGATCTGCACGCGCAGGCTGAAACGCTGCGCCAGGGCGAGCTGGAACGCGCCCAGCGCATGCTCGCGCGCGGCGATGATCCGGCACTGGTGCTCGAAGCACTGTCACAGGCGCTCACCAAGAAATTCCTCCACGGCCCGACGCACGCGCTGAACCATGCGCAGGGCGAAGGCCGCGAGCAGCTCATCGACCTGTTGCCGGCGCTGTTCCGCCAGTCCAGCCACTCCGAGCGCTAGCGGCGCTTCATCGCTTGCGCCCCTGCGCGGCGCATGTTCCGGCGCACCGTCTGCGCGCCGCTCTCGCTTTCAGCGTTTCCCTCTGCGGTCCCCCGAATGAAGCCCAGCATGCTGTCCAAGCTCGACCAACTGGCCGAGCGCCTCGTCGAAATCAACGCGCTGCTCGCACGCGAAGACGCCACCGCCAACCTCGACCAATACCGCAAGCTCACACGCGAACATGCCGAGCTGGAGCCCGTGGTCGCGCAATTTGCCGCGTGGAAGCAGGCGGAGGAAGACATCGCCACCGCGCAGGAACTGGCGGCCGATCCGGACATGAAGGCATTTGCCGAAGACGAACTCCGCGCCGCGCGCGAGCGCATGGAAGCGCTCGAAGGCGACCTGCAGCGCCTGCTGCTGCCGAAGGACCCCAACGACCATCGCAACATCTTCGTGGAAATCCGGGCCGGCACGGGCGGCGATGAATCGGCGCTCTTCGCGGGCGACCTGCTGCGCATGTACACGCGCTTTGCCGAGCGCCAGCGCTGGCAGGTGGAGATCGTGAGCGAGTCGCCGTCGGACCTGGGCGGCTATAAGGAAGTGATCGCGCGGCTGGTGGGCGAAGGTGCGTATTCGCGGCTGAAATTCGAATCGGGCGGCCACCGCGTGCAGCGCGTGCCGGCCACCGAGGCGCAGGGGCGCATCCATACGTCCGCCTGCACGGTGGCGATCATGCCCGAGGCCGATGCGCTGGCCGACATCCAGATCAACCCGGCGGATTTGCGCATCGATACGTTCCGGGCATCCGGCGCGGGCGGCCAGCACATCAACAAGACGGATTCGGCCGTGCGCATTACCCACCTGCCGACCGGCCTGGTGGTGGAATGCCAGGACGACCGCAGCCAGCACCGCAACAAGGACCGCGCCATGCAGGTCCTGGCCGCGCGCCTGAAAGACCGCCAGGAACGCGAAGCGCAGGCCAAGGAAGCCAGCGCGCGCAAGAGCCTGATCGGCTCGGGCGACCGCTCCGACCGCATCCGCACATACAACTTCCCGCAGGGCCGGGTGACCGATCACCGCATCAACCTGACGCTGTACAAGATCGACGCGATCATGGACGGCGATCTGGACGAGCTCGTGGGCGCGTTGGCTGCTGAGCATCAGGCGGAACAGCTCGCCGCGTTGGGCGACGACGTCTGATTGCGCCTGACGCCGCCCGATTGTTAAAAAGGGCCGGCCTCGTAACATCCGCTTGCGTTTGATACAGCTTTGCGCGGTGGCGCGTCGGCCTCCCGTTCCTATAATCGATTTCGATCGCGCCAAGTGCGCCGCTGGTCGCATCCGGTGGCACCCTATTCCAGACAGGCGCGGCAACCACCACGACGATTAGGAGAATCGCAATGCGTACCCAACTGCTGGCCATCACTGTCGCTACCACCCTCGCTCTTGGCCTGGCCGCCTGCGGCAAAAAGGACGAAGCCACCGACCAGGCCGCGAAGAGCGCGATGGAGCAATCGAAGGACGCCGCCAAGCAGGCTGTCGACAACGCCGGCACCGCCGTGAGCAAGGCCGCCGACGCCGCCAAGGTCGAACTCTCGCAGGCTGCATCGGATGCGCAGGTTTCCGCGTCGGGCGCACTCTCGCAGGCGAAGGATGCCGCCAAGCAAGCCGCCGACAAGACGGCCGATGCCGCCAAGGCCACCGCCGACAAGGTCAAGGACGCCGCCAACAAGCAATAAGCGCCCCCTGCTCCGACCCGCTCGCGGGCCCGTGCCACATCGGCCGGGCCCGTGTTATTTTGTGCGCCCGATCCTTGCCGCTGGTCTGTTGCCGTGTCGTCTGCCCCCGTCATTTCGCCCGAAACCCTGGCTCGCGTGGCCGACGCACTGGCGGCGCTCGCGCGCGCCGGCCTGCCCGCGCTCGAAGCACGCATGCTGGTCTCGCACGTGACTGGCCTGTCGCGCGTGCAACTCATCACGCAAGACACCTACGGCATCGACGAAGCCGCACGCGCGCAGATCAGCGACCTTGCCACGCGCCGCTTGGCTGGGGAACCGATGGCCTATCTGCTGGGCGAGCGCGAATTTTTCGGCCGCACGTTCAAGGTGACGCCGGCTGTGCTGATCCCGCGCCCGGACACCGAATTGCTGGTCGAACAGGTGCTGGATCGCCTCGAAGAGCGCGACGCGCCTACCGTGCTGGACATGGGCACCGGCAGCGGCATCATCGCCATCACCATCGCGCTGGCGCGCCCCGACGCACGCGTATGGGCCACCGATGCCTCCGCCGATGCGCTGGCGGTGGCCATGGAGAATGCCCAGACGCTGGGCGCCGCCAACCTGCATGCCGCGCTGGGCGACTGGTACGGCGCACTCGCGGAAGCCGATGTGCCGCCCGTCTTCGACCTGATCGCCAGCAACCCGCCGTACATCGCTGCGGCGGATGCGCATCTCGGCCAGGGCGATTTGCGGTTTGAGCCCGCCAGCGCCCTCACGGATCACGACGACGGCCTGCGCCATCTGCGCAGCATCGTTGCGGGTGCGTCCGCACGGCTGGCAGCGGGCGGTTGGCTGCTGCTCGAACATGGCTACGATCAGGGCGAAGCCGTACGCGCCCTGCTGGCGAATGCCGGTTTCGCCGACGTCTTCACCGCGCAGGATCTGGCCGGCAACGACCGCTGCAGCGGCGGGCAATGGCTGGTTCAAAACGCCGGCGAGCGTTCCTCGCTAAAATAGACAGGTTTTCCAATGTGGATGTCAGCTCGGGAACCCAGCTGCAGCCCTTCACCAAATCGAGTCTCCCCATGAGCACCACGCACGAAAAGATCGACCAGATCGTCAAAGGCCACCCCGTCGTCCTCTTCATGAAGGGTACGGCGCAATTCCCGATGTGCGGCTTTTCGGGCCGTGCCATCCAGATCCTGAAGGCCTGCGGTGTGGACAAGCCGCACACCGTCAACGTGCTGGAAGACGAGGAAATCCGCCAGGGCATCAAGGAATACGCCAACTGGCCGACCATTCCGCAGCTCTACGTCAAGGGCGAGTTCATCGGCGGCTCGGACATCATGATGGAGATGTACCAGAGCGGCGAACTGCAGCCGCTGCTGGCTGCCTGATTGCTGCGCGCCAAACGCGTTCTCATTTCAGCGTGACCTCCCCTTCGACCACCATGCCCGAATCGCAGCGTGTACGCCGCATCATTGTGGCGATCACGGGAGCATCGGGGGCGATCTATGGCGTGCGGCTGCTGCAGGTTCTGCAGGAGCTGCGTGAATCGGCGGGGGTGGAATCGCACCTGCTGATGTCGCCGGCAGGGCTGATGAACGTGCAGCACGAGCTGCACATGGCACGCGAAGAGGTGGAAGCGCTGGCGCACGTGGTGCACAACGTGCGCGACATCGGCGCGACCATTGCCAGCGGTTCATTTGCGGCCGAAGCCATGGTGGTGGCGCCGTGTTCGATGAAGACGCTGGCGGCCGTGGCGCACGGTCTGTCGGACAACCTCATCGCGCGCGCCGCCGACGTCACGCTCAAGGAGCGCCGCCGGCTCGTCCTGATGGTGCGTGAAACACCGCTGAATCTGGCGCACCTGCGCAACATGACGGCCGTTACGGAAATGGGCGGCATCGTCTTCCCGCCCGTGCCGGGCTTCTATCAGCGCCCCAAGACCATCGACGACCTGGTCGATCACACGGTCGGGCGCGTGCTCGACCTGCTGGGCCTGCCGCAGACGCTGGCGCCGGGCTGGCCAGGCCTACGTTCAGCGGATTAACGTCGGCAAGGGGCTGATCAGCGGCGTCCGCCGTGGTAGTTGAAGTACACCGACGGTCCCCAGTAGCCGTAACCACCGTAGTAAGCCGGATAGGCCGGTGCCGCATAAACCGGCGCAGGCGCGACCGCCACCGGTGCCGGATACACAGCACAACCCCCAAGCGTCGCGGCCGACAGTGCAAGAAGCGAGGCCAGAGCCACGATTTTCATGATTAGCGTCCTTCGGCCCCTCCAGTGAGGCCATGCGAACGTTATATGCCCCGGCGGGCGACGCCGGGGTCATGCGGGTGTAAGGGTTGTAACGGAAGGCTACGAACGGGTGTACGTAACCTCACTGGCGTGTCGTCGGCTTCGCTTGCGCAGCGCTCGCTGCCGCGGCAGGCGCAGAAGCCGCCACACCGGACGCCGGCTTGGGCGCATCCGGATCCACTTCCGCGCGCATCTCAGACATCACGGCACCGGCGCGCGGCGCCCAGAGAAATTCGACCGTGCCGTTCTGCGGCTCTTCGGGAATGGCGTACATCGTCACAATGGTCTGGTGGCCTGCCCAGCGCGCACGCAGCGAATCCACCGTCTTGCCGGACTTGAGCTTGAGCGGCGCCTTGCCCTCTTGCGCCGGCTTGCCGTAGCGGTCAGACAGCGCCTGGAAAATGCGCTGCTCCGTGTCGACGCCGCGCGTGGGCACAAAGAAGCCGGCGACATTGCCCTGGTCGATCAGCAGCACCGCCTGCGGGCCGTCCATCAATTGAGGCCGCTTGGCCGACGGCACCCCCAACGAGCGGGTGCGGCCGTGCGATTCGAGCGGGTCGGAGCAGTATTCAGAGACATCCTTGCCGCCGGCCGTGCGCACGTCTTCACACGAGGGCAGCTTGGGCAGCGGCTTGCCGAGCGGGAAGGCATCGAGCAGCACCGCCACATCCCCCGGGTCGCGCACGGTTTTCTCGGCAGCCGCCTTGGGCGCCTCCTTCTTGGCAGCAGGTGCGGCAAACGCCACCGGCGCCAGCAACGAGGTCGAAGAGGCAAAGGCAAGCATAGCGATCGTGGTAGCGCGTCGCGTCCAGCAGGTCATGCGAACTCCATGGAGGAAAGAGCCGAGAGTGTGCCATGCCCGAATGCCGGCACCCCGAAAGCGGTTCTGACCGGCCCGCAGCCGCGTGCGTTCCCCTCAACCGAACAGCTGAGGGGGCCAAAAATGACAACGTTACACGCCATTTGACGCAGTTATTTGCGCAAGGCGGCAGGAAACGTTATCAAAATGTTGCCGGTTTTGATCTCGCAAAGGTCGGGCGGGTAAAATCCCCGGCGGCACAGACGAATGACCGGCAGGCCCCTAAGCGTCACGTTCCTCGGGCCCGCCGCTAGACGCGATCTCATTTTGAACATTCCCTCCGCTGTTTCCCCCCGCTTTCCGGCAACCGCGCGTGCTGCACGCACCCGCTCGGTCGCCGGCTATGCACGGCTGGCCGTGGGCTTGCTGGCGCTGGCGTCGGCGCATGCTGCGCTGGCCTTCGGCTTCAACGACGTGGCCGCCCGCGCCAAGCAACTGGCCGCCAAGCCGTACCAGGCGCCCGCCAATACCCTGCCGCGCGAACTGCGCGAGTTGCGCTACGACCAGTACCGCGAAATCCGCTTCAAGTCTGATCAGGCTTACTGGCGTAAAGACAAGCTGCCGTTCGAGCTCGGCTTCTTCCACGAAGGCTCGTACTACGACCAGCCCGTGAAGATCAGCGAGGTGTCGCCCGCCGGCGTGCGCGAAATCCGCTTCGATCCGCGCCTGTTCGACTACGGCCCCGTCAAACTCGACCCGAAGCAGTTGCAGAAGCTCGGCTTTGCCGGCTTCCGCGTGCATTACCCAATGAACACGCCCAAGTACAAGGACGAGGTCATCGTCTTCCTGGGCGCGTCGTACTTCCGCGGCATCGGCAAGGGGCAGGTCTACGGCCTCTCCGCGCGCGGCTTGGCCATCGACACCGCGCTCAACTCGGGCGAGGAATTCCCCCGCTTCACCGATTTCTGGATCGAGCGCCCCGCCGCCAACGCGAAGGAGCTGACGATCTACGCGCTGCTCAACTCGCGCCGTGCCACGGGCGCCTATCGCTTCATCGTCAAGCCGGGCTCCGATACAGCGGTCGACGTGAAGGCGCAGCTCTACATGCGCGAGAACGTGAGCAAGCTGGCGTTCGCCCCGCTCACCAGCATGTTCTTCTTCGGCGAAAACCAGCCGGCGTCCGCGCTGGACTTCCGCCCCGAAGTGCATGACTCCGACGGCCTGTCGGTGCTTTCGGGCACGGGTGAATGGATCTGGCGTCCGCTGACGAACCCGAAACGCCTGCTGGTCAGCTCGTTTGCCACCACCAACCCGGGCGGCTTCGGCCTGATGCAGCGCGACCGCGCCTTCTCGAGCTACCAGGAGATCGGCGACCGCTACGAACAGCGCCCGAGCGCCTGGGTCGAGCCTGTCGGCAGATGGGGCGCGGGCCGCGTGGAGCTGGTACAGATCCCAACGCCCGACGAGACCAACGACAACGTGGTCGCCTACTGGGTGCCCGAGAACCCGCCCAAGCCGCAGCAGCCGTTCAACCTCGAATACCACCTGCTCTGGCAGAAGGACGGCGACAAGAAGCCGGCGCTGGCGTGGGTCACGCAGACGCGCCGCTCGCATGGCTGGACGACCAAGCGCCCCGACGAGCGCAAGCCTGACGACACGATCGCCTTCGTGGTCGACTTTGAAGGCCCGGCGCTGTCCAAGCTGCCGCCCAATGCACCGGTCGAGCCGGTGTTCTCGGCGGACGCCAACGGCAAGATCGAATCGATCTTCGGCCAACCCAACACCGCGACCGGCGGCTGGCGCGTGACCGTGCGCCTCAAGCGGGTCGACGACGACAAACCCGTCGAACTGCGCGGCTACCTGCGCAGCCGCGGCACCGGACTTTCTGAGACGTGGAGCTACCTGCTACCTCCGGGCTGAACGTGACGACGGCCCAGACCGGCGGCGCCGCAGGCGCTGCCATGGCGACGGCGCAGTCCGTCGCCGATCGTTATCTTGAAGCGCTGCCGCTGGCGGCCAACGCACGTGCCGCGCTGCTACGCGATGCGGGCATTGCGGCCGGCGACGACGATGCTGCGGCACTCGCGAAGCTGCATCGCGCGCTGGCCAAGCTCGACCCGGCACAGACGACTTCGCTCCAAGCCAACGCACCGGCCTACGCATCGGTCGGGTCGCGCCTGGATGCCGCCTACGGCACCACGCGCGCCGATGCCGCATCGACCGAGCCCGCCACCGAGCCGGCACCGCCGCTCGAACACGACAGCGAAGGCCGCATCCATCTGGATACCGGCCCCACGCCGGCACGTCGCTCGATGGTGCCGTGGCCGTGGGTGCTCGGGCCGATCTGGCGCGCGCGCAAGGCCATCGATCGCTGGATGCATGGCGGCAAGGCGCCGGTGCCATACGAAGCGCCCGACTCGCCCGATCCCAAAGGCATCTGGCGCTTTGTCGGCGCGCGCCGTCGCCTGACGCTGCTCGCGCTGATGATCGCCCAGACCGTCGCCGCCACCTGGGCGATGAGCACGGTGCTGCCGTACCACGGCGCCGACTGGCTCGAAGCCATCATCATCGTGCTGTTTGCGGTGCTGTTCTGCTGGGTGTCGGCGGGTTTCTGGACGGCCATCACCGGCTTCCTGCTGCTGGCCTTCCACGGGGACCGCTTCGTCATCTCGCGCCGCGCCGCGCCCGATGCGGTGATCCCCGACGATGCGCGCACCGCCATCGTCATGCCGATCTGCAATGAAGATGTGCAGCGCGTGTTCGCCGGGCTGCGCGCAACGTACGAGTCGCTGCAGCGCACGGGGCATCTGGAGCACTTCGATTTCTTCGTGCTTTCGGACTCCGGCGACCCCGACATCCGCACCGCAGAAGCCGATGCGTGGCTGCACATCTGCCGCGCGCTCGACGGGTTCGGCCGCATCTTCTACCGCTGGCGCCGTCACCGTGTGAAGCGCAAGAGCGGCAACATCGACGATTTCTGCCGGCGCTGGGGCGGCAAATACCGCTACATGATCGTGCTCGACGCCGACAGCGTGATGAGCGGCGATTGCCTGACGCGCCTGGTGCAGCTGATGGAGGGGGCACCTTCTGCCGGCATCATCCAGACCGCGCCGCGCGCCGCTGGCCGCGACACGCTGTATGCGCGCATCCAGCAGTTCGCCACGCGCGTGTATGGCCCGCTGTTCACCGCCGGCCTGCACTACTGGCAGCTGGGCGAATCGCACTATTGGGGCCACAACGCGATCATCCGGCTGGACCCGTTCATCAAGCACTGCGCGTTGGCGCCGATTCCGGGCAAGGGCTCGCTGTCGGGCGAAATCATGTCGCACGACTTTGTCGAAGCCGCGCTGATGCGCCGCGCCGGCTGGGCCGTGTGGATCGCCTACGACCTCGACGGCAGCTACGAAGAGATGCCGCCCAACCTGCTCGACGAGCTGGGCCGCGACCGCCGGTGGTGCCACGGCAACCTGATGAACTTCCGCCTGTTTGGCGCGCCGGGTTTCCATCGCGTGCACCGCGCGGTGTTCATCACGGGCGTAATGGCCTATCTGTCGGCGCCGCTGTGGTTCCTGTTCCTGTTGCTGTCGACGGCGCTGCTGGCCAAGCACACGCTGATCGCGCCCGAATACTTCACACAGCCGCACCAGATCTTCCCAATCTGGCCGGAGTGGCATCCGGAGAAGGCTGCCGCGCTGTTCTCGGCCACCGCCACCGTGCTGTTCCTGCCGAAGATCCTGAGCGTGCTCGTGCTGTGGGCGCAAGGGCCGAAGCGCTTTGGCGGGGCCATCCATCTGGCGCTGTCGATGGCGATCGAGGCGGCGTTCTCGGTGTTGGCCGCGCCGGTGCGCATGCTGTTCCACACGCGCTTCGTGACGGCCGCGTTCCTTGGCTGGAAGGTGCACTGGAAGTCGCCGCCGCGTGAAGATGCGCAGACGCATTGGGGCGATGCCGTGCGCCGTCATGGCCTGCATACCGTGATCGGCATCGTCTGGGCCGCGATCGTGTATTGGCTGAACCCGAGCTTCCTGTGGTGGCTCTCGCCGGTGGTGGGCGCGCTGATCGTGTCGATTCCACTGTCGGTGCTCTCTAGCCGCGTGAGTCTGGGCCGACGCACGCGTCGCCTGCGGCTGTTCATGATCCCCGAGGAAGTGCGCCCGCCGCGCGAGTTGCGTGCCACGCGCAAGCATCTGCGTAATGCGCCGCCGATGCCGGACTTCCGGCAGGCCGTGGTAGACCCCGTCACCAACGCGTTGATGTGCGCGATCGGCACAGCGCGCTTTCCGCACGACAAGCGTCTGCTGGCCGTGCGGGAGGCGCATGTACGTCACGCGCTCGAAGTCGGGCCCGACAAACTCACAGGCAAGCAAAAGCTGGTGCTGCTGTCGGATCCGTTCTCGTTGTCGGCGCTGCATCTGGCGGTGTGGTCGTCACCCGAGCAGCGTGCGGCCTGGGAGCCTGCGCAAGGCTGAGCAACGAGCTCACGCCGAATACCACGCCCCACCAGCATCTTGCCCGGTGGGGCGTTTTACTTTCCGTTACACCCGTAGGATTTGCGTATCACCTGACGCGCCCCATCGTTCATAGAATGGCTTCACGAACTTGATACACGAAGTCGACGGCATCCCGCCCCGGCCTCGCAACCGAAGGAGAAGCATCATGAAACGCACACTGCTCGCATTCGTTCTGGGTGGCGCCGCGCTGTGCGCCTCGACGGCGGCGCTGGCGCATGTGGATGTCGGCGTGTCGCTCGGCGTGCCTGCACCGGTGTACGTGGCCCCGGCGCCCGTTTATGCACCGCCCCCGGTGGTCTATCGCCCTGCACCGGTCTACGCCCCGGCGCCGGTGGTCTATGGTGGCTACTACCGTGACCGCGACGACTGGCGGGAGCGCGAATGGCGCCGTCACGAGTGGCGCGAACGTGAATGGCGCCACGACCGCGGCTGGCACCGCGGTTGGGATCGCTGATAGCAGCATCCGGCAAATCGCCTAGCCCACGCGGGCCGCTCACACGAGCGGCCCGTTGCTTTTGTACGCAACACCGTGCATGCGCCGCAAACCGACCTATCCTGACGTAGCGGCCATCGCAACTTCGCCGCCGGCCGCCAACCAACCGGGAGGACGCCATGTCGATTTCCAGCACCCTCGACGGCTGCCTGCGCAGCAAAGGCTGCCTGTACGAGGTGATCCGCCATCCGCATACCCACACCAGCACCGAAACCGCGCAATCCGCGCATGTCCCCGGCGACCGTCTGGCCAAGACGCTGTTGCTTGAAGACAAGTTCGGCTATGTCGCGGCCGTGCTGCCCTCGACGTATCACCTGCACCTATCCGAGCTGCAAAAGGAATCGGGCCGCATGGATCTCACGCTCGCCGACGAGTCGGAATTGCGCGAGGTCTTCAGGGACTGCGATGCAGGGGCCGTACCGCCCGTAGGCATGGCTTACGGCATGCCCACGTACATCGACAGCAGCCTCATGACCCACGGCGACGTCTACTTCGAAGCCGGCGACCACGAAAACGTGGTGCACATGGACATGGATCAGTTCATGGCCTTGATGCGCGACGCCAAGCCAGCCCACTTCGCCTATCGGATGCAGGGCATCCTGTTCTGAGCGGCGGCACGAAGGAGGCCACCATGGCCGACGACGTCATCATCACGGCCCGCAATAACGGGCCGTATCACATCAAGGGGAATTTCCGCATCGTCACCCAGAACGGGCGTGAGCTGCCTGTGGAGGAAGGCCAGGCATGGCTGTGCCGCTGCGGGCACTCGTTGAACAAGCCGTTCTGTGACGGCTCGCACAAGCGCGCCGAGTTCGACAGCAACCTCGACGCGCCACCGCCGGTGGAGGCGGACCGTTCGCCTTAAACGACAACACGGCGAAAAACGCGGGCCGAAAGACCCGCGTCTTGTCGCTTAACGCGTGACGGGCTTGTAGCGGATGCGCTTGGGCTTGGCGCCTTCTTCGCCCAGACGCTTCTTCTTGTCGGCTTCGTATTCCTGGTAGTTGCCCGGGAAGAATTCGACGTGCGAGTCGCCTTCGAAGGCGATGATGTGCGTGGCGATCCGGTCGAGGAACCAGCGATCGTGCGAGATCACCATCACGCAGCCGGCAAACTCCAGCAGCGCGTCTTCCAGCGCACGCAGCGTTTCCACGTCGAGGTCGTTCGACGGTTCGTCCAGCAGCAGCACGTTGCCGCCCGAGATGAGCGTCTTGGCCAGATGCAGGCGCCCGCGCTCACCGCCCGAGAGCGTGCCGACGTGCTTCTGCTGATCGCCGCCCTTGAAGTTGAAGCGGCCGATGTACGCACGCGACGGCGTTTCGTAACGGCCCACGGTCAGGATGTCGGAGCCGTTCGAGATTTCTTCAAAGACGGTCTTGTTACCATCCAGCGCATCGCGGCTCTGGTCCACGTAGGCCAGTTTGACGGTCGGGCCGATCTTGATGGTGCCCGAGTCCGGCTGCTCCTTGCCCGTGATCATGCGGAACAGCGTGGACTTACCCGCGCCGTTCGGGCCGATGATGCCGACAATCGCGCCGGGCGGAATCGTGAAGCTGAGATTGTCGATCAGCAGGCGATCGCCATAGCTCTTGCTCACGTTCTGGAATTCGATCACCTCGTTGCCCAGACGCTCGCCGGCCGGGATGAAGATTTCCTGCGTTTCGTTGCGCTTTTGATATTCCTGGCTGTTCAGCTCGTCAAAGCGGGCCAGACGCGCCTTCGACTTGGCCTGACGGCCCTTCGGGTTCTGGCGCACCCACTCCAGTTCCTTCTTCAGCGCCTTCTGGCGGGCCGATTCGCTCGACTCTTCCTGCTTCAGGCGCGTCTCTTTCTGATCGAGCCACGAGCTGTAGTTGCCCTTCCAGGGGATGCCGTGGCCGCGGTCGAGTTCGAGAATCCACTCGGCGGCGTTGTCGAGGAAGTAGCGATCGTGGGTGACGGCCACCACGGTGCCCGGGAAGCGCGTGAGGAACTGTTCGAGCCAGTCCACCGATTCGGCATCCAAGTGGTTGGTCGGCTCGTCGAGCAGCAGCATGTCGGGGCGCGAGAGCAGCAGCTTGCACAGCGCCACGCGGCGCTTTTCGCCGCCCGAGAGGTGTTCGATCTTGGCGTCCCACGGCGGCAGGCGCAGCGCGTCGGCGGCGATTTCCAGTTGCAGTTCGACGTTGTCACCCGACCCGGCGGCGATGATGGCTTCCAGGCGCGCCTGCTCTTCGGCCAGCTTGTCGAAGTCGGCATCGGGTTCGGCGTAGGCCGCATAGATGGTTTCGAGCTGCTTCTGTGCGTCCATCACCTCACCCAGGCCGCTTTCGACTTCCTCGCGCACGGTCTTGGCGGGGTCGAGCTGTGGCTCCTGCGGCAGGTAGCCGATGTTCAGGTTGGGCATCGGCGTGGCTTCGCCTTCGATGTCCTTGTCGAGGCCGGCCATGATCTTGAGCACGGTCGACTTGCCCGAGCCGTTCAGGCCCAGCACGCCGATCTTGGCGCCCGGGAAGAACGACAGCGAGATGTCCTTGAGGATCTGGCGCTTGGGCGGAACGATCTTGCCCACGCGGTTCATGGTGAAAACGTACTGTGACATAGGTAAAAGGCGGGCTTGGAAGCGGGGGAAAACGCAGAAAGAGGGAATCCGCGGAGTGTAGCAAAGCCAGGGGGCCAGGCCGCGCGGGTAAAAGAAAAGGCGCCCACCAGGGGCGCCCTTCCGAGGCAACGGAGGCCAAGCCTCGTTACATCGTCATCATGTTGGCGTTCATGTTGTGCATGACCCACAGCGAGCCAACAACGACGATCGCCAGAATCAGCAGCGTGAACAGGAAGGCCATCACGTTCCAGCGCTGGGCGGACGAGCCGTCCAAGTGCAGGAAATAAATCAGGTGCACGACGATCTGCACGACCGCCAGGGCCATCACCGTCACCAGCACGGTGCCGTGCGAGTAGCCGCCGTCCATCACCATCTTGAACGGGATGGCCGTCAGGATCACCGCCAGCACGAAGCCGATCAGGTAGCCCTTGATGGTGGCGTGGCCGGCGCCGCCAGCGGCGTGGCCGTGAGCGTCACCGTGGGCACCGCCCATCGAAACGTTGGTCTGTTCCATTTACATCGCTCCCAGCAGATACACGACGGTGAACACACCGATCCACACCACGTCCAAGAAGTGCCAGAACAGGCTCAGGCACGACAGGCGCGTCGTTTGGGTCGGGGTCAGGCCCTTGGCGGCGATCTGCCACATCATGACGATGATCCACAGCATGCCGCTTGCCACGTGCAGGCCGTGCGTGCCGACCAGCAGGAAGAACGACGACAGGAACGCGCTGCGGTTCGGGCCGGCGCCTTCAGCGATCAGGTGATGGAATTCGTTGATTTCCATGCCGACAAACGCGGCGCCCAGCAGCAAGGTAATGCCCAACCACAGCATCACGTGATCCTTGCGCCCATTCTGCACGCTGATCATCACCATGCCGTACGTGATGGACGACACCAGCAGGATGCCGGTTTCGATGGCCACGTACGACAGATCGAAGAGCTCCTTGCCCGTCGGGCCGCCCGCTGTCGCGCCGCGCAGCACGCAGAACGTAGCGAACAGCGACGCGAAGATGATCAAGTCGCTCATCAGGTACACCCAGAAGCCGAAGACCTTGGTGTCTGCGACGTCGTGGTGGTGCGCATGGTCATGCGCGTGGTCGTGGCCGTGCGCGTGAGCGTGCGCGGCGTGACCGTCTAGAACATTGGAAGCCATGGTTTAAGCCTGCGAACCGATACGTTGGAAGTAGGCCGACTCGGTCTCGTGAACCTCGTGAGCGGGCACGTAGTAATCGACGTCGTCGTCGTTGCTGCGGAGGATGAAGCTGCCGATCATGCCGACCAGACCCAGCACGGCCATCCACCAGATGTGCCAGATCAGCGCGAAGCCCATCACGATCGAGAACATGCCGATGAAGAAGCCGGCGCCGGTGTTCTTCGGCATGTGGATCTTCTCGTAGCTGGCGGCCACTTGCGTCGGCACTTCACCGCGCGCCTTCATGTCAGCGAAGGCGTCGATGTCGCGCACCACCGGCAGGACCGGGAAGTTGTAGTGCGCCGGCGGCGACGACGTCGCCCACTCCAGCGTACGGCCACCCCACGGATCACCCGTCAGGTCAGCCAGCGCATGACGGTTGCGGATGCTCACGAAGATCTGGATCAACTGCGAAGCGATACCGCAGGCGATGATTGCAGCGCCGATCACGGCAACGATCAGCCACGGCTGCCATGCCGGATTGTCGGTATGGTTCAGACGACGCGTCATGCCCATGAAGCCCAGCACGTACAGCGGCATGAACGCGGTGTAGAAGCCCACGAACCAGCACCAGAAAGCGCGCTTGCCCCACTTCTCGTCCAGCTTGAAGCCGAAGGCCTTCGGGAACCAGTACGTGATACCGGCCAGGTAACCGAACACCACGCCACCGATGATGGTGTTGTGGAAGTGAGCAATCAGGAACAGGCTGTTGTGCAGCAGGAAGTCCGCACCCGGCACGGCCAGCAGCACGCCGGTCATGCCGCCGATCACGAAGGTGATCATGAAGCCGATCGTCCACAGCATCATCGAGTTCAGCTCGACGCGGCCGCGGTACATCGTGAACAGCCAGTTGAAGATCTTCACGCCGGTCGGGATCGAGATGATCATCGTCGCGATACCGAAGAACGCGTTGACGTTCGCACCCGAACCCATGGTGAAGAAGTGGTGCAACCACACCAGGAACGACAGCACGGTGATGCCGGCGGTTGCCCACACCATCGACGTGTAGCCGAACAGCTTCTTGCGAGAGAACGTCGAGACGATTTCCGAGAACATGCCGAACGCCGGCAGGATCAGGATGTACACCTCGGGGTGGCCCCAGATCCAGATCAGGTTCACGTACAGCATGGCGTTACCGCCCAGCTCGTTCGTGAAGAAGTGCATGTCCAGGTAGCGGTCAGCACCCAGCAGTGCCAGCGCCACAGTCAGCACCGGGAAGGCGGCGACGACCAGGATCATCGAGCACAGCGACGTCCACGTGAAGATCGGCATGCGCATCAGCGTCATGCCCGGCGCGCGCATCTTGAAGATGGTCGCGACAAAGTTCACGCCGGTCAGCAAGGTCCCCAGGCCGGATATCTGCAGGGCCCAGATGTAGTAGTCGACCCCCACGCCCGGGCTGTAGGCCAGCTCCGACAGCGGCGGGTACGCCAGCCAGCCGGTGCGAGCAAACTCACCCACGCCCAGCGACACGTTGATCAGCACCACACCTGCAGCGGCCAGCCAGAACGACAGCGTGTTCAGGAACGGGAACGCCACGTCGCGCGCACCAATCTGCAGCGGCACGATCAGGTTGATCAGGCCCGTCATCAGCGGCATGGCCATGAAGAAGATCATGATCACGCCGTGCGCGGTAAAGATCTGGTCGTAGTGCTCAGGCGGCAGATAGCCGGCACCGCCGCCCGAGGCGACCGCCAGTTGCGAGCGCATCATGATGGCGTCGGCAAAGCCGCGCAGCAGCATCACGATGGCCAGAATGCAGTACATCACGCCGATCTTCTTGTGATCGACCGAGGTGATCCACTCATTCCAGAGGTAGGTCCACTTCTTGAAGTAGGTGATCAGGCCAAACAGGCCTGCGCCACCCAGCAGAATGGCCGACACCGTCACGACCACGATGGGCTCGTGCAGCGGGATGGCCTCCAGACTCAACTTGCCAAACATCGTCAACTCCTAGGAATTCTTGGGCGTGGCCGCAGTTGCTGCCTTCGGCGCCGGCAGGGCGGATTGCACCGGCAACTCGCGCGTGGCCGCTTCGGCCGTCGCGGTGGTGCAGTTGGCGCCTTGGAGCGCCTCGTCGAGCGTCAGGACCTTGTCCGAGTCACCCATGTATTTGTGCAGGATGCTGTGATACAGCGTCGGGTCCACCGAGGCGTACGCTGCCGGCGGCACCTTCTCGCTCGGCTTGGCCAGCTCCGCGTAGCCTTCCTTGGTCAGGTTCTGCGACGAGGCACGGACCTGCTTGACCCAGGCGTCGAACTCTTCGTTCGTCATGGCGGTGGCCTTGAACTTCATGCCCGTGAAGCCCTGGCCGCTGTAGTTCGACGACATGCCGTCAAACACGCCCGTCTCGTTGGCGATCAGGTGCAGCTTGGTCTGCATCCCCGCCATGGCGTACACCTGGCTGCCGAGCTGCGGGATGAAGAACGCGTTCATCACCGTGTCGGACGTAATCTTGAAGTTGACCGGCGTGTTGGCCGGGAACGCGAGCTGGTTGACCGTCGCGATCTTCAGTTCCGGATAGATGAACAGCCATTTCCAGTCGAGCGAGACGGCCTCGACGGTGATCGGCTTCACGTCCGACTCGATCGGCTTGTACGGATCCAGCGCGTGCGTGGACTTGTAGGTGATCACGCCCAGCACGATGATGATCAGGCACGGGATCAGCCACACCACCGCCTCGATGGCGTTGGAGTGCGACCAGTCCGGCTCGTAGCGAGCCTTGGTGTTGGTGGAGCGGTACTTCCACGCAAACACCAGCGTCAGCACGATCACCGGAATGACCACCAGCAGCATCAGGCCGGTCGCCACCAGGATCAGCGTCTTCTCTTCAGCCGCAATCATCCCCTTCGGGTCCAGGACCGTCAGGTTGCAGCCCGCCAGCAGGAGCGGGAGGCTTGCGGCCAGGAGCCGCTTCAGTTGTGGAACGAGTGTGTTCTTCATGTCTTGCACTTTGTGCCGGCGATGCTTTCCGGACATCACGGGTGCCAAACAGCCCAAACAGCAGGCCACAGGCGGAAAAACGCGGGAAATGAGAAGACCGAGCTACCGGCACCTTGGAAACGCCTGGTGCGACAGCGGGTCTTCGATCACATCGGGCGCCGATCAGGGAGAAGCTGAACCCAGCGCACCCCGCCGGTGAGGCGGACTTCGGCCATGACTGGCATGGACGAGGCTGAGCGCCGCCGCACTGCACAACACAGCGGACGACACATCGGGGGCGGAAGGATTCGATGCAGGCACTACGTCAGGCGCCCGTTGGGAGCGCGGTTGGGAGTGGAATGCGGGCGCGATCTTACCGCCAGACGGCGCTTGGGATCGCATCGCCTGCTCAGGCAATTAGATATCGCCGTCGATTGACAAGTGGCCCCCTCGCCGTGCGGCTAGGGTTTACGCGGCTTTGCGGGTAAGCAAATCGAAAGTGCGTGTTGTTGCACTGCGACAATCAGCCACAGTGGTGCGCACCCGACGCAGCCCCCAGATGTGCGCCCCGATACCGCAGCGCAAGCGCGAATCCATCTTGTTTCGGCGCCAAGACAAGGCCACCGAAGTGGCTTCTTGATCTCATTGCGTCAGCAATCCGGCAATCCGAACCAGCACCAGCCCCGCTGCCACCACGAGGTAGCCGCGCAGGACGAACATCCACGTGCGCTTGAGCGGCGTCCACCGTGCCGGCGTGAGCTGCTCCAGCGGCGGCATGGTCCAGCGGTCGCGGTCGAGCACGCTGACGCGCAGCGGGTGATGCGGCCGCTGCGTGCGTCGCGCAATGCGCCACAGCACCAGCGACATGACGATGGCGATGACCGAGCCGCCGATCAGGATCGCGCCGATCTCGAATTCGCCGATGCCAGGAAACAGCACCGCCGCCGTCAGGATGACGGAGAGCATCACCAGCACCGCCACCACGCCGCCGGTGAAGATGTTCATCGTGCGGCCGTTTGTCCACGGGCCCAGCACAGCCTTGTCGTTGCACAGCAGCAGCAGGAACACCGTCGCGCTCGGCAGCAGCACGCCAGCCAGCGACTGCACCGCGTTGGTCAGCAGCCCCAGCGGCACGCCCGGTGTCAGCACCAAACCCGCCGCCAACAGCGTCAGCCCGGCATACACGGCATAGAAGCCCTTGGCCTCCGTTGGCTTGCGATGCAGCGAATGCCGCACGGCAAACACATCGCCAATCGCATACGCCGTGGAGAGCGACACCGCGCACGCGCCGATGATGCTGGCGTCCAGCAGCGCGATCGCAAACAGCACGCCGGCCCAGCGGCCCGAATGGGCTTCCAACCCTTTCGCGGTGCCCAGCGCATCGGTGTAGTTGCCGAATTCAGGCGTGCCATGAAAGGCCTGCGCGCTGAAGGCAATCATCGCCACGGCACCGGCAATCACCAGCACGATGCCCAGCCACAAATCCGCACGCTCATAGCGAATGAAGCGTGCGGTGATGCGTTTGTCGATCACATAGCTCTGCTGGAAGAACAATTGCCACGGCGCGACCGTCGTCCCCACGATGGCGATGATCAGCAACATCACCTCCGCCAGCGGTGCGCCGGCCGGGAGTGCTGGCACGAAGAAGTCACGCGCCACCTGCCCCATCGGCGGATGCACCATCACGAACACGGGAATGAGCGTGAGGCTGCCGGCCACCAGCAGCAACGCAAAGCGCTCGAAGCGGCGGAAGTCTCCGGTGGACGAGGCCAGCATCACCAGCGCCGCCGCCGCGCACACGCCCCAATAGCGCGGGATGCCAAGGTACTCCAGCGCCAAGCTGAT
This sequence comes from Ralstonia soli, assembly GCF_023955655.1. Lineage (GTDB taxonomy): Bacteria > Pseudomonadota > Gammaproteobacteria > Burkholderiales > Burkholderiaceae > Ralstonia > Ralstonia soli. Next base: position 89,273 of record NZ_JAMXHT010000011.1, on the reverse strand, counting down.
GCCGATGAACTCCGTCACCAGCGTCAGCGCGTTCACCAGAAACAGATCGATCACGGAGAAGCTGCCCCAGAACTTGCCGAAGCGCGCAAAGATCAGCCGCGCATGGCCGACACGCGTGACGGCGCCTAAGCGCAGCACCATCTCCTGGTTCACGTACAGCACGGGGATGAGCAGCAGCAACGTCCACAGCAGCGTGGTGCCGTAGTTCTGCCCGGCCTGCGTGTACGTGCCGAACGCGCCGGCATCGTTGTCGCCGACCATCACGATCAGGCCGGGCCCGAGGATGGCGAGCAGCGTGCGCAGACGCGCGCGCCAGCCGTCACGCGCGCCGGTATCGTGATGCGCGATGGTGCCGAGCGCACCGCGGATGTCGCCCACGTGGGCGTCGTCGAGCGCGGCATGACGTGGTGGTGCGTCGATGCCCGAAGCAAATTGGGTCATATCGACCTCCGATGGTTTTGATGTTGTTGGATGCCCCGCCGGTTACCAATAGGTGCGCGACAGCCGGATGGCCGCTGCGGCGTAGCCGTGGTTGGAGAGCGACTGACCGCTATCTCCGGCGCGCTGGTTGGTCGCGACAGACGTCGCACCGGCACGCTCTGGTGCACCGGTCCGGGCCTGTACAAAGGGCGAGCTGAACGGCAGCGCGATCACCGGGAAACGACGTGCGGGAATATTGAATTTGCGCATGGCACACTCCTCGCCGCGTGCGCACGACTCACGCGCGGCACGCAGCAATCGCCGCGCACGCGTGGATGCGGCGGCGGAATCAAACGATCAAGGAGCGATGCGAGACACCGCTGCCTTGCCAGGGCGGCAAGTCAGCAGCAGGGAACAACCGTGCGGCGGACTCGCCTAGTGGGAAAGAGAGATCGGATAAGGTCGACTCGGACTGTCCATATGGGTCCTCCGTGCGTCTTAGAACGCCGCGTGGGCGCGAACACCAAAGAACTTGGCGGGCCCGCGGTCCCGGTTGTAGCCGGGGTTCTGGATCAACTGAAAATCGGGGCTCAGGGTGATGCCCTTGACCGGTTGAAAGCTGTAGAACACTTCGAGTATGCGCTCCTGGCCGTAGTTCAATGCGCCGTCGCCCAGGAACGCGCCGCTGCCCCCTGCCGCCAGATAGGCGCGGTGATCGGGACCCAGCATGTTGAGCGAGAAGGCCGCACCCAGCACATCATTGGGCCGGCCCCACGACGTGCCATTGAGCAGGCCGCCGAACGACACATTGCGACCGGCCTCCGTAAAAGCATAGGTCTCCGTCCTGTCATCCGACCAGTTCAAACGGGTGAACAGGCCCAGGTTTTCACCCACCTTTTGCTCAAAGGACAAACCCACTCCCACCTTGGCATGCTCGCGGCGCACCAGGCTCAGATCAGGCGCGCTGCCCGTGGACTGGCCAAGCGCCATCGCATCGTCAAAGCGGCCCATGCGCGCAAAGTTGCGCCAGCCGAGCAGGCGCACCTTGCCCTCCTGGCCGAACAGCGTGTAGCTCTTTTCCAGCTCGAGCATGTCGCCGTAGTGTTTGAGAAAACGCGTGTCGAGCGGCAAACCATTGGACTCCACCGGTTGCAGGAAACGGCCGGCGCGGACAGCCCAGCCGAGTTCGCTGTCGATGTATTCGAGCGCCACGCCCCAGCTGTAGCCACGCGCATCGGCGGGATAGTCGAACGACGGATGCGTCATGAACGACCAGTTCAGAAACTGTGTGCGTGGGTCATGCGCATATTCCACGGCATCGAACACGTCGAGCACTGACAGGTTGCCCACGGTCAGTACCACGCGGCGCTTGTCCACCACGTCGGCAAACTGGTTGAAATCGGCGTCGATCTTTTCGGCATCACCGCCCAGGCCCCAGGTCTGGCGCAGGAAAACGCGGGCGCGATACAACGTCGGATCGACGCCTGTGACTTTGGCCAGCTCCCCGTTGGTTGGGCCGCCCAAACCATGCAGATCCGAGAAGGCCTTGCCCATCGCGACTTCCGGGTTGAAATGGAACTCTGCCCCCTTCCACAGCCGCATGCCCAAATCGAGCGTGGTGCTGAAGGAATAACTGGTGGCACGATCCGGCGTCAGGCTGTTGTCGCCGCTGTACGGCGCATTGAATGCGGGCTTGGCCTGCCAGATCCAGGTGGATTGGCCGTGAAAGCCGAAGCGGTCATCCAGCTCACCGCTGGCGATGGGCAGGGCATCGGCCGCCGGAGCGGAAGCGGGCGCGTCGTCTGCGCGTGCAAGTTGAGTGGAAGCAGACAGCAGAGCCATCAAGGTCAGCAGAGCCGGGCGGCGAAGCACAGCGGCGCGCACCAGAACCAGCGGACGCACGGAAACCCAAACGTATTGCAGCATCGAGAGAAACAGCATGAGACCTCCCCCATTCGTTTCTATGACGAACGTAGGCATGAGCCGACCACGGTGCTCCCAGGAAACCACGCGCGCAAACACGCACGCAGCCACATGGCCGTGTCGGTAAAACAATCGAATTGTGGGAAGGGACTTGTTGCGGAGAACCCGCACAAGCGCCACTACCCGCCGTGAAATACGGCTAGGCAGTGGTCAGGCGCGAAAACGATGCGCCGAGACTGTCTAGCCGTTCAATGTGCGATCGAAGATCGACTAGAACAACTGTCCATGGAGATGCACTCCGTAGCGATGACGGGGCGCAGAGTAACAAAGTGTTCTCGGACTCGGCAAGCCTTTTTGGGAGGGGGTGGAAGGCTCTTTGCACACCGGCAACATGAACGTGCCCGGCCGAACCCAAGGCCGGCGTGCAATTGGCTTGGTGGCGCCATGTACAGGCGTTTGGACCACACGGAAAATACTCCCCCAGGTACACGCACAATCACACAAACCACATGCCTACTCTTGATGCGCAGACCACAGGTCGTGGGCATTCGCTCCCCGCTGTTGCATCCGCTTAGCCAACCGGTTGGATACACTGCCTCCACGAATCGAATGCACCGCGCCGCGTGCACACAGCACTCGAACGCACATCACATCCAACACAAACGAGAGGTTGTATGACACGCCTAGCAACGATGCTCACGATGGCCGCAATCGCAGGCATGGCCGGATGCTCGATGGCCGGCACCGGGCCCACCAAGAATGGAGGCGAAACCCCCATGGCAAATCATGCTCAACCTGACGGCACGTGCCAGGCGGCGGCCGCCTCGGATGACGCGCTGATCGGCAAGACGGAACACGAAGCGACCGCGCTGCTGAACGGTTGCCTGTGGCGCATCAGCGAACGCGACGGCAAGGTGCTGCCCGGCACGATGGATTACCGGCAGGAACGGCGCAACCTCGGCCTCCAGAACGGCAAGGTGATCTGGGTGCGGCGCGGTTGAGCTGCTCACGCCAGGAGCGGAAAAGAAAACGGCCTCCGCAAGGGAGGCCGTTTTTGTGAAGCTGGTGCCGGCTGCAGGACTCGAACCCGCCACCTGATGATTACAAATCAACTGCTCTACCAGATGAGCTAAGCCGGCAAAGAAACGCGATTCTAACCTAACACGGCTTACTTGACGACTTTCAGCGCAGGTTTGCCACCAATGCGCGGCACATTAGGCGGCGTCGGCTCATCGTCGCCCCCCCCGTCCACTTCGGCGGTAACAGGTGCGGGGGCCGATTCGGAATCCACCGCGGCCAGCTTGGGCGGCGGGTTGCTCTCGCGCTCGGTGGCCGCCTGCGTGGTCGGCGTGCTGCGCTCGACCGGGAAGGCCATACCTTGCCCATTCTCGCGTGCATACACCGCAAGCACGTTCTCGACCGGGACTTCGATCTTGCGCGACACGCCCGAAAAACGCGCGTGGAACGTGATCCACTCGTTGCCCATGTCGAGCTGGCTGGTCGCGTCAAAGCTCACGTTCAGCACGATCTCGTCGTTCTTGACGAACTCGCGCGGCACGTTGGTGCTGTTGTCGACGAAGACAGCGATGTACGGCGTGAAGCCGTTGTCCGTGCACCATTCGTAGATGGCACGGATCAGGTAGGGCTTGGTGGAAGTTTCCGGCATGATGAAATCGGTGACCGTGGGTGCGGCCGCGCATGGATTCGACTCGAACGCGCGGTCCGCAACCCGGCGGCAATCAGCGGCGCATGACCTTTTCCGACGGCGTCAGCGCTTCAATATACGCCGGACGGCTGAAGATACGCTCCGCGTATTTCATCAGCGGGGCAGCGTTCTTCGAGACTTCAATGCCGTAGTGGTCCAGACGCCACAGCAGCGGCGCGATCGCCACGTCGAGCATCGAGAACTCTTCGCCCAGCATGTACTTGTTCTTCAGGAAGATCGGAGCGAGCTGCGTGAGACGGTCACGAATGGCAGCCCGCGCCTTCTCGTGATTCTTCTCGGCGGCCTTGCCCTTTTCGTTCTCGAGCACGGACACGTGCGTGAACAGTTCCTTTTCGAAGTTGAACAGGAACAGGCGGGCGCGGGCACGCTGCACCGGGTCGGCCGGCATCAGCTGCGGGTGCGGGAAGCGCTCGTCGATGTACTCGTTGATGATGTTCGACTCGTACAGGATCAGGTCGCGCTCGACCAGGATGGGCACCTGGCCGTACGGGTTCATCACCGCGATGTCTTCCGGCTTGTTGAAGAGATCGACGTCGCGGATCTCGAAATCCATGCCCTTTTCGAACAGGACGAGGCGGCAACGCTGCGAGAACGGGCAAGTGGTGCCCGAGTACAAGACCATCATGGTTGTAGTTCCTTGGCGCACGGGCCGGGGGCGGCCCGATGACGGTACAACCGGGCGGCAAATGGCGCCGCCACGGCACAAAAGCGAAAAGGCAAAGGGCTAGGACCAGTTCTCCACCGGCCTAGCCCTTGCCCGGAAAACACGGATTTTACTTGATGTCCTTCCAATAGGCCGCATTCAGGCGCCAGGCCAGCACGAAGAACACGCCGATGAACAACAAAACCCACACACCCAGGCGCTTGCGCAGGTTACCGGCAGGCTCGGCCATCCAGTCCAGATACGTGACGAGATCGGCCACCGCTTGGTCGTATTCCACGTTGTTCAGCTTGCCCGGGGTGACCTGCTCGAAGCCGACCAGCTTGTGCTCCGGCTCGCCGCCGTGCTCTGACTTGACCGTCTCGTACTTCGGCACGCGCTGGCCTTGCAGCTCCCACAGCACGTGCGGCATGCCGACCTTGTCGAACACCAGGTTGTTCCAGCCGGTCGGACGCGTGTCGTCGCGGTAGAACGTGCGCAGGTAGGTGTAGAGCCAGTCGCTGCCGCGCGCACGGGCGATCACCGAGAGGTCCGGCGGCACGGCGCCAAACCACTTCTTGGCGTCTTCGCGGTCCATGGCGATGTGCATCGTGTCGCCGACCTTGTCAGAGGTGAACAGCAGGTTCTGCTTGATCTGCTCCTCGGTCAGGCCGATGTCGCGCAGGCGGTTGTAGCGCATGGCGCTGGCGCCGTGGCAGTTCAGGCAGTAGTTGACGAACAGCTTCGCGCCGCGCTGCAGCGCGGAGGTGTCGCTGGATTGGTTGGGCGCCGTATCGAGCGGCACGCCGCCCTCATTGGCCATCACAGGCGCGGCAAACACGAGACCGGCCAAGGCGAAAATCGCAAGCAGCTTTTTCATTCTTGTGTCCTTCATGGGTCCTTGTGCTCGGTTCGAATCAGTGCGGCGTGAACGTGACGCGCTCAGGCACTGGCTTGAACGTCCCGATCTGGCTCCAGATCGGCATCGCGAGGAAGAACGCGAAGTACAGAATGGTGCCGATCTGCGAAATGATCGAACCGACCGGGCTCGGCGGCTGAATGCCCAGGTAGCCCAGCACCGCGAACGCAATCACGAAGAGGATCAGCAGCGTCTTGTGGAAGCCCGGGCGATAGCGGATCGACTTGACCGGCGAGTGGTCCAGCCACGGCAGGAAGAAGAAGATCACCACCGAGCCGCCCATCACCACCACGCCCCAGAACTTGGCGTCGATGAAGGCAAAGCCGAGCGCCAGAACCACGGCCACGGCCACCGCCACGCCCTTGATCATCATGCTCTTCGAGCGCACGAACAGCAGGCCCAGCATGATGGCGATGAAGCCCCACAGCCACGGCAGGAAGTCCGACGTGGTCGCACGCAGCATCGAGTAGAACGGCGTGAAGTACCACACCGGCGCGATGTGCGGCGGCGTCTTGAGCGAATCCGCCGGAATGAAGTTGTTGGCTTCCAGGAAGTAGCCGCCCATTTCCGGCGCGAAGAACACGATCGCGCTGAAGATGAACAGGAACACCGCCACGCCCACGATGTCGTGCACCGAGTAGTACGGGTGGAACGGAATGCCGTCGAGCGGAATACCGCGCGCGTCCTTCTTCGCCTTGATCTCCACGCCGTCCGGGTTGTTCGAGCCCACTTCGTGCAGCGCAATCACGTGCGCCACCACCAGGCCCAGAAGCACCAGCGGCACCGCAATCACGTGGAATGAGAAGAAGCGGTTCAGCGTCGCGTCCGACACCACGTAGTCACCGCGGATCCACAGCGACAGGTCCGGGCCGATCAGCGGGATGGCGGAGAACAGGTTCACGATCACCTGCGCGCCCCAGTACGACATCTGGCCCCACGGCAGCAGATAGCCCATGAAGGCTTCGGCCATCAGGCACAGAAAGATCAGGCAGCCGAAGATCCAGACCAGCTCGCGCGGCTTGCGGTACGAGCCGTACAGCATGCCGCGGAACATGTGCAGATACACGACGATGAAGAACGCCGACGCGCCGGTCGAGTGCATATAGCGCACCAGCCAGCCCCACGGCACCTCGCGCATGATGAACTCCACGCTCGCATAGGCGACGGGAATACCGGCGGCGTTGAGCGTGCCGTCCGGCTTGTAGTTCATCACCAGGAAGATGCCCGTGACGATCTGGATCACCAGCACCAACAGCGCCAGCGAACCAAAGAAATACCAGAAGTTGAAATTCTTCGGCGCGTAGTACTCCGACAGATGCGCCTTCCATGTCTCGGTCAACGGGAAGCGAGCATCGATCCAGCCCAGCAGCCCGGTTGTCTCCACCTTCTTCTCGGCCATGATCAAGCCTCTCCTTTCTCGTCTTTACCGATCAGCAGCTTCGTGTCCGACAGGAACATGTACGGCGGAACATCCAAGTTCTGCGGTGCGGGCTTGTTCTTGAATACGCGGCCAGCCAGGTCGAACGTCGAGCCATGGCACGGGCAGACGAAGCCCGGGTCGCCGGCCAGCTGCACGTTGGCGCCAGCGGGGAACGGGCCAGACGGGGAGCAACCGAGGTGGGAGCAGATACCGACCACGACCAGCAGATCTTTATGTTCGGCACGGGAACGGGTTTCGTTCTTGCAGTAGTCCGGCGTCTTCATGGTGAAGGGCACGTCGGACTTGGGGTCGGCGACTTCGGTGTCGGTCTTCTTGAGCGATTCCAGCATGTCGGGCGTGCGCTTGAGCAGCCAGACCGGCTTGCCGCGCCATTCCACCACCTTCATCTGGCCGGGGGCCAGGTCACTCACGTCCGCCTCTACGGGCGCGCCCGCTGCACGGGCTTTTTCAGATGGTGCGAATGTGCAAACGAAAGGGGCCGCAACTGCAACCCCTCCCACACCACCAGCCACGGACGTCGCAATCAATAGATTACGGCGACCCTTGTCCACGTTTTGCTGGTCACTCATTCAAGACCCCAGGGTGAGAAATCAAGATAGATTCGCGTCAACCAAAAATTATACCTGACCGTACCTTGCCAACAATAGCGGTCGCGGGGCATGCCGGTTGCAGATATAGTGGACACACCGATTGCCCGCCAGCCCAGTGCAGACAAGGCTTCGGCATGTCTCTTGCAACCTCGCTTTCTACAATTCAGGTCAACCAATCCGCAGCTTGACCGTTTGTCTCGAATCAAACAATCCGGAGAAAACCGATGGCACTGATGCAAGACTTCAAGAAATTCGCGATGCGCGGCAACGTGATGGACCTGGCGGTAGGTGTGATCATCGGCGCGGCGTTCGGCAAGATCGTCGATTCGCTCGTCAATGATCTGATCATGCCGGTGATCGGCCGCATCATTGGCAAGCTCGATTTCTCGAATCTGTTCATCCAGCTCGCCGAAGCTCCGGCGGGCGTGCCGCATACCCTGGCGGACCTGAAGAAGGCGGGCGTGCCGGTCTTCGCCTACGGCAACTTCATCACCGTGGCGGTCAATTTCGTCATCCTGGCGTTTATCGTGTTCCTGATGGTTCGCGCGATCACGCGCCTGACCGAAGCCAACCAGCCGCCGGCGGAAGCGCCCGCCACGCCGGAAGACATCGTATTGCTGCGCGAGATTCGCGACAGCCTGAAGAGCAAGTAACGAACGCAGTCAGCTCACACCGGATTCGGGATGTCGATGAAGGTGTGACGCACCCCGAAGCGCTCGGCGAGGTGGTTGCCGAGCGCCCGCACGCCACCGCGCTCGGTGGCGTGGTGGCCCGCCCCGATGTAGGCCACACCCGATTCGCGCGCCAGGTGCGTGGTCTGCTCAGATGCCTCGCCGCTCAGGTAGACGTCCACACCGGCCGCAATGGCGGCATCAAACCAGCCTTGCGCCCCACCCGTGCACCAGCCGACCGTGCGCACTAGGCGGTCACCCTCTCCGATCACCAGCGGCACCCGGCCCAACCTTGCCGACACTGTCTCGGCAAAAGCCCCCAGCGTGGTGGCCTCGGGCAGCACGCCAATCCAGCCAAGCTCGTCGTCGCCAAACCGGCCTTGCGGCTCGATATCGAGCAAGGCGCCCAATTGGGCGTTGTTACCCAGTTCGGGATGCGCATCCAGCGGCAGGTGATACGCGAACAGGTTCAGATCGTGCGCCAGAAGTTGCTTCAGGCGGGCATGCTTCTGGCCGACGACACGGCCATCCTCCCCTTTCCAGAAGTAGCCGTGGTGCACAAGAATGGCGTCGGCGTGCGCGTCGATAGCAGCCTCGATCAGCGCCAGGCTGGCAGTCACACCGGTCACGATATGGGTGATGGTTTCACGCCCCTGCACCTGCAGCCCATTGGGGCAATAGTCCCGAAAACGCGCCGCCTGCAACAGGTCGTTCAAGTACAATTCAAGTTCTTTTCGATCCATTTCGACTCAATTTCGCCCTATGTTGCGCCGCTTTTGGCTGTTTTTTGCGCAAGCCGTCACGGTCGTGCTGGCCGTCTGGTTTGTGATCGCCACGCTCAAGCCGGATTGGCTGCAGCGGGGCAAGGTGGCGGTGCAATCCGGCTCGCCCATCGTCGCGCTCAAGGAAGTCGCGCCAATTGGCCATGGCGGCACCTCCAGCAACTCCTACGCGGAAGCCGCCAAGGTGGCGATGCCGGCGGTGGTCAACATCTTCAGCAGCAAGAATGCGCCCAAGCGCAATAACAATCCGCAGGCCAGCGCGGATCCGTGGTTCCGCTTCTTCTTCGGCGACCGCGCCCCCGAACAACGCCAGGAACCCACGGCCAGCCTCGGCTCGGGCGTGATCGTCAGCTCGGAAGGCTACATTCTAACGAACCACCACGTGGTAGACGGGGCCGACGAGATCGAAGTCGCCCTCACGGATGGCCGCAAGAGCAACGCCAAGGTGGTTGGCTCCGACCCTGAAACAGACCTGGCCGTCTTGAAGATCGACCTGCCGAACCTGCCTGCCATCACGCTGGGTCGGCTCGAAAACGTACGTGTCGGCGACGTGGTGCTCGCCATCGGCAACCCGTTCGGCGTCGGCCAGACCGTGACGATGGGGATTGTGTCCGCACTGGGCCGCAGCCACCTGGGCATCAACACGTTCGAAAACTTCATCCAGACCGACGCGGCAATCAACCCAGGCAACTCGGGTGGCGCGCTGGTGGATGCGGACGGCAACCTGCTCGGCATCAACACAGCGATCTACTCGCGCTCGGGCGGCTCGCTGGGCATTGGTTTCGCGATTCCGGTGTCGCTGGCCAAGCAGGTGATGGAGTCGATCATTTCCACCGGCAGCGTGGTACGCGGCTGGATCGGCGTCGAGCCGCAGGATGTGACGCCGGAAATTGCCGAATCGTTCGGCCTGTCGCGCAAGGACGGCGCGCTGATCGCCGCGGTGGTTCAAGGCGGCCCGGCAGACCGCGCGGGTCTGCGCCCCGGCGATATCCTTACCAGCGTCAACGGCGAATCGATCCTGGATACGACAGCGCTGCTCAACAGCATCGCCCAGCTCAAACCGGGCGCGGAAGCCAAGGTGACGGTGTCGCGCAAGGGCAAAGCGGTGGAGTTGACGATCATCGTCGGCAAGCGCCCCCCGCCCACGCGCCGCAATGTACCAATGCCCTCGCCGGACGAGGAAGAGCAGTAAGCACGAGCGATCCATACAAAAAGAAGCGGCGGCCAATGTGCCGCCGTTTTTTTGTCCTTCCGACTTCGAAGGCCGCCGTCTTTTCTTCCTGCCTATCGTCGATGGCCCCACAGCCTTAGGTCTAGGAGCAACGCGGGCCTTGCCTCAAGGCATACGCCAAAGGCTGCGTTAGCGGCCCCTCCCCGGCAAGGCGCTGTTAAGCGTAGCCGCTCGACGCCTAGATTAGAGCCCTCGCCTTCGCCGAACCGCCGCCAATGCCCGCCATCAGATCCGCCGGCCACTTAGTCTGCTGGCGCTGCACACTGGCCACGCACAATATGGAAAACCATTCGTACAAAGAAAAACGCCGACCCCTTTCGGGATCGGCGTTTAACCGTTTAATTCGATGCGCCCTTACGAGCGCGTCAAATTAGAACTTGTGACGAATACCAACCGTAGCGCCGACTTGATTGCCGTTGCCGTTGGTCGTGTTCGAGAACACGTTGTCACCGCTAGCCAGGCTCGAGCCCGGATAGCCTGCGGCGTTCAGGTTCAGCACGCCCAGACCCGAGCCGCTCTTGTTCAGAGCGTACGCCACGTTGAAGTAGGCGTCGGTGCGCTTCGACAGAGCGTAGTCGGTACCGACCACGAACAGCCACGGGTTGCCGCCAGCTGCGTTCTTGAACTGTTGGTAGTAAGCCGTGCCGGTCAGCGACAGAGCCGGGGTAGCTTGGTAACCCAGGCCAGCCCAGTACAGGTTCGAACGCAGGTTACCGTTGCCAGCAACCGTTGCGAAGTTAGCGTGGTACCAACGGTAGCCAGCGTACAGCTTGGCCGGGCCGAAGGCGTACGTACCAGCGATCGCGGCGCGTTGTTCCTTGTTGTCAACCGTAGCAACGGTCGCGCTGTTCGTTTGGTCGTACACCACACCCAGACCGAACGGGCCGCCGGCGTAGGTTGCGCCCAGGCTCCACTCACGGCCCAGCTTGTTCAGACCAGCTTGCTCGTTACCGTTGTTGTTGAACGAGTACAGAGCTTGCACGCCCAGGCCACCGAACGTACCCAGGTACTTGATCGAGTTGTCAGCACGGCCCGAACCGATGAAGTTGTCTTGTGCGCCCAGCGAGTAACGACCAGCGATAGCCATCGGGTCGAAGTTCACGCCAAAGTCGTAGAACAGGTTCGTGTGGCGACCAACGGTCAGTTGACCCCACTGGCCTTGCAGACCAACGTAAGCCGAACGACCGAACAGACGGCCACCTTGAGCCGACGTGCCGTTGTCCAGGTTGAAGCCGCTTTCCAGGGTGAAGATACCCTTCAGGCCACCACCCAGGTCTTCCACGCCACGCAGGCCCCAACGCGAACCCGACAGGCCGCCCGAATCCAGGCCAACGCGCGAGCTACCGCCGCCGTTGCCGTTCGGCACCTTGTTTGCGTACGTCAGACCAGCGTCGACCACGCCGTACAGGGTCACGGAGGATTGTGCATAGGCGCCACCGGCGGCCAGAGCTGCAACAGCAGCTGCAAACAGTTTCATCTTCATATCGACACTTTCCTTGTCAACTGATTGGGAAATCTTGACTGTCCTTATGGACGACGCAGATACCTCACGTCTGACCGCATTATGTGCCAGCGGTGACGGATTCCGGAAACCCTTTCTGGCTCTGGGACGCGATTTGCGGCCAAGTTGTTGCTCATGGGCAACACGCGCAAGCCCCCCTTTGAAGGGGGTCGCGACCCGCTTTTGGCGCGATGGCACGGGGGTTGGCGGGCTGTTGCAGCCCCTCTTCCCCGCCACAAATTTGCCACCTTGTGACAGTTCTGAATTGTCGCCTTCGCGCCACGCCGCAGCGAAAAGTGCTGCTTTATTCTCTTTTTATTTGCCGAGGGCAGCGTGCCATCGCTTTAGGAAATCGGCACGGCGGAGCTGATCTTGATGGGCGAGTAAACCCGGGCCGACCGGAATCGGCCGATGGGTGTTGCCGAGCTCAGCGAGCAGACGCTTCGCGGTCAGCCCGGTTTCCACATCCTGGCGCAGCGAGAACAGGAACGCGCGGTCGGCCATCACGCTCTGGCCATCGCGCGAGAGCATGAAGTCGAGCCACAGCCGCGCGGCGTTCGGCCGAGCGGCGCGGCGGGCGATGAAGGCGACGCGCGTGGCGACCAGCGTGTAGTCGGTCGGCATCTTGATGGCGAGCGCCGGGTTGCGATCGGCGTAGCGTGCGGCGTACGAGCCGATCACGTCATAGGCGAGCAGGCTTTCGCCGGCGGCCACGCGCTCAAGCATCGCGGCCGTGGTGATGTACAGATTGACGTTGACGCCACCCAGTGCCTTGGCAACATCCCAGAACACGGGCGTGGTGCGTGCGTCTTCAGCGGCGAAGAGGAAGGCGGAGCCAGAATGTTCGATGTCGTACGAGGCGACGCGGCCGCGCAGCAAGTCGCGGTGGCTATTGAGAATGCGGGCGAAGTCGGCGTGGGTGGAAGGAATCAGCTCCGCGGGCAACTGGCGCGCGTTGTAGACGAAGACGACAGGCTCGTAGCTCGTGCCGTAGGCCTCGTTCTTCCAGATGGCCCACGACGGCAGGTACGGCCGCTCGGGCGACGCATACGAAAGCGCGTGGCCATCATTCACGAGCTTGAATTGCTCGGGCATGGCCGAGCTCCAGACGACGTCCGCGCTCGGTGATTTGGCGCTGAGCTCGGCGAGGAAGCGCCGGTAGATGTCGTCGCTGTTCTGCTCGCGGTAGTCGACGGTGATGCCGGGATAGCGCGCCTCGAAGGCGCGGATGAGCGGGTGGGCGGCGGAGAAATCGGTCGTCGAGTACACCGTGACGTGGCCCTCGCGACGGGCAGCGTCGATCATCGCGCCGTAGTCACGCGGGTAGTACGACGGCAGTTCCGGCGCCGCATGGGCCAGCCACTGCGCGCGCGCTCCAGGCGAAGCGACGCCGCTTGCGGCCAGCAATGCGGCAGTCTGACAAAGCCAGCGACGACGGGAATTCAGGATGGACGACATGCCGGGTGAACCACAACTGGGGCCGCATCAGGTGGACGATGTCATCAGCGATGTAATCGGGATGCGGGCGCCACGCATTATCATGAAAAAGCACACAGAACGATATTGAGAGACACCCGATGCGGATCTTGCTGGTGGAGGATGAGGACGAATTGGCCGCGTGGCTGGCGCGCGCGCTGGCGCAAAGCGGCTTTGTAATTGAGCGTGCGGCCGATGGCGTCTTGGCGGAAGCGTTTCTCGGCTCCGGCGAATTTGACGCGGTGGTGCTGGACCTGCGCTTGCCGCGCAAGGATGGCTTTGCCGTGCTGGCCGACATGCGCGCGCGCGACGATCGCACACCGGTGCTGATCCTCACGGCGCAAGGTGCGCTCGATGAACGCGTGCGCGGCCTGAATGCCGGCGCCGACGATTTCCTCACCAAGCCGTTCGCGCTGTCCGAGCTGGAAGCGCGGTTGATGGCGCTGATCCGCCGCAGCCGCGGCCGGGCGTTCCCGCGCCTGCGCTGCGGGCCGCTGGAGTTCGACACGGGGCGCAAGGCGTTCCTGCTGTCGGGCGAGCCGCTGTCTCTTACGCCGCGTGAGCACGCTGCGCTGTCGGCACTGCTGCACAAGACTGGCCAGCCGATTACCAAGGTGCATCTGTTCGACAAGGTCTTCAACCTGGACAGCGATTCAAGCCCCGACGCCGTGGAGGTAGTCGTGCACCGCCTGCGCAAGAAGCTGGCGGGCACGGGCGTGCAGATCGTCACCGTACGCGGGCTGGGCTACATGCTCGAAGCCGGCGCCGATGACGCCCACCCTGCCGCTGACAGCGGCGCATGATGCAACGGCCCGCCTGGCTCCGGCTGCCGCACAGCCTGAAACTCACGCTGCTCTGGTTGCTGCTGCCGGGGCTGGCGGGCGTGCTGGCCATCGACGTCGTCCCGACGTACCAGGCGCTGCGTGCCGCCACCGACCGCGCGTACGACCGCGCCCTGCTCGGCTCGGTGCGCGCGATCGAAAACGGCGTGACGATCGAGCGCGGGCAGGTGCAGGTCAACGTGCCGTATGTGGCGCTGTCGATGTTCGAATCGACGGCGCAGAGCAACGTCTATTACCGCGTCGCCTTTGAGCCTGCGCCGGGCAAGCCGCCCGGCGCCGCCCTCACCGGCTACGACGATCTGCCGCTGCCCGCCAAACGGCTCGAGAACGACACCCCCTTGTTCTACGACGCGACCTACCACGATGAAGCGGTGCGCGTGGCCGCCGTGGCCAAACCGCTGTATCAGCCGGGGCTGCCGGGGCGCATCGTGATCCAGGTGGCGGAGACCATCGAGACACGGCGCGCGCTGCAACAGGCGGTCTGGCGCGGCACGCTGCTGCGCGATGCGGCGCTGGTGGCGGTAAGCGCCGCGCTGTTGTGGCTCGGCGTGACTGTCGCGCTGCGCCCGCTCAATCGCCTGGCGCGCAGCATCGGCGTACGCGCCTCTGATGACCTGCGCCCACTCGATGCCGCCGACGTGCCCGCCGAAGTCCGCCCGCTCGTCGACGCGATCAACCACCACATCCACCGCTATGCCGAGTTGGCCGAGGCACAGAGCCAGTTTCTCGCCGATGCATCGCATCAGCTGCGCACGCCGCTGGCCGTGCTGCTCACGCAGGCCGAATACGCGCTGCGCGAAACCGACCCGGCCCGCGTACGCGAAAGCCTGTCGGCCATCATCGCGCGGCTGCAGTCCACCAACCGGCTGACCACGCAACTGCTCGCCCTTGCCCGCGCACGGCACGCCGGGCAGGATGCGCCGGCCGAAACCTTCGACGTGGCAGAGCTGGCACGCGACGTCGTCCTCGACGCCCTGCCGCTGGCGCGCGAAAAGCAGCAGGATCTTGGCTGGGACGACGGCGGCCTCGACAGGGTGCTGTCCGTCACAGGCTATCCGGCGTTTCTGCGCGAGGCGCTCTCCAACCTTGTGCACAACGCGATCCGCTACACACCTGCCGGGGGGCGCATCACCGTGCGCGCGACGGCCGATGGCGATACGGCGCTGCTCTGCGTGGACGACACCGGCCCCGGCATGAGCGCCGATGAGCGCGCGCACGCATTTCAGCGCTTTCGCCGCGCACACGAGGGCGGAAGTCGCACAGCCAAGTTGAAACATGCGCCCAAAGACACCCGGTATGCGGCCGAAGGGTCTGGCCTTGGCCTGGCCATCGCACGCGCCTATGCGGCACGCAGCGGCGGGCAGATCGAGCTGGCCGACGGCGAGCCGAACGGACACGGCGGCGTGGGGCTCTCGGCGCGAATCCGCGTGCCGTTGGCGACCGCAGCAGCCTCGGCCGAACATGCTGCGACGCAGCACACGCAATGAAAGCGTGGCGAAAGCGCGCGATTTCTATAATCCGCCGCACCTGGGGCCATCCGTCCGAGCTACACGCAACGCGCACTAAGTAGCCGGCCCCACACCATCACAAGCAAACAGGAGACAAACCCATGCTTCGTGGCCCCTTCGTGCCCCGCTTCGTGCCCGCGCACGCCGCGCTCGCTTCCATCGCAACTGCCGCACTGACCCTCAGCACCGCCGCATTCGCGCAAGTCCCGGCCGGCTATCCGGCCAACTACGCCGACACCGTCGCCGCCGCCAAGAAGGAAGGCAAGGTGGTGGTGTACGCCACGACCGACACCAAGGCCGCGGATCCGCTGATCAAGGATTTCGAGTCGCTCTACCCCGGCGTGAAGGTCGAGTACAACGACATGAACAGCAGCGAGCTGTACAACCGCTTCATCAGCGAGCAGGCTGCGGGCGGCGCCTCGGCCGACATGATGTGGAACTCGTCGATGGACTCGCAGCTCAAGCTGGCCCAGTCCTACGCGCTGAAGTACGACTCGCCCGAAGTGCCGAACCTGCCCAAGTGGGCCGTCTACAAGGGTCTGGCCTACGGCACGACGTACGAGCCGGCCGTGTTCCTGTACAACAAGCGCCTGGTGAAGGACAGCGAAGTCCCGCAAACGCACGCTGACCTCGCCAAGCTGGTCGGCAGCCAGGGCGATCGCTTCAAGAACAAGGTCACGACGTACGACATCGAGAAGTCCGCCGTGGGCTTCATGATGGCCGTGCAGGACAACCAGGATTCGCCGCAGTACTTCGACTTCATCAAGGCCGTCGGCCCGAACCTGGTGCTGCAGTCGTCCACCGGCACGATGATGGAACGCGTGGCCTCGGGTGAAAACCTGATCGCCTACAACATCCTCGGTTCGTATGCGATGGCGCGCGCCAAGAAGGATCCGTCGATCGGCATCGTGTATCCGAAGGACTACACGCTGGTGGTGTCGCGCGTGGCGATGATCGCCAAGAAGGCGCAGCACCCGAACGCCGCCAAGCTGTGGCTGGACTACATCCTGTCCAAGCGCGGCCAGGACATCCTCGCCAACAAGTCCGATCTGCACTCGCTGCGTGAAGACGTGACTGGCGAAGCGACCGCCGCCGGCCTGAAGAAGATTCTCGGCAACACCATCAAGCCGATTCCGGTGGACGACTCGATCCTGACGTTCCTGGAGCCGAAGAAACGCCTGGACTTCATCAAGCAATGGCGCACTGCCGCCGGCCGTTGATCTGCTGACTTGCCGATCACGACTCACTTCATCTGACCAAATTGCCGGCGCCGTCCGTATCAGGCGCCGGCCCCTCCTGGAGGCACCATGCGTTCCCTAGCGCAAGACCGTGCCGCCGCCAGCCAAGCCACTCCCAAACGCTCGCCCTGGACGCGTGTGGGACAGGCTTTGCCGCGCGGCGTGGTCATCCTGCTTACCGCGCTGGCGATTTTCACGCCGCTGGCGCTGATCTTCTACCAGAGCTTCCTGTCCGCGCCGTTCTTCATGCCGGACGCACTGGCGGGGCTCGATGCTTACCGCTTCATCTTCGATGATCCCGACTTCTGGCACGCGTTCGAAAAATCCGCCGCGCTGGCCCTCGGCCTGGCGGTGATCTCGGTGCCGCTGGGCGGCATCCTGGCGTTCCTGATGGTGCGCTCCGACCTGCCGGGCCGCCGCATCATCGAGCCGATGCTGATGATCCCGGTGTTCGTCTCGCCGATGGTGCTGGCGTTCGGCTATGTGGTGTCGGCCGGCCCGGTCGGCTTCTATACGATCTGGTTCAAGCAGGTCTTTGGTGGCGTGCCCTGGAACGTGTATTCGTTCACCAGCATCATCATCATCGCGGGTCTGACGCACGTGCCGCACGTGTATCTGTATGTCTCGTCTGCGCTGCGCAGCCTGGGCTCGGATGTGGAAGAAGCCGCGCGCATCTCGGGCGCCTCGCCGCTGTCGGTGGCGCTCAATGTGAGTCTGCCAATGGTGCGCCCCGCGCTGCTGTACGCAGCCGTACTGGTGATCTTCCTGGGCTTCGAGGTGTTCGGCCTGGTGCTCGTGCTGGGCGATCCGGAAGGACACCTGGTGCTGGCCACGTACCTGTACAAGCTGACCAACAAGCTCGGCACGCCGGCCTATCACCTGATGGCGGCCGTGGCGGTCTGCCTGGTGATGGTCACGTTCCCGCTGGTGCTGCTGCAGCGCTACATGCTGCGCTCGGCCAACCGCTTCGTCACCGTCAAGGGCAAGGTCACGCGCAGCCGCCCGCTGCCGCTGGGCTCGTGGCGCTGGCCGGCATGGGCAGTCGTGGTGCTGTGGTTCTTCATTTCGGTGGTGGTGCCGCTGTCGGGCATCGCGCTGCGTGCGTTCGTGTCGAACTGGGGTGAAGGCGTGTCGTTGACGGAGGCCGTGTCGCTCACTGCATTCCACCAGATCTTCGAGCAACCGCAGTTCCTGCGCGCGATCGTCAACACGGTGCTGATCGGTGTGATCGGCGGCGCCATCGCGGTGGCCTGCTACACCTTCATCGGGCTCGCCATGCACCGCAAGCCGGACGGCTGGACGCGCTTCCTCGACTACAGCGTGCTGGTGCCCCGCGCCATTCCGGGCCTGCTGGCCGGTCTGGCCTTCCTGTGGGTGTTCCTGTTTGTGCCGAACTGGATCGAGACCGGCCTGACCGACAGCAGCGTGCCCTTCGCCAACTGGATCATCGAGAACATCGTGCCGAGCCTGCGTAACCTGCGCAGCACGATCTTCAGCGTGTGGATCGCGTACACGGTGGTGTGGCTGGCCTACGGGCTGCGGTTGATCTCGGCCGCGCTGCTGCAGGTCGGCCCCGAGCTGGAAGAAGCCGCCCGTTCGGTGGGCGCCAGCCGTGCCCGCACCACGCGCGATGTGACCGTGCCGCTCACGCGCTACGGCCTGCTCGGCGCCTGGCTGCTGATCTTCCTGATTTTCGAGCGCGAGTACTCGACCGGTGTGTACCTGCTCTCGCCGGGCACCGAGACGATCGGCTCGATGCTGGTTTCCCTGTGGGCGGGCGGCGCCATCGATATCGTCGCCGCGCTGTCCTTCGTCAATATCGTGCTGGTGGCCGTCGGCCTCGGCATTGCACTGCGTTTCGGGGTAAAGCTCCATGATTGAACTCACCGTCAACAACCTGCACCTGCAATACGGCAACAACCC
This sequence comes from Ralstonia soli, assembly GCF_023955655.1. Taxonomy (GTDB): domain Bacteria; phylum Pseudomonadota; class Gammaproteobacteria; order Burkholderiales; family Burkholderiaceae; genus Ralstonia; species Ralstonia soli. Next base: position 70,442 of record NZ_JAMXHT010000011.1, on the reverse strand, counting down.
GGTCCTCAAGGGTGTCTCGATGCAGCTGCAGAAGGGCGAGGTTGTCTCGCTGCTGGGCCCGTCTGGTTCGGGCAAGACCACGCTGCTGCGCGCTGTCGCCGGCCTCGAGCAGGCGAGCCAGGGTACCGTCCAGATCGGCGACCGCGTCATGTTCGACGGCGCCAAGAAGCTCGACGTGCCCGCCGAAGGGCGCAACCTGGGCCTCGTGTTTCAATCGTACGCACTGTGGCCGCACAAGACCGTGGCCGAGAACGTCGCCTACCCGCTCAAGCTGCGCAAGACGCCATCCGCACAGATCAAGGAACGCGTGCAGGCGGTGCTGCAGCAACTGGGCCTGGGCCATCTGGGCGAGCGCTTCCCGAGCCAGCTCTCCGGCGGCCAGCAGCAGCGCGTGGCGATTGCCCGTGCGCTGGTCTACAACCCGCCCGTCATCCTGCTCGACGAGCCGCTCTCGAACCTCGATGCCAAGCTGCGCGAAGAAGCCCGCGCCTTCCTGCGCGAGCTGATCGTGCGCCTGGGCCTCTCTGCGCTGATGGTCACGCACGACCAGAGCGAAGCGATGGCCATGTCGGACCGCATCCTGCTGCTGAACAACGGCGTGATCGAACAGCAAGGCACGCCCGAAGAGATGTACGGCGCGCCGCAAACCCTCTTCACCGCCGAGTTCATGGGCAGCAACAACCGCGTCAACGGCAAGATCGCCGAAGTGCGTGATGGCATGGCACGGCTGGTCGATGAGGCTGGCGGCTGGTCGCTGTGGGGTGTAGCACGCGGGGATCTGAAGCCGGGCGCCGCCGCGCATGGCGTGATCCGCCTGGAGCAGGTGCGCGTGGGTGTGGACAACGCTGACAACACCATCCACCTGCCGCTGGCGACGCGCATGTACCTGGGCGACCGCTGGGAATGCCTGTTCCGCGCCAGCGGCGACAGCGGCGCCGCCGGCACAGGCCTGCGCGCATACTCCGCCAGCGCCCCGAGCGACGGCAAGTACGCCCTGACCTTCCCGCGCGAGCAATTCTGGTTGTATGCGGCGTAAGCCTCATCGCAAAAACGAGAAAGGCAGCCGAGGCTGCCTTTCTCTTTGGCGATCGTTGAATCGGCCCGTTAGTCCTTCACGACCGGCAAATGCTCCGGGTCCGCCTCTGGTGCGACCGTCTTGCGCAGGAAGATCGCCGCCAGGATCAGCCCCAGTTCGTACAGCAGCCACAGCGGCACCGCCAACAACAGCTGCGACATCACATCCGGCGGCGTCACAACGGCCGCGATGATGAACGCGCCCACCACCACGTACGGCCGCGCCTGGCGCAGCTTATCCAGGCTCACGATGCCAAAGCGCACCAGCACCATCACCACCACCGGCACCTCAAACGTGATGCCGAAGGCCAGGAAGGTGGTCATCGCAAAGCTGAGGTACTTGTCGATGTCGGTCGACATCTCCGCCCCCAGCGGCGCGTTGTAGTGCGCCATCACCTTGAACACCGTCGGGAAGACCAGGAAATACGCAAACGCCACGCCGCACAGGAACAGCAGATAGCTGCTCACCACCAGCGGCATGATCATGCGCTTCTCGTGCGAATACAGCCCCGGCGCCACGAAGCGCCAGACCTGATATAGCACCCACGGCAGCGCGATCAGGAAAGCCGCAAGCAGCGTCACCTTCATCGGCACGAAGAACGAGCCGGTGACATCGGTCACGATCATGTGGCCGTTCTTGGGCAGCGCCTGAATGAGCGGCCGCGAAAACAGGTTGAAGATGTCGGGCGCCCAGTAGACCAGGCCCAGGAAGATCAGCAGCACGCCCGCGCCGGCCTTGACGATGCGCTCGCGCAACTCGACCAGGTGCGAGATGAAGGTTTCCTGCGCGCCGTCCTCGGGCGACTCTTGCGGATCGGCACTCATGTCGACTGGAAAGGGGGAAAGTCAGGACGCGGCGCCGCACACACAACCGGCGCCTGGAAGATCATTCGAAGAAGGAACGCGCACGCGACTGCGCAGCGACGATGGGTGGGCGATGGCGCTTCACACGCGCGGCCCCCGATTGCGCCCACATGCGCACGCCCTGCTTCTGGCGGTACCACTTGGGCATCGAGAGCTGCTTGTTACGCCAACTGTTGCGGCCGTTGCGCGACTTGCCCGGTGCGGGGCGCCAGTCAGGCGCGGAGGTAGCCGTCTGCTGCAATGCCGGATCGCCGAGCGCCTCGTTCAGGCGTTCGTTGATCTCCGTCGTGTGCTTGCTGACCTCCTGATGGATGGTCTGCTCGACATTGCGCGCAGCCTGCTCGAACTCGGTGCGCATCTTGCGCAGCTCGTCGAGCTCGATCTCGCGGCCGACCTCGGCCTTCACATCGGCGATATAGCGCTGCGCACGGCCAAGCAAGGCGCCAGCGGTGCGCGCCACCTTGGGTAGGCGCTCCGGCCCGATGACGACAAGCGCCACCGCGCCGATCAGCGCCAGCTTGGAAATGCCGAGATCGATCATCGGTCAGCGTGCTGCGGCGCTCAGCCTTGCTTGGACTTGTCGCGCGCTTCGACGTCGATCGTCGTCGAGTCGTGCAGCTCGCGCGGCGGCTGGCCGGCAGTCTGCTGTGGTGCTGCGGGCTTGTCTTCCGACCCTTCCTTCATGCCGTCCTTGAAGCCCTTCACGGCACCACCGAGGTCCGAACCAATGTTGCGCAGCTTCTTCGTGCCGAACACCATCATGACGATCACCAGCACGATCAGCCAGTGCCAAATGCTAAAGGAACCCATGTCCTACTCCCACGTAAATACGGCGATTGGTGCGGCAACGGTGGCCGCGCCATTGGTTGATGTTACTGGTTCGCGTACATCGGCTTGCTGTCGTTCAGATACAGCCAACCTTTAACAATACGATACAGCATCCAGATGCCCAGAGCCCACAGCACGGCAAAGCCCACAAAGGCCAGGGGAATGAGCAGCACGCCGATCACACCCCACAATACGCACCACCAGAACGAACGGATCTGCCACCGGAAGTGCGACTCGTACAACGTGCCGCGCACATCGTCGCGCTTAACATACCCGACGATGATGGCAATCAATGCAGTGATGCCCCCTGTCAGCCAGAAAATGGCGTAGAGGGCATACAGAATATGCGTCAGGCGCCGCAGTCCAGCCAGGCGTTCTGCATCGTCCGTCACCACCATTGCCGGTCCGTATTTGTCCACGCTGCCTCCCTGCGACGATTCGTCACCGTTGGTCAGTCACCGGCAGCATCGCGCGCCTGCGACTTGCGCAATGCCTTCTCTTCCAGGCCTGAGAGCCCTTCGCGGCGCGCCAGCTCATTGACGACGTCGTCCGGCGTCAGGTTGAAGTGCGAGAGCAGCACCATGGTGTGGAACCACAGGTCGGCCACTTCGTAGACAACCTTGCTGCGTGCCTCGTCGGTCATGCCGGCGGCACGAGCGTCCTTGGCAGCCATGACCGTCTCGGTGGCCTCTTCGCCGATCTTCTTGAGGATGGCGTCGTCGCCCTTGTTGAACAGGCGTGCGATGTAGCTCTTGTCCGGGTCGCCGCCGTTGGCGAGCTTGCGGGATTCGAGCACCTCGCCCAGGCGGCGCAGGGTGTCACTCATGGTTGTGGCCGGGCTTGCCGGCGTAAATGTCGTCAGGGTTCTTGAGCACGGGCTCGACGGTGTGCCAGTCGCCGTCTTCCACGCTGCCTTCGAACTTCTGGAAGAAGCATGCGTGACGGCCGGTGTGACAGGCAATGCCGCCGATCTGCGTGACGCGGAGCAGAACCACGTCTTCGTCGCAGTCCAGGCGGATTTCGTGCACCTTCTGGATGTGGCCGGATTCCTCACCCTTGTGCCACAGACGCTTGCGCGAGCGCGACCAGAACACGGCCTCGCCGGTCTCCACGGTCTTCTGCAGCGCCTCGCGGTTCATGAAGGCGAACATCAGGACGTCGTTGCTGCCCTGCTCCTGCACGATCACCGGCACGAGGCCGTTGTCGTCCCAGTGGACCTTGTTCAGCCACTTCTTGCTCATAGTCCGATCCGTACTGGAATGCCTTGTTCTGCCATGAACTGCTTGGCTTGGCCCACGGTGTATTCACCGTAGTGGAAGATGCTGGCGGCCAGCACCGCATCGGCGTGGCCGAGCTTGATACCGTCGGCCAGATGCTGCAGATTACCGACGCCGCCCGATGCGATCACGGGCACCGGCACCGCATCGGACACCGCACGCGTGAGTTCCAGATCAAAGCCCGCCTTGGTGCCGTCGCGATCCATGCTGGTGAGCAGGATTTCGCCGGCGCCGCGCTGGGCCATCTCGCGCGCCCAGGCCACGACATCCAGGCCCGTGCCCTTGCGGCCGCCGTGTGTAAACACCTCCCAGCGTGGCGCTTCGCCTTCGGTCGACACCTTCTTGGCGTCGATCGCCACGACGATGCACTGCGCCCCATGGCGGGCACTGGCGTCCGACACGAGCTGCGGATTCGCCACCGCCGACGAGTTCATGCTGATCTTGTCTGCCCCGGCATTGAGCAGGCGGCGCACATCTTCCAGCGCGCGCACGCCGCCGCCCACGGTCAGCGGAATGAACACCTGCGACGCCACGGCTTCGATGATGCCCAGCATCAGGTCGCGCCCGTCCGATGTAGCGGTGATGTCGAGGAACGTGATTTCGTCCGCGCCCTGCTCGTCGTAGCGGCGCGCGATTTCAACGGGGTCGCCCGCGTCGCGTAACTCGACGAAGTTGACGCCCTTGACCACCCGGCCGTTGGTCACGTCCAGGCAGGGGATGATTCGTTTGGCTAGCATGATGAGTCGGGTGCCGCAGCACCCGTTGAGCGCGGCTTAGGCCGCGCCGAGTTTGTCCGCGAGGGCTTGCGCTTCCTTGAAGTTCAGGTCGCCCGAATAGATGGCGCGGCCGCAGATCACGCCTTCCACGCCATGCTCTTCGACGGCGCACAGGTTGTCGATGTCCTTGAGGTTCGACAAGCCACCGCTGGCGATCACCGGAATCTTTACCGACTGTGCCAGCTTGACGGTGGCATCGATGTTGATGCCCTGCAGCATGCCGTCGCGGCCGATGTCGGTGTAGATGATGCCTTCGACGCCGTAGTCTTCGTACTTCTTGGCGAGGTCCACGACTTCGTGGCCGGAGAGCTTGCTCCAGCCGTCGGTCGCCACCTTGCCGTCCTTGGCATCGAGCCCGACGATGATATGGCCGCCGAATGCCGTGCATGCGTCGCGCAGAAAGCCCGGATCCTTGACCGCCGCCGTACCGATGATGACGTACTCCAGGCCGTCGTCGAGCCAGCGCTCGATGGTGCCCAGATCGCGGATGCCGCCGCCGAGTTGCACAGGAATCTCATCGCCCACCTCGGCGAGGATCGCCTTGACGGCCGCCTCGTTACGCGGCTTGCCCGCGAAAGCGCCATTCAAGTCGACGAGGTGCAAGCGGCGCGCGCCCTGCTCGACCCAATGCCGCGCCATGGCAGCAGGGTCTTCCGAGAACACGGTGGCTTGATCCATATCGCCTTGTTTGAGGCGCACACACTGACCGTCCTTCAGGTCGATGGCGGGGATGAGCAGCATAGTCGTAACGACAAAGTTGAGGGGGTGGGGTTAAACGGGTTCCGTTGCAGCAACGGCGACAAGCAACGCCGGATTCACGGGTTCCAGTGCACGAAATTCCGGTAGATCTGCAAGCCGGCTTGCGCACTTTTTTCCGGGTGAAACTGTGTGGCAAAAATATTATCCCGGGCGATGGCACAGGTAAACCGCACGCCGTATTCGGTCTCTCCGACCGATTCTTCAGCGTTGGCGGGCCGCGCGTAGTAGCTGTGCACGAAATAGAAGTAGCTCTGGTCGGCCACGCCCTGCCAGAGTGCATGAGCGCGGCTCTGGTGCACGCGATTCCAGCCCATCTGGGGCACTTTGTACCGCGAACCGTCCGGCTGCAACTGGCCGTCCAGATCAAAACGGATGACCTCGCCCTTGATCAGGCCGAGGCCAGGGGTGTATTGGTGGCCGACGCGCGCCTCAGTACTGCGCTCGAGCATCATCTGCTCACCCACGCACACGCCAAGCATCGGCTTGGTGCGGGAGGCTTCCAGCACCGCTTCGCGCAGGCCGGATTGGTCAAAGGCGGCCATGCAGTCGGGCATGGCACCCTGCCCCGGCAGCACCACGCGGTCTGCCGCGCGAATCTCGTCGGCTTGCGCACTGATGCGCACATCGGCTTCCGGAGCGACGGCCATCAGGGCCTGCGCCACCGAGCGCAGATTGCCCATGCCGTAATCGACGATTGCGATCTTAGTCATGACTTCACTTATTAAGCCCGAAGGACGGGCAACAGGGTTTTCAGCCCGTCAACAATGAATTCCACGGCCAGCGCCGCCAGGATCAAACCCATCAACCGCGTGCCGACGTTGATGCCGGTGCGGCCGATCACACGGGCGATCGGCTCGGCGGCGCGCAGCACGATCCATACCACGAGCGCAATTGCCACACCCACGCCGGCCAGCAGGAACAGATCCCACCAGTGCTTGGTTTTGCCCGCGTAGACGATCACCGTGCTGATCGAGCCCGGGCCCGTGAGCAGCGGAATCGCCAGCGGCACGACGGCAATGCTCGCCTTGGCACCGGCCTCGTCCTCTTCTTCGGGCGTGGCCTTGGTGCGGCTGGTCTGCGCGTTCAACATGTTCAGCGCGATCATGATCATGATGATCCCGCCGCCCACCTGCAGCGACCCGACCGAGAATCCGAAAAATCCGATGATCTGCTCGCCCAGCAACGCGGACAAGCCAATCACGATCGCCACCGAAATCGACGCGACCTTGATGGTGCGGCGCTTCTCCTCATCCGTCTGGCTCTCGGTCAGGCTGATGAAGAACGGAATCGCGCCGATCGGGTTGATCAGCGCGAGCAGCGAGAAAAAGCTCTTGGTCAGATCCATCGGATCGGTGGCCGTTTTTGGGGTCGGGTAGGCGCGGCCAGGCCGACGCGTCGGATCAGAGCGCGCCCTTGGTCGACGGAATCGTGCCGGCAGCGCGCGGATCGATCTCGACCGCCATGCGCAATGCGCGGCCAAAGGCCTTGAACACGGTTTCGATCTGGTGATGCGCGTTGATGCCGCGCAGGTTGTCGATATGCAGCGTCACGCCGGCATGGTTGACGAACCCGCGGAAGAATTCGATGGACAGGTCCACGTCAAAGTTGCCCACGCGCGCCCGCGTGAACGGCACGTGGAACTCCAGGCCCGGACGGCCGGAGAAGTCGATCACCACGCGCGACAGGGCTTCGTCCAGCGGCACGTAGCTGTGGCCGTAGCGCACGATGCCCTTCTTGTCGCCAATGGCCTTGGCAACGGCCTGGCCGAGCGTGATGCCGACGTCTTCCACGGTGTGGTGATCATCGATATGGGTGTCGCCGGTGGCCGAAACGTCCAGGTCGACCATGCCATGGCGGGCGATCTGGTCGAGCATGTGGTCGAGGAACGGAACGCCGGTGTTCAGCGCCTGCTTGCCCGTGCCGTCCAAATCAAGGGCGACGCGGATCTGCGTTTCAGAGGTGTTGCGAGTGACCTCGGCACGACGGCTCATGGGGCTTCCTGCAGCGATGCGGCAATGGCATCGAGAAATTGCGCGTTTTCTTCGGGATTGCTGACCGTCACGCGCAGACAGTTGGCCAGCAATGGGTGCATTTTACTGACGTTTTTGATCAGAATCCGCCGATTGAGGAGTCGATCGAACAGCGCCGCTGCATCGGGTACGCGCACTAGGATGAAGTTGGCGGCGCTCGGGAAGACTTCAACACCCGGCAGCGCAGCCAGCGCGCCGATCAGCTTGGTGCGCTCGGCGCGCAGGTTCGCTGCCTGGGCATCGAGCACATCGACGTGTTCGAGCACGAACTGGGCGGTCGCCTCGGTCAGTACATTGATGTTGTACGGCGGGCGCACCTTGTCCAGCTCGGCAATCCACTTCGGGTGGCCGGCCACGTAACCGAGGCGGATACCGGCCAGGCCCAGCTTAGAGACCGTGCGCATCACCAGCAGGTGGTCGAAGTCACGCAGGCGCGGCATCCAGCTGTGCTGCGCGAACGGCTGATAGGCTTCATCGATCACAACCAGGCTTTGGCACACCGGGCCGCGCGCGGCGCGGACGATGGCATCCATGTCAGCCGCGTCGAACAGATTGCCGGTCGGGTTGTTCGGATAGGCCAGGTAGATGACGGCGGGCTGGTGTTCGGCCATGGCGGCCAGCATTGCTTCGCGGTCGAGCGTCAGGTCGGTCTTGAGCGGCACGCCGACGAACTTCAGCCCCAGCAACTGCGCCGACATCGCATACATCACAAAGCCCGGCACCGGCGCCAGCACCGTCGCACCAGGCTTGGCCGCGGTAATGGCGATCAGGCTGATGATCTCGTCCGAACCGTTGCCAAGTAGCACTTCGGCGCCGGCCGGCACGTGCATCACACGCTTGAGCTGCGCCTTGAGCGCGTCTGCGGTCGGCACCGGGTAGCGGTTGAGCGCGACATCGGCCAAGCGCTTGCCCAATGCATCGCGCAGCATGGCCGGCAGCGGGTACGGGTTCTCCATCGCGTCCAGCTTGACCATGCCGGTGGCGTCAGGCACGTGGTACGCGCCCATGGCACGCACGTCGTCGCGCACGATGCGGGCGAGCAGGTCATCAAGCGAAGGCTGGGCTGGAGCGGCGGTCATTGTGATGCGGCAGGCGTTATTCGGACTTGGGGGTCAGGCGGTACTCAGCGCTGCGGGCGTGGGCTTGCAGGCCTTCGCCGTAGGCCAGTTCGGCGGCGATCTCGCCCAGCATCTGGGCACCGGCTTCGCTCACTTCGATCAGGCTCGAGCGCTTGATGAAGTCGTACACGCCCAGCGGCGACGAGAAACGCGCCGTGCGCGAGGTCGGCAGCACGTGGTTGGGGCCCGCGCAGTAATCGCCCAGCGATTCGCTGGTGTACTTGCCGAGGAAGATCGCGCCGGCGTGGCGGATGCGCTCAGCCCATTGGCGCGGGTTCTCGGCGGAGATTTCCAGGTGCTCGGGCGCGATGTCGTTGGCGATCTCGCACGCCTCTTCCATGTCGCGCACCTTGACCAGCGCGCCACGGCCCGACAGCGATTCGGCGATCACGTTCCGGCGCGGCATCTCTTCGAGCTGGCGGTTGATGCTGGCTTCCACCTGCGCGATGAACGCGGCGTTCGGGCACAGCAGGATCGATTGGGCCAACTCGTCGTGCTCAGCTTGCGAGAACAGGTCCATCGCCACCCAGTCCGGGTCGGTGGTGCCATCACAGATGACAAGAATTTCCGACGGACCGGCAATCATGTCGATGCCGACCGTGCCGAATACGCGGCGCTTGGCGGCCGCCACATACGCGTTGCCCGGGCCGACGATCTTGTCGACGGCGGGGACGGTGTCCGTGCCATAAGCCAGCGCACCGACAGCTTGCGCGCCGCCGATGGTGAACACGCGGTCCACCCCAGCGATGCAAGCCGCGGCCAGCACCAGCTCGTTGCGCACGCCGCCCGGCGTGGGCACCACCATGATGATTTCCTTGACGCCGGCTACGCGCGCCGGAATCGCGTTCATCAGCACCGACGACGGGTACGCCGCCTTGCCGCCCGGCACGTAGATGCCCACGCGATCGAGCGGCGTGACCTTCTGGCCGAGCACCGTGCCGTCCGCTTCCGCGTATTCCCAGCTATGCGTGCCGCACTCGAGTTTCTGCTTCTCGTGGTACGCACGCACACGGGCGGCAGCGGCCTCCAGCGCGGCGCGGCGCTTGGGCTCCAGGCCGTCCAGCGCGGCCTGCAGCACGGTGGGCGACAGTTCCAGCGCGGCCACGCTTTCCGCTTCGATACGGTCGAAGCGCTGCGTGGCTTCCAGCACGGCAGCATCGCCGCGCGCTTTCACGTCGGCCAGGATCTGCGCGGCGGCGCGGTCGATGGCTTCGTCTTCGCTCGCCTCGAAAGCGAGCACCTGGCGCAGTTGCGCCGCGAATCCGGCTTCGGCCGAATCCAGCTTACGGATACTCAGGCTCATGCGGGTTCCCCAACGCGCTCATCCTTGGCGGAGGCGCGCTCGAAAGCGTCGAGGATCGGCGCCAACCGCTCGCGTTTCAACTTCAGCGCAGCCTGGTTGACGACCAGTCGGGACGAGATCTGCACGATCTCTTCCACCTCGACGAGGTTGTTCGCGCGCAGCGTGCCACCGGTGCTGACCAGGTCGACGATGGCATCGGCCAGGCCCACCAGCGGGCCCAGCTCCATCGAGCCGTACAGCTTGATCAGATCGACGTGCACGCCCTTCTTGGCGAAGTGCTCGCGCGCGGTGTTCAGATACTTCGTCGCCACCGACAGGCGCGCACCCTGGCGCACCGCGTTGGCGTAATCGAAGCCCTTGGGCACTGCCACCGACATGCGGCAGCGGGCGATGTTCAGGTCGATGGGCGCATACAGGCCCGCCATGCCGTGCTCCATCAGCACGTCGCGGCCGGCCACGCCGAAATCCGCCGCGCCGTATTGCACATAGGTCGGCACGTCGGAGGCGCGCACGATGATCACGCGCAGCGCCGGGTCCGACGTCGGCAGGATCAGCTTGCGGGAGGTTTCCGGATCCTCGGTCACCTCGATGCCGGCAGCCTTCAGGAGGGGCAGCGTCTCTTCAAAGATGCGCCCCTTGGAGAGCGCCAGCGTGAGCTGATCGGGAGCGGACTGGATTGCGTTCATGGCCTGCAGGTTCCTTACCTTACGCCTGGATGCGGCGGATCTTGGCGCCGACGGCGGAGAGCTTGTCTTCGATGCGGTCGTAGCCGCGGTCGAGGTGATAGATGCGATCAACCAGCGTTTCACCCTTGGCGATCAGCCCGGCGATCACCAAGCTGGCGGAGGCACGCAAGTCGGTCGCCATGACGGTCGCGCCCGACAGGTGCTCAACGCCCGTCACCACGGCCGTCTTGCCGTCGATCACGATGTTGGCGCCCAGGCGGTTGAGTTCCTGCACGTGCATGAAGCGGTTTTCGAAGATGGTCTCCGTCACCGTGGCAGAGCCTTCGGCGACGGCGTTGAGCATCATGAACTGCGCCTGCATGTCGGTCGGGAACGCCGGGTATTCGGACGTGCGGAAGCTCACGGCCTTCGGGCGGCCTGTCATCTGCACGCGGATCCAGTCGTCGCCCGTGGTGAGCGTGACACCGGCTTCGCGCAGCTTGTCGAGCACGGCATCGAGGATGCCCGGCGGTACGTCGCGCAGCGTCACGTCGCCGCCGGCCGCAGCCACGGCGCACAGGAAGGTACCGGCTTCGATGCGATCGGCAATCACCGTGTGCTCGGCGCCCTGCAGCGATTCGACACCCTGGATCACCAGGCGGTCGGTGCCGATGCCTTCGATGCGCGCACCCATCTTCACGAGCAGGTTCGCGAGGTCGGTCACCTCCGGCTCGCGTGCGGCGTTTTCCAGCACGGTTTCGCCATCGGCCAGCGCGGCGGCCATCAGCAGGTTTTCGGTGCCCGTGACGGTCACCATGTCGGTGACGATGCGCGCGCCGCGCAGGCGCTTGGCACCATCGGTGAGCTTGGCTTCGATGTAGCCGTGCTCGATGACGATCTCGGCACCCATCAGTTGCAGGCCCTTGATGTGCTGATCGACCGGGCGCGCGCCGATGCCGCAGCCGCCCGGCAGCGACACACGCGCATGACCGAAGCGCGCCAGCAGCGGACCCAGCACCAGGATCGACGCACGCATCGTCTTCACCAGGTCATACGAGGCTTCGGGCGAGTGGATGACGGCGGCGTCGAGCGTGACGTCGTGACCGTTCTGCGTACCTTCCACGCCCATCTGCCGCAGCAGCTTGAGCATGGTGCGCACGTCCTGCAGATTGGGCACGTTGTGCAGCACCAGCGGCTCGGGCGTCAGCAGCGCGGCGCACAGGATGGGCAGCGCGGCGTTCTTGGCACCAGACACGCGGATTTCGCCCGACAGCGGGCCATTGCCTTCGATCAGCAGTTTGTCCATGAGCGAGACGTCTCGTCGATCACTTTGGGAAGGGCGCTCGGCGAGCGCAAGGTCGGAATCGGATTCAGCGAAAACTTCAGCGGTCACAACAGCGGGATCAAGCTCGGCCATCAGGATTGCCACTCCGCCGGGGTGAGCGTCTTCATGGACAGCGCGTGGATCTCCGCACGCATCCGGTCACCCAATGCGGCATAGACGAGCTGGTGACGCTGGATCAACCGCTTGCCTTCAAACTGCGCGCTGACGATGGTGGCAAAAAAGTGCTGACCGTCGCCCTCGACTTCGAGGTGCTGGCACGGCAGGCCGGTTTCGATGTACTGCTTGACTTGTTCGGGTGTGGGCAACATGGCCTTCCCTCTCCTGCAAAACGTTAGGGTGGTGCGTCGTGTTGGTGTTATTGACGCATCAATGGCGCAGCTTGTAGCCCGTGCGCAGCATCTGCAGGGCAATCCCCCCCACCACGACCAGCGCGATCAGCATCACGCCGAGGCTCACCGCCACCGGCACATCGGACACGCCGAAGAAGCCGTAACGGAAGCCGTCGATCATGTAGAAGAACGGGTTGGCGTGGGACACCGCCTGCCAGAACGGCGGCAGCGAATGGATCGAATAAAACACGCCCGCCAGGAAGGTGGCCGGCACGATCAAAAAGTTCTGGAACGCCGCGAGCTGGTCGAACTTCTCGGCCCAGATGCCCGCGATCAACCCCAGCGTACCGAGCACCGCCGCACCCAGCACGGCAAACACGATGATCCACAGCGGTTGCGCAAAGTGCAGATGCGCGAACCACGTCGTCACCAGCAGCACGCCCGTCCCCACGGCCAAGCCGCGGATGACGGAGGCGCACACGTACGCGCCAAACATCTCCCAGTGCGACAGCGGCGGCAGCATGATGAACACCAGGTTACCGGTGATCTTCGATTGGATGAGCGACGACGAACTGTTCGCAAACGCGTTCTGCAGCACGCTCATCATCACCAGCCCGGGCACCAGGAAGGCGGTGTAGCTGAGTTGATCGAACACCTTCACGCGGTCTTCCAGCACGTGGCCGAAGATCAGCAGATACAGCAGTGCAGTGAGCACCGGCGCGGCCACGGTCTGGAAGCTCACCTTCCAGAAGCGCAGCACCTCCTTGTACAGCAGCGTACGGAAGCCGATCCAGCGGCCCGGCAGCGTCTCGGGAATGGCGTTCATGCGGCAGGCTCCAGCGCGGTCTCAGGTGTTTGCGGTACGGCGGAGATGCCGCCCTCGCGGCGCATGATCTGCACGAACACGTCTTCCAGGTCAGCCTTGGCGATTTCCATGTCGTCGATTTCGCAGCCGGCCTGGCGGCAGGTGGAAAGAATCTGCTCGACCTCGCCGTAGCCCGACAGGCGCAGGCGCACGCTGCGCTCACCGTGGTTCTCGGGCAGACGCAGGCTGTCGAGCGACGCCGGCAGCGTGCCGCGCGAGAAGCTCAGCACCAGTTGCAGCCCCGCAAACTGCGACAGCAGATTCGCCGTGCGATCGAGTGCCACCACCTCGCCAAACTTGAGCATGGCGATGCGGTCGCACAGGGATTCGGCCTCTTCCAGATAGTGCGTGGTCAGTACGACGGTGTGGCCCTCGCGGTTCAGGCGCGAAATGAATTTCCACAGCGTCTGCCGCAGCTCGACGTCCACGCCGGCGGTCGGCTCATCGAGCACGATCACCGGTGGGCGGTGTACCAACGCCTGCGCTACCAGCACGCGGCGCTTCATGCCGCCGGACAGCGCACGCATGTTGGCATCGGCCTTGTTGGTCAGGTCGAGGTTTGCCATGACCTCGTCGATCCAGTCGTCGTTCTTGGTCAGGCCGAAATAGCCCGACTGCAGGCGCAGCGTTTCGCGCACCGTGAAGAACGGATCGAACACCAGTTCCTGCGGCACCACGCCGAGCTTGCGGCGCGCCGTGCGGTAATCGGAGACGACATCGTGGCCGAGCACGCGCACGCTGCCGGAATCGGCACGATTCAGGCCCGCGAGGATGGAGATCAGCGTGGTCTTGCCCGCGCCGTTGGGGCCCAGCAGGCCGAAAAACTCGCCCTGCTCGACAGACAGGCTCACGCCCTTGAGCGCTTGCAACGACTTGTAGCGCTTGCGGACGTCAGCGATTTCGATGGCTTTCATGGCCGACAAAGTGAACTCCCCTGCGCATCTCGCGGTTGTAGATCGACACGATCCTCGCGGACGCAGACGTCGCACGTGGCGACGGCAGAGCGACAAACCCAGAATTATAGGGGAACTGCACCAACAGACATCGGCTCGGCTGACGGCGCCGTGCCAACGTCACTGTGAGCGCGGCATCGCGATGTGGGGCAAACAGCCCTGCACCGGACGCCGCCTCAATGTCGTGTGTGATGAGGGGCTGCAGAAGACGCCGGCGCAATGGCCAGCAGGGATTCCACGCCGTACAGCGTAGCCAAGTTGGACAGCGCCTGCGGGGCGCCCGCGATATCAAGCGCAATGCCGGCCGCCTGCGCCGTGCGCTGCCAGGACAGCAGCACCGCCAGCGCCGACGAATCGACCTGCGACAAACCCGCGCAATCAACGCGCAGTGTGGCAACGCCAGCCCCACGCGCCTGGCCGAGCTGCGCCTCGCCTTCGCGCAGAACGCGCGGCGCTTCGAGCTGAGTCAGCGGGCCGGACAAGGTCAGCATGGCGGGGGATGTGTCAGAAAAAGAAACAGCGGCCAAAGCTGACCGCCGTATCGATTCTACCGGAAGGCCGCTTACTTTGCCGGGCCCTTCTCGAGCTGCGCGTTGCGCTCGTTCAGGAAGCTAACCAGGCCGGCAACGCCGCCGCGCTTGCTGATGACGTCGGCAAACTGGTTCTTGTACGTTTCCGACAGCCACAGACCGCTGATGTTGATGTCGTACACCTTCCAGCCATTGGCGGTTTTTTCCAGGCGGTAATCCAGAGCCACCGGCTCGCCGTTGTTGTTCACGGTCGAACGCACCACCACGTCGGTGTCGTCCGCTGCGGCACGGAACGGCTTGTACGAGACGGTCTGATTCTTCACGTTCGACAGCGCGCCAGCGTAGGTACGGATCAGCAGCGTCTTGAAGCCTTCCTGGATCTGTTGCTGCTGCTCCGACGATGCCTGGCTCCAGAAGCGGCCCATGGCGATCTGCGTGGTGCGCTTGAAATCGGCGCGCGGCACGATCTTCTGATCGACCAGTTGGTACACCTTGGCCATGTTGCCGCCGCGCAGTTCCGGATCGCTCTTGATGGTGGTGAGCACGTCGTCCACCGCCGTCTTGACGGTCGATTGTGCGTCGGCTTCCTGGGCGTGAACCGGAACAGCGGCCACGGCGGCCGTCAGCGTGAGGCCGGCAAACAGCGAGCGGAGAAGTTTCTTCAACATATCGCGTCCTTATCGTGTGGTTTTTGGGTCGCTTGCAGCGCAACTGCCGCAATCTTTGTTGGCGATTAGAACAGAAGGCCCGCGTTCAAGTTCGCGCGGGCCCGTCAGTTTTACGCCTTGTCACCTTTGAGGCGACGTTGTTACGTGTACCGCATCAGCGGCGGAACACCGGCCAATTGGGCGTAAAACGCTGATAGGGCGAGACCGTCGCATCGCCCGTATCCGGCGCCGTCTTGCCATCCTGGTCTTCGGGCAGGTTGCCGTCGTAGATCAGGTAGCGGCGACGCTGCAGGTAGGCGTCGCGCAGGAAGGTGTACTTGTCGACGGCAGCCTGCTCCAGCACGTTGCTGGCGCCGAGCAGGTTCGCGCGCACGTCGACCACGCGCAACGCAGCCAGCGAGTACGTGATCGCGCTGTCGTGCCAGTACGTGAGCGGATCCAGCTGCCAGTCGACCAGGAAGCCAGCGGTATCACGCACGGTGCTGGGCCCCAGCAGCGGCCACACGACGTACGGACCGGCCGGCACACCCCACACGCCAAGCGTCTGGCCAAAATCTTCCTTGTGCTTGGGCAGACCGGCGTCCGAGGCGATATCGATCAGCCCGCCCAGCCCCAGCACGGTGTTGATGGCCACACGCATGGTGTCTTCCAGCGCGGCGGTGCCCTTGAGCTGCAGCAGGTTGTTGATGGCCGAATAGACGTCGCCCGCATTGGAGAAGAAATTCGACACGGCCGTGCGCGCCGGCGACGGCACCACGTCCACATAGGTTTGCGCAACCGGCTTGAGCACGCCCTTGTCGAGGTCTTCATTAATGCGGAAAACTTCGCGGTTGAATGGCTCGATCGGGTCAGCCGTATTGGCGTTCGGCCCCGTGGCGCAGCCTGCCAGCAACGTAGCGCCTGCGGCCAACGCCAGCGCAAAGCCGCGCAGCGTACGGATGGATGTTGTTGTTTTCATGGTTTATTGACTCCCACTGCCCCCGGCCGGCTTGGCGCCGCCCGACCCGCCATTGCTGCTGCCAGCGCCGGCATCTGCCGCTTTGCTGTAGAGGAACTGGCTGATCAGGTTCTCCAGTACCACCGCAGACTGCGTCATGGTGATCTTGCTGCCGCTGGCCAGCATGGCCGAGTCGCCGCCCGGCTCAATACCAATGTACTGTTCGCCCAGCAGGCCCGAGGTCAGGATTTTGGCCGAGCTGTCCTTCGGAAACTGGTAGCGCTGGTCCATGTCGAGCACGGCGATCGCCTGGTAGCTCTTGTCATCGAACAGGATCTGCGACACGCGCCCGACCACCACGCCCGCGCTCTTGACTGGCGCGCGCACTTTCAGCCCGCCGATGTTGTCGAATGACGCCTTCACCTGATAGCTCTTGGCGAAAGAGAACGCGCTCATGTTGCCGGCCTTGAGCGCCAGGAACAGCAGCGCCACGATGCCCACCAGCACGAACAGTCCGACCCAGAAATCGAGGAGGCTCTTACGCATGATCTTTTCTCTTTGAACGGCAGCCAGACGGCTTCTGTTTAGCTGAACATCAACGCGGTCAGCACGAAGTCCAGCGCCAGCACGGCCAGGGACGCGATCACCACCGTCCGCGTGGTGGCTCGCGACACGCCTTCGGGCGTCGCCTTGGCCTCGTAGCCCTGATACAGCGCGATGAAGGTCACGGCCACGCCAAACACGACACTCTTGATGACGCCGTTGACAACGTCGTCCATCACATCCACGCCGGCCTGCATCTGTGACCAGAACGCGCCGGCATCCACGCCGATCAGGCCGACGCCCACAAAGTATCCACCCAGAATACCCACCGCGCTGAAGATCGCCGCCAGCAGCGGCATGGCGATCAGGCCCGCCCAGAACCGCGGTGCCAGCACACGGGCCAGCGGGTCGACGGCCATCATTTCCATGGCGATCAGTTGTTCGCCGGCTTTCATGAGACCGATCTCGGCCGTGAGCGACGTACCGGCGCGGCCGGCAAACAGCAGCGCCGTCACCACCGGGCCCAGCTCGCGCACCAGCGACAGCGCTACCAGCAGGCCCAGCGCCTGCTCGGAACCATAGCGATTGAGCGTGTAGTAGCCCTGCAGCCCCAGCACGAAGCCGACGAACAGGCCCGAGACCGCGATGATGATGAACGAGTCGTTGCCGATGAAGCGCAGTTGCTCGACCATCAGGCGCGGACGGCGCAGCACATCACCCAAGGCGGCGAACAGGGCCAACAGCATGCGCGTCGCATAACCGAGGCGACCGATAAGCGTGCGGACGAGGAAGCCGATGGTGGAGATCATCGCCCACCTCCATTCGTCCCGTCCTTGCCCAGACCGAAGTCGTCAGCCAGCGGCACGCCCGGATAGTGGAACGGCACGGGGCCGTCCGCCTCACCGTGCACGAACTGGCGCACGAACGGGTCCGTCGAGGCGGTCAGCTCGGCCGGCGTGCCCTCGGCGGCAATGCCACCGTTGGCAATGAAGTAGACGTAGTCGGCAATGTGGAACGTCTCCTGCACATCGTGCGAGACGATGATGCTGGTCGCGCCCAGTGCGTCGTTCAGCTTGCGGATCAGCGAGGCGGTCAGGCCCAGCGAGATGGGGTCCAGCCCGGCGAACGGCTCGTCGTAGAGGATGAGCGACGGGTCCAGCGCGATCGCACGCGCGAGTGCCACGCGTCGCGCCATGCCGCCGGAAATCTCCGAAGGCATGAGGTCACGCGCACCGCGCAGCCCGACGGCGTTGAGCTTCATCAGGACGAGGTCGCGGATGAGCGGCTCCGGGAGTTCGGTGTGTTCGCGCAACGGAAATGCCACGTTGTCGAACACGGACATGTCGGTAAACAGCGCGCCGAACTGGAACAGCATGCCCATCTGGCGGCGTGCGGCGTACAGCGCACGCTTGTCCATGGCGCCGATGTCCTGGCCGTGCACGCGTACGGTGCCGGCGGCTGCGCCCACCTGCCCGCCGATCAGTCGCAGGATCGTGGTCTTGCCGCAACCCGAGCCGCCCATGACCGCCACCACGCTGCCCTTGGGCACTCGCATGCACAGGCCGGACAGGATGCGCCGCGCACCTGGCTGGTAGGCGAAGTCGACATGATCGAGTTCGACAACGGCGTTGGATGGCTGGGTGGGGGTGGACACGGCGGGTGGAGTTCGGTGCTGAGGGCTCGGCGGTTTGGTGACCGGTTGGCGGCTTTGTGCTGCCGCATCTTGTTGTCCTGACTTGCCGCGCCGGGTAAGCGCGGCCCGCCATTATAGGTGGAAACCCGCGTAGCCCGTCAGTCACGCAACCTTTACCGACAAAGAGTGTGGCTTGGGCGCCGCGCCCCACTGCGAGGGTCTTGCGGCTTGCTGAAGGGGATGCACAGTGGGACAGAGAAACGACTTATTCGCCGCTATCGAGCCGCAAGTCGGCCTCGCGGATCATGGCCTGCCAGTGAGTGGCATCGCGGCGCACTGTCTGGGCAAAAGCATCCGGAGCATCCCATTCGGGCTCGAACCCCCCAGCACGCAATGTGGCACGTACGTCGCTCGAAGAAACGGCGCGGCGCAGTTCGGCCGCCGCGCGCATCGAGAGCGGCCGCGGCGTGCGCGTGGGCATGAACGTGCCGATCCAAGCGCTGCGATCGAATCCGGCGAGGCCGCCTTCGCGCAACGTCGGCACGGTGGGCGCAAACCGCGAGCGTGCGCCACCCGTCACACCAAGCAACCGCAACTGGCCGTTGGCCACTGCGGCCGCGACACTCGGATAACAGGCGAAACATGCCGCCATGCGCCCCGCCAGCACCTGCTGCACGAGACCGGCCTCTCCGCGAACAGTCACATGCGGCGCGTGGAACGCGTACTCCCGCACGAACTGCGCGGCGACAAGATGCGACCACGTGCCGACAATGTCCGACCCGCAGTTGACGGTGACAGACTCGCCGCGCGCCTGAGCGAGCAACTCGGTAATGGAACGGATCGGCAAACGCGCATCGACAGCGAGAAACACGGGCAGCGTGGCCACCATCGCCACCGGCTGGAAGTCGCGCAGCGGATCGTAGGATGCCGACTCCAACGCTGGCTGAGCGACGAACGTGGTTTGCTGGAGCAGCCACGTGTGGCCATCGGACGGCGCCCGCGCGACGGCTTCGCCGGCGGCCATGCCGTTGGCGGCAGGACGGTCCTCGACGCCTACCGGGAGGCTGACCTGCTGTTGCAGTTGCGCTGCGAGGGCCCGAGCCAGCGCATCAAATGCGCTGCCCTCGGGCGCCGGCACGACCAGCCGCAGCGGCTGCGAGGGATACCCCAGCAACAACGCATGCGCCGGCGCGGCGAGCACTGCAGGCAGCATCCCAAGCCAGGCCATGGCCCGACGCCGTTGCCGATCGGGCACGTCGGGCACAGCTGCGGGCACGGCACGGACACTGGGTCGCATGAGGCGAGTCGGGGATCACGGGGAAGTCTCATTCTAGAAATCCACCGACCCGCCCTGCACTCATGTAAACCATGTCGATGTAAACCATGAGGCATAACTGCGGCGGCGCCAGAGCAGGCGCCAAAGAAAAAGGCCCGCCGAAGCGGGCCCTGAGTCAAACGGTCAACCGCGTGGTCAGCGCGGCAGTTCCGTATGGCCCATGAGAAACGCGTCCACCGAGCGGGCAGCCTGACGGCCTTCGCGGATGGCCCACACGACCAGCGACTGGCCGCGGCGCACATCGCCCGCAGCAAACACCTTCGGCACGTTCGTGGCGTAGGCGTTGTCACCCTCGGTGGAGGCACGCGCGTTGTTGCGCGCATCCTTGGTCACGCCGAAGGCATCCAGCACGCCGCCGACCGGGTTGGTAAAGCCCATCGCCAGCAGCACGAGGTCGGCCTTGAGCGTGAACTCGCTGCCTTCGACTTCGCTCATCTTGCCGTCCTTCCATTCCAGGCGGACCGCCTTGAGACCCGTCACGCGGCCGTTCTCGCCGATGAGTTCCTTGGTGGCAACCGACCAGTCGCGCTCGCAGCCCTCGTCATGCGACGACGACGTGCGCAGCTTGATCGGCCAGTACGGCCACACCAGCGGCTTGTTCTCTTCTTCGGGCGGACGCGGCAGCAGTTCGAACTGCGTGACCGATGCGGCGCCATGGCGGTTGGACGTACCCACGCAGTCCGAACCCGTGTCGCCACCGCCGATCACGATGACGTGCTTACCGTCGGCGCGGATCGGGTTCGGGGCGTCGCCGGCCACTTCCTTGTTCTGCGGGATCAGGAATTCGAGCGCGTAGTGCACGCCGTCCAGATCGCGGCCCGGCACCGGCAGATCGCGCGGCACTTCCGAGCCGCCCGTCAGCACGACGGCGTCGAACTGCTTGAGGACGTCGTCGGCGGAGATGACTTCGCGTGCGTCGTTGACGATGCCGGCCGGCACGGTCTTATCCCCCACCATCACACCGGTGCGGAACGTCACGCCTTCGGCTTCCATCTGCTGCATGCGACGGTCGATCTGCGCCTTTTCCAGCTTGAAGTCGGGGATGCCGTAACGCAGCAGGCCGCCGATGCGGTCGTTCTTTTCGAACAGCGTCACGTCATGGCCGGCGCGTGCCAGTTGCTGCGCAGCGGCCATGCCGGCGGGGCCGGAGCCGACCACGGCGACGGTCTTGCCAGTCTTGTGCTTCGGCACTTGCGGCGCGACCCAGCCCTCTTCCCAGGCCTTGTCGATGATGGCGTGCTCGATCGACTTGATGCCGACCGGCAGTTCATTGATGCCCAGCGTGCAAGCCGCTTCGCACGGTGCCGGGCAGATGCGGCCCGTGAACTCGGGGAAGTTGTTGGTCGAGTGCAGCACCTCGATCGCGGTCTTCCAGTCCTGGCGATACACCAGGTCGTTGAAGTCCGGGATGATGTTGTTGACCGGGCAGCCGTTGTTGCAGAACGGAATGCCGCAGTCCATGCAGCGTGCGCCCTGGATCTTGGCTTCGTTGTCCGCCAGTGCGAACACGAACTCCTTGTAATGCTTCACGCGCGCTTCGGGCGCTTCGTATGCCTCGTTCTGGCGGGGAAATTCGAGAAAACCGGTCGCCTTGCCCATGGTGTCCTTCCTGACCCGATGCGCTCGCGCATCAAGCCGTCTTATCAGTTGCGTTGTATTCGGTGGCGGCGGTTGGTTAGCCTAACCAACCGCCAAGTCGCTTGGATTGCGCTCAGGCCGCAGGATTAAGCTGCAATCTGTTCGCGGCCAGCTTCCTGCTCGCGTTCGTACATCTCGGCCAGTGCGCGCTTGTACTCGGTCGGGAAGACCTTGACGAAGCGGCGGCGCGCGTTGTTCCAATCGGCCAGCAGTTCCTTGGCGCGCTCGGAGCCGGTGTAGCGGAAGTGCTTTTCCACCAGCGCCTTGAGCAGTTGCTCGTCGAGCACGCGCTCGCCGCCCACCTTGTGCCAGGTTGCCGGCGTGTGCGCCTTCTCCTGGTCGGCGGCCGACAGCACTGACTCCAGTGCGACCTGCGCCGTATTGCAACGCTTGTCGAACAGGCCGTCCTCGTCGTAGACGTAAGCCACGCCGCCCGACATGCCTGCCGCGAAGTTGCGGCCGGTGGCGCCCAGCACGACCACAGTACCGCCGGTCATGTACTCGCAGCCGTGATCGCCGGTGCCCTCCACCACGGTGGTGGCGCCGGAGTTACGCACCGCAAAGCGCTCGCCGGCCACGCCGTTGAAGAACGCCTCACCCGCCAGCGCACCGTACAGCACGGTGTTGCCGACGATGATGTTGGACGTCGGCTCGCCACGGAACTCGTGCGGCGGACGCACGATCACGCGGCCGCCGGACAGGCCCTTGCCCACGTAGTCGTTGCCATCGCCCACCAGGTCCAGCGTCACGCCGTGCGCCAGGAACGCCGCGAACGACTGACCGGCCGTGCCCTGCATCTGCACGTGGATGGAATCATCCGGCAGACCCTCGTGGCCGTAGCGCTTGGCGACTTCGCCCGAGAGCATCGCGCCCACGGTGCGGTTGACGTTGCGTACCGGCTGGATGAACGAGACGCGCTCGCCCTTCTCCAGCGCAGCCTTGGCCTTCTCGATGAGCTGGTGATCCAGCGCGCGGTCCAGACCATGGTCTTGCACGTCGACCTGGTAGCACGACTCGCCTTCCTTCTTGGCCGGCTGGTAGAAGATGCGCGCGAAGTCCAGGCCGCGTGCCTTCCAATGTTCGATGCCGGCCTTGGTGTCGAGCAGGTCTGCGCGACCGATCAGTTCGTTGAACGAGCGGATGCCCAGCTGCGCCATGATCTCGCGCACTTCTTCGGCCACGAAGAAGAAGTAGTTCACCACGTGCTCTGGCTTACCCGAGAACTTCTTGCGCAGCACCGGATCCTGCGTCGCCACGCCCACCGGGCAGGTGTTCAGGTGGCACTTGCGCATCATGATGCAGCCCTCGACCACCAGCGGTGCGGTGGCGAAGCCAAACTCATCGGCACCCAGCAGTGCGCCGATCACGACGTCGCGGCCGGTCTTCATCTGACCGTCAGCTTGCACGCGGATGCGGTTGCGCAGGCCGTTGAGCATCAGCGTCTGCTGCGTCTCGGCCAGACCCAGTTCCCACGGCGTACCGGCATGCTTGATCGACGACCACGGCGAAGCACCGGTACCGCCATCATGACCAGCGATCACCACGTGATCCGCCTTGGCCTTGGCGACACCCGCAGCCACCGTGCCCACGCCCACTTCCGACACCAGCTTGACCGACACGTCCGATGCCGGGTTCACGTTCTTCAGGTCGTGGATCAGCTGCGCCAGATCTTCAATCGAGTAGATGTCGTGGTGCGGCGGCGGCGAGATCAGGCCCACGCCCGGCACGGCGTAACGCAGCTTGCCGATGTAGTCCGTGACCTTGTGGCCGGGCAGCTGACCGCCTTCGCCAGGCTTGGCGCCCTGGGCCATCTTGATCTGGATCTGATCAGCGGAGGCCAGGTACTCGGCCGTCACGCCAAAACGGCCCGACGCCACCTGCTTGATCTTCGAGCGCAGCGAATCGCCTTCCTGCAGCTCCAGATCGCGCTCGACCACTTCGCGGCCGATCACGTCCGACAGCTTGGTGCCCTGCTTGATGGGGATGCCGCGCAGTTCATTGCGATAACGACGCTCATCTTCACCGCCCTCACCCGTGTTCGACTTGCCGCCGATGCGGTTCATCGCCACGGCCAGCGTGGTGTGGGCTTCGGTCGAAATCGAACCGAGCGACATCGCGCCCGTAGCAAAGCGCTTGACGATTTCCTTGGCCGATTCCACTTCTTCCAGCGGAATGGCGCGCGCCGGCTCCACCTTGAACTCGAACAGGCCGCGCAGCGTCATGTGGCGCTTGCTCTGGTCGTTGATCAGGTTGGCGTATTCCTTGTACGTCTGGTACGAATTCGCGCGCGTGGCGTGCTGCAGCTTGGCGATCGAATCCGGGGTCCACATGTGCTCTTCGCCGCGGACGCGGTAGGCGTATTCGCCGCCGGCATCGAGCATGTTGGCCAGCACCGGCGCATCGCCAAAGGCGTCGCGGTGCAGGCGCAGGGCTTCTTCCGCCACTTCGAAGATGCCGATGCCGCCCACGTTCGATGCGGTGCCGTGGAAGTACTTGTCCACCAGCTCGCGCGACAGGCCGATCGCTTCGAAGATCTGCGCGCCGGTGTACGACATGTACGTCGAGATGCCCATCTTGGACATCACCTTGTGCAGGCCCTTGCCGATCGCCTTGGTGAAGTTGTAGACCGCCTTCTCGGGCGTCACGCCCAGGCCCGGCGCCAGTTCGGCCAGCGTTTCCATCGCCAGGTACGGGTGCACGGCTTCGGCGCCGTAGCCGGCCAGCAGCGCGAAGTGGTGCACTTCGCGGGCCGAACCCGTTTCGACAACCAGACCGGTGCTCGTGCGCAGACCCGCATCCACCAGGTGATGGTGGATGGCCGACGTGGCCAGCAGCGCCGGAATGGCAGCCTGCTTCTCGTCGACCGCGCGGTCCGACACGATCAGGATGTTGTAGCCCGACTTGACGGCGTCCACCGCCTCGGCGCACAGCGAGGCCAGGCGCGCTTCGATGCCTTCCTTACCCCACGCCACCGGGTAGCAGATGTTCAGCTCGTAAGCCATGAACTTGCCGCCGGTGTAGTGCTCGATGTTGCGGATCTTCGCCATGTCCTTGAAGTCCAGCACGGGCTGGCTCACTTCAAGGCGCATCGGCGGGTTGATGTTGTTCAGCTCGAGCAGGTTCGGCTTCGGCCCGATGAACGAGACGAGCGACATCACCACGTTTTCGCGGATCGGGTCGATCGGCGGGTTCGTGACCTGCGCGAAGAGCTGCTTGAAGTAGTTGTACAGCGGCTTGTTCTTGCTCGACAGCACGGCCAGCGGGCTGTCGTTACCCATGGAGCCGGCGGCTTCTTCGCCGTTGGCGGCCATCGGCGTCATCAGAAACTTGACGTCTTCCTGCGTGTAGCCGAACGACTGCTGGCGGTCCAGCAGCTTGGCGGCCGGCTTGGTCTCGGCGGCCACGTCTTCCGGCTTGGCTTCGAGCTCGTCGAGCTTGATGCGCACGGCGTCGATCCAGCTCTTGTACGGCTTGGCGTTGGCCAGGTTGTCCTTGAGCTCCTTGTCGTCGATGATGCGGCCTTGCTCCATGTCGATCAGGAACATCTTGCCCGGCTGCAGGCGCCACTTCTTGACGATGCGCGATTCGGGAATCGGCAGCACACCCGCTTCGGACGCCATCACGACCATGTCGTCGTCGGTCACGTAGTAGCGTGCGGGACGCAGGCCGTTACGGTCGAGCGTTGCGCCGATCTGGCGGCCATCGGTAAAGCAGATGGCGGCGGGGCCGTCCCACGGCTCCATCATCGCGGCGTGGTACTCGTAGAAGGCGCGGCGGTTGTCGTCCATCAGCGTGTGCTGTTCCCACGCTTCCGGAATCATCATCATCATCGCCTGGGCCAGCGGGTAGCCGGCCATCGTCAGCAGTTCGAGGCAGTTGTCGAACGATGCCGTATCCGATTGGCCCGGGTAGATCAGCGGCCACAGCTTGTGCAGGTCGTCGCCCAGCACCGGCGACGAGATGCCGCCCGTGCGTGCGTTGATCCAGTTGACGTTGCCCTTGACCGTGTTGATTTCACCGTTGTGCGCGACCATGCGGTACGGGTGCGCCAGTTCCCAGGCCGGGAACGTGTTGGTCGAGAAACGCTGGTGCACCAGCGCCAGGGCCGACACCGTACGCGGGTCAGCCAAGTCTTGGTAGTAGCGACCGACCTGTTCGCACAGCAGCAGGCCCTTGTAGACGATCGTGCGCGCCGACATCGACGGCACGAAGTATTCCTTGCCATGCTTGAGCTTGAGTGCCTGGATGGCGTGGCTGGCGGTCTTGCGGATCACGTACAGCTTCCGCTCCAGCGCGTCGGTGGTCATGATGTCGCGGCCGCGACCGATGAAGATCTGGCGGATCACCGGCTCGGTCTTCTGCACCGTGGGCGACATCGGCATGGTCTTGTCGACCGGCACATCGCGCCAGCCCAGCACGACCTGGCCTTCCAGGCGCACGGTGCGCTCGAGCTCCTGCTCGCAAGCCAGGCGCGAGGCGTGTTCCTTCGGCAGGAAGATCATGCCGACGCCGTATTCACCGGCCGGAGGCAGGTTCACGCCCTGCTTGGCCATTTCTTCACGGAAGAACTGGTCGGGAATCTGCAGCAGGATGCCCGCGCCGTCGCCCATCAGCGGGTCGGCACCGACAGCGCCGCGATGATCGAGGTTGTGCAGGATGCGCAGACCCTGCTGGACGATCTCGTGGCTCTTCTTGCCCTTGATATGAGCGACGAAGCCAACGCCACAAGCGTCGTGTTCATTGGTCGGGTCGTACAGACCCTGGGCCGACGGGGTCGACGAGGTCGACGGCGCGATGGGGAAGGATTGTTGTTCCACGGCGATCTTCCGATGTTATCGGTACGACACGCCGTAGAAAGCCCTCGCGGTGGTGCGGATGCAGGCAAAAACAACCAATGGCGCGCCGCACCATGAATGCGGGGTGGAACGAATATAAAAGAGCGTTCCGTAACACGCAAAAGGTTTTAAATGGGGTCGGAGTAAATTAAGAAATGCACGCTTGCGGTGCGGGTATTTATTTGGGGACAGATTAAATTGACCCGCAGTGCACCGCCTTCGCGCGCCCGGCGCACCTATCTTGCTACTCGACGGGGAGTTGCCCCTCCGCCACCGTTTCTGCGGCTTGGCGAGGAGGCCGTCCTTTCGGCAGAGGCGCGACGCGGCGCCCGCCGGCGCGCGCCAGCGTGGTGAGGAAAGCGTCGTTCCCCAAGGGCCAACCGCTGTGCACATGCTGGCGGATCTGGGCGAGCTGGTCCGAACCCAACCCTTCGTGCCAAAGCGTTCGATAGCGCGATTGACGCTCGAATGGCGTGTTGCCCAGCCGCCAATAACAGTAGTGGTCACTCACCCACGGAATGGATTGAATACCGACGTGGTGACGGTATGTGCTCCAGCGGTCCTCTTCCGGCGTGGCCACAACCCCAGCCCGCACAGCGTTGGATTCCACATACAGCAGCATCGGAAGCACCCATTCAACCGGGTCCAGCACCGTCGAGCGAAAACGCCCTTCCCAGAGCGTGCCGCTACGGTCCGCTGCGGCGTTGAAGTACCGCGTATAGCGCCGCCCCACCGCCTGCAGCGTACGGGAGAGGCTATCGGCCACTTTGGGCGTCCCAACCAGGTGCACATGATTCGGCATCAACGCAAAGGCGTGGATGGCGAAATCGTGCTCGCGGGCGGCCATGCGCAGGGTATCTAGGTAGAACGCGTAGTCGTCGTCGCCGCGAAACACGGCTTGCCGGTTGTTGCCGCGCTGCAACACGTGCACGGGAACATCGACGGGACTAAGGCGAGGCAGGCGAGCCATGTGGAAAACCGGGTGCAAAGCACCTATCGTAGCCTGCGCAGGCGGAATCTGTCCCCAATTTTTGCCAAGCAAACGGTTGCTGGGCGGTTGCCCCGACGCAACGCAGAGTTTGCGCGGCGTCAAATCGGTGGCCACGTGCGTCATCGGCGACGGGGTGAACTTGATCCGGAGCAAATCGGCAGGATGGCTTCCCCGCGAGACTGGCTCCCATCACATCAAAAGACGACACAAGAGGGAGCAAATTCATGGCAATTCTCCGCCTAGCCGCCGTAGCGGCAGCCACCGGAATCCTTACCGCAGGTTTGAGCCAGACCGCCTTTGCGCAGAGTGCGGATCTGGCGCCGGCCACGGGCAATTGGATGGTGCGTCTGCGCGCCGTCAACCTGACCGCGGCCAACAAGTCCGACCCGGTGCCCGCGCTGGCCATTCCGGCCGATGCCATCCAGATCAACAACAAGGTCCTGCCCGAGCTGGACATCTCGTACTTCTTCACGCCGAACATCGCGGCCGAGCTGATCCTGACTTACCCGCAACAGCAGGACGTGACGGTCATGCAAAGCGCGCTGGGTGGCCCGACCAAGATCGGTAGTTTCCGCCACCTGCCGCCGATCCTGACGCTGCAGTACCACTTCACGCCCCCGTCGCAGCTACCGCGCTTCAAGCCGTACGTGGGCGCAGGTATCAACTACACGCACATCTCGAACGTGGACTTGCAGGTGCCGGGCGTCGGCCAGCTCGATCTGAGCAGGAACAGCTTCGGCCCCGCGCTGCAGGCCGGCTTCGATTACCGCCTGACCGAGCACCTCTATTTCAACGTCGACCTGAAGAAAACGTGGATCAGCGCCGACGTAAAGATGGGCGGCCAGACCATCAGCAAGGTCAAGGTCGACCCGTGGCTCCTGGGCGTGGGCCTGGGCTATCGCTTTTAAGGGAGGCGATCAGCGAACTGACACTGTCCTGATCGACTTTACCGACGTGCCGCAGGGGCCGTCGACGGCGGGGGCGCTCGTCGGCGGTGGTTGGCGCGTTCGGCCCGGCATGCGTTGGGGCGGCCGGGCATTTTTTTTTGGGCGCTTACTTTTTGAGCGCGACCGGATCGAACTGCGTGACGACGCGGCCATCGAGCGGCTGAGGCTGGCGGAAGTTGTCGGCGTAGAAACTGCGCAGCGCATCGAGCTGATCGGGCGACGCCGTGATCGGCTGCTTGAGCACGTACCACTCAACGTTTTCGGTGAGCGGCGGCGTGGTCAGCGAACCGAGGTAATGGTAGTAGACGTCGCTTCGGGGCAGCAGCTTGCCGGGGATGATCACGTCGGGCACCGCATGCGCCTCGCCCTTGCGTGCGACCTTGAGCACGGCATCCAGTACGGGATTAGCCTCACCCGGCACGAGCATCACGCCAATCACCGCCATGCGGCCGTCTTTTGCCGTGTGGACCAGATGCACTTCGGCCGGATACCAGCGCCCGTCGATGGTGTGTTCGCTGTGCGCGTGGAAATGGAACTGGCGCAGCATGAAGTGGCGGCCGCGGATCTTCACGTCGCCGCCGGGCACGTTCACCTGCAGTGCGTGGCCCGTGTCGACCACCGTGGCCTTGACCTCGCCGTAATGCGAGCGAATGACGTCGGGCTCGTCGTCGTCCGCCGCAACCGTATCGGCCGTGCGGATGTCGATGGGCGACTGGAAAGCATCATGCACCGCGTGCCATTCGGCCTGGTGCTGATAGTCAAAATGATCCGCCGGGCTGGCGGCATGTGCGTTGACCGCCGAGGCGATCAACAACGGCAGGAGAAGACGGCGCATGAGATGAGCGGAATGACAGATTGGCTGTCATCGTAGGGGCCGCCCCATGCCCGGTCACTCAGAACAGTCCGATATCCAGCTCAAACCGCATCGACGGCAAAGATGCGGCGATGCTCCTTGATGGCGTACCGGTCTGTCATGCCGGCGATGTAGTGCGCGATCCAGCGCGGCT
This sequence comes from Ralstonia soli, assembly GCF_023955655.1. GTDB lineage: Bacteria > Pseudomonadota > Gammaproteobacteria > Burkholderiales > Burkholderiaceae > Ralstonia > Ralstonia soli. The sequence continues at coordinate 41,191 of NZ_JAMXHT010000011.1, read as the reverse complement.
GCTCATCAGGGTTGGCCGTGGCCTGGTACTGCGGCGGCAGCAGGCGTGGATCGTCCAGGAACGCGCCAAAGAGGTCGTCAATAATGCGGCGCGCCTTCGCGGCCATACGCATCACGAGGTAATGGCGGTAGAGATTGTCGAACAGGAAGCGCTTGAGCACGCGCGCCTCTTCGCGCATCGGCTCGGAGAACGCTACCAGCGGCGGCGCAGCACGCACGTCGTCGATGCTCTGCGGTGCAGCCTCGGCAATCCCGGCACGCGTGGTGCCGATCAGGTCGACGATCAGCGCGTTGATGATGCGGCGGATGGTTTCGTTGATCAGGCGTCGGCCGCCCGCATTCGGAAATGCCGATTCGGCTTCACGGCGCTGGATGGCCCACAGCGGCACGTCTTCCAGTTGCTCCAGCGTGATCAGGCCGGAGCGCAGGCCATCGTCGATATCGTGGTTGTTGTAGGCCACCTCATCGGCGAGATTGGCCAACTGCGCCTCCATGGACGGCTGCTGCCCTTCGAGAAAGCGCCGCCCCAGGTCGCCCAGCGTGGCCGCGTTGTTGCGCGAGCAATGCTTGAGGATGCCCTCGCGCGTCTCGAACGTCAGGTTCAGGCCGTCGAACCCGCCGTAGCGCTCTTCCAGCCGATCGACCACCAGCAGGCTCTGCAGGTTGTGCTCAAAGCCACCGTACGGCTTCATGCAGTCGTTGAGCGCATCCTGCCCCGCGTGCCCGAACGGCGTGTGGCCCAGATCGTGCGCCAGCGAGATCGCCTCGACCAAGTCTTCGTTCAGGCGCAGACTGCGCGCGATCGAGCGGGCGATCTGCGCGACTTCCAGGCTGTGCGTGAGGCGCGTGCGGAACAGGTCGCCCTCGTGGTTCACGAAGACCTGCGTCTTGTATTCGAGCCGGCGGAACGCGGTGCTGTGGACGATGCGGTCGCGGTCGCGCTGGAACTCGGTGCGGGAGGTGGATGGCGGCTCGGCATGCACGCGGCCGCGCGTCTGCGCCGCATGCGCGGCGTAGGGAGCGAGATGGCCCTCGAGGTCGAACGGCGCAGGGGTCACATCAAGGCGATCGTTCATCGGGCCATCTCTTCTGGCGTCAGGCGACGGGCGCCTCGGTGGGTGGTCGCAGCACGGCGTGCTGCAGGGTGGCACGCAGATCGGCGTCGGGCACGGTGGTCACAAACGCCTGGCCCAGCTTGCGCAGCAGCACAAACTTCATCTCGCCGGCCTCGGCCTTCTTGTCCACGCGCATCAACTCGATGAAGCGCTCGACACCCAGGTCGGGCGCCACGGTCGGCAGGTTGGCCGCGCGCGTGAGGGCGGTGATGCGGTTGCGCGTGTCGATGTCGATGAAGCCCAGGCGATGCGACAGATCGGCCGCCATCACCATGCCACAGCCGACGGCTTCACCATGCAGCCATTCGCCGTAGCCCAGGCCGGCCTCGATGGCATGGCCGAAGGTGTGTCCGAAGTTGAGGGTGGCGCGCAGGCCGGTTTCACGCTCATCCTGCGCCACCACTGCAGCTTTGATGCGCACCGAGCCCCGCACAGCTTCAGCCATCAGATCGGTATCGCAGTTGTTCAGGCCAGCGATGTTCTGCTCGATCCAGGCGAAGTAATCGGCATCCGCAATCGCACCGTGCTTGATGACCTCGGCCATGCCGGCGGCGAGCTCACGCGCAGGCAAGGTGCGCAGCGTGTCGATATCGGCCAGCACCGCCTGCGGCTGGTGAAACGCACCGATCATGTTCTTGCCCAGCGGGTGGTTGATGCCCGTCTTGCCGCCCACCGACGAATCGACCTGCGACAGCAGCGTCGTCGGCACCTGGATGAACGGCACGCCGCGCATGTAGCAGGCGGCGGCAAAGCCGGTCATGTCGCCGATCACGCCGCCGCCCAGGGCGACGAGCGTGGTCTTGCGGTCGGCGCCCGCGGTCAGCAGCGCGTCGAAGATGCGGTTGAGCGTTTCCCACTTCTTGAACGATTCGCCATCGGGCAGCACGACCGTGTCGACGGCCTTGCCGAGCGAACGGATGGCCCCCTCGACCTTGGCCGCATACAGCGGTGCAACGGTCTCGTTGGTGACGATGACGGCACGCGCGCCGCGAATATGGGGAGCAAACAACTCAGCCTTGGACAGCAGCCCCGACCCGATATGGATCGGATAGGCGCGGTCGCCAAGGTCGACATCAACGGTAATCATGACTGGCGGGAGACTTGCGAGGGGGTGGGAGAACCCGCGGGCGGCGCCACAATGCCGGCCACCTCGAGTTGCATCAGCACCATATTAACAAGCTGGGCGACGGTGGGCTTGCCGGTTTCGATGACAAAGTGCGCCACGTCGCGGTACAGCGGATCGCGGATCGCATGGAGCTCTTCAAGCCTGGCACGCGGGTTTTCGGTCTGCAGAAGCGGCCGGTTCTTATCGTGGCGTGTACGTAGATACAAATCATGCGGATTGGCGCGCAGGTAGATGACGGTGCCGCGCTCGCGCAGGAACGCCCGGTTCTCGGGGCGCAGCACCGCGCCGCCGCCGGTCGCCACGACCACGCCATTACGCGCGGTAAGCTCGTCGACCACGTGGGTTTCCCGATCACGGAAACCCTTTTCGCCCTCGTGCTCGAAGATGACGGGTATGCGAACGCCGCAGCGCGCTTCGATCTCGTGGTCGGAATCAAAGAACGGCAGGTCAAGCCGACGCGCCACCGCCCGGCCGACGGTGGTCTTGCCCGCGCCCATCAGGCCGACGAAAAAAACGTTGGAAACAGACAAAATCGCGTGAAATCAGGAAGTTGTGCCTGATTGTAGTGGCATTTGCCCATCATCCTGCACAAACCCGGCCGCAGGACACAAAAAAGCCCGGCACTCCACAAAGGAGCGCCGGGCTTTCGGATCGAGACTCCCGCTGCGAGTTACTTCAGCGACAGTTGATCGGACAGCACACGTGGAGTCAGGAAAATCAGCAACTCCGTGCGATTGTTGCTCTTCGACGTGGATTTGAACAAGTTGCCTACTACCGGGATATCGCCCAGCAGGGGCACCTTGCTCACGCTGGTGGACTCGTCTTGCGTATAGATACCGCCGATCACCACTGTACCGCCGTTATCAATCAGCACCTGTGTCTGCACGTGTTTGGTGTCGATGGGAATGCCGCCCGGTGTCTGTTGGCTGTAGTTCGGGCTGTCCTTGGTGACATCCACATCCATAAAGATGTTGCCGTCCGGCGTGATCTTGGGCGTGACCTCCAACTTCAGGTTGGCCTTCTTGAAGGTCACCGACGTTGCCCCCGATGAGGTCGCGGCCTGGTAGGGGATTTCCGTGCCTTGCTCGATGAGGGCCTTGATGTTGTCGGCCGTCACCACGCGAGGGCTGGAGATGATCTTGCCGAGCCCGTCCGCCTCTAGCGCCGACAGCTCCAGCGCAAGAAAGCGGCCAGCCGTCGCATTGAACAAACTCACGGCGACGCTGCCTGGGTTGATGCTATTGATGGGGTTCGCCGGGAAGCTGATGGCCGGGCTGTTGTCCCATTGGCCATTCTGTGTGATCGGCTGTACCACGTTGGTGTAGGTATTGCCATAGCCGGCGCCGTTGGTCTTCGCGGCAAATCCGAGCTTGGCGCCCAAATTGCGGCTGAACGTGTCCTTGGCCTCGACGATACGCGCCTCGATCATCACCTGCCGGACCGGAATGTCGATCTTCTGAAGGAACGCTTGCACCTCCTCCAGCTTGCCCGGGATATCCGACACAAAGAGCTGGTTGGTACGCACATCCGCCGTAAGCGAACCGCGCTTGGACAAAATGCGCGAGGGGGTTGCGGCCCCGGCCGCAGCACCACCCGCGGCAGCTCCTGCCGCGCCCCCTGCGGCCACTGGGGCGATACCCAGCAGCATATTGCGCACATCGTTCGCGTTCTGGTAATTCAGGCGAAACACCTGGCTACGCAACGGCTCCAGCTCCGTCACCTGCTGCTGGGACTCAAGCTCAGCCTTTTCCTTCGTGGCCAGCTCGCCGCGCGGCGCGACCCAGAGCACGTTGCCGTTGCGGCGCGAAGCCAAGCCCTTCGAGTCCAGCACGATCTGTAGCGCCTGATCCCAGGGCACGTCCTTCAGACGCAGCGACAGGGTGCCCGTCACACTGTCGCTCGTGACGATGTTCAGGTTGGTGAAGTCGGCAAAGACCTGCAGGAGCGAACGCACATCGATGTTCTGGAAGTTCAACGACAGGCGCTCACCGCGGTAGCCCGGCCCGGAAATCAGCTTGTTCGGGTCGTCCTTGGTCGGGCGCACCTCCACCACGAACTGCGTGTCGGTCTGATACGAGCTGTACTGCCAGTTGCCGCGCGGCTCGATGATCAGGCGGGCACCGCTACCGTTGTCGGTGGCGCGCATGGCTTGTACGGGCGTGCCGAAATCGCTCACGTCATAACGGCGGCGCAGCGACTGCGGCAATGTGGCGCCAACAAAATCGACCACCAGATTCTGCCCCTGCTGGGCAATGTTGATCGCCGAGTTGGCCGTCGATAGATCGACCACCACGCGACCGGCCTGGTCCTCGCCACGGCGGAAATCGACGTTACGCACAGCCGGACGCTCCGCGCCGGGCACGGGCGTCGGTGCGGAGAACGTCGGCGCAGGCGTGGCGGCTGCAACGGGCGCCGCTTCCAGCGTCAGCACGTACTGGTTGCCGCGCACCTCCGACTTGTATTGCGTCTGGCGCGTCAGATCGAGCACCAGGCGGGTGCGGTCACCGATCTGCACGACATTGGCCGAACGCAGCAACTTGCCACCGTATTGGTAGTTGGCACGACCTTGCGCAAAGCCCGCGCCGAAGAAGTCGATGGCAATCCGCGCGGGCTGCTGCGTACTGAACTCCACGGGCTTCTGTGCCGGCGCGCTCTTGAGCGTGACCGTCACCACGGTGGATTCGCCGGCCGTCGCCTGCTCCACCTTCTCGATCGTATTGCCGGAGACAGCCGCCGCAGGCACCGCCTGTTGGGCTGCGGCCTGACCGGCCACCAGAACCAGGCACAACGAAAGCCATGCCACCACGCCCCCCCGGGCGATTCGGACCAAGCGGTCTGCCTGCGACAGGCTGCCCTTCACAAGACGCATCGTCATTGCGCGCTCTCCTGAACTTTCAGGGTCGTCATTTTTTCTTTCCATTCGGTCGTGCCTTCGCGCACCAGCTCACGCAGGGTGAGTTCCTGGTCTCCGATGCGGACGATGCGACCATAGTTTTGTCCGATGTACTGCCCCACATGCACGTGCTGCGTCTTGCCCCCGACAGACAAGACGGCTTCCGTCTCGCCGTTGCGCTTCATCGTCCCGAGCAGCGAGAAATTCTCCAGTGGATAGTCTTCCAGCGGCTCGCGGCGGCGATTCGGTTCCGGCGATTCGTTCTGCGCGCGCGACAATTCGGCCACTTTCTGCACACTGAACGGGTCAATCTGCTTGGTGGTCGTGTATTCGCGCGGCGCGTAAGGCTTGGGCTCGGGCAGCGGCGGAACGGTCGTGCTGACATGCTGGCGCGTTTGCTGCATCCATTGCTGCAGCTCGTCATCTTCGCTGGCACCGCAGGCGGTCAGGACAAGCGCCAGACACAGCGGCGACAGGCGTACGAGACGCGGCATGCTGCGCCTGCCACGGCGGCTCACGGTACGGCCCCTCATTTGGCGCCTCCCTTGCTGGCTGCCGCAGCCTTGCGCTGTGCCGCCTGCTCATCCGCATCGAGCGCGCGGTAGGCTTCGGCGCGAGCTTCCATCACCATGCCGCCGTCCTTGGTGCCCGTCAGCGAAATGTTCTGCAGCGTGACGATCCGCGACAGCGCCGCCACGTCAGCGGCAAACAGCGCCATGTCGTGATAGCGGCCGTTGACCTTCACGGCGACGGGGATCTCGGCGTAATACGGCTTGAGCACGGCAGCGGCCGGCCGGAACAGATCGAACGTCAGGCCGCGCGCGATGCCGGCGTGGTTGACGTCGGCCAGCAGCGCATCCATCTCAGTCTTGTTGGGCAGTTGCAGTTCAAGCTTGGCGACGCGCTGCTCCACCTCGGCCTTCTGCTTGCGCAGCGCTTCCAGGTTCACCACCTGCGCAAGCTTGCTCTGATAGGCAGTCTTCAGGCTTTCCTGCTCGGCCCGCTTGGCATCGCGCTCGTCAAACTTGCCGCCCCAATACAGTTGCCACCCCAGCCCGATCACGAGCACGGCCGCGAGAATCATGAAGAGGATGCGCGGCGCGGCCGGCCACGTTTCCGGCTCGTTCAGGTTCAGGCCACGGAACTGGCCGACCAGGTCTTCCAGCGAAATATCGGTCGTAAGCGCCATGGTTATTTCCCCGCCCCCGGAGCGGTCCGCGCGGCAGCACCCGGCTTGGCCGGTGTTGCCGGCTCGGCCTTCCACTGGAAGCGGATCGTGAAGTTGAACAGGCGGCGCTGTTCCTTCAGGTTGTTCGTCATGGTGGTGGCCACCGACTCGCCAAGCTCGGCGTGGTCAAGCCACGGCACCGCGCCCAGGTTGCGCAGCAGATCAGACACGCGCTCGTTGGATTGCGCGATGCCCGACACCGTGTAGCGCTCGCCCTCCTGCTTGAGCGAGGTCAGGTAGATGCCGTCCGGCACCTGGCGCACCAACTCCTCCAGCAGCTGCACCGGCCGATTGCGCTCGTTCTGCAGGCTTTCCACAGCCTGCTGGCGTTGCAGCAGATCGTCGATGTCCTTCTTGAGCGAGTTGACCTCGGCGATCTGCCGGTCCATCTCTGCGTTCTTCTGCTTGAGGACGTCGTTGATACGCTGCGCCTCTTCGGTCTGGTGATCGATCACCATGCCGCCCAGGAACACCACCATCGCGCCCGCGGCAGCCGCAGCGCCCAGGCTCATGAAGACTTGCTTGCGCTTACCCGCACGCCGTTCTGCGTGATACGGCAGCAGGTTGACGCTCGGGAGCGCGTTCACGGCGCTCGCGCTTTCGTTGGCCATCGCCCCTCCTTATTGCAGCCCGCGCAGGGCCAGGCCCGCGCTGACGATATAGGCCGGCAGATCGCGCTGCAGGTAGCGCGCATTAACGTTCTTGGCCGCGCCCATGTTGGCGAACGGATTGGCCAGCGTCGTATTGATCTGCGTCTGCTGCTGGATGGCAGTCTGCACCCCGAGCAACGATGCGTGGCCGCCCGAGAGCACGATCTCGTCAACGCGGCCGACGCTCGAGGTCGACAGGAAATTCTGGATCGCCTGACCGACTTCCATTGCCAGCGTCTCGAGCGAGGGCTTGAGCAATTGGCCGCGATATTCGTCGGGCAGCGTGTTCTTGCGCTTCTTCACCTCGGCCTTGAGCAGGTCGAGCGAGAACAGCCGGGAGATGCTTTGCGTGAGCTGGTCGCCCGAGCCGGACATCGGCTGCTCGTACAGCTCCTTCCACCCCTGATAGAACAGGGCATGCGAGCGCGCGCCGCCGAGGTGGAACATCGCCACCACGGGCATGTCGCGCATCTCGGTTTCGGTCGCATCCGACCTGACGGCCAGCATGTGTGTCATGGCGCGCTGGATGGCGTTCTCTTCCACGTCCATGACGACGGCTTTGAGGCCAGCCATCTCGGCGGCGGTCACGCGCTCGGTCACGCGCTCGGAGACGGTGGCGGTCACGCGCACGCCGATCCCGCCTTCGGTTTCGGACGGGCCGATCACGACATAGTCAAAATTGACGTTCTGCGAGGGCGGAAACAGCCGATTGGCTTCGCTCTCGACCTGCACGAAGAGCTCGTCTTCGGTCAGGTTGTCGGGCAGGCTGACGGTTTGCGATTCCGTCAGGCTGGCAGGAATGGCGAGCACGGCTTCCTTACCGCGGATGCCGGCCTTGGCGATGGCGCGCTTGAGCGCGTTGCCCACCGCATCGATATTGACCAGGTTGCCGTCTGCGACGGCACTGCGCTCAATGAGCTCGCTGGCACATTTCTCGAGACGGAAATCTCCCTGTTTGCCATTGGCGGACAACTCCACCACCTTGACGCTGGAAGACCCGATATCGATCCCGACGATATTGCGGCGCAGCAGGCCGGACAACAAACCCCGTCGCACAGAGACACCCCACCGTTTATAGTTTTTTGAACCCTGGCGCGCGCCGCAAATCCAACGTGCGCCATAGCCTGCTTAGATTTGCTGCTGGATTCTCACAAAATCCTTTAGAACAGGCAAACGCTCCGGCAGACCGCGATGCATTTCACTGACGCCGATTCGTAAAGCGTTGTCAAAACCCCACGGTAGGGGGATACCCCTTTCGCCCGACTTGATTTCCGCTCCGTCTACTTCTAACGGCGGATTCCTTGCGGCCTTGAATTGCGGGGCGGCGGACGCACAATTCGCGCGCGCAAAGTGCATGGTGCGGCGCACAAGTGCGGCCCAGGGCGCTGGCGTGACAGCGGTTACGAGCTGTTACGTGCGGTGCAGCCGGACCCTGGAAGCCTCGACGATATAATCGCCGCCACGCTGACTGACACCCCCGGTGCCCCTGTAATGGCTACTGCCCAAACCTCCCCAGCTTCGCCCAAGCCGCCCAAAGCCCGCCGCCCGTTGTGGACGCGACTGCTTCTCTGGATGCTCGGCCTGTTCGTTGCCATGGGGGTCGTCGGGGCGCTGCTGCTGGGCTATGCCCTGCTGGTGGCCGCGCCCAACCTGCCGTCACTTGACGTCATTACCGATTACCGGCCGAAGATTCCGCTGCGCGTGTACACCGCCGACAACGTCCTGATCGGCGAATTCGGCGAAGAACGCCGCAGCTTCGTGCCGATCACGCAGATGCCCGACGTGATGAAACGCGCGGTGCTTGCCATCGAGGACGATCGCTTCTACGAGCACGGCGGCGTGGACTTCGTGGGCGTGCTGCGCGCAGGGCTGGCGAACCTGCACGGCGGCCTGTCGCAGGGCGCGTCGACCATCACCATGCAGGTGGCGCGCAACTTCTTCCTCTCGAGCGAGAAGACGTTCACGCGCAAGATCTATGAAATGCTGCTCGCGTACAAGATCGAGGCCAGCCTCACGAAGGACCAGATCCTCGAGTTGTACATGAACCAGATCTACCTGGGCCAGCGCGCGTACGGCTTTGCCAGCGCCGAGCAGATCTACTTCGGCAAGAACATCAAGGACATCACCCTGGCCGAGGCCGCCATGCTGGCCGGGCTGCCCAAGGCACCGTCGGCGTACAACCCGGTGGTGAACCCGAAGCGCGCCAAGATCCGCCAGGAGTACATCCTGCAACGCATGCGCGACCTGCACTACATCACGCCGGAGCAGTACACCCAGGCCATCAACGAACAACTCCCGGTGCGCGGCGAGGGCCATGAGTTCGACGTGCACGCCGAGTACGTGGCGGAAATGGTGCGCCAGCTCATGTACGCGCAGTACCGCGAAGAAACCTACACGCGCGGCCTGAACGTCTACACGACACTGCGCAAGGCCGACCAGGATGTCGCCTACCAATCTGTGCGCCACGGCATCCTCGACTACGAACGCCGTCACGGTTATCGCGGCCCCGAGGCGTTCATCGATCTGCCGTCCGATGCCGACGAACGCGAACAGGCCATCGACGACGCCCTGCTCGAACACCCAAACAGCGACGATCTGCAATCCGCCGTGGTGGTGAGCGTGGCACCCAAGCTGGTGCGCGCAACCATGCTGACCGGCGAGACGATCGACCTGGCCGGCGACGGCCTGCGGTTTGCCCAGGCGGCGCTGTCGAACAATGCGCAGCCGAAGATCAAGCTGCGCCCGGGCGCGGTGATCCGCGTGATCCAGGACACCAAGACCCAGAAGTGGTCGATCACGCAACTGCCGGAAGTGACCTCGGGTTTTGTCTCGCTGGACCCGCAGACGGGCGCGATCTACTCGATGGTCGGCGGTTTCGATTTCAACCGCAGCAAGTTCAACCACGTCACCCAGGCGTGGCGCCAGCCGGGGTCGAGCTTCAAGCCGTTCATCTACTCGGCGGCGGTGGACAAGGGCTTCTCGCCGTCCACGGTGATCAACGATGCGCCGCTCTCCATCCCGACCGGCGACACCGGCGGCCAGGTGTGGGAGCCCAAGAACTACGGCGGCGGTTACGACGGCCCGATGACGATGCGCCGCGCGCTGCAGAAGTCGAAGAACCTCGTGTCGGTGCGCATCCTGCGCGCGATCGGCACGCAGTACGCGCAGCAATACATCACCCGCTTCGGCTTTGACGCCGATCGGCACCCGGCCTATCTGCCGATGGCGCTGGGCGCGGGGTCGGTGACGATGCTGCAGATGGCCACCGGCTATTCGGTGTTCGCCAACGGCGGCTACCGCGTGAACCCGTACATCATCGATCGCGTGGTCGATGCGCGCGGCACGGTGGTCCAGCAAACGCACCCGATGACCGCCGGCCAGGACGCCGTGCGCGTGATCGACCCGCGCAACGACTTCATCATGGATTCGCTGCTGCGTAGCGTGGTCTCAGGCGGCACCGGCTACCTCGCCAAGCAGAAGCTGGGCCGCAACGACATGGCCGGCAAGACGGGCACCACCAACGATTCGTTCGATGCCTGGTTCTGCGGCTACACGCCCAAGGTGGTCGGCGTGGCCTGGATGGGCTACGACAACCCGCGCAGCCTGGGCGACCGCGAAACCGGTGGCGGCCTGGCCCTGCCGATCTGGATCAACTACATGAGCTACGCGCTCAAGGGCCAGCCCGAGATGGACCGCCAGCCGCCAGAAGGCGTCGTGCAGATGGCCGGCGACTGGGCCTACGAGGAATACGCCAACGGCCAGGGCGTCGCGTCGGTGGGCCTGGGCGATGCCATGCCGGGCGCATCGGCACCGGGCGGCGATCAGCCGCAACAGCCGGGCTTCAACCTGGCGCCGAGCCCGGAACAGGAGAAGCAGCGGATTCTCGACATGTTCCGCGGCAACTGAGCGCCCAGACCGGGTTGCACAGCCGACGAAAAAGCCGCCCTTCGGGCGGCTTTTTCATTGGGCGCGCAGAACGAAACGCTGCGCTCAGTTGGCGGCCAGCGTCACATCCACGTCGCATTGCTGGCTGACATAGCGTGAGAGCGCGACGTACAGCTCTTCCTTGCTACGGGTATCGACCCAGCGGCCGTCCTCACCGCGCCGGAAGTGGAAACCGCCGGCGCGTGCGGCCACCCACAGTTCCTGCATCGGCGCCTGGCTGTTGATGATGATCTTGGAGCCGTCGTCGAATTCGAGCGTCAGCACGTTGCCGGTGCGATTGACCTCGATGTCGGCGTCGGCCTCGTCGGCCGCGATTTCGACAATGCTTTCGATGCGGGTGAGTTCGGCTTCGGCCAGGGCCAGGAACTCCGATTCGCTCAGGGGGGGCATGCTACACTCCAAAATCTTGCGCGGACGTTGCGTGGCGGCCATTTCCGGCCTTTCCTGACCAGCAGGCGCCTCGTCCCATATGACTCCGATCGCCGCAAGGGACACGCCCTTGAGGCTCTTTCTGCACCATCATCCGATGATACGAACCGCCGCCATTGTAGCCACTGTCGGCCTGACCCTGACGGCCGCAGGCCTATCCGGCTGTGGGATTCGCGGGCCGCTGTACATGCCCAAGGTGCCGCCGGCGCCAACCGCGCCGCAAACCACGGACCCCGGCATCGCAGGCCCGAACGCCGTGCCGCAGCCGCCGGTGCCGGGCGCCAAACCCGCCGCGGATGCCGCCAGCGCAGTGCCCGCCAACCGCTGATCCGCCCTCTTTTTCGTTGCTCAACCGGCGCTGCACGCCCAGCCTGATGCGGCGCCCAGAATGTTCCCACTCATGTCTGAGTCCCTGATCCGCCAGGAAGGCGCGCTGATGATCGAAGGCGTCGCGCTCGACGCGATTGCCACGCAGTTCGGCACGCCCACCTATGTGTACTCGCGCGCCGCGCTCACCGCCAACTATCGCGCCTACGCCGCCGCGTGCGAGGGCCGCAACGCGCATGTGCAGTACGCCATGAAGGCCAACTCGAACCTGGCCGTGCTGCAGGTGTTTGCGCAGTTGGGCGCCGGCTTCGACATCGTCTCCGCCGGCGAGCTCAAGCGCGTGCTGGCTGCCGGCGCGCCGGCCTCGAAGGTCGTGTTCTCGGGCGTGGGCAAGAGCGCCGACGAGATGCGCTTCGCACTGGAAGTCGGCGTGGCGTGCTTCAACGTCGAGTCGATTCCCGAGCTGCATCGCCTGAACGACGTGGCCGCATCGATGGGCAAGACCGCGCCGGTATCGCTGCGCATCAACCCCGACGTGGACGCCAAGACGCACCCGTATATCTCGACGGGCCTGAAGGGCAACAAGTTCGGCGTCGCCTTCGACGAAGTGCTGCCGACCTACCGTGCCGCCGCCGCGATGCCCAACCTGCGCGTGGTCGGCATCGACTGCCATATCGGCTCGCAGATCACCGAGGTGTCGCCGTATCTTGATGCGCTGGACAAGGTGCTCGACGTGGTGACCCAGCTCGACGCCGAAGGCATCCACCTGTCGCACATCGACGTGGGTGGCGGCCTGGGCATCACCTACACCGACGAAACGCCGCCGGACATCACGGCCTTCGCACGCACGCTGCTGGACCGCGTCGAGCAACGCGGCTTTGGCGATCGCACCGTGCTGTTCGAGCCGGGCCGCTCGCTGGTCGGCAACGCCGGCCTGCTGCTCACGCGCGTCGAATACCTCAAGCCGGGCGCCAGCAAGAACTTCTGCATCGTCGATGCGGCCATGAACGACCTGGCCCGCCCGGCAATGTACGAGGCGTACCACCACATCGTGCCGGTGCGCGAGGGTCAAAGCGCACCGGTCGTCTATGACGTGGTCGGCCCGGTGTGCGAATCGGGCGACTGGCTTGGCCGCGACCGTTCGCTGGCCGTGCAGCCGGGCGACGTGCTGGCGATCCTGTCGGCCGGTGCGTACGGCTTCACGATGAGCTCGAACTACAACACGCGTAACCGTGCCGCTGAAGTCATCGTCGATGGCGACAAGATCCATCTGGCACGCCAGCGCGAGTGCTTTGAAGACTTGATCTGCGGCGAGCACCTGTTCCCCGCGTAATCCCGCGTCCGTGCAAAGAAAAAGCCGACGTTTGTACGTCGGCTTTTTTCATGGGCCCGATGCCCGTCAATCGCGTGCCGGCATGGCACCGCGGGCCATCGTGCCCTGTCGCGCGCCACGCCACACCCACCACACGCGCAGCCCCAGCAGCACCGCCATCACCGCCGCGTAAATCGACACCTCGGCAAAGTCGTTTTTGCCGGCCTTGTGCCACCAGTAGTGCAGGATGCCGAGCACGCCCGTCACATAGACAAGCCGGTGCAGCCACTGCCAGCGCTTGCCGCCCAGCCTGCGCACCATCGCGTTGGTGGACGTGGCGGCCAGCGGGATCATCAGCACGAACGCGGTAAAGCCCACAGTGATGAACGGTCGCTTGCCGATGTCTTTGAGCATCGATGCCGGATCGAGCCCACGGTCGACCACCAACCAGATCAGGAAGTGCAGCGTGCCATAGAAGAACGTGTATAGCCCCAGCATGCGGCGCAGGCGAATGAGCCAGTTCATGCCCGTAAGCCGGCGCAGCGGCGTGATGGCCAGCGTGCAGCACAACAGCACCAGCGTCCATGTGCCGGTCGAGCGCGTGACGAACTCCAGCGGATTGGGTCCGAACTGGTCGGTCGCGCCCAGAAAGACGATGCGCAGAAATGGCACGAGCGCCACAAGCCACACCGCAATCTTCATCACGCGCAGCTGTTTGGGCGACAGCATGGGCTGCAGCACTTTCATGTTGTCGCCCTCAGAAGTTCTTGCGCAGGTCCATGCCCGCATACAACGGAGCGACCTGATCGTAGCCGTTGAACATCAGCGTCTTGCGCTTGGGCGCGAACAGGCCGCCAAAGCCGCCCTTGTCTTCGCCGATGCGGCGCTCGGTGGCCTGGCTCCAGCGCGGGTGGTCAACGGTCGGGTTCACGTTCGAGTAGAAACCGTATTCGTTGGCCGCGGCGATGTTCCAGCTGGTGGGCGGCTGCTTGTCGACAAAGCGGATCTTGACGATCGACTTGGCGCTCTTGAAACCGTACTTCCACGGCACCACCACGCGCACCGGCGCCCCGTTCTGGTTCGGCAGCACCTGGCCATAGAGGCCGAACGTGAGCAGCGCCAGCGGGTGCATCGCCTCGTCCAGGCGCAGGCCTTCGCTGTACGGCCACTCCAGCACCGGGCTGCTGATGCCGGGCATCTGGCGCTTGTCGGCCAGCGAAATGAACTGGATGTACTTGGCGCTGCCCTGGGGCTCCACCCGCTTGATCAGCTCGGCCAGCGGAAAGCCGACCCACGGAATCACCATCGACCAGCCCTCGACGCAGCGCAGGCGGTAGACGCGCTCTTCCATCGGCGCGAGCTTCATCAGGTCGTCCAGATCGTAGGTCTTGGGCGTCTTCACCAGACCTTCCACGCTGACCTGCCAGGGGTGCGGGCGCAGCGTGCCGGCGTAGCGCGCCGGGTCGGACTTGTCGGTGCCGAATTCGTAGAAATTGTTGTACGTCGTGACCTGGTCGTAGGGTGTGGCCTTCTCGACGGTCGTATAGGCCGGATTGGACTTGCCGGGCAACTTGGCGAGCGGTGCGTTGGCCGCGAAGGCCTCGCGCGATGCCCACGGTGTGAGTGCCGCGCCGGCTGCACCCATGGCGGCGGCCGCCAGGAAACGGCGGCGCTGCTCGAAGATGTGCTGCGGTGTGATCTCGCTGGCTGGGATGTCGTCGCCACGCAGCCAGCGGTCGGTCTTGATCAACATGATTCGTGGTCCTCGTTGTGCGGGAACGCTGTCCCATGTGAGTTGGTCGTGCCGACGCTGCCAACCTGACAGCGCGCGGCAAAAAAAATGTGCGGCGTTATTCCTGCCTGGACGCCGGTCCCGTGAATTCGCTGTACTGCCGGTAGACCGCCTGCGCCACTTCCAGCAACTGCGTGCGCGCAAGCGGTCCGGCCACCGCAAACCCCAGGCCGTGATCTGCCCAGTAGAACGCCATCGGCGGCGGATGACCGACCGCCGGATGGATCGCCTGCAGCACGCGGTTCTCAGGTGCTAGCGTCTCCAGCCGGAAGCCGGTGTCGCGGTTGTTCGGCATGCGCCGCAACTGCACCGAGATCCGCACACCGCCCGGCCCTTCGTACATCAGCATGGCCGTGGGCGCATCGGCCACCACGGTCTGGCGCCCGCCGATGAGCCGGTACCCGAGCGGCGTCAGGTCAGGAATGTGCAACTGCGCATCCAGCCGCCGCGACAGCCATGTGACGAGATGCGCCTCCTCGTCGGCGGGCACCTCCACCACGTGTTTCGACTCGGGGGAGAACACAACGTGCGACACGAGCGCGTCATTGGCAAAACGTTGCATTGGCAACGTGCGCTCCACGGCACTCCGGCCGAACCAGCCGGCGCCCGTGCCGATGGCTAGGCAAGCCACACCCAGCGCCAAGACGCCCCAGCCGCGCATCGCACCAAACCCCGCTGGTGCGGGGCGCTGCGCGGCCGCGAGGATGGCCGCCGGAATGCGGCGCCGCGGCACCGGCTCATTGAGCAGCGGGTCCAGCGCGCGATGCAACTGCGCATCCGCTTCGCGCCAGGCGGCCACCTCGGCCGCAGCACCGGGATGCGCGGCAAGGTACGCCTCCACGGCCGCCCGGCGCGCTGCAGGCAGGCGGCCGTCGGCGTAGGCGTGGAGTTCGTCGATGTGGATCTCGGCAGACATGGTCGGCCTCACTTCACGCGGTGTAGCGTGGTGTTGCTGTCCCCAGAACGGGGTGCCGCGGGCTCGCCGTCGAGTGCCGCGCGCATCCGCTCGCGGGCCCGTGACAGGCGCGACATCACGGTGCCGACGGGTACGCCCAGTACCTCGGCGGCGTCCTTGTAGGCGAACTGCTCCAGGCCCACGAGCAACAGCGCGGCGCGCTGATCCTCCGGCAACGCGGCCAGCGCGCGCAGCAGATCGCGGCGCAGCCCCGGGTCATCGTTGACGGGGATGTCGGGCGGCGATTCGGTCAGGTCAATCCGATCGGGCCGCCGCAGGGCATTCAGGTGCAGGCGGTGCATGATGGTCAGCAGCCACGCGAACAGGCCGTCGCCCTCGCCCGCCGCGCCCAATCTGGGACGCAACTGGAAGCGCCAGCGGTAACGCCAGGCACGTTCCAGCGTGTCCTGGACGAGATCATCGGCACGGCTGGCGTCATGCACCAGGCCACGCGCGTGCCGGCGCAAGCGTGGCGTGAGCGCAATCAGCCGGCTGGCCAGATCCGACATGCGGGCGCGAGCGAGGATGGCGCGCTTACGGTTTGGCGACGTGCCAAACGTTCATGAAGCCATCGCCGGTCTGGTCGCCGGGCATCTTGTCCTTGGTCCAGAGATAGAGCGGCTTGCCGTGGTAGGCCCACTGCTTCTTGCCGTCCTCGCGAGTGATGATGGTGTAGTCGCCGGAGGGCTTGTCGGCGTCGTTGGCGGCCAGCGGCGGCCAGTTGTCGGCGCATTTGCCGTTACAGGCGCTCTTGCCGGCCATGGCATCACGATCGAAGGTGTAGAGCGTCATGCCGTGCTCGTCGGTGAGCGTGCCGTTGCTCACCTTGACGGCCGTCGGCGTGGACGAACCTCCCATGCCCATGCTGCTGCAGCCGGCCAGGCCAAACGCGGCCAGCATCACCGCGCCAGCGATGGCCATGCGCGGATTGAACGACACAGAGGAAGCTGCGGACTGGCTCATCTTGTTCTCCTTGGATGGAGGGACGCGGGAAGGGGAAAAACTGAGGCGCCCTCACAGAGCAGTAAACACGCTAGGCGCGTCTTTATTCCAGTCCGCCGATGAATTTGTGTGACTTACAGCTCGCCGTAGCTGTGCAAGCCTGAGAGGAACATGTTCACCCCCAGGAAGGCGAAGGTCGTGACCAGCAGGCCGATCAGCGCCCACCAGGCCGCCATGCGCCCACGCAGCCCCTTCATCAGGCGCATGTGCAGCCACGCGGCGTAATTCAGCCAGACGATCAGCGCCCAGGTTTCCTTCGGGTCCCAGCTCCAGTAGCCGCCCCAGGCGTCCGCCGCCCACAGCGCGCCCAGGATCGTGGCGATGGTGAAGAACGCAAAGCCGACGGTAATGGCCTTGTACATCACGTCGTCGAGCACCTCGAGCGAGGGAAGGCGGTCGACCAGGATGCCGTGCTCCTTGAGCAGATAGGCTGCGCCCACCATGGCCGACAGAGCAAACGTGCCGTAGCCGATGAAGTTGGCAGGCACGTGGATCTTCATCCACCAGCTCTGCAGCGCCGGCACCAGCGGCTGAATCTCCTGCGCGCCGCGCGACACCGTGTACCACAGCAGAAAGCCCACCGCCGCCGATACCACCAGCATCACGAACGGACCCAGCGCGCGCGTCTTGTAGCGCTGCTCGTAGTACAGATAAAACAGCGAGGTGATCAGCGTGAAGAGGATGAACACCTCATACAGGTTCGAGATAGGGATATGGCCGATGTCCGCTCCGACCAAGTACGACTCGTACCAGCGCACTAGCATGCCGGTCAGGCCCAGCACCACGGCCGCCCAGCACAGCTTGCTGCCGATCGAGCCGCCCGCCTCCCAGCGCAACGCGAGGCCCACCCAGAAGAACAGCGTGGAGAGGAAGATCAGCGCGCTCATCCACAGGATGGCCGACTGGCTGGCGAGGAAGTATTTGAGGAAGAAGGCGTGCTCGGCACGGGCCAGGTCCGGACCATTGGCACCGGCATACTGCGAGATGCCGAGCAGCGACAGCACCGCAATGCCGATCATCAGCGTGCGCACCGGCTTCCACGTCCAGCCCAGCCATGCGAAGGCAGGGACAGCCGCAGCGAGGATGCCGCGCTCGTAGCCGTCCATGTAGGCCCCGTATCGCGAGAACGCATAGCCGGCGCCGGCCGCCAGCATCGCGGCAAACAGCCAGTCGAACCAGCCCAGGCGCCTGAAATACGACGGCCGCTGCAGCGCACCCAGATCAGCGCTCGCCACGGAGGTTTGGGGAGGATTGGTCGCTTCCATCACCTGCTCACTTCGTTGGTTTGGGGTCGGTGCTCGCTGCACTGGCGGCGCCGCTTGGGTCGGCC
Source organism: Ralstonia soli (assembly GCF_023955655.1). Taxonomy (GTDB): domain Bacteria; phylum Pseudomonadota; class Gammaproteobacteria; order Burkholderiales; family Burkholderiaceae; genus Ralstonia; species Ralstonia soli. Next base: position 23,088 of record NZ_JAMXHT010000011.1, on the reverse strand, counting down.
ATCCCGGTGATGGCGCGGACATCGTGCTTGAGGCGCTCGAACTCGCGGTCGAAGTCGAGCGTGCGGCGCGTGGTCGACATGGCGGTCAGCACATGTGCGCCTGAGGTGCTTTCGTCGGCCCGCCCGGATTGCGGTCGGATCCACAGCCACCAGCGGCGCTCTCGCACGTAGAACATCGAGAATACGCCCAGCACCAGCAGCAACGACCCAAGATACACGATGTTTTTGCCGGGCGCACGCGTGAGCTGGAACACGCTGGCCTGCACCTGCCGGAAGTCGGTCAACTGCAGATAGACGGGTGCGCCGTAGAAGACGTTGTCCGACAGCGCATTGATGGCGTTCTGCAGCCACTGGCTGCTGGCGGCGTCGACCGTAGGTGCGGGCAGACCGTCCTGCGCCCGGGCCAATTGCCACAGCTCCCACATCGAGCTGTTGATGATCTTCATCAGCACATCGGCGGCCTTCTCGCGTTCGCCTTCGGGTACCGACTTCTGCAGGAACGTGGCAACCGCGGCAAAGCCGCCTTGCGCATCGGGGGCCCCATCTTTCATGTCGGCGGCGCCGGCAAAGAGATCCAGCGCGCGGCGGGCGCTTTCCGTCAACTGCTTGCGCAGCTCGGCACGGTGCTCGCCGGGCATCGAGATCAGCGCAAAGCGGCGCGCCGCCTCGCCACGCATGGCCGGGTTCTGCAGCGCGGCGCGCAGGCGCATCCAGTCGTTCACGGTGCCCTGGGCGTCGGCGGGAATGCGCAGATAGCGGAAAGGCTCATCCGGCTGCGAGCGCATGCCGGCGAGAAACACCGATTGCCCATCCAGCGTGACGGGCAGCATGTAGTTGCTGAACTCGTGCGCCTGGCCATTGGCGTCGCGCAGCTTGTACTGCACCGACGGGCCGACGTTGCGCAGGTCGCGGTCGCGCGTCATCTTGGTGACGTTGCCCAGCTCCGAGCGCAGGCCGCCGTCCGCCCCGCCCTTCTTGCCGACGCCACGCGCGTCCTGCTTGCCCGACGCGTCCGTGATGGTCTCGACGTTCATCAGGCGGAAGTCGGAGAACTCCACCGTGTAATCGCCACCGCTGCCGGAGAGCTTCGAGCTTTCGCCCACGGTGCCCGACATGGCAAATGTCCTGGCGTTGTCGCCGTGCATCGGAAAGCCGGTCAGCTTGAGCTTGGAGCCCCCGTCTTCAAAGCTCGACTGGTAGATCGCCACGCCGTCATACACGAACGGCTTGTTCACCTCGACGCGCGCATCGGTCTGCTTGCCGGTGCGGCGGTCAGTTACGACGATGTCGCTGGCGAACAGCTTGGGCATGCCGGTCGAATAATGCTCGACCGTGAACTTCTTGAGCGTGATGTTGAAGGGCAAGTCCTGGATGATCGCCCCGTCCGCAATGTTCAGGATCGCCGTGCCAACAGTTGCGCCTTCCGGCACGAAGGCATTGCCCCGAAAGCCTGGGTTGGCGGTGGACAGCCGATGCTCCGGCCCGATCTCGCTGATGACCGCATTGCCCTTGATGGGCGACTTGCCGCCGAACCACATCTGCAGGCGGATCATCATGTCGCCATCGAGCAGCCCGCCAATGCAGATCACGACGATGGCCGTGTGCGCCAGGATGTAGCCGATCTTGTTGCCGGCCCCCGCCTTGGCCGTGATGAGCGTGGCCCCACCGTCGCGCTGGAATGTCTTGATGCGGAAGCCGCGGTTCTGCGCGAGCGCGGCCAGGCGCGCGGTGACGGTCGCAGCATCGGCCGGCGCGTCGAATTCGTCCTTGTGATGGAACGCGCGCAGGCTGCCTTCGCGCACGTTCTCGCGCCAGGCGCGCATGTCGGCCAGCATCTTCGGCGCATTGCGCACGATGCACAGCGAGGTCGACACCACGAGGAACGCCAGGATCAGCAGGAACCACCACGCGCTGTAGACCGTCGGCAGCGTCAGCGAGCGGAACACATCCGCCCAGAACGGCCCGAACTGGTTGACGTAGTTCGGGTACGGCTCGTTCTGCTTGAGCACCGTGCCGATCACGCTGGCAATGGCGATCACCGTCAACAGGCTGATCGCAAAGCGCATCGACGACAGCAGCTCGACCGTTTCGCGCAGCGCGCGGCGTCGGGAGCGAATCTGGACGCCGGAAGTGGAGACCGAAGACATGCTGGGAAAAAGCCTATTCAGAAACGAAAACAGGGCGGCGATGCCAGGCGCATTGCCACCCTGTTCTTCTTGTTGATTGTGCGACCGTCACATGACGGCCGGGTGCGGCAGATTAGCGCAGACCGGCGACGTAGTCGGCCACTGCCTTGATCTGCTGGGCCGTCATGCGACCGGCCAGGTCATGCATTTGTACGCTGTTCTTGCGGGTGCCATTCTGGAAGGCGACCAGTTGGGCCTCGGTGTACTCGGCAAACTGGCCGGCGATGCGCGGGTATTGCACCGGGATGCCGGCACCGCTCGGGCCGTGGCAGCCCGCACAGGCCGCGATACCGCGCTTGGCATCGCCGCCGCGATACAGCTTCTGGCCCAGTTCGATGGTGTCCTTGCTCTTGGCCGAGCCCGGCTTCCACGCGGCCTGCTTGCCCAGATAGGCACCGATGTCCTTCATGTCCTGGTCGGACAGCGCACTGGCGTAGAGCGACATCACGGGCTGGTTACGCTCGGTCTTGGCCTTGAAATCCTTGAGCTGTTTTTCGATGTATTCGGCGTGCTGGCCCGCGAGCTTCGGGTTGACGTTCATGGCGCTGTTACCGCCCGCGCCGTGGCAACTGGTACAAGCGGGCACGCCATTGGCGGGGACACCGGCGTTGAAGATGGTCTCGCCGCGTGCCGCATCGGCCTTGGCGACTTTTTGTTCTTCAGCATGGGCCACGGAGAAAGCCGAAGCCAGGGACAGCGCTGCGACAGCCAAAACGTTCGCGATGCGGTTCATTCGCACACCTTGTTAGATTGTTTTCGAATGCTGCGTGCGCCGCCGACTGCCGAAACTTGCGGCGCCGGGCATCCCCCTCTCCTTGTGCCAGCTCCGCGCATGAAAACGGACCGGCCCGGGCCTCGGGGCGGTCCTGCGACGGGTCTGTTGGGGACGTCCGTAAACCGGCGTATTGTACAATAAGCCTTCTGCAATGCGACCTCGCGGCGCAGCAATCCCCGCAGTCTACAAGCATCGCCGCGTATGTCCCTCCTTCATCAAGCCCGTTTCTTTACCACCGTCAATCATCTGCGTGATTTACCGGCGACCGCCGTGCCGGAAGTCGCGTTTGCCGGTCGATCCAACGCGGGCAAGTCCACCGCGATCAACATCCTGTGCAACCAGAAGCGATTGGCGTTCTCCAGCAAGACGCCCGGACGCACGCAGCACATCAACTATTTCTCGGTGATGCCGGCCAAGGCGGAAGACCCGCTCGGCTTCCTGGTCGACCTGCCCGGCTATGGCTATGCCGAAGCGCCGGGCGAGACCAAGTCGCACTGGGTCCACCTGCTGGGCGACTACGTGCAGGCGCGCCAGCAACTGGCTGGCCTGGTCATCATGATGGATGCCCGCCGCCCCTTCACCGACCTTGATTGCCAGATGGTCGAGTGGTTCCTGCCGACGGGCAAGCCGATCCATGTGCTGCTCACCAAGGCCGACAAGCTGACCAACAACGACGCGTCGCGCGCGCTGATGGCAGCACGCAAGGTGCTGAAGGACTACCAGGCGCAGATCGATGGCGACGTGTCGCTGACGGTGCAGCTGTTCTCGAGCCTGAAGCGTCGCGGTATCGAAGAGGCGCAGCGAATTGTCGCAGGCTGGCTGTGCTTGCCCGAAGCGCTGGAGCCGGCACCGCAGTCCGCACAATCCACCGAACAGGCAAAAAAAACCCCGTCGCCAAACGCGCAACGGGGATAACGACCCCATCGAGCCATCGATGGGAACCCGCGTCAGGGAGGAGCCGCGGGGGACGCTGCACCAGCGTTGCGGGCGCATCGTCCGTGCATAAGAGGGATAATCGCCAAGAAAGTTTTCAAAGTTCACAGTGTGTTCTTAGGGTCTGCTGACATGATTTCGAGCTTCCCCGACCATCGCCCGCGCCGCATGCGCCGCGATGATTTCTCCCGCCGCATGATGCGCGAATCGCGCCTCACTCCTGACGACCTGATCTACCCCGTTTTCATCCTCGAAGGCACCAACGTGCGCCAGGCCGTGCCGTCGATGCCCGGCGTCGAACGCGTGTCGGTCGATGTGCTGCTGGGTGTGGCCGAGCAGTGCGTGCAACTGGGCATTCCGGTGCTCGCGCTGTTCCCCGTCATTGAGCCGTCGCTCAAGACACCAGACGGCATTGAGGCCGCCAACCCCGATGGCCTGATCCCGCGTGCGGTGAAGGCACTCAAGGCGCGCTTCCCGGAACTGGGCATCCTGACCGACGTGGCGCTCGATCCGTACACGAGCCACGGCCAGGACGGCGTGCTGGATGACAACGGCTACGTGCTCAACGAGGAAACGGTCGAGATCCTGACGCAGCAGGCGTTGGTGCAGGCCACTGCTGGCGTCGACATCGTCGCGCCGTCGGACATGATGGACGGCCGCATCGGCGCGATCCGCCTGGCGCTGGAAAACGACGACCACATCTACACGCGCATCATGGCCTACGCGGCCAAGTACGCGTCGGCGTTCTACGGCCCGTTCCGCGATGCGGTGGGCTCGGCAGCCAATCTGGGCAAGGGCAACAAGATGACCTACCAGATGGACCCGGCCAACTCGGACGAGGCGCTGCGCGAAGTGGCGCTCGACATCGCCGAAGGTGCCGACATGGTGATGGTCAAGCCCGGCATGCCGTACCTCGACATCGTGCGCCGCGTGAAAGATGAGTTCCGCTTCCCGACCTACGTCTACCAGGTCAGTGGTGAATACGCGATGCTGAAGGCTGCCGCGCAGAACGGCTGGCTGGATCACGACAAGGTCGTGCTGGAATCGCTTCTGGCGTTCAAGCGCGCCGGCGCGAACGGCATCCTGACGTACTTCGCACTGGACGCCGCACGCCTGCTGCGCGGTTGATCAGGTGGAAGCCTTCGCCGGCTGAGCTGCGCCGCTTGCACCGAGCGCACGGCGCAGGCTGGCGAGGAAGGTGTCGGCGCGCTCGAAGCCGACCACGCGGGCCTGCACCTCGCGGCCCCGCGTATCAAAGAAGATCGTGCCGGGCGGGCCAAACAGGCCGAAGCGCTTGAGCAGCGCCTGGTCGTCCGCGTTGTTGGCCGTCACATCAGCCTGCAGCAGCACCACATCAGCAAGCGCCGCGCGCACGCGCGCATCCGTAAAAGTGAGGCGCTCCATTTCCTTGCAGCTCACGCACCAGTCGGCATAGAAATCGAGCATGACCGGACGCCCGGCCGCGCTGGCGCGACGCACTTCGGCGTCGAACTCAGCCTCGCTCTTCACGCGCTTGAACGTCACGCCGCGCGCTTCGGTCGGCGACATCGCGCCGGTCGATGCGCGTATCAGGCCACCCAATGGCTGCAGCGGATCCCGGCCGCCCGCTGCCACTCCAACCAACTGCGCAGCGCCAGCCAGCGCGAACACCACGCCGATCACCTTGCCCAGCCGCTGCAGGTTGCCCGCGCCATCCGGCAGCGAATCAAACGTCCGCAGAAACACGGCCGCGCCGATCAACAACGCGCCCCAAGCCACCATGACCGCCCATGCCGGCAGCACCGGCTGCACGATCCACAAGGCCACGGCCAGCAGAATGAAGCCAAACACCGCCTTGGTGACGCTCAGCCAATGGCCTGCACGCGGCAGCAGATTGCCCGCGCCAACGCCCACCAGCACCAGCGGCACGCCCATGCCGATCGACATGGCAAACAGCGCCATGCCGCCGATCGCGGCGTTGCCGGTCTGCGCGATATAGGCCAGCGCCCCCGCCAGCGCCGGCGTCACACACGGCGAGACGATCAACGCGGAGAGCGCCCCCATCACGGCCGCCCCAATGATCTGGCCGCTGCTCTGCTGGTTCGACACCTGGGTCAATCGGTGATGCCACGCCGCCGGCAACTGCAGCTCGTACAGCCCAAACATCGACAGCGACAGCACCACCATCAGCGCAGCAAAGGTGCCCAGCACCCAGGCGTTCTGCAGTGCCGCCTGCAGCCCTTGCCCCGCCAGCCCCGCCGCCACCCCCACGAACGTATAAACGATGGCCATGCCGAGCACATAGGCAATCGACACGAAGGCCGCGCGAGAGCGCGTCGCGTGCTCCCCGACCACGATGGCCGACAGGATCGGCAGCATCGGCAGCACGCACGGCGTAAAGGTCAGCAGCAGCCCGAGCCCGAAGAACAGCGCTGCGATCGCACCAAGGTTGCCGCTGCTGAGCGTGCTGGCGATGCGCCCAAGCGCGTCGCCCGAATTGGCCTCAGCACTGGCGGGCGCCGGCGAGCCAACCGATGCAGCCGCGGGCTCGACCTGGAAACGGCTCTTCATCGGCGGATAGCACAGCCCTTGGTCCGCGCACCCCTGCGACGTCACGATGAGCGTGAATGGCGCGGCGGCACTCTGTGCCTTCACGCGGAAAACAACTTCATGTCGATAGGTCTCGACGTCCTTGTTAAAGGTCTCGTCAAACTTGACCTTGCCCACCGGCATGTCGAGCGTCGTCAGCGTGACAGTTGCCGGATCCGCAGCCACAGCGAAGCGCTCTCGGTACATGTAGTAGCCGTCGGCGATGCCGAACTTGACCTCGACGGTCTGCCCATCGATCTGCTTGGCGGAGAAACGGAAAGCCTGCTCCGGCGGCAAAAAATCGTCAGCGGCATGTGCCGGCACACGCAACATCGCCACGGCAACAACCAACATCAGCAACTGCAGCACACGCCGCATGGACCAGAACGAGGGGACAGTCATATCAACGGAAATCGAGCATCAAACGGAAGGCTGCCGTGTTTCGTCGGCCACCCACGCAAGATACGCCGGCAAGCCAGTCGCCACCGGCGTGGCGATGATCTCGGGCACCTCGTATGGATGCGCCTTGCGCAGCGCCGCCTCCAGCGCGGGGTATGCCGCGCGCGTTGTCTTGATCAGCAGCGGAATCTCGGTAGCGTGCTCGATCTCGCCGCTCCACCAATACGTGGATGCGCACGCCGGCAAGCGATTGACACACGCGGCCGCTCGAGATTCCAGCACAGCTTTGGTCACCTGGTCGGCGCTGTCGGCATCGGGCAGGTTGGTCAGCACCAGCAGCACGTCGGTTCCGGTAGACATAGAAACTCCACAAGCGCACACAGAGACGGCCGTGAGGCCCGATTCAGGCAACAAAAAAGCCAGGATGCGAATCCTGGCTTCATTGTAATGCGCGCCGACGCACGCATTTTGCGGCCCGCCCAGCGCGACGCCATGTCGCACCAGCAGACTTCAGCTGACCTTACTCGGCAGCGGCTTCGGCGTCGACAGCCTCGGCAACTTCCGGACGGTCCAGCAGCTCGACGAGTGCCATCGGCGCATTGTCGCCCTGGCGGAAGCCGAACTTCAGGATACGGGTGTAGCCACCCGGACGGGTCGCGAAGCGCGGGCCCAGTTCCGTGAACAGCTTGGTGACCATGTCGCGGTCGCGCAGGCGGGCAAATGCCAGACGGCGGTTGGCAACGGTGTCCTTCTTGGCCAGCGTGATCAGCGGCTCGACAACCTTGCGCAGCTCCTTGGCCTTCGGCAGGGTGGTCTTGATCAGCTCGTGCTGCAGCAGCGAGTTGGACATGTTGCGCAGCATCGCGAGACGGTGCGACGAGGTGCGGTTCAGTTTCCGCAAACCATGACGGTGACGCATGATGATTCCTTCTTAAGAGTGTTTGACCAGCTCTTCTATCACCCCTTGCGAGGCGCGGGCCGGTAGCTTCAACAAAAGGCCGCTCGGACAGCAACGGCGGGAAAACCGGCCGATGCACACGCACCGGCCGACAACTTGCAATTACTTCTCGAGACCTGCGGGCGGCCAGTTCTCGAGCTTCATGCCGAGCGTCAGGCCACGCGAAGCGAGGACTTCCTTGATCTCATTGAGCGACTTGCGACCCAGGTTCGGGGTCTTGAGCAGCTCGTTCTCGGTACGCTGGATCAGGTCGCCGATGTAGTAGATGTTCTCGGCCTTCAAGCAGTTGGCCGAACGCACCGTCAGCTCCAGATCGTCGACCGGGCGCAGCAGGATCGGATCGATCTGCGGTGCGCGGGCGGCGGCGGCTTCAGCAGCGCTTTCCGTGCCTTCCAGGGCAGCGAACACCGACAGTTGATCCACCAGAATACGAGCCGACTGGCGGATCGCTTCTTCCGGCGAGATCACACCGTTGGTTTCGATGTTCATCACCAGCTTGTCGAGGTCGGTACGCTGTTCCACACGAGCGGACTCGACGGCGTACGACACGCGACGCACCGGCGCGAACGAGGCGTCCAACACGATGCGGCCGATAACCTTGCTCGACTCGTCGCCGAACTTGCGCACGTTGCCCGGCACATAGCCGCGGCCTTGCTCGACCTTCAGTTGCAGGTCCAGCTTGCCGCCGGCCGACAGGTTGGCGATCACGTGACCCGGGTTGATGATCTCGACATCGTGCGGCAGCTCTATGTCGGCAGCAGTCACCACACCTTCGCCTTCTTTGCGCAGCGACACCGTGACTTCATCACGGTTGTGCAGCTTGAACACCACGCCCTTCAGGTTCAGCAGCAGGTTGACGACGTCTTCTTGCACGCCATCAATGGTGGAATACTCGTGGACGACCCCAGCGATCGTGACTTCGGTCGGTGCATAGCCGACCATCGACGACAGCAGCACGCGGCGCAGCGCGTTGCCGAGCGTGTGGCCATAGCCACGCTCGAACGGTTCCATGACGACCTTCGCGTGATGATCGCCAAGCGGCTCAACCGCAATAATTTTGGGCTTCAGGAGTGCTGTTTGCATTAGGTTGTCCTATTTCAATACCCTCGGCTCGTTACACCGATAAGGCTGACGGGGACTAAAAAGAATCCGCCACGAAACGCATGACGGAAGACGCGCGTGCCGCAAACGCGTTGCGGCACGTAACGATTCGGATTGGATCGACGCCCCGACGATGCCCAGCGAGCGAACACAATGTCGTAGACGATGAGCGTCCCCAAAAGGCGCACGAGCCCGCACCTTGCGGTACGGGCGTCGTCATTAACGCGAATACAATTCGACGATCAGGCTTTCGTTGATGTCGCCGGCGATATCTGCACGATCCGGGACTTGCTTGAAGGTGCCTTCCATCTTCTTGGCATCCACAGCCACCCAGGTCGGGAAGCCGCTCTGCTCAGCCAGCGTCAGCGATTCAGCGATACGCACTTGCTTCTTCGACTTTTCGCGGATGGCGATCACATCGCCCGACTTGATCTGAGCCGACGGCACGTTCAGGGCTTGACCGTTCACCAGGATCGCCTTGTGCGACACCAGCTGACGCGCTTCGGCGCGGGTCGAGCCGAAGCCCATGCGGTAGACGACGTTGTCCAGACGCGATTCCAGCAGTTGCAGCAGGGTTTCACCCGTGTTGCCCTTGCGGCGATCGGCTTCAGCGAAGTAGCGGCGGAATTGACGCTCCAGCACGCCGTAGATGCGCTTGACCTTCTGCTTTTCACGCAGTTGGTTGCCGTAGTCGGAGGTGCGAGCGCCGGAAGTGCGGCCGTGCTGACCAGGCTTGCTGTCCAGCTTGCACTTGTCGGCGAGCGAGCGACGTGCGCTCTTCAGAAAAAGGTCAGTACCTTCGCGGCGAGACAGTTTCGCCTTGGGGCCGGTATAGCGTGCCACGTTGCGTTCCTTTGTTTTCAGTCATCCGCAGCACAAACTCTGCGGATGGTCCGTCATCGGGTTCCCAATGGAATCGTGACGAACAGTGGGCTTATGAAAAGACGAAACCCGCCTTCCGGGAAACCCGGAAGACAGGCAAGCGGGCAAGTATAGCACCCGCAGACCAACCTCGCCAGCAACCGGCGCGGCTGGTCGAATCGCTTAGATGCGACGACGCTTCGGCGGGCGGCAGCCGTTGTGCGGCACCGGCGTCACGTCTTCGATCACCTGAATCTTGATACCCAGGTTGTTCAGTGCACGCACGGCCGACTCACGACCCGGGCCCGGGCCCTTGATGCGCACTTCCAGGTTCTTGATCCCTTGGTCCTGCGCCACGCGGCCAGCACTCTCAGCAGCAACCTGAGCAGCGAACGGCGTCGACTTGCGCGAGCCCTTGAAGCCTTGGCCGCCCGACGTCGCCCACGACAGGGCGTTGCCCTGACGGTCGGTGATGGTGATGATCGTGTTGTTGAACGACGCGTGAACGTGCGCGATGCCGTCGGCGACGTTCTTGCGAACCTTCTTGCGCGCGCGCTGGGCGGCGGTATTCGCTGCTTTTGCCATAGTTCCTATCCTTTACCCGACGGATTACTTCTTGAGCGCGACGCCGGCCTTGCGCGGACCCTTGCGGGTGCGGGCATTGGTGCGGGTACGCTGACCACGCATCGGCAGGCCCTTGCGATGGCGCACGCCGCGGTAGCAGCCCAGATCCATCAGGCGCTTGATGTTCATCGTCGTTTCACGGCGCAGATCGCCTTCGACGGTGAACTTGTTGACTTCGTCACGCAGCTTTTCCAGGTCAGCGTCCGTCAGGTCCTTGACCTTCTTGTTGGTCGGGACACCGGTCACCTCGCAAATCTTCTGAGCGCGCGAGCGGCCAATACCATAGACAGCCGTCAGGCCGATCACGGTATGTTGGTGGTTGGGGATGTTGACCCCTGCGATACGTGCCATTCGTCAATCCTCTTTGCGAAATTAGCCTTGGCGCTGCTTATGACGCGGGTCCGACGAGCAGATCACACGCACCACGCCCTTGCGCTTGATGATTTTGCAGTTGCGGCAAATGCGCTTAACAGAAGCCAGCACTTTCATGATTTTCCTCTTCCTTCAATTCCAGTCCGCTCACTTCGCCCGGAATACGATGCGCGCGCGGGACAGATCATACGGGGTCAATTCGACCGTCACCTTGTCCCCGGGCAAGATGCGGATGTAATGCATGCGCATCTTGCCGGAAATATGGCCTAACACTACGTGGCCGTTCTCTAGCTTGACGCGAAACGTTGCGTTGGGAAGGTTTTCCAGCACCTCACCCTGCATCTGGATCACGTCGTCTTTAGCCATGTCTTTTAGCTTCGTGCGACCGCTCTTTTTTAACGGAGCGTCAGGTTTCCCTTGAAATTCGCCTTCTTCATCAAAGACTCGTACTGCTGAGACATCACGTAGGACTGCACTTGCGCCATGAAGTCCATCGTGACAACCACGATGATCAACAGCGACGTCCCACCGAAGTAGAACGGCACATTCCAGCGCAGCACCAAGAACTCCGGCAACAGACACACCAGCGTAATGTAGATCGCACCCGCCAGGGTCAGACGCACCAGAATCTTGTCGATATACCGCGTGGTTTGCTCGCCCGGACGGATGCCCGGAATGAACGCCCCACTCTTCTTCAGGTTATCCGCCACTTCGCGGCTGTTATAGACCAGCGCCGTGTAGAAAAAACAGAAGAAGATGATCGCCGCTGCATACAGCAGGATGTACACCGGCTGACCCGGCGACAGCGTTGCTGCCAGATCCTTGACGAATCGCGTGACCGGATTCGTCGAGTTGCCGGCCGTAAACCAGCCTGCGATCGTGGCCGGGAACAGAATGATCGACGATGCGAAGATCGGCGGAATCACCCCAGCCATGTTCAACTTCAGCGGCAGATGCGACGACTGACCGCCATAAATCTTGTTACCAACCTGCCGCTTGGCGTAGTTGACGAGGATCTTGCGCTGGCCGCGTTCAATGAACACCACCAGATACGTCACCGCGCCAATGATCGCCACCACCAGGATCGCGGAAAAAATCCCCATCGAACCCGTACGCACCAGCTCGAACAGCCCGCCAATGGCATTGGGCAGACCCGCCGCGATCCCACCGAAGATGATGATCGAGATCCCGTTGCCCAGACCACGCTCGGTGATCTGCTCACCCAGCCACATCAGGAACATCGTACCCGTCACCAGCGTGATCACCGCGGTGGCTCGGAACATCAGGCCTGGGTCCAGCACCAGACCCGGCTGCGCCTCGAGCGCCACTGCAATCCCCAGCGCCTGAAACGTCGCCAGGACAACCGTGCCGTAGCGCGTGTACTGCGTAATCTTGCGCTGGCCGGCCTGGCCTTCCTTCTTCAACGATTCCAGCTGCGGCAGCACGATCGTCAGCAGTTGCATGATGATCGACGCCGAGATGTACGGCATGATCCCCAGCGCAAACACCGTGAATCGCGACAGCGCGCCACCGGAGAACAGGTTGAACATCCCGAGGATGCCACCCGACTGCCGTTGGAAAAGCTGCGCCAGTTGATCCGGATCGATACCCGGCACAGGAATGTGCGCACCGATCCGGTACACCAGCAGTGCCAGCACCAGGAACACCAGCCGACGGCGAAGATCACCGTACTTGGCCGTGTTCTTGGCCTGGGCCATCACATTAGGTTTCGCCGTGGCCAAACGGATGCTCCGTCAGTGTGAAACAGCAGGCTATTAGGCCAGCGAGCCACCAGCAGCTTCGATTGCGGCTTTCGCCCCAGCCGTTGCGCCGATACCCTTCAGGGTCACCTTCTTGTCGATTTCGCCCGACAGGATCACCTTGGCGCTCTTGACCATCTCGCCCACGAGGCCGGCTTGCTTGAGGGACAGCAGATCGATTTCTTCGATCGGCAGGCCCGCCAGGTCGCCCAGACGCACTTCAGCGGTGAATTCCTTGGTCAGCGAGGTGAAACCGCGCTTGGGCAGACGACGATACAGGGGCATCTGGCCGCCTTCAAAGCCGACCTTGTGGAAACCACCCGAACGCGACTTCTGACCCTTGTGACCACGACCAGCCGTCTTGCCCAGGCCCGAACCAATACCGCGACCAACGCGGCGTTTGGCGTGCTTGGAGCCGGCTGCCGGCTTCAGGTTATTCAGTTGCATGTTCTTCTCCGTCTTGCCTTAGCCGATGACCTTGACCAGGTAGGACACCTTGTTGATCATGCCGCGCACTGCGGGCGTGTCCTGCAATTCGGACACCGAGTTCATGCGGCGCAGGCCCAGGCCGCGCACCGTGGCGCGGTGGTCTTCGCGCGTACCGATCAGGCTGCGCACGAGTTGGACTTTCACGGTTTTCTGCGACATATCGTTCACCTATCCCTTCGGCTTAGCCGAGGATCTCTTCGACCGACTTGCCGCGCTTGGCTGCAACTTCGGCCGGGGTGCTCATCTTGCGCAGGCCATCCAGCGTTGCGCGCACCATGTTGTAAGGATTGGTCGAACCGTGCGACTTGGTCACGATGTTCGTCACGCCCATCACTTCGAAGATGGCGCGCATCGGACCGCCGGCGATCACACCGGTACCGTCCTTTGCGGGCATCATCTGCACCTTAGCGGCGCCATGCTTGCCAACCACTTCGTGCTGCAGCGTACCGTTCTTCAGCGGAACCTTGACCATCTTGCGACGGGCTTCGTCCATTGCCTTCTGCACGGCCACGGGCACTTCCTTAGCCTTGCCCTTGCCCATGCCGATACGGCCGTCGCCGTCACCCACCACGGTCAGTGCGGCGAAACCGAGAATACGGCCGCCTTTGACCACCTTGGTCACACGGTTGACCGCGATCATCTTCTCGCGAAGACCGTCGTCGCGTTCGTCCCCTTGGACCTTCGGTTGAATTTTTGCCATGACGATATCCTCTATGCCGGCTTAGAACTTCAGGCCAGCTTCGCGTGCCGCGTCAGCCAGTGCCTTCACGCGACCGTGATAACGGAAACCCGAGCGATCGAACGCCACGGCTTCGATGCCGGCAGCCTTCGCCTTCTCGGCGATACGCTTACCCACCAGGGTAGCGGCGGCGGTGTTGCCACCGTTGCCGTTCAGTTCCTTGCGGACTTCGGCTTCCGCGGTCGATGCCGAAGCCACGACCTTGGTGCCGTCTTCCGAGAAGACCTGCGCATAGATGTGCAGATTGGTACGGTGCACAGCCAGACGGGCAACGTTCAGTTCCGCGATCTTCAGGCGGGTCTGACGTGCACGGCGCAAACGAGAGTCATTCTTGTTCATATGTGCACCTTACTTCTTCTTGGTTTCCTTCAGGATCACGCGCTCGTCGGCGTAGCGCACACCCTTGCCCTTGTAGGGCTCAGGCGGACGATAGCCACGCACTTCAGCGGCGACCTGACCAACTTTCTGCTTGTCCGAACCCTTGATGATGATTTCGGTCTGCGTCGGCGTTTCCGCCTTCACGCCTTCCGGCATCTCATGGATCACGTCGTGCGAGAAACCGAGTTGCAGCTTCAGGGCGGTACCTTGAAGCGAAGCACGGTAACCCACGCCGACCAGGTTCAGCTTGCGCTCGAAGCCCGTCGTCACACCCTTGACCATGTTGGCCGTGAGGGCGCGCATCGTGCCTTGCAGCGCATTAGCTTCACGCGACTCATCTGCCGGCTCGAACGTAATCGTGCCGTTGTCGGTGTTGACCTTAACCAGCTGGTGAATCGGCTGCGTCAGCGTGCCCAGCGGGCCCTTGACGGTCAGCAGACCACCTGCGAAATTGACTTCGGCGCCCTTGGGCAGCGCGATGGGAGCCTTACCTACGCGAGACATGGTTCCCCTCCCTTAGGCGACGTAGCAAATGACTTCGCCACCGACACCGGTTGCGCGGGCGCGGCGGTCCGTCATCAGACCCTGCGGGGTCGAGATGATGGCGACACCCAGGCCGTTCATCACTTGCGGGATTTCGTTACGGCCCTTGTACACGCGCAGACCAGGCTTCGAGACGCGCTCCAGGCGCTCGATGACCGGACGGCCGGCGTAGTACTTCAGACCAATCGTCAGGGTAGACTTGCCACCCTGCTCGGTCACGGCGAATTCGTCGATGTAGCCTTCGTCCTTCAGGACTTTGGCGATTGCCACCTTCAGCTTCGACGACGGCATGACCACCGACGCTTTTTCCACCGCTTGCGCGTTGCGGATACGCGTCAGCATATCGGCGATCGGATCGCTCATGCTCATACTGTTTCTCCTGTAGCCTGTGCGTGATTACCAGCTGGCTTTCGTCAGACCCGGGATTTCGCCCTTGAAGGCGATTTCACGGAGCTTGTTACGCGCCAGGCCGAACTTACGGAACGTACCGCGGGGACGACCGGTGATCGAGCAGCGGTTGCGCTGACGAGTCGGGTTCGCGTTGCGCGGCAGCGCTTGCAGCTTCAGACGCGCTTCGTAACGCTCTTCTTCCGACTTGCTTTGGTCTGCCACGATGGCTTCGAGAGCGGCGCGCTTCTCAGCGTACTTGGCCACGAGCTTGGCACGCTTCTTCTCGCGTTCGATCAGAGACAATTTAGCCACGGTAACCCCTTAATTACGGAACGGGAACTTGAACGCATTGAGGAGCGCCTTCGCTTCCTCGTCGTTCTTCGCAGTCGTCGTGATGCTGATGTTCAGACCACGGAGTGCGTCGATCTTGTCGTACTCGATTTCGGGGAAAATGATCTGCTCTTTCACACCGATGTTGTAGTTGCCACGACCGTCGAACGCCTTGCCCGACACACCGCGGAAGTCACGCACGCGCGGCAGCGACACGGTGATGAAGCGGTCCAGGAATTCGTACATGCGTTGGCCACGCAGCGTGACCATCGTGCCGATCGGGTAACCCTGGCGAATCTTGAAGCCGGCGATAGCCTTGCGGGCCTTCGTCACAATGGGCTTCTGGCCAGCGATTTTGATCAGGTCACCGGTGGCGTGCTCGATGACCTTCTTGTCATTGATCGCTTCGCCAAGACCCATGTTCAGGGTGATCTTGGTGATGCGCGGCACTTCCATCACGGACTTGTAACCGAACTGCTTGATCAGCTCGGGCACAACCTTCTCTTTGTAAAACTCTTGCAGACGCGCAGTCATGCTCAACTCCTCTTTATCGCCCAGAATCAAGCGCCGACGGCAGCACCGGTGGTCTTCAGCACGCGCGTCTTCACGCCGCCTTCAACCTTGATGCCGACGCGCGACGGCTTGCCATTGGCATCCACGAGCGCAACGTTCGAAATATGGATGGGCATGACCTTGTCGACCACACCACCCGAGGTACCCAGCATCGGGTTCGGGCGCACGTGCTTCTTGGCAACGTTCACGCCTTCCACCGTCACGTGCTCAGCAAGCACGGACAGCACAGTACCCTGCTTACCCTTGTCTTTACCGGTGCGGACGATGACGCGATCGCCCTTGCGAATCTTGTTCATGCGGCCTCCGATTACAGCACTTCCGGCGCGAGCGACACGATCTTCATGAAGCGCTCGGTACGGAGTTCGCGAGTGACCGGCCCGAAGATACGGGTGCCGATCGGCTCAAGCTTGGTGTTCAGCAGCACGGCGGCATTGCCGTCGAACTTGATGAGCGAGCCGTCGGGACGGCGCACGCCCTTGGCGGTACGCACCACCACGGCGTTGTAGATATCGCCCTTCTTCACGCGACCACGCGGGGCAGCATCCTTGACGCTGACCTTGATGATGTCGCCGACGCTGGCGTAGCGGCGCTTCGAACCGCCCAGCACCTTGATGCACATGACTTCACGCGCACCCGTGTTATCGGCCACTTCGAGCCGGCTTTCTGTCTGAATCATGGTGTTCTCGTCCCAACTTAATTCGCCAAACGCACAATGCGCAGAGGCGATCAGTCTTGGTCCCGCCGGCCGCTGGCATTGCGCCAACCGCGATTGGGTTGATCAACTTGAAGTCGGTAGCTGCCCGACGGCGATTGCCGCCTGGCCCATTCGCTTTTCCCCTCACCTGAGCCGCCGACCAAGTAGCCAACAACCCTCTCAAAGGGAAAGACCGAGACTATATCACATAATCTCGGTCTTGCAACAGCAAACTGCTCAGCTGTTGTTTTAGATCACGCGCGCAGCTTCAAGCAGACGCGACACCACCCACGACTTGGTGCGGGAGATCGGACGCGATTCCGTGATCTCAACCTTGTCGCCTTCGTTGTACTGGTTGGCTTCGTCGTGCGCATGGTACTTCTTCGAGCGCACCACGTACTTGCCGTACAGCGGATGCTTGACGCGGTTTTCAACCAGGACCGTTACGGTCTTGTCCATCTTGTTGCTGACAACGCGACCGACGAGCGTGCGCTTCAGGGACGTTGCGGCTTCAGTCATTTCTGGCTCCCCTTCTGGCCCAGCACGGTACGGACGCGCGCGATGTCACGACGCACCTTCTTCAGCTGGCTGGTGTTCTGCAGCTGTTGCGTCGCCTTTTGCATGCGCAGGCCAAATTGAGCCTTCAGCAGCTCGGAGAGCTCCTGATTCAGGCCAGCGACATCTTTGTCGCGCAGTTCGGATGCTTTCATGGTGTGTGCTCCTTACGTTCCGACCTGACGCACCACGAAGCTGGTCGCGATCGGCAGCTTGGCAGCAGCCAGGCGGAAAGCCTCGCGTGCCAGTTCTTCGCCGACGCCGTCCATTTCGTACAGCATCTTGCCCGGCTGAATTTCAGCCACGTAGTATTCCGGGTTGCCCTTACCGTTACCCATACGGACTTCGGCAGGCTTCTTCGAGATCGGCTTGTCCGGGAAAATCCGGATCCAAATGCGGCCGCCACGCTTGATGTGACGGGTCATCGCACGACGGGCGGACTCGATCTGACGTGCAGTCAGACGGCCACGACCCATCGCCTTGAGGCCGAACTCACCGAAGGAGACCGCATTACCGCGCGTTGCGATACCCGTGTTGCGGCCCTTCTGCTCCTTGCGGTACTTCCTACGCTTCGGTTGCAGCATGTTTATTCTCCAGTCTTGGCGTCGGCGCCACGACGGGCACCTGCACCAGCACCGCGGCGCTGACCGGCCGGGCGATCGCCTTCACGGCGACGGCCTTCCGGGCGACCCGGACGGCGGCGGCGCTCGTCTTCCTTCGGCTCTTCCACCACGGGTGCGTCGTTGCGGCCCAGATGGTCGCCCTTGTACACCCACACCTTGACACCGATGATGCCGTAGGTAGTTTCTGCTTCGGAGAAGCCGTAGTCGATGTCGGCGCGCAGCGTGTGCAGGGGCACACGGCCTTCGCGATACCACTCGGTACGGGCGATTTCGATGCCGTTCAGACGGCCCGAACTCATGATCTTGATGCCTTGAGCACCCAGACGCATTGCGTTCTGCATCGCGCGCTTCATGGCGCGGCGGAACATGATGCGGCGCTCGAGCTGCTGCGTGATCGAGTCGGCGATCAGCTGTGCATCGACTTCCGGCTTGCGGATTTCTTCGATGTTCACGTGCACGGGCACACCCATGCGACGTTGCAGCTCAGCCTTCAGCAGCTCGATGTCCTCGCCCTTCTTGCCGATCACCACGCCCGGACGCGAGCTGTAAATGGTGATACGTGCATTCTTGGCCGGACGCTCGATGACCACGCGGCCCACCGAAGCGTTCTTCAGCTTCTTCTTCAGAAACTCGCGAACTTCGATGTCTTCCTTGAGCATGTCCGCAAACTGGGTGTTGTTCGCGTACCAACGCGAAGCCCAGTTACGGCTGACAGCCAGACGGAAGCCAGTCGGATGAATCTTCTGTCCCATCGTGACCCCTTAGTTGCCCAGCGTCACAGTGATGTGACAGGTTTGTTTCTCGATGCGGTTGCCACGGCCCTTCGCACGCGCGGTGAAGCGCTTGAGCGACGTTGCCTTGTCGATGTAGATCGACTTGACCTTCAGCTCATCGATGTCGGCGCCTTCGTTGTGCTCGGCGTTCGCGATGGCGGACTCAACCACCTTCTTCACGATGCCAGCCGCCTTCTTCGGGCTGAACGTCAGCACGTTGAGCGCACGCTCGATCGACAGGCCGCGGATCTGGTCAGCAACCAGGCGCGTCTTCTGTGCGGAGATACGGGCGCCGCGATGAATCGCTTTAACTTCCATGATTGCCCCTTATCGCTTCGCTTTCTTGTCGGCAGCGTGGCCCTTGAACGTGCGCGTGAGCGCAAATTCGCCGAGCTTGTGGCCAACCATGTTTTCCGTGACGTACACGGGGACGTGCTGACGGCCGTTGTGAACGGCGATCGTCAGGCCGATGAAGTCCGGCAGAATGGTCGAACGACGCGACCACGTCTTGATGGGCTTCTTGTCCTTGGTGCTCACCGCCGCTTCCACCTTCTTCAGCAGGTGGGCGTCGATGAACGGACCTTTCTTTACGGAACGAGTCATTTCTTAGCTCCTACCTACCGATTAACGCTTGTGACGGCGCTGAACGATCATGCTGTCCGTGCGCTTGTTACGACGGGTGCGATAACCCTTCGTCGGGGTACCCCACGGCGACACCGGATCGCGACCAGCAGCGGTCTTACCTTCACCACCACCGTGCGGGTGATCCACCGGGTTCATCACCACACCGCGAACGGTCGGGCGAATACCGCGCCAACGGGTTGCACCGGCCTTGCCGATCTGGCGCAGGCTGTGCTCTTCGTTGCCCACTTCACCGATGGTTGCACGGCACTCGATGTGCACGCGACGCACTTCACCCGAGCGCAGACGCACCTGAGCGTAGATGCCTTCGCGAGCCAGCAGCACGGCAGACGTACCAGCCGAACGGGCAACTTGAGCGCCCTTGCCCGGCAGGATTTCCACACAGTGGATCGTCGTACCGACCGGAATGTTGCGGATCGGCAGGTTGTTACCGGCCTTGATCGGCGCTTCCGAGCCGTTGGCGATGGCTTGGCCAACCACAGCGCCCTTCGGGGCGATGATGTAGCGGCGCTCGCCGTCAGCGAACAGCACGAGCGCGATGTTGGCGCTACGGTTCGGGTCGTATTCCAGACGCTCGATCTTGGCCGGGATACCGTCCTTATCGTTACGCTTGAAATCGACGACGCGATAGTGATGCTTGTGACCACCACCCTTATGACGGGTGGTGATGTGGCCGTTGTTGTTACGACCCGACTTCTGGATTTGCTTTTCCAGCAGCGGAGCGTGCGGCGCACCCTTGTGAAGGTCGGGGTTGACGACCTTCACCATCGAGCGGCGGCCCGGCGATGTCGGCTTGGTCTTAACGAGTGCCATGATTACTTGGCCTCCGCTTCAAAATTGATTTCCTGGCCCGGCTTCAGCGAGACATAGGCCATCTTCACGTGGTTACGACGACCCATGAAGCGACCGAAGCGCTTTTGCTTGCCCTTGCGGTTCAGGATCTGGACGGAAGCGACTTCGACCTTGAACAGCAGTTCGACGGCAGCCTTCACCTCGATCTTGTTGGCGTCGGGAGCCACTTCGAACACGACCTGTTCGTTTTTCTCGGCCACCAGGGTTGCCTTTTCAGACACCACAGGCGCCAGCAGCACCTGCATCAGGCGATGGTCGTTCTTGGCAACTTGCGTCATTTCAGCAACTCCTCGATCTGCGCGACGGCACCCTTCGTCACGAGCACCTTCTTGTAGTGCACGAGCGACAGGGGGTCAGCGTGACGCGGCTCAACCACGAGCACGTGCGCCAGGTTGCGCGATGCCAGGAAGAGGTTTTCGTCCAGGTTATCGGTAATCACGAGCACCGAGTCCAGGCCCATGGCGCCGAGCTTGTCGGCCAGCAGCTTGGTCTTCGGGGCTTCGACGGACAGGCTGTCAACGACGTTGATGCGACCTTCACGGGCAAGCTGCGAGTAAATCGAGCGCATGCCGGCGCGGTACATCTTCTTGTTGACCTTCTGCGAGAAGTTTTCTTCCGGGCTGTTCGGGAAGATACGACCACCCCCGCGCCACAGCGGGGAGGAGCTCATACCTGCACGGGCGCGGCCCGTACCCTTTTGGCGCCACGGCTTCTTGGTCGTGTGCTTGACCTCTTCACGATCCTTCTGCTTACGGTTACCGCTGCGAGCGTTGGCCTGGTAAGCGACGACGATCTGGTGAACGAGGGCTTCGTTGTAGTCACGGCCGAACACTTCCGGCGAGGCAGCAACGCCAGCGCCGAGTTGACCGTTGTCCTGGAGCAGCTTCAGTTCCATGCGTTTGCTCCTTATGCCTTCTTGGCGCGGGCCTTCACGGCCGGCGTGACGATGACTTGACCGCCCTTGGCGCCCGGGATTGCGCCCTTGACCAGCAGCAGCTTGCGCTCTGCGTCGATCTTGGCGATTTCCAGGTTCTGAACGGTACGGGTGACGTCACCCATGTGACCGGTCATGCGCTTACCCGGGAACACGCGGCCCGGATCCTGCGCCATACCGATCGAGCCCGGCACGTTGTGCGAGCGCGAATTACCGTGCGAGGCGCGGCCCGACGAGAAGTTGTAACGCTTGATGGTACCGGCGTAGCCCTTACCAATCGTCACACCCTGGACGTCGATCTTTTGACCGACTTCGAACAGGTCGACGCTGATGTTCGCGCCAGGCTGGAATTCAGCGGCACGAGCGGCATCCACTCGGAATTCTTTGATGACTTCGCCCGCTTCCACGCCGGCTTTGGCGAGATGACCCGCCAGCGGCTTGGTGACGCGGCTGGCGCGTCGGGTGCCGAAGGTGACTTGAACGGCGGTGTAACCGTCGGTCTCGTCCGTCTTGATTTGCGTCACGCGGTTGTCGCCGACCTCGAGCACGGTGACGGGAATCGAATCGCCGTCGTCCGTGAAAATACGGGTCATGCCAACCTTGCGACCTACAAGGCCAAGGCTCATGGTTTGCTCCATTCCCAGCTGCGATTGGCCGGGGCTGATTGATACTACGAATCTTGAACTGGACTGCGCCTAAAGAGACGGCGCGAGGCCAAAATGGCCAGCCCACTCCCCTTGACTAAAGGGGTAGCCCTACACTATATCCCGGTTACGAACAATCTGCAAGCACGACTGCGGAATGTGCGACCGGGCGTGGCGTGCAGCGCAACATCCGTCGCCGAAAAAGCAAAACGGCGAGCACCTGGCTCGCCGTTTGCCCGTTGCCGGTACGACCCGGCAGCGCGTCTTGCTTACTGCAGCTTGATCTCGACGTCCACGCCAGCCGGCAGGTCCAGCTTCATCAGCGCGTCGACGGTCTTGTCCGTCGGATCGACGATGTCCATCAGGCGCTGGTGCGTGCGGATTTCGAACTGGTCGCGGCTGGTCTTGTTGACGTGCGGCGAACGCAGAACGTCGAAACGCTGGATGCGGGTCGGCAGGGGCACCGGGCCCTTGACGATTGCGCCAGTGCGCTTGGCGGTTTCGACGATTTCAGCGGCCGACTGGTCGATCAGGCGATAGTCGAAGGCCTTCAGGCGGATACGGATCTTCTGGTTCTGCATGATGTTTCCTTAAAGAGCATGGCGGCCGGGCCGCCGGGAGATTGAAAGAGCGATGCAACAAGCGATGCGCCGCGCCCCTTGCGAGGAACAGCGCATCGATCCGCCTTTTACTTCAGGATCTTGGCAACGACGCCAGCACCCACGGTACGGCCGCCTTCGCGGATAGCGAAGCGCAGGCCTTCTTCCATGGCGATCGGGGCGATCAGCTTGACGGTGATCGACACGTTGTCACCCGGCATGACCATTTCCTTGCCTTCCGGCAGGGCGATCGAGCCAGTCACGTCCGTCGTACGGAAGTAGAACTGCGGGCGATAGTTGTTGAAGAACGGGGTGTGACGACCGCCTTCGTCCTTCGACAGGATGTAGACCTCGCCCGTGAATTCCGTGTGCGGCTTGATCGAGCCCGGCTTGGCCAGCACTTGACCACGCTGAACGTCTTCGCGCTTCGTGCCACGCAGCAGAATACCGACGTTGTCGCCTGCTTGACCTTGGTCCAGCAGCTTGCGGAACATTTCCACGCCCGTGCAGGTGGTCTTGTCGATCTTCGGCTTGTCGCCGTCCATGGCGATACCGACGATTTCGATTTCTTCGCCGACCTTGATCACGCCGCGCTCGATACGGCCGGTCACCACGGTGCCGCGACCCGAGATCGAGAACACGTCTTCCACCGGCATCAGGAACGTACCGTCAACAGCGCGCTCCGGCGTCGGGATGTAGGTGTCCAGTGCGTCGGCCAGGTTCATGATGGCCACTTCGCCCAGCTCGCCCTTGTCGCCTTCCAGCGCCAGCTTGGCCGAACCCTTGATGATCG
>NZ_JAMXHT010000010.1:4036-151004 GCF_023955655.1 Ralstonia soli | reverse complement strand
CGCGTCGCCCGGTTCGGGATACGGGCTGTTGCGGCCGAAGTCGTAGGCCGCGTCAATGCGCGCCGAGATCGCGGCTCGCAACGCAGCGTCCGCGTTGTCGTCGAGCAGCCCCGAAGCACGCAGGCTGCTGCCAAGCAGATTGATGGGATCGGACTCGCGCAGATGCTTCGCTTCGTCCTTCGGGCGGTAGGTTTCCGGGTCGCCCTGGAAGTGGCCGAGGTAGCGGTCGGTCTTCACCTCGATCAGCGTCGGGCCCTCGCCGCGGCGCGCACGGGCCACGGCCTCGCCGGCGGCGCGATACACCGCCACGGCGTCGTTGCGATCGACCAGCACGCCCGGCATGCCGTAGCCTGCGGCGCGCACGTCGTTGGAAGGCACGGAGGTCGAATCGGCCTTCTCGACCGAGATGCCGTACTTGTTGTCTTCGCAGATGAAGACCACGGGCAGCTTCCACAGCGCCGCCAGGTTCAGCGATTCATGGAACGCGCCCTGGTTGGCCGCGCCCTCACCGAACACGGCGATCGCCACCCAGTCCTTGTTCAGCTTGCGTGCCGCCAATGCCGCGCCGCAGGCCTGCGGCATGCTCGCGCCGACAATGCCGCTGCACGAGAACTTGGTCTCCGGGTGGAACAGGTGCATATGCCCGCCCTTGCCGCGGCCAAGGCCTGTTGCCTTGCCGAAGATCTCGGCAGTCATCTCATCAAGCGGCACGCCCTTGGAGATGGCGAAATGGTGGGCACGGTGCGGGCCGACCACGGTGTCTTCCGGCCGCAGGTGCGCACACACGCCCACCGCCACCGGTTCCTGTCCGGCCGACAGGTGCATCTCGCCGGGCACAGGGCCGGCGCCAATGTCAAAGGCCAGGCCCTTCTGGATTTTCGGCGGCAGCTTGCCCTCCAGATAGACCTTCGCCATGGCCTCTTCGTACTGGCGAATCTCGATCATCTTCTCGTACATCCACAGAAGATGTTGCGGTGTCGGGTCCATGCAAAGTCTCCTCTTGCTCTCGTATCGGTGTCCGGCTGCTGGGCCGGCTGACCGACAATTGCAAGAGGGGTGCCAGCTGCAAACGGAGGCACCTCGCGCGCATGAAGAAAGCCCGCAAATCCTTGCTGGGCTTGGAACTACCGTGCATCAACGCGAGATTGCCGAGGCCCTGAAAACGTCTCGATAGCAAGCTGCACAGCGAGACAGACGTCGCAGTGGATGCGACAGGTGTCTCACTCAGCCGTCATGCGCGCGCCTAAGAAAAAAGGGCCCGAAGGCCCTTTCTCTTGATGCAACCGCCACGCAGATCAAGCCGCCGGAATGCGCAGCTTCTGCCCCGGATAAATCTTGTTCGGATCCGACAGCATCGGCTTGTTGGCGTCGAAGATCACCGGATACTTGTTCGCGTCGTTGTAGAACTTCTTGGCGATGGCCGACAGCGTGTCGCCGCGCTCAACGGTGTGCCACTGCGACTCTTCCGACTCGGTGTTGACCGACATCTGGTCATCCACCGACTTGATGCCCTCGACATTGCCGCAGCACAGGATGATCTTCTCGCGCGTGGCCTGATCGGGCGCCACGCCAAACACCTTGGCCGCATCGCCTTCGACCTGCACCGACAGCGCCGTAGCGCTCAGGCCCTGCTGCGCGATGTAGTCCTGGATCGCCTGGCCCTTGGCATCGTCGGCAGCCTTGGCGGCATCGGCGTCCGCCGAGGCATCGGCTGGCGCGGCAGCGGCGGTACCGTGGAAGAGCTTCTCGCCAGCTTCTTTGATGAAGTCAAAAAAACCCATAACGACCTCCTTGAGTGAACAACGGGGAACGGAAAGCAGAAAGGCGCATGACAGCCGGGGGTGCGCCCGTCGCGGCAGTGTAGCCGCTCACCAACGCTGTCTCCATGACAGCCGACCGGCAAATGCAAACTTTGTGAGCCACATGCGGTGTATGTGCCACTTAGAATGCTGCGTCGCAACAAAATCGCTGGCACACTGTCCTACAGGAATCGAAACCACTTGCGATCCCTCGGACTGCACGGGCACCATCGCCCGCACCGAGCCCACCTACCGACGCCATGCACCGTAATTGGATGAAATCCATCACCCGGCTGGTCGATGCCCTGACGACGCCGGGCTTTGGCCGCCAGTCGTGGCCACCCAAGCCGGTCAAGCCTATCAAGTCAACCACGCGTCGCGAGGGCCCGCGCCGTGTGCGCCCCACGCCCACGCAGGGCACCTTCGTGCGCGAACAGTTCATCTACGAGCCTGAATCGCCCGCCGTGGTGGCGCGCCGGCCAGAATATTGGCTTTACACACCGCCCCTGCGCGGCAGCAAGCCCCCTGCGCTGATGGTGATGCTGCATGGCTGCAAGCAGTCGGCCGAAGCGCTGGCATACGGCACGCGCATGAATGCGCTGGCTGACCACGAGGGCTTCATCGTGCTGTATCCGGAGCAGCCGCGCCGCGCGCATCCGCAGTGCTGCTGGCATTGGTATGACCCCGAGCATGTCGGCGCGCGTGAGGCCGATGGCATCGCGCAACTGGTCGAACAGACGCTGGCACAGACAGGCGCAGATCCGTCACGCGTGTATCTGGCAGGGTTGTCTGCGGGGGCTGGACTGGCCGGCCTGATGGCGCTGCGTCATCCGCAATTGTTCGCCGCGCTGGCGTTGCACTCGGGGCCGGCATTGGGCGTGGCGCGCGGCGCAGCATCGGCACTGAACGTGATGCGCCGCGGAGCGCGCGTCGATGCCGTCGATGCGCTCTCCAGCCTGGTGAACGTGGCCACCTACCCCGGCATGCCGACGATGATCCTGCACGGCCTGCGCGACGAAGCTGTCAACCCGGCCAACCAAGCACAACTGGCCGCACAGTTCCGCGCGCTTAACCATCTGGGCGACCGAAGCGGCGTCACGCGCGAGACCTCACGCGGCGAAGGCTTCGTGCTGCGTAACGACATGGTCGGCGGCGAATGCATGGTCAGCCTGTGTCAGCTCACTGCCATGGGTCACGCCTGGAGCGGCGGCGACCCCCGCTACGCCTTCCATGCACCCGGGCCCGATGCGACGTGGCTTTGGTGGGAATTCGCGCGCCGCCACGCGCGGTCCGAAGCGCTGGCGGCGTAAGCCGGGGTCACCCTCAAAGATCGATCGACTGCTGGACGGCACTGCGCCCCAGCAGTTCATCGATCAGGCCATAGCCGCGCGCAAGGCCGGCCTCTTCGGCCGCGGCCCGCGTTGGCAGCGGCCGCTCATCATGCGAATGGGCGACGAGCGTTTCGACGGCCGTCGGGTCTGCACCGGACTCGCAGATGCGCACGACGAAGTCCCACTGCGTGGGCTCCTGCCCGCCCTTGCCCGATTGACGTTCAGCGCGCGGAATGGCCAGTACGTAGACATCGAAGTCCTTGTACAGCTCGGTGCGCCAGTTCGATTCGACTGTCATGTTGCCTCCCGGAAGGCGCCTCGGCAGCGCAATCCGCAGCCTCGGCGTCGAAAGACGTTCCCGCAAAAAACAGGCCGGTACATGACCGGCCTGTCGTGACATTCATTTTCAGCATTCGCCCTTCTTGGCGTGGCCCGGCGGGCAGTGGTAGCGATCGCGACCTCGATCATGATCTCGGTCGCGCCAGCGGCCATCGTCGCCGCGGTCCCAGCCGCCATCGCGCATCACCCAGCCGCGCGGGCCTTGTTCCCAACGCGGCTCACGCCAGTGGTAGCCCGGTCGGCCATGCTCACGATAGCCGCGGCGCCAGACATATCGGCCATCACGCCATTGCCAGTAACCCGGCACCCAGACGTAGCCCGGCTGCATGACCGGTACGGGCTCATATTGGGGCGGCGGCGGGGCGTAGGACGGCCCGATCTGCACGCCGATCGAGACCTGCGCCTGCGCCGGCAAGGCAATCGAACCTGCCACACCTGCGGCGAGGCATGCAGCGAGAATCCATGCGTTTTTCTTCATGTGAGGACCTCCTTTCAAAGCACTCTAGCGTGATTGGATCGTAGCACCGGGCACGGCGCGTGCCTCTAGGGTGTTACGCGGCGTTACCTTGGTTACCGGATGCCGAAAAAATATTGGCGTTTGCGTGACGTGGCGGGCGGTCCTCCTCCAGCCAGGCGCAAAACGCCCGCACCACTTCGTCATCAAGGTTGCGCGCTGGACAATACCAGTAGTAGCTGCGCGCCCCCAGTGCGAGATGCGGAAATGGCGCGACAAGACGTCCCTCTTCCAGGTCATCGGTAATGAGCGCTGACGGCCCCATCGCTACGCCGAGCCCATCGATGGCTGCCTGGATCGACAGATAGAAATGCTCGAACGTGAGCGCATGCGCGGGCTGCAGGTTGGGCACACCGGCCAGCACCAGCCAGCTCGGCCAGACCGAGGGCAACGTGTCCGAATGCAGCAGCGTGTGATGCCGCAAGTCTGATGGTGCTGACAACGGCAGGCGCTCAAGCAGCACCGGGCTACACACGGGAAAGCGGCGTTCATCCAGGAAACGCCCCGACTGAAAGCCCGCATGAATCTCCGGTCCGCCGCGAATGATCACGTCGAAATGGTCAGGCAGATCCTCGATCTCTTCGATGGATGTGGTCAGCCGCACCTCCACGCGCGGAAACCGCTGCTGAAACGTGGAGAGCCGCGGAATCAACCAGCGCATCGTGAAGGTCGGGATACTGTTCACGCGCAGGATGCGCACGGCATCGCGGTCGCGCAGCGTCTGGCTGGCCGTGCTGATGCGATCGAGCGCCACCCCGATCTCCGAGAGATAACGCAGCCCGGCGTCGGTCAACTCCACGCGCCGGTTCAATCGTCGGAACAGCGCCACGCCCAGCCAGGCCTCCAGCGCTTGGATCTGTCGGCTGATCGCGCCATGCGTAACGCTCAACTCTTCACCCGCGCGCGTAAAACTCAGATGGCGCGCCGCCGATTCAAAGGCACGCACCGCATTCAAGGGCGGCAATTTGCGCATATCGCGTGAGTTTTTTGCACAGATCGAGTCAGTATATATCGATTGTTGATCACAATTTGCCGCGCTACGCTGTCGTCTTCTTGCCCACACTCGCGCAACCTCGGGTGAGAAAAATCGACCCGATCCTTGTCCGCCCCGCCCATCGTGACCCCCGCCGTCATCGCCCTGGTTCTCTGCGCCGCCCTGCTGCATGCCTCGTGGAATGCGCTGCTGAAAAGCGGCCCCGACCGCCTGCGCGCCATCACGCTGATGACGCTGGCTTCCGGCCTGGCCGCCGTACCGATGGCGATTGCGTTGCCGCTGCCCGCACCCGCTGCATGGCCGTATGTGGCGCTGTCTGCAGTGCTACACGTCGGCTACAACGTGTTCCTTGCGCGGGCGTACCGATATGGCGAATTTGGGCAGGTGTACCCGATCGCGCGCGGCTCCTCGCCGTTGCTGGTAACGGTGGGCGCCGCGCTGTTCGCGGGCGAGATGCCTGGCGCCATCGCGCTCGCTGGCGTGGTGCTGGTAAGCGGCGGCATCCTCAGCCTGGCGCGCGGTCGCAAGGCGGACGTGGGCTCCACGCTGGCCGCACTCGCCACCGGCGTGTTCATTGCCTGCTACACGGTGTGCGATGGCATTGGCGCGCGCGCGGCCGGCAACGCCAACGCGTATTCCGCATGGCTGTTCATGCTCGACGGCCTGCCGATGGTGCTGCTCTATCGCGTGTGGAAAGGCCCGCTGAATATCGACCTGGGCGATGCCGATACGCTCAAGGCGTTCGGCGGCGGCGTGGTCTCGCTCGTCGCATACGGCATCGTCATCTGGGCCGTGACGCTCGCGCCGATGGGGCCGGTGTCGGCCCTGCGCGAAACGTCGGTGGTATTTGCCGCACTGCTCGGCCGGCTGTTCCTGAAGGAATCGCTCACGGCGAGGCGCCTGTCGGCCTGCTCGGTCATCGCCTTCGGCGCCTACTGCCTCGGGCATCCGGCGTGAGCGTACATGGGCAGAAAGCTCACGCCGCGCGCGGCGGGTATTTGACTTCCAGGATGTCGATCTGCTCGATGCCCGTGGGCGTGCGCAGCGGCACCGTATCGCCTTCGCGCGCCTTGATCAGCGCGCGCGCAATCGGCGAGATCCAACTCACGTGCCCCTTGTCGAGGTCCACCTCGTCCATGCCGACGATGGTGATGGTGGTTTCGTCGCCATCCTGATTGGCGTAGGTGACGGTGGCGCCGAAGAAGACTTGGTCGTTGTCGCCTTGCAGGCTGGCATCAACCACCTCGGCCTTTTCAATGCGGCGTGTGAGAAAGCGGATACGGCGATCGATCTCGCGCAGGCGCTTCTTGCCGTAGAGGTAATCGCCGTTCTCGGAACGATCCCCGTTCGATGCAGCCCACGACACGATGCCAACCACCTCGGGCCGCTCGGTGTCGATCAAGTGCATCAGTTCCGTGCGTAAGCGCTCGTAGCCGGCTGGTGTGATGTAGTTCTTGGAGCCAGCCGGCAAGGGCGCAGCACCCTCGGGCAGATCGTCTTCGTCATCGCCGGCATCTTCCCGGACGAAAGCCTTGTTCATGATGAAAGCCACGGTGGATCAAGGCTCCATTATAGAAACTCGGCCCTATCGCCGCCCCAGCGAAGAAAAAGTGAAGAAGGGGGTTCACAAGGTCGAAAATCTCTGTATAATCTCATTTCTCGGTTGCGGCTGTAGCTCAGTTGGATAGAGTACTTGGCTACGAACCAAGGGGTCGTGGGTTCGAATCCTGCCAGCCGCGCCAACCTAATAAAAGCAAAAAGGGCTTCCAGAAATGGAAGCCCTTTTTGTTTGTCCGCTCGCTTGGCACGTCTCAGCTGCAAGCTACGCACAGGCCACAAGCGCGAGTCATCAATAAGAAAAGCGAGTCGAAAAAGCTGGGCTCCGGAGTCTCTTCTTTTCACAGCATCACTCATGTCGCAACGCGCAATTCCTCGCGACAGCCCCGCAGATCACATGTATAATCTCGCTCCTCAGTTGCGGCTGTAGCTCAGTTGGATAGAGTACTTGGCTACGAACCAAGGGGTCGTGGGTTCGAATCCTGCCAGCCGCGCCAAGAACAGGAAGGGCTTCCAGAAATGGAAGCCCTTTTCGTTTGCCTGCACTCGCAGCACGCACGTGATGTGCTGCGCGCGCAGACCACAAACAAAAAAGGCGAAGCCCCGGGGCCTCGCCTTTTTGCTTTTTCGCGCTGCGCGCTAATCACCGCCGCGATCCCGCGCGATGCGGATCACATCGGGATTGCGCCGCAGCGCACGCATCACGTCGGCCAGGTGCACACGGTCATGCACCTGGATCAGGAACGTCATGTACGTCGCTTCCTGATCGCCCTCCTGCTCCATCGACACGTGTGCCACGTTGGCATCGGCCGAGGTCAGGTCTGCCGCCACGCGAGCCAGGATGCCCTTCGTATTGCGCACCAGCACCTTGATCGACACGTCGAATGCGCGTGTCGTGTGCTCGGCCCACATGACATCGATCCAGTGTTCCGGGTCCTTGCCATGCAGGCGCTTCGCCACGCGGCATTCCTGCACGTGAATCTGCAGCCCCTCCCCCTTGCCGATATAACCGACGATCGGGTCGCCAGGAATTGGGCGGCAGCACGACGAGAACATCATGGCCATACCCTCGTCGCCGCTGACGGTCACAGCAGGCGCCTCTTCACCAGCGAAGGTGTGCACCGCAGCCATCAGCGCCTCGTCGCCCTCGTGGCCGCCTTCTTGCAACAGGATCTCGATACGGCGCGCAACCACTGCGGCAACACGGCGACCGAGCGCCAGATCCGCAAAGACATCTTCGCGCGCCTTGTTGCCGGTCCACTGCACAATGCGCTCCCACACCTGCGCCGACACCGCCTTCATGTCGATGCCGAGCTGGCGCAGCGCCTGTTCGAGCAGGCGCTCACCCAACTGGATCGCCTCATCGAGCTTGGCCGTCTTGAGGAAATGCCGGATCGCCGCACGGGCCTTGCCGGTACGCACAAACGTGAGCCACGCCGGGTTCGGCTTCGAGTACGGCGCCGTCACCACCTCGACGATGTCGCCGTTCTTCAGCTCCGTGCGCAGCGGCAGCAGCTCATTGTTGATCTTGACCGCCACGCACTGGTTGCCCAGGTCACTGTGCACCGCATAGGCAAAATCCAGCGCCGTGGCGCCACGCGGCAGCGCGCGGATCTCGCCCTTGGGCGTGAACACGTAGACCGCATCCGGAAACAGGTCGATCTTGACGTGCTCCAGGAACTCCTGCGAATCCCCGGTCTGGCTCTGGATGTCGAGCAGCGACTGCAGCCACTGGTGCGCCTGCTGCTGCGCGCGATCGGGCTCGTCCTGATGCTGCTTGTACATCCAGTGCGCCGCCACGCCGGCTTCCGCAATCTGGTTCATCTCACGCGTGCGGATCTGGAACTCCACCGGCGTGCCGAACGGCCCCACCAGCGTCGTGTGCAGCGACTGATAACCATTGATCTTCGGGATGGCGATGTAGTCCTTGAACTTGCCGGGCATCGGCTTGTACAGGCTATGCAGCGCACCCATCGTCATGTAGCACTGCATCTGCGTATCGACCACCACGCGGAAGCCGTACACATCCAACACCTGCGAGAACGACAACTGCTTGTCGTGCATCTTGCGATAGATGCTGTAGAGCGTCTTTTCGCGGCCCGTCATTTCGGCGGGGATGCCGGCATCGGTCAGCGCGCGCTGCGCGGTTTCCAGAATGCGGCTGACCACCTCGCGTCGATTGCCACGCGCGGCCTTCACCGCCTTCTCGAGCGTCGCATACCGGAACGGCGAGCCGATGCGGAAGCTCAGCTCCTGCAGCTCGCGGTACGTGGTGTTGAGGCCGAGACGGTGCGCGATCGGCGCGTAAATCTCCATCGTCTCGCCGGCGATGCGGCGACGCTTTTCGGGCGGCACATGGTCGAGCGTGCGCATGTTGTGCGTGCGATCGGCCAGCTTGACGAGAATCACGCGCACATCGCGCGCCATCGCGAGCAGCATCTTGCGAAAGCTTTCCGCCTGCGCCTGCTCGCGGCTCTGGAATTCGAGCTTGTCCAACTTGGTCAGGCCATCGACCAGTTCTGCGACCTTGGGACCGAACTTCTCGGCCAGCTCGCTCTTGGTGACGCCCTGGTCTTCGATCACGTCATGCAGCAGCGCCGCCATGATCGATTGCACATCCAACTTCCAGCCCGCGCAGATCTCTGCCACGGCCACCGGGTGCGTGATGTAAGGCTCGCCACTCTGGCGGTACTGACCGAGGTGCGCCTCGTCGGAAAAGTGAAACGCTTCCTTCACCAGCTTGAGGTCAGCCGGTTTCAGGTACGACAGCTTTTCGGTCAGCCCCGCGATGGAGACGACCTGCTGTCGCGGGGGTGCCGCGGGCTGCGAGGTCGGGCCAAACAGGTGCCGATAGGTCTGCTCCAACACCGCATCGATGAAGAGCGTGTCGCCAACTTCCGGCTTGGTTGGTTGCCCAGGCGCATCGGCGCTGGCGCCTTTATGCGATTTGGGCGGCAGCGCCGAACGCTCCCCGACCAAGTCAGCACCGCGCGGATCAGGCAGGTTCGGCGCACCCGTACGAGGCGACGCAGGGCCGGAAGCGGATGACGGCATGGAAACAATGGAAGCGGTAGGAGACCCGGAGGGGACCATAGAGGCGCCCGATGCTGCCTCGGACGACCTCGCGGACGATTCCACCGGCGGCACGTTGTGCTCGTGCGTGGCGGAATGTTGGGTCCTGGGCGAAGAAGAAGCGGGCGAGGTAGGCATGCCTGGGTCTTGTGCGTTCGCGGCTTTCACATCCATGAAAGATCGCCAGAACGATCAAAGGCCGCGATCAGTGACCAAGGCAGCGTACCACGCCGGGTAATGCGTAGCTAAGGCGTCAGCTCAGGACGGAACCTTCTTGAGCATCTCGATACCGACCTGGCCGGATGCGATCTCGCGCAATGCGGTCACGGTCGGCTTGTCCTTGGCGTCGACCTTGGGCGTGTGGCCCTGCACCAACTGACGGGCGCGGTACGTTGCGGCCAGCGCCAGTTCGAAGCGATTCGGAATCTGTTTCAAGCAATCTTCGACGGTAATACGCGCCATGAAAACTCCACCTGGTGGCAAATCTTGTTGATCTCGATATTTTAGCAGCAGCGCGGCACTCCGCTCCCAAGAGCACATCAGCACCGGCGCTACCACACTTTCGCAGGCGCGCTCAAAAACACGCTTGCCTGCTGCCTCAATGAATGCCCAGTTCGACGAAGAGCTCGCCGTGGCGCGCCTTCTGCGCACCGAAGCGCAGGCGCGTGGCCTGCACCACCGTGCGCAGCTCGGCCAATGCCGTGTCGAACACTTCGTTGATGATCACGTAGTCGGCCTCGGGTGCGTGGGCCATCTCGGAACCGGCGGCCAGCAGGCGACGCACGATCACGTTGGGCTCATCCTGCCCACGCTTCTTCAGGCGATCTTCCAGCGCCGTGAGCGACGGCGGCAGGATGAAGATCTCCACCGCGTTGGCAAAGCGCTGGTGCACCTGCTGCGCGCCCTGCCAGTCGATCTCGAGCAGCACGTCGGTGCCGGCGCGCATCTGTTCTTCGATCCACACGCGCGAGGTCGCGTAGTAGTTGCCGTGCACCTCGGCCCATTCAAGGAACTCGCCGCGGTCACGGCAGGCCTTGAATTCTTCGACCGTCATGAAGTTGTATTCGCGGCCGTGCTGCTCGCCCGGGCGCGGCTTGCGCGTGGTGGCCGACACCGACAGCCGGATCGACGAATCGTGCGCCAGCAGCGCATTCACCAACGTCGATTTGCCGGCACCGGATGGCGCCACGACCATGAACAGGCTGCCCGGAAAATGATTTTCGATGGGCGTATCGACGGCGGAGTGCGCTTGAGGGGATGGCATGTTCTGGTTCTATCGTTTTGAGTTATTCGAGGTTCTGGACCTGCTCGCGCATCTGCTCGATGAGCAGCTTGAGTTCCATCGAGGCGTCGGCCAGTTCCTTGGCGGCGGCCTTGGAGCCGAGCGTGTTCGCCTCGCGGTTCAGCTCCTGCATCATGAAATCGAGGCGCTTGCCCATCTGGCCGCCCTTCTCCAGGATGTGGCGCGTTTCCCGCAGGTGCGCCTGCAGGCGCGAGAGTTCTTCGGCGATGTCGATGCGGATACCGTAGACGGTGGCTTCCTGGCGGATGCGCTCGGACAGTTCATCGCGGGTGAGCGCCGGGGTGCCCTCGGGGGCGGCCAGGCCAAACGCTTCACGCAGGCGCTCAGTCAGTTTGTCCTGATGCTGCTGGATCAGCGTCGGCACCATCGGCGTAAGCTGGTCGACGATCGCGAGCATCGCGTCCGCACGATCGATCAGCACTGCCTTGAGCGCATCGCCTTCACGGCGGCGCGACTCCAGAAGTTGCTTGAGCGCCTCTTTGGCGGCGTCGACCACCGCGTCGCGCAAGGCGTCCTGGGTCAACTCCGGCTGCGCCAGCACGCCGGGCCAGCGCAGGATTTCGCCCATGCGCAGTGAACCCGAAGCCGGCAGATAACGCGTGACTTCCTGTTCCAGCTTGGCCAGCTGTTGCAGTACGTCCACATTGAGCGCGGCAACGTCGCTGGCGGCTTCCTGGCGTTGCAGGTTGATCCGGCACTCCAGCTTGCCGCGCGACAGCGCGCTCATCAGCATCTCGCGCAGGGCCGGCTCGAAGGCGCGGCACTCTTCCGGC
The DNA here is from genome assembly GCF_023955655.1 of Ralstonia soli. GTDB lineage: Bacteria > Pseudomonadota > Gammaproteobacteria > Burkholderiales > Burkholderiaceae > Ralstonia > Ralstonia soli. The sequence goes on along the minus strand of NZ_JAMXHT010000010.1, from coordinate 139,322 downwards.
GCGCGGAACAGCAAATCCAGGAAACGCGAGTTGACGGTGCGGAACTCGACCGAGACGGTGGCGACGCTGCCGCTAGGTGCGCCATGGGCATCGGTAAAGGCTGCCTGGCGCGTGGCGACGCCGTAGCCGGTCATGCTATGGATCATGGAATCTCGGTTTTTTTGCTTGGAACAACTCGGAGAATTGGCGGGGAATCCCCCACCTTTTGTCGCTTTACAACGTGTGGACTGCTCAGGGAGAATCCGACAGCCATTTCGCGACACAAACCCATGACAGAGTCAAAAGGCTCAGGACAGCCACGCAGTGCGCCGTTGCCGGTCGGCACCTTGCTGTCCAACTATCGTATTGTAAAGAAGTTGGCCAGCGGGGGGTTCAGCTTCGTCTACCTCGCCACCGACGAGCATGGGACGCCGGTGGCCGTGAAGGAATATCTGCCGTCTTCGCTGGCGCGTCGCGCGCCTGGCGAATTGATTCCGGTGGTACCGGAAGAAAGCGCAAGTGCATTCCGCCTCGGGCTCAAATACTTCTTTGAAGAAGGCCGGTCGCTGGCCAAGATTTCCCACCCTGCCATCGTGCGCGTGCTCAATTTCTTCCGGGAAAACGGCACGGTCTACATGGTGATGACGTATGAGCAGGGCAAAACGCTGCAGGAGCACATCCTCACCGCACGCCAGCAAGGCAAGCTGAAGATGCTGCGCGAGCGTTTCATCCGCCAGGTCTTCCACGACCTGATGAGCGGCCTGCGCGAAGTCCACATCCACAAGCTGCTGCACCTCGACATCAAGCCAGGCAACATCTATCTGCGCGAAGACCATTCGCCGATCCTGCTCGATTTTGGCGCCGCGCGGCAGACGCTCACGTCCGAAGCCGCGCGCTTCCAGCCGATGTACACGCCAGGCTTTGCCGCGCCGGAGCTGTACCGCAAGCACAACGAACTGGGGCCGTGGACGGACATCTACAGCATCGGCGCCACGATCTATGCCTGCATGGCCGGCACCCCGCCGCAGGAAGCTACGCAGCGGGAGAAGGACGACAAGCTGGAAGAAGGCCTCGAGCGCCTGCGCAAGGTCTACACATCCAGCCTGATCGACCTGGTCGGCTGGTGCCTGAAATTCAAGCCGGAAGAGCGCCCGCAAAGCGTGTTCCGCCTGCAGAAGGTGCTGCGCGAGGAAAGCAATGCGCTGACCGAATTGCACGCCCTGACCGCCGTCACCCTTGGCGGCCCCGTACCGGAAGAAAAAGAGGCGCTGACGACGCGTTTCATGAGCCGCCTGTTGCGCCGCCGGGACAGTTGACCGCCAAGTTGTCGCCTATAGGCGGCGTATGTCACAAAATGGTGCAGCGCTGGCCGGGATACGCCACCGCACCACACTCCCTCACCGAATACTCATAGCCGCAATGCGATTCTCGGTCTATCAAGAAAGCAAGAAAGGCGCGCGACGCGTCAACCAGGACCGCATGGGGTACTGCTTCACGCGCGATGCCATGCTGATGGTGCTGTGCGATGGCCTGGGCGGGCACTCGCTCGGCGAAGTCGCGGCCCAGCAGGCGCTGCAGACCATGGCGCGCCAGTTCCAGCGGCATGCACGCCCGTCGATCCGCAATCCGCGCGATTTCCTGAACGAAAGCATCATGCTCGCCCACCGCGACATCCACCGCTACGCCGAGACCAACGGCCTGCCGGATGCGCCGCGCACGACCATCGTCTGCGCGCTGGCACAGCGCGGCTCGCTGCACTGGGCACATGCGGGCGATTCGCGCATGTACCTGATGCGCAAGGGCGCGCTGGTGACGCGCACGCGCGATCACTCCAAGATCGAGAACCTGCTCCAGCAGGACCGCGTACTGCCCATGCAGGTGGCCAACCACCCCGAGCGCAACAAGATCTACAACTGCCTGGGTTCGCCCAACCTACCGCTGATCGACATCGGCGGACCGGTCAACCTGGAGCCGGGCGACGTCGCCATGCTGTGCTCCGACGGCCTGTGGGGCAGCGTGCAGGAAGACGAACTGGTCGACACCTGCACGAGCTTCTCGGTCACCCAGGCGATTCCCGAACTCATCGCGCGGGCGCTGCGCAACGCCGGCGATACCGCCGACAACACCACCGCCATCGCCATGATGTGGGAGCTGGATGCAGTGACCACCACGCAGGACTCGGTGCAGACCGACACCCTGCCGCTGAACGCCTTCACCACGTCCATCCTGGATGCACCGGGCAGCGAATCCGGGCTGATGTCGGAAGAGGAGATCGAGCGCTCCATCGCCGAGATCCGCGCCGCCATCGACAAGACCAGCAACCTGACGCGCTAACGCGTCGCCGCGCCGTTCCGCACGGGCCCGCCCTGCCTGCATCACGCTGGCAGCGCGGGCCGGTATCATGTCGGGCTATCCGTTTTCCACAGCGAGACCCCACATGCGTCCCAGCGGCCGTCAGCCCGACCAACTCCGCCCCGTCACCCTCACCCGCCGCTTCACGCGCCACGCCGAAGGCTCCGTGCTGGTGTGCTTTGGCGACACCCAGGTGCTCTGTACGGCCAGCGTGCTGCCCAAGGTGCCGCCGCACAAGAAAGGCAGCGGCGAGGGCTGGGTGACGGCCGAGTACGGCATGCTGCCGCGCTCGACGCACACGCGTTCCGACCGCGAAGCCGCGCGCGGCAAGCAGACCGGCCGCACCCAGGAAATCCAGCGCCTGATCGGCCGGGCGATGCGCTCGGTGTTCGACCTGCGCGCACTGGGCGAGCACACGCTGCACCTCGATTGCGACGTCCTGCAAGCCGATGGCGGTACGCGCACGGCCAGCATCACCGGTGCCTTCGTGGCCGCGTATGACGCGGTCTCTGTAATGCGCGAGAAGGGTCAGCTGGTCGGTAACCCGATCCGCGACTTCGTCGCCGCCATCTCGGTGGGCGTGGTCGACGGCGTGCCGGTGCTGGATCTGGACTACCCCGAAGACTCCGCCTGCGATACCGACATGAACGTCGTCATGACGGGCAGCGGCGGCTTTGTGGAAGTGCAAGGCACGGCCGAAGGCACACCGTTTTCGCGTGCGGAAATGGACGCGCTGCTCGGCTTGGCCGACCAGGGCATCCGCGAGTTGATCGGCCTGCAAAAGCAGGCGCTCGGCCTGTGAGCGACGCTGCCATGCGCAAGATCGGCAAAGTCGTCCTTGCCTCCAACAACGCCGGCAAGCTGACGGAGTTCAACGCGCTGCTCGCGCCCCTCGGATTCGACGTCACGCCGCAGGGCGCGCTCGGCATTCCCGAGGCGGAAGAACCCTACGCGACCTTCGTCGAAAACGCGCTCACCAAGGCACGTCATGCCAGCCGCGCCTCGGGCCTGCCTGCACTGGCGGACGACTCGGGCATCTGCGTGCATGCGCTGGACGGCGCGCCGGGCGTGTACTCCGCACGCTATGCGCAACTGGCGGGCGAAGAGAAATCGGACGCCGCCAACAACGCACGTCTCGTGCGCGAACTGGCCGGCAAGGCCGATCGCGGTGCGCACTATGTTTGCGTGCTGGTGTACGTGCGCCACGCCGATGACCCGCAGCCGATCATCGCCGAGGGCAACTGGTTCGGCCAGGTGATCGACACACCGCGCGGCGACGGCGGTTTCGGTTACGACCCGCATTTCCTGCTGCCCGACCTCGGCAAGACCGCCGCAGAATTGACCAAGGCTGAGAAGAACCGCGTAAGCCATCGCGCACAAGCCCTCGCGCAACTGGTCGAGCGGCTGCGCCTGTTTGAGAGCGCTTGAGTTTCGATGATTCCGATTTACCCCGCCGGCGCCAGCAAGACGCCCTCCGAGACCGCCGCCGAGTCTGGCCAGACAGGCGACAAGGTCACCTCCGTCTTCCTGCAGCCGGGCAAGATCAGCCTGCCGGCCTCGCCGCCGCTGTCCTTGTACGTGCATGTGCCATGGTGCGTGCGCAAGTGCCCGTACTGCGATTTCAACTCGCATGCGGAACCCGAACAGGGCATTCCGGAAGAGCGCTTTCTCGCAGCGGTTCGACAAGACCTTGAGGCCGCGCTGCCCATGGTGTGGGGCCGGCATGTGCACACGATCTTCATCGGCGGCGGCACGCCCAGCTTGCTATCTGCGCAGGGGCTCGACCGATTGCTGTCGGACATCCGCATGCTGCTACCCGTGGATGCCGATGCCGAGATCACGATGGAAGCCAACCCCGGCACGTTCGAAGCCGAGCGCTTCCGCAGTTACCGCGCCAGCGGCGTGAACCGCCTGTCGATCGGCATCCAGAGCTTCAACGACAAACACCTGCAAGCGCTGGGGCGCATCCACAGTGCGGCGGAGGCGCGTGCCGCCATCGACATCGCCCGCACGCACTTCGACAACATCAACCTCGACCTGATGTTTGCGCTGCCCGGCCAGACGCTTGCCGAGTGCGAGGCCGACGTGGAAGCCGCGCTGTCGTTCGATACCAACCACGTGTCGCTGTACCACCTGACGCTGGAGCCGAACACGCTCTTCGCCAAGTACCCGCCCGCGCTGCCGGACGACGATACCGCGTTCGCGATGCAGGACTGGATCCACGCGCGCCTGGCCGCGGCGGGCTACGAGCACTACGAAGTGTCGGCCTATGCCAAGGCCGGCAAGCGCTGCAAGCACAACCTGAACTACTGGCAGTTCGGCGATTACCTGGGCGTGGGCCCGGGCGCGCACGGCAAGCTGAGCTTTCCGCACCGCGTCATCCGCGAGATGCGGCACAAGCATCCGGACACCTATCTGCGCCAGGCGGAAACCGCCGGCGGCGCGGCGGTCGTGCAGGAGCAGCGCGAAGTCGATGCGGCCGATCTGCCGTTCGAATTCATGCTCAACGCGCTGCGGCTGACGGACGGTTTCCCGGTCACGCTGTTCCAGGAACGCACGGGCCTGCCCTTGCGCGCCATCGAGCGCGAACTTGATGCCGCTGAGCAGCGCGGCCTGCTCACGCGTGACCACGTGGCCATCCGCCCGACCGAACTGGGCCAGCGGTTCCTGAACGATCTGCAGGCATTGTTCTTGGCCGACGACGAAAACTGACGCTTACCCGGTGCCAAGTTGCGCCGGGTGCCGTTACAATGGCGGCCTTGCTAGCAATGAGCAATCCAGTACCAAGGAAGCGTGGCCGAGTGGTTTAAGGCAGCAGTCTTGAAAACTGCCGATGGGGTGACCCATCCGTGAGTTCGAATCTCACCGCTTCCGCCAACCCCCTCCCTCCCCGCGCCCTTCCCCACTCCGGGCTGAAGCGGCCTGCAAAGCTGATATAGTCGCGTCGGCTCCGATTCCTGATTCCTGCGATGTCCCTCGTTTTCCGCCGAACCGTTCTCGTGCTCGCCGCCGTAGCTTCCGTTGCGGGTGCCGGGCTGGCCCATGCTCAAGCCTCTGCGCCGCAGGCGCCGGCGGCGCCCACCGCCGCCACGGGCGGCACTGTGGCCGAGCTGCAGCAGCTGCTGGCGCAGAAGCGCCTGACCGAGCTGCGCACCACCTACAACGGCGACTACGGCACGAGCCTGCTGCTGGTCAACGAAGACACCACGGCCTACGTCGCGCTGTCGTATCGCAAAGAATTGTGGCGTGTGTACAAGTTCATGTCGGTGGCACCGGCCGAAGGCGCGTATGACACGCTGGCCCGCCAGACCCGCACATGGGCGGAAGACGACCTGCGCCGCGCCGTGACTGCCGGCCAGAGAGCCCAGCTCGAGCGCGAGGCTCAGGCCGCCGAGCAACGGGCCGCTTCGCTCAGCCAGGAAGTGCGCATCATGCAGGCGCAACGCCAGAAGATGCTGACCGAGCAACAGGCCATGCGCCAGGAAACCAAGGCCCTGGACATCGAGCGCCGCGCCTACCAGACACAGGTGGATTCGCTGCAGCAGCAGATCCGCCTGCTGGAGAAGCAGCTGAACGATCCGCACTGGTCGCCTGCACCGTAAGTCTCTTCCCGCTGCATTGCCCTTCCCCGGCTTGCCGCATGGACGGCAGGCTGGCGGTCAACCGTGTTCGACACATTTCTCCACGGATTTCGGAGTTGTCTGATCGACGGTCTTTCCACCGACTCCTAGCATTTGCGCTGTTCCTGCAAGTGGCCTGCGCGCCCTCTGCAGCCATCAGCGGAGACGGATTTGGATTCCCTCAACTTCATCATCGACGGACACCTGGGGCTACCGGGCTTCGTGCGCGTGCCGCCGCCCTTTGGGACGCCGCGCGACGCCGTACGGGCAATCAAGGGCGCCCTGGCCAGCACGTCTGAGGGTCCGCAGCCGCAGATGCAGAGCGACGCCGGACGACACGTGCGATGGCGGCGGCGCTTGACCGTGCTGGCGATCGGCGCGGCATGCACGGTGGTGGCAGCGCTGACGGGCTGGCATACAGGGCAGCATCGGCAGCCGGTCTCGCACTTCGATCAGGCCACCTTGGCTGCCATCTCGCAGCCGCCCGCGCCGATCGCTGCGCCGGAGCGCCTTCCGACAACGGCAGTACAGTCCGCCGATCCGGTAGACGAGGGCGGCCCCGCAGTTGCCACAGCGGCGCATGTTGTCGCACAGGCAGCAGTTAAAACGGTTAAGCCGCGGACATCTGCACGCGCCATCGGCCGCGCGGCCGCACCCAAGCCGCCTGCTCGACCGGCGGCACCGGTCCGTGCGAAACCGACGGCCATCGAAACCTATCGCGCGATGGCCGACACGGCGCCCATCACTTCCGGGTACGTCGCCCCCGGCACGTCGGTGCGCATCGAGCTGCAGCGCCACACGCGCCTGACGGACTGATCCGAGGCGTACCCCACCACATCCCCTCAGACGGGCGGCGGCTGCCTAGTGCAGTTGGCCGCCCGTTTCACGTACATCGTGCAGCGTGCGCAGCGTCGTCTCGATGGCGATGCGCAGGCCGGCGACGATGGTGTCGTGCGCCATGCTCGGCTGCCCCGGGTGCCTGGCCGCCTGTGACGGCAGATACGGGATGTGGATGAAACCACCGCGCGTCAGCAGCTTGTGGCGGGCAATGGCGTGCATCAGCCCATAGAAGACGTGGTTGCAGACGAACGTCCCCGCCGTTTGCGACACCGAGGCGGGCACACCACCGGCTCGCAGCTCACGCACGATGGCCTTGATCGGCAGCGTTGAAAAATACGCGGCCGGCCCATCGCTCGCGATGGCGACGTCGATGGGCTGTTTGCCCGCGTTGTCGGCAATGCGCGCGTCGTCCACATTGATGGCGATGCGCTCGATGGCCATTTCGGAGCGGCCGCCGGCCTGCCCCACGGCAATCACCACATCGGGGTGCAGCGTCTGCAGCAATTTGCCGAGCACCTTGTTCGATTCGCCGAAGATGGTTGGCAACTGGCGCGCGATGATATCGGCGCCGCCGATCCCCTGGCCATCAAGGGTACGCACGGCTTCCCATGACGGGTTGATGGGCTCGTTCTCGAATGGATCGAAACCGGTGACGAGGACGGTTGGCATGGCGTTCTCCTGCAAACAGCGGCAAACATATCGATCAAAAGCGTCCTGAGAACCTGATGCCGCCACGCGCGGTGGCGTGCGCCGGTAGGACACGAACCGGCGCAGCGCACAGCGCACGCGCCCCCGACGCAATCGTCCTTATCGGACTGCTCCAGCAGCGCAGCGTGCGCGATGTTGAAATCGACTGCCCGTCGCGCGTATACGTGACCCACTGGATACTGTCATGGGGAGCTCCTTCTCAATGAACCGGCTCCAACGCCAGCATGGCGAAGGTTGCCAACCAGTGCTCACCCGCATATTCCCCACTGACCACGTTCGGCAGGCCGGCCTCGATATGGCGTTGTGCTGCCGCTTCCAGCACAGCGCTGGCTGGCGCCTCTTTCGGAAGACGCCGAGCAACCCGCTTCATGCACCATGCCCGGCTCAGGTTCAGGCCGTTCAGGTGCGCGATCTTGGGGTCGCTGTGGTCGCTGACATCGGCGGGAGTCATCAGGCAACGGATATCTCCAGGCGCCGGCAAATACTCGGCGAACCAGCCAGGAAACGCATCGGGGCCAAGCACGTCCGACATCAACAAGGCTTCCGTCAGCGCTGCTGAGAGGAACTCGTCGCCGCCGGGCTCGTAGTGCGCCGGATAGTCGGTGTCATTCAGGTAGTAGCGGCGGGAAGCGGACACCACCAGGTCCTCCAGCTCCACGTCCCTGCGATGGCGGGCGAAATCCAGAATCAGCTTCAAGGAGAAGGCGCTGTTGTAATGCGTGCCAACGCGGATCGGGTAGCTCAGCTTGGTGAAGTAGCTGAAGATGCGGCTGCGAATTTCCACCGTCAGCGGTTCCATGGCTGCCAGCCACGTCTTCGCCTTGGGATGCTGCCAAACGTCCAGCTCCTGGGCCAATGCCACGATCCAGGCGAACCCATATGGGCGCTCAAACGACGTGCGCCCGGGCGTCTGGAAATACGCGCACTCCTGCTGCATGTTCTCGACAGTGAAGTGCTCGTCAAACAGCGCCGTAATGGCGTCCTGTTGCGGCAACGACGGGTACAGCCTCGCACAGCGCGCCAGCAGCCAATACCCGTGCACGGCGGAATGCCAGTCGTAGCAACCGTAGAACACCGGGTGCATGGCGCGCGGTGACAGCACATCTTGCGGCCCATTCAGGACATGCATGATGTGGTTCGGATATTCGTGGCGCAGCGAGCGCAACGGCAACGCGGCAAAGGCCGCGGCCTGATCGACGGTAAGTTGCATGGTTAGCTATGGCGGAAGATCAGGAAATACATCAGCAGGATGTTGGCGCTGAGCAGCACCAGCGCGGTGGGAATCTGCGTCTTGATGACGAGATATTTGTCCTTCAACTCCAGCAGTGCCGCCGGCACGATGTTGTAGTTGGCGCCCATGGGCGTCATCAACGTCCCGCAATAGCCGGCCAGCATACCGATGGTCACCAGCGGGGCAGGATCAGCGTGCTGGCCAACCACCAGCAGCGGCAGCGCGATACCGGCCGTCAGCACCGGGAACGCCGCAAACGCATTGCCCATGATCATGGTGAACAGCGCCATGCCCACGCAGTAGATCACCACCAGCAGGAAGCGGTTATTCGGATCGGCGAACAGGCTCACGATGTCCTTCACCGATTTACCCGTCTGGGCCGCCACGAACACGCCACCCAGCATCGCCAGCATCTGCGGCAGCACCGCTGCCCAGCCGATCGAATCCAGCAGACGCCGCGACTCACGCACCGCATGCAGCGGCGAGCCGCCGGTCAGCGCCCAGCCGACCAGGAGTGCGCACACACAGCTCACGCACAGCGCGGCCAACGTCAGTTGCTTCTGATCCAGAATGTAGACGCCGCCCACGGCAACACCCTTCAGAAACAGCGTGCAGAGCACCGTGATGACCGGGATCAGCAGCGCAGGCACAAACAACTTGTTGCGCAGCTTGTTGGCAGAGGCATGGCGTTGTTCCGGGGTGCTCTGCCTGTACGAGCCGATCGACAGCAACCCTGCCCCCGCGATCAGCGAGATCAGGACGACGATCACACCAACGATGCGATACGCCATCGGCTTGCCGAGCGTGGAAACGAGCAGATCGCTGAACAGGAATACAAAGCCGAACAGGAACCAGAACAAGGCTGTGGTCAGGCGCTTGGGGTTGCCCTTGTCTCGCAGCGTCATGCCGACCAGCAGCATCACGATAAAGCCGATCAGATAGAAAACGCTGTTAATGGTTAGCAGTGTGGTCATGCTGTCACCTCATTCGTCTTGGAGGGATTGGCTTGCTTCCATGCATCGACATCGCGCTGGATGCTGGCATCGAGCCGTACCAGGCGGAACATGTGGATGACGAGCGCGCAAATGGCGGTGGGAATCGCCCACAGGCCAAGTTGCAGGGGCTCAACGCCAGCGATGCCGTTTTCCTTGAGGAAGGCATCCATCAGCAGCACCGCGCCAAAGGCGATAAAGATGTCTTCACCGAAGAAGATCGCGATGTTGTCGCAGGCTGCAGAGTGCGCCCGGAGCTTGTCGCGGATGTGCTGTGGGAGGTCGCCGTGGCGTGCAGCAGCCGCACCTTCCACCATGGGCGCCAGCAATGGCCGCACGGTTTGCGCATGACCGCCGATGTAGGTCAGGCCGAGTGCGCCCAGCCCTTGCCGCAGCACGAAATACAGCATCAGGATGCGGGCGGAGGTTGCACTCGCCAGGCTGGAGATCCAGTCTTGCGCGCGCTCTTTCAAACCGTAGCTTTCCAGCAGGCCGATGATCGGCAGAATCAGCACGTAGACCGCCAGCGACCGGCTGTTGATGAACTTCTCGCCGAAGGTTTCCAGCAGCGTGCCAGGGTCCATGCCGACAGACAGCCCCGTTGCCAGCCCGGCCACGGTCACCACCAGCAGTGGATTGAATCGCAGGACGAACCCTACGACGATGATGGCCACCCCGATCAATGGCCACAGATTGACTGCCGTACTCATGTGGTGCTTCCCCCCAAGGTTATGAAAAAGCCCCGCCGGAAAGACGAGGCCGTCGTGGCTCAGGTGCCGGCACGAACAGCGATGCCTTCGCTGCCCAGCCGTTCCCGAATGCGTCGCGCAAACGCCAGCGCATGCGCGCCGTCGCCGTGCAGACAAACCGTTTCCGCGTGGATCGGCACCCACGTGCCGTCGATGGCCTTCACACGCTGTTCGCGCACCATCGTCAGCGTCTGGTCGAGCGCCGCCTCTTCGCTGTCGATCAGGGCGCCGGGCGTACCGCGTTTAACGAGCGAGCCGTCCGCGTTGTAGCCCCGATCGGCGAAGACCTCTTCCTTGGCCGACAGGCCCAATTCGCGCGCCGCCTTGACGAGTTCGCCGCCGGCCAGGCCGAACACCGTGAGCGACGGATCGAAATCGCGAATGGCGCGCACGATGGCCATGGCCAGCGGCCGGTCACGCGAGGCCTGGTTGTACAGCGCGCCATGCGCCTTCACGTGGGACAGCTTGCCGCCCTGCGCACGCACGATGGCCGACAGGCCGCCGATCTGGAACAGCACGCCGGCGTAGATCTCGTCGGGCGGCAGGTGCATCTCGGTGCGGCCGAAGTTTTCTCGATCGGGAAAGCTCGGATGCGCGCCGATCGACACGCCCTGGCGCAGCGCCCAGCCGACGGTCTGGCGCATCGTGTTGACGTCGCCGGCGTGCCAGCCGCAAGCGATGTTGGCCGAACTCACCAGCGCGAGCAGCGCCTCGTCGGTATCGCAGCCTTCGCCAAGGTCCGCGTTCAGATCAATCGTGGTCATGATGTTGAGTCCGGTGCTTCAGGCGTTCGGTCGCGCGTTGAGTTGCGTGCGCGCGGTGCGCCGCGCGGTCGAGAGAATGCCCTGGCGCTGCCAATCCAGCGCGGTTTCGATTTGTTGCAGATAACGTGCCACGTCGGCGCGGGCGGCCTCGGCCTCCTCCAGCGTCACGCGCTCGAAGCGCACCCGCGTGCCGAGTGGAATCTGCGCCAGTCGCCATTGGTCGGCCAGGATGACGGTGCCGATCTTCGGGTAGCCGCCGGTGGTCTGCGCGTCGGCCATCAGCACAATGGGCTGGCCCGACGGCGGCACCTGGATCACGCCCGGCACCACGCCATGCGAGAGCAGATCTGCGCTGCGCTGTTTCTTGCGCGTGAGCTCCGGCCCCTGCAGGCGGAAGCCCATGCGGTTGCTGTTGGGGGTAAGCGTCCAGTCCGATTCCCAGAACGCGGCTTGCGCGTCGGCGACGAAGTCGTCGTATTCCGGACCGGGCAGCACACGCATGACCGGTGTGTGATCGCGCTCACGGTCGAACGTCCAGCGTGCGGCCTTCACCGCGACGGCATCGCCGCTGATGTCGGGGGCATAGGTGGTATCGGCGGGCAGCACGGGCAGCTTGTCGCCGTCTTTCAGCGGGCGCCCTTCGAAGCCGCCGAAGCCGGCCTTCAGATCCGTGCTGCGCGAGCCCATCATCTCCGGCACATCGATGCCGCCGGCCACGCACAGGTATGCGCGCACGCCGCCCTGCGCCACGCGCAAGGTCAGCGTCTGGCCCCGCTGCACAGGAACGGCGCGCCAGGCATGCACCGCCTGGCCATCGAGCGTCGCACGGCAATCGGCGCCGGTCAGTGCGATCAGGCCGTTCGCATGAAAGCGCAGCGTCGCGTTGCCCAGCGTGAACTCGATGCCCGCCGCATCACTGCGGTTGCCGACCAGGCGGTTGCCCACATACAGCGACAGCGGGTCCAGCGCGCCCGACGTGCACACGCCAAAGCGCCGATAGCCGGTACGGCCAAGGTCTTGCACGGAGGCCAGCACGCCGGCCCGCACGATCTCGATCATGGGTTGGAGCTTGGAACTCATGCGCGCACCTTCGAGGCGACGAAGCGAATGCGGTCTCCCGGCGCCAGGAGCGCGGGGGGATTGCGCTGCGGCATGAACAGCGCCGCGTCGGTGCGGCCCAGCAGTTGCCAGCCGCCGGGGGACGCGGCCGGGTAGATGCCGGTCTGCTCGCCGCCGATGCCCACCGAACCGGCCGGCACGGCCATGCGCGGCTCGGGCCGACGCGGGGTGGCGAGCGATTTGTCGAGCCCGCCCATATAGGCAAAGCCCGGCTGGAAGCCCAGGAAATAGACGATGTATTCGGGTGCGGTATGGCGACGCACGACTTCGGCCGGCGTCAGCCCGGTGTGCCTGGCCACTTCGCGCAGGTCGGGGCCTTCGTCACCACCATAAGCAACTTCGATGTCGACGAGCTTGCCGTCGGCCACCAGGGCCTCGCTTTCTGCCCAGGCGTCGCGCAGCTGGGTTTCCAGGCGCTGCGCATCGGCCAGCGGGCCGAACACGAGTGTGAGGTTGTTCATCCCGGGCACCACGTCGACCACGCCCGCCCAGTTGGACGCGCGCGAGGCCATGGCCCAGATGCGCTGCTGGCAATTCAGGGTCGCCGGCGGCGGCACTTCGCATAACAGCGCCAGTTCGCCCAGCCGATGAATCGTGCACTGCAACTTGACCCCCGTCTCGTGTGCGCCGTTTGCCGGGACGATCCAGGCAAAACACTGCGCGAGTGAAAACGAAAGCGATACGTTAATAAAACGTCGATAAATTCTATATAAGAAGTAACCCTTAGCCGATGAGACCGTGTCGGCACAGGTTCGGGCCAACCGTACTCATCATAGGCGCGGAACACGCTCCGCGTGGCGGGCGTGTTATTCATGGTTCACATTTAAAAGACGGCGCCCACAGAACGCGAGCGCCGATATGCAGCCGAGGATCAGGCCGTCGGCTCTTCGCGCGTGATGCGCAGGCCCAGAACGAGTGCGGCGACGGCGCAAACGGCCATCATGCCCAGCAGCGGCAGCGCGCTCTGGCCAATGGCGGCGACCACGGTGCCCGTCACCATGCCAAGGCCGAATTGCATGGCGCCCATCAGCGCCGAGCCGGTGCCTGCGCGTGCGCCCTGCCCCGCCATCGCCAGTGCGCCGGTATTGGGCGAGATGCAGCCGATCGACGCGATGTAGCAGAACAGCGCCGCCAGCACGAGCGGCAGCGGCGTAAAGCCAACGGCCGCCGCCGCAGCGGCCAGCACACTGGTAATGGCCGGCACCCACAGCGCCCGCCGAAGCACGCGCACCGGCGAATACTTGCGCACCAGTCGCACGTTCACACGCGAGGCGGCGATCATCCCCGCCGCGTTGCTGCCGAATACCCATGCGTAGTGCGACGGCGTCAGCCCGTAGCCGTCGATCAGCACGAACGACGACACCGTGATGTACGCAAACATGCCTGACAGGAACACCGCGCCGCACCACATGTAGGCGGCGTAATGGTGATCACGCAGCAGTTCCCAGTAGTCGCGCAGCACATGGCTGACGGCCAGCTTGCGCGCCTGCTCCGGCGCCAGCGACTCGCGCATCAGGTAATGCACCGCCACCAGCGATGCCACCCCGAACGCCGTCAGCAGCGCAAAGATGACGCGCCACGACGCGAACTGCAGCACGGCCCCGCCGATCATCGGCGCAAGGATGGGCGCCACGCCCATCACCAGCATCAGGGTCGAATACGCCTGCGCGGCGCCGGCCGGGTCCATGCGATCGCGCACCGCAGCGCGGGCGATGACCATGCCCGCGCACCCGCCAAAGCCCTGCACGCCGCGCAGCACGGCCAGCGTGGTGGCGTCCTTGGCGAACGCACAGCCGATGGACGCCGCCACGTACATCGCCAAGCCGATATAGAGCGGCGGCTTGCGGCCGAAGCGGTCACTGGCCGGGCCGTAGATGAGCTGGCCGATCGCCAGGCTGATCAGGAACACCGTGAGCGTGACCCCAGCCGCGGCCGACGACGTGTTCAGCTCGCGCGCAATGGTGGGCAGGCTCGGCAGGTACATGTCGACCGACAGCGGGCCGATGGCGGTCAGCGCGCCAAGCAGTAGAAGCCAACCAGGAATCGGGCCCGGCATGCGGGATCGTGCGGGAGCGGGAGCAGTCATGAGGAGGAAACGGGGCGCGGCAGCAGGCGGAGCACCGAGCCGAAGCAAACCGCAGACTGTAGCGCAAAGTGGCATACCTCGCCTGCGCACAGATCAAGTGCACGCCATCATCGACCTTGCCGATTCGCCCCATGCGGGGGCCGCGCATGCCACCTGCATACTCCGGCAAGACAAGTTCGCACCGGCAAATCGGCGCGCTCGGCCCGGCATGGGATTTGCACTCTGCCACCCCTCGTACGAGGCAGCTGCAGACCAGCCGAAATCGGCGTCTGCAGCTGTACCGGAAGATATAATTGACCGTTGATGCCAATCATCAATGCATGGTGATGATTGCTGCGATGCGTCGGCGCGAATCTGCGTTGGCATCGCCTGCTGTGAAGTGCCGTCAACACCCATAAGAGACCGCCTCCGCAGCGCCATGCGCTCGCGGTGAGCGGCACGGAAACCACGAGCCAACCTGTTGTGACACCACTCCCACCGCGCCTGTCGCTGACAGGCATGACCAAGCGCTACCCGAGCGTGGTCGCCAACGACGGCGTGAGCCTCACCGTCGCGCCGGGCGAAATCCACGCCGTGCTGGGCGAAAACGGCGCCGGCAAATCGACGCTGATGAAGATCATCTTCGGCGCCGTGCAGCCCGATGCCGGCGAGATGCAGCTCGACGGCCAGCGCGTCGAGATCGCCAACCCGCACCAGGCGCGCGCGCTGGGCATCGCCATGGTGTTCCAGCACTTCTCGCTGTTCGACACGCTCACGGTGGCCGAGAACATCCTGCTCGGCCTGCCCGCGGGCACAGACTTGCGCGACGTGGCCGAACAGGTGCGCACCACCGGCGACAAGTACGGTCTGCCGCTGGAACCGCATCGCCATGTGCATACGCTTTCCGTGGGTGAGCGCCAGCGCGTGGAGATCGTGCGCGCGCTGCTGACCAAGCCGCGTCTCCTGATTCTCGACGAGCCGACCTCGGTGCTGACACCGCAGGCCGTCGAAAAGCTGTTCGTGACGCTGCGCCAGTTGGCTGCGGAAGGCACCAGCATCCTCTACATCAGCCACAAGCTCGACGAGATCCAGGCCCTGTGCCACACCGCCACGGTGATGCGCATGGGCAAGGTCACGGGCGTGTGCGACCCGCGCCAGGAAACGCCGGCATCGCTGTCACGCCTGATGATCGGCGGCGAGCCCCCGCGCGAACTGCGCCCGCAGACCACGCCGGGCGAGGTACGCATGGAAGTGGCCGGCCTGTCGCTGCCCAAGGCCCACGCGTTTGCGACGGAGCTGCGCGACATCGCCCTGCAGCTGCGCAGCGGCGAGATCGTCGGCATTGCCGGCGTGTCGGGCAACGGGCAGCAGGAATTGTTGGCCGCGCTGTCCGGCGAGGACACCCGCGCTGCAGCGCAGACCATCCGCATCGGCAACGAGCCCGTCGCCAAGCTGGACCCGCGTGCGCGCCGCAAGCGTGGGCTGTCCTTCGTGCCGGAAGAACGCCTGGGGCGCGGTGCGGTGCCGTCGCTGTCGCTGTCGGCCAATACGCTGCTGACGCACCAGCGCGCGCCGCAGGTCCGCGGTGGACTGATCGACAAGAAGGCCGCCGCCAAGCTGGCCAGCAACATCATCAGCCGATTCGGCGTGAAGGCAGGCGGGCCGGATGCGCTGGCCAAGAGCCTGTCGGGCGGCAACCTGCAGAAATTCATCGTCGGCCGTGAAATCGAATGCGCGCCGCGCGTGCTCATCGTTGCGCAACCTACCTGGGGCGTGGACGTGGGCGCGGCGGCGCAGATCCACAACGAAATCCTCGCGCTCAAGGCCGGGGGCTGCGCCATCCTCATCGTGTCGGAAGAACTCGACGAACTCTTTGCGCTGTGCGATCGCCTGCACGTGATCGCCAACGGGCGCCTCTCTCCCTCCACCCCCACGCACGCCACCGACCGCGAACAGATCGGCCTGTGGATGAGCGGCATGTGGGACAAAGCTTCGGCTTCGGCTTCGGCAGCAGCAACCTCCGAGGTGGCCCATGGCTGACGTCATGCACGGCAGCCGTCTGGCGCTGCCCATCTCGCTGGAGCTGCGCGCGATTCCTTCGCGCGCCATGGCCTATGCCTCGCCGCTGATCGCGCTGGTGCTGACGATGGTGTTCGGGCTGCTGCTGTTTGCGCTGCTGGGCAAGGACCCGGTGGCCGGCCTGCGCGTGTTCCTGATTGAACCGCTGGCCACCAAGCGTGCAATTGGCGAGGTGCTGCTCAAGACCGTGCCGCTGGTGCTGTGCGCGCTGGGCCTGTCGGTGTGCTACCGCGCCAACGTGTGGAACATCGGCGCGGAGGGGCAACTCATCGTCGGCGGCATCTTTGCGGCGGCCACGATCATCACCTTCGATACGCCGACGCCCGCCATTCCGGGCGGCCTCGCACTGGTGATCGCCGTCATCGCGGGGCTGGTTGGTGGGGCGCTGTGGGCGGCGATAACGGCGCTGCTGCGCGATCGCTTTCATGCCAACGAGATCCTCGTCTCCTTGATGCTCACGTACATCGCGCAGTTGCTGCTGCTGTACATGGTCAACGGGCCGCTGAAGGACCCGAACGGCATGAACTTCCCGCAGTCGATCGTGTTCGACAGCGCGTTTGTGCTGCCCACGCTGATGGCGGGCACGCGACTGCATGTCGGCTTCCTGTTCATGCTGGTGATGACGGCGGCGATGACGCTGTTCGTGTTCCGCAGCTTTGCGGGCTATCGGCTGCAAGTCGGCGGCTTGGCACCGCAGGCCGCGCGCTACGCGGGATTCTCGTCGCGTAAAGCGCTGTGGACGGCGCTGCTCATCTCTGGCGGGCTGGCGGGCATTGCCGGCGCATTTGAGGTGACGGGCCCGATCGGCCAACTGCTGCCCTCCATCTCCCCCGGCTACGGCTTTGCCGCCATCGTGGTGGCCTTTGTCGGTCGATTGAATCCGGTGGGCACCGTGCTCGGGGCAATCGTGATGTCGCTGTTCTATATCGGCGGTGAACTGGCGCAATCGCGCCTGGGCCTGCCGTCGGCCATTACCGGGGTGTTCCAGGGGATGCTGCTGTTCTTCCTGCTGGCCTGCGACACGCTTATCGAATACCGCCTGCGCTGGCGCGCGCACCACTGATATGGAAAGTCTTGCTCCCCTGATCGCCGCGTCGATCAACGCTGGCACCCCGCTACTGCTGGCCGCACTCGGCCTGCTGATGAACGAACGCTCCGGCGTGCTCAATCTGGGCGCCGAGGGCATGATGCTGGTCGCGGCCGTGGTTGGCTTCATGGTTGGCTACCAGACGCAGATTCCGCTGCTGGGCTTTGTGGCTGGCGCGCTTGCCGGCATGGTGATGGCTGCGCTGTTTGCCTGGCTCGCGCTCGTGCTGGTGACCAACCAGGTTGCCACCGGCCTCGCCCTGTCGATCTTCGGCACCGGGCTGTCGGCCTTCATGGGCCAGCGCTTTGTCGGCATGTCGCTGCCGGCGCAGGCGCATGGCATCCCGGGGCTGGAGTCGATCCCGTTTGTCGGCCCGGCCCTGTTCGCCCACCACTGGATGGTCTATTTCAGCCTGGCACTGTGCGGGGCGATTGCCTGGTTCCTGTTCAAGACGCGCGCCGGCCTGACGCTGCGGGCGGTCGGGGAATCGCCGGAATCGGCCCACGCGCTGGGCTATCCGGTGCGCACCATCCGCTTTGGCGCGCTGCTGTTTGGCGGCGCGTGCTGCGGGTTGGCTGGCGCGTACCTGTCGCTGGTCTACACGCCGATGTGGGTCGAGAACATGGTCGCCGGCCGCGGCTGGATCGCCCTGGCGCTGACCACGTTTGCCACCTGGCGGCCGCTGCGCATCCTGCTTGGCGCACTGCTGTTCGGCGGCGTGACGATCCTGCAGTTCCATCTGCAAGGCATCGGTGTGTCGGTGCCCTCGCAGATTCTCTCGATGCTGCCGTTTGCCGCCACGATCGTCGTGCTGGCCATCATTTCGCGTAATCCGGATTGGATCCGCCTGAACATGCCGGCGTCGCTGGGCAAGCCGTTCCGCCCGGGGGCTGCCTAAACTGCGGCCTAAAGTTGCTGCATTCCGTTCTTTTCTTCGCTTCACGCTTCAACACAGTCAACGAGCCACACAACAGGAGAAATCGATGAACGTTACCCGCAGGATCACGCTGGCCGCACTGGCCGCCGGCGCTGCCCTCACCCTCTGGGGTTGCGGCAAGTCCAACGACAACGCGGGCGGCAATGCCGCGCCGGCCGCATCGTCAGCCCCCGCTGCTGCCGCACCGGCGCCGGCCAACGAGCCGCTGAAGGTCGCGTTCGTCTACGTCGGCCCGGTGGGCGACGCTGGCTGGACGTACGCTCACGATGCAGCCCGCAAGGAAGTCGAAGCCAAGTTTGGCGACAAGGTGAAGACCAGCTTCGTCGAGAACGTGCCCGAGAGCGCCGCTGACGCCGAGCGCGTGTTCCGCGATCTCGCCACGCAGGGCAACAAGGTCATCTTCGGCACAAGCTTCGGCTTCATGGAATCGATGCTCAAGGTCGCCAAGGAATTTCCGGACGTGAAGTTCGAGCACGCCACAGGCTTCAAGACCGCCGACAACCTCGGCCAGTACGACGTGCGCACGTATGAAGGCGCGTACCTGGCGGGCGTGGTGGCCGGCAAGATGAGCAAGTCGGGCAAGCTGGGCGTGGTGGGTTCGGTGCCGATTCCCGAGGTGATCCGCAACATCGACTCGTTCACCCTGGGCGCGCGCAGCGTCAACCCGAAGGCCACCACCCGCGTGGTGTGGGTCAACAAATGGTTCGATCCGGGCAAGGAGCGCGAAGCGGCCACCACCCTCATCGGCCAGGGCGTTGACGTGCTGATGCAGAACACCGACTCCGCCGCCGTGGTGCAGACCGCCCAGGAGAAAGGCGTCTACGCGCTCGGCTGGGACAGCGACATGACCAAGTTCGGCGAGAAGGCCCACCTGGCCGCGTCCATCAACAAGTGGGGCGTGTACTACAACAAGGTGGTCGACGATGTGCTCAACAACAAGTGGAAGCCCGAGACCGTGTGGTGGGGCCTGAAGGAAGGCGCGATCGATCTGGGCGCCTACAACACCGTCGTGCCGGAAGACGTGAAGACCCTGGTCGAGACCCGCAAGAAGGGCATCATCGACGGCTCGGCCCCGATCTGGAAGGGCCCGATCAAGGACAACACCGGCAAGGAAGTCCTGCCCGCCGACAAGGTCGCCGACGATGGCTTCCTGCATGGCATCAAGTTCTACGTGGAAGGCGTGGAAGGCAAGATTCCGGGTTAAGTCCTACCTGCTGCAGCAAAAAGCCGGCACCTCGGGGGAGGGCCGGCTTTTTTCATGGGCGATCAGCGGTAAATCTTGAAAACCGTCCCATTTCCCCAAGCTGATACGATGGTCTGCCGGTCAAACCAGCCCATGTGACGCCGGCTTTTCATCCAGGAGCCCCACCATGTTCGGACGCCTTTTCCGCCTATGGAGCGTGGTGCGCAACGACGTGCGCCTGCTGTGGTTTGCGCTGCGCCATCCCGACAAACCGTGGTGGCTCGCGCCGGCTGCGCTGCTGCTGGTGGGTTATGTGGTGTCGCCGATCGATCTGATTCCGGATGTCATCCCGGTGATCGGCTGGGTGGACGACATCGTGCTGGTGCCGTTTGCGCTGCACATGCTGCTGCGCGCCTTACCCGTTCGCGTGCGTGAAGATGCGCGCTTTGCCGCCGCCCGGCGAGTGACGCCGAGCGGGCGGTAAGTCCTTTCTTACGGCAAGAGGATCGTCGAACCGGTCGTCTTGCGCGACTCCAGATCGCGGTGTGCCTGCGCCGCATCGGCCAGTGCATAACGCTGGTGGATCTCGATCTTCACCTTGCCGCTGACCACCACGTCGAACAAATCTGCCGCCATCGGCTCCAGCAGATCGCGTCGCGCCGTATAGGTCATCAGCGTGGGGCGCGTGAGCTTAAGCGACTTTGTGCTCAGCAAGCCCAGATCGACCGGAGGCACAGGCCCGGACGCATTGCCATAGGTCACCATCATGCCGCGCGGCGCGAGGCAATCGAGCGAGCCCTTGAAAGTGTCCTTGCCAATCCCGTCGTAGACGACCGGCACGCCCTTGCCGCCTGTCAGGTCCATCACACGCTCGGTGAAGTTCTCGCGCGTGTAGACGATGGTGTGATCACAGCCGTGCGCGCGGGCAAGTTCGGCCTTGGCATCGCTACCGACCGTGCCGATCACGGTGGCGCCGAGTGCCTTGAGCCACTGGCAGGCGATCAAGCCCACGCCGCCGGCTGCAGCATGGAAGAGCACCGTATCGCCCGGCTGCACGCGATAGCTGTCGCGAATGAGGTATTGCGCGGTCATGCCCTGCAGCATCATCGCGGCGCCGGTCTCGAAGTCGATGGTGTCCGGCAGGCGCACCAGAATATCGGCCGGCATGGTGCGCACGGCCGCATAGGCGCCGGTCGGGCGGCCGGCGTAGGCCACGCGGTCGCCAGGTTTGACGTGCGTGACGCCCTGGCCTACCGCCTCGACCACGCCCGACGCCTCCATGCCGATGCCCGCCGGCAGCGGCTGCGGGTACAGCCCCGTGCGGAAGTACACGTCGATGTAGTTCAGGCCGACGGCGTGCTGCTTGACCGTGACTTCACCGGGGCCGGGTGCGGGCACATCGACATCGACGTACTGCATCACTTCGGGGCCGCCGGTTTCAAAGATGCGGATCGCTTTCGCTTGGGTCATGCGTGAATCTCCTTCGGATCGGGCTCCACCAGTTTCAGCGCAGACATCACGAGGTCGGCCGTCGCCAGGTTGGTGGCGCAGGGAATGTTGTGAACGTCGCACGCGCGCACCAGCGCGTTGATGTCGGGTTCGTGCGGCTGCGGCGTCATCGGGTCACGCAGGAAGATGACTGCATCGACGCGGCCCTCGGCCAACTGTGCGCCAATTTGTAGGTCACCGCCCCAGGGGCCGGACAGCATGCGCTGCACCGTCAGACCGACTTCTTTCTCCAGCCGGCCACCGGTGGTGCCGGTCGCCAGCAATTCGCATTCCGACAGGAAAGCCCGGTGCGTTTGCGCGAAAGCGACCATGTCGTCTTTCTTGTGATCGTGCGCAATCAGAGCAATGCGGCGCGGCTTCGGGCGTTTGTAAGTTGCGCTTTCGGGCGTGGTGGTCGTCATTGTGGTTGGCTCAGAAGGTGCCTGGATATGCGCCGCCATCCAGCAGGATGTTTTGCGCGTTCAAATAACCGGCGTGCTGACTGCACAGAAAGGCGCACACGGCGCCGAACTCTGCCGGCTGGCCGAAGCGCCGTGCCGGGTTGCCATGGCGCTTGCGATCGAAGTTTTCCTCCGCGCTGATGCCCGACGCCTTGGCGCCGGCTTCCAGCGTCTTGGTCAGGCGGTCGGTCTCGAACTGGCCCGGCAGCAGGTTGTTGACGGTCACGCCATGCTTGGCCACCTCGCGCGCGAGGCCAGCCACAAAGCCCGTCAAACCCGAGCGCGCACCGTTGGACAAGCCCAGTACATCGATCGGCGCCTTCACCGCACCGCTGGTGATATTGACGATGCGGCCCCAGCGGCGCTCGATCATCTTGTCGACGGTCGCCTTGATGAGATCGATGGGCGTGAGCATGTTGGCGTTCAACGCGGCCATCCATGCATCGCGGTCCCAGTCGCGGAAGTTGCCCGGGGGCGGACCGCCGGCGTTGTTGACGAGGATGTCAGGCGAGCCGCCCAGACGCTCGCAGGCGAGCAGTGCTTCAGCGCGCCCCTCGGGCGTGGTGATATCGGTGGCGACCGCCTCGACGCGCACCCCGTGTGCGTTGCGGATGCGCTCGGCTGCGGCCAGCAGCGCTTCGGCGCCGCGCGCGACGATCACCACGTCCACGCCCTCGGCGGCCAGCGCATCGGCGCAGGCGAAGCCCAATCCTTTGCTCGCGCCGCATACCAGTGCGCGCTTGCCCTTCAAACCCAGATCCATCCTGCCTGACTCCTTTTGAGGGTTATTTCGATAGGCCCCGCCGGGACAACAGCGCCATGCCGGCCAGCACCAGCGCACTGCCGGCAATCTGCCACAGCGTGATCGGCTCGCCCAGCAGCCACCAACCGAGCAGCAGCGTCGACACCGGCCCGATCATGCCCGCCTGCGACGCCACCGGCGCGCCCACGCGTGCCACGGCCATCATCGTCATGGTCACGGGTGCGACCGTACAGAACACCGAATTGATGGCAGACAAGCCATACACCTGCCAGGGCAACACCAATGCCGACACGGGCCGCAGCACGAGGAACTGCACGACGCACGCCACCGTCGACACGCACATCGCATACGCCACCAGCCGCATCGAGCCGACACGCTTGACCAGTTCGCCACTCGCCAGCAGATAGATACCGTAGCTGATGGCGCTGGCGAGCACCAACCCGCCGCCCAGCCACACGTTATTGCCACCCAGGTTCAGGTCATGTGCAAACACCAGCACGATGCCTGCATACGCCAACCCAAGCGACACCCATTGCAAGCCGGTAATGCGCCGCTTGAACACCGTGGCCGTGATCAGCAGCACGAACGATGGCGTGAGAAACAGAATGAGCCGCTCAAGCCCCGCCGTGATGTACTGCAGGCCCAGGAAGTCGAGAAAGCTGGAGAGGTAATACCCAATGATGCCAAGGCCAACGATGCGCCACCGGTCAGCCAATGCGAGCGGCGCCGAGCGACGCGACTGCCACCAGCCCATCGCCATGAACAGCGGCGCAGCGAGCAACATCCGCAGCGTGATGACCATCACTGCATCGACTTGGTAGCGATACATCAGCTTGGCAACGATGGCCTTGGCCGAGAACAGCACGGCGCCCACAGAGGCCAGCAACAGGCCGCCGGTGTCGGTGGTGCGCGTAGGGGTGGAAGACGCAGAGGACGCGGTGGTCACAACGAGGGCGCGAGGCTGGTTGGCGAGCGCGTCGATTGTATGTGAATTCAACAAATCGTTCCGGGGGCGGGGCCGGATCCCGCGTGGCACAGGTCTCGCTTGGAAGCCTCTCGGACCGCCGTACAATCGCGCCTGTATTCCGAATATCTAGAACGACAACGGATTCCCTATCGCCATGAGCCAAACCACCTCGCCCGCCTCCTCCACGCTTGCCGCGGGTGCCGCCGGAGCACCCGATCCGACCCTCTGGAACGAAGACCTCAACCCGACCCCGCCCGCCGCACGCACCTGGACCGCCGCCAACTACGCCGCGCTGTGGGTGTCGATGGTGGTGTCGGTGCCGGCCTACATGTTGGCCTCGGGCCTGATGAGCGAGGGCATGAACTGGTGGCAGGCCGTGCTGACGGTGTTCCTGGGCAACCTGATCGTGCTCGTGCCGATGGTGCTCGTGGGCCACGCGGGCACCAAGTACGGCATCCCCTTCCCTGTGCTGGTGCGGGCATCGTTTGGCGTGCGCGGCGCGCAACTGCCGGCCATCCTGCGGGCCATCGTGGCGTGCGGCTGGTTCGGCATCCAGACGTGGCTGGGCAGCCAGGCCATCTACACGATCCTGAACGTCGTCACCAACAACATGCTGGTAGGCAGCAACATTCCCGGCCTGGGCATCAACCCCGGCCAGGGATTCTGCTTTCTGCTGTTCTGGGGCCTGCACATCTGGCTGATCACCAAGGGGCTGGAGTCGATCAAGCGCTTCCAGGCGCTGGCCACCCCGCTGCTGATCCTGGCAGCGCTGGGTCTGGTCTGGTGGGCGTACATCAATGCGGGCGGCTTTGGCCCGATGCTGTCGGCACCGTCGGCGTTTGCCGAAGGCGGCAAGCGCGCTGGCGAGTTCTGGGGCTTCTTCTGGCCATCGCTTACGGCCATGGTCGGCTACTGGGCCACGCTGGCGCTGAACATTCCGGACTTCACCCGCTTTGCGCGCAGCCAGCGCGATCAGCTCGTCGGCCAAGCCATCGGGCTGCCGCTGCCGATGGGGCTGCTGGCACTGGTGGCCGTGCTCGTCACCTCGTCCACCGTGGTCATCTACGGCCAGGCTATCTGGGATCCGGTCACGCTGGCCGGCAAGATGACGGGCCCGTCGGTCATCGTCGCATTGCTGGCCTTGATTACCGCCACGCTGATGACGAACATCGCCGCCAACGTGGTGTCGCCGGCATATGACTTCTCGAACCTGGCGCCACACCGCATCTCGTTCCGCATCGGGGGCTACATCACGGCGGGCATCGGCCTGGCGATGATGCCGTGGAAGATCCTGGAGACCACCAAGGGCTACATCTTCACCTGGCTGGTCGGCTACGGCGCGCTGCTCGGGCCCGTGGCCGGCATCATGATGGTCGACTACTTCCTGGTGCGCCGCACCGTGCTCAAGACCGGCGAGCTGTTCCGCGTGGACGGCCCCTACGGCTATGGCAACGGCTGGAACGGCCGCGCCATCATCGCCCTCATCATCGGCGTGCTGCCCAACCTGCCGGGCTTCTTCAAGCAGGCGGGCTTTGTCGCCAGCGTGCCCGGCGTGTTCGAGGCGCTGTACACGTATGCGTGGTTCGTGGGGTTGGCGATTTCCGCCGTGGTGTACGTTATCTTGATGCGCGGCCGCCGCTGATCATTGAGCTGCGGGGCGCGCCGTACAATGCGCCCCATCTCCGAATCCCTGTATTCCCGCCTCGCCATGAAACAAGATCCGCGCTTCCCGAACCTGTTCATCCTCAATCACCCGCTGATCCAGCACAAGCTCACGCACATGCGCGACAAGGACACGTCCACGCGCACGTTCCGCGAGCTGCTGCGCGAGATCACGCTGCTGATGGGCTACGAGATCACGCGCAACCTGCCGCTGACCAGCCGCCACATCGACACGCCGATGGGCCCGATGGACGCGCCCGTCATCGCCGGCCGCAAGCTGGCCGTGGTGCCGGTGCTGCGCGCGGGCGTGGGCATGAGCGACGGGCTCGTCGAGCTGATTCCGTCAGCGCGCATCGGCCACATCGGTGTGTACCGCGATGAACAACACCGTCCGGTGGAATACCTCGTGCGGCTGCCCGATCTGGAAGACCGCACCTTCATCCTGTGCGATCCGATGGTCGCCACCGGCTACTCGGCCGTGCACGCCATCGACGTGATGAAAAAACGCGGCGTGCCGGATGAAAACATCCTCTTCCTTGCGCTCGTGGCCGCACCGGAAGGCGTGGAGGTGTTCCAGAAGGCGCATCCGGGCGTGAAGCTGTTCGTGGCGTCGCTCGATTCGCATCTGGATGAGAACGCATACATCATCCCCGGCCTGGGCGACGCGGGCGACCGCCTGTTCGGCACGAAGAACTGATTGCGCCGCACTTTGCGCAAACAAAAACAGCCGGCATTGCCGGCTGTTTGCTTTTGGGGCGAGGCAAACGCTCAGCGCCTCTTCGATCCGCCCAGGATGCTGCCCAGCACGCCGCGCACAATCTCGCGTCCAATCGTCGAGCCGATCGTACGTGTTGCCGATTTGGCCAGCGTTTCCACAATCGAATCGCCACGGCCAGTGCGGCCCGTGCCCTTGGTGAGGATCGAGCCAACCTCGCCCAGCCAGCCGCCGCCCTGTTGGGCGGGCGCCTGTGCAGGGGCAGGCACCGAACCGCTCGAGGCGCCAAAATCGGTGCCGATCGACCCCGAGGTCGATGCGGATGCCGCCCCACCGCCCGCGACACGACCGGTCAGGATTTCATACGCCGAATCACGATCAACGGCCGTGTCGTAACGCCCCGCCACCAGCGAGTTGGCGATCAGTGCGCGGCGCTCATCATCCGAGATCGGCCCGATGCGCGATGCCGGCGGCACGACAAACGCGCGCTCCGTGATCTCCGGACGGCCGCCTTCATCCAGCATGGAGATCAGCGCCTCACCCACCGCCAGTTCGCCGATGGCCTGTTCGATGCTGAATTCCGGGTTCGCGCGCATCGTGGTCGCTGCCGCCTTCACGGCCTTCTGATCGCGCGGCGTGAAGGCGCGCAGCGCGTGCTGCACACGATTGCCCAGCTGGCCGAGCACCGTGTCGGGCACGTCCGAGGGGTTCTGCGTCACGAAGTACACGCCCACACCCTTCGAGCGGATCAGCCGCACCACCTGCTCCACCTTTTGCAGCAGCGACGGCGGCGCGTCGTTGAACAGCAGGTGCGCCTCGTCGAAGAAGAAGGCCAGCTTCGGTTTGTCCATGTCGCCCACTTCCGGCAGGTGCTCGAACAGCTCCGAGAGCATCCACAGCAGGAACGTCGCGTACAGCCTGGGCGCGTTGAGCAGCTTGTCGGCGGCCAGGATATTGATCACGCCCTGGCCACGCACCGTCTGCATCAGGTCGTTGATGTCGAGCATCGGCTCGCCGAAAAACTGGTCGGCGCCCTGCTCTTCCAGCGCGATCAGGTTGCGTTGGATGGCCCCGATGCTGGCTGACGAGATGTTGCCGTACTTGTTCGTGTAATCCGACGAATGCTCGCCGACGTGCTGCAACATCGCACGCAAGTCCTTCATGTCGAGCAGCGCGAGACCGGAATCGTCCGCAATCTTGAAGACGAGGTTCAGCACGCCGGTCTGGATGTCGTTCAGCTCCAGCATGCGCGAGAGCATCAGCGGGCCCATGTCGGACACGGTGGCGCGCACGGGGTGACCCTTCTCGCCGTACACATCCCACAGCGTGACGGGGCAGCCGGCCCATTGCGGTTCTTCCAGGCCGCGCTCCTGCAGGCGGGCCTTGAGCTTGTCGTTCGACTGGCCGGGCTGCGAAATGCCGGTCAGGTCACCTTTCACGTCAGCCAGGAAGACTGGCACGCCGATCTTCGACAGGCCCTGCGCGATCGTTTGCAGAGTGACAGTCTTGCCGGTGCCAGTGGCGCCGGTGATCAGACCATGCCGGTTGGCGAGCTGGGGCAACAGCACCAGCTCAGTTTTCGTGTTCTTGGCAACGAGGATGGGATCGGTCATGGCATTCAGACGGGGATCAATCTTTGGGGGCGGGCGCCTATTGCTCGACCGGATGGACGGGTCGGCGGGCGTGTGCAGCATGCTAAAATCTGCGACCGATTATAGAGCGTGCTGGTGGCGTCAAACCGCCATCTGGGCGCCGGATTCCACAGCATTTCCACCGCATTCCGCTCGGAGAGTTTCATGGCCGGTCATTCCAAATGGGCCAATATCAAGCATAAAAAAGCCGCTGCCGACGCCAAGCGCGGCAAGATTTGGACGCGCCTGATCAAGGAAATCACCGTGGCGGCCCGCCTGGGCGGCGGCGATGCCGATTCCAACCCGCGCCTGCGCCTGGCCATGGACAAGGCCACCGACGCCAACATGCCCAAGGACAACATCCAGCGCGCCATCCAGCGCGGCGTGGGTGGCCTGGAAGGCGCGAACTACGAAGAAATCCGCTACGAAGGCTACGGCATCAATGGCGCGGCCATCATCGTCGACTGCCTGACCGATAACCGTACGCGCACCGTGGCCGAAGTCCGCCATGGCTTCGACAAGTACGGCGGCAACATGGGCGTCGCCGGCTCGGTGGCGTTCCTGTTCGACCACGTCGGGCAGTTCATCTTTGCCCCGGGCACGCCGGAAGACAAGCTGATGGACGCCGCGCTCGAAGCTGGCGCCGACGACGTCGTCACGCATGAAGACGGCTCGCTCGAAGTCATCTGCCCGCCCCACGATTTCGGCAAGGTCAAGACCGCGCTGGAAGCCGCTGGCTTCAAGGCCGAACTGGCCGAAGTCATCATGAAGCCGCAGACCGAAATCGTGTTCACCGGCGAAGACGCGGTCAAGATGCAGAAGCTGCTCGACGTCCTGGAAAACCTGGACGACGTGCAGGAAGTCTTCACCAACGCGGTCATCGAGGAATAAGCCCCAGACACGCGCATAACGGCGATCGACCTGACCGATCGCCGTTTTTGTTTTCCAGTTTTCGATTTTTTGAGTAGGTACAGCATGAAAGTGATGGTGGTCGGTTCGGGCGGACGGGAACACGCCCTGGCATGGAAACTGGCACGTTCGCCCAAGGTGCAGGTGGTGTATGTGGCACCGGGCAACGGCGGCACGGCGCTCGACAAACGCCTGCAGAACCTGCCGATCACGGACCCGGAAGTGCTGGCCGCATTTGCCGAGCGTGAAGGCATCCACTTCACGGTCGTTGGCCCGGAAGCCCCGCTGGCCGCCGGTATCGTCGATCTGTTCCGCGCCAAGGGCCTGCGCATCTTCGGGCCGACCAAGGCCGCGGCGCAGCTTGAGTCGTCGAAGGACTTCGCCAAGGCGTTCATGCAGCGCCACGGCATTCCGACTGCCAAGTATCAGACCTTCAGCGGCGCCGCGCAGGCGCATGCCTATGTGGATCAGGAAGGTGCCCCGATCGTCATCAAGGCCGACGGCCTGGCCGCCGGCAAGGGCGTGGTCGTCGCCATGTCGCTGGAAGAAGCACACAGCGCCATCGACATGATGCTGGCCGACAACCGCCTGGGCGATGCCGGCGCGCGCGTGGTCATCGAAGAATTCCTGGCCGGCGAAGAAGCGAGCTTCATCGTCGTGTGCGACGGCAAGAACGTGGTGGCGTTGGCGACCAGCCAGGACCACAAGCGCCTGCTCGACGGCGACGCCGGCCCCAACACGGGCGGCATGGGCGCCTACTCGCCCGCGCCGGTGGTTACGCCCACGCTGCACGCCCGCGCGCTGCGCGAGATCATCATGCCGACCATTCGCGGCATGGAAAAAGACGGCATCCCGTACACCGGCTTCCTCTACGCCGGCCTGATGATCGACGCCGATGGCAACCCCAAGACGCTCGAATTCAACTGCCGTATGGGCGATCCGGAAACGCAGCCCATCATGGCGCGCATGAAGACCGACCTGTACGACGTGCTCGACCGCGCCATCGACGGCAAGCTCGACGGCATGGAACTCGAATGGGACCGCCGTACCGCGCTCGGCGTGGTGATGGCCGCCCACAACTACCCGGATACCCCGCGCAAGGGCGACGTGATCACAGGCATCCCGAAAGAGACGGAAGACAGCGTCACGTTCCACGCCGGTACCACGCTCCAGGACGGCGTGTTGACCACGAGCGGCGGCCGTGTGCTATGCGTGGTCGGCTTGGCTGACACCGTCAAGGCCGCGCAACGTGCCGCGTACAACGTCATCGAGCAGATCCAGTTCGACGGCGCCCAGTACCGTACCGATATCGGCCACCGCGCCATTCGTCACTAAACCTGCTGTTTGACCGCGCCAGTGCCCCAACTCGGGGCATGCGCGGCATACGTCACCCCGGGTGATCCCCACCTTGCCCAGGCGGGCCCCCCGCTACAATGGTGACAAACGCATGACTCGGCCGCCCACGCGACCCTTTCCGATCTGATGGATACCCAAGCCGTCCGCGCCTACCTGCTGGACCTGCAGGACCGCATCACCACTGCCGCCAGCGCGCTCGACGGCGGCACCTTCCTCACCGACGCGTGGGAAAAACCGCCAACCGAGCGCCTGCGCGGCAGCGGCCGCACCCGCATTCTGGAAGGCGGCGCGTTATTGGAGCGCGGCGGCGTCGGCTTCTCGCACGTGATGGGCGACACCCTACCCCCGTCCGCCACCGCCAACCGGCCCGAATTGGCCGGGCGCGGTTTCGAGGCGATGGGCGTGTCGCTGGTCTTCCACCCGCGCAACCCGTACGTGCCGACGGTGCACATGAACGTGCGCTGCTTCGTCGCCGTGCGGCCCGATGCCGAGCCCGTCTGGTGGTTTGGCGGCGGCATGGACCTCACGCCCTACTACGGCTTTGCGGAAGACGCCTCGCATTTCCACCGCACCTGCCAAGGCGCCCTGGCCCCCTACGGCGACGAGCTCTACCCGCGCTTCAAGCAGTGGTGCGACGACTATTTCTACTTGAAGCACCGCAAGGAAGCGCGCGGCATCGGTGGCATCTTCTTCGACGACTTTGCCGAACTCGGCTTCGAGCGCAGCTTCGAGATGATGCGCTCCGTCGGCGACGCGTTCCTGTCCGCCTGGCTGCCCATCGCCGAGCGCCGTCACGCCACCCCCTACGGTGAGCGCGAACGCGCCTTCCAGGCCTATCGCCGTGGCCGCTATGTCGAGTTCAACCTGGTGTTCGACCGCGGCACGCTGTTCGGCCTGCAAAGCGGCGGCCGTGCAGAATCGATCCTGATGTCGATGCCGCCCGTGGCCAACTGGCGTTACGACTGGCAGCCCGAGGCGGGCTCGCCGGAAGCCGCGCTGTACACCGATTTCCTGCCGGCGCGTGACTGGGTATGACGCTTCCCGTTTTCGCCCGCCCCGATCTTGGACGCCCCTATCGCCTCGGCTTGCTGGGTGGCACGTTCGATCCGCCGCATGTCGGCCACATCGCCCTGGCCGAACTGTGCATCGCCCAGCTCGATCTGGACGAATTGCTGTGGATTCCGACCGGCGTGTCGTGGCAAAAGGCCGCCGACATCACGCCCGCCCCGCTGCGCTTTGCCATGACTGAATTGGCCGCCCAAGCGGTACGCGGTGGCCGCGCCAAGGTCCACGTGAGCAGCATGGAAGTCGACCGCCACGGCCCCAGCTACACCATCGACACCGTGCGTGAACTGCGCGGCGTCTACGGCCCGGACACCTCCATGGCGTGGCTGATGGGCGCCGACCAGCTTGTCGGCCTGGACACGTGGCACGGCTGGCAAGACTTGTTCGAATACGTTCACCTGTGCGTCGCCACGCGGCCCGGTTTTGACCTGCAGGCGCTGCATGCGCCCGTGCAACGCGAACTGGATGTGCGCCGGGGCGACACGGCATTGATACAATGCGCACCCGCCGGCCAGATGTGGATCGACCAGACCCTGGCCGTCGACCTGTCGTCCACCCGCCTGCGCCAGCAGCTTGCCGCAGGCGAGCGCTGCGACGCCGACCTGCCCGCCGGCGTGGCCGATCTGATCCAATCGCATTCGCTGTACCGCCGTGCCAATGGCACGGTCAGTGCCTGACCGCGCTTCCCAAGCGCTTTTTTGACCTTTTTTCTCGCCCTTTAAACGTTCTTCTCACTCAGTATGGATATTCGCAAACTACAACGCGTAATCGTCGACGCGCTCGAAGACGTCAAGGCGCAAGACATCAAGGTCTTCAATACGACGCACCTGACCGAACTGTTCGACCGCACGGTCATCGCCAGCGGCACGTCCAACCGCCAGACCAAGGCGCTCGCCGCATCGGTGCGTGACGCCGTCAAGGAAGCCGGCGGCCACATCATCGCCGTGGAAGGCGAAGACGTGGGCGAATGGGTGCTGGTCGACTGCGGCGATGCCGTGGTCCACATCATGCAGCCGCAACTGCGCCAGTACTACAACCTGGAAGAGATCTGGGGTGACAAGCCGGTGCGCATTGAACTCGGCGGCACGGGCAAGCGCGGCCTGCCCAAGGCCAGCGAAGGCTTTGACGACGAGGAAGACGAGGCCGAAGAGGTCACGCCGGCCAAGCGTCGCACCACCAAGCCGAAGCTTGCAGGCGAGCGCCCGACCAAAGCCGCAGCGCCGGCCAAAAAGGCGCCCGCCAAGACCGCTGCCAAGAAGCCCGCCACCAAGCGCGCAACCGGCACCGGTAAGCCCGCCACGAAGACGGCTGCAAAAACGGCGACCAAGACGGCAGCCAAACGCGCTCCGGCCAAGAAGCGCGCGGCGTAACGCCACGCAGGCCCTTTTGTCATGCAGCCATGCAGTTGCTGATCATCGCCGTCGGGCACAAGATGCCGTCCTGGATCGAGGACGGCTTCGCTGAATATGCCAAGCGCATGCCGCCCGAGCTGCGCATCGAACTGCGCGAGATCAAGCCCGAGCAGCGCTCGGGCAGCCGCACCGCCGCCACCGTCATGCAACTCGAAGCCGCGCGCATTGAAGCCGCACTGCCCAAGGGTTGCCGCATGATCGCGCTGGATGAGCGCGGCAAGGACCTCACCACCGTGGCACTCGCCGAGTCCCTCACCGGATGGCAACAGGAAGGCGGCGACATCGCCTTCGTGATCGGCGGCGCGGACGGGCTGGACCCGGCGCTCAAGGCGAAGGCTCGAATGCTGATCCGCCTGTCCAGCCTGACCCTGCCGCACGGCATGGTGCGCGTGCTGCTGGCCGAGCAGCTCTACCGCGCGTGGAGCATCACGCAGAACCACCCATACCATCGCGTATGACCATGGACGCACCTGGCGCGCCGCACCTCTATCTCGCATCCCAAAGCCCGCGTCGGCAGGAGTTGCTGCGCCAGATCGGCGCGCGTTTCGAGCTGCTGCTGGCCAGCGACGATGAAGATGCCGAAGCGCTGGAAGCCGTGCTCCCCGGCGAGACGCCCGACGACTACGTCCAACGTGTCTGCGCATTAAAAGCACAGGCCGCGGTGCGGCGACGCCTCGCTCGCGACCTCCCTGCGCTGCCGATCCTTACGTCTGACACCACGGTGTGCCTGGGCGGCGAGATCCTCGGCAAGCCGACCGACGCCGCCGATGCCCACCGCATGCTGCGCGGCATGTCCGGCCGCGAGCACCGCGTGCTGACCGCCGTCACCGTCGTCAAAGCCGACGGCACGCCCATGCACGCACTCTCCATTTCCGACGTGCGCTTCGCCGTGCTGACGGACAACGACATCGCCCGCTACATTGCCAGCGGCGAGCCGTTCGGCAAGGCCGGCGCGTATGGCATCCAGGGCCGCGCGGCCGCCTTTGTCGCCCATATTTCGGGAAGCTATTCGGGTATCATGGGTCTACCCTTGTTCGAGACCGCCGCGCTGCTCGCACAAGCGGCGATTGTGCTCTAACCCCAAGCCGTACACGCTGTAACCCGCACACCTATCCGTGTGCGAGGGCCGGTTTCAAGACACGCTTCGGGCGCGCACGACAAGCCCAGAGGCGGGTGCTGAAACCCGCTCTCCAGGTATCCCCATGTCCGAAGACATCCTCGTCAATATCACGCCACAAGAAACGCGCGTGGCCATCGTCCAGCAAGCCGCCGTTCAGGAGCTCCACATCGAGCGCACGCTTACGCGCGGCCTGGTCGGCAACATCTATCTCGGCAAGGTCGTGCGCGTGCTGCCTGGCATGCAGTCTGCCTTTATCGACATCGGCCTGGAGCGCGCCGCCTTCCTGCACGTGGCTGATATCTGGCACCCGCGCGATGCGAAGGACGCCCCGCCCACGCCGCAGGTCGCCATCGAGAAAACGCTGTTCGAAGGTCAGGCGCTGATGGTGCAAGTCATCAAGGACCCGATCGGCACCAAGGGCGCGCGGCTGTCTACGCAGGTCAGCATTGCCGGCCGCACGCTGGTGTACCTGCCGCAGGACCCACACATCGGCATCTCGCAGAAGATCGGCAATGAGGCCGAGCGTGAAGCGCTACGTGCCCGCGTGACCGCGATGGTGCCAACCGAGGAGCGTGGCGGCTTCATCGTGCGCACCATCGCCGAGGAAGCGACAGACGAAGAACTTGCCAACGACGTTGCCTACCTGCGCAAGATCTGGGCGACCATCCGCCACAACGCCACTACCCTGCCCGCGCCATCGATCCTGTATCAGGACCTGAACCTCGCACAGCGCGTGCTGCGCGATTTCGTGACGGACGAAACGCGCAGCATCCAGGTCGATTCGCGCGAGAATCATCAGAAGCTGATCGAATTTGCGCAGGAATACACGCCGGCGGTGGTCGAGCGCCTGACGCACTACACGGGCGAGCGGCCGATCTTCGATTTGTACAACATCGAGGCGGAGATCGAGCGCGCGCTGTCGCGCCGGGTCGATCTGAAGTCGGGTGGCTACCTGATGATCGACCAGACCGAAGCGATGACGACCATCGACGTCAACACCGGTGGCTACGTGGGCGCGCGCAACTTTGACGACACGATCTTCAAGACCAACCTGGAAGCCGCGCACACCATCGCGCGGCAACTGCGGCTGCGCAACCTGGGCGGCATCATCATCATCGACTTCATCGACATGGAGTCCGCCGAGCATCGCGATGCGGTGCTGGCCGAGCTGCGCAAGGCACTGTCGCGCGACCGCACGCGCATCACGGTCAACAGCTTCTCGCAGCTGGGGCTGGTGGAGATGACGCGCAAACGTACCCGGGAATCGCTCGCGCACGTGCTGTGCGAGCAGTGCCCGGTGTGCCAGGGCAAGGGCCAGGTGAAAACGCCGCGCACGGTGTGCTACGACATCCTGCGCGAGATCATGCGCGAGTCGCGGCAGTTCAATCCGCGCGAGTTCCGCATCCTCGCTTCACAATCGGTGATCGACTTGTTCCTGGAAGAGGAAAGCCAGCACCTTGCGATGCTGGGCGATTTCATTGGCAAGCCGATTTCATTGCAGGTGGAATCCTCGGCGGCGAGCCAGGAGCAGTACGACATCATCCTGATGTAGTCGCACAGCGCCTGACTCCAGGCGCTTACTTTTTTTCGCGCGGCAGGCGGCCTAGCAGGAAGAACTCCTCGTTCGGCCGCATCGAAATCACGTTCGCCATGCGGTTCGACAAGCCGAAGAACGCCGTGATACCCGCGATATCCCACACGTCTTCCTCATCGAAGCCATGCGCGCGCAATGCTTCGTAGTCGGCTTCGTTGACGGTATGTGAAGCGGTACAGACCTTCATCGCAAAATCGAGCATGGCGCGCTGGCGCGGGGTGATATCGGCCTTGCGGTAGTTGACGGCCACCTGGTCGGCCACGAGCGGATTTTTCTCGTAGATACGCAGGATGGCGCCGTGCGCGACCACGCAATACAGGCACTGGTTCGCGCCGGATGTGGCCACCACGATCATCTCGCGCTCGCCCTTGGTCAGGCGGCTGCCCTCACGCAGCATCAGCGCGTCGTGGTAGGCGAAGAAGGCGCGGCACTCGTCGGGCCGGTGTGATAGCGCGAGAAAAACGTTCGGCACAAAGCCGGTCTTCTCCTGCACCTCGAGGATGCGTGCGCGAATGTCTTCGGGAATGTCGGCCAGTTCAGGAACAGGGAACCGGCTGATGGGCGGCGTGGCAGTCACGATGTCTCCTTTGGTTTGAGCATCTGAGCACGCCGCCCGAAGGGCTAGAGACCGTCGAAAAATGAAGCGAAGCGGTTCTGACGGTTCAGCGCCGACGCTGACAGTACAAATCGTACGGCAAGGCGGCGCTGGGCCGTCAGAATCATTTTCTCGGCGGTCTCTACTGGGTGGCGAACTGGATGCGATGCAGTCCAGCATACAACCCATCGCGGTCGATGAGTTCGCGGTGCGTGCCGGCTTCGGCAATCTTGCCGTGCTCGAGCACGACGATGCGATCGGCGTTTTCGATGGTCGACAGGCGGTGTGCAATCACCAGCGTCGTGCGGCCTTCCATCAGCCGCTCCAGCGCGGCCTGCACCTGGCGCTCGGATTCGGAGTCGAGCGCGGAGGTCGCTTCGTCCAGGATCAGGATCGGCGCATCCTTGTAGATCGCGCGGGCAATCGCCAGGCGTTGGCGCTGGCCGCCCGACAGCTTCGAGCCGTTGTCGCCGATGTTGGTGTCGATGCCTTCGGGCAGGTTGTCCACCACATCCGTCAGGTAGGCCGCTTCCAGCGCACGGCGCACGCGCGCCATGTCGATCTCGGTGGCATCACGCGCGCCATACGCCACGTTGGCAGCGATGGTGTCGTTGAACAGCACCACGTCCTGGCTCACAAAGGCGATCTGACGGCGCAGGTCGTGCAGCGAGAGGTCGGCCAGTGCATCCCCATCCAGGGAAATGGTGCCCGAGGTCGGATCAAAGAAACGTGGCAGCAAGTTCACCAGCGTGGTCTTGCCGCTGCCCGACGGGCCCACCAGCGCAACGATTTCGCCCGGCTTGACGTGCAGGTTGATGCTGTCGAGCGCCGCACGACCATCTTCGCCATAGCGGAAGGTGACGTTATCGAAGCGGATGTCGCCGCGGGCGCGGTCGATCTGCTTGCCACCTTCTTGCGGTTCGATCGGCGTATCGATCAGGCCGAAGATGAATTCGGCGGCGGTCAGGCCGCGCTGCAGCGGCTGGTTCACGTCGGTCAGGTGCTTAAGCGGCGAGATCAGCAACAGCATCGCCATCACAAAGCCGGTAAAGCCGCCGACCGTGGTCTGGTTGGCCTGCGCCTGCAGCATGGCAATTGCCAGGATGATGGACAGCGCCAGCGCTGCCAGGAACTGCGTCACCGGCTGGTTCAGGCCGCCGGCCACGGCCACGCGCATGGCATAGCCGCGCAGCCGGTTGGTCATGGCGTTGAAGCGCAGCGATTCATACGCTTCGCCGCCGTGCAGCTTGACGACCTTGTAGCCGCCAACGGCCTCTTCCACCACGTAGGCGGCCTGGTTGGTCAGGTTCTGGCTTTCACGGTTGAGCGAGCGCAGGCGGCGGTTGATGCGCGACATCAGCAAGCCGATGACCGGCAAAATTACCGCCACCACCAGCGTCAAGCGCCAGTTGGTATAGAAGAGGAAGATCAGCAGCGCCAGTACCGTCATCGAATCGCGCACCAGCGTGATGAACACGCCGGTCAGCACCTGCAGCACCTGGTTGACCTCGAAGATCACCGCATTGATGATCGACGCCGCCGTATTGCGCTGATAGTACGAAGCCGGCGCCTGCAGCAGGCGCTCGAACATCTTCATGCGCAGGTTCAGCAGCACCTTGTTCGACACCAGGCTCAGTAGGTACGTCGACGCAAACTGCGCCACGCCGCGCACCACGGCAATGCCCACCAGCATGGCCGGCACCTGCCACAGCTTGCCGGCGTATTCGCCCCCGAAGCCTTGGTCCAGCAGGTCTTTCACGACCTTGGGGATGATCCCCTCCGTGGCGGCCACCACGCCCATGGCGACCATGGCCAGAACGAAGGCGGTCAACTCTGGGCGCAGGTAGGTCCACAAGCGCTTGAGCAACGGCTTGGTGGAAGAGTGGTCGGACTTTGCTTGTATACTCACGGCGGTTTTCGAATAAGGGTGGGCAGCCTGCGTCGCATGGCGACCGGCACTGCCGGCAAGATGCGTTGCTGCGCGTGCCATCAGACAGACGGGCGACCCGGCATTTTAGCGGCAATCCACTACCCGGCCCATCCCGCCGCGCAATCGCCGGACAATACGCACCCGCGCATCACCTGACGCTACCGCAATGAGTTCGCGCGTTCCCACGTTTTTTATCAATCTCGACCACGATACCGGCCGTCGCCACGCGCTGGAACGCCAACTCGATGCCCTGGGTCTGTCGCACAGCCGCTTTCCTGGTGTGTACGGCAAGGCACTGCCCGCCGACGAACTGTCGCGCCACTACGACCACGCCCGCGCGATCGCCCAAAGCCGTGAACTGACCGTCGGCGAAGTCGGCTGTGCATTAAGCCACCTGGGCGTCTATCGGGCGATGCTGGAACAGAACCTGCCCTACGCGCTCATCCTCGAAGACGACGCGAAACTCGGGCCGGACGTGGCCGCCGTGCTCGACGCCCTCGTACAGCAGGTATCACCCGACGAGCCCGTCGTCACGCTGCTCACGCACATCGATCGCTATTACAAGCGCAGCGCCAAGCCGCTGACCGCGGCTCACAGCATCGTCAAGCTCGCCAACTACCAGTGGCTGGCGCATGGCTATTTCGTCACACGCGCAGCAGCCAAACGCATGGTCGAGCAGCTTTACCCCGTGTGGCTGGCAGCCGACTACTGGTACAAATTCGAGCGCGAGGGGATCGTGCAGATGCGCGCGGTCGTACCGTATGTGATCGGCGTGCAGAACTTCGACAGTGGCTCCAACCTGGAGGCTGATCGTGCCATCAAGAGCCGCGAGGCAGATGACCGGCTGGGGGCTGGACATCATCTGCGTCAACTCTTTGTGCGCAAGTTTCTCTACCAGATCTTCGTACGGCCATTCCTTGGCCTCGCCAAGCAGAAAAAGACTTGGTGAGCGCAGCTTCGCCCGGTCAGGCGCTCTGCCCTCGCAGTTCTGCCAGCCCGGATTCCGCCCGGATGATGTCCGTATTGCGGCGCGCCATCATGCGGCCGTAGTTGGGGCTTTCCTGCTCGCGCGACCGCTCGCGGTGCCACAGGTGGAAGACCTCGGTGGCACAGAAGCCGCGCTTGCGCCGTACGCCTGCGTTGTAGAGGCGCACGGCTAGGTCGGCATCTTCATGGCCCCAGCCGACGAAGCTCTGGTCGAAGCCGTTCACACGCTCGAAATCGCGGCGCCAGACGCCCAGGTTGCAACTCTTGATGCCGCGCAGGCTGGTGTCCTTGAACGTACGCGGCACCGGCAGCCCCGGCACCAGCAACGGCAAGAACTTGTTGATGCGGCCCGCACGCCAGGCCCCGAACCAGTACGCGCGGTCCTTCAGATGGATGTCGACCTGCTGAGCCACAACCTCGCGCGTCAATTCCTCGTCCAGCAGAATGCGGCTGCCGGACAGCAACCGCCCCGGCTCGGCCAACGCGCGATGCCGGGCGACAAAGTCAGGACGCGGCACGCAATCGCCATCGAGAAAGACAAGGTAATCGGCCTCCGTTGCCAGCACGCCGCGGTTGCGAATTTCAGCGGCGCGAAAGCCGTCGTCAGGATGCCAGACGTGGCGCAACGGATACGGCGCCGCCTTGGCCGCGGCCTCCACCGCCACCCGCGTGTCATCGCGCGAACCATCGTCCGCGACAATCACGTCGAAGGCTTGATCTGTTTGCGCACCGCAACCGGCCAGCACGCGGGCGAGCGCGTCCGGCCGGTTGTACGTCGTGACAATGAGAGCGATACGGCGCGGCCGATCAGCGTTTGCCATGACGGTGCAGCATCATCAGCTTGACGTAACGGTAGTAGGTGCCTTCGGCGTTCGATACGGCCAGCATGAAGCCCTCCGCGCCGTCCAGGAACCCGCGCTGAATGATGTACGTGCGGATGAAGGCCCAAAGCCCGTGGCCAATCGCGCTGCCCAGCGAGGCGCGCTTGCCCTTGGCAAAGGCTGCTGCCGCACCGGCGGTCGAATAGTCGTTGGCCTTGTCGAGCGCGGCCCGCAGGTCGGGGATCGAGTAATGGATGATCGGTGCGCGGAAATCGCCCACCGTACCCTCGAAGACGAGATGCGAGTGCACCGGCGCATCGAAGAACGTCACCAACTCGCGCTTGAAGAAGCGGCGGATGCGATCGGGCCACCAGCCCGAATGTTTCATGAAGCGGCCGCAAAAACTCGAACTGCGCGGCATCGAATATACGGTGTGCGAGCTGCCCGATTCCAGTACGGCGATCATCTCGGCGCGCAGCTCAGGGCTGATGCGCTCGTCGGCATCCAGCGAGAGCACCCAATCGGTACGGGCTTCGCGCAAGGCGCGGTTCGACTGTTCGCCGTAGCCGGGCCAGTCGGTCTCGAACACGCGCGCGCCCAGTTGCCGGCAGATGTCCTGCGTGCCGTCGGTGCTGCCGGAATCGAAGACGATGACGTCATCCGCCCAGTCGCGCACCGAGCGGATGCAATCGCCGATGTCAGCGGCTTCGTTCTTGGCGACGATGATGACGGCGAGCGTGGCTCGATTGGATGCAGACATGCGGAAGCGATCTCAGAGAACAGGGTTGGCGCCAAGCTCCTGCCGACGCCGATGAATATGCGCGGTGAACACGGCCACCATCACGCTGTAAAACACCACGGTCTGCGCGATGATGAACATCACCTCGGTCAAACCAAACAACATGAAGCCGACGCACAGTGTGAGGCCCATTGCACCGGTAGTGCGCAGGATGCGGTCATCGCACTGCGCGGCACGCAGGAAGTACATGGAAGGCACCAGATAGAGCGCCAGCAATGCGCCGATGCCCAGCACGCCAAGCGTGGCGCCATTGTATAGAAACTCGTTATGGGCATGCTCGAAGGCGGTGGCCTCCTGCGTGATCACACCCTCTGCGTGAAGGGCCTTCAGCGTCGGTTCAAACCGCCCCCTGCCTACGCCGGCCAGCGGGTGGCGCTCCAGCATCATCGTGGCGGCCTTCCACAACTGGAAGCGAATACCGACCGAGGTATTGGTTTGGCCCGCTTGGTAGGCGCGAATATCGTTCGTTGCTTGATCAAAGCGCGTGCGAACGATGGTGGAGGACGCACACACGGCAGCCAACAAGGCAAAGAACACTAGCAAAGCCGTCACACGCTTCTGCCAGCTCACATGCCGCAGCGTCGCCACGGCAATCAGCAGCAGCACCGGAATCGCGATCCAGCCACCGCGGGACTGCGACAGGTACGACGCGTAAAGCCCGCCCCCGCCAGCCACCACGCGCAAAGCGACGAGCGGCCAGCCGTCTTCCTTGGACCAGCCAATCGAAATCAACGAGAACAAACCCATCAGCAGTGACAGATTCCCGAACGGGATCGCGTTGGCAAACGCCCCGACCCTATCTGCTCGCGCCACGCGCAATTCGAGATACGCCCAGACCACCGAAGCGAGTGCCCCCGCAACACAGCCCCACTGCACCCTCTGCAGCTGCTTGGGCGACAATTGCAACAGCACAAACAGCACAAACCCGATCAACCAGAGCCGGCCATAAGCAAACGGCACACTGCGCGGCGCTGCAGGATTCAGCAGCGCACTGATCAGCATTGCCGTCGGCATGGCCGCCATGGCGAGGATCAGCCGACGGTGCTCGCGCCACATCGCACGCAGTCGGCCCATGATCTCTGCGGGCGAAGCCAGCATCGACCCGAACGCCGCAATCAACAACAGCGTGAAGGCCAGAAACGCAGCACCGGTCACTGACAACATGAAGGCCGGCAGGATGACGATCCCGAGCACAGCCAGTGCCACCGGCATGCTGGACACCAGCATCCGGCTACGTTGCATCAAGCCACCCATCGCGCTGCCTCCGCGCCGGGCGCCAAGGCAAGCAAGGCGTCGATGTGCGCCGCGATGCCCGGGTCGTAACGCAGGTGTTCGCGCGGATTCGCCAAGCGTGCCTGGCCCGCTTGCGCACGCGCCACAGCCGCCTCGATCGTGCGCGCCAGCGTGGCCGGATCGTTCACGTCGAACGTGGGCGCGCCC
Organism: Ralstonia soli; assembly: GCF_023955655.1. Lineage (GTDB taxonomy): Bacteria > Pseudomonadota > Gammaproteobacteria > Burkholderiales > Burkholderiaceae > Ralstonia > Ralstonia soli. The sequence goes on along the minus strand of NZ_JAMXHT010000010.1, from coordinate 97,902 downwards.
TCGTCCGAGATGACCTCCGTGCAGGCGATATTGCTCGCCAGCACGGCGGGGGTGCCGCACAGCACAGACTCCACCCCGATCAAACCGAACGGCTCGTAATGCGAGGCAAGAATCGTGTAGTCGGCCGCGCGATAGACGTTCTCGATGTCCTTGCGATAACCGAGATAGCGGATGTTGGGCGAGGACGACGACACCGGCCGTCCGATCACCGCCAACTGCACGGGGAGATCCGTCTTGGAGAAAAACGCCTCCAGCAACGGATACCCCTTGCGCTTGTGGCTGGATGAGGGAAACACGAACGTGACCCGGCCCTTGGCGAAGCCGAGTTCGTCACGCAGGCGCTGACGCTCGACCTCGTCCACGGGCGAAAACTTGGCCTCGCTCACCGGCGGGTACACCGTCTTCACTTTGGCGGCGGGGATGTCGTAGTAATCGAGCACCTCCTGCGCCATCAGCTTCGAGTGCGCGACGATCACGTGCGAGCGCACGTAATCACGGCGCTCCAGTTCGATCTGCTGGCGATCCCAGAATGCCGCGTCCTTGGGAAAGCTCTTGAGGTAGCCGATGTGCGTACCACCGCAGATGGCAATGTCCGACGCGCCGGTGCGGTTGCAGCCGATCATCAGGTCAATATGCTCGCGCTTGGCCAGATGGCGCACCAGCCAGCCGAAAACGTGGTCATTGAGTTTGCCCAGCTTGCGCGTGGGCAGTGCGACGGCCTTGACTTGGCTGTACTCCGGAAGCGCCTTGTCCACCATCTTGGCGAAGAACACGGGACGGATGGCGCGCTCGTGCAAGCCGCGCACCAAGTCCATCGCGTAGCGCTCGCTTCCGCCGCTGTAGCCCAGCGCGTTGCACGAGATTCCGACGTTCATGGATGCTCTAGTAGATATCGTATGAAGACTGTAGTCATGCCAGGCCCGTGCCCGGCGATGGCACCCCTGCGCCATCTTCGAACTACTCGTAGACCGTCGCCACGTTCTCGGCATCCAGCGCCTGGCGCAACGCCGCAATCGCGTCCTCGCTGGGCACGATGCGCCACGCATCGCCTAGCACGGCTTCGCAGCGGGCCTGCTCGCAGACGTAGCTGATGCGCACCGAGACGCCATTGCCATCGGCCGCCACATGCGGCGCGAGCAAATCGCGCAGCTTGGCCGCCGTCGAATCGCCATTCATGGATAGACGAATCGCCCGTGCAAACTTGGCACGCGCCTGCGTCATATCCATGACGGATTCGGCCGTGACGCGAACGCCGCCAGTGAACATGTCGTGACGGGCGCTGCCCTGCACGATCAGCACTTCGTCTTCCTTGAACAGCGCACGGTTCGCTTCGTAGACTTCGTTGAAGACCGTTACTTCCGTGGCTTCGCTGGCGGAGCCGTCATCGAGCATGACGATCAGCATCTTGCCGCGCTGGGTCATCTGCGTGCGCTGGCCGACGATGACGCCGGCCACGGTCTTGTTGCGCGCGTCGCGATTGCCCCCCCAGCCACCACCCGCGCCACCGCCGCCGTTGCCCTTGCTCGTCACTTCCTGGGCGAGATCGGCCAGCGTGGTGCGCGCAAAGCGGCGCACTTCTTCGCGGCATTCGTCGAACAGGTGGCCGGACAGATAGAAGCCCAGCGCCTGCTTTTCTTCCTGCAGCTTGCGCTTGGTGGTCCAGGCCGGCTCGTCGACGAGTTCCGGGCGATGTGCTTCGGCATCGTCGCCGCTCATCAGATCGAAGAGCGAGACTTGGTTGGCAGCGGCGGCCTTCTGCTCGGCGGCTTCCATGGCTAGGCCGATCGAGGCGAGCAATTGCGCGCGATTCTCGTTGAGGCTGTCGAAGGCACCGGCGCGCACCAGCGCTTCGATCGTGCGACGGTTCACCTGGCGACGATCCACGCGCTCACAGAAGTCGAACAAGTCCTTGAACGGGCCGTCTTCGCGCGCGCGCAGGATGTCTTCGATGGCGCCTTGCCCGCTGCCCTTGATACCACCCAAGCCGTAGCGGATGGTCTTCGCATCGGTGGGCGCAAAGCGGTACTGGCTCGCGTTGATGTCGGGCGGCAGCACCTTCAGGCCGTTCTTGCCGACCGCGTCGTCATACAGGATCTTCACCTTGTCGGTGTCGTCCATGGCGAGCGACATGTTGGCTGCCATGAATTCGGCCGGGTGATGCGCCTTCAACCACGCGGTGTAATACGCCAGCAGCGCATACGCCGCCGCGTGCGACTTGTTGAAGCCGTAGCCCGCGAACTTCTCCATCAGGTCGAAGATTTCGTCGGCCTTTTCGGTGGTCAGACCATCCTTGGCGGCGCCGTTGCGGAACAGCTCGCGGTGCTCGGCCATCTCTTCGGGCTTCTTCTTACCCATCGCGCGGCGCAGCAAGTCGGCGCCGCCGAGCGAGTAGCCGCCCACGATCTGCGCCATCTGCATCACCTGCTCCTGGTAGACCATGATGCCGTAGGTCTCCTTGAGCACCGGCTCGACGCGCGGGTCGGGGTACTCCACCTTCTCGCGGCCGTGCTTACGCGCGCAGAAGCTGGGGATCAGGTCCATCGGGCCCGGGCGATACAGCGCCACCAGGGCGATGATGTCCTCGAAGCGGTCGGGCTTGGCGTCCTTCAGCATGCCCTGCATGCCGCGGCTTTCCAGCTGGAACACGGCGACCGTATTGGCCGTCTTGAGGATGTCGAACGCCTTCTTGTCCGTCAGCGGAATTTGGCTGCAATTCCAGTCCGCCTTCGATGGATCGAGCATGCGGATATAGCGCTCGGCCCAATCGAGAATCGTGAGCGTGGTCAGGCCCAAGAAGTCGAACTTGACCAGGCCGACGGCTTCCACGTCGTCCTTGTCGTACTGGCTGACGACGCCGGCGTCTTCCCCACCCTGCGTGTAGAGCGGGCAGAAATCGGTCAGCTTGCCAGGGGCGATCAGCACCCCGCCGGCGTGCATGCCGACGTTACGCGTCATGCCTTCCACACGCTGGGCAAGTTCCAGCAGCTGTTTGACTTCTTCTTCGTTGGCTTCGCGCTCGGCCAGCAGCGGCTCTTCCTTTTTGGCCTCTTCCAGCGTGACGAGCTTGCCCGGCTTGAACGGGATCAGCTTGGCCACGCCATCGACGAAGTTGTAGCCGAGGTCGAGCACGCGGCCCACGTCACGCACCGCGGCCTTGGCGGCCATGGTGCCGAAGGTGGCGATCTGCGAGACGGCGTCCTTGCCGTACTTTTCCTTCACGTACTGGATGACGCGGTCGCGGCCGTGCTGGCAGAAGTCGATGTCGAAGTCGGGCATCGACACACGTTCCGGGTTCAGGAAACGCTCGAACAGCAGGTTGTACTTGAGCGGGTCCAAGTCCGTAATGCCCAGCGCATACGCCACCAGCGAGCCGGCACCCGAGCCCCGGCCCGGCCCGACCGGCACGCCGTTGTTCTTGGCCCAGTTGATAAAGTCCGCCACGATCAGGAAGTAGCCCGGGAAGCCCATCTTGATGATGGTGCCGGTCTCGAATTCCAGGCGTGCGTAGTACTCGGGCCGCTTGGATTCGCGTACCGCCTCGTCGGGGAACAGCACCTCCATGCGCTTTTCCAGCCCTTCCTTGGCGAGGTGGACGAGGTAATCGTCCAGAGACATGCCATCGGGCGTCGGGAACAGCGGCAGCTTCGGCTTGCCCAGCTCCAGCGTGAGGTTGCAGCGCTGCGCGATCTGCACTGCGTTGGCCAGCGCGGACGGGATGTCGGCAAACAGCGCGCACATCTCGTCCTGCGTCTTGAAATACTGGTCGGTCGTGAAGCGGCGGGCGCGGCGCGGGTTGGCGAGCAACTCGCCTTCCGAAATACACGTGCGCGCCTCGTGCGCCGTAAAGTCGTCCGGCGTCATGAACTGCACCGGATGCGTGGCGACCACCGGCAGTTGCATTGCCGAGGCCAGTTTCACCGCCTGCTGGATATACACCTCGGTACCGGCGTGGCCGGCGCGTTGCAGCTCGATGTAGAACGCGTTGGGGAAAACGCGCGACCAGTTCGTCGCCAGCTTGCGTGCCAAGGCGTCGTTGCCGTTGGCCAGCGCCATGCCGATGTCGCCGCCCATGGCGCCGGACAGCGCCAGCAGGCCGGACGCCAGTGGCGCATCTTCCACGCCAGGTTCGTCGAACCACTCGGGGGCGATTTCAGCCCGGCCGCGGTGCTGGTTGGACAGCCATGCCCGCGCCAGCAACTGGCACAAGTTCAGATAGCCCTGCCTGTTGCGCACCAGCAGCAGCAGGCGGCTGGGCTTGTCGCGCTCGTCGTGATTGGTGATCCACACGTCGGCGCCAACGATGGGCTTGATGCCCTTGCCGCGCGCTTCCTTGTAGAAGCGCACCAGGCCAAAGGCGTTGGCGAGGTCGGTGAGCGCCAGGGCGCCCATGCCATCTTTGGCGGCGGCCTTGACGGCATCGTCGAGGCGGACATTGCCATCGACGACGGAATATTCGGAATGGAGACGGAGGTGGACGAAGCGCGGCGAATTCATCCGCGTATTGTACCGGGTGACACCTTCCGCAAAGCATTTGCCCCGGGTTCGATTGACCATCGACAACCCCGTGTGGCCGCAGGGGCGGCTATAATTTCGGCTTACGAATCAACGGGTTACCCAAGGCGCCAAAAACCGGCGCGGCAGCACATGCAGATCGTCAACATTTCCGCTTACAAATTCGTCACCCTCGATGACCGCGAGACCCTGCGCCCCGCCCTGCTGGCCGAGTGCCAGGCACGCGAGCTGAAGGGGACCGTGCTGCTGGCCCCCGAGGGCATCAACATCTTCCTGGCTGGTTCGCGTGAGGCGATCGACGGCATCGTCGGCTGGCTGCGCGCCGACCCCCGCTTTGCCGATCTGAACCCGAAAGAAAGCATCTCGGACCACCAGCCGTTCCGCCGCCTGCTGGTGCGCATGAAGAAAGAGATCATCACCATGCGCCACCCGCTGATCCGCCCGGAAGAGGGTCGCGCGCCGTTTGTCACGCCCCCGGACCTCAAGCGCTGGCTCGACCAGGGCCACGACGACGAAGGCCGCCCCGTGGTGATGCTCGACACGCGCAACGACTACGAAGTCGCCGTCGGCACGTTCAAGAACGTTGTCGACTACGGCATCAAGAAGTTCACCGAATTCCCGCCCGCCATTGCCGCGCACAAGGATGACTTTGCCGGCAAGACCGTGGTGTCGTTCTGCACGGGCGGCATCCGCTGCGAAAAGGCCGCCATCCACATGCAGGAGATCGGCGTGGAGCGCGTATATCAGCTCGAAGGCGGCATCCTGAAGTACTTCGAGGAAGTCGGCGGCGATCATTACGATGGCGATTGCTTCGTCTTCGACCACCGCACGGCGCTCAACCCCGAGTTACTACCGGCCGGCCCCAAGCAGTGCTTTGCCTGCCGCGCCGTGGTGACGCCGGAAGAGCAGCAATCGGCCGACTACGTCCCCGGCCAGCGCTGCCCGCACTGCGCCCTCCACCAAACCCAGGCCGCCGCATGAAGCGCCTGGCTGCCGCCCTCATCGCCACCCTGCTCTGCCTGGTAGCACTGGGCGGCTGCTCGACCAGTTGCGCGGGCGGGTCCAACCGCGGCATGTTCTGCGGAACGGGCACGCGATTCTGACGCACACGCGAGCAATAAAAAACGCCGGACATGCCGGCGTTTTTCTTTTGCGCGAACGGAGCTTACTGACGGCCACGCACGAACTGGTTGGTAATGGCGACGACGCGCTCGCCGAACAGCTTGGCGGTTTCCAGGTCGCCGGGCAGCGGGCCTTCTTCGGGGCTCGCGTCCGACGGCGATTGCGCCAGCGCGCCACCAAAGCCCGCCAGGTAGTTGATGTCGTTGCGGGTGGCGGCCTTGCTGTTGGCCGGCATCATGCCCGTGCCCACCCAGATCATTCCGTGCTGCTGCGACAGCGTCCACAGGTACTGGATCGACGAAAATTTGTCGCCGTTCATCGACGCCGAGTTCGTGAAGCCCGCGGCAATCTTGTCCTTCCACGCGCCCGTGAACCATGCCTTGGACGACGCGTCAGCAAATTTCTTGAAGTCACCCGAGACGCCGCCCATGTACGTCGGCGCGCCAAAGATGATGGTGTCGACACCGGCCAGCAGCGCCCAGGTGTCGTCATTGACGTCGGTGACCGAGATCAGGTGCGCCTCGGCGCCGGCGTTCTGCACGCCCGCAAACACGGCCTCGGCTTGCTTCTTGGTGTGGCCATAACCGCTGTGATAAACGACTGCAACTCGTGCCATGGGAATCCTCTTGTGGTTGGGGTAACGACGGGGAATGACGAGAACAAGAAAAACGGCGCACACAGCGTGCGCCGTCAACATTACGGCAAATCGAACACCAGCACTTCGCTGTCTTCGCCACCTGAGAGCGTCACCACCGTTTCGCTGGTGAGCTTGGCGGCATCGCCCCCGACCAGCGTACGGCCGTTGACACTAATCTTGCCCCGCACCACGTGCACATAGGCACGGCGGCCCTCGGCGATAGGCAACGTGGCGGTTTCGGCGCCGTCAAACTTGCCGGCGTACAGGGCCATGTCCTGATGCACCTTGACCGAATCGTCACGGCCATCGGCGCTGGCGATCAGGGCGAGCTTGCCGCGCTTGGCCGACTCGTCGAAATGGCGCTCTTCATAACCCGGCGTGAGGTTCAACTGCGCGGGCAACACCCAGATCTGCAGGAAATGCGTGGTCTGGTCCTGCGCATGGTTGAACTCGGAGTGACGCACGCCTGTCCCAGCCGTCATGCGTTGCACGTCGCCGGGGCGCAGCACGCTGCCGTTGCCCATGCTGTCCTTGTGCGCCAGCTCGCCGTCGAGCACATAGCTGATGATTTCCATGTCGCGATGGCCATGCGTGCCGAAGCCCATGCCGGCGGCGACGCGGTCTTCGTTGATGACGCGCAGCGGCCCGAACTGGACATGTTCCGAGTCCATGTAATCGGCAAACGAGAAGCTGTGATACGACTTCAGCCAGCCGTGGTCTGCGTAACCGCGGTCTTCCGAGGGGCGGATTTCAATCATTTTGATGAACCTCCTATCCAAATCACTGCGTTGATGTGTGAATGGTACGCAGATTGGCTATAGTTGCGCGGTACGTCTTTGATTCATACCATCAAAAAATCTGAACATGGCGCTATCACTCGAATCTCTGGAAGTGCTGGATGCGATCGAACGCAAAGGCAGCTTTGCTGCCGCCGCCCATGAGCTCGGCAAAGTGCCATCGGCGCTCACCTATGTGGTGCGCAAGCTCGAAGACGATCTCGACGTGCTGCTGTTCGACCGCCGGCGCCATCGCGCAGAACTCACCCCTGCCGGCCGCGCGCTGCTTGATGAAGGCCGCCATCTGCTCCAGGCCGCCGATGAACTGGCCCGTCGCGTCAAGCGCCTGGCCACTGGCTGGGAAGCCACGCTGACCATCGTGGTGGATGACCTCATGCACTTTCGCGCACTCATGCCTGTGATCCAGGATTTCTACGCCGAGAACACCGCCACGCGCCTGCGCTTCTGCCGCGAGGTGCTGGCCGGTACGTGGGATGCCCTGCTGTCGGGCCGCGCGGATTTGCTGATCGGACCGGCACAGGCGATGCAAGTCCAGGGCCTGCAAACGCGTACGCTCGGGACCATTCCGTTCGTATTCGCAGTGGCTGCACATCACCCGCTCGCACAGATGGAAGAGCCGCTGCCTGCGGCGGCCATCACGCGCCACCGCATCGTTGCCGTGGGGGATACGTCACGCAGCCTGCCAGCGCGCACCATCGGCATCATGGCCGGCCAGGACACGCTGGTGGTGCCGTCCATGGCCGACAAGGTGCAGGCACAGATTCGCGGCCTGGGCTGCGGCTGGTTGCCGGTGCCGCTGGCGCAGCCGTATCTGGATTCCGGCGTGCTGATCGCCAAGACCACCACCGAAGACGACCGTGCCGGCACCTTTCAGGTGGCCTGGCGCAACAATATGCGCGGCAAGGCACTGCAATGGTGGGTCGACAAGCTCGACGACCCGCGCCTAGCGCAAGCCCTGCTGATGCAGTAGCCGGATCGATCCTCCACAATAGCCGTATCGGCATCCGTGCCTGGAGTTCTGCGTTGTCCCAAGCCAATCTCGAATTTCCGGAATCCACCTCCGCATCACGTGGCCCGTACCGTGGCCGCTTTGCGCCGTCGCCCACGGGCCCGCTGCATATTGGCTCGCTGGTCACCGCGCTGGCGAGCTGGCTCGATGCGCGCGTACACGGCGGTACGTGGCTCGTGCGCATCGAAGACATCGACTTCCAGCGCAACGTGCCCGGCGCAGACCGCGACATCCTCGCCACGTTGGAGGCACTGCAGCTGATTCCCGACGAAGCGCCGCAGTGGCAGAGCACGCACCTGTCGCGCTTCGAGCAGGCGCTGGAGCAACTGCAAGCCGTCGGCAGCCTCTACCCGTGCGGCTGCACGCGCCGCGAGATCGCCGATTCCGTCACCACCATCGATGCCAACGGCCGCCTGCGCCACCAGACGCTGATCTATCCGGGCACCTGCCGCAACGGCCTGAACGGCCGTCAGCCGCGCGCCTGGCGCGTGCGCGTGCCGGACGCGGATGCCGCCACCGTATGCTTCAACGACCGCTGGCAAGGCACGCAATGCCAGAACCTGGCCGAAACCGTGGGCGACTTCGTGCTCAAGCGCGCCGACGGCATGTGGGCGTATCAGATTGCAGTGGTGGTAGACGATGCCACGCAGGGCATCACCGACGTGGTGCGCGGCGCAGATCTGCTCGACTCGACGCCGCGCCAGATCTATCTACAACAGCTGCTGGGGCTGCCCGCCGTGCGCTACTTGCACGTGCCCGTGGTGGTGAACGCGGATGGGGAAAAGCTCAGCAAGCAGACCGGCGCGCGCGCCATCAACCGCAGCCAGCCGCTAACCGCACTGATTGAAGCGGCCCGGCACCTGGGGCTGGAGATTCGCGCGGGGGAGATGGAAACGTTCTACCGGGAAGCCGTCCCGGCATGGGCCAACCGCGTTGCACGGTTGACCCCGGCGGCACGCATGTTGTGAACATCGGCCGCCGTTCTGCTGCGTTGATTTAACGCTTGCGCGGTACGCCGCCGAGCAGCGCAGCAATGGGGCGCTTGGCGCTGCGCGGGTGGCCTGCCGCTTGCGCCGGCTTGGCGGCCTCTGCCGATTCAGCAGGCGCCGTCGATTCGTACGGACGATTGAAGAACGGATCATCCGACGGACGGAATGCCGGGCGCACGATCGTGTGATCCAGCACGCGGGCGCCGTTGCGCTCGTCGCGCTCGCGGGCGCGGCGGACTTCGCTGCGGGCGCGCTTTTCATCGCGCTCGCGGCGTTCGCGGTCACGGGCCTGTTCACCGGTGGGGTCGAAATCAACCAGTTGCTCGCGCGGCAGGTTGCGCTTGATCAGCTTTTCGATGTCCGCCAGGAAACGCTCATCGCCCGGCGCGAACAGCGACAGCGCATCGCCAGACGCACCGGCACGGCCCGTGCGGCCGATGCGGTGCACGTAGTCTTCGGCATTGAACGGCAGGTCGAAGTTGATCACGCACGGCATCTGCGAGATGTCGAGCCCGCGCGCAGCCACGTCGGTCGCGACGAGCACATCGACGGTACCTTGCTTGAACGCTTCGAGCGTCTGCATGCGCTCGGTCTGCGTCTTGTCGCCGTGGATAGCGTTGGCGTTGATGCCTTCACGCTCCAGCGCACGCGCCAGGCGCGAACAGCCGATCTTGCTGTTGGAGAACACGATGCACTGGCGCGGCAGGCCTTGATCCGCACGCTGCTTCAACAGGTGCACAAGCGCGGCCTGCTTGTGGTTGTCCGGCACGGTGTAGATGACCTGGCGGACGTTCTCGGCCGTGGCGTTGCTGCGCGCGACTTCAATCGTCTGCGGATGGCGCAGGTAGCTTGAAGCCAGCTTCTTGATCTCGGGCGAGAACGTGGCCGAGAACAGCAGCGTCTGGCGATGCGCCGGCAGCAGGTTGATGATGCGCTGCAAGTCGGGCAGGAAGCCCATGTCGAGCATGCGGTCAGCTTCGTCCAGCACGAGCATGCGCACTTGCGAGAGGTTCACGCTGCGTTGCTGCACGTGGTCAAGCAGACGGCCCGGCGTGGCGACAAGGATTTCCACGCCGCGGCGCAGTTGCTCGGTCTGCGGGTTCATGTCGACACCGCCGAACACGACCGCGCTGCGCAGCGCCGTGTACTTCGCGTACTTGGCGACGTTGTCGTACACCTGGTCAGCCAGCTCGCGCGTGGGCGTGAGGATCAGCGCCCGCACCGGGTGGCGTGCCGGCGATGCGCTCGTGTTGGCGTCAGGCAGCAGATTGTGGATGATCGGCAGCGAGAAGCCGGCGGTCTTGCCGGTGCCGGTTTGCGCGGCGCCCATGACGTCGCGGCCGGCGGTGACCACCGGAATGGCCGCCGCCTGGATGGGCGTGGGCTTGGTGTAGCCGCTTTCGGTCAGCGCGCGGAGGACGTCCGGATGCAGGCCGAAGCTGTCGAACGTCACCGATTCATTGGCCGGCGCTTCAGACGCTTCAGACATCGTTGCAGTATTCATAGGGGAGATGCGGCATGCCGAGGGGCATGGCAGGCGCGCGATTGGCGCGGGCGGGAACAGTAGGAAGCGCCGCCAACGGCTCGCGCAAAGCGTTAAAAATCAAAAGTTTATCACGTGAGACCGGTCCCAGGCCGGATCAACGGCTCACCACAGCCAACGCCGGCACCACAACTGCCTTGACACGGATCAAGCGTACCAGGCAGTCGCTGCGCGACCATCGCGGCATTCCAACCTGCACCCTTCCCATCCCATGGTCACCACGCTCTACGAAACGCCCGGGCACGTGTGCCTGATGTTTTCCGACCTGGTCGACGATCACGACACCCTGCCGGTGCAGACCAACCAGTTCCTCATCGTCGATCACGGCCACGGCGCGCTGATCGACCCCGGTGGCCAGATGACGTACAACGCGCTCTTCCTGGCGATGTACCGGTACTTTCCGCCCAAGCAGCTCGACTACGTGCTCGCCTCGCATGCGGATCCGGACATTGTTGCCTCGGCCGGCAGATGGCTCACGAGTTCGAGCTGCGACATCCTGATCTCGCGCGTGTGGGAACGCTTTCTGCCGCACTTCTGCACGGTCGGCAAGACCGAGGGCCGCATCGTGCCGATCCCGGATTCCGGCATGGCGATCCCGCTGGGGCAATCGCATCTGCTGGCGGTGCCGGCGCATTTCCTGCACTCGGAAGGCAACTTCCAGTTCTACGACCCCGTGTCGCGCATCCTGTTCTCGGGTGATCTGGGGGCGTCGATGGTGCATGCCAACGTGGCCGCCAAACCGGTGGAAGACTTTGACGCGCATCTGCCGCTGATGGCGCCGTTCCATCGCCGCTACATGAGCGGAAATCGCGTGTGCAGGTTGTGGGCGCAGATGGTGCGCGGGCTGGATATCGAATGGATCGTGCCCCAGCATGGCCAAGCTTTCCGGGGCAAGGCCATGGTCAACCGGTTCATCGATTGGGTGGAAACACTCGACTGCGGTATCGACCTGATGACGCCGGACATCTTCCGGCTGCCGGCGCTGCCGAACACGCCAGCAGGCGCAACGCTCAGGACGCGGGTTTAGCGGCCGGGCTCGGCGCTGCGGGCAGGATGATCTTCATCATGGCGCTCGACAGCTCGTGCGCCAGCACACCGGCATCGATGCGCGAGGGGTCGTGCCACGTGTACATGAAGCCCATGACGCCGCCCATCGAGTGCGCCGCGACGCGCGCATCGCCAAAGTCGAACACGCCGGCACGCTTGCCTTCATCAAGCAAGGCATAGAGATCGCGGTAATAGCCACGCGACATGCCGTGCAGCCATTCCACCGTTTCCGGGCGCAGGTATTGCCGGTCGCGGTAGGTGAGTGCCGCGGCGTAGTGGCAGTCGATGCAGCGGCGCGCCATCTCCAGCAGGCAGGCCTGCAGGCGCTCACGCACGGGCAGCGCCGGATCGGCCGTCTCGCGGATGGCCGACAGGCAGATCTGCGCAGCCTCGCGGCACAGGATGTCGAAAATCTCGTACTTGTCGGTGAAGTAGTAGTACACCGCCGGCTTGGTCACACCGAGCGCGTTGCACAGGTCGCTCATCGTCATGCCGGCATAGCCCTTGGTGAAAAAGAGCTGCGCAGCGGTGTCGAGAATCTGCCGGCGGCGCGCCTCCTGCCGCTCGGCGATGTGCGGGCGCGTGGGCGGCGATGTGACGCCGGGGGCTTCAGGCGCCTCGGTTTCAGCAGGCAATTGCACGTCGGAAGCAGCAGTTTTGCGGACGATGGACATGGTGCGCATTCTCGCATGCCGCCTTGCAATGCGCCGTCGCGTCTGCGCATCTGGGCGGCAACACGCCACTGAAATGCTTGACGCATCAAGCGGCGCTTCCTATATTCATACCCATTAGTATAAAAAACTACCATCAAGTATAGACAGCGCGGCGCCGCTTTGCGCACGCACTGCACAACCCAACGGAGACAAGCTTTGGCGATGGACGAGTCCGAGTACCTCGGCCGCGTTCGCGCGCTCTGGGCGCGCGCATGGCCGGTCGATACCCCCCGCGAGCCCCACTACCCGATCGGGCGCGCCCCCCTCACCGACTACCTGCGCCACTGGGCGCGCACCACGCCGGACAAGCCCGCCATCCACTTCTACGGCCACGACACGACGTTCGCGCAACTGGATGATCTGTCCGACCGCTTTGCTGCCCTGCTCGCGCAGCACGGCATCGGCGCGGGTGACCGGGTGGCGGTGTTCCTGTCGAACTGTCCGCAGTTCAATGCGGTGTTCTTCGGCATCCTCAAGCTGGGTGCGGTGTATGTGCCGATCAGCCCGCTGTCGCAGCGCGCGGAGTTGATGCATGCGCTCACCGACGCCACCCCACGCGCGATCGTCACGCTCGACCGCCTGATGCCGCTGGTGCGTGACGTGCGGGCCGAGACCTCGCTTGAGCACATCTTCGTCACGCGTTATGCGGATGTCGTGCCCGCGCAGCCGACGCTGCCGCTTCCGGCGATGCTCACCGAGCCGCCGGTGGCCTGCGACGATGCGATCGATCTGCTGCCCGCATTGGCACAGACCACGCCGATCCCCCTGCCACCCGCGTCGCTCGACGCTGTGGCCGCGCTCAATTACACCGGCGGCACGACCGGCCTGCCCAAGGGCTGCATCCACACGCAGGGCGACATGGTGGACATGGCGGCCGCGTTCTCTGCCGTGTCGCTGCGCGCCGATGCCGACACCGTCATGCTCAGCTTCTATCCGCAGTTCTGGATTGCGGGCGAAAACACCGGGCTGATCTTTCCCGCGTTCCTCGGTGTGCCGCTGGTGCTGCTCGCACGCTGGGATGCGGAAGCCTTCATGGCCGGCGTGCAGCGCTATCGCGTGACCAACGGCTCGATGCTGGTCGACAGCGCGGCCGAGGTGATGGCGCATCCGCGCGTGCACGAATACAACCTGCGCACGCTGCGGCACACGGGCGTGTCGTCGTTCGTGAAGAAGCTGAACCCCGAGTACCGCCACGCCTGGCGAGAGCTGACCGGCTCGATGATGGCCGAGAGCGCGTGGGGCATGACGGAAACGCAGACGTGCAACAGCTTCACCGTCGGCATGCAGGACGACGATTTCGACCTGCGTTCGCAGCCGATCTTCGTGGGCCTGCCGGTGCCGGGCACCGATTTCAAGATCTGCGATTTCGACACGCACACACTGCTGCCGATCGGCGCCGAAGGCGAACTGTGCGTACGCACGCCAACGCTACTCAAGGGCTACTGGAACAAGCCCGAAGCCACCGCACAAACGCTGCGCGACGGCTGGTTCCACACCGGCGACATCGGCTGCATCGACGAGCACGGCTACGTGCACTACCTCGGCCGCCGCAAGGAGATGCTCAAGGTCAACGGCATGAGCGTATTCCCGGCCGAGATCGAGGCCATGCTCGGCAAGCACCCGGCCGTGCTCGGCTCGGCCGTGGTCGGGCGTGCGGATGAACAACGCGGCCAGCTTCCCGTCGCGTTCGTGATGCTGCGCCCGGAGGCCGTCGGCACGCTGGACGACGCCACGCTCACCGGCTGGTGCCGCGAGAACATGGCCGTCTACAAGGTGCCCATCGTGCGCATCGTCGACGCGCTGCCGCTCACGGCCACCGGCAAGGTGCGCAAGCAGGATCTCGCACCGCTCGCAGAACAGCTCTAACCCACCACGCTTCCATGACGTTTCGCAAACTGCTGATCGCCAATCGCGGCGAGATCGCCATTCGCATTGCCCGCGCGGCAGCGACGGTCGGGTTGCCCTCCGTCGCCATCTACTCCGAGGACGATCGCGACGCTCTTCACCCGCTGCGCGCCGATGAAGCGGTGCCCCTGCCCGGCACCGGCCCGCGCGCGTATCTCGACGGTGAGGCCATCCTCGCTGCCGCAAGCGCGGTAAGTGCTGACGCCATCCACCCCGGCTACGGCTTCCTGAGTGAGAACGCCGCGTTCGCACGCGCCTGCGCACAGGCTGGCGTGCAGTTCATCGGGCCCGCGCCGCGTGTGCTCGATCTCTTTGGCGACAAAGCCCGCGCTCGTGCGCTTGCGCACGAGGCGGGCATTCCGATCGTCAACGGCACGCGCGGCGCGACATCGCTGGAAGAGGCGCAAGCGTTCTTCGCGGCGCTGCCGCCCTCGCACGGCATGATGATCAAAGCCGTGGCCGGTGGCGGCGGACGCGGCATGCGCGCCGTGCACGATGCGCAGGCGATTGCCGAGGCCTATGCGCGTTGCGTGTCCGAAGCCACCGCAGCATTCGGCAGCGGCGACGTGTATGTCGAAGCGCTGGTGCCCACGCCACGCCATATCGAAATCCAGATCGTGGCCGATGCACATGGCAACGTCTCGCACCTGGGCGAGCGCGAATGCAGCCTGCAGCGTCGTCACCAGAAGCTGATCGAGATCGCGCCCAGTCCCGCGTTGAACGACGCGCTGCGTGCGCGCATTGCTGATGCGGCGGTGACACTCGCCAAAGCGGCGAGCTACTGCGGCATCGGCACGTTCGAGTTCCTCGTGGAAGGCGCCGGCACGCCAAACGCCTCGTTCTACTTCATGGAGGCCAACCCGCGCGTGCAGGTCGAGCACACCGTCACGGAGATGGTGACAGGCGTCGATCTGGTGGTGACGCAACTGGCACTGGCACAAGGGGCGTCGCTGGCAGAACTGGGGCTCGCACAGCCGATGGACGCGCGCGGCCATGCCGTGCAAGTGCGCATCAATGCGGAAACGCTCGATGCGTCGGGCCAGCCGCATCCGTCCACCGGCACGCTCACCGCGTTTGAGCCGCCCAACGGCCCCGGCGTGCGCGTCGACACCTGCGGCTATGCGGGCTACCGCCCCAACCCTCGCTTTGACTCTCTGCTGGCCAAGCTGATCGTGCACGCACCGCGCGGCACCTACGCGCAAACCCTGGCACAGACGTATCGCGCACTGTGCGAATTCCGCATCGAAGGACTGGCGACCAACAAGCGCCTGCTGCAAGACTTGCTCAGCGATGCGGAGGTGCAGGCCAACGCCGTGCACACGCAGTTTCTCGATCAGCGTCTGGCCGAGCTGGTGAGCGCCAGCGACGGCGCGCATCGTGCACTCCACGCGTCAGCGGCCGCCGCGCCCGGTAGCGAGCCTGCGCCGGGCGAATCACTCATCGACGAACTGCCGGATGATGCCGAACTGCTGACCGCCCCGATGGACGGCGCGCTGATCCAGCTCAACACCCAACCCGGCGACACCGTGACGCGCGGGCAAGTGCTGGCCGTGATCGAAGCGATGAAGATGGAGCACGTGGTGCTCGCGCCGGCATCCGGGCAGGTGCTACAGGTGTGCGCGCAGCCCGGCGCCACCGTACGCGAAGGCCAACCGTTGGTGGCGCTGCTCCTGAGCGATGCCGAACACCACACCGATGCCGCCGACGCCGAGATTGACCTCGACCACATCCGCCCCGACCTGCAAGCCGTCATCGATCGCCACGCGTTTGGCCTCGACGCAAACCGCCCCGATGCCGTCGCGCGCCGCCGCAAGACCGGCCAGCGCACCGCGCGCGAAAACATCGATCACCTGTGCGATGCAGGCTCGTTCATCGAATACGGTGCACTGGCCATCGCCGCGCAACGGCAACGGCGCGCGCTCGACGACCTGATCCGCTCGACGCCCGCCGACGGCATCATCACCGGCATCGGCACCGTCAACGGCGCGCACTTCCCCGATCAGGACGCACGCTGCATGGTGCTCGCCTACGACTACACCGTGCTGGCCGGCACGCAGGGCACTTTCAACCACAAGAAGACCGACCGCGCGCTGGAACTCGCGCAGCAATGGAAGCTGCCCGTCGTGCTGTTTGCCGAGGGCGGCGGCGGCCGGCCGGGCGATACCGAGAAGCGCGGCGTCAGCGGGCTGGACTGCCCGACCTTCATCCACTTCGCGCGGCTGTCGGGGCTGGTGCCGACCGTCGGCATCGTGTCGGGCCGCTGCTTTGCCGGCAATGCCGCACTACTGGGCTGTGCCGACGTCATCATCGCCACGCGCGACGCGACCATCGGCATGGGCGGCCCGGCCATGATCGAAGGCGGCGGTCTTGGCGTGTATGCCCCCGAAGAAGTGGGCCCGGTCAACGTGCAGGCGCCCAATGGCGTGATCGACGTGCTGGTCGAAGACGAGGCCGAAGCCGTGGACGCGGCGCGCCGTTACCTCAGCTACTTCCAGGGCCCCCTCACCCACTGGGAAGCCGGCGACGCGCGTCACCTGCGCCACGTGATCCCCGAGAACCGCATGCGCAGCTACGACATGCGCGCCGTGATCGAAGCGCTGGCCGATACCGGCTCGGTGCTGGAGCTGCGGCAGGCGTTTGGCATCGGCATCATCACCGCGCTCCTTCGCATCGAGGGCCGCGCGTTCGGCTGCATCGCCAACAACCCGCGCCACCTGGGCGGTGCGATCGATTCGGCCGCGGCCGACAAGGCGTCGCGCTTCATGCAGCTGTGCAACGCGTTCGACCTTCCCATTGTCTCGCTGTGCGATACGCCGGGCTTCATGGTCGGCCCGGAGGCAGAGAAGACCGCCACTGTGCGCCACGTCAGCCGCATGTTCGTGACGGCAGGCAACCTGCGCGTGCCCTTCTTTACCGTCGTGCTGCGCAAGGGCTACGGCCTGGGGGCGATGGCAATGGCGGCCGGCGGCTTCCATGCGCCGTTCTTCACGGCGTCGTGGCCGAGCGGCGAATTCGGCGGCATGGGCATCGAAGGCGCCATCCGCCTCGGGTATCGCAAGGAGCTGGAAGCGGTGGAAGACCCTGCCGAGCGCGAAGCACTGTTCCGCAAGATGGTCGATGCGGCTTACGAGGAAGGTCGCGCACTCAACATCGCCAGCTATCTGGAGATCGACGCCGTGATCGACCCGGCCGATACGCGCCGCTGGCTGTTGCGCGGGCTGCAATCGGCACCGCCCGCCCCGCCCCGCCACACGCGCGATCCCGCTACGCGTCGCTTCATCGATACCTGGTAGCCAAAACAACACACGGAGGAGACATGCACACATCGACCCGCTTTGCCCGTCCATTGTCCGCACTGGCCTGCGCGGCCACGTTGCTCTGTGCCCCGCTCGCACACGCGGCAGACCCCGCACCGATCAAGGTGGCGTTCATCGACCAGCTAAGCGGACCGCTATCGAATGTGGGCGAACAGTTTCTGGCCAACCTGAAGCTCGGCATCGACGATGCCAACGCCCAGCCGCAAGGCGTGCTGAACGGCGCCCGCTACGAGTTGACGACCTACGACAACAAGCTGTCGGCGCAAGACAGCCTGTCGGCATTGCAAAGCGCCATCGATGCGGGCGCCAAGATCGTCTTCACCGGCGGGTCGGGCTCCTCCGTGGTGGCGGCCATGGTGGATGCAGCCACCAAGCACAACGAGCGCAACCCGGACAAGCGCGTGCTGATCATCAACTACGCCTCGATCGACCCCGACCTGACCGGCGCGCACTGCAGCTTCTGGCACTTCGCCACCGAGGCCAACACGGCGA
Source organism: Ralstonia soli (assembly GCF_023955655.1). Taxonomy (GTDB): domain Bacteria; phylum Pseudomonadota; class Gammaproteobacteria; order Burkholderiales; family Burkholderiaceae; genus Ralstonia; species Ralstonia soli. The sequence goes on along the minus strand of NZ_JAMXHT010000010.1, from coordinate 79,819 downwards.
TGAAGATGCGTGCGCTGGCCAACTTCGTGAAGACGCAGCCCGACATCCGCAAGGTCTACTCGCTCAATCAGGACTACGCGCACGGCCGGCTGTGGGCGTCAGTGGGCAAGCAGATGATTTCTGCGGCGCGGCCCGACGTGCAGTTCACCGGAGAGACGCTGCACCCGATCGGCAAGGTGAAGGACTTCGCGCCTTACGTCTCCAAGGCCAAGGCGAGCGGCGCGGATACGCTGCTCACCGGCAACTGGGGGCAGGATCTGAACCTGCTCATCAAGGCGGCCGGCGACATGGGCTACGACGTGCGCTACCTCAACCACAGCGGTGCGGGCGCGCCAGGCACGGTGCTGGCCGTGTCGCAGGCCAAACTCGGCAAGGTGACGTGGGTGTCGGAATGGACGCCCGGCAACGGCAACGCCCAGCTGATGCAGATGGATGCGCGCGTACGCCAGACACCGGCCGGTGAGCACTTCGCGCCGCGCACCGTGCTCTCCGTCGAGCTCGTGACGGACGCCATCCGCAAAGCCAACTCCACCGACCCGCTCAAGATTGCGCTGGCGCTGGAGGGCATGCAGAAGCAGAGCTTCCTGGGCGAGGTGACGATGCGCAAGGTCGATCACCAGTTGCTGCTGCCGCAGGTGGTATCGACCATTGCACCGGTCGACGGCAAGACCGTCAAGGTCGGCTATGACGGCACCCAATGGGGCCACAAGACCGAGAGCACGACGGCTGCCAAAGATCTCGATCTGCCGACCGCCTGCAAGATGAAGCGGCCGGCAGGCGCCTAACGGGTCAATCTGAGCTCAGTCAGCGCGGTCGGTACGCAGGGGGCCGTACTCGATGGGCACCCACGCGAAGGCCTTGCCGTCGCGGCGTACGTGGCCGAGGCCAGGGAACGGCAGGTGCGCACCGGCCACCCAGAGCTTGTCTTGCGCCGCTTCGGCAAACAGCTTGCGGCGCGAGGCAACTGCCTGCTTCTGGTTCACGTCGTACTCGAACGCCACCTCGGGGTGCTGGAACTGCACCGCATGGCTGTGCACGATGTCACCCCACACCAGCAGGCTCTTCCCCTTGGAGGCAAACAGGTAGCCGCTGTGCCCCGGCGTGTGGCCGTTGGCCACCACCGAACGTACGCCCGGTACCACCTCATCGCCCGGCTTGAACTGCTTGAGCTTGCCAGCCGCTGCGTAGGGCGCCACGGAATCGCGCGCCATCTTGAAGAACGGCTGCATGTCTGCCGGCTTTGAAGCCGCGATGGTTTCGCTCAGCCAGAAGTCCGCTTCCGGCGCGGCCACATACACCTGCGCATTCGGGAAGGCCGGCTGCCCCTGCGGCGTCAGCAGGCCGCAGGCGTGGTCCGGGTGCAGATGGGTCAGCAATACGGCGTCGATCTGCTCGGGCTGGTAGCCCGACGCGCGCACGTTGCCGGCCAGGCCGCCCATGGTCGGGCCGAAGCACGTGCCCGAACCCGTATCGACCAGGATCCGCTGACTGCCCGTGTCGACGAGGAAGCCGTTCACCGCCGTCTGCATGCCCGGCGTGTTCGACACGAACATCCGCGCCAGCAGACTCTGCACCGATTTCGCATCGAGGCCGAGCAACGTCTTGGCGGGCAGATCGGTATAGCCGTCGTACAGCGCGGTCACCACGTTGCCGCCCAGCGCCATGCGGTAGTAGCCGGGCACCTGGGCGCGTTGCTGCGTGGATGCAGCCGCCACAGTCTGGGCATGGACGGCGCCGGCGGCGCCAAACAAAGTCGCGACCAGCATGGCCGCACGTGCGATGTGTTTGGGGGTGGCAAGCGTAGTGAACAACCGCATGTCTTGGCTCCTTGGAAAACGCGCCGCATCTCTCGCTGCAACGGCGCAAGCCACGGATCATGCCACTTCCCGAGCACATGCGTTGTCGCCAATGGCGACAGGGGTATTGCCGAGAGAAACGAGATTGCGATTGCCCCGAAGCACCCCGCCGTATCGATACCGTTAGCGGAGCACGCAATAAAGGGGGAAGAAGATGGTGGGCCCCCCGGGAGTCGAACCCGGCACCAACGGATTATGAGTCCGCTGCTCTAACCAAGCATGAGCTAGAGGCCCAAAGAACGGCGCTCGAACGAGTCACCGGCAAAAAAGAAGCCCGGCGGGTTAGGCCGGGCCTCGTGCGAGATTTTAACCGAAAGTGGGCGCGGGCCCACTCGGAAAATCCTGCTTTTAGCTCCCTTCCAGGAAGCTCTTGAGCTTGTCCGAACGGCTCGGGTGGCGCAGCTTGCGCAGTGCCTTCGCTTCGATCTGGCGGATACGCTCGCGGGTCACGTCGAACTGCTTGCCAACTTCTTCCAGCGTGTGATCGGTGCTCATTTCGATACCGAAACGCATGCGCAGCACCTTGGCTTCGCGCGGCGTCAGCGAATCGAGCACGTCCTTCACCACACCGCGCATGGAGCCATGCAGCGCCGCTTCTGCCGGGGCCAGCGTGTTCGTATCCTCGATGAAGTCACCCAGATGAGAGTCGTCGTCGTCACCGATCGGCGTTTCCATGGAGATCGGCTCCTTGGCGATCTTCATGATCTTGCGGATCTTGTCTTCCGGCATCTCCATCTTCTCCGCCAGCGTTGCCGGATCCGGCTCGTTGCCGGTTTCCTGCAGGATCTGACGCGAGATGCGGTTCATCTTGTTGATCGTCTCGATCATGTGCACCGGAATCCGGATGGTGCGTGCCTGGTCGGCGATCGAACGCGTGATGGCCTGACGGATCCACCACGTGGCGTACGTCGAGAACTTGTAGCCGCGACGGTATTCGAACTTGTCCACCGCCTTCATCAGGCCGATGTTGCCCTCCTGGATCAGGTCGAGGAACTGCAGACCGCGGTTCGTGTACTTCTTGGCAATCGAGATCACCAGACGCAGGTTGGCCTCGGTCATCTCGCGCTTGGCCTCACGGGCGCGGCGCTCGCCTTCCGACATCTTGCGGTTGACGTCCTTCAGCTCGGTCAGCGGCAGCACCACGCGTGCCTGCAGGTCGATCAGCTTCTGCTGAAGTTCGTGCACGGCCGGCACGTTACGCTCCACGATGGCGCTGTACGGCTTGCCGTCGGCCACCACGGTGTCGATCCACTTGAGGTTGGTCTCGTTGCCCGGGAAGCGCGACACGAAGTCGCCGCGCGGCATGCCGCACTTGTCGACCACGATGTTCAGGATGGCACGCTCCAGCTTGCGCACTTCGTCCACCTGGCCACGCAGCGTGTCGCACAGGCGCTCGACGTTGCGTGCGGTGAAGCGGATCGTCATCAGCTCGGCCTGGATGGCTTCCTGTGCCTTCACGTAAGGCTTGGACTTGTAGCCTTCCTTCTCGAACGCGCGGCGCATCTTGTCGAACTGCTCGCCGATCACGCCGAACTTGACCAGCGCAGCCTGCTTGAGCTCTTCGAGTTGACGGGCCGAAGCTGCGGCAGCGCCGGCACCTTCATCGTCCTCGTCTTCCTCTTCGTCGCCTTCCTCTTCGGCTTCTTCTTCCTCGAATTCCTCTTCTTCCTCGGCTGCAGCGGCAGCATCGGCTTCAGCGTTCGGGTCGATCAGGCCGTCGATGTACTCGTCGATCTTGGCTTCGTCGTTGGCGACGCGCTCGCCCATGGCGAGGATTTCCGAAATGGTGACCGGGCAGGCCGAAATGGCCATGACCATGTCCTTCAGGCCGGCTTCGATGCGCTTGGCGATGACGATTTCGCCTTCGCGCGTCAGCAGCTCGACCGTGCCCATTTCGCGCATGTACATACGCACCGGGTCGGTCGTGCGGCCGAATTCGGAGTCAACGGTCGACAGCGCGGCTTCGGCTTCTTCTTCCGCCTCTTCTTCCGTGGTCACGGAAGGCGCGTTGTCGTTCAGGAGCAGCGTTTCGGCGTCCGGAGCCTGCTCGTACACGGCAACGCCGATGTCGTTAAGCGTGGCGACCAACGTTTCCAGCGACTCCACGTCGACCATGTCGTCGGGGAGGTGGTCGTTGATTTCGGCGTAGGTTAGGTAGCCGCGCGATTTGCCCAGCTTGATCAGCGCCTTGAGCTTCTGGCGGCGCGCCTCGAGCTCTTCTTCCGAACCGCCTTGCTGCGAGGCCGCGAACTCCTTCAGCAGGGCCTTTTCCTTGGCCTTGCGGTCACGGGCCTTCAGCTTTTCGGTCTTCGGTGCCGGAGCGGCGGGGGTGTCAAATTCTTCAGTCACGTCCGTGCTGCTGTCGTCTGCCTGCGTTTCTGCCTTGGGCTTGCGGCCGCGCTTCTTGGGCTCGGCCGCTGCCGCGGCGTGGGCCGCAGGAGGAGTTGTAGGGGTGGCCGCTGCCTGGGCGGTGCGCTTGGTGTCTTCCGCGGTTGCCTTGGTTGGCTTTGCGGAGCTGGTACGAGCGGTACCCGTCTTGGTTGCGCTTGCGCTGGCAGTGGTCTGCTTGCTCTCGACTTCGGTAACTTTCGATTTCGCCACGGTGGTTGTCTTGCCTTTGAGTGCGACGGAAGCGGCTGTGCCGCCAGGTCTGGCGCTCGTGCTCATCGACGTCGAGACCTTGCCTGAGGTTGAAGATTGAATCGTGTCCTTTGTGCGCGCTGCCGGCTTGGCCGGCGTGGCAGCGACGGTGACCTCGGCGGACTGGCGCGGCTGGGCTTTCCCCGTCTTTGCCGGTGCAGTGGCCTTGATTCCTGTCGATCCTGCCTGCCCCATATGGCTCCGACCATTCGCGACTTTCGCCGTTCCCGCTGTGGTCTTTCCTCCTCCCGAGCCGCGCGCCGATGAGATTCGCGTGGCAGAAACAGAAGCAGGACTGGCCTTGGAACCGGCCTTCGCGGAGGTCTTCACCTTCACCATGGGCACGCTCACTCCCCCAAAAATGGGAAAAAGGACTTGCAATCCAAACCGGCTATTCTAGCACGCCAGACCCAGCCGGTCTAAACGAAAATCGGGTTTTCGCCTGAAAAATCAAGGGGCTAACCGCAATTACCCGCCCCGCTTGATGCTGTGTGCTGCGGCGCAAGCGCTACACCAGTTGCCGACGGCGACTGATTTCGCCGACCAGCCAGCGCATGCGTTCCTTGTCATCGTTGCTGGCGTGACCAGCTTCCATCTTGCGCTGCAGCATCTCCAGCTCCCGCTTGAGCGGCTCGGCGAGCATCTTTTGCACGGCGGTATCGAATTCGGATGTGGCCGGCTCCAGCTCGATATCGTCCTGAAGCACGGCGGTACGCAACCCCGCGAAGGCTTCGGCATACGGCGTCTGGCCCAAGCGCTCGACAAAGGCGCCGAAGTGCACTTCAGGGCCCACAGCATCGCATTCGGCCAGCAGCCCCGCCAATACCTCACCTTGGGGCAATTGGGGCGCAGTCAACTGCGCGCGCGCGTCGGCATCGAGCCGGGCGGCCAGCGCGGGATAGCGCATCAGCAGGCGGAGCACCTTTTGCTCCAGCGCTGTCGGTGCGGTGCGCGCCACACGCGGGCGCTTCTGTGTCATGCGGCCGGCCTGGGCGGGGTCGCTGCGCAGGCCGCACAGCGCTTCGATGTCGGCGGGCGTGGTGCCGGTCATGTCGGCCAGCCCCCGCACGATCTGCAGGCGCAGGCCACCGGCGGGCATGGCGGTCAGCAGCGGCTTGGCTTCGTATTGAGCGCGGGCGCGGCCTTCGGGCTGGCGCAGGTCGAGATCTTCGGACACGGCCTGCAGCAGGAAGCGCGACAGCGGCATCGCGTTGTGCACTTCGCGGGCGAAGGCTTCGGTGCCCTCTTCCCGGACGAAGCTGTCCGGATCGTGCTCAGACGGCAGGAACAGGAACTTGATCGTCTTGTTGTCGGTGGCGTGCGGCAGACAGGCTTCCAGCGCGCGGCGTGCGGCGCGACGCCCGGCGGAATCCCCGTCGAACGAAAAGATGACGGTATCGACCTGCCGCAGCAGCTTCTGCACGTGGACCGGCGTGCAGGCTGTGCCCAGCGTGGCGACGGCGTTGGCAAACCCGAGCTGGGCCAGCGCGACGACGTCCATGTAGCCTTCCACGACCAGCACGTAGTCGAATTCGCGGATGGCGGTGCGCGCCTCGAACAGGCCGTACAACTCGGTGCCCTTGCTGAACAGCGGCGTCTCGGGGGAGTTGAGGTATTTGGGCTCGCCCTGCCCCAGCACCCGGCCGCCGAAGCCAATCACCACCCCCTTGGTATTGCGGATGGGGAACATGATGCGATCGCGGAAGCGGTCGTAGCGGCGGTGCGAGCCGTCGGCGCCGGTCTTTTCGCTTTCGATGACGAGGCCAGCTTCGATGAGCGGCCCGGCGGTGGTGTCCTCGCGATACGGACCGAATACGGTCTCGAGCGATTGCCAGTCGTCGGGCGCATAGCCGAGGCCGAAGTGCGCGGCGATCTCGCCGGTCAGGCCGCGGCCCTTCAGGTACTGGATGGCATTGGGGGCACTGCGCAGCTGCTTGCGATAGTGCTCGCAGGCGCGGGCCATGACGTCGCCAAGTGCGACGGTCTTGGCTTGCTGCTCGGCACGGGCGGCGGGCGGCAAGCTGCCGCGCTCCTCCGGCACCACCATGCCGACGGACTGCGCGAGGTCTTTGATGGCCTCGACATACGACAGCCCGGAAAACTCCATCAGGAAGCCGATGGCCGAGCCGTGCGCGCCACAGCCAAAGCAGTGATAGAACTGCTTGGTGGGCGACACCGAGAACGACGGCGACTTCTCGTTATGGAACGGGCACAGCCCCATGAAGTTGGCGCCGCCCTTCTTCAACTGCACGTAGCGGCCCACCACGTCGACGATGTCGACGCGGTTGAGCAGGTCGTCAATGAACGGCTGCGGGATCACGCGGGGTGTGCCCCTTGGGTGTTGCGGGTGTGAAGGGGATCAGGCGCCGGTCAGGGCTGCCTTTACGCGGGCCGAGACTTGCGTCATGTCAGCGCGGCCAGCCAGTGCCGGCTTGAGGATGCCCATGACCTTGCCCATGTCCTGTGGGCCGGCAGCGCCAGCCTTGGCCACGGCGTCGCGCACGGCGGCGTCGACTTCGGCTTCCGACAGCTGCGCGGGCATGTAGACCTGCAACACGGCAATCTCAGCCGCTTCCTTGGCGGCCAGATCTTCGCGGCTGGCTTGCTGGAATGCGGTGATGGAGTCCTTGCGCTGCTTGATCATCTTGTCGACCACGGCCAGCACGGCAGCGTCATCCAGCTCGATGCGCTCATCCACCTCGCGCTGCTTGATGGCGGCCTGCAGCAGGCGGATCGTGCCCAGACGATCCATTTCCTTGGCGCGCATGGCGGCCTTCATGTCTTCCGTGATCTGCGCTTTCAACGACATTCCAAACTCCGATAAACGGCAAAACCCGCTCGAGCGGCTGGCCCAGCGGGTTGCAAACTTGAAAAAGTGGATCGCTGATCGTAGCACAGAACCAAGGCGGTTCTTGCCCCAATCGACGGAGTCAGCGGGCGGACGCTGCCTCCCCCGCCGCAACGCCCGAGGCCCATGCCCACTGGAAGTTGTAACCGCCGAGCCACCCCGTCACATCGACCACCTCGCCGATGAAGTACAGGCCAGGCGCACTCTGCGCCTCCATGGTGGCCGACGACAGCGCGCGCGTATCGACCCCGCCACGCGTGACTTCCGCCTTGCGATAGCCCTCGCTGCCCGACGGCGTCAGCTCCCAGCGGTTAAGTGCGCCGCCGATCGCACGCAGCAGCTTGTCCTGCAGCTCGGCAATCGGCGCGTGCGGATTGGCGCCGTGCGTGGCGCACCAGGCTTGCGCGACGCGTTCCGGCAGCCGCTGCGCCAGCACCGTCCCGAGTTGCTTGCGCGAGCCGGATTTCTCATCGCACAGCCATTGCGCGGCGTCGGTGTCCGGCAGCAGGTCAATGGCGAGCGGCTGGCCCGAATTCCAGAAGCTGGAGATCTGCAGCACCGCCGGACCAGACAGCCCACGATGCGTGAGCAGCAAATCCTCGCGGAAGGTCGTGGCGCCGCCCTTCTTGCCACCCTTGCCCGCAGGCTGCGCCACGGTCACATCCACTTCCATCGAGACCCCAGACAGCGCCGAGAACGGCGCCCAATGCTCAGCGTTGAACGTGAGCGGCACCAGCGCCGGGTGCGTCTCGACAATCTTCAGCCCGAACTGCCGCGCAATCCGATAGCCAAAATCCGTCGCGCCGATCTTGGGGATCGACAGGCCGCCCGTAGCAATCACCAGCTTGTCGGCGACGATCTCGCCCGCGCTGGTCGACAGGCGATACGCATCGCCGTCCTTGCCCACTTCTGCGATGGTGCAGCCAGTACGCCAGATGACGTTGCCCTTCTCGCACTCGGCTTCGAGCATGCGGATGATGTCTTCCGCGCTGTCATCGCAGAAGAGCTGCCCCTTGTGCTTCTCGTGATACGGAATGCGGTAGCTGGAGACAAGGCTGATGAAATCCTGCGCCGTGTACCGCGCCAACGCCGAGCGGCAGAAATGCGGGTTGTTCGACAGGTAGTTGGCCGGCGCCGCATTGACGTTGGTGAAGTTGCACCGCCCGCCGCCGGAGATGCGGATCTTCTCGGCCAGCTTGGTCGCGTGGTCGATCAGCACCACGCGCGCTCCACGCTGCCCGGCCACCGCCGCGCACATCATCCCGGCCGCGCCCGCGCCGATCACCGCTACATCGCACCGCATCATGATCGTCGCGCCGCCTCTGTCTATGCTTGAAAACCGCGTATTTTAGCTTGTGCTATCTTCGGCGCCTTCCTACGGATTTCTTCCCTCACTCGCCATGCTGGTCCTCGGCATCGAATCTTCCTGTGACGAAACCGGTGTCGCGCTGTATGACACCGATGCCGGCCTGCGCGCGCATGCGCTGTATTCGCAGATCGCCATGCACCGGGAATACGGCGGCGTGGTACCCGAGCTGGCCTCGCGCGACCACATCCGCCGCGTGATCCCGCTGCTGGAAGAGGTGCTCGGCAAGGCTGGCGCCAGGCGCGCGGACATCGACGCCATCGCCTATACGAAAGGCCCGGGGTTGGCTGGCGCGCTGCTAGTCGGCGCCTCGGTGGCGAATGCGCTGGCGTTTGCCCTGGGCAAGCCGCTGGTGGGGGTGCACCACCTGGAAGGGCATCTGCTCTCGCCGCTGCTGGAGGCGGATCGGCCTGAGTTTCCGTTTCTGGCGCTGCTCGTCTCGGGCGGGCACACGCAACTGATGCGCGTGGATGGCGTCGGCCAGTACACGCTGCTCGGCGAAACGCTCGACGATGCTGCCGGTGAAGCCTTCGACAAGACCGCCAAGCTGCTCGGCTTGGGCTACCCCGGTGGCCCTGCCGTCTCGCGCCTGGCCGAGTTCGGCAACCCCGGCGTGTTCGACCTGCCCCGGCCGATGCTGCATTCGGGCAATTTCGATTTCTCGTTCGCGGGCTTGAAAACGGCGGTACTCACGCAGGTGCGCAAGCTCAACCTGACCGACAGCGAGACCTGCCATCAGCCGCGTGCCGATTTGGCCCGCGCATTCGTCGACGCCATCGTCGAAGTGCTCGTCAAGAAGACGTTGCGTGCCGCGCGCGAGCACGGCCTCACGCGCATCGTCGTGGCAGGCGGCGTGGGCGCCAACCGCCAGTTGCGCGAAGGCCTTAACGCCGAAGGCAAGAAGCGCGGCCTGCGCGTCTACTACCCCGACCTGCAGTTCTGCACCGACAACGGCGCGATGATCGCCTTTGCCGGCGCGATGCGGCTGCAGGCAGACCCGACGCAGGTGCAGGACGGCTACGGGTACGGCGTCACACCGCGCTGGGATCTCGAAGACATTCGTATCCAACAGGCATAAAAAAACCGCTCATTTGAGCGGTTTTTTCTTTACTGCCATGTCGATTACTTGTCGAGGCGCTTGTCGCGCTCGATCAGCGCATACGCGCTGTGGTTGTGGATCGATTCGAAGTTCTCGGCTTCCAGCGTGTAGGCGACGATGCGGTCGTCCTGGTTCAGGCGCATGGCGATGTCGCGCACCAGGTCTTCCACGAACTTCGGGTTTTCGTACGCACGCTCGGTCACGAACTTCTCGTCCGGGCGCTTGAGCAGGCCCCACAGTTCGCACGAAGCTTCTTCTTCGGCCATGCGGATCAGCGATTCGACCGGCGTATCGGCCGCCAGCTCGGCGTCGATCGTGATGTGCGAGCGCTGGTTATGTGCGCCGTATTCCGAAATCTTCTTCGAGCACGGGCACAGGCTCGTCACCGGCACCAGCGCCTTGACGCGAACCTTGGTGTGGCCGTCGCGCACTTCGCCGATCATCGTCACTTCATAGTCCATCAGCGACTGCACGCCCGACACCGGGGCCGTCTTGCTGACGAAATACGGGAAGTGGACTTCAATGCGGCCGGCGTCGGCTTCGAGCTTCTCCAGCATCTTTTCCAGGAGGAGCTGGAATTGCGCCAGGTTCAGCGGTTCGCGCTCTTCTTCGAGCAGCGCGACGAAGCGCGACATGTGCGTGCCCTTCTGGTCGGACGGGAGATGCACATCGAGGTTGTACGTGCCCACAGTGTTCTGCACGCCCGACGGGGTCTGCAGCGACATCGGGTAGCGCACGCCGCGCACGCCCACGCGTTGGATGGGAATCTGGCGGGTATCGTGGCTGGACTGCACGTCCGGCATCGCGAAGGCCGGGTTCATATCGTTCATGATCGGTTTCCTTTACGGTCGCCCGGCCATCGCAGTCGACCGGAACGCAACGAGTGTGAAACCGCGGAACCTGGCTGAGAGTGACCACCCCTCAAGTGATCGACTCAACCCATCCCGCGACTGCGCACACAATTCACAAATTGGACTGCGGAGTGTAAGGGAAATTTCCTACCTCTGCAGTCAACTACTCAAACCCGCAGACGCAATACGGGTGATTGATTCTTCCTATCGCCGCAGGCAGCTCAGGCCACACGCGGCGTCGCGGCCCGCGGCTGCACGGCAAAACGTTCCCGGATGGAAGCGAGAATGCCATTGGCGTCCAGCCCGCATTGCGCCAGCAGCGCGGCATGGTCGCCGTGGTCCACAAAGCGGTCAGGCAGACCCAATTGCAGCACAGGTGTTGCCACACCCACCGCGGCCAGCGCTTCCAGGCAGGCACTGCCGGCTCCCCCCATCACGCAGCCCTCTTCCACCGTGACCACGTAGTCGTGCGTGCGCGCCATCTCCAGCACGCATGCCACGTCGAGCGGCTTGACGAAGCGCATGTTGACGATAGTCGCGTCCAGGCGTTCCGCAGCGGCCGTGGCAGGGGCCACCATCGAGCCGAACGCCAGGATCGCCACGCGCTGGCCGGCCGGTGCCGTCGATGCGCGCCGCACTTCGGCCTTGCCCAACGGCAGCGGCTCCAGCGTCGGCTGCACCGCCACGCCCGTGCCCGCGCCACGCGGATAGCGCACCGCCGTCGGGCAATCCTGGGCGAAGGCCGTGCTCAAAAGCTGGCGGCATTCGTTCTCGTCGGCCGGCGTCATCACCATCATGTTGGGGATGCAGCGCAGGTACGCAATGTCGTATGCGCCGGCGTGCGTCGCACCGTCCGCTCCGACTAGGCCAGCACGATCTAGCGCAAACACCACGGGCAGGTTCTGCAGCGCCACGTCATGGATCAACTGGTCGTAGCCGCGCTGCAGAAACGTCGAATAGATGGCGACGACGGGCTTCAGGCCCTCGCACGCCAGACCGCCCGCAAACGTCACGGCATGCTGCTCGGCGATGCCCACGTCGTAGTAGCGATCGGGAAAGCGCTGCTCGAACTCGACCATGCCCGAGCCCTCGCGCATGGCCGGCGTGATGCCGACCAGGCGTTTGTCCGCCGCAGCCATGTCGCACAGCCATTGGCCGAACACCTGCGTGTACGTCACCTTGGCCGGACGGCCGGAAGGCTTGATGCCTTCCTGCGGATTGAACTTGCCGGGGCCGTGATAGAGGATCGGGTCGGCCTCGGCCAGCTTGTAGCCCTGGCCCTTCTTGGTGACCACGTGCAGGAACTGCGGGCCGCCGCCTTCCAACGCGCGCTTGCGGATGTTCTGCAGCGTCGGCACGAGCGATTCGAGATCGTGGCCATCGATCGGCCCGATGTAGTTGAAGCCGAACTCCTCGAACATCGTGGCCGGCACGAACATGCCCTTGGTGTGCTCCTCAAAGCGCTTGGCAAATTCGAGTACCGGCGGCGCCACCGACAACAGCTTTTCCACGCCCTTCTTGGTGGCCGCGTAGAACTGGCCGCTCATCAGGCGCGCCAGATAGCGATTGAGCGCCCCCACCGGCGGCGAGATCGACATGTCGTTGTCGTTCAGCACCACGACCAACGGCAGGTCTTTATAGACCCCCGCGTTGTTCATCGCCTCGAACGCCATGCCGGCGCTCATGGCGCCGTCGCCGATGACGGCAATGGCGACGCGGTCTTCCCCGTTGGTCTTGGCGCCCAGAGCCATGCCCAGCGCAGCCGAAATCGACGTGGACGAATGCGCCGTGCCGAACGTGTCGTACGGACTCTCGCTGCGGCGCGGGAAGCCCGAGATGCCGTCCAACTGGCGCAACGTGCCCATCTGGTCACGGCGCCCGGTAAGGATCTTGTGCGGATAGCTCTGATGGCCCACGTCCCACACGATGCGGTCTTCGGGCGTGTTGAAAACGTAGTGCAGCGCGATGGTCAGCTCGACCGTGCCGAGGTTCGACGACAGGTGGCCGCCCGTCTGCGAGACGGAATCGAGCACGAAGGCGCGCAGCTCGCTGGCCAGAGGCTCGAGCTGGCGGCGGTCCAGGCGGCGCAGGTCGGCCGGATCGTCGATGGTGTTGAGAAGTTCGTACGTCATGTGGGACCGCCGCTCAGGCGCGTTTTTTGGCATTGGGCGTTGGGCTCTACCCCAGCGCAATGTTGTTCAGTGGCTACGCCGCACGATCAGGTCGGCCATCTCGGCCAACCGGACAGTGCGCGCTTCGCCCAACTCCTGGGCAAGCTGTGAAACCGCCGCGCCCGCTGCAGCGTGCAGCTCATCAGCCAGCGCCCGCGCCTTGTCCAGCCCGAGGATGGACACGTAGGTGGGTTTGTCGTTGGCCTCGTCCTTGCCGGCGGTCTTGCCCAGCGTGGCGGTATCGGCCGTCACGTCGAGGATGTCGTCGACCACTTGGAACGCCAGGCCGACCGCGCCCGCATAGGCATCCACCTGCTCCAGCGCAGCGGCATTCACTCCAGCACAGAGCGCGCCCATCCGCAGGCTTGCCCGCAGCAGCGCGCCGGTCTTCATGCGGTGCATCGCTTCCAGTGCATCTTGCGACAAGGCAATGCCAACGCTTTGTAGATCGATCGCCTGACCACCCGCCATGCCCAGTGAGCCGGAGGCGTGCGCCAACTCACCCACCAGCACCGCGCGGGTTGCAGGGCTCACCGCGCCCAGCTCGGCCAGCACGATGAACGCCTGCGTCTGCAAGGCGTCGCCGACCAGCAGAGCCGTCGCTTCATCATAGGCGCGATGCACGGTCGGGCGGCCACGCCGCAGGTCGTCGTCGTCCATGCAGGGCATGTCGTCGTGGACAAGCGAATAGGCGTGGATCATCTCCACCGCGCAGCTCACGCCATCGAGTGCCTCAGGCGACGCATCGCCCAGCGCACCGGCGGCATGCGTCAGCAGCGGGCGCACGCGCTTGCCGGCGCCCAGCGTGGCATAGCGCATGGCGGCATGCAGGCGTTGCGGCGAGACGCTTTCGGCCGGCAATGCGCGTTCGAGCGCGGTTTCCGTGCGTGCAACGACCGACGCCATCCATGGGGCGAATTGGGCAGGCGCGCTCATGCGTCGCCCTGCTCGTTGGTACCGGTATCGTCGGACAGCGGCTTCAGGGCATCGCCGTCGAGCACACGCACCTGCTGCTCCACACGCTCCAGCACCTGCTGGCAGTACTTGACCAGCTCGGCCCCGCGTCGATACGCCGCAAGCGAGGCCTCCAGCGGCAACTCACCGGATTCCATGCTGGCGACAAGGGTTTCGAGCTCGGCCATGGCCGCTTCGTATGAAGCCGGCGTGGCGGAAGGAGTGGACGCGCCAGTCGGGGCGTCGTTTGAGGCACGGGGCATGCCGATTGCGAATCAGAAAAGGACAATCCGGCATTTTACGGCAATTCCGCGTGCGCTCTGCGCACATGGCGTCCGGTGCGGGGAGGTTGGTTCAGGGTTCCGAGGCGTGGCGCCGTCCGGCGCGGTGTCGGCTGGTCAACGGCTGAAAGATGACGAAAATCAGGGACTTATCAATTCCCCTGGGGTACAATCGCCCCCTTTCCTCCAAAGGCCGGGCCGGTGCTACGCCGTTCCGTACGATGGTTTGGGTCTGTTGGCCCATAAAACGTATGGTCGTTGGCCCAAGCGGGGGCCTCAGACGCTCGTTTCCCATATCAACAGACCCTAGGCCACCTGCCGATGGCGTCCTTTCCCAAATCGAATTTTTCGTCGAATCTTTCGATGGTTGGGTTGTTCACTACTTTCACCGTTATTGGGAGTGGGGATAATGTCCAATCTCAGCGCCGCACTGAACCTGGTGCCGTCTGAAACCCAGCTGCCCGTCTCTGCTTACTTCGACGAGGCGCTGTATCAAACTGAAATCGAACGTCTGTTCAAGCATGGCCCGGGTTACGTCGGCCATGAGCTGATGGTCCCCGAAGTTGGCGACTATCACACGCTTGCCGCCGAGGCCGAAGGCCGCGTGCTGGTACGCAACCCGAACGGCGTCGAACTGCTTTCCAACGTATGCCGGCATCGCCAGGCGATCATGCTCAATGGGCGCGGCAACGCCCAGAACATCGTCTGCCCGCTGCACCGCTGGACGTACGACCTCAAAGGTGACCTGCTGGGCGCGCCGCACTTCGAGAAACAGCCGTGCGCACACCTGTCGCGCTCGCCGCTGCAGAACTGGAACGGGCTGCTGTTCGAGGGCAAGCGCGACGTGCGCAACGACCTCGCCCGCCTGGGCGTGGCGCGCGATCTCGATTTCTCCGGCTACATGCTCGACCACGTCGAGGTGCACGACTGCAACTACAACTGGAAGACCTTCATCGAGGTGTACCTCGAGGACTACCACGTCGTGCCCTTCCACCCTGGGCTCGGCCAGTTCGTCTCGTGTGACGACCTGGAATGGGAATTCGGCGAGTGGCACAGCGTGCAGACGGTCGGCATCCACGCCAATTTGCGCAAACCGGGCACGCCGGCGTACCAGAAGTGGCACGACGCCGTGCTGCGCTTCAACAACGGCGAAATGCCCAAGTACGGCGCGGTGTGGCTGACGTACTACCCGAACGTAATGGTCGAGTGGTATCCGAACGTGCTGGTGGTCTCGACGCTGCATCCGCTGGGCCCGACCAAGACACGCAACGTGGTCGAGTTCTACTACCCGGAAGAAATCGTCCTGTTCGAGCGCGAATTCGTTGAAGCCGAGCGCGCCGCCTATATGGAAACGTGCATCGAAGATGACGAGATCGCTGAGCGCATGGACGCTGGGCGCCTCGCCCTGCTCAAGCGCGGCACAAGCGAAGTCGGCCCATACCAGTCGCCCATGGAAGACGGCATGCAGCACTTCCACGAGTGGTATCGACGCGTCATGAAGTATTAAGCGGCCACCGAAGGTAGGCATCCGCCGCCTTCCGCGTCACAATACGAACGGTGCAGGTCACGCAGCCTGCGCCGTTTTTTTTCGCCCTCCCCTCGCCATGCCCGCCGATACCACGACCGCTGTCCAGAACGCCGCCCCAACGGCCGACAGCTCCTCCCGCCAGTCGCTGTGGATGATCCTCGCCGCATTCGCCTTCTCGGCGATGGGCGTGTGCGTGAAGCTCGCCTCGGCGCACTACAGCACGGGCGAAATCGTCTTCTACCGCAGCGTGATCGGCATGATCGTGATGGGTGCCATCCTCGCCAAGACGGGCGCGGGCATCCGCACGCCATATCTCACGTCGCACATCAAGCGCAGCGTGTTCGGGGTGACGTCGCTGCTGCTGTGGTTCACGTCGATCAGCCTGCTGCCGCTGGCGACGGCCATGACGCTGAACTACATGTCGCCAGTGTGGATTGCGCTGATCATCGGTGCAGGCGCCGCGCTGGCCGGTAAGGCCGGTGGCGCCGACAGGAAGATGGTGGCGGCGATCCTGATGTCGTTCGTGGGCGTGATATGCCTGTTGCAGCCGAGTGTGGGCGTGGGTTCATCGCAGCTTGCCGGCGGCATGGTCGGGCTGGTGTCGGGCGTGTTCACGGCCCTCGCCTATGTGGAGGTCCGCCAATTGGGCGACCTGGGCGAGAACGAGGCGCGCATCGTGTTCTACTTTTCGTTCGTCAGTGCGATTGCCGGCGGCGTGTGGATGCTGATCGGCGGCGCGCAGCCGCATACGTGGCACACCGCCGGCCTGTTGCTGGCGGTCGGGCTTCTGGCTACGCTGGGCCAGACCGCCATGACGCGCGCCTACAAGCGCGGCAACACGTTGCTGACGGCCAACCTGCAATACACCGGCATCGTCTTTGCGAGCGGCTGGGGTATGTTGCTCTGGAATGATCACCTGAATGCGCTGTCGTGGGCGGGCATGGCGCTCATCATCGGCAGCGGCATCGTGACCACGGTCATGCGCGCCCGTCAGTCGGGCGCCGAGCATCCGACGCCGCAGACCGCCGTGTCCGGCCCGGAAGCCGAGATTCATCCGGAAGTTTGATTGGAGATTGCCGCCATGAGCGAACGCGCTCGCTACGCCACCCTCATCACCGCGCCGCAATTGGCCGCGCTGCAGCAAAGCGCGCCGGAAAGCGTGGTTGTCATCGATTGCAGCTTCGACCTCGCCAACCCTGCCGCCGGGCGCGATGCGTATCACGCCAACCATATTCCCGGTGCGTTCTACATGCACCTCGACAACGAGCTGTCCGGTCCGAAGACCGGCACGAACGGGCGCCACCCCCTGCCGGATGCGGAAGCACTGGTCGCACGCCTGCAGGCGTTGGGCGTGAATGACGATTCGCAGGTTGTCGCCTACGACCGCCAGGGGAGCATGTACGCCGCGCGCCTGTGGTGGCTGCTGCGCTGGGTTGGCCATGCCGATGTGGCCGTGCTCGATGGCGGCCTGCAGGCCTGGGAAACCGCACACTTCCCGGTCGACAACGTCGTGCCGGAAGAGCCGCAGCTCAACGCCACCCCGGGCAACATCACCCGCAAACCGTCGCTCGTGCAAATGGTGACGGCCGATTTGGTGCAGAAGTACCTCGGCCACGCCGACAAGCCCATCATCGACGCCCGCGCGCCCGACCGCTACCGCGGCGAAAACGAAACGCTCGACCCCGTCGGCGGGCACATCCCCGGCGCACGCAACCGCTTCTTCCGCGACAACCTGCAGGCCGACGGCACCTTCAAGCCGGCCGATCAGTTGCGCGCGGACTTTGCTGCCGTGCTGGCCGGCGCCCAGCCGCAAGACGCGATGCTGCAATGCGGCTCTGGCGTGACCGCCTGCCACAACGCCCTGGCCATGGAGATCGCCGGGCTGACGGGCGCCGCGCTCTACGCCGGCTCATGGAGCGAGTGGTGCAGCGATCCGTCGCGCCCGGTGGCCACGGGGCCGAATCCGTAACCCGCAGACCTCGCCTACAGCAAAAAGCCCGGTATCGACCGGGCTTTTTCGTTGAGCAATGCGATGCGTCAGTGCGCGTGACCGTGCAGGCCGTTGGTCAACAGGAAGATCATCAGCACACCCGCCGCAATCAGCGCAACCTGGATAGCAGATTCCTGCTTACGCGGCCGGCGCTTCATCTGCGGCATCAGATCGCACACGGCGATGTAGATGAAGCTGCTGGAGGCGACCACGAGCACGTACGGAATCCACGACGTCAGGCGATCCAGCAGGTAGTAGCCGAGCACCGCGCCCACCAGCGCGCAGACGCTGCAGATCAGGTTGTAGACAAACGCACGCGTCTTGGAGAAGCCTGCATTGAGCAGCACCATGAAATCGCCGATTTCCTGCGGGATTTCGTGCGCCGCAATGGCCAGCGCGGTGACGATGCCGACTTTCGTGTCGGCCAGGAACGCAGCCGCAATGACGATGCCATCGGAAAAATTGTGCAGCCCGTCGCCCACCAGGATCATCATGCCGCTGCGGCCGGCTTCTTGCCGATCATGGCCGTGGTGGTGGCCATGCCCGTCGCCCTCGTGGTGGTGCGAGTGGCGGATCAGCGAGATCTTCTCGAGCAGGAAGAAACCCAGCAGGCCCGCCAGCAGCGTGGCAAACAGCGCATGCGCATTGGGCTCGACACCCTGATGCGCTTCGAAGGCCTCCGGCAGCGAGTGCAGCAGCGACGTGGCCAGCAGCACGCCCACGGAAAAGCTGACCATGCGATCCACCACACGCGAGAGCACCGTCAATGACAGCGCGGCGGCGCCCGCCATGCTGCCAACGCCAGACAGCGCGGTGGCCAGGAGAATGCCTAACAGGGTGGTATCGAAGGTCATGCGGCGCAGGCCAATAAACGCAACAGAGTTGCAAGAAGGGCGAATTGTATGCCGCTTTATCAACCTTTGCCAGTGGCGGCCAAAGAAAAAGGCCCACGTGTGGGGCCTTTCGCGCTGGGTGTTGCGGTGCTATTCGACGCCGTGATCCTTGAACCAGGCGAGGCACTTCTTCCAGCCGTCTTCCGCGTCAGCCTTCACATAGCTTGGGCGGTAGTCGGCGTGGAAGGCGTGGCCCGAATTCGGGTACACGATGATGCGTGATGCGTGCGCCTTCGGGTTCTTGGATTTTTCCAACGCTGTTTTCAGGGCATTGCGTGCGTCTTCCGTGATCACGGTGTCCTTCGCGCCATACAGGCCCAGCACCGGCGCCTTGAGCTCGTCCACCTTGTCGATCGGCGAAACAGGCTGCAACGGCGTGGAATTGCTGTTGAGCGGTCCGTACCAGACCACCGCTGCCTTGATGCCGGGGTTGCGCTCGGCGGCCAGCCAGACATGACGCCCGCCCCAGCAGAAACCGGTGATACCAATGCGCGCCGCATCGCCACCGTTCTCCTTGGCCCACGCCACCGTGGCGTCCAGATCGCCCGCCACCTGCGCGTCCGATACCTTGGACACCACGTTGGCGACGGCCTCCTGGATCGTGCCGTAGGCGCGCGGATCGCCCTGGCGCACGAACAGCTCCGGCGCGATCGCCAGGTAGCCGAGCTTGGCGAAGCGCCGGCAGATATCGGCGATGTACTCGTGCACACCGAAGATCTCGCTCACGACAATGACCACGGGCAGCCTGGTCTTGCCTTCGGGCTGGGCGCGATAGGCAGGCATCTTGAAGTCGCCCACGGGCACAATCACCTCGCCCGCCGTCAGCCCGTTAAAGTCGGTGTGGATGGTCTGCGCCGACACCGGCAGCACCGCCGCCGCAAAGGCCGACCCCAATGCCGTCTTCATGAAACCGCGCCGATCGAAGCTGCGGCCGGGTACCAGACTCTCCACTTCTGCATCAAGCTGCTGCATCGCACTCTCCTCGCATTCTCGGGGCGGTTACGGTGAACGAAGCGGCTAGTCTACCGAAGGGAATGCATCGCTGCCGAGCCAGGTATCCGACCTCAACCGCTAGTGCAGCTTGACCCGCGGATTCGTCTTGCTGCGCAGCCAGTGCGTGACCGTATCGAGCGCCATGCGCACCCAGCCGTGCAGTGCCAGCACGTGCATGCGATACAGCGAGGTGTACATCAGCCGCGCCATCAGGCCTTCAATGAACATCGACCCGCCAATGAGGCCGCCCATGAGGCTGCCGACCGCGCTGAAGTGGCCGAGCGACACCAGCGAGCCCAGATCCTTGAAGGCGAACGGCTGTACAGGCTTGCCGTCCATGCGCGCACGCAGCGCGTCGTACAGATAGGTCGCCTGCTGGTGCGCGGCCTGCGCACGCGGCGGCACGCTGGTCGAGGCCTCGGGCCACGGGCAGCTGGCGCAGTCTCCAAAAGCGTAAATCGAATCCTCGCCTTCCACCTGCAGCGTGCGCGAAACCACCACCTGACCCAGCTTGTTGACGGGCAGCCCCAACTCGCCCAGCACCGACGGCGCACGAATGCCGGCGGCCCACACGGTCAGATCCGCCGGAATGGATTTGCCGCTGGCGGTATTGACGGCGTTGGCGGTGACTTCCGTCACGCGCTCGCTGGTGATGACGTCGACGTCGAGCTTGTGCAGCAGCCCGGTCGTTGCGGCAGAAATACGCTCCTTGAGCACCGGCAGGATGCGCGGGCCGCCCTCGATCAGATGGATGCGGATGTCGTGGCGCGGGTCCATCTTGTGCAGGCCATAGGCCGCCAGCACGTGGGCCGTGTTGCGCAGTTCGGCCGACAACTCCACACCGGTCGCGCCCGCACCGACGATGGCGATGTCTACCTGCGGGCGGGCATCGCCGACACCGTTCTGCGCGCGCATGCACGCAGCGATGAGCCTGCGACGAAAGCGCTCGGCCTGCCATGCGGTGTCGAGTGCGATGGCGTGCTCCGCAGTGCCGGGCACGCCGAAGAAATGGGTCACGCTGCCGATGGACAGGATCAACGTGTCATACGGGATCGCACGCTCGGGCAACACCTCCGTGCCGTCCGCATCCACGCAGCCGGATACGAGGATGGTCTTGGCCGCGCGATCGAGGCCCTTCAGTTCGCCCTGCTGGAATTCGAAGCCGTGCCAGCGCGCCTGAGCCGCGTATTCGAGCTGATGTGTATTCGGATCCATGCTGCCTGCAGCCACTTCGTGCAGCAGCGGTTTCCAGATATGGGTGGGGTTGCGGTCGACCAGAACGACGTGTGCCGCATCGCGCTTGCCGAGCTTGTCGCCCAGCCGCGTTGCGAGCTCCAAACCGCCGGCGCCTCCGCCGACCACCACAATGCGCGGCCCGTTCGTAGCCGTTGCGCCGTTCGCTTGCCCTGCCATGTGCTTCTCCCTGAGCCGTTGAATCTTTTCGATCACGTGATCTGTCAGGTGCAGTCTGCTGCAACGCAAAACCCGCCGCAACCCCAAGCGTATGGATATGGCGAATCATGACAACCGCATGCCACGGGCTTCCACAGGCTGCCGCGGCAGACAAACCCGCGCCATGGCTTGTGGCGCGCGCCGCGAAGCGTTGCTCAGTGTGCTTCTTCCCAGTTGGCGCCCACACCAACCTCGGCCACCAGCGGCACACGCAGCGTCGCTACGCCGCACATCAGTTCTGGCAGGCGCTCACGCACCACGGCCAGTTCGGCCTGCGGGACTTCCAGCACCAGCTCATCGTGTACCTGCATGACCAGGCGCGAGCGCATCGCTTCGGCTTCGAGCCAGCCTTGCACGGCCAGCATCGACAGCTTGATCAGGTCCGCCGCCGTGCCCTGCATGGGCGCGTTGATGGCGGCGCGCTCGGCGGCCTGGCGGCGCGGGCCATTGCCGCCGTTGATGTCGGGCAGCCACAGGCGGCGGCCGAAGACGGTCTCCACGTAACCGCGTTCGCGCGCGCTCTGGCGGGTTTCGTCCATGTAGCTCGCGGCGCCGGGGTAGCGGGCGAAGTAGCGGTCGATATAGAGCTTGGCGGCGTCGCGGCCGATGCCCAGGTTGCTGGCCAGCCCGAACGCGCTCATGCCGTAGATCAGGCCGAAGTTGATGACCTTGGCCACGCGGCGCTGGTCGGGCGTGACCTCCAGCGGCGTCACGTTGAACACCTCGGCGGCCGTCGCGCGGTGCACATCCTGACCTTCGCGGAACGCACGCATCAGGCCTTCGTCTTGCGACAGGTGGGCCATGATGCGCAGTTCGATCTGCGAGTAGTCGGCCGAGACAATCGCGCTGCCTTCCGGCGCAATGAACGCCTCGCGGATGCGCCGCCCTTCTTCCGTGCGCACCGGAATGTTCTGCAGGTTCGGATCGGTCGAGGCCAGGCGCCCCGTCACGGCCGTCGCCTGCCCGTAGGTGGTATGGACCCGGCCGGTGCGCGGGTTGACCATCTTCGGCAGTTTGTCGGTGTAGGTGGACTTGAGCTTCGCCAAGCCCCGGTAGTCGAGCAGCAGCTTCGGCAACGGATAGTCTTCGGCCAGCTTCTGCAGTACCTCTTCATCCGTCGACGGTGCGCCGCTGGCGGTCTTCTTGATAACCGGCAGCTTCATCTGGTTGAAGAAGATCTCGCCGATCTGCTTGGGTGAGCTGAGGTTGAACGGCTGACCGGCCAGCGCGTGGGCCTGTGTTTCAAGCTCGATCAGGCGCAAGCCGAGTTCGTTGCTCTGCTTGGACAGGCGATCACCATCGACCAGCACGCCGTTGCGCTCCATCTTTTGCAGCACGATCGAGGTCGGCATCTCGATCTGCTCGTAGACGTAGCGCAGCTTGTCGTCTTCGGCCACTTTGGGAAACAGCGTGCGATGCAGGCGCAGCGTAATGTCGGCATCTTCGGCCGCGTATTCGGTCGCGCGATCGAGCGGCACTTCATCAAAGCCGATCTGCGATGCGCCCTTACCGCACACCGCTTCGTAGGTAATCGTCTTCAGGTGCAGCACCCGCTCGGCCAGCGCGTCCATACCGTGATTGCGGTGCGATTCCAGCACGTACGATTCGAGCATCGTGTCGTGCTCGATGCCGCGCAGCGCGATGCCGTGGTTGGCGAACACGTGCGCGTCGTACTTCAGATGCTGGCCGACCTTCTTGCGCGATTCATCTTCGAGCCACAGCTTCATGCGCGCGAGCACCATGTCGCGCGGGAGCTGCGCGGCAGCGTCGAGGCCCACCACGTCCGGCCCGCGATGCGCGACCGGGATGTAGCACGCCTCGCCCGGCTTGACCGACAGCGAGATACCGACGAGCTGCGCGAGCATCGGATCGATGGACGTCGTCTCCGTATCGATGCAGACGAGGTCCACTTCATCCAGACGCTGCATCCACGATTCGAGTTGCGCTTCGGTGGTCACCGTTTCGTACTGGACCTCGTCGGGCGGCGCTTCCACGTCGAACAGGTTGGCCTGGGCCTGCAGTTGCGCGGCTTCACCGGCGTAGTTCTTCACGGGCGTCGCGGCCTTGCGGGCGGCACCGACGCTGCGCGTGTCAGGCAGCGCCTCGCCCGAGGCCTCGCGCAGCCACGTTTTGAAACCGTAGCGCGAGAAGAACTCGACAAGTTCGGTCTTGTCTTCACCGCCGTCGATCAGTGCGTCAAATGTCGGCACTTCCTTCGACAGATCGCAATCGAGCTTCACCGTCAGCAGCTCGCGGCCCTTAGGCAGCCATTCGAGCGTGTTGCGCAGGTTCTCGCCCACCACGCCCTTGATCTCGCCCGCGCGGGCGATGACGTTGTCGAGCGAGCCGAATTCGGTCAGCCATTTCACGGCGGTTTTCGGTCCCACTTTCGGCACGCCCGGCACGTTGTCGACCGTATCGCCAATCAGCGAAAGATAATCGACGATGCGCTCGGGCGGCACGCCGAACTTGGCTTGCACGCCGGCCGGATCGAGCGTTTCGTTGGTCATGGTGTTGACCAGGGTGACGTGGTCATTCACCAATTGGGCGAGGTCCTTATCCCCCGTTGAGACGATGGTTCGGACGCCTTCCTTGGCCGCACGTTCGGCCAGGGTGCCGATCACGTCGTCGGCCTCCACGCCCTCCACCACCAGGATGGGCCAGCCCAGTGCGCGCACGGCTTCGTGGATGGGCTCGATCTGCGCGCGCAGGTCGTCCGGCATCGGCGCGCGGTGCTCCTTGTAGGCCGGATAGAGGTCGTCGCGGAACGTCTTGCCTTTGGCGTCGAAAACGCAGGCGCTATACTTGGCCGGGTAGTCGTTGCGCAATTTGCGCAGCATGTTCACGATGCCGTAGATGGCCCCCGTAGGAAACCCTTCTCCGTTTCGCAAGTCGGGCAGTGCGTGATAGGCACGGTACAGATAACTCGAGCCATCGACGAGCAACAGCGTTTCTTGACTTTCCGACATTCCCATGGACTCTAAAGTGACTGGAACGCCAAACGGCGTTTCCGATAATGGCGCTTCCGCTGAAGGCTCGGCACCTGGCGGCGTGGCAAAGCAGGCTGCAGATGTGTCCGCGGCTGAACTGACGGGGGTGAGCCCCGCGCGCCAGGCCACCACGGCCGACATGGACGTCAACGTGACGGTGGGCGTTGAACACGAGCCCAAAGCCGACGTGGCTCATGGCCGCACCGATCGCAAGATGATCCCCAGCCTGCGGGCACTCGCTGACGAAGAACGCGCCACCGCAAAGAAAGCGCGCGCCTCCTGGCAGATGTTCACGATTATGGCAGAGTTCATCGAGGCGACCGAGTACCTCTCGGAGATCCGCCCGGCCGTTTCGATCTACGGCAGCGCGCGCCTGCGCGAGGATTCTCCGTACTACGAACGCACCATCGAAATCGCCCGGTTGTTCTCGGACGCAGGCTTCGCCGTCATCTCCGGCGGCGGCCCCGGCATCATGGAAGCGGCCAACAAGGGCGCGCACGCGGGCAAGTCGGCCAGCGTCGGGCTGAACATCGAGTTGCCGCATGAACAGCAAGGCAATCCGTATCAGGACATTTCGATGCGCTTCCGCCATTTCTTCACGCGCAAGGTGACCTTCGTGAAGAACTCGGACGCGTTCATCGTCATGCCCGGCGGATTCGGCACGCTGGATGAACTGGCCGAGGTGCTCACGCTCGTGCAGACTGGCAAGTCGCGCAGCGTGCCGGTGGTCATGTTCGGCAGCCACTTCTGGAAGGGCCTGCTCGACTGGTTCCGCTTCACGCTGCTGCCGATGGGCCTGATTGCCGAGCACGACCTCGACATCATGCGCATCGTCGACGAACCCAAGGACGCGCTCGATGCCGTCTACGAGTTCTACGAAAAGCGCGAAGGCACCTCGCCGATTCCGCCCAAGGAAGAGATGTTCTACCTGTAAGCGCAGGTGTGACATTCGGCGCCATGCGAACGGACGATGGCGAGGGGGCTGGACTGCTAGAATGCAGGGTCTCAGATCACTCGCCGGAGTCCATCATGGATTCGCTGCTTCACCCGTCCGCCGCTGCAGTCCGCTCCGGCTTCGCCAATGTCGCGCGTCTGATGCGCCACGGTGGCCTGCTGGCTGGCGCCGCCCTCTGCTTCGCCCTGCCCGCGCACGCCGAGGTGACGGCGGACAGCGCCGGCCTGGACCTGCCCGATGTCAAGGCGATCAACAGCCAGCCGATCGCCAAGCCCACCAAGGGCGCCATCCACCATGAAGCCGTCAAGCCGAGCTTTGACTACCGCGACAACGACGGCACGCAGGTCGAGGAATACCGCTTTCAGAAAGGCCAGGCACCGGACATCCATGTCAAATCCGGCATGGGAACGTCCTACAACATGAGCAAGCCAGAAGACAGCTCGCCGCGCATTCGTGAGCGCGGCGACATCGACCGGGTACCCTCGGTCAACGTCCTGAAGTTCTAAGCCCGCGCCGCACCTTCGGCGCCCGCAAGCCGGCTCCATCGCGGGCCGGTTGCGTTTTCTTCCACCCGTTTCCCACCTGCGAAGCATGGCTGTTTTCACCCCGGTCTCCGATGCCGAGATCGCTCTCTGGCTGGATCAATACGATGTGGGCGCCGTGCGCGCATTTCGCGGCATCCCCTCCGGGATCGAGAACTCCAACTTCTTCCTGACCACGGAGAAGGACGGGCAGACGCACGAATACGTCGTCACGCTGTTCGAGCGGCTGACGCTTGAGCAACTGCCGTTCTATCTGTATTTGATGCAGCATCTTGCGCAGCACGACATCAGCGTGCCGGCGCCGATTCCGGGCCGCGATGGCGAGATCCTGCGCACGCTGGGCGGCAAGCCGGCAACCATCGTGACACGCCTGGCGGGCCGCTCGAACTTGGCGCCCACCGTGTCGGAATGCGCCATCGTCGGCGACATGCTCGCGCGCATGCATCTGGCCGGACGCGACTATCCGCGTCACCAGCCGAACCTGCGCAGCCTGCCCTGGTGGAACGAGGTGGTGCCCGACGTGGCGCCCTTCGTGCACGGCGACACGCGCGCGCTGCTCGAGAGCGAACTCGCGCATCAGCAACGCTTCTTCGCCAGCGCCGACTACGCCGCGCTGCCTGAAGGCCCGTGCCATTGCGACCTCTTCCGCGACAACGTGCTGTTCGAGCCGGCCACCGACGGCCAGCCGGAACGCCTGGGCGGCTTCTTCGATTTCTACTTTGCCGGCGTCGACAAGTGGCTTTTCGACGTGGCCGTGACCGTCAATGACTGGTGCATCGACCTGGCCACTGGCGTGCTGGATGCCGAGCGGGCACGGGCGATGCTGCACGCCTACCACGCCGTGCGCCCGTTCACCGATGCTGAAGCGCGGCACTGGCAGGACATGCTGCGTGCCGCGGCCTATCGCTTCTGGGTGTCGCGTCTGTGGGATTTCTACCTGCCGCGCGATGCCGAACTGCTCAAGCCGCACGACCCGACCCACTTCGAGCGCGTACTGCGCGAACGGGTGGGCCCAGGCGGCCTGACTCTGGACCTCCCTCAACCATGCAACTGATTGAAGTACCGGCCAAGCAAGGCTACGTCTGGCTGCGCCAGGGCGCGTGGCTGTTCCGCAAGAACCCGATCGGTTTCTTGCTGCTGCTGTTCATCTACCTGTTTGCCGTCAACCTGCTGATGCTGCTGGCACCCCCAGTGGGCGTGTTCGCGATTCTGCTGGTCAACCCGGCCATCTTTGTGGGGTTCATGTCGGCGTGCCGCGATACGGTGGCGGGCAAGCGCGTCGGGCCCGCCTCGCTCATCGCGGGCTTCCGTGCGTATGGCAAGGATGCGATGCGCGCGCTGCTCAAGCTGGGCGGCATCTATGGCGTGCTGGTGCTGGTGGTCAGCGGCGTGCTGATGACGATGGTGGACGTCGATACGCTGATGACCGTGGTCAGCGACAAGCCGCTCACCACCGACGCCATCCGCGAGTTCTACCTGGCGATGGTGATGGGCTCGGTGCTGTATATCCCGGTGGCGGTGCTGTTCTGGTTTGCGCCGCTGCTGGTGGCGTGGCACGGCATTCCGGTCGGCAAGGCGCTGTTCTTCAGCTGGATGGCCGTGTGGCGCAACCGCGCCGCGTTCATCGCGTATGGAGTGCTGGTCGCGATCCTGCTGATTGCGGTGCCGCTGTTCATCGATGCGCTGTTCGCTTCGAGCGGCGCCAACAACATCGCCCCGATCATCGCCACGCCGTACCGGATTCTGGTGATGGCGGTGCTGTACTGCTCATTCTACGCGACGTATCGCGGCTGCTTCAACGTGACGCAGGCCGCAGGCCAGACCACCGACACGACGGTCTGACCCGCACCCGGACTCGATCGACGCTCAGTTGATCGGGTCCAGCTTGGCGATGCCCAACGCCAGCACCTTCACCCCGTGGCGGTTGAACTTGATGTGAGCGCGTGCCTCGGCGCCCTCGCCTTCCAGCGTCGTGATGACGCCTTCCCCGAACTTGTTGTGGAACACCGACTGGCCGACACGGAAGCCCGTGGCCTCGGCGCGTTTGGCATCGGCGTAGTTCTTGCCGGTGTCCATGCCGCCGGTGGGGCGCGTGCCGGTGTAGGCGTCTTCGTCGCCGCGCTCGGGGCGCTTGAACCAATCTTTGCCCCACGCGCCGCTTTCGCCTTGCGCACGACGCGTCGCGGTGTAGCCCGATTGCTGGGGCGTCAGCCACTTCAATGTGTCTTCCGGCAGCTCATCGAAGAAGCGTGAGCGGATGTGGTAGCGAATCTGGCCATGCAGCACGCGGCTCTGCGCGAACGACAGATAGAGCCGC
This sequence comes from Ralstonia soli, assembly GCF_023955655.1. Lineage (GTDB taxonomy): Bacteria > Pseudomonadota > Gammaproteobacteria > Burkholderiales > Burkholderiaceae > Ralstonia > Ralstonia soli. The sequence goes on along the minus strand of NZ_JAMXHT010000010.1, from coordinate 52,093 downwards.
TCGCGCGCCCGAGTGATGGCCACGTACATCAGGCGGCGCTCTTCTTCCAGGCCATCCTTTTCCATCTGGCTGTTTTCGTGCGGGAACAAGCCCTCTTCCAGCCCGGTGATGAAGACGACGTGGAACTCCAGCCCCTTGGCTGCGTGCACGGTCATCATCTGCACGGCGTCCTGGCCGGCCTGGGCCTGGTTGTCGCCAGCCTCCAGCGAGGCGTGCGTGAGGAAGGCGACCAGCGGCGTCATCTCCGCCGGCGCCTCGTCGGTGACGAGTTCGGAGACGGTATCGCCGCGGTTCTCGTCAATCTCGCCGCCTTCGATGCGCAGCATGGCGTCGTGGCGCACCGGTAGCGCGGTCGCAATCGCATCTACGCCGTAACCCTCTTCGGCCACGAACGCCTGGGCGGCGGTCACCAACTCCTGCAAGTTCTCAATGCGGTCCTGGCCTTCCTTCTCGCCCTGGTAATGCGTGATCAGGCCGCTGGCGTGGATGACGTGCTGAACAATTTCGGGCAGCGTCATCTGGCGCGTGTCGGCACGCATCTGCTCGATCAGGCGCACGAATGCGGAGAGCTTGGTGGCCGCCGCGCCCGTCAGATAGGGCACCGAGGCCGCCAGCGAGATGCCATACAGCTTGGCAGCATCCTGCAACAGCTCCAGCGAACGCGCCCCGACGCCACGCGCCGGAAAGTTCACCACGCGCCCAAATGCAGCGTCGTTGTCCGGGTTCTCCAGCAACTGGATATACGCCAGCGCATGCTTGATTTCCGCGCGCTCGAAAAAGCGCAGGCCGCCGTACACCTTGTACGGAATCCCCGCCGAGAACAGCGCGTGCTCGATCACTCGCGACTGCGCGTTGCTGCGATAGAGGATGGCGATTTCCGAGCGCGACATGCCGGTGGCAATGCGGTCGCGGATCTCGTCGACGATCCAGCCGGCCTCCTGACCGTCCGTCGCGGCCTGATAGACGCGCACCAACTCGCCATGGCCTGCGTCGGTACGCAGGTTCTTGCCCAGGCGGCGCGAGTTGTGCGAGATGAGGTGGTTAGCCGTGTCGAGAATATTGCCGTGCGAGCGGTAGTTCTGCTCCAGCTTGATCCGGTGCTCGACGCGGAATTCGCGCTCGAAGTCGACCATATTGCCGACGTTGGCGCCACGAAACGCGTAGATGCTCTGATCATCATCGCCAACGGCGAAGATGGCGTTGGGCGTGACACCTGGCTCGCCCAAACCCGCGAGAACCTTCAGCCAAGCGTACTGCAGCTTGTTCGTATCCTGGAACTCATCGACCAGGATGTGCTTGAAGCGCCGCTGGTAATGCGCGCGGATCGCATCGTTGTAGCGCAGCAGTTCATAGCAGCGCAGCAGCAGTTCGGCAAAGTCGACCACGCCTTCGCGCTGGCATTGCGCGTCGTAGGCGGCGTACAGGTCGGCCATGCGGCGGTCGTATTCATTGGCGATTTCCAGATCGCCCGCGCGCAGGCCCTGCTCCTTGGCCCCGTTGATGAAGTACTGGACGTTCTTGGGCGGAAACTTCTCGTCGTCGATATTGAGCGACTTGAGCAGGCGCTTGACGGCGGAAAGCTGGTCTTGCGTATCCAGGATCTGGAAGGTCTGCGGCAGGCCGGCATCGCGGTAGTGCGCGCGCAGCAGGCGGTTACACAAGCCATGGAACGTGCCGATCCACATGGCGCGCGTGTTGAGCGGCAGCATGGCCTGCAGGCGGGCCGTCATTTCCTTGGCCGCCTTGTTCGTAAACGTGACGGCCAGCACACCCGACGGCGACACGCGTGCGCTCTGGATCAGCCAGGCGATGCGGGTGGTCAGCACGCGCGTCTTGCCGCTGCCCGCCCCCGCCAGGATCAGCGCCGATTCATCGGGAAGCGTGATGGCAGCGCGTTGTTCGGGGTTCAGATTGGCGAGCAGGTCGGACATGCGGGAGGAGCCTCGGCAGAATCCTCAAATTATACCGGCGCCCTCCCGCGCCTCGCCCGTGGCAGACACGGACAAGTCGTATAATTCCAAGCTTTCGCCCAGCATTTTCTTGGGCCAAACGTCTCTTTTGCGCCCCTTCGCGCCTCTGTCAGCATGACCGATCAAAACCAAGCCCTCGCCAAGAGTTTCGAACCCGCCACCATCGAGCAGAAGTGGAGCGCGGCGTGGGAAGCGATGGGCGTCTCCCGTGCGACGCTCGAAGCCGGCAAGCCGGATTTCTGTATCCAGCTGCCGCCGCCGAACGTGACGGGCACGCTACACATGGGCCACGCGTTCAACCAGACCATCATGGACGGCCTGACGCGCCACGCGCGCATGTCGGGCGCCAACACGCTGTGGGTGCCGGGCACCGACCACGCCGGTATCGCCACGCAGATCGTCGTGGAACGCCAGTTGGATGCGCAAGGCGTGTCGCGCCACGACATGGGCCGCGAAAAGTTCGTCGAGAAGGTCTGGGAGTGGAAGGAGCAGTCGGGCTCGACCATCACGCGCCAGGTGCGCCGCATGGGCGCCTCGATCGACTGGGAGCGCGAATACTTCACGATGGACCCGAAGATGTCGCGCGCCGTCAGCGACGTGTTCGTGCGCCTGTATGAGCAGGGCCTGATCTACCGCGGCAAGCGCCTGGTCAACTGGGATCCGGTACTCGGCACCGCTGTGTCCGACCTGGAAGTGGTGAGCGAAGAGGAAGAAGGCTCGCTGTGGCACATCCGCTATCCGCTGGCCGAACCGGACGCCGTGCGCGGCCTGACCCACCTGACGGTCGCCACCACCCGCCCCGAGACGATGCTCGGCGACACGGCCGTGATGGTGCACCCGGAAGATGAGCGCTACGCCCACCTGATCGGCAAGTTCGTGCACCTGCCGCTGACCGATCGCCAGATCCCCGTGATTGCCGACGAATACGTCGACCGCGAATTCGGCACCGGCGTGGTCAAGGTGACGCCGGGCCACGATTTCAACGACTACGCCGTGGGCCAGCGCCACAAGCTGCCGCAGCTGTCGATCCTGACGCTCGACGCGAAGATCGTCGCCGATGCGCCGGCCGCCTATGCCGGCATGGACCGCTTCGACGCCCGCAAGAAGATCGTCGCCGACCTCGAAGCGCAAGGCCTGCTGGCCGAAGTGAAGAAGCACACGCTGATGGTGCCGCGCGGTGATCGTACCGGCGTCGTGATCGAGCCGATGCTGACCGACCAGTGGTTCGTTGCCATGAGCAAGCCGGCACCGGAAGGCACGCGCTTCCCGGGCCGCTCCATCGCCGAGGTGGCGCTGGACGCCGTGCAGAGCGGCAAGATCAAGCTGGTGCCCGAGCAGTGGGTCAACACGTACAACCAGTGGCTGAACAACATCCAGGACTGGTGCATCTCGCGCCAACTGTGGTGGGGCCACCAGATTCCGGCGTGGTACGACGATGCCGGTAACGTCTATGTCGGTCGCACCGAAGACGAAGCCAAGGCGCAGGCTGCGGCCAAGGGCTACACCGGCGCACTTACGCGCGACGACGACGTGCTCGACACGTGGTTCTCGTCGGCGCTGGTGCCGTTCTCGTCGCTGGGTTGGCCAGCCGACACGCCGGAGCTGAAGCACTTCCTGCCCTCCACCGTGCTGGTCACGGGCTACGACATCATCTTCTTCTGGGTGGCGCGCATGGTCATGATGACCCTGCACTTCACCGGCGAAGTGCCCTTCCACACCGTCTATGTGCACGGCCTGGTGCGCGATTCGGAAGGCAAGAAGATGAGCAAGTCCGAGGGCAACACGCTCGACCCGGTCGACCTGATCGACGGTATCGCGCTGGAGCCGCTGCTGGCCAAGCGCACCACCGGCCTGCGCCGCCCGAAGGACGCGCCCAAGGTCGAAAAGCGCACGCGCAAGGAATTCCCGGAAGGCATTCCGGCGTTCGGCGCCGACGCGCTGCGCTTCACCTTCGCGTCGCTCGCCACGCTGGGCCGCAGCATCAACTTTGACCCGGGCCGTTGCGAGGGCTACCGCAACTTCTGCAACAAGCTCTGGAACGCCACGCGCTTCGTGCTGATGAACACCGAAGGTCAGGACTGCGGCATGCAGGAATGCGTCGGCGATTGCGGCCCCGAAGGCTACCTGCACTTCTCGCAGGCCGACCGCTGGATCGTCTCGCTGCTGCAGCGCGTGGAAACCGAAGTGGAGAAAGGCTTTGCCGACTACCGCTTCGACAACATCGCCAACGCCATCTACAAGTTCGTCTGGGACGAGTACTGCGACTGGTACCTGGAACTCGCCAAGGTGCAGATCCAGACCGGCACGCCGGCCCAGCAGCGCGCCACGCGCCGCACGCTGCTGCGTGTGCTGGAAACCGTGCTGCGCCTGGCCCACCCGATCATCCCGTTCATTACCGAAGAGCTCTGGCAGAAGGTCGCGCCGATGGCTGGCCGCGCCAAGGGCGACGGCACCGAGAGCCTCGCGCTGCAGGAATACCCGCGCGCCGCGCTCAGCAAGATCGACGAGCAGGCCGAGCAGTGGGTGCAGCAGTTGAAGGCGCTGGTGGACGCCTGTCGCAACCTGCGCGGCGAGATGAACATCTCCCCGGCGCAACGCGTGCCGCTGTACGCCAACGGTGATGCCGAGTTCCTGCAGGTGGCCGCACCATACGTGCAGGCACTGGGCAAGCTGTCGGAAGTGAAGGTCTACACGGACGCCGCCGCCATGGAGCAAGATGGCGCCGGCGCCCCGGTCGCCATCGTCGGCGACACCAAACTTCTGCTGAAGATCGAAATCGACGTGGCGGCAGAGCACGCTCGCCTCTCTAAGGAAATCGACCGCCTGCGCGGCGAGATCACCAAGTGCGAAGGCAAGCTGGGCAACGAATCATTTGTCGCCCGTGCACCGGCCGCGGTAGTGGAACAAGAACAGAAGCGTGTGGCGGATTTCAAGGCCACGCTCGCCAAACTGGAAGCTCAGGTTGCGCGCCTGCCGGTGCAAGCTGCCTGAGCGTCGGGTCAAGAATCAAACGTCGTCAAGGAAACCACGATGCAACGTGTCACCAAAGCCGTCTTCCCTGTTGCTGGACTCGGCACCCGTTTTCTGCCGGCCACCAAGGCCAGCCCGAAGGAAATGCTGCCGGTGGTGGACAAGCCGCTGATTCAGTACGCCGTGGAAGAAGCCATGGCCGCCGGCATCACCGAGATGATCTTCGTGACCGGCCGCAGCAAGCGCGCCATTGAAGACCACTTCGACAAGGCCTACGAGCTCGAAGCCGAACTGGCAGCCAAGCAGAAGACCGCCCTGCTCGAGGTGGTGCATTCGATCAAGCCATCTCACGTCGACTGCTTCTACGTGCGACAGCCCGAAGCGCTGGGCCTCGGCCACGCGGTGCAATGCGCCGAGAAGCTGGTCGGCGATGCGCCCTTCGCGGTCATCCTGGCTGACGACTTGCTCGACGGCAACCCGCCCGTCATGAAGCAGATGGTCGATCTGTACGACCACTACAACTGCTCGGTGATCGGCGTGGAAGAGATCGACCGTGAGCAGAGCCGTTCGTACGGTGTGGTGGATGGCCGCCCGTGGGAAGAAGACGGCAGCGTGATCAAGATGTCAGGCATCGTCGAAAAGCCGGCACCCGAGAACGCACCGTCGAACCTGGGCGTGGTCGGCCGCTATATCCTGACGCCGCGCATTTTCGATCACATCCGCAACCTGAAGCCGGGCGCCGGCGGCGAGTTGCAACTGACGGATGCCATCCAGTCGCTGCTGTCGGCCGAGCAGGTACTGGCCTACCGCTACAAGGGCGTGCGCTATGACTGCGGCAGCAAGCTGGGTTACCTGAAGGCCACCGTGGAATTCGCCCTCAAGCACAAAGAAGTGGCGGACGAGTTCCGCGCCTACCTCGCTTCGCGCGGCTGAGTTGCACCTGCGCAACAACAAACCCGCCCAGCGCGAGCTGATGCGGGTTTTTTGTCGATCGAATCCGGCTCGTGGTCGACCCGGGACCATGCGAGGGACCGGCGCCTTGTGAGCCCGGCATCACCCGCACCGTGACAACAAAAAACCGCGAATCCTTGCAGACGCGCGGTTTCTTTGAAACGTCCACAGGATGGACGCCTTCACGGCACAGCCGTTTTTACTTGTGCCGGTAGTTGATGCGACCCTTGGTGAGGTCGTACGGCGACATTTCCAGCTTCACGCGGTCGCCTGCGAGAATGCGGATGCGGTGCTTCTGCATCTTGCCCGATGCGTAAGCCCAAATCTCTACGCCGTTTTCCAGTTGCACGCGAAAACGATTGTCGGGCAGTGCTTCAGAGACCACCCCTTCAAATTCAATCAGTTCTTCCTTGGCCAAACTCGTTCCTTTGTATGCAGCACGCGGCTGCGCCGATGGTTGCAATGATGTGATGACCCACCCGAACCACACTGCACACCCCATGGGCATGCAGCTGTATCGCCGCGATCATCTGCCCGGACAGCGGGCGGGGGGGTACCTGGCTGCACCAAACACAAATCGCGCCCGCCAGTGGCACGTGGTGCTTGGTACAAGCGAGAGCGAGGAATGGGTGGCGGTCGCAGATGCGCGCCGCCCGACTCGGCGCGGGGTGATCCCCGGTGCTGGATTCGGCAGCCACCGGCCATGATTGGCCCGGCGGCGTGCCGGATTCGCCCGATATTCTATCACGGGCAGGGGGATTCGGCTTCAGGCACCGTCGGCTGTGAGCGACAGATCCGGCACGCCGCCATCAATGATGCTCTCGGCAAAGCGCAGCGCTGCGAGGCGCGCATCACCTACATTGGCGAACTGCTGGTCCCCTGAGAGGCGAAACACCTGCGTTTGCCCGGGTTCGGGCGACTCCCCCTCCCGACAGATCATCACGGCCGCGTTATAGCTGCGGTCTTCCCTGGCCTCGGGCCAGCGTGCCGTGCGTTCATGTTGGAAAGCCAACGGATAAATGTCGAAGCCTTTGTATTGGCCCGCCGGCGAAGTGTCCATCTGAAATGCCCCCTTCTTGAACGTCGAGTGCTGTCCGACTATACACCTGCCCGTTTTTCATGGCGATGAAAGTGGCGCCAACGTTTGATCAGCGCCGTGCCTCCGCCAGGAGAAGGGTTGCCCCGGCCGGCAATCCGGACTACGCCGCCCTCGTCCCGCTGACCACGCTCAGGGCGCTGGCTGGGGCATCGGCAAACGGCAGGCCGACGTAGTTCTCGGCCAGCACGCGTGCACCCGCCGGCGAACTCGTCACGTAATCCAGTTCGGCGCGCTGCAGCTTCTGCATGAAAGGCGAGTGATCGTCAAAACGATGCAGCATTGACGTCATCCACCACGAGAAGTGCTCGGCGCGCCAGACGCGTTGCAGACAGCGCTCGGAGTAGGCCGCGAGTTGCGCGATGTCGTTCCGCTGGTACCGCGCCGTCAGTGCCTGCGCCAGCACGCGCACGTCAGCCACCGCCAGGTTCATGCCTTTTGCGCCTGTTGGCGGCACGATGTGCGCCGCGTCGCCGGCGAGGAACAGCCTGCCATGCTGCATGGTCTCGCAGACAAAGCTGCGCATCGGCGTGACGCTCTTTTGCAGGATCGTGCCTTCCTTGAGGTGCCAGCCGTCGTTGTTCTCCAGGCGCGTGTGGAGTTCATCCCAGATGCGGGCGTCGGACCATTCGGCCAGGTTCTCGTCCGGCTTGCATTGCAGGTAGAGCCGCGTGATCTTGGGCGAGCGCATGCTGAACAATGCGAAGCCGCGGTCATGGCTTGCGTAAATCAATTCGTCGGCCGCCGGTTCCGCTTCGGCGAGGATGCCGAGCCACGCGAATGGATACACACGCTCGTACACGGCTTGCCGCTGCGCCGGAATCGCGGGCCGGCAGATACCGTGAAACCCATCGCATCCGGCGATGTAGTCGCATTGCAGTGTCTGCGGCACGCCGTCGTGCACGAAGCGCACCGAAGGCGTGGCCGATTCGATATCGTGCACCGACACGTCGGACACATCGAACAGCAACGGCGCACCTTGCTCCACACGCGCAGCAATCAGGTCCTTCACCACCTCGTGCTGCCCATACACGGTGATGGAGCGCCCGCCCGACATCGCCGTCAGATCAATGCGATGCCGCTTGCCGCCGAACAGCAGGTCGATGCCGTGGTGCACCAGCCCTTCACGGCGCATGCGCTCGCCTACGCCCGCTTCGTTGAGCACGTCGACCGTGCCCTGCTCCAGCACGCCGGCGCGGATGCGCTCTTCCACGTACTGGCGGCTCTTGGTTTCGAGAATAACGGCGTCGATGCCGTTGCGGTGCAGAAGCTGCCCGAGCAGCAGGCCCGCCGGGCCCGCGCCGATGATGGCGACCTGTGTGCGCATGGTGGTTGTCTCCAGATGGATTGGAATCGTTCTGGCAAGCATTGTTGGCGCGCACCTTGATATCCGACAATGCAATATTGGCGATAAACTTTATCGCCAATTCAGATAACGCGTTCGCCATGTCCACCCTGCCCGACTTTGACTTGAACCTGCTGCCGATCCTGATGGCGTTGCACGATGCGCGCAGCGTGAGCATGGCAGCACAGCAGCTCGGCATGAGCCAGCCGGGCGTGAGCACGGCGCTGGCCAAACTGCGTGCCGCGTTTGATGACCCGCTGTTTGTACGCACCTCGCGCGGCATGGAGCCGACGCCGCGTGCACTGGCACTCATTCCAGCCGCGCGCGATGTGCTGGCGCGTGTGCAGCAAGGCATCCTGGAAACCGGAGCGTTCGATCCAGCAACCACCACGCACCTGTTCTCGATTGCGCTCTCGGATGTGGGCGAGATGGTGTTCCTGCCGCGCATTGTCGAGGCCATGGCACGCGAGGCGCCGCGGGCGTCAGTGCAATCCGTGTCGCTGCCGCCCGCGCAGATCGAGCGCGCGCTGGAGACCGGTTCGCTGGACCTCGCCGTCGGTTATTTCCCTGATCTGAAGAAGAACAATTTCTTTCAGCAGCGGCTGTTCACGCATTACTTCACGTGCATCGTGCGGGCTGACCATCCTGTTACGCGTGGCGGCAACACGAAGCTGTCGATGGCGCAGTTCCTCGAATATGGGCACGCCGTGGTGCGTGCGGAGGGGCGCAGTCAGGAGCTGTACGAGCGCTTTCTGGAACGCAAGCGCATCCGCCGTACGCCTGCGCTGCTCACGCCGCATTTCATGAGCATCCCGTTCATCCTCGCGCGCACGGATCTGATTGCCACGGTGCCGCACGCGGTAGGGCTGTCGTTCATGCAGTCGCACGCCAACATCTGCGTGATGACGCCGCCGCTGGAGTTGCCGAGCTTTGACCTCAAGCAGCACTGGCACCGCAAGTTCCACAACGATGCGCGCAGCCAGTGGTTCCGCGCGCTGGTGTCGTCGCTGTTCAACGACGAGGCGGACGAATGGCGCGAGCCCGGCCACCGGCCCGCCAAGCGCAAAAACACGAAGTAATCGACCGGCCGCTGGTGGTCACAATCCGAGCAGTCGATTGCAGCACGAACACAGAGCCTTTAGCATCGTCGCCACGCGCAAACGACGCCGTTGTGCTGACTACCGGCTCACGTTTGCCGACCCACCCTTGGAGACCTTCATGAAACGTCGTGCCCTGCTGTTGACCGCCGTTGCTGCTGCGCTCGCGACCACCCTGCCCGCCTTTGCCGACGAGCCGATCAAGATCGGCCTGATCGCGCCCTTTTCCGGCCCCTTTGCCGACTACGGCAAACAGATGGAAGGCGGCATCAAGGCGTATCAGAAGCTGCACGGCACGACCGCAGGCGGGCGCCAGGTGCAGATCATCCTGAAGGACACGACGGGCCCCGTGCCCGACGTGGCCAAGCGCCTGGCCCAGGAACTGGTGGTACGCGACAAGGTCGACTTCCTCGCCGGCTTCGGCCTGACGCCCGAAGCACTGGCCGTCACGCCCATCGCGCAGCAGGCGAAGAAGCCGATGGTGATCTTCAACGCCGCATCGTCATCGATCACCACCAAGTCGGACTACGTGACGCGCGTATCGATGACGTTGCCCCAGATCTCCGCGCCGATCGCCTCGTGGGCACTGAAGAACGGCATCAAACAAGTCGCGACCGTAGTGGCCGACTACGCGCCCGGCGTCGATGCGGAGAACGCGTTCAAGCAGACCTTCACGGCCGGCGGCGGCCAGGTGGTGGAAGCCGTGCGCGTGCCGCTGCGCAATCCGGAATTCGCGCCGTTCATCCAGCGCGTGAAGGACGCCAAGCCGCAGGCGGTGTTCGTCTTCCTGCCCGCTGGCGAACAGGGCGTGGCGTTCATGAAGGGCTTCCGCGAGCGCGGGCTGGCGCAGGCCGGCACCAAGGTCATCGCCACGGGCGACCTGACGGATGACCACGTCCTGCCCGCCATGGGCGACTCGACGCTGGGCGTCATCACGTCGTTCCACTACTCGGCCGCGCACGACTCGCCGCAGAACAAGACCTTCCTGAAGGCCTTTGCGGATGCCAACCCCGGCGCGGGCCGTCCGAATTTCATGGCCGTGGCTGCGTATGACGGCATCGGCGCGATCTACAACGTCATCAACAAGTTGGGCGGCAAGATCGACGGGGAGAAGGCCATGGCGGCCTTCAAGGGCATGAAGATCGACAGCCCGCGCGGGCCGATCACCATCGACCCCGCTACGCGCGACGTGGTGCAGACGGTCTACATCCGCAAGGTGGAGAAGGTCGGCAACGAGCTTTACAACGTCGAGTTCGACAAGTTTGCCGACGTGAAGGACCCGGGCAAGTAACGCCCAATTCAACGTTACGCAACGGACACGAGCCGTTGCAGCAGCGGTGCATCGGCCAGCAACTCCGCGCTGGCCGATGCATGCACGATGCGCCCGCGATCGAGCACGAGCGCACGCTGCGTCAGCTCCAGCGCCAGGCGCGCGTGCTGCTCCACCACGATTACCGCCATGCCGCCCTCTTCCACCAGCGCGCGGATGGCACGGCCAAGCTCCTGCACGATGATCGGCGCGAGGCCTTCCATCGGTTCATCGAGCAACAGCAGCGCGGGATTCGTCATCAGCGCGCGGGCAATGGCGACCATCTGCTGCTCGCCGCCCGAAAGCTGATTGCCGAGATTGCGCCGCCGCTCCTGCAGGCGCGGGAACGTCTTGTACACGCGCGCCACGTCCCACGCGCCGGGCCGTGCGACGGCGGTGAGATGCTCCTCCACCGTCAGCGACGGAAACATCCACCGCTCTTGCGGCACCCAGCCCAGACCCGCCCGCGCACGCCGATGCGGCGCCACCTTGGCGATGTCCGCGCCCTGCCAGCGGATGCGTCCGCCGTGCAATCGCGTGAAGCCCATCAGCGTGCTCAGCAGCGTGGTTTTGCCAACGCCGTTGCGGCCCAGCAATGCGAGGCTACCGCCCGCGTCCAGCGTGAAGGACACATCGTCCAGCACGACGGCATTGCCGTAGCCGGCCGTTACGTTCTCGAAGGACAGCAACTCAGGCATGTTCGGCCTCCCCGAGGTAGACCTCGCGCACGCGCGGGTCGGCGGCAATCTCCTCTGGCGTGCCTTCGGTCAGCACGCGGCCACCCACCAGCACGGTGATCCGCTCGGCAAAGCGGAAGACGAGGTTCATGTCATGCTCGATGAAGACGATGGTGATGTCGCGCGGCAGGCTGGCAATCACCTCGAACAGCTCGGTACTCTCGCCGGTGGGGATGCCGGCGGCTGGCTCGTCGAGCAACAGAATGCGCGGGTGCGTCGCCAGCGCCAGGGCAATCTCCACGAGCCGCTGTTTGCCATACGGCAACGCATGCGTGGGCGACAGCGCGTCGGCGCCCAGTTGCAGGCGGCCCAACAGCGCCATCGCTTCTTCGCGCGCCTCCTTGTGCGACGCAACCGTGCGATGCCAGTGCCACGATGCACCGGTGCGCTCGAAGATGGCCAGCATCACCGATTCGAGCACCGTCAGCCCCGGGAACAACGTGTTGATCTGGAATGTGCGCGTGATGCCGCGCTTGACGCGCCGGTGCGCGGGCAGCCGTGTGATGTCCTCCTGATCCAGCAGCACTTGGCCCGCGGTGGGCGCCAGCGTGCCGGTCAGCAGGTTGATGAAGGTGGTCTTGCCGGCACCGTTGGGGCCGATCAGCGCATGCCGCGCGCCGGGCTTGAACGACAGCGAGATATCGGAATTGGCGTGAAACGCGCCCCAGCGCCGGGAGAGGCCACGTGTGCTCAGCGTGGGCGTGGGATGCATGGTCAGCACGTTCATGCGGCGCCTCCGTTGCGGGCTCGCCATGCCTGGATGGCGGACACCGCAGCCTCCAGCCCGCCGAGAATGCCGCCGCGCGCAAACAGCACGATCACCATGAGCAGCAGCCCGATCCAGAACTGCCAGTAGACCGGGTTGATGCCGGCCAGCACATCCTGCGCCACCATGAACACCGCGGCGCCGATCAATGCGCCATACAGCCGCCCCGTGCCGCCCAGCACCAGCATGATCAGCAACTCGGCCGAGCGCGAGAACCCAAGCGAGTCGAGCCCGACAAACTGCGTGGTCTGCGCGAGCAGTCCGCCCGCCACACCGGCAATCGCCGCACTCACGGTGAAGGCCGCCACCAGACGCATGCGCACATCAGCGCCGATGGCCGGCATGCGCTTCGGGCCTTGCTGAATCCCTCGCAGCGACAGCCCGAACGGTGAGCGCACGAGCCGGCGCAACAGCACGAACACCAGGAACAGCACGACCAGGCTGTAGACGTACGCCGTGCGGCCCTCCAGGTCGAATGCAAAGGTGCCGAGCAGGTTGCCCATCGTCACGCCGGAAAGGCCGTCGACACCGCCGGTCAGGAACGCCATCTTATTAGCCGCCTCATACAGCATCAGGCCAATGCCGAGGGTGACCATCAGGCGGGTCAGGTCCTGTCCGCGCACCACGAGGAAGCTCACGCAGAAGCCACCCAGCGCGGCAACGATGGCGCCGGCTACCAGCCCCGTGAGCGGCTCGCCCCAGCCATGCGCTGCAAGCAACCCCGCCGTATAGGCGCCGAGCCCAAAGAAGCCCGCATGCCCCAGCGACACGATGCCCGCACAGCCGAGCACCAAATCCAGCGACAGCGCAAACAGTCCGACGATCAGCACCTGGCTGCCGAAGACGAGGTAATCGGGAAGCAGAAAGAACACCGCCACGGGCACACACCAGAACACCAACTCGAGCGGCGACCAGCGCCCGTTCGGCAGCCCATGCCCCTGCGTGTGCGCGGCGGCCTGCGGAGACCGCATCAGTTGCTGCAGCACGTTCATGCGCGCCTCCCCAGCAGACCCCTCGGGAAGAACACGAGCAGCACCACCATCAAGCCGTAGATAGCGAACGCGCCCAAGTCCGGCACGTAGTACTTGCCCGCCACGTCGAACACGCCCAGCACCAGCGCCGCCAGCAGCGTGCCCTTGATGGAGCCCGCGCCGCCCACGGCCACCACGAGCAGAAAGTACACCATGTACTTGATCGGAAAGGCCGGATCAAGCCCGAGCACATCGATACCCAGCCCACCGCCCAGCCCCGCCAGCCCGGAGCCCAGCGCAAACGTAACGGAGAACACCAGGCTCACGTTGATACCCAATCCCGCCGACGCCTGCTGGTTGTCCACCGAGGCCCGCACCTGCGCGCCAAAACGCGTGCGTTCAATCAGCCACGCCAGCACCGCCGTCAACACGATCACGATGCTGATCAGGAAGAGCCGGTAGCGGCCCACTTCCAGCCCGCTGTCGAACGCGCGCAATTGGCCGCGCAGCATCTCCGGCAGCTCGACCGGCTGCTGGGCCGGACCCCACACGTAAGTAGCCCCGGCCATCGCCATGAAGACGAGCGCAATGGAGAACAGCACCTGATCCAGCGGGCTCGCACGGTAGAGCCGCCGGTACAGCGTGCGCTCCAGCACAAACCCGATGGCCGCAGTGACCAGAAAGGCAATGGGCAGCGTCGCCAGGAACGGCACGCCGAGGCGGTTCATCAGCACCACGCACACATAGCCGCCCGCCATGGCGAACGCCCCGTGCGCGAGGTTGATGAAGTTCATCAGCCCCATCGTGACCGACAGGCCGATGCTGATCAGGAACAGCAGGCTGCCGTAAGCCAGCCCGTCAAACAACACACCTATCGCGCTGAGCAAGGGTCTCCTCCTGGGGCTTCCGGCTCGGCGGCCGGTTTGCCCTGTGTGTTGCGTGGTGTCTGTCCCGGACGACGGGGTTACGTCTTCGCTGCGGCCTCCGCATCCATCTCGGCAAACACGGTCTGCGCGAGGTGGAAGGCGTGGTTGGCTGCCGGCACGCCGCAGTAGATGGCGGTCTGCAGCAGCGTCTCCTGGATCTCGTCGCGCGTCACACCGTTGTTGGAGGCGGCGCGCAAGTGCAGGCGCAGTTCACCGTCGCGGCCCAGGGCCACCATCATGGCGATCGTGAGCAGGCTGCGCGTGTGGCGCGGCAGGCCGGGGCGCGTCCAGATCTCACCCCACGCATAGCGCGTGATGAGGTCCTGGAACGGCGCCGTCAGTTCCGTCTGTGCGGCATTGGCGCGGTCGACGTGGGCATCGCCCAGCACGGCGCGACGCACCTGCATGCCGGCGGCATAGCGTTCGCGGTCATCCATGGGCCACCTCGCGTGCGACACCGGTGGAGAGGAAGCTGACCAGTGCTTCGGTATAGCCCTCAGGCTGTTCCCAATTGGACAGATGGCCGGCCGCGAGCTGGACGTATTGCGCACCTGGCACGCTCTCGGCAATGGCTTTCGTTTGCGCCGGAGGCGTGGAGATGTCGTGCGTGCCGCCGATCACCAGCATCGGCACACGGATGTTCGGCAATTGCGCGCGCAGGTCCGCGTCGCGGATCGCCCCGCAGCAACCGTTGTAGCCCGCGGTGGGCGTGGCAAGAAATACCCTCTTGAAACCATCGATCGCAGCCGGATTGGCCTCGGGATAGCCCGGCGAGAACCAGCTCAGCAGCTTGTCGGTAATGGCGGCCATACCGCCGCGCTCCACCAGCGCGATGCGGTCATTCCAGCCTTGTGCTGTACCGATGAGTGCAGCCGTGTTGGTCACCACCATGCGAGGAAAACGTTCGCCGTGATACGCGGCCAGCCACAAACCCGTGAGGCCACCCATCGACAGACCGCAGAACAGCGCAAGGTCGATGTCGTAGTGATCCAGCAGCGCGAGCACATCACCGCCAAGCTGTGCCACGCCGAACGGCGCATCCGGCACGCTTGACTGACCATGACCGCGCTGGTCATAGCGCAGCAGACGGAAGTGCTGGCGCAGGGCCTCGAGCTGCGGCTGCCACATCCCGAGGTTGGTACCCAGCGAGTTCGACAGCACCAGCACCGGCTTGTCCGCCTCGTGTGTGTCGTCAAACTCGTGATACAGCCGGACGTTGTCGTGTTCGAGCCAGGGCATGGTGTCTCCGTGGATCCGTAATCAGGGATGGCGGCGAGCGTGTTCCGCGAGAACGCGGTCCACCGCGGCGCCCGCATCGCCAAGATAATGAGTGGGGTCAAGCAGTGCTTCGAGCCGTTGTGGCGCGGCATTGCCCCAGATGCGCAGCACGTCGGCGTCTTCCATCAGCACGTCGCGCAGCGTTGTGTTGTCCTGCACGGCCTTGCGGCTGGCAGCTTCGACGACGTGATGCGCCTGCAGGCGGCCGATATCTGCGCCGAGCGCGAGCATCACGGCTTCACCCAGGATCAGGCCACGCGTCAGGTCGAGGTTGACGCGCATGCGTGCCGCATCCACCTGCAAGCCTTCGATGATGTCGCGCATGCGATCGAGCGCGCCGGCAGCCAAGCACACCATCTCGCGTAGCGTCGCCCATTGCGCCTGCCAGCCGCCGAGCGCACGCTCGTGCTCCTGCGGCAGTGCGGACAGCAGCGTGCTCGCCAGCCCAGGCATGCGCGCGGCCGCCGCCAGCACGGTGGCGCAGCCGACCGGGTTACGCTTGTGCGGCATGGTGGAAGAACCGCCCTTGCCCGCACCCGCAGGCTCGGCAACTTCGCCCACCTCGATCTGCATCATCAAAGAGAGATCGCGCGCGACATGGCCCAGCGTGCCGGTCAGCAGCGCCAGCGTGGCGCCGATGTCGGCCACACGGTCCTGCTCGCCATGCCAAGACAGTGAGGGCAGCGGCAGGTCGAGTTCATGCGCCAGCGTCTGGGCGACAGCGCGCGCGTGTTCGCCCAGGCTGGCCAACGTGCCCGCCGCCCCGCCAAACTGCAGCGCAGGCACATGCGCACGCAACGCCGCAAACCGATCCTGCGCGCGATGCACCGCTTCCAGCCAACCGGCGACCTTGCGGCCGAAGGTGGTTGGCAAGGCTTGTTGCAGCCACGTGCGGGCGACCATCGGCGTATTGCGATGGCGTTGCGCCAGCGCGGCCAGCGCATCGGCAAGCTTTTGCAGATCAGCCTCGATCAACTCAGCCGATTGCCGCCACTGCAGCATCAGGCCGGTATCGATGATGTCCTGGCTGGTCGCGCCCCAATGTACATAGCGCGCGGCGTTGGCATCGTGCTGCGCGACAGCGGCGGTCAATTGCTTGACCAGCGGAATCGCCAGGTTGCCCGCGCTGGCAGCGGCACTGCCGAGCGCCTCCAGATCGAGCGTGGCCTTAGCGCACACCGCGCGGATCGGCGCGACGGCTTCCGCCGGAATCACGCCGACCGCGCCTTCGGCCTGCGCAAGCGCCGCCTCCACATCCAACATCGCGCGCACGGTGGCCGCATCGGACCACACCGCCAGCATGGCCGGTGTGGAGAACGCACGATCGAGCAGTCCGCTGGTCATGGCCGCATCAAACGCGTTCGATCACCATGGCAATGCCCTGGCCCACGCCAATGCACATCGTGCACAGTGCGTAGCGGCCACCGGTGCGGTGCAGCTGGTACATCGCCGTCGTGACCAGGCGCGCGCCGCTCATGCCGAGCGGGTGGCCAAGTGCGATGGCGCCGCCGTTCGGGTTGACGCGCGGGTCGTCGTCCCGCAGGCCGAGCTGCCGCATCACGGCCAGGCCCTGCGCGGCAAATGCCTCGTTCAGCTCGATCACGTCCATCTGGTCGATCGTCAGGCCGAGTTGCTTGAGTAGCTTCTGCGAAGCCGGCGCCGGACCGATGCCCATCACGCGCGGGGGCACACCGGCGGTGGCCATGCCGACGATGCGCGCACGCGGCGTCAGGCCAAAGCGCTTGGCGGATTCCTCATTGGCGAGCAGCAGCGCGCAGGCGCCGTCGTTCACGCCCGACGCATTGCCGGCGGTGACGGTGCCGTCCGGGCGCACCACGCCCTTGAGCTTGGCCAGCGCTTCCATGCTGGTCGCGCGCGGGTGCTCATCGCGGCTCACCACAATGGCGTCGCCCTTCTTCTGCGGGATCGTCACCGGGGTGATTTCCTGCGCGAGCGTGCCATCTTCCTGCGCGCGTGCGGCGCTGGCCTGGCTGCGCAGTGCGAAACGGTCCTGGTCTTCGCGGTTGATGTTGTAGTCGGTGGCGACGTTCTCGGCGGTTTCGGGCATCGAGTCGACGCCGTACTGGGCCTTCATCAGCGGATTGACGAAGCGCCAGCCGATGGTGGTGTCGTAGATGGCGGCATCGCGCGAGAAGGCGCTCGCGGCCTTGCCCATCACGAACGGTGCGCGGCTCATGCTTTCCACGCCACCGGCAATCATCAGCGACGTTTCACCGGCGCGAATGGCGCGTGCCGCCGTGCCCGTGGCGTCCATGCCCGAGCCGCACAGGCGGTTGATGGTCGAACCCGGCACAACGTCGGGCAGCCCCGCCAGCAGCGACGACATGCGCGCCACGTTGCGGTTGTCTTCACCGGCCTGGTTGGCACAGCCGTAGATCACGTCTTCAACGGCCGACCAGTCGACCTGCGGGTTGCGCGCCATCAGCGCCTTGAGCGGCACTGCACCCAGATCGTCCGCGCGCACGGCGGACAGGCTGCCGCCGTAGCGGCCGATGGGGGTGCGGATGGCGTCGCAGATAAAGGCTTGCGTCATGATTGTTCTGTCTCCGGTTGTTGTCTTATGCGCGACGCAGCGGCGCGGCCGTCAGCGTCTGCAGCGTATCGAAATCCAGGCCATCGGCCATCTCGCGCACCACCAAGCCCTCGGGCGTGATGTCGATGACGGCGAGGTCGGTGTAGATGGTATCGACGCAGCCAATGCCCGTCAGCGGGTATGTGCACGACGGCACGATCTTGCTGTCGCCGTGCTTGGTCTGGTGCTCCATCATGACAAAGACCCGCTTGGCGCCGATCGCCAGATCCATCGCCCCGCCTACGGCCGGAATCGCGTCCGGCGCACCCGTGTGCCAGTTGGCCAGGTCACCCGTGGCCGACACCTGGAAGCCGCCGAGCACACAATAGTCGAGATGGCCGCCTCGCATCATGGCAAACGAATCGGCGTGATGGAAGAACGATGCGCCGGGCAACGCGGTCACCGGCTGCTTGCCCGCGTTGATGAGGTCTTCGTCTTCCTCGCCGGCTGCGGGCGCCGGGCCCATGCCGAGCAGACCGTTTTCGGTATGCAGGATGATTTCGCGGTCGGCGGGCAGTTGGTTGGCCACCAGCGTCGGCAGGCCGATCCCGAGGTTGACGATCGAGCCGTCCGGAATGTCGCGCGCCACGCGGGTGGCGATCTGGTCACGCGTCCAGCGCTGGATCTTGGTGGTGGCTTCGGCGCTCATGCGGCCTCCTTGGCGGCTTGTTCGGCGCCGAGTTGCACGACGCGCTTGACGAAAATGCCCGGCGTGACGATGTGCTCCGGGTCCAGCTCGCCGAGTTCCACCGTCTCGCTGACTTGCGCGATGGTGCACTTGGCTGCCATGGCCATCACCGGGCCGAAGTTGCGCGCGGTCTTGCGATAGACGAGGTTGCCCCAGCGGTCTGCGCGCAGGGCCTTGATGAGCGCGTAGTCGGCAGTCAACGGCAACTCGAACACATACGGCTTGCCGTCGATGATGCGCGTTTCCTTGCCTTCGGCCAATTGCGTGCCGTACGCGGTCGGGCAGAAGAACCCGCCGATCCCGGCACCGGCGGCGCGGATGCGCTCGGCCAGATTGCCTTGCGGCACGAGTTCCAGCTCGATCTCGCCCGCGCGGTACAGCGCGTCGAACACGTACGAGTCAGCCTGGCGCGGGAACGAGCAGATGATCTTGCGCACGCGGCGCGCCTTGAGCAGCGCGGCGAGGCCCGTCTCGCCGTTGCCGGCGTTGTTGTTGATGATGGTGAGCTCTCGCGCGCCGTGGGCGATGAGCCCGTCAATGAGCTCGGACGGCATGCCGGCGGTACCGAACCCGCCGATCATGATGGTGGCACCGTCCGGGATATCGGCCAGGGCGGCCTCGACGGACGGACAAAGCTTGTTGATCACGTGCATTCTCCGGCAGGGGGCGCCGTGCTTGGATGACCGGGCGCCGCGGAGCATCGCGGGCCGGGAATGGCCGTGCCGCACAGTGCGGCCTGCGAGTCTCCTGTTGGACAACTGGATCGACACAGGCCTTTGCTGTCTGGCCACGCTCCATTTGTTCGATATACGAACACACGTTCGATCCAAGAACGAATCTACGCCTCCCCTCCGGGGCATGTCAAGACGTACGCATACCGATCGGCCGTTCGAGTAGCGAAACAGGAACAATGTCAGTAGTCTTGAGGCCACTGCACCGCTTTCCGCCTCTTTTTGCATGTCTGCCGCCGAACTTCCTGCCGAAAAACCCAGCGACTCCTACGTTCAGTCCTTTGCGCGGGGGCTCTCCGTCATCCGCGCGTTCAATGCCGAGCGCCCAGAGCAGACGCTCTCCGAAGTGGCCGAGGCCACGGGCCTGACCCGCGCCGGCGCACGCCGCATCCTGCTCACGCTGGTGAGCCTGGGCTACGTCAGTTTTGAAGGCCGCCTGTTCCGCCTGACCCCCAAGATCCTCGACCTGGGCTTCGCCTACCTCACCTCGATGCCGTTCTGGAACCTCGCCGAACCGGTGATAGAGGAACTGGTGCAGACGGTGCATGAAAGCTGCTCGGCTTCGGTACTGGATGGAACGGAGATCGTCTACGTGCTGCGCGTACCCACGCAGAAGATCATCGCGCTGAACCTATCGGTCGGCAGCCGCCTCCCAGCGTTCTGCACGTCGATGGGCCGCATGCTGCTGTCGGGCCTGCCCGAAGATCAGCTCGACATCGTGCTGCGCGAATCCGATCGACGCCCACGCACGCAGCGCACCATTACCGAGGTCGACGCGTTGAAGGACATCATTGCCGGCGTGCGCCAGCAGGGTTGGGCGCTGGTCGATCAGGAGCTCGAAGAAGGGCTGATCTCGCTGTCGGCGCCGATCCGCAATCGGGCCGGCGACATCATCGCCGCCATGAATATCAGCGGACAGGCCAACCGGACGTCCGCCAAGCAGATGACGAAGCAGTTCCTCGGCCCGCTGCAGCAGGCGGCCGAGCGTATTTCGGCCATGGTCCGGGTGCGGACCTGAGTTCAACAAAAACAGCAGTGCGTAGTGCGCTGCGCGCCTCGCATCCCGGCACTTTTTTCAATAAAATTGTGGCTCCGTGGGCAAAGAGGATGTCTGTGACTCAACACACCGCCACTCGCGCCGGTCTGGATGTGGAAGGTCGCCGCAGCCGGGCGCGTGTTTCGCGCGTTCTGGCGCTTGCCCTGCCGCTTCTGTCCAGCCCGGCGTGGGCGCAATCGTCGCCACTGGCGGCCGCCATGCAGGAGCTCTCTCCGCTGGCCCGCATGCTGGTGGGCGCTGCCACGGGCCGCAGCACCGCCGCTGCCGGCGTGCCAGCCCTCACCGGCCCCGCCCGCAACGCAGATCGCGCCCTCACCCAGGCCTGTACCGAGATCAACCGCTTCACCCCCGTCCCGCTCGACCGCGAGACCGCGCTTGTGCAATGTTCGCTGGCGCAGAAGAAGACCCTCATCTTCGTCATCACGCTCACCAACTACGCCGCGCACTCGGCCGCATCGCAGGGCTTTCGGCTCAATTTCGTACCGATCCTGCAGAAGAACATCTGCAACAACGGCGATGTGCGCATCCTCACCCGCCTGGGCTTGAGCCTGGTCTACCGCTACCGCGGCAACGACCACGAGACGGTGGGCGACGTGCCCATCAACGAATCGATCTGCGGCACGCTGTAAAACGCGCGCCACCCGCCCCGGGAATCCCCTGATGGAGCGCAGCCGACTGCCATGTCATTAATGGCAGACAAAGTCTCTTTTCATCAAACGCCTGCCGGGCCCCATCCTTGCTGCAGGGGCCTCGCCGGCCCACTCGCACGCTGCCCGGCAATCCCGACATCCCATCTGTGCTTTCCCGCCCCAAACCGTCCGCCAAACCGCGTCTGCACCGCTTCGGCGTCGGCTATAGTTGGGCGCTTTGCACACGCCGTCATATGGTTATCCGAAGTCCGCGCAACCGAATTGCCTGTGTGCCGGTATGCTCGCGGGCGACTCTGATTCGCGCACTGTCCACCACCCAAGTCGTCAAGGAGAACACCCGATGAAAACAAGCCGACGTCTGACGCAATTTGCTGGTGCCACCATCCTGGCCGCGGCCACCCTGGTCGCCACCACGGCCCATGCTGACCAGCTCGCCGACATCAAGAAGAAAGGCGAACTGGTCTGCGGCGTGCTCGGCACCGACGAGCCGTTCAGCTTCCTGAAAGACCCGATGAGCCGCGAGATCGTCGGCTATGACGTTGACATGTGCGACGCGGTGGCCAAGAGCCTGGGCGTGAAACCGGTGCTCAAGCAGCTGGCCGTGGCCGCGCGCCTGCCTGAACTGCAGCAAGGCCGCGTCGACCTGCTGGCCGCCTCGCTCACGCACAACAAGGAGCGCGAGGCGCAGATCGACTTCTCGGTCTCCACCTTCATCACCGGTCAGAAGGCCATGGTGAAGAAGAGCAGCGGGATCACGTCGCTCGCGCAACTCGACGGCAAGAAGCTCCTGACGGTCAAGGGCTCCACCATGGAAGCCAACATCGCCAAGACCATCAAGAACGCCGATGTCGTCTCGTTTGACAACAGCCCGCAGGCATTGCTGGCCCTGCAACAGGGCAAGGGCGTCGCCTACGTGAACGACGAAACCACGCTGATCGGCAACATGGCCAAGATGGGCCCGGCAGCGAAGGACTACACGCTGCTGCCACAAAACCTGTCGACCGAGCACCTGGCACTGGGCATCCGCAAGGGTGAGCCGGCCTTCAAGAAGCAAGTCGACGACGTGCTGCTCGGCATGGAGAAGAGCGGCGAAGCGCAGAAGCTGTTCGACAAGTGGTTCGGCCCGAAGACCAAGATGGCCTTCCCGGAGCGCACCTTCAAGATCTCGACCGACAAGATCGATTAATCGCTAAACGTCGGACCGCCCGGACCGGGTGTCTAAACTGCGTCCGGGCGGTGAATTCCCATGCCCCAATTTGATTTGTCGATGCTGCTCTCGGGGCAGTATCACCAGTGGCTCGTCAGCGGTTTCTTCCTGTCGATCAAGCTCTCGGTGCTGGCCTTCGTGCTGGCGCTGCCGCTTGCCATCGTCGTTGCGCTGCTGCGCCTGGCACCCGCAGCGCCGCTGCGCGGCATCGGCCAGGCCTTCGTCGAGGCCATCCGCAACGTGCCGCTGCTCGCCCACATGCTGTTCTGGTATTTCGGTGCGCCGCAGATCCTGCCGGAGTTCATCCGCGACTGGCTCTACAGCATGAACTACGAGGCCGCGAGCGCGGTCATCGCCCTTGTGCTCTACACCGCCGCCTATATGGCGGAAGACATCCGCAGCGGCATCCGCTCCATCCCGAAAGAGCAGCTTGAAGCCAGCCGCGCGCTGGGCCTCTCGTTCCTGCAGGCGATGCGGCTGGTGATCCTGCCGCAATCACTGCGCGTAACCGTCCCGCCGCTGGTCAGCCAAACGTTGAACCTGTGGAAGAACTCGAGTATCGCCATGGTCATCGGCGTGGCTGAGCTGATGTACCAGGCGCAGCAGGTGGAGAGCGCCACCTTCCGCGGCTTTGAGGCGTTTGCGTTTGCCACCGCGGCGTATCTGACCATCTCGATTGCGATTACGGTGTTTTCGGCCTGGTATCAGCATCGTTTCCCGGTGAGGACGCTGTAACGATGCTCGACCTCATCCAAACCTACGGCGTCTACTACCTGATCGGCCAGTACCCGAACGGGCCACTGGGCGGTCTGGCGCTGACGTTCCTGCTGGCGTCGGCCGGGCTCGTGCTCGCACTGCCGGTGGGCATCATCCTGGGCCTGTGCCGCGTGAGCCCGATCGCTGCGCTGCGCTGGCCGGCCACGGCGCTGGTCTACGTGGTGCGTGGCACGCCGCTGCTGATGGTGATTTTCTGGGCGTACTTTCTGCTGCCGACCATCACCGGGCATCGCACCGATCAATTCAGCACCATGCTGACCGCGCTGGTCATCTTTGACGGCGCCTACCTGGCAGAGATCGTGCGAGCCGGCATCCAGGGCTTGCCGCGCGGGCAGATGGAGTCCGCCCGCACGCTCGGCCTGTCGTATATGCAGGCCATGCGGCTGGTGATCCTGCCGCAGGCGCTGCGCAACATGCTGCCGTCGCTGGTCAACCAGCTGGTGTCGACCATCAAGGAAACCTCGCTGGGCTACATCATCAGCCTGCCCGAGGTGTCGTTCGTGGCGGGGCAGATCAGCACCGCCGTGATGGTCAAATCGGCCGAGGTGTATGGCCTGCTGGGCATCAGCTACTTCGTCATGTGTTTCAGTCTGACACGCGTGGCGTTCTATCTGGAGCGGCGCCTCGCAGCGCACGCGCCATCCAAACCATGAACATGATCACGATCGAACACGTCGACAAGTGGTATGGCGATTACCACGCGCTGGTCGACGTCAACGAAACCGTCGCCAAGGGCGAAGTGGTGGTGGTGTGCGGGCCGTCGGGCTCGGGCAAATCCACGCTCATCCGCACGCTCAACCGGCTCGAAGCCATCCAGAAAGGCCGCATCACCGTCAACGGGCACGACGTGCACGCGCACGGCGTGGATGTGAACGAACTGCGCAGCGGCATCGGTTTCGTGTTCCAGCAATTCAACCTGTTTCCGCATCTGACGGTGATGCAGAACTGCATCCTCGCGCCCGTGCAGCTCAAGCGCATGCAGCCGCAGGAAGCGAAGGACTTTGCGATGGGCCTGCTCGAACGCGTGGGCCTGCCGCACAAGGCCGACACCTACCCGAGCCAGTTGTCGGGCGGCCAGCAGCAACGCGTGGCGATTGCCCGCGCGCTGGCCATGAAACCGCCGGTGATGCTGTTTGACGAGCCCACCTCCGCGCTCGACCCCGAAATGGTGAACGAGGTGCTGCAGGTGATGAAGGACCTCGCGCGCGACGGCATGACCATGGTCTGCGTGACGCACGAAATGGGCTTCGCGCGTGAAGTGGCCGACCGCGTGCTCTTCATGGACCAGGGCCAGGTGCTGGAGCGCGCCACCCCCGAAGATTTCTTCCTGCGCCCGCAGCACCCGCGTGCGCAGCGCTTCTTGGCGGACATCCGCTCACCGTGGAGCCAGCCCGCCTGAGCCACGGCATCGCGCAATAAAAAACGGGGGACGCGATGTCCCCCGTTTGTTTTGAAGCGCAATGACTCAGCTTATTGAATCGCCTTGTCGTTCGGGTGCGCGTACAGATCCTTCATGCCCGCCGTCATCGGGTAGTTCAGGTTCAGGCCCTTCGGCGGAATCGGCGACAGGAACCACTTCTTGTACAGGTCGTTGGCCTTGCCCGACTTCATCAGGTCGGCAATCACGTCGTCGGCCACCTTCTTGAACGCCGGATCGTCCTTGCGCATCATGCACGCGTAGGTTTCGGTTTGCAGCGGCGTGCCGGTCACGACCCAGTCGGCCTGGTTCTTGGCCTTGGTGCGCTCGCCGTACAGCAACGGCTCGTCCATCACGAACGCCACGGCGCGGCCCGACTCCAGCGTCAGGAACGCCTGGCCGTGATCCTTCGCGAGGATCAGGTTCATCTTGTCGCCGTCCTTGGCCTCACCGTTCATCTTCTGCAGGATGCGGTCTTCAGTGGTGCCGGCGGTCGTCACCACGGTCTTGCCCTTCAGGTCCGCAAAGTCCTTCACGCCCGAATCCTTCTTCACCAGCATCAGCATGCCGTAGATGAAGATGTTGTTCGAGAACGCGACCTGCTTCTGGCGTTCAAGGTTGTTGGTGGTCGAGCCGCACTCGAAGTCGATCGTGCCGTTCTGCAGCAACGGAATGCGGTTCTGCGACGTGATCGGCGTGAGCTTGACCTGCAGCTTCTTGCCTACTGCCTTTTCCACACCGGCGACGATCATGTTGGAGATCTCTTGCGAATAGCCGGTGATGTTGCCGCTGCTGGCTTCATACGAAAACGGAATCGACGATTCGCGATAACCCACGGAAATCACGCCCGATTGCTTGATCTTGGCCAGCGTGTCGTTGGACTGCGCCTGTGCGCCGGTCGACAGCGCGGCAAGCGCGCCGGCAGCAGCCAACGTCAGACAGCACAGGGTACGTTTGGTCGAGTGCATCGGATGCAGCGTCTTCATGCTTCCCCTCCTTAGGGATGTTCGCTCCAGACTACTTGGGTTACCAATGGGTGTAGGCCAGATGTGGACCATCGGGCCAGCACGCTCGGTCTTTCGAATCTCGCTCTTTTGTCATGCAGCCAGCGCATACGGCACTGGGGAAATCGCCGGCTTGCGCCCCGCAATCAAGTCCGCCAACAGGCCCGCGCTGCCGAGCGCCAGCGTAAAGCCCAGCGCACCGTGACCGACGTTGAGCCACAGCCCCTCCACCGGTGATGTGCCCACCACCGGCACGCCCGTGGGCGTTGCAGGCCGCATGCCAGCCCAGGGCGCTGCGTCGGCGCCGGCGTCATTGGCACGCATGGCACCGGGAAACAGCGCGCGGGTTTCGTCATACAGCGTCTGCACGCGGCGCGTATCGAGCGCCGTCGACCAGCCCACCAGATCCGCCATGCCGGCAACGCGCAGCGTCTTGCCAATCCGCGCATAGACGATCTTGCGCGCCGCATCCGTCACGCTGATCACGGGGGCAACATCGCCCTCGCCCAGCGGCAGGCTGATGCTGTAGCCCTTGAGCGGGTACAGGCCGGGGTCGATGCCCAGGGGCCCAAGCAGCTTCGCGCTCGTCACACCGGCCGCCATCACCACCGCATCGACGGCAAGCTGCTCGCCATCGGCCAGCTTGAGGCCGCGCACGCGGCGGCCCTGGGTCCACAACGCGTCAACGCCGGTGTTGAAACGCAGCGTCACGTTCGGCATCTCGCGCAGCCGGTTGAATAGGCCGACACAGAGCTGATGGCAATCCGCCACATCTTCGTCGGGCGTGTAGATGGCACCGACGATTTCGCTACGCACACCCGCGAGGGCTGGTTCATGTGCGAGGGTCTCATCGACCGACAGCGCGTGCTGCTCGCAGCCCAGCGTGGCCTGATAGCCAACCTGCGCGCGGGCGGATTCGAATGCGCCGGCATCGCGGTGCACCACCAGCTTGCCGCGCCGGGCAAAACTGAATGCCAGATCCGGCGACGCTTCGCGCAGCGCCTCCATGCGGGTACGGCTATAGAACGACAACGCCAGCAGCTCGCGCGTGGTGCGATCGGCACGGTCGCGGTTGCAGGCGGCAATGAAGCGCAGCCCCCACCGCAGCAGTGCCGGATCCAGCGAAGGCTTCAGGCGCAACGGCGAATCACGGCGCAGCAGCCAGCCCGGCACGTGCGAGAGCACGCCGGGCCCGGCCAGCGGCGCCACGTAGCTGTAGCTCAACTGACCGCCGTTGGCATAACTGGTACCTTCGCCCGGGCCCGGATGGCGCTCGACCAGGGTGACCTGGTGGCCTTCCTGGGCCAACGCATGGGCCGTGCTGATGCCGATGATGCCGGCGCCGACTACTGCAATTTGCATGAACAAGCTGCCACTTGGTGGAATGTTGTCGGCAGCTTAAGGAGGTGGAGCGCAGTTGCGCAAATGCGCAGTTGTTGGCGGGAATGTTGTGGAGCTATAGGGTGAACGGCACCCCGCCGTTCGCCCGCGCAGCAGTGTCCCTTCAATCGGAAGAGAACAGCGACGACAGCCGATGCGGGAAACGCGCCGTCAGCGGCAACTGATCGATAAGCCAACGCTGCGGAATGGCGCCATCGACGGCCACCTGCACCATCAGCCATCGCTGCGGCGCGCCAAACGGGGAGCGCAAGTCCTCCGGCAAGCGGTTGGCGCGGTCTGCGCTCTGCAGCACTTTCGCGTCAAGCCAATGGCCGTCGGGCAACTTCAGCCTCAATGGCTGCCCTGGCTTGCCGTACGCCGCGTGCGCCGGATCGAGATACACCCAGATGACCGCATCGGCCATGCGCGCGACGCGCACCAGCAGCGTCCCTGCACCGACGTTCTCGCCCTCGTGGACGAGCACCTCCGACACCACGCCGGGTTCGGGCGCCTTCAACTGCAGGGCCTGCAGCCGGCCGGTCAGCCACTGTTCTTCTGCACCCTGCATGGCGACGTCCCGGGCAAGCGCGGGCGATGTGCGTGCCTGCTCCTGGCGTTGCTCATAAGACAAGAGCTCGGCCTGCCGTTGGTCGCGCTCGGCCTCGGCTGCCAGCACTTCGCCCTGCGTTGCTGCGCCCTCGCGCACCAGCCGCCGGGTCAGGGCCAACTTTTCCGATGACCGATCCAGTTGCCGGCGCAGAACATCCCGCAGCGTTGAAGCCGCCGGCACGGGCGCAGCCTGCGCGTCGTTGGACAACGCCTGCAATTGCCGCAGCCGTTGCTTCCACTCGGGGTTGTCCATGTCCAGCAGGACCTGGCCGGCTTCGACCTTGTCGCCGGCACGCACGTTCACGCGGCTGACCAAGGCCGGCTCGCGAGAGCGGATGTCGATCTGCGGCAAGACCAGTTGCGCCGGCGCCTCGATCATCCATGCGCCCACCGCCAGCTTGGCAAAGAACCAGATCAGCGGGCTGGCAACCAGGAGCAGGATTAAATACCACCGCAGGCGAAAAGCCATGCGCTTGCCGGGCGCATAGAGCACCTTCAGGCCCTGCTCCTGCGTGGGGCTGCGTTCTTTGCTGCTATCAAAGCGAATTTTCATTGCGATCGTCCGCCACGAAAGAGGCGGGAATAGTCATGCCAATCCTGCCAGTCAACTCCAGTCACACCCTGAGGTGCCAGCCTGGTGCGCCAGCCCTCCACCTGTTCTTCCAGTTGCCGCGGCGATGCGCCAGCCCAGGTCTCGTCGGCGGGCAACTTCGTTTCCACGCTTTGCGCCAGCCGGAAGACCAGCTTGGGCCAGCGCCGCGCAATGTCGTCCGCCAGCACCGCGCTCTTTTGCGGATTGCGGGTATAGATCATCAGGCTGACATGCGTGACGCCGATGTCCGGCAGCCGGCACGGCACGCATGGACGCCCCGCCTCCTGCGCACCGAACCACCGCGGGTGGCTGGAGATCTCGACCGGCCATGGGCTCGTCCGGGCCGCCGCGGCCAGGGTATCGAGCCAATCGTGCAGGCGCCCGTCGGGCACAGGCCAGCCGAGTTGCTCGACTTCGAGGTCCAGATGCAGGCTCGCAAAGGGAAGATCTTTCAGTTGCCCGATCAGGCCGAGCAGGCTCTTTCGCTCGCCTGGGTGCAACCAGGCGGGGTCACCGAGCAGCAAGCTGACGCGCATGCCCTGCTTGCCGGCGGCGTCCATAAGCGTGCGCAGCCCCTCGCGCGTGTCCGCCATCCGAGTCACCTGCGCCCGATTCAAACCAACGTAGAGCTGGTCGATCCGTGCCTGACGCAGCGTGCGGAGTTCATCTGCCATGCGCGCCGGGTCGAGCAGGGCCTGGCTGTCCCACAAGTAAACGCCCTGTCGCCAAGTTTTGTCCGTGCCAGACGCTGACGCCGACACCTGCCCCGCCCCGGCAGACTCCGTGGCGGCGGCTGCGTTGAGGCCATCCCCCTGCCAACGCAAGCGCGGCTCACCGAGCACGCTATCGGCGCTCGGGTCCTGGTCGACATCGACGAAGGTACGCAGCGCGGATTCCTGCACCCACAGCTGGTGCCATGCCGCAACGCGTGCAAAGGCCGCCTGGTAGTACTGCCGCTGCGCCGCCTGCACCCGCACGATGGCCTGGTCGCCGTCCAGGCTCGTGCGCTTGCGCTGTTCATGCAGTTGCAGTTGGGCCGCGGCAAGCTGGTCTTCACGCAACTGCAATTCAAGCGCCGCGTCCCGATGCGTGCGCAATGCGCGTCCGAGCTCGGTGGCAACCTCCTGGCGCTCCGCATCCAGCCTCGCTTTGGCCGCGATGTAGCGCGCATCTCCTGCGTCACGCCGGCCAGCAGTTGCACCGGCCACGTCGAACGGCATGGAGAAATTGATGCTGGCCACCACAGAATTGCCCGTGCTGGCGACGCCGGCGCGGTTGTTCAGGTTGTATCCAACGCTCGCGCTGGACTCAATGCTGTCGTACCAGTGTTGCTGCCGGTTGCCGTCCGCCTCACGCAGACGGGTTTCCTGGTCGACCACGCGGGGCTGGCGATCCAGCAGGCCCTGCCACGCAGCAAGCGCCTCAGGCTTTGCGGCGAGCGGCTCACCGACTGCGGTGGTGCCATCGGGCACCGTCTTCTGGGTGAGCCGTTCAATCGTGGCGCGCGTTTCCGCCTCGATCTGCGCCTGTACGCGGCAAGATTTCAGCAGCGCCTGCCATTGCCCGCGCAGCTCGCTGGCCTCCGACCCACGCAGCCAACCGGCGCGCTCGCGACGGCCCAGTTGATCCATCGCCTGGGAGGCATCGGTGCGCAAGGGCCCGCACAACAGCCCC
The DNA here is from genome assembly GCF_023955655.1 of Ralstonia soli. GTDB lineage: Bacteria > Pseudomonadota > Gammaproteobacteria > Burkholderiales > Burkholderiaceae > Ralstonia > Ralstonia soli. The sequence goes on along the minus strand of NZ_JAMXHT010000010.1, from coordinate 22,298 downwards.
TCCTGCTGGGCGCGCCACCAATCGGCATAGGTGGTGCGCAAAACCAAACGGCGCTCTGCCCGGCGCAGGGTGATCCGGATCTGCTGGCGCTGCACGGCAAACTCGCTTCCGCGCAACGCATCCAGTTGCCGCTTGAGGCTGCCGAACAGCGGATAGGCCACGCCTACCGCCATGTTGCGGCCGTAGTAGTCGGTGATGATCTGGTCTGTCACCAGTTCGCGATATTTGCCGATGCCGGCCGAAGACACCACGCGCCACCCGGCCTCGCTCTCCCGCTGCTTGCGATCGCCGAGCGCGGCGTCGAGGTCAGCGTATTCGGCACGGACCGCGGGGTCATTGTCGACACCGCTCAAGACGTCTGCCAAGGGCAGCGGTGCTGCGTGGGCTGCAGTCGCACATAAGGCAATCACGGCAAGGTAGACGGTACGTGGCATACGTTGGCGCGAATCCGTGCTGATTGTGTTCAAGTCATCCATGGCTGCGCAATCAGAATCGCGTCGCTTTTTTCAACACCCACCAGGGGGCCATGCTCGACTCTTCGTGCCCCCGGCGCAGCGCCTCGTTCAGGATGGCCACGACGCTCCACAGCCGCACCATCATCATGAACAGCGGAAACAGCGGCAGCAGGATCGCGAGCTTGATGTCCTGCCTCGGGCGCTCCGATGTCATCACCAGCATCCCCAGGAACATGGCCACGGTAATCAGCAGGTACAGGCCGTAGGTCAACATGAAGATCAAGATCAACGTCGTCCACGGCAGCAGGGCCACTGCCATGATGGTGTACGTGAGGATGATGAACGGCAGCACGAGTTGAAAGAACAGGCCGCTGACCAACGCCGCAAGAAAATTGGGCCAGCCGAGCAAGCCCGGCGTGATGCTGTGCTTGTGCTTGCGGATGTAGAGAAAGAACAGGTCGCCATCCCAGCGCAGCCGCTGCATCAGAAACTGCCGCAAGGTGGCCGGCACATCCGTGTGCCCGATGGCCTCGGGCTCGAACGGGATGCGCAGGTTGCGCCGACGTGCGTAGCTCTTGATGCGCAACGTGAGATCCAGGTCTTCGGCAGTGTGGGTATCCCAGCCGCCGACCACTTCCAGAAAGCTCCGGCGGAATGCGCCAAATGCGCCCGAAACGTTGTTGACCACGTTCCACTCGGCCAGCCCGATCTTTGCGAAGTGGATGGAGATCAGGTATTCCAGCGCCTGCACTGCCGCTGTCACCGATGCCCAGGCGTTGCGCACGCGCAGACTCCCGGCCACCGCAGGCACGTCGGGGTCGGCAAAGTGCCGCACCATGGCACTGACCATGTTGTTGTCGAATGAGGTATCGCCATCGAGCGCCATGACGATCTCGCCGCTGGACTGGGCAAGACCAGCGTTGAGCGACGACACCCGGCCACCGCGCTGCCACTTGGCGATGGGCCGCAGGTGCCGGCGCGGGTAAATGTGCGGATCCAGATGGAAGTCGCGCACCGCATCCATCGTCACCTGGTTGACTGCCGCGCCATCCACCACCGGAATGATCTCGATGTGGCCGGGGTAGGTCTGTTCGCACAGGCTCAGAATGGTCTTCTGCACGTCCAGCCCCTCGCTGTAGCAGGTGATGATGCACGACACCCGCGGCTGGTAATGCGTGTTGTTGAGCTGCACCATGCTGCGCTTGCGGACAAACCAGCGCAGCGCCCCCAGAAACACCATCACGTTGAAAGGCAGCTCGAACAGAAGGAAATACGGGAACAGCATGAGGAACAGCCGCGTCAAGCCGTTGGGCCCCGAGAGCTCGCGAAAGAACGACTGCCACACTTCCAGTACCGCGTCCATGGGCTAGTCCAGTTCGCCAGTCAGGCGCGCCATCAGCAGTTCGGCGCTCTCGCCCTCGAGCAGTCCGCCCGGCGCCGTGACGCCCGCCATCCGCAGCACGATCTCGTGCGCACCCGATGCGGCGAAGAGTTCCTCCAGTTTTGAGATGCGTCCCTTGACGGTATTCAGGCCCTCTTCACCCGTATAGGGCAGCAGCAGCCACAGGCATTCTTCGTTGGTGCGCGTGCAACGATCGGTCGTGCGCATGCCTTCGAGCAGGCGGTCGACAAGGCTATCGACCAGCAAGGTCGCCTGCTGCTCGCCGAGGCTTTCGAGCGCCTTGGCAAAATTGACGAACCGCAATCCGAGCAGCGAGAACAACGGCTCGTCGTGACGCACCTGCAATTGCAGCAGCCAGTCCAGCAGATAACGGAACGTGCCGACGCTGATCAAGCCCAGCGCGTTGAGCTGCTCGCTGGCCACGGCCCCGAAACCTTGCCGGCAATGCAGTCGCCCTGAATCGGTGAGCGTGTAGTTGCGCACCTCGAACACACGCAGTTCGTCCGGCGCATGGGCTTCACCGCAATCAAGACAGCGGGCCTGAACTTTCGCATCCACGAAAAACGCCCGGCAGTCGCGGCAGCGGTAGTTTTCCATCGGCCGGTCATAGTCGCTGCCGATGTGCCTCAGGCGGGTCATGCAGTTCGGGCAGAGCAACGCGCCGTCTTTGAGAAAGCGCTCCTGCGGCCCGACGTGGCCGCACACGAAGCAATGCAGGGATGGTTCCCGGGCGATGCCGATCGACTGGCACTCGGGGCAGACGTCGATGTAGTTGAGCCGCCCCGATCCGCAGTTGGAACACAGGCGCAGGCGGTCAATCAACGCCCCTTCGGCCAGGTACCCCTGCTGGGTCGCCAGCTGCAGCAAGACCATCTGGCTGCCGCGCCGATCCTCACCCGTCAGCGCAGCGAGCAGCGGGTACTCGTAGTACCCGGCCGCCTGCGGGTTGCGCACCGCCCGCACCTGTCGCGGCAGCCGCAGCCACAGCCACGCGAGCAGGCGCGCTTCAGCTCGCTCCTGCAGGACACGTTCATCAAGCTGCGAATACCGCTCCTTCCAGTTCTGGAATTCCGCGAGCAGCTGTTGGGGGTCAACCGGTACAGGACCATCGCTGAGCGCTTCGCACAGCGGGTCTTCGGCCTGCGCGCAATAGATGAGGTTGAACCGGTAGAGCGCATGCTGGCGCAATTCGCGCAATGCCTGCGCGGCCAGAGGCGCCGGCAAATTGAGTAACACCACGTCGTACCGCGGGCCGGCAAGCAAGCTCGTGACGGATTCACAACCCTCGACGTTCTGGTGAGCGAACGCGTGCTGGGCGGGCCCTATCGAGGCAATGCGAGGCGACGTGGAAGTCATGGGATGGAATGGTTATGCGGTTCAGAACGCTGCCACGGGGCCGGTAGCGGGCGCGGCATCCGGGCCGATGGCCCGTTACGAAGGCGCGATATGCGCGGGCCGCCGAGCAATCGGGCGCAGAAGATATGGCCCCCGACGCACGGGAACCTGTTGGATAGGTGCCACGCATGACATTGAGGCGAGCGCCCCATCTGCAATCCCGCCTGCCGCGTGATCGCCATGGCCATACCGGTGTGTTTTCTCGCGCTAAGAGAATCCACGTGACCCGCTCCTCTACGTCAAAGCTGCCCTCTGGCCGGTCCACGCCGGCACCTGACTTTGCGCGGCGCCTGTGCTTGCGCCGTGCCGGACATCTGTCTTCTTTCTCGATTGCCGCCTGTAAACGCAGGCCCCGCAACGCTGATGGGACAGTATGGTCCGACGGGAGCAAGTATCGCCCATGCTGCGGGTATGCGGCAAACCACTTTTCAGATGTCCGAGCACCGCCGCTGGACATAGGCAATTGTTTGCGGTACACGCCTCACGTTCTGGTTTGACAAAGCGATTCGCACTGCACCATGATCGTCCGAAGCCACATTTCAAGCGGCCGCGCGGCATGACGACTGCAGCAATCCCCGTGTGCAGCGCAACAGCGACGGCCGAACCGACATCATGTCTGCCCTCACCCTTGTCCTGCTGATCCTGATCAGCGCCTTTTTTTCCGCGTCCGAAATCGCCCTCACAGCGTCGCGGCGCACGCGCCTGCAAACCCTGGCAGACGACGGTGATGCCCGTGCGCTGCGTGTGCTGCAGCTCAAGGACATGCCGGGCAACTTCTTCACCGTGGTGCAGATCGGGGTGAATGCGGTGGCCATCCTCGCGGGTGTCATCGGCGATAGCCATATCTCGGGGCCGCTGGCCGCCGTGCTGGGCGATTGGCTCCCGGCCGCGCGCGCCGAGCGCATCGCCAGCATTGCCGGTTTCGTCATCGTGACAGGGCTGTTCATCCTGTTTGCCGATCTGTTGCCCAAGCGCCTGGCCGTGCTCTACCCCGAGCGCTGCGCGATGTCGATCATCAGCCCGATGCAGGCATGCCTGCGCGTGCTGCGTCCGGTGGTATGGCTATTCAATGGCGCAGCCGACATGTTCCTGAAGCTGTTCGGCGTGCCCACGCACCGCGTGGAGCAGATCACCACCGAAGACATCACCGCCATGGTGGGCGCAGGTGCGGAAGCCGGCGTGCTGCGCAAGCACGAGCTGACCATGATCGAGAACGTGTTCGAGCTGGAATCGCGCACCATCACCTCGGTGATGACCGTGCGCGACGAGGTGATCTACTTCACGGTGGACGAGCCGGTGGAGGCGATCAAGATGAAGATCATCGCGCAGCCGCATGCCGAATACCTCGTCTGCCGCGAAGACATCGATTCGGTGCTCGGCTTCATTGCGTCCAAGGACATCCTGCAGCAGATCCTGTCAGAAGAATCGTCTTCCGTGATCCGCAACATCAGCAAGCACTACGACAAGAACCTGCTGGTGCTGCCCGACACGCTCAACCTGTCGCAGGCGCTTACGCGCTTTCGCGAGATGCACGAGCGCTTTGGCGCGGTGGTCAACGAGTATGGGCTGGTGGTGGGGGTGGTCACGCTCGACGACATCGTCGGCGCGGTGATGGGAGACATCCTGTATCTGGGCGAAGACGAACAGATCGTGCGCCGCGATGACGGCTCATGCCTGATCGACGGCGTCACGCCGCTGGGCGACGTCAAGCGCGCCTTCGACCTCGACGACCTGCCCGGCGAGCATCACGTCGAAACGATTGCCGGGCTGGTCATCTACGCGCTCAAGCGCATTCCCAAGAAAAGCGAGAGCGTCGACATCGGGCCGCTGCGTATTGAAGTGCTCGATATCGACAACCACCGCATTGATCAGTTGCTGGTTTCGCGGCGCATCGATCCGCCGGCCGGCGCGCTGCCCTCGGTGTCGTGAGCGGCGAAGACTTCCTTGGCGGCAAACATGCCGTTGAGCGCCGCCGGAAAACCCGCGTATAGCGCCATCTGCAGGATCGTCTCGGTGATCTCCTTGCGCGTGAGCCCCACGTTGAGTCCTGCCGCAATGTGCACCTTCAACTGCGGCGCCGCGTTGCCGAGTGCGGTGAGCGCAGCAATGGAGGCGACCTCGCGCTCGCGCAGCGTCAGGCCCGGGCGGCTGTAGACGTCACCAAAGCCGAATTCGACGATGTAGCGGCCGAGGTCGGGCGAGATGTCGGCCAAGGCCTCGACCACACGCTCGCCGGCCACATCATCGACCTCCTTCAGCCTTTGCCAGCCCCGGGCGTAGCGGTCGTCCTGCGGGTTGGCGTGGTTTGCGGCTTGCGGTGCGGCTTGTGCGATCAGTGTCATGGGCTTCCTCGTTCGGTTGGCGTTTCGGCGGGTGTTTCGATTTAGGAGATGAGGAAGCGGAGCCCTGTGCGTTTTCTGCGGCGGCAATCCTGGCCCGGATGCCGTCGTAGACGACGAGCTTCGCGCGCAGCACAGCCAGCGTTTCGGCCCGCGTGCGCAGCTCCGCTTCCAGCGCCGCCGCATGCTCTTCCAGCAGGCGTTGGCGTGCCGACACACTCTCCAGACTGTCGCCCTGGCGCCGCAGCGTGGCGTACTGCTGCATCTGCGCGATCGGCATGCCGGTCTCACGCAGGCGCAGCAGAAAGGCGAGCCACGTCATGTCTTCGGCACGGAAGACACGGTGGCCGTTGTCGCGCCGCTGCACGCTGTCGAGCAGGCCGATGCGCTCGTAATAGCGCAGCGTGTGCGTCGACAGGCCGGTGGCCGCTGCAACTTGGGCGATGGTCAGGAAGGTGGTCATGAACGGAGCTTAGAAGTTAGAGCGCACTCTAAGTCAAGCGACTTTAACGCGATTCTTTTTCGCCCGCACAAAGCGAAACGCCGGCCCCCTTGTAAGGGGCCGGCGCCTTGGTGTGCAGAAATCGACGGGGTGCCTTGGGTGGATTAGCCACCCACGCCGTATGCGCTCTTGTCCTGCATCCTTGGACGGTGGTCGCGCTTCTTTTTCTTCTTGTGATGCTGTGCCTTCTTCTCGCCCGCCGCCGGTTCCGAGGCGGCAGGTGCCGGTGCGGCGGCTGGTGCCGCCGGAGCGGAAGCCTGCGCGAATGCGCCAGCGCTGAAGAGTGCAGCCACGAGGGCAGCCAGGAGCTTGTTCATCGTGTTGTCCTTAGGAAGAGACCAGGTTGCGGCGCGTTCTGCCATCGGGTGAGGCGTGATCCAGTTCGCCCCCGCGCCCGTACTGTGCAATGCGCCAGGGACTGCCTTTGAGCACGCATCTGCACGTAGCGTGGTGTGCGCATCTGCGCTTGTCCACCCGAAGCTCAACAGTACGCGCAGGCGCCGGCCGCCGTCTTGATGTGTCTCAACCAAACGCAACAGACGTCGGGTGACCTGCCGCCTACCGTGTTACGCGCGCTTACATCGTCAGCAGATCGCTTACAAACGGCGGTCCACCGGCTCACGATGTGGGGCGTTTTTGGAGGCATGGATCGCAAATGGGACGAGATCCATGTATCTGGAGTCCCGCCAATATCCCGCTTGTTTCCGCTTAAGGAGTCTCACATGAAAGTCGCTCAATCCCTGGCCGCTCTGATCGTTGCTGGTGCCTTCGCAGCCCCCGTGTTCGCCGCTGGCGCCGCCTCCGCACCGGCTGCCGCTCCGGCTCCGGCCGCTGCTGCCACGACGACGGCGACCACCGATGCCGCTTCCGCCCCGAAGGCTGAAGCCAAGCACGAGAAGAAGCACCACGCGCACAAGAAGGCCCACAAGGCTGCAGCCAAGTCGGAAGCCAAGACCGACGCCGCTTCGGCGCCGAAGGCTGCTGAACCCGCCAAGCAATAAGGCGATCGCGCAATAAAGAACGCCGGGAAATTCCCGGCGTTTTTTTTATGCCCGCCTGTTCCGCATCAATGCAGATGCGGCAGACGCTTCGTACCTTCGATCTGCACGGCTTGCAGCTCGTGCGGCTTGAGGCCCAGTTCGCTCAGGATGGTCGGGGCGATCTGGTTGGTATCGACACGCTCATCCACAACGCCTGCGTTGACGCCCGCCCCCCAGACCACGATCGGCACGTGGCGGTTTTCCGGACGGAAGCCGCCGTGCTCGGCGATCTTCGACAGCTTGCTGCCAGCCCATACCGTGCCCTGCTGCGCGATGCCGAGCACATCCGGATCGCGGTCATCGCTGGGCTTCACGCCAAAGAAGTCGGCCACTTCCTCTCCCATCACAAAGCGGGCGGCACCTGCCTGCGCAAACGGCTTGGCAATGGCATTGCCGGCTGCATCTGATCCGATGCCCGTGCCCGAGTAGCCGAGCAGGAACTGCTTCGTGAACTGCAGCGCGGCGGGCGAACGGTCGTTCAGCCACAGCAGGATGCCGTCGTCGTCCATCGCGTGCGCAACCAGGTGCGGCAGGGTCGCGTCCTTGCAGGTGGCAGCGTACTTTTCCCATGCGCAGTTGAGCGCGTCGATCATGTCGCCGTCGTTGACGATGGTGAGATCGGCGCGGCTGGTCGGCGACTGGCCATGCTTGGCCGACACGATCACCACCGTGTTGGACGGATCGGCCGCCTTGACCAGTTCGCCCAGCTTGTTGTCCACGAACGTGAGCGCGCTCTGCAGCACCGGGCCCGGCACCGTGCCGTTGTTGGTGTAGCCGCCCAGACCGCCCATCACCTTGTTGGCGGTGTTCGACGGGTCGGGGTAATACGCCGACTTGTTCAGCTTCTGCGCGGTCGACACAGCCTGGAAGTTCATGCCCAGGATGGCAGGCACGCCCGGCGTGCCGTTGCCGGCGTGATCGTGGCCAGCAAGCCAGTTCAGCACGGCCCGCACCTTAAAGCTGTCGTAGCGCTGGGTGTTGGTATTGTCCTTGGTCCAGTCGGGGCCGGGGCCTGCCGGCAGCGACGGGTCGGTCACCGAGCTGTTGATCTCGGGCGCGAACAGATCGTCGACGCCCTGGCCACTCGGGCCGTTGAGGATTTCATATGCGGCATGCTTGTCCGACCACGCCGTGTGCAGCCCATGCTTGCGCGCCACCTCGAACACCGTGTTGACCTTTAGGTACTGGTGCGGATACACCGGCGCGCACGTCACCGGCGACACCGGCAGGAACGCCGGATCAATCAGGTCCTGCGCACGGCCGGTCAGTTGCGAGATCTTCGACAGATCGGCATAGAGGCCCGGGATGCCCTGGCCGCTGTCGAGGCGGTTCGGATCGCGGGCGATGACTTCCGCGTAGAACACCTCTGCGCCCGGCTTGGCGATATGGCCGGTTTTGCAATCGGCGGCCGTGGTGCCGGCGGGGAGCAGGCTGCGGCTGTATGCGTCGTCGTAGTAGATGCCGGTGGTCTTCGGGTTGCCGCCGGTCACCTGGCCGACCATGCCCGGGAACGAATCCGACGGGAACGGCGTGCGCGCGTCGCGATACGACGTGCCCTGGCGCACCAGACGCGCCAGTGTGGAACCCGGATAGCTGCCGACATACCAGTCGAGATCAGCCTGATGCAGGCCGTCAACCGAGATCAGCAGGACATGCTTGGCGTGCGGGTAGCGTGCGTCATCGTCGTCGGCGTGCGCATGGATGGACAAGCCACATGCGAGCGTGGACAGCACCGCGATAGCGAGGTGTTTCTTGGGGGACACGGGTTTCTCCTCTGGGATACCGCCATGAGGCGGCCCGGCCACGCTATCGCCCGTGTATGTCTGCGCGGCGACCTGGACATGTCAGCCGCGTGACACTGGTCGTGCGCACACCACCGTCCGGTTCAGCCAACGTTTGCAGGGCATCAACCGTTCGGGCGGTTCCACTAGAATGGCGTGCCCGTCATTTCCGTCGACCGCCTCTCTCTATTTCGGACTGCTCATGCCGCTGTCTTTGCGCGCCGTGTCGCGCTTCGCGTTCGTCCTTATCCTGGCCCTCGGGGCATCGAGCACCGCCCAGGCGCAGACCGCGCCCCCCGCCAGCGCCGACGCCAGCGACTGGAGCATCGCCATCGGCCCTGCTGTGTACGTGTCGCCGAAATATCCGGGCGCGAAGTCGAGCTTCGTGTTTCCGTGGATCGATCAGGAGATCGAATACAAGCACCGGTTCTTTTCCAAGGGGATGGATTTCGCCGGCATCTACCTCGCCAACGACGATACCTGGCAGGTGGGCGGCAACTTCCAGTTCGACCCGACATGGCGGCATGCGCACGACGACGCGCGGCTCAATGGTCTCGGAATTGTCAACGCCACGGTGCGCGCCAAGGCGTTCGCGCAATACACGGTGTCATTTCTCACGCTGTCGACGGATGCCGAGCAGGACATTCTGGGCAATCGCCAGGGGCTGATCGCCAATGCGGATGTGTATGCCAGTGCGCCGGTAGGCCGCTGGCTGTTCAGCCTCGGCACAGGCGTGTCGTGGACGAACGGCCAGTACATGCGCACGTTCTTTGGCGTGGATGATGGGCAGAGCGCGCGCTCGGGCCTGCCGGTGTTCTCCACGCATGCGGGCCTGCGCGATGTCCACCTCAACGCCATCGTCACGTGCAAGCTGGACGACCGGTGGACGGCCAATGGATCGGTGACCGTGGCGCGGCTGCGCGGCGATGCAGCAGACAGCCCGATCACGCAACGCCGCCAGCAAACGACCGCCATGGCGTCGCTCACCTATCGGTTCCGCTGACACGGCGGCGCACCGATGTGCGCAATCGCTTGCATGGATACGGTGACAACGGCCGCGCAAACGGATACGCGCGCGGCAACCACCTATCAAACCAGAAGTTTGCGGGCGCGCCTCTCACCCAAACGGAGCATGCTTCGTTTTCACAACAGGCATGCACGTGGATTAACGCAATCGCCCCGCTTTTTTTGCTAGTCTGTTTGGCAAGCGACGATCACTTCCGATCCACGCGCGAGCAGTGAACGGTGTCTGCCCGCAAACGGCCGGCACCCGCAAGACAGGAGGGCTTGACCATGTTGCGGTGGATTGCAAACTGGGCGGTGAACCACGCACCCTCTCCCGAGAAACAGGCCGAACGCGCGCTAAGCGAATTGCGCATGGAGCTGTACCAGGCGGAGCAACGCGTGATGGATGCGCAAATGCACGCGGACTATTACCGCGCGCGCATCACGTTCCTGGAAGACGTCGTCAAGAAGGGCATCGAGCGTGTCTCCGATCAGCGCAAGGGCAAGCAGGAAAGCGCCCACGCACTGCGCGCCGGCCTGAAGTTCACTGCCGAGCTATGGCGCGAATCGCAGTCGCGCGACTCGCACATGCTCAAGCGCCGCACGGCGATGTCGTTCATCGAGCCGCACGACGCCCAGGCCGACGAGTCGCATGGGCCGAAGATCCACCACTTCTCCAAGATTCCCGTGGATCCGCAGTTCGACGACAACGTGAGTCCGCTGCCATCCAAACACGCGGCCGCAGAGAAGCTGTAGCACGCGAGCTGGCTGGGGCTGAGACCCCGCAGAGCCAGCTCGGTTGCTGCACAAGCACGATTGGCTCCGCGCGCTTACGGCGCAATCATCGACACGCCGTACTGCGCGAAGATCCGCTGCAGCTCGCCACTGGCGCGCAGCGCGTTGAGCGCGTTCTCCAGCGCTTGCGCCAACTCACGCTGATCGGCCTTGACCGCCATCCCGACGGCCCAGCCATGCGCGGGCACCAGCGGGGACTGCAACTCCGTGGCCACAAAGCGCGTAGCGTGCTGGTTCTGCGCCTGCAGGGCACTTTCATACTGCGCACGCGTCACCATCGCGGCGGCGATCTGCCCGGAGAACAGCGCGCGCAAAGCCTCGCTGGCCTCGGGGTAAATCTTCACCTTGTCACGCAAGGCACCATTGGCGCTTGAGAGCAACGCGCTTGCTCCGCCCGTTCCCTGCTCAGCGCCGGTTGCCTGGCCGGCAAGGTCTTCGAAACTGCTGACCTTGTGAACACGTTCGCTGTCGTAGACCAGCACATACCCCTCGCGAAGATACGGCGCGAAAATCAGCACCTGGCCGTTCTGGCGGACGAAGTTGGGGTCCACCGGCACATGCAGCATCACGTCGGCCGGGCCGTATCCGAGGTAATGGCCTTTCCAGACCATGTTGCGCAGGTCGCCCGACATGCCGTCGTCGTCGGCATCGAACGGCAGCAGCGCAGCCGACAGCCCCATCTGCTTGCTGAGCGCGTTCGCCAGCGCAACGTCGATGCCAGTGAACTGGCCACCCACGTTGTCAGAAAACGGCGGCAGGCCCTTGTACAGCGCAACCTTCAGGCTGCCGCTCTGGCGGATCTTCGCCAAGTCGGCGTACGCTGGCGCAGCGCCAATCGCAATGGCTGCCGCAGCAAGCAGGAAGCTGGCGAGGCCGCGGGCCAGCCGAAGACGGGCGTTCATGAGACTTCTCCTGGCGAATAAATAGGCGAACCGATGCAACACGGAGGCTTGTGCGGCACCGGTTCGCAAAACTGCCAACCGGCAGACCGACCTACTTACTCTTACTCTCTTACTCTTTTACGCGGCGCGATTCGAGATAGGTTTTGATCGACCAGACCGCCTCCTGGGTCAGCACGCCCTCGAACGGCGGCATGTAGACACGGCCGTCGCGAGTGCGGCCATGGCGCACGGTGGCCGTGAAGTACTGCGACACCTCGCCATAGCAGGCCTCCTTCTTCTTGGCGTCGGCCAGTGACATGCAGTCGGTGTCGAGCTTGCGCAGGTCGGGCGCGATGCCGCCAGAGATGGCTTCCAGACCGTGGCAGCGCGCACAGTTCTGGTTGAACGCGGACGAGCCAATGCGCAGCGCCTCGTCATGCGCGGGGCTGTTGCGGTATGGATTGTCCTGACGCCAATCGGCGCCCAGTTGCGGTAAGGTGTGCGTGTCCACAGCCTGCGGCGTGACATCGCCGTGTGCGGATGCGGTGGCGGGCAAACCGCCGGCCAGAAGTGCGCAGGCAGAAAGCAGCGCGAGCAAGTTGCGAGGCGTTTTCAAGAGTGTCTCCTTGGTGTCGTTGAAACGATTTTTGGAGGCATCTCTGCAAGAGCCATACCAAGGCGCCGACCTGCGGGCGAATGCAGCCGACATCCACCACGCGCTCCGGATATCCGATGCGGGGGTTGGCACAGGTGCTCCGGAATGCAACACCCTGGCAAGGGTCTTGCTTCATGGCGCAACACTTCCGGTTCGCACCCTGCTTAAATGACGCGATCCGGACGACCCGCACACAGATTGCGGGCGAGGTTTAAGGAGACCCACCATGACCCCTCACGCGGCCGCCGATCCGCGCGCTTCCGAGAGCACCTCCAACGATCAGCCCGAGCTGATCGCACAATCGCACGAACGATCCAAGTCCTATGGCTTGCGGCCCTATGAATCGCCGGACTTCTGCCCGGTGCTGCAAAGCGAGCTGAAAACCGAGATCGAGCGCAGCCAGTCGCTGTTCACGCACGCGCTGCCCGTGATGGAGACGCTCTACAGCCAGATCGTCAACACGCAGAGCATGGTGATCCTGACCGACACCTCGGGCCTGATCCTGCATTCGCTGGGCGATGACGATTTCCTGGCCAAGGCCAGCAAGGTGGCCCTGCAGCCGGGCGCGCTGTGGTCGGAAGAAACCCGGGGCACCAATGCCATCGGCACGGCGCTGGCCGAGGGCAAGCCCACGCTGGTCCATGCCTCCGAACACTATCTGCAGGCCAACCAGTTCCTCACCTGCTCGTGCGCGCCGATCTTTGACCCGTATGGCGCCACGGTCGGCGCGCTGGACGTAACGGGCGACCACCGCGGCTTCCACAAGCACACCATGGCGCTGGTGCGCATGTCGGCGCAGATGATCGAGAACCAGCTGTTCGCCAACACGTTCCAGGACGTGGTGTGCATCCACTTTCACTCGCGCCCGGAATTCATCGGCACGCTGGTCGAAGGCATTGCGGCCTTCACGCCGGCGGGGCGCTTCCTGTCGGCGAACCGCAGCGGGGAATTCCAGCTCGGGCTGTCGATTCGCGCGCTGCATGCGCATACCTTCTCGTCGCTGTTCGGCCTGTCGATGTCGCAGTTGATCGATACCGAGCGCGGCGCGCCAGCCGGCATCGTGCAGCTGCAGTTGCCAAGCGGTGTGAAGGTGTTTGCGCGCGTGGAGTGGAAGCGGCAGGCCAACCGGATCGCCGGCCCCGCCATCGGCAACGACATGGCGGGCGCACGGGAATCGACAGCGGTGCGCCGGCCTTACCTGGAGGCGAGCAGGCAGCCAGCCGGCCTGGACGCGCTGGATACCGGCGACGCGCAGATCAAGACCGTCATCGGCAAGCTGCGCAAGGTCATCGGCAAGGACATCACCGTCATGGTGCTGGGCGAAACCGGCACCGGCAAAGAGCTGCTGGCGCGCGCCATCCACGCCGACAGTCCGCGCCATGCCGGCCCGTTCGTCGCCGTGAATTGCGCGTCGATTCCGGAAGCGCTGATCGAATCGGAACTCTTCGGCTACGAAGAAGGCGCCTTCACCGGCGCGCGCAAGAAAGGCGGCATCGGCAAGATGGTGCTGGCCAACGGCGGCACGCTGTTCCTCGATGAGATCGGCGACATGCCGCTGCACCTCCAGGCCCGCATGCTGCGCGCGCTGCAGGAGCGCGCGGTGTCGCCTCTGGGCAGCAACAAGCTGATCCAGGTGGACGTGGCCGTCGTGTGCGCGACGCACCGCAACATGCGCGAGATGGTCGCCAGCGGCCAGTTCCGAGAAGACCTGTACTACCGGCTCAACGGCCTTGTCGTGCGACTTCCGGCGTTGCGCGAGCGCAGTGACCTGGATGTCGTGGCCGACAAGCTGCTGCAGCAGGAGCAGGCCGGCGCGCCACCCATCAGCGAGTCCGTGATGCAGATGTTCCGCAGCTACCACTGGCCGGGCAACATCCGCCAGCTCGGCAACCTGCTGCGCACCGCGCGGCTGATGGCCGATGATGCAGCGGAGATCACCGAAGACCATCTGCCGGACGATTTTCTGGAAGACTGGCAGGCGCGCCATGGCGACCAGCCGGCCACAGCCAGCTCCGTCAAACCAGTGGACGTGCAGGCCGCTGTCACGTCTGCCGCCGCTGCCCACCCCAAGCGGCTGGCCGACGTTGAAAGCATGGCCATCATGGCAGCGGTGAAAGCCCACAACGGCAATATCTCGGCGGCCGCCAAGGCGCTTGGCATTTCGCGCAACACCATCTACCGCCGGATCGACGAAGCCGGCGGCCTGCCCTCAGGTAGCACATCAAGCGGCACGTCAGGCACCGACTGACCACGCCGACGCGCGAATCGCAGCGCCCAGGGCCTGCGCCATCGCGCCTTCCGCCAAGTGCCCGCCGGGCACCCACACCAACCGCGCTTGCGGTATCGCTGCAGACAACCGCAGCGCATTTTCTGGCTGGCAAACGTTGTCTTGCAGACCATGCAGCAGTGTCACTGGTAACCCGCGTGCGCCGATGCGGGCTGCGGCCATCAACAACGCGGCTCTCCCCAGCCCCGCCCGGCGATAAAGGTAATGCGCCTGGATCCGGTACTTGTGCACCAGAGCCACCTGCTGCTGCCGTGTTTGAGGGCCCACATGCGGCCGTAGCCGCAGCAGCCGGCGCTCCGCGCGCTGCCACTGTGTTGCGATGTTCAATTTCTGAACATCTGTACCAAGCTGCAACATCTCTGTTGCAACGAGAAGGCGTCCGCGCGCAGCGGGAAAACCCTCACCTCGCCCATCGATGCCACGCAACAGGTCACGGCCGGCACCACGCGCATTAAAGAGTGCCTGCACATCGTCGAAGCCGGTCAGGAACGTGCCGCGCAAGACCAGCGCCGACACGGCATCGGGAAAGCGGTCCGCATACGCCAGCGCCAGCGCCGCGCCCCACGACCCGCCGACCACGCCCCAGCGTGCAATGCCCAGTGTCGTGCGCAGTTGCTCCAGGTCAGCCAGCAGCGCCGTCACCGTATTGCGGCGCCGGGTACCTGCCGGGCGGGAACGGCTCGCGCCGCGCTGGTCCGGCAGCACAGCGCGATGCCGCAGCGGATCGAACCACGCGGCCATCGAAGGCGAGCAGCCGCTACCTGGGCCGCCATGCAGCACAAGCCATGGCTCGCCGCTGTCCGGCCCGCATTGCCGTGCGTGAACGACATGACCGTCCGGCGTACGCAGGTCGAAGCAGCGGGATGCTGGTGGCCAGTCAGGAGTGGGCATGGATGTTGCCTTGCTGAAGATGCGGCTGCGCTCGGCACGTGCCTGCGCCAGCCGCTGAACAATGTAGTGCACAGCACTCACTAACTATGCCAACCCTCAAGGAGGAGACATGAACTGGACGACGCCCGCTTACACCGAACTGCGACTTGGGTTCGAGATCACGATGTACATCGCCAACCGCTGAGGTTGCGCGACTGAGCTCGCCAGGCTCGGCAAGCCCGCCGGTTTCCCCGGCGGGCTTTTTTTTTGCACGCCGATTCCTCGCTCGACTCGCGACCCCAGCGCGCACGTCCCTGGCCGACTTCTTGCTCAACTCGCCCAACACGTTGGGCTTGCATCATGACGATACTCAGAGTTCTCGGCTCGGCCGCCGGCGGCGGCTTCCCACAGTGGAACTGCAACTGCCGCAATTGCGACGGTGTGCGGCGCGGCACCGTGCGCGCCACCCCGCGCACGCAATCCTCCATCGCGCTTGGCGATGGCCAGCACAACTGGCTCGTGGTGAATGCCTCGCCAGACATCCTCGCGCAGCTGCGTGCCTCACCTGCCCTGCAACCGGCACGCACGCCGCGCGACACGGGCATCGTCGGCGTGGTGCTGATGGATGCGCAGATCGATCACGTGACCGGCCTGCTGATGCTGCGCGAGCATCGCCAAGCGTTGCCGCTCTATGCCAGCGCGGCGGTACTCAGCGATCTGTCCACGGCCTTTCCGCTCACGCACATGCTGTCGTACTACTGCGGGCTGGATACACATACGCTGCCCCTCGATGGCAGCGCGTTCACCGTGCCGCCGCTCGCGGATATTGCCTTGACGGCAATCCCACTGGAGAGCAAGGCGCCACCCTACTCGCCGAGCCGCAACGCGCGCCGCGTGGGCGACAACATCGGTCTGCGCATCATCGATCGCAAGAGCGGACGACGCGCGTTCTATGCGCCGGGGCTGGCGCGCATCGAGCCACACGTGTTCGATGAGATGGGCGCCGCCGACGTGGTGCTCGTCGACGGCACCTGCTGGCGCGATGATGAAATGCTCGCGCTCGGCTTCTCCAACAAGACCGCAGCCGACATGGGGCACCTCGCACAGTCCGGCCCGGGCGGCATGATCGACACGCTCGACCGGTTGCCGACGTCGACACGCAAGATCCTCATCCACATCAACAACACCAACCCGATCCTCGACGAAGACTCGCCGCAACGGCGCGAGCTCGACGCGCATGGCATCGAGGTGGCTTACGACGGCATGGAAATTTCGCTATGACACATCCTGTTGCCTGGAGCGCCGAAGAATTTGAGGCGCGCCTGCGTGCCAAGCAGGCGGGCTATCACATCCATCACCCGTTCAACCTGCGCATGCGCGCGGGGGAATGCACGCCGGAAGAGATCCGCACCTGGGTCGCCAACCGCTTCTACTACCAGGTCAACATCCCGCTCAAGGATGCGGCCATCCTGTCGAACTGCCCGGATCGGGAAACGCGCCGCGAGTGGATCGTCCGCATTCACGATCACGACGGTGACGAGAACCAGCCCGGCGGTATCGAGAGCTGGACGCGTTTGGGCGAAGCCGTGGGCCTCACGCGCGACGCGCTTTGGTCGCACCGGCATCTGCTGCCGGGCGTGCGCTTTGCGGTGGATGCGTATGTGAACTTTGCACGCCGGGCGCCGTGGCAGGAGGCGGTGTGCTCCTCGCTCACGGAGATGTTCGCGCCCGACATCCACAAGGAACGCCTGGCCGGCTGGCCCGAGCACTATCCATGGGTGCAGCCCGAGGGGCTGGCGTATTTCCGCTCGCGCATTCCGCTGGCCTCGCGCGACGTGGAGCACGGCCTGCGCGTGACACTCGACTATTTCCGCACGCCGGCGCAGCAACAGCGTGCGCTGGACATCCTGCAATTCAAGCTCGACATCCTCTGGTCGATGCTCGATGCCATTCAACAAGCCCACGCCCATGACGCCATCCCTGCCTGATCCCGGCCGCCCGACGCTGCACCGGACCTTCCGGCTGCAGTGGGAAGACATGCAGCAAAGCTGGGTGCTGCTCTACCCCGAAGGCATGGTCACGCTCAACGACAGCGCCGCCGCGATTCTGCAGCGCTGCGACGGCGCCCATACCCTCGACATGCTGATCGATGACCTGCAATCCGCCTTTGGCGTGCAGGGCATCGCTCCGGAGGTCCACGCCTTTGTCAAACATGCAATCGAACGCGGCTGGCTCGTCTGAAGCCAAGCCGATACCCGTGCCCGGCCCGCCGCTGTGGCTGCTGGCCGAGCTGACCTATCGCTGCCCGCTGCATTGCGCGTTCTGCTCCAACCCGGTCAATTACACGCAGCACGATCGGGAACTCACCACGGAGCAGTGGTGCGATGTGTTCACGCAGGCGCGCGCGCTGGGCGCGGTGCAGCTCGGCTTGTCGGGCGGCGAGCCGCTGCTGCGCAAGGACCTCGAAACACTGGTCGCGCACGCGCACAAGCTCGGGTTCTACGTGAACCTGGTGACATCGGGCGTTGGCCTGACCGATGAACGGCTGGGCGCATTGCGCGCGGCGGGGCTCGACCACATCCAGCTGTCGTTCCAGGATTCCACGCGCGAGCTGAACGACTTCCTGTCCAGCACGCGCACCTTCGACCTCAAGCGCCGCGTGGCAGATCTGATCAAGGCGCACGGCTATCCGATGGTGATGAACTGCGTGATGCACCGGCACAACCTGCCGCACGTAGGCGCCATCATCGACATGGCGCTGGAGATCGGCGCCGAGTACCTCGAACTTGCCAACACGCAGTACTACGGCTGGGCCTGGGAGAACCGCCTGGCGCTGATGCCCACGCTCGAACAAT
>NZ_JAMXHT010000010.1:0-4026 GCF_023955655.1 Ralstonia soli | reverse complement strand
CGGCCGAAGTCGTAGGCCGCGTCAATGCGCGCCGAGATCGCGGCTCGCAACGCAGCGTCCGCGTTGTCGTCGAGCAGCCCCGAAGCACGCAGGCTGTTGCCAAGCAGATTGATGGGATCGGACTCGCGCAGATGCTTCGCTTCGTCCTTCGGGCGGTAGGTTTCCGGGTCGCCCTGGAAGTGGCCGAGGTAGCGGTCGGTCTTGACCTCGATGAGCGTCGGGCCTTCGCCGCGGCGCGCACGGGCCACGGCCTCGCCGGCGGCGCGATACACCGCCACAGCGTCATTGCGATCGACCAGCACGCCGGGCATGCCGTAGCCTGCAGCGCGCACGTCGTTGGAAGGCACGGAGGTCGAATCGGCCTTCTCAACCGAGATGCCGTACTTGTTGTCTTCGCAGATGAAGACCACGGGCAGCTGCCACAGCGCTGCCAGGTTCAGCGATTCATGAAATGCGCCCTGGTTGGCCGCACCCTCGCCAAACACGGCAATCGCCACCCAATCCTTGTTCAGCTTGCGTGCCGCCAATGCCGCGCCGCACGCCTGCGGCATGCTTGCACCGACGATGCCGCTGCACGAGAACTTGGTCTCCGGATGGAACAGGTGCATATGCCCGCCCTTGCCGCGGCCAAGGCCTGTTGCCTTGCCGAAGATCTCGGCAGTCATCTCATCAAGCGGCACGCCCTTGGAGATGGCGAAATGGTGGGCACGGTGCGGGCCGACCACGGTGTCTTCCGGCCGCAGATGCGCACACACGCCCACCGCCACCGGTTCCTGTCCGGCCGACAGGTGCATCTCGCCGGGCACGGGGCCGGCGCCAATATCAAAGGCCAGGCCCTTCTGGATCTTCGGCGGCAGCTTGCCTTCCAGATAGACCTTCGCCATGGCCTCTTCGTACTGGCGAATCTCGATCATCTTCTCGTACATCCACAGAAGATGTTGCGGTGTCGGGTCCATGCAAAGTCTCCTCTTGCTCTCGTAGTCATGGCCGGCGCGAGCCGGATGCACGGGAACTGCAAGAGGGATGCCAGCTGCAAATAGAAGTACCTGGTACGCATGGAAAATGCTCGCAAATCCTTTTGAACAAGGAGGTGCAGCTCGCCCACCTGAGATTGGCGGGCGCATGGATGTGTCTCGGGAGCGGGCCACGGAGCGAGACAGACGTCTCGGTCAATGAGACGTTTGTCTCAAGGCGGCTGAGTCATATGTCACGCGCCCTCAGCTTCGTGCCACGGATGTCGTCCTCGTCGAACCGAGTCTCGAGTCACCGAACGATGGGCGGCACCACAGAAGCTAACCACGGCTCGCCGCTACCGAGCCCCGGCATTGCAGCCCATACAGGTAATCGGCCATCCAATGTTCGCAAGTCAAGGCACGCCGACATTTCAGGCCAACTTGAAATGGGCATGGATGTTGCTTTTCAGCTGCGCGACTGCACGCAGCATTTTCTGGCGAACAGCCGTAAATGAGTTTCACACTCGCGATACCAACCCCAAGGAGGAAACATGAACTGGACGACGCCCGCTTATACCGAACTGCGACTGGGATTTGAGATCACCATGTATATCGCCAACCGCTGAATCGCATACCTCTGTCTCCTTCAGCCCGCCGCCTCCGGCGGGTTTTTTTCCACCCGTCCCTGGCCGATTTCTTGCTCAACTCGCCCGACACGTTGGGCTTGCATCATGACGATACTCAGAGTTCTCGGCTCGGCCGCCGGCGGTGGCTTCCCTCAGTGGAACTGCAACTGCCGCAATTGCGTCGGTGTGCGGCGCGGCACCGTGCGCGCCACCCCCCGCACGCAATCCTCCATCGCGCTTGGCGATGGCCAGCACAACTGGCTCGTGGTGAATGCCTCGCCAGACATCCTCGCGCAGCTGCGTGCCTCCCCTGCCCTGCAGCCGGCACGCACGCCGCGCGACACGGGCATCGTCGGCGTGGTGCTGATGGACGCGCAGATCGATCACGTGACCGGCCTGCTGATGCTGCGCGAGCATCGCCAGGCGTTGCCCCTCTATGCCAGCGCGGCGGTACTCAGCGATCTGTCCACCGCGTTTCCGCTCACGCACATGCTGTCGTATTACTGCGGGCTGGAGACACACACGCTCGCGCTGGATGGCAGCGCGTTCACCGTGCCGCCGCTCGCGGATATTGCCTTGACGGCGATCCCGCTGGAGAGCAAGGCACCGCCCTATTCGCCCAGTCGCAACGCGCACCGCGTGGGCGACAACATCGGCCTGCGCATCGTCGATCGAACCAGCGGCAAGCGGGCCTTCTATGCGCCGGGCCTTGCCCGCATCGAATCGCACGTGTTCGAAGAGTTGAGCGCAGCCGACGTGGTGCTGGTGGACGGCACCTGCTGGCGCGATGACGAAATGCTCGCCCTCGGCTTCTCCACCAAGACTGCGGCCGACATGGGGCACCTTGCCCAGTCCGGCCCGGGCGGCATGATCGAAACGCTCGACCGGCTGCCGGCGGCGCGCAAGATCCTCATCCATATCAACAACACCAACCCGATCCTCGACGAAGACTCCCCGCAACGGCGGGAACTGGACGCGCACGGCATCGAGGTGGCCTACGACGGCATGGAAATATCGCTATGACACATCCAGTTGCCTGGAGCGCGGAAGAGTTCGAAGCCCGGCTGCGTGCGAAGCAGGCGGGCTACCACATCCATCATCCGTTCAACCTGCGCATGCGCGCGGGCGAATGCACCCCGGAAGAAATCCGCACCTGGGTCGCCAACCGTTTCTACTACCAGGTCAACATCCCGCTCAAGGATGCGGCCATCCTGTCCAACTGCCCCGACCGCGCGACGCGCCGGGAGTGGATCGTCCGCATTCATGACCACGATGGCGACGACACGCAGCCGGGCGGCATCGAGAGCTGGACGCGTCTGGGCGAAGCCGTGGGCCTCACGCGCGATGCGTTGTGGAGCCACGCGCATCTGCTGCCGGGCGTGCGCTTTGCGGTGGATGCCTACGTGAACTTCGCGCGCCGCGCGCCGTGGCAGGAGGCGGTGTGCTCGTCGCTCACGGAGATGTTCGCGCCGGACATCCACAAGGAGCGGCTGGCCGGCTGGCCCGAGCACTATCCGTGGGTGCAGCCCGAAGGGCTCGCGTATTTCCGCTCGCGCATTCCACTGGCCTCGCGCGATGTGGAACACGGCCTGCGCGTGACGCTCGACACCTTCCGCACGCCCGAGCAGCAACAGCGCGCACTGGACATTCTGCAATTCAAGCTCGACATCCTCTGGTCGATGCTCGATGCCATTCAACAGGCCCATACCCATGACGCCATCCCTGCCTGATCCCGGCCGCCCGACGCTGCACCGGACCTTCCGGCTGCAGTGGGAAGACATGCAGCAGAGCTGGGTGCTGCTCTACCCCGAGGGCATGGTCACGCTCAGCGACAGCGCCGCGGCGATCCTGCAGCGGTGCGACGGCGCCCATACCCTCGACATGATGATCGATGATCTGCAATCCGCCTTTGGCGTGCAGGGCATCGCTCAGGAGGTCCACGCCTTTGTCAAACATGCAATCGAACGCGGCTGGCTCGTTTGAAGCCGAATCGCTGCTGGCGCCAGCCACCGCGCCGATGCCCGGCCCGCCGCTGTGGCTGCTGGCCGAGCTGACCTATCGCTGCCCGCTGCACTGCGCGTTCTGCTCCAACCCGGTCGATTACACGCAGCACGATCGGGAACTGACCACGGCGCAGTGGTGCGATGTGTTCACGCAGGCGCGCGCGCTGGGCGCGGTGCAGCTTGGCCTGTCGGGTGGCGAGCCGCTGCTGCGCAAGGACCTCGAAACACTGGTCGCGCACGCGCACAAGCTGGGGTTCTACGTGAATCTGGTGACGTCGGGCGTCGGCCTGACCGATGAACGGCTGGGCGCATTGCGTGCGGCGGGGCTCGACCACATCCAGCTGTCGTTCCAGGATTCCACGCGCGAGCTGAACGACTTCCTGTCCAGCACGCGCACCTTCGACCTCAAGCGCCGCGTGGCAGATCTGATCAAGGCGCACGGCT
>NZ_JAMXHT010000001.1 GCF_023955655.1 Ralstonia soli | reverse complement strand
GGGATGCCTCTACGTGAACGTCTCTTCGGTGCTTCTGTTGCCACTGTGGTCCCCACTACTTTTTGGTGGGGATCACTCTGGCAACTTCCTTTCACACCGTCGAGACGGTGCTGGGGACACGCTTACGATTCTGAAGCGTTTTTTGATACTTGACCCGCATAGATTTCTCCATAATTGAAAGCTCACTTCATCGGGAAGAAGTGAGGTGGGTCGAGATTAATTGACAGCATTCTCCTTTAGCCTGTTCACAACCAATTTTCACCAAAACCTAATCCAATTCTTATAAAAAAAGCGCCGAAGAGGCGCTTTGAAATTGGAGAGATCGGCTTAGTTTCTCAATCTACGCCGACGAGCAGACCATCCGCTTTCAGGCGTGAGCAAAACGTCTTCAATTCGACAGCGTTGCGCTGGCATGCTTGCCGTAGCACAGCGGTCTGCGCGGCAAAGTCCGTCCAGTAATGGTGATGCAGACGCCGGATCTGAGCGACCGCCGCCTCGTTCTTGCCTTGGAACGCCAGCGCCAGCGCATATCGCTGGACAGTGGCTGGCGCTGGATAAAACTGCGCAGCACGCTGCTCGCCCCCTTCCAGCGATGCGGCCGTTTCTTGATTGACTGAGGCGTTCATGGCCGAAATGAGCGTGGCATACGGTGCGAGCAACATAGGGCCACTGCCCTGCGCTTTCGCGAGTTGCTTGACCGCCCCTTCTTGCGCGAAGTACAGCCGTTCGAGCACGCGGTAGTCAGCCCAAAGGCGCACCAGAAGCACCACGCCACAAATCACGACAACGCCTGAAAGTGTCCACACGACGGGTCCGGATGGCAGGCGCAGTTGCCGATGGTCCAGATAGCCCAACACAAAGGCAAACGGGAAAAGAAAGAAGACGTAGTGGAGCGGATATTCGAGTAGCGAATGCACCATCAGCACCGCAACCACTGCGCCCAGAAATACCGTCTCCGGTTGCTGCAACCGCTTGCGCACATCCAGCGCCCACCACGCGAGCGGAGCAAACACCGCCGCCAAGCCCACCACACCCGCCTTGGCGAGCAGATCGAGCACGATGTTGTGTGCGTTCAACGACATCTCGACCTGACCAACCGTGTCGGTTTGCACGAACTGGTTCCACGCGTAGTCGCCCCAACCGCCGCCCAGCCAGGGATGCGCCAGGAACATGTGCCATGCGTGTTTCCACAGCAAGGGCCTGAGGCCGGCGCCCTCCTGCATGCGCTGCCCCATTGAGCCGGGAAGATCGAGCGTCCAGGCTGCGTTGGCAAACGAAATGGCCCAGTTCCAACCCTGGTATGCCACCACGAGCAGCAGCAGCGGCCCGACCAGGGCAACAAGCCTGACCGGCCAGGCACGGCCCTTTGCCTCCACTGCCAGCGGAATGCCGGCCAACGCCCCGATCACCGCGATGTGCACCCACGTCACACGCGAGAACGTCAACGCCATGCCGATCAACAGCATCTGCACGACGACCATCAGAAGCGCAAGCCACTTCCTGTGCCGATGGCCCAAAAACAGGCACGCGGCCAGCCCGAACGCCAGGTACGTGCCGACGTGGTTCGGCTGATTCAGGTTGCCCCACATGCGCCGCGCTGTGCCCGTGGGATTGATCGAGAAAAAATCGCCAGGCAGGTTCGGCACGCGAAACAGTTGCAGCAGCTCGATCGCGACCGTGAGCAAACCGCCGACGATGACGGCAACCGCAATGACCGTCAGCACGCCAGGAACGTCTCGGCATCGTGCGCCCAACCCGCAGATGGCGGCGGCCGCAAGTAGCGCGGCAATGGCACCGAACGAGAAGAACGGATTCAGCGGTGGCGCAATCGCCAATTGCAGGAGCAGTACGACAATCAGCGCGAGCGGCGCCAGGGCGACTGTTGGGAGGTGGGTTTTCTGGTTCCAGGTGCCGCCTAGCGTAGCCACTGCAAAGGCGATCCAGCAGACGGCCGCGGCAAACTCGGAATAGAACGTGGGGATGGGGTAGGTGTGTGGCGCCACCAGGAACGGGACGGACCAGCACGCGGCGACGGCAATCCAGGTCAACGGCGTCGGAGAAGAAGATCGCGGCATGGGAAGGTAGCGAACAACAAAAAAGCGCCCGAAGGCGCTCTTGTGGGGCGAGGTAGTGTAGCTGAATTCAGCGGCGCTGGACCCCAAACCGGCTTGGCAAACTGCATACTCACGCTATCCTAAGCAGCCAAGTCAAATGTTAGTGAAAGAGTGCAGGCTGATGTTCAGTTGCGTGCACGGCCGTTCCACGGCTTACAGCAACTCACCCGGAAAGCAAAAGCGCTCCCCATTTTGAGGAGCGCTTCCATTAAAAGCGGCCTCTAAATTACTGCCACTTGGCGACTTCCGTGGTACACGGTGCACCCGTCGTTGTGCTCGTGACCGCCCAAGTCACAACATTACTCCCTGCAGTGGCGGCTGGCGTAAATGTAATGGTCTTGCCGTTGCCACAGGAACCGATATTCTGAAGCGTCACAACAAGAGCCCCCGTCGCAGCGGTGAGCGCATAGCCTGAAATTTCGTTCGTGTTAGTCGGCGCTGCGGTAAGACCCAATCCGCCCGCGGTTTGCGCCCCCGTCCAATTACTTGCCGTAAGCGCCGACAGGTCGCCGCCGTTAAATTGGGCGTATTCGGCCACCGCAGTCTTCAGCGGCTCGACCGCTCCGACCACCTTCGACAAGCGGGCACGGATTGTGTAGTCTTGATACTGAGGAATCGCAATTGCTGCCAAAATACCGATAATCGCGACCACGATCATTAGCTCGATCAGCGTGAAGCCTTTTTGTGCACGCTTGATCCCGATATGTGCTTTTTTCATTATGAGTAACCCTATTTTTTCGGATAGAAAAATATGCTATGCACGCTTTAGTTGCATCGCGAAAAAACTCTTTTTTCCGAAAATCTCACCCCAAAAACCAAAGATTTACAGCGGTGGACCACGCAAAATCGAGAGTCTTCCGAGATGAGCTCAAAATACTCACTTTGCTTTTATCATCCACAAAAAACGGAAGCGCCCTTGAAAGGGCGCCTCTCATCAAATTACACCCACTTGGCAATTTCCGTGGTGCACGGTGCCGTAGTAGCGCTTGTCGTCACGGTCCATTTCATGACGTTGCTCCCGGCGGTGGCGGCCGGCGTAAAGGTAATCGTCTTGCCATTGCCACAGGAACCGATGTTCTGAAGCGTCACGACAATGGCCCCGGTCGCAGCGGTGAGGGCATAACCCGAGATTTCGTTCGTGGTGGTCGGTGCTGCGGTGAGGCCCAATCCACCCGCGGTTTGCCCCCCAGTCCAATTGCTGGCCGTAAGCGCCGACAGGTCACCACCGTTAAATTGGGAGTACTCAGCCACTGCCGTCTTCAGGGGCTCGACTGCTCCCGTCACCTTCGCCAAGCGAGCGCGAATCGTGTAGTCCTGATATTGCGGAATAGCGATGGCAGCCAAAATACCAATGATCGCCACCACGATCATCAGTTCAATCAGCGTGAAGCCCTTCTGGACACGCTTCGTCATACGACGCATCGATTTCATAACATCCCCCGGATTGTTTGGTTAAAGGTGCAGCGGGGAAGGTAGAGCATGGACCATGCCAAGCCGAAAACCTGCATTTGTCAGAGAAAAACTGACACGCTGCGCAGGAGCACCCGCCGTCCGGATGACATTTCGTGACACGAATTGACAAGTTTTGTCAACTCAGCGACCTCACCGCCGTTTGTCTCGGGCGCGTCGAGCTTACGCCTGACGTAGCGCGCGCCGACCAAGCCACCAGCCCACCAGCAACACCACGAGCGCCCCCACACACCCCATCACCACATCCGCATACGGCACTACCCGCTCAAACCAGACCGCATCAATGGGGTCGGTGACGACCATGTCGCCACCAAGGTACCCAAGCAGCGCTGCCCCAAGCGTGATGATGACCGGAAAGCGCGCCATGAGCCCTACCAACAGCGTGCTGCCGAACACGATCAGCGGCACCGATAATCCCAGCCCGAGCACCAGCAGCAGAAACGTCGTGCCCAGCGGCCCCTTCTCTGCCGCGGCAGCAACGGCGACGACGTTGTCGAGCGACATCACGAAGTCAGCAATCAGGATGGTTTGGATGGCGGGCCACAGGCCGGCGCGCTGGTAGTGATCAGCGGCTTCCTCCTCCGCTTCGGTGAGCAGCTTCACGCCGATGTAGACGAGCAGCACCGCACCAACGGTTTTCAGGTACGGCAGCGCAAGCAGCTGGATAGCCAGCACCGTCAGCACGATGCGCAGGGCGATGGCACCGGCACTCCCCCAGAAGATGGCCTGCTTCTGCTGGCGCTTGGGCAAGTTGCGCGCGGCCAGGGCGATGACGACCGCGTTGTCGCCCGACAGCACGACGTTGGTCAGGATGATGGAGCCGAGTGCGAACCAGAATGCGCTGGAGGTGAGCGCCATGGTGTTTCCGAAGAGATGCGCGTTAGATGGAATGCGGTGAACCAGGGAATACTGTGAGCCGGTTGCAGTGGCGCTGATACACATGTCGTGCCCGGCTCGCACACGCGGGCCGGATCCTGCGGCGCACCAACAAAAACGGGAGGCCTGGCCTCCCGTTCTCGCACAACCTCAAACCTAGCTGATTACAGCAGCGACTTCAGCAGTCGGCCCATTTCAGACGGGTTCTTGGTGGTCTTGATGCCGCACTCTTCCATGATGTCCAGCTTGGCTTGTGCGGTGTCGGCACCGCCCGAGATCAGCGCGCCGGCGTGGCCCATGCGCTTGCCCGGAGGCGCGGTCACGCCAGCGATGAAGCCCACCACCGGCTTCTTCATGTTGTCCTTGATCCAGTAAGCCGCGTTGGCTTCGTCCGGACCGCCGATCTCACCGATCATGACCACGGCGTCCGTTTCCGGATCGTCGTTGAACATCTTCATGATATCGATGTGCTTCAGGCCGTTGATCGGGTCGCCGCCGATACCGACTGCCGACGATTGGCCCAGGCCCAGCGCGGTCAGCTGGCCCACGGCTTCATACGTCAGCGTGCCCGAGCGCGACACCACGCCGATGCGGCCCTTGCGGTGGATGTGGCCCGGCATGATGCCGATCTTGATTTCGTCCGGCGTGATCAGGCCCGGGCAGTTCGGGCCCAGCAGCAGCGTCTTGCTGCCGGCCTTACGCATCTTGTCCTTGACCATCATCATGTCGCGCACGGGGATGCCTTCGGTGATGCAGACCACCAGATCCAGCTCGGCCTCAACGGCTTCCCAGATGGCGTCAGCGGCGCCTGCGGGCGGCACGTAGATCACCGACACGGTCGCGCCGGTCTGTGCCTTGGCGTCCTTGACGGTTGCGTAGATGGGAATGCCTTCGAAGTCTTCGCCGGCCTTCTTCGGGTTCACGCCGGCGACGAAGCAGTTCTTGCCGTTGGCGTAGTCGCGGCAGCCGCGGGTGTGGAACTGACCGGTCTTGCCGGTGATCCCCTGGGTGATGACCTTGGTGTCTTTGTTGATCAGAATCGACATGCTGTAATCCTTGTATGCAGCGAGCCGCGCCGCCATGTTCAACGGGCGCCGCTCGCGTTCGCGTAGGGTTGGGTCAGCGGGCGGCTTACTTGCCGGCGGCTGCGGCCACGACCTTCTGGGCGGCCTCTTCCATCGTGTCAGCGGCGATGATGGGCAGACCCGAGTCCGCCAGCATCTTCTTGCCGAGGTCTTCGTTGGTACCCTTCATGCGCACGACCAGCGGCACCGACAGCGACACAGCCTTCGCCGCAGCGATCACGCCTTCGGCGATCACGTCGCAACGCATGATGCCGCCGAAGATGTTGACCAGGATGGCCTTCACGTCCGGGTTCTTGAGCATCAGCTTGAAGGCTTCGGTCACCTTCTCGGTGGTGGCACCGCCGCCCACGTCGAGGAAGTTGGCCGGCTCGCCACCGAACAGCTTGATGGTGTCCATCGTGGCCATGGCCAGGCCGGCGCCGTTCACCAGACAGCCGATGTTGCCATCCAGCGAGATGTAGGCCAGGTCGAACTTCGAGGCTTCGATTTCAGCCGGGTCTTCTTCATCCAGATCGCGGTAAGCCACGATTTCCGGGTGACGGAACATCGCGTTCGAGTCGAAGTTGAACTTGGCGTCCAGTGCGATGACCTTGCCGTCGCCGGTCAGGATCAGCGGGTTGATTTCAGCCTGCGAAGCGTCGGTTTCCCAGAATGCCTTGTACAGGCCTTGCAGGGCTTGGCGGGCTTGCGCGATCGAAGCATCCGGCACGCCGATCTTGCGGGCGATGTCGTCAGCCTGAGCGTCTTGCAGGCCAGCTTGCGGATCGATCAGCAGCGTGTGGATCTTTTCCGGGTGCTTTTCGGCGACTTCTTCGATGTCCATGCCGCCTTCGCTCGAGGCCATCAGCGCCACTTGCTGCGACACACGGTCCACCACCAGCGACACGTACAGTTCCTTCTTGATGTCCGCGCCTTCTTCGATCAGCAGGCGCTTGACCAGCTTGCCTTCCGGACCGGTCTGGTGCGTCACCAGCGTCATACCCAGGATGCTGCTGGCGTAGGTGTTGACCTCTTCGATGCTCTTGGCAACCTTCACGCCGCCGCCCTTGCCGCGGCCGCCCGCATGAATCTGCGCCTTCACGACCCACACCGGGCCGCCCAGATCTTCAGCGGCCTTCAGAGCCTCGGCCACCGAGAAGGCCGGGATGCCGCGCGGAACCGGCACATTGTATTTGCGCAGGATTTCCTTGCCTTGGTACTCATGGATATTCATGCGTGTTTCCTTTGCTAGGCAGAGTGAGTGTGATGAATGTTAAGTGCGAAAAAAACGCGCGAGCGACGCAGCCCGTCAGGACGACGGCTCAGACGACGGCTCGGTGACTGGCGGTAGGATCTTGGCTTCGGGCTGGTTTTTGGGCTGATACGCAAACCAGCGCGGATAATGCTTGCGGACCACCTCGCCCTCGAAATGCAGGGCATGGCAGCCGTGGAGTTGGTAAGGCGGCGTTTCGCCGGGCTCGATCGGCCGATGGTCGTCGGAGTTGTCGCGCACCGGAAAGACATCGCCCGCGAAGGCTTGGATGGCGGCGGTCGGCAGCACGCCGCACAGCTCGGTCAGGTGCGTACAGCCGGCCACGCCGCCGAGTCTCTCACGCGAGGCCTTTCGGAAACCCTTCATCAGGTTCAGGCCGATGAGCTTGCGGTAGGCCGGGCCGATCGTGTCGCAGTGCGTGGGGTATGGCACCCAGTCGGAGCACGCTTCGGCGTCGACGACGTTCATGCGGGTGTCGATGGTCACGCGCAGCCACAAGTCATGCAGCGGCTGGCCTTCGGGGCGCACGCCGCCGCTAGCCAGGGGGATGTCGCGTGGTTTGGTGTCGGTCAGGCGCGCTTCGATGTCCCACAATCCGTCTTCCCGCAAATAGGCATCCACCGTGATGGCACGGCGGTGGCGCATGACGCGCGGGACAGGAGCAGACAAAGGCATGGACCAGACAGACCGATAGGACCGATGGAGGCAGGGGCGCGCGGATCTCGCGCATCTCCTGCGGGACGCATGCGCCGGCGCATCAGCCGCCACATACGAACGCAACCGCCGTAACCGAAGGTGAAGACGGTATCAAAGCCGTGGATTTTAACACGTCGTCACGACGTGACCGGGCTACATGCTGCAATGCGGTGCGAGAAAGGTTGCAACAACCGCCGCGGGTGCAACCCGTCACATCTGCACGCAAACGGATTGTCTGTGCAAATTGTTGCAAGATCGCCGACGTTCAGATCGATTCGTCACTGTCGCCCAGCAACTCATCTGCGCCGGAAATAATGCGCGACACCACCGAGCGCGAGAACCCGCGCGCCATCATGTATCGCACCTGCTTGGCCCGCTCGGCCAGATCGGTGGGCGGACGGCCGAAGCGCTTCTCCCACAAGGCCTTGGCGCGCGATGCCTCGCTGCTCTGCAACTGGGCCTTGACCTCGCCCA
This sequence comes from Ralstonia soli, assembly GCF_023955655.1. Classification (GTDB taxonomy): domain Bacteria; phylum Pseudomonadota; class Gammaproteobacteria; order Burkholderiales; family Burkholderiaceae; genus Ralstonia; species Ralstonia soli. Next base: position 817,633 of record NZ_JAMXHT010000001.1, on the reverse strand, counting down.
GCGTCTCCTCGCCAAGCTGGTGCGTTTTCAGTTCCTGCATCAGACGGGCGGTCCCGTATCGTCCCGCGCGGCGGTGCACCACGCTTTCAGCGAAACGGGTATTGGACAACCAGTTCTCGCGCTCCAGCCAGTCCAGTAACGCATCGACTTCTTCCGCAGACTCGGCATGCGGAGCCAGCTTGCGGCGCAATTCGACACGGCTATGCTCGCGCCGGGACAGATAGCCCAGCGCACGCGCCTTCAGCGATAACGGTTGACGCGGCAACGGCATGCGATCGCCCCAAAGAAAAAACGCCCGCCGTTGGGGGACGGCAGGCGTATGAAGCTCGATAGAGCCGCCGATCTGCGCCGACGGCCAACCCAATTACTCTTCGCCGACTTCCTCGGCCACCGCGATGGCGTCCATCGGCGTCACGCCCAGGACTTCGCGGACCTTGTTCTCGATCTCGCGGGCCAGGTCCGGATTCTCGCGCAGGTATTCGCGGCAGTTGTCGCGGCCTTGGCCGATGCGCTCGCCGCCGTAGCTGTACCAGGCACCGGACTTTTCCACCACCTTGGCTTCCACGCCCAGGTCGATGATCTCGCCCTCGCGCGATACACCTTGGCCATACAGGATGTCGAAGATGGCCTCGCGGAACGGGGGCGCCACCTTGTTCTTCACGACCTTGACCTTGGTTTCGTTGCCGACCACGTCGTCGCCCTTCTTGATCGAGCCGATACGGCGGATATCCAAACGCACCGAAGCGTAGAACTTGAGCGCGTTGCCACCCGTGGTGGTTTCCGGCGAACCGAACATCACGCCGATCTTCATGCGGATTTGGTTGATGAAGATGACCATGCAATTGGTCTTCTTGATGGTGCCGGTCAGCTTGCGCAGCGCCTGGCTCATCAGGCGCGCCTGCAGACCGGGCAGCGCATCGCCCATTTCACCTTCGATTTCAGCCTTCGGCACCAGGGCAGCCACCGAGTCGATGACGATCAGGTCGACCGAACCCGAGCGCACCAGCGCGTCGGCAATTTCCAGAGCTTGTTCACCGGTGTCCGGCTGGGAGATCAGCAGGTCAGGGACGCTCACGCCGATCTTGTCAGCGTAAGTGACATCCAGCGCATGTTCGGCGTCGATGAACGCGCAGGTGCCGCCCAGCTTCTGCATCTCGGCCACCACCTGCAGCGTCAGCGTGGTTTTACCCGACGATTCCGGACCGTAGATTTCGATCACGCGGCCGCGCGGCAGGCCACCGACGCCCAGGGCGACATCCAGCCCCAGCGAACCGGTCGACACGACCTGGACCGGCTCCACTTCGGCATCGCCCATCTTCATGATGGAGCCCTTGCCGAACTGTTTTTCGATCTGCGCGAGCGCGGCAGCCAGCGCCTTCTGCTTTTCTGCGCTCATCGTGGCTGCCTTCTTGCCGTCTTCCATGGTCGTCCTTCGTGCAAATTGGTGTATAAATGGGCCGCAAGGGCTTGCGATTCCAGCGGTTGTCTGCAACAACGGGCCGCGGGGTAATCGCTTTGATACGGCCCAATTCCATGACTTTAGCGCCGCCAAGACTACAGCACCGCGAATTCGGAGTACTGTATAAAAAACCAGTGGTTTTGACAAGTCTCCAATACGAGTGTCGCGCGAAAACAATGTAGCGGGCGGGGTGGGCAAGACACCTTGCCCGGCATCGCGGGGAGACACGCATGCGCATCCTGATTGCCGAAGACGACGCCACGCTGGCCGACGGGTTGACCCGTTCGCTGCGCCAGGCGGGCTATGCCGTTGACCGGGCCGCTGACGGCGCCGCCGCCGATGCGGCGCTGTCCGCCCAGACGGCCCAAACCTATGACCTGCTGATCCTCGACGTGGGCCTGCCGCGCATGTCGGGGCTGGAGGTGCTCAAGCGCCTGCGCTCGCGCGGGGCCATGCTGCCGGTGCTGATCCTGACCGCCGCCGACAGCGTTGAAGAACGCGTCAAGGGCCTGGATCTGGGCGCCGATGATTACATGGCCAAACCGTTCGCTCTGTCCGAGCTGGAGGCCCGCGTGCGGGCCCTGGTGCGGCGTGGCACGGGCGGCGGCGCCACGCTCGTCCGGCATGGACCGCTGGCGTTCGACCAGGTCGGGCGCATTGCCTATATCCACGACCAGGTGGTGGAACTATCCGCGCGCGAGATCGGGCTGCTGGAAATTCTGCTCGCGCGCGTGGGCCGACTGGTGTCGAAGGAGCAACTCGTCGACCACCTGTGCGGCTGGGGCGAGGAAGTGAGCAACAACGCCATCGAGGTGTACATCCACCGGCTGCGCAAGAAGATCGAGGTGGAAGGCATCCGCATCGCGACGGTGCGCGGGCTGGGCTACTGCCTGGAGCGCACCACCACCCCGACGGCCAGCGCGAACACCTCCGCGACCACCGCCCATGGCTGACAGGTTGGCCTGGCCGTGGCGCCGCCACCGCGCATCGCTGGCCGGTTCATCCGATACGGCACCGCAGGCTGGCGGGGCCGATAACGACAGCGACCTCGCCGATACCCTCCCCCACCTGGAAGACGACGCCACCCGGCCCGTTGCCCGATCCCTCTTCGGCGAGATTCTCGACTGGATGCTCGCGCCGCTGCTGCTGCTCTGGCCGATGAGCATTGCGGTGACGTACCTGGTGGCCAAGTCGATAGCGAATGCGCCGTACGACCGCGCGCTGGAATCAAGCGCCATCGTGCTCAGCCAGCAATTGCGCGAGGTGAACGGGCGCGTGACGCTGCAGTTGCCGATCTCGGCGCGCGAGATCCTGCGCGCGGACGAGACCGACAACATCTATTACCAGGTGCTCGGCACGAATGGCGAGTTCGTCTCCGGCGACCGCGACTTGCCGCTGCCGCCCGAGGAAGACGCCAGTGCCGGGAGCCTCGTGCAGCTGCGCGACGACCACATCCACGGCGCGGAAATCCGTGTCGCCTATACGTTTGTGCAGCAGCCAGGTGCCCGACCCGCGCTTGTGCAGGTGGCCGAGACGCTGGACAAGCGCGCACAGCTCGCCAACGAAATCATCAAGGGCGTGATCCTGCCGCAGTTCGTGATCCTGCCGCTGGCGGTGATCCTGGTGTGGTTCGGGCTCACGCGCGGGCTGGCGCCGCTCAATGCGATTCAGGAGCGCATCCGCGCGCGCAACCCGGGCGACACCAGCCCCATCGACGAAGGCGCCGCGCCGCAGGAACTGACACCGCTGGTGGCGTCGTTCAACGATCTGCTCGGGCGGCTGGAGCAATCGGTGCAGACGCAGAAACGCTTCATCGCAGACGCCGCGCATCAGATGAAGACGCCGCTGGCTGGCCTGCGCATGCAGGCTGAGCTGGCGCAGCGCGAGCAATCGCCCGATGAGCTGCGCCGCACGCTCGCGCATATCGCCGACAGCTCGGACCGCACCGCGCACCTCGTCAAGCAGTTGCTCTCGCTCGCGCGCATGGAAAACATGGGTGCCACCGATGGCATGGTGCCGCTCGATATCTGCGCGCTCTCGCGCCAGGTGGTAGCCGACTGGCTGCCCAAGGCGTGGGCCAAGCAGATCGACCTCGGCTTCGAAGAGCCCGGCGCACCGGTCATGACCTCCGGCAACGCCACGATGCTCGCCGAGATGCTCAACAACCTGCTCGATAACGCGATCCGCTACACGCCCGACGGCGGCCGTGTCACCGTGCGCGTAACCACTGCGCCGTTCGAGCCGTTCGTGTTCATCGACGTGGACGACACCGGCCCCGGCATCCCCGTGGCCGAACGTGAACGCGTGATGCAGCGCTTCTATCGCATTCTCGGCACGCAGGCAGAGGGCAGCGGGCTGGGCCTGGCCATCGTGCGCGAGATCGTGCAGCAGCACGGCGGCGACATCGAGGTGCTCGACAACGTCTACCAAGCATCGCCGCGATTGGCGGGCGCGCGCTTTCGCATCACGCTGCACCGCGGTTCACCCGGCGAGGAGCCCGCCGCATGAGCATCACACCGGGCACCCCCGCACGCCGCCGATGGCTCACCAACATGCGCTGGATCGCGGCGCTGCTGGTCGTGTGGTTTGTGGTGACGTTCGTGGTGGCGTTCTTCGCACGCGACCTCTCGTTGCGTTTTTTCGACTGGAACTTCGCTTACTGGGTCGGCGCTCAGGGCGCGCCCATCGTCTACGTGCTGATTACGGTGCTCTACGCGTGGCGCACGAATCGGGCCGCCGATGCTGCATCGCAGGATGCCGATGCGCCGCAAGCCGACGCCTACGAGCCCCCTCCGCCCCCTTCCATTTGATGCGCTGAAGCACGGTTTTGCGCTGCCACGCGGCGTGCACATCTTCGTGTATACCCCGATGAAAATGCCTTGTTGACGAGGCATCCGTGTCAGAACGCAGTAAGTTTCGGTTTCCACAATCGCTCACAATTCCGCGGGCGAATTGCTTTGCGTTGTCATGTCCATGCCCAGCGGGACGACCTACGAAAACAGGAGACAACATGGCAACCGTGCAGAGTGCACCGAACGCGCCCACAGGCCGCGTCCAGCCCGCGCCCATGACGAAGGAGGAGAAGAAGGTCATCTTCGCCTCGTCGCTGGGAACGGTGTTCGAGTGGTACGACTTCTATCTCTACGGCTCGCTTGCGGCCATCATCGCCAAGCAGTTCTTCTCGGGCCTGGATCCGACGGCCGGCTTCATCTTTGCATTGCTGGCATTCGCGGCGGGCTTTCTGGTACGTCCGTTCGGCGCGCTGGTGTTCGGGCGCCTGGGCGACATGATCGGGCGCAAGTACACGTTCCTGGTGACCATCGTGATCATGGGCACGTCGACCTTCATCGTCGGCCTTCTGCCCTCGTATGGCACGATCGGCGTGGCCGCACCGGTCATCCTGATCGCGCTGCGCCTGCTGCAGGGCCTGGCACTCGGCGGTGAGTACGGCGGCGCTGCCACGTATGTCGCCGAGCATGCCCCGCACGGCCGTCGCGGTGCGTATACGTCGTGGATCCAGACCACCGCCACGCTCGGCCTGTTCCTCTCGCTGATCGTCATCCTGGTGGTGCGCGAGCTGACCGGCAAGTCGTTTGACGACTGGGGCTGGCGTATCCCGTTCCTGGTGTCGATTCTGCTGCTGGCCACATCGGTCTACATCCGCCTTTCGATGAGCGAATCGCCGGCGTTCCAGAAGATGAAGGCCGAAGGCAAAACCTCCAAGGCCCCGCTGACGGAAGCCTTCGGCCAATGGCGCAACCTGAAGATCGTGATCCTGGCGCTGATCGGCCTGACCGCCGGCCAGGCAGTGGTCTGGTACACGGGCCAGTTCTACGCGCTGTTCTTCCTCACGCAGGTGCTGAAGGTCGACGCGTTCACGGCCAACGTGCTGATTGCGGTGGCGCTGGCCATCGGCACGCCGTTCTTCGTGTTCTTCGGCTCGCTGTCGGACCGCATCGGCCGCAAGTGGATCATCCTGGCCGGCTGCCTGCTGGCGGTGCTGACGTACTTCCCGCTGTTCAAGGCGCTCACGCACTACGCCAACCCGGCGCTGGAGCGTGCCCAGCAAACGGCGCAGATCGTCGTCAAGGCCGATCCGAAGGAATGCTCGTTCCAGGGCAGCCCGATCGCGCGCGAAGTGGATTTCCGCTCGTCGTGCGATATCGCCAAGCGCACGCTGGCGCAATCGTCGGCCAGCTATGAGTCGGAAGACGCCCCCGCAGGCACCGTCGCCACGGTGACGATCGCCGGCAAGGAAATCGCCTCGCTCAACGCCAGCCGCACGGCCGACGGCCAAAGCTTCGACGCCGACAGCAAGACCAAGATCGCCGACTTCAAGAAGCAGGTGGCCGAGTCGCTCAAGGCAGCCAACTACCCGACCAAGGCTGATCCGGCCCAGATGAACACGGTCATGGTGCTGGTGATCCTGGTGATTCTGGTGATCTACGTGACCATGGTCTACGGCCCGATCGCGGCGATGCTGGTGGAGATGTTCCCGACGCGCATCCGGTACTCGTCGATGTCGCTGCCGTATCACATCGGCAACGGCTGGTTCGGGGGCTTGCTGCCGACCATCTCGTTCGCCCTGGTGGCCCAGAACGGCAATATCTATCACGGGTTGTGGTACCCGATCTGGATCGCGGCCATTACCTTCGTGATCGGGGCGCTGTTCGTCCGCGAAACCAAGGACGTGGATATTTATCGCAATGATTGACGAAGGGGGTTGACACATCCTCAGAAAACGGTAGAATCCCGCTTCTTCGGCGAATTAGCTCAGTCGGTTAGAGCGACGGAATCATAATCCGCAGGTCCGGGGTTCGAGTCCCTGATTCGCCACCAAATACCAAAAAGCCCTGCTTCGGCAGGGCTTTTTGCTTTTCTGGCCACCGCGCTGGCGGCCCCGCTTGGGGTTATGCAACAGCCTCGGTTGGCGCTGGCACCATCGCTGCAATACCCAGCACCCAATCCGTCGTCAACGCCGGCTGCGTCACCGGCAGCATGTGGCCGCCGTCGATGATGCGCAGGTTCGCGCGGTCAAGCTTCTGCTTGAGCGCCTCGCCCTGGCGCTTGACGTTCAGGATGCGGTCGCCGCGGCCGTACAGCACGTCGACCGGCACCGTCATCGAGGCATAGCGGCGCTCCATGTCAGGCAGGTCTTCCGGCGCGGAAACGAGATCGGTCGATGCCGCATAGAAGACGTGCGGACGCAGCCCCAGCAAGCCGCCGCCCCTGAACGGGAAATCCTTCGGCATCGACTCGGGCGCAAAGACCACGTCGGTGGCCTTGCGCGCATTGATGATCGACATGGGGATCGCGAGCGTCCACGACACCAGCTTGCGCATCAGCGGCGACGGCAGCACCAGCCCCTTGAATGCACCGGGCGATGTGCTCTCGAGGTGCGTGAGCGGCGCAATCAATGCGAGGCGGCGAATCACCTGCGGGTGATTCAACCCCACGGCCAGCGCAATCGCCCCGCCCAGCGAGTGCCCCACCAGCACCGGCTTGTCCAAGCCTAGTTTCTGGATGCACTGGGCGACCATGCGCGCCTGTGCGTAGATATTGGCCGTCGAATCCGCACCCCGCACCGAACGCCCTGCCCCGGGGCGATCGATCACGATCACGCGGTGCGATTGCGCCAGCCGCTGCAGATCCATGTAGGCGAAGTTGCGCAGGTTGCCGCACAGGCCATGTACGAACACGATGGCCGGGCCCGCGCCTCGATCGGTGTAGTGCACACGGTCTCCACCGACATCGACGAACTTGCCTTCGGGCGGAAACCCCTTGGTGACGCGACGCGCGATGAAGAACGTGAATGCGACAGGTGCCAAGACGGCAAGCGCGATAACGCCAAGAACGATGCTGGTCATGATGCTCCCGATGCGGGTGGCGGTTAGGCGGGTTGTGCGGCGCCGATCGGCTGCGCACGGCGCTCGAACTGCATGGCGCTGTCGGCAAGCGACCCGAACTTGAGCATCATCAGGTCGCGCGCGTAGTTCTGGTGCGACTTCCACGGCTGCTTGTCGCCCTGCTTGGGCAGGATGGCCGCGGCCCGCTGGATGTAGCCGGAGCTCAGGTCGACGGCGGGTTCGCGCGCCATGGCGTCGTCGTCGAGACGCGGCACGCAGGTATCGAAACCGTTGGACTGCATGTGGTTGAGCAACCGGCACACATACTGCGCGATCAGCTCTGCCTTGAGCGTCCAGGAGGCATTCGTATAGCCGAACGACGACGCCAGGTTCGGCACGCCGCTGTACATCATGCCCTTGTACGACACGGTGTCCGCTAGGTTCACCGGGCGGCCGTCGATGGTGATCGACGTCCCACCCAGCACCTTCAGCTTGAGCCCCGTGGCTGTAACGACGACGTCCGCAGCAAGATGCTCGCCGCCCTTAAGCTGCAGGCCGGTGGGCGTGAAGCGCTCGATTTCGTCGGTGGCGATGGAGGCCTTGCCCGAGCGAATGGTCTTGAACAGATCGCCGTCGGGCACCAGGCACAGGCGCTGGTCCCACGGGTTGTAGCGCGGCGTGAGGTGCTTGCGCACATCAAACCCGGGCCCGATCTGCTTGCCCGCCATGCTGATGATGAAGTTCTTGAAGGCCTTCGGCTTGCGGCGTGCGAGGTTGTAGAAGTACATCGTCAGCAGCACGTTCTTCGTGCGCACCAGCCGGTGCGCCAGCCCCGCAGGCAGCCACTTGCGCAAGCGGTTGGCGACGGCATCCTGCTCCGGCCGCGACACGATGTAGGTAGGCGAGCGCTGCAGCATCGTCACGTGCTGCGCGGTGTCGGCCATTGCAGGCACGAGCGTGACGGCCGTCGCGCCGCTGCCGATCACCACCACGCGCTTGCCGGCGTACGACAGATCCTGCGGCCAATGCTGCGGATGCACGATGCGGCCCTGGAACTCGTCCATCTCGGGCCACGTGGGGGCGTGGCCTTCTTCGTAGTCGTAGTAGCCGCTGCACATGTAGAGGAACTTGCAGGTGAACTGCACCGGCTCGTCGCGCGTGCCGTCGCTGCGCAGCGCCTGCACGGTCCAGCGCGCGGCGGCGGAATCCCAGCTTGCGCCCGTCACCTTGTGGCGAAAGCGGATTGTCTTGTCGATGCCGAACACGCGCGCCGTGTCACGGATGTAATCGAGAATGGTCTGGCCATCGGAGATGGCCTTGTTGCTGTGCCACGGGCGAAAGCTGTAGCCGAGCGTGAACATGTCGGAATCCGAGCGGATGCCGGGATAGCGGAACAAGTCCCACGTGCCGCCGATCGTCTCGCGCCCCTCCAGGATGGCGAAGCGTGCGGACGGGCAGCGCTCGCGCAGGTGATAGGCGGCGCCCACGCCGGATAGCCCCGCCCCCACGATCAGCACATCGAAATCGGTGTCCGGCGCGCTTGCGCGGTGGCGCGGCGCTTGTGCGCTGGCGCTTCGCTCGATCGTGGTGTCCATGCGGTCTCCTCGTTGGCAACCGGCGACGCAGCCCAGCGATGCAGCCCGGCAACTGTCGCCTTAAATGTGGTGTGATTCGTCACCACTTTAATTTTCCCGCGTCCTGACGTCAAATAGCGGAATGGAGAAAACATTTGAAACGGCCAACGCACCGGCCAAACGAGGCCGCCCATACGGCGGTGTGGCGCCAGAAGCACGTGATGCGGAACGCCGCGACGCGCTGATCCGGGCCGGCACGTGCGTCTTCGGCACGGTGGGATTCCGCAAAGCCACCGTGCGGGCGATCTGCCAGGAGGCGAAGCTCAACGACCGGTATTTCTACGCCGCATTCGACAGCACCGAAGCGCTCCTGCGCGCCACCTACCAGCAACATGCCGAAGACCTGCGCGCACAGGTCGGGCAAGCGACCGCTGCGGCAGACAGCACCCTGGAAGCACGCGTCGACGCCGGCCTGCACGCGTTCTTCACGTTCCTGCGCGACCCGTGCGCGGCGCGTGTTCTGCTGCTGGAAGTGATGGGCGTGAGCCCCGAAACGGACGCGACCTACCAGCGCAACCTGCTGGAGTTCGGCAGGCAGATCATGGCGAACGCGCAACCGCCCGGCGCACCGGAGGTCGACGACGCCGACCTGCGCGCCGATCAGCGCATCATCGGCCTTGCACTCGTGGGCGCCATGACCAACGTGGGGGCCGCGTGGTTGCTGACAGGGTACCGGGACCCCGAAGAAAAAATGGTGCGCAATTGCCGGCAGGTGCTGCTCGGCACGTTGCGCACCATGATGGGCGCTTAGGCGCAGCCTTCACCTGCGTGCCGTATCGTTATCATCGTGGACACACGATCCGCCACGCTCATGACTGCACCCCACCCGCTGTCCATCGGCATTGCCGGTGCCGGTAACGCCGGCCTGGCCGCCGCCATTGCGTTTGCCCGCGAGGGGCATGACGTGCACGTCTTCGAAAAGCATCCGCAACTGACCGCCGTGGGCGCGGGCCTGCTGATCCAGCCGCAGGGGATCCGTGCGCTCGAAGCGCTCGGCGTGGGCCGTGAGCTGGAAGGCATCGGCGCACCGATCGACCGGCTGATCGGCCTGAGCCATCGCGGCTGGCGCCTGCTCGACATCGACTACGCCGATACCCCTGGCCGGGCGGTCACTCGGCATGCCCTGTCGTCAATGCTCTACAACGCCGCTCTGCACGCGGGCGCGACATTCCACTTCGGCTGCGGCATCGCGCAACTGCATCGCGACGGCCCGCGCGCACGCGTCACCCATGCGCGCGGTGAATCGACCTTCGACCTGTTCGCGATTGCCGACGGCGCAGCCTCCGCGCTGCGCGAGCCGGCTGGTCTGGCTGGGCCGTCAAGCACATACCGCTGGGGCACGCTGTGGTTCCAGGGATGGGTCGACGGCTGGAACGCGCGCGTGCTGCAGCAGCGCTTTCGCGGCACACGCGAAATGATGGGCCTGCTGCCCACCCAGGTGGATGGCACCCGCACGCGGCTCTCGATGTTCTGGAGCCTGCGCAGCGATGCCGTCGATACCTGGCGCCAGACCGATATCACGCATTGGAAAGCCCACGTGCTGAGCCTCTGGCCGCAAGCCGCGCCCATCGTCGAGCAGATCCGCGCGCACGACGACCTGCCCTTCGCGTTCTATCGCCACACATGGCCGCGCGCACTGGCCAAGCCGCCCTACTGCGTCATCGGCGACGCCGCGCATGCGATGAGCCCGCAACTCGGCCTGGGGACCACGCTGGCCGCACAAGATGCCCTGGCACTGGCATCGTGCGTACAAGCCCACGGCCCAGTGGATGGCGCCCTTGCCTACCACGCTCGGCGGCTGCGCACCGTGCAGGCCTACCAGACGCTCAGCCGCGCACTCACGCCATGTTTCTAGGCGCGGTATGGTGGCTGGATGCGCGACGTCGTGTTCACGGCCGGCTTGCGCATCCCCGGCGTCACCTGGCTCATGAAACGCAGCCTGGCGGAACCGCCTGCGCGCGATGCCGCATTCGCCCCAGCCCCCGTCAGCGAGACAACAGACGGCTCGCTTACACGTCCAGAATGACCAGCGTGCCCGCGCTGCCCGCATCCACACTGTGCGGCACCCCGGCCGGCACCACGTAGAGCTCGCCACGCGAGACCGTCACCGCGGCATCGTGAATGCGCAGACGCAGCCCCCCCTCGATCACCAGCAGGCCCTCGGCGTAGTCATGCACCTCATCCGGATACGCCGTGCCATCCATGCGCAGCACCTTGAAATTGCCGCCGCCAAGCCGCTCCACCACGCAGGACGACCACGCATTCGGAAGCGCTTCGGCAACAGCATTGAGATTGACAAGCGGCACACCGGCCTCGGCTGAAAAATAAGAGGCGTCGAGCATACCAGCCGATGAAAAAGCACCAAGGGCGACACCGCATGTGCTGCAGTGTCGCCCTCGTTATGCGGGTCCGTGCTTAGCGGGCGTACGACAATGCGTCATCGTCCATCAATGCGCTGTTGTCATCCGCCGGCTTCAGGTGGTCCAGCCGGTAGCCGTGCTTGTACACCGCCACCAGGCGCACCTCGTTCACCGGCTCGATGTTCAGCTTCATGCGGATGCGCGAGACGTGGCTGTCGATCGTGCGGGTGTACTCCGACGAGTTGCGGCCCCACACCTGCCCGAAGATGTGGTCGCGCGACAGCGTGCGGCCCACGTTCGAGAACAGCAGCAGTGCGAGCTGGAATTCAATACCCGTCAGCGTGACAGGCTCGCCGTGCAGCGTGACCTGCTGGCGCTGCGGGTTGAAGTGGTACGGGCCCACGTCGAATGGCAGGCGGCCGTACGGAATCGGGTACGCACGGCGCAGCAGCGCATCGACCCGCGCGCGCAGCTCGGGAATGCGGAACGGCTTGGCAATGTAGTCGTCGGCGCCTTGCGTCAGCGCACGCACAAGGCTCTTCTCACCCTCTTCGGCCGTGACGAAGAGAATCGGCAACACGTCCTTGTGGCGGCTGCGCACCACGCTCAGCACGTCGATGCCGAGCATGCCCGGCGTATGCCAGTCGAGGATCAGCATGTCATATGAAGAGCGGCCCAGCATGCGCAGCAGGGTAGCGCCGTCGGTATAGGTGACCACGTCGTGGCCGGCCTGGGAAAGAATCTGGACAATGACTTCGCTCTGGAAGGGATCGTCTTCAAGTAAGGCGATTCGCATGTTCGGTTCCGTGAAAGTTGCTCACATGCCTGCCGGGATGGCGCGGGCACCGGTTGGCCCCGATCGGTCGCGCTTTAACGCGATCCGTTGCATGTGTTACGTGTCTGCAATTTTCATGGCGAGGTTTGCCACGAACCATGAGAAGAGTCCTAATTTGTGAAGTCCCTTGAAACGCCGCAATCCGTATGCTCTCGGCGGAAAACGGCAAAAAAAAAACCCGGACAACGAGGTCCGGGCTGCGGTGTTTCTCACAACGTGACGGGATCAGAAACACCCAAGGGTCGCGTATGCCGGACACATCGCAGTGCACCGGGGGGACGCACTGCAACGCTTCACGGGGGGTACGTCAAGGAGGGAACGACGTATTTGTCCGGCACACGTGGGCGCATGATGCCGTGCGATCGGCACAGCCGGATCAGTCGTGACAACATTTGACGCCCAACGTAGTGCGACACCTCAGGCGGGATCGGCGTTCTCAAGTTCCTGGCGAACGGACTCCGTCAGCATGTCGATGAGCAAGCGAACGCGCTTGGGCACAAAGCGCGCGGACGGCGTGACGAGGTTGATCGGCTCGCCGCTGGTGGCATAGTCGGGCAGTACGCGCACGAGACGCGGCAGCGGCGCATTGGCACGCGCCACGGCACTCGCGTATAGCGGCAGCGGACCGATGCCGGCGCCGGAGGCGATCAGCGTTTCCAGGTAGATAAGGCTGTCGGCGTTCAGGCGCGCGCGCGCAGCCACGGTCTTCAGGCCATCGGGGCCGACCAGGCGCCATTGCGTCTCACCGCGGCCGGTGCCGCGAAAGTCGAGGCAGCAGTGGCCCGCAAGATCGTGCACGGTCTCCGGCACGCCACTGCGCTGCAGGTACTCCGGTGACGCGAACAGGCCGATACGCAGCACGCCCAGCGGCCGCGCCACCAGCGAGCTGTCGGCCAGGCGTCCGACACGCACCGCCAGATCGAAGCCCTCCTGCACGAGATCGACATTGCGCGGCGTGAGCACCACGTCCAGGTCGATCTCCGGGTATTGCTGCATGAAGCGTGCAGCCACCGGCGCCACCAACAAACGTCCCACGTCTTCCGAGGACGTGATCCGCACTTTGCCGCGCGGCAAGTCCTGCAACTCGCCCGCGCACGTCGTGGCGCGCTCGATGTCTTCCAGTGCATGCGACGCCACTTGATACAAGCTCTGGCCCGCGTCGGTCAGATGCAGCGTGCGCGTGGTGCGCTGTAACAGGCGTACGTTCAAATCCTGTTCCAGGGCGGCAATGCCCCGGCTGACGGACGATTTGGGCAAATCCAGTCGCGTTGCCGCCGCTGTGAAGCTCCCCGCTTCGACAACGCGCACGAACAGCGCCAGTTGGTTCAGATCCACGTGGTTTCCTCCTCTGATCGTTGTGCCTGCCGGTCTCTGTTTGGAATTGTCCCGCCGCGAGCAACATTTTTTCCCACCATAACCGACTAGTGCAAAAGGGGCAACCACCCTACATTGTGGGTATGACAAATCCCGAATTTCAGGAGAAGCACATGGAAACCCTCGTGCAATCGCAAGCGAATGAAGTGCAGCGCGCTCGTCGCGTGGAGCGCATCGTGACCGGCCGGCCCACGTCGGACGGCGCGGGCGTGAAGCTCACCCGCGTGCTGACCAACAACCTGCAGCGCCGGCTCGACCCGTTTCTGATGCTCGACGCGTTCCGCAGCGATGATCCGAACGACTATCTGGCCGGCTTCCCCGATCACCCGCACCGCGGCTTTGAAACGGTGACGTACATGATCGCGGGCCGCATGCGCCACCGCGACAGCGCCGGCCACGAAGGCCTGCTGCAGCACGGCGGCGTGCAGTGGATGACGGCCGGCAGCGGCGTCGTGCATTCGGAGATGCCCGAACAGGAAGACGGCGTGATGGAAGGCTTCCAGCTCTGGCTGAACCTGCCCGCCAGCGACAAGATGACGACGCCGTGGTACCGCGACATCCCGTCGGAAGAGATTCCCGAGTTCACGACGGAAGACGGCGTGGCGGTGCGCGTGATCGCCGGTGCATCGCAAGGCGTGCAAGGCGCGATGACGCGTGAGGCCACGCAACCGCTGTACCTCGACATCACGTTGCCGGCCGGGGCATCGTTCGCGCAATCGCTGCCGGAAAAGCACAACGCGTTTGTCTACGTGTTCCGCGGCAGCGCGCAGGTGGGCGATGCCGAAGCACCGGGCAACGCAGGCCTGCAACGCGTGGATGACAAGCAGATGGCCATCCTCGCCAACACGGAAGGCAGCGACGGCGTGGTCATCCGCGCGGGGGATGCAGAGACCCGCGTGCTGCTGGTGGCGGGCAAGCCGCTGAACGAGTCGATCGCGCAATACGGCCCGTTTGTGATGAACACGCAGGAAGAGATCTTCCAGGCTGTGCGTGACTTCCAGGCTGGCAAGTTCGCTTAAAGCCTAAAGAAAAACCGCCGCTCGGTTTCACCAGAGCGGCGGTTCGTCCAACAGCGCGATCTGCTCGCGCAATTCCAAGACCCGGTCCTGCCAGTAGCGTTGCGTGTTGAACCACGGAAACGCGGCTGGGAATGCCGGATCATTCCACCGACGCGCCAACCAAGCGCTGTAGTGCAGCAGGCGCAGGGTGCGTAGCGCTTCCACGAGATACAACTCGCGCGTGTCGAATTCGCAGAAGTCCTCATAGCCGGCCAGCAGGCTGGCGAGTTGCGACTGCATCGATGCGCGATCGCCTGACAGCAGCATCCACAAGTCCTGCACGGCGGGGCCGGTGCGGCTATCGTCGAAGTCGACGAAGTGCGGGCCGGCCGAGCGCAGCGGGTCGCCCTGCTTGGCGTCTGCCTCCTCGATCCACAGGACGTTGGAGGCGTGGCAATCGCCGTGCAGGCGCAGCAGCGAGACATCGCCTGCGCGGTCGTAGCAGCGGCGCACGCCGTCGAGCGCGGCATCGGCCACGCTGCGCCAAGCGGGCAGCAAATCGGGCGGGATGAAGTCGTGCTCGAGCAGCCAGTCGCGCGATTGCACGCCGAAGGTGTCGATGTCGAGCGCGGGCCGCGCCATGAACGGGCGTTGCGCACCCACGGTGTGGATGCGGCCGAGAAAGCGCCCCATCCATTCGAGCGTGTCGTCGCGATCAATCGCGGGCACGCGGCCCGCACAACGCGGGAAGACCGCAAAGTGCCAGCGCTCGAACGCGTGCAGCGTGCTGCCTTCGATTTCCAGCGGCGCGATCACCGGGATTTCAGCCGCCGCAAGCTCTGCGGTAAAGGCGTGTTCCTCAACGATCTGTGCGTCGCTCCAACGGCCCGGGCGGTAGAACTTGACCACCACCGGTGCGCTGTCTTCCACGCCGACTTGGTAGACGCGGTTCTCGTAGCTGTTGAGCGCGAACATGCGGCCGTCCGGCATCAGCCCAACCTGCGCCAGCGCATCGAGGATGCTGTCGGGCGTCAGGCCGTCGTATGGGGCGTCGGCGGATGCGGGTTGGCCGCTGTCGTCGCTACCGTGCATGAACGTCAGGCTTTGCGGCCGCCGAGCAATGCAGCTGCTTTGGCGAACAGGCCGTTGAACGGCTGCTTGGCCGGTTGTGCCACCTTGGCCGGTTGCGCGGCTTGCGTGTTCGAGGAACGACGCTGACCGCCCTGCCCGTTGCCATTGCCCTGGGTCTGACCCTGGCGTTGACCACGTGCGTGCGACTGACCATTACCCGCGCCGTTGCCGGTGCGTGGTTTCGGTGCTGCCTGACCATCGCGCTGGCCTTGTGCCTGACGCTGGCGGCTGCCGCCACCATTGCGGCCCTGACCTTGGCCTTGGCTCTGACCCTGACCATTGCCGCTACCGCTCGATTCACGACGCGGTTCGCGGGGCTCACGCGGCGCACGTGGTTCACGCGGTGCAGCGTTGCCACCAGCAGCTTGGCGCGGTTGCTGGTTGCGACCACCACCCGGGCGGCCACCACGCGCGTTGCCACCGCGGCCCGCCGAGTTGCGACCGTTCGGAATCGGCTCCGGCGCGATGCTCGGGTCCGGCTCGAAACCTTCCAGCACGGTGCGCGGCAGTTCGCGCTTGATCAGGCGCTCGATGTCGCGCAGCAGGCCATGCTCATCCACGCAGACCAGCGAGATCGCCTCGCCCTGCGCGCCCGCACGGCCCGTACGGCCGATACGGTGCACGTAATCTTCCGGCACGTTCGGCAGGTCGAAGTTGACGACGTGCGGCAGTTGATCGATGTCGATCCCGCGCGCAGCAATGTCGGTGGCAACCAGCACACGCAGCGTCCCGGCTTTGAACTCGGTCAGCGCACGCGTGCGTGCCGACTGGCTCTTGTTGCCGTGAATCGCCAGCGCCGGAATGCCGTCACGCGAGAGCTGTTCGGCCAGGCGGTTCGCGCCGTGCTTGGTGCGCGTGAAGACCAGCACCTGGTGCCAGTCGTTGTCGCGCACGAGCTTGGCGAGCAGTTCGCGCTTGCGTTCGCGGTCTACCGGGTAGATGCGTTGCTCGACCGTCTCGGCCGTGGTGTTGCGGCGTGCGACTTCGATCAGCGCCGGCTTGTCGAGCAGGCGGTCGGCCAGTTCGCGGATGTCGTCCGAGAACGTGGCCGAGAACAGCAGGTTCTGGCGCTTGGGCGGCAGGATGTTGAGGATCTTGCGGATGTCGTGGATGAAGCCCATGTCGAGCATGCGGTCGGCTTCGTCCAGCACCAGCAGTTCGATATGCGACAGATCAATGGTGCGCTGGCCCACGTGGTCCAGCAGGCGGCCCGGCGTAGCCACGACGATATCGACACCACGCTTGAGCGCATCGATCTGCGGGTTGATGCCAACGCCGCCGAACATCACCATCGATTTCAGCGGCAGGTATTTGCCGTAGGCGCGCACGCTCTCTTCCACCTGCGCGGCAAGTTCACGCGTGGGGGTGAGCACCAGCGCGCGGATCGGGAAGCGCATGCCGTTGGGCGTCTGCACCTTGTTCGGCTGCGTGGCAGAGAGGCGATGCAGCAGCGGCAGCGTGAAACCGGCGGTCTTGCCGGTGCCGGTCTGTGCACCGGCGAGCAGGTCACCGCCCTTAAGGACTGCGGGGATGGCCTGGCGTTGAATCGGAGTGGGTTCGGTGTAGCCGAGTTCGGCCACGGCGCGTACCAGCTTGTCTGACAAGCCGAGTTCGGAAAACGACATGGAAAAGCGATTGGACCGGCGTGTCCCGCGCATTCGTTCGTGCGCCAATCGTGGACAAAGCCTAGGTAGGTGACGGGGCGACTGGACCCCGGGGACTGCATGAACTGCAAGAAGGGCCGTAGTTTAGCAGGATGCGGCCCGGGGCCTGGTTTTGTGCGCTTCATGTGTCCGATTTCGGCCTCCGCGACGGATTGTCCACGGCTGCGTTCGCACACGCCGTTGCCGCCCGCCTTGCCGGACTTCAAGCAGGCTTCAGCCGGCCGGCTGAGTGGTCAGGCTAGATGGGCTCGTTCTCATCACCCGAGTAATGTTTGTGCTCACTTTCTTTTTACACCTTGTTTGGCTTGAATTTGTGCGTCTGACTACTGCGCTTTAGAGTCGGCGCTCGAATTGGTCGCTTGGCGTTTTCAAACGTCTGTTCCTAACATGCCCAAGCAATACAAATACACACGTTTGAATCGTCTGTTCGAGCGCTGCAGTGCAGCAATCGCCCCCGATATCGAACCAAAAAAACGAGGTAGGAGACATGGGACGACCTGGAGCAGGAGACACCAAGGGCCGCATTCTGGAAGCCACCGAACTGCTGTTCATCGAGTTCGGCTACGAGGCGATGTCGTTGCGGCAGATCACGGCGCGTGCCAAGGTCAACCTGGCGGCGGTCAACTATCACTTCGGCAGCAAGGAAGCGTTGATGCAGTCGGTGCTCGGCCGCCGACTCGATCCGCTCAACACGCGCCGCCTGGCGCTGCTCACCGCCTGCGAAGAACGCTGGACCAAGGAGCAGCTCACCTGCGACCACGTGCTCGGCGCGCTGTTCGTGCCGGCGCTGCAGATGGCGCGCAACCCGGACACCGGCGGCCCAGCCTTCCTGCGCCTGATGGGCCGCGTGTATTCCGACACCTCGCCGTTCGTGCAGAACTATCTGCTCGGCCATTACGCGCCGGTGTTTGGTCGCTTCTTTGAGGCGTTCTCGGGCGCGCTGCCGCACGTCCCGCGCGCTGAGCTTGGCTGGCGCCTGCACTTCTCGCTCAAGGCACTCGCCGGCGTGCTGGCGGGCGACGACCTCAACAACCTGCTGCCGATGTTCACGCAGGGCAAGCCGATGACCGATGCCTCGCTGCTGGCGCGCCTGACGGCGCTGGTGGTGGCCACGCTCAACGCCCCCTTACCCAATGACACCGGCGAGGCCGGCGCGCTCGACCAGGTGGTCGAACTGGCCGAAGCGCAGGTGCCCACGCCTGTGGCCCGCGCCGACGACGCCTCCAGCGGCAATAACGGCAGCGGCTCCGGGCGCCTGGCCGGGCACGGCAACGGCCGCACGGCCGAGCGTCCCACGACGCCCGCTACCGCCTCGCCGTTCGCCGGGGATCTGTTCGGCCGCACGCCCGTCGCGCGCTCCAGCGCAGACGCAGACGAGCACGACGCCCTCGCCGCCGATGACCACGACGATCAGGGAGACGGCAGCGACGATAGCGACGCCACCGCCGCACCGACGGCGCGCACCCGGGCGCTGGCCATCCGCCGCAGCAACGCCGCGCGCGCGATCTTCCCGGCCAACCCGATGCGCCCCTGGCGCAACCCCAGCGCCTGATACCCAGACGCCGCGCGGATCTTCCGCGCGCAGGCACAAGAGTCGCTCGGGCATTCGGCAGGCGCCGCCTGCCCGACGCCTGCGGCACAAGACCGCATCGATTGGAGACCCTCATGACGACGATCTGGATCGTCCTGCTTTGCATCGGCGCGCTCGGGCTCGCCAGCATGGAAGCCTCGGCAGCGGCGTGGCTGGTCGCCACCGGTGTGTGGCTGCTGGCCGGCGCGTGGCTCGGCCTGGTCGGCCCGGTGATGACCACGGTACTTGCCATCGTCTTCGTACTGCCCGCGCTGGTGCTCGCGATCAAGCCCCTGCGCCGCGCGCTGATCACACGCCGTGTGCTGGCGATGTTCCGCAAGATCATGCCGGAGATGTCCGACACGGAGCGCGACGCCATTGAAGCCGGCACGGTCTGGTGGGATGCCGAACTCTTCTCCGGCCGGCCGAACTGGTCGCGGTTGCTCTCATCGCCGCCGCCACGCCTGTCGCCGGAAGAGCAGGCATTCCTCGACGTGGAAACCGAGAAGCTCTGCGACCTTGCCAACGATTGGGAAAGCACGCAGATCTGGCAGGACATGTCGCCCGAGGCGTGGGCCTATGCCAAGCAGGCGGGCTTCCTCGGCATGATCATCCCGAAGGAGTACGGCGGCAAAGGCTTCTCGGCCTACGCGCATTCGCAGGTCATCATGAAGCTGTCGACGCGCTGCTCGGCAGCGGCCGTGTCGGTGATGGTGCCCAACTCGCTCGGGCCCGCCGAACTGCTGCTGCACTACGGCACCGAAGCGCAGAAGAACCACTACCTGCCGCGCCTCGCACGCGGTGAAGAGATCCCCTGCTTTGCGCTGACAAACCCGTATGCCGGCTCCGACGCCGCGGCCATCCCCGACGTCGGCGTGGTCTGCCGCGGCATGCACGAGGGCCGCGAAACGCTGGGCTTTCGCGTGACCTGGAGCAAGCGCTACATCACGCTTGGCCCGATCGCGACGGTGCTGGGCCTGGCCTTCCGTGCGGTCGATCCGGATGGCTTGCTCGGTAGCGACAAGGAACCGGGCATCACGTGCGCATTGATCCCGACGAAGCATCCCGGTGTCAATATCGGCCGACGCCATTGGCCGCTGAACGCGGTGTTCCAGAACGGCCCGAACTGGGGCAAGGATGTATTCATCCCGATCGACTGGGTGATCGGCGGGCAAGCGCAGGTCGGCCGTGGCTGGCGCATGTTGATGGAATGCCTGGCGGCGGGCCGCGCGATTTCGCTGCCGTCGTCCAATGTGGGCATGGCCAAGCTGGCTGTGCGCAGCACCGGCGCGTATGCCGCCGTGCGTCGCCAGTTCCGCACGCCCATCGGCAAGTTCGAAGGCATTCAGGAAGCGCTCGGCCGCATGGGCGGCAACCTGTACATGATGGATGCGGCGCGGCGCCTGTCTGCGCTGGCCGTGGACCTGGGGGAGAAGCCGTCGGTCATCTCCGCCATCGCCAAATACCACGTCACCGAACGGGCGCGCGATGTCGTCACCGATGCAATGGACATCGTGGGCGGCAAGGGCATCTGCATGGGCCCGAACAACTTCCTGGCGCGCGCGTATCAGCAGGTGCCGATCGCCATCACGGTGGAAGGCGCGAACATCATGACGCGCTGCCTGATCATCTTCGGGCAGGGCGTGATCCGCTGCCATCCGTATGTGCTGCGCGAGATGACGGCGGCGCAAGGGCCCGATTCCCCCGAGACGCTGCGCGCCTTCGACACGGCGCTGTTCGGCCATGGGGCATTCATCGCGGGCAACTTCGTGCGTGCGTTCCTGCATGCGCTGTCGGGCGGACGCGTAGCGCCGGCACCCTCGAGTGCGGCGCCCGAAATGCAGCGCTACTACCAGGCCGTCAACCGCTTCTCAACTGCGCTGGCGCTACTGGCCGACGTGTCGATGTTCACGCTGGGCGGCACGCTCAAGCGGCGCGAGAGCATCACCGGACGGCTGGGCGACATCCTTTCGCAGATGTACCTGATCTCGTCCACGCTCAAGCGCTTTGAAGACGAGGGCCGCCCCGCTGCAGATGCGCCGCTGGTGCATTGGTCCGTGCAGGACGCGCTGGTGAAAGCGCACGACGCGCTCGACGGGGTGCTGGCGAATTTCCCGAACCGCGGCGTGGCAGGAGTGCTGCGCGTGCTGATCTTCCCGTTTGGTGCGCCCTATCGCAAACCGTCGGACGCGCTGGCCGCCCAAGTGGCCGAGCTGATGCAGACGCCAGGCGCAGCGCGTGATCGACTGCTGGCCGACTCGTACTGCCCGTCGCCCGAAGTCGACCCGATTGCCTACGGCGAAGCTGCCTTCCGCCTGCAGCCTGCCGTCGACGCGATTGAGCTGCGCTTGAAACCCGCCATCCGCGCAGGCAAGCTGCCGCCCGTGCCGCAGAGCCTGCCCGACTTCGAAGCGTGGACCGCGCAGGCCGTGGCACAAGGCCTGATCGACGAAGCCGAGCGCAAGCAGCTCTGCGACTACGCGCGCTACGGCGAACACGCCGTCGCCGTGGACGACTTCCCGCCCGACTTCAACCTGCTGGCCGACCTGCAGCGCCGCAAGGATGCGCTCGACACTCTGCAGGCTGCGGAGCGCCGCGCGGCCTGACGGCGCGACATCAGACGACACAACAACAACGATGCAAGACAAGTATCTCGACTTCGTGGGTTCCGGGTTCGGCAAGTGGCTGTCGGCCAACCTCGGCCTGCCGCAGCCGGTGCCGCTGCGCCGCTACGTCCCTGAGGAGCCCGAATTCGTCGGGCCGTTCCTGGTCGGCCTGGCACCTGGCGGTGCAATGCGCGAGACGCTTGCCGCGCTGTTTGCCGAGATCGGGGTGCCCACGCGGTTTCATGAGAGCGATCCGGAATGGCTGGGCGCGGCCAACCGGCACGGGCAGATCACGGGCCGTTTTGTCGCGCCTACCGGCAAGGACGGCGATGCGTTCGACCGCATCGGCGGCATCGTCTTTGACGCGACGGGCATCACCTCCATCGATGGCCTCGACGCGCTGTATCACGTGTTCCACGACGGCGTGCGTGCCATCGGTCGCTGCGGGCGCATCGTGGTGATTGGACGACCACCAGAGGGCTGTAAGACACCCGAAGCCACGATTGCGCAGCGTGCGCTGGAAGGGCTCACGCGCTCGCTCGGCAAGGAGGTCCGGCGCGGCTGTACGGCACAGCTCGTCTACGTGGCCGAAGGTGCGGAGAACGCAGCGGCATCGACACTGCGTTTTCTGCTGTCGGCGCGTTCGGCCTATGTATCGGGGCAGGTGGTGCGTGTGCATGCAGCAGCGACAGTCTCCGTGGATTGGCAGAAGCCGCTGACCGGGCGCACCGCGCTGGTGACCGGCGCCTCGCGCGGTATCGGTGCCGCCATTGCGCACGTGCTTGCGCGTGACGGCGCGCGCGTGCTGTGCCTGGATGTGCCCGCTGCGCAGGACGGCCTCCATGCCGTGGCGCAGGCGATCGGCGGCGAAGCGTTGGCGTATGACATCGCCGCACCGGAAACACCGGCCCTGCTCGCGCAGCAACTCGCGGCGATGGGCGGCATCGACATCCTCGTACACAACGCCGGCATCACGCGCGACAAGACCATCGCCCGCATGACCGAGCCCGCGTGGCGCAGCGTGCTCGACATCAACCTGGCCGCGCAGTTGCGCATCAACGATGCGTTGCTCGCGGCCAATGCGCTGCACGCGGGTGGCGCCATCGTGTGCGTGTCGTCCATCAGCGGTATTGCCGGCAACCTCGGGCAGACCAACTATGCAACCTCCAAGGCTGGCGTGATCGGCCTGGTGCAGGCCGGGGCGCCGCTGCTGGCCGAACGCGGCATCACCATCAATGCGGTGGCGCCGGGCTTTATCGAAACGCAGATGACGGCGGCCGTGCCGTTTGCCATCCGCGAGGCGGGCCGCCGCATGAACGCCATGAGCCAAGGCGGCCAGCCCGTCGACGTGGCCGAGGCGATTGCCTGGTTTGCGAACCCCGCATCGAATGGCGTGACGGGCAATGTCGTGCGCGTGTGCGGGCAGAGCCTGCTGGGGGCCTGAGATCGATCATGCGCGCCATTGCCCGATCGCCCCTGCCCGCTCCGATGGTCGCCACGAAGACGCTGGTGACCGAGCCGCCGTCAGCCGGTGCGCTGGCATGGCGCGCGCTGCTGTCGCAACGCAAGGGCAAGCGCGGCGGACCGCTGCCGCGCCATACGCTGGTGCGCCAGGAGGTGCCGCTCGACGCCGCGCACATCGCGCAATACGCCGCGGTGTGCGGCTTCTCGCCCGCGCACGGCGTGCCGATGACGTATCCGCATCTGCTTGGCTTTCCGCTGCAACTCTTGCTGATGACGGAGTCCGCGTTTCCGTATCCGGTGATTGGCCTGGTGCACCTGGGCAACACGATCCGCCAGCACCGGCGCCTGCAACCCGGCGAACGCGTACGCGTGGAGGTGCGCCCGCGCCGGCTGTTCCAGCACGCGCGCGGGCAGGCGTTCGCCATTGAGACCGCCGTCGTCAAGTCGGGGGCGGTGGTGTGGGAATCGCTGTCCACGTACCTGCGCGTAGGCGTGCCATCGCAACAGGGCGCACCGCTGATTGCACTGCCGACGCCGCAAGCCCTGTCGCTCGACAGCCACTGGGAGGTACCCGCCGACACCGGCCGCCGCTACGCCCGCGTGTCGGGCGACTGGAACCCGATCCACGTCTCGAACATCGGCGCGAAGCTGTTCGGCTTTGCGCACCCGATCGCGCACGGAATGTGGACCAAGGCGCGCGCGTTGGCCGCTCTGCTGCCCGCTGCCCCGCTCACGCAAGGCGAGGTGGTGGCCGAGTTCAAGACGCCCTTGCCGCTGCCGGGCGCGGCCACGCTGTGGCGAGCCGATGATGCTGCACCGGGCGGCCCGTTCGAAGTCCGCAATGCCGCCGGCGACAAACCCTATCTGCGTGGCGTGCTGACGCTGACGCAGACACAACAAGAACTTTCGGGAGACTGAAGCCATGCTCGTCAATGCGCACGGAACCGGGCAGCCGCGCCGCGTCGCCATCCTCGGGGGAAATCGCATTCCGTTCGCCCGCTCGAACACCGCTTACGCCACGGCATCGAACCAGCAGATGCTGACCGCTGCGCTGCAGGGTCTGGTCGATCGTTTCAACCTGCACGGCATGCGTCTGGACGAAGTCGTGGCCGGTGCCGTCATCAAGCACGCGCGCGATTTCAACCTGGCGCGAGAGACGGTGCTCTCCACCACGCTCGCCAAGCAGACGCCCGCATACGATGTGCAGCAGGCGTGCGGCACGGGGCTGGAAGCGGCCATCCTGGTCGCCAACAAGATTGCGCTCGGGCAGATCGATGTGGGTATCGCGGGCGGCACGGACACGACCTCCGACGCGCCCGTCGGCCTGAACGAGAAGATGCGCAAGATCCTGCTGGAGGCCAACCGCGCCAAGTCCACCGGCGCGCGCATCAAGGCGCTGGCCGGGCTGCGGCCGTCGATGTTCGTGCGCCCGCTCTTGCCGCGCAACGGCGAGCCGCGCACAGGCCTATCGATGGGTGAGCACTGCGAACTGATGGCCAAGCGCTGCGGCATCCGCCGCGAAGACCAGGACGCCCTCGCCCTGCGCAGCCACCACAATCTCACCGCCGCCTACGAGCGCGGCTTCTTCACCGATCTGATGACCGCCCACCTCGGGCTGGACCGCGACAACAACCTGCGCAGCAACCTCGCCATCGAGCAACTGGCGAAACTGCAGCCGGTGTTCGATCGCAGCGCGGCGGGCACCCTGACTGCGGGCAACTCCACGCCGCTTACCGATGGCGCATCGTGCGTGCTGCTCGCCAGTGAAGACTGGGCGCGTGCGCACAACCTGCCGGTGCTCGCCTACATGACCTGCGCCGACACGGCCGCCGTCGATTTCTTCAGCGGCACGCCTGAGCAGAACGAAGGGCTGCTGATGGCGCCGGCCTACGCCGTCTCGCGCATGCTGCAACGCGCGGGCCTGACGCTGCAGGACTTCGACTACTACGAGATCCACGAAGCCTTTGCTGCGCAGGTGCTGTGCACGCTGGCCGCGTGGGAATCGCCGGAATACTGCCGCGAAAAGCTCGGCCGCAGCACCCCGATGGGCAGCATCGACCGCAGCAAGCTCAACGTGAATGGCAGCTCGCTCGGCACCGGGCATCCGTTTGCCGCCACGGGCGGGCGCATTGTCGCCACGCTCGCCAAGATGCTGGCGCAACGTGGCAGCGGGCGCGGGCTTGTGTCGATCTGCGCGGCGGGCGGCCAAGGTGTGGTCGCCATTCTGGAGCGCCCCGAAAACATGTCGCATTGAATCGACGGGCCCATGGGACGGCCCAGATTCAGAAAACTCGCCCAACCCACGCGGCACATAACAAAACCATGCCGCTCGCTTTCATGGACGGAGACACCATGAACACCGTTGCTGACCACAACAATCTGACCGAACGCATCTGGCTGAAGTCGTACCCTGAAGGCGTGCCTGCGGAGATCGACCCCGACCGCTATCGCTCGCTGGCCGAAGTGTTTCGCGAATCGGTGGAGAAGTACCGTACGCGTGTCGCTTACGTGAGCGTCGGCACCGAAATGACGTACGACGAATGCGAGCGCCAGGCCCAGCACTTCGCGGCATGGCTGCAATCGCGAGGTGTGAAGAAGGGCGACCGCGTGGCGATCATGCTGCCCAACAGCCTGCAGTATCCGGTGTGCCTGTTCGGCACGCTGCTGGCCGGCGCCATCGTCGTCAACGTGAATCCGCTGTACACGGTGCCGGAACTGGCACATCAGCTGTGCGATTCCGGCGCACAGACCATCGTTGTGCTGGAGAACTTTGCGCGCACGCTGCAGCAGGCGCTGCCTGGCACGCAGGTGCGCAACATCGTCATCACGGGTATTGGTGACCTGATGGGCGGCGCGCTCAACGTCAAGGGCCGAGCGCTGAACTTCGTGATGCGGCATGTGCAGAAGCAAGTGCCACCGTACAAGCTACCCTCGCCGATCTGGCTGCGCGATGCGCTGGCTGCGGGGCGCTCGCGTGCGCTGCAGCCGGTGCAACTGGCACCGGAAGACATCGCCTTTCTGCAGTACACCGGCGGTACCACCGGCGTGGCCAAAGGCGCGATGCTCACCCACCGCAACATCATCGCGAACCTGCTGCAGGCAGAGGAGTGGTCCAAGAGCATGCTCACCGGCGGTGCGGAGACCAACGTCACGCTGCTGCCGCTGTATCACATCTTCTCGCTCACGGTGAACCTGCTCATGTTCATGACCATGGGCGGACGCAACATCCTGATCGCCAATCCGCGCGATACCAAACGGGTGCTCTTCATCTTGCGCAAGGAGCGCTTCTCGGGCATTGCGGGCGTGAACACGCTGTTCAACCTGCTGCTGGAAGACCCCGAGTTTGCCAAGCGCGATTTCTCCGCGATGAAGATCACCATCGGCGGCGGCATGGCGGTGCAGCGCGCCATTGCAGAACGCTGGAAGAAGGTCACTGGCCATACCATCGTGGAAGGGTATGGGCTGACGGAATGCTCGCCCGTGGTATCGATGAACCCGCCGAACATCACCGAATTCAGCGGCACGATCGGCTTGCCGGCGCCCTCCACCGAAGTGCGTTTCAAACGCGACGACGGCACCATCGCGCCGCTGGGCGAACCCGGCGAGTTGCAGGTGCGCGGCCCCCAGGTCATGCGCGGCTACTGGCAGCGCCCCGATGAAACCGCCAAGGCCATCGACGCCGACGGCTGGTTCTCCACCGGCGACATCGGCGTGATGGATGCCAACGGCTACATCCGCCTGATCGATCGTAAGAAGGACATGATCCTGGTCTCGGGCTTCAACGTGTACCCGAACGAGATCGAAGACGTGGTGGCACTCCACCCCGAGGTTCTGGAGGTGGCCGCCATCGGCGTGCCCGACCCGGTGGCCGGCGAGCGCGTGAAGATCATCGTGGTACCGCGCACGAGCGCGCTGACGGAAGCCGCGCTGCTCGAACACTGCCGCGCGCATCTGACCGGCTACAAGATGCCGCGCATCGTCGAGTTCCGTCATGAAGAGCTGCCCAAATCCACCGTGGGCAAGATCCTGCGCCGCGAGCTGCGCGATGCGGACCCCGACATCAAGCGCGCCCGCGCGCAGGCACAGCAATGACCGGCTCAAACGGAACCGGCGTGCGATTGCGTGCCCTCGCCCTGGCCGCCACGCTGGCCTGCGCCGCCACGGCCTGGGCCCAGCCTGCTGCCCCCGATGCATCCGCGCCTGCCGCAACCACTGCAGCCACCTCAGCCGCATCGCAATCGGCGGCCATCAACGCCTTTGCCGCCATGGACATCGCAAAGCAGACGGCCTGGCTCGGCAGCCAGGTGCATGCCAACGCGTTCGCCAGTTGGCCGGACGAAGACGTCCTCGCCATGGCGCAGGCCATGAAGCCTGAAACGCTGGTGCGCTGGCTCAAGGCCGAGGTGGCGAAGTTGCCCGAGTACGAATACCGCATGCGCCGCCAGGAACGCGTGAAAGGCCAGTGGCAGAGCCAGCCCGCGCTCATGCTCGTCCGCTACCGCGACGCGCCGCGCCAGCTCTACGCGCGCTGGCTCAAGGGCGGCGCGCACGCTGGGCAGGAAATCATCTATGACGAAACTGTGCGCAAGGATGCGATGTACGGCCACCTTGGCGGCCTCGTCGGCTTTGTGGCGATCTGGAGTGCGCTGGACGGCGCGCTCGCGAAATCGCAGTCGAACCACACGGCGCGCGAGCTCGGACTGCAGTTCATCGTCGACACGGTCGAGCGCGATGGGCGCGCCCACGTGGCGGCTGGCGGCAGCGGCAAGTTCAATGAAGCGAAGCTGGTGACGGAAGACGGCGAACGCATGCTGCGCCTGACCTGGGATGCTCCCAGCGGCCCACCCACGTTCTACGCCAAGCGGGTGCGCCTGTATTTCGACCTGAAAAACCCCTGGGTGCGCATCGAAGAATCGTGGGACGAATCGGGCAACCAGCTCGAGAAAATCGTCATCGAAAGCGTGACCCGCAAGACCTGGAACGACCAGACTTTCAACCCCAAAAACCCGGAATACAAGTTTTAGCGCACCGCCCGCAGATCGTTGTGCACCAAGGCTCCGCCGACCGGTGGGCAGTATGAAACGTGCCTAGGGGGAAACCCCTTGTTGCGTGCGTACAAGCTAGAGGAAAACTTCGATCAACGCAGCGCAACGTAACAAAAGCGCTGCGTTATGCTGCGGAAACACAAATCGCCACACCTCGGCGTTATAACAATCCCATCCAGAGAGACGACCACATGAACCGCACCACCCGCCGCATCGCCGCCGCCTTTGCCTGCGCGGCCGTCAGCACCTTCGCTGGCACCCTCGCCCATGCGCAATCCACGGCAGAAGCCAACGTCGCTGCAAGCGCCAGCACCGGCTCAGGCAGCTCCAGTGGCGGCGGATTCGGTCAGTTCATGGACGACTACGTTTGGGGCCGCAACGTCATGGCGGTGGGCTGGTTCTACATCCGCCCGATGGATTCAGCCACGCCGCTGACCACCACGACCAGCGCCCTGGGTCTGGGCACGTACCAGTCGCCGGGCACAGATGTGAAGGTCAGCAACGCCAACACGCTGTCGGTCACGTTCACACACTTCTTCAACGACAACATCGCCGGCACGTTCGTCGGTGGCGTGCCGCCCAAGTTCAACCTGTACGGCAGCGGCAACGTGATCGCGCCGGTGCCGGTGATCGGGCCGCTGACGCTGATCAACCTGGGCCTGCCGCAGAACAACCCCGTTGCCACGGTGCGGGAGTGGAGCCCGACGATCGTCGCGCAGTACTACTTCGGCACCAAGGAAAGCAAGTTCCGCCCGTTCATCGGCGGCGGCGTCAGCTACAACTTCTTCACCAACCTGCGACTGAACTCGAACTTCGTGAACGCCATGCAGAACCTGGGGCAGGTGCTGCAGCTGGGCATGGGACAGGTGCCGACCGGCCCGGCCAAGGTGAGCGCCGAGACCTCCAGCTCCTGGACGCCGGTGGCCAGCGTCGGCGTGTCGTATGAATTCGCCAAGAACTGGTCCGCCATCGGCACGGTGTCGTACCTGCCGCTGAAGACGACCTCGACCATCACGATCCGCAGCCAGGAAGGCCAGGTACTGGCAACCAACAAGACCGACATCAAGGTCGACCCGGTCGTGTTCGGGCTGGCGATCGGTTACAAGTTCTGACGGCCGCGTTGCGCGGATTTGCGCTGTCGCAAACGCCACCTTCGGGTGGCGTTTTTCATTGGGGCGCGACCCGATATGATGGCGAAACTTCCCAGCCCCGATTCCCACGTCACGTCCATGACCCAGCCTTCCATCGCCATCGTCGGAGCCGGCATTGCCGGCGTTGCCTGTGCCAACGCGCTTGCTGCAGAAGGCATTGCCGCCACCGTCTATGAGCAGGCGGGCGGCGTTGGGGGGCGGCTGGCCACCACGGTCCTGCCCGAGGCCGCTCCGGCGTATGCGTTCGACCACGGCGCACAGTCGTTCAACGTACGCAGCGAAGCCTTCCGCCGGGCGGTGGATGCCGCCGGCCGGCAAGGCTCCGTGCTGCCGTGGCCTGCGCGCTGGGGCCATCGCACAGCCGACGCGCTGCAAGCCGACACGCGCGATGAAGCCCGTTACGTTGGCCTGCCCGGCATGGGCGCGCTGGTACGCAGCCTGGCCGCGCCGCTGGACATCCGCTTCGGCCATGCCGTCACGCGCGTGGCGCACGATGGCCGGCACTGGACGGTCGAGCGCAACGGCACGGATACCACGCATGCCGACATCGTCGCCCTGGCGCTGCCCGCGCCCGAACTGCCGGCGCTGTTCCACGGGGCAACACCCGCCTCGCTGCAGGAGACCATCGCGCCCGTGCGCTACGCGCCGTGCTGGGCGTTGATGATGGGTTTTGCGCAACCGCTCGGCCTGCCCTACGACGGCATCCGCATCGACGACGACATGCTCGCCTGGGCCGCCCGCGATAACACCAAGCCGGGCCGCGTGATGGTCGAGGAATCGTGGGTGGTGCATGCGTCGCCGGGCTGGTCGGCCCAGCACGCCAATGACACTCACGAGCAGGCGCTGCACGCCCTGCACGCCCGCTTTGCCGAGGCCTTCCCGGGCACGCCCGAGCCCGACGTGATGGCTGCCCACCTGTGGCCGCACGCGCTGGTTGAGCAGCCCGCCGGCCTGCCCTGCCACTGGGATGCCGCCATCCGCCTGGGGGCCTGCGGCGACTGGTGCGAAGGCCCGCGCGTCGAAGCAGCATTCCTCAGCGGTGTGGCGCTGGCCGCAAAGATCGCCGAAGCGCTGTAGGAAGGCACCTGCCGGCGGTACAATGTCGGGTTGTCTCGTGTTTCGTGTGCCGGGTCGCTCACCCGGCGGTGGCTTTCCCCTGACGACGCCATGCGCACCCGACGCCAAGTCCTCGCCCTAGCCTTTGCTGCCAGTGTGGCGGCATCGGCGCCGCTGCTGTCCGCCCATGCGCAGGTGCTGCGCAATATTCCGGCGACGGCTCCGGCGGCCCAGTTGACCGTCAACTCGGCCAATTCGGGCACGCTGAGCACCGGCAGCACCGGGCTTGTCCGCATCCTGCTGCTGGGCTTCGGGAGTACCAGTGCAGACATCCGTTTCGCCCCGGGCGTGCGGATCCTGTCGCTGGATGGGCGCCTGCTGCTACCGGGTTCGGTGATCGGCCAGTCGTTCAAGGTGCGCTATCAGCTCGATCTGTATCAGCAGTTGCTGACAGCCTGGGTTGTCAGCGATGACGACTACAAGGCGGCCGTGGCCGCACAAGCCCAGTCTCAGTAGTCAGAACAGAACGCCCCACGAAGCACGTGCCCCCAGGTCAACCACTGTGAACGGCACATGAAAAAAGTCTTCATCAAAACCTACGGCTGCCAGATGAATGAGTACGACTCGGACAAGATGTCCGACGTGCTCAATGCGGCTGAAGGTCTCGTCCCCACCGACACGCCCGAAGACGCGGACGTGATCCTCTTCAACACGTGCTCCGTGCGCGAGAAAGCGCAGGAGAAGGTGTTCTCCGAACTCGGCCGCGTGAAGGCGCTCAAGGCCCTCAAGCCGGACCTCGTCGTTGGCGTGGGCGGCTGCGTGGCCAGCCAGGAAGGCGCGTCCATCGTGGCGCGCGCGCCGTATGTGGACGTCGTCTTCGGGCCGCAGACGCTGCACCGCCTGCCGGAGCTGATTGCCGCGCGCCGCCGCACAGGCCGCTCGCAGGTCGACGTGTCCTTCCCCGAGATCGAGAAATTCGACCACCTGCCGCCTGCGCGCGTGGATGGCGCCAGCGCCTTCGTGTCGATCATGGAAGGCTGCTCGAAGTACTGCAGCTACTGCGTGGTGCCCTACACGCGCGGCGAGGAGGTCTCGCGCCCGTTCGACGACGTGCTGGCCGAAGTGGCGGGCCTGGCCGAACAAGGCGTGCGCGAAGTCACGCTGCTGGGCCAGAACGTCAACGCCTACATCGGCAAGATGGGCGACACCACCGAGCGTGCGGACTTCGCGCTGCTGCTCGAATACGTGGCCGAAATTCCGGGCATCGAGCGCATCCGCTACACGACCAGTCACCCGAAGGAATTCTCCTCGCGCCTGATCGAGGCCTACGCCACCAACCCGAAGCTGGTCGATCACCTGCACCTGCCCGTGCAGCACGGCTCCGACCGCATCCTGATGGCGATGAAGCGCGGCTACACGGTGCTCGAATACAAGAGCAGCATCCGCCGCCTGCGCGCGATCCGGCCGAACATCTCCATCGCCACCGACTTCATCGTCGGCTTCCCGGGCGAAACCGATGCGGACTTCGCCAAGACGATGGACCTGATCCACGAGATCGGCTACGACACCTCGTTCAGCTTCATCTACAGCCCGCGCCCCGGCACGCCAGCGGCCAACCTGCACGACGATACGCCGCAGGCCGTCAAGCTCGAACGCCTGAAACATTTGCAGGCGACCATCGAAGAGAACGTCGCGCGCATCAGCCAGGGCATGGTCGGCAGCGTGCAACGCATCCTCGTGGAAGGCCCGTCGCGCAAGGACCCGACGGAGCTGCACGGCCGCACCGAGAACAACCGCGTCGTCAACTTTGCGCTGCCCGACCTGCCGCAGGCACGCCGCGATCAACTGATCGGCCAGATGCTCGACGTGCGCATCGTGCACGCGTTCCCGCACTCGCTGCGTGGTGAGGTGGTCGCTGATGGCGACCGTGTGACCCACTGATCATCAACACAGACGGATTGGATGAAACCGACCACCGCTGAATTCACCGCGCCCAAGAACGACAACGCACGCCTGCAGAACCTGTGCGGGCCGCTGGATGAAAACCTGCGCCAGATCGAGCAGGCGCTGGACGTGACCATCAACCGGCGCGGTGCCAAGTTCACCGTGCGCGGCGCCAACGCGCAGGGCGCGGCTAACGCGCTGGAGACCTTCTACAACAGCGCGCGCGAGCCGCTGTCGGTGGATGACATCCAGCTCGGCCTCGTGGAAACCCGCCAGGTGGCCGCGCACGGCGCCTATCTGCCCGAGTCGAACCTCGACGCGCCGGATGGCAACGACCTGTCGCCGGTATTGCACACGCGCCGCACCGATCTGCATGGCCGCACGCCGATGCAGCGCGAATACCTGCGCAACATCCTCTCGCACGACCTGTCGTTCGGCATCGGCCCAGCGGGCACGGGCAAGACGTATCTGGCCGTAGCCTGCGCGGTGGATGCGCTCGAGCGCGACGCCATCAAGCGCATCGTGCTGACGCGTCCCGCCGTGGAAGCCGGCGAACGCCTGGGCTTCCTGCCCGGCGACCTCGCGCAGAAGGTCGACCCGTACCTGCGCCCGCTGTACGACGCGCTGTACGACCTGCTCGGCTTCGACAAGACGCAGAAGATGTTCGAGCGCCAGATGATCGAGATCGCGCCGCTTGCGTACATGCGCGGCCGCACGCTCAACCACGCCTTCATCATCCTGGACGAAGCCCAGAACACCACGCCGGAACAGATGAAGATGTTCCTCACGCGGATCGGCTTCGGCTCCAAGGCCGTGATTACCGGCGACACGACGCAGATCGACCTGCCGCGCGGCCAGAAGAGCGGCCTGATCGAAGCGCAGCACGTATTGCGTGACGTGCGCGGCGTGGCGATGACGCGCTTTACCAGCGTCGACGTGGTGCGTCACCCGCTGGTGGCGCGCATCGTCGAGGCTTATGACGAATTCCATGCACAGCACAAGGACGCCTGAACGTGGCCAAAGCTAAAACCAAAACCAAGAAGACCCAACCCGAAGCCACCGAGTCGTTCGGCCCGCGCGTCGACGTGTTCGACGCCAAGGGCAAACCCAAGACGGTGGATGCCAGCGCCGTGCGCATCGCCTTTGCCGACGGCCGCAGCCTGATCATCAGCGTGCCCGACACTGCCGATGGCGCCATCACCCTCGTCGCCGAGCATTCGGACACCAACACGAACGCCATGCTGTCGCTGCGTCCGGAGCACCATGACAGCGTCACGCTTCGTATTGAAGCCGAGCCGGTGCAAACCGAGCGAACGGAAGACCTCGACGACACGTTCGGCGGCGCAGACATGCTCACGCTCGACCTGACCGTGCAGTACGGCGATGATCTCAAGGCCGCTGCCCGCAAGGCGCTGCCCAAGGAAGCGGACATCGAAGCGTGGATCGCGCCCGCGCTGTTTGCCGATGCGCAGCTCAACGTGCGCTTCGTCAGCGAAGAGGAAGGCCGCACGCTCAACCGCACGTACCGCGGCAAGGACTACGCGACCAACGTGCTGACCTTCTCGTACGCCGAGAGCGAGGAAGACCCGGTCTCGGCCGACATCGTGCTGTGCTGCCCGGTGGTCGAGAAGGAAGCCAAGGAACAGGGCAAGCCGCTGCAGGCGCATTACGCGCATCTGATCGTGCACGGCGCGCTGCACGCCCAGGGCCACGACCACGAAGACGCGGCCGACGCCGAAGAGATGGAAGGCATCGAAACCCAGATCCTCGGCGATCTCGGTTTTGCCGATCCGTACGCAGATCGCTGAAGCGCAACGCGCTTGTTGTTCCGACGCCGGCTTCATGCCGGCGTTTTGCATTTCAGGCGCCCTACCTTTGTCAATGCAGCTGTTTCAACGCTGAATCAACCGCATTGACGAAGACCCAGTCTGGATAAGGGTTTCCGGGTTTTCCTCCGCCATTTGGCGCATGCCTGCGCCCGTCAAACCGCGCATACGCCCCGGCTTCCCCGTCGGCCATCCGACACCCTCGCCGCTCTCCGTACGGCGCATGGGGTTTTGCCGGTGCGATTTCTATCCTCCTCGCATAAGCCGCCACCCGAGCGAGCAAACGAATGTCGGCGCAAACGAGCGCCATCGGCCGCCCCCACGCACAGACGGGCGCGGCACTGCGGGGAGGTCATCATGCGTCAACGCTTCATGGACAGCATTCCGTGGACCACGCTGTTGCTCGGCGTGGGAGTCGGCACAGCGCTTGCGGTCACACCAGGCACCGCGCGAGCGGACCACAAGCAATCGTGCTACGCGGGCATTGTCGTCGTGTTCGACGGCGCGTGGCATCCAGGCGCGGTGGTCGGTTGCCGCACGGTCAACATCTCCGATGGCAACAACGTCGTCGGCGCCGAAGTGAATCTGATGGTCGCGCCCGGCACCATCCGGCCGCGCGTGCAGGCGGTGGTCGGCAGCACCAGCGTGCAGGCACTCATCGGCGGCGGCTACGACTTTGCGAGCAGCAAGGCGCTGGTGGGCGTCGGTGTCACCGGCGACCACTGGCTTGCGGGCGTCGACAAGGAAATCGCGGGCCGCTGGACGGCCTACGGCGGTGCCAGCACGCTGGGCCGGTATCACAGCAGCGCGCAATCCGCCGCCCCAGCACCGACGGCAACCACGCCGACGGGCAACAACGACACACCGCCCCCCAACAGCAACAACACACCGGCACCGTCCAAACCCAGCCCCACACCCGCCCCGGCACCTGGTGCCACGCCCAGCCCCGGCCCGACGCCGGCCCCGGCGCCCGGCCCCGGCGCGACCCCTAGCCCGACTCCGACTCCGACTCCGACTCCGACTCCGACTCCGACTCCGACTCCGACTCCGACTCCGACTCCGACTCCGACTCCGACTCCGACTCCGACTCCGACTCCGACACCGACACCGACACCGACACCGACACCGACACCGACACCGACACCGACACCGACTCCGACTCCGACTCCGACTCCGGTGCCGACTCCGACGCCGACGCCGGTGCCAACGCCGGTCCCGGTACCGACCCCGGCGCCTCATCCGGTGCACCCACCGCATCCGGACCACCCACCGCACCCGGTACATCCGCCGCATCCGGATCACCCGCCGCACCCTGTGCATCCGCCCCACCCGGATCACCCGCCGCATCCCGTTCATCCGCCGCATCCGGATCACCCCGGCAACCATGGCGGCGATCATGACCACGGTGGCGACGGCGACCACGGCGGTGACCACGACCATGGCGGCGACGGCGGTCACGGCCACCGGGGTCACCACGATGGCGACGACGGCCACAGCAACAACGGCCATCACTACGGCGAGGGCAACGGTAATGGCGACCATGGCGGAGACCACGACCACGGTGGCGACGGCGACGACCACGGCGGGAACGACAACCACCAAGGCAACGAGGGCAACAACGGGCAGCACAACGGCCAGCAACACGGCGGCGAAAAGGGCGACGACTGACCGCTCCCCCCTCGGCAGACCGATCGCTCCAACCCGCTCGAACCCGGCCTCCAGATGTGAAATTCGAAGCACATACGGAGGCCGGGCGGCCACCCGCCGTCATCGGGACGGCGGGGCTTTTGGTGTATGCTGGCCCGATGTTGAACGACGCGCGACCGCGCCATGAATGATCCGTATCCCAGTCCGAAGCCAGCCGACAAACCCCGTACGCTGCTGGAACGCCTGACCGACCTCATCTCGCCCGAGCCCGAATCGCGGGCCGAGCTTCTGGAAATCCTCCAAGACGCCCACGCGCGCAGCCTCATCGACGCCGACTCCCTGTCGATGATCGAAGGCGTCTTCCAGGTCTCAGACCTGTGCGCGCGCGACATCATGATCCCGCGCGCCCAGATGGATGCGCTCAACATCGCCGACGCACCGTCCGAATTCATCCCCTTCGTGCAGGAAGCTGCGCATTCGCGCTTCCCCGTCTACGAAGGCAGCCGTGACAACATCATCGGCATCCTGCTGGCCAAGGATCTGCTGCGCTTCTATACCGATGAAGACTTCGACGTGCGCGACATGTTGCGCCCGGCCGTGTTCATCCCCGAATCGAAGCGCCTGAACGTGCTGCTGCGCGACTTTCGCGTCAATCGCAACCACATCGCCATCGTCGTGGATGAATACGGCGGCGTGGCGGGCCTCATCACGATTGAAGACGTGCTGGAGCAGATCGTCGGCGACATCGAGGACGAATACGACTTCGACCAGGAAGAAGACAACATCCTGCCCACCGCCGATGGCCACATGCGCGTGCGCGGGCTGACCGAGATCAGCCAGTTCAACGAAGCCTTCGGCACGCACTTCTCCGACGACGACGTTGACACCATCGGTGGGTTGCTGTCGAACCACCTGGGCCGCGTGCCGCACCGTGGCGAAAAGATCGTCCTGGGCACGCTGCAGTTCGACGTGCTGCGCGCCGATGCACGCCAGGTGCAGGTGCTGCTCGTGCGCCGCATCACCACGCCGGCCGGCGGCAATACCGCGACCGACACCTCCGGTTCTCACCCCGCCTGATTCTTCCGTGCCCGCTCAGTTCTCTACCCCTGCCGCACCGTCCCGTCGGCAGGACGCCCATCCTGTGCCGCTCGCTCGGCTGCGCTTTGCGATGCCGCTGGCGGCGTTGCTGGGCGTCATGCATACGCTGTCGTTCGCGCCAAACCACTGGTGGTGGCTGCAGATCCTGTCGCTGACGGGGCTGGCCGCGCTGGTGCAGCGCGCGCCGCGCTTGCGTGATGCGGCATGGCTGGGCTACGCCTTCGGGCTCGGGTGGTTCCTGTCGGGCATCTGGTGGCTCTATATCAGCATGCACGTCTACGGCGACATGCCGGCGTGGATGGCTGCGCTGGCCGTGCTGCTGTTCGCGGGTTACCTGGCGCTACATCCGGCGTTGGCGGTGTGGGCGTGGCAGGGGCTAACAAGACGCGGGCGATGGTCTGGTACTGCATCCGCGCTGGTATTCGGTGCGGCATGGGCCGTGACGGAATGGCTGCGCGGCACGGTGTGGACGGGCTTCCCCTGGATCAACGGCGGCTATGCGCACACCGATGGTCCGCTGGCAGGCTACGCGCCGCTGGTGGGCGTGTACGGCATCGTGCTGATCGCAGCCGTGCTGGCCGGCCTGCTGTGCGTGGCGGCCGAGCGCCGCCTGCACTGGCTGGCGGGCATCGTGGGCGCGATCGTGCTGGTGGCCGGCTGGCCGCTGCACGGCATTGCGTGGACGCAGCCGGTGGGCAAGCCGATCTCGGTGCGCCTCCTGCAAGGCAACGTGCCGCAGGACGTGAAGTTCCAGCAAACCGGCATCGAGCGCTCGCTGGCGCTGTACACCAAGCTGGTCACCGAGCAGCCCGCGCAGTTGGTGGTCACGCCCGAGACGGCCTTTCCGATCATGATCCAGGAGATGCCGCAGGAGATCGCGCTGGCCCTGCGCACGTATGTGGACACCACGCGCTCCAGCGTGCTTTTCGGCGCTGCCAGCGAGGATTCGCGCGTCGATTACACCAACAGCGTGTTCGGCATCGGCCCCGACTTCCAGGGCGTGTACCGCTACAACAAGCACCATCTCGTGCCGTTTGGCGAGTTCATCCCCTTCGGCTTCCACTGGTTCGTCAACATGATGAACATGCCGCTGGGCGATTTCCGCCGCGGCCTGCCGGTGCAGCCGCCCATGACGGTGGCCGATCAGCGCATCGCCCCCAACATCTGCTATGAAGATTTGTTCGGCGAGGAGATCGCCGCCTCGCTGCGGCACGCGGATCAGCCCGCCACGATGCTCGCCAACGTGACGAACCTGGCGTGGTTTGGCGACACGATCGCGCTGGACCAGCACCTACAGATTTCGCGCATGCGCGCACTGGAAACCGGCCGCCCGATGCTGCGCGCCACCAATACGGGGGCGACCGCCGTGGTGCGCCCGGACGGCAGCGTGCAGGCGCTCCTCCCTGTATTTACGCTTGGCACGCTGCAGGCAAACGTGCAGGGCACGCAAGGTCTGACGCCGTTTGTGCGCGTCGGCAACGCACCTGCACTTGGCTTGGGCATGCTGGTCTTGCTGATCGCATGCGTGCGCCGTCGCCGGGGCTAGCGCGAACTGATTCGCCTGCGCTCGGAGACTTTCCAGCCACTTTCCGGAGTGGCTGACAAAAAACGCTAAAATTCAACGTTTTGCGGCGCTCATGCACGTAACTGCGGAGCCAGGCGCTTCTCGTGCCCGCCGCTGCATTCCACCGCCGCGCGGCGTACAGCACCGTTGCACGCCGCAGCGGACCAACGGGACCCACCATGCTCACCTTCCAGCAACTCATTCTCAAGCTGCAGTCGTACTGGGACGCTCAGGGCTGCGCCCTGCTGCAGCCGATCGACCTCGAAGTCGGCGCCGGCACCTCGCACGTGCACACCTTCCTGCGCGCGATCGGCCCCGAGCCGTGGCGAGCCGCCTACGTGCAACCGTCGCGCCGCCCCAAGGACGGCCGCTACGGCGAGAACCCGAACCGCCTGCAGCACTACTACCAGTACCAGGTGGTGCTCAAGCCGGCGCCGGAAAACATCCTCGATCTGTACCTGGGTTCGCTGGAAGCACTGGGCCTGGACCTGAAGCAGAACGACGTTCGCTTCGTGGAAGACGACTGGGAAAACCCCACGCTCGGCGCCTGGGGCCTGGGCTGGGAGGTGTGGCTCAACGGCATGGAAGTCACTCAGTTCACGTACTTCCAGCAGGTGGGCGGCCTGGATTGCAAGCCGGTGACCGGTGAGATCACGTACGGTATCGAGCGCCTGGCGATGTACCTGCAGCAGGTCGAGAACATCTACGACCTGGTCTGGACCGAGTGGGAAGAGCCGGGCCCGAATGGCCCGGTCAAG
Source organism: Ralstonia soli (assembly GCF_023955655.1). GTDB lineage: Bacteria > Pseudomonadota > Gammaproteobacteria > Burkholderiales > Burkholderiaceae > Ralstonia > Ralstonia soli. The sequence continues at coordinate 778,603 of NZ_JAMXHT010000001.1, read as the reverse complement.
CGCCGCCTGACCTACGGCGACGTTTACCACCAGAACGAAGTCGAGCAATCGACCTACAACTTCGAGCAGGCCGACACCGCCGTGCTGTTCCGCCGCTTTGCCGAGCACGAAGCCGAAGCCAAGCGCCTGATGGGCGTGCGCGCAGAGGGGGACGCCGCCGCCGAGGGCGATGCCCCGGTCGTACAGCTCGCCCTGCCCGCGTACGAGCAAGTGCTCAAGGCCGGCCACACGTTCAACCTGCTGGACGCACGCGGCGCCATTTCGGTGACCGAGCGCGCCGCCTACATCGGCCGTATCCGCAATCTGTCGCGCCTGGTCGCGCAGGCCTACTACGATTCGCGCGAGCGCCTGGGCTTCCCGATGTGCGGCACGGCCGCTGCTACCGCTGCCAAGACGACGGAGGCTGCATGACGGCCTCCCGTGCGCGGCGCGGCCTGGCTCTGCTGACCGCTGCGTCCATCGCCGCGCTGGCGCTGCCGGCCGGCGTTGCGCAAGCGGCGCGGCACCGCTCGTCCAAGCCGGCATCGACGGAAAAGGTTTTTGTCGTGCCGAGCAACCTGACGCAGCTTTGCGTGGCGGATTCCAAGCCGCTGCAGCAAGCGCTGGGCACAGAATGGACGCCGCCCCCGCCCTCGCTCGACCAGTGGACGAGCCTGGCGCGCACGATGGCCTGCGACCTGTCCGGCGCACGCGATCTAGGCTGGCACCGCGTGCCGCTGCGCACGTACGCCACCGCCCTGCGCTTCCCGTTCACGTGGGTCGAATGGCAAGGCACCGGCGCGAAGGCGCAGCGGCGTGCGCGCATGTTCCGCTCGTCGGCACAATTGCCGAGCCGCCTGGAATTCAACGTGTCGGGCACGCTGCAGGAGGTGCGCTACGACGCGCGCCGCGGCACGCTGTCTGCACGCTTCCTGCGCCGTGATGCCGCCGCGCCCGGCACGACGCCGGCGCCGATCGCACCGCCGCCTCCGCCGGGCCAGTGTGCCGGCACGCAGTTGCAGTTCCAGCAGCAGAACGGCGTGTGGCTGCTCTCGGGCGTGGAGCCCGTGCCGGGTTCGCCCTGTTAAGCCCTGCTGAACCTCACAACGTAACCGCTGCGCATGCGCAGCGCAGAACAACGACGTCACCGATTCAAACGCTATGTCCACCCTCCTGATCGAACTGCTGACCGAAGAACTGCCGCCCAAGGCGCTGGCCCGCCTGGGCGAGGCGTTTGCACGCGGGCTGTTTGAGGGTCTGTCGGCGCAAGGCCTGCTCGAAGAAGGCGCCGCCGTGGAAGGCTTTGCCACGCCGCGCCGCCTGGCCGCATCGATCACCGGCGTGCGCCGCACCGCGCCCGACCGCGAACTGCGCGAGAAGGTGCTGCCCGTGACCATCGCCTTCGACGCCGAGGGCAAGCCCGCCGCACCGCTGGTCAAGAAGCTGGCCGCGCTGGCCAAGACCGTGGGCGTGGACTCGATCGATCCTGCTTCGCTCGAGCGCGCACCGGATGGCAAGGCCGAGTCGCTCTTCTACCGCTACACCGCGCGCGGCGCCGTGCTGGCCGATGGCCTGCAGACCGCGCTGTCGCAGACCATCGCCAACCTGCCGATTCCGAAGGTGATGACGTACCAGCGCCCGAACGGTGACAACGTGCAATTCGTGCGCCCCGCGCACAAGCTGATCGCGCTGCTGGATAGCGACGTCATTCCCGTGAGCGCGTTTGGGCTGCAATCGGGCAACGTCACGCTGGGCCACCGCTTCCTGTCGGCGGGAGGCGAGATCGTCATCAACGACGCCGCCTCGTACGCGAGCACGCTGGAGAGCCAGGGCAAGGTCATCGCCAGCTATGCCAAGCGTAAGGACGCCATCCGCGCCGAGCTGCTCAAAACGGCTGGCGCCGATACGGTCGTCATGCCCGAAGCGCTGCTGGATGAAGTGAACGCGCTGGTCGAATGGCCCGTGGTCTACCCCTGCCACTTCGAGGAGGCCTTCCTCGCCGTGCCGCAGGAGTGCCTGATCCTGACCATGCAGACCAACCAGAAGTACTTTGCGCTGACGGACGCACAAGGCCATCTGCGCAACCGCTTCCTGATCGTCTCGAACATCGCCACCGACACGCCGCAAGCCATCATCGAAGGCAACGAGCGCGTGGTGCGCCCGCGCCTGGCCGACGCCCGCTTCTTCTTCGAGCAAGACAAGAAGAAGCCGCTGGCCGACCGTGTGCCGCTGCTCTCGCGCGTGGTCTATCACAACAAGATCGGCACGCAGCTTGAGCGCGTGTCGCGCCTGCAGGCGATTGCCGGCCAACTGGCCGAGAAGCTCGGCGCGGATGTCACACACGCCTCGCGCGGTGCGCTGCTGGCCAAGGCCGACCTGCTGACCGACATGGTGGGCGAGTTCCCCGAGCTGCAAGGCACGATGGGCACCTACTACGCGCGCCACGACGGCGAACCCGACGACGTGGCGCTGGCCTGCTCCGAGCACTACCAGCCGCGCTTTGCCGGTGACACGCTGCCCAGCACCGCCACCGGCACCGTCGTGGCGCTGGCCGACAAGCTCGAAACGCTGGTCGGCATCTGGGGCATCGGCCTACAACCCACGGGCGAGAAAGACCCGTTCGCGCTGCGCCGCCACGCGCTGGGCATCCTGCGCATGCTGATCGAGAAGCCGCTCACGCTCACGATTGACGATGCGCTGCAGATTGCCGCTGCGAGCTTCGACGGTATTGGCGCGGTCAAGCCGGACCTGGCCGCCATCACCGACTTCCTGTACGACCGCCTGCGCGGCTACCTGAAGGACAAGGGCTACAGCACCAACGAAGTCGAAGCCGTGGTCAGTCAGCGCCCGCAGCGCCTGGACGACATCGTCGCGCGCCTCGAAGCCGTGCGTGCGTTTGCCGCCCTGCCGCAAGCCGAAGCGCTGGCTGCCGCCAACAAGCGCATCACCAACATCCTGAAGAAGACTGACGTTGCCATCGGCGCGCTGCAGCCGCAACTGCTCAAGGAAGACGCCGAGCGCGCCCTGCACGACGCTGTCGCCGCGGCCGAGCCGCACGTGCACGATGCCTTCGTGCGCGGCGACTTCACCACTGCACTGAAGACGCTGGCCGGCCTGCGCGAAGCGGTCGACACCTTCTTCGACGGCGTGATGGTGATGGCCGACGACACCGCACTGCGCGACAACCGCCTGGCGCTGCTGGGCGAACTGCATGGCCTGATGAACCGCGTGGCGGACATCTCCAAGCTGGCCGCCTGATTGGTACCCTGAGCGTCGTCCGGAGTCTGCTATGCCCCACGTCCCCAAGCTGGTGATCCTCGACCGCGACGGCGTCATCAACCACGACAGCGACCAGTTCATCAAATCGCCCGACGAGTGGATCGCCCTCGACGGCAGCCTGGAAGCCATCGCCGAGTTGAACCAGGCCGGCTACCAGGTGGTGGTGGCCACCAACCAGTCCGGCATCGGGCGCGGCCTGTTCGAGGCCGCTGCGCTCAACGCGATGCACGAGAAGATGTACAAGGCGCTCGCCACCTACGGCGGGCGCGTCGATGCGGTCTTCTTCTGCCCGCACACCGCCGCCGACGCCTGCGAGTGCCGCAAGCCGAAATCCGGCATGTTGCGCGAGATCGCCCGCCGCTTCGACGTTGACCTGACCGGCGTGCCGGTGGTCGGCGATTCGCTGCGCGACCTGCAGGCCGGCGCGGAAGTCGGTGCGGTGCCGCATCTCGTGCTGACCGGCAAGGGCATCAAGACCCGCGATGCCGGCAACCTGCCACCCGGCACCCAGATTCACGAGGACCTGCGCGCGTTTGCGCGTGCGCTGCTGTCCCCCGCGTCCCAGGGCATGCCCTCGCGCGCCCCTTGAATTCGCCCCCATGACTTTCATCCGTTCGCTGCTGTATCTCGTTTTCCTGATTGTCTGGACGCCGATCTATGCGGTGGCCTGCTTCATCGTGTTTCCGTTCATGAACCCGGCCCGCCGCTTCTGGATGGTGTCGGGCTGGACCAAGTCCGCCATCTGGATGGCGCGCTGGCTGCTCGGCATCCGCTGGCAATACCAGGGCTGGGAGCACATCGAAGAAGCCGTCGCCACCAACAAGCAGGTGGTGCTGCTCTCCAAGCACCAATCGGCGTGGGAGACCATGGCCTTCGTGGCCACCATGCCGCGCCCGCTGTGCTACGTGTTCAAGCGCGAGCTGCTGTATGTGCCGTTCTTCGGCTGGGCGCTGGGCATGCTCAAGATGGTGCACATCAACCGCAAGGACGGCGCCAACGCGTTCGCCTCGGTAGCACGCCAGGGCAAGGAGCGCCTGGCCGAAGGCGCGTGGGTCATCATGTTTCCGGAAGGCACGCGCACACGCTCGGGCGATCCGAAGCCGCGCTACAAGAGCGGCGGTGCACGCTTTGCCGTCGATACCGGCGCCTGGGTCATCCCCATCGCGCACAACTCGGGGCGAGTGTGGCCGCGCAACTCGTTCCTGAAGTATCCAGGCATGATCACACTGTCGGTCGGCCCGGCCATCTCGACCGCCGGCAAGACCAGCGACCAGCTCAACCGCGAAGTCCAAGCGTGGATCGAAGCAGAAATGCGTAGAATCGACGCCGACAGCTACCGCGAGCCCGCATGAAACTGCTGCGCCCACCGACTTCGCCCACCACCGCCGACAGCGTCCAGCTCGAGCTGCCGCTGCTCGCGCCCGAAGTTGAACCGCAGCCGGACACGCCCCTCCTCGCACCGCCCGCACCGGATCCGTCCACCGCGCCGCTGGGTCCCAACCAGCGCCGCCTGACGCTGGGCGAGCGGGCGCTGGTCTACAACCTCAAGCGTTCGTCGCGCCGCACCATCGGCTTTGTCATCGATGACCGCGGTTTGTCCATCACGGCACCACGCTGGGTCACGCTCGCCGAGATCGAGCACGCCATTGCCGAAAAGCAGAAGTGGATCTTCGCCAAGCTGGCAGAATGGCGCACAAATGCCGCGCGACGCATGCTGCCGCCCATGGAATGGCAGGACGGCGCCGCACTGCCGTTCCTCGGCAAGACGATCACGCTCAAGCTGGAATCGCCCATCGGCGCGCTGATGTTCGATGCCGACACAAGCGTGCTGCACCTGGGCCTGCCGCCCACCACCACCGAGCAGCAGATCAAGGACCGCGTACAGGGCTGGCTGCAGACGCAGGCGCGGCGCCTGTTCGGTGAGCGGCTCGAGGTGTATGCCGAACGCCTGGGCGTGCGGCACAGCGCGTACGCGCTGTCCTCCGCCGCCACACGCTGGGGAAGCTGCACTGCCGACGGCAAGATCCGCCTGAACTGGCGTCTCGTGCATTTCCCGCTGAGCCTGATCGACTACGTGGTCGCGCACGAGCTGGCGCATCTCAAGGAAATGAACCACAGCCCGCGGTTCTGGGACACGGTGGAGTCGATCTTCCCCGAGTTCCGCGAAGCGCGCGAGCAACTGCGTTCCCATCCGCCGGAATATTTGCCGGCGTTCTAGCCGAACACCCGCATTGCCGTCATCCGTTTGACTACGGAGGCGGCCTTGGGGCTTGTCTGATTCTTTCGGCGGCGGGTTGTTTGTATGGTCTTTCGTCCATCAACTCGGATGAACGACATGACACAAACGCCCACTCCAGTTCGCTCCATTGCGCTGGCTGCCCTGCTGATGGCAAGCGCGCAAGCCACACACGCGGTCGGCACCGGTACCATCACCGACGGCACCGGCAGCATCAGCCGCAACGGCAATACCACCACCGTCACACAAACGAGCAACAAGCTCATCGTCAACTGGGACAGCATGAACGTCGGCGCCAACGACACGCTGACCTTCGCACAGAAGAACGCCTCCGCGGCCGTTCTGAACCGCATCAACTCCGCCGACCCGACCACCATTCTTGGCACGCTCAACGCCAATGGACGCGTGTTCATCGTGAACCCGAACGGTGTGCTGATCGGCAACGGCGCCCGGGTCAACGTGGGCAGCCTGGTCGCCTCGTCGCTCAACATCAGTGACGAGGATTTCAAGGCTGACCGGCTGCGCTTTACCGGCGGCGGACAAGGCGATGTGACCAACAACGGCTTCGTCATCGCCAACGAATCGGTGGCCCTGATCGGTGCGAAGAACGTCACCAACGGCGGCCGGATCACCTCCTTCAATGGCGACGTGGCGCTTGCTGCCGGCGACGCCATCTACCTGACGTTTGCCGATTCCCACCTGCAAGTGGGCCTGGACAAGGCGAGCCTGGAAGCGCTGGTGGTCAACCGCGGCATTCTCACCACGCGCGACGGTGACATCACGCTGGCCGCGTGGGCGCGGGATGCACTGGCCCGCACGGCCGTCAACAACACCGGCGTGATCGAGGCCGCCAAGCTGAACCTCACGCAGCGCGCATGCCTTACGTGTGCGCCCACGCGCGGCAATGTCTGGTTGGAGAGCATCGGCAACGGCGGCGACATCAACAGTTCCGGTTCGCTTTTCGCTGGCGGCAATCTAGGCGCGCACACGGGTAGCAACATCAATTTCACCAACCTGCGCGTGATGGGTGGTGCGGTGGCGTCGGCAGGCCAGAAGGTCAATTTCCTGCGCTCGCGCGGCGGGACCCAGTCGAACCAGATCGTCGGCGATCTTGAAATCGCGGCCCGCACAGGCGGTACCGTTGATAGCACGCAGGCCCTTAACATTCAGGCCTTCGCAGAAACCGGCGAACTCCGCTTCGGCGACATCTTTACCCCCGGCAACCTGTCGATCTGGGGTGACACGATCACCTTCACGGGGCAGACCACCATCGGACGTGACCTGAACGTCCTCGGTACCAATGTCATCGCCACGAACGGAAGCTACAACGCCCCGTTGCTGGACGTGCGCGGCAACACCACGATCGACGGCTTCGATAACGTGCTCCTGTCTGGCCGGCTGTTTAGCAACACGACAAACATCACCGCGCACAATGGCCAACTCATGGTGGGCGCACTGACCACCTATGGCGATACCTATCTGCGTGGCGCCCAGGGCATCACCATCGCAGGCCGTGGCGAAACGGGAAACCTCACGCTGGAGACCGCCGGCAACGTGGATAACTGGTTCGGCTTGCAGGTCTTTGGGGATCTGACCTACAAGCTCGCCCCCACCAGCCTGGTGTTCGCTGGCGCCAAACCTGACGTTGTGTACGGCCAAGTCATCGGCCTGCCTCGCCGGTAACGTCTGACGCAACGCCATGCGCCAATCCGGATCAACACGGGCTGGCGCGGAAAACCCGGCAACCGCCGGGTTTTTCACCTCTTGTTTGCCATGAAGACCCGTTCCTCTTTCCTGTCGCTGGGGCTGCTCGCTTCGGGGGTGCTTTCGTGCGCGCCTGCCGGCGCGCAGGGCGTGCCAAGCCAGTCTGTCGGCACGCCGTCCAGCGGCTCGCTGCTGCAGAGCAACCCCATCCTGAATGCGCCTATCGATCGGCACGTCGGCGATGCACCCGCCATCGAAAGCGCGCAGCCACCCGCTACTGCGTCCGCCGCTGCCGATGCGGATCGCATGCATGTCGCGCGCATCGAAGTCGACAACGTGCCTGAGCGCCTGAAGCCGCGTATCGATGCCCTCGTCGCCCCCTATCGCGACCGGGAGATGTCGCTCACGGATGTGCGCGACGTGGCCGTTCAGATCACGGGCGTACTGCTGGACAACGGCGAAAGCATCTCGTACGCCTACGTGCCGCAAGAGCAGCCCGACCTTGCCGACGGCGTCGTGCATTTGCGCGTGCTGCGTGGCCATGTCGAGGCGATGCGAATCAAGGCCAACCGCTCACTGGTGCGGGATCGCGTGTTGCAACGCTATCTGGCACGCGGTGTCAGCCAGACCGGCGATGTGCAAACCGCCCAGGACCAGCTAACCCGCCTGTCCGAACTGCCTGGTGTCGGCACGTTGACGCCCGTGCTCTCCCCTGGGCAAACCGCCGGTGGCACGGTGCTGTCCGTGGAAGCCGATGCCGGCCCGCGCGTGGAGGGCGCCTTCGTACTGGACAATGCAGGTTCGCGCGTCAGCGGGCGCAACCGGGTGGGTGCACAGATCAACGTCAACAGCCCACTCGGATTGGGTGACCGGCTCCAGGCGGTGCTGTACGGCGCCCCGGACTTCCTCCAGTTCAATCACGACAGCGATGGCGGACGCACGCTCATCGGGCGCGTGTCGTACGACAGACCCGTTGGTGTGCAGGGCGCCCGCGCCGGGGTCGCCCTCTCGCGTGTCGACTACACACTGGGCGGGCTGTACCGCGATCTCGGTGAGGGCGATGCGACGGTGTTCAGCCTGTATGGGAGTTATCCCCTCGTGCGCGGCCGGTCGAGCAACCTGGATGTCAGTGCGAATCTGGATGCCAAGCGCATGTCGGATTCGCTCTTCGATCTGCCCAATCAGCGGTCGGCCCATGTGCTGAACCTGCAGCTCTCCGGAGACCGGCAGGGCCAGTTGGCCGGCCAGCCCAACGTTCTGCAATACCAGATCGGTACCAGCGCCGGACGCTTGCGCAATACCGATGACTGGAATGGCGCGCAGACGCGGGGCGCCTATTACAAGATGACGACCTTCGCAAAACTCAGCCAGGGGTTGCAGCGCGGTACGTATCTCGATCTGTCGATCAACACGCAGCAGGCCTCCCGCAATCTCGACGGTTCGGAAAAGATGGTGCTCGGCGGCCCTGGCGCCGTGCGTGCCTACAGCAACGACACGGCGAGCGCAGACAGCGGTTACGTGACTTCCGCCACGCTCAACGTGGCCGTGCCCGTCGTCAAAGGCTTGACGGTGCAAGCGTTCTACGACCGCGCCCAGGCAGCGGTGCAGAAGTTCGTGCGCAACGGCGCCAACCGGGTCACGCTGGACGGCTATGGCGCTGGCGTGAGCTACACGGCCGGCAAGCGCGCCACCTTGAACCTCAGCCACGCCATCCGGGGAAAAAACGATCCGCTGCTCGGCGACCAGCCTCGCGCGATGACCTGGGCCAGCGCCGTCATCCGATTCTGAATCCGCTCCTGCACGTTCTGGCATCCGCTCCTACAATATCGCCTTCCCCGCAGTCCCCCAGGAAGGAACTCCCATGCGAATGCTCCACACCATGCTGCGCGTCGGCGACATGCAGCGCTCGATCGACTTCTACACCAAGGTGCTCGGCATGCAGTTGCTGCGCACGAGCGACAACCCGGAATACAAGTACTCGCTGGCCTTCGTCGGCTATGGCCCGGAAGCCGGTAACACGGTCATCGAGCTGACCTACAACTACGGCGTGAGCGAATACGAACTCGGCACCGCCTTCGGCCATCTCGCCATCGAGGTGGACAACGCCGCGCAGGCCTGCGACCAGATCCGCAATGCGGGCGGCAAGGTCACGCGCGAAGCCGGCCCCGTCAAGGGCGGCAGCACCATCATTGCGTTTGTGGAAGATCCGGACGGCTACAAGATCGAGCTGATCCAGGCACGCTCGATGCCCGATGGCAACCGCCACTGAGGCGCTCCGTCGCCCGTTGGACGGCACCGCCATCGGCCTGATGGTGGTGTTGTGCATGTGCTGGGGCTTTCAGCAGGTCGCCATCAAGGTCGCCGCGCACGACGTCGGGCCTGTCATGCAGGCCGGCGTGCGTTCGGCGATTGCGTCGGTGCTCGTGCTTGCGTTTGCGCTGTGGCGCCGCACGGGTCTGTCGGTGCGCGACGGTACGTTACCCGGCGGCGTGGTGGCGGGCGTCCTGTTCGGCGTGGAGTTCCTGTGCATCTTCATCGGCCTGGGCTACACCACGGCGTCGCGCATGGCGGTGTTTCTCTACACCGCGCCGATCTTCACGGCGCTGGGCCTGCACTTTTTCGTCTCCGGCGAACATCTGCGTCCACGCCAATGGATCGGCATCGGCATTGCATTTGCGGGGATCGTGCTGGCGTTTGCCGATGGCATCCTGCACCCGGCAGCCGGCCCGTCAACGACGTTGGGCGATGCGCTGGGCGTGGTGGCCGGCGCGCTGTGGGGCGCAACGACCATCGTCGTGCGGGCAACCAAGCTCTCGGAAGCGCCGGCAGCCAAGACGCTGCTGTATCAACTGGTCGTCTCTGCCGCGCTGCTGATGCTGATGGCCGCCGGCACCGGCCAGATCGCCACGGCCAATCTGACGCCGACGGCGATGGCCAGCCTCGCCTACCAGTCCGTGCTGATCGCGTTTGCCAGCTATCTGACGTGGTTCTGGCTGCTGCGCCGCTACCTGGCGTCGCGGCTGTCGGTATTCTCGTTCCTGACGCCGCTGTTTGGCGTGGCGTTTGGCGTACTGCTGTTGCACGAGCCGGTGGGCCTGCGGTTTGCGCTGGCCGCGGCGCTCGTGCTGTCGGGCATCCTGCTCGTCAATCTTCGCTGAGGTCTGACGCGCTGCCGACGATGCCCGTGGTGACACGATCCGCCGGCAGCGCATTCGCCACCGCCACGAAGTCCTCGACCGGCACTTCTTCCGCACGGCGGCCCAGATCGAAGCCCAGCGCCTCGAAATCGATCACATCGCGCAGCGCGCCCAGCGTGTTGCGCAGCACCTTGCGCCGCTGCGAGAACGCCATCGTCACCACCGTGCCCAGTGCACGCATGTCGACCGGCGCATACGGCGACTTGTCGGCGGGCCACGGAATCATCCGCACCACCGCTGAATCCACCTTGGGCGGCGGGTTGAATGAGCCCGGCGGCACATCCAGCACTTGCTCCATGTAGTACCGCACCTGCAGCATCACCGACAGTCGGCTGAACGCCTTGCTCCCGGGTGCCGCCACCATGCGGTCGACGACCTCTTTCTGCAGCATGAAGTGCTGGTCGCGCACACGGTCGGCAAACGCCGCCAGGTGAAACAAGAGCGGGCTCGAAATGTTGTACGGCAGGTTGCCGACGATACGCAGCGGCCGGCCTGCCTCGTGCAGCGAACCGAAATCGAACGCCAGCGCATCGCCCGCATGCACGATCAGCCGATCGCCGAAACGCTTCTGCAGGCGCGCCACGAGGTCGCGGTCCAGCTCGACCACCTGCAGCGTGCGCACGCGCTCCATCAGCGGTACGGTAAGCGCGCCCAGGCCCGGGCCGATTTCGACGAGCACGTCGTCGGGCTGCGGGTCAATGGCGGCAACGATGGCGTGGATCACGCCGTCATCGACCAGAAAGTTCTGGCCGAAGCGCTTGCGGGCCTGGTGCCCCTGGTGAACGCCGGTCGTGGATCGTGCCATCGCGGTACTCGAGATCAGAAAGGTCAAAAATTCAGGAACGTGCTGCGTGGCGAGCCATGGCGATGGCGGTGTCGATCGCCTCGATCATGCTGCCGAACTCGGCGCGGCCCGTGCCTGCCAGATTCAGCGCAGTCCCGTGATCGACCGATGTGCGCACGAACGGCAGGCCCAGCGTGATGTTCACGCCGTGGCCGAAGGTGCCGTACTTGAGCGGCGCCAGGCCCTGGTCGTGATACATCGCCAGCACGCAGTCGGCATCGGCCAGCAGACGCGGCTGAAACAGCGTGTCGGCCGGATACGGGCCACGGACATGGATGCCTCGGTCCAGCGCGCGGGCGATGGCGGGCTCGATCACCTCGATTTCTTCGCGGCCGAGGTGGCCCGATTCGCCGGCATGCGGGTTCAGCCCCGTCACGAGGATGCGCGGCGCGTTCAGTCCGAAGCGGGCGCGCAGATCGCGCTGCACGATGTCGAGCGTTTCATCCAGCACGGCCGGCGTGATGGCGTCCGCCACCTCGCGCAGCGGCAGATGCGTCGTCGCCAGGGCCACGCGCAGCATCGCGTTGTTGTGCGCCGGTTGCGGGCCGGCCAGCATCATCACCACGCGCGGCGTGCGGCTGCGCTCGGCCAGGTATTCGGTATGGCCCGTGAACGGCACACCCGCGTCGTTGATGGTGCTCTTCTGCACGGGTGCCGTCACCATGGCGTCATAGCGCACGCCGTCCGCAGCGCCCTGCACGCAGCCGTCGATGGCTGCGTCGAGCAGGTCCAGCACGTAGCGCCCGTTGGCGGCATCGAGCACACCGGCGCGCACCGGCGCGCCGAGCGGACGCTCCACGAGCGTGAGCGCCGTCGAGGCAACGCGCCAGAACTCCCCCTGTCCGATGGCATCCGCGCGCGCCTGTAGCAAGGCCGCATCGCCGATCACATGCCACTGCACATCGGCATAGCGCGACGGCGCCTGCCGCGCCAGATGGAGCAGCGCTGCCACGGTAATGTCGGGGCCGATGCCGGCGGGTTCGCCGGTGGTGATCGCAATGTTCAGCATGCGCCGCTTTCCTACAACAGTGTCAGGTTGGTCCAGAAACGCCACGGCCGCCCGCAGGCGGCCGTCAGCGATGCGTAACGCCGTCGCTTACTCCTGACGGTTCACGCGGTATTCCACGTGCGCAGAGTCGCGCATCTCACGCAGCCAGTCTTCGTACGCGGCCTGCACCTTCTGCTCGCGAATCTTAGAGCGTGCGTAATCGCGCTGGCGGTCCACCGGCACTTCGGCCTCGCGGCGGCCTTCCACCTGAATCAGGTGCACGCCAAACTGGCTCTGCACCGGCTGCGAAACATCGCCCGGCTTGAGTTCGTCCATCGCATGCTCGAACTCCGGCACGAGCTGGCCCGGCGACACCCAGCCCAGCTCGCCGCCAGCGCTGGCCGAACCATCCTGCGAGTATCGGCGTGCCGCGTCGCCAAAGTCGTATCCATGGACGATGCGATCACGCAGGCCCGCCAGCTGGCGGCGCGCGTCGTCAGGCGACATGGTCGGGCCGGTCTTGATCAGGATGTGGCGCACCTGCGTCTGCTGTACCTTGGCGGCAATGGCCGTGCTCGGCGCGCGCTTCTCAAGCAGCTTGATCACGTGATAACCGGCGGGGCTCTCGATCACCTGGCTGGCCACCTGACCGGCCTTCATGTCGAGCACCGCGTTCGCAAATACGGCGGGCAGGCGGCCAATCGGACGCAGACCCAGCTCGCCGCCCTGCGACGCATCCTGCGCGCCGGAATTGTCCCGTGCCAACTTGGCGAAATCCGCACCGCCCTGGGCCTGCTTGAGCAGGCTTTCAGCCTTGCTGCGCGCGGCCGCCTTTTCGGCATCGGTCGCACCTTCGGGCACCGGCACCAGGATCTGCGCAACGTTGTATTGCTGCTCACCCGCAGCGGCTGCGCCACCGCCTTGCTGCGCCAGATAGTTGTCGATCTCGCCGTCGTAGACCTGCACCTTGGAGTCGACTTCGCGCTCGCGCAGGCGCGCCAGCAGAATCTCCTGACGCAAATCGTCGCGGTACTTGTTGTAGGCCATGCCGGCCTCCGTCAGCTTGCCCTTGAGCTGGGCCACCGACAGGTTGTTGCGCTGGGCCACGCTTTCCACGGCCCGATCCACATCGGCGTCGGACACGCGAATACCGCTTTCCTTGGCCGTCTGCGCCTGCACACGTTCCAGGATCAACTGCTCGAGCACTTCACCGAGCAGGTCCGCACGCGGGGGCAGCGGACGGTTCTGTGCGCGGAAGGTCTTCTCGACGAGATCGGCACGGTTGAGCAGTTCGCGGCGGGTGATGACATCCGTGTTGACCACGGCCACCACCTCGTCGACGAGTTGGCTGCGCGGCGCGCCTGCGGCCGTCGGACCCGGCAGCGTGCCCTGCAGCAGCGGCTGGCTGGGTGACGCATTGGGGCCGGAGAAGATACCGCGCAACGGCGCACCCTTCTTTTGCGCCGGTTGCGCCTGCTGTGCGTGAACGGCGGGCGATAGAACCGCGCCCGCCATGAGCGCAACCAGCACGCCAGTCGCAACGCGTAGACGGCGCAGAGGTGCCACACGCGTGGCAAAAGCGGTCGATTGGAAAGCCATGATGTCGTTATTCATATTGATCCAGCACGGACGGCGTAATCGGCTGCGCGGTCACCGGCTGGTAGCCGGGCACGTTCAGGCGAATCACGTCGATCGGATTGTTCCCCACCTTCGACAGGCCCTTGAATTCGATCTGGGCAAAGATGTGCGTCGTGTAGCCCGAAATCGCGTTGCTGTAACGCTGCACCGCCAGGCGGCCAACCCAGCAGTCCGCCACATATTCGAGGCCGAGCAGCATGTCGGACGGCTTCTTCGCATCCAGGTCGTAACCGATGCGGCCCAAACCGTACAAGCGCCGCGTGATCGGCCACTGCGCCGAGATATCCGCCTGCTCCAGCGGCAACTGGCCGGTGTTGGTGTCTTGCCGGTAATAGCGGTAGCCGAGGTTGATCACCTTGTTCGCTTCCGGCTTCCAGCTGAACGCCACGGTCGAGCGCATGATGCGATCGATGTCCTGATTGTACTGAAGGTTCGTATCGAAAAAGATGCCGCGGAACATCTGGATCGTGGTCGCGCCCAGCAGGTCCGAATAGCGGCGCACCGACGTGGGCGCGGCGCCCGCCAGCGTCACGCGCTGGCCTTCGAAATCGATACGCTGCGCGATCGTGGCACGCAGGCGTTCAATGCCCGATTCCGCCTCGATGAAGCGGGTGGTGACACCCGCCGTCAGCTTGTTGTTATCCGCGATGCGGTCGTAGCCGGTATACGGGTTCTCGGTGAAGATCTGGCCGAGGTTGTAGTCCGACTGCGCGGTGTCGAACAACGGGATCTGCGACTGATCGCGGTACGGCGTGTACACGTAGAACAGGCGCGGCTCCAGCGTTTGGATGTAGCTCACACCAAACAGCTTGGAGACAGCGGGCGCATCGCGCTCGAACGTCATGCCCGAATCGAGCGAGAAGGTCGGAAGCGTGCGGTTGATCTGCGAATTCTGCGTGTCGCCGGCCGGGCGGTCCAGGCGATACGCCGTGGTGTTCAGGATGAACTTCGGCGTGACGTACCAGCCGGGGCGGACGATCGGGTAGCTGATCGTCGGCTGCATGAACAGGCGCTCGCCCTGGACGGTATTGGCTGTCGGGATTGAGAAGCGCGTGTAATCAGTCTGGAAACTGAGATCAAACCCGTTGAGGTCGTACTTCGTGTACGACAGGTTCAACTGCGGCACGCGCTCGTACGGAGGTGAGAGGGGCGTGGTAGCGGTCGAGAGCGTCTGGAATTTCTGCACCTGCGCCATGGCGACCCAGTCACCGATGGCATACGTGACACCACCCGACTGCATGTACTGGCGCTGTGTCGCCGTGACAATGCTGCGCCCCAGATCGTCCGGGTAGGTATTGTCGGAGACCTTGTTGTAGTTCAGGAAAGCAGTCAGGCCCGGTGCCAGGCGTTGCGTATGCACCGCCGAAATCGACCACCGGTTGCGGCCGGCCTCGCGGTCATCGGGCAGGAATTCGCCACGCAGGACCCCGTTGTACGCGGTATCGAGATAGCGGTATTCGGCACCCAGTTGCAAGCCGCGCGTGGTCAGCAGGCGCGGATACAGCGTCAGGTCGCGGTTGGGCGCGATGTTGAAGTAATACGGCAGCGTGACATCCGCCCCGCTGCGACTGTTGTAGCCGAACACCGGCGGGAGAAAGCCGCTGCGGCGATCGTCATTGAGCGGAAAATCCATCACCGGCGTGGCAAACACCGGCACGCCGAAGAAGTGCAGCACGCCGTTGCGGCCGCTGCCGACCTGGCGATCGCTGTCGATATCGATGCGGCTCGCGCTGAAGTACCAGTCGACGTTGTCGGGCGAGCACGTCGTGTACGTGCCGCGCGTGATGCGGCTGTTGTCCTTGTCGATGAAGTCGATACGGTCTGCCGTACCGCGGCCGCCGGTCGTGTGGAACTCGTAGGCCGGCGTGCTCATGGTGCCTTCGTTGGCGGTGACCTTGAGCTTGGCGTCCGGGCCGGTGACGAGCGTGCCACCCTTGAACAACCGCACGTTGCCCGTCGCGGTGGCAACGTCGGTGTCCTGGTTGTAGTCGAGCGTGTCGCCCTTGAGCACCGAACCGTTGCGGCGCAACTCGCCGTTGCCGCGCAGGTGGATGTCTTCGTTGGTGCGACCGTCCATCTTGTCGGCCGCGGTAAAAGTGGGGACGGTGTTGTCGGGCCGCTGGACGGGCTCGGCCATCTTGGGCACCAGCGGGCTGCCGCCGGGCGTGGTAGGGCCGGACGTGGCCAGCGCGGTCACGGACGAGGCCGGTGTTGCGGCGGGCGTCGTCGATTGCGTGGTATCCGCAGTCTGCGCCGCGGACGTCGCCGTCCAGACACCGGCCACCGCGAACACCAGCGGGCGCAATGCCAGCGTGCCACGCCTGATGGTGGCCCAGTCGGCGGTCCACTGATCGGGCGCGGTAACAGCAGCGCGCTGCCTGTTTTTCCTGGCTCGGTTCGGTTCGGTCATGCAGATCGGGAACGGGGCCGCGCGCACAACGGCACGCACGGGCACAAATCAGTCAGTACTGCGGGGCAATCCCGCCGCCAGACGCGGCCTGGACAGGGCCGGCGCGCGCTCGCGGCGAAACTCGGTCGGGTATTATACGGGGCTTCTTTCCAGCTCCTTTCCAGCGTTCCCTCAGCATGGCTTCGACCCCTGGCGCCGCCACCGGCGCAACCGACGCACGCCTCAGCCAACTGCGCGACTGGCTCAGCACTTTGCCCGCCGCCCACAGCCTGCGCATCGACACGCTGCAGCCCGCTTCGGCCGATGCCAGCTTCCGCCGCTATTTCCGCCTGGACGGCGCCGTCAGTGACCACCCCGGCACGCTGATCGTCATGGACGCCCCGCCGCCGCAGGAAGATTGCCGCCCGTTCGTCCACGTGGCCGGCCTGCTGAACGGTGCCGGCGTGCACGCACCGCAGGTGCTGGAGCAGGATCTCGCGCAAGGCTTCCTGCTGCTGACTGACCTGGGCCCGCAGACCTACCTGCAATCGCTGCGTGAGCACGATTTCGACCTCGCCTACGCCAACACGCTGTTCCGCCCGGCCATCCAGACCCTGGTGCGCTGGCAACTGGCCTCGCGCGAGGGCGAGCTACCGCCGTACGACGAGGCGCTGCTGCGCCGCGAGCTGTCGCTGTTCCCGGATTGGTACATCGACCGCCACCTGCAGCGCCCGCTCGACGCCGCTCAGCGCGAATCGCTCGACAAGGTGTTCAAGCTGCTGGTCGACAGCGCCCTGGCCCAGCCGCGCGTGTACGTGCATCGCGACTACATGCCGCGCAACCTGATGATCAACGCGGCCGACCCGTCGCAGCCGGGCGTGCTGGACTTCCAGGACGCCGTCTACGGCCCGATCACCTACGACGCCGCCTCGCTCCTGCGCGACGCCTTCCTGTCGTGGGAAGAAGAAGAGGAACTCGACTGGGCCGTGCGCTACTGGGAAGCCGCGCGCAAAGCCGGCCTGCCGGTCGATGAAGACTTCGGCGAGTTCTACCGGGCGCTCGAATGGATGGGCGCACAGCGCCACCTGAAGGTGGCCGGCATCTTCGCGCGCCTGTGCTACCGCGACGGCAAGACCGGCTACGTGGAAGACACCCCGCGCTTCATCGCGTACCTGCGCCGCGTGTGCAGCCGCTACAACGCGCTGGCACCGCTCGCACGTCTGCTCGATCAGCTTGAGGATCGCGCCCAGCAGGTCGGCTACACGTTCTGATGGCATCCTCGCGCGCCGCCGAATTCCGCGCCGGTATGCTGGCGCTCGCACCCATGCTGCTCGGCGTGGTGCCGTTCGGCCTGATCTACGGCGTGCTGGCCACATCGGCCGGCATGCCTGCGTGGCTTGCCGTGGCGATGAGCGCGATCGTTTTCGGTGGCGCCTCGCAGATGATCCTCGTGCAGCTGTGGGCCGGTGGCGCGCCCGCGCTGGTGATTGCGGCGACGGTGTCGATGGTCAACCTGCGGCATGCGCTGTACTCCGCCAGCATTGCCCCATCGTTGGCGCACCTGCCGCGCCGCTGGAAATGGCTGATCGCCTATCTGCTGACAGACGAAGCCTTTGCAGCCATGAACCGGCGCGTCGTCAATGCGCGCGCGGGGTCTGAAGAAACGACCTATCGCCACTGGTACTTCCTTGGCGCCGGCGTGGCGCTGTGGACGAGCTGGCAAGCGTCGACCCTCGTCGGCGTGGTGCTGGGCGCGCAGGTGCCGACCACGTGGCCGCTCGATTTCTTCCTGCCGCTCACGTTCATCGCCATCGTGGTGCCGGCGCTGCGCACGCGCGCGCAACTGGCCGCCGCGCTGACTGGCGCTGCACTGGCCGTGGCGTGGACGGGCTGGCCGCACAAGTTGGGTCTGATGAGCGCGGCGTGCGTGGGCATCGCCGTCGGCGCGCTGGTTGAACGGCTCGCCAATGTGAAGAAGGAGGGCGCAACGGCATGAAGGCGCTGATCCTCTTCGGCGTGCTGCTGATTTCCGGCGCGGCCACCTACCTCATCCGCCTGTCGTTCATCGCGCTCGAGGGGCGCATGAACCTGCCGATGTGGTTCCGCAGTGCCCTGCCCTACGTGCCGGCCGCGATGCTGACCGCACTGATTGCGCCCGACCTGCTGATGCGCGATGGTGCGCTGGCAGTCTCGGTCGACAACCCGCGCCTGCTTGCCGGCCTCGTCGCCATCGTCATCGCACGGGTGACCAAGAGCGCGATGTGGACCATCGTCGGCGGCATGGCCGTTCTGCTGATTTTCATGAAGGTAATGGCCTGAACCCGCAATGAAAGCCATGATTTTTGCTGCTGGCCGCGGCGACCGCATGCGCCCACTGACCGACCACACGCCCAAGCCGCTGCTGGCGGTAGGCGGCAAACCGCTGATCGTCTGGCAGATCGAACGCCTGGCTGCGGCCGGTGTGCGCGACATCGTCATCAACCACGCCTGGCTCGGCATGCAGATCGAAGCCGCGCTCGGCGACGGCAGCGCCTGGGGCGTGCGCCTCGCGTATTCGGCGGAAGGCGAAGCGTTGGAAACGGCGGGCGGCATCGTCAAAGCCCTGCCGCTGCTGCATGTGGGCGATGGCCACAGCATGTTCATTGCCATCAGTGGCGATGTGTTCTGTGACTACGACTACGCCGTGCTGCGCGAGCGCGCCCCGGCAATGGCCGCACAACACACGCCGGGCATGCACCTGGTGATGGTGCCCAACCCGCCCTACCACCCTCACGGCGATTTCGTACTGGACGACGCCGGGGTACTCCGCCCCGACGGTGCCGCGCGACTCACCTTCGGCAACATCGGCCTGTACGACACGCGCCTGTTTGCCGGCATCGCGCCCGGCACGCGGCTGGCGATGACGCCGCTGTACCACCGGGCCATCGCCGAAGGCCGCGCCACCGGCGAGCGCTTCAATGGCCGCTGGGAAAACGTCGGCACGCCCGCCCAGCTGGCGGCCCTGAACGCCGAAGTCGGATCGCCCTAATGTCCTGACGCCCTACGTTGCCGCGGCGCTCAGCGATTCCGCCGTCATCGGGCGGCCCAGCAGATAGCCCTGCAGCGAGTGGCAGCCGAGCCGCGTAAGAAACGCCTGCTGCTCGGCGGTCTCCACGCCCTCTGCGACGATGCGCAGATTCAGCGTCTGCCCCAGCGCCACGATGGCCGAGACGATGGCTGCGTCTTCCGTGTCGTGCGCCAGATCGCGCACGAAGCCGCGATCGATCTTCAGTTCGCTGGCCGGCAAACGTTTCAGATACAGCAGGCTCGAATAGCCGGTACCGAAATCGTCAATCGAGATGCGCACGCCCATCGCGTCGAGCTGCTGGAGGATCAACAGGCTGGCATCCGCATCGCGCATGGCCGTGGATTCCGTGATCTCCAGCACCAGGCTGTGCGGATCGAGCGCATGGCGCGCCAGCGTCTCGCGCACGGTGTCGATCAGGGCGGTGTGACCGAACTGGAGCGCCGAAAGATTGACGGCGACCGTCCAGCCGGTGCGCCCCTCACGATGCCACTGCGCCATCTGGCGGCAAGCTTCGTTGAGTACCCAGTTGCCCATCGGCACGATCAGGCCGGTCTTCTCGGCCAGCGGAATGAACTCGTTGGCGGGCACGAGACCGCGCACCGGATGCTGCCAGCGCACCAGCGCCTCCACGCCCGCAATGGGGCCATCCGGCGCATGAAATTTCGGCTGGTAGTGCAGCACAAGCTCGTTGCGCTCGATCGCCGAGCGCAGGTCCTGTACCAGTTGCAGTTGCTTGTGCACGTTGGCGTTCATCGACGCCTCGAAGAAGCAGTAGGCGTTCCGCCCCAAACCCTTGGCGTGGTACATGGCCGCGTCGGAATTGGTGAGCAGATCGTGCTGGTTGCCGCCATCACCGGGGTAGACCGCGATGCCGATGCTGGTGGAGACACGCAACTCGTGCCCGCCCGCCATGAACGGCTCGCGCACCGCTTCCAGCAGGGCATCGGCGAGGGTCCCGGCGTCTTGCGGGTCGTCCACGTGGGCAAGCACGACGAATTCGTCACCACCCACGCGCGCCACCGTGTCCTGCTGGCGCACACGCGAAACGATGCGCTGCGCGACCTCGATCAGCAGCAGATCACCCACGTGATGGCCATAGACGTCGTTGATCGCCTTGAAGCCATCCAGGTCCATGAACATCAGCGCAAAGCGGCGCTTCTCGCGATCGGCCGTGCGGATGGTCTGGCTCAGGCGGTCTTCCAGCAGCACGCGGTTGGAGAGCTTGGTCAGGTTGTCGTGCAGTGCCAGATAGGCGAGCTCCTTGTTGGCGGCGGCCAGCGAATTGGCGAGCAAGGCCGTGCGCGCCTCCATCCGCATATCGAGCACGGAAATGATCAGCGCAATGGCCAGCACCGCCAGCGTCACGATGATGATGACCAGCGCCAGCCATTCGGTGCTCACGCCGGTATGGGCCGCGCCGCACACGCTGGCGTAGGGAAAGGCGGCTGCCGCCATCCCCGTGTAATGCATGCCTACGATGGCCACGCCCATCACCACCGCGGCACCGGCCCGCAGGGCCCGCACACGGTGCGACTGGCGCCGCAGCCGGAACGCAATCCACAGCGCCGCGCCCGAAGCCAGCACGGCAATCACGACCGACAGTGCGAACATGGCGGGGTCGTACTCGATGCCCGGCAGCATCCGCAACGCCGCCATGCCGGTGTAATGCATGCCCGCAACGCCGGTGCCCATCAGTAGCGCGCCACCCACCAAACGCGGCCACGGCAGCTCGCTTCGGCTGACCAGCCACAACGCAAACGCAGACGCCGCAATGGCAATGGCGAGTGAAGCCAGCGTGATGGAGACGTCATAGCCAAGCGGAATCGGCAGGCTGAACGCCAGCATGCCGACAAAGTGCATCGACCAGATGCCCAGCCCCATGGCCGATGCGCCGCCCGCCAGCCACCAGGCAGCCGCGCGGCCCTGTGCCGTGACCACGCGCCCGGCCATGTCCAGCGCCGTGTAAGACGCGAGGATGGCCACCAGAAGCGAAAGAAGGACAAGAAGGGGGTTGTAACTGCTGGCGAGCATTGGTTCTCCTGGGTAGACCGATGCAATGCGGCCAGACACCATCGCGGTTCATCGACCGCCTCCGCCCAAGACTTTAGAGGAGGACCTCGCACGTCACAATTTTCTTTGCAATTGAGATCGGCGCCGATGCCACTCAGGGCCCGGCGTTACAATTCAACGATCCTTTCTGCCGCTGGAAAACACGCCATGTCCGCCACCGAACTCGCTTTCCTCCAGACCTATCGCCAACGCCGCGAGCGTGTCGCGCAATGGCTGCGCGCGGCAGGCGGTGGTGTCGCCATCGTGCCGACCGCGCCCGAAGCGATGCGCAACCGCGACAGCGACTACCCCTATCGCCACGACAGCTACTTCTATTACCTGACCGGCTTCACCGAGCCCGAAGCGGTGCTCGCCATCGTGGTGCCTGCGGGCAACGCACCGGCACGCAGCGTGTTGTTCTGCCGCCCCAAGCACGAAGAACGCGAAATCTGGGACGGCTTCCGCTTCGGCCCCGAAGCTGCGAAGGACGCCTTCGGCCTGGACGAAGCGCATTCGGTGGAAGACATCGACGCGACGCTGTCGGGCCTGCTCGCCAACGCTGCCGCCGTGGCGTATCCGCTGGCCGAGAGCGGCACGTTCGACCGCCGCATGCGCCGCTGGCTCGACGCCGTGCGCATGCAGGGTCGTGCCGGGGTGTCGTCGCCGCACCAGGCGCTGGACGTGCGCGCCATCCTCGACGAGCTGCGCCTGTTCAAGGATGCGGGCGAACTCGACATCATGCGGCGCGCCGCGCGCATCTCCGCCGGGGCGCACGTGCGTGCCATGCAGGCCTCGCGCGCCGGGCTGCGTGAGTACCACCTCGAAGCCGAGTTGCTGTACGAATTCCGCCGCCACGGCGCACAGAGCGTCGCCTACAACTCCATCGTCGCCACCGGCCCGAACGCATGCGTGCTGCATTACCGCGCCGGCAACGCCGAACTGCGCGACGGCGACCTCTGCCTGATCGACGCCGGCTGCGAGCTCGACGGCTACGCGTCGGACATCACGCGCACCTTCCCCGTCAATGGCCGCTTCACCGGGCCGCAACGCGAGCTGTATGAACTCGTGGTCGCGGCGCAGGAAGCGGCCATCGCTGAAACTCGCCCCGGCGTGCCCTACAACGTGCCGCACGACGCTGCCACGCGCGTGCTGGCGCAAGGGATGCTCGACACCGGCCTGCTCGACGCCAACAAAGTCGGCACGCTCGACGACGTGATCGCCGGCGGCCAGTACCGCCAGTTCTACATGCACCGCACCGGCCACTGGCTCGGCATGGACGTGCATGACGTGGGCGAATACCGCACCCCGGGCGCTGCCCCGACGGAAGGCGAACGCCCGTGGCGCCCGCTGGAGGCCGGCATGGTGCTGACCGTCGAGCCCGGCATCTACGTGCGCCCCGCGCCGGGCGTGCCTGAGCAGTACTGGCACATCGGCATCCGCATTGAAGACGACGCCATCGTCACACCGGAAGGCTGCGAGCTCATCACGCGCGACGTGCCCGTCGCCCCCGACGAGATCGAACTCGTGATGCGGAGCCAGGCATGACCGACAGCACAACGTCGGGCACCACCACGGTGGACTTCGACGTCGCCATCGTCGGCGCGGGTCCGGTGGGGCTGGCGCTGGCCAACTGGCTGCTGCGCGACACCGACTGGCGCATCGCCCTGTTCGATGCGCGCGATGCCGAAGCCGCCGCGCGCGACCCGCGTGCCCTGGCACTCTCGCATGGCTCGCGCGTGCTGCTGCAGGAGATTGGCGGCTGGCCCGCGCGCGCCACGCCCATCACGCATATCCACGTGTCGCAGCGCGGCCACTTCGGGCAAGCGCATATCCGCCGTGAGGACTACAACGTCCCCGCACTCGGCCACGTCGTGCAATACGGCGATCTGAGCGCCGCGCTCAACGCCGCGTTGGCCACGCAGATGCAGCGTCACCCGAACCGCCTCACACGCTACGACCACACGCCGGTCGAGCGTGTCGAACAGTTGCCGCGTGCCGACGGCACTGTCGCCCCGGCCCGCGTGCGGGCACTCCAAGGCGAGCGGCATGAGGGACGCCATCCGCTGGCCATCGAAACCGAAGTCGTCATCCAGGCCGAAGGCGGCTTGTTCGACGATGCGCGCAAGCAGGCGGGCAGCCTCGCCCACGCGCGCCGCCGCGATTACGGCCAGACCGCCATCGTTGCGCATGTGCGCTGCAGCGCGCCGCTGGAAGGCTGGGCTTGGGAGCGCTTTACGCCCGAAGGCCCGCTCGCGCTGCTGCCGCAGGACGATGCGCACGGTCCGGGCTACGCCTTGGTCTGGTGCTGCTCGCCCGACGAGGCCCGCCGCCGCGCCGCGCTGCCCGACGACACCTTCCTCGCAGAGTTGAGCGCCGCGTTCGGCGACCGGATGGGCCGCTTCACGCACACCGGCCCGCGCCACACGTTCGCGCTTGGGCTGCATGCGCAGCGCATTCCGGTGGATCGGCGTGTCGCCGCCATCGGCAATGCCGCGCAGACAATCCACCCCGTGGCGGGTCAGGGCTTCAACCTCGGGCTGCGCGATGCCTTCGAGATGGCGCGCGCGCTGCGTGACGGTGCAACGCCGGTCACGCTCTCACGCTTCGCTCGCGAACGCGCGTTCGACCGCGCCGTCACCATCGGGCTGACCGATCTGCTGCCGCGTGCGTTTGCCGTGCCGGGCCGACCGTTCGGCCACCTGCGCGGTGCGGCGCTCACGCTGCTGGAATGCCTGCCGCCGCTCAAGCACGGGCTGGCACGGCAGATGATGTTCGGGCAACGGAGCTAGTGCGCCGGGCTTGCCCAAGCCTGCGGCGGCTCCGGCCATTCCCGCCGCGGCAACGACCCTGCCGCCAACCGCACCGCCGCATAGTTTGTGCACAACATTTAGGCAATCCGGCGGTTTGGCGGTAAAATCCCGTCCTCGCATTTTTCACTCCCGTCGCTCCGCCACTCTGTTGTCAGATTTGGGCGGAAGGGGTGTTTTTTCGTTTCTTTCAGCCGCTTCTTCCACGCCGCCTTGCAGATCGGACCGCATACCCTTCGCAACAACCTGTTCGTCGCCCCCATGGCGGGTGTGACGGATCGCCCGTTCCGCCAGCTCTGCAAGCGGCTGGGCGCAGGCTATGCGGTGTCGGAGATGGTCGCGTCCAACGCGCAGCTCTGGAAGAGCGAGAAGACCATGCGGCGCGCCAATCACGAAGGCGAGGTCGAGCCGATCTCCGTGCAGATCGCCGGCGCCGAGCCGATGATGATGGCCGAGGCCGCGCGCTACAACGTCGACCGTGGCGCGCAGATCATCGACATCAACATGGGCTGCCCGGCCAAGAAGGTGTGCAACGTGGCGGCCGGTTCCGCGCTGCTGCAGAACGAGCCACTGGTCCAGCGCATCGTTGAGGCGGTGGTGGGTGCCGTGGGTGACCGCGTGCCCGTCACGCTCAAGATCCGCACCGGCTGGGACCGCGAACACCGCAATGCGCTCACCGTGGCGCGCATCGCGCAGGACGCCGGCATCAGCATGCTGACCGTGCATGGCCGCACACGGGCCGATCTGTACCACGGTGATGCGGAATACGACACCATCGCCGCGGTCAAGGCATCGGTGCGCATTCCGGTGGTCGCCAACGGCGATATCACCACGCCGGCCAAGGCCAAGCATGTGCTGGCCGTAACGGGCGCCGACGCCATCATGATCGGCCGCGCCGCGCAGGGGCGCCCGTGGCTGTTCCGCGAAATCGAGCACTTCCTGCAGACCGGCACGCTGCTGCCGGCGCCGGAGGTGGAAGAGATCCGCGGCATCATGAACACGCACCTGGAAGAGCACTACGCGTTCTACGGCGAGTACACCGGCGTGCGCACCGCACGCAAGCACATCGCCTGGTACACGCGCGGGTTGGCGGGGGCCAACCTGTTCCGCCACCGCATGAACACCATCGAAGACACGGCCGAGCAGTTGGCCGCCGTGAATGCGTTCTTCGACGAGCAGCGTGCGCTGTCCGACCGCCTGGTCTACGAAGATCAAGCCAGCGGTGGCGACCACCCCACGACGGGCAACAACGACAACAACAAGGAACTGCTTGCCGCATGAGCCGCAACCCGATCGAACGCTGCATCCGGGACAGCCTGGATGCGTACTACCGCGACCTGGACGGCGAGAACCCGTCCAACGTCTATGACATGGTGCTGCAGGCCATCGAACGCCCGCTGTTGGAAACCGTGATGGAATGGGCTTCCAACAACCAGTCGCAGGCGGCTGATTACCTCGGCATCAACCGCAACACGCTGCGCAAGAAGCTGCAGCAGCACGGCCTCATCTGAGATTGCGGACCGGCCTTCGTACCGATTTTTCTTTCTGACGGCGTCCAAGACCAACCTGGCGCCACACCCGCCCACCGGCGTTCCCACCATGATCCAGCAAGCCCTGCTTTCCGTTTCCGACAAGACCGGCATCGTCGACTTTGCCCGTGCCCTGCACGAGCGCGGCGTCAAGCTCCTCTCCACCGGCGGCACCGCCAAGCTGCTCGCCGAATCCGGCCTGCCCGTGACGGAAGTGGCGGACTACACCGGCTTTCCGGAAATGCTCGACGGCCGCGTCAAGACGCTGCACCCGAAGGTGCACGGCGGCATCCTAGCCCGCCGCGACCTGCCTGAGCACATGGCCAAGCTGTCCGAACACGGCATCCCGACCATCGACCTGCTGGTGGTGAACCTGTACCCGTTCCAGCAGACCGTTGCCAAGGACGAATGCACGCTGGCCGACGCCATCGAGAACATCGACATCGGCGGGCCGACCATGCTGCGCTCGGCGGCCAAGAACCACCGCGACGTGACGGTCATCGTCGACCCGGCGGACTACGCCACCGTGCTGGCCGAGATGCAGGCCAACAACAACACCGTCGGCTATGAGACGAACTTCATGCTGGCCAAGAAGGTGTTCGCGCACACCGCGCAGTACGACGGGGCCATCACCAACTACCTGACGAGCCTGGGCGCCGACAAATCGCACAGCACGCGCAGCGCCTATCCGCAAACGCTGAACCTGGCCTTCGACAAGGTGCAGGAAATGCGCTACGGCGAGAACCCGCACCAGTCCGCCGCCTTCTACCGTGACCTGAAGGCCGTGAACGGCGCACTCGCCAACTACAAGCAACTGCAGGGCAAGGAGCTGTCGTACAACAACATCGCCGACGCCGATGCCGCGTGGGAATGCGTGAAGTCGTTCGACCCGGCCAAGGGTGCCGCGTGCGTCATCATCAAGCACGCCAACCCGTGCGGCGTGGCCATCGGCGGCACCGCGCAGGAAGCGTACGAAAAGGCATTCAAGACCGATTCGACCTCGGCCTTCGGCGGCATCATCGCCTTCAACGTGCCGCTGGATGAAGCCGCTGCGCAGATCGTCGCCAAGCAGTTCGTGGAAGTGCTGATCGCCCCGGGCTTCTCGGAAGGCGCACGTGCCGTGTTCGCGGCCAAGCAGAACGTCCGCGTGCTGGAAATTCCGCTGGGCAACGGCGTGAACGCGTATGACTTCAAGCGCGTCGGCGGCGGTCTGCTGGTGCAGAGCCCGGACGCCAAGAACGTGCAGCCGAGCGAGCTGCGCGTGGTCACCAAGCGCCACCCGACCCCGAAGGAAATGGACGACCTGATGTTCGCGTGGCGCGTCGCCAAGTTCGTCAAGTCGAACGCCATCGTGTTCTGCGGCGGCGGTATGACGCTGGGCGTCGGCGCCGGCCAGATGAGCCGTGTGGACTCGGCCCGCATCGCCAGCATCAAGGCGCAGAACGCAGGCCTGACGCTCGCTGGTTCTGCCGTGGCATCGGACGCGTTCTTCCCGTTCCGCGACGGCCTGGACGTGGTGGTCGATGCCGGCGCCTCGTGCGTGATCCAGCCGGGCGGCTCGGTGCGCGACGATGAAGTGATCGCCGCCGCCGACGAGCGCAACGTGGCGATGATCTTCACGGGCACCCGCCACTTCCGTCACTAAGCAACACGGCGGTTCTCCCGATCAACGGGGCAAGGCGTAGACTGTCGCCTGCCCCGTTTTTCTTTTCTACTCCGCTCCATTTCATGCGCATCCTCGGCATCGACCCCGGCCTTCGCACAACAGGTTTTGGCGTGCTCGAACGGCACGGCCACAAGCTTGTGTACGTGGCCTCGGGCACGATCAAGAGCAACGGCAACGCCGACCTGCCCAGCCGCTTGAAAACGCTCTACGACGGCGTCTCTGAACTGGTCAGCACGTACCGGCCCGACTGCGCCTCCATCGAAAAGGTGTTCGTCAACGTCAACCCGCAATCGACGCTGCTGCTGGGCCAGGCGCGCGGCGCGGTGATCTGCGGTCTGATGAGCGGCAACCTGCCGGTGTTCGAATACACCGCGCTGCAACTGAAGCAGGCCGTGGTCGGTTACGGCCGCGCCAACAAGGACCAGGTGCAGGAAATGGTCGTGCGCCTGCTCAACCTCGAAGGCAAACCCGGCTCGGATGCGTCCGATGCGCTGGGCGTGGCGATCTGCCATGCGCACGGTGGCGAGACGCTGGCCGCCATGGCTGGCCTCGCTCCCCAGCTTGCGCAAAAGGGATTGCGCGTGCGACGCGGGCGGTTGGTCGGCTGATTCAATCAACACCCTCAGCGCCCCTCACCTTCAAGCACTGAGGTGCGCGCCGCATCGGCTACACTGCGTCCCGTTTTGGAGGAGGAACCCCACCCATGATCGGACGCATCGCCGGGACGCTGATCGAAAAGAACCCGCCGCACCTGCTGGTCGATTGCCACGGCGTCGGCTACGAGATCGACGTGCCGATGAGCACGTTCTACAACTTGCCCGCCACCGGCGCGCCGATCGTGCTGCTCATCCAGCAGATCGTGCGCGAGGATGCGCACCTGCTGTACGGCTTCGGCACCGCCGCCGAGCGCGAGACGTTCCGCCAGCTCATCAAGATCTCCGGCATCGGCGCGCGGATTGCGCTGGCGGTGCTGTCGGGCATGTCCGTGGCCGAACTGGCGCAGGCCGTCACGCTGCAGGAAGCCGGGCGGCTGACGCGCATCCCCGGTATCGGCAAGAAGACCGCCGAGCGCCTGTTGCTCGAACTCAAGGGCAAGCTCGGCGCGGACCTGGGTGCGGTACCGGGTGGCCCGGCCGTCTCGGACGACGCGGTGGACGTGCTCAACGCCCTGCTGGCGCTCGGCTATTCCGACAAGGAAGCGGCGCTCGCTATCAAGCAGGTGCCGGCCGGCACGGGCGTCTCCGAAGGCATCAAGCTGGCGCTCAAGGCGCTTTCCAAGGGCTGACACGACTAGCGTCGCAGCAACACAATAAGCGCCACAAGAGCGGTCACCAGTGCGGTAGCGGCTTGAAACAGCGAAGTCAGGTTGTTCATCATTGAGAAAGCTCCATGGGTATTCGGAAAGCGCAGTATTCCGAGAATTAAGGAAGCCGGCCCGCGGTCGAATTTCGCTCGGGCAGCGCTTGCAAGCCATGGTATGGGCGCTTCAGAAGCCAGCCCAGCAGCCCTTGTTGTGAAATCGCGCCCCACAACAAGGCGGCGGTAAAATGGCCGCCAACGCCGCCATCTCGCCATGATCGAAACCGACAAGCTCGCCGCCAAGGCCGCCAATCCTGTGCAGGCTGAACGCATCATCTCAGCCTCCCCCGCCTCCCCCAACGAGGAGGCCTTCGAGCGCGCGCTGCGCCCCAAGCTGCTTGACGAATACGTCGGCCAGGAAAAGGTGCGCGGCCAGCTCGACATCTTCATGACGGCGGCCAAGAACCGCAGCGAAGCGCTGGACCACGTGCTGCTGTTTGGCCCGCCGGGTCTGGGCAAGACGACGCTGGCGCACATCATCGCGCGTGAGATGGGCGTCAACCTGCGCCAGACCTCTGGCCCCGTGCTGGAACGCCCGGGTGACCTGGCCGCGCTGCTCACCAACCTCGAAGCCAACGACGTCCTCTTCATCGACGAGATCCACCGGCTCTCGCCCGTGGTGGAGGAAATCCTGTACCCGGCGCTGGAGGACTACCAGATCGACATCATGATCGGCGAGGGCCCGGCGGCGCGCTCGGTCAAGCTCGATCTGCAGCCGTTCACGCTGGTGGGCGCCACCACGCGCGCCGGCATGCTGACCAACCCGCTGCGCGACCGCTTCGGCATCGTCGCACGGCTGGAGTTCTATACGCCGAGTGAGCTGGCGAAGATCGTCACGCGCTCGGCTGGCCTGCTCAACGCCAAAATCGCCGAAGACGGCGCGCTGGAGATCGCCAAGCGCTCGCGCGGCACGCCCCGTATCGCCAACCGCCTGCTGCGCCGCGTGCGCGACTATGCCGAGGTCAAGGCCGACGGCGTCATCACCCGCAAAGTGGCCGATGCCGCGCTGGCGATGCTCGATGTGGACGCAGTCGGCTTCGACCTGATGGACCGCAAGCTGCTCGAAGCGATCCTGCACAAGTTCAACGGCGGCCCGGTCGGTATCGACAACCTGGCCGCTGCCATCGGCGAAGAGCGCGACACGATTGAAGACGTGCTCGAGCCCTATCTGATCCAGCAGGGCTACCTGCAACGCACGCCGCGCGGGCGTGTGGCCACGGCCTCGGCGTACCAGCACTTTGGCCTAGGCGCTCCCAAGGGCGACCTCTGGGACGACAACAACTAACCCTCACCGCCCCGCCGCCATGACCGTCCCCAGTCCTCAGCGCAATTTCCGGTACTACGACTTCGTCATGGCAGCCTTCGTGACGGTACTGCTGTGCTCCAACCTGATCGGGGCGGCCAAGGCGGCGCAGATCACGTTGCCCATCATCGGGCCGGTCACGTTTGGCGCGGGCGTACTGTTCTTCCCGATCTCATACATCTTCGGCGACATCCTCACCGAGGTGTACGGCTACGGGCGCGACCGCCGCGTGGTGTGGGCCGGCTTTGGTGCGTTGATCTTCGCGTCGTTCATGTCGCTGGTGGTGCTGGCGCTGCCGGTGGCGCCGTTCATGGCCGACTACCAGAAGAGCCTGAACGACGTGTTCGGCAACACGCCGCGCATCGTGGCTGGGTCGCTCATCGCGTTCTGGTGCGGCAGCTTCGCCAACAGCTACACGCTGGCGAAGATGAAGATCTATACGGAAGGGAAATGGCTGTGGACGCGCATTGTCGGCTCCACGGTGGTGGGCGAGGCGGTGGATTCGTCGCTGTTCTACGTGATCGCTTTCTACGGCATCTGGCCGCACGAACAGGTGCTGCGCGTGGCCATCGCGCAATACATTCTCAAGACCGGCTGGGAAATCGTCGCCACGCCGATCACCTATCGCGTCGTCGCCTTCCTCAAGCGTGCCGAGAACGAGGATTACTACGACCGCGATACGGACTTCACGCCGTTCCGGCTGAGGGTGTAGCGCTGCCGCTGCCGAGCCCGGCTGCCAGACTCCCGAAGCCGACTCTCTGAGTCTCCTACCCTGGTGCTTCGAGTCGTAATGCTGGCTCTCCACGCGCCGAAGCTGGCTCTCTGAGTCCCGAAGGTCGCTCTTTGAGTCCCATACCCTGACTCTTTGGATTCCCAACGCTAGCTCTTTGAGTCTCAACGTTGGCTCGGTGAACCCCACCGCCAGCTCTTCGAGCCTCGAAGCTGGTTCTCTGGGTCCCGAAACTGGCTCTTTGAGTGCCAACGTTGGGGGACCGAGACTGGCAGCTACGGCACGCGGCGGTCCACCTCGTCGAGCACCAGCAAATCCAGGTGCGCGACATCCCCCCAATGCAACACGGTCAGTTGATGACCATCAGATGAGAGCCGGTTGATGCTTGCGTTGCGCAACTCATGCCGGCGCGGTTCGGTAAGCGTCATGGCGTTGGCGTGGCGGTACAGGCAGTCCAGCACGCCGCCGTGGCTGACCAGCGCGATACGTTCGCCGGGGTGGCGGCGAATCAGGCGCAGCGCGGTTTGCACTGCGCGCTCGTGGAATTCGGTGAGCGTCTCGCCGCCTGGCGGAGCGAACTCGGGCACGCGGTTCTGCCACGCGTCGAATTCCGCCGGATGCTGCTCTGCGACCTCCGCGTAGGTCAGGCCTTCGAACTGGCCGTAGTGGCGCTCGCGCAGGCCGGCGTCGTCGCGCACGGTGGTGCCGACCTCGTCGGCCAGCGCCTGCGCGGTCTGCTTCGCACGCGACAGGTCGCTCGCATACACGGCATCGAAGCGTTCACCCGCGAGCGCCTTGCCCAGTTGCGCGGCTTGCTCCTGCCCTTGCGGATTCAGCGGTACGTCGAGCTGGCCTTGCAGGCGGCGTTCGCGGTTCCAATCGGTCTCGCCATGACGGATGAGCACGATGTGGGTGATCTGCGGCATCGGCAGGGGGATGGCGGCGGCGCGTGGCATCAAAGGTTCCCAGACGAATCAGACGGATTTGGCCACTTCCGGCGTGGCAACGCGCGCAGTCTGCGGCGCGATCTGCAGCCAGAACGTGACCGGGCCATCGTTGACGAGCGACACCTTCATGTCGGCGCCGAACTCGCCGGTGGCGACGATGGGGTGCTGAGCCCGAGCGCGCGCCACGAAGTGCTCATACAGTCGGCGGCCATCTTCCGGCGCTGCCGCAGGTGTAAAGCTCGGGCGCGTGCCGGACTTGGTATCCGCCGCCAACGTGAACTGCGAGACGATCAGCAAGCCGCCTGCCTGCCCGTTGCCGTCGATGTTGCGCACCGGCAGGTTCATCTTGCCCTGCGCATCGGAGAACACGCGGTAGTTCAGCAGCTTCTCCAGCAGGCGGTCAGCCTCGGCAGCCGTATCACCACGCTCGGCACACACAAGCGCGAGCAGCCCCGGGCCGATCTCGCCGACCACGCGGCCATCCACCCGAACGGCCGCTTCCGACACACGCTGGATCAATCCGATCACGACAGCACCACGCGCGCAAAGCGGCGCTTGCCGACCTGCATGACGAACGTGCCAGCTTCCACCTTCAGCGCCTTGTCGCTGATGACGGTGCCGTCGATCTTCACGCCACCTTGTTCGATGTTGCGGTTGGCATCCGACGTAGACGGGCACAGGCCCGCCTGCTTGAGCAGTTGCGCGATGCCCAGCGGCGCCCCCGACAGCTCGATCTGCGGAATGTCATCCGGCACGCCGCCGCGCGCACGGTGGTTGAAGTCTTCCAGCGCGCGCTCGGCATCGGCCTGGCTGTGGAAACGCGCGACGATCTCCTGCGCCAGCAGCACCTTGCAATCGCGCGGGTTGCGGCCCAGCGCAATCTCTTCCTTCATCATGTCGATCTCGGCCTGCGGACGGAACGACAGCAGCGTGTAGTACGTCCACATCAGGTCGTCGGAGATGCTCATCAGCTTGCCGAACATCTCGTTCGGTGCCTCGCTGATACCGACGTAGTTGCCCTTGGACTTGGACATCTTCTCCACGCCGTCCAGGCCGACCAGCAGCGGCATCGTCAAGATGCACTGCGGCTCCTGGCCGTATTCCTTCTGCAGCTCGCGGCCGACCAGCAGGTTGAACTTCTGGTCGGTGCCGCCCAGCTCCAGGTCGGATTTCAGCGCGACCGAGTCGTAGCCCTGCATCAGCGGGTACAGGAATTCGTGCACCGAGATCGGCACGCCGGCCTTGAAGCGCTTGGTGAAATCATCGCGCTCCATCATGCGGGCGACGGTGTAGCGCGAGGCCAACTGGATCATGCCGCGCGCGCCCAGCGGGTCGCACCATTCGCTGTTGTAGCGGATCTCGGTCTTGCTCGGGTCCAGCACCATGCTGGCCTGGCGGTAGTAGGTCTGCGCGTTGGCCTCGATCTGCTCGCGCGTGAGCGGCGGGCGGGTCGAGTTGCGGCCGGACGGATCGCCAATGGTCGAGGTGAAATCGCCGATCAGGAAGATCACCTGATGCCCCAGGTCCTGCAACTGGCGCATCTTGTTGAGCACCACCGTGTGGCCGATGTGGATGTCGGGCGCGGTCGGGTCCAGACCCAGCTTGATGCGCAGCGGAACGCCGGTGGCGGCGCTGCGGGCCAGCTTCTGCTCCCAGTCGGCCGCGACGAGGAGTTCATCGCAGCCGCGCAGCGAGACTTCCATCGCGTGGAGCACCTCCGGCGTCACCGGATATTTCGGTTTGCCCGGCGTAGCGTTGTCGGATGCGGGTGCGTTGGAAGCGTCAGAAGCGGTCATGGCAAAAGGAAAGGTCACCGCGCCGCAGGTGGAAAACGGCGCGAACGGATCAACAATCGGGGAAACCAGTGCGTGCGCGATGGCCGACATCGAATCCAGCGAGCCGGCTGCGCAATCCCGTGATTTTACCGTGATGTGCCCATCCGGCCCGCCTTCGCGCTGGTAAGCTGTCGCGCATGAAGCATCCCAACGACACCCCTGCCCGCAGCGATCGCGGCGGTGACCACCGCAGTGACCACTATATCGGCCTGATGTCCGGCACCAGCCTGGACGGCGTCGATGGCGTGCTGGCGGACTTTTCCGGCGAGCATCCGGCCGTGCTGGCCGATGCGTACGTGCCCTTTCCGGCCGAACTGCGCCAGCGTTTTCTGGACCTGCAGCACGCCGGCCATGATGAGATTCATCGCGAAGCGCTAGCCGCCAACGCGCTGGCCTCCGTCTACGCTGAGTGCGTGGCCAAGCTGCTCGCCGCCACGGGGCTGACCCCGCACGACGTGCGAGCCATCGGCGCGCATGGGCAGACGATCCGCCACCAGCCCGGCGCGCACGATGGTCTCGGCTACACGCGCCAGACGCAGCACGCCGCGGTGCTGGCCGAGCGCGCCGGCATCGACGTCATCGCCGATTTCCG
The DNA here is from genome assembly GCF_023955655.1 of Ralstonia soli. Classification (GTDB taxonomy): domain Bacteria; phylum Pseudomonadota; class Gammaproteobacteria; order Burkholderiales; family Burkholderiaceae; genus Ralstonia; species Ralstonia soli. Next base: position 744,465 of record NZ_JAMXHT010000001.1, on the reverse strand, counting down.
CAGCCGCGACATTGCCGCCGGCGGCCAGGGCGCACCGCTCGTGCCGGCGTTGCACCGCGCGCTGTTCGGCCTGCCCAACGCGTGGCGCGTGGTCTGCAACATCGGCGGCATCGCCAACCTGACCGTGTTGCCCCCGCAGGCTTCGGACGCGCGCGACGCCGTGCTCGGCTTCGACTGCGGCCCCGGCAACGCGTTGATGGACTACTGGGTCCACACGCACCAAGGCAGCCGCTATGACGCCGATGGCGCCTGGGCCCGCACCGGCCACGTCGACGCAGCCCTGCTCGCGCGCCTGAAGGCCGAACCGTTCTTCGCCGCGCCGCCGCCCAAGAGCACCGGCCGCGACCTGTTCAATCCGGCGTGGCTGCAACAGACGCTCGGTGATGCGCTGAATACAGCCCGCCCCGAAGACGTGCAAGCCACGCTGCTGGCGCTGACTGCCGACACCATCGCTGATGCCGTGCGCGCGCATGCGCCGCAGGCGGCGTCGCTGTTGGTCTGCGGCGGTGGCGCGCGCAACGGCGCGTTGATGGCGCGCATCGCACAGCAACTGCCCGGCGTGCAGGTCGCACCGACCGACGATTTCGGCGTGCCCGCACATCAGGTGGAGGCGCTGGCCTTTGCATGGCTTGCTCGCCAGTGTGTGCTCCGCGCCCACGGCAATCTGCACACGGCAACCGGCGCGTCTGGCGGCCGCATCCTCGGCGCCATCTATCCGGCTTGAGCGCCGGATCAGCAGGCAACAAAAAAGCGCACCGAAGTGCGCTTTTTCTTTGGCAGCGATGCCGCGTCAGACCGAGAACGACGAGCCGCAACCGCACGTGGTCGAGGCATTCGGGTTCTTGATGACGAACTGCGCGCCGTTGATGTCTTCCTTGTAGTCGATCTCGGCGCCCACCAGGTATTGGTAGCTCATCGAGTCGATCAACAGCGACACGCCATTCTTGGTCATGGTCGTGTCGTCTTCGTTGGTCTCTTCGTCAAAGGTGAAGCCGTATTGGAAGCCCGAGCACCCGCCGCCCTGCACGAACACGCGCAGCTTCAACGCCGGGTTGCCTTCCTCTTCAATCAGTTGCTTGACCTTGTCCGCAGCGCTGTCGGTAAAGACCAGCGGAGCCGGAACCTCGTTCACATCGGGCGTGGCTGCCTGCGCGACTGCGTTCATGAAAATCTCCTGTGGGGAACGTCTGAAACTTGCCTGTATTTTAAGCGCAAGCAGCAAATCGTGCCGAAGCCCCGGGTTTCAAGGGGACATTGTGCGGTGCGCCCGCAACGGCCGGCACCGCATGGGATCAATCCTGATTCGACGCCAGTTTCAGATTGGGCAGCAGCTTCACATCGCCAGGCGCCGCGTGCGTCAGCGTGCCCATGACGACGGCGCCTTGGTGCATTTCAAGCGCAGCGTACCGCACGTTGCCCTCAATGCGTGCCTTCGGCTGCAATTCGAGCAAATCGGCCACATGCACCGGGCCGACCACCGTGCCGTTCAGGATCAGATGCCCGACGTGCACTTCGCCCTCGACGCGCGCGCTTTCGGTAATCACCAGCATGCTGGGCTTTTCAGGATCGCCGTAGACGTTGCCCTTGATTTCGCCGTCGATCCGCAGACCGCCCGAGAAGCGCAGGTCGCCTTCCAGCTTGGTGCGGGCCCCCAGCAGCGTTTCGATCGCCAGCCCTTTCTTCTTGCCAAACAGCATCGTCGACTCCTCTGCTCTGTATATACGGATCCGATCGGGTACGTCCGTCAGATGGAAAAACTCTGGCTTGCCTTGATCTTGCCGTTCTGCAGCACCTTCACCATCACCGACTGCACGGTGGTGCCGGGGGGCACGTCGACCCAGCCCTCAAGGCGCTGGTAGTGTGTGAGCTTGACACGGGTGGCGGTGGCCGCCGATCCGCCAGCCGCCGCCCCTGGGAAATCGATCGTAGCAGGTTTGCCACCCTGCACCACGTTCAGCCTGAGCGCCAGTTGCCCCTCGAATTCCGAGACCGGCGCGAACGCCTTGCCGCCGCCTTGCATCAGCAACACACGGAACCGCATGCGTGTCGGCTGCGCCTCGTCGGGGGCGATGCGGAAGCTGCGCACGTAAATGCCTGCGGCGTTGGTAGGCGCGGGCAGCAGGCTGTCGAAGAAGGCCAGATCCTCCTTCAATTGCGCCTTTTCGGTTTCCAGCGCCTTGAGCTGCTCGGCCATCTGCGCCTGCGCGCCTTCGGCGATGCCCAGCCGGGCATCTACAGTGCCGGCGGATGCGGCAAGCTTGTCGCGCTCTGCCTGCACAGCAGCCAGCTTGGCGGTCAGCTCGCGATTCATCGCCCGCAGGTCGCTGTCGTGCGGACCAGTCAGGCGACGCCCCTCTTCGAAGGCCCATAGCGCCGCAGCCGCCCCCAGCCCAAGCACCACCGCAATCAGCAGAACCGTCACCGGCCATGGCAGACGCGAACGTACAGTGACGTTCGGAGCCAGTACGGAAGCGCGACGCAGCAAGCGACGCGCCTTCATGCGGGCATCTCCCGACCCGCGTGGCGAATCAGAAGCGGATTAGGCGAAACAGCGGATTGCATCATACGGACCGAACGCTAACGAAATGTGAATTGTAGTCCCGCTGACATGTCGGAGCTGTTGCAAACGGTAAGCGAGGCGCTCGCAAGATCACACATTGGATTACGGCGCTCCAAAAACAAAAAACCACACCCGAGGGTGTGGTTCTTTGCTGAAGCAGTAGAAAGCGGATTAACGCTTCGAGAACTGCTTGGCGCGGCGGGCCTTGCGCAGACCAACCTTCTTACGCTCGACCTCACGCGCATCACGCGTCACCAGACCGGCCTTCGACAGGGCGGGCTTCAGCGTTGCATCGTAGTCGATCAGGGCGCGGGTGATGCCGTGACGCACGGCACCGGCTTGGCCGGTTTCACCGCCGCCAACTACGTTGACCTTGATGTCGAACGTAGCTGCGTGGTTGGTCAGCTCCAGCGGTTGACGCACGATCATCAGCGAGGTTTCACGAGCGAAGTACTCGTTGATAGCCTTGCCGTTGACGATGATGTCGCCCTTGCCGGACTTGATGAAGACACGTGCCACAGCGCTCTTGCGGCGGCCGGTGCCATAGTTCCAGTTACCGATCATGGATGTGGCCCCTTAGATTTCCAGCGCTTTCGGCTGCTGTGCTTCGTGCGGATGCGAGCCTTCGGCGTAGACCTTCAGCTTCTTGATCATCGCGTAGCCCAGCGGACCCTTCGGCAGCATGCCCTTCACGGCCTTTTCCAGGGCACGGCCCGGGAAACGCTGCTGCATCTTGCCAAACGTCGTTTCGTAGATACCGCCCGGGTAGCCCGAGTGGCGATAGTACTTCTTGTCGGTCGTCTTGGCGCCCGTCACGCGCAGCTTGGCTGCGTTGATGACGATGATGAAATCGCCCGTGTCGACGTGCGGAGTGAATTCAGGCTTGTGCTTGCCGCGCAGTCGGTGTGCCACTTCGCTGGCGACACGCCCGAGGACCTTGTCCGTCGCGTCAATCACGTACCAATCGCGCTTCACCTCATGGGGCTTTGCGGAAAAGGTCTTCATGATTTTTCCAAATATTGAGTCAGTGCCCGAGTGGACCCGTATCGTGCCGAGACTTGCGCCCAACTGCTCACGAACGGATCGTCTTGTGCTGCCTGTTTTTCCGCGGGCAATCCGGAAAAGATTTCGATTGTACCGCGCAACGAAGCCTTGACACAAGGAAAAAGGCAAGATCCACGGACAACGGGCGAAAAAAAACCCAAGCCATTTAGCTTGGGTTTGAATCCACCAAAGGAGGAGGGTGGAGGAGACACCTGCTGATCGTTGATTTGGTGGGTTGCACCGCCTCAGCCGATCCAATGAGGTGAATTATACCCACTTCTGGGGCACGCGCAAGGAAATTTGCACTACGAAATCGCATTTCGTAATACGAAAAACACAAGAGGAGGCCTGAAACACTCAAATACCCATATAAATCAATGACTTGACTTAAACGCCTGGCACAAAGACGGCGACACACTAGAGGTATCCCTCCAATTTTGGTGCGATTTCGGTGCAAAAACCCTGGGTTGCACCTTTTTACATCGGTGTCACTGTCAAGCCGCGTTCACCCTAGGACGCCTGCGCGCATGGAGGCCGGTCGCTACAATGTGGCTTTTCGTCGGCGCTGGCCGACCTCTGCACAAGGATTGGACATGGATTGCACAGTCAGCTGGACCGGCCCGGACGGCATGGCCTTTTTGGCGGAAACCGGCAGCGGCCACCTCGTCACGATGGACGGTGCGCCCGATGGCGGCGGCCGCAACCTGGCCCCCCGCCCGATGGAAATGGTGCTGCTTGGCACCGGCGGCTGCACCGCCTATGACGTGGTGCTGATCCTCAAGCGCGGCCGCGTGGACGTGCAGGGCTGCAGCGTCAAGCTGCATGCTGACCGCGCCGAGACCGACCCGAAGGTGTTCACACGCATCCACTTCACCTTCACGGTGACGGGGCGCAACCTCAAGCGGGAAACGGTGGAACGTGCGGTCCAGCTGTCGCACGAGAAGTACTGCTCGGCGTCGATCATGCTGGCCAAGACGGCCGAGATCACGCACTCGCTGGAACTGGTTGAGTTGGCCTGATTGGAGGACCAATCCGGCTGAAGGAAGAAGCGAAGCGAACCGATAAGCCGGATTCTGTGCGCCGCATGGCCGAAACCAGCGGCGTGACAACCATTCCTCTAGACCGGCTGTTGCCAGCCGGCTCAAGCTCCCTACCCGCAGACTCAGCGAGCCGCTTCATCGCCTGCTTACTTGGGATTGCTCCGGGTGGAGGTTACCGCGTTTCACCCTTCGCCCTGGCCGAAGCCGGGGCGAAGACTCGTCTCTGTGGCCCTATTCCGCACGTCACCGTGGATGGTCGTTAGCCATCACCCTGCTCTATGGAGTCCGGACTTTCCTCCCCTTGGCGCACACGAGGGGCGCCAAGCAGCGGTTGTCTGGTCCGCTTCGCGAGGCGCGAGTCTAGCACTATTCAGGTACAGCCCTGCGGCGACCCGGGCGAAAGACAGTCGTGTCCAGATAGAAGTCGGCGTCTTCGTTGGCGTTGCACCAGCCTGGGATGCCCATGACGGGCAACGGACGGAAATCGCGTGGTGTCAGTTCGGTATTGAGCAGCGCGTCCGCCAGCGCGGGATCGAGCGATGCTCGATCCGCCGGCAGCTTGGCCACACGCACCGGCCACGCATGGGCAGTCACCGATTTGTAGGGCGTGACCAGTTTTTCCAGCAAGGCATGGCCGAATGGCAAAACAGCACACGTCGCGCCCCACGCTGCCCTGCCCTCCACGAATAACCCCCGCCAGTCGAAGCCGGTCAGGCAGCGCTCGGGCACATCGTCGGTGTACAGGAAGATGAGTGCGTTCTCGTCGAACAACGTGGCGGCGTCACGCACGGCGCCCCGTGCCGCGCCGATCCCGTCCTGCATGATGGCCCGTGCCTGACGCGCATTGAGCGCCGCCTTGGCACGCGGCCAATGCAACCAGATCAGCGCGTTGAAGAAGTCGTGGAGGTTGTAGCGCGTCGGCACTTCGCCGGTCGCGGCGATGTGCGCCTCATAGGCCGCATCCGCCGGCAAGGCGTCTTGCGGGATGAAGCGCAAGGCGTGTCCTGCGGATATGCGGATCGCCGATGCGGCAGGATGCGCGTTCAGTGCATCACGCAGATCGGCGCCACGCGCCATCGCCGCGGCGATGGGAGCGCCGACCGATGCCAGCGGAGCAAACGCCGGATGGCTCCAGTCGATCGCCCGCAAACCCTCGAACACCAAGGCAGATCGCTCAGACGGCTTTCCAGCGCAGCTTTTCGCCGCCGCGCAGCGGAACGACGGTCTGCTCACCGAACGGCACTTCGGCGGGCAGCTGCCATTCGGAGCGCGTGAGCGTCAACGTGCCGGCGTTACGCGGCAGGCCGTAGAAATCCGGGCCGTTCAGGCTCGCGAAACCTTCCAGCTTGTCGAGCGCGTTGGCGTCTTCAAAGGCCTCGGCGTACAGCTCCATGGCGTGCAGCGCGGTGTAGCAGCCTGCGCAACCGCAGGCGTGCTCCTTCGCGCCCTTGGCGTGCGGCGCGCTGTCGGTGCCGAGGAAGAAGCGCGGGTGGCCGGAGGTGGCGGCGGCCACCAGCGCCTCCCGGTGCGTTTCGCGCTTGAGCACCGGCAGGCAGTAGTAGTGCGGGCGAATGCCGCCGACGAACAGCGCGTTGCGGTTGTACAGCAGGTGATGCGCGGTGATGGTCGCACCAACCGGGCCTTCCGCGTCGCGCACGTACTCGGCAGCCTGCTTGGTGGTGATGTGCTCGAACACGACCTTCAACTCGGGGAAGTCGCGGCGCAGCGGCAGCATCACCTTGTCGATGAAGACGGCTTCGCGGTCGAAGATGTCGACCGTCGGGTCGGTCACTTCGCCGTGCACTTGCAGCGGCATGCCGACTTCCTGCATCGCTTCGAGCGTCTTGGCGCAGCGGCGCAGGTCCGTCACGCCGGCATCGCTATTGGTGGTGGCGCCGGCCGGGTAAAGCTTCACGCCATGCACGAGGCCACTCGCCTTGGCCTCGCGGATTTCCTCGGGCGCGGTGTTGTCGGTCAGGTACAGCGTCATCAGCGGCTCGAACTGCGCGCCTGCGGGCAGCGCGGCGAGGATGCGCTCGCGGTAGGCGCGCGCCTGTGCGGTGGTCGTGACCGGCGGCTTGAGGTTGGGCATGATGATCGCCCGGCCGAACTGGCGCGCGGTGTCGCCCACCACGTCGGCGAGCGTTTCGCCGTCGCGCAGGTGCAAGTGCCAGTCATCGGGGCGGACGATAGTCAGAGTGTCGATCATGATGCGTGGGAAGCGGTCAGCAAGAACGTGAATCAGAGAATGAGGATGACGCGGTAGTCATTGACGTTGGTACGCGTCGGGCCGGTGACGATCAGGTCATTGGCGGCGGCAAAGAATCCGTAGGCGTCGTGTGCGTCGAGCGCGGCGCGGGCGGCGACGCCCTTGTCGGCAGCGCGGGCGATGGACGCGGGGTCAAGCAGCGCCCCCGCATTGTCCTCCGATCCGTCGATGCCGTCTGTATCGGCGGCGAGGGCATAGACGTCGCCCACGCCCTCGAGCGTGACGCCGAGCGAGAGCAGAAACTCCGCGCAGCGCCCGCCGCGGCCACCTGTCAGGCCCGGCGGAATCGTCACCGTGCATTCGCCGCCCGAGATAAGTGCAACCGGCGCCACAAACGGTGTGCCGTGCTGGCGAACTTGGCGCACCAGGGCGCCATACACCTGCGCCACCTCGCGCGCCTCGCCGGTGACGGTGTCGCCGAGGATGGCCGTGTGGATGCCGCGCGCGGCAAATACCCGCGCACCGGCCTGCAGGCTTTGCTGCGCCGTAGCGATCACATGATTGGCCACGCGCGCGAAACAGGCGTCGCCAGGCTTGGGCGTTTCGGCAATCTCGCCGCGCGCGCCGCGTTCGAGATGCGTGCGCACGGTATCAGGCATCTGGGCGCCCCAGCGTTTGAGAATGGCCAGTGCATCAGCGTAGGTGCTCGCGTCGGGCACGGTCGGGCCGCTGGCGATGGCGCTCGGGTCATCGCCAGCCACGTCGGAAACGATTAGCGTCGTCACTGGTGCGCGTGATGCCGCTGCAAGACGCCCGCCCTGGATGCGCGACAAGTGCTTGCGCACGACGTTCATGTCGGTGATCGGCGCACCGCAGCGCAGCAGCTCGCGCGTGACGGCTTTGAGATCTGCCATCGGGATGCCCTCGGCGGGCAATGAGAGCAGGCTCGAACCGCCACCCGACACCAGCACGATCAGGCGGTCGTTCTCGGTGAGGGCGGAAACGCGATCGAGAATTTCCTGTGCGGCCTGCTCGCCGGCCTCGTCCGGCACCGGGTGCCCGGCTTCGATCACGCGGATGTGCTCAGTCGGCAAGCCGTGCGCATAGCGCGTGACAACCAGCCCTTCGATCTGTGTGCGGCCAGCGTATGCCTGCTCGACAGCCAGCGCCATCGAGGCAGCCGCCTTGCCGGCGCCGACCACCAGCGTCGTGCCATCGGCATGCGGCGGCAGAAAGTCGGCAACGATCTTCAGCGGGTCGGCCGCGCTGACGGCGGCGGCATAGCTCTCCAGCAGGAGCGCGCGAGCGGCACTGCGATCGAGCTTCATGCCAGTGCCTCTGCAATCGCACGGCCCAGGTCGGCGGTGCCGGCCGTGCCGCCGATGTCGCGCGTGAGCGGCGCATGGCCCGGGCCTGCCGCCAGCACGCGCTCGATGGCAGCAAGCACCGCGGCGCCCGCCTCCGGCTCGCCCAGGTGTTCGAGCATCATGGCCGCGCACCAGATCTGCCCGATGGGGTTGGCAATGCCCTGCCCCGCAATGTCCGGTGCCGAGCCGTGCACCGGCTCGAACAGGCTCGGATACGTGCGGTCCGGGTTGATGTTGCCCGACGGTGCAATGGCGATCGTGCCCGTGCAGGCCGGGCCGAGATCCGACAGGATGTCACCGAATAGGTTGCTGGCGACCACCACGTCGAACATCTCAGGCTTCTGCACGAAATGGGCGGTCAGGATATCGATGTGGAATTTGTCGACGTTGACGTCGGCGTACTGCTTGGCCATCGCTTCCACGCGCTCGTCCCAGTACGGCATGGTGATGGAGATGCCGTTGGACTTGGTGGCCGACGTCAGATGCTTGGCCGGACGGCGCTGCGCCAGATCGAAGGCGAACTTGAGGATGCGGTCGACGCCGGTGCGGCTCATGACCGTTTCCTGGATGACGATCTCGCGCTCGGTGCCGCCGTACATGCGGCCGCCGACGCTGGAGTACTCGCCCTCGGTGTTCTCGCGCACCACGTAGAAATCGATCGCGCCAGGCGCGCGCGGCTGGCCGTTGCGGTCGACCAGCGGGCTGCGGATGCCGGGCATCAGCCTCACCGGGCGCAGATTCACGTATTGATCGAAACCGCGCCGGAACTGCAGGAGGGAGCCCCACAGCGAAATGTGATCGGGCACCGTATCGGGCCAGCCGACTGCGCCGAAGAAGATGGCGTCGTACCCGCGCAGGGTGTCGAACCAGTCGTCGGGCAGCATCTTGCCGTGGCGGGCGTAGTAGTCGCAGCTTGCAAAATCGAAATGATCGGTCTGCAACGCAAAACCGAATTTGCGCGCCGCCACATCAAGCACACGCAGGCCTTCCGGAACGACTTCCTTGCCGATCCCGTCTCCGGGGATCACGGCGATGCGATACGAATTCATGGGAATGGATTCCTGGGTGAGTCCAATTGAGCGTCGTTCGAATGGCTGCATTTGATGCCAAACCGGGCGCGGTGCGGCGTGAGCGCAACGGCCAGCGGCTGCAGGCGGCGCTGCCTCGGCAAGGCGCTTGGCACCCCCGGCAGCCGGCGGGATAATGCTTATTTTATTGCATCCGACTTTTTCCCCACCATGTGCCAGCTGCTGGGCATGAACTGCGCCGAACCAACCGATGTGACGTTCTCGTTCACCGGGTTCGCCGCGCGCGGTGGCGTGACCGACCATCATGCTGACGGCTTCGGCGTCGCCTTCTTCGAAGACAAGGCCTGCCGCCTCTTCATCGACAACCAGTCGGCCGGCACCTCGCCGGTGGCCGATCTGGTCAAGCGCTACCCGATCAAATCCAAGAACGTCATCTCGCACATTCGCAAGGCGACGCAGGGCACGGTGCGGCTGGAAAACTGCCACCCGTTCATGCGCGAGCTGTGGGGACGGCACTGGATCTTTGCCCACAACGGCGATCTGAAGAACTTCTCGCCGTTTCTCTCGGGCGTCTATCAGCCCGTGGGCGACACCGATAGCGAACTCGCCTTCTGCTTCATCATGCAGTCGCTGCGCAAGCGCTTTCCGGGGTCGCAGCCGCCGCTCAACGAGCTGTTCTACGCGCTGTCAGACATCACCAAGGAGATCACCCGCTACGGCGTGTTCAACTTCCTGCTGTGCAACGGCCAGGCGCAGTTCGCGCATTGCTCGACGCGGCTGTATTACATCGTGCGGCAGTGGCCGTTTTCGACAGCGCATTTGATCGACGCCGACATGACGATCGACTTTGCCAAATACACCACGCCCGCCGACCGCGTGGCCGTGATCGCCACCGCGCCGCTCACCGACAACGAGGTCTGGACCCAGTTCGTGCCCGGCGAATTGCTGATGTTCGAATCGGGGCAGGCCACCATGGCGACCAAGGTGCCGATTCCGGAAGCCGTGCAGATCGCCAACGCAGCCAACACGGCCTGCACCTGACGCGATTGTCGCCCAATAAAAAACCGCTCCGAGGTGAGCTACACCCCGGAGCGGTTTTTTTCGCCTGGAACCTGCGCTCAGTGCGACAGGATCTTCGACAGGAATTGCTTGGCGCGATCCGAGCGAGCGTTGATGTTGCCGAAGAATTCTTCCTTCTCGCAATCCTCGACAATGCGACCCTGATCCATGAAGATCACGCGGTTGGCGACCTTGCGGGCGAAACCCATTTCGTGGGTCACGCACATCATGGTCATGCCTTCCTTGGCCAGCTCCACCATCACGTCGAGCACTTCGTTGACCATTTCCGGATCCAGCGCGGAGGTCGGCTCATCGAACAGCATGCAGATCGGGTCCATTGACAGCGCACGGGCAATGGCCACGCGCTGCTGCTGACCGCCCGACAGCTGGCCCGGGTACTTGGCAGCGTGCGCCTTCAGGCCCACACGCTCCAGGTACTTCAGGCCCTTGGCGGTCGCCTCGTCCTTGGAGCGGCCCAGCACCTTCTGCTGCGCGATCGTCAGGTTGTCGGTAATCGACAGGTGTGGGAACAGCTCGAAGTTCTGGAACACCATGCCCACGCGCGAACGCAGCTTCGGCAGATTGGTGCCCTTGGCGCCCACCGAGGTGCCGTCAACGAGAATCTCGCCCTTCTGGAACGGCTCCAGCGCGTTAACGGTCTTGATCAGCGTGGACTTGCCCGAACCCGACGGGCCGCACACCACCACCACCTCGCTCTTCTTCACGCTGGTGGTGCAATCGGTCAGCACCTGGAAGCTGCCGTACCACTTGGAAACGTTCTTGATCTCGATCATTGGGTCACCTTCTTCTGAAGTCGCTTCACCAGCACGGAGGCGCCGAAGCAGATCACGAAATAGCACAGGCCGGCAAACAGCAGCAGCTCGACGATACGGCCGTCGCGCTCACCAATGTTGTACGCCTGCGTAAAGAAGTCCGACAGCGCGCTCACATACACCAGCGACGTATCCTGGAACAGGACGATCGCCTGGGTGAGCAGCAGCGGAATCATGTTGCGGAACGCCTGCGGCAGGATCACCAGGCGCATCGCCTGTCCGTACGTCATACCCATCGCATACGCCGCGAACATCTGCCCGCGCGACACGCTCTGGATACCGGCACGGATGATCTCCGAGTAGTACGCCGCCTCGAACAGCGCGAAGGCGACCAGCGCGGACGTCATGCGCATGTCGGTGGCCGGCGACAGGTTGAAGATTTTCTGCAGCACCTGCGGCACGATCAGGAAGAACCACAACAGCACCATCACCAGCGGGATGGAGCGGAAGAGGTTCACATACGCCTGCCCGAACAGCTGCAGCGCCCGGATGCCCGACAGGCGCATCATCGCCAGCAGCGTGCCCCAGACGATGCCGACCAGGATGGCCGTGCCCGTGATCTCCAGCGAGAGCAGCATGCCCTCGCCGAGCACGCGCATGTTGTCGGCGTTGATGGACGAAAAATCGAAGTGATAAGCCATGAAGTGTCCTCGCCTCGATTACTTGCCACCAATGAAGCCTGGCAGGCGGGAGCGTGCTTCCACCCAGCGCATCAGGCCCATTACGGTCAGGTTGATCAGCATGTACATCAGCGTCACGGCGATGAACGACTCGTACGGCTGCGCGGTGTAGTCCACCAGCTGGCGGCCCTGCGCGGCAAGCTCGAGCAAGCCGATGGTCGATGCCACGGCGGAGTTCTTGAAGATGTTCAGGAATTCCGACGTGAGCGGCGGCACGATGATGCGGAACGCCATCGGCAGCATCACGTAGCGATAGGTCTGTGCCAGCGTGAAGCCCATTGCCAGGCCCGCGTTGCGCTGACCACGCGGCAGCGAGTTGATGCCCGAGCGCACCTGTTCGCAAACACGCGCCGCGGTAAAGGTACCGAGACACAGCATCGCGCTCAGGAACATCGCCGTGGCGGGGTTCATCTGCTTGATGTAGTCGCCGCCCGGCACGAGTTCAGGCATGACGAAGTACCAGATGAAGAGCTGCACGATCAGCGGAATGTTGCGGAACAGTTCCACGTAGGCAGCGGCAAAACCCGACAGCCACTTGTTCGGAACGGTACGCAGCACGCCGAGTACGGAGCCGATGATGAGCGCGATGATCCAGGCGGAGAGACCGAGTGTGACGGTGGTCTTCAACCCCGCCAGCAGCCAGTCGAGATAGGTCTGATTCTGGGCGGCTTCAGTAAAGAAGACGCCCCAGTTCCAGTGGTAATTCATGATGGTTCCCCTCAAAAAGAAACGGAAGGAACAGGACCTGTTGACCGGCCTTTGCCTTCCGTTTCGATGACGCTTATGTCAGGCTCGTTGAGGGAGCCGATCAGTCAAGAGCCTTGTCGTTCGGGTTCTTGATCAGCGCCTTCATGTCGTCCGACAGCGGGAACTCCATGTTCACGCCCTTGGGCGGAACCGGTTGCTCGAACCACTTCTTGTATTCGGCAGCGATCGTGCCGTCCTTCATCATGCCGGCGATGGTCTTGTCGGCCAGGGCCTTGAACGGCTTGTCGTCCTTGCGAACCATACAGCCATAGGCCTCACGCGATTGCGGCTTGGCCACAACCACCCAGTCAGCCGGGTTCTTGGCCTTGGCGCGCTCGCCGTACAGCAGCGCGTCGTCCATCATGAACGCAACAGCGCGGCCCGATTCCAGCGTCAGGAACGATTGGCCATGATCCTTCGTGCTGATGATGTTCATGCCCAGCTGCTTTTCGTCGTTCATCTTGCGCAGCAGGCGCTCGGACGTCGTGCCGGCGGTGGTCACGACGTTCTTGCCCTTCAGGTCAGCCCAATCCTTGATGCCCGAATCCTTCTTCACCATGATGCGCGTGCCGATGATGAAGATGGTGTTCGTGAAGGCAGCCTGCTTCTGGCGCTCGAGGTTGTTCGTGGTCGAGCCGCACTCCAGGTCGATGGTGCCGTTCTGCAGCAGCGTGATGCGGTTCTGCGAGGTGACCGGGATCTCGTTGACCTTCAGATCTTTCAGGCCGAGTTGCTTCTTCACGTCCTCAGCAATCTTGGTGGCAACGTCGTACGAATAGCCGATCGTGCGGACACCGCCCACGTTGTAGCTGAACGGAATCGACGAATCGCGTACACCCAGCGTGATGGTGCCGGTGTCTTTGATCTTCTTCAGCGTGCCAGTCAGCTCTTCAGCGTGCGCAGCGCCGCCGAACGTACCAACAGCGACACCAACGGCAGCAAGCACAGTTGCCAGTTTGGCGAGGTTCATGAAAGTCTCCTTTTGACCATGAAAGAGAAAGACGGGACTGTACCAAAAAACGTTTGGCGACAGTATTGGTGTTGCCACTAAATCGTTGAATCCAACGGAGTTTTTCCTCTGGCGCGGACCCTGCCGCAACCACGCTTTCCGAGCAACCGGACACCTTACGTTGTGCTTTTCCGAAAAACCGGAAAATACACGCGATGCGGATCATCGAAGCGCCCAACACAATCGGCAGGCATGCCCGATGGCTTGAGCGGATGACCGTCTGTTTGCTAAGGAAAACCAAGGGAAAAAAGTCCGCCCGATGTGCGCTCTCTGTCGCTTACACGAACCCGACTTGAGGATGGAAAGCGCGGCAGCATCGTTGACGCTGCCGCGCTTTTCATGGTGCGGTGCCCCGGAACGTTATGGTTCTCCTCATGGACACCGGCTTGCTTCAACCGTCGCGCATGACCGCCTGATCGGCGGCGACGCGATAGACCGGAGCAGCGCCCTGGTGGAGCGCCGCGCCGGAATTGATCGACGCGTCGCCGATCAGGGGTACAGACCGCGCTCTTGGCGGGCCTGCAGAATCCGCGTACAGGCGATGATGAACGCCGCCGTCCGCAGGGTTACCTTGTTGTCCTGAGCCACCTGCCAGATGGCGCGGAAGGCGTCTTGCATGATCCGTACCAGGCGCTGGTTGATCTCGTCTTCGGTCCAGAAGAAGCTCGAGAAATCCTGCACCCACTCGAAATAGCTGACCGTCACGCCGCCGGCGTTGGCAATCACGTCGGGGCAGACCAGCGTGCCCTTGTCGCGCAGGATGTCGTCCGCCTCGGGCGTCGTCGGGCCGTTTGCACCTTCGACGACAATCTTTGCCTTGATGTGGGGCGCGTTCTTGGCGGTGATCTGGCCTTCCAGTGCGGCCGGGATCAGGAATTCGCAGTCCAGCGCCCAGAAATCGTCTTGCGAGACAGTCTCGGCGGCAAAGCCGGCCACGCTGCCGTTGTGGTCGACGTGTTGGATGAGCGCGTCGACATCCAGGCCGTTGCCGTTGAACACGATGCCCTTGTGATCCTGCACGGCGATGATCTTTGCGCCGGCATCATGGAACAGCTTGGCGGCCACGCTGCCCACATTGCCGAAGCCCTGCACCACCACGCGCGCGCCCTTGACGTCGATGCCGAGGTTGCGTGCGGCTTCGCTGCCGACCACGAACACGCCGCGGCCGGTGGCCTCACGACGGCCCAGGCTGCCGCCCAGTGCGATCGGCTTGCCGGTCACCACGCCGGTGGCGGTGGCGCCTTCGTTCATGGAGTACGTGTCCATCATCCACGCCATGATCTGCGCGTTGGTGTTCACGTCCGGTGCCGGGATGTCCTTGTTCGGGCCGATGATGATGCCGATCTCGCTGGTGTAGCGGCGCGTCAGGCGCTCCAGCTCACCGGAAGACAGCTTGCGCGGGTCGACGCGGATACCGCCCTTGGCACCGCCGTACGGCACGTTCACGGCCGCGTTCTTTACCGACATCCAGGCGGACAGGGCCATCACTTCCGACAGCGTCACGTCCTGGTGGAAACGCACACCGCCCTTGCCCGGGCCGCGCGAGGTGTTGTGCTGCACGCGATAGCCCTCGTAGTGGGCGATGCTGCCGTCATCCATCTGGATGGGCACATCGACGATCAGCGCGCGCTTGGGGCGCTTGAGGGTTTCGACCCAGCGTGCGAGCGAGCCGAGGTAGGGGGTAACCCGATCGACCTGCTGCAGATAGATGCCCCACGGGCCGAGGTTATCGGCCGGCAGATAGGACGGGATGGAATGCTGGAGTGTCGACGGAGATGCGACATTGGACATGGCTGGCTTCCTGTTTTGGACCTCGGTAAGGTCCCTGGTTTGGGAATGTGCGGTCCCACAAAATGCTCGCCAGCTTAGGGACCCGCCAGATTGAAATCCAATGCCGTTTTTACATCGGGTTATGCGTCTTGCGCATAACCTTCCGGTGGCATGCAGGCACCCCGCTCAGCCCGCCAGCACGCTCCACAACGTGTCGATCAACTCGCGCTTGTGCTTGGATTGCGGGTGCCTGCGGTCAGGTGTGCCGTTTTGCGGATGCTCGCGATAGAGCCGGATTTCCATCTCGATCGACAACGTCCCGCCGCCCTTGCCTTCCGCACGCACGAGGCGGCCGGCTGCCACGTCGTCCCGCACCGCGCTCTCGGGCAGGAATGCCACGCCGTGCCCGGCCAGCGCCATCACCTTGAGCGCCTCGGCCATGTCGGTTTCGTAGCACTTGTCGAGCAACGGCGCCACCGGCGAGTTCTCCAGCAGCACATCGACCATGCGGCCCAGGAACGCATTGGGCGTATAGCTGAGATACGCAATCGGCTTGCGGGCGGCGGGCGCCAGCCGGTAAATCGGACGACCGTTCGCATCGGGCTTGGAAAATGGCGAGAGCCGCTCGGTACCCAGCACCAGCATGTCGTAGCGCGTCGGGTCGAGTTGGATCATCTGTCGCGCATGGTGATAGACCATGACGAGATCGCAGCCGCCTTCCACCAGCGTCATCACCGCATCGTGCACGTTGAGCGCGCGCAGCCGGCATTGCAGCTTGCCGACCTTCTCCTCCACCTCGGCAAGCCACCCCGGAAAGAACGTGAGCGACAGCGTATGCGGCACCGCAAAGTCGATCGTCGAGGCGCTGGCCGGCCGCTGGCCGCGCATCAGCGCGCGCGTCTCGCTCACCTGCGCGAGCATGGCAAGCGCCTGCTCGTAGAAGACCTCCCCCGCGGTCGTCAGGCGCGTCGGGTAGCTTGATCGGTCGATCAGCTCATTGCCCAGCCACGCTTCAAGCGACTGAATACGGCGCGAGAACGCCGGCTGCGTGACGTGCCGCAATTCGGCCGAGCGCGAAAAGCTGCGCGTTTCCGCCAGGCTGATGAAGTCTTCCAGCCATTTGAGTTCCATCGCCTTGCGCCCCCTTCCGCGCGGTGTCGGTAGCGCCGCGTTCGGGCGCCTGCTGGAAGGGTATTTTAAGCGCCGGCAACCTCAGGCGGCCATCCTCTCGGCACGCTGCTTGAGTTGCCCGACGGCGGCGCGGGCCTGCGCGCTTAACTCGGCAAGATCGACGCCGGGAATGGCATCGTCCTGCGCGATGACGCGCCCACCCACCAGCAACGCCCGCAACGCCGGCCGGCCACCGCTGGCCACCGGCGCAATCGCCAGGTCGTGCAGGCCGAAGTAGCGCGGATCATCCAGCCGGTAGACCGCTAAGTCAGCAACCTGGCCCGGTACGAGGGTGCCGATGCCATCCAGGCCGAGCACGGCCGCGCCGCCAGCGGTTCCCCACCGCACCACGTCTTCGATGCGCGCGGCATCCGCACCGCCTTCCATACTGCCACCCTCCGATTGCGCACGCGCCAGCTCGCCGCGTCGTGCGCGCTGCATCAGCCAGGCGGCGTGGGTTTCGGAAATCATGTCGGCGGCCTCGTTGGAGGCGGCGCCATCCACCCCGATCGACACCGGCACGCCAGCCGCTTCCAGCGCGGGTATGTCGGCAATGCCGCTGCCAAGCCGGCCGTTGCTTTGGGGGCAATGGGCGATACCCGTGCGGGTCTCACCGAGCATGCGGATCTCCGCGGGGCTGAGTTTGACCAGATGCGCGAACCAGACATCGGGGCCGCTCCATTCGTATTCCGCACAGAAGGCCACGGGTGTGGCGCCATGCGCGATTGCCGCCGCATTCTGGTATTCGACCGTTTCCGAAAGGTGGCTGTGCAGGCGAATCCCCAGGCGGCGCGCGGTGCGTGCGCAGGTGCGCAATTCCTCGGGTGCCATCGAATACAGCGGCGTGGTGGGTGCCATCGCCACGCGGCGCATGGCATCCGGACCGGTCTGGTGGTAGCGCGCCGTCAGCCGCTCGCAGTCGGCCAGGAAGGCGTCGAGCGTTTCGGGGCGCAAGGCCTGCGGCAAGGCGCTCTCCAGCCCGCGCGTGCGCGTGGCTCCGCCACGGCACAACACGAAGCGCAGGCCCAGCGCTTCGGCCTCTTCAAAGAGGATCGCCGAACTGTCAAACGGCATGCCGGGGTAGTAGAGGTAATTGTGGTCCGCCACCGTGCCGCAGCCACTGCGCACGAGTTCGATCAGGCCGATGCGGGCCGCCAGGCGGAAGGTGTGCTCATCGAACGCCGCACGAAACCGATAGGGCGTCGCACCCAGCCATGGCGTGAGCGTCAGATTCAAGCCAAGCGGCTCGCCCTTGAGCAGCGACTGAAACAGGTGGTGATGCGTGTTGATCCACGCTGGGTACACCACGCAGTCGGTCGCATCCATGACGCGCTCGCCAGGCCGTGGCGGCAGATGGCCGATGGCTTCGATCTTGCCGCCGGCCACGCGGATATCCGGCCCGGCGGTGCGCTCGGCATGTCCTGCCCGCGCATCCTGCCCGGTGAGGATGGCCGCCGCATTGCGAATGAGGAGCGAGGGTTCGATAGGCTGTGTCATGCAAGCTCGCTTTCATGCCAGTGGGACAACGTCAGCCGCGACAGCGCAACCATGATCGCGAACAGCGCAATGCCCGTCAGCGTAATCAGAAACAGCGCCGCAAACAGACGTGGAATGTTCAGCGAAAAACCGGCTTGCAGAATCTGGTAGGCCAGCCCCGCGCCCGTGCCGCCCGTGCCCGCCACGAATTCGGCGACCACCGCACCGATCAGCGCCAGCCCGCATGAAATGCGCAGGCCGCCGAAGAAATAGGGCAATGCACTCGGAATGCGCAGGCGAACCAGCGTATCCCACCGGCTTGCGCGGTTGATGCGAAACAGGTTGGCCAGCCCCGGGTTGACGCTGCGCAGCCCCAGCACGGTGTTGGAGATGATGGGGAACACCGCCACCAGCGTCGCGCAGATGACGAGCGCCAGCGTCGGCTGCTTGACCCAGATGATGATCAGCGGCGCGATGGCAACGACGGGCGTGACCTGCAACAGAATCGCATACGGAAACAAGCTCGCTTCGATCAACCGGCTCTGCACAAACAGAAAGGCCGCCACGGTGCCGCACACCACGGCCAGGGCAAACGCCAGGAGCGTGATCTGCAGCGTCACCCACAACGAGCCGGCCAAAAGCGACCAGTCTTCAACAAGGGTCTTGCCGATGGCCGCCGGCGACGGCACGAGATACGGTGGCACTTCAAACGCCACGCAAACGGCTTGCCACACAAGCAGCAGCACAACGCCCACCGCGAGCGGTGCGGCTACCCGCTGCACGGCAGGACGCGACAACAGTGGTGAATGCATGATGAACTCCCAGGTCAATCGACGACGGGCACGCCGGTGTTGGCTTGCGCAAGCAAGGCCGACAACTGCGCACAGGTCTGCATGAAGGCCGGTGATACGCGAAACGCTTCGTCGCGCACGGCCGGCCCTTCGATCGGCACATCGGCGATCACTCGGCCGGGGCGCGCCGCCATCACGATCACGCGGCTCGACAGGTAGACCGCCTCGTAGATGCTGTGCGTGACGAACACCACCGTCAGGCCGCGTTCGGCCCACAGCGCGCGCAGATCGGCATCGAGCTTGTTGCGCGTGAACTCGTCCAGCGCGCCGAAGGGTTCGTCCATCAGCAACAGATCCGGATGCGTTGCGAGCGCGCGGGCGATCGACACGCGCATCTGCATGCCGCCGGACAGTTCGCGCGGATACACCTGCCCGAACTGGCCCAACCCCACCAGCGCCAGCGCACGCCGCACGCGCTCGTCGGCTTCGGTGCGCGGCATGCGCGCGAGGTCGAGCGGCAGGCGGGCGTTATCGGCCACCTTGGCCCAGGGCATCAGCGTGGCCTCCTGGAACACCATCGCCAGCGTGCGGCCCGGCGCGCCGATGCCAGCCGCGAGCGTCGGCCCGCCCCACCAGCGCACATGGCCGGCCGATGGTTGCTCCAGCCCGGCGAACAGCTTGAGCAACGTGCTCTTGCCGCAACCGGACGGCCCCAGCAGCGAGACGAACTCGCCCGGCTGGATGGCGAGCTTCACCCGCTCAAGCGCCACGGTGCCGTTCGGATACGTCTTCTCGACCTGGTTGGCGAACAGCACCGGCGCATGGCTCGTGCGCTCGCCGTCCAGTGGGGGCTGTCCACCGCCATGCGATGCCGGCGCTGTCCGATTGCTACGAAACGTGAGCGACATGGCGATCTCCTTGGCCCGACATCGGTTGCGATTGCGATTGCGGAAGCAATGAGGCACTCACGGCATCACCTTCAGGTCTTTGACGAACTGCGTGGTGTAGGCGCGCTTCCAGTCCACATCGGCCTTCAGCAAGCCCGCGTTGACCATGAAGTCGCGCGTCTGCTTCCAACGCCCGTCGGTCATGACGCCAATGCCCTGCGTGGCAGCATCGCCGCCGGTGATCATGTGAAATTGCTTGAGCTTTTCCAGCCCGTACAGGAGCTGGTCGTCCTTCATGTTGGGGTTGTCGCGCTTGATGAGTGCATTGGCGGGCGCGGGGTCGGACAGGTAGCTCTTCCAGCCTTCCATCGATGCGCGCACGAAGCGGGCCACGAGGTCGGGCTTGTCCTTGATGGTCTTGTCCATCGTGACGATCGTGGTGCCGTACGGCGGGTAGCCATCGTCGGCAAACAGGAAGAAGTGCGTCTTCACGCCGGCCTTGTCGGCACTGAACAGCTCGGACGAGGCATACGCCTGCTGCGCAGATTTCGGGTCGGCAAAGAACGGCTGCAGGTTGAACGTATAGACGCGCGACTGGGACTCATCCAGCTTGTACTTGCCCTTGAGCCACGGCCACCATGTCGTGCGGCCCGAGGTGGAGACGAGGATGGTGCGCGTCTTCAGGTCGGCCAGGCTCTTGACGTCTTCATGGGTCATCATGCCTTGCGGGTCGGTCTGCATGGAGGCGCCCACGGTGGTGACGGGCACGCCCTGCTCAACGCTCTTGAGCACTTGCAAGTCGTAGCCCATCAGAAAATCCGCCTGCCCGCTGGTCAGGATCTGCATGCCGTTGACCTGCGGCCCGCCCATGCGGATCTGCACGTCGAGACCGTACTTCTTGTAGAGGCCCGTGGCGACCGCCTGATAGAAGCCGCCATGTTCGGCCTGGGCATACCAGGAGGTGAGAAAGACGACCTTGTCGAGTGCGAAGGCGCTGGCAGACCAGCAAATGGTGGCAATGGCTGCCACTGCCAGCCCAAAGGATCGACGGAACAGGCGGCGAGGCAAGAAGCGAGGTTTCATGGCGGGGCGCGGTTTGAGCGATCGTTCAACACGCCCGCGGCAATGCCGTCATGAGAGCCCGCGCGGTTCGATGGATGCCGGACATTGCGTCATGAAGGCACGGCCATGCGCCGGAGAACCGGACGCGCAGGCGCGGCTTTCAAGAGCAATTTCCGGCTGCCGCGCTGATCGACCCGAAGTGCCAGACGACACTTCACGCGGCAGTGAACGCTTCTACTCTCGCTCGGTGTTTTGCAACTTCCATACCATCTGCCTCGGTGGCGTACGCCTGCGCGAATGCACCGCATCAACACGCCAGCACAGTGCGCGGCGCGCCCACCAACAGTGCTTGATTTCCCTCTATGGTGCATGCAAAGGCAAACCTCAGCGCACCACGCGCGCGTTGGGTGTTGGCCTGAACCTTGCATTGATGGCCGGCAAGAGTAGAAGCGTTCACCAGCCGCACACACCCTGTCGGCTGGCCGGGAATTGCTCTTGAAGTCGGAACAGGCCCACCGAGCCCCTGAGGCACGGGTTGGCCTGCGCGCCGTTGGAACTTCAAGACACCGCCACCGCTTCTGCGCATGGTCTTGCGGCTCCTGGTCCGACATTCATCGACCTGTCTTTTGCACGGAGCCCACATGAGCACGCTCGCCACCTTGCCCCACACACTCGCCGAACTCGACAAGGAAGCCCGCATGGGCGGCCTGGGTTCGGAAACGCAGACGCGGGAAATTCGCCGCATCGACCTGTCCGACTTCGATGCCCGCCGCGCGCAGATCGCCGACGAACTCTGGGCGGCTGCCACGGACGTCGGCTTCTTCCAGTTGGTCAACCACGGCATTGCGCTGACACAGATGCAAGACGCGTTCGACATGGCGCAACGCTTCTTCGCGCTGCCGGACGGCGTCAAGGCGCAGTACCCGCTGCAGCGCGCGCTGAACAGCGGTTGGGAAAGCCGTGCACAGGTGCGCCCCTCCACGGGCACGCAAGACCAGAAGGAGTCGTATCAGATCACGCTGCCGCACATGGCGCCGCTCTGGCCGAGTGAAGACGAGCTGCCGGGCTTTCGTGCCGCCATGCTGGCCTTCGAAACGCAGTGCTGGCAGGTGGGGATGCGGGTGCTGTCCTGCTTTGCCGACAAGCTTGGCTTCGATGCCGATTTCTTTACCCGCGCGCACGACCCGTCCAGCGCGACCTATCAGAGCACGCTGCGCCTGCTGCACTACTTTCCGACCGACCCGTCCGTGGCGAGCGGCCTCTGGCGTGCGGGGGCACATACGGATTTCGATTGCCTGACGCTGCTGTTCCAGCGCGCCGGCCAGGGCGGCTTGCAACTCTGTCCGGGCAAGGAGATGGACGGCCAGCAGTGGACCAGCATCGAACCCGCCGACGACATCATCACCTGCAATATCGGCGACATGCTGATGCGCTGGAGCGACGATCAGCTGCCGTCGAACTTCCACCGCGTGCGCAACCCGCTGCCGCACGAGTATCAGGGCTCGCGCTACAGCCTGGCGTTCTTCTGCCAGGCCAACCGCGATGTGATGATCGAAAGCCCATCGGGCCGGTACGCGCCGATCAGCGCGGAGGATTACCTGCGCCAGCGAGTTGCTGCCAACTTCCACGCGGCGCAGGCCGCGATGTAAGCGTCAGGCGGCCGCCTCCGGTTCGCGCTCAGGCTCGCGCGCCTGCATGCGCCACATCTGCGCGTAGCGCCCTTCTGCGCGCAACAGCGATTCATGCGTGCCACGCTCGATGATGCGGCCGTGCTCCATCACCAGAATCTGGTGCGCGCGCACGATGGTGGACAGCCGGTGCGCGATCACCAGCGTGGTGTGGTTCTGCGCCAGGCTCATCAGCTCTTCCTGGATGGCATGCTCGGTGCGCGAATCCAGCGCGGAAGTGGCCTCGTCGAACACGAGAATCGGCGGACGCTTGAGCAACGTGCGTGCGATGGCCACGCGCTGCTTCTCGCCTCCGGAGAGCTTCAGCCCACGCTCGCCGACCTGAGTGTCGTAGCCGTCGGGCAGCGATTCGACAAAGTGGTGGATCTGCGCGGCGCGGGCGGCCTCGATCACCTCTTCGCGGGAGGCATCGGGGCGTCCGTAGGCGATGTTGTAGTAGATGCTGTCGTTGAAGAGCACCGTGTCTTGCGGAACGATGCCGATGGCCGCGCGCACGCTCGATTGCGTGACGTCGCGCAAATCCTGGCCGTCGATCTCGATCGCGCCGGATGTGACGTCGTAGAAACGGAACAGCAAACGCGCGAGCGTCGACTTGCCCGAGCCGCTCTGCCCCACCACCGCCGTCGTCGTGCCGGCCGGGATGGTGAAGTCGACATCGAACAGAATCTGCCGCTTGGCCTCGTAGCTGAAGTCGACATGCGCGAAGCGGACTTCACCGGCGTGCACGGCCAGCGGCGGCGCGTCAGGCTTGTCGGCCACCTCGCGGTTGGTCTGCAGCAGGTGGAACATGCGGTCCATGTCGGTCACGGCCTGCTTCAGTTCGCGGTAGATCACGCCCAGGAAGTTGAGCGGAATGTAGATCTGCAGCATCAGCGTATTGACCAGCACGAGGTCACCCAGCGTCATGTGCCCGGCCGCCACGCCTTGTGTGGCGCGATACAGGATCAGGATCAGCGCCGTGGCCACGATGAACTGCTGACCGAAGTTCAGGATCGACAACGAACGCTGTGAGCGAATAGCGGCAGTGCGATAGTTCAGCAGGTTCTCGTCGTAGCGGCGTGCTTCGTACTCTTCGTTGCCGAAGTACTTGACCGTCTCGAAGTTCAGCAGCGAATCGATCGCCTTCTGGTTGGCGCGCGAATCGAGCTCGTTCATCTTGCGGCGGAAGTGCGTGCGCCAGTTCGTCACCGTCACGGTAAACACGATGTAGCTCACCAGCGCGCAGAACGTGATGAGCGCGAACCAGACGTCGTATTTCACGAAGAAGTACGTGATGACGAGACCGACCTCGACGAGCGTCGGGAGAATGCTGTAGAGCGAGTACGAGATGAGCGACTGGATGCCGCGTGTGCCGCGTTCGATGTCGCGGCTCATGCCGCCGGTCTGGCGCTCCAGATGAAACCGCAGCGACAGCGCATGCAGATGGCGGAACACCTGGAGCGCGAGCGTGCGCACCGAGCTCTCCGTCACCTTGGAGAACAGGATTTCGCGCAGCTCCGAAAACAGCGACGTCGACAGCCGCAGCAACCCGTATCCGATGATGATGCCCACCGGCACGACCAGCAGCGCACGCGGGTCGGAGGGCGACACGTTCATCGCGTCGATCAGCCGCTTCATGACCATCGGCACGCCCAGGTTGGCGACCTTGGCGGCGATCAGGAACGACAGCGCCAGCGCCACGCGCCATTTGTAAGCGAGCAGGTACGGCAGCAGGCTCCTGATGGTGCGCCAGTCGCCGCGGGGTCCCCCCGGCGGAGGCGGTTCGGAAGAGGCGGGAAAGCGGCGCATGTGCGGTGCAATAAAATGGCGGATTGTGTATTCTCCCACCGATCACCCTGGTTCGCCGCACGCTTCCTGGCCGGGGTCCGTTCCCGCCTCAATGCTGCCCTGCATCATCATGTCCGAACCCCAAGCCACCACTGAGAACGTCAAGCTGCCCGCCGACAAGCAGCCCGCCGTGCGCGTCATGCCGATGCCCGCCGACGCCAACGTCCATGGCGACGTGTTCGGCGGCTGGATCATGTCGCAGGTCGACATTGCGGGATCGATCCCGGCGGTGGTGCGCGCCAATGGGCGCGTGGCCACGGTCGCGGTCAACTCGTTCGTCTTCAAGCAGCCGGTGTACGTGGGCGACCTCGTGAGCTTCTACGCCAACGTGGTCAAGACGGGCCGCACGTCGATCACTGTAGACGTGGAGGTCTATGCGCAGCGCATGGGCAGCAACGGCCGCCACGCCACTGTCAAAGTCACGGAAGCCACCCTCACCTACGTGGCGACCGACGAGAGCCGCAAGCCGCGCGAACTGCCTGCGCTCTGAATCGGCAACGCCCAACAAAAAACCCGGCCGAGGCCGGGTTTTCTTTTGCACGCAGATGCCTGCT
Source organism: Ralstonia soli (assembly GCF_023955655.1). Lineage (GTDB taxonomy): Bacteria > Pseudomonadota > Gammaproteobacteria > Burkholderiales > Burkholderiaceae > Ralstonia > Ralstonia soli. The sequence continues at coordinate 719,664 of NZ_JAMXHT010000001.1, read as the reverse complement.
CAGTTGAACTTGGAGAAGTCCGGGCGGCGCTTCTCGAAGAACGCGGTGAACGCCTCGCGCGCTTCCGGCGCACGCAGCATCTCGCCGAACTGCTTGCCTTCCAGCGACATGCGCGCGGCGATCTGCGGCATGGCGCCCTCCTTCATCAGGCGCTTGGTTGCACGCAGCGAAGCGGGCGGCAGCAGCGTCAGCTTGCGCGCCTGCGTGCGCACGAAGGCATCCAGCTCGCCGGCGGGCAGCACGCGATTGACGAGGCCCAGCTCGCGTGCCTCGTTCGCATCAAAGGGCTCGCCGAAGAGCAGCTTGTCCGCCGCGCGGTGATAGCCGGCCAGTTGCGGCAACAGCAGGCTCGATGCGGCTTCCGGGCACAGGCCGAGTTGCGCGAACGGCATCGACAGCTTGGCGGTGTCGGAGGCATACACGAGATCGCAATGCAGCAGCATCGTCGTGCCCACGCCGACGGCCGCGCCGCTCACCGAGGCAATCAGCGGCTTGGTGGCCGTGCTGATCGCCTTGAGGAACTGGTGCACCGGCGCGTTCTCGTCCTTGGGCGGGTTCTTCATGAAATCTTCGAGATCGTTGCCGGCCGTGAACACGCTCTCGTGGCCCGCCAGCACGATCACGCGGATGGCGGGATCGGTCTCGGCGGCCACCAGGGCATCCGCCAGCGTCTGGTACATCGCGGCAGTGATGGCATTCTTGCGGTCCAGACGGTCGAAGGTGAGGGTGAGGACGCCGTCTGCGGTCTCGGTACGAATCGACATGAGTACTCCAGGGTAAGAGCCCGTGCGGCGACTAAATCGGCACGGGTGAATCAGACAGATAGCCGACGGAGAACGCGTTGGCCCCCACGTTCAACGCCACGGTCAGGCTCATCGGCGCGAGCAGCACTTCCACACCGTGGTCCTGCGCGGTTCGCATCAGTGCTTGCACCGGCTCCATGCGGCGCACGGTGTCGAGCGAACCGGAATACGTGATCGCTACCACCGGCGTGGCCAGTCGCTCCTCGGCGATCATGGTTTCGACATGCGCGAGCAGGCGGCGGATGCCCTCTTCAGAGCCACGCACCTTGGCAATCGCTTCGGTCTCACCGCGATGCATATGGATGAGCGGGCGCACGTTGAACGCCGTGCCCATCATGTAGCGGCCCCACGTGATGCTCTTCTCACCCTTCTGCTTGGCACGCGTGTACATGTACAGCAGCTCGTCGGGCACGAGGTAAACATGCGAGGCATCGCGCAGGCGGTTCTCGATCACGTTGACCACGTCGCGCACCTCGGCGCCTTCGCGCAGCATGCGCGCGGCCTCGTGCACCATCAGCGCCTGGCCGGGGCCGATGGCGCCGGTGTCCACCACCGTCAGTTCGAACAGGCCCGAGCGGCCGGCGTCCTTGCGCGGCTTGAAACTCTTCGCCGTGGTGCCGACCACCGCGCCGGTGGCATGACTGTAGAACTGGCTGCGCGAGCTGGCGATCGTCAGCAGCAAGGCGCGATCGTGCTGCGTGACCACATGCTTGAGCAGGAAGTCTTCGATCTCGCGCTCCAGCAGCGGGATCGATTCGGCGTAGTGGTCCTGCTTGTCGACGAGGTACTTGCGATAGAGCTGCGGCAGGGCCGCCTCGTCGCGGCGGTCTTCCACAAACAGCTCGCCCGCGCGAATGCGGAACGGCACGACGCCCAAACCCAGTTGATCGATCACCCGCCGCGGCATGTCGCATGCCGCGTCGGTCAACACAATCGTGTCTCCCATTGCGCCCTCCTTGGTGCACCGCCGGTGACCCGGTGGTGTGTCTCCTCTGTTGCGGAATCGTGGTTCCGCTTCTATGGGCGTGCCCGGTGGCCGGGCCGCACTCTTCGGCGCGCTTGTTCTGTAGTGCTGTGCGCGCCTGCGCAATCATGCGTGGTGAGACGGGCGATTTACAAGCAGGGGGAAGAACCTAATCCTTCCCCCTGACGTGGGGTCACATGCGTTCGAAAATGCCCGCTGCGCCCATGCCGGTGCCGACGCACATCGTCACCATCCCGTACTTCAGGTTGCGACGGCGCAGGCCGTGCACAACGGTGGCCGCACGAATGGCACCGGTCGCGCCCAGCGGGTGGCCCAGCGCGATCGCGCCGCCCAGCGGGTTGATCTTGCTAGTGTCCAGGCCCAGGTCCTGAATCACAGCCAGGGACTGCGCGGCAAACGCTTCGTTCAGCTCGATCCAGTCGAGCTGATCTTGCGTCAGGCCACCCGCCTTCAGCGCCGCAGGAATCGCTTCCTTCGGACCAATGCCCATGATCTCCGGCGGCACACCGCGCACCGCAAACGACACGAAGCGCGCCAGCGGCACCAGGTTGAACTGCTTGAGGATCTTCTCCGACACCAGGATCAGCGCGCCCGAGCCGTCCGACGTCTGCGAGCTGTTGCCGGCCGTCACGCTGCCCTTGTTGGCGAACACGGCGCGCAGCTTGCCCAGGCCTTCAACGGACGTATCAGCACGCGGGCCCTCGTCCAGCGACATCGTGCGCGTCTTGACGTCGATCGCACCCGTACCCAGGTTCGGGAACTTCTCGATGATCTCGATCGGGGTGATCTCGTCCTTGAACTCGCCGGCTTGCTGTGCGGCCAGCGCCTTCTGGTGCGACGCCAGCGAGAAGGCATCCTGCGCCTCGCGCGAGATCTTCCATTGCTGGGCGACCTTCTCAGCGGTCAGGCCCATGCCGTAGGCGATGCCGACGTTCTCGTCACGCGTGAAGATCTCCGGCGACATCGACGGCGAATTGCCCATCATCGGCACCATGCTCATCGATTCCACACCGGCGGCGATCATCACGTCGGATTCACCCACGCGGATGCGGTCGGCGGCCATGGCCACGGCCGTCAGGCCCGAGGCACAGAAGCGGTTGACGGTCACGCCGCCCACGGTGTTCGGCAGGCCGGCCAGCAGCGCGCCGATACGCGCGACGTTCAGGCCCTGCTGCGCTTCGGGAATCGCGCAGCCAACGATGGCATCTTCGATCAGCGCCGGGTCCAGGTTCGGCACCTGGGCGACTGCGCTCTTGAGGATGGTCGCCAGCAGATCGTCCGGACGCAGGTTCTTGAGCGTACCCTTGGGCGCCTTGCCGATCGGGGAACGGGTCGCGGCGACGATGTAGGCGTCTTGCAGTTGCTTGGTCATGATGAAACTCCTGTTCTCTGTCGTCGCGGCGATTAGTTACGCACCGGCTTGCCGGTCTGCAGCATGCCCATGATGCGTTCCTGGGTCTTGGCGCTGCCGAGCAGATCGACGAAGGCCTTGCGCTCCAGCGCCAGCAGCCATTCTTCATCCACCAGCGCGCCGGCTTCCACGTCGCCGCCGCACACGGCCTCGGCAATGCGCGAGGCGATCGTGAAGTCGTGCTGCGAGATGAAACCGCCGTCACGCATGTTCACCAGCGACGCCTTGATGGTCGCGATGCCCGAACGGCCCGCCACCGGAATACCCACCGGACGCAGCGGCGCGCGGTAGCCCGCATCGGACAACGCGCGCACTTCATTGCGCGCCACGTGCAGCAGTTCGTGCACGTTGAAGACGATGGTGTCGGTCGGCTGCAGGTAGCCGATCTTCTGCGCATCCAGCGCGGAAGACGACACCTTGGCCATGGCCGCCGCCTGGAAGCGGTTGGTCAGGAATTGCAGGATGTTCGTGCTGCCTGCAGCCTGCGCAGCGTTGGCCGCTGCCAGCGCAGCTTCCTTCAGACCACCACCGGCCGGCACCAGGCCGACGCCCACTTCCACCAGACCGATATACGTTTCCAGCGCAGCCACGCGCTTGGCCGAGTGCAGCAGCAGTTCGCAGCCGCCACCCAGTGCAATGCCCGACGCAGCGGACACGACCGGCACACCGGCGTACTTCACGCGCATCATGCCGTCCTGGAACTTCTTGACGAACGGCTCGATGCCCTTGGCGCCGCCCATCATGAAGGCCGGCATGGCTTCTTCCAGGTTCGCACCGGCGGAGAACGGACCACCCGGCGCGCCCAGCTTGAGCGACGTCGGCTGCCACACCACCAGACCCTTGTAGCCGGCTTCGGCCAGATCCACCGCGCGCGTCAGGCCATCGATGACGCTCGGTCCGATCGTGTTCATCTTGCTCTTGAACGAGATGATCAGCACGTCGTCCTGACCCGCTGCATCGTCCACCCAGATGCGCACGGCGTCGGTCTCTTCGATGGTCTTGCCATACGTGAGCGGGTTGACCGTGGTCGCGCCCTTGATCGGTGCGCGGAACACCTGGCGGCTATACACCGGCAGTGTGCTGCGCTGCAGGAACGCGCCCTTGTTGGCCGACCACGAACCTTGTGCCGAATGCACACCACCGTTGTCCGCCACCGGGCCCGAGAACACCCACTGCGGCAGCGCGGCGTTCGACAGCGCCTTGCCGGCTTCGATGTCTTCCTTCACCCACTCGGCCACCTGCTTCCAGCCGGCCTCTTGCCAGTCTTCAAACGGGCCGCTGTTCCAGCCAAAACCCCAGCGGATGGCCAGATCGACTTCCGCAGCCGAATCCGCAATCTGCTCCAGGTACACGGCGATGTAATGGAACACGTCGCGGAACACCGCCCACAGGAACTGCGCCTGCGGGTTGGTCGATTCACGCAGCAGTTTCAGGCGCTCGGCGGGCTCCTTCTTGAGGATACGCACGACGATGTCGTCCGCCTTCTTGCCGCTCGGGCCGTATTCGCCCGTCTGCGGGTCCAGCACCTTGATGTCCTTGCCTTCCTTCTTGTAGAAGCCGGCGCCGGTCTTCTGGCCCAGGGCACCTGCTTCCACCAGCTTGGCCAGCACGGGCGGTGTGGCATAGACTGCTGCGAACGGATCGTCCTTCAGGTTGTCCTGCATCGTCTTGATGACGTGCGCCATGGTGTCCAGGCCCACCACGTCCGCCGTGCGGAACGTCGCTGACTTGGCGCGGCCCAGCTTCGAGCCCGTGAGGTCATCCACCACATCGAACGGAATGCCGTACTTGGCCGATTCCGCAAACACCGCCAGGATCGAGAAGATACCGACGCGGTTGGCGATGAAGTTGGGCGTATCCTTCGCGCGCACCACACCCTTGCCGAGCGCGGAGGTCAGGAACGTTTCCAGCTTGTCGAGGATGTCGCCACGCGTGTGCGCGGTCGGAATCAGCTCGACCAGGTGCATGTAGCGCGGCGGGTTGAAGAAGTGCACGCCGCAGAAGCGCGACTTCAGCTCCGCGTCAAACCCATCCGACAGCTCGGTGATCGACAGGCCCGAGGTGTTCGATGCGAAGATCGCGTGCGGCGCGATGTGCGGCGCAACCTTCTTGTACAGGTCGTGCTTCCAGTCCATGCGCTCGGCAATCGCTTCGATCACGAGGTCGCAATCGCGCAGCTTCTCGATGTCGTCTTCGTAGTTGGCGGCCTGGATCAGGTTGGCGTCATCCTTGATGCCCAGCGGCGCCGGCGACAGCTTCTTCAGGTTTTCAATCGCCTTGAGCGCAATGCCGCTCTTCGGGCCTTCCTTGGCCGGCAGGTCGAACAGCGTGACGGGGACCTTGGCGTTGATGAGATGAGCGGCAATCTGCGCGCCCATCACGCCTGCGCCCAGCACTGCAACGCGTCGGACGAGGAAGTTGGAACGCGCGCCAGCTTGCGGCTGGGCGACGGGGAGTTCGGTGCGGGTCATGACATCCTCAACTGAAAAGAGGAAAGAGACGAGCGGGGCGACAGTCTGTGCGTGTCGCCCCGAGGGAGAGTGCCGCTGTTTGCTTAGAACAGGTCGGCTTCGAGTGCCATCAGCGTCGCGCCGCCCGCACGGGCCATGCGGATCTGCGAAGCCGTTTCGGGCAGCAGCTTGGCGAAGTAGAAGCGCGCCGTCGCCAGCTTGACCTTGTAGAACGTGTCGCCGCTGTTTTGCTTCTCCAGGGCGATCTTGGCCATGCGGGCCCAGAAGTACGAGAACACCAGGTGACCGACCACGCGCAGGTACGGAACAGCAGCGGCGCCGACTTCATCCGGGTTGGCCATGGCCTTCATGCCGATTTCCATGGTCAGCTTCTGGACCTTGTCGCCGATGTCGGCCAGCGGGTTGATGAACTCCTGCATGGCTTCGTTGGTGCCTTCGGCTTCAACAAAGTCCTGCACCAGCTTGCCGAACTTCTTCATCTTGGCGCCCATGTCGCCCAGGATCTTGCGGCCCAGCAGGTCCAGCGACTGCACGGTGTTCGTGCCTTCGTAGATCATGTTGATACGGGCGTCGCGCACGTACTGCTCCATGCCCCACTCGGCGATGTAGCCGTGGCCGCCGAACACTTGCATACCTTCGTTGGTCGAGATGAATGCGTTGTCGCTCAGGAAGGCCTTGGCGATCGGAGTCAGCAGCGCGACGAGGTCGGCGGCGTCCTTGCGCACGGATTCGTCCTCGTGCGACAGCTCGCGGTCGATCTGCAGCGCGATCCAGTAGCTGAACGCGCGACCGCCTTCGGCAAAGGCACGTTGCGTCAGCAGCATGCGGCGCACGTCCGGGTGCACGATGATCGGGTCGGCCGGCTTGTCCGGTGCCTTCGGGCCCGACAGGCTGCGCATCTGCAGGCGCTCCTTGGCGTAGGCGGCCGAGTTCTGGTACGCGACTTCGGTCAAGCCCAGGCTCTGCATGCCGACGCCCAGGCGGGCGGCGTTCATCATCACGAACATGGCGTTCAGGCCCTTGTTCGGCTCGCCGACCATCCAGCCGCGGGCGCCGTCCAGGTTGATCACGCAGGTGGCGTTGCCGTGAATGCCCATCTTGTGCTCGATGGCACCGCAGGCCACGGTGTTGCGCTCGCCCGGATTGCCATTGGCATCGGGGATGAACTTCGGCACCACGAACAGCGAGATGCCTTTGGTACCGCCCGGCGCATCCGGCAGGCGCGCCAGCACGAGGTGGATGATGTTTTCCGACAGGTCGTGCTCGCCTGCCGAGATGAAGATCTTCGTGCCGGTGATGGCGTACGAGCCATCGGCCAGCGGTTCGGCCTTGGTGCGCAGGATGCCGAGGTCGGTGCCGCAGTGCGGCTCGGTCAGACACATCGTGCCGGTCCATACGCCCGACACCAGCTTCGGCAGGTAACGCTGCTTGAGCTCGTCGGTGCCGTGCGCGTGCAGGGCTTCATACGCGCCGTGCGACAGCCCGGGATACATCGTCCAGGCCTGGTTGGCCGAGTTGAGCATCTCGTACAGCGCGTTGTTGATCAGGATGGGCAGGCCCTGGCCGCCGTACTCAGGATCGCAGCCCAGTGCGGGCCAGCCGGCCTCGACGTACTGCTGATACGCTTCCTTGAAGCCCTTGGGTGCGGTCACCACGCCGTCGCCGTGGTACGTGCAGCCTTCGCGATCGCCCGACTGGTTGAGCGGGAAGATGACCTCGGAGCAGAACTTGCCGGCTTCCTCGATCACCTGGTTGATGGTGTCGGCATCGATCTCCGCGTGCTGCGGCATCTGCTTGAGATGGCCCTCGACGTCGAGAAGCTCGTGGAGGACAAACTGCATGTCGCGCAACGGTGCGGTGTATTGACCCATCTTGGGCTCCTTGGTTGTTGCTGCGCGACCCGCTAGGTGTGCAATGGCCGCGTCAGGTTCGGTAAGACTGAATCAGTTTGTTGAGTGCCACCATGGCCAGCTCGGCGCTGTCGGGAAGCCGCAGAAAACGCGCATCGTGGTGCAGGCCGAGTTCCAGGCCATACATCTCGAAGAGCATCAACTTCGGGTCCACTTCTGCACGCAGGTGGCCTTCTTCCTTTGCCTGCTCGATCGCGCGGGTCAATGCTGCCCGCCAGATCGTCACGCTTTTGACGAGTTCGTCGCGCACCGGGCTTTCGGCCCGGTCGTCGTACTCCACCGCGCCGCTGATGTAGATGCAGCCCGTGGTCACTTCCTGAATGCGACGCTCCATCCAGCGTCGCACCATGCTCCACAGGCGCGGCAGACCGCGCGGTTCCGTCAAGCTCGGGTAGAAGACTTCCTGCTCGAACCGTTTGTGATACTCGCGAACCACTTCCACCTGCAAATCCTCGCGCGAGCCGAAGTGCGCGAACACCCCGCTCTTGCTCATCTGCATGCGCTCCGCGAGCACACCGATCGTCAATCCTTCCAGTCCGTCGCGCGAGGCCAGGTCAAGCGCGGCATCGAGAATCGCCGCACGCGTCAGCTCGCCCTTGCGCATCGGCGTGGCTGCTGCGTGATTCGATTCGAGACGAGCGGTCGGGTGACGCATGATGATTTCTCTCCGTTCTTTTCTGGGCATGACGCGCGAAAAATGGCGTTTTTCAAGGCGCCTTTCGCGTGCCGGGCAGGACTGTAAACCAGCCCGCGCAAACACTCTAGCCCAAAATCGAACGGTCGTTCAATTATTTACAGGGCCCCGGTGAGCGGCAAGTGTTTTATTAGAAAGCGGCATCTAAATGGAAGTGCCGCAAAGACGCTTTTCGCAGTGCAGTGCGAATCCCGCAAAGCCTTTAAACACAAAGCTTTACGGGGTGTGCATCGCACACAGAAAATGCGTGCGGCGCAGCATCGTCGACGGGTTTTCTAGTGCTACCCATCAGTAAATAAACCGACCGGAAATCAGGCCTGCACGATGCCCGCGCACATGGGGCCGCGACGGAAGATCCGGGCGTCCATTTCCCGCAAGTCCGGGGCCACGACGATCTCGGCGGCGCATTGGTCGAGCACATCGCACTGCAGGTCGATGCCGGGGGCGATCTCGGTGAGTGTGAGGCGGCGGCCGCCTTGTCCGTCCTCGCGCATTTCGAAGACGGCGCGCTCGGTCACGTAGCGCACCGGGATGCCCGAGCGCGCCGCGTATTCCCCGTTGAATGTGAGGTGCGACACCGCCGGCACGATCTTCTTCAGGCGCCCTTCGCGCACGATGCGCAGCTTGCCGTCTTCGGCTTCGACCTGCAGGCCGCCTGCGGTAAGCGTGCCCATGAACACCACCGAGCGCGCGCTCTGCGTGATGTTGATGAACCCGCCGACCCCCGCGACGATGGTGTCGCCGCCCTCGCCGAACAGGCTCACGTTGACGTTGCCGGCGCCGTCCAACTCCGCCAGGCCGAGGATGGCGAGGTCGATGCCGCCACCTTCGTAGAAGTCGAACTGCGCGGGCTGGTCGACCACCGCCTCCGGATACGCCGAGGCGCCAAAGCTGAGGCCGTCCGCCGGCGTGCCGCCGATGGGCCCGGCTTCCACGGTGAGCGTAAAGCCGCGCGCGCCTTCCTGCTCGGCCAGGGCACCGACAGCCGCCGGCATGCCCACACCCAGGTTCACCACGCGCGGCTGCTGCGCCATGAGTTCCAGCACGGCGCGGCGCTGCACCAGCGTGCGGGCATCCAGCGCGCCGTGCAGGCTCGTCTCCAGCGCTTCGCCGGCTTCGAGGGCATCTTCCTTCAGCTGGATCGCCTCACCCTGCCAGGGGCGGATGTAGGTCGGGTTAAACGCCTCGCCGAAGGTCATCTGGTGCTCGGCTTCGTCCTCGGCGACGACCACGTAGTCGACGAGGATGCCCGGCACGTGGATCGCCTGCAGGTTGTCATGCCGATCGACCAACCGGCGCACCTGCACAATGACGATGCCCCCCGAGTTGCGCGCCGCTTGTGCCATGGCCAGCAGTTCGTGGTGGAAGGCCTCTTCGTGCGTGCTGATGTTGCCGCGCGGGTCGGCCGCGGTGCCGCGCAGGAAGACGCAGTGCAGGGGGAAGCTGGGATAGAACAGATAGTCCTCTCCGCGAAAGCGCTCGTATTCGACCCAGGCGGCCGTGCCTGCCGCGCGTGCGGCCTTGGCGCGCGCATTGATGGCGGCGCCCTGGTAGCGCACATCGAGCTCCGTGCGCGGGTCGACAAAAGTGTGCAAGCCGATCTTGGTCAGCACGCCCGGCTTGCCGCCCGCGATGGCGCGATACAGATGCGTGAGCACGCCCTGCGGCAGGTTGAACGCATCGCATTGCTCGGCGAGTGCCATGTCAGCCAGGCGCGTGGCCGAACGCCAATGGCCGCCGACCACGCAGCGCGTCATCCCGGGATTGCCGAAGTGATTGACGCCACGCGTGGCACGATCGCCCTGCCCGGCGGAGTAGACCAGCGTCAGATCGCGCGGCTCGCCGGTCGCGAGGAAGCGGCGCTCCAGCGCGTGCGTGACGGCCTCTGCGTGGCCGGCGCCGACAAACCCGGCGCACGCGACCGTCCACTCGGGCTGCACCAGCCGCGCGGCTTCATCTGCTGTGATGACTTGCATGTCTCCTCCGTTTTCGTTGTTTTGTCTGATGGGCAAAGCTAATACTGTGCTGCGCGGCCGCTGATCACCACGCCGAGGCGAACGAGCCGGTAGGCGCACCAGTCGGCCAGGCGCCACCACCAGCGGCGCGCGGCATGCGCGTCGGCCAGGACGCGGCGTGCATGATGGGCGATGGCATCTTCCAGCGCGCCACGCAGTTCGTTGGCGACGGTGGCATCCCATGCGACCACGTTGGCCTCGCGCGCGAGCAGCAAGCTGAACGGATCGATGTTGCTGGAACCGACCGTGGCCCAGCGGTCGTCCACGACGGCCACCTTGGCGTGAAGGAAGCTGGCGGTGTACTCGTGGATCTCCACACCGTCGCGCAGCAGCAAGTGATACAGCGAGCGCGTCGCGTAATGCTGCAAGCGGTATTCGACCTGGCCCTGCAGCAACAGGCGCACGCGCACGCCACGGCGCCGGCACGCTGCCAGTGCGCGCATGAAGCGCACACCGGGCAGAAAGTACGCGTTGGCAATGATCACCTCGTGCCGTGCCGTGCCTAGCGCGCGCAGGTATTCGCGCTCGATCGCGCGGCGGTTGCGCACGTTGTCGCGCAGCACCAGCGAGGCCAACACCGTGCCCGGCGCACGTTCGCTTTCGCGCCCGGACGCCCCGCGATGGCGGGGCCGCGGCGTGTCGGTGATCACCGGAAAATCGGCGGCCACACCCGTCACCCCCACCTCGCGCATGCCGGCGCGCACGCCCATCTGCCACCACAGCCGATCGACCGTCAGCGCGATCTGCGCGACCAGCGGCCCACGCACCCGCATGGCAAAGTCGTAGCGCGGCCCCAGCGCGGTGCCGTTGAACGGCGCGTGGTTGAGGTCGTCGATGATGTTGATGCCGCCGACAAACGCGACGCCGTCATCGATGACGGCGATCTTGCGATGCAGCCTTCGCAGGTAACGGCGCCGCAGCCGAAAGCCGCGCACCGGCCGATAGATGCGCAAGGCCACGCCTGCGGCATCGAGCATCGCGACGATATCGGCAGGCAGCACGCCGGTGCCGAAACCATCGATGGTCAGGTGGACCTCCACGCCGCGGCGTGCCGCGCGCACGAGCGCCTCGGTCACGCTGCGCGCGGTGGCATCGTCGGTGTAGATGTAAGTTTCGATGGCCACACGGCGTTGTGCCGCGTCGATGGCTTCGATCAGGGCAGGAAAGAACTCGGCCCCGCCGCACAGCAGGTCGACGTCGTTGCCCGGCAGCGGCTTGCCCCGCCGCCACTCGGAGCGCAGCGGACCCGCATCGCGCACGACCCTCATGGGTGGGCCAGTTCGGCCAGCAGGGGCACGTGATCAGAGCGTTGCGCCCACTCGCGGCCGGTCAGCGCATGCGCGCGTTCGATGTCGAAGCCGCGCACGTAGATGCGATCGAGCCGCAGCCACGGCATGTGACTCGGGAAGGTGCGCAGGGGGCGCGCATCGGCCGCCTTGTCAGCCACTTCGGTGGCACCCAGCGCCTGGCAGATGTAGCGGTCCAGGCGGTTGTTCCAATCGTTGAAATCCCCCGCCACCACGAGTGGCGCATCCTTCGGGACCACCGAGCGCACGCGGTCGATCAGGGCCTCGGCCTGCCGCAGCCGGCTGCGTGCGAACAACCCGAAGTGCGCGCACAGCAGATGCACCTCGCCAAAGCCGAGGTCGGTCACCGCATGCAGCAGGCCGCGCTGCTCGAAGCGGTGGTCGGAGATATCGAGGTTCTCCGACAGCAGGATCGGAAAGCGCGACAGGATGGCGTTGCCGTGGTGCCCGTGCTCGTACACAGCATTGCGGCCGTAGACGCTGTGCGGGTAGACGTCGGTCGCCAGGTAACGCAGCTGCGTGTAGTTCGGGTCGAACAGCTCGGCAGCGACCAGGCGGTCGTTGCGGTCCTGCACTTCCTGCAGAAAGACGATGTCGGCGTCCATGGTGTGCAGGCCCTGCCGCACGTCATGCACGCGCACACGCCGCGCAATGCCCGTCACGCCCTTGTGGATGTTGTAGGTGGCGACGCGCAAGCGCAGCATGTCAGACTTGGTCCTTTGTCAGCGCTGCCTGGCGGGCGTTGTAAGCAGCCAGGCGTTCGGGCAATTGCAGGATGGCCTCGGCGTTGCTGCGCGAGAAGCAGCGTGCTGCAGCATCCTCGTAGGGCAGCCATTCGGCCTGCAGATGCTCGCGCGGCGCCAGCCGCACCGGCACCTTGCCGCTCACCAGCAAGCCGAACCAGTGCTCGGTGTTGCGCGTGACGCCCGGCGCGTAGCGGTGCCGCCAGCGCGGGTAGATGTCGTATTCGATGTGGTGGCCCCAGTCGATCAGATGATGCCGGGCCGTGTCGATGCCGGTTTCCTCCTGCACCTCGCGACGGGCCGTGTCGGCCAGGGGCTCATCCAGCGCGTCGCAGCTGCCGGTGACGGATTGCCAGAAGCCCGGATGATCCGCCCGCTCCATCACCAACACGTGCAGGTCTGGCGTGTGGATGACGACGAGTACGGAGACGGGGATCTTGTGAGACATGGCGAGCGTGTTGCTACGTGTTGCTAGGTGTTGCGATGAGCGGCGCGAACGCGCGGTAAGGCCATAGCTTACCGCAGCCAGAAGCGTGCCACCGCGATGTTCATCGCCCGCCATGGGCGCCGCCATGCCGCGGCAATCAACCTGCCCGTAGCGCGCCCTGGCCGGTGCGCGTGCGTGCGAGCCACAACGCTGTTTCGTCGACGGCGGTCTCGTGGCCAAGCTCGCGGCGCGCCACCGCCAGTAGCGGGTCAAGCATCGCGGCGTAGTCTTCGGCCGCGCGTTGCGATTGTGCCCACAGCGCTTCCGTACGCTCGGCCAATTGTTGACGCAGCGCAGCGAGCTGCGCGGTCAGTTCGCGCTCGCGATTGCCGAGTGTGTTGAATTTCTGGATGAGGAAGCGCTGCACATCGGTCTGCTGCGACTGCGCGTTGGCCTGGTCGAAGCGCTCCACGATGGCAGACGTTTCACGCTCGATGCGATGCAGCTCGCTGGCGCCCTCGCGCTCGGCGGTTTCCAGCGCTTGGAGCGCACGCCGCTCGGCCTGCAACACGCGCGCGTGGTCGGCAAAGCGGTGCTCGGCCGCCAGATGCGCCTCGGCCAGTGGGCGTGGCGTGTCATACACGAGCGGATGCACAGGCGCACCGGGCGCGGCCGGCGGCAACGCGGTGTCCGGCAGGCGAAGATTGGCGACGGCGTGCAGCCAATGCATCCGCTCCGCCGACAAGTGCCCCAGCGCGCGCATGGCCTCGGTCAAGTGCAAGGACGATGCCGATGCGGGTGTGGCCGGATGCGCACTCTGCGCCGCAGCAGCAATGTCGGGCACGCAAGCCGCGACGGTCGTGGCCACCGCCTCGGTCATGGCCCGGGCGGCGCGACGGGTGGCGCGGCGCATCTCGATCCAGGCCAGGCTTATCACCACCAGCGCGACAATCAGCCAGGTCAGCAACAGCTCGGCGTGTGCGGCCACCCACGTGCGCGCAAAGTCGATGAATTCCATCTCAACATCCTCCTTCGTTGTCACCCAACGTGACAGAAACGAAAGATTCGGTTTAGCACGCAATGTTCCCGCTTGTTGCATACGCCCAAAAACAAACCGCGCCGCCCTTGCGGGTCGGCGCGGTTTGTTGTGCAGCGTTAGCAGCGACGATCAGGCCGTCGTTGCAGCCGTCGGTGCAGCCACCTTGGCCTCGGCGGCACGCAGGCGGATGTGCAGTTCGCGCAATTGCTTCTCGTCGACCGCGCTCGGAGCCTGCGTGAGCAGATCCTGTGCGCGCTGCGTCTTCGGGAAGGCGATCACGTCACGGATCGAGTCAGCACCGGCCATCATCGTGACAACGCGGTCCAGGCCGAAGGCGATGCCGCCGTGCGGGGGCGCGCCGTATTGCAGCGCATCGAGCAGGAAGCCGAACTTGGCACGCGCTTCTTCCTCGCCGATCTTCAGGGCGCGGAACACCTTGCTCTGCACGTCTTCGCGATAGATACGCACCGAACCGCCACCAATTTCCCAGCCGTTGAGCACCATGTCATACGCCTTGGCGACGCACTTGCCCGGATCGGTTTCCAGGTATTCCAGGTGCTCGTCCTTCGGGCTCGTGAACGGGTGGTGCATGGCAACCCAGCGGGCGTCTTCCTCGTCGTACTCGAACATCGGGAAGTCGACCACCCACAGCGGTTTCCAGACGTCTTCAAACAGGCCGTTGGCCTTGGCGAAGTCGGAGTGACCGATCTTCAAGCGCAGCGCGCCCATAGCGTCGTTCACCACCTTGGCGCGGTCGGCACCGAAGAACAGGATGTCGCCATCCTGCGCGCCGCTGCGCTTGAGGATCTCGGCGATGGCCGCGTCGTGCAGGTTCTTCACGATCGGCGATTGCAGGCCGTCGCGGCCCTTGGCCACTTCGTTGACCTTGATCCAGGCCAGGCCCTTGGCGCCGTAGATTTCGACGAACTTGCCGTAGGCGTCGATATCGCCACGCGACAGCGCCGCACCGCCCGGCACGCGCAGTGCCACCACGCGACCGCCTTCGGCGTTGGCTGCAGCCGAGAACACCTTGAAGTCGACGTCCTTCATGGCGTCGGTCAGCTCGGTGAATTCCAGCTTCACGCGCAGGTCCGGCTTGTCCGAACCGAAGCGGGCCATCGCCTCGCGGAATTCCATCACCGGGAACTTGGCATCCAGCTCCACCGACATGGTGTTCTTGAACACCGTGCGGATCATCTCTTCAAACAGGTCGCGGATTTCCTGCTCGGTCAGGAACGACGTTTCGCAGTCGATCTGGGTGAATTCGGGCTGGCGGTCAGCGCGCAGGTCTTCGTCGCGGAAGCACTTGGTGATCTGGTAGTAGCGGTCGAAGCCCGACACCATCAGCATCTGCTTGAAGAGCTGCGGCGATTGCGGCAGCGCGAAGAACTGGCCGGCGTTCACACGCGAGGGCACGAGGTAATCGCGCGCGCCTTCGGGCGTGCTCTTGGTCAGCATCGGCGTTTCGATGTCGATGAAGCCCTTGTCGTCCAGGTACTTGCGCACTTCCATCGCCACCTTGTAGCGCAGGCGCAGGTTGTATTGCATCTGCGGGCGGCGCAGGTCCAGCACGCGGTGCGTCAGGCGCGTGGTTTCCGACAGGTTGTCGTCATCCAGCTGGAACGGCGGCGTGACGGAGGCGTTGAGCACCGTCAGCTCGTGGCACAGCACCTCGACCTTGCCGCTGGCGAGGTTGGCGTTGGTGGTGCCTTCCGGGCGGGCGCGCACAACGCCCTTCACCTGCAGGCAGAACTCGTTGCGCACGCCTTCGGCCACCTTGAACATCTCCGGGCGGTCCGGGTCGCACACGACCTGCACCAGGCCTTCACGGTCACGCAGGTCGATGAAGATCACGCCGCCATGGTCGCGACGGCGATGGGCCCAGCCCGACAGCGTGACGCTCTGGCCGAGCAGTTGTTCGGTGACCTGACCGCAGTATTGAGTACGCATTTGCATGTTGTGGTTTTCCGCGAAGCGCGCCGCCAACAGAGCGTCGCGCGTGAAAGTTGATCGAGGCCGGAACGGTTGACTCGCGCTACCGGCCAGATGGCTTTAAGGGGCTTTACGGAGCTGAAACAGCGCCGCCGCCATCGGGCAGCGCGGTCGGATTCGAAGGGTCGCGCGGCATGCTTGCCGGCGACCGGTCCTCCGTTTCTGGCGTTGCATCGGGCGGGTCCATGCGGCGCGGCAGCGTTTCGGGTGCCACCACCCCCATCGATACGATGTACTTGAGCGCCGCATCCACCGTCATGTCCAGCTCGATGGTGTCGGCCTTGGGCATCATCAGGAAGAAGCCCGATGTCGGGTTCGGCGTGGTCGGCACGTACACGCTGACGTACTCGCCCTGCAGGTGGTTTTCGACATCACCGCCGGGGCGGCCGGTCAGGAAGGCGATCGTCCATGAACCTTCGCGCGGATACTGCACCAGCAGCGCCTTGCGGAACGCATTGCCATTGGACGACAGCAGCGTGTCCGACACCTGCTTCACGCTCGAATAGATCGGGCCGACCACAGGGATGCGGCCCAGCACCGCTTCCCACCACAGCACCAGCTTCTGGCCGATGAAGTTGTGCGCGGCCACGCCGACGATCAGGATGAACGCCAGCGTGAGAATCGCGCCCACGCCGGGGATGCGCATGCCGAACAGCTGATCCGGCTGCCAGGCTGACGGCAGCAGCGCCAGGCTCTGGTCCATCGTGCCGATGATGAGCGACAGCACCCACAGCGTGATCGCAAGCGGGACAAGCACCAGAAGACCGGTCAGGAACCATGTCTTGAGTGCGCTGGTTTTCTGTTTCATGGAGCGATGGGCCGAGATATCAACGATGGATCAGTGGCACGCGCACGACGTGCCGCAACCCCCGGACGCCGCCGGCGTGCTGGACGCGCTGGCAGTGGACGATGCGCTGTCGGACGAAGCGGCCGGTGCTGCGGCAGCAGGCGCAGCGGCATCCGTCTTGGCTGCCGTGCCGGCCGCCGACGTACCGCCTGAACCGCCGCGGAAGTCGGTCACATACCAGCCCGAACCCTTGAGCTGGAAGCCCGCAGCGGTCAGCTGCTTCTTGAACGCCGGCGCGCCGCAGGCCGGGCAATCCGTCAGCGGCGCGTCGCTCATCTTCTGCAGCACATCCTTGGCGTGGCCGCAGGCGTCGCATCGATAAGCATAGATCGGCATGGTGTCCTCACCCTGAAACAAACGAGATTCGAGAAAACGGTTGGAGTGCCCGCGCAAACCACGAACATGGCGCGCAGCACGCACGGGCTCATGGAAGATCGGGGCAGACGCGCACAGTACAAGCACATTTGGCGAGTGCTGTCGCGCAAAGCCTTGAATTATAAACCCTTTTGAGGGAATTCCCGACCGCAGATTCGGCGCCGGCGATGGCGGCGCGCCACAAAGTGGCACACCGTGCATTTCGCCGTCCGATGCGCACCCCCGCGCGGTCAGGCCTGGGTGGCTGCCTTGGTGGTCGGGGCGCGGTTTTCGATCCACTGTGGCCCGAGCGAGCCGAGGACCATCGCACCCAGGCTGGCCAACAGGCCGACCAATTGTGGCGGGAACATCGCTTCTGGCATGAAGACCTCGCACCAGATCCAGGCCACCAGGCCTACAACGATGGCCAGCAGGCCGCCCTGCTTCGTCGCGCGCTTCCAGAACAGGCCGAAGGCCAGCGGCACGAAGGCGGCCACCAGCGTCACCTTGTAGGCGTTCTCGACCATGTGGAAGATCGACAGGTGCGAGTTCAGCGCAAACAGCGTCACCAGCACCGTGAAGACCAGCACCACGGCCTGCATCACGCGCAGGAAACGGCGGTCATCCATGCGCGGCAGCAGCGGGCGCAGCACGTTCTCGGCAAAGGTCACGGACGGCGCCAGCAGCGTCGCGCTCGCGCAGCTCTTGATGGCCGAGAGCAGCGCGCCGAAGAACATCACCTGCGCGATCAGCGGCGCGTGTTGCAGCACGAGTTGCGGCAGGATCAGCTGCGAATCGGTGTTGATGTACTTCTCCACCATCGCCGGGTCGATCAGGGTGGCCGAATACGCCAGGAACATCGGGATGAAGGCGAACAGGAAGTACAGCACGCCACCCAGCACCGACGCCGTGCCGGCAATGCGCTCGGTGCGCGAAGAGGTAACGCGCTGGAACACGTCCTGCTGCGGGATGGAACCCAGCATCATGGTGATCCACGCGGTCACAAAGCCAATCACCTCGATCGGGTTGAACGCCGGCCAGAACGAGAACTTGCCCGATGCCGCCGCGTGTGCCACCACCGTGCTCACGCCGCCGGCCTGGCCAGAGACTTCCCAGCCGATGTACATCATGCCGATCACAATGATGATCATCTGGATGAAGTCCGTCACCGCCACCGACCACATGCCGCCAAACAGCGTGTACACCAGCACGCTGGCCGCGCCGATCATCATGCCGGTTTCCTGCGACAGCGCGCCGTCCGATACGGTGTAGAAGACGAGGCCCAGCGCCTTGATCTGCGCCGCCACCCAACCCAGGTACGACACGACGATGCACAGCGTGGTCAGCACCTCGGCCAGACGGCCGAAGCGGTTGCGGTAAAAATCGCCGATGGTGAGCAGGTTCATCCGATACAGCGGCCGGGCGAAAAACAGGCCCACGAGGATCAGGCACAGGGAGGAGCCGAACGGATCAGCCACCACGCCGTGCAGGCCCTCCTTGAGAAACACGGAAGGAATGCCAAGCACCGTCTCGGACCCAAACCAGGTGGCAAACACCGTGGCGGTCACGACATAGAACGGCAGGCCGCGGCCGGCCACTGCAAAGTCAGCCGTGTCGCGCACACGCAGCGCAGCCCACAGGCCGATCCCGACCGAAATCACCCAGTAAATAATGACGAACCAGATCAGCATGGCAGCGCGGAAAGAAGCTGGAAAACCCCGTGGCGGCCCGGCTTGGGCCTCCAGGGCGCCGGGCGAAGTGGCGCGATTATAGCGACGGGCCCTCGCGCCGGGGCATCGATGCGACCACGAATGCCGCACACATTGCCGCTTTTTTAGGCAACGGCCCGCAACGGGCGTCCACAGGCTTTTTCGGGGCGGCGGCCGATGTTGCTTTGCACCAACACTGGCCGCAATCGCCCACGCAAATCAGGCGTCGCGTCGGCGCCAGACCTGCCAGCGCTCGCGCCCGGCAAAGACGGGGATCGAATCGGTCTCGGCAATCGGCGTGTCGCTGATGCGCTCGAAAGCTGGCGAGAGCAGCGCATCCAGCTCCGGCTGGGTGGTCTCGAACGGCGGCCCCTTGGGTACGGCCTCACGGCCCTCGACCACGGCAAAGAAGCCCGCCAGCAGCCCGCCCGGTGGCAGCAGTTTTGCCACCTGCGCGGCGTAGTTCGGCCAGAGGCGGCGCGGCATCGCGCAAAGAAAGGCGCGTTCGTAAATCCATTGCACCGGACGCTCCGGCGCAAAGCGGAAGAAATCCGCCAGCGCCACCACGTCAGCGTGTGGGCCGAGCACGGCCTTGGCGGAGGCCACGGCGCTCGGCGCAAAATCGATCGCGGTGACGGGCCAGCCGCGCTCGGCCAGCCAACCGGCCTCGTAGGCGTTGCCGCAACCGGGGATCAGCGTGGAAAGCGGCGCAGGCTGCGCCTCGCAAAACCGCCGGAACGCTTCGGGTACACCATGGGCATCCCAGGGCGTGTGTTCGCGGTTGAAGCGCTCATCCCAGAAGGCGGGGTCGGCGGCATCGCGGGATTGAAAAACGGGCTGGTCGGGCATGGTGTTCGGGTGGTATCGAGCGATCAGTAGCGGGCCATCCAGGCCAGCACGTGCGTCGCGATGATGCCGACCGCAAACCCGCCGATGAACAGCAATGCCGCCGACAGCAGCCGGTTCGTCCGACGTTGCTCGGCGAGCAGCGCGGTCAGCGCGGCGGTCTGGGCATTGCTGTCATCGCGCGCGTGCCGATCCAGAATCTGGTGCACCAGGCGCGGGAAGTCCGGCAGCTTGTTGGCCCACTGCGGCGCTTCGACCTTCAAGCGCTCCACAAAGCCACGCCAGCCGATCTGTTCGTGCATCCAGCGCTCAAGGAACGGCTTGGCCGTCTTCCACAGGTCCAGGTCCGGGTCGAGCTGGCGGCCCAGGCCCTCCACGTTGAGCAACGTTTTTTGCAGCAGCACGAGCTGCGGCTGCACTTCCACGTTGAAGCGGCGTGAGGTCTGGAACAGACGCATCAGCACCAGGCCCAGCGAGATCTCGCCCAGCGGCCGATCGAAGTAAGGTTCGCAGCATGCGCGGATGGCGCCTTCGAGCTCTTCCACGCGCGTCTCTTCCGGCGCCCAGCCGGATTCGATGTGCAGCACCGCCACGCGGTGGTAGTCGCGCTGGAAAAATGCCAGGAAGTTCTGCGCGAGGTAGTTCTTGTCGAACTCCGACAGCGCCCCGACGATGCCAAAATCCAGCGCGATATAGCGGCCGAGTGTCTCGGGCGCCACGCTCACGAGGATGTTGCCGGGGTGCATGTCGGCGTGGAAAAAGCCGTCGCGGAACACCTGCGTGAAGAAGATCTCCACGCCGTCGCGCGCGAGCTTGTGCATGTCGACGCCGGCGGCGCGCAGCTCTTCCGTGTGTGAGATGCGCACGCCGTGCATGCGCTCCATCACGAACACGTCGGAGGTGCACCAATCCCAGAACACCTCCGGCACCAGCAGCAAGTCGGATTTGGCAAAGTTGCGGCGCAGCTGGCTGGCGTTGGCTGCCTCGCGCATCAGGTCGAGCTCGTCGTGCAGATACTTGTCGAACTCGGCGACCACCTCGCGCGGCTTCAGGCGGCGGGCGTCCGGCCACAGCTTTTCCATCCACGTGGCCAGGTCGCGCATGAGCGCGAGGTCGCTGTCGATCACGGGCAGCATGCCCGGGCGCAGCACCTTCACCGCCACTTCGCGGCCATCGCACGGGCCGCCGCGCAGCGTGGCGAAGTGCACCTGTGCAATCGACGCGCTCGCTACCGGGTGATGGTCGAACCGATGGAACAACGCCGACAACGGTTTGCCCAACGATTTCTCGACAATCGCCGCCGCCACCTTCGGGTCGAACGGCGGCACGCGGTCCTGCAGTTTGGCCAACTCGTCGGCCACGTCGGGCGGCAGCAAGTCGCGGCGCGTCGACAGCACCTGGCCGAACTTGACGAAGATGGGCCCGAGCTGCTCAAGCGCCAGGCGCAGCCGCTCACCACGCGGGCGCTTCGGCTTGCGGCCCAGCGTCAGCAGCCAGACCAGCGCCCGGATACGGCGGCTCTTGAAGCCCGACAGCGCGAGCTGGTCGAGCCCGTAATACAGGATGACGAAAATAATCTTGCCCAGCCGGAAGAAGCGCGTCATGCCGATTCACTCCGACGTGCGGCCTGATGGGCGCGCGGGCGCTTTTCGAGCCGCTCCAGGCGCTTGGCCAGACGCGCTTCGGCATCGCGCAACGCAGCCACGTCGGCGGCAAATTGCGCAAGGCGCGCGTGGCGCACAAGCGTGGGCTGCTCATCGGTCAGGTACGACGCCACCGACTCCGCCAGTGAACGGCCGACACGCGTGGCTTCCGTGCGGGCGGCCTGTGCGCCGCTCACCATGCGCTGCGCGATCACGTCGCCGAACACGCGCGAGAGGTCTTCCGCCGCATCCCAGCGCAGGTTGCGCAGCAGTGTCGACAGCACGTTGGCAAACTCGGCCTCTCCTTCGATACGCACGTGCTTGAGCACGGCAGCCTGCCCGCCCGTGGCGTAATCGCTGGCCGCGGCCGCGAGCGGCACCACCACGGTCACCGCGGGCTCGGCGTCGGCGTCAGGCGCGCTCACCAGGCCTGCAGCGTCCACCTGCAGCGTCATCGACATCGGTGCCAGATCGAAGCGCGCCACACGGCCGGAGAAAGGGCGCAGCGTCTCCTGCGCCCAGGGTTCCTGGCGCAGCAGATGATTGAGCGCGAGCAGCAGCGGCTGCATCAGCACAAGCGGAAACGGAGACAAAGTGGCTGTCAAAGACATGCGGTGAGGGTGCGCAAAAGCAGCAAGAAGCCGGCTGGCCAGCGGACAAGAAAAAGGGCCCGAACCGGACGGTCGGGCCCTATTTTACGGGGAATGCTGAAACGGCCGTTTTGCGCCGCTTCCAGTGGTTACCGTATCACTGCAACTGCTGGATACCTGCCAGCACCCAGCCACCCGCGCCCTGCGTGGGCTTGGACAGGTTCCATACCTCGGCAAACGGCTGTGCCGGTGCGTTGGCTTCTTCGCGGATCATGCCTGAGAAGCGCACGCTCGCCAGGTATTCGCTCGCCTGCGTCTCGATGCCGAGCATTTCCGCCTCGACCGAAACGACATCGGTCTTGTTGGGCGTGGTACCACGGTCGGCGAGGTCCATCTTGATCTCGGCGAACATCTCAGGCGTGGTGAACTCGCGGATGTCATTCAGATTGCCGGCATCCCATGCGGCTTGCAGGCGGATGAAGTACACCTTGGCGTTGCGCAGGAACGCTTGCGTGTCGAAGTCGGCAGGCACGCCCCACGGGCGCTGCGGCGCGGCTGCGCCAGGCTGCGCGTTGACAGCCGGTTCGGCCGGGCCACCCAGGTTCCAGGATTGCGCAGCGGTCGGAGCGCCGGCGCCCAGGCCCGACGTATTGCCAGTGTTGAGCGCCGAAGCGGCCGGTGCGGCGGCCTGCGGAGCCGGTGCTGCGGGTTGCGGCACATACGGCTCGCGGCCAGCACCCAGCGACGGACCACCCGTGGCGTAAGCCGGACCTTGCGGACGGCTGCCGCGCACCTTGCGGATGATCCACATTACAACAAAGGCGATCAGCGCAATCAGGATCAGGTTCGACAGGAACGAAGCGAGGCCCGCACCCAGACCGAACTTGGACAGCAGGTAACCCAGGCCCAGACCGGCAGCCAAGCCCCCCAGCATGCCGCCCCAGTTACGCCCAGGCTTTGCGGCGGGAGCACCCGGAGCTGGGGCCGCCGGCGACGGCTGTGCAGCCGGTGCAGCTTGCTGCGTGGGAGACGGCGTCGTGGCCGGCGGCGTCTGTTGGCGCTGCGTCACGGTGGACGACTGCTTGCCGACGCTGCGGCTGCCGCCCATGCGCTTGGCGTTGGCGTCCAGCGCCGTGCCGAATGCGAGCGTCGCGACCAGCGCGCCCGCCATCAATTTTCCACCCCAATGCAAACTCATCGCTGTCTTCTCTCCAATAGGCAGTGACGCCATTAGATGAAGACGTCAACGCCGAAATTCAATGTGAAGGATCATGGCCGGATCGTGACATACGGTCGCAGCGTGCTGCATCGCCCATCCGGTGGACCGAAAACAGCTCAGAGGCGGCGACCGACGTGCAGTGCAACAACACCCGCCGTCAGGTTGAAGTATTCGACCGAATCCAATCCGGCCTGTTCCATCATCTGCTTGAGCGTTTCCTGATCCGGATGCATGCGAATGGACTCGGCCAGATAGCGGTAACTCTCGGCGTCGCCCGCCACCTTGCTGCCCAGCCACGGCAGCACCTTGAACGAGTACACGTCGTAGGCCTTCTCCAGCGGCTGCCAGACCTTGGAGAATTCCAGCACCATCACCTTGCCGCCCGGTTTCACCACGCGGCGCATCTCGGCGAGCGCGCGATCCTTGTGCGTCATGTTGCGCAAGCCGAATGCCACTGTCACTACGTCGAAGTAAGCATCTGGAAAGGGAATGTGCTCGGCATCGCACAGCGCGGTGGGGGTGAGCACGCCAGCGTCGAGCAGGCGATCGCGGCCGACGCGCAGCATCGACTCATTGATGTCGGTCAGCCACACCTCGCCTGTAGGGCCGGCCTGGCGCGCAAAGGCCTTGGCCAGATCACCCGTGCCGCCGGCAATGTCGAGCACCTTGTATCCCGGGCGCACCGCGGCCTGGGCGATGGTGAACATCTTCCAGAGCCGGTGCATGCCGCCGGACATCAGGTCGTTCATCACGTCGTACTTGCTGGCGACGGAGTGGAACACGCCGGCGACCTTGCCGGCCTTTTCCTGCTCATCGACCTGCTGGAATCCGAAGTGGGTTTGGCTCATGACAGAAAGGGATACGGATGCGGCGCATGCGCGCCGCGAAGTGAATCGGGAATCAGTGGCTGTGGCCGCAGGCGTGGCCGCCGTTGGCAGCCATCGGGGCGTCACGGTCGAGGCCCGAGGCGGCAAGACGATCGAGATAGCCCTGCCACAGCGCGTCGTGCTCGACGCCCAGGCGATACAGGTAGGCCCAATCGTAGATACCGGAATCGTGACCATCGGAGAACAGCGGCCGGATCGCGTAATTGCCCACCGGCTCGACGCCGACGATGCCCACCTCGCGCTTGCCGGTCTGCAGCACCTCCTGCCCCGGCCCATGCCCCTGCACTTCGGCCGACGGCGACAGCACACGCAAGTATTCAAACGGCAGGCGGAACTGCTTGCCATCGGCAAAGGCGATCTCCAGCACACGCGATTGCGTGTGCACGGTCAAGCCAGTCGGGTGCGGGGTGTCGGCGGAAAGTCCGGCCATGAAAAACGTCTCGTTGATTGCGTCAAAACTGCGCTTCAGGAAGCCGCCAGCGCTACGTGTGCCGGCTCTTCCACCACCCGATAGCTTACCGCAGTCAACGGGTCGCCCTCTGGGATGTAGCGCAGGCGGCGATGGTGGAACCGCGCCACGGTGCTGCGGTGCGCCACGCTGACGATGGTGACATGGGGCATCGATTCGAGCATCAGGCTGTACATGAACGCCTCGGTGTCTTCGTCGAGTGCGCTGGTGGCCTCGTCGAGGAACAGGTAGTCGGGACGCTGCAGCAACGCGCGTGCGAAGGCCAGCCGCTGCTGCTCACCGGGGGACAGACGCAGGCTCCAGTTGCTGACCTCGTCCAGCAGGTCGACCAGTGCCGGCAGGCGGCACGCGATCAGTACCTGGGCCAGGCGCTCAGCGGTGTACTGGGTGGCCAGATCCGGATACGACAACGCATCGGCCAGCGTGCCCGACGGCAGATAGCTGCGCTGCGGCAGGAACAGCACGCGGGCGTCGTCCGGAATCTCGATGCGGCCGCTGCCGTACGGCCAGATGCCGGCCACGGCGCGCACCAGCGTGCTTTTGCCGCAGCCCGACGGGCCGTTGACGAGCACGCGTTCGCCGCGCGCGAGGGTCATGTCGAAGGGCTCGACCAGCAGGTCTTCGGGCTGGCGATTCGGCAAGTTGAGGGCGAGGTCGTGGGCCTCGATGGCGGGCACGGCGACGGTTTCGACTTCAACGTCACGCACGCCGGCGCGGTGTTCTTCCTCGCGCTCGGCGGCGCGCATGGCACGCTGGAATTCGATCAGACGGTTGGTGGAGGCCTTCCAGCTCACCAGCGTGCTGTAGTTGTCGACAAACCACGACATCGCGCCCTGCACCTGCCCGAACGCCGTGGCCACCTGCATCATGCCGCCCAGTGTGAGCGTGCCGCCAAAGTAGCGCGGCGCCGACACCAGGAACGGAAAGATGATCGCGAACTGCGCATAGCCCGAACTGGCGAAGTTCAGGCGCCGCGTGTAGTCCATCAACTGATCCCAGTTGGCGCGGATGCGCTCGAAGCGGCCGCGCAGGATCGCCTTCTCGGTGGGCTCGCCGCGGTACAGGGCGATGCTCTCGCTGTTCTCGCGCACGCGCACGAGCAGGAAACGGAAATACGCCTCGTAGCGCTCCTGCTGGAACGACAGCCCGATCAGCGGTCGCCCAACGAAGTGGATGATGACCGAGCCCAGCACCGAGTACAGCAGCGCGAACCACACCATGTAACCGGGGATGACGAAGTCATGCCCGCCCAGCGCGAAGGCCAGCGGTCCCGATACCGCCCACAGGATCCCGAAGAACGACACCAGCGTGACCGCCGCGTTGAGAAAGCCCAGCGCCAGCGTGAGCGTGGCATCGGTGAAGTTGCGCAGGTCGTCGGCGATCCGCTGGTCGGGGTTGTCGGCGGTGTGCGTCTGCTCCAGACGATAGAACGCCTGCTTGCCGAGCCAACTGTCGACGAAACTGCCGGTGATCCACGTCCGCCAGCGCATGCGCAGCATCATCGTGTAGTACTGCCGCAGCACGGACGCGATGATGATCAGCGCCGCAATCCACGAAAAGCGCCCGAGCTGGTGCCAGAACTCGGCCTTGTCCTTCTGTTCCAGCGCGTTATAGAAGAGCCGGTTCCAGTCGGTGAAGAGCACGTTCATGTAGACCACGAACAGGCTGAGCGCGACCACCAGCGCCAGCAGCCCCCACGCCTTGTAACGGACCTCAGACACCCAGAACGGCTTGATAAGCTGCCACGTCTCTGACAGGTTCAGACGGCCGTGGTGAACATTCAGCTCGGCGATGGAATCCTTGTGGGAATCGGGCGTGGCGGCGGTGCGCGGTGTCGTCATGGCGGTGGCTGTAGCACGACAGAAAAAGAATCTGACGGCCTGCGCGCCGTGGGGGTTCCGCGCAGGGTCGTGGCGATGCGTTACTGGCGGTAACCGGTCAGACGTCAGCGAGCGCCGATTGCAGCGCGTACGACAGCGCCGGCAGCCTGGCCGTGATCTCGGCCATGCGCGCGGCATCCGCCTCACGCTGCGCAGGGCCCCACACGGCTTCCGGGAAATGCGTGTCCCACCGGTAGCGCGGAATGACGTGCCAGTGCAGATGCGGCACGAAGTTGCCGAAGCTGGCGAGATTGATCTTGTCCGGCGCCAGCTCGGTACGCAGCACACGCTCGACACGGGTGACGACTTCCATCAGCCAATGTCGGTCGGCGTCGGACAAGTCGGTCTGCTCGGCGACGTGGTCATTCCAGATGACGCGGCAGAAGCCCGGGAAGCGCGCGTGCTCGACCAGCACCACGCGCGCCCTGGCATTGCGCCAGACGGGCTCACCGCCGTCGGTTTCGCACAGCGCGCAGCCAGGGGCCCGCTCACCGGTCATGCCGGTCGTCACACCAGCACCCGCTCGATGCCACCGGCGTTGGCCTTGGCCACGTAGTCCTGCAGCCAGGTTTCGCCGAGCACGTGGCGCGCCATTTCAACCACGATGTAGTCGGCCTGCACCGACGCATCCTCGCTGTAGCGCGACAGGCCCTGCAGGCACGACGGGCAGCTCGTGAGGATCTTCACGTCGCCGTTGAACGCCTGGCCGTTGCCATCGGTGCGCAGCTTGTCGGCGCCCTTCTTCATCTCCTCTTCCTTGCGGAAGCGGATCTGCGTGGAGATGTCAGGACGCGTGACCGCCAGCGTGCCGGATTCCCCGCAGCAGCGGTCGTTCTTCTCGATCGCGCGCAGTTCGCCATCGGCGCCGATGTTGCCGCCCATCAGCTGGTTGACCAGCTTGGTCGGGTCCATCGTCTTGATCGGGGTGTGGCAGGGATCGTGGTACATGTAGCGCGCGCCCTGCACGCCGTCGATCTTCATGCCCTTTTCGAGCAGGAACTCGTGGATGTCGATGATGCGGCAGCCCGGGAAGATCTTGTCGAATTCATAGCCGGCGAGCTGGTCATAGCACGTGCCGCAGCTCACCACCACCGTCTTGATGTCGAGGTAGTTGAGCGTGTTGGCCACGCGGTGGAACAGCACGCGGTTGTCGGTGACGATCTTCTCGGCCTTGTCGTACTGGCCGGTGCCGCGCTGCGGATAGCCGCAGCACAGGTAACCCGGCGGCAACACCGTCTGCACACCGGCTTCCCACAGCATCGCCTGCGTGGCCAGACCCACCTGCGAGAACAGGCGCTCCGAGCCGCAGCCCGGGAAGTAGAACACCGCCTCGCTGTCGGGCGTGGTGGTCTTCGGGTTGCGGATGATCGGGACGATCTCGTTGTCCTCGATGTCCAGCAGCGCGCGCGCCGTCTTCTTGGGCAGGTTGCCCGGCATCTTCTTGTTGATGAAGTGGATCACCTGCTCGCGCACCGGCGCCCGGCCCACTGTGGCGGGCGGATGCGCGGTCTGCTTCTTGGCGAATTTCTTCAGGATGTCGTTGCCCAGACGCTGTGCCTTGTAGCCCCAGTCGATCATCACCTTGCGGGTCAGGTTGATCGTCTCGGGGTTGGTCGCGTTCAGGAAGAACATCGACGCGGCGGTGCCGGGGTTGAACTTCTTCTGCCCCATCTTGCGCAGCAGGTTGCGCATGTTCATCGACACGTCGCCGAAGTCGATCTTGACCGGGCACGGCGTCACGCACTTGTGGCAGACCGTGCAGTGATCGCCCACGTCGGCAAATTCTTCCCAGTGCTTGACCGACACGCCGCGGCGCGTCTGCTCTTCGTACAGGAACGCTTCGATGAGCAGCGAGGTGGCGAGGATCTTGTTGCGCGGGCTGTACAGCAGGTTGGCGCGCGGCACGTGCGTGGCGCACACCGGCTTGCACTTGCCGCAGCGCAGGCAGTCCTTGATGCTCTCCGAGATGGCGCCGATGTCGCTCTGCTGCATGATGATCGACTCGTGCCCCATCAGGCCGAACGACGGCGTGTAGGCATTGCGCAAATCAGCGGCCAGCCCTTGCGGGTCGTTCACGTCGCGCAGCAGCTTGCCCTTGTTGAAGCGGCCATGCGGATCGACGCGGCGCTTGTAGGCCGCGAAATCGGCGATCTCGTCGTCGGTCAGGAATTCCAGCTTGGTGATGCCGATGCCGTGCTCGCCCGAGATCACGCCGTCGAGCGAACGCGCCAGCGTCATGATGCGGGCCACCGCCTTGTGGGCGTCCTGCAGCATGTCGTAGTCATCCGAGTTGACGGGGATGTTGGTGTGCACGTTGCCGTCGCCGGCGTGCATGTGCAGGGCCACGAACACGCGGCCGCGCAGCACCTTCTTGTGGATCGCCTGGGCCTCGTCAAGGATCGGCTTGAACTCACCGCCGTTGAAGATCTTGCGCAGCTCGGCGCGAATCTCCGCCTTCCACGACACGCGGATCGTGCGGTCCTGCAGCAGGTGGAACAGGTTGGCGTCGGGCTGGCTTTGCAGACGGTCTTCGATGGTCTGCGCAAGATAGCCCAGGCCCAGGCCGATCAGGCTGGCACGCGCGGTGGCAACCGGCGTGTCGAGGTGGTCCAGCAGGTACTGCCAGCGTGCGCGCGTGGCACGCAGCAGTTGCTGCGCCTGTTGCACGCGGTCTTCCAGCAGCTCGGCGCTCGGGATCTCGTTGGCGTCGTCGGTGCGGCCCAGCGGCAAGTTGCTGCCGGCGAAGAACTCGAGCAGCGCGTCGACCAGCTTGAGCTTGCTCTTGATCGACAGCTCGATGTTGATGCGCTCGATGCCGTCGGTGTACTCGCCCATGCGGTTGAGCGGGATCACCACGTCTTCGTTGATCTTGAAGGCGTTGGTGTGCTTGGCAATCGCGGCGGTGCGCGAGCGATCAAGCCAGAACTTCTTGCGCGCCTCGGGGCTCACGGCCACGAAGCCTTCGCCGCTCTTGCCGTTGGCCAGGCGGATCACCTCCGAGGTGGCGCGCGCCACGGCATCATCGTCGTCACCGACGATGTCACCGATCAGCACCATCTTCGGGAATGCGTTGCGCTTGCTCTTGGTGGCGTAGCCGACCGCGCGCAGGTAGCGCTCGTCCAGGTGTTCCAGGCCAGCCAGGATGGCGCCGCCAGGCTTCTTGGTCTCGGCGTCGAGGTAGTCCTTGATCTCGACGATGCTCGGGATCGCATCGCGCGCCTGGCCGAAGAACTCCAGGCACACGGTGCGAATCGACTTGGGCATGCGATGCAGGATCCAGCGCGCGCTCGTGATGATGCCGTCGCAGCCTTCCTTCTGCACGCCGGGCAGGCCGGCCAGGAACTTGTCGGTAACGTCCTTGCCGAGGCCTTCCTTGCGGAACTTGCGGCCTTCGATGGTGAGCGTGTCGGTGCGCAGCAGCTTGGCTCCGACCGGCGCATTGCCGTCGAACCACTTCAGCTCGAACGTCACCATCGGCGCGTCATGGATCTTGCCGAGGTTGTGGTCAAGGCGCGTGACTTCCAGCCAGTTGCCGTCCGGATCGACCATGCGCCACCAGGCGAGGTTGTCCAGCGCAGTGCCCCACAGCACGGCCTTCTTGCCGCCCGCGTTCATGGCGACGTTACCGCCAATGCACGAGGCGTCGATCGAGGTCGGATCCACAGCGAAGACGAGGCCGGCCTTTTCAGCGGCTTCCGCCACGCGGCGCGTCACCACGCCGGCGCCCGAATAGATGGTCGCTACCGGCTGGTCGACGCCCGGCAGATCGGTCATCTCTACCGCATCCAGGCGTTCCAGCTTTTCGGTGTTGATCACGGCCGAGAACGGCGTGAGCGGCACGGCGCCGCCGGTGTAGCCGGTGCCGCCTCCGCGCGGGATGATGGTCAGGCCCAGCTCGAAGCAGCCCTTGACGATGCCGGCGATCTCTTCTTCCGTATCGGGCGTGAGCACCACGAACGGATATTCGACGCGCCAGTCGGTGGCGTCCGTCACGTGCGAGACGCGCGACAGGCCATCGAACTTGATGTTGTCCTTGGCGGTGACGCGGCCGAGCACCTTCTGGGCGCGGCGGCGCAGGTCATACACCTGGGCGAATTCTTCCTGGAACGCCTTGACGGCGCGCCGGGCATGCACGACCAGTTGCTCGACCTTGCTGGCGCGCTCGTCGCCCTCGGGGTCGTGGTGCGAATCGTGGTCGGCCACGCGGCGCTTCTCGATCTCCGCCAGGCGGTGATTGAGCGCGTCGATCAGCATCTGCCGGCGCTTGGGCGTCTCGAGCAGGTCGTCCTGCAGGTACGGGTTGCGGCGCACCACCCAGATGTCGCCCAGCACTTCGTACAGCATGCGTGCCGATCGGCCGGTGCGACGCTCAGCGCGCAGCTCGCTCAGGATCTGCCATGCAGATTCGCCCAGCAGACGGATGACGATTTCCCGATCCGAGAACGAGGTGTAGTTGTAGGGAATCTCGCGCAGCCGGGGCGCAGCGTCGTGCGCCGTGAGTTTGGCGTCGATCAGAAGTGGGGCATTCATGGCGTGCCGCTGGGGAGGGGGCGCGGCAAAGAAGTCCCGAGCCGCGCGGTCTTTAAAGGGCGATTGTACTGCATGCTTTGGCGTTGATGCGATGCAGCAACGGTATTCCATGCCGGGAGCATGGCCGCAAAAACTGCCGCGTTATCAAAGGCTTGCGACAGATCGGCCGCCCATTATGTGACGAATGCGCCGCGCAAACGTCACATCAGGAGGTTCTTGACCCAGCCGAGGATGCCCCGCCAGAAACCGTCAGGCAGCGTCATCAACGCGCCGGTCATGGCCAGATAGCGCAGGAATTTGCCGATCGCCATGTACATCACGCTCGGCCAGAACTTCAGACGCAGCCAGCCGGCCAGCGTACAGAGCGGGTCGCCGATGCCCGGCAGCCACGACACCAGCAGCGACACCGGCCCGATGCGGCGCATCCAGCGGAAGTATTTCTTGTCGAGCGGCGGCTCGCGGTGGCGCTTGGGGTGCGGCACATGGTGTGCGTGCTCGGCGTCGTGCTGACGGCGGCGGCGCGCCAGGTGGTAGCGCACCAGCGCGAGCTTGGCCGCATAGCCCATCCACCAGTCGACCACGCCGCCCAGCGTATTGCCGATGGTGGCCACGATGATGGCCGGCCAGAACATCTCCGGGTTGAGCTTGATATAGGCAAAGACGGCGGGCTCGGAGCCCAGCGGCAAGAGCGTCGCCGAGATGAAGCTGACCAGAAAGATGGCTGGCAGCCCAACCTTGGGCAAGGCGAGGGTGGCAAAAAGCGTGTCGATCCACTGTTCCATGTGGTCGATTGTAGTGGGCGTGCGGCCCAGACGTCGCTTGGGGGCCGCCCTACCGGGTCAGGTGAAGAACAGGTAGGCGACGAGCACGGCGCCGATCAGCCCGATCAAATCGGCCCACAGCCCGCAGGCGAGCGCGTATCGGGTGTCCTTGATGCCGACGCTGCCGAAGTACACGGCCAGCACGTAGAACGTGGTCTCGGTCGAGCCCTGGATGATGGCAGCCAGCTTGCCCTGGAAGGAGTCGACGCCGTAGGTCGTCATCACGTCGACCATCAGGCCGCGCGCGCCAGCGCCGGAGAGCGTCTTCATGATGCCGACGGGCAGCGCCGGCACGAAGCGCGTATCGATGCCCAGATGCGAAAACAGCGCGGCGAGCCCCTGCATCAGGAATTCCATGCAGCCCGCCGCGCGGAACACGGCGATGCCCACCAGCACGGCCACCAGGTACGGCACGATGCCGATGGCCACCTGGAAGCCGTCCTTGGCGCCATCCACGAAGGTTTCGTAGACGTTGATGCGGCGAATTGCCCCACAGGTCAGGAACGCCACCACGATGGTGAGGATGGACCCGGCGCCGATCAGCCCGATCCACGCCGCCATCTGCTGCGGCGGAAACTGGCGCAGCCAAGCAAACAGCAACCCCATCACCGCGACAAAGCCGCCGAAATACGCCAGTAGCGCCGGCTTGAACAGGTTGATGCGCTGGTACCACGCCACCGCCGCAATGCCCGCACAGAAGCCGATGAAGGTGGACAGCAGCGTCGGCAAAAAGATGTCCGCCGCGTTGAAGCCCACCAGCCCCTGCTTGACCGCCATGGCCTGCCGGATGGCGATGACGGAGGTCGGCACCAGCGTGACGCCCGCCGTGTTGAGCACCACGAACATCAACTGCGCATCGCTGGCGCGCTGCGGCTGCGGGTTGATCTCTTGCAGCTCGCGCATGGCCTGCAGGCCCAGCGGCGTGGCGGCGTTGTCGAGGCCCAGCACGTTGGCCGACACGTTCATCATCATCGCGCCGTTGGCCGGGTGACCGGCGGGCACAGACGGAAACAGGTGCCGCATCAGCGGGTTCACCAGCCGCGCAAACAGGTCGACCACCCCGGCGCGCTCGCCCACGCGCATGATGCCCAGCCACAGCGCCATCATGCCGGTCAGCCCCAGCGCGATCTCGAAGCCCGTGCGCGCGGCGTCGAACATGCCGGTCAGCATGCGGGAGAAGACTTCCATGTCGCCCTGCACGACTTGCACGCATGCGGTGACAAAGGCGATGAGGAAGAAGCCAAGCCAGACGAGGTTCAGTGCCACGGACGTTGCGAGCGGGAATTCGACAAGGCGCTCATTGTGCCTGCGGCGGCGCGTCGATCGGCTCGATCAGGTGGAAGTTGTCGTAGTCGACCGACGTGACGCCGCCTTCATCGCGGATGATGTCGACATAGCGGTGGTTCCAGCGGATCTCGTCATGCCGCCAGGAGTGACGCGCCTGCACCGTCTGCGCGGCGGTCTCGTCAGCGCCTTCGATGGTGAGCAGCAGCAAGGCATCGCCCGCGGCGAGCGACTCGGCGGTGGCGTTGTAGAGCGGGCTCGCCTCATCGATGACGTGCATCATCACCCAGCCGAGCAGGAAGATCGGGTGCTCGCTGCGCTCGAGCTTCAGGTCGCGGATCTTGTAGATCAGGTAGCCCTCGGGCGAGCGCTCGTCCTGCATCAGGCGCAGCCGCGCCGTGGCCTCGGCAATGACGTTCTGGCGCGCGTTGGCAGCGCGCAGCATCAATGTCGGCTTGCCGTTGAGTTGCCGCACCACCACGTTGCGCGCAAACATGATCTTGGCGCGCGGGCGCGAGAACCGCGCAAACACGAGCCCCGTCGCCATGGCAATGCCCGACATGCCGATGAAGATCTCCAGCGTGGCGATGATGTGGGCATAGAGCGTTTGCGGGTGCATATCGCCATAGCCGACCGTGGCCAGCGTCTCGACGCTGAAGAAAAACGCCCCTGCAAAGCCCGGCGGTGACTGGTTGGCAATCGGAGCATCGCCCAGTGAATACAGCCCCGCAAATACCGCGTTGAGCGTCAGGAACATCGTCGCCAGCAGCGCGAAGAAGGTCGGCCAGTTGACCTCCAGCGCGTGGTGGTAGATGTCGCGCCAGCCCAGCGGGGGCATGCCGTAGGCGATGACGTGCTGGGTACCGGACCAGATCCTGCGGCCCTGGCGCGTATCGCGGGAGGGCCGGGACGAAGACGACGGGGTGTTCATGGGAGCCTCGCGCCGATGAGGGGCCGCACCCCGTTGGCGCGGCCGGGGCAGTGTACCGACCGCCCCGCCCGTCCTGCAAGGCGGCCCCGGCGCCGCATGATAGGCTTACGGGCTATCCCCCAAGTCCAACCCGGTCCGCACCATGGCCATCGATTACCTCAAGAAAATCCTGACCGCAAAGGTCTACGACGTCGCGGTGGAAACCGAGCTCAAGTTCGCGCCCAACCTGTCGGCGCGCACCGGCAACCGCGTCTACCTCAAGCGGGAAGACGACCAGCCGGTGTTTTCGTTCAAGCTGCGCGGCGCTTACAACAAGATGGCCTCGCTCACGCCGGCCGAGCGCAAGCGCGGGGTGATTACGGCCTCCGCCGGCAACCACGCGCAGGGCGTGGCGTTCAGCGCGGCCCGCATGGAATGCAAGGCCATCATCTGCATGCCGGTGACGACGCCGCAGCTCAAGATTGACGGTGTGCGCTCGCGCGGCGGCGAGTGGGTCGAAGTCGTGCTGCACGGCGAGAGCTATTCCGACGCCTACAACCACGCTGCCAAGCTGCAGGAAAAGCACGGCTACACCTTCGTGCACCCGTTCGACGATCCGGAAGTGATTGCCGGCCAGGGCACCATCGCCATGGAAATCCTGCGCCAGCATCCGCAGCCGGTCCATGCCATCTTCTGCGCGATCGGCGGCGGCGGGCTGATCTCGGGCATCGCGGCGTATGTGAAGGCCGTGCGGCCGGACATCAAGGTGATCGGTGTGCAGAGCGTGGATTCCGACGCGATGGCGCGCTCAGTGGCTGCAGGCAAGCGCGTCGAGCTGAAGGATGTGGGCCTCTTTGCCGACGGCACCGCCGTCAAGCTGGTGGGCAAGGAGACCTTCCGTCTCACGCGCGAGCTAGTCGACGAGATCATCACCGTAGATACGGATGCGATTTGCGCCGGGCTCAAGGATGTGTTTCAGGACACGCGCAGCCTGCTCGAGCCCTCGGGCGCGCTGGCGGTGGCCGGTCTCAAGCAATACGCCGAGAAGAACAAGCTCAAGAACGAAGCGCTGGTGGCCGTGGCCAGCGGCGCCAACATGAACTTCGACCGCCTGCGCTTCGTGGCCGAGCGCGCCGAAGTGGGCGAGGCACGCGAAGCCGTGTTTGCCGTGACGATTCCCGAAGAGCGCGGCAGCTTCAAGCGCTTCTGCGAGCTGGTCGGCTGGTCGCGCAACGTGACGGAGTTCAACTACCGCATTGCCAGCAAAGACGCCGCGCACATCTTCGTGGGCGTGCAGATTGCGTCGCGCTCCGAGAGCGACAAGATTGCCGAGAACTTCCGCAAGCACGGCTTCCCGACGCTGGACCTGTCGAACGACGAACTGGCCAAGCAACACATCCGCTACATGGTGGGCGGGCGCTCGCCGCTGGCGGAGAACGAGCACCTCTATCGCTTTGAGTTTCCCGAGCGGCCGGGCGCGCTGATGAAGTTTCTCTCGAGCATGAGCCCGAACTGGAACATCAGCCTGTTCCACTACCGGAATCAGGGCGCCGATTCGAGCAACATCCTCGTCGGCATCCAGGTGCCGAAGAACGAGAAGCGCGAGTTCAAGGCGTTCCTCTCCACGCTGGGCTATACCTATTGGGACGAAAGCGAAAATCCCGTCTACAGCCTGTTTTTGTAAGTGTGATGAGCAACCACCCCGAACATTCGCCCGAGCAGTCGCCATTAGGCAAGACTTCCGCCTACAAGACGGAATACGACCCGAGCCTCCTGTTTCCGATTCCGCGCCAGGGCAAGCGCGACGAGATCGGCCTGCCCGCCGGCAGCGCCCTGCCCTTCTTCGGCGTGGACCTGTGGAACCTGTACGAGCTGTCGTGGCTGAACCTGCGCGGCAAGCCACAGGTGGCGGTGGGTACCGTGATCGTGCCAGCGGATTCGCCCAACATTGTCGAATCGAAGTCGTTCAAGCTGTACCTGAACTCGTTCAACCAGACCAAGGTGGCGTCGCACGAAGCGCTGCAGCAGCTGATCCACCACGATCTGTCGGAAGCGTGCGGTGCACCGGTGCAGGTGCGCATCGTGCCGCAGGAAGAATTTGCGCGGCAGAAAATGGGCGAACTCGACGGCATGCTGCTCGACCGCCTGGATATCGAAACCGACGTCTACCAGCCCACGCCCGAACTGCTGCACACGGACGAGGAAGAAAGCCCGGTGGAAGAAACGCTGGTGTCGCACCTGCTCAAGTCCAACTGCCTGGTGACGGGCCAGCCGGACTGGGGTAGCGTGCAGATCCGCTACGTGGGCGCGCCGATCAACCAGGAAGCGTTGCTCAAGTATCTGATCTCGTTCCGCGAGCACAACGAGTTTCACGAGCAGTGCGTCGAGCGCATCTTTACCGATATCCTGCGCCAGTGCCGGCCGGTCAAGCTGGCCGTGTATGCGCGCTACACGCGGCGCGGCGGGCTGGACATCAACCCCTTCCGCACGAACTACAACACGCCGTGGCCCGACAACACCAGGAACGCCCGCCAGTAAGCCAAGCGCCTTCGGGCGCTTTTTTCTTGCCCTGACGATCGACCAAACGGGCGTGTGCGCCTCGTCCTTTTTGTGGACGCCAACGCCCTGTCGTTTCACGCGCGCTCGCCTATAGTGATATCCGCAGTAAGCCACCCGGGGGAATCGTGAAGGGTCCGTCCGCTGTGTGCGGGCAGGACGCTCTCGACGGGGGACAGTGCCATGACGCCTTTGCCATGGTGGCCGCAGTGCGGATCAATGCATGCGGTTGCGTGCGCATGCCTGCTGCTGTGCAGCGGGCCGGTCTTCGCGCAGACCAACGAGCCGGTGGACGACAAACCACCCAGCCTGGAAGCCATCCAGCGGCAGCTTGCCGAAGCGCAGGCGCGCCTGCAGGAACTCAAGCGCTCGATCCAGCAGCAGGAAGCCCATTTGCGCAGCATGCGGCGCGCGCTCGGCATGAGCGAGCGCCAGCTCGATACCGTGCGCGGTGCGGGTGCGCCGGGCGCAGGCGCCGACGTGCCGCAGCTCGCGCAGAACGAGCAGCCGGGCAACACGCCCGTCGGCAAGCCGCCGGAGCCGCCCGACCAGCCGCCGCGCATCGCGCAGATCTTTGATGAGCCCAGCGCGCTCACGCCGCCCGGCAAGTTCGTCGTCGAGCCGTCGTTGCAGATGGCGTATTCGTCGTCCGACCGCGTGGCGCTGGTGGGCTACACCATCATCCCCGCGCTGCTGATCGGGCTGATCGACGTACGGCAGGTGAAGACCACCACGCTCACCAGCACGCTGGCCGTGCGCTACGGCCTGGCCAAGCGCTGGGAACTGGAAGCGCGCGTGCCGTACGTCTACAGCACCAGCGACACCGTCAGCCGCGAGATCTTCACGGGCACCGCGACGGACAACGCCTTCAGCTCGCACGGCCACGGCATCGGCGACGTGGAACTGACGGCGCGCTACCAGCTCAACGCGGGCGGCGTCGACAAGCCGTTCTACATCGGCTGGATGCGCTTCAAGACACGCACGGGCAAAGATCCGTTCGAAGTCACCACCGACTGCGTAACGCGCTGTGTAAGCAACACCACCGGCACCGGCCTGCCATTGCAGCAACCCACGGGCTCAGGCTTCTTCGCCGTGCAGCCGGGCCTGACGTGGCTGTTCCCGACCGACCCGGCGGTGTTCTTCGGCAGCGTCAGTTATCTGCACAACTTCGAGCGCAAGGACGTGAGCCTGAACCTGGTCGATGGCTCGAAGCAGTTTCTGGGCAACGTGAAGGCCGGCGACATCATCGGCCTGAACTTCGGCATGGGGCTGGCACTGAACGAGAAGGCATCGTTCTCGATCGGCTACGACCAGAGCATCATCGGGCCGACCAAGCAGAACGGCCAGCGCGTGCCGGGCTCGGTGCGCACCATCCTGGGCACGCTGCTGGTCGGCTATTCGTACCGGTTCTCACCCAGAATGACGATGAACCTGTCGGTGGGCGCCGGCCTCACGCGCGACACGCCCGACCTGACGGTGACGCTGCGCGTGCCGATCCAGTTCTGAGTGCGAAGCCGCGTCGGCACCTTCAGTGCAGCACGGTGGCGACGTTGGCAAGCGCTCCCTGGAGCACGTTGGCAAGATTCATCTGGCGGAACTGCGGCAGGCTGTTGACGGCCGCGTTGATGGTCGTCACGGCCTGCAGCGTCTGATTGTTCAGGGTGTTCTGAATGATGGTGGCCGCCGCAGCGGTGCCCGCCGCAATGTCCGGCGGCGCGGCATTGTTCGGCCCGTTCTGCACCAGGTTGACCGTGTTCACGACGTTGGAGAGTTGC
Source organism: Ralstonia soli (assembly GCF_023955655.1). GTDB lineage: Bacteria > Pseudomonadota > Gammaproteobacteria > Burkholderiales > Burkholderiaceae > Ralstonia > Ralstonia soli. The sequence continues at coordinate 681,547 of NZ_JAMXHT010000001.1, read as the reverse complement.
TGCGCCTGCGCGGCCGTCATGCGCGCCACATCGGGAACATTGACCGACGCGCTCGCCACCAGATCGCCGTTGATATACACCGCGCGATCGATGCCGAACGAGATACGCAGCCCCGCGGCGGACGGCACATCAAACCCGCCACGCATATCGTCGAGCTTATCTTCGGACACGGCCTGCCATGCGTGGACGGGGTTGCCATCCATGCCGGCGCCGCACGCGTGCCCGGCCGCCGTCAGCGCGAGCCAACCGATGGCCCACGCAGCCTTGCCAAACCGCCTCATGATGCCCTCCTGCATGCCACCGGACTGCGTTCAAAAATCGCTCGGGCCATGCTTGGGGACGACGATGTTCCCCAGCCCGCTGCGATCCATCCCTTCCTCCAGCGGCGCGCGCGGCGCAACGCGCCAATCCGATGCCGCGTTGAACGTCGCCCCCGCCTCGTGGTTGTGGACGACGAACAGCAAATGGTTGTCCCACATGCTCTCGAAACTCGCACGCGGGATGGCGCGTGTGCCCATGGCCGGATCGCCCACCAGCACACGCCCTTCCTGCACGCCCTTGACCACCACGAAGTGGTGATAGCCGTTCTCGCTCAACAGCACGATGGCCGGCAGATGGGCGTCCTTCAATGCATCCAGCGGCTGCTCGAAACCGTCGGCGGCAAAGCCCTGCGACTCCAGGTAGCGTTTGATGTCGAGCAGCGAAAAACCCTCTCGCCGGATCTTCTCCTGGTTGCCATGCGTGTACATGGCCTGGAACACCACCTGCTCGCTCACCGCATAGCCGTACTGGTAAGTGAGCAGCGTCGCTACGGCGGCCGACCCGCAACTGAAGTCAAACCGCTGATGCACGGTGCGCAGGTAGCGGGCCGCCTTCATGCTCGTCACGGGCACGGCATATGTGCCGCCGCCCGACCCGAGCATGTCGATCTCGCCCGCCAGCACAGGCCCGCACACCAGTGCCATCAGCAATGCACCGCACGTCTTGCGCATCAACGCATCCTTCATGCACTCAGGGCCGGAACTGCACGTTGACGATGGTCGCGTTCTGGATCAGCACGTTTGCACCCGTGTTCTGGATGACCGTGGGGATCCCGGCGGCATTGGTGAGCGAGCCGTCGCGCACGATGTTCGACCCCGTCGCCACATTCACGGCGGCGTTGTCGCTCACGGTGCCCGACAGGCGCGCATCGTTGACGGTCTGGTAGAGATCCTGCGTGCCGCCGCGATAGCGCTCGAGCGTGTCTGCACCCACCGCATGACCCAGCCTGGGGACAAACGCAGGCACCGACACGGCTGCGGCGACCGGGGGACGCACCGCTTCCGTGTGGGTTGTCTGCGCACTGTCTGCGATCGGCGCGTCGTCCGCCGCCATCGCTGCTGCCGCCGGCCACACTGCCAGACCGCACGCCAGCAGTGACGCCACCGGCCATGCCATCCGTCCTGCTGTGGTTCTTCTGTCGGATCGCATCGAATGTCTCCTCTACGCTCCAACTGGGGCCGAGCCGCCAACGCAGCCCGGCCGGTCAACCGCTGCCTGCATGCCACAACGACATGGCACCGGCAGCGACGCTTCCCCGCTCAAGCCCGATGCCCGCTCAGTGGCCGACGTTCAGGTTGGCTTGCACGTTGACACTTTGCTGGATCAGCGAAGCGAAGCCACTGTTCTGGTTCGCAATCATGATCCCGGCAGCCGACTGGCCGACGCTGGTCATGGCATTGGACATGTTGAACGTGCCCGCATCCACCATCACTGCGCCGCCTGCACCGCCTGCACCGCCAACAGCACCGTTGCCGACACCGCCGTTGCCCGTGCCGCCTGCACCACCCGCCGCGCCCATGGCGCCCATCGCGCCCACCGCACCGTTGCCGGCGGTTGACGAGGCTGAGCCATTGGTTGCGCTGCCGTTGGCGGCTGCGCCGCCAGCACCGCCGTTGCCGGCCACGTTGGTGGCAGCACCGCCCGCCGCGCCTGCACCGCCCGTGCTGGTGCCGGTTGCCGCGCTCGTGCCGGTGCCTGCGCCGCCGGAAGCCGTCGAAGTGCCAGCCGTACCGGCGCCTCCAGCCGCACCGTTGCCGCCTGCTGCTGCGCCCGTGCCGCCGGTTGCCGACCCGCTGCCACTGTGGCGATTGGCATCGCCACCGCTGGCGCCAGCTCCGCCGCCGCTGCCGCCATGGCCGCCGGCCGCAGCGCTGGCGCTGCCAGCCGAACCGCCAAGGCCTGCCCCGAGGCTGGCCGACAGCGTGCCGGAGCTGCCGCCGGCGCCGCCATTGCCGGCGTTGCCCGTGGCGTTGCCGCCATTGGCGCCATCGCCTGCCGTGGCGCCGCCGTTGGTCGCGCTACCGTGCGTGACATTGCCGGAGCTGCCGCCCGAGCCGCCGCTGCCGCCCGCGCCGCCCGCGCCGCCATTGCCGCCGTTGCCACCCATGCCAACGCCGCCATAACCCGTACCGCCGCGTCCACCACTGCCGCCATTGGCCGTGCCGCCGTTATTGGTGGCGACATTGCCGATGCCCGAGACACTGAGGTTGGTAACCGTGCCTTCCAGCCTGGAGATGGCAATCGCCTTGCTGGTGTTGAAGGCATTGCTGAATGTCGCAGTGGAAACGCCGCCATTATTGGCAGCAGCGGTGCCATAACCCGCGGCATTCGCCCATCCAGCGTTGTCGCGGTTATTTCCCTGGCTTTGGTTGTTGTGCTGGTTGGAGTTATTGGTATTCGTGGTGGTGGTGTCTGTGTCGGTACTGGTGTTGGTAATGGTCGCTGTGTTGGTCTGGGTTTTGTTACCCGGGCCAGACGCAACGTTCCCGATATCGGCCAGTGCAACGCCAGAGACCCCCAATCCCATGGCGATCGCGGTGGCCAGTAAGGTCTTCTTCATAACGCACTCCATAAAGGTGAGAGGGGCGGTTGGAAGCGCGACCGATACGGCCGGCTCGCTCTGCCAGTGGGAAAAACATCACCCACCCCCGGGGCGCGTCGTTTGCATATTCAATGCCATCCGGCCACGCACACACGCGTCGCGTGGCTAAGCAATTGAAAACGCAAGGAATCAAAAAATCGCCGCGCGATAGGTCGCGGACAATCGTGTCAGGACCTCGTCATTTCGGCCGAGCGATTGACGGCATTCGGTTGCAGTGCTGTAACACCCGTTCCGGGCCGAATGCACCCACCGGCGTTCCACCATCGGCCGAAGATGCAGACGCCGCCCGCCGATCGCCATCACGCTGGTGTTTGCGGACGCCCGTTCGCGAGAGGTTTCACCATGGATACATCGGCGCCTTCCGACTCACATTGCGCGAGCGGCCGATTCCTGACAGCGTGCATCCCGTGATGCACTTGGTGCGTGAGCACGTCACCGCGCGCCGGCCGGTGACCGCGCCCACGTGGAGCGGGCCGCCGGTGGCTCGCGAGTGCTCCCTATCGGCAAGACACGTGCGGGAACCGCGTCTTGATGCGCAGCCCGTGACATCGCCAAGCGCAGATACAAACATTGCGCGCGGCAAGCATCGTCATGGCAACGACATGCCGCGCGCAACGGGTTCGCATTTCAGCCGCGAAACTGCAGGCTCAAGCGGTGGCCGATACCGTCAGCTTGAGCTCTTCGATCATGCGGTCGCGCATGACGAACTTCTGTACCTTGCCCGTCACCGTCATCGGCATCTCGGTGACAAAGCGGATGTAGCGCGGGATCTTGTAGTGCGCGATCTGGCCCTGGCAGAACGTGCGGATCTCGTCTTCCGTGGCCTGCTGGCCGGGCTTGAGCACGATCCACGCGCACACCTCTTCGCCGTACTTCGCATCGGGCACACCGAACACGTTGACGGCCTGCACCTTGGGGTGGCGGAAGAGGAATTCTTCGATCTCGCGCGGGTACACGTTCTCGCCGCCGCGGATCAGCATGTCCTTCACGCGGCCGACGATGTTGCAGTAGCCCTCGGCGTCGAAGGTTGCCAGGTCACCCGTGTGCATCCAGCCGTCGTGGATGGACTCGGCGGTCTTGGCCTCGTCATCCCAGTAGCCGAGCATGACCGAATAACCCTTGGTGCAGAGTTCGCCCTTCTCGCCCACCGGCACCACCTCGCCCGCGCCGTCCACCAGCTTGACCTGCAGATGCGGCTGGATGCGGCCGACGGTGGTCACGCGCTTGTCGAGCGGGTCGGTCACGGCACTCTGGAACGACACGGGGCTCGTCTCGGTCATGCCGTAGGCGATGGTGACTTCGCGCAGGTTCATCTCGGATACCACGCGCTTCATCACCTCGATCGGGCAGGGCGAGCCGGCCATGATGCCGCCGCGCAGGCTCGATACGTCAAAGGTCTTGAAGTCCGGATGATCAAGCTGCGCGATGAACATGGTCGGCACGCCGTGCAGCTGCGTGCAGCGCTCTTGCGCCACGGTCTGCAGCGCGGCGAGCGGGTCGAACGCTTCGCCCGGGAACACCATGCACGCGCCGGTGGCCGTGCACGTGAGCACCGACATCACCATGCCGAAGCAGTGATACAGCGGCACGGGAATGCACAGCCGGTCGCCCGCCTGAAGGTTCATCGCCATAGCGACGAAGCGCGCGTTGTTGACCACGTTCATGTGCGTGAGCGTGGCGCCCTTGGGCGCGCCGGTGGTGCCGCTAGTGAACTGGATGTTGATGGCGTCGTCGGGCGACAGCGTGTTGGTGATGGCATCCAGCGCTTCAACAGGTACACCCTTGCCGCGCGCGATCACGTCGGCAAAGTTGATCATGCCCGACGTGCTGTCCTCGCCCATCCGGATGACCCAGCGCAGCGCGGGCAGCTTGGCAGCGTGCAGTGCACCAGGCTGCGCGGTCGCCAGTTCGGGCGCCAGCGTCTGCAGCATCTCGAGGTAGCGTGAGGTCTTGAACGCTTCGGCCGCCACGATGGCCTTGCAACCGACCTTGTTGAGCGCGTATTCCAGCTCCGAGAGCCGATACGCCGGATTGATGTTGACGAGAATCAGCCCCAGGCGCGCGGTCGCAAACTGCGTGAGCACCCATTCATGGCGGTTGGGCGACCAGATGCCGATGCGGTCTCCGCGCTCCAGCCCCAGCGCATGCAGGCCCGCGGCCAGCGCGTCGACCTGCTCGGCAAAGGCACGCCACGTCCAGCGCACGCCCTGCTCGCGGAACACGACCGCCTCGTCATCAGGGTATCGGCGCACGGTCTCCGCCAGCAACGCCGAGACCGTCACGTGCGCCAGCGGCACCGTCGTGTCGCCCACTACGTACGATGCGTTGTTGCGCGGTCGCGGGTCGAAAACTTCACCAGCCATGGATGTCTCCTCCAATCAACGTTGGCCCTTTTGAGGCCTTGTTTTGAACGATTTGTAACCACTGCTTTGCCCGCAATTTGACGCAGCTTGACGCTTTTGGCAATCCGCTCCCAGACGAACAATGATGCGGAACAAATGCTGCGCCGCAGCAGCAAAAGTCGGCGTCCGCCGCCGCCAACGCGCTAACATGCCGGCCTGACGTTCTGCGCGTGGGTGCGCGCTTTTCTGCACGTAGGAATGACGATGATCGTAGTAGTGATGGGTGTCTCGGGTTGCGGCAAATCCACGGTGGGCCAGAAGATCGCCGAGCGGCTCGGCTGCGCTTTCCGTGATGGCGACGAATTCCACAGCGATGCCAACCGCGCCAAGATGCATGCCGGCATTCCGCTGGGCGATGACGACCGCAAACCCTGGCTCGAATCCATCCGCGCCTACATGGACGAGATGACGAGCGGCGGCCGCTCGCTGGTGGTCGCGTGCTCCGCACTCAAGCAGCGCTACCGCGACGTGCTGCGTGGCACCGCGGCCAACACCGAGTTCGTCTATCTGAAGGGCGATTTCGAATTGCTGCAAAGCCGCCTGTCGGCCCGCAAGGACCACTTCTTCAACCCCAATCTGCTGCGCAGCCAGTTCGATGCGCTGGAAGAACCGACCGATGCCATCGTCGTCAGCATTGCGCTGGCGCCCGAGGCCATCGTCGACCAGGCTGTGGCGCAACTGCAGGCACGCGCCGCGCACCGCCCGGCAGCCTGACGTCCCGGCACGCAACCCGTGCGCTAACTGCGCATGAGCTGCTGCAGCACGGCTTGCACGTCACCATTGCAGACGCGGCTCATGCGCTCCTGCTCCTGCTGCGTATCGATCTGCTCGTGCGCCTGCAACCCCAGTTCGATCAACGATTGCACGCGCGGCAACCAATGCCGCGTCAGCGCCGTCTGCAGATCGTCGGCAATGCGATCCGGGTCGCCAAAATAAAGCCGGCCGCCATACGCGCGTTGGATTTCCCTGCGGATCATTTCAGCGGCGTGCGGCAGCACTGCGCGATTGACGGCCACGTGCCGCAGCTCGTGTTCGCGGATGGCGTTGTACGCGCAGGAGCCAGGGACAAACTCGCGCGCCACCGCCACACGAAAATCGTTCACGATCAGCTCCACCTCGACCGACGGCCGCAGGCAGGTCGTGGGCGGTTGCGTGGGCAAGGCCAGGTAGCGCGTACTGACGCCAAACTGCGCGACAAGCGTGGCGTAGGTCTTGCCCAGGACCCGCGCGGCCCGGTCATAGGGCGGCGCCTCGGCGGTCAACTGGTCGACCGTGCGGTCGTTGGAAAAGCGCAGCGGTGTTTCGCTGGCATGCACGGTCACCTGCATGGGGCCCAGCTTCTCGTCGCAGACCTTGAGCCAGTACGCCTTGGGGCCCGGCATGCTGACCGGCACGCCCACGGCGCCCGGGCCGGTTGCCGCGGCAACGGGCTCGACAGGTTCGAACCGCACCTTGGCCAACCATGCGCGATGGTGCCGGGTCCACACGCCCGCGCCCGCCACAGCCACCAGCATCAATCCCAAGACCACCACCCGACGCATGCTGGGCTCCCCGTTCTCGCCTCCCTGCCGGCCTGCCAGGTCTTGCGATAGGCGCCGGTGGGGTCATGCCGGTGTCAGTTCCGCCGGTTCTCGTTTCTCGTGTTGGGCGGCAACCAGCGCGCGGATCTGCGCGCCCGATTGCCTGAGCGCAAAGCGCGCCTCCGGAAGGAAAGGATAGAAGATCGGCCACACGTGCGGAAGCCGGCGGCCCATTTCTACCGAAACGGATACCCCGGCGGCCCGCGCGCGCTCGGCCATTCGGAGGGTGTCGTCGCGCAGCACCTCGCTCGTGCTCACATAGCAGTGCAGCGAGGGCAGGCCCGTGAAATCGGCATACAGCGGCGAGGCGAGCGGATGGTCGGTCGGCGCACCGGAGTCGCCGAGGTACAGCGCCGCGCCGTGGGCCATCCAGGCACCGCGGAACATCACATCCGATTCGTCGTTGTCAATCAGGCTCTGGCCGGTGGCGGCCAGGTCCGTCCATGGCGAATAGAGAATCGCGCCGGCCGGCAGGGGGTCGCCCGCATCGCGCAGGGCCACGAGCAGCGCCAGCGCCAGGCCGCCGCCGGCAGAATCCCCTGCCACCACAATGCGCGACGGCGCCACGCCCCGCGCCACCAACGTGCGATACGTGAAGAGCGCATCTTCCACCGGTGCCGGAAACGGGTGCTCGGGCGCGAGGCGGTAATCCGGCACGCACACGCGCGCCCGCGCATGCGTGGCCAGGCCGATGGTGATGGGGCGATGCGTGCGCGGGCTGCAGAAGAAGTAGCCACCGCCGTGCAGGTAGAGCACCACGGGCGCATCGTCGTGCAAGTCGGGATCGGCGGGTTCGATCCACTCACCGGTCAGGCCATGGTTTGCAGCCACGATGCGCCAGTCCGCCGGCAGCTCCACCGGCGAGGGCATCTTGCGCTTTTCGGCATGCAGGCGCGTGGCGACGGGGTCGAAGGGCTCCCGCTCGGTCGGCTTCTTGACCTGGTTTCGCACCATCCACGAGACGACCCAGTTCTGCCAGCTCATCGCGCGACCCTCCACAGCAAAACACCAGCCTAGCGAGGATGCGCTGCCCAGACAATCGGTTCGGACCCTGTTTAAGCCAAGGGCTGTCTAGGGGGCTGACAAACAATCTACAAATTTATATATTATAAGAAGCTTAATTGACGCTTCCCCCTCCTCATGTCGATCGACTTTGCACATTTCACGCCGGGCGCCGCCCTCGCCGGCGGCCTGATCATCGGGCTGGCGGCCGCAGTGCTGGTGCTGGGCAATGGCCGCATCGCCGGCATCAGCGGCATCGTGGGCGGGCTGCTGCAGCGCCCGCGCGGCGATATGGATTGGCGCATTGCCTTCCTGATCGGGCTGATCGGCGCGCCGGTCATTGCCGGGCTCCTCGGGCACCCCGTCGTGCCGGACATCGCGGCCGGGTGGGGCGAAGTGCTGGCGGCGGGGTTCCTGGTCGGCCTCGGCACACGCTACGCAGGCGGCTGCACGAGCGGCCATGGTGTGTGCGGGCTGTCGCGCGGCTCGGCGCGTTCGCTGGTGGCGACGCTCACGTTCATGGCTGCGGGCATCGTCACGGTGTTCGTGGTTCGTCACGTGGTGGGGGGCTGACATGGGGATCGTGATTGCGCTCATCGCGGGCCTGCTGTTTGGCGCGGGGCTCATCGTGTCGGGCATGGCTAATCCGGCCAAGGTGCTCGGCTTTCTGGATCTGTTCGGCCATTGGGACCCGTCGCTCGCGTTCGTGATGGCCGGGGCCATTGCCGTCGGCACGGTGGCCTTCTTCATGGCCCGGCGGCGCGGCCGCTCGTTGCTCGGATCGTGGATTCAATGGCCGGCCGCGATGGGCATCACCAAGCGGCTGGTGCTCGGCAGCGCGGTCTTCGGCATCGGCTGGGGGCTGGCGGGATTCTGCCCGGGGCCCGCACTGGTGGCGCTGGGCGCGGGCGTGCCCAAGGCCATCGGCTTTGTCGCGGCCATGCTGGCGGGCATGGCCGTCTTCGGCTGGCTGGAACGCAATCGCTAGCCAAACCGCATCGCGCCTCCACACCAATCAATAACCCACAGGAGACAACATGACGCTGCGCAAGCTGAGCGCCGTACTGGCGCTTGCCATCAGCACATCCGCGTTCGCGCAAACCGCACCGGTCACGATGCCCGTGCCGGATGACGCCACGATCCCCGCCGGCCCGGTGGGCGATGCCATCCGGCGCGGCAAGGTGATCCTGACCGACACCAAGCGCCAGCTGCCGCACAACGTGGGCAACGGCCTGAACTGCACGAACTGCCACCTGAACGGCGGCACGACCGCCTACGCCTCGCCGTGGGTGGGGCTGACGGGCGCGTTTCCAGAATACCGCTCGCGCAGCGGCAAGGTGATCTCGCTGCAGGAACGCGTGAATGATTGCTTCCAGCGCTCGATGAACGGCAAGCCGATCGCCTTCGACGGCGACGACATGAACGCCATCCTCGCCTACATGAAATGGCTGTCGAGCGGCGTGCCCGTGGGCACCAACGTGGCCGGGCGCGGCTTTGAGAAGATCGACACCGCGCTCACCCCGAACAGCGAAAACGGCAAGGCCATCTACGCGCAACGCTGCGCCGCATGCCATGGCGCGGAAGGCCAGGGCGTGCCCAACGGGCAAGGCGGTTACGCCATGCCGCCGCTGTGGGGCAAGGATTCGTTCAATGTGGGGGCAGGCATGGCGCGTATGTTCACCGCCGCTGCGTTCGTGAAGCACAACATGCCGCTCGGCCAGGGCAATACGCTCACCGCGCAGGAAGCCGTGGATGTCGCCGCGTTCTTCACCCAGCAGCCGCGCCCGGACTTTGCGGCACGCGCGAACGACTGGCCCAAGGGCGGTCGCCCGAAAGACGCGCGCTAGGTCCTCCGCGCCAGGAGACCATGCCGTCGCCAGGAAAAAGGAGACGGCCTGAGTGGCCGGCTACCAGCCGCGCTGCACGCGCCGCGCAATCATCGACGGCAGCCGTAATGCGCCCCCGGCCAGCAGGCGCAGGTGCATGCCGACCAGCAGGACGTTGTCGCGCAGATACTGGAAGTGCGATACACCGCCCTCATGCGCGCGGAAGTAGCGCACCGGGGCATCCCGCCGGATCGGGCGCACGCCGGCCCAGCACAGGCGTACCGCCGCTTCCGGGTCGAAATCGAAACCGCGCATGGACGCGTGCCGCCGCATGATCGCAGCCAGCGGCGCGATCGGGTACACGCGGAAGCCGAACAGCGTATCGCCGATGCCGGCCCACAGCGTTTCAAGGTCTGCACACCCGTTGGACAGGCGCCGGCCCTGCACGCGAGGCCACGGCGCGCTGGCGTCGAACACCGGCTGCCCGAGGATCATCGCATCGAGTGCAGCCGCCGAAGCAGCCATGAACTCCGGAATGAGGTGTGCCGGGTGCTGGCCGTCGGCGTCCATGGTCAGCACGTGGGTAAAGCCCTGCGCGGTGGCGGCTTCCAATCCGGCCAGCACGGCCACGCCCTTGCCGCGATTGCGCGGCAGCACGATCACGCGCAACCCGGGGTCTTGCGCAGCCAGGGCCTGCAGGCGCTCGGTGCTGCCGTCGGTGCTGCCGTCCACCACCACCCACACCGGGTTCCATTGCGCGCGCGCACTGCGCACGGTGTCGTCAACCTTGGGGCCAGGGTTGTAGCTGGGGATCAGGACGAGGTGCGTGGAAGATGCGCCGGTCATCGGCATGGCGTCGGTCCGGCAAGACTTGGGGAAACAGCGCTGGGAATGTCGGGCAGTGGCGCCTGCCTAGCGCGTGCGATGTACGGCCACGTAGGCGGCCAGTGCGCCCAGCGAGGCGAAGATCTTCTGGTTGTCCGGATCGCCCGAACGCAGCTCGAAGCCGTACTTCTTGGAGATCAGCAGCGCAATTTCGAGGATATCGATGGAGTCGAGCCCGAACCCTTCGCCATACAGCGGCGTATCGGCGGTCAGGGCGTCGAGTTGAATGTCTTCGAGATTCAGTTCGCCGATCATCAGCGCGGCGAGCTCTTTTTCCAGATCGTTCATCGGTCTTGCATGCACAGGCAGCGCACTGCGGGACGCGGCCAGAAACGACGACGTTTTCCTCGCCTGAAGCCCTGCCTTGCCCTGCCCCGCCTGTGAACGGGGGTCGTTTAAGCTAGGCGGATTCTAGTCGAAGGGTCACACCTCGTATAGCGAGAAACCGTGACAAAGACCGCATATCGGCGCGTTTACACGAAGTGACGCAAACGATTCAACCGCTTGCACGGTGCCGAAAATCGGCAAGCCCGCAGCCAATGCGCCGGCGGCACGTTGTACATCCGGTTACAAACCTATCGGCCTCACGCCCGGCGAGGCACGTGCCGGGCCCTAGAATGTGGCGCCCGAACGCGTGCCCTGCCCATGGCCGAAGGCATGCGTATGATGAAAAAAATGCCCGGCCAACCTGATGACACCGATGCAGCGCCGTTTCTCCCACCCCGTTCCGCCATGGGCCGACTGACGAGCTTCGCGCGCGGCGCGGGCGGCGTCGGTGCGGTCGTAGCATATCAGGCGGGTGCGCACTACGCGGCGGCCACGCCGGGTGCGCACGGCCTGGGGCTGGCGATGGCGCTGGTGCCGCCGCTGGCGATCGCCCTGGTGGCCGCAATCCGCTCGGGCCGACGCGCGTGGCTGGTGCCGGTCTGGACGCTCGTCTGCGCGACGCTCTGGATGGCACGCGAGCCGCTCGCGCGCCAGTTTGGCTGGGGCCTGTATCTTGAGCACGCCAGCTTCAACGTGATGATGGCCTACGTATTCGGCCGCACGCTCATGGCGGGGCGCGAGCCGCTGTGTACGCACTTCGCACGCATCGTGCACGGCACGCTGACGCCGCGCATTGCACGCTATTCGCGGCAGGTCACGCTGGCGTGGACGTTGTTCTTCCTGGCCACGGCCGCCATCTCCACGCTGTTGTTTGCCACGGCGTCGATCGTCACATGGTCGACGTTCGCGAACACCCTGTCGCTGCCGCTGGTGGGCGTGATGTTCGTGGTGGAATACCTGTGCCGGCGCGTCGTGCTGCGCGGCGAGCCGAGCTCAAGCCTGTTCGACGCAGTGCGCGCCTATCGTCAATCGGGGCACTCCACGCCAGCCGCCACGGACCGCCCCCGCTGACCTCCCCGACTCACCCGAGATTCGCTTGATGCCGACTCACCCGCTGGTCTCCCACCCATCGCTGGATGACACGCTTGCCTGGCGCGACGGTGCGCCCGTCTCCGCGCGCGCATTCCTCGGCGATGTGATGACGCTGGCCGCGATGCTGCCGCCGGGCGGCCATGTGTTCAACGCCTGCGCGGACCGCTATCGCTTTGCCGTCGGCCTGTGCGCGACGCTGGTGGCCGGCAAGATCAGCTTGCTGCCGCCCATGCAGACGCCGCAGATGGTGCGCCAGCTCGCAGCGTTCGCGCCCGATGTGTTCTGCCTGTACGACACGGATGCCTGCCCGGTGGATCTGCCGGGCTTCCGTTACCCCGACGGTTTGCCGCCAAGCGAAGCCCCCGCAGACGTGCCGCAGATCGACGCCGCGCAGGTCATGGCCGTGCTCTTCACATCCGGCTCGACAGGCACGCCGGTACCGCATCGCAAGACCTGGGGCGCGCTCGTGCAATGCATGCGCACCGCAGTGGCGCGGCTGGGACTGGATGATGGCCGCGCGTTCACGCTGGTCGGCACGGTGCCCGCGCAACACATGTACGGCTTCGAGGTAACGGTGCTGCTTGCGCTGCAGGGTGGTCTGGCGTTCAGCAACCGGCTGCCGTTCTATCCGGCCGACATCCGCGAGGCGATGGAGGCCGTGCCGCAACCGCGCGTGCTGGTGACCTCGCCGGTGCATCTGCGCGCGCTGCTGGCGTCGGAGCCGACGTTGCCCAGTGCATCGCTCGTGCTGTCGGCCACCGCGCCGCTGTCCGAGGCGCTTGCGCGCGAGGCTGAATCCCGCCTGGCCGCGCCGCTGCTTGAGATCTACGGCAGCACCGAAACCGGCCAGATCGCCACCCGCCGCACGGCGCAGGAAACAGCGTGGCACCTGTACCCGGGCGTGCGCATGGAATTGCGCCCCGGCACCGCCGAAGACGACGACCCCACCGTCTGGGTCTGCGGCGGACACGTCGACACCCCGGTGCCGATGGGCGACGCCATCGAACGGATCGACGACACGCATTTCCTGCTGCACGGCCGCAAGGCGGACCTGATCAATATTGCCGGCAAGCGGACGTCGCTGGCGTATCTGAACCACCAGCTCAACGCGATTCCCGGCGTGGTCGACGGCGTGTTCTTCATGCCCGACGACGCGCCCACCGCTCCGCATGCGTACGGCGTGGCGGCGGTCACGCGTCTGGTGGCGTTGGTGGCGGCGCCGGGGCTCAGCGCAGCGGATGTGCTGCGCGCCCTGCACGAGCGCATCGATGCCGCGTTCCTGCCGCGCCCGCTGCTCATGGTTGACGCGCTGCCGCGTAACGAAACGGGCAAGCTCGCGCGCGACGTCCTGACCGCGCTGGTCGCACAACATTGGCCGCGCAACGCGCGCACTTCCAACAAGCCTGCCATGCGCTTCACCATTCCCGCCGATCATCCGGCATTGCCGGGCCACTTTCCCGGCCACCCGATCGTGCCGGGCGTGGTGCTGCTCGATCATGCGCTGCACGCCATCGGCACCGCGCTGGGCCAATCGCTCGACGCGTGCCGGATCAGCTCGGCCAAGTTCCTCAGCCCGGCGGCACCCGGCCAGCCGCTCGATCTCACGTTCGAGACGACGGCCAGCGGCGCCATCCGCTTCTCGATCCGCGCAGGCGAACGGGAAGTGGCCAGCGGCGTGCTGTCGGCACCCACGGAGGGCGTACCGGCATGAAGCGCACGGAATGGGCCGAGCGTCCGGAGCGCAGCAACCTCGCGCTGCTGCGCGTGATGACGTGGCTCTCGCTACGCCTGGGGCGGCCGTTCGGACGCGTCCTGCTGCGGCTCGTTGCGGTGTACTTCGTGGCGTTCTCGCCGGCGGCGCGTCGTGCTTCGCGCGATTACCTGCGCCGTACGCTGGGCCGGCCGGTGCGCCTGCGCGACGTGTTCCGCCACATGTTCACCTTTGCCACCACCATCCATGACCGCATCTACCTGATCAGCGGACGGTTCGATCTGTTCGACATTGAGTTGCAGGGGCAGGAGCACGTGCATGCCGTGCTCGCGCAAGGGCGTGGTGCGTTCCTGCTGGGCGCACACATGGGCAGCTTCGAGGTGGTGCGCGCGCTCGGCCGCACGGTGCCGGACCTGCACGTGGCCGTCGCCATGTACGAGGACAACGCCCGCAACATCAACGCCGCCGTCGCCGCCATCAACCCGAAGGCCGCGCCCGAAGTCATTCCGCTCGGGCGCGTAGACGCCATGCTGCAAGTGCGCGAGGCGCTCGACGACAACCGCCTCGTCGGCATGCTGGCCGACCGTACATTGCTGCGCGAAGCGGGCCCGTCGGTGCAGCGCATGATGTTTCTGGGCAGCCCGGCGGCGTTTCCGCTCGGACCGCTGCACATGGCGGCCATGCTCAAGCGGCCCGTGCTGTTTATGACGGGGCTGCACCTGGGCGGCAACCGCTACGCCGTGCATTTCGATCAGTTGGCCGACTTCACCGATGTCCGCCGCGAAAACCGTGCCGCCGCGGTTCAAACCGCGCTGGCCCGCTACGTGCAGCGCATCGAGCACGACTGCCGCATCGCGCCATACAACTGGTTCAATTTCTTCGACTTCTGGCAGGATGCCGACGCGGCCAGCGCACGGCAACGCCCCCCGGCCACGCACCCGACCACCCCAACGCCATGATTGCAACGCGCCCGCTCCTCCGCGCCGTTCAGGCCGTGCTCGCAGCGACCCTGCTGGCCGCTGCCGCCCACGCAGCAGACACCGCCTGGACGCTCGACCGCCTGATGTCCACCCTCGCGCACAACAAATCGGGTCGCGCCACGTTCACGGAAACCAAGACGCTGTCGATTGCGGCGGAGCCTGTGGTGTCGTCCGGCGAGCTGGTGTTCATTGCGCCCGATCATCTGGAAAAGCACACACTGCGCCCGAAGCCCGAACACATGGTGATCGATGGCGACAAGCTCACCGTGGAGCGCAACCAGCGCAAGTTCACGATGCCGCTCGGGCAGTATCCGGAGCTGGCCGCGTTCATCGAGAGCATCCGCGCCACGCTGGCCGGCAACCGTTACGCACTAGAGGCGATCTACACCGTCGCCATCACGGGCCGCGGCGATGACTGGACGCTCACCCTCACTCCGATCGACGCACGCATGCAGAAGGTGGTGAGCACGATCACGCTCGATGGCACGCGTGACGTGCTGCGCAGCGTGGCGATCCGCCAGGCCGACGGCGATCATTCGGTGATGCGCCTACAGCGCATACCCGACACCGCCAAGGGCAGCCAGTGAGCGGGCACGCGGAACGCCTTCATGCCCTGCGCCGGCCTGCAGTGCTGGTGTGGCTGATCGGGCTGCTGCTCTGCGCGTTGGTGATCGGGCGCACCAGCTTCACGGCCGACCTGTCGGCGTTTCTGCCGCACTCGCCGAGTGCCGAGCAACGCGTGCTGGTCGATCAGCTGCGCGAGGGGCTGGTGTCGCGGCTCATCCTCGTCGGCATCGAGGGCGGCGATGCGACCACGCGGGCGGCACTGTCGAAGCAGCTCGCCGCCACGCTGCGTGCGAATGCGCAGTTCAGCGCCGTCAACAACGGCGAGCCCGTGAGCGAAGCGCGCGACCGGCAGTTCATCTTCGACCATCGCTACGTACTCAGCCCTACCGTCACACCGCAGCGCTTTTCCGCCGAAGGGCTGCACGCCGCATTGGGCGAGAGCCTCGACCTGCTGAGCTCATCCGCCGGGCTGTTCGCCAAGCAGTTGCTGCCGCGCGACCCGACCGGTGAGGTGGCGGCGCTGGTCAGTCAACTCGACAGCGCCGCGCTGCCGTCGTCGGTGCAGGGCGTGTGGGCCTCGCGCGATGGCCAGCGCGCCGTGTTGGTCGTGCAGACAGCCGCCGCCGGTTCCGACACCGACGCCCAGGCACGCGCCATCGGCACGGTGCGCCGCGCTTTCGATGCCGCTGCACGCACGGTGCCGAACGCAGCATCCACGCGCATCGTCATGACCGGCCCGGGTGTCTTCTCCGTCGATGCGCGCGACACCATCAAGCACGACGTGGAGCGGCTTTCCACCCTGAGCCTCGTGCTGGTGGTGGCGCTGCTGCTGACGGTGTATCGCTCGCCGCGCACGGTGGCGCTGGGGCTGCTGCCGGTGCTCTCAGGCGTGGCGGCCGGGGTGGCGGCGGTCAGCCTGGCGTTCGGCGCGGTGCACGGGCTCACGCTCGGCTTCGGCACCACGCTCATCGGCGAGGCGGTGGACTACTCGATCTACCTGTTCGTGCAATCCGCGCAGACCGCCCGCGCACGCAATGCCAATCCCAGCGAAAGCCTGCGCGCGTGGATTGCAGCGTACTGGCCGACCATCCGCCTGGGCGTGCTGACCTCGGTGTGCGGCTTTGCGTCGATGCTGTTCTCGGGCTTTCCGGGGCTCGTGCAGCTGGGGCTGTATTCGATTGTCGGGCTGGTGACGGCGGCGCTCGTCACGCGTTACGTGTTACCGCATCTGCGGGGCACGCAGGTGGCGATTCGCGACGTATCGCGGCTCGGTGCATGGCTGGCCCGGGCGACACGGGTAGCCCCGCGCCTGCGCTGGCTGTTGGTGCTTGTACTGGTGGGCGCGTGTGCTGCGCTTGCACTGCATCGCAATGGCCTGTGGAGCCGCGAACTCGCCGCACTGAGCCCCGTGCCCGCGAAGAGCCAGGCGCTCGATGCCAGCCTGCGCGCTGACGTGGGGGCACCCGACGTGCGCTACCTCGTCGTGATCCCGGGTGCGACAGAACAGGCCGCGCTTGAAGCCGCCGAAAAGATCGCCGCGCAGCTGCAACCGCTGGTCGACAGCGGCGTGCTCGCCGGCTTCGAAAATCCCGCCCGCTATCTGCCCAGCAATGCCACGCAGCGCGCACGCCTCGCCAGCCTGCCCGACGCCGGCACGCTCGCAGCACGCATGCGCAGCGCCGTTGAAGACCAGCCGATCCGCGTGAAGCCCGATCTCTTCGCACCGTTCATCGCCGATGTGAATGCCGCGCGATCGCAGCCGCTGCTGCAACGCGCCGATCTGAAAGGCACGTCGATGGCGCTGGCCGTCGATGCGCTGCTGACCGAACGCGCCGGCCAGTGGAGCGCCATGTTGCCGCTGCGCGCACCGGCCAGCGCAACCACCGCAGCCAACCAGCCCAGCCTGGATGCCGGGCCGATTCGCGCCGCCGTCGAGCATGCGAACGTGCCCGGCGCGCTCTTCGTCGATCTGAAAGCCGAAGCGGACCGCTTGTACGTGGACTACGTGCGCGAAGACCTCCACCTGTCGCTGGCCGGGTTCGTGGTGATTGCGTTGCTGCTGCTCGTCGCGCTGCGCTCGCTGCAGCGGACGTTGCGTGCGCTGGCCCCGCTGGTGGCTGCGGTGCTGGTGGTGACGGCCGGCTTTGCGCTGGCCCGCGTGCAGCTCACCATCCTGCATCTGGTTGGCATGCTGCTCATCGTGGCGGTGGGGTCGAACTACGCGCTGTTCTTCAACCAGCGCGTGGGCGCGGCGGAACAGCGTATCGCGCCGCAGACGCTGGTGTCATTGCTGGTGGCCAACCTCGCGACGGTCGCCGGCTTCGGCCTGCTCGCCTTCTCGCATGTGCCGATGCT
The DNA here is from genome assembly GCF_023955655.1 of Ralstonia soli. GTDB lineage: Bacteria > Pseudomonadota > Gammaproteobacteria > Burkholderiales > Burkholderiaceae > Ralstonia > Ralstonia soli. The sequence continues at coordinate 663,897 of NZ_JAMXHT010000001.1, read as the reverse complement.
GGAAACGTTCGGGCTGACCGTTGGCCCCGGCGCCATGCTCGCGCTGGTGTTTGCCGCCATCCTGGCGCCGCCGCCCGATCACGCTCACCCCGCTGCCGCATGAACGCACCGCTCACCCCGCCACCCAACACCGCACGCCGCTGGAAGCCGACCCCGCTGATCAGCGGCGCGCTGGCACTGCATGCCGGCGCAGCGGTTGCCGTGGCAGCAGCGCCATCGACGTGGCCATGGGCTGGCGGCAGCGTGATCGCCTCGCATCTGGTGTTGATGGCCGGCGGACTGTGGCCGCGCAGTGCATGGCTCGGCCCGAACTGGACCCGCCTGCCCGCCGCCGCCGGCCAGCAGATCGCCCTGACCATCGACGACGGCCCCGACCCCGAGGTCACGCCGCGCGTGCTGGATGTGCTCGACCGCTACGGTGCCCGCGCCACCTTCTTCTGCATCGGCGAGCTGGCGCAACGGCACCCGCGCTGCGTAGAAGACATCGTCGCGCGCGGGCACGCGGTGGAAAACCACAGCCAGCGCCATCGACATACGTTCTCGCTGCAGGGGCCGGGCGCGCTGCGGCGTGAAATCGAAACCGCGCAAGACACGCTCGCGCAGATCACCGGTACGCGCCCGCTGTTCTTCCGCGCGCCGGCGGGATTGCGCAATCCGTTTCTTGAACCGGTGCTGTGCCAGCTGGGCCTGCAACTGGCCAGTTGGACCCGGCGCGGCTTCGACACCCGCTCGCGCAGCGCCGACGCCATTACGCAGCGGCTTCTACGCGGCCTGGCGCCGCAAGACATCCTGCTGCTTCACGACGGCCATGCGGCGCGCGATGCACGTGGTGAGCCGGTGCTTCTGGCCGCCCTGCCGCAACTGCTCGAAGCCGCTGCACAAGCCCAATTGCGCTGCACGACACTGCGCGCGGCACTCGCACTCGATGCCACGCGAGTAGCGAGCGCCAAAATGGCCGTTTGATAAAATTTGTTCATTAGCGGCACCCATCTGCCGAGCCCACCCTGCGCCTTCATCATCTCGACGCCGCCCCCGTGAAGCCCTTACTGCTCACGCATTTCACCGCCACCAGTTGTCTCGGACGTGGCCTCGACGCCACGCTGGATGCGTTGCGCGGGCAACGAGGCGGCCTTGCGCCATGCGACTTCCCGCGGGCTGATCTCGACACGTGGATCGGTGCGGTCGACGGCGTCGACGCCGAGCCGATGCGCGCAGACCTGGCGGCGTTCGATTGCCGCAACCACCGCCTCGCCCAGATCGGCCTGGCGCAGGACGGCTTTGCCGAACGCGTCGAGGCCGCCAAGGCGCGCTACGGTGCCAAGCGCATCGGCGTGTTCGTGGGCACCAGCACGTCGGGCATTCTCGAAACGGAACACGCCTACCAGCACCGCGATCCACAGACGGGCGCGCTGCCGGGCGATTTCCGGTACGCGCAAACGCACAACATCTACTCGCCCGCCGCGTTCGTGCGGGCGTATTTCGGGCTCGGCGGGCCGGCCATGGCGATCTCGTCGGCGTGTTCGTCCGGGGCCAAGGTGTTTGCATCGGCGCGGCGCATGCTGGCTGCGGGGCTGATCGATGCGGCGGTGGTGGGCGGTGTCGATTCGCTGTGCCTGACTGCGCTGTACGGGTTCAACTCGCTGGAGTTGCTGTCGCGGCAACCATGCCGTCCGTACGACGTGGCGCGCGACGGCATCTCGATCGGCGAGGCGGCAGCCTTTGCGCTGCTGGAGCGCGCACCCGAAGCTGACGGCGCGCTGGACGACAACGCAATCCTGCTGCTGGGCATCGGTGAATCGAGCGACGCGCATCACATGTCGTCGCCGCATCCGGATGGGCTGGGCGCACGCGCGGCGATGGCGCAAGCGCTGGCCAGCAGCGGCCTTGCCGCTTCGGACATCGACTACATCAACCTGCACGGCACCGGCACGCCCAGCAACGACGCGGCGGAGGCCCGCGCCATTCACGCGCTGTTCGACGGTACCGCATCTGCCCCTCCAAGCAGTTCGACCAAGGGCGCGACCGGCCATACGCTGGGCGCAGCCGGGGCATTGGAAGCAGTCATCACTATGCTGGCGCTGCGGCATCAATTGCTGCCCGCCGGCATCAACACCACACAACCCGACCTGGCGCTGGGCGTCAACTACCTGACCACCAGCCGCGACGCACGCGTGCGCACCGCGCTGAGCAACGCCTTCGGTTTTGGCGGCACAAACTGCAGCCTGGTCTTCGGCCGTGCCGATCAACTGGACACCCTGGGCCTGTCGTCATGACTCGACTGAGCGCCTTCATCGAAAGCATCGGCGTGCTCGGACCGGGCCTGCCGAATTGGCCGCGCACCGCCGATGTGCTTGCTGACCGCACGCCCTATGCGCATGCGCCGACCGAGCTGCCGCCGCCCGCCGGTCTGCCCTCAGTCGAGCGCCGTAGAACAGGGCCGGTCGTCAAGCTGGCGCTGGCGGTCGGCCACGAAGCCGTGGCCGGCAGCGGGCGCGATGCCGCCACCCTGGCCGCCGTGTTCACCTCCTCGGGCGGGGATGGGCAGAACTGCCACGCGATCTGCGAAACCCTGGCGAGCGACGATCGCAAGCTCTCGCCCACGCGCTTCCACAACTCCGTGCACAACGCGCCGGCCGGCTACTGGAGCATCGCCACGCAAGCGATGGCACCGTCGAACGTGCTGTGCGCGCACGATGGCAGTTTCGCCGCGGGCCTGCTGGATGGCCTCTGCCAGGTCACGATCGACGCGACACCGGTCCTGCTGGTTGCGTACGACGGCGAATATCCCGAGCCGCTGCATGCCGTGCGCCCGGTGCCCGATGCGTTTGCGGTGGCGCTGGTGCTCACGCCCGAGCCCAGCGTGCGCACACTCGCGCGCATCGATGTCGTGCTCACCGAGGCGCCCGCCACCGCACCGGCACACGCCGAACTGCAAACGCTGTGGCGCGGCAACGCCGCCGCCCGCGTGCTGCCGCTGCTGGAGGCGCTGGCCGCGCCGCGCGCCACCCGCGTCGCGCTCGACTATCTGCCGGACACGCGAGTGCAGGTGGACATCGCCCTGCCGGATGCGTCGGGCCAATTCAGCGAGCCCGTCGGCACGCCATGAACCTGCAAGCCCAGCCATCGCCGCCGCTAGATCGCGACTGGATCGCCGCACGCATTCCGCACAGCGGCGCCATGTGCCTGCTGGATGCGGTCGTCTCCTGGAGCAACACGCACATCCACTGCACCGCCACGAGCCACCGCGATCCGGCCAACCCGCTGCGCTCGCACGACCAACTGGCAGCCGTCTGCGGCATCGAATACGCCGCGCAGGCAATGGCCGTGCACGGCGCCCTGTGCGACGCCACGCAGCAGCGCCCGCGCGCCGGGTTTCTCGCCAGCGTGCGTGGCGTTGAGGCCCATGTCGCCCGGCTCGATACGGTCGATGCGCTGCTGGACGTCGAAGCCGAACGCATCGGCGGCGACGGTAACAACATGTTGTATTGCTTTACCGTGCGCGACGGTGCGCGCATCCTGTTGACGGGCCGCGCCGCCGTGGTGCTCGATGCCTCTGCCGTCTGAACCCGATTGAAAGGATGTCTGCCGTGAAAAGCCGCCTGTTCCTGTCCGCCACGCTGATGCTGGCACTCCTGAGCCCTGTTGCACACGCCGACCTGACGGAAATGAAGCAGGACATCAAGCAAGGTACCAAGGACGCCGCAAAGAAAACTGGCCACGCCGCGCGTGACGGCACGAAAGCGGTGGGCCACGCCACGCGGGATGGAGCGAAGGCCGTCGGCCATGCCACCGCCAACGGCGCCCGCACCGTCGGCCACGGCTTCCGGGACGCTGCGCACGCCACCAAGTGCGGCGTCAAGCATGTATTCAACAAGCCCTGCTCGAACAACTGACCGGCTCAGAACACCGCGGCACGGCGGCACCCAAACAAAAAACCCGGCGTCCTTGGCGGACTGCCGGGTTTTTTGTTGTCTGGTGAGACGGACTCAGAACGGAATATCGTCGTCCATATCCTCGAAGCCATTTGACGGCGCCGGTTGACGGCGCGCACCGCCGCCCTGACCACCACCGCCTTCGCCGCCGCGCGAGTAGCCACCGCCACCGCCCTGGCCTTGGCTGCGGCCACCGCCGTAACCACCACCGCCACCGCCTTCGCCGCCGCGCGAGTAGCCACCACCGCCACCTTGGCCACCGCCGCCCTCACCACCGCGGCCGCCGAGCATCTGCATTTGGTCTGCGACGATTTCGGTGCTGTATTGCTTCTGGCCGTCCTTTTCCCATTGACGGGTCTTGAGGCGGCCCTCGATGTAGACCGACGAACCCTTCTTCAGGTATTCGCCGGCGATTTCAGCCAGGCGGCCGAAGAAGGCAATGCGGTGCCACTCGGTGGCTTCCTTCATTTCGCCGCTGGCCTTGTCCTTGTAGCGGTCGGTGGTCGCCACGCGGATGTTGGTGACGGCGTCGCCGCTGGGCATGTAACGCGTTTCAGGATCGGCGCCGAGATTGCCGACGATGATGACTTTGTTGACGGACGCCATGATGAGTTTCCGAAGGTAGGTTGAGTGATGCCGCCGTAGGCCCGGTTTAGTGTCGACGCAACGTCGGCATCTGCATGGGGCTCGCGATTATAAGCCAAGCCAAGGCCAGCCCGGCGCATGTGAAGAACACCGCGCTCTGCCCTGCGTGCAGCAAAATCCAGCCGCCGCCCGCACCGCCTGCAAACAGCCCCAGCGCCTGCGTCGTGTTGTACACGCCCATGGCCGCGCCCTTGCGCACACCCGGCGCGTACTTCGACACCAGCGACGGCTGCGAGGCCTCCAGCACGTTGAAGCCCAGGAAATACACCAGTAGCGCAAGCGCCAGCGCGGTGAGCGTCGGATGCACCTCGCCCAGCGCCAGTTGGGCCACCATCACCAGCGCCACGGCCGACAGCAGCACGATCTTCATCTTGCCGCGCTTTTCCGCGGCGATGATGGCCGGCACCATCAGCACGAACGACACGCCCATCACCGGCAGGTACACCTTCCAGTGCGAATCGACCGGTAGACCGGCGGCTTCCAGCATGTGCGGCAGCACGACGAACAGCGCGGTCTGCGTGGCATGCAAGGCGAACACGCCAAAATTCAGGCGCAGCAACTCGGGGTTGCGCAGCACTTCACGGAACGGGGCTTTCACATGCTCGGGCGGGCGCGGCGGGTTCGGTACCACCCACAGCACCACGCCGATGGCGACGATGGCCAGCACGCCGATCGCCGTGAACATGCCCGGCATGCCGACCCAGCGGAAGATGACCGGCGCGCTCACGATGGCCACGGCAAACGACAGGCCAATGCTGCCGCCAATCATGGCCATGGCCTTGGTGCGATGTTCTTCTCGCGTCAGATCCGCCACGAAGGCGATGACCGCTGACGAAATTGCTCCGGCGCCCTGGATGGCCCGCCCGACGGCGATGCCCGCCACGCTGTGCGAAAACGCCGCCACCAGGCTGCCCACCGCAAAGATCACCAGGCCCGTCACGATGACGGGCTTGCGCCCGAAGCGGTCCGACAGCCAGCCGTACGGGATATAGAGCACGGCCTGCGTCAGGCCGTACACGCCGATGGCAAAAGCGACGAGCTGGGTGTTGTTGCCGTCCGGCAGCGTTTTCGCGAACACCGCGAAGACCGGCATGATCATGAACAGACCCAACATGCGCAGCGCGAAGATGCCGGCCAGCGAAGCGGCGGCGCGCAGCTCAAGGCCGGTCATGCGGCCGGAAGCGGAAGTCATGGATGGGGAGGCGGAAGACATGGTGCGGAAACCGCCGCAAAAAAGCGGCGGCAAGGACACTTGAACCGATTTGCAGATTGCCCCATCTGGGGGCGGATACCCGCAAAACCGAAGTTCGGTATATTAGCAGGCTTACCCTTTTTCACCCCTCCCGCCGATTGCCGCAGGCGGTCCGCGCTCCGACGCTGCATTGAGCCGCATTCAGCCGCACATGGACGAAATCAAGATTCGTGGGGCCCGTACCCACAACCTGAAGAACATCAACCTCGATCTGCCGCGCAATCAGCTGATCGTGATCACCGGGCTTTCGGGGTCGGGCAAGTCGTCGCTCGCGTTCGACACGCTGTATGCGGAGGGGCAGCGGCGCTACGTGGAGTCGCTCTCGGCGTATGCCCGGCAGTTCCTGCAGCTGATGGAAAAGCCCGACGTGGACCTGATCGAAGGGTTGTCGCCTGCCATTTCCATCGAGCAGAAGGCCACGAGCCACAACCCGCGCTCGACGGTGGGCACGGTTACCGAGATCCACGACTACCTGCGTCTGTTGTACGCCCGCGCCGGCACGCCCTACTGTCCCGACCACGGCCAGCCGCTGGAAGCGCAGAGCGTGTCGCAGATGGTCGATGCCGTGCTGGCGCTGCCGGCCGACACCAAGCTGATGATCCTGGCGCCCGTGGTGGCCAACCGCAAGGGAGAGCACGTCGACCTGTTTGAAGCGATGCAGGCGCAGGGTTTCGTGCGCTTTCGCATCCGCTCGGGCGGCGGCACCGCACACGAGGCGGAAGCGAAGGTCTACGAGGTCGACAACCTGCCCACGCTGAAGAAGAACGACAAGCATTCGATCGAGGTCGTGGTCGACCGCGTGAAGGTCAATCCGGAACTCAAGCAACGCCTGGCCGAATCGTTCGAAACCGCGCTGCGCCTGGCCGACGGCCGCGCCATCGCGCTGGAAATGGACACCGGCAAGGAGCACGGTTTCAGCTCCAAGTTCGCCTGCCCGATCTGCTCGTATTCGCTGCAGGAGCTGGAGCCGCGCCTCTTCTCGTTCAACAACCCGATGGGCGCGTGCCCGCATTGCGACGGCCTGGGCCAGATCACCTTCTTCGATCCGAAGCGCGTGGTGGCCTTCCCGAATCTATCGCTGGCCTCGGGCGCCATCAAGGGGTGGGACCGCCGCAACCAGTTCTACTTCCAAATGCTGCAGAGCCTGGCGGCCTTCTATGACGTCGACATCGATGTCGCGTTTGAAGACCTGCCGGCCGAAATCCAGCAGATCGTGCTGCACGGCTCGGGCAAGCAGCAGATTCCGTTCACGTACATCAACGAGCGCGGCAAGACCACGGTGCGCGAGCACGCGTTCGAGGGGATCATCCCCAACCTGGAGCGGCGCTACAAAGAGACCGACTCCATCGCCGTGCGCGAAGAGCTGGCCAAGTACCAGAACAACCAGCCCTGCCCGGAATGCCACGGCACCCGCCTGCGCCGTGAGGCGCGCTTCGTCAAGATCGGCGAGGCCGACCAGGCGCGCGGCATCTACGAGATCAACGGGTGGCCGCTGCGCGACGCGCTCACGTATTTCCTGACGCTGAACATGCACGGCGCCAAGCGCGAGATCGCCGACAAGATCGTCAAGGAGATCAGCGCGCGCCTGAACTTCCTGAACAACGTCGGGCTGGATTACCTGTCGCTGGAGCGCAGCGCCGATACGCTCTCGGGCGGCGAGGCGCAGCGTATTCGCTTGGCGTCGCAAATCGGCTCGGGGCTGACCGGCGTGATGTACGTGCTGGACGAGCCCTCCATCGGCCTGCACCAGCGCGACAACGATCGCCTGATCGGCACGCTCAAGCACCTGCGGGACCTCGGCAACTCGGTGCTGGTGGTCGAGCACGATGAAGACATGATCCGCGCGTCGGACTACGTGGTCGACATCGGCCCCGGCGCCGGCGTGCACGGCGGACAGATCATTGCGGAGGGCACACCGAAGCAGATCGAGCAATCGCCCGCGTCGCTCACGGGCGACTACCTGTCGGGCAAGCGCCGCATCGAGGTGCCCAAGCAGCGCACCGCGCCGGATGACGAACGCTGGCTGCGCATCATCAACGCCACGGGCAACAACCTGAAGAATGTGTCGGCGGAGATCCCCATCGGGCTGCTGACCTGCATTACGGGTGTGTCGGGCTCGGGCAAGTCGACGCTGATCAACGACACGCTGTATCACGCGGTGGCGCGGCATCTGTACGGCTCCACGCCCGAGCCGGCGGCGCACGATCGTATCGACGGGTTGGAGCATTTCGACAAGGTCATCAACGTCGATCAATCCCCGATCGGGCGTACGCCGCGCTCGAACCCGGCGACCTACACGGGGCTGTTCACGCCGATCCGCGAGTTGTTTGCCGGCGTGCCGTCGGCCAAGGAGCGCGGGTACGACCCAGGCCGCTTCTCGTTCAACGTCAAGGGCGGTCGCTGCGAGGCCTGCCAGGGTGACGGCGTGCTGAAGGTTGAGATGCACTTCCTGCCCGACGTGTACGTGCCCTGCGACGTGTGCCACGGCAAGCGCTACAACCGCGAAACGCTCGAGGTGCTCTACAAGGGCAAGAACATCACCGAAGTGCTGGAGATGACGGTCGAGCAGGCGCACGAATTTTTTGCGCCGGTGCCGGTGGTGCGCCGCAAGCTGCAGACGCTGCTCGACGTGGGCCTCGGCTACATCCGCCTGGGGCAATCGGCGACGACGCTCTCGGGCGGTGAAGCGCAGCGGGTGAAGTTGTCGTTGGAGCTATCGAAGCGCGACACCGGCCGCACGCTCTACATCCTGGATGAGCCGACCACCGGTCTGCACTTCCACGACATCGAGCTGCTGCTCAAGGTCATCTACAAGCTGCGCGACCACGGCAATACGATCGTCATCATCGAGCACAACCTTGATGTGATCAAAACGGCGGACTGGCTGCTGGATCTGGGGCCGGAAGGCGGTGCGGGCGGCGGGCAGATCATCGCCAAGGGCACGCCGGAGGATGTGGCGAAGAACAAGGCGAGTTTTACCGGGAAGTACCTCGCGCCACTGCTCAAGCGGAATTAAGCGCGGCGATCGCGTCACGACAAAGCGCAGCTTCGGCTGCGCTTTTTTATTGGCTGATCGGAGCCGTTTCGGCGTCGGACTGCACTTCGTCGGCGTCCTTCATGCGGCTGCGGTTCAGCGCCCCGGCCTCATCCAGCACCGGGTACGCCGCCGCGCAGAACAGCGAGTTCAGCCGCTTGAAGTCGCTGATGATGTCCAGGTGCAGCGAGCTGGTCTCGATGCTCTCGGCCGTCTGCGCCGACACGCGTGTGAGGTGGCTGCGCGAGTACCGTTTCTCCAGATCGCGGAAGTGCGCTTTCTCCAGCATCAGCTTCTGCGCGCTGCGCAGGTCGCCCGTCAGGAACACCGACAGTGCGAGCTTGAGGTTGATGACGAGCCGCGCGTGCATGTCTTCCAGCTCTTCCATGCCAGCCTCGGAAAACGCCAGCTTGTGCGCGATCTTCTTCTCACGCACGTCCTGCAGCAGGCGGTCGAGAATGTCGCCGGCGTGTTCCAGGTTGATGGTGAGCGAGATGATGTCGGCCCAGCGCTTGCCTTCGCGCGCATCCAGCGCCTCGTGGCTCAACTGCGTGAGATAGAGCTTGATGGCGGTATAGAGCGCATCGACCTCGTCATCGATGGCACGCGTGGTCTGCAGCAGGCGGACGTCGTTGGTCTTGAGCACGCGCAGGGTGTTGTCGAGCATGTGTTCGACACGATCACCGATGCGCAGCACCTCGCGTGCGGCATTGCCCAGCGCCAACGTTGGCGTGGCCAGCGCCGAGGGGTCGAGATAGCGCGGCGCCACCAGGTCATCGATATGTGCGCCGCCCGGCAGGATGCGTGCGCAGAGCCGCGCCATCTGGTCGGTCAGGCCGATCAGCAGCACCGCCAGCGCCACGTTGAACACCACATGGAACGCCACCACCACGTGCTGCAGCGCCACGCCCGCATGCGGCGCGAGTTCGGCCAGCTTGTCCAGGAAGGGCAGCACCAGCGCCGCGCCCAGCATGCGCGAGAGCAAATTGCCGAGCGTTGCACGGCGCGCGGCCTGGCTCGAAGACGGCGTGGTCGCCAGCGCGGCCACTGCACTGCCGATGTTGGCGCCCAGCACGATGGCAAACGCCACCTTGACCGACACTGCGGCGGACGTCGCCAGCGTCGCGCAGAACAGCACCACAGCCAGGCTCGAGTAGCACAGCAGCGTGAGGACCGCGCCGATCAGCATGTTCAGCCCGGTATCCGACGAGAAGGAGCTCAGCAGCACGCGCAGCGCGTTGGCCTCCACCATCGGGCTCGACGCCACTGAGATCAGCTCCAGCGCCATCATGATCAGCCCCAGGCCGATCAGCACGCGCCCGAAGTGCCCCACCGCGCTGCCCTTGCGCGACAGGTGCAGGATCACGCCAAAGAAGATCAGCAGTGGCGACAGCCATGACAAGTCCAGCGCAAACACCTGCGCCATGATGGCCGTGCCGACGTTGGCGCCCAGCAAAATTGCCAGCGCCGACGACACGCCCATCAGCCCCTGCGCAACAAACGCCCCGACGATGGTGGCTGTGGCGTTACTGCTCTGCACCAGGCACGTCACGCCGATGCCGGCCAGCAGCGCAGAAAACCGGTTTGACACGCTGCGCGACAGCAGGCGGCGCAAGTCCGCGCCGTACAGGCGCAGCATGCCGACCTTGACGGTCTGCGTGCCCCACACCAGCAGGGCCACGCCAGAGAGCAGTTTGAGCAGCGTGTACATCGATTGCGTTGCGTCTATGGGTTGATTGGTTGATGCGTTATTTGGTCAGCGCCACGCGCAAGCCCAGCCCGATGAAGATGCAGCCGCTCACCCGATCGAGCCACAGCGACGCGCGCGGCGTGCGGCGCATCCAGCCGCCCAGTGCCGCCGCGCACCAGCCGTACACGCTGAACACGACGATGGTCTGCGCCATGAACACGCCGCCCAGCAGCAGCATCTGCAGCGCGGCATGACCCGCCTGCGAATCGACGAACTGCGGCAGGAACACCACGAAGAACAGCGTCACCTTCGGGTTGAGCAGATTGGCGAAGACGCTCTGACGGTACACCTGCCACAGATCGGGCGCCGCCTGCGGTCCAGCATTCTTCAGGCCACTGCCCTTGCTGCGCAGTGCCTGCACGCCAAGCCAGAGCAGGTAAGCCGCGCCCAGCCAGCGGATCGCCTGAAACGCCACCGGCGACGATTGCAGTACCGCCGCCAGCCCCAGCGCGGCGAGCGTCGTGTGGAACAGGCAACCCGATGCAAATCCTGCCGCCGCCGACAGGCCCGCCCTGCGCCCCTGGCTCGCGCCGCGCGCGATCACCTGCAGATTGTCCGGCCCCGGCATCACCGTGATGGCGATCGAAGTCAGCAGGAACAAGAGCACATGTGGCATCGGCGCCTCCCTGGTCAACGCAAAAAAAGAAAAGGATCATCCTACTGCGCGCGGCAGCAGAGCGTCATATTTTTGTCACATGAGCGTATGCAGTGCAGGCATCGCTCCGCGGGCCGAATGGCCGCTCAGTGGCCGTCGAAGCGACAGACGGTGAACAACGGCAGCCCGCCCTCGATCAGCAGTCGCGAGCCGCCCAGTTCGGGCAGGTCGACAATCGCCGCACCCTCCACCACGGTTGCGCCCAGGCGTTCGAGCAGGCGTTTGCCGGCCATCATGGTGCCGCCCGTGGCGATCAGGTCGTCGATCAGCAGGACGCGGTCGCCGGGCTTGCAGGCGTCGGCGTGGATCTCCACTGTCGCGCTGCCGTATTCGAGCATGTACTCCTCGGCCACCGTGTTGAACGGCAGCTTGCCCTTCTTGCGGATCGGCACGAAACCCAGGTTCAGTTCATACGCCACGATCGAGCCGAGGATGAACCCGCGCGCATCGATGCCCGCCACCAGATTCAGCCCCTGCCCCATGTAGCGATGCACGAACACGTCCACCAGCACGCGCAGGCTCTTCGGGTCCTGCAACAGCGGCGTGATGTCGCGGAACATCACGCCGGCTTGCGGCCAGTCCGGCACCGTGCGGATGCGGTCACGCAGGTAGCGCGACACGTCACCCAGTTCGGTCGAGGCGGGAATAGACGACGGCGTCAGCAACGCGGCCTGATGGTGCGGGACTTGGCTCATGGCAACAAACGAAAAAAGCAGGGAAAACGTGGTCTGCGGTAATGGGCTACCACCCGGGCCGAGGGGCACCGAACCACAATGGGCCGGTTGTTACCTCGGATTGCAACCATACAGGAGACACGGTGATGGCGAAGAAGATTCTGATGCTGGTCGGCGACTACGTTGAAGACTACGAAGTCATGGTCCCTTTCCAGGCGCTGCAGATGGTCGGCCACACGGTGCACGCCGTGTGCCCCGACAAGCATGCCGGAGAAACAGTGGCCACCGCCGTCCACGATTTCGAGGGCGCGCAGACGTACTCCGAAAAGCCCGGCCACCGCTTTACCCTCAACACCAGCTTTGCCGACGTCGATCCGGCAGCCTATGACGCACTTGTCGTGCCCGGCGGCCGCGCGCCGGAGTACCTGCGCCTGAACGCCCGCGTGCTTGAGATCGTTCAGCATTTCGCCCAGGCAGACAAACCCATCGCGGCCATCTGCCACGGTGCGCAATTGCTGTCGGCGGCGGGCGTGCTGGAAGGCAAGGCGTGCTCGGCGTATCCGGCGTGTGGCCCGGAAGTCACGGCAGCGGGCGGCACTTTCAAGGACATCCCCGTCGATCAGGCCCACACCGACGGCAAGCTGGTCACCGCGCCCGCGTGGCCGGCCCACCCGGCGTGGCTGGCACAGTTTCTTGAAGTCCTGGGCACGCGGGTTCTACACTGATCCGGTTGCCCGCCGGTGCCCCGTCCACCGGGCACTTCAGGAGCCCCGGTCATGTGCGAAATCTTCATCCGCGCCAATCCCCACTCGTACGACAGCCTCGCGCGCTCGCTACGCCTGCACGGCGTGGCGACCAGCGTGCGGCTGGAGTGCCTGTTCTGGGAGGTGCTCGAAGAGATCGGCCAGCGCGACGGTCTGACGGTCAACCAGCTCATCAGCAAGCTCTATGACGAGCTGTTCGAGCGGCGCGGCGAGGTGGCGAACTTCGCCTCGTTCCTGCGGGTGTGCTGCCTGCGCTACCTGATGCTGCAGCAGGACGGGCGCATTCCCGCCGACACGCGGGTATCGATCGGCTCGCTGGATGCAGCGGCGGTGCTTGAAGGCTTGCCGCCCAACCTGGCGGATGTCCCGCCGCCGCGCCGTTCGCGTGGGCCGCTGCTGGAAGCGCTGATCAAATAGGCGCCCATATCGGCGTCAGCGCGGCGAGAGCCGCTCTTCCGCCATCTGCAAGCCCTCGGGCGTGCCGCGCAGCACGACAATATCGCCCTGCTCCAGCACCGTATCCGGATCAGGGTCCAATGCGCGTATCCCCTGGCGCCGGATCGCCGTGACTGACGTCTTGAACGTCTCCAGCCCCATCGTGCCGAGCTTGCGCCCGATGGCCGGCGAGCCTTGGGCCAGCGGCACCGAGTGCAGCCGAACGGCATCGCGCTCAAGCATGTCTTCTTCGTCATCCTGGCCGTGGAAGTAGCCGCGCAGCAGGCTGTAACGCGCATCACGCATTTCCTGCGCACGCCGCACCACGCGGCGCAGCGGCACGCCCAGCAGCACCAACGCGTGCGAGGCCAGCATCAGGCTCCCTTCGATGATCTCGGGGACGACCTCGGTCGCGCCGGCCTGCTGCAGACGGTCCAGATCGGCATCGTCGATCGTGCGCACGATCACGGGCAGGGTCGGCTCCAGCGCCTGCACGTGGTGCAGCACCTTCAGCGCTGAGGCCGTATCGGCATAGGTAATGGCAACCGCCGCCGCGCGGTGGATACCAGCCGCCACCAGCGACTCGCGCCGCGCCGCATCGCCATAGACCACGTGTTCGCCGGCGGCCGCAGCATCGCGCACGCGGTCGGGGTCGAGGTCTAGCGCCACGTAGCCGATGCCCTCCTGCTCCACCATGTGCGCCAGGTTCTGGCCGCTGCGCCCATAGCCGCAGATGATGACGTGGCGCTCGGTGGCAATGCTCTGCGCGGCGATCTTCGTCATCGCCAGCGATTGCATCAGCCAGTCCGTGCGCGACAGCCGCATGGCGATCACGTCGCTGTATTGAATGAGGAACGGTGCCAGCAGCATCGACAGCAGCATCGCCGCCAGGATCGCCTGGCCGAGCAGCGGGTCGATCAGTTTCATGCCATCGATCTGGTTGAGCAGCACGAAGCCGAATTCACCGGCCTGCGCCAGCCCCAGTGCCGTACGAATCGCCGCGCCGCCGCCCGAGCCGAAGGCGCGCGCCAGCAACGCGATCAGCACGAACTTGAACAGCACCGGCCCGGCCACCAGCCCCAGCACCAGCGCCCAGTGCTCGACCACCACGCGCGGGTCCAGCAGCATGCCTACCGTCACGAAGAACAGGCCGAGCAGCACGTCGCGGAACGGCTTGATGTCTTCTTCCACCTGCAGCTTGTACGGCGTTTCCGACACCAGCATGCCGGCCAAAAACGCACCCAGCGCCATCGACAAACCCAGCCGCTCGGTCAGCGCTGCCATGCCCAGCGTCACCAGCAGCAGGTTCAGCATGAACAGCTCCTGCGAGCGGCGCGCCGCCACCAGATGGAACCAGCGCGACAGCAGCTTCTGCCCCAGGAACAGGATCAGCACCAGCGCCACGGTGATCTTCAGGGCGGCAACGGAAAGCGCCAGCACCAGGTCCGTCGGGTTCTTGCCCAGCGACGGAATCACGATCAGCAGCAGCACCACCGCCAAGTCCTGGAACAGCAGCACGCTGATGATGTTGCGGCCGTGCTCGGTCTCCAGCTGCAGGCGCTCGGCCAGCATCTTCGAGACGATGGCGGTGGACGACATCGCCAGCGCGCCGCCCAGCGCGAGCCCCGCCTGCCACGACAGCGGATACCAGTGTGAGAGCAGCAGCGACACCGGAATCGTCAGCAGCATGGTCAGCACCACCTGCGACGCGCCCAGCCCCAGCACCAGCCGCCGCATCGACCGCAGCTTGGAGAGGTTGAACTCCAGCCCGATCGAGAACATCAGGAACACCACCCCGAACTCGGCCAGGTAGCGCGTCTGGGCGGAATCAGACTCCAGCCCCGTCGCCTTCGGGCCGATCAGCACGCCCACCACGAGGTAGGCCAGCATCGGCGGCAGTTGCAGCATGCGGAACAGCACCACGCCAATCACGGCGGCGGCCAACAACACGAGGGTGAGTTCCAGCGGCGAATGCATGCGACGCGAAAAACCGGGCGAAAGAGGTTGGACAGGACAGGTGGCACCCGCGCACCAAGGCGGTGCATGCGACAAACATGCCGCACGCAGCACGCGGCGCACTGCAAGACCGATGCCAGGGTATATACGAAGAGCGTGACACGCGAGACGCCGCAGAGCAAAAAATGACGGCGTGGCGACGGGAAGAAAAGGGGTTGGAAAGCCGAATGCCGCGGCGCAGCAAACGAAGCGCCCGTACGCTCCGCAAACTCCCCCGCAGCCCGGCCCCTGATGCATGCGAAACCGCGCTGCAAGCGGCCGGGGGCCAGTGTCAATCGTTGTTATACTTCGCCGCCATGATAGCGAATTTCAATCCGGATCGAGCGCTGGCGCTGGCCCAGCAGACCTTCGACATCGAAGCGCAAGCCGTGCTCGGCCTCAAATCCCAGGTGTCCGCCGACTTTGCGCGCGCGGTCGAGATGGTGCTCGGCTGCACCGGCCGGGTGGTCGTGTCCGGCATGGGCAAATCGGGCCATGTGGCGCGCAAGATCGCGGCCACGCTGGCCTCGACCGGCACCCCGGCCTTCTTCGTGCACCCGGCTGAAGCGAGCCATGGCGATCTCGGCATGGTCACGCGCGACGACGTCTTCATCGGCTTTTCCAATTCCGGCGAGGTTTCCGAGCTGAACGCCATCCTGCCGCTCGTCAAGCGGCTGGGCGCCAAGCTGATCGCCGTGACGGGCAACCCGGAGTCCTCGCTCGGCAAACATGCGGATGTGGTGCTCAACTCGCACGTCGACGTGGAAGCCTGCCCGCTGAACCTCGCCCCTACCGCCAGCACCACTGCGCAGATCGCGCTGGGCGATGCGCTGGCCGTGGCCGTGCTCGACGCGCGCGGCTTCGGCGCAGACGATTTCGCGCGCTCGCATCCGGGCGGCTCGCTCGGCCGCAAGCTGCTGACGCACGTGCGCGACGTCATGCGCGCCGGCGAGGCCATCCCGCGCGTCAACGAAGACACGCCGCTGTCGCAGGCGCTGATGGAAATCACCCGCAAGGGCATGGCGATGACGGCCGTGGTCGATGCCGACGGCCGCGCCGTGGGCGTCTTCACCGACGGTGACCTGCGCCGCCTGCTCGAAACCCCGCGCGACTGGCGCGCCGTACCGATCCACGAGGTCATGCACCGCAACCCGCGCTCGATCGGCCCCGACCAGCTCGCCGTGGAAGCCGTCGAAGTGATGGAAACGCATCGCATCAACCAACTCCTGGTGGTTGATGCCGCCGGCCTGCTGGTGGGCGCGCTGCACATTCACGACCTGACGCGCGCCAAGGTCATCTGACAAACCGCTGATGACGCACCCAGCCCCGTCCTCCACCGACACCGTCCACAGCAACATCGACGCACGCTTTCCGCAGGCGATGGAGCGCGCGGCCCGCGTGCGCCTGATGGTGTTCGACGTGGACGGCGTGCTCACCGACGGCCGCCTGCTGGTCGGACCCGAGGGTGAGATCAGCAAGGCCTTCGACACGCTGGACGGCCACGGCATCAAGCTGCTCGCGCAGGCCGGCATCCCCTCGGCCATCATCACCGGGCGGCAATCCGAAATCGTCGCCTGGCGCGCCGGGGAACTCGGCATCGAACATCTGTACCAAGGGGTGGCCGACAAGCGCGAGGCGTTTGCCCATCTGCTGGCCGCCACCGAACTGCAGGCCGCCGACGCCGGCTACATGGGCGACGACTGGCCCGACCTGCCGGTGATGACGATGGTCGGCTTTGCCGCCTGCCCCGCCCAGGCTCACGCCGAACTGCGCAGCCGCGCCCACTACGTCGCCCAGGCGACGGGCGGACGCGGCGCCGTGCGCGAAGTGGCCGACCTGATCCTGAAGGCGCAAGGCGCCTACGATGCCCTGCTCGTGCAAGTGCTGCAGGCCTCGCAAACTTTCTGACCACATGGCCAGCGAACGCTCCGAACGCCTAGTCTCCACCGTGATGCAGTTGATGCTGCGCGGGCTGCCGATCCTGCTGATGGCGATCGTCTGCGGCGTCACCTTCCTGCTCGTGCAGGTCAACACGCCGCAAGCTGACGAAACCGCCAACCAGCCCAAGCGCCACGTCGCCGACTACACCATGGACGGTGTCTCGGCCACCGCGCTGGATGAGACCGGCACGACCAAATACCGCTTCACCGGCGTCCACATGAACCACTATGAGGACGATCTGACCTACGACGTCACGTACCCGGCGCTGCGCGTGTATGCGCCCGACCGCCCGCAGGTCACGGCCCGCGCAGACCTGGGCAAGATGAACGGCGATGGCACCATCATCGATCTGTACAACAACGCCAAGGTCATCCGCGCGCAAGGGCCCGACGCCCGCCAGGACCCGCTGATGACCGCCGACTCGACCTATTTCCAGGTGCTGCTCAACGACGACGTCGTGCGCACCGACAAGCCGGTCGAGCTGCACCGCGGCCCGTCGATCATGAACGCCAACGGGCTCACCTTCAATAACGTGACGCGCCAAGTACAATTGCTGGGCAATGTGCGCGGCCGAATCGAAGGGCTGGGGGCGCCGAAGCAGTAGACTTCACCCCCGCAGCTGAAAACGCCCATCGACCGCGCTCTTCTCTGACTTGACCTCCATGACCCACTCCCTCCGCGCCGCCGGCCTTGCCATCGCCGTTGCCCTGCTGCTCCCGGCCCTGACCGCGCATGCCGAGCGCGCCGACCGCGACAAGCCGCTCGTGCTCGAAGCCGACAACGCCAGCTACGACGATCTGAAGCAGGTCTACCACCTGACCGGCAACGTGGTCCTGACCAAGGGCACCATGGTGCTGCGCTCCGACGAGGCCGATCTGCGCACCGACCCGGAGGGCTACAACTACGCCATCGCCACGTCCAAGCCCGGCAACCTGGCCTTCATCCGCCAGAAGCGCGACAACGTCGACGAATATATCCAAGGCTGGGCCGAGCGCATCGAATACGACGGCAAGCAGGAGATTTCGAAGCTGATCAGCCGCGCACGCATGGAACGCCTGCAGGGCGCCACCCAGCTCGACGAGATCCGCGGCGCGGTCATCACGTACGACGGCCAGAAGGAGTTCTACACGGCCTCCGGCGGCGCAGAGAACACCACCGCCGCCAACCCGTCGGGCCGCGTGCGCGCCGTGCTAGCACCGCGCACGAGCACCCCTGCCGCCAAACCCTGATCCGCACGCACGCCAGTCTTTCTGTTTCGCTTATGTCCACCACCACCCTCGCCCCCAAAACCGCTGCGCCGCAGGCCACGACCTCCAGCACGCTGGTCGTCCGCCATCTGAAGAAGCGCTACGGCACGCGCACGGTGGTCAAAGACGTATCGCTCGACGTGAAGAGCGGCGAAGTGGTCGGCCTGCTCGGCCCCAACGGCGCGGGCAAGACGACCTCGTTCTACATGATCGTCGGCCTGGTGGCGCTGGACGCCGGCGACATCGTGCTCGACGGCGAGCACATCAGTCGCCTGCCGATCCACCAGCGCGCGCGCATGGGGTTGTCGTACCTGCCGCAGGAAGCCTCGGTGTTCCGAAAGCTCAACGTCCAGGAGAACATCCGCGCGGTGCTGGAACTGCAGGAGCAGGACGGCAAGAAGCTGTCGCAAGACGAGGTCAACCGCCGCCTGGACGCCCTCCTCGACGACCTGCAGATTGCCCACCTGCGCGACAACCCGGCACTGTCGCTCTCGGGCGGCGAGCGCCGCCGCGTGGAGATCGCCCGCGCGCTGGCTTCGTCGCCGCGCTTCATCCTGCTCGACGAACCGTTTGCGGGCGTGGACCCGATCGCCGTGGGCGAAATCCAGCGTATCGTCAGTTTCCTCAAGGAACGCAACATCGGCGTGCTGATCACCGATCACAACGTGCGCGAAACGCTGGGCATCTGCGATCACGCCTACATCATCAGCGAAGGCACCGTGCTGGCAGCCGGCAGCCCCGCGCAGATCATCGAAAACGAGGATGTGCGCAAGGTGTATCTGGGCGACAACTTCCGGATGTAATCCGCGTTGCACACCTACGTCGTTAGGACGTGCGAAGGGGCGTGGTAAGGGCGCACCTTAAAGCAAATTCCGTTCCATCGGCTGACTGTTGGGCATAGAATAGCCCGCATGAAACAGTCGCTCCAGCTCCGTCTCTCTCAACATCTCGCGCTTACACCGCAGCTGCAGCAATCGATCCGGTTGCTGCAGCTGTCGACCATCGAATTGCAGCAGGAAGTCGAGCAGGCCCTGACCGAGAACCCACTGCTGGAGCGGGAAAACGAATGGCTCGACACGTCTGCCCGCATCGGCGCGGACGGCTCCGTCAACGCGCTGCAAAGCAACAGCGCAACGCCCCTGCCGACGGAATCGCCGCCGCCCGCCCCCAACGGCGCGGACAGCAACGACACGCCCGACAACAGTTACGAGAACGGCGCCGATTTCGACAGCGACTACGGCTCCGACCGCTCCGACTGGAGTCTCGACGACTTCGCCCGCAAGCCGCAATCTGATGAGGACGACCGCGCTCCGCTGCAACTGCGTGAAGCCGAACAAAGCCTGCGCGAATTCCTCATGGAACAGCTCGCGCCGCTCAAGCTGTCGATGCGCGACAAGGGCCTCGTCATCTTCCTGATCGAATCGCTCGACGACGAAGGCTATCTCTCGGCCACGCTCGACGAGATCCTCGCCGACCTGCCCGCCGAACTCGAAGTCGAACTCGACGAATTGCAAGCCGCGCTGCGCATGCTGCAGAGCTTCGATCCGCCGGGCATCGGTGCGCGCTCGGCCGCCGAATGCCTGTCGCTGCAATTGCATCGGCTCGATTCGCCCGCGAAGGCGCTGGCACTGACCATCGTCAATCAGCATCTCGAATTGCTGGCCGCGCGCGACTACACGCGCCTGAAGAAGGCACTGTGCGTCGACGAGCCGGCACTCAAGGCCGCGCATGAACTGATTCGCTCGCTGGCACCGTTCCCCGGCCATGCGTTTGGTCGGGCGGAAGCGGACTTCGTGGTGCCTGACGTGGTCGTGCGCAAGACCAGCGCGGGCTGGACGGCGCAACTGAACCCCGACGTCATGCCGCGCCTGCGCATCAACGACATGTACGCGCAGATTCTGCGCAGCAGTCGCGGCGAAGCGGGTGCCGCCAATCTGCAGCAAAAGCTGCAGGAAGCGCGCTGGCTGATCAAGAACATCCAGCAGCGCTTCGACACGATCCTGCGAGTCTCGCAAGCCATTGTCGAGCGTCAAAAGAGCTTTTTCACGCACGGCGAAATCGCCATGCGCCCCTTGGTTTTGCGGGAAATAGCCGATACACTGGGTCTACACGAGTCCACGATCTCCCGTGTGACGACCAACAAGTACATGGCAACCCCGATGGGGACGTTTGAGCTGAAGTACTTCTTCGGCAGCCATGTATCGACGGAAACCGGCGGGGCCGCGTCATCCACCGCGATACGCGCGCTCATCAAGCAACTTGTAGGAGCCGAAGACCCGAAGAATCCTCTGTCCGATAGCAGAATTGCCGAGCTGTTAGGCGAACAAGGATTCGTGGTGGCCCGTCGGACGGTGGCCAAATACCGCGAAGCCCTCAAGATCCCTGCAGTGAATCTGCGTAAGTCTTTATAGCCGCATCGCGGGCAGTTCCGATGCGGCCCATCTTGAGAAGGAGAACCGCTATGAACTTCAAACTCAGTGGACACCACCTGGACATCACGCCCCCGTTGCGTGAGTACGTGGAAACGAAACTGGAGCGTGTGATCAGGCACTTCGATCAGGTGATTGGCGTCAGCGTGTTGCTATCGGTCGATAACCACAAGGAGAAGGATCGTCGCCAGTACGCGGAAATCAACCTGCACCTCAAGGGTAAGGACGTCTTCGTTGAATCACACCATGAAGATCTTTATGCGGCGATCGACCTGCTAGTCGACAAGCTGGACAGGCAAGTGATCAAGTACAAGGACCGTGTGCAAGGGCACGACCGTGACAGCATGAAGCACCAAGCCTTCCAGGCCGTGCAGATGCAGCAATAGGAAGGCTGCACCGCAAAAACCGCGCCCCGAGTTGGCGCGGTTTTTTTATGCCGTGGTGCATTCCCGACGAATCCGATTGCAACCGATTTAAGTCGGGCTAAAATCTGACGAAAGTATGAATGCTTGGCGTGGCGTGGCTTTTGGCGCGATGCTGGCAAAAACAGGGTCGATGCCGGGCGCGCTTTGCCGGCAACGGCCGATCGCAGCCTTGGGGGATTCGCCTCTCTGTCCTGCGCGGCACGCCGCTGGTGCGCCGCACAATGCCGCGCGACACGTGGTCTATAATGACCCTATTGTCCGCGCGCCATCTTGGTGCAGAAGGACGCCGCTCATTTCACGCATTGCACATGAATCGCTTGGCCAAACTGCTGCCGCCCGGGAACATTGCCCTCGACGTCAGCGTAACCAGCAAAAAGCGGGTATTTGAACAGGCCGGGCTGCTGTTCGAGAACAATCACGGTGTGGCGCGCGCTGTCGTGACCGACAACCTGTTCGCGCGCGAGTCGCTTGGCTCCACGGGCCTGGGCGCCGGCGTAGCCATCCCGCACGGCCGCATCAAAGGGCTCAAGCAACCGCTGGCGGCGTTCATGCGCCTGTCCGAAGCGGTGCCGTTCGAGTCGCCCGACGGCAAGCCGGTCTCGCTGCTGATCTTCCTGCTGGTGCCGGAACAGGCCACTCAGCAGCATCTGGAAATCCTGTCTGAAATCGCCCAGCTGCTGTCCGACCGTGACATGCGCGAAGGCCTCGCCACCCTGCCGTCGCCCGAGGCGATTCACCAGCTACTGACCGACTGGCGGCCCTGATCGCAGTGCAATCGGTGCGCAGGCCTGGCCAGCAACCGATTGCGAATGCGTTGAGCCCCAATCGGCGCCACTGTGCCCTGCTATGGAACTGACCGGCGTCACCGCCCAATCGATCTTCGACGACAACGCAGCGGACCTGAAGCTGTCGTGGGTCGCCGGCCTGGAGGGCGCGGACCGCGCGTTCGACGTGGATTTCGCCAAGGAAGCGACGTCCGCGGCTGACCTGGTCGGGCACTTGAACCTCATCCACCCGAACCGCATCCAGGTGCTCGGCAAGCCCGAGATCACGTACTACCAGCGTCTGTCGGAAGAAAACCGCAAGCGCCAGATGGGCGAGCTGATCCTGCTCGAGCCGCCCTTCCTGGTGGTGGCCGATGGCGTGGACCCGCCTCCGGACCTGGAACTGCGCTGCACGCGTTCGTCCACGCCGCTGTTCACCTCGCCGATTTCGTCGGCTGCCGTCATTGACCACCTGCGGCTGTACCTGTCGCGCATCTCTGCGCCACGTGTGACGATGCACGGGGTGTTTCTCGACATCCTGGGCATGGGCGTGCTGATCATGGGCGACTCGGGCCTGGGCAAGAGCGAACTGGGCCTGGAACTGATCTCGCGCGGCCACGGCCTGGTTGCCGACGATGCGGTCGATTTCGTGCGCCTGGGGCCGGACTTCATTGAAGGCCGCTGCCCGCCGCTGCTGCAGAACCTGCTGGAAGTGCGCGGCCTGGGCCTGCTCGACATCAAGACGATCTTCGGTGAGACGGCGGTGCGCCGGAAGATGAAGATCAAGCTGATCGTCCAGCTCG
Organism: Ralstonia soli; assembly: GCF_023955655.1. Taxonomy (GTDB): domain Bacteria; phylum Pseudomonadota; class Gammaproteobacteria; order Burkholderiales; family Burkholderiaceae; genus Ralstonia; species Ralstonia soli. Next base: position 641,152 of record NZ_JAMXHT010000001.1, on the reverse strand, counting down.
TGCGCCGCAACGACGGCGAGTTCGAGCGCCTGCCGCTCGATTCGCAGTACCTCGATGTGCTGGGCCTGCCGATCCATATGGTGAAGATCCAGGTGGCGGCCGGCCGCAACTTGGCCGTGCTGGTTGAGGCCGCCGTGCGCAACACCATCCTGCGCCTGCGCGGCATCGACACGCTGCGCGATTTCATGGACCGCCAGCGCGCCGCCATGCAAGCCGAAGCGGCCTCGCATTCGCCTCAGGGCCGTCTGCTTTAACAAAGCCGCCACAAAATTTCGCAATCGGACGGGTTTTACCCTAGTTTTCGTTGCGAAACGTCAACCCGACATGCGCCCTCTCCGTTGTGGGAGGGAATGCGCCGAGCACGCACGCGGCGGCGTTCATCGCGAGCGCGGCGGCATACTTCTGCCCGCTCTTCTGACGGTACCCAAGGAGAACACGACGATGAAACAACTGATTGCCGCTTGCGCCCTGGCGCTCCCGTTCCTGGCCGGCCAGGCGTTCGCCCAAGCCAGCGCACCGGCAGCCATGCCAGCTGCCCCCGCCGCTGCACCGGCAGCCAAGAATTCGCAGCAAGACAAGATGGCCGCCTGCTCCAAGGCCAACAAAGGCAAGAAAGGCGCCGAGTACAAGAAGGCCCAGAGCGACTGCCTGTCGGGCAAGACCGATGCCGCGCCGGCCGCCGCACCGATGACCCAGCAGGAAAAGATGGCCGCCTGCTCCAAGGCCAACAAGGGCAAGAAGGGCGCCGAGTACAAGAAGGCCCAGAGCGACTGCCTCAAGAACTGAGCTTCCGCTTAGCGCACCACCCGAAAGGCGACCCGAGCGGTCGCCTTTTTGTAGGGTCGCTGGTTTGCCACAGAGGAATGCTATCCTCGCGGGATGCGGATCATTCTCATCACTGGCATGTCGGGTTCAGGGAAATCGGTCGCCCTGAACGTGCTCGAAGACGCAGGCTACTACTGCGTCGACAACCTGCCTGCGCAGTTCATCCCCGAACTGGCGCGCTATCTGGCGGATCAGGGGTACACGCATCTGGGCGTGGCCACCGATATCCGCAGCCGCGAGTCGCTGCGCAAGGTGCCCGAGACGATCACCGTCCTGCGCAAGGAACACGACGTGCGCATGCTGTTCCTGACCGCCAGCACGAACGCCCTAGTGCAGCGCTATTCCGAGACGCGCCGGCGCCATCCGCTGTCGATCCGCAACGGCCGCCCCGATGCCACCGCCAACGTTCAAGCCGCCGCCCAGGGCCTCGACACCTCGCTCGTCGAGGCCATCGAGATGGAGCGCGAACTGCTCAGCCCGCTGGCCGACCCCGCGCACCGCATCGACACGAGCACGCTGCGCACCAACGCCCTGCGCGCCTACATCAAGGAATTCATCAGCGACGAGCCGCACGACATCACGTTGATGTTCGAATCTTTCGGCTTCAAGCACGGTGTGCCCACGGATGCCGACCTCGTCTTCGACGTGCGCTCGCTGCCCAACCCGTACTACGACACGCAACTGCGCCCGCTCACCGGCCGCGACCAGCCCGTCATCGACTTCCTGCAAAGCCAGCCCATGGTGCTGGCGATGGCCGAAGACATCCGCGCCTACGTCGAAAAGTGGCTGCCGAGTTTCATTGCCGACAACCGCAGCTACCTGACCGTGGCAATCGGCTGTACGGGTGGTCAGCATCGCTCCGTGTACATCGCCGAACGGCTTGCCACGTACTTCCGCGCGCATGGTAATGTGTTAGTCCGCCACCGCGAATTGGCCGTAGACGGCTGAACCGGGCGCCGGACACAACCGACGCGCCGGACAACTCTGCTTGGATACGGCTTGCGCGGCGCCACGCGAAAGTCTTGCCGCCGCCTGCCCAAAGCCCGTCCATGCAAGAAGACATCGCTCTCTCGCCGTTCTCGCCGCTGCCGCCGCTGCCGACCGAGCTGCCGCTGTTTCCCCTGCACACGGTGCTGTTTCCCGGCGGCCTGCTCCCCCTGCGCATTTTTGAAGCCCGCTACATGGACATGGTACGCACCTGCCTGCGCGACCAGACGCCGTTTGGCGTATGTCTGATCGAGCGCGGCAACGAAGTCGCCACCACGGACAGCACCACCGTGCCGGTGGATGTCGGCTGCATCGCGCACATCACCGAATGCGACATGGAGCAGCTTGGCCTGCTGATGATCAAGGTGCGCGGCACGCAGCGCTTCAAGGTGCTGTCGTTCGAGAGCGCGCCCAACGGCCTGATGCGCGGCACGGTGGAGCCCATCGGTGCCGACGTGCAAGACTGCAAGGGCGAGCTCTTCGACGACTGCGTAAGTGCCCTGCGCCGCATCATCACCACGCTTGGCACGCGCGAAGACGGCAACCTGCTGATCGCGGAACCTTACGAGTGGACGAGCCCGAGCTGGGTCGCGAACCGGCTGTGTGAACTGCTGCCGGTGCCGCTCAAGGCCAAGCAAAAACTCATGGAACTGATGGACGCGGGCATGCGCATCGAGATCGTCCACCGTTACATGAAGCAGCATCACATCCTGTGATGCAGTGTCGACGGAGCTGGCGTTAAATCAGGCTCGGCTGCACCAGCGTCTCCAGCGCCAATTTCACCGGCGCGGGCAATCCCACTGAATTGAGCTGCGCGAGCGGTATCCAGCGCCAGTCGTCATCAAGCGCGGCAGGCGCGGTGATCTCTGCGCGCAGCAGATGCATATGCAGGCGGAAATGCGTGAAGGTGTGCGTGAGCGCCCCGGCCATGTCCACGGTCGAAACGGCGCCATAGGCCTGCGCGGCACGGCGCACGGTCGCCGCATCCAGCGGATGCGCGTCGAGGGCGTCGTCCATCTCGCCCACCAGCGGCAGCGACCACAACCCGCCCCAGATGCCGCGTTGCGGACGCCGTTGCAGCAGCACCGCGTCGCCATGCAGCGCGATGATGAGCGTGGCTGCGCGCTCGGGCGTCGCCTTGCGCGGGCGGGGCACCGGCAACTGCATCACGCGCTCTGAACTGCGCGCCTCGCACAGCGATTCCAGCGGGCAAGCACGCTCGCCCGTCAGGCATGCGGGCTTGCCACGCGTACAGACGGTGGCGCCAAGGTCCATCAAGCCCTGTGTGTACGGCTGGATACCCTCGGCCGGCGGCAACACGGCTTCGGCGATGCGCCACATGGCGTCTTCCACCCGCTTGTCGCCGGGAAAGCCGTCAATACCGAATGCGCGTGCAAACACACGCTTGACGTTGCCGTCGAGGATCGCCGCCCGCACGCCATACGAAAACGCGGCGATGGCCGCAGCGGTCGAGCGGCCGATGCCGGGCAGCGAGGCCAACACTTCCGGATCACGCGGGAAGATACCGCCATGCTCGGCCACGACAATCTGTGCGCAGCGATGCAAGTTGCGCGCACGCGTGTAGTAGCCGAGGCCGGCCCATGCGGCCATCACGTCGTCAGCCGGTGCGGCAGCCAGGGCCTGCACGGTCGGGAAACGCTCGATGAAGCGCGCGTAGTAACCGAGCACCGCACTCACCTGCGTCTGCTGCAGCATGATCTCGGAGAGCCACGTGCGGTACGCGTCGCCCGTGTTCTGCCACGGCAGGTGGTGACGGCCGTGACGCTGCTGCCATGCGATCACGCGCACGGCGAAATCGTCGGGAAGCACAGGTAATGCAGGAGCAGGCGTTGCGGCGCGGCGCGTGCGGCGTAGGGTGGCGGTCATGCGTGTGATGAAGAAGCGGCGCACGGAAGATGCGCGCCGGCGGCGATCCTACCAGAACGAAAAAAGCGCCCCCAGGCGCCTTTTTCACGAACATGCGGGCGTGTCAGGCCGCGTACGACTCCCGCTCCAGGATCGTCCCCGCCGCGAGGATGCGGTCGGTGTACTGGGCGATCGTGCCGCTTCGCTCATCCAACGTATTGAGCAGCGCTTCGAGCTCGGTAATGCGCGCTTCCAGCGTATCGGTGGCTTCGTGGATGCGTTCGATCGAGTCGACACGCTTGCGCAGTTGCTTCTGGTGATCGCGCACCTGCGCTTCGAGCGGCGTCATGACCGACTTCAGCCAGATCTCGATATCGCGGTTCATGTCCTGGAAGGTATCCAGCACGCGGCTGGCCACCGTCGAGAACGCACCGTGCACGAGCTGCGGCTTCGGGCGGGTCAGGAAGCTGAACGCGCCAAAATGGTTGTGCGCGAGCAGCAGCGTCTCTTTCAGATCGGCGTCGTAGCGCGTGCCCAGGAAGCGCAGCGGCGGCGACAGCGTGAAACCGTGCTCTGTGTTGAACTTCTTGTACATGCCGTCGACCATCTGGTGCAGCTGGTCGATGCGGCCGGCGGCGTCGCGCACCAGACCCGTCAGATGGGCGAAGAGCTTGTCCATGTCGTCGCGCAGGCCGCGCGAGAACACGCGCTCCTTCATCTTCTCGCGCGCTTCGCGCATGGTCGAGCGGATCTGCTTGAGCTGCACGCTCTTGATGATCTCCGCGCTGTGGCGGCCGAACACCGTGCGCAGCGCCTGGAACTTGGCAATGCTCTGCTCGAACTCGTCCTTCTCGCCCTGCACGCGCATCAGCATGTGCTTGACCATCGTGTGGTTCTTGCCGCGCAGGCCGCGCAGCTCGAACAACTGCTCGACGATGTCGCGGCGGCGCATCTGCAGCAGTTGCTGCGCGCCGGCGGCCATGTCCTTCACTGCCAGCTGCACCTGCTCGGTGACGATTTCACGGCGCTGCGGAATCAGCTGATCCGACAGCACCGACTCCAGTTCCAGCAGGCGGCTCTTGGCCAGCAGTTCACGGTCGTGGCTGACCTTGGCCAGCAGCCCCTTCTGGGCCGACACCGGATACACGCGCTCGACATCGATATCGAGCACCTGCGCGGTGGTCATGATCTGGCGGCTGACTTCGTTCTCGATTTCCTGCTCGGTCTTGAGTGGATCCCACAGGCCATCAACCTTGTTGAGCACGGCGATGCAGCCCTTGCGCTGGCCGCCCCCCACGTGCGAGCGCCACAGTTCCAGGTCGCTCTTGGTCACACCGGCATCGGCGGCCAGCACGAACACGACGACGTGCGCATCCGGAATCAAGCGCAGCGTCAGTTCCGGCTCGGTACCGATGGCGTTCAGGCCCGGCGTATCCAGGATCACCAACCCCTGCTGGAGCATGGGGTGCGGGAAATTGATGATCGCGTGACGCCACTTCGACACTTCGACCGTGCCGGCGGCGTCCACCGAGAAGGAGGCGTCCGGATCGGCGTCGTTGTACAGGCCGAGCTGCTCCGCCTCTTCCTTCGGCACACGCACGGTTTCCACCACGTGGCGGAATGCATCGAGCATGCCCTCGGGCGACGACGGGTCGAGCGGCACCGAAAGCCAATGGCTGCCGGCATCGCGGAAGTCGGCGGTCGACGCATCGTGCAGACGCGTCTCGATCGGCAGCAGGCGGATCGACGGCGGGTAGCTTTCGTCGTACATCAGCTCGGTCGGACACATCGTGGTCCGGCCCGCCGACGACGGCAGGATGCGGCGGCCAAAGTCCGCAAAGAAGATGGCGTTGATCAGCTCACTCTTGCCGCGAGAGAACTCGGCAATGAAGGCGACCTTGAGCTTGTCGCTGCGCAGGACACCGCGGATGCGCTGCGCGCGCATGTCGGCCTGGGCGTCGTACAGTTCCTGGGCTTGCAGCCAGTCCTGGAACTCGCCCACCGACTGCAATACCGAAGCGCGCCAGGCGCTGTACTGCTCGAACTGTGTGCTCAGCGTGTTGTTCATCGTTCTGTCTTTTGTGTGCGCGACCCGACCACGCGTCCCAAAAAACGCGCGCGCGCCCCTCGGCATCGCCATTACCGCCCATTACGGCACAGAAATGCACAAATTTAGGTGGAACGATACAGCGAACCGCTAGCTTCCGGGAGAACTTTCCGCCGGTGGCCCCAGCCCAGGCAGCCAAGTGTTGCGGGATGCCATCGGCAGTCCCATACCCCCCTTCGAAACCCTTGCGAAATGGCGCCTGAATGGCTCCAGCGCGCGGTTTCAGATGGCCCCGGCCGTTCAGCGCTGGCAGGTCGGGCAGTAGAACGTGGAGCGCTGACCCTGGACGATCTGGCGGATCGGTGTGCTGCACACGCGGCATGGCAGACCGGCGCGGTCGTACACGAACGCCTCGAGCTGGAAGTAGCCGCTCTGCCCGTCCGAGCCGACAAAGTCGCGCAGGGTACTTCCGCCCCGGGAAATGGCGTCGGCCAACGTGGCGCGAATCGCCTCGGCCAGCGCGGCATAGCGCTGCCGGCTGATGCGGCCGGCAGCGGTGGTCGGCCGGATGCCGGCACGAAACAGGCTCTCCGAGCAATAGATATTGCCCACGCCCACCACGATGTCGCCCGCCAGCAGCGCCGACTTGATGGCAACGCGGCGCCCGCGCGTGCGGGTGTACATCCAGTCGCCGTCAAAACGCGTGTCGAACGGTTCGATACCCAGATTGCGCAACAGCGGGTGCTCCGCCAGCCCAGCTTCATCGCCCGGATGCCAGAGCACAGCGCCAAAACGGCGCGGATCGCGGTAGCGAAGTGTGATCGGCACGCCGGTTGTGGCGGCCAGTTCGATGTCGACGTGATCGTGTGGGCCGGGCAGCACGGGCGTCTCCAGCACGCGCAAAGTGCCCGTCATGCCGAGGTGGATCAGCAGCCAGCCGCCAACCGCATCGGGATGATTGGCCTCGGGCATGCATTCGACGAGCAGGTACTTGCCCCGGCGCAGCAGGCGCGTGACGGTCAGGCCGGCGAGCAACTCGGGCAGCGCCGGATCGATCGGCCAGCGCAGCCCGTGGTGGCGCACCACGGCGCGCACGATACGTCGCCCCGTCAGATGCGGAAGCAAACCAAGGCGGGTGACTTCGACCTCCGGCAACTCAGGCATCGAACCTCCATCCCATGTGCTGCTCCAATCTTTTTGACGATGCGGGCGATTGTAGCGGTCAGGCTACAATGCCTCGAACCCCTTCCGGAGCTTCAAAACCATGCCTCACGCCCTCTCCCGTTCGCCTGCGACGCAGCGCCCGCGGCGATTCCCGCGCAGCCGAGCGGCCCTGTTGGCCGCGCTGGTGGCAGGAGGGCTGGCCAGTCTGCCGGCGTGGGCGGCGCACTCGGCGGCGGCAGGCACGCTGCTCGCCCAGGCCGCGCAAGAGGGCGGCACCGGAGGCCGCGCAGCCATCCAGATCGAGCGCTCGCGCCCGCGCGCCGGGCTGCTGAATTCGGAGCGCAAAGATTTGCCGTCGGTGCCGCTCTCGGCAGACATCATGTATCGCGTGCTGGCCTCGGAAGTGTCGCTGCAGCGCGGACTCGTCGAGCCGGCCTATCGCACCTACCTCAGCCTCGCGCAGGACACGCGCGACCCGCGCTTCGCCCAGCGCGCCACCGAGATCGCCTTCCTGACGCGCTCGCCCACGCAAGCGCTGACCGCCTCGCGCCTGTGGGTGGAGCTGTCGCCGACTTCCATGCCGGCGCGTCAGGTGCAGCAGCTCTTGCTGGTGGCCACCGGCCAGTGGTCGGAAGTCGAACCGATGCTGCAGGCGCAGTTGAACAAGGTGTCGCCCGGTCAGCGTGCCGATGCCCTGCTGCAATTGCAGCAACAGATGTCCAAGAGCAACGACCCCGAAGGTGCCGTGACCGCGCTGCAGCACATCGCCGCGCACGACATGCAGCGCCCTGAAACGCACCTCGCCCTGGCGCGCGCCAAGGTCGCCGCCAAGGATCTGCCCGGCGCGCTGTCGGAACTGGACACCGCGCTCAAGCTGCGTCCCGGCTATGAAGATGCCGCCATCCTCGCCGCCGAGCTGCGCGCCGACGGTGACCCCGATGCCGCCATCGCCGGCCTGCGCACGTTCCTGAAAGCCGCGCCGGCGTCCATCGATGGCCACCTGGCGCTCGCCCGCATGTACCTCGTGCGCAATCAGCAGGACAAGGCACGGGCCGAATTCGAAACGCTCAAGAAGATCGCGCCCAAGGATGCGCGCATCACGCTCGCGCTGGGCCTGCTGAACCTGCAGCAGCGCCAGTACGACGACGCCGAGCGCTACCTGAAGGAATACGTAGCGGCCACCGCCAAGTCGCCCACACTGAGCCCCGAGCCCGGCTACCAGGGCCTCGCGCAGTTGGCCGAGGAAAAGCACGACTACGCAGGCGCACTGGGCTGGGTCGACAAGATCACCGGTTCCGCCAACGGCGACGCCGATGGCCAGACCGCGCTCGCCGCCGGCATCAAGCGCGGCCAGTTGCTCGGCAAGCTGCGCCGCATCGACGAGGCGCAACAGACCTTCGACGAACTCGTCGCCGATTCCGAAGACATCCCCGACGGCCCGCGCCGCCAGGCCCTGATGGATGGCATCCGGCAGGCCGAGATCGGCATGCTGATGGACGCCAAGGCCTATGGCCGCGCCCGCGCCCGCGTCAACGAGTTGCTGAAGAACGACCCGGACAACGTCGAGTACACGTATCAGCTGTCCATGCTCGAAGAGCACGACGGCCACTACGACAACATGGAAACGCTGCTGCGCAAGGTGATCGACCTGCGTCCCGGCCAGGCCATCGGCTACAACGCACTCGGCTACTCGCTGGCCGATCGCAACGTGCGCCTGCAGGAAGCGCAGGAGTTGCTGGAGAAGGCCGTGTCGCTGGCGCCGGATGATCCGTACATCGCCGACAGCCTCGGCTGGGTCAAATACCGTCGCGGCGATCTGCCCGCTGCCACCGACATCCTGCGCAAGGCATGGTCCACTGCCCCGCAAGCCGAGATCGGCGCCCACCTGGGCGAAGTGCTGTGGCAATCGGGCAAGCAGGACGATGCCCGCCAGATCTGGACCGAAGCCGCCAAGCTCGACGTGAACGACGCCACCCTGCGCGACACGCTGCGCCGCTTCGGCCAGCCGATTCCCAACGCGCCCGTGAGCGCAAACTGATGGCAATGCCGTTCTTTCGTGCGGGTTCGCGCGCGCTCAGTGTGCTAATGCTGGGCGCCGGTTGCGCGCTGTTCACCGGCTGCGCGAGCTTGCGGCCGGCCAACGACCTCTTCGCCGGCACGCAAGACGCCGATGCCACCGTCACGCGCTATCAAGGTCGTTTCTCGGCCCGCTACACGCAAGGCAACGCCGAGCAAAGCGCCGTCGGCAGCTTCCTCTGGCGCGAGCGCGGACCCGACGTGCAACTCGAACTGATGTCGCCGCTGGGGCAGACGCTGGCCATCGTCAGTCAAAGCAACCGGGGCGCCACGCTCGAACTACCGAACCAGCCACCGCGGCGCGCGCCCGAAGTCGACACGCTGATGCAGGACGCGCTCGGCTTCTCGCTGCCGGTGTCAGGCCTGCGCGACTGGCTGCGCGCCCGCCCCGCGCAAGGCACACCGGCCCGCGTAGCACGCGACGCGCAATCACGCCCCGAAACCATCGAGCAGAACGGCTGGACCGTGCGCTACGTCGCCTGGAGCGATGACAGCAACAACGGTGACGCCGCCAAGGCACGCATCCGCCGGCTCGACCTCGACCGCCAGCACGGCGCCAACGGCCCGCTTTCTGTGCGGCTCGTGCTCGACCAGTAACACCATCGCTTCGTGATGTCTTCCTCGCCCGTCGAGCTGCGCGACTGCCCCGCGCCCGCCAAGCTCAATCTCTTTCTGCACGTGGTCGGCCGCCGGCCCGACGGCTACCACCTGCTGCAAACGGTCTTCCAGTTGATCGACTGGAGCGACACGCTGCACTTCGCGCGCCGCACCGACGGCCGCCTCGTGCGCACCACCGACATCCCCGGTGTGCCGGCGGACGACGATCTCGCCATTCGTGCCGCGCGCCTGCTGCAAGCCGAGACAGGCTGCACCTACGGCGCCGACATCGCCATCGAGAAACGCCTGCCGATGGGCGGCGGCATCGGCGGCGGCTCGTCCGACGCGGCCACCACGCTGCTCGCGCTCAACCGCCTGTGGGGCCTCGACCTGCCCCGCACGACGTTGATGGCGCTCGGCCTCAAACTCGGCGCCGACGTACCCTTCTTCGTGTTCGGCCAGAACGCCTTCGCCGAGGGCATCGGCGAAGAACTCACCCCCGTCACGCTGCCCCCGGCCGCGTTCGTGGTGATCCATCCACGCGTGCATGTACCCACCCCCGCAATTTTTTCCGATGAAGGGTTGACACGTGATACGCCGCGCACCATAATTACGGACTTTCCTGACCAACAAATTGTTTTCGCTTACGGTCGCAACGATCTGCAAGCGGTGGCGGAAAGGAAATACGGCGAAATCGCCCGAGCTCTTGTGTGGCTGCGTCAATTCAGTTCACTGGCAAGAATGACCGGATCCGGCGCCTGCGTGTTTGCTCCGTTCGACAACGTCGAGCATGCGCAAGCGGTAGCGGATCAGGTGCCTTCCGAATGGGAAGGTCGGTGTGCGGCAGGTCTGGCGCATCACCCGCTCGCAAGATTTGCTGTGTAAGGTTTGCAGTTATTGCTTCTGCAATGGAAGCAGTAACCGATCGGTTGTGTAGGGGCGTCGCCAAGCTGGTTAAGGCACCGGATTTTGATTCCGGCATGCGTAGGTTCGAATCCTTCCGCCCCTGCCATTTTCTTCCTTATGTTCCCAGCAATAGCCCGGTTGGTGCTTCACCAGCCGGCGCGTCTGAAGTCGAAAAAACAGGTGCCCCGATGAGCAGCGAAGGCTTGATGGTTTTTACCGGCAACGCCAACCCGAAACTCGCCGAAGCTGTCGTCAAGCACCTAGGCATCCCGCTCGGCAAGGCCCTCGTCGGCCGATTCTCCGATGGTGAAGTTCAGGTCGAGATCCAGGAAAACGTGCGCGGCAAGCACGTGATCATCCTGCAATCCACCTGCGCCCCGACCAACGACAACCTGATGGAACTGATGGTGATGGTCGATGCGCTCAAGCGCGCGTCTGCCCGCCGCATCACGGCGGCCATCCCCTACTTCGGCTATGCCCGCCAGGATCGCCGCCCGCGTTCGGCGCGTGTGGCTATCACGGCCAAGGTCGTGGCCAACATGCTGGAAGTCGCCGGCGTCGAGCGCGTGCTGACGATGGACCTCCACGCTGACCAGATTCAGGGCTTCTTCGACATTCCGGTCGACAACATCTACGCGTCGCCGGTGCTGCTCGAAGACCTGCGCAAGAAGAACTACAGCGACCTGCTGGTCGTGTCGCCGGACGTCGGCGGCGTGGTGCGTGCCCGTGCGCTCGCCAAACAGCTCAACACCGACCTCGCCATCATCGACAAGCGCCGTCCCAAGGCCAACGTGGCCGAGGTGATGAACATCATCGGTGAAGTCGACGGCCGCAACTGCGTGATCATGGACGATATGATCGACACCGGCGGCACGCTGTGCAAGGCCGCCCAGGTGCTCAAAGAGCGCGGTGCCAAGCAAGTGTTCTCGTACTGCACGCACCCGGTGCTGTCGGGTGGCGCGGCCGCCCGCATTGCCGACTCGGCGCTGGATGAAGTGGTTGTGACCGACACCATCCCGCTGCGCGACGACGCTGCCAAATGCAGCAAGATCCGTCAGCTCTCGACCGCCCCGCTGCTGGCCGAGACCTTCACCCGCATCGTGCGTGGTGATTCGATCATGTCGCTGTTTGCTGAATAATTCAGCACGCAGTTCGGCAGTTCGTCGACTTACTGTTATAATTCAAGGCTTTACTGCAGAAAACGTCGACTAAACGGCATTTCTGCGGTGTCTGCGGGGCGCAATATGGCGCCCCGTTCACCGGACGGCTTGGTCGCGAGTCGTCTTTTTCGTTTGGAGCAATCATGAAAGTCGTCGCTTTCGAGCGTAGCGTTCAGGGCACTGGTGCGAGCCGCCGCCTGCGCAACGCCGGTAAGACCCCAGGCATCATCTACGGCGGTGAAGCCGATCCGAAGATGATCGAACTCGATCACAACGCGCTGTACCACGCGCTGAAGAAGGAAGCCTTCCACTCGTCGATCCTCGACATCGAAGTGGCCGGCAAGGTGGAAAAGGCGCTGCTGCGCGACTTCCAACTGCACCCGTTCAAGCAACTGGTTCTGCACGTCGACTTCCAACGCGTGTCGGCCAAGGAAAAGATCCACGTCAAGGTGCCGCTGCACTTCCTGAACCAGGAAACCGCACCGGGCGTGAAGCTGGGCCACGGCATCGTGAACCACATCCTGAACGACGTTGAAGTGTCGTGCCTGCCGGCCGACCTGCCGGAGTTCATCGAAGTGGACCTGGGCGCGCTGGAAATCGGCCAGACCCTGCACATCGCCGACCTGAAGCTGCCGAAGGGCGTGACCATCCTCACCCACGGTGGCGATGAGAACCCGGCCGTCGCCAACATCACCGTGCCGGCTGGCGAAGTGTCCGCCGCTGCCGCTGAAGGCGCCGCTGCTGAAGGCGAAGACAAGCCGGCTGCCTAAGTTGTTAAACTGAGCTGCCGCACCTCGCGCTCCGGCGCGAGTCAAAAAAGCCCGCTGAGCCTGTCTCGCCGGGCTTTTTTTCTGCCCGCGCGGCCCGAGCCTACCTGCCTCCAGGCTGCCGGAAAGCAGCTATGCTTCTACGATCACGGGGCGCTTCCTGCACCTCAACCTGATACGAATCGCATGATCAAACTCATCGTCGGGCTCGGCAATCCGGGCGCCGAATATGCAGCGACGCGGCACAACGCCGGCTTCTGGCTGGTCGACCAGCTCGCGCGCATTGGCAACGTGACGCTGCGCAACGAGACGCGCTTTCACGGCTATGCCGCGCGTGCCAACCTGTGGGGCCATGAAGTGTGGCTGCTGCAGCCGCAGACCTTCATGAACCGCTCCGGCCTGGCCACCGTAGCGCTGGCGCGCTTCTATAAGGTGATGCCGGACGAAATCCTGGTCGTCCATGACGAACTGGACCTGCCGCCTGGTGCAGTCAAGCTCAAGCTCGGCGGCGGCTCGGGCGGCCACAACGGCCTGAAGGACATAGCTGCGCATCTAACCACCCAGCAGTTCTGGCGCCTGCGGCTGGGCATCGGCCATCCGCGCAATCTGCTGCCGCCGGGCACAGCCCCATCCGGCCAGCACGACGTCGCCAACTTCGTGTTGAAGGCGCCGCGTAGGGAAGAGCAAGACCTCATCGACCGCGCCATCGACCAGAGCCTCGATGCGTTGCCCGAGCTGATCGCCGGCAACGCTGAGAAGGCCATGATGCGCCTGCACACCGCACGCTGATTCGCCAACACCCGGGACACCGCCATGACGCCGCTCGCCAGATTCACTTCACGCGCCGCTGCGCTGGCAGTTCTGGTGCTCGGGCTTGCCGGCGGCCTGTCGGCATACGCAGAGGTGTACCGGTGCACGGAAGGCGGGCAGACGGTGTATTCGGATCATCCGTGCGGCTCGCGCTCCGTGGCCGTGCCGCTGATCGACAACACCCCAACCGCCGCCGATCAGAAAGCCGCCCGCGAACGCGCCAGCGCAGAAGCCGCCCAGGTGCGCGAGATGGAAACTACGCGGCGCAAGACCCAGGCTGCAGAAGACGCGCGCCAGGCCCAGATCACCGCGCAGGCCGCCGAACAGGCGCGTCGCGAGCAGCAGCGAAAGGTGGTGGTTGCGCAGGAAGGCGTTCGCTACTGTCACCGCGTCTACGTGGGGCCAACGCCCTACCCGCAGCCTTATCCGACACCGATGCCGGGGATCCACCCGCCCACTACCATGCCGACGCCCCCTGCCGGTGCACTGCGTCAGCCCGGCAATGGCCCCAAGCCGTTCGCGCAAGCTCCTGCGGCACCCACACCGATCGCGCCGCGCCCACCGCGTCCGCATTACCCGCACTACCGCATCGTCTGCGAGCCGGGCTATGCGTATGAAGGCCCGGAAGATCTGCTGCCGATCCAGTAAGCCGTTCGGCAGGCACCAATGAAAAGAGACGGCCTGGGCCGTCTCTTCTTGTATGCTCACGCCGCGCCTGGGGCCGAAGTGAGTTGGATGTATTTCTGCATCAATTGATCGTGCGTTTCCTCGTGGGCGGGGTCCTTGGGGATGCAATCCACCGGGCAGACCTGCTGGCACTGAGGCTCGTCAAAGTGGCCGACGCATTCGGTACATTTGCCCGGGTCGATCACATAGATCTCCGTACCCATCGAAATGGCGTTGTTCGGGCACTCAGGCTCGCATACGTCGCAATTGATGCACTCATCGGTGATGATGAGCGCCATGATGCCTTCCTTGAAATGACCGGCGAGCCCGTGCCCGCCAAAGCATCATTTTATTCCGATTTGCCAGACCCTTCCGCCTTGCCGGTCTTTTCCTGGAGCCACTTCTCGACCGACGGGAACACGAACTTGCTGACATCGCCACCCAGCACGGCGATCTCGCGCACGAACGTGCCCGAGATGAACTGGTACTGGTCCGACGGCGTGAGGAACATGGTTTCCACGTCGGGCAGCAGATAGCGGTTCATGCCGGCCATCTGGAATTCGTATTCGAAGTCCGACACGGCCCGCAGGCCCCGCACGATCACGCGCGCGCCGTTCTTGCGCACAAAATCCTTCAGCAGGCCGGAAAACCCTTCGACCCGCACGTTCGGATAATGGCCGAGCACTTCCCGGGCGATCTCGATGCGCTCTTCCAGCGCGAAGAACGGCCGCTTGTTCGGGCTCTGTGCCACCCCGACGATCAGTTCGTCGAAGATGTTGGACGCACGCCGCACGAGGTCTTCGTGGCCGCGCGTGAACGGATCAAAAGTGCCGGGATAAACCGCGATCACCATGGTTCCTCCACCAAGGGGAAAAGCGCATCCGTCAGCGTGGCGTGGGACATGGCCGCGCCTGTACTGCGTTCGGATACCGTTGCGTTATCGAGCGCGGCAGATCCCGAGCCTGCCGCCTGCACGCTTCCGAGACTGGCCGGGCAAGCCCCAGAACCGGAACGCGCCCGATGCAGGTGCCGCCCGGTGCCCATGCACCGGTTGCGAGCGGCGTAGTTTAACCGTTTTTGCGGAGCAGCAAATGGGCGTGCACCGCACCGGCGCGCAGATGTCGGTGCAGCACCAAATCGGTGGGCAGCGCGATACCCGCGGCCACGTCATCTCCATGCGAATCAGCGCTCACATCAAGGAGCGGCTGCGCGGCTTCAAGGTAGATCACGCCGCCCGGTTTGACCACGCGCGTGGCGGCTTCCAATGCGCGCAACGTCCAGTCCTGCGCAAACGGCGGGTCGATGAACACCGCATCGAGCGCCGCGTCAGGCTGTCGGGCCAGCCAGGCAAAGGCGTCGCCCGAGACGATGTGGACCATGCTGGCGCCCAGCTTGTCGCGCACAGCCTGCAACGCGCGCACGGCGGGGGCGTGGTTCTCGATGAGCGTCACCTGGGTAGCGCCGCGTGAGGCGGCTTCAAAACCGAGCGCACCGGTGCCGGCAAAGAGGTCCGCGCAGCGCCAGCCCGTCAGATCCTGCCCGAGCCAGTTGAAGACGGTTTCGCGAACGCGGTCGCTGGTGGGGCGCAGGCCATCGGCGTCGACCACCGGCAGCGGCGTGCGCTTGTATTGCCCGCCGATGATGCGCACCTGCTGTGGCGCGCGTGCGTGCGAGGTCGCGGTCTTGGCCTTGGGGCCTTTGGAGCTGGGGGTACGAGGTGCCATGCGCGCGATTGTAAGTGGCCCAAACAAAAACCGGCGGGAATGCCGCCGGTTTTTTCGGATGAAGGCGCCTACGTCAGTTCGCGGCTTGCTTCTCCGGACCACCCACCACGATCGTCGCCATGGTCTGCGGCTGCAGCACGCGCTGGAACGCCGCGCGCACCTGGTCGCGCGTCACGGCCGCGATGCGCTGCGTCCACGTATCCAAATAATCCAGCGGCAGGTTGTACCAGCCGATGTTGGCGACGTTGTCCAGCAGCTTGCGGTTGCTGTCCAGCCGCAGCGGGAAACCGTTGACGAGATTGTCCTTGGCCGCCTTCAATTCCACGTCGGTAGGCCCCTCGGCGACAAACTTGGCAACGGTGTCACGCACCACGGTCAGCGCAGCCTCGGTCTGGTCCTTGCGCGTCTGCAATGCCAGCTCGAACGGGCCGGGCTGCGCTGCCGGCGCGAAGTAGCTGCCAATGCTGTAGGTAAGGCCGCGCTTCTCGCGCACCTCGTTGGTCAGGCGTGCGCTGAAGCCGCCACCACCCAGCACGTAGTTGCCGACCAGCAGCGCAAAGTAATCCTTATCGCTGCGGGTGATACCGGGCTGGCCGATGATGATGCTGGCCTGCTGCGCCGGATGCGGAATGCGGATTGTCTGGGCCTTCGCCAGCGGCATCTTCACGTCGGGCAATGGCGGAGGCGTTGCGCCGTCGGCGGGCAGGCCGCGCGTGATCTGCTCAGCGATCGTCTCGGCTTCCTGGCGGCTGATCGCGCCAATGAGCGTCACCACCGCGCGCTTGGCCGTGTAGTTGGCCTGGTAGTAGCGCACGATGTCATCGCGCGTGATGCTCTCCACCGTTTCGGGCGACGCCGTCTGGCCATACGGATGCGTGCCGTAGATGGCCTGGCCGAACGCGCGCTCGGCCAGCACACCCGGCTTGGTCAGCGATTCACGGATGGCCGCCACCAGGCGCTGCTTGTCGCGCGCGAGCACGGCATCGGGAAAGGTCGGCGCCGAGACAATCTGCGTCATCAGCGCGATGGCCGGGCCGCGTTCGGTCGGGTCCGAGAGCGTGCGCAGGCGCAGGCTGGTGCGATCACCGCCGGCGCCACCGCCAAAGCTCGCGCCCACATCGGCAAACGCATCAGCAATCGCTGCTTCATCACGCGCCGGAGCATTGCCCTGCGCTGCGACGCCCTTGTCGAGCATGCCAGCCGTGAGCGATGCCAGGCCCACCTTGGCCGCCGGCTCATAACGGGAGCCCGCATCCACGTCGAGGTTGATGTCGAGCATCGGGATCGACGGGCTCGGAACGAAGTACACGCGCGCGCCGGTCGGGGCCGTCCAGTGTTCAATGGGCAGCGCGGCCAGCGCGCTCTGCGTCGCCGCTGCAACGATGGCGACCAGCGCCGTCTTCAGAGTGATAGACATGGCGCGCATCAACGCAGCCCTCCTTCATCGCGCATGCCGGGAACAGGCTTGCGCGCCGGTTTGTTGGGGTCGATCGGTTGCGGCAGCAGCGTGGCCACGACGAGGTTGTCTTCGCTGAAATACGTCTGTGCAACGTGCTGGATCTGCGCCGACGTGACGGCCTTGATCTTCTCGAGCTGGCGGTCGAGCGTGCGCCACGACAGGCCGGTCATCTCGTTCATGCCGATCTCCATGCCCTGACCGAACACCGAGTCGCGCTTGTAGATCTGCCCGGCCACGACCTGCGCCTTGACGCGCTTCAACTCCGCATCGGTCACGCCCTCCTTGGCGATGCGCTCGATCTGCGCGCGCAGCGCCTGTTCGATCTCGGCGGTGGTGTGGCCGTCAGCGGGCGTGCCGTCCATCAGGAAGATCGACGGACCGCGGTTCAGGCCGTCGTAGCCGGCGTTGACGTCATCCGCAATGCGCTTCTCGCCCTTGACGAGCAGGTTCGGCAAGCGGGCATTGTCATAACCATCGAGCACCGCGGACAGGACTTCGAGCGCGTACGGATCGACATCCTTCTCCACGTCCTTGAGCGGCGGTGCCTTGTAGGCCAGCACGACATAGGGGTTCTCGGCCGGCGCCTTCACCCAGATGCGCTTCACGCCGATCTGCTTGGGCTCTTCCTGCGCATAGCGGCGCGGCAGTGCGTGCGGCTTGAGCTTGCCGTAGGTGCGCTGCGCGAGGCGGAACACCTCGTCCGGCTTCACATCGCCCGCCACAATCACGGTGACGTTGTTGGGCGTGTACCAGGCGTGGTACCAGTTTTGCGCGTCCTGCACCGTCATCGTGTCCAGATCCCCCGGCCAGCCGATAGTCGGGTTGCGATACGGCGCGGCGTTGAACAGCGTGGCAAGCATCTGCTCGTAGACGGTCGAACGGGCGGAGTCGTCGATGCGCATGCGGCGCTCTTCCTTCACCACGTTCATCTCCGGCTTGAACTCCTTGTCGGTGAGCTGGAGATTGGCCATGCGATCGGCTTCAAGGCCCATCACATCGGCCAGATGCGACTTCTCGATCTGCTGGAAGTACATCGTGAAATCGCGCGTGGTCATGGCGTTCTCACGGCCGCCCAGGGCCGCCACGCGGCGCGAGAACTCGCCCGGGCCGACCGCCTTGGTGCCCTTGAACATCATGTGCTCGAGCATATGGGCGACACCGGTGGTGCCGTTGTGCTCGTCGATACTGCCAGCGCGGTACCAGACCATGTGGGCCACGGTGGGCGCGCGGTGGTCTTCCTTGACGATCAGGCGCAGGCCGTTGGGGAGTTTGTATTCGTGCGTGTCGGACTGGCTGGCGCCCACCTTGGCCTCGGCTGCGGTAGCGCCTGCACGTGCCGGCGCAGAAGCCAGCTCCTGTGCACCAAGGGGGCCGGCCAGCAGTGCCGCCGCCAGGGCCGTCGCAGCCAATTGCCAGGTGCCCAGCCGGGCCCGGTTTGAAACGATTCGCATGGAAGAGCGCATAGGGGCCGTCTGATAAAATTCGACGCTTGATTCTAACGGCGAATAGACCCGCCCCTACGATGTTTAGTTTCTGGAAGAAGCGCAAAGCCGAGCCGCAGCTGGCCGTTGAACCCACGCCCGAAGCCGCACCCGAAGCCGTCCAGGCACCGGTGCCTGCCTCGGCTGCCCCCTCGCCTGCGGCGACTTTAGGCGCACCAGGCACAACCGATGCGCCAGACGGCAGCGCCACACCTGCCACGCCGCCCATCGCGGAAGAAGCCCGCCCTGGCTGGCTGTCGCGCCTGGGCTTTGGCGCAGGCACGGCACCCGAACCGGCCGCCGCCCCGCAGGCGCCAGCGCCAAGCCCCGCCCCAGAACCCAAGCCCGAACCAGCCCCGAGCGCGCCGGTGGTGCCCGAGGCGCCGGTTGCGGCACCCGCACCCACCATTGCACCGCCCAAGTCAGTGGCTGTACCGGACGCGCCTGCCGAAACCGCCTCGCTCGACATGCAGGCCGACGAGTTCGAAACGGTGCCGACGCCCGCCGTCATCGAACAGGCCCGCAAGGGCTGGATGTCGCGCCTGCGCTCAGGCCTGTCGAAAACGAGCAAGAACCTCACGACGCTCTTCGTTGGCGTGAAGGTGGACGAAGCGCTGTTCGAAGAACTCGAAACCGCGCTGCTGATGGCCGACGCCGGCGTCGACGCCACCGAATACCTGCTGGGCGAACTGCGCCGCCGCATCAAGGCCGAGCGCATCGACACCGCCGAAGGCGTGAAGACCGCCCTGCGCGACCTGCTGGTCGAACTGCTGCACCCGCTGGAGAAAACCATGGTGCTCGGCCGCGAGCAGCCGATGGTGATCATGATTGCGGGCGTCAACGGGGCCGGCAAGACGACCAGCATCGGAAAGCTGTGCAAGCACTTCCAGACCTATGGCCAATCGGTGCTGCTGGCCGCGGGCGACACCTTCCGCGCCGCTGCGCGCGAGCAACTCGTGATTTGGGGACAGCGCAACAACGTGACCGTGGTCGCGCAGGAATCCGGCGACCCGGCCGCCGTGATTTTCGATGCCGTGAACGCAGCGCGCGCACGCGGCATCGACATCGTCATGGCCGACACCGCAGGCCGCCTGCCGACGCAGCTGCACCTGATGGAAGAGCTGAAGAAGGTGCGCCGCGTGATCGGCAAGGCGATGGCCACCGCACCGCACGAAACGCTGCTGGTGATCGATGCCAACACGGGGCAGAACGCCCTGGCGCAAGTGAAGGCCTTTGACGATACGCTCGGCCTCACGGGCCTGATCGTCACCAAGCTGGACGGCACCGCCAAGGGCGGCATCCTGGCTGCAATTGCGCGGCAGCGGCCAGTGCCGGTGTACTTCATTGGCGTGGGGGAGCAGGTGGAGGATTTGCAGCCGTTCTCGGCGCGCGAATTTGCGGATGCGTTGTTGGGCTGAAAACGCCCCTCACGCGCAACGGTTCCACGTAAAAACGCCCTGATCCAGTCAGGGCGTTTTGTTTTGTGCAGGAATGCTACCGATTACGCAGAAGCCGCATCCGGCTGCACCCCAGGCGCCGCCCGCTGAAACGCCTCCTGCGCCATGCAGTGTTCAAAGATGCGCGCCAGCGTCGGGTAATCCTCCACCGCCACATCAAACCGCTTGCCGTTGAACACCTGCGGCACGAGGCACACATCCGCCAGGGTCGGTGTGTCACCCACGCAGTAGGCACCCGTGAGCGGCGACGCCGACAGCCGCGTCTCCAGCGCCGCAAACCCCAGCTTCACCCAGTGGCGATACCAGTCGTTGCGCGCTTCCTCTTCCACGTTGAACGTGTGCTTGAGGTACTTCAGCACGCGCGGGTTGTTGAGCGGATGGATCTCGCACGCAATCGCCAGTGCAATCGCGCGAATGTGCGCACGGTGGCTGGGCGAGCCCGGCAGCAGCGTGGGCTCGGGGTGCGTCTCTTCCAGGTATTCGACAATCGCCAGCGACTGGTTCAACACGTCGGTGCCATCGCACAGCACGGGCACCAGCGCATCGGGGTTGAGCTTGACGAAGTCGGGCGCCATTTGCTCGCCCTTGAGCAGGTGGACCGGCGCGTACTCATACGGCAGGCCCTTGATCTCCAGCGCGATGCGCACACGGAACGACGCCGAACTGCGGAAGTAGTTGTACAGCTTGATCGACATGGTTCTGCCTCAGATGACCTTCACGTGCAGTTCGCCCACGCCGTCGATCTTGCCGACCATCAGGTCGCCAACGACGACCGGGCCGACGCCCTCGGGCGTGCCGGTGTAGATCAGATCGCCGGGGCGCAGCTCGAACAGGCGCGAGAGGTACGCAATGGTTTCCGGCACTGACCAGATCAGGTCCGACAAGTCCCCGCGCTGATGTTCCTTGCCATTGACCGACAGCGTGATCGCGCCCTCGCTCGGGTGGCCGACATCCTTCACGGGAACGATCGGGCCGATGGGGGCCGAGCCATCGAACGCCTTGCCGGTTTCCCACGGGCGGCCGCCCTTCTTGGCAGCGTTCTGCAGGTCGCGGCGCGTCATGTCCAGGCCGATGGCGTAGCCGTAGATATGCTTGGCCGCCGTTTCCACGGCGATGTCGCGCCCGCCCGTGCCGATGGCGACCACGAGTTCGATCTCATAGTGGCAATCCTTCGTCTCGGTGGGGTAGACGAACTGGCCAGTCTCGCCGTCGGGGATGTAGCGCACGGCATCGGCCGGCTTGCAGAAGAAGAACGGCGGTTCGCGGTCGGGGTCGGAACCCATCTCGCGGGCATGGGCGGCGTAGTTGCGGCCGACGCAGTACACGCGGCGCACCGGAAACTGGCCTTGCCCGCCACGCACGGGAATGCCATTGACGGTGGGCGGGGTGACGACAAATTCGGTCATGCGGGTCTCCTGGGAATGCACTTGAATAAAACACATGGGGACACGGCCACCGCCCCCCGGCGACCGAGCTGCGAGCATACACCCGCACCGCCCCGGCGCGGTTCTTGCATGCGCGCCGTGCACAACGCCCCACTTTGCACCATGCAAACGAAACCGCCCGCCCCCTCCGCCTCGCCCGCCGCCGCTCACCCGGCCGGGCCGATGCGCGTGCTGCTGGTGCGTGATCCGCTCGACGCCGAGCAGATCAACCTGGAGCTCATCCGTGCGGGCCTGGCCGAAGCCGGCTTCATTGACGTGGGCCTGGCCGACGCCGACCTCACCTTGCCCGACCGCATTGCGCAGGCACAACCCGACATGGTGATCGTTGCCTCGGAATCGGCCGCACGGGACACCATCGAGCACGTCTGCGTGGCCACCCAGCACGCGCCGCGCCCGATCGTGCTGTTCACCGACAACGACGATGCCGCGCGTATCAAATCGGCATTCGCCGCGGGCATCACGGCCTACATCGTCGACGGGATCAAACCCACACGCGTCAAAGCCGTGCTGGACGTGGCCTATGCGCGCTTCGAGCACGAGCGCGAGCTGCGGGCCGAACTGGACACCGCCAAGACCCAGCTGGCCGAGCGCAAAGTGCTGGAGCGTGCCAAGGGCCTGCTGATGAAGCAGATGAGCCTGTCGGAAGACGAGGCCTTCAAGCGCCTGCGCAAGATGGCGATGGACCGCAACATCAAGCTCGTCGAAGCCGCCCAGCGCGTGATTGACGTGATGGCCGGCTGAGACCACCGGACGCCGCCCAGTTTTGGTGCGCCGCACAAGTCCGGCGCCGGAAACGCACCAGCCTCGCGCCAAGGCCAGAGGTTCGAACGCCGGCTTCTGAACCGCACGTACCGGGCGTTGGGCTCCGACTGCGGGGTAACAAGCCTCACGCGCGGCGTTCCGAACGCCGAACGCGGAGCTCAAAGGCTCACGCGTCGAGTTCCGAGCCCCGTCTTCCGAGAAAGAAGCTCCGCGCGCCGAGCTCCGAACGCCAATCGTCGAGCTAAACGTGTCACGCCTGGAGCTCTAAGCCCCAATCGCCGAGCTAAAAGCCCCGCACCCGCCGAGCTTTGAGCTCCAGTGACCGAGCAAAAAGCTCGACACACCGGGTTCTGAGCTCCGACGGCCGAGAAAAACGCTCGACACACCGAGCTCTGAGCTCGAACCGCCGAGAAAAAAGCCTCACGCGTCGAGCTCGGAGCTCGAACCGCCGAGAAAAAAGCTCGGCGCACCGAGTTCTGAGCTCCGATTGCCGAGAAAAAAGCCTCATGTGCCGAGCTCTGAGCGCCAACTGCGGAGCAAAAAGCCTCACGCGTCGCGTTCAGAACCCCACGCGTCGTGTTCCGAACCTCACAGTTGGCATACCCCTTGCAAGTGTCGCTGCGAAGCCGATGCCAACGTGGGTATCGGCACGAGACAACGGCGTCTCGATGCACGGCAAACGCGCTCCCCACCATGGAGGGACGTGGCCGCGCGTCGGGACGCCTTTTTCTTTTCTTGGAGCCATGGATGGCCGCGCCAGACAAGACCGACCTCGTCGTCAACCCGATCAACCCGAAGCGCCGCAGCGTCATCAAGGCTGCAGCGACGATTGCAGGAGGCAGTGCCGTGGCATTGATCGATCCGCTGGTACGTGCCGGTGCCTGGGCAGCCGGCTCCGATGCACCTGAGAAGACCGAGTTGAAGGTCGGCTTCATCCCGCTGACCGACTGTGCTTCGGTGGTGATGGCCTCCACGCTGGGCCTCGACAAGAAGTACGGCATCAAGATCACGCCGTCGAAAGAAGCCTCGTGGGCCAGCGTGCGCGACAAGCTGGTGTCGGGTGACTTGGATGCGGCGCACGTGCTCTACGGGCTGATCTACGGGGTGCAGCTCGGCATCGGCGGGCCGAAGAAAGACATGGCCGTGCTGATGACGCTGAACAACAACGGTCAGGCCATCACGCTGTCGAGCAAGCTCAAGGAAGCGGGCGTCAAGGACGGCGCATCGCTACGCGCAGTGATGACGAAGGACAAGCGCGACTACACCTTCGCGCAGACTTTCCCGACCGGCACGCACGCGATGTGGCTGTACTACTGGCTGGCCGCGCACGGCATCCACCCGCTGCAGGATGCGAAGGCCATCACGGTGCCGCCGCCGCAGATGGTCGCCAACATGCGCGTGGGCAACATGGACGGCTACTGCGTGGGCGAGCCGTGGGGCGCGCGCGCAATTGCCGACAACATCGGCTTTACCGCCGAGACGACGCAGGCCATCTGGAAGGACCACCCCGAGAAGGTGCTCGGCACCACGGCGGAGTTCGTGCAGAAGTATCCGAACACGGCGCGCGCACTGACGGCTGCGGTGCTGGAAGCGGGCAAGTTCATCGATGCCTCGGCGTCGAACCGCCGCAAGACGGCCGAGACCATCGCGGCCAAGTCCTACGTCAACACCGACATGGACATCATTCTCGACCGCATGCTGGGCCGTTACACGAACGGCATCGGCAAGACGTGGGATGACCCGGACCCGATGCGCTTCTATCACGACGGTGCGGTCAACTTTCCGTACCTGTCGGATGGCATGTGGTTCCTCACGCAGCACAAGCGCTGGGGGCTGCTGAAGGCGCATCCGGATTACGCGGCCGTCGCCAAGCAAGTCAACCGCATCGACATCTTCAAGCAGGCCGCGGCCGCCACCGGCACACCGCTGCCGAAGAGCGACATGCGTACCGCCAAGCTGATCGATGGCGTGGTGTGGGATGCGAAGAATCCCGCTGCCTACGCGGACGGTTTCAAGATCAAAGCCTGACGCTTCCACCTTCTCTCTGATTGCGGTCCTTCCCGTCGATGGAGCCCGACATGAACACGCTCGTCAAAACGTTGTCCGGCGTGCAGTCCGACGCCGCTGTCCCTGCGCGCCGCATCGTCTTGCGCGATTGGTTTGTCGCAGCCGTGGTGCGCGGCTTTCCGCCCGTGCTGGGCCTGGTGATCTTCGTGCTGGCGTGGCAGGGCATCGCCACGGCCATCCCCGCGCTGCCGACGCCGGCCGTCACATGGAAAGCGGCGGTCGCCCTCTTCGCCGATCCGTTCTACCGCAATGGCCCGAATGACCAGGGTGTGGGCTGGAATGTGCTGGCGTCGCTCGCGCGGGTGGGTGCGGGCTTTGGGATGGCGGCGGTCATCGGCATTCCGGCGGGCTTCCTCATCGGGCGCTTTGCGTTTCTCAACGCCATGACCTCGCCCATCATCAGCCTGCTGCGGCCGGTATCGCCGCTAGCGTGGCTGCCCATCGGGCTGCTGCTGTTCAAGTCGGCCAACCCGGCGGCGATCTGGGCGATCTTCATCTGCTCGATCTGGCCGATGGTCATCAACACCGCCGTGGGCGTGACGCGCGTGCCGCAGGATTACCTGAACGTGGCGCGTGTGTTGAACCTGTCGGAGTGGAAGGTGTTCACGCGCGTGCTGTTTCCGGCGGTGCTGCCGTACATGCTGACGGGCGTGCGGCTGTCCATCGGCACGGCGTGGCTGGTGATCGTGGCGGCGGAGATGCTCACGGGCGGTGTCGGCATCGGCTTCTGGCTGTGGGATGAGTGGAACAACCTGAAGGTCGAGCACATCGTCATCGCCATCTTTGTGATTGGCGTGGTGGGCTTGCTGCTGGAGCACGCGCTGCTGGCGATCGCGCGGCGGTTCTCGTACGACGCGGTTTGAGGGGGAAGCCATGAGCGAAAAATTCCTGCGCATTGAAAACGTCGGGCAGACGTTCAAGACCAAGAAGGGGCCGTTCGTTGCCCTGCGCGATATCGACCTGACGGTGGCACGCGGTGAGTGCATTGCGTTGATTGGGCACTCGGGCTGCGGCAAATCGACGTTGCTGAACCTGATTGCCGGGCTCACACGGCCGACGAGTGGTGCGTTGATTCTTGCCGAGCGCGAGATTGCCGGGCCGGGGCCGGATCGGGCGGTGGTGTTTCAGAACCATTCGCTGCTGCCGTGGCTCACGTGCTTTGACAACGTGTACCTGGCGGTGGAGCGGGTGTTTGGGAAGACGGAGACGAAGGCGCAGTTGCGTGAGCGCACGCATGCCGCACTCGCGTTGGTCGGGTTGACCCATGCCGAGCAGAAGCATCCGCATGAAATTTCTGGCGGGATGAAGCAGCGTGTGGGCATTGCGCGGGCGCTGTCGATGGAACCCAAGGTGCTGTTGATGGATGAGCCGTTTGGGGCGTTGGATGCGCTGACGCGGGCGCACTTACAGGACGAGCTGCTGAAGATCGTGGCGTCTACGGGCAGTACCGTTGTGATGGTGACGCACGATGTGGATGAGGCCGTGCTGCTGGCGGATCGCATTGTCATGATGACGAATGGGCCGGCGGCGACGATTGGCGAGGTGCTGACGGTGGATTTGCCGCGGCCGCGGGATCGGATGGCGTTGGCGGAGGATTCGATTTATCACGCTTGTCGGACGGCTGTGTTGGATTTCTTGTATCGGAAGCAGCGGCATCCTGTTGCGGAAGCGGCTTGAGGTTTTTGTATTTGGTTTGGTTTTGATGTTGGTGGTCCACCCCTGTTTCATCCCCTGCCGGGGCTGACTCACTTTCTTTGTCTTGCCAAAGAAAGTCAGCAAAGAAAGGCGCGCCCAAGACGGCGACCCATCCCTTGAATTTCTGTCGCAGGGAGGGAGAGGAGGCAAACTCGCTTCGCTCAAACAGCCTCCTCTCTTTTTCCTCCCTGCGACAGAAATTCAAGGCGCCATCTAGGGCAGGAACGTCAAAGGCCAAACCGTCGCGGTTTTGGCGGTGTCGCGACGCGGTCGGTCCCATCTGCTACAAATGCTGTGCGAACCGGCTCCTGAGCTTCTTCGAAGCCTCCGGCAGTTCACTTTGCACATGGGAGAGGGATGGCGTGAATACCGATGCGTTTTTCAACAAGGTCCGGACCTATGCAGATATCTCGGAAGAGGCGGAGCGGGCCTGGGCTGCTTTGCTGCAACCCCGGCAGTACCGCAAGGACGAATCGTTGATCGTTGCGGGGGAGGTGCCGACCCGGTTTGCCTTTGTCCTTCAGGGCTTGTTTTTCCAGCACTGTGTGGGCCCGGAAGGTGACATGGTCATCAAGTACTTTTTTCCGGAGGGGCGGATTGCTGCGTCGGTCAGTGCGACGCTGCAGGGCAAACCCAGCCCATCCACGATCACTGCCATCGAAGACTCCAGCGTCTTGGAGTACGACTTCACTGCGTTCCGATCGCTGACGAGCCGCTTCCCCGATATCGCAGCCTTCTACATGCGCTACATGGAGCGCCACTGGATCATCGAAAAGGAGCCGATCGAGATCGGCTTTCGCCGTGACGCCGCGATGCAGCGCTACCGGGACTTCATCCGCAGAGAACCGGATCTGCACAAGCGCCTGAAACAGCACCACATCGCCGCGTGGCTCGGCATTACCCCGGAAAGCCTGAGCCGTCTCAGAAAAGCCATTGCCTTGGGTGTGGGATAAGCAGCACGGCGGTTTGCGTCTTACCAATAGTCAATGCGCCAACGCGCGCGGCGCCCGTATCTTTGCGCCAGGCAAGCGCGGTGCTTGTCCCCAACCGAGGAGACCTGTCATGACCACGTCGATCTTTGTGAACCTTCCGGTCGCAAACCTGCAGAAGTCCAAAGCGTTCTATGAGGCCCTGGGCTTCAAGAACAACCCGCAATTCACCGACGACACGGCCGCCTGCATGGTGTGGAGCGACACCATCTTCGTGATGCTGCTCACGCACGCAAAGTGGCAAACGTTCACCACCCGTCCGCTCCCGGCAAAAGGCACCAGCGAAGTGATGCTGGCCCTGACCTGCGAGAGCAAAGACGCCGTAGATCGGATGAGCGACGCAGCGGCCAAGTGCGGCGGCACCGCCGACATCAACCCGAAACAGGACCTGGGATTCATGTACAACCGCGCCCTAGCCGACCTGGACGATCACATCTGGGAAGCGGTGTGGATGGACCCAGCCGCCATGAGTTCGTAACACCCGAGCACCGGGGCGCAGGCCACCCACAAACACAGCGCCACGCCCCACCCACCGCCGGTTTGGCCGTTGCCGTTCCTGCCCTAGATGGCGCCTTGAATTTCTGTTGCAGGGAGGAAAAAGGAAGGGAAACTGTTTGAGCGAAGCGAGTTTTTCCCTTCCCCTCCCTGCGACAGAAATTCAAGGAGGGGTCGCCATCTCGGGCGCGCCTTTCTTTGCTGACTTTCTTTGGCAAGACAAAGAAAGTGAGTCAGCCCCGGCAGGGGATGAAACAAGGGATGGACCACCAACACAAAAGCAAAGCGAACCCACCATGGCGCCAGCGCAACCCACAGCGCTATGATCCTCACCACGCCATCCACACCGCACCAAACCCATGCCCGCTCCCCCCATCCTCCCCGACAACGCCGCTGAAGACGCCCTCGCAAACGGCCCCTTCCCCGCCGCCCGCTTCATCAAGGAAATCGGCCGCGGCGCAGACGGCGCCCGCGCGCTGGTCAAGCATGACGCACGCGCGTTATTCACCGCCATGCTGGAAGGCCGCATCGCCGACGTGCAGCTGGGCGCCATTCTCATGGCCTACCGCATCAAGGGCGAAACCCCGGAAGAGCTCGACGGCATGCTGGAAGCCACGCACGCGCACTGCCGCCCGCTGCCGGCGCCGGATACACCGGAGCACGCGCTGCCGGTCGTCATCCCCAGCTACAACGGCGCGCGCCGCCAACCGAACCTGGTGCCGCTGCTGGCCAAGCTGCTGGCGCGTGAAGGCGTGCCAGTGCTGGTCCACGGCATCCGCCGCTTCGACGGCCGCATCACCACGGCTGCGCTGTTTGAAGCGCTCGGTTGGCCCATCTGCGAACACATGGACGAAGCCCGCGAGCGGCTGGAAAACGATCGGCTCGCGTATGTGCCGATCGACGTGCTGTCGCCCGAGCTGACCGCGCTGCTCGACAAACGCGAGATCGTCGGGCTGCGCAATTCATCGCACACGGTGGTGAAGATGCTGCAGCCCATCGGTGGGCACGCGCCGCACGAAGCACTGCGGCTGGTCAGCTACACGCACCCGGAATACCGCGACACGCTCACCGATTACTTCCTGCGCCACCCCGCCAACGTGCTGCTGGCGCGGGGCACCGAAGGCGAAGCAGTGGCCGATGCACGGCGCGGCAGCGCAGTGGAGTGGCTGCACGACGGCATGCACGAAACGGTGATCGAGGCGGTGGAAGGGTCGAGCGATGCGCCGCCCGAATTGCCGGCGGGCACCGATGTGGCCGCGACGGCGCGATGGATTGCCGCGGTGCTCGACGGCAAGCAGCCGGTGCCGGAGCCGATCGCCAAGCAGGTCCGCGCGATCGTGCGGTGTGCACGACCGGCGCAGGCTGCCTGATCGATCGTCGGTCTTTCGGTCTTCTTTCGGTCTTACTTGGGCGGCAGCGGGATGCGCTCCGTCTCGCCGGGCACGTGGGCGAAGGCATCGGCCTCCCAGCGTTGCTTGGCGTCGTCAATGTCCGCCTTGTCGCTGGCGACGAAGTTCCAGTAGATGTGGCGGTGACCATCCGTCGGGTCGCCGCCCAGCAGCATCACGCGTGACGACACCTGCGCGGTGAGCGTGACGTCGCCGCCCGGCTCCAGCACGGCGAGGTGGTGCGGATCAAGCGCTTCGCCGTCGATCGTGACGGCGCCTTCGACGAGATACAGGCCGCGATCCGCATGCTCGGGCGGAATCACCAGCGACGCGCCGGCCGCCAGTTCCAACGCCACGTACAGCGTGCGCGAGCTCACCTTCACGGGCGACGTCAGCCCGAATGCATCGCCTGCAATCACCACCCCCTGCACACCGGGGCACTCAAGCTTGGGCAGCGTGCTGGCCGCGTGGTGGGCGAAGCTGGCCTCGACCTTTTCCTGATCCTTCGGCAGTGCCACCCAGGTCTGGATGCCGTGCATGCGCGCGCCCTTTTCACGTGCCTCGGGCGACGAGCGTTCGGAATGGACGATGCCGTTGCCGGCGGTCATCCAGTTCACATCGCCGGGGGTGATGGTCTGCACGCTGCCGAGGCTGTCGCGGTGGACCATGCTGCCGTCAAACAGGTAGGTGACGGTGGCCAGCCCGATGTGCGGATGCGGGCGCACGTCGATGCCCTCGCCGGGGCCGAAATCCACGGGGCCCATGTGGTCGAAGAAGATGAACGGGCCCACGGTCTGGCGCGCGGCCGAGGGCAATACGCGCTTGACCGAGAAGCCGCCCAGGTCGCGCACGTGCGGGCCAATGATGTGCTGGATGGAAGTCATGGTGATTCTCTCTCTGGCTCAGGCGCGTTCGGCAAGTTCGGTGTCGACGCTGATCTCGACCTCGGTCATCAGCTTATGGATGGGGCACTTGCCGGCCACGCGCAGCAGGTCGGCGCGCTGTTCATCGGTCAGGTCGCCATGCAGGGTCAGCACGGTGCGCAGCTTGTAGCGGCCCTGGCGCTCCTGGCTGCCGTCGTGCTCGACGGCCACGTCGATCGAATCGAGCGGATATTTGCGCTGGCGGGCATAGAGCGTGACGGTCAGCGTCTTGCAGGCGGCCAGGGCGGCATCGAAGTAGGCGTGCGGGTCGGGCGCGCTGCCCTCGCCCGTGGGCTTGGGCACGTCGGTGTAGGTCACGCCTTCAGGAAACGTGACTTTGTGACGGAAGAGGCCTTCGCTGTCCTTGCTGACGACGATGGTCATGACGGCTCCTGTAACAATGTTTGCGATGTTCGGGCAGTGTAGCCAACTTGCGTGACCGCACGGCGGGCGCTCGACGTGCAGCGGGCATCGCATTGACAGACGGATCCGTCACACCACATTGCAGACATGGCAATTTACCTTGCGCGTTTGCCTGAAAACGCTCAAGGGGCGCGGTTTTCGGCCGATCTTCCGGTTAGAAGACATCCGCCCTGAAACCGCCTCGCTCACGCCTGATCTGCATGGTTCCTCGCCGGCCGCTTGTCGCCATTGCCGGCGGCATCGGCGCCCTCCTCGTCCTTGTCGGGCTGACCGTGATGGTTGGCTGGCTGCAGCATTGGCCGTGGGCGGTGAAGCTGGGCACAGACCAGTTGCTGATCGTGTTTGCCACCGGGCTCAACCTGGTGCTGCTGGGCTCGGGCGTGGGGGTACTGCTCGTCGGCACGGTGCGGCCGGACGTGCGCTGGGCCGATCCGGTGGCACGCGCGCTGGGCGGTGCGGTGGCGGTGCTGTGCCTGCTGCGACTGGCGGAAGTGACGACCGGCTGGCCGATCGGGCTGGATTTTCCGGATGTGCACCGATGGCTGGCTCGCCAATGGGTGACGGGATGGATCGGTGGCATGCACCCCAGCCATGCGCTGGCAATGGCGGCTTCGGCGGCGGCGCTGAGTCTGGTGCCAACGCTGCGCAAGCCGCACCGCGCGCAATGGGTGTGGGGGCTGGTGGCCCTGGCGATGCTGCTGTGCGCCGGCGATCTGCTCGGCCGGGCCATGGCGCTCGAATACCTCTACCCCGCGTGGCTGCGCTGGCGTGCCTCGGACATCGCGGCCATCTGCACGCTGTTGCTGGTCACGGCGGTGCTGTGTGTGGCGGTGGCCCGGCATCCCGGGCTGATACGCGTGCGGCTCTTGTCCGAAGACACCATCGTTTGGACCAGCGGCGGCTGCGTGCTGCTGGCGGGGCTGGGCGCGACGATCACAGCCTTCATCATCCAGGTGGACAGCACCAGCGTGACCTTCGGCACGACGCGCGCACGTGCGCTGGCCAGTTATGCAGAGGAGCTCGACCAACTGCTCGCCATGCGCGCGGAGAACCCGCGGCTGGTGGCCGCTGCCACCCACATCCAGGAAGCGCTGCGCCATCCGTCCGACAACGCGGTGCGCCTGCGCAGCGAGAGCGCGCTGCAAGCCTACCGAAACCAAGGCTATTCGTACCTGCAACTGCGCACGCTGGCCGGTGAGGGCGTCGTCAGCCTGGGCACGCCGGCGCTCAAGCCGGATCTGTCGATTCCGCTGCACGCCGGCCTGGCGCCCGAGCGCGTCACCCTGCAGTGGGTGCACGGTTTTGCCATGCGCACCGAAACGCCCGTCATGGCCGACGGCAGGCAGATCGGCTGGCTCGTCGCCGAGCAGCCCCTGGCCCACATGACGGCCCGCTACACCAACGTGCGCGGCGCCGGCCGCACGGAAACGCTGGCCATGTCGGGCTGGGATGCCCGCGGCCGGGCGATGTCGTTTCCGCAGCGCTTTGATACCTACGTCTTCGAGCTGCCGCCGCGCACGGTCGACCACCGGCCGCTGCCGTCGCGCCTGGCGCTGGCCGGCCAGGCCGGCTATGGCCAGTGGCAGGACATCCACGGCATGCCGACCTCGTTCAGCTACACGCCCATCGGCCACACGGGCCTGGCGCTGATCAGCAAGATCGCCAGCGCCGAGCTGTACGCCCCCATGCGTGTGCAGTTCGAGCGGCTGGCGGCCTTCATGTTGTGCCTGATGATCGGCAGCGTGCTGGCGATCCGGCTGACGGTGCGGCCGTTTGCCAACCGGCTCGCGGCGTCCGAGCGCGCGCTGCGCACCGCCAACGAGAGCCTCGAGCACCGTCGCGACGCGCTGCGTGCCAGCCGCGAACAGCTGCGCCTGGTGGCCGACAACGTGCCGGCGCAGTTGAGCTATGTCGACACCGACGGCATCGTCCGCTTTGCCAGCCGCACGCTGCTTGAAGCCTTCGGCCGGGGCGAAGACGGCATGCTCGACCGCCACGTGCGCGACATCTACACCCCCGAGGACTACCGCGCGCTGCTGCCCTACATGACCGAGGTGCTGGCCGGCTACCCGGTGCAGTTCGAAGTCACGTCCATGCGCACCGGCGTGCCCCGCTACCTGAGCGGCCACTACTATCCCGACTACGATGATCGCGGCACGCTGCGCGGCTATTTCTCGGTGCTGCAGGACCTGACCGCCCGCACCACCGCCGAGCTGGCCCTGGCGCGCAGCGAGCGCGCACTCAAGCTGGTGCTCGACAACGCACCGCTGCTGGTCTCGCACATCAACCCGGACGGCGTCTTCACTTTCTGCAATGTCACGCACGCACGGTGGCTGCAGCGCACGCCCGAGGAAGTCTGCGGGCAGACACCCGAGCAGGTCTTCACGCCCGGCACGTACGCGCTGCTGGCGCCGTACATGGTGCGGGCGCAGCGGGGAGAGTCGGTCGAGTTCGAGATCACCGCGCCGTGGTACGAAAAACCGCACGCCAGCGGGTTGCGCGCCCGCACGCGGCACTTCCGCGGTCATCTGGTCGTCGACGCTGCGGAGACGAACGGCGATCACTGCGGCTTCTACGCGTTCGTCCAGGACGTGACCGAAGCCAAGCGCAGCGAAATGGAGCTCTCGCGCATGGCGCGTTTCGACGCCCTCACGGGCCTGCCCAACCGCTACGAACTGTACGAGCGCCTGCGCACCGCACTGGAGCGCCGCCAGCGCCAGCCCGCCCCGCTGGGCGTGTTGTATCTGGACGTGGATCATTTCAAACACATCAACGACACCTACGGCCATGCCGCCGGCGACCGGGTGCTGATGGAAGTGGCCAGCCGCCTGCAACGTGCCGTGCGCCGCACAGACACCGTCGCCCGCCTTGCAGGTGACGAATTCATCATCCTGCTCGACCCCATCGATGCCCCGGATGATGCGCTGCACACCGCACAGAAGATCGTCGGTGCGATTCGCCCGCCGATTCATCTGCCGGGAGACTCCGTGCTGCACGTGACGACCAGCATCGGCGTGGCCTGCCCCGGGTCCGAAATACGCGACCCCGACGCCGCATTGCGTGAAGCCGATCGCGCACTTTATTGGGCCAAGTCACGCGGGCGTAACACGGCGGCATAAGGGAGAACTGTCGCCCCGGACCGTGGTCTATGACTGGGTGTGCCGCGCATATTGTTGCGGCGCAAACATCACACTATCGAGGCCAATCTTCTAATTTACGGGAACTATCAACCGGATCAAAATGTCTGATTAGCACTCTTCCGGTTGGAGTGCTAAGATGCCCTTCCAAACCTCCACTGGATTTCGACAGGAGTCCTGAGTGAACGCCGTTATTCCCGTGAACACCACTACCGCTATCGCCACGCAGCCGTCCGGCAATGGATGGGCGCTGGCGTTCCCCGGCAACCTGGGCAACATCGACGCCTATATCCAGAGCGTCAACCGGGTGCCGATGCTTTCGGCCGAAGAAGAACAATCTCTGGCCCGCGATTACCGCGACAACGACAACCTCGATTCCGCACGGCGCCTGGTGCTTTCGCACCTGCGTCTGGTGGTGTCGATCGCCCGCGGCTACCTCGGCTACGGCCTGCCGCATGCCGACCTGATCCAGGAAGGCAACATCGGCCTGATGAAGGCCGTCAAGCGCTTCGACCCGGATCAGGGCGTGCGTCTCGTCTCGTACGCGATGCACTGGATCAAGGCCGAGATGCACGAGTACATCCTGAAGAACTGGCGCATGGTCAAGGTGGCGACCACCAAGGCGCAGCGCAAGCTGTTCTTCAACCTGCGCAGCCACAAGCAGGACGCACAGGCAACCTTCACTTCGGACGAGATCGACGCCGTGGCGGCCGAACTCAACGTCAAAGGCGCCGAAGTGCGCGAGATGGAAACGCGCCTCTCAGGTGGCGACATCGCGCTGGAAGGCCAGATGGACGACGGCGAAGAGTCGTACGCCCCGATCGCCTACCTGGCCGATACGCACAACGAGCCGACCCGCGTGATCGAATCGCGCAGCCAGGATCGCATGCAAAGCGAAGGCATCGAAACGGCGCTGGCCAAGCTGGACGACCGTAGCCGCCGCATCATCGAAGCCCGCTGGCTGAACGTGAACGACGACGGATCGGGCGGCGCCACGCTGCACGAGCTGGCTGACGAGTTCGGCGTGTCGGCCGAGCGCATCCGCCAGATCGAATCGGCCGCGATGAAGAAGATGAAAGGAGCGCTGCAGGCTTTTGCCTGAGCGACTTCCGGCCAGTAAAAAGCCCGCCAAGTTTCGGCGGGCTTTTTCTTTGGGCGCTTCGCTGCGGGATCAGTCGAGCAGCAGCTTGATGTCGTGTGCGATCGGCTCGGGGCCCTGGCCATGCTTGATGAACAAGCGCAGGTTGCCCTTCGGATCGAACATGTAGCTGCCGGCGGTGTGATCCATCGTGTAGTTGTCGGGCGAACTGCCCGGCACCTTGCTGTAGAACACCTTGAAGTCGGAAGCGACCTTCTTGAGCTCCGCCTCGTTGGCCGGGCGCAGGCCGATGAAGCGCGGGTCGAACGCCGGCACGTACTTGGCCAGCAGGTCTTGCGTATCGCGCTCGGGGTCGACCGTGACGAAAAGCACCTGCACGCGGTCGGCGTCTTTGCCGAGGCTGTCCATCACGGCGCGCAGTTCGGCGAGCGTGGTCGGGCAGACGTCCGGGCAATGCGTGTAGCCGAAGAACATCACGACGACCTTGCCGCGGAAATCTTCGAGCGTACGGCGTTTGCCTGTGTGGTCAACCAGCGAGAAATCGGTGCCGAAGCTCTTGGAACCGGTGATGTCGAGGTTCTTGAAGGCGGGCTTGTCGCTGCATGCCGCGAGCGCCAGCACGGTGGCGGCCAGCGCGGCAAACAACACAGCACGGAAGTATCGGAAGGAGAGCATGGTCATCGTGTTGAGAGCAGACCGCCTAGGGTAACGCCAACGGCGCGCCCGCTGCACAGCGTCACAGCGCCGCGCTTTGGGTGAGCGTCGGGCCGAACTTGAAGTAGTGGTCCACCAGCAGCGCGGCAAACAGAATCGACAGATAGATGATCGAGTAGCGGAAAGTCTTCTGCGCCAGCGCGTCGGAGTAGTTGCGATACATGCGCCACGCATACGCGAGGAAACCGAAGCCGAGCACCAGCGCCGTCGCCAGATAGATGACGCCGCTCATGCCATAGACGAACGGCAGGATGGTCGCGGCGATCATGATGAGCGTGTACAGCAGGATGTGCAGCAGCGTGTATTTCTCGCCGTGCGTGATCGGCAGCATCGGCAGGCCGGACTTGGCGTAATCGGCACGGCGGTACAGCGCGAGCGCCCAGAAGTGCGGCGGCGTCCAGGTGAAGATGATCAGCACCAGGATCCACGCCTCGGCCGGCACGCTGTTGGCGACGGCCGCCCAGCCCAGCGCCGGCGGCATCGCGCCCGACAGTCCGCCGATCACGATGTTCTGCGGCGTGGCCGGCTTGAGCAGCAGCGTGTAGATGATCGCGTAGCCGATGAAGGTGGCGAAGGTCAGCCACATCGTCAGGTCGTTGGCAAACACGTGCAGCGTCCACATGCCCGCGCCGCCCAGCACCAGCGAGAACAGCAAGATCTGGCGCGTGCCCAGTTCGCCGTTGGCCGAGGGGCGCCAGGCGGTGCGGCGCATCATCGCGTCGATCTTGCGCTCGACCAGGCAGTTGATGGCGAAGGCCGCGCCGGCAAACAGCCAGATGCCGACCGCACCGCCGATCAGCACCGGCCACGGCACCATGCCCGGCGTCGCCAGGAACATGCCGATCACGGCGCAGAACACGGCGAGCTGCGTGACGCGCGGCTTGGTCAGCGCCGCATACTGCGATGCGGTCGCTCGCCAGCCGGGGAGTTGAGTGGAAGTCGTTGGGGTTGCCACGGTATTCATTGAAAAACGGTCAGACAGCAGCCACTGCTGCAGGCATTGGCACGCGCGCACGCGCGAGCCCGATCAGGTAATGCAGACGCACCATCAGCAACAGCAGCACCGCTGCGCCGCCGTTATGCGCCACGGCGGCCAGCAATGGCCAGCCCAGCACGATGTTTGACAGGCCGGTCGCAAGTTGCACCGCCAGCACGACGAGCAGCACCGTCGCCACACGGCCGATACCGGCCACGCGACGTGCACGCACGCCCAGCCACGCCAGGTAGCTCAGCACGAGCACCGCAAACACACGGTGCGTCCAGTGGATGGCGACCAGCGCGTCGTGCGAGATGAAATCGCCGCCGGCGGTCTTGCCGAGCTGGCGCCAGAACGTAAACCCGTGCGCGAAATCCATCGGTGGAACCCACTGACCATTGCACAGCGGGAAATCGGTGCAGGCGAGCACAGCATAGTTCGTGCTGACCCAGCCACCCAGCGCAATCTGCACGACAAGCAGCACGAGCCCGATGGCTGCGGCCACACGCAATGACGCGCCACGTTCATCGACCACACGGGGTGCATCGTTCTTGCTGCCGAGCCAGATCAGCGACGCCAGCAGCGACATGCCGAGCAACAAGTGCGTGACCACGATCGCCGGCTGCAGCTTGAGCGTGACCGTCCACGCACCAAACGCGCCCTGTATGCACACCAGTGCCAGCACCGCCGTCGCATACCACGGCGATTGCTTGAGCTCGCGGCGCTTGACCCACGCCACCACCACGAGCGTGATGATCAGCACGCCCACCGCCATGGCGAAATACCGGTGCGTCATCTCGATCCACGCCTTCATCCACGTGACGGGGCCGCTGGGCATGGCGGCTTGCGCGGCGTGGATGTCGTCGCGGGCATGGAATGGGTTGGAGGTCCCGTAGCAGCCGGGCCAGTCCGGGCAGCCCAGGCCCGAATCCGTCAGACGCGTGAAGCTGCCGAACATGATCAGGTCGAGCGTCAGAAACGCCGTGATCCACACCAGCTTGCGGTACTTGTTGCGGTCACCCTTGACCAGCACGTAACACAGCGGGATCAGCGCAATCAGGATGCCGATGGAAGCGAGTTGCAGCAGCATGGTTTATCCGATGCGCGAGTACTTGAGCAGCCGCGTCATGTCCGCGCGCACCTTCTTCGGGTCCGGATCTTTCGGAAATTGCATCATCAGGTTGCCGAGCGGGTCAACCAGGAAGAGGTGATCAGCAGGCAGCGTCTTGCTGTCGGCCAGCCAGGTCTTCGGCAGTTCGGGGGCGCGCAGGAAGCGTACGGCGGCGTAGTCGTCGTTGTAGGCCTTGACCAGGCGCGGGTCGATCTCGCCGCGATCCGTCACCAGCCACACGGGGACGATGCGATCGCGGTCCGGGCCCTGGCCGATGCGCAACTGCCGCATGGTGAAGAGCTTGCGCGCGCAGTTGTCGTCGCAAGCACTGCCGTCCACCGAGACCATCAGCCACTTGCCCTTGAGGCTGGCGAGCGGCACCTCGGCGCCGTGCTCGTCCTGCACCATCAACCCCGCCGGGATGGGGCGCTGCGGGTCGACCAACGAGCCATATGCCGCCTTGCCGCCTGCCGGCGTGAAGACGTAGTACGCGAGGTACGACGCGATCACCGGCGAGGCGCACACCAGCAGCAGGAACAGCATCATCAAGCGGCCCCGGCGCGTGCGTGCGTCGATGCGCGGATCTTCGGACGCCCCGATCGCGCCGGACGCGCGGGGTGTGGACTCCTGATTCACCATGTGATTCCTAATACATTCAGCTGCGGCACTACGCCGCAACGCGAGTTCGTGTTCAGACGGGCTTGGAGGCGTCCGCCAAGCGGCGATAGCGCCGCACGCTGTAGAAGATCATCAGCCCTAGCACTGCCGCCGCCATCGCAAACCACTGGAATGCGTAGCCGTAATTGCGGTCGGCGCCCAGGTCTGCGCGCGGCCAATCGCGCGCCAGGCCGTCCTGCGCGTCGGATTGCTGCTCGACCACAAACGGTTGAAGCGGCACGCCGATTTCGCGCGAAAAAGCGTCGAGGTCGATATTCTGCCTAAGTCGGTGACCGACTTCATCCGAGCCGTCCCGAGCCCCCAGGCTGAAGACACGGCTCGCATGTGGCACCGCCACCCCTTCAACCTGCACTTCGCCCGCCGGCGTGGTGTACGGCGCGATGCGGGTGCGGTCCGCCGGATCCCTCGGCAACCAGCCCCGATTGACCAGTACGGCCCGCCCGCCCGCGCCTTCCAGCATCAGCGGGATCAACACCTCAAAACCCGGGCGTGAGACGCCGTTGATCGTGTGCGGGCGGTTCTCAAGCAACACCGTGTGCGCCACATCGAACGTGCCGCGCAGCAAGACCGGCCGATACATCACCGCTTCGGCCGCGACTGGCTGGGCGGTGACGCGCTGCGCCGGCGCATTCTGCAGTGCCATGATGGTGGCCTGCCGCTCGATGCGCTCGTGCGCACGGGAGAGCTGCCAACGGCCCAGCCAACATGTCAGCGCAATCAGCACGAGACCCGCCAGCATCGGCACCGGCGCAAACCACTGGCGCATCGGCACGCGCACGGTCATTGCCTAGCCTCGATGAGATAATGCTCGACACCCATTTCCACCGCCTCACCTCTCACCCCCAGCCTCCATGCGCATCGTCGTTGCCATTGCGTTCCTGATGATCCTCGGCAGCTTGGCCTCCGCGCTGTTCTTCCTTATGCGCGACAAGGGCCACAGCAACCGCACCGTCCGCTCCCTGATGTTCCGCGTCGGCTTTTCGATCGCGCTGTTCATCTTCATCCTGGTAGCGAACCGGCTCGGCTGGATCCACAGCACCGGCATCCGCTTCGGCCAGTAGCGGCCCACAATCACCGGCGCCGGAAAAACGAAAACGCCGCAGCGGTATCCCGTCTGCGGCATTTCTTGGGCGGATGACGGGACGACGCAGCGCCGCCCCATCCACGTTGCCTTTAAAGCCAGTACACCACCACGTACAGGCCCAACCACACCACGTCCACGAAGTGCCAATACCAGGCGGCGCCTTCGAACGCGAAGTGATGCTCCGGCGTGAAGTGTCCCTTGATCACGCGGCCCAGCACCACTGCCAGCATGATCGCGCCCATCGTCACGTGAAAGCCGTGGAAGCCCGTCAGCAGGAAGAACGTCGAACCGTAGATGCCGGACGTCAGCTTCAGGTTCAACTCGTGATACGCGTGGATGTATTCGAACGCCTGGAAGCCCATGAACGTGAAGCCCAGGATGATCGTCAGCAGCAGCCCCTGGATGACCTGCGCACGCTTGCCTTCACGCAGCGCATGGTGCGCCCACGTGAGCGTCACACCCGAGGTCAGCAGCAGCGCCGTGTTGATCGTCGGGATCGGCCACGGACCCATCGTCGTGAACGGCGACACCGTGCCGGCCGGGCCGGCGTTCGGCCACAGCGCGTTGAAGTCGGGCCACAGCAGCTTGTTGTTCAGGTCGCCCAGCCACGGCATGGCGATATTGCGGGCATAGAACAGCGCGCCGAAGAACGCCGCGAAGAACATCACCTCCGAGAAGATGAACCAGCTCATCGACCAGCGGAAGGATGCGTCCACGCGTTCGCCGTACTGGCCGCCCTCGGATTCGGAGATGGCGTCGGCAAACCACGAGCGCAGCACGAACAGGAACCATAGCAGGCCGACCAGGAACGTCCACGGCGCCCACGGCTGGGCATTCACCCACGCGGCCGCGCTGAACAGCACGATCAGCAGACCGATGGAAGCCGAAATCGGATGCCGCGACGGCCCGGGCACGAAGTAGTACGGAGCGTTCGCTCGATTCGCACTCATCTCTTTTTCTCCAGCTCTATTTTTTTAAGAATTCACTCGATGTTGCCCGGCCCATACTGCGCAGGCCGTCTCCTCAACCTTCAACCAACGACCGCACGCACGATCAGCAACAGCACCACAATAAACAGCACCGCCGCCAGAACGCCTGCGATGATCACGTGCACCGGGTTCAGCTGCGCCATGTCGCGATCGTGATCGCGGCCCTTGCGCACACCGAAGAAGGACCAGAACACCGCCTTCATCGTCTGTGCAAATGACGCGCGTCGCTTGGTCGCTTCCTTCAGTTCGTCCATGTCCTCACGTTCCCTTACGTTCCTTTCGTCGGCATCGCCGGCTTGATGGCGGACGGTGCGTGAATCTCAAAGAAAGTGTAGGACAGCGTGATCGTCTTCACGTCCTTCGGAAGATCCGGATCAATCACAAACACTACCGGCATCTCGCGTGATTCATTGGCCGTTAGCGTCTGCTGCTTGAAACAGAAACACTCGATCTTCTTGAAGAACTCGGTTGCCTGCTTGGGCGCGTAACTCGGGATGGCCTGCGCCTCCACCGTCCGCCCCTCCTTGTTCACCACCTCGTAGACGATCTGGCTGATCTCGCCGGGATGCACATCCATGCTGTTCTTGACCGGGCGGAAGCGGAACGGCCCCTGGCTGTTCGAATCGAATTCCACCGTGATCGTGCGCGTCTTGTCGACCTGCGAGTTGCGCAGCGCGCCGCCATCCTCATCCCGCGTGTTGAGCACGTTGATGTTCGTGACTTCGCAGATCTTCTTGTACAGCGGCACCATCGCGTAGCCAAAGCCGAACATCATCACGACGACCACCGCCAGCTTGCCGAGCATGGAGCGGTTCAGCCCGCGTTCGATGATCTTGTCGTTGGGGTTCGGTGCCTGGCTCATATGCAGTCTTGGTTCAGCGGCCACGTGCCCGGCTAACCGCCAAACACCACACGCTTGAAAATCACACCCAGAAAGAAAACCAACGCGATGGAGCCGAGGATGAATGCCAGGCGACGGTTTGCAGCGCGTTGCTCGGGCGTTGGGCTTTTTTCTGGATTCGACATGGTGGTCCGGAGGATTGCGGAGCCAGCACAAGCGGGCTCCGCAACACCTGCATTACTTCACGTGCGGCGGTTCTTCAAACGTGTGGAACGGCGCCGGCGATGGCACGGTCCACTCCAGGCCTTCCGCGCCATCCCACGGCTTGTCGGCGGCCTTCTCGCCACCGCGGTACGACGGCAGCACCACGAAGAAGAAGAAATACACCTGCATCAGACCGAAGCCCAGTGCACCGATCGACGCCACGGCGTTGAAATCGGCGAACTGCTGCGGGTAATCCGCATAGCGGCGCGGCATGCCGGCCAGGCCCAGGAAGTGCATCGGGAAGAACGTGAGGTTGAAGGTGATCATCGAACCCCAGAAATGGATCTTGCCGCGCGTCTCGCTGTACATGTAGCCCGACCACTTCGGACCCCAGTAGTAGAAGCCCGCGAACAGCGCGAACAGCGAGCCGGCCACCAGCACGTAGTGGAAGTGCGCCACCACGTAGTAGGT
Source organism: Ralstonia soli (assembly GCF_023955655.1). GTDB lineage: Bacteria > Pseudomonadota > Gammaproteobacteria > Burkholderiales > Burkholderiaceae > Ralstonia > Ralstonia soli. The sequence continues at coordinate 599,669 of NZ_JAMXHT010000001.1, read as the reverse complement.
GTCCTGCAGCTGGATGTCGATCGGAGCCACGGCCAGGATCAGGCCCGTGAAGCCGCCCACCGTGAACACGAAGATGAAGCCAATCGCAAACAGCATCGGCGTCTCGAACGTCATCGAGCCGCGCCACATCGTGGCCACCCAGTTGAAGATCTTCACGCCGGTCGGCACCGCGATCAGCATCGTCGCGTACATGAAGAACAGCTGGCCAGTGACGGGCATGCCGGTCGTGAACATGTGGTGCGCCCACACGATGAACGACAGGATGGCGATCGACGCCGTGGCGTACACCATCGAGCTGTAGCCGAACAGCGGCTTGCGCGCAAAGGCCGGCACGATCTGGCTGATGATGCCGAACGCCGGCAAGATCATGATGTACACCTCGGGGTGCCCGAAGAACCAGAAGATGTGCTGGTACATCACCGGGTCACCGCCGCCGGCGGCCGAGAAGAAGCTCGTGCCGAAGTGACGATCGGTCAGCACCATGGTGATCGCGCCTGCCAGCACCGGCATCACGGCGATCAGCAGGTAAGCGGTGATCAGCCACGTCCAGCAGAACATCGGCATCTTCATCAGCGTCATGCCGGGCGCGCGCATGTTCAGGATGGTCACGATGATGTTGATCGCGCCCATGATCGACGAGGCACCCATGATGTGCACCGCGAAGATCGCCATGTCCATGCCCGGGCCCATCTGCACCGACAGCGGCGCATAGAGCGTCCAGCCGGCAGCCGTAGCGCCGCCCGGCGCGAAGAACGAGCCCACCAGCAGCAGTGCCGCCGGCGGCAGCAACCAGAAGCTGAAGTTGTTCATCCGCGCAAAGGCCATGTCGGATGCGCCGACCTGCAGCGGGATCATCCAGTTCGCAAAACCCACGAAGGCCGGCATGATCGCGCCGAACACCATGATCAGGCCGTGCAGCGTGGTGAACTGGTTGAACAACTCCGGGTGGAAGAATTGCAGGCCCGGCTGGAACAACTCCAGGCGGATCAGCAGTGCCAGCGTGCCGCCCGAGAGCAACATCATGAACGAGAACAGCAGGTACAGCGTACCGATGTCCTTATGGTTGGTCGCAAACAGCCAACGGCGCCAGCCGTGCGGATGGTCGTGCGCGTGGTCGTCTCCATGACCGTGCGCGTGATCTTGCGGGTGCGTAACAGCGGTGCTCATCGAAGAACTCCTTGGATTCGTTTCCTTACGCAGACGATCGGCAGACGATCAATCAGCTAGCGCTGCGGTCTTGCGCCGCATTCACTTGTTGGGTGGCCACCTTGCCGGCGGGCTCAGCAGCGGCAGTCTTGGCGCCGCCGCCTTCGGGCATCTTGCCGCCGCGTGCGTCCTTCACTTGCGACGGCTGCAGCAGGTCACCGGTATGGTTGCCCCAGTTGTTCCGTTCGTACGTGATGACGGAGGCGATTTCCACATCGTTGAGTGCCGAGGCCCAGGGCGGCATTGCAGCCTTGCCGTGCAGCACGATATCCACGTGGCCGGCCAGCGGGCCGTTGGCGATCTTCGAGCCGTCGAGCGCCGGGAACGGGCCGCCGCCCTTGCCGTTCGGCTGGTGGCAGACCGCGCAGTTGGCGGTGTAGACCTTCTCGCCACGCGACTTGAGTTCTTCCAGCGTGTAGGTCTTGTTCGGATCATCAGCCTTGGCGGCCAATTCCTTCTTCTTGCCGTCGACCCACTTGGTGTAGTCGTCCTGCGAAACCACGCGCACGACGATCGGCATGAAGGCGTGTTCCTTGCCGCACAGCTCGGCGCACTGGCCGCGGTACACGCCGACCTTCTCGGCCTTGAACCACGTGTCGCGCACGAAGCCCGGAATCGCATCCTGCTTCACGCCAAACGCAGGGATCATCCACGAGTGGATCACGTCGTTGGCGGTGGTGACGATGCGCACCTTGCGGTTGACCGGCACGACGAGTTCGTTGTCGACCTCGATCAGGTACGTGGTGCTCTTGGGCGCCTGGTTGTTGATCTGATCGCGCGGGGTGGTGAGCGTGGAGAGGAACGAGATGCCCTCGCCTTCGCCCTTCAGGTAGTCGTAACCCCACTTCCACTGGTAGCCGGTGGCCTTGATGGTGAGGTCGGAATTGGTGGTGTCCTTCATGGCGACCACGGCCTTGGTGGCCGGCAGCGCCATCCCGATCACGATCAGGAACGGCACGATGGTCCAGATAATTTCAACCGTGGTGCTTTCGTGGAACGTCGCCGGCTTGTGGCCGACCGACTTACGGTGCTTGAAAATGGAGTAGAACATCACCCCGAATACACCGATGAAGATCACGATACAGATGATCAGCATCATCCAGTGCAGCCAATGAATCTCGGCGGCGATCTTGGTGACCGGAGCCGTGAGATTGAGCTGCCGCACTGCGGGGCCGCCCGGCATGTCTTCCACTGCCTGGGCCGTTTGACCGAGGGCGAGGAGAGAACCTGCCGTCAGCAAACTTGCCAATGTCTTGTTCAACATTTTCATTTTTCGTTGTCCCACAATTTACAGATTCCACTCTGCCCCGGTGCGAGGCTCACGGAACGTGGGGTGGCGACCCAAGCTCCAAACACCGGGAAAGCTCGTCTGCGAAACGCCGCCGGCCAGCAGGATCGAGAAATCTTCCCACTCGCACGACGCGCCCGCTCGAACACAGCGCGACCTGCTCTCGCAGCGGGTCCTCCAGCTCCACCCGCACCCAGCGCGCGTTGAAGACCTGGCGTACCCGTCGGCTCGCGAAGGCCTGTTCGACCACCAGCGCATCTTCGTCCAGCCAGACGTGCTCGTAATCGGAGGCGTGGCGGGCATAGTACAGCAATGCCCATCCGAGAATCGCGACCTCCAGCCCCGAGAAAGGCAACACCATCCACGCACCTTGCCAGGCAAAGAACGAAGCGATCACGAACGAGAGAATGACAATCGAGAGGTAGAACCAGCCGACCTGGCGAGGTGAAAGCGAGCAGTTTCGCTTCATGAGCCAGTGCTTGCGCGGCGATTCCGGGATGGTGGAGGCGCCGCATGCTGGGTGGAGCGCGGAATCAACGCATACATTCGCAATGTCGTGCATTGAACCACTCCTGCCTCGGATGCATACCCGAACGGTTCGCCCGCGGCAAAAAAACGGGACAGGCCTTTTGGGGAACTGCTGCGACAAACTGGCGCATTATATGGTTGCAATTGACCCCAAACAAGGCAAAGCGCCTTTATGCAAGTCCCGGCTTGACAAGGGCAGTCAATGACGTTTTTGCATCAAGAAGCGTGTCAGGCGCGCGGCTTGCGACCGATCTGATCGACCGGAATCATCGCCCGCCCCTGCTCGTCCAGCGCCTGTCGCGGGGTCGGCGCGAGCTTCCACGCGTGGCCGTAAACGATTTCGAACGTGAGCGGGATCAGCCCGTCGGGATTGCGTTGCGCATCGAGTGCGTCGAATAGTCGCTGCCGCCAGCGCGGCGTATGCAGGCCCGTGCCGGCGAGGCTGCGGCCCGCTTCGTCGGTCAGGCCGGCCATGCCGCCGAGCAGGTGCACGTCGGCCAGCAGCGCCTGCGGTGTTTCATAGGTGATGGTGAGCTGTTCCATGTCCATGACGGGCGTGGACCAGCGGCTATGCACCAGCATGTCGCCAATGTCGTGCATATCGACGAAGCGCAGCGTGTGGACGTCGGCATCAATGCCAGCCAGGGCGCTGCGCAGCTCGCGCAGGGTGTCGGGGCCAAACAGGCTGAACATCAGCAGACCGCCTTCCGTGGTGATGCGGTGCCACTCGGGGAAGATCGCATGCGGTGCCGGGTCCCAGTGCAGCGCTAGGTTCGACCACAGCAGATCGAACGACGCGCCGGCAAACGGCAGCGCGCGGAAGTCAGCCTGGGCGAAATCAAAGACGGGGCGCTTCTTCAGGAGCCGGCCCAGCCAGCCGGCGTCGGTGCGCTGCGGGTCCAGCTTCTGCGCCCGCGCCAGCATGGAGGACGACCAGTCGACACCGCAGATCTGCGCGTCCGGGTACTGCGCGCGCAGCACCGCCAAGCCTTGCCCCAGGCCGCAACCCAGATCCAGCGCGCGCGCGGGCGCCGCCTTGATATACGACAGCCTGTCCTGCATGCGGCTGCCCACTTCGCGCAGGAGGAAATCCGCGTCGGCGAAACGCGCAGCGCGGCGATCGAAAGCGCGCCGCAGGGCGGCAGGACGAGCAAGGACGGGGTCGGACATCGGGAAGACGGGCAGGATGCTGCGGTCGCCAAGTATACCGGCCCGCAGTTTGAGGCGCCGTCCGATAGCGCAATGGCCGCAAATCGGCTTGGATAGCGGCTTTTTACATGCTCAAACACGCGTTATCGGTATGGTTTCGCACCGGCCTGCGCCATCTGCTGCCGTGCACGTGCGCGCTATGCGGCGCCGTTCAGCGCGAGCTGTTATGCGATGGCTGCATGGGTGATCTGGTCCCGTTACTGCACACGCGGCGCTGCGTCCAGTGCGCGATTGCGCTGCCACCACGGTACGCCGCCCGGCATTGCCGAACCTGCCTGGCTGGCGCCCCCGACTTTGATGCGACCGTCGTCATTGCAGATTACGGCTGGCCGCTCGACCACCTGGTTACAGGATTGAAATTTCGGGGGCAGCTGCCGCTGGCGGCCTGGCTGGCCGAACGCCTGGGCGATGCTCTCATTGCCGCGCCGGGCCGGTTGCCGGACATGCTGCTGCCCGTGCCGCTGTCCTCGGCGCGTCTGCGCTCACGCGGGTACAACCAGGCCTGGGAGATCGCCCGACGGCTCGAGCGGCAATTGGGCATTCCTGCTCACGCCACGGCCCTGCGCCGCGTGCGCGACAACCCCGCCCAGGCCACGCTGGACCGCGCCGAGCGACTGGCTAACCTGCATGGCGCATTCGTCGTCGAAGCGCCGGCGAGCATCGCGGGGCGTCACATCGGCGTGGTGGACGACGTGATGACCACCGGCACCACGTTGGGCGAGATCGCCACGCAGCTCAAACGCGCGGGCGCCATCCGCGTCACCAACGTCGTTGCCTTGCGCACGCCCTGATTGCGTGCTTGTGCGACATTGTGTCGCGGCACATGTGCCAAGCTGTGGCGGGGTGACAACCCTTCCCAATGTGGATAAGCTCGCCGCCGCAATTGCGCCACCCAATCCCGCGACCTTCGCCCGCCGCCTGATCATGTTCAACGTCGTCCTCGTCGAGCCCGAAATCCCGCCCAATACGGGCAATGTGATCCGCCTGTGCGCCAACACGGGCGCACAGCTGCATCTGATCGAACCGCTGGGTTTTCCGCTCGAAGACGCCCGCATGCGCCGCGCGGGCCTGGACTATCACGAGTACGCGACGATGCGCGTGCATGCCGACTGGGAGGCTTTCCTGCGCGATGCGCAGCCCGATCCGGCGCGCATGTTCGCTCTCACCACGCGCGGCTCCACGCCGTTTGCCAGCATGGCGTTCCAGCCGGGCGACTGGTTTGTCTTCGGCTCGGAAACACGTGGGCTGTCGGAAGAACGGCGTGAGTGGTTTCCCGCGTCGCAGCGCATCCGCCTGCCGATGCGGCCTGACAACCGCAGCCTGAATCTGTCGAATACCGTGGCGGTGGTGGTGTTCGAGGCGTGGCGGCAAAACGGGTTCGCGGGCGGCGCCTGACACAGCCGCCACCCGGCGCAGAGCCTAGCGCGCGGATTCGGATTTGGCGTCGCGTTGCAGCAGGCGCTCCACCGCGCGCGCCGGTGCCAGCCCGCCAAACAGGACTTCGCAGACAGTGAAGGTGATGGGCATATCCACGCCCTTGGCGCGCGCCAGGGCGGCCACAGCCTGCGCGCAGCGCACGCCTTCTGCGACGTGGCCCAGGCTGTGCAGGATGTCGTCGAGCGTGCGGCCCTGCGCGAGCTGCATGCCCACCGTGCGGTTGCGTGACAGATCGCCCGTGGCGGTCAGCAGCAGGTCACCCATGCCGGTCAGCCCCATGAACGTTTCCGGCCGACCGCCGAGCGCCAGCCCCAGGCGCGTCATCTCGGCCAGTCCGCGCGTCACCAGCGCGGCACGCGCGTTCAGGCCGAGGCCCAGTCCGTCCGCCGCGCCGGTCGCAATGGCCAGCACGTTCTTGACCGCGCCGCCCACTTCCACGCCGACCAGGTCATCGCTCGCATACACGCGCATCGCGTGATGGTGGAAGCCGCGCTGCGTAAGCTTGCACAGCGCCTCGCTCGATGACGCCACCGTCAGGGCGCACGGCAAACCCTGTGCGACCTCCTTGGCGAAGCTCGGACCCGACAGCACGCCGACCGACAGATCGGTGCGGCCCGTCTGCTGAAGGACATCGGCGACGATGGCGTGCGGCAGTGCGCTGGTCTCCGGGTCGAAACCCTTGCACAGCCAGATGACGTTGCGCACGCTGCCATATTCAGCAACCGTGCGCGCCAAGTCGGCCAGCCCCGCGACGGGCGAGGCGATGACGGCCAGCCCGTCATCACCGGCCGCATGGTCGAGCGCGGCTTGCAAATCGGCATGGAACCGGAGCGACGCCTGCAGCGCGATGCCCGGCAGATAGGTTGCGTTGACGTGCGTGGCGGCCATCTGCGCGACGAGGTTGGCATCGCGCCCCCACAGCACGACGTCGTGCGATTGCGCGGCATGGCTGGCCAGGGCAGTGCCCCAGGCGCCGGCACCCAGAACGGAAATTCGCATGCGCGTGTTCAACATCGGTCAGACAAAAAAATACCCGCGCAAGCGTGCGGCTGGCGCGGGCTTCTGGCGCGGTGCGCCTCGTATTTAGTGCGTGGCCTTCGAGCCGTCCGGCATCACCAGACCCGCGTTGCCGCCGGCAGCTTGCGCTTCTTCCATGGCGGCCGCCAGGCGCTGCTCGTACAGGGCCTGGAAATTGATCTCGGCCAGGTGGATCGGCTGGAAGCCTGCGCGGCCGATGGTGTCGGCAATGTTCGAGCGCAGGTACGGGTACACGATGGTCGGGCAGGCGATGCCCAGCAGCGGGTCCATCTGCTCGGCCGGCACGTTGCGGATGTCGAAGATGCCGGCTTGCTTGGCTTCCACCAGGAAGGCGACCTTTTCCTTGACCTTGGTGGTGACCGTACCGATGACGACCACTTCAAACACGCCTTCGGCCAGTTGCGAAGCGGACACGTCCACCTGCACTTCCACCGTCGGTTGCTCTTGCTCAAGGAAGATGTGCGGCGAGTTCGGCTGTTCCAGCGACAGGTCCTTCAGGTAGACGCGCTGAATGTTGAAGAACGGCTGGCCATCCTGGCCCGGTTGCTGTTGTTGCTGGTCGCTCATGACTCGCCTTCAAATAGATGTGTGGTCAGTGCGCGCCGGATGCGGCCCGACGCGCAAGACGCGTATGGTACATGACGCCATGCTGCCCGCCATTGGGAGCCGGCCTAAAAGTACAACGCCCGGTCGACCCGGGCGTTTGGTGCGGCGCTTTGGTGCGGCGCGGTGGCGCTTATGCCGCCAGCAGCGGCACCAGACCACCCTCGCGGTCCAGTGCAGACAAGTCATCAAAGCCGCCGATGTGGCGGTCGTCAATGTAGATCTGCGGGACGGTGCGGCGGTTCGTGCGCGTCATCATCTCTTCGCGCCTGCCGGGCTCTCGGTCGATCAGGATCTTCTCGATCTGCTCGACACCACGCTGCTTCAGGAGTCGTTCCGCTGCCACGCAATAGGGGCAGACGGTGGTGCTGTACATGACCACGTGCGCCATACTTCAAACCTCGTTTCTTTATTTCACAACCGGAAGACCGGCCTGCTGCCAGGCGGCCAATCCGCCCTCGAGCGAATACACCTCACTGTAACCGGCCTGCTTCAGGACTGCTTGCGCCCGCCCGGCGCGCTGGCCGGTCTGGCATACGAGGATGATGGGGGTCTCTTTGTTCTTTGCAAGGCCGGCTGCCTTGCCTTCCAACTCACCGAGCGGCGCGTGCTTGGCTTGCGGCAGATGGCCGGCGGCGTATTCACCGCTTTCGCGCACATCCACCACCACGGCATTGCGACGGTTGATGAGCTGGGTGGCCGCCGAGGCGCTCACCTTGGCACCACCGCCGCCCGCAATGCGGCGCTGGATGGGCGCCCAGATCAACAGCAGGCCCGAAACGATGGCGACGGCAAGCAGTGCGAGGTTGTTGTAATCGGCGAAGAACTTCACGGTATCGGTTTCCTGGATGGGTCGGCTGGGCCTCATCCGAACGGTTCGGAGGGCCAACGCCGGCGGCATTATAAAATAGCCGGTTTCGGCGGCCGTACGATGAATGGCCGCGTGCAGGTTTTCTCACTTCTCATCATGGCAGTCATGCATAAGCTCGTCCTCATCCGCCACGGCGAATCGACGTGGAATCTGGAGAACCGCTTCACCGGCTGGGTCGACGTCGACCTGACCGACACGGGCGTCGCCCAGGCCCGCCAAGGCGGCCGCCTGCTGCGCGAAGCCGGCTTCACCTTCGACCTGGCCTACACCTCGGTGCTCAAGCGCGCGATCCGCACGCTGTGGCACGTGCAGGATGAAATGGACCTGATGTGGATCCCGACCCGCAACGAATGGCGCCTGAACGAGCGCCACTACGGCGCGCTGTCGGGCCTGAACAAGGCCGAGACCGCCGCCAAGTTCGGCGACGAGCAAGTCCTGATCTGGCGTCGCAGCTACGACACGCCGCCGCCCGCCCTCGAGCCCGGCGCTGAGAACGACGCCTTCGGCAACCCGCGCTACGCGGGCCTGTCGCGCGAGCAGGTACCCCTGACCGAATGCCTGAAGGACACCGTGGCCCGTGTGATGCCGCTGTGGGAGGAGTCCATCGCCCCGGCCATCCAGAGCGGCAAGCGCGTCGTCATTGCCGCGCACGGCAACAGCATCCGCGCGCTGGTGAAGTACCTGGACGGCATTTCCGACGCAGACATCGTCGGCCTGAACATCCCCAACGGCACGCCGCTGGTGTACGAGCTCGACGCCAACCTCAAGCCGATCCGCCACTACTACCTGGGCGACCAGGAAGCGATTGCCGCGTCGCTCGCGGCGGTGGCCAGCCAGGGCAAGTCGAAATAAGGCGTAACAAGGCGCTGGGCACCTCAACGCCTTTATACTGTCGAAGCCTGTAACCCGGGATGAGCGCAAGCCCTCCCGGGTCATGTTTATCTATTGTTCCCACCGTCCTCGACACATGCGAACTTCGCTCAAGAACATCAGCCTGATCGCCATTGGCCTCGTCACCGGGGTTCTGGCGACGCTCCAGCTCTCCGCCACCGCGCAGAACGCGACGGTCGGGCCGCTTCCGCTGGAGAAGCTCAGGCTCATGGCCGACATCTTCGGCCAGATCAAGCGCGAATACGTTGAGCCGGTGGATGACGACAAGCTGCTGACCGAAGCCATCAAGGGCATGGTCGCCAGCCTCGACCCGCATTCGGCCTACCTGGACAAGAAGGACTTCCAGGAGCTGCAGGAAGGGACCCAGGGCCGCTTCGCCGGTCTGGGCATCGAGATCTCGCAGGAAGAAGGCCTGGTCAAGGTCATCAACCCGATCGAAGACACCCCCGCCTTCCGCGCCGGCGTGCAGCCGGGCGACCTGATCACCCGTATCGACGACAAACCCGTGCGCGGCATGCCGCTGGAGCAGGCTGTCAAGCGCATGCGCGGCGCGCCGGGCACCAAGGTCACGCTCACGATCTACCGCAAGAAGGAAGAGCGCACCTTCCCGCTGACGATCACCCGCGCGGAAATTCAAGTGCAGTCGGTCAAGGCCAAGATGCTGGACAACGGCATCGCCTGGGTGCGCATCACCAGCTTCCAGGAACGCACCGTGCCGGACCTGGCCAAGAAGCTGAACGACCTGGCCAAGCAGGACGGCCACCTGAAGGGCCTGATCCTGGATCTGCGCAACAACGGCGGCGGCGTGCTGCAAGCCGCAGTTGGCGTATCGGCCGCATTCTTGCCGCCGGACGTGACGGTGGTCTCGACCAACGGCCAGGTGCCGGATGCCAAGCGCACATACAAGGCGACCTTCGCCAACTACCGCCTGAGCAACTTCGATTCCGACCCGCTGGCGGGCCTCGACCCCGAGTTCAAGACCGTGCCGATCATCGTGCTGACCAACGCCTACACGGCCTCCGCCTCGGAGATCGTGGCCGGCGCGCTGCAGGATCACCACCGAGCCAAGACGATGGGCAAGACGACCTTCGGCAAGGGCTCGGTGCAGACGGTGCGTCCGCTGTCGAATGACACCGGCATCAAGCTGACCATTGCGTACTACTACACGCCGTCGGGCAAGTCGATCCAGGCCAAGGGCATCCGCCCGGATATTCCGGTTGACCAGAACCCGGACGGCGACCCGGACGACGCGCTGATCACCCGCGAGATCGACACCGAGCGCCACCTGCACAACAAGCAGGAGTCGGAAGAGAGCGAGATGACCGAGCGCGAAAAGCGTCGCGTCGAAGAGCTGCGTCGCCTGGAAGAAGAAAACGCCAAGAAGACGCCCGAGCAGCGCGAGAAGGAACGCAACAAGAAGCCGATCGAGTTCGGTTCGGCTGACGACTTCATGCTGCAGCAGGCCGTTGCCGACCTGAAGGGTCAGCCGGTCAAGCGCTCGAAGTCGGTGCTGGAGAGCGCCGCTGCTGCGGTGCCAGACAAGGCGGTGAAGTCGCCGGCGGCCAAGGAATCGAGCAACCCTGCGAAGCTGCCCAAGGGCAAGGCCGCGCCGGCTTCCGAACCGGCAGCACCGAAGCCCAACGTTCCGGCCAGCGGTGTAATCCCTGCACCGGAGCCGAGCGGCGCCCGCTGAGACACACATCGGCCAACACTGGCAAACTTAGAGGCCGTGCACTGCACGGCCTTTTTCATTGCACCGCCATGAACGACGATCAACTGCTGCGCTACTCCCGCCATATCCTGCTCGACGAAATCGGCATCGAGGGGCAGACACGCCTGCTTGAGGGCCATGCGCTGGTCATCGGCGCGGGTGGACTGGGTGCCGCGGCCCTGCCCTACCTTGCGGCAGCGGGAATCGGCACGTTGACCGTCGTCGACGACGACACGGTCGACCTGACCAACCTGCAGCGCCAGATCCTCCACACCACCGAATCGGTCGGGCAGCCGAAGGTAGCGTCAGCACAAGAGGCCATCGCCCGGCTGAACCCCGATGTACGCGTGAATGCCGTGCAACGCCGGCTTGATGCCGAGGCCATCAGCGCCCTGCTGGCTGGGGCCAATTCGAGCGTGAGCGTGGTGCTGGACTGCTCCGACAACTTCGCCACGCGCCAGGCCACCAACCTCGCCTGCGTGCGTGCGGGCGTGCCGCTGGTGTCGGGGGCGGCCATCCGTTTCGACGGGCAGATCAGCGTGTTTGACAGCCGCGCTGGCGGCCCTTGCTATGCGTGCCTGTTCCCACCCGACGAGCCCGCCCCGGAAGTCGCCTGCGCAACGATGGGCGTGTTCTCGCCGCTGGTCGGCATGGTGGGCACCGTGCAGGCGGCCGAGGCGCTCAAGCTGGTCGCCGGTATAGGCCGCTCGCTGGCCGGGCGCCTGCTCATGCTCGACGGCCTGTCGATGGAATGGACGACGATGCGCGTGGCGCGCCAAGCGTCGTGCCCAGTCTGCGGCGCAGCGCACGAAAACTCGCACTGATGCGCCCAAACGCAGGCAAGAAAAAAGGCGGCCAAGGCCTCCTTCTTTTTTGCCCTCTGACGAGGCTTACTCGCCCTCGGGCTCCATCTGCGACTGCAGATAGTTCTGGATACCCACCTTGTCGATCAACTCCAGCTGCGTTTCCAGCCAGTCGATGTGCTCTTCGGTGTCGTCCAGGATGTCGACGAGAATTTCGCGGCTCACGTAATCCTTGACCGATTCACAGTAGGCGATGCCCTCGACCACCGTGCCGTGCGCGGCGCGCTCGAGCTTCAGGTCGCACTCAATGATTTCCTTGGTGTCCTGGCCGATGAAGATCTTGCCGAGGTCCTGCAGGTTAGGCAGGCCGTCGAGCATCAGGATGCGCTCGATCAGGCGATCGGCGTGCTTCATCTCGCCGATCGACTCCTTGTATTCGTGATCCCCAATGCGCTTGAGCCCCCAGTGGCCGTACATGCGCGCGTGGAGGAAATATTGGTTGATGGCAGTCAGCTCGTTCTTGAGCTGGGCGTTCAGATATTGGATGACCTTCTTATCGCCTTTCATTCTTGGGGCTCCAGCAAAGTGCAACTGCAGTGATGGACGCACGCATGCGTCCGTTCAAGGCGAGCCCGGAGCCTGACCCAAGAAACAGCACATGCCGCCGAGGCTGAGCGCCCGGGCGGCAGATCGCGGCGAAAACAGACAGGGGGAAAACGGGGAGTCAGGCAGCCAACGCGCTGGCCGAGACGGCTTGGTCGTTGGCGACGGGCTCGTCGCGACGCTCGATTATGGCATGCGTGCTTGCGCGGCCCAACACTTGGTCGACGGGGATGCAGCTCACCGCTTCGGCGAGCACCTGCTTGGCGCAGTCCCGGCATTGTCCGCAGCAGGTACCCACGCCGAGCGTTTCGGCGAGTTCGTCCATCGTCGACACGCCCAGACGGGCGGCGCCATGGATTTCGCGGTCGGTCACTTGGTTGCAGATGCAGACGTACACGGTATTCCTCCGCAGCGCTCAGGACGCGCTGTGAGACCAGAATAACAGAGAATGGAAATGAGAACAATTCTTGTTCGACCCCATCCGGACAAGAGGGCCATGCAGGTGCGCGCCAGCCGTCTTTCCATCGAAAGACGTGAAATTTCAATCACTTAACGAGAGAATGCCCAGCAAGGGGCGATGCGCCAGCGCAACGGCCGGCGCGTGAGACAGGCGGAGATCAGACGCGTGCCAGGGCTGCCAGGGCGTCTTGGATTTCGGTGGGTTCGCACGCGTGCAGCAGGCGGTCGGCCTCTCGCATCAGGCGTGGCCGATCGGCGCGCAAGATCTGCTGCTTGACGCTGAGCAGCTGCGACGGGTGCATCGAGAACTCGGTGAGACCCATGCCGAGCAGCAGGCGGGTCATGGTGGCGTCACCGGCCATCTCGCCGCACACCGACACCGGCTTGCCGGCCAGATGCCCTTCGCGGATGGTGCGCGCGATCAACTGCAGCACCGCCGGATGCAGCGGGTCATACAGATGCGCGACGGCGTTGTCGGCGCGGTCAATGGCGAGCGTGTATTGGATCAGGTCGTTCGTGCCGATCGACAAGAAATCCATGCGCTTGAGGAACACCGGCAGGATCAGTACGGCCGCCGGAATCTCGATCATGGCGCCGACTTTGATCGACGGATCGTAGGCCAGGCCATCTGCGTCGAGCGAGGCCTTGGCGCGCGCCAGCAGTTCCAGTGTCTGATCGATCTCGCGCGCGTGTGCGAGCATCGGCACGAGAATCTTCACCGGCCCGAAAGCCGAGGCCCGCAGCAGCGCGCGCAGTTGCGTGAGGAACATCGCCGGCTCCGACAGCGACCAGCGGATCGCACGCAGGCCCAGCGCCGGATTGGGCGCGGTCTCGAACACGTCGTCGCGGACGTCCAGCGGCTTGTCGGCGCCGATGTCGATGGTACGGATCGTGACAGGCAGGCCCATCATCGATTCAACTGCCATGCGATACGCGCGGAACTGCTCTTCCTCATCGGGTAGGGCGCCGCGCCGGCCCATGAAGAGGAATTCTGAGCGGAACAGGCCCACGCCCACGGCGCCCGCCTTCACGGCGGTGGCGGAGTCCTCGGGCATCTCGATGTTGGCGAGCAGGTCGATCTGCGTGCCGTCGAGCGTGACAGTGGGTGTGTGGCGCAAGCGCTCGAGACGCTTCTTCTGCAACTCGCTCTCGCTGCGCCGGTGGCGGTATTCCTCGAGGATGGAGGCGCTCGGATCGACGATGACGATGCCGTTGTCGCCATCGATGACGATGACGTCATCCTGGCGGATCAGCGTGCTGGCGTTGTGCACGCCCACGGCGGCCGGAATATCAAGGCTGCGCGCCACGATGGCGGTATGCGAGGTGCGGCCGCCCAGGTCGGTCACGAAGCCGGCAAAGGTCTGACCGCGGAACTGCAGCATGTCGGCCGGCGCGATGTCATGCGCCACAACGATCATGCCGGCATCCGGATCGCAGCCGACGGCCACCGGGGCAGGCGCCAGCGCGGGCGCGCCGGCCAGCACCTTCAAAATGCGCTCGACCACCTGCTCGATGTCTGCCTTGCGTTCACGCAGGTACTCGTCTTCGATTTCACCGAACTGGCGGATCAGCTCTTCGAGCTGCGTTGTGAGCGCCCACTCTGCGTTGTAGCGGCGCTGGCGAATCAACGTCTCGGGCACCTGCGAGAGCAACGCGTCATCCAGGATCATCGCGTGCACATCGAGGAAGGCGCCCATCTCTTCCGGCGCATCGACGGGCAGGTCGCCCTTGAGCGAGATCAGCTCGGCCCGCACGGTGGCACGCGCACTGCGCAGGCGCTCGACTTCGGCATCGAGCTTGTCTTCGTCGACAAGGTAGTGCGACACATCGAGTGCCGCACGCGCCAGCATGTGGGCGCGGCCGATGGCGATACCGCGCGAGACCGGAATGCCGTGCAGGGTAAAGGGCATAGAGCGCTGGCCGAGGGCGGCGGTGAGTTGGACTGGCGGGCTATTCGCCTTCGCCGAAGCGGTCGTTGATCAGGGCGACGAGGCCATCCATGGCAGCCTGCTCGTCGGGGCCTTCGATCTCCAGCGAGACGGTGGAGCCAATACCGGCGGCCAGCATCATCACGCCCATGATGCTTTTGGCGTCGACCTGGCGGCCGTTGCGCGACATCTTGATCTGGCTGTCGAACTTGCTGGCGAGCTGCGTGAGTTTGGCGGAAGCGCGGGCATGCAACCCGAGCTTATTGATGATGGTGATATCCCTCTGCAGCATATTTATCCGGATGGTTGGCAACCTGGTTCTGAACGGCTGTCGAGCCGACCTGCAGTACGCCTTGCGCGCCGCCGGCAAGAGCCTTGGCAGCGAGCTGATCCAGCTTCTCGGTGCGGTAGCAGATGGCGCGCACCAGCATCGGCAGGTTCACGCCGGCCAGCACGCGCACCCGGCCCGGATCGGCCAGGCGCGAGGCGATGTTGGCGGGCGTAGCCCCGAAGATGTCGGTCAGCACCAATGCGCCGTTGCCTTCAATGAGTCCGGCGAGCTTGTCGCGCGCCTGGGCCAGCACGGTAGCCGGCTCGGCATCGGGCAGGACGTCGATTGCATCCAGCCGCTCGGGCTGGCCGCAATACACGTGTGCAGCGCAATCGCGCAGTGCGCTGGCCAGCGGCGCATGAGCGATGATCAGAATCCCTGCCATGATCGAAAAGCGAATCGGTATGACGCCGATTGTATCAGGGCCATTTGCGGCGATCGTGCGCCGGTGTGGCGAATCGCCTCCTTGCGGAGGCCTCTCAGCGAAGGGGCCGTGCCGCCCCGTCAGGCTGGCTTACGCCCCAGTCCGCTGCCCTTGCCCACGGCGCGCTCCAGCGCATCGATGAACATCCCCGCCACGTTGAAGCCCGTCTGCTGGGTGATTTCCTGAAAGCACGTCGGGCTGGTGACGTTGACTTCGGTGAGGTAGTCCCCGATGACGTCCAGGCCAACCAGCAGCAAACCGCGCTGCCACAGCACCGGCGCAAGTGCATGTGCAATCACCTGATCACGCTCCGACAGCGGCTGCGCGCGCCCGGTTCCCCCTGCCGCCAGGTTGCCGCGCACTTCACCGGCCATCGGCACGCGTGCCAGCGAATGCGGCACCGGCGATCCGCCGATCAGCAGGATGCGCTTGTCGCCGTCGCGGATGGCCGGGATGTACTGCTGGGCCATGATCGTGCGCGCGCCGTTGTCGGTCAGCGTTTCGATAACGGCGCCGAGGTTCATGCCGTCCGGCCCGACGCGGAAGATGCCCGCGCCGCCCATGCCGTCGAGCGGCTTGAAGATGACGTCGCCTTGCTCCGCGTGGAAATCGCGCAGGCGCTTGGCATCGCGCGACACGATCGTCGGCACGGTGAACTCGCGAAACTGCGCAATCGACAGCTTCTCGGAATGATCCCGAATCGCCTGCGGCTTGTTGAAGATGCGCGCACCCTGCCGCTCGGCGATCTCGAGCAGCCACGTGCTGGTGACATACTCCATGTCGAAGGGCGGGTCCTTGCGCATCAGCACGGCGTCAAAGCCGGTGAGCGGCAGCAGGCGTGCGTCACCCGCGCGGTACCAGTCGTGCCCATCGTCTTCCTTGCCGGTCAGGGCAATGGGCGTGGCGACGGTTTCCACCACGTTGCCCGCCAGCGTGAGTTGCGACTGCAGGCACGTGAAGATGGCGTAACCGCGCGCGGCCGCCTCGCGCATCATCGCGAAGGTGGAATCCTTGTAGATCTTGAACGTCGACAGCGGATCGACGATGAACAGGATGCGCATGGCGGTTCCTTCTACAGCGTGGTACGGCTGATCAGATCAGCGGGTTCGGATCGGTCTTCTCGAGTTCGAGCGACGCGGCCAGCAGCGCCAGGCGCGCCACCACGCCGTACATATAGAAGCGGTTCGGCTCGCCGGCGCCCGGCTTGGCATGGCTGTCCGGCAGCGAGTTCGACGCAAACGGCAGCGGCACGAAATGCATGCCCGGCGCGTTCAGATTTTCGTCCACGCCGCGGCCCGTGTGAACCCGGTAGAAACCGCCCACCACATAGCGGTCGATCATGTAGACGACGGGTTCGGCCACGGCCTCGTTGATCTTCTCGAAGGTGTGCACGCCTTCCTGCACGATCACTTCGGAGACCTCCAGGCCCTCCTTCACCACGCTCATCTTGTTGCGTTCTTTCCGGTTCAGGCCTTTGACCTCGGACGGATCGCGCACGGTCATCACGCCCATGCCGTAGGTGCCAGCGTCGGCCTTGACCACCACGTACGGGGTCTCGGTCACGCCGTATTCCTTGTACTTCTTGGCGGTCTTCTTGAGCACCGTCTCGACCGCATGGGCGAGTTCTTCCTCGCCGGCGCGCTCATGGAAGTCCAGCCCGCTGCACTTGGTGAAGTACGGGTTGACCATCCACGGGTCGATGTCGATCAGCTTGGCAAACTTCTTGGCCACCTCGTCGTAGGCGGCAAAGTGGTTGGTCTTGCGGCGCTGCGACCAGCCCGCGTGCAGCGGTGGCAGCAGATATTGCTCGTTGATGTTCTCGAGGATGGGCGGCACGCCGGCTGACAGATCGTTGTTCAGCAGGATCGAACACGGATCGAAATCCTCCATGCCGAGGCGGCGGCCCTTGGTGCCGATGCGCTTGATCGGCTCGACCACGAGGCGCTGGCCATCAGGCAAATCGATCGCGGTCGGCTCGGTAATGTCGTCAGAAAGCGAACCCAGGCGCACGTTCAGGCCAGCCTGGCGCATGATCTGCGACAGGCGTGCGACGTTCTGCAGGTAGAACATGTTGCGCGTGTGGCGCTCGGGGATCAGCAGCAGGTTCTTGGCGTCGGGGCAGATCTTCTCGATGGCGGCCATGGCGGCCTGCACGGCCAGCGGCAGCATCTCGGGCGCCAGGTTGTTGAAGCCACCCGGGAACAGGTTCGTGTCGACCGGCGCGAGCTTGAAGCCGGCGTTGCGCAGATCGACGGAACAGTAGAACGGCGGCGTGTGTTCCTGCCATTCGAGGCGGAACCAGCGTTCGATGGCGGGCGTGGCGTCGAGAATCTTCTGCTCGAGCTCGAGCAGCGGCCCGTTCAGCGCGGTGATCAAGTGCGGAACCATACCCTTCCTATTGATGTTATTTATCGCCCACTCCGATTGTAGAGGAACAGGCAATAGCTTGCAGACAGCCCGCCAACGATAGCGGGCTATCGATATGCGGTCGGAAGGCGGTTTCGCAAGAGGAAGTGTGCGGCACTGCACAAAGCCACACAAAAAACGCGGACAAAAAAAAGCGCGGGGCTGCCGCGCTTGGGGAATAGCCTGACAGATACGGGGAGCGTTCTGCAGGTGGAGGAAACCACGTCTGCAATGTAAGCGCCCGCATAACGAGAGGCAATTGAAGGTTTTTTACATCGGAATTAAGGGCGCTCGGCTCACCGAACGGCGTCAGGCCGCCATTTCGCCCATAAAACTCGGTGCAATCAGCAAAACCCGGCGCGAGGCCGGGTCTCTTCCTGATTGCGGCGGACGGGACGATCAGTCTTCGTATGCCGTCTCGCCGTGGGACGTGATGTCCAGACCTTCGCGCTCCTCTTCTTCCGGCACGCGCAGACCGACGACGGCGTCGACGATCTTGTACGAGATGAAGGCCACCACGCCCGACCAGATGATCGTGGTCAGCACGCCCTGGAACTGAATCCACAGCTGGCCGGCGATCGAGTAGTCGTCAGCGACCTTGTTGGCAACGTAATCGTAGATGCCGGTGCCGCCCAGGCTCGGAGCCGCGAATACGCCGGTCAGCAGCGCGCCCAGGATACCGCCCACGCCGTGCACGCCGAACACGTCGAGCGTGTCGTCCATGCCCAGCATGCGCTTGAGGCCGTTCACGCCCCACAGGCACAGCAGGCCGGCGATGATGCCCAGCGCGATCGAGCCCATCGGGCCGACGAAGCCGGCTGCCGGGGTGATGGCCACCAGGCCAGCCACCGCACCCGATGCTGCACCCAGCATCGACGGCTTGCTCTTGCCGACCCACTCGCCAAAGCTCCACGACAGCACGGCAGCGGCGGTAGCCAGCAGCGTGTTGACGAAGGCCAGTGCGGCGCTGCCGTTGGCTTCCAGGGCCGAACCGGCGTTGAAGCCGAACCAGCCGAACCACAGCAGCGAGGCACCAACCATGGTCAGCGTCAGGCTATGCGGCTTGAGGGCTTCACGGCCGAAGCCGATGCGCTTGCCGAACAGGAAGGCACCCACCAGGCCCGCCACGGCGGCGTTGATGTGCACCACGGTACCGCCGGCAAAGTCCAGCGCGCCCTTCTGGAACAGCCAGCCCGACTTGGACGTCATCAACTCAGCCGCCTTGGCATCGGTGAAGCCATCCGGACCCGGCCAGAACCAGACCATGTGAGCGATCGGCAGGTAGCTGAAGGTGAACCATAGCACCACGAACAGCAACACGGCCGAGAACTTTGCACGCTCGGCGAAGGCACCGATGATCAGCGCGCAGGTGATCGCGGCAAACGCGCCCTGGAAGGCGAAGTACGCGTACTCCGGCACCACCACACCCTTGCTGAAGGTGGCGGCCACCGAATCCGGCGTCAGGCCCTTCAGGAACAGGCGATCGAGCCCACCGAAGAAGGCGTTGCCCTCGGTGAACGCGAAGCTGTAACCGTAGACGGCCCACAGGATGATGATGAGCGAGAAGATGCCGGTACATTGCATCAGCACCGACAGCATGTTCTTCTTGCGCACCAGGCCGCCGTAGAACAGCGCCAGGCCCGGCAACGTCATCAGGATGACGAAGGCGGTGGAGACCAGCAGCCAAGCCGTGTCGCCCTTGTTGGGGACGGGCGTGGCGGCGGCCGGTGCCGATGCAGCGGCGGGCGCGGCAGCAGCGGCAGCGGCCGGTGCAGCAGCAGCTTCAGACGCCGGAGCGGCTGCAGCGGTGGCAGCAGCGGGCGCCGAGGCCTCCGCTGCCGGCTTGTCCTGCGCGACGGCAGGTGCCGACATCACGGCGCCCGCGAGCACCGCAACAACGGCCCCTGCGGTCAGGAATCGTGTGAACCAGGTTTTCATGTTTTGACCTCTTCCTTGGCAGATTGGGGCTTACAGAGCGTCGCCGCCGGTCTCGCCGGTGCGGATGCGGATGACTTGTTCAACGTCGGCCACGAAGATCTTGCCGTCGCCGATCTTGCCGGTGCGCGCAGACTTTTCGATCGCTTCGACTGCGCGGTCGAGCACGTCGTCGGGCACGGCCACTTCGATCTTCACTTTAGGCAGGAAGTCGACGATGTACTCGGCGCCGCGATACAGCTCGGTGTGGCCCTTCTGGCGACCGAAGCCCTTGACCTCGGTCACGGTGATACCCGACACGCCCACTTCGGACAGCGCCTCGCGGACCTCGTCGAGCTTGAACGGCTTGATGACGGCCATGATGAGTTTCATGCTGGATTCCTCCTCGAATGACGGCGCCCAACTCCTCAACGGGCGCCGCCTCGCCTCATTAGTTGATTAGAAAGTCTTGGTGACCGACAGCAGCGCCGTGGCCTTGCCCATGTAGTTGCCGCGCGTGTTGGTGTAGAAGTCGCGCGATGCGTTGGTGTCGATGTACGCCAGCGATGCCGTCCAGCCGCTGCCGAAGTCCTTCGTCACGCCGACCTTCCAGTCGGTGTACGAGGCGCGCACGGCCTGGTGCGGCACTTGTTGGTAGCCCACGTGCAGGTTCAGCGTCAGGCCCCAGAAGCCGGTGTCGAAGTTGCCCGACAGATCAAAGTACTGGCTGTGGTGCGAATCGGGCGTGCCGAACAGGTTCGAGAACGCGTGCGAGTACTTGAACGTGACCGGGCCGTAGCCGATCTGCGCGTAACCTTCGGTGGTGTGCGGGCGGGTGTAGTCGCCCGGGTAGTTGCCCGGGTAGTAGTACTGCAGCACGCCCACGTCGATGGGCACATCCTTGACGATCTCGGTCTTGTAGCCGCCGTAGAAGTCCATCTCGATCGGCGCCGACACGTTCGGGTTGGAATCCCCCAGCCAGCTGATCGAAGAGTTCCAGTTGCCGACGTAGAAGCCTTCGGGCAGCACGCCGCCCGGAATCGCGTAGTCGACACCGCCCTGGATGGCGGGCTTGTTGTTGGTCTGCATGATGCCGCGGTAGCGGTACTGGCTGGCCAGCGTGACGTTGGCGGTGAGCGCAGGCGCCGGAGCGGGCGCGGCAGCCGGTGCATCGGCGGCGGGCGCAGTCTGGGCAATGGCGGATTGGCACACACCGGCAGCGGCACCGGTCAGTAGCACAAGGCTGGCTGCGTAAGCAAACTTCTTCATAACGGCTCTCCCCCTTTAGACAGTCGCAACGGCGATTGGAAAAAAAATCGCTCCAGTTCTGCAACTGTCATGCCATGTTGATGTCGCCGGATTGGAGGATGTCTTCGGCCAGGGCAAGGGACTGCCCGCGTGACGAAAACCAGGGAAATTGGGGACGGGTCACCATGAGCAACGCGCCCAGCCCGCCAACGGTTGCCGCAGGCGGATTCAGACGACACCGCCCCACGCCGTCATGGCGCGATAAAAGCCGTGTGATAGAGTGAATTCAGCCCCCTGCGAGGCCGACAGATCCCCGTATCCCAAACGGCAGAGGCCTGTTCTGTCCCTGTTTGTGTGGCACTGCCAATGCCGCATCGCAGCGAGATTTGACGCGAAGTGTGCCGTTCAGCGCGCTCAGCCGGTACCATCCGGGCCTGCCGCACTGAAATCACGCGTCAGACCCCGGCCCTCGCACCATGGCACAGCAATTTTTCCGCACAGTTGCGGTGCATGCACCGGATTGGCGCAGGCAGCAGGACCCACGGAGCCAACACCATGAAACCGACCGATCTCTTTTCCGATTTCCAGAACCGCGTGAGCGAAGCGCTGCGCAACTCGCCCGCCGCCGACATCGAAAAGAATGTGCGCGCGATGATGACCCAGGGCTTTTCCAAGCTCGATCTGGTCACACGTGAAGAATTCGACGTCCAGTCGCAAGTGCTCGCGCGCACGCGTGCCCGGCTGGAAGAGTTGGAAACGCGGGTGGCCGCACTGGAGGCGCAGCTCAAATCCGCGGCGCCCGCCGATCAGTAACCCTGCTGCCCGGTGTTGCGCCAGGTGCGCATCTGCGCCGTCGCTGTGCCGGGGGCCGCACCCTTGCTGCGGCGCACAGTAAAAAAGATCAACGCGCCGCCTTGTTGCGGCTGGCGAACTGATCTAGAACTCCTCTAAGGCTCACGCTTGAGGAGAAGATCATGCAGCATCGCCTCTACTTCCTGATGCCGGACGTTGGCAGCGCCCGGCGCGTGATGAACGACCTCCTGCTGGCGCGCATTACCGAGCGCCATATCCACTTCGTCTCCAAACCCGGAGTCGATCTCACCGGCCTGCACGAGGCCAACATCCTTCAGACATCGGACATCGTCCATGCCACCCAGAATGGGCTGGTGATCGGCGGCGGTGCTGGCGTGCTTGCGGGAGTGGTGGCGGCGATCTTCCCGGTCATCGGCGAGGGGCCGCAGTGGGGCATGGTCGGTATCACGACCGTGGTCGGTGCGCTGTTTGGCGCCTGGGCTTCGAGCATGATCGGCAGTTCCGTGCCGAACAGCCGCCTCAAACCGTTCAAGCAGGCGGTGGAGGATGGGCAGATCCTGCTGATGGTGGATGTGCCGCGCTCGCGCATCAAAGAAATCCGCGCGCTACTGGAAAGGACACACCCCGAAGGCCACTTCAGCGGCGAAGATGCGGCCATGCCGGCCTTCCCCTGATCCGATCTGCCGACCGCAAAACCGGAGCCCAGTGCTCCGGTTTTTTTATGCCCGCGTGCCCAGCTGGCGCCGATCGTCAAATTTGGATGCCGGCGAACATGGCGGCACAACGCGGCTGGCACAGTGGCGGGTTCCCCAACCGTCACACACCGTCACGCCATGCTCAGAAGCCTTGCCCTCCGCCTCGTTCGTGATCTCTGTCGGGGGGCCACGCGATGAGCCTCGCTGTCCTGCGTTCGCGCGCGCTGTCGGGCATCGATGCGCCAGCCGTGTCGGTGGAGGTGCATCTGGCGAACGGGTTACCGTCGTTCACGATCGTGGGCCTGCCCGACACCGAGGTGAAGGAGAGCAAGGACCGCGTGCGCGCGGCCATCCAGAACAGCCGCTTCGAGTTTCCCGCCCGGCGCATCACCGTCAACCTGGCGCCGGCGGACCTTCCGAAGGAATCTGGGCGCTTTGACCTGGCGATCGCGCTGGGCATCCTCGCTGCAAGCCGGCAGATTCCGCACACGCATCTGGACGCGCACGAGTTTGCGGGCGAGTTGTCGCTCTCAGGTGATCTGCGGCCGATTCGCGGTGCGCTGGCGATGGCGTATGCGCTGTCGCGCAACCCTGCCCCCACGGATGGCGAAGCGCCGCTTGCCCGCGCCTTCGTGCTGCCCGCCGAAAATGCCGCCGAAGCCGCGCTCGTGAGCGGCACCAAGGTCTTGCCCGCACGCACGCTGATTGAGGTGTGCGACCACCTCAGCGCGCCCGACCGCAAGCTCGCCCCCGCCCTGCCCGCGCCAGTCGAAGCCGACGTCCGCTATCCGGATCTGGCCGACGTGCGCGGCCAGCCGCAGGCGCGCCGCGCGCTGGAGGTGGCGGCTGCCGGTGGCCACTCGATGCTGATGATCGGCCCACCCGGCACCGGCAAGTCGATGCTCGCGCAACGCTTTCCCGGCCTGCTGCCCGACATGAGCGATGACGAGGCGCTCTCCGCTGCCGCCGTGATGAGCCTGACCACGCGCGGCTTCGACGCACGACGCTGGAAGGTGCGGCCCTTCCGTGCGCCGCATCACACGGCATCCGCCGTGGCGATGGTGGGCGGTGGCAATACGCCGAGGCCGGGCGAAATCTCGCTGGCGCATCAGGGGGTGCTGTTCCTCGACGAGTTGCCCGAGTTCGAACGCCGCGTGCTCGAAGTCCTGCGCGAGCCACTGGAGACTGGCCACATCACCATCTCGCGTGCCGCGCACCAGACCGATTTCCCCGCCAGCTTCCAACTCATCGCCGCGATGAACCCGTGCCCGTGCGGCTATCGCGGGCATCCGCTGCGTGCGTGCCGTTGTACGCCGGATCAGGTGGAACGCTACCAGGCGCGCATTTCCGGCCCGCTGCTCGATCGCATCGATGTGCAGATCGAAGTGCCGACGCCCTCGCAGGAAGAACTGCTCGACGGGCCGCCCGGCGAGCCCACGCTCAACGTGGCGGAACGCGTGTCGGCCGCGCATGCCAGACAGCTCGCGCGGCAAGGCAAGCGCAACGCCCTGTTGGCCGGTCATGAGATCGATCTGCATTGCAGCCGCACCGATGCCGCCGACGGCCTGCTGCGCCATGCGATGACGCGCTTTTCGTGGTCTGCGCGCGCCTACGCGCGGGTGCTCAAGCTCGCGCGCACCATTGCCGATCTGGCGGGCGACGAGCAGATCGACGCGGCGCACGTGGGCGAGGCCATCCAATATCGGCGCGGAGTGAAGGCGGATTAGGGTCCACCCCGCGCAAGCGGGTGGCTCAAGCCGTCTGGCGCTTCACGAAGAATAGCGCTGCGCCAATGCTCATCAGCATGCCGCCGAAGAAACGGCTCTGCCAGCGCAGTGCGCGCGGGTCGCGGAACAGCCGCTGCGCACGCGAGGCGAGCAGCGCGTAACCATGCATGACGATCAGGTCGACGAATACCATCGTAACCGCCAAGATGGCGAGCTGCGAAAGCAGCGGCTTGGCCGGATCGATGAACTGCGGCAGCACCGCCACCATGAAAAGGATGCCCTTGGGGTTCGTCAGGTTCGTCAGCAGGCCGGCCAGGAAGCGGCGCATGCCGCTGCTGCCCGACGCCCGCGATGACACATTCGGCGATTCGCCTTCAGCCGGCTTGCTGATCTGGATGGGCGTGCGCCACTGCACGATGCCCAGATAGATCAGGTACAGCGCGCCGACGATCTTGATGGCGGTAAAGGCATGTTCGGACGCCACCAGCAGCGCCCCCAACCCCGCACCTGCGATGAACAGGATCACCACAAGACCGAGCTCCAGCCCGGCAATCGTGACCGATGTTCGACGCACGCCATGCGTCAGGCCATGGGTCATGCTCAGGATCGCGCCCGACCCCGGTGAAACCGCAATCACCCAGGAAGCCAGAAAGAAGGCCAGCCAGACTTGCAACGCCATGATGGTTCCCTGTGAGGTAGTGAGGTAAAGCGGAAAACGAGAATTGTGCCCCGGCTGCCGCCAGTGCGCTCGGGCCTAGTACGGGTGGAAGCTGGCAAGAAACTGGTCGACCTGTTCTTGCTGGCTCGCATCGCGCGCGGCGGCGCCCGATTCGAGCACGACAGCCTGGTAAGCGTGCTTGCCCGTGGCGACCACGCGGGCGGTCAACCGGCGCGGCGCGGGGTCGTCCCCGCCAGCGCCCTGGGCGATCAGCTCCACCGCCGGCAACGACACCGGCGGCTGTGCGGCGGTCTGCACGGCGATATCGCGCTCGGTCACGCGGCCCTTCAGGTTGGCCGACAGGCCATTGCGCAGGGCGTCCACGGCGCGCTGGCGCCAGACTGGGTCATCGGCCGGCAACTCCACCACGCCGACAGCGAACAGCGTGCCGTCGATGCTCGCGGCCTGCATCGTCATCGGCAGGCGCTGGCCGTTGATGGCGATGGGGCGGGCCTCGGCGGTGGGCTTGGCGGGGTAGTCCACGGCGTAGGCGCCCTCGCTGGAATGCACCGTGCGCCAGTCGTACTTGGGCGAACAGGCCATCAGCAGCGCGCACACCGCCGCGCCCAACCCCCTCCGCCAGCCTGCCGTTGCTGTGACTGCCACATCGCCTCCTGTGTTGTTCTGCCTGTTTTGCGAGCCGCCTATTATCGGACAGAGATGTCCGCCCGACCTTCGAGGACCACGCCATGCCAAGCCCCATCGCCACCCTGCGCGCGCTGCGCGCCGACATCACCACGCTCGACTGCGATGCCATCGTCAACGCGGCCAACAGCTCGCTGCTGGGCGGCGGCGGCGTGGACGGCGCCATCCATCGGGCTGCCGGACCGGAACTGCTGGAGGCGTGCCGCGCACTCCACGGCTGCCGCACGGGTGAGGCCAAGCTCACACCGGGCTTTCGCTTGCCCGCGCGCTACGTCATCCACACCGTTGGCCCGGTCTGGCACGGCGGTCGGCAGGACGAGCCGGCGCTGCTGGCGGCGTGCTACCGCAACAGCCTCGAACTGGCCCGCGCGCACGGTATCCGCACGATCGCGTTTCCCGGCATCAGCACCGGGGTGTATGGCTTCCCACCGGAACTGGCAGCGCCGATTGCCGTGCGCGTTGCGCACGAACATGGCGCCAGCCTCGATGCAATCACCTTCTGCTGCTTCTCCGCCTCGGACCTGGCCTTGTACGAAACCGTGCTCGCCGACACGGAGTGACGCGAAAATCGCAATAGACAGAATGTCGCAACCACCCAGCGAGGTCGGCGCGGCGGGCCTACAATAGATGTTTGTTTCCCCTTCCGGATCCGTTGCCGACATGGCCTCGACCTTGACTTCTTCCGCAGCCGCCGCCCCCGCCACTTCTGGTGGCCGCCGCTGGCTGCTGCCCGTGATCGTGCTGGTGCTGGCCGTGGCTGGCTGGTTCGGCTGGCGTGCGTTCTCGCCGTCGCAGCAGGTGCCTGCCGCCACCTTCACGCTGCTCGATGGGCAAAAGCTGTCCACGCAAGACCTCAAGGGCAAGGTCTACCTCGTCAACTTCTGGGCCACGAGCTGCGCCACGTGCATCAAAGAGATGCCCAACATGGTCCAGACGTACAACAAGTACAAGGGTGAGGGCCTCGAATACGTGGCCGTGGCCATGAGCTACGACGCGCCGATGTACGTGATGAACTTCAGCCAGACGCGCCAGTTGCCCTTCAAGGTGGCAATGGATGCCGACGGCTCCGCCGCCAGGGCCTTCGGCGACGTGCAACTCACGCCCACCACCTTCCTGGTCGATCGTGACGGGCGCATCCTCAAGCGCTACGTGGGCGAGCCGGAGTGGTCGTCGTTCGATGCCCTGCTCAAGCAGACGCTGGCCAAGCAAGCCTGAGTGATCTCGCTGCCCAAAAAAACGCCTGGTCGATACCGGGCGTTTTTGTTGATGGGCGAACGCTGCGCTAGAGGCCGTAGCGCTTGATCTTGTCGTACAGCGTTGCGCGGCCGACCTGCAGGATGTCCGCCGCCTGGTGCACCGAGCCGCCGGTGCGCGCCAGCGTCTCGGCAATCACCGTGCGCTCGTAGCGTTCGACGCGCTCCTTGAGCGGCATGCCGTCTTCCGAGGCATCCGGCACGACCGGCGTGCGGCCCACACCAAGCACGAGGCGGTCCGCCGCGTTGCGCAGTTCGCGCACATTGCCGGGCCAGTTCGATTGCATCAACTCATGGCGCTGGCGTTCGGCCAACATCGGCAGCGGGCGCTGGTAGCGCACGGCAGCCTCGAGCAGGAAGTGCTCGAACAGCGGGATGATGTCTTCACGGCGCTCGCGCAACGGCGGCAGATCGATGGCGACCACGTTCAGGCGGTAGTAGAGGTCGCGCCGGAAGCCGCCCGCGTCGATCAGCGCCTCCATGTCGCCCTTGGCGGCCGCGACGATGCGCACGTCGATGCGTACAGACTCGTTGGAGCCCAGGCGCTCGAGCGCGCCTTCCTGCAGTACACGCAGCAGCTTCACCTGCAGCGCGATCGGCATGCTCTCGATCTCGTCGAGGAACAGCGTGCCGCCCGAGGCATGCTCCAGCTTGCCGATGCGCCGCTTGCCCGCACCCGTGAAGGCGCCGGCCTCGTGGCCGAACATCTCGCTCTCGAAGATCGCCTCGGGCACTGCGCCGCAATTCAGCGCAATGAACGGCTTGTCATGGCGCGGCGACAGCATGTGCAGGCTGCGTGCGACCAGCTCCTTGCCCGTGCCGGTCTCGCCGTTGATGAGCACCGGTGCATCGGTGGTCGCCACGTTTTCGATCAGCGCGCGCACCGCGCCCATCGCCGGCGAGCGCCCGATGATGCGCGTGCCCGCTGCCGGCCCGGCCAGCTCGCGGCGCAACGCGCGGTTTTCCAGCTCCAGCGCGCGACGCTCGACGGCGCGTCGCACAGTCTCGGTCAGGCGCTCGGCCGGGAACGGCTTCTCGATGAAGTCGAACGCACCCTCGCGCATCGCCTGCACGGCCATGGTGATGTCGCCGTGGCCGGTGACGAGCACCACCGGAATCCCCGTGCCGAACGACTGGCAGTGCGCGAGCACATCCAGGCCGCTCGCGCCCGGCAGGCGCAAGTCGCTCACCACCACGCCTGGGAAGTTCGCGTCGATCTTGCCGACGGCTTCTTCGGCACTGCCGAATGCCTGCACGTTGAAGCCGGCCAGTTCCAGGCTCTGCGCGGTGGCCTGGCGCACAGGCGGGTCATCTTCGATGAAGAGAACGGTCAAGCCTTCGGACATAGGTCGTTTGCGTAAGAAAAATCAGGTGGATGCCGCAGAGGTGGCCTCAGTGCGTACCAGTGTCAGCGTAAATTGCGCCCCGCCGCCCGGCACGTTCGCGGCCGACAGCGCGCCGCCAAAGTCGCGCGCGATGCTGGTGGAGATCGCAAGACCCAGGCCCAGCCCCTGGCCGATCTCCTTGGTGGTGAAGAACGGCTCGAACAAGTGCGGCATGGCGTCGGGCGGAATGCCGGGGCCGTTGTCGCGCACTGTAATGTTCAACTGCGTTGCCGTGCCTTCTGCAGGGCCGATGTCGATATCGATGCGCCCCTCGCGTGCGGGTTCATTCGCGTTGATGGCATCGAGCGCATTGCCGACCAGGTTGATCAGCACCTGCTCCAGCTTCAGTTCATCCGCGCGGACGATGGCTTCGGCTTCGGGGATGCGCCAATGCAGCTCGAGCCGCACGTCGCCCAGACGCGGACGCAGCAGCGCCAGCGTGTGGTCGAGCGCCACGCGCACCTGCACATCGCTGTGCTTGCGGCGCGAGCGACCCGCGAAGAGTTTGAGCTGCGCGGTGATCTTGCCCATGCGCTCGGTCAGGTCGGCAATGGCCTGCAGGTTGTCGGTGGCGGCGCCGTGCTGGCCACGTTCGAGCAGGATGCGCGTGTTGTCGGAGAACGTGCGCAGTGCGGCCAGCGGCTGGTTCAGCTCGTGCGTGATGCCGGCGGCCATCTGGCCCAGCGCGGCGAGCTTGCTGGCCTGCACGAGTTCATCCTGCGTGGCGCGCAATTCGGCTTCGGCGCGCGTGCGGTCGACGATCTCGTGCTGAAGCTGCTCGTTGGTGGCCATCAGATCGGCGGTGCGGTCTTCGACGCGGCGTTCCAATTGGTCATACGCGGCTTCGAGCAGGCGTCGGCTGCGCAGCATTTCCATCATGCGCAGACGGCGCTGACGCCAGTAGAACAGCAGCAGGCACGCAAACGCGAAGGCAAACGCCGACGCCACGGTAGCGCTGCGAGCGGCGCTCATCACGGGGTCGACGGGCGTGAGGTACATCAGCGTCCAGTCGGGCTCGACCAGGTCGCGCGAGACCTGCAGATAGCGCGTGGCGTTCGTGCGCTCGCCGATGCGCACCAGCTCGGCCCCCTCCGGCAAGCGCCCCGCGAGCTTCACGAAGGCGGGCGCCTCGGGCTGCAGCGGCAACGGCGTGATCTGCTTGCGGTAGTACTGGCGCGTGGATTCCAGCTGGGCCTGCAGCTTGGGCGTGAGCGGTTCAACGGTGTGGTACTGCCACGCCGGCACCGACGACAGGAAGATCACGCCGTTCTCGTCGGCCACCATCACAGGTTCCGACGCATCATGGCTGGCGCGACCGAACCATTCGAGGTTGAGCTTGACCACTGTCACGCCGATCACGCGCCCATCCTGCATGATGGGCTGCGAGATGTAGTAGCCCGGCTCCTCACGCGTAAT
Source organism: Ralstonia soli (assembly GCF_023955655.1). Taxonomy (GTDB): domain Bacteria; phylum Pseudomonadota; class Gammaproteobacteria; order Burkholderiales; family Burkholderiaceae; genus Ralstonia; species Ralstonia soli. The sequence continues at coordinate 570,119 of NZ_JAMXHT010000001.1, read as the reverse complement.
GCCGATGCCGTAGAAGCGCCCAACATGGCCCTCGGCCGCCTGCTGGAAATACGGCCGGAACCGATATTCCGCGCCGACAAAGCTATCGGGCTGGTTGTAGTTGGAGGCCGCCAGCGCCTTGCCGCTCGGGGCGATGACGTAGGTAGCGGAGGCATGCGCGCGGTCGTTGACTTCGCGCAGGTAGCGGTTGGCGCGATCGACGTTGGCGGGCGTCGGGTTGTCCAGCAGATCGTGGATGAACGGATGCAGCGCGACGAGCGCCGGCAGGTATTCGTAGCGGTCGAGCGTGCTCTTGAGGTTGGCAGCGTAGCGATCAACCCGGCCACCCGCGGCTTGTTGTGCCTGCGCAAGCCCACGGTTCCACGCCACCACGAAGGTGGTCGCGCACACCAGGGCCATCACCACCACGAGCCCAAACGCCACCAGCCACCAGAACCCGCGTCGCGAACCGGAGGCGCTGGTGAAGGAGAAATCGGGATCGGACATCGGCTGGAGGTCGGCGGCGGGGGGTGTCGTCGCCTTGCCTTCCAGAGCCGCGCCAGCCGCCGTGCGTGTCACGAGGCGCTCCAAACAAGAAGCGGGGCCGTCTGGAAGACAGGCCCCGCAATCATACGCTTTCAGTAGGCGGCGCCCGCAGGCGCCAGCCAAGTCTTCCCGATCAAGCTGCCGGGGTGGCCGGCACGCCTTCGTCGCTGCGGTCGCCCGACAGCACGCGGGCCAACTTGGCGCGATCCAGCTCGCGCTCCCAGGCCGAGATCACCACGCACGCCACACCGTTGCCGGTGATGTTGGTCAGCGCGCGGCACTCGCTCATGAAGCGGTCGATGCCGAGGATCAGCACCATGCCCGCCACCGGAATCGTCGGCACCACGGCCAGCGTGGCCGCCAGCGTGATGAAGCCCGCGCCGGTGATGCCCGATGCGCCCTTCGACGTCAGCATCGCAACGGCCAGGATGGTCAGCTGCTGCGTCCAGGTCAGCTCGATGTTCAGCGCCTGCGAGATGAAGATCACCGCCATCGTCATGTAGATGTTGGTGCCGTCCAGGTTGAACGAATAACCGGTCGGAACCACCAGGCCCACCACCGACTTCGAGCAACCGAGCTTCTCCATCTTTTCCATCAGGTGCGGCAGCGCCGATTCCGACGAGCTCGTGCCCAGCACGATCAGCAGCTCTTCCTTGATGTACGCGACAAAGCGGAAGATGTTGAAGCCGATCAGCCGCGCGATGATGCCCAGCACCACCACCACAAAGATAACGGCCGTCAGGTAGAACGTGCCGACCAGCTTGAGCAGCGGCACCAGCGAGATCACGCCGTATTTGCCGATGGTGAAGGCCATCGCGCCAAACGCACCAATCGGGGCTACACGCGTGATGACGTGCACGATGCGGAAGAACACGTGGGAGATCTGGTCGATGAAGTCCGTCACCATCTGCGCACGGTCACCCATGGCGGACAGCGCACCGCCGAACAGCAGCGCGATCAGCAGGATCTGCAGGATGTCGCCCTTGGCAAAGGCATCCACCACCGTGCTCGGGATGATGTTGAGCAGGAAGTCGACCGTGCTCGCCGACTGCGCCTTTGCGGCGTACTGCGCCACGGCCTTGGCATCGATGGTGTTCACGTCCACATTGAAGCCCGCGCCCGGGTTGAAGATGTGGCCCGCTGCCAAGCCGATCACCAGCGCAAACGTGGAGACGACTTCGAAGTAGAGCAGTGCCTTGCCGCCCACGCGGCCCACCTTCTTCATGTCGCGCATGCCGGCAATGCCGGAGACGACCGTACAGAAAATGATCGGCCCGATCACCATCTTGATCAGCTGGATGAAGCCATCGCCCAGCGGTTTCATCTTCACAGCCAACTCAGGCGAGTAATGGCCCAGCAGAACGCCGATGACGATGGCCGCCAGCACCTGCACGTACAGGATTTTGTAGAACGGTTTTTTCATGTCTTCCTCGAGTGTCACAGACCGGCCGTGCGCTCGATTGCTCGCCCGGTCCGACCCGCCCTGATGTGGTCTCTCTCCTGCCTCGATGCGTCGATGTTTCCGTCGCTTCCCGCAGCAGGTCGCCCTTTATTGCAAGGGCTATGCCAATGTTTAAATTCCGTGTCCAAAACCCGCCAGCCCTTGTGCCAGCTCGGTGTGACTACGATGGCACCCGCCCTCCCCGTCGTCAATCCCGGAATCCGCGCACACCGGCTGTCCGGAGATCCGGAAAACGTGTTGCGACGCAACACTGCGCCGCTGCGTCGCAAGGCTTGGGCACATCGGGGCACGCCGTGGCCCCGTATAATGCCGGCTCGTTACGCAAATCCACATGTGTGCGCGACGCCAGGAGGCCATTCACGCCCTGCCCGCGCACCGCCACGCAGCCCCTCCAGCTACCTCGGTCCGCCCATGAGCAGCCACTACAAGCACCACGTTTTCTTCTGCCTGAACGAACGCGAGGACGGCTCGCGTTGCTGCGCCGACTTTGGCGCCAAGGCCATGCAGGAGTACGCCAAGAAGCGCTGCAAGGAGCTCGGCATCAACGGCGAAGGCCGCGTGCGCATTAACAAGGCCGGCTGCCTGGACCGCTGCGAACTCGGTCCGGTCATGGTGGTCTACCCCGAGGCCGTCTGGTACACCTTTGTCGACAAGGACGACATCGACGAAATCATCCAGAGCCACCTGATCGACGGCAAACCGGTCGAAAGGCTGATGGTCGATCGTCCGGCCAACGCGTGAGCCAGCGCTTTACTGCATCCGCATTTCCATGAACGTGCATACCGAAGAACGCCTGATCCCCGGCCCCGTCGGGCAGATCGACCTATCGATCGACCAGCCGGACGGTGCTCCGCGCGGCCTGGCACTGGTCGGCCATCCGCACCCGCTGTTTGGCGGCACCAAGGACAACAAGGTTGCGCAAACGCTCGCACGCACCTTCGTCGGCCTCGGCTATGTGACAGTGCGCCTGAACTTCCGCGGCGTGGGCAAGACCGAAGGCACGCACGACAACGGCATCGGCGAGCAGGACGACATGCTGGCCGTGCTCGACTGGATGCGTACGCAGACCGAATGGTCAGCCGATGTGGCCACGCTGCCGCTGGCACTCGGCGGCTTCTCGTTCGGCAGCTTTGTCGTCTCACAGGTGGCACGCCGCCTGGCCGAGGCTGGCACGCCCGCCGAGCGCCTGGCGCTGGTCGGCACCGCCACCTCGCGCTGGGAAGTCGCGCCGGTGCCGGCCGACACCATCATCATCCACGGCGAGCAGGACGACACCGTGCCGCTCATCGACGTGCTCGACTGGGCGCGGCCGCAGGAGCTGCCTGTCATCGTCATCCCGGGCGCCGATCACTTCTTTCACCGCAAGCTGCACCTGATCCGGCAGCTGATTACCGGCGCCTGGTCGCCACGGCCGTAACTTTCACCCGTTGATTTTCCGGATGCCGCACCTCCCCCGGCGTGCGGCATCGTTGAACCTCAAGCAGACCGCAGGACCCGACATGCAGACCCGCTTTGCCCCTTCCATGCCCTTCGCCATCCATTCCGCCGCCGCAACGGTCGTGGCGGCCGCCGTGCTCGTCGCCGCGCTGCCGGCTGCGGCGCAGCCCGTGCCCGCGCCGCAAGTCGCGGCCCGCTCGTGGATGCTGACCGACGTGACCAGCGGCCAGGTGCTCGCCGGCGCGAACATGGACGAGCGCATCGAGCCCGCCTCGCTCACCAAGCTGATGACGGCCTACCTGGTCTTCGAAGCCGTGCGCGACGGCAAGCTCAAGTACGACCAGATGATCACGCCGACCGAGACCGTGCGCACCGTCAAGACCGACGAATCGCGCATGTTCCTGCAGCCGGGCAAGCCCGTGTCGGTACGCGACTTGTCCCAGGGCCTGATCGTGCAATCCGGCAACGACGCAGCGCTCGTCCTGGCCGAGGCCGTGGGCGGCACGGAGACGAACTTCGTGATGCTGATGAACCGCGAAGCCGAGCGTCTGGGCATGAAGAACACGCACTTCGCCAACGCCGCCGGGCTGCCTGATCCGAATCACTATTCCACTGCACGCGATCTGTCGATCCTGACCTCGGCACTGATCAAGGATTATCCGCAGGACTACAAGTTCTACTCGCAGAAGGATTTCACCTATAACAACATCAAGCAGCCCAACCGCAACCGCCTGCTGTGGCTGGACCCGACCGTCGACGGGGGCAAGACCGGCCACACCAAGTCGGCCGGCTACTGCCTCGTCACATCGGCCAACCGTCCGCTGCCCGATGTGCCGGGCGCGAACCGCCGCCTGCTGTCGGTCATCATCGGCACCAAGAGCGACGCTATCCGCACGCAGGAAAGCCTGAAGGTCCTGAACTACGGCTACCAGTTCTTCGACACGGTGCGCCTGTACCAGGCCAAGGCAGCGCTGCAGACGCCCGACGTGTACAAGGGCCAGGCCAAGAGCGTGAAGCTGGGCGTGCTGGAAGACAAGTGGATCACCGTGCCCAAGGGCGCAGGTGCCCGCCTGAAGCCGGTACTCGAGCGCCGCGACCCCCTGATCGCCCCGATCGCGCAAGGCCAGCAACTGGGCACGGTCAAGGTGATGGACGGTTCGACCGTGGTGTCGGAGTTCCCTGTGGTGGCACTCGAAGGTGTGCCGGAGGCGGGCTTCATCGGCCGCACGATCGACGCGGTCAAGCTGTGGTTTAAAAAGAAGTAACCAACCCCATTTACTTCGACATGACCTCTTCGCACACACCCCCGCCGGGCCACATCCCGCCCGAACAGTCGCTGATCGAATACCCCAGCGATTTCCCCATCAAGGTGATGGGCCCGCAACACGACGACTTTGCCAAGACCATCGTCGAGGTGGTCCGGCAGCACGATCCGGAGTTCCACGAGGGACGCCTGGAGCAACGCCCGTCTTCCAGCGGCAACTACCTGGGCCTGACGGTGATCGTGCGTGCAACCAGCCGCGAGCAGCTCGATGCGCTGTACCAGGCGCTGACGAGCCACCCGATGGTCAAGATCGTGCTGTAACGCACTTGCGCGCAGCCAACAAAACGCCCCGGTCATGCCGGGGCGTTTTGCTTGGTCCGATGCGCGCGGCGTCAGCCCTTGGCCACGTGGCCCAGGCAGACCGTGTTGTCGTTCATCAGCCCCGCCAGCTTGAGCTTGAATGCCGCGATCTCCGGCAGCAGCCACGCACGGAACGCCTGCATCTTGGGCGTCTGCAGCGCGCTGTGCGGGCAGACGAAGTAGTAGTTCCACGGGCAGGGAATCGTCGTCTCGAACAGGCGCACCACGCGGCCGGCCATCAGGTCGTTCAAGGCCAGCGTCGGGCGGATCAGCGCAATGCCCTGCCCCGCCGCCGCCGCCTGCAACAGCAACGACGAATCCTGGAACATCAACCCGCCGCGCTGCTCCACAAACCCCGGCATGCCCGCGGCGTCGAACCACGGCTTCCAGTCCTCGCCCTCGCTGCGCAGCAGGGTCATGCCGGCCATCTCGGCCACGGTACGCGGCAGGCGCCCGCCGTTGAACGACGGGCTGCAGATCGGGAAGAACACGTCGTCGAGCAGCTTTTCCACATACAGGCCCGGATAGTTGCCCGAACCCATGCGCAGGGCCACATCCACCTCCTCGCGCGTGAAATCGACCAGCGCGGGGCTGGAGAACAGCTCCACCTCCAGCTCCGGATGGCGCTCGATAAAGGTGCCGATATGCGGTGTCAGCCAGCGCGCTGCAAACGAGGGCATGGTGCTGATGGCCAGGCGGTTGTCGCGATTGCCGGCGCGCAGCTGGTGCGTCGCCTGGGCGATCTGGTCCAGCGCCTCACGCACGCGTTCGGCATACGTGCGGCCTGCGTGCGTGAGCACGACCCGCTTGCCGCGGCGCTCGAACAGCGGCACGCCCAACTCCTCCTCCAGCGTGCGCATCTGGTGGCTGACGGCGCCGTGCGTGACGAACAGCTCCGTCGCCGCGCGCGAAAAGCTCTCATAGCGGGCCGCCGCCTCAAAGACCCGCAACGCGCCGAGTGAAGGCAGGCGCATCGGTTCGCGGATTTCCGTCATCGTTTCCTCCGGATTTGGTGAGCACCGCGTGTTCTCTTTATGTGAGCGGTACTATCAAGAACCGCAATATATATCGTTTGGTACTAGGCAACCACACGCCTAGACTACCTTCCACGGCAAGGCCCCACCTGGATGCCGTGAAGGAGCCGATCATGAAAGCTGTACTAACAAAAATTGTATTCACTCTGCAGCCCGGCGAAGTGGTGGCATTGCGCATGCCGGCCAACCAGAATCTACGCGTGGAAGAAGCCCACGGGCGCGACGTATGGGTCACACACGAGAACAAACCCGGCGATGAATGGCTGCACGTAGGCGGCAGCGTGGCCGTGAAGCGCGGCGAAGAGATCGTCGTCTCGGTCGACCCGAAAGCCATTGGGCCGGTTGCCCTGGCCGTGGAAGCCACCGACGGCCACATGCCGCGCAAGCCGTGGCATGTCACCAACGGCTGGCGCCATACGCTCGCCGCGCTGGGCTGGAACGAACACGCCGATACGCCCGTCGTGGCGGCCTGAATTGCCGGCCTGAAGCGCAAATCTGTTTCAGCCTCCTTTGGCCGCGCCGCTTGGGTAGCGTGTGCGAAAGCCCGATGCCGGTGCCGATGCCTCCCATCGCGCCGGCATCGTTTTTTTCGGGCTCGACCCTGCAACCGAGTCAGGCAAAGGCGGCAGGCGACGTTCACGGCCCTGCGCTACACTCGCGGGCATGATTCCGATTGACATCGTCGAACGCGGTTTGCAGGACTACGCCGCCTGCTTCGACGCGATGCAGACCTTCACCGCCCAGCGCGGACCCGACACCCCCGACACGATCTGGCTGGTCGAACACCCGCCGGTGTTCACGCTCGGTCTGGCTGGCGATCCGGCACATCTGTTGGCCCCCGGCAACATCCCGTTGGTGAAAGTGGACCGTGGCGGACAGATCACTTACCACGGTCCCGGCCAAGTCGTCGCCTACCTTCTGCTGGATTTGCGGCGCCGTGGGCTGTTCGTGAAAGCGCTGGTCGATGCCATCGAGGCTGCCGTCATCGAGACGCTCGCCACGTATAATGTCGCCTCCGAACGCAAGGCTGGCGCCCCCGGCATCTACCTGTCGAACGGGCCGCAGAGTGGACCACACGCTGGCGCCAAGATCGCCGCGCTGGGGCTGAAGATCCGCAACGGTTGCAGCTACCACGGCGTGAGCCTGAACCTGGCGATGGACCTGTCGCCCTTCACGCAGATCAACCCGTGTGGCTACGCCGGCCTGGAAACCGTCGACATGGTGACCGCCGGCGCACGCGATGCGTCCGGACGCGCCGTCGATGCAACCGACTGGCACCCCGTTTCCCGCGAACTGGCCAATGCGCTGGTCGCCCAATTGCAGCAACGCGCGCAAGCGCAACCCGCCACGGCCGCTACCGCGTAGTGGTTGGCAAGCAGTAGACCCCTAGCGTGTGTGACAAGCGCACGCGGAGAACACGATGACCGATTCCGCCACCGGCACCGCCGCCCCGTCGACCGAACCGTACGACGCTACCCGCAAGCAGAAGTCGCTCGACAAGACCGCGCGCATTCCCATCAAGATCGTGCCGGCCGAGAAGCTCAAGAAGCCGGACTGGATTCGCGTGCGCGCCGCCACCGGCAACTCGCGTTTCTACGAGATCAAGGACATCCTGCGCGCCAACAACCTCGTGACGGTGTGCGAAGAGGCAAGCTGCCCGAACATCGGCGAGTGCTTCGGCAAGGGCACGGCCACGTTCATGATCATGGGCGACAAGTGCACGCGCCGCTGCCCGTTCTGCGACGTCGGCCACGGCCGCCCGGACCCGCTCGACGTGAACGAGCCGGAAAACCTGGCCAAGACCATTGCCGAGCTCAAGCTCAATTACGTCGTCATCACCAGTGTCGACCGCGACGACCTGCGTGACGGCGGTGCCCAGCATTACGTCGATTGCATCTCGCGCACGCGCGCACTGTCGCCGGCCACGCGCATCGAAGTGCTGGTGCCGGACTTCCGCGGCCGCCTGGAAAAGGCGCTGGACATCCTGCAGGAATGCCCGCCGGACGTGATGAACCACAACCTCGAAACCGTGCCGCGCCTGTACAAGCAGGCCCGCCCGGGTGCGGACTATGCGCACTCGCTCAAGCTGCTGAAGGACTTCAAGGCACGCAATCCGAACGTGCCGACCAAGTCCGGCCTGATGGTCGGCCTGGGCGAGACGGATGAAGAAATCCTCGAAGTCATGCGCGACATGCGCGAGCACGACATCGACATGCTAACCATCGGCCAGTATCTGGCGCCGTCGGGCCACCACCTGCCGGTGTTGCGCTACGTGCACCCGGACACCTTCAAGATGTTCGAAGAGAAGGCCTACGAGATGGGCTTCACCCACGCCGCCGTGGGCGCCATGGTGCGCAGCTCGTACCACGCCGATCAGCAGGCACACGAAGCTGGCGTGGTCTGATCACCGCGCGCAAAATACCGCGCAAACAAAAAGGGCCTTGGGGTGAACCCAAGGCCCTTTTGCTTTGGTGCAGCCGAATCAGGCGCGCAAATCAGGCGCGGGAAGCAGCGCTCGGATACGAGGCATCGCCGTTCCACGACAGGTAGCCGTAGGTGTCAGCTTGGCGGTCGGCACCCTGGGTGTACGGGTCGAAGCGATCGTTCTTCGACAGGTAGCCATAGGTGTCGGCTTGGCGGTCAGCGCCTTGCGTGTAGACGTCGTACTTGGCGGCAGCACCGTCCGTGTACGGATCTGCCTTGGCCAGGGCACCTTCGGTATAAGGATCGAACTTGCCGGCCGCAGCACCTTGGGTGTACGGATCAAACCGGTCGTTCTTCGACAGGTAACCGTAGGTATCGGCTTGGCGGTCGGCGCCTTGCGTGTAGACGTCGTACTTGGCGGCGGCGCCATCGGTGTACGGATCAGCCTTGGCGACAGCGCCTTGCGTGTACGGATCGGCTTGGCTTTGCACGGCTGCAGCAGCCGGTTGGGCCGACAGCAGAGCGGCAGAGGCGGAAACCGTGGCCACCAGGGCCAGCAGGCTGCGACGGGAGAATGCGGTTGCGAGACGGGCGTTCATGATGGGCTCCTAGGTGTCTGGGTATTCGGTTGCGCTCAGTTCGTTGCGCTTGAGATCAGAATAGATCGTTGCCTTTCATGGATAAATGACAATTCAAAGAAAAGACTGTTCTCCAAGTATCAACAATTGACAATTTGTGAGAACTGGCAGGGCTGAAATGTGCTACCGCCTCCACGCAAAGCCTTTGCGCGGCGATGCACAGCTGCCCAGTGCCGAACGCGCAGCCACAAAAAACCGCGCACGATGGCGCGGTGTTCACGTTGGGGTACGCCCCCTTACTGCGCAGGTTGGCCTGGGCGCGGCGCGCCTGGCGCCTCCATCACCGCCCGTCCTGCCTGTTTGTTACGCCACCAACCCATGAGCGTCAGCGCCAGCCAGAAGAATTGCGTGAGAAACGACGCGAGGTTGAACGAGCCCATCAACGAAATCAGGATGCAGGCAGGTCCAAGCAGGTTGAGGCGAACGGCAAACGCGCCGGTCGGCGGTTTGTGCAGGACCTGTACGCCGAAATGCGCGGAGACATAAGCGGCGACGCCGACCAGACCGACAACGTCGGTAAAACCCAGGGAGGCCATGGTGTGTTGCTCTCGGAGCGAGGGTGGTGGAGAAAGGGTTGCAGGAAAGACGCCGCCGTTTTGCGTTGGCCGCTCAGTACGTCGCCGTCAACTTGAGCGCGACGGTGCGCCGGCCGAGCGTCATGCGATCGGTACCGTTGCGCACGGAGACCTGGTTGGCATACGCGGGGGCATCCGCGCCGGTAAAGGCCGCAGACAGCATCAGGAACTTGTTGATGGGCCGCGACAGTTCGATGCGGTAGTCGGTAAAGCTGAATGCGCTGTGGTGGCACACATGCTCGTGGCCAATGTGCAGGCCGAGCGTGAAATCGTTGGGCAGCGGCACGTCCCAGTTGGCCTCGGCGTAGGTCGAGCCGCGGCTGCCACGGTCGATGCCATCGGCCAGCGAGTTGCCGTCGAAGCCGAAGTAATTCGACAGCGACGTCCACAGCTTGACCGAGACGCCACGCCAGCCGGCACCGACCATCCATTCCGTGTAGTCGTAGTGGGTGGCCGGGCCGCCGCCGCTGGCCTTGTCGTAGCGTGCGCCGGGATACCAGTAGTGGTAGAGCCCGGTGGTCAGCTCGATGTCGTGCGCCGTCTTGGCGGTGTAGCCAAGGTAGGTATCGATCTCGGCATGGGCGCCTGCAATGACGTGGTCGCTCACCTGCGAGCCCCACACGCCGGCGTAGAAACCGTTGGGCGCCGTGTAATCGAGACCAGCCTGCAGCGCAGGCTTGCCCCACGTCTGGCGCAGGCCGCGCGACACGTATTGCGAGACGACCGATGCGTTGGCCGACCAGCGCTTATCGTCGTCGGCCGGTGCCTCGTCGGCAAACGCAGGCAGCGCGGCAGCGCACGCCGCCGCCCCACCCAGCATCGTCGCGACCCTCGGCCAGCGCATCGACCAGCGCATTACGACGCCACCAGCTCGTTGGCGACCAGCGGCGCGCTCGCGTCCTTCTGCGGCGCCTGCAGCGGCGATTTGCCGGCCACGTAGAACGCCGCATCCGAACGCTCAAGCGGCGCCACCCCGCGAATGCGGTCGGCGATCTTCTCGGCGATCATGATCGTCGGCGCGTTCAGGTTGCCGGTGACGATGCGCGGCATGATCGACGCATCGACCACGCGCAGGCCTTCCAAGCCATGCACGCGGCCTTGATTGTCGACCACGGCCATCGGATCGGTCGCCGGACCCATCTTGCAGGTGCAGGACGGGTGGAGCGCGGTCTCCGCATGGTTGCGCACGAAGGCGTCGATTTCGGCGTCGGTCTGCACGCTCGGGCCGGGGCTGATCTCGCGGCCGCGGTACGCATCGAATGCACGCTGCGCGATGATGTCGCGCGTGATGCGCACGCCGGCGCGGAACTCGCGCCAATCCACGTCGTGCGCCATGTAGTTGAACAGGATGCGCGGCTTGTCACGCGGATCGCGCGAGGCGAGCTTCACGTAGCCGGTAGACGGCGAGCGCATCGACCCGACGTGGCACTGGAAGCCGTGCATCTTCACCGGGTTGCTGCCGTCGTAGTTCACCGCCAACGGCAGGAAGTGGTACTGGATGTTCGGCCACTCGAAGCTGTCGTCGCTGCGGATGAAGCCGCCAGCCTCGAAGTGGTTGCTGGCGCCGGGGCCGGTGCCGTTCAGGTACCACTCCAGGCCGACCTTCGGCTTGTTGAACCAGCGCGTGGATTCATAGATCGACACCGGGCGGATGCACTCGTACTGGATGTACATCTCCAGGTGGTCTTGCAGGTTCTCGCCCACGCCCGGCAGGTGCGCGACCGAGTGGATGCCCATGGCGCGCAGCTCGTCGGCATTGCCGATGCCCGAGCGCAGCAGGAGTTGCGGCGAAGCGATGGCGCCGCTGCTGACGATCACTTCGCGGCGGGCGCGCCACGTCTGGCGCTGGCCGTCCATCAGCGCTTCGATGCCAACGGCGCGTGTGCCTTCAAAGAGAATGCGATCGGCCAGCACACGCGGCAGCACCGTCAGCGTGGGGCGTTGGCGCGCAGTGTCGAGATAGCACAGCGACGTGCTGGCGCGGCGTCCCTTGGACGTTACGGTGCGGTCCATCGGCCCCAGGCCTTCCTGGCGATAGCCGTTCAAGTCATCGGTGGCCGGAATACCCGCTTGCTCGCCCGCCTCGATAAAGGCGTGGAACAGCAGGCTGTTGTCGCGCTTGGGCGTGGTGACTTGCAGCGGGCCGGAATCGCCGTGCCAATCGTTGGCGCCCTTGTCGTAGGTTTCCGACTTGCGGAAGTACGGCAGGCAGTCGGCGTACGTCCAATCATCCAACTGGAAATCGCTTGCCCAGCGCTCGTAGTCCATCGCGTTGCCGCGAATGAAACACATGCCGTTGATGAGCGACGAGCCGCCCAACCCCTTGCCGCGACCTTGCGACATGCGGCGGTTGTTCATGTGCGGCTCGGGCTCGGTTTCGTAGGCCCAGTTGTAGGTCGTGCCCTGCAGCGGATACGCCAGCGCGGCCGGCATCTGCGTGCGGAAATCCCAGCGATGGTCGGGGCCGCCGGCTTCGAGCAGCAGCACGGTCACGCCGGGGTCTTCGGTCAGGCGCGCGGCCAGCGTGCAACCGGCCGAGCCCGCACCCACGATGATGTAGTCGTATTCCTGTACGGCCGCTGTCGTCGTTGTCTTGGTCGTCAAAACGTGCCCTCCCTGTTTACTCAGCGTCCGAACCGAACCAGCCCATCGGCTGCGGCGCGAGGTTGATGTAGCTGTGCTTGAGTTCGGTGTACTCGTCCAGGCCACCGCGGCCGAGTTCGCGGCCGATGCCGCTGGCCTTGTAGCCGCCCCACGGTGCCTCGGGGAAGTACGGGTGATAGTCGTTGGCCCACACGGTGCCGAAGCGCAGTGCGCGCGTGACGCGGTTGGCGCGGTTCAAGTCGGCCGTCCACACCGCCCCGGCCAGGCCGAACGGCGTGGCGTTGGCGCGGCGCACGGCTTCTTCTTCGGTGGAGAAACGCTCGATGGTCAGCGCCGGGCCGAAGATCTCTTCGGTGGCGATCTTCATGTCGTCGCGCACGTTGGCGAGCACGGTGGGCTCCAGCCAGAAGCCGCGCTCGAACTGCTTGCCGGCCGGCACCTTGCCGCCACAGCGCAGCACCGCGCCTTCGGCCACACCGGCTTCGATCATCTTGAGAATCTTGTCGCGCTGGAAGGCCGATTGCACCGGGCCCATCTGCGTGCCCTCGGCAAAGCCGTTGCCGATGCGGATCTGCTTGACGCGCTCGACCAACGCTTCGACAAAGCGATCGTGGATGCCGTCCTGCAGCATCAGCCGCGAACCGGCCGAGCACACCTGGCCGGCATGGAAGAACGCCGCGTTGACGGCGTAGTCGACGGCGGTATCGAAGTCCGCATCGTCAAAGATGATGTTCGGGTTCTTGCCGCCCAGCTCCAGCGCGATCTTCTTGAAGTTGCCGATGGCCGCGTTCATGACCGCCGCGCCAGCCACGGCACCACCGGTGAACGAGACGAGATCCACATCCAGATTGCGCGACAGCTCGGCACCGGCCTCGCCCGCACCCATCACAAGGTTGAACACACCGGCCGGCACGCCCACTTCAATCAGCAGCTCGGTAAAGCGGTGCGTGGTCAGCGGCGTCAGGTTGCTCGGCTTGATGATGACCGTGTTGCCCGCGCCCAGCGCCGGCGCGATCTTCCACGCAGCCTGCAGCAGCGGGTAGTTCCACGGCGTGATCAGACCGCACACGCCCACCGGCTCCCGCAGCGTGCGGCTGATGACGGTGTCCGGCGCTTCGTTGATGAGGCCCGATTCCGTGGCGACCAGCCCGGCGAAATAACGGAACGTGGCGGCAATGCCATCCATGTCCCAGCGGCTTTCGATGAGCGTCTTGCCGGTATTCAGCGATTCGAGCGTGGCAAGGTTCTCCGCATCGGCGTCGATGGCGTCGGCAATGCGGTTGAGCAGGCGGGCGCGCTCGCGTGTGCCGGTATGGCGCCACGGGCCGTCAAAGGCGCGGCGGGCAGCGGCAATGGCGCGCTGTGCGTCGGCCACGGAGGCATCGGCGGCCTGCGTCAGGACGTTTTCGGTGGCGGGATCGACGATGTCGCGGTACACGCCGCCTTCGGGCTGCACCCACTGGCCGTCGATGTACAGATCGAGACGAGGAGCCAGCGTGGCAGAACGGAAATCGGTGGAAAGAGAAGCTTGCGTCATATCCAGTACCCCTGGTGATGGCTGGCGCGCAAAGAAGACGGCGCCGGAAATGCCGACACCGTAGCGCCCGCGCGGGCGGGTTTCGGTGCGGCGACCCATAAATTCACTGTTGGTGTTTTTATTTACCTTTAGAGAATTATGGACTAGTCTAGGAAACATTAGTTGCCGCAGGCCAATCGTTAAGACCTAACAATCAAACCATTGGATAGTTTTTGGCTATTTTTGAACCGTTATACTGTCGCGAAACACTTCCAGTGAATCCTGCTCCATGACCGCCGCCTCGCTCCCGCCGTCCGACGGCTCGCTTGATGACGACAGCTTTGCCGGCCGCCTCAAAGGCGTGCTGACGCGCGGCCGCATCCAGCTCAAGCAGGTGGCGGCGGCGCTGGGGGTGTCGCCCTCGGCGGTGCACAAATGGACGCGCGGCGGGGAGATCGAGTACGCCAACCTGTTGGCGCTGGCCCGCTTCCTGAACGTGAACTGGCTGTGGCTGCGCTACGGTGACCGCGCGCTCGCCGACCTGGAAGCCAGCCTGAACACCGACGCCCGCGCCCGCGAAGGCCGCCAGAAGCACCTTGCCGCCATCATGGAGAGCGAGGCGCGCATGACCTTCGCGCAGGAGATTTCCGGCGTGGTCACGTGGGAGTGGAACCTGCTGACGGATGCGGTGGCGTATTCGCCGAATGCCGCGCGCCTGTTCGGCCGACCGATCCGCACGCTGGACGATTTCTGGCAGTGCGTGCTGCCCGAGGATGTGCCCGGCGTGCAGGCCGCCATCGCGCAGAACCTGGCGGCCGGGGGTGTGTACGCCCATGAATTCCGCATCGCCTACGCGCCCGATACGGTGCGCTGGATCGTCTCGCGCGCCACGCTCGTGCGCGACGCGCAGGACCGGCCAGTCAAGATGATCGGCCTGAGCCTGGACACCACCGAGCGCCACACGGCTGAGGCCGCGTTGCGCGACTCGGAGGCGCTGCTCGCCAAGGCGCAACAGATCGCCCGGCTTGGGAGTTGGGTCTGGGAACCGGGCAGCGATGCCTGCCGCTGGACGGACGAGGCCTACCGCATCTTCGGCTGGACGCCGCAGGGCTCGCCGGTCTCGATGGCGCGCTACCTGGAGGCCATCGCCCCCGCCGATCGCGCGCGCGTGCAGGCGGTGCTGGACCAGGCAGTCGCCACGCGACAGCCGTATCGCGTGGATTACACCATCACGCTGCCCGACGGCACCCGGCGCCATCTGCGCGAGGAAGGCGAGGCACAGGACCCGGCGGCGGCCACCGTCACCATGATTGGCGCGGCGCAGGACATCACTACCGAGGTAGAAGCTCAGGCCGCCTTCCGCGACAGCGAAGCCAAGCTGCGCACACTATTCGAGCAGGCGCCGGTCGGTATCGCGCAGGTCAGCCTGGAGGGCCGCTGCCTGCGCGCCAACCCGTGGCTGTGCAAGCTGCTGGGCCAGCCCGAAGCGGCGCTGCAGCAGCGCACGCTGCTCGATCTCACGCACCGCGACGACCTCGCCCGCCACCTGCGCCAATACGGCGAGTTGCTGGCCGGGACGGTGCCCGCGTACGCGATCACGCTGCAATTGGTACGCGGCGATGGGTCTGCCGTGCCGGTGCGCATCACCACGTCCCTGGCGCGCGATCCGGCCACCGGCGCGCCGCTGCACCTGATTACGGTGGTCGACACGGTGCCCGAGTCGGGTGCCTCCTAGCCCAGCGTCACCTGACGTCGCAGACGTCAACTTCTGACAATCCCGTCAATCGTTGCGACTTTTTCCGGCATGCCTGGAGGGCCGGCATAGACTCCGAAGAACTATTGGTTAATTTCTATACCCCCAGTAACTCAAGCGTCACCCGGCAGGTTTGCCGCTGACGCGCAGAACAGGGAGATCGTTTTGGCTTCATCCTCCGCCGCCCGCGCGGCGCATCACAAACGCACGCTGCAGTGGGGCTACCGCTGGGCGCTGTGGGCCGCCATCCTGTGGGGCGCCTGGTACGTGCCGGGCACGGCCGTCTGGCATGAGCGCCCATTTGCGTCGCTTGACTTGTCCGATCCGCATGTCTTTCTGGTCTGCGCGGCCGTCATCACGGCGTTCAACAGCGTGCTGGTGGTGGTGTTCCAGTGGCTCTGGCTGGCCGTGCTCGGCAAGCTGGGCGACTACTTCCGCACCATGGGGCAATTCCGCCACATTTCGCGCTGGTATGTGATTGCGGCGATTGCTGGCGGGCTGATGGCGAACTTCGGCTCGTATCTGGCGATGGGCTACGTGGGCGCGGTGTTCGCGGCGGTGGCGGGCCTGCTGTATCCGGTGGTGGGCGCCACGGTGGCCAAGCTTTGGTACAACGAGCGCATCAGCGCCCGCGCTGCGGTAGGCATTCTCATCATCATCGGCGGCGGCGTGGCGATCTATGCACCGGCGCTGCTGGCCGAGTCGCACAGCGGCGGCAACCAGTGGCTCGGCTACCTGGGCGGCGCCATGGCGGCCCTCGGCTGGGGGCTGGAAGGCGCCATCGTCGGCCGCGCCATGGATGTGTCCGACCCGGACTGCGGGGTCTCCATCCGCTACACCGCCGAGGCCATCATCTGGGCCCTCTTCGTGCTGCCGGCCATCGCGCTGTTTGCAC
This sequence comes from Ralstonia soli, assembly GCF_023955655.1. Classification (GTDB taxonomy): domain Bacteria; phylum Pseudomonadota; class Gammaproteobacteria; order Burkholderiales; family Burkholderiaceae; genus Ralstonia; species Ralstonia soli. The sequence goes on along the minus strand of NZ_JAMXHT010000001.1, from coordinate 553,632 downwards.
ACGTGCCGGTCCCGGTGATGGACATCGTCTCTGGCGTTGTGCACAGCAAAGCGCTGCTGTGGCTGGCTGCGGGCGGACTCACCTTCGCATTCTGCGCGGTGGCCTGGTACAAGTCGTTCCCGCTGATCGGCGTGGGGCGCGGGCAAGCGCTGGGGGCGTTCTACGCGATGTTCGCCACGATCTTCACGGCCCTCTTCACGCTGCAGTTTCCGGAGTGGTACTTCCTGATCGGGCTGGCGCTGGTGATCTTCGGCGGCTTCGTGATGGTCTCGGAAAGCTCGGAGAACCTCGAAGTCATTCGGGGCTCGGCCCCCACAACCACGGAAACGCACGCATGAAACTGCACATGAAGGGCTACATCCTGCAACTGCTGGCCGAGGGCGATGCGCTGTGGGACAACGACATCGCGCACCGCGCGCTGCAGGAATACGGCAAACCCGAAGACGACTACTGGACGGGCAGCGTGCGCGCCATCCTGGCCGACCTGTATTCCGGCGGCTTGGTGCAGACACCTGAGGACACACTGGACGAAGCCACCGGCAAGGTGCACTTCCGCTACGTCATTACCGAGTTCGGCCGTCAGCGCATGGCCGATACCGGCCTGCTCGACACTGAACCGAAGGAGACCACGCCATGACGCACTTCTGGGGTTACCCGTTTGCCGACGTGCTGGCGATCGTGATGATCGTCGGATTGGCCGCGCTGGCGCTGTATCAGGCACGCACGTACACGAAGCAGCTCTGACGCTGCGCATCAAAGAAACGGCCCGCTGGCAGACCACGCCAGCGGGCCGTTTTGCTTGGACGCAGCTTATGCGCCGAGCGCCGGATCGGATGCGCTGGTGCGGCCGGTCTCCACGTGGCCGGCCAGGCGACGCTCGAAGCCGGCATCGGTGCTGGCCTTGACGGTCACGTCGTACCAGGCGTGCTGGCCGCGCAGGTCCAGGTACACCGAGGCATCGTCACCGCCGCGCACTTCGCGCTGCACGCTCTCGCCTGTGTAGGCGTTCCGGATCGTGAAGACCGTGGGTGCGCGGCCGTGGTTGATGAGGCGCAGTTGCAGGTTGCCGTTGGCGACGTCATAGCCTTCCTTCACCTCCAGCGCGCGGCCGTGCGGACGCAGCAGGCCCGACAGCGCGAGCTTGCCGACAAAGCGGCGCAGAAAGCCGTTCGGGCCATGCACCGTAAAGTCGTATGCGCCGCCGGCGTTCACGGTCAGCGTGTCCGACAGGCGCTTGCCGGCTTCGACCGTGTAGGTGCGCGGTGCCTCCGTGCTGCCGGCGGTGTAGACGATGAACACAGCGCCCGCATCGCCGGTGTTGATGAACTCGAGCTGGAACTTGCCGGCAGCCTCGTCCTGGCGGCCGCGCACGAACAGCTCGTACGGCAATGCGCGCGACGGGCGCATGCCCGCTTCCTGCTTCGGTACGGCCTGCACCAGCGGCGGCAGCGGAACGTAGCTGGCGTGGCGCAGCTTGTCCTTCGGCACGTAGGCCGTGGTGCTCGGCAGCGCGGGCACCACCTCGTTGGGCGTGGCGAAGTTGAACGCGGATGTCAGATCACCGCACACCGCGCGGCGCCACTTCGAGATGTTCGGCGACTTGACGTTGTGCGTGCGCTGAAAGCGCTGCTCGATGAAGCGGATGATCGACGTGTGATCGAACGTCTCCGAGCACACGAAGCCACCCTTGGACCACGGCGACACCACCAGCATCGGCACGCGCTGGCCAAGGCCGTAGCTGCCCGCGCCGTACTTGCTGTTGCCCGGGAAGGTTTCGCCCATCGTATCCACCGTTGACAGACCATTGCTGCCGGACGATGCGAACGGCGGTACGAGGTGGTCGAAGAAGCCATCGTTCTCGTCGTAGGTAACGAAGACCGCGGTCTTGCTCCACACCTCGGGGTTGGAGGTCAGGATCTGCAGAATCTGGTCGATGTACCAGGCGCCGTAGTTGGCCGGCCAGTTCGGGTGCTCGGAGAACGCCTCCGGCGCGGCAATCCACGACACCTGCGGCAGCGTGCCGTTCTGCACGTCGCGCTTGAGGATGTCGAAGTAGCCCTCGCCGGCGGCGGCGTTGGTGCCGGTGCGCGCCTTCTCGTACAGCGGGCTGCCGGGCTGCGCGTTCTGGTACTGGTGGAAGTACAGCAGCGCGTTGTCGCCGTAGTTGCCGATGTAGGCGTCGCTCGTCCAGCCCCACGAGCCCTTGGCGTCCAGGCCAGTGCCGATGTCCTGATAAATCTTCCACGAGATGCCGGCGGCTTCGAGCACTTCCGGATACGTCGACCAGCCGTAGCCGGCCTCCGCGTTGTCGATCACGGGGCCGCCGCCGACGTTGTCGTTGCCGACGTAGCCCGTCCACATGTAGTAGCGGTTCGGGTCGGTCGAAGTGGGCGTCGAGCAGTGATAGGCGTCGCAGATGGTGAAAGCGTCGGCCAGCGCGTAGTGGAACGGGATGTCCTGACGCGTCAGATACGCCATCGTCGTGGTGCCCTTGTGCGGGACCCAGCCGTCGTAGCGGCCGCCGTTGACGGCAGCGTGCGTGTCGTTCCAGCCGTGCGGCAGGTCTTGCAGGAACTGCAGACCCAGATCGGGCGCGCTCGGCCGGAAGGGCAGGACTTCGCCCACACCGCCGGCCACCGGCTGGTGCCACACGCTCTTGCCCGTGGGCAGCGTGATGGTGCGCGTATCGCCATACCCGCGCACGCCTTTGAGCGTGCCGAAGTAGTGGTCGAACGAGCGGTTCTCCTGCATGAGGATCACGATGTGCTGCACGTCCTCGATGTTGCGGTGCGCGTTATGGGCGGGAATCGCCAGCGCCTGACGGATGCCTTCGGGCACCGCGCCCACGGCCGCGGATGCGGCAGCCAGTTGCGCGGCGGAACGGAGAAAACCACGGCGGCTCTTGGAGGTCATGTTCTCGTCCTGTTGATGTGTGCTTGGGGTTTGGGGGGGAACAACTTGAGGGCACCTGACTGGAACACCGAGGCTCAATCGACGGTGTGAATCACGGGCGGCGCAAGGCCGTTCGGCAAAGCAACGGCCCCAGGGGACAACGGGGAAGACGGAGCGGAAGACGGTGAAAGCGCGGCAGCCTGCGCACGCACCACGGCCGGCACATGCGGATCCGCCGCGTCGCACGCACTCAGCGCAAGCACGAACATCGCCGCGAGGAAATAGGCGGCGTGAAACGGCAGTCGACTGGCAGCGCGGCGCCCACACATGGATGGCCTCCTGATGACAGGCCAGCGCATGCGACGCCCGTCGGTAATCAGGCGCTAAGGTAGAAAGAATTCGTGTCGGCCGCGTGACGAAACATCATGGCGACGCGACGCATCGCCACTGACTTGCACGAATGGATGAGGCACCGGCAGCGCTCAGTCGGGGCGCTTGCTGTCGCGGCGCTGCAGTTGCGTCTGCTCGGCGCGCCAGGCCAGATAGCCGAGACCAAGGAACGGCCACAGCCAGCCGATCCACTGCGACAGGCTGTTGAAGTGGACGAAGCGCCCCAGCCGCCAGGCCTGCGCCGACACCCACGAATACGGGCTCGGCGGCAGCACGTTGGAGAGAATGATCAGCACGATCAGCAGCGTCATGGCCAGTGCCCCGCGCAGCCAGCGCGGCAGGCGCACCAGCAGCACCAGCACCAGCGAGCCGACGATCAGCCCGAACCGCGCCCCCGACGCCAGCCAATCCCACGCCCCGCTCGCCGGAAACTGCAGCAGCGTCGCCCCGCCCTTGACGACCAGCGCCCCCGCCAGCAGCGCGGCCAGCAGGCGCAGCACGGGCGCATCGCGGCGCATGGCGACGGTGGCCAGCAGCCCCGTGCCGATCCAACTGCACGCGGTGATGAGCGCTTCGAGCAGCTCCTGGCGCTGCAGCGCTTCGGGGTGCGCCTGCAGCTTGTCTTGCCAGTCAAAAAGCCCAGGAAACCAGCTGTTGACCAGGTTGACCACAAATGCATCCGGCGACGGATCGAGCAGGATGCTGCGGATCACCCCGCCCATGCTGAACAGAAACTCCTGCGGAAAGATCTGCGCAAACGGCCACGCCAGCAGCAACAGGATCGCAAACGTGGCATGCGGCTCGAACCAGCGGCGGCGCAGGCGGCGCAGCCCGCCCCGGTCGATCAGCCGCGCCGAGAACGGCACCATGACGATGCCGCCCACCAGCGCACCGAGCGTATTGGTGGCCAGGTCCACGTTGGAGGACACGCGCGTCGGCAGGTAGGTCTGGATGGCCTCCATGGCGCCAGAGAGCACCAGCCCGCCCAGCAGCGCCAGCAGCACCGCGCGCCAGCCGGTGATGCGCGGATGCACCGCCAGCACCGTCAGCATGCCCAACGGCATGTAGCCCCACACGTTGGTCAGGATGTCGAAGCCGGTGTTGTAGCGCGGCAGCGGCGCCGTGATAAAGGCAAACGGCGACACGCCGGTATCCGTCCAACCCGCAAACGGATACAGGCTGGCATAGACGACCAGCAGCACGAACCACCCCAGCCCGGCGCGCGCAAGCGGCGAGTGGCGATGCGGGGTGGGCGCGGCAGGATGCGAGTGGAGGGCCGTCACCGGAGGGAGCTGCTGTCTCTGTCTAGAAGAAGGGATGGACGTGCTTGAAAAAAAGCCGCCCATGATAGCGTCCGATGCGGCACATCGCGGATGGTTCCGCCGTCCGGAGGAGGGTTAACGCGGGTGCACCCCGGATGCGCCAGCGGTGGCCTGACCGGGCGCCCCCAGCGGCAAACCCGCCACCCAGTCGAGCACCTCGCCGATGGCCTTGTCGGACGCTTGCGTGAGCGCCGCCACGCCGCCCGCCGCATCGGCACTGGGCGCAGGCGCGTCGGCCTGAACCACGCGCTGGTCGATCACGCCGCGCGCCAGCGTGACCGTCGCCCGCAGCCGCACCACGCCGCGGCTGGCGTCGCGCCGGTCGAACACCTGCGAGAAGTCGACCAGCTCCACGCGCAAGCTCGGCACGTCGGGCGTGGGATAGCCCACCACTTGGCCGCGTGCGGCCGCCGCGTTGCGCAAGCGAGCGTCGAACAGGTTCACGGGCGATTCCACCCAGCGGCTGTTGGCGTAGGCGTCGGTGCGCTGGCTTTGCGCATAGGCCAGGCGGTAGTAGATCGCGTTGCCGTCCATCCAGCCCGGGCCGGCCACGTCGGCCACGCGCAAGGCGGTCGGCAGACGGGTGCCATCGGTGGTGGCCGGGGCGAGCCCGAAGTCGTACAGGGCGGTCGGTGCCACGGGCGCACTGGAGCAGGCAGCCACCAGCGACAGCGCCGTCAGCGCGGATACCGCACGCGCGCGGCTGAGTGTGTGACGCAGGACAGCAGACAACATCGGCATGAATTCTCCTCAGGGCTGGGCCGAAACCCGTGCGGCGGGCGCGGTGAAGCCGATCTCGCCGGGGCCGGGCACGCCGGGCGCGGGGCCGAACAGCACGCTCTGCGGCCGGGCGTTGAAGTCAGTCACGGCATGGTCGAAACCGCGCACGGCCTGGCGGGCTTCACGCGCAAAGCCGTTGAGTTGCGGCAGTGTTTCGTAGGTCAGCACGTTGGCGGCCGATTGCATCGACTGCGTGGCTGCGGTCAGGTCGGAGCCGGCGCCGGCCAGCGTCCCCATCAACGGCCCCTTCGGGTCCGCCAGCGATTGTGTCAGCTTGCGCGTGGCCACCAATGTGGAATCCAGGTTGTCGGCAATCTGCGGCAGCTTGCGCACGGTCGGCTCGGCTTGCTGGGCCAGCGCCTTGTAGCTGTCCATGGTCGACTGGAACGACTGCAGCGATGCCGTGATCTGCTGGCGGTGCTCGTCGTCAAACATGACCGACAGCGAGCTCAGCGTCTGGTCAAGCTTGGAGAGCATCTGGTCGCCACGCTTGTCGAGCTCGTCGAGGAAGCCCGCTTCCATGCGGATACGCGCAGGCGCCTTGGCCGAGGTTTCCAGATGCGTGGGGTTGGGCGTGCGCTTGCCGCCGTCGTTGCCCGAATCGAAACCGCGATCGTCGAGCTGCACGTAGGCCAGGCCCGTCACGCCCTGGTAAGCCAGACGACCGTAGGTGGTGGTAGTGATGGGCGCGTCCTTGTCGACCAGCACGCGCACCACGATCTGCCCGGGCACCTTGTCGTCAAAGCGGATGCTGTCGACCTTGCCGACATCCAGGCCGCGATACTTCACGGCGGCCTGCGGGTTCAGCCCGTTGACGGTCGAGCGCGTGACCACGTCGTACGGTACGCGCACGGTCTGGTCGCGGTTGAACCACATCACGGCCAGCGCAATGAAGATCGCCAACCCGATCGTGAACAGCCCGGCCAGAAATGCGTGGGCTTTGTTTTCCATCAATCCTCCTGCACTGCAAGCGTGGCGGCCGCCACGACTTCTGTCATTTGCGGGCCCAAGGCCATCAGTGCCCGCTGCCCCCGCTCGCCCAGGAAGTATTCCTTGATGAACGGGTGGTCGACCTGAATGATCTGCTCGATCGGCGCGGCGGCCAGCACCTTGCGATCCGCCAGCACGGCGATGCGGTCGGACAGCGCCACCAGCGTGTCCAGATCGTGCGTGACCATCACCACCGTCAAACCCAGCTCCTGACGCAACTCGCGGATGAGCGCGACGTAGTCGTCGGAAGCACGCGGGTCCAGCCCGGCGGTCGGCTCGTCCAGAAACACCAGTTCGGGCTCCAGCGACAACGCGCGCGCCAGTGCCACGCGCTTGATCATGCCGCCCGACAGGTCCGACGGCATCTTGTCGGCATCGGTCGATTTGAGCCCCACCATCTGCAGCTTGAGCATCGCCACGCGCTGCACAAACGCATCGGGCAGCGTGCGCAGCTCGCGCATCGGCAAGGCCACGTTGTCGATCACGGATAACGCCGAGAACAGCGCGCCATGCTGGAACTGCATGCCCCAGCGGTTGCGCATCGACTGCAAGTCATTGCCAACCTGGCAGGTCAGCTCTTCGCCAAAGATGTGGATCGTGCCCGAGGTGGGCTTTTCCAGCCCAACCACCTGGCGCAGCAGCGTCGTCTTGCCGCTGCCCGAGCCGCCGACGATGGAGAGCACCTCGCCGCGAAACACGTCCAGGTCGATGTTGTCGAGCACCGTCACCTTGCCGTAGCGCTTGGTGACGTTGCGCACCTCGATCACCCGCTCGCGGGCTGGCGTGATGGCCGGTGCAGCTGGCGCGTGCTCAACGTGCGGATGGCGCGGTCGCGTCATATGCCGACGTCCTTGAAGAGAATGGCGAACACCGCATCGGCCAGGATCACGATGGTGATCGACACCACCACCGACGTGGTCGTGCCCTCACCCAGGCTCTGCGTGTTGGGCTGGATGCGCAGGCCGAAGTGGCACGCCACCAGCGCGATCAGCATGCCAAACACCACGCCCTTGCCGATGCCGAGCCAGAGGTTGGCCACCGGCACCGCATCGGGCAGCGAGGTGATGAAGTACGTCGGGCTGATGTCGAGCTGGAACTTGGCCGCCAGGATGCCGCCGCCCAGTGCAAGCAAATCCGTCCATGCCACCAGCAACGGCATGGCAATCGCCAGCGCTATCACCTTGGGCAGGATCAGCCGGAAGCCGTGTGAGATACCCATCACGCGCATCGCATCGAGCTCTTCCGTCACCCGCATCACACCAATCTGCGCGGTAATGGCCGAGCCCGAGCGCCCCGCCACCAGGATGGCGGCCAGCACCGGCCCCAGTTCGCGGATGATGGCCATGCCCAGAATGTTCACGATGAAGATGCTGGCCCCGAACACGCGCAACTGGTTGGCCGACAGGTAACTCAGCACAATGCCGATCAGAAAGCCCACCAGCGCGGTGATGCCCAGCGCCTTGTAGCCGGTGCTGTAGATGTTGGCGGAGATCTCGCGCCATGGGCCGCGGTGCGGCGCGCGCAGGAACATGCCGAAGTCGAACACGAGCTGGCCGACCATGGCGATGCCGTTGCGGGCGTGGTCGAAGAAATCGAGCATGCCCTCGCCGAGGATCGCCACCGGGTTGATGCGCGGCGCCAGGCGTTGCTTCCAGCCGCCGGGGTCGAGCTTGGCTACGCGGTCGATCATGCGGCGCTGGTCGGGGCGGGCATCGAGGTGTTCGGGCCACTGGTTGCCCCAGGCGCGCCAGAGCAGTTGCGCGCCGAAGTGGTCGATACGGCCGACTTCGGTCAGGCACCACGCGTTGGCGTTGTCCAGGCCGGCGCGGATCTGCTGGCGCGCGCTGCGCACGCCGGCGCGTTCCGCCAGAGCGAGCGTGGTCCAGTCGCCGGAGAGAAAGGCAACAGACCGGCCCTCGACGACGCGTACCTCGAGCCGGGGTGTACGGCAGGTGATCAAACGGTTCTCCGTCAGCAGTGATGCCGAATATCGGTCGAATTGTAGCCAACACGCCGCCAAACGCTGTCACACTCGCTGCCACACTGTGAGGCCGGCGCCCCTTTTGGTCGCCTGTCTGGTCGCCTGTCGTTGGCGCGAGGCCCTTGTTTGCGGCCTCCGCTCGTACAATCCAGGCATTCCCCGCGCGAATCTGATCGCCTGCTTTTTATGTCTCTTGCCGAACCCTCCGCGCGCTGGCGCCTCGTGCCCGAGCGCATCCAGCCCAGCGGCCCGGCTGCCGGCTGGCCCATCGATGTGGTCGAGGCCACCGGCTCCACCAACGCCGACCTGATGGCCGCCGTGCGCGATGCCGCCTGGCCTGTCAACGCAGCCATTCCCGCTCATGCCAATACCGGCGGCGCGCCGCTGCTGGGTGCACGTGTGCGGGCCGCCCAGCGCCAGACCGCGGGACGCGGCCGGCAGGGCCGCCCGTGGAGCGGCGACCACGGCCTGACCTTCTCCATTGCCTGTGCCTTTGCCGGCGAGCCCGTATTGCTTGGCGGCCTGAGCCTGGCCGTGGGCGTGGCCGTGGCCGATGCCGTGGCCTTGTATGCGGAATCCCGCGGTGGCAGCGCGCAAGCTCTCGGGCTCAAGTGGCCCAACGACGTGCAGATCGCCGGGCGCAAGCTGGCCGGCATCCTGGTCGAGACCGTGCGGACCGCGCCCGGCCAGACCTGGGCCGTCATTGGCATCGGCCTGAACCTGGAACGGCCGCATGTGCTGGAAACCACGCTGGGCCGTGGGCTGTCCGGCGTGGAAGAACTGGTGGATGCGCCGGAGCCGAACGCCGTGTTCTCGGCGCTGCTCACGTCGCTGGGTGAATACCTGCAGCGCTTTGGCACGCAAGGGCTGGCGCCGTTTGTTGCGCCGTTTGCCGCGCGCGATGCCTTTGCCGGCGAGCGCGTGCGTCTGTGGCAGGACGGCGCCGTGGTGCTCGAAGGCGTGGCGCACGGCATCGACGCGCAAGGCCGCCTTGCCATCGAGACTGGCGGGCGCGTGCAGTGGGTCCACAGCGGCGAGGTGTCCCTGCGCAGTGCCGAGGACGCGCAGCCATGAGTCGCCTGAAAGCCTCCACCGGGCACACGACCCCGCCGGCCCGCCCGCTGCTGCTGATCGACGCCGGCAACACGCGCATCAAGTGGGCGTGGATTGCCAACGGTGCCGACGCCGAACCCGCCCTGCCCGAAGAACCTGGCGGCACGCCGTGGCAGTACGCCGGCGCCCGCCCGCACGATCAACTGGCTGAATTGGTGGAAGACTGGCGCGACTGCCATGCATTGGGCGTTGCGCCGCCCGAGGTGTGGATCAGCGCGGTGGCCGGCCCCGCGCTGCGCGATGCGCTCACCGCGCGCATCGCCCGCGTGTTCGACGGCGCCCGCGTACGCATTGCCACGTCGGAAGAGCACGCCGCCGGCTTGCGCAACGGGTATCGGGAGCCCGCCCAGCTCGGCACCGACCGATGGGTGGGCGCGATCGGCGCACGCCACCTGTGGCCCGACACCGCCCTGCTGCTCGTAACAGCCGGCACCGCCACCACGCTCGACATCATCACGCCAGACGGCCTGTTTGCCGGTGGCCTGATCCTGCCCGGTCTCACGCTGATGATGCGTGCGCTGTCGCGCAATACAGCGCAGCTGCCGGAAGTCGACGTCGGCTACCTGAGCACGAGCGACGTGGTTGCGCCGCCCTGGGCCGACAACACGCAGGACGCCATCGCCCTTGGCTGCGTCACCGCCCAGGCGGGCGCGATTGCGCAGACCTGGATGGCGCTGCAGAAGCAACACCCCGGCCCGGCACGCTGCGTGCTGAGCGGCGGAGCACGCGCCGCGCTGGGCCCGCATCTGCGCATGCCGTTCCAGATGCACGATAATCTCGTGCTGCTCGGCCTTCAGGTGCTGGCGCGCGCGAGCCAGGATGGCGCCGCGACGCTGGCGTAGCCTGATCGTCAGCCCGCCGCTTTCGTCCTACGCTTGACCGTTGTTGCCGTGTTCCTGCATTCCGAGCCACCGTCCGAATCCACGTCCGTTCGCACCATGACGCTTCGCCTCGCCCTGCTGCTTCTGCTGCTCGTCAACGGCGTTCTGCTCGCGGCCAATTCCGGCGTGTTCGGACCGGAGGTGTCCAAGGCCTGGTTTGAAAGCGAACGCGAACCGGACCGCATGCGCCGCCAGATCCGCACCGAAGAAATCCGCATTCTCGAACCGGCACCGGCATCGGCGGCGGCTGTACCCAAATCGGCGCCGGCGCAGACTCCGGCGACATCCACGCCCGCAGCATCCGGCGCACAGGCCAGCATCGAGCGCACCGCCCTGAGCGCCGCCGACATCGTCGGCAGCTGCACCGAACTCAGCGGCCTGACCGATGCCCAGGCCACGCGCGGCGTCGATCAGTTCAAGCAACTGGCCGGCGTGCGTGTCGAGCGCATCTCGCGCCAGGAAGACAGCCGCTGGTGGGTCCACATGCCCGCCCGCGACACGCGCGAAGACGCCGAGCGCAAAGTCGGTGAACTCAAGCGGCGCAACGTGAGCGATTCGGCCATCGTGCAGGAAGGCAATGGGTTCGTGGTGTCGCTGGGCGTGTTCCGCGACAAGGACCGCGCGCAGCAACGCCTGGAGGATCTGCGCGCCAAGGATGTCCGCACCGCCGTGCTGACGGAAACACATCGCAACCCCACGCGCACGTCGCTGCGCGTGACGACCACTGGGGCCAGCGCCGAGGCGGCATCCGCCATCGCCGCCCAGCTGGCGAGCCTCAAGAAGAGTCTCGGCGCCGAAGACCTGCGCGCTTGCGCGGCAGTCACGGCGTCGCGCTAGGCACTCAGGAAGTCGCGCGCACGCGCTTGAGCAGCGCCGTGGTCGAGCGATCGTGCTCGAATGGAATTGCCAGGGCCGTACCGCCCCAACTGCGCACCACGCGCGTTTCTTCCAGCGTGTCGATATCGTAGTCGCCGCCCTTGACGTAGATGTCGGGGCGCACGCGTTGGATGAGTTCGACCGGCGTGCGCTCGGCAAACAGCACCACCAGGCTCACCGATTCCAGCGCGGCCAGCACGGCCAGGCGATCGTCCTGCGTGTTGAGCGGGCGATCGTCGCCCTTGCCCAGCATGCGCACCGAGGTGTCGGTGTTCACGCCCACCACCAGCGATGCGCCCAGCGCACGCGCCTGCGCCAGATACGTTGCGTGGCCGCGATGCAGGATGTCGAACACGCCGTTGGTGAAGACGATCGGGTGCGGCAATGTGCGCACGCGGGCTTCCACATCGGCGGAGTCGCAGATCTTCTGTTCAAAGGCGGGTGCGGGCTGGCGGGCGGTCATGGCGCAGAAATATTCGGTGGGGAAAACAAAACGGCCCATCGAATCGATGGGCCGCTGGCTGCCAGTGGCAAGGATCAGGCAGCTTGTTCGGCCGAGCCGAGCAGACGTGCGTTGAGTTCCTTGCGGTAGCGGTTGAGGTCTTGCACGGTTTCGAAGGTACGCTCGAACAGCAGACCCATGTTGTGCAGGATGCGCTCGATCACCTTCTTTTCCCAGCCGGCGTCGAACTTGATCTGCTCGTCCAGCCAGTGCTCGAGCCAGTCCGGGTTCGGCAGGCGCGACTGCACCGTGTCTTGCGGGAACAGCGCCTTGTTCACGTGCAGGTTGGTCGGGTGCAGCGGCTTTTCGGTGCGGCGCGCCGAAGCCATCAGCACGCCGATCTTGGCGAATGCGCTGCGGGCGTTGTCGCCGAATTGGCCGAGATACTTCTTCATGTAGCGCAGGTAGGCGCCGCCGTGGCGGGCTTCATCCTGCGACAGGTGCTTGTAGATCGACTTGATGACCGGCTCGGTATGCCATTCGGAGGCACGACGGTACCAGTGGTTCAGGCGGATCTCGCCGCAGAAGTGCAGCATCAGCGTTTCCAGCGGCGGGGCGGGGTCGAACTCGAAGCGCACGTTGTGCAGCTCTTCTTCGGTCGGCACGAGGTCCGGGCGGAAGCGGCGCAGGTACTCCATCAGCACCAGCGAGTGCTTCTGCTCTTCGAAGAACCACACGCTCATGAACGCCGAAAAATCGGAGTCGTGACGATTGTCACGCAGGAACATCTCGGTGGCGGGCAGAGCCGACCACTCGGTGATGGCATTCATCTTGATGGTCTGCGCTTGCGCGTCGCTCAGCAGCGACGCATCGAACGTGTCCCACGGAATATCCTTTTCCATATTCCAGCGGACCGCTTCCAACGACTTGAACAATTCGGGATAGAGCATGGTAAGCCTTTGAATTTGCAGGCGGATTCTAGCAGACATGCTTGACCCGCCCCGGTTTTTCGTGCTTGCCGGAGCAAAGATCTGTGTCCGCCCGTTTCCTCGTCACAACAGGCCTGCCGGCGCCACTGCGTCAAGTGGCTTGGCGACCCCCTTTGCGCGCGATGCCATGGCGCGCCGTCTCGCGGTATGCCGCGATGTGATCGATGGCGCGCTGGCCACCGTCTCTTGTGGTATGGGTCTCGTCAGTCACCCGAGACGCCCCGGCGAAACCTTCAGTATAGGAAGCCGTTCCATCTCTGCGGCGAGTCACGCACCGCGCATGTAGCACTTGGCGCGCGCCGCGACCCGGGGGCGTTATACCCTAGACTGAAGACAAAACCGGCGTTGCCGGCTGAGTGCCCGCTTTTGGAGAACCGCCATGTTGTTTTCTGCCATCGTTTTCACGCACCGCCCGCGCCTGCATCGACGGGCATCGGGCGTGCTGCGCCGGCACCATCTGTTGATGATCGCGATTGCGATTGCCATTGCGGTCATCGCGTTGCTGCTGCCACGCACCGGGCACGCCGCCACGACCGCGCCTGCCGCACAAGCGCCGGTGCCGACGGCGGCGAGCGCCTGCCCCGCCAGCCTGAACTTTCGCGTCAAGCGCCTGCAGGACGACGCGCCGCAAGACCTCTGCCAGTACACCGGCCGCGTGGTGCTCGTGGTCAACACCGCCAGCTACTGCGGCTACACGCATCAATACGAAGGGCTCGAAGCGCTGTATGCGAAGTACCGCGACAAGGGCCTGACCGTGCTGGGCTTTCCGTCCAACGATTTCCAGCAGGAACCCGGCAACAGCAAGCAGATCGCCGACTTTTGCTACAACACGTACGGCGTGAAATTCCCGATGTTCTCGAAGACGGCGGTGGTGGGTGCGGGCGCGTCGCCGTTGTACACTTGGCTGGCCACGCAAACGGGTCAAGCGCCCAAGTGGAACTTCCACAAATACCTGCTGGACCGCAATGGCCGCGTGGCGGCGGTGTTCCCCAGCAGCGTTGAACCGAGCGACCCGACGCTCATCAAGCGCATCGACGCGCTGCTGGCCGAGCCAACAACACATTCGTCGCGCTGATCACGCCGCGCGCATCGTGTCCGGCATCGCGCCGTACAGGAACGCGGCCAGCTCGTCACGGCGGGCCTGCACATCGCGCTCGCCGAGGTCAATCAGCTCCTGCGTGAATTCGGGCTCGAACAGCAGGTAGCTGGCGAACGCCGCACCGCGCGCCTCGGTGCCGCCCAGCGGCTTGAGCAGCGCGCGTACCGTGCCCGGCAGGCGCTGCACATGGCGCAGGGCGATGAGTTCGATGCGCTCGGACGGCGCCATCACCAGCACTTCGATCTTGCGCCAGCCATCCCGCGCGTCGGCAATCTCGGGGTTGCGGCTGACCATCGAATTGACGTGCTGCAGCCGCTCGATATCGGCGGACAGGCCATCGAGAAAAATGCTCGCCAACGCCTGCCCCGCGATCTGCGCGAGCGACGGATAGCCTGACGCCGGCACCGTGTCGTACCAGCCGGGCTGCGAGCGCGACGCGGCGCCCACCACGAGGATGCGATTGGCGCCCAGATGAATGGCCGGGCTCAGCGGCGACATCTGGCGCATCGTGCCGTCGCCGAACCACTCGTCGTTGCCTTCGAGCGGCACCGGCTCGGCCGGAAAGACGAACGGGATGCTCGACGACGCCAGCATGTGCGACACGCCGATCTGGTCGGCCACCGCAATCCGCTGCGAGCGCCGCCACGGCAGCACCACGTGCGGCGACTGATAGAACGTGACGTGCCGCCCCGTGGTGTACGACAGCGCCGTGATGGCGAGCGCGCGCAGCGCACCGGCATCGAAGGCGGCCTGAACCTGCTGACCGTCGTGCTGGGCCTCGAGCAGCTCGCGCAGCGGCGTGTTGTCGAACAGGGCGCGCGGCGTATGGCCCGTCATCCAGCCGAAGGCCAGCGCGGTCAGCCAGCGCGCGCCGCTGGAGCCCACGCGGCCGACATCCGTGCGATAGACGCGATCGGCATGCAAGCTGCCCCAGAGCTGCGTGAGCGCCTCGGTGGCGAGCGTGAAATCCTGCGCGCCGCGCGCCAGACCGAGGCTGTTGATCGCCCCTGCCGACGTGCCGCAGATGATGTCGAACGGCGTACGTGTCACCCCGGGCGCATAGTCGCGCGCCAGTCCTGCAATGCCGCGCAACACGCCGACCTGATAGGCGGCACGCGCGCCGCCTCCCATCATCAAGAGCGCAGTGCAGTCCGGCAGCATCGATCAGGGGGTGTCGTTGTCGGGCTTGGGCGCTGGGGACTTTGCCGGCGCTTTCTTGGCGGCCGTCTTGGTGGCCGTCTTGCCAGCAGGCGCCTTTTTGGCGGCGGGCTTCGGCTTGGCGGCAGACTTCGTTGCGGTGTGCTTCGGCTTGGCCGGCGCAGTCGGTTCTTCGATGTCTTCCGGCGCGGCGTCGAGCCCTTCCGCACCCGGCGCGCCACCAAACCCGGGGAACCCGCCGGGGAAGCCCGGCATCAGGTTCTGCGGCATCGGCATGGCCGCGGCGGCGGAACTGGCGATCTGGTTGAACTGCTGCTGCAGCATGTTCCACCATGGCGACGGGTCCAGCGCGGCAGCGGCTGCGCGTGCCGCCGCCTGCGCTGCGGCCTGCGCCCGGGCGTTCTGGGCGCGGGCTTCAGCCTGGTCGTCGTCGGTGTCTTCCGCTTCCTCCTCGGCTTCGTCTTCGGGCTCGGGGGCTTCGTCTTCAGGGGGCTTGGCCGTGGTGGCGCTATGCGGCCACGCGGGCTTGGATTCCGAGTCGGGCTTGGCGGCGCCCGGCGTCAGGCCATCGAACGCCGTCTTCATGGCATCCGGCGTGAGCGCAGAGCCGAAGGTCTGCAAGGCCACCAGCGTGGCGCGCTGCACTTCCAGCCCCTGGATGGCCGTGCGCAGCAGGCTGGCATTCAGCTGCAGCCAGCCCTCCACGGCGCGCAGGTCGTGGATGCGCTTGTCGAGCTCCTCCAAATCCATTGGCGGCGCGGCAAAATTGGCCATGTTGGGCATCCCGCCGCCGGCCATGCCGGCAAGACCACCGCTCCACAGCTTGCGCAGAAATTCGAAACCGCCTTCGGCAAAGTTGGGCATCTGGGTGAACATGGTGTCTCCTACAAATCGGTCGGGGGATCGGGCGCCGTTCAGGCGCCATCGAACGTGGGCGGACGTTTCTGGCGCAGGCTGTCGATGCCTTCGCGCACATCGGGGCCGGCAAAGCCCATGAATTCGAGCGCGAGCGAGGTATCGAAACTCGGGCCCGCCAGGCGCAGCCAGTTGTTCAGCGCGTACTTGGTCCAGCGAATGGCCGTCTGCGAACCGGCGGCCAGGCGTTCGGCGATCTCGAAGGCGCGATTGACGAGCTCCGCTTCGGGCACCGCCAGCGAGACCAGTCCGATGCGCTCGGCCTCGTCGCCGGTCATGGATTCGCACAGCAGCAGGTAGTACTTCGCTTTGGCCATGCCGCACAGCAGCGGCCAGACAATCGCCGCATGGTCGCCCGCGGCCACGCCCAGTCGCGTATGTCCGTCGACGATGCGCGCGTCGCGGGCCGCGATGGAAATATCGGCCAGCAATCCGGCAACCAGCCCAGCTCCCACGGCCGGCCCGTGCATGGCGCTGACGATGGGCTTGTCACAGTTGACGAGGTTGTAGACCAGGTCGCGCGCCTCGTGCCAGACGCGCGTGCGCACGTCGAAGTCTTCGGCCATCTGCTCGACGAGGTGCAGGTCGCCGCCGGCCGAGAACCCCTTGCCCTCGCCGCGGATGAGCGCCACGCGCACCGAAGGCTCGGCGGACACGTCGCGCCAGATCTCGGCCAGCTCGCGGTGCAGGCTCGCGTCGGCGGTGGAGAGCTTGCGGTTGGCCGACTGCGCCGCGCCCATCACGATCTCAAGGATGGGACCGTGCTGAACGAGCGTGAGCGCCTGGTAGCGTGCAAAGCGGGGAGCGAGAGAGGTCATGACGTCTGCGTGTGTGGATCAAGCATAGCGGATGAGGCCGCGCGTGCAACGCGGGATGTGCGGCATCGTCACTTTGCCTCATCGGCCAGCCGCCATTCGCCGCGGCGGATCTGTGCCATCACGCGGGCACGCTGGTCCAGGCCAACGTGGTCCCGCGGGCTCATATTGACGACGCCGGTGCTGGTCGGCAGGTCGTGCACATGTTCTAGTGCGTCGCGCAGCGCCTCACGAAAGGCTGGCGTGCCCGGCTTGGCACGCTTGAGCGCCACGGGCACGGCGCGCTGCAGCAGCAGGCCGATGTCGCCCGTATAGGCGGCGAAGATCGACACGGTGCGCTTGCCGTTGGCCGCCTCGTAGCGGCGCGTGAAGTCGAGCGCCTGCGCCTTGGCCGGATTGCTGTCGGGCAGTTGCGCGGCGACCATGACCGGGCCGGTCGGCACGTAGGCGCCCTCGCAATCCTTGCCGCACAGCTTCACGAATTCGTTGTTGGAAACGCCGTGGTTGAAGTAGATCTTGCCGGTGTAGCCGCGCTCGGCCAGCGCACGGGCCGGCAGCGCAGCCGGCGTGCCGGACGCACCGATGACCACGGCATCCGGCTTGTTCGCCAGCAGATGCAGGACTTGCGCCGTCACGCTGTTGTCGGTGGGCGAGAAGCGCTCGGTATCGGTGATGCGGATGTGCTTGAGATCAGCAAAGCGCTGCACCTCGGTCAGGAACGCCTCGCCCAGCGCGTTGGCAAAGCCGATGTAGGCGATGGTCTTCACGCCGTGCGCGGCGGCGTGCTCGGCAATCAGCGAGGCCATGTGCGAATCCGAATGCGGCGTCTTGAAGATCCAGCGGCGCTGCGCGTCCATCGGTTCAATCAGCCGGGCTGAAGAGGCCAGAGAGATCACGGGCGTCTTGCCTTCGGCTGCCACGTCGATCATCGCCAGCGTGTTCGGCGTGGTGGATGAGCCGACGATGAGGTCGACATTGGATTCGGTGATCAGCTTGCGTGTATTGGTGACGGCGCGCGTGGTGTCAGACGCATCGTCGAGCACGATGATGCCGACCTTCTCGCCGGCAATCTCGTGCGGCCAGAGCTTGGTGGCGTTCTTTTCCGGAAACCCCAGCGAGGCCTGCGGGCCGGTGGCGGACACCGTCACGCCGATCCGGATGTCCGCCAGCGCGCTGGAGGAAAGCAGGGCCAAACCAACCAGTACGCCTGCATGTCGCGAATTCAATTGCTGCGTGGGTCGCCGCATGGGTGTCTCCTCCCGTTGTTTGGGAGCAAGCCTAGCGGTTTTGCGGCGGTTTGGCGATGCGGGGCCGCCCCATGGCAGGCACCGGCTCAAGCCGCCAGCGCGCGGAGCCCGGCGCGCG
Source organism: Ralstonia soli (assembly GCF_023955655.1). Lineage (GTDB taxonomy): Bacteria > Pseudomonadota > Gammaproteobacteria > Burkholderiales > Burkholderiaceae > Ralstonia > Ralstonia soli. Next base: position 535,624 of record NZ_JAMXHT010000001.1, on the reverse strand, counting down.
GAAGCGCGTCCTGCATCAGCGCGCGCATCGATTCCAGCACGGACGCCTGGGGCATCAGCCCGAAGTTGTGCAACGCCATGACATGGTCGACGCCCATGTCGGACAGCCGCGCGAGTTTTTCTGCCACCGCGTCGGGCGTGCCGAACAACGACAGGTCGCTGGCCAGCACGTCGTCATACGTTTGGCGGCGCGCATAGAGCCGCGTGGCGACGTACAGGTCGAATGCATCGGCGGCGGTGGCGCGCACCGTGGCTTCGGTCGGGCCCACGTGCGTGTGCAGGGCGACGGCCGCCATGCCGCGCGTATCGGTGACGCCCGCTTCGGACAGGCCGCGCCGGTAGTCGTCCATCAGCGCGCGGATGTCTTCGAAGCTTTCCACCGACGCATACGGCACGAACAGCATGCGCCGCCCCTGCCTGCCGATGTGGTACGCCGCCTCGCGCCGCAGGATCGCCACGTGGATCGGCACCCGCGCCTGCACCGGCTGCACGTTCAGGCGCACGTCGCGCAGGGTGTGGAACTGGCCCTCGTGATGCACCCGCTCGCCCGACAGCAGACGTTCGACCAGCATCAGCGCCTCGTCAAAGCGCTCGCGCTTGATGGCGGGGTCCACGTCATAGCCTTCGAACTCGTGCTTGAGGTACCCCGAGCCCACGCCCAGCGACAATCGCCCGCCCGAGAGCACATCGACCATCGCGTAGTTCTCGGCCACGGTGGCCGGGTGGTGGAAGGTGAGGATCGAGATGGCGGTGCCCAGCCGCAGCCGCTGGGTCTGGGCCGCCAGGTGTGAGAGAAAGACCGCCGGGTTGGGCACCGCGCCGTATTCATGGAAATGGTGCTCGGCCACCCAGAAGGTGTCGTAGCCGAGCGTCTCGGCGTGGCGGGCCTGGGCGATGACGTCTGCGTAGAGTTGCGGCAGACTGCGGGGCCGGTCCGGATAGTGGTCCTGCACGGAAAAGATCGACAGCTTCATGGCGTCTCCGGGTGTTTGATGTCCGTTTGGGGTCCGCTTGTGGTCTTTCCCAGCGCGCAGGGCCGCCGCGCCGGTTGTATCTTTTTGCGTAACGCGTATCTTATAAAGCGACAACAAAGAGTTCAAGATGCCCCTCGACGAATCCCTTCCACCCGAAGACGCCGCCCCCGACGATGCACCCGCCGAGCGCACCAGCGCCGGCATCCAGTCGGCCGAGATCGCGCTGACGGTGCTTGCGGCGATGGCCCGTTCGGGCGGCGCGCACGCCGTCTCCGAGCTGGGCCGGCAACTAGGGATGCCGCGCGCGAAGGTGCATCGCTATCTGGTGTCGCTGGAGCGCACGGGCTTTGTGGAGCAGGACCCGGCCTCTGCCCGTTACCGGCTGGGCGCGCAGGCGCTGCAGGTGGGGCTGTCGGCGCTATCCGACGTGGATTTCGTGCGCGAGGGCAGCAACCTGCTGCCCAAGCTGGCCGAGCGGCTGAACGAAAGCGTGTTCCTGTCGGTGTGGACGGAGCGCGGCCCGGTCATTGTGCGCTGGGAAGACAGCGGACGGCCGGTGGCGGTGAATGTGCGCGTGGGCTCGGTCATGCCGCTGCTGAACTCGGCCACGGGCCAGGCTTGTGCGGCGTGGATGCCCGAGATCCAGCTCGTCCCGCTCATCGACCGTGAACTGCGCGGCCCCGGCGCCGGCAAGGCGGGGCTGACCGACTGGCTGAACTGCCGCGCGCGCTGGCAGACGGTGCGGCAGGAAGGCGTGGCGCGCATTGGCGGGACGCTGGTGCACGGCATCGATTCGGTGGCCGTGCCGGTGCTCGATTCGCAAGGCAAGCTGGCAGGGGCGATCACGGCGCTGGGGCTGTCCAGCGTGTTCGATTCCAGCCTGGAAGGCCCCGCCGCACGGCTGCTGCGCGAGGCCGGGCGCACGCTGTCGCTGCGCCTCGGCTATCACGGGCAGGCGCTGACAGCGGGCACCGCGCAACCGAAGCGCGGGCGCCGCGCGAAAGCGGCCCCCGACGCCTAGGCGTTACGCCTGCGTGCCCGGCGCGATGACTTCCTGATCGATCGCGCCGAAGATCGACACGCCATTCGCATCGAACATCTCGATCTTCACCGTATCGCCATAACGCATGAATTCGGTGATGGGCGCGCCGGTTTCGATGGTCTCCAGCATGCGTTTCTCGGCGATGCACGCGTACCCCTTGCTGCGGTCCACGTTGGAAATCGTGCCCGACCCGACGATGCTGCCCGCACGCACATTGCGCGTCTTGCAGATGTGCGCGATCAACTGGCCGAAATCGAACACCATGTCGGTGCCACACTCGGGCTGGCCAACCTTCTTGTTGTTCCAGCGCACCGTCATCGGCAGATGCACGCGGCATTCGCGCCAGGCGCCGCCCAACTCATCCGGCGTGACGGCCACGGGCGAAAACGCCGTCGCCGGCTTGCTCTGGAAGAAGCCGAAACCCTTGGCCAGTTCGGCCGGGATCAGGTTGCGCAGCGACACGTCGTTGGCCAGCACGATCAGGCGGATGGCCTCAGCGGCGGCGGCGGGCTCGGTGCCCATCGGCACGTCGCCGGTAATGACGGCCACTTCGGCCTCGAAGTCGATACCAAACGCCTCGCTGCGGCAGACGATCGGGTCGTGCGCGCCGGCCAGGTCGTCGGAGCCGCCCTGGTACATGAGCGGGTCGGTCCAGAACTCGGGGGGCATCTCGGCGCCGCGTGCCTTGCGCACGAGTTCCACGTGGTTGACGTAGGCCGAGCCGTCGGCCCATTGATACGCGCGCGGCAGCGGCGCCATGCAGTTGCCCGCATCGAACGCGAACGGGTGACGCGCACGGCCCGCGTTGAGCTGGTCGTACAGCTCCTGCAGTTGCGGGGCGTGGAAGGCCCAGTCGTCCAGCGCGCGCTGCAGCGTGCCGGCGATGTGCGTGGCGTAGTGAGCGGTCTTCAGGTCGCGCGAGACCACGGCCAGCTGGCCGTCGCGCGAGCCATCCTTCAGGGTGGCGAGTTTCATGGGCGTCGTGTGCGGATCTTGTGCAGGAAAAGGCTGCGCGGATGGTACACCGTGCATCGGCTAAACTGGCCCGAACCCATCTTGCGACCCCACCATGTCCACGCTGCCCGCCCATACCGACACCGACAGCGATCTCGACCTGGAGTCCGACGCCGATGCCGAGCTGGATACGCCCGCGCGCACGGGCATCCAGTCCATCGAGGTCGGCTTCCGGCTGCTGGAGGTGCTCACGCACACCAACGGCCCGATGATGCTGCGCGACCTCGCGCGCGCGGCGCCCATGAACCCCGCCAAGGCACACCGCTACCTGGTGAGCTTTGCGCGCCTGGGGCTTGTCACGCAGACGCCGGAAGGGCGTTACGACCTTGGTCCCTTCGCGCTGGAAATGGGGCTGCGGAGCCTGAACCGGCAAGACCCGATGCGCCGCGCCCGCCCGACCGCCGCTGCGCTGCGTGACGAGATCGACCACACCATCGGCCTGGCCGTGTGGGGCAACCAGGGCCCGGCCATCGTCCATTGGGAAGAAGCCAGCCACCCTGTCACCGTCAGCCTGCGCCTGGGCGATGTGATGCCCATGCTCAACTCGGCCACCGGCCGCGTGTTCGGCGCCTACCTGCCGCGCGCGCAGACATTGCCGTTCATCCAGCGCGAACTCGAGCGTGCGGCCGCGCGCCCCGATGACAACCCTGAACTGCCGCGCACACTCGAAGCCTACGATGCCCTCTGCGCCGACGTGCGCCATCACGGTGCCGCGCGCATCCATGGCGGCGTGCTGCCTGGCATCAATGCGATGTCGCTGCCGGTGTTCGACGCCAACGGCCAGTTGTGCCTCGTCCTGATCGCGCTGGGCGCCCAGAGCACCTTCGACACCACCTGGAGCAGTCCGCTGGAGCGCCGCTTGCAGCAGGCCGCACAACAGCTGTCCGCCGATCTTGGATACGTCGCACCCACCGCCCCGCAACCCTGACGCATTGAGCGCCGACCCCACACAAGCCCGCTGGCGCCGCGTGCGCCGATTCGGACTGGTGTTACTGGCCGTACTCGCGCTGCACGGTATCGCTGTGCTGTGGATTGCGCGCAGCCGTCAGGTGACGTGGCCGCCAGAGCCAGAGCAGATCATTCCCGCGCTTCTGCTGCACCCCGAGCCGGTAAAACCGCCTGCCCCGCCCGCGCTCGCCAAACCGCGAACACCGGCGCCACGTCCCCAGGCGCAGACCGCGACAACGCCCCCACCTCCGTCAGTGACTGACGAGCCGCTCGATATGTCCGACGCGAACTCGTCGGACTTCATCGGCGCGGGCGCAGCGGCATCGGGTAACACTGGGATGGTGACCGACCTCGGCAGCGACGGTTCCGCCACACAGCCTGCGCTCGGCGACGCCTTCTCGCTCCCACCGTCGGCCACGCTGCGTTACGCCACCTACGTCAACGGCGTGCGCAACGAAGACGGCGTGATCCGCTGGACCACCGACGGCAAAACTTACACGCTGTCCGTCGAAATTCCGCTGCCGCTGTTCTTCGGCACGCTTGCGTTCCGCAGCGCGGGCACGGTCGGCGCCTATGGCCTGACCCCCATGCGCTACGAAGAAGTACGCGGTCGCCGACAACCCGACGTGACGACGTTCCACTATGCCGCCAACGCCACACCAGCCTCTAGCGTGCAGAGCGCTGCCACCGTCACTTTCACGCACACCACGGCCGTGCTGCCGCTGCCCGAGGGCACGCAAGATCGCTTCAGCGTCTTTCTGCAATTGACGGGATTGGCGCGGGGCGGCCCCCAGCGCATTGCCAGCCGGGGCCTCACGCTGGAGTTGCCCATCGCCGATACCGACAGCGTGGAGCTCACCCGCGTGCAGCACATCGGCGAAGACACCATCGACACCCCGAACGGCACGATTCGTGCGCAGCACTTCATACGGCTACCGCGCCGCGCGGACGACAAACGGCGCGTTGAAATCTGGCTGTCCGCCGATCACGGCTGGCTGCCGGTGCGCCTGCGCCAGACCGAGCCCAACGGCATGCAGTTCGACCTGGTCTACCAGTCCCAGGAAGGAGGCTGACCATGAACGCCCACACGCTCTCCAACGCCGGCACCGTGCACGCCAACGGCATCGACATCCACTGCCGCATCGATGGCGCGGACGGCCCGTGGGTCGTGCTCGCGCATGCGCTCGGGGTGGACCACCAACTGTGGGACAGCATCGCCCAGCGCCTGGCCGAGCGTCACCGCGTGCTGCGCTACGATGCGCGCGGTCACGGCAAGACCAGCGCACCGCACGGGCCCTACACGCTGTTCCAGATGGCCGACGACGTGGCCGGCCTGCTCGATGCACTGTCGATCGAACAGGCGCATTTCGTCGGCCTGTCGATGGGCGGCATGGTGGGGCAGGTGCTGGGCGTGCGGCATCCGCAGCGGCTGCTCTCGCTCACGCTGTGCGACACCGTATGCCACACGCCGGTCTCCGCGCACGCCATGTGGGACGAACGCATCGGCCAGGTGGAGGCGCACGGTATGAGCGGGATCGTCGAGCCCACCATGCAGCGCTGGCTGACCACGCCGTTCCGAGAAGCCCATCCCGACACGGTCGAACGCATCCGCAACCTGCTGCGCGCCACGCCGCCCCACGGCTATGTCGGCGCTTGCCTGGCCATCAAGGCGCTCGACACGCGCAGCGCGCTCGCACGCATCGCCTGCCCCACGCTCGTCATGACCGGCGAGGAAGACGCCGGCGCGCCGGTGGAGGTCGCGCGCGAAATCGCCTCGCACATTCCCGGCGCACGCTTGAAAGTGATCCCGCGCGCAGCGCACCTCGCCCCTATCGAACAGGAGGAGGCCTTTCTCACCGATCTGGATGAGTTCCTCGGGCACGCCGGATGCGGGAGTCAATGTGACACGCCATGAGGCCTGTTTGCCGTGCCGATAGTTGCAGGCGCCCCGCACACGGCTGAGCGTCTACTCGCCGAAAAGCGGAGGGCTGCCTGCGTCTTTTGATGCAGGGACCGAAAGGTCTTGTTACGCGATCGCAACGCCCGTCACACATTCCACCTCGCGTTTGCGAACTTTATGGCCAATGATTAAGCCCAAGGAGCAGATGGGGCAGAACGGTCAAGCGGTGGGAGTTGATCGGCCCTTGAAGTCCTGGCCGTGGGCCCCATCTACCCGGTGCAGCAGTAGAGCAGTCCCCACAACAGCAAGACGATTGACGCCTCGGAGGTGCACCATGCAAATGATCTACAACAGCGACAACTACTGTGTTGTCGAGTTCGGTGTAGACGGCCAACACGCCATGCTTTCCGCAGGCGGCTACGAGATCGTCGACAAAAACCTCAAACGTGAAATCTTTCTCGGCGGCGAGTTGGCCGAGCATTTCCGCGAGGACGTGAAAAAGCTGATCGCCAGCGAACCCACGGTCGAAGAAGTCGACGACTTTCTCGGCAAGTTCGACACGGTGATGACGCAGCCTGTCACGATGCACTGAAGTACCGCGCGGGCAGAACCGCCCGCCCGACGCATCCGTAAAAAACGCCCGGAGCTTGGCGCTGCCGGGCGTTTTTTTATGTGCCGATCGATCGACTATCGCACCGATTGTTTCTCTCTAGCATTGCTCCCACGGCAGGCCGGCATGGCGCCAGCCATTGAGTGTGTTGCGATGGCGTGTGCCATCCAGATCGCCCTCGAAGCCGTGACGCACAACGTAGACATCGCGAAAGCCCGCTTCTTCCAGCGCATGCGCGGCGGCCGCCGAGCGGTTGCCGCTGCGGCAGATCAGCACGATCGGGCGTTCGATGCCGTGGCCGGTGAGTTTGCGCACGGTGGGCACGAACTCCGGGTTCACCTCCCAGTGCGGGCCGTCGTTCCAGGAAACGTGGTGAGCGCCGGCCGGATGGCCCACAAACAGGTGTTCCATTTCGCTGCGGCAGTCGACAAAAAGCGCAGCAGGCGTACGTTGCAGGAAGGCGTGGGCGTCGGTGGGGTCGAGCAGTTGCATGGCGGCTATCAGGGCGGGGCGAATGGCGTGATGTGGATTATAGGAGCGCGATTGCCCCGCAGTTGCCCATACTGGCGGCAAGTCATTGATGCGACTGGTAAAATTCGCGCTTGGCCGTCAATCCTGCCGCAATTTTGAATATCTGACCGGCCGCTGCACCTCGGAGTCCTTCATGACCGCGCCCCTGCCCTACACCCGTGCCGCCAACCTGCCCGCGCTGCTGCGCGAGCGCATCCTCATCCTGGACGGCGCAATGGGCACCATGATCCAGCGCTACAAGCTGACCGAGGCGCAGTACCGCGGCGAGCGGTTCGCCGATCACCCGATCGACGTCAAGGGCAACAACGAACTGTTGTTGCTGACGCGCCCCGAGGTCATCCGCGAGATTCACGAGCAGTACCTGGCTGCTGGTGCCGATCTGATCGAAACCAACACCTTCGGCGCGACGACCATCGCGCAGGAAGACTACAAGATGGCGAACCTGGCCTACGAGATGAACGTCGTGGCCGCCCGCTTGGCGCGCGAGGCTTGCGACAAGTACAGCACGCCCGACAAGCCCCGCTTCGTGGCCGGCGCGTTCGGCCCAACGCCCAAGACCGCCAGCATCTCGCCTGACGTGAACGACCCCGGCGCACGCAACGTCAGCTTCGACCAGCTGCGCGACGCGTACTACGAACAGGGCAAGGCGCTGCTCGAAGGCGGCGCCGACGTGTTCCTCGTCGAAACCATCTTCGACACGCTCAACGCCAAGGCGGCGCTGTTCGCCATCGACCAGCTCTTTGAAGACACCGGCGAGCGCGTGCCCGTGATGATCTCCGGCACCGTGACCGACGCGTCTGGCCGCATTCTCTCGGGCCAAACGGTGGAAGCCTTCTGGAACAGCCTGCGCCACGCCAAGCCGATCACCTTCGGCCTGAACTGCGCGCTGGGCGCCGCGCTGATGCGCCCGTACATCGCCGAGCTGGCGAAGATTTGCGATACCGCTGTCTCGTGCTACCCGAACGCCGGCCTGCCCAACCCGATGAGCGACACGGGCTTTGACGAAACGCCTGACGTCACCTCCAGCCTGGTCGATGAATTTGCGGCCGCTGGGTTGGTGAACCTGGTGGGCGGCTGCTGCGGCACCACGCCCGAGCACATCAAGGCGATTGCTGACCGCGTTGCGAACCGCAAGCCGCGCGGCTGGCCGGGCCAGTACAAAGACGCCGCCTAAGCCACGACACCACGCCTGCACACTGCCGTCCCCCTTTGCATCAGAAGAACATGACCGACCACCCCATGCGCCTCTCCGGCCTCGAACCGTTCAACATCGGCGAGGGCTCGCTGTTCGTCAACGTCGGCGAGCGCACCAACGTCACCGGGTCCAAGGCGTTCGCGCGCATGATCCTGAACAGCCAGTTCGACGAGGCGCTGGCCGTGGCACGCCAGCAGGTCGAGAACGGCGCGCAGGTCATCGACATCAACATGGACGAGGCAATGCTCGATTCGAAGGCGGCGATGGTGCGCTTCCTGAATCTGATCGCCTCGGAGCCCGACATCGCGCGCGTGCCGATCATGATCGACTCGTCGAAGTGGGACGTGATCGAGGCAGGCCTGAAGTGCGTGCAGGGCAAGGCGATCGTCAACTCGATCTCGCTCAAGGAAGGCGAGGAACAGTTCGCCCACCACGCCAAGCTGATCAAGCGCTATGGCGCGGCTGCCGTGGTGATGGCCTTCGATGAGCAAGGCCAGGCCGACACGTTCCAGCGCAAGACCGAGATCTGCAAGCGCAGCTACGACTTCCTGGTCGATAAAGTCGGCTTTGCGCCGGAAGACATCATCTTCGACCCGAACATCTTTGCGGTTGCCACCGGCATCGAGGAGCACAACAACTACGCGGTCGACTTCATCGAAGCCACGCGCTGGATCAAGCAGAACCTGCCGTACGCGAAGGTGAGCGGTGGCGTGTCGAACGTGTCGTTCTCGTTCCGCGGCAACGACGTGGTGCGCGAGGCGATCCACACCGTGTTCCTGTATTACGCGATCCAAGCGGGCATGGACATGGGCATCGTCAACGCGGGCCAGTTGGGCGTGTACGAGAACCTCGACCCCGAACTGCGCGATCGCGTGGAAGACGTGGTGCTCAACCGCCGCCCCGATGCGACCGACCGCCTGCTGGAAATTGCCGACCGCTACAAGGGCGGTGGCACCAAGCGCGAAGAAAACCTCGCGTGGCGCCAGGAGCCGGTGGAAAAGCGCCTGGCCCACGCGCTCGTGCACGGCATCACCGACTACGTGGTCGAAGACACGGAAGAAGTCCGCCAGAAGATCTTTGCTGCCGGCGGCCGCCCGATCCAGGTGATCGAAGGCCCGCTGATGGACGGCATGAACATCGTCGGCGACCTGTTCGGCGCCGGGAAGATGTTCCTGCCGCAGGTGGTGAAGAGCGCCCGCGTGATGAAGCAGGCGGTGGCCCATCTGATTCCGTTCATCGAAGAAGAGAAGCGCCAGATTGCCGCGGCCGGCGGCGACGTGCGCTCGCGCGGCAAGATCGTCATCGCCACGGTCAAGGGCGACGTGCACGACATCGGCAAGAACATCGTCACCGTCGTGCTCCAGTGCAACAACTTTGAAGTCGTGAACATGGGCGTGATGGTCCCGTGCAACGAGATCCTGGCGAAGGCGAAGGTCGAGGGCGCGGACATCATCGGCCTGTCGGGCCTGATCACGCCGTCGCTCGAAGAGATGGCCTACGTGGCCTCCGAAATGCAGCGCGATGACTACTTCCGCGTGAAGAAGATCCCGCTGCTGATCGGCGGTGCGACCACGAGCCGCGTGCACACCGCCGTGAAGATCGCGCCGAACTACGAAGGCCCGGTGGTCTACGTGCCGGACGCTTCGCGCTCGGTGAGCGTGGCATCGAGCCTGCTGTCGGACGAAGGCGCCGCGCGCTACGTCGAAGAACTGCATGCGGATTACGACCGCATCCGCACCCAGCACGCCAACAAGAAGGCCACGCCGATGGTGTCGCTGGCCGCCGCGCGCGCCAACAAGACGAAGATCGACTGGTCCAACTACACGCCGCCCAAGCCCAAGTTCATCGGCCGCCGCGTGTTTCGCAACTACGACCTGAACGAGCTCTCGCAGTACATCGACTGGGGCCCGTTCTTCCAGACGTGGGACCTGGCCGGCAAATTCCCCGACATCCTCAACGACGAGATCGTCGGCGAATCGGCCCGCAAGGTGTTCTCCGACGGCAAGAGCATGCTCGCGCGCCTGATTGCCGGGCGCTGGCTCACGGCCAACGGCGTGATCGCGCTGCTGCCCGCCAACACCGTCAACGATGACGACATCGAGATCTACACCGACGAATCGCGCTCGGAAGTCGCGCTCACCTGGCGCAACATCCGCCAGCAGAGCGAGCGCCCGATCATCGACGGCGTGATGCGCCCGAACCGCTGCCTGGCGGATTTCATTGCCCCTAAGGACACCGGCATTGCCGACTACATCGGCCTGTTTGCCGTCACCGGCGGCATCGGGGTGCAAAAGCGTGAAGCCGCTTTTGAAGCCGATAACGATGACTACAGCGCAATCATGCTCAAGGCCCTGGCCGACCGCTTCGCCGAAGCGTTTGCCGAATGCCTGCACGCCCGCGTGCGACGTGACCTGTGGGGCTACGCGCCGGACGAAACACTCGACAACGACGCACTCATCCGCGAGGAATACAAGGGCATCCGCCCCGCGCCCGGCTATCCGGCCTGCCCGGAACACACCGTCAAGCGCGACATGTTCCGCGTGCTCGACGCCAAGGAGATCGGCATGGACCTGACCGAAGCACTGGCCATGACGCCGGCCGCGTCCGTGTCGGGCTTCTATCTGTCGCACCCGGACAGCACGTACTTCACGCTCGGCAAGATCGGCCAGGACCAAGTGGACGATATGGCCGCCCGCAGCGGGGAAGATCGCGCCTTTGTGGAGCGCGCCCTCGCGCCGAATCTTTGATTTCTGTGACAAGACGTTTAAGACATAGTGTGTGCCACACTGTGTCTTACGCCGGCAAACCCTTGTCAGCATTGGCTTGGGCGGCATTTCAAGAGGGGTGATGCTTTCATTACAAAGGCTTACACCCCCTAACAGTCGTAACCGGAAGGGCTCCCTAGACTGCACTCATTCGCTCAACACACAGAGCGATGCCGCGACGAATCCCTCGCGTGGCCGTTCAGAATCAAAGGAGTCTCTTCCATGAACAAGCTGCTGATCTCCCTGTCCGCCATCGCCATCGCTGCTGCTTCGGCTTACGCCAACGCGCAAACCCCGTCGGTCAATGCCGGCGTGCAAGCCAACGGCACGGCAGCCGTCGCACCCGCACCGGCCAACACGGCCAACGTCGGCACCGGTCTGAAGGCTGATGCCAAGTCGGATGGCGGCGCCAAGCTGGACACCGAGTCCGCCAAGAGCGAACTGAACACCAAGGCCCAGCACGGCGCCAAGGCCGTCCACGAACACAAGGCCAAGGGCGAAGCCGCCCTGGACAAGACGGCCGACAAGGTCGGCAAGTCGGTTGGCAAGACGGAAAAGTCGGCAGAGAAGTCGGCCAAGTCCGCCAAGGCTGACACCGCTGCCGGCGCGAGCGCCGATGCCAGCGTGAACGGCACGGCTACCACGCAGACGAAGTAATCGCGTCTGCGCCGGGCTCGCCCGGCACACCCAGGCCATCACGGGGCGGATACCTTCCGCCCCGTTTTCTTTTGGCCGCACGCTCCCAGGCACACCGATTGCTACTTTGGCAGACATCGGCATGTTGCGATTCATGCACATCGCGAGGTTCCCATGGAAACGCCTACGACCCGCCCCGAAGCCGCCGACAAGAGGGACGCCGGTTTCACTCCACAGTCCGATACAATTGCTGTCGTATCGAACCAACAAGCGCAGCGCGCAGGTATGGGCGGCCCGCCCAGCGCGCCCGTAAGGAGCAGCATGATTCGCGTCCTGATTGCGGACGACCACGAGATCGTCCGTGCCGGCCTTCGGCAGTTCCTGTCCGAAGAGCGGGACATCGAAGTCGCGGGGGAAGCGGCAAGCGGCGAGGAGGTGATGGAGCAGTTGCGCACCGGCGCCTTCGACGTGGTGGTGCTCGACATCTCCATGCCCGATCGCAACGGCATCGACACGCTCAAGCTCGCGCGCCAACGTCACCCGGATCTTCCGGTGCTGATCCTGTCCACCTTCCCGGAAGACCAATACGCGATCAACCTGATCCGCGCCGGTGCCTCGGGCTATCTGACCAAGGAAAGCGCGCCGGATGAGCTCGTCAAGGCCATCCGCACCGTGTCGCAGGGTCGCCGCTATGTCAGCCCGACGGTGGCCGAACTGCTGATCGGCGGCCTGGAAAAACCGACCGACCAGCCCCTGCACCAGACCCTCTCCAAACGTGAATTCCAGATCTTCTGCAAGCTCGCGCGTGGGCAATCGGTGTCGATCATCGCGGAAGAGCTGTTCCTGAGCGTCAAGACGGTCAGCACCTACCGCACGCGGATTCTGGAAAAGATGGGCATGAAATCCAATGCCGATCTGACCTATTACGCCATCAAGAACGGCCTGGTCGAGTGACCCCGGTGGGGCGCAAAAATACCCCATAGCAGGCCGCAAACCCTGCTGGCATGTAGGACAACGCCTGATACCACCGAGGCCACCCGCTGGCTAACATCAACCCATGCTGGATCAAGCCGTCACCCTCTCCACTCGTGGCCTGCGCGTCCTCCTGATCGAGGATTCCCCCGTGCTTCGGGGCATGGTGCTGGAATACCTCAAGGCCTCCGCCTTCGTGGCGACGGTCGAGTGGGCAGACACCGAAGAGTTGGCGCTGCGCCTTCTCGCGCAGGGCCACTACGACGTCGTGATCGTCGACCTGCAACTGCGGCAGGGCAATGGCTTCAAGGTTCTCCAAACGTTGCGCGATCAAGCATCGCCCAGCGTGCGCATCGTCTACACCAACCACGCGCAAGTGCCGACCTACCGGCAGCGGTGCTTTGAAGCCGGCGCCAACTACTTTTTCGATAAATCGCTCGAACTCGACAAGGTGTTCGAGGTGATCGAAGAACGCGCCGGCGTCGCCCGGCCCCGCCCGCAGCCTGCGCAACATTTCCACCCCTGAGCATTCCGCGCCTGCCGCGCGCTCCGTGTCGTGCCGCGGGCCCAACGCCGTTTTTCACCCCAAGGAGCGTTCGATGAAGACCCTGTGTGCCGCACTTGCGCTGACGTGCGTTTTCCTGGCCGGCTGCAACACCATGGCCGGCGCCGGCAAGGACCTCCAGACTGGCGGTCAGAAGCTGGAAAACTCGGCCGACAGCGCCAAGCAGAAGATGTAACGCCGGTTTCAGTCACGCCGGTATCCCAAACAAAAGCCCCTCGACGGGGCTTTTTGTTTGGGCGGATGCGCAGCGCGATAGCGATGGCCGCTCAGGCCGTCGCGCCACCGTGGCCCGGGCCGGGCGTGATGCCGCGTGGCAGCGCTTGCATGCCAGACGGCGTGTCGGCGGCGGTATGATCGATCACCGCATCGGTGGGTGGCAGCTCGACGATGATGGTCACGCCACCGCCCGGCATCGAATCGATGGTGAGCGTGCCGCCCAGCGCGATGGCGCGTTGCTCCATCCCCAGCAGGCCATGATGGCCGACCATGCGGCGCCGTTCGATATCGGCGGGAAAGCCGCGGCCGTTGTCGCGCACGCGCAGGCGCACGCCCTCGTCGCCCACATCGAGCGCCACCGACACCGTCGTCGCATGCGCGTACTTCGATGCATTGGTGAGCGATTCCTGCACGATGCGATACAGCGCGATGGCCGCATCGTCGGTCAGCTTGGGCATGTCGTCAGGCAGGCTCACCTCAGTGTGCCAGCCGTTGCGCGTGCCGACGTCTTCGGTCAATTGCGAGAGCGCTTCCACCAGGCCCAGATTGAGCAGGATGGTCGGGCGCAGGTCTTCAATCAGGCGACGCTTGATCTGGATGCCCTGATCGACGTGGGCCATCACACGCGTGATCTTTTCGCTTACGGCGGGCTCAGTCGCGTGAATGCGCGAGCGCAGCCAGTGCAGATCCATCTTGGTGGCGGTGAGGATCGCGCCCAGTTCATCGTGCAGCTCGCGCGCCAGGCGTGTTTTCTCGTCTTCCGTCACACGCTGCAAGTGCGCGGCCAGGTCGGAGAGCTGCCGCGTGCGCTCACGCACCATGCGGTCGAGCTTCTGGCTTTCTTCTTCGGCCATGTCGCGCTCTCGCTCGGTCATGGCGAGCCGCTTGGCGTGCTGCATGCCCAGCACCACCAGCAGGATGATGTTGACCGCTGTAATCAGCGCAATGCCGTAGCGCGACAGCGCCAGATCGCGCTCGGCGTGCTCCAGGCTGCGGGCTACGGTGGCGATCTCGCGCTGGCGCAGGCGATCGAGCCCCTGCCGCACGGCCTCCATCGACGCCTTGCCGAAATCGGTACGCACCAAGTCGAGCGCCACCTCCAGATCACGCTTGCCGTAGATGAGCGTGAGCTCCATCTCGGTGAGCTTGCGGCTGACCTGCAGCGCCGTCTCCGAGAACAGCTTGAGCGCATCCGGATCGTTCGCGTAGTGGTCGCGGATCTCCGCCATCAGCGCGTGGATGTGCGGGATGGCCTTGTTGTACGGATCGAGGTATTCGTCCTTGCCCGTGAGCAGGAAACCGCGCTGGCCGGCTTCGGCGTTGACCAGCTCCGCCATCAGCTCGTTGATGGCGGTTTCGGCCTGCTGAGATTGGATCACCTGCCGGTAGCCCTGGCTCAGTCGGATGTTGCCCGTCTCTGAGGCAATCAGCACCCCGAGCGTCAGCAGAATGCCGCCGGCGAGCAGCAGAGTGGAGCGCAAGGATGACCGCATGGCATGCAGACCCATAGGGAACGCGCCTGGCCGCCCGACGCGGCGCGCGTTGCGTTTGTATTTTTTGGCAGTTGGCATGATACCCCGCGGGCGTCCCGGGTGACACTTGGGGCGCACCCCCGTCTCAGGCACGCCGTGTGCGTAGGTGTAGGCCTGCAGGGCTTTGGCGCGAGCGCCATGCAGCACCAATGCCCTGTCCTCCAACCATCCGAACCGGAGACGACAACATGCTGAAATGGGCACTGATCTTCGCCATCATTTCCGTGGTGGCCGGCGTGCTGGGCTTTACCGGCATTGCCGCGGGCGCGGCGGGCATCGCCAAAATCCTCTTCTTCATCTTCGTGGTGCTGTTCGTGCTGTTCCTGGTACTCGGCGTCACGGTCTTCAAGGCTGTCGATTAGCCCCCTTCCCCGACGCGGAAAAGCGCGGCCCGTGTCTTGCTAGTCCAATTCGTCAGGCACGGCCCGCGTTCACGCGCGCCGAAATCGCAACCGTCCATCCGCACCGCCGGTGAGCACTTCCCGCGGCGCCAAGAGGAGGATTCCCACCATGTCTTTCTTTGCCACCCAACGCGTTCGCAGCCGAATCGACGACGTCAGTGACCGGGCACACCGCGCCATGAACAGCGCCAGTGACGCCGTGGATCACGCCCGCTACGCCGCCCGCCCTGCCGTGGAAGACGTACAAAGCCTGCTGCGCTCGCTGGAAAACGCCATCCATACCCTGACGGACGAAGGCAGCGCAGAAGCGAGCCGGGCCAGCCGCACGCTGCATGCGCGCGCCGACCAGCTGCGCCGCGCCGCCAACGACCGCGCCCACCAGGCTCGCGAACGCATGGATTGGGCACTCGACCGCACGGAAGAAACCATCACGTCAGCGCCGTTCAAGTCTGTCGGCGTGGCCGTGGCGATCGGGGCGGCGATCGGCCTCGTCGTAGCCCTGGCCGGCGGCAGCCGGCGCGAGTCCAGCGAGTAAGCCCGGACCTCGGGCCGCCCCACGCCAATCCAACCCCGCAGGAGCATTCACATGAGCCGGACCAACGTCGCCGCCCCCTCGGAAAGCGGCTTCCTCACCGACATCAAAACCTTGCGCGATCGTGCCCGCAAGCACATCGAGGAAGGCGCGGTGACTGGAGACTACAAAGCCGATCGGGACACGGTGCTGCGGCTGCTGAACGAGGCGCTGGCCACTGAGCTGATCTGTGTGCTGCGCTACCGGCGCCACCACTTCATGGCCAAGGGTATCAACGCCGAACCCATCGCCGCGGAGTTTCTGGTGCACGCCAATGAAGAGCAGCAGCACGCCGACAGCATCGCCACGCGCATCGTGCAGCTGGGCGGCGAGCCCAACTTCAGCCCCGAGGGCCTCTCCACGCGCAGCCATTCTGAATACGTGGAAGCCAACGGCTTGGTCGACATGATCAAGGAGAACCTGGTGGCCGAGCGCATCGCGATCGACAGCTACCTGGAGATGGTGCGCTACATCGGCGACCGGGACCCCACCACGCGGCGCGTGCTGGAAGAGATTCTGGCCGTGGAAGAAGAACACGCGGACGAACTGTCCGACATGCTGCACGACCAATAACGCAAATGCGGTAGGTGCAGTCGGAACAGACACCGGTCAACGCGCCAGCCCCCCTCCCCCGCTCCCGGCCCTCGTGGCCGGATGCCCGGACCGCCGTTGCGGTGGCCGGGCATTTTTTTATTGAACGCTCAAACGCCCCACATCACGGGCGTCTGCTCGACCTGCGATTCTTCCAGCATGTGCAGCAGCGGATAGGCGCGCTGGCCGAGATGCGGCGGCTCTTCTTCACCGTTTTCGTCCAGCTCGGGCGCGGCCAGCTCGGCCACCTTGATATGCGCCTGGTGCGTATCGTCCTTGATGGCGCGCTTGAGACGGTCGATGGCGTGGGGCATCTCCTCGGGCGTAATGACGCCGCGCTCGCCCAGCGTCTTGCCGATCACGCCCAGCAACACCATGGCGAGATCCTTCTGCATGGAAAACTTTTGCGAAGCGTGCGAAGTAAAGGTGATCATGATTTTCGTGGTTCCCTTGGTTGGGTTGGGCCCGCAGATTGCCATGGCTGGAGGCAGATACCTCTCGGATACCTCTGAGACCGCGGCTCACCTGATAAAATTTCGTACTTTTCCCCGAACAACGCAACTGGCCGCGCCGGAACTGGATTTCAACCGGTTTCAGCACTGCCGGCGTCATGGTTTCTTATGCTGCCCTCCCACAAACAGACGATCGCCCAATTGTTGTCCGACGCCGTCGGCACCCTGCTGCCCGAGGGCCAAGCCCGACCGGAGATCGTCCTGGAGCGCCCCAAGCAAGCCGCGCACGGCGACATCGCCTGCAACGTGGCGCTGCAACTGGCCAAGCCGCTGGGCAAGAACCCGCGTGAACTCGCCGGCAGCATTGCGGACGCCATCCGCGCCGATGCGCGCGGCCAGCGCCTGGTCGCCGCCGTGGAAATCGCCGGCCCCGGCTTCATCAACCTGCGCCTGTCGCCCGCTGCGCGCGCTGACGTGATTGCCGCCGTGTTTGCCGAAGGCGACCGCTACGGCGCCGCCAACACCCATGACGGCGCGCCCGTGCTGGTGGAATTCGTCTCCGCCAACCCGACCGGCCCGCTGCACGTCGGCCACGGCCGCCAGGCGGCGCTGGGCGATGCACTGGCG
Organism: Ralstonia soli; assembly: GCF_023955655.1. Classification (GTDB taxonomy): domain Bacteria; phylum Pseudomonadota; class Gammaproteobacteria; order Burkholderiales; family Burkholderiaceae; genus Ralstonia; species Ralstonia soli. The sequence goes on along the minus strand of NZ_JAMXHT010000001.1, from coordinate 518,083 downwards.
AGCCTGCTCGACTGGCAGGGCCACAAGGTCCACCGCGAGTTCTACTACAACGACGCTGGCGTCCAGATCCAGAACCTGGCCGTGTCCGTGCAGGCCCGTGCGCGCGGCTTCAAGCCCGGCGACGCCAACTGGCCAGAAGCCGCCTACAACGGCGACTACATCGCCGACATCGCCGCCGATTACATGGCCGGCAAGACCGTGCGCGCCTCCGATGGCGAACCCGTGACGGGCGAGCGCGACGTCGAAAACCTCGAAGCCATCCGCCGCTTCGCCGTCACGTATCTGCGCAACGAGCAGGACATCGACCTGCAGGCCTTTGGCGTGAAGTTCGACCGCTACTACCTGGAATCGTCCCTCTACACCGAGGGCAAGGTGCAGCAGACGGTGGACGCGCTCATCGCTGCCGGCAAGACGTACGAGCAGGAAGGCGCGCTGTGGCTGCGCACCACCGATGACGGCGACGACAAGGACCGCGTGATGCGCAAGTCCGACGGCGCCTACACGTATTTCGTGCCCGACGTGGCGTACCACACCACCAAGTGGGGCCGCGGCTTCACGCAGGTGATCAACGTGCAGGGCAGCGACCACCACGGCACCATCGCCCGCGTGCGCGCCGGCCTGCAGGGCCTGAATATCGGCATTCCCAAGGGCTACCCCGACTACGTCCTGCACAAGATGGTCACGGTGATGAAGGACGGCGCCGAGGTGAAAATCTCCAAGCGCGCAGGCTCCTACGTGACGGTGCGCGACCTGATCGAATGGTCCAACGGCGATGCCGATGCGCAAGCGGGCGTCGACACCATCCGCGCCTGCGTAGACGCCGGTGAGCCGAACTGGCCGGCGCGCTTCACGCGCGGGCGCGATGCCGTGCGCTTCTTCCTGCTGTCGCGCAAGGCCGATACGGAATTCGTCTTCGACGTCGATCTGGCGCTCAAGCAGAGCGACGAGAACCCGGTGTACTACGTGCAGTACGCCCATGCGCGTATCTGCTCGGTGTTCGAGCGCGCCGGCGTGGATGCTGCCTCGCTTACCGGCGCCGATCTGGCGGCGGTGACTGGCCCGGACGTCAGCCCGCAGGCAACCGCCCTGGTGCAGCGCCTCGCGGCCTTCCCCGACATGCTGGCCGACGCCGCGCGCGAACTGGCCCCGCACGCAGTGGCTTTCTACCTGCGTGACCTGGCGGGCGATTTCCACGCCTTCTACAACGCCGATCGCGTGCTGGTCGACGACGAGGCCGTCAAGCGCGCCCGCCTGGCGTTGCTGGCTGCCACGCGCCAGGTGCTGCGCAACGGGCTGGCGGTGATCGGGGTGTCGGCTCCGCAAAAGATGTAAATGCGCACGATTTGGCATCACACGGCGCTCTTATAATCGGGCGCTTCTAGAAGGATGGACATGGCACGTAATACGCAATCTTCCCGTGCCCGCTCGCAACGGGGCGGCACGTTTCTGGGTCTGGTGCTTGGCCTGATCGTCGGTCTGGCGATCGCCGTGGTGGTGGCGGTGTACATCACCAAGGCGCCGGTGCCGTTCGTGTCGCGCAACGGCGCACAACCCAAGCCGAGCGAGCCGGGCACCGTGGTCAACCCGCTGCCGACGCCCGCACCGGCAGCGCCGCAGGCCAGCAGCCCGGCAACCGACCCGAACGCGCCGTTGTGGAGCCGCGTGCCGGCTAAACCGGTCGACCAGGCCCCCGAGCCGAACAACCCGCCCCCGGGCATCACCATCCACCCGGCTCAACCCGCTACTCCCACCCCGGCCCCGCAGCCTGCCAGCACGCCGGCGGCCAAACCGCCGAAACCCGCCACGCCGGCCGAAAAACCCGTGGCAGACCCGATTGCCGAAATCGCGCGCCAGGATGCCGCCAAGACGGGCTACTTCCTGCAAGTGGGCGCTTACAAATCGGCTGAAGACGCCGAGCGCCAGAAGGGCAATCTGGCCATGCAAGGCTTTGAAGCCAAGGTGACGCAGCGTGAAGTGAACGGCGCGATCATGTTCCGCGTGCGCATGGGCCCGTACAACTCGCTGGACGAAATGACCGCCGTGCGCAGCCGCCTGCAGTCGGCGGGCGTGGAGTCGTCGGTCATCCGCTTTGCCCGTCAGTAACGTGAAGTCATGCAGCCCGCTTGAACCCGGCGGGCTGTGATCGGTCAGAAACCTGAGATTCGGTTACGCTGACACCCGCTCTGGGCTGCTCGGACCTCGATTTCGGTGGTTTTCCCGCTATTTCTTCCATTCACCATGAAAAAACTCGCTGCTTTCCTGATCGCCCTCGCCACCGGCGCCGGCCTGCTGATGACCGCGCCGGCCAACGCCGCGCCCACCGCCGGCAAGGACTACAAAGTGCTGCAGACGCCGCAACCGGTGCCCGCAGGCAAGATCGAAGTGACGGAGTTCTTCTGGTACGGCTGCCCCCACTGCTACGACTTCGAGAACACCTGGACGGCGTGGGTTGCCAAGCAAGGCAAGGACGTGGTGATCAAGCGCGTGCCGGTCGCCTTCAATGCCAAGCTGGAGCCGCATACCCGCATCTATTACACGCTGGAGGCGCTGGGCAAGCTCGACGCCAAGGACGCCAGCGGCCGCACGCTGCATGACCGCGTGTTCGATCAACTGCACAAGAACTACCGCTCGATGTCGGAACTGGATGACATTGCCAAGTTCATGGCGGCCAACGGCGTCGATGAAAAGCAGTTCCGCGACACCTACAACTCGTTCAGTGTGAACGCCAATACCAAACGCGCCGCGCAACTGGCTGACCAGTACAAGATCGAAGGTGTGCCGACCGTGGTGGTGCAGGGCAAGTACACCACCTCGCCGGCCGACGCCGGCAGCAACGTGGGCGCCGCCCAGACGCTCGACTACCTCGTCGATCAGGTGCGCAACCGCAAGATGTGACGGATTGCCGCGTTTCCGGGCCTCCGCCCGGGCGTGACACCGCCATCGACGCCCGCCCCAGTGCGGGCGTTTTTTGTGCGTCGGCCTTCTTCACACCCACAGGACATCGACATGAGCCAGACCGTCTTCATCACCGGCGCTTCCAGCGGGATCGGCCAGGCGCTGGCACGTCAGTACGCGGCTCAGGGCGCCACGCTCGGGCTGGTAGCCCGGCGTGTGGAGGTGCTCCACGACTTTGTGCAGACGCTGCCCGCCAGCATGCGCAGCCGCTGCCATTGCTACGCCGCCGATGTGCGCAGCGCTGATTCCATGCGCGCCGCCGCCGATTCCTTCATCGCCACGGCGGGACTTCCCGACGTGGTGATCGCCAATGCCGGCATCTCGGTCGGCACCGACCTGCGCGAACCCGGCGACCTGAAAGCCTTTGCCGCCGTCATGGACACCAACTGGATGGGCGTGCTCCACACCTTCCAGCCGTTCGTCGGGCCGATGCTGGCGCGCGCTATGCCCGGCCAGCCCGGCGGCACGCTGGTTGGCATTGCCAGCGTGGCAGGGGTGCGCGGGCTGCCCGGCGCGGCGGCGTACAGCGCCTCCAAATCGGCGGTGATCAAGCTGATGGAAAGCCTGCGCGTGGAGTTCAGTCCTCGCAAGAATCGGCCCGGCCTGCGTGTGGTGACCATCGCCCCCGGCTACATCCGCACGCCGATGACCGAGCACAATCCATATCCGATGCCCTTCCTGATGCCAGCAGACCGCTTCGCGCAGAAGGCCGCAAACGCCATCCATCGCGGCGTGCGGTTCACGGTGCTGCCATGGCAGATGGGCATCGTGGCCAAGCTGCTGCACGTGCTGCCACGCTGGCTCTACGACATGGCGTTTGCGCGCGCGCCGCGCAAACCCCGCAAACCTGAGATTTCGTGATGACTTACACCGACGCGCTCGGCCAGGCGCACGCCGCGGTAGACGCCCCGCCGCGCATCGCCAGCCTGGTGCCTTCCATTACCGACCTGCTGTTCTCGCTCGACCTCGGCGATCAGCTCGTCGCTCGCACCGGCTTCTGCATTCACCCGCGCGAAGCGGTGCGCAACGTGCCCAAGGTGGGCGGCACCAAGACCGTCAAGCTCGACAAGCTGCGCGAGCTGGCGCCCACGCACGTCATCGTCAACATCGACGAGAACACGCGCGCCACCGTCGACAAGCTGCGCGAGTTCATCCCCAACATCATCGTCACGCATCCGTGCGCGCCTGAAGACAACCTCACGCTGTACCAGCTGCTGGGCGGCATTTTCCGTCGCGAGACGCAGGCGCAAACGCTGTCGGATGCACTCACGCAGGAACTGGACGACCTGCGCGGCCGCCACTTCCTGCCACACCGCGTGCTGTACGCCATCTGGCAAGACCCGTGGATGACGGTATCGCGCGACACGTACATCTCGCGCATGCTCAAGCTCGTCAATTGCCACACGTGGCCGGAGGACCCGGCGCCCGTGCAATGCGGTACCGAAAAGAGCGGCGATTGCGCCCGCCCCAACCGCCCGGACACGCGCTACCCCACGTTCCGCTGGAGCGATGAAGTGGTGCGCAGCATCGACTGCGTGCTGCTTTCCACCGAGCCCTACAGTTTTACCGAAGAGCACGTCGACGCGCTGGAGAAGCAGATCGGCAAGCCGGTCTACCTCGTGGATGGCGAGATGGTGTCGTGGTACGGCAGCCGCGCGATCGAGGGTGTGCGCTACCTTGGCCAGTTTGCCAAGACACTGCGCTAGGTCGATCAAGTCGCCGCCCAAAACAAAACCCGCCGATCGGCGGGTTTTTTGCTGGAGTGGATGGTGCGCTATCGCACGAAGCCGTAGTCATACTCCACCTTGGCAATGCGCAGGTGATACGACGCATACCACTGTTCGCGCCCAAGCTTCTGCGCGGCCATGTGGTCGCTCTGGTTCTTCCACTCGCGAATGGACTCCAACGACGACCAGTACGACACGGTAATGCCCGGCCGCCCCTGCGCGCCCGCCAGCTCATCGCGCACGGATTCGATACCGAGAAAGCCCGGCATGTCGCGCGCCAATTCCACCATGCGATCGGCCATGGCGCCGTAGCCGTTGTCGCCTTCGGTGCGGGTGGAGGAGAAGATCACGGCGTAATACGGCGCCGGTGGGGTGTTGGCGGGAAACGGCAACGCGACGGCGCTGTCGTCGAGAACGTCGTGCTGGTCAGCCATGGCGGAGTCCGTGAAGAGCGAGGTTATGCGGCGGCGCGAAAGCGGACGATACCGTCGGTACCGGTTTCGCGCACCAGTTCACCACGGTGCCACAGCGCATGGAGGTGGGCAAGCGCCTCGCCCATGGCAAACGTCATCTGGTGCACGTCGAACTGGCGCTTGAAGATGACGTTGACGATGTCGCGAGCGGACTGCGGGGCCGTCTTGCACGCGGCCCGCGTTTCGGCCAGGCGATCGGCATGATGGTCACGCAGCTGCCGGATGCGCGTATGCAGGCCACGGAACGGCCTGCCGTGCGACGGCAGGATCAGCACGTCTTCGGGCAGCGATTCGTACTTGCCGAGCGAATCGAGATACAGCGTGAGTGGATCGGCCTCGGGCTCCAGGTCGAACACGCTCACGTTGGTGGAGATGCGCGGCAGGACCATGTCGCCGGAGATCAGCACGTTGGCGTCTTCGCTGTAGAGCGCGACGTGCTCGGGCGCGTGCCCGAAGCCGGTGATGACGCGCCAGTTGTGCTGGCCGATGTGGACGACGTCGCCGTCCATCAGGCGGCGGTACTGGCCTGGTACGCTCGGTACCAGCGTGCTGTAGTAGTCCTTGCGGTTGCGGATGCGGTCGATGGAGTCGGCGTCCACCAGGCCGTGGCGCTCGAAATGGCGCGCGGCGAATTCGCCGCCGGCGTTCGAGGCGCCGGTGCCGCCCACCAGCATGCGAGCAAAGGCGTAGTCGCCCAGGCTCATCCACAGGCGCACGTTCCAGCGCTTGGCGTCGCCGCCCTCGCACAGCCAGCTCGACAGGCCGACATGGTCCGGATGGCAGTGCGTGACCAGCACGCGCAGCACCGGCAGGCCGTCGAGGTGGTTCGCGAAAATCGTTTCCCAATGCCCGCGAATGGCTTCGTGGTTGATGCCGCAGTCGATGATGGTCCAACCGTCCTGCCCGTCCTGGTGATCGCGCAGCAGCCAGAGGTTGATGTGGTCCAGCGCGAACGGCAGCGGCATGCGCAGCCAGTAGATGTCGGGGGCAACCTCAAAGCGCGTGCCGCCTTCAGGCAGCGTGTCGCCAAACGGATAGTCGAGTTGGAGTTCGAGTGCGTTCATGGGAGTAGTCTCAAGCCGCCTTGGAGAGGCGGTCTTCGTGGATTGCGGTCTCGCGCCTTTGACGCTAACGTTAACGTCAATTCGACGTCGGGTCTCCCATCTTAAGCGAAAACTTAATGCCGCTGCCCGGCGTGCACCCTCCATCACACCGCTCTATCCCACCTTACGCGCCGTATGTCCGCATCCACTCCGTCTGCCGCAGCCGAGCTTGCCGCCGATCTTGAATCCGGCGATGCCGGCGAGCTTGCCGACGCCAGCTTCACCATCACGGACCTCGCACGCGAATTCGACATCACCCCGCGCGCCATCCGCTTCTACGAAGACCAGGGCCTGCTGGCGCCGGATCGCCAAGGCCCGGGCGGGCGCCGCCGCGTGTATTCCGCGCGCGAACGCACGCGTCTGAAGCTGACGCTGCGCGGCAAGCGGCTTGGCCTGTCGCTGGGCGAGATCAAGGAGATCCTGGACCTGTACGAATCGCCGCGCGATACGGTGCCGCAGCTGGAGCGCTTCCTGGCCTCGCTGGCGCAGCATCGCGCCGTGCTCACGCAGCAGCTGGATGACCTGAACGCCCAGTTGGCGGAGATCGACCAGCACGAACGCCAGTGCCGCCGCCTGCTCGACCATGCCCATGCGAGCGCCGCCAAGCCGCCCAAGCGACGCAAGGCCGCGTGATTCCGCAACCTTACGGTGTTGACGCATATTGACGTTTACGTAAACGTCAATACAATACGCGACACCCTGCCGGCACCGGTGCGTCTGCCACAAGCGGCGCGCACCTCACGGTGCCAGGCCTCACCCAGAGACACCAGCGGCCCCTTTCGCAAGGTCGCGCCCAAGGAGACCACCATGATTGACCTGCCCGGCCTGAAATTCGATTTGGGTGAAGACATCGAGATGCTGCGTTCGGCCGTGCGCGACTGGGCGCAGGGCGAGCTGGCACCGCGTGCGGGTGAAATCGACCGCACCGACCAGTTTCCGATGGACGCGTGGCGCAAGATGGGCGAGCTGGGTGTGCTCGGCATCACGGTGGCCGAGGAGTACGGCGGCGCCAACATGGGCTACCTGGCGCACATGATCGCCATGGAAGAGATCAGCCGTGCGTCGGCGTCGGTCGGCCTGTCGTATGGCGCGCACTCGAACCTGTGCGTGAACCAGATCCACCGCAACGGCACGCCGGCCCAGAAGGCCAAGTACTTGCCCAAGCTGGTGTCTGGCGAATGGGTCGGGGCGCTGGCGATGAGCGAGCCGAATGCCGGGTCGGACGTCGTCAGCATGAAGCTGCGCGCGGAGCTGAAAGGCGACCGCTACGTGCTCAACGGCACCAAGATGTGGATCACCAACGGCCCCGACTGCGACGTGCTGGTCGTCTACGCCAAGACCGAGCCCGAGCTGGGCGCGCGCGGCATGACGGCGTTCCTCGTCGAGAAGGGCATGAGGGGCTTTTCGGTGGCGCAGAAGCTGGACAAGCTCGGCATGCGCGGCTCGCACACCGGCGAGCTGGTGTTCGACAACGTGGAAGTGCCGGTGGAAAACATCCTCGGCCAGGAAAACGGCGGCACCAAGGTGCTGATGAGCGGGCTGGACTACGAGCGCGCCGTGCTCTCCGGCGGCCCGATCGGCATCATGCAGGCGTGCATGGACGTGGTCACGCCGTACATCCACGACCGCAAGCAGTTCGGCCAGAGCATTGGCGAATTCCAGCTCATCCAGGGCAAGATGGCCGACATGTACACCACGCTGCAGGCTTGCCGCGCGTACCTGTACACCGTTGGCAAGAACCTCGATTCGCTGGGTCGCGACCACGTGCGCCAGGTGCGTAAGGACTGCGCCGGCGTGATCCTCTACACCGCCGAAAAAGCCACCTGGATGGCCGGCGAAGCGATCCAGATCCTGGGCGGCAACGGCTACATCAACGAATTCCCGGTCGGCCGCCTGTGGCGCGACGCCAAGCTGTACGAGATCGGCGCCGGCACGTCGGAAATCCGCCGCATGCTGATCGGGCGGGAGCTGTACGCAGAAACGATGTAAGGCGCGGATGGCAAGGCTGGCGGCGCGGCGCCCTCAGCCAAACGGATAAGGAGGCGGAACGGTTTCAGGACGCGAACACGGCAGCCAAGGCCATACAATCGAGGTCTTCCTGGTTTGCTGGTCTTGTCGCTTTCCCGCCCTCCCCCGCGCATACGCCATGTCCCACTTCCCCAAGCTCCTCTCCTCGCAGATCGCCTTTGACGTCGCCCGCACGATGCTCGACGGTTTCGACAAGCACTACCGCTTGTTCCGCGAGGTCTGCGTGCTGGCCAAGGCGGCCTTCGAGCGTGGAGACTGGGCCGGCATGCAGCAGTTGCAGCGCGACCGGATCGCCTACTACGACGAGCGCGTGCGCGAAGCCTCGGTCATCCTGGAAGACGAATACGACGCCGAGAACATCGACGACGAAATCTGGCGCCAGATCAAGCTGCACTACATCGGCCTCTTGACCAACCATCATCAGCCGGAGCTGGCCGAGACCTTCTTCAACTCGGTGTGCACGCGCATCCTGCACCGCTCGTATTTCAGCAACGATTTCATCTTCGTGCGGCCGGCCATCTCGACGGAATACATCGAGAACGAGGAGTCGCCCACCAAGCCGACCTACCGCGCCTACTACCCCGGCTCACGCGACGGCCTGGGCGATTGCTTCGAACGCATCGTGCACAACTTCCAGCTCGAAGCCCCGTTTGAAGACCTGCGGCGCGATATCGGCTACCTCGTGCGCGCGGTGGGCGAGCACTTCGGCGACTATCGCATTGCGCCGAATTTCCAGATCCACGTGCTGTCGTCGCTGTTCTTCCGCAATACGGCGGCGTACATCATCGGGCGCGTGATCAACGGCGACAGGACGTACCCGCTGGCCGTGCCCATCATGCGCAACGCCGACGGCTCCCTGCGCCTGGACACCGTGCTGCTGCGCCCCGAGCAGTTGATGATCCTGTTCTCGTTCACGCACTCATACTTCATGGTGGACATGGAGATTCCGTCCGCGTACGTGACCTTCCTGCGTGACCTGATGCCGCGCAAGCCGCGCGCCGAGATCTACACCTCGCTCGGCCTGCAGAAGCAGGGCAAGAACCTGTTCTACCGGGATTTCCTCCACCACCTGCAGCACTCGTCGGACAAGTTCATCATCGCGCCCGGGATCAAGGGCCTGGTGATGCTGGTGTTCACGCTGCCGTCGTACCCGTACGTCTTCAAGGTCATCAAGGATTACTTTCCGCCGCCCAAGGAAACCACGCGCGAGCTGATCAAGAGCAAGTACCAGCTCGTCAAGCGGCACGACCGCGTGGGCCGCATGGCCGATACGCTGGAGTATTCCGACGTGGCCTTCCCGCTCTCGCGCTTTGATGAAGAACTCATCAAGGAGCTGGAGAAGCACGCACCGTCGATGGTCGAATACCAGCGCGGCGAAGACGGCGGAGAAGAAATCGTCATCCGCCACGTCTACATCGAGCGCCGCATGACACCGCTGAACATCTGGCTGCAGGAAGGCACCGATGCGCAGGTCGAACACGGCATCGTCGAATACGGCAACGCCATCAAGGAACTGATCGCCGCGAACATCTTCCCCGGCGACATGCTGTACAAGAACTTTGGGGTGACGCGCCACGGCCGCGTGGTCTTCTATGACTACGACGAGATCGAATACCTCACCGACTGCAACGTGCGCAAAGTGCCGCAGCCGCGCAACGAAGAAGAGGAAATGTCGGGCGAGGTCTGGTACAGCGTCGGCCCGCACGACATCTTTCCGGAGACGTACGGCACGTTCCTGCTGGGCGACCCGCGCGTGCGGGCGGCCTTCCTCAAGCACCACGCAGATTTTTTCGACCCGGCCATGTGGCAGTCCTACAAGGAACGCCTGCTCTCCGGACAAACGCACGATTTCTACGCGTATGACGCAAGCGAACGCTTCGTCAACCGATACGGCGCCGGCGCACAAGAGGTTGCAGCCGAACAAGCAACAACAACGCTGCAACGCGCCGCCGCCTAACTCTCTCAACACGTCGGGAAACCATGCCGAATCGCATCAAAGCGCTCTTTGAAAACAACCGGAAGTGGGTCGAGCGCGTCAACGCCGAAGACCCGACGTTCTTCTCCGCGCTCGCCAACCAGCAAAACCCCGAGTACCTGTGGATCGGCTGCTCGGACTCGCGCGTGCCTGCCAACCAGATCATCGGCCTCCCGCCGGGCGAGGTGTTCGTCCATCGCAACATCGCCAACGTGGTGGTGCATTCGGATCTGAACTGCCTGTCGGTGCTGCAGTTTGCGGTGGAGGTGCTGAAGATCCGGCATATCACCGTGGTGGGCCACTACGGGTGTTCTGGCGTGAAGGCTGCACTGACCAAGCAGCGCTTCGGCCTGGCGGATAACTGGATTCGTCATGTGCGGGATGTGGCGGAACAGCATGAGACGTATCTCGGCACGGTGGTGCGCGAGCAGGATCAGCATGATCGGCTGTGTGAACTGAATGTGATCCACCAGGTGAACAACGTGTGCCTGACGACGATCGTGCAGGACGCCTGGGATCGCGGGCAGCCGCTGACGGTTCACGGGTGGATTTATGGCGTGAAGGATGGGATGTTGCGCAATCTGGGGATGGCGGCGAGCTCCAATGGGGAGCTGCATGCGCAGTTGGCGGAGGCTTGGAAGAACTATGGCAAGGAAGGGAGTGTGCCGACGCCGGTTGGGTTTTGATTTTTGTTGTTAGGGGGTGGGGGTTTTTGTTGGTGGTCCATCCCTGGTTTCATCCCCTGCCGGGGCTGACTCACTTTCTTTGTCTTGCCAAAGAAAGTCAGCAAAGAAAGGCGCGCCCGAGATGGCGAAAGACTCCTTGAATTTATGTCGCAGGGAGGGGAAGGGAAAAACTCGCTTCGCTCAAACAGTTTCCCGTCTTGTTTCCGCCCGCTTACACAAATTCAAGGCGCCATCTAGGGCAAGGTACGGCCACACCGTCGCGGAGCCCTCGGCACCGGCTCTGTGAATCCCGGTGGCGGCGCTTTGGGAGTCAGCGCCGGCGCTTTGAGAGTCAGCATCGGCGCTTGGAGGCCCGACGCTGACGTTTCGAGACTCGGCGCTGGCTCTCCTGAGTCCCGGTGTTGGGTCTTTAGGTGTCAGCACCGGCTCTTTGAGAGTCAGCATCGGCTCTTGGAGGCCCGACGCTGATGCTTTGAGACTCGGCGCTGGCTCTCTTGAGTCCCAATGTTGAGTCTTTGAGAGTCAGCGCCGGCTCTTGGAGGCCCGAGGTTGACGCTTTGGGCTTCGATAGAAGCAAGAAACACAGCGCCACGGGGCAGCCCACAGATGGTGTGGCCGTACCCTGCCCTAGATGGCGCCTTGAATTTGTGTAAGCGGGCGGAAAAAAGACGGGGAACTGTCTGAGCGCAGCGAGTTTTCCCCGTCTCCGCCCGGTTACACAAATTCAAGGAGGGTGTCGCCATCTTGGGCGCGCCTTTCTTTGCTGACTTTCTTTGGCAAGACAAAGAAAGTGAGTGCCCCCGGCAGGGGGTGAAACGGGGGATGCACCACAAAACACAAACCCCAAAGCAAGAGACACATCAACCTGCACCACAAGTGCAGAACCATGTCGAAGCACACCAGGAGACCGCAATGTCCGACCGCATCATCATCGCCTCCGCCGCCCGCACGCCAATGGGCGCCTTCCAGGGCGAACTTGCCAGCCTGACCGCTCCCCAACTCGGCGCCGCAGCCATCCGCGCGGCAGTCGAACGCGCTGGCCTGAAGCCGGAACAGATTGAAGAAGTCATCATGGGCTGCGTGCTGCCCGCAGGCCAAGGCCAGGCACCGGCCCGCCAGGCCGCATTGGGTGCCGGCCTGCCACTGTCGGTCGGCTGCACCACGGTCAACAAGATGTGCGGCTCGGGCATGCGCGCCGCGATGAATGCCTACGACGCCCTGCTCGCAGGGTCGCTGGATGTGGTTGTGGCAGGCGGCATGGAAAGCATGACCAACGCCCCGTACCTGATCCCGAAAGGCCGCGGCGGCTACCGCATCGGCCACGGCATGATCTACGACCACATGATGCTCGACGGCCTGGAAGACGCGTATGACAAGGGCCGCGCCATGGGTACATTCGGCGAAGACTGCGCCGAGAAGTACGGCTTCACGCGCGAGGCACAAGACCACTTCGCGATGACGTCAGTGCGCCGCGCGCAAGAGGCCACCGAATCCGGTGCGTTCCGCTGGGAGATCACGCCCGTGACCGTATCGAGCAAGACCGGCGACACCGTCATCGACACCGATGAAGGCCCGCGCCGCATCAAGGTCGACAAGATCCCCTCGCTCAAGCCCGCGTTCAAGAAGGACGGCACGGTGACTGCCGCATCGTCCTCGTCGATCAACGATGGCGCCGCCGCGCTGGTGATGATGCGCGAGTCCACGGCGAAGCAGCTCGGCATCACGCCGCTGGCAGTGATGCTCGGCCACACCACGCACGCGCAGGCGCCGGGCTGGTTCACCACCGCACCGGTCACGGCCATCGACAAGCTGTTCAAGAAGCTCGACTGGAACAGCAACAACGTCGACCTGTTCGAGATCAACGAAGCGTTTGCCGTGGTGCCGATGGCGGCCATGCACGACCTGCACATCCCGCACGAGAAGGTGAACGTGAACGGCGGCGCGTGTGCGCTCGGCCACCCCATCGGTGCTTCGGGTGCACGCGTGATCGCCACGCTGCTGGGCGCGCTGCAACACCGCGGCGGCAAGCGCGGCGTGGCAAGCCTGTGCATCGGCGGCGGTGAAGCCACCGCCGTGGGCATCGAACTGTACTGAACGAAATGGAAAAGGCAGCGCGATGACGAACGCAACCTCCCGCCGCACGCGCACCGCCCTCATCCTGGGCGCGTCGCGCGGCATCGGCCTGGAAACCGCCAAGCAGTACCGTGCAGACGGCTGGCGCGTGATCGCTACCGTGCGCTCACAAGAGGCCGCACAGGCGCTGCAAACGCTGGGCGCCGAGACCCACGTGCTGGATCTGACCGACACCAACGCCGTCGCCGGACTCGCGTGGAAGCTCGACGGCGAGGCGCTGGACGTGGCGATCTACGTGGCGGGCATCTACGGCCCGCGCACGCAGGGCGCTGTGCCCGTCAGCCAGGCCGACTTTGATGCCGTGATGCATACCAATGTGTGGGCCCCGATGGGCGTGCTGCCAGCCGTGCTGCCGATGGTGGAAGCTGGTCGCAATGGCGCGGATGAAACGGGTGGCGTACTGGCCATCCTCTCCAGCCGCATGGGCAGCATCGGCGAGATGACGGGCAACGGCGGCTGGCTCTATCGCGCCAGCAAGGCTGCGGCGAATGCCGCGCTGCGCGGGCTGTCGCTCGACGCGAAGAACGCCACGTGCCTGACCTTCCACCCCGGCTGGGTGCAGACCGACATGGGCGGCGCCGACGCGGCCATCACGGTGCAGGAAAGCGTGGCCGGCATCCGCCGCGTGATTGCCGGCGCCACGCGCGCCGACAACGGTGGGTTCCGCAACTATGACGGCACCGTCATCGCATGGTGAGGGCGGAACGATGCTACTGACACAAGAACAGGAAATGATCCGCGACGCCATCCGCACCTTCGTGCGCGAGGCGATCACGCCGCACGCCGCTGCATGGGACCGCGATGGCACGTTCCCGAAAGACGTGCACCGTCAGCTCGGCGAACTGGGTGCGTATGGCGTGGCCGTGCCGGAAGAGCTGGGTGGTGCGGGACTCGACTACCTGTCGCTCGCCCTCATCCTCGAAGAGATTGCCGCTGGCGATGGCGGCACCTCCACCGTCATCAGCGTAAACAACTGCCCCGTGTGCAGCATGCTGATGGCGTTTGCGAATGACGCGCAGAAGCAGCAGTGGCTCGTGCCGCTGGCGCGCGGCGAGATGCTCGGCGCGTTCTGCCTGACCGAGCCGCACGTCGGCTCCGATGCCTCGGCCCTGCGCACCACCGCCACGCGGGATGGCGACCACTGGGTCCTCAACGGCGTGAAGCAGTTCATCACCAGCGGCAAGCATGCCGACGTGGCGATCGTCATGGCCGTGACCGACAAGGCAGCGGGCAAGCGCGGCATCAGCGCGTTCCTGGTGCCGACCAAGACGCCGGGCTACATCGTTGCGCGGCTGGAAGACAAGCTCGGCCAGCACTCTTCCGACACGGCGCAGATCGTGTTCGAAGACTGTCGCATCCCCGCCGATTGCCTGCTTGGCGAAGAAGGCGCGGGCTACAAGATGGCGCTGTCGGGGCTGGAAGGCGGGCGCATCGGCATTGCCTCGCAAAGCGTGGGCATGGCGCGCGCCGCCTTCGAAGCCGCACTGGCGTATGCCAAGGAGCGCGAGAGCTTCGGCCAGCCGCTGTTTGCGCACCAGGCGGTGCAGTTCCGCCTGGCGGAGATGGCCACGCGCATCGACGTGGCGCGGCAGATGGTGTGGCACGCCGCCAGCCTGAAAGACGCGGGCCTGCCGTGCCTGAAGGAAGCGGCCATGGCCAAGCTCAATGCCAGCGAAATGGCCGAGCGCGTGTGCTCCGACGCCATCCAGGTCTTCGGCGGCTACGGCTACGTGAGCGACTTCCCGGTGGAACGCATCTACCGCGACGTGCGCGTGTGCCAGATCTACGAAGGCACCAGCGATATCCAGAAGATCCTGATCGCCCGCGCGCTGGCGTAGGCGCTTGTTGGAAAGCCGCAGCACGACAACAGGGGAGCACATCATGAACGGGGCCATCGATTTCTACTTCGACTTCTCATCGCCGTACGGCTATTTCGCCAGCACGCGCGTGGAGGAGCTCGCCAAGCAGTACAACCGGGCCACGGCCTGGCACCCGATTCTGCTGGGCGTCGTGTTCAAGACCACCGGCAGCGCTCCCCTACCGCAGCTCCCGCTCAAGGGCGACTATGCGTGGCGCGACTTCGAGCGCACCGCGCGCTTCAACGGCATCGAATACCGCCGGCCGACGCACTTCCCGCTGCCCACGCAATACGCCGCGCGCGCCACGCTGTGGGTGCACGACCACCACGGCGGCGACCGCGCCATCGACTTCGCACGCGCGGTATATCGCGGTCTGTTTGTCGATGACGTCAACATCGGCGAGCCGACCGAGGTGATGAAGATCGCCGACACCATGGGCATCGACGGCGCTGCGCTCAATGCCGGCGCGAGCAGCCAGCAGATCAAGGACCAGCTCAAGGCCGAGATCGACCTGGCCATGTCGCGCGGCGTGTTCGGCTCGCCGTATGTGATCGTCGACGGCGAACCGTTCTGGGGCTTCGACCGCTTTGATCAGATCGAAGCGTTGCTGCGCGATGGACGTATCTGAAGGCAGCCGACACATGGACCGCCGGTAACAACCCACCAACGACACAAGCATGACTGCAGTCTCTCAACCCGCCTCGACCGAACCGCGCCACCCGCGCTTTGACGCCATCCTCTTCGATTGCGACGGCGTGCTGGTCGACAGCGAACCCCTTGTCAACCGGTTGATCTGGGAGATGCTGACCGAGCTCGGCATCAACATCAGCCAGGAAGATTCGATCAAGCGCTTCCTTGGCAAAGCCATTCGAGAAGAGCTGGACGCGATTGCCGAGATGCGGGGCGCGCCGCTGCCGCCCAATTGGTTGTCCACCTTCCATGCGCGCCGCAATGTGCTGCTCGAAGCCGAAGTGGAGGCCGTGCCGCATATCGCGCACGCCATTGATGTGCTCTCCAGGCTGGGCCTGCCGATGGCCGTGGCCTCGGGCGCCGATCGCACGAAGGTGGAGCTGCAACTCAATCGCACCGGGTTGATCGAGCACTTCCGGCCGACGGACGTGCGCATCTTCTCGGCCACCGAGGTCGAACGCAGCAAGCCCGCGCCCGATGTGTATCTGCTGGCTGCCAGCAGCCTGGGGGTCTCGCCGTCGCGTTGTCTGGTGATCGAAGACAGCCCCACGGGCGTCACCGCCGGCCACGCCGCCGGCATGACGGTGCTGGCCTACGCCGGCCGCAACGCGCCGGGCCCGCTGATTGCCGCCGGCGCCACGCGCACGTTTACCGACATGCGCGAACTGCCGGATCTGCTGGCCTGATGTCCGCGCCCCAAGCCAAGCCCATCGGCCCGAATGACGCCTGCCCCTGCGGCGGTGGCGACTATGTGCGCTGCTGCGGCCCCTTCCACGCGGGCGAGGCGGTGCCGGCCACGGCCGAGTTGCTCATGCGCTCGCGCTACAGCGCCTATGTGCTGGGCAACACCGCATATCTGCGCAGCACGTGGCATCCGTCCACCTGCCCCGCCGATCTGGAAACGACCGAGGCAGACGCCGCCGCCACGCGCTGGTTGGGCCTGGACGTGAAACGCCACGTACCGCAAGACGCCACGCATGCGACAGTGGAATTCGTCGCGCGCTACAAGGTGGGCGGCCGCGCGCATCGCCTGCATGAAACCAGCCGCTTCGTCCGCCTGGACGCCAGCGGCGCTGAATCCCCTGAGGGCCGTTGGCTGTACGTCGACGGCACCTTCTCCGATTGAACCTCGCTGCATTTTCCGCATCGCTGCCATGCCGACGCTAGACACCAAGCTGAACCCCCGTGCCGAAGACTTCAAGGCCAACGCCGATGCCATGCGCACCCTCGTCGCCGATTTGCGCGACAAGGTGGCCCGCATCGCCCAGGGCGGCGGTGACGACGCCCGCGCCAAGCACCTCGCGCGCGGCAAGCTCCTGCCGCGCGATCGCGTGCAGCAACTGCTCGACCCTGGCACGCCGTTCCTGGAGTTCTCGCAACTGGCGGCGTATGGCATGTACGACGACGCAGCACCGGGCGCCGGCATCATCACCGGCATCGGCCGCATCTCGGGGCAGGAATGCGTGATCGTCTGCAACGACGCCACGGTCAAGGGCGGCACGTATTACCCGATGACGGTGAAGAAGCACCTGCGCGCGCAGGAGATTGCCGAACAGAACCACCTGCCCTGCGTGTACCTGGTCGACTCGGGCGGCGCCAACCTGCCGAACCAGGACGACGTCTTCCCCGACCGCGATCACTTCGGCCGCATCTTCTACAACCAGGCGAACCTGTCGTCGAAGGGCATTCCGCAGATCGCGGTGGTGATGGGCTCGTGCACGGCGGGCGGCGCGTATGTGCCGGCCATGAGCGATGAGTCGATCATCGTCAAGGAACAGGGCACGATCTTTTTGGCGGGCCCGCCGCTGGTGAAGGCTGCCACCGGTGAAGTGGTGAGCGCCGAAGACCTGGGCGGTGCCGATGTGCACACGCGGCTGTCGGGCGTGGCGGACTACTTTGCCAATAACGATTCGCACGCGCTGGCCCAGGCCCGCAGCATCGTCGCGCACCTGAACCGCCGCAAGCCGGACCAGGTACAGATTCATGCGCCGGTTGAGCCGCGCTATCCGGCAGAAGAGCTGTATGGCGTGATCCCCACCGACACGCGCAAGCCGTTCGACGTGCGCGAAGTCATCGCCCGCATCGTCGATGATTCCGCCTTTGACGAATTCAAGGCGCGCTACGGCACCACGCTCGTCTGCGGCTTTGCGCGCATCTGGGGTTACCCGGTGGGCATCATCGCCAACAACGGCATCCTGTTCTCCGAGGCTGCGCTCAAGGGCGCGCACTTCATCGAGCTGTGCTGCCAGCGCAAGATTCCGCTGGTCTTCCTGCAGAACATCACCGGCTTCATGGTCGGGCGCAAGTACGAGAACGAGGGCATCGCCAAGAACGGCGCCAAGATGGTGACGGCGGTGGCGACGGCACAGGTGCCCAAGTTCACGGTCATCATCGGCGGCTCGTTTGGGGCGGGCAACTACGGCATGTGCGGGCGGGCGTATTCGCCGCGCTTTTTGTGGATGTGGCCGAACGCGCGTATCTCGGTGATGGGCGGCGAGCAGGCCGCCAGCGTGCTCGCTACCGTGCGCCGCGACGGCATCGAGGCCAAGGGCGGCCAGTGGAGCGCGGATGAAGAAGCCGCTTTCAAGGCACCGATCCGCGATCAATACGAACGCCAGGGGCATCCGTACTACGCCAGCGCGCGTCTGTGGGACGATGGTGTGATCGACCCGGCCGACACGCGCACCGTGTTGGGCCTGGGCCTGTCGGCCAGCCTGAACGCACCGATCGGCGACATGAACTTCGGCGTGTTCCGCATGTAAGCGGGCCGCCCAACGAAAAAAATGGAATTTGCAGTGAACAGGAAGTCCGCGCGAACGTGGCGCAGTGCATGGGCAGCCGCTGGCTGCGCACTGCTGCTCGCTGCCGCGCATGCAAGTGAGCCAGCAGCCGCAGCCGGGCCATCCGGCATGAGCGAGACGGTGGTAGACGTGCCCAAGTCTGCGGGCATCTTCACCATCAAGCTGGAAACCACGATCTACAAGCCGGCCGGCGACGGCCCGTTCCCGCTCATCGTGCTCAACCACGGCAAGGCGCGCGGCAAGGCATCGTTCCAGGCGCGCGCACGGTACAGCGAGCAGGCCGCGGCGCTGGTCGCGCGCGGCTACGTGGTGGTCATCCCGATGCGGCAGGGTTTCTCCCGATCCGGCGGCGCCTATATCGGCAGCGGCTGCAACGTTGAAGCCAACGGCATCGTCCAGGCCGAGGACGTGGTGGCCACGCTCGATTACATGACGCAGCAGCCGTACGTGGACCGCGACCGCATCGTCGTCATGGGCCAGTCGCACGGCGGCCTGACCACGCTGGCCTTCGGCACCATGGCCTACCCGGGCGTGCGGGGCCTGGTGAACTTTGCCGGCGGCCTGCGCAACGACACCTGCGTCGAC
This sequence comes from Ralstonia soli, assembly GCF_023955655.1. Classification (GTDB taxonomy): domain Bacteria; phylum Pseudomonadota; class Gammaproteobacteria; order Burkholderiales; family Burkholderiaceae; genus Ralstonia; species Ralstonia soli. Next base: position 499,068 of record NZ_JAMXHT010000001.1, on the reverse strand, counting down.
TGGGAAGGCAACCTCGTACGCGCGTTCGAAACATACGGGCGGCAAGCGCGTTACCCGTCGCTCTGGTTCTACGGCGACAACGACAGCTACTGGCCCAGGCCGATGCCGGAAGACATGTTTGCCGCCTACAGCCGCGCCGGTGGCAAGGCGCGGCTGGTGGATTTCGGCAAGTTCAAAAACGACTCGCACGGCATGTTTGCCAGCCATGCGGGCCTGGCCATCTGGCTGCCGCAGGTCGACGCCTTCCTGCGCGAACTCGGCCTGCCCGCAGGTCCAGTCAGCCCTGTGCAAACGGCCACAGGCAGTGGCGCCGAAGCCTCTGGCGCAGACGACCCCAAGGCCGACACCAACAAGGACCCCGAATGAACGCCTCCTTCGAGACCCTCGCCTTCTCGCAACACGGCGCCGTCGCCACGCTCACGCTCAACCGGCCTGACGTGCGCAACGCGTTCAACGAGACGGTCATCGCCGAGTTGACTGGCGCGTTTCGCGCACTGGCCGATGAACCCAGCGTGCGCGCCATCGTCCTGTCGGGCAACGGCCCCGCATTCTGCGCAGGTGCCGACCTGAACTGGATGAAGAAAATGGCCGGCTACTCGGATGACGAGAACCGCGCCGATGCCCTGCGGCTGGCCGAGATGCTGCGCACCATCTACACGTGCCCGAAGCCCGTGATCGCGCGCGTGCAGGGCGACACGTATGCCGGCGGCGTCGGCCTGGTCGCCGCATGTGACATCGTGGTGGCGGTGGAGACGGCCAACTTCTGCCTGTCGGAAGCCAAGCTCGGGTTGATTCCGGCGACCATCAGCCCGTATGTGATTCGCGCGTTGGGGGAGCAAGCGTCGCGCCGCTACTTCATCACTGCTGAGCGCTTCTCCGCCGCCGAGGCGCATCGCCTGGGCCTCGTGCATGAACTCGTGAACGCCGACACGCTCGACGCGAAGGTGAGCGACATCACCGCCGCACTCGTTGCCAACAGCCCGAACGCCGTGCGCGAGAGCAAGCGCCTCGTGCGCGAAGTGTCCGGCGCGCCCATCAACGACGCATTGCTGGCGGATACTGCCGATCGCATCGCCGCCATTCGCGCCTCCGATGAAGGCCGCGAAGGCGTGCAAAGTTTTCTGGGCAAGCGCCGCCCGAACTGGCTGCTGCCGGCCTGACCCGCATCACTACAAAACCACGCATCAAGATTCGATTGAAGGAAGTCCTCATGCAATCCACTCCGCTCAACTTCGTTCCGAACGCCGCCAAAGCGCCTGTCACGCCAGGTCAGGCGCCCGATGCGCGCTGGAGCCGCGAAGCCATCGAAGCGCTGTTCGCACTGCCGTTCAATGACCTGCTGTTCCAGGCACAGCAGGTGCACCGCGCCAACTTTGATGCGAATGCGGTGCAGCTCTCGACGCTGCTGTCCATCAAGACCGGCGGCTGCCCGGAAGATTGCTCGTACTGCCCGCAATCGGCGCGCTACGACACCGGTGTTGAGGCTGAAAAGCTGATGCCGATCGACGAAGTGCTGGAAGCCGCATCGCGCGCCAAGCAAAACGGCGCGAGCCGCTTCTGCATGGGCGCCGCGTGGCGCAACCCGAAGCCGCATCAACTCGATGCCGTGGCCGACATGGTGCGCGGCGTGAAGGCGATGGGGCTGGAGACGTGCGTGACGCTGGGCATGCTCAAGCAGGAGCAGGCTGCGCAGTTGAAGGATGCGGGGCTGGACTACTACAACCACAACCTCGACACCGCACCCGAGTTCTACGGCGAGATCATCACCACGCGCACGTATCAGGATCGTCTCGACACGCTCGAGCACGTGCGTGATGCCGGCATCAATGTGTGCTGCGGCGGCATCGTCGGGCTGGGGGAATCGGTGCACGAGCGTGCGGGGCTGATTGCCGAGCTGGCGAACATGGAGCCGTATCCGGATTCGGTGCCGATCAACAACCTGGTGAAGGTGGAAGGCACGCCGCTGGCGGGGAATGAGGAACTGGACCCGTTTGATTTTGTGCGGACGATTGCCGTGGCGCGGATCACGATGCCCAAGGCGATGGTGCGTTTGTCTGCTGGCCGCGAGGCGATGGACGATGCGCTGCAGGCGATGTGCTTTATGGCGGGGGCGAATTCGATCTTCTATGGCGAGAAGCTGCTGACGACGGATAACCCGGAAGCGGATGCGGATCGCAAGCTGCTTGCGCGGTTGGGGATGCGGGTGGAGGTGCAGGATCATCTGCATCAAAGTGCTGATGCTGGGCACTCGCATTCTTCGCATTGCCATATCGACATTACGCCTGCCGATTGATGCGTTTGAGTAGGGATGGTTTTTTTGCTTGTGGTCCATCCCTTGTTTCATCCCCTGCCGGGGCTGACTCACTTTTCTTTGTCTTGCCAAAGAAAAGTAAGCAAAAGAAAGGCGCGCCCGAGATGGCGACTTCCCCTTGAATTTATGTCGCAAGGAGGGGAAGGGGAAAACTCGCTTCGCTCAGACAGTTCCCCTTCCTTTTTCCTCCTTGCAACAGAAATTCAAGGCGCCATCAAGGGCTCCAACCGCCAAACCATCGAAGCACACACGCAGTAGTAGGTACGCGGCAAGACGCGAAGCGAAGCGAGCAAAACCAGTTGGAGACAGCGAGCGAAGCGAAGCAGCACACAGCAACAAACAAGAGCCTGACGGGACACGCACACCAACGGTTTGGCCGTTGACGTTCCTGCCCTAGATGGCGCCTTGAATTTGTGTAAGCGGGCGGAAAAAAGAGGGAGGCTTGTCTGAGCGAAGCGAGTTTGCCTCCCTCTCCGCACGGTTACACAAATTCAAGGAAGGGGTCGCCATCTCGGGCGCGCCTTTCTTTGGTTACTTTCTTTGGCAAGACAAAGAAAGTGACTCAGCCCCGGCAGGGGATGAAACCAGGGATGCACCACAAGTGCAAAAACAAAACCAGGAGACGTACCAACACCATGATCACTAAGCTCCTCATCGCCAACCGAGGCGAAATCGCCTGCCGAGTCGCCGCCACCTGCCGCAAGCTGGGCATCCGCACCGTCGCGGTCTACTCGGATGCCGACGCCAACGCCCGCCACGTCGCCGCCTGCGACGAAGCCATCCACATCGGCGAGCCCGCCGCCCGCGACAGCTACCTGCGCGCCGACCGCATCCTCGAAGCCGCACTCGCCACGGGCGCCCAAGCCGTCCACCCCGGCTACGGCTTCCTGTCAGAAAACGAAACCTTCGCCAAGGCCTGCGCAGAAGCCGGCATCATCTTCGTCGGCCCACCGGCCTCCGCCATCGAAGCCATGGGCAGCAAGAGCGCCGCGAAAGCACTGATGGAGAAGGCCGGCGTGCCGCTCGTCCCCGGCTACCACGGCGACAATCAGGACGCCGCCTTCCTGCGCACGCAGGCCGACCGCATCGGCTACCCCGTGCTCATCAAGGCCAGCGCCGGCGGCGGCGGCAAGGGCATGCGCGTGGTGGAATCGGGCGATGCGTTCGAAGCCGCGCTCGCCTCCGTCAAGCGTGAAGCCTCGAGCAGCTTTGGCGACGACCGCGTGCTGATCGAGAAGTACCTCACACGCCCGCGCCATATCGAAATCCAGGTCTTCGCCGACAGCTTTGGCGATGCCGTCTACCTGTTCGAGCGCGACTGCTCCGTGCAGCGCCGCCACCAGAAGGTGCTGGAAGAAGCCCCGGCCCCCGGCATGACGCTGGACCGCCGCCGCGCCATGGGCGAGGCCGCGGTGGCCGCCGCACGCGCCGTCGGTTACGTGGGCGCCGGCACGGTCGAGTTCATCGTCGATGAAGACGGCACGTTCTACTTCATGGAGATGAACACGCGCCTGCAGGTCGAGCATCCTGTCACCGAAATGATCACAGGCGAAGACCTCGTCGAATGGCAATTGCGCGTGGCCTCCGGCGAGCCGCTGCCGCGCTCGCAAGATGAGCTGCACATCCACGGCCATGCGCTCGAAGCACGCATCTACGCCGAGAACCCCGACCGCGATTTCCTGCCCTCCATCGGCACGCTGAAGGTGCTGCGCACGCCAGCGGCGGTGGAGTTCACCGTGGGCGCGCAAGCCAGTGGCGAACCGGCAGCCATTCGCATCGACGCCGGCGTGCGCGAAGGCGACGCCATCAGCCCCTACTACGACCCGATGATCGCCAAGCTGATCGTCTGGGGCCGCGACCGTGAAGAAGCGCTCGCTCGCATGCTGCAGGCGCTGGGCAGTTTCCATCTGGTTGGGCTGTCGTCCAACGTGGCGTTCCTGCGTCGCCTGGTGGCATCGAAGCCGTTTGCGACGGCCGATCTGGATACGGGACTGATCGCGCGCAACCACGACACACTGTTCCCCGCTGCGCCGCAAGTACCGCAAGACGCCATCGCCCTGGCCGTGGCCGCGCTGCTGGCACGCGAGGCACGCAGCCTGCGCACCGACACGCGCGATCCACACTCCCCATGGGCACGCGGCAGCGGCTGGCGCCTCAATGGCGCGGCTGAACGCACGCTAAATTTCACGCACGGCGATCAATCCATCGACGCCACGCTCGTCTATGGCCGTGACGGCACACGTTTGAAAACCAACGGCGCCGACGCACCCTTCACCACGCAACGCCACGGCGAGACCTTCACCGTCGCCCTCGGCTCGCACAAGGCCACCGGGCAGGTGCATGCCGATGGCGATGCCTTCCACGTTTTCACCGGCGGCGCACACTGGACGCTCGAGCGCCACGACCCGCTCGCCCACGCCGGTGAGGCCGACGACGAAGGCGGCAAGCTCACCGCACCGATGCCCGGCAAGGTCATCGCCGTGCTCGCCACGCCGGGCCAGACCGTCACCAAGGGCGCGCCGCTGGTCGTCATGGAAGCCATGAAGATGGAACACACGCTCACGGCCCCTGCCGACGGTGTGGTCGAATCCGTGCTGTACGGCGTGGGCGATCAGGTGACGGAAGGCGTGCAGTTGTTGGCGTTCAAGCCGGCGGAGTGACGGTAAAGCTGGACACCGCGCGCTTTGGTGGCCCCTGCTACACTGCTTGACGTATACGTCAACCAAGAACCTGAAGTTGCCCCACATGCACATCCAGATCTACACGCCCGACGGCAAGCCCCAACCCTGGCTCGATGGTTTTGCGCAGGCGCTGCCTGAGGCGCGGCTGTCGGTGTGGGAACAAGGTGCGGCGCAGGATGCTGATTACGCCGTGGTCTGGCAGCCGCCTGCCGACATGCTGCGGGGGCGCCAGGATTTGCGCGCGGTGTTCAACCTCGGTGCGGGCGTGGATGCCATCCTGGGCCTGCGCGCCCAATCGCCGGATGCCATTCCTGACGGCCTGCCGATCGTGCGCCTGGACGACGCCGGCATGGCCGCACAGATGGGCGAGTACGTCACGCATGCCGTGCTGCGCTTCTTCCGCCGGTTGGACGAATACGAACGCCAGCAGCAAGCCAAGATGTGGCGCTTCCTCAAGCCGTTCAAGCGCGAGGACTTTGTCGTCGGCGTGCTGGGCCTGGGCGTGCTCGGCACGCACATCGCGCACACGCTGGCGGGTTTCGGCTTTCCGGTACGTGGCTGGAGCCGTTCGGCCAAGAGCATCGATGGCATCGACTGCCGCGCGGGGGCCGATGCGCTGCCCGGCTTCCTCTCCGGCACGCGTGTGCTGGTGAACGTGCTGCCGCTCACCACAGACACTGAAAACGTAATCGACGCCAAGCTGCTCGCGCAGCTCGCACCGGGCGCATTCGTCATCAACGTCGCGCGCGGCAAGCATCTGGTGGAAGACGACTTGCTGGCCGCCGTGCGCAGCGGGCACATTGCCGGCGCGGCGCTCGACGTGTTCCGCAAGGAGCCGCTGCCCGCCGATCACCCTTTCTGGACCGAACCGCGCATCCACATCACGCCGCACATTTCGGCGCTGACGCTGCGCGAAGTAAGCATTGCCCAGATCGCGCGCAAGATCCGCGCGCTGGAAGCTGGCGAGCCGATTGTCGGCATCGTCGATCTGCAACGAGGTTACTGAGATGGCATTCCCGCATTTTGTGAAGGTGGTCGAAGTCGGCCCGCGCGACGGTCTGCAGAACGAGAAGGCGCCGGTCTCGACCGACACCAAGGTCGAGCTGGTGAACCGCTTGTCGGACGCTGGCTTCGTCAACGTGGAAGCCGCGTCGTTCGTGTCGCCCAAGTGGGTGCCGGCGATGGCCGACGGCGCCGAGGTGATGGCGCGCATCCAGCGCCGGCCGGGCACGCTGTATTCGGTGCTCACGCCCAACATGAAGGGCTTCGAGGGCGCAGCCGCCGCAGGTGCGGATGAGATCGTGATCTTCAGCGCAGCCAGCGAGGCCTTCGCGCAGAAGAACATCAACTGCTCGATTGCCGAATCGATCGAGCGCTTTGTGCCGGTGGCCAAGGCTGCGAAGGATGCGGGCATTCGCGTGCGCGGGTCGATCTCGTGCGCGCTGGGCTGCCCGTATCAGGGCGAGGTGCCGGTGTCTGCCGTGGTCGACGTGATCAAACGCATGGCAGACCTCGGCTGCGACGAGATCGACATTGCCGACACCATCGGCGTGGGCACCGCCGGGCGCGTGAAGACCGTGATGGAAGCCGCTGCGGCCACGTTCCCGATCGACCGTCTCTCGGGCCATTTCCACGATACGTATGGGCAGGCGCTGGCAAACATCCTCGCCAGCCTGGAAGTGGGCATCAACATCTTCCACGCGTCGGTGGCGGGGCTGGGCGGCTGCCCGTACGCCAAGGGCGCGACCGGCAATGTCGCCACCGAAGACGTGCTGTACCTGCTGCATGGCTTGGGCATCCGCACCGGCATCGATCTGGACAAGGTGGTGCTGGCGGGTGACTTCATCTCGCAAGCCATTGGCCGTCCGACCGCCTCGCGCGCAGGCCGCGCCCTGCTGCTCAAGCTGCAGGACCAGATCGCCCAGGCCTGCATCTGACCCCTCACCAAGAACAACGACGATGACCGTGACCGACACCAACGCCCCCCTGCCCGAATCTGCCCAGCGCGTGGCCGACCACCTGCGCACGCTCGGCTATGAGAAAGCCATCGTGATGCTGCCGGCCACTGGCAAGACGTCTGCCGAAGCGGCCGCTGGCCTGGGCTGCTCGGTGGCGGAGATCGCCAAGTCGATCATCTTCCGCCGCGCAGAAGACGACGTGCCGGTGCTGGTGATCGCCAGCGGCACCAATCGTGTCGACGAGGCAAAGGTTTCCGCGCACGTGGGCGCCCTGGCCAAGGCCGATGCCAAGTTCGTGCGCGAGAAGACCGGCTACGCCATCGGCGGCGTGTGCCCGGTCGGCCATGCGGTCAAACCGGTCATGTTGCTCGATCAAGACCTCTTCCAGTACGACAGCGTGTGGGCCGCCGCTGGCCATCCGCACGCGGTGTTCAACCTCACGCCCGCAGAGCTGGAAGCGATGACCGGCGCACCCGTGGCCGACATCGCCCAGCGCGATTGACCAAGCGCCGATGGACACCTGCACACGCGCCCAACTCAAGCTTTCGCTCGGCAAGCTGCGCAACAGCCGCGCGCAGGCCGAACGCGCGCAGCCGGTCACGTCGCCCTGCATCAGCGTGTGCAAGATGAACGATGCGCGCGGCCTGTGTATCGGCTGCATGCGCACGATCGACGAGATTGCCGCGTGGTCGACCATGAGTGACGCTGCACGCCTGGCCGTGTGGCAGACCTTGCCCGAGCGCGCGTGCGCGTGGCTCAACGACACGCGCAGCGCCTGACCTCACCACGCCGTGGCCGAACACGACATCATCACCTTGCCGGATTCGATGCGCGTGTTCGAGCGCGGCTGGCTGTCGTCCAACAACATCCTCTTCTTCGATGACGACGCGCACGGTGGCTGTGCGCTGGTCGATTCCGGCTATCTCACGCACGCCCCGCAGACCGTCGCGCTGGTGCAGCACGCGCTGCAAGGCAAGCCGCTGCGCCGTCTGCTGAACACGCACCTGCACTCCGATCACTGCGGCGGCAACGCGGCGCTACAGGCACTGTACGGCTGCCACACCCGCGTGCCCGCCGCTCAAGTCGACGACGTGCGCCGCTGGGACACGGACGCCCTCAGCTACGGCCCCACCGGCCAGGAATGCGCGCGCTTCACGCTGCCCGGCAGCGACGCCGATGCCAGCCTGGCCGACGGCATGACCGTACGCCTGGGCAGCTTCGACTGGCAGGTCATTGGTGCGCCGGGGCATGATCCGCACGCGGTCATCCTCTACAGCCCCGACACGCGCGTGCTGATGTCCGCCGATGCATTGTGGGAGCGCGGCTTTGGCGTGATCTTTCCCGAGCTCGAAGGTGAGAGCGGCTTTGCCGAGCAGCAGGCCATTCTCGAGCGCATTGGGCAGCTCGATGCGCGCGTGGTGATTCCAGGGCATGGCCGCCCGTTCGCCAGCGTCAACGCCGCCATTGACGTATCGCTCGGGCGCCTCGCGTATCTGCGTGCCGATCCGGAACGCAACGCGCTGCACGCCATCCGCGTGCTGGTGAAGTTCAAGCTGCTGGAGCAGCAAGCGCTGTCGCACGGCGCGCTGTTCGCGTGGTTCACGCAGACCAGCCTGATGTCGCGCCTGCAGGCGCGCTTCTTTCCGAGCCAGTCGATGATCGCATTGCTCGATGCCACCATCGCCGCACTGGTCAAGGCGGGTGCGGCCACGGTCGAACACGAGCTGATCCACAACCGCGACTGACGCGTCCCTCGGCGCGCACCCCCACGGAGGCGGCGTTCTGCCGCCCCGGACACCCCTCGCCCAGCACGCATCACCCACTGATTTGTCGGACAGTTGCCGTCTTCCGTAAGGAAAGCGACCGCCCATGCATTGACTTCCCCACCCGTAAACGATAACAATTCTCATTTACATCAAAATTGTAACCAACCTTTTCAGGGGAGCAGCCTTCAGCCATGCAAGCAGCACAGACCGAACGCAAGCGAGCCGAACATTCGGTGGTGGGATACCTGACCGGGGCGATGAGCTTTGCCGTAGCCTCCGCGCCAGCCATCGCAGACACCAGGAAAGACGCCGTGACGGCCACTCTGCCCGAGCAGACCGTGACCGGCAGCAGCAGCTACAAGCCCGATGAGGCCTCGGGTGGCAAGTTCACCGCGCCGCTGCTCGACACGCCCAAGTCGGTCACGGTGATCCCGGCCGAGGTGCTGCAGGACACGGGCTCCGTCACCCTCACCGAAGCGCTGCGCACGGTGCCCGGCATTGCGTTTGGTGCCGGTGAAGGCGGCAACCCCGTAGGCGATCGCCCGTTCATCCGTGGCTACGACGCGCAGGCCAGCACCTTCCTCGACGGGCTGCGCGACATCGGCGCGCAATCGCGCGAGATGTTCAACGTGGAATCGGTGGAAGTCATCAAGGGGCCGTCGGGCGCGTATGAAGGGCGCGGCTCGGCGGGCGGGGCAATCAACATCGTCAGCAAGACACCCAAGCTGGAGCACTTCACCGAGGGCACGCTGTCGGTGGGCAACGCGGCGTACAAGCGCGCCACGGCCGATGGCAATTACCAGATCGGCGAGCACGCGGCCTTCCGCCTGAACGCGATGTACCACGACGCCGGCGTGGCCGGCCGCGACGTGACGAGCTTCAGCCGCTGGGGCATCGCACCGTCCATCGCCTTCGGGCTGGGCACGCCCACGCGCGCCACGCTGTCGTACTACCACCTGCAGTCGAACGACACGCCCGACACCGGCATCCCCTACAACAACGGCACCTTCAACCGCCGCACCGATGGCCGCCCCCAACTGTTCGGCCCCGGCGACGGCGCGCCCGTGAATGTCGACCGCAACGTGTACTACGGCCTGGCGCGCGATTTCCGCCGCGACCGCGTCGACATGGGCACGTTGACGCTGGAGCATGACGTGTCGAGCGCGCTCAAGCTGCGCAACACCACGCGCGTGGCGCGCACCAGCCAGGATTACATCTGGACCCAGCCTGACGACAGCCAGGGCAACATCTACTACGGCATGGTCTGGCGCCGCACCAACTCGCGGTATTCGATTGCCAACACCGTCGCCAACCAAACCGAAGCGACGGGCAAGTTCGAAACCGGCGGCCTCAAGCACAGCTATGCGGCGGGGCTGGAGTTCTCGCGCGAGCGCAGCAGCAACGACGCCTACACCGTCGCCACCGGCAGCAACCGCTGCCCGAACGGCATTGGTGCGGCAGGCGGCTACAACTGCACGAGCCTGTTCAACCCGAACCCGAATGACCCGTGGACTGGCAGCATCACGCTCAACAACAACCCGGCGCAGACAACGGTGCGCACGCAGTCGGCCTACGTGTTCGACACCATCGAGCTGTCGCCACGCTGGCAGGTCAACGGCGGCCTGCGCTACGACCGCTATTCCGCATCGGCCACCACGTCGGCCAACGCGCAAGGTGTGCGCTCCAGCTTCTCGCGCGACGACAACCTGCTGAACTACCAACTGGGCCTCGTCTTCAAGCCCGCGCAGAACGGTAGCATCTATCTGGCGTATGGCACGTCGTCGACCCCGTCAGGCTCGGTGGCAGGCCAGGGCGCCGATACCAGCGCGCTCACGCCGGACCGCGCCGGCAATCGCGGCGACGTGCTCGCCCCTGAGAAGAATCGTGCCTATGAACTCGGCACCAAGTGGAACGTGCTCGACAGCAAGCTGGCACTCACCGCCGCCGTGTTCCGCATCGAAACCACCAACGCACGCATCGTGCTGCAGGACGGAACCGCCGCCATGGCCGGCAACAAGCGCGTGGACGGCTTCGAGCTCGGCTGGTCGGGCGCGCTCACCAGCACGTGGCAGGTGTTCGGCGGCTACACGTTCCTCAAGAGCGAGCTGCGCAACGCCGGTGGCGCAGGCGCGGCCTTTGGCGCCACCAACGGCACCGAATTCCCCAACACGCCCAAGAACAGCTTCAGCCTGTGGACGACGTATCAGCCGATGCCGAAACTCACGCTGGGCGGCGGCGCGTATTACGTGTCAAAGGTGTGGGGCAGCGCCAACCCTGCCAACCCGAAGTGGGTGCCGGCGTACTGGCGCTTTGATGCGATGGCCGCATACCGCATCGACAAGCACACCAGCCTGCAGCTGAACGTGCAGAACCTGTTCGACAAGGTGTACTTCAACCAGGCATATGCATCGCACTACGCATCGCTGGCACCGGGGCGCACGGCCATCCTCACGCTGGCCATCCGTTACTGATGCGTTCGCACGCTGCAACCGCCACAGCCGACGCTGCGGTGGTCGATGCGATTCACGCGGTGCTGACCGGCCCCGCCGATCGCGCCGCACGCTGGCTCGCCGCCGCGGCCCGGCGTGGACACACCGAAGCGCAAGCCATCTTCGGCCAATGGCTGCTTGATGGCCGCGGCGTCGATCGCAACGCGGCCGAAGCACTGTTCTGGTTCAAGACCGCCGCGCTGTCCGGCCACGCGATGGCGGCCAACATGCTCGGCCGCTGCTACGAGCACGGCTGGGGCGCGCCCGCCTGCGACAAGACGGCCACGCACTGGTACGCCCGCGCTGCGGATGCCGGCCTCGACTGGGGGCAGTACAACTACGCCACCAGCCTGCAACTCGGGCGCGGCATCCCGGCAGATCGGGCACGCGCATTCGCCCTCTTCCAGGCCGCCGCGCGCCAAGGACACGCCAAGTCGATCAACGTGCTCGGCGGCTTTTATGAAGACGGCTGGGAAGTCGAAACGGACATCGCCATCGCCCTGCACTGCTACCTGCGCGCGGCCGAGGGCGGCGACTTCCGCGGTCAGTTCAACGCTGCGCGCCTGTTTGCGCTCGCTGACCGCACGGACGAAGCCCGCACCTGGATGCGGGCCGTGCCGCACACCGCCACCCCCGCCTTCCTCGCGAAGGCGCATGACTTTCTTGCTGGCCATCCCGATGTGCGCTTGCGTGCGTTGGCCGGCGCGCTGGAAACCGCATCACCATGCTGCTGAAGATTCCCGCTGTCCTGACCAAGGACCAGGTCGCGCACTGCCGCGCCATCATCGATGCCGCTGAATGGGTGGACGGCAAGGTCACCGCAGGCGCGCAGTCGGGTCAGGTGAAGCACAACATGCAGTTGCCCGAAGACTCACCCGCCGCGCGCGAGGTTGGCACGTTCATCCAGGACGCGCTGGCCGCCAACACGCTGTTCTTCTCGGCCGCGCTGCCGCTCAAGGTGTTCCCGCCGCTGTTCAACCGTTACGCGGGCGGCCAGACCTTCGGCAATCACGTCGACAACGCCGTGCGCCACCTGCGCGGTACGGATTTCCGCATCCGCAGCGATCTCTCCTGCACGCTGTTCCTGACCGCGCCTGAAGACTACGATGGCGGCGAACTCGTCATCGACGACACCTTCGGCGAACACCGCGTCAAGCTCGCGGCCGGTGACATGGTGCTCTACCCGAGCAGCAGCCTGCACCGCGTCACGCCCGTCACGCGCGGCGCGCGGGTGTGTTCGTTCTTCTGGCTGCAGAGCATGGTGCGCAGTGACGCGCATCGCACGCTGCTGTTCCAGATGGATACGGAACTGCAGCGGCTGATGGCGCTGCTCGGGCAGGCAGACCCGTCCGTCGTTGCGTTGACGGGGACGTATCACAACCTGCTGCGGGAGTGGGCGGACGCTTAGCCGCGCGCCAGGTGCGCTCCAAGCTGATCCAGCGTCCCGCCGTAGCCTTCGTTGAGCGAGGGGCGCAGGTCTTCGAAGTACTGTCGCTCGTCGGGCGTCTCGCCAAACGGCTGCGCGCGCAACTGCACCGTCGTCACGCCATCGCGCTCGACGAAGGTGACGCGGTTCTCGATCTCCAGCGGGCACTGTTCGCTGAACGGGGCCCGCGCAATGCCGCCGAGTTCGTTGGCGAACGAATTGAGCCAGACAATGCGCTCACCGAACACGATCTCCCGATAGTTGAAGCGCCCCCACATGGCGGGCCCATCGCCAAAGCGCATCGCGTAGTGGAAGAAGCCGCCCGGCCGGAACTCGAAGCGCAATGCCTCGACGGTGCAACCCTTCGGGCCCCACCAGCGCTCCAGTTGGGCGAGGTCGCTCCAGGCCCGCCAGACGCGCTCGCGCGAGGCGTTGAACACACGGATGATCTCGAATACCGCTTCATCGCTTCCGGTCATGACATGCTCCTTTCGCCGCGTGCCGCAGTGGGCGCGCTGCAAATCGCGCTGGCGAAGACGGCCGACAAGCCTCAAATAGGCAGCGCAACATATTTCGCCCAGTCATTTTCAACATAACAAAGTTGTCTGCCTTCTGCGCGGCGGAAAGGCATGCGCGCCCTATATTGAAGCGACAAATAGATTGCCGAGGGAACGACCGCCTGAAGGGAGGCGAATATGCTGAAAAAACTGCTATTGCTTGCTGCAGCGGGCACTACCGTGATGGCCGGAGTCGCATTCGGCAGTTCGGGACCGCGAGATGTGTACACCGATGGGGCCAAGGCCACGCGGTTTGACACATACACGGATGGTGCAAAGACCACCGATATCTACACGGATGGCGCTCGCGTCGTGGATCGCCGTGATGCATTCACGGACGGCGCCCACGACTGACGTACCAGCATGACGGGCGCTCAGGAATATGCGCGATCACACGCCCGTCGTTGCGCCGCTGCTGCAGCGCTAGAAGCTGCCCCGCCTCCTTACCCAAAGAACGCGCGCATCTCCTTCAGCAACGCCTCCGGAGCCTCCTCCGGCACGTAATGCCCGCACGGCACGGTGCCGCCGGTCACGTTCTCGGCCACGGCCTGCCACAGCTCCAGTGGGTTGAAGCACCGCTGGATCACGCCATGCTCGCCCCACAGCACGCGCAGCGGCACACGCACGCGCTTGCCGGCATCGCGGTCAGCGCGATCGTGTTCGAGGTCGATGGTAGCGGCGGCGCGGTAGTCCTCGCACATGGCATGCACGCAGGCGGGCTCGCGCATGGCGGCGGCGTAGACAGCCATCGCTTCCGGCGCGAACGGTTCGAGCCCCGCGTGGCGCAGGCCCATCAATTTGCCGATGTAAAAATCGGGCATGGCGTTGATGAGCGTCTCGGGAAACGGCGTCGGCTGGATCAGGAAGAACCAGTGCCAGTAGGCGGATGCGAACGCCATGTCGGTGTGTTCGTACATCGCCAGCGTGGGCGCGATGTCGAGCAGCATGGCGCGCTCCACGTGCGCGGGGTGGTCGACACACAGGCGATGCGCCACGCGTGCGCCGCGGTCGTGCGCGCAGAGGCGGAAGCGGCCGAAGCCGAGCGCGCGCATCACTTCCACCTGGTCCTGCGCCATGGTGCGCTTGCTGTATTCGACATGCCTGGCGCTGCCTTCCGGTTTGGACGACGCGCCATAGCCGCGCAAGTCCGTGGCGACGACGGTGTAGTCGCGTGCCAGTTCGTGCGCCACCTTGTGCCAGATCACGTGGCTTTGCGGATGGCCGTGCAGCAACAGCAGCGGCGGTCCACTGCCGCCAATCACCCCGGCGATCTCCACCCCGTTGATCGCCTGGCGGAACGGGCGAAAACCCGGAAACAGCACGGCATCTGCAGCGGCGGTGGCGGCATCGATGGAAAGCGGCGTGGTCATGCGGGTCTCCAGTGATCGGTGAGGTGACAGGTGAGGAATGCTCCGCATGCTAGCGCACCCCGGGCATGCCCGTTGCGGACATGTCCGCTCAACCCATCTGACAGGAGCCCGTCATGACCACGCTACACGACATGCGCATCGCCATCCTGGTCCACGACCTCTTCGAGCAAGCCGAGCTGGCAAGCCCCAAGCAGGCACTGGAAGCGGCCGGTGCCACCACCGCCGTCATCGCGCCCAAGGCCGGCAGCGTGACGGGGCTGCATCACGACACCAAGGCCGACAAGTTCAAGGTGGACCTGGTTCTGGACTACGCCCGGGCCGACGATTTCCATGGCCTGGTGCTGCCCGGCGGTGTGTTCAACGCCGATGCGCTGCGCATGGTGCCCGCCGCGCAGGCCTTTGTAAAAGCGTTCGAGCAGGCGCAGAAGCCCATCGCCGTGATCTGCCACGGGCCGTGGCTGATGGTCTCTGCCGGGCTGGTGCGCGGGCGCACGTTGACGAGTTGGCCCTCGCTTCAGGACGACATCCGCAACGCCGGCGGCACCTGGGTCGATCAGGAAGTCGTCACCGACCGCAACTGGGTCAGCAGCCGCAAACCCGACGACCTGCCGGCCTTCAACCGCACCTTCATCGAGTTGCTCGCGCAGCACGCGCATGCCTGAGCCCCGGCCAGCAAATCGCGCGCGGCAGAGTGCGGGATGGTTCCTATAATCGAACGACGCTATCCGCTCGCCTCTGCCAGGAGACGCCATGCCCGCCGCCAAGCACTTGCCGCCCGCGCTGCAACACCTGACGCTGCCCGTGATCGGGTCGCCCATGTTCATCGTGAGCTATCCGGAACTGGTGCTGGCGCAATGCAAGGCCGGCATCGTCGGCGCGTTTCCGGCGCTCAATGCGCGCCCGGCCGAGGTGCTGGACGACTGGCTCACCCAGATCAACGAAGACCTCGCCGCCCACCGCGCCGCGCATCCGCACGACGTGGTCGGGCCGCTCGCGGTCAATCAGATCGTGCACCACTCGAACGCGCGGCTCGAGCAGGACGTGGCCACCTGCGTCAGGCACAAGGTGCCGATCTTCATCACCTCGCTGCGCGCGCCGGTCAAGGAGATCCTCGATGCCGTGCACAGCTACGGCGGCATCGTGCTGCACGATGTGATCAACCTGCGCCATGCGGAAAAGGCGCTCGAAGCCGGCGTCGATGGCCTGATTCTGGTGGCAGCAGGTGCGGGCGGGCATGCCGGCACGCTGTCGCCGTTTGCGCTGGTGGGCGAGGTGCGCAGCATCTTCGATGGGCCGATCGCGCTGTCGGGCGCCATCGCCACGGGGGATGCCATCCTCGCCGCGCAGGCCATGGGGGCGGACCTCGCCTACATCGGCACGCGCTTCATCGCCAGCCGGGAAGCGCACGCGGCGGAAAGCTATAAACAGGCCATCGTGCGCGCCGCGGCGTCGGACATCGTCTACACGAACCTCTTCACGGGCGTGCACGGCAACTACATCCGCGAGAGCATCGAGCTGGCCGGGCTGGACCCGGAAGCCCTGCCCGTGGCCGACAAATCAAAGATGAACTTTGGCGACGGCAGCTCCCGCGCCAAGGCCTGGAAAGACATCTGGGGCGCCGGCCAGGGGGTCGGCCAGATTGCCGACCTGCTGCCCGCTGCCGAGATCGTCGCGCGCATGAAGGCCGAATACGATGCGGCCAAGTTACGTCTGGCGATCCACCTGCGGCTGTAAGCTGAGCAATGCATGCCCGGCGGCACTTCAATTGACTTGCGCCAGCCGCGCTTCTACATTCGAAAGATTCACGACACGACATGCGCGGCGCCACGGGATCGGCCACCGCGCAACCGTAAGCGCAAGCATCCTTGGGGGGATGTCCGACAGGCGTCTGCTTTCCTGTTGCGCGCACCGACGACAAAGGAGAACACGATGACGCACTGCCCTGCGCGCACGCGCCGGCTTACCCAGCTGGCAGCGGCAGCGCTGAGCGTGATGGCCCTGACCCTGGCCGGCTGCTCCACCCAGAACGCCGAAACCACGGCGCCCGTTGAACAACGCCTGCCGCAGCCGAACGAAGCGCTCGTCCGCTCGGCCTATGTGTACGCCTTCCCGCTGATGATGACGGACGCTCTGGTGCAGACCACCTCTGCGCTGGCGCCTGCCGGTACGTTCATGCACCAGCGCACGCTGGAAGACGAAGCCCTGCCCACCGGCGTGCGGGCCCGCGTGGACGTACTTGCCAGCAGCGCCTTCGTCGACTTGCGCAACGGCCCGGTCGTGCTGAGCCTGCCCGACGTCGGCCGCCGCCATATCTGGGTGGCGCTGCATGACGGGTGGAACGATGTCTTCGAATCGCTCGGCAACCGCACCACCGGCGCACGCGCCGCGCACTACGCCATCACCCCGCCGGGCTGGGACGGCACGCTGCCACCGGGCGTCAAACAGATTGCCGCGCCCACCCACCTGGTCTGGGTGGTGGCCCGCACGCAGGTGACCCGCCAGCGCGACGAGGCCGCCGCACGCCGCGTGCAGGATCGCTACCGCATCACTCCGCTGGAGGCCTTCGGCAAACCTGCCGCGCGCGACGCCGAAGCCGCTGCCAGGGTGAATACGGACAAGGCCACCGACTTCGACGTCAGCCTCGATGCCGCACGCCGCCGCGTGACCGCGCTGGACGCCAACAGCTACTTCACCCGGTTTGCCGAGCTGCTCAAGGACAACCCGCCGCATCCGGCCGATTCGACGATGCTGGAATCGCTGCGCGATCTGGGACTGGTGCCCGGCAAGCCGTTCGACGCCAAGGCCGTGAGCGCGCCCAACCTGAAGGTGATGGATGCAGGCGTGGCCGCCGCGCGCGAAACGCTAATGATCGCCGCCAAGCAACCGCCCATCACGCAGAACGGGTGGTTCATCCCGCGCATGATCGGCGCGTACGGGCTGGACTACGCACAACGCGCCATCGTGGCGTGGAGCGGCGGCGGCACCGACCTGCCGCAAGACATGTTCATCGCCACCGCCACGACCGACACCAACGGCATGGCGCTCGACAGCACGCACCGCTACGTGCTCCATTTCGAGCGCAACCAGCTGCCGCCGGAAAACGCCGGCTGGGCCGTTGCCGCTATACAGCAACCGCGCCGCACGGTCGAGCGCCCGGGCCTGCGCAACGTGCTGAGCGAGGCAGACCACCCGCGCCTGAACCGCGACGGCTCGCTCGACATCCTGATCCAGCGCACACCGCCCAAGGGCGAGCGCCGCAACTGGCTGCCGGCGCCCACGGGGCCGTTCCTGCTGCGCATGCAGCTCACCTGGCCGAAGGAGGCGGCGCTCGACGGCTCATGGCTGCCGCCCGGCGTGCAGCGGCGCGACCCGGCGCAGCCATAACGCCATCCAGCCGCAAGCAGGCTTCACCAACAAAGCAGCCCAATCGGAGACACGGATGCCCGACACCCTGACCGTGCGGCGCGTGGGCGCCAATGAAGCATGCGCCTGCGTCGACGCGCTCGCCGACGTGCTGGTCGATTGCGTGGAAGGCGGTGCCTCGGTCAGCTTCATGTGGCCGTTGTCGCACGACAAGGCCCGGGCGTTCTGGCGCGATGTGGCCGAAGGCGTGGCGCACGAGGAGCGCGCGCTCCTGATCGCCCAAGACGACGCCGGCGCCGTTGTCGGCACCGTGCAGCTGATCCTGTCCCAGCCGGAAAACCAGCCACACCGTGCGGACGTCGCCAAGATGCTCGTGCACCGCCGCGCGCGCCGGCAAGGCGTGGCGCAGCGGCTGATGGCAGCCGTCGAGGAAGTGGCGCACGCCGAGGGCAAGACGGTGCTGGTGCTCGACACCGTCACTGGCGGCGATGCCGAGCGCCTGTACGCGCGCGCCGGGTGGCAGCGCGTGGGCGTGGTGCCCAACTATGCGCTGATGCCCGATGGCGCGTTCTGCGGGACGACGTTCTACTGCAAACAGCTGGACGCCGCCTGAGGCGTGCTCAGAGGCTGAGCGTGCCGCGGCCGATTTCGATCACGCGGCCGCCCACGTGGATCGTGCCGTCAGCGTCCACGCGCAGCGTCAGGTGGCACGGCCGCCCCACCGCGGCGCCCTGCTCGATGCGGTAGCTGGCCGGCAACGCGTGGCCGGTGGCACGCAGCCAGCCGCCCAGGTTGGCACACGCCGAGCCGGTGCCGGGGTCTTCCCACAGGCCGGTGCCGTATTCGAAGAAGAAGCGCGACACCACCGGATCATTGCTGCCGGTCGCCGGCATCGTGAAGACGTAGGCGTTGCGCCCGTCGTTGCGGCTGCGCGGCCACGCGTCGAACGCCGAAGGGTCGGGGCGGGCGCGGTCCACATCGGCGCGCGTCTTGACAGGCACCATGAGCTGCTCGATACCGGCATCGACCCACAGCGGCGGGCCGGCCAAGGCATCGGCATCCAGCCCCAGCATCCCGGCGATGGCGGGATCGGCCTCGCGCGTACTCAGGGCGCCAGAACGCGGCGGCACCAGCGACCATCCATCGTCCTGCGCCGTCAGCGACACGATGCCCGACGGGCAACGCAGCGTCAGCGCATTGCCGGGGCCGTACAGCTCGCGCACCACCTGCGCGGTGCCAAGCGAAGGGTGGCCGGCAAACGGCATCTCGTAATCGGGCGTGAAGATGCGGAAGCGCGCCGTGGCGCCATCGGCATCATCCGGGAAGATGAAGGTGATCTCGGACAGGTTGAACTGGCGTCCGATGGCCTGCATGGTGGCGTCGTCCAGGCCGCGCCCGTCTTCAAAGACGGCGAGCTGGTTGCCGCCAAAGGTGGTTTCGGCAAAGACGTTGAGCAGGCGGAAGGCGTAGCGCGGCATGGCGGTGTCCGGTGTGGGCGGGGAAAGAAAAAGCGGTGTGGCGATGCGTCATCATCAACGCACCGCCACACCGCCTCCATGCACACTTGCGGACACTTCGCGCGGTTCTGACCGGACAGTTGGCAGACAGCGCGAAGGTCGATCGCCGGGGCTTACTTGCGGTAGTCGTACACGCCGCGACCGGTCTTGCGGCCGAGGTAGCCGGCAGCCACCATCTCGCGCAGCAGCATGGCGGGGCGGTACTTGGTGTCGGCAAACTCGGTGTACAGCACTTCCATCACGGCAAGCATGGTGTCCAGGCCGATCATGTCGGCCAGCGCCAGCGGCCCGATCGGGTGGTTGCAGCCGAGCTTCATGCCTTCGTCGATCTCTTCCGGCGAGGCCAGGCCCTCGCCCAGCACGCAGAACGCCTCGTTGATCATCGGGCACAGGATGCGGTTGACCACGAAGCCCGGGCTGTTCTTGACGGTGATGGGCGTCTTGCCGAGCTTGTGCGCCAGCGCCTCGACATCAGCGTGCGTGGCATCGCTCGTCTGCAGGCCGCGGATGACTTCCACCAGCGCCATCATCGGCACCGGATTGAAGAAGTGCATGCCGATGAAGCGGCTGGCGTCCTGCATCACGGCAGCCAGTTTGGTGATCGAGATCGACGACGTGTTCGACGCGACGATCGCGTGCGGCGCGGCGGCCGCTTCGAGCTGCTTGAGGATCTTGACCTTCAGGTCGAAGTTCTCGGTGGCGGCTTCGATGACGATGTCGGCGCGCTTGAGGTCGTCATACGAGGTCGAGCCCTGGATGCGTGCCAGCGCGGCGGCCTTGTCGGCTTCGGTCGCCTTCTCCTTCTTGATCAGGCGGTCCAGGCTGCCCGCCACGGTGGCGATGCCCTTCTGCACGGCGGCATCGCTGATGTCCACCATCACCACATCCAGCCCGACCACCGCGCATGCCTGCGCAATGCCGTTGCCCATTGTTCCGGCACCGACGATGCCGACCGTTTGAATTGCCATGACAAATGCTCCTCGCTTGGTGTTGGAATGAAACAGATTGCAAAGGATAAACGAGCGGAGCCGCAGTCAGGCAGCTTTTTCCGCATCGCACCAAACACGCAGGTACCGGTGATCCCGCCTTCGTTTTTTGCTGGCACGCGTGTGAAAATCGCGCGACCCGGCGGCAGATCGCCATCCATCAAACCCGCACCACGTTGCGACTGAGCCGACCGCACGACAGGAAGGACGCCCGACCATGCCCCCGAAACACCACGATGGCGCCACCGATCAAGCGCTGCTGCTCGCGGAGCTCAAGCGTGTGCTCAAGGACCGCAATCTGCGCTATCGCGATCTTGCCGAGCAGCTCAACGTGAGCGAAACCACCATCAAGCGCCATCTGACCGGGCATGGCCTGAGTGTCGCGATGCTCGAATCCCTCTGCGCGATGGCCGGCATCCGGCTCATCGATCTTGCCGAGCTGGCGGCGCGGCGCAGCGAGTCCAAGGCTCAGGCGATCAGCGTCGAGCAGGAGCAGGGGTTGGCCGATGCCCCGTTCACCGCGTTCATCTTCATGCTGCTGCGCTATGACTGGACACCGCAGGCAGTCCAGCAGGAGTTCGGTCTGGACGAACCCGGCCTCATCCTGCATCTGCGGCGGCTGGAAAAACTGCGCTTGCTCGATCTGTTTCCCGGCAACCGCGTCCGCCTGCTGACGGTGCGGCACCCGCAATGGATTCCGGGCGGCCCGCTGCGCCGTGCCGTGGACGACGTCATGCGTCGGCATTTTGCAACGATGGATTTTCACGACCCGCAGTCGGTCTGGCAGCTTGAGACCGTCAAGCTGTCGCGCGGATCGATCGACGAGCTGCGGAGCCTGATCGCATCGCTGTCGCAGCGCATGCAGGAGCTGGCGGCCAACGATCGCACCCTGCCCGCCGGCGAGACCGCCTGGTACAGCATGCTGTGCACGGCCCGGCTCACTGATCCGCGCATCTTCTGGGCCAAGTAACTGCGCCGTACCGCAATACGCCACCAGAACGTATCGCTTGAAGATACTTTTCATCCCATATAACGCCAATTGTTCCGCATGGCATCCCTGGTTGATACCTTGACCGCACCGACAACGTCGGTTTGCCGAGAACAGGAGACACCAGGATGAGCACGACCGGATTCCCAAAGGGCGCCGCATTCGTTTTTGGCGGCAGTGGTGGCCTTGGCCAAGGCGTGGCGCTTGAATTCGCCCGGGCCGGGGTGCCGGTCGCGGTGGGCTACCGGACCAAGGCCGACGTTGCGCAGCGCGTGGCCGGACAGATCCGCGAAGCCGGCGTCAGCGCGAGCACGCATCAGGTCGACGTGACCGATGTGGCGCAGGTCAAGGCCGCGCTGGACGCCGCCATCGAAACGCACGGCCGCGTGCACACCGTCGTCTGGGCGGCCGGCCCGTTCGTCAACCAGCGCCACATCAGCGAAATGCGCCAGGAAGACTGGCGCCGCGCCATCGATGTCGAGGTCATGGGCTTCTTCAACGCCACCCAGGCCGCGCTGCCGCACCTGCGTGCTGCGGGCGGCGGCTCATTCGTGACGCTGGGCTCGGCCGGGCACTTGCGCTGGCCAGACCGCGACGGCCTGTCGGTCGCCCCGAAGGCGGCCAATGAATCGTTGATCCGGGGCCTGGCCCGCGAGGAGGGCCGCTACAACATCCGCGCCAATTCGATCCTGGTCGGCGTGATCGAGGCTGGCATGTTCCCGATCCTGCTGGAGCAGGGCCAGTTCGACCAGAAGTGGATCGACGAAACGATGCAGATGCTGGCCCTCAAGCGCTGGGGCAAGGCGCACGACATTGGCCGTGCCGCCGTGTTTCTGGCATCGGAGAATGCGGCCTACATCACCGGGCAGCAGCTGAACGTGTCCGGCGGATACGGTCTGTAGGGCGCTGCCGCTCGCCGCGGGCCTCGGCGGCGCGCCTCGTCAGCCCGAATGCTCAGCCCTGCGTGCGTCCCTGGGCATCGTGCCGCCAGCGTGAGGGCGGCTGCCCGAACTGGGCGGTGAACCAACGCGAAAACGAGCTGATCTGGGAGAACCCCAGCAACATGGCCACCTGCGACACCGGGTAGCGCGAATCGCCCAGGTAGCGCAGCGCCAGTTCCATGCGCACCTCGTTGACCAGCGACGAGAAGTCTTCGCCCTCCTGCTCCAGACGCCGCTGCAGCGTGCGCGAACTCAAACCCAGCTTGGGCGCGACCAGCTCGATGGTGCTGTGCCCTTGCGGCATCAGCACGTGAATCGCGCGCCGGGCATTGGCCGCGATGGATTCCTGGCCCGCGCGGGGCTGCAGCGCGAGCAGCTCCTTCGCGTAGCGCGCGAGTGCCACGTCGGCCAATGGATTGGGGCGATCGAGGTCGCGCTGGTCCAACACGATGCCGTCAAATTCGCTGTCGAACTCGATCTTGGGCCCGAACACCCGGCTGTGGACCATGTGACTGTTTGGCGCGGCATGGGAGAAATGCACGCCGCGCGGCTTCCATGCGCTGCCCAGCAGGGAGCGCATGAGCGCCAGCGCCACGCCCACCGACAGCTCGATCGCCTGCCGCCCCGGGTTGGGCCGGCCCGTCATGAGCAGGATGCGCACGACAGCCACCCCGCCCGACTCTTCCACGTGCATCGTCACCGTGTCGCTCAGCAGGTGGCGGTAGCGCTCAATCTCGGCCAACGCGTGGCGCAGCGTGGGTTGATGCTGCAGCAACAGGCTGATCGGGCCGAAGTCCGACAGCCGCCAGAGCTCCGCCACCAGCAGTCCCACCTCCTGGCACTGCGTGGCGCGGGCGGTGGCCTCGAACATGTCGGCAATCCACGGCTCGGGCACGCGCAGGTCGGGCATGTACAGGCAGGAGCGATCGGCGCCGACATGGCGTGCCATCTGCTCGGGGTCGACGCCCAGTGTCGAAGCAATCTCGGCGTATTTGGTCAGGGCCGCGCTGCGAACCAAAGTGGCCATCTCTGCACCTTGTGTATGCATGTCCTGGATACCGCGATTGCCGGCTGATGCCAGCGTGTCGCCACATCCACTATCGCCATTCTGGGAGCGCCCATCCGGGCGCGTCAATTGTCGCGAACTGCTGGATTCTGGCGCGCAGAGTCAAGCGCGCGCGGATACCGCTGCCCACAATCCCTCACAAGCCAACCCGTCAGAGGTCTGGCGACGAAACGATTCATGGAGACATCGCCCGCCGCAGCAGCGTGCGCGGCCGGCGAACAAGAGGAACGCATCATGCGCGTCAAGCAACTCACCTGTTCTATCGGCGCCGAGATTTCGGGCGTCCATCTGGGGGAGGCGTCACGCGACGACACCCTGTTCGCAGAGCTCAAGGCGCTCCTGCTCAAGCACAAGGTGCTGTTCCTGCGCGATCAGGACATCACGCGCGCCGAACATGTCGCCTTTGCACGGCGCTTCGGCGAACTGGAAGACCACCCCGTCGCCGGCAGCGACCCGGACCACCCCGGCCTCGTGCAGATCTACCGCAGCGACAAGAAGGAGCACTACGAGAACAGCTTCCACACGGATGGCTCGTGGCGGGAGAACCCGTCGATGGGCGCAGTGCTGCGCTGCATCGAGTGCCCCGAGGTGGGCGGCGACACCATCTGGGTCAACATGGAAGAGGCGTACGCGCGGCTGCCGGACGACATCAAGGCGCGTATCCAGGGCCTGCGTGCCAAGCACAGCATTGAGCATTCGTTCGGCGCGGTGATGCCGCCGGAAGAACGTGCCAAGCTGGCCGCGCAGTACCCGACGGTGGAGCACCCCGTGGTCCGGACCCACCCCGAGACCGGCGAGAAATCACTGTACGTGTGCGGCTTCTCCACCCACTTCGTGAACTACCACACGCCGGAAAACGTGCGCTGCGGCCTCGACAAGGCCCCGGGCGCGAACCTGCTGATGAACTACCTGATCAGCCAGTCGACGATTCCCGAATACCAGGTGCGCTTCAGCTGGACGCCCAACAGCGTGGCCATCTGGGACAACCGCTGCACGCAGCATTACGCCGTGCAGGACTACTGGCCCGCGCCGCGCAAGATGGAACGCGCCGGTATCCGCGGCGACAAGCCCTTCTGAACGACACACGAACGCACGCGCCGCAGCCCCCGCACCGGAGACCCACCATGAACTTTCTCGACGGCCACCTCTTTCCTGAAAACCAGCAGCCCCTGATCATCACGGCCGCGCCCTACGCGCCGGGCTGGTTGCCCTCCGATTTTCCGGAGGACATCCCCGTCACGATGGCCGAGCAGATCCAGAAGGCGGTGGATTGCTACAACGCCGGCGCCACCGTGCTGCACCTGCATGTGCGCGAGCTGGACGGCAAGGGCAGCAAGCGCCTGTCCATGTTCAACGAGCTGATCGCAGGCGTGCGCAAGGCGGTGCCGGAAATGATCATCCAGGTGGGCGGTTCGATCTCCTTTGCGCCGGAAAACGAAGGCCAGGCCGCCAAGTGGCTGTCCGACGATACGCGCCACATGCTGGCCGAGCTCGAGCCCACGCCGGACCAGGTCACGGTGACGGTCAATACCTCGCAGATGAACGTGACCGATCATGCGGAAGATGCGGACTTCAAGGGCACCTCGCGCGAAGACCCGGCCCTCTTCCATGCCTACAAGGAAATGACGGTGCCGGCCCAACCGGGCTGGGTGGAAGAGCACGTGCGCCGCCTGACCGCCAAGGGCATCCAAAGCGCCTTCCAGTGCTACAACACCAACAGCTTCGAATCGGTGGAGCGCCTGATGCGCCGGGGCTTCTATAAAGGCCCGCTGGTCATGAACTGGGTGGCCATCGGTGGCGGCATGGATACGCCGAACGTGTACAGCCTCGCCAACTTCATGCGCGGCGTACCCGATGGCGCGGTGGTGACCGTGGAGAGCAACGTGCGCAACGTGCTGCCCGTCAACATGATGGGTATTGCCATGGGCCTGCACGTGCGCTGCGGCACCGAAGACTGCCTGTGGAACCAGTCGCGCACGGCCAAGCAGAGCACCGTCAAGCAGATCGAACAGCTGGTGCGCATTTCGCGCGAGTTCGGCCGCGAGATTGCCTCCGCACAGCAGGCACGCGAGATCTCCAAGATCGGCGTGTTCTATGACACGGTCGAGGAATCCCTGGCCGCCAACGGCTTCGCGCCCAACCGCAACGGCGGCACCCAGGGCTTCCTGCGCAAGACCGCCTGAGCGCCGCGCCGAACATCGGAGACACGATGCAGCACGCCCATACCGGTGGCCCACCCAACACGCTGGCGCCGCGCGACACATCGCTCTGGTTCAACCTGGAAGTCTCGGCGCAGCGCTTTGCGCAGAAGACGGCGATCGCGTTCTTCGGCCATGCGCTGACGTTCCAGGCCCTGCACGCGCAGGCCACGGCGCTGGCCGGCTGGCTGCAGCAGGCGGCGGGCGTGAAGAAAGGCGACCGTGTCCTGCTCTACATGCAGAACTGCCCGCAGTTCATCGCCGCCTGCTACGCGATCCTGCGGGCAGATGCCGTGGTGGTGCCGGTCAACCCGATGAACAAGGCGGAAGAGTTTCGCCACTATGTCGTCGATAGCGGTGCGCGCGTGGCGATCTGCAGCGCGGACATTGCTGGCGCGTGCGTCTGTCCGGACCTCCCGTCAGGCGACGGTCTGACGCATGTGCTGGTCACGCAGTACAACGACGCGCTGCCGACCGGCGGCACAGATGCACCGCCTGCCTGGCTCACCGTCACGCATCCCTTACCGCAAGGTGCGGGCCTCACCGTCACACACTGGGCGGATGCCCTGGCCGCGCGCTATGAACCGGCGCCGCATACTGCCGGCCCCGACGACATGGCGGTGTTGCCATACACATCCGGCACAACGGGATTTCCAAAGGGCTGCATCCACACGCATCGCTCGGTCATGCACAACACGGTGGGCAGCAGCATCTGGTCGGACTGCCGCGCCGAGTCGGTCGTGCTGTCGGTGTTGCCGCTGTTTCACGTAAGCGGCATGCAGCACGGCATGCACGCGCCCATCTACAGTGGCGCCACCATCGTGATGCTGCCGCGCTGGGATCGCCAGCGTGCCGCGCAGCTGATCGCGCGCTTTGGCATCACGCACTGGATGGGTAATCCGACCATGGTGATCGACTTCCTGGCCAGTCCGGATGTCGACACGCTGGACCTGTCCAGCCTGCGCCACATCGGCGGCGGCGGCGCGGCCATGCCCGAAGCGGTGGCGCAACGCCTAAAGGCACGACTCGGGCTGAACTACCTCGAGGGCTATGGCTTGTCTGAAACGATGGCGGCCACGCACAACAACCCCGCCGGGGCCCCCAGGCAGCAGTGCCTGGGCCTCCCGACGTTCAACACCGCGGCCCGCATCGTCGACCCCGAAACGCTCGCAGCGCTGCCGGCCAACACGGTCGGCGAGATCATCGTCGCTGGCCCGCAGGTCTTCCAGGGCTACTGGCGGCAGCCGGAGGCCACACGCGCGGCCTTCGTCGAACTCGATGGCCTGCGCTTTTTCCGCACAGGCGATCTGGGCCGCATGGACGAAACCGGCTATTACTTCATGACGGACCGGCTCAAACGCATGATCAATGCGTCGGGCTTCAAGGTCTGGCCCGCCGAGGTGGAGAACCTGCTCTACCAGCACCCCGACGTGCATGAAGCCTGCGTGATCGGCACGCGTGACCCGTATCGCGGCGAAAGCGTGAAGGCGGTCGTCGTACTCAAGGCCGATGCGCAGGGCAAGACCAGCGCGGAGGACATCATCCAGTGGGCCAGGCAGAACATGGCGGCGTACAAATGCCCGCGCGTGGTGGCATTTGCCGATGCGTTGCCCAAGTCGAGTGCCGGCAAGGTGCTGTGGCGCGAGCTGCAGGACCGCGAAAACGCACCGGCTGCCGCCATCGCAATGCCGCCCCCGAATGCGCCATAGAAAAATGCCGCCGCCCTGTGCGGTGAGCGCGTGAGGCGGCAGTCCACGTAGACGGCCGCCCCGAACACAAGACGGAGACACTCGTGAACCTGCATGCCCCCACCGCCGACAGCGGCGACCGCGACGATTACCTGGTCAGCCGGCCACGCGCCTGGTTCGCCTTTGCGATGACGTTTGCGCTGATGCTGTTCGACTACATCGACCGCCAGGTGATCGTCTCGCTGTTTCCGCACTTGAAGCTCGCGTGGAGCCTGTCGGACAAGCAACTCGGCGCGCTGGTGTCGATCATCTCGGTGGTGGTGGCGGTGGGCAGCCTGCCCGTGGCACTGCTGGCCGACCGCGTCAGCCGGGTCAAGAGCATCTGCGTGATGGCGGGTATCTGGAGCCTGTCGACCATCGCCTGCATGTTCACGCGCAACTACGGGCAGATGTTTGCCGCGCGCGCCATGATCGGCGTGGGCGAAACCGGATACGGCTCGGTCGGTGCGGCGCTGATCGCGAGCCTGTTTCCAAAGCGGCTGCGTTCCATGCTGCTCGGCGCTTTCTTTGCGGCGGCCGCACTTGGATCCGTGCTCGGCGTCATGCTGGGCGGCGTCATCGCGGCGCGCTGGGGGTGGCGGGCGGCGTTTGGTGCCGTCGGCGTGCCTGGGCTCGTGCTGGCGCTGCTGTATCTGTGGGTGCCCGACTACAAGACCGTCGCACTGACATCGTCATCTGACCCGGCAGGCAAACAGCCGTCTGCACGACAGTTCTTCGGGCATGTCGCGGCCATCCTGACGCAATCGCGCACGGTCTGGTGGACGTGCCTGGGCGCCGCGCTTCAACTGATCGTGGTGTCCACGGTCTGGGCCTGGCTGCCCAGCTTCTTCAACCGGTTCCACGGCCTGGATCCGCACGCGGCCGCCAAGCAGGCCGCGCTGATCGTGCTGTGCAGCGCGCTGGGTAACTTCGTATGGGGCTTCATCGTCGACCGGCTGGCCGCGCGCCGCCCCCGCAACAAGCTGTTCGTGATCGCCACGCTGTGCACCGTCACGCTGGCGGTGTTTCTGGTGGCGTTCGCGGGCGTGACGGACGCTCGCCTGCAACTCCCGCTGATCGCGCTGGGCGGCTTTCTGATGACCTGCTCGGCCGGGCCCGCGGCGAGCATCGTGCTCGATGTCATCCACCCCGGTGTACGGGCCACGGGGGCTGCCGTACTTGCCGTGTTTCAGAACCTCTTCGGCCTGGCGGTCGGCCCGTTCGTGGGCGGCGCCATCTCGGATGCCTGGGGCCTGCACGTAGCGTTGACCGTCATGCCGGCATTCGGCCTGGCAGCCGCCGGCTGCTTTCTGCTGGCGGTGCGTCATTACGAAACCGAGTTGCACCGGGTGGCAAGCGTTCAGATGCAGGTTGCCAGGCCTGCAGGCCCGGCCACTGCCAGCACGTCGCGCGCCTCGGCCTGATGCCCGGCCGGCGTGGCCTGCGTTCATAATGGCGTCGCTTGCCCACCGGCACCCGCCGCGTGGGCCAGCGCCTCCTCCACAACGGCAGCCGGCAATACATGGACCGCTTTCTCAGCATCGAAGCCTTTGTGCGCGTGGCCGAAACGCGCAGTTTTGCCGAGGCCGCGCGCCAACTGGGGGTGACCAACTCGGTGGTCACGAACCGCGTGCAGCAACTGGAGCGCTTTATCGAAGCGCCGCTCTTTCACCGCAGCACGCGGCACGTGCGGCTCTCGGAAGTGGGTGAGACGTACTACAAGCAATGCGCCGAAGCCGTCTGCATGCTGACGGACCTGACCGACCAGATGCGCGGCCTGCGCGCCACGCCCGCCGGCAAGCTGCGCATCCGCATGCTGCCCGGCTACGCGCTCAGCCACTTTGCCGCGCCGCTGGCCAAGTTCGGTGCCCAGTATCCCGACATCCAGCTCGACGTGGTGGTGGACGACAGCGTGGTCGACCCGATTGCCGAGGGGTTCGACGTGGCGTTCCAGATCTTTCCGCCCATCAACGATTCGCTGATCGAGCGGCGCCTGTTTTTGCTGCGGCGCATCTTCTGCGCTACCCCCGCCTACGTCGAGGAATACGGCCTGCCGCAGCAACCGGCCGATCTGCTGCAGCATTCGCTGGCGCTCTACTCCGGCTACCCCACCCGCAAGCGCTGGGTCTTCTCACGCAACGGCGAGGTCAGCGCTGAACTCGACTTGCCGGAGCAGGTTCGCTCCAACTCGGTGCACCTGCTGCGCGACTACGCGCTCACCAGCGCCGGCATTGCCTGCCTGCCGACACTCGTCGTCAGCGACGATCTGCTCGCCGGACGCCTGGTGCCCGTGCTGGCCGACTACGACCTGGCACCGCTGCACTTCTCGGCTGTCTACCCGGCCACACAGCGCCAGGCTGTGAAGGTGTGTGCGCTCATCGATTGCCTGGTCAGCCACCACGCGGGCGAACTGGCGTGGGACGTGCCGCTGCTCAAGCAGGGCTGGGTCCGCTGATGGCGCAGGTACGGGCATAGCAGATCGATATTTCGCCAACCGGCGGCGATTGTTCGCCAATCGCAAAAACTGCACTCGCTGTTTCTGCTGTTGTGCGCGGAGCACAAGTTTCTATGATGGTTGGGCCGTTGTTTTTGCTGCCCTCGCCGCCCGCCTCCGGGCAGGCACCGGCACAGCGGCACCCCTCTTGTTGCTCCACGCCCCATTGGATACGGCCATGACGAACCCCAAGCTGGAAGTCCTCACCCCGCAAAACTGCCAACTCATCTTCATCGACCACCAGCCGCAAATGGCCTTCGGCGTGCAGTCGATCGACCGCCAGGTCCTGAAGAACAACACCGTCGGCCTGGCCAAGGCCGCGAAGATCTTCAACATCCCGACGACCATCACCACCGTCGAGTCGGAAAGTTTTTCGGGCTACACCTACCCGGAACTGCTCGACGTGTTTCCCGATCAGCCGCTGCTCGAACGCACCTCGATGAACTCGTGGGACGACCAGAAGGTGCGCGACGCCCTGGCCAAGAACAACCGCAAGAAGGTGGTCGTCTCGGGCCTGTGGACGGAGGTGTGCAACTGCACCTTTGCACTTTCTGCCATGCACGATGCCGATTACGAGATCTACATGGTGGCCGACGCCTCGGGCGGCACGAGCAAGGACGCGCACGACTACGCCATGCAGCGCATGGTGCAGGCCGGCGTGGTGCCGGTGACGTGGCAGCAGGTGCTGCTGGAATGGCAGCGCGACTGGGCCCACCGCGACACGTATGACGCTGTCATGAAGCTGGTCAAGGAACATTCCGGCGCATACGGCATGGGCGTGGACTACGCTTACACGATGGTGCACAAGGCGCCGCAGCGCACCGCCACACCGCACGAGGCGCTGGCGGCCGTGGCTGCCCGCTGATCGCGCTGCCGCACAAGCACTGACGTTGTTCGCACGGGCGCCGAATGCAGCACGACTGCCGCATGCGGCGCCCGGCCAACCACCCCCGGATCATCCGGGCCATCGTCCGCCTCTCACACACTTCCTCCCATGCAAACGATTACGACCCAAGACGGTACGCGCCTCTTTTACAAGGACTGGGGCAGCGGCAAGCCCGTGGTCTTCTCGCACGGCTGGCCGCTCAACGCCGATGCGTGGGACGCGCAGATGCTGTTCCTCGTGCAGAAGGGCTTCCGTGTCATCGCACATGACCGGCGCGGCCACGGCCGCTCCGACCAGCCGTCCCGAGGCAACGACATGGACACCTACGCCGACGATCTGGCAGCGCTGCTCGATGCGCTCGACATCCAGGGCGCCACGCTGGTCGGCCACTCCACCGGCGGCGGCGAAGTCGCGCACTACATCGGCCGCCACGGCACCAAGCGCGTCGCACGCGCCGTGCTGATCGGTGCGGTGCCGCCCATCATGCTCAAGACGGCATCCAACCCGAATGGCTTGCCGATGGACGTGTTCGATGGCATCCGCAAAGGTGTGGCAGACAACCGCTCGCAGTTCTACCTCGATCTCGCCACGCCGTTCTTCGGCTTCAACCGGCCCGGCGCGAAGGTCTCGCAGGGCACCATCGACGCCTTCTGGGCACAGGGCATGACCGGCGGCATCCACGGTCAGTACGCCTGCATCAAGGAGTTCTCGGAGGTTGACTACACCGAAGACCTGAAGAAGATCGACGTGCCGGTGCTGTTCCTGCATGGCGACGACGACCAGATCGTGCCGATCGACAATTCGGCCAGGCTGGGCGTGGAGTTGGTGAAGAACGGCACGCTCAAGGTCTATCCGGGTGGCTCGCACGGCATGTGCGTGACCGAGGCGGACAAGGTCAACGCTGACCTGCTCGCGTTCCTGTCGTCCTAATCCGGGCAAGCCGGAGCGCGTGCCCACGCGTGCTCCGGATTCCGCCTCCGCAAGACAGGAGATCTCATGAAGCCCTATCTCATCTCCATTGGCGTCGGCATGCTGGTCGGCGTCATCTATGCGTTGCTCCACGTACGCTCACCCGCGCCGCCCGCAATTGCGCTGGTGGGGCTGCTCGGCATGCTGATCGGCGAGCAGATCGTGCCGGCCGCGCAGCGCCTGTTGGCCGGTGAGCCGATCACCATGGCATGGTTCCGTCACGAGTGCATACCGAAGATCACGGGCGCGCCGCCCGTAGCACCACCCGACGCGCCCCCTGCCGAGCTTGCGGCAACACGCGAACCCACGCCGCGCAACCCGAGTTGATGCCATGACGCGCCTCTCGCTGGAATCGGCCAAACCCGCCGAAGCCCAGACGCCCGCCGACACCGCCCCCAATGTTGCCCTTCATGCTGGCCTGCTGTTCCTGCGCGTGACCGGCAGCGCGCTGCTGATTGCCGTGCACGGCCTGCCCAAGGTGCTGCACTACAGCCAGGAGCTCACGCGCATTGAAGACCCGTTCCACCTGGGTGCCACGCCAACGCTGCTGCTGGCGATCCTGTCGGAGACGCTCTGCCCGCTGTTGATTGCGCTGGGCGTGCTGACCCGCCTGGCCTGCCTGCCCATCGTCGCCACGTTGCTGGTGGCCATGCTCGTGGTGCATCCTGACTGGTCGCTGGCCCAAGGGCAGTTCGGGTGGATGCTGCTGATCATCTTCACCACCATCCTGATTGCCGGCCCCGGACGTTTCTCCATCTCTCCCAGATACTGACGCAATGACCGCCGACCTCATCCTGCACAACGGCCGCTTCCACACGGTCGACCGCGAACGCCCCTCTGCCAGCGCCGTTGCCGTGCGCGACGGCCACTTCGTTGCCGTGGGCGACGACGCCACCGTGATGGCACAGCGCGGTGCCTCCACCCAGGTGATCGACCTGCGCGGGCGCACCGTCATCCCCGGCCTGAACGATTCGCACCTGCACCTGATCCGAGGTGGACTGAACTACAACCTGGAACTGCGTTGGGAAGGCGTGCCCTCGTTGGCCGATGCGATGCGCATGCTCAAGGAGCAGGCTGCGCGCACGCCGTCGCCGCAATGGGTACGCGTGGTGGGCGGTTGGACGGAGTTCCAGTTTGCCGAACGCCGCATGCCCACGCTCGAAGAGCTGAACCAGGCCGCGCCCGACACACCGGTGTTCGTGCTGCACCTGTACGATCGCGCGCTGCTCAACCGCGCGGCGCTGCGCCAGGTCGGCTACACCAAGGACACGCCGAACCCGCCCGGCGGCGAGATCCAGCGCGACGCCAGCGGCGAGCCCACCGGCATGCTGATCGCCAAGCCCAACGCGATGATCCTGTATTCCACGCTGGCAAAGGGGCCGAAGCTGCCACCGGAATACCAGGTCAACTCCACGCGCCAGTTCATGCGCGAGCTGAACCGCCTCGGTGTGACCAGCGCCATCGATGCGGGCGGCGGCTTCCAGAACTACCCGGAAGACTACGAAGTCATCCGCGAGCTGTCGGCGCAGAACCAGCTCACCATCCGCATCGCTTACAACCTCTTCACGCAAAAGCCGAAAGAGGAACTGGCCGACTTCAAGAACTGGACCGGCAGCGTGCAATACCGCCAAGGCGACGACTTCTTCCGCCACAACGGCGCGGGCGAAATGCTGGTCTTCTCCGCTGCAGACTTTGAAGACTTCCTGCAACCACGCCCTGACCTGCCCGAGACGATGGAGCAGGAGTTGGAGACCGTGGTGCGCCACCTCGTTGCGCAACGCTGGCCATTCCGCCTGCACGCCACGTACGACGAATCCATCTCGCGCATGCTCGACGTGTTCGAGCGCGTGAACCGCGACATCCCATTCAACGGCCTGCCGTGGTTCTTCGACCATGCGGAGACGATCTCGCCCGCGAACATTGAACGCGTGCGCGCGCTGGGCGGCGGCATCGCCATTCAGGATCGCATGGCCTTCCAGGGCGAATACTTTGTCGACCGCTACGGCGCCGCTGCCGCAGAACAGACACCGCCCATCAAGCGCATGCTGGCCGAAGGCGTGCCCGTGGGCGCCGGCACCGATGCCACGCGCGTATCGAGCTATAACCCGTGGACGTCGCTGTACTGGCTGGCGAGCGGCCGCACGGTCGGCGGCATGGCGCTCTATCCGGAAGGGCTGCCGCGCGAAGTGGCGCTGGAGCTGTACACGCACGGCAGCGCCTGGTTCTCGGCCGACCAGGGCAACAAGGGGCAGATCAAGGCAGGGCAACTCGCCGACCTGGCAGTGCTCTCGGCGGATTTCTTTACCGTGGACGAGGCGGACATCAAGACCATCGAATCGGTGCTGACGGTGGTGGGCGGGCGCATCGTCTACGGCGCCGCGGAATTCGACGAGTTCGGCCCGCCGCCGATTCCGGTGTTGCCGGAATGGTCGCCCGTCTCGCGCGTGCCGGGGCACTGGCGGCCGGCGGCACCGCTGCAGCAGCAGGTCCATCACTGTGCGGGCGCGTGCACGGTCCATGGCCATTCGCACCAGAAGGCGCGCACGGCCAACGTCCCCACGACAGATTTCCGCGGTTTCTGGGGCGCCTTCGGGTGTTCGTGCTTTGCCTTCTGAAACGGCAGCGGCTCCGGTGGCCGCGTCATCATCCGCACGCTTCCTGATTGTGCAGGGCAGCTTGCTGGCGTTCGTGGCGGGCTATGTGGATGTGGTCGGCTTCGCGGCGCTGTTCGGGCTGTTCACCGCGCATGTCACGGGCAACTTCGTGATGATCGGTCTGGAGCTCGCGGGCTCCGGTGAAGGCGTGCTGGCCAAGCTGCTGGCGCTGCCGGTGTTCGTGGTGGCGGTGGCCGCGACCAAGCTGGCGGTGTCGGCGCTCACGCGGCGCGGTGTAGCGCCACTGCGGCCGCTGCTGCTGGCTCAGGCTGCGCTGCTGCTGGCGTTCATGGTGGCGGGCTTGCTGGCGCTGCCGCTGCAATCTGCCGATGCGCCAGCCACCATTGTTGTCGGGCTGATCGGCGTGGCGGCGATGGGGGTGCAGAACGCCAAGGGGCGTCTCGTGCTGGGGGATCAGGCGCCGACGACCATCATGACGGGCAATACCACGCAGATCGTGATCGATGTGGTGGAGGTGTTGTCGCCTGGCGGCATGCAGAAGGATGCCGCTCGCACGCGGTTGCGGAAGATGGTGCCGCCGTTGATTGGCTTTGCCACGGGTGCGGTGTTGGGGGCGTTGGCGTTTGCTTTGTTGTCGTTTTGGTGTGTTTTGCCACCGGTGGGGATATTGTTGGGGTTGGCGGTGATGCAGCGTTGATGACCTGGTGTTTTTTTGTTGGTGGTGCATCCCTTGTTTCATCCCCTGCCGGGGCTGACTCACTTTCTTTGGTCTTGCCCAAAGAAAGTAAGCAAAGAAATGCGCGCCCGAGATGGCGACCCACCCCTTGAATTTCCGTAACCGGGCGGAGACGGGGAAAACTCGCTTCGCTCAAACAGTTCCCCGTCTTTTTTCCGCCCGCTTACGGAAATTCAAGGCGCCATCTAGGGCAGGAAAGTCAAAGGCGAAACCATCGGTGCGCCAGCCCCAAACGACAAGGCCAACCCCGCGACGGGTTGGCCTTTGTTTTTGTCTTTTGACGTTGAGCCCTTGATGGCGCCTTGAATTTCTGTTGCAAGGAGGAAAAAGAGGGGAGGCTTGTCTGAGCGCAGCGAGTTTGCCTCCCCTCCCTCCTTGCGACATCAATTCAAGGAGTCTTTCGCCATCTCGGGCGCGCCTTTCTTTTGCTTACTTTTCTTTGGCAAGACAAAGAAAAGTGAGTCGGTCCCGGCAGGGAACGAAAGGGGGATGGACCACCAAGGCCAAAAACAAAACCCAAAACAAAACCCTACCCATGCCGCCGCGCAGCCAGCGCCACCCCACCCATCAGCAAAACCGCAGCCACCACCTCCAACCCATGTGGCCAGCGTGCCTCATAAACAAATCCATAAACCAACGCAAACACCGTCTCGAACACGATCAACTGCCCGGATAGCGTCAACGGCAATTTCCGGCTGGCCGCATTCCACAGGCTATTGCCCAGCACGGATGCCCCCAGCGCCACGCCCGCATTCACCAGCCAGAACATCGCCCAGGCCGATGCGGGCTGCGCAGAAGCCGTCGCCATGCCGGGCACAGAAAACGCCGGCACGGCCAGTGCCAATGACAGCGCCCCCGTGGCGACGCCCGTCAACAACGACCACTCCCGACTGGTGAACTGCGGATGTGCGCGCAGGTACCGCGCATTGCACACCGCATATACCGTCCAGCACGCCAACGCGCCCGCCGCCATCAGCAGTCCGATGAAATAGGTTCTGCCGCCCGCATCCGCATGCATGTCCGGCGCATCCAGGTAGATGCACACCACGCCGCCGACCGCCATCAACAGCGGTAATGCCAGCCGCCGCAGGGGCAGGCTGCCGCGCTCGGCTGCACCGGCCAGCGTGACCGTCACCGGCAGCAGCCCGACGATGAGCGACACCGGTGCCACGCCCGCGCGCTGCACACCGCCCGCCACGCACAGGTAGTACAGGATGTTCCCCGGCAGCGAGAGCAACAGCAGCGCCGCCCAATCGCGCCGGGTGGTCTTGCGCCATAGCGTGCGCCACACGGGCAGCGCCAGCACCAGCGACAGCACGCCGTACAGCACATACCGCGCGGCTGACAGCGCCAGCGGCGAGAACTGCGGCAGCATCTTCGGTGCGAGAAAGATGACGCCCCACAGTGCCCCCGCCGCAACGCCATAGCCGACGCCCGTGAGGTGATCGCGCGGTGTGTGCGCAAGGTGCGTTGCAGAGGAGGTGTCGCCAACAGCCATGTGAAACCTGGTCGGGAAGATCAATCGAACCGTCACTGTGCGCGTGCGCGTGGCATCCGTCTTGGCGAAGACGGCCGCGCTTTGGCAAAACCGGAAACGGGGTGGTGCCTAGCGCCGTACGGCGGCAGGTGTGATGCCGTGCGCGGCCTTGAGGTGTCGCGTGAGGGCGCTCTGGTCGTAGTAGCCGGTGCGCGCGGCAATCTCGGCGATGGGCAGCGTGGTGGTTTCAAGCAGCGTCAGCGCATGGCGCAGCCGCACCTCGGCCAGGCGTGCATGCAGCGTGGTGCCGTACGTGGCACGGAAGAGCGTGGCGAGGCGCCGGGCGCTCACACCCACGTCAGCGGCGAGGGCCTCGACGGTGAGCGGTTCGGCATAGCGGTGCTCGATGGCGTGCCACGCGCGCTCGGCACGCGCATCGCGGCGTGCGCGCAACTGCGTGGATTGATTGGCCGGATGCGCGGCCAGCGTCGCCAGCGCCAATGACGACCACGCATTCGTGAGCACGGCATCGACGATGGGCGCGTCTTGCAGCCACGTGGCGAGCGCACGCAGGCCGGGCGTGAGCGGAAAGAACACGCGATCCGCCAGGCCGCCCAGGCTCGGAGCGTCAACGCTTTGGCCTGGGATGTCGAACACGATGAAGCGGTTGGCGCCCGTGGCTTCGAATGCATGCGTGGCGCCCGCGGGGATGAGCGCGGCGTGGTGCGTGTCGACGCGGCCGCCGTGGCCGTCCACGTCCATCTCCAGGATGCCGCGTGCGGGCATCACGACCTGCATGAAGTCGTGCGCGTGCGGAGGAGCGGCAAGGCCGTAGGTGCGGAAGTCCAGCATGATCGGCTGAGGATAGCACCGAGCTGGAGCAAAAACGGAAGGCAAAAAAATCCCGGCCACAGGTGCTGCCTGCGCCGGGTTTTGAACTTTCACGGAAAGCGCATCCGTGAGAAGAGGAACGTGCGCATCGTGCGCCACCGGCGTGACATGGGCATGTCAGCGCTCATTCCTCCCGGATGATCACCTTGTCCGGATAGAAGGCGAGGTAGCTGCCCACTTCGCGCGCGGCGGGTTTGGGCTGCTCGTAGGTCCAGACGGCGTTCTCGGCGCGCTCGCCATCGGCGACGATGGTGTAGTACGACGCATCGCCCTTGTACGGGCAATGGGTGTGATGCTGCGTGCGCTCCAGGTGGTTCATCTGCACGTCGTCGCGCGGGATGTACTGCACCGGTGGGTACGACGCCTCACGCAGCGTGCGCGCCATGCGCGAGTCGGCGATGGTGAAGCCGTTGAAGGTCACCGTCACGCGGCGCGGGTTGGCTTCGACGGTGATGGGGTGGTTGGGATCGACATCGATATCGGGCATGCGGCACTCCTGCAGTGGGCGAAAGGACGCCTTTCACTCTAGCAAGCGCCGCACTCGATGTTGGATCGACAGGCTTACCAGTGCGTTTCCGATTCCGGCGTGGAGGAGACGCGGTGGATGGCCAGATCGGCGCCCATGAATTCGGCTTCGCGGTCCAGCCGCAGGCCCACCAGTTTGCGCAACGTGCCGTACACCACCGTGCCGCCAATCAGGGCAATCACGATGCCGCCCGCCGTGCCCGCCACCTGCGCCCAGAACGATACGCCGCCCAGGCCGCCCAGCGCCTTCAGCCCGAAGATGCCGGCCGCAATGCCACCCCATGCGCCGCACAGCCCGTGCAGCGGCCACACGCCGAGCACATCGTCGATGCGCCAGACGTTCTGCACGCGCGTGAACATCCACACGAACAGCACACCGGCAATGCCGCCGACGGCCAGTGCGCCCAGCGGGTGCATCACGTCGGAGCCGGCGCACACGGCCACCAGGCCGGCCAGCGGGCCGTTGTACGAGAAGCCCGGGTCGTTCTTGCCCATCCACCAGGCGGTGAGCGTGCCGCCCACCATGGCCATCAGCGAGTTGATGGCGACCAGGCCGCTCATCTTGTCCAGCGTCTGTGCGCTCATCACGTTAAAGCCGAACCAGCCCACCGCCAGTACCCACGCACCGGCCGCCAGGAACGGGATGTTCGACGGCGGATGCGCGGCGATGCGGCCGTCGTCCTTGTAGCGGCCGTGGCGCGCCCCCAGCAGCAGCACGGCCGGCAACGCGATCCAGCCCCCCACCGCGTGCACGACCACCGAGCCGGCAAAGTCGTGGAACTCCGCGCCCGTCACGGCCTGCAGCCAGTGCTGGATGCCGAAGCGTTCGTTCCACGCAATGCCCTCGAAGAACGGGTAGACGAAGCCCACCAGCACGAAGGTCGCCGCCAGTTGCGGCTCGAAGCGCGAGCGCTCGGCAATGCCGCCCGAGATGATGGCCGGGATGGCCGCGGCGAACGTCAGCAGGAAGAAGAACTTCACCAGCTCGTAGCCGTTCTGCTGTGCGAGCACGTCGGCGCCTGTGAAGAAGTTGACGCCATAGGCCACGGAATAGCCGATGAAGAAGTACGCAATGGTCGACACGGCAAAGTCGACCAGGATCTTGACCAGTGCATTGACCTGGTTCTTCTTGCGGACGGTGCCCAGCTCAAGGAACGCGAAGCCGGCGTGCATGGCGAGCACCATGATCGCGCCCAGCAGGATGAAGAGCGCGTCGCCCCCGGTTTTGATGGTGTTCATTGTGGTTGTCGTGCGGGTTGATGACTGGCGCCATTGCGGTGCAGATTGCCCGTAAATGACGCAAAAGCCGCCGACCAATGCAATTCCTGTTCCAACGATGTGCAAAACGGTGTCGTGGCGCACCATGGCCGTGCGCGCGCCGCGCCCGACGGCCGGTAAGCATGGCGCATCCCGAAATCGGTGCGTAACCGGTTGAATTTGGTGCGTTCGGCGCGGCGAATGCGCCGTGATGGTGCGTTGGCAGCCTAGGGCTTGGCGCCAGACACACTGAAGGAGGCCGCCACTGCATTCCATAGCGGCTCGTACCGCACCCGGACCGCGCTGGCTTGCTCGGGCGAAGCGGCGGCGGACTGCATGTGCAGCATCAACAACGCACCGTCGGTCGGCACGATGAAGACGCGGCCGACCAGTGTGTTGCCCGCGGCGCGCGGCACATGCGGGCCTGGCGATTCGGCGATGTAGCTGGCCCACACGCCGGGGCGGCCCGCGAACGTTTCCGTGCCCCAGCCGATCAGCTTGCAGGGCAGTGCCACGGCCTGCCGGACCGCATCGCGCATCCAGCGGGGCTCGCGGGTGTCGGGCACGGTTTCGGGGTCGCCCTCGGTGGGGCGCACGATCAGTTCGATGCGCGAGAGCCCCGAGCCCCCCTGGTTGGCCCACGCGCCGATCGCCACGCGGGCCGGGTCCGGTTTGCGCGGCGCCGTGGGCGGGACGCGTTCCCACGAAAACGGCAGCTTCAGGCTCACGCTGGCGCCGCGTGCGTTCGGCCAGTCAGACAACGTCACGGGCTGGGTGAAGCGGCTGGTCAACTCGTCGGCGGGCCGCTCGTCGTAGACGACGGCCAGCAGCGTCTGCAATGTCGCGCGGTCCTGGCTGCCTTGCGCGCGCGCGGCCACGCGTTCGGCCAGGGCGTGGGCGGTCTGGGCGGTCTGGGTGGCGTTGTTCACGCTGGGCTGGTGGACATCGAGTACGCGCCCGATCAGCAACTGGCGTTCGTCGTCGGCCAGCGGAATCCCGGCGATCAGGCGGCGGGTGCGGGCCAGCGCCTGCGGAAACGTGGTGTCGAATTGCGTGCGCGCGCGGATGAGTTCTTCCCGCTGGTCGGGAAAGCGCTGGATGGCACGGTCGAGCGCCTGCGTTTGCACCGTGAGAAAGCCAAGCACGCTGATCAGGCCGGGGATGGCGCCGGGCGTGTAGTCCCACGCCAGTGCGTGGCTGGACCACGCCAGCATGGCAGTCAGACACCAGCGCATCGTTGCGCGGCTTGGCATTCGGAATATCCCCCTGTGGCCGGACCCGTTTCCGACCCTGCGCCGACTCTACCGAGTTGTATCCAATGTGTACAAGCTAGGTCTTGCACCGAGACCGGGCCTCGCGGCGGCGCACGCCCTTTGGTATTTGCGCAAAGCGAGACGGGCTGGCGGCGGGCTTATTTGAACGAGTAACCCATCGTCACCATGAACCCGCTTGTCCAGAAAAGCTGGACCTCCGTCCGGAACGGGCCGGCCTTGTAGCCCAGCGCGGGCAGGATGCCCGGCGAGAAGCCCTTGTAGTTGAGCGGTACCTTGTTCTGGTACTCGCCCTTGTAGCCGTGCAGGATGCCGCCGGTCAGCTTGCCGTAGAAGTGGGTCGTGCCCAGGTTCCACAGGTACCCGCCGTACACCAGCTGCGAGGGCTGGCCGAAGGAGTTCCTGAACGCGGCGGCGCCCACCAGCCAGCCGTTGTTGCGGCGCCATTCGACGCCCAGCAGCGGGGAGTACTTGATGTAGTGGTCGTCCCGGCTGTAGTGCATGTTGTACACACTCGCCTGGACGGAGATTTCATCGCCGGGCTCGAAGATATCGGCCAGCGCGGGCGATGCGCCGGCCAGCAATGCCACGCCGATGGCGGCACTGCGGAACCTGGTGATCAAGGAA
Source organism: Ralstonia soli (assembly GCF_023955655.1). Lineage (GTDB taxonomy): Bacteria > Pseudomonadota > Gammaproteobacteria > Burkholderiales > Burkholderiaceae > Ralstonia > Ralstonia soli. Next base: position 457,976 of record NZ_JAMXHT010000001.1, on the reverse strand, counting down.
GGTGAAATAGCCATGTGTCGTCGACACGCCGGAGCCGCAAGGGCTCCCACGGCCCTTGCGCGGGGCCAACGTGATTTCCTGTGATTTGTGTGGAGGAAATGGTCGACGAAGTTGGCGGACGTTTCCGTCAGATCGGTCCTAAAAGTAAGAATTGGCTGACATGAAGACGGATCCCAGTAGGGCGGGTTGACGTTTACGTAAGCCGCGAAAATACTGTCTCTTCGCCCTTGGCTGGCACACCGCCCCTTTGCGGCGCACACGTCATTCCCTGCCGGCACCCACTGGCACCCACTTCAACAAGGTGGAGACATGACCGATCTTTCCGCTGCCCGCGCGGCCGAGCCCACGCCTGCGAGCGAACCCACGGCAGTGCGCAACAAGGTCCGCTTCGTGACGGCCGCCTCGCTGTTCGACGGGCATGACGCGTCGATCAACATCATGCGGCGCATCCTGCAATCGATGGGCTGCGAGGTGATCCACCTCGGGCACAACCGCTCGGTGGACGAGGTGGTGGGCGCCGCCCTGCAGGAAGACGTGCAGGGGATTGCCGTGTCGAGCTACCAGGGCGGCCACGTCGAATACTTCAAGTACATGATCGACGCGCTGCGCGCCCGAGGCGGCGAGCACATCCAGGTGTTTGGCGGCGGGGGCGGCGTGATCGTGCCGGCGGAGATCCGCGAACTGCAGGACTACGGCGTGGCGCGCATCTACAGCCCTGAAGACGGCCAGCGCATGGGCCTGGCCGGCATGATTGCCGACATGGTGCGGCGCTGCGATATCGACCTCTCCACCTTTGCGCCGACCACGCTGGAGCCGGTGGTCAATGGTGATCGCCGGGCGCTTGCGCAACTGATTACCGCGCTGGAATCGCGCCGCATCGACCCGGCGTTGCGCCAGGCCGTGCACGCAGCTGCGGCCACGTTGCACACGCCGGTGCTCGGCATCACGGGCACGGGCGGCGCGGGCAAGTCGTCGCTCACCGATGAGCTGATCCGCCGCTTCCGGCTTGACCAGCAGGATCGGCTGCGCATCGCCGTCATCTCGATCGACCCGTCGCGGCGCAAGTCGGGCGGGGCGCTGCTGGGCGATCGCATCCGCATGAACGCGATCAACCATCCGAACATTTTCGTGCGCTCGCTCGCCACGCGCGAGGCGAGCAGCGAGATTTCCGAAGCGCTGCCCGATGCGATTGCCGCCTGCCGTGCGGCAGGCTTCGACCTCATCATCGTGGAGACCTCCGGCATCGGCCAGGGCGATGCGGCCATCGTGCCGCACGTCGATCTGTCGATGTACGTGATGACGCCCGAGTTTGGCGCCGCCAGCCAGTTGGAGAAGATCGACATGCTCGACTTTGCCGATCTGGTGGCGATCAACAAGTTCGACCGCAAGGGCGCGCAGGATGCGTGGCGCGATGTCGCCAAGCAGGTGCAGCGCAACCGCGAGCAATGGCACGCCAAGTCCGAAGACATGCCGGTGTTCGGCACGCAGGCCTCGCACTTCAACGACGACGGCGTGACGGCGCTGTACCACGCACTGGCTGACCAACTGGCCGAACGCGGCATGGTGCTGAACGATCGCACATTGCCGCGCCCCGCCGGTCATTGCTCGACCAGCCATGACGCCATCGTGCCGCCTGCGCGCGTGCGCTATCTGGCGGAACTGGCCGATACCGTACGTGGCTATCACCGCCGCGTGCAGATGCAGAGCTGCCTCGCGCGCGAGCGTCAGCAGTTGCAGGCCAGCCGGCACATGCTGGAGCGGGCGGGCGCGAGCGTGCAGACGCTCTCAGCGCTCGACAAGCAGGCCGCCGAGCGCGACGCACAACTCGGTGCCACCGAACGCAAGCTGCTTGCCATGTGGCCCGACCTGCGCCGCGCGTATTCCGGCGAAGAGTACGTCGTGAAGATCCGCGACAAGGAAATCCGCACCGCACTCACGCACACCACGCTCTCGGGCACCGTCATCCGCAAGGTCGTGCTGCCGCCGTACGAAGACGACGGCGAAGTGCTGCGCTGGCTGATGCGCGAGAACGTGCCCGGCAGCTTTCCGTACACCGCCGGCGTGTTCGCCTTCAAACGTGAGAACGAAGACCCGACGCGCATGTTTGCCGGCGAGGGCGATGCCTTCCGCACCAACCGCCGCTTCAAGCTCGTCAGCGAGGGCATGGAGGCCAAGCGGCTGTCCACCGCATTCGACTCCGTCACGCTGTACGGCGAAGACCCGGCCGTGCGCCCCGACATCTACGGCAAGGTCGGCAACGCGGGTGTGTCCATCGCCACGCTCGACGACATGGAGGTGCTGTACGACGGGTTTGACCTGACGAGCCCGAACACGTCCGTCTCCATGACGATCAACGGCCCTGCGCCGACCATCCTGGCGATGTTCATGAACACCGCCATCGACCAGAACCTCGCCCGGTTTCGCACCGACAACCAGCGCGAGCCGACGCAGGATGAAGAAGCGAAGATCCGCGCGTGGGTGCTGCAGAACGTGCGCGGCACGGTGCAGGCCGACATCCTCAAGGAAGACCAGGGGCAGAACACGTGCATCTTCTCGACCGAGTTTTCGCTCAAGGTGATGGGCGACATTCAGGCGTATTTCGTGCACCACCAGGTGCGCAATTTCTACTCGGTGTCGATCTCGGGCTACCACATTGCAGAGGCCGGCGCGAACCCGATCTCGCAACTCGCCTTCACGCTCGCCAACGGCTTTACGTATGTGGAGGCCTACCTCGCGCGCGGCATGCACATCGATGACTTCGCGCCCAACCTGTCGTTCTTCTTCTCCAACGGCATGGACCCGGAATACAACGTGCTGGGCCGCGTCGCCCGCCGCATCTGGGCGGTGACGATGCGCGACAAGTACGGCGCGAACGAACGCAGCCAGAAGCTGAAGTACCACGTACAGACGTCGGGCCGTTCCCTGCATGCGCAGGAGATTGCCTTCAACGACATCCGCACGACGCTGCAGGCGCTGATCGCCATTTACGACAACTGCAACAGCCTGCACACGAATGCGTACGACGAGGCCATCACCACGCCCACGGCGGAATCGGTGCGGCGCGCGCTGGCCATTCAACTCATCATCAACCGCGAGTGGGGGCTGGCCAAGTGTGAGAACCCGAACCAGGGCAGCTTCATCATCGACGAGTTAACGGACCTGGTGGAAGAAGCCGTGCTGCAGGAGTTCGAGCGCATTGCCGAGCGCGGTGGCGTGCTGGGGGCAATGGAGACCGGCTACCAGCGCGGCAAGATCCAGGAGGAGTCGATGCTGTATGAGCAGCGCAAGCACGATGGCTCGCTGCCGATCATCGGGGTGAATACGTTCCGCAATCCGGAGGCGGAGAACGTGGTGTCGCCGCATATTGAGCTGGCGCGCTCAAGCGAGGAGGAGAAGCAGAGTCAGCTCGCGCGGCTGGAAGCGTTTCATGCGCGGCATGCTGGTGAGGCGCCGGCGATGCTGCAGCGATTGCAGCGGGCGGTGATTGAGGATGAGAACGTGTTTGCGGTGTTGATGGAGGCGGTGCGGGTTTGCTCTCTGGGGCAGATTACGCATGCGTTGTTTGAGGTGGGGGGGCAGTATCGGCGGAATATGTAGTTGGGGTTTGTTTTTGACCTTGGTGGTCCATCCCCCTTTCGTTCCCTGCCGGGACCGACTCACTTTTCTTTGTCTTGCCAAAGAAAAGTAAGCAAAAGAAAGGCGCGCCCGAGATGGCGAAAGACTCCTTGAATTGATGTCGCAAGGAGGGAGGGGAGGCAAACTCGCTGCGCTCAGACAAGCCTCCCCTCTTTTTCCTCCTTGCAACAGAAATTCAAGGCGCCATCAAGGGCTCAACGTCAAAAGACTAAAACAAAGGCCAACCCACCGCGATGGTTGCCTTATCGCTTAGGCCCGAGCATCGATGGTTTGGCCTTTGACTTTCCTGCCCTTGATGGCGCCTTGGATTTTTGTTGCGGGGAGGAAAAAGGAAGGAGCCTTGTCTGAGCGCAGCGAGTTTGGCTCCTTCCCCTCCCCGCGACACAAATCCAAGGGGAAGTCGCCATCTCGGGCGCGCCTTTCTTTGCTTACTTTCTTTGGGCAAGACCAAAGAAAGTGAGTCAGCCCCGGCAGGGGATGAAACAAGGGATGCACCACCACCCCCCAAACCCAAAGAGAAAAAAACCGGCCCCGTTTGACGCCCCCCAAAAATCATGGATAACTGTCAGCCCATTCCCAACAAAGACAGAGCCCACCATGACCCTCCAAACCTGGCTGGCCTTCATCGGCGCCAGCATCATCATCCTGCTCATTCCGGGCCCGACCATCCTGCTGGTGATCGGTGATTCGCTGGCCAACCGTGGCCGCTCGGCGTGGAGCACGGTGGCAGGCGTGGCGGCAGGTGACACCACCGCCATGGCCGTCTCGCTCGCCGGTGCGGGCGCCCTGCTCGCCGCATCGGCCACGGCCTTCACGGCGCTCAAGCTCATCGGCGGTTCGTACCTCGTCTATCTGGGCATCAAGTCCATCCTTTCCGCCCGCCGCCTGCGGGATGACGCCCCCGAGGCCAGCATCCCCGTGCAGCAGAAGTCCGCCGGCCGCCGCTTCCTGTCGGCCTGGACGGTCACCGCGCTGAACCCCAAGAGCATCGTCTTCTTCGTCGCCTTCGTGCCGCAGTTCATGTCGGCCGACCAGACCTTCCTGTCGCAAAGCGTGATCCTGCTGCCGACCTTCGTGATCCTGGCTGCCGCCAACGCGTCGATGTACGCGCTGGCCGCCAAGCTGCTCGCCAAGCGCCTGACCAGCGTGACCGCGCAGCGCCGCTTCGGCTACACCGGCGGCGCGGTGATGGTGGGCGCGGGCACGCTCACGCTGGGCATGCAGTCGGCCTGACCGGGCAAGCACCAGGTTCGCCACGATGCCCCGCAGCTACCTCCGCCCCGCCCCCACCGGCGAGCACGGCCACCACCGCGTCACCAACATCGAGCTGTTCTTCGATCTGGTGTTCGTGTTTGCGGTGACGCAGCTCTCGCACCTGCTCATCGGCAATTTCACGCTGGAAGGCGGCGCGCAGGCGCTGTTGCTGATGCTGGCGGTGTGGTGGGTGTGGATCTTCACCTCGTGGGTCACCAACTGGCTCGACCCCGAGAAGCTCGCCATCCGCATGCTGATGCTGGTGCTGATGACGGCGGGGCTGCTGCTCTCGGCGTCGCTTCCGCAGGCGTTCGGCTCGCGCGGGCTGGCGTTTGCGCTGGCCTACGTGTTCATGCAGTTCGGGCGCACGGTGTTCTTCCTGTGGGCCGTGCGCGGTGAATCCGTCAGCATGCGGCGCAACTTCCAGCGCATCGGCGTGTGGCTCGGCATCTCGGCGGTGCTGTGGCTGGTGGGTGGGTTGTCCGACGTGCCGGTGCGCTGGACGTGCTGGATCATCGCGCTGGCCATCGAATGGCTCGGGCCCTCGATAGGCTTCTACACGCCGGGCCTGGGCCGCTCGACCACCAACGACTGGAACGTGGAAGGCGGCCACATGGCCGAGCGCTGCTCGTTGTTCATCATCATCGCGCTGGGCGAATCGGTGCTGGTGACGGGCTCGACGTTTGCCGGGCTCGAATGGAACGGCGCCAACATTGCCGCGATGGCGATGTCGTTCATCGGCAGCCTGGCGATGTGGTGGCTGTACTTCGACACGATTGCCGAGCGCGGCGCGCACACCATGTCGCACTCATCCGACCCGGGGCGCCTGGCACGGCTGGCCTACACCTATATCCACGTGCTGCTGGTGGCCGGCATCATCGTCGGGGCGGTGGCCGATGAATTCGTGCTGGCGCATCCGGTGGGCCACGCCCATGCGGGCGCATCGCTGGCGGTGCTGGGCAGCGCTGGGCTGTACCTGCTCGGCAACCTGCTGTTCAAGTGGGCGATCTTCGGGCGGGTGCGCCCCGCGCACACGGTCGGGCTGGTCGTGCTGGCTGGCCTGTGGCTGCTGATGGGCGACCTGCCCGCGCTGGCCGTCTCCGCCTTGGCGACGGGCGTGCTGTGCGGCACCGCCGCGTGGGAGTGGTATGCACGCTCGTGCGAAACCCCCGAGCCTGCACGGGCGCACGGGCACTGAGTGGCTACCTGAAATTTCCCATTTTTGGCGATTACAAAAGGCCACTCGCACGCCTAATCTGTCAACCAACATGACAGAACACGAGGGCCCCGCCATGATCGACCTCTACACCTGCGCCACGCCCAACGGCCTGAAGATGGCGCTGTTCTTTGCCGAAAGCGGCTTGCCGCACCGTGTCATCCCCGTCGATATCAGCCGGGGAGACCAGTTCAAGCCCGCCTTCCTGGCCATCTCGCCCAACAACAAGATCCCGGCCCTGGTCGACCATGCCCCGGCCGAAGGGACCGAGCCCGTAGTGCTGTTCGAATCGGGCGCCATGCTGCTCTACCTGGCCGAGAAAACCGGCCGACTGATCCCCACCGACCTGCATGGCCGCATGGAAGTGCTCAAGTGGCTCTTCTGGCAAGTGAGCGGCCTGGGCCCGATGGCCGGGCAGATCGGCCACTTCAACGTGTACGCCCCCGAGCGCGTGCCCTACGCCATCGACCGCTACACCAAAGAGACCAACCGCCTCTACGGCGTGCTCGACCGGCGCCTGGCCGATCGCCCGTACATTGCCGGCAATGACTACACGATCGCCGACATCGCGGCCTACCCGTGGATCGTGCCGCACGCCGGCCACGGCCAGGATCTGAACGACTTCCCGCATCTGCAGCGCTGGTTCGAAGCCGTCGGCGCACGGCCCGCCACGCAGCGCGCGTATGCCGGCGTGGAGCGCGCCTATTCACGCCGCCGTGAAGACATCTCCGACGACGAGCGCGCCGTGCTATTCGGCCAGACCGCCGAGTCCACCACGCGCTGACGCCTGCGGGGCCATCGCGCTCCGCCTCTTTTCGCTTTGCTCTTCTGACAGGAGCCGACCATGCCGGCATCGCTGTGGTGGTTGTGCCTGGGCGCGTTCGCCATCGGCACCGAAGGTTTCATGATCGCCGGCCTGCTGCCGGTGCTCGCCGCAGACCTGGGGGTGAGCGTGCCTGCGGCCGGGCAGCTCGTCACCGTGTTTGCGGTGACGTACGCCGTGGGCTCGCCCGTGATGGCGACGCTGCTGGGCAACGTCGATCGGCGCCGCGTGCTGATCGGCGCGCTGGCCATCTTTGCGGCGGGCAACTTGCTGGCCGCGGGGGCGCACAGCTTCGGCCAGCTGATGGCGGCGCGGGTGCTGCTGGCGCTGGCGGCCGGGGTGTTCCTGCCGACGGCCAATGCGGTGGCGACCTCGCTGGTGCCGGCAGCACGCAGCGGCACGGCGCTCGCCATCATCACGGGCGGCGGCACGGTGGCGGTGGCGCTTGGCGTGCCGCTGGGCGCGTGGATCGCCGCGCAGGGCGACTGGCGCGCGACCTTCGTGGCGTGCGGCGTGCTGTCTGCGCTGGCCACGGCGGGCCTCGCCTTCGGCCTGCCGCGCGCGCTGCCGCACAGCGTGACCACGCTGGCGCAACGCCTGAGCGTGGCGCGCCGGCCCGGCATGCTCGGTGCGCTGGCGGTGTCGGCGCTGTGGGCGGCGGGCGGCTTCACGTTCTACACGTATGTCGCGCCGTTCTTTGTGCAGGGCCTGGGCTTTGCGCCGCAGCACGTGGGCATCGTGCTGTTCCTGGTCGGCAGCTTTGCCGCGGTGGGCACCGGCCTGGGCGGCCACATGACCGACCGCGCAGGCGTGGCGCGCGTGCTGGCCGTGAGCAGCGCAGGCATCGTGCTGGCGTTCTCGGTGCTCTCGCTGTCAGCGCAGGTGCTGCACGGTGCCACGGCAGGCGCCATCGCCATCGGCGCGGTCGTGCTGTGGGGCATGGCGGGCTGGGGCTTCGGCCCGGCGCAGGCCACGCGGCTGATCTGCCTGGCGCCGGACGTGTCGCCGATCACGCTGTCGCTGCATGCGTCTGCGGTGTATGTGGGAATTGCGCTGGGTTCCAGCGTGGGCGCGCTGGCACTGGCCCATGGCGGCCCGGGCCTGCTGGGCTGGGCGGCGGCGGGGTGTCATGTGGTGGCGGTGGTGCTGTGGCGCAGTGGCCTCCGCCATGAGCCTGCGCCGGCTACGGAGCAGCCGGCCACGTCAGGCGCGCATGGATAGCCAAAGGGATCAGCCTCGTTTTTCGGGTCCTGAACTCGGCGTGTGGAGAAAAAAGCTCGGTGCCCCGAGTCCTGAGCTCGACGAGCCGAGAAAAAAGCTCGGTGCCCCGAGTTCCGAGCTCGGCGTGCCGAGAAAAAAGCTCGGTGCCCCGAGTCCTGAGCTCGACGTGCCGAGCAAAAAGCTCGACGCTCCGAGTCCTGAGCTCGGCGTGCCGAGAAAAAAGCTCGACGCCCCGAGTCCTGAGCTCGGTGTGCCGAGCAAAAAGCTCGACGCTCCGAGTTCCGAGCTCGGCGTGCCGACAAAAAAGCTCGACGCCCGGAGTTCAAAACTCGGCCTTCGGTGCTCAAACGCTCGCGCTTGAGGTTGGGTTGGAAGCAGCAGAAGCGCGTCGCGCGGTACGCCGCTCCACATACGGCAACGCAAACAGAGACAGCCCCGTGATCAGCAACAGCGCCAGCGGCAACAGCGGCGCATAGGTGATCCATGCCGGCGGCGTACCCCGCGCCATCGCGACAAAGTTGGCGATGACGGTGAGCGTGAAGATCATCGATACCCACCGGTGAAACTGGCGAATGCCGGTGCGCGCACTCACTGTGTACCTCGCGCGGCCTGGATCATCTTCCAGCCGTTGCCGGCGGGATCACGGAAACCGGCGTCGACGCTGCCGAAGCGGTCGATGGGTTCTTGCGTGAACTCCACGCCGCGCTCGCGCAGTTGCGCGTAAGTGGCCCGGCAGTCGGCGACGGTCAGCACCAGCGGCGGCATCGCGCCCTTGGCGACCATGGCGCGCAGCGTCTGCGCGGTGGCTTCATCGTGGATGGGGGGGGCCGGGCTGGAACAGGCCAAGCTGAAACGACGGCTGCTCCGGATGCTGCACCGTCAACCACCGGTACGGGCCGTTGCGCACATCGGTATGCACGCGAAAACCCAGCTTGTCGACATAGAACGCCAGCGCCGCATCCTGATCGTCCACATACAGCCCGACGACATTGATTCCTTGGCTCATCACCGCTCCTTGTTGTGGGTAGGCGACGGATTTGTACCCTCCGCCAACTGCCGGCGCTTCTCCGAAACTGCTGTGATGAGGTCGGGCCGCTGTGCCGCCTTCAAGACACAGGCGGGCACGCGGTCGAGTTGTTGCTGCGCGGCGCCGGCCTGGGCCGTGCGGCGCAGGGCGCTGGGGCTCTGCCCGGTGATGTCGCGGAAGATGCGGCCGAAGGTGCCCAGGCTCTCCCACCCGGTGGCGAAGGCGATGTCGGTGATGGGCAGGTCGGTATCGCGCAGCAGGGTGGCGGCCTGCTCGATGCGGCGTGTGAGCAGGTAGCGGTGCGGCGGAATGCCGAAGGCCTGCTTGAACGAGCGTGCGAAGTGCGCCTCCGACACGCCGCTCACCTCGGCCAGCCGCTTGACGGGCCACGCCTCGTGCGAGGCGGCGTCCATGCGGTCTTTGGCGCGCAGCAGGCGGCGCAGCAGCGCCGGGTCTTGCTGCGCGTCAGCGGGTGTCTTGGCCACCGCCGCCTGCGCCGCCACCGCCACCTGCGCCGGCCATCAGCCGCGCTTGCACTCGCCGATGGCGCCGGCCAGCTTGCGCACGCCCTCTTCCACCTGCGCGAGCGACGACGTGGCGTACGACAGACGCAGCGTGGAGCGGTCCGGGTCGACGGGGTAGAACGCTGCACCGGGCACGAAGGCCACGCCACGCTCGATGGCCACCTTGGCCACGTCACCCGCATTGCGGCCCGGCAGCGCGCCCCACAGGAACATGCCGCCGCGCGGGCGGTTGAAGGTCAGCTCGCTCTCGGGCAGCAGCGCACGCAGGCCGTCCGCCATGGCGTGGGCGCGTTCGGCGTAGGCAGCGCGCGTGCGCGGCAGCACCGTTTCCAGGCGATGGCTGCGCAGGTAGGCTGCAGCCGTGGCCTGTGCAAACGTGGAGGTGTGCGCATCGGCAAACTGCTTGACCATGACCGCGTTGCCCAGCACCGGCTGCGAGGCAATCATCCAGCCCACACGCAGGCCGGGCGCCACCACCTTCGACAGGCTGCCCAGGTAGATCACGCGGCCCTGTGCGCCATCGGTCTGTTGCGAGAGCGCATACAGCGACGGCGGCGGGGGCGCGTCGAAATACAGCTCGCCGTAGGGGTCGTCTTCCACCAGCAGCAGGTTGTGGCGCACGGCCACGTCCAGCAGGCGCTTGCGGCGCTCCAGGCTCATCAGCGCGCCGCTTGGGTTGCCGAAGTTCGGGATGACGTAGAGGAACTTGGGCCGCGCGGTGGCGAGCGTCTTCTCCAGCGCATCGACGTCCAGGCCATCTTCATCGGTCGGCACGCCGGCCACCTTGGCGCCGTACAGCTTGAACGCCTGAATGGCTGCGAGGAATGTAGGCGCCTCGGTCAGCACCGTGTCGCCTTCGCCGATCAGCACCTTGCCCAGCAGATCGAGCCCTTGCTGCGAGCCGGTGGTGACGAGGATGTCGGTGTTGGCGATGGTGGCGCCGCGCACTTTCATCAGGTCGACGATGGCCTCGCGCAGCGGCTCGAAGCCCTCGGTGGCGCCATATTGCAGGGCGCGGGCGGCGTCGTTGGCGAGTGCGCTGTCGGCGGCAGCCTTCAGGCCTTCCACGTCGAACAGGGCGGAATCCGGAAAGCCGCCGGCAAACGAGATCAGGCCCGGCTTGCCGAGCACCTTGAAGAGTTCGCGGATGGCGGAGGTTTCAACGTTTTGCAGGCGCGGGGCCAGCAGCGATTGCAGGAATTCCATGGCGTGCGTGTCTCTGTGGTTCGAGTGCCCGCCACTTTACGTGATGTGTGCCGCGCGCGCATGCGAACACACCGTCACAGCCCTGCCTACAATGGCGCCACCCCTTTTTGCACAAGAGGCTCCGCATGGCCGTCCGTCGCATTGTTCCGAACCTGTATGCCGCCGACCCGGCGCGCGCCCGCGCGTTCTATGCCGAGCTGCTCGGCCTGGAAGCCGTGATGGACCACGGCTGGATCGTCACCTTTGCCAACACACACGCCACAATGGCGCCGCAGGTCAGCATTGCGAGCGAGGGCGGTGCGGGCACGCCCGTACCGGGGCTGTCAGTGGAAGTGGATGACGTCGATGCCGTGCACGCGCGGGCACAGGCGCTGGGTGTGGAGATCGTCTATGCGATGACCGACGAGCCATGGGGCGTGCGCCGCTTCTACGTGCGGGATCCGTTCGGCAACGTGGTGAACATCCTCGCGCACCGCTAGCAGGGAATGCAAACAAAAACGCCCGCATGCCGATGGGCGATGCGGGCGCGGGTGCTACGGACGGTTGCTGGTGCGATTGCGTTTATCGGGGTGGGCGTCCTTGCCCTTGTCCTCGTCCTTGTCTTTGTCGACCACACGCGTGATGCCGCCCGTGGCGGGCGGGTCACTGGCCGGAAAGGTGTCTTCTACTGCCTTCTCGACCAGCTCTTCGCGCTTCTGCGCGTGCGGATTCTTCTCTTTCTTGCCCTTTTCCATGGCGCCTCCTGTTTCGAGCATGGTTGACGACACGCACGCGAACAACGTGCCTGCCCTGCTCCTGGCGCTATATCAGTACTCTTCCCAGTACGGGCGCGAACCGTAGTACTCGTGGATGGATGTGGCCCAGGTCGAATCGGCCATCGCGGGCCAGTGGTCCTTGTCGAAGCCGGGAGCCGACTCCAGGCGGTCCTTGTCGGCATCGAGCACGAAGCACTTGCGGTCGATGTCGAGCGACATGGCGCTCCACGGCACGGCGAAGAGCTTGTCGCCAATGCCAAGGAAGCCGCCCACCGACATGACCGCATACGCGATGCGGCCGCGCTGCACGTCGAGCATGATGTCGGTGATCTTGCCGAGGTCTTCTCCGTTGAGGTTGACGACGCGATCGCCCTCCAGCGTATCGGCGGCCATCAGTTCCGGACCCGGGCCGGATGACGCCACATCGGCACGCCCGATGATGCGCATGCGTACGCCGCCGGTGGTTCCTACGTCAGCAGCGGTGCCAAGGCCGGTGCCGGTTGTCGTGGTTTGCATGGCAGTTATCTCCCATCGATTCAGTTGCGTTGAGGATGGTGTGCGACGCACCGCGCATCTGCGCGAAGACGCTCGCACGCAATCACCCGCATCAGCATGAAACCTGCCTGAGGCATCTCGCCCCGGGGCAACACGCGCACGGCATGGCGCTTGCTCGACGGTACGGCGTATTCCAACACGACCTCACCCGGAGAGCCCCATGAACAAAGCCGAGATTCCCGTGGCGCAACGCGCCGTGCTGTCGATGCTGCTGGACGATCACCGCGAGGTGAAGAAACTCTTCAAGGCGTTCCAGCAGGAAAAGGACACCGGCGCGTGTGAGCAGATCGTGCGCGAAGCGTGTGAAAAGTTGACTGTCCACACCCAGCTCGAAGAGGAACTGTTCTATCCGTTCGTGCGCGACAACGGCGGTGAAGCCTTCAAGGACCTGCTCGACGAGGCGGTGGTCGAGCACGCGAGCGCGAAAGACCTGATCCGCCAGTTGTCCGGCATGCACGCGGGCGACGACCTGTTCGCCGCCAGGTTCACCGTTCTGGCCGAGTACGTCTCGCACCACGTGGAGGAAGAGGAGACCGAGCTGTTTCCGAAGCTGATACACCAGCACGTCGACCTCACCTCGCTGCAAGCGCCGATGACGGCGCGCAAGGAAGCGCTGCTGTCGGAGAACGCGTCCACCTGAGCACAGGACCCATCATGCAAGCCACCGTCTGCGACTTCCTCGTCGCGCGCCTCCATGAATGGGGGGTGCGGCGCATCTTTGGCTATCCCGGGGATGGGATCAACGGCATGTTCGGCGCGTTGCAGCGCGCCGGCGGCAAGATCGAATTCGTGCAGGTGCGGCATGAAGAGATGGCCGCCTTCATGGCCTCTGCGCACGCCAAGTTCACGGGCGAGCTGGGCGTGTGCATGGCGACCTCGGGCCCCGGCGCCGCACACCTCGTCACCGGGCTGTACGACGCGCGGCTGGACCACATGCCGGTGCTGGCCATCGTGGGGCAGCAGGCGCGCACGGCCGTCGGCGGGCACTACCAGCAGGAAGTCGATCTGGTGGCGATGTTCCGCGATGTGGCCGGCGCGTTCGTACACCAGGCCAGCGTGCCCGCCCAGGTGCGGCATCTGTTAGACCGCGCCGTGCGTATCGCCATCGGGCAGCGCCGGGTGACGGCGCTGGTGTTGCCGAACGATCTGCAGGAGATGCCCTACAAGCCGCCGCCGCATGCGCACGGCACGGTGCACTCCGGCGTAGGTTATAGCGCGCCGAGCGTGGTGCCGCAGCCTGCGGATCTGGAACGGGCCGCCGCGGTCCTCAACAGCGGCCGCAGGGTCGCCATGCTGGTCGGCGCAGGCGCACTCGGGGCTGGCACCGAAGTGGCGGCGGTGGCGGACGTGCTGGGCGCGGGCGTGGCGAAGGCGCTACTCGGCAAGGCCGTGCTGCCCGATGCGCTGCCCTACGTGACGGGCGCCATCGGCCTGCTGGGCACCGAGCCGAGCTGGGAGCTGATGAACCACTGCGACACGCTGCTGATGATCGGCTCCGGCTTTCCCTATGCGGAGTTCCTGCCCAAGGAGGGCGAGGCGCGCGGTGTGCAGATCGACCTGGACCCCGGCATGCTTGGGCTGCGGTACCCGATGGAAGTGAACCTCGTCGGTGACAGCGCGCAGACGCTGCGCGCGCTGCTGCCGCTGCTCCAGCGCAAGACCGACCGGTACTGGCCCGAACGTGTTGCGCGCTGGAATGAGAGCTGGTGGAAAACGCTGGAACAGCGCGCGCTGCAGCCGGCCTACCCCATCAACCCGCAGCGCGTGTTCTGGGAGCTGTCCCCCAGGCTGCCCGACAACGTGATCGTCACCTGCGACTCGGGCACCTGTGCCAACTGGTATGCCCGCGATCTGAAGTTCAAGCCCGGCATGATGGGCTCGCTCTCGGGCGGGCTGGCCTCGATGGGCGCAGCGGTACCGTATGCGATTGCCGCCAAGTTTGCACACCCCGAACGGCCCGTCATCGCACTCGTGGGCGACGGCGCCATGCAGATGAACAACATGGCCGAGCTCATCACCGTGGCGAAGTACTGGAAGCAATGGAAGTCGCCCAAGTGGATCTGCATGGTGCTCAACAACCAGGACCTGAACGAAGTCACCTGGGAGCAGCGCGTGATGGAAGGCGACCCGAAGTTTCCGGCCTCGCAGGACATCCCCGACGTGCCGTATCACCGGTTTGCGGAGCTGATCGGCCTGCGGGGCCTCTACGTCGACAACCCCGATCGGATCGTCGGCGCCTGGGACGAAGCACTCGCAGCGGACCGCCCCGTCGTGCTGGAAGTGAAGACCGACCCCGACGTGCCACCGCTGCCGCCACACGTCACGCTGCAGCAGGCGCGCAACTTTGCCACCGCGCTGGCGTATGGCGACCCGGATGCCAGCGGCGTACTGCGGGGCACGGCGCGACAGGTGCTGTCGACGCTGTTTCCGGTGCACAAGGAGTGAGCACGCGCAGAGCCGCCCGCACCTGAACGGCTACATGCGGGACGAAGCGCCACCCGCACCACCCGCACCACCCGCACCACCTGCACCACTCGCACGGTCCGGTGCCTCGACGATCGTCACGCCGGTCGGCGGCATGGCGTGCAGGTCGGCGCTGCAGTTCGGATGATGATCGTCGTGATCGTGCTCGCGCAACGCACCCGGAATGCCGGTGCCCGCCAGACCGCCCGTGGCCAGCCACGCAGCGGTGGCGGCGGCCGCGCGGTCGATCAACTCACCGCAGCGGGTGTAGTCGTAGGGCGAGATATCGAGCGGGCACAGCGGCGGCACCACGGCGATGGGCACCTGGCCGGCCCAGCGCTCCAGGTCTTGCACGAGTTGACGCGCCACCAGCAGCGACAACGCATTCAGCGCGTGTTCGATGGCACTGCGCGGGGCGCGCCGGTCAGCGCAGGCAAAGCCAGCGGGCAACACCACCACGCGCGTGGCACCGAGCCGGATGGCGGCGGAGATGGGCGTGTTGTTGGCGACGCCGCCGTCGATGAGCAGGCGGTCTCCAATGCGCACGGGTGGAAACACGCCAGGGATGGCGGCGCTGGCCAGCACGGCCGGCACGATGGCCCCGGAAGACAACACCACCTCGGCCCCGGTTCGCATGTCGGTGGCCACCACGTGCAGCGGCAGCGTGGCGGCCTCCAGCGGGGTCTGCGCGAAATGCCGTGCCAGCAGGCGCTGCAGGCCGGAGGCTTCCACCAGGTGTTCACGGCGGCCGCCCAGCATGCCGAACATGGCACGCCACGACCACGGCATCACGTCGGCGCGGCGCACGCCCCGCCACAGCGCTTCCAGCTGGGCGGTGCCGGCCGCATGCGGATTGCAGGCGAAAAACGCAGCGTTGATGGCACCGGCCGATGCGCCGACCACCATGTCCGGCACCACGCCGCGGGCCACCAGCTCGCGCAGCATGCCGGCCTCGATGGCGCCCAGGCTGCCGCCGCCGGCAAACACGAACGCCGTTCGCTCTGCTCTGTCCATGATCGATGCCGCATTGCAGCAAGGGAGTCCGCGAAGGACGATTGGAACTAGAGTAGGCGTGCGCGGCGGTTGCGGCTAGGTGGGCGCTTTTCCCTAGGTGTGCGCTTTTCCCTTTAGCCCTTGCACCGGCAATCAGCGGGGGCGGTTTGCTGCATCGGCCATCGGCTTCCAATGCAGGAAGCCGAACAGCAGCGTCAGCAGCACGCTGTCGAGCAGCGGCCCCTTGTGCAGCGCGACCTTGCGAAAGCAGAACACCACCTCCAGCAGATGCGCGGCCAGCAAGACCACGGCGACGATGCGCACCCAATGGACGACGTCCGCCGACAGCGGCAGCGGTGTGGCATAGCTGCCCAAGGCGACGCCATAGACGACGAGCAACAGCACTTTGTTCAGGAAGTAGAGCACGCAGAGGTCTCCGGGGAACAGGATCCCGGCAGCATACAGGGGCCCCTGCACGATCGCCCTGCTTTAAACGCCCGGTGTAGAGGCCGGAAACAAAACGGGAGCCGGCGCTTTGCAGCGGCGGCTCCCGATGGCCCAGTTTCTGGGCTGGACCTCATTGACCTCCGGGAGCGGTCTTGTCTGCGCGCACGCTCGCAATCGCACTCAGCAATTCATCCAGCACCACCGGCTTGGTCAGATACGCGGAATAGCCGCTCTGCATGGCGCGCTGCTTGTCGCCACGATGCACGGCCCCGCTGAGCATGATGACCGGCAGGTGCTCATAGCCCGACTTGGCGCGCAGTGCGGCAAGAAAGTCGGTGCGCTCGTTGCCCAGCAGATTCAAACCCGAGAGCACGACGTCAACCGCTTGTTTCTCCACCGCCTCAATGGCCTTTGCGCCGCTGGTTTCACACGTCACGTTTGCGCCTTCAGCCGCCAGCAGCGCCTGAAACGCATCGTTGGCAAACGCATCTTCATCCACCAGCAGAAGATTGAGCCCCTGCAGCGGCGATGCCTCGGCCAGCCCCACTTCGGCGAGCTCGCCGGTATCACGACGCAGCGGCAGCACCACGATGAAACGCGCGCCCGAAGCCACGCCCGACGACTCGACCCGGATCGTACCGCCGTGCAGGCCCACCAGTTCCTTGACCAGATACAGCCCGATGCCAAGCCCCTCGTCGCGCCCGATCGACAGCCGCCCGCGCTCGACCATGTCGAATACGTGCGGCAGCAGTGCCGGATCAATGCCGCTGCCGTTGTCTTCGATCTGCAGGGTGGCGACGTTTCCGTCTTCGGTCAGGCAAATGCCAATGCGCGTTGCACCCCGCGAGTTCATCGCATTGCCCAGCAAATTCCACACGACCTGCTCCATGCGGGCCAGATCGGCCTGGATGATGACCGGGTTGTCGGGCAGACGACGCACCAGTTCGATGCCCTTGCTGCGCGCGTCCTCGTCCAAGGCACTGCTGATGCGTTCGACCACCTCGCGCCAATCCACCGCCACGAAATTGGTGGTCAACTCGCCGGTGCGCAGGCGCGACACGTCGAGCAGGTCGTCGATGATCCTGGCCTGGCTGATGGCGCTGCGCCGGATCGTATCGGCCGCGCGTGACACCTGAAGGCTGCGATGCGCCTCCGGCGAGCGCGCCAGCAGCTCGGCATTGGCGTAGATCAGGTTGAGCGGGCTCTTGAGCTTGTGCGACACCGCAGCGAGGAATTCGTCGCGCTTGCGCTCGGCCTCGTCGACGTTGACTTCGCGTGCGATGCGGGCAAAGCCGCGCAGGCCATCGTTGTCCAGCCGCATCAGCACGCCGCTGCAGTACAGCCGCGAGCCGTCCTTGCGCATGTGCCAGCGGTCTTCATCGATGCGCCCTTCCTCCCGGGCGCGCCGTAGATCGTCCTGCGGCACACCCTGCTCGCGCTCGTCACGCGGGTACAGCGATTCAAAGGGCTGGCCAACGGCTTCGCTCTCTTCAAAACCAAACATACGTGCAGCACCCAGGTTCCAGCTCATGATCACGCCATCGTCGTCCAGCGTGACGATGGCGTAGTCCTTGGTGCTCTCGGCCATGATGCGCAGGCGCCGCTCGCCCTCGTGCAGCCGCTCTTCGGCTTCGCGGCGGGCCGTGATGTCGATGAACGTCAGCACGGCGCCGTCGATGCGATCTTCGGTGGTGCGATACGGAATGAAGCGCGCGATGTACCAATGCCCATGGGTACTTCTCACTTCACGCTCGATCTGCCGAAGTGAACTGAAGGCTTCTGCCGTGTCGGCCGCGAGCCCGTCGTATTCCAGCCGATGGGTGATATCGAACAGGGAGCGGCCAACGTCCGACGGGATGATGCTGAACACATCGGCTGCGCGCGGCGTGAATCGCTTGATGCGCATGGCCCGGTCCACAAAGATGGTACCGATGTCGTTGGCCGTGATCAGGTTGTGCAGGTCGTCGTTGATCTTCGCCGTCTCATCCACCTTGGACTTGAGCTCCGCATTGACGGTGACCAGCTCTTCGTTGATGGACTGGAGCTCTTCCTTGCTCGTTTCAAGCTCTTCCGTGGCCGAGCGCAGCTCTTCGTTGATGGCCTGCAACTCTTCGTTGGAGGCGGTCAGCTCTTCGGTGGACGTCTCCGATTGCTCGATGGTGGCCTGCAGCTGATCGCGCGTGCGCTGCAGTTCGCGCTCGAGCTGTGCCGTCACCGGATCCTTGTTGCCGACCCGCTTGGCGCTGCTCTCGGCGTCCATGGTGTCTTCCACTTCATCGAAGAGCACCAGAATGAATTGTTCGGCGGCGTCGGGGTCGTGCACCGGACGGGCCGTCATTTTGACGTAGTACGGACGGCCATCGCGCATCAGCCGAACGCGCCGCGACTCCACGCTGCCGTTGCCTTGCAAGGCTTGGAAAATCGCGGTGCGCAGCTCAAGCCGCAGGTCCGGATGCACCACCGAGATCACGTTGTGCGAAGGCTCACCGCCGGCGTAGTGCAGGAACCGGCCCGCACGGTCCGACAGGTGGACGATCTCTGAATCACGATTGACGAGCACGCTGGGCGGCGCAAATTGCTCGAGCAGCCGCTGGTGGAGATCCCCATACGAGAACTTGCGCTTGCCGACCGGCTCGACCGTCGTCGCAATGGGGCGCGGGCCTTGTACGTCAGCGGCATGAATGGCCGCACCGCCAACGCGGGCCGTTATCGTGGCGCGATAGATGCGGTGCTTCTTGTCGACGACGCTGAAGTACTTGGATGCGATGTCCGCCGATTCCGAACTGCCGAGGAACAGGTAGCCGCCCGGACGCAGCGAGAAGTGGAACGTACGCAGGGCTTCGGCCTGCGCGTCGCGATCCAGATAGATCATCAGATTGCGGCAGCAGACCAGATCGAGCTTGGAGAACGGCGGATCGCTCAGAATGTTATGCAGGGCAAACAGCACCCGCTCGCGTAGCTTCTTCTTGACGCGAAACTGCGATTGGTCGCGCGAAAAGAATTGCCGCAACCGCTCTGCGGTGACATCCGTGACGATCGTTTCCGGGTATACGCCGGCGCGGGCCACGGCGATCGCCTTTTCGTCGATGTCGGTGGCAAACAGCTGAAACGGCGTCTGGGTGGCGCTTGCCGCAGACGCCTGGTCCAGCAGCATGGCCAGCGAATAGGCCTCTTCACCCGTGGCCACACCGGCGGCCCAAACCCGCACGCGGTCTCCGTCCTCCCCGCGGTTGGCGAACAGCTCGGGCATCACTTCGCGCTCCAGCGCCTCGAAGGCTTCCTTGTCGCGGAAGAAATGCGTGACGCTGATCAGCATGTCGTCGAGCAGCAGGCGGGTTTCTTCGGGATGCAACTGCAGGAACTCGCGATACGCCACCAGATCGGGAATGCCGTTGACCTGCAACCGTCGTTCAAGCCGCCTCAGAACCGTGGCCCGCTTGTACCGCCGAAAGTCATGGGACGTGCGTGCGCGCAGCATGAGCATGACTTCCTGCAGGGCCCGCTCACCGTTCTGCCGATGCGGCGCGATGTCCGAGGCGGGGCCTTCATGCTCGGGCTCATTCAGTGTCGGCAGCCGGATCACCCGCGCGTTGTCACGCAACTCAAGTAAGCGCTGCGGCATCTCTGCCGCCGGCAACACGATGTCGACCTTGCCCGTTGCGATGGCACTGTTGGGCATGCCGTCGAACTTGGCGTCTTCGGGGCTTTGCGCCAGCGTGACGCCGCCCATTTCCTTGACGTGTGCCAGCCCGATGGAGCC
Organism: Ralstonia soli; assembly: GCF_023955655.1. Lineage (GTDB taxonomy): Bacteria > Pseudomonadota > Gammaproteobacteria > Burkholderiales > Burkholderiaceae > Ralstonia > Ralstonia soli. Next base: position 438,096 of record NZ_JAMXHT010000001.1, on the reverse strand, counting down.
GTCGCTGCCCACGCCGGAAAACACGATGCTGATGGCGTTCTCGCCCTGCGAGTCGGCCAGCGTGCGGAAGAACAGGTCGATACCGACTTGCGGGCCGTTGCGTTTGGCCGCCTTTCTCACGCGCAGGTAGCCATCGACCATTTGCAGATCCGACGATGGCGCGATCACATAGACGTGGTTCTTTTCAAGCGTCGTCGTGGTCGTGACTTGCTGCACGGGCATCGCCGTCACGTTCTGCAGGATGCCGGCAAGGTGACTCGTGTGCTCGGGCGCGAGGTGCAGCACGATGACGAACGCCATGCCGTTGTCGGCGGGCATCTCCTGGAAGAACGTGAGCAGCGCCTCCGTGCCGCCTGCCGATGCGCCGAGGCCAATCACCGGAAATTGGAGCTTGCTCGACAGGCCTGTACTGGTGGACGTTGCCATGGAATCGCGTGCAAAGAAGAAGGGTTGGGTTAGGCCTTGCCACGCCCGTCGGCAAGTGTGGAAGGCTCGCTCAGATGTTCGGAGGCACCGTGCCGGCCGGCATGGGCTGACCGTACGCGCAATACCGTCTGCCGGGAAGTGCCGAAGCGCCGGGCCGTTTCGCTGACCGACGTACCATCTGCCAGCGTTTGCACGATGGCTTGCTGCTGCACCTGGGTCAGCGTCGGCCGGCGCCCGAGCTGCCGGCCGGTCGCCTTGGCCTTGGCCGCACTGGCGCGCATGCGCTCGCTGCGGGTCGCCTCGTCGAGCGCTGCCAGCGCCTGCAACAGGACCACGGCGGCCGGCGGCGTGTTCCGCGCCAGATCCGCCCGGCCCAACTGCACGCAGTACAGCGCAACGCCGATCTTGCGGAATTTCATGATGGTCGAAAGGATGTCCTGGACGCCGCGCCCGAGACACGACAACTGCATTGTCACCACCGTATCCCCAGGCGCGGTGCGCTGCATCAGCGCACGCAACTGTGGCCGCTCAAGCGCGCGCATCGATGACGGCATGCTTTCCCGGAACGCATTGCGCAGGTCGACGACGTAGCCGGCGCGGTCGGCCGTCAACAACTGACCTTCAAGCGCAGTCATGTCGGGCGCACTGTTCGAATACAGGAAGGTCGACGGCACGAAAGGCCTTTCGGGATTGTGTTGTGTCCGAAATTCTACACTTCCGAACAGTCGCTCCAACTCTGGATTAACCGGCCCACGTGCCCTCCCACACCATGGTTACGGCACATTTGTGACGCCCCGGGTGAACCCCCTCCACCTGCCGGTTGAGGAGGGATTTCACCAATCAGCCGGCCGGTTTTTGCAGCGCAGCAAGCTACAGGCAGGCCCATCAACGCTGTCCGCAAGGCAGCGATTCAGCACAGGCGACGGTCATATCGTTTTGCGCAAAGGTGACTTAGGCTGGTTTCGCTGCGCCCCTCAAAAAAACTCTCTCGCTTCACCTTGCCGACATGAATACAACTCAGCGGCTCACGGTTCGATCCGGAGGCGGTGCGCTTTATGTCATTGCCGTCTGGCAAGGCATGGCGCCGTACACCGACCGGGTCAGGGCCGTCTCTGCACACATTGATCCCGAGCGTGGCGAAGAATGTCTGGCGATCGATGTCGACGACGTTTGCGCATCGCAGTTGTACCTCGTTGCCGCGGCACTGAATCAATCGCTGTTGCCCATGACGGCAACGGTCGAGCGAAGCCCCGCTGCGGGGTACGCCCCCGCCTGATTTCGCCCCCCCCAACGCAAGCCCCCTTTCCGACGCAACGGTGGCAGACGCTGCACGACCGATGCTCGGAGCCAATGACCGGAGACAAAGATGACTTCAACCACCCTCAAGCCGACCGCCGTACAGGCAGCCAACCTGGACGTCGCCTTTGGCTTGACGGCCAAGACCCTCGACATGTGCCTGCAGCTCTCCGAGCTTGGTGTGCAGGCCATGAAAGAGAGCATTGCCGACTATCAGGAGAACATGCAGAAGGCGCTCACGGTCGACAGCCCGCAGGCGTGGTTCGCGCTGCAGGCAAGCACGATGGAACCTGCCGCGCAACGGGCACGGCGCTACCTGCAGCAGGCGAACGAAATCACCGCTGCCGCGCGCGCTGATCTTCAGAAAGCGGCCGAACTTCAGTACGAAACGGGCCTGCGCAACATGCAGCAGGCGATCGAGAATCTTTCGCAAAACGCCCCGGCCGGCTCCGAGAACGCACTGAACGCCTGGCAATCGGCCGTGACGTCGACCGCAGCGTTCTATGAATCCATGCAGCAGGCGACCCGGCAGGCAATCGAATTTGCAGGAAGCCGCGCAGTGGAAGCCGCCACCGCCGCGTCAAACGCCGCGCAGAAAGCCAATGCCCAAGTGGCGGGCAACCGATAACGCAAACAGAGAGACGCTCGATCATGAACAAGCAGATCGCTCTGATCACTGGGGGGATGGGGGGAATCGGTGAAGCCATCGCCGTCCGGCTGTTTGATGCCGGCTATGCGGTGGTAGTCACGCATTCCCCGGGGAACAACGGCGCCATGGAGTGGCTGGCGCGCATGGAGGCAGGCGGCCGGAACTTTGCCGCCTACGCCGTCGATGTTGCCGATTACGCGTCGTGCCAGGACTGCGTCGGGCGCATCCGGACGGAAACGGGCCCCGTCGACATCCTGGTCAACAACGCAGGCATCACCCGCGACAGCAGCTTCAAGAAGCTGGACCAGGCCAGTTGGGACGCCGTGCTTCGCACCGACCTCGATTCGGTCTTCAACATGACCAAGCAGGTGTGCAGCGACATGGTGGAACGGGGCTGGGGCCGCATCGTGAATATCGCGTCCATCATCGGCTCCAAGGGCGGCTTCGGGCAGGTCAACTACGCCGCCGCCAAGGCAGGCATGCATGGCTTTACCAAAGCGCTGGCGCTCGAGGTGGCCGGGCGAGGCGTGACCGTCAACACGGTGTCGCCGGGCTTCATCGCCACCAAGATGGTCACCGCCGTGCCCAAGGAGATCCTGGAGTCGAAGATCATTCCGCAGATTCCGGTGGGGCGGCTGGGGCAGCCGGAGGAAGTTGCCGCGCTGGTCCAGTACCTCTGCTCGCGCGAGGCCGCCTTTGTAACGGGCGCCAACATCGCCATCAACGGCGGGCAGCACATGCAATAGCGCAGGCCATCCACGATGCATCGAGCCCGCTCAAGACAAGACCAATGCGATGGAGACCGCTGTGCTGAGCCCTCATGAGTTTGCTGTCCTGCTCCTCGTCAATCACGAGGACGGCGCCGAATCACGCGAATTCAATCGCGTGGATATGGCGGCGCTGATCGAACACCACCTCGTCACGCTGGAGCGTCGGGGCCCCAATCACTGTTACGCGCACGTGACGCTGCAGGGGTACCTGTTCCTCAAGGCCGCTGCGCATGTCCGCGCAAACCGGCGGCGGGCGACCTGTGCCGTGCGTTGAATGCGCATGTGCTGAAAGACATGGCGCATTCAACTTGCCCGCAGCCCGCAGATATCGTCCACTGCCGGCTGCGTTTTCTTCTTTCCCACCCGACCACGGCGTCCAGCGATGGCGGTGCGTCTGGAGAGACCCGTATGGCAAGCGTCCAGGAAACCGCTGCACGGGACGAGGTGCCGTTCACAACGGGCTCACCCATCATGCAGATCTCGTTCACGGGCAGAACATTCAGATCGGTGGGAGACCTCATCATTCAGGCGGTCGTCAACAACCGAGTCGTCAGCTGCATCGTCACGTCCGAAGCACTCGCACTCTGCGCCCGTGGATATCAGGGCGTCAGCGTTGAAGAGGTCTACCTGCGCCACCGGGAACGGATCGAACAGGCCGCGTCCGGGTTGATCCGGGCAGGTCGCCAGGCGCCGGTCATGGTCTGTGGGCACGCCTTGATGGCGCTGGACGCGCCTTCGTTGAAACACACGCATGGCGCCACGGACGCCACGATACAAGCCGGGCCCGCGCGCGCTTGGCTTGACGTCGACCAGACAACATCGAGACCAGCATGGACGTGACTGTGACCGCGAAGAACGGCTATGTCGAAGTCCGGGTCACCCGCCGGCGCGATGGGAGATGGGACGGGCTGTATCGCTACGTGTCGAATCGCGGCAAATCGACGGACTGGCACAGCGCCGCGATGCCAGAGGGGTTCGTTACGCCAGGCATCGCAATCAGCGCCGCCATCTTCGTGGGGCGCTCGTACGCAGAAAAGCAAGGTGAGGACGAGAAGTCCGATGCTTGATTGATACCGCCGAATCGGCGGGACGCGTTGCACATGATCGGCGCGACGGATGCGTCACGTCTTCGGTTTCGCCATCCGCGCCCGCGCCTGCGAATCCGCTCACGCCGCGCAGAACCTGCCTACACTACAGAACCACCCGGCACGGCCGCCCGCGCGCGACGACGTTTTCATGGCGTATCTCTTTTTCGCTGCCTCCATCCAGCGGCACATCGCAACGCCGGAGCGCGAGGTCGATGCGCGCACGCTGGGTGAAGCGCTCGAAGCGGTGTTTGCCGACCAGCCTCGGCTGCGCGGCTACATCCTCGACGATCAGAACGCGCTGCGAAAGCACCTCGCCGTGTTCATCGATGGCCAGCCGGTGCGCGACCGGGAACGGCTGTCCGACCCGCTCGACAAGGCCAGCCGCGTGTACGTCATACAGGCGCTGACCGGCGGCTGACGAGCGGCTCGCGGGCGAACCGCGCACGCCCTCCCCCTCGCAAGGAGAGACTCGACATGAACGATCGATTGCTTGTCGCCACGCGCAAGGGGTTGTTCACCCTGCAGCCTGACGCCACGGGCCGATGGACGCTCGGCAAGCCGGAGTTCGTTGGCGAACCGGTGAGCATGGTGCTGCCCGACCCGCGCGACGGATCCCTCTATGCCGCGCTCAACCTTGGTCATTTCGGCGTGAAGCTGCACCGCCGGCGCGCGGGCATGGCCGACTGGGAAGAGTGCGCCGTCCCCACCTACCCGCCGCAGCCCGCCGACGCACCCCACGCCGGTGACCGCGCGGATGCCGCGGCGCCCACCCCACCCTCGCCCGCGTGGACGCTGCAGCAGATCTGGTCGCTTGAAACCGGCGGCCCGGACGAGCCCGGCGTGCTGTGGGCCGGCACGATCCCCGGCGGGCTCTTCCGCTCGGACGATGGTGGCGACACATGGGCGCTGAACCGCGCGCTATGGGACCGCCCGGAGCGCCGTGAATGGTTTGGCGGCGGCTATGACGCACCGGGCATCCATTCGATCATGGTCGACCCGCGCGACAGCCGGCACGTCACGATCGGCGTGTCGTGCGGCGGCGTCTGGCAGACCACCGATGGCGGCACGACCTGGCGCGTCACGGCCGACGGCATGGAGGCCGACTACATGCCGCCCGAGCGGCGCGGCGATACCAACGTGCAAGACCCGCACCGCGTTGTCCAATGTGCCGCCAATCCCGACGTGCTGTGGACGCAGCATCACTGTGCGATCTATCGCTCGATCGACGGCGGGGCGCACTGGCAGCGCATTGAAGCGCAGCCATCGAGCTTCGGCTTTGCGGTGGCCGTGCATCCCCACGCGCCCGACACCGCGTGGTTCGTGCCCGCCGTGAAAGACCAATGCCGCATCCCGGTGGATGGCCGGCTCGTCGTCACGCGCACCCGCGACGGCGGACGCACGTTCGAAGCGTTGTCGAACGGATTGCCGCCCGCCCCGGCCTATGACCTCGTGTATCGGCATGGCCTGGCCGTCGACCACTCCGGCACGCGCCTGGCGATGGGGTCGACCACCGGCGCGCTTTGGGCCTCCGATGACGGCGGCGAAAAATGGCAGTTGGTCTCTGCGCATCTGCCGCCGATTTATTGCGTCCGGTTCGGGTGAGTGCGACATTCGGCGGGCACAAAAAAAAGCCGCTGTAGACAGCGGCTTTTTTCTTGGCAGATGACGTGTGTTTGTTGAACGGTAGCGCATCTCTTGGGTACAAAACTACCGCATACATCCACGCCTGTTAGGGCTCAGGAACCCAGCCAGCCTCGGCAAGCGCGCTGGGCTCAGCCCCCATGCCTCACGAGCATTTGCAACGCGGTCAAACTTTCGAAAAGAAAGGCATCTCTTCCCAGAGACATCAGGCTCCGCGCTATCCGATCCCCCTGACGAAAGGACTCGTGCAGCACGATGCGCACAGGGATATTGTGCCTCGATGCGCCATGCAATGTCCTGCGGTGTGCGGAGGAGTCCGCGAGCGCTTAGTCTGTGGGGGCAGCTATCGACCCATAACGGTCAGTCGCAACGGTGTCTACTGCTCCAGAACCTGATCTGAGAACCTGATAACTTCCCTGTAGATTTCCTGCCAATGCGGCATAAGAGAGGCGTTAAAAACGTACACTACACTCAGCCCATTTTTGTAATGAAAATTACTGCCGCAGTCTGCTGGTTTCTGATTGCCTAAAGTCATTGTTCCGCCAACAGAACAATGAATCCATAATATCCGGCCGTCAATTGACCTGAAACTATCGTCCAGAGGTATGTAATCGAAGCTGTGCAGGGTGTCACCAGCTATCGGCATATACTCCTTGAGCCCCCATTCAACCTTATCAACAACTTTGGAGGACCGGCGCAGAAGGTCCGATAGCGTAGCTTCGGCCCATGCTGAATTCAGCAAGCCTGAACGGAAGCGAATCTCAACTGTGTCATAAACCAAGTGCTCGGGCGTTCTTCTTATCGAAACAAGTTTCCTCTGGGGGTCCAGCTCCAGGGTTACGCTGGCCTGATACGCAAAACCCTTTTTTATTGTTTTTGGATTTGGATTGTGAGTATCTGGCGTATAGACCGAGACTGGTACCTCCGGAGGAAATCGCAGTTTGGGGTGACTCCCATCTCTGTCGTTAATCAGTGTGATCTCGTTGACCCTCTTTCCATCATTAACGATACCGTGTAGTTCGTCGAAAGCCGGGGTGTTTTCCGGGGGGACACGTTCTTCACAGCCAAACGCGCATAGCGCTAGCCCAATTGTCACGACACCCCGAACGCTTTTCATGCATCAGCCCCCATTCAGAACCCATTACGCAATGCAACATCGACGCCGTACTGCGCTTGGCCCTGACGCCCATACAGGTAGCTCTGGGTGGCCTTGTGCTCTTGTCGAAACAAGAGATGGCACATCCTCTCGAAATCTTGCCAATACTTCGGCGGCTACCATTGCTTGTGCACGTTGTGTTTGTCCGTGGACGTTCAATTGACCACGCTTGTTGTTCGGCAACCTTCTCACGTTAGTCGAAGCAACTACATCAACACGACTTGCAAGAGGCGCGCAGCGTGGTACGTGGGGTAGATTTGAGAAAACCCGGCTAGATGGAGAACAGGACTGTAGATCTGGCGTCGATGCGCGCACGATCATCTAGCTCATCCAGTATGCGTGCGCCCTCGGTAGGGTCTCTCGCTTCAATGAGAGACATTTTCTTCTGTGCGCTCATGAACCGAAGTCGCTCAAGGAGTTCCCGCGCAACCGCCTCGGCCTCCCTAGACAGAGAGTCGGCAAGTGCCGCGGTGTTGACCAAGATGGATGGCTGCGCCGGAGCAGAATTGCGTAACAGCGTCGCCGCAATATCTAACTCGAACATCTTGCTCTCGGCCTCTTTTTGCAAGGCCAACAAGTGGGGTGCAGATTGAGGCAGGCTTGTCACTTGGACGAGGTGTTGATTGTGTGCGTAGTCAAGCGTAATTTCGGGCGCGCCTGGCCATTCAACTTTCCGGTTGAACCGGGCGCGCCTCTCACTCTCCTCGCGCGAGAATACAGACCGCACCGACCGAAGAAACCGACTCGTCGGGACAGTGTTCCGCTGGACCGTTTCGAGCTCATCGACATATGTGTCTCTCGTCCCAAATGCTGAGAGCATCCGCACCGCAGTGTCGATCACCTGTGTTTTCGAGTATCCACGCACACGGGCTTCTTTCCCCACGATAAAGCCATCGAACGGGGCCGATAGCTCCGTGAGGCGCAACCCATCTAGCAGTTGCTGATGAACGAACCGTGCAACGTGTTCAAGAATTCCGTACGCCGATGCCGCTCTCTTGGCGCCGAGCATCGCTTTTAGTTGCTGCTGTCGAAACGCGATATGGGTTGATGCGTCCCCCGTGACAGGAGCCTCGTATCGAAGGGCCACCACCGCAACAAATCGCTCACCAGTTGACTCGTTTGGTTGCCAGAGTATCGGCACAGCATGCGCAGCGAAAGGCGGCGCTCCCCATGCGTTCAGTTCATCGAAGTGTTCCAAAGCGCCTCCGCATTTGGTTTTCTCAGCCGCGCTTCTATATGCAATGCCAACGGTTCGAGACGCAACGCAATCAAATCCACAATCAACGCTGCCATCCGTACAATGTCCGACACCTGCCCTTGTAGTACACGCCACTTCCGCATCTCAATCGCGAGGATCTTGAGTCTCTGCGCATGCTTGGAGAGCTGCCGCGCCTCTAGTTCTACTCCGTGATCTACCGGGCGACGCTTGACCACCTGCTCTAGCAACTGATTGACTCTCGCCGTGTGCTCGACGAGTTGTGTACGTGCATTGCTATCCTCGATAGAGGCATACAGCTTCGAGATAGGCTGCAGGGCGAGATTGTGGTCGAAAAGCCACCATTTCGTCCCGTCGAACAGAAGATTCTGAACGTGTCGATCAGGATTCGCTACCAATTCGTCCCATGCGGAGCCGGCCGGCCCGGCCTTTTCCCCGCAGACTTGGTCCCAAATATACTCCGCAGCCTGCCCGCCTTGATGAGCTAGTTGAGCGGTGAACGGGTCCTCTGCCTGGAACAAGCTACCGAAAAGCAGGACGGGGTTTCGTGTGAGCCCCACCGGATGCGATGGAAGATCATCAAGATCCGCAAAGACCAGCGCCGGTCGAGGAACGGGAAGACTGAGAACCTGTGAAGCGAGTCCGCATGCCAGTTCAATATAAATCTGACCGGCATTCGGCAAATGCTTCACGACCACTGGAATGCCAGGCTCATCGGCACCGGGGACTCCAGCAAGCCCCTTCCAAGCGGCGTTGAGATGCTTCCCATGCAGCTTCTCTGCCACCCCTAGCAAGCGGTAGATGGGCGGACGTGACACCAACTCCCGTAGATCAGCAGGAACAGTTTTCTTTGGATTGCTCGTCGACATGGCTCACCCCCGTGAACTGCAAATATCGTCGCGAAGCAACCGCCCGTCAAACCTGCCAGCCGACTCCGTTCCGATTTGTCCAAAAAATCCATAACTCGGATTTTTTTGTCCTCTTCAGTCGGAGCCAAGCTGCACTTGGGGTTACGCCGTCAAAAAATCCACAACTTTAGTAAGCTCAAGACGCGGTAAAAACTGCGACTCCGCTTACTCCACCGTGACCGATTTTGCGAGGTTACGCGGCTTGTCCACATCCGTGCCACGCGCCAGCGCCGTGTGATACGCCAGCAGCTGCAGCGGCACCACGTGCAGGATCGGCGAGAGCTGGCCGTAGTGCTCGGGCATGCGGATCACCTGGATGCCGTCGCTGGAGTGGATCTGCGTATCCGCATCGGCAAACACATACAGCTTGCCGCCGCGCGCGCGCACTTCCTGGATGTTGGACTTGAGCTTTTCGAGCAGCGCGTCGTTCGGGGCGACCGTCACCACGGGCATCTGCTCGGTCACCAGTGCCAGTGGGCCGTGCTTGAGTTCACCGGCGGGGTACGCCTCGGCGTGGATGTACGAGATTTCCTTGAGCTTGAGCGCGCCTTCCAGGGCGATCGGGTAGTGCAGACCACGGCCCAGGAACAGCGCGTTCTCGCGGCGGGCAAATTCTTCCGACCACGCGATGATCTGCGGCTCCAGCGCCAGCACGGCGTTGAGGGCCGAGGGCAGATGGCGCAGGTGGCGCAGTGCGTCTTCTTCCTGCTCGGTGTTCAGGTGGCCGCGCAGCTTGGCGAACGTCAGTGCCAGCATGTACAGCGCAGCCAGCTGCGTGGTGAACGCCTTGGTGGAGGCCACGCCAATCTCGGTGCCGGCGCGCGTGAGGAACTTGAGCTGCGTCTCGCGCACCATGGCGCTGGTCGCCACGTTGCAGATGGCCAGCGTGTGCGTGTGGCCCAGTGCGCGGGCGTGACGCAGCGCGGCCAGCGTGTCGGCGGTTTCGCCCGATTGCGAGATCACGACGACCAGCGCGTTCGGGTTGGGCACGGTCTCGCGGTAGCGGTATTCGCTGGCGACTTCCACCTGCGTCGGGATCTTGGCGATCGACTCGAGCCAGTACTTGGCCGTGCAGCCTGAGTAGTAGCTCGTGCCGCACGCCAGGATCAGCACGCTGTCGACCTTGGGCAGCACCTGCGCGGCTTCCGGGCCGAACAGGTCGGGGCCGAAGCCCTGCACGCCTTCCAGCGTGTCGCCCAGGGCGCGCGGCTGCTCGAAGATTTCCTTCTGCATGAAGTGGCGGAACGGGCCGAGTTCCACGGCGGCGGCGTACGTGCCGACTTCCTTCACTTCACGCTCGACGATGTTGTCGTGCACGTCGGCCACGGTGAAGCCCTCGCGGGTGAGCTCGACCACGTCGCCTTCTTCCAGGTAGGCCATGCGACTGGCGGTGCCGGCCACGGCCAGCGCGTCGGACGCGAGGAACGATTCGTTCTCGCCAATCGCCACCACCAGCGGCGAGCCGGCGCGCGCACCGACCACCACATCGGGGTTGTCACGCGCAAACACGGCAATCGCATACGCGCCGTGCAGGCGCTTGACCGTGGCACGCACCGAGGCGAACAGGTCGCCGCGCGTCTTGCTGCTCGGGTACGTGTAGGCCTGGTGGACCAGGTGGGCGACGACTTCGGTGTCGGTCTGCGATTCAAAGCCGTAGCCGGCGGCCTTGAGCTCGTCGCGCAGCGCTTCGTAGTTTTCGATGATGCCGTTGTGCACCAGGGCGATGGTGTCGCCCGAGAAGTGCGGGTGGGCATTGACCGTGTCCGGCTTGCCATGCGTGGCCCAGCGCGTGTGGGCGATTCCGATGGCACCGTCCAGGTGGCTCGTCTGTGCCTGGGTATCCAGGTCGGCCACGCGCGACACGGTGCGTGCGCGCTCGAGTTGGCCGTCGCGCTGCACGGCTACGCCGCAGGAGTCATAGCCGCGGTACTCCAGGCGGCGCAGGCCTTCGATCAGGACGGGAACGATATTGCGCGTGGAAACCGCGCCAACGATACCGCACATGTTGTGTTCTCCAGTTGGGGTGCAGCGCCACAGTCAAAGTGCGCTGCACTCGGTCATTCAGTATCGATGCTCAGGCGCCGACGCGGCATCCGCTGTTCGGCGCAGGAGAAAACCTGTCAGCTTGCCTTCTTCTGTTTGACGGGGCGCTGCCAGTTTGGAATCGTGGTCTGGCGCGCACGCGACACCGTCAGCGTGCCCTCGGGCGCATCCTTGGTCAGCGTAGTACCGGCGCCCAGCGTGGCGCCCTTGCCCACGCGCACGGGCGCCACCAGCTGCGTGTCCGAGCCGATGAAGGCGTCGTCCTCGATGATGGTGCGGAACTTGTTCGCGCCATCGTAGTTGCACGTGATGGTGCCCGCGCCGATGTTCACGCGTGAGCCCACCGTCGCATCGCCCACATAGGCGAGGTGGTTGGCCTTGCTGTGCGCCGCGACCTGGCTGTTCTTCACCTCGACGAAGTTGCCAATGTGCACGTCTTCGGCCAGCTCGGTGCCCGGGCGCAGACGCGCGTACGGGCCAATGCGCGAATCGGCACCCACCTTGGCCTGTTCGATATGGCAGAACGGCAGGATCTCGGCCCCGGCGTCGATGGCCGCATCGCGGATCACCGCATTGGCGCCGATGCGCACGCCGTCGCCCAGCGTGACGTTGCCTTCGAAGATGCAGTTGACGTCGATCACCACGTCGCGCCCGCACGTGAGCTTGCCACGCACGTCGATGCGCGCCGGGTCGATCAGAGTGACGCCGTCTTCCAGCAGTTGCTGCGCGAGGTTGCGCTGGTGGATGCGTTCCAGCTCCGCCAGCTGCACCTTGCTGTTCACGCCCAGCGTTTCCCACTCAGCCAGCGGGTGCGCGGAGGTGATGGGCACACCCTCGGTGGCGGCGCGCTCGATCACGTCGGTCAGGTAGTACTCGCCCTGCGCGTTGTCGTTGGACAGCGTGGCCAGCCAGCTCTTGAGCTTGGCCGTCGGGCAAACCAGGATGCCGGTATTGACCTCGTGAATGGCAAGCTGTGTTTCGTTGGCGTCTTTCTGCTCGACGATGCGGGTAATGCGGCCGGCGGCGTCGCGCACGATGCGGCCGTAGCCGGTCGGGTCGTTCAGGTGCACGGTCAGCACGCCCAGGTGGTCGTTGCCGGCGGCGCCGACCAGCGCACCCAGCGTTTCGGCGCGGGTGAGCGGCACATCGCCGTAGAGCACGAGGGTGGGCACGCTCTCGTCGAGCTGGTCCAGAGCTTGCATGACAGCGTGACCGGTGCCGAGCTGCTTGTCTTGCGTGGCGAAGGCGATGTCGGGCGCGCCGACCATCTCGCGCACGCGCTCGCCGCCGTGGCCCACCACCACCACCAGCCGCGTCGGCGACATGGAGCGGGCGGTTTCAATCACGTGTGCCAGCAACGGAATGCCCGCCAGCGGGTGCAGCACTTTCGGCAGGGCGGAGCGCATGCGTTTGCCCATGCCGGCAGCAAGGATGACGATATTCACAAGGAGGTTCCTAGAGTGACGCGAAGCGATAGCCTGCGATGGGACCCCGAACGCGCGAATGGCGGCCCGAAACCCGTCGCCCGCCACCTCCCCCCGGGATGGCCGGACCGCCTGCAAACCCTTCTGCGGGGCGCATTTGCGGCGCATAAGACACAGACGAAAAATTTTAACATGGGGCCCACCCTCCCCCTGAACCGGTCAAACGGTCGAATTGTTGCAATTCCGCCATTACCGGGCTGGTTAAGCCGCTGGCCGGTCATGCTGGCGGCGGTCATCTTGTTGGGCTGCCTGCACGCCTGCAGCGCCGTGAAATTGGGCTACCAACAGGGCGCGCGGCTCACTTATTGGTGGGTCGACGGGCAGTTCGACCTGCAGGACACTCAGACCGGCCCCACGCGCGAGGCCATTGGCCGCTTGTTTGCCTGGCACCAGCAAGATCAGTTGCCGCGCATGGTGACGGTGCTGGAGCGCGCACGGGACGAGCTCCAGGAGCCCGTCACCGCCCCGCAGATCCGCGCCTATCAGGACGCCTTCCAGCAATTCGGGCGCGCCGCCTTCGACCGGGCCAAGCCCGACATCGCCCGCCTGCTGCTGAGCACCACGCCTGCGCAACTCGTGCACGTGCAACAGAAGCTGGACGAGAGCAACGCCAGGTTCCGCCACCGTTATCTGGGCGACACGCCTGACGACCGCCTGCGCGCCCGCCTCAAAAAGGTGATGGAAGATGCCCGGCTCATGTACGGCAATTTCTCGGCGGAGCAGGAAGCGGTCATCCGCGCGGCCATCACCCCGATGGTGGACAGCACGCCCGCGCGGTACGAAGAGCGTATCGCCCGGCAGCGCGTCTGGCTCGCACTGATTGCCCGGGTACAGCAGGAGCGGCCTGATGAAGCCACCGTCGTGCAGTGGCTCACCGCCTATGCCGACCAATGGCAGCGCGCCCCCGGCGAGCGCGGCGTGCAGCAGCGCCTGCGCCGCGAGGCCGACACCACCATGCTCGTGACCATCGCCAACCTGACCACGCCGCGCCAGAAGCAGCACGCGCGCGAGCGCCTGCAAGGATGGATCAACGATGCGCGCGACCTGATGCGCGAGGACGAGCCGAGCCCGGCCCCGACGACTTAGCTGGCGGCCTGCACGTCAGCCGGCTTGTCCTCCGGCTTGCGCTCAAAGCGCACGAACTCGATGCGGTCGTCGTGCGAGCCGGCAAACACCAGCGGCGCCTGGTCGTAGGCCGTCTGGCCGAAGAGCGCGTCTTCGCCGATCTTCGCCAGGCCGGTGGTCAGGCCGTTGAAGTCGAACAGATCGGTATCCGCCAGGTGCGAGGGCACCACGTTCTGCAGCGACGCGAAGATGTTGTCGATGCGGCCCGGGGTCTGGCGCTCCCACTCCAGCAGCATCTCCTTGACCTTCTTGCGCTGCAGGTTCTCCTGCGAGCCGCACAGGTTGCACGGAATGATCGGGAATTCCATCGCACGGGCGTACGAGGCGATGTCCTTCTCCGCGCAATACGCCAGCGGGCGGATGACGATGTGGTCGCCGTTGTCGGTGGCCAGCTTGGGCGGCATCGCCTTCATCTTGCCGCCGAAGAACATGTTCAGGAAGAACGTGTTGACGATGTCGTCGCGGTGGTGGCCCAGCGCGATCTTGTTGGCGCCCAGTTCCTTGGCGGTGCGATAGATCACGCCACGGCGCAGGCGCGAGCACAGCGAACACGTGGTCTTGCCCTCGGGCACCTTCTCCTTGACGATCGAATACGTGTCCGCCTCGACGATCACATATTCCACGCCCAGCTTCTTCAGGTACGTGGGCAGCACGTCTTCCGGAAAGCCCGGCTGCTTCTGATCGAGGTTCATGGCGATCAGCTTGAAGTTGACCGGCGCGCGCTTCTGCAGCGCCATCAGCACCGACAGCATCGTGTACGAATCCTTGCCGCCGGACAGGCACACGAGGATGGTGTCGCCGTCTTCGATCATCTTGAAGTCGCCGATGGCGCGGCCGACCTGCGACTGCAGACGGGTTTCGAGGCGGTGGAAATTGTTGGAAAACGTCATGGCTTGTCGACCCCGCCAGCGCTGAATAATGGCCAAACGGGCGTCAAATCGTGAGGAAAATCAGCATTTTAGCGCGCCCGGGGCGCCGCCTGCAGGGTCCGGAGAACAGGCCTAGAATCGTTTGCCTACCCTTCTGCTCGATGGATACAACCCTATGACGACAGCAATGCGGATTCTGGTGCTCGGCGCCGGCGGCACCGGTGGCTATTTCGGCGGGCGGCTCGCCCAGGCCGGCGCAGACGTGACCTTTCTGGTGCGCCCCGCACGGGCGGCCCTCTTGCGCGAACACGGACTCGTGATCCGCAGTCCGCGCGGCGATGCGCAACTGCCCGTGCAGACCATCACCGCAGACCAGGCTGCGGCCTGGGGCCAAGCCGACCTGGTGCTGCTGAGCTGCAAGGCCTATGACCTGGACGATGCCATCGCCGCAATCCGCCCCGTGGTGGGCGAGCGCACGGTGGTGCTGCCGGTGCTCAACGGGCTGGCGCATCTGGAGCGGCTTGATGCGGCGTTTGGCGAGTCACGCGTGCTGGGTGGCCTCTGCCACATCAGTGCGACCAGCGCGCCGGATGGCGCCGTGCTGCACCTGAGCAATGGACAAGGCCCGGCTGCGCATTCGATCACCTTCGGCGAGCGCACGCCGCATGCGCCGCGTGCGCGCACCGAGGCCATCCGCGATGTGTTTGCCACGGCGCAGTTTGACTCCGTGCTGGCGGAGACCGTCATGCAGGACATGTGGGAGAAGTTTACCTTCCTCACATCGCTGGCCGCGATGACGTGCCTGATGCGGGCAACCGTGGGCGAGATCGTTGCCACCGACGAGGGCCGGGCGCTGAATGAGGCGATGTTTGCGGCGTGCGAGCAAGTGGCGGCGGCTTCGGGGTATCCGATCCGGCAGGCAGCGCGCGAGCGCGGCTTGCATGTGCTGACGCAGGCCGGGTCGCCGCTGACGGCATCCATGCTGCGCGACCTGGAGAGCGGCGCGCGCGTGGAGGCGGATCACATCGTGGGGGACATGCTGCGGCGGGGGCGGGCGATTGGCGTGGATGTATCGCTGCTGCGGGTGGCTTATGCGCATTTGCAGGCGTATCAGCAGCGGTTGCTGCGGCCGGCGGTTGTTTAGTTGTTTTGCGGTTTGGGTCCATCCCTTGTTTCATCCCCTGCCGGGGCTGACTCACTTTCTTTGTCTTGCCAAAGAAAGTAAGCAAAGAAAGGCGCGCCCGAGATGGCGAAAGATTCCTTGAATTGATGTCGCAGGGAGGGGAAGGGGAAAACTCGCTTCGCTCAGACAGTTCCCCTTCCTTTTTCCTCCCTGCAACAGAAATTCAAGGCGCCATTTAGGGCAAGAACGTCAACAGCCACACCGTCTGGGTGCTGGTGTTGGCGATTTGGTTTACTACTGCCAGCCGCCGCCCAGGGCTTGCATCAGGGCGGCGGAATCCAGCAAGCGATCGGCTCGGCTCTGTACCTGTTGCAGCGTTGCCTGGTCGACCTGGCGCTGCGCATCCAGCAACGCTAGCGTGCTGATGCCGCCGGCGGCGTGGCGGGCTTCGGCGGCGCGCAGGGTCTGCTGGGCCTGGTCGGTTGCCAAGGCTTTTGCCTGCAGTGCTTGTGCGTCGTTGTTGACGGCGTGCAAGGCGTCGGCGACTTCCTGCAGGCCTTGCAATACGGCTTGCCTGTAGGCGGCGCCGGCTGCGTCGTAGGCGGCTTCGGCTTCGCGCTTTTTCGCGCGCAGGGTGCCGCCGTGGAAGAGCGGCTGCGTGAGCCCGGCGCCCAGGTTCCAGATGCTCGATCCCGCGCCAAGCAGGTTGCGGAAGCCCGTGGTTTCCGAACCCAGCCCTGCGGACAGCGTGATGCGCGGGAACAGATTGGCGGTGGCCACGCCCACGTTGGCGCTGGCTTCGTGCCACATGGCCTCGGCGGCGCGGATGTCGGGGCGGCGCTGCGCAAGCGTGGACGGCAGCGATACCGGCAGCGGATCAGGCAGGTGCAGCGCGTCGAGCGCCGGCAACTCGGGCAGCCCGGCGCCGGGTTCGCGGCCCAGCAGCACCGACAGACGATGCCGCTGCTGCGCAGCCTGCTGCATGAGCGGCGGCAACGTGGCATCGGTCTGCGCGACGAGCGTGCGCTGCGAGAACGCATCGACCTGCGCGACGCCGCCCACGCTCAATCGGCGTTCGACGATCTCCAACTGCTGGCGCTGCTCTGTCACCAACCGCTGCGCGGTCGCGATCTGCGCGTCCAGCGCCGCAATGCGCACTACAGTCGTCACCACATTGCCGGCCAGCGATAGGCGCGCTGCCTCCACCTCGTAGCGTTGCATATCGACCTGCGCGCGCGATGCCTCCAGCGCCCGGCGCACGCCGCCAAACAAATCCAGCGCATACGACACCGACAGCGACGCCGAATACAGCGTGAACGGCCCCGGTTTGGGCGTGTTGAAACCAAACGCCTCCGGGTTGATCTGCTGGCGCACGGCGGAAACCGACCCATCCACCGAGGGCAACGCATAACCAAACTGCGCTTCCGCTTCAGCCTGCGCCTGGCGCAAGCGCGCTTCCGCCTGCACAACCGACGGGCTTGCGCGCAGCGCTTCATCCACCAGCGCGTCAAGCGCGGGCGATTGGAACAAGTGCCACCAATCAACCGGCACATTGGCATCCGTCAGATGCTGCGCTTGGCCACCGAGCGTTGGCGCCGATGCTGTCTCGCGCGGTACGGGCTGTGCGGAATAGCTCGGCGCCGTAGGCGCGGCAGGCGTCTTGAAGTCAGGCCCCACGGCACAACCGCTCACCGCCACCGCGGTCACCGAGACAACACCAACACCCCAC
This sequence comes from Ralstonia soli, assembly GCF_023955655.1. Taxonomy (GTDB): domain Bacteria; phylum Pseudomonadota; class Gammaproteobacteria; order Burkholderiales; family Burkholderiaceae; genus Ralstonia; species Ralstonia soli. The sequence continues at coordinate 420,573 of NZ_JAMXHT010000001.1, read as the reverse complement.
GCGCCACCAACCAGCGCACCCCCAAGCGCCAACACACGCCCCCAGATGGTTTGGCCGTACCCTGCCCTAGATGGCGCCTTGAATTTCTGTTGCAGAGAGGAAAAGGGAAGGGGAACTGTCTGAGCGAAGCGAGTTTTCCCCTTCCCCTCTCTGCGACATAAATTCAAGGGGAAGTCGCCATCTCGGGCGCGCCTTTCTTTGCTTACCTTTCTTTGGCAAGACAAAGAAAGTAAGTCGGCCCCGACAGGGGACGAAACCGGGGATGCACCAACAACGCCATCACCACGAAACCTCAAAAGCGTACGCATGGCCCCCACCTCAATCCAACGTCTTGCGATAAAACCGCAACGCAATTCCCAGCACCACCACCGTAAACACCATCAACGGCCAAATACTCGGCCACAGCTCCACCCACCCGTTCCCCTTGAGCAGAATGCCGCGCGTGAGCCGGTGAAAATACGTCATCGGCAGCACATTGCCGATCACCTGCGCCCACTTGGGCATCCCCACAAACGGAAACATGAACCCCGACAGCAGAATGCTCGGCAGAAAGTAGAAGAACGTGAGCTGCGTTGCCTGCAGCTGATTCTGCGCGAGTGACGACAGCGTGATCCCCACCGTCAGGCTCGCCACGATGAACAACAGCGCCGCCACGTACACCATCCATACGCTGCCGACAAACGGCACATGAAAGACGAAGTACGCCGCAGCCAGAATGATCGTCAGTTGCACCAACCCGATGAAGATGTACGGCACGATCTTGCCGGTCATCACCTCCAGCGGGCGCACCGGCGTGGCGAGCAGGTTTTCCATCGTGCCGCGCTCGCGTTCGCGAGTCATGGCCAGGCCCGTCATCATCACCATGGTCATGGTCAGGATGGTGCCGATCAGGCCGGGGATGATGTTGTACTGCGTGATGCCTTCCGGGTTGTAGAGCTTGTGCAAGCGCACGTCGAACGGCGGTGTGCTGCCGCTTGGGACGCCAGCGATTGGCGACAGCACGCCCTTCATGTCTTTACTGACAACGCTCTGCACGAGTTGCGAAACGGACGCCAGCGCCAGACCGGTCGCGGCCGGGTCGGTGGCGTCGGCCTCCACCAGCAGCGATGGCCTCTCTCCGCGCACCAGCTTGCGTGTGAAATCCGGCGGGATCGACACGACAAACTGAAGTTGTCCTTTCGCCAATGCCTCACGCCCGGCAGTTTCGTCGGGCAGCGTCGTGGTCACGTCAAAGTATTCGGCGTTGCGCATGGCGGCCAGAAAGCTGCGGGTGAACTCGCTCTGGTCCGCCGCAATCACGCCGGTCAGCAGGTGCTTCGGGTCGGTATTGATGGCAAAGCCAAACAGGAACAACTGCATGACGGGAATGCCAATCATCATGGCGAACGTCACGCGGTCGCGCCGCAGCTGCAGAAACTCCTTGAGCACCACGCTCCACCAGCGCACGAAGGAAAACCGCTCGCCGTTCAGCTTCATGTCTGCGCTCCGTAGTTGTCGGACGAGCGCTTCATCATGTGGATGAACACGTCTTCGAGGCCGGTGTTGATGGGCTCGGCGCGCATGCCGGATTCGCCCGTCAGGTTGCGCAGCGTGGTTTCCAGCGCCTGGGCATCCGCACCGGTCACGTGCAGCACGGAGCCGAAGGCCACGGTCTGGTCCACGCCCGGCTGGCCTTCGAGCTTGCGGCCGAGCTCGACCAAATTGCCGCCCGACACGGACCACGTCGACAGGTGCTGACTGGCGATCACGTCGTCAGCCGTGCCTTGCGCGAGCAACTCGCCGTACGCGATGTAGGCAAGCTTGTGACAACGCTCGGCCTCATCCATGTAGTGCGTGCTGACCAGCACCGAGATGCCCTCCGCTGCCAGCCGGTGCAGTTCTTCCCAGAAATCGCGGCGCGCTTTCGGGTCGACGCCGGCGGTGGGCTCGTCAAGCAGCAGCAGCTCGGGCTTGTGCAGCATGCAGGCCGCCAGTGCCAGACGCTGCTTCCACCCGCCCGAGAGCGCCCCGGCCAACTGCGTGGCGCGCGAGGCCAGCCCGAGATGCTCCAGCGCGTGATCGACCACCTCGCGCCGGTTGGGCATCTCGTACAGGCGTGCGACGAAGTCGAGGTTCTCGCGGATGGACAGATCATCCCAATACGAAAACCGCTGCGTCATGTAGCCGACGCGCCGTTTGATCTGCGCCGACTGCTTGAGGATGTCGTAGCCCAGACACGTGCCGCTGCCGCTGTCCGGCGTGAGCAGCCCGCACATCATGCGGATCGACGTGGTCTTGCCGCTGCCGTTGGGGCCGAGGAAGCCGAAGATCTCGCCGCGCGCGACCCGCATGGAGAGGTCTTTGACGACGTGCTTGTCACCAAAGTGCTTGTTCAGGCCGTGCACATCGATGGCGTAATCCCCCACGCCCGCGCTGCGCCCGTCAGCGTTGCCGGCTGTGCTCATGGCAGCGTCACCTCAACGGGCTGGCCGGGCCGCAGCTTCGGGCCATCGGCGGTGGCGGGCCGCGCCTCCACCATGAAGACGAGCTTGTCGCGCGTGGTGTTGCTGTAGATCACGGGCGGGGTGTATTCCGCCTCGTTAGCGACGTAGGTGACGGTGGCGTTGATGTCGGCGGCACAGCCATCGCAATGGATGCGCGCAGCTTGCCCCGGCTTGAGCGCACCCACCACGGCCTGCGGCACGAAGAAGCGCACCTTCACGTTGGCCGGCGGCAGCATGCGCACGACAGGGCTACCGGCGCCGACCCACTCGCCCTCGCGATAGAGCGTGTCGAACACGAGCCCGCCCTGCGTGGCCTTCTGCGCCTTCTGATCGAGGCGCCATTGCGCCTGCGCCACCGCCGCGCGTGCGGCCTCCACCTGCGCGGATTGCGCGCGGATCTGGTCATTGCGCGCCGGCAACTGTGCAATGCGTAGTTGATTGGTCAGTTCGCGCACGCGCTGTGCGTTGCTCTGCGCGGTCGAACGGCTGGCATCGAGCTGCGACTGCGCGATGCCACCGGCGCGGAATTGCGCCTCATCGCGCGCCAGTTGCGTCGTCGAGAGCCTGTCTGCCGCCACCGCCTGCGCCAGTTGCGCACGCACCGCATCCACTTCGGGCACGCGCTTGCCGACATTCAGATCGGCGAGCTGGGCTTCGGCCGCCTGCAATTGCGCGGCGGCCTGTTGGCGGGCGGCCGTTTCGTCCACCGACTCCAGCACGAACAACGGCACACCTGCGTTGACGGTCTGCCCGCGCTGCACGCTCAGGTGCTCCAGCCGGCCGCCCACGGGCGATGCCACGTAGACAAACTCGCCTTCCACGTAGCCCTGGTGAGTGTGCGTGTCTTGCTTGGCGCAACCGGCCAATGTCATGGCTGCCGCCAACCACCCTACCCCGATGCACAACGCTTGCCGCATACCGACCTCCGCCGGATTCGATGGGTGCGATGCATGGATCGCGTTCGTCTACTTGCGCCCCTTGCTCTTGGGCTTGGCTTTCTTGGGGCGATCATCCGCAGGCGCCGCACTGGGGCCGATGCCGTGCAGCAGCAACGCGGCCACATGCTGACCGATGGCCTCGTCGCTCACCTGCTCTGCCAGCGGCAGCCGCCCCCACAACGCGCGCGTGGCCAGCGGCAGCATCGCCAGGCCGATCACCGACACCATCACCAGCGGCGGCTGCAGGGCCGGGTTCACGGCCCCGGCGGCCTGTGCGCGGGCGATGCGATCGACCAGCAACGTGGCGCGCTCCAGCGCAATGCGCGCGAACACGCGCTCGCGCAACTGGCCACCCTCGCTGGCGATCTCACGGATCCACAGCGTCGGAAACCACGGCGTGGCCGTTGCCACCGCCACCATACGCTGCGCCACGCCGGCCACGGTTTGCGCCAGATCAGGCAGATGCGCATCGCTGGCAATGATCGCCAATGCCGGGCCTGTCACCTGATCGATCAGCGGGCGGATGCGCCCTTCCACCACCGCATCAAGCAACTGGTCGCGCGTCTTGAAGTGGTAATGCACCATCGGCGCCGTCACGCCGGCTTCGCGGGCGATGGCGGCGAGCGTGGTCGGGCCGACGCCATCCCGCGCAAACAACGCGACGGCAATATCGAGCAGGCGGTCGCGCAGGTCGTCCTGCGTTGAACCCTGTTGACGACGGGGCCGACCGGGGCCCCGGGGGGAAGGTTTGCGGGTTGCCATGCCGAAAATATTAATTGTCGAATTAATTAATTTCAAGATAACGCCAACGAACACCTGCGCGTCGTGCAGGCGCAATCTTCGCTTCCTGTCCGGTGCTGGATTGGCGTTGTGGATGCCTAGGCTTTCGCGGCGGCCGCATCGAGTTGCGCCAGGCGCACGAGCAGGCGATCCTGCGCCTCGCTCGGAAAGCTCGACGTGCGGCGCACCGCAAACACGGTGTTCAGGCAGCGCCGCGTCACGATGGGGCGTACCACCTGCAGGCGACTGCGCTCCACCGCATCCTGAATGGCGTGCAGCGGCAGCACCGACCAGCCCATGCCCGCCTCCACCAGCGTGCTCACCTCTTCCAGATCCGACACGTGATGCGCGCTGACGGTCGTCTCGGGCAGGCGCCGATACAGCGCCTTGAACCACAGGCCGTACACCGCATCCGATTCGTCATAGGTGACAAACGGCAGCGCCGCGCAGTCGGCCAGCGTGCGGGGCGCGCCGTGCTCGCGGAGCGCGCGGGCGCTGCAGGCCAGCACGAATTCTTCCGTGTAGACGGCGTGGTGCTCGAACAGCCGCGAGGTGCGCGGTGTGTAGACGAAGCCGAGATCTGCACGGCCCGATTCGACGTGGCTGAAAACCTCGTCGTCGCTGCCGAAGGCAAGTTCGAGGCGCACGTCGTCGAGCAGCGGCGCATCGGATTCGGGCGACGGCCTCAGCAGCGCCGGCATCAGCACATAGCGCCCGAAGCTGGAACCACTCGCCAGCTTGAGCGACACGCGCTCCACCTCGCCGCTGTGCAGCGCGGCGCGCAACTCATCGAGGCCGGCAAACGCATCGCGGCACCATGCCCGTACCGAGGTGCCCGCGCGCGTGAGCACAAGCTTGCGCCCCGAGCGCTCGAACAGCGGCACGCCCAGCCACTGCTCCAGCTGCCGCATCTGGTAAGACAGCGCCGGCTGCGACACCGCTAGGTGGTCGGCCGCACGGACAAAGCTGCCCTCATTCGCGACCGTGAGAAAACTATGCAGATAGCGCAGCGGAGAGTGCGACATAACGTAGATACCGGCCGAAAAATTGACGCCTTAATCCATCAATTTTTTGGATCGAAAAACGAAAAACATTCGATTTGATTTCAAGTCTTGCAGATCGCACAATCCGCCGCAAGTGAACGATGTACCTTGCACGGAGGCCATCATGACGACCGCAACGCAACATCCGAGCTACATCCTGGAAGAGCGCTATGGCGCGCGCAACTATGCGCCACTGCCGGTCATGCTGGAACGCGGCGAAGGTGTGTGGCTGTTCGATACCGACGGGCGGCGCTATCTCGACATGATGTCGGCGTACTCGGCCGTCAGCTTCGGGCACGCCCACCCGAAACTCGTTGCCGCGCTGATGGAACAGGCGGGCCGCCTGACGCTGACCTCGCGCGCCTTCCACAACACCGAACTCGGCCCTTTCCTGGCCGACGTCTGCCGCATCACCCGCATGGACCGCGCGCTGCCGATGAACACCGGCGCCGAGGCGGTCGAAACCGCCATCAAGGCCGCCCGCAAGTGGGCGCGCGACGTGAAGGGCCTGGCGCCCGACGTGGCCGAGATCATCGTCTTCGAGAACAACTTCCACGGCCGCACGACGACCATTGTCGGGTTCTCTTCGCACGACCAATACCGCTACGGGTTCGGCCCATTTGCGGCGGGCTTCCGCCGTATCCCATTTGGCGACGCCGAAGCGCTGCGCGCGGCCATCGGGCCCAACACGGGCGCCATCCTGATGGAACCCGTGCAGGGCGAAGGCGGCATCGTCGTGCCGCCACCGGGCTACCTGAAACTCGCGCGCGAACTCGCCACGCAGCACAACGTGCTGCTCGTCTGCGATGAGGTGCAAACCGGCCTGGGCCGCACCGGCGATGTGCTGGCGAGCTGGCACGAAGGCGTGGAAGCGGACTTGGTGGTGCTCGGCAAGGCACTGGGCGGCGGCATGGTGCCGGTGTCGGCCATTGCCGGGCGCGAAGCCGTCATGGGCGTGTTCCAGCCGGGTGACCACGGCTCCACGTTTGGCGGCAATCCGCTCGCGGCGCACATTGGGCGCGCGGCACTCGCCTTGCTGATCGAAGAGCAACTGCCGCAGCGTGCGGCGCGCGTGGGCACCGCGTTCATCGACGAACTGAAGGCGCTCATCGGCCACGGCGTGCGGCAGGTGCGCGGACGCGGCCTGATGATCGGCCTGCAGCTGGACGCCGACATCGACGCGCACGACTTCGCCTTCGCGGTGGCCGAACGCGGCGTGCTGACCAAGGACACCTACGGCAACGTGGTCCGTCTGACACCACCGCTGGTGATTGGCGAGGCCGAACTCGCACTGGCGCTGGAGGCCATCCGCCAGACACTGGCCGGCTGGCCGCGCCGCCAGGCGGCTTGAGCAGGAACTGGCAAGGGGAGTGACATGAACACCATTGACCTGATCGGCGCGGCCATCGGCTGCGGCGCGCAAGACGACGGCTGCAAGGACGGCCCGCGTGCGCTGCTGCAAGCCGGCGCGCTGGCGCGGTTGCAGACGCCGGACACACGCGGCGCGCTGGCGCACGACATCGAGTTGGCGGTGTCGGCGGGCCATAGCCGGTCTGCCCGGCTGGCGGCGCTGCCCGGCGTGGCCGGGTTCTCGCGCGCGCTGGCCGATGCGACGGCGCACAGCCTGCATGCGGGGCATGTGCCCGTTGTCATCGGCGGGGATCACTCATGCGCCATCGGTACTTGGTCGGGCGTGGCAAATGCACTGCGCCCGGCGGGGCCGCTGGGCCTGATCTGGATCGACGCTCACCTCGACAGCCACACACCGCAGACGAGCGACTCCGGCGCCATCCACGGCATGCCGCTCGCAGCGCTGCTCGGCCACGGCGCCCCGGCCCTCACGCAGGTTCGCGACGCCGCGCCCAAGCTGCAGCCGCAGCACGTGGTGGTAATCGGCGCGCGCAGCTACGAGCCCGCCGAACGCGCGTTGCTCGATCTGCTGGGCGTGCGCGTGATCGACGCCGCAGAGGTTGCCCGCAGCGGCCTGCGCGCCGTGATGGCCGACGCCATCCGCCTGGTGACATCGGGCACCGCGGCCTTTGGCGTGACGCTGGATCTGGATGCCTTCGACCCCGCCGTGGCCCCGGGCGTGGGCACGCCGGAAACCGATGGCCTCACCGCCCACGGCATGACACAGGCCCTCGCAGCCTGCGCCCGCGATGCACGATTCGCGGCCTTCGAACTGGTGGAATACAACCCGCGCCACGACAAGGGCGGGATCACGGCGCACTTGGCGCTCGACCTGCTGGGCAGCGTCGCGGGCGCATTGCACGCCCAGCGCAGGGAATATGCCAGTGCGGCTTAGCACCTGAAGACCTATCAGAGCCCACCTGGCGGCCAACGCATGCGCTCAGACGGTTTGGCCGTTGACGTTCCTGCCCTAGATGGCGCCTTGAATTTGTGTAAGCGGGAGGAAAAAAGACGGGGAACTGTCTGAGCGAAGCGAGTTTTCCCCGTCTCCGCCCGGTTACGGAAATTCAAGGGATGGGTCGCCATCTCGGGCGCGCCTTTCTTTGCTTATTTTCTTTGGCAAGACAAAGAAAGTGAGTCAGCCCCGGCAGGGGATGAAACAGGGATGGACCACCAGCATCAGTCCTTAATCCGAAACACCTCAACCCCCACCGACTCACAATCCGGATACACATCCGGCTTCTCCGTCGACACCCGCGCCGCCAGCACATGCGGGTGCTTGAGCATCGCCGTCAGCACGTCATCACACAGCGTTTCCTGCAGATGGATATGCCCCTGCGCCATACGCCGCGCCACGGTATCGCGCATGAAGTCGTAGTCCACCACCTCGTGCAGCTTGTCTTCCGTGGGCGACGAGTACTCCAGCGGCACGTACAGCTCGATATTGATCAGGACGCGCTGCTCGCCCTTCTTCTCGAAGTCGTGCACGCCGATGTTGATCTGCACTTCGTAGTTGCGCAAAAACATGCGACGGCAGTTCGACAGGCGCGGGTGGGATAGCAGGGAAAGCATGAGGGCGTCCGGGGGAAAAATTATTCAGCGAGGAACATCACGTCGCGGGCCAGCGGCATCAGGTGCTGGCCTCCATCGACGAACAGCGTGGTGCCGGTCACGGCGCGCGCCGTGGCGAGATAGCACACCGCCTCGGCAATGTCTTCCGGCGTGGACGACTGGCCCAGCGGCGTCATCTGGTGCGCGCGCGCAAACCCGCCTTGCGACTGGTCGCCCGACACCATGGTGATGCCGGGTGCCACGCCCACCACGCGCAGCGCGGGGGCAAGCGCCTGCGCCAGTTGCATCGTGGCCGTCGACAGCGCCGCCTTCGACAGCGTGTACGACAGGAAATCCGGGTTCAGATTGTCGAGCTTCTGGTCCAGCAGATTGATGACCACGCCGCGATGTTGCGCATCATCGGCGGTCAATGCGCGATGCAGCTCGCGCGAGAGCAGCAGCGGCGCCGCCACGTTGGTGCGCATGTGCGTATCGAGCGACGCATAGCTGAAGCTGGTCGCCACGTCGTACTGGAACAGCGACGCGTTGTTGACCAGGCAGGTGGGCGTACCCAGTGCAGCGATGCAGTCGCCGATCAGGCCGCCAGCGGCGGCTTCGTCCGACAGGTCGGCCTGCAGCACGGCGGCGCGCTGTCCCATGGCAGTGATCTCCGCGGCCACGGCATCGGCCTCGGTGCGCGAGCGGTGGCAATGCACGGCCACATCCCAGCCGCGGCGCGCCAGGGCCAGGGCGATCACGCGGCCTACGCGGCGGCCTGCGCCCGTCACCAGCGCAATGCGGGCTGACGGGGTCGATGCGGCATTCGATTGAGTCGGCGTCTGCGCCATTGTTTACAATCCGGCGATGAGCAAAACCGTGAGTTTACCGCTTCCCAACGAGGCGGCGCAGGCGCAATCCGCGCACCTGTTCGCCCTGATCGCCGACGCCATTGCGGCCGCCGGCGGCTGGCTCCCGTTCGACCGCTATATGGAACTGGCGCTGTACGCGCCGGGCCTGGGCTACTACAGCGGCGGTGCGGCCAAGTTCGGCCGCCGCGTGGAAGATGGCGGCGACTTCATCACCGCCCCCGAGCTGACGGCATTCTTCGGCCGCACCGTGGCGCACCAGATCGCGCAGGTGCTGCAGGCGCTGCCCGAAGGCCAGCGCCACGTGCTGGAATTTGGCGCCGGCACCGGCAAGCTAGCCGCCGACATCCTCACTGAACTCGATGCGCTTGGCGTGCGGCCCGACAGCTACGGCATCGTCGAGCTGTCTGGCGAGCTGCGCCAGCGCCAGCAGGAACGCCTGGCCGCACTCGGCCCCGAGCTGGCGGCCCTCGCGCAGTGGCACGACACGCTGCCCGCGCCGTTCACCGGCGTGATGGTCGGCAACGAAGTGCTCGATGCGATGCCTGTATCGCTGTGGGCCCGGCGTGGCGGCGTGTGGCACCAGCGCGGTGTGAAGCTCGATGCCGAAAACGGCCTTGCATGGGAAGACCGCCTGGTCGATCCAGCCGAGGTGCCCGCCAAGCTGGCGGCCCTGCCTGGCACGGAAGACTTCGTCACCGAATCGCACGAAGCCGCCGAGGGCTTCATCCGCAGTACGGGCGCGGCGCTGGAGCATGGCCTGCTGCTGCTGATCGACTACGGATTCCCCGCTGCCGAGTACTACCACGCGCACCGCGCCAACGGCACACTGATGTGCCACTACCGCCAGCACGCGCACGACGATCCGTTCTGGCTGCCTGGCCTGCAGGACATCACCGCGCACGTTGATTTTTCGGGGATTGCCCAGGCGGGCGAGGAGGCGGGGCTGGCGCTGCTCGGCTACACGAGCCAGGCGCGCTTCCTGTTGAGCGCGGGCGTGGGCGAGCTTTTGATGACGCTCGATCCAGCCGATCCGATGCAGTTCCTGCCGGCGGCCAACGCGGTGCAGAAGCTGCTCTCGGAAGCGGAGATGGGCGAGCTGTTCAAGGCCATCGCGCTGGGCAAGGGCATCGATGCGGCGCTGCCGCTGGTCGGCTTTCGTGATGCCGACCGCTCGAACCGCTTGGGGTGATCCGTCAGGCTGACGCGGCGTTGTTGGACTGTGCCGCCTTGGCCTCCAGCGCGCGCTCGGTCTGCTCGGCCTCGTAGCGGCCGATCGTGCCGCGCATCCACCACAGCAGCGCCAGGCCGGGGAAGGCAAACGCCACCGTCATCAGGTAGAACGCGGGCCAGCCGTAGGCTTCCACCAGGTAGCCGGAGGTCGGCCCGACATACACGCGGCCGATGGAAGCCAGCGCAGACAGCAGCGCATACTGCGTCGCCGAGAACGACCGGTTGCACAGCGCCATCAAGAGCGCCACGAACGCCGCCGTGCCCATGCCACCGCAGATGTTCTCGATGCCGATGGCCACAGCCATCGTCCACAGGTGCTGCGGCGTGACGGCCAGCACCCAGTAGCCCAGGTTCGACACCGCCTGCAGCACGCCGAAGAGCAGCAGCGCGCGCACCAGCCCCAGCCGCACCATCAGCGTGCCGCCGTACAGCGCGCCGACGATGGTGGCCGCCAGCCCCAGCGTCTTGTTGACGATGCCCACCTCGCCGGCCGAGAAGCCGACGCCGCGGATCAGGAACGTGGTCGACAGGCTGCCCGCAAACGCATCGCCGAGCTTGTAGAGCACGATCAGCGCGAGGAGCGCCCAGGCGCCGCGGCGCGAGAAGAAATCCTTCAGTGGGCCGACCACCGCTTCCTGCAGGCTGCGCGGCGGACGCGCCACCACCTCGGGCTCCGGCGACCACAGCGTCGTAAAGATGCCCAGCGCCATCAGCCCTGCCATCAGCAGATACATGTTGCTCCAGCCCATCACGCGATCGGCCAGATACAGCGCCAGACCGCCCGACACCAGCATCGCCAGCCGGTAACCGAGCACCTTGACCGCTGCGCCGACGCCGCGCTCGCTGGTATGCAGCACATCCGTGCTGTAGGCATCGAAGACGATGTCCTGCGACGCCGACAGAAACGCCACTAGCACCGCCAGCCCGGCCAGCGCCCACAGCGCGGCGTGCGGCGGCGTGAAGGCCATGGCGGCAATTGATGCCACCAACCCTGCCTGCGTGAGCACCAGCCAGCCGCGCCGACGGCCGCCGATCGGGGGCGTGAAACGGTCCATCAACGGCGCCCACAGGAACTTGAAGATGTACGCCTGCCCCACCAGCGAGAACAGCCCGATGGTGCGGATATCCAGCCCCTCCACCGTCATCCATGCCTGCAGCGTGCCGGAGGTGAGCGCCAGCGGCAGGCCGGAGGCAAAGCCCAGCAGCAGCATCGCGCCGATGCGGCGGTTGCGGAAAACGTCGAGGTAATCGTGGAAGGTCATTCGGCAGGCCTGAGGCAAAGGCGGGTGCTGGTGCGGATGCGGGTTGCCACTGCTGAGCGGCGCTAACAAAGCCCTCCTGGCTTCGCGCACCGACGCGGACAGCACAAGAAGTACCGAATTTAAGCACGTTCGGGAGGTGCAACGACGCCAGGAGGGCCTTTGTTAGTGACGCTTAGCGTGACACGGTGCGTTGGCCGATATTATGTCGCACGGACCCGGCCACTCACCCATATGCCACGTGTAACACGCCTCCTGCTCGCCGCCACCGGCCTCGTGCTTGCCACGTGGGCCACCGCCATGGACGGCCCGCTGCCGGTGCCCCGCGACGGCGTGAAGCTCGAAGCCCCGACCACCACGTCGCCCAACATCCGGCTCATCATTCCGGCCGAAGAAATCGAGAAGCGCGCGCAGGCGGAGTACCAGGGCATCGTCGACAACGCCGCGCATGAAGGCGCGCTCGCACCCGATAACGTGCCCGACCTGATCCGCATCCGCGCCATCGTTGCACACCTCGTGCCGCAGGCGTCGCGCTGGAACACCGACGCGGCGCGCTGGCAGTGGCAAGTCAACCTGATCGGCTCATCGCAGGTGAATGCCTTCTGCATGCCCGGCGGCAAGATCGCCGTGTTTTCCGGGCTGGTCGAGCAGTTCAAGCTGACGGACGACGAACTCGCCATGGCGCTCGGCCACGAGATCGCCCACGCGCTGCGCGAACACGCCCGCGCGCGCGCCGGCCAGCGCGAAGTCACCAACCTGGGCGCCAACGTCATCTCGCAACTGTTCGGCTTCGGCAACCGGGGCGATACGGACCTGGGCGAAGGCGCCAAGATGCACCTGCTGGCCTTCTCGCGGGCGGAAGAGACGGAAGCCGACCTCGTCGGCATGGACATCGCCTCGCGCGCCGGCTACGACCCGCGCGCGGCGCTCACGCTGTGGCAGAAGATGGGCTCGATCGGCGGGGCGCAGCAGAAGCAGTTCCTGTCAACGCATCCGTCGGGGCGCACGCGCATGGTGGTGCTGTCGCGCCATCTGCCGGAAACGCTGCCGCTGTTTGCCGATGCCATGCACATGCCGATGGCGAAGCTGCCGGAGTATCGGTCGAACATGCAGTACCTGGGAGCCGCACCGGTCGATAACGGCGACGAGGCACCGATGCAGCCGATGGTGCGCCGCTAGATCAGCCTGAGCGTGCCGGCGCGGTCTGCCTATCCTCGGCGCGGCGCAACAACCCCGTAACAAGACGGGTCGCGCGCGCGGTCATTCCTCTTTACGATGACACCCCGTGCCCCGCGCGTGGCGCATCAACTGGAGGAACCTGTGAGCCTGGCCGTCCTGTGTGTGCTGGTGATCGTGGCAGCGGTGTGCGCGGCACGCGGCCGACGTCGCGCGGCGCGCGGGTTGGCGGCGGTCTCGGGCGTGCTGGTGATGGTCGTCGGCTGTGGCGTGGTGCCAGCGTGGCTGCTCGACTCACTCGAAAAGCCGTTCGAAAACGAGCCGCACATCGCCTGGGGCACACGCAACGCCATCGTGCTGCTGGGCGCGGGCACATTCCGTGTGGGTGACACGGTCGAACCGGGGCTGTTCTCGTATCCGCGCCTGGTGGAAACCACGCAGCTGTATCAGGCGTGCCGCAAGGCCGACGGCGATTGCAAGATCCTGGTCAGCGGCGGCGATGCGCGCCACCACGGCGCCCCTGAAGCCACGGTCTACAGCCGCGAACTTGTCGCGCTCGGCGTCGACAAGGCCGACGTGCTCATCGAGCCCAGGAGCATGAACACGTGGCAGAACGCGCAGTTCTCGCGCACGGTGCTTGCGCAGTTCGGGCCCGATCGCACGGTGCTGGTGTCATCGGCCATCCACCTGCGGCGCAGCCTGCTGTACTTCACGCACTTCGGCATGACGCCGATTCCGGTACGCGCCGATGATCTGCAGGCCGCGGCCTCTCCGCTGCCGGTGGCGTACAACTTTGCGCTGACCGATTTCGCGCTGCACGAGTGGATCGGCATTGCGCGCTATCACGTCTACAACGCCCTCGGCTGGAACCCGGCGCGCATCCATCCGGGCGACGCCTGAACCGGCTCACCTCCGCCCGTGCATTCGAAGCACCGCTCTAGTGCTTCCGGGGGGCAGAAAAAATCCGGCGCCGACCTATAATTTGTGCATCGCAACATCCGAGTCTTGCAATGCGCCACCTCGGTCGTATTGACGCTCACCACCTCATCACCATTGGCAAGCTCACTTGCCAGCACCCGCCCACTGGGCGCGGCCATCCCTGACGGGAATCGCTGACGATTCCTGCGCCAGCCAGCAGGCCTCTGCGTCAAGCAGCGTCTGCCCCGCCAGCCAACACCTCAGAAGCAAACCAACAAGCAAGGGGAACCCTCATGCCTCAAGTCTCGGCAAGCAAGCTGCCGGTCAAACTGCTCGCGGTCGTCTTCGGCGCCCTGGCGGCGCTGGTGATCGCGCGCACCTTCCTGCTGAACTGGCAGATCATTCCGCCCGGCTACACGGGCATCAAGATCAACCGGCTGGTCGATCGCGGCATCACGCAGGAAAACGTCGTCACCGGGTTCGTGTTCTACAACCCCGTGCAGACGGCGATCATCCAATACCCGACCTACGTGCAGCGCGTGATCTGGACGCAAGACGTGAACGAAGGCCACGCGCTCAACGAAGAGCTGACCTTCAACACCAAAGACGCCGTGCCCGTGAACGTGGACGTGGCCGTCTCGTACCAGCTCGACCGCGACAAGGTGCCGGCGTTCTACACCAACTTCCGTGCCGATCGCATCGAGACCTTCACGCACGGCTACCTGCGCGACACCGCGCGCAACGTGATCGTCGCCCTCGGCTCGGAATACAACTTCGACGACGTGAACGGCGGCAAGAAGGAAGAGTTCGTCGCCCGGCTGACCAAGGAGCTGGACGCGCGGCTCGCGCCGCTGGGCGTGTCGATCAAGCAGTTCGGTATCGTCGGCTCGCTGCGCCCGCCGCGCGCGCTGCTGGATGCGGTGAGCGCCAAGACCAAGGCCATTCAGGACGCCATCCGTACCGAGAACGAAGTGCGCTCCGCCCAGGCCGAGGCCAAGAAGAAGGTGGCGATTGCCGAAGGCGAAGCGGCTGCGAACCGTGCGCTGGCCTCGTCGCTGGATGACCGCTTGCTGGCATGGGAACGCCTGAAGCTCGAACGTGCCGCCATCGAGAAATGGAACGGCGTGACGCCGAGTGTGATGGCGGGCGGCAATGGCGGCGGGATGCTGTTCAACATCCCGGCGGGCACGCCAGGCAAGTGAGTCGTGCCACTAAAGAAAAACGCGCCCCAAGGCGCGTTTTTCGTATCAGCAAACGTGGTGATCAGCTTGCGAAACCCGGGGCGGCTTCGCGCACGGCGTGCTCGGCACCGGCTGCGGGAACCTGCGCTTCCACTTGCAGGCTGGTGGCCTCATCCACGCCCAGGTGCACGTTCATGCATTGCACGGCGGCGCCGGCCGCGCCCTTGCCCAGGTTGTCCAGGCGAGCGGTGACGACCATGCGCTCGTCCGAGCCGAACACGAACAGGTCGGCACGGTTGGTGTCGTTGGCGCCCTGCACGTCGAAGAAGCCGTTGTCGAGCGTGGCGACGTTGTCGGCCGGGGCCACGCGGATGAACTGCTCGCCCTGGTAGTAATCGGCGTAGACCCTGGCGATGTCCGCCGGGCTCGCCTTGCGTGCCAGGTGCTGCGGGTGCAGGCCGATCGTCACGGCCAGGCCCTTGAGGAAGTTGCCAACCACCGGCGTGAAGATCGGCGGGAGCGACAGCTTGCTCTGCACGCGCATCTCCGGCAGGTGCTTGTGCGCCAGTGCCAGCGCGTACGGGCGCGGGCTGTCGAGCTTCGGGTTATTGGCGGCCAGGTAGTCGGCGATCATCTGCTTGCCGCCACCGCTGTAGCCGGTGAGCGAGAACGCGGTGACCGGGTAGTCGGCCGGCACAATGCCCGCGTCCACCAGCGGGCGCATCAGCAGCACGAAGGCGCTGGCGTGGCAGCCCGGCACGGCGATGCGCTTGGTATTGCGCAGGCGCTCGCGCTGGCCCCTGGCCAGTTCGGGCAGGCCGTAGACCCAGTCGTCCGACGTGCGGAACGCGGTGCTGGCGTCGATGATGCAGGTGTTCGGGTTGTTGACCAGCGAGACTGCCTCGCGCGAGGCAACGTCCGGCAGGCACAGAAATGCGACATCGGCAGCATTCAGGAATTTGGCGCGCTCGGCCGAATCCTTGCGCTTGTCTTCGGCGATGCGCAGCAGCTCGATATCGTCGCGTTGCGACAGATAGTCGAGCAAGCGAAGGCCGGTGGTGCCTTCCTGACCGTCGACGAAAACCTTGAATGCCATGGCGATCTCGCTAAAAAACTGGGAGCAGAAAAAAACGCCGGCACTCGCCGGCACGTGAGTTCTGCATTGTAGCGGCTGACGAAGAAATTTCTGCGGCAGCGCAACAACGTGACGCCGATGTGACGCCTGTGCCGCTTACCAGTGCACAGGCGCGTCGTAATCGACGGTGAGCGGCGCGTGGTCGCTGAACTTGATGTCCTTGAACACCGACGTCCGGCGCGCGGTGGCGGCAATGCCCGGCGTGGCGATCTGGTAATCGATCCGCCACCCGACGTTCTTGGCGTAGGCCTGGCCGCGGTTGCTCCACCATGTGTACTGCTCGGGGCGCGGGTCCAGCGTGCGGAACACATCCACATAGCCGACCTCGTCGAACAGCTTGGTCAGCCACGCGCGCTCTTCGGGCAGGCAGCCGGAGTTCTTCTGGTTGCCCTTCCAGTTCTTGATGTCGATTTCCTTGTGGACGATGTTGACGTCGCCGCACAGCACGACCTCGCGGCCCTTTTCGTGGCGCAGATCCTTCAGGTGATCCATGAACAGGTCCATGAAGCGGAACTTGGCCTGCTGGCGCTCTTCGCCGCTGGAGCCCGACGGCACATAGACCGAGATGATCGACAGCTTGCCGTAGCGGGCCTCGACGTAGCGGCCTTCGGCGTCGAACTCGCCGTTATCGAAGCCGATGATGACCTCGTCCGGCTTGTGGCGCGTGTAGATGCCCGCGCCGCTGTAGCCCTTCTTCACCGCGTGCTGGAACACGCCGTGGTAACCGTGCGGCGCCAGGAATTCGGGCGTCATGTCGTCTTGCGCGCATTTCAGTTCCTGCACGCAGACGAAATCGGCGTCCTGCTTGCCCATCCAATCGAAAAAGCCTTTGCTGGAGGCAGAGCGAACGCCGTTGAGGTTGGCGGAAATGATGCGTAACATGGCGGGACTTTTTTGCAGACCAGAGAAAAAAGATGAGCCAAAACAGCGAGTTGCGCCAATCCTTCATCCGCTTTGCGGTGGAAGCCGGCGTGCTGTCGTTCGGGGAATTCGTGACCAAGGCGGGGCGGACGTCGCCCTATTTCTTCAACGCCGGCAAGTTCGCAGACGGCGCGCTGCTGGGCCAAGTCGCGCAATTCTATGCGAAAACCCTGCTGGACTCGGGCGTGGAGTTCGACATGCTGTTTGGGCCGGCGTACAAGGGCATCACGCTGGCGAGTGCCACGGCAGTGGCGCTGGCGGGGCTTGGCCGCAATGTCGGCTTTGCGTACAACCGCAAGGAAGCCAAGGACCACGGCGAAGGCGGCAGCCTGGTCGGCGCCAAGCTGCAGGGGCGCGTGGTGATCGTGGACGACGTGATCTCTGCGGGCACCTCGGTGCGCGAGTCGGTTGAGCTGATTCGTGCAGCGGGTGCCACGCCGGCTGCGGTGCTGATCCTGATGGATCGGATGGAGCGCAGCGGTAACGCCGTCGACATTGGGGAGCGCTCTGCCGTGCAGGATGTGACGGCGCAGTACGGCATGCCGGTGGTGTCGATCGCCAATCTGGATGACTTGCTGGGGTATCTGGATAACGCTGGGGATCCGGCGCTGGCGGGCTATCGGGAGAAGGCTGCGGCGTACCGCGATAAATACGGTGTTACCGCGATCTGATCGCTGTAGCGCGCGTTAAAAAAGCCCCGGTTGATGTATTCGCCGGGGTTTCTTGTTTTTGGTTTGGTCCTTGTTTCATCCCCTGCCGGGGGATGGACCACCAACAACAAACCCAAACTCACTATTCAATCTTCAAAGCCTCAAACGCCGGATTCCCCTCCGGATACTGAGGCTTCATCCCCTCAAACACCTTCAACAAGATTTCCGCGACCATCACGTTCCGATGCGTCTTGGAATCCGCAGGAACCACATACCAGGGAGCCTCGGGCGTCGCGGTGGCGTTGATGGCCGCCTCATAGGCCTCCATGTAGCCGTCCCAGAACTCGCGCTCGGCAACGTCAGCCGGGTCGAACTTCCAGTGCTTGTGCGGATCGTCGATGCGCTCCTGCAGCCGCTTGCGCTGCTCTTCTTTCGAGATGTGCAGGAAGCATTTGACGATGGTCGTGCCGGTGTCGCACAGCATCTGCTCGAACGCGTTGATGTGCCCGTACCGGCGCTTGCATTCGGCCGCGTCGATATCGCCATGCACACGCGTGATCAGCACATCCTCGTAGTGGCTGCGGTTGAAGACGACGATTTCGCCGCGGGCAGGCGTCTGGGCGTGGACGCGCCAGAGATAGTCGTGCGCCAGTTCCTGCGGCGTCGGCGCCTTGAAGCCGACCACGCGCAACCCCAGGGGGTCCATGGCGCGGAAGACGCCGCGCACGGTGCCGTCCTTGCCCGAGGTGTCCATGCCTTGCAGGATCACCAGCACTTTGCGGCGGTGCTCGGCGTAGAGGATGTCCTGCAGCGCGTCGAGCTTGGCTGACATGTCTGCCAGCCGCGCGTTGTCGTCGGCCTTGCTGCCGGTGGAGAACGGCCTGGCCGACGCATCCGCCTTGGCAATCTTGAACTTGTTGCTGCCGTCGAAACGATAGTCGTCGATCAGGTTCTTGCCGTTCGATCCCACGGTATCTCCTTGTTGTTCTGACGCATGCGGCAGCGAGCCGCGCGGTGATTAATGCGCGGCAGCAGTCAGTTTCAGCGCATCCAGATCCAGCGTGCCCTCAAAGACCGTCGTGGCGGGGCCCGTCATCATCACCGGCTGGCCAACGCCAGCCCAAGCGATTGTGAGGTCGCCGCCATGCGTGGCCACCTTGACCGGCGAGTCGAGCAGGCCACGACGGATGCCCGCCACCACGGCCGCGCATGCGCCGGTGCCGCAGGCCAGCGTCTCGCCCGCGCCGCGCTCGTACACGCGCAGCCGCACGGAATGACGATCGACGATCTGCATGAAGCCCGCATTCACGCGGCGCGGAAACACCGCGTGCGATTCGATCAGCGGGCCGTCTTCCAGCACGGGGAAGGCCTCGGTGTCGTCCACGATCTGCACAGCGTGCGGATTGCCCATCGACACGGTCGACAGCCACGCGGTGCGGCCGTTGATCTGCAGCGCGTGCTGCGTGTCATCGCCTTCGGTGCGGGTGGACAGGCCTTCGGGCAGGAACGGCAGGCGCCCGGGCTCGAACACGGGCGCGCCCATGTCGACGGTCACCTGGCCATCGTCCTGCATCGTCAGCGTGGCGATGCCGTTCATGACTTCCACGCGCACGGTGCGCTTGTCCGTCAAACCCCGGTCGGTGACGAACTTGACGAAGCAGCGCGCGCCGTTGCCGCAGTGCTCCACCTCGCCGCCGTCATGGTTGAAGATGCGGTAGCGGAAATCAACGTCGGGCCGCGTCGAGCGTTCGACCAGCAACAACTGGTCTGCCCCCACGCCAAAGTGGCGGTCGGCAATCGCAGCCCATTGTGCGGGCGTGAAGTCGATCGGGGTCTGGATGCCGTCGAGCACGACAAAGTCGTTGCCCGCGCCATGCATCTTGGTGAAGTGCAGTTTCATGGCAAGCCGCGCAGATGCGGCAATGAGCGTTCGGAAAACGCCCATTCTAAAGCGAGCCGGCCGCGCTCGCCCCCCGGGCGTCAGTAGATGCCGGGCATGCCCTCGGGCCGGTGCTTGAAACGCTTGTGCACCCAGTAGTACTCGGTGATGCGCGGGCGGACAGCGTCTTCAAAGAAGGCGTTCATGCGGCGCGTGTCGGCGGTCAGGTCGCCGGTGGGGTAGTTCTCCCACGCGGGCAGGATGCGCAGCGCGTAGCCTTCGTAATTCGGCAGGATCTCGGTGTACATCGGGATGACCTTGGCGCCGGTCATCGACGCCATGCGTGGGATGGCGTTGAGCGTAAGCGCCGGCACACCAAAGAACGGCACGAATTCGGAGTCGCGCTCGCCGAAATCCATGTCGGAGATCAGCTGCAGCGCCTCGCCGCGCTTGATGGTGCGCATGATCTGGCGGATGTTCTCGCTGCGCTCCAGCATGGTCGCGCCAAAGCGGCTGCGCAGCGTCTTCACGGCCGCGTCCAGGGTCGGATTGGCCATGTGCGTGTACAGCGAGCAGCCCGCGTTGCCGGTGTGCGTGCGCAGGTAGTCGGTCAACGCCAGCGCGCCGATTTCCACGCCCGACAGGTGCAGTGTGACGAGGATGTGCGGCTGGCCATACAGCGCCGGCAGGTTAGCCTGATCGTCGATCTTGACCACGCGCATCAGGCGCTTTTCCGAGGCAAACCACGCAAACGAGCGCTCGGCAAAGCTGCGGAAAACCTTGCGGAAGACCTCGTGCGCCATGGCTTCGCGCTCGGCGTCGGACTTCTCGGGAAAGCACGCTTTGAGGTTGGCCAGCACCACACGGCGGCGACCATTGGGAATGCGGTACAGCAGCCCGCCCAGGCCTTCACCGAAGCGGGCGACGAAACCGTAGGGCAAGAAAGACAGCAGCCACAAAAAGCCGAGTCCGAGTTTGGCAGAGAAACGTTCCATAAAGGCAGCAGTGTCAGGCGGCGGGCGGTGCGTCCGCGCCCTTCGGGTGCTTGTAGCGGTTATAGCCCCAGAGATATTGCGTCGGTGCCACGGCAATCAATTGCTCAATCGCGGCATTGATGCGCGTGGCGGCTTGCGTTGCGTCTTCGGGCAAATCGCCGATCTCGTGCACGTGCAGGCGATAGCCCGACCCATGCGGCAGGCGCTCGGCAAACAACGCGACGACGGGCGCACCCGTGAGCCGATGCAGGCGGTGCACCAGCGTCATCGTATAGGCGGGCTTGCCGAAGAACGGCGCCCACACGCCTTCCCCCGCAGTGGGCGTCTGATCGGGCAGGATGCCGACGGCCTCACCCCGCTTGAGTGCGCGCACCAGCATGCGCACGCCACGCGGATCGGCCGGCGCCATGGACATGTTCGGTCCCGCACGCATGGTCTCGATCCAGCCGCGCAAGCTTTCCTTGCGCGGTGGCTTGAACAGCGAGGTGACGGGGTGCTCACGCGCATAGGCCTGCGGCAGGACCTCGAAACAGCCCAGATGCGGCGTCAGGAAGATCAGGCCGCGCCCGCCTGCGAGCGCACGCTCGATGGTCGCGCGGCAGACGTCGAACAGGTCTGGCGCGACCGTCGCGCCGTTCTTGCGCACCCAGAAATACGGCATCTCGAAGACCATGCGGCCGGCGGAGCGGCCCGCCTCCTTGAGCATGGCGGGCGTGGCATCGGGATAAGCGTGGCGGAAGTTGGCGATGAGCCGATCGTGGTAGCGGCCGGGCACCTTGGCCGCCAGCGCCCCCAGCCAGCCGCCCAGCGCCTGCAGCGCTGACAAAGGCAAGCGTGAAAACAGCCAGAACAGGAAGGTCATGCGTGCGGTCGCAGCAGTGTGTTGGTCGCAGTCGACAGAGGAGCAGGGTCTTGGCAGGCCGTGCTGCAGGCCCAAAAAGTGCCGCGTATAATAGCGCGATTCGCCGAGTTAACTGACAACTTGCGGGGCGAATCCTTGTCGGGTCACAAACCTGGGCAAGGTTACTAAATACCGCTAAAGCGTCGCCGGCCGTGGCTCAAACGGATGGCGCGTAATAGCAAGTTCGCCATTCTGGAGCTTACAGCCGTGTCAAACGACTTCCTCTTCACCTCGGAATCCGTCTCCGAGGGCCATCCCGACAAGGTCGCCGACCAGATTTCCGACGCCATCCTGGACGCTATCCTCGCCCAGGACAAATATGCGCGCGTCGCGGCAGAAACGCTGTGCAACACCGGCCTGGTGGTGCTCGCGGGTGAAATCACCACGACGGCCAATGTGGATTACATCCAGGTTGCGCGCGAGACCATCAAGCGCATCGGCTACGACAACACCGACTACGGCATCGACTACAAGGGCTGTGCAGTGCTCGTCGCTTACGACAAGCAATCGCCGGATATTGCCCAGGGCGTCGACCGCGCATCGGACGACTACCTCAACCAGGGCGCCGGCGACCAGGGCCTGATGTTCGGCTACGCGTGCGATGAAACGCCCGAGCTGATGCCCTTCCCGATCTACTACGCGCACCGCCTGGTCGAGCGCCAGTCGCAACTGCGCCGCGACGGCCGCCTGCCCTGGCTGCGCCCGGACGCCAAGTCCCAGGTGACGGTGCGTTATGTGGACGGCAAGCCGCACAGCGTGGACACCGTGGTGCTGTCGACGCAGCACGCGCCGGAGATGTCGCAAGAGGCCATCCGCGAGGCCGTGATCGAAGACATCATCAAGCCGGTGCTGCCCTCGCACATGCTGGCGGACACCAAATACCTGGTGAACCCGACCGGCCGCTTCGTCATCGGCGGCCCGCAGGGCGACTGCGGCCTGACCGGCCGCAAGATCATCGTCGACACGTACGGCGGCGCGGCTCCGCACGGCGGCGGTGCGTTCTCGGGCAAGGACCCGTCGAAGGTCGACCGCTCGGCAGCGTACGCCGCACGCTACGTGGCCAAGAACGTGGTGGCCGCCGGTCTGGCGCGTCAGTGCCAGGTGCAGGTCAGCTACGCGATCGGCGTGGCTCGCCCGATCAACATCACCGTGTACACGGAAGGCACGGGCGTGATCCCGGACGACCAAATCGCCAAGCTCGTGCACGAGCACTTCGACCTGCGTCCGAAGGGCATCGTGCAGATGCTGGACCTCCTGCGCCCGGTCTACGAAAAGACCGCCGCGTACGGCCACTTCGGCCGCGAAGAGCCGGAGTTCAGCTGGGAAGCCACCGACAAGGCCCTGCTGCTGCGTGAAGCGGCTGGCCTGAAGGGCGAGCCGGCCAAGGCGTTTGCCTGAGCCCGCGTTGCTGCAAAAACGAAACCGCCCTTCGGGGCGGTTTTTTTATCCCGAAAAAAAAGCCGCCCCGAAGAGCGGCCCCTCTTACTACGAGAGCTTTGCTATTGCTTGGCAACCGCCGTTCGGAACGCGGCATCGTCCAGCAAAGTACCCACCAGCTTGCGGTACAGGGCTTCGTACTGTCCCGCCGCCTGCGGGATCGCGGAGACCCCGATAAACGGGGAGTCCCACGACGCCTCGGTGCGCAGGGCGCGGTCATAGCGCACCGTGCCGGCCCGCGTCACCACAAACCGCGCCGCCAATGCTGCTTTGCCCTTACCCACCGGAGCGTCGACCGTGCTGTCCAGCAGCGTGCCGGTGATCACCGCATCGGAATGCGCATCCAAAAGACCGGCGGACTGCAGCTCCACACGCAACGTCTCGCGCAGGTATTGGGCGAACGAGCCTTCCACCGGCGAGCGCACCATGTTGCTCCGGATGCTGACCCCCTTGTCCAGGCTCGCCGGCTGTGCAGCATCGAGCGTGAACTGGCCCAGCGCGACCGGGCCGATGGTTGGGTCGCCACCGCGCAGCTTCGCCGCGTTTGCGATGGTCGGCTTGGGCGGACTCATCGGCATTTCCGCACAGCCGGCCAGCAGCGACGCGGCCGCCAGCAACGCCCGCCCCAGCACCCGCGCCATGCCTGAATCAGTTGAACGCGGTGTCATAGGACAGATCCTTCAGCGCATTGCTCACCACGCCGCGCGTCATCTGCTGGACGGCATCCAGCATCGACGCAGCCTTCTGTACGCCGGCCGGCGGGTTGGCGTTACCCAGCGTGGTGTGGATGGCGTGGCGGGCGGTCTTGACGATCGGGGTGGTCTGGCCTGCCGGCAGATAGCTCACCGTGCAGATGTAGCCGTCGGTGACGGCGCTGCCGGCCAACCCGAAGGTCAGGCCGGTCACGAAGCCCTTGCCCGCGGCGTTATCCGTGAGCGGCACGTTGTTCAGTGTGACGTTGAGCATGCCGATATTCGGCGCCGGGTCGGTTGCGACCTTGGAGAACAGGCCGGTATCGACGACTTCCTTCGCAACGGTGTCCTTCAAAAGCGTGGTGGCGCGCGGGTTGGGTGCGCCCTTGGTCTGGAACTCGAACACCAGTTGCACCGGCTTCGGATCGGCCACCTTCTTCATCTCCGACACCGGAACTTCCTTGGTCGCGGTGTCGACGTAGACGCTTGCACACCCCGTCAACAGGGCCGCGCCAACCAGTGCCGTTGCCATGACGATGCGGCGGATGAACGCTCCGCCCCCCAGCTTGCTGTTGTTGTTTTGCATACCCTGATTCTTCTGATGAGAGATGGACTCGGATACGTCAGCGCAGGCGGTCGACATGGATCCGTGCCCCGCAGACGGTGCCCCGGTGGGGCTCAGGGATGCTATCAAAGCGGGTGCGGACTCCACGCCCCCTTTGAAGTGGGGTGTTACAACATCACAATCGCGCAATCGCGGTCAGGCGCGCATGCCATTGCCCCCGTACCGTAGCGTCACTCAGGAACCCATTCCAATTGACGACCGCCTCCACTGACCACTACCTCGCCCGCATGCGCGCCGTGCTCGCGCACATCGACGCGCATCTGGAAGACGCGCTGGACGCGGAACAGTTGGCGGAGGTGGCGGCGTTCTCGAAGTACCACTTCCACCGCCAGTTCACGCTGCTGTTTGGCATGACCGTCGGGCGCTACGTGCAGTTGCTGCGCCTGAAGCGTGCGGCGCATCAGTTGGCGTATCGCGACAATGCGCGCATCACCGACATTGCGCTGGCATGCGGGTACGAGAGCCCGGAGGCGTTTGCGCGAGCGTTTCGCAGGCAGGCGGGACAGTCGCCATCAGCGTTTCGCGCGGCGCCGGAGTGGACGCCCTAGGCCCCCGATCATCGGGCGCTGCGCGCCCTCCGGAGCCAACACATGCCCGCACAACCGCAATCCCAATCCGTCGACATCGTCGAGCGCGACGCCGTACCCGTTGCTGCAATCGAGCACCGAGGAGACCCGGCCCGGCTGGGCGACACCATCCGAACCTTCATCGCCTGGCGCCGCGAGCACCGGCTGCACCCGAGCGTTTCCGCCACCTACAACGTCGTCTACGACAACCCCGACGATGTGGCGCCAGAGGCCTTTCGCATGGACCTCTGCGCTGCCACGCGCGAGCCCATCGCGCCCAATGCGGCCGGGGTGACGGCCAGGACACTGGCGGGCGGCCGCTACGCCGTGCTGCGCCACAAGGGTTCGGACGACACGCTCGGCCAGAGCGTCGCGTGGCTCTATGCCGACTGGCTGCCCGCCAGCGGCGAGGCATTGCGCGATGTGCCGCTGCTGTTCCAGCGCGTGCGCTTCTACCCGGACGTGCCCGAGCACGAGGCCATCACGGACATTCTGTTGCCACTGAAATGACCCGGCGAGCGTGAAGTACAGCCCGCCGGTTATATCACAGCGTGATAGAATCGCCGGCTGCATTTTTGTGACTTCTGGTGAAGCCTAGGGCCTGCTCACGGGCGATCGCCGTCCGTCGACCATGTCCGAGCCCTCACTGCATCCTGCCCTGCGCCGCTGGCTTCACAGCTTCATCCCTGCACCCGTGACGGTGCGCTGGAGCGAGCGCGTGCGCTCCGCCGTCGGCGCCCTCGTCGGCATTCTCTTTACCGGCACGATGATGAAACTGGTACCGGGCGCCGCCACGCTGATCCCGCTGCTGGTCGCCCCCATGGGCGCGTCGGCCGTGCTGCTGTTTGCGGTGCCGGCCAGCCCGCTGGCACAGCCGTGGTCGATCATCGGCGGCAACCTGGTGGCGGCTACCGTGGGCGTGACGTGTGCATGGCTGGTGAAAGACCCCGTGATGGCCTCTGCGCTGGCGGTGTCGATTGCCATTGTCGGCATGTTTGCGCTGCGCTGCGTGCATCCGCCCTCAGGCGCCGTGGCGCTGACCGCCGTGATCGGCGGGCCGGCCGTGCATGCGCTGGGGTATCGCTTCGTGTTGGAGCCGATCCTGATCCAGTCGGCCTTGCTGCTGATGGGCGCGCTGGTCTATCACGCGGCCACGGGCCATCGCTATCCGCACGCGCAACGCCTGCCCGCCGCTGAACGCGCGCCTACCACCGGCGGCTTCACCCGCGCCGACATCGTCGCCGCGCTGCGCCGCCAGAGCGAGCTGCTCGACATCGACCCCGAAGACATCGAGGCCGTGCTGCGCGAGATGCAGCTGCAGGCATACACGCGCACCTTTCAGGCGCTCACCTGCGCCGACATCATGTCGAGCCCGGTGGTTGCCGTTACGCCCAACACGTCGATCCCGCGTGCGCTGCAACTGCTGCGGCAGCACAGCTTCAAAGCGCTGCCGGTAGTCAATGAACGGCAGCATGTGATCGGCATCGTCACCCGGGCCGACCTCCTGGGCCTCACGCCGCGTGACCTGCGCCAGACGCTGCGCCACTGGTTCAGCATCGGCACACCGACTCCGCCGCGCGTGGCCCACCACATGAAGACGCACGTGCGGACCATCCGGGCGGATGCGCCCATGTCAGAACTCGTGCCGCTGTTTGCCAGCGCCGGCCACCACCACATCCCGGTGGTGGACGCCGAGCACACGCTGGTCGGCATCCTCACCGAATCCGATCTGGTCGGCGGCCTGTACCGCCAGGCCAACATCGAGCCGCACGCGGCGTAATCACGTCGCGTCGATCGGCGTGTCGCGAAACACGCCAAGCTGCTCCGCCGCCACCGAATACGCCACCAGCCGCGGGTAATCCGCCGCCGGCACGCGGTCCGGCACCATCAGCTGGATGAAGCCCCAGGCCACGGCGACCGACACGCCCGCCTGCGTGAGCTCGCCCGCCTCCACCGGCAGCGGCGCGTCTTTCCATTCCGCCTCCAGCGCCTCCACCGCCGCCAGCAGCTGGCTGTGCACACGCTCCACCCACGGCCCGTGCACCTTCTCGGTCGGACGCAGGTTGTGTTCATAGACGATCTGCACGGCCTTCTCGCACGCGGCCAGCGCCAGGCCGATCACCCGCAGCGCGTGCTGGCGCTGGGCGATCGCGGCGGGCATCAGGCTGCGCCCGGCCAGCGCTTCGGCGTAGTCGATGATGAGCGTCGAATCCATCAGCACCGTGCCGTCGTCGCACACCAGCGTGGGCGCCTTGACCACCGGGTTGATCTCGCGAAACCGGTCGAAATGCCGGAAGACCGACACCGACGCATGCACGAACGGCAGCCCGAGCAACTTCAGCGAAATGGCCGTGCGGCGCACGTACGGAGAATCGAGCATGCCGATCAACTTCATGGAAACTCCTGGGACAGTGTGAGTAGGTCAGGCGAGGCGCGCTGCAAGCCGCGCGGGCGTTCATGGTAATCGGCCAGCGCAAAGCGTGCCCGCGCCTTGGGCACGTTTTCTGCGTGCACAGCGTGGATTTGGGCCGTGTCAGACCGGTACCGGCACGGCGTGCGATTTTCTAGAATGACCACCACGCGGGTGCGCAGCACCGCCCGGCCATCAGGAGACCTTATGCCGTTTCTCGCGTACCACCATGACTGCCTTGGCTGGAACGGTGAGATGGCGCAGCGCGTGCTCGCATTTGACTGGGCGGCGACAGGGCTGGGGCCAATCCACAACTGGCCGCACAGCTTGCAGGCCGCCGTGCAGATGGTGCTGGCCTCGCCTGTGCCGCTGGTCATGATGTGGGGCCGCCAGGGCCACATGATCTACAACGACGCCTACGCCGAGTTCGCGGGCGGGCGCCACCCGTACCTGCTCGGCTGCCCGGTCGAACTCGGCTGGCCCGAGGTGGCCGACTTCAACCGCCACGTCATGGACGTCTGCCTGGCCGGGGGCACGCTGTCGTACCGCGACAAGGAACTCGTGCTGCTGCGCAACGGCCGCCCCGAAGACGTGTGGATGGACCTGTACTACAGCCCCCTGCCCGACGACCACGGCGCCCCGGCCGGCGTGCTGGCCATCGTAGTGGAAACCACCGAGCGGGTGACCACCGAGCGCGAACGCCAGGTGGCCGAACAGGCCCTGCGTCAACTGACCGAAACGCTGGAGCAGCGCGTGGCCGATGCCCTGTCCGCCCGCGCCGAGGTGGAAGCCCAGTTGCGCCAGGCGCAGAAAATGGAAGCCATCGGCAACCTCACCGGCGGCGTGGCGCACGACTTCAACAATGTGCTGCAGGTGATTGCCGGCAACCTGCAGATGCTCTCGGTGGAAGCGCCTGGCAGCACGCGCGTGCAGCATCGCATTGCGGCGGCCACCCGCGCCGTGCAGCGCGGCGCCACGCTCGCTGCACAGCTGCTGGCCTTTGCGCGGCGCCAGCAGCTCTCGCCCGCGGTGATCAGCCCGGCGCAGCTCATCCAGGGCATGAGCGAAATGCTGCACCGGGCGCTGGGTGAAGCCGTGAAGGTGGAAACCCACCTCGCCAGCGACCTGTGGAACGTACTGGCCGACCGCAACCAGCTCGAAAACGCCCTGCTGAACCTCGCCATCAACGCGCGCGATGCCATGCGCGGCGGCGGGGTGCTCAGCATCACGGCCAGCAACGTCACGCTCGACAGTGCACAGGCACAGGGCCGCGAAGAACTCGCCCCGGGCGACTACCTCGTCTTCTCCGTCACCGACACCGGCGTGGGCATGCCGCCCGAGGTGGTCGAACACGCCTTCGAGCCGTTCTTTACCACCAAGCCCGACGGTCATGGCACGGGCCTGGGGCTGAGCATGGTGTTCGGCTTCGTCAAGCAGAGCGGCGGGCACGTCACCATCCGGAGCGCGGTCGGCCTGGGCACCACGGTGCAGTTGTACTTCCCGCGCTGCCTGGAAGCCGCCCCCGCCGACACCGCCGATACCGCCGACATGCACACGCCCATCGTCACCCCCATGGGCGGGCGCGAGACCATCCTGGTGGTGGAAGACGACACCGACGTGCGCCTGACCGCTGTCGACATGCTCACCCAGCTCGGCTACCGCGTGCTCACGGCCGCCAACGGTGAAGCCGCCCTGGAACTGATGAACAACGGCACGCCGATCGACCTGCTCTTTACCGACGTGATCATGCCCGGCCCCATCAAGGGCGGGGAGCTGTCGATGCGCGCCGCGCAGCGCGTACCGCCGCTGCCGGTGCTGCTGGTCTCGGGCTACACGCGCGACGAGGTGATGCACAACGGCCGCCTGCCGCCAGGCGTGACCCTGCTGGGCAAACCGTACCGCCGCGACGACCTCGCACGCGCAATTCGCAGCATGCTCGACAACGACACTGCAGCCCATGCGGCACATGCGCAACCCGCCGCGCCCGGCCCCGCCGTGCCCGCCAACACGCTGCAGCGTCCGCCGGCCCTGCTGCTGGTGGAAGACGACACCGCCTCGCGCGAGGCCATGCACGAGATCCTCACCACCTTCGGGCTGCACTGCGTGGCCGCCGCCAGCGCCGAAGACGCCCTCGCCCTGGCCGGCGCGCACCATTTCCAGGTGCTGCTGAGCGATCTCACGTTGCCGGGCCAGTCGGGCGCTGACCTCGCCCGCACCCTGCTGCGCACGCAGCCGGACATGCAGGTGCTGCTCATGTCGGGCTATGGGTCGGACGCAGAGATTGGCGAGCCCATTGCCGGCGCGCTCCGGCTCGGCAAGCCGATCGACCTGGCCGAGTTGCAACAGGCCCTGGCACCATGGTTGAGCGCCGCCCAGAACGAAACCAATGCGCGTCGTGTGACGCACGCCGCATAATCGCGGCGCCCTGTCACAAACCGCCGCGCCCATCCGTCTAGGGAAGATCTTCCCTAGACGCGTTTGCGTTGCCCACGCCATGACCGAGCCCACCCCGATCCGCACCGACCACCAGGACACCGCCTTCACCGCCGCACGCCCGCGCCTCTTTGCGATTGCCTATCGCATGCTCGGCAGCCGGGCCGATGCCGAAGACGTGCTGCAGGACGCCTGGATGCGCTGGCACCAGGCCGATCAGAGCACGCTGCAATCGGCCGAGGCCTGGCTCGTCACCGTCGTCACGCGCCTGTCGATCGACCGGCTGCGCGTCGCCAAGGCCGAGCGCGAAGCTTACGTCGGCTGGTGGCTGCCCGAACCGCTGGTCGAGCCGGAATCGAGCACCCCCACGCCCGAGACCGCCGTGGAGCTGGCCGGCGATCTATCGATGGCGCTGCTGTGGGTGCTCGAGCGTCTGTCGCCCGACGAGCGCGCGGCCTTCCTGATGCGCCAGGTGTTCGACCAGGACTACGCAGAGATCGCCGCGCTGCTGGGCAAGAGTGAAGCCGCCTGCCGGCAGATGGTGCACCGCGCATCCGACCGCGTGCAGCAGGAGCGCCCGCGCTTTGACGTTGCGCCCGACGCGCACCGCGACTTGCTGGAGCGCTTTGCCGAAGCCTCGCGCACCGGCCAGCGCGACGCCATCCGCGCGCTGCTGGCCGACGACGCGCACCTGGTGGGCGACGGCGGCGGCAAGGTGCCCTCGTTCACGCGCGTCATCCAGGATGCCAACCAGATCACCAAGATCTACTGCGAGCTGGTCCAGCACATGGGCGACGTCCGCTACCAGCACGCCCGCGTCAATGGCGAGCCGGGCCTGCTGCGCTATGTGGACGGCAAGCTGGAATCGGCCCAGTCGTTCGTCATCGAGAACGGGCGCATCGTGGCCATCTACGTGGTGCGCAACCCCGACAAGCTGGCGCACATCGGCACCGGCGCATAAAAAAACCGAAGAAAGATCGGCCGGGCTGTCACAACCCGGCCGCGTGCGGCGTCTTAAGGGTATGGAGCGACGCAAGGCATGCGTGACAAGGCAGCGGCGGCTCCAGGTATCCAACCCAAACCCAGGAGCCTCACATGTCGCAAGCACCCCGCATCGCTTATTTCCAACTCGCCCCGAAGGCCTTCAACCACCTGCTGAACCTGTCGAACGGCCTGCGCCGCGACCTGCTCGGCGCCCGGCTGGTCGACCTCGTCCTGCTGCGCGTGTCGCAAATCAACGGCTGCGCCTTCTGCATCGACATGCACTGGAGCGACCTCATGAAGATGGGCGAAGACCCGCGCCACCTGAACGCCGTGGCCGGCTGGCGCGAAGCGCCGTTCTTTACCGAGCGCGAACGCGCCGCGCTGCGCTGGGCGGAGCTGGTCACCAACATCCCGCACAGCGACACCAGCGACGAAGAATTTGCCAAGCTGCGCGAGCACTTCAGCGATGAAGAGATTGCCGAACTCAGCTTCGTGATCGTCACCATCAACGGCTGGAACCTGCTGAACGTGAGCCTGCGCAACCCCGTGCCGGCCAAGGCGCCCTACGCGGCCGCCGCATAAGGCATACGTGGCTTGCCGCAATACAACGCCCCTCGCAACAACGAGGGGCGTTGTTCTGCCTCACACATCAATCGCCGACGTCGACTTCACCTTGCGGCGCAGCTCGTACTTCTGGATCTTGCCCGTCGACGTCTTGGGCAGCGGCCCGAAGAACACCGCCTTGGGCACCTTGAAGTTGGCGAGCAGCGTCTTGCAGTGCGCGATCAGCTCTTCCGCCGTGGCGGTAGCGCCGTCCTTCAACTCCACGAACGCGCACGGCGTTTCGCCCCACTTGGCATCGGGCTGCGCGACCACGGCGGCGGCCAGCACGGCGGGGTGGCGATACAGCGCGTCTTCCACCTCCACGCTGGAGATGTTCTCGCCGCCCGAGATGATGATGTCTTTACTGCGGTCCTTGATCTTGATGTAGCCGTCGGGCATGCAGACGCCCAGGTCGCCGGTGTGGAACCAGCCGCCCGCAAAGGCCTCGCGCGTGGCCTTCTCGTTCTTCAGGTAGCCCTTCATGCAGATGTTGCCGCGGAACATGATCTCGCCAATGGTCTCGCCATCGGCGGGCACGGGCTGCAGGGTGTCCGGGTCGAGCACCGCCACCTGCGACTGCAGGTGATAGCGCACGCCCTGGCGCGCCTTCATGGTGGCGCGGTCGTGCTCGGGCAGCGTGCGCCATTCGTCTTGTTCCGCGCAGACGGCGGCGGGGCCGTACACCTCGGTCAGGCCGTAGACGTGCGTGAGTTCAAAGCCCATCGCCTCCATCTGCGCCAGCACGGCGGCAGGCGGTGGCGCACCGGCCACCATGCCGCGCACGGGCCCGCGCAGCCCCTCGCGCCACGACGGCGGCGCGTTGACCAGCGCGGTGTGCACGATGGGCGCGGCGCAGTAGTGCGTCACGCCCTCATCGCGCATCAGGTCGAACACCACCTTGGGCTCGAACTTGCGCAGGCAGACATTGACCCCCGCGCGCGCCGCGATCGTCCATGGGAAGCACCAGCCGTTGCAGTGGAACATCGGCAACGTCCACAGGTAGACCGGGTGCTTGGGCAGATCCCACTCCAGGATGTTCGACACCGCGTTGATGGCCGCGCCGCGATGGTGGTAGACCACGCCCTTCGGGTCGCCCGTGGTGCCCGACGTGTAGTTGAGCGCAATGGCATCCCACTCATCCGCCGGCAGTTGCCACGCGTAGTGCGGATCGCCCGAGGCGAGGAACGACTCGTAATCGGTCTCGCCAAACGGCTCGGCCTGCGGGCCCAGTGCGTCGTGCACGGCGATCACCTTCAGGCCCGGAATCTCCAGCGCCATCTGCCGTGCCAGGTCAGCAAACTCGGTGTCGGCCAGCAGCACGCGCGCCTCGCCATGGCGCAGCATGAAGACCAGGTTGGCGGCATCCAGGCGAATGTTGAGCGCGTTGAGCACCGCCCCCGCCATCGGCACGCCGAAGTGCGCCTCCACCATCGCAGGCGTGTTCGGCAACAGCGCGGCCACCGTATCGCCCCGCCCCACGCCTGCCTGCGCCAGCGCACTGGCCATGCGCCGGGCGCGCGTGTAGGTATCGCGCCAGTTCTGCCGCACCGGGCCGTGCACGATGGCCAGGCGATCGCCGTACACATCCGCCGCGCGGGCGAGAAACTCGATCGGGGTGAGGGGAACGAAGTTGGCCGCGTTGCGGGCGAGGCCGGTATCGAAATCGGTGGGCATGGCTGGGTCTCCGGTGCGGCGGGCACGACTGGCGCTGGGGCCACGGCTGCCGCAGTTGCTTTTAGATGGGCCAACGCTATCATCGGGCAGCTCCCGCACTCTGTCATCCGGATGACAAACCACCCGGAAACCCAAGCCAGACAAAGGCTGACACGATTCTTACAAAGCGAAGGCGGAGCCCCACGCGCCCTCACCTACCCGCCTTTGCCATGACCGCACCCGACGCCCTGTCGCCCGCCACGCAGTTGCCGCACCACGCATGGTTTACCGCGCTGGCGCCCGAGCACCAGGCGCTGGCCGCGCGCGAGACCCTGCTCCAGCAGTTCGAACCCGGCGCCTTCATCGCCCGGCGCGGCGAGCCCTCGCGCTACTGGATCGGCGTGGACAGCGGCCTCATCAAGCTGGCCGTGTACACCGCCGACGGGCGCGGCTGCACGTTCTCGGGCGTGCCCGAAGGCGGCTGGTGCGGCGAGGGCAGCGTCATCAAGCGCGAAGACCGCCGCTACGACGTCATCGCCATCCGCACCTCGCACGTGCTGCTGGTGCCCGAGCCCGTGTTCAACACGCTGCTCGCGCAGAGCCTGCCCTTTGCGAGCTTCGTCGTCCGCCAGCTCAACGAGCGCATGGGGCAGTTCATTGCCACCGTGCAGAACGACCGGCTGCTGAGTGCCGATGCGCGCGTGGCGCAAGCGATTGCGCAGCTCTTTCACCCCGCGCTGTACCCGCGCACGAGCGCGGTGCTGGAACTCTCGCAGGAAGAGATCGGGCTGCTGACGGGGTTGTCACGCCAGCGCGTGAACCAGGCGCTGCGGCGGCTGGCCGAGGCCGGGCTGATCACGCTGTCTTACCAGACCATCCGCGTGACCGATCTGCCGGGATTGCGCCTCTTCGGTCTCTCGGAGCTGTAACGGGCTGGAACACGCTCGCCCGAGTGTCACCGGAACGACATTGCCAGGGTTGCGCGCAGGCCTAGAATCCTGCGACAGTGGCGGGCCGTTGGTTTGCCTGTCGCATTGCCTGTTTCCTGTCGTTCCTTCCATGCCACTCATCAGCCGTGCCCACGTCCGACTCTCGCGCCTGCGCTTTCCGTTTGCGGTGCGCGTGCAGGCCGAAGTGGGTGTCGCCTGCCTGCGCGATGCCACCGGCCGGCGCCAGGTGCGCCCGGGCGACCCGTTCGTCGTGCCCGCCTTCGCGCATTTCGGATGCGAGCTGCCGGGCACCGTGTGGCAACCCTGCAGCATCACGCTTGAGGCCGTACCGGATGCGGGTTGCCCGCGCATGGCTGCCATCCAGCACGACAAGCCGTGGTCACGCGCGTTGGCGCGTCTCGTGTTTGAACACCCCGCACAAGCCTGGAACGTGGCGCTGCTGAGCGAGCACTGGCAGGTCTGCGCACGGCAGGCGCGTGCCCGGCTGTTTGCGGAAGGGGAAGCCCTGCATGCGCTGGTGCGCGAGCAACGCGCCGCATGGGCGCTCTACCAACTGGCCATGCAGGATGCCGACACCGAATGCACGGCCGAAACGATGGCCGCGCTCGCCAAGCGGGCCGGCCTGCGCACCGCGCGCGTGTTGAACGAGACCTGCGCGAGCCTGTTCGGGGTCGAGCTACGCCAGTTGGTGGCAACAAGCGCGGAAAACCAGCACGCGACCGAACCTGCCGGTCAGTCGGCCTCGACAAGCTGGCACTTGCCGTTGGCGCTAACGGCCTAACCCCGAGAGCCCGTCTCCCACCTCACGAGCAGCGGCTGCGGCATCCAACTGAACTGCATGGGTCCGCCAGGGGACCACGGCAGCGTATCGATCAGAGGGTCAGTCGACACCGTCCTTTGCACAAACAGCTCCCACCCAGCGCCCGGAGCAACGTCGTCAAGCCTCAGACTTCCATCGCGCATCAGGAGCGTCTTGCGCAGCGCGTCGACGGACGTGTCTTTCAGGTACACGGAAGACTGCATCACGGCATGCAGCAGGCTGTTGGACAGCGCCCGCTCCTGCTCGGTCGGGGGGTTGTCGTCAGCATCCACGACGGGCGTGTCGATCGGAAGGCCGCACATCAACTTGGCCAGCACCAACTCAGGCTCCTGCGGCGCCCAGACACCCGTTGCCAGGAAATACACGAGGTACATCGCGCGCTGGCTGGCCGCCGGATCGACGAACTGCCCGCTGCGCACCAACCCCAGCGTTTCAAAGTAGCGCGGCAGAAACGGCCAGAGCACGACCACCCCCGCGTTGTGAACCGCTATGTGCAGGATGCCGGGGCCGATAGATTTGATCGGGTTGATACGGTTGGGTCTCGTCGGGTTGTGTCTCGTCATAGGTCTGCCTACGTCTTCCGCCAATCAGCACGGTGGGGCACCTGCACCACCGCCCCCGTCAACCAGCTTTGCACACCGCGTTGTGCTCCGTCTGCCATGTCTGGGCCTCCCCGGGGGCCCATCCACCATCAATCGAAGATGAACCCCCGCCGGGGCTTGATCTGCACCGGCAGGCTCGGCTCGCCCATCATGTCGCGCACGGCATCTTCAATCATGACCGACAGCGCGTTGAGCGCGAGGTCGTTGTCTTCCGTGCCGAACGGGTCTTCGAGCTGCGAGGCGATGGCCTCGTGCGCCATGAAGGTGTACGCCACGAATACCGAGAACACCGGCGTGAAGTTGCCGATGCTCTCCACCAGCCCGAACGGCAGTGCGGCGCAGAAGAAGTACACCGTGCGCTGGATCATCACCGAATACGTAAACGGCAGCGGCGTGGAGGCAATGCGTTCGCACCCGCCGATCACGTTCGACAGCTCGTTGAGGTTGCGGTCAAACGCCAGCGCGGCATAGGCATCGACCGCGCCGGCCTGCCCGTCACGTTGCAGCTTGCGCTGCACCCATTCGCCCAGCCACAGCACGATGGCGGCGGGCCGGTAGCGTGCGGCCATCACGCGCTCGAACAGCGGGGCGGGTAGCCGGGCGGCCAGG
The DNA here is from genome assembly GCF_023955655.1 of Ralstonia soli. Classification (GTDB taxonomy): domain Bacteria; phylum Pseudomonadota; class Gammaproteobacteria; order Burkholderiales; family Burkholderiaceae; genus Ralstonia; species Ralstonia soli. The sequence continues at coordinate 384,870 of NZ_JAMXHT010000001.1, read as the reverse complement.
TCTTCACGCGGATCCGTGCGGCGCAACTGGTGGCGCAAGGCATGCGGCAGTGCGCCCAGCACCTGCGCAAACTCGCGCACGTCGGCATCGGCCACACCACCCGGGCCATCGCCGCGCGGCAACGTGAGTGCCTGACGCGTGAGCGAGCGCGCATCGTTGAGCAGCTGGCCCCAGAGCTTGCGCGCCTCCCAGTAGCGGTCGTAGCTCGCGTTGTTCCGAAAGCCCAGGAACACCGCCAGCGCAATGCCGATGAGCGAGAACGGCGTCGTGCTCAGGCTGACGGTGATCGGCAACCAGTGCAGGTGCACCGCCAACGCCACCAACGAGATGCACAGGATCAGGAACAAGCGCCGCAGCAGCTGCGGCAGCACCGAGCCGCGCCACGCAAACAGCATGCGAAACCAGTGCAGATGGGGGCGGACGACCATGGGAGCGACGCGAAACGCGCAAGAGGTGAGTTGCGCGGATTATCGCAAGACGCCCACGGCCCCGCCAGCGCCCCACTGCAGCGCCCCTACTGCAGCCCTCCTTACTGCACCGCGCCGATGAACGCCGCCAGCTCTGCCGTCTTGGGGTTGGCGAACACGTCCTTGGCGGGACCGCTTTCATGGATCAAGCCCTGGTGCATGAACACAAGCTGATCGCCCACATCACGCGCGAAGCGCATCTCGTGCGTGACCATGATCAGCGTCATGCCCTCGGCCGCGAGTTGCTTGACCACGGCCAGCACCTCGTTGACGAGCTCTGGGTCCAGCGCGGAGGTGATCTCGTCGCACAGCAGCACCTTGGGCTGCATGGCGAGCGCCCGGGCAATGGCCACGCGCTGCTGCTGGCCGCCGCTGAGCTGATCGGGGTACGCGTCGAACTTATCGGCCAGGCCCACCTTGGCCATCATCTGGCGCGCGAGGTCATTGGCGTCGGCCTTCTTCATGCCCTTGACCACCACGGGCGACAGCGCCACGTTCTCGCCCGCCGTGAGGTGCGGAAACAGGTTGAACTGTTGGAACACCATGCCCACGTTCAAGCGCAGCGCGCGCAACTGCGCGGGCGTGGCCTGCGAGCCCTGGAGCACCGCGTTGTCCACGACGATCTGGCCGTCGTCAATGGACTCCAGCCCGTTGATGGACCGCAGCAGCGTGCTCTTGCCCGAGCCGCTGCGCCCGATGATGGCGACCACCTGGCCGCTTTCGACGCGCAGGTCCACGCCCTTGAGCACATGGTTGTTGCCGTAATGCTTGTGTACGGCGCACAGATCAACGAGCGGCATAGAGCTTCTTTTCCAGATGAGAGGCACAGAGCGAGAGCGGCCAGCACAGCGCGAAATACGCCAGCGCCACCAGCCCATAGATGAGGAACGGCTGGAAGGTGGCATTGGCCAGCACCGAGCCCAGCTTGGACAGATCTTCAAACCCGATGATGGAGGCCACCGCCGTGCCCTTGACGATCTGCACGGAAAACCCCACGGTGGGCGCAATCGACAGGCGCACCGCCTGCGGCAGCACCACGTGGCGCATCTGCTGGAAGTAGCCCATCGCCAGGCTGGAAGACGCCTCCCACTGCCCACGGGGGATGGCCTCCACGCAGCCGCGCCACACCTCGGCCAGATAGGCACTGGTGTACAGCGTCAGGCCGATGGCAGCGGCCGTCCACGGCGACATCTCGAACCCCGCCATGGATGCCCCAAAGAACACCAGGAACATCTGCATGAGCAGCGGCGTGTTCTGGAAGATCTGGATGTAGACCTTGCTCGCGCGCTGCAGGGCTGCGTTGCGCCCCACACGTGCAAACAGCACCACCAGGCCCGCCGTGCCGCCCAGCACGAAGGCCATGAGCGACAGCAGCAGCGTGGCAAGCAGCCCTTCGCTCAGCTTGAGCAGGATGGGCAGCAGAGGGATATCGGCAATCATGCGGTGGTCCCCTCGGGCGTGGTGGTAACGGTGCGTGCTGCCGCCGCTGCGGGTGCGGCCGCTGCGCGTCGCACCACGACAAAGCGCTGGCCCACCCACGCCAGCAACTGACGCAGCAGCAGCGCCAGCACGAAATACAGCGCGGTGACGATCAGGTAGGTTTCAAACGCGCGGAAGTTGCGCGACTGGATGAAGTTGGCGGCAAACGTCAGATCCTGCGCGGCAATCTGCGAGACGACCGACGTGCCCAGCATCACGATCACGATCTGGCTGCTGAGCGCCGGCCACACCTTCTGCAGCGCGGGCCGCAGCACCACGTGCCGGAAGATCGCCCAGCGGCTCATGGCCAGTGCGTTGGCCGCTTCCAACTGGCCGCGTGGCGTTTCTTGAATGCCCGCGCGCACGATCTCGGTGATGTACGCGCCCAGGTTGACCACGACTGTCAGCACGGAGGCCTGCCACTCGTTGATCTGCAAACCCAGCGACGGCAAGCCGAAGAACACGAACATCAGCTGCACGAGGAACGGCGTGTTGCGGATGGCCTCCACATACACCTTGAACAGCCCGTTGAAGGGCGCGATGCGCCAGGCGCGGCACACGCCCCCGGCCACGCCGATTGCACCGCCCGCCACCGCGCCCGCCGCCGTGAGCGCGAGCGTAAAGCCCACACCCTGCGCCAGCTGGCCGCTGTAGTTGAAGACAGCGCCAAAGTCGAATTGATAAGCCATAACGAAATCCCAGGTGCCCGGCCACGGCACGGCCCCGCCGCATCCCATGCGGGGGCCCGTGCAGGCCTGGCGTGCTGACGTGCTTACAGTTGGGCGGGCAGCGGCATCTTGATCCAGCGCTGCGACAAGTCGTTCAGGCGGCCATCCGTCTTGAGCTTGGTGATGACGGCGTTCACCTTGTCGAGCAGTGCCGGTTCGCCCTTGGCCACGCCCACGTAGCAGGGCGTGTCTTCCACCGGGAACTTCAAGTCGAGCTGGCGCAGCTTCGTGCGCTCGTTCACCGCGTTGGCCACGATGTTGCCCACCGTCACCAACTGCACCTGGCCGATCAGGTAGCTCTGCGCGGTGGCGTTGTTGTCTTCGTAGCGCTTGATGGTGGCCGAGGCCGGCGCCACCGCCGTGAGCGCGAGGTCTTCCGTGGAGCCGCGCGTCACGCCAATCGTTTTACCGGCCAGGTCAGCCGGTTTCTTGATCGATGCTTCCTTCGGGCCGTACACGCTCTTGGGGAACGGCGCATACGCCTGCGTGAAGTCGATCACCTTGGCGCGCTCGGCGTTCTTACCGAGGCTGGAGATGACGATGTCCACCTTGCCCGTGGTCAGGAACGGGATGCGGTTGGTGCTCGTGACGGGCACCAGCTCGGCCTTGACGCCCAGCTCCTTGGCGACGAGGTGGGCCATGTCAATGTCATAGCCCTGCAGCTTCAGGTCCGGCCCGAGCGAGCCGAACGGCGGAAAGTCATTCGGGATCGCCACGCGGATCACGCCCGCCTTCTGGATGTTGGCCAGCACGTCGGCATGCGCCGGGCGGCCCGGCAGCAACGCGACGACGGCGCTGGCCGCCATGACGGCATGGATAAACGTGCGACGCGAGGTAAGAAAAGCAGCGGTGCGGGTCATTCAAGAACTCCTTCAGAAATAGGGACGAGACGAAAGGAAACCGGTGGTTGGTGGGCGGGCTCGGACGCCGGATGCAGTGAGGACTGCGGCGCGCTCAGATCGATCCCGCTGCGGCGCGCGGCCGACAGCAGATGCGCGCGCATGGCATCGGCACTGGCGGCGGCATCGCCCGCGGCAACGGCCTGCACGATGGCGTCGTGCTCGTGCGCGGGGTGGTCGTCGGCGCCATTGCGGGCAAAGGGCAGGCGCAGGCTGTGGCCGATGGCATGCTCCAGCTGCCCCGCCATCGCCATCAGGCCCGGGTTGCCCGACAACTGCGCCAGCAGCATGTGGAAGTGCAAATCCGCCTCGGCCGCGCTCAGCAAATCATTGCGCGCCAACGCATGGGCCAACTGCTGCTGCAACCACTGCAGGTGGCGCAGGCCGGCGGCCTGCATGCGCGCGGCGGCCAGCGCCGTCCAGCCAGGCTCCAGCACCAGGCGCAGCTCGATCAACTGACGCGGCGACAGCGTGCCCAGCGCCGGCGTGGCAAACGGGCGATGCATGCGCTCGGCACCCGCCCGCTCGGCGCCCATCTGCCCGCGCACCACCACGCCCCGGCTGGGCAGGATGTCGACCAGGCCCAGCGTCTCCAGCACCGTGAGCGCCTCGCGCAACGACGCGCGGCTCACACCCAGACTTTCTGCCAGCTCACGCTGCGGCGGCAGACGGCTGCCGGCGGGGTAAGCGCCGCTGAGGATGCCTTGCTGGAGTGCTTGCGCAACGGAGGATGGAATGCTGTGCATGGGCCGAAATGGGAGAAAGACACGGTCGTGGTCTGACCGGTCGCCCACGGCTTATGCGAGTTTTGTGCCATGCAGCATGGCGTGGTGCTTGTGCGGGTTGGCGGGGCGTTGATTGCCTGGGCTATGCCCTGGCGTAAGGCACGTGCGGGCCGATGGTGGCGTCGGTGGCTTGGAGTTGGTGCGTAGCTGCACCGATGTGGAACACCCTCGGAGCGACCCGGGCGGTAGGCGCCTCGCGCGTCTGGCGACGGGGGCCGTGTTGCTGTGGTGATGCGGGCGGACGTGCTGGGTGTGGGGGGCGCCCCACACCCATGCCTCACGGCGCCAGCGCGGCCGCCTCTGCAGCGCAATCGTGCGAGGGCGGCAACCCGCGTGCGCGCACGGCAGCAATCTCCTGCCGCGCGGCGGCCATGTCCGCCAGGAAGACCGGATCGGCATGCAGCCGCGCCACCGCAGCCGCGCCCATCGTGCGGCCGGCCAGGGCATCGCTTTGCCAGTGCACGTTGCACACCAGGCGGCTTTGCCCGAAGGCGAGCCCGCGCGCGAACAGCGCATCGGCACGGTCCGGCGCCAGCTCCGCCAGGATCAACGCCCACGCCCACCCTGCCGCGTTGTGCCCGGACGGATACGAGCCATCCTTGCGCAGCTTGTCGGCGTCTTCCGGCGTGCAGATGGGCTGGCCGTTGACCACGAACGGGCGCGCGCGCTGGTAGTGATCCTTGGCGCCGTAGGTGGAGAGCCCCGCATCGACCAGACTGCGGCGCAGCAGCAGCACCAGGCGCGGCGTGGCTTGCTCGGAGATGGGCGCGCCCAGCGCACAACTGAACACCCCCGCCGCCTGCGGGAAGCGCAGCTCCGCATCGGCCGCCGCCAGTTGCCAGCGGGCCGTGCCACGCAGCGCCATCTGCTTGCGCGCCATCTCGGCATCGGCCGCCTGCGCGGCGGAATCGGGCGCGGGCGGCGGCGGCACCAGCTTCAGGCTATCGGGCCGCGCGTTGGCGGGCAGATAGCCGGCCAGCACGCCGGGCCGAATCTCCGGCACCTGCCCAGGGCGGCTGCCGACATCTGCCGCGCAGCCGGCCAGCACCAGGCTGGCCACCACGGCCGGCACGGCACAGAGGCGCCATGGCAATGCGTGATCACGGAGTCGTACTTGCATGGTTGTGTCCCCAATCTTGATTGTTGTTCTTGCGGTATTGCCGCGTCCGCGCGGGCGGCAACTGCTGGCGCCCTGCACCCAACAGCGGCAATGGCGTAGATGATGACCGGATCGGCTGCGGTGCGATAGCGCCCGGCGCATGGGGCGAGGGAGCCTCTGCGCAATGGCTAGCGGAGGGGCTTGCCGATTCTGGTGTGCCGGTCAAAAGAGTAGACGTGCTCCCGTGGCTGCTCAGAACACCGGCCTACCAGCCTGCCAGGGAACTCCCTTTTCCCGTCGGCCAAATGCACGGTCTCTCCACAGACGGCGCACTTGGCCGAGTAGCGCACCAGCCGCAGCACACGAAACGGCTCCTCATCGGCTGGTCTCTCTCGGGCGAGCTCCAGTTGAACATTGAGCTCGCTGAAGCCGACCATCACATCCGGCGCCATGATGAGGCGAAGGTCTGCCAAGTCGGAGAACGGTTTCAAGATCGAATAGCCGATCCAAGACATCATCATTGCGAACAGCACCCAGACAGCGACGTCTTTTGTCGAGGACGACAGCTTCGGGTTGTTCAGGGCGATCCAAGTCAGCAGGAGGGTGCCGCCAACGGCAAGGAGAACAACAACGCCAAACGCGATGAAGCTTGTGCGCCGCCACCCTTTCAGCGGAAATCCTTTCTTGAACAGCGGACGAGCCCAGAACGCCGGCTTCAACGTTAGCTCTTGAACGTAGGTGATCTCCCCCGCAAGAGGAGCTACGACCGGGGCCTCGCTTGCGGGGAGCGATAGGAACTCAATGCTGTATTCCGAGCTGTTGCCCGCCCCTCCCGCCCCCTGAGCCTTTTTGGGCCACGCGTAGATGGTGGCGCCCGCTTGCCGTGCTACGTCTTGAATACCCGTTCGCCGCTCTTCAAGAGATTGCTCCAGCGCCTTCCAGACTTTGGACAACCACCCCGTTGCGCCATCCGGCCCAACCTTTTGCCCCACCATGTCAGCGATATTTGCCGAGTTGTACTTGGTAACTGGCCGCCCCTTTTCGAGCCGCTCCAACGATGCTTGCGCGAGAGCACGGGCTACCGCGAGCGCTTTGGTCTCGCGATCGAACTGCTGGTGGAAGTCTAGAAAGGCTTTTAGTGCGGCGATCTGTCCAGCAAACGCACCCTCGCCTAACTCGTTGATTTCAAAACCAGAATTTCCCTGCACCACTGTTTCGTTCATGGTTGGAGAGTATTTTTTGCGCCCAGCCGTTCCTAGCCTGACCCCGTCATTCACACGGAGGTCGATATGTTGCAAGGAAATGGGCGGTGGATGTTTTTGATTCTAGGGGTGCCTGTCTACGCACGAAATTTACCCATCAACAATATGGCGGTGTCTCATCGGTATAACGAGGCTGTCCGCAGTATCGTTGAACCGATTTGCAGGGGACGAGGGCATTGGGACCCCGATTACAAAAACTGGATCATCTTCGACCAGTTTCGGGACGTTGTGCTGGAAGAGCTAACGAGGGTCGCGCGATAGCGGCAGGCAGTAAATCACTCAGGACGCCGGTGTTCTTGAAATGCTGGCATCCCCGCCCGTCTCGGGGAAGCGTCCATCTGGTTATTGGCTTTCGCCAGCCCGCTCTACGGCGGTGAGCACTTCCCACGTTTCAGGGTTGATCTGACAGCCCTCCAGGACCATCGATACGAAGGCGCCGATGCCATCCAGGAACCCTGCCCGATATTCCGGCGCGTGGATGCCGGTGTGGGCCAGCGCCCAGCGCAGGGTGTCGGGGCGGAGTTCGCGGTGGATGCGCAGGTCGGCTTGCGTGCGCCGGAGATAGTCGCGCGCGGCCAGGGCGCCGGTTAGGTAGAGGCGGCGTTGGGTGGGGGTCATTGGGCCTCCCCTGGTCCACGTGGGTGGGGTTGCTGCTTGGGTGGGGATGGGTATGAAGCGATTGGCATGAAGCCTCCAGAGAGTGTTGGAGGCCCACCAACCTGTCGCCAGACGGGGTGGCGGGCCTGACGGCGGGGCTGGCGAACCGGCTCTCTGGAGCGCCGGCAGACCCGGAGGTCTCCCCACCCGGCCCGCCATAGTGCGTGCGTGGGTGTGCAGAGCCAACGCGCGAAGCGTTGTCTCTCCAGAGCAACCAGAACAGGTCGCCAGACCCGGCTGCCGTTGGTGCGGCAGCGGTGGGGATTATACGAAATGACGCGTCAAAAACCGGGGCATTTGTTGGCACCGGATATGCGAGTTGCCTTGATTGCACTGGGCCGAGCAGCCTAGCAAGGTCGCATAAAATGGGCACGAAAATTTACAGCAAATCCGGGGGGATTGCATGCTGCCCGATGTTGATGAAGGCGCCGCTCCGGCTGCCGATCCGCTACCAACCGAGATTCCCAGCTTCGTCGTTGGGAGGTCCTACAGCCGCCGAGAAGAGATCACCGGGAAATTTGGGGGAAGCGCCCAAAGCGGCATTGCGCCATCTCGGCAATCACCGGCGATCTTCCTATTCTTCGGCAACGGTGCGCAGCACGGCTACCACGACGCCTTTGATGAGCTTGGTTATCTGAGCTATGTCGGCGAAGGCCAGCTTGGTGACATGAAGATGACCAAGGGCAACCTCGCCGTCGCATCACACGCAAAAGACGGGCGTGCGCTGCATGTCTTTGAAATGAAAGGCAAGGGCAAGCCCTGCGAGTACAAAGGGGAATACTCATGTGACTCGCACACTATAAAGCGAGGCCTAGATCGCAATGGATCGGAGCGCAACGTAATCGTGTTCCGGCTGATCCCTGTGTCGAGCACGCTGCGACGCGAACTCGACGATATGCCGGACGCGAGCGATGACTCTGCGACGACAGACGAAGCCGGGCAAGCCGATTTTTCGAAACTTAGGGAAGCTGCGATTGCGGCTTGTCAGCCGGGCGCCCCCATCCCAGACCCGAAAGAGACTGTCCGTATTGCGTACCAGCGTAGTGCGCAAGTGAAACGCTACGTGCTGGCGCGCGCGCAAGGACACTGTGAGCTCTGCGAAAAACCGGCACCATTCAATCGCAAAAGCGACGGCTCGCCATATCTCGAACCTCACCACATCAACCGCGTCTCCGACGGAGGTTTGGACCACCCGAAGTACGTTGGAGCCATCTGCCCCACGTGCCATCGGCTCATTCACTTCGGTGTGAACGGCCGGCAGCGAAACGACGAGCTCCGAGGGCGGATTGCGGCCAAGGAAGCGGCGCTCGGTGGAGAAGATTCTCTGTAGTTGCTCCGGATACGCCCTCAGTTGAGTAGCAGTGACCGATGTGTCGTGGTTTGAGATTCACGCACGGACCTCAAACACTCGATTTCGAGACTTCGTCCGCGGCACTGCGCTCTTTGACAGCCGGAGTCCGCGCTGTGCGACCTGCATTCCGGTCTCGGACGACCGACACGTCGGTAGGTTGAGGGCCGCCCTCCGGCATCGAACATCCGACATCGCCAAGTCGAAACTCAAGCTCGGTCATCAGACAGTCGAAATCGTCGGTCTGAGGTCCAGACTTTCGACCTCAAACACTTGAATGCGTCGGCTTGAGGTCCGCATCCCGCCCTCGACGACTTGAACTCCGAAACCGAAAGATCGGGTTCGGGACTTTGACTCGGGTGATCGGCTGTTTCCGCGTCGCTTTCCGACCTCGAACATCCGAGCGTTGCAAGCGATCCGCGCCAAACGTAGCGGACCCTGCTTCTGTCAAAAGTGGTGTCCAGCCTTGCTATGAGGGTCGTGGCAAACCAATCTCGTCCGGTCGCGCCAGCCGGCGCGATCTTGCCAACCCCTAGATAAGGATTGCAATGTCACAGAACCTGATTTCGCTTCAACTCAGCGCGGCCGACCTGACTGCGGTGGATGCTGCGCTCAAGACCTTGGAAGAAAAGTTCGCGGGCCTGATTGATCTGTCGATCGAACAACGCAGCACGATCACGAAGATGGGCGACAAGTCCGAAGCGTTCTGCCGCAAGGCGGTGGAAGTGCTGAGCAACAACCCGGGCGTACTTGCGGTGAACTACAACCTTGCAGAAGTCAAACGCGACCTCGCCGCCTTTGATGCACTGCGTCCTCGCCTGCTCCGCGTTGGAAAGCTCTACGAAAAAATGCAGGACTCGCAAATGGCTCTGGGTAGTGACTTGATGACGGCTTCGCTGGAGGGGTATGCCTTCCTGAAGGTGGCTGGTAAGGGCGAGGCGTTGGATACGGCTCGGGCGGCGTTGTCTGTGCGGTTTAGTCGGGGGCCGAGGAAGAAGGTGGAGGAGACGGCGCAATAGGTTACTTGGTTGCTGATGGTTTGAACGAGGCCGCCCTTGAGGCGGCCTTTATCGGCCCCGAGTTCGGAGCGCTAGCTACTTAATGCGCTCCGCAGCGTGCGCAGCAGCGTGATCCAAAATAACAATATAGCGTTCAACCGTATATGCAGCGTCGAGCATGTGAACAGAAAGCATATAAAAATAGGCCAGAACGACTGTACCAGCGCCCCATACAGCGGTGACAGCTCCCCCCTCATTAAGCTTCAGAAGCGTAATAGCCGCCGATGCAGCTAAAGGCAGTACGCCGACTTTATCTATCGCGCCAACAATAAGACTGATCCGTGAACGGAGTTGCGCCGCCACGGACTTCAGATAGTCCCGTGCAAAAAGAATATCTTGGTAACCGAATCCGGTGCCGATACTGAAAACTAGAGTGCGGCGTTCAGCAAGACGTGAGGACACTGAGGACAGGAATGCGTTTTCGAAGCTTCTTATTTCCACCAAAGTAGCCTTCACACCAACTAACACAAAGATTGCAGCGGCTATCACCCCAAGCACTAGAGTGCCTCCAACAACCCACACAAGCGATGTGATCTTCCACTGAACGTACACCGCAAGTGACAGCGCGCACACAGTCAAATTAGACAAGGCGATCACCTGACTCCATTGATGGAGACGCGACGGCTTGGAAGTCTTCTGGCCCTCGTCCTCTAATGTGCTCAGCAAAGGTGCAAGTGGCGATTCAGTGGACAGTAGTTTGGGAGCATTGGCAGACGAGGGCATATTAATTATCGCCTAGAAAAAAAGAGACACTAACTCAGGCTGACCCAGCGAACCCTTTGATTTCTTTTTTTAAATAGTCAATCCTGAATTGGTACGCCTGCAACATAGATTTATCAGCCATCGCATCCAATCGCGCAGGAGTTTTCGGCAACTTTCCAAATTCAGCAAGGAAGTTTTCCCATACCAACACTCTGTCGCGCTGATCCGTAAGTTGATCATTTAAAAACTTAGCCTTTCTTTCAATTTTAGAAAGTACGGCGTTAATTTTCTTCTCCCCCTCCTCAGAAATCACGTGCGACGCGTTGGCGACCATACTGAACAAGTCTTTTGTCGTCTTAATGACTCCCGTTCTAGACTCAGAACGCATCAAACTACGTCTTGGCGCCTTTGAAAGGAACAACCCTTCCACAATACTCGCATCAGCAAGCATCTTCGACGAGTCATAGAGATTATTTAGTGCAATCATAAAGCCGCCCGATATATCACCTATAGCATCACTCAAGGCACCATATACGGTCGCGTAAACTTTCAATGAGCCGTCCTTTGTCTTCACCTCAGGAACGATCGAAGACGACATCATTAATTTAGCTCGGCTCTCTTGATAGCCACGCAATGCAATTTCGTAATCCGTCTTTTGCTCGGGAGTAAGCGATATATCTTTAATATGCGCATACCCTTGAGACAGAATCGTTTTCCGAACATAGTCCGCCACATCACCCCCCAATCAATTGACTATCTTTGGCCACATCAAAAAACTTAGAAACAAGTGCAGCTCTTTCAGTACCACCTTGCCTCTCCCCCAAGACTCGAATTATTACCCTGGAGAGATTCATGAGAATAAGAGTTTCAAACGCATACCCAAGAAACTCGCCGAACTTCGTTTCTGCGAATAGAGAAGAATTCCCCTTGCTAAAACTCAGAGAGTACGCCATAGCGTATTCCCGAAACTTCCTCTCAACATCGTCCTCAACCAAACCGAGCAAATAAACCGAAGACAAATAAGAATCTAGAGAGGGAATAGAAGATATCTTATAGTCAAAATCCTCAAGCACAATTTTATCGGGAAGACTCAAGATAGCCTTATAAATCAACATGGAGTCATCAACCTCCAAGTGACCGCCTTTTTTGTGCACATGTAAAGCGACGGCTCTAGCAAAGGCACGCAAAGAGGCTTCGGCCGCGCTGGCAATCCCTCCCAGAAAGGCCGAGGCTTTCCTCACCGGCAACATCATCCAAAAAGCCGCACGGTGATCCAGAATTTTCAACACAGGAGACTCGTAGGCTTCGTGGTTCGTCTCATACTCGGCGAGTTTGTCTAGAAGGAACCGTTCGAGGTTGCGCGTCCCCGTAAGACTGTAGCCATAGGTATAAAGACCACTAACGTCAAATATTTTCTTGTTCTTCTCCGATTCTTCGCGAATCAGGATTGTGGGCTTCGGCGAAGTTGAAAGGCGCAGCCCCAGTTCAAACATCACGTTTGGATTTGCCATCTCCCCCGATAGATCACAGATTACGATATCGGCCGCCGCAATATCCTCAATAATATTATCGAGTATCAGAAGCGAATTTCCGGACCTCGAAACCGAATACTCGCTACTCAGTCCTCTAGCCGTTTCAATGGGGTACTTTATGTAATCATTAAAAAAACTGGTGAGAGATGCCTCATCTCGTGTGTTCGCCGAAACGAACGGCATGATCACAAAAATCTTTTTTTTGGTCACTCGCCCTCCCTAGTAACAATTGACCACCTCAAACTAAGCGCCCGTGGAACTTCGGTCTTTCGGCCGATACCGTTAATTCCGACAATTTCAATAGCCCCTTTCGGGAATCACCACAGCAACTATTAGCTCGTTCGCAAGCCGGCGATACGGGCCAGCATCTCATTGCGAGCGACATGCTCCTCTCTGACCACTTCGCTCCAGCACGGCAACTTCCGCGACTATCTCTTTCATTGCCGCTTCCGCATTTTTTGTATGGGCCTCGCTCTATTTTTGGGTGGCCAGATACCTCCGAAAATAGCCAGCAGTGGCCGCATCAGCGAAATGGACGTAGCACCCCTTCATGCCGCGCGACAGCAGTACACGGTATGTGTTTTTTACCAGCCGCGTGAAATCACCCTTTGATTTCTTTACCGTTGCGTCGAACGACTTCGTCCTATCACCCACCCAGGTGTTGCTGGCAGCATCAAATCGCAAGTCCTCGCCAAAAATGACGCCGACATAGTCGAACTCAAAGCCTTGCGCGGTATAGACGCAGCCCACCTGATTGATGCCTGTCGGGTGATGCGCCCAAAGAGTGGACTTTGGAATCCCTTTAGCAAGCCTGCCGGCGTCAGGCTTCGCATTCCACGGCCGTTGAAACGACCCGAGGGTGACATCGTCTACAAGCGTCCCGTCTTGATTCGGCGCTGACCACGGCCAACAGAAGCCGGCGACCAAGCGCGCGGTGTGGCCGTCGGAGACCTTCGCTTTGATAAGCGCTTCCAATTCGTCCGGAGAAGGCACCACGCGGAAGTCGAAGCCATGTTCACGCGTCCAATGGAACGCCTCACCTGGCTCGATGTCGAGCAGAGTATTGGTCCAGTTAATGAAGGAGTCTGATCCGTTGCAGCGAAACTGAGCCTCTAGCTCGACCTCATGGACAACACATTCATAGTGCTGTGCGTACTCCTTGATATAGGCGGCGGAGCCAATCTCTCCCGGACGGACAACCTGATGATCGTCAATCAGAAACACGCACACTCGGGCGGCCCGAATTAATTCCTCCACCTGCTTCAAGCCGGACTTTTTGTCGGCAGGGGTGAATCGATTACTGCTCACATCTCGAATGCGGTGAGCTTCGTCGGTGACAAGCACGGAAACGGAGTCTTGCTCAACGGCTACGTAGCCGTTCGTATACGTGAACAGCTCCTGGCCACGCGGGCCAATAACCTTGCGTAGCGTTTCGGTGAAAGCCTTGGAGCCCGTAACGTAGTGCGTGGAGTAGTGCTCGGCTAGCAAACGTCCAACGAGATTGATTGCGAGCACCGACTTGCCTGTGCCAGGGCCACCCTTAACGATGACAACATGTTTGCGACGGTCATGCACGCCGCGCCGAGCTGCAGCCATAACCGTGTCGAAAGCGACAAGTTGCTCATCTAGCAGCGTGTACTCAGGTCGGTCCTGAATAGCGGATGCCACGTGCTCCATGAGCTTCTTGCTGGCTCGAAACCGGTTCTCCTCAACACGGCGAAGAACTTCCAGGCCATCACCGTGGCCAACGAGGTTTCGAACAAACACTACAAACGCGTCCACATCGTCTGCCGTGAACACCGGTGCCTCGGCGCGCGCTTCAGCAAACTTATCGGCGAGAACAGCGTCGTGCTCGCTCGAAATGTAGTTATGAAGATAGGCGCATGCGGCCACCCTGACCGGGTTGGAGTCCGCATAGCAAGCTTCGTGGTTGTCACGAAGGAACATCGCGTATCGGGCAACTTGAACGGATGGGTGCAATACATCTCGCTTGCAACCAGCGAGGAATGTGGTGACCTCATGATCGCCAGCAGACTCCTCAGTCTCGGTCCACTGTTTCAGCTCGATAGCAACGGCAGTCGGGACACCATCGGCTCCGTACCCGCACAGCAAACAATCGACCCGTTTGGACGTCATGGGTAGCTGGAACTCCAGCATGACGCCCTGATTAGTCAAACCAGCGCGAGAGAAAATCATCGCCAAGGTTCGAAGCGAATTCCGCCAGGATTGCAGCTCACCCTGCCCTGGTTCTGCGCCACGAACGTCTTTGAAATTCTGGCGAAGCTTCTCAGCGATTTGATTGCGCTCGCAGTCCTCGATAAACGATTTACAGTGGTCTGCGTACAGTCTCATCTTCTTCGTATTCTGAGTACTTTCTCGCGTCACCCCGCACCTTCTCCGCCGGATACTTTGCTCGATTGATATCCATCTTTTCCTGAACGGCTTGGAAGAGATCGACATCGAGCTTGTCGGCAAGACTGAGCAGATACACCAAGACATCCGCCATCTCGTGACGAACAGCGGTCATCCGAGCGTCCCCAAGCTCGGCGCGGTCCCCCGACACCAGCCACTGAAAAGGCTCGAGTAGCTCGCTCGCCTCAACGCTGAGTGCGGTTGCGAGATTCTTCGGTGTATGGAACTTCTCCCAATCTCGTTCTCGAACAAATTCGCGGACAAGATCTCGAAGTACGACTAGGTCACTTCGGTCTGTTGGCTTGGTCATTTCGACGCTTTCCCCGAAAGCATTAAGAGCAACCGCCAGCGCCTTGGTGCGTGACCCCTAGCGAAAACCGCCTACATCAAGCGATGCTTGAGTATCAGGAACCCACAAGGCGTCGACAGAGGGCGTGAAGCCGTTGTTGAAGAAGACTGTTGATGATTGTGACGCCAGGAATCTAGGAGTGCAATTAGCCCCTCGGAGGGGCTAGTAGAAAATCATCGAGGCCACATGGCAAGACGAGAACCGCAAATGGTTTGCGAGGGCCGTCACAAAATAAAAAACGCCGGAAGGTTAATCTTCCGGCGTTTTGTCTGGGGCTGATGGTGTTAATCAAACATCAATATTCCGCGCCACCAACGCATTGCTCTCAATGAAGTTCCGGCGCGGTTCCACGTCATCGCCCATCAGCGTCGTAAAGATCTGGTCCGCCGCAATGGCGTCTTCAATCTGCACGCGCAGCAGGCGGCGCTGGGTGACGTCCATGGTGGTTTCCCACAACTGCTCGGGGTTCATTTCGCCCAGGCCCTTGTAGCGCTGGCGGCTCACGCCGCGCTCGGCTTCGGCCAGCAGCCACGTCATGGCGGCGTGGAAGTCGGCCACGGGCTGCTCGCGCATCTTGTCGCCGGTGCCGCGGCGCACCTTGGCACCTTCGCCAATCAGGCCTTGGAAGGTCGCGGCGGTGCTGGATAGCGCTGCGTAGTCGGCGCCGGCCACGAAGTCGGCGTCGATGTGGCTGAGGCGCTGGTTGCCGTGCTGGCGGCGGACGACCATCACGCGGTACTTCTCGCTCTTCTCGTCGTATTGCATGAAGGCGTCTGCCGTGGCGCCGCCGTTGGCGTTGCTGGCGTTGCCTTGCATTTCCAGCAGGCGGGCCTTGAGGGCGCGGGCGCTGGCTTCTGCGGCGGCTTCGTTGCTGAGGTCCAGGGCCACGCCTTCGGCAATGGCGCGCAGGGCGTCGGCGTCAATCACGCGCGACAGGCGCTCGATCACGCCGCGGCTGAGCTGGTACTGGCGGGCGAGTTCGGCCAGGGCGTCGCCGGCAATCTCGGTGCCGTCGGCACGCACCAGCGCGGCGGTGTCCAGCGCCTGGCGCACGAGGTAGGCGGCCATCTCGACGTCGTCTTTGATGTAGCGCTCTTCCTTGCCGTGCTTGATCTTGTAGAGCGGCGGCTGGGCGATGTACACGTGGCCGCGCTCGATGATCTCGGGCATCTGGCGGTAGAAGAACGTGAGCAGCAGCGTGCGGATGTGCGAGCCGTCCACGTCCGCATCGGTCATGATGATGATGCGGTGGTAGCGCAGCTTGTCGAGGTTGTAGTCGTCCTTGCCAATGCCGGTGCCCATGGCGGTGATGAGCGTGAGCACTTCCTGGCTGGAGAGCATCTTGTCAAAGCGCGCGCGCTCCACGTTCAGGATCTTGCCCTTGAGCGGCAAGATCGCCTGGAACTTACGGTCGCGCCCCTGCTTGGCAGAGCCGCCTGCGGAGTCACCCTCGACGATGAAGAGTTCAGACAGCGCCGGGTCTTTCTCCTGGCAGTCGGCCAGCTTGCCGGGCAGGCCCATGCCGTCGAGCACGCCCTTGCGGCGCGTCATCTCGCGGGCCTTGCGGGCGGCTTCACGCGCGCGGGCAGCTTCGACGATCTTGCCGCAGATGATCTTGGCATCGACCGGCGTTTCCAGCAGGAAGTCGGTCAGCGCCTTGGCCACCACTTCTTCCACCGGCAGGCGCACTTCCGAAGACACGAGCTTGTCCTTGGTCTGCGAGCTGAACTTTGGCTCCGGCACCTTCACCGACAGCACGCAGGTCAGGCCTTCGCGCATGTCGTCACCCGAGGTGTCGACCTTGGCTTTTTTGGCGATCTCGTTGTCGGTGATGTACTTGTTGATGACGCGTGTCATCGCAGCGCGCAGGCCCGTGAGGTGGGTGCCGCCGTCGCGCTGCGGGATGTTGTTGGTGAAGCAGAGCACCTGCTCGTTGTAGGCGTCGTTCCACTGCATCGACACTTCCACGGCCACGCCGTCTTTTTCGCCCGCGGCAAAGAAGATGGTCGGGTGCAGCACGGTCTTGTTCTTGTTGATGTACTCAACAAAGCCCTTCACGCCGCCCGAGAAGGCGAAGTCTTCTTCCTTGCCGGTGCGCTGGTCGGTCAGCTTGATGTGCACGCCGTTGTTCAGGAACGAGAGCTCGCGGATGCGCTTGGAGAGGATCTCGTAGTGGTACTCGACGTTGGTGAAGATCGTTTCGTCGGCCAGGAAGTGCACCTCGGTGCCGCGCTTGTCGGTCGTGCCCGTCACGTGCAGCGGCGAGACCTCCACCATGGTGCCGTCCGGTGCTTGCACCGTTTCGATCAGGCGGTTTTGTGGAATGCCCTGCGCAAACTCGATGTGGTGCACCTTGCCGCCCTGGCGGACAGTCACCTTCATCCACTTCGACAAGCCGTTCACGCACGACACACCCACGCCGTGCAGGCCGCCCGACACCTTGTAGCTGTTCTGGTTGAACTTGCCACCGGCGTGCAGCTCGGTCATGGCGATTTCGGTCGCACTGCGCTTGGGCTCGTGCTTGTCGTCAAACTTGATGCCGGTCGGGATGCCGCGGCCGTTATCGATCACGGAGATGGAGTTGTCCGTGTGGATGGTGACCTGGATCTCGGTGCAATGCCCGGCCAGCGCTTCGTCGATGGAGTTGTCGAGCACCTCGAACACGAGGTGGTGCAGGCCGGTGCCATCCGACGTGTCGCCGATGTACATGCCCGGCCGCTTGCGTACCGCCTCCAGGCCTTCCAGGATCTGGATCGAGGCGGCGTCGTAGCTGTTGGCCTCGGCGGGGGTGGATTGCGGTTTCTGCTCTTCGGTCATGTCGTTCTGCTCGCTGCCATGGGCACGGAAATGGTCGCTTCAGTGCACACAGCGGGGTTGCTTAAAAACGGCGAAGGGGCGGATCGTTCCGATCCAGCCCCTCGTCTTGCTCTCGATGGTTTGTTCGAGCGGCTTTGGGAAAAGCCTCGTCAAATGCGCATCGGCATGACGACGTACTTGAAGGTGTCGTCGTCGGGCAGGGTGATAAGCGCGCTCGAGTTGGAGTCGCCCAGGCTCACCTGCACCTTTTCGGCCTTGAGGTTGGCCAGCACGTCCAGCAGGTAGGTGACGTTGAAGCCGATATCCAGCGCGTCGCCCTGGTAGTCGATTTCGAGTTCTTCCTGCGCTTCTTCCTGGTCAGCGTTGGTGGAGCTGATCTTGAGGACGTTGGTGTCGAGCATGCAGCGCACGCCCTTGAACTTGTCGGTGGTCAGGATGGCCGTACGTTGCAGTGCGCTTTGCAGGAACGTGCGGTCGATCGTGAAGCTGTTGCGGTAACCCTTCGGGATGACGCGCTGGAAATCCGGGAACTTGCCTTCGACCAGCTTGGAGATCAGCTCGATATTGCCGAAGGTGAACTTGACCTGGTTCGAGGCCAGTTGCACCGAGACGGGATCATCCACGTCTTCCAGCAGGCGTTGCAGTTCGAGAATCGTCTTGCGCGGGATGATGACTTCGTGGCGGCCGCCGGCGCCTGCCGGTTGCTCACCCGTTTCCACGCCGCAGTAAGCCAGGCGGTGGCCGTCGGTAGCGACGGCCATGACTTGCTTGCCATCCACCACCAGCAGCATGCCGTTGAGGTAGTAGCGGATGTCCTGCTGGGCCATCGCGAAATGCACCATCGCCAGCAGGTGCTTGAGCGTCTTCTGCGGCACGGTGATGCGGGCACCGAAATCGGTTGCCTCAGCGACGGTCGGGAACTCTTCGGCGGCCAGCGTCTGCAGCGCAAAGCGGCTCTTGCCGGATTGCACCGTCATGCGCTTGTCGTTGAGCGTGAGGGCGACTTCGCCGTCGGGCATCGCGCGCAGGATGTCGACCAGCTTGCGGGCGGCCACGGTGGTGGCGATGTCGCCGGCGCCGGCGCCGCAATCGGCGTGCGTGGTGATCTGGATTTCGATGTCGGTGGACAGGAAGGAAACCCGTTCACCCTTCTTGGTGATCAGCAGATTGGCCAGGATGGGCAGCGTGTGACGGCGTTCCACGATGCCGCTCACGATTTGCAGCGGACGCAGCAGGTTGTCTCGCGAGGTTTTGACCAATTGCATGAAGGCGATCCTTGCAGTTTGAGGTGACACCGCGCGCGCCCCAGCATGGCCTATGTGGGCCTGTGCCTGCAGGAGCATTTGCGATTGACCCCAAAGTCGTTGTAAATCAAGGGGTTAATCACAAATTATACCGCAAAGAAGGGGGCGCTGGATAGCGTCGCGCGCGCGGCAAATATAGCTATTGTGCATGAAAAGACGCCCGCATTCGAGCGGGCGTCCGTGGAGTGTGGATTCAGGGCGAATGGCGTTGCCATGCGCTCTGCGGTCACCCCTTGAGCGTCTGCTCCAGCACGTGCAGCTCGTGGTTGAGCTGAGCGTCCTTGCTGCGCTCGTCGGCGATCTTGCGCACCGCGTGCAGCACGGTCGTGTGGTCGCGTCCACCGAAGAGCTCGCCAATCTCTGGCAGGCTCTTCTGCGTCAGTTCCTTGGCCAGATACATGGCGATCTGGCGCGGGCGCGCGATGTTGGCCGGCCGCTTCTTGGAGTACATGTCCGCGACCTTGATGTTGTAGAAATCCGCGCAGGTCTTCTGGATGTTCTCCACCGAGATCTGGCGGTTCTGCACGGTCAGCAGGTCCTTCAGCGCCTCGCGCGTGACCTCGATCGTGATCTCTTTGCCATGGAAGTTCGAGTACGCCAGGATTTTGCGCAGCGCGCCCTCCAGCTCACGCACGTTCGAGCGCAGGTGCTTGGCCACGAAGAAGGCGACCTCTTCCGGCACGGACACATTCTCGGCCTGCGCCTTCTTCATCAGAATCGCGACGCGCATTTCCAGCTCGGGCGGCTCGATGGCCACCGTCAGGCCGGAATCGAAGCGCGAGATCAGGCGGTCATCAATGCCGGTGATCTCCTTCGGATACGTATCGCTGGTGATGATCACCTGCGCGCGGTTGGCGATCAGTGCCTCGAACGCGTAGAAGAATTCTTCCTGCGTGCGGTTTTTGCCCGAGAAGAACTGGATGTCATCGATCAGCAGCAGATCGAGCGAGTGGTAGTAGCGCTTGAAGTCGTCGAACGCCTTGCGCTGGTAAGCCTTCACTACGTCGGAAACGTACTGCTCTGCGTGGATGTAGCGAATGCGGGCGCGTGGGTTCTCCATCAGCATGAAGTTGCCGATGGCGTGGATCAGGTGCGTCTTGCCGAGGCCCACGCCGCCGTACAGGTACAGCGGGTTGTACGACTTGCCCGGGTTGTTGGCGACCTGGATGGCCGCGGCGCGCGCCAGCTGGTTGGCCTTACCGGTGACGAAGTTGTCGAACGTGAGGATCTGGTTCAGGCGCGAGCGCTCGTGCACGGAGTCGTCCACGGGTGCCTGCGGCGGCGCAGTCAGTGTCGCCACCACGGCGGGCGCCTGCGGCGGCATGCGGTACGACTGCGCGCTGACCTCGGCGGCGTCCATGACCGGCACGTCGATGTCGGCAGCCCCATGGCTGGCCGCGGCGAGCGCGGTTTCGCGGTACATCGCGGGCGCGGGGCGCGTGACGGCGCTGTCATGCGTGACGCTCGCGGCAGACGGCATCGCCTGCCTCGGCTGCATCGATTGCGGCGCCGTTGGCTGCATCGGCACGGGCGCGAGCGCGGGCTGCAGGGCGGCCTGGCGCTGGCCGGCGGTCGGGTCGAGCACGAACTGCACGTCGACCTGCATCTCCCAGTAGTCGCACGCGAGCGACTGGATGCGGCCCGAGAACTGGCTCTTGACCCAGTCGAGCTTGAAACGGTTGGGCGCGGCAATCCGCAGCGTGCACGCCTGCTCGTCAAACGACAGCGGCGTCAGCGGCTTGATCCACGTCTTGAATTGTTGCGGCGTCAGCTCACCCTCAAGCTGAGCCGATGCCGCATGCCAGAAATCCTGCATCGTTATCGTTAGGTGGTTGACCGGCGCCACACGCGTCGCAAGCGACGTCCCCGGGTGGGCCGGCCGCCGGGTCCCTGGCGCGGGCCAGAAACCGGGTGGCTTTCGTTATTGGAACGGGATTGTACCCTCGACCGAAAGTTATCCACAAAGGATAAGTCTGTGGATAACCTGTGGACCTGCTGTGAGTACCGGTGGACAACTGATTTTGCCGGGTTGCCACAAACCCAATAACCATCAGGCTTTGCGCAAAGCACACCAAGCCGCACAAGGCACTGGGGACAACTCATCGCCGAGTGGATTACACGCGTCGGACGCACGTTATCCCCAGTCGAGCGGACTTGACAGATGCGACAAATCCCGTTTAAATGCCGGGTTCTGCGATGCGCGGCAGGGGAGCGCACGCTTGTTCGTGTCAGACGCGGGACGGGGTCCAACTCGTCGCGCCTGATCCGGCTTAGGCCCGATGTCTTCGGTGCCCGATGTTCCGGTGACACCCTAGACCTGAACAACACAGCGCACGGCGGTCTGCGTGGGCGATTTCTCCTACTGAATCGACACCAGGCCGCGGGGGCGACCCCATGGGACAACCCTAGGCCCGGCGCGTGCGGCATCCCCGCACCACCCATTAACAAGAGAGTGCATCATGAAGCGTACCTATCAACCTTCCGTTACCCGTCGCAAGCGCACCCACGGTTTCCGTGTCCGCATGAAGACCCGTGGTGGCCGTGCCGTGCTGAACGCACGCCGCGCCAAGGGCCGTAAGCGCCTGGCCATCTAAGACTTGCCACGCCAGGGTGGCGGCTCGCGGCCGTTGCCCATGGCTTTCGCCGCAGTCTCGCACTACGGCAGGCAATGGGCCCGCACGCCTACCCCAAAGCCGCAAGGCTGACAAAAACGGATGAGTTCTCATCCGTTTTTGCTTTGCGGCCAGTCCGGCGTAGTCGTCACTTCGTGCTGTATGTGCGCGCCAACGGACACCCCCAGGCGCGCCTGGGCGTTGTGATCGGCAAGAAATTTGCCAAGCGCGCTGTCGAACGCAATCTCATCAAGCGTCAGTGCCGCGAGCTGTTCCGCCTCCGGCAGCCCGCCCTGGGCGGCCGCGACGTGCTGATTCGTCTGCACGCCAAGTTTCCGCGCCAGGACGTGCCTACCGTGGCGGCCTTCAAGCGCATCTGCCACGAAGAGCTGTCTCACCTGTTTGAAGTTGCCACGCGGTCACTGCCTACACCGCCGGTTGCGGCATCCCCTGCACCTGCTGCGGGGAGCGCACCATGACACGCGTGCTGCTGCTCCTGCTGCGCTTCTACAAAGTGGCGTTCAGCCCCTTCGTGGGTGCGCAATGCCGTTTCCTGCCGACCTGCTCCGACTACGCACGCGACGCCGTGCTCACCCACGGGCCCGGTGTCGGCAGTTATCTTGCGGCAAAACGTCTATGCCGCTGCCATCCGTTCGCACAAGGCGGGTATGATCCTGTGCCGCCCGCCGCTGGCGACGCTGCGCCCCGCTCCACCGATCCCACATCGACCGACGCGACCGCAGCTGACGCACAGGCTGCGCGGCCGTCGATTCACCTTCCCAGACCGTAATCCGACATGGATATCAAACGCACCATTCTCTGGGTGATCTTCTCGCTGGCGGTTGTCCTGCTGTTCGACAACTGGCAACGCGCGAATGGCCACCAGTCGATGTTCTTCCCGACGCCGCAGACGGCCACCACCGCCAGCAGCGCACCGGGCAGCACGCCCGCAGGCGATGTGCCGAAGAGCGCCGCAGCCGCAGCACCGGGGTCGCAAGCCGCCCCGGCCACGGGCGTTCCCTCGACCAATGCGCAGGCACCGGCTTCGGAAAAGATCGTCATCTCGACCGATGTGATGCGCGCCACCATCGACACCGACGGCGCCATCGTCACCAAGCTGGAATTGCTCGACCAGAAGGACCACGACGGCAACCCGATGGTGCTGTTCGACCGCAGCATGGAGCGCACCTACCTGGCACGCTCGGGCATCATCGGCGGCGATTTCCCGAACCACACGACGGCGTTTGCGGCATCGGCCGGCCCGCGTGACCTGGGCACGGGCAACGACGTCTCCATCACGCTGACCGCCGACAAGGGCGGCGCGAAGCTCGCCAAGACCTACGTCTTCAAGCGCGGCAGCTACGTGATCGACACGCGTTTCGACGTGACCAACGACGGTACCGCGCCGATCAACCCGACGCTGTACCTGGAACTGGCCCGTGATGGCGGCGCGATCGAGCAATCGCGCTTCTACAGCACGTTCACCGGCCCGGCCGTGTATACCGACGGCGACAAGTTCCACAAGATCACCTTCGCGGACATCGACAAGGGCAAGGCACAGGTGCCGGCGCCGACCGACAGCGGCTGGGTGGCGATGGTGCAGCACTACTTCGCCTCGGCGTGGATTCCGGCGGCCAACGTCAAGCGCGAGTACTACGTCAACCGCGTGGACACCAACTTCTACCGCATCGGTATCCAGGAGCCGCTGGGCACCATCGCGCCGGGCGCGAGCGTGTCGACCACGGCACGCCTGTTCGCAGGCCCGCAGCAAGCGCGCATGCTCGAGGCCATCACCCCGGGCCTGGACCTGGTGAAGGACTATGGCTGGCTGACCATCGTCGCCAAGCCTCTGTTCTGGCTGCTGGAGAAGATCCACGCGCTGCTGGGCAACTGGGGCTGGTCGATCGTGGCACTCACGGTGCTGATCAAGCTGGTGTTCTTCCCGCTGTCGGCCACGAGCTACCGTTCGATGGCCAAGATGAAGGACCTGCAGCCGCGCATGACGGCCATCCGCGAGCGCCACAAGGGCGATCCGCAGAAGATGAACCAGGAGATGATGACGCTGTACCGCACCGAGAAGGTCAATCCGCTCGGCGGCTGCCTGCCGATCGTGATCCAGATTCCGGTGTTCATGGCGCTGTACTGGGCGCTGCTGTCGTCGGTGGAAATGCGCGGCGCGCCGTGGATCGGCTGGGTGCACGATCTGTCGGCACCGGACCCGTTCTACATCCTGCCGGTGCTGATGGCCGTGTCGATGTTCGTGCAGACCAAGCTGAACCCGACCCCGCCGGACCCGGTGCAGGCCAAGGTGATGATGTTCATGCCGATCGCGTTCTCGGTGATGTTCTTCTTCTTTCCGGCCGGCCTGGTGCTTTACTGGGTGGTCAACAACGTGCTGTCGATCGCGCAGCAGTGGTCCATCAACCGCATGCTGGGCACCAACAAGAAGGCCGTGGCCGCCAAGTAAGGCGAACGCGCTTCAGCAAAAAGGGCACCCGAGGGTGCCCTTTTTTCATGCGTAACGCAGGCCCTTCAGGCGGGCGCGTGACAGACCGCCTCGATGTTGTGGCCATCCGGATCGCGCACAAAGGCGCCGTAGTAATTCGGGTGATAGTGTGCGCGCAAGCCGGGTGCGCCGTTGTCGGTGCCGCCTGCGGCCATCGCCGCCGCGTAGAACGCCTGCACCTCGGCACGCGACTCGACGCGAAACGCCACGTGCAGCGGCGGCTTGTTCGGCGTCTGCCCGGCCATTGCGGCCGAAATCCAGAACTCCGCCTTGCCCGGTGGCCCGAAGCCGGCCACGTCGGTGTGGCCCGTGACAGCCGCGGGAAACTCCAGCACCTTGACGAGGCCAATGGCACCCAGCGCCTGCTCGTAGAACCGCTTGCCGGCTTCGAAGTCGCTGACGACAACGCCCGTGTGATCGATCAATTGATGCTCCCTGATTGGAAACTGGCGCGCAACGGCGCGGCTGCCGCACAATACCGCCCATGACCGCAGCTGACCACCCCACGACCTTGCCAAACGCTTCCGACGCATCGCGCCCGTCCATCCGCACCATCCCCATTGCGGCAATTGCCACAGCCCCCGGGCGAGGCGGCATCGGCGTGGTGCGCGTGTCCGGGCCCGACGTGCGCGCGGTCATGCAGGCCGTGTGCGGGCGAGTGCTGACACCTCGCCAAGCGACCTATCTGCCCTTCCTCGACGCTGACGGAAACGCCATCGATCGCGGCATCGCGCTGTGGTTTCCGGCGCCGCATTCGTACACGGGTGAAGACGTGCTGGAGTTGCAGGGCCACGGTGGCCCCGTCGTGATGCAGCTGCTGCTGCAGCGCTGCCTGGCGGCCGGCCGCGACATCGGCTTACGCGTGGCGGAGCCCGGCGAGTTCACGCGCCGCGCCTTCCTCAACGACAAGATGGACCTGGCACAGGCCGAGGCTGTCGCCGACCTGATCGAAGCCAGCACCGAGGCGGCTGCGCGCTCGGCGGCGCGCTCGCTTGATGGTGCGTTCTCGCACGCGGTACATGCGCTGGTCGAACGCGTGATCCATCTGCGCATGCTGGTGGAAGCAACGCTGGATTTTCCTGAAGAGGAAATCGACTTCCTCGAAGCCTCTGACGCGCGCGGCCAGCTTGCCGGCATCCGCGCCGCGCTGGACGGTGTACTGGCACAGGCGCGCCAAGGTGCGCTGCTACGTGAGGGCCTGCATGTGGTGCTGGCCGGGCAGCCAAACGTCGGCAAGTCGTCGCTGCTCAATGCACTGGCCGGTGCGGAACTGGCCATCGTCACGCCCATCGCGGGCACCACGCGCGACAAGGTGCAGCAAACCATCCAGATCGAAGGTATCCCGCTGAACATCGTCGACACGGCCGGCCTGCGCGACACGGAAGACGAAGTCGAGCGCATCGGCATCGAACGCACCTGGGCCGCTATCGCGCGCGCGGACGTCGTGCTGCACTTGCTGGACGCGGCGGACTATCGCGCCAACGGCCTGTCCGCCGAAGACGCCGCCATCGACGTGCGCATCGCCGCGCACGTACCGACTGGCGTGCCGACGCTGCGCGTCATCAACAAGATCGACCTTTCCGGCGCAGCCGTGCCGGGCCGCGTGGATGCCGAACCACCGGAGGTGTGGCTCTCGGCGCGCAACGGTATCGGCATCGAACTGCTGCGCGCGGCATTGCTGGAGATTGCCGGCTGGCAGGGCGGCGGAGAGGGCCTGTACCTGGCGCGCGAACGTCACCTTGCAGCGCTGCGCACGGCGCGCGAGCATCTCGCCACGGCGGCGGATCATGCCGATCAGCAGGCGCAGTCGCTCGACCTGTTTGCCGAAGAGCTGCGGCTCGCGCAGGAGGCGCTGAACAGCATCACGGGGGCGTTTTCGAGTGACGACTTGTTAGGCGTCATCTTCAGCCGGTTCTGTATCGGAAAGTAGCGGCATCGCGCGCCTGGCGCTGCGCAAGCGCACAAGACGAGGCGCGCGTTCAGTCTCCGCCCCAGCGCCAGCGCGGCGGCTCGCCCTTCCACCAGCAAATCAGGACCAGCAGCGCCGTGATGCCCAGCACGTAGAGCGCAAAGCTCGACTGTGACCGGCCTGGATGCAGCCCGACGACGCCCGCTGCCAATAACAACGCATAGATGGCCAGGACCACCCAACCCTGCCAGCGCGAGGGCAGGCCCCACCCCCAGCCGTAACGCTTGGCGGGGAACCAGTAATCGTTGGAATCAGCCGGCATCATCGACTCGGGAGGCGGGTTCAGGGGATGACCGCCAATGGTCTCCCAAGCCCAATCGACAAGGCAAACGCCAACAGCCAGCCGGTCATTCACCGCTGGCGGAGGTCGTTTGCAACAGAGAGGGCGCACGCAGGCGCGCCGAAGCACGCGGAGAACGGCCTCAGGCCATCAACCGCATCTTGCGAGCTTCTGTATCGAGGAGTGGAGCATTGGCCGAATCCGGAAAGGGCTTCCGGGATGCGCACAAGGCGCGACGGACCAAGCTCGGCGGAATGGAGGTCGGTTGACTTCACACCGCCAGCGGCAGCACCCGATTGGTGCTACCGAAACAACCGCGCGATCTTAGTAGAGCTTCTTCGGCAGCATTTGCGAACGCAGGCGTTTACGCGTGCGCGACACAGCTGCAGCCTTCTTGCGCTTGCGCTCGGTCGTCGGCTTTTCGTAAGCGGTGCGGGCGCGCAGTTCCTTGATCAGGCCGGTACGCTCGATTTCACGGCGGAAGCGGCGCAGCGCGACTTCAACCGGTTCGTTTTCTTTCAGACGGACAGTGGTCATCGTATCCCTTACTCAGTATTCGGGTGGACGGCGAAACAGCGGATTATATACCGCCCAGAGGGCGTGCAGTGTAGTTGAATCTGTTTACCGATGCAAGGACGCCACCGATTGTGGCGGGAAGGCCATTTTCTGCCGCATTTTTTCGCAATCGCGTGGCCTCGATACTACGCCATGACAGCCAAGGGTCATGAGGAACGCGGCTTGCTAGCGGCGGGCATATCTCGAGACTTCTGCCGTGGACCGCGCCCCAGCTCCTGCACCGGCCTCTGCTGCCACGTGCTCCTCCACTTCCGCTGATGCACTGCCCGAGCGGCTGCGCTACGTGGACGACACGCGCCCCGGCTACACCCGCCGCCGGTTGCGCGGACACTTCGTCTATTTTGATACGCGCGGGGAGCGCATCCGCGATCCGGCCGTGGTGGCACGCATCAACAAGCTGGCGATCCCGCCGGCTTATACCGACGTCTGGATCTGCCCGCATGCAGGCGGTCATCTGCAGGCCACCGGGCGCGATGCGCGTGGGCGCAAGCAATACCGCTATCACGCCGACTGGCGCGCCTTTCGCGATGCCGACAAGTACGGCCGGCTGCTGGCATTCGGGGAGTCGCTGCCGCGCGTGCGCGAGGCGATCACCGCGCATCTGGCGGCACCTGGGCTGACGCGCGAGAAGATGCTGGCCACGGTGGTCTACCTGCTCGACGTCACGCTCGTGCGTGTGGGCAACGCGGCCTATGCGCGCGAGAACCGCTCGTACGGGCTCACGACGCTGCGCAACCGCCACGTGGAAGTGCGCGGCAACACGGTGCGTTTTCACTTTCGGGGCAAGAGCGGCGTCGAGCACGATGTGTCGGTATCGGACCCGCGCCTGGCCCGCATCATCCGGCGCTGCGTCGATCTGCCGGGGCAAGAGCTGTTCCAGTACATCGACGAGACGGGTGAGCGCCATGCTGTCGATTCAGCCGATGTGAATGCCTACTTGCAGACCCTGAGCGGGGCGGATTTCACAGCCAAGGATTACCGCACGTGGGCAGGCAGCGTGCTGGCGCTCGCCCTGCTGCGCGAACGCACGCCGGAGAACGCCACCGACGCCCGCCGACAGGTGGTAGAGGTGATCGCCGCCGTTGCGCAGCGCCTGGGGAATACGCCGGCCGTCTGCCGCAAGTGTTACGTGCATCCGGCCGTGGTGGACGCCTTCCTGGCGGGCGAGCTGAACGCGCTGCCGCCCGCCCGTGCCCGCAAAGGCCTGCGGCGCGAGGAGGCGGCCCTGCTGCGCTTTCTGGAGGGCGCCAGCCACCGTGCTACGGACGAAAAAAAGCCCGCCTGAACGGGCGGGCTTTCGAGCCAACAACCGCGCACCTTACTTCGATGGCTGCGGCGTCATGTCAGGCGCAGCGGGTGCAACGCCGGGCGCGGCCGTCGGCTGCGCCTGTTGTGCCGCCACGGTGGTGCTGTGCTCCTGCAGGCCGCCGCCCAGCGCCGTGTACAGATCGATGGCGTTGGTCAGGCGGGCCAAGCGCGTTTGCACCAGGGCCTGGTCGGCGCTGAACAGGTCGCGCTGCGCATCGAGCACGTCGAGGAAGCTCGACACGCCGTTGCGGTAGCGCTGATCCGACAGCGTCAGCCGATCGGCCGTGGCATCGCGGAAGCGCTTCTGCGCGGCCACCTGTTCTTCCAGCGTACCGCGCGCCACGAGGGCGTCGGACACTTCGCGGAAGGCCGTCTGGATCGTCTTCTCGTAGTTGGCGACCGCGATCTTCTGGTTGGTCTTGGTCAGGTCCAGGTTGAAGACGTTGGTGCCCCAGTTGAAGATCGGCAGCGTCAGGTTCGGCACGAACGACCACAGCATCGTCCCGCTCTTGAACAGATCATGCAGCGCCGGGCTGGCGGTGCCGGCAGTGGACGTCAGCCCGATGCTCGGGAAGAACGCCGCACGCGCCACGCCAATGTTGGCGTTGCGAGCGATCAGTTGCTGCTCGGCCTGGCGGATGTCGGGGCGTTGCTCCAGCAGCTCCGACGGCAAACCGGGCGGGATGTCCGCCACGATCTTCTCCGACGACACCGTGGTCGGTGCCGGCAGGTCGGCCGGCAGCGGTGCGCCCACCAGCAGCACCAGGGCGTTGGTCGCCTGGGCGTACTGGCGCGTGAGCTGCGCCACCGACACGCGGACCGACTCGACCAGCGTCTCAGTCTGGCGCAGGTCCAGCGCCGACGAGGCACCCACGTCAAAGCGCTGCTTGGCGAGCTTGTAGTAGTCCTCGCGGCCCTTCAGCGTCTGCTGGGCCAGCGCGAGCTGCTCGGCATACGCCTGCTCGTTCAGGTACGCCTTGGCCACCTGCGAGATCAGGCTGATCTGCGCGGCACGCCGGCCTTCGTCGGTTGCCAGGTAGCTGGCGCGCGCCGATTGCGTGACATCGCCCACGCTGAACAGGTTGACCTGGTAGTTGCTGATGCCCACGCCAAGCTGGTACTGCTTGGTGTGGATATCCTGCCCGGTCTGCGAGATCGACTGCGGCGTCAGGCTGCGCGTGTACACCGCAGATGCGTTGACCGGCGGCAGCAGGTCGGCGATCTGCAGGCGGTACTGCGCACGGGCGGCCTCGACGTTGAGCATGGCCACGCGCAGGTCGCGGTTGTTCTCGAGCGCCAGGCCGATCAGCTTCTGCAGGCGTGCATCGGGGAAGAACTCGCGCCAGCCGAGGTCGACCGCACGCGGGGCGTTCTCGCCGGGCTTGGCGCTGTCGGCCGGCACGGCATAGCCGGCCGGCGCCTGCGGGTAGGTGCTCGTGACCGGAGCCTCCGGGCGCTCATAGGTCGGCGCCAGCGAGCAGCCGGACAGCACGCCGGCGGCCAGCAGGAGCGCCGGCAACAGCGCGGGCGCGCGTGTCGACAAAGAGAAGGTCATCATTTTCTGCATGTTCAGATTTCCTCGTCCAGCGGACGGTGCGCGGCATCCAGGCGGCGTTGACGCTCGCTGCCCTTGAAGAGGCGGCGGACCACCACGAAGAACACCGGCACCAGCACCACGGCCAGCACCGTCGCGGTGATCATCCCGCCCATCACGCCGGTACCGATGGCGCGCTGGCTGGCGGAGCTTGCCCCCGAGGCGATCGCCAGCGGCAGCACGCCCAGGATGAAGGCGAACGACGTCATGATGATCGGGCGGAACCGCAGGTGCACGGCTTCTAGCGTCGCTTCGATCAGGCCCTTGCCTTGTGCCTGCAAGTCCTTCGCGAATTCAATGATCAGAATTGCGTTCTTGGCGGACAAACCCACCACCGCAATCAGGCCGACCTTGAAGTACACGTCGTCCGGCATGCCGCGCAGCGTCACGCCCAGCAGTGCGCCGAGCACACCCAGCGGCACCACCAGAATCACCGCCGCCGGGATCGACCAGCTTTCGTACAGCGCCGCCAGCACCAGGAACACCGCCAGCAGCGACAGCGCATACAGCGCCGGCGCCTGCGAGCCGGAGGACTTTTCCTGCAGCGACTGGCCCGTCCACTCGTAGCCGATACCGGCTGGCAGCTTGCTCGCCAGACGTTCCATCTCGGCCATGGCATCGCCCGAGCTGGCACCCGGGGCAGCACTGCCCGACAGGCGGATGGCCGGATAGCCGTTGTAGCGCACCAGCTGCACCGGGCCGACGATCCAGTGGCCCTTCGCGAACGTCGACATCGGCACCATGTTGCCCTGCCCGTTGCGCACGTACAGGTTCATGATGTCTTCGGGCTGCATGCGGTTGATCTTGTCCGCTTGCACGATCACGCGTTGCTGACGGCCGTAGTTCGGGAAGTCGTTCGCGTACGCCGAACCCAGCGCCGTCGACAGCACGGCGTTGATGTCGGAGAACGACACGCCCAGCGCGTTGGCCTTCTCGCGGTCGATATCGACCTGGTACTGCGGCGAGTCTTCCAGGCCTTCCGGGCGCATGCCCGTGATGACCTTGCTCTTCGCGGCCATCCCCAGCAGTTGATTGCGCGCCGCCATCAGGGCGTCATGCCCCAGGCCGCCACGGTCTTGCAGGCGGAAGGTGAAGCCGGTCGCGTTGCCCAGCTCCGGGATCGGCGGCGGGCTCAGCGGGAACACGATCGCATCGCGGATGCCGCCGAACAACGCGCCAAAGGCACGACCGACCACGGCATCGGCAGACTGATCCTTGCCGCGCTCCTTCCAGTCCTTGAGCGTGGTGAACACCAGGCCGGCGTTCGGGCCGTTACCCGAGAAGCTGAAGCCCTGCACGGCGACCATGTTTTCGACGGCCTTCTCGTGCTTGTAGTAGTTCTCGACCTGCTTGATCACCTCCAGCGTGCGGTTGGCCGATGCGGCCGGCGGCAACTGGATGTTGGTGATGATGTAGCCCTGGTCTTCGGTCGGCAGGAACGAAGACGGCAGGCGCAGGAACAGGAACACCACCGCGGCAATCAGCGCACCGTAGATGACCATGTAGCGGAAGGTCTTCTTCAGGATGCGCTCCACGAAGCTCTGGTAGCGGTTCGTGGTGCTCGAGAACATGCGGTTGAACCAGCCGAAGAAGCCCTTCTTCTCGTGGTGCGAACCCTTCTCGATCGGCTTGAGCAGCGTCGCGCACAGTGCAGGCGTGAGCGTCAGCGCCATGAGGGCCGAGAAGAAGATCGACGACACCATCGACAGCGAGAACTGGCGATAGATCGCGCCCACCGAGCCCGCGAAGAACGCCATCGGGATGAACACCGCCATCAGCACCAGCGTGATACCGATGATGGCGCCCGTGATCTGGCCCATGGCCTTGCGGGTCGCTTCACGCGGGGGCAGCCCCTCTTCGGCCATGATCCGCTCGACGTTTTCCACCACCACGATGGCATCGTCAACCAGGATACCGATCGCCAGCACCAACCCGAACATGGTCAGCACGTTGATCGAGAAGCCCAGCACATTCATGGTGGCGAACGCGCCCAGCAGCGAGATCGGCACCACGATCGACGGCACCAGCGTGTAGCGGATGTTCTGCAGGAACAGCAGCATCACCAGGAACACCAGCACCATGGCCTCGAACAGCGTCTTGACCACTTCCTCGATCGAGATCTGGACGAACTTGGAGGTGTCGTACGGCACCTTGTATTCCACGCCCGCCGGGAAGTACTTCGAGAGCTCTTCGAGCTTGGCCTTCACGGCCTTGGCGGTACCCAGCGCGTTACCGGTGGGCGAGAGCTGCACACCAATGGCGGAGATCGGCTGGCCATTGATGCGGGCCGACGTCGAGTAGGTCTGGCCACCCAGTTCCAGGCGCGCCACGTCCTTCACGCGCACCTGCGAACCGTCCGGCTTGGACACCAGCACGATGTTGCCGAACTGCTCGGTGGTCGTGAGCTGGCCTTCCACCACGACAGTCGCCGCGATCGGCTGGTCGGAGGTCGAGGGCAGATCGCCGATCGTACCGGCCGAAACCAGCGAGTTCTGTGCGCGGATCGCGTTGTAGACGTCGCTCGGGGTCAGCTTGTAGCCGACGAGCTTGGCCGGGTCGATCCAGATGCGCATCGCGCGTTCCGTACCGAACAGGATGGCCTGGCCGACACCGGGTATGCGCTTGATTTCGTTGAGGACGTTGCGCGAGATGTAGTCACCCAGCGCCACCGGATCCATCTTGCCGTCGGTGGAGCTGAGCGTGGCGAACAGCAGGAAGTTCGAGCGGGCCTTGTCGACCTGCACGCCCTGCTGCGTCACGGCCGACGGCAGGCGTGCTTCCACGCGCTTGAGGCGGTTCTGCACGTCCACCTGCGCCAGCGCCGGGTCGGTGCCGGCCTTGAACGTCACGGTGATCTGCGCCTGGCCGTTACCGCCCTGGCTGACCGACTCCATGTAGAGCAGGCCGTCCGCGCCGTTCATTTCCTGCTCGATGATGCTGGTGACGGATTCGTCCAGCGTCTTCGCGCTCGCACCCGGATACGTGGCCGTGATGATGACAGCCGGCGGCGCAATGGTCGGGTACTGCGAGATCGGCAACTGGGTGATCGAAATCGCCCCGCCGATGATGATGAACAGCGCGAGCACCCAGGCAAAGACTGGGCGATCGATAAAAAACTTTGCCATGCGATGGCTCCTTGTTTACTGCTTGGCTGCCGGTGCGCTGGCAGCGGGAGTGCTTGCTGCAGGGGCGCTGGCCGCCGGCGCTGCGCCGGCACCACCTTGTGCTGCCTTGTCTTGGCCCGACGCCGCACCCGGCTGCCACGGCACGGCCTTGACCGGTCCGCCGGGGTGGACCTTCTGCAAGCCGTCGACGATGACCTTGTCGCCAGCCTTCAGGCCGCTCGATACGATCCACTCGGTGCCGACCGAACGATCGGCCTTGACTGGGCGGACGGCGGCCTGGCCCTTCTCGTCGACCACCATGACCGAAGCGCCGTCCGGGCTGCGCGTCACGGCCTGTTGCGGCACCGTGATGGCTTGCTCGTCCACGGCCTGCTCCAGGCGGGCTCGCACATACATGCCCGGCAGCAGGGTGCGCTCGGGGTTCGGGACAATCGCGCGCAGCGTGATCGTGCCCGTGGCCGGGTCCACCGTCAGGTCCGAGAAGTACAGCTTGCCGGTTTGTGCGTAGGCACGGCCGTCTTCAGTGACGAGCGTCACCTTGGCGGCATCGCCACCGGCCTTGGCCAGCTTGCCGGCCTTGAGCGCTTCCTGCAGGCGCATCACTTCGGTGCTCGACTGCGTGAAGGTCAGGTAGATCGGGTCGATCTGCTGCACGGTGGTCAGCAGCGTGGCCTCACCCTGGCCGACCAGCGCGCCTTCGGTGATCTGCGCCAGGCCGGCACGGCCCGAGATCGGCGAGGTCACGCTGGCATAGCCCAGGTTGAGCTTGGCGGTCTCCACGGCGGCGCGCGCAGCGGCTACATCGGCGCTGGCTTGCTTGGCGGCGGCGGTCGCGTCGTCAAAGTCCTGCTTGCTGATGGCATTGGTCGCCACCAGTGGCTTGTAGCGGTCGGCCTTGATCTGCGCCTGGGCCTGCGTGGCTTCCGAGCGCGCCAGTTGCGCCTTCGCGCTGTCGAGCGATGCCTTGTACTGCGCCGGATCGATCTGGAAGAGCTGCTGGCCGGCCTTGACGTCGCTGCCTTCCGCGTAGGTGCGCTTGAGCACGATGCCCGCGACCCGCGCACGCACCTGCGCCACACGCGTGGCTTCGAGGCGGCCCGGCAGTTCGCTGGTCAGGCCAACGGCGTGCGGCTGCACGGTCACAACGCCGACTTCGGTCGGAGGCATGCCGGCGCCGCCCGGCCCTTGTGCCTGCTTGTTGCCGCAGGCTGCAAGTGCCACCACCACGAATGCGGCGGCAGCGAGTTGGTGATAACGGCGGGTGTTCGTCATAGATGACCCCATGTGGCGATAAGCGGATGCCGGCGGATACCAGATACCAAGCAGCGCAAACGAGTGCGGCGCCGGCAAACCGTCAGCGAAACCAAAAAACACAAAAACGAAAACGTCCGATGCTAGCCGTATCTGACGGCATGCGATATGGCCTGTGCGACGAACTCGCAACAACTGGGGCCAGAATGCAAAGAAGCGGGAGCGATCGGCAATCGATCTCCGAACCTCGGGAGGGCCGACGACACGGCGTCGGATCCTAAGCGCTGCCCAGCCACAATGTGGCGCATACGACGATGGGCAAGCGACGGAGTGCGCGCTATTATAGATACGTTCGCGTATGTATGTAAGTCGCGCCGCAGAGGAATATGGGTTCCGTTGACACTTTTCCGGAATTCATTGCCATGGCGGCAATTACGCGAAGATGCAGCGTATACCGCGCTGCGACAAGCATTGTCAGCCAGCGAACCTGTCGCCGCGTTGTGTGAAGCGCAATGGTGCGTTGCCTGGATTTGTGCGTCGCACAAAAGCCAATCGAAAGAACGCCGGTGGGCAAGGGTCCGCCGCCGGCGTTCCTCTGGAACATCATGGTTAGACGAACCAAGGAAGAAGCCCTCGAAACACGCAACCGCATCCTCGATGCGGCGGAAGACGTGTTCTATGCGCGCGGCGTGGCGCGCACATCCCTCTCGGATATCGCCCAGGCTGCGGGCGTGACGCGCGGCGCGATCTACTGGCACTTCCGCAACAAGACCGACGTGTTTTCCGCCATGTGCGAGCGCGTGAAGCTGCCGATGGAGACCATGTGTACGCCGCTGGGCGTGGAAGCCGACGACCCGGTGGGCGAACTGCGCACGGTGGGCAACTTCCTGCTGCGCCAACTAGTGGAAGACGCGCACTGGCGCAAGATCTTCGAGATCATGTTCAACAAGTGCGAGTTCGTGGAAGACACGAGCCCGATCCTCAAGCGCCAGCAGGAATCGTTCGAGGAAGGCATGGCGCGCCTGACCGGCATCATCGAGCAGGCGACGCGGCGCGGGCAGTTGCCGGCGGACCTTGACGTCCCGCTGGCCGTGTCGCACTTCCATGCCACGTTCAACGGCATCATGGGCGACTACCTGTTCTACCCGGATGCCTCCAGCCTCGCCGCCAACCGCGAGCGCCTGTTCGAGGCGTGCATCGACACCCTGAAGTATTCGCCCGCGCTGCGGCTTGCGCCGGCGGTGGCGGCAACCGGGGCATCCGCATGAGCACACCCGTGTTCGAGCAGGTCGTGTTTGCCGGCGGCGGCAACCGGTGCTGGTGGCAAGCCGGCTGGTGGGACGTCGTGCAGCCCGAGCTTGGCCTGGCGCCGCGCGTGATTGCCGGCATCTCGGCGGGCGCATCGACGGCGTGCATGCTGCATGCCTGGAATTCCGCCGAGCTGATGGACTACTACGGCGAAGCCCTGCGCCACAACACCCGCAACGCCCACTGGGGCAACCTGTTGCGCGGCGAGCGCGTGTTTCCGCACTACGGCATGTACCGCACGGCGCTGCTCACGGTGTTCGGTGAGGGCCGCTTCGGGCGGCTGGCGCAGGCGCCCGAGATCCGCATCGGCGTAGCGCATATCCCGCGCTGGATGGGCGCGCGCACGGCGGTGGCGGCCGGGCTGATTGCCTACAACATCGAAAAGCACGTCCGCAAGACGCTGCACCCGACGCTGGGCAAGCGCCTGGGTTTCACACCGGAGATCGTGCGTGCGCAGGATTGCGCCACGCCCGAAGACCTGGCCGATCTGCTGTTGCAATCGGCGTCCACACCGCCGTTCACGCCGGTGCTGCGGCGCGCGGGGCGGCCGGTGCTCGACGGCGGCATGGTCGACAACGTGCCGGTGTACGCGCTGGATGCCGCGCCCGGCGACGCGCTGGTGCTGGTCACGCGCCTGTACCCGCGACCGACGTATTTCCGTGTGGACGTGCCGGTGTCGGGCGGCGTACAGCGCCGCTTCTATGTGCAGCCCTCGCGCAAGGTGCCGATCTCGAGCTGGGACTACACCCGCCCGGACGCCATGCGCGACGCCTACGCGCTCGGCCGTCATGACGGCGAAACCTTCCTGCGCGAACTTCCACGCGGGTTCGCCACGGCGTTGGCTG
This sequence comes from Ralstonia soli, assembly GCF_023955655.1. GTDB lineage: Bacteria > Pseudomonadota > Gammaproteobacteria > Burkholderiales > Burkholderiaceae > Ralstonia > Ralstonia soli. Next base: position 348,598 of record NZ_JAMXHT010000001.1, on the reverse strand, counting down.
CGTAGCCACCGCCCCATGGCAGGCGGCGGGCGCGCCGCTGGCCGCACATGGCTCGCCCGCCGGCGCGCCATCCCGGTCGTCCGGCCGATCTTGCTTCGACGGACACCCCATGCCCGCAAACCCCGCACATGCGTTTGACCTGATTGTGATCGGCGCAGGCTCGGCCGGACTCGCGGCTGCGGGCCGAGCCGCGCAACTGGGCGCGCGCACGCTGCTGATCGACCGTGCGCAGGTGGGCGGCACCTGCGTCAACCGCGGCTGCGCCCCGAAGACGCTGCTCGGCTACGGCGCAGCCTGGTCGCACACCGTGACGCGCTGCCTGCGCACAGCGTACGCCGCCGATGCCTGGGCCGACGCCATCGCGCGCACCCGCGCAGAAGTGACGCGGCTGCACGATACGCATTTCACGCAACTGGCCAATGCCGGCGTGCAGTGGCTCTGCGGCACAGCTTCGCTGCGCGGCCGGGGCATCGTCCGGGTGCAGACCGACGCCGGCAAGACCACCTTGCGCGCGCGCCAGATCGTGCTGGCCGCCGGCGCCCACCCCGTACCGCTTCCCGTGCCGGGCGCCGAACTGGCCTGCACCTCTGACGACGTGTTCGGCTGGGACACGCTGCCCGCGTCGCTCATCATCGTGGGCGGTGGGGTGATCGCCGTGGAGATGGCGTCGACGCTGGCGCGCTTTGGCGTGCGGGTGACCTTGCTGACGCGCGATGCGTGTGTGCTGCCCGAATTCGATGCCGCGTTATCGGAAGCCGCGACACAGGCGCTGGCCAGTTGCGGCGTCGACGTGATCCTGAACGCCGACATCGCGCGCGTGGAACACGATGCCGTGAACGGCGGCGGCGTGACCGTCTATGCGAGCACGCCGGGCAACGACATCCCCCGTGTGCTGCGCGCCCAGCACGTGTTGAGCGCAATCGGCCGCGCACCGAACACCGTAGGCCTGGGGCTGCACGCGGCCGGCGTGAAACTGGACGCGCGCGGGCACGTTGCCATCGACCGCCATTTCCGCACGCGCGCCCGGGGCGTGCATGCGGTGGGCGACATGTGTGGTGCGAGCCCGCGGCAACTGACGCCCGTCGCCGCCGCGCAGGGCCATTACGTGGCCGAACGCCTGTTCGGCAAAGGCATCAAGCTGCCCGACATGAGCGCCGTACCGATGGCGGTGTTTTGCGACCCGGCCATCGCCAGCGTGGGCCTGACCGAGGCCGACGCGCGCTCACGCCGACCCGATTTGGGCAAGCGCCCCCGACTCGAAACAGGCGACGACAAACGCGCCCCCGCCGACTGCATCGACGTGGTGGTCCGCCGCTTCGTCTCGCTGGAACAGCGCTTTGCCGGCACGGGCATGGAATCCTTGATCAAGCTGGTGTGCAACGCGCGCAGTGGGCGCGTGCTCGGCGCGCACATCGTCGACAACGCGGCGCCCGAGATCATCCAGGCGTTGGCCGTGGCGGTGCGCATGGGCGTGCGGCTCAAGCATCTGCGCACCACCGTCGGGTTGCACCCGACCGCAGCGCAGGCGTTGCTGAGCATATGAGCGCACTTGTTCAAATTTTCTGATTCCTGCCTGCAAATCCGTGCTCGCTGCAAAGACGGCAGACGCGCAGAATGGTATGCATATTCTTCAGGAAATTTGACATGCTCCCCGTGCTCTATGTGTCTCATGGCTCGCCCATGCTGGCGGCCGATCCGGGCCCTGTCGGCAAGATGCTGTCGGCGCTTGGGCAGGAGATGGCCGCGCTCAAGCCGCGCGCCATCGTCGTGGTTTCGCCGCACTGGATGACGCGCCGCCCGGCCGTCACCGCGCGCGCCCAGCAGGAGGCCTGGCATGACTTCGGCGGCTTCCCGCCGCAGCTCTACGCGCTGGAATACGCACCGCCTGGCGCGCCGGATTTGGCCGAGCGCATCCGCACGCTGATCGACGGCAACGTCGTCCCGGGTCTCGAAGAACAGGCCTCCACGGTGCTCGACCCGCGCCAGCCGCTGGATCACGGTGCGTGGGTGCCGCTCATGCTGATGTTTCCCGAGGCAAACATCCCTGTGGTGCAGGTCTCGCTCATGCCGGGCCTCTCGCCCGCATGCCAGATGGCGATGGGGCGCACGCTCGCGACGCTGCGCAACGAAGGCGTGCTGGTCATCGGCTCAGGCAGCTTCACACACAACCTGCGTGCGCTGATGCGCGGCCCCGGTATGGCGCAGCACGGCGTGCCGGTCGAGCCGTGGGTGGATGCGTTCCGCGAATGGATGCTGGAAGCGATGACGTCAGGCATCCGCAGCGGCGACTTCACCCAGTTCTGCGACTACCGCGCGCAAGCCCCGAACGCCGCGCACGCCCACCCGACCGACGAGCACCTGATGCCGCTGTATGTAGCACTGGGCGCCGCGATGGGTCAGCCAAGCCAGGCCACGCCTGGCGGCGTGCAGGCGCAGCACGTGGTCGACACGGTCACCTATGGTTCTCTGGCGATGGACAGCTTCCGCTTTGATGGCGCGGGCGCCAATCAGCCGCCGCTACGCGCCGCGGCCTGATTGCATGGAAGCCACCGGCGCGCGTCAGGCGCGGATCAGCGCCGGCGCCAGTGCCGTCGGGTTGACCACGCTGTCGACGTTGCCCTGCAAGACATCGAGGATGTTCTGGAATGCCGCGCGGAAGTACATCTCGTAGCTGTCGCGCTCGACATAGCCGATGTGCGGTGTGCAGATGCAGTTTTCCATGCGCAGCAGGGTGTGGCCCTGCAGGATGGGCTCCGTTTCAAACACATCGATGGCGGCCATGCCGGGGCGGCCGCGATTGAGCGACGTCACCAGGCCGTTTTCTTCCACCAGCTCGGCGCGGCTGGTGTTGACGAAGAGGGCGGTCGGCTTCATGCGCGTGAGGTCGGCCACCGTCACGATGCCGCGCGTCTCGTCGTTCAGGCGCAGGTGGACGGACAGCACGTCGGACTGCTCAAACAACGCCTCCTTCGATTCCGCTACGGCGTAGCCGTCAGCACGCGCGCGCTCTTGCGAACCCTCGCGGCCCCACACCAGCACGTTCATGCCGAATGCGCGGCCGTAGCCGGCCACCAGCTGGCCGATCTTGCCGTAGCCGAAGATGCCGAGCGTCTGGCCCTTCAGCACGCGGCCGATGCCGAAGTTGGGCGGCATCGTGGTCGACTTGAGCCCCGATTGCTGCCACGCGCCGTGCTTGAGGCTCGCGACGTATTGCGGAATGCGGCGCTGCGCGGCCATCACCAGCGCCCAGGTCAGCTCGGCCGGCGCCACCGGCGAGCCCTTGCCCTCCAGCACGACCACGCCCTTGTCGGTACAGGCATCCAGATCGATGTGGCCGCCGGCATCGCGCGATACACGGCCGGTCTGGCTGATGATCTTGAGCTTGGGCAGCCGGTCGAGCAGCTGACGCGTCACACGCGTGCGCTCCCGGATCAGCACGATGGCTTCCACGTCCGCCACACGTGCGGCCAATTGACCCACGCCTTTGACGGTGTTGTTGAACACTTTGACTTCGTGGTCTTGCAGCAGGCTGAAGCACTCCAGCTTGCGAACGGCGTCTTGGTAGTCGTCCAGTACGGCAATCTTCATCGACATCTCACTTCGAACAATGGTGCGCAGCAAAAAACAGCGATCCCTCGCGGTGGTATTCTTCCCATCCCTCGTCGCACGACAATCCGCGGCGACGTTTGGAGTTGCCCGCCGCGGGCACGCAATTTGCGCCGCCTCGCTGGTGACGAGTCCTTGTTCTAGGGTCTGTTGACCTCGGTCCCGCCACTTTAGCGCACGCGGCACCCGCTGCCCGGAAAAACCCACGTTCCGTCAGCGCACCGCTTTGTAACCGAATGTGAAATCAGCACGGCCACTGTCCCTCCGCCTGCGTTGCCCCTCCCTCTGGAAATCGCTGATCCGGCCTGCTTTTGATGCGCCGTCGATCGCTTTCCACCCCGCCGCAGCGCGCCGCCGCCGTACTGATCTGCCGCCGATTTCTTTTTCACTTCCATTGGAGTTTTGGTCATGAATCAACCCGTGATGCAGGGCGTACCCGCATTGAACGTGCCCGATTACGTGAAACACCCGCGCCTGATCGCGTGGGTGGGCGAGGTGGCCGCGCTCACCAAGCCGGATCGCATCGTCTGGTGCGATGGTTCGCAAGAGGAGTACGACCGCCTGTGCGCCGAGATGGTGGCCGCCGGCACGATGAAGCAGCTCAACCCGGCCAAGCGCAAGAACTCGTTCCTGGCGCTGTCGGACCCGTCGGACGTGGCGCGCGTGGAAGACCGCACGTTCATCTGCTCGCAGAAAAAGGAAGACGCCGGTCCCACCAACAACTGGGTCGCCCCGGCCGAGATGCGCCAGACGCTGAATGGCCTGTTTGACGGCAGCATGCGCGGCCGCACGCTATATGTGGTGCCGTTCTCGATGGGCCCGCTGGGCTCGCCGATCGCGCACATCGGCGTGGAGCTGTCGGACAGCCCGTACGTGGCCGTCAACATGCGCATCATGACCCGCATGGGGCGCGCGGTGTACGACGTGCTCGGCACCGACGGCGACTTCGTGCCGTGCGTGCACACCGTCGGCAAACCGCTGGCCGCCGGCGAGAAAGACGTGCCGTGGCCGTGCAACCCGACCAAGTACATCGTGCACTTTCCGGAATCGCGCGAGATCTGGTCGTTTGGTTCGGGCTACGGCGGCAACGCGCTGCTAGGCAAGAAGTGCTTCGCGCTGCGCATCGCCTCCACCATGGGCCGCGACCAGGGCTGGCTGGCCGAGCACATGCTGATCCTGGGCGTGACCTCGCCGGAAGGAAAGACCTACCACGTGGCGGCGGCCTTCCCGTCGGCGTGTGGCAAGACCAACTTTGCGATGCTGATTCCGCCGACCGGCTTCAACGGCTGGAAGGTGACGACCATCGGCGACGACATCGCCTGGATCAAACCCCGCAAGGACGCCGACGGCCAGACCCGCCTGTACGCCATCAACCCGGAAGCCGGCTACTTCGGCGTGGCCCCGGGCACGAGCGAGAAGACCAACTTCAACGCGATGGCCACGCTCAAGGAAAACGTCATCTTCACCAACGTGGCGCTGACGGACGACGGCGACGTGTGGTGGGAAGGCATGACCGACACGCCGCCCGCCCATCTGATGGACTGGCAGGGCCAGGACTGGACGCCGGAATCGGCCAAGGAAACGGGCCGCAAGGCCGCGCATCCGAACGCCCGTTTCACGGCACCGGCTGCGCAGTGCCCGTCGATTGACCCGGAGTGGGACAACCCGGCCGGCGTGTCGATTGATGCGTTCATCTTCGGTGGCCGCCGTTCGACCACCGTGCCGCTCGTCACCGAAGCCCGCAACTGGACCGAAGGCGTGTACATGGCTGCCACGATGGGCTCGGAGACCACCGCCGCGGCCGCCGGCCAGCAAGGCGTGGTGCGCCGCGACCCCTTCGCGATGCTGCCGTTCTGCGGCTACAACATGGCGGATTACTTCGCGCACTGGCTCAAGCTCGGCGAGCAGCTGGCAACGAGCGGCGCCACGCTGCCGAAGATCTTCTGCGTGAACTGGTTCCGCAAGGACGAAAACGGCAAGTTCGTGTGGCCGGGCTTCGGCGAGAACATGCGCGTGCTGAAGTGGATGATCGACCGTATCGAAGGCCAGGCGCAGGGCGATGAGCACGTGTTTGGCGTGTCGCCGCGCTACGAAGAACTGCGCTGGGACGGCCTGAACTTCACGGCCGAGCAGTTCGCCAAGGTGATTTCGCTCGACGCGGACGCCTGGAAGCAGGAGCTGGCGCTGCACGACGAGCTGTTCACGAAGCTGGCGCATGGCCTGCCGCAGGCGTTGCCGGATGCGAAGGCACGCCTGGAGGGACGCTTGGAAGGTTGATACCGGCCTCGTCGCCATGGAAAAACCCGCGCTGGTCGCGGGTTTTTATCCCTGGCCCATCACGCAACAGAAATTAGAACTTAAAGACTAGTTCCAATGAACATGCCGGTCTGGCAGACGAATAGACCTCTTTTTGCGTCATCCGCAACAGCGGTACGGCAACAGCCGGCTCCGTTGTGTCCACAAGAACATAACGCGTGCCGGAACTCTGGCACCGCAACATAGCAATCCCAAGGCACCCCGACCCGCCAGTGAAGTCCGCGGCCGCCCCCAACGGAAGCGGCATGAGAAGCACATTGCCTGGGCTTGGAACCGTCTGGAAAGCATGGCTGGAAGCGCCTTCCGCCAAAATCTCAAGCGGGCATTTCAGTTTTCAGACGGGCCGCCGATAGTCGTTTTAGGGTGGGTTCGTCGCGTAACAAAACATAACAAGAGCGACGGAAAGAACGAGGTTGTGGAGAAAATAAAAAGTTCACCAAGTTCTTAAGCAAACGTTCTCCATAAAAGCCGCCAGATTCCTGACTTTGATATCTGCCTCGGCAGAAGCTAACAAATGCCTTACAGACCCCTCCAGCTGGGGGGTACCAAATCCAGGGATTCAACAAGGGAAGAAAGGTGCGCCCCACTTTGGGAGGGGGATGCTGCGCGATGCACTGCCCGCCAGCCTAGGCAGCATCGCAGATTGCGGGCGAGATCTCAGGTGTCAGCGCTCAGGGGTGTGCATTTGCTGTGTAGAAATTCCAGCACCGGCGCAATATATTCGCAAGTAGCGGAATAAATAACAAATCGCCCTTGCTGCCGGCTTTTTACCAAACCTGTTCTCGATAACTCCTTCAAATGAAATGTCACGGAGGAAGGCGTTAAATCGGAAGACGCAGAAATAACTCCAGCAGAAATTCCATCCGGCCCTGCGTCGGCCAACAGAAGAAATATTCGCAGTCTGTTTTCATGTGCTAAAGCACCCAGTATTTCGGCGGCGCTTTTGATATCGAATCGGCTCATCTTCTGCTTCTTATGAAGTACAACACATAACCTGCAACCCGCCAGCCGCCGCCCACTGCCTCGCCTCCCCGCTAGGCAGCAAATTGCGCCCCCCTTCTGTCGTTGCGCAGCATGCCTCCGCCGCCAACCTTTCCGTGACATTTATGTAAGGTTGTGCGATATAACGCACGTTCCGTGCGGAGGGTAATGCGCCGGATATTAAATTACAACCGCGCCGACGTCATTTCAATAATCATTAAAACGTCAAAACTATTTCCCTTCTGACTGATTAGTTCCGCTGCTACCATTCTCGCCGCTGACCACCTGGGCCGTTTGCATGGCCAGCTTATTCGGGCCGCACGGCCTTTCTATAGGCGCGACCTTATTCGCCCATTCCAACGGAAGGAGTTGTTATGACATTCGCAAAGCTGCGCAGCCGCGCCCGCCAGAAGGGCCAAGGCATGACGGAATACATCATCATCGTTGCCCTGATCGCCGTGTCGGCCATTGGCGTGTACGCCATGTTTGGCCAGACGATCCGCCACCAGACCGCTGCCCTGGCATCGGAAATGTCGGGCAAGACCAGCGAGTCCCAGAACAACATCAACCGCGCAGGGCAGGACTCCGGCCAAGCCACCAACAAGGCCAACCAAGGCAAGGGCCTGAACAACTTCAACGTCGGCAACGACACGGGCAACTAAGCCCACCTGTGCCGACACCATGCGCACGCCTTGCCTTCGCGGCAAGGCCGCGCTTGCCCGGCAGCGGGGGCAGGCGCTGGCCTTTGCCCTCATCTTTCTCGTCGTGGGGGCACTCGCTCTTTTCACGGCATTCAATGCTTCGCAGCTGAGCAGCGCGAAGACAAAACTCCAGAACACCGCAGACGCAACCGCTTACAGCGTGGCCGTGCTGCAGGCACGCGACTACAACTTCGCCGCCTATACCAACCGTGCCATGGTGGCCAACCAGGCAGCGGTGGCTCAGGTGCTCAGCCTGAAATCGTGGATCGACGAAGTCAGTGAAACCGCGCAGTCGGATCACGTGACTGACACGTTGATCGACATCTTTGCCGACCTGGGTGAGGTCGAGTGGAATCTGCCCAAGCAGACCGCCCGCCCCATCATCTCGCCGCTCAAGTCGACCATCGATTCACTCGCGCCCACGGTGGTGAAAGGTCTGGACATCCTGAACTGGTCGCTCTCCGAAGCACAGCAGGCCTATCACCTGACGACCATGCTCTCCTATCCGCTGGTAGCGAAGGAGGTCGCACAGGCCAACGAGCCCAACACCACCGCCGACGAAGGCTACATGGCGACCCTCGGGGCGCCCAAGCTACTCGCCTGGAAAAACTACGTCACACGCACCGATCCGAAGCAACAGGCGAGCGGCGGCGGCGGTTCGGATCGTTTTGCCGACGTGGTCACGGACAAGGACACGCTCGACAATTTCGTGCCCGAGCGCGGAAAAATTCGCACGCCAACCGTGGCCAGTACGGCTGAGAAAGGCTGCGTTGGTGCAGTTTTCAGCTTCATGGCCGTAGGCGAGCCACACTCGGGTGCGACGCAATTGCGGCCCGATCTAGGCGGCTGGGAAGCCCTCGACGGTACGGCAGCAATTGGCGATCTGACTTGCATCTGGGCCACCCCTGTCGGACCTGTTGGGTTCACCTTTCCGATTATCGAGTCGCTGGGGCGCGGTGGTGCAGCAAACGGACCCGGCGGCAGCTATTCCGGCCGGAGCGGTTACAACAACACCGGGCATATCGGCGACGCGATTGTCAGCGCTGCCACTGTCGCAACATTCATGCAGTACGAGACAGGCCCTGGCTCATCGCTCGACAACTCCAGCCGCGCCGGCCTGCAGCCCTACTATGACTTGAGCGATCCAAACAAGGCCGCGCCCGGCACGGGTACCGAAAATTTCAACCGCGCGCCCACCATCACGCTGCAGGTCAAACGCAACGTCGACACTACCCGCACCACCAAGACCATGCAGGTTGGCGTCGGGCGGACCCAACTGGACGAAGCGGCCCCCTCCAGCGAGTTGCGCGCGCTGTCGAGCGCCAGTGCCTACTTCATCCGCCCGCGCAGCACCGGCGGCCCCGGCGGCCTGCTAAATGCGGCGGCTTGGCGCCGTGGCGACAACCGCTTCGAATACCCGAGCCTGTTCAACCCGTACTGGCAGCCGTCGTTGGTCGATACGTCCGCCACTGACCTCGAGGCGGCCGCCGTGGCACAAGCCGCAGGAGCCCCGTGATGGATCCACTGATTCTCTGCAACAGGGCCGCGGCAGTGTTACGCCGCCAGCGCGGCCAAGCGATCGTCGAGCTGGCCGCAGTCGCCGGTGGTGTACTGGTGCTGCTATTCCTGACCATGGCGATGGTGGGTCGCCTGAGCGACGTCCGCAGCAAGACACTCATGGCCGGGCGCTACGCCGCGTGGGAGCGCACGGTGTACCTGGACGATGCCGCCTGGAACCAATACGGCACGTCCCGCACCAAACAGCCTGAAGCGATCCGCAGCGAAATGGTGCAACGCGTGCTCGGCCACGACGATCCCCGGCTGCACGCAGACGACGGCACCCGTGCCGCGCTGCCAGCGGGTGGCGTGCCCATGTGGCACGACATTGCCGGCGCAAACCTGCTGGCGAGCTACAACGACATCACGCTTAGCACGAGCCGCAGCAACACCGGCACCCCGCTCGACACGGCGGTCGCCGCACTCGATGCCGGCGGCTCAGTCGGCGTCGGGTTCGACCTGCCGACGAACAACCAGCAGACTGCGCTGGTGAGCCTGAGCGTCGCAAATTCCAGCGACACCCTGCGGCAACTATGGCCAGGCTGGAACGGGTTCACCGCCAGCGATAAGCATGTCCTGCTGACCAACGGCTGGACGCCTGACGGCTCCAGCGGCACGCTGGCACAGGTCAGCAATGCCACCCCGGTCAAAAAGGCCGGACTCATGGGCGGTGTCGCGTTGGATGTGCTGGCCTGGTTCGCGCCCGATATCCTGGGTCTCGACCTCGGCAAGATCGCACCCGACGTGGTGCCCGCAGACCGGCTGGGGCAATAGCATGACAAACACGCTACTCGCCCATGCGGCCCGGACTGCATTGCTGACCGCCGTCGCCGGCCTGAGCGCCGCCAACACCGCGCACGCAGCAAGCAGCGCAGCGACCCAATGCGCCCGTATGCCGGCACGACCCGACGCCGGTGCTTGGGTCAGCCAGGACACTGTGGTCGACGGCATGCCGCTGGCCGTGATGACCGTCAGCTACCGTGGCACGCCCACCGAAGTGGTCCGTCGCTACAAAGCCTACTGGGACGATGCCGGCATCCCCTCGCGCGGTCTGCGCAACAAAAAGGGCTGGATCATCACGGCCACCGACGGCGAGTGCAGCTACGTCCTGCAGATGCCCACACAGCCCGACCCTCGCGGGATGGCATCCGGCGTGTACAGCGCAATGCGCCTGCGGCATGCCGATGCACCCGCCGACGTCGGCTCGGCTGCGTTGCCGTTACCGCTCGGCGGCAAGGTCCTCTCCGATGTGGTCAGCCGCGACCCGATGGCCGTGGGGCGGACAGTGGTTGTCCAGTTGAGCGGCAGCGCGGCGCGCGCCCGCGACGTCTATGTTGCCAACTTGCAGGCTGCTGGATGGCGCGTTCTCACCAACACCAAGGCACTGGGCAAGGGCGGCAGTGCCAGCGGCCGTGGCTATGGCATGGCACTGCAAAAGGAAGGCTACAAGCTCGATGCGGCGTTTGTGCCCAACGGCGCCTCCACGCAAGCCGTACTGAACCTGTCGAGGCAGCTGTGAAGGCTTCCAACCGACTGGGGCGGCGGCGCCAGCACGCCACCCGCATCACCACGGCAGCACGCGCGTCGATGCGAGGCCAGGCCTACGCCGAATACGTCGTGATCCTGGTGGTCGTCATCCTGCTGTTGATAACCGGGGGCGACAACTCGCCTATTAACCAGCTCATCGCTGCGTTCAAGTCGTTTTACCAGTCGTACAGCTACGCCATTGCAGTGCCGTAAGCACCGAGCCAACGGCTTGCGCGCCCTGTTTCTCTCCTTATTTGACGTCGACCATTCATGCTGAAGAAGATCAAAGTCCGCTCGCTGGCAAGCAACCCGTGGGTCATGCTTGTCGTCGCCGTGGCAGCGGCCGCACTGCTGACGTACTGGGTATATCGCTTTCTTGATAGCCGCGAAGCGGCCATGAAGGCCAAGCTTGCAGCGGAGCTGAGCCGGCAGAAGCACGTGTCGGTATTGGTGCCGGTGCGCGATGCTGCGGTGGGCACAGTGGTCGACAACAACAACTTCGCCGCGCGCGACGTGCCGGCCGACCTTGTGTTCGAAGATGTGATCCGCGCGAGCGACTTCGATGCCGTGACCAACCTGAAGCTGGTGCGCTCTGTTAGCCGCGGTCGCCCAGTGCGACGCGCCGATCTGGAAGCGCTGCATGCGCGCGACTTCTCCGACATGCTCGAAGTCGGCAAGCGGGCGCTAACCATCGAAATCGACGCCGTGAACTCGGCCGACAAGATGCTCAAGCCGGGCAACCACATCGACCTGTACCTCATCACTGCGGCAAGTGGTAACGCGGCTGGCGCAGATGACACCAAATCGGCAGGCAAGGCAGCGCGCCTGCTCCTGTCCGACTTGACTGTGATCGCTACTGGCCAGGACGTTCGCGCACGAGACCTCGGCGAAGCCTATGAGCGCCGGCGCGCAAACGTACAAGCCGGGCAGCCTGAGGATCAAGCCACCTACGACAGCCTCACGCTGAGCGTGACGCCCGAGCAGGCAGCGCGCATCTCGCTGGCCCAGAAGGTCGGCAATCTGCGTGCGGTGCTACGCAATGCTGCGGACAAGCGAGCGACGCCTCAGATTGCGGTTCAAGAGCGATCGCTGTTTTCGGATGATGTCGATAGCGATGTCGTTCAGTACATCGTGGGCAATACCCACGGCAAGCTGATTTCCTCGCTGCCGAATGCGCCGGAACTCCCGATGGCAAACGGCAATGCTGCGGCCAACATCCGCACAGATGCTGCGCTGGCCGCCTCGCAAAAGCTCGCAGCCGCGCAGCAAGCCAGCATGGACCGATTGACGAGCGCGCTGGTTGGGGCCGGCACGGTCCAACAGCAAGGTAACTGAGCCCCTCACAGATCGCAGTGAAGCGGGGCCAAGGCGTTCGTTTTCAGGCCAGCGACTCACGGCGCTCTCTTCCTCAACCGATTCTTCGATTGCAGAGCGATTGCATGTCCACTGATCAAAGAGCCGCCGCCCGAGCGGCCAAACAGGGTAGGGTTCTTGTGCTGGCATCCGGCATCGCGCTGGCGCCCGCGGCTGGGTCGGCCACCACGGCAGACCACGGCGCCCCCGATCCAACGGGGGTGGTGCGCGGCATTCCCGGCACCAAGCCCGCGTCCATTTCGGTCACAGGCAAATCAGTCTATGAACTCGTCCTCTTCAAGGGGGAGGTCCGCATCATCGACGTGCCCGGCACCATCAAGCGTGTAGCCGTGGGCGATGGCGCACTGGTCAGCAGTACCGTGGCCGACAAGAAGTTGATCCTGCTGGCGGAGAAAGCGGGCGTCACGAACATGGTGATCTGGAATGAAGCGGGCATCGCGATGAACGTACGCCTGCGTGTGACGGATCAGGATTTGAGCGATACGGCAGAACAACTGCGCAGCACGCTCTCGCCTTTCGTGCGCAAGCTGGAAGTCACGCAGCGCGGCAACACGATCGTGCTCAACGGGTTCATTCATCCGGATCGGGCTGCAGACCTCAAGCAGGTCACGGACCGCTACCAGATGGTCACCAATCTGATCCGCTCAGAAGACGGCGGCCCCCTCAAGAAGGCCGTGCACTTCAAGGTGCAGATCATGGAAATCACCAAGACGGGGCTGGAGAACATCGGCATCGCCTGGGACCAGCAAATCAATGGCCCGCAGGCCTCCTTCGCCAACAGCTTGGCTCGGACGGGCCGCTACGGCACGCTGCCGCCCCTGATCGGCAGCCCCTTCGACAGCACACCCGGAACAGTCAATGGTGCCGGCAGCGGATTCTTCGTGGGGATCGCCACGTCAATCTTCTCCAAGATCAACCTCGCTGTGAGCAAGGGCGAGGCCTACGTGCTGGCGGCCCCCGAGCTGAACACGCGCAGCGGCGGCAAGGCCGACTTCCTGGCCGGTGGTGAAGTGCCAATCCCGATCGCCGGCGCGTTCGGCTCGCAGACGGTCATCTACAAGCAGTACGGCATCAAGCTCGAGGTCAAACCGGCGGTGGACGGCGACAACGTCATCACCACGTCCCTGGGCACTGAGATCAGCCAGATCGATCCGTCGGTGTCGTTTGGCGGCTACCCGGCATTCCTGACGCGCCGCACCTCGTCGGAACTGACGCTGCGCCCCGGCGAGACCATCGCCATTTCGGGGCTGGTGTCTTCGCAGGCCAGCAACGCCATCGACAAGGTGCCGCTGCTGGGCGAGATCCCGGTGCTGGGGCAGCTGTTCAAGTCGACCAACTTCCGTAACAACAAGAGCGATCTGGTCATCTTCGTCACGCCGATGATCTATGACCCGAATACGCCGCCCACCAACAACCTGATGGACCGAGCGGAAAGCATCAATCGCAACTACCGCTACGAAAACGGCGATCCGAGCCCGTTGCCCGAGATCGACAGCCGCCGCGAGAAGGAAGTTGACCGCCGCGAAAACCACGAGCGTCTGCTGCAGCCGTCGCCCAACAGCGTAAAGAGCGACGCCTATCAGGGCGGCTGAAGGACTTGTCATGCTGAGACTCACCATCACCGGACGGGACGGCAGCAGCGAAGTCCGCCAGATCGGCCAAGCCTGCACCATCGGCAAGGACCCGAGCTGCGACATCGTGCTCAAGGGGTTCTTGATCGGCAAGCTGCACGCCAAGATCCTCAACCGTGAAGGGCGCTACTACCTGGAGGACGAAGGTGGCATCGCGTCCACGCTGATCAACGGCAACCCGGTCACGTCCTATGGTCCGCTGACGCCTTCCGACAAGATCGAGATCGGCAGTTATCTGCTGTCGGTCATGCAGGAGCAGGGCCAGCGGGCCGACATCGTCCCGCCGGGCAACGGTGTGCCTGACGTCAATGGTGTACACGGTGCGAACGGCCTGAATGGCCTGAACAACGGCAGCACAAGTCATGCCTCCGTTGCCGGCAGTGCGCAGGCGTACGTCAACGCCATGGCGCATGCACCGAGCGCGGCTGCACCGGCCCCGGTACGCCAGGTGCCGCCAGCCCAAGCCACGCCAGTTCCAGTAGCGCAGCCAGTGAGCCATGCGGCGCCCGTTGCAGCCCGCCCCCCGGCACCGACGCCAGCCCCTGCGCCCGCCGTGTCGTCCCCGCCCGCGCGCGACACGCACAAGGCCACCCGCGAGGAGGTGCTCTCCCCGATCAACAGCCCGCACGGCATCGAGCTGCGCAAGGCCGCGCACCAGGCGCTCATCAACGCCATGGACTTGCGCCGCGTCAACGTGGCACGCATGGAAGAAGACGAGCTGCGCAAGATCGTGGGCGGCCTGCTCGACGAAATCCTCGCGGCAGACGCCCGCTACAACACGCCGACGATTCCGCGCGACGTGCTCAAGAAGAGCGTCTTCGACGAAGTGATCGGTTTGGGGCCGCTCGAAGAGTTGCTGGAAGACGAAGCCGTCACCGAAATCATGGTGAACCGGCATGACGAGATCTTCATCGAGCGCAGCGGCCGCCTTGCGCAGTCGTCGGTGATCTTTACCGACGACCGCGCAGTGCTGGGCGCCATCGAGCGCATCGTTGCGCCGCTAGGACGACGCATCGACGAATCGTCGCCGATGGTCGACGCGCGTCTGAAGGACGGCTCGCGGGTCAACGCGGTGATCCCGCCGCTGGCACTCAAGGGCCCCAACATTACGATCCGGAAGTTCTCCAAGCGCAAGCTGCAGGGCAGCGACCTAGTGCAATTCGGCTCGCTGTCGCCGCAGATGGTGGAGTTCCTGCGCGTGGCCGTGGAACGCCGCGCCAACATCGTGATCTCGGGTGGTACGGGTTCGGGCAAGACGACACTGCTCAACGTGCTGTCGAACTTCATTCCCGAAGACGAACGCATCGTCACGGTGGAAGACGCGGCGGAACTGCAGCTCGCGCAGCCCAACCTCGTCTCGCTGGAAGCGCGGCCACCCAACATGGAAGGCAAGGGCGCCGTGACCATCCGCGATCTGGTGAAGAACTGCTTGCGGATGCGCCCCGACCGCATCGTGGTGGGCGAGTGCCGCGGCGGCGAAGCACTCGACATGCTGCAGGCCATGAACACCGGCCACGACGGCTCGCTCACGACGGCGCACGCCAACTCGCCGCGTGATTGCTTGTCCCGTCTGGAGGTGATGACGCTGATGGCGGGCCTGGACCTGCCGGTGCAGGCCATCCGCGAACAGGTGTGCTCGGCAGTGGACATCATCGTGCAGCAGACGCGCTTCTCATGCGGCTCGCGCCGTGTGACGTACATCACCGAAGTCAGCGGCATGGAAACCGGTGTGGTGCAGTTGCAGGATGTGTTCGTGTTCAAGGAAGAGGGCTATGGCAGCGACGGCCGCGTGAAGGGCCGGTTCGTATCGACCAGTTACATCCCCGACTTCTACCAAGACCTGATCCGCCGCGGCATTCCGGTGGATACCAGCATCTTTGGCGAGCAGCCGTAGGAGCGGGCGATGGAAATCATCGTTGTGTTGGTGCTGGTGTTTGCCGTCATGATCTTCCTGGCGTGGGGCGCGCTGTTCCACGGCAAGACGTGGTTCATGAAGCGTACGCAGCGGGTGGCCACCGAGGTGGAGTCCAACCTGGCCGACCTCTTCATCTTCATCAATACGCAGCAGGTTGCGGGCTTGAGCGCACTGGCGGTGTTCGTGCTGCCGCTGGTGGTCTACCTGATCTCGCAGAACGTGCTGTTTACCGCCGTGTCGGTGCCGCTGGCCTTCATGTTGCCGCGCCTATGGGTGGGCCGCATGCGCACCAAGCGTCTGCACGACATCGAAAGCCAGTTGCCCGATGCGCTGTTGATGATGTCGGGCGCGCTGCGCGCCGGCGCGAGCTTCCCGATCGCGCTGGAAAGCGTCGCGCAGGAATCGCGCCCGCCAATCTCGCAGGAGTTCGACCTGCTCCTGCGCGAGATCCGCCTGGGCGTGGATCTGCCGGTGGCGCTGCGCAACATGGAGCGCCGCATCCCGGTCTCGGATTTCCTGATGGTGACGGCGGCCATCTCCATCTCGCGCGAAGTGGGCGGCAACCTGGCGGAAACGTTGGAATCGGTAGCCCGAACGCTGCGCGAAAAGCAGCAGATGGAAGGCAAGATCCGCTCGCTCACCGCGCAGGGCAAGATGCAAGGCTGGGTGATGACGGGGCTGCCGATCTTCCTGATCTTCGTGCTGCGTCACATGGAACCCAAAGCCATGGCCCCGCTATTCGACTCAGCCATCGGCTGGGGAGTGCTGCTGGTCATCGGCGTGATGGAATTCATAGGCTACCAGGCGATCAAGAAGATTACCCACATCGACGTGTAAGAAGGAACGGGTGAGAACATGCAGGTGTTAGTGATCTTCGTGATCTGTCTGGCCACGGTGCTGATGGTGGGTCTGTTGATCTATTCCACGACGCGCCTGACGCGTGCCGTGCCCAACGAGAACCGGGACTACCTCGACCCATTGCCCAAATCGCTGCGCACGCTGTGGCCGGCGGTGCAGTTTGTCGAACATCACTTCCTGTGGGCGGTTCCGAAGCCTGTTCTTTCTCGTTCGCAGGAACAGTTGCGGCTGACCGGCATGTCGTTCCTGATGTCGGCGCGACAGTTCATCGCGCTCAGCATCGTGTCGGCCCTGCTGTTCGGGGTGCTGCTGTTCCTGATGATGCTCGGCCTGGACATGTTCTCGTTGCCCACGCTGCTGCTGGCGATGCTTGGCGGCTTTTTCTACCCGCGCCTGTGGCTGCGTGATGTGCGTCGTCGCACCATGGTGCAGGTCATCAAGCAGTTGCCGGTCTTCCTGGACTTCCTCACACTCAGCGTGGAAGCGGGTCTGAACATCAACGGCGCCATGACGCATGCGGTGGAAAAGGGGCCCGACGGCACATTGCGTCGCGAGTTCGAGCACGTGCTGCGCGACTTGAAAGCGGGCCTGAACCGATCCGAAGCCCTGCGCCGAATGGACGACCGTCTGCGCATGAAGGAAATCACCAACTTCGTCGGCGCCGTGATCCAGGCCGAGCGCATGGGCTCCGGCCTGGCAGCGACGCTGCGTTTTCAGTCCGAGCAGCGCCGCACCGAACGTTTCCAGCGCGCCGAAAAGCAGGCCATGGAAGCGCCGGTCAAGCTGATCTTCCCGCTGGTGGTGTTCATCTTTCCGGTGACGTTCATCGTGCTGGGTTTCCCGATCGTCATGAAGTTCATGCAGGAGGGCCTGCTGTGAAGCGCGGAATCCTGCTGCGCGAGCGCGAGCCGCTGTGTGCCGACGCCGAGCTGGCAGACCGCCCGCTGGAGCGCATGCGCGGCCTGCTCGGGCGCGATGGGCTAAGCGCGCAGCAGGCGCTGTGGATTGCGCCGTGCAACGCCGTGCACACTGTTGGGATGCGCATGCCGATCGACGTCGTATTCCTGTCCAGCAACGGCACGGTGCTGTCCGTGCACGACACGGTCCGGCCCAACCGCTTCCGCCTGCACTGGCGCGCCGCCGCTGTGGTGGAGCTGCGTGCGGGCCGGGCTGTTGGCCTTGGCCTGCAGCCGGGACAACAGCTCCGATTCGAAGGGGGGCAATGATGCCTGCGATCGCTCATCGCGCACTGGTCTGCAAGCGTCACACAGCTGGCGCCAGCATGGTGGAATTCATCATCGTGCTACCGATCCTGCTGCTGCTGTGCCTGGGCATCCTGCAGTTCGGCCTGCTGTATCAGGCGAAGTCCACGCTCGACTACGCCGCGCTGCAGGCCGCGCGTGCCGGTGCGCTCAACAACGGCAAGAGCAACGCCATGAAATCCGGCCTGGCACGCGGGCTGGCGCCGCTGTATGCGCGCACATCCAGCCTGGTCGGCCAGCAGCAGGCTCTGCTGGCGAGCAACCTCGACCTCATGAAGCCCGGGTCGTACCAGATCGACGTCATCAACCCGACCAGCGCGGCAATGCAGGATTTCGGCCGCACCGGTGAATATGCCGGCGCCAACGTGCAGCAGATTCCCAATGACACGCTGATGTTTCGCAACACCTCGGTTGGAGCGAGCTCGGGGCTGACCATCCAGGATGCCAACCTGCTCAAGATTCGCGTGACGTACTGCTATGAGATGTATGTGCCGTTTGCCAACCGCACCATCTTCTCGCTGATGAACAAGATCAACGACATCTATAGCACCGGCGCGCCCGGCACCGAGATTCCGCTGGCGCCCAACGCGTGCTACGCGCTGTCGGCCGTTGAAGGTACGTGGCGAATTCCGCTCGAATCCGAGGCGATCGTGCGGATGCAGACGCCGTACCAAGGAGGCTGAAGATGTTGCGGGTGATTCTCCTTGCCGCTGCTGGCGCGATCGCGCAGGCGGCTGCGCACGCTGCCGTGGACGTGCGACACAGTGAGGGCGTCGAGATGATCACTGGGCGACAGGCCAAGACTGTGCCACCGCTTGCCCGTACATCAGATACTGCCGGAAGCGGCCCGAGCAAGGCGACTCGCGCCACTGCGCCGGTCAATGCGCGCCCGGATCAACAAACAGCCAGATCGGCGGGCACGGAGCCCTTGCGTCCGCTGCAGGAAAAAGCGAGCGCGGAGGATGGCCGTCTTCCTATACGCGACAACGTCTCGATTCTGCCGGACGCAGCAGAGGATGCCGGCGGCGACGGCATTCCCAAGGATGGAGCCACCCCTGTTCGCAAGCGGCTACGTGTGACCGAGGCGGTGTTGCAGGATCAGATCGCCGCATACAATCGTGCGCTGCTCGAGGAAACACCGCCCGAGAAGCTGGCCCCACTGGAAGAGGCCATCAGCCGCACGCTGGACCAAATTGACGTGCTGGTGCGCAACACGCGCGCACCACAGCCGTAGCCCCCCAGAAATACCGCAGGACATCGAACCTGGATGTGCTGCGTGCATCAATCAAGGAGTCTGTCGTTGTCCACCTCCCGCCCGACTTTTTCCCGCACCGTCATCGCACTGACCGCCGTGGTGCTCGTCACAGCGAGCGTAACTGGCTGCAAGCGCAAGACGCCCCAGCAACCTGCGGCTGAGGCCAGCGCGCCGGCGCCTGTTGCAGAGGCCTCAGCCCCTACTTCCGCATCAGTCCCCGCATCCACGCAGCCCGCTTCAGCACCAGCCTCGGAGCATCAACTGGTGAACGTCGCTGGGCTGTCTCAGGGCGCCTTCGTCATCAACAAGCCGCGTGACAGCTCAGCCTGGGTTCCCATGCTGAACGAAATCCCGGACTCTGTCGGCGTCGTATCCAACGGCGATAGTTACGAGGCCGTCATCGCTCTGGCCGCACCGGCCACGATCCAGCAACTGCGCTTCGACCGGCTGGGTGAAGCCTCGTCAGCCCGCCACGCACAGGTGCAGTTTTCCGAGCAAGGCCAGAGCGGCCCATGGCAGACCGTGTATGACGCCGACTTGCCGCCGATCAGCGGGGACAAGAACGTCTCCAATACGGTCAAGCTCGACAAACCCGCCGGCGCACACTGGATCCGCCTGGTGATCTCGGGCGGAGCCGGCGGCACCGTCAGCCTGCAGCAGTTTGCGGCGCTGGCTGAACCCGCTCAGGCGGAACCCAAGGCTCGCGATGTGACGGGTGTTTACCAGTTCGGTAACGGTTTCGACGTGAGCGGGTTCGTGGCGATGAAGCAGGACGGCGCCACGGTGCGCGGCTGCTATGGCGACGGTGACGTCAGCCACGGCAAGCTGAAGGTGCGTAACATCAGCGGCACCTTTGAAGGCGGCGTGGAACCGAACGGCTATCTGCGCTACCTTCGTGACGGCGGCAAGCAATCATGGCGCGGCGTGGTGAGCTTCAACCCCGAAGGCGATCGTGCGGCAGTGCTCGAGTTTCCCGCCACCGCTACGGCACAAACGACAGTGTTCAGGAATGCCGTGTCCAGCGTGGGCTGGAAAACGGCCGCCTATCAGGGCACCTGCCCGGGCCTGGATTCAGACCCGGTGGGCAAAGCGCTGGAACAGGACAAGCAC
The DNA here is from genome assembly GCF_023955655.1 of Ralstonia soli. Classification (GTDB taxonomy): domain Bacteria; phylum Pseudomonadota; class Gammaproteobacteria; order Burkholderiales; family Burkholderiaceae; genus Ralstonia; species Ralstonia soli. Next base: position 328,505 of record NZ_JAMXHT010000001.1, on the reverse strand, counting down.
ATCACGCTTTACGGCGTGAACTTCGATCTCGATGCCGATACCCTGCGCACCGACAGCCACCCCGCTCTGGACAATGTGGTCAAGGCCGCCAAGGCACACCCCGACTGGAAGCTCACGATTGAAGGTCATACCGACAACTCCGGCGGCGACGCGCACAACCAGGATCTCTCGCAACGTCGCGCTGCCAGCGTGCGCCAGTACCTGATCAATGCGGGTATCCCGGGCGATCGTCTGACTGCACAGGGCTTTGGCGCTAGCCGCCCGGTGGCTCCCAACACCACGCCGGCCGGCCGCGCACAGAACCGGCGCGTGGAGGTCGCGCGCCAATGATCAAGGCGTTCGCCGTGCCACCGCGCTTTACCGGTCTGGCGGTCCTGGGGATCTGCCTCGCATGCGGCACATCCGGCGTGCAGGCCGGCGTGGAAACGGTCCGTGCAGGCGGTGTGCTATGGCTCAGCGGCGGCGCGTCGACAGCCGGCACATCGCAAGGGCTCGGACGAGCCAATCTGCAGCCGTCGTCAGGCGCCCTCTACAAGCGTCCGAACACGCGTCCCATCAACGACGCCAGCATGGCAGCCGGCGCGGCCAGCGGCACGTCCGAGCTCGCGGTGGCGCAGCCACACGACGCTGCAGGCGAGGCTCCCGCGGTACCGTTCATCGGCCTTCCTGGCTCGCTGGTGGCGTTCCGCCGCGGAGCGACACCCGGCCTTGGCGATCGACCACGCTCCTTGTCCGACATGGCACCGGTGCTACCGGTCGTCGAACAAGCGGCCGAAGACAATCGCCTTGACCCCGCCCTGCTGCTCGCTGTCATTCACGCCGAGTCCGGATTCAACCCTCAGGCTCTCTCCCCTAAAGGGGCGATCGGGTTGATGCAACTGATGCCGACCACCGCCAGCCGCTACGGCAACGGTGATCTGCGCGATCCGCGCCGGAACGTACAGGCCGGAGCGGCACACCTGCGCTATCTGCTCGGCCGCTATGGCGATATATCGTTGGCACTGGCGGCCTACAACGCCGGGGAAGGCGCCGTCGAACGCCATGGGATGCGCATTCCGCCGTACGCTGAGACGCAGGATTACGTCCCGCGCGTGCTATCGCTGTATCGCCGATATCAGCAGCGGGACGAGGCAAGCCCATCACATGAGCGCGCTGCACGTAAGGTACGCACCGAATGGCTGACGGCTCCGCACCCAGGAGCGAGCGACGCCCCACCCGCGGCTCGGAACCTTCGCACGTACGCGGCGAGCCTGCATTGATTCAACATCAGACAAACACCCAAGGAGAAACAATGGATTCCAACCGCTTGCGATCTGTATGCCTGTCGCTTGCCCTGGTGGCGCTGCTGGGTGCCTGCACCAAGAAAGAAGACGTCGCCAACCGTGATGTCACCGTCCCTGCGGTGGGTAAGGACAATGATCTGCCCAAGGAATGTATTGAAGCGGAACAGGCTCACCGCGTTTGCACGGAAACCATGGCTGCGAACATTGAACGCGCGGGCCAGTCCGCAGCCGCCCAGCGACTGCGTGATGCGCTTCCCAAGGAAATGGAGGGAGTCCGCGCCCGCTGGCGAGCCAATCCGAACAAGGATGGTCTGGCCCAATCCTGCGCGGCAACCCGCGACGCACTGCGCGCGCAGCCACAGTGCCATCAATAAAAACGAAAGCGCCGCAATCGATTGCTGAGATGACGCACGCGTTCGCCACGGCCGCGGCGCCTGCATGCAACCTAGAACCCATCAACGGGCGACCCATGCAAGCACGCTGGCTTGCTAACGGAGTGGGTAGATCAAACGGGAGGTTGGAATGGGTCATCAGATTTTGCTGGTCGATCAGGACCAGTCACAGCGCGAACAGCTATCGCTGTTGCTGCATGACGGCGGCCACCACGTACTGCGTGCGACCGGATTGGCACAGGCGCAGGACTTGATGCAAACCGTGTTGCCCGACCTGGTGCTGGGCGCAGGCTGGCAGGCGCAACAACAAGCATGGCTGATGGCGCTGCGTGCCGACGTGCGCACGAGCAAGCTGCCCGTGATCGTGATGTCACACCAGGCCGATGCGCTTTCCAAAATCGCCGCGCTCGATGCCGGTGCAGACGACTACGTGGTCAGCCCGTGCGATACGGGCGAGCTGCTCGCGCGCATCCGCGCCGTGCTGCGCCGCCAACAGACACCGCCAACCGACGACGTGGTCCGCGCCCACGGCCTGCGCCTGGACCCGCTGACGCTGGGCGTGGAAGTCCAAACCGCGCACGGTTCGCAGCCGATCGCGCTCAGCCCGCTTGAGTTCCGTCTGCTGCATTTCCTGGCGATGCATCCGCAGCGCGTGCATTCGCGCACCCAATTGCTCGACCGCGTCTGGGGCAACAACGTGTTCGTGGGCGAACGCACTGTCGACGTCCATATCCGCAAGCTGCGTGTGGCGCTGGAAGGCACCCCGTGCGCTGGGCTGATCCAGACCGTACGCGGTGCGGGCTATCGGCTCATGCCCCAGCACGACGCCAGCGAACCAGTCACGCTGGCCGCCACGCTCGGCACTGCAGTCATCGGCGGTAATGCGCGACATCTGGCGTATGAGACGCCGCACCTGGGCCGTGCAGCGCGTGGGGCGAACCAGCACGCCACGTTGGCTTAACGCTTGATGATCTGCACCCGCCGAGTCTGTGCGCGGTGGGTTTCGGAGTCGTTCGGCGCCAGCGGCTTGGTCGCGCCAAACGCCAGGGCCGTCAACCGATCCGCCGCAATACCGGCGCCCACCAGATAGGCCTTGGTGGCATCGGCACGCCCTTGCGACCGCGTCTGGTCGTGCGCGGCGGCCCCGCTATCGTCGGTGTGGCCCAATCCTGCGTGGCGACCCGTGACGCGCTGCGCGCGCAAGCACAGTGCCACCCCGGTTGAACGGGTCACGCATCGACCAGGGAAAAACGGCCGGGCTGCCCACGCAGCTCCGGCCGTTTCACGTTGGCCCGATGCCGAATCAGCGCTGGCTCTCGCGCCAACGCTTGAGCCACCCCAGCCCTTCGCTCGTGCCGGCACGCGGACGGTACTCGCAGCCGACCCAGCCGTCGTAGCCCAGCGTATCCATCAGCGCAAACAGGTGCGGGTAGTTCAGCTCGCCCTCGTCCGGCTCGTGGCGATCGGGCACGCCGGCAATCTGCACATGACCGACACCGCCCTCGCCCACGTACTGCTTGAGCTTGACCGACAGATCGCCCTCCATGATCTGCGCGTGGTACAGGTCGAACTGCACCTTCAGGTTGGGCGCGCCGATCTCCTTGCACACCGCGTGCGCCTGCGCCTGGTGCGTGAGGAAGAAGCCCGGCATGTCGCGCGTGTTGATCGGCTCGAGCACGATGGTGATGCCCGCGCCGGCGGCTTCACGTGCGGCGTATGCGACGTTGCTCACGTAGGTGGCCTGATGGCGTGCGCGGTCTGCGCCGGCGGGCAGCAGGCCGGCCATCACGTGCAGGCGTGTATTGCCGAGCACCTGTGCGTACTCCAGCGCAGTGGCAATGCCGCGCTTGAATTCCTCTTCACGGCCCGGCAGCGATGCAATGCCGCGCTCGCCGCCCGCCCAGTCGCCGGGCGGGGCGTTGAACAGCGCCTGCTTGAGGCCCGCACCGTCAAGGCGGGCGCGAATCTCGGCCTTGTCGAAATCGTAGGGGAAGAGGAACTCCACGCCCTCGAAGCCGTCCTTTGCCGCAGCGGCAAAGCGGTCGAGGAACGCGTGCTCCTGATACATCATGGACAGGTTGGCGGCAAAGCGCGGCATAACAGACCTCGAAATACGATTGCTTATTTATTGACCAACTTGGCTGGCGTACGCAACACGGCGATGCAGCCGAGCACCAGCACGCCGGCCAGCGCGTACATCCCGGCGGCGGTGCTGCCGGTCATGTCCTTGAGCGCACCGATCATATAGGGGCTGACGAAGCCGGCCAAGTTGCCCACCGAGTTGATGGCGGCAATGCCGGCAGCAGCGGCCGTACCTTGCAGGAAGGCCGTCGGCAGCGACCAGAACAGCGGCGCGCAGGTCAGCACACCGGAAGCCGCGAGTGACAGGAACACGATCGACAACGCCACGTTGTTGCCCGCCGTTGCCACCACCGCAAACCCCACCGCGCCCATCATCGCCGGCACGACCAGATGCCAGCGGCGCTCGCGGCGTGCATCGGCGCTGCGGCCGATCAGCACCATGGTGATCGCCGCGCAGACGTACGGAATCGCAGAAAGTACGCCCACCATCAACGTGTCCTTCACGCCGGCATTCTTCACCAACGTCGGCATCCAGAACGTCAGCCCGTACTGGCCCATCACGAAGGCGAAGTAGATCAGGCTCATCATCCACACGCGCGGGTCGGAGAACACCTTGCCAATGCCTGTGTGCTCGGTCTTGCCCTTGTTGTCTGCGGCAATGTTGGCTTCGAGGATCTGCTTCTCCTCCTCGTTCAACCACTTCGCCTTGCGGATGCTGTCATCGAATTTCCACAGCACCAGCAGGCCGACCAGCACGGCGGGAATCGCTTCGATCACGAACATCCACTGCCAGCCTTGCCAGCTGCCGCTATCGTGAAACGCGCTCATGATCCAGCCCGAGAGCGGGTTGCCGAAGATGCCCGAGATGGGAATGGCCGCCATGAACATCGCCACGATGCGCGCGCGGCGGTGCGACGGATACCAGTACGTGAGGTACAGGATGATGCCCGGATAGAAGCCGGCTTCGGCCAGGCCGAGCAGGAAGCGCATCACGTAGAACTGCGTCGGCGTCTGCACCCACGCAAAGGCCGCCGAGATCAGGCCCCAGGTGATCATGATCCGCGCGATCCAGATGCGCGCGCCGATCTTGTTCATCAGCAGGTTGCTCGGCACCTCGAAGAGGAAGTAGCCAATGAAAAAGATGCCGGCACCCAGGCCGTACACCGTCTCGGAAAAATTCAACGCCTGCGACATCTGCAGCTTGGCAAAGCCGACGTTCACGCGGTCGAGATACGCAACCACGTAGCACAGCATGATGAGTGGAACGATGCGGCGTGACACGCGCGCGTAGACGCTGTCTTCCTTTGAAACGGCGTGCGTGTGCAACGCCGCCGTGGTGGCGGTGGAGGTATTCATGTGGTCTCCAATCTAGGTTTTATATGGGCCGTGCAGCAGGCGCTACCAGCGGGCCCCGAACGTCTGTCGCAGCTCGTCGATCTGCGTATCGGACAGCGGTGCGGGCTTCGGCTCCGTCATCAGCCAAAGCTTGGCGGTTTCTTCCAGTTCTTCCAGCGCATAAGCCGCGTTCGAGGCCGAGCTGTGCCACACCACGGGGCCCAGTCGGTCAAGCAGCACGGCGCGCACGTCAGTGGCCAACGCGGCAATCTGCGCCGCCACATCCGGATGCCCCGGTCGTTGATACGTGATGAGCGGCACATGGCCGACCTTCATCACGTAGTACGGCGTGATGGGCGGCAGCACGTCGGCTTCGCGCCAGACGCCGGCCAGCGTGAGTGCCACCAGATGCGTCGAATGCGTATGCACCACGGCGTGCGCGTCGGCGTTGCGATCGTAGATGCCGCGATGCAGGGCGAGCGTCTTCGAGGGCTTGTCGCCGCTGACCCATTCGCCCGCCGTGCTGACCTTGGCGATGCGCGCCGGGTCCAGCGTGCCGAGGCATGCGTCGGTGGGCGTGATCAACCAGCCATCCGGCAGCCGTGCGCTGATGTTGCCGGCCGTGCCGACGGTGTAGCCACGCGCATAGAGGCTCTGGCCCACGCGCGCGATCTCTTCGCGCAGGGCGTTCTCGTTGGCGATGTCAGCCGCGCTCATGCTGCCGCGTCCTTCAGTTGCGCGAATGCCTTCTCGAAGAAATCGACCGTACCGAAGTTGCCCGACTTGAGCGTGATGTGCAGCCCATCGCCATCCTTCGCGGCAGGCGATGCGGCATGGCACCACGGCACGCCGGGGTCGATCTGGCCGCCGATGCGCATCTGTTCGATCTCCAGCGCCTGCACGCACGCGCCAGAGGTCTCGCCGCCGGCCACCACGAGCTGGCGCACGCCCAGCTCGACCAGCCCGCGTGCGATGCCGGCGATGGTGTGCTCCACCATCTCGCCCGCCCTGTCCACGCCGAGCTGGCCTTGAATCGCCTTGACGGCAGCCGGTTCGGCGGTCGAATAGATCAGCACCGGACCTTGCGCAAGTTTGTCCTTGGCCCAGGCCAGCGCTTCGGCGCGCACGTCAACGCCAGCGGCAATGCGCAGCGGGTCGATGGCCAGCGCCGGGCGGCCCGTTTCAATGAAGTGCATCACCTGCCGGTTCGTCGCCACAGAGCAACTGCCCGACACCACCGCCTGCAAACCCGCCGGGGCGGGCAGGGCAGCGGCCGTGCTGGTCGGCTGCAAGCCAAAGTTGGCCGGCAGCGCAATCGCCACGCCGGAACCGGCGGTGACGAGCGGCAGGTCGGCCAGCGCCGGCCCCAAGCGCAGCAAATCTTCGTTGGACACCGCATCGACGATGGCCATGCCCACACCCTCGGCCTTGAGCGCGTCAATGCGCACGCGGATCGCGGCCGCACCCTGCGCGACAGTGGCGTAGTCGATCAGCCCCACCTTGCGGCGCGTCTGCGCTTGCAGCACGCGCACGAGGTTGGGGTCGGTCATGGGCGTGAGCGGGTGGTTCTGCATGCCGCTCTCGTTGAGCAGCACGTCGCCCGCAAACAGGTAGCCCTTGAATACCGTGCGCTTGTTGTCCGGAAACGCCGGCGTGGCGATGGTGAAGTCGGTGCCCAGCGCGTCCATCAGCGCATCCGTCACGGGGCCGATGTTGCCTTGCGGCGTGCTGTCGAAGGTGGAGCAGTACTTGAAGTAGATCTGCTGCGCGCCCTGCGCCTTCAGCCACTCCAGCGCGTGCAGCGATTGCGCCACGGCGTCGGCCACCGGAATCGTGCGCGACTTGAGCGCGACGACCACCGCATCGGCCTCCACGTCGAGCGGCCCCTGCGGCACGCCGATCGTCTGCACCACGCGCATGCCCGCGCGCACGAGGTTGTTGGCAAGGTCTGTGGCGCCGGTAAAGTCGTCGGCAATGCAGCCGAGCTTGATGGCGGCGTTCATGCCTTTTTCTCCGGCAGCGTGATGCCCGGGAAGATCTTGATGACGGCGGCGTCGTCTTCCCTCGCATACCCGGCGGTGGACGCCTGCATGAACATCTGGTGCGCGGTGGCCGCCAGCGGCAGCGGGAACTTGGTCGCGCGCGCTGTATCGAGCACGAGGCCCAAGTCCTTGACGAAGATGTCGACGGCAGAAAGCGGCGTGTAATCGCCGGCCAGCACGTGGGCCATGCGGTTCTCGAACATCCAGCTGTTGCCCGCGCTGTTCGTGATGACTTCGTACAGCGCATCCGCCGCCACGCCTTCGCGCAGGCCCAGCGCCATCGCTTCAGCCGCAGCGGCGATGTGCACGCCAGCCAGCAACTGGTTGATGATCTTGACCTTGCTGCCCGCACCGGCCTTGTCACCCAGGCGGTAGACCTTGCCGGCCATCGCGTCGAGCACATCGCCTGCAGCGGCGTAGGCTGCCGGCGTGGCCGAAGTCATCATCGTCATCTGGCCCGAAGCGGCCTTGGCCGCACCGCCCGAGATCGGGCCGTCCACGTACAGGATGCCGCCTTGCGCCAGGCGCGCTTCCAGCGCGATCGACCAGTTCGGGTCCACCGTGGAACACATCACGAACGCGCTGCCCGGCTTCATGGCAGCCGCCGCGCCGTTCTCGCCAAACAGCACCGACTCGGTCTGCGCGGCATTGACGACCACCGAGACCACCACATCAGCGTGGGTAGCCACCTCGGCGGGCGAGGCGCAGGCCACGCCGCCTTCCTTGGCGAACTCCGCCGCCGCGCCGGGGCGCGCATCGCAGGCGTAGACGGTATAGCCGTTGTGGCGCAGGGTCTTGGCGATGCCCAGGCCCATTGCGCCCAGGCCGATCACGCCGACCGTTCGGCCAGCCGTGGATTGCGTCATGTGGAAACTCCTGAAATCAGTTTTGCGCCGCTTATTTCGTCACCTCGCTGCGGCCTTCGGCCAGGCGACGTGCGGCATTGAACATGTGGGTCTGCGCAGCATTGCGCGCGGCAAGCGCGTCACGGGCGCGAATGGCCTCGACCATCGCGCGGTGCTCGTCGCGCACCTGGCGGGCGAAGTCTTCGCGGCGCGCTTCGTTGCTGCGCGTCACGCCAATCGCCTCTTCCAGGTATTGGCTGAAGAAGCCGAGCGCCTGCACCAGGAACGGGTTGCCGCTGGCCGCTGCGATGGCGTGGTGAAAGCGCAGGTCTTCGGTCACACCGTCACCACCGGCCGCCACGGCGGCGTCGATGCTGTCGAGCGCCGTGTTGATCTCGATCATCTGCGCGTCGGTTCGGCGCTGGGCGGCCAGCGCGGCGCCTTCGGCTTCCAGCGCGCGGCGCAGCTCGATGATGTGCAGCACGGCGTCGATCGACCCGGCCTGCGCCGCGTCGATGCGCAGCGGCTTGAGCCCAGCCTGCTGCGTGACGTACACGCCGCTGCCCTGGCGCGCCTCGACCACGCCTTCGTGGCGCAGGCGCGAGATGGCCTCGCGGATCACCGTGCGGCTGACGCCGAATTCCTGCCCAAGCACGGTTTCGGACGGCATGCGTTCGCCGCGGCGCAGCTCGCCGGCATCGATCTTGTCCATCAGGGTCTGGGCCACGCGGTCGGACAGGGAGGGCGCGGCGTCGAGTCGTTCAAACATGGTGCGTGTGTGGCTTGGCAACCGTAAATTCGTCGTGTCATCATACAAGTTGAAACGGAGCGCTTCATCCACGTTTACCCGAGGGTATTCATCAAATCTCGTCAGGCGCGCATGCCGGGCGGGCATCCGAAACCAGGAGACACCATGAACATCGTCATCACCGGCGGCGCCGGTTTCCTCGGCCAGCGCGTGCTGGCGGCATTGCTCCAGCAACCCGGCCTGCCCGGCCCGGATGGCACCGTGCAGCCGGTCGACACCTTCATCGTGCTCGATCAGGTGGCCGGCCAGATTGCCGACCCGCGCGTGCGTTATGTGACGGGCGATGCATCGGACCCCGCACTGATCGCCCAGGTGATCGACGAAAACGTGGGCGGCGTGTTCCACCTGGCCGCCGTGGTGAGCGGCACGGCCGAGGCTGATTTCGACCTCGGCATGCGCGTGAACCTGGACGGCACGCGCGCGCTGCTCGACGCGCTGCGCGCGCAGCAGGCCAAGACGGGCCGCGCGCCGCGTGTACTGTTCGCCAGCTCGGTGGCGGTGTTCGGCGGCCAACTGCCGGCCGTCGTCACCGACGACACGGCGGCCACGCCGCAGGCGTCCTACGGCGTGCAGAAGCTGATGGGCGAATTCCTGGTGGGCGAGTACGCGCGCAAGGGCTACATCGACGGCCGCGCGGTGCGCATCCCGACCGTATCCGTGCGCCCGGGCAAGCCGAATGGCGCGGCGTCGAGCTTTGCATCCGGCATCATCCGCGAGCCGCTGGCGGGTGAGGAGGCGATCTGCCCGGTGGAGGCCGAGACCGAGCTGTGGCTCGCCTCACCGCGCCAGGTGGTGGCCTCGCTGCTGCATGCGTACACGCTGCCGGCGTCGGCGTGGGGCAACCGCCGTTCGCTGAACCTGCCGGGCATCACCGTGCGGGTGGGCGAGATGGTCGAGGCGCTGCGCAAGGTGGCCGGCGACGCGCCGGTCGAACGCATCCGCTGGGAGCCGGACGCGCGCATCAAGGCCATCGTGCAAAGCTGGCCGGCGCGCTTCGACACCGCTCGCGCCGATGCGATGGGCTTCGGCCGCGACACCTCGTTCGAAGCCATGGTGCGCGACTACGTGGAAGGCATGGCGGGCGCCTAACGTCCTTTCCCCAGCTCCACCGCAAACTTCACCAGTTCCGCCTGGCCCTCGATGCCGAGCTTGCGCTTGAGGTTCAGGCGATGCGATTCGACCGTGCGCACGGACAAGCCCAGCTCATCGGCGATGCGCTTGTTGGCATAGCCCTTGGCGATGCCGTCGAGGATGTCGCGTTCGCGCGGCGTGAGCGCTTCCATGGGCGTGGGCATGACGGCCTGCTCGGCCATGCGCATCGCCAGTTGGGCGCTGTAGAACGGCCGCCCGGCCAGCACGGCGTCGATGGCCTCGACCAGCTCGCTGGCCGGCGCGTCTTTCAGCACGTAGCCACGCGCACCAGCGCGGATCACCTGCCGCACGTATTCCAGGTTGTCGTGCATCGACAGCACCAGCACGGCAATCTCGGGAAACTCCGCGGCAAACTTTTCGGTGAGCGCGATGCCGTTCATGCCGCGCATGCCGATGTCCATCAACGCGAGATCGGGCGACAACGTGCGCGCGGCCTGCAGGGCGGCATCGGCGTCGCCGGCTTCGCCCACGACTTCGAAATGCGGCACGGCCTCCAGCCGCACGCGCACACCATCGCGCACCAGCGGGTGATCGTCGACGAGGAGCAGTTTGACGGGCGCGGGTGTCTGCATGTTCATACGGGCAAGGAGGCTGGGGCGGAAGCCAGTTGAGCGATCACGAGATGCGGCAGCACGGCGCACACTTCGGTGCCGTGCGGGCCGGATGCGATGGTACAGGTGCCGCCCAGTGCGGCCATGCGTTCGCGCATGTTGCGCAGGCCGATGCCGTGTTGCGGGTCCACCTGCACGGATTCCACATCGAAGCCGGGGCCGTCGTCGCGGATAGACAGGCGCACGGCATCGAGATCGTTCTCCAGCAGCACGCCGATGCGCGTGGCCTGTGTGGCGTGGCGCTCGATGTTGGAGATGGCTTCCTGCGCGATGCGGAACAGCGCGGTGTTGCACTCGTCCGGCAACTGCACGGGCGGGCCAACAAGTTCGAGCGCAATCGCAAAACCGGGCTGGCGATCTTCATGCGCCTCGCGCGTTTCGCGCACGAGCAGCTCCAACGCGGCCGCCAGACCCAGATCATCGAGCAGCGCCGGGCGCAGGTTGTGCGACACGCGCCGCACCTCGCCCAGCGCGCCGTTCAGGCGATCGAGCGCGCGCCGCAGCATGCTGGCCGCCCGTTCGATCGACGACGCCTGGGCCGGTGCCGTTTCGAGATGACCGTGCGCCGTTTCCAGCAGCAGCTTGGTCGACACGAGCACCTGGCTGATGCCGTCGTGCAGCTCGCGCGACACGCGCGCCCGCTCGTCTTCCTGAGACTTCACCACCTGCTGCGCGAGCTGCCGCAGCTTGGCGTCGGCCTGGCGGTGGTCGCTCACGTTCAGGGCCAGGCCGCTGCCGGCCACCAGCAGGATGCTGATCGCGGCAATGCCCACCACCCAGGCCAGCGTCTGGTCGATGTTGGTCTGCGCGCGCCGGTCGATCTCGCGCAGGGTCTGTTCGATGTCGTCCAGGTACAAGCCCGTGCCGACCATCCAACCCCATCGCGGAATCGGTTCGACATAGCCGAGCTTGGGCACGCTCTGGTGCGTCGAGGGCTTGTCCCACATGTAGCGCACGAAGCCGCCGCCGGCCTGTGCGGCTGCCACGAGTTTCTGGATGGTGGGCTGGCCGCCGGCGTCGGTCAGGTCCCACAGGTCGCGCCCGACGAGTTCGGGCTGGCGCGGGTGCATGAGGTTGCGCCCGCGCATGTCATAGAGGAAGAAATAGCCGTCGGTGCCGAAGTCGAGGCGGGCGAGGGTGCGCATGGCCTCGTCGCGCGTGGCGTCATCGTTGCGCCCCGCCGCGAGTAGGGGGGCGATGGCGCTCTGCGCGAGCTTCACGTACGAGCGCAGCTCGGTTTCCTTGGCCTGCAGGTAGGCCGATTCGACCAGTTGCCGCTCGTGCCGCGCCAGCGCAATCGACTGATGCCGCACGGTCAGCATGATCGCCAGCATGGCGATGGTCAGCGGCGCAACAGCAAGCAGCAGGATCTTCTGGCGGAGCTTCATGGCGGGGCACCGCGGCTTGCGTTGCAACATCGCAAGCCGCCGGTGCAAATTCGATTGGAAATGACATCGCCTGCGTAGTACTACTGATACGTGCTGCGTAGTCCTCCGCTTGTGGCGGGCGCTCGGGCTGGAAAATACTACACGCCCTCGCCGCCCTGCCAATGGACGGCGCGCAACCCTGCAACGGGGCAGGGGCTAAACCGCAGGGATGAACCCACATCCCGCATGGATTTCCAGCAACATCGACCAAGGTTCGAGGAGACCGACATGAGCTTCGTCAGGCAACACCTGATCTGGCTGGTTGTCGCCATTCTGGGCGCGTTTGCCTTTGCCACCGTTGCGCTTGCGCGCGGCGAGGCAGTCAGCGCGCTCTGGGTGGTGGTGGCCGCCGTATGCATCTACCTGATCGCCTACCGCTACTACAGCCGCTTCATTGCCGACAAGGTGCTCGGCCTGGACGGCACCCGCAAGACGCCCGCCTGGCGTCATAACGACGGGCTCGACTACGTCCCGACCAACAAGCACGTGCTGTTCGGCCACCACTTCGCGGCCATTGCCGGTGCCGGCCCGCTGGTGGGCCCCGTACTGGCCGCACAGATGGGCTATCTGCCGGGCATGCTGTGGATCCTGGCCGGCGTGGTGTTTGCCGGCGCGGTGCAGGACTTCATCGTGCTGTTCATCTCCACGCGCCGCGACGGCCGCTCGCTGGGCGACCTGGTGAAGAGCGAGATGGGCACGGTGCCCGGCGTGATCGCGCTGTTTGGCGCCTTCCTCATCATGATCATCATCCTGGCGGTGCTGGCGCTGATCGTCGTGAAGGCGCTGGTCGGCTCGCCGTGGGGCACCTTCACGGTGGCCGCGACGATCCCCATCGCGCTGTTCATGGGCATCTACGTGCGCTACATCCGCCCGGGCCGCATTGGCGAGATCTCCATCATCGGCTTCGTGCTGCTGATGCTGGCCATCATCGGGGGCCAAGCCGTGCATGAAAGCGCTGCCTTGGCACCGCTGTTCACCTTCGACGGCAAGGCCCTCACGTGGATGCTGATCGGCTACGGCTTTGTCGCCTCGGTGCTGCCGGTGTGGCTGCTGCTGGCCCCGCGCGACTACCTGTCGACCTTCCTGAAGATCGGCACGATCCTGGCGCTGGCCATCGGCATCCTGATCGTGGCGCCGCAGATGCAGATGCCGCAACTCACGCAGTTTGCTGCGGGCGGTGGCCCGGTGTGGTCGGGCAACCTGTTCCCGTTCCTGTTCATCACGATTGCGTGCGGGGCGGTGTCAGGCTTCCACTCGCTCATCTCGTCGGGCACCACGCCCAAGCTGCTGGAGAACGAAACGCAAGCGCGCTTCATTGGCTACGGCGCGATGCTGATGGAATCGTTCGTCGCCATCATGGCGCTGGTGGCCGCCTCGGTCATCAACCCAGGCGTGTACTTTGCGATGAACAGCCCGGCGGCACTGGTGGGCGCAACGCCTGACGCAGTGGCGCAGACGCTGTCCACCTGGGGCTTCGTCATCACGCCGGACGTGCTGATCCAGACTGCCAAGGACGTCGGCGAGAACACCATCCTCGCCCGTGCAGGCGGCGCGCCGACGCTGGCTGTCGGCATGGCGCACATCCTGCACCAGGTGGTGGGCGGCCAGGCCATGATGGCCTTCTGGTACCACTTCGCGATCCTGTTCGAGGCGCTGTTCATCCTCACCGCGGTGGACGCGGGCACGCGTGCCGGCCGCTTCATGCTGCAGGACTTGCTGGGCACCTTCGTGCCGGCGCTCAAGCGCACGGATTCGCTGGTCGCCAACCTGATCGCCACGGCCGCAACGGTGGCGCTGTGGGGCTACTTCCTGTATCAGGGTGTGGTGGATCCGCTGGGCGGCATCAACACGCTGTGGCCGCTGTTCGGCATCTCCAACCAGATGCTCGCCGCAATTGCGCTGACGCTCGGCACCTGCGTGCTGGTCAAGATGAAGCGTGAGCGCTATGTGTGGGTGACGCTGCTGCCGACCGCGTGGCTGCTGATCTGCACGCTCACGGCCGGCTGGCAAAAGCTGTTCGATCCGGACCCGAAGATCGGCTTCCTGGCCCACGCCAACAAGTACGCCGACGCGATCGCTGCCGGCAAGCTGCTGGCCCCCGCCAAGTCGATGGCGCAGATGCAGCAGGTCGTGCTAAACGACCGCATCGACGCCTTCCTGTGCGGCCTGTTCGTGCTGGTGGTGGTGAGCATCGCCTGGTACGGCGTGAAGACGGTGATCAAGGCGCGCGCATCCAACCGCCCGACCGTCAACGAGACGCCGTACGAAGCGCTGGGCGCCTGAGCACCATCATGCGCGAAGAGCTCGAAACCTTCGGCCGCTACCTGGGCCAGACCCTGCGACTGATGGTCGGCGTGCCGGATTACGACACCTACGTGCGCCACATGCAGGAGACCCACCCGGATCAGCCGGTCATGACGTACGAAGCGTTCTTCCGCGAACGCCAGGACGCGCGCTACAAAGGCCGGGTGGGCCGCTGCTGTTGACGAGCGGTTGATCGCGAAAAACAAAACCGCCGGTGCATGGAAACCATGCCCGGCGGTTTTTTTCATGCGTACGCGGCTACATGGACGGGCGCGCCGCCGTCGGCGGATCGCCGTGCTTGGCGCGGTAGGTCTTCTCCACCAGCTCGCGCAGCTTGGCCAGTGCGCCCACATCGCCCTGGGCGGCGGCGCGTCCGTACCAGTTCTTCGCCTGCTCGATATCCTGCGGCACGACGCCAGGCTCGCCGCGCTCGTAGTAGCTGCCGACGATGTACTGCGATGGCCCGTCACCGCCCTCGGCGGCCTTCTTGTACCAGGTGAAGGCGCGCTTGTAGTCGCGCGGCAGGCCACGGCCGGTGAAGTAGTTGGTGGCCAGAGCGCGCTGCGCCTCGACGTGGCCGCCGGTGGCGGCGCGCTCGTACCACTTGTTGGCCTCTTCCAGCGAGCGCGGTACCAGCTCACCGCGTTCGAACAATTCGCCGTAGGCGAACTGCGCGTGCGTCATCTGGTTGTCGGCGGCGCGGCGCAGCCATTTGACGGCCTCCTCGGGCCGGGCGACGGTGCCCTCGCCGCGCATCAGCATCATCGCGTAGTTGAATTGCGCGAGGCGGTTGCCGCGTTGTGCGGCTTCGGCAAATTCGTCGAAGGCGTGGCCGAAGTCGTTGTGCTCGTAGTGCGCGATGGCGATCTGGGTGAGGGCGGCGGCATCGCCCTGCGCGTCCTTCGGTGACGGCGCGGCGAGCGCAAGCGAGATTGCCGCGCTTATCGCAACCGCCAACATTGCCTGCAGCATGCGCGGGCCTGTGCGCCTGATCTGTGTGCTCATCGCGCGCTCCTCACCGGAAGATGGCCCAGTGTAGCGCGCCGGCCTGATGCACGTCGGGGCGCCCAAGCCAGCACACAAGCAGGGCGCATGCATGCCGAGGCAATCAGCCCGCGCGCACCCGGTACACCGCCACACTGCCGCGCCAGTTGGCGCCCCAGCGCACCACGCTGCCATCATGCAGCACCACGCGGTCGAGGATCACCAACCCCACTTTGGGTGCCAGCGCTTCAAAGTCGCGGATGGTCAGTACGCGCACGTTAGGCGTGTTGTACCACTCGTACGGCAGCGATTTGGACACCGGCATGCGCCCGCGGAAGATCGACAACCGGTGCGGCCAATAACCAAAGTTCGGGAACGACACGATGCACTCGCGGCCCACGCGCAGCATCTCGCGCAGCACTTGCGCGGTGTTGTGGATGGTCTGCAAGGTCTGCGAGAGGATGACGGTATCGAAGCTCTTGTCTTCGAACAGCGCCAACCCGCCTTCCATGTTCTGCTGGATGACGTGCACGCCCTTTTGCGTGGAGGCCAGCACACCTGCATCGTCGATCTCGATGCCATAGGCCAGCACGTCGAGTTCATCCTGCAGCACGCGCAGCAGGCTGCCATCGCCGCAGCCGAGGTCGAGCACCGTGGAGCGCGGTTCGATCCAGCGCGCGATGGCGCGAAAGTCCGCCCGGTCCGCCAGGATATTGGGCACCGCCGACGCAGAGGCGGGTGCGGCGATGGCGTTCAGCGTTTGTGTCGTCATACGCCGATCTCCTGGGCGATGCGTTCGTAATAGGCGCGTACCAGCGCGTGGTAGCGCGGGTCTTCCAGCAGGAAGGCGTCGTGGCCGTGCGGCGCGTCGATCTCGCCGTAGGTGACAGGCCGCTTGTTGTCGAGCAGCGCCTTGACCAGCTCGCGGCTGCGCGCCGGGGCGAAGCGCCAGTCGGTCATGAAGCTGACGACGAGGTAGCTGGCCTTGGTGTGTGCAACTGCCTTGGTCAAATCGCCGCCGTACGCCAATGCGGGGTCGAAGTAATCGAGTGCGCGTGTGATGAGCAGATAGGTGTTCGCGTCGAAGTACTCCGCAAACTTGTCACCCTGATAGCGCAGGTAGCTCTCCACCTGGAACTCGACGTCGAACGAGAAGCGGATGTCTTCGGCCTTGAGCTCGCGGCCGAACTTGGCGGCCATGTCCTCATCCGACAGATACGTGATGTGACCGATCATGCGCGCCACGCGCAAGCCGCGCTTGGGCTTGACGTTGTGCGCGTAGTAGTCGCCACCGTGGAAGTCGGGGTCGGAGAGGATCGCGCTGCGCGCCACCTCGTTAAAGGCGATGTTCTGCGCCGACAGCTTGGGCGTGGAGGCCACCACCACGCAGTGCCGCAGTCGATCGGGGTACATCAGGCTCCACGCCAGCGCCTGCATGCCGCCGAGGCTGCCGCCCATCACCGCCGCGAATTGCTGGATGCCAAACCGGTCGGCCACCCGCGCCTGGGCGTTGACCCAATCTTCCACCGTCACCACGGGAAAGCGCGCGCCGTACGGGACGCCCGTCTCCGGGTGCGGGCTCATCGGGCCGGTCGAGCCGAAACACGAGCCGAGATTGTTCACCCCGATGACGAAGAAGCGGTTGGTGTCGACTGGTTTGCCGGGGCCCACCATGTTGTCCCACCAGCCGACTTCGCCCTCGGCATGCACGCCGGCCACGTGGTGCGAAGCATTGAGCGCGTGGCAGATGAGCACGGCGTTGGAGCGATCCGCATTGAGCGTGCCGTAGGTCTCGACCATCAGGTCGTAGCCGGCGATCTGGGAGCCGTTGCGCAGTGGCAGCGGCTCGGCAAAGTGCATGCGCTCGGGCACCACCAGGCCGAGGGCGTTGGCTGGCTTGTCTTTCTGTGCCCGGGAAGAAGGCCGGATATCGGTACTGACCGAGGCCGCAGCGTCGGCGGCGACGGCTGGATCAGCCTGAATGTCTGTCATGGCGCCAAAGAAAAAACCCGACCGGCAACGCTGTTCACGCAACCAATCGGGTTCTGGGTGGCACACGTGGGGCGGTGATGCTTCCGGACTCCACGTTCTGACCGAACCTCTTTAGCCGCATTTGTAATGAGAGCCCGGCACCACATGCCAGAGTCCCGCGCGCCCGCAAGCCAGTCGTCAAATCGGCGCGCTAGAAGTGGGAGATTATAGATCAGGCGGCGACGACATGGGCCAACATGCGGGCCAACATGCCGCCTGCGGTTTCCCCTCGCTCACGCCCGTGCCAGTTGAGCGCCCAACACCGCACGCTTGCGTGCATTCAGCCACGCGGCGGCCAGCACCAGCCCGGCGAGAATCGCCGTGGCAATCACCTCGGTGCGCAGGCCCGGCAGGATCAACATCGCCAGCAGCACACCGCAGATGAACAGGATGACCGCCCACGTCAGCCACGGGAACAGCCACATGCGCAGCGGTGTGCTTACCCCCGACGCATCCAGCGATGCGCGCATGCGCAATTGCGAGATGGCAATCGCCAGGTACACCAACAGCGCGATCGCCCCCGACGTGGCGAGCAGAAACGCAAACACCTGCTCCGGCATGACGTAGTTGGCAATGACGGTGAGAAAGCCGAACGCCGTGGATGCCAGCACGGCCGCGCGCGGCGTGCCGTTGGCGTCCGTGCGGCGCAGGGCGGCGGGCGCATCGCCGCGCACCGACAGCGAGAACAGCATGCGCGACGCGGTGTACAGCGCGGAGTTCAGGCAGCTCGCCACCGACACCAGCACGATCACGTCGACGATGGCCTTGGCGTGCGGCACGCCGATCAGCTCCAGCGTGCGCTGGTACGAGCCGTGCGCGGCGAGCAGCGGATCGTTCCACGACACCAGCGCCGTCACCACAAAGATCGAGCCCAGATAGAACAGGCAGATGCGCCAGATGACGGAGCGCGTGGCACGCACGATCTGCTTGGACGGGTCCGCCGATTCTGCCGCTGCGATGGTGACGATCTCGGTGCCCAGGAAGGTGAACATGGTGGTGAGCAGCGCCGCCAGCACGGCGCCGAAACCGTTGGGCATAAAGCCGCCGTCGCCCACCAGCCGCGCCGCGCCCGACACGCCCGAACCCGGCAGCCACCCAAGTACCGCCGCACCGCCCACCGCCAGGAAGATGACGATGGCCACCACCTTGATGAGCGCGAACCAGAATTCGAACTCGCCGTAGTTCTTGACCGAGAACAGGTTGGTGAGCGTGAGCACGAACGTGACGCCCAACGCCCAGACCCACGTGGCGACGTCCGGAAACCACGTGTTGAGAATCAACGCCGCGGCGGTAGCCTCAATCGGAATCACCAGCACCCAGAACCACCAGTACAGCCAACCGATGGTGAAGCCGGCCCAGTGCCCGATGGCACGGTCGGCGTAGGTGGAAAACGAACCGGTATCCGGGTGCGCCACGGCCATCTCGCCCAGCATGCGCATCACCAGCACGACCAGCAAACCCGCAATGCCATACGCAATGATGGCGGCCGGGCCAGCCTTGGCAATCGCATGGCCGGAGCCGACGAACAACCCCGCGCCGATCACGCCCGCGATCGACAGCATGGTCACGTGGCGCGGCTTCAGGCCCGAACTGAGGCCCGTCTTTGATCCTGTCATGTCTCTTCCTTGTTTCTGCTTGGGGACCGTGGCGGCGTGAGCCACGGCCAATACGAAGATGGCCGGATTCTAGTGTCCGGCCTGTCGTCCGATGTCTGGCGTACCGATCTTTAACCGAGCCCGGCCATGTTGATGTACTTGATCTCCAGGTACTCATCGATGCCGTACTTCGAGCCCTCGCGGCCCAGGCCCGACTGCTTGACGCCGCCGAACGGCGCCTCGGCCGTCGAGATCAGCCCGGTATTGACGCCGACCATGCCCGACTCCAGCGCTTCCGACACGCGCCACGCACGGCCCAGGTCACGCGTGTAGAAGTACGCGGCCAGGCCGAACTCGGTGTCGTTGGCGGCCGCCACGGCTTGCTCTTCCGTATCGAACGGGATGAGCGCGGCCAGCGGGCCGAAGGTTTCCTCATGCGCGACGAGCATGCCGGGCTTGGCATCCACCACCACGGTCGGCTCGAAGAATGCGCCGCCCTGCGCGGACAGCGCATGCGGCTTGCCGCCCACCAGCACGCGCGCGCCTTGGCGCACGGCATCATCCAGATGCTGCTGCACCTTGTCCATCGCGCGCATGTGGATCAACGGACCCTGCTGCACACCGGCTTCGGTGCCATTGCCCACGCGCAGCGCACGCACGGCGTCCGACAGCTTGGCGGCAAACGTGTCGTAGATGCCGCGCTGCACGTAGAAGCGGTTGGCGCACACGCACGTCTGGCCAGCGTTGCGGTACTTGGCCACCATCGCACCTTCCACGGCCGCATCGACATCCGCATCGTCAAACACAATGAAGGGCGCGTTGCCGCCCAGCTCGAGCGAGAGCTTCTTGATGTCGTCCGCGCACTGACGCATCAGCAGGCGACCGACCGCAGTGGACCCCGTGAAGCTGAGCTTGCGCACGATCGGGTTGGAGGTCAGCTCGCCGCCGATCGGCTGCGAATCACCGGTAACGACAGAGAGCAGCCCCGCCGGCACGCCAGCGCGCGCCGCCAGTTCGGCAAACGCGAGCGCCGAGTAGGGCGTCTCCAGCGCAGGCTTGACGACCATTGAGCAGCCGGCGGCCAGCGCTGGCCCGACCTTGCGCGTCATCATCGCAATGGGGAAATTCCACGGCGTGATGGCCGCCGTCACACCAATCGGTTCCTTGGTGACGACGATGCGGCGATCGCCCTGCGGCGAGGGGATCGTGTCGCCATAAATGCGGCGCGCCTCTTCGGCAAACCATTCGATGAACGAGGCGGCATAGGCGATCTCGCCCGCAGCTTCGGGCAGCGGCTTGCCCTGCTCGGCGGTGAGGATGGCGGCGAGGTCCTGCTGATGCTCCATCATCAGGTCGGCCAGCTTGCGCAGAATTTTGGCGCGGTCGCGCGCGCTGACCTTGCGCCAGGCGCGCTGCGCGACCTGCGCGGCGTCGATGGCGCGGCGGGTTTCAGCGGCGCCCATGCCGGGCACGGTGCCGATGGTGCGGCCGGTGGCGGGGTCGGTCACATCGCGTGTGGCGCCGTCATCCGCATCGGCCCACGCGCCGGCGACGAACGCCTGTGTGCGCCATAGGCCGGCGTCTTTCAACGCAATAGGTGCGCTCGACGAATCGGTGCGGGTCATGGTGTCAGGCCTCCAGTGCGCGTTGCAGGATGGCAAGGCCCTCTTCGAACACCGCGTCTTCAATCGTGAGCGGGAACAGGAAGCGGATCACGTTGCCGTACACGCCGCACGACAGCAGGAGCAGGCCGGCGTCGAGCGCACGTTGCTGCACGAGCTTGGTGAACTCGGCGTCGGGCTTGCCATCCGGCGTATTGAATTCCACAGCAACCATCGCGCCCACGCCGCGCACTTCGGCGATGCGCGGTTGCTTGGCCTTGGCAGCGTTGAGTGCATCGACAAGCCGCGCGCCCAGCGCAGCGGAGCGCTCGCACAGCTTCTCGTCGGCGATGATGTCGAGCACCGCGAGCGCGGCAGCCACGGCCAGCGGGTTGCCGGCGTAAGTACCGCCCAGGCCGCCGGGGGCGGGGGCATCCATGATCTCGGCGCGGCCCGTGACAGCCGACAGCGGCAGGCCGCCGGCCAGGCCCTTGGCCATCGTCATCAGGTCGGGCAGCACGCCCGTGTGCTCCATGGCGAACAGCTTGCCGGTGCGGGCAAAGCCGGTCTGCACTTCGTCGGCGATCATCACGATGCCGTGCTCATCGCACAGCGCACGCACGGCGCGCACGAAATCGGCGGGCATCTGGTAAAAACCGCCCTCGCCCTGCACGGGTTCAAAGATGATGGCCGCCACCTGCTTCGGGTCGATGTCAGCCTTGAACAGGCGGCCAATCGCATCCAGCGCATCCTGCGTGCTCACACCATGCAGCGCCACCGGTGCCGGCACGTGGTAAATGCTGCCTGGGAACGGACCGAAGCCCGTCTTGTACGGCACCACCTTGCCGGTGAGCGACATGCCCATGAACGTGCGACCGTGGAAGGCGCCTGTGAGCGCAATCACACCCGGGCGGCCGGTGTGCGCACGGGCGATCTTGATGGCGTTTTCCACGGCTTCCGCGCCGGTGGTGAAGAACGTGGTCTTCTTGGCGTGCGTGCCGGGCGTGGCCGCATTCAGGCGCTCGGCCAGTTCAACAACCGACGCATACGGCACGATCTGGAAGGCCGTGTGCGTAAAGCGGTCGAGCTGCTCGCGCACGGCCTGCACCAGGCGCGGGTGGCGGTGCCCCGTGTTGACCACGGCAATACCGGCGGCAAAGTCGATGTAGCGGCGCCCCTCCACGTCCCAGAACTCGGCGTTCTCGGCGCGCTCGGCGTAGCGGTCGGTCATCACGCCAACACCGCGCGGCGTAGCGGCCAGGCGGCGGGCGTTCCATTGGGCGTTGGCGTTCTGTTGCGGCGCTTGTTGCGAATCTCGGGCGTTCATGGCGTGGGAGCGTTGGGTCAAGAAAGATGCGATGCGAGCCAGTGTGGCGCCAATGGCTCTGTACAATAAGACCCAATCGTATTTTTCTGATGGAGCCACTTAGGCTCCGCCGCCTGCCATGGCCGACCATTCCCCCACCCACCGCGCCAGCATGCTGGTCGACTATCTGCAGCGTCGCTTTGACCGCCTCGACCGCGCCGACGCCGCCGGCGAGCCCGACCACCGCCGCCTGTACCGTGTGCTGCAGGAAGGCATCCTGCGCGACGAGCTGCAGCCCGGCACACGGCTGCCCTCGTCGCGCCAGCTGGCGTCGGAACTGGGCATCGCGCGCAACACGGTGATCCACGTGTATGAGCAACTGGGCGTGGAGGGCTACGTCTCGGCGGGCGTGGGCAGCGGCACGTTTGTCGCCGACACCGCGCCGGACCGTCTCGACGCAACGCCACCGCCTAGCCTCCCCGTGGCTGCACCGATCACCGAAGCGGCCACGCCTTCCGCGCCGATGCTCTCTACGCGCGGCCGGGCGCTGGTGCGCGATGCGGGGGCCAGTTCGCGCCAGTGGGGCGCCTTCATGCCCGGCGTGCCCGAGGTGCGGATGTTTCCTGCGCGCATCTGGTCGCGGCTGCACAACCGGCTGCTGCGCAAGCCCTCGCCCGCGCTGCTGACGTATCCCGTGGGTGCCGGCTACCTGCCGCTGCGCACCGCGCTGGCCGACTACCTGCGCACTGCGCGCGGCGTGCGCTGCGAACCGGAGCAGATCATCATCACGGCGGGCATCCATCCGTCTTTGCAACTCATCGCGCAGCTACTGTGCGATGCCGGCGACAGCGCATGGATTGAGGACCCCGGCTACTGGGGCGTGCGCAGCGTACTCACCGCTGCGGGCGTGCGCACCGTCCCCCTGCCGGTGGACGACGAAGGCATGCGCTTTGAAGTGCCCATGTCCGCCCCCACGCGCGGGCGCCAGCGCCGCGGCCAGCCGGCCGCGCCACCCAAGCTGATGGTGGTGTCGCCATCGCACCAATATCCGCTCGGTTCGGTGATGAGCCTGGCGCGTCGCCGCGCGCTGCTGGCCACCGCGCAGGCCACCGATGCGTGGATCGTCGAAGACGACTACGACAGCGAATTCCGTTACGGCAGCCGCCCGCTCCCCTCGCTGCAGGGCCTGGATGAGGGCGGACGTGTGCTCTACATGGGCACATTCTCAAAGGTGCTGTTCCCGAGCCTGCGGATCGGCTACCTGGTCGTGCCACCCGCGCTGGCCGATGCCTTTGCGACAGGGCTCTCAGAGATGTTCCGCGGCGGGCAGATCCTCACGCAGGCGGTGCTGGCGGACTTCATTGCGGAGGGCCATTTCGTCTCGCACATCCGGCGCATGCGCGGCGTGTATGCGCAGCGGCGCGAGGCGCTGCTGGCCTCCATCGCGAACGAATTCGGCGAGGCACTGCCCGTGCATGACGGCGCATCGGGCCTGCATCTCGTGCTCGGCCTGCCCGCCGGCACCGATGACGTGGCCGTGGCCAATCGGGCGCTCGCCAATGACGTCGTCACACGCCCGCTGTCACGCTATTACCAGGACGAGACCCGCCGCGAGCCGGGGCTGCTGCTGGGCTACGGGCATGTGGAAACGGAACACATCGCCGCACGCTTCCATACGCTGGCCAACGCCGTGCGCGCGGTCGGCTAGAGGCGTCGGCGCCCACAAAAAAGCCCCGCACTGCGGGGCGTGTCTTTGCGCGATGCGGGCTCAGGCCAGCAATACCCGCAGCTGCGCATCCGCGCCTTCCACCGGCGACTTGCGAAAACCGCTCTTGGCATACCGGTGCCAGCGCCCCAGCACCGCACATACGATCAGGTTGGCCCGCGAAGCGATGTCGCTGTCGGCCGGCCAGGCGCCCTGCGTCACCGCCACGCGCAGGCTCTGCTTGAACGATGCCTCGATACGATCGAGGCACTGCGCCATGCGCTCGGGCAGGCGCTCGTCTTCGCCGACCAGCGCTTCGCCCAACAGCACACGCGTCATGCCCGGGTTCTTGTCGGCAAACGACAGCAGCATATGGGCAATGGCGTGCGCCTGACGCAGGCCGTGTTCTTCACGCAGCGTGATCTGGTTGATGAGGCCGAAGACGGTCTGCTCGATGAACTCGATCAACCCTTCATACATCTGCGCCTTGCTGGCGAAATGTCGATAGAGCGCCGCTTCCGATACATCCAGCCGGGCAGCCAGCCCCGCCGTCGTGATCTTTTCTCCACGCGGATGCTCGAGCATGCCCGCAAGCGTTTGCAGGATCTGCACGCGGCGCTCGCCCGGGCGGGGGCGCTTGCGTACAGGCGGTGCTTCTATCGCGATGTCTGCGACCGGCCCGGCGGTCGGAAACTCCGTTTGCGCGTTGCTCATGACTTCCTGGCCCCTCTCCCGTCCTGAACGCGGAGTTACCCCTGCCTAGCCGCGTCGAACAAGCCGTCGTTTTAGTTGAAGCACTGATTTTACTTTCACGCTCACATAGCCGGGCCGGTTGGCGAACAAAATCGGTGCGGCGGCCGGTTGATGTGGCGAATTTGCACGCGCGCCGAGCGCAGCGGATTGCATTGGATGCAATGCATCGGCGGCGGAAGTGGGCGGCACCCCGGGTGCGACACGCCGAAGATAGCCAGTCACCCACACGGTGTTGATCCCCAGCCGCCGATAGCGCTTGAGGTGCGACAGCGTATCTTCCACCAGGATGGCCCGTGATGGCGCAATCCGCTCGCGCGCCAGCAGCCGGCGCAGCATCAGCGGATCGGGCTTCGGGCGCAGACGCCGGTGCACCCACATGTGCTCGACAGCGATCTCGCGCATGAACGCGCGCTTCAGGCCGATGAGCCGCAACACTTCGCGCGCATAGGCGACAGGGGCGTTGGTCAGCAGGATCTTGCGCCCGGGCAGTGCCCGCAGCAGTTGGGCGAGGCCGCGTTCCGCACGCACCATGGCGCGCAGGTCATCAAAGGTATGTGCGTGCGCGAGGAAGTCAGCCGGGTCCACACCGTGATGGCGCACGAGACCAAGCAGCGTTGCGCCATAGCGTCGCCAGTAATCAACGCGCACTTGGCTCGCCGTGGCCTCATCTGTGCCGAGCACGCGCGCCATGTAGGCCGTCATCAGCCGGTTGATCTGCGGAAAGATCGCGTGCGAGGCGTGGTGGAGGGTGTTGTCGAGGTCGAACAGCCAGACCGGCTGTTGCTTAGGCGGCGTGGGCGCCGCCACCTCGCGCGGCCAGGTGCGCGCAGCATGGCGCACCCGGGCCGCTCGGGTATGTCGCATCAATGCGAGCGGATCATTGTGCCGAACGCCTGTTCGGTCAGGATTTCCAGCAGCAGCGAGTGCTCGATACGGCCATCGACGATGTGCACCGAATTCACGCCGCTCTTGGCCGCATCCAGCGCCGACGAGATCTTCGGCAGCATGCCGCCCGAGATCGTGCCGTCGGCAAACAGCTCGTCGATCTCGCGCGCCGACAGGTCGGTCAGCAGGTTGCCCTGCTTGTCCATCACGCCCGGGATGTTGGTCATCATGACCAGCTTCTCGGCCTTCAGGATCTCGGCCATCTTGCCGGCCACCACATCCGCGTTGATGTTGTAGGCCTGACCTTCGTCAGAGAAGCCGATCGGCGAGATGACGGGGATGAACGCGTCGTCCTGCAGCGCCTTCACCACGGCCGGGTTGATGGTTTCGATGTCGCCCACGAAGCCGATGTCGATGAACTGGCCGGGGTTCTCACGGTCCGGCATCTTCAGCTTCTTGGCGCGGATCAGACCACCATCCTTGCCGGTCAGGCCGACCGCCTGGCCGCCGTACTGGTTGATCAGCATGACGATGTCCTGCTGGACTTCACCGCCGAGCACCCACTCGACCACTTCCATGGTCTCTTCGTCGGTCACGCGCATGCCCTGGATGAAGGTGCCTTGCTTGCCGACCTTCTTCAGCGCTTCGTCGATCTGCGGGCCGCCACCGTGCACCACCACCGGGTTCATGCCGACCAGCTTGAGCAGGATCACGTCGCGCGCGAAGCCGTGCTTGAGCTTCTCTTCCGTCATGGCGTTGCCGCCGTACTTGATGACGATGGTCTTGCCGTGGAACTTGCGGATATACGGCAGTGCCTGGGCCAGAATCTCGGCCTTCACCGGCGGCGCAATGTGCGCGAGTTCAGGATCGAGGCCAGCAGGGTCGGGGGCGGCAGCAGAAGCGGTCATGACGGTGACGTCCGGGGAGTTGAGCGAATTAGACGAATTGAGGCAGGTATGATGGAACACCGAAGGTCGCGTACTGCACAAAAATGAGGCAGCCGTTTTTCGGCAGGCGCGATTTTACAAGAAAAGCCGGCCCGGTCTTGGCCGCAGCTTGCATGCCCGCCAAACCGTTGCAAGTAAAGAACACCCTGGGGAACCATGGCCATCGCACCCGAGCAACTCGACGCCCTGCGCCCGCATCTCTTGCGCTTCGCCCAGCTGCAACTGCGCGATACGGCGCTGGCCGAAGACACCGTCGCCGACGCCATCCTGGCCGTTCTCGAACACCCGGAGCGCTTCGCGGGCAACGCCTCGCTCAAGACATACGTGATCGGCATCCTCAAACACAAGATCGTCGACGCGATCCGCTCGGGGCGGCGCGAAGTGCGCGTTTCGCTACTCGCAGGCGGTGAATCCGATGACGCCGACCAGCGTTCCGACGAGGCCGTCTTCGACAGCCTGTTCGCCGCCGATGGCCATTACGTCAGCCCGCCTTCCGACTGGGGCAATCCCGATGCGGCGCTGTCGCGGCGCGAGTTCTTCGACGTGCTGCAGATGTGCGTCGACCGTCTGCCAGCGCGCGTGGGCCGCGTGTTCATGATGCGCGAGTGGCTGGAGCTGGAGACGGACGAAATCTGTCAGGAATTGGAGATCACCGCGACCAATGCCTGGGCACTGCTCTACCGTGCCCGCATGCGCCTGCGCGAGTGCCTCGATCTGCACTGGTTCGGCCATCAGCCGAACGCCGCCTGAGTCGCATATTTGCCGCACCACCGAGAAAGACCATGCCGAACCGTTGGGGACTGCCCACCTGCAAGGAAGCGCACCGCATGCTGGTGTCGAAGATGGACCGCGAGTTGTCCACGGGAGAACGCCTGCGCCTGCGCGTGCATCTGCTGGCGTGCGATGCGTGCACGCGGTTCTCGCACCAGATGGGGTTTCTGCGCGAGGCGATGCACAAGCTGGGTCAAGACGACGACGGGAGCGGCCACCCATGACCGCGCCGGCGGCCAACACGGTGTGCGCGATCTGCGGGGCGGCGTTGCGCTGCGGCGCCATCGGCGATGGCACGCAACCCGACGCAACGTGCTGGTGCATGGCCGAAGACGCGCTGCCTGCCAGCGCGCGGCGCCCGGGTCAGGGCTGCCGGTGTCAGCGTTGCCTGCGCGAGGCGATTGCGCACGCGCGGGCAGCTTCTGAATCCGACTGATTAATCTTTGTCCTTGCTGTCGTCGTCCAGCGTGCGCAGTGCGCGGCGGACGTCGGCCCGGCCGCGCTGGCGTTCAGCGTGGCCGCCCTCGGTGTGGGCGCCGGCCTTGCGGCCACGGGCGAGCGGCACGAGGAAGTTACGCGGACGCGCCGTGCCGGCCCTCGTCGAAGGCTCGATACGGAACGTCAGTTTCTGGCGGGTGCCGAGCGTCTTGTTTGCCATAGGATTGCCGCCCTTACGTGGCCGACGACACCCGTCGCCAGCCATCAATGTTTGTGTTCGCCGCCGTGGTCGTGGTGCATGGCGGGCATGTTGCCGGCGGTCAGGTCGCGCACGCGGGCTTCGACCTTCTGCTCGACGACGCGTTTGTCGGCGAGTTCCACCTTGAGCGTGAGAGGCACCGTGGCGTCCTTCACCAGCGGCTGCTTCACGTCCATCAGCATCACGTGGTAGCCACCCGGCTTCAGTTGCACGGCCTGGCCCTTGGGCAGATCGAGCGCGGGCACGGCGCGCATGCGCATCACGTTGCCTTCCATCTTCATCTCGTGGATCTCGGCCGTGCCCGCCACCGGCGTGGACACGCCCACCACCTTGGCGCCGTCGGCCGATTGCAGCGTCATGAATGCGCCGCTGGACGTCTGGCCCGGCACCGTGCCGCGCACCCAGGCGTCCTGCACCGTGACCTGCGCGAACGCGGCTGCGCTGGCGAGCAGGCCCGTAGTCAGGCCGGCAATCAGCACAGCCATGTGGGCGGAAGAACGGATCGATCGGGACGTCATCATCAAAGGCTCCTGTCGGGGACAAACGTGCTGCGCATTAAAGCACAGCACCTGTGGGGAGATCGGTTGCGTGCACAATTGTGCGGCTGATTGACGCATCGCCGCGCGCAGAACCGCGGGGTGCGCACGTTTACACTTGCCGCCATGCTTTCCACCCTGTCCCTTGCCGCCCCGCTGCTGGATGCGTCCAGTCTACGCCGCCTCTTCTGGCTGCGATGGAGCCTGCTGGCCACGCAGCTGATCCTCATGCTGCTGGCGCCGCTCGTGTTTGGCGTGCAGTTGCCGGTGGTGCCGCTCCTGAGCGTGATGGGCCTGCATGCGCTGTTCAACCTGCTCACCGGATGGCGCGTGCGGCGCAATCGGCCCGTGCAGCACATCGAGATCACGGTGCAACTGCTGGTGGACTTGAGCGCCCTGTCGGCGCTGCTGTACTTCACGGGCGGCGCGACCAACCCGTTCGTCTCGTTCTACCTGCCGGCGCTGGCGATTGCCGCCGCCATGCTGCCGATCGCCCATGTGGTGGGCCTCACGCTGTATGCGCTGGCCGCGTACAGCATGATGCTCGGCAACTACATCCCGCTGAAACTGGCGAACCCCGCCGACGCGGTGGCCTACCACCTGGCCGGCATGTGGATCGATTTCGTGGCCAGCAGCGCGATGATCGCGGGCTTTACGGCGCGCCTGTCCGCCGCGCTGCGCGAGAGCGAATCGCAGCTGACCGAAGCGCGCGAGCGGCTCATGCGCGAGCAACGTATCGAAGCGTTGATGTCGCAGGGCGCCAGCGTGGCGCACGAAATGGGCACGCCGCTGTCCACCGTGGCCGTCATCGCCGGCGAGCTGCAGCACGATGCAAAGCAACCGAACTCGCCCCTCGGCCCGTACCGCGAAGACCTGCGCGCCATCGAACAACAGCTCGAACTGTGCCGCGCCGCGCTGGCGCGCCTGCAGCGCAAACCGAACGACGGCGCACCCGAGCCGCTCGGCCAGTGGCTGCCGGAATTCACGCAGACGTGGCAACTGCGCCATCCCGACATCCGCCTGCACACCGAAATGTCGCCGACGGCGCAGGCGGTGGCGCTGGACGCGGTGAACGTCGGCCAGATCCTCACCATCCTGCTCGACAACGCGGCGCGCAGCCAGCAGCACGCGGGGCGCGACCTCGTCCCGCTGCTGCTGACGGCCAAGATTGACGCCAGTCCCGACGTGCTGCGCGATATGCCCCCGCAGATCGTGCTGTCCATCGTCGATACTGGCTTGGGTCTGCCCGAAGACTTGCGCACCTCGCTGGGCCGCACGCCGGTGCCGAGCCGGCATGGCGGGCACGGTATCGGCCTGTATCTGGCCTCCACCACGGCGCGCCGTCTGGGCGGCACCGTGGTGCTGCGCCCCAACCCGCCGCAAGGCGCCATTGCCGAACTCCGGCTGCCGGTTGGCGGTCCGAAGGAACACGCGGCGGCGCCCATCATCGGCGCGCCCACCCTCTTCACATAACAGGACCGCCTGACGCGCGTCCCCAATCGCGCGTACGGCCCGGAGAAACGCCATGCAGCAGCCCGCCCCCTTCCTGATCCTCGACGACGACGACGTCTTTGCGCAGACGCTGGCGCGCGCGCTCACGCGCCGCGGTTTTGCGCCGCAGATCGCCCACACCGGCGGTGAAGCCCTGGCCCTGGCACGCCAGACGCGTTTCTCTTACGTGACAGTCGATCTGCACCTGGCCGCCAGCGACAAGGGCCTGATGCCCCATGGCGGCACGGATTCCGGCCTGCACTGGATCGCCCCGCTGCGCCAGGCGCTGCCCGACGCGCGCATGCTGATCCTGACCGGCTATGCGAGCATCGCCACGGCCGTGCAGGCAGTGAAGCTGGGGGCCGATGAATACCTGGCCAAGCCGGCCAATGTTGATTCGATCCTGCTGGCGCTGCAGGTGGGCGTGTCCGAAGCCGTGGCGGAGCAGACGATGGAAAACCCGGCGCCGCTGTCGGTAGCGCGGCTGGAGTGGGAACACATCCAGCGTGTGCTCGCCGAGCATGGTGGCAACATCTCTGCCACCGCGCGTGCGCTCAACATGCATCGGCGCACGCTGCAGCGCAAGCTGGGCAAGCGGCCGGTCGCCAAGTAGGCGGTACCGGCCGCGCGCGATGCCTTATCTCCGGGGCATCACCAGCGTGTATCGCGTTCCCACGCCTTGAGTTCGTCTTCGGCGCGCTCCTTCGTGTAGCCGTAGCGCTCCTGGATCTTGCCGGCAAGCTGGTCGCGCTTGCCGCGGATCATGGTCAGGTCATCGTCGGTGAGTTGCCCCCACTTCTCCTTGACCTTGCCCTTGGCCTGATCCCATTTGCCTTCGATCTGATCCCAGTTCATACGTCCTCCGTTGCAGTGAGACAAAGCATGGGCGACCCGCAGGCCGCCCGTGTAAAAACTTCGGTGCGGCTTACTTTTTGTACTTGGCGGCCACGTCGTTCTGGCACTTCGTCTTGGCGTCGCCCGACATGGCGTCGCAGCGCTCCTTGGCGGCCTTGAAGTTGGCGTCGTTGGTGTCCTTGACGGCATCGCGACGCGCTTCGCTGACATCCTTGGCGCTGCCGGTTGCCTTGGCATGGCTGACTTCCTCACCACCCTTGGCACGCGTGTAGGCGGCCTTGGCGTCCTTCACACAGGTGTCCTTGTCATTGCCCTTGAGCGCATCGCACTTGGTCTTCGCGACGTCATACTCGCCTTCGGCCTTTTCCTTGGCAGCGCTGTCGCGGGCAGCTTCGGTGCCATCACGCTCCGCCTTGGCGTTGGCCTTGGCGAGGTTGTGGTCGGCCTTGGCTTGCGCGCGACAGACGTCGCGGTCGTTGCCCTTCATGGCGTCGCACTTGTCCTTGGCGACCTTGTAGTTGGCATCGGCCTGCTTGACGGCACTGTCGTACGCCGCGCGCTTGGCATCGCTGGGCGCGGACGCTGAGGTAGGCCCGGTTGGCGCGGGCGTGAGCTGCGCGTGGGCGATGCCCAACGGGGCGCAGGCGAGTACGCAGCATAGGGCCAGGCGTTGAATCGGTTTCATACGCTTCTCTCCTTGTCTTAGTTGGGATCGCGCACGCAAAAAAGTGCACGGCGCGCGTTGTCGTTGCGGCACCACCTCCTCAGCAGATAACGGACCCGAGCGCACCTGATTCGGCATAAACCCTTGCCGGTGCTGGCTTGGCAGCACATAAACGAAACGGGCCGCATCGTCTCCGATGCGGCCCGCAGGGCGTGTGGAATGTGTTGCTTACACGGTCATGTCTACAGCACGTAGCGCGACAGGTCTTCGTTGCCCGACAGCTCGTTCAGGCGTTCGTCCACGTACGCGGCATCCACCGTCACCGTCTCGCCCGACGATTTGTGCGCGTGGAACGACAGATCCTCCAGCAGGCGCTCCATCACCGTGTACAGACGGCGCGCGCCGATGTTCTCGACCTTCTCGTTCACCGCGCACGCAATCTCGGCCAGGCGCCGGATGCCATCGTCGGCAAACACGAGGTCCACGCCCTCCGTCTTCATCAGCGCCTGGTACTGCTTGGTGAGGCTTGCGTCCGTTTGCGTGAGAATCGCGCGGAAGTCGTCCACCGACAGCGAATCCAGCTCCACCCGAATCGGGAAGCGGCCCTGCAACTCCGGAATCAGGTCGCTCGGCTTGGACAGATGGAACGCACCCGACGCAATGAACAGGATGTGATCGGTCTTGATCATCCCGTACTTGGTGTTGACGGTCGTGCCCTCCACCAGCGGCAGCAGGTCGCGCTGCACGCCCTGGCGCGACACCTCGCCGCCGCCGTACTCGCTGCGGCTGGCGATCTTGTCGATTTCGTCCAGGAACACGATGCCGTTCTGCTCGACGTTGGCCACCGCCTTCTGCTTGAGCTCGTCTTCGTTCACGAGCTTGGCGGCCTCTTCGTCGATCAGCAGCTTGAACGCCTCGGCCACCTTCATCTTGCGGCGGTTCTTCTTGCCCTGGCCCAGGCCCGCGAACATCGAACGAATCTGCTCGGTCATGTCTTCCATGCCGGGCGGGCCCATGATGTCCATGCTCGGCGTGCCGGCCGACACTTCCAGTTCGATTTCCTTGTCGTCGAGCTGGCCTTCGCGCAGCTTCTTGCGGAAAGCCTGGCGCGCGGTCGAATCCTTCTCTTCGGGCTGCGCAAAGCCGATGTCGCGCGGCGGCGGGATCAGCACGTCGAGGATGCGATCCTCGGCAGCGTCTTCCGCTTTGGCGCGCACCTTCTTCATCTCGGACTC
The DNA here is from genome assembly GCF_023955655.1 of Ralstonia soli. GTDB lineage: Bacteria > Pseudomonadota > Gammaproteobacteria > Burkholderiales > Burkholderiaceae > Ralstonia > Ralstonia soli. The sequence goes on along the minus strand of NZ_JAMXHT010000001.1, from coordinate 296,168 downwards.
GCGCGTCTGCTTGACGGCCATCTCGGCCAGGTCGCGCACGATGGTGTCGACGTCGCGGCCGACGTAGCCGACTTCCGTGAACTTGGTCGCCTCGATCTTGATGAACGGCGCATCGGCCAGCTTGGCCAGGCGGCGGGCGATCTCGGTCTTGCCCACGCCGGTCGGGCCGATCATGAGAATGTTCTTGGGGGTGATTTCCTGGCGCAGCGGGTCGCCCACCTGCTGGCGGCGCCAGCGGTTGCGCAGCGCCACGGCCACGGCCTTCTTGGCCTTCTGCTGGCCGATGATGTGCTTGTCGAGTTCGGAGACGATCTCCGACGGCGTCATGGTTTCGGACATGGGAATCCTGTCGAGGCGAGTTTGCGAGAGACGGCGCGTTTATTCGAGCGTCTCGATCACGAAATTGGTGTTGGTGTAGATGCAGAGCTCGCCGGCAATCTTCAGCGATTTCTCCACCACCTCGCGGGGGCCGAGGTCGGTGTTCTCCATCAGTGCCTTGGCGGCCGATTGGGCGTACGAACCGCCCGAACCGATGGCAGCGATGCCGCCTTCCGGGTCAAGCACATCGCCGTTGCCGGTGATGATGAGGGTGGCTTCGCGGTCGGCGACGATCAGCATCGCTTCGAGATGGCGCAGGGCGCGGTCGGTGCGCCAGTCCTTGGCGAGGTCCACGGCGGAGCGCAGCAGGTTGCCCTGGTGCTTCTGCAGCTTGGCCTCGAAACGGTCGAGCAGGGAAAAGGCGTCGGCGGTGGCGCCGGCAAAGCCGACAAGCACCTTGCCGTCGTAGATGGCGCGCACCTTGCGGGCGGTGCCTTTCATCACGATGTTGCCCAGCGTGACCTGGCCGTCGCCGCCAAGTGCGACTTGGTTGCCGCGCCGCACGCTGACGATGGTGGTGCCGTGATACTGTTCCATGCGCTTGTTCCTAGGGGTCCGGCTTGGCGCGGCCCCCAGCGGGCCGGCCAAAGAGTTTCATACTTGACGCCAGCCCCCAGGATTTCAAGCCTGATTTCCGTTACAGCGCGCACTTTTTGTGTATCGGAAATCGCTTCTCACTGTTTCAGTGCCTTTTCAGTGCGTCACATCGAACGCGTAGGTGCGCTCGTCCAGACGCGGCACCATCGTGTAACCCTTGCGCGTCGCCCACACGTTGATGTTGAAGTAGAGCGGGATCACGCCGAAATCGCGCATGCCGATTTCCGTGGCCTCTTGCAGCAACCGCTCGCGCTTGGCATCGTCGATGGTCTGCAGGGCCTCGGCCAGCTTGGCGTCCAGCGCCGGGTTGGAATAGCGCCCCCGGTTTGACGCGCCCCAGCCGCGCGCCGGGTCGTAGGTCGCCAGCAGCGCCTTCAGGCTGGAACTGGCCTCACCGGTATCCGCACCCCAGCCCGCCTGCAAGAACGAAAAGTCCAGCTTGTTCGCCCGCGTGAAGAACGTCGCCGACGGCATGGTCTCGACCTTCGTCGCAATGCCCACGCGCGAAAGCATCGAAGCAATCACTTGCGCGACGCGATCATCATTCGCATAGCGGTTGTTGGTGGCGTGCAGCGTGATGGCGAAACCGTCGGGATAGCCCGCCTGGGCAAGCAGCTTCTTGGCGGCGGCGGGGTCGGCGACAGGCGCCTTGAGGCCCGGCACGTGGCCGAACAGCGCGCTGTTGACGAGTTGGCCGGTAGGCTCGGCCGTGCCCTCCATCACGCGATCGACGATGGCTTGGCGCGAGATCGCCAGCGAGATCGCCTCGCGCACGCGCGCATCCTTGAGCGGGTTCTTCGGCAGCGGCTTGCCGGCCTTGTCAGTCACGAACGGCGAGACATCGCGGTTCGAATCCATGTGCAGGTACATCATGCGGAACACCGGCATCTTGAACACCGACACCGCCGGATCGGCCGACAGTTTCTTGATGTCCGTGCTCGGCACGTTCTCGATCACCTGCACGTCGCCGGCCAGCAGCGCGGCCACGCGCGGGGCGTCGGCCGTCAGGATGCGCAGCGTCACGTGCTGCCATTGCGGCCGCTTGCCCCAGTAGCCGTCAAAGCGCGTCAGTTCCAGGCGATCGCCGCGGGTGAACGAGACAAATTTGTACGGCCCCGTGCCGATCATCGCGCGGCCGTTGTTGAAGTCGTCCGCGCCGGCTTTTTCGACGGCCTTTTTCGACACCATGTAGATGGTCGACAGATCGTTCGGCACCAACGGGTACGGGCCGTTGGTCGTGATGCGCACGGTCTGCTTGTCGAGCGCCGTCACCTCCTTGAAGCCGCGCGTGTAGATCGTGTATGGCGACGGGCTGTTCTTGATGGTGGCCGGGCGCGCCAGCGAGTAGACGACATCCGCCGAGGTGAACTCGCTGCCATCATGGAAATGCACGCCGGGGCGCAGCTTGACCTCCCACACCGTGTCGCTCACGGCCTTCCATGATGTGGCGAGGCCGGGCTTGAGGCGCATCTTCTCGTCCTTGGCGATCAGCGTCTCGAACATATGCTCGGCGACGTTCGCGTTGGGCGTGACGTTATGGAAATGCGGATCGAGCGAGGTAATGTCGCCCGAGAGGCCGACCACCAGTGTCGACGCAGGCTGGGCATGCACCGCGCCCGGTGTCAGCGCCGTGAGCGCCGTGACAGAAGACAGCGCGGCAACCAGGCTGGCAGCGCGCAGCAGACGCAGGACCGGCATGACGACTCCCCGTGGGTTCGTGGCGAAAACAAACGTTGGCCGATTGTCCGGACCGGATGACACCGGTGTCAACGTCGATTAAGCGGGGGGTGCGCGCCGGGTGTGGTCAGTGATGGTGGCCGCAGTCGCAGTCGTCGCCGTGATCGTGTTCGTCGTCCCAGTCTTCGTCGTGATCGTCGAAGGCCCAGGCCGGGAACGGATCGGGCAGCGCCGCCCACGCCTCGGGACCGGCGGCCATCTCGGCATCCGTCAGCAGGCAGGCGTCGAGTTGGGCGACGAGCGCCGCCTCGTCCAGATCAGTGCCGATGAAGACGAGTTCCTGGCGACGGTCGCCCCAGGGTGCAGGCGCGCCGTTGTCTTGCATCTTGTCGACAATGTCTGCGCGCGCCTCTTCCTCGTCCGGCCATTCGGCCTCATCGACTGCAGCCCACCACGCGCCGGCACCGCCGTGGCGCATCACGCCGCCGGCCTGGCCCCAGCTGCCGGCCGTGTCCATGCGCGACGCCAGCCAGAAATAGCCCTTGGATCGCAGCACGCGGCCGTGCTCGCGCAGCCATTCGGTATGCATCAGATCCCACAGGCGCTGCGGGTGGAACGGCACGCGGCGGCGGTAGACGAAGCTGCGGATGCCGAGCGCTTCCGTCTCGGGCACGTGTTCGCCGCGCAATTCGGCCAGCCAGGCAGGCGCCGCAGATGCCGCATCGAAGTCGAAGCGGTGCGTGTTCAGAATCTCGTCCAGCGGCACCTTGCCGAACGACGCCGGCACGATGCGCGCACGCGGGTTCAGCGAATGCAGGATGCCCGCCAGGCGCGCACGCTCGGCCTCGCTTACCAGGTCAATCTTGTTGAGCACGATCACGTCGCAGAACTCGACCTGTTCAATCAGCAGATCGACCACGGTGCGGTCGTCGTCTTCGTCCCGGGCCTGACCGCGGTCGGAGAGGAAATCCGCCGCATCGTAGTCAGCCAGGAAGTGCTGGGCGTCGACCACCGTGACCATCGTGTCCAGGCGCGCGAGGTCGGACAGCACGTCGCCGTGCGCATCTTCAAACGTGAAGGTCTCGGCAATCGGCAGCGGCTCGGCCACGCCTGTCGATTCGATCAGCAGGTAGTCGAAGCGGTCTTCGCGGGCGAGGCGGGCGATCTCGTCGAGCAGGTCTTCGCGCAGCGTGCAGCAGATGCAGCCGTTGGACAGTTCGACCATGCGCTCGTCCGTGCGCGAAAGCTGTGCACTGGTGGCCGTGCCGTCGCCGACGAGCTGCGCGTCGATGTTCACGTCCGACAAGTCGTTGACGATCACGGCCACGCGCTTGCCCTCGCGGTTGGCGAGCACGTGATTGAGCAGCGTGGTCTTGCCGGCGCCCAGAAAGCCGGACAGCACGGTAACGGGAAGCGGACGGGACATGGTCGGAGACCCTGATTTGTAGCCAAACAAAGCAAACAGCCCGGTGCGTGACCGGGCTGCAGATTCAAACAGATGCGCGGGCAGATGAGCCGGGCGCGTCAGTCACCCATCAACTTCTGACGCTTCTCGCGGCGCTCCTGCGCCTCCAGCGACAGATTGGCGGTGGGGCGTGCAAGCAAGCGCGGAATGCCGATCGGCTCGCCGGTTTCGTCGCAGTAGCCGTAGTCACCGGCGTCAATGCGGGCGATGGACTGCTCCACCTTCTTGAGCAGCTTGCGCTCACGGTCGCGCGTGCGCAGCTCCAGCGCATGCTCTTCCTCGATGGTGGCGCGGTCGGCCGGGTCCGGCACGATCACGGTCTCGCGCAGGTCGCTGACGGTCTGGTCCGCATTCTTGAGAATGTCGTCCCGCATTTTTACAAGCCGGTCTTTGAAGAAGGCGAGCTGCGCCTCGTTCATGTAATCCTTGTCGCCCATCTTCAGGATTTCGGCTTCGGTGAGTAGTTTCTTGCTGCTCATGGTTGCTGCAGATGATCCTGGTAAATCGCGCGCCGTTTTGGCTGTCGCGTCGTCCTTGCGCGGGGATGCGCCGGACTCGTTCTGGCTGGCGGCGGACTTGCCGCCCCGCGCGCCTCCTCTTGCCTCTCCCGCAGCGGCGCCCCCTGCCGCTCTTTTCCGGGTGGCTGGCGCAGCCTGGGCTGCTGCCGACTCCGTTTCGGACCGTCCAGCACCACCGTAGGCGCCGCGTCCATCCTTGGTCTTAGTCACCATCGCCTGCTCCTCCTATCGGACGTGCTTCGGACGACGTGCTTCTAAATCGACCTATTGTAGCTGAACGATATTACCTGAACTATCGGAGAAACACGGACAGAAAATCCGGCCCGGATTCTGCCTGAAAGCCTGCCGCAGAGCCACCCGAATGGAGGAGTACACCGACCGAATCAGGCCAGGCAGTTCTCCAATCCTTTCAGAATCGTTTCGCGCGGCAGGTCCACGCCGATGAACACCATGCGGTTGGAAGGGGTCTCGCCGTCCCATTTGCCACCCACGTCGCTGCCCATGAGCTGGTGCACGCCCTGGAACACCACCTTGCGGTCGACGCCTTCCATATAGAGCACGCCCTTGTAGCGCAGCAGCTTCTCGCCGTAGATGTTCAGCACGCCCGAGAGGAATTCTTCCAGCTTGGTGTAGTTGAACGGCCGATCGCTGCGGAAGACGAACGAAGCGATGCGATCCGTGTGGTGCGCATGGCCATGATGATGGTGGTGATGGCCGTGACCATGATCGTGGTCATGGTCATGATCGCAATCGGCTGAGCACGCATGGTCGTGATCGTGATTGTGGTCATGGCCATCTTCGCGCAGGAAATCGGGGTCGATCTCCAGCTTGGCGTTCAGGTTGAAGCCGCGCAGGTCGAAGATGGTGTCGATCGGCGTTTCGCCAAAGTTGGCGGTGCGGATCGGGGCGCGCGGGTTCATGTGCAGCAGGCGGTGGCGCAGCGCGTCCACCTCCTCGGCCGACACCAGATCACTCTTGGTGATGAATATGGCGTCGGCAAAACCCACCTGGCGCTGCGCCTCTTCCTGCTTGTCGAGCTGCATGTTGCCGTGCTTGGCGTCGACCAGCGTGATGACGGCGTCCAGCAGGTATCGGCTGGCGATCTCGTCGTCCATGAAGAAGGTCTGTGCGACCGGGCCGGGGTTGGCGACGCCGGTGGTCTCGATGACCACGCGGTCGAACTGGATCTGGCCGTTGTCGCGGCGCGTGAGCAGGTCGGACAAGCCCTTCACCAGGTCGCCGCGGATGGTGCAGCAGATACAGCCGTTGCTCATCTGCACGATCTGCTCGTTGCCGTCCTGCACAAGGATGTCGTTGTCGATGTTCTCTTCGCCGAACTCGTTTTCGATCACGGCGATCTTCATGCCGTGCTGCTCGGTCAGGATGCGCTTGAGGAGCGTGGTCTTCCCCGCGCCGAGAAAGCCCGTCAGGATGGTGACCGGGATCATTTTGGACATGGTGCGTTTCCTTGTTGCGAGCCGGCGCCGCAATCGGCGCAGCAGCCCTTGATGGTGAGTTCAGCGTGATCGGCCGCGAAACCGGCGGGCAGGGCGGCCTTGGGCATGGCGGGCGGTTCAGCGGCCTCCAGGCAGAAATCGCGCCCGCAGTGCGTGCAATGGAAGTGGCTGTGTGAGCGGTGCGCCGCCTCGCGTGCGGCATCGTGTTCGGCCAGGCTGAAGCGGAAGACGCGATCGGCGCCGGCCGTCTTGTGGACGACCCCGCCGGCCACCAGCCAGTCGAGCACGCGGTAGACCGTCACGCGGTCGATGCCGGCGTCCTCCGGCAGCGCGTCGCACACGGCCTGATGCGAGAGTGGCTCGGCGCCTTGCATCAGCGCGGCGAGCACGCGCACCCGCGGCTCGGTCACGCGGCTGCCGAGGCCGCGCAGGCGCGTGCGGGCCGCCGCATCGGGCGCATCGGGTTGCTGAGTGGCGAGATCGTCGCGCGTGGCGTGTGTGCTCATGCGCGGATTGTCCCACGGGGCGCGGGTTGCTGCAATTGAGTTGCAATTAGACAGCCTCACACCGCCCAGGGGCTTTTTATCGGCTTATGCAGCCCACACCAAACACACCGGCGTCGGCATCTTCGCCACTACCACGGGCTGATCCAACTTGCCGCTCTGCCCATCGATGCGCAGCCGCAGGATCGTGTCGCCCTTCTGGTTAAGCACATAGAGCTGGCTGCCGTCGGGCGCCATCGTCATCGCGCGCGGGAAATGCACACCTTCGCTCCAATACTGAAGCGGTGCCAGCTTGCCCGAGGCATCGATGCTGAAGGCGGCCACGCTGTCGGCCAGCGGGTGGTCCGACTTGAGCCTGCGGTTGCTCGCGTACAGGAAACGCCCGGACGGATGCATCAACAGCTCGGCGCCGCTCTTCTGGCCGGTGTAGTCGGCGGGGGTGGTGGAGATGCGCTGGCGCTCGTCCGACACGTGGCCGGTGGCAGCGTCATACCCGTGGCAGGCGACGGAGCCGTCGAGCTCATTGATGACGTAGAGCAGCTTGCCCTGCGGATGCAGCGCCAAATGGCGCGGGCCGCTGCCGGGCTTGAGCTGCGCGCGATCACGCGGGGCGAGCTTGCCGTTCTCAATGGCGAACACGTTGAGGCGATCGGTACCCAGATCGGCGCCGATCACGTGGCCGCCGGTGGTGTCGAACAGCATCATGTGCGCGTGGGCCGCCTCCTGCTCGGGCTTGGGGCCGGAGCCGGTGTCCTTGAAGATGCCGGACACGGGGCCAAGCTTGCCGTCGTCGCCGATCGGCAGGAGGTTGTATGCGCCGCCGCTGTAGATCGACACGCACAGGTACCGCCCATCCGGCGACACCACCACGTGCGCCGGGTTGGTGCCCGACAGCGACAGCGGTTGCCGATTCAGCAGCGTGAGCTTGCCGTCGTGCGGGTCGACGGCGTAGGCCTCTGCGCTGCCGTTCGGGCGGCCTTCGTAGACCTCGAGCTCGTTGATGGCGTACAGAAAGCGCTGATTCGGGTGCACGGCCAAAAACGACGGGTTGGCGCTCTCCACCACCTGTACCTGCGCCCACGCATCGCCGCGCGGGGCGAGCACGTAGATGCCGCGCGCGGCCGGACCGCCGGCAGTGCCGCCTGGCGCGTTGAACGTGTAGGTGCCCACGTAAGCAAAGCGCGGTGGCCGCGCGGCGCTGGCGGGTTGCGAGCCCGAAGCGGCAGGGTGGTCACCCGCCTGGGCCATGGCGATATTGGGAAGAGCGCCCAGCAAGGGCAGGCTACCGGTCCACTGCATGAGAGTCCGACGAAGGCGATTGGTCATGGGAGGCTCCATCAAGCACGCACGGACATCGCGTGGTGGAAGATGTTGTTCGGATCATACCGACGCTTCACGCGCTGCAAGAACGCGTACAGGTCGCCATTGCCGTAATAGAGCTGCGGCCAGAACGGGTAGGCGAGCATGTCGACGTCGGGGTAGTTGATGTAGCAGCCCTCGTACCGGTCGCCGGGGTAGGGCGTGCCGCTGTGCGGCGCGGGCACGTCGGGAGCGCCGTAGACATCGCGGTAGAAATCGCTGATCCAGCGCAGGTGGCCGGCATCATCGGCGGCGGACGTCCAATATGTCTGGTACTGCAGCTTCATGATGGAAGCGCGCTGCGGCACAGCCGTATCGCCGATGCGCTCGGCCTGGTTGACGGCCCCGCCGTACGAGTCCACCTGCAGCAGCGATTGGCTCAGGTCCAAGCCGGGCATCGTTCGCGTGAGATGGGTGTAGATGCGCTGCGTCTCGCGCGCCGTGAAGCCTCGCAACATGTAGGCGGATTTGTACTTGCCGCGCTGGTTGGCACCCGAGCCGTTGAGGTACTGCGTGGCCGTCAGCCAGTCGTACTGCACGACGGTATGCGGCTTGGAGCAAAGCAGTTGCCCCACGCCCTGTTTGTGCGCCGGGCCATAGCCGGGCGGGCGGCCCTTGACCGGCGCTGGCGCACACGCCTGAAAGCGGTTCAGAAAATCGTTGAGGACGGAGAGATCGCGGCACGTGCCGTCCGGATTGCAGAACTGCGTGAGCAGCACGATCTGTCCGGCCGATTTGTGCGTGAGCTTGAGCAGCGAAAACATACCCCAGGTGTCGGGATCCTTGCCGCGCGTCTCCCAATAGTCGCCGTAGATGCGCAGCAGTTCGGCAAAGCGCTGCGGCGTCATGGTGGCCCAGTCGAAGGCGACGGTGGCCAGCGCCACTTCCCGCGGCGCCTCGGGCAGCTTGGCGAAGGTGTAGCCGGTGATGACGCCGAAGTTGCCACCGCCTGCGCCACGGCACGCGCGGAAGAGATCCGGGTCGTGCGTCGCATCCACCGTGCGCGCGGCCGCCTTGCCCGCCTGGTCGACGGTGACGATGTCCACGGCCGAAAGCCAATCCACCGTCAGCCCCTGCAGCCGCGAGAGCAGCCCATACCCGCCGCCGCAGATATGCCCGCCCGCGCCCACCGAGTAGCACGAGCCGCCGGGCAGCGTCACGTTGTGCCGCTTGTACAGCTCAAGGTAGCCGTTCCAGTTCTGTGTGCCGGCAGGAATGCGCACCGCTCCATCGGCCCGCACTTCAGGCGAGTCGAGCAGGCTCAGGTCGAGGATCGTGCCGTCGGGGTTGTTGGAAACGAAGTCTTCATAGCAATGCCCGCCGCTGCGCACCGTCGGGCGCTGACCGGCGTTGATGATGCGCTGCACGGCGGGCACCACGTCGTCGGGCTTTTCAACAAGGACGATGCGGCTGGCGGCTTGTGCGTTCGTCGCGGGCCAGCGCAGGTTGAAGCCATGTTTGAGTGTGTTGTAGCGAGGATCCTGGCGCGTCACATCCAGTGTCATCGACGGCTCCCGGTGAGGGCGCTTGCGCCAGTGTTGCGCAAACGAAGTTGGATTCGGACGCGTGGCGTCCGGCGGTTCCAACTTAGTCCTTAGCTGGCCCGGATTCCATCAGACATTGCCGACACTGCGGCGCGTCGTGGCGGGCGAGCTCGCCTTATCGCACGTGGTGCGCCACCCACGCAGCCACGCGCGCTGCGGTCGTCGCCCATAGCGGACGCACCAGCCAGCAAGCAGCAGCCCACGCGAGCGCCACGACGATGAGGTCGCAACGACCGCTGTTCCACAAGTTCAGGGAATGGCGCCCCCAGACCCAGGGCACGCCCAAGGGGTTCGGCCAATCGGCCAACAGGTGCATCAGCCCGCCACAGGCAAAGCCGAACAGCACCGGCGCCCACACGTAGCCATGACCGAGTGCTTGATACGACAGCACCAGCGCCGCAATCCAGCCGATGCCCCAATGGGTGGCGGTACGGTGCGTGATCCAGAGCCGTCGCGCGCGACTCCACCACGCGACCTCCATCCAGTCAGGCGCCGTGCTGCCAGCAACGGCCGCGCAAAACGCCAGAATGCAGCCGAGGTGTTCGAGTGAGGTGTGGGAAGCCTGCGCGACGGCGGTGGCGGCAATGACACCCGCCGCCCAACCCGTCGCATGATGGGCAGCGTTGGATGCCATCGACGTGATGCGGAAAACAAAGGGTCCGCATCTTCGCAATTGAGGCTGGCCGGGACAAGCCAAAAATTGCGACAAATTGCTAGCCGATCTGCAGCAGCAGGCCCTTGAGGTATTCGCCTTCCGGAAAACTCGCCAGCAGCGGATGGTCCACGCCTGCCGCCAGCCGGCGCTGGATGCGCGCCGTCACCTTGGCATCGGCCGCGGCACCCGCGACGATCTTCTGGAACAGTTCCGCATCGATCGCACCCGAGCACGAATACGTGAACAGGAGGCCGCCCGGCCGCAGCAACTGCATGCCGACCAGGTTGATCTCCTTGTATGCCCGCGCCGCGCGGTCCACCTGCTGGGCCGATGCGGCGAACTTGGGCGGATCCAGCACGATCAGGTCGAACTGGCGGCCCTCTGCGCGGAAGTTGCGCAGCGACTTGAAGACATCCGCATCGAGCCATTCGGCGCGCGCCGGATCGAAACCATTGAGCGTGACGTTGCGCTCGGCCACCGCCAGCGCCTCGCCCGACGAATCGATCGACACCACCGAACGCGCCCCGCCCTTCAACGCCGCCAGCGAGAAACCGCCCGTGTAGCAGAAGCAGTTCAGTACGTCGCGGTCCTTGGCCAGCGCGCCGACAAGTGCACGGTTGTCACGCTGATCGACGTAGAAGCCGGTCTTGTGGCCCGCACGCACGTCCACGTAGTAGCGCACGCCGTGCTCGGTGGCGGACAGGTCTTCGGGCGGCTCGGCGCCGGCCAGCACGCCGGTCACCTGCTCCAGGCCCTCGCGCTCGCGCACGCTCACGTCGGAGCGCTCGTACACGTTCGGGCAGCCGGTCTCCTTGACGAGCGCAGCGACGATGGCGTCTTTCCAGTGCTCCACGCCGGCCGCGCTGAACTGGCAGACGAGCTGGCCAGCGTCACCCGTGCCGTACTGATCGACGATCAGGCCGGGCAAGCCATCGGCTTCGCCCATGATGAGGCGCACGGCATCGGTGTCGTGCACCCACGCGCGGCGGTACGCCACGGCGGCGGCAATGCGGCGTTTGAAGAACGCGTGGTCGATGGGCTCGGCCTCATCGAACGACCACACGCGGGCGCGAATCTGCGAGACCGGGCTGAACGCCGCACGCGCCAGGAACTGACCGTTGGCGGCACGCACGACAACCGTCGCGCCCGAGGCCGGCGGACGGCCCTCCATGCGGTCGATGGCGTTGGCGAAAATCCACGGGTGCCGGCGCAGCAGCGAGCGCTCCTTGCCGGGCTTGAGAATCAGGGTTTGCATACGACTGGGATGGTGTGTCCGCACTCTGTTCGAGCGCGTGTAGAAACGCAATCAAAACGAAGCGAAGCGGTTCTGGCGGCTCGGCGCCGACGCAGACAGTCCTCCGGTATGGCAAGGAGGCGCCGGGCCGCCAGAATCGTTTTGATTGCGTTCTACTTCTTCTTTGCGCGGGGATGCGCCTGATCGTAGATCTTGGCCAGGTGCTGAAAATCGAGCGAAGTATAAACCTGCGTGCTGGCGATGCTGGCGTGGCCGAGCAGCTCCTGCACGGCACGCAAGTCACCGGACGACTGCAGCATGTGCGTCGCAAACGAATGCCGCAGCACGTGCGGATGCACATCGGCCGGCACCCCCGCCGCGATCGCATTGCGCTTCATGCGCAGCTGAATCTGCCGCTGCGCGAGCCGCTTGCCGCGGGCCGAGAGGAACAGCGCGTGCGCGTCTTCCGGTGCGGCGTCGGGCCGGGCCAGTTGCTCGCGCACGGCCAGCCATGCGGTGAGGGCCTCGGCGGCCTTGGTACCGACGGGCACGGTGCGCCGCTTGCTGCCCTTGCCGAGCACCATCACCTCGCGTGCATCGAGGTCCAGCCAACTGGCGGATTCGTACTCGCCGGCCTTCACATGCCGCAAGTCCAGGCTGACCAGCTCCGAGAGCCGCAGCCCGCACGAATAGAACAGTTCGTTGACGGCGCGATCGCGCATCGTCTCGGCGTCGTCGCCGGGCAATTGCTCCATCAGCGCGACGGTCTGCTCGACGGACAGGGCTTTCGGCAGCTTCTTCGGGCTCTTCGGCGCGCGCACCCCATCGACCGGGTTGGCGGTGACAGCCGCGTCGCGCAACGCCATCCACTTGTACCAGCCACGCCACGCCGACAGTGCCCGCGCAATGCTGCGGCCCGACAGGCCGTCGCCATGCAGCTGCGCCATCATGCGGCGAATGTGGTGGGTCTGGAGTTGCGTGAGATCGATGCCGCCTGCGAATTGCGCACCCAGGCGCTGCAGCACGGCCAGCTCGTGGCCGTAGCTCTCCAGCGTGTGCGGCGAGAGCTGCCGCTCAAACTTCAATGCATCGAGATAGGCCGCAATCTGCGGATGCGGCGGCGCGGGCGCGTCGCGATCCTCGTGGTGGGCAGATTGCGGCATGCGCGGCGTGCGCTCAGTCGCGCAGGCGGTTGAGCGCCGCGGCAGCGAGTTCGCCAATCTGCGCGAGATAGGTCGTGCCCATGCCGTCGTGGAAGCGGCGGGCATCGGGCGAGCCCAGCACCAGCAGGCCGAAGGCCGGCGCGGCGGCCGGGTCGGTATCTCCACGCGCCGGTACGCGCAGCGTGATGATGGCGACCGACTCGATCGTCTCAGCGGTCTCCAACCAGCCGGCGGCCTCAAAGCCCGCATTGGCGCCGCAGTACGGCGCGCGCAGGCCAGCGGCGAACAAGCGCACCTCTTCGCTGACGCCCTGCGCGACTTCCAGGTGCGCGAACTCTTCGCCCACCTGCCACACGCGCAGTGCGACAGCCGGCACGTCAAAAATCTCGCGCAGGCCGTCCTGTACCACGTACGGCAGCGCATGCGTATCAGCCTCACCCACCAGGCGCGTCGTCCAGGCATGCACGCGCTGCTGCGTGCGGTCGTTCTCGTTGCCGTGGCGCATCAGGTCCGACAGCTTGAGTTCGAGGTGCTTGTTCTTGTCGCGCAGGATTTCCATCTGACGCTCCTGCAGCGACACCGCGCGGTGGCTGTGCGGGCTCGTCAGTTGAATCGCGGCCAGCAGCTCGGCGTGCTCTTCAAAGAAGGCCGGGTGCGCTTGCAAGTAGTTGGCGACGTCTTGTGCGTTCATCGTGGAGGTGCTCATCAGGCTGCGCCCAGTTTCTTCTTCAGCAGTTCGTTGACTTGTGCGGGGTTGGCCTTGCCGCGCGTGGCCTTCATGGCCTGGCCGACCAGCGCGTTGAACGCCTTCTCCTTGCCCGCGCGGAATTCCTCGACCGACTTGGCGTTGGCCGCCAGCACGTCGTCGATGATCTTCTCCAGCTCGCCGGAATCCGACATCTGCTTCAGGCCCTTCTCGGCGATGATCGCGTCGGCATCGCCATTGCTTTCACCGGCCCACATGGCGGGGAAGACGTCCTTCTTGGCGGTGTTGTTGCTGATCGTGCCGTCGGCAATGCGAGCGAGCAGCTTGGCCAGTTGCGCAGGCTTGACGGGCGCGGCGTCGATTTCGAGATCCGCGCGGTTCAGGTTCGAAGCGACCTCACCCATGATCCAGTTGGCGGCAGCCTTGGCGTTCGCGGCGCCCCCGTCAGCCACCACGGCTTCGAAGTAGGCGGCGGTCGCTTTGGTGGCGGTCAGGATGCTGGCGTCGTACTTCGGCAGGCCATAGGCCGACTCGAAGCGCGCGGCCATCGCGGCGGGCAGCTCGGGCAGCGTAGCGCGCACGCGCTCAATCCAGTCGTCGCCGATGACGAGCGGCAGCAGGTCCGGGTCGGGGAAGTAGCGGTAATCCTGCGCATCTTCCTTGCTGCGCATGGAGCGCGTTTCCTTGCGGTCCGGGTCGTACAGGCGGGTTTCCTGCACCACGGTGCCGCCGTCTTCGATCAGCTCGATCTGGCGGCGCACTTCGTAGTTGATCGCCTCTTCCAGGAAGCGGAACGAGTTCAGGTTCTTGATCTCGCAACGCGTGCCGAACGGCGCGTCCGGGCCCCGGCGCACCGAAACGTTGGCGTCGCAGCGGAAGCTGCCTTCCTGCATGTTGCCGTCGCAGATACCGAGCCACATCACCAGCGCGTGCAGGGCCTTGGCATAGGCCACGGCTTCGGCGGCGCTGCGCATGTCGGGCTCGGTCACGATTTCCAGGAGCGGCGTGCCGGCGCGGTTCAGGTCGATGCCGGTCATGCCCGCGAAGTCTTCGTGCAGCGACTTGCCGGCGTCTTCTTCCAGGTGGGCGCGCGTCAGCTGCACGGTCTTCTCATACCCGGGCTGACCGTTCTTGCCCTCCACCTGGATCGTCAGTGTGCCGCCCTGCACCACGGGGATCTCGTACTGGCTGATCTGGTAGCCCTTGGGCAGATCGGGGTAGAAGTAATTCTTGCGCGCAAAGATGCTCTTGGGCGCGATCTTGGCGCCAATCGCCAACCCGAACGTGATGGCGCGCTCAACGGCGCCCTTGTTCAGCACCGGCAGCACGCCCGGCAGCGCCAGATCCACCGGTGCGGCCTGCGTGTTGGGCTCGGCACCGAATGCGGTGGACGCGCCGGAGAAAATCTTCGAGACCGTCGAGAGCTGCGTGTGCGTCTCGAGGCCGATCACCACTTCCCATTGCATGTTGCGTGTGTCCTGTCGATTGTTGTGGTGTGAATGTCTAGGTACTCAGATATTCGGATGTTCGTGTATTGCTGCGATCAGGGGCGCGGCGCATCGAGCCACGCCGCGAGCTTCGCAAAGGCCGCTTCGCGCGCCGCCGGGTCACCGCCGACCATGACGGCACCGTGACGACGCCCGTTCGGGACATCGTTGCGTTCCTTAAGCGGTGCCGTACCGTCAAAGCCGTGATACGCGCCGCCAAACATCTCGAGCTCGAAGCGCGCCTGCGGCTGTCGGGCCAGCACCGCAGTCTGCAGCGCCTGGCACTGCTCGGGCGGCGTCCAGTCGTCGCTGGCACCGGCCAGCAGCAGCAATGGCGCGTTGATCTGGTAAGCGGGGCGCCTGAGCACCGACGCGCAGCCCGGGTAAAACGCCACGGCGCGATCCACCGGTGGCGTGCCGGCAGGCCAGGCGCGTCCGGCATCAAGCGCCTCCAGCACCGCCTGCGCGCCGTTCGACCAGCCAAGCAGCACGATACGGCGGGCGTCCACGCCGGGCTTGGCGGCAACCCAGCGGATCGTCGCCAGAATGTCGGCGCGCCGCGTGGCGCCGTTGATGTCGCGCGACGCATAGCGCTCGGTGCAGATGCCGTGCGGCTTGCCGCGCGGGCCGAAGCTGTCGGGCATCACCACCGCGTAGCCGCGCGCCCCGAGCCACTGGGCATAGCCGCGATAGCGCGAACTCAGCGCCTTCGCGTCAGCGCCGGCTTGCGTGTACAAACCGCTGCAACCGTGCAGCGCAATCACCACCGGCGCACCCGCCGCAGGTGCCTTCACCGGCGACGCGACCCAGTAGGCCGTCAGCGTTTGCGGCGCGTCTTCCGCGTCCTTCATGGCGGAACGCGGAATCTCCACCGTCTGCACGCCCAGTTCGGCCGATGACGGAGCGCGCGCCGCCGGCATGTCCGGCAGGGCACCTTCGGCATCCGGCGTCGGCTGCGCAGCGGCGTGCAGCGCCAAGGCGCCGGCCAACGCCACCAGAACGCGAAGCGATGCGTGCGTCACCGAACGCATCAGCGGGCGTTGCGGGCGCACTGGCCCGTTTGTGGATCAAACATCACCGGCCACGCTTCTTCGTAGATGCCGGGCGTGCAATGCGCTTCGCAATTGGCATGCGCCAGCGTCACGCGGCGCGGGTCCTGCCAGACCATCAACGTGCAACTGCCCTGACGCTCACGCAGCTCGATGCTCGGGCGGCGCTTGGTCTGCTCGAAGGTCGACAGGTCGAACCGGCACGAACCGCGCCGGCCAACCCACAACTGCCATTGCATCGCGTTGACGTTGTTGTCGGCCACCGTGAGCGTCGCCTGCTCGCGGAAGCCGTCTTCCTCGGTCTGGCTGCAGTAGCCGTTGATGTCGATGCGCCGGTCGGAAATCGGCGGCGGCGCGGTCGGGCGACGGCTGATGCCCGGAATCGACGGCAACGGAATCGGCACGCAGGCCGCCAGCGCGCCGGCGACCAGCGCCAGCCCAAGTGCATTGCGGATGCGAGGGTTCATACGTGCCTCCTGCTGGCCAGCGGGGTGCGTCGGAGCGAGCCTCAGGCCGCCGGCTGGCGGTTGTGCCAGTCGGTCGCCTGCTGGAACGCATGCGCAATCTGCAGCATGCGTGCCTCTTCAAAATAGTTGCCGATGATCTGCAAGCCAACCGGCAGACCGTTTGCGCCAAAACCGGCCGGCACGCTCATGCCCGGCAGGCCCGCCAGGCTGGTCGACAGCGTGAAGATGTCCTCCAGGTACATCTGCACCGGATCGTCGCTCTTCTCGCCCAATTTCCATGCAACGGTCGGGGCCACGGGGCCCATGATCACGTCGCATTGGCGGTTTTCGCCGGCCAGCACGTTCTGGAAATCCTGCGCGATGATGCGACGGATCTTCTGCGCCTGCAGGTAGTAGGCGTCGTAATAGCCGTGCGACAGCACATACGCGCCGACCAGGATGCGACGCTTGACCTCCCAGCCGAAACCTTCGGCGCGGCTCTTGCGGTACATGTCGGCCAGATCGCGGTATTCGGCCGCACGGTGGCCGTAGCGCACGCCGTCAAAGCGCGACAGGTTGGACGAGGCCTCCGCCGGGGCGATCACGTAGTACGTGGGGATCGACAGCTCGGTCTTGGGCAGGCTGATGTCGACCAGCGTTGCGCCGAGCTTCTCGAGCTCTGCCAGCGCGGCGCGCACGGTGGTGCGCACGTCGTCGGCCAGGCCTTCGCCGAAGTATTCCTTGGGCAGGCCGATGCGCAGGCCGGCCAGCGGGCGGGCCGGATTGGTACCACCCGCCGCGCCTTGCAGCGGCTGGCCGAGCAGGCGGCTGAAATCTTCCACATCGCCGCCGCGACCCGGCTCCAGGCTGGTGGAATCGCGCGGGTCGAAGCCGGCCATGGCCGAGAGCAGCAGCGCGCAATCTTCAGCGGTGCGGGCCATCGGGCCGCCCTGGTCCAACGACGAGGCGAACGCGATCATGCCGTAGCGCGACACGCGCCCATACGTCGGCTTGATCCCCGTGATGCCCGAAAACGACGCCGGCTGGCGGATCGAGCCGCCGGTATCCGTCCCCGTTGCAGCGGGTGCCAGATCGGCCGCCACCGCCGCCGCCGAGCCGCCCGACGAGCCGCCCGGCACATGCTCGACATTCCACGGGTTCTTGACCGGGCCGAACGCCGAGTTTTCGTTGGACGAACCCATCGCGAACTCGTCCATGTTGGTCTTGCCCAGCGTCACCATGCCGGCCGCGCCCAGGCGCTCCACCACGGTGGCATCGAACGGACTGACATAGTTGCCGAGCATCTTGGAGCCCGCCGTGGCGCGCCAGCCGCGCGTGACGAACACGTCCTTGTGCGCAATCGGCACGCCGGCAAGCGGGCCCGCATCGCCGGCCGCGATACGGGCGTCGGCGGCGCGCGCCTGGGCCAATGTGGCCTCGGCGTCGACATGGGTAAAGGCGTTCAGGTGTGCCCCCGCCTCGATGCGCGACAGGTAGTGGCGCGCCAGTTCCTCGGCCGAAACTTCTTTGGCGGCGAGTTGGGCAGACAGGGCTTTGATCGTGGATGCGGTCATCGAATACGTTCGGATGGGCTGCCGGCAACGGCCGGCGACGTCGAATGGGGTCGGGTCAAGATTGGCGCACCGGCGCCGATTACTCGATGACCTTCGGCACGAGATACAGGCCGGCCTCGGTGGCCGGGGCGCATTGCTGGTAGTCGGCGCGGCGGTCGGCTTCGGTGACGACGTCGTCGCGCAGGCGCTGGGCCTGGACCTGCACCTGCTCGATCGGGTGGGCCATCGGCTCGATGCCGGTGGTATCCACGGCCTGCATCTGCTCGACCAGCGAGAAGAACTGGTTGAGCTGGGTGAGGGTCTGCGCGGCCTCGGCATCGGAGACTTCGATGCGGGCAAGGTGGGCGATGCGTTTGACGTCGGAGAGTTCGAGTGCCATCGGAGTGGGTCAGTGAGTACGGCGGCGGGCGGGCAGCCTGCGCGGGCGGCCAAGCGACGGGTACTGCGCGCAACCCACGCGCAGGTGGGCCCCGAGTGTGCCGATTGGCCGCAAATTTGGAGGGAAACGCCCGCGAAACGTGCGAATTATAAGGTATGATTGCCGACTAAATTTCTAAGTCAGCAGGCGACTTCGTGCAGTCACGGACCCTCTGATTAAGTCCGCCGGGAACCTCCCGGCCGTCGCACCGTCAGCAGTTGGCGACACTTAATCAAAGGTTCCTTGGGGGCCCCCTCTCCGGGCGGCTCAGCTCGGCGGGTTGGACAGTGCCATGGCACCCCTCCGCCAGCCACCACGGAGCCCGCGACATTCCCGGGAGCGCAGTAGCAGGATCGGACCGCATGGCACAAGTCCACGCGAGGTCCGCGCATCGGTGCAGCCATAGCACCGCGATCCTGCTGCCGCGCCGCCCATGACTCGAAAAACAGGATTCATTCGATGTTCGGCTTTTTGCGCAGCTATTTCTCCAACGATCTCGCGATCGACCTCGGCACCGCCAACACCCTGATCTACGTCCGCGACAAGGGCATCGTCCTGGACGAGCCGTCGGTCGTGGCCATTCGCCAGGAAGGCGGCCCGAGCGCCAAGAAAACCATCCAGGCCGTCGGCAAGGAAGCCAAGCAGATGCTGGGCAAGGTGCCGGGCAATATCGAAGCCATTCGCCCGATGAAGGACGGCGTGATCGCCGACTTCACCGTCACCGAGCAGATGCTCAAGCAGTTCATCAAGATGGTGCACGACAGCAAGCTGCTGCGTCCGAGCCCGCGCATCATCATCTGCGTGCCGTGCGGCTCGACCCAGGTCGAGCGCCGCGCCATCCGTGAATCGGCGCTGGGCGCCGGTGCATCGCAGGTCTACCTGATTGAAGAGCCGATGGCCGCAGCCATTGGCGCCGGCCTGCCGGTGTCGGAGCCGTCGGGCTCGATGGTGGTGGACATTGGCGGCGGCACCACCGAGGTGGGCATCATCTCGCTGGGCGGCATGGTCTACAAGGGCAGCGTGCGCGTGGGCGGCGACAAGTTCGACGAGGCCATCGTCAACTACATCCGCCGCAACTACGGCATGCTGATCGGCGAGCAAACCGCCGAAGCCATCAAGAAGGAAATCGGCTCGGCCTTCCCGGGTTCGGAAGTACGCGAAATGGAAGTGAAGGGCCGCAACCTGTCGGAAGGCATTCCGCGCGCCTTCACGGTGTCGTCCAACGAAATCCTGGAAGCGCTGACGGACCCGCTGAACCAGATCGTGTCGTCGGTGAAGATCGCGCTGGAACAAACCCCGCCGGAACTGGGCGCCGACATTGCCGAACGCGGCATGATGCTCACGGGCGGCGGCGCGCTGCTGCGCGACCTGGACCGCCTGCTGGCCGAAGAAACCGGCCTGCCGGTGCTGGTGGCCGAAGACCCGCTGACCTGCGTGGTGCGCGGCTCGGGCATGGCGCTGGAGCGCATGGACAAGCTCGGCAGCATCTTCTCGTACGAATAACGGGACCATGCACCACGCCGATCCGCGTTCCGCCTCTGTGGCTGCTTTCGTGACCACGGCCGTGGTCACGCCAACGGCCTTCGCGGACCGCTGAGATGCGTCTCGCGCCGGTGCGCCGTGCTCTGCCCGCCCCGGGCCACTGCACCGCACCAGCGCCACACCCAATCTGTTGCCGGCAGGCCGCTGACGTCGACTCTGGCGTTGACCGTCAGGCGCCTGCCGTGCCCATTTGAAGCGTCCGGGTCATGGACTACTCCCCGCCGCCCCTCTTCAAGCAGGGCCCGTCTGCCACCGCGCGGCTGGTCGCCCTCCTCGCACTTGCGCTCGCGCTGCTGGTGATCGATGCCCGCATGTCGGTGCTCGGTGTGGTCCGGCAGGTCGTGTCGGTCGTGCTGTACCCGGTCGAGCGTGTGGTGCTGATCCCGCGCGACACCGCGCGTGCCGCATTGGAGTACGCGCAATCGTCCACCACGCTGGCCAACGACAACCGCAGCCTGCGCGAGTCGGCCGTCGCCCAGGCGCAGCAGTCGCTGCGCGCCACGCAGCTCGAAGTCGAAAACCGCAACCTGCGCACGCTGCTCAATCTGAAGCAGCACGCGGCAGTGCCCACCGTGGCCGCAGAAGTCCTCTACGAGGCGCGTGACCCCTACACGCAGCGCATCGTGATCGACCGTGGTTCCAAGGACGGCATCCGCGCCGGCTACCCGGTCATCGACGATCGCGGTGTGGTCGGGCAGATCACGCGGGTATCGCTGTTCGAATCGCAAGTCACGCTGCTGACCGACAAGGATCAGGCGATTCCTGTTGAGGTCGTTCGCAATGGTTTGCGCAGCGTGGCGTTCGGCGGGGCCCGCCCGGGCGCGCTGGACCTGCGCTTCATGGCCGCCTCGGCCGACCTGCAGCAGGGCGACCTGCTGGTGACGTCGGGGCTGGACGGCGTATATCCGGCGGGCCTGCCGGTGGCACGCATCGCGCAGATCGAGCGCAAGGCCGACACCGCGTTCTCGCGCGTGATCTGCGAGCCGGTGGCCGGCATCCGCAGCAACCGGCACCTGCTGATCGTGAAGTACGAATCGGGCTTCCCGCCGCCGATGGATCTGGCGCCGCCTTCCACGCCCAAGGGCAAGAACGCCGCGCGCGACGCCCGCGAAGAGAAGGACCGCGCCGCACGCGCCGCCGCCGAGGCCAATGTGCCCGCACCCGCTCCCGATGAGAACACCACGCCGCCGCGCCCGACCGACGCCGACGGCAATCCGCTGGACACCGATCCGGCGCAAAAACGTTAAGCGAGGGCACACCATGAACTCGCCCCAATACCTGCTGCGTCCGGTCAACCCCGGCTTCATCGCCTTCAGCTTCGTGCTGGCGTTCCTGTTCAACCTGATGCCGTGGGGCCACATGCAGTGGATCCCCGATCTGGTGGCTCTGGTGCTGGTGTTCTGGAACATCCACCAGCCGCGCCGCGTGGGCATGGTGGTGGCGTTCCTGCTGGGCCTGCTGATGGACGTGCATGAGGCGCGCCTGCTGGGCGAGCACGCCATGGCTTACACGCTGCTGTCGTACTTCGCGATCACGATTCACCGGCGCGTGCTGTGGTTCTCGGTGCTGTCGCAGGCGCTGCACGTGCTGCCGCTGCTGGTGCTCGCGCATGCCGTGCCGATCGTCATCCGTCTGCTGATGGGCGCACACCTGCCGGACTGGCAGGTCATCCTGCCGCCGTTGATCGAGGCCGCCCTGTGGCCGTTCGCGAACGCGTTCCTGCTGGCGCCGCAGCGCCGCCCGGAGAACGTTGATGAAACGCGGCCAATCTGAAGTGGCCGGCTCAATGCATCCCGCTGTTAGCGCTCACCTGGCATGACCGAAATCCGCAACGTCGAACAGGAGCTGTCGCGCTTCCGCGTGCGGCTGGCGGCGGCCGCCCTGTTCGTGGTGATCTGCTTTGGGCTGCTGCTGGCGCGCTTCTTCTGGCTGCAGCAGGTCAAGCATGAGCAGTACTCGGCCAAGGCCGAAGACAACCGCATCTCGGTGGCGCCCATCGAGCCCAACCGCGGCATCATCATGGACCGCAACGGCGTGGTGCTGGCGCGCAACTACTCGGCGTACACGCTGGAGATCACGCCGTCCAAGTTGCAGGACACGCTGGACAACACCATCGACCAGCTCGCGCAAGTCGTCGACATCCAGCCGCGCGACCGCCGCCGCTTCAAGCGCCTGATGGAAGACGCGCGCAGCTTCGAGAGCCTGCCGATCCGCAGCCAGCTGACCGACCAGGAAGTCGCGCGCTTCTCGGCGCAGCGCTTCCGCTTTCCGGGCGTGGACGTGCACGCGCGGCTGTTCCGCCAGTACCCGCTGGGCGATTCGGCCTCGCACGTGATCGGCTACATCGGCCGCATCTCCGAGCGCGACCTGGACCGCATCGACAACATGAGCGATGCCAACAGCCAGCCCGGCGTGACGTACGACCCGCGCAAGGACGCCAACAACTACAGCGGTACCGAATACATCGGCAAGGTCGGCATCGAGCAGAGCTACGAGACCGAGCTGCACGGCCTGACCGGCTACGAAGAGGTGGAAGTGAGCGCGGGCGGGCGTCCGATCCGCACGCTCTCCACCTCGCAGGCCACGCCGGGCAACAACCTGATCCTGTCGCTCGACATCAACCTGCAGCGCCTGGCCGAGCAGCTCTTCGGCAACCGGCGCGGCGCGCTGGTGGCGATCGAGCCCGAGACGGGCGACATCCTCGCCTTCGTGTCCAAGCCGACGTTCGACCCGAACCTGTTCATCGAGGGCATCGACAGCGCCACCTGGAACGAACTGAACAACTCGCCCGACAAGCCGCTCTTGAACCGTCCGCTGCGCGGCACGTATCCGCCGGGCTCGACGTACAAGCCGTTCATGGCGCTCGGCGCGCTGGAGCTGGGCAAGCGCACGCCGCAGTGGGGCATGGCCGACCCGGGCTCGTTCACGCTGGGCAACCACACCTTCCGCGACGACGTGCCGGGCGGCCACGGCTGGGTCGACATGTATCGCTCAATCGTGGCGTCGTGCGACACGTACTACTACCGCCTCGCCAACGACATGGGCGTCAATGCCATCCACGACTTCATGAAGCCGTTCGGCTTCGGGCAGGTCACGGGCATCGACATCGAGGGTGAGCGCACCGGCATCCTGCCGTCCACCGACTGGAAGCGCAAAGCCTACAAGCGCCCCGAGCAGCAGAAGTGGTACGACGGCGAGACCATCTCGCTGGGCATCGGCCAGGGCTACAACAACTTCACGATCCTGCAGCTCGCGCACGCGGTGTCGACGCTGGCCAACAACGGCGTGGTGATGAAGCCCCACCTGGTCAAGGCCGTGGAGGATTCACTGTCCAAGGCGCGCGCGCTGACGGTGCCGACCGAGAGCTATCGCATTCCGCTCAAGCAAGCGAACATCGACGTGATCAAGCACGCCATGGTGGGCGTGAACCAGGCAGGTACGGCGGCCAAGGCGTTCATCGGCGCGCAGTATGTGTCGGCGGGTAAGACCGGCACGGCGCAGGTGTACTCCCTGGGCAAGAACGAGAAGTACAGCCACCACGCATTGCCCGAAAGCAAGCGTGACCACGCGCTGTTCGAAGCCTTCGCGCCGGCCGACCACCCGAAGATTGCGCTGGCGCTGATTGTCGAGAACGCCGGTTTTGGCGCAACCTCGGCCGCGCCGATCGCACGCGCGGTCATGGACTATTACCTGACCGGCAAGTGGCCGGCCGAACTGGCGGCCACCGCACCGAAGCCCCAACCGCAACCGCCGGTGGATACACCGAGCGTGTTCTCGACCGGCAAGACGGCCACCATCGCCAGTGCCACGGCCACGCCGCAGGCAGCGGCTGAGGCGGCGGCACAGGCGGCGTCCGGGGTTGCGGCGGCTTCGGCCGTGGCGGCACCGGCCGCCAGCGATGCCGCCGCAGCTTCGGTGCCGGCGGCGGCGTCTGCCGTGGCCGCCGGCACTGCGCGCAGCGCACCGCCGCTGTCGCCGGATCTTGTGGCGCCGGCCCTGCGCGAAGCTGGCACCAGCGCCGAGGCCGTCGCCCCGGCCACGCTCGACGCCCAGGTGCTGCAGGCCCTGTCGCACGCCCAGCCGGCGCCCGAACTTCCGCCGCGCGGACGCGGCAATGCCGCCGCCCCGGCCTCGGCGCCCGCCACGTCGCCCAAGGGCGGAAAAGAGGCTAAGCCGGGCAACAAGCCGGCACCGAAGCCCGCACAGAAGCCGACGCCCAAGCCCGCACCGGCTGCGTCCGCCAAATCGGCCACGCCCTGACATTTGCGCTTGAGGATCACGCCATGGACAAACTGGACAAGCGCCGCATATTCAACGTCATCAAATCGCTCTTCACCGGCTTTGACGGGCCGCTGGCGCTGATCGTCTTTCTGTTGCTGGGCACGGGGCTGATCGCGCTGTATTCGGCCGCCATCGACATGCCGGGCCGGGTGGAAGACCAGGTCCGCAACATCCTGCTGTCGTTCGTGCTGATGTGGATCATCGCCAACCTGCCGCAGCAGACGCTGATGCGCTTTGCCGTGCCGCTCTACACCGTCGGGGTGGCGCTGTTGATTGGCGTGGCGATGTTCGGGCTGATCCGCAAGGGCGCGCGGCGCTGGCTCAACATTGGTGTGGTAGTGCAGCCATCCGAGATCATGAAGATCGCCATGCCGCTGATGCTGGCGTGGTACTTCCAGAAACGCGAGGGCGTGATCCACTGGTACGACTATCTGGCGGCGGCCGTGCTGCTGCTGATTCCCGTGGGCTTGATCGCCAAGCAGCCGGACCTGGGTACGGCGCTGCTGGTGCTGGCCGCCGGCATCTACGTGATCTACTTTGCCGGCCTGTCGTGGCGGCTGATCGTGCCGGTGCTGGTGGTAGCGGTGACGGCGATCACGCTGGTGGTGTCGTTCGAGTCGCGCATCTGCGCGCCGGGCGTGAACTGGCCGATCCTGCACGACTACCAGCAGCACCGCGTGTGTACGCTGCTGGACCCGACCACCGACCCGCTGGGCAAGGGCTTTCACACCATCCAGTCGATCATCGCCATCGGCTCGGGCGGGGTGACGGGCAAGGGGTGGTTGAAGGGCACGCAAACCCACCTGGAGTTCATCCCCGAGAAGCACACCGACTTCATCTTCGCGGTGTATTCCGAAGAGTTCGGGCTGGTGGGCAACGGCATCCTGCTGTTCCTGTACCTGCTGCTGATCCTGCGCGGGCTCTTTATCGCCGCCAATGCAGGCACGCTGTTCGGGCGCCTGCTGGCCGGGTCGATCACGCTGATCTTCTTCACCTATGCCTTCGTCAATATGGGCATGGTGAGCGGCATCCTGCCGGTGGTGGGCGTGCCGCTGCCGCTGATCAGTTACGGGGGGACGGCGCTGGTCACGCTGGGCATGGGCATCGGCATCCTGATGAGCATCGCCCGACAGAAACGCTTCGTGCAGACCTAGGCAAAACGGCCGCCAAATTCTGGCGGCCGTTTCGTTTTCAGGCGGCGAGGGCTTCTTCGCGCAGCAATCTTCGGAGCACCTTGCCCGTTGCCGTCGCCGGCAGCGTGTCGTGGAACTTCACGCGGCGCGGCACCTTGTACGGCGCCATGTTGTCGCGCGACCAGGCAATCAGCTCCGCTTCCGAGAGCGTCACGCCGCTCATCGGCACAACGTGCGCGCAGACGACCTCGCCCTTGTCCGGGTCAGGGATGGGCGTCACGGCCACCTGACGGATGCCGGGGTGACGTGACAGCAGCGCCTCCACATCCTCCGGGAACACGCTGTAGCCGGACACCTTGATCATCTCCTTGATGCGGCCCTGCCATTGCAGGTAACCGTCGGCCGAGAGCTGACCGATATCGCCGGTGTGCAGGAAGCCGTTGCGCAGTACGGCGCGCGTGGCCTCGTCGCGCTGCCAGTAGCCACGGAACACGCCCGGGCTGCGGATGGTGATTTCGCCAGCCTGGCCCGGCGGCAGTTCCGCGCCGGTGTGCGGGTCGACGATGCGTACCTCGGTCTGCGGGACGATCTTGCCGTGCCAGCCCCAGCGCGGCGCGTCGGGCGGCGTGATGGCGTCGCAGGTGTGTGTCTCGGACAGGCCGTAGGCGGCTTCATAAATGCGGCACTGCGGGCCGGCAAACGCGCGCCATTGCTCCGCAATCGCCTCGGTGAGCGTGACCCCGAAGCTGGTGCACGGATTCGTCACCAGCGATTCCATGCGGTACTGCGCGGCATCGGGATGCGCCATCACCGCCAGATTCATCGGCGTCATGCTGTACCAGCGCGTAACGCGGTAGCGGTCAATCGCCTGCAGCACCGCCAGCGGGTCGAAACGGTAGAGCAGGATGGTGGCCGCGCCGGCGTACAGCATCACGTTCATGCCCATCAGCATGCCGGCGATGTGCGACAGCGGCGCCACCGCCAGCATCACATCGGCCGCCTGGATGCCGCCCACCTGCACCGTCACCGCGGTCTTGTACAGCGCATTGCGGTGCGTGAGCATCGCGCCCTTCGGGCGGCCGGTGGTGCCAGACGTGTAGACCATCAGCGCCACCTCGTCGAGGCCGACGGTGATGGCGGTCACCGCATCGCGCTCGGCCACATCCACCGGTTCGGCCATCAGCTGCATCAGGTCGAGCTGCGCGGCGCCGGGCTTGTTCCTGGGCGGCCCGTCAGACGAAACATAGGCCGACGCATCCGCCGCGATCAGCTCAGGCGGCACGACCAGCGCCTTGCGGCACGCAGACTGCGAGGGCTGCAGATCGGAGTAGCGCGTGGTGATGACGGTCGTAACCGACGTGCCCGGCCGCGCGGCCTCGACAATCGGCATCAGGTCGGCCGCCGCCACCAGGACCTTGGCGCCGCAATCGGCCAGTTGGTCACGCAATTCATGCTGGCGCGACAGCGGCCCGCACGGCACGACAATGCCGCCCAGCTTGGCCGTGGCCAGATGCGCCACGATGGCCTGAGGACAGTTGTGCAGGAACAGCGCGACGCGGTCGCCGCGCGTCACGCCCAACCGCTGCAGTTGCACCGCCAGCCGCGTCGAGAGCTGATCCAGCTCGCGCCAGCAGATCGTGCGGCCATACCACAGCAGGGCAATGCGCTCCGGCGTCTGCTGCGCATGGAGGGCGCAATACCGGTGCAGCGGCATTTCACCCGCCAAGTAGTGCACCGGTTCGCGGTTCAGGATGGTCATGTGGTGTCTCCTCGGCCGCCGGCATCGCAAGGCGATACCTTGGCCGTGATGGCTGCCCTCAAATCGGGGCGCTCATTTCTGGGGCGCTCATTTCTGGGGCGCTCATTTCTGGGGCGCTCATTTCTGGGGCGCTCATGCGGGTCGGGCTTCTCGGCATCCATCGCTTGAGTATGACGAAGCCGCATGGCGCCCGCCGCATCGTTTTGCGCAAAACCGTGTTCCACCCGCGATTCGGGCCGGATGTGATCACGCGCAAGGCGGAACTCACAAAAATCTACCGCTCGGTATAGAGTCTCGGCGCAAATCCGCCGTTGCGTCAATCGGTGAGAAGTCGGATACCCAGCCGTGGCAACAAAACGCCGCAAATGCAAACGGCGTCGATGTTCTTGCATGAGCGTGCGCTCACATTTAAGGATTGCTCCCAGGCAGTAAATTGCTCACATCAACATTAAACATTTGCTGTCACGACAGATTTGTTCTATTTTCAACAACAAATCATGTGAGAGGCAGGGAATGGATCGTTTGCAGTCGATGCGCGTGTTTTCCAAGGTGGTGGAGCTTGGCAGCTTCGCCCGGGCGGCCCAGCATCTGTCGATGAGCAATGCCGTGGTCACGCGCTACGTGGCCGACCTCGAGGCGCACCTCGGCACGCGCCTGCTCAACCGCACCACGCGCAGCCTGTCGTTGACGGACGTGGGCGAAACCTATCTGCAGCGCTGCGCGCAGATTCTGCTCGACATTGACGAGGCGGAGTCATTGGCCACCTCGCGCAGCCAGGCGCTGGTGGGCGGCCTGCGCATCGTCGCGCCGGTGATGTTCGGGCTGCACGTGCTGCCGATGCTGCTCGCGCGCTTCCAGCAGCTCTACCCCGAGGTGACGTTTGACGTGGCGCTGTCCGATCGCCCGATCGACATCGTCGAAGACGGCCGCGACGTCGGCATCATGGTCTCGGAGCTCGGCCTGGGTTCGCACCTAGTGGCGCGCCGCATGATCTCCGCCGAGATGGTGATGGCCGCCACGCCCGCGTATCTGCGCCAGCATTCCACGCCGCAGCGTGCCGAAGATATCGCCGAACACCGCGTCATCGCCATGTGGCACCCGCAACTGCGGCACGAATGGGAGATGTCCACGCCGGATGGCCAATCGATTGCCGTGCCGGTGCAGCCCTCGCTCGTCACGAGTAACGCCGAGCTGATGCACCGCGCCGTGCTGGCTGACATGGGCATCGCGATCCTGTCGTCGTACATGGCGCGGCCGGATCTCGATTCCGGACGGCTGGTGCGCGTGCTGCCGAACTACAAGCTGCCGGCGCGCTCGCTGTCGCTGGTGTACCCGAGCCGCAAGTTCCTGCCGACGAAGGTACGCACCTTCATCGACTACATGCTGGCCCAGGCGATGGAGGTGAAGCACAGTGAAGCACGCGCCGGGCGAGGCCTGAGCGAAGCCGCATAAGGCGATACCGCATCGCCAAAACAAAATCTATGGTCACCCCCACTTTTGCAACCCTGGGTTTTGATGGTGTGTTTGGCTTGCCTAAATCTATCCGGCGTCAATGTAGGCAGAAGCTGCCCGCGCCACGATGAGAGCCGCGCCTGATGGTCCTAAAAACGGGATCGGCTTCGAGAGCCGAATTTTTTGTCAGGGTGTCCGTCAGGCCGGTATGCCGTTCACGTCATCAGAATTCCAGCAATCGCAAAACCAGAGGGGTGTTCTTCGGTAAAACAGGGACGATCGCGAGCGCTCAAACCTGTGCGAGGCTCACATCTAGCTTGAATGTCGTGTGGTGGGTAGCGAGTGCCCACGCCGTGCGTGCCAGCTTGTTCGCCAGCGCACAAGCCACCACATTCGAGTGCCGCCGCGCCAGCATGCTGCGCACCCAATCGGCAAGGCGCCCGCTCAGCCGCTCCAGCCGCAGCATGTAGCTACGCGCACACTGCACCAGCAGGCGCCGGATGTTCTTGTCCCCACGCTTACTGATGCCCAGTAGGTTGGCTCTACCGCCAGTGCTGTACTGGCGTGGCACAAGTCCGAGCGAAGCGGCGAAGTCCCGACTGCAGGCGTACTGCTTGCCATCGCCCATCTCGGCGGCCAGCACGCTCGCGGTGACCGGCCCCACGCCGGGGATCGACAACAGGCGCTGGCCGAGATCGTCTTCGGCGAGCTGGCGGCCCATCTCCTGGTCGATCTCGCCGATCTGCTCGCCGAGGTGCTTGAAGTGGGCGTGCAACCGCTCCAGCAGGTCAACCATGCGCGGCGGCAGCGGGGACTCGGCCAGAACAGCCGGCAGGCGCTTGATGACGGCCAAGCCCACCGGCAGGCTGATACCGAATTCGAGCAGGAACCCGTGGATCTGATTGATCGTCTTGGTGCGGTCGCGAATCAGCGATTCGCGTACCCGGTGCAGAGCCGAGAGTGACTGCTGCGACTCCGTCTTGGGGCTCACGAACCGCATGGATGGTCGTGAGGCCGCTTCACAGATCGCCTCGGCGTCGACAAAGTCGTTCTTGTTGCCTTTGACGAAGGGGCGCACGAACTGCGGCGAGATCAGCTTGACCTGATGCCCGAAGCCAGCGAGCTTGCGGGCCATGTGGTGTGCGCCGGCGCAGGCCTCCATGACCACGGTGCAGGCTTGCAGCTTGGCGAAAAACTCGACCAATTGTTTGCGGCTCACCTTCTTGCGAAACACGGCCTTACCTTGCCGATCCTGTCCGTGAAGGTGAAACGTGTGCTTGCCCAGATCGATTCCAACCAGCGTGACGTGCTCCATGATGGCCTCCACAAAGAAAAACACCCTACCAGCGTTACCCGCTCGTAGGGTGGGGGTGACCATCTCATTACGGGAGGCTTGGCCTCCCGTTGGCTTGAGCGGCAGCGCAGGATTTACTGCGCGGCGTCTTTCACCTTCTTCAGCGGCCGCACCTTCACGCGCACACTGGCCGGCTTGGCTTCAAACCACTGGTCCTCTTTCGTGAACGGGTTCTTGCCGAAGCGGCGCTTGGTCGCCGGCACCTTCACCGAGGTCACCTTGAACAGGCCCGGCAGCGTGAATTCACCCGCGCCCTTCTTGTGCAGCGCGCCCAGGATGGTGTTTTCCAGATGCTGGAGCACAGCTTTGACCGACTTGGCCTCAAGTTCGGTCTGCTCGGCCAGGTGGCTCACCAGGCTGGCTTTGGTGAAGGTGTCCTTCAGCGGCTTGATAGTCGGAGCCGCAGCGGCGGCCTTCTTTGCCGGTGCGGCTTTCTTTGCTGCGGTCTTGGTTTTCGTCGCCATGGAGTGCGTAGATTTCTAGGTGGTTGACCATCCTGCGATGGCGAATTGCGCGCGCTATGGCGTGCGAGACAAGCATAGCAAGCTCCAGTCGTACTGGACAACGGTACACATCGTCTTCAGTCGGGAGGAGCCTCGTAGCGGGGCGCGCGGAGCTGCGCCTCGATCCATGCGTCGTTGGCAATCACATCGAGAATGCTCGGTGGAATGTCGAACCACTCCGACACGAAATGAACGGCGTCGGCCTCAAGCCCCGCCCATGCCCGCGCCTTTGCCGCCCAGCGCGATCCGACCTTGATTGGAGTGCAGCGTTCCGGCGTGAGGTGGAAGTAGCTGACGTTGCTCGCGGTGGTCGCTTCGACGAACCACATGCGGCGGATGCCGGCGTCATCTCTGGCGCAGCCGATACGCAATTGGGCGCCTTGCTGCTGTAGCGCACGCAACGCCCCGACCTGCGACGTGTCGGCCGGCCGGTACCAGACCGAGACTTTGCGCATCACGGCGTGTTCATCTTGCGTGGCACCCAGCCAGTTCACTGCTGCGACCAGGCGGTGGACGCCATTGGTGCACGTCACCGCCCCACCATAGGCTGCAAGTTTCAGTTCGTACGCAGCTTCAGGGGCGGGAAAGGATTGGTGGCCGATTTCCGATTCGCAGTAGTCAATGACGCGCTCGTCCCAGCCGAAACCGTGCAGGTCCTGCAGCATGCCCCGCCACGTCAAGGCCTTGCTGAAATTCCGATGGGTCAAGCCAACCACGGCGGCGATGGGCACATCGACGTAGACCCGCTCGGTAGTGGTGAGCAGATCAAGAAACGGGCCCAACTCAGTGCGCTTCCAGACCGCCTGGTCCAACACCGGGCACTCGGACTCCGATACTGCCGCGCGGATGCGAGCAAGACCTGGTGCCTTGCGCATCTGCGCTGCTCTGTCTTTGCCGTAGACGACATCTTGGGCTCGATGCATCGCCTCATCGATCATGGCGCTTCCATCTCCAATGCAGGGTCATTCGGCAACACCATGTCGCTGACTTGGTAGCCGTCGGCTCGCAAGAGAGCGACGAGTCCGTCCGGCCCCGGCAGGTGGGCAGCACCAACCGCGACCACCGCACCGCCGGCGTCGAGGGCTTTGCGCAATCGGGGCATCCAGGCCAGATTGCGGTCATGGACCATCAGGCGGTGAAAGATAGCCGCATCCTCTGGGGATTCGTTTCCGAGGCTTGCGAGAGCGGCGATGCTCTCGTAGTCGCCGCGGTTGAATGCGATGACTGCTTGACGGAAATCCTCTTGCTGGCGGGCGTTGTCCAGGCCGCTCATTAGCAGGCGCAAATAGATCCGGTCGGGGACGGCACGTCGTTGGCTTTCCACGTCGGTCTGATCTTCCAGGGGCACCAGCGCGATGTTGTAGCGAAGTGCCGCTTTCGCGAATATCGAGTCTCTGGATAGGTTGCTCGATGCGGTGCACGGAGTCCAAGCGTATCTGTAGGCCACACGAGGACTCTTGTGCTGCAGCATTTCGCTGGCCAGGCCGGGAAGTTGTGGTGAGGCGCAAATCGCGCGTTGTTGCAGGAAGTCAACCTGCGAATCAGTCAACGCCATAGCCCATGATGCGCGCGTTGCTCGCCCGGCGAACACGTTGGGGTCCAGTAGATCTGCACCCTTGAGGTCGACAGGCTGTGGACCCTGGGCCCTCGAACTTTCAATGACAAGGCTTTTGGCGCCCTGGAGAACGGACATCGCCGGCTGGCGCAAGCCAGGATAGGGAACATGGAGCGTGGCGACCAGCACACTTTTGGCTCCGTTCGGAGCGGTGATTGCGAGAGCCGGCACGCCGTCTTGCGCAATTGCTGGCGTAGAGAGGAGGGTGGCGGCACCACCGAATGTCGCCAGCGCGCGAACTAGTGCAGGCAGGCCAAAGGACCGCAGCATGCGATGACTCCGGGAGTAAAGAGGGCGAGGGGAAAGTCTGATCGGCAGTCAGGGCGCAATACAGGGAGCTGCGCCACCCAGTTGGTAGGTAAGCAGCGTTGCTACGCTCCCTTGCGCCGTGTTGCCGGTTTGCTTGGCGGTTGACCGGTCTGCTGATCTGGTGCCGACTCTGGCGTCGGCTTCGCGGCCTCAAGCTGCTCGCGTAGCATTCTCAACTCGGCCTGAGCACCTGCCTCGAGGCCAACGACCTCGGTCAGCTTCTCGCGGGTGCGCTCATGCGCCGCCTGCGCTTCGGCCAGTTGGGCACGCACCTGGTGCTCGCGCGATTCGGCGTTGGCCAAGCGTTCGTTGGCCTGAATACGGGCGATGTCGGCGGCGTCACGCTGGGCTTCGGCGACGGCGGCAGTGCGGTCGGCTGTGACCCGAGCAGCCTGTTCCGCAGCCAGTTGGGCGCGTAACTCGCTCAGTTCGCGCTCCAAGTGTGGCAGGGCTTCCAGGCGCAACTCCACTTGCGCGAGCGCCCGACGAACGGAGGCAAGTTCGCCGCGCTCCCTCTCCGACTCCGCATTCAAGCGCTCGATCTCTGCGGCCTGTTCCGCTGCCTTGCCGGCAAGCTTGTCGCGCTCTGTCGCAACCTGCTGCAGTTCCTGCGTCAGGGCATCGCGTTCGGCTTCAAGCGCCTCGCCGGTGCTGGCCAGCACCGCGTTTTCACTCATGACCTGCGCCAGGGCGGCCTCTGCGTCGGCCGCAGCGTCATCGGCCACGCGCGACAACTCGGTGCCCAGTGCGGCCAATAGGCGGGGGTTCGGATCGCCGATCTTGCGCGCGGCAGGCTTTTGCTGATCCTGCCAAGCAGTCAGGTGGCGGTGGATCGTATTCATGCTACCGCTGCCCAGCCGCTCACGTACCGCGCTGAGCGTCGGCTTGAGTTGCTCGGCGACCAGTGCCTTGGCGGCATCGACAACCTGCTCGTAGGAAATCCCTTGGCGTGCCATTTCGTATCGTATGAACGTCCGCGATTGATATCGTATTGTATTTTATACGATACGATACGAATTGCCAGCATGTGAAGAGTTTGATGCTTTCCGTGTGATCTATGATCGATATGCCAAGCAACTGCCTGCAATCCAGGTCCATTGCCGCATTGGAGTGTCCGTGCCTGACCTGCGCGGGTCTGAGGTCGCGTGGGCGTAGAATTCCGGCAGCCAACTGTGACCGGAGCACCGCATGTCGCTAATTCGCAGCATTCAAGCCGACGCGATCGATCCGTCGACGAGCGTTTCGTCCTTGCTGCGTAAGTGCAAGCTGCTGGCCTCGCGCGTGGGGCATACTCAGCTTGAGCAGTGGGTGGATTGGGAGTTGCGCGGCTATCCGGAAGGCGCGGAGTTGCCGCCCTACCGGGTGACACCTGTCGTGTCCTACGGCAGCTTCGTTGGGCCGTTTGGGATGAATGCACCCAAGCTGCAGGTGCCGGTCACCGTGCTGCCCGAACATTTGCGGGGAGGGCACGCCGTTGCGCAGATGGGGCAGGCTGTCAGCACCTACGAAAATCTCGTCCAAGGAAAAAAGCCATCTTCAGTCAAGATGGACTGGAACGTCGCGTTGGCAATCAAATATGCATCAAAGCTGACCCGCGACATGCAATGCGTGGCGGCGTGGATGGAGGTGCCCATTGGGGCAATCGACCGGCTGCTCGATTGCGTCAAGACGGCCGTGCTGAGCTATGCCATTGAGGTCGAAAAGTTGCGCCCAGATGCAGGTGAGCTTCCGGTAGGTTCGAAACCGATCAGTGAGGAACGATTGACTCAGATCTTCAATACCCATATCGGGGGCAACGTCGGCAACCTGGCCAACGCAAGCACGGGCGTCACGCAGACAGCCAATGTCCAGGTCGGGCAGGGCGATTGGGAGGCGCTGCGCCTCTACCTGCAGTCGTTTGGACTATTGGAGGCCGATCTTGCCGGCCTCAAACACGATCTCGACGAAGAACGTGCAGCCGGGTCTGGCACGACCGAGAAATCAAAATCATGGATTGGCCAACTGGTCGGTAAGGCGTTGAACAAGGCGGCGGGAGTTGGCGTCGAGGCGATTGCCGGAGGTATCGCTCAGGCGATCGCAGGCTACCTTGGCCAATAGGGCGAGTTGTCCATAGTCTGGCGTGCGGGACCCTTGTTACCGCCCTCGCGGTCATTCGCCTGCAAACACAGTCAAACGACAACCGAGCCGAACTATGAAGTTCTACATCGATGAGAGCGGGAATACTGGTGGCGCCACCAACTCCGGCAAGGCATACGACTTCGACGGTCAGCCGACCTTTGCACTTGCCGCCCTCGGTTTGCACGACCAGGAAGCGATCGCTGCGGTCGTCGAGGAAATTAGGGCTGCGCACCGCATCCCGGCTGGCGAGTTGAAGTCCAAATCTCTGACGGGCCAGCCAGAGTTTGTCCGTGACCTTGTCGACGCCATTTGTGATCGCACTTCACCGTGCTTCATCGAAGTGGTCGACAAGAAGTTCTTTGTGGTGACCAACATCGTCAATAGCCACGTACTGCCTCCAAGTTCCGGCATTCTGGCCGAACCAGGAGCACACGTGGTCCAGAACGCACTGGCGGACTTCCTCTATGACACTGCGCCGGTGGAGGTGTTCGACGCATTCATCGCAGCCTGCCGGACACCGACCGATGCAACGGTACGTTCGTCATTCGGAACATTGCTGGAGTTTTTGGATCGGCATCAGGGAAGCGAAGCCTGTTCGGCGTGCCGTGAGATGACGAGACTGTCATTGAGCGACTATGAAGAGATGCTTGCCGAGGAAGGTCCCGGTGCGTACTCGAATTTCCTGCCATCACCGGACATTGGCAAGCGCGGCAAGCCCGTTTCCATGCTGCCGAATTTGTCGTCGCTCACGAATATTTACGCCCGAATCAACCTTCACTACCAACGAGACCTCTCGGCGATCGAGTTGGTGCATGACGAGCAGCTGCAATTCGATCAGATCCTGGCCAACAACAAGCAGGCGACCGAGGCGCTTGGCGATCAGGCGGCCAACTTCTTCACACCGCATGCGGACTACAACTTCAGTTCGACGGCGTCACTGACTTTCGCGAAGTCCCACGACTCCATCGGCCTCCAGTTGGCGGACGTCATTGGCGGCTTCTGCATGAGATACATCAAGGATTGGCTGAGCGATCCAAGGAGTATTTCAGGTGCTGCGCATGCGACCTTTGCGCGCCTGTGCCGGTTGAGTGACGGCGGGACTGTCTGTGGGGTGAACCTCATCGTTACCAACGAACTTGCCCATCGGGTGTTTAGCCCAGTTTGGCAAAACTGAACAGCGTCGAGCCCTTTTGCCTAAGAAGCTGGCGAAGGGCGTGCGCGCGTTCGACAGTTGGATGAGGGTGACATCGGCTATCCTTGCCGCTCACATAAAAACGGGGGTAGCGTGGCAACGTACAAACAGCTTCTGGCGCAAAGAGCTAGGCTCGAATTGCAGATCGAGGCAGCGCACCGTGCCGAAAAGGCAGCGGCGATTGCGCGAGCTCGCGAGATTGTTGAAGCTTACGGTCTGACCGCATCCGATATTGGTTTCAAGGCGCTCCCCGCCAAGAATGGGCAAGCCAAGTCGATCGTGCCGGCCAAGTATCGGAACCCGAAGACGGGCGCCACATGGTCGGGCCGTGGCCGGGCTCCTGCATGGCTTGGCAAGAATCGCAACCGCTTCCTGATCGAAGCGTAACGCCCCCTCGTATGTACAGGTCGAGCTGCTGTTGCCTGTTTGCGCCGGCGGCTCGACGGGCGCAAAGCGCGTGCGCCCAACCTCGACCATCGGCGCCGCTCGCATCCACCTTCCCAAGAATTGGACGGTCGGCATCGAAGTACACTGCCCCCTTATTGCCGCCTGTGAAGCGTCTCCCTGTTCATCGAGCCTTTTCGGGAGATTGCTTTGTTAATTTCGTTGATCTTTTCAACGGGTATGGTGGTCTGCCGGTTCACTTGGTCTCAAGGTCATCGGCGTAAGAAGGTAACGACGACAAAGAAGAAAGCCCGCACTATGCGGGCTTTGTATCTTTGATCGCGCCTGCATTCAGGCAATCGAGAAGCGCTCATAGTTCTTGCCTGCGATCCAGGCGGGCGCGCGGCCTCGACCGGTCCAGGTGGCGCCAGTTTTTGGGTCACGGTATTTCGGGGCAACAGTGCGCTTTGCCTTTGCTTTCCCCTTCGATGCCAGGCCGATGTCCTCGGCTGTCAGACCGTAGTCAGAAATGGCTTGCTTGACATGAGCAATGATCTGCTCAAGTTCTTTGACGCGAACTGCTTCGAGTTGCTCTTCAAGCTTGGCCTTTTGAGCGAGTAGCTCTTTGTAGCTCGGCATGGTTTTCCTGTGTTGAGTGGCGTCGGAATGCAAAGCATATGCCATTCAAGGATCTAAAGGAATGCGGTTCTGGTGATTTCACACTATTCGGAAGAGGGCACTGCCTCGATTTTTCTCGCCTTGCTGCGAAGAGTGCATTTTCTCCTGATGCCGGCTTTGAGTGCCACAGTAAAGTTTTTAGTAGAGAGATTGTGTCGTGGTGCTGCGGCATCGTGGGTGCAGCTTCAATGATCCGGGTGGCTCCCGCTCAAGTGTTGTGTCGCTGGGGCTGCTTCTGTCAGCGGTAGTGGACCTATCGTTCTGGTCGATGGCCGACTTGGGTTCGGGTCGGCTAGACAGAATCTTTACGCTTGACGCTGAGGTTCTGGGAGCGCTAGCAACGCAGTGCGCGTAACGTGCGGACCCAGTTCATCGGGCGGCATGCATCCTCATGCCTATGAGATAGAAGAAGGCATCGGGCGGTCAAGCACAACGCTGTCCGGGCGAATTACTTAACAAGGTGCCCGATACCAAGAGCGCAAATTAAGGATGTTGAGCACTCCGGTCAATAGCTTTCTGTATATAGCGGTGGTTCGTTTGATTGAACGGAGCAGGTGGCACAGTGGGCTTGAAGGCGCTGGAACCCGTTGCGCAGCGATTCCACGATCTGGGCGAGGTCCGTCGCAGGCAGGCGATTTTTCTTCAAGAAGGCAGCCCACTGCTGCTGCTTCGCTGTGTCCCGTGCGAAGGTGTCGCTCAAGCCCGCAGGAATCTCTTTGAGGATAGTGTAGTGCTCTCAAATGGTGGGACTTTGGGGGCATAAAACCGCTCATGCGAGAATACCCGTTGCTCCGCTGCCGCTCAGAATTATTGCGAGTTGGCGCTCTAGAATAGGCCACCACTCTCGGGTGGTACCTTTGGTGGCTTCTTGGTTGTCTTTCGCTCAACTGGAGCCGGTGCCGCGTCCATGAGCTCAGCTGGGTATAGCGACAAGAAGCTGCGCGCTAGCTCGGGGTCCCGGCATGCAAGCCAGTCGTCCCACTTGTCTCTGGTCAGCATGACGACCCCGCGCTTCTCCTTTGGAGAGCCGTCCGGGTTCGTCGGCTTGTGCATGCGCTTGAAGATGGCGTGGTCGTCTGCGTTCAGTGTCAGCATCGCGAACGTGTACCGCGGCGGCCCACCGGTAGGCGACTCCCAGGTGCGCCAGATGCCGGCGATGCCGAACTCGCTTTCACTCTTAAGCCAGATTTTGTGCCGGACGTTGTGGCCGGTTTCATAGCACGGCTCATAGACGGCATCGACCGGCACGATGCAAAGGTTGCAGGCTCGCCAGAACTTCCCGAACATGCGATTGGTGCTGACCGTTTCCGCGCGCGCATTCACGGGATTGGGCATGCCTGAGCGAGCGTACTCGGCAGGTGCAAATCCGAAGTTTGCTACGACGCAGTCCTGCTTGCCGTCCTTGTTGATGAGGATGAGCGGTGAGTCGTAGTCGGGGAACGTCTCGGGGGGGGGGGTACTCAAGCGGAGGGCCAAGGCCCAGAAGCACCCTCAGGCGTTCTACCTTGGCCGGCGCGTAGTTGGTGCACATGACGCCCCTCCCCATACCCAGGAAGCAATGGACCATTGTAGGCATTCTTCACGGTGGCATTTTTCCGCACGTGTCCATCTCCACTCCTGCAACCAGGACTCGGCCGCGAGCTCTCTGCGAAGGGAGCCAAGGATGATGCCTATGTCGGTTGTGCCTTCACCTGGCGGCATCGACTGTTCGAGCTGCCGTGCACGCATGATGACAATCTGCAGGCACCTGATTTCCCATAGGAGGCGCCGTATAACCGGGTCATGACCATACCGCAGTTGAATCTCGCGCAAGCGCTTCCGGGTGAGCGCTGGGAAGCGTTGCCGTAGTGGAAACGTCATTGTGGGACCCAAACTTGGCCGGGCTATCGGCGGTCGCGCGACAGGCGCTTCAGTGCCTGTACTTCTTCTGTCGACCAATCAAGTGGCCGCTCCCACAAACATGGTTCGGCGAACAACGCCGAGTCCAGCGCGTTCAATCTCGCCAAAAACGGCTTATCGATACCCCACATCCGAGCCAAAGTGACAACGCCGTACGCTTGCCTGGCAACGTCCTGCAAGCGGTAAATTTCCCACAACAAGTCGCGCACATCTGGCGAGGGGTTGCGCTGCCATATGGCCCGCAGCGCAGCCGCAGAAAGCTTCTTACGCTGGATTGCCGAGGTTGGAAAGTCACGCGCTGCCATGGTCTAATACTGGATGTATGTACAGTATCGATGGCCGGCGGCGTCTGGTCAATGAGGCAGTGGGAATGTGATGACTACGCTTCCTGCCGCTGCCTAGCTAGCGGTTGTTCATCCCGCGTTCACGAGAGCCGGTCAGCCTCGGTGAAGTCAACTTCGTTTACTAAACGGTGCGAGTCCGAACGGGTTCGCCCTAGCTAAGATGATGCGAACAGAACAGGTGGCACACATGCCCTCGCGAATTGACGTGGTGAGTACCACGCTGGCACCAGCGCGCGCTAGTACCAGGGAAGAAGCGCTGCGGCTGCTGGAGCAGGGCGGAGTCGCGGCCGTCGAACTGGACTATGAGTCCGGCTGGCGGGACGCTGTTGAGTTGGGCCGACTCGGCGGAGCCGTTGGGATTCGGGTGGAGTTCCGTGGCCACGAGAGCATCGCAGTCAAATCACCAGCGGCACTGGTTTCTGGACTTGCGCGTGCGAAAGCCACTTTCCGGCAGCGGAACCTCTACTGTCAGTTTGACTTGGACCGATTGCCGGCTGCCGAACTGGCCAAGTTGGAGGCAAAAGCGGAAAAGCTTGGGGACTACATCCTCGCGGGCCACTTGCTGCGAGAGGTCGATGCGGTCTGGTCCGAGTAGCGCAACCTCAATAACGGTCCTGCGCGTGACTCGCTGGCGGCGTCGGGCATCAACAATCGGATCCAGGAGACTGAGCGCATGGCCTGCGGTGTCCGCGATGACCACGACTTCTTCTCAAAATCCGCGCCGTGTTCCCTGGTAATCCGCGATGAACCAAAAAAAAAAGCGCCCCTGCACACGTGGGCGCTGCGCCTCTGGTCCCCCGGGGAAAAGGCGCCACAAAAACGCAGGGGAGCACCAGCGCCGCTGCGTTCAAGCATTGTGGACGCAGCGGCCAGAAGATGAATACGCCATTAGGGGGGAATCCGGTTTTATTTCGCGAGATTGTCCCGTGCCGCGTGTACAGCTATCCGCATTTGCTGGTCGATGCCCTCACTGCATGCTGCAATGCAAGAGTCACGCAAATCGGCAACACGATTTGACATCAGGGTCGGCGGTCTCAGTTCGGCCCACTGCCGACAATCGGGTCGTCTCGGTTCCAACGGCAGGTATCAGAGTGGAGCGGCCATATCGAGCCTTCATCTGTTAACTTGTCTCTGGCCATAACAGTCGTTCGGCGGGCGCTCCGCTGTCGACCCAAATGGGATATCAAACGGTCGTTGACACTGGTGCGCTGAGAAAATTGTCAGGAAGGTCCTGATATTGACCTAGCAAGACCCACTCAGCTTTCCCGTTAGCGGTCATTCACGCTGCGTTGGTTGGCGAACTTCGTGCAACCAGCGTAGCTTATATAGGGTTTACACTAGTAATGCGCCCCTATTGAATTGAAAGATGTGGCCTATAGATAAGCAGCATTGCTGAAAATTGTCCGTGCATTCGTTACCTTGAACGCTCGCCAGCCTACATGAAGGGCCAAGCGAGCCTCAGACTTTCGCATTAAATATATCGGCCAGTTGAACAGAGGAAGAATTCCGGCCAAAGGTTCGTCGATTATTTGCATTCGCGCATGTCGTAGCAGCGCGCTCTGGCCTCCGTGATTGAGTCAGGGCGGCCAATTCATGGGGGATAAAACTATATGGCAACCAGAAACTGGAAGATGGATCGCGCCCAGGAGCGCATCCGCGGCTGGGTTAACCAAGTCGGGAAAGTCGAGATTAAGGAATACCTCCGGGACACCAATCTGACAGGGCTCGGCAACGGCATCGCCTATCGCATAGACGGCGTGCACTTGTATGTCGATATTCTCAACATCGATGAGATGCTCGGGATCACTGACTTCGAAGGCGTGCGGGCGCACAGCCGCACGCTGCGATTCCTGGACCGGCACTACCGGGCAGTGCGCGACATTCTGAAGGACGTTGACGCGATTCAAGTCGACTTCCACAACCAGCGGCTCCACGCTGTCTTCGCCAAACCGTACAACGACGAGACTGGCCGAATCCATAAGGCGGTCGCGACTGCGCAACTGATCATTGATGTACTCGCGCGCACGGGAGAAGACAGCGATGATCCTCTGCCGGCGGCCAAGGTGCGGGCCGGCATTGACTCCGGCAAGGCGCTAGCTGTCAACAACGGGCGTCGCGGTAACCGCGAGCCGCTTTTTCTGGGTGAGCCGGCCAACTTGGCGGCCAAGCGCTCGGGTGGAGGGGCCGATACCGGCATCTACATGACCAACACCGCGCGCGCGGTCGTGGGTTGGAGCACGGTCAAGGAAGAAGACAAAACGGCGTTGACCGAGGCGCAGATCGAGCAGTCCGAGGATGTCGCGGATCTCAAAGTCACTGCTGATGATGTGGTCGAGGACTGGGAAGAAGGCCTCGCCAACCAGCCGCTCGGCTCGTTCGAGTTCACGCGGCACACGCCTCCGTTCGCCGACCTCGACCTGGAAACACTGACCCCAGGCAACTCGCGACGCCAGGAGTCGACGTCGATCTACGCTGACATCGACGGCTTTACCGCCTACGTGTCGGACAGGATCGATGACGACGACTCGGCCAAGGATGTCGTGCGGGTGCTGCATGTGCTGCGAGCCGAACTCGACGCCGTTCTGCACGCCGACTTCGCCGGCCGCAAGATCCGATTCATCGGTGACTGCGTTCACGGTGTGCTAATCGAAGGGACGTCCCAGACCACCGACGACGCTGAGACGGCCAAAAACGCCATGCTGTGCGCGGCTGCTATGCGCAGCAGCTTCGAGGAGGCAATTACCATCCTGGAGGAAGAAGGCATCGACACCGGCGACCTCGGCATCCAGATCGGTTTGGAGCACGGCCCGACGGCAATCACCCGGTTGGGCTACAAGGGTGAGCGGATTCGATGCTGCATCAGTCGCGCCGTTTTGCGTTCTGAAGATGAGCAGCGTCGTTGCAAAAGCAATGAGACCGCGATAGGCCCGACCGCATACAAGTTTGCGCCTGAGGCGTTCCGTACGATGTTCGGTGACAGCCGGATCCGAGCAGATTTTGACTACGACGAAGCTACTGACGCGCTCGCCGGTAAAACCACTAGCCAGAAGTCAACCTCGGCGTTGGCGCGTACCGCCACGTTGCCGTCGACCCAGCCGAATCGACTCGGTCGAGCACCAGTATCTGCCGCTGCAGCGTTCACGCTACCGGCGCAGGCTGCGGGGCCCACGAATCCGAACAAGGTTCCGGCGGGATTCGCCTGATGTGGTGGTTCATCAACGACCCGGCGCGTTTTCTGGCCGAGCGGGCCGCGGTCGATCAACTGCTCGCGGAAGGGATTGGCGTGGAGAACGCCCGTTGGGCTGTATCAGGGCCCAACCTTGCCATAAAGGTGGATGTCGATCTGCGGATCGCCGACAAGGTTCGCTCGGTCACCATGATCTACCCACTGATTTTCCCGAACTCGCCACCGGTTGTGCGCCCCATTGGTGAGATCGCGGACTGGGGTGCTCACCAGTATCTAAAGAGTGGGGATCTCTGCCTTGAGTACCGCCCGGACAACTGGCACCCGGATCTGAGCGGCGCAGTCATGCTGCGCAGCGCATTGACTCTCATGGGCGCCGACCTGGGGATCACGCACACGTCGGGTTGGGCACTACCGTCGGCGCACAACGTGACGCAGGGTCAGGAAATTCGCGGAAGCTGGTGTCGGATGAATATGAC
Source organism: Ralstonia soli (assembly GCF_023955655.1). Taxonomy (GTDB): domain Bacteria; phylum Pseudomonadota; class Gammaproteobacteria; order Burkholderiales; family Burkholderiaceae; genus Ralstonia; species Ralstonia soli. The sequence goes on along the minus strand of NZ_JAMXHT010000001.1, from coordinate 253,712 downwards.
TGTTGCCTGCCAAGCCAAGCTCGCAACCGTGACCGGAAGCCAACCTATCAAATTGCACCGGTGCTGGGGCCCCCTGAGCATGATGGTCACGCTCACCAATGTCACCGACCAAGACGGCACGCAGTGGGTCGATCCGACAGTGCCCACGGCGCTCGTCGAGGACGCGGGCCTGGAGGGCTTGGCCATGGCCATAGCTGCCGACGATCCGCGTCTTGACGCCGTCGAAATCTTTCTCAAGGATGATGCGAGCAGTAGCGTCTTCTGGAGCATGTTCGTCGCGGAGCCCATCGCCAAGAACGAAGCTCGGTGCCTTATGCTAGTGACACCGATGTGGGTGCGTGCCTTCTACCTCCGGTCTGGCGACGAGAAGCCGTACGAGTTTGCACTTGTTCCTCCTGACTCGGACGACCGCCTTCCTCCCAGCAACGCTAGCCTGGCGGACAAGACGTTCGCCATACTGGGATGTGGCTCCCTCGGCTCCAAGGTAGCCACGACCTTGGCGCGTAGTGGCGCGCGAAAGTTCATCCTGATCGACGCTGACATCCTAAAGCTCGAGAACCTTGTGCGCAACGATCTCGACGCCAAACAAGCTGGTGCATCGAAGGCACATGCCGTCGCCCAGCGCCTGAAGCGTGTGGCTGCCGGCGTCAGTGTTAAGGTGCACAACTTCCTGCTGGGCGGCCAAGAAGCCGGTAGCAAGGACGACGCGTTGGTACGTGAGATTGCTGAAGCGGATGTCATCGTGGACGCCACGGGCGACCACGACGTCTTTAACTATGCTGCGGCAGCAGCCAAGCTCAACCAAAAGACGATGTGCTGGGCACGCGTCTTTGCGGGCGGCTATGGTGGCCTGATCGCGCGGGCACGCCCCGGGCTGGATCCGAACCCGTTCGACGCTCGTGCGATGATCGACCAGTGGTGTGCACAGCCGGGTTTCCCCGATCCGCCGCAGCCAGCGAATGACTATGCTTCGCAGACAAAGGACGGCCTGCCGATGGTTGCCGACGATGCGGACGTATCGGCCATCGCCGCACATTTCGCTCGCCTGCTCATCGATACCGCCATTGGAAGCGACAACTCAGAGTTCGAGTGCTCGGCGTATATGATTGCGCTGCGCAAGGAGTGGATTTTCGAGAGGCCGTTCGATACCTGGCCGATCGATCTCGGTTCGGGCCCGTGGTTGCAGGCCGCTGAAGTCGACCACGACGTGCGGGCCGAGGCTAGTAAAGCGCTAGTGGAAGTCATGATCGCGGCAACGCGAGGTGCAGGCCAATGATTGAAGTTCAACTGGCGCCGGAATGCGCCGCGAAGCTACTGCGCGAGCTTCGGCGCGCAGGGGCCAATGAGATCGGTGGCGTCCTGGCGACCGAGCGCGTTGCCGAGCGCGTCTTTCGCATTGTTGACTTGTCTGTCCAGCGTAAGGGCGGCTCCTTCGCGGCGTTCGCGAGAGACGCCAGCCTCCACAAACGCTTCATGCGTCGATTCCACGATCTGACCGGACACCAGTACGAGCGATTCAACTATCTCGGTGAATGGCATTCGCACCCAAGCTTTCCGGCACTGCCCAGTCCTAGGGACGTTCTCACAATGCATTCGCTGCTGGAAGCGCCGGACCAAGTGGCAAACTTCCTTGTGCTGCTGATCGTCAAGCGATCGAGCACCTGCAAGCTTGAAGCATCAGCGCACGCTTTCGCACATGGTCTTGCACCGATGCGCGTGCCACTGGTTATGCCTGAGCTAAACGACGCGCTTACCGAGGTGACCGCTTCTCCTCGGTTATCGCTGCGCAAGCGTCTTGCCATGCGTGCGGACGGTGGTGGTTCTCGACCTTCCAAGCGTAAGGCCTCTCTGAAACCACGAACTTGCCAATAGTGCAGAACGGAATGTCCACCGCAACAGAGTGGCTCATCACAATGGCGCAATGGATACCAGGGTAGAGCTTGGCATGGATTGCGGCTGATGACGTCACTTTCGTTGTGCTGGCGACGAAGGCTCATACCTTCTGCTCTATGGCGAATCGACCAATTTTCTGCAACGACTCAACGTGAAGGATACACAATGAATTTGATCGACCGCTTCAAGGATCGCGCCGCGCTCGTGCAGGCAATGCTTGCGCAGACCATAATCCAAGGAAACCATGAAGTTGCCGCGGCGCTGGCTGATGCCGGTCAATTGACGGAGCATTCTGCCGGTGAAGTGTTGATCAAGGAGGGCGAGGCCGATCGTGAAATGTTTTTCCTGTTAATGGGAAAGGTCGGCATCTCTGTTAAGGGCAATTTCCTGTACCCGCGCGAACGCAACCTCACGGTAGGCGAAATGTCGGCAGTAAACCCTTCCGTCGTTCGAAGCGCAACGGTCACTGCACTTGAGCCGACCGTAACGTTGAAGGTTTCACCAGACACTCTTGATCAAGTCGCGAACGCGCACCCTGCGGTGTATAAACTCATTGCCGCTGAACTAGCGAATCGTATTCTGCAGCGGAACACTCTTATTCGCTCGCCGAACGATAGGCCGCGAGTGTTTTTCATCAGCTCCAAGGAAAGCTTGGACGTCGCCAAGGCAATTCGGCATGGGCTGAGATATGCCGACGCCGATTCGATTCTTTGGTCGGACGACGACATTTTCCCCCCTGGAGCGTATCCGCTGGAGGCGCTGGAGACCGAGGTGGATCGAGCCGATTTCGGGGTAGCCATTGCCCATCCCGATGACATAGTCCGGTCAAGGAAGCACCAGACTGCAGCCCCCCGCGATAACGTCATCTTCGAACTCGGTTTCTTCATGTCGCGGCTGGGTCGCAAACGCACGTTCTTACTGGTTCCCAAGATGGACGAAGAATTGAAGATGCCGTCGGACTTCAAAGGCATGACACCTATCATGTATTCGCCGCCCAGCGGAAAGCATGGCGAAGTTGCTACCCAAGCGCTCAGCGCACCCATCTACGAGCTGGAGACTAAGATCAGTCAGTTGGGTTGCCGAGATCTGCGTTAACACAGCAGCCTTTGGCGGATAGGGAGGGCGGCGCGTTGTGCTTTGGTCAGTAGTCAAGGTTGGGGCGCCCCCCGAACCCTCGGCGAATTCATGCCATAGCCACCGCGGCGACCGTTGTCGGCATCATGCGAATCCACTGACGACTCCCTGGTGACTCAGTTGGGGAATTGGTAGCCGTCCTGCCGATCCAGCAACGATAAGCGCAGATCAAGAATCCGGACACGAAATGGAGATTCCACAGCATCTGAAATTCCCGGCGTTCTCCATGATCGTCGACGTCAACAGCTTCACTGCATTGGTCGCGCAAAACGAACTTGGTGCTGGAGTCGCACAGTTCGTGAGAGACATCTTGGTGGGTCCGATTGCCGTGGTAGAGAGAGAAGGTGGCAGTGTGATCGGAGTCAATGGCGATGCGATCTTCGCAATTCTGCCTGACGCTGAAAGTACCTTCTTGGCTTGCGCAGGCATCGCGAAGGATCTCAACAAGATGTGCAGCTACCTAGCGGACACGGACTACATTACCAGTATTCCGGCGCCGCCATCGCTAAAGATTGGCGTCGAATATGGCGTTCTGGATAACTCGACCATTACGACGAAGGCGCTGGGCGAGATTCCGTTCTGCATCGGGCCAGCCACCAATTACGCTGCGCGGATTATTGCCGCTGGAGTAGGCAATCGGTGCCACATCGGACCAGCCGCATACGACGCCGGCATGGATGCGTGGCTATCGGGGCAAACTATTCTCGAAGTCGCCGGCAAGCGAGGCGAACCAGCCTATTCATATTACGAGCTTGACCTCGGAGACATATGGATCGATGGTCAACGTAACGACGGCGAATATTACTGGTAACCCGTTCATCCAGACGGCGAGCGGAAACGGTCTGTCAGACACTTCGCGTTCTGGGCTGATTGAAAATCACACAGTCAACCATTCGACGGTGGACGGCTAGCGAATGCGTCTTCGCGAAAGTGAACAAAATTGCTTGCGTCCGCCAATGAACGACATCCAGATGTAACCGGGTCCGAATGCATCGCCAATATTTAACATAATATACATTAGGCGTTATGCTGGTTGTAGGGGCCAAACTAGAATGTCCGCTTTTAGCCAGATCAGAATGTCCTCTAGCGAGTCCTATACTGGTAGCGCCTGAGCAGGAACTGGAGCGCACCATGAAGGATCGAGGGTTGATCACCATGAGTCTGCGCGAAGCTGACCGCTTCAAGGTCATTCAAGCCGCCGCCGAAGGTCTTTTGCCGCAATGGCGCGCGGCTGAGCGGCTGAATCTGACGACGCGTCAAGTCCGGCGGTTGGTCCAACGCTGGCGTGTAGACGGCCCGACGGGGCTGCTGTCGCGTCAGCGCGGCCAGCCTGGCCATAGACAGCTGCCCCGCATGCTGGAAGCGCAGGCGCGCGCCCTGATCCAGGCTCAATACGCCGATTACGGCCCAACGCTAGCCTGCGAGAAGCTACGCGAGCGCCATGGCGTCGACCTGGCCAAGGAAACGGTACGCCGGATCATGATCGATGCGGGCTTCTGGGTGCCGAGGAAGCAGCGGTCACCGAAGCTCCATCAGCCTCGCAGCCGCCGGGCGTGCCTGGGCGAACTGGTGCAGATCGATGGCAGCGAACACGCGTGGTTCGAAGACCGCGCCCCGGTCTGTACGCTATTGGTCTACGTCGATGACGCGACGAGCCGCCTGATGCAGCTCTTGTTCGTGCCGACCGAATCGACGTTTGCTTACTTTGCCGCGACCCGTGCGTATCTGGAAAGGTACGGCAAGCCTGTGGCCTTCTACAGCGACAAGTCCAGCGTGTTCCGGGTCAATGCCAGGGGTGCCACCGCGGGCCGCGACTATACCCAGTTCGGCCGAGCGCTTTATGAACTCAATATCGAGAGCATCTGTGCCAATTCCAGCCAGGCCAAAGGGCGTGTCGAACGCATGAACGGCACGCTGCAGGACCGCCTGGTCAAGGAGTTGCGCCTGCACAATATCAGCACGCTGGAGGCTGCCAATGCCTTTGCGCCGGTCTTCCTGGCGGACTTCAACTTGCGCTTTGCCAAGATTCCCCGCAGCGATTTCAACGCGCATCGCCCGGTACAGCCTGAAGAGGATCTCGAACGCATTTTTACCTGGCGGGAATGGCGCAAGGTCTCGAATCGACTGACCCTGCAATACGATCGTACGCTGTACCTCATCACCGATCAGCCCGAGCACCGTCCGCTGGTCCACCACTATGTCGAGGTGGCGGAGTACCCGGACGGCCACATCGAACTGTGGGCCGATGGCATCTCCCTGCCCTATGTCCTCTATGACCGCCTTTGCGAGATCGATCAGGGGGCGATCGTCGAGAACAAGCGGCTCGGACACGTACTGGAGATTGCCCAACGCGTGCAAGCGCTGCGTGATAATCGGCGCAACCTCGACCGGCCGTCACGCACCCTCATTGGCCAGCCACCACGGCACCCTGAGTTGCGTGCGCCTGGCACCAAGTCACAGCGACAGTTGAGTTCAGAAGACTTGCGGCGCGCCATCGAGGAACTGGCACCACCGCCCCGCCCTGTTGATGCCACGCCGCCGCAGGCCAGCTCGACCGCCCTACGGAAACATCCCAGAAAGGCACCTAGAAAGAAGAACACCACACTGCACTAACCGGACATTCTGATCTGGATGGAGATAGGACATTCTGATTTAGCCTGGACACTGGTGTTGGGGATTTTTTCTAATGTCGTACTTGGGATGAGTACCGCTCCAACGGAAACATGGGTCGAAATTCGCCACTTTTTGACGGAACACTATGTCGTAATGGCGGATTCGGGCGTTTCTGCCATTTGGTGCCGCCTTTGCGTTGGCGAATTCTGTTGATTGGCATTAGATCCTACGTTTCCGTTAAGTGGGCTCTCGTGAACTCCGGCCGTAGCTCTGCGCAGTGATATCAGCCTTGGTGGCTGACAATCCAAGCCGCTCGAACGGTACCTCGGAACTTGCTCGCCTCTTTGACTCAGGTACCGACCGAGTCACTCGGCTCATTTTCGCGGAATCTCGAGAGCGGTGGCTATTGGCGACCTTAATCGCCACCACACCTTCTTCGTGCCGAGCGCTGCCGTTCCTCCCCGCGATCGAAAGCGCGTACGCGCAGGGTTAATGGAAGTCGACGAGTTCCTAACCGCCCATCGCTTGCTGCGCTGGGAAGACGGGCTCGCCCGCCTCCTGGACGCCCGGATGGTCGCCGCCGAAACCGTGAAGGAAGTGTTCCCCCGCAACCATGGGATCGCCGCCTTCTTTGTGGAACACCAGACCAAGCGCTCAGGGCACACGACATAGCGCTGACGGGGCCCGGCGCCTCACATGGTGCCGGGCCCACTGGCCAGCACAGCATGTAGACTCAATCGCAGTCCGACTTCGGAGCGCCGTACATGGACCAAGCTGCCATTGACTTGTTGCAGCCCGATGACCAGATGCTTCGGCCGCTGAGCCATGACGTATGGCTCATGGATGATCACCGATGGGCGTTCTACACGTGGCGGAAGTTCGCTCTGGAAACGCAGGCAGGCAAGTTCTGCCTGGTGCATGCTGACTACCACTGGGATGCGGCTGACGATTTCAATGACAGCGGAGAGGCACCAGACGAGGAAGCGATTGCGAAATTGCTTGCGGCTGACCTGCCCCAGCTTCACCAGATGACGCTGGACAATGATCTCATTCGCTACGACTCGTTTATCGCCCCTGGAACGGCCCCCTGAATCCCCGGACACAGTCACCCACTTAAACTAACGGGTAGGCATACGACTGTGTTTATGACTAGTAGCAAACAAGAAGTGATGGAAGTGTTGACGGGGCCGGAGCGCCGCCGGCGGTGGTCGGTGGAAGAGAAGCTGGCGATGGTCAGGGAGAGCTTCGAGCCGGGCAAGACGGTCTCGATGGTGGCGCGCCAGCACGGTGTGAACCCGAATCAGGTGTTCCAGTGGCGCAAGCTGTACCAAGACGGCAGCCTGTCAGCGGTGAGTGCGGGCGAGGAAGTGGTGCCGGCCTCCGAGTTGGCTGAGGCGCTCAAGCAAGTTCGTGAACTGCAGCGCATGCTCGGCAAGAAGACGATGGAGAATGAGATTCTGCGCGAAGCCGTGGAATATGGTCGGGCAAAAAAGTGGATTGCGCGCTCGCCATCGTTGCCGGGGGACGACCAGTGAAGCAGGTTTGCGAGGTCCTCGGCGTAGCGCGCTCAAACGTGGCGACCAAGCTCGCTCGACCTGCTGGTTGGCGTGATGGGCGCACGGCTCGGCAAACCGACGACGCCGGCCTGGTGGACGAAATCCGGCACGTCATTGCTGACTTGCCGAGCTACGGCTACCGGCGCGTCTGGGGGCGATTGCGGAGCGAACGTGAGCGCCGATGCGAAGCGCCTGTCAATGCCAAGCGGGTCTATCGGGTCATGCGTACGCACAGCCTGCTGCTTGAGCGCAGGCCGACGCCACCGCGCCCACAGCGTCGGCATGACGGCAAGGTCGCTGTGGCCAACAGCAATCAGCGCTGGTGCTCCGATGGCTTCGAGTTCCGCTGCGACAACGGTGAACCGCTGCGCGTGACGTTCGCGCTGGACTGCTGCGACCGCGAGGCGATGAGTTGGGTGGCAACGACCGGCGGCTACAGCGGTGACGTCGTACGCGACGTGATGCTGGCTGCCGTCGAGCAGCGCTTCGGCAATGTCCAGAAAGCACCAGCGGAAATTGAATGGCTGACGGACAACGGCTCAGGCTACATTGCTGGGAAGACGCGCGAGTTCGCCACGGACATTGGCTTGAAGCCATTGACGACGCCAGTTTGCAGCCCGCAGAGTAACGGCATGGCCGAGAGCTTCGTGAAGACGATGAAGCGTGATTACGTCGCCTTCATGCCCAAGCCTGATGCGACGACCGCTGCGCGCAACCTCGCCATCGCGTTCGAGCACTACAACGAGCAGCATCCCCATAGCGCGCTGAAATACCGCTCACCACGCGAGTTCAGGCGCAGGACGGAATCATCAACTCAAGTGTGAGGCGGTGTCCGGAGATACGGGGGTAAATCCAGCCCCTGCCATCATTTCCGGCCTCATCAGTGAGGTGCATTTCCTCTGCAAGCAGACAGATAGCGATGAAGGGCTGAACCCCGACCTACTGGCATCGGCCAACGTACGGCAATACATCCACGACTCGCCGACTGATCTACTTCGGAATCCTCTGCCCGAGCCCCTAATCTTCGATCTGTGCCTGGACTTGTTCAATCAAGAAGAGAACACGAAGAAGTTGGGCGAAGGCGACCTTTGGCCCGATACGGAAATAGTTGCTTGGTTGGATAGCATGCGGCCAGTTATTGAGCGTGCCGCGCTCTTGACGGTGTCGCTGTCATTCGGCTATTCCGGGACCGAAGAGGACACGAAGCATCTCGCCGCACTCGTGCTGCCTCACCTTCAGGAAGGGCGCGCGTGTCGAAATGGCAAGTAGCTCCCGATGGCTCAAAACTTTCGAATGCCTCAGATATGCTGCGACTGACACTCGATACGAATGCCATTGTTTCTATCGAAGAGGGCCGCCCCGCTGCCACGGTGATTCGTCGGTTGGCACACCTCAACTTCCGCGGGACCAACGCCCTGACGAGTACTGGAAATGGCGAAACCGAAAGTGCGATGTGCTGGCTCTTTGGAGTCACATATACGCAGGCCGCGACGTGTTCCTAACGGATGACGCCAACTTCCGGAAGATGACAAAGCTACCTGTGACCGATGCCAGCGTCGGTTGACCCCTGACGAGCCTGGTGAGTGGCAGGAGCGACTGTCGCTTGATCACTCCTGCGGCTTCGATTCCGTCTTTGGTGATGGCAACGTGGCCAGGCTCGACCTATGCCAGCGCTGCGTGAGGGAATTGCTCGGAGAATGGTTACGTATAGGACTGCCGCGAGGCTCTCAAGGAAACGGTCGACCATAGCCATGTAGCTAGGCCTCAATATGTATCTTCCGTGATATCGCAGGGAGCGGCTAGTCGTTGTCTTCCGGGTCGCAAGAGCGGATACAACTCCTAATAGAACTCCATCGTACGGCAGGACTGGCGTATATGGGTCGCTTCCCCTGTCGCACCGATTTATTCGGTGTCACCTTTTCCGTGGCCCGCGCGCTGACAATCGCAAGGACCGGGGCACTTTCAGTTTTGCAATCAGGTCTGGGAACGTCAAAATCAAGAATGTTTCTCCCATGAGCATTGGTACCCAGTGAGCCAACTGCACCACATTCAATGTGACCTGCCGAGATGCGGCAAACCACATGCCGCCGATCATGACTACAGCTGAGCCAACCACCCACGCACCGAACCAAAACGCCGAGCGCCCTTTGCGAATTTCATCGAAGTAGGCTCCTTTCGACTTGGTATTCCGTATACGATGATCACCGTGAATGGCACCTATTAGCTCAAGCTCCGGATTTGGGGCCGTGTGGTACACCTCTACAATGGCACCGTGCTTGATAGGTAAGCGTTCGAAGGTCAATAGGCGCTCGCCGTCATCGTAGGCCGCAGTGTTGGCACCCAAGCCTGCTTGGGACTCACGGATGACATTCGCTGCCAAGATTCGGCTGCCCTGAGGAGCTTTAATTCTTATGGGGTCGCCCGCGGAAATATCGACACGCGTTAACTCCCGATTGCCTCCATTCCATACGTACACTAGTGTACGCGTTACCTGTGGCACGATTTCGCCGGCGAATTGCACTTCGATTGGGGCCTTAATCCCATTTCTCGGCTCGACAACCGCTAGGCCATCACAGAGTGCGATCAGTCGCCTTCTGGGAATTACCAACCAAGCAAGCCATGCCGTAACTACCCCGCCAAGGGCAGTGACAGCTGCGATCGTAGTGTCGATAGTCATAAGCGATGTATAAATGAAGTCAACGGAAAAACTCCACCGGCGCCCGTCACAATCTAGCGCCGACTTAGACACTCCCCTCGGCTGGGGTATGCGATGAGCTCTTCCAATGCCTTCTAGTGGCAATTGTCGCAACCGAACTGAAGAGTGCTCATGCGCTGACCCACTCTGTAGAAAAGTGGGCGTCTTTGCCAACACCCTTAAGCCATAGCGAGGCCACTCAATCCTGACTTGATCGTGGGAATTGCAAGACCAACGAAACACCGCCCACCTCGTTGCGAGCCCGGAGGGTTACGTCCATCGCCAACGCGTAGATGCGAGACGCGAAGAGACCAAGTCCACTATTGCTCGGTGCATCGCCGTCGGATACCCCAAGGTCGAAGATTCTCTCGATCTCCGCCTCTGGAATAGGCACTCCGCAATTGAAGACGGCCAACTCAATAAGGTCGCCGGACTCCGATAGCCGAAGCTCAATGTTGGTTCCGGGCTCACGGTAGCGTTGAGCGTTGTCGAGGAGGTTATCCAGTATTTGCTCCAGCTGGATGGAATCCATTTGCACGACAACCTCATGTGCAGGGCCAACGTATTCCACGCCCCTACCGTCTTCGTTCAGATTGTGCGCAAACCTCTGGAGCCAATCCGATAGGTCGTGTGGCGCCATCGCAACCTCGCCAGACCGAAGTCCATCCTCGACGCTGGTCGCCTCATGAAGCGCCTCCACGGCGCGACGAATGCGGGAGAGCTTCTGTTGAACTGGCGGCTGATCCTTTGTTGTGTTCACAAGAGATTGCAGCGGAGCTCGAATCTCGTGTCCGATAGCATCCAAAATTGCCTTCCGGTTCTGCACGTGAGCTTCCGCCAGTCGCAGCGTCTCGGCGCGCCGAGACTCCTGTTTGCGTAGTCGCTTGACCAAGTTCGCATCGCGCGAGCGGCTGCGCTTCAGAAGTAGGTAGAAAACACGTGCCAAGGTGCCAATTTCGTTCCGCGCGGCGAACTGCTTCAGATCCCCGCCCCCAGTCGGTCGCACCGCCATCGCGTATGCCATCGCCCGAAGGCGACGTAGCTTTAGAACATTGTGTCCCCAATAGAAGGCCAAAACCACGATGAGCGCGACTGCACCAGAAATCCACGTAAACGCGCGTGTCGCCAGGTCGGGCAACATAAATGGAGTCGCGGTGAGCGTGGCGCTGGCGTTCCCCTGTCCACCAATCCGAACAGTCTGAGTGGCGGAGACCGGCGCGCTTTGAAGAGTCCCCTTGGAGATAATGAACTCGGACCAGCGGTCAGCGATGTCTTGCCACCAACCGTCAAGTCGTGTTGTTGATTGACTTATACCAGCATCGTCAGAGCGCCAGATGGCGCGCCGAGTGCCTCCAGCGCCAGTGGAACTGACCTGCAAGGATGCACGTGAGGGGACGGCCGCCAGATACGCCTGAGTCAACGAGACGACCGGCGTACCAGCTTTCCCCGGAGGGACATCAAAGAGAACTTCAGGCTCCACGTCAGGACCTGACTTGTCGTAAACCTTCAAGCCGATGGTGATTTTCTTCAGGGCAGCTGATGGCCAAGCCTCATCCGAGCCTGATGGCTGGAGAAACGCGGCGTCAATGCGCCCCACCACTGTCACGAAGTGCTGCGGCGCGCTTCCGTCCTCTTCCACCTGGCTTTCGAAGGCCTGCCCGCTCACAAGCCGGGACGGCACCCCACCTTCGCCCGATGCGAAGCCAGAAAGCTCATGAACCTGCTCAAAGCGTGCCAACTGTGAGGGATAACGCGAGCGGGCCAATGGCGGTACCTGGTAGGCCAACGTAAGCCGGCCTTCGCGCTGCCCGCCGAATGTGAGCACCACGCGATTCACGTCGGCCAACGGCCGGCCAGCACGGTGGCGCTCAATCTTGCTGGAGGGATAGCGCAGTGAAAAATAGACGTACCGTCCAGTCTGGTCCCCGGGTACCGCTGCGAAGCAGGCTCGCAGGTTTCCGGACAGCGCGCCGTCCCGTCGGCCCCCTGGGTACTCCACCTGACAAGCGCGAGGAGGCTCAAAGTTAATGTCTCCGGTCTTGAACGCCTTGGCGTTGCCCCTCTGCAGCAAGTAGGAAAAGAACGACCGGCTCAACGTGACGACGCTTAGCGGCCGGGAGACGGCGGAAAACTCCACCGGATTCTCAAGCAGCGATGAACCGTCGGGCTCGCGAATGCTGAGCAGAAACTGGGCAAGCTGTCCGTTCAGCTCCGACTCCTGGACTCGCTGCTCCTTCTTGTTCGCTGAGATGCTGATATCAACAACCGCCCCGCCCAAACAAAAGATCAGGAGGGTGAGGAGCGCTACGGTGAGGAGCGTGAAGTCCCAGCTCTGCAGGCGTTGCAGCCAGCGTTTACGTTGAGGTTTTCCAGCGGTAGCCACGGCCTGGCTCGTTCTCAATTCGGTCGAAGTCTGGGTCGACATCGCGGAACTTCGCGCGTACGTTCGACAGTTGCGTCGCGATTGCCTTATTTGACATTCCCGACCTCAGGTTTTTCACTAGGTTCCGTGTCTCCACCACGGTGCCTGGTCTCTCTATCAAGCACTGAAGAATGCTGAGTTCGGTTAGCGTTAGCGACACAGGCCTTCCGTTCCACAGGTATCGATTCTTCCGCTGCGGGTCAGCAGTCAGACCTTCTGGTAAGCCCTGCTGAGTCGTCAGGTCCCTGCCTGCCTCAGAACTCGCCCATTCAAGCGCGTGCTCAATCTTGTTGATGAAGTCCTGCTCATCGACGGGTTTTGCGATGAAGTCATAAGCGTGCAGCGTAAGCGCCAATCCTCTGAGGTTGTCCTCTGGCATCCCTGAGACAACTATAGTCGGCCAGCTCGCGCGGATATCACTCAGCAGGCCCAGACCGGCATACCGGTTCTTCGGACCAACCCCAAGCTCGATGTCCATGATGACCAAGTCGAACTTCTCCTCCTTCAGCAGGCTCTCAGCTTCCGTCTTATTGAAAGCCTGCCGCACGTCCGCCTCCAGAGAGCTCTGAATCAGCGCCTTCAGGTTGTCGCTGTCCTCGCGTACGTCTTCGATGATGGCGATGCGGGTCATGGGGGCCTCGGAAGAGGGTTTTTGGGAGGCCTATAGCATCTCACGTCCGCATGCAAGATTCACAGGCAAGCGGTTCAGGTTTCTTGATCAAGGGGCGGCCGGGATAAGAAATGCGGGTCGTGTCCTCTGGAAACGTGTCACAGCGCCAGGCGCAGCCAGCACACCTGAACCAGCCTTCCACCAACCCTTTCCGGCTTGCTGGAAAAATTCTGTCCATCGAAACAACGGCGTCCGCACGAGGACGGGACAGATTTGAACGCCAACACCCACGCACAGCAGCTGATGCGGCCTGAAGACCTTCCGCGCGGCATTTCCGCCGTCCGCGCGCTTCCCCATGCGTCGCTTGACGCGCTCTGGGACAGCATCATCGTCGCGGACGACATCAAGGAGCGCTTGCTGTCGCAGGCCATCCTGAACTTCGCATTGCGTCCCAAAATCTCGCGTGACCAGCTGCCGATGCACGGCGTGATTCTTCTCGTCGGTCCCCCGGGCACCGGCAAGACCTCCTTGGCGCGCGGCTTGGCTAGCAAACTTGCGGGCTACATGCCCAAGGCCAAACCGCAGCTAATCGAAGTCGACCCCCATGCTTTGACGAGTTCCGCAATGGGTAAGACGCAACGCGCCGTGAGCGAGCTGTTCTCACAGACCATCTCGGAACAAGCGAGCAACGGCCCGACCGTCGTTCTTCTGGACGAGGTCGAAACGCTGGCGGCGGACCGTTCGCGGATGAGCCTGGAGGCCAATCCGGTGGACATCCATCGCGCCACGGACGCTGTGCTCGTCCAACTCGACTCGCTCGCGGAGCGACACCCGAACATCCTATTCATCGCCACAAGCAACTTCCCCCAAGCGATCGACGACGCGTTCACGTCTCGCTGCGACCTGGTCATCGAAGTGCCGCCGCCCGGTCAGGAGGCAGCTGCCCAGATTCTCGAGCAATGCTTGAGTGGCCTGGCGAAGCAGTTCCCGGCGCTCGCGACCATGGCCAGCTCCCTGGACATTGCCAAGATTGTGCGCACGTGTGAAGGCTTGGACGGCCGCGCCCTTCGCAAGATGGTGGTGAACGCGATGGCCATGAGCCGCGAAGTGGCTGCCGACCCGAACAAGCTGACGACCGCCCATCTGCTTGCCGCAGCAAAGGATGCGAAGGTGGCGCGCTCGCGCAAGGAGGCCAGCAAGTGAGTACCGTCCGCCGAGACTTTCGCAGCGTTCCGTCCCGGGACGCTGCTGACACGTGGAGCGCCATCGTCACTCTCATCACCGCGAGCAGCCCTACTGAGGATGCCCGTAAGGAACTCATGAGCGTGGCGGGGATTGTGGCAAGCGTCATCACCGACCAGACGCCGAAGTCGAGTCCCATCGTCGTGACGTGCGACGGCCCCCGTACCCGTATCTACTGCCTGTATGACGACGACGCGCTCGATGAGTCGAACAGCAACGAAGCGAAGCTGGGGTTCGATGCGACCAAGGGCAACTGGCAGGTGTCTGTGGCTGTCGCTACCGATGACTTGTCCTGGGTCCAGGCTGCGCTGAAGCTGCAGACCAGCCGAGTGGTCGCGCGTGATGCGGAGAGCGGCTTCGAAGTTGATACCGATAAGAAGTCGACCAGCGCGTCCGCTGTGACGCTCGACTTGGAGGGATTCCTTAAGTCATGAGCACCGTTTCCGTTTACTCCTACACCCACTCGGTGACGTACGTGACCGACAACGTGCTGAAGAGCCTGAAGGACATCATTCGGCTCAGCGGCCTTTCTCCTACGAACCTGGTCAACAGTTGGGAAAGCAAGCACCGCGCCATCAAGACCTGGATGGAGTCCAAACACCTCGAGCGCGTTGAACTGGAAATCTACAACCCGCTCACAAACGCGTTGATTCTTCGTTGGGACCTGGACATCGTCTACCAGTGGTCCGATGGCGACGGGTCGTTCTACACGGACACCGAGCAGTTGAAGTACTCCATCAGGAAGGCTGGCGTGGCGCCTGAGAACGCAGGTTATGCGGTCATTCTGAAGACCAAACCTGGCCGACCAGACGTTGCTGGTTGGGGTCCTTGCTCGTCCCGTTCGACTGAAGGGATGGTGCGCCAGACCCTGGGCTCAACTGTTGAACATAGCGGCCTCGGAGCGAATGCCGCTTACTGGAGGACCCGCTGATGATTTCCCTTGACGATGCATTCCGCAAGTTCAAGTCCCGGCTTGAGCTCAACGACCGCGAGCAAGCAAACGCGTCCAAGCGCCATACCGAAGTTCGGGAGCATATCCGCTCGAAGTTTTCGATTCAGCGCGACTTCCTCACCGGCTCCTACGCCCGGCACACAAAGACCAAGCCGCTGAAGGACATCGATATCTTCTTTGTGCTGTCCGACGCCGAGGAGGAGAAGTATCGTCCTCAGGCCCCGTCCGTCGTGCTGGACGATTTCTACAAAGCGCTGGTGGAGAAGTACGGCAAGGAAGCTGTCCGCAAGCAGGGACGGTCCATCAACGTTGACTTCGGTGTGGTTGTCGATGCCGAGGACAACACGGACTACCGGGTGCTCAGCGTGGACGTCGTTCCCGCAGTCGCGATCGATGACGATTACGAGATTCCAAACAGCGACACGGGCAAGTGGATGAAAACCAACCCCGACATCCACGCTAGCGAAGCGCGGGACGCCCACCAGGCGTTTTCTTGCGAGTGGAAGGGCCTCGTGCGGATGGTCAAGTACTGGAACAACAATCCGAAGCACGGCGCCGATAAGCCCGTGAAGCCATCCTTCCTCATTGAGGTGATGGCGCTGGAGTGTCTGCACGGCGGTTGGCAAGGCCGCTTCGACTACGAACTACAAACGATGTTCTCCTCGCTGGCCGACCGTATTAAGGACGAATGGCCCGATCCGGCTGGACTCGGCTCACCCATCAGCGATGGGATGGACGACGCGTGCAAAAACCGCGCGCAGCAACTGCTGCTCGCTGCAAGCCGTGAGGCCTCCAATGCCATCCACCTGGCTCGTAAAGGTCAGAACGGAGAAGCCCTGAAAGCTTGGCGCACCCTGTTTGGTCCGAAGTTCCCGCTTTCCTGAATCGTCTATGACCCAGAACCCCACCATCTCCACGGCCACCGCACTCAGCGCGGCCGCCGACGATACGACTTGGCTCAAGCAGGCGTTCGCGAACGTCCAGACCGCTCTCGGCAGTCAGATGGCGCTCGCCACCCAATCCATTAGCCACGCCGGCACGATGGGCTCCGTGAATGAAGAGCACTGGCTTTCGCTACTGCGCTCCTACCTGCCAAACCGCTACGAAGTCGCGACTGGCATCGTCATCGACTCGAAGGGAAACCGCAGCGACCAAATCGACGTGGTCATCTTCGACCGGCACTTCACTCCCACGTTGCTTGACCAGATGAATCATCGCTACATTCCGGCCGAGGCGGTGTACGCGATGTTCGAGTGTAAGCCCGAGGTGAACAAAGGCTACATCGCGTATGCTGAAAAGAAGGCCGCGTCGGTTCGCGGCATGACGCGGACTTCAGTGGCAATTTCCCATGCCGGTGGCACGTTCCAACCGAAGCCACACTTCCGCATTCTTGCTGGACTGCTCGCGCCGCGCTCGGGCTGGGTCAACGGCCTCGACGATACGTTCCTAGGCAACCTCAGCAGCGACGACACACTGGCCCTTGACTGTGTATGCGCGCTCGACCACGGGTGCTACGACAGGTACGACGGGGACCCGCTCATTGTCTCCGAACAGGGAGCGATGATGTTCTTCCTGTTCCGCTTGCTCGCGCGGCTGCAAAGTCTTGGAACGGTGCCAGCGATCGATTGGGCCGCGTACAGCCGCATTATCAAGGCCTGAAGAACGACCCGAGTGGCGGCGAGCGGTGTAGTGACAGGACAACCACCACGCTTGCTGTCAGTTGCTTGGATTCCGCTCGATTATCAGTCGTTCTGCCCCGCACCAACGCGTTTTCGCCTCACGGCTGAGTGAGCCGTAGAGGCGGTTCACGGAACACGCCTCCACATGACAGGCACTCCCCACTATTGCTTGGTTGGTTCTGCGTACACGCGCTTGGCGAACGTGGCGATCGCATCCGCCATTGCCTTGGGCTGTTCCGGCGCAAAGGCGTGACCGGCGTTTGGCACCACAACCACCGTCACACGATCGCCCAGCATTGATTTCAGCACCTCCGAGAACCGGCGCGGTGCCACCGCATCGTGTTCTGCCTGCAAGTCCAGGATCGGTGCAGAGCCTGCTGCAAAGTACGCATCGACCGGCGTCACGTTGCGGGCATGGGACTCAGCCTCATGCGTCTCTTCGTGCCAGCCATCGAGCCAGACGCGCGGGTCGTTGCCCGGCGCAAAGAAGGCTTTCCGCAGGTATTCCAGCCGCTGCTCTTCCGACAGATGCATGTCACCTGCGCCGTCGATGGCCTTGCGCATCTCCGCGTTGATAGGTTTCTCGGTCGAGCCCGGCGGCACCTTGCCAGCAGAAGCGGCAACCAGAACAACGCCGCGCACCAGCTCGGGCCGCTCCACGGCCACCATGCGTGCCGGGAAGTTGCCCCAGGCGTGGCCGACCACCACGGCCGGCCCCTGCTTCTCGTGCTCGATCACTGCAGCAACGTCGGCGGCGAAGGCGTGCATGTCCAGATTCGCCATCGGACCCTTGCTCTGGCCAATACCGCGCGGCTCAGGGCGCAACACACGGAAGCCATCGGCGACGAGCTGGTCTGCGACCTGGTCGTAATCGCGCCCCGAACGGCCCAGCGACGGCAGGATGACGACCAACGGCCCCTTGCCCTGCCGCATCACCTCAATCTGCACGTTGCTGTACTTCACCAGTTCACGATCAACCTGACCGGCATCCGTTGCTGCCAGCGCAGAGAAGGAAAGCATGGCCGCGGCCAATGCGGTACATCCGTACTTGATCAACTTCATGATGTTCTCCTTGGTTTGGATAGGCATGCCGGGCGGAGGCGCCGGCCTGCGTGTTGTTGTGTCGACGGAATCAAGACGCGCCCGCATAGACACGTCGGGCGAAGCGGGCAATCGCGCGGCTCATCGCCACGGGCTGTTCCGGTGCCATGGCGTGCCCGGCATCGGGAATCTCCTCCACCGTCACGCGGTTGCCCAGCATGGGCTTGAATACGTTGGGCACGACCACCGCGTCGTACTGCGCCGGGAGATCGAGCATGGGCACGGTGCCGCCAGCAAAGTACGCATCCACAGGTGTGACGTTGCGCGCGTGGGCCTGTGCATGGTGCGCATCGGGATACCAACCGCCCAACCAGGCCTTCGGGTCGTGGCCCGGAGCGAAGAACGCCTGGCGCAGATACTCCGAGCGCTTTGCCTCGGGCAGCGCGAGATTGCCGGACCCGTCAATCGCCTCGCGCAACCGGCCATAAGGCTTCTCGTTGGAGCCGGGCGGCAGCTTGCCAGCAGAGGCTGCAGCCATGACGAGACCGCACACCAGGTCAGGCCGATCCACCGCCAGCATGCGCGCCGGCTGGCTGCCCCAGGCATGCCCCACCACGACAACGGGCCCCGTCTTTTCCTGGTCGAGCACGGCAGCAACGTCGGCCGCAAACGCATGCATGTCGAGATTGGCCATCGGGCCCTTGCTTTGGCCAATACCGCGCGGTTGCGGCCGCAGCACACGCAATCCGTCGGCAGCAAGCAGCCGCGCGACCTCGTCGTAGTCTTCCGCGCCGCGCCCAAGCGAAGGCAGGATGACAACCGTCGGCCCGACGCCTTGGCTGAGCGCTTCAATTTGGACATCGCCGTAACGGACGAGCTTTCGCTGCACGTCTGCGCCGTTTTGTACGGACGTGGCACAGGCGGACATCATCAGCGTCAAAGCGGCGCCCAGAATGCACTTCTGCAACGTCATGGAGTCTCCTTTTTCGGGGATATGGCCCGGTTTGTTCTTGTTTCAGGCAACAGTTGCCCTACGCGGCTGAAAGCTAGCCGCGACGGGTCGAACAGCGGCAATGGATCGGGTTATTTGGCGGGAATCGGATCGAGCCCGGTCTGGACCAGCTTGGCAGCGACTTCGGGCGAGCGCAGGTAGGTGATCAATCCTTCGGCGGCCTGGCGCTCCTTGGCATCCTTGGCCACTGCAGCCGCAATCACGCTCGTCTTCTGCACTTCGGCAGGCAGCGGGCCGACATACTGGATGCCGCTGAATGCACGCAGCTCGCTGATCTGCTGCAGACCCAGATCGGCCTCGCCACGCTCCAGCGCCGAGCCCACCAGCTCCTTGCCCCGGATCAGCACGCTCTTGGCTTTCATCTGCTCGACAATGCCCAGCCGCTCAAACAGCGTGCCGGTGATGTAGGTGCCGCTGGCACCCTCGGAGAAGGCCACGGACTTGGCGGCCAGCAGCGCGTTGCGCAGGTCGTCCACCGTGCGGATCGTTGGCATGGGCAGCCCCTTGCGTACCGCCATGCCGACCCCCGACCCCACCAGATCAACGCGCGACTCCGGAATGAAGCGCCCCTGCTTGACCTGCTCCGTCAGCGCGGCGCCGATCATGAAGCAGACGTCCATCGGCTCGCCGTTCTTGATGCGCACTGGCAAGGCGTCGGGTGAGGTGCCATAGGACGGTCCCCACGCGATGATCAGGTGGTTGCCCGACTGCCGCTCGTACGCCGGTATGACCTGCTCGAACGCTGCGTGCAACGCACCGGTCGCCAGCACGTGAATATCGGCGGCCCAGGCCGCACCGGTTGCGGCGATCAACGGCACTGCGCACAGCGTACGCGCCGCAAACCGGCGCACTCTGGATTGGAACGGCATGTTTTGTCTCCTAAGTCGTTCTCGTTTGGTTTGTGGTGTTGCAGAACTAAACCGCCCCGCGTGTATTCACGTACAGGGCATAAAGCGATGTGGTGGACGCCATGAAAAGGCGGTTGAGGTGCCGCCCGCCAAAGCACAGGTTCGCGCAGCGCTCTGGCAGTGCAATATGGCCGATAGCGGTGCCGTCAGGCGCGAACACGCGCACGCCATCAAGCTCTGCCGTGCCCGTGCCCCAGCCGCACCAAAGATTGCCGTGCACATCGACGCGAAAGCCGTCCGGAGCACCGTCCGCGGCATCGATCAGCATGCGGCAATTGGCCAGCGCTTTGCCGTCAACCACGTCGAACGCAAGAATCTCGCGCGGCCGCGCACGCGATGCGACCACATACAACGTTCGCTCATCCGGTGAGAACGCCAGCCCGTTGGGCCCGAGCACATCGTCGGCCACACAGTCCAATCGCCCGTTGCGCGGGTCGATCCGATAGATGCTGGCCGGCAATTGCGGCTCGGCAATCTGCCCCATGTAGTCGCTCACCAGGCCGAACGGCGGATCGGTAAACCACACCGCGCCGTCCTTGGCGACGACCACATCGTTCGGAGAATTGAGCGGCTTGCCATTGAACTCACTGGCCAACACGGTGATGCTGCCGTCGTATTCCGTGCGCGTAACGCGGCGTTGCCCGTGCTCGCAGGCAATCAGCGTGCCCTGCCGGTCGCGCGTCAGTCCGTTGGCCTTGTCCGAGGGCGCGCGGTATGTCGCCACCGCGCCGGACGCCTCATCCCAACGCAAGATGCGATCGTTGGGCAGGTCGGTCCAATAGAGCGCCCCGGCGTCGCCAAACCAGACGGGGCCTTCGGCCCACCTGCAGCCCGTCCACAGGCGTTCGATTTTCGCGTGCGGCAGACGGTAGTGCTCGAAACGGGGGTCGAGAATGCGCACGGCCGGGTCGGGGGTGCGCAGGCTGGGTTGCCACCAATCGTTGCTCATCGCTGCCCCTCCTTGACGCGGCTCAGCAGCACCAGAGAAAGCATCGTTGCCAGCACCAGCATCGCGCCCATGCCGATCAGCCCGGCTTTGAACGAGCCCGTTGCGTCTTTCAGCCAGCCCACCATGTACGGACCAAACAACCCGCCAAGGCTGCCCACCGAGTTGATGAACGCCAGCCCACCCGCGGCGGCCTGTTTATCGAGGAACGTGGCTGGAATGCTGTAGAAGCAGGTGCGCACGGACGACAGCCCGACCACCGCCACCGTCAACCCGAGCATGGCCGGCACCAGCGCATCAGACGCCACGGAAGCAAAGAAGCCCAGCGCCGCCACCGCGCATGTGATCACCAGATGAAGAACATAGCGCTGCGTGCGCGCCACTACGCGTGCCCAGCCGAGCATTACCAGCGCGCCGACGATGTAAGGCAGCGCGGTAGCAAAGCCCACCTGCGTGTTCGACAGGTGATGCGTCTTGAGGATGGTCGGCATCCACACGCCAATGCCGAGAATGCCGATGATGTAGCTGAATAGGATGCCCGTCAGCAGCCAGACACGCGCGTCTTTGAGGGCGGGTCCGAGGCGATGCTCGACCGCCGTGCTGCGCTCCCGCTCAATGGCCGCCATCAGGGCGGCGCGCTCCTCCGCTGTCAGCCGTGTTGCGTTATCGGGGCGGTCGGTCAGCATGCGCAGGCACAGCACGCCCAGCACACAGGCCGGCAGCCCTTGCAGGATGAACAGCCACTGCCAGCCGTGCAGCCCAAGCCAGCCGTCCAGCTCCAGCATCGACACCGACAGCGGCCCACTGAATACCGACGAAAGCGGAATCGCGGCGAGGAACCACCCCATCATGCGCGTGCGGTACCGCGACGGAAACCACAGCGTCAGATAGAAGATGACGCCCGGAAAGAACCCCGCCTCGCCAATGCCGGCGAGCAAGCGAATCGCCGCATAGCTATTGGGGCCTACCGCCAAGCTGGTGCCCGCGGCAAACAGACCCCACGTGATCATGATCCGCGCCAGCCAGCGACGTGCGCCGTAGCGATACAGCGCCAGGTTGCTCGGCACCTCGAACAGGCAATAGCCCACGTAGAAGATGCCGGCAGCCAGACCGAACTGGGCGGCGCTCAAGCCCAGGTCGCGGTTCATGGTCAGCGCCGCGAAGCCGACGTTGGTCCGGTCGAGATAGTTGACGAAGTAGGCGAGCGCGAGCAGCGGCACTAGGCGCCAGGCAGCCTTGCGGCAGGCGCTCTGCTCAGCAGAGTGCCCTGCCTGGGCGGCATCGATAAACGTGGCTTGCATAGCGACGCCTCAGAAATAGAGCCGCTGTGGGTTATGGACCAGCACAGCTTGGGCTGCCTCAGCACCGCAGGCCTCTTGCACGAACGCAAGCAGGCTGCTGTCGTCGGGCACGTCGCCCTTGATGTTGGGGTGCGGCCAGTCCGTGCCCCAGATGGCGCGGTCCGGAGCTGCTTGCACCAGCCGCCTGACCAGCGGCAGCGCAGCAGTCCACGGCGGCGCTGCACCTTGCATCAGCCGGTCGACGCCCGACAACTTGATCCACCGATTGTCTTGACGCAGATGACGCTCCAGCTCGCGCATGGCAGCTTCGTCCAGCGGACGGGTTGCATCCTGACGGGCCATGTGGTCGATCACCAGCGGCACGTCGAGGTCTTCCCACGCATCGAGCACCGGCAGAAGCTGATCCAGTTGCCCATGGAGCAGCACGTGCCAGCCCATCGGCCCGACGCGCTCGGCGAGTTCGCGCAAGCGGCCCAGATCACGGTCGCCCGGCAGGTGCCCCATGAAGTTGAAGCGGATGCCACGCACGCCACCCTCATGCAATTCGCGCAGGGCATCGTCACTCGTGGTGTGATCGACCAGCGCGATACCTCGGTAGCGCCCCTGCGTCATGGCCAGCGCTGCCAGCAGCGCACGGTGATCGGACTGGTAGCACGCCGCCTGCACCAGCACGCCGTGCGAGACGCCCAGTTGCTCGTGCAGCGAAAGCAGTTGCGTCATCGGGGCTTCCGCTGGGCGATACGACGCATCGGCCGGCAACGGAAACGCGTCCCAGGGTCCGTAGATGTGCGTATGGCAATCCCACACGCCGCCGTTCAGTTCCCCTTGCATGATCAGTCGCACCGCGCCGTCATGCCGCCGTCGACCACGACCTCGGTACCGGTAATAAAGCGCGCCTCGTCCGAAGCGAGGAACAGCGCGGCATGCGCGGTGTCGCGCCCGTCGCCCATGAAGCCAAGCGGAATGCGGGCAAGGCGACTTTCCAACAACTTGTCGACATCGCCACCGGAGCGCTGGCCGGCCAGGCGCACTTCCACCATAGGCGTATGCAATTGCCCCGGCACCACGGTATTCACGCGAATGCCCTTCTTCGCATACTCCACAGCCACCACCTTGGAGAGCTGAATCACGCCGGCCTTGCACGCGGCGTAAGCCACTTGCGCCGAGCCCGTCCAGCGGATGCCCGACGTGGACGCCGTATTGACGATCGCACCGCCGCCCTGCGCTTCCATCACCGGCAGCACGTGCTTGCAGGTCAGATAGACGCTCTTGAGGTTGAACGCGACCTGCGCATCCCACTTGTCTTCGGACAGCGCCACTGGACCGCCGGCAGCCGAGCCGCCCACGTTGTTGACCAGAATGTCCACCCGGCCGTACTGCTCCACGCAGGCATCGACCATGCCTTTGACGGCGGTGGTGTCAGTCACGTCGCAGGTGTACGGCGTGACGTCCCCGTTAGCCTCGCGCACGCGGCGTACCGTTTCTTCCATGGCTTCGAGGCTCTTGTCGACGGCAAAGACGCGCGCACCCGCCATCGCAAACAGCACAGCCACGGCGCGGCCGTTACCCCAGCCGGGGCCGACGCAGCCCGCGCCGGTCACGATGGCCACCTTGCCTGCCAGACGGCCCGCGGCCGTGGCTTGTTCAAATTCGGTCGTTGCTTGCACAGTGAATTCCTCGTTGCTTATTGCAATTGCGTCGGCAGTTCCGGCGTCGCACCGGCCGGCGCGGGCACATTGAATGCCTTGATGGTCATGGAGATGAGCGTGTAGTACCCGGCAATGCCGACCAGATCGACCAAGCCGTCCTGCCCGATGGCATCGAGAAGCTCCGCGTACAGGCCGTCGTCCACCTCACGCTTTGCATGCAGTTGTGTGAGGAACGCAAAGACGAGTGCCTCGTCACGCTGCTCGAACGCGGGGTTCATGCCGTCACGAATGGCGTCGATCACGGCCGGTGACACACCAGCCTCGAGCGCGAACGGCTTATGCGCGGCCCATTCGTACTCCGCCAGCCAGTAACGGCCCATGAACAGGATGGCAAGTTCAGACAGGCGCGGCGGCAGGCTGCTGTCGTAGCGGCAATAACGTCCGAGCGCCTGTGCGCGGTCGGCAAGCAGCGGACGATGCAGCCAGACAGCCAGCGGGCCTCGCACACCCTTGCGGGGGCCATTGGCAATGGCGTCGTACACGGCGCGCTGTTCTGCGTCCAGCGCATCAGGATTGAGGGCGGGAATGCGTTGCATGTGAGTCTTGCTCAGTGAGTGAGTGCGTCTTGCGCAACCGCAGCTCGTGCGGCGGGCTTCTGCAGCTTGAGGAGAGAAGAACGGGCCTGCCCGCCGGTTTCGCGATGGAAGGCTTCCGCGTCGAACGCGCCTTCCCAACGGGCGATAGCGAAGACCGCCATGGTGTTGCCCACCACATTGACGAGCGCGGTCGCAATGGCCATCACACGGTCGATGCCGAACAGCAGGCCCAGGCCCGCCACGGGCAGCGAGCGCACCGATTGCAGCGTGGCCGCCAGCTTGACGAATGCGCCGCCGGCAACCGTCGTGCCACCCTTGGAGGTCAGGCTCAGGATGGCGAGCAACCCGAGTTGCTGCCACAGCGAGAACGGCGTATCCGTCGCCTGTGCAATGAAGCCCACGGCAATGGCCATGTAGATCGAGGTGCCGTCGAGGTTGAAGCTATAGCCGGCGGGCAGAACGAAACCGACCACGGCTTCATCGCAACCTGCACGCTGCAGCTTCTCCACCAGACGCGGGAAGGCCACCTCACTCGAGGCCGTGCCGAAGATCAGCAGCATCTCGTCGCGAATCAGCTTGAGCACGCTGAAGTAAGGCAGGCCGATCATCCAGCTGATCGAGCTGAGCACGCCGAACACGAACAGCAGCGAGGCGGCGTAGTACAGCACGATGACCTTGAGCAGATACAGCAGCGTCACGCCGCCGTAGCTGCCCACAGCCGCCGCCATGGCACCGAACGCGCCCAGCGGTGCCAGCTTCATGATGAAGCCGAGCATGCGGAACAGCACCTTCTGCGCTTCATCCATACCGCGCAGCAGCACCGAGTCGGGCCCCACAGACAGATTCAACGCCAAGCCCGCCAGGATCGAGATGATCAGCACCTGCACGATGTCGCCCTTGGCAAAGGCGTCGACAAGCGTGTGTGGAATCAGGCTGAGCAGGTAATTGACGGCCGAGATGCCGCCAGCGTTGCTCGTGGCCTTCACTGCATCAGCGCTTTCGGCCAAGTTGGTGGCGTGCAGCCCGACGCCCGGCTCGAACACGTTGACGAGCACAAAGCCCAGCACCATGGCGACCGTACTCACCACTTCAAAGTACAGCAGCGACTTCACCCCCATGCGGCCCAGCATGCGCAGATCCCGCACGTGCGCCAGGCCCTGCACCAGCGTGCAGAAGATGATCGGGGCCAGCATCATCTTCAGCAGTGCAATGAACGCCTGCCCGATGGGTTTCATGGCAATGGCCCACTGCGGGGCAACGATGCCGAGGACGACCGCACACGCCAGGCCGATCAAGACCTGCACATGCAGCTTCTTCAGATGTTTCATGGTGTCTCCTGCGTCCAGTCGTTCAGGGCTCTGCGTTACCACCGGCACCTGCTTGCTGGACTTGTATTGCTTGAAAGGCGGTCGTCACTGGGAGGCGTGACCGCCCGGCCGTTTGGCCTGAGGGCGAGCCGTCTCCTGTACGAGTTTGGTGATTTGTTATTTGTAGAAAGCATAGATTGATGGTCTTTTCTTGACAAAGACCATGTGAACATACAAAGCTATGCTTCTACAGCATATCTGAGCGCAAGCATGGACATCCGAGAACTGAAGAGCTTCATCCGCGTGGCGCGTGCGGGAAGTTTCAGCCGCGCCGCGGCCGAGCTGTACATCGCGCAACCTGCGCTGAGTCGACAGATTGCAAAACTGGAAGCGGAGATTGGGGTGCCGCTGCTGGTGCGGCATGGCCGCGGCGTTCGGCTCACCTCGGCGGGATCGCGTCTGCTGGAGCGGGCTGAAATGATTACGCACCTCCTCAGCGAAACCAGCGAAGACGTCCGCGCTAGCGCGGACGAAGAGCGCGGGCATCTGGCCGTTGGCCTGCCGCCGACCATGGGGGCGCTGATCGGCGCCGATCTCGTTCAAGCCTTCAGGGCGCAGTGGCCCCAGGTATCGCTGCACGTGCGTGAAGGCCTGAGCAGTTCGCTGCAGGAGTGGGTGCTGGATCGGCGTGTTGACCTCGCCGTCGTCTACAACCAGCCGCCGCTGGATGCGTTCCACGTGCGCCCATTGTTCAGCGAGCCCATGATCCTCGTGGGGCCGCCCGGCTCAGAAGCCGATCAGCGCGAATACCAGATTCGAGACCTGGCCAGCATTCCTCTGATCCTGCCCGGCCTGCCGCACAGCAATCGGCGCCTGGTCGAACAGGCGGCGATTCAGCACGGTGTGCGCCTGCGCGTCGCCCTGGAAGTCGACAGCGTGTCGCTGACCAAGCAACTGGTGAAGTCCGGTGCTGGCTATTCGATCCTGACCTACATCGCGATCAAGGAGGAGATCGCGCGCGGTGAACTTGTGGCGCATCGCATTGGCCGTCCCGGCATCCGTTCGAACGTGGCGATCACGACCCTGCGCGAGAATCCCCCTTCCCGCTTCGCCGCTGCCTGGACCGCTCTGCTGCAAGACAGGCTCAAGCAATTCATTGCGTCGGAATCGTGGAAAGCGGATGTGGTCTGGCAGATCGACGGGGCTCGTTAGCCGCTGTCGGCCGCCGTTATCAGGAAAGTTCAGACTTACGTGAACCAAAACGGGGTAGTCGTCCTTTGCGTGCAAAATCTGGCGGTTTCGCCCGAATTTCCGTTTCAGATCAACGCTTTGGGAATTCAGTGTTTTCGTGATTGCCGTCCTTTTCGTGCGGAAACTGGCGGTTTCTCGCCCTGGCGCCAGCCGGGATCAGCGCTATAGGCGACATATTCACTGCGCAGTAAATAAGCCGTTTTCACCGAATATCGGCCACCATCCCACGTTGCAGCGCAGATGGTTGTGGGCGCACTCAGCCTGCGGGGTTGGCCAAGCCGAGCCGCGTCCGATAATCAGTCAACAACAGCTGCTGGGTTTCAAGGCGTGCGGTCAGCTTGGCTAGCTCTGCAGCCATCTGCTCTCGCTCCGTGCGAGTGGCCGTGAGATCCTCGGTTTGCGCCTGCATCGCCGCACGCAGGGCATCGCGCTCCGCTTCCGTCCGAGCCTGGTGTGCTTTCGCCTGACTCAATTCAGTCTGCACCTGCTCGCCCCGCGCCTCCAGCTCGCGGACTCGCTTGGCTGCGGCGCCGGCTTCGGCGACCAGCCGCGCGCCGTCCTTGTTCAACTGCGTGATCTCCCCCTGCTTGACGATCAACGTCTGGTTGGCCTGCCGGAGTTCCACCTGTAGTTGCTGGACCTGTTGCTCGTGCCGACGGGCATCCTGGTCGCGCTGTTCCTTGCTGGCGTTGCGGAAGTGCTCCAGTGCTTGGTGTGCGTGCTGCAGCTTCTCCTCCAACGAGCGCCGGAAGCCTTCGTGCTCGGTCAGTCGTTCGGTGAGGTCCTGGACCTGCTGCGCCCGCCGTTCGGCCTCCAGGGCTCGCTGCTGCAGCGCCGCCTGTGCGTCGCTGTGCGCGGCCTGCATGTCGGAAAGGGTGGTGTGAGCCTGCGCCAGCTCGCCGCGAAGCGTGGCGAGCTCCGCAGCCAGCTTGTCGGCCTCCGCCCGGACTTGTTGGCGCTGTGCGGCGGCGGCCGCAACCTGCTGGTCGACCACTGACTGCGCCTCCTCATGCAGGCGCGCCGCCAGTCTGCCCACCAGATCCAAGATGGCGTCAGAGGTCGAGCCGGCCCGCTTGAGCGTCGCGCCTTCCTCGTCTTCTAGTTCCTTCAGATAGCGGTGGATCGTTGTCTTCGAGCCGGTATTGCCGAGCGCGATACGTATCGCATCGATCGACGGGTGCTGCCCCTGTGCGAGCAGTGAATCGCGGGCGCGTTTGATATCCAGGCGGCTCAGTCCGGCGCGGGCCATGGCTCTCCTACAATTTCGTACCGTATTACGTACTATGTATATACGTACCAATGGAAGCCGTCAAGCGGGTTGGTCCGTGCCGAAAATTCACACTTGATAATGGCGGATTATCCTATGTGAGGACATTATGGATGGGGCGCCATCCAGTGCCTCGGTACAGAAAGCCAGAAACGGCGCGATCCAGGAATGCTGGCCAGCGGCAGGAGATTCCCCTGGCCTTTGCTCCGGCATGTTTGTAGCCTTGTGAAATCACCTCGAGCGTTGAGGCACACAGGGGAACGTCATGAAACAGTCCCATAGGTGGCAGGTACGAACCGCCGGACCGGGATGGGGGCTGGCTTTCGGTGCATTCATGACAGCCGTCGGCGTGGTGCTCTGGCGCTACATGAAGGAATCAGAGCATGTCACCCAGCTTGACGAGTCGCTGGCTGTCGGGGCAGTGTTGATCGGGGTGTTCATGGTGATCTACGCCGGCCGCGAGATCCACCGACAGAAGCGCCGGTAGCCTGCGCTGCACACTCCGACCGAACAACTGACGGTGGAGCCAATCAGCAAGTCGAGGAGCTATATGATCAACAACGTTGAATTATTGCTTCGCCTCGTCCTTGCTGCAGGGCTTGGCAGCGTGATCGGCTTCGAGCGGGAACGTTTGAATTGGGCGGCTGGCCTGCGCACGCACATGCTCGTCTGCGTTGGTGCAGCCCTAATCATGCTGGTCTCCGCATTTGGATTTGCTGATGCACTTGGCCAGCCGAACGTCGTGCTCGACCCCTCTCGCGTGGCAGCCCAGGTGGTTTCAGGCATTGGCTTTCTCGGCGCTGGATCGATTTTGCTGCGAGGTGAAGTTGTTCGTGGCCTGACGACAGCGGCAAGCCTTTGGTCAGTTGCCGGGATAGGGCTGGCAGTTGGCGGTGGCATGTATGTGGCTGCAGTCGGCGCCACCGCGATCATCTTGCTCATCCTCGCCGGCGTTAAACCGCTAGAGCGCCGATTCATCTCAGTCAAGCAGCAGCGCGGTATCCAGCTTCTCACCGAACGCGGCAGCGTAACGCTGGCTACCGTCCACGGGGCGCTGGGCACGGGAAGCGTTCGCGTCAAGCAGTTCATCGTGCAGCAATCAGATGATGATCCTGATCTTGATGAGGTCTCCATCGCGTTCTCACGCGCCACCACCAACGAGTTCGAGGCGATCTGCTTGCGGTTTGAGGGCATGCCTGGTGTCCGAGAGTGCCGACGCATTAAGTAGTCTGTAACGGCCATGCCACCAGCATTCCGCTTGGCCAGGCGAGCAACTGTCGCCTTCGTCCATCCCGACGAGATGCCCGCGGTCACCTTGAACGGTGACTCGTACATGCCTATGCTTTCTCTTCCTGAAGGCGCCGATCCAAAAGGCAAAAGGGAAAGAACAGACCGACAAGCAGGAGGTACCTGTGCTGAGTCCCCATGAATTTGCGGTTTTGCTCTTGATTAGCGACAGCGCGGAATCCTGCGAGCTGGACCCTGAGGACGTTGATGCGTTGATTGAACGCAAACTGGTCGCGCTAGAGTGTGATGGCCCAGCCCGCAGCTACGCTCGGGTGACGTTACAAGGGCAGGCGTTTCTCAAGGCTTGCGGACATGCCCGCCCAGACGGACGACGACCGTCTCTTATCGTGCATTGATCGCGCCACCTCCCAGCCATTTGATCTCCTGAATGAGAGCTTGCGCAGCTTCCCAGGCTGTCGCGGGTAGGCATATTGCCTTCCGCCTCGTCTACGTGTGGCTCATAGAGCCTTTTTTTGCTCGCACGGACGGGCCGATGCGCTTGGGAGCCCGTGCAAAAAGGGCTAGCCTGTAGAAAGGCAGGATGCAGTGCCATGTTGTCGTCCCCCTTCGGCATAATCCCTCGTTTGCAGAACTACTTCTTGCGGGGATGGCATGGAAGTCGATCAGGCGCTTCGCAGTGATGTCGAGATTTGGAACGTCCGGCTTCGTAATCACGAGCCGTATGAATTCGCGCGCCTGAAGCGTGTGTTTGTATCCGACGATTCGCGCCATCGGGTCGTGATGGTCGATGCGCGAAAGTTGCTCGCCTGCGCAGATCGCGACACCACCGACTATGTGCTGCCGCCAGTGGCCGACTGGTATCCAGGAAAGGCCCGTGGCATCCGCGAGTTCCTCGACCCCAGCCAGCCAAGAATTCCCGAGATGCCGTATGTCACGTTCAAGACGCGACACCGTCGCACACTGCTCGGCTCAATCGGCTTGGAGAAGGAAGGCATAGCCTCCTTCCGGAACGGCCAGCATCGCGCGCGCTATTTGGCGTTTGCCGGTGCTGCGAGTTTTCCTGTCGAGGTGCACGAGACGGAAGCGGCCTTGCTTGAACGCTACTGCGGCGCTTGAACATGCCTGTCCACTTTCCGAAGACGCTCCTCGTCGAAGAACACCGCCTCGCAGAGGGTGCCGCTGCCTTGCGCTTGGAGTGCGAGAGCATTACCGTCGCGCCGGGCGGTTTGACCGTCGATGGTGTCCAAGTCCGCCAATTGCTGGCGTTGGACTGGACGCCCCACTGCCTGTCCTTTGAATCGAATGGCCAAGCCTACAACTTCGACGTCAACGGTGTCGCAGTCATACGGCCGAGCCGCGCAATCTTCCCCTTTGCCTAATCGCGCCACCACATGAGGCGGGTGATGGTCGGGCGTCAGGCGCCCCAACCGGGGCTGTCCTTGCGTTCTGGCGCAGGTGCAGGCCGGCGCAGAACTTGCGTGCTCGCATACCAGGCAGGACTGTCTATCCTTCAACTATCAGCAGCGCACCTTTCAGGCGCATCATGAAGCCTCACATTCAGCATTCACATCACATGTATGGTGCGGGCAAGCCCCACTATGGCAGCCGCTACTACCTTGGCGTTGCGGTCGGCCTGGTCGCAATCGGCCTGCTGTATCTGGCGTGGTCTGCTTGGTTGGCTCGGTAGTCAACGGCCGAGCCCAGCCCCAGGGCACATCTTGAAACGCAGAGGCACAGATCTCTGTAAACGAGGCCCCGCCAACATCCTCACGCCAGCCTTGAGGCAAGTCCGCTGGTCTTGAGTGAGAGCAAGCGGTCTGCGTCCTCTTGGGCCAAGTCGCGCTCGGGCCGTGTCTGCTCGCACTGATACATCTCGGTCCGTTCTTTGTTGTTGCCGCTGACCAGCCGCAGGGTCACAACGCCCTTGAAGTGCTCGGCCCACCCGTTATTCCAGCGCACGGTGAACGCCTTCCCGCGGACAATGTTTTGTTGCATGTCCTCATCTCCGGTTGTCGCGTGCAATGACGCCGAAATGATACTGCGCCACGCCCATCCGGCGCCCACCCATTCCAAAGGGGCGATTGATCGCGCGCGTCCGAGAACGCGCCACGTGGGAGTGCCGTGGTACAGGCTAGCGCCAGTAGACGACACGAGCAGATCGAACCCTCAAAGCGCCGTAACCGTCGTGGCAAAATCCCGGCGATACCAAACACGATCCCGCCATAATGTGCGATCGATGGCCCAGCACGGCCTCGCCCCCGATCGGCGCACAGTCGCGGGGTTTTTCCCTCGTTTTACTCGAAATGGCAGACATCAACCGCTACCTGGAAGCCGCCACCCGCGACAACACGCGGCGCAGCTACCAATCGGCGATTCGCCATTTTGAGGTCGAATGGGGCGGCTTTTTGCCGGCTAGCGCCGATGCGGTCGCGCGTTACCTGGCCGAACACGCTGAGTTGTTGTCGCTCAACACACTGCGTGCACGCCTGGCGGCGCTCGCGCAATGGCACCAGACCCAGGGGTTTCCCGACCCGACCAAGACGCCGCACGTGCGCAAGGTCCTCAAGGGCATTGCGGCACTGCACCCCGCAACCGAAAAGCGCGCCAAGCCCCTGCAGCTCACGCAGCTCGAACAACTGGTCGCTTGGCTGGATGCGCGCCTGGCCCACGCCAACGCCGGCGGCGACGTGCGGACCTATGCTACGCACGCCCGCGACAAAGCCATCGTGCTGATCGGCTTCTGGCGCGGTTTCCGGTCCGACGAACTCAGCCGCATGCGCGTCGAGCATGTCGAGGTGGAGACCGGTCGCGGCATGACGATGTTTCTGCCGCGTACGAAGGCGGACCGGGCCCTGCGCGGCACGACGTTCAAAGCGCCCGCGCTCTCGCGCCTATGCCCGGTGGCAGCCTTCGAGGCCTGGATCGCAGCCTCCGGCGTGACCGAAGGTCCGGTGTTCCGGCGCATCGACCGCTGGGGACACGTTGGCGACGAGGCATTGAACGCCGGCAGCTTTGTGCCGCTCCTGCGCTCCTTGTTCCGTGCAGCCGGATTGCCGGCCCCTGACAGCTACAGCAGCCACTCGCTGCGACGTGGCTTTGCAACCTGGGCGAACGCGAACCAGTGGGACCTCAAGATGCTGATGGAATATGTCGGCTGGAAGGACGTGCGCGCGGCCATGCGCTACATCGACGCGGCGGACCCATTCGCGCAGCACCGCATCGAATCGGCGTTGGCGCCGCCGGCAGCTCCGGTGCCACCACCGGCCGCCATGCCTTCTGCACCGCCGCCAGAACATCTTCCGATTGCTGCGTCCAAGCCCGTGGCCCAAACGCGCTTAACGGTGCACCTCTACATCGAGCGCAACAGCAAGTTCGTGCGCGGCAAGGCCAAGGCGCGCCGGTGGATCGAGCAATTCTGCCTGTCCCAATACCAGATGCAGGCGCTTGAGGGGCCGCGTACGCACTACGAGATCGTCATGCCGTTTGCGGCCGGGCCGGAACTGGAGCAAGCCATCGAGCAGCTGATCACGGAAATGCACGAGAACGCGGATCTGTGCAATTGCTTTGTCGAGGTCACGCTGAACGATCCGTTGACGGACACCTACTGGAGCTGATCAGTCGGGCGTCTGAGGCGTGATTTTACCCCGCACGTCGGCGTGGCGCCGCCTCCAACAAGGTGTCCTGATACTGGTGGATCGGGAAACTCAGGACGCCGCGGAAGTTCACGTGGGCGAAGTGCGCCGGGCCCATGCGGCGCAGCCAGTCGTCCTCAACCCGTTGACCCTTGCGACGCCAGGCGTCGACCATCGCCTGCATGCGCTGGGTGTTCCAGGCGATGACCAGATTCGTCAGCAACGTGAGCGAACCGGATATCGCAATCATCTCGTCCTGCCGGCGCCCGCGGTCATGCGCCACCTTGCTGGAATAGATGGCCCGCTGGAGCTGGTGGACCGATTCGCCACGGTTGAGCAGTGTGCGCAGTTCCCGGCGAAATTCCGCGTTGCTGAAGAAGTCGCACAGAAACAGTGTGCGCAGCAGTTTGCCCAGATGATCCGCCGCCCGGTGAATGGGGTCGCCTTGGGCGGCGCTGCCGAACCGTTGCAGAGCGACGATGGCGCTCACGCGCCCCGAGTAGATCGACGTCACCAGGCGCAGCAGCCCGTCCCAGCCGTTACGAATGGCCTTGAGCGAGATCTCGTGCGAGACAGCGGCCGCCAGGCCGTCAGCCACCTGCAGGCCTCGCGGCAAATACAGCTTGCGCTCGGACAGGTTGCGCAGCCAGGGGCACAGGTCGAAGCCGAGCAACTTGGCCACCGCCATTCCTACGTTCGTGTAGCCGTGGGTGTCGACCGCAAGCCGCAGCAGCCCGCCATCGCTGCGGGTTTCGTTGTGGCGCATTACACCTTCGATTGCCACGCCGGTCTGGCGCTCGTTGAGCACCATCGGCTGGTTGTACGCGATGCCGTGCTGGTCCAGCACGTGCGTGTAGATACCAACCGCATGCGTGCGCCGGCGGGGATCGGCACGCGCGTAGAACAGGTGCGGAGAGGTATCCAGGCTCATCGAATCGCTCGATGCCTGTTGACCGGTTCCCCACAGCTCGGTGATCGAATGCGTGCCCTGAAATTCCACCACGCGCTCGTTCGCGCGGCGCAGCCGCCCCGGCATCTCCAGCGCGCGCATCGCGGTGGAGACATGGGCGGTATCCAGTTGCGGGATCATGGCTGCCACGCCCTTGGCATCCAACTCGGTGCCGTGTGCGATCAGCGCCGCGTAGAGCGAGATCAGTTCGTGCGCGTCCCTGGCCTTGCGTGCCAGCAGCACTTCGCTGAAATTGGTACGGGCGTCAATCTCCAGGATCATGTCCGCGAACTGCGCGTTGCCAATCTCCTTGAAGAGCAGGTCACGGGTGCGCGCGGGGACGCCGTCGGTTTGCGCGGCTTCGAGCGGCGACAGGTGCAGCACGCCATCCGTGTCGATGGTGAAGTGGCCGGCCTCGCGGGCCTCGTCCATTGCCGCAAGGCCCGCTTTGAGATTGTCCGTGAGGCGGTTGAGGTAGATGTCCGGCTGGTTCGGCAAACCGAGGGACGACAGATAGCGGTCACGCTCGGCATCCCACTGCGCCGGCGGGATCAATAATTGGTCGCGCTCCCGGAATGACAGGCTGTGGCTGATCCACACCGTGCCGCGACGCAGCCCCTTGCGCAAGCCCGTGATCGCACAGGCTTCCATCGCGCGCAAGGCCCGCTTGCGGTCTTCACCGTCAACCAGATCACGCCAGGCCGCGCCGACCGGCACCGTGCAATCGGGCGGCAGTTCCGTCGCACCTTGTTCGTGCAGACCAGCGATGAACTCAAGCTGACGCATCGCCGGATCGTTGCCGTTGCTGGCGAACTCCAATTCCCGCATGGGCGTCAGGAGGTTACGAATGCGGTGGTGGTCTTCTGTGAGCGTTTCGCGCACGCTCGCGGCGTGGCTGGCCGGGGGCTTGGCCGACAAGCCTTCGAGCAGCTTGCCGATGTCGGCCAGCCGCTCTTCGGCCGAACGGCTGGTATCGTCCACCAGCCCTCTGATCTCGACCAACTGCTGGCGATATTCAATTGCCGAGCGCACTTGCTTGGTCGTGGTCTTGTTGTAAGCCTGCCGGACCAGGTCGGAGACGCGGCGACCGGTCTGGTAGAGCATCGCGTCCGTCAGCTCCAGCAGGGTCACGCGCAGGAAGAACACCAGATCGATCGTGCGCGTGGAGGTCTTCAGCTCACGGACTTTAGCGGGCCGGCGGGCCTGCACACGCTGGCCGTAGGCACGCTGTTTCTCGATCGGGACACCGTCAAACGCCCAAGTATGCGCGCCCAGGCCCTTGAGGAAGCGGATCTTGTCCAGCGTCTCGCTCATGGTTGACGGGCTGTGCCGGGCCGGCGGCGTCTTGAGCCATGCCAGCACAGTCGAGCCGGTGGCCGCATGTGGGGCGAACACAGCCGCCTCGGCCTGCGCAATCTGCTCCAAGGGCACGGTCGCCTCGATCGTGGTCAGCAAATCGCGCTCGATGCTCGCCCAGATGGAGCGCGCCAGGTCCCGCAACGCTCGTGTGGAGGGGATCAGAATCCGCCGCTCATACAGCCAGTAGTTGGCGTGCTGGACCAGTTCCTCAAGCGACAACGCTTCGGTGGCATCCTGCCGCAACCAGGCTTCGAGGCCTGTCCACTGATCCTCATCGAGTCGCTTCAGGCCGAGGTAGTCACAAGCCCAGACTTGGTGCTCGTAGAGCGTCTTGTAGCGCTGGTAGATCGTGCGCAGTGACGCAATGGTTGGGGTAGCCACGCCGAGCTTGTCGCCGACGTAGCGCAGCAACTGTCGAGGGAGCGTATTGAGTTGGTCGAGGGCGTGGCCGCTTGCACGCAGGAAGACCAGTTGGATGGCGGCGCCGGCACGCCCGTCACGTCGAAACTTCTGGTTGATCGCGTCAATGTCGCTGCCGGTCAGCGCGAAGTAGTGGTCGACATCGAACTCCGACAATCGGCTGGGCAGACTGCCCCATCCCACATAGCGAAATTGCAAATTCGACATCTTCCGCCCCCATCCAGGTGACGCGATCCGAAGTCGCGGGCGGACATCCTACTCCCGAAGTCACTTGAAGGCAGCAGACAATTGTCGGCACTGCTTGGCTCATAGTGGGATACCTCCAGAGAGGCACTTTCAGCATAGGGCATCCCAGGAAACCTGCTGCGAAGCGGGGCGAACCGTGTCAGCGCCGACGCAAGCCTACCGGATGATCGTCACCTGCTGCCAGCGCGTGGCGTATTGTTTTTGCTTTATGCGAGCCTCATAGGCCTCAATACTCACTCGTGCGGGATTGCGGCGGATGACCATCTTGAAAAGATCATCAAGCCCGTAGGGTGCAATGACCGTTATCGAATCGTCCGGATTGAGCGTCAACCCTACCGATGTGGCGTACTCAGGCCACGATCCCACGGCGTCTTTCAGCGACGTGAGGGGCCGTACGGCATAGCCAAAGCTGGCTTCGAACCACCGATGTACGGCTGCTTGGTTGGTCACCTCCCACTGGGCGTTGGGGTAGGTGCCTGTAAGCCGGTGTTCAAGTCTGCGGTCCTGCTCCGCAGACAGGTTTCGCTCGTCAAAATGAGCCAAGTCGATATCCGACAATGCCGAGGGTGCCGCGAACCCATGAAGCGCATCCCATACAAGGTTGCGGACTGCTCCCGCTCCAATGCACCAGGAAGTCAATTCCAAATTGCGAGCGGCGATGAGTGCAGGAAAGAACCACGATGACTGCCGTGCCATCGCGATCAGGCGCGTTTCGAAGTCAAGTGAGTCAATCATGCTGGCTTGCAATAGGAAGGGCAAACGTGTGCAGTTCTCTCCATCGGCCAGATGAGTTCTCAAGCAGGGCGATGGAACCACATCTGGCCAGTATGGGCGTTGACTCACCGAGTCGCCGTTCGAGCTCCATTGCAACGGCCTGTGCGTTCACTGCATCGCCATGTGCGACGGTCAGATGAGGAACCACATCAGCGTGTGCGCTCGCGTAAGGTTGAAACTTCGGAAAGCACTTGGTCAATACGGTCGTCAGGGCGACGAACGGATCTTGGGGTGTTGGGGAAAGGTAGGCGGTGGTAGGGAAGCGGCCCACACTTGCCAATGAGAAAGAGAACGAAGGCACTGCATTCAATGCCGTTTGCGTTTGCTCCAAGACGCCCGACGTAATTTCGTCGGGCGGCATAAAGGGGAATAGAACCGTGATGTGTGCGGGGACACCCAGCCTAGCAGTGGCATCGAATCGATCCCGCAGATCTCCCACTAGCCCGTCAGCTGCGGGAACTTTAACAACAAGGGCCGAAACTGACATGGGAGATCGGTCGTCCAAGTCAAACCGGCTTGCATAGTATCCCATCCACCACCACACCTTTCGCCCCTATGTCCCCCGGGGACGTTCAGGATCCACCGGTTGGAGGACTTTGGCGGCGAAAGGAGCCGCGCAGTTAGCAAAAAGATTGAGGGGATGCCGCGCATGTTGCGGCAGGCGAGCCGCTCATTTGTCGAGAAAATCCGTAATTCCAGTCATCTACGCCCTTGGAAAGCCTTACGGATAAAGGCCTTGCAGGGAAACCGCCAGATTTTGCACGGAAAGTACGACTACCCCAAAACGCGGATAGTTCAAAGTTAAACGAACCAAGCGTTCAAAGTTGGCTGAGCAACTCCGCCTGGAAGGCTCACAAATGGCGACCTACCGGTTCAGAGTTCAATGAATCTCGACAACTGCCCAAGCTACGCGCATCGCCTTTGAACATTCCACCTTTACTCCCCTACTCTACCTGAGGGTCGCCGGGCAGATTTTCACTTTCGGACACCAAAGGCGTCCCCGAGCTGCCGCGCGCGCCTGATCTCATCGTTGTGCAAATAGATCGAAGTGGTCGAGACCGATGCGTGGCGCAGGTTGTCGCGCACGGTGGTCAGTTCCGCGCCGCGCGCGAGCGCGTGGGTGGCATGCGTATGCCGCATCCAATGCGGACTCGCCTTACGCAGTTTCTCGGCTAACACTGCATGGTCATTCTCGATGGTGTCAGCCGCCGTCTCAAAAAACCGTCTAACCACGCTCCACAGCCGCGTCCCCGTAATGCCTTCAGCGGCATCGATCCCCAGCCCGCCAATCAGTCGCGTCTTTGGATTCCAGTGCGTCCGCGAGACCGGTAGCCCGCGCTCCACGAGGTAGCGATCGAGCGCCGCGCGCGCCAGGGGTGGCAGCGCAACCTTGCCAGCGCGACTGCCCTTCCCCACCAACTTCAGCCAGTGATCGCCCTGCCGGTCCGTTTCGATTTCGCCGAGCTTGGAAGAAACAAGTTCGCTGGCCCGCAGGCCGGTCGCATAAGCGAAATCCAACACAAAGCGCAGTCGCTGCGCGGCGGGTGCCTCCCAGCCATACGACCACTCCAGTCCATCGGCGATGGTGCGGACCAGCGCCCATTCGCCCTCGGTAAAGACATGCGAGACATCCAGCGCGGCCGTCCTGCCGCCGCCGCGTACCTTGATGCCTGCAAACGGGTTGGCCAGCACGTAGCGCTGCTGAATCAACCAACGGAACATCGCGCCCAACACGGACAACGCGTAGGCGATCGAGCGCGCAGACAACCCGTCCGTGAATGGCCGCCATTCGGCAGACGTACGCGGGCGCGCCGGCCCGACCCAACGCTCCCGTGGTGTCGGCCGACGCAGGAAGCTCCGGTAGGCAATCGCATCCTCGGTGGTGAGTGAGGATAGTGGCCGGCCGCGTTCGACGATGGCCCACAAGATCAGGCGCTCCGCCTCCTTGCGGTAAGCGCGCTGGGTAGCGGGCGATTCGTGTAGGGAAAGCCACGCTTGAATGGCCTCGTAATCGTTGTCAGCGGTGAGTACGCAGGTCTCGCGCGGCGCACGGAATTGCCCCTGCGAGCCGTCAACCTCATGGCGCAGGCGCAAGTGCTCCCACGGCACCACCACGCCGCGGACCTGCTCGGCGATCAGCGCCCGGGCGCGCTCGGTCAATCGGGAGTGTTCGGCAAAGAATGCCTCGATGCGTCGCGCGCTGGCCTGCCCCAAGCCGGGGATGACAGCCCACCAGCGGCGCCGGCGCGGCACGCGGACAGTCAGATCGGCCAAGGTGGCGATGCCAGCGGCCCGCAGCGCGGCGACGGTGCGCGCATCCAGCCACAGCGCCACGTCATCGCTGATGGCCGGCTCTGGCAATGGCAGCGTGCGGAGCAACTCGATCGCCTGGTCGGCAGCCCTGCCTTGTTTGGCGCGTTCGGTCGCGGGAATCTCGAATAGCGCCGCCAAGTCCTCGCGCTGACGCCGGCGCGCAAACGCCGCGAGTTGACGCCGGATGCGGCCGAGCTCGCCGCGTGACGACAGTCCAGGAGGAAGACGCTCACCCAGATAGCGCTCAACGGCCTCGCGGGTGGACAAGCCGGCATGCCAGGCTCGCAGCGCCG
The DNA here is from genome assembly GCF_023955655.1 of Ralstonia soli. GTDB lineage: Bacteria > Pseudomonadota > Gammaproteobacteria > Burkholderiales > Burkholderiaceae > Ralstonia > Ralstonia soli. The sequence continues at coordinate 214,404 of NZ_JAMXHT010000001.1, read as the reverse complement.
CCAGTTCGGTGGCATCGGGGAAATCAGGTGGGGTGTCGACGGCGGGATCGGCGGGAAGCAGGCGCGTTTTCATAGCAGGCAGTTTAGTGCTTCAACACACCTATTGCGATAAGAATAGTTATCACAATAGTCATATAAACGCGCGCCACGAACGGGTTGATCGCGGCTGTGATCAACTCTTGCGGGCGGGCCTCCTTGCGGCAGACCCAGCATTTAGCGGAAGAGCCGCCGCCTTGATCGTTCACGGCACTCACTCCAAAAATGTATGGTCCGCTCCGTCGAAAAGCTGCAGAAGTGTCGGTCACCTCTGACACTTCTGCGCCTAACGGTCCAGACCAGCCCCGCGCAACGCCTACTGATCACCCCTTGAGCGCGCCAAGCGCCTCATCCAGCATCTTCTTGGCATCGCCAAACAGCATGCGGTTGTTCTCCTTGTAGAACAGCGGGTTGTCGACGCCCGCATAGCCCGACGCCATCGAGCGCTTCATCACGATCGATTGCTTGGCCTTCCACACCTCCAGCACCGGCATGCCGGCGATCGGGCTGGTCGGGTCCTCGGCGGCGCTGGGGTTCACGATGTCGTTCGCACCGATCACCATGGCCACGTCGGCCTCGGGGAAGTCCTCGTTGATCTCGTCCATCTCCATCACGATGTCGTACGGCACCTTGGCTTCGGCCAGCAGCACGTTCATATGGCCCGGCATGCGGCCAGCCACCGGGTGGATGGCAAAGCGCACGTCCACGCCCTTCTCGCGCAGCGTCTTGGTGATCTCGTACACCGTGTGCTGGGCCTGCGCCACGGCCATGCCGTAGCCGGGCACGATGATCACGCTCTTGGCCTCGCGCAGCATCTCGGCGGTCTCTTGCGCGCTCACGGACACCACCTCGCCTTGTGGTTCTGCAGCTTCACCGTTGCCAGCAGGCTTCTTGGCCGGCGCGCCCGAGCCGAAGCCGCCCGCGATCACGCTGATGAAGTTGCGGTTCATCGCGTTGCACATGATGTACGACAGGATCGCACCCGACGAACCCACCAGCGCGCCGGTGACGATCAGCAGGTCGTTGTTCAGCATGAAGCCCGTGGCCGCAGCGGCCCAGCCCGAGTAGCTGTTGAGCATGGACACCACCACCGGCATGTCGGCGCCGCCGATGGCCATGACCATGTGCACGCCGAACACCAGCGCGATCGCCGTCATCACGATCAGCGGCGTCATACCGGCTTGCACATCGTGGGCGTTCAGGAACGCGCGGCCGAACCCGATCACCATCAGCACCGCAATCAGGTTGAGCCAGTGGCGCGCGGGCAGCAGCAGCGGTTTGCCGCCGATGCGGCCTGCGAGCTTGCCAAAGGCGATCAGCGAGCCCGAGAAGGTGATCGCGCCGATCAGGATGCCGACGTAGATCTCCACCTCGTGGATGAGCTTCTCCGCGCCCTGAAACGGCACCGAGGTGTCGACATAGCTGGCAAAGCCCACCACGCAGGCCGCCAGGCCCACGAGGCTGTGCATGAGCGCGACCAGCTCGGGCATCTGGGTCATCTTCACGACCTTGGCGGCATACAGGCCGATGCCGCCGCCGATGACCAGCGCGACGATGATCCACGCCAGGCCCGACGGGCCGACGCGCGGGCCGAACACCGTGGCCAGCACGGCCAGCGCCATGCCGATCATGCCGAGCAGGTTGCCGCGGCGCGAGGTTTCCGGGTTGGACAGGCCACCCAGGCTGAGAATGAAGAGAATGGCGGCGCCGAGATAGGCCACCGTGGCGAGACTTTGGGACATGGTTCGGTTCTCCTCGTTCTTCTTATTTGCGGAACATGGCCAGCATGCGGCGCGTCACGGCAAAGCCGCCGAACATGTTGACGGCGGTGAGCACCAGCGCGGCAAAGGCGAGCCAGCGGATCAGCCCGTCGGGCCGCCCGTCCATGCCCATTTCTGGAGGCGCAATCTGCACCAGCGCGCCAATGGCGATGATGCTGGAGATGGCGTTGGTGACGCTCATCAGCGGCGTGTGCAGCGCGGGCGTGACGTTCCACACCACCATGTAGCCGATGAAGCAGGCCAGCACGAACACCGTGAAGTGGCCCAGGAAGGCCGCAGGCGCAAAGGCACCGATGGCCCAGAACAGCACCGCCGCGATGCCGAAGGTGATGGTGAGCGCCTTGGCAGACATGGGCGCGCCGCTGCCATGGCCGTGGCCCGATTTCTTCTCGACCACGGGGGCAGCCGCAGCCTTGGGCGCCGGCACGGGCGCGGCCTTGAGCGGCGGGGCCGGCCAGGTGATGGCGCCGTCCTTGATCACGGTCAGGCCACGGATCGCGTCGTCCTCCATGTTGACCACGGCCACACCGTCCTTGGCCTTGCACAGCTCCTCGGTCAGGCGCAGCAGATTGTTCGCGTACAGCGTGGACGATTGCTTGGCCAGGCGCGAGGCCAGGTCGGTGTAGCCGATGATGGTCACGCCATGGCGCACCACGGCTTCACCAGGGACGGTCAGCTCGCAGTTGCCGCCTTGCTCGGCGGCCATGTCGACGATCACGCTGCCGGGCTTCATGCTCTGCACCATCTCGGCGGTGATGAGCTTGGGCGCCGGCTTGCCGGGGATCAGCGCGGTGGTGATGATGATGTCCGCGTCCTTGGCCTGCTCGGCGTACATCTGCCGCTGCGCGGCCTGGAAGCCCTCGCTCATGACCTTGGCGTAGCCGCCGCCGCCCGAGCCGTCTTCCTCGTAGTCGACCTTGACGAACTCGCCGCCCAGCGACTTGACCTGGTCGGCCACCTCGGCACGCGTGTCGTTGGCGCGCACGATGGCGCCCAGGTTGGCTGCCGTGCCGATGGCCGCCAGGCCTGCCACACCGGCACCGGCGATGAAGACCTTGGCCGGCGACACCTTGCCCGCGGCCGTGATCTGGCCGTTGAAGTAGCGGCCGAAGGCGTTGGCCGCTTCGATGACGGCACGGTAGCCGCTGACGCCGGCGGTGGAGGTCAGCGCGTCCATCTTCTGGGCGCGCGAGAGTGTGCGCGGCAGGCAGTCGATGGCCAGCACGGTCGCCTTCTTGGCGGCCAGCTGCTGCATCAGGTCGGGGTTCTGGGCGGGCCAGATGAAGTCGATCAGCGTGCCGCCTTCGCGCATCAGCGCCACTTCGTCAGGGCTGGGTGGGCGGACCTTGAGCACGATGTCGGATGCGGCCCAGAGTTGAGCGGCGCCGTCAATGATCTCGGCCCCGGCTGCGCGGTACGTGTCGTCGCTGAAGTTGGCGGCTTCGCCGGCGCCGGATTCGACCGCCACCGTAAAGCCCAGCTTGATGAGCTTTTCCACCACATCGGGCACCGTGGCGACACGTTTTTCGCCGGGAAACGTTTCCCGCGGCACGCCGATGCGCTGCGGCGCCGAACTCTGATTGGGCTGCATCAATGATTTCCTGGACTTGGGTATTCAATGGGGGGATCCGAACCTCTCCGCGAGGGACGATCTTCTGAAGTGCATGACAAGGTGCTCTGCAAGCTCGAAGAAGCAGCGGAAGGCAAAGCATCGTCGGAAGTACCGATGTCGATTGCCCTCGATTGGACATCAGCCGCGAACCTGTTTGCTGTCCTGTTCGACGACCGCTTCAAGATAGCGCGTGGATGATGGTTCGCTAACCGCCTCGCCCACAAAAATACGGACAGGCTCCTGCTGTTGCCTTCCGTCCTTTTCTGTGAAAGGCGCTCATCATCGCCTCAACGCCGGCTTACCCGTCTATGCCCGCAGCGGAGCCGCCGCAACACAACTGTATCGTCAAGAAAGAAAGCGGGGTAAGGCGCGCCCTACCTCGCGAAACACCGCAACTGCTCACCTATTAACCGACAGCTTTCCCTGGCCTTGCTAGATCACTTGTCGCCCGATAGCTGCATAGACATCAGGCTTCGTCTTCTTCAGTCGCCAGCCATAGAGTGAACCGATCGCCATCGTTCCAAAAACGAAGCCCAGCAGGATGACCGCAACCTTCACGTTCCCTGCGAGAACTTCCATGTTTACCGTTGCAAACCAACCTACCGCTGCAAGGAGCACAAAGCTCGCGCACGGAGCAACTTTTGTTTTCCAGACGTTGGCTCCATGCGCGTTCCGCGCGAAGAATAACGATACCGCCAACGAAGTGAGGACCAAGAGTAAAAGTAAGCAGTAGCCGCCGACGCCAACCAGGACCCCATATCCTTCATACGGAGCTACGCCGGTCTTTATTGCACCAACCACGAGGAACAGCATTACAAGAGTAACCAAGACAGAGGCGCGGTACGGTGATCCATGTCGTTCGTGAACCGCAGCAAGTGGACGTGGAAACGTTCCGTCAATTCCGAGGCAATAGATGTATCGGGACAAAATGTTATGCAGTGCGAGCACTGCAGCGAAGATGCTCGAGCACAGAAGAACGTTCACTGTGACTGATCCCGCCGTCCCTAGATACATTCCGATGGAATCCACCGTGATCGTCGATGCATCCGCAGTGGCCTTTGCCATCGCTGCTTTCGGGCCATATGCACAAATGAGCACGTATGATGCCGAGGTGAACAAAAGCGCCATGACACCGATCGCGATATATGTGGCCCGCGTGGTTGTAACCTCGGGATCGCGTGCTTCTTCTCGAAAAACCGCGGTGGCTTCGAATCCGGCGAAGCAGGTCACACCGAGAAGCATTGCAATTCCAAGAGAGCCAGACGTTACGGCAGCAGGGGTCAGCCAAGCTGGCGACAGGGCGGACGGCCCTTTAGTCACGCCAACTACTACTTCCCAGAGGAGAACCAGCAACACTTCACATGCCAATGCGATAGTAAGAAGCCGCGCTGAGAACGTGATTCGCAGATACCCAAACACCGCTACTACTGCGAGCAAAATGAGCGCGTAGCCCCACCAGATAAGCGGTTCTGCTTTGAAAAGCTGTTTAACGAGGGCCGCGTACGAAAAACCGGCGTATAAGTACATACCGACCAACATAAATCCGTAGGCGAGTATCGCCATCAACGCGCTTCCGAATCCAAGCGGGCGGCCGAGCCCCGCGGTGATGTAGGCATAGAACGCGCCGGCGTTTGGGACATGCTTCGACATCGTCGTAAAGCCAACTGCAAAGACAAGCATGAGCAGACCGGCAACCAAAAATGCCACGGGAGTACCCAACCCATTTCCGAGGGCCATCGATAAGCCGAAAAAGCCGGTCACCACAGTCAGCGGCGCGTTGTAGGCTAAGACTGTGAAGACGATGTCCAAGGTCCCAAGCCGCCCGGAGAGCGTGACCGGGCGACCCTTCCCCCCAGTCTCTCGCACGCCTTGCGCGGTCGGCCCGCCTTCACTGTCGAGTAACGTGTCCATTCCTTTTCAAGCTCCTGACTTTCATCGAAGTAGCACGCGTGCGTCGCACAATCACGTCGCATGCATGTAAGAGACATCCGATCGTAGACGCGCGACTTACGTCAGGGCGCCCTTTGCTTACCAACGGCTCAACGGGAACATTGCCCAGTCAAGGCCGCTTTCACGTACCTGTTGGTCAAACAAAAAGATCAATCGGTACGTTACCAGGGCGAACTCTACGACGGGTAACGCTTTGATTCAAGTCTTCTGTGAGTCGGTGAGGTGTTTCCTGTCCGACCGCTGTCTGGGAGACTAAGGGAGGCATTACAGTAGTGCCCTACTCTGCCCTTGTGCACGCCGTCACTCAAGTAAGTCGCCATTTTGAGACTGGCGTCCGACAGCTCGATACTCAGTGCTGTTGGATCACACTGGATGGCCAGCGAGAGGGCAGCGACCTTCTCTCCCTAAAAGCACACTCCCGTTGGTCGATCTTCGTAAGCCCTGCCAGCAATCGGAGATTGCACGCAAATCGACCCGCCTCTATGCGTCCAGCATGCAACGGGAAGGCTGACCGTAGCTATCCGCCGCTATCGATTGACGTACTCATTGGTCTGTGTAATATACCGATAGTTCTAAAAAAGTCGGATATGGTATGCGGCGGATGGATCCAACAGGCGCGATAGGCTGAAGTCGACTCCCCTGGAGCTCAGCACGGGGAGAAATGACGACGACTGGTCCGGCATAAACAACGTTTGCGGGCGTGGCCCGATAGTTGTGATTCTGCCGGCGCATCGACGATGTGGGAGACATCAAGGTAGCGGCTGGCTCCATGCAGCAGCTGGTAAAGAGCTGTGTGGTCCAGCCACTGCTCGCCTTGTCGGTCGAGCCAATTTAGCGCTTTCTTTGCAGGTGAATCTTGCGGCCCATCTGCTCGACATGGACCGAACATCGGCGCACAGGAGGCGGTAGACGCATCCTTGCGTGTTTCAGAGAGTCTCAGGAGAAAATTTGATGACCAGTCTTTTTCAGCCGTTGCCGTTGGGTTCGATCGTCGCGCCGAACAGGGTGCTTATGGCACCAATGACGCGTGGTCGCGCGACTCGAGACCATGTTCCTACAGCGATCATGGCCGAATATTATGGCCAGCGTGCGTCCGCGGGGCTGATCATCGCCGAGGCGACAGGTATCTCTCAACAAGGGCTAGGGTGGCCTTATGCCCCCGGCATTTGGTCAGACGAGCAGGTGGCTGGCTGGAAGCCGGTCACGGAGGCAGTCCATAAAGCTGGCGGACGCATAGTCGTCCAACTCTGGCACATGGGGCGCGCTGTCCATAGTAGCGTGACGGGCGAACAACCAGTGTCAGCCAGCGCTACCGCTGCACCCGGCATGGTGCACACCTATCAAGGAAAGCAATCATATGAACTGGCTCGGCCGTTGAATATCGAGGAAATCCCGGGCATCGTTGCCGATTATGTTCGCGCTGCACGAAATGCAATTTCTGCGGGCTTCGACGGCGTACAAATTCACGCGGCGAACGGATACTTGATCGACCAATTTTTGCGTGATGGCAGCAACCACCGCGATGACAAGTACGGTGGCACGATCGAGAACCGAATTCGCTTTCTTAAGGAAGTGACACAAGCAGTCGTTGAGACAATAGGCGCGGATCGAGTCTCTGTACGACTCTCCCCAAACGGGGATAGTCAAGGTGTTGACGATAGTGATCCAGCCACGCTCTTTAAAGCTGTAGCGATGGCCTTGCAAGACATTGGTGTCGCCTTCCTCGAACTGCGGGAACCCGGTCCCACGGGTACGTACGGCAGCACGCACGTTCCCCGGCAGTCCCCACTGATTCGCCAGCATTTTTCCGGTCCGCTTATCCTCAATAGCGATTACGACATTCAGAAAGCACGCGAAGATGTCGCACTTGGTTTGGCAGATGGGATAAGTTTCGGTCGCCCGTTCCTAGCTAATCCAGACTTGCCGAAACGCCTGAAACAAGGTGCTCCCCTGAATGAACCTCTAAGCGAGACATGGTTTAGTCAAGGTTCGACTGGCTATATCGACTATCCATACCTAGAAGACGCTGCGATTGGTTCTGGTAATTGAAGATATGGTGTGGTCCGGTTCAAAAGGACCTCATCACTGGCGGCGGCCAAATAATGGGCAGGCAGATTTCTAGAATTTTCTCCAAAAGAGGTCGGATGACGGCGAATGCTGTGGACGGCCATTTTGGGGCGGGCGTTGTCTCGCTGCGCGGAATTTGCTGGCGCATATCTGAAAGCCGGAAATCTGTCCAGTGCGTCAATTCGAGCGGTATATTGGGGCGCCACATGAGAGTGCGTCAAGGTGGTCGTTTGTTTAATGACCGACCGATCAATTGTATTGCGTCCTCAAGTACGATCGCAGAATTCTGCAATCGGCAAGAGCCTATTTTAAACCGTGTCCTAGTAACTGGAGCGTGGAGTCTCAAACAAAGCAGAGGAAAATTTGCAGCAGCTACTCCTCTGACGTAGCGCTGTGTCCGGAGATGCTTGCTGTCTCCATATAAAACCGAATTGGAGCTAAAGATCATGCGTGTGGTAGATATTGACGGCAACAAGATTTTGGAAGGAAAGGTCGCAATCATTACGGGCGGCGGGCGCGGAATGGGTAAAGAGATCGCGCTAACTTTCTCAAAGGCCGGTGCAAATGTCGCCGTTTGTGATATTTCCTTGGAAAACTTAACGGCAGTAGAAGAGGAAATTAAATTAGGTGGCGGCAAGTGTTTGTCGATTGCGGCGAATATAAGCAATAAAGATCAAGTGGAAGAAATGATGGCAAAGGTGTATGCGCATTTCGGAAAAATTGATATCCTGATTAATAACGCTGGAATATGTATCTCAAGTTCCCTGCTTGAAACATCGGTGGAGGAGTGGGATGCTAATATGAATGTTAATTTAAAAGGAGCGTTTCTTTGCCTTCAGGCCGCGGCCAAATACATGGTTCAGCAGATGTACGGCAAGATCGTCAATATTTCCTCCATTTGCGGCCGCGGTGCGGTTAGTGAAGGTATTGCCTATAGCGCATCTAAAGCGGGAGTTATCCAGGTAACCTGCAATGCCGCGGCGGAGCTAGGGAAATACAATATCAACGTGAACAGTATTGCCCCAGGTTTTGTGGCAACTCCCCTCGTTAGGGAGGGCAAGACACCAGAAGAATATGCTGCAATGATCAAGGAGTTCAGTAAGCCCACAGTGTTGGGCAAGACCGGCCTACCGAAAGACATTGCGAACGCAGCGCTTTTCCTAGTCTCTGATGAATCTGCATATATCAGCGGGCAAACCATCCCGGTCGATGGCGGAAGAACCAATCGTATGTAAAGCACCGAAGTGACGAATTCCGCTTAAGGCGGAGAAGATCCGATTTATCAGGAATGAGAGCAATTATGGACTTTTTGACTGCAATGCTAAAGGGCAAAGTTGCCCTTGTCACGGGAGGCGGTACGGGTATTGGCCGCACGATCGCCCTTGAACTCGCTGAAGCCGGGGCAGATGTCGCCATCACCAGCCGGAACGGCCTTACACTTCAGGAAACGGCAGCGGAAATAAGATCTTTGGGTGTGCGTGGGCTGGGTGTTGTAGCAGATGTATCGAAGAAGACTGAAGTGGACCACATGTATGAGTCCATCATCAACGAGTTTGGCAAGGTTGACATTTTGGTCAACTGCGCTGGCGGAAGTGCTAGAGAGCGGTCCTCCCTATTTTGCGATTCCACTGAGGAAGTGTGGGATGAGATTATTGGCCTGAACTACAAGGGGGTTCTTAACGTCACCCACGCTGTTATTAACGGAATGATTGCGCAGCAGGGCGGGCGGATAATTAATATATCCTCGCTTGATGGAGTAATTGGAGCGTCTGGGCGGGCCGATTATTCCGGTGCTAAAGCAGCGGTGATTGGCTTTAGTAATGCATTGGCAAAGGAGATTGCTCGACATAAGATTACTGTCAACTGTATTTCGCCGGGTCCTATCGTGAGCGGTTACGATGAGGTCATGCTTTCGAGTAATTCAGCGGAAGCCGTGAAATGGGTTCAGCAGATGGGTGAGGTGACTGGCTTTGGCTATGGCAGTAAGACCGATATTTCTGCCATGGCGCTATTCTTGACCTCGGCCGGCGCGGGTTTTATCAGTGGCCAAAATTTTTCGATCTGCGGATTGGCAAACATCAATCCAGGTTGGTAGCTTGCTTCACGTCCCTGCGATAACCTTGGAATTCGTCTTTGACCTGTCTGATGAAGAAGTCGTCTGGCACCGGGTCGAGACCTCTTACTGGCAGGTGTTCACAGGCGAAAGGTATCTGTAGACCGAGCTGCGGGTCGACCCATCGAGTCTGGCGCGCGGGCGCAGGCGATTGGGAGAAGCCGGCAGCCCAGCATGGGCTGAAGCGGCGACAGAACTGCAACTGCGAGGCGCCACGGCTAGCGGGCCAGATTGGCCGCTATGCACATGCGAAGTAGTACAAGCGCATGCGGCGCGCGCAGCGCACCTTGCCTTCGCGGGTGGGGCGAGTAATGTGCGACGTTGAGTGGCAGCTCGGCTCGGTGGCAGCGCAAAGCCGTTCGGCGTTGGAAGAACTGATCGGTCGAGCCAAGCGGCTTCTGTCTCAGAAGCCGAAGGACACGCACAAGCTTTACGCACTGCACGCGCCGGGAGTCGAGTGCTTAGCCAAGGGCAAAGCCAAAACGACTTACGAACTCAATGTGAAGGTGTCGATCACGACAATGCACAAGGCCCTGGTACTCGGCGGGCGCTCGATGCCAAGCAATCCCTACGAAGACCATACGTTTGCCAAAGCGTTGGAGCAGGCGCTGATTCTGAGTCAGGTTAGGCCGCAGAACGCGATCGTTGATCGGGACTATCGCGATGTCGCAGTGGAAGGCGTGCAGATCTACCAACCCGGCTTGCGGCGCTGGCCATAACATGGGCCTGATCCTCCGGAAGCTGCGGCTTCTTTATACCCTGATTCCGGCCGCGCTTTCTGCTCGTACACGACTGTCCGCGTCGGCTGCGTGACATCTGGCAGCGCAAGGTGCAAATTGTTCACAGTCGGTCATTTGATATAAGTCTCGCAAAGGGACTCAATGCTGAAATAAGTAACGCTTTGCTACTCTTAGCGTATGTTTTTACCGTTTTTTGAGACACCCCATGTTGCGCCGCACGATAGGTCGCCCCCGACGTTGATAGCAGGTTTTATGTTTGGGTAAAATACTTCAGTATATAGCAACCACTTTTGCTGCCCCCTATGGACCAGCTCTGGCTCGACAATCCGCGCGCCGCCTACGCTGATTGGCAGGAACGCGAGGCCGAAGGGGTCGACGGACGGCACTTCTCGGCCCGATCACGCACCCAGCACCAGGCAATGTTTGAGAAGTTTCTGCGCTATCTCAGCGAGGCCAATCGGGACCTGGCCAACTACGAGGACGAGCACGTAGTAGCTTTTTGCGAGGCTGTTGGCGCTCGATCGGATGCGACCAAGATGCGGTATCTAAAACTGTTGGATCGCGTCGGTCGACAGCTTGTGAACGTTGACGTGCGCGCATTTAATCCCGCGGCTGAGCAGTTGCGCCTGTGCCATTGGCCTGAGGAGGACCAGCCGCTATTCCTCCCCCAAGACAAGGACGCCCTCCTTCAGGCCTATACACAGCCTGGGTCAGCAGATGGTCTGCGAGAGATTCGCTCGCGCGCTGTGGTCGCTCTCTACCTCGGCACCGGTATCACGCTCTCGGAAGGCATTGCCGCAGAGGTTGGCGACCTTCAATTGCATAGTGTGCAGCCCTTCCTCAGTGTGAAACCGAAGGGTGCACGCGGCGCGCGAACAGTTCTCGTCGCCCAGTTCGCGCGCCCGGCACTAGATGCCTGGCTGCTGCGCCGCGCGGAGAAAGGCACCGAGGGACCAGTTCTGCTGACCCTTCATACATCAGGCGAACCGATCAACGCTGCGAGCGTCGGACGCATCGTCAAATCTGCGCTGCAGGCGATAGAGTTTGAGGCGGCCGATATGAGCCCGCGTATCCTCCGCAATACCGTGTGCCGTCGGATGCTGTTAGCCGGCATTGCCATTGAAGAGGTGAGCCAATGCCTTGGCCTAGTGAGCGTTCGTACAGCTGATCGCATCGCCGCCACGATTAACCGTGTATAGGGGTAGCGATGTACGACACCGTGCGCACAAATGGAAAAGCTATGTCTGAATAAACAGTCGAGGGGTGGATTTGCCCCCCCCCCGCATCTCCGGACACCGCCTCACACTTGAGTTGGTGATTCCGTCTAGCGCCTGAACTCGCGTGGCGAGGGATCTTTCAGAGCGCTATGGGATGTTGCTCGTTGTAATGCTCGAACGCGATGGCGAGGTTGCGCGCAGCCGTCGACGCATCGGGTTTTGGCACGAAGGCCACGTAGTCACGCTTCATTGCCTTCACGAAGCTCTCTGCCATGCCGTTGCTCTGCGGGCTGCAAACCGGCGTCGTCAATGGCTTCAGGCCAATGTCCGTAGCGAACTCGCGGGTCTTCCCTGCAATGCAGCCTGAGCGGTTGTCCGTCAGCCATTCGAGTTGCTCCGGTGCTTTCGGAACATTGCCGAAGCGCTGCTCGACGGCCGCCAGCATCACGTCACGCACGACGTCGCCACTGTCGCCACCGGTGGTCGCCACCCAGCTCATCGCCACGCGGTCGCAACAATCCAAGGCGAACGTCACGCGCAGCGGCTCGCCGTCGTCGCAGCGGAACTCGAACCCGTCCGAGCACAGCGCTGGTTGCTCTTGGCTACAGCGACCTTGCCTTCGTGCCGACGCTGTGGGCGCAGTGGCGTCGGCCTGCGCTCCAGCAACAGGCCGTGCGTGCGCCACCCCACCTAGACGGAGATGCGCTTGCGAAAAGCGTACGTCCCAAGCAGTGCGCACAGCCAGGCATTGCTGCTGCTGTTGTGGAACAGCAGATCCCTCAACCGTTGTACTCGTATATAAAGAACACGGAGTCCAGGAAAAAAATGGTGGTGGCCAAATCGGAGACCAAGGCATGCCACCACCATTGAGCTTCAATCGTCTACTGTGCATGGCGTTACCAGTGCGTACGCCATGCCGCTTTCAAAGAAGTTAGAACTTCTGGCGCATGCCCACTGCAACGCCTAGCATCGAGCTCGCACCACTTGGCAGCGCGTAACTTGCCGCAACGCCAAGACTACTCAGATACCCAGTTGCAGCAGAGTCGAGAGTTAGGCCGGCGTTCTTCGCGTATGCAGCAGTCAAGTAGATATCCGTACGCTTGGAGAAGGAGTACGTTGAGATGAATGCAATCTGCCACGGATTAGGGGCACTCGTATTGCCAAAAAGGTTTTTCAATTTGTCATACGAGTACTCGAGCGACAGCCCTAAAGCCGGAGTTGCCTGATAGTTAGCACCAATCCAATAAAGATCATCGCGAACCATCACAACCTCGGCGGGACTCTTGCTCTGTGCCCATCGATAGCCACCCATGATCTTCGTTTGACCAAAGGTATAGCTCGCAGCGACGCCGAGCTTCTTGGCAGTACCGCTAGAAACACCAATTGAGGGGTTCCATTGGTCGTACGCGATCGTCGCGGCCAGCGGGCCTGTTGAATACATTGCGGCAGCACCATAAGCGCTGTCGCGTCGACCTTGCCCCGGCACTTCACCATTGCCGCCATAGGTCAGGGCACTGCTAGAAGCTTGTGGCACGGTTGTCCCCACACCGAAGGACCAGTGTGCCCACGTGGTCAGAGGACCAAATTTTGCCGTGTACTTAACGCTGTTGTCCTCGCGATAATTCCCACCGTTCAACAACACCGTAGGCGCGTAGAGGGTCGCGTAAGACAGCGGGCTGAAGTTGGCCAGTGCATCGAAGATGGATGTGTAGTTACGACCAAAGGTCAACTGACCATAGCTATCGTTCTGGAGCCCGACGAATGCCTGGCGACCAAAGAGTCGGCCACCTTGTTGGCTCAGCCCCGTGTCTGCAGCAAAACCGCTTTCGAGAACGAAAACTGCCTTAAGGCCCCCGCCTAAATCTTCGGCACCCCGCAGACCCCAACGCGAGCCAGCGAGGCCGCCAGTGCCCATCCGGACGATGCGATTACTTGGTCCTGGATTAAAACCGTTTGCAGCCGAGGGGATTGCCCCAACGTGACTGGCATACTCCACGTTGAGGTCGACGAGACCGTAAATCGTCACGCTGCTCTGCGCGTAAGCGCTTCCAGCGAACGCGAGCACGGACGCAGCGGCAATATACTTAAGTTCCATAAGCGCCTCCTCCTTCTTCTTCTCGTTGTGGACGAGTGTCCTCGTCCGGTTGGTAAAAATTTTCCTACCAGTCTTCTGTCGATACGAGCCGATGCCGAAGCGCGCCAGAGGCTGCCGCCTGGACTTCAGATTCGTGATTGAGAGCGATCGTCCGGCTCAAACGCCGGTAGTCGCGATTGGAGCAATGACCGATAGCGGGTCGGCCATAAGCTCTTCGTCATCAAAGCAACGAAGAGCTTAAGGGAGCGAGATTCAGATTAGCCGCCCTATAGGCCATTCCTTGAGGGCTTCTTCGTTGGCAGGCATTTCACTTTCAATATGTCCCGACCAATGCCTGCACGCGCAGAAACGCTTCCCCCCCCAAGCCGCTCAATGCCACACCACTACGGTCGATAGTTGCACGAGCAAATGCAGCGTCAATGGGATGAGGCGCTTGGTGACCTCGCCGCTACCGGCATCTTTATCGCAGTACCAGCTCGACAAGCTGTCGGCACTATGATGTCCGTAGCCATACCGACACTGTTGAGCCAATCATCATCAATTCATAGCTTGGGTGAGCAGTCGAGCAATTCCCCTATTCACCCACTACAGCGCTTATGAAGCTTTGATGAAAACAGTGGACAGCCACGGGACAGCTGCCACAACGGTAAGCCCGATCAACAGTGAGAGCATGTACCCCCAGATAGGACGCATTCCTTCTTCGGGGTCGACATTGCCGATAGCGCACGCTGTGTAGTAGCCAACTCCGAATGGCGGCGCAAACAGCCCAAGACCCATGGATAGGACCACTACCATAGAGTAGTGCACCTCATTGATTCCCATAACGCGTGCGATCGGAAAGACGAGCGGGCCAAACAGCACGATTGCGGGAATACCTTCGAGTACGCTGCCCAAGATGATGAAAGCAACGATCGATACCAGCAGAAAGCCGTTGCTGCCGCCCGGCAGAGACTGCATGGTGGCTGCCAAATCTCGGGAGAACCCGGACTGGGTTAGAGCCCAGGCCATGGCCGATGCCGCACCGATGATGAAGAGGATGGCACCCGACAAGACGACGGTGTCAACGAGCATTTGGCGAATGCGGCCGACATCGAACTGCCGATACACGAGCACCCCTGCAATGACGGAATATGCAATCCCGAGTGTGGATACCTCTGTCGCGGTTGCAATGCCCTCGACTACCGCAGCACGGATCACAAACGGCAGTGCAAGCGCCGGGAGAGCAATGAGGAAGAGCTTCATAACCTCACGCCACGGCAAGCGTTCAACATTCGAGCGGTCGTCGCTTCTAGAACGAATGCCTACCACAATGCAGAGACCAACACCGAGCACAAAGGCCGGTAGCAATCCGCCTGCAAAAAGGGCGGCTATCGATACGCCCATCACTGATCCGATAGTGACAAGAACAATGGAGGGAGGAACCGTCTCCGTCTGCGCACCTGTTGCGGAGAGAAGCGCTACAAGTTCGCCCGGCTTCGCCCCCCTTTTGGACATTTCTGGGAACAATGCAGGCGCAATCGCTGCCATGTCCGCTGCTTTTGAGCCCGAAATCCCCGAAACGAGGTACATAGCGCCAACCAAAACATAGGACAGCCCGCCGCGAACATGCCCCAACAGCCCCGCAAGGAACTGCACCATGGCTCGGGCCATTCCTGTCATCTCCAATAGCAAGCCCAGAAAGACGAAGGTCGGCACAGCCAACAACATCAAGTGGGACATCCCTTCATCCATTCGGCCAATTAGCGCGGTTACCGGCACGCGAGTGGTCAATGCCAGGAAACCTAAAGTCGCGAGCGCGAACGAGAAGGCGATGGGAACACCAGCGAAGACGCATGCACCCACCACGCCGACAAAGAAAATCAACAGGTTGAGCTGGCCCGCACCAGCGAGTAGCGGGCTTGCTACCCAGAACGCAGCCACCAGCGCTGCTACTACCGCGACTGCAGCGTAACTCCGCCGATCGGTTGCGACCTCAATCAGCCGGAAGACACTGAACACAATCATCAGTGCAATCCCCACTGGCAAAGCAGCCGCGCGCCAGGCCCCGGAGATTTCTAGCGCAGGTGTTGTGATTAACACTTCCTCGCTCGCGTAGTGGTATGCCGCCATCAGCACAAGTAAAAGGAAAGCGAGGCCGGCAGAGATTGCAAGAGCCGAGCAGAACGGTGCCCATCGAGCATCCAATCTGTTCACTATTGCCGTCATGCGCATATGAGAAAGCCGGCGCGCCGCTAATGCACTGCCCAGCATTGCCAACCAGAGAAAGAACGTGGAACACAACTCGTCAGACCAAACGAGTGGCGCGTGAAAGACGTATCGGGCAGCCACTCCTGCAAATAGCAACAGAATTACGGCGCTCATCAGGAGTGCGCTGATCCATGCGACAACGGAAGCAAGCAGACGATCGATCGCGGGAGTGGTGCTCGCTGAGCTGACTAGATGTCTCGAGACGGAAGAACTCATGACGTGCCTCCTTATAGCTGACCGACAACCGATTCCAGCTGGGCCCATCCAGCGGCCGGAAACTTGTTCTTCCATTGAGCATAGTAACCAGCGGCGCGAAGCTTCTCTTTGAAGTCCGCTGTCTTCGGGGTAGTGAAATGCATTCCCTTAGCAATCAATTGCTCTTGCGACGATACATTGAGCTTAGCCAGGTCTTTCCGCTCCGCGACAGCTGCATCATTGAGATGCTTCCTGACTACGCTTTGCACTTCCGGCGGCAAAGTGTCGAAATTTTTTCGGTTCGCAAGAATCCAAAATCCATCCCACATATGGTTTGTGAGAGCACAGTATTTTTGAACCTCGTAAAGCCTAAAGCTCAGCACGACCGCGAGGGGATTCTCCTGTGCATCGACCACCTTCGTTTGCAGCGACGAGTAAAGCTCATTTGCACTAATTGTCGTCGGAGAAGATCCGAGTGCCTTAAAGAGAGACACCCACATTGCGGAAGGAGGAACACGGATCTTCATTCCAGCGAGGTCTGACGGCATCGAAACAGGACGATTTGAGCTGGTGATCTGTCGATAACCGTTGTCCCAAATCTTCTCGAACGCAAACAGTGAACCTGTCTTATCAATCTCGGAGCGAATGAAGGCACCAAGATTGCCATCCATCGCTTTCCAGACAGTCTCGTAATCCTTGAATGCGAAACCGATCCCGCTAATAGCTGCTGCAGGGACTAGCGTCGATAGAACAACGCCCGACAGAGCGAAAAAATCTGTGGCGCCAGACCGAACCTGACCAAGTACATCGGGCTGCGCCCCGAGCTGGTCGGAGGGAAAAACCTGAAGGTCAAAACGGCCTTTCGTGTCAGCTTTGATCTTCGCAGCCGCTTCGATCAGGCGGATGTGTAGCGGGTGGGTTGTAGGGGTGCTGTGTGCAATCTTGAAGGTGAACTCCGCCGCTTGAGCAATGCGGGCGATCGGCAAGGTTGCAGATGCGAGGGCGCCCATTGACAACCCCTTCACAAAGTGACGTCGATCCATCTTTGTCTCCAGTTATGGAGGTCTGCTACGCGGACCTCTTGTTTATTTACTGGTCCAATATACGGACCAGGTATCTATCCTAGTTCTCAGAACCCATTAAAGCACCTAAACTAGCACGCAGAAACTAAGGTTTTCACCATATTGAAGGTCCATATATTGGACCAATCGGAGACAAACAATGCCGGCCGTTCGCAAAGACGATGGGCGCGTCGCTTGCGTCGCATCGAGTCAGACCTTGGATCGCGCCGTGCGAGTGCTACAACTTGTAGCGGGCTCCCGATTGGGCGGCATTGGCCTCTCGGATCTTGTGAAGAAAACAGGACTGACCAAGCCAACTACCCGACGGCTGCTGCTTGCTCTGATCGATAACAGGCTAGTGGAGCAGCGCGACGAGGACCGCCGATACTACGCAGGGCCAGAAACCTATGCCTTGGGGCTCCTCGCGTCTGAGCGTTTCGGTATCCATCGCTTGGCAGCGGAAAGCCTCACCAGCCTAGCCGCGCACAGTGGGGATGCGGCCCTGCTTAGCGTCCGGCACGGATACGAGACTGTCTGCCTCGCAAGGGAAGAAGGCACGTACCCACTGCGCTCGCACGTATTGCAACCAGGAAATCGTCACCCCATCGGGGTCGGAGCAGGAGGCTTGGCACTGCTTTCCGCCATGTCCGATGCTGAGGTCGATCAGGCGCTGGCTTTCAACGCCGAACGGTTCGCTGTGAACTACCCCACCCTTTCGCCCGAGTTCCTCAAGCGACAAGTACTGGAAACGCGTACGCGCGGCTACGCGATAAATCCCGGACTTGTCGTGAAAGGTTCCTACGCGATTGCCGTCGCGACACAGGATCCAAGCAGCGGAATGTCAGTTGCCGTCACGATCGCGGGCGTGGAAAGCCGCTTCACCGACGCCCATATTCAGCAGCTTGCGGTGATGCTTCGCGAAGAGAAGGATCGGCTTGAGAAACGCATGCAGCGTTTCGGACATCCCGTCACTGGCTTCAACCAAGCCTAGCGTCGAGCGCAATTTTTTATCCAAAAGTGCTCGACCTCTAACACACCCATCAGGAGATAAAACCTATGTCTAAACGTGCCGTCATTGTCGGCTGGGCGCATACCGAATTCGGCAAGCTCGACGACCCCGACGTCGAGTCGCTGATCGCCCGAGTATCTACTGCCGCACTGGACCACGCCCAGATTTCAGCTTCGGACGTTGACGTCATTACGGTTGGCGTCTTCAACAATGGGCTAACGCCACAGGGATTCGAAGGAGGACTTGTCTCTCTGGGGAATCCAGACCTGCGTTTCGCGCCAGCGCTGCACGTCGAGAATGCATGCGCAACTGGAACGGCTGCGATTTACAGCGCCGCAGACTTCATCGAGAGCGGCCGCGGGCGGATTGCGTTGGTCATCGGCGCAGAAAAAATGACCGCTGTGCCCTCGCGGGAGATTCCAAGAATCCTACTTAGCGGTTGCTACCGCAAGGAAGAGGAGAACGTCGATGGCTTTGCCGGAATCTTCGGTCAGATCACGCAGGCGTACTTTGAAAAGTATGGGGACCACAGCGAAGAACTGGCAATGATCGCGGCAAAGAATCACGCCAACGCGCTTGCCAACCCTTACGCTCACGTGCGCAAGGATCTCGGATTCGATTTCTGCAATGAGGTGTCGGACCGCAATCCACTAGTTGCGGGTCCACTCCGTCGCACCGACTGCTCGATGGTCTCGGACGGTGCTGCCGCAGTTGTGCTCGCTGACGAAGAGACGGCGGCAACGTTGCGCAGGGCGATCCGCTTCCGCGCGCGTACGCAAGTGAACGACTTCATGCCTCTATCACGGCGCGACCCGACAGCATTCGAAGGGGCACGACGTGCATGGCTGAAGGCCTTAAAGATGGCGGGCGCAACACTAAGTGACCTTAGCCTAGTCGAGACGCACGACTGTTTCACGACCGCTGAAATGATCGAATACGAGGCAATGGGGTTGACGCCTGCGGGACAAGGATGGCGAGCCATCAGGGAGGGCGTAACCAGAAAGGATGGTCAGCTTCCAGTCAACGTCTCCGGGGGCCTCAAGGCACGCGGACACCCGCTGGGGGCGACCGGGGTCTCCCAACACGTGATGGCCGCGATGCAACTTGTCGGGGAAGCGGGTGACATGCAGTTGAGCAACGCGAATCTCGCCGGAGTGTTCAACATGGGCGGTGCCGCTGTAGCCAATTATGTATCGATTCTGGAGCGTGCGCGATGAACGCCGTTTTTCAATCACCAACATCCACCCGCGTCATGAACCTCGCCTATTGGTCGACACACAATGCGCGCAGATTAGCCGACCATGTCGCGTTTGTTTGGGGTGAGAAATCTTGGACTTGGGCAGAGTTCGATGCACGTGTGAGCGCCTTCGCGGCTGCCCTCGCCGAGCGAGGCGTGGGCGCAGGAAGCACGGTTCTCGTTCACTCGAAGAATAGCAACGAGATGTTCGAGTCGATGTTCGCGACATTCAGGCTCGGTGCCACGTGGGTTCCCACAAATTTCCGGCTCATGCCGGACGAGGTTGTCTATATCGCGGACAAATCGAAAAGCCAGATATTTTTGTGCCAAAGTGACTTCCCCGAGTATGCTGCCGCCGTCTGCGCCGCACGACCGGACACACAGGTGATCTGGTTGACGGGTTCCGAGCCGCATGATGACGGCCCTCGGGCCTCTGATCTCATAGCTGCGAGGCTCGGTTGTACCGTACCTAACGCCGCTGTGGACCGGGACACCCCCTGCTGGTTCCTTTTTACTTCCGGCACGACGGGCAAACCCAAAGCCGCGGTACTCACTCACGGCCAGATGGCTTTCGTTGTCAATAACCATTTGGCCGACTTGATGCCGGGGACTGACTGCAGCGACGGCTCGCTCGTAGTCGCACCGCTTTCACACGGTGCGGGCGTGCATCAATTGATCATGGCCTCGCGAGGCGCAAAAACTGTCCTGCTACCCTCGGAGAAGTTCTCT
Organism: Ralstonia soli; assembly: GCF_023955655.1. Taxonomy (GTDB): domain Bacteria; phylum Pseudomonadota; class Gammaproteobacteria; order Burkholderiales; family Burkholderiaceae; genus Ralstonia; species Ralstonia soli. Next base: position 194,315 of record NZ_JAMXHT010000001.1, on the reverse strand, counting down.
GCGGAACAAGCGTTTAAGCTCATCGAGCGCCATCGCCTGACCAACATGTTCACCGTACCCACCATCTTGAAGATGCTGGTGGAACACCCAAGCGTCGATTTACACGACCACTCGAGTCTGCGTTATGTCGTATACGCTGGAGCGCCAATGTATGAGGTCGACAAGAACCTCGCGCTCGAAAAACTTGGCCCCGTTCTTGTTCAGTACTACGGCTTAGGGGAAGTGACAGGCAACATCAGCGTTCTGCCCCCGCAGAATCATAAGCAAGGCGCTGCAGGTCGCGCTGGCACTTGTGGCTACGAGCGTACAGGCATTCAAGTATCAGTTCAGGATGATGAAGGGAATGAACTTCCCTGCGGGGAGACGGGAGAGATCTGCGCGATTGGCCCTGCGGTCTTCGTGGGCTATTACGACGATCCAGCAGCCAACGCAAAGGCATTTCGCAACGGCTGGTTCCGCACCGGCGATTTAGGCTACATGGACCGTGACGGATACCTGTATCTCACCGGGCGACACTCCGATATGTACATCTCCGGCGGGTCGAACATTTACCCGCGCGAGTTGGAAGAAAAGATCCTCACGCACGGCGATGTGACAGAAGTCGCAGTCTTGGGCCTACCGGATTCGCAGTGGGGTGAAGTGGGCGTGGCAGTGTGTGTACTTCGGCCTGGGGCGATTTTAACTGAAACGCAGCTCCTCGAATGGATGTCCACCCGTATTGCACGCTACAAGATTCCGAAGCGCGTGTACTTCTGGGATGAGCTTCCAAAATCAGGGTACGGCAAAGTGCCGAAGCGGCTAGTGAAAGACGAGCTCGCACGGCGTGGCGTCTCGGTTGAAATCGAGATCCTGAAGGAGAAGGTCGATGCGCCACATTGAGCATCCGGGAATGGTTGCTGTTCAGCGGCGCTGCACCGCGGATTGCGATATCCGACATGCTCAGGTGAAGCTACCGCCGGGTAACGCATTGCTTCCTACGCTGGCTGCGCTCCTTGACGCCAACCATGTAAAAAGCGCCGTTGCCAGATTGCGCGGGGGAAGCTTTGATCCCTTTGCGTACTGTATGCCAGCCCTTTCCCCGACACCTGAACATGCGGTGTACTTCAGCGAGCGCTACCAGCCAGAGGGGACCGTCCGACTGGAATATGCCTCCGTCACGGTAGGTCAACGTGATTCTTCGCCATGGCTTCACTGTCATGGCACTTGGTATAACGAGAGCGGCCAGCGCCTCGGTGGACACGTGTTGCCAAACGATGCAGTGATCTCTGAGCCAATCGATGCCTCCATATGGTTCCTAGATGGCGCATCGTTCGAAGTCGTCCCCAGCCCGGAAACAGGATTCTCTCTATTCGAGCCGGTAGCGTCGTCCCCATCCCCGCTCCCCAAAAGCGGCCCGTTCGCGATGTCTATACGTCCGAACGAAGACTTCTGTACCACTATTGAAGATGAATGCGGAGCTCGCGGAATTGTTCGTGCTCGGGTGCATGGCGGTGTCGGTAGCCTCATCGGCGCGACATTCGACGATGGCCGCGAAGTTCTTCCCTTCGTGACTGAGGTATTCGTTCGCGACGGGCTTGTCACCAAGACAGAGAAAGGGGACTTGGTCGCCAACATCGACGTCGGCCTTGTTGACCATCTGGGTGGCCTGAGTGAAGGACGCCTTCGCCGGGCGGCAAATCCGGTGCTTGTGACGTTCGAGCTATTGGTTGAACCCATCGAGTTTGCGAGGGCATAGCGATCAACAGTCGCCCAAACGAAACTCCACGTGCAGCGCGGCCTGCCGCTTTCGCGGCAGTGACTGCGGTGTCAGAAATTCTATCGTTCTTACTGTGTCGCCGACGTAGCGTTGAGGAAAGCTGCCCTCTCCTGCCGCGGCAACGTAAGCTCAATTCTAGTATCTAGGAGATACACGCTATATGGAAGTGAATGTTCCGACTGACGCGCGCGTTGCAGTAGTCACCGGTGCCGCGGGCGGCATCGGCAGTGCGGTTGCGACCCGTCTTGCTCGAGCGGGGGTGCACGTCGTCGTTACCGATTTGAGCGTCGATGCGGCACAAGCAGTTGCCGCCGGGATTGCTGAACAGGGGAACGCTGCCACAGGCATGGCGCTTGATGTAGGCAACTTTGATGCAATCACTGACTTCTTTGCGAGGCTCGACGACACATTAGGGCGTTGCGACGTGCTTGTGAACAACGCGGGCATTGCCAGCCTGACTCCTTTCGAAGAGCTCCCGCTAGACGCATGGCGTCGCACTTTCGAGATTAACGTAACGGGGCCACTTGCACTGACGCAACATGCAGTACAGCGGATGAAGCAACGTGGCTGGGGTCGGATTATCAATATTGCCTCGACTAGCGGGATCCGCGCCGGGGCAGGGCGTGCGGGCTACGGGACTTCCAAGGCAGCACTGATCGGACTGACGCGCCAGATGGCAGTTGAACTCGCAGTCTATGGCATTACTGCGAATGCTGTCGCACCCGGCCCGATCGAGACGGCACTTGCGCGCAATCATTCCGCTTCGGCACGCGAGGCTTATCTCCGTCAGGTTCCGATGAAGCGGTATGGCTTGCCCGAGGAAGTCGCCGCAGCGATTGCATTCTTCGCAACCGATGATGCTGCGTATGTTACCGGCCAGACACTTGCAGTTGACGGTGGATTCGTAATCGCAGGAATGCTTGAAGCGTAGCCCGCCGTTGACATCACTGGAGCGATGGCCGAGGTAATGAATGACATGGTCTCGATCAGGCGAACCGGAAAAAATCCTCACCCCATTGGTGTTGCAAAAGGAGTTAAATGTGGTTGACCGTCTCAAAAATAAGGTGGCCATTGTGTTTGGCGCGGGAGGACCGCCCAATGAGTGGAGCAACGGTAAGGCAACAGCTGTCGCCTATGCCCGAGAAGGCGCAGCTGTAATCTGTGTCGACCGGGTTGCAGAGGCAGCAGAGGAAGCCGCTCAGGTAATCCGCGATGAAGGTTACGAATCGATCGGTGTAGTTGCCGATGTAACGCGGACAGAAGAAGTCAATCGTGCCGTACTGGCCGCGGTCGAACGCTTCGGCCGCTTGGACATCTTGCACAACAACGTTGGCATTGCGTCTCCAGGGGGGCCTCTTGAGTTGGATGACGCGGAATTCCAACGCACCATGGACATCAATGTGGGTTCAGTTCACCGTACGGTGCGAGCAGTGCTGCCTCACTTCCTAGCGCAGAGCAGTGGCGCCATTGTCAACGTGTCGTCCCTAGCTGCAATCCGGTGGAGTGGGTATTCATATTTCGCCTATTACGCCTCCAAAGCAGCAGTTAACCAAGCCACTGTCGCTATCGCCCTACAGTATGCCGACAGGGGCATTCGTGCCAATGCAATCATGCCGGGGGTTATCGATACTCCGCTCGTCTATCAACAGATTTCGGCTCAATACTCGTCGATCGAAGAGATGGTAGCGGCGCGCAGCCGCGCAGTGCCGATGAAAAAGCCTGGTTCACCGTGGGACATTGCTAGTGCCGCAGTGTTTCTATCCTCCGACGAAGCCCGCTTTATAACGGGCGTCTGTTTGCCCGTAGATGGCGGACACTCGTGTGTCCTCCCGGGCTTGATCTAGTCATGTTTGGGTTCTAACACCGGAAGTTAGATCAGGAGTTTTTATTAATTCGAGCGAACGCTGCGGGAACAACAGGAACGCGGCACCCAAGCGGACCCGTCAGTTATGAATGAGACGGGTAGTTGCACTCAATCCGCGAGCGGTCAATTCCAACAAGAAACTGACCCATTTCGGGGAGAAAGTCGTTCCTCGTTCCGTGGTACTTGCAGTTGAACGCAAGCGATTCGTCGATTTGTTGGATGGACCTCACCAGACAGAGGGCGTGAATGCGCTTCTCAATAAGAGTACCCCTGTCTGGTCCACGCTGTAACAAGGAAAGTCGTCGTGAGTATCGAAGTCAATAGTGAAGTTACCCTAGGCGTTCTCGACACGAGTTCGTCGGTATCGTTTCGGGTCGTCAACCGGGTCGCAATTATCACGCTGTGCCGGCCGAAGGCTCTCAACGCCCTCTCACATGACATGATTCTGGTCTTGGGGGCCATACTACGGCGATGCCGTGATGACGGCGAGATCGTCGCGGTGGTACTGCACGGCGCAGGAGAGAAGGCGTTCTGCGCAGGCGGAGACGTGCGTAGCCTTTATGACAAAGCCACCAATAAAGATCGGAGTTGGGTGCAATTCTTTGCAGATGAGTATCAGCTCGATTTTGCAGTCCACAAGTTTCCCAAGCCTGTGATCGCTTTGTTAGATGGCATCACGATGGGCGGAGGGATGGGACTGTCTCAGGGCGCATGGCTGCGCGTAGTGACGGAGCGTTCCAAGCTCGCGATGCCGGAGACTCGAATTGGGCTTGTTCCGGACGTAGGGGCGAGCTACTTTCTTGCACGTATGCCAGTACAAGTAGCTCTCTATCTCGCATTGACAGGCGTGGCACTGAACGGGCCGGACGCAGTGTTTTCAGGCTTGGCGGATGTATGCGTGTCGTCGGAGTGGCTGAGCACTTTCGAAGAACGTCTGGTCGCAATGCCTCGATTCCTGCTCGATCCCGCTTTCCCGGATGTCCTGCTTCACTCGTTGCGCACTGTCTTTAGTCCGAACAATCAGCCCCACGAGGACTGCGCTCTCGGAACCCTCCTTCCGGCGATTAATGCACACTTCCGCCCGTCCAAGTCGGTCGTCGATATTGTCCAATCGCTAGCAGAAAGTGCCGAAGTAGAAGACGACCCTGCCCGTAAGGACTGGCTGATTAACACGCGAGATGCGCTCACGAAGAACTCGCCACTCATGGTGAGCGTGGCGAAAGAATCCGTTCTCAGAGGAAGGGAGGCCACGCTCGGGGAATGCTTTCGTCGCGAGCTAGATGTCGTCGTGCGGTGCGTCGACGAGGGCGATTTCGCGGAAGGCGTCCGTGCTCTTTTGCTGGACAGGGACCATCGACCTAGTTGGAGGCCCGCCACATTGGCCGAAGTAAAGTCCGATCAGGTACGACACTTCCTGTCATCACCATGGCGCGAACAAGATCATCCGCTGCGTAGCATTGAATGCAAGCACCCCTGAGTGATCTGGTTTTGGTAGCTGATAGGACAGCGTGGCGCAGGTTGCAGCAAATACAGGACTATCCCGTGACATGCGCATAGCAGCCAATTGCAAGTACTCGGGATCGCGCTCTTGTGTCGTCGATCAACCAGCTACGCTCCCGGCGACATGGGTGATTTTGTCGGGACTTCATGCTGCTCCTTCCACCAGCCGATAAGCGGCAGTGTTTCCCGACAGCGTGGTTCCGCATATCTGGGAGCGCTCCACCTTCGACGTGCGCTAGCTCCCTCATGCGGGCGGCTTGCTTTCGCTGGCCCGCTCAAAGGGGCAGTAATCCTCTGCGCCAAACCGCTCCTCGCGCGGAAGTTGAAAGCTATTCCCCACGGGCACTGTTCGCATATTGGTGGCGCCCGCCGGATGCTAAGAGCTACGTGCACCAACATTTCGGCCCGATAGCTTCGAGCGTCCTCCTTCGACATTCGCCCTGCCATCCCGCGAAGAACCAATCGGTTTGACGCTAAGGTCTGGTTGACCGTGTCGAACATGGAGCCCTGCGGTTGCGGCGTCAGTCCACGAGCTGCACGCACTGAAAGCAGTATGTTGGTGACGGCGCGCCCGCCATGCCGGCGACTGAAATATCTCGTTAGCCCAGTCGTCGCGGGCTCCCGGACAGTCTCATGGACGATCTTGACTTTTTGGTATTTTTTATAGACCATCAAGTTATCGTTTTCTGACCAATTAGTACGTTAAACCAACGGAAAAGGAAGGGAGATGAAGGCAACCAGACGGATCTGGCCAGCAGGTTACCCTCGAAGACAAGGAGCACAGTTGTGGGCATCGACGTAGACACCAAACACAGGTCCGACAGTTACGATCAGCGTGACGGCTTTACTCGGCGAGACGTGCTTCGTCTCGGCATGGCTGGCGCAACGGCGTCTCTGATTTCGTTGCCGGGGGGGCTCGCACGTGCAAATGCCTCGTTCAAGACCGTCGAGACACGGCACGGAAAATTGCGTGGCCGCGTAAATGACGGACTATCGTCCTTTCTTGGGATTAGGTACGGCGCCGACACCGGCGGCATGAACCGGTTCATGCCGCCTCAGCCAGTGAAGCCATGGGCCGGAGTGCGAGATGCACTCGCATTGGGAAACCAGTGCGCGCAGAACAACCCTGACTTTGCTCCGTGGCTTGATCCAAGTCCCGCGACCGAAGATTGCCTGATGCTCAACGTATTCAGTCCAGAGAAGGCAACAGCGTCTTCACGCTTACCTGTGATGGTATGGTTGCATGGAGGCGGGTACACCTTCGGATCGAGCTATTCGCACGTATACAATTGCGGGAGTATCGCCAAGACTGGAAATGTCGTCACCGTAGGTATCAACCATCGGCTCAATATTTTCGGCTACACCTATCTGGGTGCACAGCATGATGCTCGATTCGCGTCCTCCGGAAACGCAGGCCATTTGGATATCATCCAAGCACTTGAGTGGGTTCGAGACAATATCTCGCAATTCGGGGGGGATCCGTCTAACGTAACCGTATTCGGCCAGTCGGGTGGTGGCGGCAAGATCAGTACGCTTTTCGGTATGCCGAAGGCCCGCGGTCTGTTCCATAAGGCCATTATCCAGAGCGGCTCTGTTCTGAAGGTTCGCGAGGCAGACGAGGCCTCAATTACGACTGATGCCGTGTTCGACGAGCTTCAGTTGAAACGAGGCGATATCAAAGCACTTCAGGCCGTTCCCACGCAGGCGCTCCTTAAATGCTTTGACAAAGTCGCCTTCGCAATGAAGACAAACTACAGCCCATATATCCTTTTTGGTCCTGTAGCTGACGGGAAATCCATGCCTGAGATGATCTGGCGTGGCAGCGCTCCAGCCTTTGCGCGCGAGGTCCCAATTTTGATGGGTATTGATTCTGATGAAACTATAGCGTTCATGGGATTTGATGCGTTCAACCCAATAAAAGACGACGCAGCCATGGCGGAGATGGCCGCAAAATCTAACTTACTTTACAACGTTAGCACCGATCAGGTTCTCCCGTTGGTAAAAGAGTACCGGCGGCGAATGCCCAAACTTTCCGACCCAGAGCTACTTGTCCGAATTTCAACTGACATCGGCTTCTTGAAAGGTGCGATGACTCAGTCTGAGTTGCTTCTTGCCGGCAAGGGCGCACCAGTTCATATGTATGAGTGTGCTTGGAAGACGCCATGTTTCCGTGGGAAATGGGCCCTGCATGGTGTTGAGTTGCCTTTCGTTTTCAACGTACAACATTACGACACGGCTTGGGATGGTAAGGATTCTGATGCCCTACGCGTGTCGGCGGACCCAAACAACGATCGACTCGCTGTCGGGCGTCGCATGTTCGATGCGTGGACAAACTTCGCGAGAAGCGGCAATCCTTCCACGCCGACCTTGGCGTGGCCCGCATACGATTCCACTACGCGATCCACAATGGTTTTTGACGCGAAATCGAAAGTGGTCTCAGACCCTTACGCAAAGGTTCGAGACGCCATCATGAGCCTTTAAGGCATAGGCGATGAGAATGCTGGCACCTACGTAGGTGCCAGCCATTTCGGGTACCTCTCATTCAAACGATATTTATTGAAATGGCTAGTTCTGACAGTTATTTCATACATTTCGTTCTCTTTCACGACGGAAATAATCACTCGCAGGCGGTAAAGATCATCTAGCGCGTTGCCAGACACGGTTTCCCTCCCCCCCCAGAGCTCCCTGCTCCATTGGTCAACAACATCTCGTCTGTCCGTGCACGGGCTCTTGGATCAGTGGTTATTAGGTCACAGACGAACCCTTCTGTTGGCGCGCCAAATTTGCCCCACACCGAACGACGTGAAGCGTTACTTCGGTGTGGATAGATCTTCGTTTTCCGCCTCTTTTGAGCCTTTCCGACGGGATGGTCTAGCTTTCGCCACGCCGGTCTTGAAGCGCTACGACTCGTTAACGGTTTCAGTGATGTGTGAGGTGGTCGAGCAGCACCATGGCCATCTCGGCATCGCCGAACACACTCCCCCCTCCCCGAAGCCTAGGCTCGTCGTTGTCATCACGCCGGCGCGTTCATGCAAGCGCGGTCTCTGGCACTCTGGAATGCGACGAAACCACGTTTGGCAGCGCTCGGCACGGCAACAGGGTTGGGGAGCGGCAGGCAAGGTGAGGTGTTTAGCATCGTCAAACGCAACGGCGAAGTGAAGGCCGCACCGATCGCCCAACACGACCAGGTGGCCATCATGGAGCGGATCCAGGCCCACTCGCGCGAAAGCTCGCTTCTCCCAGCTTGGCTGCTTTTGACCCCAACTGTTCCACGTGCCTCGTTGACATCTGGTCCAGGTCAAACTGACACTAGCGGTTTCGCTGCCGGAACGTGGTCTTTGCTCGACCGAGTCCAGCGACGAGTGCAGCCGATGATTTGACGGCGATGCTCTTGTGGCCGCGGAACTCCACGCGAACACCAACTTCCCCGCCGAGGCGGCCCAACTAAACTGCATCTTGCCAGCCAGATTCGTAGTCGAGTTCGACGGCTGCGACGCCACCTGGCCCTACCAGCCGCACTTAGGATAATGACCATACCGAGGTCAAAACGATAAGCGCTGTTGCCCCAATCGGGGCTGATGCGAGGATGTTTGAAACTGAACCCATCCATCAACGCCCGACAAAGAGCCCCTTTATACCTCGTTCGTTAAGCCTGGTACGCACATCCTACTCGGAGGAATCATGGGACCACAAAGAAATCTACGCGAGACATGCTCGCGTAGATCTTTTCTCAGATTGAGGCGTTCCTAGACTACTTAATAGGACCCGACTGCGAGAACAAGACGACCTTTCCGCTAGAGGTTGCCGTCACTGCAGTGAGCGACTCTCGACCAGATCTTTGATGCCCTTGGAATGTTCGTCCATCATCGCCACTCTCAAACACGACGCCATCAACTGCAGAAGCGAAAACAGCACCTTTGTGGTCGACAGAAAATCCGGTGACCGAGGTTGTGAAGTCCGTTGCCGAATGTGTCCAAGTAACACCATGATCGTCGCTTCGGTAAATATTCCCCCGTAGCCCACCGACCAGCAACGTGCCATCCGGTAACGCGAGTCCTGCCCACAACGAACCCTGATAACCAGTCTCAACATACGACCACACTGCACCGCCGTCTGTGGAACGCAGCACTAGGCCCTGTTCACAAGAGATGTAGATGCCATCCCTACCGTCGCCAAAGATCGAAAAGAAATTCCGATCAGCCTTCTTGGCACCGGGGGGGATCGGAGGCTTTACAGGTAACCAATTCATGCCTCCATCTTTCGTTTCCAACATTAGTGACCAGAGCCCGACAGCCCACCCATTCTGGCGATCCTTGAAATACACCCCCAAAAGAGGTTGATCAACTGACACGTCCTTCCGTTGCAGAGTCCAGTGCTCGCCACCGTCGGACGTTTGAATGATTACGCCTCCGTGTCCTACTGCCCAACCGTGGTCGCGGTCTACAAAGGAGACAGACGTCAGCGTAGTGTCAGCGGGTACGGAGGAAGCCTGCCGAAACGATAGCCCACTGTCATCCGACAGCATCACAACCCCGTGATCACCAACTGCAACAATTCGCTGCCCTGCGGTGGTAGATGCAAGAATCTGGGTCGCATCCAAGGACGGGCTTGGTTCGGCAGCACGAATTCTGACTGCTGCCGTCCCTGAAACTGGCCGCGCATCACCTGCAGATGCAAGTGCGAAGCCACTACCAAGAAGAAGGAAAAACGCCGTGACGAACCTATTAGCTTTCGCGCGAGTGGTCATTTCACGTCTCCCATTAATGACCGGCGATGCTAGGTGCACGAACCGGCTTGCGACGAGGAAAGACCTTCTCGAGAACGACCGCTAGAGCCGGCAACGCGGTCATCGCCATGACAAGGTTCACAATAAACATGAAAGCCAACAGCTTCCCCATATCCGCCTGAAACTTAAGGCTAGAGAAACTCCACGTTGCTACGCCAATTGCAAGCGTGATTGCAGTGAAAATTGTCGCCATCCCAACTTCCAGGATCGAGTGCTCAAGCGCGTCGACGATGTTCTCGCCTTCTGATAGATGAGATTGGAGACGGTTGTAAATATAGAAAGCGTAATCAACGCCAATACCTACCGCCAAGACCATCACCGGGAGAGTCGCGACGGTCAAACCAATCTCGAACTCCTTCATGAACCAATAGCCAATGAATGTCCCCACCGTGAGAGGAAGACAACACGCCACAACCGCTCGCAGATCCCGATACACAACAAAAACGAGAAAAATGATCGCAGCATACACATAGAGCATCATCGGAAACTCGCTCTTGGCAACCTCATCGTCGATCGCAGCAAGTACTCCAGCGTTGCCCGCGGCAAGGCGCACGCGGACGCCGGGGGTCGGATGACCATCACGGAACTGCTTGACCGCGTCGATCACTCGACTGATGGTCGTTGCTTTGTGATCGGAAAGATAAAGGTGCACGGCGGTCATGCTGCAATCCTGGTTCACGTAACCGCGCACCCGCCCAATTTCAACACTAAGGCCTGCATAGTTTCCAGAGTCGATCGGCACAACATTCATCTTCGGATTGCCTTCGTTGTACCCCTGACTATATGAGCGAAGCATTCCCGGATAAGAGGCGATAGACACGACGCCAGGCACGCTCTGCAATGCATAGATCAACTTATCGTCGAACTGCCCCACACCGGGGGTTTCGCACGAATTAGGTGGCGCTTCGACAACCACGGATAGCCAGTCAAGACCCATGTCAAAATTGCTCGCGATCGAAACAGCATCGCGATTGAACCGAGACTCGGACCTAAGTTCCGGGGCTCCCGGTTGAAGCGTTCCGATCACGCGATCTCGGCTCTCCCAAACCGCCGCGGAAAAGACGGTCACAAGGATTAGCAAGACAAAAACTGCGTTACGAGGCTCAGCGACGCGGGAAAGCACCCTTAGCCAATTAGAACGCTGCTCGCGCTTCTTCATCATCGAATCAGCGTATTTCTGATCGAAATGGAAGTACGATGCCGCAAGAGGCAGCATCACGAGGTTCGTCAGAATCTTGTAACCAACACCAAGAGAGGCAGTAATAGCCAGTTCCCGAATCATCGGGATCGGGATCAATAGCAACGTGACGAATGACACAAACGCGGTCACAAGCGCTAACGTTCCAGGGATAAGCAAGCCGGTGAAGCTGATGCGTGCCGCTTGCATGGACGTTTTCCCATGCGCGAGTTCTCTAGTGATGTAGTTGATCTGCTGAACACCATGTGAGACACCAATCGCAAATACCAGGAATGGGACAAGGACCCCCAAGGGATCAAGCCCGAAACCTAACAACCTCAGCGACCCAAACTGCCATACCAACGAAGTCAGCGAACAAACAATGGGCAGAATAGTAAAGCGAATTGAATGACAGTACCAATAAACGGCAAAGGCAGTCAGCAGCAGAGCAATAGCACAAAACACTAGGACTGACTTCGCCCCATCGGCGATATCACCAATCTGCTTCGCAAAGCCGATGATCTGAACCTCATAGTCATCGTTCTCGAAAGCCTTCCGAATCGACGTATCAAGAAGATGGTTGAACGCAATGTAATCCAACTTCTTACCATCTGCACCGAGCTCACTAAGCTCGGCAGTAATCATAGCCGCTTGCCCGTCTCGAGACACTAACGAGCCAACAAACCCACCCTCAACTGTTGACTGCTGAATCTTTGAAATAGTTTGTTCCGTTAAACTCTCCGGTACGATTGTTCCTGGAATCAATGGCTGTGAGCGAAATCCCTCTTCCGTGATTTCATTCACGAAGCTATTTGGCGTCCACAGGGATTGCACGCCAAGACGGTCCACGTTGGGCAAGTACACCACCGCCTGAGTCAGAGCGGCGAGCCTCGAAAGTGCATCCTTCGTCCAAATCGTACCGTGACGCGCCCGCAGGACTACCGTCAACCGGTTCGCTGAGAAAAGATTTGCGCGATATTTGTTGAGTGTCTCCACGTATTCGTGGCCAACTGGAATTTGCTTCTCAAAGCCAGCATCCATTCTCAACTGTGCAGCAAAGAATGCCATAAAGGCAGTAAAAAGCAAAAATACCAACAAGACCGGCCCGCGACTACGGAAGAGCCAATCCTCAATACGTTTAATTCGTCGGTTCAACACGTATGTTCTCCTAAGGCGGAGCCCTCTAATTGAGGGCTCGCCATCAGCCTCAAACTACTCACCAGTTCCTGGTGACAAACAGCCCAATAAAATTTCGATCCGAGTAAGGCTGAGAAAGTGCGTTACCGCCGAAGAACATCGTGTAGTTCATGCCAGCCTGCCAAACAGACGGATTTTGGTTGAACAGAACATACAGGTTGACGGATTTAGCTCCGCGCTCGTAATTTGCGGACAAAGTCGGCGTGTACCCAGTCAGCGCGGCCGAGAACGTCACACCAGGCGTCACCTGCCAACCCGGAATCACCGTACCATCGTACGTCCAGTTAAAGTCAAGCGTCATCCCCGTGGAAAGCGCTGTTCCCTGACCGGTCGCAATTGGATAGCCTAGATTCGAATTGTTGGTCAGCCACGAACCATACCCAGCAGCTGGAATTTGGTAAGTCGGCGTTCCATTGACGGAACTGTAAAATTTCGAATCAGGGCTTACACCTGGATAATGAATTGCGGTGAACTCAGTCGTAAGAACGGCCATATCCGCGCCCAGGTACTTCAGGATCGGATAGGTGGATTTCGTCAGATTCAACTGCCCGTTGATATCGAACTGAAACTTCTTCTTCTCCGTGTACGCTTTGCACGTTCCTGCTACGCCGTTTGTGTTGGCATCAGCGGGACCACCGACACCATAGCAACCTGATAGTGCAACTGCATCACGTGGGCGATACGACAGCTCGCTACCGATTGCCCAGTCACCGATCGAGAAGTTTGTACTTACACCAAAGAGCTGGCGATTCTGCAAATACGAAAACTCCGCCGAGCCATTTGCCAGATTGGTGAGAACTGGTGTCTTATCCGTATAGTTCTCGTAGTAAAACGCGAACGTCGCATCAACGAAGCTCGGACGATATCCAAGCTTCACGCCGTACTGGGGGCGGCTTCTTGGCAAGGTGTTTAAGAACGGGACCCCGACCGGATTGGTGGGAAGGTCCGCATATGCACCATTGACTAGATTGGTGTTGATCGCGTTAAGGGTGCCGTTGCTAACGTGATTACCACCGCCGATCGTGCCGGCGTCAATCGCACCCACGTTGAAATTGCTACCGCTGACTGAGGCTGGCTGAGCTCCACGCCCGAAAACATCCGAGGCGGACCAGAACCCTCCCACCGGAGGATACCGATTCCCGACCCACTTCCATTGGTAGTAGGCTTCTGTTGAAAATCCTGCGGGAAGGCCCGTTGCAAAGCTGACCATTGGCGCGGGCAACAGTGCTTGCTTGAGTTGAGTGCCGGGGACGAGCAGCTTCTGAATGTCTAGCCCGTTGGTAGCATTGATGCCGCCGGACGCGAAGTAGCTTTCGCCCCAGTTGATGACTTGGTTACCGATACGGACATGCGCACTCTGGTCGCTGATGTGAAAGTCCTTCTGCGCCCAAAGGTCCAAAATTTGTGCGTTGCGTACCAACTGATCGTACGAATCTGGGGATAGCTGCGTTCGGTTCGTGTGCGCCGCCGCGAAGTCATACATCCCCGTGCCGCGTGCCATGAACTTGTATCCTTCAGACGGCATCGTCAGCAGCAGCTCCGACGTAAGACTCATGTAGGCACTGGTGGGCTGAAACTTACGGTAATTAAGATCACCGTCGTCGCCGTTTGCCCATTGAGCCGTATTCGCTGCAGCCCCGCAATTTCCAGTGTTTGGATCGCCAGTCAGAGAACAACTTGGATTCTTCGTCCTTACCGAAACCCCGCCGGTCGCGTTTGTATTCCATTGACCCTGCAAATCACCCATTCCAGTTTCAAATGAGTATGCCTCCGCCTGCCCGCTAGCCAGAATAGAAAGTACAGCCGGCACCAACAAGCTCAATAACTTCCTCTCCATTACGCTCTCCTCATCCGCATTTCTATTATTAAATCGATAAACGCTGACTCGCATATCAAGTCCGCCCGCACGCGGCGGTTTATCTTGCCCCCTTTTTTTGAAAAACTTTATCGCTCTTCAAAAAAGGGGGAGATAGCTTACCGACTCACTGTGCGCTAATTGCCTGCAGGCTTTCCCCGGTAAAGAAGCTGTCTGTAAGGCGTCGATCGTCCTTTGGATCCTGGATATTCTTAAAGTCTTTTCCAGATCCAATAACCGTCAAGTCGATGATATACCGCCCATTAATCAGATCGTTTTGAACAAACCCATTATAATTGCAAGCGCCGAGTTCCCACTGAGGAGTGATATCGTTCTCTTTTGCTTTCCAGATCTTCCCTTGCGCATCGTAGTCATCACCCACGGCTGCGATCCAACTATCCTCGTCTAGGTAAATAACCTTTTTAGGAGTGGAGTGCCGCATGCCGCTCTTGACCGTTCCAACCACTTCCCAAACCCGGTGCAGTTCATATCGGCGGAATTCTGGATTTACGAAATGAGGTCCGGCAACGTCACTCGTCTTGGCGTTCATGTTTTGCATAGCGTAGACGTTGTAGGGGATGTAAATCTCCTTCTTCCCTACCAGCTTCCAATCAAACCGATCCGGATTGCCGGTGAGAATCGCGGTTGAATCGATCGTGTACTCGTTCTCATATCCAATCATTGGAGCGTCGTACGAGTAAGCGGGAAGGCGCCGAACACGTCGCTGACCCGTGAAGTAATAGAACGTATCGACGTCCTTACCGAAGTAGGTGCGCTGGATTGTCCCCTGCCCAGCAAGTGCCGCCGGGCTAGCATAGACATAGTAGTTTCCGAACGTAAGCCGGCCCGCCTCTTTCGGACTGTGCTGTCCTTTGCTGCCCCAAGGATAATATCCCAGAGCTTCCGAGTGGTACTCGATAGATTGGGTAGACCCTGTACGCGGGGAAAGGTAAGTGAGGATATTCGGGTAGGCGGTACCGGCGCCCTGATAGTGAACCAAGAAATTCCACATTGCTTGGATACCGTTTTGCGGTACCGGGAACGGGATGCTTGGCAACACAGCCTCATCCAAAGACCAACCGTCGCTCGCGATTGCAGACTTCAATGCGCCGGCCTTCGTATTTTGTGCGACGAAGTCGGGTACACCACACTCGCGGTGAGTCGGATAGACCGGCATCGTGTAACCCGGCACCTGCTTCAGCAGCTGAATCTGGCCAGGTGTCAACTTGGCAGCGTATTTGTCGACGTTGGACGCATCAATCACGAAAAGCGGCTTTTCGTCCTTATGCTTCCAATAGTCCCCTCGGGGTTTTCCGAAGGTCCAATTTCCAACTGGCTTGGACTGCCCCTCAAACGCTGGGATCTGACCGTCCTTACTACCGGCCTTCTCCGCACCGGTAGCAGTGAGCTCTTGCCCGAGCTTTGCAATGTCAGCGTCACTCACCGACCAAGCGTTGACCGAAAAGAACGCCAGCGCTGCGAGCGCCAACACCGATTTCCTCATCTTCATGTCCTTCTCTCCTCTGTAAGAACCGACCCATCACCTTTGTCGCCGAGCCCTGGACCGCGCAACAATCGCTTTATCAACAATCTGACCAGTATGCTTTTAGACTGACCGGTGAGTATGTAAATTGGCCAAAAAAAACAGCGCAACGCTTTGGCTGTACTTTGAGCGGCCCATCCTAGCTGCAACCGCCACGCAGTGGCCTGTCGACAACACCATGAAGCATTGGGCACCTATGTGCCGTACTTAACAGTCCGACGTTCCATACCTCTGTTACGAAAATCTACGACAACAAACATTTCGACACAAGTTTTTTTTTGGTCCACACGCGTCCTACGTCCGCCGATTGGCTCTGGACAAGGCATGGCGCCGCCCCCGTGTTTCCCCTAGTGCCGCCCATGAACGACAACAACGGCTTGTCGCTCGCTTGAGGAAGTGCACATTCACACCGCCAAGGTTATGGGCGGCGATGAAAAAGAGGCTGCCTTCGAAGCAAACACCGTTGTAAAACATCAGACCTGGGCTGAGCGCAGAAAGCTCAATCAGAAGTGGCGATTCTGAAGCAGTGAAGCCCGACTTAGGTGCAGCGAACCGATCAATTCACGGCTGTCGCCGCCCGTGCACCATGATCTTCCTCGCTCCTAGCCCTTGCGTGCACCAGGAATGTACGCGACCGGCTAGCTCCGACTTCAAGTGCTCGTTCCGAATTTGCGACCCAATACGAGCTTTCCCTGGACCTACATCAGACCCAGCGTGTTGTTTGACACTCCTAAATCTTGCCCCGGCTCGTTTCGCCGCGCGGATCCTTCACCCAGGGATGCCTTCCGGCAAACCTCAAAGGAGCTGCGCATGAGTAGTGGTTCTTCTTATCGATACTTGGTAACGATCAGTATCCTCCGCTAGGCTCCACTTGAGTCGAAGGTCACCGGACAGCACGGACGGACATGTGGGCGAACCCACGCAAGCGCGATTAAAGATCCGGCGGCACTCACGGGTACATCCTCGTCAGTCAAATTGCGGGGAAAGCAGTCGAACTGCCCGCTTCTCTACGCTCGACCGAGGCAAGTTGGCGCATAAGTCCAACCGCAATGCCGGCAGGTAGCAGTAGTGCATCGAGTGGGACCGAAATATTTGCCGCAGCCCCCGTTACTATCTTCGTCCCCAATAATCGGGGCTTTGGCCAGCCGGGCCTGGCATGACTCCGGCCCCCAAGTCGCCCATGATCTGGGGGGGGGGCTTGTCACCGGGCCTCGTGGGGGGCTGGTGATCGCTGATAGGGGCTTAGCCTGGATTTCCTGAGGCCGTCCGTAACGTGGGCGCCGGGACTTGCCGCCAAGGTTGCGGGCCAATGTGTTTCACCGCGTCTCGCCTTCACGCAAGAACCGCTTCAGCACAATTTCATTGATGTCTTTGTCGGCGTCAATGTCGGCAAGGGCTAGCATCACGCCGTCGCGCTGGGTCGCAGCGGCAAGCGCTTGTACAGCAAGGCGCTGCTCAATGACGAAGCAAGCTACGTGCCCCGATCAACGAACCCAAGGCGCACGGCCAGCTTCTGTTCGTCGTCGACCAACCCGCCACCGCCGGTGCCCTGCCGGTGGCCGTCGCTTGCGACGAGCGTGTCCTGGTCGCCTATCTGCCAGGGTTGGTCATGTGCCGCATTGCCGATCTGCACGCCGGCGAAGCCAAGACTGACGCCCACGACGCGGCAATCACTGCCGAAGCCGCCCGACCGATCGATGCCGCACACCCTGCGCTCTCTGCGGCTGGCAGACGAGCGGATTGCCGAACTCACCATGCTGTGCGGCTTCGACGACGATCTGGCCGCCCAAGTCACCCAAACCAGCAACCGCATTCGCGGCCTACTCACCTAAATTCCATCCCGCCGTGCTCGACCTGCTTGAGCGCTACTCGTCACCGACCGCACTTGCCGCAACCAGCAAGAAGACACTCGCCAACCGCCAGACCAAACTTGCTCCGCGCATGGGCAAGCGCTTTGCCGCCGAGATCGTTCAGGCGCTTGGCGAACAGACCGTGGTCGCGCCCGGCACCCAGACCGCGACCGTCGTCATGCCGTCCCTTGCCAAGCAGTTCGCTGCGTTGCTGCAGCAGCGCGACGGGGTCGCCAGTGAAGCCGAGCGCCTGGTACGTGCCACCCTCTTTCCCTGTTCCTGACCAGCATGCTCCGAGTCGGCATCAGGACCGCCGCCGGACTCCTGGCCGAAGTCGCGCACGAGGCCTTCGCTTCGGCCGCGCATCTGGCCGCCTACGCTGGCTGCGCGCCAGTCCCCCGACGCTCGGGCTCGTCCATCCGAGGTGAACTCCCATCCGGCGCGGCAACAAGGTGCTCAAACGCACCTTCCTTCTCTTGCAGCCTTGCGAGCCCCGTCTCACGCGCCTACTACACGCGCAAGATCCAGCAAGGCAAGCGCGTCACAACCAAGGCCTCATCGCGCTGGCCAGGCGTCGTTGCCACGCACATAGAGGGAGTGCAACTGGCGACACGATGATTGCGAAACAAGCGACCCTCTTGCGCCGTCCACCCTAGATTTCTTAACCGTGCGCCAAGCCGGCTGACTGATGCTAGCCTCGACAATGGGCGAAGCCGTACGTGCGGGGCGAAATGACTTCCAGCTGATCACATGGGACATTAAAGGTTTGTCTTTAGATTCGTTAGAACTCCTCAGTTGACCGAGCGTTTCGGTGCCATCAATAGTAGCCATACCAGCGAGACAGCATAGAGAGCAGGGATGCACATAAAAAGGAGCCTGAAATTGTTGTGCGTAGTCGTGAGCTCATAGCCGACAATCTGTGTCATGAACATACCGCCTACCGCGGCGCACATCCCGCCAAATCCAAATACGGTGCTCACCATGTGCCGGGGCGTGTAGTCCATCAGAATGCAGTAGAGGTTGGAGATCCACGCTTGGCCTGCCGCTATGCCAAACGCAATTGCCAACACCGCCGTCCACAGGTCGCCTGAATCGGCGGCGACGATGCTGACGGCCACAAGCGCGCATAGGAACATGCTGGCAAGACGAGCGGGAACGGGTTGCATCCCGCGAGTAATCAAGAACGACGACAAGAAACCACCGCCAATACTGCCTGCATCGGCAGCGCAGTAGATAACAATGAGAGGAACGCCAATCTGATTCACACTTATGCCGAGAGAATAATGCTGATAAAGATACGGCGGCAACCAGTAGAGATAAAACCAGAACACTGGTGCAGTCAAGGTGAATGCAATAGCGAACGCCCATGTTCCGCGCATCGCCAGAATCTGATAGATCGACACTCGAGGAGCTGGTGGTTCCGAACCGCCTTGTATGTAGGTCAACTCCAATTGACTAATCGTTGGATGCTTTTGCGGATCGAAATAGTGGCGTGCCCAGACAGCGGCCCAGAGCAACCCGCAAAACGCGATCACGATGAATACCGCTTGCCATCCCAGCACCAGAAGAATCACCGGCAACAGGAGCGGCGTGATGATGGCGCCCACATGAGTGCCAGCGTTAAAGATCCCGGTCGCGATTGCCCGTTCTCCGGCAGGGAACCACAGCCGAGCCACCTTGACGCCTGACGGATAGTTTGCGCCTTCAGCCAGCCCGAGTACCAACCGGCAAAGCGTGAAACCTGCCACCGAAGTTGTCAGCGCGTGTGCACCTGTCGCGACGCTCCAGCACAAAACCGCAGCGAAATACACGCGTTTGACACCAAGTCGGTCGATCAAAGTGCCCTGCAACAGATAGCCGACCGCGTAGCCGGCCTGGAACCAAAAGTTAATGTTGGCATAGTCCATCGCTGTCCAACCCATCGAGGAACTTAAGACGGGCTGAAGTATCCCAAGCGCAGCGCGATCAATGTAATTGAGCGCTGTGGCTGCAAATACGAGCGCCAACATCCCCCAGCGCAATCGCCCGACAAAGAAGGCCCGACGAATGCCGCCGGTTTTGACCTTCCGCGACTCGCTTAGGTGAGACTGGCGTGTGGTCGGCATGGATTTTTCCTTGAGCGATGAAACATTGACGAACAGGAATCTCTCTTTGCCGCTAAGAAGGGGCGCAGTCGTCAAACCCGTGTGAGCGTTACAAAGTACGTCCGATATCGAACTGCCGGAGCTGGGATGAACAGCACAGCGTTAGGCTGCACAAGAGATGCCACATGAAGTGGATGTTGGCTAACAAATCGACCAGCACGTGCCATCCCCCTGCGTGAGTTGCTATAGATCGCCGTCGGCGCTCAGTGGACGCCATGCGGCCGTTGTAAGCCAGCTACGCTGCCTGGACCGGTATCTTGAACGTAGACACCAGCCTGACAAGCTCGTTAGCCTGATTCCGAAGACCTTGTGTGGCCGCAGCGCTTTGCTCGACAAGCGCGGCGTTTCTCTGCGTGTTGTCATCAATCCCGCGTACGACCGTACCAAGTTGGGAAACCGACTTTTCTTGCTCAGCGCTGGCAATCGAAATCTCGCTGATAATTGACGCGACTTGCAAGATCTTTGTCATTACGTCAGTCATCGTTGAGCCCGCATCATCCGCAAGACCTGTGCCTTGACTCACCAAATCCTGGTTGCTTGCGACGAGTTCTCTGATTTCCTTCGATGCCACCGCAGATCGCTGGGCCAAACTTCGCACTTCTGTAGCAACAACTGCGAATCCTCTGCCATTCTCCCCTGCGCGAGCCGCCTCAACAGCCGCGTTGAGAGCCAAGATATTCGTCTGAAACGCAATTGATTCGATCAAGCCAACAATGTCAGTGATTCGTTTAGAGCTGTCGCTAATTCGACGCATGGTCACGACCACCTGCCCCACGGCCTCGCCCCCCTTCGTTGCTACAACTGCTGCGTCCGACGCAAGAGAGTTAGCTTCGTGCGCGTTGGACGAGTTCTCCTGAATCGTCGCCGCAAACTCTTCCATAGACGCACTTGCCTGCTCGATAGCAACCGCCTGCTGAGACGTCCGATTACTTAGATCTTGGTTGCCCTCGGCAATTTCTGTGGAGGCAACAGCAATACCCTCCGCGTTCTCCCGGACCGTCCTTACTATGCGGCGTAAGCTGTCCTGCATCCTCGCCATTGCCGCCATCAAGCTCGACGTGTCGTTTTCTGCCAGAGAAACAGCGCCGGTTAGATCACCTGCCGAGACTTGCGACGCAATAGCTCGTACCGCCTGCGGCTCTCCGCCCATAGGACGAAGCACGGTCCGGTTGATGCAAAATCCCAGCAGCATCGATACGGCTACTACGCTCAGCACACCCAGAGCTGCTGCCATCAACCGTTGTTTTACAACGCCTGCCAAGACCTCCCGCTCCGGCACGGTTACAACAAGCGACCAGGAGCTACCCGTTTGGGGAACCGGAACGGGAACAAGTATGCGTATGGCCTTCTGCCCTGAATCGAGAGTTGTTTCCGTAATAAGCCGCTTCCCCGCACGAACAGCGGCTAGTTGTTCTACGTCGAAACCCGTACCGATCGACGCTTTCGCTCCTCCAACGTGTCCATCCGCGATTGCCTTTCCATCTTGCGAGACTAGGCTCAGAAATCCAGTGCCAAAGGGATGAACGCGCGCCAGTTCAGACTGGATCTTCTCGAAGTCGATGTCGACCCCCGTCACGCCGAGAAACTTTCCCTTCTCGTACATCGGGACCTCAACGCTCGACAGCAATATATTCTTCCCGTGCAACGCATAGGTCTTCGGTTCGGTAATTACATCGTGACCGGTCCGTTGAGGCTCACGATACCAATCGCCCTCCTCTGTGCTCGCGTCGTAATAGACCGCTGGTTCCAGTGCTACGCTTCCTGTGTATCTCGCCCACGTGGGAATGAATCGACCCGTCCCATCGGTGCCTGCCGTGTGCACAAACTCAACGTCTCGGCCGTCAAAAGCATTCGACTCCCAGACGGTCCACATTGCCAGATATCCTGGATTAGCCTCTACGATGCGTCTTATGAAGTCGATACCCACGTGACGTCTTGCCCCGCCAAGCGCGCGATCAGCCTCGAGCATGTCTACAAGTTGATGCACTGCGCGACTCGCAGCCACCAAGTGAGTTTCGACGTTTTCCGCACTCCTATCGGCCAATTGCTCAGCATACATAAGCGCGGAAGTCTTCTGAGCCTCCGTTGACTGCCAAGTCAGTGCCGATATCGTAATCAAGAAGCCCAGTAGGACGGTAAGAACCGTGACCACCAACAGCCTCGCCCTCAAGCTCAACGACGACAAGTTCAGAAACCCAGCCCTACGCGACGACCAGAATCCTTCGTTCCCGGAACCCACGATACCCCCCATTTTGTTGTGCTTCGTTCTTTGTCGGCGGAATGACAAAGTTCCGCATCGTCTCGAACGGCGACATTGACGGTGTTGCTCCAATAAAAAAAGCCTTCAAAAAGGCTTCTCATAGTTAACCGGCCTCAACTTAAAATTGCGTAAACAATCTTTTGAAGAGTGACGAGACCAGCTTCACACGAACGTATTTCGCTCAGCTTATCCTTGCCACCCTAAGCAACCAGACTCTCAGTAGGCACATACAAGCAGGGAGCCGTCTTTTAGTGGAAACAGTGTGATCGGCAAACAGGTTCCACGGTTTTCAGACAATCGCAGCACACGCTCATTCTTATCACACTCACGCCGGCCGATGCTCCGCTATCGCCGACATCGCAACTTACCATTATCTAATCTGCGAAAGAAAAACCGTCTCCTCAGCTCCCATCCTAATCAGAAGATGGCGACTGCAGATAACAATAGGGGCGCCGCCGGCGAGCGTCATGGATATGATCGACTTATGACGGATTTATTCGGTCAACGCGTTATCCATTTTGAGAATCCGCAGCAATTCCTCATCGTTCATTCCTCAGATTTTCTGGCGACCGATCGCAGCGTACACGTCTGGCTTGGTTACTTTTAGACGTCGCGCGTATAGACACCCAAGGACAAGCGTACCAAAGATGAACGCCAGCAATATTTCCGCTACCCTCACGTTACCCGTGAGTACGTCCATATTGATGGACGCCAAGTAACCAATCAGGGACAACAAAACAAAGCTAATCAACGGCGCAACCTTGGATTTCAGGAAGTTTGCGCCGGTTGGTTTCCGCACGAAGAACATCAATACGGACAGCGAAGTGAGAACCAAAAGAAGAAGAAGAGCGTACCCGCCAACTCCGGTCAGTGCACCATATCCGGCGTATGGCTCCACACCGCTCTTTATCACACAGACTATGATCACCAGCATTAGGGCCGTCACTATCATCGATGCTCGATGCGGTGAACCATGGCGCTCATGCACCGCTGCCCATGCTCGGGGAGCCGTACCATCAATGCCGAGACAGTAGATGTATCGCGACAAAATATTATGCAACGCGAGAAGACACGCGAACACGCTCGAACAAACCAGCACGTTGACAGCCTCCAAACCCGCCTTGCCCAAAAACATACCAATACTATCAATTGCCACAGTTGACGCATCTGCGCCAGCTTTGGCTATCGCGGCCTCTGGTCCGTAACCACAAATCAGGAAATAGGAGGCCGACGCGAACAGGACCGTCAGGAAGATGACTGCACTGTATGTGGCGCGCGGGACGGTCACTTCAGGGTTACGAGCCTCTTCACGAAAAACAGCCGTCGCTTCGAAGCCCGCAAAACTTGTCACACCAAAAAGCAAACTGAGTCCGACGGAACCGGACGTGGCGGCGCTGGGAGTCAGCCAAACAGGCGAGATTCCAGACGGCCCCTTACTGAAAGCGATCGCTATCTCCCAGACAAATACGAGCAGCACCTCAAAAATCAATGCCAACGTGAGAATCTTCGCCGAGAAGGTGATGCGTAGGTATCCAAATACAGAAACGATCGCCCACAGGATCAGCGAATACACCCACCAGACGATCGCCGTGCTATTGAACAGATGTTTAGCCAACGACGTGTAGACCACACCGGCATAAAGGTAGATGCCAACCATCATGAAACCATAAGCGAGCATCGCCATTAGCGCGCTGCCAAATCCGATCGGACGCCCGAGTCCAGCGGTGATATACGCATAGAACGCACCGGCATTGCGCACATACTTCGACATCGTGGTGAAGCCAACTGAGAACAACAACATAAGGCAGCCGGCAACCACAAAGGTCACCGGGGTGCCCAATCCATTCCCCATCGACAACAGGAGTCCAATAAAGCCTGTGACAACCGTCAGCGGCGCGTTATAGGCCAAGACGGTAAACACAATGTCGAACGTTCCCAAGTGCCCGGAAAGCGTAGCGGGTCGCCCGCTACTCAGTTTGCCCTCTGGCTCAGGACTGCCCGCGGCGCCGTCTGCACGGTTACTCAACATTTCCATTCTTCCAACAACTCCTCGATCTGCATTAGTGGCCGCTCGCACGACGTCTCTAGCCACTGGCACGAGGTTCGGTTGGTCCCGCATGTTTATGCTGGAGTGCGTGCCACTCATCGCGGCCCCACATTACTCCGCACATCGCGCCAAGCTCCGTCCGCTAACTTCGTCGCCCCGTCACAATTTATACTTATTGGTTACATTTTCATACCAATAAGTACGTTGACTCTAGTAAGTCAGGCATTCTGATACAACCGGTTTACGCCAGACAGCGAGTTTTCAGCAGTCCTAGCCAGACCATCAAGGCTTTGCGGCGACACCGTAGTTTCCCTATGCCGCCGTCCCCCTACCGTTGCTGTTCTCTCGCTGTCGAAAACGAGCCTTGAGAGCGCGTCTCTCAAGCCGGGGGGCCCAGGGGTGCGCAGAGCCCGCGATGCTTGTCGACAAGGTTTCCACAGCGAAAGTCCCGGGCGCCAATCAGAATGGATGATGCGTTCGTAGCGAGAGGGTGCCCATTCACGCCTACCTTACTCGCGCACTCACATCCACCCCTACCTCTGCCGTGTTTGCTTTCCCACCCAAGTCCGGTGTGCGCGGTCCCTCAGCGATACATTCTTCGATGGCGCGCAAGATTGCGTCGTGCGCTGCACGGTACTTCCCTTCTCCTCGACCCAGAAAATCCAGCATCATTGCGCCTGTCCAGATCATCCCGAGCGGGTTGGCAATATTTTTCCCGTAGATATCCGGTGCTGAGCCGTGCACGGGCTCGAACAGTGATGGGAACGTTCTTTCCGGATTCAGGTTCGCCGACGGTGCGATGCCAATCGTGCCCGCACAGGCTGGGCCAAGATCGGAAAGGATGTCGCCAAACAGATTAGACGCGACGACAACATCGAAGCGCTCTGGCGAGAGAACAAAACGCGCGCAGAGGATATCGATGTGGTACTTGTCCCACTTTACATCTGGATAGGATGCACCAATGGCGGCGACGCGCTCATCCCAGAACGGCATGGAGATCGAAATACCGTTCGACTTCGTTGCAGACGTAAGATGCTTCTTCGGGCGGCTGTTCGCGAGTTCGTATGCAAACTTTACGATCCTGTCGACGCCATGACGCGAAAACACGGCCTCTTGAAGGACGACCTCGCGGTCAGTACCTGCGAAGATATGCCCCCCCACGGAAGAATACTCGCCCTCCGTATTCTCGCGAACGACATAGAAGTCGATATCGCTAGGACTCTTCCCCGCAAGCGGACAAGGTACACCGGGCATAAGGCGTACCGGGCGCAAATTAACGTACTGGTCAAACTCTCGCCGGAATTTGAGGAGCGAACCCCACAATGAAACATGGTCTGGGACGATCTCAGGCCAGCCCACGGCACCGAAGTAGATTGCTTCAAAATTGCGCAGTTGCTCGAACCAGTCGGCCGGCATCATGTCGCCATGTTTGGCGAAGTAATCGCAATTTGCCCAATCAAACGTTTCGAATTCTAGCTGGATATCGTACTTTTCCGCAGCGGCGGTGACAACACGGAGGCCCTCCGGCATCACCTCTTTTCCGATACCGTCACCTGCGAGTACCGCGATCTTGTGCGTCTTCATGGTCGCTACTATCTATCAATCCACTGATCTACGGCCTCACATCGTGAGGCCCAAAATTTCCATCTCTGCCGCCAACTCAAGGCATCGAATCGGCTTGCCGAGATTAGGCATGCGTCGATGCGCGCTCTTCGGTCCAGCGCGCAAGAAGCGCCTTCTTGTCAACTTTCCCAGTGACGCCCAGCGGCAAATCGTCTGACCAGTAAATCTGACTAGGAACTTTGAAATCGGCGAGCCTCACCTTGCAGTATTCGACCAACCCTTCTTTCGAGATATGATGGATGTCACGAGGAACCACATATGCGGCAACAACCTGGCCGAATTTCTCGTCTGGCACGCCAATAACCGACACAGACTTGACGTCTGGATGAGTCGCAATGGTTTCCTCGACTTCCGCAGGCGCGATATTTGCACCACCGCGAATGATGATGTCTTTGATTCGGCCGGTGAGATAGTAGAAGCCGTTCTCATCTCGATAGCCAAGGTCACCGGTTCTCATCAAGCCGCTCTCGAACGTGGCCGCCGTCAGCTCCGGATTTTTGTAGTAGCCAAGCGTCGTCGATGGCGCGCGCACAAGCAGTTCGCCCACCTCGCCGTCCTTCACCTCGCTGCCATCGGCATCAACGATCTTGATGATCACCCCTGGTGCGGCCTTTCCGATCGCGCCATCCGGAACCGGCGAAGGATCATCTGCAAACCGCCCAAAGACGGGTCGAACTTCTGTCAGCCCGTAGTAGTCGTCGATTTTCTTATTGAACTTGACCTCAAAGCGATCGCGAAGCTCACGTGTCAACGGAGCACCAGCCGACACCAATAGGCGCATGAATGACAAGTCGATGTGCATGTCATTCTGCTCGACATATTCCAGCATCATGGCGAACATCGTCGGAACACCATGAAACACGGTGGCCTTGTGGTTTACAAATGCTTCCAGCACTTCTCGTGGGTGAAATCGCCTCATCAGCACGACTTCGGCTCCGGCCTGAAGCGTCATAGAGGACGCGGTCGAAAGGCCGTACAGAAACCCGAGAGGCAACGCAACAACCGTTACGTCGTCCGGAGTCATGCCCCATAGATCGATAAGCGATTGATTTCCAGCTACTTCCGCCACTTGGTCAAACGCAACAGCTTTTGGCTTCCCCGTTGAACCCGATGTGTAGGCAATCTGGAAGATCTCAGTAGAGGCAACGGTGGATTTCTCGCTGCTCTCTATCCCGCCTACGCTCCCTAGGTCTTCAAAAATCGCTTTGCGGACAGTAGGCACTTGTGCTGCGGCGGCCTCTGCCGCCATTCGCATCTTCTCGTCGTGCAACAGGAGCGTTACGCTCGCATGATCGAGGATGTAAGCAACCTCGGGAGCCGTCAAACTCGGGTTGATCGAAATAAATGTCCCACCGATCCTGCTCATTGCATAGTAGAGCAGGATCACTTCAATCCGATTCTCGCAAAGCGATGCGACGGTGCTGTTAGACCCGATCCCAATATCCTTAAGGCGGTTAGCAAGCTCATCGACCTGCTCCAAAAGCTGCCCGTACGTCAATACTGAATCGCCGCTACGAAGAGCGACGTGCTGACGATTGTTCAGGGCGTAGGCTTCGATGTCCGCCGTTAGCATGTTGTTGTTCATGGTCTGCACACCACAAAATTCGTCGTTTATCAAGAATCGAGACCGGGCTTGCGCTTCATCATGACCTTCCACTCACCCTCTTGAACGACTTCTCCACGTTGATTCTCAACCGCAACGTGGAAATACACGATACCGGCGCTGGCCTTTTTCGTCTCGCGTTTCGAGGTCACTCGCTCACGCACGTGCAGCGTGTCGCCAGCCTTCACGGGGCCTCGCATATCCCACGTCATGCCCAGGAAGGCAATGGCGGTACCCTCTTTGAGGCCAAGGCGAAACTCAAGCCCGGTTGCAATTGCGAACACAGCGGGGCCATGCAAGAGACGTGCGCCAAAGATGCTGTTCTTCGCGAACTCCTCGTCCGTGTGGACCGGATTTTGGTCACCGGTAACAGCGGTGAACAGCACGATATCGGCCTCGGCGATCGTACGGCGGGGAGTCACCCACTCCGTGCCGACTTCCAGCTCTTCGTAGTACTTTGCATTGGGGCCGATCTGATCAACGACCTGAATTTCCACTGTCGACATATTTATTTCCTTAACCTTATATTTTGTTAACCAATTTCTTCAGATTGGAACGCTGCCTTAAATTTCTTTGCAGCTTCTTCCATCGTTAAAAACTCTACCCCATCCCGAGCGCGCATCTGTTCTATCAAGCGCTCAAGCATGGCCACTCTCGGACCCCGTCCAATAATTTCGGGGTGACATGTCAAAGTAAAAACCCCGTTTTCCGCATATGCCGTGTCAAACTCCCCTTTCCACGAACCGAACACATCTTCTGTCGAACGCAAACCCGCGTTGTATGGGCGCGCAGACCAATGGAAGTAAGGGTAATCATCGAGCTCCCATGCGACCGGAAATTCGACGACCGAACTGTTGACGCCGAACGTGATCTTGTCGTCCGTCATCTTGTCGCCCGTCCTAGCGAAATACGGTTGAAAGTCATTGGCCATCATGCTGCTGTCGTACTGAAGGCCCGCCTCTTCGAGAAGCGCGATACTGTTGTCGCTAAGGTCCCAAGCGGGCGAACGATACCCGCGGGGCCGCTTGCCCGTCACTGCCTCAAGTTCGTCGAGGCTGCGAAACAAGAGATCACGCTCCTCTTCTATCGGAAGACCTACCGGGCTCTCGTGGAGTAGACCATGCGCAGCCACCTCGTGCCCCGCGCTTGTAATTGCTTCAAGCGAGGCTGGAAAATTGCGCGCGGTATGTGCAGGAGTAAAAAACGTTGCTTTCACGCCCTGACGCGCGAGCATTGCCAAGATGCGTGGAATACCTGCGCGGACGCCGTATTCGCCCCGAGAAAGTGCCGTGGGAGTTGTCTGCTTGAACGTGCTAAACCAAATTGCTAGCGCGTCGAAGTCGAAGGTCAAACATACAGTTGTCATTGTTCAATAACCTTGTCAAAACGCAGTCCAAGCGCCGTCAATTGCAATCGCTTGCCCTGAGACATAGCTCGCCGCGTCGGATGCGAGAAATGCTGCAACCTCCGCTACCTCCTGAGGAGAACCGCGACGTTTCGCAGGAACAACTACCTTGAACGCGTCGGGGCTATCGCCTACACCGCGGTTCATGTCTGGGGCCACGTCCCCAAGATTTATCGCGGAGGTTTCACGCAGGCTCGTCTGAATCACACCGGGGCAGATTGCATTGACGGTGATGCCATATTGGCTGTGGGTACATGCAACCTGCTTGGTCAAACCAATGACCCCCCACTTGGACGCTGTATAGGAGCAGCCGTCTGCAGAGCCACGAAGGCCCCCAACCGAGGACGTGTTGATAATTCGGCCCGATCGCTGCGGAACCATTCGTTTGAGCGCTGCGCGCGTCCCCAAGTACACACCCCTGAGGTTGATCTCAATAACTCGATCCCACAGGGCGGGCGACGTCTCGAGACAATCCGCAAAACCGTCATAGACGCCTGCGTTGTTCACCATGATGTCGAGCTTGCCATAGCGATCAACTGCGGCACGAACTAGCGACTCAACCTGCTCTTCGATGCTGACATCGGTCTTGACGAATACCGCTTCACAGCCAGCAGTCCGAATTGTCTCTGCAGCCTCGTTGCCCTTGTCTTCGATGATCCCCCCGATGACCGTCTGGGCCCCCGACATTGCCAGGGTGCGAGCGATTGCGAGCCCAATACCCGTTTCACCGCCCGTGACCACTGCCACGCGACCGTTGAGATCAACCATAACGTTCTCCGCAGGAGCGACAGCTTGCGCGTCAGATCACAAGACGCCGTCTCGCCAATGTGTTCATGTACTCTACAATAAAAAAATTAGACCATCAAGTCAAAAATAAAGCGCGACTAGGATATGCCGCGATGGACGTCAGCATGTCGAGGAGAGGCGCGGTCGGGGGGCGAGACGCTACTTGATTTGGAGCGCGCCTCTGAATGGGGGTGCGCGATATCACGACTCACCACCACAACTCGCACCAAGGTGGATCCGGAAAAGCGGGCACAATGCTCGCGACTTTGGATGCGGCATCACTCGATGCCATCCTCAGGAGCAAGGGAACGCCGCGGCGCGCATACGTTCAGCACGCACGGTCCAAATTAGGAATGGTGTCAGGTAACTCAGCGTGCGTAAGCGTGGCGTGATGGCCGCCTTGCTTTAGCATGCGATCTTCTGACACGATGATCGACTGCATGCCGCTTGAGCCAGGCTCAGGCATACCACGCCACCATCGGCACGTGGCCGCACGAACCGGCCACGCTCAAGCCGCCTCATCAACACGCACTTTGACCAGATCGCCGCGCTTGCCTCGCAATACGAACACGTGGCCACTAAACGGATCGCACCAATACAGGCCGGCCCTTGGTGGCCAGACTGCTGCAGCCCGAGCGCATGTCGGTCACGCCGGCGGCCAGCCAGATCTTCGTCCGACTGGGTAAGCAAATCATATCGCCGATCCCGACGTACTGCGCAGCATGCGCAGTACCAACAGTAACGTGGCTTTGTCGGGTAAGCCTCCAATGCGCACGCGGGTTTTGCCCACGCTAATCTCAGTGGCGCCTGCTGGAGTTCCGGTGGCAGCTGGTGACGGTGCCGGCTGCTGCATCTCTTGCACCGGGGCCTCCGTTGTCACAGGCAGCAAACCGACCGGACCATATTCACCAGCACGAAGTGCTCGGCACGAGTTGAAGACAGGTTCGGGGGCACCCGTGCTCCATGGCCAGACGCGCCACCGATACGCCTGGCTCGCACGCCAGCTTCGCCAGTTGTCGTCCTAACTCAATGGGGTGATTCGGGATGCCTCTGCGTGAACGTCTCTTCGGCGCTTCTGTCGCCACTTTGGTCCCCACTACTTTCTGGTGGAAATCACTCTGGTAACTTCTTTTCACGTCGTCGACACGGCGCTGGGGACACGCTTACGAACAAGGAGGATTGGGTCACCGTTGTTCTGAATGGGTCGGTTCTCGATAACGACGCATTTGAAGTGATTGCCGATAGCTTCGAATTGACCAAGAACGGGTAAGCCAGTCTACCCTCAGCCACGGCGGAAAGCGGGGCGGGGCCGCTTGCTGACGCAGTGCCGAGCAAGCAGCCGATCGGAAGGGACGATCGTTGTCAAACTTCACCTTGTCCACGGTGCGCGAACCGTTTTCGCACCGCTGCGTACTCGATGGGATTATGTTGCTGGAGCTGCTGGTAGTAGCCACGGCGACTGATCTGATAGATGCCTTGGCGCTTGAGATCGGCAAGCGACTCAGCCATCTTTAGCGCGCAAGTATTCGGATTCAGTACCGCGCGATTGCGTTCCTCGCCAGTTTGCAAGATCAATTTTTCATAGCTTGCAGAGATGATCGTGCAGCCGAGGATGGCTGCCTCGGCACCTTTGTTCATCATCGCAGCCACTGCTGCATTCATCGCATCCCTCGCAACGCCGTCGGTATCTTTGATCATTTCAGTGACAAACCAGTTGATACACGAAACGTCGAGACAATTCGCCTGCTGGCCATACAGCCGCACAAGGTCACGGAGGTATGGCACGGCTTTGTGGTGGTCGGTGACGACGACGTAATCGTGGCCAAAGTACGGTGCGAAATACATCGCTGCTTCAAGCGGTCCAATGACCGGTATGTCCACGAGCTCACGGGCAACCCTTACCCCCGGGTCATAGCAACACCCGACAATGACAGCGTCGAATCGCTCCCGCTCCGCCTTGATCACCTCTTCGAATATTGCTTCTTCGATTAGATGCTTGTTGTAGTAGTAGTCAATGTTTTCGGGGCAATTGCTCGTATTCGCGACGACAAGCTCCGTCCCATCTCGCAAATATGGTGCCATCGTCTCTCTGATCAAACCGTTGTATTGATCGGTACCGAACGGGTTGATGAATTTGATCGCAACAGTCATCTCACCTCTCATTGCCGTTGAAAATCGGTACTCGCTTCGGTGCTGGTGCCAGGCGTGCGGCATGGTGGCAGCCCTCGGTGAACCCAAGATGTGACAGACGGGGCATCTGGCCAAACAGCCGGGTGGACTTCGCCGCCTGGCCCACTGGGCGCGCCGCGGCCTGTCGGACCATGCTCCCCACTCTCGTTCAATTGATTAGACGCGCTGGCCCAACGTCGGCGCTGCGCGCATCCAGCCCGTACGATTTAAGAATTTGAGCGATCGCACCAGACTTGCGCAGCGTAGCGATGTCCGCATTGAGAGCCTCCCCGAGCTGAACGCTGCTCTTCGAATGCAGAAATACGATCTGTGCTGGCTCGACAGATGCACGAATTTTCGGATCAGGCTCGGCGACCTTGATCTTGATACCGGGATACCCGCCCTTCTTCTGCGCGTGTAGCCCAGCACCTGGGCTATCCACCCCGGAATCCACACGCCCCGTCGCAAGATCTTGTTCGAGTGCCACTGGTGTCGGGTAAAGCCTTAGATCGTCGCCGTACATCGTCTGCAGGTCGCCGACCCAGTTGTAGCCTTGGACCGTTCCAACTGTCCTACCCTTCAGTTGAGAGAATTTCGTCAAACCATCTTTGGAAAAGATGCCTGGCTGATCGAGATACACCGGAGCGGTGAGACCGAGGACCTTCGCCCGCTCCGCGGTGGCATACCAGTTTCCGGCGCTCATGTCGGCTTTACCGGTCGTGACGTACTGGATCTCCGCCGCCGTATCAACCTGCAAAGCATGGATCTTCAAGCATTCCATGTCGCCGATCCGCTTGAGGATGTCGCCCTCGACGCCGGACATGGAGCCGTCTTTACCTGGAATGTTGTACGGCGGAAGCATCATCGTCGATACCGTCAACGTACCGGGAACCAGTGTCTTCATTTCGTGTGCGGGTTTGCAGTCCGCATATGCGTCATTGCAGATGCCGGTCACACCCAGTGCTATCGCAGCGGTACCACAGAGAATGTTTTGTGCAAGCTTCATCTGACTATCTCCCGTCGAGCGAGTTGTGAAGAAATGAATGATCGTTTCGAGGTGCCTTGTGTTGAGCCCCATACCGGCTCCGTGTAACTTCGCGCCGGTATTGCTCACGCCTCGTGCCTTGAAAGCTTCCGTTCCAACGATGACACCAACAACGTCGACGGTACGCAGATGGAGGCATACAGCAATGCCGTCAACGTGAGGACCGGCATATACAGGAACGTCCTAGTGCCGATTTGATTGGCCCGCGTCACCAGTTCGGGAAGCGCTATCGTGAAGCACAGCGAAGTCGCCTGCAGCATGACCAAGGCGAAGCCCAGCAGGGGCGGCAAGGAAACACGGAAAGCCTGTGGCAATACGATCAATCGCAGCGTGTCAATCTCTTTCAGTCCGATCGTGTAGGCGGCCTCGCGTTGCCCGTGGGGGACCGAAAGTAGGCCCGCGCGTATGATTTCACTGGTGTATGCGGCCGTACACCACGCCAGAGCCAATACCGACGATACGAACGATGACAGCGTGATGTGCAGCGTCGGCAGCCCAAAGTAGAAGAACTGCAGCAGAATGAGCGCGGGAGCGCCCCGCCCGAGCTCCACGAGAACCACCGTAACATGACGAACGGCATTGCCGGTCGCACCCACGCCCAGCGCAAAAACCAAGCCCAGCGGTATGCCAATCGCCATGCAGGAAGCGGTCACCTTCATGCTTGTCAGCAATCCAGACAAAAGACTGGGCAACCATTGCGCCCACAAGCTGACGAGTGCGTTCACCGCGAAATCCTTTCTCTGAGTCGCCGATCGAGTCTTCGAGTGAGATACGCAATAACCACACTGATTAGGAAATACACGAGCCCGTAGATTACGTAGATCTCGATGCCGCGAAACGTTTCTTGCGATACCCGATATGCCGAGAACGCCAGGTCATGCACGCCGATAGTCGATGCAACAGCCGTATCCTTCAATAGGCCGATGACGTAACTCGCCAGAGTGGGGAGCACAAGCCGAAATATCTGCGGAATAAATACATCGCTGTATTGCCAGTGCGCCGGCAGCCCGAGCGCCCGCACCGCTTCGAACTGACCGATAGGCACCGCTTTGATGGCCCCCCGATAGATCTCAGCGACATTCGCCGCCGTGATGAGCCCGAGTCCAATGACTGCTGAAGCAAACGGGCTAAGCGAAACGAGATCGCTTCCGAGCCCAAAGAATATGATGAAGAGCCAAACGATCGGCGGGATCGATCTGAAAGTTAGGATGAGCGCCACAGCGCCGTGTCTGACCAGTGGATTGCGGGCGATGCGAAGCCTGCATAGCGGTATCGCCAGTAACGCACCGATCACGAACGACGTGACTGTAAGCGCGATCGTCCACGGCAGCGCTGCCATGATCTCTCCGAAGATCTGCACGACTAGAGCTGACATCATCGATCCCTTACGGCCGACAAGAAGCGCTGGACGCGCTCCGTCTTTGGGTTCGCCATGACGTCCGCGCTGGGCCCCTCCTCCAAAACGACCCCATCAGCCATCACGACCATACGATCGGACACGCTCTCTGCAAATCGCATTTCATGTGTCACGACCATCATGGTCATACCGTCGTCGGCCAGTTCCCGCATCACCGCAAGTACCTCCAGACCTACCTCGGGGTCCAGCGCCGATGTCGGCTCATCGAACAGCATGATTTTCGGTTCTAGGGCTATTGCGCGCGCGATTGCAATCCGTTGTTGCTGCCCGCCCGAGCACCGAGCCGGGTATTGGCCAGCTTTGTTGGCCAACCCCACCCGAGTAAGCAACTCGATTGATCGATCGTTTGCCTCTTCGTTGGAACGACCGAGCACTCGACGTTGCGCGAGACTCACGTTCTCGAGGACGGTCATATGTGGGAAGAGATTGAACGACTGAAAGACCATCCCCAATGACCTGCGAAAGTGCGTGAGCTTTGCGGTGTTCGGGGGAGTGCTGGCCACAATTTGCACGCCGTCGACCGTCACCGACCCAGACGTAGGCGGTTCGAGCTGGTTGATACATCGCAACAGCGTGCTCTTCCCCGAGCCACTCGGGCCGATGATTGCGACGACTTCCCCAGCGGCAATCTCAAGACTGATGTCATGCAGGACGCGATGATCGCCATATACCTTCCCGACGCGATCGAGCTTGACCAGATGTGATTTCGTGCTCGCTGTGGTTTGGCGAGCGGCTGCGGGCTCTGAGAGATCACTCATTGCAGACCTTTCCGTCATTCCATTTGCGATGGCCGTCGTGCCAGCATCAGAGGGGCCAACAGGCCTGGCCGTGAACAAAAAGTGTGCGCACTAGCGTAGATCGCCGTATCTTGCGATCCGACCACTAAGGATTAAAATTAGACTGTATAGTCAGTATGCGCTCGATAGCACTGCGCGTCAAAATTGTTTATCAGTGCCGTCGAGGAAACGACGAGTAGCCGCTCAACACTGGGGGGCGACGGCTTACTGACGTCGGAGGCCCGGCACACATCGATGTCGATGCCTGCCGGCCGAAACCTTTTTCGCGGAAGCAATAATAGGAGCCCACATGACAGTAGACGTGAAACAGATCGGCGACACACTCATGACGCTGGAACGCTCGCTCAATGAGCGATGGAGTTCTGGCGACAGTAGCGGCTATCTTGAGAACTACCATGAGGACATCAGCTATTTCGACCCCGTGACAGAAACGTTGCTTGTCGGTCGCTCCACGGTCGTGGCACACATTTCGAAGATCTACAGCAACCCGCACATCGTGCGGAGCGAGTATCTCAACCCGCACGTGATCGTCAGTGATGCTGGTGACCTAGCGGTGCTGAGCTACAACCTCAACACCTTCGTTGCAGACGAGTCGGGCGGTGAGAAGTTGCTGAGAGCATGGAATTCGACTGAGATATACCGCCTGATCAATAAGAAATGGCGAATCGTTCATTCGAACTGGGCGCTGACGAAGTCTTTCGCCTGCGCCGTCGCATCCTGAGTCGCAGATCAATGCCGACCGCCGTGACATCCAGAGCGGCGGCGCGGCACTGATTCGTTGCTATGGTGTCGACCACGCGCTCTCAGTTCCGACTTTTGCCGACCAATTTGTTGGCCTCGATCCCAGGCATCATCGCGCGCAGCTGTTCTCCCACCGTCTCGACCTGGTGCTCTACGTTCAAGCGACGGCGGCTGATCAACATGAGGGCGCCGCCAGCGGATTCCAGAAAGAACGTCAAGTCGAAGCCCTCTTCTGTCGCGTACCCGCGAATCGATGCTTCGTA
This sequence comes from Ralstonia soli, assembly GCF_023955655.1. GTDB lineage: Bacteria > Pseudomonadota > Gammaproteobacteria > Burkholderiales > Burkholderiaceae > Ralstonia > Ralstonia soli. Next base: position 158,487 of record NZ_JAMXHT010000001.1, on the reverse strand, counting down.
GTCGGTCCTGAACAATCCACAGAGCCTTAAAGCACAAGGCTTTGCAGCGGAAGTCGTGTTGTCGAAATTGCAGGAGACGTGCAGATTGGTGCAGTCATCCTGCGAATTCCGACGAGATTTGGACGGGCCCGAAGACATCTGTAGCGGCCAGCAGCGAGTTGTTCCGGCAACCGTTGGGCGAGCAGACCAATCTGGAGCATCCGTTGGTGCGCTTGACCAACCTGATCGATTGGCAACGACTGAGCGCGGTGGCGGCGTGATATCCGGCAGCGCAAGATGCAAATTGTTCGGGGCCGACTTCGTATTCGCCGAGTTTCATGGATCCGAAGATCTCGATCGCTACGAACCCGCGCTTGTCCATTCCTGCGCCATGCACCACGAGACCGGTCCCTATCGGCTTGCCCGTGTTCTCTCTCTTGCCGAATTCGCGATGTACGGTCCACTCGATCACCCCGAGTTAGGTGGGAGCGCTTCGTCAACGCCGAGTGCGGCGTTGACAAGGGTGGCGGCTTGAGGCTCATGCTCGCCTGCCAAGGACCAAAGCAGGTCCCTGGTCAAACAAGCCTTGTTGCGAGTGGAGAATGCCGAGGCCCGCTCACAAGCCCAGCAAGAGATCTCGAACTTCTCGTTGAGGATCATCGACGGTCTTCGACTCCGGGCCGAAGACCGCGGTCGTGCGCGAAGAGGAATCGTAGGTCGGCCAAGGCAAATCCTTCGTCGAAGGATTTCCGCTTCGAGCAAAGTTTACCCACGCGTCGAACATAAGGCGGCCGACAACGGCTCGCTTGTTGTCAGGATCGGCCGCAGCGCGCAGCGCATCGGTATCCTCTCCGTCCCACGCCGTACCGTATTCGCCGAGGGCAAAGATGAAGGGCAATTCCACCCCATGGACGGCCCATTTCCCCCGGAAGCACGGCGTCTTCCACGCGCATTCATACATGTAGACCGGCGCCCCCTGACGTGCAATGAGGAGCTCCGACTGAATGGTGGCGCCCTTCCGAAAGCTGACATCGGATGCGACCCGCACAGCCATCTCCGGGTCGGAAAGATGGGGCATCAATTCGCGATACTTTCGGACCAGGGGAACCAGTTGTTCGACACTGAAGTTCCATTGCAATTGACTTTTCGCGCACAGTCTTGCGATGTCCACATCCGCTTTCAATGGACCATACATGTCGAGTCCAACGTACGTCGCCCCCTCGTCGGAGTTCACGCCGATTAGAAACGGAATGTCGCGCGCGAAATCGGGAGCCTGGTCGCGCCAGACCATTTCAGGCATAACTCGCCCGTCCACCGTGGGGCCAAACGCGAGGTACGGCGTGTAGTTGGTGTTGGTTTCCTCGGCAACTTTGTCGAAGCACCGAACAAGTGTGTCGGTCGGCACGGCCTGCAGCGCTCGGATATCGCCTCGTTTTAGTTGCAGGGTATCGAAAACGGCATCGGTCAGCATCGACGCTTCACGAGCGGTTCGGATTTTCATTATCGAGCCGCTCTGAAGGATGGCCTTGTGGAACAGACCTCGCGCAGCGGGCATACCGCAGAGCATGGTGATCTTGCCGCCCCCCCCCGATTGACCGAACACGGTGACGTTGCTCGCGTCACCGCCGAAGCGCTCGATGTTGGCTTGCACCCACTTGAGCGCCTCGATGATGTCAAGATGGCCTGCATTGCCCGACGTTCCGAAGTGTTCGTCGTCGCCCAGGTAGGTATAGCCGAACCCGTGCAGACGATGATTAACCGCCACCGTAATAACGTTGCCACCCTTGGCAAGATTGCCGCAATTGAACGCAGGCGCATAGCCTGAGCCGAACGAATAGCCACCGCCATGGAGCCACACCATGACCGGCAATTGTGATGACGCAGTGGTACTCGCCGGGCAAAAGACGTCCAACGTCAGGCAATCTTCGCTCGCCGGGCCGGGATTGAGCCAAACCGGAAAGTCGGGGTTGGTTTGCACACAGTGATCGCCGAGCACGAGTGCATCGCGGATGCCGGTCCAGGGCGTGACGGGCTGCGGCGGCATGAAACGATTCGCTCCCGCAGTGTTGGCGCCGTATCGAACGCCTAGAAAGGATGCCAGCCCCTCGCTCACGCGGCCGCGCAGTTTGCCGTACTGCGTCTCGACGACCCTAAACGAGTCCTCGGCGTGCCCACCATATTTTTTGTCTTGCTCAACTGCAATGTTCACGATCTCGATTCCTTAAATGAATATCAGTCATTGGACCGGCGCGCGGGCGCACGCCCGATCGCTAACGTTCGACGACGCGACCACGGCCACGGCCACGGCCAACATGAAGTTAAGAAACGCGCACTACGAATGACCGCCCGGGTTATGCGACCGATGGCCTGAGGCACATCAAATCACCTGCCTTCCGATAGCACGATAGATTTCCGGCCTCGCCCGTTTCAAGTACCGCGCATAAAGGACACCAATCAAGAGCGTTCCGAAAACCACAGAAATCAGAGCCTGAGCAACCTGCACATTTCCGGTCAAAACTTCCATATTCTTCGTCGCCAGCCAACCGACAAAGGAAAGGAGAAAGAAACTCACTATAGGCGCAACCCTTGTTCTCCAAAGATTCTGACCTTTCATATCGCGGACAAAGAACACTAGCACCGACAATGACGTCAAAATCAGTAGGAGTAGCAAACAATACCCGCCAACTCCGGTGAGGATGGCAAACGCACCAAATGGCTCGAATCCGCTCTTTATCACACCGATCAAAATAAGCAACATCAAGCCGGTTACCACTACTGAGGCACGATGAGGCGAACCATGGCGTTCATGTACAGTCGCCAAGGTGCGTGGAAACGTGCCGTCGAGCCCCAAGCAATAGATGTATCGAGAAAGGATGTTGTGTAGGGCGAGCAAACAGGCAAAAACGCTCGAACATAGCAAAGCATTGACGGCTTCTAAACCAGCCTTGCCCAGATAGAGGCCGATAGCGTTGAGGGATATCTGCGACGGGTCCGCTGCAGCCCTCTCCAGGACGGTTTGAGGACCGAACGCGCAAATCAAAAAATATGATGCGGAGCTAAACAGGATGGCCATGACCAAGATCGCGCAATACGTCGCGCGTGGAACAGTCACCTCCGGATCACGAGCCTCCTCTCGGAACACGGCGGTAGCCTCAAACCCAGCGAAGCAGGTCACCCCAAACAACAGGGCGAGCCCTACAGAACCGGATGTAACAGCGCTAGGAGTCAGCCATGATGGCGACACTACGGCTGCTCCCTTAGCCGCAGCCACGGCGATCTGCCATACGAATACGATCAGCACTTCGCAGATGAGAGCGAGCGTGAGAACGCGCGCCGAAAACGTAATACGCAAATAGCCAAACACTCCAACTGCGGCAAGCAGAATGAGCGAATATCCCCACCAAAGAAGCGGCTCTGCATTGAACAGATGCTTCACTAACGAAGCGTAGACTATTCCGGCATAGAGATAGACGCCAGTCATCATAAAGCCATAGGCAAGCATCGCCATCAGCGCGCTACCAAGTCCCAGAGGTCGCCCGATCCCTGCGGTAATGTATGCATAGAACGCACCCGCATTGGGTACGTGCTTAGACATTGCAGTAAACCCCACGGAGAAAATCAGAATGAGCGCCCCAGCGATCAGATACGTGACTGGAGCGCCCAGCCCGTTGCCGAGGGTAAGCATGACACCCATGCCGGTGAAAACGGTTAGTGGAGCGTTATACGCCAACACGGTGAATACGATTTCCAGCATCCCCAGTTGCCCGGAAAGCGTGGCGGGACGATTCTCGCCGGAAGGTGTTGCGAACTCCGGCAGCGCGGCCCCTTCTTTACTGTCGATCAACGTACTCACACTCCTTCTCCCGCTTTTCGTTCCAAGATGGTCTACCTCCGGCCCAGCAAGCCGGTTGCGTCCTGTCAACGCCTGGCTCGACAAGAGCAAACCAGCGACGAGAACGCGAACTCACATCCATGCAAATGACGAATCACCGTCACCAAGAGCCGTTCTCCCAGCGGCCGCCCCTCCCGCTGCACATTACGTACTCGTTGGTCAAATCAAAAGAACGTCAAGTACGATGAGGTGAACTTTAAGGGAGCAAAAGTTTTTATACAAGAGTTTTCTGGGCCCTCAGCGCAAGCATGACGGTGAGAACCGATCCAGCCGGGCGACGACGAGCCCCTACAGTACTTTCCCTAACTTGCCGCGCAATTTTGGGGCATCACCCTGGGGGCTTTGCGCGGACGCCCCTGCCACGCCGACACATTTGGCGATGTCGCAATTGACGTCTCGCGGTCAATTCATCGCTAACGCGTCATTCGACTCGCGACCTTTTGAAAGTGACTTCAATCGGCCTGATGGAAGAGAGATTCATCCGTCGAATCGTCGCTCAAGACGCGCGCACTATTCATCACTTCCTTTCCGAGTTTCTGCATCCGGTCGCCCAGCGCCGCGCGACGCGCATCGCTAAGTCGCGCCGGCGTGGAGACCAGCACGATGGCTGCAATCGGATTGCCGCCCTCCTGCAGCAAAGGCACAGCAATGCCCCGAAACCCCGGCGCCAATGTTCCCGGGATGAACGCGTAGCCGCGCGCCCTCGTCTCCGCGACCTGCTTGCGCACAGTGGTCGCCGACATATTGGTGTACACGGCGCCGTAGCGTTCAGCATTGGCCCGCATGATCGATTCGACCTCCTCATCGGACATCGCGGCAAAGATCGCCAAAGCGCTGTTGAAGAAGGCTATGCGACCCCTTGAGGTAATGTGAAAATCTATTCCTGTGACTTGTCGTGGTCCAGCGCATCACTTTTTTGACAGCTGGGATCGACATCGCGTCGCAAGTCATTTGTGGCACCGGACGGATTTGTCGCTCGACGTGGTTGTTGTCGATCAGCACCGCTGGGTCATTGAGGTAACGCACGAGCGCCCGCCACCGCTTGACGCTGTAGTCGATGGCCCGCGCGCTGGCCGATGCCTCGGGGACACGCCGTCGCTGTTCGTCAAGCCAGGCACGCAGTTGCATCAGGATGGAACCTGTCCGCATTTTTGTGGGCGAGGCGGTTAAAAAATCGTTACCCGCGCGCCATCGTGAAGCGGTCGCCGAACAGGATAGCAAACTGGTTCATGGCCGATTTCCAGTCGACGGCAGCCCGCACGGACTTGGCCAGCACATTGCGCAGTGCCAGCCAAAGTAGCTTGATGGCGACCTCGTCATTGGGGAAGTGACAGCGCGTCTTGATGATCTTGCGTAACTGCATGTTCAGGCTCTCGATCGCATTGGTTGTATAAATGACCCGTCGAATCTCCGGTGCAAACTCGAAGAACGGCGTGACGTGCTCCCAGGCGCGCTGCCAGGATTGCACGATGGCCGGATACTTGGCGCCCCAGGGCCCATCGGCAAAGGCGTGCAGAGCCTGTTGGGCCGCCTCAGCGCTTGCTGCTGTGTAGATCGGACGCAGGCATGCGCGATGGCTTTACGATCCTTCCAGCTCGCGTACTCCAAGCTGTTGCGAATCAGATGCACGAAGCAGGTCTGCACGGCCGCTCAAGCTCCACGTCCAGCGTCGGCGCGAGTACGATGCCGTCATCAAATGGCGTGTACAAGGACGGCGTCAAGAAAGGCGTGTTCCGTGCATCCCCCTGAATATCGCTGTCGCGGGATTTTTGGGGATGTGCAATTCTTTGTATCGTTGGTACAACGAGCAAGGTCCGATTTCCGCGCTGGAGATCGCCGATTGCTACGTGGCTATTTTGACCAGCGGTTACATGTTCGCTCAAGCCGCTAAGCTGGCCGCGAACAAGACAACAACCGCGCGCAAAACGGCGACGAAGGTTGTGAGGGCGGCTAACGCGTAACTGCCTGGGTAGACGAGTTGGAGAGCGCTCAAAGGCTGCGTTGCTGACGCTGAGGCCCGAGCGCGTTGAGCGAAAGCTGGCCTCGTTTGCGCTAGCTCAGTCGCCCACCGCCCGCTTCAGCGCGGACATCGAATCGCGAATATAGGCTCGGGCGACTTGAGCGGTATCGACCAGATCGAACCCGTGCGGGGCGCCCGGATAGATGTGAAGCTCGGTCGGCACACCCGCTAGCATCAGCCGGCGTGCGTAGTCCATGTTCTCCAGTAGAAAAAGATCTAGCGCCCCGCAGGCGATGAAGGTGGGCGGAAGTCCCTCGACATTGTCTGCGCGCGCCGCTGCAGCGTAAGCTGACACATCCGTGCCACCCGGAGGTCTGCCTAGCAGTGACGTCCATCCGAAGAAGTTGTTCGTTTGTGTCCAAACGAACTGACCTAGATAAGGCGACGGCTCTGCGCACACGGCCGTGCGATCATCGAGCATCGGGTAGACCAGATGCTGGAAAGCGATGGAGATTTCGCCCCGGTCGCGGGCGAGGAGTACCAACGCCGCCGCAAGGCCGCCGCCGGCGCTCTCGCCGGTGACGACGATCCGACCTCGGTCGGCGCCTAGCGCTTCTGCCTCGGCGTTGAGCCAGCTCAGCGCGGCATAGCAGTCCTCCAGCGGTCCGGGATGCGGGGTCTCTGGTGCTAAACGATAGCCCACGGACACTACAGTCGCGCCCAATTCGAGCGCATAAGCCGCGTCGATAGCAAGGTTGATCTCCGGCGAGCCCATGACGTAGCCACCACCGTGGATGTGAAGAAAAGCGGGGCCACCATTGCCGCTCCCTTTCGCCCGTGTGATGACCACGCGCACATCCGGCGCACCGGCCGGCCCAGGGATCATGCGCTCGACGATTTCTACCCCATCTGGCGGAGGGGGAAACCACACGCCGATGCTTTCCGCCATAACGGCCCGCGACTGCGGCAGCGTGCCAAGATCGATCGGGGACGAGGCCTCTTCCTCAATAAGCGCACTGAGTTCTGGATCCACGAGATGTCTTGACGGCACGACGGACCTCCTTCTGATATCACTATACTGCCCACGATTTGCGTGGCGTTGCGCGGGAGCGGGCATAGGTCATCGTCCGCGCCGCGTTTTACGCGTCCTAACGAGCTGCAGGCGTAACATGGGGCTTGCACCTCGCGCTCTTTCACGGCGAAATCCAACGCCGCCACTTTTAGCCGATGCGAGTCTTCCCGGGGGCTACGGCAATACCATCGACCTCGATCCTTGCCCGCGAATCGAAAAGCTTGACGACCGGGATGAAAGTGCTCGCCGGCGGATTTTGACCTGTAATGAACTCAGCCCGAACCCGCTTGAAGATGGGCAGAAGGTTCTCTTCAAAATCCGGGACGTAGTAGGTGAAGCGGGCGACGGCTTCGAAGCCCACGCCAGCAGCTCGCAGCGTTCGTTCGAGCGCTCGGAACGTGTTTCGCACCTGCGTTTCGAAGTCGCCGTCGACGAAATTGTCTTTTTCGTCTGATGAGACGTGGCCGCCCAACACCAGGACGTCGCCGGAACCCTGAGTCGCTTGAGAAATGCCGGGGTAGGACATCCCAGGCTGATTGATTGCGGTAAGCATTGCTTATCCCCAAGTTGATGAAAGACATTGCGAGTGGAACGCCATGCCGCTCCGGCCACGGACGCGCAATTCCGACGGGAGTGCGCTGCGCTGTCATGAGGACCTCGGGTCGGTAACCGACCGTCTACTTGCCCTGGTGACTTCGAACCTTGGCACAAGCGTGGCATACACGCTCCTTGTCGACAAGTTATGCCTCACACACAAAAAATCCCGATATGTCCATTTCCTGGCACTTCGTGCGCAGACAAGGGCGCGCTATCGCTATCAGCCTTCTTCCGCGGTTTACCTGCCCAAATCTCCGATCACCTTCACGCTTCGCTTGCGCGTACCGATGTGCCCGTAGTTTTCAATGCAAGCGTGGTTTGAAGGAGCGACACATATTCCCGGGCAGTCATCCCTACTCGAGCACCGTAGCACGCGGCGGTCTTGTTGACGAAAGACAGGATCCCCTCGTTGAGGATCCGGCGACGAGACGGTACCGGCTCGGGCCGGAAGCCTACGCGGTGGGCCTGGCAGCTGAGCCGAGCTACGCCATTCAGCGTGTCGCGGCGCCGGTGCTCCGATCCCTAGTGTTGGAGACCGGTGACTGGATTTTCTTTACAGTGCGGCACGGCCTTGAGGCCATATGTATTTCCCGCGCGAGCGCAAACAAGCAGTATCCGCAGAGAGCCTTGCGCGTGGGCGATCGACATCCTCTTGGACTTGGCGCCGGCGGATTACTTCTCACAGACACGCAGCACGTCCAACTCCGCGGTCCACGTAACGCACGTTCCACCACAAATCGGGGTGTTTCCCCAGCTGGAGTCGTCTCGGATAACTGGCGAGCCCTGGCGAGGCATCATCAAAGTTCCGGCACCCGACCCGACCAAGGAGCGAGCGACTCCATTTGCGCTGCCGCAACGAGAATCTGATCTTCCCGCCCGAAGTGACCAATAAGCTGAACACCAACTGGTAAACCACCCTTAGTCCAGTAGGATGGAACACTTGCCGAAGGTTGTCCTGAGGCATTGATGATCGTCAAGAAGGCAGTGTACTTCGAAACTTTTTGACGGAAAGATAGAAAGTCAGTCGCCATCGACAGTTGTCCCAACTGCACCGGGAGTTGCGTCAGCGTAGGGGTCAAGGCAAGGTCGAAATCCTTCATGCCTCTTGCCATCCGCCGGCCTACGCTGTGGAAAGTATTTATCGCGGATACATATTCAGCTGCACCCAACTCCCTACCTCGCTTATACGCATCAAGGATTGCCGGCTCAACACGCCCCTGCCAATTCCCCTCTCCCTCCTTCACCATGCCTGCGATAGACGAGTACGCGTTCGCCATTAGTACCGTAATGTGGGCATGGACCAGTTCGTCATAGTCGATGTGCGGGAGCTGCGTGTCCACCACCTCATGGCCTGCTTGCTTGAGCAATCCCGCCGCATACTCGACGGCCTCGATGCACTCCCGCGCAACCGGAATGTTGTTAAATGCGGAGGTCCATTTTGCAATGCGCAGCGGCCTCTCAACATCACGACTCAGAAGGTCCAGATATGATGCCGGCGCGGAAGGTGAAGCATAAGGAGCGCCCGCCTCACAGCCGCCAACGGCATCCAAGGCTGCAGCTGTATCACGAACACTTTTTGACAAAACCCCTTCAACAGCGAGCCCGCCCCAGCCTTCACCACGCGATGGCCCCATCGGGATCCTGCCGCGTGAGGGCTTCAAACCAAACACGCCGCAGCAGGATGCCGGAATTCGGATGGAACCGCCTCCGTCACTGCCGTGCGCGATCGGAACAATACCAGCTGCCACTGCCGCTGCCGCACCGCCACTCGATCCGCCAGATGAACGCGTTAGATCCCAAGGATTCTTCGTAGGATGTCCGTTCGCAACAGCCTCCGTCGTCGGCGCCATACAAAGTTCAGGCACTGTCGTTCGAGCGAAAGAAATAAGTCCTGCCTCATTGAATCGCTCGACGAGGGTCGAATCGTACTTGAACGCGATATCGCGAAACAGATTAGATCCAATGCTCGTCGGGAATTGCTTCGAGGCAAGAGCGGAGTCCTTCAACAAAAAGGGAACCGCGCTGAATGGCCCCTTCAATCTCGCTACTCTCGCTTGCGCTTTGGCCCCATCAAAGTCCTCGTAGCATAGAGCGTGAATCTTGGGATCGACTTTGATCGCAACGTCGATCGCACAGTTCATCAGCTCCTCTGGAGAAACAGATCCCTCCTTAAGCAACGCGGACAAGCCCAGCGCGTCATGCCGAATGTATTCAGATGATTTCATGCTATACCCCTCAATTCGGCGCACTCGTCAATTGCCGACCAGAAAATTCGTTTATGACCTAACTGCGTTGGCTCTAGCGATGGGGTAGCGTCCCCATCTCATTTATGCCACTAACGCCGCTGAATCGACTCAGGCTCCAATCCGGTGGAATCGACTGATAGCTAGCGCCCCACAAACACCGGAGGGCGCTTTTGAAGGAAGGCACGCTTTCCTTCTTCTGCGTCGAGACTCTTGTTTAGTTCGTACAGCTGATCAACTTCCATCTCGAGCCCCTTCATGAGTGGGCCCTCTGACCAATGCACTGCACGTTTAATAGCAGCTAGTGCAACCGGACTCAGTGACGTGAACTGCCCAATGAAGGCATCGGCGTCGCAGTTTGGATCGTCAATCACACGGTTGAGGAGGCCAAAACCTAACGCCTCCTCTGCTCCAATCATCCGCCCTGTAAGCATCATATCGAGCGCTCGCGAACGTCCTATCAACCGTGGAAGCCGTTGGGTACCCCCCGCCCCCGGCAGTTGCCCGATCTTGACCTCCGGAAACGCAATTTTGACGTCAGCTGTTGCGATCCTGAAGGTACATGCCAGAGCTAGTTCCACGCCACCGCCCAGCGCATAACCGCTCATGACAGCAACTGTGGGCTTCGACATATCCTCGAGCTTCTGTAGCGCTGCCTGCCGGCACTTGGCCCGATCTCGAGCTTCGTCGTTCGTAATGTCGACCAACTCGGAAATATCAGCGCCGGCACTGAATGCCTGATGGCCTGTACCTCGAAAGACAACAACTCGCACGCGCTCATCACGATCGAGCTCTTCAGCTAGTCTTCCAATCTCTGCGAACGCTGCCAGGTCGAGCGCATTCAGTTTCTCAGGACGGTTAATGGCCACGGACGCAACAAAGCCTTGGATGGTCACATTCAACGACATCTCAACCTCCTAGCGCCAACTCCAACAGGGCTGGCACCACTTGGATCTACTTCGTTGCACGCCTGCGTAGTACCCCGCAACGTCCACCGGCGATTCGCCATTCCTAAGGCCCGTCACCAAAATGGCCTACGGTTCGGATGTCATGGGTACGATATCAATCTCAAGCGCTACGATACTGACGCGACTGCGGATGCGGATCCTTCGAACACCTGGCCATATGCACGTACCATTTTTGAAGTTGACGAGTAGACGTTTTGATCTACACGTCGATGAAATCGACAACTTCTTCGAGAGGTGCACGTGAAGTTCGGTAGCTATTGACCGGATGAGACTCGTCTGGCCATCCAAAAGACACGCCATACACAACGTGCTCGTCCGCAGGAATCCCAAGCTGTTCGCGAATTACGTCGGCTCGATACGCGATTGACGCTTGCGGAACGGTACCCACACCCAAAGCACTAGCTGCAAGCATGAATGTGGTTAGATACCCCCCGCAATCCAACACGCCACGCACACCAAGCGAGGCGGGGGTGGTAACCAGCGCTAAGTGCGGAGCCCCGAAGAAGCGAAAATTTTCAAGCGCCTGTTTCCCAGAAGCAAATCGATCCCCACGTGCTATCTCAAGAGCGCTGTACAGCTGCCAACCACAGTCGCGCCGGCGATCTTGGTAGACACCAAAATAGCTGGCGATTGGTGGTACATCTGATACTAGAGATGCTCCGCTGAGCGCGCGCTCATACATGGCACGACGAAGCCTGTCTAGCGCATTACCACTAATGATCCGGATTCGCCACGGCTGTATATTGCAGTCCGATGCCGTTTTCTGCGCTGCCGCCAAGATATCCAAAATAGTGGCACGAGGCAAAACGGTGGACTTGAAAGCTCTGCACGACCGACGTTCGTCGAGAAGCAATTTGAGCATCGCAGATTGCCTTTGATCCTCGGTCGAGGATGCACCGGTCGCGCAGCAGCCATCCATGGCTTTCTTACTCGTAGGAGGTCCGCGCGTTCAGCGCCTCAAGAGATTCCAAATACTCATTCAAGAGACGCTCGAACTCGCCTTTGACCGTTGTGTGTCCCTTCATATCGCCAATAGCCTGACCGACCGAGTAACTCCAATAGTCCATATTGTGTGAACGCTCCGCTCGCTTGAACGGGTAGCCACCCAGAATTGACTGCATCGGCCACTTCAAAGGTTTAGGAGCATCAGGCCGATTCCATGCTTTCATGTAATCCGTGTTGAGAATGCGACACTGTTTCCCCGTCATTGCGAAGCTAAGCGTGGCGTCCTCCGACTCCGACCGGAACAGCTTTTCACGCATCTCCATGTTCAGATCGCTCTCGGCGGTACCGAGCCACAGCGAGCCGATCCAAACGCCTTGGCATCCCAACGCCAATGCCGCAAGAATATGAGAACCACGTGTCACACCCCCCGCCGCAAGTACTGGCAAGCCGCGGGCGCCTTCGACCACTTGTGGCCACAAAACCATCGATGCGATGGAGCCCACACTGCCACCGGCCTCCGTGCCTTGAGCGACCAAGAAGTCGACTCCGGCATCTTTCTGCTTGGCTGCATGCCGACCACTCCCAACCAGCGCGCCAACCTTAATCCCGCGAGAGTGAGCTTGCTTGACCACCCAGTCCGGCGTGACCCCGAGGGCGCCCACCACACAACTGACGGGCTTGCTAAGAACCACGTCGAGCTGTTCCTGGCTCTTCTTATTCGTCATGGCCATCTTGGTGGCGTATTCAGCCATGTACGCATTGCGATCCGCTTCGGACATGTCCGAAACTCCGGCGTCGTCCAAGAGCTTCTTAACGAACGACAGATGACCTTCAGGGATTTGTTTTAGATATTCCTCAGGCGATTTTTCGTCGCCGCCCGTACCCGGAAAAACGAGATCTACGCCAAAGGGCTTGCCGTCTACCTGCTTTTCGATCCAATCAATCGACATGGCCAACTCGTCCGGCGTCATCCACGCCGCACCGAGGACACCCAGCCCGCCCGCTTTCGTGACCGCCGCGACGACATCACGACAGTGGGAAAACGCATAGATCGGTACATCAATCCCAAATTGGGTACCAAGTTCAGTCTTCATCACACATCCTATCTTCGGTTGAGTCCCAGACCCGACTGTCCGCGTCCATCCTGCTCTGGGGGCGATGTATCACTCCCCAGAGTTACGCTCGCAAACACTGACCAATCAGTATGCAAAATATACTTGTTGGTACCTTCGGTCAACAGGAAAAACTCTCCATCGAACGCGAACATTCCCGAATGTAGCGAGTTGTCACAACGACATCGTGAAACGTCTCGCCAGCACGCGCCCTCTCATTTCGCGATACCACTCGCGGAAGGTGTCGGTTCGACGACAAATTTGCCTACATGCGTTCGCTTGACGAAATCCGTTTGCGCTTGAGCAAGTTCGTCTAACGGATACACTTTGTCGAGTAGGGGGCGCAACTTCCCGGATGAAACATGTGAAATCACTCGCGCGAAAGTCGACGGCGTCGGGCAAGTGATCCCGTACATTTCGATGTCTTTGTAGATCAAATCGCGAAGGTCCATCGGCTGAACCGGTCCGCCAATCGCACCACCGGTCGTATATCGACCTCCGCGACGCAGAATTTTCAGATAGTCGCCAAACGCTGGGCCTCCGACGACGTCTGCGACAACGTCGACACCTTGCGAGCCGACAATAGCCTCAACTGCAGCCTTGATGCTCTCCGACTCGCGAGGAACAAACTCGTGCACACCGAGCGCTCGGACGCGAGCCTCCTTCGATTGACCGGCAATGGCGATTACTCGCGCCTTGCGAATCAATGCAAGTTGAACTAGAGCCGTTCCAACGCCGCCTGAAGCACCGGTAACAACGACCGTTTCACCCTCCGACAACCGCGCTCTCTCCAACATCTCCTCTGCGGTGTCGTACGAGGTCGGGAATGTGGCCAGCTCAGCGTCTGTCAGGTGCGATGTGACCGCGTATGCGTTCTCCGCGGGCACAACCACGTACTCCGCAAATCCGCCGTCCCGTTCGCCGCCGATGTACGCAACGAGCTGCGCTCTCTCTGGCAAAGACCGGTCGCGCACCTGTGGGTCTACGATAACGCGCTCACCGATACGACCCGCAATCACGGCGTCACCAACAGCCACGATTCGACCCGCAATTGCAGCACCCTGGACTCGCGGAAAGACTAGCGCTTCCTGCTTCCATGTGGCGGCCGCCTCTTCTGCCTTGTCCGTGATGCCCTGAACACCGCGCAGCCCGACTTCTTCCGTCAAGCTGGAGCTTGCTGCGCGGTGATACCACTGCGTGCGAAGGTTGATGTCAGTATTATTAATCCCGCAAGCACCGACCTTGATAAGCACCTCTCCTGCATTCGGATGCGGCACCGGAACGTCTGCTCTAAACTGAAGCTTCTCGATACCACCAAAGCCGGTTAGCAACACTGCACGCATAACCTTGGGAATTGCCGAGCCAGACACCTCTGAGTTCATCGCTACCTCTTCGTACAGTTGATTACCATCGGGACACCGCAAGGTTGTCGCCGAACATCTTTTCCCCGAGCGTTCTCTGACAGCGTCAAGGCTCTTTTCTTAGCCTTAGGATGAGCGGCTCGCTTGGACAATATTTTCCATTCCACCTAGACCACCCCGGCGGACACACCGGACTTAGTGCAGCGCAAAGCGCACTACCGCTGCGACGTCTCCCAATTTTCCGCAACGAAATGGGGTCGGGGCTCGGGAGGAAGCTTGCGATTACGGATGAGATCCGAAGCCACTTCCCCAATCATGATGCACGGAGCATTTGTATTTGCAGCCACAATGAGGGGCATAACCGATGCGTCAGCAACTCTGACGTTCTCCAGCCCCCGGACCTTTAGATTCGGCTCCACCACTGCCCCCTCATCAGTTGCTGGACCCATGCGACATGTCCCAGACGGATGGTAGGCAGTGCCAACGCGAGACGCGACCCACGTATCAATTTGTTCGTCGGTCTGAACATCCTTGCCGGGTGCCAGTTCTTTCCCTCGATAGGGATCAAACGCTTCTTGCTCAACGATCTCGCGCGTTAGACGCAGAGCATTTCTGAAGCTCTCGCGGTCAGCCTCTGCCTCAAGATAGTTGAATGTGAGGCACGGCTTGTCGGTGGCATTGTTGCTCTTGATCGCAAGCCGCCCCCTGCTTTCGGCGCGCATCAACGTCATATGAATTTGAAAGCTGTGGCCTGGGTATGGCGAAAAAGTGTCGGGTGCGAAAGCCAGCCCCAAGAACTCCAGCTTCAAATCGGGATAGCGAACTCCTGCCTTGGTCCGAATATAGGCGGCCGCTTCAAACTGATTGCTCGCCGCGACCCCAGTCTTCGTCAAAAACCATTGCGCGCCCACCAAATGCTTGCGCGGAAACTTCGTGAATGCGGCGAGACCGAGCGGTTGGCGGCATTCGACCTGCAGCGTGATATCCGGATGGTCTTGCATGTTCGCGCCAACCCCTGGCAATTCATGCACCACGTCGACATTCGCAGCACGCAACACATCGGAAGGTCCCACGCCTGAGAGTTGCAGAAGTTGAGCCGAGCCAATTGAGCCCGCACAAAGGATGACCTCCTTGCGGGCGGCAACAAGGCTGCTTTGGCCATTCTTTTGAACTCGAAGGCCTGTCGCTTTGCGTCCCGCGAAGACAATTTGTTCCGCTAAGGTCTCGGTGCGAATCTCAAGATTCGTGCGACGTCGCACGTCCGGCGACAGGTACGCGCGCGCAGCACTCCACCGGCGTCCGCCGAAGATCGTGCATTCGCTCGGGTGGAAGCCCTCATGCTGATATGCGTTGGAGTCATCAGTCGCTGGATAGCCGGCTTGTTTTCCAGCCTCCATGAAAGCCGCCTGAAGCGGATCCTTAGCCACATCCGGTCGCGTCACTCGCAATGGACCGTAGCGCCCCCGATAGTCATTCCCCTCTCCGCAAAACGTCTCCGAACGCTTGAAATAGGGAAGAACATCTGCGTAGGCCCACCCAGCGCAGCCATAGGTCTCAGCCCAC
The DNA here is from genome assembly GCF_023955655.1 of Ralstonia soli. Classification (GTDB taxonomy): domain Bacteria; phylum Pseudomonadota; class Gammaproteobacteria; order Burkholderiales; family Burkholderiaceae; genus Ralstonia; species Ralstonia soli. The sequence goes on along the minus strand of NZ_JAMXHT010000001.1, from coordinate 142,795 downwards.
CCATCGTAATCAAGGGCGTTGCCTCGCGTGTACACCATTCCGTTAATTGAGGACGATCCTCCTAGGACCTTACCCCGCGGATGGTCGACTTGCCGCCCAGCGAGATGTTTCTCCGGCTCGCTGACGTACTGCCAATTAAATTCCCTTCCAGAGACGAGACTTTCGACTGCGAGGGGCATGTCAATGGTCCAGCTTTTGTCTTCCGGACCGGCCTCGACGAGCAGCACTGTAGCGTCACGATCCTCCGAGAGCCGAGAGGCCACCACGCACCCGCTAGAGCCAGCCCCGATGACGATGTAGTCGAAAATCTGGTCGCTCAATTTGAAGTCTTTCATATTCGTAACAAGAACGACACGGACATTGTTTAGACCAATGGTACTGTAAAATTGACTACTCAGTACTATTTTTTTTGAACGAAAGATCCCAACAGAGCCCCATAGGGGGCTCATCGAGCATAGGTAGTTTCCCCAATATGGGTTCCATAGGAAGCCCCTTAGCCAGGGTCCGCCCCCCCCAAGTGACGCCACCCGCGCATCGACGGCATCGCCGCGGAACTGAATCATGCGGACAAAAATCTGACCATCGAGTACATTGAGGCCAACGATGGGTTCCTCGCTCTTGAGCACCCGACACCGGGCGACCTTGCCCACTGGATGGGCATCCACTTCATAATACTTGCTTTCAAATATTTGCTGACGTAGATTACAGCGGCATGCTTCCTAAGCTGGCCACGCTTTGACGTCAGCTCTCGGCCTCCCTGGCGCCTCGCAGCTTTGAGATTGAGAAGCGTGCGCCTTCTTTCCCAGTTCCCATAGTTCACGAGACAACCATGGATAAGTTCTTGAAGTTTTACATCGCGGGTCAATGGGTCGATCCTATCGAACCGCGGTCAGCAGCCGTCATCAATCCAGCTACGGAAGAACCGACTGCGTTCATCTCGATGGGGACGCAAGCCGATGTGGATCGTGCGGTAAAGGCTGCTCAACAAGCTTTTCCCAGCTATTCGCAAACTTCGACGGAGGAGAAGATTGCGTTCTTTGAGCGCGTTCTACCAATCCTTCAGCGACGTCATCAAGAGATCGCATCCCTAATTTCGCGTGAGATGGGCTGCCCGATCACTTTCGCCAACGAAGCGCAAGTAGCGTCTTGCGAACTGCATACCGAAACCGTCATCGACATACTGAGGACCTATCAATTCGAAGAACAAGTTGGCACCACTCGAATTACAAAGGAACCTATCGGTGTTGTTGGGCTTATTACGCCGTGGAATTGGCCACTTAACCAGGTTGTATGTAAGGTGCTCTATGCTCTGGCGGCCGGCTGCACTATCGTATTGAAGCCCAGCGAGATTGCGCCGCTCGATGCGACTATCTTTGCTGAAATCCTAGAGGAAGCCGGCCTTCCAGCTGGTGTATTCAATCTGGTGAACGGCGATGGACCGACGGTTGGTGAAGCGATCTCCCGTCACCCGGGGATTGATATGGTGTCCTTCACTGGCTCTACGCGTGCAGGCATCCTTGTTGCCAAAGCAGCTGCCGATACCGTAAAGCGAGTCACGCAAGAACTCGGCGGCAAATCTGCAAACATTATCTTTGATGATGCCGATCTCGATTTCACGATTCGTTCCGGCGTACGCGCGCTGTTTGGGAACAGCGGGCAGACTTGCGACGCACCAACGCGGATGCTTATCGCGCGCCATCAATACGAACAAGCTGTAGAAATTGCTGCGGACGAGGCACGCAAGCACACTGTCGGCGACCCTTCGGATCCGAAAACGATGTTGGGCCCGGTTGCGAATCGCGTCCAGTTTGAAAAGATCCAGCGACTCATTTCAGGTGGCGTTGCCGCCGGCGCGCGCGCTGTCGCTGGTGGTCCCGGGCGCCCCGAAGGCCTCGAACGTGGCTTTTACATCAAGCCGACGATCTTTGCCGACGTGTCTCCCGATATGGAGATCGCCTCCGAGGAAATCTTCGGCCCAGTTCTGGTGATGATTCCCTACGACAGCGAAGATCAGGCGGTCGAGATTGCAAACGCAACCGAATACGGCCTCGCAGGTTACGTCTCGTCTGGAAACATCGAGCGTGCCCGACGGGTTGCGCGACGCCTGCGTGCGGGATCTATTTTTGTCAACTGCCCGGACTTTGACGTTCGCGCGCCGTTTGGTGGCTACAAGCGATCTGGCAACGGTCGCGAAGCGGGTGCTTATGGCCTGACAGAGTATCTCGAAGTGAAATCCATCGTCGGCCACGGCTGATCGTGGTCAAACACGCGCATGAGTGAAATCTCCGTGGCATGTAATTGAACGCGTTCGACTTTAAGGTGTAAATAATGTTTGATTTCAAAGACAAGATTATTGTGGTAACCGGCGGCGAGACCGGGATTGGCCGAGCAACGGTGGAATCATTTGCTCGAGCAGGCGGGAGCGTAATTATCGCTGGATTTCTCGAGGATGAGGGTGACGATGTCGTATCCTCTCTTGCAAAAGAAAATCTCAAGGTGGAGTTTGTCAAAACCGACGTGCAAAACGAAGCCATGATTGAAGATGTGACCGCAAGAATCGTGGCCAAATACGGTCGCATTGACGTGTTGGTCAACAATGCTTCAATCTTTGACGGATTCGCGGGTGTCAATGAGACGTCCGCTGCGCTGTGGGACAAGGTCCTCAATACCAATTTGAGGGGAACGTTCCTGATGAGTCGGGCGGTCCTGAAAAATATGATGCCGCGGGGTACCGGCACCATCGTGAACGTTGCCTCTGTCGGGGGCATCGTCGGCGGTGCGGATGGTTTGGCTTATACCGCGTCGAAATTCGGTGTGATCGGGCTTACACGCCAAATGGCTTGTGACTTGACCGCGAAAGGCATCAAGGTTAATGCAGTCTGCCCCGGCATGATTCAAACCGAAATGCGAAAGCACTCGACACGTATTCTTGCCGATGACGCTCCCCCCATGCGCGGCGTGGGCGTCAACCCTGATGCGCTAAAGCGTGTCCCTGCTGGAAGCAAAGGCCAACCCGACGACATCTCCAATGCCATCATGTTCGCGGCATCGCCCTACTCGGGCTACATGAATGGTCACTCTCTCGTGGTTGATGGTGGCTGGACAATCCAGTAAGAAATATGCGGGCAATCGCCCGCATATTTCTCTCGCCAAGCATTGCTTCTAGGCAATGCCAACGTACCAACCCACGTCACCACACGGGTACCGTTTCCCCTTTAACCTCGCCGTCGCGACGAGTTCCCCCACCGGAAAAGTAGCACTGTTGGACACCAAGACGCGATGTTCACTGTTGAACACGCCACCGTCGACATCAACTTTGCTTAAAAGCGGAGCAAGCAGTCGCTCGAAGTCATCGAGCAGAAAATCGCCTACGACTACGCCAAGAAACCGTTCTTCTGTCTGGATCGGACAAGACAAGGTCAACAGATAGCGATCAAGGTCGACATATGGCCCTACGGCAACTCGACGATGACCTTCTCGAGGCAGACTCATCCAATCGGCATTTAGATAATCGTAGAACGCGCCACGCCATGGAATGACGCCGTTTTTTGTCGTATAGATTTCGCCATCGGCGCCACGTTCAATGCACTCAACCCAATGCGGCAAAGCTTTAGTCACACCAGTGTCAATCACGACTCCCATGCTCGAGACGATCGGATGTGCATTGGCAAGCGCGCGGACCATACGTTGTTTACCCGGCTGAAGATCCCTCGCCCCGATCACCCCGTCAGTCTCTAACAACAGTTCAAGGTCCTCTCGATAGCTAGCGGCGAGTGCCTCCAATTGCGAAAATGTCTCGTCGAGCAATCGGCCAATTTGGCCAGCTATGCTCGCGCATGTATTCTTCAGTTCAGAGTTTTTCGTTGCCATATCATCTAGACCGCTTGCTCGGCTATAGCTTGCAGGCGAAGACGAACAAGATAATCAAACGTTTCGGATGCGAGCGACCTCGCAAGTGAGGTCGCTCGCTGTTCGTCACGGGCTTCGAGCGACTCTGTTATCTGTTGTAGCGTCCGCTGAGCCCCGGTTCGGTATTTTTCGTCCTCATGCGCAAGCCCAAAGAGCCACGCGTACTTCTCATAGATTTCCAGAAGAGCCGAAGTCAACCGCACAGACTGCGCGGCCGAGGCAAGTTCGACATCAAACCTAGCATGCGCTCGGCTTGCATCGGTCAGTGTTTTTGCTCCTCTAATGCTCTTGGCATACTCGAACAATCTGCGGCGGTTTGCCGCTGAGGATCTACGCGCAGCTAACCCTGCACACTCCGAAAGCAACATACCGCGCCAGTCAGCAAGGTCCCGTAGCGAGACTGAGGACATATCGCAAAGCAAGCGCAGGGCATTCTGGTGCACAACCGTCGAGCGGCGGCGAACTAGCGTCCCCCCCCCTCGGCCCGGACGCGTCTCGACCAATCCCTCTGCGCGCAGTTCCGCCAGAGCCTCGCGCAAGGCAAAAGCACTCACCCGAAGTTGGCCCGCTAGTGCGGCCTCCTTCGGCAACAATTCCCCATCTTCTAGGAAACCCAGATCAATCGCAGTTCGAAGCCGTGCGACGATGCCTGCCACCCCCGACAATGCCCCTATGGGCGCGAACATCGCTGAATGCCAAGGGACGGTGTACTGCTCCGGCGAACGCGAAGCAATCTCTTCCTGCGGCCTGCGAAGCCGCGCTGCATCTCTTAACATAGGCGAGTGAATCTCCGCGCGGGGACGCAGTGGGTAAAGTCGGAAGACGAATGGGCCTCGCACGTCAGGCGACAATCGCATGAGACTGGCTGAAATGCCGCACCAGGCGAGAATCTGCAGTACTTCGACGATTATACAGGCCCGAAAAGCCATTACCCATACGACCAAGCATGGCTCATTGCCCCAAGCCGCAAGTTATGACGCACGGGACAGCATCGCCCTCGGGGCCGCCTCTCCCCGACTTTCACTTGGCAAAAGGTCCGGCCGTCAAGCGACATCGCTCACCAGGACGGCATTCCGGTTTCCGCTAGTGCACGGCGCAAAACGGCCAAGACCCGATGCTTGGCCGTTGATGCTTTTACTAACCATCAGGTATTGCAGTTCCCTGCGTCCCACCTGAATTGCTTGCGCCAATCTCGTGGCAGCTTCGCGAATCGCGACAGACCCAGTTCTTTGATCGGGATGCTGCTTTCCCCTGTCAGCGTCAGCTCAGCCATGGCCTTTCCGATTGCCGGCGACAAACCAAAACCGTGACCCGATGTGAGCGCCACAAACATGCCTTCCGGCCCGTCGACCTTGTCAAGGACAATTGAATGATCGGGCGTCAGATCAATAACACCACCCCAGCAGCGCAGAAGCGGAGCATTGGCTGCTGATGGCAGCAGTTCAGCCACTCGTCTAGCAGCGTTGCGAATGATTGGCGTAGTCGGCTTCTCCGGCTCCGACGTCAAGTCAACGTCGATCCATTCATGTGGACCTCCGTTGAAATGGAGATTTCCACGATGAGTCTGACGTACCGACACGCCGTTCCCAATCATTGCAAAAGTGAACATAGGTGGCAAAGGCGCAGAAACCATTGCTTCAAGCCTAGCCGCAGCGACCGGCACATAACCGCCGATCATTTCCGCAATCATGCCAGCCTGTGGACCCGCACAGTTCACAATACGCGGCGTGGAAATTTCACCGCCAGGCGTCTTGAGACCCGTAATTGCACCACCCGATGTCGTGATCGATAGTACGGGGGAATTCTCCATGATCACCACGCCACGATCGCGCCCCGCCCACGCAAACGCCTGCGCCGTGCGCTGCGGGTTGGCATGGCCACCATGAGTGGTATGAATACCTCCAACGACCGTTTCGCTCAGATAGGGAAGCAACTCTCGCGCTTCCTTTCCATCAATCAGCCGGAACGGGAAATCCGTCTTGCAGAACGCCGCATATGTTGCCTGCATGTCTTCCCATTCATACGGGAATGCTGCCCACAGACGGCCTTTAGGGCACCACTCGGTCACGTACCCGAGTTCGTCGTCCAAGGTATTCCAGATTCGCTCCGCTTCGGCAGCAACACGGGCTTCTATAGGGGTTTCACCACGCAAGCTCAAATACCCACTGGCCCGACCCGACGCTTCCCAAGCAGCCTTACCCTTGTCCAATACAACGACCTTCGCCCCGGCCTTTGCGAGCCAGTATGCGGTCGACAACCCGACAACCCCAGCCCCCACAACAGCTACGTCAGCGGTTTCCATGAAATTCCTCTGCATATTCATTCGCACCGTCCCTTACTACACCGACCAACTGAACTTCGTTCGCATCATTCGTGGTCGATTGGCGGAGCAGGCCAGTACAACCAGCCGGCGCGCATCTCTTCACTCTCGTTGTAGTCCGCAATGACTTGCAGAGGGATGGGGCGCACCGGGCAGCGATAGGATCCGGGAGTGATATCTTCCAAAGCCTTGCCTGCTGCCTTCGCCAGCAGCATGGACGACTGATCGCGACAACGCTTGCCCTGGCAGTGGCCCATCCCGACTCGAGTTAGTCGTTTCACAAGGTCTTGACTCGACTTCCCAACGTCAGAGAGTCCCGCAAGACCGCCACATGGGATCCGGTTTTCTGCCTTCAGGTAGCCCGGGGGGCTGACATCGAGCAATTCCCGACGAGAGACCTCTTCGCACTGGCACACGGTAACGTCTAAACCTTGCACACGCACAAATGCTTCTAGCCATTCGGTTGGCGGATAGTTAGCCGCCACACTGAAGGACGTGATCCGTGGCTCTGCATCGACCGGCAAAGCCCCATCGCCACCGGCGCTCGCCGCGATGTATTGTGCAGCTCGGCGACCCTGCGCTTCTGCGTCGGCGGGATCGAGCAACATACTCTCCGTCAATCCAGCCCCATCGCCCACGACGAACACGTTCGGAAGACTCGTTTGCATGTTGGCGCTTACAACGGGCACCCAACCGCCAAGCGCGCGATTGAACTCGGTTTTGCAGCCGGTGATTGACGCAAACTCAATGTTCGGCAGCGCAGCGAACGCCATGCAAATAGTGTCGCATGGGATATCAATGATGCTTCCGTCGATCGGTTGACTCGAGTCGTCCAGGCCAACGAGTTCGATTCCTTTAACCTCAGTTTCACCGATAGCTCGACGGACAGCCGTTGAAAGATAAAAAGCGACGCCTGCTTTCTTGAGTTCCTCGGCCAACCGTTCGTCGCCCTGTATCGCCGGCATAACTTCAACGATAGCGGCGACAGAGACGCCTTTTGAGAGCGCCAACTGGGCCGTTCGCAAGGCCAAGTTACCGCTACCGAGGATTACGACCTTTCCGCCCCCAAGTGCCTCATAGCGCGAAAGCAAGGCGCTCGCACCATTGGCGCCCAGAACGCCTGGCAGATTCCAACCTGGAAACGACAAGACAAGATCGCGCGAGCCAGGGGCGATAACCAAGTAGTCGTAGTCAAGCAGCCAGCTGCGCTCAGCGTCGGCAAGCCCGATCTGGTTGCCTTTCTGATACGTATTGTTTTTGCTAGGACGGAAACTACCCCATACGGCAGTGCCGGTGACGATGTCGACACCTGCCTCGAGGCACTCCATTAGCGGCTCATTGGAACCCAGTACCCGCTCTGCGACAAGACCCTGATCCGACAGGACCGACGGGAGTCGAGCACCGTAGAAGTACGGCGCGTCAAGACTCATGGCCGATACTTCCTGGGGATGTTCGTCGATCAGGGTAACCTGCAATCCGGCGCTGGCGGCTTCCAAAGCAGCAGCACAACCCGCAGCACCCCCACCCACCACAATCACGTGCTTAGATGTCGTTTCCATGGCCACACTTAAACATTTTGGGAGCGCAGTTCCTTCACCCGCTCCACAAACGCGGGGAGAACATCCTTCACATCACCGACGACACCAAACCGCGCTACTCGGTAGATGTTCGCCTCTGGATCATTGTTGATTGCGACCACAGTTTTGGCGCCTGAGATGCCCGCGAGATGGTGCACCGCGCCCGAAATTCCAACAGCGAAGTAGACTTCCGGCCGAATCTTTACACCGCTAAATCCAACTTGCTTCGAAGGTGGGATCCAGCCGAGTTCCACCACGGCTCGGCTGCCGCCAACCCCGGCACCCAACGCGGCCGCTGCGTCATCGATCAGCTTCCAATTCTCCTTGCTGCCGATACCGAGCCCACCCGACACGACAACCCGTGCAGTCTTCAACTGCGGACCGGCACCAACCGGATCGGGAATCTCCTCCAATACCTCGACACGAGTATTGATTTCCGGTGCGGCGATTCTATGAAGGGTGCCCGCCCCGCCCTGCTGCTCGCACGGCTCATAGCTACCCGGTGCGAGGATGGCCATGCGCAACGGCCGGTTAAAAACATACTCGGCATTTGCAGCTCCGCCGCTCACCGGCTTCGTCGCTATGGGTCCGCCATCACCGACGACAATACTGTTACACGAAGTGACCAGTGCTGCGTCCAAACGCGCCGCTAGCCGCGGCACCCACTCGTTGGTTTCAGAGGTCTGCTGGAAAAGGATAAAGTCTGGCGAAGCTGCGTCAATGATGGACTGTGCCGAAGCGATGTACGCGTCGCCAAGATATGGTTTGAGTCGCACGTCATCCACATAGTAGACGTCTGTCCCAGCCATCTCGCCCAACGTAGATGCAGCTTTCTCGATGTCGCTGCCGAGAATAGCGGCTGCCACCGATGTGCCCAAAGTCTGCGCGAGTTGCAGCGCTGCCGCCGCGACCTCTTGTGTGCCTGGGAGCAATGCGCCATTCGCAGTGCAACCAAAAAACAGAACGCCAGCCATCAGATCACTCCTTCCTCGTGCAACCGGTCGGCAAGGGCCCGACCAGATGCCGCCCCATCCACAGCCGAAACAATCTCAGCGCGTCCGACGCCAACCTCCGGAAAATAGATTCGCCGAAGGGCCATACTCGGCGCTGGCAACTCAACACCGAGATCTGCCTGCGTAAGCGTTGGAATCTCAGCCTTTTTGGAACTCATGACCCCCTTGAGCGAGGGCGAGCGAGGCTTATTCGCTTCATTCGAAATACCCAGCAAGACAGGCAAGGCCGATCGAACTCGCTGAATACCGTCATCAGTCAGCCGCTCGACACAAACTGAAGCCGCCGTAACTTCAAGCATCTGCTTGATAGGCGACAACGCGCTAAACCCAAGTTGCTCAGCGAGGCGGAACAAGACCTGCCCATTATCTGTATCAGATGATTGCCGCCCACAAAGCACGAGGTCCACCGGCTGCAGAGTTCGAATAGCTGCGGCTAGAAGCGCGGCAACCTGAGTCGGGTCCGAGTCGATACCGCCAGTCCCTTCTACGTGAATCGCCTTGTCGGCACCCATCGCGATCGCACGGCGAAGATGTCCCTTTAGCGTCTCGCCTCCGACGCCCAAAACGGTAACCGATCCACCGACCGCCTCTCGTACCTTGAGTGCCTCTTCAACGGCGTTGACGTCATACCCGTTCGCCACATCACTCATGCCAGCGGGACCCGTCAGCGACTTACCATCCACGCCGAGTACCAAACGCTCCGCTGGAGTATTGGGGTCGTGGACCTGCTTCAGTGTTACTACGATATGCATTTATCTCTCCATCCGAATAGATCGCCCGTCACGCTGCCATCGACCCGCCGCCCCACGCCACGACTTCATTCCGACACGCTAGGGTTTGCCCTTGCCTTCCCGGTCGCCCGTGCGATGTTTCGCGCACGCCTTCCCCGCGAAAGAGTCACGCGCACAAAATTACGACCGCCAGGCAGAATAATTCGACCCTCCGGTCAGTATGCACCAACTGGCCTCAAAGTCAAAAGTTTCCTCCTCTGCCCCCTGCACACTTCCTTGCTTGGCACGCAAGCCCATACGCCGGGAAACACAGCGCCGCGTGAAGTGGCTGCAAGTCGGCCCCCTTCTTGCATGCCACAAATTTCACGATATATACTAGGTGGTCAGTTTTTTATTATCAGCAGTTTTTCTGGCGCAGTCAACGGACCCAACATCAACGTGGCGCGCGGGCTTCGGAGGACTTCGAGCAACCCAAGGTTGGTCGGCGTACAGGTGAAGAGCGGCCCGACCGGCTGGTTCACAGACGAGCGAACGCCCACCGCTGATAGCAAAACGTGGACATCGGGTCACCCAATCATCGATGGATCGGAGGTCAGGATGAAGGTTCTGGTAGCAGTAAAACGAGTTGTCGACTACAACGTCGCAGTTCGCGTCAAGTCAGACAACACAGGCGTGGACATTGCAGCGGTAAAGATGTCTATGAATCCTTTTGACGAGATCGCCGTTGAGGAGGCGGTGCGCTTGAAGGAAGCCGGATCGGCAGGCGAGGTTCTTGTCGTGTCCTGCGGTGTCTCCCAATGCCAGGAGACGCTACGTACCGCACTCGCCATGGGCGCCGACCGCGCCATCCTCGTGGAAACGCAACACGAACTGCAACCGCTGGCCGTCGCGAAACTTCTACATGCACTGGTTCAAGAAGAGGAGCCAGACCTCGTCATTGTCGGCAAGCAAGCCATCGACGATGACTCGAATCAGACGGGCCAAATGCTTGCAGCTCTCGCTGGCATGCCACAGGCGACCTTTGCATCAAGAGTGGTTGTCGAGGGTCGCAAAGTGACCGTCTCACGCGAAGTCGATGGAGGCGCAGAAACATTGGCGTTGACGCTCCCCGCGCTCGTGACGACCGACCTGCGCTTGAACGAGCCTCGCTACGTTACGCTGCCAAACATCATGAAGGCGAAGAAAAAGCCACTGGCAGTTACGACACCTGATGAATTGCACGTTGATGTCAAGCCTCGCCTCAAGACGCTCAAGGTGAATGAGCCGCCGAAACGTTCGGCAGGGGAGAAAGTGTCCGACGTCGCAACGCTCGTGACAAAACTCAAGACTGAAGTCAAAGTCCTTTGAGAAATTGCGGAGACTGATGAAATGACGATTCTTGTTATTGCTGAACACAACAACACGACGCTGAATCCGGCCACATTTAACACCTTAACCGCCGCGCAGAAAATCGGTGGCGATGTACACATTCTGGTGGCTGGCCACAATGCGCAGTCAGTGGCTAGTGCCGCTGTAAAGATCCCGGGCGTAGCAAAGGTTCTGCTAGCAGACGCGCCACAATTGGCGGACGGCGTAGCCGAAAATATTGAGTTGACCGTACTCGGCGTCGCAGACCGCTATACCCACGTACTTGCACCTGCGACGGCGTATGGCAAAAATGCTTTGCCTCGTATCGCAGCAAAGCTCGACGTCGCCCAAATCAGCGATATCATCGCCGTCGATTCTGCGGATACGTTCCAGCGCCCGATCTATGCTGGCAACGCTATCGCAACTGTCCAATCGTTCGACCCGATCAAAGTCATCACAGTTCGCTCCACCGCTTTCGATGCCGCAGCGAGGGAAGGTGGAAACGCCGCTCTCGATACAATTGCTGCGGCACCCGCCTCGGAGCTTACTCACTTCCTCTCCCGTGAGACCGCCAAGCTCGAGCGCCCGGAGCTCACGACTGCTAACGTAATTGTGGCAGGTGGGCGCGGGCTCGGAAGCAAAGAGAACTTCGAGTCGGTACTTGCGCCTCTCGCCGATGCATTGAATGCAGCGGTCGGTGCATCGCGAGCAGCGGTCGACGCCGGCTATGCCTCGAATATCTATCAGGTTGGGCAGACAGGAAAGATTGTCGCGCCTCGCCTCTACATCGCAATTGGCATCTCGGGCGCGATTCAACATCTCGCCGGCATGAAAGACTCCCACGTCATCGTAGCGATCAATAAAGACGCTGACGCACCCATTTTTAGTGTGGCGGACTACGGTCTCGTGGGCGACCTATTCGAGGTTGTACCAGAACTTGTTAAGGCACTGCATTAAGCTTAGCGCCTTAAATCAAAAGCGCATTTAGCTACAGCGTGCAATCTTAATGCCGCCTCACAAATCTTATTCACGGACGGAGTTGTATATTTATGGCAGTTGAGACCGGCTTCCAGACTCAAGTAAGAGAGTCAATGGAGTATGACGTTGTAGTCGTCGGTGGTGGTCCAGCCGGATTGTCAGCGGCGATCCGTCTCAAGCAACGTGCCGCATCGTTGAACTCCGAAGTCAGCGTTTGCGTTCTCGAGAAGGGCTCTGAAGTCGGTGCTCATATCCTGTCAGGCGCGGTGATGGACCCTCGTGGGCTCGCCGAACTAATACCCGACTGGAAGGAAAAAGGGGCGCCGATTAACGTCGAAGTTACTGAAGATCGCTTCCTATTCTTGTCAGAAGACAACGCGAGGGCCGTACCGAACTGGGCACTGCCAGACAACTTCAAGAACCACGGCAACTACGTCATCAGCCTCGCGAATCTCACGCGCTGGTTGGGTGAGCAGGCGGAAGCGCTTGGCGTGGAGATTTTCCCAGGCTTTCCGGCAGCCGAAGTGCTGTATAACGACGATGGCTCGGTGAAGGGTGTCGCCACCGGCAATATGGGGATTGGCAAGGACGGCAAGCCGACAGAAAACTTCCAACTCGGAATGGAGTTGCACGCAAAATACACGCTGTTCTGCGAAGGCGCGCGTGGCCATCTTGGCCGACATCTGCAGGACAAGTTCAAGTTGCGCGAATCGTCGGATCCGCAGGTATACGGCATTGGTATTAAGGAACTGTGGGAAATCGATCCGGCGAAACACAAGTCCGGGCTCGTAATCCACACCGCAGGCTGGCCGCTCGATACACAGACCTACGGCGGCTCGTTCCTCTACCACATTGACAACAACCAGGTGATGGTAGGGTTTGTCGTTGGCCTCGGATACTCGAACCCGTATTTGTCACCGTTCGAGGAGTTTCAGCGCTACAAGACGCACCCGGCGATCCGCACGTTCTTCGAGGGCGGCAAGCGCTTGTCGTACGGTGCGCGGGCAATTACTGCAGGTGGTCTACTCTCACTGCCTAAGCTCGCATTCCCGGGGGGTGCGTTGGTAGGAGACGATGCAGGCTTTCTGAACGCCTCACGCATCAAGGGTACACACGCTGCCATCAAGACCGGCATGCTAGCAGCGGACGCCGCATTCGACGCAGTGCAAGCCGGCCGCCAAAATGACGTGCTGACCGCCTACCCAGCATCGTTCAAGGCTTCGTGGTTGCATACCGAACTGTACAAGGCGCGCAACTTCAAGCAATGGATGAGCAAAGGTCTATACCTTGGCACGCTGATGGTAGGCATTGAGCAGAAACTGTTCGGCGGCAACGTACCGTGGACGCTCCACCACAAACACTGGGATCACGAGATGCTGAAACCAGCCGCCCAGAGTGAGCCAATCAACTATCCAAAGCCTGATGGCAAGCTAACATTCGACCGGCTATCATCAGTTTTTATTTCAAATACGAACCATGAGGAAAACCAGCCGGCACATCTAACACTGAGCGACTCAGGGGTGCCAGTAGACGTAAACTTGAGAACGTACGCAGGTCCCGAGAGCCGCTACTGTCCTGCTGGCGTCTACGAATTCGCGAGAAACGATGACGGGAGTGATCGGCTTGTTATCAACGCGCAGAATTGCTTGCACTGCAAAACCTGCGATATCAAAGATCCGACACAAAACATCGTTTGGGTCACTCCTGAAGGGGGAGGCGGGCCAAACTACCCCAATATGTGACCTTAACGATATGCCCCGAGAGCGCGCTAGAAGATGGCAGCGCTCCCGGAGCATTAAGGTTCGCCCCTAAGCAGATGCATGAACCAAGAGTTCATGGGCGCTTATCCTGCCGCCCTAAAGCCCAGTCGTGAAATTTGCCACTCATCGTTTGGCTAAGCTAAAAGCGTGCAAACCTTGCGGGATGTTGTGGATTAGAGCTGCTTCGCGTCGCGGTGCTGCCCTGGCCCGAACCCTCGCTTGAGGATGCGGGCCTGTACGATGAAATGGAAATCAGCCCCAACCCGCAACGTCCAGATCCTCTTTCAGGTTCTTGCGTTCGCGCGAGTATGACGCGTCCGCATCTGCGACGCCGCGAATGCGAATCTTCCCTCGGAGCTCCTCAGAGATGTGCGCAATAAGCCCGGGCATCGTCGAAACGAGCGCTAGCCCAGTCATCTCCGCGGGCGTGAACTGCATCTGCGCCAGAATTGCTGCAAGCATCCCTACTTCGTTGATGACGAGATCGGGTTTGTTCGCTTGCTTGATAAAGGACGCATGAATGGCCTCATACCAGTCGCACATCTCCCCCCAGACTCCATTCTGCTGCGCGATTGCTTTCAGCTTCTGGGCACGGGGATCTGTGTAACGGAAATTCGGATGTCCAAAGCCGGGCACTCTCTGCCCCTTCTCCCGGAGTTCCGCCACGAAAGCATCAGCCGCGTGAGTCATTGATTCAGCTTGCTTTTTGTATGCAGCGAAGCTTGACAGGATGAACTCACCGCCGCTGTCAGGGGCAAGCGTATATTCGCCAGCAGATAGCACTGCCGTGGCCAAACCAGCCACCATCGACGGATTGCCAGAAACACAATAGCGCGCCGCCACGGTACCAGGCTTCTTCAACGAAAAGTCCAGAACAGAACAAAGGACCGCCTCCATCATCTTGGACTCGCCGGGCGTTGGCAACCGCCCTCGAATCAGCAAATAGGAAGCGGATGCGAAAGAAAGTTGACCGATCAACTCTCCCAGGTCATACCCACGAATAAAAACACTCGATTGTTCGACGTCGCTGATCGACGTTTCCCACGCTAGTTTGGCGCCATTTGTCATGTCCTATCCTATTCATCAGTTTAATTGATCAGCTCTATGTGACGAGAATCTCAGCTCCGGCCACAGACCCATCAGTACTATAATATACTCGCTGGACAAATTTCCGTCCAATTGGTACATTGAAGTCAGACAGCATAGAGGCGCAGCGAGAGCTTTCGTGCGCGCGGGCGTCGTCAATTGGTTTGGTGCGCCTCACAGCGCCGCATCCACTCACGCGAAGCTCTCGTCACGTCCTGCTTGTTCGTAAAGCCTGCGTGCTCCGCGACAGTGAATGCAATTCGCTGACCGGACAGAAGCTCGATCGACCACCGATAGAGCGAGTCAACTTTCTCCATCAATCAAGGGAATCAGCCATGCTTACGGCAATCAACCAGCCTGGAATCTCCTATCCCGGCATCTCGCAAGCAATTCAGGGGGCGGGTGACGTCCTAGTGCTGGGCGGTCATGTTTCTGCAGACGAAAAGGACAATTTCGTCGACGGCGACTTCGAAACCCAAGTACGGAACACGTTTCGGGCCCTGGAACGAACACTGCGAGCTGCCGGCGCAGATTTTGACGCCGTTGCCCGCTTTACCTACTACGTTCCGAACTTCGACGAGAGCCTTCTGCCGATCTTCAAGCGTGTGCGCGCCGAATTTATCGTTGGCAAGAACCCACCGGCCAGCACGTTCATTCCCGTAGTGAAGCTCTTCGATCCGCGCGCGCGAATCGAGGTTGATGGCATTGCCGTAGTTCCCTCGAAGATCCGCATCGCCTAGCGCGTTATGCGCTTTTTGAATCTGCATTACTCGGATCTGGATGGAGAAACGCAGACCTCGTCCGAGCGACGTGACGGACAAAGACAGAAGATCAGCAGGCAATGCTCGCTCTTCACCGGATGCGCTCGCAGCTGATCAAGTTCCGCACCATGCAGGTGAACCAGATACGAGGCCTCCTCTACGAGTTCGGTGTGTCGTTCCGCGCCGGACGCGTGGCCGGACTCACTGAGATCCGGGCACGCATGGCGGAGCTCGAAGACGCCCTGCCGGGGGTCGTGACCAGCAGTCTCCAGGACCAGTTGAGACGTATCGACGCGATCGAGCAGGATATCGACGCGCTTGAGAAGAAGATAACCGTCTGGCACAGACAGGAGGCTGCGTGCCGCGCGATCGCTGAAGTACCTGGTATCGGCAAGCTCACTGCAACTGCGTTGATCGCCACGATTGGTGATGCAAAGACGTTTAGGTCTGGCCGTGAATTTGCCTCGTTTCTCGGGCTGGTGCCCCGGCAAACCGGCACCGGCGGCAAGATCCGGCTCGGATCAATCTCCAGACGAGGTGATCCGTACCTGCGCACACTGCTGATCCATGGCGCGCGCTCGGTAATGTGTCACGCGAAAGTGCCGACTGCCTGGCAGAAGGCAATCCAGCAGCGACGACCAGCGAATGTTGCGGCCGTGGCCCTGGCCAATAAGATGGCGCGCACGGCATGGGCCATTCTGGCGCACAGCGGTACGTACGATAAGCATTGCGTCAGTATGAGGTCCGTAGCAGCTCAGCAGTAAAGGTAACGTTGCAGTACCAATAGGTTGCTGAGGTTGATTTCCACGTGATGGCAAAACAGGTCGGACCGCAGGAACGCAAACCTGAACACAGCCTTGCGCTTAAAAGTGCGTGGCCGAGATGAGGACGTTCCTGGCGAATTCCATCAGGGCCCGCAGGCTTCGGCTTGCATCGCAGGCCGGATATAAGACTGCAGCCGATACCTCGTTAAGGCATCACAACAAGATCGACTTGGCAAACTGGGCGGTGTCCATATAAGGCTGTGTAAAAACGCAAAATTTCATGAATTCCAAAAGCATTTGGCCTTCAGAAACGCTCTACAATCGATTTTCTTGCCTTGGGGAATGGTAAAACGATTCCGAAAAACCGGTCGATTTTGCATTTTCACACTACCTCGACCCAAAGCGAAAGTTCGCCACAGTAACAATCCGATGAATACTCTTGCTATTTCCTATACCGCAGAATATCAATGAGTAACGCGAGTGCAGGCGAAGATTGCCGGCGGCTTGGATAATAAAGATGGTAGCCCGGAAAAGTCGGACACCAGTCTTCAAGAACTGACTGAAGATGCCCTTGATCGATAAGTGGTTGGACGCGATCCTTGAGCGTAAAGGCCAATCCCAAGCCTTGCATTGCCCCATACACCTGCTGCTGCATACTACAGACAATCAACTGGCCGTCCATGCGCAAGTTGAGTTCGCGCTTCCCTTTTTTGAGCTCCCAAGCGTATAAACCTCCATGCGTTGGAAGGCGAATATTGATGCAGTTGTGTTCGGTCAGATCTTCCGGCTTCTTCGGTACTCCGTACTTTTCAAAATATGTGGGTGACGCAACCAATGCCATTGGCAGGTCTGGCCCGATACGCACCGCAATCATGTCCTTCGCAACCTGGTCGCCCAAGCGCACGCCCGCATCAAAGCGGTGCTCGACAATATCAATCAGCCGATAGTCAGTATTAATTTCAATCTTCAGATCTGGATAGTCTGGGAGAATTTGGACCAACTTTGGCAAAAGAATCGAATCGGCCGAATCACCCGACGCTGTGATGCGGATCATGCCGGCTGGCTTATCCCGCAGTTCACTTAATGCCAATAACTCCGCTTCGATTTCTTCAAATCGGGGAGCGACCGTCGCAAGCAATCGTTCCCCGGCTTCTGTGGGCGACACGCTGCGCGTCGTCCTGTTCAGCAATCGAATGCCTAGCCGGGATTCAAGCTCACGTACCGTCTGACTGAGAGCCGATTGGGAAACTCCCAATTGTGCCGCTGCACGAGTGAAGCTGCCTTCCCGTGCAACAGCGATGAATGTCTGCAAATCGTTTAGGTTCTGTTTCGGCATTAAGAAGCTCCGCTTATCGGAACATTCAAATTCTACCAGCTAATCAAAACCTACTTTGTAGATTACAGTGTTACCTGTCAAAGAAAAGCATCGCAAACCTGCGACGGAATCAACACTTTTCATTACGGACAGGAGATTGAAATGAAAGATCAAGGCAAGGTCTGGTTTATTACGGGGGCATCCTCAGGGTTTGGCAAGGCGCTGGCGGAAGCAGCGTTGGCGCGGGGGGATCGGGCCGTACTTGCCGCGCGACGTGTCGAGCGCCTCGAGGCGCTGGCGGCCGAGCATGGAGAGCGAGCATTGCCCGTTAAGTTGGACGTCACCGATCCTGCTGGACGAGCGCGTGCGATTGACGAAGCGATCAACCGCTTCGGTCGGATAGACGTGCTTGCGAACATCGCAGGCCGAGGCTCAGTCGGCGCAGTTGAGGAGTTCGCGCCTGAGCAGCTCCGCGAGCAGATGGAGGTGAATTTCCTCGCACCGGCCGAGCTTACCCGGACTGTCTTGCCGTACATGCGTGCGCAAGGGCATGGCCACGTGATTAATCTGACGAGCATTGGCGGGCTCATAGTGGTCGCCGGGTTCGGCGCCTACTGCGCTAGCAAGTTCGCGCTTGAGGCCTGGAGCGAGGCACTGTCATATGAAGTCGCTTCCTTGGGTATTAGGGTAACCCTCATCGAGCCCGGAAACTTCCGGACGGAGTTCGCTAGTGATGCAAACATGCGTCCCGCGCAGCAGCTGGAGCCATATCGTTCTGTCATCGCGCCTATCCAGAGTGGCCTATACGGTCGATCCGGGAGGCAGCCGGGTGATCCAGCTAAGGCGGCCAAGTTGATGTTGGCTGTTGCTGATAGCGATTCCCCGCCACTTCGATTGCCGCTGGGTACCGATGCATATGAGTACTGGGACCGCACGGTAAAGGCACGCAACGCCGACCTGAATTCCTGGCGCGAGCGCGGCTCGAACACCGCTTTCGAAGATACGCCTACCGATTCGGACGGGGGGGCATAACGCGATGCGCAGATCTGTAAGAATAGGCTAAGTTTTTGGTGGGACAGCTTTCCCGAAAACGAACGTCGATTGAGATAGTCGGGTCTTTCCCTGAAGAATAGTTAAGCGGGAAAGGCCTGCAAACCAGTGGGTCAGAGGTGGAGTCCGAGGAACGATGCTCCAGGCGCAGAATTGAAAGAAATTGGCTCGGCCGGGACGAAACCAAAGGGCGCAAAGAGTTGCTGCGCGGATACATATTTTTCCATCACGTCGAGCCTAATCTCGCAATATCCCATCGCATGAGCCTCTTCTATCAGTCGCTCAATAAGCTCGCGGCCTAAACGAATCTACGTCTGATCCTAAATTGATCCGCTTTGTCGGTGCGAACGGTCTTGTTTCGATCTGCATCTATTCCTTCTCCAGCATCCAGCTCACATGGTCGCTGCTCGCAAGCGTTTGCATTCCCGACGTCAGCTCCTGGCCGGTTCCCGCCGGCCTTGATTGCTATGGCATCACTGGCCGCAGAACGCCAGCCCTACAGCCGGACCCGACCCAAAGCGGCAATTGCCGAATGGAGAAGTGGCCCTTCAGGGACGTGAAGGTCACCGGCGCTGCGCGGCTTTATCGCGTAGCGTCCGGCGGACCGCAGGGTTATACGTCTGGGTTGGCTTCATTCGCTTCGTCCGAGGTTGGGTACGCAGCAAAACTAAGCGCAACGCCAAGGGTGCCCAGTGAGAGCAAATCGGAAGCCGAGAAATCCACGCAGGCAACAAACTGCTCTGAATTTCCGACGGTTACTCCAAGCGAGAGTTCGGCAGTAAGGTTGGGCCCAGTGGTCGGCTTCGCGCCACTGATTTCCCTTCCATTTGCACTACTGACTACCGTCTTGCTTCACTTGGTCTGGCTGTTGGATTAAGGGTGCCCTCTCTGTGAGGTGCGCAGAGATTGGCAAAACCTAAATTTGGTCGGCTATCCCTTAAGGCGTCGGCTCTGAACAATTCGTTCTTCCCGTTGCGCGGCCTCATGCCATCGCCGTGGCGGGGCCGCAGCGGTTCCACAGGACAACAAGAACAAGGGCATAAAGAAGCCGCGGCTTCCTGAGGATCATGCGCAGGTTGTGGCCGGCGCCGCACAGCACCGCATGCATCGCATCACCCAACGCGCCTTTGAGCCAGTTCCGATCGAGCTTGCCGTCCGCTTTCATGTGGCCGATGGCCGGTTCGATGGCGCTGCGCCGCCGGATCATTGCGCGCAAGCCACGCGTGATGCCGCGACGCAGGCCTGGGTGGTAGATCTTCACGCCCTCGACCTCCACGCCCCGATAGCCACGATCAACCACTGCGATCTATGGCCTCACCCCGCCCAGAATCTCCGCCTGCTCCAGCGCCTCGTGCAGCGTGTGCCCGTCATACGGATTGCCCGGCATCGAGCGCGCGCCCAGCACCAACCCTTCCTTGTGCGTTGTCGTGATCGACACCTTGACGCCGAACTCGTACGGCGTTCTGGCCTTGCCCTTGGCTAAGCACTCCACTTCCGGCGCATGCAGCGCGTAGAGCTTGTGTTTGTCTTTTTGCTTCTGCGACAGAATCCGCTTGGTGCGGCCAATTAGTTCTGTCGCAGCTTCAGCCCATGCTGGGCTGCCGCCTTCACCAGATGCTCGCGGCAGCGCTCCAGCAAGCGCGAATCGGTCGGATGCGCAATCGCCTTCTGCATCACCGTCGTGTCGACGATCACGCGTTTGATGCTGGAGGGCTTGATCACCTCTGCGCGCTTGGCCGCTTCGATCGTCTCGGCCAGCAGCTCTTCCACGCCTGCTTCTCCCAATCGCTTACGCCAGCGCGTCAGACTCGATGGGGCGATCGGCGGCTCAGTCTGTAGGTACGTCTCACCCGTGAACACCTGCCAGTACGGGTTCTCGACCCAGTGCCAGACGACTTCTTCATCGGACAGATCGAACGCGTGTTGCAAGTACAGCAGGCCGGCGATTAGCCGCGGCGAGGTGGCCGGGCGTCCACGCTTGGACACAAAGCTCTCGCTCATCGCCATGCTCAGTCGCTGCCAATCGATCAGATCGGCCAGGCGCACCAGCGGATGCTTCAGATTGATCTGCTCGCGCAGCGGTTGCCGGAACAACTCCTTGCTGGCCGCCACAGGCTCCTTCGGACCCATCCAAACCTCGTCGGAATTTGCAGGATGACTGCGCCAATATGCACGTCTCCTGCACTTCCGACAATACCGTTTCCACTGCAAAGCCTTGTGCTTCAAGGCTCTGCGGATTGTTCAGGGGCGACTATCTAGGTCCGTTCCGTTGGACACCCGAGGCCAACCTTTTCGGATGGACTTCCCTCCTTGGAGGACTTCCCGGTGGCACTGATGTTTCACCCTACGCCGCTGCCGCACGCGCCGAGAATGTAGAGGGTCTCCCACCAACCTTCATAGCTTGCGGGGCACTAGACCTATTTCTCTTAGAGAACATGGACTATGCTCGTCGATTGATACTTGCGGGCGTGCCGACCGAGCTTCACATCTATCCGGGTGCCCCACACGGCTTCCATCTGATCGAGTCCGCCCAAGTCACCCGCGCCTATGTTCAAGATTCGATATCCGCGTTAAAGCGGGCGGTGGGGAGTTGATCTCAAAAAATGGTGGCATGCCTCGCCTCAAACTCGGAGCTAGCTTCTCTTTCGGCGAGCAGCGCACTAAGCCAGCGCCGACATCGAATAGTCGAGCTCACAGTCAAGGCAGTTCAGGATTCCATAGGTTCTAGCTGGCGCCCATCCACTCAACGCAATAGCTCACCGAAAATCAACTCTAGCGGTTTCATTTGCGTGTGTGTTCTGACTGCGGATAATAATCGAGACAAACGCGAGTATCTGGGGCATCGCCAACCCCTTTCGGGTCGGCGAAAATGACGGGCACACGGCCAATAGCCGACGCTTATGACGGAAGAACAGGGAATTAAATAAAGGAGGTCGATTTGGAGTCCGATGCCTCTGCGCTCACGCCTCTCGCAACTAGTACGCCACCGCCAGACAAACCTATCCAAGCGCGCCTTATATCACATATATCACGCAGTAGTAGCCTTAATGACCCTCATCGCCGTCTTGCGCGCGATTGTTTTGTTCGCGACTAACTTTGTCGCCTTTTGGGTCGCCATGTAACCGCTGGCCAAGATATCTACGTAATATTCAGCAATCTCCGAGGCAGGAATCGGGCCTTGCTCATTATACCAGCGGTACAACGAATTGCACATCCCAAGAAATCCAGCAATCGCAATATTCGGGGGAATGTCGCGAAATACTCCACTTTTTACACCGTCCTTGTAAACACCAGTGATGGTGGCATCGTATTCACGCCGGCGTTGGATGTGCAATTTCAACTGCTTCTCGTCCAACTCGCTCTCTTCGCGATTGTAGATTGCAGTCCAGTCTCGGCGCTCCATGACGAGGAGCGCATGACCTTTCAAAAGCTCCCTTAGTGCGAGCTCAGGCGGCAACCCCTTCGCAACAACTGACGAAATCATTGCGAAGTAACTATCGTAAATACGATTAAAAATCTGCCACAAAATCTCGTTCTTGCTGTCGAAATAGTAATAGACCACAGACTTCGTATAGCCTAGATTCGACGCAACGTCATCGATCGTGACAGCACGAAAACCGCGCTCCGCAAACAAGACCACGGCTGAAGCGATAATCTCATCCTGCACGTACGCCTGCTTTTTAGCCTTAAGCTGCTCTCTTCGATCGATCTTCATTCGCTTTCCTCACAATCAGCATTTAGTTCAAGCAACGAGCACCGTGAATCACTCGGAGACATCCATCGCACCGGATGATTCTACAAGAGCGCGGGCGGCTCGCCGAACCGAATCAGGTATCGGAATACTCTTCCTGTCTTTCAGATGAAAGTAGACTGATGTCATCAAGAGTTCAGCACTCACCGCCCCACTTCGAGCACGCAGCTGATGTCTCGACTTGAGCGAGCTTTTACCTACGTCGACAACTTCGCTTTCGACAATATAGAGATCACCGACTCGAAGTTCCGACTGGAAATCAATCTCGTAACGTACATCTGCCCAACCCTCATGTCGTGAATCCCGCCACTCAGGGTCGTACCCGAGGTGGGACACAAGATGCCACATAGCTTGATCAAACGCAGCGACGTAGTACTGGACCGTCAAGTGCCCCATCGCATCTGTCTGCGAAGGGTAAACAACACCATTGAAAGTTGCGATTCCCACTCATCACCCTCGATGAACGCGCTACCGCCTTCGCATCGCAAAGGCATGCGTATATTGTCTTTTTTTTTGACCGACCAGTCAATACTTTCGTCCGTCCCACTTACATCAAAGGAACGACACACGCCACCTACCGAGGATGAAATCCACGCCCTTTTCCGCTTCTTCCACCGGTACATTGAGCATAGGCACTAGGTCAATAAGTCTTCGAAGTACGCACCGAACGGGAGCGTTTTATGCCTGATAAGGATCTCAAGAATCCAGAGATGCGGGCTAGGAATACCATCCATCGATCGGAGTGTCCCCTGATATTGATGCGGAAAGTCGCCGACCCTATGGCCGGACATGATCGGGTTAAACACCCAGCCCAGCTTTTCCGCCTCCTCGGCAGCAAATTCATAGAGACCGGCTCCAGTCAGTGCACGCTCCCGCCATACGTCACGCACTCGGCTCCACAGAACTTTGACGTCGGTCTTAGCTCGCAACATTTCCGGGTCGCTGCCAACAACGAACGTAGCACCAGAATCTGCCTCATACCCATCCCAGAGCGGGCCGAGATCAAGAGTGAAAATGTCGTTTTCACCAAGCACAACGTCAGGCTTCGATGGTGCGCCGTACTCGAGCATTGTGTTGCAGCCGAAGCGAACACAGATAGCGTGCCAGCCCTGCAAGAGTCCACGCTCTTTGAGCATCTTCCTTACTAGTTGGGTTGCCTGCGGTTCGGTCATACCGGGCTTGATCGCCTCTGCGATGTCATCTACGGCAAGCCACGTTCTCCGACGAGCTTCGAGCATACCTTCCGATGTAAAGGCTTTGCCGACATACTCGCGTTGACTCTGCTCATTGTCCATTTCAGTCCTCCAATGCGGAAACTCGACCAGGTGTACCCGGCAAATAAACGGTTCGAGACTCAATGTCTTGGCTGAGTTGGAACTGACACGCAAGCCGGTGCTCATCGCATGTAGACGGCAAGCATTCGAGAAGATCGGCTTCGGCTTCGTTCATACCCGCGAGCAACGCTGGCTCCACGCTGACCCGACAGGTCCCGCATACGGCGCCGCCTCCACAATAGTGGTCCAGATCTAAACCAGCTCGCATCAGGGCCTGCAGGAGCGTTCTCCCGCCCTCGGCGTGGATACGACCTTGCGCTGAACCTTGAAATTTCACTGTGAAATCAACCAGATTGCCCGACCCAGTCGTTTGCGGCGGAGTGACATTAAACGAGTCCGTGAAGAAGCGCTCACTCGGAAGCCCAAGATCACCGATGAGCCTCTCTTGTGCTCGGGCAATCATGATCGGCGAACCACACGCATACACGTCATATCCAGTGAGATTCGGATGATCTTGGGCGACGCACTCCTGCAGATATCCTATGCGGCCAGCCCACTCTCTGAGCGGAGCCGCAGCAACCGGGATGAAGTGGAAGTTCCGGCCCATCGCTGACCATTGGCGTGCGACTTCGGGACGATAAACGTCGTTCTCGGTCTGTCCGCCCCAATACAGATAGACGGGAGATTGACGTGCCCACAATTCGTGTGTCTCGACCAAAGACTGAATGGGCGAGAATCCCGTTCCCGTCGCCATCAAGACAACGGGTCGCGCATCCGGGGTAGACCACGTAAAACGTCCGAGAGGGCCTTCCAAACCGAAGATATCGCCGGCTCTTGCCGCCTCAAACAACCAGCCCGTGAACTCGCCATGAGCTTGGCGTCTGATGTGCAGCTGGATACCCTTCGAACCGTTCGCGTTGCTGGCGATCGAAAAGTACTTCTGACGATCACCAGTCCACCGTATAGCAACGAACTGACCTGCTTGGAATTCGAAAGGCCGCTCATCCATAAAGCGGAGATCGATGACGGCCACCTCAGGCGTTGGGAATTCGATGGAGGTGACCTGAACGGCCCGCGTTGGCGCAACCGAGTCATTGTCAGCGCATTCAATCGTCAAGTCTGATCGTGCGAACGTTTGACACATCAGCACACTGACGGGCTTGCCATCACGTGACACAGTTTGCGTCGTGCCCTCGATGCCATTCGAAAACGCACCATCTCGCACCAGGCCTGCGCACTGCCCACAGACTCCGCGACGGCAAGAATGACTGACCGTGCAGTGCGCCTGGATGGACGCACTTACAACGTCAACGTCACCATGCGCCTCAAATTCAGCGCCGTTGAGTACATTAACAATTTTCATGAAATACAAAGCCAAGAGGCTGGCTGTACGACTTGGGGCTATCTGTTACCACTGGAAAGCGAGCGAAACGTCACTAAGTCCCCCGACACAGACCCGGGGCACCGGAAGCATGGCAGCAAGCTCCAGACTGGAAACCTTGCAGCGGCTTTACATCTGACTTAGTACCGTAACGACTTATTTTTCAACTGACCAGTCAGTATGCACCAAACTACGATAACGTCAACCTTCTTTTGTAGCGGGCCGCCTCTTTCTTGGGCAGATGGTCTGACACATGACAAAAGAGGCAGCACGCCGCCGACCGATCTCTGCGCCAAGCGTAACGATCTGAGTGTTGTACGAGGCCGGCGTATTGTGGTAGCGCCTTGGGCTGATTTGGGCCTGCGTCAACTGCTCAAAAAGGTGCATCGGCATCCAACGCGACGAAGCTCAAATCACGCCCGTACTTGGAGCACTGGCTGCTGGTACTAGCTTTGACGTAACTGGAGCCAAGGCGCTGGAGGATGGAAAGATCGACGGTTTCTGGGCCAACGGTATGGGGGCCAAGATCGCCGTCCAGTGAGGGGTAGGCACTGTAGTCCTTGATGTCCGTCGAGGAGATGGCCCGACGGAATGCTCCCCATCCACGATGGCTCAATTGCTGCAACGGACGCCCCTCGGAAATTCTCAATCAACGCCGCCCCATAAACTTCCCCTTGGAAGCTGAAAGGGCAACAGGCATCGCGAGGACGCCCGTCTCCGAGTTTGTCAAAGTGGACGATCTTTGTCGGACCTACTAAGTTGCCGACAAGCTGGCACTTGCGGGCTACACACTAATGATTCACTGGCTCGTGGCAATGCGAGAGACTGCCGCACACGCGATGCATGTCAGGAACCGGATTTTATCGGCGGCGTTTCTCAAAGGAAAAGACGGCTCGTACCACATCGCATCGCCGCGTATCCATATCGAACGAATGGGCCGATACGGACGCTGTCTCGCTTCAGTTGCTTCATGCAACTCTAGACTACCCCTGGCTTACCGCCGGAGTCTTGAGGCAAGGGATCGAACGCCTCGTTGCTGCACAGCCGCTGTTCGCTTTCATGCAGGCCTTTGCTGAACCGGTATCTCTACTGTGACCAAGAGCACCAACCCGACAACGCGGGCTTAGGATAAGAACACCAGTGTGTTGTTTCCACTGGAATGGTGTCATTTCAGACCGGCGACTGCAGCCCGTCCCGCGTCGGTCAGGCAATAGCAGATATGGCGCGTTCCCGCCGACGTTGCGCCTGGCCCGATGCGCTTAACCAACCCCTTCCTTTCCAACGCTACGCCCGCATGTCCGACCGTAATGTCACGGGCTGCGCCAACTTGGCTATTCGGATCGGTTAGCTCCGCCGCTCGCAGTTCCTTGAGTGCCCGGCGCTGAGGCGGTGTCAGGATAGTGGCAGGGCTAGAAGACCGATGTATCGACATTGTCCGAAGAGTCAAACTGCGGCGAGATGTTAGTCGCTGTATGCGACTTCCCGAATACAAAACCCCTACCCTCGTGAAAGAGTAGGGGCATTTGGTGGCATCGTGAATTGTCGACGTGATCACCGCCAACTGGTGGAATACGGGTTCCAGTGTACTCGTAAGCCCTCAGGCAACCACAATCCAAAGGCACTTTCACCTCGAACCGTCACCACATCCGCTGCCACTCGAACTAGATCCCTCCGACACACATGTATTTGACGATCATGTATTCGTCAATCCCATAGTGAGAGCCTTCGCGTCCAAGGCCCGACTGCTTGACCCCTCCAAACGGAGCAACTTCGTTGGAAATCATGCCAGTGTTGATCCCGACCATACCGTACTCAAGCGCCTCCGCTACGCGCCATACGCGACCGAGATCGCGGCTGTAGAAATACGAGGCAAGCCCGAATTCTGTGTCGTTTGCAAGCGCGATCACTTCGTCGTCGCTGCTAAAGCGGAAGATCGGGGCAAGCGGCCCGAAGGTCTCTTCGCGCGCCAGCATCATCGACGGCTTCGCGTCGATCAACACGGTTGGCTCAAAGAAGCCGTGGCCAAGCGCATGGCGCTTACCGCCGATCAGCAGGCGCGCCCCTTTATCAAGCGCATCCCGAATGTGTTCTTCAACTTTCAGAACCGCCGCTTCGTTAATTAACGGCCCCTGCGTGACTCCCTCATCGGTTCCGAGCCCAACCTTTAGGCGAGCGACCGCATCCGTCAGCTTTGAAACGAACCCATCGTAGACTCGTTCATGCACGTAGAAGCGATTCGCGCAGACGCAGGTCTGCCCTGAGTTGCGGTACTTCGAAGTGATTGCACCGGCCACCGCTTCGTCGATGTCTGCATCATCGAACACAATGAACGGCGCATTGCCGCCCAATTCAAGCGACAGCTTCTTGACGGTCGGCGCGCACTGCGCCATCAGTTCGCTGCCGACCGGCGTCGATCCCGTAAACGACAGTTTGCGCACCAGCGGGTTTCTGGTCATTTCGCCGCCGATGACGCGCGAACTGCCCGTCACGACACTAAACACACCCTTGGGCACACCGGCGCGTTCCGCGAGCACGGCCAGCGCAAGTGCCGACAATGGTGTCGCGTCAGCCGGGCGCACAATCATGGGGCAACCCGCCGCCAGCGCTGGCCCAACCTTGCGCGTAATCATCGCCGCTGGAAAATTCCACGGGGTAATCGCAGCGCAAACACCCACCGGCTCTTTCGTGACGACGATGCGTCGATCATTGGCAATGGTAGGGATCACGTCACCATACGTACGCTTGGCTTCCTCACCAAACCACTCGATGAATGACGCTGCGTACTGAATCTCGCCCTTCGCTTCAGAAAGCGGCTTGCCTTGTTCCGTCGTCAGGATTAGAGCGAGATCATCGAGGTTCGCGATCATCAGTTCGTACCACTTACGCAGAACGGCTGCGCGCTCTTTGCCTGTCTTTTTTCGCCAAGCCGGCCACGCGGCGTTGGCCGCGTCGATGGCGCGACGCGTTTCTGCTTCTCCCATCTTTGGCACGTTGCAGATCACCGCGCCGGTCGCCGGATTGGTTACATCGAAAGTGGCCTGCGTATCCGCGTCCTGCCATTCGCCCGCAATGTAGCATTGCGTCTGAAGCAGCGATGGATCATTGAGTTGAATAATCGTCATGATGTCGAGTTCTTATAGCCGTGATGTGCCGCTTTACACGGCGTCCGTTGCGGTTTGCTTAAGCACGTCTTCGAGAATCGTGAGCGCTTCTTCAAACACCCCATCTTCGATCGTCAGCGGAAACAGGAACCGGATGACGTTTGAATAGACACCGCAAACCAGCAGCAACAGCCCACGCTCGAGCGCACGAGTCTGCACACGCTTCGCGAATGCTGCGTCGGGAGCATCTGCAGCACCGGGTTCGGAGAACTCGACGGCGGTCATGGCGCCCGTGCTGCGCACATCAATAATCTGTGGGACGGCCGAACGCAGCGCCGTCAGCTTCGCCTTCAGACGTTCGCCAAGTTCAGCTGCGCGATCACACAGCTTTTCGCTTTCGATGATGTCAAGAACCGCGTGAGCTGCGGCGACGGCAAGTGGATTGCCGGCGTAGGTGCCGCCTAGTCCGCCTGGCGCCGCAGCGTCCATCACCTCCGCACGACCGACGACACCCGACAGCGGCATGCCGCCCGCCAAGCTTTTCGCAATCGTCATGAGGTCCGGCACCACGTCGTAGTGTTCCATCGCGAAAAGCTTACCCGTGCGCGCGAAGCCGGTCTGGACTTCATCTGCGATCAGCAGAATGCCGTACTTATCGCACAGCGCCCGCAGCTCCTGGACGAAATCTGCGGGCGCCTGGTAGAAACCGCCCTCACCTTGCACGGGTTCGAAGATGATCGCGGCCACCCGCTTGGGGTCGATGTCCGCTTTGAAGAGATACTCGAGCGCCCTCAGGGAATCGGCCGTTGTCACGCCATGCAACGGGTTCGGAAACGGCACGTGGAATACGTCCGACGGGAACGGCCCGAAGCCAATCTTGTACGGCGCGACCTTGCCGGTAAGCGCCATCCCCATCATCGTGCGGCCATGGAAACCACCAGTGAACGCGATTACACCCGCTCGCCCCGTCGCAGCTCGTGCGATCTTGATTGCGTTTTCGACTGCTTCTGCGCCAGTTGTGAAGAATGCCGTCTTCTTCGCATGCTTGCCGGGCGCGCGCGCATTGATCTTTTCGGCGAGTTCCACGTACGACTCATACGGGACGATCTGATATGCCGTGTGGGTAAACCGGTCCAACTGCTCCCGGATTGCCGAAACAATCTTCGGATGACGGTGGCCGGTGTTCGTAACTGCAATGCCGGCCGCAAAGTCGATGAAGCGACGGCCCTCAACATCCCACAACTCTGCGTTCAGCGCACGGTCTGCATAGAAATCACACATGACGCCGACGCCACGTGGTGTGGCGGTGTTCTTGCGTTGCTGCAGATTGGCATTGTTGGCTTTCATCTTCACTCCTCTCATCCGTTTGGTGTGTCGCGTCCATAACGGTCCGCGAGCGCTTGCTGTCGTCCACTATAATTGGTAGTGGCTCTTAGCCTGAGAGCCAATTTGGCGAAAGTTTTGGAGCCAATTTGAAACCCACGATGTTGTCCGATTGGCTAGCTCAGCGCCTTGACCGCCGCAGCGAGCAGCCCCTGTACCGCCAATTGCACCTGCTGTTGCAGCAGGCGATCCTGTCCCGAGAACTGTCGGCGGGCACGCGGTTGCCTCCGTCGCGTCTGTTGGCGAAAGAGCTGCGGATTGCGCGAAACACGGTCACGCAGGTCTACGAACAATTGGTACTGGAAGGCTATGCGGCGTCGACAACAGGTCGAGGCACCTTCGTCGCGGACACGTCGCCTGATGAGATCGTCGGAGCCGTTAATAAGGACTCCGATCGCCTGGAAGAGTCAGAGTCGGCGACTTTGGACGACGACCAAGACGAGGCTGCGGATACCTGGCATCCAGCGTCGCCGACAAAGCAGGTCTTGTCTGCGCGCGGCCAGCGGCTCCTAGCTGGCGTTGGCGTGTCAAAGCACCAGTGGGGTGCGTTCATGCCAGGGGTGCCCGACGTCACACGCTTTCCGGCTCACGCGTGGAACCGCCTGCAAAACAAGTACTGGCGGCGTACCCCACATAATCTATTGACATATGCGCCGGGCGGCGGCCTTCCGTTCCTACGGCATGCGCTGGCAGACTATTTGCGCGCGTCGCGCTCGGTGCATTGCACACCCGAACAGGTTGTAATAACAACCGGAATCCACCAGTCGATCGATCTCGCTGTGCGGCTTCTGTCAGATCCCGGCGACATAATCTGGACCGAGGACCCGTGCTATTGGGGCCTGCGCAGTGTATTGCAGGTGTCCGGCCTCCAACCGCGGCCGATAGCGGTGGACGATGAAGGTATCAATCCATCCGCAGCAGATCTCGCGCAACCGCCGAAGCTTATTCTCGTTACGCCGTCGCACCAGTATCCGCTCGGCATGGTGATGAGCCTTGCACGCCGGCGCGTGCTACTCGAGTACGCGCGCCAGCATGGGTGTTGGGTCATAGAAGACGACTACGACAGCGAGTTCCGTTATGGCAGCCGGCCACTTGCGTCACTGCAGGGGCTCGACACCAATGGACAAGTGATCTACGTCGGCAGTTTCGGCAAGACGCTTTTTCCAGGATTACGTGTGGGGTATATCGTATTACCCGAGCGACTCGCTCAAAGTTTCGCCACCGCTAGCGCAGAGTTGTATCGCGAAGGGCAATTGTTGCAGCAGGCCGTACTCGCTGAATTCATCGCAGAAGGGCATCTGGCATCTCATATCCGGAAGATGCGGACGCTTTACGGGCAGCGCCGCCAGATTCTGCTCGAAGCTGCGGCACGCCGTTATGGCAATGCATTCACCGCTGTTGGTGGTGATGCCGGACTGCACCTCGTGATGAATCTACCACGGGAAGTCGACGACCACGCAGTCGCAGATGCGGCACTCGAACGGAACGTCATTGTGCGCCCGCTGTCCGCTTACTATGCGGATCGGTCGCGCGCGTCGGGCGGCCTACTCCTTGGCTATGCGTGCGTACCGGACGGCGAAATCGCGCCCGCTTTCGATACGCTCGCAGAATCCATTGACGCGACCACGTCAAAATGCAATGTTAGCTACTCCGCTGAAAAAACTTGACCGGGCTGCCTCGGGGCGCGGAAAACCCAACACCAGCTCGATGTCGGTCTAACGTCATCACGCACCCAGCAACAAGGCATCGCGGCCGCAGCGCGCTCCCAT
Organism: Ralstonia soli; assembly: GCF_023955655.1. Lineage (GTDB taxonomy): Bacteria > Pseudomonadota > Gammaproteobacteria > Burkholderiales > Burkholderiaceae > Ralstonia > Ralstonia soli. The sequence continues at coordinate 111,525 of NZ_JAMXHT010000001.1, read as the reverse complement.
GCGTACGACGGTTGACGGTTATGCGCAGCGAATAGGAGCCACCCCACGTGCTCGCTGGCACCGCTTACAACGCCCCTTCACATGTGCAGACGCGGCAAGAAAAAGCCACCTAACTCAACGTTTCCACTTATCAACTTCGCCAACCTCCGAGCACCCTAAGCAACTGCCGGCCACGCAAACCAATCGGGTTCCCTCTCGCTGATGAGGCATTGCATCATCTCAAACTTGAGAGATTTGACTTTGTGGTATGTTTTAGAGACCAATGAGCATCCTTTTTGATGCGTGCACGTATGTCGACACAGACGGACCTTGGCCGACATGGACGTGACCGCCAAGCCAAGTCTTCTCAGATGCAAAACCTCGACTGTGAAGGTTCCTCGTAAGAAGAAAGCAGCGAGAGTCACTACGGCATGGCAATTGAAGCATCGTTTGATCTGAGATAAAGCGGCTTACAGTTTAGTGGCGCATGACTGCAGTCGCTCCTGGAACGGGGGAAGTGTCGCCGTATCGACTATATCGATTTCCCCATTCAATCGTGATGCGAGTACTCTTCAACTCGGAGGCTGAGATGCACGGCAAGTCGATGGTTTTTGATTACATCAAAAAGAAATATCACGTAGTGCCCGACTACCCTTGGGACAGGTATCCGTCATACGCCGTCTTCCGACATTCAGGCGATCAGAAATGGTTCTGCCTGCTGATGAACGTGCCACGATCTAAGCTTGGTCTCGACGGGGAAGGAGTGGTCGATGTTATCGATGTGAAGGCGCGGGTAGAAGTAGTTGGCGCTCTGCGCAAGCGACCTGGTTTTTTGCCTGCCTACCACATGAACAAAGAACACTGGGTCACGGTTGTTCTCGACGGGTCAGTCCCTGAAGATGAGGTATTCGAGGTGATTGACGACAGCTTCGAATTGACCAAATAAGCGTAAGTCGCCCCGCTTGGCGGGGACCGGCCGCGTATTAGCTTTCTGAGCGGAGCAGCAGCTTCGTAGATGGCGCGGCTGGAGTTACACACTGGCTCCTTGTGTGGTCCCACCGTTCATCCGTGATCCCTCGAGTACCAACCTGTGAGATGAGCCGCGCCATAGGAGAGCTAGAGGGCGATAGCTTTGCTCGGACAGACACATGTCAGAAGTGCGCGATCTAGCGCCCATTACGCTTCCGGACCAACGACTTCTAGCCTAAGCGGCCATCCTGAGTGAAATTATGCGTCGTCGAAACTACATCGGCAAACGTTGGAGTGCGGCAACTAGTTTGAGCTAGTATCTAAGCTCCGACTTAGCGAGGACGAAACGAATGCCGACCTACCGCCAACTGGTGGCTCAAAAAGCCGAGTTAGACGGGAAAATTGAAGCAGCCCGCTTGCAAGAGCTGCAAACCGTGATCCTTCAAATTCGCCAAATTATGGAAGAGTACGGGCTGACAGCCGAGGATATCGGCTTGGCGCCGCGATCTGGTCGGTATGTCGGCAAAAAAGCCCCACTTGTCGCAAAGTATCGCGATCCAAAGTCTGGAGCCACTTGGTCGGGCCGAGGACGTGCGCCTGCCTGGATTGCTGGCAAGAACCGAAATCGATTCTTGATTGCGTAGTTGTACCAGGTTGCAGCGAAGCCCCTTACACAAAAGGAATGTTCTGTTTGAAAGGTATGACTCGGTTTCCGCGTGCTGGCATGGATGTATATGGCGGAATCGGAAGCCTAGAATACTCGCGCATGACACCTACTTCCCAGCGGCTGACGCGGCCTGGTGACCATGCTGGGGCGGTCAACCACGGTAGAACCGAACATCATGTCAGACTCGCTTTTCCATATGCACCAACGTGCCACCCCTCCCCCGGCTGCGACCAGTTCCACAGCTATGCTACGTCAGCGCGCTGAGGCCGTTGTGTGGATTCGAACCCAGATGGCGCAATACGGCCTGACTGTGGCGGATTTGATTGCGGCAGGATGTTTCGCTCAAGCCGAAGGCGAACGCGAGCGCGAACTCCCTAGGTTGGCGAAGGCGCGGTATGGCAGTGCCAGCGGGCAAACTTGGGACGGGATAGGCGAAATGCCAGACTGGCTGCGGCGCGCCGTCAATGCCGGACAAAGCATCGAACATTTCCGGTTAGGAACGTGAAGCGAAGCGATATAGCTGATCGCCGCGTGACTAGCTCAGATGGTTCGTATCGTTAACACGTTTCGAACCTCAACCATGCCGACAGCGACTGGCATCCGCTAAAGGCCGGGTTCTCTGCCATTGCGACCAAGTCGAGCCCCTACACCTGCTATCGTGGTTCAGGGCATTCAGCAGGCATCCGGGGCGTATATCGATTCAAATGATGTACCCAATCGATGCTCTGTCTCGCCACCGACTAGACCGGCTCGCCGAACGACCCTTAGCGCTCCACACAGCGAGCGAACCGATTCGAAATTGCAATCGGTCAGCGCCACCCGCCTTTAGCCAACGGATAGAAGCGACTACATGTCAACGGCTACCATGGACATACCAGACCGGGCACCGGTGCGAGGCAGACTGTCCCGCGATTCCGAACCCCGCACCTAAGTAGTGCTGTTTATCGTCGCGAGCACCACAGTAAGCCACTAAAACGACGGCAGGTGCTTGCGTTTCCCGGCTTCTCCCTGTGCCCGCAGATGGCGCCGTGACGGTCATTCGGCTGACTCGATTGCAGCAACGGCATGATCATGTGCACTCCCTTGACCAACGTGGCCGCATCGCCGACTCCCAGGACATGTTGTAACCGACCCTACTGTCGCAACCCCGCGCATGCGAAACCGGGCGGCTAGGACGGAATTCGCATCCAGCGATGGGCGTACTCGCCTACCCGGCCGGTTGCCATTCGCCGGCATCGCACTGGCGGCACCGGGAATAGGAATTGCATAGAGCTAGGGACTACCCTAAATTCTGTCGAGTTGAATATTGAATCCTACGTCATTTGCCGGTCGGCTCTGGAGTCTCAATGGCGCTGTCAGCGATCTTGCTGCCGAGGTGGCACATGATCCGGGCAGAGTTCGACTGTTCAATGCGGTCCGGGCAGTAGTTGCGTCACTGGTCGCCGCCGTCACCCTATATCAGTTCGCCATTCGTTCTGGACATTCCATCGAGCTCGTGGCTCCAGGAGTCCTGATTTCATTCCTGTGGGTCCTACTTGCACGCGAGACCACATTTCGCAGACAAGTCGAAATGCTGCTCGCATCAAGCACAGCAATCGCTGTGACTACGTTCGTGATCCCCCATCTCAACGGCTATCCGTCTTGGTGCGGGGCGATATACCTTTGCCTTGGAATGTTTTTCGGAACGTTGGTCCAAGACTGTGCGCGCAGGGCATTCGGTATAACCATCATGTGGTTCGTCGTGACTTGCGTCGAGCTCTACCTGAGCCCTTCGCTTGCAACGATGCCGTTCCAGATCGCGTCCGTCGCAATTGGCGCTGGGGTGACCTTCACTATTTGCATTCTATTCCTGCCTCACTTACGTACCCGTGTACTGCGAAGCGCCCTGTCCGATTTCCAGTGGAATGCAAACTTCATCCGCCGCAGCGCACTGGACCAGCCATCGCAAGCCAATGCACGAAGAAAAGCCAAGCTGAGGGCCCTTGAACGACTTGGTCGTTCAATAGCGGTTATTGAGAGCGAACTTAGCGGGCACAACTCCGCTCAATCCGATTCTTTCTTTCATGCCTTGTCCCGAGCCCATGCAGTTTGCTGCTACCTGGTCAATATCGAGTCAAAAATCGCGATAGAGACGCTCCATTCTTCCGTACCTGAGAGTGGTCAAAGCACGAAGCTCAACGATAGGCTGTCCACTCGCATCGCTGTGCTTAATGAGTCCCTATCAACACTGCGCACTATTGCTGGGAAGATGGAGATCCGATCAATCGTTCTTTCCCCAAAGAGCCCTCTTTCCATAGATTCGCTCGCTTGGCGGCCAGCGATTCAAGTCACAGCAGCGATCACTACGGCGTTGCTGCTGGCCGAATTGCTTTTACCTAGTCGATGGTACTGGGCTGTCGTTACGGCAAATGCTGTCCTGGCTCGCTCCAACACATCAACGTTCCATAAAAGCTTTCTCCGTCTTGTCGGTACTGTTACAGGTCTGGCAATCGGGTTGCTGGCTGGCTGGCTAATCGGCGGAAATTTGGTATTGGCATACGCCACAATATTCGCGGTAATTTTTGCACTGCATTTCTGCCTTCCTGCCAACTACGGAATCGGGATATTTTTTGCAACAATTTTTGTTGGTCTGCTGTACGCCTCGCTCGGGTTCTCTGAGATTCAAATTCTTTTCACTCGCCTAGAGGAAACCACGATTGGCGTTTTGGCCGCACTACTTGTCGCGACAGCGGTATTTCCAGCGCGGGCAATAAGCGAGGCATCTTCGGCTGAGCGCGCTGTCCTCATCGCCTTGAAGGGTGTTGTAGACACACTCGCTGCTGGTGCTACCCAAAGACTTTCCGATACATACCAACGATTTCGAACTCTTGATCGAAGGATGAGCGAGGCAAAGCTAGCACTACGGCCAGTCATGACTTTAGAAAGGTTGATCGACAAACACGCTACCCATGAGCGATGGTGTCACTTGGAAGAATGTCGGTCGTGGCTGAAGATCGTACTTCACGATCTGGATTTAAATTCTTCAAAATCGCTAACAACCATGGTTGACTTGCAACCGCTGGCGGTTATGCTCGAAGGCATGGTAGGTGGTGAATATGTGTTGACCGATGAACGGAAGCAGGTATTCATACAACACGACACTGAAGAGGATGCTGCAATAAAGGCAACGACCGCGCTCAATCGGTACTGGGCGGCAAAACACCGGTAGACACTTCCGCCATATGGACATAGGTCTCCTCCTTCACCCGAAATGTCGCGATGTCATTGAGGCCTGCGTTGCCATGACCGCCGTAGACCAGAAAGGAAGCAACTGCCCCGTCGTTGGACAGTCGCTTCGGTTGTCATCCACTGCCTCGCAACACTCTAACTCCAGGTTTTCAACTACCGCACCAAACGGCCCTGTCGTCGCCTTCTATGGCCATATGGGCGCAGTGCGCCTTCCAAACTGTCTGGCTAGCTGCGGTCTGGAGTAGCGCCCCTTCCACTGCAATCGGAACCCCATTTCAAATGGATGCGAGAGATCTGCACCTGCTTTCCTTCATGAGGCCATAAGGTCTTGCTCACAAGTCACGAAAGTCGGACCGGATCGCAATCACAGGCGGGAGACCGGCAACCGTGCGGCCCCTCAGTTGCGGCTCTTGTCGACCAATTTATTGGCCTTAATCCAGGGCATCATCGCACGCAGTTTCTCGCCCACCACCTCGATCTGGTGCTCAGCGGTCAAGCGACGGCGGCTAATCAGTGTGGGCGCGCCTCCGATGTTCTCCAGCACGAAGCTCTTGGCATACTCACCTGTCTGGATATCCTTGAGCACCGCCTTCATGGTGGCCTTGGTCTCGTCGGTCACTATGCGCGGGCCAGTGACGTACTCGCCGTATTCGGCGTTGTTCGAGATCGAGTAGTTCATGTTAGCGATGCCGCCTTCATAGATCAGATCGACGATGAGCTTCAGCTCGTGCAAGCATTCGAAGTACGCCATTTCCGGAGCGTAGCCGGCTTCCACCAGCGTCTCGAAGCCAGCCTTGATTAGCTCGACAGTACCTCCGCACAGCACAGCCTGCTCACCGAAAAGGTCCGTCTCGGTCTCTTCGCTGAAGGTGGTCTCGATGATGCCAGCCTTGCCGCCGCCGTTCGCGATGGCATACGACAAGGCCAAGTCGCGGGCCTTACCACTCTTGTCCTGATACACGGCGACCAAGTGGGGCACGCCACCACCCTGAGTGTAGGTACTGCGCACGGTATGACCGGGAGCCTTGGGGGCGACCATCCACACATCCAAGTCGGCGCGCGGCTGCACGAAACCGTAGTGCACGTTGAAGCCATGGGCGAAGACCAGCGAAGCACCTTCCTTGATGTTGGGGGCTACGTCGTTCTTGTAAACATTGGCGATCTGCTCGTCGGGCAGCAGGATCATAACGACGTCCGCCTGCTTCACGGCATTAGCGACCTCGGCCACCTTCAGGCCGGCCCTCTCAACCTTGGGCCAGGAAGCTCCGCCCTTACGCAAGCCGACCACGACGTTCACGCCGCTGTCGCTTAAGTTCTGCGCATGCGCGTGACCTTGCGAGCCGTAGCCGATGATTGCTACGCTCTTGCCCTTGATCAGGCTAAGATCGCCGTCCTTGTCGTAAAAAACTTTCATAGAATCCTCTGGGATAGTTACTGGGCTCACGCCACAGCGTTGTGTTGATCGAATAAGGCGAGCGCGGCACGGACCGCATCCTCCGGTCGGATGCGAGAAACAGCTTCGAGGGACTGTGCGTAGCCGACCGGAATGCGCGGAGCGCCCAGCCGAGAAACGCGGCATCCCGTAACCTGCGCAGCTGTCGCCGCCACTTCCGCGCCAAAGCCGGCGACCTGCACAGATTCATGGACGACTAACAAGTTCTTCGTGCGCGCGCAATCAGCCAACACCGTCTCGCGATCCCACGGCCAAATTGAACGCAAGTCGATAACGCTTGCAGAGATGCCCTCAAGAGCTAGAGCGGTAGCCGCCTGCTCGGCAACACGCACTGCGGCTGACCAGGAAACAATGGTCAAGTCGCAACCTTGGCGCAGCACGCGCGCGCGGCCGGGCTCTAGCATTGACGCGGTATCCACTGGACCGCTCACAGCCCACAGTTCCTTGTGTTCCATGTACACGACAGGATCCTCGCCCCGCAGCGCATCCGCAAGCATCGTGTAGCTATCCTGCGGTGTTGCGGGACACATCACGGTCACACCAGGCAGATGTGCGAACCATGCCTCCAGGCTTTGTGAGTGTTGGGCAGCGGAGCTGCTCCAATGTCCAATGGGCATTCGAAGAACGGCTGGAACGCGTCCTTGGCCGCCAAACATGAAACGGTTCTTGGCGGCCTGGTTAACGATCTCGTCCATCGCGCACAGTGCAAAGTCGATGACACGCAATTCCACGACAGGCCGCAAGCCGATTAGTGCCATTCCGACACCTACACCGGCGATTGCGCTTTCGGAGATAGGCGTATCGATTACGCGCTCAGGTCCAAACTCGGCCTGAATGCCCTTGTACTGCTGAAAAATCCCTCCCCGCCCGACATCCTCGCCAACAACGACGACGCTCGGGTCGCGCGCCATTGCCTCGCGAAGCGCCTGCTGGGCAGCTTCCGCGCACGTCATCGTCTTCAGTACCATGTACCTTCTCCCAACGTCTGAACTTCTGCAAAGGCTTCGATGGGCTGTGGCATGGGCGAGGCTTCCGCAAAGGCAAGCGCCTCTTGCAACTCTTGCGACACCTCCGCGTCGACGCAATCGATCTGAGCCTGCGATGCCCCCCTCTCGAGCAGTCGTTTCCGCGCACGCTGCATCGGCTCCTCTTTCGTCGCGATCTCGATGTCGACCGGGTCGCGGTAGGTTTGCTTGTCAGAGGACAGATGACCGCGCATTCGCCGCGTGAGAGCGTGCATCAACCGCGGCCCCTCCCCCCCTCGGATCTCGCGGACCAAACGCTGCGCCAACTCGGAGACTGCTTCAACGTCGTTGCCGTCTACACTTTCAGCTGGCACCCCTAAAGCCACCGAGCGAGCGACGACACCGGCACCCGCAGTGAGTTCGCCTGTGCTGCTCGTCGACGACCAGCGGTTGTCCTCGCATACGAACAGCACCGGCAACTTGTACAGACACGCCCAGTTGAGCGCTTCCAAAAATGGGCCACGATTTACCGCACCGTCACCAAAAAAGCAGGTCACGATGTTCCGCTTCCGTTGAAGCTTCAGAGCCTGGGCAGCTCCACAGGCGATAGCCATGCCGGCTCCGACGATCCCGTTTGCGCCTAGCATGCCGACAGAAAAGTCCGCAATATGCATCGAGCCGCCTTTGCCGGAGTTAGTCCCGTCACGACGGCCGAACACTTCAGCCATCATCCTGCGCATGTCCGCACCCTTTGCCAGCGTGTGGCCATGGCCTCGATGGCTGCTGGTCAGAAGATCATTCCGTTCGAGGTGGGCACAAACACCGGCGGCTACGCCCTCCTGCCCAATGGATACATGCAACGGTCCACGGACCTTCGCGCGTTCGTCGATCAGCTGGCCAAGGACGGCCACGCCTCCAATGCTAAGTTCTTCCGCAGCGAGCTCGAACGCGCGAATGCGCGCCATGCTGCGGTACAGGGAAAGTAGTTCCATAAGGTGGGGTGAATAAAAGGCGCGAAATACCTGGCCGACGTCAGAGCGCCATTCGTCCGATAGGACGGTAGCGAAGACGAAGACTGGGCCCCACCGGGCACAGCAGACGTTTCATCGGCATCTGGTCCAATATGTACAACGGACGCCGATCATCTCACTCTAATTAGGGGAAAAAACGGGGAAAACGGCTACTAGAATCACAAATCGGTCCATAAAATGAACCAAAGATATAGGGAAAACCCGTCCAGAACGCTGACGAGCTGCCGCCACGCTTGCGCTGCATTACGGCCGAAGCAAATCGAACACAGTCATCTCCGGAAAGTGCAGAAGGCAATGGGCTTCATGCCATCGCTGAAATCCGGACGGCCGCAAACCGCCCAACAATGGCCAGTTGGTCGACCGCCAGGATTTCGCTGCGTCGTTTGCCGCCCACTCACCACGGGCCTGGTACTGCACCTCGACGGCGCTTCGTCCCGTTGCGGCATGCCCCCACGTTATCGGTGTGCGCCACGAAGCCAGTCACGATTTTCCGGAAGGCCCCATCCGCGCCGCTAAACCCATCAGCGCGAGCTGGTAGCTTCGAATGCCAAAACCTGTGACTGCACCGCTGCAACTGCTGGCAAAGGGCGACGAAATGCCACGTGCTGCGGGGTTGCTTATATGAACCTCGATGCAGGCACACGCCAAGGCTTCAATAGCCGAAATGATCCTAGGCGCGCCGGATAGGTATCCCCCCGGATTGATGATGACCGCATCGATCATCGAATCACCTATTTGTGTCAGCCTGTCCGCTACGACCTTCTCATCATTCGAATGAAAGAACGTAACCCTTAGACCCGCGTCTCGCGCATATTCACGAATTGCCTCCTCGTATTCGCCTAGGCGCATAGATCCAAAGGTCTCTATAGCCTCCAAGCCCCGCTTTTCCATTCCGGCACCATGAACTACGAGAACGTTCTCTACCGGCTTGCCCACTCTCACCCTCCTAAACCGATGTTTTTCCTGACTCACCATTAGCGCCCCACAGAACAACGGTGTGAGCACCGCGTACTTCGACCAACCCGCTTCATTGATGCTGTGGGCAAGCTTTCCTGCGATCCGTGACTCGAAACGTATCGACAATCTACTCACAACGCGGCGAAGATCCGGCGGACATACTTGACGACGGCCCCCCCAGCTAGTCCACTATTTGGAGGCAAACGGAATTTAGAGCATCAGGCTCGGCGCACCTAGCCTGCGGATGCGATACTGTGCTTTTATTGGTCCAATATGCGAACCTCCCATCAAGGATTCCCGCTCATGCCGCCTCGCGCCGAATTGATCACTGAAACAGCAGGAGCTCAGACGCTGCGAAGGGGACTGGGCATCTTGAAATTGCTTGCGCGTTACCAACCGGGGGGGCTTGGAGTCAGCGACATTGCCCGAAAACTAGAATTGAATAAAGCAACCGCTGTCAGACTAACCCGCACGCTGATGGACGAGCAGTTTGTCGCCCAGGACGCTGTAACTCGTCGATATCAACTGGGCCCAGAGTCGTTTGCGATCGGGCTAGCCGCCGAGCCCAACTACGCTCTGCAGCGCATTGCGGCGCCAGCGCTGCGCGCACTGGCCCTAGAGACCGGCGACTGGTTGTTCTTCACTGTGAGACACGAGTTGGAAGCCATCTGCCTTTCCAGGGAAAGTGGCGACATCCCCTATCCGGCCGCCTCGCTACAGGTCGGCGATCGGCACCCTCTTGGACTCGGGGCAGGTGGCCTTGCGATCCTTGCCGCCATGCCGGATGAAGAAGCTGAAAGAATCCTGAAGATCAACATTCCAGAGATTGGTAGGCGGTATCCGCAGATGACGGAAGAGGCGCTTAGGAAACTCATTGCTGAAACGCGCGAACAAGGGTATGCCGTCATACCTGGCACCCTCGCGCCAGGCTTCTGGGGCATTGGCGTGCCAGTTCTGCGCGATGGCCAGCCTGTCGCGGCTATTGTCTTGAATGCCAGCGCAGTACGACTGAGCGCTGCACGGCAAGCTGTCATCGCCGCCAGACTTCAGAAGGTTAGCCGCGATTTGATGTTGGCCCCCAGCAAGGAAAGCTAAGGCACATTCGGCGAACTAACATCGCCAATGTGTTGCGACGAACTTAATGTGTCATAAGAAAATTCGGGCAGTGCGTCTGCTGACCAGTCGGGCGGCCACTAACGAATCGAGTCGGGGACATTCTTGGACCCTAATGACCTCCCTGCGAAGCGTATCGCACGATCCTCGTCAGTGGAGCGCCGTTCGTTGACCGACGCAGAGCCACAGTGTTCTCACCCTCCACCAAATGGCCCACTGATTAATGAGGCCTGCATCGGCCGCATCATCAAGGCTGTGATCAAGGCCATCGACTTCGAGGCGAAGGATATGAGTCCGCGCATTCTTCGCCGGACCGCTCTCCGCTGACTTCTGATCTTCAACGTGTCCTTTAGCGCTATGAGTCAATTGCTCGGATTGGTCGGCGTCCGCACCACCGATCACATTGCAGCACTGCTCGATACAGTGCAAACGTAGCGCACCGTTGTGCGATGCGCCCCCTTTACCAAGAGCGCAACCCTGTTCACGTGCTAAGGCCCTGAGAATTCTCACTCGCCTGTTACGCAAAGACAGGGGCGTCAGCATCAACAACGGATGCCGACTTGACTTCGAAAATTGATCGGTAGCCTGGAATCGTGTGATCGATGTTCGATCACCGATGTTCAACTACCGGAGAAAACAATTGGTCAAGAAGATCGCTCTGTTGGCGGTGGCTGTCACTTCCGCACTCCATCTATCGGGCTGCGGCGGTGACGACGGCGCCTCTAACTCAACGGCCGGGTCCACATCGGGAGGTACAACAACCCCGCCGACGCAAAGCATTCCTGGCACAGTAACAACGCTGCAATACCAAACAGGGAGCGCGGAGCTGGCCGCATTCGCAATGCTCAATCAGTACCGTTCCCAGTGCGGCTTTCCAATGCTTCAGGAAAACACAGTTCTCGACCGGGCAGCCCAGGCGCATGCCACGTACGAGGGTCTAAACAGCATCATCACCGACACCGAGGTACCGGGCCATCTAGGATTCACGGGGATCACGGGCGCCGATACCGCGGCAACCTTCGGCTGGCCCTCGGGGGTATACACGGGGCGCGGTGATGCCGGCTACTACAGTGCGTCGATCGTGACGGCCAGCCAGTTCGGTCAGAAATTCGTTGCTGCGTGGGCGAGCGGCGTGTACCACATAGCTATCGTTACTAGCTTGGCCAACCTGATCGGATTGGGCGAATACGAAACCAACTACAACAGCTATCCTGTGGGTTCGGGTACCGTGCAGCTCGGCCAAGCCGCAACGTACACACTGAGCAACGCCCCACTCACGTTCCCATGTCAAGGCGTATCGGGTATTGCCTACCAAGGACGAGGCGAGACCCCGACTCCGCCAAACACTAGTGGATCGTGGGGATCCCCGGTATCCGTCACCGGTAATCTCAACGATACGGTAACCCTGACCAGCGCCATCTACACGGGCCCACTTGGTAACGCCATCCCCGTGCAAATCCTCAACGCGTCAACCGATCCGAACAAGCTGTTGGCCAAATATCAAGCCGTCGCCTACCCGACACAGCCCCTGCAGCCGAATACGCAGTACTCCGTGGTGCTGAACGGGACCGTCAACGGGACGGTGTTCTCACGCAATTTCACCTTCACGACTGGCAGCTGAGCACGCCATATCGGTTCCACCAAGGGCCGCTTATGGCCCTTCTTCTTCCGCAGTCGCCCCATCAATGCGTGGAACGCTTTGGCCTAACTTCAGGCGTTTATGGGCAACGATTCCTGCTGAGGCGAACGCCTCATCGTCACGTGGATCTCGGATCCCGTCACTCGCGCATCAACTTGCTTAGCGAAAGCCGTGTGAGAGCCTGGTGCTGTCACCTGAGTGAATCGCACGGTGAACAAACCTACGCCGCTAAGCCAACTGCTCAACTTCGACCGAAGGAGAAAGACATTGGACCGCTCCCCACTCTGGCAAACGTTCGTGATCGAGTGTCGCGATTTCGTTCTTGACTGCCTACAACCTCTGATCCGGCTTATCCGCTGGGTTCGTTCCCGTCGCCAATGAGTCCGCGGCTCATGCACGAGGGCTTCGCCTCTTTGTTGAATCTTTGATGGAATCGTCATGCAAGTTCACCGCTTTCTCTTTGCCGCCAACAGCCGCGAGGTCATCCGTGTCACACAAGGAAACGTGGCGCTGCTGATTCCCACCGAAGTCCCGCCACAGGCGATTGAGCAATTTCACCGCCGACTGCGAGATCAGTTCGCGCGCCCGCTTGCCTGGAAGCGCCGCGTTGCACGCGAGACGCTGCGGTGCAGAGCAAAGCAGTTCCATGGTCTGGTCCGAATCAAGCGTCGACCGAAAGTCCGTGGAGCGCTTGATGCGCGGGTGGTCTCCAGCACGAACGCGTCCGCCACGATTTGACGATACCAGCGCCTTGACTTGCGGCGGGCGAGCTACGCGAGAGACTGAATCGCGGCGGGCGAAAGACACGATGCTCCTCCCCTTCCACGCATCCACACGCGGAAACACGATGACCCTCACGACCACAATCCGGAACTTGCTTGCCCCGAGTCGCAAAACACAGAAGCTCACTGTCGATGGTTCTCTGGTCCGAATCCCGCTCGAGATGAAGCTTGCGCGCCCCAAAGCCAGTGTTACGGCACCGGAACCGCTCCCCCAACTGCTTCAGGTCTCCACCCCTCTCCAGACAATCACTCCGGCTGCGCCGTCGAGCTCTGCTCCTCAGTCATGCCTGCCAGAACCATATGCTCCGGCCATCCATGCGAGCCGCCCTGCAACTGCGCCTGCCACCAAGCCAAGACAAACAGTTTGGCAAGCGCAACCAAAACACGATTTCAGTGATTGCGTGCGCCATCCACGACTGACCTTCCGGGACGTAATTGGTATGGCTGACACCAAGGAACGCCTCTGGAGGTGTGCGGCCGACATTCTCACAGCCCACTCAGGAAGCGACGATGTGCGCAACGGCATCCTCCTATTCGGCGAACCCGGTAACGGCAAGACTCGGTTCGCTGAGGCGCTGGCCGGCCAATTCAATCTGCCCTTCCTCTCGATCGCATTCGGCGACACTGCCTCGAAATGGATCAACGAGACGCCAGAAAAGATGAAGGCTGTCTTTGATACCGCACGTCGTGTCGGCCGCTGTGTTTTGTTCGTCGACGAAATCGATTCGTTCCTCAAGCCACGGGATGGATCCGCACAACTGCACTCCATGGACCGGGACATAATCAACACAGTGCTCAAGGAAATCGTCGATCTGCGCGGATGGCCGATCGTTCTCATTGCCGCTACGAATTACCTTGAGCAACTCGACCCCGCCGGCATCCGGGAGGGACGATTCGATTTCAAAATCGAAGTCCCTCCCCCCGATTTGAAGGCCCGTATCTCGCTGATCGCCTTGCCGATAGTTAAGCACTTGGGACCCGGGGCGGTCCGTCGCGACACTGTTGAGGCGCTGGCCGCGCGCTGGGAGGGATTCAGCGCGAGTCGATTGACGGCGGTCGGCAAACAACTTGCGGAGCTGCATCGCTCTGGCAGGTTCCATGGGCCGGTAACTTTTGATATTGCGATGAAGGCCATGCGCCTGATTCAGGGGCGGCGCGGCAGGCTACCGGAAGACGTCAAAGCCGTCGACGAAATCATCATGCCAGCGAGTTCTCGACACATGCTGCGCGACCTCGCATACCGGATGCGTGAGGTCGACCGGCTGGAGAACATTGGCGGCCGGCTTCCGCGGGGCCTGCTCTTTTACGGGCCGCCGGGCACCGGCAAAACACAGGCGGCCATGGCGCTGGCCAAGGCGGCTGATTACGCTTTTCTCCCCATCGCTGGCGCCGACATCATCGCGCGGCCCTGCAAGTGGGAGCGCTTGGTGCAAGAAGCCCACGACATCCGGCCGGTCGTAGTGTTCATTGACGAGGCGGACGACATCCTTGCCAATCGGCGATATTCAAACGTTGCTGCGCTGACCAACAAGATTCTCACCAGCCTCGACGGCGCTCGCGGGCGCATCCGCGACGTGATCTATGTTGCGGCAACAAACCACTATGACCAACTCGACCCTGCCGCCCTGCGTGCAGGCCGGTTCGGCGATAAGGTGCACTTTGATGTGCCGGAGCGCGCGGACCTTGTACGGTACGTCAGCAAACAACTCCGGCAAGCTGCCAAAGGCCGCTATGACCTAAAGAAAGGCGCCATTGCCCGATGCATCAAGTTGCTGGCCGGTCGCTCAATTGCGGACGTGGACGGCCTCATCAGTGAGGCCGTCAATCGTGCCGCTGTTCGGGCGCTCCGATCCGGAGTCGCAGAAATTCGAGCGGCCGATGTCGTTGCAGCTGCGCAAACTGCGTTCGGAGGCCTCCATACGAGTCGCTGAACGGTGCCGCCGCACGTGAAATTGCCGCGCCGACCGCGATTCAAATCCGCGCCCTGTTGGGCGACGCGACACGGTCGCAGTGTCCGGCGGGCACGCAAGTACAAACAAAGGGGATCGTCGGGAATTTTATGGAGAGGATATTGACACGGAGGCGCGATCAAATCCCGCTGTGCAACTGAAGGCCTCGTCGCGGATTTTGGGGCGGTCCTGGAGCAAAAATGCTGTGCTCAACCACCCTTACTCTTGAACAGCCATTCGGGCATTCAGCTTTCATAACTGACAACGAAAAGCGCCTTGTCCCCGGGAGTGCCCGTCTAGTCGTACTTAACCGCGACTTGTAGTGCCCGGTACCGTCACACAAAACGTAGTTAACGTGTATGGACCTTCCCCACAAAAAAAGAGTGCTCCACTCCACCCCTCGTCGGACAACGCCTCGCCCAGGTTGTCCAGTGTAGATATTTTCTGTAGATTGAGCTGTGGAATAGATATTTTATAAATTCAGTAGACGTTTTGTCCGTCGAACGGGCCAGCTATAGATGATTGGAACAGCACATCGCACCTACCTTGGCTATGAAGCGCTCGTCAGGCGCTATGGGCTTCGCGTGCCACCACTGCGCTGTGTGTACTCAGCCGTAGAACGGGCCATCGAAACGCGGTCAGTCAGTCCGGAAGGTGACGAGTTCATTGAGTTGCCGCTCGCGCGCATTCAGGACACAGATTCTCTTGTTGGTCAGCTGACATTCGCGCTCAAGCGTGAGCGCCTCAACCTGACGGTGCTCGGAGCGCTATGTGAGCACCAGGAAGTACTCGACACCATTCAGGTTTGGCTGGCAGATAAGCCTTCGTCGAAGTATGCGCGGATCGCGGCCCACCTCGCTGAGTGGCTTACGGGGTGCACGTTCGAATATCGGCTGCCCCCAGGTGCGCCGCGCGTGCCGCTGCTCAACCCGGACGAATATGTGATCGGCCCGGGCCGATCGGACACGAAATTCGGCGTCATCAACAACCTCATCGGCGAGACGTGGTTCTGTCCGCTAATTCGCCGCACGCCTCGACTCAACGCCCTGCTGGCTGAAGGCCTCGCCGGCAAGGTCACCGACGCCGTGAATGCGATCGAGCCGGAAATGCTATCGCGCGCGGTGGACTACCTGTACCTCTCGGAAACACAGTCTACATACACCATCGAGGACGAGATTCCGGACAACAATCGCGCGGCCCGTTTCCGGCGCTTGCTTGAACAGGCTGGGGAGCCGGGCGAGCTCACCGAGCAACAACTGTGCGATTGGCAGAACCAAATCGTCAGTCCGTTGATGGCCGAGCAACAATTCCGTGACTCTCAAAACTGGCTTTCCCGGCCTGGTCGACTACGCAACGTAGCCGACTACATTCCGCCACCACCCGCCTTGGTGGAGGGGATGATGCGAGGTATCGCGCAAGTGGCCAACCTCGCGACCGAGGGTTTTGACGCGGTACTGGCGGCGTCCTGTGCCTCGTTTGGCTTCGTTTTCGTCCACCCGTTCCTGGATGGCAACGGGCGACTGCATCGATTCCTGCTACACCACATCCTGCGGCAAGCCGGGTTCACGCCGGCGGGCGTAGTCCTACCGTTATCGGCACGCATGCTCAAACAGCTTGAGCGCTATTCCGCTCTGCTCAAGACCTACTCCCGCCCCCGGACTGACGTCCTTGAGTATGCGCTTGATGCCGAGAGCGGCACCATCCACGTGCGCACCCCGCAACCTAAGTGGCTCTACGCGTACTTTGACGCCACCGATATCTGCGAATTTATCCTCGAATGCTGCAAGGCCTGCGTCGAGGAGGACCTGCAGACGGAGGTCGAGTACCTACGCGCACACGACGCCACAGTGCGCGACCTCGAGAGCTGGCTCGATATGCGTCAATCAGCGCTCAACACACTCATTGACGTCATCGTGCAGGGCAATGGCGTGCTGTCCAAGAACAAGCGGAGGCTGGTGGAACGACTCACATCCGATGAGATTGCACGCATCGAGGCGACCGTGAATGAGCACTTCGCCGAATACATCGACGGACGCGCACGAGCCTGAGCCGGCGTAGACACCTCCCCTTGCAAACCACAAAAAAGTAGAGTTTTTTGTGAGTCTGTAGACGAAGGTTGGCCATCATTGCGTCTTTGTAGATAGCCCGCATCCCTGACGCGGATCGATGCCTATCACTCGGCGCGCTTGCCACTCACGCCTATGCCTATGCCTGTGCCTGTGCCTGTATGCCCATCTCGCCATGAACACTGGCGCCATCTACTGGTGCGCCCCGAGCCGGCTGCCCGGTACATCTGCTAGTGGTTCTGGCCCTGGAGTGGGCGTCCTTGAAAACGTGCGATTGCGTGAGTGGCTCCAGCACCACTGGTACAACAACACCCAACGCCCCACGCCTTACGGTTAGTGGGTTGCCTCGTCCGTAGACTGGCGCCGGCCCATAACGCGGGACCATTCGACGCGCTCCCTCCAGCCTCCATAGCCGGGGGTTCTCAGATAGCGCGCTTATCTGTTGTGCTTGAAGTCCTGCCTTAGCAGGCGGAGCCCTCTATGACCCGTCACCTACGCGACGCCAGTCATAGCCCGTCCGAAGACGGCAAAAGCCTCTTTTGCGATGGTCAGAAAGCCCGTTCGAACTTTCGTGATGTGTTGGCGAATAACTTTGGAATCACCCGCGCAGCCGCACTAGGATTGGCGTTTGCCTCCCCTCAGTGTTCCAATGTGTTTCCGTCCGCCGTATCCGTAAAAAAACGCGCGTGCGCGCGTTGGACTACGGGAAAGATGCAAAGAGGGTGTGCGACGCCTCTTTGATTGAATGCTGTCTCGATGCGAGTCGAGGTCCAGCTCATGCCACTTGGGTGGCTCCTTAAACCGTATCGCCTGCAAGGTGCAGACGATGGCCAAGTAAAGCACGACATCACATACAGCCGCAAGAGGAGCACCTCAATTTCTTGAGCGTCGGCACGTCAAATACCGCAATGCACTTCACTCACATCATCAAGGACCGCCTGCGTCGAACAACGTCAAAGATTCCAGAGCTAATACGCGCTCGTCCCTAAGAGGTAGGCGTCGCATTGTTGCGCCCGAAAAAACGACGACTCATTGAATCGAGATCCCCATCCGCCAACTTTGACTATGTTGTCATTGAGTTGACGTTCCGCTTCTATTCCGTTGCGCGCCTTCGGTTACGTTGTCGTTGCGTAGCCATTGCGGCGACTCCGCTTTTGGCTATGTTGACGTTCCGTTGTCAATGCACTGACGCCGCATAAGGGACCGGTCAACCCCACCGTTTGTGCACCTCGGAACAATTGGCCGTACCGAGGATGCCGCCTTCATGGCTCCAAAGAGTCGCCTTTGGTTGTGTTTTCATCACAGTGACGCTCCGAATCCTTCCAGTTTCCAAACTTTGGTTACGTTGTCAGTAAGGTGACATTACGCTGTCATTAACCGGTCAATAGCACCTCGTTCCTTGGAATATCACTGCGCGCGCTTCAATATTCCCCGCCGTCCCAGCCCAAATCTTGTTGAACAATCGACGCGCAACACACCTATCAACCTGACCAACTGTTCGACAGCCGCTAGACTGAAGGAGCCCTCGAATGGACAGCAGCACGGATCTGTACCAAGTCCTCGCTTTCCTGCCCGACAACGCGCGTCGCTGCAAGCTATCCCCCTTCGCGCGAACCATTACCGAACTCCGACAAGCTGGCGCGAGTTTTGGGCTGATCGTCGACCACCTAAAACAGCAAGCCGGACTGGAAGTGTCCCGTCAGGCGGTGGCCAAATATTACAAACGGATCGAGGCGACGCGCGGGCGTGTGACACCCCCCCTCCCGCCAGTCCGCTCTCTCAGTGATTTGCCCCAAACCTTCGACTCGCATCCAAGCCAGTCCCTCAGCACGCTGCTAGGAGGCTTGACGCAAGTTATTGTGGAGCTCCGTCGCGGTAGGGCTAGCTTCGGAATGATTGCTGATCACCTGAACCAACACTTCGGTATATCCATCACGCCGGAAAATCTCGCTTGGCACTTTTCCAGGCTGGACGTGCCCGCGCCGCAATCTGAAGGACAGCCGCCCGCGCTCACGGCCAGCGTCACTCCTCAAACTGAAGTGGTGTCCACCACTCATACTGGAAATCGAGTTGGCCATGCATTCGCCGACGGAACTGAGACGGAAGCTCCAAGCACCGCATCAGATACCGTCTTAGCGTTCACTGGTGAGGCAGCGCTCGGCCAGCGATGCGAATCGGATCGGCCGGCCGGCACTGGTAGCTGGTTCTCCAGGTTGTCCCCCAAGCCCCATGTTTCTCAATCCGAGACGCCTCCTTCTGCAGCACCGGCATCCGGTGCGGGCCGAGACCAGCAAGACAGCGCGCAACGCTGGGGGAAGAAGTACGACCTGCAATCAGCCGAACATCAGGAAGCCCTAGCGCGCTTTCGGGAAAAGCGCGACCGATACCAATAGGAGGGTGCCAACCAGGCTGCCGGCCGCTCCAGCTCGGCCAGTTCCCATCCTAAGGGGAACTCTTCGAGCGATTCCACTCTCCTGCGGAGAGAGCGAAACGCTCCTAAGGTATTGATTTCCTTAGGAGGTAGCGGAAATTTTGCCCGAAATTGCGATCCATCCGTGCAACTTCAGTCCCTCTAGCCGACTCATCGTGTCGACTTGCGTGTGGTGGGAACAAACACAGCAAGACAATACACTCGCGCTGCCCTTATCGATCCCAACGGGCATCGGCATCCTGCATCAGATAGCCCGAGAGAATGTAGTCCCCCAATGTCGCGGCCTTGGCCTCGAGTCTATCCAGCTCTCCTGCCGGCAACGCATCAAGATCGAATTGGCAGTAGAGGTTCCGCTGCCGAAACGTCAGCTTGGGGCGTGAAAGTCCAGCATTCAACGCGTCCAGCGACTGGACGGCGACGTGCTCCTGGCTGCGAAACTTCACGCGAATCCCTGCTTTCTGGCCTAAGCGCCCCAGTTCGACGGCATCCTGCCAGCCGGCTTCGTAATCCAACTCCACCACTGCGACTTCGTTCGTGTTCAGCAGCCGCAGCGCCTCCTCACGTGTACCAGCGCGCGCCGTAGTCATTCGTTCCCCTGTCTGATTCGCGAGCGCATACGAGCCGCGTATAGCGCCGACCTCATTGTAGCGAGCGGCGCTCCCTAATCGGCCTGCCCTTCTGGCGCGAAGGCAAATGTGTTCTCGTTCTGTATGGGCGGTTGCCCGACTTGCGGGCACAAACTGCTCGATAGCTGTAAGCCTCAGGACGATCCGCCGGACAGTCGAGCGGGCGTTCCGCTCATTACGGTTGTCCTTCTGCGCGGATCCTCTCCTTCAACTTGCTAAAAGCAAAGAGGCCGAATGCCCACGCCAAGTCGGCTTGCGCCAGAATATCCGTTTCCATAAGAACGCGGCCGTCCATCCGCAGCCGACGCAGCGTAAGCTTTCCCGCTTGCGAACTTTGGAAGGAGCGAACCAAGTCTTTGCGCGTCTTAGTGTCAGCGCGCTCGAATGCCTCCCTGCCCTGCCGCACTTCTTCTGCCATCTGATTCTGCATGGCTACTTCGCGTGCTGCGTGCGACTTCGCAACGAGCGCTTGTGACTCGGTGTTGATATTGTCCTTAGAGCGCTTTTCCTCAAGGACGGCCATCATTTGAAGTTCGGCATCCGGGATGCGCCAGTTGTCCTTCAAGGCCTTCATTAGGTAGCCGCCCGGGTTTTGCGTGACCTTCCCTTGCTTGAGGCGATGGCGCGTGTATTCGATGGCTTGAAGAATGCGCTCGTCAGTCCACGTCGCACGGTTGGCGGCGACAGTGTCAAATTGACGGGTGGTAAAGCCGAACTCGTTCTTCAGCGCGAGATACAACTCCTGTGCACCAAGTAGGTTGGCGACCACGGATTCCGCACCTTCCTTGCGCTTGATCCGGAAGCGGATGCGGTTAATCTTCTTCGTCAGCGCTTCCCGCGCGGTCTCGTACTCCAACTCGATGTCAGACAGTTCGTTGATCTGGCGAATGGCTGGCTCAAATGAGTCCCGCTTGAAATACTTGAACTCAGCACTAGCCGACGAAAGCTTGCCAGGCCAATAGCGAATGGTGTCCAGCGGAATCCAAGGCGTCGCTCCTTCCTCGACGTACGGAAGAACGTGGTCGTAGATGGCTCGAGCATAGGCCTGCGTGAAATTTGCGGTGATACGCAGGCTCAGCCAGTGCGATTTCGCTGGGTCCTTGATATGAGGGAGCAACTGCGACGGTACGTCGAAGCGTACACGGCCAGGTGCGAACGCAACCGTGTGTAAGAGGTGTACTGACACCCACGAGTCGTCGTCCGACGGCTCTTGCCCTGCTGGTGTTGCCGAGACCTGAATCAGTGCTTTTTGCGCTTCAGTGAAAAGCCCTTTGAGATGACGATGGTTGTTACTGTCATAGCGCATGAGCCACTTGAAGTAAGACAGTTCAACGTCATAGAACTGCGGGGAGCCCTCTGTTTGCGAGACGATGAAGTGGGCGGCATCTACAAGCCGGCGAGCAGTGACCCCAAGATCGACGATGTCGATGAAAACGTTGTTGCGTTGGAAGCCAACGTCGCGAGCTGCTTTGTCGATTGTCTGGCCAACAGCAAACATGTCCTCAAACAGGGAAAGCGACAACTGCTGCGCGGTTGCCCTCGCTTGTCCCTTCTCTGTCATGGTTGTCTCCCGCGCTCAAATTGTCCGGAAATCTAGCACGATGAGGTGAGTTGTCAAAACAAAAAAGCTCACCTTTGGAGAGCGAGTGAGCGGTTGATTCGTCTGTTTGTTTTTTGAAGTAAACCCCGAGCAAAACCAACTGACAGACAAACAAAGAGGGTTCCGTTGATCAAGTAAATCAATGAGTTAGTCCTGTGGAGGTGAGAGCATTTGGTGACAAAGGTGAGCCTCTGTGGTGGTCAGAGGTGAGTATCGTTGGTAGGGAAAGTGAGCCTCCTCGGGAGCAGAGGTGAGCTTGTTTGGCTCAGCAGATCGCCCATCCTCGCAAAGGTGAGCTTTTTTGGTATGGAAGGGCCGTTGAGCGCTGAAACCTTGGTGGTATATGGCAGCGTGGTTCTGCTGGGGCCGCCTGAGGTGAGCCTTTTTGGTGGCTAGGTGAGCTTTTTTGGTCCGGCCCTACGTTCTTGCGCCGGCGAGTCCTGTCTGCGTTGCGAACGCCAACAAAAAGGCTCACCTTTGAGTGATTAATAGAGCATTTTAAGCCAGTCGAGTCGGAGATTCCTGTTCAAGTAGGGTTCCAGGCTTTCGCACTAATACGGCTGCTACCAAAATGGCTCACCTTTGCTCCCCGGGACACGTGAATTCGAAGACATTGCAGGCCAAGTCGCGAACTCTAAGGTGAGCTTCTTTGGTGACGCGCGGCGGCGTTCTTCCCATTGCGAAGGCCGGAGGTGAGCTTTTTTGGTTACAGCGGAGGTGTTGTTTGGGCATGCGTGCCAAATGAGCTGAGCTTCGCCGGTAGTCTTAAATGCACAACGGTTAACGCGTGAGCTAGTTTCCTTTCTGCAGCCAAACATCCCGAAGGGCGCCGGCGCAGCACGGGCAGTTGGTAATTGCGAGCCTCATGGGCAGACGAGATAGGTAGGGTGGACGCAAACTGAATGGGCGATTTTTCGGCAAAGTTTAGAGAGGAGGTCGATACGCAGCTTTAATTCGACGCTTTGTCTCGTTTCTGAGAAAAAGCGTCGAAAATCGAAGCAGCCCTTCATTTCTCTTGTATCCTACGGCTCGTCGCGTTTTCAAGGAAAGTACCAATATGACAATGACGAGCCAACTGCCGGTTCTTGACCGAAGCGTGAGCCTGTCGGAAATTGCTGACTTTTCACAAAGGTTGAGTCAGCTCACCGGCGAACTGCGCAAGAAGATTCTTGCACCTCGGCCGCGCAAGAACCCCCCTACCTTCACCACTTCTCAGATCGCAGAGCTGTGTGGCCTGGACCGCAGCAAAGTTAATTACCTTGCAACGCGCGAAGGGGGCGAATTGCCGTCGGGGCAGGTGCACGGTACCGGACGCAGCCGCGAATTTACTCTTGCCGAAGCGCGGGCTTGGGTGCACCAAGTTTCCGATATTTACCAGACCGGTCTGGTGACTGGTGCAAGAGAAGGTGACGGCAAGATTCTGCTCGTCAGTAATTTCAAGGGCGGCTCGGCAAAGACCACCACGTCGATGTGCCTTGCGCAAGGTTTGTCGCTGCGTGGCCGAAAAGTGCTCGTCATCGACTTGGACCCACAGGCGTCTCTTTCTGAACTGTGCGGGCTGTACGCCGAGAAGGAGGTGGAGGAACATCAGACAGTCCTCCCCTACATCTACGACCAGAACATGGAAGGTGGCCTGCTGTCGGTGGCCCAGAGCACATACTGGGACGGATTAGACGTTATCCCTGCGCACACGTCGCTCTTTGCCGCCGAGTTTCACCTGCCGGGCATGGTCAAACAGAATCCCAACTTCAAGTTCTGGTCCATCCTGCGTCAGGGGCTCGAACCGCTGCGTAAGCACTACGACTACATCGTCATCGACACGGCTCCTTCGCTGTCATATCTGACGCTGAATGCACTCATGGCTGCAGATGCGATGGTTATGCCGCTGGTTCCGGAGAGCTTGGACTTTGTCAGTTCGGTGTCCTTCTGGGGATTGTTCTCTGACTTGGCGCAAAACTTCATGGCCATGGAAGAGGAGAAGCAGTATGACTTCATTTCAGTGCTGCTTTCGAAGGTGGACTACGGGGTTTCTTCCTCGGCGCCAATTGTTCGGGGCTGGGTCCAGCGTGCTTATGGCGACTGGCTGCATTCGATTGAGGTGCCAGCTAGCTCGGTATTGAGTAACGGTGCGCTCGCTTTTTCCACGGTATTTGACATCTCGAAGTCTTCGGTGAGCGCAAAGGCTTTTCAGCGTGTCCGGGAGCCTCTGGCGGATTTCTGCCGGTGGATTGATGATCAATACGTCGAACAGTGGAGGACCGCCCAATGAGCTTGCGGGACCGAATGGCTCAGCAGACCGCCGACCTGCGGTCGACTGCTGACATTAAGCCGAACGAGGTGGCAAAGCCGGCAAAGCCGCGGACTGGCCCGGGAATGATGGGAGCGCTCGCTGTTGCGGAGGCTCGCATCCAGGAGTTGGAGGCAAAGGCCGGGCAAGTGACAGTGCCGATCGCTCAGTGCGTGCCCAATCCGTGGCAGCCCCGTAAGAGCTTTGATCCGCTGAAGCTGTCCGAGCTGGCGGAGTCGGTTCGAGTGGCAGGGCTGCTGCAGCCGATTTTGGTACGCCGTAGTGCCGCTGGGTACGAAATCATTGCGGGTGAACGCCGCTGGCGTGCGTGCCAGATGCTTGGTTGGGTGGAAATCCCTGCACTGGTATCGGACTGCTCTGACGAAGAGATGGCCGTGTTCGCTTTGCTCGAGAACGTCGACCGTGAGGATTTGAGCGACTACGAAATCAGCATCTCCGTTCGGCGAGCTGCAAGTGAATTCCCCGAAAAGAAGAAGATGGCGACCGCGCTAGGGATGTCGCGTTCGGCGCTGTACCAATATCTCGCCTATGAGAAGCTGCCGGATTTTATCCAACGAGACTTGGAGTCAAAGCCCCGCTTGCTTGGGAGCACTGCTGCGGAAGCAGTGGTGAGCGCCATCCGGAGCCATGGCGAGAAAGGACATGCTGCCGCCCGGTCTTTGTGGACACTGGTGGTTGGGGGGAGCCTGGATCAGTCGAAATTTGCCGCAGCGATCAAGAGCCAGGCGACTCGTGGAGAAACGTCGAGTCCGCTGAATGGACGTAGCATCGACAAGTTCTTCGCGGGTAAGGAGCACGCGGGAAGCATTACCAAGGATGGTAGCGGCCTCACTGTCAAGTTCAAGTCAGGGGTGCTGACAGAAGCTCAAGAGACTCAAATTCGCCAATTGATTGGGGACATGTTCAGCATGCAGGGGAAGTTGCAGTAGTTGTGCTTGTTGATCGAGAAGAAGAAAAAGCCCGCCGTGAGCGTAATGCCGTTCAGTTAAGCGTGACTTGGCTGGCTCGCGACAACGCGAATTGAGTCAACAAGAAGGAAAAAGGCCGCCCCGACGTCAATCGGGGCGGCCTTTTTTGCCTTAACTGAACGGCATTACCGCCGTGAGCGGGCTTTTTTTTTGTGTCTTCGATTGAATTCGGTGGCGACTGCTTGTGCGACTTCGCGCCGGCCCAATGTTAGCCATCGGGATGTAGTGTCCAGACTCTGGACACTATCGGGAGTCGGGCTGCGGGCGGTGTCCGATGTTTTTGGTCTAATGTGATCCCATGTTCGCGCACCAGGTTTGGCGACAAAGTACTGTGGGCGAGCGTGTCCAGACTCTGGACACGCTCGCCCCAGCTAGCGCCTGCGTGCGAGATCTGTCGGCGCTCGACCCTATGAAGATTCCGTACACATGGGTCTGCAGATTTGCCTGCAACCCTCCCCTCGGCCAACGCAAACGAATTGCCGTTCAGTATTGACGAACTTTGCGTCTAGCGAGGTTGCGCTCCCCCTCCCCGGGGTATGTGGTGATCGGGTATGGCCGGGGCCAAGGTGAGCGTATTCGTAATGCCCCACGTTTCCGGCAGCAGCCAAAGGGCGAGCGACCACCGTTGCGATCCAATCGGCAGTAACGGCCGGGTCATGCTGGACGTGGTCGAGGCCGCCGCAACCGCATCACTTTCACATATATGAGCCTGGGTGAGGGAATTTCAGTGCGATACGGTTCCTATACGATGCAGCCTCCTACTAGATCGGCACGCCGTCTCAGTTCGAGGGGCAATCTTTAGCAACGACGGGCCATTCCCCACACGCTTGTCCGCCTGGGGGCTCAGAGCCATCGCCATTTCGTCCCTGCACACCGACTGCAAGCTACCAAACGGTCGAGTGCCTCATCCAATCTGCCGTGAGGGAGTAGCCCGAGCCTGGACGTATCCAAACTCAAGGACTGAACTCAAGCCTGGGCCATATAGAAGCATCAGTACGATCGGTGTCGACTGCAGGTTAGGATCACCAGCCCAGCCTAGATTTCCGAGATTGAGAGGTAGCCTTTGGATACTGCACCTCTAACCTCGGCAAGCTGCACGTTCGCCTGATCAAAGGTGCTGCGCGATTGAGACTTTTCTCTCAGTCAGCAGCAATTGACCCGCGTGCAGAGTGATCTTGCGATGCGCATGATCACTGCGTGGCCTTACCGCAAGGCAACAGGTGCCGTGAACCGTGCGATTCGGGTTGCCAGGCGGTCCGGCCGACGCCGAGGTGTGCTATTCGATTTCTTCTAGGCCGTGATCGCGGAAGGTGCCACATGCGCCATTCTTCGCCGTCAATGTGCAGCGTTGGCCATGCGCGAGTGGCACTGGGGTAGGGCAATGGCTGAACATACTTTCCGTCGAGAAACACTGAGCACCACGATGTTCCGGCGAGCCCCTTCTCGGATGCCTTTTCGGTGGAGAGGCCTGTGATGCTGATGACGTCGCGGTACCGCAACGGGAGCAAATGACTCGTTGAGAAGAAGGGAGTCCAGGTGACCCGCTTTCTCAGAGAAGCCCGCCACTCGGGGGAACACCGCGAAACAGGTATGAGCAATGGTCCCCGGAGCCTATTCACCAATGCGTAGGCATCGACGCGTTCGCGAAAGCTACGCGTAAATTGCACATCGAACTTGGAGGTATCTCCTCTGTTTGATCTGCCAACGGGCGCATTCGTAAGTGGCTTCCGCGTGAGAATTGAGAGGCGATCACAACATGGACTGCTATATACTGAAATCAGGTGCTGAAGTACATTCACTCCGTTTAAGCGTGGCGAACGATGACTTCAGTGGCTGTAAGGCCATCAGGGCAGGGGGGTCAACCCCGCAGTATCTCGTCGAGCGCAAGGCCCCCGTGGACCGAGTAGGCGAGGTCATCGAGTTCCTCGTGTGTATAGGTCCGTGTCGTATTGATGTCCTGATGTCGCAAAACGCGCTGCACATCGGTAACCGGTCTACCTGAACGCAGTAGCAGCGTTGCAGCACTGTGACGCAACCAGTGGGTCGAGGCATGGCGCAGCTTGTACGCCGCGTCGCTATCTCCTTTGCCTTCTAGAAGGATGGCTGCATCCTCAAAGGCTTGCTTCACGATGCTGTAGATGCCGTGGCGTGTGGCAACCGGCCGTGTCAGCAGGCGCTGCAGATCGAGGCTGCCGTGTGGATCTGTGCGCCGCCGCTTTCCGCCCGGCATGCAGGGGATCACAGCCGTCCCATCCGAAGATTTCGGTTCTGGGCTGAGGCCAATTCCACGGCGAAACGCAGAGATCTCGGGCATGGCGTTATCGCATGGCACGACCTGGTTTTGTCCTCCGCCGCCGTGGCGGACTACCACCAACCAATAGCTGCCGTGCTTCCCTTGCTTCTTTTCGAAATCCCTCCAAGTAAGGGCGGCCAACTCGGACGCGCGCATCCCCGTTTGAAAGGCGAGGGCGATCACCAAACGATCGCGATCGCGCTTGACGCGATCCCAAAACGTCGTCGCGGCTCGAGCCGCAATGGCGTCGAAGATTGCGCGCAGGTGAACCGGTTCCAGGTATCGCTGTTGCGAACCAGGGCCACGGCGTTCCTGTGAGCGGGCAAGCCGAGGGAAGGGGCTCACCCGAATCGCCTCCTGCTCAACCAGCCACTTGAAGAATGCCCCCGCGATCAACGCGCTTTGCCTGACCGACGCCGGCGAGAGCGGTTTGCGAAACGGACGCCAAGCTGCGCTGTCCTGGGTTCGGGTATCGCCAATGGCCTCTGGCGGCGGCGCCTGGAGCAGGCGCAAGTAGGCCAGGGCCTCCTCTTTGCCCCAGGTCTGGAAGCGATATCCGGTGACGTGGGCAAACCAAAGTAGACGCCGGCCCTCCAGCGCATACTGATTGGCCGTGTTGGGCCGGATACCCAGGCCGCCAGCGTGTTTGGCGCTAAGCCAGGCGGCGATCAGGGCGTCGTCGCCCGCGCCGGTTGGCAGCACGGCGCCGACCAACGCATTTTTGGTCGCAGGCAGCCCAATTGGTTGGTGACTCATGGGGCACTAAATTTGATAAGGAAGCGGCTAAAGCTGCAAGCAAAACCATTTTACCATTATTCTGTTAATGGTAAATCGTTATCAAAAAAGATCATATTAATAGTCACCATTAAGATCAAAGTTTTGGCTATAGTGATGGCATTGCTACTCTTTCCGTCCTGCCGCGATGGCCCGCACGCCAATTGCCTTCCCCGACGACCAATTGCATGCGATTCAGCTCGCCGTGCAGCAGCTCGCCGTGCGCTATCCCGATAACAGGTTATTCCTCGCTCGGGCGATCGAGGAGATTGACCGCATTGCCGGGCGCAGCTTCGGGCAGAAGGTGTACCGGCGCTTGCTTGTGGCCGCAGGTGTTGCCCGCACGCCGAGCACGGCCACCTTTCAAGCCGTTCTGGACGACCGCCGCGCCGCTACTGAAACAGCCGAGGGGGAGGTCGTTGACGTAACCGAAGGGCGCGAGGACAGTGTGCAGGCCTTCGTGCGGAAGGAGGTCCGGGTGGCGCTGCAGGACTGGGCGCCGTCGGCTCCGCCATCATCGATAGAAGGGGAGGGCGCGGCCGCTTGGTTGGCCGAGCACTGTGAACGGCTGGAGGTGGACAACCGCGCCCTGCGTGAGCAGCTGCAAGTGGCCCAGACGGAGGCCGCGGTTGCTCGCGCCCGGGAGGAGGCAGCCAGTGCGCTGTTTGCCCAGGTGCAGGCGGGAGCGTCGGCCCGCGAGCGCGAGCTGGTGGACCGGCTCGCCCGGGCGCCAGAGGAATTGCAGGCCTTGGCCGCGCGTCTCGAAGGGGCTGAGCGCCGCCGCCTAGTAGAGACTGACGCGATGCGTCAGGCGCTGCGCGACGAGCGCAGTGGCTTCGTAGCCCGGATTGAGACGTTGGAACGGGAACTAGCTTCCACCCGCACGGCGCTGGAAGTCTATCGACGAGGTGCGGGTAGCATCACAACAGGGCGCTAGCTCGCACTTTGATGCCGGACGTGCGGTCTGTCGTCATGCTTCGGGGTAGCTCCCTTATCAGCTTAATCGTGGCTCAGCTTATGCCGTCTTTTATGGGAAATCGGATGCCTGCATGTTGCGGTCCAATTTCCTCGGAAAAGTCGATAAGAGGACAATCCGCCACGACGAGGAAAAGCAATGGCAAAGGAAGTGCCTGTGCGAGCAGCCGGCGCCGCCAACGTAAAGCCAGGGCAGCGGGCACGCGATGGATGCCGAGGGTGAGCAGATCGGTCGCTATCGAGTACGGACCTGGATGCATATAGCGGGGCCGCGTCCGCGCTCACAGTTCAAGTTCATCGCAACCACACACAGCCGGCACGACCTGTCGGTCGCACCTGATGTCCTGGAGTGGCTGTTCGAGGTGAGATCGCCCGACCGAGCCAGGGTCTCGGGCATCAGCGTGCCGCAGCGAGCGGCGTAAGGGATGAGGCTATAGCCCTTCGCCATCGGTTTGCGGGCGCAGGTGGCCAGACTTTTCTTCATTGCTTAACAACCGCCATCCTGACGCGGGCTTCTTCGCTGACCGCCAGGGCACGTTTGTTGAGGCTGCTGGCTTCGGGCTCGATCCGCTCGTGGTGGCAGTGCCATTCCTACTGTTCGCGATCGGGTATCGCAGGGCGTGTAGCAGGTCAAACTCATTGTGCTTAAGGTTGCCACGCCGGTATAGCTCGTTCGACATGGCACAGCTTGAGCGGCTTCCTGGTCCCGTGGTTCGGTTATTTGACCAATGATGCTGGCGCTCTCAATCATCGCGCCGGCGCCGACTTCCTGCGTCTGTCTGGCGACGTCTTCGCATTGTCGATCACATGCGCGCCGTGCTCGACGACGAAATCGCGAAACAGGCCAGCCGCCTGAGAGATGCGCCGGTCGGAAAGCGTCACCACATACCATTCGCGCTCGACCGGATTGCCGGCGAATGGCAGTTGAGCGAGTAGTCCGGTCCGTAACTCAAGCGCACACGCATGCAGCGACAGGAATGCGACGCCAAGCCCCGCCTCGGCCATCTGCTTGATCGCTTCGTTGCTCGACAGCTCAGAGCCGATGTGAAGCCTGAGGCTCGATGCCTTGAACAGACTCTCGACCGTCGAACGGGTACCGGCACCACGTTCGCGGACCAGCAGATTCGCCGACTCCAGGTCTTTCAGCGACAACCGCTTGCGCCGCATCAGGCGATGGTCGGGCGCGGCGACGAATGCCATCGGATGCTTCGCAAACTCCGTCGCGTTCGTGCGCAGTTCCCTCGGCGGACTACCCATCACTGCGAGGTCAATCTCGTGCGTCGCGAGCATGCGGATGATGTCCTCGCGATTGCCGACCTTGAAGTAGGTCTTCACGTGCGGACGCGTCTCCGCGAACTTGACGAGAATCGGCGGAATCAGATACTCGGCCGTTGTAATAGCACCGATGCGCAACGTGCCACCAAGATCCCCCTTCAGCGCGGCGACTTCGTCGCCCGCCTCGCTCCATAACTGCAAAATCTCGCGTGCGTATCGCGCGAGAATCTCGCCTGCCGCGGTTAGCTGAACACCGCGCCCGACACGCTGCAGAACGCGTGCGCCGATGGCTTCCTCCAGCTGGCGGATTTGCAGCGACACCGCAGGCTGCGTCAGGTTCATCTCCTCAGCCGCTCGCGACACACTGCCCAGCCGCGTGACCATATCGAGCGCCTTCAGCTGCCGGAAGGTTGCTGGTCTAGATATAAGTGAAAGCATATGGGTTGACGAAAAACATTAAATTGTTTGTCTTCAACCGAGACTATATCGTGGGTGCTCACGGCCTGACAGCGGGCTACCGGACATTGCATTCAACGCGGAGCGCATCATGACCCACGCCCCCCTCATGCTCGACGCCGACAGCGGCTCGGACCTTCATCGCATCGTGATCATCGGCGGCGGCGCCGGCGGCCTGCATCTGGCGACGCGCCTTGCCGACACCGTTGGCCGGCGCCGCGCCGCGGAGATCGTGCTCGTCGACCGGTATCCGACGCACTTCTGGAAGCCGCTGCTGCACGAAGCGGCGACCGGGCATCGCGATCCGGCCAACCACCACATCGAATATTTAGCGCAGGCGAAGCGCTATGGGTTTCGCTTCGTTCAGGGCCAACTCGGGGACGTCGATCGCGACGCGTGCATCGCGGCAATCGGCGCCGTGCTCGACGCGGAAGGTGCAGAGATCCTGCCGCAGCGGCAGATCCGCTACGACAGCCTTGTGCTGTCCGTCGGCAGCGTGACGAACTTCTTCAACGTGCCGGGCGCAGCGCTTCACGCGCTGCCGCTCGAGAATGTCGAGCATGCTGAGGTCTTCCGCCGGAAGTTTCACGCCGCATGCGCGAAGGCGAATCACCGGCTCGAAACGGCCGGTGTGCGGAGCTCGCCTGCGGTGAGCATCAACGTAATCGGCGCGGGTGCAACTGGCGTAGAGCTTGCCGCCGCGCTCACGCACGCGGCCGATCAATTGTCGGCCTATCGCTTCCAGGCGTTAGATCCGAAGCGGGACGTTCGCATCCGGCTGATCGAAGGTGGCGTACGTGTGCTGCCGGCGCTTGACGAACGTGTGTCCGCCCGCGCCGCCGCAGCGCTACGCCGGCTCAACGTCGAGGTCGTGACCGGTGCGCGGGTGGCCGAGGTCCGGGCCGATTCACTCGTGACCGGCTCCGGCGACACGCTGGACAGCGACATCACGGTCTGGGCTGCTGGCGTGGCCGGCCCGGCATTCCTAAAGTCGCTACACGGCATCGCGCTGAATGCGGCGAACCAGATCATCGTCACCGACCAGTTGCAAACGCAGGGCGATCCTCGCATCTTTGCGTTCGGGGACTGCGCGGCGTGCCCGTCGGCTGCGAGTAACGGCTTCCTCCCGCCGCGAGCGCAGGTCGCACATCAGCAGGCGATGTATCTCGGCAAGGCGTTTGCGCAGCGCCTGTCGGGCAAGCCAGTGCCTGGCTTCACGTTCCGCGACGCGGGCACTGTCGTTTCGCTCGGTCAGGCCGGCGCTACCTATCAGACAGGCGGCAGCGTGCCGTCACGCGCGCTGATCGTGAACGGTGCGGCGGCGAGCGGGTTATATCGGTTGCTGTATCGCAAGCACCTGCTCGGCGTGTCGGGATTCAAGCATGCGGTGCTAGGAGTGCTGGCGCAGTGGCTTGGCCGTGGAAGCCGGCCGGCTATCAAACTGCATTGACCATCCGGAACGAGTGCCATCATGGCGCCGAGCCCGAGCCCGAGCCCGAGCCCGAGCCCGAGCCCGAGCCCGAGCCCGAGCCCGAGCCCGAGCCCGAGCCAAGTCGGCGGCCGCGCGCGAATCACGACCCCGGGCTTCTTTTCTTGGGGCCGGTGCTTCGGTCGACTTGGCTTGCGGAGGATTCGGTGGCGACGAGCGTTCGTAAAGCGTTGCTGCCTGCGGTGCTAGCGATGCAGGTGAAGAATATGGAGGTCATCCTCCGGCACACTGTAACTACTCGCATCCGACAATCTCAGCGTGGCGAGTCCGCTCAGTGGTGCTTCGAAGGAAGCTGCAGGTTGCGACTGAGGAATCCACAACAACTGGCAAGTGAAATACATCTGCCGCCACGGCGTGATCGAGCCAACCTTGTTTCCGTAGAGGTGCGGGGCGATCGATATTTGTCCATTGAGTCCCTGCTTTCCCGCATTCGGCGTAATGGTTGTCTCTTTGAAAGTCATCGAGTATGTGCTCATAGTAGTGGTACTCTCTTTTCGCCGATTAACACATACGAGGGGAAATCGTGGCGAAATATCAAGACCTATTGGCACAGAAGGCAGCGCTTGAAGAACAGATTGAAGTCGCCCGCCAAGCGGAGTTGCAGGCGGTGATTCAACAGGTTCGTCAAATCGTGCAGGACTACGGTCTAAGCGCGGAAGATCTCAGCCTGCAGCCCAAGCGCGGGAAGAAGGGGAGCGCGAAGGCCCCGGTTGCGCCGAAATATCAGGACCCTAAGACCGGTGCCACCTGGTCGGGTCGAGGCCGTGCGCCGGCATGGATAGGTAAGAACCGGGCGCGCTTCCTGATCGCGTAAGGAGGATTCGCGCACGCCGCTTGCGCCGGCCCACACTGGCATTGCCGACGTGGACGGCCACGGGCGCGCGCGAATCGCTGTCACGCGGCGCACCACTGGCACATGGCATCCCCACGCATGTGCGGTCGGACAACGGTGCGGAGATGACAGCGAACATCGTGCGTGACTGGCTGGGACGTTTGGGCGCGAAGACGCTGTTCATCGCACCGGGCAGCCGGTGGGAGAACGGCTACTGCGAGTCCTTTAACGGCAAGCTGCGCGATGAGCTACTCAACGGCTAACTGTTCTACAGCCTCAAGGAAGCGCAGGTCGTCATTTTGAACAATGGCGCCGGCACTACAACACGCGGCGCCCACATTCGTCGCTTGGATACCGTCCGCCGGCACCTGCCGCCCACTGGCCAACACCGATGACCGCACAGCAACCAGGCGCCATCCAATAAACTTCAACCCTCTCACAAGAACTGGACCGGAATACCGGTCACGTTACTTTGTGAAAAACCGCGAAGACCGAAGGGGCAAGAGAGGGGTTGGAAAGTGAGGTTTTCGTTGTGTTTTGCACGGCCCGCAATAGGGCGTGAAGCAGATAAAGGAAGCGGTGTCAGTATTTAAGCTGCACGATGCCCGTTGATTTGTATTTCCTTCTACACAAAGCGAAGGGTTCCAGACGTTCCCTCCAGCAAAGCGCGGTTCTCCTCTGCAGCGGTACGCAAGTAGTCCCAAAGCACCGTAATGCGCCGCAGCTTACGTAAGTCCTCACGACATGACAGCCAGAAGCATCGGGTCAGGGAGATTTCCTCCGGCAGCACGGGGACGAGCATCGGCTGCTGCGCGGCCATGAAGCAGGGCAAGATTGCCAGCCCCCCTCCTTGCAGTGTGGCGACGTACTGCGCAATCACGCTGGTGGTGCGTAGGCCCGCCGCGGCGCCTGGGACCGTTCGCTCGAGATAGAGCAACTCGTCACTGAATGCTAGATCGTCCACATAGCTGACGAAGTCATGGTTACGCAGGTCGTCTTTGGTAATGATAGGTGCCTGGCTCGCCAGGTATTCGCGGGTGGCATAAAGCTTAAGGTTGTAGTCGCACAGCTTGGTGAAGACGTAAGGGCCGCGATCCGGTCGATCGAGGGCGATGGCAAGATCTGCCTCACGCTTGGTCAGACTGACAAAGTGGGGAACCGGTAGCAGATCCACGGTTACGTGCGGGTGTGCGATGCGAAACTGGGTCAATTGAGGTGCGAGGAAGAAACATCCGAATCCTTCAGTCGAGCCTATGCGCACATGGCCGGACACTGCGTGCCCAGTGTTGGCCACTTGGTCGCAGGCCGATTGCACTGTGGTTTCCATGGCATCGACGTAGGCCACCAGCTGTTGTCCTTCAGCAGTGAGCGTAAAGCCACTGGAGCGAGACTTGTCGAACAGTAGCGTACCCATGGCTTCCTCAAGAATGCGTATGCGACGCGCAACGGTCGTGTAGTCCACACCCAGGCGCTTGGCTGCGGCGCTCGCGCGCTGAGTGCGCGCCACCTCCAAGAAGAAACGCAGGTCATCCCAGTTGAGCTTGCTGAGGGCGTGGTTAGAAGATGTGTACACGGGGCTCGGTCCTTGTCTCGTCATTTCGCTGCACGGAGCTCGGCAGTCGCCTCACAGTCTTGGCAGGGCGGGTCGCTATCTTCGATGTGCATTTATGCATATCTAACCTGTTCTTTTGCGCCTACACCGTAGTTGTTTGCATAACTATACTCGACCATCAAAAGCAGCTACCGGGATGCCGCAGCGCGGCCAAATCCGCTCACACGCTGCAATCAGAACAACGGAGACATCGTGCAAACGCCATCGACTTTCGATGATTGCGTCGCCGCCATGCCAGCGCATACAGCCGAGGAACGCCTGATTGGGTGTGGCGTATTTGCATGGATCTTCACCCAACTCGCGCGCAGCGCGCTTGCCTGACAAATGAATGATTTTTATACCGAAGAACAGCGAATGATCCACGCCGCTGCTCACGATTTTGCCGTCGAGCGCTTGGCGCCCAAC
This sequence comes from Ralstonia soli, assembly GCF_023955655.1. Lineage (GTDB taxonomy): Bacteria > Pseudomonadota > Gammaproteobacteria > Burkholderiales > Burkholderiaceae > Ralstonia > Ralstonia soli. The sequence continues at coordinate 76,683 of NZ_JAMXHT010000001.1, read as the reverse complement.
GCAGCGCAATGGGATCGCGACGGAGTGCTGCCTGATGGCGTTGTGCAGCAGATGGGGGAGCTGGGGCTGTTGGGCATGATTGTGCCCGCGGAGTGGGGAGGCTCCTACACCGACTACGTTGCCTATGCGTTGGCGCTGGAAGAAATCGCGGCAGGCTGCGCGGCTTGCGCGACGCTCGTGAGCGTGCACAACTCGGTTGGCTGCGGCCCCATTTTGAAGTTCGGCACCGAGGCGCAGAAGACTCGCTACCTGCCAGACCTCGCCACGGGGCGTGCGATCGGAGCATTTTGCTTGACTGAACCGCACGCCGGATCGGAAGCCCATAACCTGCGCACGCGCGCCGTGCTGCGCGACGGCCATTGGGTCATTACTGGCAGTAAGCAATTTGTCACCAACGGCGAGCGCGCCGATATTGCCATCGTGTTTGCCGTGACCGATGCGGAAGCTGGCAAGCGTGGCATCTCGGCCTTTATTGTGCCGACGGATACGCCGGGGTTTCACGTCGGGCGGCCTGAGCACAAGCTTGGCATCCGTGCATCGGACACGTGTCCGATTACGCTAGAAGACTGCACCGTCCCTGAAGATAGCCTACTGGGGGGACGCGGCGAAGGGCTGAAGATTGCGCTATCCAATCTGGAGGGCGGGCGCATCGGCATCGCGGCACAGGCAGTCGGCATTGCGCGTGCAGCGTTCGATGCTGCGCGCAACTATGCCAGCGAACGGATTCAGTTCGGTAAAGCGCTGCGAGAGCACCAAGCGATCGCCAATATGCTGGCCGACATGGCCACGCGCTTGAACGCCGCACGGCTGTTGGTGCACCACGCTGCACGGCTGCGTGGCGCCGATCTTCCGTGCCTGTCGGAGGCCTCGCAAGCCAAGCTCTTTGCTTCTGAACTGGCCGAGGAAATTTGCTCCAAAGCGATTCAGATTCACGGCGGCTATGGCTATCTGGCTGATTACGCCGTGGAACGCCACTATCGCGATGCACGCATCACGCAGATCTACGAAGGGACCAGTGAAGTCCAGCGGATGGTGATCGCGCGCAGCGTTTGATGCGCTATTCCATCCATTAGAAAAGACACAAATTTATCCCTTGAAGATTCGTGACATCACGCCGGACAGATCCCGCTCAGTTGAATGGGGGTACCCGGAAGAAGCAATACCGAATCTCATCTAGCTTTTGACATCTATTCCAATCGTTCTCGATTTGTACAGGAGACTCTCATGACCGCCGTTGCCTCTCTCGCTTCCGCCAAGCCTGCCGCCAACCAGGACACCCCGCCCACCGTCAAGCTGCTGATCGGCGGTGAGTTCGTCGAATCCAAGTCGAAGGAGTGGCGCGACATCGTGAACCCCGCCACGCAGGAAGTGCTGGCGCGCGTGCCGTTTGCTACGGCAGCCGAGGTGGATGCGGCCATCCAGTCCGCACACGCGGCCTTCGCAACGTGGAAGAACACGCCGGTCGGTGCGCGCATGCGCATCATGCTCAAGTTCCAGGCGCTGATTCGCGAGCACATGCCGCGCATCGCCCGCACGCTCACCGCCGAGCAGGGCAAGACACTGCCCGATGCCGAGGGCGACATCTTCCGCGGCCTGGAAGTGGTGGAGCACGCGTGCTCGGTGGGTTCGCTGCAGCAGGGCGAGTTTCTGGAGAACGTGGCCGGCGCGGTGGATACCTACACGCTGCGCCAGCCGATTGGCGTGTGCGCGGGCATCACGCCGTTCAACTTCCCCGCCATGATCCCGCTGTGGATGTTCCCGATGGCCATCGTGTGCGGCAACACGTTCGTGCTCAAGCCGTCGGAGCAGGATCCGCTGTCGACCATGCTGCTGGTGGAACTGGCGCTGGAAGCCGGTGTGCCGGCTGGGGTGCTGAACGTTGTGCACGGCGGCAAGGATGTGGTGGACGCGCTCTGCACGCATGAGCACATCAAGGCGATTTCGTTTGTGGGTTCCACCGCAGTCGGCACGCACGTGTACCGACTGGGCAGCGAGCACGGCAAGCGCGTGCAGTCGATGATGGGCGCCAAGAACCACGCCGTGGTGCTGCCCGATGCCAACCGCGAGCAGACTCTCAACGCGCTCGCCGGTGCGGGCTTCGGCGCCGCCGGGCAGCGCTGCATGGCGACCTCGGTGGTGGTGCTGGTGGGTGCCGCTCAACAGTGGGTGCCGGACCTGATCGCCAAGGCGAAGACGCTCAAGGTGAATGCTGGTGTGGAGCCGGGCACGGACGTCGGCCCCGTGGTCTCGCGCGCGGCCAAGCAGCGCATCCTCGGCCTGATCGAATCGGGCGTGCAGCAGGGCGCCACGCTGGCACTGGACGGTCGCAACGTGCGCGTAGCCGGCTACGAAGATGGCAACTTCGTCGGACCGACCATCTTCACTGACGTGAAGACCGACATGGACATCTACACCAACGAAATCTTCGGCCCCGTGCTGCTGGTGCTGACCGTGCCCACGCTGGACGAGGCCATCGCGCTGGTCAACCGCAACCCGTTCGGCAACGGTGTGGGCCTGTTCACGCAGAGCGGCGCATCGGCACGCAAGTTCCAGAGCGAGATCGACGTCGGCCAGGTCGGCATCAACATCCCCATTCCGGTGCCGGTGCCGTACTTCAGCTTTACTGGCTCGCGCGGCTCCAAGCTGGGTGATCTGGGCCCGTACGGCAAGCAGGTCGTGCAGTTCTACACGCAGACGAAGACCGTGACCGCCCGCTGGTTTGACGATGCGGTGGATGCCGGCGGCGTGAACACCACCATCAGCCTGCGCTGATCAGCCAAGGAGCGTTGTCATGAAGATCGCATTCATCGGCCTGGGCAACATGGGCGCCCCGATGGCGCGCAACCTGCTCAAGGCAGGCCACACGCTCAGCGTGTTCGACCTGAACACGCAAGCGGTCGGTTCGCTGGTGGAGGCCGGTGCCACGGCCGCCGCTTCACCCAAGGAAGCCGTGACCGGCGCGGAGACCGTCATCACCATGCTGCCCGCCGCCGCCCACGTGCGCCACGTGCTGAGCGCAGACGACGGTGTGCTGGCTGGCATCGGCAAGGGCGTGCCCATCATCGATTCGAGCACCATCGACCCGGCCAGCGCCAAGGCGTTTGCAGCACTGGCAGCCGAGCATGGCAACACTTTCATCGACGCGCCGGTCTCGGGTGGCACGGGCGGTGCGGCGGCGGGCACGCTGACCTTCATGGTAGGCGGCAGCGCAGCGGCGTTCGAGCAGGTGCGCGAGGTGTTGTCCGCCATGGGCAAGAACCTCGTGCACTGCGGTGACACCGGTGCAGGCCAGGGTGCGAAGATCTGCAACAACCTCGTGCTCGGCATCACCATGGCGGGCGTGGCGGAGGCCATGTCGCTGGGTGAGGCGCTGGGCATCGACCCGAAGGTGCTGGGCGGCATCATCAATACGTCCACCGGCCGCTGCTGGAGCTCGGACACGTACAACCCGTTCCCGGGAGTGATCGAAACCGCGCCGTCGTCGCGCGGCTACACCGGCGGCTTCGGCACCGACCTGATGCTGAAGGACCTGGGCCTGGCAGGCGACGCAGCCAAGTCGGTCCGCCAGCCGGTCTATCTGGGCGCACTCGCGCAACAGCTCTATCAAACCGTGAGCGCCAAGGGCGACGGCAAGCTGGATTTCTCCGCCGTCATCAAGCTCTATCGACACGAAGGAGCCGAGTGATGATCGAACTCGACTTTCTGCACGACAACACCATTGCGCTGCTGACGCTCAAGCGCCCGCCGGCCAACGCCTTCACGCCGGAAGGTTTGCTGCAACTGCAATCCACCGTCGAACAACTGAATGCCGATGCACGCGTGCGCGCCATCGTCATCACCGGCGATGGCCCGAAATTCTTTAGCGCTGGGGCTGACCTCAACACCTTTGCCGATGGCGATCGCGATGTGGCCCGTGAGGCCGCCGCACGCTTTGGCGCGGCATTCGAAGCGTTGCAGAACGCGCGCCCCGTGGTGATCGCTGCCATCAACGGCTTTGCGATGGGCGGCGGGCTGGAGTGCGCGCTGGCCTGCGATATCCGCATCGCAGAAACACACGCCAAGCTGGCGGTGCCGGAAACCGCCGTCGGCCTACTGTGCTGCGGCTGCGGCACGCAGACCTTGCCGTGGCTGGTGGGCGAAGGCTGGGCCAAACGCATGATCCTGACCGGCGAGCGTGTCGATGCGCAGTCTGCTTTGCGTATTGGCCTCGTTGAAGAGGTGGTGGAAACCGGTGCCGCACGCGAGGCCGCCATCGCGATGGCGCAGCGCGTGACGATGCTCAGCCCGCAGGCCGTCACCTTCAGCAAGCAACTGATCCACCAGGCGCGCAACGGTGTGCCGCGCAGCGCAGCGCTGGCCGTGGAGCGCGAACGCTTTGTCGACCTGTTCGATCACCCGGACCAGCGCGAGGGCGTGAACGCCTTCCTCGAGAAGCGCACGCCGCGCTGGCAGTCCGCATCGGAATCGGAGACGCTGCAATGAGCGCAGTCCAGATGCAGGCGACGCTGCCCGATACGACCACCGCTGAGTCCGAAGTGCTGATGCGTGTGGTGAACCGTGTGGCCATCATCACGCTGAACCGGCCCGCTGCACTGAATGCGCTGTCGCACGGCATGGTGCGGCAACTGGCGGTGCTGCTGGAGCAATGTCGCCACGACGACGGCATCGTCGCGCTGGTGGTGCGCGGCGCGGGCCAGAAGGGCTTCTGCGCAGGCGGCGACGTGCGTTCGCTCTATCAGCTTGCGCAACAGGGCCGCATGGAAGGCAACGACGGCTGGCTGCAATTCTTCGTCGATGAATACCGGCTCGATTACGCGCTGCACCAGTTCCCGAAACCCATCGTCGCGCTGATGGACGGCATCACCATGGGCGGCGGCATGGGCCTTGGGCAGGCTGCGCGCCTGCGCGTGGTGACCGAGCGCACGAAGATGGCGATGCCCGAGACGCGCATCGGCTTCCTGCCCGATGTGGGCGCGACACACTTCCTGAGCGTGATGTCGCCTGAGTTGGAACTGTACGTGGGGCTGACGGGTGTGACCCTCACGGGAGCCGACGCGCTGCATTGCCATCTGGCCGATGTGTGCGTGCCCGCAGAATGGCTCGCCTCGTTTGAAGACCGGCTGCAACGCATGCCGCACGATGGTGACTTGATGCAGGCGTTGCGCCGCGTGTTCGAGCCGCCGTGCAACGTTGTACCGCACGCGCCGTTGGCTCAAGCCATGCCGTGGGTGGTGCGCCATTTCGATCGGCGCTCGTCGGTCGACCGCATTGTCGCGACGCTGCGCGAAAGCCTGGGGCGGGAAGCCGCACGTGAGCCGCGCCAGTGGCTGCAGGCCACACTCGACGCCATGACCACGCACTCGCCGACGATGCTGCACGTGACGCGCGAAGCGCTGCTGCGCGGCCGGCAGCTTTCACTGGCCGAGTGTTTCCAGATGGAGCTGGGTATCGTGGCACGCGGGATTCAGGAAGGGGATTTCTGCGAAGGCGTGCGTGCGCACCTGGTGGACAAGGATCATCGCCCCGGCTGGGCACCCTCCACCTTGCGGGAAATCCGGCCGGAGCGAGTGATGCATTTCCTGTCGTCGCCGTGGCGAACCGAGGCCCACCCGCTAGCTGATCTTGGTAATTAGAGGGGATGTATGTAGTTTGCCGCTGCTGACGTTGCAGCCATCACCACAAGATTGGCAATCGATAGGTGTGTGGCCTCATCGGGCCCCTTAACGAACGACGTGTGGTGCGAGCGATGTGGCGGACCCAGGATGGAGAAGCTTAACTGGCTGGGTGGCTACGAAAGAGTGACGCAGCGATTCGCAGAAGCCTGCTAGAAGCGGCTGCAGTCGATCAGCGTACAGGCGGTGGCCGCAGGCCATTGCTATGCCACGGTGGTGGTCGATTTGATCGATCGGCGGGAGCTCTGGATCGGGCCGGAGCGCTCTCGTGCGACCGCCCGCGCCTTCTTCGAACAGCTTCCAGAGGGCGCCACCGAGCGCACCGGGGCGTTGGCAATCGACATGACGACCGCCTACGAAACGGAGATCAGCGCGCGTTGCCGGGGCGTGGCACGCGCCGATACAGCGCTGAATGTCCTCGCCGGCAGGCGTATTACGCCAAGGCGCAAGCCAGGCATGATTTGCTCGCGCCGGTTGGTGTCGAGGACTAAGCTTGAGTTAGCTTGGGCGCGTCGTACACGTTGTCGGAAGAGGCTTATGAGACTGCGGGAAAGCCAGAGGGCGTAGGCGCAAATCCGGGCACCCAAGCACGCAAATCTAGCACCTCAATTGGTTGTTGCCCCGCCCGGAAACCCCTCCTGCATAACGGGCGGGGAGCGCCCGAAGGCGACACCGATGGCGCCACCGAGGATGCGCATCAGATTGAATAGCCAGGAGGCGAGCTTCAATCTGGCCGGCGGCAAACTGCCCAGTGTGAGCATGACCGTCGGCGCGACGGCAAATTGCTGTGCCATGCCGCGCAACGCTTGAGGTTGCATGAGCTCAGCAGCCCCCCAGTCATGCGTGATCAGCGCGAAGCTTTTCTTGGTGTAGGGTCAATCTACCTGACGCCCCTTTTTCTGGGCGAGGTGCGCGGCTTCGGCGCCTCGATCGGTCTCGCGATTTTTTCAACAGGCCTGTTCCAGATGCTCTCCATTCCGCTCTATGCGTTTCTGGCAAACCGGATGGATTTGCGTTGGCCGCTGACGTTTGGGATCAGTCTGTTTGCGGTGTCGACGTGGGTCCTGAAGAATGCTATCGAGCGCTAGCCCTCGTGCAAAGCCATGTGTCGAGCAAAGCCAACCACGGGCCTTCGACCTGCGTACGCCAGTGCGCAATGGCGGTCGAACCGGCATCGCGCAGAGCCCGCTGCACCTCGGCAGTGGGCGCACCGTTGATTTTCACACCATTCGCTCGCATACGCCTTGTGTTCTCTGCCAATCTGGTCTTCAGCCGAGCCCATTGCCTATCTTCGGTAACTTGGGCCGCAATCGCGACCGCATGTTGTTGGGATGGCGATAAGGCATTCCATGCACGAGTGCCGACCGCCGCAAAAGACAGCGGCATGGCATAGCCGATGGCGGTGAAATGCGGCAAATGGTCCCACAGTTTTCTGCCGGCACCACCGTCACCCGAAGACAATACTGCGCTGACTGTACCCTCTTTCAGTCGTGATAGCGCTTCTCCAAATGATAGGTGCAGAGCGGAAGCACCCGTCGCTCGGAGCACCGCCGCGGACGTCTCATCATAAGTACGTACGATCAGTGCACGGAGGTCCTCGAGTGTATGGATTGGATTGCGAGACCAGAGACCGCTTGGCGGCCAAGGGGACATGTAGAGAAGCTGTTGCCCTTGCTTCTGGAGCGCGTTCCCATACGCTTCACGTGCCAATGAGGCAAGTTGATACGTGTCATCGACCGACGTCGTCAAGAACGGCAGAGAAGACAGCAAGAATGCTGGATCGCAGTCACCCAACGCCCCACAAAATGCATCGCCACCGGCAAGCGTACCATCGCGGATAGCTGCAGCAATGTGGGAGCAGGCATTCCTATCATCACCCTCGAAAGTGCGGTCCACTGTCACGGATCCCTGGGACTGCCGGGCGACCTCAAGCGCGAATGTCTCCAGTCCCTCTCCGGGCATCGACGTCTTCGGGTACTCAGTGGCCATCTGCCAGACTGCAGACGTGGGTTCACATCGCTCGAAAGGTTCGTTAGTCACCGTGTGCCTCTCTCTAAGGACATGCTCGCGTGCCACGGGGATGACCAGCGCCGTTGTACTGACCGAGGCAACAGAGCAGGGGTTCTCGGGATGGTGTGGCGGATGTATGTACTTTGCCACCATGGCTTCTACCGTTTGCGCAGACCCACCGAGTCCGCGACGCGCTTGAAACCCTCGTACTTGCGAAGCTGGAGGTTGCGCATCCCATCGCCCTTCAAGTCAAAGAGCCCCTGGCTGCCCGTTCGCGCAGGCACTGCAAGCGATAAGAAGAAGGGCCAATTTAGCCCGGAATCAGCCGAGAATATTCATGTCATATTGAAAGTTCGTTGGAGAAACTTTGGCAGCATCCCGGCCTCCTGTGGGAAGCCGCGCCGTCACGACTGCGCGAACGCTAGGGTGACAGACTAGCGAGGATGAGCCATCCGAAATTTCCCCGCTTCCAGTACTTCGAAGTAGTCGCAGACACCGCCGCCTCGCAGAATCGGTTGGGCCGCGACCGTGTCGTACAAGCCTTCGCACAGCAAATCCCGGTTGATATGGACTGCTACCACTTCACCCAGGACAAGCCAGGTGTTAAGCGCCTCGCTGTCCAGCCCATTGAGTTGCTGGATGCTGGTCACGCGACACTCGAGAGACACAGGGCTCTCTGCGACGCGTGGCGCGGCAATTGCGATCGAACGGGCTTTCGTAAGCCCGGAGCGCTCAAACTCGTCCATTTCGGTGAGCGCGGGAACGATCGTCTCATTTACGCAGCCTGCCAGCGGGCGAGTCGCCAGGTTATACGCGAACTCCCCGGTCGATTCCGTATTCTTCACGCTTTCGGTTCCCCCGACGCTAGCGAAGCCGACGATAGGCGGAACGTAGTTGAATATGCCGAAGAAGCTATAGGTCTGCAGGCGAGGGCGACCGGACGCGTCGCATGTCGATATCCAGCCGATCGGGCGCGGTCCGAGAATACCAGGCACAGGGTCATGTGCCAGGTCGTGACCATCGCGGATAAGGTAGCTGTATGTGTCTGTGTTTCTCATGGCAATGCGCGCCCGATGCGGAAGGTGGCCCTCGATTTTTCAACGCTTGTTAAGCTGCTTCCCGCGTGGCCAGTTGACGGTATTTCCCGGAGTAGAAGATCAAAGACGGAGCACCGTGCTGGGGGACCTCGAAGTTGGTAACCCGGCATACGAAGACCTCGTGGTCGCCGCCATCGCAGTTGTCGTAGGGCTCGCATTCAAAGTACGCGATGGCACCTGGAAGACGCGGGGCACCATTTTCTGCTCGTGCGATGGGAATGCCGGTCCACTTGTCTGTGCCGGCTTTTGCGAAGCGGTTTGACAGATCCTGCTGGTCTTCGCCCAAGATCGCGATGCAAAATGCGCCAGCCTTCTTCCACTGGTTGAAACCAAGGGAGTTGCGAATCAGGCTGAACAATACCAATGGCGGATCGAGAGAGACTGAGTTAAATGAGCTGATTGTTGAGCCAAGATTCTCGCCGTCTACCGTAGTCGTGACGATCGCGACGCCTGTCGCAAATTGGCCTAGCGCGTTTCGAAAAGCACGTTGATCCATGACATCCTCCTCAGTTTTTGTGCTTCCACAGATGCTGGAACTCTGTCGCCACGACGTCCCGGAACGCGGGATTCCCCTTCAGCAGCCCGAGTTTGCGCGCAAACGCAATCATGCCGGCCACAGTCTGTTCGGAAATGGAGGCGTCATAGAACGGCGTGTCGCGACGAATCAGTTCGGCGATGAGGGCAGCCTCAGACGGCGGAAATAACTTCTTTCCGACAAACGTTGCTCGGGTTGGGTCATGAGTCAGGGCGCGCTGGGTGTTGACGATTGCCCTAACGACGCCTGCAGCAGTGTCGGGAGATTGTTTGATAAAGGCATCGGTGGCTGCGACGGACGCCAGCGTGAAATCGAAGCAGCCCTTTGGTCCGTCGCCCCGTCGAACATCCAGCACCACGGTGCCGACGCCGCGCCTGACGGCTACCTCGGTTCCCATGCCGTTTGCCCAGAATCCGTCGATCTTCCCCTCTTCCAGAGCCTTGGCAGCAGCAACGCCGAAGTTCGAGCCCGCGGTGAGAGCGCCAGGCACCGGGGCGATCTCAACGTTGTCACGCTCGATATCGATGCCGCCTTCTTTGAGCAATTGAGACAGACCCATGTCCACCCAGGGTGCTGCGCCGATGCGTCGACCGCGAACAATACTCAAATCGTTCCTCGTGGCCGCAAGGTCGGCACGCATTACGAGGAACCAGTACATGCCCTGCGCCTGTGCGCAGAGAAGTTTGACGCCATTCCACTCAGGGAAGGCAGACAGTGCCGAGTGCGCTGACCCGCCAACAAGGTCGGCCTTGCCATCACGCAACGCAGCGTAGGCCTTGTCCACCGGAAAGATCAGTTCCAGCTCTACATCAATTCCCTCTGCCTTGAAGTAGCCGAGTTCGACGGCGGCCTCAACGGGAAAGTAGGAATTCGAGATAAGGTCGGGGACCGCGATTCGCAATGACATGGCCTCGCTCCTACTTCGTGCTTTCGTCGTAGTAGTGGATCTCGAGCAAGAGACAACCATGCTCGGACTTGAAAGGTCCGTGATATGCGCCCGGCGGGCGGCATGCATAGGTGTTGCTCGGAAAGCTCTCGCCGCCGTTTCCGTTTTCGTCGTTCCCCACGGTAAGGTCGCCCGAAATGAGGTAGACCTCTTCCCAGTGATCGTGAACGAACGCCTTCTTCGTGAATGTGCCTGCTTCGATGCGCAAGAGCCGTGTTCGGCTGCCCATCTTCTTGGTCTCATCGATATCGCTTGCAAGGATCCTCTGCGAGGCTCCGCCCGGAGGATAGCCCGGAGGGGTCTCCCAACCCTCGTGCATGTCGATGGTGTGAAATTCAAGGTGCGGCTTGTTCATAGGCATGGCGTAACTCCTTAGCCTGCAATAGGCAGTTCAGTGGGACGGTAGCTGTGGGTGATGCGGCGCTTCAGGATGGGATCCTCGATTTCCATTTCGAACAGATCTGCCGGAGCGATCTCTCCCCGCACCGCGATGGTTCCGCAGAACATGACGGTCCCGGGCGGCAATGCAAAGCCTTCACCACCGAATAGACGGATGAGGTCCTTGGGATGGCGCATGCTCTTGAGAGAACCTTCTTGATAGAGCTGTCGCTGGCCCTCGCGCGTCACCCATGAACGGACGATCAGCTGGTCCCAGTGACTCTCCACGGTGTCGAATCGCCAAACACGATTGGCAATGGGTTTGGCGCAAAGCTGCTTTGAGATCGTGACGCCAATAGTCTCGACTTTCCGGTCGGTGTGATCGGAACCGACGCCGAGCCATAGACCGCCGTCATTGCTAATCACGACAGGTTCGACCTCGCCGCTGGAACTGTTGCCGACAATTTGGATCTCGTTGGCCTGGGTCAGTAGCGAACTCGATCCTCTGTAGAAGATCGGCGTCGACTTGGGTCGTGGGACGCCAAGCTTTTCCAGTTCTGCAATGTGTGCTTCCATGGCTTGCGGGTCCCGGCCCGTCCATCCGGCAATCACCAGATTCGCCACTTCGACCTCAACACTGCCCTCGTCATCTGTGGCGTTAGCGAACCGCCATGTTGTGCGTCCGGATGTCATCGTGCCCTCGTCAGGAATTTGTGATTGAGCCTATGCCGTCTCTTTTTCCGAGAGCTTCTCACCCTTGGCCTTTCTGATATTGCGTTAGTCAAAAAGGTGAGTTAGCATAGGTATATGACTAAGTATGATGCGTCGAAAAGCATCCGTCAACCTGAATTGATGGAGGGCGCTTCAAGCTGGTCATGGCCGCGCCTGAGACATTGGGCGGCAATCAGACCACTCAAATGAAGGAGCCAAAGGTGCAAAACGGTAAACTGCGCACAGGCGAGGACTATCTGCAGAATTTGCGCGATGGCCGCTGTGTCTATGTGAATGGTGAGCGGGTCAAGGACGTCACTACCCACCCAGCGTTTTCGCGGGGTGCCCGGTCACTCGCGAACCTGTATGACATCGCTGCGGCGCCGGAAAATCGCGAGCGTATGACGTTTACGTCGCCTACGTCGGGTAACCCGGTACTGCGTGCTTACCAAATTCCGAAGACGCACGAGGACCTTCGGGCCAAGCGCTTGGCCTCGGAGATGTGGTCGGAAGCGACGTTCGGGCTCATGGGACGTTCTCCCGATCACGTATCCAACTTCTTTGTGGGTTACGCGGCGGTCCCCAGCGTTTTCGCCGCGGGTGGTCAGGAGTACGCAGACAATGTGGTGAAGTTCTACGAGCATCTGCGCGAGAACCACCTTTACACGACCTATGCAATTGTTCCGCCGCAGATTGACCGGAGCAAGCCGGCCCATCAGCAAAGCGATCCGACGCTCTATGCTGGCGTGGTCAAGGAGCGCGATGACGGCATCGTCATCAAGGGAGCGCAGCAACTGGCAACCGCTGGCGTGTACAGCGATTACATTTACGTCAGTAGCATCCATCCCATGCAACCTGGTGATGAGAACTACGCAATCGGCGTCGCCATCCCCGCCAATGCACCTGGTGTAAAGCTCTACCCGCGCCGCCCCTTCGGCGCGCTGGCGACGAGCTCGTTTGACTATCCACTCTCCAGCCGCTTCGATGAATCGGACTGTTTCGTGGTCTTGGACAATGTGTTTGTGCCGTGGGAGCACGTGTTCATCTACCGAAACCTGCAAGTTGCACGGGATCAATGGTGGAAGACGCCGGCACACCTCTACGGCAATCTGCAAGCGCAGGCCCGGTACATTACGAAGCTTCGCTTCATGATGGGACTGGCCAAGCGGATGAACGAGATGACTGGAAACGATGCCAATCCTGCGGTGCAGATCCAGATGGGTGAGCTCGCGTCTCTGGTGTCAATCATCGAACACGCACTGCTTTCGCAAGAAGTGGCGGCGACGACTGACGAAAATGGCGTGCTGTGGCCATCGCGCACGGCGCTGTATTCCGTCATGGCGCTTCAATCCGAACTGAATGCGCGCATGGTCGAGATCATCCGTGAACTGAGCGGGGCCGGGATGATTACATTGCCGTCTTCTGTAGAAGACTTCCGCAACCCGGAGACTGCCGAGGATGTCCAGCGCTACTACGCATCCGCATCGAGCGATGCCAAGGAGCGCGTCGCGCTGATGCGCATGGCCTGGGACTTCATCGGTTCCGAGTTTGGTAATCGTCACCAGCAATACGAGAAGTTCTACGGCGGCGCATCCTTCCTCGTCAAACAGAACGTTCACCGTCACTTCGATTACGATCGATCGAAGAAGATGGTCGAAAGCGCGCTGGCGCTGCCGGCGTTCTCGAACGTGCCGTCGAAGTTCCTGTGAGCAAGTGTTGATTTGATGGCCCCGTGAATGCGGGGCCATCGATTCACGGAAATCTGAGGGGAGGGTGCCAGTGCTCATCCTCCCCTCAAATTATTTGCAGCGGGTGCAAGTCGTGACGTATTGGAGCGGTGGTTGCCGTGACCCCTGGTCGACGCACCCGAGGGACCCTGATACGGGAACCGTATCAGGGGAAAGACGCCGGCGTTAGCTAGACTTGCAACACTTTCAACAGTCCCGTGAAAGTCGACTGAGATCAGGTTTGCACAAGAAACTGATTGCCCGGGAAAAGGGATTGCGCGCCGAGCTGCGGCCAGGCGATCGGCGCGGATGCCTCACGCAGGTTATGCGATGGGTCCCGCTCTTCCTTCCATTTCTGAGCGACGATCCGTGAGCCGTTGATCTTGTCCGCCTCTGTCGAGCACAGCCACAGCAATGGCGGAAGCATCTGTTCTGGCTGGATGAGTTCCTTCGTGGAGAATCCGCATTCCGCCGGCACCATTCGTGTGTTCACCGGGCCGCCGGGCACCAGGACATTCGTCGTGACGCCCGTGCCATCGAGGTCTTGGCACATCACGCGAGACAGCGCCTCCAGCGCCGCCTTGCATGGCCCGTATGGACCGATTCCGGGGCGGTACATCGTGTCGAGGCTGGTCGTAATATTTATGATCCGTCCCCAACGCTTCTCGAGCATGTGTCGGACGAACGTCTTCGACATTAGCTGCGCGCCGAAGATGTTCACACGCAACATCGAAAGCCAGAGACTGTCCTGCGTCGTCCAGAATTTGGGCTTGTCTAGAAGATAGGTCGGCGAGTTGCGCTCCGGACCGATGGCGGCATTGTTCACCAGGATGTCCACTTCGCCATGGAGCTCAGTCAGTTCCCGCTGCAGTCCTTCGACTGCTTCGACGTTCGAGATGTCGATCGCTCTCGGCAAGCTCTTGCCATTTCTCTCGGCAATCTCGGCTTCGACCTTTCTTAGCCCTTCTGAGTCGACGTCGACCAGAATGACCGTGGCACCGGCATCCGCCAGGCCCAGGGCGAATATGCGCCCGATACCATTTGCTGCACCAGTTACAAGTGAGGTCTTGTTGCTTAGCTCATTAATCATGCTGGCCTTGCTATTGTCAGGAGAGGGAGGGCACACGGCAGCGGCAGCTGTTTGTTCAAGCTCCGAGCATGTGGTGAGCGAGGAACCGCACGATACGTTCTCGGGCGATCTGGTGTGCGGCCTCGTTGAATCGGTCCAGCCTGAAACGGTTGTAGAACGCGTGTTCCGCGCCGGGGTAGGTGTAGAACTCATCGGACGTTCGCCCTCTCGTCCGAGTGGCCTCGCGCACCGTTTCGATCGTAGTGAGCGGGTTGTGATTGTCGTTCTCGCCGAAGTGAAATTGCACAGGGCAGGAGGCCGAATGAATCTGGGCGCCCATCTTGTCGAGCCCGACACCGTACATCGAAACCATGCAAGAGAACCTAGCGGCTGCGGCGACGCGCACTGCCATTCGACCTCCCAGGCAAAAGCCGAGCACAGCGGGCTGATAGGGGAGCTCAAGAAAGCTCTTGAGCCAATCTGCCGCGGCGACGAGATCTTGGGTGCCGAGCTCCTCGTCGAAACGGATCGAATAGTCGACAGCAAGCTGGCGCATTGTCGGATCCTCGCCGTTGCCGAGATCCAGATTGGGTTGCAAGCGCCAGTAAATGTCCGGCACCAGGGCAATGTATCCCTGAGATGCAAAATCATCGGCGATAGCCCGCATTGCCGGGGTGACGCCGAAGATCTCTTGGATAACGACGATGGCTCCGCGCGGCGCCGTGGCGGGCACCGCCAAGTGGCCTCCCATGCCGGCGTCGCCGATCGGAATATTGACGTCAATCGATCTGTGCTGCATGACTCTCCTGCAGTAAAAAAGGTTTGTTGACATGCTTAGTTATGTTATGTAGATTAGCATTCAATCTGTTACAGTGCAACGAAGGACGTGGGCGATCATGGAAAATGCGACGCTCGGCCCCCTGGCCGGTGTAAGGATTGTTGAGCTGACGGCGATGATCACCGGACCGCTGGCGGGAACGCTGCTGGCGGATCTCGGCGCGGAAGTCATCAAGGTGGAGCCCAAGGAGGGAGATCCCTTCCGGACGTTCCGAGGCGGCAACTACAGTCCGTACTTTTGCACTTACAACCGTAATAAGAGGAGCTTGGTGCTCAACCTCAAGGGAGAGCACGGGAAGGAGGCCTTCTTGGAGTTAGTCAAGAATGCGGATGTTCTCATCGTCAACTTCCGGTCTGGCGTCATGGATCGATTGGGTCTTGGCGCAGATCAGCTGCGCGAGGTCAATCCGAAGTTGATCGTCTGCTCGATCACGGGTTTTGGCGAGTCTGGTCCGTATGCCGATCGCCCTGCCTACGACGCCGTCGGGCAAGCATTGAGTGGTATTTCGAGTTTGTTCTTGGGCCAGGACGCGCAGATCACGGGCCCGTCGATTGCGGATAACCTGACGGGGATGTACGCGAGTTACGCCGTCCTCGGTGCGCTGTATGAGCGGCAGCGTACGGGAGTGGGCAAGGACATCCAGCTGAATATGCTGGAGTCCACGATCGCTTTTATTAGCGATCCCTTCGCGAACTATTTGATGGCAGGTGCGAAGCCGGATCCGTTGATGCGAGTGCGTGCCTCTCAGTCGTATGCACTCCGTTGCAGCGACGAATCACTGATTGCCGTCCATATGTCGTCGCCGCAGAAGTTCTGGCTCGGTCTTCTTGCCGCACTCGATCGCAATGATCTCGCGTCGGACCCGCGCTTCAGCGAACGGGCAGGGCGGTTGGAAAACTATGAGGAGCTGGCAGTCGAGCTTAACAGGACGTCGCGAACGCAACCTCGCGATTTCTGGCTCGCTCGGCTGGTGGAGCATGACGTGCCCCACGCTCCCGTATTGACGCTGCCAGAGGTGCTTGTGGACCCGCAAGTCACCCATCTCGACACGTTCGTAGACATCGAACACCCCAAACACGGACCGCAGAAGGTCGTTCGTCGCCCGGTGCGCTACAACGGCCGGCGCGATGACCAGCCGCTAAACGCCGCTCCGGATTTGGGCGAGCATTCCACGGAAATTCTCCGCTCTATCGGTCTCAGCGACGCGGAAGTTGCCGCCGTGCTGAACGGCGAATGAGAACTGAGCTTCCCGCGAAGTGACCAAGCATAACGGAGATCCAGTGTCTAAAACAAAGATTGGGAGTCATCCTAACGATACCGCGCGCTTGCGTATGCGCGGGCGGGATACCTTGGCGGAGGTCGTTGGATCGATGACCTTCACGGAAGGCTTTTACTTCATCGTGACGGGCTGTCAGCCGACCCCAGCACAGGCACGCGTCCTGGACGCCGCCCTGCTGATCTTGATGGATCACGGCCTCACGCCAAGTGCTCTCGTCGCACGGCTTGTTGCCGATTCAAATCCCGAAGATATTCAGATCCCGCTGGCAGCCGGGGCGCTGATGGTCGGCAATAAGTTTGCCGGCACTATGGTCGGGGCGGGTCGCATCCTTAGCGAAGGCATGGAGTTCAAGGGCGACAAGAAGGCCTGGGCGGTGAATGTGGTCCGTCAGTATCGCGAATCGGGACGCCGCATCCCCGGATTCGGTCACCCGTACTATCAGTCGGTGGATCCTCGTGCCGAGCGGCTATTTTCCGTGGCGCGAGATGTCGGCGTGAAGGGCACGTACATCGATCTCCTGAATACGCTGCATGAGGCCGTCAATGCGAGCGCGAAGCGTACGATTACCCTGAACGTGACGGGTGCATTGGGGGCCGTACTTCATGAGATCGGCTTCCCTGTCGGGGCGATGCGTGCTGTCGCTGTGGTTGGAAGGTGCGCGGGCCTGGTTGCGCATGTCGAAGAGGAACGGAAGTCACCCATTTCTCCAGATATCTATACGTTCAGCGAATTCATCGAATACGACGAGTGATCTAAAAATACATACCGCTCGTGCCCGCTGGGCGGTCTGTTATCAAATGAAATCGAGGCAGTCATTTCACTTCGTTTCCTTCCAATACTCCCCTTCTACGCGACATCGATCGCCTTCACTTTGCAAGCAGTGTGTCGTCGCTCTCTCTCTGCGCAGAAGCGAAAGCAATTCCAGCACTTTTCTCTCTCCCGTCACACATGCTGCTTAGGGCGGGACGCATCTGCATGCTAGGGCCAAGATGGCAGGAGGTCGGCGCCCTGTTCGGTGGCGGGTCGCGGCTGCCGCGTAAAGAAGTCTCAGGATTAGGTGGTTCCGTCCTATCACATCAATTTATGTGATCATCATATTATTATTTATCTATTAACATCGACAATTTATCGATGTTAATAGATGTCATAAAGAAGAAGCCAAGATCTCCGTAAACTATGATGAAATTGGTCGATTAAGTAAAAAAATTAAGCGATTTAATTTTCAATCATTGCGTGGTGGACCAAGTCAAATAAGTACTAATCGGACTCGAGGTTTGATGATCCGGCGTCCACTGGTCGTTTACGGTCACTCGAGCCCAATGAGTGGCAATTGGCCCACCCTCGTAGTGAAACGCCCCCGCGAACGGCGGAGCCACTTTGGTCTTGTAGGAATACAACCGTGCTTACTTCTATCCGTACCCGAATCTTAGTAGCTTGTGTTGCCATCGTGATCAGTGCACTGGTCATGGCAGGTGGTCTGAATTATCTGGTCACCCGGTCATACAACGAGGAATCGATTCGCCAGAATCTGCGATCTGTTGCGCGAGGGCATATTGGCGGGATCGACGACTGGATTGCCGCCCGGACGCAGATGATCGTGGCGTTGGAGGATGTGGCGCTGTCTACCGATCCGATCCCCATTTTCAAAACGGTGGCCAAGGCTGGCGGCTTCGACAACGTGTTCGTCGGCTATCCAGACAAGTCTGCAAAGTTCGCGGATCCGGCAGGCTTCCCCCCGGACTACGATCCGACGGTCCGTCCCTGGTACAAGCAGGCGGCGGATGCAAGAAGGCCGGTGGTTACTCAGCCATTTGTTGGCGCTACCACTGGTGGTGCGCTGGTGGTGATGTTCGCGGTACCTATCATTCGCGATGGTGTTTTGAAGGGCGTGGTCGGGGGAAGCGTGTCGATGGACACGGTGAAAGCTAACATCAAGGCTATCCGACCGACGCCGGCGAGCTTTGGCTTTCTCGTGAATTCGTCGGGCAAGATCGTCGTGCATCCGGTCGACAAGTTGGCGCTCAAGCCGGCGACCGACGTTTCCGTGGCACTGACGGCTAATACTCTTTCGGCGTTGGCCAACGCGCTGGTGCCACCTGAAGTGGAGATCGACGGCGCGACGAAGCTCCTGTTTCGCCAGGAGATCAAGGGCACTGACTGGGGGCTGGTGATTGCCCTTGATAAATCCGATGCGATGGCAGGAATGCGTTCGCTGGTGCTGAGCTCGATTGGTGGGCTGATAGCAGTTGCCGTGGTGGCAGCGCTTATCGTCGGAGCAATCACGTCCAGGGCGTTTCGTCGACTTTCGACGATACGGGATGCGATGGACGATATTGGATCCGGAGACGGAGATCTCACCAAACGCCTTTCGTGCGACGGTGAAGACGAAATCGCACACATCGCCCGTTCGTTCAACAGTTTTGCCGACAAGCTGACTGTTGTACTGAAACAGATTCGCTCGGGCAGCGACTCCGTACGCTCGGCTGCTCAGGAAATCGCCGCAGGCAACGCGGACCTCTCGTCGCGCACAGAAGAACAGGCCAGTTCGCTTGAACAAACTGCCGCCAGTATGGAAGAGCTAACCAGTATCGTGAGGCAGAATGCCGACAATGCTCGCCAGACAAGTGGCCTGGCACTCAGCGCGTCGAGCGTTGCCGCAAGAGGCGGGGAGGTGATCGGCCAGGTTGTCCAGACCATGGAGGGTATCAACAAGAGCAGTCAGCGCATTGCTGACATCACCGGCGTGATCGAAAGTATTGCCTTCCAGACCAACATCTTGGCGCTCAATGCCGCGGTCGAGGCTGCGCGCGCTGGAGAGCAGGGACGTGGCTTCGCTGTGGTTGCAAGTGAGGTGCGCAATTTGGCACAGCGCTCAGCCGGCGCCGCCAAGGAAATCAATGCTTTGATTCAAGACTCAGTGGATCGAGTCACGAATGGCTCGGCGCTCGTCGATAGCGCGGGCGCGACGATGGCGGATGTTGTGGCTGCAGTGAAGCGGGTGAGCGATATCATGGTTGAAATCTCGGCAGCGTCGGACGAGCAGAGCGCTGGTATTGAACAGGTCAACCAAGCCGTGAACCAGATGGATCAGGTGACCCAGCAGAACGCAGCGTTGGTCGAGGAGGCTGCGGCGGCCGCGGAGTCACTGACGGAGCAGGCGAAACAACTAAACGAGGCGGTCGGCGCATTTCGTCTTTCCGACTAGCGCAATCTTGCGCCGCGCACGCCCTTCTTCATTTTCTTGCAGAGGGTCGTCGAGGGCAGGGGGAGCGCTCTGCCCGGCGTTCGGGTCATCGACGAGTCGCCAGTCCGAAGTCGCTGGCGTCACGCGGAGGTTGCCACATTGTCATTTGGTGAATCATTCTAGTGGCATACATTGCAGCGAGTAGGATGCATCACAACCATCGCGCGGCCACCGTAGATGGAAAATCGACCGAAGGCGACATGCGGCCGTCCGAAACCTATACGGTGCGCCTGATTGCTCCATGCCACTGACGAGGCGTGACCGTGGTCGCGATTCTTGACAGATCCTTGGGCCATGGCAATTCGGAAGCTACCGGCCCGCTTTGCAGCGGGGCGTTTGCAAAGCTTGGCGAATCCAGGGGGCACTCGCGCATGGCCAGCGCTGCGCAGGTAGCTTTTTCTATTCCACAAGCGCGTGCGCTAAGGGGCAACCGGCGTCACGTAGTCCACTATCTCATTGCCCATAGCGTGACGAATGGGCTGTTGGGTGGGCCAGCAGCCTTGGCATGACGATGCGGATGTCGGTTGCCTAGACGCACCGTTGTGGACAGGGTGGGAATCTGCAGGGATCAACCTGGAGCGCGGTCTCCTGGATCGTCGCGGGAAAGACTGGCGCGGTCGCCATGCGGCCGGCCGCGGGAGCCCTCGCTTGCCGATATCGGCTTCAAATTTTCGCGCCGACGTAGAACATGAGGATGGACAGAGCACCCTCGCGCTCTTCCGGCGTTAATTGGGTGACAAAATAGTCGACGTGAAACTTGACGTTCTCGTCGATGGCATCCATGGTCTCGCGACCCAGCTCCGTGATCGCGACGTACGTCACCCGTTGGTCGACGTCGCCGCGGCGGCGGACAACGAAATCCTTCTCCACTAGCATACGCACCAAGCTCGATGCGAACGCAGGAGTGATATCCAGTCGAGCCGCAATCTGATTGACTTGCAACTCCATATCTTCGCTTCCGTAGATCTGGATCAACGCCTGGTGAGCAAGGGGATCTATCCCATACTTCTTGGCCTGATCTTCAACGATCCGGAAGACCTTGCGCAGGACATACCTTGCTTCAGCGACGGCCACGAAGTAAGTGTGCTTGTCGTCTGTCTCACGAGCCCGCTGTGCTGCTACACCTTTCCGACGTACCCGAGCAACATCGAGGGGTAGAGTGGACGAGGCAAGCACTGTCCCGATTTCCTGAGCCTTTGTCGAGGCGCGTTTCGCTTTCGCTGTCATGTAAGTTTCTGCCGAGTGTGGCGATCAGACTTCCCGCATAAGGGAAGCTGGGTAAATTGCTACATCCGATCATTGTGCATACTAAATGAGTATGTTAGCACATATAATTTCTCGGCACTTTGATTTGGTGCAGCCACCAGACGAGAATGCACCACTTTATGCCATCGTTGTGCTCTGATGCCCGGAGCGACCTCCCAGTGGTGCGTAGCTACTACGCTACTGGCATTGGGGCATGGATGGACCTGGGAGACGCTCAGCGCATGAGCTTTTGGAGTCGATAGCCGAGCGGTATGCTGCGTCGATCGTTTGGCGCAAGTCGGCCGCGGCGCGGCGTCGCAAGTCACTTGGATGGAGTATAGAGACTCCGTCTTACGGCGCCGATGCGCATTTCTGGGCGCCGACGACTGACCCGCCGATTTCATTTGCGATGGGTAGCTTGATCCCTGTCTGTCCCTGACGCTGAGGAAGCCACGCGATCGGTCTTCGAGTATGGAGGAGCGCTCTCGGTATCTTTCAGGCGGATTCCGGCACTTGAGGTGTCATCAGGCGAGGCGTCGGCACTTTCGATGGACGCAGGGCGAGCTAACGCTGCTCGCAGCGCGCAGAATCCGCACATAGGGATGTTAGCCGGGAATCAATGTGATGTGGACGGCGTCCTTTCCGTCACTGATCTCGCGGCCTAATGTTCGAACCGCTTCGGTGCCGTTATCGAGTGTGAACATATGCGAGCAAAGCACGCTCAGCTTCTCGGCATCTGTGCGGATCATATCGATGGCCAATTCGGTCGACTCCCAGCCAGCACTGAGAACGCCAACGAGTTGGACTTCCCGCAGAACGACCTTGTCGACCGGGAACCCGTTCAGCGGGTTGGTCCCCTTCAGGCCGGCCAGTACGATTTTTCCGCCGCGCTTGACCATGTCGACGCCCTGCACGATGGGTGCCACCGCGCCGGCTGACACGTCGAGCACCACATCTGCGAGCTTGCCGCCGGTCAGTGCAGAGACTCTTGCTACCGGATCTTCGGTTTCGACGTTGATCACCGCCGTTGCCCCCAGCTGCAGTGCCAGTTCCAGGCGAGACTTGTCGGCCGAGGTGCCGGTCACGATGATGTTCGAGGCGCCGGCCTTCTTCGCCGCGGCGGCCGCAAGCAGTCCGCGCTGGCCGGGTCCCGAGATAACCACAGTCTTTCCAAGCGCTGCACCGCCCACCTCGTAGACCCATCGAATCGCATTGGAAAGGGGGTTCACCAAGGTCATGACCTCGGTGGACAAGTTAGTGGGCAGCTTGTGCACCATCGTGCGCGGATGCAAGTACACATGAGTGGCATAGCCACCCCACAGGTGCGGTGCAACTGCGGTGCTTTGATACAGGCCGTAGCCCAGGTCGGATTGGCAGCGCGTGTATGCCCCTCGAACGCAATCCTCACAGTGTCCGCATGGAATGATGGGTTCGATTGCGACGCGGTCGCCCTCACTGACATTCCAGCGCTTGGCTGCCAAGGGCCCGATCCGCTCGATGAATCCCATAATCTCGTGGCCGGGAATGATCGGCATGCCACCACCCCAATCCTTCATATGGCCTAGCCATTGCTCGTAATCCGTCCCGCACAGACCGCAAGCCTCCACGCGGAGAACGGCATCGTCCTCTCCAACCTCGGGAATCGGAAACTCGCGAGCCTGCAGATTCTTGGGGGACTCCAGTACAAGCGCTAACGCATTACGTGTCATTTGATGTAACTCTTTGAAAGGTGTTTGCCGTGCTCGGTGCCATTCTCATAGCGTCAATACGGGCACCAGACCGGTAGTATCGAACTGGCTTTTGTTCTGCATCGAGCGTTTGGCATCGCGAAGATCGCGCGGACTGTTGACGGCAGCCACCGCGGTCAGCCGGTTAGCTTGGACGAAGTACTGGGTAAAACGGCCTGACGACGTATCTCCCTTCTGGTAGACCTGGTTGCCAACGGACGGAACGCCAAGCAACTGGAAATTGACATCGTACTGATCGGACCAGAACCAAGGAATGTCGCGCGTCAATGCATCTCCACCGAGCATGGCGGAAGCCGCGAGCACGCCGTGGTCTTGTGCGTTCTTCCACGATTCGAAACGCACGCGTCCATTCAGCCAGGAAGAAGGCTGACTGGCGACGTCCCCTGCGGCGAAGATGCAGGGATCCGCTGTGCAAGCCGACTCATTCACAACGATCCCATTCTCCAGAGGAAGCCCGCAGTCGGCCGCAAGCTCTGTATTGGGAACGACCCCGATTCCCACCACTGCGGTGGCGATCTCGATCGCTTCGCCGTTTCCGAACACCGCGCGTTCGACGCGCCCGTTGCCCTCGAGGCGTGTAAGGTTGGCATTCAATTGGATATCCACGCCATGGCGCAAATGAAGATCCATGAAGAATCGCCCAAGGGATTCTGGCAACGACCGGCCACACAGGCGATCAGTGGCCTCAACCAAGGTCACCGGGACGCCCATGGAGACGGCACTGGCGGCCACTTCGAGACCGATCCACCCCCCTCCGACGACGAGCAGCCTGCCGCCTTTGGAGAGAGACCCACGTATCCGCTCGCTGTCTTCAATCGTGCGCAGGTAATGAACTCCGGGCAAGTCGGCACCGGGGCAGTTCAGTCGACGAGGTCGTGCTCCGGTGGCGATCAGCAGCCGGTCGTAGGGAACACGGCTCCCATCGGCAAGCTCAACTTCCCGGCGGTCTCGATGAATGGCCGTCGCACGGTTGCCCTGGACGGCATCGATGTTCAGTTCGCCAAGCTTTTCCTTGCTCCATAGGTAGCAGCTCTCGGCCGGCTTTTGCGCGGTTAAGACCGCCTTGGACAACGGCGGGCGCTCGTATGGAGGATGAGACTCCTCGCCAACAATGACGATCCGTCCTTCAAAACCGCCCTCTCGTAGCGTTCTGGCGGCCCACCCGCCCGCCTGACCGCTGCCGATGATGACAAATTGCTGTGATGCCCCGGAGTTCATACGCTTGCTCACGACAGATCAATAAAAACCTGGCTCCCCTCGATCTTCAAGGGATACGTCTTGAGATCACAATCCGCGGGAGGCCCAAGGCAGCGGCCGGTAGGGATGTGAAAGACTGCACCGTGGAGCGGGCACTCAACCTTGTCACCTTCCACAAAGCCGTCGGTCATCAACGCATACGCATGAGGACATACGTTGTCCGTTGCATAGTACTCAGCGCCTACCTGATAAATTGCGACCTTCTGTTCCCCGCGGGAGAACGCAAAGGGAGCGTCCGGTGCCACTTTGTCGCATGTCGTCGCGAGTTGCCACGTCATATCATTGATCCTCGAACTCCATTTCACGTGGGCAGATCAAACGCTGGCCTTCTGCGGGCCGAGTTGCGTCTGGTACTCACGCACGAAACCGTCAACGTCTTCAATCTGCGACAGGACATCGAGAGGCTCGACTGAATATGCGGTGCCATCCTTGATCGTCTGGCGGAACTGCTCAAGGCTCTCCTCGCTCTGGACGATATTGAGGATACGGCGGCGAGCTCGAACAATTGCAATGTCGGTCGCGACAAGAAATTCCTTTTCGCGATCGACGATGCGGCCCTCGCTGCCTTCGGTCGCGAGCATTCCTTCCTGCATCGCGCGGTCCTGGTCATTCAGACCGTGAATACCGGACGGGCTCGATAGACTGCCGCCGTCACGGTTGATGAGGTAGTTGTTCTCCGCCGTCCGAACTGGCACAAACGCGTCGATGATGGTCCCGGTGTTGAGACGATAGGACTGGTAGTTGCTCTCCGGCGGGAAAGCGAGTCCCTTGCCCGTGTAGTCTAGGAAGTCCTGGGGAAGGTCGCCCTTGGAGTAGTAGTTGAAATCCCAGGTATAGGTGTTGTAGTCGTCGATAGGGATAAACGCGCGGCCGCCTACTGGGAAGTCTACACTCGGGATGGAGCTAAAGGCCGGCACCATGAACTGCGACACACGCCAATAGTACTGATTGTCAGCATTGCGGCGCGCCACCCCCAAGATGCCAATAGGGGTGTCCTTGGCGTAGAGCTTCGGTGTCAGATCGACCGCCGAGTATGGGCGGTGCACGGGCGACGTAGCAAGCGTAGCGGGATTGGTGTGGAGAATGGACACGTGGGAGCTATCCAGTTCTCCCTCCATCCCCTGCAACCAGTTCGATTCCTGAATCCATACCGTCGCATTGCGCTGTGACTTGGGCAGGTCGATCCAAGGGAATTTCGGCAACTCCGGCGCTTCGCCCTCGCCCATGTAGATCCAGACGATATCGGCCTTCTCAACGACCGGGTACGCTTTGATCTTGACCTTCGAGCAGATCGCGCTGTCCGGCTCGTTTTGCATTTCGAGACACTGTCCCCTGGAGTTATAGAGCCATCCATGATAGTTGCAACGGATGCCATCGTCTTCCACGCGCCCGTAATAGAGGGGAGCGAGACGGTGTGCACAGTTTGCCTGCGTAATACCTACCTCTCCCTTCTTGGTGCGGAACGCCACAAGCTCTTCTCCCAACAGCTTGAGGCGAACCGGGGAACCTCCCGGCTCCCGCAACTGAGACGATAGAAGGGCGGGGAGCCACACTGATCGGAACAGCGCGCCAACCTTTGTGCCCGGTCCGACGCGCGACAATGTATCAGTACGATTTGTGGTCGACATTTTCTCTACTCTCAGTCTAGGTTCGGTTAAAGGGTGAGGAATCCGCCGTCCACGGGCAGGACGACGCCGTTGACAAACGTCGCCAGCGGGGAGGTAAGGAAGACAACTGGGCCGGCCATTTCATGGCCTTGCCCGAATCGCTTCATCGGCGTGTGCGACAGAACGAATGCAACGCGATCCGGGTTCGCTCGGGATCCTTCCGTCTGGGGGGTCTCAATGAACCCTGGGGCCACCGCATTGACACGGATCTCGTAGCGAGCGAATTCGACGGCAAGAGCCTTGGTCAGCATAGCCACGGCGCCCTTGCTTGTGGTGTATGCGGTGGTATCGTTCGGTGCCGCGGCGAAGGACTGAATCGAGGCCAGATTGACGATGCTGCCGCGCGTCGCCTTCAATTGTTCGAGAAAGGCTGTAATGCTGTACATAATGCCGTCGACGTTCACACCCATGACTTCGTGCCATGTCGCCGTGTGGTCGGGATTGCCGACCAAGCCGCGGCGATGAATGCCGGCATTGTTCACGAGGATGGAAGCGTTACCTGCGACCTCCCGCACGAAATCCGCGGCGCGTTTTGCTTCGTCTTCGTTGGCCACGTTCCACACCAGAGACCACGCTTTCCCGCCCGCAGCGATGATTTCCTTGGCGGTGCTGCCCACAGTTTCCGCATTGACGTCCGCACAGATCACTGAGGCGCCAGCCTGGGCCAATCCCAGAGCAATCTCCTTTCCCATGCCCTGTCCGGCACCCGTTACCACGGCCACATTGCCGTTCAGCAGGGGGGATCCATTCATTTCAATCATTTCATCTTCCTCGGCAACACGCTGGCCAATGTTTAAATGGTCAGCCACTGGTGATGGACGCGTTCCTCATCACGCTTGAATTCCTCAATCGTCAGTTTCTCGACGATCTTCCCCTTGGACATGACCAGAATGTCGTCTGACACACTTCCGGTCAGATTCAGGTTCTGTTCTACTAGGAGGATCGCTACGCCCTCCATCTTCAGGCGTCGAATCACATCGCCGATCTGTTCGACCACCTTGGGCGCGAGCCCCTGGGTCGGCTCGTCGAGCATCAGTACCTGGACGTCCGTCACAAGCGCACGCGCGATGGCCAACATCTGCTGCTCACCGCCCGATAGCGCGTGGCCGGCGTTTCTCAATCGGTTTTTGAGGTTCGGGAAGAGCTCCAGAACTCGTTCTTCCGTCCAGATCCGGGGACGCTGACGTTGACCGACACGGAGGTTTTCCAGGACAGAGAGACGCGGGAAGATCTGCCTCCCCTCGGGGACATAACCGACACCGGCACGAACGATTGTGTGGACAGGCTTATTGCTCAGGTCTTGGCCAGCGACTGCCACCTTGCCAGACGAAGCCCGAATCAAGCCCACGGCAGTTTTCAGCGTTGTTGTCTTGCCAACACCGTTCCGGCCGATGATGGCTGTGACCTTACCTTTTGGGGCACTCAGATTGATTCCAAACAGCACCTGACCTGCGCCGTACCCTGCTTCGAGGCCTTCAATTTTCAGCATGGCCAACTCCCAGGTATGCACGCTGAACCGCAGGGTCCGCCTTCACCGCCTCGGGCAAACCGTCTGCGATCTTGCGACCTTGTTCAACTACAACTACGCGCTGCGCCAGACCGAATACGACCTCCAGATCATGCTCGACGAGGAGCACAGCCATATTCGTACCCTTCAGCAGGGATTTGAGCAACTCCACCGTGCCGCGTGTCTCGTCGACCGACATGCCTTGCGTCGGCTCATCAAGCAAGACGAGCTTCGGCTTCATCGCCAGCGCGGTAGCAATCTCGAGAAGCCGCTGATCGCCATGCGAAAGCGTGGCCGCAATGGTGTTGGCGTGTGCCTTCAGGCGGACGCGGTCAAGCCATTCCATCGCTTCTTCGGTCGTTTGCGCCCGAAGTGCCTTTGAAGGGACTGGCATGAGGCGTGAGCGCGTGCACGATTGGAGTGCTAGGCGCACGTTCTCAAGAGCGGTCAGTTGAGGAAACAGGCTCGTGATCTGGTACGTGCGGCTCATGCCAAGACGTGCCAGATCTACTGCAGCGAGCCTCTCGACTCGTTCTCCCAGGAAGGAGACCGTGCCACCGGATTTCCTAATTGTGCCGGCAATCAGGTTGAAGATCGTGCTCTTGCCGGCGCCATTCGGGCCGATTAAGGCGACGACCTCGCCTGGGTTCACCGTGATGTCTACGTTGTCGACGGTGGTAACAGAGCCCCACCGCTTAGTGAGACCGATGCATTCAAGAAGTGGCATTCTTGGCTCCGAAACGATTCGACTTGCGTGCGGACAGTTTGCTTTCAATCGTCGCCTTGAATCCCCACAAGCCTTGCGGAGCCGCGATGACGATGAAAATGAAGAGCAGGCCCATTACCAACGGCCAACTATCGGTGACGGCGCTCAATTCATGATGTGCCAGAACAAACAGCGCTGCACCGATCATGGGGCCAATCAAGGTCCCGGTTCCACCTAGGATGACTGCAATGATCACATGGCCAGATAGAGACCAATGGAGGATCTCGGGCGACACGAACAGCAGAAATCCGGCATGCAGTGCCCCGGCAATGCCGGCCAGGGCGTTCGATGCGACGAATGCAACCACTCTGAGCGAGCGGGGCCTGTAGCCAATGGCGACCGCTCGCTGTTCGCTCTCCCGTGCCCCCACAATGGCTGTGCCAAGCGGAGACCGAACGAACTCTCTGGCGAGCAAAAACAAGGCGACCGTAATGCCCAGCGCGAGCCAATAGAACCCCTCGCGAGAGGCGAAGCCTTCCAATCCGAGCGGACCGGGATTTCGAACGAAGCCAGACAATCCGTCGGATCCGCCAGTCACCTTGTCCCATTTGAATACGATGGCAAACGTCAACTGACCAATCGCGAGAGTGAGCATTGCAAAGGCGACGCCGCTTGCTCGGGTGCATAGCCAGCCAATGGGTACCGCAAGAATGGTGACGATCACGAGAGAAAGTAGGATCGCCCAAGGAAGCGAGCATCCGTGCATCATCGCAAAGGCAGCGATGTATGCACCTGCACCATATGGCGCGACATGTCCAAAGGAGAACATACGCGCATAGCCCATTTGCAGATCGAGGCTCATGGCGAACAGAGCGAAAATCAGAATTTCAGTCAGCAACGTGAGCTGAAAGCCCGCCAGGTACAAAGGTGCTGCTGCCAGTGCGATAACGATCGGAACGGTGATTTTCATCATTCCTCCTCACCAAAAAGACCACCGGGCCGGTAGAAAAGAACACAAATCATGAGGATGTAAGTAAGCACGAGCGCAAAATCTGGGATGTAGAAATTCCCGAACGTTTGTGTAGCCCCGACGAGAATGCTGCCAACCGCAGATCCAATAAAGCTACCCATTCCACCAATCATCACGATGACGAAGGAGTCGATAATCGCTGCGCTCCCCATGCCGATATAGCCCGTGATGAGTGGTACGGCCAGGTAACCTCCGAGTCCGGCGAATGCACATCCCACTGCGAAGGTGAGCGATCTAACTACGCCAACATCGACGCCTAATGCGTGCGTCATTTCAGGATTTTGGGAGATCGAACGAATCAGAAGACCCAGTCTGGTTTTCAGCAGCACTACAATCAACAAGCCGAGCACCGAAAAGCCGAAAACGATCAGAAACGCGCGATAGAGCGGGAACGGCTCTCCGGCGATGAGCAACACGTCATTGAACGCCTCTGGAATCGGTACATCTCTGGTATTGGACCCCCAGATCAACCGGGTCAGCTCTGACAGCACCAGCGCCCAACCGAAGGTAATCAGGAGGAAGCTGCTGCCATCCCGCTTGTACAGGTGGCGCATGAGCAGAAGCTCAAAGACGCTACCTACTGCGCCAGCAACGAGCGGGGCGGCAACCAATCCAATCCAGAAATTGTCAAAAAAACGTGCTGCGGAGATGCCGGCATAGGCTCCGAACATATAGAGCGCGCCATGAGCGAAGTTCATGATGCGCATGATTCCGAAAATCAACGTCAAGCCTACCGTCAGCATAGCGAGAAGCGACGCGAGCGCTAGGGTATTCAACGAGAGATTCAGCCAGACTTGCCAAGAGTTCATGGCTACATCCTTTTAGAGGGCCCCTTGTCGGAGGCTATAGGACAAAACCAAAATGCTGTTCAGAACGAGTCCTTGCGGCACCCAGGCACTACGGCGCTGGCTTGATAGGTGTCAATGATTTTCGGGGTGGGATAGCGGACGGCGGGGTCTTTGTCGAGACGTGCCATGAACACGGGCTGCTCCGCCTGATGGTCGCAGGCTCGCATGGTCACCTTGCCTTTGACAGTGGCAATTTCCATGCCCTCAAGCGCTTTGCGAATCGCGGTGGTATCGGTCGATTTCGCTTTCCGGATGCCGGCGGCAAGGAATTCGAGGCACTGCCAGGTCTCGCCTTCCCACGTATCCGGAATGTCGCCGTACTCGGCCTTGAACATGCGGACAAACTCTGCATTGGCGGGCGTGTCATAGGCGTAGTTGTATTGGCTTATGCCCGCAAGGCCCAGGCCTGCATCTCCCAACGGCTTGGTGTTTAGCATATCCAGCACCTCTGTCACGATCTCCATCTTCTCGGCAAGGCGATACTGGCCGGCCTGCTTCAGGAACGCGGTAGCGTCGTCACCGCTCATGGCAACGTAGAGGACGTCCGGCCGCGCCTCGCGGATGCGGGCGATATAGCTCGAATAGTCCTTCGTGCCAAGGGGCGAAAGCACGTTCCCAACCGGTTGCTTCTTCAGCGCGGTGATGAGGTTTTCGAAGGTCGCGAGACTGTTCTTTCCCCACGCGTAGTCCTGCGCGATCGTGAAAAAGCGCTGTTTTGGTGACTTGGACAGCCAAAGCGAGATCGCGCGGGCACGCATTGGTCCGGAGGTGCACGTGCGGAAGGCATTCGGCACAAAGTTGGCGCCTGTGATCGAACCGACACCACTAATGGATGCCATGTATAGCGCGTCCCAACCTGCCAGCCGCGGCATGATCGCCAGCGACTCGGCGCTTGAGATCACGCCCGTAATCAGCTTGACGCCTTGACCTTCCACCAGCTCCGTGACTTTGCGCACACACGCAGCGGGGTCGCCCTGTGTGTCCTCATAAATGAACTCCACCTTCTTTCCATCAATGCCGCCCTTGGCATTGACGTTCTTTGCGAACAGTTTGCAGGCGCGCTGGACCTGCGAGCCAAGCGCCGACCAGTTTCCTGTAATGCCAGTCGGCACGCCGATTCGGATCACATCCGATTGGGCTACAGACGGTTTGACAACGGTTGAAAGTGCGATCCCAGCAGCACCTGACAGAAAGTCCCTACGAGTGATTGACATGAGTGGCTCCTCTTGTTCCCAGTTCTTTGGTTATGCGTTTTGATCGTATATATCACAGATAGCTTTGTCAACTAGGGTAGTCATAAGACGTATTGAGCTAACCATAACAACGAATCCTTGCTAGACTCCGCGGGAAGGGAGGGGCAATCCCACATCACCATAAATCTCTGTCTGGAGTTGTTCACATGGAAACGCAGGAAGTGACGGCGCGCCCAATCTACATGGACTACAGCGCGACGACCCCCGTCGATCCGCGGGTCGTCGACAAGATGACGCCCTACTTGTACGAATTTTTCGGTAACCCCGCGTCGCGGAGTCACGCCTACGGCTGGGAAGCGGAAGATGCGGTGGAAACGGCGCGTCAGCATGTCGCGGACCTCCTCGGTGCAGACCCACGCGAGATCGTTTGGACGTCTGGCGCCACGGAAGGCAACAACTTGGCCATCAAGGGAGCCGCCCATTTTTATGCGGGACGGGGCAAACACATTGTCACGGTCAAGACTGAGCACAAAGCGGTGCTGGACACGTGTCGCGAGCTCGAGCGGCAGGGCTTTGAGGTGACCTACCTCGATGTCGATGTTGAGGGGCTCGTGGATATCACGCAACTGACGGAGGCGCTGCGCGCGGACACGATCCTCGTGTCCGTCATGATGGTGAACAACGAGATTGGCGTAATCCAGCCCATTCGGGAGATCGGCGAGCTCTGCCGCGAGCGCGGCATCCTGTTCCATTGCGACGCAGTCCAGGCTGCCGGGAAGATTGAAATCGATCTTGACGAACTCAAGGTCGATCTGATGACCGTTACGGCTCACAAGGTTTACGGCCCGAAGGGGATCGGCGCCTTGTACGTGCGTCGAAAGCCCCGGGTTCGCCTTGAAGCCCAGATTCACGGTGGCGGCCACGAGCGCGGGATGCGTTCTGGCACGCTCCCGACCCACCAGATCGTGGGCATGGGGGAAGCGTTCCGGATCGCGCGGCTGGAAATGCGTGAGGAAAGCAAGCGCGTCCGCAGCCTCAGGGATCGACTGCTTGTCGGCCTCGCTGCTATGGAAGAGGTCTACGTGAATGGCCACTTGGCGAGGCGCATCCCCCACAACCTAAACGTCAGTTTCAATTATGTTGAAGGCGAGTCTTTGATCATGGGAATCAAGGGCGTCGCCGTTTCTTCGGGATCGGCGTGCACATCCGCTTCACTGGAGCCATCGTTCGTCCTCCGCGCGCTCGGCAGGAGCGATGAGCTCGCTCACAGTTCTATTCGCTTCACGCTCGGACGATTTACTACGGAGGCCGAGGTCGACGAGGTGATTAATCAAGTTGTTAAGACGGTAACCAAGCTTCGGACGCTCAGTCCCCTGTGGGACATGTATCAAGAGGGCGTCGACATGAATGCGATTCAGTGGGCTGCCCACTAAATCGTTACTGCCGCGGATAGCGTTCGAGCAGACGTTAGAGCCATACCGTCTCTCGATCCTTGCCGCATTCCTCAGAAAGGCGCCCCGTCAGCGCCGGAGATCTACAACAACGGAGGTTGGAAATGAAACTGCGTCATTTGGCGCCAATGGCGGCTTTAGCTTTGCCTTTGGCAGCCGAAGCCCAGTCGGTAACATTGTATGGTGTCGTCGACTCGAGCGTCGAATACATCAACAACGTCGGTACGACCAAGAATTCGGTAGTCAAGATGCCCAACCTCACCGGGACTGTTCCCTCGCGGTGGGGCCTGCGCGGTACCGAGGATCTGGGGGAGGGGATGAAGGCGAATTTCGTCCTTGAATCTGGCTTCGCCCCGGATAGTGGCACTTCGAACCAAGGAGGTCGCCTGTTTGGCCGTCAAGCCTGGGTGGGGCTCAGTGGGAACTGGGGGCAAGTCAGCTTGGGCCGCCAATACACCATGTTGTTCTGGGCCACACTCGATACTGACATTCTCGGGCCGAATGCCTACGGCTCGAGCTCGCTGGATGTGTATCTTCCGAACGCCCGCGTGGACAACTCCATCGCCTACAAGGGCAAGTTCGGAGGCTTTACGGTCGGCGGTACGTACAGCTTCGGGCGAGACACCGTCAATGGCGGGCCAAGCCCGTCCGGCGCTAACTGCGCGGGTGAGAATCCCGCCGACAAGACCGCATGCCGCGAATGGTCTGCGCTGGTGGGCTATGAGACGAATTGGTGGGGCGTGCTGGCAGCCTACGACTCGCTTCGCGGTGGTCCTGGCGCCTATGGTGGCCTGACTTCAAGCTCCATGAAGGACGATCGCACTTCAGTAGGCGGCTACATGCTCGTCGATAAGGCAAAGATTGGCGCCGGATGGATTGGGCGCCATAGCGGGGCAACTGGGCTCCCGTCTCCGCGCAGTGACCTTTTCTACGCGGGGCTGGCCTACGACATTATGCCTGCGGTGACGTTGGCAGGGGAGGCGTTCTACCTCAAGTATCGCAATAGTGCCGATAAGGCATGGCTCGGCGTAGTACGTGCCACCTATGCATTCTCGAAACGCACCTCCGTTTACACGTCACTGGGTTACATCAATAACGGCGGAAACTTGGCACTGTCGGTGGACAGTGGTGCCGGAGGCGCTGCGCCGACACCTGGCGCTTCCCAGCTTGGCGCGATGATGGGGATCAGAACCATCTTCTAAACGTACTGGTTCACCGGTGTTTGTCCGCGCTGAGGTGGGATTGGCGAATCCAGTGGCGCGGGTCTTTTTTTAGGCGGGCGCTCTGCGGGCAGATTCAAAGTCGGCTCTGGGGCTCTTCACCGATTACGCTCAAGAGATAGAAGGATGAAACGGGATCCCCTTACTTTGATCAACTTGGTCGATAGTATGAAGTCAGCAGCGGACCGATGGACGGCAAGTTGTGCACAGGAGTCGGGCGTGGCCGAACTCTCGCCGATGGAGCGTAAGGCCATCATTGTCCTGAATCTTTCGGAAGGGTATGTCTCTTACTCGAACCTGTGTTTTTCAATGGGGGTTACCGAACAGCATCTGGTTACCTACGCCGTAAGGAAACTTGAGCAAGCTGGCCTCGTGCTCAGGCGCCGCCAAGGGAAGTTCGCAGAATATTGCCTCACTGAGTACGGTAGACGCGCCGGCCAAAACTACTGGTCGGTGCTCCTTGAGACGAGTGCGGGGCTTGAGATAGGGCGTGGCAAGGACATTGAGGTGTGCATGGGGGAGGTGACAGACCTCTTCAGGTTGTCTGCAAGATCCATAATGCAGGAAACCTAGATGTCGTATCTTCATTCGAGGCTGTGCCTGCGCATGGCCCCAGCAGGGCGCCAGCGGGTGCCGGCATAGGGTTGGCGTTATCGATAGGAGGATCCATGACTCGATTGACTGAGCGTCCCATGTTGCGAAAGAACACACGAGGGAAGGGCCTTGTGCATCTTGTTGACGAACTCCTTGACCTTGTCCTAACGGCTAGGGAGTTAGTTGTCGGGCCTCTCGGATCCTGCTATGTGGTCGACGCGTCCGATTGTGAGCATGCGTACAAGCGAGAGTCGACCGACGATCGAAAGGCGCGCCGGCATGCAAGAAGGCCTTGAATCCGGATCGCGGCGTTTTCGGCAAACGCGGATCGTCTACTACCGCGTGCGACTGAGCCAGGCTTGCTCTTCTGCGCTGTCCCACTATGCGTCTTCGTTGCTGCAAAGTGCTGGTCGAGTTCGGGCTCCGGAGTGTTGGGTTCAGGCGATGTCATTCTGAGCGATTCACCGGCGAGCGCGATGCGGTGATGGTGCTGCATGAGACGGTCGAGCATCGCATCTGCAATCGTCTCGTCACCAATCCAGCGATGCCAGTGCTCGATCGGGAGCTGGCTGGTCACGATGGTGGCCTTGCCTGCCGAGCGGTCGTCGATCATTCAAGCCGATCGTTCCGAACCATCGTGTCGAGTGCGCCATTCCCCACTCGTCCAGCAAGAGGACGTCAACGCGGGCGACCTGCTCCAGCCATTTGGTGAACCCGCCGTTACCCTGCAGTACACGAAGTTCCTCGCCGGCAGGCGTATTACGCCAAGGCGCAAGCCAGGCATGATTT
Organism: Ralstonia soli; assembly: GCF_023955655.1. GTDB lineage: Bacteria > Pseudomonadota > Gammaproteobacteria > Burkholderiales > Burkholderiaceae > Ralstonia > Ralstonia soli. Next base: position 41,922 of record NZ_JAMXHT010000001.1, on the reverse strand, counting down.
GCTCGCGCCGGTTGCCGTCGAGGTCTAAGCTTGAGTTAGCTTGTGCACGTCGAACACGTTGTCGGAAGAGGCTTATGAGACTGCGGGAAAGCCGGAGGGCGTGGACACAAATCCGGGCACCCAAGCACGCCAATCTGGCACCTCAATTGGTTGTTTCCCCGCCCGGAACCCCTCCTGCATAAGGCGTCCCCGTTGAAGTGTGCAAGAACCTCGCCGAGGTGGCGCAACAACTATTTCAAATTGCTATATGGTCGAAATCCGTCATTCGAGTCGACTCACCTTGGTCTGTATCAAGATCGGAACCCTGCCACAACCTTGAACGCCGTATAGAGTCAAATCTATTAATGCGCCAACGAGCAACCTCGGTTCGAAAGAAGCCCTTCCACAATCGACGCGTTGCGAATCTCGGCATCTAAGTTCTTTTACTGCATGGGGTGCGGCGCGGAGGGCGCGCGCACCCCGGGTCCAATCGTAGCGCCGATATTGGCACCAGCTCAGTCCGCAGCGAGCTTGAAAGCTTTCACGGCACTCCTAAGCGTGCCAGTCTGCAGTTGCATGTCGGCAGATGCAGTTGCCGCCTGCTGGACTAGCGTCGCGTTCTGCTGAGTCATGTCATCCAAATGGGCGATCGCATGATTGACCTCCTCAATCCCGGCGCTCTGCGCATCGCTAGCGCGACTGATCTCCGCCATCAGGTGCGTTACGTTTTGAATCGAGACGGCGATTTGTGACATGTTCCGCCCAGTTTGGTCGACAAGCTGCCCTCCTGTGTCAATCTTGCCGACGGCCGTACCGATCAACTCCTTAATTTCGTGCGCAGCATCGGCACTACGTTTGGCTAGCATGCGTACTTCCTGTGCGACCACAGCAAAGCCACGGCCCTCTGCACCGGCACGTGCTGCTTCAACTGCGGCGTTCAACGCAAGGATGTTGGTCTGGAATGCAATGCCCTCGATCGTGCTGACGATGTCTGACATGCGGTGCGAGGCCTCTCGAATCTCGTCCATTGTGCCAACCGCGCGCTCCATCAACGTTGAGCCGTCATTCGCCAGATGAGTAGCTGACTGCGCAGATGCGAGGGCCTGTCGTGCATTGTCCGCATTGTTCCGGACGGTAGAGGTGAGTTCGTCCATGGCTGCGGCGGTTTGTTCTAGCGAACTAGCCTGTGCGTCAGTGCGCATGGACAGGTTTGCATTGCCAGTTGCAATCTCCGCGGCCGCGGAGGTGAGGTTACTGGTCGACTCGCGTACTCGGCCGATCAACGTAGCAAGACCGATGTTGACTCCATTCTGCGCATCGAGGATACCGCCGATCTCATCGCCACGCTTGACCGGAATCTGCGCGGAAAGATCGCCGGAAGCCAATCGTCGAGCAGCCTCCGCCGCCTCTCGTAATGGACGGCCGGCAAACCGCTCAATTGCGGCGTGCACAGCCAGACCTAACAAAGCGGAGATGCCAATGCAGGCTACCCACTGCACGGCTCCCGGCGCTTGCGTATAGCCAAATGCAGCCTCAATGTAATCCCGCGCGACAAGCAGTGTCGCTGTGCTGATTGTCACACCAGCTCCCAACTTTTCGGCAAGCGTTGGCGTACGCATGTTGCTAACGTCGAGTCCGACAGCGAAGCAACCAATCGTCCGCCCGTTGCCGTCCAGGATTGGCCGGTAGTCAACGACGAATTTCCTGCCCGCTAGGACTGCATAACCATAGTAAGGACCTCCAGCACGGTTGCACACGTAGGCCGGATGCGAGCGATCCATAACCACGCCGACTGCACGCACGCCATCGGCGCTCTTGATGTTGGTCGCGATGCGGACCAAGTCATCGCCGGCCAACACGAAAATTGAAGCAACGGCGGCAGTCTGATCACCCCACTGGTCCAGTGGCGCATGCTCCAACGTGACTTGCCGAGAGCCGCTCATCAGCAACGGTGTTGCGTGATCGCCGACATTGACGTGATGCTCAGGGTCGATGGAGAAACCATCGGGATAGCGGCTTTTCAGGGAAGCATATAGCCGGTGGACACGGCCTGAAATCGAGCAAATTCGGATCATCGTGCTCAGTGAGAGTTTGCGCGCAGGCGATCGTCGGCCTTAAGCCGAGGTCGCCCCAACTACAACTAGCGAAACCAACAGATATGCGCGTCTACAGCGCGGCTCTCAGGCGCACGCACGATCCGGTGCCGAGGCCATGCCGATGACCGCTCCTGGACCATGCAAATAGATGGAGCCCGTACCGTCGCCGCCTGCAGCGTACGAGACGCTCAGGATGAGGATAAAACCGATACTCGGATTGTCGTTGCATTGTTGTGTCTCCATGAACCAGCTGATAGAAAGAGTTGGATCAGCTGATTGCGATCTCTTACATAGGGAGATCGTCTCGCGTGACGTCTTCCTTTTTCGACTGCCCAAGGATTGGCTTTGCCCCAGTCCCTGTGGGCTCGGTAGCAGTTGACTCTACGAGTTCCATGAACTAGCAAATGTCCTGTGCGTGACATTGTCGAAACGTGGGACGTTTAGGATTGCAGGCGGGTGCCAGCGAGGAGGGGTGCCTTGGGCATCCTCCGTATTGGCAACAAGCAGAGTGGATCCGATCCATGCCGAATACGGTTTTCTCTCCGAAAATCCAGAGCTCGCACGGCCACTGACTTCGACACTGCCGGTCAGCGGGTTGTACCGGTGGTATTCGAGAAGATGGGTGATATCCAGGACCTGGCGCGATTCAGGCTACAGCTACACAACACTGTCACCTCAACAACAATGCCGGAGAGGCTGTCTGAGGTGTAGAGCCAAAGCAGAATCAAACGCTGCAAGATGGGCAAGCAGCTCCGCACCAGAGCTGCCGCACGGCGGAAGCGCGTAATCAATCCCCGGAGTGGGCGAATGTTCGCAGTGCGTCAAGATTCAGTATTTGAATCGACCCATACTCAGCAACCACCAATCCTGCGTCTTCCAGTTCGCGGATGGCCCGATTCGTGTTCTGCCTTGATAGCCCGCAAAGCCTCCCAATTTCCTCCTGGGAGAAGCCCAACGTCTTGTCCGTGGCTGGATAGAGCTGCTGATTGAAAAGCTCTGCCAAACAGAATGCCACTCGCGCAGATGCTTCATGCAGCCGAAGGTTGTGCACCAGTCCAACGTAGTAGCCACATCGAGCGTTGAGCTGATCGATGACGTATCTGCTGAACGAGTGGCTCTGCTCGAGGAGCCAAAGGAATGTCGACTTGGGTACGAATGCCAGGCGACTATCCCGGATCGCAACAACAGAATAGGGCCGTGGCTCGTCTTTCAGCACAACCCCCTCGCCGAACCAGGAGCCCGCAGGAACGCCCGCAAATGTGATAACCCTCCCCTCTCTCGAGGCAGTATCGACCTTCACGATGCCTTCCATCACAGCAAGCCAGTGGTCGGCAGAATCCCCACGATGGCACGCAACAGCACCAGCATCGTAGGATCGGTCAAAGCTATCACGCATGACTCGCGCCTTCTGCTCGGAGGTCAGATTCGAGCACCAGGGCGCCTGCAAAAGAAATGCCTCCAGACTGAGGTGGCTAGGCTTGCAAAAACCATCATTGCGCTTACGCAAGGTGGAGTCGACCAAGCTGCTGGATTTCGAGAGGACGACAGGCGAAACTCTCATTGGTTCCGCTCGCTTGCCTTGCACGCCATTCACGTGGTTCATCATTTGGAGCCTGTATTGCGCAGTTGCATGATCACCTGTTTGCGCCGAGCGCCCCTCGCCGACGTGTACCGCTGGCATGTGGCAAGCCCTGTGCAGGAGGCCAGCGTTCCCGAACTTTGGCAGACCTCCGACCTAGGAAGCTGTCGAGATCGAATAGGATTTGAAGTTTCGTTAAGTGGAATCCGAATTCGCTTTAGACTATGGCGCTAGAGGAAGGCTGTCAAGCAAAGTAAGGCTAGGTGTTTGTACGGAGAGCGCTATAATGACCACCATAAAGGTGATCGATGTGCCGCACAATTACCTGCCAGAAAGCAGGCATAAATGAAATGGAAATTCCACATAGTCCTCCGCGCATTCGTATTCGCCGCCGGGGTGCCGACAAACATCCGCTGATCCTCAAAGCCGCACGAGATTTGGTGGCGGAATCGGGGTTCCGGGAAGCCCAGATGTCGTTGATTGCCGAGGCTGCAGGCATCGCGATTGGCACGTTGTACCGCTACTTTCCGTCCAAGACGGAATTGTTGGTAGAGCTCGTGAAGACGACGGCTCAACGGGAAGTCGACGTCGTAGCTGGTATCGCCATGCGTGATGGGACTGCACTCGAGCGCCTTGGTGCGGCGGCATGGACCTTCGCGAGTCGCGCGTTGCGAGGCCGACGCTTGGCCTACGCACTAGTCGCTGAACCTGTTGAGCCGGATGTCGAGGCTGCTCGGCTCACTTATCACCGAGCACTGGCCAGGGTATTCAAGACGATCATCGAGCAAGGTATGGCGAATGGCGAGTTCCCCGCACAGGATGCTGCCGCATCGGCAGACTGCATAGTCGGTTGCCTTTTCGAAGGCCTGGTGGCGCCGCTCACCAACAACGCTGCAGCTGATGCGGCTCAGACGGATGCCCATGGCTCGGCCATCATCACCTTTTGTCTGCGAGGGGTTTCAGGCTTACAAGCGCCCGCCTTTAGGATTCCGGCTGTGTAGTCGCTTCCTCCAGGCATCTCCTGGTCTCCGTCGGCCGGCTGAGGCAAGACGATTTCACCGCGAGCTCGTCTTCGACAAGAATTTCTCTCGCGGTAATTACATCTACAAGGTTTTTTTTGCGCGTGGCGGATGCGCTGCCAGCCTCGCGTTTCGGGCCGGCAGAACAAGAGGATTGACGTTTTGAAAAGATTTGACCACGCCCGTGACAGTGTCGTCACGGGCAGCGGATCAATTGGAACAGGTATAGCTTGTTGCGGCGTTCAAGTCCCCGCTGACGTACTTCGGCCACAGCGGGTACTCGCACAGCGGCCGCGTGCGTCCCGCAGTGGGCGGGTTCAGGTCGGTAATGACGAGATTCTGCGGAGCCGTACCCTTCGTGACCCAGTTGTCCAAAGCAGTGAGTCCATCATATGCCCCCTCAAACTGCCCGCCCATGCCATGTGCGGCACCGGGAACCAGATAGAACTTGAGGAATGATGACAACGCATTCTGCCCATAGTTCGCCAGCAATCGGTTGTAGTAGTCAATCGACATTTGGGCCGGAATGAACTGGTCGGACTGCCCGTGCTGGAGAATCACCTTCCCACCTCGGTTCTTGAAGTTGTCCAGATTGACGGTCGTGGCATCCATCATTTGACTCACCGTCTGTGTTCTTGCGGTGAGTAGCCCTGGATTGGTGAAGTTGAAGGACATCAGATCAAGCGAGGGATCCCTTGCAATGGCGTATCGCAAGAGGCTATTCGGGAAGGCATAGAAGAACGACCACTGTCCCTCTGCGCTTGTCGCGGGATCCAGTACGGCGTCGGCTGCAGAGTCACCCAGCGGAAGCAAAAAGCTGCTCCAGAAATCGGTGCCTGCGAGGATGTTGTACCCCGGAATGTTGTGAATACCGTTTGCGAAATCAAAGCTCGTATTCAGCGGCGTGGCCATGGTATTGACGGTGCTGATCTGAGCATCTGACAGGCAAGTGTCGCCCGTGTCGGTGCCCCCTGGGCATCGCACAGTAGCCGGATCGAACGTGCAAAGACTGGGGTTGCTGATCAGGCCGTCTGTCGCGCCGTCCAGGCTGTCACAGGCCGACATCACAGCCTTCTTGAGCACTGCGGCCTTGTTTGCGTTGATGAATCCGCCTGGGGCAAGTGACGCCTGAGAGATGCGCCCCATTTGGAAGGCCAGCCCCATGATCCCGGACGCAGGAAACGTCGAAATGATGCCATCGTAATCAGAGGCGTACTTCTGCGCAGCGATCAGTGCCTGGCGCCCGCCGCCTGAGCCACCAATGTAGTAGCTATGCGAGAACGTCGCCCCGTAGCGCTGCTTGGTCAAGAAGAGAGCGACATCGTGCGTTTTCTTGATGTGGTCGCCGGCATAGTTCGCCAACGCCTCATCGTTCTGAGCGAACCTGCCGTCCCCAAAGCTTCCTTCATGCCCGCTATCGCTCGCAAGCGTCACATATCCGCGCGCCAGCGGAGTCAGAACCCCCTTCGGCTCGCCATAGACCGTGAGGCCGGTGTTTGTGAAGCCCGTTGTGTCCGGGACAGAACCGTCCAACCCGCCACCACCGAAGTGAACAGATTTCCCATTCCAAGTGGATGGCAAGTCAACTTCGAACTTGATGTCCGGCGCGGCCGGGTCCACGGGGTGAATCCCACCCAAGACCTTGCAGAACTCGCCGTTTGTATTGCCCGACGCTGTCGCAGCAATTAGCGTTGCAGAAGAAATTGTGGCGCCGGTCGTTGGCAAACCAATCGCGGAAGCTGGTACGGCCGAACCCTGCAGCGCCGCGCACTGCTGCGCTGGTGTTAGCTGAGGCGTGGCATCGGCTACGACAGGGTCGCTTCCTCCTCCACAACCGGCGACGAGCAAGGCCGATAGCGTTGCCACAGTGGGTGCAAGCCATTGCGGCCTGACTTTGTTGAGCTTCATGACGATGTCTCCTAGCAGACGCCGAGACTTCTAGTTGTCCACGGGTCGCTTTTGTTCAAGTAGATAGGCCTACGAGGTACGCCGTCTGACGCGATGACCAGCTTGGCTGGCCGATGCTTGCGCTGGCAGCGCACCTCGATAAAGACCGTACCGATCCGCGCTCCCGAGGATTGTCTTGCGCAAGACGATTCGGCTCGAGATTTCGCCCCCATTCGGTTGATGATGTTGCGGTGGCGTGGCCATTTCCAGACTTCGGCAACGGCTTGCTGTACAGAAGCCCCCTATGCGAGCTGGCATGTATTGCAAAGGTGGAGCGCTGTGCGCCTGCTGGCACTAGCGCTACGCGCAAGGACGTGGTTGATCTACGGCTTACGAACAACGCGTTTGCAAGAAAAGCGATTGTCGGCTGCAAGACATTGGAGCTTGGAAACGCTCGCTAATCTGAATTCACGTGGACGCGAGGTCCGCATGACAGTGAGCGAGGTAGTCGATGGAACGAGCTGGACCGCCACCGGATGAACTTTCATCGATCCGGTCTGCTGTGGAATGGGCAATTGCTACGCGACGTAGCGTTCGTGCCTATCTTCCGAAGCCTGTCCCCCACGCGACCATCAAGGCGATTCTTGATGTGTCGCGCTATGCGGCGACGGGGGTGAACATTCAACCCTGGAAGGTGCACGTGGTCATGGGCGACGCCCGAGACCGGGTCTGCGCCGCAATTGCCAAAGTGGACAACGATCCTGCGTTGGCGGAAGCGCATGCCGATGAATGGGACTACTACCCGGAAGAGTGGGTGTCGCCCTATATCGACAGGCGTCGTGACATCGGATGGAAGCTCTACGGCCTGCTTGGCATCGAGAAAGGCGACAGGCAGAGGATGCACGCGCAGCACGGTAGGAATTATCAGTTCTTCGATGCACCAGTCGGGCTGTTCTTCACGATCGATCGCGTGATGCAGCGCGGTAGTCTCCTCGACTACGGGATGTTCCTGCAGAACATCATGGTTGTCGCGCGTACCTACGGTCTGAGCACCTGCCCTCAGGCCGCCTTCATGAAGTACCACAAGATCATCGAGCAAGAGCTTGGCTTGCCGCCAGAGGAAATGTTCCTGGTGGGCATGAGCCTCGGCTACGCCGACGATAGTCGCATTGAGAACTCGCTCGTCTCGGAAAGGGCGCCTTCTTCCACCTTTACGGTTTATCACGCCACCTAGCTTTACCCGTAGACGGACCAATAGCAGCACCAACGATATCCATTCATAAATGGAGGAGACCATGAGTAACGAAGTTGATGTTCAGAAGATCACGCAGAACGCGAGGTTCTCGCGCTTCCACGGTTTGATCCTGTTCTGGTGTGTTCTGATTCTCGTGCTCGACGGATACGACTTGGCCGTTGTGGGTGCGGCATTGCCGTCCATCATGAAACAGATGGGGGTGGATGCAGCAAAGGCCGGATTCATGGCGAGCTCGGCCCTGTTCGGCATGATGTTCGGGGCGATTTACCTCGGCACGCTGGCCGACAAGATCGGCCGGCCTGTATCGATTTGCGTGTGCATTGCGCTGTTCAGTGTCTTCACAGCCGCGGCCGGACTGACGCATGATCCTTTGAGCTTCAGCGTTACCCGTTTCCTCGCAGGTCTGGGGATCGGTGGCGTGCTTCCCATCGTGGCTGCTCAGATGGGTGAATTTGCTCCGCGCAAAATCCGAGGTCGTCTCGTCACCTTGGTGTTCGCTGGGTACTCGATCGGGGGCATCCTCGTGGCCCTCACTGGCAAGCAACTGATTGAAGCCTATGGCTGGCAGTCCGTGTTCTTCATCGCCGGCACGCCGATCCTCTTCATTCCCTTCATCTTGCTGACCATGCCTGACTCACTGGCGTTTCTGGTGCAGAGAAACCGTACCGAGAAACTCGCACAAGTGATCAAGAAGATGGCGCCGGAGGTTCAAGTCAGTAGCCGAGACCGGTTCGTCATGCCGCAAGAGGCGATGGTGACCAAGGCACCGGTGGCCAAGCTGTTTCAGGATGGACGCGGATTCAGCACCGTCATGATCTGGGTCGCATTCTTCATGGGGCTGTTCATGGTGTACTCGCTGAGCTCGTGGCTGACGAAGTTGATGGCCATGTCGGGCTATAGCCTTGGGTCCGCACTCACCTTCGTGTTGGTTTTCAATATTGGTGCCATGGTCGGTGCTGTGGGTGGCGGTTGGCTGGGCGACAAGTACAACATCAAACATGTGCTGGTGGCCTTCTACGCGACCGGTGCGGTGTCGTTGGCGTTGATGGGTTACACGAAATCAACTGAGCTGCTCTTCCTTGTCGTGTTCGTCGTCGGTGCCTCCACCCTCGGGACACAGCTCCTGGCGTACGCATACGCCGCTGAGTTCTACCCCGCTTCGATTCGCTCCACCGGTGTGGGCTTTGCCTCCGGTATCGGTCGCCTCGGGGCGATCGCGGCACCCGTGCTGATCGGCATGCTGGTGGCGATGCGACTGCCTATGGAGCAGAACTTCTTGGCGATTGGCCTTGCCGGCGTACTGGGCACCCTCGCGGTCACGATGATCGACCATCGCCGCAGTGCAGCCAACACACATGGCTCGGAAGCGCTTCTCTCACACGCTGACATCCCTTCGTCGGCAAGCAGCTGACCGTCACTCTTAGGAAATCATCCGATGCAGATCAGTAACAACGTATTCGTCGTAACGGGCGGCGGCTCTGGACTTGGAGCCGCAACCGCCCGACTGCTCTCCAAGCAAGGAGGCAAGGTGGTGATCGTCGACCTCGACCTCGGAGCCGCCGAGGCGATGGCTGAGGAACTCCGCTGCGCGTCTGTCTGTGCCGACGTGACGAGCGAAGACGGAGCAAAAGAGGTGTTCAAAGCCGCAACCGCCTTGGGAACACTGCGCGGCCTGGTGAACTGCGCCGGCGTTGCACCCGCGGAGAAGGTCGTGGGCAAGCAGGGGCCGCACGCAATGGGCTCCTTCTTGCGCACCCTCAACATCAACCTGGGCGGCACGTTCAATATGGTTCGGCTGGCTGCCGAGATCATGCAACAGCAGCCCCCCGATGACGATGGTGAGCGGGGTGTGATCATCAACACTGCGTCCGTCGCGGCGTTCGATGGCCAGATTGGGCAGGCCGCCTACGCAGCTTCGAAGGGTGGTGTGGTTGCGATGACTTTGCCGCTCGCGCGGGAGTTGGCCAGGTTCGGCATTCGGGTCGTGACGATTGCTCCGGGGATCATGGAAACCCCGATGCTGCTCAAGATGCCAGCGGATGTGCAGGAGGCGCTGGGTCGGTCCGTTCCGTTTCCTCCGCGCTTGGGTAAGGCGACGGAGTTTGCCGGTCTGGTCGAGCACGTGCTTGGCAATGGCTACCTGAATGGCGAGGTCATCCGGCTCGATGGCGCCATTCGGATGGCGGCAAAGTAAATCACCAGAGCGGAGACCACACATGAGTACAAACGATTCAGTCGTCATTCTGTCCGCCGCGCGCACGCCGATCGGTGGCTTCCAAGGGGATCTCGCAAGTCTCACCGCGCCGGAACTAGGCGGGTTCGCTATTCGCGCTGCTGTTGAGCGCGCGCATATCGATGCTGGCACGATCCAGGAATTGCTGATGGGCTGCGTTCTGCCGGCCGGCGTGGGTCAGGCTCCTGCGCGTCAAGCCTGCCTGAACGCGGGCCTTGCTGAATCGGTGACGTGTACGACGATCAGCAAGGTGTGCGGATCCGGCATGAAAGCCGTGATGTTGGCGCACGATTCGATCGCCGCTGGTACCAACGAAGTGATGGTTGCTGGGGGGATGGAGTCGATGACGAACGCCCCCTATCTGCTCCCCAAGGCGCGCAAAGGGTATCGGCTCGGCCATGGACAGTTGCTGGACCACATGTTCTTCGATGGGTTGGAAGACCACTATCGAGACGACACACGCGGCCGGCTGATGGGGACATTCGCCGAAGACTGTGCCGAGCGATATGGCTTCTCGCGCGAAGCGCAGGACGAATGGGCAATCCTCTCGACCCAGCGTGCGAAGGCAGCGATCGAGCGCGGTGATTTCGCCTGGGAAACAACGCCGGTCACGCTCCAAGGTCGGTCAGGCGAGGTCACGCTGCAGAGCGATGAGCAGCCGCCGAAGGCCAACCTCGAGAAGATCCGTACGTTGAAGCCATCCTTCAAAAAAGGGGGGACGGTGACGCCGGCGAACTCAAGCTCGATTTCGGACGGCGCTGCTGCGTTGGTGCTGGCGCGGGAATCGACTGCTCGGAAGCTGGGTGTACAGCCGCTCGCCCGAATCGTTGGCCACGCAACGCATGCACAAGCACCGGCGGATTTCACCACCGCTCCGGCGGGTGCCATCCAGAAGTTGCTTGGTCAGACCGGCTGGTCGACCGCAGATGTCGACTTGTGGGAAATCAACGAGGCGTTTGCTGTAGTCACGATGGCGGCGATTCATGACCTGCGCTTGGACCCCGAAACGGTCAACCTTCATGGCGGAGCGTGCGCCCTTGGGCATCCCATCGGCGCATCTGGCGCACGGATCCTCGTGACGCTTCTTGGCGCTCTCAGGAAGACCGAAAAGAAACGCGGCGTGGCAAGCCTTTGCATCGGTGGCGGTGAGGCAACGGCGGTGGCGGTCGAGCTGTTGTAAGGAAAGGCCATCTGCCTCGCATTCGGCGTGAGGCAAATGGTGCCATGAAGTTGTTGGTTGGAGTCCAAAGTGAGTGAAGTGGTTTTGCGAAAGATGATCGACCGCGTCGGTCTGATTCAGATCAACCGCCCGGAAGCGCTGAATGCGCTCAATGACGATGTCATGGACGGAATTGGTGCCGCTGTCGATGGGTACGAGCGGGACGACAACATCGGTTGCATCGTCCTGACCGGCAACGAGCGCGCGTTTGCCGCGGGTGCAGACGTTGCGTACATGAAGGATTTCGATTTCCAGGAAGTCTACAAAGGCAACTTCATCTCGAGAAATTGGGAGAAGGTTCGGGAAGCGAGAAAGCCAGTGGTGGCTGCGGTGTCGGGTTACGCATTGGGCGGCGGATGCGAGCTGGCGATGATGTGCGATCTCATCTTTGCCTCAGACACGGCACGGTTCGGACAGCCCGAAATCAAGATTGGAACCATGCCCGGTGCTGGCGGAACACAACGCCTGCCGCGGCTTGTCGGCAAAGCCAAAGCAATGGACCTGTGCCTTACCTCGCGCATGGTCGATGCGGCCGAGGCGGAGCGATGGGGCATCGTATCGCGCGTCTATCCCTGCGATCGGCTGCTCGACGAAACGCTGGAAGCTGCCAAGCTGATTGCCAGTTACTCGCTACCTGTCGTCATGATGATCAAGGAATCGATCAATCGGGCCTACGAGTCATCGTTGAGTGACGGTTTGCTTTTCGAGCGCCGCGCCTTTCATTCCACGTTCGGACTTGATGACCAGAAGGAGGGGATGTCCGCCTTTCTCTCGAAACGCCAACCGAAGTTCAAGCACCGTTGACAGTAGGCCAATGCCTAAGTTGTCGAGACGACAGTCGCTTAGCTGCTGCCTCGTCGCGCTCTTCGAGAAGTTGCGACTGACCCAAGACTACGAGACCCAGCTGCCCTGAAACATCGAGCTGGGCGAGCCGTAGAACACCGTTCGCATATCGGCCCTAGGCCGCGCACAAGGACGTAGTTGGCTTACATCAAGTAGGTGCGACCGCCGGCAAGCTGCTGGCGGCCCGTACGGCTGAGGTGTCAACTGGCGGAAGCATTACATAACGCACATGGACTGCAGTTTGCAATTATGTATCTACAGCTATATAATTCGGCTTTTTTTGCTTGGAGGCTGAGGTATGGCGGGCCGCCCACGTCAGTTCGACATTGATGATGCTGTGAATGTGGCGACACGCCTTTTCATCCAAAAAGGATACGAAGGTGCGACGTTTGCGCAGCTGACGGAGGCGATGGGTATCAGTCCACCCAGTTTCTACGCAGCGTTCGGAAGCAAAGAGATGCTCTTCAAGCGGGTGTTTGACCGCTACGCGGAAGGAATCCGCGCGGTGCGAAACGAGGCAGTGAAGCAGCCGACCGCGCGCGATGTAGTAGCGTATCTTCTGACGCATTTGACCGAGGCATCGACGCGGGACCCCTTGGTTAAAGGATGCTTGCTGGTTAGGGGAGCACCCGTTGGCAGCAGTAACGCCATGCAACTGCGCGAAGACATGAAGAACGAGGGAGAGGCCATCACCACGGCTCTGACAAAGCGGTTCCTTGTTGCTTTGAAGACTGGCGACCGTACCCTACCGGGCGAACCCCACGCGATGGCTCGACTCACGAACATGGTTCTCACCGGTATCGCGACACAGGCCGCGGGGGGAGTACCCACCTGCGAGATCGAGGCGGCTGTGCAAGGCTTTGTGGACTTATTTGAAAAGTAGCCCCGAGCGGGCTTTTTTTTGATCAATTTTGTAGCTACGGCTACACATTCATCGTTTAGAACTTCGGCGTCCACCGAGGTTCTTTACTGCGGCGACGTTGCCGCGATTGACCTTGAAGGCCCTGACTGCCGGAAAGAAATCACATGAAAAAGGAAAGAAACCAAATGAAGAAAGTTTTTCTCATCAATGGCAGCCAGCCTTATGCGTTTGCTCCTGGCAAACTGAATGCAGCACTGATAAAGAAAGCCCAGGACTTCTTCCTGGACCGAGGTTTCGAGGTCAAGACGACAGTAGCGCACGAGCCCTATGAGGTCCCTGCCGAAGTCGAGAAATTCAAATGGGCAGACTACGTCATCGTGCAGATGCCGATCAACTGGATGGGCACTCCCTGGCTCTTCAAGAAGTACATCGATGAAGTGTTCATGGCGGGATTGATGGGTGAGATGTCCAACGGCGATGGTCGCAGCGCCGAGGCCCCCAAGAAGAACTACGGGCTTGGAGGAAAGATGACGGGCAAGTACATGTTGTCGGTGACGGCGAATGCACCTAAGGAAGCTTTTAACAACCCGGAAGAGAAGTACTTCGCCGGCGCCAGTGAAGACGATGTCCTGTTGCCGATGCATTTGAACCTCAAGTGGTTCGGCTATCAGGCCTTGCCGACCTTCATGGCATACGACGTGATGAAGAACCCTGAAATCGAAAACGATTTCGAGCGCTTCGAGGCCCATCTGAAGTCGGTTTTCGGATAAACGCGCTTGATCGTAGTCGCCCAAGTGGCGGTACCAAAGTCGCAGGCAAGGTCGTCCTTGATAGCTCTACGCCCCGCCGGACTTTGTTCACCGTTGTCTTGTAGGTGGAGCTCAGTGTGCAAACCGCGTGATGTGCGCTAAGGGGAGGCGTAAAGCCATGTAAAGACAGCTGCAAATCGCTCTCCTGTAGCGGTTTGCGCTGGCCTTTGCGTTGCCGGCGGAGGTCGAAAGCAACGAGGTTTTGTGGCTGACAACGCGGGGCCTGGTTGTGTCCTCACAGGCGTTGTTGCTGATCTGCCTATCCCCTTTCTTGAAGAAGCGATTGAGCTTGGGCGCTGCCAGAGCAGATATTGCTGCGCCTTTCCAAACACGCTACCAGATCGTGCAGTCGCGGCACCTGAGGGTAGGCAAGTTGGCCAGCGATCTGTAACGCAATGTCTTACGATCGACAACCATTCTCCTCTTCGATGATTGTCGCGCGAATCATAGGAATGTCTCAGGGGTGACATTCCCCCCCTCGGATCAACGCTAAATTGCAGTGTGGCTTGAGGAACGGGGAACCTCTCAGGACCGAGCATTCATAACATGAAGTGGAGACATTGCTATGACCGGAAACATCTATCAGAGCGAGCTTGATCGTACCCCTGCAAATCACCTCCCCCTGACACCGCTCCACTTCCTTGACAGGTGCGCCGACCAGTATCCAGAACACATCGCAATCATTCACGGTTCGCTGCGGCAAACGTGGAAGCAAACACGAGAACGCTGCCTGCGCCTGGCGAGCGCCCTCGTCAAGCGAGGCGTCAAGCGTGGAGATACGGTTTCGATTCTCGCGCCCAACACGCCGGCCATGGTTGAGGCGCATCACGGCATCCCCTTGTCCGGCGCAGTGCTCAATGCGATCAACTGCCGCCTGGATGCCGAGGGCGTTCGCTTTATCCTGCGCCACGGCGAATGCAAGGTTCTCCTTGTCGACAGGGAGTTCTCGTCGCTTGCTGCAAAAGCGCTCGAGCAGATCGAGAACAAGCCACTGGTCATCGACATCGCTGACATGGAAGCACCCAACGGCGATCTGATCGGCGAGATGGAGTATGAAACTTTCCTCGCCGAGGGTGACGCGAGTTTTTCCGGCGTATGGCCCAACGACGAATGGGAGGCGATCGCCCTGAACTACACGTCCGGCACGACATCGGACCCGAAGGGCGTCGTACCAAGCCACCGGGGCGCCTATCTGATGAGCATGCTCCAGCTGACGGATTGGGGCATGCCCCGTCGGCCGGTGTATCTGTGGACGCTTCCCCTTTTCCACGCAAATGGCTGGTGCTTTGCATGGGCGATCACCGCCGCTGCCGGTACACACGTCTGCCTGCGAAAGGTGACCGCCGCGAGTATCTTTGGCGCCATCAAACAGCACGACGTGGATCACTTCTGCGCAGCACCGATCGTATTGGCATCGCTCGCCAACTCTTCTGATGCCGAGCGTTGTCAACTGCAGCGTACTGTCCGGGTTAGGACGGCCGGCTCACCGCCGCCTGCGGCAGTGCTGAAGTCAGTGATCGAGATGGGCTTCGAAGTTGAACACGTCTACGGCATTACGGAAGCATCCGGCACCCCGGTGAGCAGCTTCATCAACCCGGCATGGAGCGATAAGCCTATGGATGAGAAAGCGCGCCTCATGGCCCGCCAGGGCAATCGGGCCTCCGGCTTGGAACAACTTCGTGTCGCTGACCCAGTCACCTGCGAGCCCGTGCCCCGGGATGGCAAAACGCAAGGTGAGCTCTTGCTCCGCGGGAATATCGTGATGAAGGGCTACCTGAAAAACCCCGAGGCCACTGCCAGCGCGTTTAATGGGGGCTGGTTCCACACGGGTGACGTCGCTGTGATGCATCCGGACGGCTATATCCAGATTACGGACCGATCAAAAGACGTCATCATCTCGGGTGGTGAGAACATTTCGTCAGTTGAAGTCGAAGATGTTCTCCATCGGCATCCGGCTGTCTTGATCGCCGCTGTAGTCGCTCAGCCAGACCCAAAGTGGGGGGAATCACCTTGTGCGTTCATTGAGCTGAAGCCCGGCGTCGCTGCCCCGGACCAGGCCGAGATCATCCGCTTCTGCCGTGAGCACTTGGCCCACTACAAGTGCCCGGTGAGGGTCATCTATGGGGCACTTCCAAAGACGGGAACGGGGAAGATCCAGAAATTCAGATTGCGGGAACTGGCGGGAAGCCGCGAAGCCATTACGGATCTTTCCAACGTTTAGGTTCTTGGCAGGATCCTCGTCCTGAACGGTTGTTACCCCGTACCTGATTCGCCCACGTTTGTTTGCTTCGCTGGGCGAATGCCGTAGGACCCGGGGCTGCAGCCTTCAGCATGGTGGTGAAGTTGTATCGTCGCTGTGTGCGCGAAGTCCGTGGGCCAGCGAAGAGCACGGGACTATGGATGCTTGCCGTGGTGAGCGCTACCCTAAGGCGATTGGGCGCCCGGCCCTTGATGCGGGGCTGCCATGTTGGTCTCGCTCCAAACCACTCTTCAACGACGCCTCTCACAACCGAGCCTGACTCTTTGCCGACGGAAATCCACACCCTACTCGAGGATGCCCGACGCCGGATGGCACGTACGACGAACGTCTGCCCGACCTGGGCTAATGGCGCATCGGCAAGCGCCTGCTGGCGAAAGATCTCAGCGATGTCCCTCTGCTTGACCCTCTGCTTGATGTTGGAGCCGAAGCTCTTCCTGAGCACACCATTCCTTGGCCAGTTGACGGCGATCGCGTGAATAGCGGTCGTCCAGGAAGGTGGCCTTCGCTATTCGGTCGACGCGGAACAGACGGAAGTCCTCGCGCAGTTCGCACCATCCCGCAATGAACCTTTGTCCTTCGACGAAACCAAGCATAATCGGCCAGATGGTTCGCTCAGCAGCAGCCCCTGTCTGATCCGTGTACTCAATGAGCATCTTGCGCTGCTCTCGCATCGCACGCCGCAATCGTACCAGGTCGAGGCCGGATGTGTCTTCCTTCCGGTGACCGATATAGAGCGCGTCATCGTCTAGGGCTCGCCGCATGTCGGGAGAGAGCACACCGCCGATCTTGGCGAGCGCGTTCTGAGCCGCAAGCGCCAGAGCGTCGTCAGTCTGGCGGCTCACCCACTGCGCGCCTGCCACCAGTGCTTGCAACTCTTCCTCGGTGAAAGACAAGGGCGGCAGCAGGAAGCCCGGTCGCAGGATGTAACCGATACCTGGCGCACTGTCGATGTCGGCCCCCATCGCCTGGAGCGTGGCGATGTCTCGGCGGATCGTGCGCAGTGATACGCCCGCTTCGCTCGCAAGTACTTCGCCGGACACCGGCCCACGATGCCGGCGAAGTGCCTGCATGATGTCGAATAATCGGTGACTTCGTGACACGCTTAATCCATCGCAACGAGGCCTTTCCCGCCGAGCGTTTTGCCCCCTTCGAGGGCAGTGATCAGCCGGATCGCTTCACTCAGTGGCGCGGTCTTGGCGACCGGGAGTCGAAGTTTCCCTTCTCTGGCGGCACGTGCCAGGCCATCAAGGATGTCAGCCCGTGGCGTACAAACAATTGGCTTCAACCGATGATTGAAAATCGAGCGGATGAACTTCCCAGGTGTCGGATCAATGTCCAAAAACACACCACCTGGGCTTAGCAGACGGAAGCCCATCTCGGTCGTCATCGTAGCGGCCGTGTCGTAAACCGCATCGAAGCGCATTCCGAGCTTGGACAAGTCGGTTGTTCGGTAGTCGAAGACGGCTTCAACGCCGAGGGATCGCGCCTTTTCCATTGCCCCGGCACTGCAGCTTCCCGCGACCGTGGCCCCCAGCATCTGTGCGAGCTGTACTGTTGCTTCGCCCACTGCACCGGTGCAGCCGTTGACGAAGACACGTTTGCCAGCGGCCAGTTTCGCCTTGTCCAGCAGGCCGTTCCAAGCGGTGACACCCGGCGTTCCAAGGCAAGCGGCGTCCTCGAAGGAAATGTTATCGGGCTTCTTGGCTAAGAAGGTGTCATTAGTGACAACCGCCTGACCGAGCGCGCCGCTTTCTTTGAGCCGTGCCAAACCGAAGACGGCATCCCCTGGCTTGAAGCGCACCACACCAGGGCCGACCGAGATAACTACGCCCGAGAAATCGCTGCCCATCGCACGGGGAAAAACCTTGCCCGTAATCATCTTGAGATAGCCACTGCGCAACTTCCAGTCGATCGGATTGATGGCTGCGAACTTCACCTTCACCGCAACCTCGCCCTTACCCGGCTCAGCCAAGGTAAAGTTCTCGAGGCGCATCAGCTCCGGGCCGCCGTATTTGTCGTATTGAATGCGTTGCATGACAGGGCGGCTTAGCGAGGTCATGATGGTTTCCCTTCCATAAGAAAACTCTAGTCTAGACCCCCATAAGGACAGATTCTGTCACCATAGGCGTACCCTTTTACAACCACGATTGGCTTGCCCCTCAAAAAAATCTCGGGTCACACGCGCCAGCACCAGACTCATAATTTTCGGCCACGTCATGGGTGCCATAAGCGATGAAAATCTCGGCGCCACAAACCTTGTTTTGTGCCATCAGGCTGTGGCTCGGTCCGGTTCTAAGCAGTTCGGCTTGAAGATTACGCGTCGGGTAACACGACAACCTTTCCGCTCCTAGCCCTGTCACTTGTCGCAAAAATGGCGTCCCTAGCATTTGCGAGAGGAAATGTGTTCATCGTAGGGGGTAAAAGTCCGCCGTACGCGACCATCGAGAAAAGCGCGCCGCGTATGCGCCGCGCCCGCTCCGGGCGGTTGGACAGAAAATACCGTATATCAACTCCGTGCAGCGTGGCGTTCTTGAGTAGCGCCAAGTTGACCGGAAGCGATGGAATGGCTCCGCCCGCAAATCCGACCACCAGATATCGACCTCCTTTGGCCAACGATCGAAATGCAGGCTCAAATTTGTCGGCGCCGACAGGATCGAGCACGACGTCGATGCCGCTGGGGGCCACCTTCTTAAGCGCTTCACGCCAATTGGGAAGACTGTAGTCAATCGCGTCCACTGCACCGAGCGCACATGCTGCGTTGCGTTTGTGTTCGCTAGAGGCGGCAGCAATCACACGGGCGCCAGTACGGGCCGCAAGTTGGATAGCGGCGGAAGCCACCGCGCCTCCGGCACCGAGCACGAGCAGTGTATCGGCGGCCGTCAATCTCCCTTGATCCAACAGCGCATAGTGAGCCGTCTGATAGTCGACCAACATGGCTGCAGCAACGGGAAGCGGTAACCGGTCTGGAATGACATCAACATCTGCCGCCTCGACGACAACATACTCGGCTAGACCGCCTCCGAGCTGCCAAGTGATAACCCGCTGGCCTACCAAGGCTGGCATTACCCTGGGACCTACGGCGTCGACCACACCGGCTATCTCTCCCCCGGGAACGTAGGGCAAGGGCGGCTTGATTTGATAACGGCCTTGTATCATCAACCCGTCCACAAAGCCTAGAGCCGTCGCCTCGACGCGAATGCGCAGTTGCCCTTCGCCTGGCTCCGGTATCGGCTGATCGACGATCGAGTACGAGTCAAGATCAAATCCTGTACCTAAGAAGCTCCGCATACCAATCTCCTTATAGCCACCATCAGTCTTCAAGGCTCTTGTGTCGCACCTACGGCGTCCTGAATTCCATGCGCGGTCTTCAGCCTCCTCCGCCGAAATAGGCGAGCGACAAGTTCGCCCACGATGCCCTTACGGAACAAAAGGACGCAGATGATGAAAATGAGGCCCGTAATGATGGTGACTGATTCCCCAAAGGCCTGAAACCAACTAACGCCCGTCAGGTTGGCAAGTGCGTCCCCCAGTTCTCCCAGCCGGTTTTCAAGCAGCAGAATTGCCAGGGCTCCGACAATAGGACCGGTAAGTGTCCCAACACCACCAATAAGCGTCATCAGCACCACAAGCCCCGACATGCCCCAATGCACGTCAACCAAGGTCTCGAAGCCCAGCACCGCACACTTCGTTGCACCAGCGAGGCCCGTCAGTGCGGCGGACAGAACAAAAGCCAGGAGCTTGTACTTGTCTACGTCGTAACCAAGGGAAATGGCGCGTGGCTCATTCTCCTTGATGGCATTCAGCACTCTCCCGAAAGGGGAATGCACGATGCGTACGATTGCCGCATAGCCGGCAACGGTGATCGCCAAAACCACGTAGTACATGGCCAGATCGCTGCTCAGATCGACGATGCTAAACAGGCGTCCGCGCGGTATATTTTGCAGCCCATCCTCGCCGCCCGTGAATGGGGCTTGAAGACAGAAGAAATAAACCATCTGCGCAAGCGCCAATGTGATCATCGTGAAGTAGATTCCCTTGCGCCGAATCGCCAATGCACCCATAACCAGGCCCATCGCTGCGGCACCAAGTACGCCCGCAAGCAGACCGACCTCAAAGGGATATCCCAAGTCACGCAGTACGTAGCCAGCGATGTATCCAGCTCCTCCAAAAAGCGCGGCGTGCCCAAATGACAGCAATCCTCCGAAGCCGAGCAGAAGATTGAAGGCACAAGCCAACAGGGCGAAGCAAAGAAGCTTCATCAACAGCACGGGATAGACAGCCAGCGGTGCAACCAACATCGCGCCTAGGGTCATTCCGTAGGCAAGTTTTTTGTTCATGGGGAGTCTCCTCAGTTCTCTTTGCCAAACAGCCCTGCGGGACGAACTAGCAGTATGAGGGCCATCACAATGAACACCACGGTGGAGGAGAGCTCCGGATAGAACACTCGGGTCATGCCCTCGACAACGCCCAATCCGAGCCCAGTAATGACGGAGCCCACAATTGAGCCCATGCCTCCGATGACCACGACAGCAAACACGGTGATGGTCAGGTTCGATCCCATCAATGGAGATACTTGAACCACCGGGGCAGCCAACACGCCAGCCAACGCGGCCAATCCCGCGCCAAACGCATAGGTCAGGGTGAACATGACAGGCACGTTGACGCCGAACGCTTCAACCAATTTTGGGGTTTCAGTGCCCGCTCTAAGGTATGAGCCAATCTTCGTGCGTTCGATAACAAACCATGTCAGAAGGCACACGAGCACGGAAACAGCGACCACCCACGCCCGGTACATAGGCAGCGTCATGAAACCGATGTTGAGCCCGCCGGTAAGAGCCGCAGGCGCAGAATAAGGTTGGCCTGAAGCCCCATATACGGAACGAAACAGGCCCTCCACCACTAGCGTGATGCCGAAAGTCAACAACAGGCTATACATGTGATCGACTTGATAGAGCCAGCGCAGCATCGTTCTTTCTATAGCGATACCCAAGATGCCGACGATGAGCGGCGCGAGAACCAGCATCACCCAGTAACTTAGACCGAAGTAACTCAAGCCCATCCATGTCAACATGGCGCCCAACATGTACAGCACGCCGTGAGCAAAGTTGATGACATTGAGCAATCCAAAAATTACCGCAAGGCCAAGCGAGAGCATTGCATAGAAGGAACCATTGACGAGGCCGAGCAGGATTTGGCTTAGCAACGCTGGCAGCGGAATTCCGAAAATTGCGTCCATATTCTTCTCCCACTAAACGCCAAGCAGTTGATGCAGCACGGGCTTCTTCTCCTCAAGCTCGGCTGCGGTGAAGTGGTCGATGGTCCGTCCGTGCTCCACCACATAGAAGCGGTCAGCCAGTGGAGCAGCGAACCGGAAGTTTTGCTCCACCATCACGATCGTGAAGCCCTTGCTTTTCAATGTGAGAATCATGCGAGCCAGCGCCTGCACGATCACGGGGGCCAGCCCTTCCGATATTTCATCCAGTAGCAACAGCCGTGCGCCGGTCCGCAGGATGCGCGCCACCGCGAGCATCTGCTGCTCGCCACCTGACAGACGTGTGCCCTGGCTGCTTCGCCGCTCGGCGAGATTCGGGAACATTTCGTAGATCTCACCGATCGACATCCCCCGCTCAGTGCTCGAAAGCATCGGCGGAAGCATCAGGTTTTCCTCAGTTGAGAGCGCGGAGAAAATGCCACGCTCCTCGGGGCAATAGCCAACGCCGAGGTGGGCGACCTTGTGGGTAGGCAGACCAATCGATTCCACGCCATTGACTTTGATGGTCCCCTTGCGCAAACCAGTCAGGCCCATGATGCTGCGCAGTGTGGTGGTGCGCCCCGCGCCGTTTCGCCCCAACAGCGTGACCACTTCACCCTTGTTCACTGAAAGACTCAGACCATGCAAGATGTGCGACTCGCCATACCAAGCGTGGAGATCCACGATTTCAAGTGCTTTATCCATGCGTATTCCCATCTGTTGTTTCAGCCCGCACGGAGCTTTTTGAATCGCCAGATTCCGGCGTGTCACCGGCAGTCCCCATGTATGCCGCCATGACCTCTGGAATTACGGAAACTTCTGCATAGGCGCCTTCCGCAAGGACAGCACCACGTTGCAGCACAGATATGCGATCACAGATGCCGGAGACTACGCTCATGTTGTGCTCGACCATGAGGATGGTTCGGCCAGCCGACACCTTCTTGATAAGGTCCGTAACACGGGACACATCCTCATGCCCCATGCCTTGGGTCGGCTCGTCGAGAAGCATCAACTCCGGTTCCATGGCTAGCGTCGCGGCGATCTCGAGCGCGCGCTTTCTCCCGTAGGGAAGGTCGACAGTGATGGTGTGGGCAAAGCCCGCGAGATCAACTTGCTCCAAAAGGGACATCGCCCTATCGTTCAACCCGGCCAGCGTGCGCTCGCTCCTCCAGAAATGAAAGGATGTGCCGAGCCGGCGCTGCAGACCTAGACGGACATTCTCTAGAACCGATAGGTGCGGGAATACCGCCGAGATTTGAAAGGATCTGATGATCCCTTGTCGGGCAACCTGCGCGGGCTGCTCGGTGGTGATATCGCGTTGATTGAAAAGAATCGTTCCAGTCGTCGGCGCCAGAAACTTGGTCAGAAGGTTGAAGCAAGTGGTTTTGCCAGCTCCATTCGGCCCGATCAGCGCATGAATATCACCGCGCCGTACCTGCAGGTTCACATCTGAAACGGCTGTGAACCCCTTGAAAACCTTTGTCAAGCCGCGTGTCTCCAGGATGATGTCTGTCATCATCACCTCTCTAATAGTGTGATCCCTTGTGTGGAGGCGCAACTCCTTGTGGGAATGTGTCGCTCCACGAAGGGATTGCTACGTCCTAGGAGATGCTTGGTAGCCCAAACTACCGTTGGTCCATGAAGAACCCGGTGAAATCGGTAAGGTGTGAGACGACGCTGCGAGATATATGCCTCGCGACGCCAACTCCGACTTGCCGCAATTTCGAACATTGAGTGCGCGCCGATGTTCAAGCGCCGGAACAGCCGCAAGCCTGTGCATCCATGGCACACACAAATAAGGCTCGGCAAGCGCAACTCCATGAGAAGGCTGCGCCTGCGTCCGAAGCAGTAAACGGTGCGGCGCGCGACGCGTTGCCGCCTTCACCCAGACTAGGACGGATTACCGGTCCTTACGAACCCTTCTTAAGCAGCGGGCACTTGCTTTCGGCGGCGGGAATCGTCACCGTGCTAGCAGGCAGAGTCTTCAGAATTTTGTAGTAGTCCCACGGATACTTCGACTCGCTAGGTGTCTTCACTTGTGCCAGGTACATGTCATGCACCATGCGGCCGTCCTCACGAATCTTTCCGTTCTTGGCGAAGAAGTCGTTGATCGGCATCTCGCGCATCTTTGCTATCACTGCTTTGGCATCGTCCGTACCAGCGGCTTGCACAGCCTTGAGGTAATGCATGACAGATGAATAGTCGCCCGCATGAACCATGTTGGGCATCTTGTGCATCTTTGCAAAGTAACGCTTGGACCACTGCCTGGTTTCGTCGTTCAGATCCCAATAGAACGGCGTGGTGAGAGTTAGGCCCTGAGCGGTGCTCAGACCCATGCTGTGGACGTCGGTAATCGTGGTGGCCAGCCCCACAACTGTTTGCTTGCCGCCGCGCGTTACGCCAAATTCCTGAGCCGATTTCATGGCATTGACCGTGTCAACGCCAGCATTGGCCAGCCCGATCACTTTCGCCTTCGAGTTCTGTGCTTGCAGCATGAAGGACGAGAAGTCCGATGCACCAAGGGGATGCTTCGCCGAGCCGACTACCTTGCCGCCATTTGCGCTCACGGTAGCCGTGAGGCGATCGAGCATCAGCGTACCGAACGCGTAGTCGGCAACAAGGATGTACCAGGAATTCCCGCCTTGATCCAGAAGGGCCTTCGCCGTGCCATTGGCAAACGCATAGGAGTCGGCGACGTAGTGCACCGTGTTAGGCGTGCATTCTTCGTTGGTGACTTTTTCCGTCATGGCGCCGGCAACGATCGCAATGCGTTGCTTGTCCTTGGCCAACTTGCTGACCGCCAACGCCACAGAAGAGTTGGTCAGATCCGCAATGACATCCACCTTTTGCGTATCAAACCATTCCCTCGCTTTCGTTGATGCAACGTCCGTCTTGTTGAGATGATCGGCCACCACCACCTCGATCGGCTTGCCAAGGACCTTGCCTCCAAAGTCCTCAACCGCCATCTTGATAGCCGTAACGGCGCCTTGTCCCGCGAACTCCGAGTACGTGCCGGACAGGTCCGTCAGTACGCCGATCTTGACGACGTCGTCCGAAACGCCCTGCGCGTGGGACGATGCACACACGACGCCCAGTATCCCGGCGATAGCCGTCTTCTTGAATTTGAATTTCATCTTTGTCTCCTTTTATCTTCTTGGTCGTGGCCGTGAATTGGTCGGCTCTATTTCTTGAACATCTCCACAATGGCGGAGATGTCCTTATCCCCGTGCCCCTGATGGCTGAGCAGTTGAAACAGCTGCTTGGACACCGAAGTCATGGGCAACGGCTGCCGTGTCCCGTGCGCGGCATCCAGCGCAAGAGAGAGATCTTTGATCATCAGATCGCATGCGAATCCGCCGGCGAAGTTGTTCGATGCGGGGGCGTCCTTGACGACGCCGGGATACGGGTTATAGAGCTCGGAGACCCAACAGCGGCCCGATGACGTGTTGATGATCTGTGCCAGAACCTCGGGTTCGAGGCCCAGGCTAGCCCCGAGGCACATGGACTCCGACACGGCCACTGTCGACACCCCAAGCAGGAGGTTGTTGCAGAGCTTGGCGGCTTGACCGCTTCCGGCCGCTCCGCAATGCACGATGTTCTTGCCCATCGCGGAGAGAATCGACTTGGCAAGCAAGAAGCCATCTTTTGAGCCACCGACCATGAAGGTCAGCGTGCCAGCCTTGGCTCCTTGAACACCGCCGGAAACTGGCGCATCGAGAACAATCTTGCCGGCGACTGCACCGAGAGCCTCAACCTCAACAGCAGTCTGCGGGTCGCTCGTGCTGCAGTCGATGATGAGGGCGTTCTGCTTGGCATTCGCAATGACCCCGCCCGGCACGCACAGGACGCTGCGTACAACTGCAGGCGTCGGCAGCATGGTGATGATCGCGTCGGCGCTTTGCGCCAGATCGATGAGTGACTGGGCTACTATCGCGCCGTGTTCGACCGCTTTAGCAACCGCCGCATCCGATGTGTCGTAGACGCGCACGGCATAGCCGTTAGCCAAGAGATTGGCCACCATGGGAAAACCCATGTGCCCTAAACCAATGAATCCAATTTCCATGCTGTCTCCTACTTGTTTATTGGTAGTCCTAGGCTGTGCAGCCGGTTCTAGGGGTGCAGAAGGAACTTTCCGAAATGCTCGTCGCGAGCCATGGTGTCCTGCGCATTCAGTGCATCGGACAACGGATAAGCGGCATGAATCACGGGCAGAAGCGTGCCAGCGACGAACAGGGGATAGACGTCGCGTCGGAATTGCTCGAACAACTCTGCCTTCTGCTCGACAGTGCGCGTCCGGAAGGAGACGCCGACCAGGGAAATCCGTTTACGTGCAAGCGTGTCCAGGTCGATCTCGCCCGTGGTTCCTCCGACCCATCCAACGTTGACAATGCGACCGCCCAAAGCCACCGCAGCCAAGTTGTCTGCGATTGCCGGCCCGCCCACCATATCGACGACGACATCTACACCGCGACCGCTTGTCTCGTTCATGACCTCGGTCGCCACGTCATCACTGCCGTTGATCACTAATCGGTCCAGGCCGATATCGGTCAGCGCGCTGGCGTTATCGGTCGTACGGCCTGTACCGATGATCTTCCCTGCCCCGATCGCTCGGGCGATTTGCAGCGCGGCGATCCCTACAGCAGATGCCACCCCTTGGATCAGTACGCTCTGGCCCGCCGAGAAATGGCCATTCGTCACAAGCGCGTTGTGTGCCGTCGGGTAGACAGTCGATACGGCCGCTGCCTGGTCGTAAGAGAACGACGAGGGGATCGGCATCGCGAAGCGGTAGTCGATCGTCGCCATTTCGGCGTAGGCGCCAGTGGTCATGCCCATGACCTTGTCGCCTACCTTGAAGCCCTTGACTTCGCTACCGACAGCGATGACATCTCCAGCCATTTCGAGGCCCGCGACCATCGGCTTGCCGGCGGCCGGCCCCCCGTGTGCGGTGGAGCGGGCCAAATCAATGCGGTTGATGCCCGCAGTCTTGACGCGGACGAGCAGATCAGTTGGCCCGGCCTCCGGATCCGGTACGGTTTGATATTCGAGCGTCGGCCTTTTCTGACCGTCCTGTTGAACGATAACTATGGCTTTCATGGCATACCTTTCGTAAGCGCAGGGCTGCGCGGATGGCCAAGAGGAATGGCCATGCCTTCCCGGCTCGCCGGGCACACAGTGCGCGGATATTTGGATTGAGAATCAGGCGCTGGGATTGAACGCGAGGGACACCGGCATGGCGTCGTCATCCGGCTCCGGCCAGCGTTGTGAGACGGTCTTGAATTTCGTGTAGAAGCGAGCAGCGTCTGGCCCGTACAGATGCCCATCACCGAACTTCGAACGACGCAATCCGCCGAAGTTGAAGTAGGCTGAGGGAAGCGGAACCGGTACGTTCACGCCGATCATGCCGGACTCGATCTCCATCATGAAGCGGTGAGCGGACTTGCCATCGCGCGTGAAGATGACTGAGCCATTGCCGTATTCGTGGCGGTTGGTGATTTCAATCGCCTCTTCAAATGTCGATGGCCGCATGATGCCGCGTACCGGGCCGAATATTTCTTCTCGGTACAACTGCATATCGGTTGTGACCCGATCGAACAACGTTGGCCCAAGGTAGTAGCCATTGGGGTGTCCTTGCACCTCCAGGCCACGCCCATCAACGACGAGTTCGCCTCCTTCCTCAAGGCAACGGGCAATGGCTCGCTCAACTGCGGTCTTCGACTCTCGGGACACCACCGGGCCGTAGTCTGCGACTGCATCGTTGTAGGGCCCGACCTTCAAAGCTTGAATCTTCGGAATGACGAGTTCGCGCAGGCGCTCGGCGGTTTCCACGCCAACCGGTAGCAAGAGCGACACGGCCATGCATCGCTGACTCGCGGAGCCAAAACCCGCAGAGACAAACGCGGAGGCCGCGGCCTCAAGATCCGCGTCAGGCATGACGACCATATGGTTCTTGCCACCCGTGAAGGCCGCTACACGCTTGTTGTGGGCGGTGCCTTTTTGATAGATGTACTCGCCGACCGCCGTGGATCCGACAAAGCTCACTCCGGCAATGCCTGGGTGCTCAAGAATCGCGTCCACCACTTCCTTGTCACCTTGCACGACATTGAAGACCCCGTCCGGCAATCCCGCCTCCTTCCAAAGGCGCGCGAACTCAAGTGCCGCGCTGGGTACCTTCTCGGAGGGTTTCCAGACAATGCTGTTGCCCACAGCCACCGCCATGGTCATCATGACCGCGGGAACCATGATGGGGAAATTGAACGGCGTGATGCACCCAACCACCCCAATCGGTCGGCGCATGGAGAACACTTCAATTTCTCCCCCGACGTTGTTGGTGTACTCCCCCTTGGAGACATGCGGCGCGTTACAGGCGAATTCGATTCCCTCGATGGCACGCCCAAGTTCGCCCTTCGCGTCCGGGATGGTCTTACCGTGCTCGCGCCCGATGACCTCGGCGAGCAGATCCAAGTTGGCGATCATCAGCTCGCGCAGCTTGAAGATCACGGCTTGGCGCGCGGCGTGGGAGGCACGCCCCCACTTGCGACCGGCCTCTGCCGCCACAACGACGGCGTGGTCCACAGTGGCATGCGTTCCGTATGCGCAACGGCTCGTTTCCTCGCCGGTCGATGGGTTGTACACCGGGCCACTTCGGCCTGCGGCCTCGGAATACGGTTTGCCGGCGATGAAATGCTCGATGAATTGACTCATGACTGCCTTGTCTCCTGTTTGGAATGGGGCCGCACCTGATTGGCGACTGCGTAGACCGTTGCGCCAATTTCGGCCATAGGAGTCATCTTAATGAGCATTTCTGCAATCGGAATACCTTAAAATGGAACTGCGTTATCCATATTTGCATAAAGAGGATAGGAGACGGGATGAAGCAGTTCGATTGGGACAACCTGCGGATATTTCTGGCAGCAGCGCGTGCGCAGTCTGCGCTGGAAGCGTCACACGCGTTGAAAATGAGTCAGTCGACGATCTCGAGGCGCATTCAACGACTAGAGCGCGATACCGGCTCGAAGCTCTTCGATCGCAGCTCACAGGGCCTTCGCCTAACGAGCGCTGGGCACCGGCTACTCGAGCATGTGGAGGTGCTTGAGGGCACGCTTACGGCTGTCGAGTCGAGCATGATCAGCGATGAGGTCGCGCTGACAGGCGAGATTCGTCTAGGGGCCACTGAAGGCTTCGGTACGTTCTTTCTACCCCCGCACCTGACGCACTTTTGCGCTAGGCACCCCGCGCTCACTGTTGACGTCTTGCCGCTGCCGCGCAACCTGAACCTGTCCAAGCGGGAAGCCGACGCATCGGTGGCCATCGACCGTCCGAGCGCCAACAGCTTCGTCACCCGCAAGCTTTCCGAATACCGGTTACTGCCGTACGCTACGCAGGAGTACTTGGACGGTCGCCCACCGATCAAGGATATCGATGATCTGATCGAACACCGATGGATAGCCTACGTCAGCGACCTGATTTTCTCGCCGCAGCAATTCACGTTGGAACAATGGCTCCCTGGCGTCAAGCCATGCTTCAGAAGTACCAGCGTTAACGCTCAAGCGCAGGCCGTGAAAGCAGGTTGCGGCATCGGGGTGCTACCTTGTTTTCTCGGCAGTGTGATTGATGGGCTGGTCCCTGTGCTTCCCGGCAAAGTCGACATTACCCGAACTTTTTGGCTGATCGCCCCGCCCGAGCGAAGGGAAGTCGCGCGCGTAAAGGCTTTATGGGATTACATATGCGAAGTGGTCGATTCCAATTGTGACTTTATGATGGGGGAAACAACGCGCATTACGTGGGTCAGGTGACAAAGCGTCTGTGCGGGTCTTCTTTGTAAGTTATCACCGCGACCGAGCCCGCTTTGATGCGCCTTCTTGCAGCAGCACCTTGCAGCGTGATGACTTCTACTCGGCAGCCGTCAACTACCAACCGACATCGAACCTGGGCCTGACCCTTGTGTACTACTACGATGCGGTCAAAGCATTGAAGGTCAGGGCGGGACAACCCATCATCAACCAGCCGAACCCATGGCAAGCCAGCTTCATTGCTGACTACAACCTCTCCAAGCGTACCGATGTTGGCTGGGGGGGGCGAGAGCAGCACGCCCAGTGGTGCTAGCACCGCTATGGAGCCGGCCTGGCTTAGCAGGTAGGCGCTGCTTGATCTGCGCGAATAGGAGGCGGCTGGCGCCGAGGCGTCACCACGGCGTTTAGGCGTGTGTATACGGCTGGTGCAGCGCAGTCTAGAAGAGACCGAAGTATCTGCACGGTGCTGCATATCACCGCTAGCGTGGCCTCGCGACTCTATAGGACGCCGCTGCGGCCGATCGACCCCGGTTTGCCCGTTGCGGCCCGTTTGCCCGAGGGCATCAGCCTTGGGTGACTTGGGGCAGGCCATACCGCGCAGCTACATTAGATGAAAGCGAGGAGACGATGATAAAAGGCATGCGGACCAGGGCCAGATTGGGATTGCTGTTTTTTGGCCTGAATTCCTGGACGTCGCTCGCATTAGCAAACTATGGCGCGGAGCTGACAGCAAACGGGCCGACTGCCTCTGGCATGGCTGGCGTATCCATCGGGGTGCCTCAGGGAACGACCACGGCGACCGACAACCCTGCTGGGATGGCAGAGGTGGGGCAGGTGTCTTCGACTGAGCGGTAAGCACCGTTCTGTGACAGCAGCGTAGGGGAGCACCTTACGTCGCTCATCCACATTTCTTCCCGAGCGGGAATATTTGCCCAGCGTTGCCGACGTACTCGCCCGAATCTGCCCGATCGGGAAAATTCAGCTGTTGCTCATGAAGCCGAAACTGGGTGACAGGGGGGGTAACAAAATTGTGTCGTCAGACGAGAAAAGTGCACAGACGCGCATATTTCGCAACACATGATAATGAAACTTATCAACCACAGAAAAACGGTTATCCGCCCCTTGTTCGGTTGAGAAACTTGAGAATCTTGCAAAAGTTGCGTAGGATTGAGTCAAGATCCACTGCACAGTCCTTCGCAACCATGTGTACCTATTCCAATGTGGCCGATCTGGCCGCGCGCATGCGTATCGAGCCGGAGACGCTTCTCGAAAGGCTGCGGGCAGCCGGGGTGGAAAAAGCCAACGCACAAGACCCAGTCCACGAGGCGGACGTTGCAGCGCTCAGTGCGCTCTATCGCAAGCTGCTTGGCTCTCGGGCCGTCGAGATCGCCGACGAACTACAGGCGGAGGAGGAACAAGCTATCCAGATGCCGGTGACCGAGGTCGAGGTGGGCCTCCGACGAGGGATGCTCTCGTTGGAGCACAATCTTCTGCTCGTTCCGCTTGGAAATATCCGCACGAGTCACCAACGCCGGGTTCTGGCCATCCTGGGCGGGGTTGAAGCCGACGGCGTAGTGGCCGTGAAGGTGGTGAGCGGGAGTATTTCCGAAGGCTACGTCCAGTCCCTACGCCACAACGGTGAACATTTCCGTCGCGTTATTGCTTTGGCCCGGCGTCGGATCGCCCGGGTCGCCAGGGATATTGTTGCTTGCCTGTTGTCGGACCGCGAAGTGGCTGTGCATCCGGCTTTCGCGCCGCCCCGTGCTGTCATCTGATGGAGTTTGATATGACACCGCGTACTCAAATGCCGGCCGCTGTGGCAGCCGGCCCCCGACTGGTCGAGAAATTGGTCCACGACATTGACGAGCAACTGGAGTTGGCCATCGATTCGCACGAGCGCGAACGCGTGATGGCCATCGTGCGCCAGTGCCTGACGGCAACGCTCACACGTCCCGGTACGCCGGCGGTGGATGTCGACGACCAGCTCGCCGTGTCATATCTGAAGCCCTCGGAGGTCATTGCACAGGGTCTGGTGGCCATGTCGCAGGCGACGCTGTACCGCGCGGTGGAAGATGGACGCTTCTACTGCGTCACGCCGCCGGGCAAGGCGATCGGCCGAGCTTTTCCGGCCTGGCAGTTCACGCTGCCTGTGCCAGAGCTGCTAGCCCCCATCCTGCGCCAGATGCAAGACGTTCCGAGCAGTGAGATTCATGCGTTCTGGGTGACCCCGGTCGACGTCTTTGATGACCTGACCCCAGCCGAACTGCTGGCAGGCAAGCCATTCGAGACTCGGGCGGCACTGTCTGCCGTCCAGCAGGGCCATCTCTCGCAAGCTGCAGCGCAGCGGCAGGCGAGGGTGGTGGCCCGCTTGGCCTGGTTGCCCTCGCGCCGTTCGGATGACATCAGCTGATGCCGACATCGCAACCTGAAACCACAATACCGCCTGTCTTTGCCGAAACCCTCCCTGCCGTTGAACGCCTGCAGCCGATCCTGGCCGCCAGCGTGACAGTGCTCCCCGCCGGCACCCGCCTCTATCGTGCGGTCCGGCATCTGGCCGCCGTCATCCCGCCGTACGTGACGCGGACCTACCGCTTCGGGCCGCCCGACACCCTGCGCGATGCGCAAAATCAGTATCCGTTCTACTGGCTCTACGCGGCGCAGGATCTGTACACCGCGCTGTGGGAGGCCGAATTCTGCTGCAACGACATCACGCAGCCGGGCACTTTCTACATCCCCGACGCAGTGGCCGAGCAGGGCTTGATCGCCGAGTTCACGCTGCGCATGGACGTGCCCCTCGTCGACCTGGCAGGCACGGCGCTGAGCAAGCTCGGCATCTACGACCGCATCAGCGCCGAGCACGCGTGGTGCCAGTGGCTTGGGGTGCGGCTCGACGCGGTGCTGTCGGCGTGGCCGGAGCTCGGGCGTCCCTTGGGCTTTCGCTATCCGTCGCGTCGGCACCGGAACCACAACGCGCTGGCCATCCACTCGCAGGCGTTGGAGCAGTGGCGCAAGAGTACGGCGGTCCGGGTCGTACCGTTCGCGGAGATGCCGCATTTTGAACTGCTGCGCGCCGACTCAAACTATGCGGCCCCGCTGCTGGGCGGATTCTCAGTCGAATAGCGCCGCTCGCGCCACCGTATCGGGCCCAAGGAGCTTGGTTCTTAATTGCGGAACGTAGGGTCTTGGTTGCCTTCCTTTCTTGAAGGCTTACGATGGCGGACTTGATGATCCTGGCCAGCCTCATCCCTTTGCACTTCCATGTACGACTACATCACCCCGGAGCTATTGGCCGAACTCTTCGATCTGGAGGATGACCAACCTGATGCGGTCAGTGTCTTCGGTCCAATTCCGATCGCGCCGGACATTGTCGGCGAGGCTATGGGAATCGTGTTCGGTAGCGTGCGCTTTGTGGTGTTCTTCGCCAGTCCCCTCGCGCTGGCAGACGGCGATCCAGACTATCTTCAGCAGACTGTGAATAGCTGGGCTGGCGGCTATGTGCCACAAGCGGACGCGCGCGTCGTGAAATTTCTGCGCGCTGAAGCTGACCGCGCCACGATGTTCGAGCCGGAGCACTGGCCGTTGCCCCAACCGCAAGCGATCTGGCAGTTCATTGAGGTGCTGTCCGAAGCGCTTGTTGCGCACGCAGAACATTTGCCCCAGGTGCCGGAGTATTTCTTCATTCCCCAGGCAGCGAGTTTGGACTCGCTTTATAATCGAATGGCCAGGAATTTTGAACGCGGCCAATTTCCGGTGAGATTCCGTTGTGTCACACGGCCCGCAGCAGACGAAGGAGGTTTCTATGGCTACCAACGCGCGTAAAGCCGTGCGGCCAGCTGTCGTCGCCATGCAGAAGAAGGGCATGGAGGTGATCCTGCGTCATGCGGATAAGGCGCGCACACAAGAGTCGCCGCGCAAGCCGGCGACGGTGGTGCTGCGCACGAAGCTGCGGGTGGCCGTCAAGGGAGCCACACTAGCACTCAAATGATCCCCGCCTTGTGAAAACACAAAAGCCGTCTGCGAAGACGGCTTTTTCATATCCGCAATGACCGCATCGGTGCTGACCAAGAATCTTGCGACTGATTTTGAGCGTCTACTGACACTGGTGATGCAGCTCGTTCAATCTCAGACCGGGCAGCC
The DNA here is from genome assembly GCF_023955655.1 of Ralstonia soli. Taxonomy (GTDB): domain Bacteria; phylum Pseudomonadota; class Gammaproteobacteria; order Burkholderiales; family Burkholderiaceae; genus Ralstonia; species Ralstonia soli. The sequence continues at coordinate 8,703 of NZ_JAMXHT010000001.1, read as the reverse complement.
GATACCAGCGGACCAATTTTGGTTGAACGATGCGCAAGTCCTGGGCAAGAAGTTCTGCTACCACGTTGCCTCGCTACGCCTGATAGCTCAACCGGTCGAAGTCGACATTGACGGACACGGCGTCGATTGCCACATTGACCACAGCTCCGTGATGATTCTGGCGCGCGCAGCGCTGGAAACCTACCTCACGTTCGCCTACGTCTATGGCAGCAAGGATGCGCAGGTCAGGCATTTCCGCCATTTGGTCTGGCACCGCGCAGGCCTCCTCGATCGACAGAACTTTTCCGCCCGCGATCCGGCGCACCGGAAGAAGCTGGCCGACGAGAAGGTCAAGATCGATCAGCTCCAGACGGAGATCGAAACGCATGGTGTCTGGCAGCAGTATTCCGCTTCACAGCGTAAGCAGATGCTCAAGGGCGAATGGCATGCGGGAATGTCTTGGGCCAACATCGGCGTCGCGGCCGGCTTCCACCCGGTCTATATCCGGAACGTCTATAGCTTCCTCTGCGGCTATGCGCACTCGAGCTGGCTCAGCATTCTGCAGATTCGCGACGCGCAAGCGCTAAGTGCCCAGGAGGCGATGGCCGCCAAGTTCGTGAGTGCCACCCTCGTCTTCATGAGTTTCTTTGTGCAGAACTATGTTGCCCTGTTTCCCCAGGCCAATGCTGTCCTGACTAGCAACCCCGAAGGGGGCAACCTTGCGAAGCAGTGGCATCTGAACGCCGATCGTCTAGCCCCTCATTACAGCGCCCCGAATTGAGTTTGCTGAAACGCTCTATGCCCACTGAATCTGTCGCCCCCAACCAGCAGACGTTGTTATCCGAACGCGTGCCCGTAGCGCGCGCGGTGGCCACCAATGTGAATCGTGCGACGGCGGCCGAAATCAAAGCGTTGGCGGAACCCTACAACGGGGCCACGGTGGGCCAACGGTTCTTCGGGCCAGCCTGGCTGCGCGAGGATGGTGTTCCCTGCCTGGTGTTTATTGCGCAGAATCGTGCCGCCGTCCAGCAGCTCCGTGACCAGAGAACGTGTGTCGCGATTGGCTGGCTCTGGAACAACTCACCCACCATGGCGTTTTCGTTCACGCTAATGTTGGAAGGAAAGAATCCCCGTCCGCATACACGTTGGATTCGGCCGAGCACCGATCCTGTGGTGGCTGCAATTCGCCGGCATGGCCGGTTCTACATGATCGCGGTCACGCCGGAAGGGCATCAGTCCACCTGGTTTGAAGCGCAGATGTATTCAGGCATAAAGGACACCGAACCGTCTCTAGATGCCATGGAAGGATCTTGGGCGCATCCAGCGCCGGGATTGAAGGGGTCCCGTGCAGGGCAGCGGTTTGATCCGTTCGCATGCGAAAAGCAGAGTGACACCACGGATGATGTGCCTGCGATCCCGCTTTGGTCGGAACCCGCATCCGATAGCTGGGCAGAGCTGAACTACGACGGTCCCTGGGCAGCCGACCTCCATTCGGCGGACAAGGCTCGAGCTGCCTGGGGCAGCCAGGTGTATCGGAATCGCCGGCTCGCCGCCGGTTTCGTGCGCGGCATCGTAGAGCGCCAAACACATGACGGCGTGCCACCGGTCGTCACTGAGGAAGGTCAGTGGCTCGGTGATGGCGCGATTGCGGAGCAGGGCAGGGAGTTGGTCGCATGTGCGCCATTGATCGGCCTTTGGCTCGCGGCATTGACGGGACCCACGCCCTGCGCAGAATCCGCGCATCGCGCGTGTGTCGATGTCCTGCACGATTCGTACGCGCTGTTCTGTGTACTCGACAAGCTGATCCCTTTGCTCAACGACGCCGGCGACCAATTGCTGGCCGAAGCCACTCGTTGGACGTTCGAGGCAGCCTTGCTCGATGACAAGATCACGCAGGGCGGCACGCATAGGCCGTGGTTCGCCAACACCGGGCAATACGGCTTGGAGTTGCGCAGCGCGCCCTTTAATCTTGACGCGCCCCTACCCGATATCGAAGTGATGTGGCGCAGTGGTCTGGAAATCCTGGACCTCATAGACGCGGGCCAGCGGCTCGGGCCGAACGATTTTCCGGTCCCGTTGGCGGATGTCTGTGAAGCCATGCGCAGTGTCGCGCTCGATGGTACCGAAGACGAAGCGGAAGCGACAATTCAGGCGATACTGCGCGAGGCACAGGAAGCTCGGCAATGGTCCATCCCGTGGGGTGCACGGGTCGAGGTGGCGTTCGGTCCGTTCGTGGCGGTGCGGATCTTTGAGAACCAAGGCGAATTCTCGTGCCATTTCCTCGACGCAGTGCAGCGCTACCTCCATGTTGTGATTGGCATTGCGAGCGACCCGCCGCGTGCGACGGGTGGGCGCTTGATCCGCCCGCGCGATGACGATGGTGAGGTGACGTGGAACACCGATGCGGAGCTGAGCCTGCAGTTGATCGCGGCTGCGATCGTCCGGGATTTTCTGGTGGTGGAGGAGCGCGAGGCGTTATTTGGCACACGGACGACAACGCGCCGCAGCCGTGGGCGTGACGTGACGACGGTGGTGTACCTGCCGCGCGTGCGCTATAGTCGACCCAATTTGCGCCATGCGGCGCAACTCGCGCAGGGATCAGGTCGTGCGCCGCACGCAGTCACTCAACACCTGCGCCGGGCGGCAACCACATCGGCGACTCAGCGCTTTCTCGCGCAGCGGTATGGCATGCATCTTCCGGAAGGGTTCACGTTCGTGCGCCCCCACACGCGCGGTGCAATGGCGGAGGTAGAGCGCGTGCGTGTCTACCGCAGTCGGTCCGCATCGCGCATGATCTACGAAGAGGTTTCGACCGCGCCAGATGGTGCACGTCCGGAATGGTTTGAGTTTGAGCGGGATTGCATGCAGCTGCTCACGGATCGAGGGCTGCGCGTGATACATCAGGCGGCAAGTCGGGACGGCGATGGTGGCGTCGATCTGTACGCGGTTGATGAGAGCGGTCAATCGTGGATCGTGCAATGCAAATGCTGGGCGGCCCACCGTAGCGTCGGCCCGGAGACCGTCCGTGAACTGCATGGGGCCATTGCCTTTGCGGATCGGGGCGGCAGCGCCACCAGCAAAGGGATCGTCATTACAACGAGCCGATTTACGTCGGGGGTCGCCGAGGTCGGGCGCGAGTTTGGCTTCGAGCTAATCGACGGGCAGCAATTTGCTGAGTGGCGGCAAAAGTTGCGTTGATGTCGGTTCACCACATGAGCGGGCACCTTGCAATGCGCACGTGCGCGCTATCATCGAAATGGCCGACAACCCCGAAGCTCGCCTATGAAAGCCCACATACGATGGCTAGCCTGCAACACCTGTGGCGTCCTGCGTGACCACGTTCCCGATACAACCGGAGTGACACCGTTCGACGCGCCACAAAGGGGGCAGCTATGGATTTGCACGATCTGTGGCGCTGCCCACCCGGTGGCGCCGGCGCATAGCGATCAGGCCGATCGAGAGAAGTTGGAGCGTCATGGTCAACTGCGCTTGATCGATTGAGTCGGTTAATCGTTGAACCATGGCACAACAGAACGAAGGACACGACGTGTCGAACAAGGAAACCACCCGCCTCGCCGTGCTGATCGATGCCGACAACGCATCGGCCAAAGTCGTGAAGGAACTGCTCGAAGAGGTGGCCAAACACGGCACGGCGACGGTCAAGCGCGCCTATGGCGATTGGACCACGTCGAACCTGGTGGGCTGGAAGGACCAGTTGCACCGCTACGCCATCCAGCCGATTCAGCAGTTCGCCTACACGAAGGGCAAGAATTCCACAGACGCAGCATTCATCATCGATGCCATGGATCTGCTCTATGCCGGAAACGTCGATGGCTTCTGCATCGTGTCCAGCGACAGTGATTTCACGCGTCTGGCAACACGGTTGCGCGAAGCGGGGAAGGTGGTGTACGGCTTGGGTGAGCGTAAGACACCTGAACCGTTTATCGCTGCGTGCAATCGCTTCATCTTCTTCGAAGTTCTCAAGAGCGAGACCGATGGTGACGTCGGGTCCCCGTTGCGGGTCGACGGTTTGCCGGACCTCAAGTCGCTATTGACGCATGCGATTCAGGAGACGTCCCGGGATGGGGGATGGGCCACGTTGGCCGCCGTGGGGCAATTCATCAGCAAGAACAACGCGTCGTTCGATGCACGCAACTACGGATACAGGCGCTTGAGTGATCTCGTGCGCGAGCAGAGTTATCTGGAGCACAAGGAAGTTCCCGAGGCCAATGGAGTTGGCCAGCACCTGCATGTGAAGCTCAAGGGGCGGGCGGGGCGCGCCGGGAGGGCATAGAGCGCGACTCGATCCGCGGCGCTTTAGAACGTGCCTACTCACGCGCTAAGACGCGCTCGGCGAGACGCACTATCAGTGCATCGGCGACTTCGTTCTTGACGTTGTGCCGACCGTGCGGTTGGGCCAAAACCACGAGGGCAATCTCTGGGACAGTCAGGAAGCGAGCGTAGTCGCTCTCTCCTTCGGCCCCAGCGGTCAGGCAGGCTTCCTTGCCTACCTTGGATGCCAGTTCACTGCAGTCTCCGCACACCACCGCACGCTTGTTCTTGTAGCGTTCGCCGGGGGCGTAGAAGGTTCGATCCGACAGCCGGAACGTCCACCCGCCGCTGTTGGATTTGCGTACCGTCTCGCGCTTGGCACGTTGGCAGGCAGGACAACGCCACCCTTCGTCTACGGTGCTCCAGTGCTTGGCACATGTCACCTTGGCGAGATAGTCGACGTCTTCGGGGCGAGGGCGCGTACGCGGCCGCTTCTGCAGGACACGTCGCCATGCGCTCACATCTGCCGCAGGGGATGGCCGCTTGTCCCCCGCCAGCTCGTAGATGGCGTCAGGAGCGCCAGAGCGGCCGGCAAGGTGCTCGGCATGGCGATACACGAACGCAGCGCGCTGCCCCAACGGTAGCTCCTGATACCAGTGGGTATTGGTTGCCGCAATCTCCGCGATTCGCGCGACGATCTTGAGCCGCAGGTGGAACGTCTCTTCTTGCTGCTGCCAGATCCGCGCGGCTTCCTCCACGTCGATTTCGTGGGGAAGGTTGGGCCGGGCGCGCACAAACCGGTGGATCTCCTGCGGCGAAAAAGAAAAATCCCTGTGGGTGCCGACAGCGCTCTTGGCGGCTGGATCGGCGGCATTGCAGTCGTCGCAGATGATCGCGTTGTCGTAGGCAGAAACCATTTGCGAAGCGCGCGCGGCAAACTGCTTGGCGGATTCGTCAGCGACGACGATTTTTTGCGATTTGCATTGGCGCTCGAACTCGCTTTTCACGAGATCTTTCATGTGATCGTGGTGCTCGACCAGTCGGCACATGAGGTGTCCATTGGAATTGAGTCGCACGATCTCCGGCTTGGAGCGTCCGCATGCGGGGCACGCCCATCCGGTTGGGGTGCACGCCCACGCCAGCGTCATATCCACGCCCTGCGCGCCGAATCGCTCGACCAGTGACCGGGTCAGCGGGGACATCACGCCGTCCAGGTTGACCTCGCCGCTTTCTACCAGTTGGAAGAAACGCTGTTTTAGTTCAGCGCCCGTGGGAAACGTCGCGTTAAGCGTCATTGGGTGGATCGGTCGGTCGTCGTCCAGCTGATTTCAGCCAGGGCGAGTTGCTTCGCTCGCCGCCGTAGTTCCGAGACGTCGATCAAGAGTGGAACGTCGACGCCCTTGGCCATGAGCAACTGGATCAACGCCGATTTTTCCGTGCACGGAAGCGGCGCGTCGATAAGGAGCTGCTTGCGTACCCCCTCGCTGTCGGTAAACGACACGAGCAGGCTTTTGGAGATGGGCGACATGATCCAGAGAGTGAGTGAGGAGCCCTGCGAGGCTACCACGGCGGTCTGATCGTTCCGAGAGGGCGTTTGCCGCAGAACTGGGGTGTTCCTGAGGGCTACCCAACCACGGAAGGGAGGCATGACCCCGTGCAGGTGCCTACGATGCATGTGCGCCGCACACAACAATCAACGTCCGACGGCCGGGGCGTATGGGAGGGGTTCATGCACGATGTCACACGGACCGACGCTTCGCGGCGGCTGGTTTCCTGCGCGCTGGTGCTTGCTGCTGTGGTGACGCTGCCTTCCTGCGCGAGCTGGAGCGCGCTGAGTCACTATCCCACGGTGCCAGAGTACTGCCCCAACGGCGACACCAAGGCGGCATGCAAAGACCTCCCGTTCGTTGCCGAGCAAGTGAGACTGGCTGCCGGCGACGCCACGCACATGACCGACGCCATGAAATCCGAGTTGGTCGCCTCGACCGCCACAGACGTTGCCACGTTTGGCCTGGCGGCGGCCTTCGGCGTTAAGCTCGTGCACGGCAACACCCTCACGAACGGCGCGAAGAATCTCGCACTAGGGGCCGGTGCCACCTACGTGGCCGGCAATTTGTTCTTTCCGCGCACGACTGAGCAGGTGCAGCTCGGCACGCGTAGCGCACTGATGTGTGTGGCCGCGCGCGGCAACGACTTGCTGGGCGCTTACGGTACGCTGACCGCCCAAATCGAAGAGACATCGCGGCAGGTCGCGCAATTGCCGACAGGCTGCCAAGCCGACACGCAGTATGCGGCCTTGGTGCGGACGCGCGATGCGGCGCAGGATGCCCTGCGTTCCGTGCGGGATTCGCAGGTGTCGTTGGCACAGTTGTTGTTCCGCGCGCGCCTGGCAGCCCATGACGGCTTGCAAGCGCAACTCGACACGCAACGCCCGAACCCAGATGCCTACTTGGCCGCCGGTAAGAGCGCGCTGACCGCAGCCGGCTCCCTGGCTTCAGCGACCGCAACAGCAACGACGGGCGCGACCGGTACCTTGTTCGGTCTGACGCTGAAGAATCAGAATTTTGGTTTCATGGAGAACGTCATCCCGGTCAATGCCTGTACGGACGAGGACCGGAAGACAATGAGCCAGTTGCAGACTACGTTCGAGGGTTACAAGCAGACGCTGAACGAGGTGGTGAACTCGGTGGCCGACGCTGGAAAGGACTGCCTGTCGGCCACCCCCGCGGTTGTCACCCCGTTGAGCGCGAGCCAGACCACGGTCACGTTGCACGCTGGCGAGAACGGCACCGTCGTGGTGGTGAGCGGCGGTCGGTCGCCGCTGTACGCGGACTGGGTGGGCACCTTGCCGAAGGACAGCGATGCTGGCTACAGCTGGCTCGTCGCCAATCAGCAGATCCGCCTCGCGGCACCGGCCAATGCCTCCGGCGGCACTTACACGCTGCGCATCCGGGACAGCGCAGCCAGGCCGGCCAACCTCGACATCACGGTGACGACGGTCAAATAGCGCGCCGCTCGGTGGACGACTAGAGCGATGGCTCATCGCTTAGCCGTGACTCGGCATGCCGGCGCCGGGCCAACAAAAATCTATGGTCACCCCCACTTTTGCAACCCTGGGTTTTGATGGTGTGTTTGGCTTGCCTAAATCTATCCGGCGTCAATGTAGGCAGAAGCTGCCCGCGCCACGATGAGAGCCGCGCCTGATGGTCCTAAAAACGGGATCGGCTTCGAGAGCCGAATTTTTTGTCAGGGTGTCCGTCAGGCCGGTATGCCGTTCACGTCATCAGAATTCCAGCAATCGCAAAACCAGAGGGGTGTTCTTCGGTAAAACAGGGACGATCGCGAGCGCTCAAACCTGTGCGAGGCTCACATCTAGCTTGAATGTCGTGTGGTGGGTAGCGAGTGCCCACGCCGTGCGTGCCAGCTTGTTCGCCAGCGCACAAGCCACCACATTCGAGTGCCGCCGCGCCAGCATGCTGCGCACCCAATCGGCAAGGCGCCCGCTCAGCCGCTCCAGCCGCAGCATGTAGCTACGCGCACACTGCACCAGCAGGCGCCGGATGTTCTTGTCCCCACGCTTACTGATGCCCAGTAGGTTGGCTCTACCGCCAGTGCTGTACTGGCGTGGCACAAGTCCGAGCGAAGCGGCGAAGTCCCGACTGCAGGCGTACTGCTTGCCATCGCCCATCTCGGCGGCCAGCACGCTCGCGGTGACCGGCCCCACGCCGGGGATCGACAACAGGCGCTGGCCGAGATCGTCTTCGGCGAGCTGGCGGCCCATCTCCTGGTCGATCTCGCCGATCTGCTCGCCGAGGTGCTTGAAGTGGGCGTGCAACCGCTCCAGCAGGTCAACCATGCGCGGCGGCAGCGGGGACTCGGCCAGAACAGCCGGCAGGCGCTTGATGACGGCCAAGCCCACCGGCAGGCTGATACCGAATTCGAGCAGGAACCCGTGGATCTGATTGATCGTCTTGGTGCGGTCGCGAATCAGCGATTCGCGTACCCGGTGCAGAGCCGAGAGTGACTGCTGCGACTCCGTCTTGGGGCTCACGAACCGCATGGATGGTCGTGAGGCCGCTTCACAGATCGCCTCGGCGTCGACAAAGTCGTTCTTGTTGCCTTTGACGAAGGGGCGCACGAACTGCGGCGAGATCAGCTTGACCTGATGCCCGAAGCCAGCGAGCTTGCGGGCCATGTGGTGTGCGCCGGCGCAGGCCTCCATGACCACGGTGCAGGCTTGCAGCTTGGCGAAAAACTCGACCAATTGTTTGCGGCTCACCTTCTTGCGAAACACGGCCTTACCTTGCCGATCCTGTCCGTGAAGGTGAAACGTGTGCTTGCCCAGATCGATTCCAACCAGCGTGACGTGCTCCATGATGGCCTCCACAAAGAAAAACACCCTACCAGCGTTACCCGCTCGTAGGGTGGGGGTGACCATCTCATTACGGGAGG